>NZ_CP091110.1:5935000-6255529 GCF_021560175.1 Neobacillus drentensis | reverse complement strand
TCTTACCGATAGAATTTCTTGTAAGCAAAGAACTCATACCGAGAAATATTGGAAATAACGAATAATCTTTAGAGAGATGTTGACAATTACAAGTAGACGTCTTTATAATAAGTAGGACTGTCAATTAAGATTTAAATTTGATAGCTATTCCTCAGGGAGGTGTCATATATGAAAAGAACATATCAACCAAATAAACGTAAACATAGTAAAGTTCACGGATTCCGCAGTCGCATGAGCTCAGCAAACGGACGTAAGGTTCTTGCTCGCCGTCGTCAAAAAGGAAGAAAAGTATTATCAGCTTAGGCCACTGAAACGTCTCAGTGGTCTTTTTTTCAATTATAGTGGAAGCGCTATTAGAAAAGCGGAAGCGCCTTGACCAGGGGCTGAAGCTAGACAAAGAAAAGCAGAAGCGTTTTGATCAGGGGCTCCGAGCCCCGAGGCGCTGCTGCTGGACAATTCTCATCGTATAAATCTAGATAAAGGAGTTTTTTTTATGAAAAAAGAATTCCGAGTAAAGAAGAATAACGATTTTCAAGCGGCCTTTAAGAAGGGCCGGTCGTTTGCAAACCGGCAATTTGTAGTCTATTCATTAGAAAAAGAGGAACAAGACTACTTTCGAATCGGATTGTCTGTAAGTAAAAAGCTTGGAAATGCTGTTACTAGAAATAGAATAAAACGTTATGTAAGGCAATCCGTCACGGAAATGCAGGATCAACTGATAAAAGGGAATGATTATGTAATCATCGCCAGGAAACCTGTTGCTGAAATGGACTTCTTTGAAGTGAAGAAGAGTCTTACCCATGTACTGAAGGTTGGGAAAGTATTGAAGAAAAACTAACCATTCTGAAAAATAGTTTTAATAAACCTAAAACAGTAAAGACATCCACTCCATAAAAATGCTAAAATGAAAGCAAAAGTTGTGGACTAGCTGGTTGGGTTAGAGCTGCAGGATAAAGAAAGAAATTACATATCAAGACATTAATTTATTTAGTATAGGTAAGGAGGAAATTTTGGTTGAAAAAACGAATATTACTTTCGTTCGGCGTCCTTTCTGTATTCTTATTTTTAACTGGCTGCAGTGAAATTAAAAAGCCGATTACATCAGAAAGTACAGGTTTTTGGAATGAATATATTGTCTATCCGTTATCTTGGGTGATTAAAGAGGGAGCGCATCTGCTTGGGGGAAGCTATGGATTATCACTAATCGTGGTAACCATTCTTATTCGTTTAGTACTTCTGCCGCTGATGGTCAAACAAACAAGGAGCTCAAAGGCTATGCAGGCTTTGCAGCCCGAAATGAAGGCACTTCGTGAAAAATATAGCTCGAAAGACCAAAAAACACAGCAAAAGCTCCAGCAGGAAACGATGGCACTCTTTCAAAAGCACGGGGTCAATCCTATGGCTGGATGTTTTCCGTTAATCGTACAAATGCCGATTTTAATTGGTTTTTATCATGCAATTTCCAGAACAAGAGAAATTGCTTCCGATAGTTTTTTATGGTTTGATCTGGGAGAAAAAGACCCTTATTATATCTTGCCAATTGTGGCAGGGATAACAACCTTTATTCAGCAAAAAATGATGATGGCAGGACAAGAGCAAAATCCACAAATGGCCATGATGGTTTGGATGATGCCTATTATGATTGTTTTCTTTGCGTTTAGTTTCCCTGCAGCTCTTTCATTGTATTGGGTTGTCGGAAATATATTTATGATTGTTCAAACCTATTTTATTAAAGGACCGGACCTAAGGGCGCAGGCCGCCGGTAATGCGGGAGGAGCAAAAAAGTGAAACAGGTAACTGCTACAGGACAAACTGTCGAAGAAGCAGTAGAATCAGCTTTAGCTCAATTAAATACCACCAAAGACCGCGCAGATGTGGATATAATCGATGAAGGAAAAAAAGGGATCTTCGGAATTTTTGGAGCAAGGCCTGCTGTTGTCAAAGTAACGGTTATCCTTGATCCAATTGAAGAGGCAAAGAAGTTTTTAGAACAAGTTAGTGAACAAATGGGTGCACCGGCGGAAATTGAAATTATACGAGATGGTAAGCAAGTGACCTTTGTGATGACGGGTGAAAAGATTGCTCTTTTAATTGGAAAAAGAGGTCAAACCCTAAATTCACTTCAATATTTAACTCAGTTGGTCATTAACCGTTCTTCGAATCACTATTTGAATGTCATTTTGGATGCTGAAGATTACCGGAATCGAAGAAGTGAAACACTCATTCAGTTGGCTCATCGGCTTGCCGGTAAGGCTGTCAAGACAGGAAAAGATGTGGCTTTAGAACCAATGCCTTCGTATGAGCGTAAAGTTATTCATAGTGCTTTATCTGATAATAAACGCGTTAAGACTTTTTCTGACGGATCCGAACCCCATCGATTTATCGTTATCACACCAGTAAGAAGATAACTAGAAGCAGAACAGTAACTAACATGAAGGGCACTCTACCAAGTAGAGTGTCTTTTTTTATGTTTATTTTTAGCATGCTGATTGGAGCGAAGCTGCCTGGAGCGGAAATCACCTTTAAAGGTGAACGCAATCTAAAAAATAAGACTGTTGATAACTTTTGTTGATTAACAAAATGAAGGTGTGCTTCTCAGCTTATTGTTATTCACATGTTGATAAGTTAAAATAATAAAAGGACCTCACAAGACTGTGGATAAGTAAGATAGTCGAAGTGGTTTACTTTTTTAACAGAAAATGATGTGGTATTCTATTTTTTTGGATATAAAATTTACGATCATATATAGATTGAGCTTTTATTTGTGAGGTGAAGTAAATGGAATACGATACAATTGCGGCAATATCGACACCGATGGGGGAGGGTGCTATTGCCATTGTGCGCTTGAGTGGTGATCAGGCAATCCCAATTGCGGACAAGATGTTTAAAGGCATCGGAGGAAAAAAACTTATCGATGTTTCCAGCCATACGATTCACTATGGACACTTGGTGGATCCAAAAAATGGCGATGTCATCGAAGAGGTCATGGTTTCGGTGATGAAGGGGCCTAAAACCTTTACTAAAGAGGATGTAGTCGAAATTAATTGCCATGGTGGAATTGTTTCTGTCAATCGAGTACTCCAGCAGGTGTTAAAGGTTGGAGCACGATTGGCTGAACCAGGAGAGTTTACCAAACGGGCTTTTTTAAATGGACGAATCGACTTATCACAGGCTGAAGCGGTGATGGATTTAATTCGGGCAAAAACAGACAGGGCGATGAATGTTGCTCTAGGGCAAATGGAAGGCCGTCTTTCTAAATTAATTCGAACATTAAGACAGGAAATTTTAGAGGTTTTAGCCCATGTGGAAGTAAATATCGACTATCCGGAATATGACGATGTCGAAGAAATGACACATAAAATGCTTTTAGAAAAAGCTCACTTTGTACGGGAAGAAATTCAAAAACTGCTGAAAACTTCGGAGCAGGGAAAAATATTACGAGAAGGGTTGTCAACCGTCATTGTCGGCCGGCCCAATGTCGGGAAATCTTCCCTATTAAATAGCCTCGTTCATGAGAATAAAGCGATCGTTACGGATATCCCAGGGACAACCCGCGATGTGATTGAGGAATATGTGAATGTTCGTGGTGTTCCACTTCGTTTATTAGATACTGCGGGAATAAGGGAAACGGAAGATATTGTTGAACGGATTGGTGTGGAACGTTCTCGTCAAGTTTTAAAAGAGGCGGATCTGATTTTACTTGTATTGAATTATTCAGATCAGCTGACGGTAGAAGATGAAAATCTATTTGAAGTGGTCAAAGGAATGGATGTTATAGTTATAGTGAACAAAACAGACTTGCCACAGCAAATTGATTTGGAGCGGGTTCAGAAATTAGCTAATGAGCATAAATTGGTGACCACTTCGTTGTTGGAAGAACGCGGCGTTGATGATCTTGAAGAAGCGATTTCTTCTTTATTTTTCTCAGGGTCAATTGAAGCAGGAGATATAACCTATGTTTCAAACACCCGCCATATTGCGGTGTTGAATCAGAGTCTCCAAACAATAGAAGATGCCATTGAAGGGGTTGAAATGGGTGTTCCCATTGATATCGTTCAAATCGATATGACTCGGACATGGGAGCTGCTTGGTGAAATCATTGGTGATAGTGTTCATGAGAGTCTCATTGACCAATTGTTCTCCCAATTTTGTTTAGGAAAATAAAGAACTCTGGGGAAGGCATTCGTTTTGCTAATGCCTATTCTGGACAGGATAATAAAAAAGCGTTAGCTCTCGCAGGGAGCTAGGAGAAGCAAGTTTCCGTAATGGTACGGAAAAGGAGGAAACAAATGCAATACGAAGCAGGAAAATATGACGTCATAGTCGTTGGTGCAGGGCATGCTGGTTGTGAGGCCGGACTTGCGGCCGCACGACTTGGTGCAAAAACGTTAATGATTACGATTAACCTAGATATGGTGGCATTTATGCCATGTAACCCATCTGTCGGCGGGCCGGCTAAGGGAATTGTCGTTCGTGAGATTGATGCCCTTGGCGGCGAAATGGGCAAAAATATTGATAAAACCTATATCCAGATGAGAATGTTAAACACCGGCAAAGGACCCGCAGTAAGAGCCTTAAGGGCACAGGCCGATAAATTTGCCTATCAGCATGAAATGAAAAAAACACTCGAAGAAGAACTTAATTTAACGCTCCTTCAAGGTATGGTTGAACAATTGATCGTTGAAGATGGAGTGGTTACTGGGGTTATTTCAAAGACAGGTGCGATTTACCGTGCTAAAACGGTAGTTATCACAACAGGCACTTATTTGCGTGGGGAGGTTATCCTGGGCGAATTGAAATATTCAAGCGGGCCTAATAATCAGCAGCCATCGATTAGGTTGTCTGAGCATTTAGAGGAGCTTGGTTTTGACTTAGTCCGTTTTAAAACAGGTACACCGCCACGGGTAAACAGTCATACGATCGATTACAGCAAGACTGAAATACAACCAGGGGATGAGGTTCCAAGAGCCTTTTCATATGAAACGACGAAATATATTACCGATCAGCTGCCATGCTGGTTAACTTATACAAATGATCAAACACATCAAATCATTGATAACAATTTACATCGTTCCCCTATGTTTTCCGGCATGATTAAAGGAACAGGTCCAAGGTACTGTCCATCCATCGAAGATAAGGTGGTCCGTTTTAATGACAAGCCGCGCCATCAAATCTTTCTGGAGCCGGAAGGAAGAAATACACAGGAAGTCTATGTGCAGGGAATGTCAACCAGCCTTCCTGAAGATGTACAGCTGCAGATCCTTAAAACGGTTCCTGGGTTAGAAAATGCCCAGATGATGAGGGCTGGGTATGCCATTGAATATGATGCAATTGTCCCAACACAGTTATGGCCAACGTTAGAGACTAAGGTTGTCAAAAATCTATACACCGCCGGCCAAATTAACGGTACCAGCGGTTATGAAGAGGCTGCTGGTCAAGGAATCATGGCAGGAATTAACGCAGGGTTAAATGCTTTAGGAAAAGAGCAATTAATTCTAAGCCGCTCCGATGCTTATATTGGAGTATTAATTGATGATTTAATTACTAAAGGGACCAATGAACCATATCGTTTGCTAACCTCACGTGCGGAATACCGCTTGTTATTGCGCCATGATAATGCTGATCTTCGTTTGACTGAAATTGGTCATCGAATTGGCCTAATCCGTGATGACCGTTATGAGACATTTTTAGTCAAGAAGGAAGCAATTGAAGCAGAGAAGGAACGGTTACAGTCGATTATTTTAAAACCATCTGCAGAAGTTCAAGAGTTGATTCGCAGTATCGGCGGCAGTGAGCTTAAAGACGGGATCCGTGCTTCTGATTTATTAAAAAGGCCAGAAATGACGTATAAGTTATTAGAAAAAGTAACTAGCAGCGACCTTCCTTTGGATGATGAAATGAAAGAACAAGTAGAAATTCAACTTAAATATGAAGGTTATATTGATAAATCGCTGCAGCAAGTAGAACGGCTTAAGAAAATGGAAAACAAACGAATTCCTGAAAATATTGATTATGATGCCATAAATGGTCTCGCAACAGAGGCAAAACAAAAGCTTAAGCAAATTAAACCTGTCTCCCTTGCCCAGGCATCCCGTATTTCCGGAGTGAATCCTGCAGATATTTCCATCCTGCTTGTTTATCTCGAACAAGGACGGATTGCCAGGGTTTCAAACGAATGAGAATAAGCAAACCGCGGAGGAGCTCTTAGCTTATTATAGAGCTCTCCAGCGGCAATGCTAGATAATGAGTGAGGAAGATTTGTTAATGAATATTGAACAATTTACAGCGAACCTTCAGGAAAAGGGAATTACCCTTTCCGAAAAACAGCTTGACCAGTTTGAAACCTATTTTACAACCTTGGTTGAGTGGAATGAAAAAATGAACCTAACCGCCATCACGGAAAAAACAGATGTGTATTTAAAGCATTTTTATGACTCAATCACAGCTTCCTTCTACTTTGATTTTACGAAACCCTTTCATTTATGCGATGTTGGTGCCGGGGCTGGTTTTCCAAGTATTCCCTTGAAAATTGTTTATCCACATATCGAAGTAACAATCGTAGATTCATTGAACAAACGGATTTCCTTTTTAAACCATCTTGCTGATGTTTTACATTTGGAGAATATTCATTTTGTTCATGACCGCGCTGAAACCTTTGGGGTGAATCCCGCCTATCGGGAAAGCTTTGATGTTGTGACAGCACGAGCTGTGGCTCGATTGTCAGTGTTAAGCGAGTTTTGTATTCCGCTAGCAAAAGTAGGCGGGCATTTTCTTGCTATGAAAGCCCTGCATGCTAAGGAAGAATTAGATGCTGGCCAAAAGGCAATTACTACGCTTGGCGGCAAGGTTGAAAAGGTCCATACATTTACGCTGCCAATGGAAGATAGTGAACGAACCATTCTGATTATAAAAAAAGAAAAACAAACGCCAAAGAAGTACCCGCGCAAACCAGGTACACCTGGCAAGTCGCCAATTGAATAAGCTAAAATCACTGCCGGTTTTTGCCAGTTTTCGTCTAAAAGCACTTAACAATTTTACAAAAGCAGGATCCCAGGCAGGAAGAAATTATTTGCATATAGAATAAGTAATAGGGAGTTTCTTAAAGGTGGTGTTGGGGATGAAGAGTTCATTTACACGCTTTTTTGGCCTCGGCGAAAAGGGAGAGCAAGAGGTTGAGCAGGAGCTGCATATAGAACGAAACGAAGAAATCAAGAAAATACCGATTAACCAAATAATTCCGAACCGATTCCAGCCACGGACGGTATTTGATGAAGAGAAAATTGAAGAATTATCACGTACGATTCATATACATGGTATTATTCAGCCAATAGTCGTCCGGGAGTTTGCAGCCAATAAATATGAGATTATTGCCGGAGAGCGGCGTTGGCGGGCGATGAAAAAGCTAGGCTGGACAGAAGCGCCGGCCATTGTTAAAAATCTTTCCGATACAGAAACTGCATCTGTAGCCCTGATTGAAAATTTACAACGGGAAGAATTATCTCCGATTGAGGAAGCTATTGCATATGGTAAACTGCTTGAATTGCACAATTTAACGCAGGAAGCATTAGCACAGCGGCTTGGAAAAGGTCAATCCACTGTCGCTAATAAGCTGCGCCTGCTTAAATTACCACAGCCTGTTCAGGATGCCTTATTAAGTAAAGTCATTACTGAGCGCCATGCTCGTGCCTTAATTCCACTTAAGGATCCGGAAAAACAGGTGACCTTATTAGCTGAAGTAATGGAGAGAAATTTAAATGTAAAGCAAACGGAGGAACGTGTTGTCCGCTTGCTTGAACAAAAAAATCAAGCACCAAAGCCGAAGCGTAAGGCTTTTAGTAAAGATATGAGAATTGCCGTAAATACCATCCGGCAATCACTTTCCATGGTATCGGACAGCGGGATCAACCTGGACTCTGAGGAAGAGGAATTTGATGAGTTTTACCAATTTACAATCCGCATCCCGAAGAAAAAGTAAATAAATAGATAGATAGCGAAGAACTAGACGGAATGATGTTTGGTTCTTCTTTTTTTATTTAGAATCCCTCCTTTGCCTTTTGTTCACCATTGGAAAAATAAGCTAAATCTACTAGTGGAATTTTTTTAGGAAACAAACCAACTCCAATTAAAATCATGTTAGAATAAAGGAATGGAAAATTTACTTTCTTTTCCGTTATTGAGATAATTAATACATTTGATAGAATCCTAGATTTACTATTTTTTAATTTTAGGTAGGTGACAACGTGGGGAAAATCCTTTCAATCGCAAACCAAAAAGGTGGAGTCGGAAAAACGACAACCTCTGTCAACCTAGGTGCCTGCTTAGCATACATAGGGAAACGGGTCTTACTAGTCGATATTGATCCGCAGGGAAATGCAACAAGCGGAGTTGGTATTGAAAAGGCTGAAGTAGAACAGTGTATATATGATGTTTTAGTAGATGATGTAGAAGCAAAGGATGTCATTAAAGCAACCTCTGTTGAAAATTTGTATACGATGCCCGCTACTATTCAACTAGCAGGAGCCGAAATTGAATTGGTTCCGACTATTTCAAGAGAAGTTCGGTTAAAACGTGCTCTTGGGGAAGTGAAAGATCAGTTTGATTACATTATTATTGATTGCCCGCCATCATTAGGACTATTAACATTAAATGCACTAACTGCATCGGATGCGGTATTAATCCCGGTACAATGTGAGTACTATGCATTAGAAGGTCTTAGTCAATTATTAAATACAGTTAGACTCGTCCAAAAACATTTAAATCAAGATTTAAAAATTGAGGGCGTATTGCTAACGATGCTTGATGCAAGAACAAATCTTGGGCTTCAAGTGATTGAAGAAGTAAAAAAATACTTTCAAGACAAAGTCTATAAAACCATTATTCCAAGAAATGTACGTCTAAGTGAGGCACCCAGCCATGGGGAGCCAATCATTACTTATGATGCTAAATCCCGGGGGGCGGAAGTTTATTTAGATTTAGCGAAGGAAGTGGTTTCAAATGGCTAAAGGTTTAGGAAAAGGATTGAATGCCTTCTTTAATGAAGCAAGTAAAGAAGAGACAGTCCAGGAAATTAAACTGAAAGAGCTTCGTCCAAACCCATATCAGCCACGGAAAACCTTCCAGCAAGAAACCATTGACGAACTAAGAGATTCCATCATAGAGCATGGGATTCTGCAGCCGATTGTCGTCCGCAAAAGTATCAGGGGCTATGAAATTGTAGTCGGTGAACGGCGCTTCCGCGCTGCCAAGGAAGCGAAGCTTGAAACCATCCCTGCTGTTGTCCGTGAGCTCACGGAGCAGCAAATGATGGAATTAGCTGTCCTAGAAAACCTGCAAAGAGAAGATTTAAACCCGATAGAAGAGGGACAAGCATATCAAACATTAATAGAAAAGTTAAAGATTACACAGGAAGAGGTAGCTAAGCGTCTAGGAAAAAGCCGGCCGCATGTAGCGAATCATATCCGCCTGCTCTCCCTCCCTCCAAAAATTCAGGAACTTATTTCAAGCGGGAGTATTTCAATGGGACATGGCCGTGCATTACTAGGACTCCGACAGAAAGCAAAGCTGCCTGTTTTAGTCGACAAGGTAATCAAGGAAGGACTGAATGTCCGTCAATTAGAAAAGTTAATCCAGCAAATAAATGAGAATGTTTCACGTGAAACAAAAAAGCCGGAACAGAAAAAGGATGTATTTGTGCAGCAGCGTGAGCATTCTCTTCGTGAACGGTTTGGAACAACGGTAAATATTGTTCAAAAGAAAAATAAAGGGAAAATTGAAATTGAATTTTTCTCACAAGAGGATTTAGAGCGGATCTTAGAAATGCTTGATCAAGAGGAATAAGAAAAGCTAAAACTCGCCGCTAGGCGGGTTTTTTATTTTAATTTATCTTCCAATTTATCCATGGACATGCTAGGTTAAATTTATTATTATTTCGAGAGACGAAGAAGGAGAAAAGAGTATGTTTTTATTAGGAACACTTGTGAATGGTCTATTAATCGTTATTGGTACTCTTCTAGGAAAATGGTTAAATCGGATACCAGAGGGAATGAAAAAGACCGTCATGTATGCAATTGGTCTGTCCGTTATGGTTTTAGGCTTACAAATGGGCTTAAAGAGTGAAAACTTTCTAATCGTGATTATTAGCTTAGTAGTGGGCGCTGTTGCCGGTGAGCTATTAAGATTAGAAGATAAATTAAATGATTTAGGCGGCTGGCTCGAACGCAGGGTAGGTTCAAATGGGAAAGGAAGTATTTCTGAGGGATTTGTGACGGCAACCTTAATCTTTGTGATTGGGGCAATGGCCATTATTGGTGCTCTTGATAGCGGTATTCGCGGCGATCATGATGTATTATACACCAAATCATTAATCGATGGTTTTACGGCGTTAATCTTAACAACTACGCTAGGAATTGGCGTTATTTTCTCAGCCATCCCTGTTGTCCTCTATGAAGGATTAATTGCCTTATTTGCGACACAAATTGACCGCTTCGTTCCCAGGGAATTAATGGATCAATTTATTGTTGAAATGACTGCAACGGGTGGTGTGATGATTTTTGCCATCGGATTGAACCTTACCGGTATAGTGAAAATCAAAGTAGCAAACCTACTGCCAGGAATTGTAGTCACAGGGATAATCGTTACTATTCTCTATAGCTATCATCACTTTTTTTTATGAGTGCAAAGAGCAATCGACCACTGATCGATTGCTCTTTTAATTTGTCTTTTCTTCCTCTATCCATTCCAATTCTGTCCAGTTTTGGGTTGGGTAAAGCAGGCTGGCTTGAACGATTCCCGATGCAATCGTCTTAGCCATTTTCATCACAAGATTCAACCTTGTATTTTGTAAGACGAAGAATTCCATAAACCCGCTGACATTGACAATCCCAGTAATATGAATGTCACCGACGGCAGGCAGTTCCTTGTTAACTCCTGCTCCTGGTTTGACTGGCCCATTCCCAACTTGGATGACACCGACATTTTTAATCCGTCCTAAGCAGGCATCAATCCCAATTATGTATGGATTGGCATGAATGGTAGTAATCTCACGCAGTTTATCTGCCAGATTAACAGCATGGATAGGCTCATCTAAAGTTCCGTAAACGTAAAATGATTGGAGTTCCTTTTCCTCAAGAAGGCTCCCGACTAGCGGTCCTAATGAATCCCCTGTGGAGCGGTCAGTTCCAATACAAACAAATACAATAGGACGTCTAGTGACACTAGGGATATTTAGGAGTAATTCATGAGCAAGCTGTTCAGCAGCATCCGATTCATCATGTCCGATGCTTACCTTGCCCCTCCTGTCAAAAAGGCTAGTCTTCAAATTCATTCCGTCCACTCCCTAACACATAATCATTCATTGAAAAAGTCAGCACGTTATGGGGCTGTTATCCGTGTTTTTAAACAGTATACGGAAAATTTTGAAAATCTATACATCGGATAGGCAAAAAATGCAAATTCATAATGCTATTATCTAAAAAGAAAACTTGTTAAAATAGAATGGGAACAGAGGGTTAGAGGAAGGTGTTATATGAGTCTTACACAAAGAGGAATACAAAAGCTTATTGATAAATATCAAAATGAAGACACTTGGTTGAATATCGGAGAAGGCTTGCTTAAAATAATTGTGATCATGGCTATTGCCAATATTTTAATTCGAATCGGCAAGCTGGCCATTCATAACATTTTTAAGATTAGAAACCTTTCTCCGTTAAACACATCTGAACGAAGGGAAGCAACACTTTCTAAGCTGCTTGACAATATGCTTACCTACGTTGTTTACTTTATTGCCCTTATGATGGTCCTATCGGTACTGGGAATCGATGTGAAGGCACTGATTGCCGGAGCTGGAGTCGTTGGTTTAGCAGTCGGTTTTGGCGCTCAGAGCTTAGTAAAGGATGTTATTTCCGGATTCTTTATTATTTTCGAAGATCAGTTTTCTGTAGGTGACCATGTTCGGATTGGAATATTTGAAGGAAACGTTCAGGCAATTGGATTAAGAACAACCAAATTAAAGAGCTGGACGGGAGAAGTTCATATTTTACCTAATGGAGGTATTGCAGAGGTAACAAACTTTTCACTTAATAACAGCTTAGCGATCATTGATGTTGGCATCGCGTATCAAGAGGACCTTGATAAAGCTGAAAGGGTTATTAGGGAGTTACTTGAAAAGATGCCGGAAAGATATGAAGAATTGATTAAAGTACCTGATTATCTTGGAATTCAAAATTTTGGGCCGTCCGAGGTGACATTAAGAATTGTTGCTGAAACACTGCCAATGCAGCATTCCTCAGTAGCAAGGAAAATTCGCAAAGATATTAAACTTTCTTTAGATGAGCATGGAATTGAAATTCCGTATCCACGGATGGTCATGTATACGAAAGATAATGGTAATATGTAATAACCAAGTGTTTAAGGGGGACAAACAGATGGAAGAAAAAGAATTTGCCCTAAATGACGTTGTAGAGATGAAGAAACAACATCCATGTGGTACCAACCGCTGGAAAATTATTCGGATGGGAATGGATGTCCGGATAAAATGTGAGGGCTGCGGTCATAGTGTTTTGATCCCAAGAAGAGAGTTTTCAAGGAAAATGAAAAAAATTTTAGTCAAGCATGAAGGATAATTTTTCATGCTTCTTTTTTTATTCAGCTCTAGTATGCTGATGGATAAATGGAAACAGTATAGCGGGGGTGGGGATGATGGTAGAAATACGAAAGGCGGCATGTCCGTTAAACTGCTGGGATAGCTGTGGCTTTCAGGTAACGGTTGACGATGGCAAGGTGGTCAAAGTGGAGGGTGACCCGGCACATCCCATCACTAGAGGGAAAATATGCGGGCGCGGGCGGATGCTAGAGAAAAGAACCAATTTTGAGCAGCGTCTATTATACCCTTTAAAAAAGATAAATGGAGAATTTGTAGAAATTTCATGGGAGCAGGCCCTTGATGAAATCGCAGCGAAGTTTCTAGAAATAAAACAAACGGTTGGGACAACTGCTGTACTGCACAGCCATGACTATGCCAATAATGGAATTTTAAAAAATTTAGACCAGCGCTTTTTTAATTGTTATGGCGGGGTAACGCAAGTTTATGGATCTCTCTGCTGGGGAGCAGGAATTGAAGCCCAGAAGTGGGATTTTGGAAATGCCTATAGCCATGAACCCGATGATATTGTTAACAGCAAAAATATTATTATTTGGGGACGAAATGTTGCCAGAACCAATATGCATTTATATGAAAGATTACTAGAGGCAAAGAAACAAGGTGTTAAGTTATATGTGATTGATCCGCTTTATAATGCGACAGCCAAACAAGCGGATGAATTTATTACCATAAAACCGGGAATGGATGGAATATTGGCTGCTGGTATTATGAAAGAAATACTCCGGCTTGGACTAGAAGATCGGGATTTCATTGATCAAGCCACACACGGATTCAAAGATTTAGTAGGGCTTCTCGATAGTATTTCCTTAGAAAAAATCAGTGAAATGACAGAAGTGTCTGGTGAGATGATTACCCAATTAGCACTAGTATATAGTGACAGACCCACCGCTACTTTTATGGGCTTAGGAATGCAGCGCTATGAAAATGGCGGAAATACCATTCGTTTGATCGATGCCCTGGCAGCTATCAGTGGAAATATTGGCCTTCCTGGAGGAGGAGCCAATTATGCTAATCTTCAGGTTGGCCAAAGTTTCGCTTTTCATGAGTTAACCCTCCCTCATCGTAAACAAGAGAGCCGCCAATTCTCTATAATGAAACAGGCGGAAGAGACTTTAAAGGCTGCCGATCCAGCAATTGAAATGATTGTGGTGACATGCGGGAACCCGCTTACACAGGTTCCGGATAGCGGTGTAGTTGAAAAGGCCTTTTCTTCTGTGCCGACCGTTGTAGTACTGGAGCAATTTATGACGGATACCGCATTAGTGGCGGATTATGTTTTGCCTACGACAACTGCTTTTGAAGAAGAAGATTTTTATTATTCTTCTATGTATCATCATTATGTAAATTACAGTCCAAAACTTGTTTCAGCCCCTGGGGAGGCAAAATCCGATTTATGGATATGGACACAGCTGGCAGCAAGACTTGGATTCGGTGATGATTTTGCTTATACGCGAGATGAATGGTTAAGGATGACCTTAAAGCCGCTGAAAGATTCAGGCATTACTCTTGAAAAATTAAAAGAGCAGCACACGATGGAACTGCCAGTTGAAAAGGTGCCATGGCATAATCGTGAATTTCAAACCCCCTCTGGAAAATTTGAATTTACTTCTCAAATAGGTCAACAAAGGGGTAAAAACGGATTGTTAACGTTAGCGGTTCCAGATGAATCCAAGTGGAACAATCCTTTGCTTGCCAAAGACTTTCCCTATCAGCTGCTGACCATCCATCCAATGCGTTCGAACCATTCCCAAAATTATCATCTTTTAGGTGAGACCCTTAAGCTTAAAGTAGAGATTGCCCCTAATATTGCTGAAGAAAAAGGATTAGTAAACGGTGATTTTGTAAGAGTATGGAATGAGCGCGGCGAAGTGAAGGGGTATATTTCCATATTAGTGAAGGCACATCCTAACACGATTAATATGGATGAAGGCATCTGGAAGAAGTTTGGCGGCTCTGTTAATCAACTGACCTCGAGCCGTGAATCAGATAATGGGATGGGCAGCACCCTTTACGATTGTCTAGTAAATCTCGAAAAGTGGGAAACCAACTAACTGCTGCAAAAAAAGCGGCAGTTGTATTTTTTATGTTTGTTGCCTTATAATTGTGAGAGGCTTTTTAATATATAAAGAACTTATTTTTATATAGATACTTATTACTAGGAGTGAACGTGAATGGCTTTAACAGCTGGTATTGTCGGTTTGCCGAATGTTGGTAAGTCGACATTATTTAATGCAATAACACAAGCAGGAGCGGAATCAGCGAATTATCCTTTCTGTACGATTGACCCGAACGTAGGAATTGTTGAAGTACCTGACCATCGTCTGCAAAAATTAACGGAACTGGTGCAGCCAAAAAAGACGGTCCCAACGGCATTTGAATTTACCGATATTGCCGGGATTGTTAAAGGGGCTAGTAAAGGTGAAGGACTCGGAAATAAGTTTCTTTCACATATTCGCCAAGTAGATGCGATTTGTCAGGTAGTCCGCTGCTTTGCAGATGAAAATATCACCCACGTATCTGGTAAGGTAGATCCAATTGATGATATTGAAACGATTAACCTTGAGTTAATTCTTGCCGATATGGAATCAGTAGAAAAAAGAATTAGCCGTGTGGAAAAGCTGGCTAAGCAAAAAGATAAGGAAGCGGCTGCTGAATTTGAAGTCCTTGCGATGCTGCGCGATGCCTTTGAAGCTGAGAAGCCGGCTCGAACAATTGACTTTACCGATGAGCAATTGAAACTTGTTAAAGGTCTTCACTTGTTAACGATTAAGCCGGTTTTATATGTTGCCAATGTCAGCGAAGATGATATAGCTGACCCAGCAGATAATGAATACGTACAAAAGGTACGTGAATTTGCGGCAAAGGATAATGCCGAAGTGATTGTCATTTGTGCCAAAATTGAAGAAGAAATCGCTGAGCTTGAAGGTGAAGAGAAGGCGATGTTCCTTTCTGAGTTAGGCATTGAAGAATCCGGGTTAGATCAATTAATTCGTGCTGCATACAGCCTGCTGGGTTTAGCTACTTACTTCACAGCGGGTGTACAGGAAGTACGTGCCTGGACTTTCAGAAAAGGAATGAAAGCTCCACAATGTGCCGGCGTTATTCATTCTGATTTTGAACGTGGATTTATTCGTGCGGAAACTGTTTCTTTTGATGATTTGTTAGCTGCTGGCAGCCATAATGCCGCAAAGGAAGCAGGAAAGGTCCGCTTAGAAGGTAAGGACTATGAAGTAAAAGACGGCGATGTCATCCATTTCCGCTTTAACGTATAAGTTATTTTTTGCTCTGTCTTTTGGCAGAGCTTTTCATTATTTTAAAAGCTTTAGGATGAATAAAATGGCAGAAACATGAACGTCATTGCATTTCCATTTATAATGTGCTATAATTTCAACTTGTGAGTAATTAATTAATTGCTCCTTGCCCATAACTGGGCCGTTTAGACCAAAAGGAGGTGACTGTGATGAATAAGTACGAAATCATGTACATCATCCGCCCAAATATTGAAGATGAAGCAAAGAAGGCTCTTGTAGAGCGTTTTAACACTATTCTTCTTGAAAACGGAGCGGAAACTGCTGAAACAAAAGATTGGGGTAAGCGCCGTCTAGCATACGAAATCAACGATTTCCGTGACGGATACTACGAAATCGCTAAAACTACATCTTCAGCTGCTGCAGTACAAGAATTTTCTCGTCTTGCAAAAATCAGCGAAGATATCATTCGCCATATCGTAATTAAAGAAGAAGCTTAAGACTTATATAGATTTCTTGGTAAAATTGTTCCACGTGGAACATATTTCCAAAAGAAAAGGAGTTGATTCTGATGATGAATCGTGTCGTGCTTGTAGGTCGTTTAACAAAAGATCCAGATTTGCGTTATACACCAAATGGGGTTCCTGTTGCTACTTTTACTTTAGCAGTTAACCGTCCATTTTCTAGTCAATCAGGTGAGCGGGAAGCAGACTTTATTAATTGTGTTGTTTGGCGTAAACCAGCTGAAAATGTGGCGAACTTCTTAAAAAAAGGCAGCCTTGCAGGTGTTGATGGCCGTATTCAAACGCGCAACTATGAGGGACAAGATGGTAAACGTGTTTACGTTACAGAGGTTCAAGCGGAAAGTGTTCAATTTCTAGAGCCTAAGTCCTCTTCTGGTGGTGGCGGAAGAAGCAATAACGATTATTATGGTGCTCCTCCTATGGAACCACAACAAGGTAATTCCTATGGCAGCGGCAATCAGAATCAACGTCCAAACCAAAATCAAAACAAAGGGTTTACTCGTATGGATGAAGATCCATTTGCAGGAACTGGCCAGATTGACATCTCTGATGACGATCTTCCATTCTAAAAAGTAACCTTTTGATGGGTTTCATAAAATAAATAAAGGAGGGAATTTTCATGGCAGGAGGACGTAAAGGCGGTCGCGCAAAGCGTCGTAAGGTTTGCTATTTCACAGCAAATGGTATCACTCGCATCGATTATAAAGATGTAGATTTACTTAAAAAATTCATCTCTGAGCGTGGAAAAATTTTACCACGTCGTGTAACTGGTACTAGCGCTAAATATCAACGTAAACTAACAGTTGCAATCAAACGTGCACGTCAAATGGCATTACTACCATTCGTGGCTGGAGAATAATAAATTGTGTCTAAAAAGACAGTAAGGATTTCCCTTACTGTCTTTTTCTTTTCTCAATAGTTGTATCAAAACAAGTTAGTGGCTAAAATAAAGAGATAGATTTAATTGTAAGAGGTGTTGAAGTGAAAAATGTCCGTAACTTAACGGAAGGGGCTATTCTTTTAGCTGCCTTAACTATCTTTTTATTAATAACCATCTACATCCCGCCTTTAAGCATCATTAGTGTCTTTATTCTGCCACTGCCTTTTATCATGTTTTCGGCCAAAAATGATCTGAAATATATCGCTGTTTTCTTTATCGCTGCCATTATTATTTCGTTTATTTCAAGTTCATTTCAAGGGCTGGGCTTGATGGTGCTTTTTGGGACTGCTGGTGCGGTCATGGGCTATATGACTCAAAAAACAAAAAGCCGTTCCGCTATTTTAATTGGAAGTACACTAACCTTTATTGTAGGTTTAATCATTTTTTATGTCGTGCTTGTCACTTTTATGAACATCAATTTTATCCAAGAAATGAATACAATGTTAAACCAATCAATGAAACAATCAGCGGCAATGTTGAAAGCATTGGGGAATGAAGAGCAAATTAAGCTGATGCAGGCGCAAAATGCCAACTTAATTAAAAACATTCAACAATTAGCGCCAGGTTATTTAATAACTGTTTCAATTGTGTATGCTTTTATTACCCAATGGATTTGTTTTCCTATTGCCAAAAGGTTTGGAATTACAGTTCCTTCATGGGGGAAATTTAGAAATCTTAGACTCCCGAAAAGCCTTTTATGGTATTATTTAGCGGCATTAGGCGGATATTTGTTGTTTCATCCCCAAGAAGGCACCTATCTATACCTAGCATTAATTAACGCAAGATTTGTTTTGGAACTATTTTTATTAATCCAAGGGTTAGCCTGTTTATTTTATATTTTTTATCAGCGGTCCATTGGCAAAGGACTTGCAGTGTTCATTGTAATTCTATCTTTCATCCTGCCGATTGTTCATTATATAATAATGATATTAGGCATTACCGATTTAGGGTTTGATTTTAGAAACCGATTCGTAAAAAAAGAGTAAAAACGTCAAGGAGCTGAAGACTTTGCCTGCATTTTTTGAAAAGCGGTCAATTCGTTACCCTTTTTATGGGCTAATTGGCGTTACGGTGATTCTGCTTATCATCCTGTGGTTATATAATTGGATTTTAAGCACAGCGGGGTTCTTATTAATGTTAGTTCCCCTCTACTATATGTTAATCATTGACCGCAGAGAGCGAAAAGAGATGGAAGAATACATTTCCACCCTTTCCTACCGAGTGAAGAAGGTTGGCGAAGAAGCCCTGATGGAAATGCCAATCGGGATCATGCTGATCAACGAGGAGTATTATATTGAGTGGACGAATCCTTATCTTTCCTCCTGTTTTGATGAAACTACATTGGTAGGAAGATCCCTTTATGATGTTGCAGATGCGTTGATTCCTCTGATTAAACAAGAGGTGGAAACAGAAGTAATTACCCTTCATGAGCGGAAGTTCCGCGTTGTCCATAAACGTGAAGAACGGCTGTTATATTTCTTTGATGTCACCGAGCAAACCGAAATTGAAAAAAGATATCAAGATGATCGAACGGCCATTGCCACCATTTTTCTTGATAACTATGATGACCTTACCCAAGGTATGGATGATCAAATGCGCGGAAGCATTAATAATTTAGTTACTTCGATTTTAAATAAGTGGGCCCAGGATAATGGAATTTATTTGAAAAGAGTTTCATCTGAGCGTTTTATTGCCGTATTTAGCGAAAGAATTCTTCGAAATCTTGAAAAAGGAAAATTCACGATCCTCGATGAAGTAAGAGAAATGACTTCTAAACAAAATGTCAGCTTCACTTTAAGTATCGGTGTGGGAACAGGCGTATCCTCTCTTCCAGAATTGGGTGCAATGGCCCAATCAAGCCTTGACCTAGCTTTAGGACGAGGCGGAGATCAGGTGGCAATTAAACTGCCGAGCGGCAAAGTGAAATTTTATGGCGGCAAAACGAACCCTGTTGAGAAACGAACAAGAGTGCGAGCACGAGTTATCTCACATGCCATCAGAGATTTGATTATTGCAAGTGATAAAGTCATTATTATGGGTCACAAGAATCCAGATATGGATTCAATTGGTTCAGGCATTGGGATTTACAAGGTAGCCCAAATGAACCAAAAGGAAGCCTATATCGTTGTAAATAAGCAGGAAATGGACAGCGGAGTAAAACGGTTAATGGAAGAGATACGCCACCAAGAAGAATTATATTCTTATTTCATTGAACCTGAACTCGCATTAGAAATTGCCACAGAAAAGACTTTACTTGTTGTTGTCGATACCCATAAGCCTTCCATGGTGATCGAGGAACGGTTATTAAATAAAATTGACCATGTGGTGGTAATTGACCATCATCGCCGTGGTGAAGATTTTATTTCAAACCCTTTACTTGTCTATATGGAACCATATGCTTCGTCAACCGCAGAGCTTGTGACGGAATTTTTGGAATATCAGCCAAAACGGAGTAAAATTGAAATGATTGAGGCGACCGCTCTCTTAGCCGGAATCATTGTTGATACAAAAAGTTTTACATTAAGAACCGGTTCACGGACATTTGATGCAGCATCCTATCTTCGTGCGCATGGAGCCGATACGATCCTAGTTCAAAAGTTTTTGAAAGAGGACATTGATACCTATATAAAAAGATCAAAGTTAATTGAATCGGTTTCGTTCTACCATGATGGGATAGCGATTGCTAAGGGCACAGAACAAGACCAGTATGACCAAGTAATCATTGCCCAGGCTGCAGACACCTTATTAGCTATGGATGGGGTGAGCGGGTCCTTTGTGGTCGCGAAAAGGGATGAGGGTGTGATCGCCATCAGTGCGAGATCGCTGGGAAATATCAATGTTCAGGTGATCATGGAAAGCTTGAAGGGCGGCGGTCATTTAACCAATGCAGCTACCCAGCTGACCGGACTGACGATTGACGAAACAGAGGTCCGATTAAAACTGGCCATTGATGAATATTTTGAAGGAGTGAAAAAAGAATGAAAGTAATTTTTTTAAAGGACGTTAAAGGAAAAGGGAAAAAGGGAGAAGTTAAAAACGTGGCGGATGGCTATGCTCATAACTTTTTAATTAAGCAAGGTTTGGCGATTGAGGCAAACAATGCCAATATCAGTTCTCTTGATGCTCAAAAGAAAAAAGAAGAAAAGGCTGCGGCCGAGGAGCTTGCGGAAGCTAAAAAGCTGAAGGAAGTGTTAGATAAGATTACAGTTGAACTAAAAGCTAAGGCTGGCGAAGGCGGCAGACTCTTCGGTTCTATTACCACTAAGCAAGTTGCTGAAGAATTACAAAAGAAACATGGCATTAAAATTGATAAACGCAAAATGGAGTTAGATGATGCGATTCGGACTTTAGGACATACAAAGGTACCGGTAAAACTTCACCATGAAGTAACAGCAACGTTAACGGTTTCAGTAACAGAAGTAAAATAAGGTGAAAAATTGCCAGTACGAAAGTAACAATAAACATGATAGAATAATATGTAGCAAATTTCTTGTGATCGGTTATAACTGGTCACTTTTTTCTTTCCAAGATATGATACTTTTAATATTGTTTTTAATTATCCTTCTAGACTAGGAGGTTTTGATAGATGAATGATGTATTAGCAGATCGTATGCCGCCGCAAAATATTGAGGCGGAACAGGCCGTGTTAGGGGCTATCTTTTTAGAGCCTTCTGCGCTTACTGTTGCATCAGAAATATTAATCCCTGAGGACTTTTATCGTGCCTCTCACCAAAAGATCTTTAATGTTATGCTGGACTTAAATGACCAAGGTAAAGCTGTTGACCTTGTGACCGTAACGGAGGAATTAGCTGCTGCCAAACTGATTGAGGATATTGGCGGTGTTAGTTACTTAAGTGATTTGTCTGGGTCTGTACCGACGGCTGCAAACATAGAGTATTATGCTAGAATTGTAGAAGAGAAATCTCTTTTAAGAAGATTAATCCGGACAGCAACAAATATTGCTTCTGATGGATATTCTCGTGAAGACGAGGTTGAAGCACTTTTAAGTGAAGCAGAAAAAAGTATTATGGAAGTGGCACAACGTAAGAATGCTGGAGCTTTCCATAATATCAAAGATGTTCTTGTTCGGACGTATGACAATATTGAAGAAATGCATAATAGGGTTGGCGAGATTACTGGTATTTCAACTGGATTTGCTGAACTTGATCGAATGACAGCAGGATTCCAGCGCAATGATTTAATCATTGTAGGTGCCCGTCCTTCTGTAGGTAAAACAGCCTTTGCTTTGAATATCGCCGCCAATGTAGCTACAAAAACGAATGAAAATGTGGCTATTTTCAGTCTTGAGATGGGTGCTGAACAGCTCGTTATGCGTATGCTTTGTTCAGAAGGCAATATAGATGCACAACGACTCCGGACAGGTTCGCTTACAGACGATGACTGGGGCAAGCTGACGATGGCTATGGGCAGCCTTTCAAACTCTGGGATATTTATCGATGATACTCCAGGGGTTAGAATTAGTGATATTCGTTCAAAGTGCCGCCGTCTTCAGCAAGAGCATGGTCTCGGCATGATATTAATTGATTACTTGCAGCTGATTTTAGGAAGCGGCAGATCGGGTGAAAACCGCCAGCAGGAAGTTTCTGAGATTTCCCGCTCTCTTAAGCAATTAGCCCGTGAACTTAAGGTCCCTGTTATTGCCCTTTCCCAGCTATCCCGTGGCGTTGAGCAACGTCAGGATAAGCGCCCGATGATGTCGGACATCCGTGAATCCGGTAGTATTGAGCAGGACGCTGATATTGTTGCTTTTCTTTATCGTGATGACTACTATGATAAGGAATCAGAGAATAAAAATATTATAGAGATCATTATTGCTAAACAGCGTAACGGCCCGACTGGAACGGTAGCGTTAGCCTTTGTAAAGGAATATAATAAGTTCGTAAACCTAGAGACACGTTATGAGCCTCCAGGTGCGTAGGTTGAAAGGCTAGCCCGCTTTGGCTGGCCTTTTTTGTCGTTTGTTTGACTGCTGTTAAAAGTGACTAGATGACTATATTAATATTTTACGAACATAATATTATAATTTTATTTAAATGTTCGTGTTTCGTTTGCTTTTAGACCTAAAAATTGATAAACTGGTGTATGGTAAATAGGAAAGCCCATTTAATTTGGAGGTGCCTTACATGTCATCAGTAGTAGTTGTTGGAACGCAATGGGGAGACGAGGGAAAAGGGAAAATAACCGATTTCCTTTCTGAAAATGCAGAAGTAATCGCACGTTATCAAGGCGGCAACAATGCTGGCCATACGATCAAATTTAACGGAGAAACTTACAAGTTACATTTAATACCGTCTGGAATCTTTAATAAAGAAAAAATTAGTGTTATCGGCAATGGAATGGTTGTTGATCCGAAAGCACTTGTAGCAGAGCTTGCTTATTTACATGAAAAGGGTGTGACTACGGATAATCTTCGGATTAGTAACCGTGCCCATGTCATCCTCCCTTATCATTTAAAATTAGATGAAGTGGAAGAATTGCGTAAGGGTGCAAATAAAATTGGTACAACTAAAAAGGGAATCGGCCCAGCCTATATGGATAAAGCTGCCCGTGTTGGGATTCGGATTGCTGATTTGCTCGATCGTGAAATTTTTGAAGAAAAATTACAACAAAATCTTGAAGAGAAAAACCGCTTATTTGAACGGATTTATGAAACCGACGGCTTTAAAAAGGAAGATATCTTAGACGAATATTATGAATATGGGCAACAGATTCAGAAGTATGTCTGTGATACGTCTGTTGTATTAAATGATGCTCTAGATGAAGGGAAACGAGTATTATTTGAAGGTGCCCAAGGGGTTATGCTTGATATTGACCAAGGTACCTACCCATTCGTTACCTCTTCAAATCCTGTAGCAGGTGGAGTAACGATTGGATCAGGTGTTGGTCCTTCTAAAATTACCCATGTAGTCGGTGTTTGTAAAGCCTATACCTCCCGCGTAGGTGATGGTCCATTCCCAACGGAATTAGATAATGAAATTGGCAACCGTATCCGTGAAGTAGGCCGTGAATATGGTACAACCACAGGCCGCCCTCGTCGTGTCGGCTGGTTTGATAGTGTTGTTGTGCGCCATGCTCGCCGTGTTAGTGGTTTAACTGATTTATCCCTTAACTCCATTGATGTGTTAACAGGGATTGAAACGTTGAAAATTTGTACGGCTTATCGCTATAAGGATGAAGTTATTACTGAATATCCTGCAAATTTAAGGATTTTATCACAATGTGAGCCAATATATGAGGAACTTCCTGGCTGGACTGAGGATATCACTGGTGTGAAATCTTTGGATGAACTTCCTGTAAATGCCCGTCATTATGTAGAACGAGTAACACAGCTTACTGGAGTTCCATTAACCACCTTCTCTGTCGGTCCCGATCGTATGCAAACAAACGTCGTTCGCAGCCCTTGGAGACAAATCTAAAAGCGGAAGCGCTTAGGAACTGTAGCTAGATAGTTATTAAAAATACCGATACGTTCTTTTTTAATGAGAAGCCCTCTCTATGAGGGCTTCAAACTTTTTTGAAAAAACATTTAAAAAAAGTATTGCTATTATTATTATATCCATGATATATTAATAAGCGTCGTCACGATACGACAAAAAGTACGAGCCATTAGCTCAGTTGGTAGAGCATCTGACTTTTAATCAGAGGGTCGAAGGTTCGAGTCCTTCATGGCTCACCATTTTAATCTATATGGCCCCTTGGTCAAGCGGTTAAGACACCTCCCTTTCACGGAGGTAACACGGGTTCGAGTCCCGTAGGGGTCATTGGCTTTTGATTGTCAGCGAGTGACTGGCAAGGACGGTTTCCTTGCTGATGATCAATTAAAATATGGTCTGGTAGTTCAGTTGGTTAGAATGCCTGCCTGTCACGCAGGAGGTCGCGGGTTCGAGTCCCGTCCAGACCGCCATAGTTGGCTCAGTAGCTCAGTCGGTAGAGCAAAGGACTGAAAATCCTTGTGTCGGCGGTTCGATTCCGTCCTGAGCCATAAAAAAAGAAGCTTGCAAATGCAGCTTCTTTTTTTATGTTTCTGTATGTTTATGTGGACACCAAGCTGAAAAAGCTATTTCTACGAATCTTGCCCTATTAAATCCATACGATATAAGGTTTTTCCTCCTAATTCTAGAAATAAACTACCCAATAATATTGGGATAATAGACCTGAAATATGTCGCTAAAATGTGAAAAATGTCAGGTGTTATACATTTTTGTTACATTATTAAGACTATTAATCTATCTGAAAAAAACTATGTTACAGTAATAAAGGTCAAAAATATGGAAAATTCTTTATTAGACATACATAGCAGACTGAGAAGGGTTTTACCGTGGTTTAGGGGGAAAAAATGTTATTTTCAAATAGAAAATCTAAAACAAATAAGTTTTTATGGCTGAAAACAACAGTCATTACGGCAATGGCTGCTTCAGTTGTTGCCTTTAGTAATGGGCCTATTGCTTTTGCCCTATCAGCAAATTCAACTAAGATCTACCATGTATACCTTAATGGTACCTATTTAGGTAATGTTACCGATAAAAGTGTTGTGAACACGTTAATTGCTGAAAAAGTGGATAATGCAAAGAAATCGTTTGCAAATTTTAACCTGAAGATTGAGCCGCAAGTTCAATACATACCTGAACAGGTCTTGCACTCAACAGCCAATAATCAGGAAACAGTTCAAAAGTTTAATGATATCTTCCAATTGGAGGCGGAATCTTCCGCCCTTGTTATCGATGGGACACCTGTGGTTTATCTAGATAATAAAGACTCTGCTGAGGAAGTTATAAAAAAGCTCAAACAGCATTATGTTTCCGACGCACAGCTAACCGAACTAGAAGCTAGAAAAAATCAAAAGGATGCAGCACTTCCTCCTTTACAAGAAAATGAAACACGTCTTTTAGATGTACGCTTATCAAAGGAAGTATCGATTGAAGAAAAAAATATTACACCAGAGAAAATTATGAGCGCTGAGGATGCCGTTGCTTATTTACAAAAGGGTACCTTAGAGGAAAAGAAGTATACGGTAGCAAAAGGCGATGCTCTTGAAACAATTGCTCATAATCATGGTTTAAACGTGGAAGAATTGATCACATTAAATCCTAGTTTGGCCTCTAATAGTTTATTAAAGATTGGCCAGGAGTTAACTATTACAGCCATTAAACCGTTTGTTGATGTGGTCGTTGATAAGGAAGTCAATCAAAAAGAAACGATTCCATTTGCTAACCAAGTTGTGGAGGATTCCTCTGTGCCAAAGGGGGAAACAAAAGAAAAACAAGCCGGACAGAATGGGTCGCGTTTGGTTACTTATCAAATTTCAGAGCAAAACGGTGTAACAGTTAAAAAAAATCAGTCCGATGAGCAGATTCTCGTACAGCCGGTTAATCATATTGTTTTAAAAGGAACGAAAGTCATCCCTTCACGCGGGGAGGGCAGCTTTGCCTGGCCGACTGTCGGCGGTTATATTTCAAGTAAGCAAGGGATGCGCTGGGGCAAAATGCATAAAGGAATTGATATCGCAAGACCTAGTAATAAGTCCATTAAGGCGGCAGATAATGGCGTAGTTGTTTTTGCAGGCTGGAGCAATAGCTATGGAAACAAAGTTATTATTGACCACCACAATGGCTTCCGCACTCTATACGGACATATGTCTTCCCTAAACGTCAAAGCGGGACAAACGGTGTCAAAGGGTACAGCGATTGGAATTATGGGGGCAACTGGTGATGCAACCGGAGTCCATCTTCATTTTGAGGTTTATAAAAACGGAAGTCTAGTCAATCCGTTATCTTATATACATTAATGGTAAGAGTCTCTAGTTTACTTCTAGAGACTCTTCTATTTGCTTTAGAAATAGTCAAAGAAGGTTATACCAATCCTGCCAAATGCTGATTATAGGTGAATTCTTACTTATAAAATGGTAAAGTAAAGTAGTATAGGTATGACTTCTAAAGGCTTTTAATTGAATAGATTAGATTGGATCAATTGAACGAAAAGGAGTAATGGTATGGAAAAGAAAATTCTTGTTGTGGATGATGAAAAACCAATTGCAGATATTTTGCAATTCAACTTAAAAAAAGAAGGTTATGTCGTTTATTGTGCCTATGATGGCAATGAGGCACTCCAATTAGTGGATGAAATTCAGCCTGATCTAATCCTCTTAGATATTATGCTTCCATTACGTGACGGGATGGAAGTTTGCCGTGAAGTCCGTAAGAAATATGAAATGCCCATTATTATGCTGACCGCCAAGGACTCAGAAATTGATAAAGTGTTAGGACTTGAATTAGGGGCAGATGATTACGTAACAAAGCCTTTTAGTACAAGGGAATTAATTGCCCGTGTCAAAGCGAACTTACGTCGTCATAATCAAATTATTGCGCAGTCGGATGCTGAAAACGAAACGAATGAAATTGAGATTGGCTCACTCGTGATTCATCCAGATGCCTATGTGGTTTCTAAACGAGGCGAAACAATTGAACTAACTCATCGTGAATTTGAACTGCTGTATTACCTAGCACAGCATATTGGCCAAGTGATGACGAGGGAGCATTTGCTGCAAACTGTATGGGGATACGACTATTATGGAGACGTACGGACCGTCGATGTAACGGTACGACGATTACGTGAAAAAATTGAGGATAGCCCAAGCCATCCAACATGGATTGTCACTCGCCGCGGGGTTGGCTACTATTTACGCAATCCTGAACAGGAGTAATTAATTAATGAAAAAGGTTGGTTTCTTTCGCTCGATACATGTAAAGTTTGTTCTCATCTATGTCCTGCTTATCTTAGTAGCAATGCAAATTATCGGTGTTTACTTTGTCAAACAACTTGAACAAACATTGCGGACAAACTTTCAAACTTCGATTCAACAGCGGGTGGATTTACTTGCTTATAATGTGGTCGAGGCAATGGAAAAAGATAGAAAACCAGAAGACCCGACACTTGAAGACGATTTGAAGAAAGTTCTTAAGGACTTTGATGAAGGTGATAGTGATATCACAGAGGTCCAAGTGATTGAAAATCGTTCCTTAAAGATCCTAGGTACTTCTCAATCCAGTAACCAGGGTCTTGTTGGTCAAAGGACCACAGTTCTTCAGGTAAAACAATCGATGGTTTTGGAAGAAAATCAAAGCTCCATCAAGATTGAACAAAAAACCGGGCATCGAATCTGGGTCCTCTCAACGCCTATTAAATCTGGTAAAAAAGTCATTGGGGCCATCTACCTTGTCGCAAAAATTGAAAATGTGTTTGAGCAAATGAAGACCATTAATAATATTTTTGCTACAGGTACAGCGATTGCCTTATCAATAACGGCTGTATTGGGAATTTTATTAGCCCAAACGATTACCCGGCCAATAGCGGATATGAAGAAACAAGCGCTTGCTATGGCCAAAGGAAACTTTTCTCGGAAGGTAAAGGTGTATGGTCAAGATGAAATAGGTACGCTCGCTGTTACCTTTAACCACTTGACGAAAAAGTTGCAGGAAGCCCAGGCGATG
This sequence comes from Neobacillus drentensis, assembly GCF_021560175.1. Lineage (GTDB taxonomy): Bacteria > Bacillota > Bacilli > Bacillales > Cytobacillaceae > Neobacillus > Neobacillus drentensis_A. The sequence goes on along the minus strand of NZ_CP091110.1, from coordinate 6,227,651 downwards.
ACGGAAGGGGAACGTAGAAAGCTATCCTCCGTCCTCTCCTATATGACAGATGGGGTTATTGCAACAGACCGAAAAGGCCGTGTCATTTTAATTAATGATCCTGCAGCAGAAATGCTGAATGTTTCACGTGAAACAGTTTTATCTCAGCCGATTGTTGAGTTATTGGACTTGGATGACACGAACACATTTGAAGACCTCCTGGAGGAAAATGAGTCATTAATTTTAGACTATAGTACAAAAGCAGAGCGCTATATACTAAGAGCTAATTTCTCGATTATTCAAAAGGAGACAGGATTTGTTAACGGATTGATTGCCGTTTTACATGATATCACGGACCAAGAAAAGATTGACGCTGAAAGAAGAGAATTTGTGGCCAATGTTTCGCATGAATTAAGAACACCTCTCACCACGATGCGCAGTTATTTAGAGGCACTTGCAGATGGCGCATGGCAAGATGCAGAAATTGCCCCTAGTTTCTTAGAGGTAACGCGAACCGAGACGGAAAGAATGATCCGTCTTGTCAATGACCTTCTACAATTATCAAAAATGGATAGCACTGATTACAAGTTAACGAAGGAATGGGTAAACTTTGTCGACTTCTACAACAACATTATTGATCGGTTTGAAATGTCAAAGGAACAGAACGTAACCTTTAAACGTAAGCTTCCGAAGCAGGCGATCTTTGTGGAAGTAGATGAGGATAAAATGACTCAGGTCTTATACAATATTATTTCTAACGCCTTAAAGTATTCTCCTGAAGGCGGACAGGTTACTTTTTCGATAAAAGAAAAAGAGGATAAGATTATTGTCAGCGTATCGGACCAAGGAGTAGGAATTCCAAAAGAGAATATTGGAAAAATCTTTGATCGTTTTTACCGGGTGGATAAAGCAAGAACTCGTAAATTGGGCGGAACAGGTTTAGGACTTGCGATTGCTCAGGAAATGGTCAAGGCTCATGGCGGATCGATTTGGGCAACAAGTGAAGAAGGTAAAGGGACAAAGATATCCTTTTCCCTGCCATATGAACGTTCTGAAGAGGATGAATGGTCATGAGATATGAAAATATAAAGTCAGGAATTTTAACCGTTTTGGTCTTGGTAAGTCTGCTGCTTACTTGGAATCTTTGGACTTACCAGCCCAACTACGACAAGATGGAAAAAAGTAAAACGGTAGCAGAGGTAACAGTAGATAAAAAACAAGATGTAACAAAAATAGTAAGGCCTGATCAGGTATTATTTCATGTGAAAGGGGAGCACTACGGAACTAGTAGTCCTGATGAATTGGATAAGTTAATGAAAGAAATAAGCAGCTGGACCATTTCTGACGTGAAAAACTATACCGAAAGGGCCGGGAATTTGGACAGTTTTATCCATGGCAGCGGCAATGCTGAACTCGTCTTCCCTGGGGACGTTCCGATTGAGTTATATCTAAGTGTTTTAAATATTGAAGGTAAGAAAATTCCTCCCTTCAATTTTAATCGGATTATTGTAAATGTTAATGAATTGGATAAAGGGAATGGCAGTGTTTATTTTGCCTCTACTGAAACGGGACAAATTTATGTAAGTCGTATTTCCACCGCTAATTTAAATGAGTTTAATCGAGATTACTATAAAAATGCGGCTCGTTATCCAAAGTTTTTTGCCTATAAGTCTTCTGATAAACGCAGCATTTATCTGCCAGAAGCTAAAGTAAAAATGACGACCTATAAGTATTTACCTGTAACGCTTAATTCTGATGAATTTAAAGATGCCCTTTTTGACGATCCAAGTTTCGTTCAAAGGAGCTCTATTCCTCATGGTGAGGAATTTACGAATGATTCAAGTAAAATGACGGTTAACTATGATAGTAACATTTTGCAATACATCAACCCGACACCAGAAGAAAGTTTTGTAGATAGCTCCTACGATTTGGTCAAAAGAAGTATTGATTTTGTTAATGAACATGGAGGCTGGACCGATTCGTTTCGTTATGTTTCTAAAAGTGAATCGAAACGATCGGTTACGTTTCGATTATATAGTACGGATGGCTATCCTATCTTTAATAATAATGGATTATCTGAAATGACCGAGGAGTGGGGACGTGACGAGATTAATAAATATGTCCGTCCGAATATTACTTTAGATCTTCCTTTACTTACAGAAATGCAAACTGTTACTCCTCCTTCAGGACATGAAATTTTAGCCGCTTTACAAAGTAATAAGAACTTTAAGCCGGAGCTTCTCGAAGAGTTAGTCCTTGGCTATCAAATGGTTAGGAGTTCGGATGAAAATAAACTGATTCTCTTAGAACCTGCTTGGTTTTATCGGTATAACAAATCTTGGGGTCAAATTATGCTGAGTAACCTGGGAGGGGGTTCTGTAGATGGATTGGAGTAAAATTAAAACGATTTTTATCATTACTTTTTTAATATTAGATGTGTATCTCTTATTCCAATTTATGAAAATGCGTGATGCTAATAATTACGAAGTGATAACCCCAACTTCCTTTGAAGATAAATTGAAGGCAGATGAGATTACGTATGTGGAGCTTCCGAAAGCCCCGATTAAAGACCAATATCTAAGTGCAAAGCCAAAGACGTTTACAAAAGGGGATATGGCAAAATTAAAAGGACAGAAGGTCTTATCAACGGAACCGACTTCGACTCTCTCTGTCATGCTTGATAAACCGATTCAGCTAAATTCTAAATTTGAACCCGCAGACCTTGCCTCTTTTATAAAAGCAGGAATCCTTTACGGTGAGCATTACCAATTTTGGGAGAAGGATGATAAGAAACATACGATCACCTATTTTCAACAATACGATAATTACCCATTTTATGAAAATATTAATGGGATGATTACATTTAATGTGAATGAGGAAAACCAGATAACATCCTACCAGCAAACCTATTTAGAGGAAATTGAAAAGCTGACTGCTAAAGAAGAAATTCTTCCGCCATTAAAGGCGATTGAAACCTTGCATCAAAAGGGCGCCTTAAAGCCAAAAAGTAAAATAACTAGGATTGAGTTAGGCTATTCAACGCTCATCCAGCTGGCTGCATCGCAAGTATTAGCCCCAACGTGGCACTTTGTGGTGAATGATAAGGAGAGCTTGTTTGTCAATGCGTTTGAAGGGCAGATTATTGAGTTTAATAGTCAGGAAAATAGTAAAGTGGAGTGAAGAAGTATGTCGTTACGATATAGTATCCTAGCAAGCGGCAGTACGGGAAACGCCTTGTTTGTTGAGTCTGATGAACATTCCTTTTTGGTTGATGCCGGCTTCAGCGGAAAACAGATGGAGTCTCTTTTTGGACAGATTGATCGTGATATCAGCAAGCTTTCCGGCATCTTTGTCACACATGAGCACAGTGATCATATCAAGGGAATTGGGGTCCTCGCGCGTAAATATCATTTGCCTGTGTATGCAAATGAAAAGACATGGCGGGCCATGGAAAGTTCAGTAGGCGTAATTCCTACAGAGCAAAAATTTGTCTTTAATATGGAAACCGTAAAAAGTTTTGGTTCAACGGATATCGAGTCCTTTGGTGTGTCCCATGATGCAGCAGAGCCAATGTTTTATGTGTTTCATCAGTCAGGAAAAAAACTAGTACTGATCACGGATACGGGCTATGTAAGTGACCGGATGAAAGGGACAATCTCTAATGCGGATGTGTACATCTTTGAATCGAATCATGATGTTCAGATGCTGAGGATGGGCAGATATCCTTGGAATATTAAACGCCGGATCTTAAGTGATGTGGGGCATGTTTCCAATGAAGATGCGGCCCTCGCCATGAGTGATGTGGTAGGTGACCGGACGAAACGGGTCTATCTCGCCCATTTGAGTCTTGATAATAATATGAAGGATTTAGCGAAAATGGCGGTCGCACAAACATTAGAAAGCCGCGGTCTGATGGTTGGTGAACAATTTGAACTTTATGATACAGATCCAAAAACCCCAACGATTTTAACAGCGGTATAATGATTGAATGGAGGCCATAAAGGCCTCTATTTTTTTTATAAGTTTAAAGTTCGCAAAAACAACAAATGCGGAAATAGGTTAGTAATTTTAGGAAGAATGATTATAATTATAAGTGGTATATACAAAATAATAACTAGCACTTTTCGAAGAAGGGAATGGTGTAAATGGGCTATTATGACGATCATACACAAGGACGCTACCGGGAGCAGAGAAGTAAAAGAGGCGGTGTATTACTAGCAAGTCTGGTTGGAGCAATCATTGGGGCAATCCTAGTGATTCTTGCCATCCCAACTTTATCAAAGCAAGGAATATTGCCCTATAAACTAACAGCGGACCAAAATCAGGCAGCAGAAACGAGTAATCATGATAATCAGCAGAATGTAGTTGAAAAGGTTTCCTATGATGTGAATACCAACACGACAAAGGCTGTTGCAAAAACAGGTTCAGCAGTCGTCGGTATTAATAATATCCAATCTTCTAGCTTTTGGTCTGATAACGGTGATTCATCAGAACAGGCTGCGGGGACGGGATCGGGAGTTATCTATAAAAAAGCAGGAAGTAAAGCTTATGTTGTCACAAACCACCATGTTGTTGAGGGAGCTACCAGCCTAGAAGTAAGTCTGGATGACGGAACCAAGATTCCGGCTAAGCTGCTTGGCAGTGATATATGGACAGACCTAGCCGTTCTTGAAATTGATGCAAGTAAGATTAAAAAAGTAGCGGAATTCGGAAATTCTGACAGCCTGAAGTTAGGTGAACCGGTCATTGCCATCGGAAACCCGCTTGGGGCGACATTTTCTGGTTCCGTAACGCAAGGAATTATTTCTGGTCTAAAACGGACCATTCCTGTCGATATCAACCAGGACGGTGTGGTCGATTGGCAGTCTGAGGTATTACAAACGGATGCCGCGATTAACCCTGGTAACAGTGGTGGTGCGTTAATCAATATGGAAGGTCAAGTCATCGGGATTAATTCAATGAAAATTTCTCAGGAGGCTGTTGAGGGAATTGGTCTCTCCATTCCCATCAATTCGGCTAAACCTATAATTGATGACCTTGAACAGTTTGGTGTTGTTAAACGTCCATATATGGGTGTCGATCTAAAGTCCATTAGTGAAATTCCTGCGTACTATCAAGAACAAACGTTAAAATTACCACGTGATGTCAATTATGGTGTCGCGCTTCGCCAGGTAATGCATAACTCACCAGCTTCGGAGGCGGGTTTACAAGAGCTGGATGTGATAGTGGAAATGGATGGAGAAAAAATTAATGATGTGATTGACCTGCGTAAACATTTATATCAGAAAAAGAAAATTGGCGAGAAGTTAAAGGTGAAGTTTTACCGTGCAGGAAAGTTAAAGGAAACTACTTTAACGTTGTCAGGTGAAAAACTGGAGTAAACACCATTTTGGGAAAGTGAGCCATTCACTTTCCCGTTTTTATTTGTATGGTATGATAAATGAGGTTAAAAGTATGATGGCCGTGAGAAGGGTAAAAATAGTAGTAATGATAAAGTGTGAAAGCGAGGAGAAAAGATGATTTATAGCTGTGAGGAGCATGTGGACATTGCCTTAGATGATATTGTGGATAAATATCAAACATATCCAGTTTTATCACAATTACCTGTGGATAATTCAGACGCAGGTTGTGAATATTGCGAAAAACAAGCTGTATATATGGTGGCGAACAAATGATTCCATACAAGATGTGGATAAAAAATGTGAATATGTGGATAACTTCTGTGGATATCTTGTTTGTAAGCTGTTTGTAATTTAGTTGAAAAGGGTTGTGGATTGTGAATATCTCGATCATAACGGTTGGTAAGTTAAAAGAGAAATATTTACGGCAGGGAATCGAGGAATATTTAAAAAGATTAACTGCTTATGCAAAAGTTGAAATGGTGGAGGTTGCCGATGAAAAGGCTCCTGAGGAATTAAGTGAATTGGAAATGCTGCAGGTGAAGCAAAAAGAAGGCGAACGGATTTTAGCTAAAATTAGCCAGGATACATATGTGATTGCATTAGCCATTCAGGGAAAATTGCAATCGTCTGAGGAGCTGGCTAAAAACTTAGATCAATTAGCTACATATGGAAAAAGTAAGGTAGCCTTTGTGATCGGAGGATCGCTTGGTTTGAGTGATGAAGTGATTAAACGGTCAAATGAGCAGCTGTCTTTTTCAAGGATGACGTTCCCCCATCAATTAATGAGGCTGATTCTGGTGGAACAGATTTATCGGGCGTTTAGAATTAATCGGAATGAACCGTACCATAAGTAAATGAGGTTTTTTACTCTTTTGTGTTTCTATCAAAATTCTGGCATTTCTATTATAAATTATTTTTCTAAAAATACTGAAGGTATTGACAACTCGAGAATTGATTGGTAAGGTTATAAAAAATTATTTCTTATCCAGAGAGGTAGAGGGACTGGCCCTATGAGACCTCAGCAACAGGTCTGCTTAAGATACTGTGCTAATTCCAGCGGGTGATAAACCTGATAGATAAGAGCAGTCAGTTTTTATTTGTCAGTCGAGCACTCATTTTTGAGTGCTTTTTTGTTTTTCTGGATAGCAGTAAAGGAGAATATAAATGGAGAAAAAAAATGGACAAGAATTTCAAAGAAAAATGCAAACGCGTCACATTGTCATGCTATCACTTGGCGGTGTGATTGGAACTGGATTATTTTTAAGTTCGGGCTATACGATTCAACAGGCAGGTCCATTTGGTACGATTCTGTCCTATCTGATTGGTGCATTAGTGGTTTATCTAGTAATGCTATGTTTGGGTGAGCTTTCTGTACATATGCCTGAAACGGGTGCATTTCATAGCTTTGCCGCTAAATACATCGGACCCGGAACAGGATATACTGTTGCTTGGTTGTATTGGTTAACGTGGACGGTTGCCTTAGGTTCTGAATTTACTGCTGCGGGAATGCTTATGCAAAGGTGGTTTCCGTCGATCAATGTTTGGATCTGGAGTGCTTTTTTTGCTATTTTAATTTTTCTATTTAATATATTTACCGTTAAGTTTTTCGCAGAAATGGAATTCTGGTTCTCATCTATAAAGGTAATTGCCATTGTGATCTTTATTATTTTAGGTGTAGCCGCAATGGTAGGCGCCCTTCCCATGTCACATTCGAACTCAGCGCCTTTCTTTTCTAATTTGGTAAAAGCAGGTTTGTTTCCTAATGGTGCCTTCGCCATTATCATGACAATGCTTGCGGTTAATTTTGCTTTTTCGGGAACGGAATTAATCGGTATCGCAGCTGGAGAAACGGCGGATCCGCAAAAAACAATCCCGAAGGCAATTAGCACCACTTTATGGAGATTGATTATCTTTTTTATAGGAACAATCATAGTGTTATCTGCGTTATTGCCAATGAACGATGCAGGAGTATTAGAGAGCCCGTTTGTTGCAGTCCTTGAACGTATTGGGGTGCCTTACTCTGCAGATATGATGAACTTTGTTATCCTAACAGCGATTTTGTCTGCTGCCAATTCAGGACTTTATGCTTCCTCAAGAATGCTATGGTCACTGGCAAATAAGCAAACCATCTCACCCATTTTTGCAAAAATGACAAAACAGGGTGTTCCGATCAATGGAGTTATTTTCAGTATGTTAGGCGGAGCTTTAGCTTTGTTCTCAAGCATTGTTGCACCAGATACTGTGTACATCGTGCTTGTATCTATTTCCGGTTTGGCAGTGGTTGTCGTTTGGATGAGTATTAGTGCCTCACAGTTCTTATTTCGCAGACAATTTTTGAAAGAAGGAAATTCTGTAGAGGACTTGGTCTATAGAACGCCGCTCTATCCGTTTGTCCCAATCGCTTCTTTTGTATTATGTCTTGCATCTTGTATTGGAATTGCTTTTGATCCTACCCAACGAATAGCCTTATATTGCGGCATTCCATTTGTATTGCTTTGCTACGGCAGCTATTATCTTACGCAAAATTTAAAGAAAAGGAGAGTCGATTATGTCCAACAAAATCAACCCAATTGATGCTATTTTATCCCAACATTCCATTATGCTTCTTGATGGAGCATTAGCTACAGAACTGGAGTCACATGGATGTAATTTGGATGATCCTCTATGGTCCGCACGTGTTTTACTTGAAAATCCGGAATTGATTTATCAGGTTCATTCTGATTATTTTCGTGCTGGAGCGGACTGTGCCATCACGGCAAGCTATCAAGCAACGATTGATGGTTTTTCCGCGCGAGGAATAAAAGAGAAGGAAGCTTTGGAGTTAATTAAGCAAACGGTGTTGCTGGCAAGAAGGGCAAGAGATGATTTTTGGAAGGAAAATACACAACCGAACCGGCCTAAGCCGCTAGTGGCCGCATCAGTTGGGCCATATGGAGCTTACCTGGCAGATGGTTCAGAGTATATAGGAAATTACGGTGTGACAGATGAAAGATTAGTAGAATTCCACCGTTCCAGAATGGCGACGTTGATTGAAGCGGGAGCCGACTTATTAGCATTTGAAACGATCCCTTCCTTGCAAGAAGCGAAAGTTTTATCTGCCTTATTGCGGGAATTTCCAGAGGCATATGCATGGCTGTCCTTTTCTTTGAAAAATGAAAAAGAGATTAGTGATGGTACAAAGCTTGCGAAGTGTGCACAGTTTTTTGAAGGAGATAAACAAATTGTTGCAATTGGTGTAAATTGTGCGCCAGTAACATATGTTACTAATGCCATCAGGGAGTTGGGTGCGAATTCGAAAAAGGCTATTCTTGTATATCCGAATTCCGGAGAAACCTATAATCCAGAAACAAAAACATGGCATGGTCAAGAATTATGTAACAGCTTCGAACTGCAATCTGAAGAATGGTACCAAGCAGGGGCAAGGTTGATAGGAGGATGCTGCAGAACAACACCACAGCACATTGAAAAGCTTTTTAAAAGGTGGCGTTATTAAAAGAACTATTGATCATCACTTTGTGATCATTTTGATAGCCAATGTCTCCTTTTTAGAAATTAATCTAGAGAAAACCTCATTTATATACGTTATGGTAAACCGTACCATATATAGGAGCAATTTATCTTACAATGACATTTTGGTCTTCCCGTTTTTTAATCCTATCATTAGATTGTTAAACCAAATAAGAATTTAAGGATCAGTCCCTCGCTGCGTTAAAGCATCGGGGGGCTGACACACTAGCCTAGTGATAATAGTATCAAAATACCATTTTTTAAAAAAACAAAGAGCCTCCAAATTTCAACATTTGTAGGCTCTCCTGGATAGTTTCCGTTACCGCATCAATGACAAATTAATTTGATTTTACTTGCTTAAATAACCATTCAATCATTTCTTTGTTTTCATAAGCAGGTACCCATGCACCGTGGTTATATCCTAATACTGCCGGATATTCTGTGTATATTGGGTCGCCCCCTGCATTTTTTATTGCGGTAATAATGTTTCTTGAATAGGAGACAGGTATAACTACATCGTCTTCAGAATGAAAATCCCAAAGTGGTTTATGAATGAGCTTGTATGCTTGATTCGGATCTCCACCGCCTGAAATCGTTACCATTGCTGCAAACAAATCTGGGTATTTCATATTTAAATTATACGTACCAAAGCCACCCTGTGATAAGCCTGTAGAATACAAGCGATGACTATCGATATTATATTCACTTTTTACTTTTTGAAGAATTTCATAAGCTGTATTCAAATCCTGTGAAACCTCAAATACCCGGTTTAAGGAAATCATGTTATTAATATCACGAGTTAGACCAAAACCTCCATCCCACACATTACGTGCCTGAGGGGCAAGAACAAAAGCTGGATGTTTTAATTGGTTTTCAGGTGACGCCCAAATCACTGCACCATCATTTGCCATAAGTTGACTAACATTATCGTTGCCACGCTCCCCGCCACCATGTAAGAATAACACTAGGGGATAAGATTTAGTGGAATCATAATTCTCGGGTACATAGAGACGATATGGCATATCTTTATAGGTAAAACTTAAAAATTTAGAAGCAATAAAAGCTCTGTTGACAAAAGTGTATGTGAAAATTGATACATCACTTTTCGTATTTCCATTGCTGACTGCTAATGCCTTGCCATTTACGTTCCCCCGAATGGCTATTGCCTTAATGGTTACATCTTTATCTACCCTGATGGGATCAACATATAAATGATCAGCTTTTGTTGGAGTACTTCCGTCCAAAGTGTAATAGATTTTAACATTTGGTGTTGCCGAGCCTAATTCTATCATTTGCTCTTTATAATAAGAGCCTGGCTCGACACTGGAAGTAGGAGTCGAGACCTTTCCATTATTAACCACTTCATCTGCAAAGGTATGTGTGCTAAAAGCAGGCAGAATGAGTAGTGCTGACAGTATAGGAATCATTACATTTTTAAATAGTTTCTTCATTTATTAATCTCCTCCCTACTAAATCAATGATCAACAAAGCTATTGTTTACAATACGGTAGTAGAAATTAGTTTATTGCCTCCCCCCTTCTGAAAAAAATTACTTAAGATTAGTAAAAAGATTACTAATTTCCTCTCGAAAGAGCGTCAATGTAAACGCTTCCTTGTATTTTTAATTATAGAGGATTGGTAACATCCTAAATACCCAAAATTTGTCCTAAATCATGCGCAAATTTGTCATTTTAAAAATACTGTTAAAACCCATGATCGTTTGTTTATGTAAATGAATCGACGAACTTTATGAATTTTCGATCGATAGAAAGAATTATAATTCTTTTTTAAAATATGGAAATAGTGATAAAAAACTGCTGGTATAATAGGTGAGGTGAACCTTACCATAAATAGAGGCAGTTTTTTTACAAAAATTTCTCTGAATCGTACCAAAGGTAAAAGATTTATATATCGAAATCTATTCTTTTTTTGGAAGTGGAGATTGAAAGTGAATTAAGTGTAAAAAAGGAGCCAGTTTTTGTTTTATAAAACGAGGCTCCTTTTTTCATTTAATTTAAATCTTTATTAATTTCATTATATTTTTGGATGTCCTATTAAAATCCCTAGGCTAAGGGTGTTCTGCTCATTCATTCATTAATGATAAAAGGCTATTTATAAACTCATCATAATTTTTAGATTTTAATAGCAGATAAACATTTTCCGGTTCTGATAATATTTTGATAAAACTATCATAGATATCTCGAAAAATGCTTCGTTCATCCTTATTTAGGGCAATTAGCGCTATAATTTGTACGGAATTGTTTCCCCAATTAACAGGCTTGTCATTTAGTACAATCGAAATAGCAGACTTTAATGCGTTCATATGCATCGAATGGGGCACCGCAACATTATTATTAAACGAAGTAGAAGACATGGTTTCCCTTTCGATTATATCGTCAATGGACCCTATTTCGATAAAGCCTAATTGAACCATCTTAACTCCAATGAACCGAATCATCTCAAACTCATCATTTAGGTAAATATTCTGTTGAAACAGGTGGGGGTCAAATAGGCTGATTAAATGATTTTTCAGCTTTATTCGGCTTCGCCTTTTATTAATTTTTGTTATACTTTGCTGTATCCTTTGGATATCCTCATCTAAAATAAAGGGATTAATACAAACTAATTCATAACCCATCAATTTTGGAATCTGAATTGTTGTTATAATTAGGTCAGTGTTTATTTGTTCCAATTCAATATCGACATCGGTAATGACTATGCTAATTTCAATTTGGTCTCCGAAAGAATGGCCAAGTCTTTTTAACATCGGAATATGCATATTGTAATACTCTGGGCAAATAACAGTGCAGGTAATTTTATTTTCCAGCGTTTTTTGACGTTCTAGAAAGGCACCGATGTGGAAAGCGATGTAAGCAATTTCATCCTCATTTATTTGAATGTGTTCCTTTTTTTGTATCTGATTCGAAATAAAAACTGCCAAATCGTATATCAGTGGATAGGACGATTTAATCTGTTTAGTTAATGGGTTTTTTGACAAATAATTATGTCTTGCTCTGTTGATTAAATTGCGAATATGCAGCGTAAATTTAATTAAAAATTCATCATCATAAATATCTACTAAATAATAATCTTTTACTTTTTGAATGATTTCGTTTACTAAATTAATGTAGCGTTGCTCAATATATTCATTGAGATTATCCTTATTAAGGCTGTCATAGCTCAGGATCGTAGTTTTACTAATCAAAAGAATCGTTAAGTAATAAAGCTCCGCTCCGTCAAAAGTTACACCAAATTTAGCTTTAATTAATTTGGCAATATCGGATGCTGCCTTATACTCCTTCGTTTTGGTCAATGTCTTTATGTTTTCCTCAGATACTGTGCTGTGCTGATGTATACGTTTCGTTGCAATCACTATATGGAGCAAAATGTTCCCGATTGTGTACTCATTAACAAAAAGATCATAGGAGGCCAGTACTTTGATAAGCTCCTCCTTGAAGTCTTTTAAATTATAACCAAAAGCTGATTGAATACTGTCTACATGCAAAAATTGTTCCTTCGTTTCTTCATGAAAAATATGACTCATGAGCTTCCGTTTATCTTTTTCCAAACCATTTAAAATAATTAAATCTCCGTTACGTTTGAAGGATAAGTTGAATTGCGCCAATAGACCTTTAGCCTTTTTTAAATCACCTTCAATAGTAGAGGTACTTACATAAATATCTTCACTCAGGTCAAATATATCCATACCCTCGGAATAGGTTATTGATTGCTTTAATAGATAATAAAGCCGTTCAAGTGGTTTCAATCCGTCAGGTGTTTCTTTCTGCTCCTCCTGCTGTTGCATCTCATAGTAAGCACTCTCATTTAATCTATAGCCAAGATTAGAGGACATAATCAAAACAGATGGAGAGGTGGTTTCATTTATTTCATTTACATATTTACGAATGCTTCGGCTGGACACAGAGAATTGTTTCGCCAAAATATCTGCCTTTACCCAATCATTCTTATTTAATAAAAATTGAATAACCGCTTTTTCTCTCTCCCTTTTCATGACTCAGAACCCCCAAAGCTTATTTATCGTTAGTTTTCCACTTTATAGTATAAAAAAACAGATAATAAAATTATAGTTGAAAAATTTCCTACCCCTAGGAACTTTTTCAACTTGAGCGGAAAGATACTAAAGTAGGACAATTACATCAGGAAGATTAATTCAAACTTACTTAATAGGAGGAATTTAAAATGACTGAAAAAAATATTTTATTAATTTGTGGTGGCGGTGCTTCAAGTGGATTTATGGCTCAAAACATCCGAAAGGCGGCAAAAAAAAGAAATGTTGAACTAAACGTAATGGCAAGAAGCGAGTCTGAAGTGGACGAATATTTGAATGAAATTAATGCTCTGTTAATTGGTCCGCATCTGCAATATATGGAAGAGGATTTAAAATTGAAGGTTAAACCTTATAACATTCCGGCTGTGGTCATCCCTCAAACTATTTATGGTCTTTTGGACGGAAACAAAGGTCTAGACCTTATTTTGGAACTGCTTGACGAAAAATAAATAGAATGGAGGTTATTCCATGAATACGTTTATTAATTGGATGAACCAAAACTTTACGCCAAAAATGAATAAAATAACGAGGAATGTATGGGTTTCATCAATCCAGGATGCCCTCATGGCGATTTTGCCGTTGATTTTGGTTGGATCGCTGATTACATTGATTTCAATCTTGAATAATTACTTTTCGAAAATGCCTGATTTTTCACCAATCACGACCTTTTCATTTGGACTTATTAGTATTTTTGTTGCACTTTTAACTCCCTATTTCATTATGGAAAAAAAGAAAAAGAACGACAGAAAAATAATCTCGGGTTTAACAGGTGTTTCCTTGTTTTTAATGTTACTTATGCCTAAGCTCACAACGGATGGCGGGATTACCTTTACACTTGAGCGATTTGGTGGGAACGGCATGTTTGTTGCACTTATCGTAGGTCTTCTCGTGGGTGCGGTAATGTTTCTATTCACCAAGGTATCCTTTTTTAAAAATTCCAGTTCTTTACCTGATTTTATCATTGTTTGGTTTGATACGATTATACCGGTAACTCTCTTATTGCTTGTAGGATGGCTGTTCGCGTTCCAAATGCATATCGATTTGTATAATTTAATTTTAAAACTTTTCCAACCGCTTTCATTAATTGCGCAAAGCTTTGTTGGGTTTGTCTTAATCACATTCATTGGTATTTTCCTCTATTCATTCGGAATTAGCGCTTGGGTATTGTACCCAATTATGTATCCCGTTTGGTTAGAGGGTATTCAAGCAAATACCAAAGCTTTGGAACAGGGGCTACAGCCTCATAATATCCATACATTTGAATCCCTTATGGGCTGGGTATGGGTTGGCGGCATGGGAACGACACTTCCATTGGTGCTAATGATGTTATTTTTTGCAAAGTCTAATCAATTAAAAGCAATTAGTAAGGTAACGATTACTCCAGCGATATTCAATATTAACGAACCTGTCATTTTTGGTGCTCCAGTAGCATTTAACCCAATATTAATGATTCCAATGTGGTTAAATGGACTGATTATTCCAGCTATAACTTACATTGTTTTGAGTTTAGGATGGGTTACAATTCCTGCAAAACTATTACAGCTATGGTATTTGCCTGTTGGGATTTCTACATTTCTGGTTAACTCAGACTTAAGAGGATTACTATTATTAGTTGTAATAATAGTAGTATCATGGTTGATTTGGTTCCCGTTCTTTAAGGTTTATGACCTACAATTGTTTAAAAAGGAACAGGAAGAATAGAACAAAAAGTGGAGGTTTATATAATGAACGACAACAGCTCAAGAGACAATGATATGACTGAAGTATCTATGATAATAATCATGAATGCCGGAGATGCAAGATTGATTATAAAGGAAGCACTAGATTATGTTGCAGGTTGTGATTTTGAAATGGCCAAAGAGAAGCTTACAGAAGCAAAAAAGAAGATCACTGCTGCTCACTCTGCCCAGACAGAAACTATACAGGGAGAAGCACGTGGTGAGAAGGTTGTATTCTCCCTCTTGTTTGCCCATGCTCAAGACACATTAATGACAATAATGAGTGAGTGGAATACAGCTAATCATATTGTCCGTTTATTTGAAGTGTACGATCAACGTTTGAGAAAGCTTGAAGAAAGATAGTTACTATGGAAAATGCCAGGTATAGTCTGGCATTTTCCTTTAGGAGGAAAGGATCATGAAATATAAAGATTCTATAGCATTTCCGGAGGATTTTTTCTGGGCAGCCGCGACGGCAGCTTACCAGTTTGAAGGTGCCCATTTGGAGGATGGCAAATCTTTATCCATTGTTGATAAGAATATCAATCCTAATTATGCCGATACAAGTGTTACATCAAATCATTATCATAAGTTCAAAGAGGATGTAGCACTCATGAAAGAGCTAGGAATGAAGGCCTATCGCTTTTCAATCTCATGGCCTCGTATTTTGCCAAATGGCCGTGGAGAGGTGAACGAAAAGGGAGTTAATTTTTATAAAAGGCTTATAAATGAATTACGGGAGAATGGGATTGAACCATTAGTAACCATCTACCACTTTGATTTACCTGTTTGCCTTCAAGAAGAATACGGAGGTTGGTCTTCCAGAAAGATTATTGACGATTTTGCCTACTTTTGTAAGGTTTTGTTTGAGCAATTTGGTGAAGAGGTCAAATACTGGTTTACGATTAACGAACAAAGCAATATGTTTCTTCTGCCATATTTGATGGAATTTAATAAAGAATCGCCTTTGGAAAAGCAAAAATATGAAATGAATCATATTATGACACTTGCACATGCAAAGGCCATTCACTTGTGCCGGGAAATGATTCCTAATGCGAAGATTGGACCAGCCATTGGGCTTTCACCAAATTATCCAGAGACTTGCAGACCTGAAGATGTCCAAGCAGCCCGTGAAGCCAATGATTTCCGAACCTATTTGTTTACCGATTTATATATTTATGGCAAGTACCGGGATAATGTTTGGAGATACATGGAGGAAAATGGTGTAACGCCAACCATCGAGGATGGAGATATGGAACTGCTTCAATCGGCAAAGCCTGACTTTTTAGGAATTAATTATTATCAAAGCAGGGTTGTAAAATTTGCTCCGGAAACAATGGAGAATAAAGATATGAGTATCAATATGAATGGTAAAAAAGGTGAGACCAAGTTTGAAGTGGTTCCGGGTATTTACCAGGGAAGCTCGAATCCGTATTTAGAAAAAACAGATTGGGATTGGGAAATTGATGCAATTGGACTTCGTACACTGTTGAATGAATTAAATGATCGTTATCAAATTCCAATCATTATTACGGAAAATGGCATTGGTGCCGTTGATATGTTAACAGATGATGAAAAAGTACATGATCAGTACCGAATAGATTATCTGAAAATACACCTTGAACAGTGCCGTTTAGCAATCGGTGATGGTGTCCAATTATTTGGTTATTGCCCATGGTCGTACATGGATTTATTAAGCACAACCAGCGGATTTAGAAAACGATATGGATTTGTCTACGTTAATAGAACCGATCATGACAATATGGATCTACGAAGAATCAAAAAAGATAGTTTTTATTGGTATCAAGAAGTTATTAAATCTAATGGACAAAAGCTCTAAAGGAATAGGGAGAGTTGGATAAGGTAGATAAGAGATAAAACTGCCGCCTAAATAGGTGCGATGAACCTTATCATAAATAGAGGCAGTTTATTAATATTAACTTTAATCAGGTTGAACCGTCCCATAAATAAAAGTGAGATTATAATTAAGTAGAAAAGGCATTTTTTTTAAAAGTGCCTTTTCTACTTAGGTAATGATCTATCTATCTGTGTGTATTATACCCTCAAAGATTCAACTAAAATAAATATTGGCTAGCTTTTCAGCTGTTCGTGTAGCTAATGCTTGGGTAGTTAAAGTAGGATTAGGTCCTCCTATCCCGTTAAAATGCACACTATTATCAGCAATAAAAAGACGTTTAACCTGATAGGCTTCACAATTACTATCTACTACAAACCCCATTCGCATCGTTGATTCAATATGGGCAAATAAGTGAGCAGGCCAATTGGAACGGATAATCTTCTTGGCACCAGCTTTACGTAAAATGTCGGCGGCAAATTTCGCGAGCAGAGTCCGTTTCTGTTTATCTTCCTTACTTGGTGTATACTGTACGATTGGAATAGGACCGTGTTCATCTTTTACTAAAGGGTTAAGGGTTACACCATTCCTTTTATGTGGTTGATCATCGGTGAGAATCATCATGCTCAATGTATTATTGTAATTGTACATCCATTCTTTTAATTCATTGCCTACTACCCTGCCTTCCTGATCCCAAAGGTCATCCGGCGAAGGATTATGTGCAAAATCATATCCACTGTCGGTAAACCCAAAGGTTAAAGAGGCAAATAATCCCGGGCTTACTCCAGCTGGCTGGATACATCCTAGTCCGGGATAATCTATTCGTCCCCCTGATGTAGGGCCAACAAATGGGTTCACATTTGGTTGTCCCAATATGCTCATAAGATCCTTTTCATCAAACAAACCGGTTACCCAATCCCAATAATGGTGGGTCAATCCCCGTCCAACCCACGAATTTTGAGGCAAATTCGAATTTAGCCAAAGTCTCGGGCTTTCAATGCAGCCAGCTGCCATTACAATCACTTTGGCATACAATTCTCCCGTCTCACCTGTCCATGTATCTCTGTACTGAACTCCGGCTGCACGAAGGCCTTCTTTGGAATGGTCTTCCGTTAAGATCTTTGTTGTATAGGTATTAGGCCGAACCTCTACATTGTGAGTTTTTAAGGCAAGCGGTATATAACTTATGTTAGTAGGGCGCTTAGCCACTTTCTCCACTGATGGACCATGCGGACAGCCATTAATGCAATGGCCGCAAAGCGTACAACCCTCCATTTTGGATATCTCTTCAAGACTAGTATCCGTATCCATCAACCGTTCATTTGGGTGCAGGATTGCATTGGGGTTAGGACGGTAGCCAGGAGAAGTTGGATTTAAGGTATTCAGCAGGGACCACCCGGCTTTTTTTGCACCGTAATAAAATAATTCCTCTTTTGGAGTAGTCGGAGCAGGTCGAACGGGCAAAGTATCTTCTACCTTTTCGTAGTAAGGGATCAATTCCCGATAGGAAATGGGCCAAACATCATCAATAGCCTTGGAATAGGCACGTGGTGAGTTTGCCCAGTAATGTTGTGTTGTTCCTCCTACACCAGTTGTTTGCCAGAGAAGTCCGTTTTTAGGGAGATTCCTGTGCCAGGGTGAGCGGCGGCGATCAGCAGGACCCCAGCGAAAACGACCAAATTCATAGGAATTCATCGTATGTTCATTTTTTGTATATTGACTGCGCAAGAGGTTAATATCTAAATCTGCTACACTGGAGCTGCTAACAGCTCCACGTTCCCGATTAGGATGGAGCCATTTTTTATTCCCATACCAAGGACCTGCTTCCAGGACGAGGACTTTGATTCCTAATTCACCTAACTCTTTAGCGGCCACAGCCCCGCCTCCGCCGGCTCCAATAATGATTACATCCGCATCAAAACTCATATTCAGTGCCTCTATTCTGAAAATTTATCTACTAAAAATCCTCTAACTGCCCGATACCCATAGGAAGGTCCTGGATAATTCAGACTCTCCCACAAAAATGGCTGTCTTTCTATCCGATGATCCTCCGGGTAAGCTTGTCGAGTAGACCCAAGAGAAAACCATTCTGAATAATAGCCAAACATAACCATTTGATGGAGGGAGGTTATGACATTTTTAACTAAACCACCATTATTTCGATAAGGCGGGGGAAGGACTTCTAGATCAACTTGTTGGTTTTCTAACAAACGGATCGCTTCAAAACGATCAATAGGTGATAAGGCTAAAAAAGGGCCACCATCTGGATTAGAAGAATAATCTGGAGTTACTTTTATATTTCCGGAAGCAATTAATTGGTAAGCGGCAATATCAAGTATTCTTGCAGTTTGAGAAGATAGCGGGATGTTTTTCACACTCCATTCTCCTTGGATTGAAACAAAATGATCTAATACCCAAACCATATAATCGTCAATTCGCAAATCCAAAGCTCCTAAGGTGGAAGGAATTACCGCATCTGCAAAAGCCATAAATGCAGCTCTCGTATTTTGAAAGCTACTAGCCATTTGGACAGATAAACTAGTTTCGGCCGATAAAGATGGGGAGGGCTGTTCATCAGAATTTTGGCCCAACATCATATTTTTGATTTGTTCAAAAAATTGTTTTACATGTGGTTGATGTGAAGGCACGAGATCATCTAAATTATCCATGTAGAAATTTTCCTCTCATTACTAAAGTGAATTTATAAATTTGGTTTGTTTAATCTTCTAAAGGTATCCAGATTATTATTTCTTCTTTAGATCTTTTCTAGACATTGGCCAATTGAAAAATTTAGATAAAACATCATAATTTTCTAGATTGGATACAAAATAAATTTATGGAGGCGTTTGAAGTGAACGATAAAAAATTTTTGAAAATAATAACCATTTTAGGAATAGGCGGCTGGTCCTTTCTATTTAAAAAAGGACCAATAAAGGATTGGTTTCTTGTTTATTTATTCAAGACATTTATTACGACTATGATTGATGGTCCAGTAGTAAGGAAAAAATTGGTTTCATACCCATATAGATATTTTTCCAAGTTTTTTGAAACTAACATCGTTTTTGATTATGTAATTTTCCCATTATTATGTGTGCTGTATAGCCAATTTACCTATAAATTAAAACCTTCTAAGATCATTCCGAGTGTTTTTCTATTTAGTGCACCGATGACATTTATTCAATGGTGGCTTGAACGAAATACAAAATTAGTGAAATATAGTAAAGGGTGGAACTCATTTTATACTTTAGGGATACTAACAATCACGTTTTGGTCATCACGTGGATTTATTGCTTTGATTAGGTTCTTAAATCGAAAAAGAGATTTTCACCCTTAATACGGGTTAATAGAGCGATCTTCCTATTCCAATTTTCCATATTAATTATTACAGTTTGGAATATTTTTATGAAAAATCCTTGTTATACTTAATAGGTAAAGCTAAAAAACAACTTGTTTTATGCAGTTTATCTAGCATTGTTTACTAAGAATGTGTATAGCAATAGGATATATATTTGGAATATAGGAAGGTGAGTTCATTTTTATGAAAAAAGAGATGAGGCTGCGCCTGATAAGAAAACTGGTCTCTCAACATGAGATCACTAATCAGGAGGATTTGCGGCATTTGCTTTATCAACAAGGATTAAATGTGACCCAAGCAACTCTATCCCGAGACATACATGAATTGAAGTTATTCAAAGTCCGCTCCAAAGATGGAGGTTTCAAATATAGTATTTTTAATGATCAAATACCAATCATTACCGAAAAACTGCAGCATAAGATGAAAGATGACTTTGTTAGTATGGAGGTTATTAACCATTTTGTAATTATTAAAACCTTACCAGGTAACGCTAACTCTTTCGGTGCTCTTTTGGATTCTATCGATTTAGAGGGGAAAATTGGAACAATTTGCGGAGATGACGTCTGTATGATTATTTGTCGAACCCCAATTCAAGCAAACAAAATTAAACAACAATTAGAAGCTTTGAACTTTCACTCTGAAGTTAACAAAAAATAATAGGAAGTAGGAGCTCTTGTTGCCCAAGATATCTTTTTCTAATAAAAAGCTGATCAACGCCTATCGTTGACCAGCTTTTTTATCGTTGAAATGAATGAAAAAATTGTTTAAATAATGGAATGTCTAAATTTGATTTATGAGTAAATATTTTTACCGGGACATGTGATGAATAGGTATGTAATATGGTGATTTCGCCAGATTCAATTTCTTCCTTTAATCTGCCTGTTCCTAACATCCCGAGATAGGAGTGGTTTAGTACTCCTTCTTTTACAGCCTCATCACTATTACAGTGGACCATTCGAGGAAAGGTTACCCCTTGCTTCAGGAAACCATAGTAGATATAGTTTGCTCGATGGTCTAAAAGAACAGGGTAATGTTCTATACAGTACTCCAAATAAGAATTATCCTTGGCTATTTTGCTTGATGCAAATAAAACCAAATCTTCATATCCAAGTACACAATCGATCACATCTGCTGTACTCTGCTTGCCTACCGCAATCCCAAAGTCCAATTCTTGATTCAACACCTGTTTCAAGGCATTATCATTGCTGACAGCATGTACTTCTGCTGTGACATCCGGATACTTATCCAAAAACGTTCGAATCTTCGGGAGAAAATAGTTATAACAATAATTCTCAAGGCCGCCTACACGAATAATCGTTTTTTGCTCTTTAAAAAATAAGAAATCATGGCTTAGCTGAAACATCTCGCTCAGAACATTTTTACTATGCTTGTAAAGTATTTCCCCCGCTTTTGTAAGTACCTTTTTTCCATCTTTTTTCTCAAACAATGGCATTCCGACTTCTTCTTCGAGGATCTTTAAATGCTTTGTCACTGTTGGCTGTGAATAGTTTAGCCTCATTGCTGCACGGGACAAATTAAGTTCCTCGGCAACAATTTGAAAAGTTTGTAAATGCCTAAGTTCCACCGATTTGCCGCCTCCTTCTCTCTAGCTGGTAATCTAACATATATTCTAAATCATATACCTTCATTATTACAGTTTGGAATATTTTTATGCTTAATACTTGTTATAATAAACATGTAAAGCGAAAAACAAAATTTGTTTTACAGTAATCCGTACGTACGTATAGTAACACAAAGGGGTAATGGAACAAACTTGTTGGCAGACAACTTAGAAAATACGTTTTCTATTGTTGGTGCATTGTTAATTATGTTTAGCGTAAGATTGCTCAATGTTGAACATACTTTATGATTTGAAACTTGTACTATTTATTAAGGTAAGAAAAAATATGTTCAACATTGAAAGTTGGCTAATTACAAAAAGAGAAAGCGGTGAACGATATGGCAGCAAATTCAGCAAAATCCATGCCAAAAAATATAGAAGAGAGTCAAACAAAAGCAGCAGGAAAAAAGTTAGGCCTTATGGCGTTAATAGCTCTTGGTGTCGGTTCAATGATTGGAGGCGGTGTATTTAATAGCCCAACGGACTTAATTAATGTCGCCAATCCGCAATCCGTTATCCTTGCGTGGGTTGTCGGAGGTATCGGGGTAATTGGGTTAGCATTAATCTTCCAACTTCTGGCCAACAAAAGGCCAGAGTTAGCCGGTGGTATTGCTTCTTATGCAAGAGAAGGATTTGGAGATTTACTAGGGTTTCTATCAGCATTCGGATATTGGGTCAGCGGGTTATTCGGAAATGTAGCCTTTTTTACCCTATTAATTAAAACGCTCAATAGTTTATTGCCAACATCGCATCAAATACCGCCAATTGCATCTTTTATCTTGGCGTCAGTCATTTTATGGGCAGTTGTTTATTTACAAACCAAAGGTCAGGCACAGGTTGGTTTTATTAACTTGATTGTTACCATTGCAAAATTGCTTCCATTAGCACTGGTCATCCTGCTTGGTATATTCGTATTCCATCCAGTGAACTTCAATGTTCCAAATTGGACAAGCGTTTTAGCTAAAGCGACTGCACCTGTAACGGCTGCATCATTAGGTCATCAAATTAACTCAGCAATGGGTGTTATTCTTTGGTGTTTTATCGGCGTAGAGGCTTCCTCAATCCTTGCTGAAAAAGCAGAGTCACAAAAGATCGTTGGGAAAGCAACCGTTATCGCTATTATCGTTACGTTAATTGTATATATGGCTATTTCTGCGGTTTCAATGGGTGTTATTCCAGCACATCAACTTGCAAGTGCATCTACTCCTCTTGCAGATGTTTTAGGAGCAACGGTGATTGGTTCAGCAGGTGCTGTAATTGTTAAATTAGGTATTATCATTTCCTTACTTGGTGCATTATTAACTTGGATTATGATTGCAGCACAGCTTCCATATGTGGCTGCAAAAGAAGGTCTTTTACCAAAAGCATTTACTAAAACAAACAAAAATGGCGCTCCGACGTTTGCTCTTTTCATAACAAACGGGATCGCTCAAGTATTCTTCTTAGTTCTATTATCAAAAGGACTGCAAAACATTTACAACATGGTTCTTCTATTAGCAACAACCTGTATTATTTTACCTTATTTACTATCAGCTTTATATGCATTCAAAGTATCAATGAAAGATAAATTAGGTGCCGGTGCATTTATCTCATCAGTGATCGCCATTATTTACACTGTTTATTGCTATATCTCAGTTGGACTTGTCTTCCTTGCTGCCTCCTTCATCATTTATGCAATCGGAATGTTTGTCTTCTATAAAACGAAGAAGGACAATGGCAAGGTGATCTCTAAAGCTGAATGGTTCTGGATGGCTGTGATATTTATCATTGGTGTAGTAATGGCAATTCTGCTTGCTACAGGTGCAATTGCTTTCTAAATGTTACTGGACTCAATCGATTAACTCTGATGAAAGAGTCTAACTTCATAGAGAGCGGCTCTTTCATCCCAGTTCATTCAAACCACAATTTGAGGAGTGAATTATAATGGAACAGAAAAACTATGAATTGGCTGTCAACTTACGTCATGAATTACATGAGCATCCAGAACTTTCGAATGAAGAAGTGTGGACAAAACAGCATTTAATGGAATTTGTTAAAAACAATACAAAAAATCTTGAAATTGTCGATAAAGGAAACTGGTTTTATGCGATTTATCGTGTTGGAGAAGACAAACCAAACATTGCCTTCCGTGCCGATTTTGATGCACTGCCAATGGATGAATATATAGATATTCCTTGGGGTTCCAAATTTCCTGGAAAAGCACATAAATGCGGTCATGATGGCCATGCTTCCACACTTGCCGGATTTGCTCTGGAAGTCGACCAAAAGGGTGCGGATAAAAATATCTTCTTCTTATTCCAGCCGGCAGAAGAAGTGGGCAATGGAGCCGTTCAATGTGTCCCAATGTTGAAAGTAGAAAAAATTGATGAAATCTATGGTTATCACAACATGGCTGGTATGCCATTCCAATCTGTCAACGTGCTAAATGGTAACGTTCAATGTGCTTCAACAGGCATGAGTATCAAAATGGAAGGTGCCCCTGCTCACGCCAGTCAACCGGAAACAGGTAAAAATCCTTCCTTTGCGATTGCAAAAATCGTTGATGCTATTCCTTCCCTTACTGAAAATAGCAAAGGACTTCTCCTTTGTACCATCGTTCAAATCAATGTGGGCGGAAGAAACTTTGGAATGTCTGCATACAATGGAGAATTGCTTTTAACCATTCGTGCCCTTTATGAAGATGAATTAGACCAACTTCGTGATAACTTGATAAAAATTGCCAATGAAGAGGCAGAGAAATACGGATTGAAAGTAAGCTTTGAATACAGCGACTCATTCCCGGAAACGAAAAGCTCCAAGGAGTGTGTAGATAAAGTACGTGCTGTAGCAAAAGAAAAAGGGTTTGAACTTGTAGAAATGGAAGAACCACTTCGACCATCTGAAGATTTTGGACACTATACAAAAGTAATACCAGCAGCATACTTTTATGTAGGAAACGGAGAAAATTACCCTCATGTTCATACATCTGAATATGATTTCCGTGACGAAAACATAGAAATTGCTTGCGAAGTGTTCAAAGGACTTGCGGGAACAAATTAATATAGGGAGAGTACAGGAAAGTGAGTCCAGTATAATGAATAAAGTAATACAAACAAAAAGTCTGATTCTAATTTTACTAGAGTCAGATTTTTATTTAGGTTTATACACCTTCTTGTTTTGTCATTTTTCCAACTCTGTTTTAGTTTGAAAGGTAAAGTCCGCTGAAAGAGGTGGAACAGTATAGTCACCACGATTGTTATTTTTCTGTACTTTCTTAGATAGGAGATTTTTGAAATTGCCTGCCATTACTGCCTCAAGCTCTTTTTTCATCATATTAATTAGGAATATTAAAAAAAAGTACCCAAAAAGTGGATCTAAGACAATCCATGGAATCCTATAGAATTCTCGGTAGTTTTGGCCAATTAATCCCGACCATTCCTTCGTAAGTGAACTAACTTGGCCTGGAACATTATGAGCACCGATCCCCAAGCTTCCTGTTTCTGAGGTCCCGACAATTTCCTCCAGTGAGATACCACCCAAGTAAATATTGAAGGTACCAAGGAACATAATTAACACCAAGGTATTGAGTAATTGTTGGACAAATAGTAGCAAACCGTAAGAGTTCATAAAAGGCTTCAGATGCCTTTTTATAATATGGAAATGACTTGCCCCCATCAAATATGAACTTTGAATAAAGGACTTTCCTTTTAGTTCTTGGATAATATCTGATGTACTAATGAGGACAGAAGGAACACCCACAATTACTAAAATGATCATCTGATAAGCAATTATAAACACGGCACCATCTTTTACATAGATAGTGGAAGTAGCGGTAATAAGTAATAAGGTGATAATAATATGCGGAATAATTCGAAATACAACAAACAAATCCTTTACAATTGGCAAAAATAGCTTAAGCCAAAAGGAAAAAATGATCCCGAACAGACCACCAATCAAAACTCTCAGTATGGTGATGCCAAAGGCAATAAGGATGGTATATTTTGCGCCATATATCATCATTAAAAGGATATCTGCTCCATTTCGGTCAGAACCAAGAATGAAATGAAAGGAAGGCGGGAAAGGTGGGACGCCGATTATATTCCCACTTTCATCCGAAAGAATTCGCATTTTGTTAAAATCTGAAGGACCATATAGGGGATAGAGAAAGCTTAATATCAAGATAATACCCAAAATCGACAAGCCCAAAATGGTCTTTTTATAATTTAATATCCTCATATACTGTTATGATCCTTTCTATTCATTCTAAATGTTACAATCCAAGAAAGTAAATTCGATAGAATAACAGGAACAGCAAAAAGCAGAAGACTGATAACATATGGAACAATCCGCTTAGCAAAGAAAGATTTTACAATTCCTATATACCCGTCAATGTTAAATAGGTATTCTACTACAATAATATTCGTAAGAATGTACCAGATAATTACTTTTAAATGAATGAGTAATAAAGGAATAATGTTACGTATGATATGTTTTAAGTAAATCGTTCTGCGTGACAGGCCTTTTGATCTTGCAAATACGACATAATCTTTGACCTCTTCATTCAAAAATTCTTTTAATAAAAACTGGATTAAGAAAAGGGCGGGGAGAAAGGACGATACGAAAGCTGGTAAAAAGTAGGGCTGTGTACTCATTCCGCCATATAACTGAAACAGTTTAATATCGTATGTTTTATATAGATAGATGACTAAATATTGTAACAAGAAGATGATTAATAGTTCAGGTGCACTCGTCGTGAAATCAATGAAACCTGTTAATCTTTTTCGAGCGGATGTGGGCAGCATCATGATGGTGGTTGAGATAACC
Organism: Neobacillus drentensis; assembly: GCF_021560175.1. Classification (GTDB taxonomy): domain Bacteria; phylum Bacillota; class Bacilli; order Bacillales; family Cytobacillaceae; genus Neobacillus; species Neobacillus drentensis_A. The sequence continues at coordinate 6,201,342 of NZ_CP091110.1, read as the reverse complement.
AGCCCCACAATTACTACAAATAGGAGAGCAAGTAATAAGATGCTCATTGTATAAAAATATTTATCAATGGTTGAAGCATTTAAATATTCAAATATAAATGGAACTTCATCTTTGATATGAAGAAACCAGCTTAGGTTACTTTTGGAGTACTCCCAATATAAGCTAATATCCAAATCTATTCTTTTTTCCTTAGCATTAAAATGAAGAAATATAGGAATATTCATCAAAAAGACAAAGCCAGCTAAAATGGCTGTTACACGTATGGGGAGATACAACACTTTCTTAATCAAATTTTATCCATCCCTGTCAATAATATACAACAATGTAATTCTATTATAAAATATCCTGACTGTGTTTGTCAGTTGAATGTGTACAAATAAAAAGAGTCAAAAACTTATAGATAATTAGTCTATATTAAATAACTATGGAAAGTCCCCCAACTTTCTTGTCTAGCAAACTGAGGATAGGCAGACATAAAGTTAATGATGATGGACGCTCGGTCTAGATTAGGGTATGTGCTGAATAAAAACCGATCACCATGTCGAATAGCTGTTAATGCAAGCGGTAATTCCCGTCTAAATATTTCATTTCGTTTTGCTGATTCATTTTTGGTATATTGTCCCTGATCTATATGCAAATAAACAAAATAATAGCAGGAACCTCCAATTTGTTTCCATTCTCCTAATACTTCATCTCTCATCGAATTTATCTTATCCCAGGCATAGTGAACTCCAATGGTTAAAAATAGATCTCCGGTTAAATCAGAGTGAGTTAGTGTGTAGCATCTTGGAATAACGGGTTCGGTAGCAGTGATCGCATCCCTGTATTCTACTGATAGCTTTTCAGGATTGAAATTACTCAAAGCAATCTACTCCAATCGTTTTTTTTTATCTTTATGCTGGTTTTCATTTATTAATTCTCGTAAAAAGTTAAAGCTGTCTCTTTATAGGCACTCTTATAATGATTAGTTAGTAGTTAAATTAACGGATGATAGTGTCAATAAAGTTATTCAAATATTCAAAAATTAATTCCTATCCTTAAAACTATTATCTAAAAAAGCTTGATATGTAGTGTTTTCCTGAAAAATACATTTGTATTTTTCGTGTGGAGGTATTATAATCGAATAATAATTCAGAAAGATTAGTAGACAGGAATTAATAGGAAGAGGGGTGCCGTAGTGGAAGCGAGAGAATTAAAGAGAGGCTTAAAATCGCGTCATATTCAGATGATAGCGTTGGGCGGTACAATTGGTGTCGGATTATTTATGGGTTCAGCAAGTACCATTCAATGGACGGGTCCGTCTGTCCTGCTTGCCTATATCATCGCAGGGATTTTTATCTTTTTTATTATGCGGGCTATGGGAGAAATGTTATATGTGGAGCCTAGTACGGGCTCATTCGCAACATTCGGTTATAAATATATTCATCCATTAGCAGGGTATTTAACAGCATGGAGCAACTGGTTTCAATGGGTAATTGTGGGGATGTCAGAAATTATTGCCGTTGGGGCATACATGAAATATTGGTTCCCAGATCTCCCCGCTTGGATTCCGGGGTTAGTTGCCTTTGTGATCCTTGGGGCAGCCAACTTAATTTCAGTAAAATCCTTTGGTGAATTTGAATTTTGGTTCTCGTTGATAAAAGTCGTCACTATTTTAGTCATGATCGTTGCCGGATTTGGTCTCATTTTCTTTGGAATTGGCAATGGAGGAATCGCAACCGGGTTGACCAACCTTTGGAAACATGGCGGCTTCTTTACAGGCGGCTGGTCAGGATTCCTTTTTGCCTTATCACTTGTTATTGGGGCCTATCAAGGGGTCGAATTAATTGGGATTACTGCTGGAGAGGCAAAAGATCCGCAAAAAACATTAACAAAAGCGACCCAAAGCATCATTTGGCGGATTTTAATTTTTTACATTGGAGCAATCTTTGTGATTGTGACGGTTTATCCGTGGAACCAACTACATTCTATTGGCAGTCCGTTTGTCGCAACATTTGCAAAACTTGGAATTACAGCAGCAGCGGGGATTATTAACTTTGTTGTCATCACTTCGGCAATGTCCGGGTGTAACAGTGGGATTTACAGTGCAGGCCGAATGCTTTACACATTGGGCGTTAATGGACAAGCACCCAAGATCTTTACGAAACTATCTTCTAATGGGGTACCATTATTAAGTACGTTGGGTGTACTGATTGGTTTGGCAGTGGGCATTATTTTAAGTTATATTGCACCAAAGAATTTATTCGTCTATGTCTATAGTGCTAGTGTGCTTCCGGGGATGATTCCGTGGTTTGTGATTCTGATCAGCCAAATTCGCTTCAGAAAAGTGCAGGGTGACAAAATGGACAAACATCCATTCAAAATGCCTTTTACCCCTGTATCAAACTATCTGACCATCGCCTTTCTGGTTCTAATATTAATCGCCATGTGGTTTAATCAGGATACTCGTGTATCGCTTGTGGTAGGGATTGTTTTTCTAGCGCTTATTTCTATCAGCTATTACGCCTTTGGCATCGGCAAGCGTGCAGCGGATAATGGTGATATCAAACGTGTTTCTTAAGACTTCTTAAAAAATAATGAACAACGTACTAGATGAAGGACAAACCCCCTCTTTTCTAAGAGGGGGTTTGTCCTTCTTAGCAGTTGTTACTAATGCTGTCTTTTACATAATCTTATTGTGCTATTTCCATTCAGTATCTGGAAGCGACTTGCCATCAACCTTGAGATTTTGATATATGCTTCCAGTCTGGAACATATCACCGTCGTTGATGTTCACGTTTTCCATGGTAATATTCTTTACGTATTGGAAATACAAAGGTTTATCAGCATGCACAGTGATGTTCTTTAATGTTAAACCATCAACAGGGCTTTCATATAGTCCTTGGAAGAAGGAAGCTTCTTGGGCACCTTCACCTGTGATATTTTGGATCGTAATATTTTTAATGTGAGGTGTTGTTTCATCAACTACACCAGTGTATGGAAGTGGAACACCATTTGATGTGTAGTTTGAGTTGATATTGAATACATCACCTTGAATATCTTTCATCATGATATTGTCAAATGTAAGATTTTCGATGGTACCGCCGCGCCCACGAAGGGTTTTCATACGAATACCAACGTCGGTGCCGTCAAATATATCATCCTTAGCAACAACATTTCTAACGTCACCGGACATTTCGCTGCCGATTGTAACGCCGCCATGTCCATGTTTCATAATATTGTTTCGGATTTCAATGTTTTGGCTTGGTCTGCCAATTTGGCGGCCTTCGGCATCCTTACCGGATTTAATCGCAATCGCATCATCACCAACATTAAATGTCGAACCAAAAATCTTTAGCCCATCAACTGAGTCTGGGTCAACACCATCTGTGTTTGGTGCATCCACTGGGACAGCTGGATTATTTACGTATACACTATCAATAACCACATTGTTGCTGTATAAAGGCTGGATTGTCCAAGATGGTGAATTGGTAATGTTTAGGCCTTGGAGAAGCACATTTTCTGAATCTTTGAATTGAACTAATCTTGGGCGGGCAATTTGAGTTGCTGGATTGGTAGCTTTTGGATTATCCCACCATAACCCCATATTAAAGTATACTGTTGTGCTAGCATCTGTGTTAGGATCATATTTTCCATTGTTATAGTCATATGTTCCAGCAAGGTTTACTTTTTTATAAGGATAACCGAATTCATCGACTCCATTCGAAGGCATTGCTTTAATTGGTCCAGCATTTCCATCAATTGTTCCCTCACCGATGACTTTAAGATTTTTAGCACCTTGGGATGCAATCAAGCTTTGATAAGAGTGGAAGGTAGTACCTTCCCAACGGTCTTCAATAACTGGATAGTCAGTAATGTCACGGCTTCCAAGAAGGGTTGCATCTTTTTGGATCTCAAATGTCATATTGCCTTTTAAATTTAGAGGAGCAGAATAATAGGTACCTGCAGGAAGTATGACAAGACTGTTTGGACTAGTAGAAGCTGCATCAATGGCAGCTTGAATTGCAGCTGTATCTTTGGTTAAACCGTCACCTTTTGCTCCAAAATCCTTGACATTGAATACTTTACCTAATACATCAGTTCTCACATTAACGTGAGCACTTTTGTTTGAATGATTACCCGCAGCATCTCTAGCAACGATTTTAAAACTATACATTGTGTTTGGTTTTAAGTCTGTTACGGTAAGGTTTGTCATGGCAATCCCATATTCATTTGGTGTTGTACTTCCAGCCAATTTCCCATTTACATAGACATCATAAGCTGCAATCCCCGTATTGTCAGTAGACTTATCCCAGATAAGACTTACAGACTTATAGGTTGTTGCATATGCATTTAGATTTAGAGGCGATGTTGGCGCTGATTTATCCAAAGAAACTTGTGCTTCACTCGTTGGAGGAGCAGCAAACACTGCATATGGCGCGATTGAGGAACAACTTAGAGCTAGACCTAGTGCTAAGGTTGAAAATGCTTTTTTTCTTAGTCTCATAAATTATAAGATTACCTCCTGGATTTAGATAAAAATGCTACAATTTTAGATGGAACAAAGTCCTGACTTTGATCTTGCATTAATCCTACAAAAATTGAAGATAGCGTTTTCAATTTTAAGTAAAAAATCCGATAGCTAAAACCTAAAAAGCCTTTCAAAAGTAAAGCAGATTTCCTAAATGATTAATTATAAATTTCTTCCTAACGTCTCGTTACACATCCTTTCTTCAAAATGTTAACGTTAACATTTTTTTGTTAACGTTAACATCCTTTTTATATTCTAAATCTAATCTTTTACCTTATTTAATTCAATATATATTTGGACCTATTTAGAAAATGGGACTATATGGTTATTGATCAATGATTAACAAGGGACTGACGATATAACAGTGGCGGTGAATCCGTACCATAAGTAAATGAGGGATGAAAAGTTTGTCAGGGTAATAGTCTACCTAATTACTAAGTGACTATTTTTTATTTGCTATAATTAAAAAGGAAATAAGTGCCTGTCACCTCCCGCCATTTTAGCAGAGGTTATCCTAATGTTTGAGATTTTGTTCTTAGAGCAGCATAGGGAAATTACATCTTAGAGGAGTGCTTTTTTTAATGAATCAGGAATTTCTTTACGTCATCATGATTATTATGCTTGGTTATCTTTTAAAACGTTTACGGGTGTTAAAAGAAACAGATGGAGAGGTCATCTCGAAAATCATTTTTAAAATCACCCTTCCTGCTTTGGTTCTAGTTACCTTCGATTCTGTAAAAATAGAAACCTCTTTAATTTTGATACCAGTAATTGTATTTATATTTGGAATCATGACTGCATTGCTTGGCGTTCTATTTTTCAAGCATGAGAAAAGGGAACTAAAAGGTTCTTTTCTCATGCTTTCCGGATTTAATGTCGGGTTATTTGCCTTCCCTCTCGTTCATGCCATTTGGGGGGTAAAGGGATTAACCTATTTTAGTATGTTTGATGTCGGAACCTCTTTTACAGTCTTTGGAATTGCCTATATCCTAGGAAGTTATTTTTCAGAAGAAGGACTGGGTCTAAAACCAGTTGAAATTTTAAAGAGACTTAGCAAGTCGGTTCCTTTAATGACTTATATTATTGCTAGTATTTTAAATTATAGCCATATCCATTTACCTGATCTGATCATTCATGTTGCCAAAACAATTTCTGGAGCAAATATGCCATTATCCTTATTATTATTAGGACTTTACTTAAACTTTAAGTTTGAAAAACAATTAATCAAACCTATGTTAAAATTTTTAACTTTCCGATATGGTTTAGGGCTGATTGTAGGCTTAGCTTTATACTTTTTCCTTCCATATGGTCAGATGTTTCGATCTACCATGTTAATTGGTCTGTTGCTGCCTTGTGCGGCCTCTGCCTTAACCTTTGCAGTTGAATTTAACTATAGTACAACCCGTTTAATTGCGATTATATCAAATATAACCATATTAATAAGTATCGTCATATTGTATATATTTGCTAACTTTATTTAAAGCTAATCCATAAAAAAACGGCAACCCTCTATACAAAGGGCAGCCGTTTTTTATATTGGACCTGTTAGTTTATTATTGTAACCTTTATTTGTTTTACTCCAAAATTGATTGCGTCATGTTCAGAAGGAATAAAGATATCAATTCGATTTCCTTTAATAGCCCCGCCAGTATCCCCAGCGACAGCTTCACCGTAGCCTTCCACATAAACTTTACTGCCAAGTGGAATAACAGATGGATCTACTGCAATTACCTTTTCATTAGGGTTTGTTTTCAGGTTAATTCCAGTAGCCGTAGTACCAGAACATCCTTCACACGAAGCCGTGTAGGCAGTTGCTTTCACTGTAATTTCCTTTGAACTTGTATTTCTAGTGGAAGTTGCTGGTGCCGCTTGTGTACTTTCCTCTGAACTTGTATTGTTCGTGGTTACAGCTGGTACTGCAGGTGCATTCCCCTTTTGTGTTTGTGCAGAAGGTATCGCCTGTTTTTCTGTTACAGCACTAGTAGTAGTATTAGTACCATTAAAGATTATTAGATTCAATCCAGGATGGATGAGATCGGTATGTAATTCGTTCCACTCTTTAAGTTGCGAAACTGTTATATGATTAGCTATGGAGATGTCCCATAAGGTGTCACCTTGTTTAACAATATGTTGTTTATCCGGTGAAACATTTAAGATATCTCCGGGATGGATAAGGTCGGTAGTAAGTTGATTCCACTTTTGGATACTTTCTAGAGATATATTATTTTTACGTGAGAAATCCCAGAGGGTATCCCCTTTTTGTACTGTTACCGTTGCAGCTTGTACATTAGCACTTACAGTTACCGAGAGTACAGCAACTGCTAAAATCGTTATTATTCTTTTAAGCATTTCTTTTACCCCCATGTTCTTTGTTTGCTAACTTTTCATAATCGTAACATAGATATTTCTGAGATAAAGAACAGGGGGATGTTAAATCGTTTACATTCGTACCATTTATATTACAATAACATTTCGGAAGTAAGTGAAAATTCTAATAATTAAATTAGGATTAATATCAACTAAATCATTTTTTTGGTCAACTGATTAAATGTCAACCGTGGTTGACATTTGAAAGGTTTTTTTATATAGTAGGTGGCAATTGAATGATTGGAGTGAACACACTTGAATCCGGAATTAGACTACTTGGACTTAATTGATTTATTAAGTGAGCGTCATCTTTTGCTTCGCAGAATCACAGAGAAATTGTGGAATGATAGCAGTGATATTCATATTTCCAATTCTGAATGGTTTATCATGGCGAGAATTTACAAAAAGCAGCCGACGATTGCGGATATCTCAAAAAGTGTAGATATTTCGCGGCAAGCAGTCCATAAGTTTATTAAAAGCCTGCAATCAAAAGATTTAGTTGAGGTAATGAATGTAAAAAACAACAATAAAGAAAAATGCATAAAATTAACTTTATTAGGTGAAGCATGTTATGAAAAAAATGCGGCACTAAAGGCTTCACTTGTGAAAAAGGTCGCTGATAAAATTGGAGAACAGCAAGTAGCGTTCCTGAAGGATTTATTAAAATCTAATTGGGGATTAGAGGAAGCCTATAAAGAGTAAAGAGTTGAGATGGTCATCCTATGATCTCCAACTCTTTTTTTGATTATTGCTTTATTAAACTGTTTACTTGTTCAACTATTTTATCAAAAGTGGTATCCAGAGACATTGCTAATTCCTTAAACAATAAATTTTGAATGGGGTCTAATATTTTGCGGTCTTGCTCATGCAACTTTTTATGTTCCAAATGCAACTCCATGTCTTTCCTCATCAGCGTACGGGTTATTTTAGCAATCTCCCTGCGATGCCCTGTTCTTATTATATCTTGGTATTGTCTGTATCTATGTTTTGGGTTTTCGATCCAGCCTGCCTCCGGCTGTTGGAAGGATAGTAAAATTTCCTTAGCTTCATCTGGATCTAGCAATTTTTGCATCACGACTTTATCGCTGTCAATGGGTGCACTGATGATGAGATTCGTCTGATCAAGAGGATGTAAAACATAATACGTTTTGGTCACATTCGAAATCGTTTTTTCACAAATATCATCAATTCTGCTTAAACCATGTATGGAATAAATCACCATATCTCCGACGTTAAACATTTTTATACCCCCTTTTTTAGGATTGTAAACCTAGTTTACAATCCACGTTACTCCTATTTTTGTGTTTTGTCAACCTTGTTGACAATGAAAGGGGACTTATGTACAGTTAGAATGTGATTTTTTAAAAATTAGGAGATGTAGAAAATGGAGATTGTGAAAGAACAACATCAGCTGCTTTCTGAAGATGAGAAAGACGATGCGTCTCCCGCGATGCAATTTGAAATTGGGGAAAGAGTAAAGATAAAAGTGATGGATAAAGAATCGATTCAGGGAATGGAGCCTGAGGATTACTATTATTTAAAAGGATTTGAGAGTAAAACAGGGGTTATTAGTGAACAAATGCAGAGTAAATCGGGTGCATATTCATATAGAGTTCAATTTAACGAAAATCGGTTCGGCTATTTTTATAGCAAGGATCTTATTTTTAATCCTCAAAAAAACAAATAAAAATCCTTAAGGGGTTGAAAATAGAGCCATAGCCGCGGTGGTGTCAGGCGCCATGTGAATTTTTCACATGGTGCCTGACACCTTATTGCTCTAATCCATAGTAGCCGCAAACGGCATAACCGACTGATTTTGCTGCGACAATGAGGGCGTCTTCGTCGATATCAAATTTTGGATGGTGATTGAAATAAGGTTTTTCGACGCCTTTTGGGGTGCAGCCAATATAAAAGTAGCAGCCAGGGATTTTTTCTAAGTAGTAAGCAAAGTCATCTGAAGGTGACATCATTGGATATTCCACAACCTGCTTAATGTCAGGATCATTTGCCCCTTCAAGGCTGGCTTTCACGCCTGCTGTAACCTCTGGATGATTATACAAAGGCGGATAATCAGATGTATAGGTTAATTCACATTGCACACCAAATTCAGCTTCCATCCCGCTGACAATGCGGCGAACTTCCTTTTCAATCAACTCTTTTGTTTCTCCTGTCATGTAACGGATATCCCCTTCAAGCTCGACACGATCTTTAATCACATTAAAGGTTCCTTTGCCGTCAAATGATCCTATGGTGATGACCCCCATATCAAAAGGATTTAAACGTCGGCTAATAATTGTCTGTACGGCTGTCACAAAATAGGAACCGGCAACAATAGCATCATTGGCCATATGCGGAGAAGAGCCATGACCCCCTACCCCTTGAATTCCTAATTTAAAATAGGATCTACCTGCCATCGAATAGCCGCTGTGGTATCCCACAAAACCTGCCGGATTCAGTGGAAGTAAGTGAATTCCAAAAATAGTGTCCAGATCATCAAGTGCTCCAGAGTCAACAATGCTTTTTGCGCCGCCTGGTGGTACTTCTTCGGCATGTTGATGAATGATTTTGATGGTACCAGGCAGCTCATTTTTTAATCGAATCAGACAATCAGCAAGAATCATTAAGTAAGCAGTATGACCATCATGGGCACATGCATGCATGACCCCTTCATTCTTTGATTTAAAGGGAAGCTCCGTTTCTTCTAAAATTGGCAGGGCATCAAAATCAGCCCGAAGTCCAATCGTTTTCCCCGGCTTTCCACCTTTAATGGTCACGATAATCCCATGACCATTCCCAACATTGGATTGAACTTCTACGTCCTTTTCCTTATAGAAATCGAAAATATATTGAGCTGTTTTTTCCTCGTAAAAAGATAATTCAGGGTTTTCATGTAAATATCGGCGAATTTGAATCATTTCTTCTTGCCGAGCTTCTAGCATCTCCATTAATTGTTTTCTCATGTTTCTTCACATCCTTTCTCAATACTTGTTCAGAGTCTCTACTTAGGTCCTCTGCCTTCCTATTCCTTCCTTTCTCCTCTTTATAATTCCCTTTTTTTAAAAAAATGCGGAATCTTGACTCCCTTATTACAGGTAAAGTACAATTAGTGGGTATATTTTCCTGAAGCTTACAATAGGGAAATATTGAATTAATCGGATTTCTAAGATACCCTTGAAGTGGTTAACTTATATACAGGAAGGTGTAAATATATGGCAATTGTACTTGCGTCCATTCTAGATGCAGATTGGTCGAAATTAGCAGATGAAATACGTGATGTGGATCGTGCAGGAGTAGATGGTTTTAGTATTGATATTATGGATGGAAAGTTTGTTCCAAGAACAACATTTGGGCCAAAAGATGTCTCTGATATTAGGAATTTAACAAATGTACCGATTGAAGTACATTTAATGGTTAGTAATCCAGAGAACCATGTTGAATCGTATTGTGATGCGGGAGCAGACCAGGTGGTATTCCATATAGAGGCAGCGAATGACCCACTTTCCATTATAGACTCGATCCATGCGCGGGGGTTACGGGCAGGTATCGCCATTCTTAAGGAAACACCTCTCGACAAACTATCAGATGATGTACTGAAGTCGATAGATGCATTGACAATCATGGCTGTTACGGTAGGATTCGGTGGTCAAAAGCCTTCTTCTGAAACCGTTCAGCGTATCATTGAAATTAGAGAACGAGCCAAAGAAATAAACCCTAATCTTTTCGTCGTTATCGATGGCGGGATGAAGCCGGATAATTGTTCAGAATTTGTTCAAGCAGGTGCGGATGCAGTTGTGATTGGGACAGGTATCTATCACGCTTCCAATTATGAGGAAGCAATTAAAACCACCCATCAAAATATTGATCCGAATGAACCAGTCTCAAAGAAACGCATAGAGGGCTTGCTTGCCATACCGAGCAAAAACCGTTCGGAAAAATAAAACAAAAAGAGCCTGTTTAGTTAAACATTAAACCGGCTCCTTTTTTCTTTAATAATCGAAATGGCATCATTCTTCTTTATAAAAGCGTTCTCCTGTTTCCTGGTTGAAGTAAACGACTAATCTTTTATTTGTTGTTGGATCAAATGATACCTCATTTGTTCGGACAAAGCCTTTAGGTACTTGCTGTCCATGCTTGGCTTTGAAGCGGCGGTCCCAAATGAACCAAGATCCAATGATTAAAATGATTAGAATAATGAGTTGAATTCCATAAAAGCCAACAATCCATTTCATAGGTTATACCTTTTCAGCAATAACCGCTGTTCCATAAGCAACAATTTCACTCATATTCTGGCCGATTTCTCCAGAGTCAAAGCGCATCATTATGATTGCGGTTGCACCCATGGCCGAAGCATTTTTTACCATCCGGTCAATTGCTTGTTTTCTGGCATCTTCGAGCATTTCAGTATATTGACTGATTTCCCCGCCTACAAGTCCCTTTAAAGAAGCAACGATATCTTTACCAATTCCTCTTGCTCGTACAGTTAAGCCAAATACTGGACCTATCACTTCTGTAATTTTATGATTAGCAATATTTTCAGTTGTTACGATAATCAAATCGATCCGCCCCTTAACAAAAATAATGACTACATCCTTTATTTTACTTTTCGTTTGATAGAAATACCATTACTAATTGGCTCAACTTCACTGTGTATGGAAAGGAATGCCAATCATAACGGCTTTTTTGTGTTATAGGGTCTCGAAAAAGGAACGTCCCACTTTATTACATGCTTTAAATAGTTTATAATTATCAGATAATGCTAAATATATTAATCTATAAATATTAATAGTAATTGTCACTTGATTATCATTGGTTCAAAAACGTGTGTTCCTAGGCGGCGCCTTGCTTTTTGTGACACCTATTCAGGAGCGCCTGCATCTTTTTTCAAATATAGAGATAAGGAAGCGGTTATAATGAGCAGCATGCAGACAAAAACAGACATTATTTTAATTGGTGCCGGAGTCATGAGTGCGACTTTGGGGTCATTGTTGAAAGAGTTAGCACCGGAATGGGAAATCAAAGTATTTGAGAAACTCGCAAATCCTGGAGAAGAAAGCTCGAATGAATGGAATAATGCCGGTACCGGCCATTCAGCTCTGTGTGAGCTAAACTATACATCCGAAAAATCGGACGGATCTATTGATATTAGCAAGGCTATCCAAATTAATGAACAGTTTCAGCTCTCTAGACAGTTTTGGTCTTATCTTGTAAACCGTAATTTAATTCAAAATCCGCAAGACTTTATCATGCCAATCCCTCATATGAGTTTGGTACAAGGGGAAGATAATGTAACCTTTTTGAAAAAACGATTTAAAGCGCTGTCAAGCAATCCCCTGTTTCAAGGGATGGAATTTTCCGAAGATCCTGAAAAACTGAAGGAATGGATTCCGCTGATCATGGAAGGCCGTACAACCAATGAACCGATAGCGGCAACTAAAATTGATTCCGGAACGGATGTCAATTTCGGTGCGTTAACCCGCATGTTGTTTGATCATTTAAAGAGCAAAGACGTCGAGATAAATTATAACCATAGTGTTAAAGATATTAAACGTGCAAACGATGGCTCTTGGGAAGTAAAAGTTCATAATATCGCTAGCGATACGATCGAATATCATACAGCAAAATTCGTCTTTATCGGCGGTGGCGGCGGCAGTCTGACTTTGCTGCAAAAAACGGGTATCGCTGAGTCAAAACATATTGGGGGATTTCCGGTAAGTGGATTGTTTTTGGTATGTAACAAACCGGAGATTGTCGAACAGCATCATGCAAAAGTATATGGGAAAGCTAAGGTGGGTGCTCCCCCAATGTCCGTCCCACACCTTGATACAAGATTTATTGAGCATAAAAAAACTTTACTGTTTGGACCTTTTGCTGGCTTCTCGCCAAAGTTTTTAAAAACTGGTTCTAACATGGATTTACTAAATTCCGTAAAGCCGAATAATGTCCTGACGATGTTAGCTGCAGGGGCAAAGAATGTTCCATTAACAAAATATCTAATCCAACAACTCATGCTATCAAAGGAACAACGAATCGAAGAGTTACGGGAATTCATTCCGAATGCTAAAATCGAGGATTGGGATATCGTGACAGCAGGCCAACGTGTGCAAGTAATTAAGGATACGGAGACAGGCGGTAAAGGGACACTTCAATTTGGAACAGAAGTAGTTAGCGCTGCGGATGGCTCAATCGCTGCATTACTGGGTGCTTCTCCAGGTGCCTCTACTGCGGTCCACGTTATGCTGGAAGTGTTAGCGAAATGTTTCCCGCAGCATTTGAGAGAGTGGGAACCGAAAATCATGGAGATGATCCCTTCCTATGGCTTGTCGTTAGTGGAAAATCCAGAGTTTTTCCACGACATTCATACTTCAACAGCACAGACGCTTAACCTAAGCGAAAAAGAATTGGTCTATAGTTAATTTCGTTAAATCCTAGTATGATAGAATCATCATAATAAATACAGTAGAGAAACGGGAATTGGATGATCCAATTCCCGTTTCGGTTTGGTTTCAATTTTGCAGACGATGGTCTAGAGGATGTTATTAATAATATTCCACATTTATTTTTATCTATGCTACATTAAAGGGAAAAGTGTTATCCAAAAAGAGGTATCAAAAACGTGAACTCACAATTGACAGCCTATATTACGCTGGTTTGTACATCGGGCGTACTTAATTTGTATTTATGCTTATACGCCTATGTAAAGCGGCACCATTATACAAATATAGCTTATTTCTTTATTTTTTATACTGCCTCCATCACCATTTATTGTTTTGCTTCTGCTGTTGGTTTAATGGCTACAACACTTGAAGAACTAAAGTTTTGGACAATCATTCAATACATTGGCATGCCATTTTCTCCACCCTTAGGGTTATTGTTCATCATGCAGTATTTGGGAATAAGGATAACGAAAAAAGGGGTTACAGCTCTTCTTACCATCCCACTCGTTAGTTTGATCATGGTTGCTACGAATGATTGGCATCATTTGCATTATCGTGTGTTTGAAATTGATCCAATCTTGGGAGCTCCCTACGTTCATCAGGAGATCGGTATCTGGTATATGATTCATGGCATTTTCATATTTGCCTGTATGTTTGTAGCCTTTTTACTCGTTATTTTTCATTGGCGAGAGACTGCTAAGATTTATCGCCCGCAATTAATCTCGTTATTGTGCGGTCAACTAGTTCCGATGCTAACCGCTTTTGTTTATCTAATTGGTTTTACACCTGCGGGTATTGATCCAGTTCCAATGGTCTTATGGCTTTCATCACTATTATATTTATGGTCTATTAACATCTCACGAATGTTTACCATTATGCCAGTTGCGAAAGACGCGATATTTAATAGTATTAATGATGGAGTGATTGTGTTAGATGAATCCTATCGATTAATAGAGTTTAACCAAGCGTGTAAGAATATGTTTCCACCTCTGGCTAAATCGATGTTCGGGTTGGACTTTGATCGGGTTTGGTCAATGTTATCCGGCAGCTCGTCTCCCTTTAAGCTAAAAAAGGCAGCGTCCACTTGGGAAATGCAGTTAGCTGCCGACCATTTAGAGCGTATCTATCAAGTGCGTACTTCACCCTTACAACATGCTAATAATAGTAAAGGTCAATTAATTATATTTACTGATATTACCGAGCTAAAAAGGCTGCAGGTGAAATTGGAGCATCAAGCCTATTATGATGAACTTACACAAATTTTTAATCGCCGAGCATTTTTTCAGCAGTGTGAGCAAGAATTTTTTGCAGCAAAGAAGGATTCATTACCATTTACGGTTATATTGTGCGATATAGATTATTTTAAAAGGGTCAATGATACCTATGGTCATCATGTCGGTGATCAATTGCTTGTGCATGTAGTAAACGTGTGCCAAACACAGTTGAAGGAAGGTATTCTATTCGCGCGATATGGTGGTGAGGAATTTGTTCTGGCTCTGAAAGGATGGACAGTAGTAGAGGCTGAAGTGTTGGCTAATAAACTGCGAAAGCAGATCGAAACACAGCCGCTGCTAACTACTGAGGGAGTTATTTCTGTTACCTTAAGCAGCGGAGTAGCGGAGGCAATGGAAGACACAGAGGAAACACTACATCAGTTGTTGAATAAAGCGGATAAAGCTTTATATTCTGCAAAACGAGAAGGACGTAATCAAGTGCAAGTCTATAGAGAATCTAGAAACGATTATTGACTAAATGAATGCCACCAGAATTGGCGGCATTTTTTGATTGATGATCGTTTATCAATTTAATCTAGCCAAATAAAGTGTAATAACAGATTTGTGACACACTTTGAACATTTTTTGAAAACGCTTTGAAATTTTTATAAAAACGATTGAATGATGACTTTATCCGAGTTATTATAGAGATAGAAAAAATGTTCACGTTAACATTTCGAGAAAACAAAGCAAAGAGCAATAACTATTTGGATTAAAATTTTTTTCAGCCGCAATGTTAACGTTAACAAAAAAGGTTTTGCGATCTGAATGGCCAAAACCTAATTTATCGGAAGATGGTGAAGAATATGCAAAAATTCATGAATGATAATTTTCTTTTAAAAAATGAAACAGCCGTCCGCTTATATCATGATTATGCAAAGCAAATGCCAATCATTGATTATCATTGCCACTTAAGCCCTAAGGAGATTTATGAAAATAAAACCTTTAAAAATATTACGGAAATATGGCTATATGGTGATCATTACAAATGGCGTTTAATGAGAAGTAATGGGATAGAGGAAGAGTTCATCACTGGAAGTGCAAGTGACTATGAAAAATTCCTGGCTTGGGCAAGAACAGTTCCAATGACAATAGGTAATCCGTTATATAATTGGACACACCTGGAATTACAAAGGTTTTTTGGGATTTATGATTTACTCAATGAAGAAAGTGCCCCGCAAATTTGGGAGAAGGTTAATGCTTTATTGAATAGTGAGGGCTTTGGAGCAAGAGATTTTATTAGCAAATCAAATGTAAAAGTCGTTTGTACAACCGATGATCCTGCTGATAGTCTTGAGTACCACCTTAAATTGAAAGAAGAAACGAATTTTGTTGTTAAAGTGCTGCCAAGCTTTAGGCCTGACAAGGCTTTAGAAATTAATAGAGACACCTTTCAACAATGGATTGAGTTGCTTCAAACAGTATCAGGTGTTTCAATTGAATCCTATGAAAATTTCCTAGAGGCACTTGAATCACGGGTAAGATTTTTTGATTCAGTTGGCTGCAAAGTCTCTGACCATGCGATGGATCAAATGATGTATGCGGATACGACAATAGAAGAAGCGGCTGCCATTTTTAATCAAGCACTACAGGGAAATAAGGTTTCCATTGAGGATGAAAAGAAATACAAAACATTCACCTATCAGTTTTTAGGCAAACTTTATAGTCAGCTAGGCTGGGCGATGCAATTCCACATTAATGCATTAAGAAACAATAATAGTAGAATGTTTGACGTAATGGGCCCAGATACTGGCTGGGATTCGATTAATGATGAATCGATTGCGAAGCCATTATCCAAATTATTGAACTTAATTGAACAGGAAAGTGGACTGCCAAAGACCATCATCTATTCATTAAATCCTAACGACAACAATACCATTGCCTCTATGATTGGTAACTTCCAAGGCGGCGGAATTCCAGGGAAAATTCAATTCGGTACTGCCTGGTGGTTTAATGATAATAAGGATGGAATGATTGAACAAATGAAGTCACTATCCAATATGGGGCTTTTCAGCCGATTTATTGGTATGCTGACAGATTCAAGAAGTTTTCTATCTTACACAAGACATGAATATTTTAGAAGAATCGTATGTTCCCAGATTGCCGAATGGGTTGAAAACGGGGAAGTTCCAGATAACATTGAGTTTTTAGGAAGTATTGTCCAAGGTATATGTTATCAAAATGCCAAAGACTACTTTGGTTTTGAACTATAAAAAAAATCCCACCCTTTTACTAGTATTATTGCGAGTAATACTAGTAAGGTGGAACATTAGAAAAAATTGATCAATAAAATTATATCAAAAGGGCACTTCTTATTTCAAGGAGACACAACCTTTACAAGAATAAAAACCAGAGGTTTTAAGATTTATGGAAACGGATTCAATAGATGGGTCTAAATGAACCGATCAGAAAGAACTGCAGTCCTTATTATATAAAGGTGGTGTATTTATGGCAGACAATATGGCAAGATCATTAAATAATGAAAATAGTACTTCAGATCAAGGATTAGGAAAAATAACCACAAAAGAAAAAGTAAGTTATGGTTTTGGTGACTTTGGAAACGGCTTCATGTTCGATTTAGGTCAATCTTACTTAATGCATTTCTATACGGACATTGCTGGCATTAGCGCAGCGGCTGCAGCAGGTGTTTTTTCAATAACGAAAATCTTCGATGCCTTTATGGATCCTTTGGCAGGTTCCTTTATTGACTCGAGGACGCCTGGTAAACGTGGGAAATTCCGCCCTATTATGATGTTTGCTTCTATTTTGCTGGCAGTGATGACGGTTGTTACCTTTACAATGCCTGATCTATCAATGGGCGGAAAAATTGCCTGGGCATATGGTACTTATATGGCATGGGGTCTAATCTATTCCTTTACAAATGTTCCTTATGGTTCCTTGGCTTCCGTTATGACGAGGGATGTTGGCGAACGGTCGATCATGGCATCGACACGCCAAGCAGGTTCAATCGGTGCGCAATTGATTACAGGTGTGGCCTTTGTTCCCATACTGATGTTATTCCCAAGTCAAAAAATAGGGTATCCAGTAACTGCTGCTATTATGGCGTTAATCGGTATTGTTGGTTTCTTCATTTGTTATAAAAATACAAAAGAACATATTAAAACTGAAAACGCTAAGGGTAAAGAAAAGCAGTCAGCGAAAGACTATTTCCGGGTCGTCTTCACAAACCGTCCATTATGGTGCTTAATTTTAATGACCTTGTTTACGATTTCAGCAATGAATACAAATAATGCCATGATGATTTATTTCTGCCAGTATAACCTTGGTCACGTTGGTTTACAGCCAATTATTAACTTCATTCAAATGGGTAGTTCAGTTGCAGGTATCGCGTTAATTCCAATGTTAGTACGCCGTTTTGGCAAAAAGAGAACAGCGATGGCCGGTTTGTTAATCGGTGTCGTTGCTGATGGTTTAAATTTTATTATCCCAACAAATATTTATAGCTTTATCGTCTTAGTTTCAATTGGGTATGCCGCGTTAGCGATTTCAAATGGTGTTACATGGGCTTTTGTTTCCGATACAATTGATTATGGACATTGGCACACTGGTGTTCGTAAAGAAGGTGTTACGTATGCCGCATTTAACTTCTCTCGTAAGATTGCTCAGTCACTTGCTGCACTAGTATCTGCCGGTGTTCTTGCGGCAACGGGCTATATTGCAAATGCTCACCAATCTGCAGGTACACTCTTAGGAATTAAGGGGACAATGACTCTTTATCCAGCAGTTGCCTTACTGCTTGCTGCAGTCATTCTTGGCTTGCTATACAATTTGTCTGATGATAAATTCAAAGGTATTGCTAATGATTTAAATAATGGCCGTTGGGAAAGAGGAAGTTTCTAAGAATAAAGACAGGGGGAGGGTATCCACTCCCCCGTCTTTTAGATTTGCAGCTAAGCAGCTATAATTATATTCAAAAATCGGTTCTACTGGTAAAATTAAAAGCGGAAGGTTAGATAAAGGGTGAACAAACATGGTTACAATTAAAGATATTGCGAAACTGGCAAATGTATCCCATACGACTGTCTCCCGTGCCTTAAATGACAGTCCGCTTATAAAGCCGGGGACCAAAAAAAAAATACAAGAAATAGCTGCGCAGCTGAATTATACTCCTAACTTTAATGCTAAAAGCCTTGTCATGCAAAAGTCTTATACAATAGGTCTTTTCTTTACAAGTATTTCAAATGGTACATCACCTAGTTTCTTCGCAGACACCGTAAAAGGTGTTAATCATGTCATTAATGAGGATTATAATTTATTTGTAAGAGGCATCGATGATTATCCTACCTTTTCATCGATTCATCATAGACGATTCGATGGAATTATTTTAATGAGTCAAAGTGAAGTAGATAATTCCTTTATCTATCATGTCCTTAATCAAAAAATTCCTCTTGTTGTGATTAATCGAGAGGTTAGCGACCAGTCTATTATTAATATTTTATCGAATGACCGTGAAGGTTCTTGTCAGGCTGTAAAGTATCTTATCCAAAAGGGTCACAAGGATATTGCGATTATAGAAGGTATTAAAGGGTTTAAATCTTCATTGGAGCGGAGAGAGGGATATTTAAAGGCCTTGATTGATGAGCAAATTCCCATTCAGAGCGAATATATTGTTAACGGAAATTATGATATGGAAAGCGGCTATAAGGCGATGGAAAAATTGTTGTCTTTAGAAAACCCGCCAACAGCCGTCTTTAGTTCCAATGATGATATGGCAGTAGGTGCTCTCAATGCTGTATTTGCAAAGGGACTAACTGTCCCTGGGGACATTTCTGTCATAGGTTTTGATGATATTCAAATTGCACGATATACCAATCCTTCATTAACAACCGTCAAGAAACCAATTGAGAAAATCAGCAGGCTCGGTGCAGAAAAAATCCTGAAAGCTATCGAAAGTCAAGAGATTAAAGGCGAAAAAATATTTGTTGAAACAGAGTTAATGATAAGAAAATCCGTTTCAACATGGAAGTAATGATTTTCCCGTTTGTAAGGAAATGCTTATAAACGGGTTTTAAATAAAACACAATGTTCACGTGTGCATAATAGAGGAGGAACCATCATGCAAAAACTAAACAAAAAAACAGTTGAAGGTTATAAAAACTATCCTGAAAAGGTGTTGCAATTTGGAGAAGGGAATTTTTTAAGGGCGTTTGTTGATTGGCAAATTGATATTCTGAACAAGACCACGGATTTTAATGGCAGTGTGGTGGTCGTCCAGCCACGGGGAAGTGCAGGGGTAGAAAAACTCAATGAACAGGATGGCCTGTATACCCTTTATTTGCAAGGCTTCAAAGACGGAAAGCCGGTTAAAGAGCATACCTTAATTGATGCTATCAGTAGAGGTATAGATTTATTCACTCAATACGAGCAATTTGTTGAGCTAGCAAAAAATCCAGATTTGCGGTTTATTTTTTCTAATACAACAGAAGCCGGCATTGCTTATGATGAAAAGGATGGTTTAGAAGATCAACCGCAAAAAAGCTATCCTGGTAAACTAACAGCATTCCTTTATCGCCGCTTTCAAGCCTTTAATGGGGATATAAATAAGGGATTCATTGTTATTCCTTGTGAATTAATTGAGTGTAACGGTGAAAAATTGAAAAAGATTGTTCTCCAATATGCGATCCAATGGAACCTTGGTGACGAATTTATTCAGTGGCTAAATGAAGCAAATACCTTCTGTAACAGCCTTGTGGACCGGATTGTCCCAGGTTTTCCAAGAGATACAATTGATGAAATGACAGAAGAGCTTGGTTACAAAGATGATTTAGTTGTAGTCGGCGAACAATTTTATTTATGGGTGATTGAAGGTCCGCAATGGATTAAGGAAGAGTTTCCAACACATTTGGCAGGCCTAAATACATTATTTGTGGATGACTTAACCCCATACAGGACAAGAAAAGTACGAATTTTAAACGGCGCTCATACAGCCATGACCCCAGTGTCTTATTTATATGGCTTAGATACTGTCGCTGAAGCAGTTGGTCACCCAGTAGTGGGGTCCTATATTAAGGAACTAATCTTTGATGAAATTATTCCAACCTTAGATCTTCCAGTTGAAGAATTAAACCATTTTGCTGATGCAATTCTTGAACGATTTATGAACCCATTTATCAAACATTTCCTTATGAGCATTTCACTTAATTCCATGTCAAAATATAAAACAAGAAATCTGCCATCGTTATTGGAATTTATTGATCGGAAGAGAGAATTGCCTGCTAAACTTGTATTTTCTCTTGCAGCGCTTATTTCTTTCTATAAAGGAAAAAGAGGAACAGAAGATATTCAGTTGTCAGATGACCAGGATATTCTTGATTTATTTCATCAGCAATGGGGAACATTTGATGGAACAGTTGAAAGTTTGAGAGCCATTGTCAAATCGGTCTTAGGATATGAGAAGAATTGGGAATTAGACTTAAATGCAGTTCCGGGATTAACCGATATGGTAACAAATTATCTTTATGAGATTGAAACTAAGGGAATGATAAGCGCGGTTGCAGCTGTATTAAACGTAAAAGTCGAACAATAAGGGGGAACAATCATGTTAGATATTATTCAAATCAATGAAAATGATAATGTTGTCGTTGCCTTAAAGGACCTGGAAATGGGTCAATCATTTAAAGTAAACGAAAATGAAGTCACCATAAAAGAGGCTGTTAAAAGAGGCCATAAGGTTGCTATAAAGGACATACAGGAAAATGAAAATGTGGTTAAATATGGTTATCCAATCGGGCATGCAAAAGGGGTTATTCATGCTGGGGAACATGTCCATACTCACAATACGAAAACCAATCTTGATGGCATTCAGGACTACCAATTCAACCAAAAGCTTACTGAAAATCCCTATGAACAAGAACCGTTATTCTTTAAGGGATTCAGACGCCAAAACGGTCTTGTTGGGATTCGTAATGAACTCTGGATTGTCCCAACAGTTGGCTGCGTGAATGGCGTAGCAGAAACGATCATTAAGCGGTTTGTAAAAGAAGTTGGCGATATTAGCCCTTTTGAGGACGTTCTTGTCCTAAAACATAACTACGGATGCTCCCAGCTTGGGGATGACCATACGAATACAAGAGACATATTGCGAGATGCAGTCCTTCATCCAAATGCGGGTGGTGTGCTGGTGTTAGGCCTTGGATGTGAAAATAATAATTTATATGAATTTAAAGAGAGTCTTGGCGAATTTGATGACCATAGAGTAAAGTTTCTCGTTTCGCAAGAGGTTTCAAATGAAATTGAGGCAGGAGTAAAGTTATTAAAGGAAATCTATGAAAATGCCAAAAATGATCAGCGTGATAATGTACCATTGTCTGAATTAAAAATCGGTCTAAAATGTGGCGGCTCGGATGGTCTGTCTGGTATTACTGCTAATCCACTGCTCGGCAGGCTGTCCGACTTCCTTGTGGCTCAAGGTGGAACGACAGTTTTAACCGAGGTTCCTGAAATGTTTGGTGCTGAGACGATTCTCATGGAACGGGCAGCGAATGAAGAAGTATTTTCTAAAACTGTAGAACTAATCAATGACTTTAAACAATATTTTATTGCCAATAATCAGCCGATCTATGAAAATCCATCACCAGGGAACAAGGAGGGCGGCATCACGACACTAGAAGATAAATCGCTTGGCTGTACCCAAAAAGCAGGAACATCGATGGTTAATGACGTACTTAAATATGGAGAAAGAATCAAGAAAAATGGTTTAAATCTTTTAAGTGCTCCGGGTAATGACCTTGTTGCTGCATCTGCTTTGGCATCAGCTGGCTGTCAATTGGTTCTCTTTACGACTGGCAGAGGTACCCCATTTGGCACATATGTCCCAACAATGAAGGTATCAACGAATACACCGCTTTATGAAACAAAGCCTCATTGGATTGACTATAATGCAGGAGTTTTGCTTGAGCAGCCAAGCGATGCTGTTTTGCGGGACTTTATTGACTATATTATTAAAGTAGCGAGCGGTGAACTCGTAAACAATGAAAAAAATGAATTTAAAGAGATTGCTATTTTTAAGACCGGAGTTACTTTATAGGCTTTGCTATAACGAAGCCGTGGGGACGATCAATTCTACTTTAGGAGGACAAGACATTGGCACAAGATTTACTGTCGTTACTTGCAAAGGAAAAAATAATCGCTATCGTCAGGGGAATTCCAATGGGCAGCGGGGAGCAAACCGCCAAAGCTCTAGCGGAAGGAGGAATTTCATTTTTAGAGATTACTTTAAATACGGATGGCGCCTTAGATATGATTAACGAAATCAAGGGGAAATTTGGAGAACGAATAAAAGTAGGCGCAGGGACCGTTTTAAATCTTAAAATGGCAAAGGAAGCGATACAAGCGGGTGCTGAATACATCATCTCGCCAAACCTTGATGAGGAAGTTTTAACATATGGACTTGAGCAGGGTGTGGAGGTCTGGCCGGGAACCATGACTCCATCCGAGATTGTCCGGGCTTATAATCTCGGGGCAAAGGCAGTAAAAGTATTTCCAATTGGTTCCCTAGGTGTGAAATATATTAAGGATTTACGAGCGCCTCTATCTCATATTCCAATGGTTGCTACGGGCGGGGTCAATTTAGATAATATCAAGGAAGTACTTGATTACGGCGCAGTTGCAGTAGGCCTAGGGGGAAATCTCGTAAATAATAGCTTGATTGAAAAAGGTGATTTTGAGAGGATTACTCATATGGCAGCATCGTATACCAAACTAGCTAAAGAGGTGGAGGAAATTGCAGCAAAATCATAGAGCGGATGTTGTGACAATCGGTGAAAGTATGGTCTTATTCCAGCCAATGGGCGAAAAGGGAATTAAGTATGAGTCCCTTTTTACAAAGTCATTGGCAGGTGCAGAATCAAATGTAGCCATTGGACTAACTCGTTTAGGGAAAAACGTTCGGTGGATTAGTAAAGTAGGCAACGATCCTTTTGGTGATTTTATCTTATCAACGCTTGCGGGCGAAGGGGTGGATGTATCCCATGCCCTCCGCGATGAAGGATCCCCTACAGCTGTTTACTTTAAGGAGACAAAAGCGTTTGGAGATCCAACCGTGTACTATTATCGGAAAAACTCTGCCGCCAGTAAATTGGAACCGTCTGATGTTGGTCCAGAGTGGCTGGAAGGTGCCAGGCACTTACATGTTACAGGAATTACACCTGCATTAAGTGAAAATGCTGCTGCGGCCATTCGTAAAACAATGGAACTTGCCAGAGAAATGGGATTAACGATTTCATTGGATCCTAACCTAAGGAGAAAGCTTTGGAGTGAGGAGCAGGCAAGAAGGGTGCTGCTTTCTCTTATCCCATTATGCGATGTGTTTCTTCCGGGTGTAGAAGAAGCAGATTTTCTCATCGGGAAACAATCAATCGAGGATTACGGTAAACAATTTCTTGAAATGGGACCAAAGGTAGTGGCAGTAAAGCTTGGCGCAGAAGGTTCGATTGGTTTTATAGAAGGAAATTCAATGAAAGCGGCTCCCCATGCTGTCCAACAGGTAATCGATACAGTGGGTGCTGGGGATGCATTTGCGGCTGGATTTGTCTCTGTCTTTTTAGACAATCAAACTTCCATGACACCAGCTTCTCTGGAAAAAGCCTTGAATCGAGCCAATATTATGGGAGCGTTAGCAACTCAATTTAAAGGTGACTGGGAAGGTATACCTGCGTTAGAAGAGCTCGAGGCGATTGGTTCAGGGAAAGTCGAAGTAAAGAGATAATATTCTTATGGCGTATCATTAAGTTTGATTTTATCAAAATACATGAAAGGATAAACGAATGCTAAAAAAGCCGAGACTCTAGATTGAGTCTTGGCTTTTCTAATGATAAAGAAAGTTTAAAATTAACTTGAAAATGGACCAAGGCGCCTCCGCTATTCGACTTTACCGTTTCATTTGAATCATAAATTTATACCGGTCGGCACGATAAGAGGAGCGGACATATTCAACGGGAGTACCATCCCTTAAAAAGGTTTGTTGTTGAATAAGCATAATCGGGGCACCTTTTTTTATTTTTAAAAATTTAGCCTCAACTTGATTCGCGATGGACGATTCAATTACTTGTGAGGCGTGGTCTATTTGAAAATTCAGTTGTTCTTCAATGAAGGCATAAACAGACTTTTTCACAATCTGTTCTGTTAGGCCTTTAACAAGATTTGCTGAGATATAATTTGATTCCACAGCCATTGGAACATCATCAGCAAGCCGAATACGTTTAATCTCATACACGGGGCCATGTTCTTGAATACCGAGCTGGCTGGCAATTTGGCTAGTCGCAGGAATAATTTCAAAGGAGAGCAATTGACTGTCTGGTTTTAATCCTCTAGCAACCATATCTTCAGTAAAGCTGCGTAATCGATGAAGCGGTTGTTCAATTTTTCGCTCTGACACAAAAGTCCCTTTGCCTTGAATTCGATGTAGGTAGCCCTCGTTCACAAGCTGGGTTAAAGCCTGTCTCACTGTCATCCGGCTGATTTGATACTTTTCAGCATACTCTCGTTCAGGAGGAATGGAATCGCCGGGTCTTAACTCACCTTTCTCAATTAAATCCTTTATAAGCTCTTGAAGTTGATAATATATCGGGATGGGGGAATCCTTTTTGATCATACTCCTCTCGTGCATCCTTTCTATTTAAACTCGGGAAACCTGTTTGCTTCTCGTTTAAAAGGACACGAAAGAGGAGAACTCAACTGTGAACCTTTAAACCAGCAATTGCAGCCTTATCTGCAATAATTGTAACATATGGATGATTTTTCAGCACGGATGCAGGAAATCTTTCATCGATCGTATCTTCAGTCAAAAGTCTCTTCAGTGCATCCTTTTTTTGTTCTCCAGAAACGAGTAAGAGAATTTCTCTGCTTTTCATTATTGTCGCTATTCCCATCGTTAGGGCTTTTGTCGGAACCTCCTCCAAACTGTTAAAATATCGTGCATTCGCTTGTCTCGTGGATGCCGTTAATTGAACCACATGCGTTTTAGTATCAAAGCGTGTTCCAGGTTCATTGAATCCGATGTGGCCATTTGCTCCAATCCCAAGAACTTGTAAATCAATTCCGTTATGTTGAGCAACTAATTTCTCATAGGCTTCACATTCTTTTAGGACATCATCGACCGTTCCACGTGGAACAAATGTGTTATTTTTTTGAATGTCAATATGATTAAATAAGTGATCGTCCATATAATAACGATAGCTATTCGGGTTGTCTCCAGAGAGTCCGACATATTCATCCAAATTGAAGGATGTAACCTCTCGATACGAAGTCCCATTCTTTTGATGATCAGCAATTAAATTGGCATAAATCCCCATAGGCGTTCCGCCTGTGGCAAGTCCAAGTTTAATTTTTGGAGATTGAATCACTTTTTGAATAATATAATCGGCGGCTATTTTACTCATATCTTGGTAATCGATTGCTTCTATAACCTTCATTTTGTTCTTCCTCCCTTAATATAGGCAACCTTTCCACGGCATATCGTCAGATAAACATCCAAGTTCTCATCAAGGATTACAATATCCGCATCTTTTCCTTTCGAAATGCTGCCCTTTCGATCAAAAACTTTCAGTTGTTTGGCTGGATTGACAGCAGCCATTTCAACTGCTTCTTCTAGTTTGCATCCGGTAAAGGCTACTATATTTTTAACTCCTTGTCCCAATCTTAGAATACTGCCTGCAAGGGTTCCGTCACGTAAGGTTGCTCTTCCATCCTGGACGATTACATCCTGTCCGCCTAAATCATAATGACCATTTTTTAGACACTTTGCCCGCATGGCATCGGTGATTAAAATGATTCCCTTTTTCCCTTTTTGTTTGTAGGCTAGTTTCACCATTTCGGGATGGACATGCACACCATCTACGATTAATTCTGCCTTTAGCTCTTCCCTTAAGAAGGCTGCTCCCACCACACCAGGCTCACGGTGATGCAGGCCCCGCATTTGGTTGTATAGATGGGTGACATGGTTTGCACCAGCGTCGATGGCTTGAATGACGTCTTCAAATGTGGCGTCTGAGTGGCCAATGGAAGCAATGATTCCCTTTGACTTTAAATATCGTACCAGCTCGAGCCCGTCTGGCAGCTCGGGTGCAAGTGTGACAAGTTTAATGGATTGACTAGCGAGGTCTTCCCATTTTTTAAACAGTTTCAGATTCGGATTAACAATATGTTGAATGGGCTGGGCTCCAGCTTTCTTTTTATTAACAAACGGACCTTCAAGGTGGATTCCGAGTATTTCCGCCTTTCCTGGAGATTGATCTTTTTTTATGAAGCGGCCGGCGTTTAGTAAGGCCTCTTCAATTTTATTTTCTTCTTGGGTCATGGTTGTGGCTAAAAAGCTAGTGGTTCCTTCACCTGGCAATGCCAGGGTCATGGTATCTAACGCTTCTTGTGTGGCGTCCATCGTATCGGCTCCGTTGGCCCCGTGGATATGAACGTCGATAAAACCGGGAACGGCTTTATAGGATGTAGGAATGTTAAGTGCCTCCCATTCTTCCTCGAAGGTGAGATCTTCTATTGGACCTAATTCTACGATTTTTTGATCTTTTATTTTTATATAGCCATTTTTAATCCATTGACCTTCGGCATATATTTGAATTCCCTTGAGCAAAATAGGTGTAAATTTTATCGTCATGTTCATTACTCCCTTTCCAGACACCGTAATTTTATCATTTACAAAATATAGATGTCTATACCAATTTTCAGGAATAAATATCGGTATCTCTCTATATTATATGCTATTTATCTGCTTGTTTACCAATAATTTCAACTTTATTGGTATAGACAACTATAATAGTTGGATGGTATGATGGTCCTTGTGATATAAAAACGCTTACACATAAAAAGAGGAGAGATGCTTCATGTTAGGATTTTTACAGCGAATTGGGAAAGCATTAATGCTTCCGATCGCCGTTTTACCAGCTGCTGGTCTGTTATTACGTTTTGGGCAGCCGGATTTGCTGAATATCCCATTTATTGCAAATGCAGGTAATGCTGTTTTTGCAAACTTAGCTTTAATTTTTGCGATTGGTGTTGCCATGGGGTTTGCAAAGGATAGTAATGGGGCAGCCGCATTATCGGGGGCGATTGGTTACTTGGTTTTAACCCAAGGAACAGTAGCTATTGATAAAGATATTAATATGGGTGTTCTTGGAGGAATCCTTACTGGAATTATTTCCGGACTATTATACAATCGTTTTCATGATATCAAATTACCTGAATGGCTAGGTTTCTTTAGTGGAAGACGATTCGTACCGATTATAACCTCGGTAACAATGGTCATTATTGCTGGCGTTGCTGGATTTATCTGGCCGCCGATTCAAGATGCGATAAATGGGGTCGGTAACTGGATCATTGGTTTAGGGGCACTTGGAGCAGGTATCTTTGGGATTTTAAACCGTCTGTTAATTCCGCTTGGTCTTCACCATGTTTTAAACAGTTTGTTTTGGTTTCAATTTGGAACATTCCAAGGTAAATCAGGAGATATTGCCCGCTTCTTTGCAGGTGACCCAACGGCTGGAACCTATATGACAGGCTTCTTCCCTATTATGATGTTTGGATTGCCTGGGGCAGCACTTGCCATAATTGCAGCTGCTAAGAAGGAAAAAAGAAAAGCGATTACTGGTATGTTTATTGGGGTCGCACTCACCTCATTCATTACAGGTATTACCGAACCAATTGAATTTTCCTTTATGTTTATTGCACCGCTGCTATACGGAATTCATGCCTTATTAACAGGCCTTTCATTTGTCATCGTAACTTTGTTAGGGATTAAGGACGGCTTTACCTTCTCAGCCGGAGCAATTGACTATATTTTAAACTTTAATATTGCGCAAAAACCGCTGCTTTTACTACTAGTTGGTTTGATTTACGGAGTGGTTTATTTTCTTGTTTTTTATGGCGTCATTAAAGCATTTAATATCAAAACTCCAGGCCGTGAAGACGAAGAAGAAGAATCGGAAGAAAAAGCATCGATTGAATCCGTTACTGGAGCAACTAAATACGAAACGATGGCTTATCATTTTATCAATGATATTGGCGGCAAGGAAAATATTACAACTATTGATAACTGTGCCACACGTCTTCGTTTAAATGTTAAGGACATGGACCAAGTAAGAGATTCTTCATTAAAATCGCACGGTGCAAAGGGTGTTATGAAATTAAACAAAACAAACCTGCAAATCATTGTCGGGACGGAAGTTGAATTTGTAGCAGATGCGATGAAGAGATTGGAAACAAAGTCAGTAAGCATTCCTTCTGAGCAAGCTGTAATGGCTGAAACTCAAAACTACCTGCCGTTAAGTGAACAAGATTTTGTGATGCCGATTGAAGGAGAAATTATTCCGATCACGGAAGTGGAGGATCTAGTATTTTCACAAAAAATGATGGGAGACGGATTTGCAATTATTCCTGCCAAGGGTTCTGTGGTTTCTCCAGTAGATGGGAAAATTATCAATGTCTTCCCTACTAAACATGCGGTGGGCATTAAATCAAAACAGGGATATGAGATATTGATTCATATTGGTATGGACACCGTAAGTTTAAAAGGGGAAGGATTTACTGTTCTTGTGAAGGATGGCGATTCAATCTCGAAAGGGCAAGAAATTATAAAATTTGATTTAGATAAGATTAAGCAATCAGTACCGTCGACCGTTTCTCCTGTTGTTTTCACAAACTTAACGAAATTAAACATTAAGAAGCAGGGGAAAGTTTCACAGGGCGAAAAGGGTATTATTTCAATCGAGTAAGAACGGCAGGACATTTGGACCATTTCTTAAATAGATGTGTTTCTCCCGTTTTAAAACCTTGAGGATGGTTATAGTACAAAATACATCATTAATTAAGGAGGCTTTATTACGTGGAGAAACTACTTCAAAATCAAGTTGCTTTTGTTACAGGGGCTGGGTCAGGGATCGGCAGAGCAGCTGCTATAAAGCTAGCACAAAATGGCGGTAAGATTGCCTTAGTCGATTTGCATAAAGAAAACGTAGAAGAAGTGAAACAGCAAATTGAAGAAATGGGCAGTGAGGCGCTTGTCATAGAAGCCAATGTTTCTCATCCAGAGGAAGTAGAGGAATGTTACAAAAGAACGGTTGATCAGTGGGGAAGACTTGATGTTGTTTTTGCGAATGCTGGCATTAACGGGGAGGTTGCTCCAATTGAGGATTTGAATCCGAAAGATTGGGAGCTGACTATTTCTAATAATTTAACAAGTACCTTTCTTACTGTCAAATATGCCATTCCTCATTTGAAGTCTAGTGGCGGCAGTATCGTTATTACGAGTTCCATCAATGGGAACAGAGTATATAAAAACTTTGGTATGTCTGCGTATAGTACATCTAAAATCGGCCAGATGGGCTTTGGGAAAATGGCAGCACTCGAGCTCGCTAATTATAAGATTAGAGTCAATATGATCTGTCCAGGGGCAATAGATACGAATATCAATGAGAATACCTGGAAAGAAAAGGAGAATCTAAAAAAGATTGAAATACCTGTTGAATATCCGCAGGGCAGCCAGCCGCTAGAACATAAAGCAGGAACATCCGATCAAGTCGCCGACCTCGTCCTATTCCTAGCCTCCAGCCAATCAAGCCACATCACCGGAAGCGAAATCTATATCGACGGGGCAGAATCCTTATTATAATATTGGTGCCTGACACCATAAAAAGACAAACACACAAAAAATGTCCACGTAGAGTGGACATTTTTTGGTTTCGTTATTTTAGGTCAATGAGAATAAAGCTTTCATCATCGCTCTTATGATAGATATTCTTTTCGTGGTTTAGGGACTGTAAAATTTTTTCTTTTAGTTCTACTAAAGGTAATGAGACTGTTTCCTTTAATAATGGAGCTAAGTGGTCTGATGCAAGGGGATCAACACCATCTGTGTAAAGGAGCAATCTGTCCCCCTTTCCGAAGGTGAATGAATTTGCCTTAAATTCTATACCCTCAAAGGTTCCAAGTGGCGGGGCTGTAGAAGATAATTCACATTGTTTTCCGTCAGAGTCCTGCCATAAAGCAGGCGGATGGCCTGCATTGATGTATTCTATTATTTGTCTATCTGTATCAATTGCAAGAAGGATAGCGGTAGAATAATGCCTAGCTTCCTCGTTGTTCTCAAACAATTTGTGAAGATGGCGATCCAGCTCTTTCATCACAATATCAACCGCAACTCCGGCTGAAAGTAATCTTTGAAACAGAGAATGAAGAGTCATCGTAATTAAAGCGGAAGAAATCCCGTGGCCCATCACATCAAGCAGAATAACTCCATAGTGATGCTGGTCCATTTGGTAAATCCCATAGATGTCACCGGATAACTCGCTAGAGGCATTATAGAATACTTCCATTTCTACCTTTTCATTGTTAATCGGGTTAGTTAATGATGTTTCCTGAATGATTCTAGCAAGCTCCAACTCTTTTTTTGTTTCTATTTTATAGTTGTGATTTTGTTTGTTCAGTTCAAGCAGTTCTTCTTTTTGCTTTTCCAGCTTTTTAAGAGTAGCCTCTAATTCTGCATTCGCTTGATCCTTTGCCTTTAATGCCGCTTCTGTTTCCTTTTTTGCTAGCAGCAACTCATTTTCATATTCGCTTCTTTTACGCATGGGAATCAAAATACATTCCAATACCGTTGCCTCTGTTCTCTCTTTTTGGAGAGCGTTGATCAGAACCGGGATCTCATCTCCCTTACTAGATACGAGTGAAATATACATTTCCTCGACATGCTGTTCTAGTTTTATGAGCGGAAAAAAGTAGAATTGAAAGAACAGACGGGCAGGAACGGTGAGAATGGAATTGACATGCTGTCCTATGAATGGATTTTGGGTGTAATCAAGTATCGTAAGTAATGTGTGGTTAATGGATAAAATCAGACCATCTTCTGATAGAGTTAGAAATCCACAAGGTGCATGATCGAGTTGTTCGTCCATTAAATAGTAACACCTCTAACCACCAGGCTGCCTGCTGTGGAAGCTTCCTCCAGGTATTGATGGATGAGGCGGATGGTCTCCTCGGGATGACTCATATGCGGGCAATGGCCTGTTGCCTCCATTATTTTCAGTATACTAGCAGGAATTTCCTGATGAACATACTCTCCCACTGCTGCTGGAGCGATAATATCATTTGAGCATTGTAAAATAAGTGAGGGTACCGTTACTTTTTTTAAATCGTCGCGGTTGTCTGCGAAAAAGGCAGCCTCTGCAAATTGGCGGGCAATAATCGGGTCAGTGGAGCAAAACCGTTCTTCCAGCTGAAGTTTAACCTCCGGCCGTTCCGGATTGTTCGTTACCGTCTGTGCAAACATATTCGCCCAGCCTATGTAATTTTTCTCCATCATATCAATTAAACCTAACAGCTCCTCTTTTTGAAAACCTCCAAAATAATGCGGAGGGTCATTTAGATAACATGGAGAAGGGCCAATCATAACAAGATGAGAGAAGTACTCAGGATGCCTCAATGATGCCAATACACCAATCATACTCCCAACAGAGTGTCCAACAAATACAGTTTCTTTTAGATCTAAGGCTGAACAAATGTCCAGTACATCTTGAGCATAGCCATGAAGACTACTATATTTTTTTGAGTCATAAGCACGAAGGTCTGAATGCCCCGAACCTACATAATCAAATAAAATGACTTGGTAATCTTTACTGAATGCGTCGGCAACCGACTTCCATACCGTTTGATCGCAGCCAAAGCCTGGAGAAAAAATAATTGATTGTCTGCCTTGGCCTTTGACCTTCACATTATTCCGAACTAGAATATCTTGATCCATCCTGATGCTCCTTTCTAGTATTATATTTATATCATAACACTTACTTCCTAAGATTGGCATTTTCTCTTCTAGTACTTAGGACCTCTCTTTAAACAGTGAATTTATCATACCGTTGGGATTTTTTCTTCTTTTGGAGCACCGGGGCGATTAGCTCCGGTCATGATTGGCATATCAAATCTCATTTCCTCCAATCCCATTATGTAATAAAGACCAACTCTAAGAGATGGCCTTTAACTACTCATAAAAATTTTCATTTGTGGGTTTTCCCATTTTTATTCATTACCATTATAGGGATCAATTGTTTGGATGGTCCCATTCTCGTTATACTTTAGTTCTGTGTATTTTACGCAGCGCTGGTGATCTACTCCATTTGATAAAGAACTATCATGATAAAATAAATACCACTTATCGCCAAATGGCACAATCGAATGATGGGTTGTCCAGCCTATTACTGGAGTAAGGATTGTCCCTTTAAAAACAAATGGGCCTTGTGGACTTTTACTCATAGCATACGCGATGGTATGTGTAGTTCCCGTAGAATAAGAGAGATAATAATTTCCGTTGTACTTATGGACCCATGGGCCTTCAAAGTATCTCCTTTCCTCATCTCCAGCAAGGATTGGATTCCCTTCTTCATCTACAATGGAAATCTGTTGTGGCTTTTCTTTAAAAGTCAGCATATCCTCCGTTAATTCCGCTATCATCGGTCCTAAAGCAGGTTCTGACTCAGCGGGACCTTCCCCATCAGCAAGAAAAGTATCCGTTTGCCATTTTTCTAATTGTCCGCCCCACAGTCCGCCGAAATACATATATGCCTTTTGATCATCATCCACTAAAACAGCGGGATCAATGCTAAAGCTGCCTGGTATGTAATTTTCCTCTGGTATGAAAGGGCCAGCGGGATGTAAGCTAGTAGCAACTCCTATTCTGAAAATATCATTGTGATCTTTGGCAGGGAAAAATAAATAATATTTATTGTTTTTATAGGCTGCATCGGGTGCCCATAACTGTTTCTTTGCCCATGGTACATCCTTCACGTGAAGCACTTCTCCGTGGTCTACACAAGGAGAGTTAAAATCCTCAATCGAGAGAACATGATAATCTTCCATTGCATAGTGTTCCCCGTCTTGGGTTAGAGGTCCTTCATGACTAAGGTCATGGGAAGGATAGATATAAATTTTACCCTCGAAAACATGGGCTGAAGGATCGGCTGTATAGATATGTTCCACTACAGGTTTATTGGGTTTTACGGTTTTAGCCATTTTATAATCTCCTTACTATTTTAAGATTCTACTAGTTTTTAGGCATGATAATAGTGCAAGCGGGGAAGCGTTTTATAAAGAACAAATCATAAACAAAATACTTGAAAATAAAACGCTTTATAATATACTTAGTTTATGCAAACAACAAACAAATGTCAATCGCTGAATAGTGAGTTGTTAGAAAGGGAGGAGTAGGCATGAAAAAAGTAGTAATAACAGGTGGAAGCGGGCTCCTGGGACGGGACGTCATAAAAGAATTTCTGGACCATGGGTATGAGGTTGTCAATGCCGACATGAAATACCCTAAAGAACAGCTTTGTCGGACGGTTATTACAGATTTAACGAAACTAGGGGAGGTATATGGAGTATTAGCTGGTGCGGATGCTGTCATTCATCTTGCAGCAATCCCAGTTGCTTACTCGCATCCAAATGAAGTGACCTTCCAAAACAATGTCATGTCCACCTATAACATTTTAGAAGCCGCAGGGAATTTAGGAATTAAAAAGGCTGTCATTTCTTCAAGTGAGTCGTCCTATGGTATTTGTTTTTCAAAGCAGAATCTGCAGCCTCAATACGTACCGATCGATGAGGAACATCCACAATTGCCGGAAGAAAGCTATGGATTATCCAAGATTGTGAATGAAAAAACAGCCGATATGATTCACCGAAGAACAGGCATGCAAGTGGTGTCATTCAGATTAGGAAATGTCATTTCTCCAGAAATGTATAAAAATTTTCCTGGATTTATTCATGACCCTGAACAACGAAAAACCATTCTTTGGAGTTATATTGATACAAGAGATGCTGCGACTGCGTACCGGTTGGCCATTGAGACAGACGGACTCGGTTCAGTTGCTCTTAATATTGGTGCGGATGAAACCAGTATGGACATTGAAAGCAAACAATTAATGGAAATTTGCTATCCAGATGTTAAGGATTTCCGTAAGGATTTAACAGGTTTTGCACCATTGCTAAATAATGAAAAAGCAAAAAAATTGTTAAATTGGCAGCCTGTTCATCAGTGGAGAGATTACGTGAAGCTTTAGTATTCGAAAATATTAATAGTTTGTGAAGGAGAGAAGATCTATGATTACTAGTCTAAAAAGTACGGTGACATTACATAATGGTGTCAAAATGCCATGGGTAGGAATAGGTGTTTTTCAAGTAAGTGACGGAGAAGAAGTGGTCAATTCCGTTAAAGCAGCTCTTGAGGCTGGCTACCGAAGTATTGACACAGCAGCAATTTATAAAAATGAAGAAGGTGTTGGCAAGGCCATTGCTGAATCAAACGTTCCCCGTGAGGAGCTCTTTATTACCACAAAGGTTTGGAATGCTGATCAAGGATATGAAGAGACATTAAAGGCATTTGATGTAAGTATGAAAAAGCTAGGGTTAGATTATTTAGACCTTCTTCTCATTCACTGGCCGCTTCCATCCCATGGAAAATACGTGGATACATGGAGAGCGCTTGAGAAACTCTATAAAGATGGACGTGTCCGTGCCATTGGAGTAAGTAACTTTAAAGTCCATCACCTTCAAGATATTCTGACTAACTGTGAAATTAAACCAATGGTTAATCAGGTAGAATACCATCCACGGTTTAATCAAAGAGAATTACATGATTTTTGTAAGAAAAATGAAATACAGCTTGAAGCGTGGTCACCTTTAATGCAAGGGGGGCTTCTAGACGAGCCTGTGTTAGTTGAAATTGCCAAAAAGTATGGTAAATCCACGGCTCAAGTCATTATTCGCTGGGATATTCAAACTGGAGTAATCACTATTCCAAAGTCAGTTAAACCTCACCGAATTGCTGAAAATGCGGATGTCTTCGATTTCGAACTTTCACAAGAGGATATGGATAAAATAAACGCTTTGAATCAGGATAAGCGTATGTTTGCGGATCCTGATGAGTTTAGTAGAGTATAAAAGTAATAGATACCTTATCAAAAAAGGCAGGAAATCGTCCCGAACGATTTCCTGCCTTTTCAGCTTTAATGGCTAACACAATAGGATGACTGACGTTTAGTAAACGACAACCGGTTCATTTTTACTAAGATTGTCATACACAACCTTCATCACATTAGATGGAGTGTTGACACAGCCGCCGGATCCTGCGGTTAGGTAAGCAGCGCTTGCCCAGTTTCTTCGCCAGCTGGCATCATGGAACCCGCATCCACTAAGGGTAAATGGTGCCCAATATTGAACCTTAACAGAATAATTTGCATTCCCCACTTCACTTCCCTGAAGGATGGATGGCGTTTCTTTATACATAACATACCATACTCCTGTCGGTGTATCTTCATGGGTATTATGTCTGCCGGTAACCACATTGGTGGTAAAGGTTAATTTCCCATTCTTATAAAGCCAAATACGCTGTTCAGCAATGGACACTTCAGCATAAGTATGACCAATGCCATCATTGCTTTTAGCATTATAGCCTGTACCGTAAGTACTCCAGCCAACTCCATAAATATGGTCTGCTTCAAGTGACTTTTTCCCGGTTTCAAAGGCTTCCTGTACCCGCTTCGTTTCTTTGGTGACATTTATGGCCCAGCCATAAGATTGCCCTTTAACTGTTATCACAGAACCTGAATGGGTTTTAAAATGAAAATTTTTATTTAATGTGGATTGGGAATCATTAATTTCATTCAGCTTATCTTTTATCCCATCTGATTCAATTATGACTTGCATCTCTTTTGTCACCGACGCATTTTTTATTAACTCACTGCCTGTTAAAGAATAGACTTTGTCCTGCACTTTATAATCAACAGTTCGTTGAACAAGTTCCTGCAGGACTGTCTTTTCTTTTTTTATAATGGGGCTGTCCGCTTTGATTGGCTGTAAGTATTCAGGTTTCAAATGGATCTCACTTGTATATTCCTGTTTTTGATAATTTTTTACTAATTGAGCAACATCATACTGTTTTCCAGCAACGCTTTTCGAGACAATAATTTTGCCGTGCTCTAAACGAGCTTCAGCATCTTTCGGAGCTAATAAGTTCTTATTCATGGAAAGAAGCTTGGCCTCTACAAGCTTTTTCAATGTTTGACTGCGATACTGGTCCATACTTCCTGGCTGCAGTGAAAAGTTTTTTTCCTTTGAGGAGGGCCAAAACGTCTGTTGGCTTTTTAACAATTTCTTTACACTAGGTAAATCGTTACTGGTAAATTCCATTTTCGTATCTTTTCCGTCAAAAATTCGATTCCCTTCGATAAAGACATCGTTTTTTAATACAGTGGATTTTAACTTTTTTAATGCTTTGTCAGCAGTCAATCCGCCCACCTTTGTGTGATTGATCATGACATGCGCATTGAACCTGGTTGACTGGTGGTAGTACATCCCAGCTAATAATAGCGCAATGATGACAATAAGACTGCTTCCAATGATGACTTTAACTTTATGCAAGACCTTCACCTCAAGGATAATTGAAATATTCCTAATATTTCGAATTAAAAATCTAGTAATCTAGTAGAGTATTTATTACTATTTCAATTATACCAAGATAATACCAAAATTTCACTTAGATGTTAGTCTATCTTTTTACAAAATGTAGATAAATAGAAGGACAAAGTATCGCTAATCTGAATAATAGGCTTGTTTAAGTTTACTGGTATAAAAATAGGTAAGTAGAATCCTGCAATCGTAGTAGCTCGATCCAAAAATAGCAGCAGCTTATAGTTGTCTAGAGACCTCCTTGGATGTCCATGCTTTTTGCCAGGATTGCTTAGCAAGTAATACAATCACCAAACCAGCTAAACCAATTCCCGCGTACACCATAAAACCTGGTGTGTAGGTTCCTGTTATTTGTTTAAGTGTGCCGAGGATATTAGGAACAAAGAACCCGCCAATTCCCCCGGCTGCTCCTACAATCCCGGTAACCATGCCTATTTCCGCTTGGAATCTTTGCGGTATTAATTGAAAGACAGCTCCATTTCCCATTCCGAGAAAAAGCATTCCGAAAAACAATAACGTCGTGACAAGCGGGAGAGGTGGAAGCTGACTTACACCGAACATGCATAGAGCTACAGCAATAAATAAAAAAGTCAAGAGACGAATACCGCCAATTCGATCAGCGATCGACCCGCCCACAGGGCGGAAAAAACTTCCGGCTGCCACACACAGAGTGACAAAATCGCCAGCACTAACTTTTGATAATTGATATTGGTCGACAAAAAAGATGCTTAAAAAGCTTGATAACCCTACAAATCCACCAAAGGTGACACTGTAAAGCAGGCAGAAATACCAGGTATCCTTCTGTTTAAAAAGAGTGAAATATCCGACTGGCTTCTTAGCTGAAGGCTGTAGGGGTGCATCTTTTGCCATAACGATATAAAGGATAAAGACAATCGTAAGAGGAATGATCGCTAACCCAATTACATTATGCCAGCCAATCTTTTCTGCAAGACGCGGACCGAATAGCGTGGCGAACAGGGTTCCGCTGTTACCGGCACCTGCAATCCCCATCGCTAATCCTTGTAAATGAGGAGGATACCAGCGGCTTGCCATTGGAATCGCTGCAGCAAAGCTTGCCCCTGCTACACCAAGAAGAATCCCTATTAAATAGAGCTCTGTTAATGTGGTGCCAAATAACCATGCCCAAACGAGAGGGACCATCGTGACAAGCATCCCAATAATGGCTGTCTTTTTTGGCCCAATTCGATCTGTCAGTAGACCGAGGATTAAGCGGAAGAAGGAACCACTTAGAATAGGAACGCCCACAATGAAACCTTTTTGTGCGGGAGATAGACCGAAGTCTTTCGTAATAAAAACTCCAAGCGCACCCAAAATTACCCAAATCATAAAACTGACATCAAAATATAAAAATGACGCAACTAATGACGGTGTATGACCACTTTTTCTTAGCTCTGATAACTTCATAAAAAACCTCTCCTCCTTTTAGTTCGGTAACCAGTATCCATTACTTCGCCTTGACTCCTATTACCAGCCCACATTGTTTTTTTTGGAAAAGACAACTTTCCCAAGCAACAGAATGAATGAGAACAGATTCACTTTATTTTTCATTTCGGACCTCCTGCTTTTTAATTTTTTGCATGTTGTTAGAATAGTCTGCCAGTATTTTTTTGTCATGATTTATGTAAGGTCCTCTAACATAGAAACTTTTGTGTTAGGAGATATGACATGATTGATTTCTAATTCGTTCTTTTATGAAATAATAAACGGTATTCATGAACATGGAAGGTACTCTTACAATGCTGGAGGTTTGTTATGAAAAAGCAAAAACTGGTCTTAATAGGCAACGGGATGGCAGGTGTACGTTGTATGGAGGAGATCCTAACGATTTGTCCCGATGGTTTTGATATGACGATTTTTGGCAGTGAGCCACATGTGAACTACAATCGGATCCTTTTGTCGACGGTGCTGCAAGGCGGCACAACCCTTGAGGAGATTACCCTAAATGATCGTAATTGGTATGAAAGGCACCAAATTAAACTATTTACAGGGGAAACAGTTGTAAAAATTGACACGGTAAAACAGGTGGTAATCACCGATAAAAGCCAAGAGATTTCCTACGATCGCCTCATCATAGCGACTGGATCGATTCCCTTTCTTCCTTCTATTCCAGGTGCGGATAAAAAAGGGGTTACGGCCTTCCGCACGATAGAAGACTGTCAGACAATCATGACAACAGCGAAGCATTTTAAAAAAGCAGCGGTCATTGGCGGAGGTTTGCTAGGGCTCGAAGCAGCAATAGGGCTCCTCAACCTTGGAATGGATGTAAGTGTGGTCCACATTGGCAGTTATTTATTAGAACGACAATTAGATCATACCGCAGCGAGGATGCTTCAAGTTGATTTGGAGAATCAAGGAATGAAGTTTCTTTTTGAAAAACACACGCAGGAAATTATCGGGGATAACCGGGCAGAAGGGCTGGTTTTTAAAGACGGGACCATGATTGATACGGATTTGGTGGTAATGGCAGCTGGGGTTAGACCGAATGTCCAATTAGCCAGAGAAAGTGGAATTGAAACGAATCGAGCCATCCTTGTGAATGATTTTTTACAAACAAGCGCAGAGAATGTTTACGCTGTCGGAGAATGCGTCGAACATCGCGGCCGTGTTTATGGACTTGTAAAGCCTCTATATGAACAAGGGAAAATAGCAGCCAAACATATCTGCGGCGTCGACAACCAAGGCTATACGGGCTCTGTTCTTTCTACACAATTAAAGATTTCAGGGATAGAGGTGTTTTCTGCAGGAAAGTTCCATGAAGACACCTTGTCGAAGTCCATTAAACTATACGATGAGGTCAATCGAATCTATAAAAAATTGGTCTTTCAAGATCATAAATTGATTGGGGCTGTTCTTTTTGGAGATACAAGGGAACGGCCGAAATTACTCGATATGATCGTCAGCCAGCAGGAAGTGTCTGACCTTGAAAAAACAGCTTTATTACAATCAGCAAGTGAGACCGGTTATTCAGTTGCTGACATGCCTTTTAGCGAACTAGTTTGTAACTGTAATGGGGTGACAAAGGGAGCGATAGTGGAAGCAGTTCAACAAAAAGGATTGACCACCGTTGACCAGGTGAAAAAATGCACGAAAGCATCTGGCTCCTGCGGTGGCTGTAAATCGGTAGTTACGGAACTAGTTGCCTATCTAAAGAGCGATGAGTGTACTGAAGTCAGCAAACAAAAATCGATGTGCTCCTGTACCTCCCTAACAGAGGATGAAGTCGTACAAGAGCTGCTGCAGCTCGGCATCACTACCTTGATAGAAGCAATAGAGAAGCTGAATTGGAATACCAACAATGGCTGCAGCATTTGTCGTCCTGCAATCAATTATTACCTAGGGATGATTTATCCGGAATATGACAGAGAACAAGGCATTGACAGGATCATCATGTGCATAGAGGAATACAATTGCCAATGTGATAAACAGCGATCCCTGAAATTAGCGGCTGCCTTTAAAAAGGGATTAGAGTTTCTAGCTGTGCCCTGCCTGTTAAAGATAGGTGTCTCCACCTGTATGCATAACGGAGCAGACTCTACAATAAAAGATATTGGCGTCATTAGAACGGGATTAGGCTGGGAAATTTATGCGGGAGGCAGCAGCGGGAGAATGATTCAAGCAGGAGAATTATTGGCGGTCGTCCCGACTGATAAAGAAGCTGTCCAAATCATTAGAGGGCTGATTCAATATTATCGGGAATCAGCTCATTACCAGGAGCAAATAGGGCAGTGGCTTGAAAGAATGGGCTTAATTCATGTCAGGGAAGTATTGTTCGACCAAGAGCTTCGCCAGGAATTAGTAGAGCGCTTAGATGAAGAACTATCAGTAGGAAAAGGTGAGGAATTGTGACGGAATTGATGTTAAAGTATTTCCGTAAAAAGCAAAAGGAAGTACAAGCGGAAAAAATATATGATACACAATGTCCCTTTTGTAGTATGCAGTGTAAGATGCAATTGATTGAACAGTCAATTGTTTCAAGGAAGCAATATAAAACGGTTGGAATAGATAATCCAACCACCCATGGCCGTGTATGCGTCAAAGGCCTGAATGCCTACCAACATGCGTTTCATAAGGAACGATTAAAATTTCCAATGTTAAAAGTAAATGGAGAATTTGTTCGAATTACGTGGGAACAGGCATTGGAACAGATTAAAGATCAGTTTACTAGAATACAAGACGAAGACGGACTTAATGCCTTAGCTGTGTATGGGAGTGCATCGATTACGAACGAAGAAGCGTATTTACTTGGTAAATTTGCCCGAGTGGCTTTAAAGACGAAGTATATCGATTATAATGGCCGATTATGTATGTCGGCCGCTGCTTCAGCCGCCAGTCAAACCTTCGGGATGGACAGAGGATTGACCAATAGTCTTGCTGAAATTCCCTATACCCGATGCATTATTTTAGCCGGAACGAATATTGCGGAATGCCAGCCAACAATTTTGCCCTATTTTGAAAAAGCAAAAGAAAATGGGGCATTTATTATTGCGATTGATCCCCGGGAAACATCGACTACGAAACTGGCAGACTTACATTTAAAAGTGAAGCCGGGAACTGATGCAGCATTAGCAAACGGGCTGTTGAAGGTGATCATCGAAGAAAATTACACGGATGAACGATTTATTCAAGAACGTGTGAATGGTTTTGATGAGGTTAAAGAGTATGTAAGGTCAATAAAGTTAGCGGAAATCGAAGAAATTACAGGAGTTCCGATAAATCAAATTCGCAAAGCAGCCATTACGTTTGGCAAAGAAGAAACAGGAATGATTTTTACTGCGAGAGGAGTCGAGCAGCAAACAGATGGTTCGGCTGCTGTCCGTAACTTCCTCAATCTCCTTTTAGCTACTGGCAAGCTGGGCAAGCTGCATTGCGGTTTTGGGGCGATTACCGGACAAGGGAACGGTCAAGGGGCGAGGGAGCATGGCCAAAAAGCTGACCAGCTTCCAGGGTACCGGTTGATTGAAAACGAAGCACATCGAACACATATAGCGAATGTTTGGGGAATCCATCCAGAGGATCTACCCGGAAAAGGCGTCTCGGCCTATGATATGATGGAGAAAATCAATGAGGGAGAAATTACGGGGATGTTTTTAATGTGCTCCAATCCAGTTGTCTCCAATCCAAATGCTCAATTTGTTAAGAATGCATTAAAAAAGTTAAAATTTCTTGTCGCGGTCGATTTATTTATTTCAGAGACAGCTAAACTAGCGGATCTCATTCTGCCCGCTTCCTCCTACTTAGAGGATGCAGGGACCATGACGAATGTGGAGGGCAGGGTAACATTACGGGAAGCGAGCTGCCCATGCCCGGGTGAAGTGAAGCATGACTGGCAAATCATTGTGGAGATTGCCCGAGTGATGGGGAAAGAAAAGTACTTTTCTTTTTCATCTGCTGAAGAAATTTTTAATGAATTGCGATTGGCGAGTCGAGGGGGAATCGCGGATTATTACGGGATTACCTATGAAAGGCTGCGAAAGGAAGGCGGCATTTTGTGGCCATGTCCTGATCCTGATCATAAAGGGACCATGAGGCTGTTTGAAACGTCCTTTGCTCATCCTGATGGCAAGGCTGTGATGACTATAGTCCCCAACAGATCTGTTGTTCCAAAGGAAGAGGTGTGCAGCGAGTATCCCTTGTATTTGACAACAGGAAGAGTCATGTCTCATTACTTAACGGGAGTTCAAACAAGGAGAAGTCCTGCGTTAGCTGCTAGAAATATTGAATCTTATATGGAAATTCATCCGACTACGGCTAGGAAATACCAAATTGTAGACCAATCCTTAGTTAAAATTGAATCTCGAAGAGGCAGTATAATGGTTCGAAGCAAATACACGGAGGAGATTCGTCCGGATACCATCTTTGTTCCATTTCATTGGGCAGACTCCCAAAATGTGAATTATCTTGTCGGAGAAGAACTGGACCCTGTCTGCAGGATGCCTGGTTTTAAATTAAGCGCTGTTAAGGTAAAACCAGTAAATGATGTGAATATCTGATTTCATACGTTGAAAACGATGTCCATTGAGTACTTAATAACCCTGTCTAAACATAGACTTAGATGTGTAAAGGAAGGGGGGGCATTAAGTGAATAACATCAAGCAGCTAGGAGAACAATTTGCCCAAATCCTAAATGGAAAAGCCAAGCTGCAGCAAAATGGCTGTTCTGTTTCGCTAAAGCGCAGTTTTAATGTACTTATTCAAGGACGTCCTAGTCATTCCATTTTACCAGTAGGGATCTCATTTGAGTCTTTGGATGTGAATGGGAATGCCTTAAACTTGGGAGAAATAACATTACTTGAAGAGGAGATTCCAGGATTCATGAAATCCAGTGTGGAACAAGGGCTCATTGTGGGAGCACTGCATAATCACTGGATCTATACACAACCACATCTGATGTACATTCATATACAATCGGTGGAGCCGCCCCTTGTTTTTGCTAGGAAAGTGGCAAAGGCATTTACAACTTTAATCAGCTACCCGATTCAAGAATAGAGAGCAGCACCATTTAAAGATAAGCAAAGGGACGGTTCTCCTGCTTCAAAAGAAGCAGGAGAACCGTCCCTGTGTTTATTTCTTTACTTTCGTTAATTCTTTATTTAAGGTGAACATCATTTTCTCGGTAAATTGTTCGGGTGCCATGGAGGCGATGAAGTCGACTTGCATTCCTGCTGCCATTCCGTACATTGGATGTTCAGTGAAGTTACCTAAGTATTTTTCTAGGATTGCCTTTGTTTCTTCATTTTCCATTAACGCCTTGAAGGTATCACGAGTAGAGTAGACATCATCGGTGATGTTAATTTCTTCTATCTCGACATCTTCCATTTCCGGCATTTGGAACCAGTTTCCGACCACTCCGCCTGTATCTTCTTCGGGAGCTTCATAGCTTGAATTTGGCTCTGCTGTTTTCGTGAATCGAGCTGTATCCTCAAGAGTCATGCCGTCTTGGTTAGAAGTAACCTTGATTTCAGTGATTCCTTCTGCTAACCCCACGTTTTCAAAAACAAATACATGATTGTCACTTGTTTTCGTTTCAAGCTCTTTGCCATTTGCATACAGAGTTAGTTCATCACAGTTTGAATAAACCTTGATGGTAATTTGCTCTTCTGCTCTGTCAATGTAGCGCTTGCTCGTGATATGAACAAATTTCTCATCAGACCAGTTGGCTTTATACATGTAGAAGGCATCTTTCTTAATTCTGCGGTCATAGGTGATCAACCCTTTGTTGTTTCTGCCCTGTACGCCGCCTTCGTCGCGAATATTGGCCCCAAAATCAAACATATTCCACACATACGTTGACCATAGGTATGGACGTTTTGAGAAGATTCCCCATACT
The DNA here is from genome assembly GCF_021560175.1 of Neobacillus drentensis. Taxonomy (GTDB): domain Bacteria; phylum Bacillota; class Bacilli; order Bacillales; family Cytobacillaceae; genus Neobacillus; species Neobacillus drentensis_A. The sequence continues at coordinate 6,156,930 of NZ_CP091110.1, read as the reverse complement.
ATTTCATGATAAAGAGCATGATATTCCTCTGAATAATCCTTTACCTGTGGAGTATTGGTGTGATATTGCAGGATTCCTTCTGCCCCGTATTCAGAAATGCCTAGAGGCACTTGCGGGTTGGTTTGATGGAAACCGTCTAGCCAATCAGCGAAATCCTCCGCTTTTCCTTGATACCAGCCGTAATACTTATTATACCCGACAACATCCGTCACATAATTGTATTCATCCTTATCAGGTACAAACATCACATTTGCCATGGTCGTTAAACGAGTGGGATCTTCTTTTTTCGTGAGCTCATTTAATTCATTGACAAGTCTTCTCAGCTCTGGGCGTTCTCCGCTGATTTGAATTTCATTTTGGATACCCCAGAACATAATCGATGGATGGTTGAAGTTTTGACGAATTAATTCAGTCATTTGCTGCTTGGCATTGATTCCTTCTAACTCATGTTTTGACATAACCGAGATAAAGGGAATCTCAGCCCAAATGACCATGCCCTCCTGATCACAAAGTTCATAGAAGTACTGATCATGCTGATAGTGGGCTAAACGGATTGATGTGGCGCCGACCTCTTTAATTAGTTCCATATCTTCTAGGTGTTCTTTTTTCGTAATCGCCCAGCCCATGTCTTTGCGGTCTTGGTGTCTAGATACACCATTTAATCGAAGTGATTCTCCATTTAAAAAGAAACCTTTCTCCGGGTCAACGTGGAAGTATCTGACTCCAAATGGGATGTTTAGTTCATCAACAGTATCGTTAAAGCTGACCAATGAGATCTTCGTTTCATAAAGATAGGAGTTCTTTCTTCCATTCCATAAGGTAGGGTTTTCAATCATAACAGGAATCGCTACTTCTGTTGTTTCACCTGCTGCTAGAAAAACTTCCATGGCCCCGTAGGCTACATTTTTACCATTAGCATCTAAGATATCTGCCCAAACTCTTACTTTTTTTTCAACATCAAGGTCATTGACGACCCTAGATTTGATGGTTAAAGCAGCACTCTCATTTGAAACATTCTCTTGAACAATATAGACACCTTTGGAACCATAATCGAGTAAATCAAAGTGAATTGAATTCGCAATCACAAGATTGACATCGCGATAAAGCCCGCCATAGAAAGTGAAATCGGCCATCTGTGGATACACATCATCAACAACGGTATTATCAACTTTGACGGAGAGGGTATTCTTTTTTCCAAACTCGACGACATTTGTAATGTCAAAGCGGAAAATTGAGTAACCGCCGCGATGTTGTCCAAGATGTTGTCCATTCACATATACATCCGTAATACTATTAGAGCCATTAAACTCAATATATACTCTATTTCCTTGTTCTAATGCATCTACTAAAAATTCTTTTCGATACCAGCAGGCACCTTTATAATAATCAAAGCCATTGGCACCATCGATGGCATTCCAGGTGTGAGGAACCTGAACTTCCTGCCAATTATCTGTATTAACGTTTACTGCACTTGCATTCTCTTCATCTTGTCTAATAAATTTCCAATTAGCATTAATATTTAAGACCTTTCTCATTTTGCTTCCTCCTAAATATCGTTTCAACCAAATTCATTATAGTATACGCTTTCGATAGATAATCATACAAATTTGACCTTATTAGCATAAATATTGCATTTTTTCTTTTGAAAGGTTTTAATAGTAGAAATAGATTAGGGAGGAAAAGAAAGATGAGTCTATCGATAGAAATCACTAAAAAAGGAAAGCTCCTTCATTCGATTACTTATTTAGATGTAAAGATTGTGGGCCGCGAAGGCAAGATCATCTTTCAAAAATCGCAAATTCAAACACCCTTGCTCCTGCAACCCTTCGCTAATGATGAGCAAACCATGAATGAAAAGTTGATGAAAGCAGAGAACGAACAGTATTTTCATTATATAAATAGCATTGGGCTTGAATACTTAGCAGCCGGGATTTGGAGTAATAATCACTATCAGGGATTTATTGTTTTGGGCCCATTTTTATCTAGTATTCCTTCTAATGAGCTGATTAGTGACCTTATCTCAACACATAAATTCCCAATTAGTGAGCGGAAACAGCTTCAAGATTATTATCAATCACTTTCAATTATTGGCAGTAACAAATCTACCTATCTGGGGGACCTGCTGGTTAACATGTGTCAACATTCCTATATTGAGGGTAAATTAGTGAACACGGAAGTTCGTAAGTCAGCGGAAAAGGTTGAAAAAGTCCTTTACGAAGAAGATAAAAATTTGATTGAGGAGCGATATAAAGCAGAAAAAGAATTAATGAGGGCGATAGAAAAAGGTGATATGGAGGAAATCGGCAAGTTATCAAAGGAAGTTAAGGGGATGATGGACTTTTCAGACCGTATTCCCGAGAGTCCCTTTCGTTCGGCTAAAAACCTACTTTTTGTCTTAAATACCATATGCCGGATTTCAGCTGAAAAGGGCGGCCTGCAGCCCCTTGTTGTCCACTATGTGTCAGAAAAATTTGCGATTCTTATTGAAAGAGCCCCAAATCTTCCATACTTAAAAATATTAGCATTCGATATGATAAACGAATATTGCGGTCTCGTTCAGAAATACTCAAATAAGGATTTCAGCATGATTGTAAGAAAGGCAGTCGATTATATCCATTCAAATCTTGGGCAGACATTAACCCTTAAAGAAATTGCAGCCAGCATCCATGTCCATCCTTCTCACTTATCCCGCAAATTTAAGCAGGATACAGGCAAAAGTATCATTGACTACGTAAATCAAAAAAGAGTCGAGGAAGCTATGCTCCATCTACAAACCGGAACCGCAGCAGTTACAGATATCGCCTTAATCGTCGGATACAATGATTTGAATTATTTTACGAGAGTATTTAAGAAAGTCACGGGACAAACCCCTTCGGAATATAAAAAAACAGAGGGACGGTTCTCTTGCTTCCAATGAATGAAGCGAGGAACCGTCTCTCTGCGTATGCTTTTGCTTATGAAATAGAAGCAAGAGAACCGTCCCCTTGCTTCTAATCTATTAAGCTAATCTCATTTTAAAGTCTTGATAGCCAAATTCGCGAACGATTTCACAATCGCCATCTGGTTTTTGTACGGCGATTGCTGGTAATGGCATACCGTTAAAGGTTGTGTTTTTTACCATCGTATAGATGGCCATGTCGCCAAAGACTAATCGGTCCCCGCTCTTTAAGGGCTCATCAAAGGAGTAATCACCGATGACATCGCCTGTTAAGCAAGTTTGCCCGCCAAGTCGATATGTGTATGGTTTTTCGCCTGCTTCACCTGATCCAACTAGTGGCGGACGGTAAGGCATTTCCAAGACATCCGGCATATGGCAGGTTGCAGATGTGTCAAGAATAGCGATATCCATTCGGTTTTGATGTAAATCCAGCACAGAGGTAATGAGATAACCGGCATTAAGAGCAACGGCCTCTCCTGGCTCAAGATATACCTCTAATCCATATTTATCTTGCATTCTCTTAATACAAGCCTCAAGTCGAGGGATATCGTAATCTTCTCTTGTAATATGATGACCGCCGCCGAAATTGATCCATTCCATTTGCGGAAGCCACTCTCCGAATCGTTCTTCCACTGCATTTAGAGTGGTTTCTAAATCGTCAGAGTTTTGCTGGCAAAGGGTGTGAAAGTGAAGACCGGATACACCCTCAAGCAGCTCAGGGCGAAAATGGTCTCTAATAACACCAAATCTGGAACCTGGAGAACATGGATCGTAAATGGCATGTCCAATTTGCGTAGAGCATTCCGGATTGATTCGTAAGCCCACTTTTCTGCCAGCTTTTAAAGCCTTATCTTTAAATTTTTCTAACTGTGAGAAGGAATTAAAGATAATATGATCACAAATTGAGATAATTTCATCTATTTCATCGTCACGATAGGCAGGGGCAAAGACATGATTTTCTTTGCCCATTTCCTCGTAACCAAGACGTGCTTCGAATAATCCGCTTGCTGTGGTACCACTTAAATACTTTCCAATGAGGGGATACATTGTTGTCATAGAAAATGCCTTCTGGGCCAAAACAATCTTAGCACCTGTACGCTCAATCACACCGTTCAGGATTTTCAGGTTTTTTTCAACAAGACTTTCGTCTACGACATAACATGGTGTTGGTAAATCTTCAAACCGCATTTTATTTAATTAGCTCCGCTTCTTTTTTCTCAGCTGGCTCATCATCAACAAGAACTGGATTAAAGTCTTCTACCCATGGAAGTCCCCATTTGTTTAACTCTTCCATGAATGGATCTGGATCAAATTGTTCAATATTATAAACTCCAGCTTTGTTCCATTTACCAGTTAGGATCATTGCTGCACCGATCATCGCAGGAACACCAGTTGTATAAGAGATGGCTTGTGAGCCTACTTCTCTATAGCACTCTTGGTGATCACAAACGTTGTAAACATAATAAGTTTTATCTTTTCCATCTTTTTTCCCTCTGAAAATACAGCCGATGTTTGTTTTACCCACTGTACGAGGTCCAAGAGAAGCAGGGTCTGGCAATACAGCCTTAAGGAATTGAAGTGGAATGATTTGCTTTCCTTCAAATTCAATTGGCTCGATTGAAGTCATTCCCACGTTTTCAAGAGCTCTTAAGTGTGTAAGGTAGCTTTGGCCGAATGTCATGAAGAAACGGATTCGCTTAATTCCTGGGATGTTCTGAGCAAGAGATTCAAGCTCTTCATGATAAAGCAAATACATATCTTTTTGGCCAACTTCAGCAAAGTCATAAACACGCTTGATTTCCATTGGCTCTGTTTCAATCCATTCGCCATTTTCCCAGTAACGTCCATTAGCAGAAACTTCACGAATATTGATTTCAGGGTTGAAGTTTGTAGCGAAAGGGTAACCATGGTCGCCGCCGTTACAGTCAAGAATATCGATATATTCAATTTCATCAAAATAATGTTTTAGAGCGTAAGCAGAGAATACGCCTGTTACACCGGGGTCAAAGCCGCTGCCTAATAGTGCTGTAATGCCAGCTTTTTCAAAGCGCTCGCGGTAATCCCACTGCCATTTGTATTCGAATTTTGCAGTATCTTCTGGCTCATAGTTTGCTGTATCCATATAGTGTGTCTTTGTTGCAAGGCAAGCATCCATAATCGTTAAATCTTGATACGGTAATGCTAAGTTCATGACGATATCTGGTTTTACTTCATTAATTAACGCGATTAACTCATCTACATTATCTGCATTCACTTGTGCAGTTGTAATTTTTGTTTTGCCGCCATCAAGTTTGGCCTTTAATTCATCACATTTTGATTTTGTACGGCTTGCGATACAAATCTCTTCAAATACTTCGCTGTTTTGAACACATTTGTGGATGGCAACAGATGCTACGCCGCCAGCCCCGATAATAAGCGCTTTTCCCATTTTCCTATCTCCTAACCTAATAAATTTTTTAGCACAACTAAATTCCGTAACAACAAAAAAAGCAAGTGCAAAACGCAGGAATTAATTGCGCACAACACTTGCTTTGATATATTCAATATTAAAAATCAAGTATATCCATGACAAAAGGTCATATCTATACTCTACCAAGTCATCAAACATTTTGGCAGAAAGCTTTTTAATATTTAACATATATCATTTTAGGATCAGAGTCTATATAGCAAATAATCACTTTTACCACTCTTATTGACCGTTTCACAAGTTGTGTGCATGTGCACTGGTTGTAAAGTAACCAACTTATAAAATTTGAGCTTTTAACTCAATCAATAAGGCAACCAAAGTTGCCAATCGGCAGTTGACCCGGCTGTCCGTATGGCCTTAACTTCCAAAGAAGTGGTCAAGGTTATCTGCTTGGAAAGATCCAGATATATTTAAATATTTGCTTTCCAAAATCATGCTACTTCATGTTAGCAGTATATAAAAATAATTGCAAGAGGAAATTTTAAAAAAATATATAAAAAAGGTTTCACCAAACTTACATGAGCTATTTTGCCCGATGAACCGTAAGTTTAACCTTGTTTGTTTCACACATAAAGGTAGAGAGATGGACAGGTTCATCAGCTGCATTGAATGAGATCTTTAAAATTTTAAAAAGATTAGCCCCAATATCGCATTCCAACCATTTAGCATAATCTTTTGTAGCACCGATAACATCAATAATTTTGTCATTACTGACAATTTCCGTTTGGTAATCGTTCAAAAGAATTTTATAGGTTGATTCATTTCCAACAATTTTCTTTTCTAAATCTGGGAATCGAATTAACGAGAAATGGGCAATATCATAAAACAGAGGGCGATCATTTACATACATTAGCCGCTCAAGTTCCAAAATGGGGCTTCCTTCCTCAATTTTAAGATATTCTGCAATTTCCTCAGTTGCAGGTATGACCTCACTTTTTAAAATTCGAGAATTAGGGGTCATGCCAAGCTGATGACTGAACTCTGAGAATCCGCTTACAGATATTAACTCGTTATGAAACTTTTTTGAGGTAACATACGTTCCTCTCCGTGGAATACGTGTTAATGTACCATCCTTCACCAATTCCTCAATTGCCTTTCGGATGGTAATCCGGCTTACATTGTAAATTTCACAAAGTTCAGCTTCAGTTGGGATTTGTTCATCTGGTTTATACTTACCTTGCTGGATATCATTTTTCAACATTTGCCTTATTTGCATATAGAGTGGCTGGGGGGTAGAAGGATTTAAATTCATTACCTGCTTCATCCTTATCAAACAATAAATTTTACTATCTATTATACATCTATAGCCTAGTCCTAGTCACCATGCACCGAAATATTGAATCGTTTTTGCAGCTGTTTCCGTACCGAACTGTAAGCATTCGTTAATGGTACAGCCTTTCAATATTCCATAAATAAAACCTGAAATAAAAGAGTCTCCTGCTCCCATTGTATCAACTACATTCTCTTCTATCACACCATATTGGTAATATTGCTGCCCATCATAGGCAAGAGAACCATTTTCGCCTAATGTTGCCACAGCAACTTTTGAACCAAGGCTTATAATTTCCTCTAAATACTGACGTATATAGGCATCATCTTCTGTATAGGAAAAAAAGGCATAATCGACAAACGGTGGTAAGGTTTTTACAAGGGGATCATCTAATTGGTTTGAAAAATCAAATGAAGTAAGCAGCCCCATTTCTTTAAATGCAGGATAATAGTGCTCCACATGTCCCCAAATTCCAGCATGTACGCATTTGTGTGTTCCGATAAAAATAATTTCTTCCGGGGTTAAGGTAAAGTCAGCCATTACACCTTCAACGTATTCTCCAAAGTTGCGATCATTGTCAACTAATTCAACATAGGTGACCGCTGTTTTACCTTCCTTTTGAGAAAGATGAGTGGTATCTACACCCTTGAGTTGAATTGCACGAATCATTTCATTACCGTATGAATCAGACCCAACCCAGCCAATATAGGACGATTCAGCACCTAAGCCTTTTAAATAGACAGCAACATTGACGGGATTTCCTCCAGGATAGGCCTTCCCGTTTGCTAGATAAACATCCATGCAGTTATCTCCGACAGCAGCTATTTTCATTGTTATATCCCCACTTTTCCTTTTTTAAGAAGAAACGAGCACTACGAGTAGTGCTCATTCATCATTTCTAATATTCCATTTGGCGATAGTATCTTCTAAGCTCTAACGAATGGTTCCGTTCACGCTCAAGATAAACACTGATCCTGCTTAAAACGGACCAATTAATGCTGACAGCAAAGTGTTTTCGAAATTCCTCGCTGATCCCTTCCATCTCGAAATCTTTTGTATCAATAATCGTTACATTCTTGGTTATACTTTCAACAAATCTTTCTACACGATCGATAAGAGGCCTTGTTTCATCTTCCCCCTTAAGTAAAATTACACTTGTATCCTCGACGACAAGTTCAAGCGTACCGTGGAAAAACTCAGCAGCATGAATGGATTTAGCATGGATCCATTGCATTTCCTCTAAAACACACATCGCATAGCAATAAGTATTTCCCCATAAATTACCGGAACCCACCATCATATGATAATCTGTATCTTTATGTTTGATTGCAAATTCTTCTGCTTGTCGATCAAAAGATTTAACAGCATTCAGAATGGCACGTGGGAGTAAATTAACTTCCTTCGTAAATTGCTCATATTGAGGAAATTCATCATGGTTATACATAAATCGGAAGATAACCATGTAGAGAAGCAGATAAAAAGTATCAAAAGAGTGTTTTTCTGAACCTGTAGTGATACAGTAGTCGACCATTTTTGTTAATGGTGTATACGGTTCTGCGACTAAAGCAATGGTTGTCGCTCCTTTTTCTTTACAATACTCGGCAGCGGCAAGGGTCTCCTTCGTTGTTCCAGAAACAGAGGTAAAGATACAAACGGAATCTTTACTAAAATGCTTATGGTTCATAACCATAAACTCCGCTGCAATTTCTGCATGAACGTCAATCGTAGAGTTTGATTTTAGAATATATTCATAAGGATACATCATGGCAATGGTTCCGCCTGCACCGATTAGGAAAATGTTCTTGTAGCCTTTTTGGCAAATTTCATCAACAAAACTTTCAATTTCCCCTCTAAATGCAAGGCCCTCTTTTTCAACTAGCGTAAGGAATAATTCTTCATCAAATTTCAACATGGACTTGGTCCTCCTTTTATATGGTGGAAAAATCTTATTTGTTATGTCTTGTATTATAACCAGTTACAACAAAATGTGCAATGTGTATTTGAAAAAATGGCTGTGTTAAAGGCAATTGTTGATTTTTAGCAAGTTGATTGGAGCGGAAGGCGGCGAAGACTCCTCGAAAATGCTATCGCATTTCCTTCGTGCGTGGGCGGATTCAAGGATGCAAATCCAAAGTCCTGCGGGAGTACGGGCTAGGGGAGACCCCACAGGCGCAAGTGCGCCGAGGAGGCTCCCCGGCACGCCCGCGGAAAGCGAAGCCGCCTGGAGCGGAAATCAACATTCAAGATTAACACAGCCCCAAAAATAGGAAGTTAGTATTTGGATCTAACTTCCTATTAATCAAGTCATGCCACTACATCATTGCCCTTGCTACTTGCGGACCCATACCTTTTATTCCAGTAATAGTAAACAGGAAGTCCGGTTGCAATCACAATAAACGCTGCAATCATACCTTGCCAAGGAGCCCAAGTGAAGGTTCCCCAAGCAAGCCATGAAGCACCAAGGATGGCTAAAATAGTAGTTAATTTCCACATTGGCATACGATAGATTGGGTTATAATCAGCCCGTTTACGGCATTTGTATACAGCAGCAAAGTCCAAAATATTAATAACAAGCTGAATGAGTGTGAAGTACCCAAGTAGGGCTGTTAAATTACTCATAAACACGAGAATACAAGCATACGTAACCTGAATAATAATTGAAAAACTAGGAGTTTCATATTTTGGATGGACCTTAGCAAACCGTTGAAAAAATAGGCCATCTTTTGCCATCGCATATTCCAAACGAGGTTGAAACATAATACAAGAGCTTAATGATCCGAGAATAACAATAATGGCAGTAATTGCGACAAAGGAAGAAGCAATGTGAGAAAGACCTGGAATATAACTCACTGCCTCTGAAACAGCAGCATTTGAATGAATTAATTTATCAAACGGCATTAAGCCGATGACACAAATGGCCAGCAAGGTGTACAAAGCTAGTACAATGAATACCGAGCTAATGAGTGCACGTGGGAGTATTTTTCCAGGGTTTTTAAATTCGCCAGCCATAAAGCAAATCGCTGCCATCCCTGTGTAAGCCCAAGTAGTTGCGGATACGCCTCCGATTAAACTTGTTTTTACAGCTCCATGCGCAGGTACATATGAAAAATTACCAGCTTTCATATACATCAACCCTAAAACAATGACAATAATAAAAGGAATGATCTTAACAGCAGTAATAATAACTTGGAATAGTCCACCTTCTTTTACACTTCGATAATGGATGGAGGTAATGACTAAGATGATCGCAACCCCTAGCAACTTACCGGCTATACCAGAAAAGAAAGGAAAAAAGCTAGCAAGGTAAGAAACAATTGCTAAAGCCATAATAGAAATGGAAGGGGGATCTAACGCCCAGAACGTCGCCCAACCGTATAGAAACGCAAGAGGTCTCCAACCGGCTTTATTCAGATATACGTAACCGCTTCCATTTTCAGGATAAGCAGTGGATAACTCTGCTAATACCATTACTTGCGGTATGGCGATCAGGCCGCCGATAATCCAGGCTAAAATTGAAATAGATGGAGTTCCTGCTGCTTTTGCAACATCACCGGATGAGACAAAGATACCTGACCCAACAGTAGTTCCAACCGCAATCGCTAGAGCAGACCAAAAACCCAGTTTTCTTGTAAGAGTGCCATTACTCATTAAGAGTTCCTCCAAATCCAGATTCTAAGATTCCCAATTCCTTTACTTTTTTCAATGATTTACTGAATGTACCAAGTGATGTTCATCCCGCAGATCTCATTTATCAGCCCCTTTTTAATTTGAAAACGTTTTATTTGTTATGTCTTGTATTATAATTAAACATTACATAACTTTCAATAGGGAATTTTAAATATATTCAAATAAATAGTTTCGTAACTTTTAATAGGTTATTTTTCTTTTAATTAGGTTGTTGTATTATTGCGAATTTTAATAGAAGGAGGCTCGGAAAAATTTTTTAAAACTTTTTTGGCGGTTGTTCTTTCATATGAGCTTATGAATCAGGTTAAAAAAATATAGGATAAGTAAATTTTAAGTTAATGATGTAGCTTTTTTGCAATAGTTTAATTGGGGCTGGATTTAATAAGCCTAAGGAGAACAAGCAATATTTCTGCGACAGTTTTTACTTTGTAGATAGACCAACTGAAAAAGAAGGTCCCTACTATCATAAGTCGCAAAAAAACCACAGTATAGAAGCAATTTTTACGCCCCATTTACCTGCTTGACCGTCGATTTTTTTTATCATAGGATGTAAATGTGAAATGATTCACAAGCGAATCTATAACACTTTGTTACTAATCAAAAAAATTTTTCAGCAATCTTGTGAAAAAATTCACAAATACTTTATGCCTATCAACATTAAGGCAGTTATTTATACCTCTTCTTGTGAAATTATTCACAAGTAATATCAAGGAGTGAACAGATATGTCAAAAGTAATTTCAGCGGTTAAAGCTGCCGAGCTGATCAAGGATGGAGATACAGTTGCAGCTACAGGATTCGGATTATCTTGCTGGGCAGAGGAGATGGGAATTTCGATTGAAGAACGTTTTTTACAAACGGGTCACCCTAAGAATTTAACAATTATGCACTCTAGTGCAGTTGGTAATCGCCGCGATAAAGGGATGAGCCACCTAGGTTATGAAGGACTAATAAAACGCTGGATTGGCGGAATTGCGATTGCCTCTCCAGGCATGGCGAGATTAATAGAGGAAGACAAATGTGAAGCATACAACCTGCCACAAGGTGTCATTACTCAGCTATACAGGGAAATTGCCGCAAAACGACCTGGTGTGATTACAAAGGTTGGCATGGGAACATTTGTCGACCCCCGCGTCGAAGGAGGAAAGATGTCAGCTTCTACTAGAGAAGACATCGTCAAAATCATAGAAATTGAAGGGGACGAGTGGTTATTTTATAAATCATTTCCGATCCAGGTAGGACTAATCCGCGGCACAGTAGCAGATGAGAACGGTAATTTAACCCTTGAAAAAGAAGGATTGCATATGGAGGTTCTCCCAGTTGCACAAGCTGTCCACAATTCCGGCGGTATTGTCATTGCGCAAGTCGAGACCGTTGCAAAAAATGGCACATTGAATCCAAAGGATATCAAAGTACCGGGAATTTTAGTTGATTATATTGTTGTTGCTAAACCAGAAAATCATTTCCAAACAGAGAATACCTACTATAACCCAGCATTTTCTGGGCAGGTCAAAGTTCCTGTTGAAGGAATTGAAGCCCTTCCACTTGATGAGCGGAAAGTCATTGCACGCCGTTCAGCTGCTGAACTAAAGCCTAATACCATCTTAAATCTTGGTGTAGGAATACCTGTTTGTGTTGGAACAGTTGCAGCAGAAGAAGAGGTAAGCGATCAATTGATGCTTACAACCGAAGCAGGTTCGATTGGCGGTGTTCCAGCCGGGTTGAAGGACTTCGGTCATGCCTATAACTCAGAAGCGATTGTCGACCATGACTCTCAATTTGATTTTTATGATGGCGGTGGTATTGACTTGTCCGTTCTTGGATTGGCACAGACTGACGAATATGGCAACGTAAATGTCAGCAAATTTGGTACTCGTGTAGCTGGCTGCGGCGGATTCATTAATATTTCTCAATCTGCTAAAAAACTAGTCTTTGCTGGAACGTTTACAGCAGGTGGTCTTCAAGTAAAAGTCGAGGATGGCAAATTGCAAATTTTACAAGAAGGAAAAGCAAAGAAATTTATTAAAAAGGTTCAGCAAATTACGTTTAGTGGTTCATATGCTTCACAAATCAATCAGCCAGTCGTTTATGTAACTGAGCGTGCCGTATTTGAATTGATTGACGGTAGAGTTACATTAACGGAAATGGCACCAGGTATGGATCTACAGAAAGACATATTGGATCAAATGGAGTTTACCCCGGTTATTTCTGCAGACCTAAAAGAAATGGATGCAGCCATGTTCCAAGAAAACTGGGGTAAATTGAAGGCTATTATTGAAGAGAAAAAAGCAACTAGAAACGAACCTGAATTAGTTTCAACTAGGTAGTGGTTTTGAAATAAGCTGGCGGCATGGCATATGTAAAGGGCTGCTGGCAAATCCAAAATTGGAAGGAATTAGTTAAAATGAAACTTAATCGTTGGAGCATTCTTATCGCGTCAACCATCATTAACATTTGTGTTGGTGCCATCTACGCTTTCAGTATTTTTGCAATGCCGTTAACAAACGTATTCCATGTCACTATGCCGGAAATCATGCTGGCTTTTACCATTAATGGTGCCATTTCGCCAATCCCGATGATCTTGGGCGGTAAATTGGTCGATAAAGGCGGTGCGAGAACAGCCATCTTCCTTGGCGGGGCGATGTTTGGCTTAGGCTTTATTTTATCAGGCTTAGCAACTGCACCATGGATGTTGTACATTACCTACGGTGTAATTACGGGAATTGGCCAAGGAATTGTTTACTCGGCTACGATTGGCAACTCCGTTAAACTGTTCCCAGATAAAAGAGGCCTTGCTGCCGGGATTGTCACAGCGGGCTATGGCGGTGGAACGATTGTTATCGCACCGATTGCCAATGCACTAATTACTAGCAACGGTGTCCAATCGGCCCTTATTACCCTAGGGATTTCATTTTTAGTTGTGATTTTAGGGGGAGGCTTATTCGTAAAAGCATGTCCAGCAGGGTTTATTCCAGAAGGATGGACACCGCCTGTAGTTAGCGGAGCAAATAAGGCTGGTATCAACATTCCTTGGACTGAAATGATTAAAAAGCCAATTTTCTACGTGATTGCAAGCTTGTTCTTAATCGGTGCTCTTTCCGGAATGATGGTTACGTCAAATGCTTCTGTTATTGGACAAACAATGTTTGGATTAACACCTGCAACAGCGGCATTATTCGTAAGTTTATATTCATTAAGCAACTGTTCTGGCCGTGTCTTCTGGGGAGCGATTTCTGATAAAATCGGCCGGACAAAATGTCTAATGGTTATCTATATTGTCATTGCTGCCATGATGTTAACGATTGCCTTATCCACTTCTGTGGCGGGCTTTGCGGTTGCCATTATCGGTATTGGCTTATGCTTTGGCGGTACAATGGGTATTTTCCCTTCCATTGTGGGTGAGAAGTTCGGAATGAAATATTATGGCATCAACTATGGAGTGACCTTTATTGGCTACTCAGGCGCCGCATTCTTTGGCCCTAGAATAGCTAACTCCGTTGCAGCAGCAAATGGTGGACAGTTTACAAATGCTTTTTATATCGCGTTAGTGATTTCACTTATTGGTTTCGCATTAACCTTTATTTTTAAATCATTGGAAAAGAAACAACTAACTAGCCCAACTAATTCAAAAGTGGCTTAATCATAAATCAAAGAGACTTTTAGGAGGAAATGGACATGAGTATTACAACATTATTAGGAATTAAATATCCGATTTTTCAAGGCGGTATGGCACAAATTGCGCTTGCTCCGCTTGCAGGAGCTGTATCAAATGCTGGTGGATTAGGAATTATCGGTTCTGGCGGACTTACAGCTGACCGCCTCCGTGAGGAGATTAGAAAAACAAAAGAAATTACCAATAAACCATTCGCTGTTAATTTAATGTTAATGATGAAAAACATCCCTGAACTTATTGAAGTTGTTATTGAAGAAGACGTAAAAATTGTCACAACGGGTGCAGGAACACCTGCTCCATATATGCCGACTTTTAAAGAACATGGGATTAAAGTTATCCCTGTTGTTCCTTCTGTAAAAATTGCCAAGAAAATGGAAGCGCTAGGTGTGGATGCGATTGTCGCAGAAGGTACAGAGGCAGGCGGCCATGTTGGTGAAACAACAACCATGGCGCTCTTGCCGCAAGTAGCCAGTGCGGTTTCGATTCCAGTCGTGGGAGCGGGCGGTATTGCCGATGGCCGCGGTATTGCAGCAGCCTTTGCCTTAGGCGCACAAGGTGTTCAAGTAGGAACTCGTTTCTTAGCAACTGTTGAGTGCCCAACACATGAAAACTTCAAACTTGCGGTTATTAACGCAGATGATACAAGCACAACGGTTACAGGCCGCAGCCTTGGCGGACCAGTACGCAGTATTAAAAACAGCATGATTGCAGAATTCCTAGAGCTTGAAAATAAAAATGCTTCCCGTGATGAACTAGAAAAGATTTCATTAGGCTCTTTACGTAAAGCGGTGTTCGAAGGAGATACAGATCGCGGGTCTGTGATGGCTGGACAGATTTGCGGGTTAGTCAATGAAATTACAACGGTTGAAGAAATGATTACCAGCATGTTTGCAGAAGCACAAGAAGTGTTAAATAGATTAGGAAAAATAACAGTGTTGGAAGAAGAAAAAGAGTTAGTGTTCGCTTAAACCTTAAAAGTTAAACAGCACCTTAAGATCTAGGTGCTGTTTTTTTTCGTTTTAAATGGAATTGTCATAATATATCCACTGCCTTGATAGTGCATTTTCATTATAATGAAAGAATCAGAATGGTAGGATGGTGTTGATCTAGATGAAGAAAAAGTTGATTGAAAAAGCTAAAAATAACTTTAAGGTTCAGGATATCAACGAGTTACCTTCCACACTATTTGTTACGGACGGAAAAGGAAATATACTCATCTCGAATGAGTTTACTGCACTGACTCTTGGTATATCGCTAGATGAATTGTTAAAAATGAACGTTCAAGATTTAGTAAAAGCAGGTTATTATAAACGGTCTATTACCATGGAGGCAATTGAAACAAAGCAAAGGGTATCCAGGACGGTGGATACGAATCGAGGATTTCATATCAAGTCGACATCCATCCCGATTTTACAAAAGGATGGTGAGGTCCAGCTTGTTGTAACGACTTCAAATGAATATAACGGAAAATTCCCGATCTTCAATGTCGACCCTACTATCTTAACGATCAATAATAAAAGTAAAGAAGATAAAATAGACACAGGAGCTGAGATTGGTTTTGTCGCTGAGAGCTTATCGATGAAACAAATTGTCAAGGTCTGCAATCAAATTGCCTCTTATGATAGCAAAGTCTTAATCTACGGTGAGTCAGGAACTGGAAAGGAGGTAGTGGCACGCTACATCCATCGTAAAAGTGACCGTTCTCAAGGCCCATTTGTCACCATTAACTGTGCGGCCATTCCACCTCACATTTTTGAACAAGAACTGTTTGGCTATGAGAAAGGTGCCTTTGCTGGGGCAGATACGATGAAGAAAGGCATTATTGAGTTGGCCAATGATGGATTTTTGTTTTTGGATGAAATCGCCGAAATGCCGCTCGATCTGCAGGCCAAATTGCTGAGGGTAATTGATAATAATGAAGTAAGACGAGTCGGCGGTGTACAAAATGTGTCCATTAATTGCCGAATTATTGCCGCGACCAATCGGGACTTGTGGAAGATGGTTAAAAAAGGGATGTTCCGTGAGGATTTATATTATCGAATTAACGTCATTCCTATCCATATTCCTCCGCTTCGAAACCGAAAATTAGATATTGTCGGATTAATTTCCTATTTCTTAGCAGAATTTAATGAGAAGTATCATGAACAGCTCGTCCTTAGTGCGGACGAATTTCAAAAAATGCTTAAATTAGATTGGCCTGGGAATGCCAGAGAACTAAGGAATTATGTCGAGCGTTTGGTTGTAACAGAACAGCAAAATATAAAGCAGGCTGCTGAGGAATCGGTAACGGATTGGTTTGCGATTGATCATTTTATAAAAAATAATCTGGATAAGCAGTCTACATTAAAGGATTTTACATCTATTGTTGAAGGGCGATATATTAAGCATGTTCTCGGAATGTTTAATGGAAATGCGACTGAGGCAGCGAAAAAACTAGGGATTGACCGTTCGGTTATTTATCGGAAGTTGAAGAAGATGGAGAGTGTTCTGGAAGAAGGCCGAATGTAATAAAAGGATGAACCAAAATGATGGTGGTTCATCCTTTTTAATGGATTTAGAAAGTATAAAAATTCACTTTGAAAATTGTCCAGCTCCAGCGCCCTAGCGGCTAGTGTCCTTCGCGCTCCGCCCTACGATAAGTCAACATCGAATCGCTGTCGCTCTTCGTGTTTCCTTTATCTCAGTTGGAGCACTCCACAAGGAACGCTTCGGCAGCATAAGCATCGCACGAAGGAAAAGCGATAGCTTTTCCGAGGAGGCCATACGCCGCTGACCAGGGCGCTTGCGCTTTTCTTATTACCATTCCCGAGGATGATAGTTAAGATCATCGAACAATTGCTCTTTTTCCTTTTTGGTTAAATCCCGCCACTGGCCTATTGGCAATTTCCCCAAATGGATATTCATGATCCTTGTCCGCTGCAGTCTGGCCACCTCATAGCCTAAGGCGGCACACATCCGGCGGATTTGCCGGTTAAGTCCTTGGGTTAGGATAATTTGAAAGACATACTTTGAAAGCTGTGTGACTTTGCATGGAAGTGTTTTGGTATTTAAGATTTCCACTCCGCCAGCCATTTTCTTAACAAATTCAGCGGTAATCGGCTTATTTACGGTAACAATATATTCTTTTTCATGCTTATTCTCTGCGCGAAGAATTTCATTAACAATATCTCCGTCATTTGTTAGCAGGATTAGACCGTCTGAGTCCTTATCCAGTCTGCCAATATGAAAAATCCGCATTGGGTGATTCACAAAGTCAACGATATTTCCTTTTATATGCCTTTCAGTTGTACTTGTAATTCCAACTGGTTTATTTAAGGCAATATAAACATATTCTTTCTTAACTTGAATAGGACTCCCATCAATGCGAACCAAGTCACCAGGCTCTACTTGGCTGCCCATTTGAGCGACCTGGCCGTTAATGGTGACCCTTCCCTCGCTAATTAACTTATCTGCTCCTCGTCTAGAGGACTTTCCCGACTCACTAATAAATTTATTAATCCTCATAATAACCACAACCTTAAGTGGAATAGTCACTTAAGAATAACCTACTTTTATTATTCTTTTCAAGCTGTCCAACTGGTGCCTGTCACCATTACTTCTATTTGCACTCAGTTTAACAAAAAATGTCGAATGAATTTTTGATAGATTTGTAAACTATTAAAATGTTTCTATCAAATTGTGACAAAAATTTCCTCTTTGAAATGTTATTGTAATGTAAAATACATATATATATGGGGAGATGCAAATGAAGAAGTTATCGATTATTTTTGTTTTGCTTTTTAGTATCTTTGTCTTTACTACACCAACAGATGCAGCAGGCAGTTCCCAATTAATTATTATTAACAAAAAAATTAACACTCTTGCTTTCTATGATGGTGGAAAGTTAGTAAAAACCTTTAAAGTGGCAACTGGTAAAACAAGAAATCTAACCCCAGAGGGAAAATTTAGAATTGTTATCAAAATGGTTAACCGTCCATATTATAAGGGGCATATTCCTGGCGGTGATCCACGTAATCCATTAGGTGACAGATGGATGGGATTAGAAGCAAGGGGTACATATGGAACAACCTATGGCATACATGGAAATGCAAATGAAAGCTCAATTGGAAAATATGTAAGCCATGGCTGTGTACGGATGCACAATCAAGAGATCCGCTGGCTTTACAGCCGAGTTCAAAATTATACGCCGGTTGTCATCACATACTCTACTAGCAGTTTTGACGCCATTGCCAAGGCAAACGGAGTCAATGTTAATGTTCCAAATGGCTGGGTTCAAAAGAATGGACACCGGTATTATTATGTAAATGGAACACTTAAATATGGCTGGTTAACAATCAGTGGAAAAAAATACTTTTTTGATCATACAGGAGCGATGAGAACAGGCTGGGTAGTAACTGGAGGAAAGAAATACTACTTAGATCCATTTGGAGTTATGAAAACAGGGTGGCTAGTAACTGGAGGAAAGAAATACTACTTGGATCCATCAGGAGTAATGAGAACAGGATGGGTAGTAACTGGAGGAAAGAAATACTACTTGGATCCGTCAGGAGTAATGAGAACAGGATGGGTAGTAACTGGAGGAAAGAAATACTACTTGGATCCATCTGGAGTGATGAAAACAGGCTGGATAGTAACTGGAGGAAAGAAATACTACTTGGATCCATCCGGAGTAATGAAAACAGGCTGGTTAGTAGCTGATGGAAAGAAATATTTCCTTGATCAAACTGGAGCCATGAAAACGGGCTGGGTACGAGTAGATGGAAAATCGTACTACTTTTATCCTTATCCTAACGGAGTCATGGCAGTTAATACCGTCATTGATGGCCGTAAAATCGGACCAGATGGTGCATGGCAGCAAGTTCAATATGTGGCGTTAGGAGATTCTTTAGCAGCTGGTATGACTCCTCTTGGTGTAGATCGAATTCCAGTTAACGGAGTAGATTTAGATTGGGGCTATCCAAACTACCTTGCTGAATCCCTCAAAACGGAATTTGATGTAGTTGATTTTGATAACTTTGGTGTATCAGGTTATAAAACGTCAGATGTGATTGCTCAATTAAATAAGGCAGATGTTCAAAAGGAAATTAAAGAGGCCACACACGTTACAATTGACATTGGAGCCAACGACATACTTCCTGTTATTCAACAGAAGGATTCTACTATAGCTCAGGCACAGGCTGCAATTACTGCAACAGCTGCAAATATTAACACTATTTTAAGTAAAATTGATCAATTGAATCCTAAGGTAAAGGTATATGTAATGGGCTATTATAACCCATTCCCTTATATCACAGATGCGGTACAGAAGGCACAGTTAGACCAGTTATTACTTGGCTTTAACGGTCAAATCCAGACACAAGCTGTTCAACATAGTGATACATTTGTTCCGACCGCACAAGTGATTAACGTAGCTGACTTCCAAAATTACCTTCCAAATCCACAAAACATACACCTAAGTCTTTTAGGTTATCAAGTAGTTGCTGGTGAGTTCTGGAAAGTGATTAAATAGTTTAATAGATGATTAGGCACCCCATGCAGGGTGCCTAATTTTTTTATTGACGAAAAAATACTTTTACTCTTTATGTTTACGTTTATCGTGAACATGTAAACATATTGTATACATAGTGTTTACGTTTTTGTGTACATGTATACATATTGTATACTTAATGTTTACAACTATGTTTACGTGTATACAAACCTGTACGCATTCACTTATAGCAAGATGTATACAGGTTTGTATTAATTGTTTACGTATATGTTTACATTATCAACAAGTTTACAGATTGATTACTTCTTTAAACTTTTATCTCTTTTAAAAAAAATTCGCAATGAAGAATCTAGCAATCTCATACTTTTGCTTTTCATTTGTGTGGACGTTAGCACAACTGTCGTCATTTTACACTCAGGAAGCAGCTTTGATGCAATTGTAAAGGTCAATGGTTGTAAAGTCAGTGTAAGTGTGAACGGGAGTGTTAGTAGTGGCGGGGACATGAATATACCAAATGGCTGGGTGAGTGCAGGAAATAAAAAGTGTTATTATCAAAAAATAAACAGCGAAAAGGGCTGGATTGAGGATAACAGTATAGCATATTCTCTAGGTCAAAAAGCAATCATGAAGACCGGATGGTTAAATGATAATGGCAAATGGTATTACCTCAATCAAAACGGTATCATGAATAATGACTTGGCTATTTTCCCATAGATAATCGGGACGAATCTGCCGATTGAGTAAGTTGAATATTTACATAAACAGGTTTCTACCCTTCCATACCCTTGAAAGAATAACTAGCTGGATAAGATACTAGGACAATTGGTATTATCTTTTTGAAAGCAAAGAAATGGCCTAAAATCCAATACTGGATGAACACACTGGTGTATCTTACCTTTTCCAATATATATTGACTTTTTGCCTGTATGATCATAGGATGTAGCAAGCTTTTTTTGCGAAAAAAATATTTTGTTTACAAGTATACATGAAAGATTACAAGTATGCATTATGTTTACAATAAATTTACAAAGTGGTTTACTTGTATACAAACTTGTTTGCATCTTGATTTAAAACGATGTAAACAACTTTGTATATACGTTTACATTATTGTGTACATTGCAGATGAGGTTTACAAATTGTTTACTTTTTTACACTTTTATTTCTTTTTAAAATTTGCATTGAAGAATCTATCAATCTCATATAGCCTTATAAGTAGAGAGACTTATTACATAAACTACTTAATATAATGAGAGGGAATGATATAGTATGACAAAATCCAGAGTTGCAGCAATTGATGTAGGAAATGACTCCATTAAGGCTATTTTCGGGGAACTAGAGTATGAATTGAATATACCTAACATTATCGCCCGAGATACAGAGGATCGCCCTGTTATCGGTATAGAAGAACTGGATAGTAAAAATCCTTTAGATGGTATTCATATCAAAGTTCACTCCCCTGCCCTCAAAGAGAACAACGCCGTTTACCGGGTTGGGAATTTAGCTACAAAAACAAATAATGCAACAGAATTAGATCCAGGAAGCAGCAAATCGGAAGAAGATCAAACCCTAATTATGCTTTTTACTACATTGGCAATGGATGCAGTTAAACAAGATAGTTTCCCACGTGCTAAGAATGTCATTGATGCATCCTATACATTAGGAACAGGTCTGCCCCTCCGTGAAGTAAAGGAAGGTAAGGATGCCGGCTACCGTTCAAGATTAGTTGGGAATGTTCACCAGGTTGAATTTTTGGTAACACCAAAGTATCAAGGATTAAAAGTTAATATCAAATTTAACGAGGTAAAGGTTTATCCGGAAGGCTTTGCCGCTTATATTAATCTTGTAATGGATAATAATTTAAAAATCATCAACAAGGATTTAATTGATAAGCGTATCTTAATTCAGGATATTGGCGGGTTATCAACTGATATCGCCGTAATTAAAAATCGAAATGTAGATGATGATAAGGCGCAGGGCTTTAACCTTGGGGTTTCGGAATCATTAGAATCCATTCGCGAGGAAATACGAATCAAGCACGGTGTTGAGTTGGATAGCCGCCGTGATGTGGTTGAAATCATTACAAGGAAAAATGATCGCAATCATATTATGGTCAAGGGAAGCAGGACAAGCGTCCACGATATTACAGATCGTATTTTACTTGATTTAGCCAAGAAACAATACCGGTTGTTACGAAATGTTTGGCAGAGAAATTCACAAACTGAAATCTGCTATTTTGTTGGCGGAGGATCCCATGTCTTAAAAGATTATCTCAAAACCCTTAATAATAATTTGGATGGTTATAATATTGAATTCTTTGAGGATGATAAAGAAAGCATTTGGATGATGGCCAATGCTTACTATAAGCTCATCATGGATTTTGTTAGAAAAACGGAGAAACCTAAAGAACCAATAAAAGCTAACTAGGTGATCGTATGAAGAAAACTCCTCAATCTGAAATTAAGCGAGGCCAAGCAATATCCTTTCGTGTCCCTTCAGATACGCCTGACCATATAGTAAAGCATTTACAAAGGTTAAAGGAGACAGAACGGAGAAACTTTTCAAGTACTATTGCTGAGTTTGTGGTACAAGGGGTAAGTCATTCTTTTTCACGTGAGAAAGAGACCATTACGATTCCCCTTCCAAAGAAGTTAACAAAGGTTCAGCGCGATTGGTTAAAACATGAGCATTCTGAAGCAATGCTTGGCAGTATTCTCTATCAATTGATTTCTGACCCGGTCCGGGCTACTTCTTTGCTAGCTTCATTAAATAGTAATTCCATAGATATTGAAGAAGCCTTATACCTTCAGGAGGAATTACAGTCTGTTCCCTTTCCGGCTCCAGCTAATGAGGTGGATATTCCGATTGAGGCAGAGTCTTTTGAAGAGCTCGCGGCTGGTTTAGAGGACCTTGATATGGAAGATGATTTAAGTGATTTTGACTGGGATACTGCTAAGAAGCCCGAAATGAGGCCTGAAGAGGACAATAAGGAAGTTGAACTTGATCCTGATGACCTGCTAGGTGGATTTTTGGCTAATATGAATAAATAATTCTTCAAGAAAAGGCCCCGACTTATGGTTAAGACGGGGCTTTTGCGTTTAATGCTGTTTATTCGGTAATTTGTAACCTTGATGTCCTTTACTTTGACGTTCTTTGTTGTCTTTGTCCTTTTCCTGTCTCTCATGCAGTTTTTCTACAAATTCATGTGTTGTATTTTCTTCCATTTGAGCTTACCTCCTTTTAAAAATGAACCATAGTTATTCTGTCCTATTCGAGAAGGAATATGTAATAAGGATAAAAGGATATAAACCCACGTATCAGTCATACATATTAGATATGGTATTTTAAAAAAGATTGTAAAGCTTATAATATATGAATAGGTGGTGGGCCGATGGAGCTGCCAGCTAATATCGTCCTTGAAAGCGGGTCTCTTAATGATGCATTAATTTTAAAAAGAGAAATTCTTTACAAAGGTATGAATGGACGATTTGTCGAAAGGTTTTTTCTTTCTTCCTCTAAAAGCTTTATTTTTAAACCATTAACCAACAATGATCAGCTAGGGAAAGAAGTATGGATACACCAGCATATTCTCCCACAGTTTCCTGCCATATATCCAAAAATTATTTCCTATAAAATAAGTGAACTGCCAGAAATGAATTGGATGATCGTAGAGGACCTTGGGGCACTGACTCATGATTTTAACGTTAAGAGTGTTTTAGAAGTGATTAAATGGGTTGCCTGGTGGCATTCATTGCCTATTGAAACTATAGGTCCTGTACCGGCCTCGGGATTAAAGCCGCAAATCGGTGAGATTATAGCGGACATTGTGAACAGGAAGAAAGAATTCTTACTTGAGCTGCCGGTTTTGAAATTGGAAAGAGAGGCAATTGAACATACGTACTCCCTGCTTGAAAAAAGTAATTTTTCCAATCGACTCGTTTTGTCGCACGGAGATTTACATTTAGGCAATTTTTCGAAAGTCGGCGATCAGTTGATGATCTTGGACTGGGAGCACACCCATTTAAGTTCCCCCTATTGGGACTTGTACCATTTAATTGATATGTCACATCCCCTTTTTCCTAGACAGGTAACGTCTGAGTTGCGAAAGCAATTTCTGGAGGAGTACCTTGCTCAGTTGGATTTTGAATTAGATAGTGACTCGTTTATGTGGGAATATAATTTGTTTTCAGCTTCTTTCTCGATTTGGATGATTGGTCTGATAAAGAAAGACCTGGAAGCAAAAGAGCAGAGATGGCCTGAAGAGCAATTGAACAGGCAGTTAAAGGAAACTGTATTAAGTTTGCAGCAATGTTTAGTGGTGCTTAGTGGGATAAAAAGCTAACCTGTTCAGAGGTTAGCTTTTTACTGTTTATGCCTTTTGTTCAGTTAATTTAATGATTTCAACAATGGTTTGGGTTGCTTTAACCATATTTTCAACGGAGATAAATTCAAATTTCCCATGGAAATTTTCGCCGCCGGTAAAAATGTTCGGTGTGGGCAGACCCATATAGGAAAGCTGTGAGCCATCTGTGCCGCCGCGGATTGGTTTGGTAATTGGTTTGATGTCTAAGCTTACCATCGCTTCATGAGCAATGTCGACAATTTCCATAACCGGTTCAATTTTCTCTTTCATATTGTAGTATTGGTCATTCAGGTCGAGCACGATTCTGTTGGTGCCATATTTGGCTTGGAGTTCAGTCACAATGGCTTGTAAGGCTGCCTTGCGGTCATTGAATTTTTCTCTGTCATGGTCACGGATAATGTAGTGAAGATTGGTTTGCTCCACATCACCGTTAAAGGCTAGCAGATGATAAAAGCCTTCGTATCCCTCGGTATGTTCTGGTGCCTCTTGTGCCGGAAGTTTGCTATGTAGTTCCATACCGATTTTGATAGAGTTGACCATTTTATTTTTGGCTGATCCTGGGTGGATGTTACTTCCTTTTATTGTAATTTTCGCTCCTGCGGCATTAAAGCTTTCGAATTCTAACTCACCAAGCGGACCGCCATCAACGGTGTAAGCATATTGTGCATTGAAGGCCGCAACGTCGAACTTATGTGGACCTCTGCCGATTTCCTCATCTGGTGTGAACGCAACGCGAACCCTACCGTGTTTGATATCAGGGTGTTGAATAAGGTAAGCCATTGCGGTCATGATTTCCGTAACGCCAGCCTTGTTGTCCGCGCCTAGCAGGGTAGTGCCGTCTGTTGTGATTAAGGTATGTCCTTTGTATTCTGGCAGACTTGGAAAGTCCTTTGGTGACATAATGACGTTTAGGGCTTTGTTTAAGACGATCTCACCACCATCATAGTTCTCGACGATTTGCGGGTTGACGTTTTTGCCGGTGAAGTCGGTGGCGGTGTCCACGTGGGCTAGGAAGCCGATGGTTGATACGTCTTTGTCGGTGTTGGCTGGCAGGGTTGCCATCACGTAGCCGTTATCGTCGATGGTTACTTCTTGCATGCCAATTTGTTTTAGCTCTTCAACCAACATGCGAAGCAAGGTCCACTGTCCTTCTGTCGATGGACAGGTTTCGTTGTTTTCATTGGATTGTGTATCTACTTTTACATAGGAAGTAAATCTTTCAATTAGTTCGTTTTTCAACTTTACTGCACTCCCTTTTTTTGAGTTTTAATCATGAATATCATATCACTTTGAGGGGGTGGAGGAAACTGACGGATAGTTTGACATAACTGGCGGAAGAGGCCAAGTAACCAGCGGATAAGAAAGAATTACTGGCGCCAGCCAAGATTAGTGGCGGATGAGTGAAGGAAACTGTCGGATAGTTTGACATAACTGTCGGAAGAGGCCAAACTTCTGTTCCTTGTTTGGAATGTTTTTTAGATAAGAAGGAATCAAGTTGGGAAATAAAATCTTTGTCCTTTGAGGGGGAATGGCCACAATTTGTTTCGGGTAGGCTAAAACAACAGCGCCGTAAAGAGGAATCTTAATATTTCGGCTCTTAAGCCAGTCAGAAAGTAACTCATAATTTCGCTCCAGTTGAACCACTGGACTGTCAAACCCGTCCTTATGCCCATCCTCCCGGGTCCTAATCAATTGTGGAGGGTTATCTTTAAACTCCAGAATCCCGCCAATATTTTTAACCTCTAACACCACCCCAAACCTGGGGCTCAACAAAAACGTATCCATTTGAAAATCAGAAGTAGGAGATAAATCATGAAAAATGTGGTGGTCAAATGAAAAAGAGGACTTACGGAGAACTTCAGCGACTCGGTCTTCCCCGCCAATTCCCGCTTCAACCGAAGATTGCTTGCCTGCCAATACAGGCAGAATAGGATGTCCGGCAGGAAGACGGCCTTGAGAGGATATCAAGCCTTCTAACTTCAATGAGGGGTCTCGACTTTTAATCCAAATATAAAACACCTCCCTTAAATCTACCTGCATCGTAACATATCCCACAAACCCAAACTATATCCCCTGAATCAATTTCATATTTTTGTAAAAAATATAGCTTATCCGCCTATTGACCAGGGTAGTCAACGAGATTATAATGACTTCATTGACTGATGTGGTCAACACTAAAAACAGGAGGGCTGCACCAGTGTTCTCAAAATTTTTCAACTTAGAAACGGAAAAACAAGACCGAATCCTAAATGCTGCCATAAAGGAATTTGCCCAGAAAGGATATGATAAGGCCTCAACCAACGAAATCGTGAAAGAAGCCGACATCTCCAAGGGATTAATTTTTCATTATTTTAAAAACAAGAAGCAGTTGTTCTTATTCTTATTTGACCATTGCATCCAAATCATTACCGATGACTTCTACAAAAAGGTCGACCTTACAGAGGCAGATTTTTTCAAACGAATCCGGAAGGCGGTCGCAATTAAAATGGACCTCCTCGCCAAATATCCAGACATCTTTAAACTTATTGAAGAAGCCTATATGGACGATGCGGACGACATTAGAACAGAAATTGAGAAAAAGGTGAAAGCCTTAAATGAGATTAATTTTGGGAAGATTTACGAGGGCATTGATCTTTCGAAGTTTCGCGACGATGTCGACATCCAAAAAATCTTAAAAATTATTACCTGGACGTTTGAAAAATTAAGTGAAGAGGAGCTTAACAAAGCAAAATTAACACCAAATCACGAAATTGACTATTCAGCCATTCAGCTTGAAGCAGAGCAATATTTCCAAATCCTTACGAAGGTTTTTTATAAGTAAAAAGGGGGCAGGAACCATGAATGTAATCGAAATTAACAACCTGACAAAGACGTACGGCAAGTCTAGAGGGATTACCGATATTAACTTTCAGGTCGAACAGGGTGAGATTTTTGGCTTTATTGGACCAAACGGAGCCGGTAAATCGACGACCATCCGGACACTCCTCTCCCTCATTTATCCAACGAGTGGCAGCGCCAAAATCTTTGGAAAAGACTGCATTGAGTTTGCACCGGAAATCAAAAAGGAAATTGGTTATCTGCCTTCGGAAGTTTTTTACTATGACAATATGAAAGTGAAGGATCTCTTGAAATACTCCGCCATCTTTTACAAGAAGGACTGCAGTAAGAGAATCAAAGAGTTAGCGGAACTGATGGATCTTGATTTAAATAAAAAGATTGATGATCTCTCACTGGGAAATAAAAAGAAGGTGGGGATTGTTCAAGGCCTGCTTCATGAACCAAAGCTAATCATCCTCGATGAACCGACAAGCGGGCTGGATCCGTTAATGCAGCAAAAGTTCTTTGAATTGCTGGAGGAGGAAAATCAAAAAGGCGCTACGATCCTTTTTTCGTCACATATTTTGAGTGAGGTTCAAAGACTATGCAATCGAGTGGCGATTATTAAAGAGGGCAAGATTGTAACGGTTGAGAAGATAAGTACGTTACAAGAAAACAATTATAAAAAATTTAAGGTGGAAACGAAGTCAGCCCTCTCTCCCGACTATTTCAATATCATGGGTGTAAATAATTTGGAGGCTAAAGGGAATGTAATCAGCTTTCTTTTTAAAGGAAACATCAATACGGTCTTGAAGAAGTTAGCCGAAATAGAAGTCGTCAATTTGTGGATTGAGGAACCAGATCTTGAGGAGATCTTTATGCATTATTACGAAAAGGAGGCCTAAGAGTCTATGAATATATTTTTTCATGAGTTAAAGGCGTATCGAAAATCAACTATAATTTGGACCTTTTCGTTAATCATGGTGGCATTGCTATTCCTGTCGATGTTTCCCTCGTTTGCAAAAGATGCGGATGAGTTTAAGAAATTATTAGCTGGCTACCCGTTGGCGATGAGGAAGGCGATTGGACTTAATTTGGAAAATATCTTTACGATTTTGGGATTTTACAGCTATGCTTTGACGTTCACAACGCTTTGTGCGGCCATTCAAGCAATGAATCTCGGTACCGGAATTGTCAGCAAAGAGGTTCGCGAAAAAACGGCTGATTTCCTGTTAACCAAGCCGGTGACCCGCACACAAGTTTTAACGAGTAAACTGCTGGCAGCATTCACGTCCCTTTTGATTACCAATGTAGTCTATCAGATTGCGTCCAATTTGATCGCGTTGCAGGTTAAAACAGTAGATTTTAGTATAAAGAAATTCGTACTGCTTTCCTTGACGATGTTTTTTATTCAATTAATCTTTCTAGCAATCGGCATCATCATCTCTGTCATTGTTCCAAAAATTAAATCAGTCTTAACGGTCTCTTTAGCAACGGTCTTTGCGTTTTACTTTCTCGGTGTCATTAGTGAGACGTCCGGTGATGATGTGAAGCGGTTCATCTCGCCATTTAAATACTTTGATCACACCTATATTATCAAACACGCTAGCTTCGAAGGATCTTTTCTCATTACAGGTGCCGTGATTGTCGTTGCAGCCATTACGGCAAGTTATATGATTTATACTAAAAAAGATATTCATGCCGTTTAGGGGGATCAGAAGATGAATATATTTTTAAAAGAATTAAAGTCTCATCGAAAATCACTCCTCTTTTGGTGCTTTGGCGTGTTTTTAATGGTGCTATCCGGCATGAATAAGTATGCTAATTTGTATTCATCACAGCAAT
Source organism: Neobacillus drentensis (assembly GCF_021560175.1). Taxonomy (GTDB): domain Bacteria; phylum Bacillota; class Bacilli; order Bacillales; family Cytobacillaceae; genus Neobacillus; species Neobacillus drentensis_A. The sequence goes on along the minus strand of NZ_CP091110.1, from coordinate 6,128,387 downwards.
CAATGACTGATGTAATGAAAGATATGCCCAAATCGCTGCAGGTGGTAATGGGAGCCGGAAGTTTAGATTTATCAAAGGCGAGCGGTTATTATGGCATGCTGTTTATTTATTTGCTATTGATGGCAACGATACATGCAGCCATGCTTGGCGCCGGGATCATTGCAAAAGAGGAACGGGACAAAACAGCCGAGTTCTTATTCGTGAAGCCCGTTTCAAGAACGAGGGTTATTTCGGCCAAATTGCTGGCAGCCTTGTTCAATCTGGTCGTTTTTAATTTAGCCACATTAACTTCGTCGATTGCCCTGATGGCTAAATACAGCAAGGGTGAAAATGTAAATCGAGATATGATCATCTTGATGGCGGGCATGTTCATCTTGCAGCTGTTGTTTATGGTGATGGGCAGTGCCATTTCCTCTTTAAAAAGAAAGTCAAAGAAGGCACCTTCCCTATCTGCAGGTGTACTGTTACTGACTTTTATTTTGTCCGTGGCGATTGACTTGAATGAAAGGTTGAAAAGTCTGAAGTACTTGAGCCCGTTTAAATATTTCGAGGCAAAAAATGTAATGTACGGAGGCGGGTTGGATCCTCTCTTTGTTGTTATTTCCCTCTTTTTAATCGTAGCCTTTACCAGTGTAACCTATATTTTTTATAAAAAAAGAGATTTAACTAGTTAAAGACTGGGGGATTTTCCTCCGGTCTTATACACTTAGCCTATCGAGCACTGAGGGAATTCTTAAATACCGTGATAGAGGCGGACAGGTAGTTTAACTGAGCTCATAATGGATATAACTATATAAAAAGTGTTAATATGAATTAATCAAACAAAGGGAGAGATTCAAATGACAAACGAGAATGAAAACGCTGTACTGCCACCGAAAACTTGTTCGGTTGAAAAATTAATTACCGTAAAGACCGATATCGAGAAGGTTTTAGCGGGTGAAAAGACAGCTACACGCCGGAACGGCCGCTATGCCGACCCAGGCGAAATCATGACACTTGAAGGCCGTCAGTTCGTCGTCGATAAGGTCTATTCACAGAGCTTGGGCGAGTTGACGGATGATGATGCCCGCCGCGAGGGCTTCAGCACGGTTGAGGAATATAAGCAGTCGATCCTTTCCTACCATCCAGGTATGCCGTGGCTGCCACAGATGCGTGTATGGGTCCATGAATTCAGCCCGGTTCAAGATTAATCAGGTTAAACAGTAATAGCCCATTCTCTGCAATGGGCTATTTTGTTTTTTCTATGCTTAAAAATTGTTTTATTCCGGTAAACGAAATTATAATAGCCTTATTAATATCACCAAAGGGTTAGGTGAGAGGATGAAGTTTTTATCAAAGTACATAAAGAAATATTGGAAGTCTTTTAGCATTGCTGTACTATTTCTCACCTTTGAGGCAATAAGTGATTTGATGCAGCCAACCATTATGGCAAAAATCATCGATAAAGGTGTAGTGAACCGAGACATTCATTATGTGTTAAAAATGGGCGGAGTGATGCTGTTAATTACGGTCGTCGGTGCCATCAGTGCCTCTTCGCGCAGCGTAATTGCCAGCATTGTCTCGCAAAACTTTGGCACCGAATTGCGCTCCGATTTATTTAAAAAAGTTCAAACGCTTTCGTTTACAAATCTCGATCGGTTTAACCGCGCCTCGTTGATAACCCGTTTAACAAATGACGTCACACAAGTGCAGGTGTTTGTGAATGGGCTGATGCGAATCTTTGTAAAGTCTCCTCTGCTGGCCATAGGGGGGCTTGTGATGGCTACACGGCTAAACTTGCACTTATCTATTGTTTTGGCCGTGGTAGTTCCGATTGTAGCCTTATTAATTGTCCTGAACCTGCGCCTCGGTTTTCCTCTCTTTTCTAAGGTTCAGCAGGCCTTAGACCGCGTGAATTCGGTGATGAGGGAATACTTATCAGGGGTTCGTGTCGTCAAGGCCTTTAACCGCTTTGATGTTGAAATTGGCAAATTTTCCACAGCAAATGACCAGTTTAAGGATCAATCCATCGCCGCAGGGCGTCTGATGGCTACTTTCAGCCCGGCCATCATGCTCACGGTCAATCTAGGCATTGTCGCCGTCCTATGGATGGGCGGACTAGGGGTAGAATCAGGTACCATTCAAGTAGGCCATATCATTGCTTTTACCAACTATATGACGCAAATTCTTTTCTCCCTGATGGTCATTTCGATGGTCTTTAATATGTTCGTCAGGGCTAAGGCATCCGCGGGCAGAATTAATGAAGTGTTTTTACAGGAGAATGGTACCATAGTAGAAACGCAGGCCGCATCGCCGCATCATGGTCAAGAAACAGGCAGAATTGACTTTGAAGATGTCACTTTTTCTTATGAAGGAACCAGTGGCGAGCCAATCTTAAAACATATTGATTTAACCATCCTCCCGGGTGAAACGGTAGGCATTATTGGCTCAACTGGTTCAGGAAAAAGCACCCTCGTCGGGCTAATTCCCCGTTTTTATGACGTGATAGGCGGCACAATTAAGGTAGACGGGCAAGATATTTCACAGCTAAAGCCGCAGCTGCTAAGAGATCAAATCGCGATTGTACCGCAAAAAAATATCTTATTTACCGGCACGGTAGCAGATAATATCCGCTGGGGAAAAGAAGATGCCACCGACGAAGAAGTAAGGACGGCGGCCGTGATTGCCGGTGCCGATGACTTTATTGCCGCCTCGCCGGAGGGATATGAAACTAGAATTGGCCAGGGCGGTGTTAATTTCTCCGGCGGGCAGAAACAGCGGATTTCAATTGCGCGGGCCCTAGTGAAAAAACCAAACATTTTAATTTTGGATGATAGTACGAGTGCAGTGGACGTTGCCACTGAAGCGAAAATTAAGGCTGCCTTGAAAAAATATGGTAAAGGCCTAACCTGTATTTTGATTGCCCAGCGGATTACCTCCATTATCGATGCGGATAAAATCGTCGTTTTGGATCATGGTGAACTCGTTGGAGTCGGGACTCACCGCGAGTTGCTTTCGGATTGCCGGGTATATCAAGAAATCTATCAATCGCAGATGGGCAAGGAGGCTTTGTAAATGTCAAAAGGAAATGAACAGATTGTCCATACACCTCCTCCGTTAAGACCGGGTGGTGCCCAGCGCCTTCGCGGCCCTGTCGTCAAGCCCAAGAATTTAAAGGGAACGTTAAAACGCTTATGGTACTATTTTGGCAACGAGCGAAAAATGCTGAGCTTAGTCTTTTTCTTTATTGTCGTGGATGCCGTTCTGATGCTCCTTGCTCCGTATTTAATTGGAAGAGCCGTTGATGCGATGAGCCTTAAACAAGGTAAGGTTGATTCCAACCTTTTAGAAATAATGATTATTGTGCTGGCCTGTTCATACTTAGCAGATGCGGCCCTGACTTTTTTACAAGGCTGGCTGATGGCGGGTGTGGCACAAAGGGTTGTGAAGCGACTGCGCGAGGCAATCTTTCGGAAGCTGCAAAAGCTGCCAGTCTCCTTTTTTGATACCCGGACGCACGGGGAGCTAATGAGCCGGTTATCGAATGATGTGGATAATGTCAGTAACACCATCTCCCAGTCCACGACCCAGCTAATGTCCGGCCTGATTGTGATTACCGGCTCTTTAATCATGATGATTATCCTAAGCCCGTTATTAACAATAGCAAGCTTAATTACAGTGCCGCTAGTTTTTTTACTGACCAAGACAATTGCAAAGCGAACGAGTGTCTTATTTAAGAATCAACAGATAGAGCTCGGTAAATTAAATGGTCATATTGAAGAATCCATTTCAGGGATTGAAGTCGTTAAGGCATTTAATCATGAAGAACAAGTGATTAAAGAGTTTGAATTGGTTAACACCAAGCTTCGTGATGTCGGCCTTAAGGCGCAAATCTGGTCGGGTTTTTTAATGCCAATTATGAATGTCATTAATAATCTTGGCTTTGCCATTGTCGCAGTTATTGGCGGGATTTTGGCAGTGAAAAGCCTGGTTACGGTTGGGGCGATTGCGAGCTTTATCACTTATTCACGTCAATTTGTCCGGCCGTTAAATGACCTTGCCAATATTTTTAATATTCTTCAGTCAGGTGTGGCAGGGGCAGAACGAGTTTTTGAAATCATTGATGAGCCCGAGGAGGTAGTTGATCCGCCGCATGCGGTGGAATTAATGAATCCAAAAGGCCATGTCGTCTTTGAAAATGTTAGTTTCGGCTACCGCCCTGACGTTCCAATTATTAAGAATGTCAGCTTTGAGGCCCAAGTCGGCAGCAGCACGGCCCTAGTTGGCCCGACAGGTGCTGGGAAAACCACGATTGTGAACCTGCTGACAAGATTCTACGATGTTACAGAGGGCAGGATCCTGTTAGACGGACGAGATATTCGTGATTACACAAGGGATAGTTTGCGGAGATGTTTTGGGTTTGTTCTGCAAGATACATATCTATTTTCTGGAACGATAAAAGAGAACATTAAATATGGCAAACCTGATGCCACGGATGAAGAGGTGGAGCAGGCAGCCCAAATGGCTAATGCAGATGTTTTTATCAGGAGACTGCCAAATAAATATGAAACAGTTTTATCGGAAAATGGCGGAAATCTAAGCCAAGGTCAGCGCCAGCTTTTAGCCATTGCCAGGGTGATCCTGGCAAGACCTGCCTTGCTCATTTTAGATGAAGCCACCAGCAGCATTGATACAAGAACAGAGCTTCATATTCAAGAGGCTTTGCTTAAATTAATGGAAGAACGGACTAGCTTTATCATTGCTCACCGTTTAAATACGATTCGGGATGCCGATATGATTATGGTCATCGGCAATGGTCAAATCATCGAAAAAGGAAGCCACGAGGAATTAATGGAAGCCAAAGGCCGGTATGACCAGATGTTTTTTAATCAATTTAAAAATGTCGAAGGAGCGCTTGATTAGGAAGAGTGAATTTGAATGATTGATAAGGTGAACGAGAATGCACTGGTAGTTGTGCATTCTCTTTTTTTGCGGAATATAATGACAGATGTCAAGACAATTGGTAGAATACCTTATGTTCACTATTATTTTTACCTAGATTAGAGGATTTTGGGGAATAATGTAAATACTTGTTACATAGGGGGATTATCATGAAAAATAAAAAAGAAATATCCACCCGGAGACTGCTCGGAATTGCGGGCATGGGCTGGATGTTTGATGCCCTGGATGTGGGGATGCTTAGCTTTATCATTGCAGCCTTAAAAGTAGAATGGGATTTAACGCCAGGAGAAATGGGCTGGATTGGCAGTATCAATTCGATTGGGATGGCCGTAGGCGCACTTGTTTTTGGATTAATGGCGGATCGAATCGGCCGGAAAAATGTTTTTATCATTACCTTACTATTATTTTCAGTAGGTAGCGGCGCGTCTGCACTTACGACCTCACTAGCAGCCTTCCTTGTCTTAAGATTCTTTATTGGAGCAGGCTTGGGCGGCGAGCTTCCAGTTGCCTCTACTTTAGTCTCAGAAAGCGTCTCTGCTGAGAAGCGCGGCAGGATAGTGGTCTTACTCGAAAGTTTTTGGGCAGGCGGCTGGTTAGTGGCTGCGGTCATTTCGTATTTTATTATTCCGAAGTTTGGCTGGCAGGTTGCCTTGGTCATTAGTGCGATTCCAGCCCTATATGCCCTATATCTGCGAATGGGCCTTCCCGATTCACCACGGTTTACGGCAGTAAAAGATAAGCAGAAGACCACATTGGGTCAAAGTTTGCAGAAATTATTTTCAAAGGATTACGGACGGCAGACGGCAATGCTTTGGATTGTTTGGTTTTGTGTCGTTTTTTCCTACTACGGGATGTTTTTATGGCTGCCTAGTGTCATGGTCATGAAAGGATTCAGTCTCATTAAGAGCTTTCAATATGTACTGATCATGACCATAGCTCAGCTGCCGGGTTATTTTACAGCAGCCTGGTTTATTGAAAAAATTGGCAGAAAATTTGTTTTAGTAGTTTACTTAATTGGGACTGCGATCAGCGCCTATTTCTTTGGCAACGCAGACACTACGGCCACGTTAATGACGTCTGGGATTCTGTTATCATTCTTTAACCTTGGGGCATGGGGCGGTTTATATGCTTACTCACCGGAGCAGTATCCGACAATTATTCGCGGAACAGGGACAGGCTTTGCGGCCGCAGTAGGGCGGATTGGCGGTGTATTGGGTCCGTTATTAGTAGGAAATCTGGTTGCTCAGCATGTTGCGATCTCAACCATCTTTATGATCTTCTGTTTTTCAATCCTAATTGGTGCATTAGCAGTCTTTATTTTAGGAAAAGAAACGAAAAATAAAGAATTAGTATAATATTTATGGAAAAGGGGTTCTAAAAAAAGGAATCCCTTTTTCTTTGGAACGAACAACTGATTATATTTAACCAAAATATTAAAAATAGATTGTTTTTGCGTTAAAAAAGTTATTCATCATTACTTTATTGTAATAAAGCGTTTTTCACTAATAAAACGTTTTAATTTTCTTATTCTTTTAATTATTTTAAAATAACTGTATAATAGGACTAGACGAACCCCCAAATAGTAATGTACAATGTTTTCAGAATATTATAGATTTTTTGAAACAGTAGGACAAAGGTCTTGGGCATTTTTTTAAAAAATAGGGGGTAGTTGGATGAGAAAGAGGAAATTAGCTGGAATATGTATGTCCTTTATGGTGGCAGCAGGGGTAATGGCAGGATGTAATTCAAGTGCGAGTAGTGATGGAGAAAAAGGCGGCACCATCAAAATTGGCGCAAACTTAGAACTCTCAGGCGGAGTAGCCTCCTATGGCCAATCTGCTAAGGAAGGTATTGAATTAGCGATTGAGGAGATTAACAAAAAAGGTATTGACGGTAAAAAACTTGAATTAGTAACGGTCGATAATAAGTCTGATGCAGCAGAAGCTACAAGCGGTGCCCTTAAACTGGCTACACAAGATAAAGTGGCAGCAATGATTGGTGCAGCAACTAGTACAAACACCCTAGCCCAAGTACAAATTGCCCAGGATAATAAAATTCCATTAATTACACCAACTGCCACAAACGCAACCATTACCTATAAAGATGGAAAATTAAATGACTTTGTCTTCCGTACCTGCTTCATTGACCCCTTCCAGGGCACAGTGGCAGCAAACTTTGCAACCAATGACTTAAAGGTGAAAAATGCGGCTGTTTTAATTGACAGCTCAAGCGATTACTCAAAAGGACTTGCAGCTGCTTTTAAAAAGGCCTTTAAGGCTAATGGCGGAAAGATTGTCGCTGAAGAAGCATACGTGGCAAAGGATACGGATTTCCATGCCACCCTAACACGAATCAAAGCCGCAAAACCAGATTATGTCTTCCTTCCTGGTTTCTATGAAGAAGTCGGTTTGATTGTAAAACAAGCTCGTGAGGTTGGTATTACTGTTCCATTTATGGGCGGCGACGGCTGGGATTCTCCTAAACTAGTGGATATTGCTGGTGCCGATCCGCTTAAGAACACATATATTACGAACCACTATTCTTCAGGTGATAGTGACAAGAAGGTTCAGGAGTTTGTTTCAGCTTTTAAAGCAAAATATGGTGGTAAATCCCCCGATGCTTTCGGAGCACTAGGGTATGATACGGTCTACTTCCTTGCAGACGCCATTAAACGTGCAGGAAGCAGTGATCCTAAGAAAATTCAGAAGGCACTAGAAGAAACAGATGGTCTACAGCTTGTATCAGGAAAAGTGAAGCTTGATAACCATCATGATCCAATTAAAGCCGCAGTTATTCTAGAATACGTAAACGGCCAACAACAATATAAGACAAAGGTTAACCCGTAAACACTAGACAAATTCATAGTTTGCCAAGGAATAGGGAGAGCTGATGTCTCCCTATTCCAGTTTACAAAAGAATAATAAGGTAACTAGCGTGCTAAACTTAAAAACTAGTATTTAGAAAAAGAAATGTAGGAGTTCATCAGAAGGAGTGTAAACATATGGAGTTAATACAGCAGCTCGTGAATGGAATATCCTTAGGCAGTATCTATGCATTAATTGCATTAGGATATACAATGGTCTACGGTATTGTTAAATTAATTAATTTTGCCCATGGAGATGTCTTCATGGTAGGTGCATTTATTGGTTTTTATTCAATTACTATTCTTCATTTAGGGTTTTTCCCATCCCTGCTTATTTCAATGGTTGTATGTGCGATCTTTGGAGTGTTAATTGAGCGGATTGCCTATAAGCCGTTAAGGAATGCTACTAGAATTGCGGCCCTTATTACAGCTATTGGGGTATCATTGTTTATTGAATATGGGACGATATATGTCCGCGGGGCACAGCCTGAGGCATACCCAAGTAATTTAGTACCTTTAAAAGATATGGATATCTTAGGTGTAAAAATTAGTGGTCAGTCTATCTTAATTTTGTTAACATCGATTGTCTTAATGATTCTTTTGCAATTTATTGTCCATAAAACAAAAATCGGAAAAGCAATGCGTGCCGTCTCACATGACATGGATGCTGCCAGATTAATGGGGATCAATGTGAATAACACGATTTCTGCTACCTTTGCAATTGGCTCTGCTTTAGCGGGGGCAGCTGGGGTAATTTTCGGAATGTATTATACAAAGATTGAACCGTTAATGGGAATTATCCCTGGTCTAAAAGCATTCGTTGCTGCTGTCTTAGGTGGAATTGGAATTATTCCGGGTGCGATGACCGGCGGATTATTATTAGGTGTGATTGAAGCACTTGTTAGTGCGGCAGGATACTCTTTATGGCGTGATGGCGTCGCATTTATTGTTCTTATTTTAATTTTAATTTTCCGTCCAGCAGGACTATTTGGCAAAAATGTCAGAGAAAAGGTTTAGGGGGAGGCTTCTACGATGAATATTTTAAAACAAGCAAAGTTTTTCTGGACATCAATCGTTTTAGCCGTTATTTTTGCAGTCGTTATGCAATTTTTAATTACCGGTGGAACAGTAAATCAATTCTATGTAAATACCTTGTTCTTTATGGGTATTAATATTATTCTTGCAGTCAGCCTGCATTTAATTATCGGAATTACCGGACAGTTTTCGATTGGACATGCCGGGTTCCTTGCAGTTGGTGCCTATGCCTCAGCGATTATGACCATGAAATTAAGCCTGCCTTTTCCAGTAGGTCTACTAGTGGGCGGATTAGCAGCAGCGGTGGCGGGTCTTATTATTGGAATCCCTACGTTACGGCTTAGAGGAGACTATCTTGCGATTGCGACACTTGGTTTTGGAGAAATTGTTAGAATTGTCTTTTTAAATATTGATTATGTTGGCGGAGCAAGCGGTATGACGGTCTCTCATTTAACGACATGGCCTTGGCTGATCGGCTGCGTATTATTAACCATTATCGTCATTGTGAACTTCACAAACTCAACCCATGGCAGAGCCTGTATTTCCATTCGGGAAAACGAAATAGCCGCGGATGCAATGGGGATTAACACGACTTATTATAAAGTTGCTGCCTTTGTGCTTGGTGCTTTTTTTGCCGGTATTGCCGGTGCATTATATGCTCATAACTTTTATATTATTCAACCAACCAACTTTGGCTTTTTGAAATCATTTGATATTTTAATTTATGTGGTTCTTGGTGGTTTAGGCAGTATGTCAGGTGCTGTTATTGCAGCCATCCTTTTAACAATTATTTCTACCTACCTGCAAAGCTATCCAGAGCTGCGGATGGTAATCTATAGCTTAGTACTGATTGTAATGATGCTTTATCGTCCACAAGGATTATTAGGAACAAAAGAAATTACCTCATTCTTTAAAGTTGGTAAATCGGCTAAAGGAGGAATACAGCATGACAGCAAAAACACAGTTGCTTAAGGTAGAAAATGCCGGTATCCGATTTGGCGGCTTAAAGGCTGTTTCTGATGTAAATTTGGAATTAAGGAAGGGTGAACTTGTTGGTTTAATCGGTCCAAATGGTGCCGGTAAAACGACCTTTTTCAACCTGTTAACGGGAGTTTATGTTCCAACAGAAGGAAGTATTTCACTCGATGGAGATAAACTTAACGGGTTAGCCCCTTTTAAAATAACGAAAAAAGGAATTAGCAGGACATTTCAGAATATCCGTTTATTCAATGAGCTATCTGTTCTTGACAATGTTAAGGTAGCCTATCATGCGCTTGCGAAGCATACAATTTTAAGCTCGATCTTCCGTCTTCCCTCTCACTTTGCGGGTGAAAAGGAAATGGAGGAAAAAGCGATTGAGTTTTTGAAAATCTTTAAGCTTGATAATGTCCTGCATGAACAAGCGAAAAATTTGCCGTACGGTCAGCAGCGCCGCTTAGAAATTGCCCGGGCATTAGCGGCTAATCCCAAGCTATTGCTGCTCGATGAGCCAGCGGCAGGGATGAATCCACAGGAAACGGAAGAATTAATGAATTTAATCGCGTTAATTCGAGAAAAATTCGATCTTACCATTCTATTAATTGAACATGATATGCTTCTAGTAATGGGCGTATGTGAGCGGATTTATGTACTAGATCATGGCCAATTAATTGCCGAAGGTACACCAGAGCAAATCAAAAATAATCCAAAAGTCATCGAAGCGTATCTTGGCGAGGAGGTCTCGTAATGCTTAAAATTAATGATATGAACGTTTATTATGGCAATATACATGCATTAAAGGGAGTTTCCCTAGAGATTAATCAGGGTGAAATCGTGACCTTAATCGGAGCCAATGGTGCGGGAAAAAGTACATTGTTAAAAACGATTTCCGGCTTACTTAAACCCAAAAGCGGGGAAATCGTATTTGAAAATGAGCATGTAGCTGGTAAGGTAGCCCAGTCCATCGTAAAGAGAGGTATTTCACATGTTCCTGAAGGCCGTCGTGTCTTTGCTAATATGTCGGTGGAGGAAAATCTAGAATTAGGTGCTTATTTACGAAAAGATAAAAAAGGAATCAAGGAAGACTTTGATAAAATTTATCAGTTATTCCCCCGCTTAGAAGAGCGCCGCAAACAGCTATCCGGTACGCTTTCAGGAGGAGAGCAGCAAATGCTTGCGATGGGCCGGGCCTTAATGGCTAGACCGCGCCTATTGCTGTTAGATGAGCCTTCAATGGGTCTTGCGCCACTTTTAGTTAAAACCATCTTCCGTATTATTGAAGAGATTAATCAAACTGGAACCACGATCCTTCTGGTTGAACAAAATGCCAATATGGCTTTATCCATTGCCGATCGTGCATATGTTATTGAAACAGGAAAAATAGTCGCTTCCGGAACAGCTGAACAACTCAGCCAAAGCGATCAAATCAGAGCAGCCTACCTGGGCGGGCACTAATAGAAAAGCGGAAGCGCCTTGAACAGGGGCTTATGACCCCGAGCCCCTAGGCGCTGGAGCTGGACAATTTTCAAAGTAATTTTATAGTTTCTTATCTCTTAAAAAAGGTATCGGAAAAGAATCCGATACCTTTTACTATTTTAGCCTTTTATTTTCCGATAATCCGCATCAAGTTTAAATTGCTGGCGGCGTTTCGGACTGAGGAGATGTCTGAGTTTGTTTACATAATCTTCATATAATTGTTCCATACCAACTAAGGCGAGTGAAAAGAAATTGGCATAATTCTTTGGTACTTCCCACTTCAATTCATTTTTCCCGCAGATACTATACTTATTTAACTCTTCTATTTCTTCTTGAATCTTAGCTAGTTCAGCGGCCTGCTCCTCGGCGGGAAGAGAAAGAACATGGTCAATCAATTTAATATATTCCCTTGATTTCTCAATCTTTTCTTTGATATCAAAGTAATCCTCTTTACTTATCAACTGGTACTCTAATTTAAAGTCATTAAGGCGTTCGGCTGCTTCATAGGTGGAATTGACAATGTCATCGCGTGTCATATCCTTTGTTTCATAGCTTAGCATATGCTTCCAGGAAGGCTGTGTGATGGCCTTACGGTGATCCTCAAGAGTGTGACAATACTTCTTATAGCCATGAATTTCAGGATGTTCAAAGGCCGGGCTGGCAGGATCTAAGAATGGTGCTAGTGGTGCGACAAAGTAAAAGATTCTAGGGTCTTTGTTACATGCCAGATGAATGGTCTCACAAAAATCAATATTTTCGACCGCACTTATGTAGGTCTGCCCTGGAATTCCGACCATAAAGAACAGATCAATCTTTTTGCAGCCATTTTTTAAAGCGAAATTAAGGGTATCGATCACTTTTTGGTTGGTACAGCTAAATTTGCCATTATAGCGTCTCATCTTTTCATCATGTGTTTCAAGCGTGATTTCAATACTGTATTTTGGGACGCTGTCATTCATCATTTTAAAGAATTCCTCATCAGCATATTGGAACAATTCAAACACAATTTCATTTTTTAAATGGAGTTCCTTTAAACGGCTGAAAAATTCCTGTACATATTCACGTCCACCCTGACGGAGGTCATGCAGAATAAAAATAGGTGCTCGGCTAAAGCGGGAAATAAATTGAATATCCTCTACTAATTTCTTCGGGGAGCGTAATGCTAAAGAATTCCGATTGCAATTTTGGTCATAAGCTTCTCTCGAGCCGCCGCAAATCAAGCAGTTTTGCGTACATCCTCTGGCTGTTAACAGGGCAGTGTTTGGATATTGGAGCCAGCCGTTGTAGGGCAGCGGGTCCAGAAAGTTCCGGTATTTAAACACGGAGCGAATGGTATAACGATAACCTGGAACATCAATATCATCGAGATCTTTTGGAACGTAGGTAATAGGATTGTAACCGCACTCTGTGCCTTTTTTCCAGGTAAGGTTAGGAATATCAGCATAATGGGTATTGCCTGCTTCAATCTTATTCATAAGTAAAAGCATCAGTTTTTCGGTTGAGTCACCGCGCATTACAAAATCAATAAAAGGATATTCAATTAGCTCTTTATGATAGTAAGTAGCGGATAATCCACCAAAGATGATGGGGGTCTCAGGGTGAAGGCTTTTAACAATTTTAGCGAGCTCGATACTGCCGTGTGCGTGTGGCAGCCAATGAAGGTCAATCCCGAATGCCTTCGTCTTAATTTTCCTGAGCTTTGCTTCCACATCAAATTTTTCACTCATCAGCATCCGGTTGGCAATATTAATAATTTTTACCCTAAGGCCGTACCGCTCTAGATAATCGGCAATACTTGTCAGCCCAATTGGGTACATCTCAAACACAGGTGAGGATGGGACTACGTCGCTGATTGGACCGGCAAGTAATGAGTTTTTTCTAAAGTCATATACGCTTGGCGCATGTAATAAAACTAAATCGTATTTCATAGTTTTTACCTCAGGTCAATTTATGGGGGAATACTTTTCTATAAAAGTAGTTTGTGTGAAGGCAGTCAGATATGTGAGGGGTTTCACAAAGGTCTATGGCTGGATAGCTGGCGATCTGCCCTTTCCCAAGTGTAGTTTTGTTAGGATCTAAATTTAGTTTACTATAATAATGGAGTAATAGAGTGACAATCGGGTGACAGATTTTGGGTGATTTTGTGTATGTCTAGGTTTTTCAATCCAAAATGGCAATGATATAATCCTACTATAAAAATGGTTTAAAGGATGATGGTGATGGCACAGCCAAAAACAAATGCGATGCGAATACTTGATGCAAAGAAGGTCGAGTATGACGTGCTTACATACGATAATAAAGATGGAAAAATTGACGGGATATCAGTAGCGGAGAAGATTGGAAAAGACCCTAAAATCGTCTATAAGACGTTAGTTGCCCAAGGCGCCAGTAAAAGTATTCTTGTGTTTGTCATTCCTGTTGCGGAGGAACTGGATTTAAAAAAGGCCGCCAAGGCTGCAGGAGAAAAGGCAATTGAGATGCTGCCAATGAAGGATATTCAAAAATGGACAGGCTATATCCGCGGCGGCTGTTCCCCAATCGGCATGAAGAAGGATTATAGGACATTCCTCGATGAAAGCAGCAGACAACTGGAAAATATGGTCGTAAGCGCGGGGAAAATAGGTGTTCAGATTGTGGTCTCCCCAATGAAATTACAGGAAGTAACAAGTGCTGAATGGATCCCAGTAACAAAATGACAGCAGGACTGACAATCTAATTTGTAGATGGATGTAAGATAAATTTTTCATAGGCACTCACCTAAAAAACAACAAAAGCATAAGATAACGTGAAAGTGAATCACCTGAAAATCGGGTGAATTAGACTTTACTTATGGCTGTGTTAAAGGCTAATGATGATTTTTAACAAGTTGATTGGAGCGGAAGGCGGCGAAGACTCCTCGAAAATGCTATCGCATTTCCTTCGTGCGTGGGCGGATTCGAGGATGCAAATTCAAAGTCCTGCGGGAGTACGGGCCAGGGGAGACCCCACAGGCGCAAGTGCACCGAGGAGGCTCCCCGGCACGCCCGCGGAAATCGAAGCTTCCTGGAGCGGAAATCAACATTCAAGATTAACACAGCCTTACTTGTAGGAAACTAATCGAACGTTATACATCTTAAGCTTTTAAGCAAGTTGATTTGTTAAAAGGGAGTGTTGAAGAGTGGCAGGGAAAATCAAAAATTATTATGCCGGCGGCAATACGGCTAGAGGCTTTTATAGTCTATATGATTCCAATCTGCAAGGATTAGAAAGATTGTTTATTTTAAAAGGCGGCCCAGGAACCGGGAAATCCTCACTTATGAAGAAAATAGGCCAAGAGTGGGTCGAGAAAGGTTATAATATTGAGTTTCTTCATTGTTCATCTGATAACCTGTCCATTGATGGCGTGATTATTCCCGCGTTAAAGGTAGGTCTTGTTGACGGGACAGCGCCGCATGTGATTGAGCCTAAGGCACCAGGTGCAGTTGAAGAGTATATAAATCTTGGCGAAGCTTGGAATTCGCGCGACCTAAATAGGCAGAAAAATGTGATTCAAAAGCTGACAAACCAAATCAGTCAATCATTTCAGAAAGCCTATGCAACGTTTAAAGAGGCATTAGAAATCCATGATGATTGGGAAAAAATTTATATTAATAGCATGAATTTTAAAAAGGCGGACCAATTAACCAATAAATTAATTGACTCTTTTTTTGGAAAAATAAAGTTAAATAAAACGCCTGATGTCCGTCATCGCTTCTTAGGAGCTGCCACGCCGCAAGGAGCGGTTGATTATGTTCCGAATTTGACAGAGGAAATTCCTAAACGCTATTTTATTAAAGGACGTCCAGGTTCCGGAAAGTCGACAATGCTGAAAAAGCTGGCAGCCGCAGGAGAAGAGCGCGGTATCGATGTAGAAGTTTATCATTGCGGTTTTGATCCACACAGCCTCGATATGGTCATTTTCCGGGAACTGGGTGTGGCGATTTTCGACAGTACGGCCCCGCATGAATACTTCCCAAGCCGAGACGGCGATGAGATTATTGATATGTATGAGATTTTGATTGAGCCTGGAACGGATGAGCTGTTTGCTGATTTCATCAGTAATATTGCTGAAAAATATAAAAACAAAATGACCGAAGCGACAAGTTATCTGGCAAAAGCTAAATCCCTGCATGATGAACTGGAAGAGATTTATGTAGCAGCAATGGATTTTTCGGTTGTTGAAAAAATCCATGAGAGAATTGCTGGGGAAATAAATGATTTGGCAGCTAGTAAGATCCTATAGAAGCGGGTATAGCCGGGGAGGTCCCCCGGCTTTTTATTTATGTGGATTTGTCTTACTCTGCTGGCCTTTGTTACGCTTATTCCCCTTGCTGTTATCGCCGCTGACAAACTCCGTGCCGAATTCCGCTTCCGCGTGACCTGCTTGTGGTGAATTTTGATTACGGCTGCCTTTATTTATTTTCTTTGTCATTTATGTATCCCCCCTATCTGCTAATAGTGTGTCATTGAGTCAGTGGATTATCCGGATAAAATAAAGGGAAAAATGGGAAGTAGTAGAATTAGTTATCGGTGATTTGGGAGAGGATGGATGTTAATGGTAACAAAGACACATGTTTTAACAAAGCTGTTTGAGGAGAACCGCAATGAGGACAACGCTGGACCAATGCAAAATTATATGAAAGGTCATTTCTCTTTTCTAGGAATAAAATCCCCTTTACGTAAGGATTTAGAAAAGAAATTCTTTCAGGAAACAGGCTTGTTACTTGAGCCTTTTAATAAAGAATTCATAGAAGAGCTTTGGAATAAAGAGGAAAGAGAATATCAGTATACGGCTTTAACTTATATGGAAAAATCCCTGAAGAAACTACAAAAAAGTGATCTGCCTTTCATGGAATGGCTGATTACGACCAAATCCTGGTGGGATACTGTTGATGCCATTGCTCCTAAACCAGTCGGAAATATAGCAGAGAAATTTCCAGATGTTATCGAAGAAACGATTGATGGCTGGGCCATTCATGAAAATATCTGGCTGCGGAGGGCCGCGATTCTTTTTCAACTAAAATATAAGAAGAAAACGAATGAAAACCTGCTATATCGATACATATTGAAAAATGCCGAGAGGAAGGAATTTTTTATTCAAAAAGCGATTGGCTGGGCATTGCGGGAGTATTCAAAAACAAATCCAGCATCTGTGAAGAAATTTATCGAGGGACATAAGTTAGCCCCTTTAAGTGTTCGCGAAGGCAGTAAGTATTTGGGGTGAGCTTTCCATTCTTTAATGGCTCGAGATCTGTGTTAGAATGGCAATAATGTAGATAGAAAAAAGGGAAAAGGTGGACAACATGATTAAATGTATTGCTTCAGACATGGATGGAACATTATTAAATTCAAGGCAGCAAATTAGTGAAGAAAATAAACAAGCGATTTTAAAAGCACAGGCCCAGGGTGTTGAATTTGTCGTTGCTACCGGAAGGTCTTATCAAGAAGCTACATACGTACTATCTGAGGCCGGCTTATCCTGTCCTGTTATCTGTGTGAATGGAGCGGAGGTCCGCTCAAAAGAAGGCGATGTCCTCTCTTCAACCCCCATAAGTAAGGAACTTGCGAGAGCGGTAGCAGCAAAACTAAGTGAACATGATGTCTATTACGAGGTTTATACTGACAAGGGTGCCTACACGCTTGATCCGGAAAAGGCTGTTTCCATCTTAGTGGACATTGTTGTTAGTGCTAATCCCGAGATTGATCCTGAGGAAATTAGACATGCAGCGGGAGCGAGAATCCGCGATGGCTTAATTCACCAAATTGACGACTACGAGCTTCTATTTGCTGATGAAAATTATCTGATTTATAAGGTCTTGGCATTTTGTTTTGATCGCAGTAAACTTAAGGCTGCCGGCGTGGACCTTCTTGATTTTTCAGACTTGGACGTTACTTCTTCTGGCCACGAAAACCTTGAAATAACGAATAAACAGGCTCAGAAAGGTCTTGCCCTCGCAACATTTGCAAAAGCTAAAGGAATCGATATGGCTGAGACAATGGCGATTGGTGATAACCTAAACGATGTCTCCATGTTCGAGCGGGCAGGAAGGTCGGTTGCCATGGGCAATGCCAGCTATGAAATCAAGGCACTATGTGATGTCATTACCGATACAAATGACGAACACGGAGTCGCACAGGCGATACTTGAGGTTATTTAAAAAAGGTTTCAACAAAAAGATTCAATCAAAAAGCCCTTCGCATTGAAGGGCTTTTGGTAATGGTATTGGGTGATGGCTTATTACAGGTTATATACATCCAGCTCCAGCGCCTAGCCCCTCGAGGTCACAAGCCAATCCGTCCAAAAGGTTAAAGAGCAACCTTTCGGCCGGCTCGTCTTGTGCTTGTCGGGGCTGATCAAGGCGCTTACGCTTTAGAATTTATAGGTCCAAAACCGTTCATTGTTAATCCAAGCCATCATTTGCGGTTCTTGATTTTTCAACTTTTCTACAGTGCCTTTAAATGAATGCTCTGTTTGCGACCGGTGTGCCTGAATGGCAGCCAGCTTCTTATGTATCATAGGTGAAACATCCTTGATAATATCAGGTTCACCAAGCTCATCAATACAATTTTTGGAGAAGGCAACACAGTGTAAGGTTGGCCGTGCGGCAGCAGGCATTCTTTCAACTGCCCTTATGACAGCCGCGCCGGTGGCATCATGGTCAGGGTGAACAGAATAACCAGGATAAAAAGTGATAATCAAGGACGGATTTACCTCATCAATGATGGCTGTAAGGGTGTCTGCTAATTTTTCATCATCTTCAAATTCAACGGTTTTATCACGGAAACCAAGCATGCGAAGGTCTTGGATCCCTATAGCCTCAGCAGCCGCTTTTAATTCTTCTTTTCTAATTTTAGGTAAGTTTTCCCTATCGGTAAACGGGGGATTTCCCATATTGCGCCCCATTTCCCCTAAGGTTAAACAAGCATAGGTAACAGGAGTTCCGTTCTCGACATGTGTTGCAATCGTCCCGGATACACCAAACGCCTCGTCATCTGGATGAGGGAAAACGACCAATAAATGGCGTTCTTTTTCCATAAATCATTCTCCTTTCGGGTCTAATAGGACATCTTATTCAAATGGCGTTAGACTAATTTCTAATGCCACAGCAAGCTTGCCATCATAGTCATGACCTGCTAACAATAGATGATTTTCTTCATCAATTTCAAAGTGGGTGATCCCCTCAGCATAAATCCAGCCGAGATTGATTTTTAAACCCACACGATACGGACCGGGTCCTTTAATTTTTCCGATTTCATAGCGGACAAGGGCGTTGCGGATAAACGCTCCGGCAGAGAAGAACGATTGGTCATTATGTGTTGCATAGGCACCATTGGTTGTTTCAAGATGAATATAAACATCCTTATTAGCAAAAAGGTTGATAGCGTCCTGAACTTTTTTAACATCGATAAGTTCCAAAGTGCAGCCTCCTTCCAAAATGATGGATTTATACCTAATGAGTATTGTTTTTCATAATGTAATTATCATACTAAAATCAAATAGAAAATGCGAAATCTGTGCTTAATAAAAGAGCACAAGCGCCTTGCCCATGGGAGAAGGTAGTTCATTTTTTCCAAGGCGCTTCACGCTGGGCAAATTTTACACGTTAATTATTAACTTCCTGACCCAACGAAAAAGAACCGAACAAGCTCGGTTCTTCATCTTTATCTTTATTATTCACAGTCCTCACAATACTCTGTTACAGCTCGTCCACTGCGGTAGGCACCATGCCAAGTGGGACCTACATATTCATTTAATGGGAAACCTTGCTGAATCCCTGCAGAGACAAATCTCTTTGCCACATCGACTGCATCATAGACCGAGTTTCCTTTTGCCACTTCTGCAGCAACAGCCGCTGAGTTCGTACAGCCTGCACCGTGGGTATAGTTTGTTTCAATCTTCTCTGATTCGAAAATCTGGAACTCCTTGCCATCATAAAGAAGATCGATTGATTTTTCTTCTGTTTGGAGCTTGCTGCCGCCTTTAATTAACACGAACTTAGCACCCTGATCGTGAATTTTTACAGCTGCATCCTGCATTTCTTCAATGGTCTTTGGTGTCTTCATTCCTGCCAGCTGACCAGCCTCAAAAAGGTTTGGTGTCACAACATAAGCGCGTGGCAGAAGCAATTCCCGCATCGCTTCCGTCGTTTCCGGATTTAAGACTTCATCTTCTCCTTTACAAACCATGACAGGGTCAATAACCACATGCTTTAATTGATGTTCATCGATTTTTCGTGCGACTAGCTCGATAATTTCAACAGTGCCAAGCATTCCTGTTTTCATCCCGTCAATTCCAACTGACAAAATGGTATCCAGTTGTTTCTCGAGAATGGTCACATCAATCGGAAATACGTTATGATGCCATCCTTTTGGATCCATCGTGACGATACAGGTAATCCCAGTCATCCCGTAAACGCCAAGCTCTTGAAATGTTTTTAGATCAGCTTGCAGCCCCGCTCCGCCGCTTGAATCAGAACCAGCTATGGTTAATACCTTTTTGATTGCCATTATGTATGCCTCCTTTAGAAAATAACTCCTTCCTTATTATAAAACAAAATAAAAAATATAACAGGAAACTACTATAGTCGGTTGCGATTTAATTAATAGTTACAAAAAAATGACAAATGGACCAATAGTACTATTAACAAGGATACTTAGTGATAAATATTACTTTCAAAATAACCTGCTGGAAGTACGATAATCTCAAAAGACAGCTAAAAGTCAAATGTAAACGTTTTCCTTTGAGCTGTAATTATTATAGCTACATTGATTAATTTGTTATCTTTTATATTTTGTTGGAAATCTGACACAAATAAGGCCAAGGTGATAATACCGCCATTCTTAAGGGAGTCTAAATACTTCAAATGTCTTAACTCCTCCCTTCGCTTGGCAAATTCCGTTAAGGGCTGTGACATTAATCGCTGAGTGACATTGGTCCTATTTTTAAAATGAAGAATAAGGAAAATTTCCTCAAGGAGGGGATGGTATGAACCGCAAAGGTTGTCCCGATGAATATCCAATATCCTTACATCTAAACGGCTATGAGATAGCTGTTTTTCAATTGACGAAATACAATCTAGACGATTGGACATATGGGTATTTGTTCTCTGAAGGATTCATCCAGGATGCAAACGATATTGAAACCATAACAATAGATGAAGAGATGGGAGCAATCCATGTTTCCCTTTATTCGCAGTTTGATGAGGAACAGTTTTTTTTGAAAAAGAAACACTATACGGCCGGTTGTGGCAGAGGGGTAACCTTCTTCTCAATGACCGATGTTAAAAACTTTGCCAAGGTGGCTGCATGCCAAAAATATCTATTAAGTTACTTATTAAAAAAGAGAAGTGAGTTTGCTTTAGCCTCTAGCCTTTATCTGGAAACAGGCGGAATGCATGGAGCTTGCATTGTCGAGGAAGACGGCACCATCACTCTCCGTGAAGATATTGGCCGCCATAATGCAGTTGATAAAATTATTGGTCACGCACTACGACAGGGTTTACCTCCTGAACGGTTAATTTTACTGACAACTGGAAGGGTTTCATATGAAATGCTCTCAAAAGCAGCAAAATTTGGCTTTCCTGTTATCGGGTCCCGTACTGCCGCCACCAAACAGGCTGTTCAGCTGGCAAAGTTCTTAAATATTGAGGTAATCGGCTATTTAAGAGGGAAAATGGCTACGGTCTATACCTCTACAGGAAGAGTCAAAAATGATCTTTCACAAGAAATAGACTTGGAGAGAAGCATTGAAGGGGGGAATTAAAAACAGAGTTAAAACCGCAGTAACTAAATAGAGAGAAAAAAGCATGTCCGTAATACCAATAGGAAAGGTACGGCTGCTTTCAGAGGGATGTTCTAATCATTTTTGGGAAGGAGAATAGTGATGGTTGAAATGAACTTAAACCGCCGGCAATTCTTAAAGCTATCAGGTGCAACGGCCGCAACTCTTGCAGTTGTTGAACTAGGCTTTAATGATAAAAAAGCCTATGCGAATACAAAAAATTTCAAGATTGCCAAAGCTACTGTAACACCAACCATTTGCTGCTTTTGTGGTGTAGGATGCGGAATACTCGTCCACACCAAAAATAATACCGTGGTTTATACGGAAGGGGATCCGGATAACCCGATTAACGAAGGTAAACTATGCAGTAAAGGAACAACATTACGACAAATTTATACATCTGAAAAACGAGTAACAAAACCACTGTATCGCGCTCCTGGCAGCAATAAGTGGGAAGAAAAAGATTGGGAATGGATGCTTGACACCATCGCCAAACGTACGAAGGAAACACGTGATGCTTCATTCGTAGAGAAAGAAGCAGGCATTACCGTAAATAAAACAGAAAAGATTGCCAGCCTTGGCGGCGCGGCATTGGATAATGAAGAAACCTATTTGGTATCAAAATTAATGAGAGGGCTTGGTGTCACATACTTAGAGCACCAGGCACGAATATGACATAGTTCTACGGTTGCCGGTCTGGCACCTACATTTGGTCGTGGAGCAATGACAAATCACTGGAATGACCTACAGTGGACAGATTGTGCCCTCATTATGGGAGCCAATCCTGCTGAAAATCATCCAATCAGTTTTAGATGGCTGACAAAAGCGAAGGAAAAGGGCGGAAAAATTATCAGCGTCGATCCGCGTTATACACGGACATCTGCCGTGTCTGATCTCTATGCCCCGCTTCGTTCTGGAACGGATATTCCGTTTGTCGGCGGTATGATTAAATATGCTATTGAAAATAATCTCATTCACAAAGACTATGTTGTGAAATATACAAATGCTTCCTTTATCGTGAAAGAAGGCTACGATTTTAAAGATGGCCTTTTCTCTGGATATGATGAAGCAAAACGAGTTTACGATAAAACGAAGTGGGGGATTGAAACCACTCCGGATGGAAAACCAGTGAAGGATGAAACCTTAGCACATCCTCGTTCGGTCTTTCAATTAATGAAAAAACACTATTCCCGCTATGATGTGGATACGGTAACGTCCGTAACAGGAACACCAAAAGAAGATTACTTAAAGGTTTGTAAAGCCTTCTGTGAAACAGGAAAAGTAGGTAAATCAGGTACCATCCTTTATGCAATGGGGACAACCCAGCATACGGTTGGCTCACAAAACGTTCGGATTTTTGCAATCCTGCAGCTTCTATTAGGTAATATTGGGCTGCCGGGCGGAGGAATCAATGCGATGCGCGGTGAATCCAACGTTCAAGGCTCAACGGACTTTGGCTTGTTATGGGATAACTTAACGGGTTACCTTGCTGCACCAAAAGCAACGTTTCCGGAGCATGCTACATTGGATGGATACTTGAAAAAAGAAACACCACCATCTGGTTATTGGAGCAACAAACCAAAATTTGTGGTCAGCTTATTGAAATCTTGGTACGGAGCAAATGCGACCAAAAATAACGAGTTCGGCTATCAGTTTTTACCAAAAGGCAATAAAAACTACTCGCATATTAACTTATTTAAAGCGATGTTCAACAAGGAGCTTGAGGGTGCATTCCTTTGGGGTACAAACCCAGTTGTCGGCGGACCTAACGCCGGTAAAGAAAAAGAAGCCCTTGGTAACTTAAAATGGCTTGTTGCTGTTGACCTTTGGGAAACAGAAACGTCAGCCTTTTGGCAAAAAGAAGCAGGTAATGATTCAGCCAGCATTAAAACAGAAGTCTTCCTTCTTCCGGCTTGTTCTTCGTATGAAAAAGAAGGGAGTATTTCAAACAGCTCACGCTGGATGCAGTACCGCTGGAAAGCAATTGAGCCGAAGGGTGAGTCCCGTCCGGACCTTGATATCGTTCATGAACTGGCAATGAAGCTTAAAAAGCTATATGCAAACAGTCTAAAATCAGCCGATCAGCCATTCTTAGCCCTTGATTGGAATTATGGCACCGGTGAAGCACCAAATTTAGACAGCATTGCCAAGGAAATTAACGGTTATGACCTTAAAACAGGTAAATTAGTAAAAACCTTTGGCGATTTAAAAGATGATGGCACCACTTCCAGCGGTAACTGGATTTATTCGGGCTTCTATCCTGAAGAAGGAAAAAATCTATCGCAGCGCCGTGATAATAAAGATACAGGCGGCGGAAATTTCTTGAATTGGTCCTTTGCTTGGCCGGCAAACCGTCGGATTCTATACAACCGTGCTTCGGCAGACCCAAGCGGTAAGCCATGGAGCCAGGAAAAAGCAGTGATTTGGTGGGATGCTGCCCAGAAGAAATGGATCGGAAATGATGTCCCAGACTTTAAAGCAGTCATAGCGCCTACCGATCCAGGCGGCACAGGTGCCTTTATGATGAACAAAGACGGAGTTGCTTTATTATTTGCACCAACGATGAATGACGGCCCGTTCCCAGAACACTATGAGCCATTTGAGAGTCCAGTAGTTAACGCATTCTCATCCGTAAATTTAAACCCTGCCGTTGTCATTAACGATGGTGACTTTAACAAAAAAGGCTACAAGGTGGACTATCCGATTGTTGCAACCACCTATCGAACGGAAGCTCACTGGCAATCAGGTTCGATGACGCGTAACCAAGAGTGGCTTTCCGAGATTGCTAGATATATGTATGTTGAATTAAGTGAAGAACTTGCCAAAGAAAAAGGAATCAAAAATAAAGACAAAATTATTGTCACCTCTGCCCGCGGCAAAATTGAAGCCTATGCAATGGTAACAAAACGCTACAAACCGTTTACCGTTAAAGGTAAAATAGTGCACCAAATCGGAATGCCTTGGAATTTTGGATACAAAGGGTACGCAACAGGAGCAACAGCAAACCGCCTGACTCCACATATTGGGGATGCCAACACGATGATTCCGGAATATAAAGCATTCCTATGTGACATAAGGAGGGCTTAGTGATGGCTGAATACGTAAAATACGTTGACGTTACCAGATGTGACGGCTGTAAAGCCTGTATGGTGGCCTGTAAAAACTGGAATGACCTTCCGGCAGAAGTAACGGCATTCCAAGGAAGTGCCCAATCACATCCAAAAACAAGTGCTGATACATGGAATGTTCTTCAATATGTCGAGCATGAAAACGGAAAAGGCGATTTAGAATACCTTTTCCGTCACTCATCCTGCTTCCATTGTGATACGGCTGCCTGTGAAAAGGTTTGTCCTGAGAATGCCATCAGCTACTCAAAATTTGGCTCTGTTGTGATTGACCATGATAAGTGCGTAGGCTGCGGCTATTGCGTACAAAACTGTCCATTTGAAGTGATTTCATTAAAGACTTACAAAGATAAGAACGGTAAAGAATACAAAAAATCTCAAAAGTGTACGATGTGTACGGATCGTCTCGAAGAAGGCTTACAGCCTGCCTGCGTGACGACTTGCCATACCGATGCGATGCAGTTTGGCAAAAAAGATGAAATGCTGGCAAGAGCCCGGAAACGTTTAGCTGAGATTAAAGATCGTTTCCCTAATGCGAACATCTATAATCCAGAAGGGGTCGGCGGTACACACACCATCTACCTGCTGGCTGAACGGCCGAGTGTTTATGGTCTTCCGGAAAATCCTAAGGTTCCAACATCTGCAGTCGTTTGGAAAGATTACGCACAGCCAATCGGCAAAATGATGCTTGGTGCCACAACGATGGCGCTTGTCGGAGCATTTATTACCAATAATATTATTAGTAAAAGAACACAAGGTCAGGAAGATGGAGGGGATAGCCATGAGTAATCATCAAAAGCATCCAAAGGCTAATGAACAAATTCGCCGCTTTCCTAAGGCATTTGTTTGGGCACATGCGATCAATGGAATAGCCTTCTTTGCCCTTTACATCACAGCCCTGCCCATGTATACCGAATTCTTTGACTGGCTATATCCAGTTTTTGGCGGTCCGGCAAATGCTCGGCTGTTACACAGAATTTTTGCTGTAGTATTTATTACACCTACATTCGTCTTGCTGATCTTTAGTCCTAAGTTCCTTTTTCTCTGGACGAAAGAATTAATCACGTGGAAAAAGCGGGATCTCCAGTTTTTCGGTAATTTTGTGAAAGAGTTGTTTGGTTTAAGGTTTGATCATGTAAAACAGACATTCTTTAACGCGGGTGAAAAAATTAACTCCATTCTTCAGATCTTTTGCGCCATCTTGGTGATTGTTTCAGGCTTCACGATGTGGTTCCCTGAATTTTTTCCAAGAGCACTTGTTCAGTGGGGTTATGTCCTTCATAATGTTGGGTTTGGCTTAGGAATTGCCGTTATTGTCGGCCATATTTATCTTTCTGTTGTGCACAAACACTCTAGACCAGGTTATTCAGGTGTTGTAACAGGCAAGGTTCCAGCATGGTGGGCAAAAGGCCACTATGAGGACTGGTATGACGAAGAAGTGAAAAAAGGCAACTTCCCTAACTTAGATGATCCGAAACGTAAAAAGGGTGCCTAATATAATACAACCATTCGAATAAATTTTATATTTTTAAAAAAGGGATGGCTGTCGAAAATAGGACAGCCATTTCTTATCACAAATATGAGGTGTGAGAACATGATTAAATCCGTTGTTTCAAAGGAATACCAGGAACTGCAAAAAGAGATCGTCAAGCTTCAAGAACAGTGGAAGCTGCAGCTTGATCCGGAAACCATCAGACCAAACCTTGATAAAGCAGCCATGGAGGCAGGGGTTCCTGCTGCCGCTTTAACGGCTATTGATTTTGAAATTTCACTATTTTTACAGTGGATAGAGGAAGTTACCGACCTACTTGTAAACAATAATCCTGAGTTAGAGCCGAAGCTTTCTGGTATCTGTTCCTTGCTTACTGAGGAAACAGCCATTCGCTGGATTGAAGAAGCCTTTGCTTTTAATCATGTCTATTTTACAGCCTATGCAGAGGAAAATGGGCTTGAAGAATGGATCCCCCATTTCCTTGCCGAAACCGCCCTGCGGCCATACCTGCAGCTAATGGCAGAAAAGGTTCAGCCTGCAATTGACCATGCTGTCCCAGGTGCGGGCTGCCCTGTTTGCGGTGAACCTGTTAGACTAGCAGCCATCAATGAAGAGGGAAAAAAGATCATCCACTGCCCGCGCTGTTTTGCTCATTGGTCTGCAAGACGCTTGGAGTGCTCACACTGCGGCAATGAAGATCATCACAGTATTTATTTTTTAGAAATTGAAGATGATGTAACGTCGAAAATTCAAGTTTGCGAGGAATGTAACGGCTATATTAAAATAATTGATAGCAGACAATATATTACAAAACCGTCGGTGGCATTATTGGACCTTAATTCCATTCATCTCGATATGGCCGCTCAGGAAAATGGGTATCATTCCGTCGGGGAAAAGAAAGAGACAAATTAAGAAGGTGCTTTTATAAATGAAAGCTGCAGCCATTATTTTAGCAGGCGGGAAATCCAGCCGGATGGGCACAAACAAAGCCCTGCTTAAAATCAATGAAAAAACGAATATTGAAAGAATAGCAGATAAGCTAAAACTTCTTTTTGATGATATAATTCTAGTAACGAATGATTCTGAACAATATGAATTTTTAAATGTACGGATGGTCCCGGACCACTATCCCGGCCGAGGGCCGCTTGCGGGAGTGCACGCAGGCCTTACGGCGTCAGACTACGATCTCAATTTGATTGTGGCCTGTGATATGCCGTTTCTGTCGAACGAGCTGGCTCAGGCCCTGGTTACCAATGCCCTGCACTATGATGCGGTCATACCCGTCATCCACGGCAAACAGCAGCCGCTATTTTCTGTTTTTAAAAAGCAATCTGCTGCTGTTATAGAGGAACAGATTCATGCAGGACAGCTGCGAATGAAACAGTTGCTCGACCACTTGAACGTGCTCTACCTAACGGAAAAAGAGCTGGAAACCTATAGTCAAATGGGGTTAGATCAAGTCTTTTTTAATATGAATCACCCAGAAGAATATGAAGAGGCCAAAAAGAAAGCTGAGTCTGATTTTTTAAACATGTAGAAAGATCTAAGGGGGAGTAAGGGAACCATGCAATTTTTCAAAGTCAAGACAGTTGAAGAAACATTTACCTTAATAGATGAAAAAATATCAGCGACTGTGGATACAGAGGTTAGGGAGCTCTCAAGCGCCCTCCATTATATTCTCGCGAGTCCGGTGGCTGCTAAGGAAAATGTACCGAGCTTTGACCGCTCAACTGTTGATGGTTATGCTGTCCGCGCCAAAGATACGTATGGTTCCTCTGAATCCATGCCCGGCTTTTTAACTGTTGCGGGTGAAGTAAAAATGGGTGAAGTTCCGACGGTAGAAGTAACGAAGGGCAGCGCTGTTTATGTCCCGACAGGCGGTATGCTCCCCAAGGGAAGTGACAGCGTTATCATGATTGAACACTGCGAGGATGTGGATTCACTTCTCAATACGTACAAGCAGATCGCTCCTTTAGAAAATGTGATTCGTGCCGGAGAAGATATTAAAAGGGGAGAAATTCTTCTTACAAGCGGAACAAAGCTTCGGCCTCAGGAATTAGGGGCACTCGCTTCATTAGGAGTGACCCATGTAACGGTTTTTAGGAAAGTAAAGGTCGGTTATCTGTCTTCAGGTGATGAAATCGTCCCATACCAAACAGAAACATTGCAGGAAGGGCAGATCCGTGATATCAACTATTTAACCATTGCAGGACTTGCCCAGGAATGGAATGTTGATGTGGTATACGGCGGGATCGTCCGTGATGACTTTGCTGAATTTCGCGAGCGTGCCCATGCCCTTTATGAGGAGGTCGATTGTTTAATCCTTTCAGGCGGCAGCTCGGTTGGAGCAAAAGACTATACAACAGATGTTATCCAATCATTAGGCGAACCGGGCGTGTTCGTCCACGGGATCAGCATCAAGCCGGGAAAACCTACGATTCTAGCTTTAGCGAATGGAAAGCCCGTCATTGGTCTGCCGGGACATCCTGCCAGCGCGATGATTATCTTTAAACTATTCGGCGAGCGTGTTCTTCGCAAATTAAAAGGAGAAACAAGTGAGCGCAAACCGGATCGTATTCTTGCAAAAATAACGAAAAATATTCCATCCTCGATGGGCCGGGCTGATTATATCCGCGTCCGTCTCTTCGAAAAGAACGGCGAATGGTGGGCTGAGCCCATTATTGGTAAGTCGGGATTGATTACTACATTGGTTAAAAGCGATGGTATTGTCGAGATTAGTTCAGAAAAAGAAGGAATTTCACAGGGCGAATGGGTTCCTGTGATTCCATCAAGGTAAGGGGTCAAAGTCAATGGAACAAAATCAGTATAAACGAAAAATTTATTTAGAAGATAAACCCCGTGCGCAAGCAAGAGAGGAAATTCTTAAGGCCTTTCAACAGACCCCTGAAATAGACTGGATGAATGTGTCAGATGCCTTAGACCGAGTGACCGCTGAGCCAATCTTTGCCCATGTCTCCATGCCGCATTACCATGCTTCTGCGATGGATGGAATTGCTGTTATTGCCGAAAGTACATACCAGGCACACGAACAAAACCCGCTATTACTTAAGATAGGTGAACAATTTTGCTTCGTTGATACCGGAAATGCTATTCCCGCGCCTTTTAATGCCGTGATTATGATTGAGCATGTCCATATCGTTGACGATGAAACAATGGAAATAATTGAACCGGCCACTCCTTGGCAGCATATCCGTCCAATTGGTGAGGATATTGTTCAAGAAGAGATGTTGTTTCCACAGGGACATACGCTCAGACCTGCAGACTTAGGCGTGCTGTTGGCGGCACAGCAGCTAACAGTACCTGTTGTAAAGAAACCTGTGGTTACCATTATTCCAACGGGCAATGAATTAGTGGAAGCCCATTCTGATTTATCACCTGGAAAAATAATTGAGTTTAACGGAACAGTCTTTTCCGGGTTTATTAAGGATTGGGGCGGCGAGCCGCACCTGCACCGCATTGTTAAGGACGAACCGGAGAAAATTAAAGAAGTGCTTTTAGAGGCAGCGGAAACCTCCGATATAATTGTGATCAATGCCGGCTCTTCCGCAGGCCGAAAAGACTTTACTGTCCATATCATTTCCGAAATTGGCGAGGTGTTTACTCATGGGGTCGCCGCGCGGCCGGGTAAGCCTGTTATCTTAGGAAAAATAAACGGCAAAATTGTCGTCGGTGTTCCTGGCTATCCCGTGTCTGCTTACTTGGCACTGGAATGGTTTGTTCAGCCATTAATCTGTAAGTATTTAGGGATTCCTGTTCCGAGACGGCAAACCATCACAGTTAAACTTGGCCGCCGCATCGTCTCTTCGATGGGAGCAGAGGATTTTATCCGAATGAATATCGGCTATGTGAATGGACAATTTGTGGCCAACCCGCTTACCCGGGCAGCAGGGGTAACGATGTCCTATGTTAGGGCAGACGCTATGTTGATCATCCCGCCAAACATCAGCGGCTATGAACAAGGCGATATGGCGGAAGTTGAACTATTACGACCGCTGGAAGAAATCAAACATGCAATCGTCTTTAGCGGCAGCCACGACCTAACCATCGATCTGTTATCATCCCAGCTGAAACGGGCACGGACAGAGCTGAAAATCGTCTCTTCCCATGTCGGCAGCATGGCTGGTATAATGGCGATTCGAAAAGGCGAGGCCCATGTAGCGGGCATTCATTTGCTAGACCCTAATACAAAACAGTACAATAGATCATACGTAAATAAACTTTTAGCAGGCCAAGATGTCGTTTTATATCCCTTTTTAAAAAGGATGCAAGGCTGGATTTTGCCACAAGGCAATCCTCTTGAAATCAAAACGGTTACAGACTTAGTCCGTACTGACGCAAACTTTGTAAACCGGCA
Organism: Neobacillus drentensis; assembly: GCF_021560175.1. GTDB lineage: Bacteria > Bacillota > Bacilli > Bacillales > Cytobacillaceae > Neobacillus > Neobacillus drentensis_A. The sequence goes on along the minus strand of NZ_CP091110.1, from coordinate 6,098,303 downwards.
AAAAGGAGCAGGCACCCGCATCTTGTTTGATTTACTATTAGAGGAAGCAGGCCTTAGCGCAGAGGAGATTACCGGTTATGACCGAGAGATGTTCTCTCATTTAGCGGTAGCGGCAGAAGTGAAAGATGACCGGCGTGGTGCAGGCCTGGGAATTTATCCGGCGGCAAAGGCAATGGGGCTCGATTTTATTCCCGTCGCCGATGAAGAATATGATTTAGTCATGAAACGCGAGTTTTATGAAAGTGACAGCGGCCGGCAGCTCATTGACATCATCCAATCACCTGCCTTTAAAGAGCAGGTTGAAAAAATTGGCGGCTATCAAGTCGTAGAGAACGCCGTGCCAAAGCGGTTGACAGAAGAGGTGGAAGAATGAAAATGTATGAAATCTCAAAGGATCCGATTGATATACAAGCGGTAATTGATAAAGTAGTCCAACGGGAAGCTGGTGCGATTACCACCTTTATTGGGACCGTACGGGAATTAACAAACGGTAAGAAAACGTTGTTTTTAATCTATGAAGCTTATGAAGCGATGGCCGTAAAAAAACTGGAGCAAATTGGCCGGGAAATTGAAGAGCGCTGGGAAGGGTCAAAGGCGGCGATCACGCACCGCGTCGGCCGGTTAGATATTACCGATGTGGCAGTCGTCATTGCTGTTTCGACGCCGCACCGTGCGGATGCCTATGAAGCCAACCGCTATGCGATTGAACGAATTAAAGAAATCGTCCCGATCTGGAAGAAGGAACATTGGGAAGATGGCGAAGCCTGGATGGGAAACCAGCTTGAAACGGTTGCTTATCCTAGTGGTAAACCTGAGGCAGGTGATTTAGATGAATAAGGTCTTGTTTTTTGCGCACTTGCGTGATGCGGTCGGTGAGGAGTTCTTGTCACTTAAGGCTGCCGGTAAAACTGTTGCTGAATTGAAGACAGATCTGGCTGCTAAATATGATTTACCGCAGATGGATACGGTTATGACCGCCATCAATGAAGAGTTTGCCTCCAATGATGAGGTAATTCGTGAAGGGGATGAAATTGCCTTCATTCCACCGGTGAGCGGCGGTTGATTTAGACAGGTTGATCTAGTAGAAGCTCGCCATGGGTGGCGAGTTTTTCTTATCAAGGGGGAATAGATATGAACGAACGCTATTCACGACAAGTCCTTTTCTCAGGAATCGGCCGGGAAGGACAAGCAAGGATTGGAAAAAAGCATGTCCTTATCATTGGGGCCGGAGCGTTAGGGTCTGGGAGTGCTGAGATCCTGACGAGGGCCGGAGTTGGAAAAGTAACCATTGTCGATAGAGATTACGTAGAGGCGAGTAATCTTCAGCGTCAGCAGCTCTATACAGAAGAGGATGTGGCCGAAAAGCTGCCAAAAGCGGCTGCCGCGGAAAAACGGCTGCGGGCTATTAATTCAGATGTAGAGATACGGGCGATCATCGGTGATGCGACTCCGGAAATGCTGGAAGAATTGGTTTTGGATGTTGATTTAATGATGGATGCGACAGATAATTTTGAAACCCGAATGTTAATGAATGATGTGGCGCAGAAATATCAAATTCCCTGGATTTATGGAGCCTGTGTCGGCAGCTTCGGAATGAGTTTTTCTATTATTCCCGGGAAAACGCCATGTTTAAATTGTTTGCTCCGGACCATTCCGCTCCAGGGGATGACCTGTGACACGGGCGGCATTATTTCACCCGCTGTGCAAATGGTGATTGCCCATCAAACGGCTGAAGCCTTGAAGATGCTGGTCGAGGATTGGGAGGCAGTCCGGACAACGTTTGTCAGCTTTGATTTATGGCGAAATCAATACACAAGTTTAAAAATGTCGAAGGCGAAGTATGCCGGCTGCTTGTCTTGCGGTGAGGAGCGGACCTATCCTTATTTGGACCAAGAAAACAGGACAAAGACAAGTGTCCTGTGCGGCCGCGATACCGTCCAGATCCGTCCGTCAAGCTATGGCGATGTTTCCCTGGAAAAGCTCGCGGGACAACTGAGCTCGTTAGGTTACCAAGTGAAAGGAAATCCTTACTTGATATCCGTCGAAATGGGGGCGGAGCGGATGGTTATTTTTCAAGATGGCCGTGCGCTCATCCATGGTACGAAAGATTTGACTCACGCCAAGTCAATTTATCAACGAATACTAGGTTAAAGGGGATCCGGACCACGATTGGTTCGGTTTTTTTTATGTCCTGTTTTGGGGGTTTTACAAAAATCCCTATCCCTCTCATTAAGTCAGTGCCCATCTTACGAATCGACATGTTCCACGTGAAACATGTCGAAAAACGAAACAGGTCTATTTTTTCGTAAAATCGACGATAATCATGTAGAATAAATAAGAGATTGAATGTAGAGGTGTCACACATGAATATATCGGTTGAGAAATTACTGGCCAAAATAGAGAATGAATTGAAACTAGCTAAAACGAGTTCAAAGGAAGAAACCTTAAGAGAAAAGATTTACTCTATTAAAATATTATGCGAACTCATCCTAGATGAAAAGCAAGCTAGTGTGAAGCCTGCTGCAGCAGCGATTCAGCCGGCCGTCACCCAGCAGGTCTATCAACAGCCATTAATGAATCAACAAGTATTTCAGCAAGGCTCGTCATTACAGCAGCCGAAAAAGCTCGATATGGAAGATGAAGCAAATGGGGATTCACTATTTGATTTTTAAGATGGGGGAAATTAGCCATGAAAGTATTTATTATTGTTGGGGCGATTAACGCCTTTTTAGCGGTGGCACTAGGAGCGTTTGGCGCACATGGACTTAAGGACAGACTCGATGCCCACTATTTAGAGATTTGGAAAACGGGTGTAACTTATCAGATGTTTCATGCGACTGGAATTCTAATTATTGGTATGCTTCTTGGTAAAGTACCAATGAGCTCTCTTTTTAATTGGTCCGGTTGGCTCATGCTGGTTGGGATCATTTTCTTCAGCGGCAGCTTGTATCTTTTGAGCTTAACGAAGGTGGGCGTGTTAGGCGCGATTACCCCAATCGGCGGAGTTTGCTTTTTGGCAGCCTGGGTATTAATGATTGTGGGAGCAGTAAAGAATTTTTAACAGCAAAAAAAGGCATTGGGAGAGACCCGATGCCTTTTTTTTACTCTTATTTATCGAGGCGGGTAAGTACCTAATGATGGGCCGCTGCCAAATGGATATTCATACTCAATTTCTTCGGAGAAGGTAATATAGTCAACCGCAACCATCGGAATGAGGTAGCGAGTGCCGACCTGAGGGTCACTTAAGATGACGTGGTCCCGACCGGCTGCTTCAATAATCCCTTTAAATTCCTTGGCATTCCACTGATTATTACCTTCAAAGGTGGCAAATACGCTTACTAATTTTCCTTTGTTCAAGCGAAGAATATTTTCAATGTAGGACTGCTCGATTGGAAGCATCCCAGGAGCTGCTCCAGCTCCTTGCGCAGGTGGTGTTGTTGGCATGCCTCCAACTCCAGGCTGCGGAAAGGGTTGTTGGAAACCTTGCTGGCCAGGCATAAAACCTTGCCCGCCTGCGATCGGTTGTGCACCCTGCTGGCCGGCTGCACCTGTATAAGGCTGAAATCCTTGAGGATTGTAATATTGACTCATCTTTTTCCCTCCTATAAAAAATTCATAAATAATAAGTACAAATAGACGAATGACCTAACATTTGTATTCATATTTCATTGAACCTAAAATGGTGACTGTTTTTTTCGGCTCGTTTCTCACCTCTTTTTGATGAGACTTTCGGAGCTTCATTTTAGACTCGCTGTTAAAATAGTATGAGGAAAAGGAATCAAATATGACTGAATGAACAGGCGGATAAAATAGAAAAAAGTTCTCGAAACAAGAGCTCGAGAACTTTTTAAATAATTATACGTGGAGGAAGCGTGGTACAGTTTCTTCTTCTAGCAGATTGCCGACGAAGAAGGCGCCAAATTCACCATAGCGCGCGCTGACTTCATCAAAACGCATTTCATAGACGAGCTTTTTAAATTGAAGCACATCTTCTGCGAATAAGGTAACACCCCATTCGTAGTCATCGAAGCCAACCGAACCAGTGATGATTTGTTTTACTTTCCCGGCATATGTACGGCCAATCATACCATGGCTGCGCATCATACTGCGGCGCTCTTCCATCGGCAGCATGTACCAGTTATCATTGCCTTGACGACGCTTGTCCATTGGATAGAAGCAGACATGCTTAGCTTTTGGCAATGTTGGGTAAAGGCGTGCAAGGATTTGCGGATTTTGGTAAGGATCTTCACCTGCTGGCAGATAGTTGCTGAGCTCCACTACCGATACATAGGAATGAGCTGGAAGGGTGAATTCCGCTAATTTTGTTTTATTGAATTGAGTTTCAATTTCGTTTAACTCCTCCATCGTTGGACGAAGGATCATCATCATAAAATCGGCTTTCTGACCGACGATTGTATATAAAGCATGGCTGCCTTCTTTGCGTGCCTGTGTCTCATTCCATTTTTCAACAAGACTTAAAAACTCGTGAATCGCGGCCTCGCGCTCATCACTTGAAAGCATTTTCCAAGTTGTCCAATCAACGGTACGGAAATCATGAAGGCAATACCAGCCATCAAGCGTCTGTGCTGCTTCACTCATTATAATCACTCCTAAATAATCATTCTGCTTGTTACCAATCTTAACTATATCATAGTTTGACCAAATGCCGCCTTAATAAAACTCTATATTCAGAGAAGTGGATATTTTAATAAAAAAGGGTAAATAGTAAGAATGAGAGTGTAATTTTTTGAAAACAAAAACTTTTTCGTGAAACCGCTGCCTGTGACTTACATTGCTTGAAATTTTATCTTGGTAAAGTATGCTAGAAGAGGTAGCTTTTTTAAGGGAGGATTAGTGTAGTGAGCGATTTATTTGAAGGATTAAAAGAGAAGATTTCTGGACGTAACTTACGAATTGTGTTTCCTGAAGGGTTGGATGAGCGGATTATTCGTGCAGCCAGCCGTTTGGCTGAGGAGAATTTAATCACACCGATTTTAGTTGGAAATATTGAGCAAGTACAAACAAAGGCTAACGAGGTTGGCGTTTCTTTGGAGTCTGCAGAAATTTATGACCCTGCTACATATGCAGGCATGGAAGAATTAGTAGCAGCATTTGTGGACCGCCGCAAAGGCAAGGCAACGGAAGAAGATGCCCGCAAAATTTTGTTGGATGAAAATTATTTCGGTACGATGCTCGTATATTTAAATAAAGCACATGGTCTTGTCAGCGGTGCGGCCCACTCAACGGCTGATACGGTTCGTCCAGCCCTGCAAATCATCAAAACGAAAGCTGGCGTGAAGAAGACGTCAGGCGTGTTCATCATGGTCCGTGAAGATGAGAAATATGTATTTGCCGATTGTGCGATCAATATTGCACCGGACAGCAATGATTTAGCGGAAATCGCGATTGAGAGTGCGAAGACAGCGGAAATGTTTGATATTGAGCCGCGGATTGCCATGTTGAGTTTTTCAACAAAAGGTTCGGCTAAATCACCGGAAACGGAGCGTGTTGCAGAGGCTGTCGAGGAAGCAAAACGCCGCGATGCATCGCTTGTCTTGGACGGAGAATTCCAATTTGATGCTGCATTTGTTCCTTCTGTTGCGAAAAGTAAGGCGCCTGGTTCTGTATTGCAGGGCGATGCCAACGTGTTTATTTTCCCAAGCCTTGAAGCAGGAAACATCGGCTATAAAATTGCTCAGCGTTTAGGCGGATTTGAAGCAGTTGGTCCGATTTTACAAGGGTTAAATGCACCAGTAAATGACCTATCACGCGGCTGTAACGAAGAAGATGTGTACAAGCTTGCGTTGATTACTGCGGCACAAGGATTATAAGATGAAATGGGCTGGTCCGAGAAGGGACTGGCTCTTTTTTTGCGTGGCTGTTTAAGTTTGCTTCTTTTTGATAAAATAAGCGTATTAAACCAGTAAGGAGTTACAAGTATGGACGGTTTACTGCACCAGCCAGAGTGGCGGATCATCGACCAGTCGGCGGTTGGAATACATTTTCAAGCATTACAATCTTTTGGGACGGATGATACATTATGTGCCTCTGTCGGGGCAGGTGAGGCACCTGCGACGGCCCGGACATGGGTCCATCATAATACGGTCGTGTTAGGGATCCAGGATACGAGATTGCCATTTTTACAGGAGGGCATTCACTATTTGACCGAGCAGGGCTATCAGCCGATTGTCCGGAATTCCGGCGGGTTAGCTGTGGTCCTCGATGAGGGTGTCCTCAATATCTCGTTAGTTTTTCCAGAGGTGGAAAAAGGGATTGATATTAATCGCGGCTATGATGTCATGTGGCAGCTAATTCAACAGATGTTTGCTGATTTTCCTCAGATGATTGAAGCGCGCGAAATTGTCGGCTCGTATTGCCCGGGAAGTTATGACCTAAGTATCGGCGGGAAAAAGTTTGCGGGAATCTCGCAGCGGCGTTTAAGACGAGGCGTAGCTGTTCAGATTTATTTATGCGTAAATGGGAGCGGCTCAAGGCGGGCTGAGTTAGTACGGGGATTTTATCAGCTGGCAAAAAAAGAGGAGCAAACGAAATTTGTTTATCCAGAGGTGGTTCCTGCGGTAATGGCCTCGCTAGCGGAATTGCTCGGTGTTGAACTGACAATTGCCGATGTGATGCTGCGGCTACTGAAGCAGTTAAAGGCCAATAGTGACCATTTGTATGCGGGGCAGTTGAATGAGTTCGAGCTTGGTTTGTTTCCAGGCTACTATCAACGTGTCGTTGACCGCAATGAAAAAATTGATGAGATGGTCAATCGTTAAGTAAGCAGCTGTGGTGGTTGGGTGGTTCAGGGATTCAATAACAGAAAGAGGCTGACCCAAAAGAGGGTTGATGAATAATTTTTTCACACTCTGTTGATTGGAGCGGAAGGCGGCGAAGACTCCTCGAAAATGCTATCGCATTTCCTTCGTGCGTGGGCGGATTCGAGGATGCAAATTCAAAGTCCTGCGGGAGTACGGGGCAGGGGAAGACCCGCAGGCGCTGCAGCGCCGAGGAGGCTTCCCGGCACGCCCGCGGAAAGCGAAGCCGCTTGGAGCGGAAATCAACAGACTAGTTTATATGAAAAAAGAAGGTATCCTAAAAGTTAAACTTTTGGGACACCTTCTTCTATATTGAGTGCTGCTGCGCTTTGCCTCTTCTCCCTTAAACGCTTTTAAAAGATGCTTACTCGGCTACTTTTTCGAGGTTGCCGTTTCGGTCCATTTTGAATTTAGTGGCAGGTCTTTCCTCTTCTTCAAATAAGACAAGTTTACGGGCCCGATTCATGATTTTCATCAGCGTCTCGTAATCTTCCTGTATGGTTTCGGTATTCTGCTCCAGCCCTTCAATCTTCGCTGCCATTTCCTCATTCTGCCTTCTTAACTCGAGTATTTCTCTTTTCAATCTTTCATTCTCACTTTTTAATGCTTCATTTTGCAGATTGGCATGATGAAAGTTTTGTAAATAGGAGATAACAGAATCAAGTGAAAGTTGTCCACCAGTTGGTGCCGCGTTTCGGTAGGATTGTACGGCTGCTGCTGGTTTCACATATGTTTCGGCTGCGATTTCGGTCTGCATATCCGGAATCTCTTCGATTGTTTCAAATGTTTCGATTGGTTCCATTGGCATTTCAATCGTAAGCGGTGCTAGTGTTTCTAATTCATCGGTAGCTGGAACCGGCGGATTGTAGAGCAGCTTTTTCTTGCCGCCTTGATCCTTGCCTAACACTCGCTGTCTTTGTTTTCGTTGTTTTTTCGCTAATTGCAGCGCTTTTTCATAGGTGTGGCGGACGACGGCATTCCATCTAAATCCACAGGCGGCCGACGTGCGGTTAAGTTTGTCTCCAACCTCCTCGAAAGCGTTAAGCTGGGTACTGCCTTCTCTTACATGACGAAGGACGGTTTCAGCTAAAAGTAAGTCATTTTCATCTGTCCATGCATCTTGACGAACTTTCATATTATTCAACTCCCTAAATTAATTTACCAATTTGTCAGTTCCATTGACTGACTTGTTTTTAAAGTTCTAGTCTTAGGATGGACAAGTTTTTCAAGGTTTATACCAAAATGAATACAAGGATAGTAGATTTTTTAACTAAAAGATTTAAGGGGGATTGACAAGAGTTGCTAATGATTTCAACTTGCATTGGAAAAAAAGAACCTGTAAAATGACCTATGGAGTTAGACGGTTTCTAAGATAATTGAATTTGGCAAATTATATATGGTGTTAATTGGATAAAATAGTGAGTAGATAATAGATTGTCGATAGAAAGGGGTGGATGGAATGTCGAATGAATTTCGAGTTTGCGATGATTGCCAGGCCGTGAATTTAAAGACATTGATCCCTCGTTTGAAAGAAATAGATCCGGATGCGGAAATTAAAATTGGCTGCCAATCCTATTGCGGTCCCGGCCGGAAGAAGACCTTTGCCTTCGTTAATAACCGCCCTGTGGCTGCGTTAACAGAAGAGGAATTAATGGAGAAGGTCAATAAGAAAGTTAAGTAAAGCTCCGGCTGAAAATAGACCTCATAAGACAATCACCTACGTCCCCAAGACCCGGGTGATTTTTCTTTTTGTTTGTGGTGCCTGTCACCATTTCTCATCTCGGTGTGTTATAAATGGTGCCTGTCACTCTGCATGGTGTCGAAAAATCCTGCGGAATTTTGTTGGTTTTTGGTATATAATAGGAATAATGAGTATACTGGCCGATTGGCAGTAGGTATGTTAGGTATGTTAAGAGGAAAGGGGTATTCCATGCAATTGCGATATTCGGCTGAAAAGTTAACCGAAGAAAAAGTTTTTAAAGACCCCGTTCATCGCTATGTTCATGTCCGAGATCGAGTGATTTGGGATCTAATTGGAACAAAAGAGTTTCAGCGGCTGCGCCGGATTAAACAGCTCGGCACTACTTTTTTAACCTTTCACGGTGCAGAACACAGCAGATTCAACCACTCTCTCGGAGTTTATGAGATCGTCCGCCGCATCATCGATGATGTCTTTGCAGGCAGACCGGAATGGAACGATGACGAACGCCTGCTCACACTATGTGCAGCGCTTCTCCACGACCTAGGGCATGGCCCATTTTCTCACTCCTTTGAAAAAGTATTTGATTTTGACCACGAAGACTTAACCCGGGCGATTATATTAGGAAATACAGAAGTCAACAAAGTGCTTCTAAAGGTAGGGGCTGATTTCCCAGCGCAGGTTGCTGAGGTAATCGCCAAAACAAGTGCGAAAAAGCTGGTTGTCAGCATGATTTCCAGTCAGATTGATGCCGATCGGATGGATTATTTGCAGAGGGATGCCTATTTTACGGGTGTCAGCTACGGTCAATTTGATATGGAACGGATTTTACGGGTAATGAGACCTAGGGAAGACCAGGTTGTCATTAAAAAGAGCGGCATGCATGCGGTTGAGGATTATATTATGAGCCGTTATCAAATGTACTGGCAGGTATACTTTCACCCTGTCTCCCGCAGCGCTGAAGTAATTTTAACGAAAATCCTTCACCGTGCTAAGTACCTATATGAGAATAACTATTCATTTAAGCTTGAACCAATCCACTTTACCTCTCTGTTTAAAGAGGAAGTGACATTAGAAGACTATTTAAAATTGGATGAGTCTGTGTGTTTTTATTATTTTCAAATTTGGCAGGAAGAGAAAGATCCAATTATAAGCGACCTTTGCAGGCGTTTCGTTAATCGCAATCTGTTTAAATACGCTGAATTTGATCCTGCTAAGGAATATAAAAAGCTTGCAGAACTGACAGTTCTATTTGCGAAAGCAGGGATTGACCCGGAATATTATTTGGTGGTGGATTCATCGTCGGACTTGCCATATGACTTTTACCGGCCTGGCGAGGAGGAAGAACGGCTGCCGATTCATTTGTTAATGAAGAATGGGGAATTACGGGAACTTTCCCGTGAATCTGAAATCGTTGATGCGATTTCAGGAAAGCGGAGAACGGACCACAAACTCTATTACCCGGCTGATTTCCTCGAAGACGACGCTGACTCTAGCCACAGTGAACTAAAAAAGCAAATACGTTCCCTTTTGGAATAGAAATGGTGCCTGACACCATTAGAGATCTTAACATTGTTGAAATAGGAGAATTGGTGCCTGACACCAATCGAGATCTGTTTAGATGGAGTAGGAGATGACGAATGTTGTTAAAAGATCATGCTAAGCTAATGCAGGCCATTATGGTTTCTGGTGAGATTACTGGGAGAAAAAAGCTGCAGAAGATGATTTATATTGCGAAGAAGGTAGAATTCCCTTTTCATGAGCGGTTTCAGTTTCATTTTTACGGCCCCTATTCAGAGGAGTTAACGACGAGAGTAGAAGAGCTATGTAATATGGGGTTTTTAAATGAAGTGAAAGAGAAGAAGGGCGGATACTACCAATATTGCTATACGCTGACAGACTCGGGGAAAGAGTTTTTAAGCCTAAACCAAGTTGAAATGCCGTATTTAGAGGATTGCTTTAATGATATGAATGAGCAGAATGCTAGATTCCTCGAGCTGGTTTCCACGGTTTTATATTTTGATAATCTCCCAAAAGAGGAAGTAGCGGACAAGGTGTTCACCTTAAAAAGCAGCCAGCGCTATACAATGGCTGAAGTGGATGAAGCCTATCAATACATTGAAACCTTAAAAACGAAAATCCAATAAGATCAAAAACCGCCGGGAGACCCATAACCATCCCAGGCGGTTTTTTTAGTGGTGACAGGCACCATTTCTACTATTACCAGGTAAGAAATGGTGCCTGCCACCTGTTGATGTTACCTTTTTTATTATTTATCGCTTGCGCGTACGCCGGCTACGGCGTAGTTGTTTTTGCTCATTTCTTCGATGAACACGGTGATTTTTTCTTTTGGGGCGCCGGTTGTTTCGCTAACGGCATCCGTTACTTTTTCGACTAATGCGCGCTTCTGGTCTTCGCTGCGGCCCTCAAGCATCTTAACTGTTACGTATGGCATTTTACTTTCCTCCTTATTAACTGAACTACTAGTAGTGTTCCACAAACAAACTAAAAGTGCAATATAGAGTGAACATTTGATTTTCATTTTTCAAGCGGTATCAGGTATACTTAAAGGAATACGAAGTAATGGTCCAAATGAATGACGGTTTAGCCATTCATCTAACGGTTTATCATAAGGAAGGAGAAATGAAATGGAAGGATTCCACTTGGCCTACCCACTGCGGTTAATTCCCTATGTGGCGATTACCCTTATTTTTGCCTTCACATTCCATGAATTTGCCCATGCCTACGTCGCCTATAAATTTGGTGACAATACCGCCAAAAAGCAAGGCCGCTTGACCCTAAATCCGCTCCAGCATCTTGACCCGATCGGAACGATTCTCATTTTTATTGCTGGATTTGGCTGGGCCCGCCCAGTACCGGTTAACCGCTTTTACTTTAAAAAACCGCGTCTTGCCGGTATCCTTGTTTCCGCAGCAGGCCCCCTTTCGAATCTGATCCTAGCCTCGCTCGGTTTTATTGTCGGCTATGGACTTATGCGTTTCAGTGTGGGATCTTCTGCTTATTTTGATGAATTCCTAATGATTTTTATTAATTTAAACATTGTTTTGTTCATCTTTAATCTGATACCGCTCCCGCCGCTCGATGGCTACAGAATAGTAGAGGACCTTGCCCCTCATCATGTTCGTGCGAAAATGACACAATATGAACAATACGGAATGCTAATCTTTTTAATTCTCGTGATCACCCCGCTTGATCGATTTACGATTCAGCCAATTTTTAGTATCGTCGTCCCTTGGGTAAGGGAAGGATTAAGCAATTTCTATTACACACTGTTTTTTTAGGAGGTTTTGTTTCAATGGAAGAAAATAAGAAAAAGCTTGGTTTTAATATTATTAAAAAGACGGACCCGATGGCCGGACATAAAGGATTTGGAAAAGGGGCTTTGAGCCTTGATAATGTCTCGCCAGTGTTTATTGATATTGAGGCGGGCGAGGCGGAGATTGATATCGGCGCCATGCATGCCCGCAGTGCTGTGGAAAAAGGAATTAAATTTTTGGCCAATCAAGAAGAAGTACCAAACGGCAAGCCGTATTGGCTGGTTTGGGTGACAATTGACCGCAATGAGGAAGGCCCTTATTATGCCGGTGTGACGGCCTGCTATATGACTGTGGACCGTGAAATTCGCCGCGGCTACAAATCCTTGCCGGAGCATGTCAACCGCATGGACAAATCACTTAAGCGCCATATTATCGTTGATGTGATGGATGATTCTTCTAAAAAAGTATTAGCTGATTTCTTACGTGCTCACAACGCGGTGTTATGGGAGAATTCTACTGAAGAATTGAAAAAAGGACTGTTAGCTGAATAATTTTTTAGAAAAATAAACAAGTTTAATTCTTGTCCTTTTTTCGAAAAATAAGGTAAACTATATTCAGTGTGAACACACTGTAAGACTAGGACAAGAAAAGCTCCGGAGTAATCCGGAGCTTTTCTAATTGTTTATTGTCCCAAATACCAGCGGCTGGAGTTCGCCGCTTTTTGCTATTTTTAATTCCAAGGCATAATTTTCTTATACCAAGGAACCTGTTTCTCCTCTATTTTCTTTTTGGCAGGATGATGAGCATTCTTTAGGTGATCGGTGCAATATTCCGTTGGCTCAGTACCTTTGACAAAGTAAGTGAAGCGGCGGACAGGGCAATCCTTTGTTGCTAGTTTTCCGTTTTCCGGATTCACATATAGACCGATTACACCTTCTTTTGGCGGTTTGAATGCCTTAACTGGTTTTCCTTTTAAAGCATCTTCCATAAAATGAGCCCAAATCTTTTTGGCGTACGTTTTTTCGGCAACCATTTCAATCGGCTTTCCGACATCATAGCCCGCCCACACCGCTGTAACCAACTGCGGAGAGTAGCCAATCATCCAGCTGTCCGTTTCCGTTGAACCGGACTTTCCGGCATAGGGTCGGGTGATATCTTTACTAACCGTGCTTCCAGTTACCTTGGCATATCCGTTTAACTTCGAATCGAATACCCCTGTTAACATTTGCGTCATAACGTACGCTCGTGCTGCATTCAGTACTCTTTCATGATGATCTTCTTTTTCAAAAATGACATTGCCATTATAGTCTTCCACTCGTGTAATTAACTCCGGATGAACTCTTTTTCCGCCATTCGCAAACATGCTGTAGGCGTTGGCCATTTCAATTACGCGGACGCCGGAAGTTCCTAAAGCTAGTGATGGCACCTCCGTCATCTTTGTAGACAAACCAAATTTTTTTGCTGATTCAATTAAGGTATCTTCGCCTAAAAATAAATGAGTTTTGACAGCAAAAATATTGTCAGAGACAGCAATCGCCTGGGCAAGCGTGATTTCACCATTGGCATATTTATTATTGAAGTTATGCGGTGTATAATCTGGCTGGCCATCATCAAAATGGAACGTCGTATACTCACTTCGCATCGTTGATGATGGGGTAAAGCCATGCTCAAGGGCGGCATAATACAACAGCGGCTTGATCGTTGAGCCTGGCTGCCGGATCGCTTGGACGGCGCGGTTAAACGGACTTTTTTCATAATCCCGGCCGCCGACCATGGCTTTGACATCACCCGTTTTCGGGTCCATGGCGACAAGACCGACTTGAATGTCGGAGGAGCTGGCCACATATTTTTTTATTTGGCTTTCGGCTGCTTCTTGCTGTTTTAAATTAAGAGTTGTATAGACCTTTAAACCGCCTAAGGCGATCGTGCGGTCATCTAAATGAAGCTGGTTTTTGAGTGCATTCCGAACGGCATCCTGAAAATAAGGGGCCACTTTCACTTTATGTGTGCTGTGAACGCCTTCTAACCTAAGCGGGGCAGCTGCGGCCGCTTGGGCAGCCTTTTTGGTAATATAGCCGTTTTCCACCATTGTTTTTAAAATAACTGCCTGACGGGTTTTGGCTTTTCCGATATTGGCGAGCGGCGAGTAGATACCCGGACCCTTCGGTATGCCTGCAAGCATGCTGGCCTCGGCAAGGGTTAATTCGGAAGCCTTTTTTCCAAAATAATATTGGCTGGCTGCTTCCACACCATAAGCGCCGTTGCCGTAATAGATGGTATTTAAATAGCCTTCCAGAATATCTTTTTTGGAATAGTTCATTTCAAGGCGTATCGTATAGAACGCCTCGGTTAGTTTCCGCTTCCAGGTTTTATCGTGCTCAAGAAACAGATTCCGTGCATATTGCTGCGTAATGGTACTTGCGCCCTGCACTTTGGCAAAGGCTTGAACGTCAGCAACGACTGCGCCGGCAATTCGTTTAAAATCAAAGCCGTGATGATGATAGAAGTTTTTATCCTCAACGGAGACGGTTGCATTGACTAGATCTGGCGATATGTCCTTCATCCCGACCCAGTAGCGTTTTTGACCGCTGTTGCTTTCACCGATTAAAGTTCCATTATCGGCGAAAAATAATGTCGATTGCGGGACAGCCAGCGGCGGTGCCCCAAGTATTTTTGCATAGCCAAGAACACCGGCAAAGAGGATGAGCATACAAATCATGCCGATCAAACTGATGATGATAAATGCCCTTAGGTATTTGATTGTCTTTCGAAACCCCTGATCAGTCATGATTTCCATTGTTTTCACCTCTCTATTAAGCGGAAGCGCTTTGGTCAGCCCAAGCGCTGCGGCTAGATTTTCCTAAGATTGACACTTTTAAAATTTAGATAGTAATAGTATTGAAAAAATAGAGTCATTTTAAACATTCATGGAAAAATTCTTTAAATTTTACTAGACTTTTTCTTATGTTTGTAATTCAATAGGTTGGGTAGCATATTAGAAAAGCGGAAGCGCCGCTAGACTATATGCGAAATGGAAGGAAGTTGGGCATGTCAATTTGGTTTACAGAAAAGCAGACAAAAAACTTTGGGATTACCATGAAAGTCAACCAAACCTTACATACAGAGCAAACTGAATTTCAAAAGCTAGATATGATTGAAACAGAAGAGTGGGGCAATATGCTGTTGTTAGACGATATGGTGATGACATCGGTCCGTGATGAATTTGTTTACCATGAAATGGTTGCACACGTACCATTATTCACCCATCCAAACCCGGAAAACGTACTTGTGGTTGGCGGCGGCGACGGCGGTGTGATCCGTGAAGTACTAAAGCACCCAAGCGTGAAGAAGGCCACCCTGGTGGATATTGATGGAAAGGTAATCGAGTACTCTAAGAAGTTCCTACCTGAAATAGCCGGCAAGCTCGATGATCCGCGTGTCGATGTCCGCGTCGACGACGGATTTATGCACATTGCCAAAAGTGACAATGAGTATGACGTGATAATGGTAGATTCAACTGAACCAGTAGGTCCTGCGGTGAACCTGTTTACGAAAGGTTTTTATGCGGGGATTTCTAAAGCATTAAAAGAAGATGGCATCTTCGTGGCGCAGTCAGATAACCCCTGGTTTAAAGCGGAGTTAATCCGAGATGTTCAACGCGATGTGAGAGAGATTTTCCCGATTACTCGTCTGTATGTGGCCAATATTCCAACATACCCAAGCGGGTTATGGGCATTTACGATTGGTTCGAAAAAATATGATCCCTTGGAGGTTAGCGAAGAGCGCTTCCATGAGATTGAGACCAAATATTATACAAAAGAACTCCATAAAGCAGCATTTGTTTTGCCAAAGTTTGTTGACGATTTATTGAAGTAGCGGAATTGTGCCCATACCCCGTGGCTGTGCGGCGGAACGGTCAAAAAAGTGATTTTTTGTGCCCGCTGGGGTTAGGAAAAGTGAAATGAAGGTAAAAAAAATAGTTTTTTGTGACCAAAGTGTCGAGAAAAGTGGTCCTACGGTCACAAAAAGGAAAAATTGCGCCCATTTGGGTTCATAATACAAACAAAACGGTCACAAAAATCGTTTGTGGCTGGTAATACATAAAAGAGAGGGATAATAGAATGCGTTTTGATGAGGCATACTCGGGTAATGTTTATATTAAGAGCCACCCGAATTTTGAAGATAGTCAGGTTGTATTATATGGAATGCCAATGGATTGGACAGTGAGCTATCGCCCAGGGTCACGTTTCGGCCCTGCCCGTATTCGTGAGGTATCTGTTGGTCTAGAGGAGTATAGCTTCTACCTTGACCGTGAGCTTGAAGAGGTAAAATATTTTGACGCCGGTGACATTCCACTACCATTTGGTAATGCACAGCGCAGCCTTGATATGATTGAAGAATTTGTTGATCAGATTTTAGAGGCTGGCAAGTTCCCGCTTGGTATGGGCGGTGAGCACCTTGTTTCATGGCCGGTTATGAAGGCTATGTATAAAAAGTATCCGGATTTAGCGATTATCCATTTTGATGCCCACACGGATTTGCGCGAGGAATACGAGGGTGAGCCATTATCACACTCCACCCCAATCCGTAAAATTGCCGAACACATCGGACCAAAAAATGTTTACTCTTTTGGAATCCGTTCCGGCATGAAGGAAGAGTTACAGTGGGCAAAAGAGAACGGCATGCATATTTCTAAATTTGAAGTGTTGGAGCCATTAAAAGAAATTCTGCCAACTCTTGCAGGACGTCCAGTATATGTCACCATCGATATTGATGTGCTTGACCCTGCACATGCACCTGGTACAGGAACGGTTGATGCAGGCGGCATCACATCAAAAGAGCTGCTCGCTTCTATCCATGCAATTGCCCGTTCCGAAGTTAACGTAGTCGGCGGCGACCTTGTTGAAGTGGCGCCAATCTATGACCCATCTGAACAAACAGCCAACACCGCCAGCAAACTAATCCGCGAAATGATCCTAGGCTGGGTAAAATAAACGGTGCCTGACACCATTAGATGTATAGCCACAGTGCTTCGCTAGGTAACGGTGCCTGTCACCATTAGTTTGTCACCATTAGTTGTATAGCCACAGTGCCCTGATGGTTAATGGTGCCTGACACCATGAAAGAAATGGGTGCCTGTCCCGGTGTGGGGCGGGCGTTTTTTTGATTTGTTGGTGATCTAAGTTTATAATAGAAAAAGTATGCTTTAATGCACTTAGGTCAATTATGATACTAGAGAACGATCTAAAGAGGATGATAAATTCCTTTTAATAAAGGAAGTGTTACAGTTGTCAAGTTTGTCTACTACAGAGATTCCCATGAAGATTAATGTGAAAACAACGATTCATCAGCAAGAAGGCTCAGAAACCATAGAGCTGCAGGTATTTGGCCGCTATTTTGAAAAAGACGGGGCTTCATTCCTTAAATACGAGGAAGTGCTGGAAGAAGGTACGGTCCGGACAATTGTGAAGGTTGCGCCAGATGAGGCACTAATCCTCCGAGGCGGAGCCGTGAAGATGCGCCTGCCCTTCAAGTTACATAAGAAATTAAGAGGCAGCTACGAGATGCCGTTTGGGGTATTTGAAACAATGACAATGACAAGAAGACTCGAACACACAAAGGGTCTGATTGATATTCTATATGATTTCACGATGCAGGGCTCACCTGCCGGTACATTCCATATGGAGATAACCTTTCAGGAGGAAGAAAGATGAATATAGTAGAACAGGTACAAACAAAACTAAAAGAAGAGATCAAAGCGGCAGTGCTGAAGGCAGGCCTAGCTTCAGAAGAACAGATTCCCGATGTCATTCTCGAGACCCCAAAGGAAAAGGCTCACGGTGATTATTCAACCAACATGGCGATGCAGCTTGCGCGAGTTGCAAAAAAGGCACCGCGGATGATTGCAGAAGCCTTGGTTGCCAATTTTGACCGTACAAAGGCTTCGATTGAAAAAATTGAACTAGCGGGCCCAGGCTTTATTAACTTTTACATGAACAATGCTTATTTAACAGATTTAATTCCTACCGTTCTTCAAGCTGGGGAACACTACGGTGAAACAACAACAGGCAACCGCCAAAAGGTCCAGGTTGAATTTGTTTCGGCGAACCCAACCGGGGACCTTCACCTTGGACATGCACGCGGTGCGGCCGTTGGCGACTCGCTTAGCAATATCCTTGCCAAAGCAGGCTATGATGTATCGCGGGAATACTATATTAATGATGCCGGCAACCAGATTAATAATCTAGCGTTGTCCGTAGAAGCCCGCTATTTCCAAGCACTTGGCTTGGAGAAAGACATGCCGGAAGATGGCTATCATGGTGCCGATATTATCGGAATCGGTAAGACTTTAGCAGAAGAGTTCGGCGATAAGTATGTGAATGTTACGGATGAAGAGCGTTTCGAATTTTTCCGTGAGTATGGCTTGAAATATGAAATGGCCAAGCTGAAAAAGGACCTTGAAGATTTCCGTGTTGGCTTTGACGTATGGTACTCAGAAACCTCCCTTTATAAAAATGGCAAAATCGATGAGGCACTCGCTGCACTCCGTAAAACAGGCTATATCTATGAGCAGGACGGAGCAACTTGGCTGCGTTCAACTGATTTCGGCGATGATAAGGACCGCGTTCTCATTAAGCAAGACGGCTCTTACACATATTTAACACCGGATATTGCCTACCACAAGGACAAGCTTGAGCGTGGTTTTGAAAAATTAATCAATATTTGGGGTGCTGACCACCATGGCTATATTCCACGGATGAAGGCAGCTATTCAGGCCCTCGGCTATGACCGCGAGGCGCTCGAGGTTGAAATCATTCAGTTAGTGCACCTTTATAAAAACGGTGAAAAGATGAAAATGAGCAAGCGGACCGGAAAGGCCGTAACGATGCGTGATTTAGTCGATGAGGTCGGCCTCGATGCGACGCGTTATTTCTTTGCGATGCGCAGTTCAGACACGCATATGGACTTTGACTTGGATTTAGCCGTATCGGAATCCAATGAAAACCCAGTTTATTATGCACAATATGCCCATGCCCGAATTTCCAGTATCCTTCGTTCAGGCGAAGACCAAGGAATTCACGTCGAGTCAGATGCTGATTTTTCATTTATTGGCTCTGAAAAAGAAATTGACCTATTAAAGAAAATTGGCGAGTTTCCGGCGGCTGTTGGCGAGGCCGCACAGAAGCGTGTCCCGCACCGCATTACGAATTATATCTTGGAATTAGCGGCAGCGTTTCATAGCTTTTATAATGCGGACAAGGTGCTTGATATCGACAATCTAGACCGCACGAAAGCACGCCTTGCCCTGGTAAAATCCGTGCAGATCACACTTAAAAATGCGCTTGCTTTAATTGGCGTTTCAGCTCCAGAAAAAATGTAAAACATAAATGAAAGCCTCTTGGTTAGGAAACGAAGCCTTGAGGCTTTTTTTGTGGGTAATTTTTATTTTTAATATGAATATCTTCCAAAAAAATGCAGATAGTAAAGATAGAAATTGAGTAGGAGTGAACCGTCCAAATGAATATTGGAAGAGCAAAAGAAATACTTGAATCAGCGGATATGATTAATGTGACCTATGATGGGACCCCTGTCATTATTCAACATGTTGACGAAACCACGAAAATGGCGCGGATCTATACCCGAAAGGATCCGGAGAATGAACAAGATGTTCCCGTCCTCAATCTAATCGAAGAATAGAAAAGAGTCTCCTGCGTAAACGGAGACTCTTTCATTTTATTTCAATGCTGGCCCCGCTTATCCGCTTAAATCCCCGCAATTTACTTAAATCCTCGACTAATTTTAAGGCCGCCTGATCCTTTGCCTTGGCCTCAATCATAAAATCAACATCCTGCCCGAGCTCACGCAGTAAATTTACAAACGGCATAATGAAATCCGGATCGACCAAATCCGCATGGGAGCGGAATTCCTTTTCATTTTTTGGAGAAGAAATATGGACTTTTGGCACCACTTCACCCTTAGACCAGGTCCCAAATATTCGCGGCAGCAGCTCCTCGAGCGGGGCTTCACTAAGATTGGCCATATGATGATGATAATCAAACACTAACCGGATCTCTTCTTTTTCACACACCTTTAAAGTTTCTTCCGCCGTATAAGTCTTATCATCGTTTTCCAAGGTCATGACCTTTTTAATGTGACTAGGCAAGGTGGTTAGGTTTTCATAAAATCGCGACAGTGCGGCGGCTTTATCGCCATAGGCGCCGCCAATATGGATATTAATCAGCCCTTTGTCTGCAATCCCCATTGCTTCAAACATCTGATAATGGTACGTCATATCAATGACAGCATTTTCGGTAATCGTCTTTTTAGGAGAAGTAAACAAGGTAAATTGATTCGGATGAAAACTGACGCGCAAATGATTCCGTTTTACTAAGTCGCCAATTTCCCGCCATTCCTTCAAAAAAGGAGTGGTAAAATCCCAGCGCACCTCTGGATGTGTCGCCAAGGGGACAATCGAGCTTGAGAACCGGTACAATTCAATTTCGTGCGCTAGATTGTAGTAAAGCATCCTTAAGGTATGCTTTAAATTCAACCCCGTCACCTCGAGCAGCTTTTCCTTGCGCTCCGAGGCGCTAAGCTGTTGATAACGGGTAAAAGTCAGTGCCTTCGCAGGGGATGCATCCCATAAACTGATTGCATGTGACACATAGCCAAACCGAATTTTGATCATCAACACTCCCCCTTATAAAAAGTAGCAAATAGCCCCAGCTATTGTTTCTTTTACAGATCGCCATAGATTTGGTTTATTTAGAACAGTTAACGACAGCTTTTTAGAATCAAGGATGTCCCGATCGATGACATTCTTCAATCGCTGAATAAAGGCTGGATCATAGATATAGCAATTTATTTCTTTATTTAAAAATAAACTGCGCCGATCGAAATTGGCAGTGCCAATATCACAAATTTTATCATCAATCAGGATTGTCTTTGCATGATAAAAACCATTTTGGTATTGATAAACCTGGGCACCTGCCTTTAAAAGCCTTCGTAAAAAACGGTAAGATGCCTCTTGGACAAGGATATGATCAGAGGTATAGGGGACAATGAGCGTAATCTGGACGCCGCGCCGCCGCGCTGCCAGTAATTCCTTAAAAATGGCTGAGCTTGGAATAAAATAGGGGGTGCCGATGATAATCGATTGATCGGCCTTCCTCATCAGGTCAATAAAAATTCCTTCCAACAGCCCCGCTTCCGTTGGGTTTAATTGATGCCGGATGCTGCCTTTGGACAGTGGAGGGAAAAGCCTTGGATCATGGTGAACCTTTTCGCTCGCATACTCGTTCCAATCCTGCAAAAACGCACTCTGCAAAAAATGAACACCCTCACCGGTTAGCTTTAACTGGTAATCCCGCCATGGACTAAGCTTCGGGTCTTCATCAATGTATTCTTTGCCAATATTAAAGCCGCCCATAAAGCCGATCTTTCCATCAATAATCGATATTTTTCGGTGGTTTCGAACTTGGGCAGAGTAAAAGAGGAAGGGAAGTTTGACCCGATTGCAAAACGCGACCCTGATGCCTGCGGTCTTAAGGTCCTTCACCTCTTTTTTCTTGATCGTTAAACTGCCAAGCCGGTCAATAAGCAGACGGACCTCGACACCTTCTTGTGCCTTCTTTTTTAAAATTGTGAAAAATTCTTGTCCCAAGCTGTCATTCTTTATAATATAATACAAAATATGGAGATGTTTTTGGGCTTTTTGAATCTCAGAAAAATAGCTCCGGAAAAAATCCTTGCCATGTGTAAAAATCTCAAACTCGCTGTGGAGGATGCCGGTCTCCACTTTGTTTGCAATCAGCAGATGCTTCTTTCGGCCTAAGCTAAAATCTAAGACAAGCCATATAATGAAAAGAACAAGCAGTCCACTCAAAATGACTACAAATTTCATCGAAAATCTTCCCCCATTCGGTTTCGTTAGTGTCCCCATGTACGAACTTTTCTATAAGTTGGTCAATTTGATAAAAATGATTTGACTGAATGCTCATTCATTTTTATAATAGACATAGATACAATTCTGAAAATTTATTATTTTCTACAAACAATCGGGGAGAAACAAAGAAAGGGGCGTTTTACTTGAATGGTCTTTTATGGGTCAATCTCATTGCATTTCTTGCTGTAACCGCTTACGCAATCAGTCTGTTTGTTTATGTGGTTAAAACAAGAATTGAATTTATCAAAATGGGAAAGAAAGTAGAGTTTGATCACAATGTCAAAGAACGGCTGCAAAAAATTTGGATCAACGTGTTTGGCCAGAAGAAACTCTTAAAAGATAAAAAAAGTGGTGCCATTCATGTCATGTTCTTTTATGGCTTTATTTTAGTCCAATTTGGCGCCATTGATTTTATTTGGAAGGGGCTTGTACCTGGATCACATCTGCCGCTGGGTCCATTGTATGCGGGATTTACCTTTTTCCAAGAGATTGTCACATTAATGATTCTCGTTGCGGTAGTATGGGCTTTCCATCGACGCTATGTTGAAAAATTAGTCCGCTTAAAACGCAATTTTAAATCAGGTCTGGTTCTGTTATTCATTGGCGGATTAATGGTGTCTGTTTTACTAGGGAATGGGATGGGCCTCATCTGGCATGGAGAAGAGCCATCATGGACGGAGCCGATCGCTTCCGTGATTTCTGTTATTTTTTCAGGGATTAGTGAAACCGCCTCCATTGTTGTTTTTTACATAGCATGGTGGGCGCATTTATTATTCTTGTTAACCTTCTTAGTATACGTGCCGCAGTCCAAGCATGCCCACTTAATTGCCGGTCCGGCCAACGTCTACTTTAACCGATTGGATAAACCGGGGAAATTGAAAAAGGTTGATTTTGAGGATGAATCACAAGAATCGTTCGGTGTTGGAAAAATTGAAGACTTTACCCAGCACCAAATGATCGATTTTTATGCCTGCGTAGAATGCGGACGATGTACCAATATGTGTCCGGCCACAGGAACGGGCAAAATGCTCTCACCAATGGATTTAATCGTCAAAATGCGCGACCACCTTACCTTTCATGGTGCGTCTGTGACCTCTAAGCAGCCATGGGTGCCGACGTTTGCATTTGCCAATTCAAAAGGAAATCAAATCGCACTTGCGGCACAAGGTCAGGGTGCACAGGAAACGGCGGCTGCCGCTCTTTACAACCCTAGTTTGATTGGTGATGTAATTACCGAAGAGGAGATTTGGGCGTGTACCACCTGCCGTAACTGTGAGGACCAATGTCCAGTTATGAATGAACATGTGGATAAAATCATCGACCTGCGCCGTTACTTAGTTTTGACAGAAGGAAAGATGGATGCCGATGCCCAGCGCGCGATGACCAATATTGAGCGTCAAGGCAACCCGTGGGGCTTAAACCGTAAAGAGCGCGAGAACTGGCGTGAGGCCCGCGAGGATGTCCTCATTCCAACCGTGAAAGAAATGAATAAGGCCGGCGAAGAATTTGAATACCTTTTCTGGGTTGGCTCAATGGGCTCCTATGATAACCGCAGTCAAAAAATTGCCTTATCGTTTGCCAAGCTCCTGAATGAAGCAGGCGTGAAGTTTGCCATCCTTGGCAATAAGGAAAAGAACTCTGGTGATACACCGCGCCGTTTAGGAAATGAGTTCTTATTCCAAGAGCTTGCGGCCAAGAATATTGAGGAGTTTGAAAAGGCAGAGGTCAAGAAAATCATTACGATTGACCCGCATGCCTATAATATTTTTAAAAATGAATATCCTGATTTCGGGTTAGAAGCAGAAGTATTCCATCATACGGAAGTCCTTTATCAGCTAGTCCGTGATGGAAGACTCGTTCCGAAGCATGCAGTGAATGAAAAGATTACCTTCCATGATTCCTGCTACCTCGGGCGTTACAATGACGTCTACGATCCGCCGCGGGAGATTTTAAAATCGATTCCGGGTGTGAAGCTTGTCGAAATGGAACGCAACCGTGAAAAAGGAATGTGCTGCGGCGCAGGCGGCGGTTTAATGTGGATGGAGGAAGAAACCGGACACCGCATCAACGTCAGCCGGACAGAGCAGGCGCTGGCCGTTAATCCATCCGTGATCAGCTCGGGCTGCCCGTACTGCTTGACGATGCTTTCCGATGGAACGAAGGCAAAAGAAGTGGAAGAAAAGGTTGCTACCTACGATGTGGCTGAGCTGCTTGAAAAAGCAGTTTGTGGTGACGGGCAGGCAGTCGCTTCTTAAATCCATGAGCAAGAGTTTGGATTTTTACAAATCAAAATTTTAAAAATTTTGTGTAAAATATTTCAACTCTTGCTCTTTTTTATGTAAAATAGAGGTATATAGTTAAACGCTTACATTATTTTAAAAAGCGTGAGCCGGAATCTTTGGTTCCTTGCTTGCGTTATATTTTTTGTTTCATATTGAGCGAGCGTTCAGTCGCTACAGGCAAGGGGAGAACCGCTGAAAAATGGGAATAAGGGAGAGATTAGCATGGGGAGAACGGTGATTTTAAGCGGTGTTCGCACACCTTTTGGAAAATTAGGGGGAAATTTAAGCAGCTTTACGGCGTCACAGCTTGGCGGGATTGCCGTGAAGGAAGCGTTGGTTCGTTCAGGCGTGAAGCCGGAAGAAGTAGAGGAAGTCATTCTTGGAACGGTGTTACAAGGCGGGCAGGGGCAAATTCCATCGCGGCAGGCAGCTATTCACGCCGGATTGCCATGGAAAGTTAAGACGGAGACAATTAACAAGGTTTGTGCTTCAGGAATGCGCAGCGTGACGCTGGCAGACCAAATCATCCGTGCAGGCGATGAAGAGGTCATTGTCGCAGGCGGAATGGAATCGATGAGCAACGCGCCATATATTTTACCAAAGGCAAGATGGGGCTTTCGCATGGGTGACTCAACAGTTAAGGACTTAATGATCCATGACGGCTTGACCTGCAGCTTTACCGGGGTTCATATGGGCACTTATGGAAATAGTACAGCAGCAGAAATGGATCTTTCACGTGAAGCTCAGGACGAATGGGCGCTGCGAAGCCATGTTAAGGCAATCGCCGCTATCGAGAGCGGTAAATTGGCGGAGGAGATCGTATCGGTTGAGGTACCTCAGCGCAAAGGGGATCCGGTGTTGGTTTCGGTTGATGAGGGGCCGCGCAAGGATACTTCGTTGGAGCGCTTGTCCAAGTTGGCCCCGGTGTTTAATTCAACCGGCACAATTACGGCAGGAAACGCGCCAGGCGTGAATGACGGTGCAGCGGCGCTTGTGTTGATGAGTGAGGAGCGGGCTGAGCGAGAGGGACGCCAGGTAGAGGCCGTCATTCTTGGCCATACAGCGATTGCGGTCGAAGCAAAAGATTTTCCGCAGACTCCGGGCTTGGTAATTAATGAGCTGTTAAGAAAAACTGGCCGCAGCTTGGAAGAGATTGATTTGTTTGAGATAAATGAAGCCTTTGCAGCGGTTGCATTAGCGAGCACAAAAATTGCCGGGCTTGATCTGGAAAAGGTCAATGTCAATGGCGGTGCGGTGGCGCTTGGTCATCCGATTGGTGCAAGCGGGGCACGGATTATTATTACCTTGATGCATGAATTGAAGCGCCGCGGCGGCGGTGTCGGAATTGCTGCAATTTGCTCAGGCGGCGGCCAAGGCGATGCGGTGATGATTGAGGTGCCAAAAGCGTAAAAAACAAGTTGGAAAAGAGTTACTGGCAGATAGGGTGGGAAAACTGGCGCAACTAGTACATTTAGTGGCGGATAACACCCTATATCTGGCGCCAGGCTCATTTACTGGCAGATAAAATAGTATAACTGGCGGAAAACAGATTTTTAATGGCGGATAAGCTTAAATAATTGGCGAATGCCGCCTTTTTTCTAGCGTTATTTTAAAAAAAGAAACTCGGAGGGAAAACAATGAACGTTTCAAAGGTTATGGTGATTGGTGCGGGTCAAATGGGTTCCGGAATTGCTCAGGTTTGTGCCCAAGCTGGCTACGAAGTGGTATTGAATGACTTAAAACCTGAATTCGTGGAGCGGGGTTTAGGAATCATCCAGAAAAACCTCACCCGCAACGTCGATAAAGGCCGAATCACAGAGGAACAAAAGCAGGAAATACTCGCCAGACTAGCCCCTTCAACCGATCTCAACGATGCCAGCAGCGTTGACCTGGTCATTGAAGCAGCAGTTGAAAATATGGAAATCAAGACAAATATCTTTTCACAGCTAGACAAAATCGCTCCAGCACATACCATCCTAGCTAGTAACACCTCATCATTGCCTATCACAGAAATTGCCGCTGCCACCAGCCGTCCAGAAAAGGTAATCGGCATGCATTTTATGAATCCCGTTCCCGTTATGAAACTCGTCGAAATAATCCGCGGGCTTGCAACAGCCGATGAAGTCTATCAAGTGATTGAAGATATGACCAAAACGTTGGGCAAAGTACCCGTTGAGGTAAATGACTTTCCTGGCTTTGTCTCGAACCGCATCCTCATGCCGATGATCAATGAAGCCATTTACACGCTTTACGAAGGCGTTGCCACCAAAGAAGCCATCGATGAAGTGATGAAGCTTGGCATGAATCATCCAATGGGACCGCTAACGCTGGCTGATTTTATCGGGTTAGATACATGCTTATACATTATGGAAACACTCCACGAAGGTTTTGGCGATGATAAGTATCGTCCGTGCCCGCTTTTGCGTAAATATGTGAAAGCCGGCTGGCTCGGTAAGAAATCAGGGCGCGGTTTTTACAGTTATGAATAAAATAGAAAAGCGGAAGCGCCTCGAACAGGGGCGACAGGCTTAAGACGAGCCGGCTCGGGGTCTTTAGCCTTCTTGATGGAATGGCTTAAGACCCCGAGCCCCTAGGCGCTGGAGCTGGACAAATAGAAAAGCGGAGGCGCCTTGAACAGGCGCTCAAGCTCGACAATTAATTAAACCAGGTGGATTACGCCGTCATTACATAATCGAAGATTCCCCTGGCACACAGCATCTGAACTATTCATCCTCAGGAAGGGGAGACATATGATGAATCTGACATTTACAGACGAGCAAGAAATGATGCGAAAAATGGTTCGTGATTTTGCTCAAAAGGAAATCACACCCTTTATTGAAAAAATGGAAAAGGGGGAATTTCCCCGCGGCATTCTTCGCAAAATGGGAGAGCTCGGTCTGATGGGAATTCCCGTTCCCGCTAAGTACGGCGGGGCGGAGATGGATTTTATCTCTTATATTATTGCGATTCATGAGCTGTCAAAAGTAAGCGCCACAGTTGGCGTAATCCTGTCTGTCCACACCTCCGTCTGTACGAACCCAATTTTGTACTTTGGAACGGAGGAACAAAAGCAAAAATTTATTCCAAAGCTGGCATCAGGCGAGTATTTAGGGGCCTTTTGCTTAACCGAACCAAGTTCTGGCTCAGATGCGGCCAGTTTAAAAACACGGGCGGTGAAAAAAGGTGATCATTACGTACTGAACGGCTCCAAGGTGTTTATCACTAACGGCGGCGAGGCAGATGTGTATATAGTGTTTGCAACGACGGACCCAGCTCTTGGAACAAAAGGAATTGCGGCCTTTATTGTTGAAAAAAATACCCCTGGTTTTATCGTCGGCAAAGATGAGAAGAAGATGGGGCTGCACGGATCAAGAACGGTGCAGCTTACCTTTGAGGACTTGCATGTCCCCACGGCAAACATGCTTGGCAAAGAAGGCGAAGGCTTTCGAATCGCAATGGCGAACCTTGACGTCGGACGAATTGGCATCGCCACTCAGGCCCTTGGGATTGCGGAAGCAGCCTATGAAGCGGCAACAGCCTACGCGAAGACGCGCCATCAGTTTGGCAAACCAATTGCTGCTCAGCAGGGGATTGCTTTTAAGCTTGCCGATATGGCGACAAGTGTCGAAGCGGCTAAACTATTAGTCTATCAGGCTGCTGATTTGCGGAGTAAAGGGTTGAAGTGCACGTTGGAAGCGTCGATGGCAAAGCTGTTTACCACTAGGACAGCAGTGGAAGTGACAACAGAAGCGATTCAGGTATTTGGCGGCTACGGTTATACAGAGGATTATCCGGTTGAGCGCTTTTTCCGTGATGCCAAGGTGACGGAGATTTATGAGGGCACGAGCGAAATTCAGCGGATTGTGATTAGTAAGCATCTATGATTTAGGTGCAAATGGTAATAAAGCTAAAAATTTGTTAGTATGTCCGCACTTTTTTTAATATATCTAAAATTTTTTTAATAAAGCCAAAGAATGGGCCCCGAATGGGCAGAGGAGGCACTCAAAATGCAATTTAAATTATCGGAAGAGCATGAAATGATTCGGAAAATGGTTCGGGATTTTGCCCGCAACGAGGTCGCGCCGACCGCGGCAGAGCGTGATGAGGAAGAACGCTTTGACCGTGAGATTTTTGACAAAATGGCGGAACTCGGGTTAACGGGAATTCCATGGCCGGAAGAGTACGGCGGCATTGGCAGCGACTTTCTTGCTTATTGTATCGCAGTTGAAGAGCTTTCCCGCGTGGATGCGTCAACAGGCGTCCTCTTGTCTGCCCACACCTCGCTGGCCGGCTGGCCGATTTACAAATTCGGCAGTGAAGAGCAAAAACAAACCTACCTGCGCCCGATGGCAGAAGGAAGCAAAATCGGCGCTTACGGGTTAACAGAGCCTGGCAGCGGTTCGGATGCGGGCGGGATGAGAACGACTGCCCGATTAGAAGGAGACCACTATATCCTAAATGGGTCAAAAATCTTTATTACCAATGGCGGTGAGGCCGACATTTATGTGGTCTTTGCTTTAACCGACCCAACCAGTAAGCAAAAAGGAACGACAGCGTTTATTATCGAAAGCGATTTTCCTGGCTTCTCGGTTGGTAAAAAGGAAAAGAAACTCGGTATTCGCTCCTCGCCAACAACCGAAATTATTTTTGAAGATTGCAAGGTTCCAATTAAAAACCGCCTTGGTGAAGAAGGCGATGGCTTTAAAATTGCGATGATGACGCTCGATGGCGGCCGCAACGGCATCGCTGCTCAGGCAGTCGGCATTGCCCAAGGCGCACTCGATGCAGCCGTCGACTATGCACGCGAACGCCACCAATTTGGCAAGCCGATTGTCGCCAATCAAGGCATCTCCTTTAAACTGGCGGATATGGCTACCAATATTGAAGCGGCAAGACTACTAACCTATCAAGCAGCATGGCTCGAGTCCAATGGCTTACCGTACGGTAAAGAGTCAGCGATGTCCAAACTGTTTGCAGGCGACACGGCGATGAAGGTAACGACGGAAGCGGTTCAAGTCTTTGGCGGGTATGGCTATACAAAAGATTATCCGGTTGAACGGTTTATGCGCGATGCCAAAATCACTCAGATTTATGAAGGAACACAAGAAATTCAACGACTCGTCATTTCGAGAATGATCACAAAATAAACAGCCATGCCAACAGGGGCTCGGGGGCCCCTTGGCGTTGGTGCTAGAAAAAGGCGGTACCTAGGATGAAAAAAAGAGAAGTTCAAGCCTCTGTCAAGGATGAGCGTCTTGTTCAAAAAAGGCGCGACCAAATGATCAAAGGGGCTGTATCACTTTTTAAACAAAAGGGGTTTCACCGGACAACGACCAGGGAAATCGCCAAAGCAGCTGGATTCAGCATCGGAACATTGTATGAATACATTCGCACGAAAGAGGACGTCCTATACCTGGTCTGTGACAGCATCTATGACCATGTCAGTGAACGGCTTCAGCAGGATTTGGCAGTGGAAAAAGGGACATTGGAAAGCTTAAAGCACGGAATTGCTGACTTTTTCCAAGTCATGGATGAAATGCAGGCGGAGGTGCTGGTCATGTATCAGGAAGTGAAGTCACTTTCCAAAGATGCCCTGCCATATGTACTGAAAAAAGAAATGGAAATGGTCGCGATGTTTGAGGAGCTGTTGACCCGTTGTGTCGAGAACGGGGAACTGCGATTATCGAAAAAACAAATTGAACTTGTAGCTCACAATATTTTTGTACAGGGACAAATGTGGGGATTCCGCCGCTGGGCCTTAAGAAAGCTGTTTACGCTCGAGGAATATATTGCGATGCAGACAGAGGTCTTATTATCAGGTATTCAAGGCGGAGTTTCAGGCGCAGTTACAGTTCCGGAGAAAGGGTAAGTCCATTTTTTCAAAAGGGGGAGCACGATGGGGAAATATCAGCCACGGCATCATATTCGCTTTGTGACGGCATCAAGCCTGTTTGACGGTCATGATGCCTCCATTAATATAATGAGACGGATCCTGCAGGCGAGCGGGGCGGAGGTCATCCACCTTGGCCACAACCGCTCGGTCGAAGAGGTTGTAAATGCCGCGATTCAGGAAGATGTCCAAGGAATTGCGATTTCGTCGTACCAAGGCGGGCATGTTGAGTATTTTAAATATATGTATGATTTGTTAAAAGAAAAGGGTGCACCGCATATTCGGATTTATGGCGGCGGAGGCGGGGTGATTATCCCGCGCGAGATGGATGAACTGCATGCCTACGGGATTGCCCGGCTGTTTTCACCGGAGGACGGGCGGACGCTTGGACTGCAAGGGATGATTGACCGGATGATCGAGGAATGTGATTTTTCAACAGTCACTTCCGATGTTAATGAACAGCTTGCTAAGCTGCCAGCGGGCGATGTGAATGCGATTGCCAAGCTGATTACGATAGCAGAACTTCATGTTGATAAAAGGAACGAGGCCGCGGCTGCAGCGGAACAGGTGCTTGAACAGGTGAAGTCACTTGAAAAGGGGATTCCAGTTGTCGGGATTACCGGAACGGGTGGTGCCGGAAAAAGTTCGTTAACCGATGAGTTAATTCGCCGCTTTATTAATGAATTTCCAGGAAAAAAAGTTGCGATTCTTTCTGTCGACCCAACCAAACAAAAAACAGGCGGAGCACTGCTTGGCGACCGGATCCGCATGAATGCAATTTTCTCTCCGAATGTGTACATGCGCAGTCTCGCGACACGGTCCTCCAAAAATGAATTATCGCTGGCGATTAAGGATGCCGTCACGGTTACCAAGGCGGCAGGCTTTGACCTAGTGATTGTCGAAACGAGCGGCATCGGTCAGGGGGACGCGGAAATCACCGAGATCTGTGATGTGTCGATGTATGTGATGACGAGTGAATTTGGAGCGCCATCACAGCTGGAAAAGATTGATATGCTCGACTTTGCTGACTTGATTGTCATCAATAAATTTGAACGCAAGGGCTCGGAGGATGCGAAGCGCCAGGTACAGAAGCAGTATCAGCGCAACCATATGCTGT
Organism: Neobacillus drentensis; assembly: GCF_021560175.1. Taxonomy (GTDB): domain Bacteria; phylum Bacillota; class Bacilli; order Bacillales; family Cytobacillaceae; genus Neobacillus; species Neobacillus drentensis_A. The sequence goes on along the minus strand of NZ_CP091110.1, from coordinate 6,067,273 downwards.
TTGAAAAAGATCTGGACGAAATGCCGGTATACGGCACGATTGCCAGCCAGTTTAATGACCAGGGGACGAATGCGTTGTTTGCGGCGTTAGTTGAAGTGATTAATGAAAAAGCAGGCACCGAGTGGGTGACGTCGTTTAGTAAGGAAGCCGTGGTTGAAAAGCAAAATGTCATCATTCCGACAGACCGCCGTTATTATTTACGTGAGATCACCGAGACAGTGCGCGGCTATCATCGCAAGGCCGAAGCCCAGGCCAATATTGCCCGGAAATTATTTCAGCTTGAGGGTGCCATCGAGGCAGTTCAGGATCAGCCGGAAGTGGTGGCTGCTTTAGAGAAAGTGAAACAGGAAACAGAGGAGCAGCTGACGACGGAATCGCAAAAAATCCTAGCGTCGTGGGAACAGACGAAGTCAGCGTATGCGGGTGAAAAATTTGTTACGCGCATTCGAGATAAAGAGATTATCACCGTTTTAAAGTCGAAAAGTTTATCCGGCCTTGATATTCCGAAAGTGGTTCTGCCAAAATATAAAGATTACGGTGAGATTTTGCGCTGGGTGTACCGCGAGAATGTCCCAGGTTCATTCCCTTATACGGCTGGGGTGTTTCCTTTTAAACGCGAGGGTGAAGATCCGAAGCGCCAGTTCGCCGGTGAAGGAACACCGGACAGGACCAACCGCCGCTTCCACTACTTGTCAAAGGATGATGCGGCAAAGCGGTTAAGTACTGCCTTTGATTCAGTGACTTTGTACGGGGAAGACCCGGATTACCGTCCCGATATTTTTGGGAAAGTTGGCGAAAGCGGGGTCAATGTTTGTACCTTAGATGACATGAAAAAGCTGTATGCCGACTTTGATTTATGCCACCCGTCCACATCGGTTTCGATGACAATTAATGGCCCAGCGCCGATTATTTTAGCAATGTTTATGAATACGGCCATTGATCAGCAGGTGCAGGAGAAGGAAGCAGAGCTTGGCCGGACGTTGACGGTTGAAGAGTTTGCTAAAGTCCGAGCCTACACACTGCGCACGGTACGCGGGACCGTTCAGGCTGATATTTTAAAAGAAGACCAAGGCCAGAATACGTGTATTTTTTCAACAGAGTTTGCCTTACGGATGATGGGCGATATTCAACAGTATTTCATTGACCATCAAGTCCGCAATTATTATTCTGTATCAATTAGCGGTTATCATATTGCCGAAGCCGGTGCCAATCCGATTTCGCAGCTCGCGTTTACGCTGTCTAATGGCTTTACGTATGTGGAATATTATCTGAGCCGCGGTATGAAGATTGATGATTTTGCGCCGAACCTATCGTTCTTTTTCTCGAATGGCTTGGATCCTGAGTACACGGTGATTGGCCGGGTGGCACGGAGGATTTGGGCGACGGTGATGCGTGATAAATATGGGGCGAATGAGCGCAGTCAAAAGCTGAAGTATCATGTTCAGACCTCAGGGCGGTCGCTGCATGCCCAGGAAATCGACTTTAATGATATCCGGACGACCCTGCAAGCATTAATGGCCTTGCATGATAACTGTAATTCCCTTCATACAAATGCTTATGATGAGGCGATTACGACGCCAACCGAAGAGTCGGTGCGCCGGGCGATGGCGATTCAGATGATTATTACGAAGGAGCATGGGTTAACGAAGAATGAGAATCCTCTTCAAGGTTCGTTTATTGTCGAAGAGCTGACCGATTTAGTGGAAGAGGCGGTTCTCCAAGAGTTTGACCGCTTGAATGACCGCGGCGGGGTGCTCGGTTCGATGGAGACCCAGTATCAGCGCGGCAAGATTCAGGACGAATCGATGTATTATGAAATGAAAAAGCACACCGGAGAATTGCCAATTATTGGCGTCAATACGTATGTAAATCCGAATCCGCCATCTGAAGAAGAGGTCAATAATATGGAATTGGCCCGGGCCACGAAGGAAGAGAAGGAATGGCAGATTCATCATTTGCAGGCCTTCCAGGAAGCTCATTCAAGCGAAACAGCAGCTGCCTTAGCTCGCTTGAAGGCTGCAGCGGTCAACAATGGCAACATCTTCGCCGAACTGATGGAAACCGTTAAAGTCGCCAGCCTCGGGCAAATCACGAGAGCGTTATACGAAGTCGGCGGACAGTACCGGCGGAATATGTAATACGAAAATAGTATAAACGGTGACAGGCACCATGTGAGGATTTCACATGGTGCTTTTCGCGGAATGTCTATTTTTGTGTTAAAATAGTTAGTTGTTATCGATATCAAATTAATCTTGTATCTTATATAATCAATCTTAGCGTTTCAACTTCAATGTGTTTATAGGTAGGTGTGTCCAGATGAAGGGTCTTCACATAATCATTATTTTAATCATTTTCGCCTGGCCATTAAACTATTTATATCAACGGCAGCTGGGTGCAGTTTCGTTCCTGCTTTTGGCCATTCTCTTTTTGTATGTTTCCATTAAAGAGATGAAAAAGCTTAAGAGGGAGAAATCTCAGAAGGGGGAATAATTCATCCCTGCAAAAATTCAAGACAAACTATCTACTTACACTAGCATAAACACCAAGAATTTGTTTATAATGAAGAATATGCAAAAATTAGAAGTGTGGAAAGTATATTACCCGCACGGGAGCTAGACAGTTATCAAAATTCAATTATTTTTTCATACATAAGAATCCTAACTGTCCTGGACCACTCGGAAAGTTATGAGTGTTAAATAGAGAAAGGAAGTGCCAATAGTGAGTTTAGCACAATACTCAAAAGAGGAATTGCAAGAGTTTTCCCTCATGGAAATGGCTTATGAATATTTAAAAAATAGCAAGCAGCCCATCTCCTTTCATGATTTAGTGAAAGAGATTAAAGCCGCTGCTGGAATATCGGACGAAGAAATTCGGACACGCCTGGCACAATTTTATACGGATATCAACATCGACGGCCGTTTCCTTTCATTAGGAGAAAACCGCTGGGGACTACGCTTCTGGTATCCAGTTGATACAGCTGAAGAAGAGGTAATCACCGCCGTTAAACCGAAGAAGAAAAAGGCGAAAAAGGTTGTCGACGAAGAAGAGCTTGAGGACTTCGATGAAATCGATGAAGAAGATTATGATGATCTGGATGACTTTGCCGATGATGATGACGATCTTCTTGATGATGATGATGATGACGACGATTTGGATGATGATCTGGATGATGTCGATGAATTCGACGACGATGACGATGTCCTTGACGAAGATGATGATGATGAGTTCGAACTTGATGAAGCAGAAGTTCTCGATGAAGAGCTTGATGAAGAGGAAGAAGATGAAGAGTTCGACGAAGTGGAAGAAGACGAAGACTTGTAAGTTTGATCCCGAGTTCCACCGGTTCTCTCTTTTTAGGGTGAAGGAAACAGCTTGACTTTTTATCCAGGCCCCTGTATTATCTTTTTTGGGCTCCTTTTAAAAGGACGAATGAATATAACGAATATGCGCTCCCCTCGCAATGCCGCGAGTGGAGCGCTTTTTATTTTTATGTGAAGCTGGAGTGCCTGGCACCTGAAGCTTTTCTAAAAAACTCCCATATCAGGAGTTTTTTCGTTTTTGGAGCAATAGGGAAATAATTTTTAAAAAAATATCCTTAAACAACCTGAATAATGCACAAACTGTAATAGAGGAGGACTATTTATGACAAAGTATATTTTTGTTACGGGTGGTGTAGTGTCATCACTTGGAAAAGGAATTACCGCTGCTTCCTTAGGGCGTTTATTGAAAAATCGAGGTTTAAATGTAACGATCCAAAAATTCGATCCGTACATTAACGTGGACCCAGGAACCATGAGTCCTTACCAGCATGGTGAAGTATTTGTTACCGATGATGGTGCGGAAACAGATTTGGATCTTGGCCACTATGAGCGTTTTATTGACATTAATCTAAACAAGTACTCCAACGTAACAACAGGGAAAATCTATTCAACGGTATTAAGAAAAGAGCGCCGCGGTGACTACTTAGGGGCAACTGTTCAGGTTATTCCGCACATTACCAATGAAATCAAAGAGCGCTGTTTCCGGGCGGGAAAAGAAACAAATGCTGATGTTGTTATTACGGAAATTGGCGGTACAGTTGGGGATATCGAATCACTGCCATTTCTAGAAGCGATTCGCCAAATTAAGAGTGATATTGGCAGCAAAAATGTAATGTACATTCACTGTACGCTGATTCCTTACATAAAAGCGGCCGGTGAAATGAAGACGAAACCAACCCAGCATAGCGTAAAGGAACTGCGCAGCCTAGGAATTCAGCCAAATATTATTGTCGTCAGAACAGAATATCCAGTTTCTCAGGATATGAAGGATAAACTGGCCTTGTTCTGTGATATTGATGCCAAAGCGGTGATCGAATGCCGTGACGCGGATACCCTTTATTCCATTCCGCTCGCGCTGCAAGAGCAAAACATGGATCAAATCGTTTGTGATCACTTGGAATTAGGTACTTCTCCAGCAGAAATGACCGAGTGGACCGCACTTGTTGACCGGGTTCTAAACCTTTCTGGTAAAGTCCGGATTGGTCTTGTTGGTAAGTATGTAGAACTTCAGGATGCCTACATTTCAGTTGTTGAAGCGATGAAGCATGCCGGTTATGCATTTGATACAGACGTAGAAATCAAGTGGATTAATTCCGAAGATGTTAACCGTGAAAATGTTGCGGAACTCCTTAAAGATGTCGATGGCGTGCTAGTGCCTGGCGGATTCGGCGACCGGGGAATTGAAGGGAAGATTGAAGCAACCCGTTATGCCCGTGAGCAGAAAAAGCCATTCCTTGGTATTTGCCTAGGTATGCAGCTGGCAACGATTGAATTTGCCCGCAACGTATTGGGTTATGCTGATGCACATTCAGCAGAATTCCTTCCTGAAACGAAACATCCAATTATCGACCTGCTTCCTGAGCAGAAGGATGTGGAAGATTTGGGCGGTACATTGCGTTTAGGTCTATATCCTTGCCGACTTGCAGAAGGGACAAAGGCGTTTGAAGCCTATGAGGATGAAGTGGTCTATGAGCGCCACCGTCACCGTTATGAGTTTAACAATTTCTATCGTCAAGAGATGGAAGCACAAGGATTTGTGTTCTCAGGGACTAGCCCTGACGGCCGTTTAGTGGAAATCATTGAGTTGAAAGATCACCCATGGTTTGTCGCGTCACAGTTCCATCCGGAATTCGTGTCAAGACCAACGCGTCCACAGCCGTTGTTCCGTGACTTTATTAAAGCTTCTATTCAAAAATAATTTTGATTACTGGCCAGTCTCCGTTTGCGGACTGGTCTTTATTTTTGTAATAAAAAGGAAAAACAGCCAATCTTGCCGGAAAAAGAGCCAAAGGTCCGCCGAAATCGACCATTGTTGTGTAAAAAATGGCCAATCACCTCCAAAAATGGGCCAATCATCACCAAAAATCAGCCAATCAAAAATAGGGCCCGCTAAGGCCCTATTTTACTCTTCATATTCTGCTAAAATCTCATCAATCGTAAATTTTAAGCCGTGATAGACAAACAATGCCGCCATCGCAGACGGAAAGCCATAACGATTTCCTGCCTCATCGGGAAGCAGTCCTTTTGTTAACCGCAAATCGATATGGACATCGGCTAATTGTGATAAATCCTGATCAGCGGGCTCAATCACTGTGGAAGCCGCCACAAAAGGGATCATCTTTTCGCGGAGCAGCTGGGCGAGTTCAAGTGCCGGCCTGTCAGTAGAAAACCTTGAAAACAACAGGACACGGTCAGCATCACTCAGCTCGTCAATCTCAGCCTCGGTTAACACCTTAGCCGCCTGTAACGGCTCAGCTCCTTCTACTGCTTCCAATTCCACGGCTTTCATTTCCTTCGTGCCATAAAGATAAATGGAACCGTCACCGGCAGGGGCCTGGGCGAGCAGGCGGGCGCCATCCTCAAAGGAAAACTCTTCTTTTTCTGCTATTTTTTTAAAAACACCCGTTAACTGGGTAGTAAACATTTTTAACATTTTAACCCTCCTTTTACGCCATTCATTATAAGTCTTTTTTGGCCGTAACCCAAAAACAAATGTAAAAATAACAAAACTTTAAGCAGGATATTTATTTCCCAAGGTAGAAATATAACAAGTAAAAGAGAAAGCTAAGAAAGAGGTGGCGTTTATGAAAGAGAAAATTTTAATTGTCGACGATCAATTTGGCATTCGCATCTTGCTGAATGAAGTGTTCCAAAAAGAAGGATATCAAACATTTCAAGCTGCAAATGGAGTCCAAGCACTAGAAATCGTGACAAATCATCATCCGGATCTTGTCCTCTTGGATATGAAAATTCCCGGTATGGACGGTATAGAAATTTTAAAACGAATGAAAGTTATCGATCCAGAGATTCGCGTCATCATCATGACCGCCTATGGCGAATTGGATATGATTCAAGAAGCCAAAGACCTTGGTGCTCTAACCCATTTTGCAAAGCCATTCGATATTGACGATATCCGTGCCGCTGTCCGCAAACATATTCCGCAAAAAGCAAACTAAATAATGGTATTTTTTTTAAAAGTAAAGCACAAAAGCAGACAACTTTTGGTGGGTGCGCTTTCATTGTGACAGTTTCAAAAAAAGCGCTCGAATAATGGCATTTCCTCATTTCTTTTGATATGATACATATGAACTTTTAACAGGCTGGGTATCATTTTGATTTATACATAATCGACAAATCAGAGGGAAATCCTGTTATGGAAGACCCTGTTTAAAATGATATCAAGCTAACTTAAGGAGGAAGAGAAATGCCTTTAGTATCAATGAAAGACATGCTTAACAAAGCGAAAGCGGAAGGCTACGCTGTAGGGCAATTCAACTTAAATAACCTGGAGTTTACACAAGCCATTTTAATGGCTGCAGAAGCAGAAAAGTCACCAGTAATCCTTGGTGTTTCTGAAGGTGCTGCTCGTTATATGTCCGGCTTTAAGACTGTTGTAAAAATCGTTGAAGGCCTAATGGAGGACTTAAACGTAACAGTTCCTGTGGCAATTCACCTTGACCACGGTTCAAGCTTTGAAAAATGTAAAGAAGCCATCGATGCAGGCTTTACATCTGTTATGATTGACGCTTCACATCACCCATTTGAAGAGAACGTTGAAATTACTAAAAAAGTAGTAGACTACGCTCACTCTAAAGGTGTTTCTGTTGAAGCTGAGTTAGGAACTGTTGGCGGACAAGAAGATGACGTTTCTGGAAGCATTATCTATGCTGACGCTCAGGAATGTGTTGAGCTTGTAAAACGCACAGGTATCGATTGTTTAGCTCCTGCATTAGGTTCTGTACACGGTCCTTACAAAGGCGAACCAAACCTTGGTTTCAAAGAAATGGAAGAAATCGGTAACCTTACTGGTATGCCATTAGTATTACACGGTGGTACTGGTATCCCAACAAAAGATATCCAGCGTTCTGTTTCCCTTGGAACTGCAAAAATCAACGTAAACACTGAAAACCAAATTGCTTCTGCGAGAACTGTTCGTGAAGTATTAGCAGCAAAGCCAGAAGAGTACGATCCACGTAAATACTTAGGCCCAGCTCGTGACGCGATCAAAGAAACAGTAATCGGCAAAATGCGCGAATTCGGTTCTGCAGGCAGAGCTTAATAACATCTGTTGGTTCTGGAGTTATCTGGAACTTTTATAAAAACTGAAAACCGTCCTTTTTTAAGGGCGGTTTATGTCTGTAAAGAGATATCTGAAAATTTAGTCGAAACTGAAGGAATTGAAGGCCCTTATAAGACTGGAACAACCGCAGAAACGCCTATTTTTCATTGGGAAACCCCCTCCATTTTTCACGACGAAAACAAACACTCACGACTGCTTTGCAAATTGGGATAAATTTTTTTATTATAAATACATGAAATTGAGATTTTCGTGTAAACTAATGATAGACAAGCTGTCGGAATTTGACTTTTTGTGTTGGAAAAATATACCTATAGCCTCGCTTGGTACCAGTGGTCTTTTTAAATAAAGCAGAAACACCCCTAATGGTGCTTGTGTATAAAAAAAGTCACGCGCTGACAATCATTCGTGACCTTTCGTGGGCTTAGAAGGGAGTCAATTAATGGAAAAACTAAAAATTGCGGGCGGTTATCCGTTAAAAGGAACAGTTCGCATCAGTGGTGCTAAAAACAGTGCTGTAGCCCTCATACCAGCCACCATTTTAGCAGAATCACCCGTAACGATCGAGGGTTTGCCAAATATCTCTGATGTGGAAATCTTAAAGGATTTGCTCGAGGAGATCGGCGGGAAAGTCGCTATGACGGATGAGGAAATGACGGTTGACCCTTCAACGATGATTTCGATGCCGCTGCCAAACGGTAAGGTAAAAAAGCTGCGTGCTTCCTATTATTTAATGGGTGCGATGCTAGGACGGTTTAAGAAGGCAGTGATTGGATTGCCTGGCGGCTGTCATCTCGGCCCAAGACCGATTGACCAGCATATTAAAGGGTTTGAAGCGTTGGGTGCTCAAATTACCAACGAACAAGGGGCGATTTATTTGCGTGCAGATGAATTGCGCGGTGCCCGGATTTACTTGGATGTAGTCAGTGTCGGAGCAACCATTAATATTATGCTGGCTGCCGTACGCGCTAAAGGTCGGACGATCATTGAGAACGCTGCGAAAGAACCAGAAATTATTGATGTGGCCACCTTATTAACCAATATGGGCGCGAAAATAAAGGGAGCTGGAACCGACGTAATCCGGATTGATGGTGTCGATACGCTTCATGGCTGCCGTCATACGATTATTCCAGACCGAATCGAAGCAGGAACCTATATGATTATAGGAGCAGCTGTCGGCAAAGGAATCTTAGTTGATAACGTCATCCCGCAGCATTTAGAATCGTTGATTGCTAAACTCCGTGAGATGGGCGTGAGGATTGAGACGAGTGATGACCAAGTGTTTGTTGATGGTTCAGTCAACTTGAAAGCGGTTGATATCAAAACCCTTGTTTATCCGGGATTCCCAACCGACCTGCAGCAGCCATTTACGACGCTCTTAACAAAAGCTTCAGGATCAGCCGTGGTGACCGATACGATTTATGGTGCCCGTTTTAAACATATTGATGAACTAAGAAGAATGAATGCGAATATTAAGGTAGAAGGCCGCTCTGCGATTATTAACGGTCCAATCCAGCTCCAAGGTGCAAAAGTGAAGGCAAGCGATCTCCGTGCCGGAGCAGCCCTTGTCATTGCTGGCTTGTTGGCCGAAGGAATTACGGAAGTGACCGGTCTTGATCATATTGACCGTGGTTATAGCAATTTAGTTGAAAAACTAAACGGACTCGGTGCCACTGTTTGGCGGGAAGCACTAACAAAGGACGAGCTCGAACACCTTAAGAACACATAAAAAACAACGCGGTCTTTACCGAAACAGCCTCAAAAGAAAATCTAGTAATTAAATAAAGTAGACGTAGACAGTACAAATGGTGTCAGGCACCACACAGAAGAGGCTAGATTAATGCATCTAGTCTCTTCGTTTAATTCACAAGGATAAGGAATAATTACCAATAATGGAATTATTATTTTTTAGTTGATTAATTTTTTGTAGAGAGGGTAAAATAGTAATTGTTTTTATTATGCATCTATTCTGCAATCCTATTCATTTCTTTTATCTACTTCTATTTCAATTCCTCTAATTTCTGATTATTATCTAACTAGACAATCTCCCGCTTTCAACTAGCGGATTTGCTGGAAAAATTTTAAAGAGTGGTGTACAAATGGACTTAACTATTTCAAGTTTAGAGAATATGAAGCTGAAGGAACTTTATGAGCTTGCTCGCGAATATAAAGTAACCTACTACAGCAAATTAACGAAAAAAGAATTAATTTTTGCAATCTTAAAATCTCGCGCTGAACAACAGGGCTTTTTCTTCATGGAAGGTGTTCTCGAGATTATACAATCAGAGGGTTTTGGATTTTTACGGCCAATCAATTATTCGCCAAGCTCAGAGGATATTTATATTTCCGCTTCGCAAATCCGCCGTTTTGATCTTCGCAATGGGGACAAGGTGTCCGGTAAGGTTCGACCTCCAAAAGAAAACGAACGCTATTATGGTTTGCTCCATGTGGAGGCGGTCAACGGGGAAGACCCAGAATCTGCGAAAGAGCGTGTTTATTTCCCAGCTTTAACTCCGTTGTATCCAGATAGACAAATGAAGCTCGAAACAACACCAAAACATCTGTCGACGAGAATTATGGATGTTGTGGCACCGGTCGGTTTTGGTCAGCGTGGTCTGATCGTGGCCCCTCCAAAGGCCGGAAAAACGATGCTGATAAAAGAAATTGCCAACAGCATTACGACGAACCATCCTGATGTCGAGTTAATCGTGTTGTTAATCGACGAACGTCCGGAAGAGGTAACCGATATTGAACGTTCTGTTGCAGGTGACGTAGTCAGCTCGACGTTTGACGAGGTTCCTGAAAACCATATTAAAGTGGCCGAGCTCGTGCTTGACCGGGCAATGCGTTTGGTTGAGCACAAGCGTGATGTCGTGATTTTGATGGATAGCATTACGCGTTTGGCGCGTGCCTATAACCTAGTCATCCCGCCAAGCGGCCGGACGCTTTCAGGTGGTATTGACCCGGCAGCGTTCCACCGTCCGAAGCGTTTCTTCGGGGCTGCCCGTAATATTGAAGAGGGCGGCAGCTTAACCATTCTCGCTACGGCTCTTGTTGATACGGGTTCACGGATGGATGATGTTATTTATGAGGAATTTAAAGGGACAGGTAATATGGAACTGCATCTTGACCGTCAATTGGCGGAGCGCCGTATTTTCCCTGCGCTTGACATTCGCCGTTCCGGTACTCGTAAAGAAGAATTACTTATTCCGAAGGACCATTTGGATAAGTTATGGGCGATTCGCAAATCGATGTCCGATTCACCAGACTTTGCTGAGCGCTTCTTGAAAAAATTACGCCAAACAAAGTCGAATGAAGAATTTTTCGCCCAATTAGGGGAAGAGTTGAAAACTAGACGGTAGTAGAAGATGTTGCTTTGGACTAGATTGGTTGGGGGTTCCATTTGCGTTCCTTTTTTAAAAAGAAGCCAACAAATCCCAGCTTGCAAAAATAGGATACCCTTGTTATAATGGGTGCAGTGTCTTTTATGTAATTGGTGCTTGTTTGTAAAGACAGGCATTTATATAACTCTGTTTCGAATGATTCAGGGCGGAAGGAGCTGAAAAGAAATGAAAGCAGGAATTCATCCTAATTATAAAATGGTAAAGGTGACTTGTGCATGCGGTAATACATTTGAAACAGGTTCTGTTAAAAATGAGATCCGTGTTGAAACTTGTTCAGAATGTCATCCATTCTATACTGGTCGTCAAAAATTCGCTGAAGCTGGCGGACGTGTTGACCGTTTCAACAAAAAATACGGCCTTAAGTCACAACAACAATAATTACTCAAGGAACAGGCAAGAGAACCTATGGCTTGCCTGTTTTTTATTGAAAAAAATTAGTGGATTGACATAGATAGGCAGGAAAAATACTTAAATATAGTTGAGAATTCAGCTTAAAATATATTATAAATCGTTCTAGGGTTCGTTATAGGAAGGAGACGCCGTTTATGTATTTAATGAAACAAAGCGGATGGGTTGAGGTTATCTGTGGCAGTATGTTTTCCGGGAAATCAGAGGAATTGATTCGTCGGGTTCGGCGGGCTCAGTTTGCAAAACAAAATATAGCTGTGTTTAAGCCGAAAATTGATAATCGCTACAGTGAGCAGTCAGTCGTATCCCATAATGGCTCTTCTTTTCATGCGACGCCAATTTCCCATTCTATTGAGATTTTGCATCATGTAGAGGCGGATATCGATATTATTGCGATAGATGAAGTTCAGTTTTTTGATGAAGGAATTGTCCGAGTTGTTCAGCAGCTGGCAGACAGCGGGCACCGCGTGATCTGCGCCGGGCTTGATATGGATTTCCGCGGTGAGCCGTTCGGGCAGATGCCGGCGTTAATGGCGGTAGCAGAGTCGGTAACAAAGCTGCAGGCAGTTTGTACTGTGTGCGGTTCACCATCCAGCAGAACGCAGCGGCTGATTGATGGCCGTCCAGCCTCTTACCATGACCCGGTTATATTGGTCGGTGCTTCGGAAGCATACGAACCGCGCTGCCGTCACCACCACGAAGTCCCAAAAACAACACCTGTCAACTCGCGCTAAGTTGCGATGGTGCCTGACACCGAAAACGTGGTTAGCAATGTACTAATATAATAAATGGTGCCTGTCACCGTTAACACTGTCTGGGAGTTGGTTCTCAGGCAGTTTTTTTTGTGGGTTTATTTGGATCAGTGTTTGGATTTTTGAGGAGTTAGCGGGAAAATGGGAAAGGTTCGCGGGATTATCTGGCTTTTGCGCGGGATTAACAGGTTTTTATACGGAATTATCGTCGTTTTACACGGAATTATTGATAAAATGCGCGGAAATAAGTTGGAAACCCACGGAATTACTTATCTTCGTCATTTTTACTCCTAGCTAGACATGAAGCTTTGGAAAGATTTCACTAGCTCATTACAACTCAGCTCCGGGCATGATAGTAATGGGAGGTGTAAGTATGGTAAAAAAGTGGATGTCCCTTATGGGTATCATGTTTTTGTTAATCGTCAGCGGCTGTCAAGGGCAAAATGATCGTTCGGCCAATGACCTTCGCCACAATAATCCGCAACATACGAACATGTCCAGCCTAAACAATGGTGGACCTGATAGTATCAATGATCGCCGTAAGAACAAGCAGCATATGGTCGAAGATGACATCACCAACCAAAACCCGAACTTTCTTGATTTAAAACGGACGGGCAGCGGTGGGGAAGCAGGTGCGACCAATCATGGCAATGATATCAACAAAGCAAAACAAGTCATTGCCCAAACGAATGAATTTAGGACGGATTCTGTCTGGATTAACGGCGATCGTATGTGGGTAACTGTTTATAAAAAAGGAATGCTGTCTGATCAAGAAAGAAACAAAGCGGAAGCGCGCCTTCACCGGAAACTGGTAAAAGCACTTCCACGTTATAATATGGAAGTCCGCGTCCAGGAGGACCGCAGGTAACATGCTCTGATTTTAGGGCATGTTTTTTTGTGTGGAAAAAAAGGGCTTGGCATAAATAAAATATTTCTCCCTCAATTTGGTTTTGACGGCGGTTTTCACCTATACTATAATTAGAATGTTATGGACTAAAACTCGAGGTGAATGAACTGTGTTTGATCGTCTTCAATCCGTGGAAGATCGCTACGAAAAGTTGAACGAACTTTTAAGCGACCCAGAAATAATTAATGATTCAAAGAAACTTCGCGAATATTCAAAAGAACAAAGTGATATACAAGAAACTGTACAAACCTACCGCCAATATAAAGAGACTCGTGCGCAGCTTCAGGATGCAAAGGCTATGCTTGAAGAGAAGCTTGATGCCGAGATGCGTGAAATGGTGAAGGAAGAAGTTCATGAGCTTGAGGCTCAAATTGAAGAGCTTGAAGCAAAAATGAAAATTCTCCTTGTTCCAAAGGATCCAAACGATGACAAAAACGTTATCTTTGAAATCCGCGGTGCAGCTGGCGGGGAAGAGGCGGCATTGTTTGCTGGTACGCTTTACCGGATGTACAGCCGATTTGCGGAAGCACAGGGCTGGAAAACAGACTTGATTGATGCCAGCCCAACAGGCCTTGGCGGCTATAAAGAAATCAGTTTTATGATTAATGGTCAAGGTGCATACTCTAAATTAAAGTTTGAAAGCGGCGCCCACCGTGTTCAGCGTGTGCCAGAAACAGAATCTGGCGGCCGGATTCATACTTCAACTGCAACGGTTGTGTGTTTGCCAGAGGCGGAAGAGTTTGAATATGAAATCCATGATAAAGATATCCGCTTTGATACTTTTGCTTCAAGTGGTGCCGGCGGACAATCCGTTAACACGACAATGTCAGCCGTTCGGTTGACACACTTACCAACTGGAATCATGGTATCGATCCAGGATGAAAAGTCACAGCACAAGAACCGGGATAAAGCGATGAAGGTTTTACGTGCACGTGTCTATGATAAGTTCCAACAGGAAGCGCAGGCTGAATATGATCAGGTTCGTAAATCCGCAGTTGGAACAGGTGACCGTTCAGAACGAATTCGCACCTATAATTTCCCGCAAAATCGGGTAACCGATCATCGCATTGGCTTAACCCTTCAAAAGCTTGATCAAATTATTGAAGGTAAGCTGGACGAAATTATTGATGCATTGGTAATGGATGAACAGGCAAAAAGACTAGAAGAGGCATCTAATGAGTAAAAAAGTATTTGAGGCCCTAAAATGGGCTTCTTCTTTTTTAGTTGAAGCAGGTCGTAATGACAATGCCGGCGAACTTTTGCTTCGGCATTTTACTGGAATGTCACGTGCGCAATTGTTTGCCAATATGCGTGAGGATATAGAGCTGAGTGTTTGGGAAGCGTTTGAAGGGGCAGTACGGGCACATGTCGAAGAAGGTGTCCCGGTCCAATATTTGATCGGTTCTGAAGAGTTTTATGGCCGGACCTTTGTGGTGAATGAGGAGGTTCTCATTCCGCGCCCGGAAACAGAAGAACTTGTCTACGGGACACTCCAGCGCATGAAAAAGATCTTCACCAGCCACCAGGAAATCCGTTTAGCCGACATCGGCACAGGCAGCGGTGCCATCGCCATCACCTTGGAATTAGAATACCAACCGACGACAGTGCAAAAGGTGACAGGCACCAATAATACTGCGGAGATGGTAGGAACGGTGACAGGCACTGATAACACTGTGAAGCAGGTGTTAAAGGTGACAGGCACTGATATTGCGGAGGGGTCGCTTGCGGTGGCGCGGGAGAATGCTGCCCGGCTTGGGGCGGATGTTCGCTTTATGCAGGGGGATTTGCTCGGGCCGTTTATCGAGAATGGCGAGAAACTGGATGTGGTGGTGTCAAATCCGCCTTATATTCCGGTTGCTGATAGGGAAACGATGTCTGAGGTGGTGACGGAGCATGAGCCGCATCGTGCCTTGTTTGCGGGTGATGATGGCCTCGACTTCTACCGCCGTTTTATGACGGAATTGCCACTGGTTCTAGCGCCAACGGCCCTTGTCTGTTTTGAAATCGGCATGGGGCAGGGTGAAGCGGTAGCGGAGCTGTTCCGAACAACCTTCCCAAAGGTTAAGGTTGAAATTGTTAATGATATTAATGGCAGGGATCGGATGGTTTTTGCCGAAATTAAAGAGTGTTAAGCCGGAATTGGTTTAACACTCTTTTTATCGTTTACCAGGAAATGATAAAATTACAAACCTTGTGCTGCTTCGTGAAATCCATAAACTACGTGCTATTGGACAAGTTCGAGAGGTTGGAGTTGGATTTTGTCCAATAGGACACTTCTATTGGACAAATTGGAGAGGTTGCAATAGAGGATTGTCCAATAGAGCCCTTCTAATGGACAAATCCTCGCTTTTTAAGTGAATTTTGTCCAATAGAGCCTTTCTATTGGACAAATTGGAGAGGTTGCAAATGAAGATTGTCCAATAGAATCCTGCCAATGGACAAATCCTCGTTTTTTAAATGAATTTTGTTCAATAGAGCCGCTGCTATTAGACGAAAACACACAAGCCATCTTTAATTTTGTCCAATAGACCACTCCTATCAGAAAGACAAATTTTTACCTTGGAAAAATTTAATAGAGTTTTTCAAATTTACTAGTTTAAGATTCTTCATCTTTGTCCAAAATGGAAGTATCGAAGGGCAAAGGGGTTGTGCTAAGTTGAGAGGAAAACTAATCGTTTGGGGATACTTAGTCATTTTATCATTGGGGACAATGTTGAATTTATATATGCCAAAGACCGAAGCCGCAGCAAAGGAATCAATTGTCATTCCGGGGGAAGCCATCCGCTTAAGGATTTTGGCAAACAGTGATTTTGAACAAGATCAAGCAATCAAACGCCAGGTACGTGATGCTGTAAATGCACAAATTACACTGTGGGTACAAGATTTAACGTCAATGAACGAAGCAAAAAAGGTCATCAACAGCAAGCTTCCTGAAATCCAGACCATTGCTGAAAAAGTAGTTCATGAACAAGGATCGAACCAGTCGGTGAAGGTTGAGTTTGGAAAAGTTCAGTTTCCTACCAAATTATATGGCCAGTACTTATATCCAGCTGGCGAGTATCAAGCAATCCTGATTACATTAGGCAAAGGCGAAGGCGCAAACTGGTGGTGCGTATTATACCCGCCATTATGCTTCCTTGATTTTTCAAATGGTGTTGCAGTGAGCGATGGCTTTGAGGAAAAACACGTAGCAAAAGCAGAAACCATTAGTGAAAAAGAACAGCAAAATGAAAGTCAAACAGAAGAAGAGGCAGAAACACCTGCACCTGTACCAGTGGAAGAAAAAGAACAAGCGGAAAGCATAGTAAGCGAACCGGTAGAAAAACCATCTAAGACCGTAAAAGAAGTAGAACAGCCCGTAAAAAAAGTGATTCAAGCACCCCAAAAATCTGTAGAAGAAATAAAGAAACCAGTTGAAGAAGAAGTTAACACTGAAAACTTGGATAAAGACGTACAAATAGCGAAGAAGCCTGTTGAAGAAGTAAAAAAGGCGAAGAAGAAAGTAAAGAAGGAAGCCCCTGTCTATACCGCTAAAGACGAAGAACCAGTAAAGGTTAAGTTTTTCGTGGTAGAAATGTGGGAGAAAATGTTTAACTAAAACTAGTCCAGCGCCGGACTAGTTTTTTTGATGAAATCGCCCATCCTGCTGTTCTATTATCACTAGTTTTTCATAGTAATAGAGTAGAATCTTTTAAACGAGGTGGATGGGATGCAGGCATTAATTCGCAAGGCTAATCAAGAGGATTTGGAAAATTTACAGGCGTTTTTGACAATAGCCAATCTTGGGACCGATGGACTAACCGCAGAAACCATAGACTATTTTCTCCTGCTAGAAAACGAAGATGGCACAATCCGTGGTTCGCTCGGCATGGAGGCGTTTGAGGAGCATGGGATGCTGCGCTCACTGGTGGTTTCTCCCGGACAAGCGGATAAAGAAATTTTTATGCTTTTTGATCAAATGGTCAAATTAGCGAAAGAAAAAGGGATGAAAAGCTTGTTTTTGGCAACTAATAAAAGTGTGGCTTTGCCATTTTTTGAATTAATGGGCTTTCAGAAAATCGAACGTGAAGCGTTACCCACAGAGTTTTCTACCTCTGAGCACATTCGACAAGTTTTAAATGTGGATAACTCACTATTTTTAAAATTTTCACTATAGTTGTGGATTAATCCACAAAGTTATCCACTTTTTCCTCAAAGTTATACACAATTTGTGGATAAAACTTGTATTTATACCCACCTTCTTTTATACTTTCAAACGTACAAGGTGAAAAGATAGGAGTTTTTCCGCGCAAATTCGCCAAAATTCGATAAAAGTTTTGTCATCAATAAAGGTGGATAACTATGAACACAAACATCTGGAAAGTGGATAAATATGTGGATAATCTCGAGAATAATCCACAGGTTGTGGATGCAGCCAATTTTTTAAGAGAAAATGAAGTGGTCGCTCTGCCAACAGAGACCGTTTACGGGCTGGGTGGTAATGCTGAAAGTGATGAAGCAGTGGCAAAAATCTTTGTAGCGAAAGGGCGCCCCAGTGATAATCCATTAATTATTCACATTGCCGACCGCAAGCAGCTTAGTAGATTTGTAACTGAGGTTCCTCAAACAGCTGCTAAATTAATGGATGCCTTTTGGCCGGGTCCGCTGACAATTATTTTTAAAAAGAAGGATGGCATTCTATCAGAGAAAGCGACAGCAGGACTTGCTACCGTGGCGGTAAGGATGCCGGATCATCCCGTTGCACTGGCACTGTTGAAAACCTGTGGACTTCCGATAGCCGCTCCAAGTGCCAACAGCTCTGGAAAGCCGAGTCCAACGAAAGCGGAGCATGTGCTGGATGATTTAAATGGAAAAATTGCCGGCGTGTTGGATGGAGGCGCGACAGGAGTTGGCGTTGAATCAACCGTCGTTGATTGCACAGAGGGAATCCCAGTCATCCTAAGGCCGGGCGGTGTGACAAGGGAGCAGCTTGAGGCGGTTGTGGGAGAAGTTCGTGAAGATGCGGCCTTAAAGGATCAGTCTGCTCGTCCAAAGGCACCAGGAATGAAATACCGCCACTACGCACCAAATGCCCCGCTTTATATGGTGTCAGGCACTAAAAAATTTTTGCAATCATTAGTGTCGGAAAAGCAGCAGGAAGGACTTCGGGTGGGTGTGTTGACAACCGAAGAAAATCACCGCTTTTACAAGGCGGATGTTATTCTATCATGTGGCCGGCGAGCTGAGCTGCAAACGGTCGCGGCCGCTTTATATGATACACTAAGAAGTTTCAATCAAGACAATGTCGATATCATTTTTAGTGAAATTTTCCCGAATGAAGGCGTCGGACATGCCATCATGAACCGTCTGCAAAAGGCAGCCGGCCATAAGCTTATCAGTGAATAGCACCAGTGTCTCCTTAAGGAGGCTCTGGTGTTTTCTTACTGATTAAGGAAGTAGGAGCACTCCACAAGGAACGCCTCGGCAGCATAAGAATCGCACGAAGGAAAAGCGATAGCATTTCCGAGGAGGCCATATGCTGCTGACCAATGCGCTTACGCTTTTCTTGCTTCTAAATCCCCTTGGACGTGCATAGGCTAGGATAGTTAGTCCAAGGGGGCGGAGATCAATGTCAGAAATGTTTGGCGAACTCATTACACTATTATTAATGGCATTTGCGCTTGGGATGGATGCCTTCTCGGTAGGGCTTGGCATGGGAATGTACAAACTGCGGCTGAGGAAAATTTTTAATATCGGCCTGACCATCGGTTTATTCCATGTATGGATGCCGCTTTTAGGCCTATTAGCTGGAAAATTTCTATCTGAAAAATTCGGCACCTTTGCGACGCTCATCGGCGGGCTGCTCCTCATGGTCCTAGGGGTGCAAATGATTTGGTCGACGATGAAAAAAGAAGAAGCAAAGGTCATCTCACCAGTAGGCTTCGGCTTACTGTTATTTGCCTTAAGTGTAAGTCTTGATAGTTTTTCCGTTGGGTTGACGTTAGGGATTTACGGAGCGAAAACCTTTATGGTTCTTTTATGCTTTGGTATTGTGGCCACCGTGCAAACATGGGCAGGCCTTTTGCTCGGCAGAAAAGTCCAGGGCTGGCTCGGGACGTACAGCGAGGCCTTAGGGGGAACCATCCTGCTTGCGTTTGGAATAAAGCTGCTTACGCAATTTTGGTAAAATGAAACTAGGAATCTTTCAAAAAGCCACCCAAATTTGCTAGAATGAAGTTATCCAATCGCCTGGTTTTTAAAAAATACCAAGGTTCGTTACATAAACCACATAACGACGATTCGTCGCCTTGTTAGTGGTAAAGCCTTTTTTCGAAAATGATTCGGGAGAGGGTCTTTTTTTTAAAAGGTTTGGTTCAATTAACCAGTTCTAGGGTAAAATTTTTAAGGGAAGGTGGCGAGTAAAATGCGGCGTATTTTGTTTGTGTGTACTGGAAATACATGCAGGAGTCCAATGGCAGAAGCAATTTTAAAAAATAAAAAGCTTACCGATGTGGAGGTAAAGTCGGCAGGGATTTATGCGGCAAACGGCAGTGAAGCTTCCACCCATGCGAAGCAGGTGCTCGATGACAATCAGGTTCCGCATAATCACCGCTCACATCTGTTAACAGCGGAGGCCGTTGAGTGGGCTGATCTCATTTTAACGATGACGAGCTCTCATAAATTTGCGATTCAACAGCAGTTTCCTCAGGAGGTAATGAAGGTATTCTCGTTGAAGGAGTATACAGGTGAAACTGGCAGCCAGGATGTTGGTGATCCGTACGGCGGCAGTCTCGCAGTCTACGAGGAGACCTATCAGGAATTAGAAAAATTAATTGATAAAGCGATAGAAAAATTTAAAGTATAGTGGTTTTGCGAATGGCGGAAAGCTTTTTTGAAAAAACTACCCATTAATAGAAAAGGCAGGGCTCTCTTAATGAAATAAGAGGGCTATTATTTTTGCTTCAAATAACTGAACCGGGAAAGGTTTCTGCTTTAAATTTTTGAATGGGTGTGTCAAAATGAAAACAGATTATTCTAAGAGTTGCTGCAGAAGATTTGCGCGTCTGTTTGTAACGACAGTTTTTTGAATTTTGGGAAATGGAACAGGAGGATTTTTTATGAAGGTGGCATTAGCGTCAGATCATGGCGGCGTCAATATACGTAAGGAAATCGCCAAATTACTGGAAGAATTAAAGATTGACTACGTAGATTTTGGCTGTGATTGTGAAACATCCGTGGATTTTCCGGATTATGCACTGCCTGTGGCTGAAAAGGTAGCAAGCGGTGAATTTGATCGAGGTATTTTGATTTGTGGAACAGGGATTGGGATGAGCATTGCCGCCAATAAGGTAAAAGGCATCCGCTGTGCCCTTGTTCATGATACCTTCAGTGCCCGTGCAACGCGTGCACATAATGATACGAATATGCTCGCAATGGGTGAGCGCGTCATTGGACCAGGATTGGCCCGCGATATTGCTGAGATTTGGCTGACGGAAGAATTCGAAGGCGGCCGTCATGCGAACCGGATTGGGAAGATTACTGAGTACGAGAAAACGCACCTTTAAGCAAGACAGAAAGAAGGGTATGGTAATGATTCAAGATTGGGAAATAGAGCTTGAAACCATTCTAGGTGAATTCCAAGAACAGGCGGAACTAAAGCCTGGGCAGCTGCTTGTCGTCGGCTGCAGCACGAGTGAGGTAATCGGCGAACGAATTGGCACTGCCGGGACAATTGAAGTAGCTGAAATGATCTTTCAGCAGTTTAAAAAGCTCCAAGCGGAGACTGGAATTCAACTTGCTTTTCAATGCTGTGAGCATTTAAACCGGGCATTGGTCATGGAAAGCTCCGTTGCCCGCGAGCGGGGCTATGAAGAGGTTTCTGTTGTACCCGTCCGCAAGGCTGGCGGTGCGATGGCAACCTACGCTTTTGGGGGTTTTGAGGATGCCGTGGTGGTCGAATTTATTAAGGCTGAGGCTGGCATTGACATTGGCCAAACATTAATCGGGATGCACATAAAACACGTAGCCGTGCCCGTACGCGTTAAGCAAAAAAGCGTCGGACATGCCCTTGTCACCCTAGCAAAAACCCGCCCCAAACTCATCGGCGGCGCCCGCGCCGTCTACGAAAAAAACACCGAGAATAACAGCTGCTCGTAGTGCTAATGGTGACAGGCACCGTTAGCACTATTGTTCGGTTATTAATGGTGACAGGCACCCTTTTTTCTATTTTTATAGAGTTTATGGTGGCAAATTCCGAAAGATATGTTAGAATGAAGAAGGAATTTTCGAATTTTGAATTTTATTGGTGTTTTACATAAAAAGGGGGATTTAGGATGAAGCATTTGTCTCAAGCGGATGAGCAGGTTTTTAAAGCGATTCAACAGGAATTAGGACGTCAGCGTTCAAAAATTGAATTAATTGCCTCGGAAAACTTTGTAAGTGAAGCAGTGATGGAAGCACAAGGTTCTGTATTAACAAATAAGTATGCAGAAGGATATCCAGGACGCCGTTACTATGGCGGTTGTGAATATGTCGACGTGGTTGAAGATCTAGCACGCGAACGTGCGAAGCAAATTTTCGGTGCCGAATATGTAAACGTTCAGCCGCATTCTGGGGCACAAGCTAACATGGCTGTTTACTTCACGATTCTCGAGCAGGGCGATACTGTTCTTGGGATGAACCTTTCTCACGGCGGACACTTAACACACGGAAGCCCTGTAAACTTCAGTGGCGTTCAATATAATTTCGTTGAGTATGGTGTGGATGAAACAACTCACCGCATCAATTATGATGATGTCCGCGAAAAAGCGGTAGCTCACAAACCGAAACTTATTGTTGCCGGTGCAAGTGCCTACCCACGCGAAATCGATTTTGCTAAGTTCCGTGAGATTGCCGATGAAGTAGGGGCTTACCTCATGGTCGATATGGCTCATATTGCTGGACTTGTTGCAGCTGGTTTGCATCAAAACCCGGTACCATACGCTGATTTCGTTACAACTACAACCCACAAAACACTAAGAGGTCCTCGCGGCGGGATGATTCTTTGCAAAGAGGAATTTGGCAAGAAAATTGATAAGTCAATTTTCCCTGGTATTCAAGGTGGTCCGCTTATGCATGTGATCGCAGCAAAAGCTGTTGCTTTCGGTGAAGCACTGGAGGATAGCTTTAAAGAATATGCAGGAAACATTATTGCGAACGCGAAGCGCCTAGCAGAATCACTTCAAAATGAAGGGTTAAAGCTAGTTTCCGGCGGTACGGATAATCATTTGCTGTTAGTCGATGTGACAAGCCTTGGCTTAACTGGAAAGATTGCTGAGCATGTGTTGGATGAAGTCGGCATTACCGTTAATAAAAACACCATTCCATTTGACCAAAACAGCCCATTCGTAACCAGCGGAGTCCGCATTGGTACTGCAGCTGTGACAAGCCGCGGCTTTGGTTTAGAGGATATGGACGAAATTGCGTCGATCATCGCTTTTACATTGAAAAACCATGAAGACGAAGCGAAGCTTAACGAAGCACGTGAACGCGTTGAAGCATTAACAAATAAATTCATCCTTTATCCTGAGTATTAATCGTTTATAAAAATGGACCTTCATCCTGCAGATGGAGGTCTATTTTTTATATCTGTGTGAACCGCCGCTAATCAGCTTTAGAGACCACTCCGGAGCGCTTCATATTAGAAAGAATATTCACTCTACTTTTTCTCTCAAAACATTTGGAGATAAGTTGCTCTACGGGTCTTTTTTCTGTAAAATGAGGCGATGATTAATTTTTAAAAAAAGGGGCGATTATTGTGGCAAAGGTATACGTCTTCGACCACCCATTAATCCAGCATAAACTTACTTACATACGTGATAAACATACAGGAACGAAGGAATTTCGCGAACTTGTTGATGAAGTAGCAACCTTGATGGCATTCGAAATCACGCGAGATATGCCGCTTGAGGATATCGATATCGAGACACCTGTCTGCCCGGCAAAATCAAAGGTTCTTTCCGGGAAAAAAATCGGCATCGTGCCCATCCTCCGCGCGGGAATCGGAATGGTTGATGGGATTTTAAAATTAATCCCTGCAGCAAAGGTAGGTCATGTTGGTTTATACCGCGACCCAGAAACATTGCAGCCAGTGGAATATTACATTAAGCTTCCGAGTGATGTCGAAGAGCGCGATTTCATCGTGGTAGATCCGATGCTGGCAACGGGCGGTTCTGCAATTGAGGCGATTCGTTCATTGAAAAAGCGCGGCGCAAAAAATATTAAGTTTATGTGTTTAATTGCTGCTCCTGAAGGTGTGGAGGCTGTGAAAGCTGCCCACCCAGATGTGGATATTTATATTGCGGCATTGGACGAGAAATTAAATGACCATGGCTATATCGTCCCAGGTTTAGGCGATGCCGGCGACCGGTTGTTTGGTACGAAATAAAAAAGTCGAGCAGCGATGCTCGGCTTTTTTTGCATACTTTCCCCCTTCAAAGAAAACGCTATGAGGAAAAAGGGGACTCCATAAATGAAATGGCTGTTATCCATTCTTCTCACACTGCAAACCTCAACCGTACTCATTCACCCGCCGATACCAAAATCTACCCAAGTCGCGATCGTTGTGTTAAAACAACCGCAATCTGAACAGGAAATCAAACGCCTGATCAGTCCGTATCAAAACGTAAAGCTGCGCCGCATTTTCCATGAGGCCCTTGACGGCTTCTCGATTGAAGGCAGCCCTGAGGCGATCACAAGGCTAGGCCAGCAACAGCGCGTCCTAACCGTATCGCCAGTCGCTCAATATCAAGCTGAAATGGAAGAGAGCGTCAAAATCATAGGCGGGGAAGAAGTGCGCCGCATCTTTGACCATCAGAATCAGCGCCTCACCGGCAAAGGCATCACCGTCGGGGTTATTGATACCGGGGTCGACTATACCCACCCCGATTTAAAAAGTAATTACGCCGGCGGGCACGATCTTGTCGACAATGACCGGGACCCGATGGAAACCCTCGCCATTGGCAAAGCTACGATTCATGGCACCCATGTGGCCGGAATTATTGCGGCTAATGGAAAAATAAAAGGCGTTGCCCCCGAGGCTAAAATTGTCGCTTACCGTGCGCTCGGGCCTGGCGGGGGCGGGACCACTGAACAGGTCCTTGCTGCGATCGAACAGGCGATCAAAGACAAAGTGGATGTGGTCAATCTTTCCCTCGGAAATGACATCAATGGGCCAGACCTGCCAATTTCCCTCGCCTTAAACCGTGCCGTCGACAAAGGGATCGTTGCCGTGGCGGCGTCGGGGAACTCCGGTCCGAATGTTTGGACAGTCGGTTCGCCCGGTACGGCCTCTAAAGCCATATCCGTCGGGGCCTCCACACCGACAATGAAAATCCCCTCTTTACTAATAGAAGGAAATCGGCTGCGAATTCAGCCCTTGGAGGGATCAGGCAACTGGGGATTGGACCGCTCTCTCGAATTGGCAGACGGCGGGTTGGGCCGCAAGGAGGACCTTCACAACGTCCAAGGCAAAATGGTGCTAATCAAGCGCGGCACACTGACGTTTACCGAAAAAGCAAAAAATGCCTATGCAGCGGGGGCAAAAGGTGTGCTGATCTATAACAATTTGAGCGGGGGCTTCATGGGGAACCTCGATACTCCTATGACCATCCCAATCGGAGCACTCACGAAGGGTGACGGAGTCATTTTACAAAAAAAAATAACGAACCATCGTGTGACCGCACGGGTATTGATCAATGAGGAGCGAGACCGGCTCGCAGACTTCAGTTCGCGCGGTCCGGTGACGGGGACATGGGAAATTAAGCCGGATATCGTCGCGCCAGGGGTGGCGATTCAATCAACGATTCCAGGCGGTTACTTATCATTACAAGGCACGAGTATGGCCGCACCGCATGTGGCAGGGGCATGTGCTTTAATCAAGCAGGCTCACCCTGATTGGTCACCGGCCGAGATTAAGGCAGCGTTGATGAATACGGCCAAGCCGATTGGGCCAAATTCAAACGCTTTGTATCGGACGTATGAGCAAGGGGCGGGAAGGATTCAGGTGGATGAGGCGATCCAGACCACGTCGCTCGTCACTCCAAGCAGTCTTCGCTTTGGCAAATACAGCGATGAGAACAACAGCCATAAGGCCTTAGTGAAAATTAAAAATATGAGTGAGAAGACACAGCGCTATTCTTTTCGAATTCCCTATCAAGTCGAAGGGGTCAGGTGGCGTTTTCCGTTATCGTTTACGCTCAGGCCGAAGGAGTCAACGGAAGTAACGGTCGAATTGCAAGTTGATCCACAGGTGTTTAAACAGAAGATTCATGATGGTTATTTCCAGCTCGAGGCTGGGTCGGAGCTGATTCAAATTCCTTATCTGTATGTGCTTGAGGAACCGGGGTACCCACGGGTGATGGGCTTTGATTTTGCCTATGGCGACAGGCCGGGAGAATACCGCTATGAGGTGTACTTGCCAGGGGGTGCCGAGGAGTTTGGAATTGCTTTGTTTAACCCGGAGAGTTATCGCTTTGTCGGCTTCTTAGATACAGAAACAAATGTGAAAAAAGGACAGTTGCGCAAACTGATTCGAAAAGATCAGCTCCCGGCATCGGGTACTTATTTAGTCAAGATATTTGCCAAGAAGGCAGGAAAAGAGGATTTCATCGAAAGGATGATTATGATCGAAAAGAGTGAGAAATAGTTTCAGAAAGCTGGTGTAGAATGAACGCACCAGCTTTCTTTTTGAAAAGCTGTTTTATTAATTGTAACTATTTTTTGTTAATAATTTTCGAAATGAATAGAGAAATAAGAACATTAGAAGAGGTATGATATAGCTAATTATTTCTAAAAATATCGGCGGATTTGGATTATCAACAGTAATAAATATTCCATCATCTGTACTCCCTAACATTCCATTAAAAATTCCGTAACAAACATTTAATCCCCAATGAATGCCTGTATCTGCCCAAATCGAATTTGTTCGATAAAAGGCATAGGTCAACGATAATCCCAAAACAAGAGAAAAAAATGAATTCGATAAACTGAATCCCTCATTCCAACTATCATCTAATACATATATAAGGATAGAAATAATAAAAATCCATTTTCCATTTAGTTTACCTTTCAAATGACCAAATATATATCCTCTAACTATGATATCGTTTAAAAAAGAACCAATAAAGAATACAAAAATAACAAAGAAGAATAGAATTAAGGATTCGGTAAAATTTTTCACTCCAACAATTTCAAATCCATTAAAAAGATAGACTATAACATACTTTATTAACCAAAAGGAGAAACCGAGGCTAAATCCAAAAATCAAATTTTTCTTCCATTTTGGATGAAAAACAATGCCAATGTTTTTATAGTAATTTAACTTTGTTCCTTTTAAGATCACTTTCAAGAGCGGGAAAAATAAAATAACAAGCAATAATTGGAAGACAATATTACTGGTTTTTGCAATAAAGACATTTAAATATATATCCAGTAAAACAAATCCTAAAATTACAATGAAGTAAAAATAATTTCTCTTCTTTAAAAATAACATTTTCTCCTCCAGGAATTTCGATTTAAAATCTCTTCCTTTATTTTACATATAAAATGAGAGTTATTGTTATTTTTCAAACAAATTCTAGACAAGAAAATAATATTTTATTAGAATTAGATTAAAATTTGATTAAAAGTTCACAAAATAGACACAAATTCGCCCAAAAAAATTCAAATTTTACA
Organism: Neobacillus drentensis; assembly: GCF_021560175.1. GTDB lineage: Bacteria > Bacillota > Bacilli > Bacillales > Cytobacillaceae > Neobacillus > Neobacillus drentensis_A. The sequence goes on along the minus strand of NZ_CP091110.1, from coordinate 6,040,493 downwards.
ATACAATTAAAGTGTTAACAAAGGTGTCAAACATTCAGAAATTATTAATAGTAGATTGTGGTATAATTCACGTAAATTCATTGACATTGACAATTGGCTATTGTATGCTAACAAAGGGTATCGATGATAGGGTTTTCATGTCGAATTATCTATATAAAGATAGTTATTCTTGAATGAATTTTTCACCTGCCCGATTGACATTCTCTAAGAGTGAGGATGTGACTATATGCGTCAAAATAACCGCAACCCATTCCAAGCAATGGCGTTAATGTCTGCGATTGTTTCCCAGTTAGTCGGCTCCATTCTCATCGGTATTTTTGCAGGCAGATGGCTTGACCGGCATTGGGGTGTAGAACCAATTTTCTTAATAATCGGACTGCTTTTGGGACTGGCAGCAGGGACCTATTCTATGCTTCTTTCAATCCGCCATTTCTATTCAGGAGATAAATCATAATGCCAGATTTCAGAGTTATGTACAACAGGCAAAAGAAATGGATATTCTACTTGCTGGCCATTTATGTTCTTGGCTGGGGCTTCACTATGCACCATACGATCTTTTTAGGATTGATATTGGGGACATGCTTTGGTTTCCTAAATCTCTGGTTATTAGTAAGGAAGACTGAGAAGTTTGATAAACAAGTATCAGAGGGGAAAAAACCCAAGTCTCTAGGCTCCTTATCAAGGATGGCGACAGCGGGTATTGGAACTGCAATAGCATTGAAGTACCCGGAATATTTTAATATTTTTAGCTTTGTGATAGGACTAATGACATCCTATATTGTCATTATGATAGATTATTTTTACAATGCAATACATGTACACAAAAAGGGGAAGTGAGGTGAGTACATATGGAACATAAAACTCCTGAGTTTGAATTCTTAGGTTTATGGTTTAATGGCGCTAACGTCTTAATGATCACTGTAGCAAGTGTCATTGTTTTTCTAATCGCCGTGCTTTCGACGCGCAAGCTGGCAATGAAACCAACAGGGATGCAGAACTTCTTTGAATGGGTGATGGACTTTGTGAAAGGCATCATCAACAGCACGATGGACTGGAAGGATGGAGGAAGATTTCACATCCTTGGAATCACACTCATCATGTATATCTTTGTATCCAATATGTTAGGTTTGCCATTTTCAGTTGTGATTGATGGAACACTTTGGTGGAAATCACCAACAGCTGACCCAATCATCACGTTAACTCTTGCTGTTATGATTTTGGGTCTTACCCATTATTATGGTGTAAAGTTAAAAGGTTTCAAAGGATATGCTCAAGGCTTCTTCAGCCCGATGGGATTCTTGTTCCCATTAAAGATTATTGAAGAATTCGCCAACACATTAACACTTGGTCTGCGTCTTTACGGTAACATCTTCGCAGGTGAATTGCTGTTATCACTTTTAGCAGCAGGACTGGCCCACCAAGGAATTGCCGGTACCATTGCCGCAGTGCCGCTGACATTAGTATGGCAAGGTTTCTCTGTGTTTGTCGGTTCGATCCAAGCTTACATCTTTACTATGTTAACAATGGTTTACATGTCTCATAAAGTGAGTCATGACCATTAAAATAACCGTTCATGCTCATGAACAAAAATAAAAAAATATTATGTTTTCATACATTTAAGGAGGAAAAAAAGAAATGACAGGTTCAATTGGTATTTTAGCAGCAGCGATCGCAATTGGTTTATCAGCAATTGGTGCAGGTATTGGTAACGGTCTTATCGTAGGACGTACAGTAGAAGGTGTGGCTCGTCAGCCTGAATTACGTGGTATGCTTCAAACTACAATGTTCATCGGGGTTGCGTTAGTTGAAGCCTTGCCGATTATCGGGGTAGTTATTGCGTTCATGGTATTGAACAAATAAAACTCGAAAATTTCCAGGTGGCGAAGATAACCGAATCCTTCGCCATTCATTTATGTTTGTTTGATTGAATTGATTGTTTCCAAACGTTTTAGCAACTCTTGAAAGGAGTGAACCCAGGGTGTTAACTAGCAGTTTTGTATTGGCCACTGCGGCTGAAGGCGGCGGCCACATTAATACTGGAGATATCTTCTTCCAGCTAATCGTATTTATCATTTTGTTAGCCTTGCTTAAAAAATTCGCGTGGGGTCCATTAATGGGCATTATGAAACAACGTGAAGAGCATATCGCTAATGAAATTACTGCGGCAGAAGACAGCCGTTTAGAAGCGAAAAAACTTATCGAAGAGCAGCGTAACCTTCTTAAAGAAGCACGTAATGATGCGCAGAACTTAATTGAAAGTGCGAAAAAGCAAGGCGACTTGCAGCGTGAAGAAATCATTACCACGGCCCGGGCTGAAGCAGAACGCCTGAAAGAAGCTGCCAAGATTGAAATCGAACAGCAAAAGGAAAAAGCTGTTGCTGCCATTCGCGAACAGGTTGCTTCCTTGTCTGTATTAATTGCTTCTAAAGTAATTGAAAAAGAATTAACAAATGCAGACCAAGATGCACTAATTAACGAATACATTAAAGAGGCAGGAGAAGGACGATGAGCAACACAATGGTAGCAAAACGCTACGCGTCCGCTCTTTTTCAAATCGCTAATGAACAGCAGGTTCTAGGTCAAGTAGAAGAGGACCTTCGTGTAGTTAAGGAAGTCTTGGAATACAATCCTGATTTAAAAGCTGTCCTTCAATCTTCAAAACTTACGATTGATAAGAAAAAAGAGATAGTAAAAAACGCTTTTGCATCAGTGAATGTGTTTGTCCTAAATACGGTATTGGTCTTAATTGATCGTCATCGCGAGGACCAAATTGCCGAAGTAACCGACCAGTTCCTTGAACTGGCAAATGAAGCAATGGGGATCGCAGAAGCGGAAGTGTACAGCGCACGTGAATTGACGGATGCTGAACGCGAAGCATTATCTGCGACGTTTGCTGCGAAAATTGGCAAAAAATCACTAAAAATTGAAAATATCGTCGATTCTAATCTGCTTGGCGGCATCCGTCTTCGCATTGGAAATCGGATTTATGACGGCAGCTTGCGCGGCAAGTTAGACCGTTTAGAACGTAAATTATTAAGTTAAGCTAAGATCTGAAAGAATAGGGGTGAAACTCATGAGCATCAAAGCTGAAGAAATCAGTGCCCTGATTAAATCACAAATTGAAAACTATCAGGCAGAAATTCAAGTAACTGATGTTGGTACAGTTATCTCAATCGGTGACGGTATCGCACGTGTTCATGGCCTCGACAATGTCATGGCTGGAGAACTTGTTGAATTCTCAAACGGCGTTATGGGTATGGCACAAAACCTTGAAGAGAATAACGTTGGTATCATCATCCTTGGACCTTACACAGAAATCCGTGAAGGTGACGAAGTACGCCGCACAGGCCGCATCATGGAGGTTCCCGTTGGGGAAGCCTTAATCGGACGCGTTGTGAACGCACTCGGACAACCAGTTGATGGAATGGGTCCAATCAATACAACTAAAACTCGCCCAGTTGAAGCAATTGCTCCTGGCGTTATGGCTCGTAAGTCTGTTCATGAGCCATTACAAACTGGTATCAAAGCGATTGACGCACTTGTGCCAATCGGCCGTGGTCAGCGTGAGTTAATTATCGGTGACCGTCAAACAGGTAAAACATCTGTTGCAATCGACACGATTTTGAACCAAAAAGGTCAAAACATGATCTGTATCTATGTTGCGATTGGTCAAAAAGAATCAACTGTACGTGGTGCGGTTGAAACCCTTCGTAAATATGGTGCATTAGATTACTCGATCGTTGTAACAGCTTCTGCATCACAGCCGTCTCCAATGCTATTCTTAGCACCTTACGCTGGCGTAGCAATGGGAGAAGAATTCATGTACGAAGGCAAGCATGTTCTTATCGTATACGATGACTTGTCTAAACAAGCAGCTGCTTACCGTGAGCTTTCCTTGCTGCTTCGTCGTCCTCCAGGCCGTGAAGCATATCCAGGGGATGTATTCTACTTACACAGCCGTTTGTTAGAGCGTGCATGTAAAATTAACGATACTCTTGGTGCTGGTTCAATTACAGCATTACCATTTATTGAAACTCAAGCAGGTGACGTTTCTGCTTATATCCCAACAAACGTTATCTCCATCACTGATGGACAAATTTTCTTACAATCTGACCTTTTCTTCTCCGGTGTTCGTCCGGCGATCAACGCAGGTCTATCCGTATCACGTGTAGGTGGATCGGCGCAAATTAAGGCGATGAAAAAGGTAGCAGGTACCTTACGTCTTGACCTTGCATCTTACCGTGAATTAGAGGCTTTCTCTCAATTTGGTTCTGACCTTGATAAGGCAACCCAAGCGAAGCTTGCCCGCGGTGCCCGTACGGTTGAAGTTCTTAAACAAGATCTTCACAAGCCGCTTACTGTTGAAAAGCAAGTAGTAATCCTTTACGCATTAACACGCGGTTTCCTTGATGATATTCCATTACAGGATATCCGTCGTTTTGAATCAGATTTCCATAATTGGTTAGACCACAACCGCAAAGAGTTGTTAGACCATATTACCAAAACGAAGGATCTTCCTTCTGATGAGGATATGGCTTCTGCAATCAACGACTTCAAAAAGACGTTTGCAGTTTCCGAATAATAGGGTCTGACATGTAGTAAGGTTCCGGCTTGCGGCCGCCGTAAGGCTGCCGTAAGGCCTGAGCCAGACATTCTTTGAAAAAGGGTGGTGAGAACCTATGGCTTCATTACGCGAAATAAAAACACGTATTAATTCGACGAAAAAGACGAGTCAAATCACAAAAGCAATGGAAATGACCTCTGCTGCGAAGTGGAACCGTGCTGTTACAAATGCTAAATCATTTGTACCGTACATGGAAAAAATCCAGGAAGTAACCGCATCGATTGCGGTCGGCTCCGGTGGTGTGAATCACCCTATGCTTAAAACTCGTCCTGTTAAGAAAACAGGTTATATTGTGATCACAAGTGATAGCGGACTTGCCGGCGCGTTTAACAGTAATGTCATTCGTAAAGTCCATCAAACGATTCAGAGCCGTCACAAATCGAATGATGAGTTCGCTATTATTGCAATCGGAAGAGTGGCCCGCGATTATTTTGTAAAGCGCAATATGAATGTGATCTTAGAAATTATCGGTATCCCTGCACAGCCAAATTTTGCGGATATTCAAGATGTAACCCGCAATACGGTCGCCATGTTTGCTGATAATACCTTTGATGAATTATTTGTCTTTTACAATCATTATATAAGTGCGATTTCACAGGAAGTGACCGAGAAGAAATTACTTCCATTAACGGATTTATCTACTTCTTCTCACAAACTCACTTCTTATGAATTTGAGCCTTCTGCAGAAGAAATTTTAGAAGTTCTCCTGCCACAATATGCGGAAAGCTTAATTTACGGCGCCCTGCTTGACAGCAAGGCAAGTGAACATGCTGCCCGGATGACGGCAATGAGAAACGCAACAGATAACGCAAAAGAATTAATTAATCACTATACATTAGTCTTCAACCGCGCTCGTCAAGCAGCGATTACACAAGAAATTACCGAAATCGTCGGCGGTGCGGCAGCATTAGAATAGTGCTTGGTGACAGGCACCATTACTAACACGCCTTTAGTAAAAATGAACTTGGTTCAGTGACCTTGATGAGTATCGTAGTGGGAAATGGTGGAGCGCTCCTATTTTCTTATTACAATCGTTACGAGTAGGGTGCAGGAACAAGGTTCATTTTTCAAAAGGATGTTTTTGAATTTTTGTAAAGAGTAAGTTAGGAGGGAAAACGATGAACAAAGGACGCGTTCTTCAGATTATGGGTCCGGTTGTTGACGTTAAGTTTGAGAATGGTCAATTGCCTGAGATCTATAATGCATTAAGAGTTGTCAATACAGCGCGTAATGAATCAGATGTTGATATCAACTTGACCCTTGAAGTAGCCCTTCATTTAGGTGATGATACTGTTCGTACGATCGCGATGTCAACCACTGATGGTTTAACTCGTGGTGTGGAAGTAGAAGATACTGGTAAGCCAATTTCCGTTCCAGTTGGGGATGTAACACTTGGTCGTGTATTTAACGTATTAGGTGAAGCAATTGACTTGAAAGAGGATGTACCAGCAAGTGCCCGCCGTGATTCTATTCACCGTGAAGCACCAACATTTGAAGAGCTTTCTACTCAGGTAGAAATTCTTGAAACTGGAATTAAGGTAGTAGACCTTTTAGCGCCATATATTAAGGGTGGTAAAATCGGTCTATTCGGTGGTGCCGGTGTAGGTAAAACCGTTTTAATCCAGGAATTAATCAATAACATCGCTCAAGAGCACAGCGGTATTTCTGTTTTCGCTGGCGTAGGGGAACGTACTCGTGAAGGGAACGACCTTTACCACGAAATGACAGATTCCGGCGTTATTAAGCAAACAGCGATGGTATTCGGACAAATGAATGAGCCGCCTGGCGCACGTATGCGGGTTGCTTTGACTGGTTTGACGATGGCTGAATATTTCCGTGATGAGCAAGGACAAGACGTATTATTATTCATCGATAATATCTTCCGTTTCACGCAAGCAGGTTCTGAGGTTTCTGCCCTACTTGGCCGTATGCCATCAGCGGTAGGTTACCAGCCAACACTTGCTACTGAAATGGGTAGATTAGAAGAGCGTATTACATCTACAAATAAAGGATCTGTAACATCAATCCAAGCGATTTATGTACCTGCCGATGACTATACGGACCCGGCTCCGGCTACTACTTTCGCCCACCTTGATGCAACAACAAACCTTGAGCGTAAGCTTTCTGAGATGGGTATTTACCCTGCGGTGGATCCACTAGCTTCGACTTCTCGTGCATTGGCACCTGATATCGTTGGTGAAGAGCACTATACAGTGGCTCGTGCGGTTCAATCGACTTTACAAAAATACCGTGAGTTACAGGATATTATCGCGATTCTTGGTATGGACGAACTTTCAGATGATGATAAGTTAGTCGTATTCCGTGCGCGTCGTATCCAGAACTTCTTATCACAGAACTTCCACGTGGCGGAGCAGTTTACCGGCCAGCCAGGTTCATATGTTCCTGTTAAAGAAACGGTTAAAGGATTTAAAGATATCCTTGAGGGTAAATATGATCACCTGCCTGAAGATGCGTTCCGTCTTGTCGGCCGTATTGAAGATGTGGTTGAAAGTGCAAAGCGTATGGGTGTAGAGGTCTAAAGAGAGCCAGGAGGGTAAAAAATGAAGACGATTAAAGTCAGTGTTGTTACTCCCGATGGCCCGGTGTATGAGTCTGATGTAGAGATGGTTAGTACCAAAGCTAAGAGTGGTGAGCTGGGGATTTTGCCTGGTCACATTCCGTTGGTTGCTCCACTTGCTATTAGTGCGGTTCGTTTGAAAAAGGATGGAAAGACGGAATACATCGCGGTTAGCGGTGGATTTTTAGAGGTTCGTCCTGATCAGGTAACAGTTCTAGCTCAGTCGGCTGAGGCAGCAACTGATATTGATGTAGAACGTGCCCTAAGAGCGAAAGAACGTGCGGAGCAGCGTATGAGAGACCACCATGCTGAGCATATGGATTTCAGACGTGCTGAGCTTGCCTTACAGCGTGCCATCAATCGCCTCGCCGTATCGGAAAAAAAATTATAGATAGATCGAAAAACCCTTCTGGTGTTTGTGCCAGGAGGGTTTTTTATGTTTATCAACCAAATGGTCAAGGAAAAAAATTATTAAGTAAATAACTTTTTTTCTGTCAGAGACCTTGAACCTATGGTATTTTAGACAAATAAAGAAATATTGTACAATACCAATTTCGATAGTCGAAAAATAGGAACAAAAGAGTTTACCATTCCGCAATAAATTGTTTGAAAGTTTTAGCTATTTCGATATTGACGAAAAACGTTATAACATGTAATAATATATTATAATACAACAGGTAATAAACACAGACAGGATAGGTTGAAGGAGGATGAACAAAAAGTTTAGACAGTCTAGTTTAATTCTCTATGAAAGCGGTTTAAAAAGCCTTTTGCCATGAGAGTGAATTTTCTGGGAGGAATGTATATGAAACGTTGGTTTAGTTTAGCTATCAGTATTTTAATCGTTATGTCATTAATTATCGGTTGTTCCTCAAAAAGCACTACTTCAAAATCAAAAGATGGAAAGACTACGATCACCTTTTTTTACCGTTGGCCAAATGAGCCGTACAAGTCCTATTTTAAAAGTGTTATTGCCGAGTTTGAAAAGCAAAATCCTAACATTAAAGTTGAAGAGGTAACTGCATTAAACGACGACTATAAGCAAAAAGCAAATGTTCTTCTAGGAAGCCAGAATCCACCTGATGTATTTTTTAGCTGGGCTGGAGAATATGGACAAAAATTTATAAGAGATGGTGTGGCATTAGATCTGACAAAATACTATCAAGATGACACTAAGTGGTCTGACCAGTTAATCAGCTCACAAGTAGACTTCTTTAAAAAGGATAACAAAGTCTATGGAGTACCGCTTTTTACAGACAGCAAGCTGTTCTTCTACAACAAAGATCTATTTGATAAGTTGGGTCTGAAAGCACCAACTACATGGGATGAGTTCATGAACGTATTGGCAACGATTAAAAAGAATGGAACAACGCCAATCATCCTGGGAAATAAATCACCTTGGGCCGCTGCTCACTATGTAACAGCCTTAAATCAGCGTTTAGTTCCTAAGGAAGTGCTGGACAAAGATCTTAGCTATCAGGGAGCCAAGTTTACCGACCCTGGATATGTAGAGGCATTAAAGAAATTAAATGAATTAAGACCCTATTTTAATGACGATCCAAATGCAGTCGCTCATGATGAAGCAAGAAGCCTCTTCCTGGGCGGGAAAGCAGCGATTACGTTCCTAGAAACACAGGAAATCACGTATATGAAAGACGCAACCTTTAAATGGGATACCTTTAAGGTACCAACGATTGACGGGGCAAAAGGGGATCAGGGCGGTTTAATCGGTGCACCTGAAGGCTTTATGGTTCACAGTAAATCTGCTCATCCGAAAGAAGCGATGGCGTTCTTGAAGTTTATGACGTCTAAAGCCAATGGTGAAAAGTTAATTAAAGATACTGGATTAGCTAGTACGGTAACTGACGCAGTCAATGAAAATACCGCAACAAAAGAAGAAGTCAAAGCAATGGATTTAATTAAGGAACAGAAAAATATGCTGATCTGGACGGATAGTGCGTTAGACAGCCGAATCTTCAAACCATATGGTGATGGAGTACAGACCATGCTTGGCGGCGGAATGAAGCCTGCCGATGTTATGAAGAGTGTTCAAGAAGCAGCAAAACAAGTGTATAACAAGTAGAAGGATCTACAAATCTATCAAAGGTGCCGGTTAAGAGGGACAACAACTCCCTTTTAACCGGCAAAATGCAAAATGACTTTGTTGTTTGGGGGGGTTAAGATGCGCGAAAAAAGAATGGTCCCAATTCTTTACATGGCACCTGCCTTAATTATGCTGGCCTTATTTGTATACTATCCATTAGTTCGAAATGTCGTAAATGGCTTTTATGAATGGAACCCATTTACATCAGATAGAAGCTTTGTTTTCCTAGATAATTATCTGCGGCTCTTTAAAGATCCTGTTTTTTACAAAGTGTTAAAAAATAATATGTTATACGCGGTAATCTCTGTAATTATGCAGGTTGGGCTTGGGTTAGTGATTGCAGCCGTACTGGAAGATAAGATTTTCAGGAGATTTTCTACCTTCTTCCGGACAACCTTTTTCATCCCCGTTCTCATCTCGATGACAGTCATCGGAATTTTGTTTAGTTTTATCTACAATCCCGAAGTAGGGCTGCTCAACAGTTTCTTACGATTGATCGGACTAGGGAATTTGGCAGAGGGCTGGCTGGGCAACCCCAAAACAGCGATTTATGCAGTCATTTTTGTCTCTCAATGGCAAAGTATTGGCTATGCGGTCATGCTGTATGTGCTAGCCGTGCAGAAGGTTCCAGGAGAATTATATGAAGCGGCTACCATCGATGGGGCCGGAAAGATTCGTACATTCTTCAGCATTACGGTTCCACAAGTAAAAGAAATGACCTTTGTTCTATTAATCTATACAGTGACTGGCTCGTTCTTAGTTTTTAGTGAGGTATATGTATTAACGAGTGGTGGTCCGGGGAACTCATCACAGGTTTTTAGTACATATCTCTATCAAAAAGCGTTTATTGATAATGAACCAGGATTTGCTTCAGCAATCGCAAACGTAATTCTTGGTATCACGCTGATCTTTTATTTCGTGCAGAATAAATTCTTAAAAACAGGGGAGGAGTAGAAATGAAGCTGGTGGAATCACAGGGAGAATCAGTGAGTCATGAACCAAAACTTGAAAAGCTGGCCGCGCTTAACTTGAAATCTAGTAAACGCAAATCGGGCTTTTCAGTCGTTGTCGGTTTGATCTTTCTCTTTTTACTCCTTTACTTTGCGGCCATTGCCTATCCCTTGTTCTGGATGATTATCAACTCTTTTAAAACGACGGCTGCCATTTTTAACGACAGCTGGGGGCTTCCAAAAGAATGGCTGTTTTCGAATTATACAACGGCATGGGAACAAGGAGTTTCCAGCTACTTCATGAACAGTTTGATCATTACGGGCGGGACCTGTTTGTTAACCGTTTTAATAAGTGCTTTATGTGCGTATGGCTTAACTCGTTTTCAAATCAAAGGCGGCAAGTTCCTGCTCTTGTTTGTTTCAGCGGGTCTGATGTTTTCTCCACAAAGCAGTTTAATTCCGCTTTATGAATTGGTTCAAAAACTAGGACTCTTTGATACGTACTGGGCATTGATTCTAACGTTTACGGCCTACCGAATTCCTTTAACCGTGCTGTTAATCCGTTCCTTTTTCCTATCAATCCCGAAAGAGTTAGAGGAATCTGCTTATCTTGATGGGGCTAACAGCTTTAAGGTGTTTACAAAAATATTCCTGCCAATGAGCAGACCGATTTTGTTCACGGGTGTTATTTTAACAGCTTATTATGCGTGGAATGAGTTTTTATTTTCGATTCTCTTTATTCAAACAGAAGACGTTAAACCGATTACCTCTGGACTGTTAGTGTTTAAAGGTGCCTTGAGCACGAACTGGGGTGTATTGATGGCTGGTTTGGTTATTTCCGCCATTCCGCTGATTGTCATCTTCCTCATGATGCAAAAATACTTTGTCCGCGGCTTAGCCGAGGGAAGTGTGAAGGGATAATTTTTAAAAAAATTATATTAGGGAGTGGACGCAATGTTGAACTTTAGCAGAGAAAAGTATTTAAAGGTGACAGGTGGAGCCATCGGGCTGAGAGAAGAAATTGAAAGAGTAGCAGACCAAGTCTATGAAAAAGGCTTTAAAAACCTGTTCTTAATCGGATCCGGCGGGGCAGTCGCAACCTTCTATCCATTCGAATATATCGTGAACTCAACATCGACGATTCCAGCCTATGCAGAAATTGCCGCAGAATTCGTTCTACAAAATCATAAACAGTTAAGTGAACAGTCACTAGTTATTCTATCCTCTCTATCAGGAACGACAGAGGAGACGGTTGCTGCAGCAAAATACTGTAAAGAAAGAGGAGCGACGACGATTGGCATTACAGGTGAGTACGATAAGCCGCTTGCTGACACAGTAGATTTCCCATTAGTCAACTTTGCGGAAAATGATTTTGCCAGTGATTCCAATCAATTGGTGCTCTTCCACCTTATTTTTAAACTGATGCATAAAAATGGTGATTTCCCTGAATATGAAAGATTTGCTTCACAGCTTGAAATCCTTCCGGAAAAGTTAATCGAGGCAAAAGAAAAATTTGAGCCGAAAGCAGAAGCGTTTGCGATTGTATATAAGGATGAGCCGTACCATATGGTGGTTGGATCAGGAACCACCTGGGGCCGCGCCTACTCTTATGCGATGTGTGTATTGGAGGAAATGCAGTGGATTAAAACGAAATCGATCCATGCAGCAGAATTCTTCCATGGCACAATAGAATTGGTGGAAGAAGATACAAGTATGATTCTCTTAAAAGGGGAAGATGAAACTCGTCCACTGATGAATCGTGTGGAGCGGTTTGCTGAGCAGTATACGAAGAAATTGACGGTGCTTGATACAAAGGACTATGCACTAGAGGGGATTAGTCCGGAATTTAGAAAGTATTTATCACCAATTGTTACGTCGACTCTTTTGCAAAGACTTAGCGTCCACCTTGAGGATAAGCGGAATCATTCGTTAGAGATTCGCAGATATTACCGCACAGTAGCATATTAAAAGGCGGAAGGGAAAGAGGATATCTTTCCCTTCTTCACTAATGGGAGGAACAATTGATGAGATTAATAGCGGTTGGAGATAATGTAGTTGATTATTATGAAGATCGAGAAGAAATGTTCCCCGGCGGGAATGCTGTCAATGTGGCTATTTTTTGGAAGCGTTACGGTGTAGACGAAGTTTCCTATATTGGGATTGTTGGGAATGACGAAGAGGGCGAGCATATTGTCAGCTCGTTAGAGGAGGAACAAATTGATGTTTCCCGGGTAAGGAAAGTGTTCGGAGCATCTGGTGAGGCTGTTGTTACGTTGGATGAGCAGGGCGACCGTAAGTTTGTCGGCTCAAATAAGGGCGGTGTTCAGACACAGGTGAAATTAAATTTCACTGAAACGGAACTAGCGTTTATCAGCACATTTTCGTTGCTGCATACAAGTGTCTTTAGCCATTTGGAGAAAGAATTGCCAATGTTGCAGGAGTATATTGATATCTCATTCGATTTTTCAACAAAATATGATGACGACTATTTAGAACTTGTCTGCCCCTATATAAAATATGCGACTTTCTCTGGCGGCGACTTAACGAGCGAGGAGTGTGAGGCACTCATCGCTCGTGTTCACCAGCTGGGGACACCGAATATTATTGTGACCCGGGGTTCGGCGGGATCGTTATTTTCAGATTCAAAACAGGTATATCAACAAGGAATTATCGAAACGGATGTAGTGGATACCCTTGGAGCGGGCGATACGTTTGTAGCGATCTTTTTAAAAGAATACGTATCGCATGGCGATACACAGGTAGCGATGGAGAAGGGCGCTGCAGCGGCCGCGGAAACATGTCAGCGATATGGTGCCTTCGGTTATGGGAAAAAGCGCGGGAAACGCATTACGATTGGCTAAGGCAAGGGGGACCTGTTCTTTGTGGAACAGGTTCTTCTTTATCATTGTCCATTAATTATAAAAACGGTAAGTTAATGAGGTCATTGCCCCAAAAGGGAAAATGGGGGCTAGGTCGGTAAATGGAAGATGGTTTCATTGCCCCCAAAGGAAAAATGGGAGCTGGCACGGTAAATGAAAGGTGGTTTCATTTACCCAAAAGGGAAAATACTAGCTAGCTCGGTTAATGAAAAGAAGATTCATTGACTGAAAGGCAAATATGATAGCTACTCGGGTATATGAAAAACTGCTTCAATCATTTTAATAAAAAAACTCCCTAAGTCATAAGCTTAGGGAGCGATTTCATTTTAGTATTCTACTTGCCACATATATCTTCTTTTTGATAGCGGGTGATTACGGGCATCGGCTAATTGCTCAGCATAGCGGCGGAGAACGTTATTTAATACCAACGGTGCAATATAACCTTGTAACTCAGGATCAATACCTGTTAAATCAAGTTCTTTTGCATCTAGTACCACGAGTTTTTTGCCATATCGTTTCGAAAATTCTAGTGCTCTTTCATCTAATGGACGTGTTTCATCCAAACCAAGCAGGATAATAAATGGTACTTCTTCATCAATGATTTCAAATGGACCATGGAAATATTCACCGGCGTGAATGGCGTTAGAGTGGATCCACTGCATTTCTAATAGAATACAAGTCGTGTAGGAATAGGCGATTCCATAGTTGGCTCCGCTCGCCATCGTATAAATAACTTTTTCATCTTTATATTGTTGACCAAATTGTTGGGCTCTTTCAGCAAATTGCTTATTCGACCGTTCGAAAGCAGCCTCTGTATTAGCTAAGCTATTGACCATTTTGTCAAACTTATCGTTTCCTTCCAGGACATTTAGAGCGCCTAGCGTTAATTGATAAAGTAAGCCTAAGTTGGTATTGAAGGCAACGGATTCAGTACCCCACTCGTATTTAACCACGAATTCACTTTCCTGTGCCAGCGGGGAGGTTGGTTCGTTTGTGAAACCAACTGTTAATGCTCCTTTTTGACGGGCAAATTCAGCAGCTTTTACGGTTTCTGGAGTGGTACCTGACATTGAGCACAAAATGACAAGTGAATTTTCGCCAAGTTTTCTAGGGTTGCGATGAATGAATTCATTGGAGCTGTATACATCAGAAGGAATGTTTTTTGCTTCTCGGTCCATGATATATTTGTTCGGATACATGATAGCAGAGGAACCGCCGCATGCAACAAAGTATACATGGTTAATTGTGCGCCCTTTCAAAGCATCTAACACATTTTTTACCTGTGGATCTACAACTACTTGTGAGTTTACCATTCATTTTTCCTCCTTAGGACTGTTTGGTCTAACATATAATAATACATTATATGATGTTATAGTATTATACATGATACAAATTGTCAATCTCTTTTGAAAATTAAATTTAATAGTTTATCTCCAATTGACTTATAACATATTATAATGTTATATTGACTTTGTATATCTTGCTAAATTGATCGTTTTGTTTTTAAAAAATAACGACTGGATGAAGTGAAGGGGATGGGGAAATGTCAAAGATCACGAGGGATCAAATTACGGGAATGAACTTCCATTATAAGCACTATCCTTTAGAATACTTTTTAGATGCAATGGTTCGATATGAATGCAAAAATATTGAATTATGGGGAGCATCCCCTCACTTTTATGTAGACGAACTAACACTTCAGGATATGAAAAATATAAAAAGAGAGATTGATAGAAGAAACTTATCGGTGGTCTGCTTTACACCAGAACAGTGTGTGTATCCGATCAACCTTGCGGCCAAAGAGGAGAGCATTCGGGAAAGAAGTATCCAATATTTCATCAAATCGGCAGAGGCTGCAAAGGAATTAGAGGCCCCATTACTATTGGTTACGCCAGGCTGGGGCTATGAAAATGAAGACCGCCATGAGGCATGGAAAAGAACGAGAGATTCACTGGAAAGGTTGTCAACGGTTGCTGGTGAACTGGGGTTAACCCTCGCGCTTGAACCTTTAACAAGGGTGGAATCCAATATCATTAACGATGCGAAGTCGTTAAAAGCGATGCTAGAGGAAGTAAATAGTCCCTTCCTTAAAGGGATGATTGATACGATTCCAATGGCTTTAGCGAATGAAGATTTTAATGATTATTTCAGCCTTCTTAAAGACGAGATTGTTCATATTCATTTCATTGACGGGAAACCGGAAGGCCACTTGGTGTGGGGGGACGGGGTGTTACCGTTGCAGAAATATATCGATCAGTTAGGTCAACATGGTTATCAGGGAGCGCTGACTTTAGAGTATACGTCCTATCAATATGTGCAAAACCCTGATGAGGAGATGGAACGGACGTTGGACGTACTTTCAGGGGTGTTAGCCGATTGAAACAAATTGATAGCTGGAAATGATTTAGATATACTTGTAAGTAACAATAGAAAAATCAGCAGATGGAACTAAATGATTATAAGGAGGGGGCTTTCCTTCCTATATAGTTTACGAATAAGAAAATTAGGCAGGTGATTGATATGTTAAAACAGGATGACCAGATTCCTTTATATATCCAATTAAAGGAATCACTCCTCAGCTCCATTTTGAATGGGGATTTAAAGTACGGGGATAAAATCCCGACGGAAGCAGAATTAAGTGAAGAATATAAAATCAGCAGGATTACCGTAAGAAAGGCCATTCTTGAGCTGGTTGAAGATGGGTTCCTGGTGAAGCGGCAGGGCAAAGGAACGTTCGTTAACAAACGGAAAATTGAACGAAAAATTGTCCATTTTTTAAGCTTTAGTGATGCCTGTAAGGCGAATGGCCTGACAGCGAGCAGTAAGGTGATTAAAAAGGAAATTGTTCAGCCAACGGCAAAGGATATCGAGCTGCTGAAGCTTGAAGAGGGGGATGCCCTGTTATTTATTCAACGGGTCCGCTATGCTGGCGATTCTCCGATTATGATTGAAAACAATTATTACTCTTATAAAAAGTTCCATATTTTACTGAATGAGGATTTAGAGGGTTCTGTCTATAAAGTAATCGAAGAAAAGCTGAACATTAAGCCTCAAGGTTCTTGGGAGACGACGTTGGAGATTGTCCGGGCATCCGAGGATGAAGTGCAATTACTCAATACTTCAAGCGGTGAGCCTCTATTTTATATGGAGACGACCGTTTATGATGAGAATGATGAACCGGTCCATCGCGGAAAACAGTATATCTTAGGTGACAGCTATAAATTCATCTTCCAGCAATAGTTTTAAAAAGAAATTTGGAATTTGATATGGGGAAGTAGAGCGTGATGAGGAAAACGATCCAAGATTGTTTATACATTTTGCTGGGTTCGCTTATTTATTCAATTGGTATTAACTATTTTACCATTCCTAACCTGTTATCAGAAGGCGGGATTATCGGCTTAACCATCATCTTTCACTATGTATTCCACTGGTCTCTTGGGATTGTAAATTTTGTTCTCAATACGGTGCTCGTTTTGGTCGGAATGAAGTTTTTAGAAAAAAGAGCTATTATTTATACGTTATTTTCCATTTTTTCATGTTCGTTGTTTTTATTTATTACCGAGGAAACGGGAAAACAGCTTACCAATGACACATTATTAGCGGCCATCTTTGCCGGTTTATTGGTGGGAGGCGGCATAGGGATTATTTTTCGTGCCGGGGGAACCTCGGGCGGGACGACGATTTTAGCGAGGCTGGCCAATCAGTTTCTAGGATGGAGTATGGGGAAGGGTATTTTGGCGATTGATCTAATCGTTGTGGCGGGTTCGGTGTTTATCATTGGGCTTGGGAAAGCGATGTATACGTTGATTGCGGTTTATTTGGGCGCTAAGGCGATTGATTTTATTGTGGAAGGCCTGGAAGAAAAGGTAGCTGTCCTAATTATTTCGAATTCATCTGAGTTGGTTTTGGATGCGATTACAAGTAAGCTATCACGAGGAATTACTGTTTTAGAGGGACGCGGCGGTTATACCGGTGATAATAAGGATGTGCTGTATATTGTGATTAATAGGCAGGAAATAGTTCAGTTGAAGAATTTGATTTATGCGGTGGATGAGCATGCTTATGTGACTATTCATCTTGTTCAGGAGATGATTGGTAAGGGGTATAAGGTTGGGAAGACTAAGGTGGCGAAAGGTATATAGGTTGTTGGGGGGAGAGCGTTTTTTGGAGACGCTCTTTCTTTTTTGTCTTCATGAGGTTGTTATGAGGACAGAAACTGGACGAGGGCTGTATTTTTGTCTTCATGGAGCTGTCATAAGGAGAGAGACCGGATGGAATCTTTCTTCCTTGTCCCCATGGGGACGCTTATTAGAAGGTAAAGGTAGATGTTTGTTGGGCCAGTCTTGCGACTGGCTTTTGTGTTAAAAGATATTAAAGTCTGATAGGGAGTTAGAAATGATTGATGAACTGTTAGAAATTTTAATTTGGTGATAAAGTCTCATTTTTGTCTTCATGAAGTTGTTATTAGGACAGAAAACGGGTGGGAGCTCATATTTTTGTCTTCATGGAGCTGTCATGAGGACAGAAGCGGGATGGGGACCCATATTTTTGTCTTCATGGAGCTGTCATGTGGACAGAAGCGGGATGGAGCTCATATTTTTGTCTTCATGAAGTTGTTATGAGGACAGAATCTGGGTGGGAGCTCATAATTTTGTCTTCATGGAGCTGTCATGAGGACGGAAACTGGGTGGGGGCTCGTATTTTTGTCTTCATGAAGCTTTCATAAGGACAGAAACTGGATGGGATTTCTCATCTTTGTCTTCAAGATGTTGCCATGAGTGCGGAAACTAGGCGGGATCTTTCCTCTTTATTCCCGTGAGTTGCTATTAGAGGGTAAAGGAAGATTTGTTGGGCCAGTCTTGCGACTGGCTTTTGTGTTAAATGACATTAAAATCTGATAGATGAGCTGATAGTAAATTTAATTAAGTAGTGATAAAGTCACAGTTTTTCGGACAATGGAATGAAGGGCTGATTTTTGCATATGATGATAGGGGAAATGGATATGCAGTCGGGCTGTCCGTAATTGGTTTATATTCTAGTAATATAACAAGTTGGTGTGGATTTTTGTCGAAAGAGAGTGATTATTGTTCGATTTTTAGAAATAGGGAAGAAAAGTGAATATTTGATGACAAATCTCACAGACAATATCGACAAGTTTATTGTTAAATAGTGGATATAGGACGGAAAATTAACACATACTCTTGGGTTCTTGCGAACCCTGTTTTATGCACGTCATCTTCCGCTTACGCTCCAGATCACGTGCACCTAAAGCAGCTCTTTGGATTAGTTCTAGCTGGTTCGCTCTTGCGTCATCTCTGATGTTTTTCAAGGAGCTTCTCTGCGAGATCACGCAAACGCTCAGGGGGAGGGGACCCGTGTCGTAAGACAAGTTTAGGGTGAAAATTGAATTTCTATCGCCATGTGCTGTCGCACATTGCGCTTCCGCTGTCGCTCCAGCTTGCGAAATTTCCCATTTTTAGCCTCTTTTGAGAGCGAGCTCTCACGAGGCTAAAAATGGGAAATTGTCGCGGCGATAGAAATCCAATTTTTTATAAAGTTGGCTTGTCGACAGGGGTTTGTAAGAATGCTATAATGAATTCGGTTACATGTTTAATTAATATGAAAATTTACAACATTGGAGGGGATAGACATGGAACTTAATGTATATCAGAATAATTATCTGATAGTTTTTGTGTTCCTATGTCTTGGTGTGCTGCTGCCTGTGGTGGCGTTATATTTTGGGAAGCTTCTACGTCCGAATAATCCGAGCGATGAGAAGAATACCACATATGAAAGCGGTATTGAGCCATTTCACGATTCTCGTGTGCAGTTCAATGTCCGCTATTATATTTTTGCCCTGATGTTTGTTATTTTTGATGTAGAAACTGTGTTTTTATATCCATGGGCGGTGGCTTATGATAAGCTGGGGATTTTTGCTCTCGTTGAGATGTTGATTTTTGTGGCGATGCTTTTACTTGGCCTTGTGTATGCTTGGAAGAAGAAGGTGTTACAATGGATTTAAGACTAGAAGATTTCACACCGGATGAAATAAGAGAATTAGAACGAAATGTATTTTTTGCCACGCTGGAGCAAATTAAGGCATGGGCACGAAGTAATTCTTTGTGGCCGATGACATTTGGTCTGGCTTGTTGTGCGATTGAAATGATGGGTACAGGGGGAGCGAACTATGACCTTGACCGGTTTGGGACGATTTTCCGGACGTCGCCAAGGCAATCGGATTGTATGATTGTTTCTGGTACAGTGACGAAAAAAATGGCACCGATTTTACGCCGTTTATATGATCAAATGCCGGAGCCGAAATGGGTGATTGCGATGGGGTCATGTGCGACTGCAGGCGGGCCGTATGTAAAATCGTATTCCGTGGTTAAAGGAGTCGATCAGATTGTTCCGGTGGATGTCTATATCCCAGGATGCCCGCCAAACCCTGCCGCTTTAATATACGGAATCAATAAGTTAAAGGATAAAATTCGTTACGAAGCGAAGACTGGGAAGAAGGTGATCTAACCGATGAGCGGGGAGAAGGATCTCGAACAATTAAAGAAAGAGGCGGCCGCAAAGGCAAAGGCTGAGGCTTTAGCAAGGCGTAAGGCGAAAGAGGCTGGCGGAACGGCACCGACACCACCACCGACACCACCGACACCACCGGCACCGGAGGAGGCACCAGTGTCAGCTGCAGGTGCTGAAGACTCAAGTGACCTCGCAAAGAAAAAGGCAGCCGCAGCGGCGAAAGCAAAAGCGGCAGCGTTAGCGAAGAAGAAACGTGAAGGAATCATCGAAGAGGAGGCCCCTGCGGCGGTTGAGCCTCCAGCTCAAACGGCAGAACCAGCTTCTAGTAATGATACAGATGATCTTGCTAAGAAAAAAGCAGCGGCAGCAGCCAAAGCAAAAGCGGCTGCGTTAGCGAAAAAGAAACGCGAAGGGATCACGGAAGAAGAGGCGCCAGTAGAGGAAACACCAACGCAGGCCGTGGAAACTGCTTCAGCAAATGACGCCGATGACCTCGCGAAGAAAAAGGCGGCCGCAGTGGCAAAGGCAAAAGCGGCGGCAGCAGCAAAACGCAAAGCAATGGAACAAGCCGGCGGAGCGGCTTCAGCAGATGAAACAGCATCCGAGCAAGCAGACGATACTGATGACCTTGCGAAGAAAAAGGCGGCAGCAGTGGCGAAAGCAAAAGCGGCGGCAGCAGCGAAGCGGAAGGCAATGGAATCTGCGGGCGGTGACGCTTCAGCAACAGAGGATGCACCAGCTGGGGATGACGCCAAAGCGAAGGCAGCAGCAGCAGCCAAAGCAAAAGCAGCTGCGGCAGCGAAAGCCAAGGCAGCGGCAGCCGCAAAGGCAAAGGCAGCTGGAACCGATGCAGCAGATGCAGGCGGCGATGATGAAAAAGCAAAAGCAATCGCGGCAGCCAAAGCGAAGGCGAAAGCAGCAGCCGCAGCCAAAGCAAAAGCGGCAGCAGGCGGGAAAACTGGTGCAGCAGCGGAACCAGCAGCGGAGGTGAAGCCATCTGTCAATCAGCCATACTTAGATAAGTATGTAAAAGTGATTGCGGAACACTTAGGACCAGATGTTTTAGAAGATTCTTATATTAATAAACTATCCAAAGATGTTCCGACACTTGTGGCGAAGCATGATACATATTTCAAAGTAGCTCAATTTTTAAAATATAATGAGCTGCTTGGGTTTGATTATCTGTCAGAGCTGCATGGAACAGATTTTGAAACACATATGGAAGTATATGTTCACTTATACTCATACAAAAACCGGCAATCGGTGGCATTGAAAGTGAAGATTGACCGAGATGAACCAACAATCGAATCCTTGCAGCCACTCTGGGCCGGAGCGAACTGGCCTGAATGTGAAGCATACGATTTACTTGGAATTAACTTTAAAGGACATCCCGATTTACATCGGATCATGCTTGGAGAAGATTGGGTTGGCCATCCACTGCGTAAAGACTATGAACAGTATGATGTGGAGGTGTAACCATTGATCAGAACAGAAGAAATGCTGCTAAATGTTGGTCCCCAGCACCCAAGTACGCACGGAGTATTCCGCCTTGTGGTTAAAATTGATGGGGAAATCATAACAGAGGCAAAGCCTGTCATCGGTTATTTACACCGTGGAACGGAAAAATTAGCCGAGAACCTGCAATATACACAGATTATTCCCTATACAGACCGGATGGACTACCTATCGGCGATGACCAATAATTACGTCATCTGTCATGCGGTTGAAACGATGATGGGAATCCAGGTGCCTGACCGTGCGGAATATCTGCGCGTTCTTGCTATGGAGTTAGGACGGATTGCCAGTCACCTTGTGGCCTGGGGAACTTATGTCCTTGACCTTGGGGCGACTAGTCCATTTATTTACGCCTTCCGTGATCGTGAAATGATTATCAATATGCTAAACGAATTATCAGGTGCCCGTTTGACCTTCAACTATATGCGGGTCGGCGGCGTGAAATGGGATGCTCCTGAGGGCTGGATTGAAACGGTAAGAAATTTTGTTCCCTATATGCGTGAGCAGCTGAAAGGTTACCACGACCTTGTTTCGGGAAATGAAATCTTTTTAGATCGGGTAAAAGGGGTAGGCAAATACACGAAAGAAGAAGCCATTCAATACTCACTCAGCGGACCGAATCTTCGCAGTACAGGAGTAAAATGGGATCTTCGTAAAGATGAGCCATATTCGATTTATGATCGCTTTGACTTTGATGTCCCAACATCAGAGGACGGGGACTGCTTAGCGCGCTACCACTTACGGCTTGAGGAGATTACGGAATCGCTGAAAATCGTTGAGCAGGCTGTCGAGCAATTCCCAGCTGAAGGGGACATTCTGGCCAAAGTTCCGAAAATCATTAAAGTACCAAAAGGGGAAGGGTTTGTGCGAATTGAATCACCCCGCGGGGAGATTGGCTGCTATATTTGCAGTGACGGGAAGAAGGAACCGTACCGTTTAAAGTTTAGGAGACCATCATTCTATAATCTACAAATTCTTCCGAAATTACTTGTAGGCGAAAATATTGCAAACTTGATAGCCATTTTAGGAGCAGTGGATATTGTCCTTGGGGAGGTTGACGGCTAATGATTCAAGATTTGCTCCAATCAAGCCCTGGCTGGGCAAACTTTGGAATTTTCTTTTTACTCGGTGTCATCTTGCTTTTAGTCGTCTTAGGTTTCGTTACCTACGGAATCTTAGCCGAGCGAAAAGTAATGGGGTATATGCAATTGCGTCACGGCCCAAACCAACTTGGCGGCCGCTTTGGACTGTTGCAGACTGTTGCAGATGTATTAAAGCTTTTATTAAAAGAAGATGTCATCCCGAAAGCAGCAGATCGGCCATTATTTATTTTGGCGCCGATTATTGCCTTTGCCCCATCATTCATGGTGCTGGCAACGTTACCGTTTACTGATAAGTTTCAATTTGCCGATATCGGTGTCGGCCTGCTTTATTACATTGCGATTTCGGGCTTAACGGTTTTTGGGATGCTGCTTGGCGGCTGGGCCTCGAATAACAAATACGCCCTCTTGGGTGGGATGCGTGCGGCGGCACAAATGATTTCGTATGAAATTCCGCTCGTCATGTCGGTGTTAGGGGTTATCCTGTTAGCAGGAAGTTTAAATTTAAATGATATCGTCCTGCAGCAAAAACATGGCTGGTTTATTCTATTGCAGCCAATTGGCTTTATAGTGTTCTTTATCGCTTCGATTGCGGAATTAAACCGGACACCGTTTGACTTGCCAGAGTCGGAAAACGAACTGGTTGCCGGCTACTTCGTTGAATACGCGGGATTCCGTTGGGCGTTTTTCATGCTTTCAGAGTATGTGTATGTATTTGGGATGTCGACACTGATTACGGTCATCTTCCTAGGCGGCTGGCTGGCGCCATTTGCATTCCTTAGCTTCATTCCTGGAGCAGTATGGTTTGCACTTAAATTCTGTTTAGTAGTCTTCATGTATTTCTGGATCCGGAGTACGCTGCCGCGTTTCCGTGTCGACAGATTGATGGAATTCGGCTGGAAAGTCCTGCTGCCAATCGCATTAGCAAACATTTTCCTTACCGCCATAATCAAATCACTATTCTTCTAATTACATTTGGTGCCTGACACCAATATCAGCATCAACACTGTGATAGCAGTGAAAATGGTGCCTGACACCAGAATTAAAAAAAGGGGTGAAAAACGTGCTTGGAGTATTTAAAGGCTTGAAATATACCCTTAAACAATTATCGCGCGAGAAGGTTACGTACGATTATCCAAATGAGCCGCTTCCGCTGCCGGACCGCTTTCGCGGCATCCAAAAGTTTTATCCGGAAAAGTGTATTGTCTGCAATCAGTGCATGAATATCTGCCCGACAGAATGTATTGATTTAACGGGTAAGAAGCATCCGGACCCAACAAAAAAGGGAAAGATCATCGACACATATGATATTAACTTCGAAATCTGTATTCTATGTGACCTGTGTACCGAGGTTTGCCCGACGGAAGCAATCGTCATGACGAATAACTTCGAGCTCGCTGCATACAGCCGTGACATGTTATTTAAAAATCTGGAATGGCTGGATGAAAACGACGAAAACGTACGGCAGGTGAATAAACCATGACATTCTCAGGTGAATTCCTCGCATTTATGGGACTCGCACTCGTTGCCATTATCGGCGGCGTGCTGCTGTTAAACCTTAATAAGGTAATCCATATGGTTGTCGCTCTTATTTTCACATTCGTGGCGATTGCGGGGATTTATGTACTGCTTTCTGCAGAATTTATCGCGGCAGTGCAAATCTTAATTTATTCAGGTGCGATCACGATCATTATGCTTTTCGGCATCATGTTAACGAAGCATAATGACGACAGTGAACCGAAAACAGGCAGATTACGCAAGTTCCTCTTGTTCCTTGGCGTGGTCGGCTTTGCCTTTGCAGTTTACATTGGCATCTACAATTTCAATATTGAACAGGTTCCGACCAAGCTCCATGAAAATAATACCTTACAGATTGGGCAGGCGCTCTACTCAAAATATATTATTCCGTTTGAGTTAACATCTGTATTGCTTTTAGTGGCTCTAGTCGGCTCGATTGTCTTAGCGAAAAATGATAAGAAGAAGGAGGCGGATGAGGAATGAGTTCAGTTCCCGCTTCAGCCTTCCTGGCATTGGCACTCATTTTATTTTGCATCGGCTTATACGGTGCATTGACAAAGAAAAATACCGTAATCGTTCTAATCTCCATTGAGCTCATGCTGAACGCTGTTAATATTAATCTGGTAACCTTCAGTAAATATGGCATGGCACCATCGATTACCGGACAAATCTTCGCCTTGTTTGCCATCAGTGTGGCAGCAGCAGAGGCAGCGGTAGGGCTGGCCATTCTCATTGCCCTTTATCGCAACAAAAAGACTGTCAGCATCGATGAAATGGACACAATGAAAAACTAAAATGACTTAGACACTCCTCGGGAAGAAACATACCACACGGATCCTGAGGCGAATCGACCATACTTCGGGCAGTGACAAGCACGGAACGCCTGAAGGGGAATCGACAAAATTCGGATGGTCACTCGATCACCATCCAAGGGGTTGATAATATTGGAAAACGCTTGGCTTATCCCGCTTTTCCCGCTATTATCGTTTTTGATCCTTCTTCTATTCGGTAAGCGGCTGAAGGACGCGAGCGCATATGTGGGGATCCTCTTCACGCTCGCATCGCTGATCTATTCCATTTTGGTCTTATTCCAGCGCTTTTCGGAGCCAACCTACGGGACAAATTTTGAATGGCTCACGATAGGAGATCTGCATCTTACAGCGGGCTTCGAAGTCAATCAATTAAATGCATTAATGCTAGTAATTGTTTCGCTCGTTAGTTTCTTGGTACATACGTACTCCAAGGGGTACATGCATGGCGACGAGCGGTTCCATGTATTTTATGCTTATTTAGGATTATTTACCTTTGCAATGCTGGGGCTGGTGATTTCACCAAACCTGCTGCAAACCTATATTTTCTGGGAGCTAGTTGGTGTTGGTTCCTTCTTATTAATCGGTTTTTATTTTTACAAAGAAGAAGCGAAAGCGGCCGCCAAAAAGGCGTTCATCATGACCCGTATCGGCGATGTCGGCTTATTTATCGGGATGATTCTTCTTTTTTGGGAAACGAAAAGCTTTGAATACAGTGTCATTTTCCATTCAGTTGAAACCGGCGCTATTCCAACATCGATGATTACCTTAATTGCGATTCTAATTTTTATCGGGGCCGTCGGAAAATCCGGTCAGTTCCCGCTTCACACCTGGCTTCCCGATGCGATGGAAGGTCCGACACCAGTTTCGGCCTTAATCCACGCCGCTACCATGGTCGCCGCTGGTGTATATTTAGTCGCAGCACTATTCCCATTGTTCTTAGCAAGCCCAACCGCACTGCTTACAATTGCAGTCATTGGTGCGTTTACCGCCATTTTTGCGGCAAGCATTGGGTTAGTGCAAACCGATATCAAACGGGTGCTTGCCTACTCAACGGTCTCACAGCTTGGCTACATGATGTTAGCCCTTGGCTCTGCCGGCTATGTGGCAGGTGTATTCCACTTAATGACACATGCCTTCTTTAAGGCCTTGCTCTTCTTAGCAGCAGGTTCAGTCATTCATGCGGTTCACACACAAAACATTGAGGAAATGGGCGGACTTTGGAAAAAGTTGAAGCTGACCGGGCCATTATTCTTAATTGGAACACTCGCGATCAGCGGAGTGCCGTTACTATCCGGTTTCTTCTCAAAAGACGAAATTTTAGCGGCGGCATGGGAAGGCGGACATCCGATCCTGTTCTTGCTTGCGCTTATTGCGGCTTTCATGACGGCATTTTATATGTTCCGCTTGTTCTTCCTAGTCTTTACCGGGGAAGCACGCGGAAATCAAAAAAACGTTCACGAATCGCCATCCAATATGACCTTGCCAATGATGATCCTTGGCGTACTCGCCGTCATCGCTGGTTATGTAAACACACCTTGGTTCGGCACGTTCCTAGGCGACTGGCTCGTTGACGGCAATGCAGCCCTTGCCCAACATGGACATACGGAAGGTCCTGTCTGGATCATGATCGCAGCCACACTCGTATCGCTAGCAGGAATCTTCCTTGCGTACTTGATGTACTATAAGCGTTCACTTGCCCGCAACTGGTTAAGCGGCACAGGGGACACCTTGCACAGTATCTTATTTAATAAGTATTACGTTGACGAGTTCTATCAATATACCGTTGTCGCAGCGTCTAAAGCACTAAGCTACTTCTTACGGTTCATTGATGTCTTCCTTGTGGAAGGACTTGTCAAAGGCGTGGTCGGGATTGTCCAAGGACTCGGCAGAGCTGGCTCCAAACTACAATCCGGACAGGTACAGACCTATGGGGCCGTAGCCTTTATCGGTCTTGCACTGCTCGTCGTTATCTTTGCATTCACAGGGGGGTACTTACGATGAATTTATCAGCTGTTCTTTCAATCCTAGTATTCTCCCCAATACTCGGTATCATCGTGTTAGCCATGATGCCAAAATCAGTTGAAAAACCAATTAAAATCATTGGCTCTCTAGCCACCTTGCCAGCCCTTTTCTTGTCCTTGGCCTGCTATCTCCATTTTCAGTGGGGCAAGAATCTGGCAGACTTCAACGTCGCGAAAGAGTGGATTCACTTCCGCGGCATGACTACCGAAGAGCCATACTTTGCGGTCAACTATGAACTGGGCTTAAGCGGTTTTCAGCTATTGCTCGTCGTGCTAACCAGCGTAGTGGCCACATTATCAGCCATTGCCGCAGCACGGTTTGTTAAAAAAGAATGGAAGGGCTACTTCATGCTCTTTCTTCTCTTAGAAGTAGGAATGCTCGGGGTATTTACCGCGGAGAACTTAATCCTATTTTTCATCTTTTTCGAAATTACTCTCATTCCAACGTTCTTCTTAATCGGGAAATGGGGTTATTTTGAAAAAGAAAAAGCGGCATACAGTTTCTTAATTTACAACGGTTTAGGCTCTGCCGTACTCCTGATTGTGATCATGATTTTGTTTGCCAAAACAGGTACCACCAACATTGAGATGCTGACACAAATGATGGCAGACCCAAGTGCACCGCTGTCCGGTGATTTAAAAATGGGCCTCTTCATCGGTTTATTAATTGCCTTCGGTGTGAAGCTGCCAATTTTCCCATTACACAGCTGGATGTTAAAGGTGCACGTTCAGGCACCTCCAGCGGTTGTTATGATTCACTCTGGGATTCTATTAAAAATTGGTGCATACGGATTAATCCGTTTTGGATTGGGAATTTTTCCGAAGCAGTTTGATACCCTTGCGACACTGATTGCCGTCCTTGGCGTGATCAACCTTCTTTACGGGGCGTTCTTAGCCTTCATTCAAACAGATTTTAAAATGGTTCTCGCGTATTCGTCGATTTCCCACATGGGCATCGTGCTGATTGGCCTTGCAGCGATGAACACAGCTGGGGTGCAAGGGGCGATTTTCCAAGTAGTCTCACATGGTTTGATTTCGGCATTATTATTCTTCATTGTCGGCATCCTGTACGAGCGTACGGATACATCACTCCTCGAGAACTTGGGCGGAATGGCGAAGGGGATGCCGCTTGCGGCTGGCTTCCTACTAGCAGGCGGAATGGCCTCACTGGGACTTCCAGGCATGTCCGGCTTCGTTAGTGAATTTATGGCCTTTCTAGGGCTTTTCAAAGAAATACCATGGCTTGCCGCTGTCGGAACGATTGGCATTATCATGACCGCAGCGTACGTATTGCGCGCTGTCTTAGGGATTACCTACGGCAAGGCGCATCGTGAGTTCACCGCTGTGATTGACTTAAAAGGTGTCGAATTCGTACCGGTTGTGGTGCTAATGGCTTTAATCGTGTTAATTGGGGTTTATCCAAGTGTTCTAAGTTCTCCGCTGCAAACAACACTAGAAACCATCATGTTAGGGTTAGGAGGGTGATGAAGAATGGATTTAACGGCATTGAAATCATTTAGCTGGAGTGTCATGACACCAGAGTTCATCATCCTCGGTGTGGCAGCAGCATTGACATTAATTGATTTATTTCTACCGAAAAAACAAGACCGCCGCTTTCTTGGCTGGATTGGAATCCTTGGCATTGCCGCCGCCATTGTATCGGTTGTATCGCTGCTCAATACGGGAGCAACATCGATTTTGGATGACAGCTTCACGTTGGATTCCTTTGGCAAAGCCTTTAAGTTGATCCTGCTTGTCGGTTCGGGGCTCGTGATGTTCCTTGCCGTCAGCTACGAGGCAAAGGAAGGGATGGAAACCTACCGCGGCGAGTTTTATTACTTATTCTTAACCGCTTTGCTCGGTGCAATGATCATGACATCAAGCGGTGATTTAATCACGTTATTCATTGGGCTGGAATTGTTAACTGTTTCTTCCTATATCTTAGCGGGCATCCGCAAGCATAATCTACAATCAAATGAGTCGGCGATGAAATACGTCATCAATGGCGGAATTTCAACCGCGATCACCTTGTTTGGAATGAGCTATGTGTATGGATTAACAGGCTCAACGAACCTGTTCGACATTGCCCAGACACTGTCCGCCGTGACAGATGCGCAGCATGCGTACCTGCTCGGTCTGTCATTCTTAATCATTTTTGTAGGTTTGTCATTTAAATTAGCAGCCGCTCCGTTCCATATGTGGGCACCGGACGTTTATCAAGGAGCACCGACACCGGTTACGGCCTTTCTGAGTGTCGTATCAAAATCAGCAGGATTTGTCATTGTGATTCGCCTTCTGATTGCTGTCTTCTACAATGCGGCACCAACAGGGGCAAACGGCGAAGGCATCCTGTTTAAGATGCAGGATTACCTTGCCGTGATCGCAGCGGTTACCATGATTGTTGGAAACGTGGTGGCGTTAAGGCAGACCGATATTAAGCGGTTGTTCGCCTACTCCAGTATTGCCCATGCCGGGTATATCTTAGTGGCGTTAACTAGTTTGAGCTCGAACATGCTGTTTTCGATTTGGTTCTACCTGCTAGCTTATATGTTAATGAACCTCGGTGCATTCGCAGTAATTCAACTGATTACGGAACAGTCCGGATCAAGCAAAATTGCTGATTTTGCGGGTCTTTACCGTCGTTCACCGGTTCTTGCTGTCATCATGGGCATTTTGCTTGTTTCCTTGGCAGGTTTTCCAGGTACAGCCGGATTCATCGGCAAATTAAATATCTTTATCGGGACTTTCTACGGCACACCGCATTATGTGCTGGCTTCCATCATGATTGCAACGACCGTCATCTCGTATTTCTACTACTTCGGCATCATGACGCAAATGTTCTTCCGCCCGGCTAGGGACGAGCGTAAATTGAACATTCCATTCGGCATTGTCGTTGTATTAGTTGTTGCGATTGTCGGATCAGTATTATTTGGAGTCGCGCCAAACATCGCACTCGACTTTTTAAATAACTTGCAGTAATTTTTTAAAAAAAGAATGAAGGCTAGGGTTTTAAACCAAGTCTTGTCCGAGGGGATTATTTCCCTGGGAAATAAGAAATGCATCCAGTTGACCGCTTTGGGGAAGGCGGCCAACTGGAGAACGTGGTCAAATAAAAGGGGTAAACATAGAAAAAGAAGAGGCCGGGGAGCCTCTTCTTTTTGCATTCTATAGCTAAACCGTCCTCATCAATCCTCTGACCATTTTTCTTTTATTTCACCGATGCCTTCCTTTACTTTCCCTTTCACTTTATCGAATTTACCATCCGTTTCAGTAGAACGGTCCTCCGTTGCTTTTCCCCATTGTTCTTTTGCTTCTCCTTTTACCTGATCAAATCCGCCCTCAACTTTATCTTTATTCATCTGAATTTCCTCCTTTATTATGTTTGTTCTATAAATATGAGTACCCTATGGGAATTTCACTCAAACGTTCTAGAGACTATCTAGTTTATCTTTCTTTTGACCATCGTTAATGCCATTGTCTTGATCGACGCCATCACCGATACCTTTTTCTTTTAATTTGGTTTCAACATCCTTTTGGATATCCTCGAGATTCTTTTTTGCCTTCTGAAGGGAGTCGTTAGATGTGTTCTTTGTATTGTGATCGACCGCATCTTTTTGCTGGCCATCACTAATACCATTATCCGAGTCAACTCCATCACCACACCCGGCTAAACCGCCAAAAGTTAGTAACGCTGCCATTCCGCCAGCTAACCATGCTTTTTTGCTCATCGTTTCTCCTCCTTTTGTTATTCAATTGCTAACGTATATTCCCAGCGATACTGCCTGTGAAACCTATTTTTTTAGATGTTTGAAACGAATTAGACCGGGTATATCACCTAGCAAACGAGCATGAGAACTAAAAAGGGAGCGATGTTGATGAACGTAAAAGATATGATAGCTGGCTGGTACATATATACTGATCAAATTCCACACCTGCTATTTGCACTGGTGATTCTATTAATTGGCTGGCTGATCGCAAAAGCAATCGGAAAAGCAGTAACGTCACTATTAAAGAAAACAAATTTTGATGATAAGTTGTTTTCAAGTTTTGGGAATAGTAGAAGGTATTCATCTGAAACGATTATTGGAAAAATAGTTTACTATGCATTATTAGTAGTCGTCTGGATTATCTTTTTTAACATGTTGAACTTAAGCTTGATTGCCCAGCCACTCGTTAGCATGGTGTCAACAATCACAGGGGCAATTCCACATTTAATAAAAGCGGCTCTTATTCTATTATTTGCTTGGGTAGTTGCTTTTCTGCTGCGTATGCTTTTCAAAAAAGGCGCAGCAATGCTGCAATTAGATTCACGATTGGTTAAATGGAAAATGGCTGAAAATCAAGTTGCAGCCCAATCGAGTGTCGATCGAATTGCTCAGGGAGTTTTCTATTTTGTTCTATTGTTATTTTTACCTGCGGTATTGGGCGCGTTGCATATCGATGGAATCTCTGGTCCATTTACCCATGCACTAACATCGATGGTTTCGTTTATTCCTAAATTATTTGCGGCCGCCTTGATTGTCTTAATCGGCTGGCTGATTGCGAAACTTGTCCGTGATATTTTAACGAACTTTTTAAAAAGCCTAGGAGCTGATTCGATCGGTCAGCGTTTCGGCATCATGAAAAATCAGGGAGATACGAATCTATCAACGATCATTGGGAATATCGTGTTTATCTTCATCTTAATCCCAACTATCATTACGGCTTTGGAAAAGCTAGATTTGAAAGGGATCTCTGAACCTGCAATCGCGATGTTAAACCGCATCTTGACGTTAATTCCAAATGTGATTGTGGCAATTATTCTAATGCTAGTCGGGATCTGGCTTGGAAAGTGGATTGAAAAAATGGTCGTTCAAATGCTCTGGCGCTTACGATTTGATAGCATCTTCAATCAGATTGGCATTGGTACATCAACGCCGGAAAAATCGAAGTTTTCTTTATCACAAATAGTCGGACTTCTTGTTAAAATTGTCGTCGTCTTACTATTTGCTGTCGAAGCACTGCAAATTGTTCACTTAAACTTCTTAGTCACGCTGGCAACAGGAGTAATTGCGTATCTGCCAATGCTATTTGCTGCGATTGTCATTTTAGGCGTTGGTCTATATGTTGGTCATTTAGTTGAACGTATTTTACAAAATGTTATTAAAAATAATTCCTCACGCACCCTGGCAGCAATCGCCAAATATACCATTTTTGCGATTACGGTGTTTATGGCATTAGACCAGCTTGGTGTGGCACACTCGATTGTAAATGCCGCCTTTATTCTTATCCTAGGCGGGTTGGCGCTGGCGTTTGGTCTGGCCTTTGGTCTAGGCGGAAAAACATTTGCCGCTAAATATTTAGAAAAACTAGATGATAAGCTCGACAAGAATAAACAGTAATAGACCATGGCAATCCGGAATCCAGCGGGATTCCGGATTGTTATTTTTTGGGGGGTGTTCATTTAATGCTATGGTTGAACATATTCACGATTATCCTTTTAATTGTCTTAACTGGTTTTTTTGTGGCGATTGAGTTCGCCATTGTCAAAGTGAGAACCTCAAGGATTGACCAATTGATGGCGGAAGGCGAGAAGCGGGCCGCAGCTGCAAAAAGAGTGGTTACCCATCTCGACGAGTATCTATCGGCTTGCCAGCTCGGAATCACCGTGACGGCATTAGGACTTGGTTGGCTGGGGGAACCGACAGTAGAGAAGTTGTTTCATCCCCTCGTAGCTGTTTTTCATTTAAATGAAGCAGTTACCCATTTCCTATCGCTTATCCTAGCCTTTGTGGTGGTTACGTTTATAAATGTCGTGGTTGGAGAATTGGCGCCAAAAACCCTCGCCATTCAAAAAGCGGAGCAAATTACCCTCGGGTTCGCCAAACCCATTATTGGGTTTTACAAACTTATGTTTCCGTTTATTTGGCTGTTAAACCATTCATCTCGTCTGCTTGTCGGTATGTTTGGTCTGAAGCCGGCTTCTGAGCATGAGATGGCCCACTCGGAAGAAGAACTGCGCATTCTTTTGTCGGAAAGTTATAAGAGCGGGGAGATTAATCGGAATGAATGGCGGTATGTGAATAATATCTTTGAGTTTGATGAGCGGGTCGCAAAAGAAATCATGGTGCCCCGGACAGAAATGTGCTGCCTATCCGTTAATGATTCGATCGAAGAGATTGCCGAGACGCTTCGCAGGGAGAAATTCACCCGTTATCCTGTGGTGGAGGGGGATAAGGATCATATACTTGGTATGCTGAACGTAAAAATGCTGCTAACGCAACGTTTTATGAATAAAAGCACGCATGATGAATGGAAACTTGAGTCCCATCTTCAGCCGGTGATTACGGCGATTGAAACGATTCCGATTCGTAATTTATTGGTACTGATGCAAAAGGAACGGACCCATATGGCAATTTTGCTTGATGAATATGGCGGGACGTCTGGGTTGGTAACAGTCGAAGATATCATTGAAGAAATTGTCGGTGAGGTGAGAGACGAATTTGATGGCGACGAGGTTCCGGCGATTCGGACCATTACGGGGGGAAGCCACTATATTATTGATGCTAAGGTAGCCATTCACACCGTGAACGAGTTATTGGATATTGATTTAAGTGCGGAGGGCATCGATACACTAGGCGGCTGGCTTTTAACCGAAAGATCGACACGGGTTGCCCTTGATGCTGCCGTAGTGGCGGAGGGCTATGAATTTAAGGTGATCGAATCGGAGGGATACCATATTAAATACGTAGAAGTGAAAAAAGCCTCTGATTAGAGGCTTTTTAAAGAGATAAGAAAGTATGTAATTGCTTTGAAAATTGTCCAGCTCCAGCGCCCAGCGACTAATGTACTTCGCCCAATCTCCCTACGATAAGTCAACATCGAATCGCTTACGCTCTTCGTGTTTCCTTTGCCACGTATTAACGGTCAGTAGATTCTCAACTGCCCGTAAAAACCCGGTCGGCTCAACTAACAATCAGCGAGAAAAACATTCGCTGATTGAAGTTTCACCTTATCTCAGTCGATTTGGCTCCAGTCCATACGTCGCTAAACAGGCGCTTGCGCTTTTCTATTCAGGGTATATGATTCACCGGCAGTTCATGTTCCTTCTGCCTTTCATTCATAATCGAAATATCATCGTGAAACACCTTCAAAATGACTTCCTTGACACCATAAATCAACAGATGATCTCCTTCGTGAAGCTTTGTTTGATAGAGATGCGTGCGTATGATAATATCGCCGCGCTGAATATACAAAACAACCAGCTCCAGCCCTTCATGGTGGGGGATAGCTTCCTGAAACGTTTGGTGTGCAAGTGAGGAAGTTTCATAAATAGATAGATGGAGCAGCAGATCCTCTTTATTTTTTAAAAAAACATCGCGGACAGGCAGATCAGCCAGTTCAATATTCTGCTTCATTTCTCGATTAAAAAACGCAGCCAGGACACGCCGAACGCTTGCCATTTTTAATATTCCAAAAACCAAGATAACAGAGCCTGCACTGAAAAAGATTTCCTTTGCCCGCAGACCCTCTGATAGAAATTGGCTAATCGATGAAACAATCACGGCGAGGGAGAACGCACCGAACAAAATAAGAAAGAGGGCCAGTTTCCGGCGGATCGGGTGCCCTAAGATCAGCTCCGATTCCCCGGTGGTAAAGCCGGTACCCGTCATCAGCGAGATCACCTGAAACCTCGAGACCTCCACTTTCAATCCCGTTAACCGGAATAAAATCACGAAGATCTCAATGACAGCTAGAATAATCACCAAATAGATGAACAAAAATAGTAAATTCAGTGTGATCACCTCAAAAAAATAGTTGGGGCTGCTCGAAGCCCCAACTCGTTATTGTTACTGTAATTTTTCATTATAAAACTGAACCGAGTACATTGCGCCTTCATCAACCATTTTATTATCTTCAACATCATGTGGAAGCGGGTGACCGCCTTTATGAATCGGAAGCTGTTCACTTTTTTGATAGACCGTGGGAAGGACCTTCCGCTTCCAATCTTTTAATAAGGTCCCTGCCTTAATCCGATTGGGCTTATTGCTTAGCCACACTGCCGCCGAAGCGCCAACCCCAACCGCTAATAGTGAGCTCATACTTAAGACACGTTTCATCTAAATTACCTCCTTAAGATTTGAACAACCTATTCTAATTAATAAATACCCACACAGATGAAAGATTAAACGTTTAAAGGAACAGATAAGCGGGGATAAGGTCTAAAGAGGAGGGATTCTTTTGGAAAAATATATTGGTGCGAACAAATGGAAGTGGTTAGAGTGGAACAGCGAGAAGATGAACCAACTCCCCCCATCAAATAATGAGGATCCTGTTATGACGGTTTGGCTGAAGCAGGTTGGAAAAGATAAAGCCAATAGTTTGCGTGTAACCAGCTTAGCGAATGGTGAAAAAGTCATCAACGGTTCCCTTATTTTTCAACAGAGTTATACCGATGAAAACCATTATAAAATCTTTCATTTCTTTTTAACAACGGATCAATTAATTACCGTAGACCTTGAAATCACCTCGTTAGATCGAGACAACCTTAACCGCCAATTAGCGCGGACGAATAATGCCGTTGAAGGCTTTTTACTTTTTCTCGGAGAACTGATGAATGGGATGCTAGTGGAGATTGATCAGTTTGAGGAGACCCTTAAAACACTCATCTGGAATGTGAGAAAGCGAAATGAAATAGGAATTCTTGAACTTGTCTATACACGCCGGCATGAACTGTTAGTCTGCAAAAACCTATTAATCCCGATCAATGAAGTAAAAATGGCCATCGATGAAATCAATTTCCCTGATAGTAAGGATGGGGAATTTTTCTCGTGTACGGGCAAACGGATTGAGCGGGCCAAAGTCTTGCTCGATGAGTATGAACATGAGCTTGACTCGCTGATTAATTTAGAAGAGGTCATTTCCTCCCATCGCGGAAATGAAATTATGAAAACCTTAACGGTGTTAACGACTATTTTCACCCCGATTATGGCTCTAGGGGCATTATGGGGCATGAATTTTAAGTATATGCCGGAACTCAACTGGCGGTACGGTTATATTTTCTCGATTGTCATGATCGTCGTCTCAACAGCCCTTTTGTATTATTTTATTAAAAATAAAGGCTGGACCGGCGACCTGTTAAAAGGGAAAAAGAAAGGATCCTTTTTTAAATAAGTGGTTTGAGGACGAAGATGAGGTGGTATTACACTAACATGGCTATCAAAAAGGTAGCCTGGATGAAAATTTTAATAAAAGGAAGCGGGTGATAGAAATATGTGGTTGCCTGTTCGGTAAATCCTGTTGAACGACAAGGATGAACAACAGCAGTCTTGGAAAAAGGAGGAATTTATGATGACTACCAATTATAATGGCACGAACACATTGGATGAAGCAGGTATTAAAGAGGATGACACTCTTTATAAGCAGACGGAAAACGAGCAAAAATCCATGAATGGCGAGAACAACTTGCAGCAAAAGTATGGTCATAGAGACGATGATGGCCTCCCGTTAATGGATGAACAAGGTTCGCAGCGGGAGAATCAAGAACATCAAGAACAGTTTAGGCAAATTGGACAATCGGGGGAGAATCAGGGCTCGCAAAACCGTGACCTGAACCAGACTGGCCAAGCCAATCAGGAGCGGGCTTCCCAAAATGGCCAGCGGGACCTTGAAGAACAAGGTCAGCATCTGTCTGGTTATAACATCGCCAAGAGCGATGGGCAGGATTTTCAAACACAAGAGGACCTTGAAAGAAACAATGGGGATCCCCATCCTGAGAAGCAGGTAGATGAATTTTACCAGCGATATGGTCGAGAGGATCCACTTGAAAAGCAGTTCTAAAAACTGATCTATGGGTACCGAAGCTTACTATAAATAAGGCTTGCACCTAACTAGTGGTGCAAGCCTTTTCATCTATATTATATATTGTATTCGGCAAAAAAAATAACGGCCCTAGGAAATGGCCGTTACATCTATCTATTGAAGCGGATCTGGAGTTAAACCCCGTTCCTCTTTCAGCTCAGTACCCGTTTTGGCTTTCGTCATTTGCTTGCCAAGTTTTTTTACTTCATCAAAGTTCTGCGCCATCGAACCATTTTTTTCCGTTTCGACTTTCAACTTTGTTTTTAATTTTTTCAGTTCATCCATCATTTCCTCTCCCTTCCAGCTGTGGTAGCTTTTGTATACCCACTTTCCAAAATCCCAAACTATACCATTCGAGCTAGGCCACATGGACTATTCGTTAGATTACAAGATTTGGGTATAATAGGGAGCATAGGGACGGTTCTCTTGCTTCCGAAGCAAGAGAACCGTCCCTATGCTCCTAAATTTTTTTAAAAAAGTAGGTTTAGAATGTTTTAAATGTGGTTATATACACTATAAATATCTAGAGGTGATGATGGAATGAATCTAAGTATAGATGTACATCAGCAAAACGAGGAAGTATCGGTGATGCTAGCAGGGGAAATTGATGCCTTTACTGCACCAAACCTAAGAGAGGAATTATTACCGCTCGCTGAAGGGGAAAACAGAATCATGAGTATTAATCTCAGGGACGTTTCCTATCTAGACAGTACGGGTCTTGGCGTGTTTGTTGGTTTATTTAAGAAGCTTAAGGAAAACGGTGGAGAATTAAGACTGATTGAGTTATCTGATCGACTGAAGCGGCTTTTTGAAATTACTGGCCTAGGGAACATAATGAATATTTCTGCAAATTAAAGGGTGGGGGACGATGAAACAAGTGATGGACTATATTGAAATGAAGATTCCAGCAAAATCAGACTATGTCGGTGTAATTAGGTTAACGTTATCAGGGATTTGCAGCCGCATGGGTTATACATATGAGGAGATTGAGGATATAAAAATTGCTGTCAGTGAAGCGACAACCAATGCTGTCCAGCATGCCTACTCCACAGAGGAAGGCGGCGAAGTCACTTTAGGATTCGGCATTTATGAGGACAAGTTAGAAGTTATGGTAGCTGACAGTGGAAAAAGCTTTAATTTTATCCAAACCAGAAACGAGCTAGGCCCTTATACGGAATCAAGTACCGTTGAACAACTTTCAGAGGGAGGGTTAGGTCTGTTTTTGATCGAAACACTGATGGACGAGGTCCGTGTTTTGAATCATTCCGGTGTAACGGTCTTCATGGCGAAGTATCTAAGTGGGGAGCGTGAAAATAATGGGACAACAGCCACAACCCGTGAAGCGAACTAAGGAAGAAATCGACGCCCTGATTCTGGAATTTCAACAAAAGGAGAACCCTTTAGCCCAAACCATTTTAGTCGAACATTATACCGCCCTAGTTGGGAGCCTTGCCCGAAAGTATTCAAAAGGACGAGATTTTCATGAAGACATCATGCAAGTCGGAATGATTGGATTATTGGCCGCCATCCGAAGATATGACCAAGGTGCCGGGAAGTCATTTGAATCCTTTTTAATTCCAACGGTAATCGGAGAAATCAAACGGTTTTTACGTGATAAAACATGGAGCGTCCATGTTCCAAGACGAGTAAAGGAAGTTTGGCCGAAAATTAAAAACGTAGTCGACGAGCTGACGAATAAAAACCAGCGTTCTCCTAAAATCGAAGAAATTGCCGAGTACATGGAGCTATCGGAAGAGGAAGTTTTGGAAGCGATGGAAATGGGGAAAAGCTACCAGACCGCTTCTGTTGACCTGCCGATTGAAACCGGCTCGGAAGGAAATGTGGTCACTGCTTTAGATATACTCGGTTCGCCTGATGATGGTTTTGAAAAAGTCGACCGAAAACTTTTGCTCGAAAGCGCACTGCATGTTTTATCGGAACGAGAGAAAGAGATTATTCATTGCACGTTTGTAGAAAATAAAAGCCAAAAAGAAACGGGTGAACAATTGGGGATCTCACAAATGCATGTTTCCCGCTTGCAAAAAAAGGCTATTGAAAAACTGCGCAAGGAACTAGCACGTGATGCCTATCAAGGATTAAACACCGTGTAAATAGAAAAAAAGGTGCCTGTCACCCACTCGGGTTAGCGTTTTTAACAAGGGTGGGTGACAGGCACCTTTTTCAGAAGGGGTATGTTTATGAATATTGTCATTGTGGATGATAATATAACAAATCTGATGATTATTGAGAAAATCCTCCAGAAGGCGGGCTATGATCAATTAGTGTTGATGTCTTCTGCCAGGGAATTATACGATTATCTTCAGCTTGATCCAGCTGGTTCGGATTCAGACTCTGTGGAAGTCCCTGTTGATTTAATCTTAATGGACCTGATGATGCCTGAGATTGATGGACTGGAAGCCTGCCGGACGATTCTTGCCGATGAGCGGTACGCGGATTTGCCGATTATTATTGTGACGGCAATGGGCGATTCCTATAAGATGGCCGAGGCGATGGATGCCGGCGCGCTCGATTATGTGATGAAACCAATTAATAAAGTGGAGCTGTTGGCACGAATTCGCTCTGTACTAAGGTTAAAGTATGAAAAGGACTTACGTAAGGAGCGGGATAAGCGGATTCAGCATGAGTTAAACTTGGCCAAACAGGTCCAGCTTAGCATGCTGAGTGAACCAATCCAAAAGGACGATGTCGCCATTTCGGCGGTCTACAAGCCTTCATTTGAACTCGCTGGGGACCTGTATGCCTGGTACCAAATCAGCCCGGGCCGCTATGGGGTTATTTTACTTGATATGATGGGGCATGGGATTTCGTCTTCGCTTGTTTGTATGTACATATATTCGACATTAAAAGATGCGATTACAGGGATAGGTGACCCTGAAGCCGTGATGATTGAACTAAATCGGAGGATGAACCAGCTCCGGATGCCGGAAAGTCTAGAAAACTATTATTTTACGGCGATTTATTTTGTGCTGGATACGGCTGAACAGACGATTGAATACGTCAATGCTGGTCATCCGGCGGGGATTGCCATTGTCGATGAGGAAGTGCAGCTGATGACGAACGGCTGCTGTCCCCTTGGTTTTTTTGAGGAGATTGAGGTCACCAAAGGGGTGATTCCTTATCAAAGCGATGCCCGAATTTTGCTGTTTACGGATGGTCTGTCAGAGGGACTTGAAGAGGAATATGAGGTGGCCATTTCGAAATTGGTTCGCAGTTTGCGTGAACAGGAGATGGAGGATCCCAAGGAGTTATTTGAACGGCTGCAGTTGAGTTCCGAGCTGCTGCAGGACGCGAAGGATGATATGTGTTTGGTGATGGTTTCAACAAATGGGGTCGATCGTGCACGTGGACGGGAAAAAGTGATTCGGACGGGCAAGGTGAGGAAGAAGTAGTGTTGGTGTGGAGGGGGAAACGGGTGGAGTGGGCGTTTTGGGCGGTTGATAGTGACTGTCGTTAGTGGGGAGAGAGAATGATAGGGATTCTAGGCGGTTGATAGTGCCCGAACGCGTGAAAAAATAAGTAGGATGGGTAAAATAAGCGGTTGATAATGCCCGTGCGGGTGGAAAAATTAGTAGAATGGGCAAAATAAGCGCTGATAGTGCCCCCACACATGGAAAAACTAGTAGGACGGTCAAAATAAGCGGTTGATAGTGCCCGCGCACGTGATAAAAACAGTAGAGCGGGTAAAATAAGCGGCTGATAGTGACCGCACACATCCGAAAAAACAATAGAACGAGCACTACTATGAAAAGTTGATATAGTGCCCCGTCCCCCCAAACACCACTAGAATATAAAAGGTGCCAGCATACAAACTGGCACCCAAATACATCTATTCTGCTAAATAAGCCTTCAACATCCAGCCATGCTTCTCCAACGACGTCCGGATTGCAATAAACATATCGGCCGTCGGTTGGTCATCCTTGTCCTCAGCAACCGTAATTCCTTCAGTAAGTTCACTGCAGACATTGTCAAAATCATCAACCAGCGCCTGAACCATCTCCCCGGCGCTTTCATCCCCAGCCGCTTCCTTAATCGACGACAGCTCTAGCTGCTCCTTAAGCGTGGCGGTTGGTGCCGCTCCTAGTGACAGCATCCTCTCCGCAATCGTATCCAGATGAAGCGCGGCCTCCGTGTACAACTCTTGAAACTTAACATGCAGGGTAAAAAAGTTTTCTCCCTTTACATACCAATGATAATGATGAAGCTTCATATAGAGAACCGAAAAGTTAGCCACTTGCTGGTTTAGAACCTCTGTTACTTGAACTTTTTCTTTCGTTTTCGCCATTTAATCAACCTCCAAAATAATCATGATATTGATTAAATACCCGGCAAACCATCATTCAAAACAATAAATTTTTTTTAAAAAAGGGTTTCAACGAGAAGAAAAACGGGTATTAGAACTAGGATAAATGAACTGGAATTAAAACTATTACTATAGTATCAAAATTGTTAAAACCAATGAAACCTAAATTTTTACAGGTTAAAATAAGAGTATATTCATTGAGGGGGCGGTTACCATAAAGGGCTTGAACTTCAACATCCATGCAAAAATTATCGTAGGTTACTTATCGATTTTACTTTGCTTGGTACTGTCATTACTAACGGTTATTAATAGAATGACAGATTTGCAAAAAGAGGTAGACTATGTGGCCAAACACGATATCGAAATCCACGACCTGGCCAATCAAATTCAAAAAAATGTCCTCGACATGGAAACGGGCATGAGAGGATATGTTATAACGGGGGATGAACAGTATCTGGAGCCTTATAACCAAGGGAATCGGAGCTGGCTTGATAATTACAATAATCTTCATTCCCTGCTAGATAGCCGCAGTCAACAGAAGAATTTGGAAGAAATGAAACCATTAATCGTAAACTGGGTCACAAATACCGGTGAGGCTGTCATTAATGCAAAAAAGAGCAATAATACGCGCTTTTTAAATCAGCAATTTGCGGAAAACAAGGGCAAAAAGATTACGGATCAACTGCGTACGCAGTTTCAATCCTTTCTAGCCACCGAAAAGAAATTGACAACAGGACGCATTAATCAACTTAATGAGCATACGAATAATTTAAAGTTAATCTTATACGCAATTATTATTTTAGTATCTGTATTTACAATTGCCATCTCTGTTATTCTTTCTAATACGATCGTTAGAACGATTAAAAAGGTAGTAAGAACGATTGATGAAATCATGGACGAAAACTCAGAAATCGACCTGACATCACGGATCGAAGTGAACACACATGATGAAACACAGGAACTTGCTGAGGCTATGAACAACTTACTGGAAGCCCTTGAAAAGCGGAATTGGGTGCAAAAAAGTCTAACCGATATTTCCACATTATATCAAGGGATAACCGATATCAATGAACTCACCCAGATGTTTATTAACAAACTCGCTCCACTGGTAGGGGCCGCTTACGGGGTGGTCTATCTGCGCCGCGAGCAAGCGGGTGAAGTGGATTTTGTGAAAGTAGCCGGGTATGCCGTCGCCGATGGTGACCTCGTCAAGACGAATTTTCGCATGGGCGAAGGGGTCATTGGTCAAGCAGCCGTTGATAAACGAATTTTTCTAATCGATCAAATACCAGATAATCATTTTAAAATAACAACAGGGTTAGGCACTTCAAACCCGCGTAATCTATTAATTGCCCCGATCCTGTTTGATGATCGCGTAGAAGCAGTTGTCGAGTTCGCTGCACTGCAGCCGTTTCATGCTCAGCACCTGACTTTACTCGATTTGATCCAAGATAAATTTGGCTCATCGATTTCAACGGTAACGGGACGAATGGAAGTAGAACGACTCCTAGCGGAATCCCAAGTCCTGACCGAAGAATTACAGGCGCAGTCAGAAGAACTGCAGGCACAATCGGAAGAATTACAAATGCAGCAAGAACAATTACGCCTCTCCAATGATTATTTGGAAGAGCAGAAGGAATATGCGGAACAGCGTGCTATTGAACTTAAAAAAGCGAAGGACGAGCTAGAAGATTATTCAATCAAATTAAGGATGAGTTCACAATACAAAACCGATTTCCTTGCGAACATGTCGCATGAGCTGCGCACCCCATTAAACAGTATTCTCATCCTGTCGCAAATGCTGATGGAGAATAATTCGGATATGGACCACACGGAAGTGGCCGAATACGCACGGGTGGTGAATACCTCCGGCGTTGATTTGCTGCGGCTGATTGATGATATTCTTGATTTATCAAAAATTGAAGCAGGAAAAATTGAAATTTTAACAGATGAAGTCAATGTCACGGAGATTCCGCAGACGATGCGCAATATGTTCAACCCGGTGGCAGCGAAAAAGAATTTACAGTTCGACATCCACATGGATTCCAATATACCACCCGTTATCTCGACGGACGGGCAAAGATTACAGCAGATATTGAAGAACCTTTTATCAAATGCCTTTAAATTTACGGAACAAGGCAGTGTCACGCTGAAAATTGGGCTGGCCCCTTCTGAAAAAGCAGGGAAATTACTCAATAAACAAACACGTGAACCTGTCCTCGCCATTTCAGTAACGGACACGGGAATTGGCATTCCACAGGAAAAGCAGCAAATCATTTTTGATGCCTTCCAACAGGTGGATGGGACGACCAACCGGCAATATGGCGGTACGGGTCTTGGCTTATCGATTTGCCGTGAATTTACTCGATTGCTTGGCGGTACACTTGAGGTACAAAGCGAGCCGCAAAAAGGCAGCACGTTTACTTTGTTTATCCCGAGCCGCTGGGAGGCAGAAGAAGATATGCCGAATGATGTGCAGTTGGCAATAGAGGAAGCGGCAACGGCCAGTGAAATTGAATTAACGAAAGAACCGACATGGGAAAGTGAGGAGCAGCAAGCTACTCTAACCGAAGAGGAATGCCCCGATGAGCAGTTATTTAAAGGAAAAAGAGTCCTGCTAGTGGAAGATGACGGCCGCAATGTGTTTGCACTGGTGACCGCCTTAGAGCGGAAAGGTGTGAACGTGCAGGTGGCAGAACACGGAAAGCAGGCGTTAGAAATGCTGCAAGAACGCGGCCGCTTTGACCTTGTTTTTATGGACATTATGATGCCGGTAATGGGCGGTTATGAAGCAATGAAAATCATCCGGGAAGACCTGGGTAT
Source organism: Neobacillus drentensis (assembly GCF_021560175.1). GTDB lineage: Bacteria > Bacillota > Bacilli > Bacillales > Cytobacillaceae > Neobacillus > Neobacillus drentensis_A. The sequence continues at coordinate 5,996,880 of NZ_CP091110.1, read as the reverse complement.
GCACAATCTGCCGATTATCGCGTTGACCGCGAAGGCTATGAAAGGCGAGCGGGACAAGTGTATGGAGGCAGGTGCCTCTGATTATATTATGAAACCATTGAATATCGATCAGCTATTCTCGTTAATGCGGGTATGGCTGACAGAGCAGGTGAACCAAGATTGAACCACAACAAGATGCCTGATTTATGGATAGACACGGAAGACACAGAGACGAACGAATTGCAGGAAGTAGAAATTAATTTGCTGCTAGAAGGGCTCTATCAGATGTTTGGATACGACTTTCGAGGATATGTGCGTGCTTCCTTACGAAGAAGGATTTTAAACCGGATGAAAGCAGAGCGATTACCGACGATTACCGCCCTTTTGGAAAAAGTACTGCATGAAAAAGGGTACTTGGAGCGCCTGTTAAATGATTTGTCGATTCGGATGACAGAAATGTACCGCGATCCCAGTTTCTTTGCGGCTTTTCGCAGCAGGGTCGTACCGCTTTTGAGAGACCTTCCTGAGATTCGGATTTGGCATGCCGGCTGCGCGACAGGTGAGGAAGTTTACTCGATGGCGATCTTGATGATGGAGGAAGGTCTCGCTAAAAAGACAAAGATTTATGCGACCGATATGAATGAAAAGGCGCTGATTGCTGCTCAAAAGGGGGCTTTCCCCTTAAAGAAAATGCAGCAATATACAAAAAACTACCTGAAAGCCGGTGGGAAGATGGCTTTTTCAGAGTATTATACAACGGACCATCAATTTGCCTATTTCAATCCTATGTTTGAGGAGAATTTATTTTTCGCACAGCATAACCTGGTGACGGACGGCTCTTTTAATGAATTCCACGTGATTTTATGCCGGAATGTGATGATTTATTTTGATAATGAGCTGCAGCAGCAGGTTCATCATTTGATTCATAGCAGTTTGGCTGACGGAGGCTTTGTCGGCTTTGGCAGTAAGGAGTCGCTTTTGTTTGTCCCTAAGAGTCTGAAATATGAGGAATTTAGTCCTCAGGAAAAGATATATCGAAAGATTTAGGAATTGCTGATATCTTTTCTGCTTTTGCTTATATCGGTGGGGAGCAGGTGGTACCAGATGAGAAGATGGAGGTATCAGATGGGAAACCGCTGATAAAAGGTGAGAAACCGCCGATATCCAGTGGAAAACCGCTGATATAAAGGCAGAAACCGCTGATATCCAATGAAAAACCGCCGATATCGGTGGGGAGCAAGTGGTACCAGATGAGAAGATGGAGGTATCAGATTGGAAACTGCTGATAAAAGGTGAGAAACCGCCGATATCCAGTGGAAAACCGCTGATATAAAGGCAGAAACCGCTGATATCCAATGGAAAACCGCCGATATCGGTGGGGAGCAGGTGGTACCAGATAAGAAGATAGAGGTATCAGATGGGAAACTGCTGATAAAAGGTGAGAAACCGCCGATGTTCAGTGGAAAACTGCTGATATAAAGGCAGAAACCGCTGATACCCAATGGAAAACCGCCGATATCGGTGGGGAGCAGGTGGTACTAGATAAAAAGCAGGTGGTATCAGATGGGAAATCGCTGATAAAAGGTGAAAAACCGCTGATATCTCCATTTCTCACCCGCCAAACCATTTTTAAAAGCAAAAGAAGCCTGCCCGCTAATCATGGGGTAAGGCTTCTTTTGTTTTAGTTACAAACAGAAAGGGTATTTCATAGTAAAAAAGGGTGAATACCGTCATGAAAAGAAAACGCTTTGAATGGCTTTTTGCTGCATTAATGATCGCTGGTGGGTATTTGGTCTTTTTTATGGAAGTACCAGTATGGGGGAAGGCGCTGATTTTGACCCTTTATGCTGTCATCATTATCAACACGGTCCTGGCCTTATGGCTTGAGAACCGCCCCGCCCAAACCACACTCCTATGGACTTACATATTAATCTTACTGCCGGTTCTCGGCTATCTTTTTTACGTTTACTCTGGACAATTACTGGTCAAAGGGGAGTTGTTTAAAAGCAAGCGAATCAGTGATCGTCAGCTATTCGAGGCGCTAGATAAAAAGCAAAAACCGCTCGACTTATCAAACTTGAATGACCACCAGCGGTCGTTTGCCAGCTATTTGGAAAAGGTTACCTTAACCGACCAAAACCAGAACACCAAAACCAAAATTTTACGAAACGGCGATGATACCTTTGAAGAAATTAAACGGCAGCTAAGAGAAGCGCGTGACTTCATTCACCTTGAATATTACATCTTCCGCTATGACCGACTAGGCCAAGAACTGATTGATATTTTAAAAGCGAAGGTGAAGGAAGGAGTCGAGGTGCGGCTCCTGTTCGATGCGGCCGGCAGTTTCTCCCTTTCAAAGAAGGCCATGAAGAAAATGCTGGAGGCTGGCATCAATGTCCGGCCTTTTTTACCTTTAAATAGAGGCTGGTATAATCAAAAGTTTAACTTCCGGAATCATCGTAAAATCATTGTCATTGATGGAAAGGTCGGCTTTTCTGGCGGATTAAACGTTGGGGTTGAATACCTTGGCGAGGATGATAATTTCGGGTTCTGGTGTGACAGCCATGTCATGCTCGAAGGGGAAGCCGTTCAAACGCTTCATGCCGTGTTTTTGCTAGATTGGAAGTACGCCAGTGGTGAAATCCTGTTTGAAAATGACCACTACCTAAGGCCCGTGCCTGTAAAGGGAGATGGATTGGTCCATGTCGTCGCAACAGGTCCTGAAACACGGGATATGAGTGACCACTACTACGCGATGATCACCAGCGCCACCAAATCAATTTGGATCGCCACCCCGTACTTCATTCCCAACCAGGCCATTCAAACCGCACTCAGAATCGCTGCTCAAAACAACATCCAGGTGCGCTTAATGGTGCCTGACACCAATGATGGTTTTCTGACTCAATATGCGACGCAATCGTATTTTCCAGAATTATTAAGGGCTGGGATTGAGATTTATTCGTATCAAAAGGGCTTTTTGCATAAAAAGGTGATGATTGTGGATGGGGATCTTGCCTCGATTGGGACAGCCAACATGGATATGCGCAGCTTTCATTTGAATTTTGAGGTGAATTTGTTTTTAACAGGAACCGCCTCGATTAATGATCTTATTGTCCATTATGAGGAGGATCTAAAAGATTGCCGCCGCATCCGCCCGGTTGAGTTTTATAAAAGAGAACTAGGGGTAAAATGGAAAGAATCGTTTGCCAGGTTGTTTTCAGGGGTCTTATAGAGGTATTCGCTGCGGCTTCGGCTGCGTCGGGTACCTCTTTTTTATCAAATGAACTTCATGGCCTCGCCATAGTGATCAGTGATATCTCTACAACATAAAAAGACTGCCGGTTAGGCAGTCTCGACTAAATCTTTTGATTATGCAGTTTTTCTTCTACCTTTTAGGATGAGACTTAAGACAAACACTAGGACAATCGCTCCGATTAATGCTGGGAGGATATAGAATCCACCGATCTCTGGTCCCCATCCACCTAAGATTAATGAACCAAGCCATGAACCGATAAATCCTGCAATAATATTTCCGATAATACCACCCGGTATGTCACGTCCTAGAATGAGTCCTGCTAACCAACCAATGATACCTCCAATAATTAATGACCAAATAAATCCCATGAAAATGTCCCCTTTCTATTTTTTAATGAGTTAAGCTTATGCTTATTAAATACCCGTAATAGAAGTACTTAAACACTTAAAAACTAAACTTATTTTGATTTTGCTTGATTCGCTCCTTGAGACGAAGCTGCGGGTCCTGCAAGGCATTGTCTAGAAAATGATAGCAAAGCTTTAGTTCAAACGATCGCTTTTTAAAGCCTTCTTCGTCCCGCTCATCCAGGCATTTGTCAACTTCCCGTTTCAATAGACTGATTTTAGAAATGATTTCAGCGCGGCGTCGTTGGTTTTCTTTCCATTTGGATGAGGACTCCATTTGATAGTCACTTAGCTTTGTTAACCTCCGGCCGCATTTGCACAACGTTTCCCCTACATTTAACACCTCAAACTCCGCATTTCCACAATTTCTACAAATTAATTTCTTCATCTATTACACCTCCAGAATTCGTAAGTGTTTTCTATATACCCACATTGAAATTGTTTCCAAACGTAATAGATTTTTAGAAAAATAGGTTTTATTTCATTTAGAGCGGTTATATACGTAACAGAAGTTGAAAAAAAGGAGGAAGCGAAATGGAAACAGTTAGAATCGTTGAAAATGGTGTACAAGCGAAACAAGAAATTGAGCAATTGATGACGCAGGGGTATACAAAGGATGAAATCTACTTGTTAGCCCATGACAGAAACCGCTCTGAGGACCTAACCGATGCATTAGATATTAACGATATTAGTGTACAAGAGCAGGGGGTATTCGATTCTATTGCCAATGTTTTCAAAAGTCGTGGAGACGAACTTCGCTCGAAATTAGAGTCACTGGGCGTATCAAGTAATGATGCGGAACGATACGAAGAAGAATTGGACCATGGCAAGGTCATCGTTGTAGCAGCAAAATCAGCTTAACCCTATATAAAATATCGATAGGAAGCAGCCGTTTCCTATCGATTAAAAAAATAATGAGGTGATGAAGATGAAATTTTCTAAGCAAAGTTTAGATACATTATTAGGTGTCCACCGAATCGTTAGACATCGAAGAAGTAAAAAACGCAGCTTAGAGGAATATTTTGAAAATCCAATTATCCATAAGGAGATTCAAGGGGACAGGGTGTTTGTTCCATTAAGTCTCGACCGGGTGTGGAATGAGATATAATTTCCATTTGCCTGCTTAAACATGTGTCTCTTAGGAGGAGTTTTGTTTGGGCAGGCAATTTGTATGTAAACCCTTTCCTTATTTTGAATAATCCGAAAATATCTAAGGTGTGAATCTTTTCTGATTTTCATACGTCAATATGATAGAATATTCTTTGGACCTGAAAAGGGAGGGGAAATGGGTGGAGGACTTTGGGCAAATAGCGTTAGTGAGTATCCTGTCACATCTTATCTTTATTGTGATCGCCTGGTATGCACTGCAGGCAATCCGTTTAGAAAAGTTGCTGAAACAAAACCATGTGGTTCAGGCACGATTACTATACATATTATTAGCCATCATGATCGGTTCATCTGTTAGTAACTTTTTCCTTGACTATCTACAATGGTCTAAGCAACTGCCATTATTACTGCCATAAGCGACGGGGCGAAAGGGAAGCATGGGGACGGTTCTCCTGCTTCCTGTAGGAAGCACAAGAACCGTCCCCATGCTTCCTTGCTTCACCTTGACAAATGAAATTGGAAAAATTTTAGGTCTTCTTTCGTGTTCCCAAAACACAATATTCCGAGTACAATCGAGTTTATGTGGAAAGCTAAGGATGTCCCAAATTTGGAATGTATGAAATGATTGAATGAGCTCATTTTTGTCATAAAGTGACGACATTTCCCACGTATTGCTCTCGAACTGCCTGGCAACAATGGTGGTAAGGGGGAGTGGAGAAATGAAGAGACATGTTAAGAATTTTATATATATAATTTTAATTGTCAGTTTGATCCTTGTTATGATGGGAAACAAAACAACTGAAGCCATGAGCAGCTTTTTAAAGGCAGAAAAGCAAGCCAGCCGCGACTCATTGATTGTGCCAAATGGCGTCGATGATTTGGTGAGGATTGGTTCTATTTTGCAAGCCGAACATATTTTGCTCGATAATTGGTCTTTTTATGCACGTGAGCATGTGACGGGCATGAAAAGTGTTGAAGAAGTGCAGAATTATGCGAAAAAGCTTCAGCAGAAGTTTCCGGATTGGAAATGGTCTGTAACGAACACTAGTCAGAAGTGGCAAGTAACAGCAATATCTCCAACATCAAAACACCACCAAGAAATGCTTCAATTGATGGCAACCCACACAAAACAACCTGTAGATGCGTATATAGTATATAGTGTTCGTGGAAATGAGTGGAACAAGGCGACTGAAGGCTTTTTCACTACCAAAGAGTTCCGAAATAGGCAATCTGACATATTTCGGGGCAAACCTACAGTTTTTTCTTGTATGAAAGGCGTTTTCAGTGATAAGATTGATACGGCTTTGGCAAAGAAAGCTGGCAGGGTGATGTCAGATTTTAATGCAAAAGAGATCGAAGCGTTAAAAGAGGAGAATTTCATGTCGGTTTCGGCATCATCGCCAATGTTTACAGGCTCCATAGATCATAAATTGAATAACATGAATTTACAAATTGGCTTACGCTCCGAAGGATTGGGCGCGAAGACTACCATAGTAGTTGGAACCCCTATCATTACGATTGAATATTAATATAGAGAAAATGGACGCGGAGGGGAATACTCTTGGAAAAGATCATCGTCCGCGGCGGACAAAGGTTATCAGGTACGGTTAAAGTTGAAGGTGCAAAAAATGCCGTGCTGCCTGTGCTCGCTGCAACATTATTAGCAAGTGATGGAAAAAGTGTGATACGTGATGTACCCACACTCTCCGATGTATACACAATAAATGAAGTGATTCGCAACTTAAACGCTGAAGTGGCTTTTGACAATAATACAGTTGTTGTTGATGCATCTAGAGTGTTAAAAGAAGAGGCGCCGTTTGAATACGTACGAAAAATGCGTGCGTCTGTCCTCGTAATGGGATCGTTATTAGCTCGAAATGGCAGGGCCCGGGTTGCGTTACCTGGCGGCTGTGCGATTGGATCCCGTCCTATTGACCAGCACTTAAAGGGCTTTGAAGCAATGGGTGCGAAGGTAAAGGTAGGAAATGGCTTTATTGAAGCGGAGGTAGACGGCCGCTTAAAAGGTGCAAAGATTTATTTGGATTTCCCAAGTGTAGGGGCAACAGAAAATATCATGATGGCAGCATCTCTAGCACAGGGTACGACCATTATTGAAAATGTGGCAAAAGAACCAGAGATTGTCGATTTAGCTAATTTCTTGAACAAAATGGGCGCTCGCGTCAAGGGTGCCGGCACTGGTACTTTGCGTATTGAGGGCGTTGATGTATTATTTGGCGCTGAACATGCGATTATTCCTGACCGGATTGAAGCAGGTACGTTTATGGTAGCTGCGGCGATTACAGGCGGGGATGTGTTGGTAAGAGGTGCAGTCCCTGAACACTTATCATCTTTGATTGCGAAAATGGAAGAAATGGGCGTTGAGATTCATGAGGAAGAAGATGGCGTTCGTGTCATCGGTCCTGATCGTCTGAAGGCAGTCGATATTAAAACGATGCCGCACCCAGGTTTCCCAACCGATATGCAGTCACAAATGATGGCGTTATTGCTTCGTGCAGAGGGTACTTCTATGATTACCGAAACCGTGTTTGAGAACCGTTTTATGCATGTGGAAGAATTCCGCCGCATGAATGCAGATATCAAGATTGAAGGCCGTTCTGTTATTTTAAATGGTCCTTCTAATTTGCAGGGGGCTGAAGTGTCCGCAACGGATCTTCGTGCCGCAGCAGCTTTGATTCTGACTGGTTTGGTGTCTGAAGGAATGACACGCGTGACTGAGTTGAAACACTTAGACCGCGGTTATGTGAACTTCCACGGCAAGTTGGCAGGATTAGGGGCAGATATCGAACGTATTACAGAAGCAGACGAAACGTTTGTTGAAGTAAAGAAATATGTTTCTGATATGAATGCTTAAAGCTTATTAAAAGAGAATGAAATTTAAATGAAAGAATCCCTTAGTAGACAGTCGTCTGATATCTGACGGCTGTGGTACTAAGGGATTCTTTTGTTATAGTTGGTGCCTGTCACCGTTTCGCAGGTGGGGAGCTTAATCAAAGTGTTAAAAGTAGGAATGGTGCCTGTCACCGTTTCGCAGGTGGTGAGCGTAATCAAAGTGTTAAAAGTAGGAATGGTGCCTGTCACCGTTTCGCAGGTGTGGAGCGTAATCAAAGTGTTAATGGTAGGAATGGTGCCTGTCACCGTTTCGCAGGTGTGGAGCGTAATCAAAGTGTTAATGGTAGGAAGGGTGCCTGTCACCATTTCCAACAACATCATCATCATCTACTGCTAAAAAATCTGTAATAAATGCTTGTCCGCTTCCATATGTATGTAATTGAGACGCAATCCGGCAGGTTTGTGCTGGCTCGAGAATTTTACAAACTGGAGGCACTATCATGAACAAAATCAAACCACTCATCGTACTAGCATCACTCCTCATTGCCTTAACCATCATTATTCCCTCTGTCGTCGTATTACCATTCTCAGGGGACCGCAACACGAGCGGAAAGCTCGGGGAAGACTTAACCAAGGCCTCCGCAAAGGCAACACCGACAACCTCAGGCGTAGACGCTGATACGGCTGTAACAGTAGCTGTTTTTCGCTCAGCGAAAAAGGTAATTGAAAAAGTTCCATTTGAAGATTACCTGGTTGGGGTGGTAGCAGCGGAAATGCCGGCAGAATTTAAGGAAGAAGCACTCAAGGCTCAGGCACTAGCGGCACGAACATATATTGTAAACAGGTTGGTAAATAGGGACACGATGGGTGTACCAAAGGGTGCACAGGTGACGGATACGCAAATCCACCAAGTCTATATGAATGATGCTGAAATGAGGCGAGATTGGGGCCAGGATTACACGTGGAAAAAGAAAAAGGTCGTCGAAGCCGTTCGCTCAACGGGCGGCCAGATTTTGACCTATGCTGGAAAACCGATCGATGCCTTGTTCTTTTCGACTGGAAATGGCTATACCGAAGACTCAGAGGACTACTGGGCTGGCAGTATTCCCTATTTACGAAGTGTCTCAAGCCCATGGGATAAAGAGTCCCCGAAATTTTCCAATCAAAAGGTGCTAACGGTGAGCGCGTTTGAAGCAAAACTCGGTGTGAAGATTGGCTCAAGCTCGACGATCGGAAAAATAGTCGCCCGTACCACTGGAAAACGGGTTGCAAAAGTAGACTTAAATGGCAAGGTGTTAACGGGCAGGGAAATCCGCGAAAAACTGGATCTGAAGTCATCTGATTTTTCTTGGCAGCGGAAGGGCAATAATATTGTGATTACGACGAAGGGCTTCGGGCATGGTGTTGGTATGAGTCAATACGGAGCGAACGGCATGGCCGAGAATGGGTCGGATTATAAGGCAATCGTGAAGCATTACTATAAAGGGATAGAGATTGCTTCTGCCGAGAGTATGCTGTCTACCTTAACCGCACAAAAATAAATAAGTCAGGCGAGGCGCCTGGCTTATTTATTTTGTCCAGGTACTTATCAATGACCACTTTTAAAACCTTTTACAAAAGTAATGATTAACAGAATGAAAGGAATGACCAACTGAAAAGGCATGTGTAAAAGATAGGGGATAATCATCATGCCTTCTTGTATATGTTCTGAATAATTGGTAGCGATCGTCATCGAACCTATTATAATGACGACCCCGAGCGGAAAAATAAGCGTGGAATGGTCTTTCAGTTTAAAAAGGTCTGCAGCTCCAATCACAGCAACATAATAATAAAGACATAATTTAAAAAATCCGGCAACAATCAAATAAAGAATAAAAAAAATATCCAGGCGTTGGATAAAAGTCGTGAGTTCAATTTTTCTAATCGTGTTATAGAGTGGGAATGGGGAGCGAATAAATAATTCCACCCCTAATACCGCAACATTGATGACGGATGTAATCGCGATGTTAATACCGCTTAAAATCATTCCACTCAAACAAACCGTTACCGCTTTCTTTTGATTTTTAAAAAAAGGCAGCAGCATCGTAAGGATGACCATTTCACCGAAAGGAAAATAGGTCGTTGACCTTAAAACGGTTTTTAAAACGGGGCTCCAACCATTTTCAAGGATTGGTTTTAGGTTTTCTATATGTAAGATATCCGTAAATAAAATCGTAAAAAAACCTAGAATGGCTAATAAATAAACACCAATAAAACAAAGCTCGCCCACTCTAGCGATAACTTCAAAACCCTTAAAAATCCCGTACATAATCGTAATAATCATAACCGTATTCAGTATGATTAAGGGAGTATTCGTGTAAATGGTAGTCACTAAAAGCTCCCCAATATCTCTTAAAACTCTTGAACTCTGATATAAGAAATAAGAAATATAGAAAAAGGCAATCAAACTGCCTACCCATTTCCCTAGGATTTTTTGGACATAACTCGTCAACGGAAGTTCAGGATAGTAGGTAAAGAGCCGATAATAAATCAAAAAGAGTAATACTCCACCTGCTAGTCCAAGTAAATTTGCGATCCAGGCATCCTGTTTGGCCGTTGCTCCGGGACCAAACAAAACAGCCGTACCTAATTCAAATAAAACAATCAGGACAAACATTTGGTACGAACTGATTTGGAGCTTCTGCATACGTTCATCCCTTCCCCCTTTAAAACATTGGTTACAGGAAACCTCTTCATTTACAGTAAGAAATAGCAAAATGCATCTATAATAGGATTACCTTTTTTTCTCATTTTAGTAATTATTTTGACCGATCCGATGACCTTATATTAATTCGCTTGAAGGGGTAAAACTCGCATCACAACCAACTACAAGCCCAACTCGAAAAATTTTTAAAAAAAGAATGCATAAAATCATGCCTACTGTCGAAAAATAAGTTTTAAAAATTTTTTTATCGCCGTGTATATAATTCTACTTATCTGTTCAGAATGATTGCTGAGGTGATGAAAATGAGAGAGGAAGAAAACAAACGATCTTCTCAAAGTTCCAGTGTAAAACGCTTTTTCAAAAAGCGTTGGGTATTTCCAGCCATTTATATCGCAAGTGCAGCAATCATTTTAACCGGAGTCCTATGGTATCAATCATCAAGCAGCAACACTAATAAGTTTGATTACAAGGCCACTGACCTTTCCGGTAAAAAGAACAATGCTCCAGCAGTTGAAGTAAACAAGTCAATCGAAAACTTCAAAATGCCAGTAGCAAATGCCGATGATGCGGTTGTCAAAACAAAATTCTATGATTTCACAGGCAAAGCAGCGGACCAAGAATCGGCCTTAGTATTCTACAATAATACGTATGTGCCAAACACAGGAATCGACATTACGGAGAAAAAAGGCGAAAGCTTTGATGTGACTGCGTCTCTTAGCGGAACCGTTACACGTGTCGAAGAAGATGCAACCCTAGGGAATGTTATTGAAATCGAACACGGCAAAGGTATTGTCACACAATATCAATCCGTGAAAGATATTCAAGTGAAGGTTGGCGACCAAGTGAAACAAGATCAAGTTATTGCCAAGGCTGGACAAAGCTTGTTCAACGAAAAAGCTGGAACCCATGTACATTTTGAAATCCGTAAAGATGGTGTAGCGGTAAACCCAACAAACTACTTCGAAAAGTCGTTGAGCACACTGCAAGAAGACACTCTTACGAATGATAGCAAAGAATCATCAAAAACTCCGGACGTAAAACAAGACCAACAAAAAATAGAAGATCCGGCAACAGATGACTCAACCAACTCTACAGATAAAAGCAACTCATAATAAATAAGTAACAAAGGGGAAGGGGAAAAATACTTTCCTCTTTTTTTTGTGGGAGCACGGGGACGGTTCTCTTGCTTCCGAAGCAAGAGAACCGTCCCCGTGCTCCTTTTGGGCAAAAAAAAAATCCGCCATGAAGGCCGGATTATCAAAGGGGGTTTGAATAAGTGTGAATAAACATAGTATAGCGTCTAGATATGAACAAACTATTAAAAAACGATTAATAATTTCTAAAAAGGAACACTTTTTGTGACATGGGAGGATAATCCAGACTTGACCATTTCCCCGCCTGAATATGTTAGAATGGAAATAAAAGGAGGGGTTTGGCTTTGAAAAAAATATTTGGGATTCTGCTACTGCTTATGATTACTGTGATCGCTGGCTGCAGCAAGGAACCCACTCCAGAACAACGATTCTCCGATTACATAGCTTTATGGAACCAGCAAAAATTTTCGAAAATGTATGATTACCTTTCTAGTGATGCAAAAAAGAATATCAGCAAAGAACAATTTACCACTCGCTACGAAAAACTCTACGATGATCTGCAGATAAAGGACCTCAAGATTGACTTCAAAAAGCCGAAAAAGGATCAGGAAAATAAAGAACCAGTCCGCTATTCTTTTACTGCCAGCATGAATAGTATCGCTGGGCCGATAACTTTTACCCAGCAAGCTAGATTGCAAGAAGAAGAAAGAGACAATAACAAGAACTGGTATGTGGACTGGAATACTGAGTTCATTTTTAAAGGATTAAAGGAAGGCGACAAAATCAGCGTAAGTACGTCGGCACCGAAACGCGGAGAAATTCTCGACCGCAACGGCACGGGTTTGGCAGTGAATGGCCAGGTATATGAAGTCGGCGTCGCCGCTGGGAAGCTGGATGATGCGGTTCTTTCACAATTGGGGCCGCTCCTTAAGATGACACGGGAGCAGATTAATAATTTGCTTAGCGCCAGCTGGGTGCAGCCAGGCCAGTTTGTGCCGCTTGCAAAGGTGTCAATGGATGACCAGAAGCGAATTGCTCAGTTGATTGCACTAGAGCCAGTAAAGACAAGGAAAGTGGAGGCTCGGGTTTATCCATATGGAAAGGCCGCAGCACAGCTTGTTGGCTATGTAGGGGCGATTACGGCTGATGAGCTAGAAAAACTGAAAAAAAATGGCTACAATAGCGGCGATGTGATTGGCAAGCGCGGCCTTGAACAGGTGCTGGATGAGCGCTTACGGGGCACAAGCGGCGTGAAGATTGTCATTAAGAAGAAGGCGGCCGGAAGCGCGGATGTGGTCCTTGCCGAGAAGCCGGTGGTCGATGGCCAGGATGTTAAACTGACGATTGATGCGGAGTTACAAAAGACGGTGTTTACGGAAATGGGTGAGGAGGCCGGAACAGCCGCAGCGATGAACCCGAAGACGGGAGAAACGCTAGCGCTTGTTAGCAGCCCATCGTTTGATCCGAATCAGGTCATGTTGGGGATGGCTGCCGAAGAGTGGCAGGCACTGCGGCAGAATCCTAAGCAGCCGTTGACGACTCGTTTTAAGCAAGCTTATGCGCCTGGCTCGGTGATGAAGCCGCTAACGGCAGCGGTCGGATTGGAGTCTGGTGCGATTGTGCCGGGTGAAGCCGTGCCGATTTTAGGAGCGAAATGGCAAAAGGATTCGTCATGGGGCAATTATTTCGTGACGAGGGTTCATGCCGGGACAGAGCCGGTGAACTTAGAAAAGGCGCTCGTTTATTCCGATAATATTTATTTTGCGCAAGCAGCATTGAAGATAGGGAAAGACAAGTTTGTTGAAGGACTGAAGAAATTTGGCTTTGAAGAGGCGCTAGCCTATCCATTCCCGCTTGAGAAATCGGTAACGGGTACGCTTGGCAATGATATCGCGCTGGCTGACTCAGGGTATGGTCAGGGGCAGGTGCAGATGAGCATTGTTCATTTACTGGCTTCCTATACACCGTTTGCAAATGGCAACGGAAATGTGATCAAACCGATTTTGCTGACGGATGAGCAGCAGGGGCAGGTTTGGAAGGAAGCGGCGGTCTCGGCTGAGAACGCTAAGTTGATTTCGGCAGATTTGCGGAAGGTTGTGAGCGACCCAGGCGGGACCGCCCGTGCAGCGGAGATCTCAGGGTATCCATTGGCAGGCAAAACAGGGACGGCTGAGATAAAGCAAAAGCAAGGGGTAACTGGCACGGAAAATGGCTGGTTTATTGCTTATAATCCCGATAACCCGAGCTTGATGGTGGCAATGATGGTGGAAGGTGTCCAAGGCCGGGGCGGATCGCTGGTGCCGGTGAACAAAGTGAAAAATGTGTTTGAGAAATGGAAATAGGCGTGAATGGAGCACAGGTGATTTTTGCTATCACTTGTGCTTTTTTACCGTTTATGAAATTATTTTCTTCAATTCCTACCAAAACAGTGCCAGTTTTTATAATAAGATAGTAAAAATAGAATTATTTTCCATGAAAAAATACCTATAAGAGCTATGTATCAGAAATAGGATCTTACCCTATAAAAGCATGTATTATTAGGGCAAGGGTCGGATGTCAGCTAGAGAGTTTCGCTGGAAAACAAGGAAAACAACGTGTTTTTATAGGTACAAGCTATCATTGACAGCGCTTTCAAGCAAATTTATATTTAAAATATTAAAAATTTACAATATTTTTAATATTTTAAAAGCGAGGTGGATGGACATGAAAAAAGGAAGAGTTATCGTAACATTACTTGTTCTTTGTAGTTTCTTTCTCACAACCACAACAACCAGTTTTGCGGAAGGCGTAAAACAACCTACTTACCCAAAGTACACAAAAAAAGCAGCCATCACTTGGTGGACGTGGACAGCAAATCCCGACAAAGTTATTGCAGCTTTTAACAAAGAGTATCCGAACATTAAAGTGGATCATCCGCTAATAGGGAGTGGAAATGCGGAGTACAACAAACTAACCACTGCCATTAAAGCAGGAGCAGGGGCCCCAGATGTTGTACAGATTGAATATCAGTACATCCCTAAGTTTGTTGATACAGGTGGAATTCTCGATATTTCAAAATATGTAAAACCATACGGATCCTACTTTCAACCTTGGACATGGAATCAGGTAAAACAAGGCAGTAAGATTTACGCTATTCCAGAGGATATCGGGCCATTGGCGCTACTTTATCGGCCAGATATATTTAAAAAATATAATTTAGCAATTCCAAAAACTTGGGATGAATTTGCAATAGAAGGCGAAAAGCTACACAAACAGAATCCGGATATGTATATGTCTTACTTCCCAGTAAACGACGGTGGATTTATTACAGGTTTATTGTGGCAGGCCGGCGCCAGACCGTTCACGAAAACATCAAAGGGCTGGGAGATTAACTTAAATAGTCCTGAAGCAAAGAAAGTGATAAATTTTTGGGGAGATTTAATCAAAAAAGGAGTTGTCCATGCAACAAATGATTGGAATCCACAATGGCAAAGCAACATCGGTAAGGGATTGTATGCTTCGGTTTCGGGTGCCGCTTGGTCTCCAACCTACATGATCCAACCGTATGTGAAGAAGGGAACTGATAACTGGAATGCAGCTGATATTCCTCAATGGGAGGCAAATGAGGAATTTGTTGACGGTAACTGGGGCGGGTCAACCAATGCCGTAACCACACAATCGAAATATCCTGAAGCGGCTGCACTTTTTGCGGCTTGGATTAATACGAGTGCTGTTGCTGAAAAGCTAGATGTTACTGACACGACAAAGGGCGGCCGGGGCCAGGTACCAGGGAATAAATATGGCATCCTCCAATCAGAGATGAATGCTCCTAATCCAGCTCTTAAAAATCAAATTTCTGGTCCAATCTATGCGAAAGCAGCTGCATCTGTTGATACTTCCTACCAATGGAGCCCGTGGACGGATTATGTGTACAACCAAATGACAATTGAATTTACAAAAGCAGCAGCAGGAGAACAATCATGGGATCAAGCGCTTGATAATTTGCAAAATGAAGTGACTGTTTTTGCAAAATCGGCGGGGTATAAAATCGTTTCTAAGGAGGCACATAGCTCATCTAAACAACCTCTATCCGGACTTAGTACGCCTGCCCTACCTGTTGTCATTGTCTTAGCCGCTATTGCTCTTATTATTTGGCTCTTAAAGAGAAGGCAATCATCCATAGAAATAGAACTGTAAGAAAGTAATGGTCAAAGGAAGCTATTAATAAAATGCAGAAACGCGAGGGATGGTAATGGTAAAAATTCGACGTGTTCCCTATATATTTCTTACACCTTTTCTGATCTTGTTCGCTCTATTCTTTGTTTTTCCATTTGTTTATTCGCTCATATTGAGCTTGTTCGTTAATATCCAAGGGAAGTATCACTTTGTTGGTTTGACCAACTATCTAACTGCATGGGAAGACAAAAGCTTCTGGTATGCTGTTTACCGTGTTGCCTACTATGGGGTGGTACAAGTTACGATTATGCTAGTTTTGGCTTTAGTTCTTGCTCTGTTTTTAGATAGCCGATTTGTAAAAAACAAAGCAGTATTTCGTGTGATATATTTCTTACCATATGCGGTGCCAGGCGTGATCGCCGCGATTATGTGGGGGTTTCTGTATTCCCCTGATCTTAACCCTATTTTAAGTATTTTTGGTATCTTTACAGGCGGAAAGCCGCTTAATTTATTGGATTCAGGAACTGTTTTGTATGGGATTATGAACATGGCTACATGGGCATGGACCGGATACAATATGACCATCTATTTTGCCAGTCTGACTTCTATCCCGATCGAACTGTATGATGCGGCAAAAATTGATGGCTGTAATGAATTCCAAACAGCCTGGCATATAAAACTTCCGCTCCTGAAGCAGGTCATCATCATGACCACCGTTTTATCAATTATTGGTTCACTTCAATTATTTAATGAACCATATGTGCTTTCCTCTCTGACAAGTATACCGGCTACTTTTACACCCAATATGGATATCTATAATATGGCGTTTGCTTATGGAAATTTCACCTACTCTGCAACTCTATCGATTACTTTAGTTCTAATTACTTTTATTGCCTCCTTATTGTTTATGTACGCCACTTCTGAACGAACAACAGCTAAGAAGAAAAAAATCAGAAATAAAATCAAAAGTCATACAACGGTGAGTTCGTCGACACTGTCCTATACAGGAGAAGGAGAGAAGACTATATGAGCCTAAAATCGAATTCATTTATAACAACTAATCTACAACGTGAGAATCATAGCAAATCAAAAAAAGAGAGAATATCCACTTCATTCTCGATGATTCTGATGATTGTAATGGCTGCTTACTTTTTATTTCCTCTGTATTGGCTGCTAGTCGCGATGACTAAAAGTACGAACCAATTATTTACTACGTCGATGCTCGCCTTTCCTGAGCATTTACACTTAATGGCTAATCTAAAGTGGTTAAGTTCTTATCAAGACGGGATGTTTTGGCGCTGGGTTTTAAACTCAGTTATCTATGCTGTAGGCGCGGGCCTCTTGGGAACTTTAGTAAGTTCGATGGCAGGTTACTCTCTAGCTAAATATGTGTTTAAGGGAAAAAATTTCTTAACGGTTGCTGTTTTAGGTTCATTAATGATTCCAGGAGCGGCACTGTCCATACCTGTCTTTTTGATGATTAAATCGCTAGGTCTTATCAATACCTACGCTGGTGTCCTGTTACCCATGATTGTAAATCCATTTGGTGTCTATTTCATGATGGTTTTTATCAAGGAATCCATGCCGAATGAACTGATTGACTCTGGGAGAGTCGATGGGGCAAGCGACTACGGGATCTTTTTTCGAATTGCCCTTCCTATTATTCGTCCCGGTCTAATGACACTCTTTCTAATCACCTTCATAGGGTCTTGGAATAACTTTTTCTTACCGTTAGTTCTATTAAATAAAACAAGCCTTTACCCTTTAACGGTAGGTTTACAAATCTGGACGGCTAACTTAAATGCGGCAGGGACCGGACAACCATTATATCCGTTAATTTTAATTGGTTCCTTCCTTTCCATTTTGCCAAT
Organism: Neobacillus drentensis; assembly: GCF_021560175.1. Classification (GTDB taxonomy): domain Bacteria; phylum Bacillota; class Bacilli; order Bacillales; family Cytobacillaceae; genus Neobacillus; species Neobacillus drentensis_A. The sequence continues at coordinate 5,979,460 of NZ_CP091110.1, read as the reverse complement.
GTTAATCCTGTTTCCGATTCTCCGAAAACATATTGTTTCTGGGATTGCAATGGGAGGGGTTAAATCTTAATTTTTAAAAGGCAGGTCTTTGAGAGGGGGGATAAAATTAATCTTTAGTGTAGAAATAATAAATGGAAAGGATAAAACGAATGGATAAATCACTTAAATCAAATACATTTACTCTTGGAGCTTGCTATTATCCCGAACATTGGCCAGAAAGCTTATGGGAAGAGGATTTTCAGAGAATGAAAGAAATGGGGTTCTCTGTAATCAGGTTAGCCGAATTTGCCTGGTCCATTTTTGAACCAAAAGAAGGAGAATTTTCATTTGATTTCTTCGATAGAGTCATTGATCTAGCGCACCGTTTCGGGATAAAGGTGATTCTAGGAACTCCTACGGCCACACCCCCAGCATGGCTAACGAGTAAGTACCCTGAAGTGTTGAATGTCTCACAGGAAGGGGTTCAATATCAACATGGTCAGCGCCGTCATTACAATTATAACGCACCCATTTATCTAGAACTCTGTGCCAGAATCGCAACGAAAATGGCTGAACATTATAAAGATCATCCAGCTGTAATAGGGTGGCAAATTGATAATGAACTAAACTGCGAAATCAACGTGTTTTATTCAGAGGCCGACCATCAGGCATTTCGGAGCTGGCTGAAAAATAAATACGAGTCGTTAACCGAGTTAAACAAACGCTGGGGAACGGTTTTTTGGAATCAAAGTTATACAGAATGGAGTCAGGTTCATTTGACACGGCCGACGGTGAGCGATTCTCCTAATCCTCACCAAGCCCTGGATGAGAAACGATTTTTCTCAGACAGCGCCATCGCGTTTGCTAAAAATCAGGTGGATATGATCCGAAAGCTTGCGCCAAATCAGTGGGTTACGACCAATGGACTTTTTGGCCATTTGGATAGTCATAAGCTGGCTGATGAATGTCTTGATTTTATTTCTTATGACTCTTATCCGCAGTTTAGCTCAATTTACCCGGACAAAGGACCGAATCCATTGTTAGACCGAAAATGGAGCTGGAATTTAAGTGTCGCACGAAGCATCTCTTCCAATTTTTGTATTATGGAACAGCAATCAGGTCCTGGCGGCTGGGTGAATCGGATGGATATGCCGGCTCCAAAACCAGGTCAGCTCAGGTTGTGGACCTATCAATCTATCGCACATGGTGTTGATATGCTGCTATATTTTAGGTGGCGGACAGCGGCTTTTGGGACTGAAATCTATTGGCATGGAATTCATAATTACGACAATCGTAAAAACCGACGTGTTTTAGAAGCTGAACAAGTGGGGAAGGAATTGGAAATGATGGGGGAGGAGATTGTTGGCTCCAAATATCAAGCCGATGTAGCCATTGTTAAAGACTATGACAATGAATGGGATGGGGAGCTGGATCGTTGGTATGGTCCTTTGAATTCCCAGAGTGAGATGGCTTGGTTTAAGGTTCTTCAACGGCGCCATATCCCAGTTGATGCGTTATTCCTAACTGAGAACTCGGCAGTAGAGGATCTTTTAAAATATAAGCTGCTTGTTTACCCTCATCCAGCTGTGATGACAAAAGAGAAAGCCAACTTACTAAAGGCCTACGCTAATCGAGGCGGCAAGATCGTATTTGGCTGCAGGACAGGTTATAAAGATGATTCCGGTCATTGTTATTTAACACCGATGCCAGGGCCGGTTGCCGAACTTTGTGGTGTAACAGTCGATGACTTTACGATGATTGGTCCTAACGAGGCACCTCCTAAGATTACAATTCAAGGGGTAGCTGAACATCAAGAAATTCTTGCAGAATCTTTCAATGATATATTACATGTGGAATCCGATGAGGCCGAGGTGCTGGGAACTTATACGAATGCCTATTATGATGGACAGCCTGCACTTGTAAAAAATACTTTTGGCAATGGTAATGTCTATTATTACGGAGCTGTTTTTAACCAGGAGATTGTAAATCTTTTAGTAGATAAACTCCAGATGAATTCACCAGTTTCAGATGTGCTGAAGGTTCCAGAAGACGTTGAACTAGCTATTCGTAAGCAAATGGATACTGATAAGGCCCTAATTTATTTACTAAACTACAGTAAAGACCCAAAAGAGATCATACTGAAGAAACCTATGAAAGAAAAATTAACGGGACAAACTCTTAATGGAAACATATATATCGAGGGCTATGGGGTTATGATTATGGAAGGGTAAGCAAGAGGACGGTTCTCTTGCTTTTTTTTTGTGAAAATAAAACTTGAATTATGGAGGTTTCCGAGCTCAAAAGATAGGAGCAGGGATATTCATTGTGCCTAATGACAAATTTGTATCTAATATCCCTTTTGTATTTTGTTCCATTTCTGGCAAAATTTCTTTTTTATTTTAACTATTCCTCAGGGTGATATTGATATTTCATCAAATCGATGAAGCCATTCAGGCCGATTTCAACGCCTTCACTTTCGAGGGAAAACAACTGCTCATGATAGGATTCATCGTCTGAGAGGGCAATCTTGCCCTTGCTGTTGATGACACGGTGCCAAGGCAGCTTATATTTCCTGCTCATCGAATGAAGCACACGAACCACCTGACGGGCCGCACGGGGGCTGCCAGCGAGTGCCGCAATTTGGCCGTAGGTCATAACTTTTCCTTCAGGGATGCTGCGAATAATCTGTATGACATTTTCCGTAAATGGGGTCATAGGAGTTGATCCTTTCCTTTTCGGTAATTATTAGGTGCGCATAATTTATAATAGGAACATTATATAATATTTTGAACAGGCAAGTGGAGTCCGTTTTCCGTATGACGGCTAGCGATTTCATCATTTTCCCGGAGATTCCTACATAAAAAATGAAAAACAAATTGCAGTAAATTAATATTTTCAAAAAAATTCTTTCGACAAATTCTTTGCCAGCCAAATGGTGCTTTAGATGGAAATTGGAAGGAGAACCCTTGGGGGACGTGGCTTTCTCACAAATGTCGAATAAATGGAATCCGTCCTATTTTCGAAAGATTTCCTAACCAGCCTTGTCCCGTTTGTCTATTTTGTGCATAAACCCGTATCCAAGCTAATAAAATGGTTACAAACCTTTACAAAGAGAGTGTTTGAGGTGAGGAGTCGTTTGAAGATAACAGGTATTCAGCCGGGGACATGATTATTCATTGTATTGACAGAGAGTTACAACTTTCTGCCGTGTGGAACAAATATGCACTCAGTGTCCGCTTAGTGTGGACAATGTCTTTTTGTGGTGCCTGTCACCATTACTACTACACACGGAAGTAGAATTCGTCGAAGTGATAAGCGGGTCTCATTTCACACTTCTCACATCCAATTTAGGGAGGGCGAGAGTGTGCACGATTACATCAAAGAGAGAACTATCAAGATTGGAAAGTATATCGTGGAGACGAGGAAAACGGTTCGCGTTATTGCGAAGGAGTTTGGCGTATCCAAAAGTACAGTCCATAAGGATTTGACAGAGAGACTTCCTGAGATTAATCCAGAGCTGGCAAATGAGGTTAAGGAAATTCTAGATTACCATAAATCGATCCGTCACCTCAGGGGTGGAGAGGCGACCAAAATGAAATATCAAAAAGAAGAAAAGGAAGGCGAGGCCGTCAAGTAAACGACTTGCTAGAACCTGATAGAGCCGGAACCTACTATGAAATCCAAAAAAAGAGGAAACAAGCAATCTGATCCCAGATTGCTCTTTTCATGCAAACCATTCCGCTTTTCAACTGAAATCTCCTAACTTTAACAAAATCCAACAAAAGTCATTAATATTGCATTAAATTGTTATGGAAAAGTTAACGAATATGATAAAATAGTCAATTAGGAATAGAATGTGGATTTTTGTTTCCAAGGAGGAAAGAAAAGAGAATGTTTGCAAGGGATATTGGGATTGACTTAGGGACGGCCAACGTGCTGATTCACGTTAAAGGCCGTGGTATTGTACTGAATGAACCTTCCGTCGTGGCGATTGATAAAAATACAAATAGAGTTTTAGCAGTCGGTGAAGAAGCGCGCCGCATGGTCGGCCGTACACCAGGAAACATCGTGGCCATTCGTCCGTTAAAAGACGGCGTAATTGCTGACTTTGATGTAACCGAAGCGATGCTAAAGCATTTCATTAATAAATTAAACGTAAAAGGCTTTTTATCAAAGCCGCGCATCCTGATTTGCTGCCCAACGAACATTACCAGTGTGGAGCAAAAGGCAATCAGGGAAGCAGCTGAAAAAAGCGGCGGCAAAAAGATTTACTTGGAAGAAGAGCCAAAGGTGGCGGCAATCGGTGCCGGAATGGACATCTTCCAGCCTAGCGGTAACATGGTAGTGGATATCGGGGGAGGAACAACCGATGTAGCGGTCCTGTCAATGGGCGATATCGTGACTTCTTCCTCCATCAAAATGGCCGGTGACAAGTTCGACATGGAGATCCTCAACCACATTAAGCGCGAGTATAAGCTCTTGATTGGGGAACGCACGGCTGAAAATATTAAAATTAACATTGGTACGGTCTTCCCAGGTTCCCGATCAGAAGAGATGGAAATCCGCGGCCGTGACATGGTCAGCGGCTTACCGCGTACGATTACCGTTCGTTCTGAGGAAATTGAAGGGGCATTACGTGAATCAGTGGCGGTTATCGTTCAAGCAGCAAAAAGTGTCTTAGAGCGGACACCACCAGAACTTTCTGCTGATATCATCGACCGCGGCGTTATTTTAACAGGCGGCGGCGCACTCTTGCACGGCATCGACATGCTCCTTGCTGAAGAACTAAAGGTACCGGTATTGGTTGCGGAAAACCCAATGGACTGCGTAGCCATCGGCACAGGCATCATGCTCGATAACATCGACCGCATTTCACACCGCAAATTAGGATAAATATTACGATACAAAAAGTCTAATGAAGCAGGCCGGACAAGCCCCCCATCATTAGGCTTTTTTATTTTTGGGAAAAAACATAGGGACGGTTCTCTTGCTTCCCGAAGGAAGCAAAAGAACCGTCCCCAAGCTTCCAAAAAAAAATTAATGAGTATTTAGGAATAATTTTTTATAATAGAGATATTGAATCGGATATAATATGTATTAACTCGTCGAATTCGTGAAAGGTGCCGAATTTGGTTAAAGGGGAATTAACGAATGACAGGAAATAATGGACAAGCCAGTACGAGAGAAGAATATAAAAAGGCGAAACAAGAGGCAGTGGAACAAACGAAAGCGGAAAAACCCAAAAAGACAGAAGCTGCACCAGCGCCTAAGAACGATAAACGAGTCCGGACCCGTTTGATTCCGATCTGGCTTCGTCTCGTTCTTTTATTGGCCAGTATCCTCATCTGCGTGATGGCGGGAGCAACGGTTGGATACGGGGTGCTCGGCGGCGGAAATGTGGGAGATGTATTTAAAGAATCAACCTGGACGCATATTATAGATCTAGTCGATAAGGAATAACAGGAAGGGAGTAATTGCCCTTCCTATTTCTATATAGTAGAATGGAATCAGTTACTAGGAGGAGGTACTAAGTATGTTGGATATTGAACAAATTAAAGAGATTATACCGCACCGCTATCCATTCTTACTCGTTGACCGTATTTTAGAAGTGGAAGAGGGAAAAAGAGCGGTTGGCATAAAAAATGTTTCAGCCAATGAAGAGTTCTTCAACGGCCACTTTCCTGATTACCCTGTTATGCCTGGCGTCCTCATTGTCGAAGCACTCGCACAGGTCGGGGCTGTTGCCATGTTGAAAAAAGAGGAAAACCGCGGGCGCTTAGCCTTTTTTGCAGGCATAGACAATTGCCGTTTTAAAAAGCAAGTTAAGCCTGGCGACCAGCTTCGCCTTGAAGTGGAAATGACGCGTCTGCGTGGACCGATTGGCAGGGGAAAAGCGGTTGCGACTGTTGACGGCGAAATTGCCTGCGAAGCAGAAATCACGTTTGCGCTTGGAGAGAAAAAAGAATAGGTTTGTAAGAACGGCTGAGATAAACTCAGTCGTTTTTTTGGGATAAAAGTAATCGGCTTGAGGGTACCCTAAGAAGGCAAAACAATTGCGAAAGGGGACCTTACTTTGACGAAAAAGCTTTTTCAATTACTCATTGGTTCTATCTTGTCTGGGGTAGTTTTAGTCGGCTGTAACAACAATGATGATAAAAATGCGCCAATCTCCGATAACAACATTCGGAACGATATCCAAAATCCTGCCGATAACAATCTAAGGGATGACAACAACGATAATCTGATCGACAACAATAATATCGACGACGATGACGTAAACGACTATAAAAATGATACAAACACTGACACTGATAAAGACCCTGCAAAAGATATGAACACGAAGCCAGAAGAAATCATTGAGGATGACATTGATCGAAATGACAGAGACAACAGAGATCGATAAAAAAAGGGACAGGCGTGCTGCCTGTCCTTTTCCTCAAGAAAATCCGTTGACCATTAGTGCCGCAGCTAAAGTAATCAGGACAATAATCACAACATAGACAAGAATGGCTAATATCGTAATGATCCAGCCTGCCACCTTACGGCCGGTTTTAATAAAATAAATCCCCAACGCTATCGGTCCGAAGATAAATCCTAATATGGCCCACAACCAGCGGCTTTTATTGTGCTTTGGTGCATCAATAAATAAAAAAATGGCAAATGCTAAACTAATAATAAACCCAATAAGACTTTCCAAAAAAATTTCCCCCTTTCGCCTCCTAATTTTAGTATCACTTAGAAATAGCCCAAAAGGCAACAAAAATTTACAAATATAGGTTGCTTTATGAAAGTGTGGATTTCTTTTACATAAGGCTATGTTAATCTTGAATGTTGATTTCCGCTCCAGGCGGCTTCGCTTTCCGCGGGCGTGCTGGAGCCTCCTCGGCGCACTTGCGCCTGTAGGGTCTCCCATTGCCCGTACTCCCGCAGGACTTTGAATTTGCATCCTCGAATCCGCCCACGCACGAAGGAAATGCGATAGCATTTTCGAGGAGTCTTCGCCGCCTTCCGCTCCAATCAACGTGCTAAAAATTCAACTATAATCTTTAACACAAACTTACATAAAAATAAAAAACCAGCCAGTAGCTGGTTTTAAGTATGCTTCACTTTAATTTTAGGTTTACTTTGCATTTTTTCTTTAAATTCTTTTAATAGATCAGGTCCTTTGAACCCCTTTTCAATGAGGCTGTCGAGCAATAACTCAGAATAATCACTCTTATTGCGGCGCATTTGGCCTTGGAATAGGACACTTATATGTTCTTCGAATCGAATGAGCGAGCAGATCTTAGTTTGAAAATAGGCAGGGGCGTTCTCCTTCTTGGTGATAACCGCTTCCAAAATAATGTCACGGTCCTCTTCAGAGATTTTTTTAAAATAATCATAGAGGGACAGGTTCGTATAAGCCTCAAGCAGCCACGTGGAGTGTTCATCTTCTTTGTTCAGAATCAAGCCATCCACTAATGGGATTTCCATTGAGTTTCCATCACCAACTACATCCAATGAGTATAACTTAAAAGATTTCATCGCTACCTCCTATTTATTTTTTTCCTAATTATAGCATATGTCGGGCAAAAGCGAATGTCGAAAACTTTTTGTCGAAACTTGGTTAATCTGGTTTATCGGGGAAAAAGGGGAGGGTCAATGACATAAACAGGGGAGATAAATGAAAATAGAAACAAAAACAACCATAATAATCATTTTATCGCCATTTTACAACAGTGTAACACTAACGCTATGATAAAACCATCAAATGGTGAAGGAGATGAAAGTATGATTAATCAAGTCACACTAGTTGGCCGGTTGACCCGGGATCCAGAGTTGAAAAAGACAACGGAAGGAACGGCTGTGACGCATATTTCCCTGGCGGTAAATCGACCGTTTCGTAATCATAATGGCGAGATTGAGACAGATTTTGTGCCGTGTACGCTTTGGCGGAAGGCAGCCGAAAACACTTGCCAATATTGTCGAAAAGGAACGGTGGTGGGCATTACCGGCAGACTTCAATCGCGCAATTACGACAATAAGGAGGGGAAAAAGGTGTATGTCACCGAGGTAGTGGCAGAAACGATTCGTTTTCTAAGTCCCAAGCCGCACGATGTTGTACCAGAGCAAAGAAAGGAGGAAACCGCCGTTGGGATATCATGAGGATGACCAGGGCAGTTTGGAGCAGCTGCTTGAAAGTTTAATTAAAATGGTTGGAAAAGCCAATAAAAATGTCGACAGCCTGCAGGTCCGGGTACGTCAGCTGGAATCGCTGATTCGGGAGCAGCAGATTGTCGTAAAGGAAAGCGACCCCTTAGAAATCTACCCACATCATCACCATCATTCTACTGACAAATTCCCTTTACATCTTTGAAATAGGTTTATCCCTTCGCGGCTCAGGCCAGAGCGAGAATTATTAGATAAACTGACCAGCTTGTGCACGACATGACTGTTATCCATGGCTAGACAGGTGATTTCCGCTATTGTTATTTCCATTCATATAAAAAATCAATCATTTCCCCGATCGTTTCCTCATTTTACGGCATCATGACAGATGCTGTTTTTTTTATGGAAAAGCGACTTTTCAGAATAATAAATGTATAGATATCAGCGCGGAGGGTAAACTAGTAGAAAAACCCCCCTGTTTTTTTAAAAAGAAGCCGCTGATCTAATGTCAGCGGCTTCTTGGTGTTACATTTTGTCTTTATGCCTTTTATTTACCTTTATGAACGTTGTAATCGTGTCGGAATAGAAACTTCTGCGTTTAGGGGGCATTAGGTGCAGCTCAATCAGTGCCTTTTTTAATTCAGGCTCATCCTGCATCAGCTGAAAAATCAGACCCACATCCGGATCTTCGAGTTTTTCCTTTAATACAAAGCCTGGTGCCTCCACATTTGGAAGCAGCTGGTTGAGCTCATCCACAAGATACTCCTTGTCCACCTTATAAATCTCCGCAAACCGTATGACTGTCTGGTAGTTGGGAATCGCTTTTCCAGTTTCGTAACGACTAATCGTGGACCGGTGCATCTTCATCATATCCGCAAGTGTTTCTTGCGACCAGTTTTGCTTATCACGCAGTTCTCTTAATTTTTCTGATAAAGCCATCTCTTTCACCGCCGTAAGAACAATTCATGTTTTTAACTTAACGGTTTAAAAGATGGAAAAGCCGGAATGTGAAGGTTGTGCACATTTGTTGCTGTGAAAATCATGCACAAATGGGGAAATTTTGTGCTTTTTGGAGGTTACTAAACAGGAGTTGCTGTTATTATTGTCGAATAATAAACTTTGATGTAAATTATTGTCATTACTGGAGGTTTTGTGTTTGGATAACATTACGATATTGATGTTTATTGGAGAAATGATCAGCAGTCAGGAAATACGAATTACGAGAAAACCAAGCCTTTACGATGCTTTCTTATTATCAGACAAGTCATTCCCAGCTTTCCCACCATCATTGAGCGAATCCTATCAGTCCATCCCCCTAGTGGAACAGGCAAACCTTTTAATCCATATTCAAAATTACCAAATCGCACTCTCCTATCAACAAAGTTCCTTGCAAATAACCAAAACCGGTGAAATTCTTTCAGAAGAAGAAGTTTTAGAGGTGTTTACCAACTTTATTGTAAGGGTAGCAGACAAAGTTACCTTTTTAGGCACCTCTCCCTACCGCAAAAAGCGGTCACAAAGAAAGAAAAAACAACGAATCCTCGCCGTAGAAAAGAAGCTAGAAGTAAGCCGCAGTTAGTGGTGCCTGTCACCATAAATGGTATTAACACTATATTAATCTATAATAGTAGAATAATTAGCCAGGCTGTCCAAGAACTGACACTGTTATGCCACAGAAAAGACACTTTCTCATTAAATAAGACAAATTGTGATACACTTTTATTGTGTTTGTAACAAAACTGTTACATTAGTCTGGTATAAATATAGTTAATAAGGAGGGAGAAAAGTATGCAAACGACAAGAAAGCGTATAATTCTCGTGTTACTTACAACTATGTTATGTGTATCGGGATCAATGGTTACATATGCACAAACAAACACTGAGGCACTACATAATGCACAAGCTCAACTCGAGCAGAAGCAACAAGTAGTAGAACAAAAAGTACAAGAACAACAAGCGGTTAATAAAGATATAGAAGATATTCAAAATGAATTAAAATCCATTTCCGATGAAATTGCCAACAACAGAGATGAAATGGCAGCTACACAGGAAAAAATCGACGCAACGAATAAGTTAATTGAAGAGAAAAAAGAAGAGATTGTTGCGATTGAGGATAAAATGCTTGCCCGGCAAGAAGTAATGAAAAAGCGGGCAGTAGCGATGCAGCAAAACAGCAACGTTAATTTAATTATTAACCTATTCTTCGAATCTGACAGTATTACAGAGTTCATCCAGCGTGCTAGTGCTGCTTCTGAATTAATTGATGCAGACAAGGATATTTTGATAGCGCAACAAGAGGATCTGAAGCAGATTGAGAAAGATAAAGCAGTAATTGATCAGCAAGAGAAAGTGTTAGAAGAAGATCAGAAAGCGCTTGCAGATCAGCAAGCGGCGCTTGACCAAAATATGCAAAAAAGACAACAAACATTAACCGTAATGCAACAGAAATATGCACAAGTTTCTCAACAAGTGGCAATGGCTCAGCAAGAGAAAGCTGGGATCGAGTCACAAATGAAGAACCTTCAAGCTGCGATACAAAGGGAGCAGGAAGAAGCGAAGGCACGTGCGGCCGCCGCAGCAGCTGCAGCAAGAGCGCGTGCAGCTACAGCTAGACCGATCGCTGTGCCAGTAGCAAATAAGCCAGCTTCGCAAGGTAACGGAACTTCACAAGTCGCTGCAGAAGGTAAAGAAATGTATGTAACGGCAACAGCGTATACGGCCGATTGCGCTGGCTGTTCCGGAATTACAACTACGGGGCAAAATGTTCGGGCAAATCCAAATATGAAAATCATTGCGGTAGATCCATCGGTTATTCCGCTTGGAAGCAGAGTTTGGGTTGAGGGCTATGGTGTAGCGATTGCTGGTGACACAGGCGGCGCCATTAAGGGCCACAGAATCGATGTATTAATGCCAAATAAAGCAGCAGCCCTTGCTTTTGGAAGAAAAACTGTAAAACTTGTCATCTTAAATTAAACGCCATTTAAGCGAGACTACTAGAATTAGATTACAATTTATTAACTTTAAAAGAGACCTAACCAATAAAACGGTTAGGTCTCTTTTTTTTTGGCGCCCTTTTTGGTGCCTGTCACCATTTGTGGTACTAACACCATAATAACAGTGATTTAGTTTTCCTCGCTGTTACTTTCCTTAGGAATCGTGGTTTGATTCCCTTTATTGATACTTTTAGAAATGATCGTGCCGTTATCTCCAATATTAATGGCACTGCCAATAATGGTTGAATTAGCGGTATGACTATTTTGATAAGTCGGTCCATAATTAATGTTGGCATTATTCGAAAGGCTGTCCACAATAAAATTTGTGATATTGATGAAGAAGCTCATTTGATCATCACCGTCCTAATTTCATCCTATTATGTACGATCAAGAATGATTGTCCAAAGACCTACTAATTTTCGAAAGAGGCTGAACTATGTAGAAGAAGGCTCTTTTCTAAACCATATTTTTGAATAGTTTAAAGATGTTCTTATATAGCTTAGAATTTAAACCTTAACTTTCCGTTAGGGTTTTTTCGTTTTTTTTTCCATTAATATGGATCGTTTTTGCTCACGGAATATAGATATCATTGTGTTTTGAAAAATAAACGGCAAAATTCCGTTTAAATTAGAAAATACCAACATTTCCTTAAAAATAAAGGGAGTTATTCCGTTTATTTTATCCAAATGATTGAATTTTGCCTTATTTAGAGCAGTTAACCGGAATATCTCCGCTTATACCGGCTTCCTAAGCTTCCTCCTTATACATTAGCCGGAAATTCTCCGCCGCAGAATTCTCAAACCTACAATAATAACAAAGGCATTCTACTTTCCATAAAAAAAATCCTTGCATTAGACCTGCGTATGAGGTTACTATTGTGGTAGTAACCAAATGAGCACTTCACTGAAAGGCAGGTTAGACTGTTGAATTTTAGAGTATATATATTAGCTATTGTGTCTTTTGTAGTAGGGATGGCGGAATTAATTGTCGGCGGTATCTTAGATATTGTTTCAAGCGGATTAGGCGTTTCCGTAAGTAAAGCCGGTGAACTAATCACCATCTATTCACTTGTTTTTGCGATTTCATCACCTGTCCTGTTAACGTTAACCGCAAAGGTTGAGAGGAAACGATTAGCGCTTATCACACTAAGCCTGTTTTTAGTGGGAAATCTTGTGGCCTTTTTAAGTCCCAACTTTCTTGTCCTTTTCCTATCAAGAATGATCTCGGCTGCGAGTGGATCATTATTAGTAGTACTTTGTGTAACGATTGGTTCTAGTATGGTAAAAGAAGAATTTCGTGCCCGAGCGATTGGGGTTATTTTTATGGGAATCAGCGGTTCCTTAGTATTAGGCGTACCGGCGGGACTTATTGTAGGGAATCACTTCGGCTGGCGTTCGCCATTTCTGTTCATTGCGATCCTTACACTTATTTCGATGATTGGAGTTTATTTTTTTCTGGGAAAAATCGAACCCAAACCGGTAATCTCGCTTGGCAAGCAATTAAAAACCTTAAAAAATTCAAAAATATTGTTTGCTCAACTAACGTCAGTCTTGTTTTTAACAGGTCATTTAACATTGTATGCTTATCTGACGCCATTTCTAAAAACAACCTTACATCTAGATTCAACATGGGTGAGTTTCTTTTATTTTATCTTTGGTATTTCTGCTGTCTTTGGCGGGGGACTAGGCGGCTTTATGGCGGATAAGTGGGGCTCCAAGAAAAGTATTTTGACGATTGTGGTGACCTTTTGCCTGGTGATGTTTGTCCTGCCAAAAGTTACTTTTTCTATCATCCTGTTTGTCATCGTGATGATGGTGTGGAGTATGTTAAGCTGGGCGATTACACCTGCGCAGCAAAACTATTTAATTGAGACCTCACCGGAGACATCTGATATTCAACAAAGTTTAAATAATTCAGCACTGCATGTTGGAATTGCTTTAGGATCCGTGATTGGCGGGATGGTGATCAATCATTATTCCGTTTTATATAACGCCTCTATTGGCGGGATTTTTGTCTTCATCGCTTTACTATGCGCCATTTTTTCGATTACACGAGGAAATGTGAGAAATAGAGAGGCAGAGCAAATATAAAGGAGGTGAACATGATTACAGACTTTGTAATCATGATCAAATGAGTGTTCATATTAATGCAAAACAAGGTGAAATTGCCGAAAATATTCTATTACCTGGAGATCCATTAAGGGCGAAGTATATCGCTGAGACCTTTTTAGAAGAGGTCCATTGCTACAATGAGGTTCGCGGTATGCTTGGATTTACAGGAATGTATAAAGGGAAACGAGTTTCCGTTCAAGGAACAGGGATGGGGATCCCTTCCATTTCGATTTATGTAAATGAATTAATCCGCGATTATGGGGTGAAAAACTTAATTCGGGTCGGCTCCTGTGGTGCCATTCAAAAGGATATTCATGTCCGTGATGTCATTCTTGCCATGACTTCATCTACGGATTCAAGTATCAACCGTCAAAATTTCCCTGGGATTGATTATGCACCATGTGCAGATTTTAAAATGTTAACCAAAGCTTTTGAAAATGGTACTCAAAGGGGCATGGACATTAAGGCGGGCAACGTGTTATCGGCTGACCTGTTTTATCGTGACAGCATGGAGATCGTCAAGAAGTTGGGAGATTACGGGGTATTGGCAGTGGAGATGGAAACAACAGCATTGTATACCTTGGCTGCCAAGTATGGCGTTTCTGCACTTTCTATTCTCACTGTCAGCGATCATATTTTTACCGGGGAAGATACCACAGCGGAGGAAAGGCAGACAACCTTTAATGATATGGTGGTTATTGCGCTAGAAACGCTCACAAAATAAAAGGCAGGGGAAATGCCCCCTCTGCCTTTCTTAATACCGCAACCGTAACAAAAGATGTTTAAATTCTTCATCCTTCATTAACTGATCTTCATATTTTTTTGTCACTTTTGTTAAGACGACATCATGGTAGAAAAACTCAACAAAAAACTTCACAAATGGCTTTGATTTTGTCAGCATCGCCTGCCAAGCATCGTTTTCAACACCAGCAAACAAAATCGTCTCTTCATCAATGATGATGAGGCGGTTTTTCTCTAATCTGCGGTGTTCTTCATTAGGCGACAGGATATGCAGGGAGGATAAAGTTGATGCTTGGACATCCCCGACAACAAGCGCCTCAACTTTTACGCCAGATTGTTCTTTTTCGATTAAAATAGGCAAAAATGCTTGGAAATCTTCTTTCCAAACGGAAATTTGAATCGAATGCTTCGCTTCTTGAAGAAGCTGTTTGCATTGGAGTTGAATCGAAGAATCCATCTTTAGACTCCAGACGCGATCATCCGAACGGTTGTTTTGATAGGTATTGTTTTTCAATTGACTTATATTTTCTTCAAATTCCTTGGTTAATTTTTCAATCACAAGATTTAAAGGCAGAGCGGTATAGAGTTTTTTCTTTTCGGAAACAGAGTCTAACACGAGACCTTTTTCAACCATCCGCGTCAGCACTTCATAAATCTTTGCCTTGGGAACGCCGGAATATTTAACAATGAGTGTGGCATCCAACGGCTCACTCGAAGACGCCAGAACTTCATATACCTGGCTTTCATATTGAGAAAATCCAAACTTTCTAAGCATTATTCTGACCTCTTTTTAAAAAATTGGAAACACTAAAGTAATCATAGGGGATAAAACAACGGTTGTAAAATATTTCTTATGACTGATCCGTCTTTACAAGAATAGTTACTACTGGTATAGTAATAAACCGTTGTTAAAAAATTATCCCTTATAATTGTAAGCGAATTCAGAAAAGAAAGACAGTATGGAGGAACTCGACTATGAAGTACATCATTGCCATTATTGGATTGGCAGTCGTTTTTGGACTAGCGTATCTGGCCAGCAATAATCGGAAACAGATTAAATGGAAGCAAATCTTCCTTATGATTGTGATTCAAGTGATTTTGGCTGCGTTATTATTAAATACAACCTTTGGTTTGGTTTTAATCAGAGGGTTTGCTGAAGTGTTTACTAAATTATTAGAGTACGCGGCCAGCGGCATCTCGTTTGTATTTGGCGGGCTTGCCAATAAAGGAGAAGCGCCGTTCTTTCTAACGGTATTGCTTCCGATTGTGTTCATTTCCGTCTTAATTGGTATTTTTCAGTATTTAAAAATTCTTCCTTTCATTATGAAAGCGATTGGTCTCGCTTTAAGCAAGGTGAACGGGATGGGAAAACTGGAATCATATAACGCCGTAGCTTCGGCTATCGTTGGTCAATCGGAAGTGTTTATCACGGTGAAGAAACAGCTGGGCCTGCTGCCTGCGAACCGTTTATATACGCTGTGTGCCTCGGCCATGTCGACCGTCTCCATGTCCATTGTCGGAGCCTATATGACCATGATTGAACCGAAATATGTGGTCACCGCACTAGTCATTAATTTATTTGGTGGGTTTATCATCACCTCGATCATTAACCCCTATTTAGTGGATCCTAGTGAGGATATACTGGTGATTCAAGAGGTGGAAAAACAAAGCTTCTTTGAAATGCTAGGGGAATATATTATCGATGGCTTTAAGGTAGCCATCATTGTTGGGGCGATGTTAATTGGTTTTGTGGCGTTAATGGCTGGAATTAATGACGTATTTGATCTGATCTTCGGGATTTCATTCCAAGAAATTTTAGGATATGTTTTTTCGCCGCTTGCCTTTATCATGGGTGTCCCATTTTCAGAATCAGTTCGGGCGGGCGGAATTATGGCAACCAAGCTGGTCACGAATGAGTTTGTAGCGATGATGGATTTAACAAAAATACAAGCTAGCTTTAGTTCACGGACATTGGGGATTATTTCCGTATTCCTTGTCTCGTTTGCAAACTTCTCTTCCATTGGAATTGTTGCCGGGGCCGTCAAAAGCTTACATGAAAAGCAGGGAAATACAGTCGCTCGTTTTGGGTTAAAGTTATTGTATGGCGCTACATTAGTGAGTGTTTTATCAGCAGTGATTGTAAGTATCGTTTTATAGAAAAAGAAGACCTCTATAATACGCATTGTATTTAAGAGGTCTTCTTTTTATGAGGGAAGGGAAGTTTTTTTGTGGAAATGTGTGATTTTAAAGTTAAATTTTCACAAAAAGTTCACGTTTCTAACTTGTTTATAGTAAAAAACTATCATATTGTAATGGTGAGGAGTCATTTGCTAGAGGATACGGAGGTGTAGTCATGTTACCAATTGAAAGGCAAAAACAATTAGTAACCTGGTTGAAAGAGGAAGGAACACTTTCGATAGCTGAAATCAGCAGGCGTTTAAATGTTTCTGAAATGACGGTATATCGGGATATAAAGCCGCTATTAGAGGAAAATAAGATTAATAAAACATCAGGTGGAGTTTCTTTAGTTTCAACTATTTCGCCCAATGCTTGTACATATTGTTTAAAGGAATTGAATAATCGGCAACCCGTCCAAATCATCACCACTCAACAAACAGTGGAGCAATTATGCTGCCCTCATTGTGGATTATTAAGATATAAAGATATTGAAAAAAATGTTTCCCAAATCATTTGCCGTGACTTCCTTCAGAATACAACCATCAGTGCAAAATTAGCGTACTTTTTATTTAACACTGATTTTAACGTAAACTGCTGCCAGCCTCAGGTATTAACATTTGATTTATTAAAAACCGCAGAGCAATTTCAAAAAGGCTTTGGCGGAACCATTCTTCGCTTTGATGAAGCAGTGCAAGAGATTGCAAGAAGAATGAATGGGGAGACAGACTGTGGGTGCTCTAAATAGAGAGGAAGTGCTTGATTGAAATGGATTAGAAATGGCAGTCTAGTTATTGCTGTCCTATATCTCTTTTTATTTATATATCCTTCATTTGCCTCTGCTCATGCTTACATCATTAAATCAACCCCTTATGAGAACGAAATAGTCAATCAAGCACCACAGAAGGTAATGATTCAGTTTGATGAGACGATCCAGCCGTCTTTCCATTCCATTGAGGTCTTTGATTCAGAAGGGAAGCGGATGGACCAGAAGAATGGGGGAATTGATCCCAAAAACCCTTCCATTATTGAAAGCAGTCTGGATGAAAATCTTCCTGATGGTACATACAGCGTCCAATGGAGGGTCGTATCCAGTGATGGGCATCCAGTTGAAGGAGTCATTCCCTTTCAAATCGGAAATGGCGACACTTCTCAAGACCATTCTGACAATCGTAATGAATCAAAAGGATATCTGCCTAAATGGGACCTTATTATGATACGGTGGTTTCAATATGTAAGTAATGCATGTTTTGTTGGAATACTCTTCTTTTACCTTTTTGTTCTGAATAAGGAATTGGTACAAGATCGAAAAGTTAATCATACTTTTAGTAAAATAATAAAACTTTCGTTTATTACGTTAGTCCTGAGTATTAGTTTGAGTTTGCCGCTGCAGGCAACCATTGAATCTGGTTTATCTTGGAACAAGGCCCTAAGTATCCCAGTGTTAAGTGAAATGTTATCATACACACAATTTGGGAAAACGTGGATGATCCAAATCGGTTGTTTGTTTTTCCTTTTAATCTTTACTTATTTCTTACTAAAGAAAAAGTTTAAACCCTTCTTAATTTGGATTTGTTTTATTCTTGGAATAGGATTGTTATTGTCAAAGTCGTTTACTAGTCATGCGGCTTCAACCACAAACGTGTATTTAACGATTTCGTTGGATTTTCTCCATTTACTATCCGCTTCGATTTGGATTGGGAGTTTAATGACTTTAATCGCGTTGATTCCTCTCAGCAGGAATGTGGATACAAAGAAACAATATGTAGATTCCATTCGTAGATTTTCAAAATGGGGCATCGTATTAGTTATTGTATTAACGATAACAGGGATAATCAGCAGTCTTTCGTACATTCCTAACGTGAAAACGCTCCTAACTACTAATTATGGTCGAGTACTGTCGGGTAAGGTGTTACTCCTTGTAATCATGATACTATTTGCAGCTGTTAACTTTGTAAAAGGAAAACAAAGCAGGGAAAAAGGATTGCCATCCACTTTATGGGGAGAGCTGATAACAGGGTTGATTGTGTTGGTACTTTCGGTTTTATTAACCAATCTGCCTTCTGCCATGCTCTCGCCTGGTCCGTATAAGGAAGCAAAGACAGGAAATCATGGAAGTTACATCACTTTGGAAGTAACCCCTAATATTATTGGGAAAAATACGTTCGTCTTATTTTTGAAAGATCAACAAGGAAGACCTATGAAGAATATTGAACAAGTCACGCTTACATTTACATCGTTAGATATGGATATGGGTGAGGATATCAAAACATTAATAAAAGTCCAGGCTGGCAAATACAAAGCACAGGGAATGAATTTCAATATGGCAGGACGTTGGAACGTTCATGCTCATGCCCTAACCAAAGATCTAGAAACAGTTGATACCGACTTTAAGGTCTTAGTTGGTAGTCAATAAGAATACAAGATAGAGGAGATAAGGAAATGAAGAAAACATTGAAAAAAATTTCCAAAGTAATTTTACCAACCGTGTTAGGATTATTTTTATTCTCAAGCGTTGCAAGCGCACATGTAACTGTCGTACCGAACACATCGACAACGGGAGCGTGGGAAACCTATACGGTAAAAGTTCCTGTCGAAAAAGAAATAGCAACCACGAAAGTTACGTTAAAAGCACCTGCCGGGGTAGAAATTATGTCGTATCAACCCGTCCCTGGCTGGAACTATACGGCTGATAAGGATGCAAGTGGAAAGGTAAAATCGATTACATTTGAAGCAACAGGAGCAGGGATTTTGCCTGGTCAATTCCAACAGTTTACCTTTGTCGCTAAAAACCCTGATCAAGCGACCGCGATTGCCTGGGATGCTTATCAGTATTATAAGGACGGCAGTATTGTTGAATGGACAGGTGACGAATCAGCCAAAACACCCCATGCAATCACACAAATTATCGCAGGAACTGCAACAGATGATCATCATGATGATCAAGCTGCAACAAAAGAGACTAGTAAAAAAGAAGTAGCGAAAACAGCTGATACTACGAAATCTAATTCCCTTCCTCTTATCTTATCGATTTTGTCTGTTATCCTTTCACTAGTGGCACTTGTCGGTGCTTTCCGTAAAAAATAATGAAACCAAAAAGACCTGTTTTTTCGTGAACAGGTCTTTTTTTCGTTTAATCGTGTTTATTTATTTGGTGGAGTGAGAGGATGGAGATGCACTTCTAGTTCATTCCTCTCATTAAAATTTGATGATTGACATAAATAAATAAACGTTATAAGATGTAATTCGTAACAATTACGATTTGTAGATTGCTATTAATCATCCATTATATAAAATAATTATTCACTTTAAATCGTAATAATTCCTGAATATAAAATACCTTGGAGGTAAATGAACATGAAAAGACTATTAGTCCCACTAGTTATTTTTCTATTAATCGTAAGTGGCTGCTCAAACACAGCTTCAACGAAAAGTGACAAAGCAAGTGATGGATCTAAAAAACTGCAAATTGTCACGACTTTTTATCCAATGTACTATTTTTCTAAAAAGGTGGCAGGCGACGCAGCAAACGTAGAATTATTAATACCAAATGGTGTAGAACCACATGATTGGGAACCGACAGCAAAGGATATGGCAAAAATTCAAGACGCTGATGTTTTTATTTACAATAGCCGATACTTTGAACTTTGGACTGAAAAAGTATTAAAAAGTATTAATGATTCCAACTTACAGGTTGTCGAAGCTTCCAATGGGATTAAATTGATGAATGCACTAGAATCAGAGGAAGGGAACGAGCATACCACTGGTAAAGACCCACACGTCTGGCTTTCTCCCGTTTTAGCTCAGCAGGAAGTGAACACGATTGCCAAGGCTATAGAACAGGCAGATTCTCGTCATAAAGATCAATATCAAAGAAATGCAACGGCTTTAAATTCAGAGCTGGCTGATTTGGACAGTTTATATAAACAGACGATTGATAAAGCCACGAAAAAAGAATTTGTTACACAACATGCCGCCTTTGGATACTTGGCAAAACAATATGGACTAACCCAAATTCCGATCGCAGGATTATCACCCGATGTTGAACCAACATTAGGGAAATTAACGGAATTAACCGAACTAACAAAAAAGAAAAATACAAAGGTTGTTTATTTTGAGGAAATGGCCTCTTCAAAAGTGGCGGAAACGTTAGCGAAAGAAATAGGGGCTAAAACGGAAGTATTAAATCCACTAGAGGGATTAACGAAAGAGGAGCAACAACAAGGATTAGACTTTATTGGTGTGATGAAAAAAAATCTGGATGCATTGAAATTATCGATTTTTTGATATAGAAAAAGAAGACCTCTAACATACGCATAGTATGGAAGAGGTCTTCTTTTTATTAACTAATCGCATGTAGCAGAAAATTAGTAAAGAACAACAGTGAAATAATCACGCTTGAAACCGTAATCTGTTTTGATTTATTAGAAAAAACTTTTACAAGCGGATAAGCGATAAATCCGAAAGCAATTCCATCGACGATACTATAGGTTAATGGAATCATAATGATCACCAGAAATGCCGGAAATGCTTCAGTAAAATCAGTGAAATCGATATTTACCACATTTTTCATCATCAATCCCCCGATAATGATCAGAATCGGAGTGATGGCGGCATCTGGAACTAATTTAATAAACGGCATGAAAAATAGCGATACCAAAAGGAGTGAACCTGTTACAACAGAGGTTAAACCGGTTCTGCCACCCGTCGTAATACCCGCCGCTGTTTCAACCGTTGAAACAGCAGGACTTGTGCCTAATAACCCGCAGACAATGGTTGAAATAGAGATTGCCTTTAATGACTTTTCGTTCTTTTCAGGTGCCTGAAGCATCCCATTCACTTGAGAATGGACCAGCCCAATATTTTCAAAGACGAGCACTAACACCAATGAGAAGACAGCCGACCAAAAAGGAAGGAAAGACCACTTGCCGAAATGACTGCTTAGGAAAACATCCTTATAGCTGTCAAAGGAAATAAAGCTAGTGTCCATCCCATTCATTGGAACAAGTCCAAAGAAATAGGAAACGATCGTGCCAAGGATAATGGTGATTAAAAAATTACCTGGAACTTTCTTCAAGAACAGAAATAGAGCAATGATCAGATTAATGATCGAAGCCAGCACCACAGGCGAAGATAACTCACCAAGGGACACAAAATTGGTCGGGCTCCCAGCCACAATTCCACTTTTTTGCAGACCAATAAAGGCAATAAACAGGCCGATTCCAACTGAAATCGATTCTTTTAAGGAATCGGGAATAGCGCTTGTTATGATGTTGCGTAAGTTGGTAAAGGCAACAATCACAAACAGAATTCCAGAAAGAACCACAGCCCCTAATGCCTCCCGATAATCCAGCCCTAACGAACCGACAATCGTGAACGTAAATAAGGCATTAATCCCCATTCCCGGAACGATAATCAACGGTACATTGGCGATAAAGGCAACCAATAAACAGCCGATAAACGAAGAAAGTACGGTGGCAATGATACCAGCCTCCAAAGGGATTCCGGCATCTTCCAAAATCTTTGCGTTAACGGCCAGGATATAGACAATGGAAAAAAACGACGTTAACCCTGCAATAACCTCCTTTCGAATAGTTGTTTCATGCTGCTTAAGCTTAAATACTCCCTTCATAATATTAATCACACTTTCGCGATTTCCCTCTCCCACCCGCATAAAGTTCATTTAGTTATATAACTTATGCCGAGGGATATTATAACACAAATTGGACTAGGATAGAGGACCAAACACATAAATAATCCAGCGGTGTGAGAAATGGTGACAGGCACCATTTCTCACACCGCTGGATTGGTTTGGACTTAAGCAAAGGAAGCTTACTAATATTTACCTTTTGTGTGAACCGAGATAAGACCAGCTGTCCACAGCAGGTCTTATCTCGGTTCATCCCTGATTAGAACATGGCTGCCCAGGTTTTCGGGCCGACAATTCCATCTGCGCCTAAACCATGGCTTCTTTGGAATGCTTTCACAGCCGCTTCGGTTTTGGGACCAAAAATACCATCGGCTGCAACGCCAACTCTTGCTTGGATCAGTTTTATATTATTGGTATCCGTGGAGCCCCTTTTGATCATGTGACCAGGGTAAGGACGATTTGATGTGCTGGCCACAGCTTCCAGTTTTGCCTTTGTCTTCGGTCCAACGATTCCATCGACAGCAAGCCCATGCTTTGTCTGAAAGGACCGGACAGCCGCTTCGGTTTCTTTGCCAAAATTACCATCTGCTCCATATTTCGGGAGCCTTTCCCCAGCTTTCATGAGATACTGTTGCAGTTTTTTGACATCTGGCCCATTATCGCCTAATTGTAACAAATGGGGACTTGATGTGGAGGAGGATGGTTGGTTCGTATGTGCGGCGGCAACCAGGGTAGGGTGAAGGGAATCATAATTGATGGCTTGACGAACAAATTCATCTCGATTGATGGATGTTCCAGGGCAAGTTTTACTTGCATGTTCGCGGTGGAACATGATTTGCGCCCCACAGGCTGTTACAAGATAATGCTGCAGCCTTAACATCGAATTCAACTGTGCGCCTTCTAACACATCATGACCGATGTCAAAGTTCCCTAACATCTCGGTCATAAAGGCGCCTTCGTTGTAGCCGACGATTCCTGCAGGTGTTTCATTAAAAGGCCTTCCAGTGACAAATAAACCATCTGGCATAAGGGTGACATGTTGTCCGATGTCATCCCAACCACGCGTGTTCACATGGTAATTCCGCATTGCCTGTTGTAGTTGGAGATGGTTCTTGCCGTTAAAATCATTATGACTAGGTTCCCAGGTATGGTGCACTTGCGTATATTTGTATTTCCGGCCTTTTAGCCTTTGAATTACCTGGTCAGCCGTGAGAATCTCAAATGCCATTCGTTTTCCACTCCTTCGATCAACATATGTTACACTATGCAATTTTGGGTGGGCGGTGCATGACTATTTTGCGTCCACACCGAGAAGCTTTAGACAAATGGGCAAAAAAAAGGTCCAGCTGACGGTCAGCTGGACTAAAAATTTATGTTTAAAAGGGGGTCATTTATGAAAAAGAGGTAAAATCAATTTCATAGGTTTATCTTACTCTCGATAGATGAACAAACTATGAACAAATCATTAAGGTTGTATAAAAATTTTAAACGGAGGTAAGGATGAGTGGGCTGGAAATCTCAATATAGTAAATAAATTATTACCAAGTATAAAAATAAGGTGGATTATAACTGGAAATAGTATATAATCATTTACTATATAGGAGGCCGCGACCATGCAGCAGGTAAGTAAAGAATATCTTGAGTTAATCCCGAATTTGTTTAAAAGCTTTCAGCGCTTGAATCAAAAAGCTAGCAGCTTAACGCATTTACAGAATCAAATCCTCGAGTACTTATTTATGTATCAACACCCCTTGGCGATAAAACAAATAAGTGAAGGCCTGAATGTCCCGAAACAGCAAATGACAGACGTGCTTAAACGACTATTTGACCAGGGACTGATTACGAGAAAACAAAATCAGAACGATAAAAGATCATTTGTCATCGAGTTAACAGAAGAGGGTAAAACCACACAGCAAGAAAAATGGTCAAAGGTCTATCAGAACTTTGTCAATGACCTGTCCAAATTAACTGGCGAAGAGCAGCTCGATCTCCAATACGCCCTCCATAAAGTGAACTTTCTGCTGAAAAAAATGGAGGAACGATAAATGACGATCAACTTACAATCCGTCCAAGCCACCATGCTCATCCCTCTTTGGGGCCGGGCAACAGCTAGTGAAAAGAATCCCGAGATCTTGTATGACAAAGAAGCAATTAATATTATTGCCGACTGTGAGGCCGATTTTACTGAAATTGCAAAGACATTTGGGGAATACGGCGGCATCAGCTATATTGTTCGGGCTCGTAAAATAGACGATACGATCACGGCGTTTATTAAGAAACATCCTCGGGCCACCATTGTGAACATTGGGGCAGGGCTTGATACGACGTTTTCCAGAGTGGATAATGGCACGCTTAACTGGTACAACCTTGATTTGCCTGATGCGATTGCTTTCCGCCGAACGCTGATTGCCGATACCCCAAGGAATAGCAGCATTGCTAAATCCTTTTTTGATGAATCGTGGTTTGAGGATATTATTTTTAATAAGGAAGATGGCATCCTATTTATCTCGGCCGGGGTTTTCTACTATTTTGAGGAACATCAGCTTAAAGGAATGTTTCGAAAAATGGCAGCACGGTTTCCTGGCGGCGAAATGTATTTCGATGCAGAATCGAAGTTTGCCGTAAAGATTTCTAACCGGACTGTTGAAAAAACAGGAAACAAAGGCGCCAAAATGTATTTCTATGTTAACAATCCGAAAGTATTAGAAGGCTGGTCGCCAAACCTTAAGGTTGTTTCGTGCGAATCGTATTTTAAAGGGATTCCGGTTAGCCGGGAGTGGGAGAGTGGAACCCGGCTCATGGTGCGGCTTGTCGATTTGATTAAGATGCTCAAGTTTGTTCATTTGCGGTTTTTGAAAAAATGAAGGAATTCGGACTGACTAAGTGGGAGCTTTTAGATTGGTGTCCGAATGCCAGCCGCATTCAGACCCCAAAAAGAAATGCAGGGGCCATGTCCGAATCCCCCAGCATTCCCATTATAATATTCCCTACCTTTCCTCATGAAAAAAACAATATTGATTCTTCCCATTACATTTTGCCACATACATAGCTTTATCCGCCTGCATTAATAAAGTCTCCGCATTCTCGCTATCTTTCGGATACAGGGACACACCAATACTGGCAGTGACAGACGTATGAAGCTGCTGGTTCACGCCCTGATTTACAACCTGGTTAATCACTTCATTAATAAGATCGGCAAGGTGTTCAGGGGAGTGGAGAATAATAATGAATTCATCTCCCGCAAATCTAGCCACCTCACCCTTTGACCCAACCGTGAATTTAATTTTTTCAGCCACTTCTTTCAAGAAGCGATCACCAGCTAAATGTCCATAGGTATCATTGACATTCTTAAAACCATCTAGGTCCATAAACAAGATAGCAAGTTCCTGATAGTCATGGGAGCTTAACCTGTTCCGGAAAACATCCATATACCAACGGCGGTTATATAATCCTGTTAAAGAATCAATATAAGCAAGGTCATTAAGTAAATTTTCATAGCGGTTAGGATGTGTTAATTCCTTTCCAATCGTTAGGATAGCAGGCTTACCTTCATAGATAATAGCTATCCCCGTGGCTTCTACTTTTACAATTCCTCCATCGACTCTTAATAACCGTTCTTCGATATAGCGGATCTCAGGGGAGATTTTTCCGATTCCTGCATCATATGGATTTTGCAATGCCCTTATAATGGCAGACAGCACCTTTTCCCGGTCCTCTGGATGAACCATATCCAGGATAGGCTTCCCAATTAATTCCCCGCTTGAAGTGGCTCCTAAAATTTTTTGAGCAGCAATATTGGTATAAACGATGATTCCTTCAATGTGAATGATGATGGCTTCTGGGAAAAACTCAATCAATTGCTGATAGCCATCATTCCCATGAGCAGAAAGTATGTCAAAATGGTTAGCCATGGAGATCTCCTGTACGTATAATTCTTTCTTGTCTATTGTATGGAAAGTAACTAAGATTTGTAAAATGATTTCTGTACTTAAGGGGAGGGAAAAATGGGCAGTTTGACCATTTCTACGCCGAAAATAACAGGTGGGGAGATTATCTTATATGCTCAAAAAAAGGTGCCCAAAAAATCGGACACCTTCATGATTCTACCCTAATATTCGTAAAGATTCTTGGACAAAGGCCGGGATATCATCCGGCTGCCTGCTCGTGACCAGCTGATTCTGGCACACGACCACCTCTTTGTCATGCAAATTTCCGCCGGCATTCTTTAAATCCACATGAATCGACTTGTACCCCGTGACATCGCGCCCCTCAAGCGTTTCCGCTGTAATCAGCAGCTGAGGTCCGTGGCAAATGGCGAAAACCGGCTTTTTAGCATCCATAAAGGCTTTCGCAAATTGGACAAACCGCTCGTCGGCCCGAAGAATATCCGGAGAAAATCCGCCTGGGATGAACAGGGCATCGAAGTCCTCAGGAGAGACCTCATCGATACTTTGGTCGATGACCACTTCACTCTCACCCTGTTTTCCTTTTACCGTTTTGCCCTTTTCCATTTCGATGGCGGTAACCTCATGCCCTTTTTCCTTAAAGGCCTGTACCGGTTCACTATACTCGGAATCCTCGAAATGATCTGTTACTAACACAGCAATTTTTTTGCTCATAGCAATCAACTCCTCTTCTAAGACTCCATACTAAAGTACCCTTTATCACAGTGATTGAAACGTAAGGCCTTACTTCTGTTTGAAGTAAGGCCTTGGTTTAGATGAAAAATTTAATGCCAATCAAGATCGCTTCTACTACAACTACGGCTAACAAAATGTTCATCTTTTGCGCGCTCTTCTTTTCCATTTTTTTTAAGTCATCTTTGCCGGCCATCCGGTTGGAGAGGATGTGGAGGATCTCCGTATGATGTTTACTCATGGATTCCATCTTTTCCCGCAGTAATTCGATTTCCGACTTGTAAGCTTCGAGCTGCTCAAGGTGTTGATGGGTTAAGGTCTCTAGCTGATAGATGACTTTGTTGATGAGTGCTTCTTCGCGAACGACCAGAATGGTATTAATCGACTCGGAATGTTTATGGAACATTTCTTTGTACGATTGCTGTAGCCGCTCCAGACGGTCTTCCATTTGCTGTATAGCTGTTACGTGGGCAGCTAGCTTTTCCTCTGCTTTCGCTAACTCTCCTTTTGTAAGGGCAACATACGCTTCATTTTGCTTCAAAAAATTCCGGTTGTTCTCGGCGGAAACGGTGAGATCTCGGGTAAAGGCGGCTATTTCGTTCGAAGCCGTGTCAATCACCGTTACAGCGTTTTCCAAGAGCTCCTTGTTACTGCTCTCTAATAAGTTCATTTTTTCTTTAAAATCACCGTAAAAAATGTCTTCGTTCAGCTTCTTTAATTCTTCAACAGCTTTTTCATATTCACTATTGGTCGGGAGTTTTGTGGTAACCATCTTCATGGCCTCCTTTGGTTAATGATTCGATCATGTTTTCACCGTCTTGCCGCAAAAGCTGCAAATAGTGGGCGGAAAGCCAGCGGTCTTCCGTCTGACCATACAGGAGATGCTGCTGCAGCTCTTCCTTATAATCCAGCCAGTACTTAATCAAATAGCCTTGTAATTGAGAGGCATGGTCACTGAACTGTTCCCACAATTGGCAGGCCTTCAGATAACGGGCTTTCAGCTCCGCTTCTTCCTTTTGATACGTGACTAATTGATTCTCAAGGGAGTTAATCTTGGTCCGGTATTCAAGCTTTCCGGCTTCAACCTCTTTTATGGCTTGTTCTTTTTGCCTAGTTAATTCCGTTAAGACTAACTTTAGTAAATGATTATAGTTTTGATACATCTCAGTCAGCCATTCATGTGCTTGTTCACGCATAGTGGACAAGGCCTTTTCATAGGTTGTCTTAAACCAGAAGGCATCAATTTTCTGCTCAATTTCAGGTAAAGGAGGCAGGAACGGAAGCTCTAAGGGTTGTCCTAGCTCAATGTTTGCATCACTAGCTTTCTGTTTGATCGTTAAAAGCGAGTTTCCTAACTCTCGTTCAGCCCAATTCTGTAATCTAGACACATCATAATTGATGACACTAGCTTTTTTATTATAGGGAGTATACTCAATAATATCATCCACTAATTCCCAGATGTGGTCAGAATCCATATTTTTAAGCTCAATCTGCTGTTGGAATTGATCAAAGCGATTAATATCGTTTAATAAGCGTTCCTCTAGTAAGTGGGCGTTCTCTTTTTCATGTTCAAGGATCGATGTTTGTTTGGTAATTAACAACTGATAGGGTTCCAATTGCTTTTCAACGTTTTCTAGCTCAGATTGCCGTACTTTTTCTGCTTCTTGGAAAAAATTCTTAAGACCGTTGAAGGACGTTTCATGGGAAGGTTCCAAGTGTAGTTGCAACATCCTCACGAGACCTTCCACTGATTTGGTCATTCCCGTTGTATAAGGGGCTTCATTTTTCCATTCATTAAACCGAACGGAGAAATCCTTTAGCGCCTTCAACACCCATTCATATCGTTTTTTATGGAAATCAATAAATGTAGGATTCATTTTTATCGTCCAACTCCTGCATTTCTATCTATCAAAATCAGATTACTAGATTATTTTAACATTTTTAAGGGGAAACAACTGATTATTTCTCAAAGATTCGGAAAATGATTTTTTACCGGGAAGAGAGGAGAGGGGTGGGAGCAGCTAATTGAAAAAAGGGGAAGCTAAGCTCCCCCTTATGGATCAGTCTTAATCATCATTTCGTTGTTCCGCACGGGCGTTTCCGCCTTTTTCGCCGATTTCCTGATAAAATTCTTTATCATGGTTCTCGGAAGTAGCTTCTCCGCCTTTTCGTCCGATTTCTTGGTAGAATTCTTTGTCATGATTCTCGGAGGTGGCTTCTCCGCCCTTCCGTCCGATTTCTTGATAGAAATCTTTGTCATGGTTCTCGGCGGTAGTTTCTCCGCCTTTCCGTCCAATTTCTTGATAGAATTCCTTGTCATGATTCTCGGAGGTGGCTTCTCCGCCTTTCCGTCCGATTTCTTGATAGAATTCCTTGTCATGGTTACGAGCAGTCGCTTCTCCGCCTTTGCGGCCTGCTTCTTCCAGTGTCATATTTCCTCTTTTTTCATTATCTTTGTTTGCCATAATAAAATCCCTCCTAATAATATTTGCTAATATTTGGAATTGCTATTTGACTTACGTCCTTTATGTACCCGTTGTCCTGATTCTCAAACCATTTTTGACAAAAGGTGCCCTTTTGACGATCTCGTTGTCTATTAAACATAGGATTTCTTCTTGTGAATAAAGAATAGTTAGGAAGGGGGATGAATCGATGAAAATTGGCAAGTTCGGAAAAGTAAATGGCTTGAGTATTGATACAATTAGGCACTATATGGAATTAGGTTTAATTGTCCCGGAAAAACGAGGCGGGCAATATGACTTTGATGACCGTTGCCAGAGTGATCTAGACCTTATTTTAGAGTTGAAAAAGATGGGCTTTCGTTTAAATGAAATGAAGAAGATTTTTCATTATAAAAACTTTGCTAAACTGACCGATTATGAAGTGGATTCGTTTTATCAATCTATTTTTTTTAAAAAGGTTCAGGAGTTGGACCAAGAAATAAAAACGCTGGAGGAAGCTAGAGACAGCCTGAAAGGGAAATTGGATCAATTAGCTGCGTATCGTCAAGGGCAAGGTGGTGTGCTTGGGGTCGATTTAACCGTACTAGATCTGCTGAGGTGTGTAAAATGCCGTGGACAGCTGACTCTTCAAGATGGAATAATCACGAAAAATCAGATCATCGAGGGGAAACTTTCCTGTGAGTGTGGGGAGGATTATCCGATTGAGTCAGGCGTTTTAAACGTTGGAAAACGAATGAAGCCCATTCCTACGCCGATAAATAATATTCCGAAATATATTCAGGAGACGGATTCTGTTTATCTAGAAAATTTCACCAGAGGATTGCATTGGTCAAAAAGGAAGCTGGATCAAGTGAATTTGTCTAAAAAGGTAATTCTTGAATTAGGGTCTGGGTCAGGTTTTTTTCTTCGAAATATTTATCAAGATTTACCGGAGGATGGTCTTTATATCGCGGTTGATCACAACCTCGAGCGGCATTTATTTTTAAAAAGGTTTCTGGAGAAGACTGGTTCGAAACGAAACATTCTGTTTATTTGTGCTGACTTTCTAGAACTGCCGCTGTCAAGTCATTCCATTGATGTCGTTGTAGACCATACCGGTACAAGTAATTATAGCTTTGAGCATGAAACGTTTCTGCTCCATGAAGTTGATTCTCTTAGTAAACCGGACGGTTATTTATTAGGGTCCTACTTAGTATTTAAAAATTTCAGTCCTAACAGTAAAATTGAAGCAAAATATCGAGATAACTTTACACTCGATACGATTCGGAAGAACATCGGCCAGTTAATGTATAAAGCGGTGGATGAAAGGATTTCTGAACCGGTTGATAAAGGCGGAAGGTTCGAGGATTTTTTTGTCCCGGGAGAAGAGATTTACTCCTATTCATTTTTGGGGAAAAGGTAGGGTGAACCCTATCTTTTATAAGTTTCTATATAAAAAATGATGAAAATGGGTTCTTGATGTAGCGTTCACCCGACCCTTTACACTTGATGTAAGAATTTCAGAGGGGTGGACGTTCATGAGTATAGCAGCTATAAAGGCAAGCGAGGAAAATAATGAGGTTGAAAGAAAAAATCTTCTTCTTTATGCGGCGGGGAAGACCATATCCGTATTTGGCACGGCCATTTACCAATTTGCGATGGGCCTATATGTATTAAAGTTGACGGGCTCAGCGTTAAGCTTCGCGGCCACTCTTATTTTGGGAATTATCCCAATGGTGATCATCAATCCGTTTGCTGGTGTCATCGCCGATAAGTTCAATAAAAAGAGATTAATGGTATCCACGGATCTGTTAAACGGGATGCTGTTAGTTTTCGTTTATGTGTTCAGCCGTATTTTTGGATTAACGCTGTTGCTTATTTATGCAGCTACCCTCCTGATGACAGTGTTTAGTACCTTCTTTGGGGTGGGGATGGAGTCGGCCAAACCGAACATCGTAGCGGAAAAAAGGTTGATGAGCATAAACTCGGTCGGTAAGGTGATTGATTCGGTATCTTCGATCATGGGACCGATGTTAGGGGGAATGGTATTTGCATTTGTTGATATACGAGCGTTTATTCTCATTAATGGGATTTCCTTTCTCCTTTCCGGCGTTTCAATCCTGTTGATTAAGTTTACGTCCTGCCAAGATTCGGAAAGAGATGGCCAGTTAAAAGGGAAGATCGTTTTTATGAAGGAAATCAAGGATGGATTTTATTATTTAATGGGGAGGAGGAAAATCCTGAATTTATTTATTCTGCTAATTTCTTTGAATTTTTTTCTCGGTTTTGCTGTAATGGTTCCCATCCCCTATATAATGAATACGATTTTCCATATTGGGGCCAAGGAGATTGGAATCATCGAAGGTGCATTTCCTGTCGGGATGATTTTAGGAGCGTTGCTGGTTAAAAAAATCATTAAAAGGGTTCTTTATTCCAGTTTGCTTCGATATTTAAGTGTAGCTTTGTCTCTACTCATGGTCATTTCAGGGATTCCGCTTATGATGGAAGGATTCAATGATTTTTGGATTGTTAACTTTTATAGTCTGGTTATGTTTCTCTTTGGGACCGTCGTGGCACTGATAGATATTCCATTTTCCTATATTATGCAAAAAGAGATTCCTGATGAATACAGGGGCAGGGTACTTAGTATCGGCATTAGTATTGGGAAGGTGCTCCTGCCTGTAGCTATGGTATCTTCAGGATTTCTTTTGAGTCATATGCCAAGTTATCTTGTTCCTATATTAGGCGGGGGGCTGTTCTTTCTTTGTTCTGTTAAAAATACGGCAAGGAGAAGGATTCGGTTGGAAGAGGTTAAGGAAATAGAATAGTATTATAGAATATACTCCTGAATCTGCCCGAATGGGGTAGGGATTCAGACACCAGTGTTCTGAATCCCTGCTGTCTTGCTCGAAAAGCTTAAGATAGAAATAAATAAATAGAGTTACTTATAGAGAAGGGGCTGGAATCATGATCCAAGAAAAAACATTACATATTCTCAATGGGCAAGCTATGTACAATTTTTACATAGAGACAGATTTTCTTAAAGGGGAATTAATGGTCCCGTTTAACGAAGCGATGTGTTATGGAAGTACGTGTAACGATTTATTCTCACCAGAATTCATTGATATACGTGCAAAGGTTCATCATGTAAGGCGGCAACAATACACGGAGCATGCGATTAAGCCATTGCTTCCTCTTATAAATAAAGAGTTTACGAACATCGTTTTATGGTTTGATGCGGATATGTTCTGTCAAATCAATCTTCTGACCATTCTCGCTTGGTTAGACATGGCCGATTATAAAGAGGATATTGATATCCATATAGTCGGGGATCAGTTTGAACCTGTTAGCCACTTTAGAGTAGCGGCCAAGGGGTATCAGGCTATGTACGACCAAGTTTTGATTCATAAACGCTTACCTGACCAGATCGAGCTAAGCCCTTTAAAAAAGGGGATTGAGCTATATTTAAACTATCTTAATCATGACAGTGACTTGATGGTTTATATACAAGCGCATCAAGATATGTCAGAAAATGAACTTGTTTTAGCGCTAATCGACCAATTTACCGGAGATTATGGTTTAGGTGATACACAATACTTAGAGATCATAAAAGCCCAGCGTCAAACAAAATAAATATCTATTAAATAGAAATTTTAATTGAATAATTAGAATACCTCACTTAAGATAATTAAAAGAAATAGAAAAAAATGTAAATGAGGTATTTATGTTGAAAAAGTTTTTTAAGGTTGGCATTCCGTTTGCTCTTTTACTAGGATTTACGTTAGGTTCGGCAGGGGAGTCAGAGGCTGCAACAAAGATTGTGGTTTTCAAAAATTGTACAGAGTTGAATAAGGTTTACAAAGGCGGAGTAGCTCGTTCAGCCTCCGTAAAAAACAAAGGTGGTAAGACGTACTTCAAACCCTTTGTTTCACAAGCTCTTTATGATGCAAATAAAAAGAGCGACAGAGATAAAGATTTAATCGCCTGTGAGCGATAAAAGGAAAAGGGAAGATTCTAAACAATGGAATCTTCCCTTTTCTACTTCTTTGGTGTTACAAATGGTGCCTGTCACCGTTCCTCATCTTATCACAGTACGAATCTTGCCCTCGCCGGCGCCCTGCGGCCTTATCCCAAGTAGACAAGGTCCTTCAGTTCATCCGTTGACAGCTCGGTGAGCCAGTTTTCACTTGTGATGATTTGGTCATTCAGGAATTGCTTCTTCTCGAGCATGGCGTCAATCTTCTCTTCGAGTGTTCCGGTACAGATTAACTTATGGACATGGACAAACCTCGATTGGCCAATCCGGTAAGCACGGTCGGTTGCCTGGTTTTCAACAGCCGGATTCCACCAGCGGTCGTAGTGGATGACATGATTGGCGGCCGTTAGGTTTAATCCGGTTCCGCCCGCTTTCAACGACAATAGGAAGACAGGAAACTCGTGATTTTGGAACCGTTCAATCATGGTATCACGCTGCGTTTTCGGGACACTTCCGTTCAGGAACGGCACCTCGATACCAAACTTTTTCTTCAAGGTACTGCGAATCATTTCGCCCATTTCAATATATTGGGTAAAAATCAAGCAGCTCTCGCCTTGATCCAAGACCGCATCAACCAGTTCAACTAGTTTCTCCATCTTATTCGAGCGGTCGAGCAGCTCGCGGCCAACTGCCTGTTCCTTTAAATAGAGAGCAGGGTGATTACATAGCTGCTTCAAACGAGTCAGCATCTGTAAGATTAACCCTTTCCGTTCAAAGCCGGATAACTTCTCTATTTCCGCAAACGTATCGTGGATTAGCTGCTCGTACAGTGATGCCTGCTCTGCGGTAAGCGGGCAGTACTCCTTCTGTTCCAACTTATCAGGCAGATTAAGGGCAACTTCTTCATCTTTTTTCGTCCGGCGCAACAGGAATGGACGAATCAATGATTGAAGCTGTTGGACTTTTTCTTTCTTTTCATCCTTTTCAATCGGGATGACAAACTTCTTCTGGAACTGCCCCAAGCTGCCAAGATAGCCATGGTTAGTGAAATCAAAGATGGACCATAACTCGGAAAGCCGGTTTTCCATCGGAGTTCCGGTCAAGGCAATATGGTGATGGCCGCGCAGTCGCCGTACGGCCTTCGATTGTTTTGTTTGAGCATTCTTAATGTTTTGCGCTTCATCAATCGCAATGGAACTCCACACCATCGATTCAAACTCCTCCGAATCAAGATGACTCAATCCATAGGAAGTCAACACGACATCAGCATCTTGGACCCGTTCCGAAAAGCCTTCTTCTTTCAGACGGTTCGACCCATAATGAAGATACACGTTCATCTCCGGAGCAAACCGCTCTAATTCTTTCTGCCAGTTCCCCAACACAGACGTTGGACAAATAATCAGCGCCGCTTTCGTAGGAACCTTCGCTTTAGGGGCAGAGTCTGCATCAACAGCCGTTTTCCTTTTCTTTGTAGTACTAACGGTGTCAGGCACCATTTCTAATGTATCCTCGTTTTTTACCTTCAATAGGTAGGAGATGAGCTGGACAGTTTTACCGAGGCCCATGTCGTCGGCGAGAACGGCGCCGAAGCCGAACTGGCGCAGGAACCAAAGCCAGCTCATGCCGAGCTGCTGGTAGGGACGAAGCTCACCCTGCAGCCCTTCAGGTACAGTCTCGAGCGGTATTTCATGGACCTCCGACAGCATTTTGACCATCTGTTTCCATTGGCGGTTCAACTCAATCTGAATCTTCGCAAATGCCTTTGGATTTTCTAACTCTTCTTCCGTATCTGTCGACTCAACCAGTTCCTGCTCGAGCAAATCACGGACATGCAAGCCCTCTTTTTCCGCCCGTTTCATCAAATCCTGAATCTGCCGAATAAACTGCGGGTCAAGTTTCACCCAGCGGCCGCGGATAAACACCAATCGTCGCTTCTCCTCGACAAGCTTCCCAAACTCATCTTCCGACAAATCCACACCGTTCATCGAAAAGCGCCAGTTGAAATCAAGCATTGCCTGCAGTCCTACAAAGGACGGCCGATGGCTGGAAGATCCCTTTAGTGATGCTTTCACCTTCAAGTTGGCATTCTTCATCGCCTGCCACCAGGACGGAAGAAGGATTTCAACATCGAGCGCAACCAAGGTTTCACTTGCGTCGGTTAAAAACATCCAGGCCTCTTCCTCGGTAAGGTGGGTCTTAAAAAAGCCATCCTCCTCCAGCCATGGAATTAACCGGGCCCAGCGGATCCGTTCTTGATCAACCTTATCTAAAAATGGCTGCCACCTCGCAGGAATCTTTCTAACTCCCTCGACATCATAAATTTCATCGGTATTCTTCTTGCTGCGCAAAAATACATCCAGGATCCAAGCGCCCTCGCCATCTAGGGGTTCATCAAGCCGGAGCCCAATTGTAAACGGTGTGTCGCTGTCCTTAATGCCAACCCATTCGAGCCAGCTTTCTTCATCAAAATAGCGGGCGAGCTCGACCCCTGAAATATTTTGTTTTCTTAACAGATCCAGCTTTGGACCGAAAAGCTCTTTCATCGCAGCGTTTCTGGTTAAATAAGCATCAAGTGCCCCATTGTATAAATCAGAAATGTAGTCTTTGGTTGTACCGAGCTCTCTCTCGACGCTGACCAATGGTTCGGACTCTTCCTCGATGGATTGTTCCCAAAAGGAAGAGTCAAATTCTTCCTTGACCCGTTCCGGCAGCTTCCAGCGGAAGTCACCATGCTCCCACACGGAGAAATCCGGAAGCCAATCCTTTTCGACAATCCCTTCATAAAGGGTCAATGCGGAAGCAAGACAAATCTCAGATTGCTCATTCCAGTCCCAGTCAATAAAACGATTGAAGGACTCTTTGGCAAACAACGAGACCAGCTGCCAGCCGCTCACAACGATTCCTTCCACATCGTTCACCGTTTCTGTTTCGAGAAGGGTGCCGAAGAAGCTTTCTTCATGGCTGCTAAAAACGAGGTTTTTCCACCTGAACGGATTCATATAAGAACCTTGTTCGTTCTGGGCCGTCAACAGAAAGCGGCCATCCTCTAATTTAGTTGTCAGTAATTTGATAAACCTAGTTTTAAGCATAGATAATGTACCCCTTTAACTTGGAACCCTTGGTTATATGAAAATATCCATGCATCATGCGTGGACAATCAAAAAATAGTAGTAAAAAGTTCATCTGTAAAAATCCATATTCCTATATTATACCCAAAAATTTGTAGTTAGAGGAGTCAGGAGCATGAAGTGTTTATTTTTCATTTTGATTTCCTGGCGAAGAAGGGGATAAATGTTCAGCCCCAATTTTGAAATCATTAGGAAAGAAAAATTAAAAAAGGACTTCTGCTTAGGAAGTCCTTGATTTTTAGGCTCTAACACCGTGATCCGCCTTTTGGGCAGAACGGTTTTTTAGTGTTTTAACGATATTGGCAGTGAATAGCAGGGTGCCAATCACAACGGCTAGAGAACCGATA
Source organism: Neobacillus drentensis (assembly GCF_021560175.1). GTDB lineage: Bacteria > Bacillota > Bacilli > Bacillales > Cytobacillaceae > Neobacillus > Neobacillus drentensis_A. The sequence goes on along the minus strand of NZ_CP091110.1, from coordinate 5,943,134 downwards.
ATCATAATTGGCAAAGCGGCTGAAACACCGAAGGTTTCGAGAACCAATCCAATCACCATCACGGGCAGACCGATGTTATGTAACCAAAAATGTGTTTTTGCTAATTTTGTACTAGCAGCAAAAGGGAAAAATCGAATAAATGATTCCAAATAAAGCAGTTGACACCCAGCCTAATAAGTTAATATGAGGGTGAGTGGAAGTTAACCTAAAGTCATGGACAATACCCATGGACATTCCAACTAAAACCCCAAATGAAAAATAAACCGCTGCAATCTTAATAAGCGTTTTTCCAATTTTCTTTCCTTTTCCCCCTGTTGATTGGTTTATATGTAGGACGTACTGCTAAATTATAATCCAAATAGCACTATAGTAATGGCAAAAAAGCTTATTTAATGCTATTTTTCTACAAAAAAGGTCCTATTAAGGGATTATTCTAGAACTTTTGATAGAGAAAAAGTAATTTAAAAGGAAGAGTCAAATAGTTTCTGCATTTGACAATCATTGATTAATGTAATAGAACGATTTCAGGCAAAGCTAGTTATTGACTATGGAGTCAATGGCAAAGAAAGTGAACAAACTAAACAATAATTTTAGTCGATCAACTCATTAAGAAAGGTGAGTAGATAAATGGTTTCAAAACGACAAAGAGACATCGTGTTGTTTTTAATGAAGGAGAGAGAACCTGTTACGGCAGAATGGATGGCAAAGGATCTTGCAGTGAGTGACAGAACGATTCGAACCGAGATCAAAGAACTTCAATCACAAAGTTCATCATTAGGAATCAATATTGAATCGGTTCGTGGCAAAGGATATATATTAGATATAAAGGAATATGACTTGTTTGAAAAGGAGTTTAATCCGCATCCGAATGATGCGATCGATCATCATCAATCCGATTTTTCCGAACAGACAAATCGGGTTCTGTATATATTAAAACGATTTTTTTTAGAAAAGGAACCAATAAAATTAGATAGTCTCGAGGAAGAGCTATTTGTTTCCAAGCCTAAGCTTCAAAATGATTTAAAAATTGTCCGTGAAATATTGGAAAGCTATGATTTGAAGCTAGTTTCAAGACCCCATTATGGTACGCAGGTTGAAGGCGATGAATATATGAAGCGGCTATGTTTTTCAAATTATATTTTAAGTCGGAATAGCAGCCTAAACATTGACAGTCTGTCTTTTCAGCTTTTGGATCAACAACTGTTTGAAAAGATAAAGGGAACGATCATAAAAAAAGTGAATGAATACAAAATTGAGATATCTGACATAGCACTTGAAAATTTGGCAACCCATATTACCATTGGATGCAAAAGAATTGAAGAGGGATTTGTCATCGAAAACCTGGAGCACGATTTAACAGGAAAATACCCCTTTGAAAAAATAGTGGCCAATGATATCGTCAAAGAAGTAGAGGAGTTTACCGGCTTAAAATTTCCAAAAGCTGAGATTGATTATATTATTGTCCATTTGTTGGGGACAAAATTAATTCATAAGAATACGCTGAATGAATTTAGTAAATTTGATGAATTAGGCACCATTATACATTGCATGCTGGATAGATTAAAAACCGAATTAAATTGGGATTTTTATGACGACTCGGAATTCATTCAAGCGTTGAGTTTACACATTCGGCCGGCGATGAACCGTCTGCGCTACAACATGAACATTCGGAATCCGTTATTAGACGAAATTAAACGGAAATATCCCAGCGCCTTTGAGGGTGCTGCCATTGCAAGCAGATGCATCGACAAATATTTGGAGATTGAGGTAGGAGAACACGAAATAGCTTATATTGCCTTACATATCGGTGTGGCACTAGAAAGAATGAAGACAAGGAATAAACAGACGAAACGGGTCATGGTAGTGTGTGCTTCTGGTGTTGGAAGCGCAAAGCTTCTGTTTTATCGTTTGCAGAATGAATTTAAAGATGAATTGGATATTGTGGCTACCACCAATTATTATCAATTAAAGGAGTACGACCTATCCTCGATTGATTTTATTATTAGTACGATTCCAGTAAAAGAAGATATCGGCGTTCCGGTACAAGTCGTCAATACCTTTTTAGGAGAAAGTGATATTGCAAATATCCGGAAGGGGTTATCGCCTGTACTAGAGTATGAAGAAGAGAATTATTTAGATGAATCCAGAGTTTTTATTCATAAAGAATTTGAGGATAAAGAAAGTGTCATCCGGTTTATGTGTCAGGAATTATACAAACAAAAACTCGTCTCCAAAGATTATGTAGATTCAGTGTTGGAAAGAGAGGCGCTCGCCCCAACCAGCTTTGGAAATCTTGTGGCCATCCCACATCCACTTACACCGGAAACGGAGGAAACAATTTGGACTGTATGCACATTAAAGAAGCCTATCGAATGGGCCGACAGACATATGGTTCAATTTATCTGTTTGTTAAATATAAGAAAAGTACCGAATGGGGATGACCTGGAAAGGATGTATCAAAGGCTCCTCGCTCTACTTGAGAACAGTACAAAGGTCCAAAAAATTTTAAAAAGTGATTCAGCTGATGAAATTATAAAGATTTTAAATGAGTCTTAAATGATTCAAAACCCGAGGCAATCGTCTGTTTAACGAGAATTCACCTGAGAAGTCAGTGGATTGAGATAGACAAGTATGCTGCTAATGCTGAAAAAGTTTAATAGGGAAAAGAATGAGGGGTACCAAAGGGTACCCCTTTTGGGTTATGGGCATATTATCAAAGGATAATGATTTTGCATAACAATGACTTCATTTTATGTGTCTATCTACTTTTCCGTTGGTAACGGAAAAATCCTTTCTGTAAAATAAACCGTTTTCAACATAAACTATAAACAGGTGATTACCTCACTCTTAAAACAACTGCAAAATGTTCCAGTTTGGATGAATTGGCCAATTGTTTTTCAAAATAACTTTTATGAATAATGGGAGGAATAAATCGATGAATATTTTATTATGCTGTGCTGCAGGAATGAGTACTAGTTTATTGGTGACCAAGATGGAAAAGGCAGCCCAAGAACAAGGGCTAGAAGGGAAAATCTGGGCGGTCCCAGCTAATGCAGTCAATCAACACATTGACAACGCTGATGTTCTTCTTTTAGGACCACAGGTTAGATATCTACTTTCAAATATGAAAAAGCTGGGTGAAGAAAAGGGTATTCCGGTGGATGCAATCAATCCAATCCACTACGGTACGTGTAATGGTCCAGAAGTATTAAATACAGCTATAAATCTAGTGAATAATAAATAAAGATAATCAAAGGGGAAAAAGAAAATGAGTAAATTCAACACCATATTAGAAGAGAAAGTTATGCCTGTTGCAGGGAAGATTGGTGCGCAAAGACACTTATTAGCTCTTCGAGATGGTCTAATTGCGACTATGCCATTCATTGTTATTGGTTCATTTTTCTTGATCCTGGCTAACTTGCCTATTCCAGGTTATGCTGATTGGATGACTTCTATATTCGGTCCAACCTGGGCAGCTAAATTAAGTTATCCAGTAGATGCAACTTTCAATATCATGTCAATTATTGCAGCGTTCGCGGTTGCTTACCGACTAGCAGAAGGCTATAAGCTCGATGCGATGAGTGCGGGTGCGATTTCAGTTGCTGCTTTCCTATTAACAACACCATTCAGTTTCATGTTTACTCCAACTGGAGCTGAAGACGGAGTTTTGGTTACTGGTGCGATTTCAAAAGCGTTCTTGAGCAGTAAAGGGTTGTTTGTTGCGTTACTCTTTGCAATTATATCAACAGAAATTTATCGTTGGGTCGTCAAAAAGGATTTTGTTATTAAAATGCCAGCGGGTGTACCGCCAAGTGTTGGTAAATCATTTGCAGCTTTAATTCCAGGATTTATTGTTCTTCTTGTGGTTTGGGTAATCCGTTTACTTGTTGAATTGACTCCTTACGAAAGTATCAACGGCTTGGTTACAACCCTTTTAGGTGACCCACTAAAAATGGTAGGTCTAACTCTAGGAGGATCCATTGTTGCTGAATTATTCGTAACGATATTATGGGCTACTGGATTACACGGTACAAACATCGTTAAAAGTGTAATGGAACCAATTTGGTTCGGTGCGATGGGTGACAATATGACAGCATATCAAGCACATCAACCGCTGCCACACATTGTTACACAACAATTCTGGGATAACTTCGTCCATATCGGTGGAACAGGTGTAACAATTGGTTTGGTTCTATCAATGGTAATGTTTGCTAAATCCCAACAAATGAAAAGTCTTGGTCGTTTGGCATTTGCTCCTAGTATCTTTAACATTAACGAACCATTAATCTTTGGTATGCCAATCGTGTTAAACCCAATCATGATCATTCCATTCGTTCTTACCTCAATCGTTACCGTTATTGTAACATTCCTTGGGATGGATATGGGATTGGTCGCAAAGCCTTCCGGTGTTGCAGTACCATGGACAATGCCGCCAATTATCTCAGGATATCTTGCTTCTGGCGGACATATTTCAGGAGCCATCATGAATTTAGTTAACATTGTTATTTCATTCGTCATCTATCTTCCATTCTTCAAAATATATGATAAAGCGAAGAAGAGAGAAGAAGATGCGATGAACGGAAATGGTAAGAAAATCGCATAAGACTGACTGGGCATTAGTTTGGCTAGTGCCCTTCTTTTTACATTTAATAGGAAGGTCATTCGCCTTTTGACAGTGTGAAAAATCATCTTGAATGAAATGTTAGAAACATACAAAACTAACTACCACAGTTTTTAATCGTAAATACAACTAGATTTTAATAATGACCCAAATGGGCAGGAGAGAGGAATGTCCTTTTCCTAGTAATCATATGAAAGGCTGTTAATTATGAATGAATTAATTATGAATAAAGAAGAACTTTACAATCTTGCATTTCAATTAATCCTTCATGCAGGGAATGCAAGAAGCTTGGCGATGGAAGCCATGCAGGAAGCTAAAAAAGGTAATTTTGATGAAGCAGAAGCAAAACTAACAGAGGCAGATACTGCCTTCAATGAAGCCCATCATGTTCAAACAGATTTAATCCAAAAGGAAGCTGGTGGATCGAAATTCGAACTTCCTCTTATTATGATCCATGCACAAGACCATTTGATGACCTCAATGACCCTTAAAGATTTGGCCAGAGAAATTATCGATTTGCATAAACTTCTCAAAAAAGCCTAAAACAAGTCCTTTTCTATTAGGATAAGAAGAGATAAACATTATGGAAAATCAGAATAGTTCAGTGGGTTTGGCAGATTTGAATCGATAACTGAAAAATGTCTGTCCATTCTTTAAATAGCCCAATTTATTTTGGGTTTTTTTTTTAAAGGCTCTTTTCGTAAACTTTGTTGCTTTTGTACCTGATTAAGGAACAAAAACTTACGTTTAAGGGCAATTTTCACAAATGTTTTTATGAAAAGATACCACGATGCAACGGGTCGATTAACTTTTACGAAAAACAAAAAGTTATGCGAAAATAACCTTTATTAAAAATGATTTAGCGTACTATATGCAATCATATTAAGGTTGACTTCCGTTTACCATTTTGAAAGGATATGAACTTTTATGAAAAAAACATTCCCGGAAAATTTTTTATGGGGTGGAGCTACAGCTGCTAACCAATATGAGGGTGGATATAAAGAAGGTGGAAGAGGGCTCGCGACAAGTGACTTCATTACAAATGGTTCCGCAGAGCGTCCGAGAAAAATTACAATCCAGTTAAAAGATGGTACCAAAAAAATGGTAAACCGACGACCTACTGGGAATCCGAAAGTGGACACGATCCCAGAAGGCGCATCAGGCTATATTGATGAAAATATTTATTATCCAAGCCATAATGCGGTTGATTTTTACCACCATTACGAAGAAGATATTGCCCTGTTTGGAGAAATGGGTTTTAAGTGTTTTCGGCTGTCTCTTAGTTGGTCCCGTATTTTCCCAAAAGGTGGAATCGATGGGGAAGAACCAAATGAGGAAGGGCTGAAATTTTACGAAGATGTTTTTAAAGAGTGCAAAAAATATAATATCGAACCATTAGTCACTCTTTATCATTTTGAAACTCCTGCTTATTTGGCTGAACATTTTAATGGCTGGGGCGGACGTGAGACGATTGATTGTTTTTTAAGAATGTGCAAAGAGGTCTTTACACGATATAAAGATTTAGTGAAGTATTGGATTACTATTAACGAAATTAATGTATTAAATGGTTATGCTTTTATGGGAACAAGAGAGGCTGATTCAGAGGTGCGTTATCAAGCAAAGCATCATATGTTTGTTGCGAGTGCCCTCGCCAATAAGCTTTGTCACGAGATCAATCCTGATGCAAAGATTGGCTGTATGGTTGCATTAAGCTGCATATATCCGAAAGATTGTAAGCCTGAAAATGTATTTGGAGCTTTGGATTATCGAAGAGGAGCTTTGATTTATTCTGATGTCATGATGAGGGGATATTATCCATCTTATGCTGACCGCCTTTTTGAAGAGATGGGGGCAACCATAAAAAAGCAGCCAGGGGACGATGAAATAATCAAGGCGAATCCTTCAGATTTCTTATCATTTAGTTATTACCGCAGCAGTGTGTACCATACTGAAATTGTTCAGAATACCGATACCGGCGGCCAAATGGGGGACGCAAATCCTTTTGTTGAAAAAACGGAGTGGGGCTGGGCGATTGACCCTATTGGGCTAAGATACACCTTATCCGAACTTTATGACCGGTATCAAAAACCTCTTTTTATTGTTGAAAACGGAATGGGAACGATTGATAAACAGGATAAAAATGGATATGTAGAGGATGATTATCGAATCCAATATTTCCGAGATCATATTGCAGAAATGAAAAAGGCAGTTACCTTAGATGGTGTTGACTTAATGGGCTATACACCATGGGGATGCATTGATTTAGTTTCAGCAGGAACTGGAGAGATGAAAAAACGATATGGCTTTATTTATGTTGATCTGGACGACGAGGGAAATGGAACATTAAAAAGAACAAAGAAAAAATCATTTGATTGGTTCAAGAAAGTGATTGCAACGAACGGAGAAGACCTAAGTTTATAGATTAAAATCAAGATTAGCAAAACATAAAAACAGGTGCTAAGCATCTGTTTTTAATTGTCTGCTAGATATGACAATTAATTAGGTAGTAGTAGTCAGATACCGGCCATATAAATTAAATGCTAATAATAGAGTGATTTTTTTTGTAAAAGAGTGTTGACTTATAGGTTGGTTATTTGTTATATTAATATGCGTCGCTAAGGCGGCAAGGTTAACTTAAAAAAGTAGTTGACTTTTACAAAACGAAATTATATAATAGATTTCGTTGTCGTTAATTAAAGCGATGGATTGTTCTTTGAAAACTAAACAAACAAAAACGTCAACAAACAATAATATTCATTTCTTATGAAATGAAGCCAACGTTTTAAATTATGAGCTAAATCAACTTTCATGGAGAGTTTGATCCTGGCTCAGGACGAACGCTGGCGGCGTGCCTAATACATGCAAGTCGAGCGAATCAATAGGAGCTTGCTCCTGTTGGTTAGCGGCGGACGGGTGAGTAACACGTGGGCAACCTGCCTGTAAGACTGGGATAACACCGGGAAACCGGTGCTAATACCGGATAATCCTTTTCCTCTCATGAGGAAAAGCTGAAAGTCGGTTTCGGCTGACACTTACAGATGGGCCCGCGGCGCATTAGCTAGTTGGTGAGGTAACGGCTCACCAAGGCGACGATGCGTAGCCGACCTGAGAGGGTGATCGGCCACACTGGGACTGAGACACGGCCCAGACTCCTACGGGAGGCAGCAGTAGGGAATCTTCCACAATGGACGAAAGTCTGATGGAGCAACGCCGCGTGAGCGATGAAGGCCTTCGGGTCGTAAAGCTCTGTTGTTAGGGAAGAACAAGTACCGGAGTAACTGCCGGTACCTTGACGGTACCTAACCAGAAAGCCACGGCTAACTACGTGCCAGCAGCCGCGGTAATACGTAGGTGGCAAGCGTTGTCCGGAATTATTGGGCGTAAAGCGCGCGCAGGCGGTCCTTTAAGTCTGATGTGAAAGCCCACGGCTCAACCGTGGAGGGTCATTGGAAACTGGGGGACTTGAGTGCAGAAGAGGAAAGCGGAATTCCACGTGTAGCGGTGAAATGCGTA
>NZ_CP091110.1:3412500-5932500 GCF_021560175.1 Neobacillus drentensis | reverse complement strand
TGATGGGGGGACGCAGGAGGATAGGGTAAGCGCGCTGTTGGATATGCGCGTCTAAGCAGTTAGGCTGAGAAGCAGGAAAATCCGCTTCTCGTGAAGGCTGAGCTGTGACAGCGAGGGAAATTTAGTACCGAAGTTCCTGATTCCACACTGCCAAGAAAAGCCTCTAGCGAGATTCAAGGTGCCCGTACCGCAAACCGACACAGGTAGGCGAGGAGAGAATCCTAAGGTGAGCGAGAGAACTCTCGTTAAGGAACTCGGCAAAATGACCCCGTAACTTCGGGAGAAGGGGTGCTCTTTGGGGTTCATAGCCTCGAAGAGCCGCAGTGAATAGGCCCAGGCGACTGTTTAGCAAAAACACAGGTCTCTGCGAAGCCGCAAGGCGAAGTATAGGGGCTGACGCCTGCCCGGTGCTGGAAGGTTAAGAGGAGGGGTTAGCGCAAGCGAAGCTCTGAATCGAAGCCCCAGTAAACGGCGGCCGTAACTATAACGGTCCTAAGGTAGCGAAATTCCTTGTCGGGTAAGTTCCGACCCGCACGAAAGGCGTAACGATCTGGGCACTGTCTCAACGAGAGACTCGGTGAAATTATAGTACCTGTGAAGATGCAGGTTACCCGCGACAGGACGGAAAGACCCCGTGGAGCTTTACTGTAGCCTGATATTGAATTTTGGTACAGCTTGTACAGGATAGGTAGGAGCCTTGGAAGCCGGAGCGCCAGCTTCGGTGGAGGCGTCGGTGGGATACTACCCTGGCTGTATTGAAATTCTAACCCGCACCCCTGATCGGGGTGGGAGACAGTGTCAGGTGGGCAGTTTGACTGGGGCGGTCGCCTCCTAAAGAGTAACGGAGGCGCCCAAAGGTTCCCTCAGAATGGTTGGAAATCATTCGTAGAGTGTAAAGGCACAAGGGAGCTTGACTGCGAGACCTACAAGTCGAGCAGGGACGAAAGTCGGGCTTAGTGATCCGGTGGTTCCGCATGGAAGGGCCATCGCTCAACGGATAAAAGCTACCCCGGGGATAACAGGCTTATCTCCCCCAAGAGTCCACATCGACGGGGAGGTTTGGCACCTCGATGTCGGCTCATCGCATCCTGGGGCTGTAGTCGGTCCCAAGGGTTGGGCTGTTCGCCCATTAAAGCGGTACGCGAGCTGGGTTCAGAACGTCGTGAGACAGTTCGGTCCCTATCCGTCGTGGGCGCAGGAAATTTGAGAGGAGCTGTCCTTAGTACGAGAGGACCGGGATGGACGCACCGCTGGTGTACCAGTTGTCTTGCCAAAGGCATCGCTGGGTAGCTATGTGCGGACGGGATAAGTGCTGAAAGCATCTAAGCATGAAGCCCCCCTCAAGATGAGATTTCCCATAGCGTCAAGCTAGTAAGATCCCTGAAAGATGATCAGGTTGATAGGTCAGAGGTGGAAGCGTGGTGACATGTGGAGCTGACTGATACTAATCGATCGAGGACTTAACCATATTTTTTAAGCGAACAAACTCGTTTTTACTTCTTCTATATATTATCTAGTTTTGAGAGAATGAACTTCTTTCAAATAAATAGTCTGGTAATTAAGGCGAGAAGGTCACACCCGTTCCCATACCGAACACGGAAGTTAAGCTTCTCAGCGCCGATGGTAGTTGGGACTTTGTCCCTGTGAGAGTAGGACGTTGCCAGGCTAGGCCCCTTTCGGGGCTATTATTTTGTCAATTTTAGTATTTGGCCCCTTGGTCAAGCGGTTAAGACACCTCCCTTTCACGGAGGTAACACGGGTTCGAGTCCCGTAGGGGTCACCATAGTTTTTTGAATTTGGAGGATTAGCTCAGCTGGGAGAGCATCTGCCTTACAAGCAGAGGGTCGGCGGTTCGATCCCGTCATCCTCCACCATAATTTTTCCAAACCTTAAGCCGGGGTAGCTCAATTGGTAGAGCACGAACGAATAAGCTTCCTGAATAGGCTTCAGCATACTGACCGAGCTGCTGCTTGAATAATCTTTCTGAGGTCAGGATGACGGTAACAAAGACAGCGTGCCTCAAATTAATATATTTCTCTTACTTTAAGCCGGGGTAGCTCAATTGGTAGAGCAACTGACTTGTAATCAGTAGGTTGGGGGTTCAAGTCCTCTCGCCGGCACCTTTTCTTTGTATGAGCCATTAGCTCAGTTGGTAGAGCATCTGACTTTTAATCAGAGGGTCGAAGGTTCGAGTCCTTCATGGCTCACCATAAGTGGATATTAACATTATGGGGCCTTAGCTCAGCTGGGAGAGCGCCTGCTTTGCACGCAGGAGGTCAGCGGTTCGATCCCGCTAGGCTCCATTTTATTTACATGGAGGAATACCCAAGTCCGGCTGAAGGGATCGGTCTTGAAAACCGACAGGCGGGTTAAACCGCGCGGGGGTTCGAATCCCTCTTCCTCCTCCATATTTACTTAACTTTTTATTTTTTCCTATTATTATCACGGGGTGGAGCAACGAGCGTTGCTACATTGAAAAATCTGCGAGTTGTACCCATCGAGCTGCTGCTTGATTAAGCTTTCTGAGATGGGGACAGTCAGTAACAAAACATAGAGCATATTCCAAACTCCATAATTTCTATTATCGCGGGGTGGAGCAGTCCGGTAGCTCGTCGGGCTCATAACCCGAAGGTCGCAGGTTCAAATCCTGTCCCCGCAATTTGGTCCGGTAGTTCAGTTGGTTAGAATGCCTGCCTGTCACGCAGGAGGTCGCGGGTTCGAGTCCCGTCCGGACCGCCATTTCTATCCCAGTAGGGCAACTCTACTGTTGATATAGATATAGATTGTGTGTGGCTCAGTAGCTCAGTCGGTAGAGCAAAGGACTGAAAATCCTTGTGTCGGCGGTTCGATTCCGTCCTGAGCCACCATTACATTTAATGCCCCAAAATATAAGGGCCTATAGCTCAGCTGGTTAGAGCGCACGCCTGATAAGCGTGAGGTCGATGGTTCGAGTCCATTTAGGCCCATCATCATAATAGATTATTTGTTTCGCAGTAGCTCGAGCTGCTTAGAGCATGCGCCTTCTAAGCGTAGGGGCAGAGGTTCGAATCCCCTAAGTTACATAAGAATTTATAAGATAAAAAGCGCTTGAATAAGCGCTTTTTTTGTGCTCTTTTAACTAACAGGGATCATTTTTTTCAATAGTAGAAACAGAAAATACGGTGCACCAATCAATGCCACCATAATACGGCTCTACAAGATTACGCTTATCTTATCTGCAAATTGATAAATAAAAAACCCTCTATTTATGAAAAAAGAGGGTTTTTGCATACTATTTTTTTATGAGCACCTATTAAATATCTACCAGCTTACTCCGCCGGCACTCCTCATGAAACGCCCGCAGCCGTTTCGTCCGCTCCATTAGCGTCTCCAAGAAATACTCCCAATCATCTACGCGCTTCAACTTTTTATACAGCGTCCGCAGCTTCTTCAAATGCCGGACCGCCATCTTATAGCTCGACCGGTTTTTCTGATCAATCTCCCGCTGTGCCGTCTGATGAAGCATCCCAAGCAGTACCTCAGGCCGCTCCTTCTCAATCACCTTCAAGCGCTCTTTCGGTAAATCATAAAAATCCAGCCCGACAAACGCCTGAAGCTCGCCCCAGCGGTCATACTGCTTGCGCTCAAACAACAAATACTCATACTCCCCAAAACTATACGGCAGCATCGCGAGCAAGCCGCGCTCATACAAATCAAGCCGATCATTCTCCGCACAATAAGCCGTCACAGACTTCAACGCATTCCGCGCAAACGTCACACAACTATGATAGCCGCCCAAAGCGGTCAAATATGCCTTCACTTTTTGAAAAAATAACTCAATCAAAACCCCAACTCGGCGCCAAGCCTTCAAACCGGACAAGTAATCAATCCAATAGACCAGATAGGGAACAATCTCTTCATCGGTAAACTGGCCGATCAGCTTCATCGCCGCCTCATCTTCCCCTACGAGCAGATGAAGGTGAATCCCAGCCACCATCAGCGGGAGGGGATTCTCCCAATCCTGAAGCCCTTTCAAACCCGCTTTAATTTTTGTTAACTCATCCTCACGCCAAGCTTTCTTTTTGAAAAATTGCACCCACATCAGCCGGTATAAATAAATCCGCTCATACTCCAACCCACTCGCACACCGGAGCAGCTCAAAAGCATCATCTTTCAGTCGCTCAATAAACTCATCAAACGCAAACGGCAGCGACTGTACTCCGATTTTTATTGCTAAATCCTCCGCATCCTCCATCAAATTCTGGAACAAATGCAGATAGGCCCGCCGTACGGTGTCTTCATCATGGCCAAGCTGCTCACTTAGGGCGGCCAGCTTGCGGAATGACACGACGATCGCAATCATTTCATATAACAGGCGCCATTCCTGTTCAACCGGTGCACTAGCATGAATCCGGCGCTCATAAATCCCATACAATTCCGGAATCACATAGGGGCTTGTATACTTTTTCGAAGCGAGCAGCGTGTCAAAGCTGACCTCAAACGAGTGCACCCAGCGGCTGTAATCTGGCTTCATCACGCCGTTGGCCTTAATCAAGTCCTTCGCCGTCTGCATGCCCCAGTCTGTCACTTCCTGTTGCTCCCGTGCAGGCTCGCGCCACGCTGTTACCCAGTCGCCAACACTGCCATACTTGGAAAAGGCAGCAAAAAAGGTAGCCACCTGATGGCGGCAAAATCCTTCGGTTGGACAGGTACACGAACTCATTGAGGCAAACACCAAATCGAGCTTCACATAGACACGCGTCACGTCCTGGACCATGGAGGTGATTTTATTATTAAATACTTGTAATTGCTTCACCACCCCTTGGCGGTACAGCATTAATCCCTTTTGGACAAGCTTCGCATCCTCCGCATCCGTGGGAACGAGCAGTTCGCGAACTTGTTCCTCAAAATATTCCATTTGTTCACTAGCAGGTGTCGACGCCACGGCCGTAACCCCCTTTATAAAAAAATCCATATTCATCTATTATATCCAAAAAAACACGATAAGCGAAGCATGGGGACGGTTCTCCTGCTTCTTTGGAAGCAGAAGAACCGTCCCCATGCTTCCAAAGTAAATGCCCGGCCGCATTCTGCGGCCGGGCATTTTTAATGAGTTTCTTTGTTTAATGTTAAGGTAAGGGGACAGAGTGAGTTGATAAAATAATTAGTGGTCGGTAAATCGTTGATAAAATATGGACAAGAATCTACTTTGGTGAACACGCCTAGCTTATTCCGATTCAGCATAAGCTTCGATGGTTGTTTCTCTGCACTCCCAGCACTCTGTCCGATTTCTCTCCATGATTGCTAATTCCTCACCACATGAAATACAAATCTCCATTAGGCATCCCTCTTTTCGTTTTTTTTTAGTAAATAAACCGCCAACCTGATTTAGTATCTAAGTTGTTACATATATTATAACACAAAATATTCTGAAAAGAAGCACCTACATATGTTAATTTAGTGACAAAAATTGCAACCATATCACTTGATCATTTCAAAATTACAGGCAGCAAGAAGCGAGGGGGGCTATAAATTACAAACATTACTTTTTTATTTAAAAACGACAAAAACAATAGCAAGGAATCAATGTTTTTATTAGAATGGGAATCAAAATTAAAAGGATCATGGAGGGATTAATTTGCTTTTCAAAACCAAAAAGAAAGCAGACATAGGCGACCGTATCTTTTTTAAAAATGGAGTCAAAGGAATCGTGGAGAAGGTTAATGATAATTCAGTCATAACGAAGATAACCGAAAACAAGACAGAGTTGGAGTTTAAAGAAAATATAACAGTCGTCGCACACAAGAATTATAAGGTTATGGCATAGCTGTACTGGATAGTCTAAAAAGGCTATCCATTTTTTTGAAACTAGTTTTTCTCCACCAGGAGAAAAGTCTTATTTTAAAAAAAACGAAGAAGAAAAAAGGAAATGAACATTTATCCAAGAACTTAATTTGTATCAAATAATAAGGAGTGTGCAAATGGAAAAAATACATTTTTTAGTAAGTGAATTTTTCTTCAGTATAGCCTTATGTGTTGTTGCTTTGTTTTTCGCTTTAAGATCAGAAGTATTTCCGATAAATGTTGTATTTTTAGGATTGATTGCTGGGTCACTGATTGATATCAATTTACGTTCTATTTACAAAAATAAAGCGGTTAAAATTAGTGGGTATCTCGAACATACACAAAGAATAGTAGAAAAAGAGACCAGTATGTAATTTCCCCCGATGAATGGATGGGGATTTAAAGGAAAGCCGCTTGATATTTGCGGCTTTTTTCTTTGGAAGCAGAAGAACCGTCCCCATGCCTCCAAAATGTTACAAAACTATTAAAAAATTTACAAATATGTTTATAATTCTGGCATTCTCTCTATTTCGACCTTGTAGTTGCTATAATGGAAAAAAAGTGAAATGCTGGAGGATACATACATATGAGGAAGATAATCAGTATGGCAGCTGCTGCATTTATTGGGTTCGGTCTGTTTACGGCGTCAGCCGAAGCGGCTACTGTTGTCAATGCAAGTGTATTGAATGTACGTCAAGCACCCGCAACAAGTTCAGCCATCATTGGAAAAGTAACAAATGGTCAAACATTAAACGTTACAGCACGCCAGACTGGCTGGCTAAAAATTAGCTATAATGGAAAAATCGGTTATGTAAGCTCACAATATACAAAAGAAACAAGCACTACAACAAGCGGGACGGCAATTAGCGGAACGTATTACGTTAATGCCACTTCTCTGAATGTACGTTCCGGTGCTGGTACGAACTTCGCCTCGATTGGCAAATTAAACAGGGGGCAAGCTGTCAGCGTAAAAAAGGATCTTGGAAACGGCTGGTATCAAATTAGTTATAATGGACGGACAGGTTATGTCAGTAAGCAATATGTTCTGAAAACAGCTGTAAAAGCCGCAGCAGAGTTCACTGTTGAAGCGACAGCTTATACTCCTCTGGAATCTTCTAGTGGAATGACAGCGGCAGGCTATAATATCCGCAAGAATCCAAACATGAAGTTGATTGCGGTCGATCCGAAAGTAATCCCACTCGGTACCAAAGTCTGGGTAGAAGGCTATGGAAACGCGATTGCAGGCGATACGGGCGGAGCAATTAAAGGGAAAAAAATCGATGTCCTTTTACCTACCACAAAACAAGCTCTTCAATGGGGCCGCAAAAACGTAAAAGTAAGAATATTAGACTAAGTCGCGAAGCGCGGGGACGGTTCTATTGCTTCTTTGGAAGCAGGAGAACCGTCCCCGCGCTTCCTGTCATGATTAACATAAGAATTAAAATACCACCGCTTATGTAGTATGGATAATTAGGTTTATAACCAAAACTGTTAAATATAAAAAAAGAGAAAATGAACAAAAAAGATAAAAATAGTTCAAAAATGAATGTAAGGATAAGAAATAATCGATAAGGAATAACCACCTCTTTATGAGACACGTGTTGTAAAGTTAGGCCTTCCCAACATAAATCGGCTAATTTGTTTATTATCCTCATTTTTACCACCTCTATTAATCGTCATATTTCTCTTCTTAGTTTTGACAATAGTATGAGTTTCATAACAATAAATGATTATTTTTTAACTGATGGTTGAGGTTCGCGAAGGCATTATAGAAAACAACTACTATATAATTATGAAAAAACTCATCAAAAAAGAGCATTGCTCAGGAAAGCAATGCTCTAATCAATTAAGGGGGTTATAAATTTATAGCATACCTAGATTGTTGCGATTGCGATCTCATTTCCACCACTTCCACCATTTCTTCTGACTGGCGGCGGCAATCTGCATTCTTGTTTCTTCCTCTAGTTTACTTCGTTCAACCATCAATTGCTCTGTACGTTTTACATAATTTAAAATTTGATTAAGCCTCTCCTCTTGGGAAGCTTCCCGCACCGCCTTCTCCTTCAAATGGTTGAGTAAATCTAAGTTTACTTGCTCCAAATGCTCGATACGGCCTAACAGCTCGTCATGGTTACAATCCTGCTTAATATCACGGTCAATAGTGGTCTCTAACGGTACGGCTTCCTTACTATCTTTTTCAGAAACAATTGTCATCACAGATATAGCTGCCTGTTCCAAAGGCACACCGTCTTGCTTACTGAGTACGATTAATTGGCGGAGAGTGCTAACATCTTTATCAAAATAGCCTCTGTGTCCTTTAGTATTACGGTGAATGGGATACCCATGTCCTTCTAAAAGAGTGGCATATTTCCGTAAAGTACTGCTATCGATTCCAAGCAAATCTTGTACGTAACTAGGTGTATATATTTCCGTCATGACATTACACCTCCGCTAGAAACTCTTTCAATAGGAATTTTACGAATATCTTTGCCCTTGAATTTGGCAGTTTATTTGATAAATTGATCAAACGTAATTCTAACCAGCCAACCAAGAGCAAGCGCAGCAGATAGATATGTACCAAGATAAAGCAAAATCTCCGGCAAAATTTCTCCTCCTCTTATTTTTACTTTAGGTTGCAAATCCTCGGACGTTTAGACAATGTTATTATAACAAGCGAATCTTAGAAATTTGTCGAATGAACAGATAGTAACCGAATTGTAAAAAGACTTTAATATGACTTAATAAACCTACAAGAATTTGGTAATGTTGAACTCATTCATGAAGGCGAAAAGCCCTATTACGTGAAACATGTGCTATATTAACTATTTTAATAAGTAGGTAAGACTTAACTAGACAATCATCTCATTGTTACTTAGACTGAAACCTAATAACGATAAACATCCTTGCTAGTCTACTAAACATAAAAAAGTATAAAGAGTTCTTCGAGTAACCTTGATTTGTGCAGAAACAAATCAGTTTGGATAACGAGGAGGAGAGAACATGTTGGAATTTGATATGAAGAGGGACCAATTGGCCACGATTAAAGTGATCGGTGTTGGCGGCGGGGGAAACAACGCCGTAAACCGTATGATTGCCGACGGAGTGGAAGGTGTAGAATTTATTGCCGTTAATACAGATGCCCAAGCGATTCATCAATCGAAAGCAGACACCAAGATGCAAATCGGTCAATCCTTGACGAAAGGCTTAGGAGCAGGTGCAAATCCGCAAATAGGAAAGTTAGCGGTGGAAGAAAGCAAAAGGCAGATGGAAGAAGTATTATCAGGCGCCGACCTAGTTTTCGTTACGGCCGGAATGGGCGGTGGGACTGGCACAGGTGCAGCCCCTGCCATTGCAAAAATTGCCCGAAAGTTAGGTGCCCTGACCATTGGTGTTGTGACACGTCCTTTCAAATTTGAAGGCCGCAGACGTGCAGTAAACGCGGAAAGTGGAATTGACGAAATGAGGGAAGCGGTTGATACCTTAATTATTATTCCAAACGATCGCTTATTGGAGATTGTCGATCAGAATACTCCTATGATTGATGCCTTCCGTGAGGCGGATGCTGTACTTCGCCAAGGTGTGCAGGGAATTTCCGATTTAATTGCTGTCCCTGGTTTAATCAATCTTGATTTTGCTGACGTGAAAACGGTCATGTCCCATAAAGGAACAGCATTAATGGGGATTGGTATTGCGACGGGGAACAATCGCGCCGCCGAGGCTGCCGAGAAAGCCTTAAATAGTCCATTACTCGAAACTTCCATCAATGGAGCACAGGGTGTCATTATGAACATAACGGGCGGACAGAATCTAAGTCTATTTGAAGTACAGGAGGCAGCTGAAATTGTTGCTTCTGCGTCTCACGAGGAATTAAATATGATTTTTGGCTCAGTCATTAACGAAAATCTAAAGGATGAAATGATTGTAACGATTATTGCCACTGGATTTACGGAGCAAGAGGATAAAAAAGAGAGTACAGAAGAATTACATAATCCTTCTCTGCCACCAGTGGAAAAAATGGCTAATCCATATCAAAGGGAACGACGTAAACGATCTAATCTGGTAACCCATGGCGAACCCGTTCAAGAGTATGACCGGCACTCAGAAAACCCTGCAAAAACTCTGGATATTCCTACATTCTTGCGTAATCGAAAAAGACGATCTTGAACATTTTATTAAAAATGCAAAAATTCCTGCTTCCGATTAAAAAGCAGGAATTTTTAATTACAATAGTAGAACAATTCAATAGTTTTTTAGCAGCATTTTATCGATTGAACGTACTTTATCATATGATTTTAATAGTTTCTCAGGTACAAAGGTCCTGCCGTATTCCCAGGAATTCCTTTCTATTAAAGCGAGAAGCTGTTCTTTTTCTTCATCCTCACCATACTTGAGAGTCCGCAAATCATGTTTGTTTTTCTTAAAATCTAAAAAGTAGCCGAGCTGATGAAAAAGAATGAGTTTAACACAGTCTTCATCCGTCTCTTTAATTTTAAAGTTAATATTGGCGATGTATCCGTTTATTTGCAGGTAGTTAAACTTAATCGTATTTGTCGAAACGTTATAACTCATAGGTGCAGGTAGTTTGTTGTTCAATTCATAATTAATGTCTAATTTGTGCTCTTGCAATGTATTTTTAATGATTTCCTCAATATCCCATATATAAAGCAACTTTTCCATCACTACCTTTCCGAAGAATATGATACCTTTCCTATCTTTATTTTTAAAAAATAAAGGTAGAAAGTAAATCCTGCTATTTTCCTTTATCCTTTATACCTATGTCAGGATCGAACCATTACCTGTTTGGTGCAAAGTTGATTAGTGAAAGCAACAGCTACTATTTTATGCCGCAAAAAAGAGGTAAGCACCTTACAAGTGCTTACCTGCTAAAACCTCATCCAGAGAAAGGATTCGATGCTGTAACTCTTCAGTGGAATCTAAAATACCGATAACAATTTGATTATCCTCTGTAATGGTTGCATATCTAAAATGTTCATCCTCATTAATTAGAAAGGATGTTCCTTGTTTTGCTTCCATCTTCGCAAAGACACTTTCTGTGTACTCGAGCGGCAGAATGTCATCTAATCCTTCTGGTGGTCTACCAACCCATTTAAATAGGAAATCTTTGATTGAAAATTGCTCAATCATCGATAAATGTTTTTTAAACGCTAGCTTATGTACGGAAACTGTTTTCAAGTTAATCACTCCTCAAATAGTAAGTAAAGCTTACTCCTTCAAATTCCTAACTTCAACGGTATTACCGTGACAGAATATTTACATTTTTATTTCGGGGTAATTTTTAAAGGAAGGAGTCTGTAAATAAAAAAAAGCCAACCCTCGTTCGCTACAGGGTTGGCTCAGTATTTAGGTCATCATTATTTGATAGAGTAGTAAATTGTTCAAATAAGTGAGTAAGATAGCTGTTCAATTCAAATCCATCTTCGTTAACAAACTCCGTTAATAGTGATAATTGACTGTTCATTTCTCCCATCTCCCTTGTAAATGTCTTTACTAGTACTATTCCCAATCTAGCACTCTTTTATACATAGAAAAATCTCCCACATGGGGAGATTTTAATAGAAACGTTTAAAAGCCGCGAAATGGGCCGTATAATAAGGGCTGTTTAAATTGGAAATCATAATGCCGTGCTTTTCATCGGCATGGATAAATTGATTGTCGTTAAGATAGATACCTAAATGGGAGATTCCTTGTTTATATGTATTTTCAAAAAATACAATATCACCGGCTTTAGGTGAATTCACATAATAGGTTCGGTCATAATAACCCGCAGCCGAAGTACGAGGCAATGATTTACCCGCTTTATTGGCCACATAATAAATAAATCCGCTGCAATCAAAACCAGAGGCCGTACTTCCACCCCAGACGTAAGGGACCCCGATTAAACTTTTAGCAATTGAAACGATCTGTGCGGCAGCATCTGTCTGCGTTACCGGCGCTGGGGCCGTTACAGGCTTAACGGTGCCTGTCACCTTCAGCGTTTGCCCGACATAAATCCGGTCAGATGATAAGTGGTTGAGTGACTTTAATTCTTGGACGGTCATATCGTAGGTGACCGCAATTTTTCCAAGTGTGTCTCCGCTTTTGACAATGTAATTACTAGTGACACCCGTTGGAGTGGCCGCCTGAGGCTTAGCAGAAGGAGCGGCTGGCACAGCGGGAGCTGGCGTACTAGTCTGCTTCGCATAAACCTTTAATGTCTGCCCGACATAAATTAAATCTAATTTCAAGTTATTGAGTGTTTTCAATTGCGCAACGGTCATCCCAAATTGACTGCTAATTTCACTTAGACAATCTCCACTTTTTACCGTATAAGTGGCAGTTGGCTGTGTTGCAGAAGGAGCCGGAACTTTGGTCGTTGTCGTAGCCGCGGGTACAGTGGTAGTCGGTGCGGACACCGTCACTGTTTTCCCAGGAGCAGATACCTTCAGCGTTTGTCCAACATAAATAATTGTTCCCTTCAGACTATTCCACTGCTGCAGCTCACCGACTGAAACATGAAAGCGGTTGGCGATTTTAATTAAAGCATCGCCGCTAACAACCTTATAAGTCGTTTGCTGAACTGCCTGAACGGAGGCAGCTGGTGTATTAGAGGAAAGCTGGAGCGTTTGATTGACGTAAATCCGATCAGAGCTTAAATCATTTAATTTCTTGATATTTTCTACACTCGTATTGTTATCTGAGGCAATTTTTGAAAGACTATCACCTTTTTGAACCTTATATGTGGACGCCATTGCGGAACCAGCAAAAACGCAAGAAAAGAGAGCTGTTGTCGATAGAGTTCGAACGATTGTTTTCTTCATCTAGGAGAAATCACCTCATATTTACATATTTTTATTAATTTTACCATAGTTTGCTAGTATTTTCAGAAAAATTCCCCAAATTTCTCATAGAATTTTAATGTAACAGGATTGATTTCCGCTTTACCCAAATTTTTAGAAATTAAACGACAAAACATTACAGAAGGATTACATTTTGATAACGTTTTCGACATAATCTGGCATTCTTCCAAAAAAGTTGTAAACTGGAAATAGATTAAATCATTTGGGGGAAAGTATGAAAAAGAAATTGTTAACGTTCATTACTGCTACCGTATTTGGGACATCATTATATAGCACTTCAGCCATGGCTGCCACAATAAAAGTTAAAAGCGGGGATACTTTATCGAAGTATTCTAAACAATATAATCTATCAGTATCAGAAATTAAGGCGGCTAATAAACTATCAAGTGATCGAATTAAAATAGGTCAGAATATCATCATTCCTGAAAAAGGCAAGGTCGTCGCTGCGGCTAAACCTACAACCAGCTCGGCTTCAGTAGTCTACACGGTTAAATCAGGTGATAGCTTGTCAGCGATTGCCAAGAAATATAAAACAACAGTGGCCCAACTTAAAGCGTGGAATGGTCTAACATCGGACAAGCTTAAAATAGGCCAAAAATTAAAAGTGAATGGGGCTCCTGCAACGGCCGCACCAAAAACCACGACAACAGTGGCGGCTAAACCGGCAGCGTCCACCATTAATAAAGGCAAGTTAATTTCAGACGCAAAAGCAGTAATTGGCACTCCTTACAGATGGGGAGGAATTACGCCAAAAGGATTTGACTGCAGTGGATTTATTCACTACTTGATAAATAAACAAAAACCCGCTCCCCGCCTGACGGTTGATGGGTATTGGAAGACAACGAAACCAGTGTTTTCTATCTCGGTTGGTGATTTCGTTTATTACCATACTTATACGAATGGTCCTTCACATATGGGAATCTATATTGGGAATGGTCAGTTCATACATTCCGCATCTAGCGGTGTCCAAATTACGGCCATGAGTAACTCCTATTGGAAAGCTCGTTATCTTGGAGCAAGACAATTATAATAGAATGTGAAAACCCATCTTCGATTTTGAAGATGGGTTTTTTATTATTCAGCATTCAAAGAATAGGACCACTTTGTCGTATCAGAAAGATGGGTAAATCTGATTCTTTTCTGATGAGGAGATTCCCAATCTTTAATAACTATGAGCATACTCAATTTTACGTGCAATGGATTCGGTTAAACGAGAGGCTACTTTGGGAACAGCCCATTTAATAATTGGCGTTAACACTGCACCCGATAACCCGCCGGCACGGACTTCCACTGTACAAGTCATGGTGGTTTTACCATTACCATCTTCTGAAATAAAGTGACCGCTTCCTGTAAAATTATCGGATAAACCTTTTAGATCAAACTTAATATTTGAAGGTTCATTCCATTCGGTAATGTCTACCTGCGCTTGGATTGTTTTTTTAATCCCTTTCAAACTACCTTCAAATGTCCAAATAGACTGCTGGTCATTTATGATTGTATGCTCTTTATAGGCTGGTACGGTTGTTGCCCATTTTTCAAGGTCACTGACGTAATCCCAAACTGCTTGAACATTTACTGGAATTTCTACTGTATGTGCTCCTGTTGCCATTATGATCCTCACTTTCACAACTTATGTAGTGTAAATATAAAATAATTATGACATAAAAGACATAAACTTACATCCCTCATTACTCCTAGCTTTCTTTTTTCTAATAATCTTATTAACTCTTGAGCTGAGAATCATAAATTTTTCAATAAACTAAGATTTTCACCATAAAAAATTGTATGATTTGTATATTAATAACAGTGGTAAATATAGGTGATACAAGAAGAGTTATCTATAAGTATAGAAAGAAAGGGGATGCAAAATGATACGCAAAGTATTTTTTACGCTCTTATTGTCCTTACTATTGCTTATTCCGAACATGGTTGACGCAGCAGGATTTAGAGGAGGAAGTTCTTCTCGTTCCCACGGCTCATTTAGTTCTCACGGCAGCAGTTACAGTGGTTCATCACATGGTTCCTCCTACAGTGGTTCAAGCACTAGACGTTCCTCATCCAGCAGTTCAAGTACAAGAAGTTCTGGTTCCAAAAGTTCTTCCTTTTCGGGAGGTTCGAGCACAAAGAGTTCCTCTCATTCTTCAGGAGGAACGAGTACGAAGAGCACCACAAACCGTTATCAAAGGTCAGGTTCTTTCTCAGGCAGAACTTCAACGGTATCAGGCAAAGTCTACTCAGGTAACACGACAAAGGGATATTACCGTGGTCACCCCGTAAGTGTCCATCACTATTATCATGCGGGATATTCACCGTTTGGTTGGTTTGGTTATTACCACGGATTTACAATGGGGATGTTCATGGGAAGTATGTTCCATCCTTGGGGAGCAACTTATTATACGGGTGGACATTACACCAATTACGGTCCTTCACCAATAGCCTGGATCATTGATCTCATAATAGTAATCGTAGTGATTTATTTACTATACGCATTGGTAAGAAGGAACAAAAGTGGTAGAACAGTCTATACAAGGAGATTTTAAACGATGAAACTGAAATTAAATGAACAAGAAGTCGTAGATGGGATTTGTGTATTTGTGGCAAATCAAAGGAACTGTCGTCCAGAAGATGTGGATGTGAAGGAAATTGACGCCAAGGATAACGGAGATATTATTGCAAAAGCTTCCACGCATGGTGGTCAGACACATAAGTACGACAATGATGAAATCTTAGAGGGAATTTTTCAATTCCTAGAAGAATATCACAGCTTCAATCGTGAAGCGATGTATGGAAACGTAGGATTCACAAAAACAGAAGGGTTCTTTGCTGAAATTTTCGTAAATGAACGGTAATCCATGTTTCAATCTTTTGGGGGAATCTAAGAAAGTTATTTTTTAAATGTTTAAAATAATTAAAAAAATACCGGCGGGATTTAAGTTTAATCATGGGCAAAAATGGTAAAATATAGTCAGTGGTGGAATTTTGCCTAGATTATTAGATTAGAAGTTTGGGGGGGAAACAAGTTGCAGAGAAAATGGTTCAGTCTTTTTGCCATGGCGTTCCTGCTGGTGTTTAGTTTGGGGATGGGTGTGCCCGTAGATTCCGCGTCCGCAGCAACCGGAGGATCTATTTCCGTGAGTACTAGTACTAGTGGGGTCATTCTTAAAAGAGGAAGCCGAGGACCTTCTGTAACAGAGCTGCAGAGAAAACTGACATCGCTTGGATATAACACAAAAGGAATAGACGGAGTCTTTGGAGTTAATACAGAAAATGCGGTCAAGCAATTCCAAAAAGCTCGCCATTTACAAGTAGATGGAATTGTAGGCCCGGCTACAGCAAAAGCGCTTGGGATAAACATTCAAAGTCAAAGCAACAGCATGGTATTGAATGTTCCACTGATTAATCAAAATGCTGCCCCTCGTTTAAAAAATGGATGTGAGATAACCAGTTTAGCGATGGTTTTAAACTACCACGGTGTGAAAGTGACGAAAAATACATTAGCAAACCAGGTGAGTAAAGTTCCTTGGACGTACAGTAATGGCTTAAAGGGAAACCCAAATGTAGGGTTTGTAGGTGATATGGCAAACGGACCAGGGCTAGCGGTATACAATGGTCCCGTTTTATCACTTGCGAAAAAATATGTAGGGAATAAAGCGGTTAACCTAACGAAGAAGCCATTTTCTGAAGTATTAAGCTATGTCGGGAAAGGGCTGCCAGTTTGGATTATAACAACAACCACCTTTGCACCGGTATCTAATTTCCAGTCGTGGAATACACCACAGGGACCGATTCGAATTACGTATAGCGAGCATAGTGTTGTGATTACCGGTTATGATCAAAACTATATTTATATAAATAACCCTTATGGCAATAAAAATCAAAAATTAAACAAGTCTACCTTTATTAAAGCTTGGGAACAGATGGGAAGCCAAGCAATCGTCATAATAAAATAAAGTTCACTTGAAGAAAATGCGGAAGGTATTTCTGTCGTGTGCAATATCTTCATACGAATACTACGGGATGCATGATCCCTCAAACAGATGTGCTTTTTCCATAAAGAAAAGGCATTTCATTTACCGTGTCGGGGGTAAATGCATCTCATCGGGCAAAGAAAAGGCATTTCATTTACCGTGTCGGGGATAAATGCATCTCATCGGGCAAAGAAAAGGCATTTCATTTACCGTGTCGGGATAAAATTCACCCCGTCGGGCAATGAAAGAGCTCTTCATTTACCGTGGCCTTTCCTGCCGGAACAGATTGTACGCAACCCGCCCAGCCAAGAATTAAAATTGTATTTTTAGCCTAGGGGAATGTTTCTTCTGTTCAAAGAAAAATAGGATGCCTCCAATTTCATTTGGTAGCATCCTATTTTATGGTCAGCTGCTTTCCAGTGTCATAAAGCCATCCCTCGATAGTGGTATTAGGTAACTTTTTATTTTAATTGGATTTCATTAAATAAACGGATTACAGGACGTATAAGCATTTGGGTACTTCCTGTTATAAATAGACAAACAGCTAGAGTTTCCGTAGATGGAAAAAGAAATAATACACTTCCTATTAAAAATTCAAGCCCTAACAAAATATCGTTTAATGTATAGATCACCTTAAAATTCCTTTTAATAAATAAGCTGAAAGGACCGGCTTTTACTTTAATAGTTCTTTTCTGAAACTTTATTTTAAACATTTGCAGCCTCCTGTGAAAGGTATATCAAATAATATCATTTCATTAAAATCCCTAAAAATCTGTAATGAGACTAATGACATAAGGAGATTACTCCAATTAAGAAGTTGCCAACGGGCAAAAAAGAAAACAAAGGAAACGAAAAACTCCATTTCCTTTGTTTTTTTAATCGACCGGAATTTCTTGGCTATTAAGTAATGAACCTTTTACAACCAAAAACTTGGGCCTGTATCTTTTCTTGTGCAGACACAACAAACATCCCTTTACGAATGTACTACCCCATTGATAGTGGAAAGTAACAATTTTTTTATGCCATCAAACATTTCTCCTGCTAGTAGATATAAAAATCCTAAATTGGTAACGAAGATCCTTTCTGAATACCATATTCGACATTAAGTGAAATGACTAAAAATAGTATCATTCAAGATGTCAAAAAGAACCAGTAATGATTTTTTAAACATTGAAAGAAGACGTATGCCAATTCATACGCCTTTTTTGTGTTCTAGGAAATGATAGATTTACTACTTATGGATAACTTTTTACAGGGTTAGATACGTCCAGGTTTATAAATTATAGGAACAACCGCTGGAACAGCCAAATCGCACCTAACGCCACAATCGCATACGAACCGTAGGTGACTACTTTTCCAGAGTTCTTCAACTTAAATAAGTACGATAATAACGGAAGCAGCAGACAGACAATCGTCAGCTGAACCGCTTCAATCCCCAGATTGAAATTAATCAGTGCCACAGCCAAATGACTCTTCGGAATGGCCATCTCTTTTAAAATTGTCGCAAAGCCAAGGCCGTGAATCAAACCAAACAGGAACGTGATGCTCCAGCGATAGCGGATTTCTTTTCTAAAAATATTCTCCAGCGCGACATAACAAATACTAAAGGCAATCACGGCCTCGACAAAACGAGAAGGGAGCGTAACCCACCCCAATACCGCCAGACTAAGCGTAATACTATGGGCAATCGTAAACGACGTAACAATTGCCGCATACTGTTTAAAGGTTTGCTTTCGCAGCAGTAAAGCCAGCAAAAATAGCAGGTGATCATAACCAGTTAAAATATGAAGCATGCCTAGTTTAAAAAAGGAAAACCAAGATGTGCTAGGCGTTTTTTCAACAGGGGGTGCGGCCGGCTTCGGCTGCACTTGATGAGAATCAGGCTGTGCCGTTTGCCCTTGCTCCTGCTGAATTTCCGTTACTAAAACCGTCCAGGTCCGCTCTTTTCCTTGTAAGACACCTTCGGTTGATTCCCCATTAATCGTAGCTGTGATCAGGTCGACATAGTTGGTGCCGGTGTCATGAAAATAAAAACCATCATTATAGTTAATCGTGTCACCAGGTGAAAAGGCCGGGAACGTCATATAAGTAGAAAGAAATTCTTTATTTTCCTTTTTAACAAGTTTCATACTTGTTATTTTAGGAGTTTGCTCCTTGTTTCCTTTGTCAAGTGTCAGGCCTTCCTCAATTAGCTCTTCGAGATGATGTTTGTTTTTAGTGATTTCCGATTTTTCAAGGACAAAGTTTTTATTTGCATCAATTGAGGGTAATAATTCAAGAATAGACAATGTATCCAGCGTAAAGACAAGTTCTGTGTGTTTACTGTTCATTGTTATCTTTGTATAACTCGCACTGTAAGCATGTGCGGACGCTTTAGAAGGAATAGAAATCCAAACTAATAGAATGGTCAATAATACAAAGATTAGAGGTCTGATTCGCTGTTTGTCGAAAAATATAGGCACAGTATTCCTCCTGAAATTACTATATTTAAATAATGTAAGTATAGGGTTATAGAGTGGAAAAAACCCCAAATATATTTCTATATAAACATATTTTAAACCCATTTGTATACATGGAAATAACTACTAAATAAATAAAGTTCATAAATCTGACAAACAATATATCATTGTAATTTAAAATTTTGTAGAATAGTAGTGTAATTGAAATTATTCAGAAAGAAAGGGGATTTCGATCTACTTTTTGTCGAAAAAACTATAAAAGGGTGGAGAATGAATGAAGGGGAAGAATAGGCAGTTTAAGCGATGGACAAGTTCGTTCATGGCAGCACTTCTATTAATTGGTACATTTTTGCCGAGTAGTTTAATAGGCAGAGCTCATGCTGAGCAGGCTGATCATGTGGTGATCTCCCAAGTGTATGGGGCTGGAGGTAACAGCGGGGCTACTTATTCAAATGATTTTATTGAATTATACAATCCAACAGATAAGGATGTTTCCTTGGATGGATGGTCAGTTCAATATGCGAGCTCAACTGGTACGGGATGGAGCGTCACTCCTATCGTAACAGGTACGATAAAATCTCACGGTTATTTTTTAATTCAAGGGGCAATAGGTACTACAGTAAAGGACAAGCCGTTACCAACAGCTGACGTGACTGGCTCTCTTGCAATGGGGGCAGGTACAGGCAAAGTGGTCCTAGTTAACTCTACCACTGCTGTTTCGGGACAATATCCAACAGGTGTAATCGATTTTGTCGGATATGGAACAGGGACCGTTGGTTACGAAGGGACAACTGGCCCAACAAAATCACTATCAGCGACATTAAGTGCAGTCCGTATACCGTATGCCAATACAGCACCGGCTCAAGGTCTTGGTAATGCATGGGATACAGACGATAATGCAGCTGATTTTGTTACAGTTTCACCAACTCCTAGAAACACAGCAAGCCCAACAGAAGCTCCAATGGTTCCTGTAACCAGCTTGCAGCCAAAAGGAAATAATATTCAATATACAACAGACAAAGTTACCGGGCTGTCAGAAGCAGTGGAAGCGAATTCAACGGTAAAAGCCTATGCAAGTGCAGCAAAAGGTACGGCACTGGCATCAGCGACGGCAAAGGCAGACGGTTCTTTTGAACTTAACTTGCCAGCTGGCACTAACTTAACATCTGTTTATATTGCTGCAACCCAAAGTGGTTTGGCAGAAAGTGCTGCCATCCAAATTAATGCAGCAATCGCTAGTACAGATGTTCAACAAGCGAAACTTAGCTATGCAGTAGCAAATGGCGTCGGAACATTAATCGGCAGTGCAGGAGCGGCTTCTGCAAATGCCACCATTAATGTGTACTCACCAACAAACACGAAATTAAATACCGAAGAAATTAAAGCAGGTACACAAGGAGAATTCTCGGCTACCATTAACAATGCTCCTGATACCGTATCAGTCACTCAAAAAACAAGTTCTACAAAAGGCATCATGCTAGAAAGTAATCCTGTTTCCGTAACAAAAGCGGATACCACACAGATTACAAAACTAAATGAAGTTCGTTCATATAATTCCAATGGTCAGCCTTTAAATGTAGATAAATATTTTACTATTGAAGGCGTTGCCACTGTTGATAACCAGATTCTTGGAGCACAGAAACAAAACTTCTATCTTCAAGACGATACAGCTGGAATTAATATTTTCAGTACGGCTTATGAAACACCATTTAAGGTAACAAAAGGGGATAAGCTAAGAATTACGGGTAAAGTTCTTGTTTATAACGGCTTAACTGAATTTGAACCTACCGCAATTGTAAAATTAAGTGAAGGGAATCCAATCCCTGATTCCAAATCATTATCAATCGTTGATTCAACAACTTTTGCCACAGCTGAACCGCTAGAAGGAAGTCTTGTAACCATTACAGGTAAGGTTTCTGCGACAGCAAGCACACCTCCGAACTACAATGTGACCTTTGTCGATGAAAACAACAAAGCAACCACATTGCGGGTGATGAGCACGACAGGAATTGTTCCAGATAACGATTTAGTCGTAGGCAAAAGCTACACAGTTACTGGTATTTTAGGTCAATATACAACCAACAAAACACAACTTACATCCGGGTATCAATTATATCCGCGTGCGGTAAGTGATATTGCACCAATTTTAGGCATCACACACACAGCATTAACAAAAGTCTACAAAGATGCAAATGTAGAATTTGAAGCCAATGCTGATGGTGCTGAATCGGTCACACTTTACTACCGAGCAACAGGTACAACCGGTTATACAGCATTACCAATGGTAAACGGAGGCGACGGGCGCTATACGGCTACATTAACAGCAGCCAATGTCCCTCAAAACGGCTTTGACTATTACATCGAAGCAAAAGCAGGTGAACAAGTACAAACAGCTGGAACCAGTGCAGCTCCATATCCAGTAACCCTAATTGAAGATACCACTGGACCAGAAATTTCAGGTTTAACACCACAGGATACAACAAAAATAGAAAGCCCAACACCAGAAATTTCTGCTTTAATTGATGACGCAAGCGGTGTCGACCAAACAACTGTTCAAATGTGGCTGGATGGCCAAGAGCTAACAGCACCAGCGGCAACAATCAGCAAAACACAGGTAAAATACACACCTGAAACAGATCTTGCCCTTGGCACACACAAGGTAAAGGTTTCAGCAAAAGATTCAAAAGGCAACTTAACAGAAAAAGAATGGACATTTGAAGTGGTTCCACGTTTTACAGGCGGAAATCACTACCGTGGGACAACCCATAACCATACCAATATCTCTCATGACGCAGCCGGTACACCTGAAGATGCGTTAAAAGCAGGTAAGTTCCATCATTACGATTGGTTTGCTTTCTCAGATCACTCTCATGATATCGACCCTGAAAAATTGGGAACAGACACAGTAGCACGTACAACAGCAGATGGGAAGTCGGTACCAGAACGTTCTGGCGGATCGGACTGGCAGTTAACAAAAGATCTTGCTAAAAAGTACACATCCGATGATTATGTCGTTTTCCCGGCATTTGAGATGACTTCAACAACATGGGGACACTCTAACATCTTCGGTACTGATAACTTTATCGACCGAAATATTAACGGAAAACAATACCAAGACTTAAGCCAGTACTATGCATGGGTTATGACATACGACGATATCGTGGGCCAATTCAACCACCCAGATATGTCAGCGAATGCGTTCAACAACTTTAAGCCTTATGATGCAAAAGTAGACAAGCTATTCACCATGTTAGAGGTAGGAAATGGTTCCGGCCACTACGGCTATGCTAACGCGGAAGGTAAATTCTATTCTGCCTTAGATTTAGGCTGGCACGTCGCACCAACATATGGTGAAGACAACCATGAAGGAACATGGGGTCAAGTCAATGCCCGTACGGTTATCGTTGCAGACGACCTTAAACAGGCATCACTGCTTCACTCGATGCGTAATATGCGCGTTTATATGGAAGAAGATCCGAACTTCACCTTAGACGTTTTAGCCAATGGTTATTACATGGGTTCAACCGTCGACAGCAAAAATCTTAAATTTAACATTAAGGGCAGCGATTTAGTGGCAGAAGCTCATAACGATACAGATTATAGCTATCTTCCAACAAGCTACAAATCAGACGACCGAATTGCCAAAGTTGAATTAATCACCAATGGCGGCAAAGTGGTCGATTCGATTACGCCGATGGAAAAAGACTTCACTTGGACTCCATCTTATTCAGTTACAGGCGGCCAGCAATGGTTTGTAGTAAAAGTAACCCAAATGGACGGCGAACGAATTTACTCTTCACCAATCTGGTCAAAAGAAGAACCAGTGGATGTAAAAGTAAACAGCATTGATGTCGACGGCGGCGTCGTGATCGGCGGTAACCCGGCAACATTAAAAGCAACCGTTGCAAACAACGGTACACAACCAGTTAAAAACCTAAAGGTAGACTTCTATTATGATGAAGTAAACCAAACCAACTTAATTGGAACAAGCAACATTTCTTCGATTCTACCGAAGAGTTCAGCAACTGCATCGGCAACGTGGGCTGCCCCATTAACAGGTGACCACAAAATAATCGCTGTAGTTACCTCATTAGACGGTCTGGACCTAGGGGACACGAAGTTTACCTTACCAGTAAAAATTAAAGAGCCGCTCGGCGTGAAAGTATTAATTGATGCCAACCATGGCAATGAAAATACAAGTGGCGACAGTGGAACATATAAGGATAACCTAAAAGCATTTACCCTTATGCTACAAAAAGAAGGCTATACCGTTACGGAAAATAAAACAGCCCTTACAGATGAGGTATTAGCCGGTGTGAAGGTACTCGTACTCACCCACACAAGAACAGCCTTAACTGCTGCAGAAGATACAGCCGTGGCGAATTTTGTGAAAAATGGCGGTTCCTTGTTAATGGCAGGGAAGAGCAATAACAGTACCGACCCTACAATGAACAATGCCTTATTAGGTGAGATGGGCTCGGCGATCCGCATGAGCAGTGATGGAGTCTTTGACGACAGCAAGAGCGGTAACTTCTGGAGTGATCCAAAGGTCAGCCCATATGCAGTCCGAGTGCATCCAGGATTAGTCTCAAACTTAATTACCGACCGCGTATCCTTTATTGATTACTACAGCGGTTCAAGTCTATCAGGCGCAAATAATCAGCCACTAACAGATACTGGTAAGGTGACCATCCTTGCAAAAGGAAATGAAACCACCTACCAAGGCAATATCAAAGGCGGATACACCTACGATGCGGTTTCCGATGAAACCGGCGGTTCGGCGATTCCATTAATTGCCTCTGAAGAAATTGGATCGAACGGACGGATTGTCGTGTCCGGTATGAACATCTTCAATGACAAACAAATAGATGAATCATATGAGCCAAAAGGAAATGATGAATTCACATTAAATGCCGTCAACTGGCTCGCACATCGTGAAACGAAAGTATCCAAAATTGCCGATGTCCGTTCGAAAGAAGACGGTACAGATGTAGTTGTAGAGGGTACAGTGACAACAGGAGCAGACAATTTCTTTGATGCGTTCTACCTCCAGGATGAAACAGGCGGTATTATGGCATTCCAAGAAGTTCCGTCAGGTTCACTGAAACTAGGCGACAAAGTCCGTGTCCATGGTCACATTAAGACATTTGAAAATAACAAAGAACTAGAATTTACAACCTTTGCAAGCGACGTGATTAAAATTGGTTCAGGCGATCCAGTCCAACCTAAGACAGTTAGCACTGGTGAAGCAACCTCTGCTGCAAACCAAGGTCTACTTGTAAAAGTAACAGGAAAAGTCGTATCAAAGTATGACGATAATTCCTATGTGATCAATGATGGCTCTGGTGATGTGTTATTCTTCACAGACGGATACATTGTCAACCAAAGCGGTCCTGTTCCAGTTCTTAAAGTAGGCGACACGTTAGAAGCCGTCGGTCTTTCTGGATCATTTTCAGAAGGGACTCGGATCCGTGTAAGAAACACGAAAGAATTGGTTGGAACAGATACATCAGCTCCAGAAGCACCAGTTGTAAATGGGGTAACAGATCAAGATAAAGCAATCTCTGGCACAACCGAAGCAAATGCGACCGTAACAGCAACAGCAGGCGGCCAAGAAATTGGTACGGCAACAGCTGATGCAGATGGTAAATTTACGATTTCTATTGAAAAACAAACAGCAGGAACTAAGATTGCCGTAACAGCAACAGACGTTGCAGGAAATCATGGTGTAGCTACTGAAGTCACTGTAAGTGATGCAACAGCTCCTGATGCACCAGTAGTATATGAGGTAACGGATAACTCTGTTGTGATTACTGGTACAACCGAGGCGAATGCTAAGGTAGAGGCAAAGGTTGCTGGTGAAGTAATTGGTACCGCAACGGCAGATGAAGCGGGCAATTACTCGATCACAATCGAGAAGCAAGCAGCGGGAAGCAGAATTTCCGTCACAGCAACAGATGCTGCCGGTAATGTCAGCGAAGCTGCTGAAGTAACCGTACTTGATCGAACAGCACCACAAGCTCCAGTTGTAACTAACGTAACAGATCAAGATGAGGTTATCACGGGTACAACGGAAGCAAATGCGACCGTAAAAGCAGTGGCAGGCGACAAAGAAATTGGTACCGCCACAGCAGATGCGGATGGTAAGTTTACAATTACAATTGGAAAACAAACAGCAAGTACTAATATTGCCGTAACAGCAACAGACGCTGCTGGAAATCATAGTGTAGCTACTGAAGTAACTGTAATTGACGTAACAGCTCCAGTTGCACCAAGCATCAACCCAGTAAACGATAACGATCGCGTAATCACTGGTTCAGCGGAGTCAGGTGCAACAGTAGTAGCGAAGGTCAATGACCTAGAGATTGGGAAAGTAAAAGCTGGCTTTGACGGCACATTTACCATTGACATTGCCAAGCAACCAGCTGGTTCAACCATCTCCATTACGGCTACAGATGCAGCTGGTAACATTAGTTTAGCTACTAGTGTAAAAGTTGCAGATGAAAAAGTAACGAAGGTAAGTGTCACAACAGCTAAGCCTGGTACACAGGTATTTAAAGATCCAATTCAATTTACAGCAGTCTCAGAGGGCAGCAGAACTCCTGTATATCGTTTCTACATCATCGATAAAAAGGGAAATGTCATCTACACACAAGACTATGAGACAAGCAACACATTGACTTGGACAGCTAAAATTCCTGGAACCTATACGGTTGTTGTAGAAGCCAAGGATCAGTTTAATTTTGGTCTAATCACACCGTATTCTGAGGCAAGAACTCAATTAACATTTGAGGTTGCGGCAGGGAAGGCTACTAAATAGTTTTTAAAAACGTAAATATTTTTTAATAGTTTGTTCATATATAGGGGGTAGAATAAGGACATGAAGAGGTAAGCTAATTCAACCCTTTTTCATGACCCCCTTTATATAGAATCGTTGTCCGGCCTCGTGCCGGATATTTTTTTGCGGCTATAATATTTGTTGGGGTCTAAACACAAAAAGTGGACAAAAAAATACACGCAAACATCCTACTTCTTTTATACTAGAATTGTCGAGAAACAAGTTAAATTATTATACCATTCCTTCTTCAGTTAACCTGCCAGTGGAACAAGAAAAAAGAGCCGTTGCAACAAGATGAATTTAACTAAGGAATATTTCGATTCCGTGGAAATAGAGGAAAACTCGTCAACTCCCAAGTGTGATTGACGGGCTTTTTTGTGTTTATCATATCTTCTAGCAAATGTTTCAAGTCAAGAGTACTCGGGTAAACATTCTATAGACCTCAATGTAATTTTTTTACTGCATTAGTACATTATGGGAGGCGTGGTAGTATGAGCATGGAAAAAAGAATCGTTGGAGCATTTTATTCAGAGCAAGAAGTCTTGTATGCGATTGAAGGTTTGAAACGTCAGGGGCATCGGGAAACAGATATGATGGTTGTGGCAAAATATCGAAGTGACATTCCGTTAATCACTTCCCAAACTGGCGTCATGGTCGAAGCGGATACACAGGTAAGTACCTTAGCTGGTGTCATGATGGAAAGCTTTTTTTCCTTGATGACGATAGGAATGGGTGGAAGCCCGTCAAACGCCATGTCCAGCAGGCTTATTGAGAGGGGACTACCAGTATTTACGGCAAAACAGTGTGAAAAGGAAATAAATAATGGAAAAATGATTTTACTGGTTGATACGTATGAAACTTACAATAGTCCTATTTATGAGGATCAAATTGAGACCGAAAAAACAACAGCTGTCCGACTTCGTGAAGAAAAGCTTGATATTATAAAAGAGCGTGTCCAAGTCGGGGAATTACAGCTCCAAAAAGAAATAGTTGAAGAACAGCGAACTGTTTATGTACCACTTTTACGTGAAGAAATATATATAGAGCGCCGTCCTGTCACTGATGGAAAGTATGATGGCAGCGCATTTACAGAGGATGAAATCATTCGTATTCCTATAATGGAAGAACGAATAGAAGTAACGAAAAGACCTGTAGTGGTTGAAGAAGTGATTGTAGGCAAACGAAAAATTCAAGAAACAAAGCAAGTACAGGATATTATTAGAAAAGAAGAAGCTCGAATTGTGGAACGTTCTGTCCCATCGGTTACGGAAGAAGTGACTTTGCTGAAGGCTGATATTGGGCAAGAAGAAGTTATAGAGGAAAGCCCAGATATTTTAATAGTGGAAGGAAATCCCGACATTGAAAGCATAATGAAAGAGGAGAAAAAGGAAGAAACCCGCGAAAAACGCACAGGCTCCCTAGTTGTTAAAGGAGAGAAATACAAACCAGAAGTATCTTCAAATAATAAGATGGAAGCGAACGGAGTGCAAACAGGTTCTACTGTTATAAATGAAAGTGAAAGTGAAGTACCGATTACAGTAGCTAATGTGAAAGAAGAAATCCACAGTAACGAAAATTCTTCGAAAGAGGAAAATAAAAATCAAATAAAAAATAAGAAAAAATAATCATTGTCAGTGATTAAAATTAGATAGTCCTACTGTAAAAAAGCTGATTTCAAAAGACTAAATTGTCCCCTTTTGAAGTCAGCTTTTTTCTGTTGAATTATAAAAAAACTGAAAGCCATTGTCGCTTTGAGAACCATCATCGGTTTGCTGGGTGTTTGGGTCTTCCGTTTTTGAACTAGCATTTGAGCATGCAGTAGCAGCTCCAAGTAACAATAAAAGATTATAAACTCTGACATGCCCTATCACGTCGTTACCCTAATCCGCTTTAAATCTTCCACCTGGCCGTCTTCCTTTCATTATGCAGTTGCCGCAGGTTCGATGATGACGTAATTTGTGTGCCTAACCACTGTCTTTGCTGTATCATATTCAAGCTTTTCATGTGTTTCATCAGATACTTTCACAATTACACTATTGTCCCTTACGATTTCAACTTCCCCTTCACATATTAGGTCTTTTCTTTTAAAGGAAATGCGGTCGCCAATCTTAGCTTTTTTTGTTGTCATACATTTTCTCCCCTTAAACAAAATACATAATTAATACAAATTAGTGCATTACATAAAGTCTTCCTATTAATTACTCTTTATCCTGTTGAATTCACCTTTAATCTGCACTTAACCTAAAAAAAACAATGTAAAAGAAGGATCCTCTGGGAGCCTTTTCCGTTAATAATCTTTATATGGCAAACGAATGACTTCCGATTTGCCTGATTACATGACGGGAGAAAATCCAGTTATCACTAACAAGACGTGGATTATAATAATATACCGCACCACGGCTCGGGTCCCAACCAAGGAACGCATCCCTTGCGGCCTGATATGCTGAAGAATCAGGGGTTAAAAAGTACTGGCCATCCTGTACTGCGGAAAAGGCATTCCTTTGGAAAATAACCTGAGGTATGGTATTAGGAAACATATTTGATTGGGCTCGGTTCAGAATGACAGCAGCAACTGCAACTTGCCCTTCATAGCTTTCACCACGTGCCTCGCCATAAACAACATGTGCCATCATGTCAATCTCCTCAAGTCTTTTTGATGTTTTAGGACCTACCATTCCAAGTGCCTCGATGTTGAAATCCTGTTGGAATCTTTTCACTGCATTTTCTGTAACGGGGCCATAATAGCCTGTAACTTGAGAATCGAAATAACCTATTTCCTTTAAAATTGTCTGAGTATGTATGATTTGGTCCCCAGTTGAACCAACAGATAGTTGTGCTGCTTCGGCTGCCCGAAGTGAGAAACTAAAACTTAAAACAAAAACCCCAAGGCAAATCAAATTTTTAACAAGCTTCATTATGTCCTCCTTGTTCATAGTAATAGCCTTAAGTATGCATACTTCCTTCCCTTGGGTAATTTCCCTTTGCCATTGTTTTTAAACAAATTTTATTAAAAGGGGAACATTATACCAGGTTTAATCCACTGTTTTACAAAAAAAGAGGGCTTTAATGGTCCGCCTTTTTTCACAGCCCCATTAGGGAAATAACTTGGTTGCTGTGTTTACTTCATTTGGAAACAGCCATCTGGTCTTAGTAAAAGAAAAGAGCTGATAATCTCTGTATGATTTCAGCTCTTTCTTTTGTTAAAGGAAAAAATTAACCAAATCGTCTCATGTAAAATATTAAGGTTCCAATTATTGTTAATAAGCATCAAATTTATGTTAATAAAAATGCTGGGGGATTATTTAAAGAGGCGTTAGATGGGAATTCTACGAAACTAAAGATCAATTCTACATAACATACACATAATTCTACGAAACCACAAACTAATTCTACAAAAATTGGAAAATCAGACCCAATCCCATAAAAAAAGACTCTTACAACGAATGTAAGAGCCCACATCTTTAATATTAATAAACCTTCACCAAAACCGACCGACTTTGATTTCCCGCCTTATCCATCGCAGAAACATCAAGAGTAGATCCTATAGCCTGTGCTTTAATAGCCGCTTTGAAATTTCCATACTTGTCGGACACGGCTTTTCCTACCAAGCTAGTACCCTTATAAATATAAACTGTTGCGCCCACTTCAGCTTTACCAGTAATTGTGGTTGACCGATACGTCACCTTATTAACACTTGGTGCAGCTGGAGGAGTCTTATCGATCACCGTAACCGAAGTATAACTTTGATTCCCTACTTTATCACTGGCATAAATCGTGACAACCGTTCCGGCTTTTTGCGCACGAGCCATTTTGACCACAAACGTTCCAGCAGTGGTAGCAATGCCTTGTCCTAATACTGTGCTTCCGGTCTTAACCACAACCTTTGCACCAGCTTCCGTTTTACCGATAATCACCGTTTGATTATCTTTAAGCGAAGAAGTAATAGCTGGTTTTACAGGAGCAGTTTTATCTAAGACAGTAATCGTCACATCAGGACTTTTATTGCCTCCGCTGTCCTGAGCATAAATAGTCAGTTTGGTTCCAGCCTTTTGCGCAGCGATTTTTATCGAAAACCCTGAGCTAGTAGCAGTAGCCGTTCCTAACACCGTTGAGCCAGATTTAACGTATACCGTTGTTCCGGCTTCTGCCTTACCTGTAACAGTTGTTTGATTATCACCGACAGGATTGACGCTTGGTGCAGCCGGAGGGATTGTATCTTTAACCGTTATAGAAGTGGTACTACTCGAGTTTCCTGCTGCATCTACAGCATAAACAGACAAGATGGTACCGCCAGTTTGTTTAGAAATAGGAACGCTAAAATTACCTGTATCATCAGCTGCAGCATAACCGAGTTGTGTGCTGCCTTTCTTTACATAAACGGTGGCTCCAGCCTCCGTTATGCCAGTTACGGCGGTATCCTGATCACTAACCTGATTAACGGCTGAAAGTGCTGGTGGTGTCATATCAATATCGTCACCTAAGAGGGTGTAGGTAATATCCGAGTCTTTATCTGTAGGCGCTGTAAATGGT
Source organism: Neobacillus drentensis (assembly GCF_021560175.1). Lineage (GTDB taxonomy): Bacteria > Bacillota > Bacilli > Bacillales > Cytobacillaceae > Neobacillus > Neobacillus drentensis_A. Next base: position 5,902,025 of record NZ_CP091110.1, on the reverse strand, counting down.
AAATCAGTTACTTTAACAACCGCGCCGCCGCCATGTAAATCAGTTCCATAACCGCTGTAGATCTTAGGATTTAACGCATCAAAGGCAGGTTCTCCTTTAAATCCATAGAGTCCAGTAGCCTGCTTTAACAATAAGGCCTCTCTAAATGAGGTCATAAATTTCCCGAATGTCATATTCGGGTCAATGTATTTTTGAATCACCGCTTCAACGGCACGATAATCATTATTTGGATTATCGAGGATTTCCTTAAAGATCTTGTCGCCTTGGCCCGCTTGAAGCTTGAGATATTGGAAGAACAAGTAGGATAAGGAGTAGTTAGACAAGACATCACCGTAATCATCCCAGTACAATAACGAATGACCGTTGGTAATTGAATCAGAGTAATTGTAATAATCAATCCGATCCGTTAGGGGGCTGCCTGTATAGATCTGTTCAGCGGCCATTGATAATCCTTCATCTAACCACGTATCCATTTGGGTAGTGCTACCTTCGATAAAGGCCGTACGGTTAAAGTCCACCATGTGTTGAAATTCATGGGCTAGTGTACTGTAAGCTTGTGAAACATCTTTTCCAGAACCAAGTCCCATCGTTGGATAGGTATCAATGTTGAAGACTTCCATTTTATTAGAGTCGGGAAGGTCATATAGGTCGTATGGATTGAAGTATCCTGCCACATAACCGCCGGTTCCGCTAAAGCCATCCTGGATATCATAGCAAAGGATATTTACTTTCCCATTTCCATCGACATCGGATTCCATCCCAAAGTTGGTATTGACCATCGGTTTTATTTTCGTATCAAACTCTTGACCGAGCTTTTGGGCATCGGCAGTCGTAATTTGATTGTTATAGACCCACACGTTTGAGTTTGTCCCGCTATAAAGCAATTTGGCCGTAATTTGATAATCATAATCTGATTCAATATTGGCTACCCAAAAAGATTTGCTGTCTCCTACGGCAAACGACGAGGCAGACAACGTATTCCGACGAAGCTTACTAGTTTTGTTTTTTGCGATATTAAAAGGTTTAACATAATCCATTTTATAAGCACTAGGCTTTATTTGTTTATTAAATGTATAGTTCTTGTTATTAATCTTAAAAGATCCTGTATAGGCGGTTCCATCTCCGTCTGCGGACTCGTTATTGATAATCACATAGCCCTGGCCTGCTGTGATCGCATGTGCGGTTCCTCCAGCAGAAACAGAGAATATTAGAAGGCAGGATAAGACGATACAAGATAATCGGTTAAATGTATTCATAAGAGCTCCTCTCACTCATCATTGATTTCTGTCTATTAACTTAGTAAACGGTTGCCCACGCAGAACCACTTTGATTGCCGCCTTTATCGATGGCCAGTACTTCTAGTTTGATGCCCCGCTTCTGAACCGGTATAGCCGCGCTATAGTATCCGGCACTATTGCTGGTGGCTTGTCCTACCAATGTGGATCCGGAGAAAATATAAACTCCTGTACCTGCTTCTGCTTTACCAGTGATGGAGGTGGAGGTACTTGTCACTTTATTTACGCTAGGCGCCGCTGGAGCTGTTACATCCATGACGGTTACAGCATTTCCTGCACTACGATTCCCGGCTTTATCAATGGCGTAAACCGTTAAGACGGTGCCTGCTTTCTTTAGGGCTGTGAGTTTAATAGTAAAGGAGCCTGTTGAAGTAATTTGGCCAATGACGCTAGTACCTTGTTTAACTTCTACTCTAGAGCCGTTTTCAGCTGTTCCATTAATAATCGTTTGGTTATCACCAATAGAACTAACACCTGGTTTGCCTGGAGCGGTTCGATCGATAACGGTGATGGTTGTACCTACGCTTTGGTTTCCAGCTGCATCTTTTGCATAAACTGTTAGTTTTGTCCCTGCCCGTTGTTTTGGCATCGACATACTAAAGACCCCTGCAGGGCTGACTTTGGTTGAACCAACTGTGGCGCTCCCATTTTTTACGAGAATATATGAATTTGCTTCTGCTCTGCCTGTTATAATCGTGTCATTGTCGTCAACGGTATTAACAGTTGGCTTGGCAGGCGGCGTTTTGTCAGGTGCGTTGAAAGGATTAACCACCTTAAATTGCGTAACATCCTGATAGTACAAATCACTCAGATATTCGGAAACTCCTATTCTTAAATAAATGTAGGGCTGGCCTACATATAATGACTTATTGACAGTGGAATGCATCATGGTATTTAACGAACCAAACGTGTTAAAATTAGTAGCGTTTATGTACTGTAATGTCCCACCATTATTTTTAAGAAACTCGATTGTAATATATGGATCTTTGAAAAAGGAATCATCTTGAGATAATACTTGAACATCCATTTGAGAAGCAGAGTAATTGGTTACCCCAACAAAGGTAAGATCGTGAAATGTATACCAACTATCCAACAATGAATCTACATATGTATTGTTACCTCTTAAAGGATAATCCCCCGGATTTACAGATAAGGACTTCCTCATAATGGACCCTGGTAAACTGCTTGTAGTAATGTTACTACTTAAACTTTTTTGAACTGGTACACGTTCCGCTGCATGTGCACTAATCGGGATGGCAAGCAAACATAAAAATAATAAACTAAATAAAACCCTTAAACTTTTCATTCCTTCACTCCCTAAGAATAATTTCATAAGACAAAAGTCCTCCATTAACAATATTATAAATTATTTTTCTGATAAAATATACGAAAGTGGAAATTTTTTGTAATAAAAAAGGGACCTAGAACTAGGCTCCCTTAAAAACTATTAAATCGTATAAACTATCGTTTAGAGGCATTCGGAACAAATAATAGTTTACCAAACTTGGTTTTACCATATTTTCCAATAATCCCTTGGCCTTCTTTGTGACTAACCAATCAATAAATGTCTTACTTGAATTTGGCTTCTTCGTTTCTTTTACCTCAATGACACCATATGGGTTATATAAAGCATTTTGTCCGTAAACTAATTTCGCTAAAGACGTTTTGTTCGTTCGTTAAAAAAGTAGCCTCATCTGTGAGTGTATACCCGCCTAATTCCTGCCATACGGAGAGTTTAACCCATTCCTAATCCAGCCTATTTATACCAAGTACCAGAAGGTGTAATGCCTGCTAATTTCCATTGAGCGATCTCTTTCTTATTAGTACCAGAATCATCTCCTCTAGAGATAAAGATGGCTTTGGCAGTACTGATTTTTTTAAGAGCTGTTAACGCTGAAGTTGAACCATTACTTTCTCTAGAGGAAGTTTTCCGCATTTTAAACCTAGTTTCTTCTATTATATATGTTAAAACGCTTACACTGTGTTAATAGAAAAAAAGCGAACTCTAAATAGAGTCCGCTTATTGATTCGTAAAGTATTTGATTAAGTAATTACTCCATACTTGATATCCTTTTTCACTTGGTGCGCTTCCATCCGGCAGAAGGTATTCTTTAAACGCTTCTGTATTTGAATTCGGCCAGGCTGTCCAATGATCAAGATAAGCAATCTTATTTTCCTCCGCGAACTTCTTCAACACAGCGACCTGACTAGGATAGATCTTGGCTTGATATAGTGGATAGGAAGGTTGAAGAATAAAGGTTGTGTCAGGATTCTTCGCTTTGATATCATTCATCATCTTGGTTATATCCGTTAGGGTGTTATCTGGTAATACCTCTCCGTTATTAAGTAAAATAAACGGCTCTAGTACAATTAAATCAGCCTTTTCGGCAGCTATTTCTTCCTGATTATTCATACTAATGAACTTGGTGGAGGTAGTATTAAAGGTTTTTAACCCCACTTTAATATTCTTATTCCCAAATGTCTCTAGAAGCTTTTCTTTTACCTTGGGATAACTACCAGACGTATCTGAACCGATGGCCGGAGACCCAAAAAAAAGAATCTTGTAGGTCTTTTTCTCTTTTATAGCCTTTTTAAATGTCTCAACAGCTGCTGGAGGCCAGTTAGAGGTATAGGCTAATAAATCTTCTTGTGATGAATTAGTAGTTATCTCCTGTGAATTATCCCCATCTATGGAAGAGGAGGTAGAGGTACGGTTCGAGGCGACTGCGATTTTTTTATTCCAATTGGAATGGCCCCAAACGAGTACCGTAAGGCAGGCTATACCTAATAGTATAGTGAAAAAAGTCTTCATTTATAATACCCCCAAATTATTCTGCACAACCATTATAACAAAAATAATTAGAAAATTACTTCCAATTTCGTAATTTATCTACAAAAAACTACAAAACAGTGTAGAATAAGAAAGGACTAAGGAAACAAAACATTAATATGACAAAAATAACTAAAATTATACAAATTAGGCCAACATGAACTGAATTTCTATGATATAATACTTTTGGTTTATTTTTGGAAATAAAGGGAGGACACCATGGAAGAAACCATTAGTTTAAAAGAGTTGTTTGAAACATTACGTAAACGACTAAGTTTAATATTGAGCATAACATTTATTGCCATATTAATTAGCGGAGTGGTTAGTTACTTTTTCATAACACCAATCTATCAAACGTCCACACAATTGCTTGTCAATCAGGCGAAGAACGATCAAGCAACCTATCAATACAATGAAGTACAGACCAATCTTCAATTAATCAATACCTACAACGTCATTATAAAAAGTCCTGCCATTCTTGAAAAAGTCATTAAAGAATTGAATTTAGATATGACCGTATCCGAGTTAAATGAAAAAATAACTGTTCAAAATGAAAAGGATTCACAAGTAGTAACTCTATCTGTACAGGATAAAAATGCAGCAACAGCTGCAAAAATTGCCAATAAGACAGCCGATGTGTTTAAAAATGATATTGTGAAAATTATGAACGTTGACAATGTTAGTATTCTAGCAAAAGCAACCGTGACGGATCAAATATCACCAATTAAGCCAAGACCGTTAATAAACATAGCGATTGCAATGGTGGTTGGATTAATGGTTGGGGTAGGTTTAGCCTTCCTTTTAGAGTACTTTGATAACACGATTAAAAATGAACAAGAAATTGAAAAGCTGCTTGGTTTACCGGTACTAGGGTCCATTGCAATTATGGACGATTCCCAGTTAAAGGGCGGTAAGAAAAGAAACACAGGTAGAAATGCGAAATTAAGAGGTGAGACGATTGGCTCTTAACAGAAATAATACGAAATCAATAAGCAACAGAAGAAATATCATTACCATGTCTGACTCAAAATCACCAATCTCAGAACAGTATAGAACAATTAGAACAAATATTCAGTTCTCTTCAGTGGATAATGAAGTAAAATCATTGATGGTTACCTCAACAGGACCGGGAGAGGGTAAATCCACTACAGTTGCGAACTTAGCAGTGGTATTTGCACAGCAAGGAAAAAAAGTCTTACTAGTGGATGCAGATTTAAGAAAACCAACGGTTCATTACACATTTAGTCAAACGAATACTTTTGGTCTAACAAGTGTCTTAACAAAGCAAATGACCTTAGAAAAGGCTGTTGCGGATACGGATGAAAAGAATCTTTTTGTCTTAACAAGCGGTCCTATACCACCTAATCCCGCTGAGTTATTAAGCTCCAAGGCGATGGAACAATTTTATCAGGAAGTATTAAACTTATTTGATGTTGTCTTATTTGATACTCCGCCTTTATTAGCGGTTACGGATGCGCAAATATTAGCTAATAAATGTGAGGGTTCCATATTGGTAGTATCAAGCGGTAAAACGGAGAAGGATCAAGTGGTAAAAGCGAAAGAATTACTGGATTCAGCACAAAGTAAACTATTAGGTGTCGTTTTAAACAATAAGAAAATGAAAGACACAAATTACTACTACTATTATGGAGTATAGTGACAAATTTCGACATTTTTCACCCCTTTACCATCCCAAGGTGAAATGATATTATGGTAAAAGTCTTTTGTTTGTGACAATAATTAGGAAAGGGTGTGCGTATTATGGTGGATATTCATTGTCATATATTGCCGGGCGTTGACGACGGAGCAGGAAATATGTCAGATAGCATTTTGATGGCACAGGAAGCAGAGAAAGAAGGAATCCAATCCATCATCGCCACCCCTCATTTAAATAACCATTACGATAACCGAAAAGAGTTAATCGTTACAAAAGTTCAAGAATTAAACCAGGCACTAAAGAACTCTGGAGTAAATGTGACGATTCTTCCAGGACAAGAACCTAGAATCTATGGTGATATAATAGAAGATTTAGAAAAAGATGAAATTCAACCTTTAAATAATAGTAAATATTTATTTATTGAATTCCCTTCAAACCATGTCCCAAGATATACAGAGAAACTTTTATTTGATATTCAAGTAAAAGGTCTAACTCCAATTATTGTCCATCCCGAAAGAAATTCGGAATTAATCGAACGTCCTGAATTGCTGTACCACTTAGTTGAAAAAGGTGCCTTAACTCAGGTAACCGCATCAAGCCTATGCGGTTATTTCGGTAAGAATATTAAGAGCTTTTCCAACCAGATCATTGAGGCGAATTTAACACATTTTATTGCATCTGATGCCCACAACATTACCAATCGGACCTTTAAAATGATAGAAGCATTCGATCTTATCAATGAAAAATATGGTTTGGATTACGTTTACTTATTTAAAGAAAATGCTGAACTATTGATTAATGGTAAAAATGTAATTAAAGAAATACCGGCCCAAATAAAAAAGAAAAAAAAGTTCATATTTTTTTAAAGTATTTAAAGCATAGTATGACAGATTTTATTAACTATCTTAATTAGGCCAAAAGTCTAATTCGGCGAGGCTACCCTGTCCGTTATCCATGGGGGCACTCGATCATGATTTGGGAAGGAGGCAAATCCTCTATCCTTAGACGCTTGTCGTCGATAGCATGATGTGAGGACTGGTTAAATGCCATAAAAAAAATATATGAATAATAAATAGCTAATGAAAGAATGAGTGTTAAGCCACTTGCTATTCCATTAGGTATTTATTTTTTTGCCCAAGTGCTTTAGTACGGAAAAGTGTGAGGGGAAAATGGGAGAAAAAGAGGGGGAATAAAGAGTGACATATAGGAAGAGATTGACGACACTTGCGTTGCTTGATTCCGTTATAGTGTTAACAGCGGTATATATAAGCTATTTTACGCTGAGCCCAGAAATACAGATTTTTAAGATTCCGATGCTGTTTGTTACGTCGATTACCTTATTAATCTGCCATCATTTTTTTGCTTCTATTTATAAGCTTTATAATAAGGCATGGGAATATGCGAGTATAGGCGAGCTAATTGCCGTGGTAAAGGCAGTGACGTTTACCATATTGGTAACAGCAATTATGCAAGAAATTTTTTATCATAATATGTATGCTAGGGCATTAATGATTACCTGGATGCTGCATGTGCTATTTATTGGAGGCACCCGTTTTTCTTGGAGAGTGTTTCGCGATAATTTCATCACAAAACAAGCCGATGTTAAACGGACATTAATTATTGGGGCTGGTAGAGGCGGTACGATGGTAGCTCGGCAATTGCTTAATAACCATGATATTGATTTGAGACCCGTTGCCTTTATCGATGATGACCCCAAAAAACATAAATTAGACATTCTCGGGATTACCGTTGTGGGGGATTCCAGACACATTAAGGAAACGGTAGAAAAATACAAGATAGATAATATTATTATTGCTATTCCGTCTTTACCTCAGAAAGCATTAAGTAGAATTTTTGAAGAATGTGCAAAAACAAAGGCCAAAACACAAATTATTCCTAAACTTGAGGATTTAATGACGGGGAAAATTACGGTTAATCAATTCCGGGATGTACAGGTTGAGGATTTATTAGGAAGAGAGCCTGTAGAGTTAGATATTGCTGGGATTTCTGAGAAAGTCTCAGGAAAAACAGTGATGGTTACAGGAGCAGGCGGATCCATTGGTTCGGAGATATGCCGGCAGATCTGTAAGTTTAATCCTAGAAAAATTGTTCTTTTGGGACATGGGGAAAACAGTATTTACTTGATTGATATGGAACTACGAAAAAAATATCAGAATCAAATAGAAATTGTTCCGGTTATTGGTGATATTCAGGATGGGACGAGGATTTTTGAAGTGATGGAAGAGCATAAACCTTTTGTAGTGTACCATGCTGCAGCACATAAACATGTACCATTGATGGAATATAATCCGAGAGAAGCTGTGAAAAACAATATATTTGGTACTAGGAATGTAGCGGAAGCGGCTGACACATTTGGTGTGAATACATTCGTAATGATTTCTTCCGATAAGGCAGTAAATCCTCCAAATGTAATGGGAGCGACTAAGCGATTTGCTGAGATGATAATTCAGAGTCTTGCAGCTACTAGTCAAACAAAGTTTGTTGCTGTTCGGTTCGGAAATGTACTTGGAAGCCGGGGGAGCGTTATTCCGTTATTTAAAAAGCAAATTGCTGCAGGCGGACCTGTAACGGTTACGCATCCTGAGATGACTCGTTACTTTATGACAATACCGGAGGCCTCAAAGCTTGTAATCCAAGCTGGTTCGTTAGCTCGCGGTGGTGAGGTTTTTGTACTTGATATGGGTGAACCGGTTAAGATAGTGGATTTGGCTAAAAATCTTATTAAATTATCTGGGTATACTGAAGAAGAAATCGGTATTAATTACACTGGCCTCCGACCTGGGGAGAAAATGTATGAGGAGCTTCTTAATGAGAATGAAGTACATCCGGAGCATGTCTTTCCTAAGATTCATATTGGAAAGGCGAAGGTTATCCATGCTACGGCTTTAGGTGAGTTAATCGAAAACCTATTAACTATGTCTGAATCAGAAATGCACGATACGTTAATAGCAGTTGCAAATAATAAATTTGACCGTACTGCGGCTTTATCAACGACTAACTAATACTTCTTTTAAAACATAGAGAATTAAGGTGGAGTGTGCGATGAAAAAGGTACGTAAAGCAATCATACCGGCAGCTGGACTTGGAACACGTTTCCTTCCTGCAACAAAGGCAATGCCCAAAGAAATGTTACCGATTGTTGATAAGCCTACTATTCAATATATTGTCGAAGAAGCAATTGCTTCTGGTATTGAAGATATTATTATTGTAACAGGCAAAGGAAAAAGAGCGATCGAAGATCATTTTGATTTTGCTCCAGAGCTAGAACAAAACTTAAAAGAAAAAGGTAAAACAGAACTGCTGGAAAAGGTACAATATTCTTCAAAATTAGCAGATATTCATTATATACGGCAGAAAGAACCAAAGGGTTTAGGGCATGCAGTATGGTGTGCACGTAATTTTATTGGTGATGAGCCGTTTGCGGTTCTACTTGGTGATGATATTGTCCAAAGTGAAACACCATGTTTAAGACAGCTTATGGATGTATTTGAAGAAACTAGTTCTTCGGTTATAGGTGTTCAAACAGTTCCAAATGAAGAGACTCATAGATATGGAATAGTTGATCCGTCCATTCAAGAAGGCCGCCGGTACCAAGTAAATAACTTTATAGAAAAACCAAAACCAGGGACTGCTCCTTCAAATCTTGCCATTATGGGTCGATATATTCTTACTCCAGAGATTTTTATGTTTTTGGAACAGCAGCAGACTGGGGCTGGAGGGGAAATTCAGCTGACTGATGGGATTCAAAAGTTGAACCAGATACAAAGAGTATTTGCATATGACTTCGATGGTAAGCGGTATGACGTTGGTGAAAAGATTGGGTTTGTAAAAACCACCATTGATATAGCATTACAAGATAGTGATTTGAGGCCCGAGTTATTGAACTATCTTGAGACAGTAATGGATGAACTAAAAGTTAAGTGAAAAAATTTAAAACCTAGGCTAATGTCATAATTTATGCTATATGACAAGCGCTTAGACTATTAAGTGTGTCGAATTTGGTGGGTAAGCAATTTAGTGATCATATATGTTATATCAACTGAGTACTAGCCATCTAAAGTTAAATAGTAAGCTATTAAGGAAGGAAGTCTTAAGCAATGGCAGATAGAATTTTTCTTTCATCACCACATATGAGTGATGAGGGTTATGAACGGGAATATGTTAAAGAGGCATTTGATACAAATTGGATTGCTCCACTTGGAGTAAATGTTAATCAATTTGAAAAAGAACTTGCTGAGAAGGTAGGATCTAAATCTGCTGCTGCACTTTCTTCTGGAACTGCTGCGATTCATTTGGCGCTTAAAGCAGTAGGAGTTGGTGAAGGGGATATTGTTTTTTGTCCGACACTGACCTTCTCGGCTACAGTAAATCCCATTATTTATCAAAATGCAACACCCGTTTTTATTGATAGTGATTATGAGACTTGGAATATGTGCCCTAAAGCTTTAGAAGAAGCTTTTGAAAAGTACCCGAATGTAAAAGCAGTAATAGTTGTTCATCTTTACGGACTTTCTACTGATATGGATAAGATTGTGGAGAGTTGCAAGAAACATAATGTTGCTTTAATTGAAGATGCTGCTGAAAGCTTAGGTGCTTTTTATAAAGGAAGACATACAGGTACGTTTGGAGATTTTGGTATATTCTCTTTTAATGGGAACAAGATTATCACTACCTCAGGAGGCGGCATGCTCGTTTCTGATCATGAGGAGAGAATTGAGAAAGTGAGATTTTGGGCCACTCAATCTAGAGATCAAGCGAGACACTACCAACACAGCGAATTAGGATACAATTATCGAATGAGTAATGTAGTTGCGGGGATTGGTAGAGGGCAGCTTAAGGTTTTAGATCAGAGGGTTGAGAAAAAGAAATATATCTTTGAGTTTTATAAAAGAGAACTTGGTGCACTTGATGGAGTTAAGTTCATGCCCATTAATGATTGGAATGATCCTAACTATTGGTTAAGCTCAATGACGTTAAGTGGCAATGTTAGGCCGATTGATGTTATGGAAGCTCTTGAGAAAGAAAATATTGAGTCAAGACCGATATGGAAACCAATGCATATGCAACCGTTCTTTGAAAAGTATGATTTTGTAGGATCGAATGTTTCCGAGAATTTGTTTGAGAATGGCGTGTGTTTACCTTCTGATACGAAGATGACAGACGAAGATTTAGAGAGAGTGGTAAAGATTATCAAAGGGTTATGGTTTGAATAATGAAATCTTCTAAGGGGAGTTTTTATAGAAGATTTATAAAAAGGCTAATGGATTTTTTATTGTCCTTGGTTTCCATTATTGTTTTTAGTCCTGTGTTTCTAGTATTAGCTATACTAGTAAGAGTTAAGCTAGGTAGTCCGGTGTTGTTTACACAGAACAGGCCAGGCCTGAATGAGAAAATTTTTAAGATGTATAAGTTTAGAACGATGACTGATGAAAGAGATGAAGATGGAGAATTACTCCCAGATAGCGTGAGATTAACAAAGTTTGGAAGATTCCTTCGGTCGACATCTCTTGATGAGCTGCCGGAACTATATAATATTTTAAAGGGAGATATGTCCTTCATAGGGCCAAGACCATTACTGGTGCAGTATATTCCCCTTTATAATGTAACGCAAAAACGACGCCATGAAGTAAGACCTGGCTTATCTGGTCTAGCGCAGGTAAGTGGTAGAAATGCGATCAGTTGGGAAGAGAAATTTAATCTTGATGTGGAGTATGTAGATAATGTAAGTTTCCTTGGCGATTGGAAGATTATTCTTTTGACAATTATTAAGGTTTTTGTTAAGGAGGGTATTAATTCAGAAACGGCTGCAACAGTGGAACCTTTTATGGGAACCAAAAAGGATGGTTTAGGACTATGAAAAATAAACTTCTTATAATAGGAGCTAGTGGCCATGGAAAAGTGATTGCTGACATTGCCTTAAAAATGAACAAATGGCAGAGCATTGCCTTTTTAGACGATGATGAGAGTATCAAAACGTCGATGGGAATAGAGGTTATTGGTAAAACAGCTGAGGCTTTTACACATATAAATAACTTTGACTTATTTGTGGGTATTGGGAATAATGTTACTCGAGAAAAGTTACAAGAACGACTTAAAGCTTGGGGTGCCAGTATTCCAACATTAATTCACCCTTCCGCTGTTATTGGAAGAACAGTTGATTTTGGATATGGAACAGTTGTCATGGCTGGGGCTGTGATTAACTGTTGCACAAGGATTGGAAATGGCTGCATTATTAATACTGGAGCTACGCTTGATCATGACAATGTGATTGAAGATTATGTTCATATATCTCCTGGAGTACATACTGCGGGTACAGTAAAAGTTGGCCAGAGAACATGGTTGGGTATTGGCAGTGTAGTGAGCAATAATTTAAATATTACTAGCAGATGTAAAATTGGTGCCGGATCTGTTGTAGTTAAGGATATAACTGAACCTGGAACTTATATAGGGGTTCCTGCTAGGAAAATAAATAAGTAGTAAATAATTTAAGGGGGGAAAAACATGGAAATATTATATAAAATTCTATTTTATATAAGTGGATTTATTATAGTTTGGGCAATGGTTGGCTATCCAGTATCTTTAAAGATAATTGGAAAGTTATATAAGAATCGCAGGCTAAAAAAAGATTATTCTCATCAACCAACAGTAACGGTTATGGTTGTTGCTCATAATGAAGAAAAAGTTATACTAGAAAAACTTAATAACATTTTGAAGTTAAATTATCCTAAAGATAAAATTGAATTTTTGATATCATCTGATAATAGTACAGATAGAACTAATGAGATTATAAGACATTTCATAAAAGAACACCGAGATAGGAAGATACGACTTTATGAGGTGAAGGCTCGTAAGGGAAAAACAAATGCTCAAAATGAAGCACAAAAAACAGTTACTACAGAGTACCTAGTTATGACTGATGCCAATTCTATAATGGATAAAGAGTCTGTAAACGAACTAATGGCAGCTTTTACATCAGAAGATATTGCCTATGTTTCTGGGAGATTGTCTATTATAAATCAGGAATTTAGTGATGTAAGTAATGCCGAAGCAAGTTACTGGGATGGTGATTTAGCTACTCGTCAAATAGAAGGAAGAATACAAACAATTACAGCTGGTAACGGAGCATTATACGCCTGTAGGACGAAGGATTACTATGACTTCGATCCAATACAATGTCACGATAGTGCAATGCCTCCATTATATGCACTTCAAGGTAAAAGGGCAATTGCTAATCATGATGCTATTGCTTATGAGAAGGCCGGAGAAGTTATTGAAGATGAGTTTGGTCGTAAAGTAAGAATGAATAGGATTATTTTAAAGCATATTTTGCCTGATGTAAGGATACTAAACATGTTTAAGTATAAGTGGTTTACTTATTTTTACTTTGGCCATAGGACATGTAGATATTTATTATGGGTTTCCCATTTGTTCTTATTGATGTTTAACGCTTTACTATTAACAGAATCATGGTTTTTTTTAATGACATTTACTGGACAATTGCTGTTTTACCTTTTAGCAATACTTAGAGTAATAACAAAATCAAATAATAAGTATTTGACATTAATATATTACTATTGTGTCACTATTATTGCACAATGGGTAGGAGTTTATAACATATTGACGGGGAAGGCAAAACCATTCTGGGAAAAAGCGGAGTCTACAAGATAGGAAAATAATTTTGTCTGAAATTCAGTATGAGGTGTGAAATGAAATTACTAATATTGGTTGCTGACTATCCAAGACCTGATGGATATATAGCGTTAATGTATGTTCATGTTCGTAATAAATACTATATAAATCATAATATAGAAGTAACAGTTTTAAATTTTAATGCTAAAGAGAATTATACTATTGATGGAATACCTGTTATAACGTTGGAGAATTATAAAAATAACCAAGAAAAAATGTATGATATATTAATTTGTCATGCCCCAAATATTCGCAATCACTATAGATTTTTAAAGAAATACGAGAAAAACTTCTCTAAATTAGTGTTTTTCTTTCATGGACATGAAGTGCTTAGGATAAATGCTACTTATCCGAAACCATATGCATTTCAAGAGAAGTTATCAATTATAAAGACAAATCTTCAGGATTTATACGATAGTATTAAGCTAAAGATTTGGCATAAATACTATGTTAAGTTAGCCTACAAGTCGCATTTTGTCTTTGTAAGTAAGTGGATATATAATGAGTTTTTGCATTGGACGAAAATAAATTCATCTATTCTTGAAGGTAAATATTCAATTATACACAATGGTGTTGGACAAGTGTTCGAGGATAATGGCTATAAATTAGAAGTAGAGAAATTATATGATTTTGTAACAATTCGTAATAATATGGACCGTCCATCATATTGTCTGGATATTGTTAATGAATTAGCTCATAATAATCCTGACTTAAAATTTTTACTTATTGGTCGCGGTAAGTTTTTTGATTATGTAAAAAAATCCGACAATATTACTTGGATAAATGATGTGTTATCACACAAAGAAATAATTGATCTTTTAAATAAGTCAAGATGTGGTTTGTTACCAACTCGCCAAGATACTCAGGGCGTAATGTCCTGTGAAATGGCAACATTCGGATTACCCCTTATTACATCTGATATTAAGATTTGTCATGAAATTTTGGGGGATTTTGAAAATGTACAATTTATTAATAATGGAAATACGGCAATTGACTTAAAACCTATTTTAGAAAAAATAACAAAGCAGGTTCCTTATGAAAAGAATGTAAAGTATTTTTTAGATAATACTTGTGGTGCAGAAATAAAGCTATATAAAAATATCTTGTGAGTAAATTATAACCATTAAAAACTAAGTGACCATTAAGAAATTAATTCTAGTTAACAACGTGTTTAAGAAGTTTGTAACTTGTAGGGTATAATTTAAGGTAAATTAACCTGATTCACGTAAATAATAAGGAATATACGATATTATTAACATCTTAATCATATGAAATCAATCCGATTGTAGTTGATCCAAACGTCGATTCTAGGGACGTAAAACATGAGTAGATGTCAATTTTTCCTGTTGATATGATCAGTGGACTGTTGCTGTTACTGATCATATGTTTATGATATGATAGCAAGAATATTTTGTGGAGATTCTAAATGAGTAAAAAGTTAATTGTGGATGTTGACAGCATACTAGATAAAGATGCATTAGCAAATTTTGGATATAATTACTAGAGTCTATAAATAATTGTTAATAAAGGATGTTAATAAGATGATAGGCATTGTAATACTTAATTATAAAACTTGGGAAGAAACGATTGAGTGTGTTGAATCTATTCGCAAAAGTACGAAATGTCGCTATAAAATATATATTGTTGATAACAAATCCCCTGATGATTCCTATATCCAATTATATTCAAAATTTCAGGATAGCGATGATGTTGTATTGATAAATTCTAATGAAAATGGTGGATATTCTGCTGGAAATAATATAGGAATCAAACAAGCTCTTTTAGATGGCGCAGAAGCAGTAATTTTGTCAAATAGTGATATCATTTATTTTGAAAATTCTATTGACTTTATGTACGAATATTTAAAGAGTAATAAAAATATCGGAATTTTAGGTCCTAAAGTAATACTAGAAAACAATACAATACAAAATTCACCAAGAAAGAATTATACATTCAAAAATTACTTATTTAGCAAAAAACCTTTCATTTTTTTAGATTTTCAAGGAATAAAGAGAAAAACTTATTTTACTGATTACGATTATGATCGTGAGCTAGTGTTTAAGGGGCTCGTTTCTGGTTGTTGCATGGTTTTAACAAAGGAATATTTTGAGTTGTGCGGATTTCTAGATGAAAATGTATTTTTGTATTTTGAAGAGGCGATAGTATCAAATAAGGCAATTAACACTGAATTGAAAACATGCGTATTACCACAGGCGAATGTTTTACATAAAGGTTCAGTTTCAATAGGAAAACAAAGCGCTTTTTCAAGATTTCATAGATATTACAGTTCACTATATATGTTACGGAAATATGTAGGAATCAATAAGTTACAATTCACATTTATATTATTCTTGAATTATATACCTTTTGTAATTAATAGTTTCTATAAGAAGGAATATAGAAGAATGTTAAAAAAGTTTACTAAACAATGTTTTTCATTGTATAGATGAAAATGTATAAGTATGAAATAAATTAATTGAAAAAATTACAATAGATTTTTTATTAGAAATCGGAATTATATAAAATTTTTAGTTATTAAAATGTACTGTGATTGTTAGATCAAAGATACTTACCGCAATATGAAATAGGTGGAAAAAATGTGGAAAACGATTTTGGTTTTTATAGCAATAAGTCTGGGGACGATTTATTCAGCTAAGTCCGGAAGCAAGGGTTATAATATTCAGCTTGTAGAAGTTTTATTGTTTCTCTTATTTTTTCTTATGGTTATAAGAAACTACAATAATGGCATAAAAATTCAAATAAATGTATTTGAAAAATTATTTCTTGTATTGCAATTCGTATGTGGAACTTATGCTCTTTTGACCTATTTTTGGTCGGATCAGGGTATTTCAGTTCTTCCTGGTGCAATTTCAATATTTGAAGGATTTATTGCTTTTACACTTGCGAAAGTATTATTGAAAGAAAGTATAAATTCATATGAAATTGCAAATAGATTTTTTCTTTTAAGTATTGTGATCCAGTTAATATTGAACATGGGCTCAAATTTAAGTTCAATTGATAACCAAGTTTTTTATGCGTTAAAAAGTGAATCTGTTACTTTAATGGGTGGATCAAATTATCTTTCAATATTTTTAGGATTTTTCTTTTTATATGAATTTATTTCAAGGAAAAAGTACTGGATAATGTTTGCTCTTATAAGCATATTAGGGATTTTTTTAACTTTATCAAGAGGGGCAATTTTATCAATAGCTGTCTCATTGATGGTTTATTTTATTATCACGCTGTTTAATTCCAAGGTAAATAAACTAAAGTCTATAATAAGTTTACTCTTATTATCTTTAGTTGCGTTCTACATGTTCAATTATACAATAATGGGAATTGAAATAATTAATAAAATAAAAGATAGCATAGAGACCGGAAATTCTGCTGGAAGAAATGTATTAATTGAAATTGCAATTAAACAAATTGCATCTCAACCCTTTGGAAACGGTATTGTATTATTAAATGATCCACACAACGTTTTTATTAACTCTATAAGGGATTTAGGTGTCATTATAGGACCTGTGTATTTTATTTTACTGGTGTATCCTTTGTATCATTTACTTAAACTTAAAGTTTTTAAATATTCAAGTACGACATTAGCCTTGCTGATTGGATATCTCTCGGTAATATTACACTCGTTTGTAGAAATTTTTTATTTTAATAGTCAGTCTATCATTTGGTCTATTTTTACGTTGATAGCTATTAATAAAATGATATTTATAGAGCGATCCAAAGAGACAAATGTGTCTCGGAGTCAATCCGCTGAGTATAAAGAGTGGGATGAAAGATTAAATAAAAATGCATTAAATGATTTTAAAGTTTATTAACCTCTCATTTGATTGGAAGTAATAAAGAAATCAATACAATTACCCATATAGCTTTTTATAATATAGTTAAATATATACGTAGATAGAAAAGGGATGCCCCTAATAAAAATGTGGAGTCCTTAATAAATATTTAAATACCCTTCCTAAAAAAATTTATGTTGACTATTCTACCATTCTAATTTCAATCTTAGAAATTGCGAATTTATCTTCACCAATATTATACCTCAGATTTTGTAAGGTTTATTAGAATAGAAAAGTGTAAAGTTTATATAATATTAGTGAGAGTAGGGATAGTGTTGATTAGAAGAGTATTTCAAAAAGTAAAGAAGATTTTTGGATTAATCCTTTTTAAAATGGCCTGGCGAAAAAGAAATAAACATAACTATACATCTGTTATGAGTATATTTCCAATTGATAAGGTTTTGGTTGGTAAAAAAACGTACGGGCCCCTCTTTGTAAATTCATATGGGAATAATGATGAAAAACTAGTTATTGGTTCATATTGTTCAATTGCTGGAGATGTTAAGTTTTTGTTAGGTGGGGAACATTCATATAAAGGATTATCAACATATCCTTTCAAAAAATATATTTGCGGTGAAAAAGAAAATACATTAACTAAAGGACCAATCGTTATAAAAGATGATGTTTGGATAGGTGAAAGATGTTTAATATTGTCAGGTGTAACGATTGGACAAGGGGCTGTTATTGCGGCGGGTTCAATCGTTGCAAAAGATATACCTCCATACGCTATATTTGTTGGCGGAGAAATTTTAAAGTATAGATTTTCTGAAGAAATTATAAGGAAATTAGAATGCTTAGATTACTCTAAAGTTGATGAAAAGTCAATCAAAGAAAATATAGATTTATTGTATACGGAAATTAATACTTCAATATTGGAAAAGGAATTTTATAAAAAACACATAAGATAAAAGAGGTAACGTCTTTGAAAAATGGATTTTTTATTTTTATAAAAAATTTTTCATACACTATAACATCAAATTTGATATCGCTTCTTATATCAACTTTAATGGTGATAATATTACCAAGATTAATAGGTGCAAAGGATTATGGTTATTGGCAGCTTTATTTATTTTATGCAACATATGTTGGATTTTTTCAATTTGGATGGAATGACGGAATTTATCTAAGATATGGTGGTAAAGAGTATATAGATTTAGATAAAAGGTTGTTTTTTTCTCAGTTCTGGATGTTGCTCTTTTCACAAATAGTACTAGCTAGTATACTAATAGTTTCATCAGTAATCTATGTGAACATTTCAGACAAAAAATCCATTTTAATAATGGTATCTCTTTGCCTAATAATTGTAGGCGTAAGAGCTATGCTGTTATTTATTTTACAGGGAACAAATCGAATTAAGGAGTACGCACAAATAACTGTCATGGAGAAAGCATTATATTGCTTTCTGATTATAATATTTTTGTTAGTAGGAATTAAAGAATACAAAATAATAATTGTAACTGATTTAATTGGTAAATTTATTTCCTTAATATATGCGATGTATTGTTGTAAAGATATAGTTTATCGTAGAATATCAACATTTTATTTTAGTTTTAAAGAGATTAAAGAGAATATTAGCGTGGGGATAAAGTTAATGTTTGCAAATATTGCAAGCATTTTGATTATAGGTACAGTAAGATTTGGAATAGAGCACTCATGGAGTGTAACAAATTTTGGTAAGGTTTCCCTTACATTAAGCGTATCTAGTCTTATGATGTTATTTATTAATGCTGTAGGGATAGTAATGTTTCCTATTCTAAGAAGGACTGATGAGAGGAAATTAGCAAGTATGTATGTCTCGATAAGAGATATCTTGATGGTATTATTATTTGGAGCATTGATAATATATTACCCTCTTAAAGGGATTTTGTCAGCTTGGCTGCCAAGTTATAAAGAAAGTTTAGTCTATATGGCTGTACTATTCCCGATGATTGTTTTTGATGGGAAAATGGAACTATTGATTAACATATACTTGAAGACATTAAGAAAAGAAAAGTTTATGTTAAGAATTAACATTATCTCTCTTGTTTTAAGTGTTATTATCACAATTATAACAACAATAGTGTTTAAGAATTTACATCTTGCGGTAGTATCAATAGTATTCCTTCTGGCCTTTAGATCTGTTCTAGCAGAATTATTTTTATCTAAAGTACTAAATATTTCTATCTTTAAGGATATATTCTTGGATCTAGTGATGACATTAATATTTATACTAATAGCATGGTTTATTAATTCTTGGAATTCCGTGATTCTATATGCAGTATTTTATGGAATTTACTTGATTATAAAACGATATGATATAGTTGTCACACTTCGAAATTTAAAAGTATTTATGAAAGCCTAGGATTGTTAATAGTTGATTGAGCAATTGGTGTTATTCACGCTAGTTAACTACAAGACATAATCTACCGAAAAAAGAGACCGAGGGAATGGGGAAGCTTGTAATATACACTGGCTTCCCCGACCTCATTTTTAATATTAAAAGATAAATTAATAGTAAGCCCGAAATATAAAAAATAAGCGTACCTTCTGGTACGCATCACAAATAGCCCTAAATTCTGATTTTTTTAATCGAATTACGGCTTATTTCACTTATTTGCTACATTCTGCCTGAATTGTTTTTGACCAGGGCATGTATTGATCTAAAATATCAGGGTTTTGATGGAATTTGAGATTCGGTAGATCTGTCAAAAGTTCCTTTATATATTCATAGAAATCAATGCCGTTACTCTTGGTCGTCTCTGCGATACTCAAACAGAAGGCATTCGCTTTTGCACCGGCTTCACTAACACTAAAGAGCCAATTTTTCCTTCCTATGACGTGGATGGATGGCATTTTCTGCTGGATTATTATCAATTTCAATGCGTCCATCTTTCAGAAATGTTCTGAGCCCATTTGCCCTGTTCAATGTGTATTCGGCTGCTTTCGCGAGGACATTTTTCCCGTAGAATGGTGACGATTCAACCTATCCCAAGAATTTATCTGCAATCGGCTTAGAGTATTTTTGGCGTTTTTTTCTACGCTTACTCGGAGACAAATGTTTAAATTTCCTTTCGAGTCGATATAAATCATCGCAAAATCCCAAACCAATTTGCCATGTTTGCTGTCCGCTTTTAGCCAATAACGACGAACATGCGCCCAACAATATCCACAAACGTTCCAGAAAAAACTTCAATGAAACCTTCAAGGACAGATTGAGCCCGTGATAATGCGCTATGAAAGAGAGTTATAGGCGGTCCTTGGTATGGGACACTTCGACACACCCAATTATAAGTATTGGTTTGACCAGATTTCCTATCAAATCGGTGGAGGATTTGTCCATCGATATGTAAAAGCGATTTATCCATCATCAAATTTTTAAATCTCTCTTAAATAGGCAATAACCAATCGTGAGATGCACGAATGACCCAATTCGAAAGGTTCTTATCATTGGTATTGAGGCCAAAACGATCCCACCTTCGAGGAGCCAGCGAAGCTCCTGTTGAGAAAGATTGCGTACTTCATTTTCAACTTTTGATCATTGGAGTTTGCCTTTATCCAATCGTTTATAAAGCATGGCGAAACCATCACCGTCAAAATATAAACATTTATAGCGATCTTTACTCCATCCTGAAATTAAGAAAATGGAATCGCCATATGGATCAAGTTCGAAAGAATCTGGAAGTAGTGTTGCCAGGCCATCGATTCCTTTTCTCAAGTCCGTTTTACCACATGTAATATAAATGTTTTTCACATTTGTATAATCGTGTTTCACAAATCTTTCAACTCCTTCATGATCGTTTAGATGATGTGCTCATCTACGTCATTAATGAGGAAATTTCAACATTGCCGGTTTTGATCATGCAAGTCGGGGTTGAGGAAGTGATTGCTCGATTTTTTGAAGAGGTATTTTCGTTTTCGGTATGTAATGTAACCGGACAATGGTTAGTTTTTGTTGCGGCATATGAAAAGCACCTCCCTTAAATTGATACATTCATAGTACCAGGAGGCGCTGCGTGTTTATATGCGTTGTTTGATTGGGGGCCTACAATTAATATAATAAATTTACAGTTCCTGACTTGTCTTTAAATTTCAATTTTCCATCTGCCAAATCTATGAATATTGAATTGTTTTGGGCATTAGTCGCAGCCAAAGTACTCGGATAAAAAGCCCCGTCAATTCGTGGAACGTTTAATAGCCTGCTATTGATCGGTTTTGCAAAATTAGGATTAATAATTGTAATTCTTGACCCACTATCTTCGGTTGTAGATGTAAGTGAAAAAGATGTAGCACTATTAGGTGAACTATCCTGGCAGTTTGATAATAAAATTTGATTCGAGTTTTGAATATCCATAAAAGATGGATAAAATCCACTTGCACCAGAGTTATTAGAAACAGAACGAAAACTTAGAACATCGATGCCTGTTGCATTTATTAGGAGTATTGCTTCTCTTCCGTTGCCTTCTCCACCACAGGAATAAAGGCCGACTTGATTCCCATTTTTAACTACATAACCGTAATGAGCATTACTATCGGCTCCACATGAATATAAACTACAATATGTCCCTTGAATGTTAAAGCCGAAATTTGTACATGCATTAGCATAACAATTATATAAACTCGTTGATGTACTGGCAGGACTCAAATAGAATCCTGTACCTGCACCAACAACGACAATATTGCTCCATTTTGAACCAATAAGGGATTCTCCTGTACCTATACCGTTCCCTGTGGTTTTCGTATTCAAAATAATATTTTCAATATTGATTCTTCGACAATTTCCTGCTAGAGAAATATCATTACCGCTTCCTGTTTGTGTGCCATACAAATAAAAGTCTTTTAGGTTTACGTCACTGGCATCATTCATATAGATTCCAGCATTCTCTCCTGTGATTGCTGTAAAATCTAAAATAGTAGGCTGTCCATTTGTTGGTTTTTTCCCTCCCCCTAAAATGGTTGTACCATCATAAACATTAACAGTAGTAGAAAATTTGTAAGTTCCTTTGGGGAAAAATACCGTTCCGCCCGTATTTTGAATCGAATTAAATATAGCCTGTACATCTGTCATGTTTTCAGATGCCCCATCACCCTTTAGTGCATTCAATGGAGATGGTGGATATAAAACATTGATAAACATACTATTTAGTTGAGCCGCCTTATTGGCCAATTGTGAATCCGGATTTTTTTGTAATCGCATAAATCCACTATCTTTTTTAAATAAGAATGCAGTCAAAAAAGATAGAATCCCCAAAAATAGCCCATATACGAAGTTCCTTCTACCATAATCACTTTGCATGTTTTCATTGGAAAGGGATGGTTTTTTCTTCATGAATCTGCCTCCGAAGGTAATTTTTAAAAGTGGAAATTTAATCTAAATCCTTCAAGCTGTTTCTTCTGACTTTCTAGTCTTGTTTGTGCCATCCACTCACAAGACGTCCCCAATATCTTTTCACTTTACTGTGATCACTTGGTTAGAACATTTCTTGAAACGTGTTTGGGCCGGTGCTTAACCAGCAATGGTTTGCCAATAAAATGCATAGAAACCTGCTA
The DNA here is from genome assembly GCF_021560175.1 of Neobacillus drentensis. GTDB lineage: Bacteria > Bacillota > Bacilli > Bacillales > Cytobacillaceae > Neobacillus > Neobacillus drentensis_A. The sequence goes on along the minus strand of NZ_CP091110.1, from coordinate 5,879,156 downwards.
AATATACCACCTCGAAGAGCCTGCTGTTCCTGAATCCTCATTCTTGATGATCTTTGAACATCATGTTGGATATCGACCTGGAGTGATTTTTTTGATAAAAATTTAACTTAACAGCATACAGACCATTACAACAATCAGTACAAATTTCTGTATCTTTTTCTTTTTCCAGATAAGCCTAATGCAACAGGTGAAAACTCAATTGAGACACCCACCCAGACGCCATATAAAGTTGCAAAAAATGAACTAATGATAATCGAATTACAAATTTTTCCAAGATACTACTTTCCTAAGCTGGAGGCCATACTAAACAATAAAGGAACTAAGCATAACCCATATTCCCTGTTGCTGCGTTCCTTCTCCTACAAGAGATAACGCGGAGGAGTGTAATGTGGATCAACCTATTAGGAGTAAAAATAAAATCAACAGTTTTTAAAATTAGGTGATTTGAAAATTGGTTTTTTTTCCTTTATTCATATAGAGATAAGGTGCAAATGAACCAGCCGGGAATGCATCCGATAAAATAATAGGCTTTTGCATTTACATAGTAATAGTTTTCACCCATGGATAAATGAGAAAGGGATAAAAAATAAAAAAGCTTTAAATTATAAAATGATAAGTTTTTTTAATCCATGCCATAAGATTCCTCATTCAATTTGATTTTTCCTAGTATATCAGTATATCATATTAACTTTGAAAAACATCGGGATATTGGAACACACAACAACCAAACCCGGAACTAATTTATCATCTAATGGAGGGTCGAATCAATTATTTCTTCATAACAAGTGATTATTCATTAAACGTCCGGTATTTGTTCTTATTGGATACGAAATACAATTACATTGAGATGTCTCCATCGCTTCCTTTAAATTTCCAGTCTCTATTAGAAATAACATTTACTATCTCCCTATATAATTTTTGCTTTTTACTTCAGAATTACGGACTAATCAGAGAGGAAAGCAACTTTCTGTCATCGGCCAATGTTTCCCTAATAACTCATATTGTTTGATCAGTAACGGAAGTGTATAATTTATTAATAGAAAGAACGAAATTATTGAATCTTTCCCTATTTGTACTCAAAGGTGAGCAGCTATTAACGGCAGTAAGATTCATGGCTTTGTAGAATAAGAATTTGATAAAGGAAAGGCTGAAAAATTTGAAAATAGCAGTAGCTGGAACTGGTTACGTGGGTTTAGTAACCAGTGTCTGTCTGGCGGAGAAAGGACATTTTGTCACTAGTGTGTGGAATTAGTAATATTTTAATGTTTCTGATTATTATAGAACTAGTATAATAGTTACTTGATGGACTAATTATTTAACAAAAATTTTTTTTAAATATAATACAATTTATATGATTTCCTAACTATTTAATAAAACATGGAGATGTAATGACAATGAGAGTAACAATCGCTGGAACAGGCTATGTAGGATTATCGAATGCAATTCTTTTAGCACAAAATAATGAAGTAATAGCTTTAGATATCATTCAAGAAAAAGTAGATATGATCAATAATAGGAAATCTCCTATAATTGATCATGATATTGAAGAATATTTAGCATCAAAAGAGCTAAATTTAACTGCCACTACAGATAACTATAAGGCATTTAAAGATGCTGAATATGTGATTATTTCTACTCCGACTAACTATGATCCTGAAATGAACTATTTTAACACAAGATCTGTTGAAGCGGTTATTGCAAATGTATTATCCATTAATCCGGATGCGATTATGGTGATTAAATCAACAGTCCCTGTAGGTTATACAGAAAAGGTAAGAGAGAAGTTTGAAACAGATAATATTATTTTTTCGCCGGAGTTTTTAAGAGAGGGTAAAGCCCTTTATGATAATCTGTTTCCGTCAAGAATTATCGTAGGAGAACAATCCGAACGAGCAAAGGTATTTGCTGATTTGCTACTGAAGGGTGCAAAGAAAGAAAATATCCATGTCCTTTTTACAAATTCAACAGAGGCAGAGGCAATTAAACTATTTGCAAATACTTATCTTGCAATGAGAGTTGCGTTTTTTAATGAGTTAGATTCCTATGCTGAAGTTAGAGGATTAAATACGAAGCAAATCATCGATGGAGTAGGGCTTGATCCTCGAATTGGTAATCATTATAATAATCCTTCCTTTGGTTATGGGGGCTACTGCTTACCTAAAGATACAAAGCAGTTATTAGCGAATTACTCAGATGTTCCTAATAATATTATGTCATCAATTGTGGATGCGAATCGAACCAGAAAAGATCACATTGCGGATATGATTATTAAAAGGAGTCCAAAGATTGTTGGGATTTACCGACTTACAATGAAAATGGACTCAGATAACTTTAGGCAGTCAGCTATTCAAGGGGTTATGAAGCGTATTAAGGCGAAAGGCATTGAAGTAGTTGTATACGAGCCGGCCCTTCATGAAGATCAATTCTTTAATTCAAGAGTTATAAATGATTTTGAAGAGTTTAAGAAGATATCTGATGTGATTGTTGCTAACAGATTATCTGAAGATTTACATGAGGTAAAGGATAAGGTTTACACTAGGGACTTGTTTAGTAGGGACTAGACAATGGTTATCCTAATAGGAGGGGGGAGGGTATAGGTCTTCTCCCTTCTTTATTATTTTCGAGGTGAAGTGTTTTTGAAGACCATTGCTTATTATATTTCTGATTATGGATATGGACATGCTTCAAGAAGTATTGCGGTTATAAGGAATCTTCTAAAGGACCCGGAAGTGAACATTATTGTCTCGCATTCCTTTGCGCAGTCTTTTATTAAGGAACCCCTAAATTCTATTCGTGTAAGTTACCGCGACAAAAAGACAGATGTGGGTTACTTCTTAGTAGAGGATTCAATCCAGCCCGATAGAGTAAGATTATTGGAGGAATATAAAAACTTCGTTTGTAATTGGGATGAGAAGGTTGAGCAGGAGCAAGGGTTCCTTCAGGTGAATAAGGTTGATTTGGTGGTTTCCGATATTTCACCGCTGCCATTTGAAGCTGCTCAACGGTTAGGGATTCCTTCTATTGGTCTATCTAATTTTACTTGGTATACTGCCTATCAAGGCTTAATTGAAGATAGAGAGTTACATTCGTTTAAAACGGCCTATCAAAAAATGACCTATTTCTTATCTTTGGCTTGCAGCAATGAAAAGTGGAACGTCACAACAAATGAATATGGCTTATATTCAAGGGAAGTAGATTTAAAAGAGGTTGTACGAATTAGAAAATTAGTAAATCTAAATGGTTATAAGCACGTTATCTTCTTAGGACTTGGAATGAAAATAGATGTTGATTCATTAGAGGAGTTGCCTATTTGGGACAGCCCTGATTGTGTCTTTATCGTATCTTCCAATGTTCAGGTAAACCGTGCTAATGTTTTTCAAATTCCTAGAGATTATCTGGAATCACAAAACTATATTGCGGCATCAGATCTAGTTATTTCAAAGGCAGGTTGGGGAATGGTTAGGCCATTAATGCCAGTGTACCTCTTTTAATCCTTAATCGACCTTCCATGGAAGAAGATCAAAACACCATCAATTATTACCATTGATTGGGACCAGTTTAAGTCTTTTCGGTTGGACGAATTCTTTATGAATAATATTACAAAAGAAATTAACGTGAATAGCAAATTAAATAATCATGAGGCAGATAAGATAGTCGCAGATATATTGCAAATAATGAATATTTCTACATCTTAGACAAGGGGGAACCAATTTTGACTTGGTTACATAATGCAGAAAAATGGCTTTCATTTGAAAATTTAGAACATGACTTAAAAGATACCTTACTTAAAATAGAGAGCAATAAAAGATTATTAGAAGATCATTTCTATAAACATTTAGAATTTGGTACCGGTGGTATGCGTGGAGAGTTAGGACCTGGTATTACCGTTTAAATATCTATACTATTCGTAGAGCAGCTGAGGGATTGGCTAAGTATATCGCTGAACAAGGGGAGGAAGCAAAACAGCGTGGCGTTGTGATTGCGTATGACTCTCGCCATAAGTCTCCTGAATTCGCGTTAGAAGTAGCCAAAACGGTAGGCAATTATGGAATTAAGGCTTATGTATTTGTTGAACTTCGTCCAACACCAGTATTGTCCTTTGCAGTTAGATACTTACATGCCTTTTCAGGAGTAGTCATTACCGACAGTCATAATCCAACTGAATACAATGGTTTTAAAGTGTATGGAAAAGACGGCGGCCAACTTCCTCCAGAAGCAGCTGATACTATTATTAAATATGTGAACGCTGTTGAAAATGAATTAACAGTTGAAGCAGCAGAAGAGCAGACCCTTCTTTCCACTGGATTATTAGCTTACGTTGGAGAAGAGATCGACAATGCTTATGTAAAGTCACTTCAATTGAATTCTGAAGTGGTAGCTAATGTCGCAAATGATTTAAAAATTGTTTATTCTTCATTACATGGAACAGGAAATAAACCTGTTCGTGCTGGGCTAAAGGCGTTTGGATTTGAACATATTACGGGAGTAAAGGAGCAAGAGCTACCTGATGCCAATTTTTCAACTGTTAAGTCACCGAACCCAGAAGAGCATGCCACATTTGAAATCGCTATAAAATATGGTGAAGAAATTGGCGCAAACATTCTAATGGCGACTGATCCTGATGCGGACCGGTTAGGTGTAGCAGTAAAGAACCATTCTGGTGAATATGTGGTGCTTACAGGGAACCAAATGGGCGACTTAATGCTGGAGTATCTACTATCTCAAAAACAAGCCAAAGGCTTACTTCCTGAAAATGGTGTGGTCATCAAAACCATTGTTACCTCTGAAATTGGCCGTGCAATTGTTCAGTCTTATGGCATTGAGCAATGGATACTCTAACAGGTTTCAAATTCATCGGTAAAAAGAACAATGAGTTTGAACAAACGGGTCAGCATACCTTCTTATTTGGCTATGAGGAGAGTTATGGTTATCTGATCGGCGATTTTGTGCGTGATAAGGATGCTGTTCAGTCGGCCATTTTTGCTGCCGAAGTTGCTGCAATGGAGGACTATGCCACTTCTGTAAGAAAAGCAGGTGGATTGGAAAGTAAGATTAACTTGTCGTCGTCAAATGTATTGAAGTACTTTTTATCGGATGGTTCATGGTTCTGTCTGCGCCCATCTGGAACAGAGCCTAAGGCGAAATTTTACTTTGGGGTAAAAGGTGACTCAATGGAACACAGCCAGGAGAAGTTAGCTGCTATTCAAACTGCTGTGATGAATATGGTAAATGTTAGATTAGCTGCAAGGGTATAATCCCTTCAATCCTTTATAATGGAATGCGCTACTAATTAACACCCTTGCCTTACAGAACCAGTGGTAAGTCCCCTTCTCAGATAAAGTTTTTGCACGTTAAAGTGCGATGGATAAGGGAAAGTCTTTCTATCCTATGGGTTGGAACCATCGAAAGTCATTTCAGTTGTAAGATAGTATCGGATACTTGTAATAATAGTGTCTTGGTTAAATAATGCACTAGAGATGCTTTCTTTCGTATAATAGTTTAGAAAGAGATTTAGAAGAAACGTTGCTTAACATCGAAAACAATAAAAATTGGTCAGGAAGAAAGTCTTTAAACACAAGAAATTGGTGCAGGCGGAAGTGTGAAGATCCCAGAACGGATATTATCTATCAATCGACACGGAGCCCATGGTTCACGTACAAATGGATTAACAATTCAAAATAATAAGTCTCATATTATAGCAGACCATGTACTTGCGGTTAAAAGTTTGAATCGACCTAACTTAAGCCCTCCAGCATAATCTCATAAGAAATTTTGGTCCCTAGTTGACTTTGCTGTAGATGCCAAATGATGCAGAATTAGGTAACCAAGCTCTTGGCGTAACGAGGGGCAGATAAACTAGTTGTTAATTACAGTAGGTTCATTTATAAATAAGTAAATCAGATTAGATTAGGAGGAATTTTGTTAATGAAAGGTATAATTTTAGCAGGTGGAAGCGGAACACGTCTCTATCCATTGACGATGGTCACAAGTAAACAACTACTACCAATTTATGATAAACCAATGATCTTTTATCCACTATCAACTTTAATGCTTGCAGGGATTCGTGAAATACTGATCATATCAACTCCAGAGGATACACCACGTTTTGAAGCATTACTCGGTGATGGTTCACAATTTGGTATTTCGCTACAATATAAAGTACAAGAGAGTCCAGACGGGCTGGCACAGGCTTTTATTATTGGTGAAGAGTTTATTGGTAATGACTCCGTTGCTATGATCCTAGGAGATAATATCTATTATGGCTCTGGTATGCGGAAGATTCTCCAAAAAGCAGCTCAAAAAGAAAGCGGAGCGACTGTTTTTGGCTACCATGTTCAAGATCCTGAGAGATTTGGTGTGGTCGAATTCGATGAGATAGGAAAAGTGTTAAGCGTAGAGGAAAAGCCAGAGTTTCCAAAGTCTAATTACGCGATAACTGGTTTATACTTTTATGATAATCGGATTGTTGAAATTGCAAAAAATGTGAAACGATCTCCTCGTGGGGAATTAGAAATTACTTCAGTTAATGAAGCTTATTTGAAGATGGGTGAACTGGAGGTAGAGCTCCTTGGACGCGGCTTTACTTGGCTAGATACAGGTACACATCAAAGTTTAGTAGAGGCTACGAATTTTGTTAAAACGATTGAAGAACATCAAGGAATTAAAATCGCCGCTCTTGAAGAAATTGCTTATATTAATGGTTGGATTGGAAAAGAACAACTTCTGGAATCAGGAGAAAGGTTTTCTAAGACAGGATATGGTCAGTATCTGCTAAAGGTAGCAAATGGCGGAATAAAATATTAATAATGCCTATGACGACCTTTTTACAAATTTGGCATGATTTCTTATTAAAATACTTTTTAGCATTACAACATGAGGTGAAATAATGAATAGGAAAAAGATTCTAGTAACAGGCGGAGCAGGTTTCATTGGCGGGAACTTTGTTCAATTTATGGTAAATAAGTACCCTAATTATGATATTTATAATTTAGATTTATTAACCTATGCGGGGGATTTAACCAAGCATCGTGAAATCGAAAACAATAATAACTATCATTTTGTAAAGGCAGATATCGCTGATCGCAAAGCCATCATGGCACTTTTTGAAAAAGAAAAGTTTGATTATGTAGCCCATTTTGCTGCAGAAAGCCATGTGGATCGCTCGATTACTGATCCTGAGATTTTTGTGAAAACAAATGTTTTAGGAACGCAAGTATTACTAGATGCTGCGAAGAAAATTGGTGTGACTAAATTTGTTAATGTTTCTACAGATGAAGTCTATGGGGAGCTAGATTTTGATCCGACAACCTTCTTTACAGAGGATACTCCCTTACAGCCAAATAGTCCGTATAGTGCAAGTAAGGCATCATCTGACTTGCTAGTTAGAGCCTATCATGAAACATTTGGCCTACCTATCAATATCACACGTTGCTCTAATAATTATGGACCGCTCCATTTTCCGGAAAAGTTAATTCCGTTAACGATCTCTCGCGTATTGAATGAGGAAAAGGTACCCGTTTATGGTGATGGAAAGAATATTAGAGATTGGCTTCATGTTCAAGATCATTGTGCAGCAATCGACTTGGTCCTACATGAAGGTGTAACGGGTGAAGTTTATAATGTCGGCGGGCATAATGAACGGACTAATCTAGAAGTAGTTAAAACAATTATTAATACATTAGGAAAGTCTGAGAACCTAATTGAATTTGTTGCAGACCGTTTAGGTCATGATAAGCGATATGCCATCGATCCTACTAAATTAGAGAAGTTAGGCTGGAAACCAACCTATACGTTTGAAACAGGAATTGCTCAAACCATTCAATGGTATATGGATAATAAGTGGTGGTGGGAGCAAATTATCAGTGGAGAATATCAGAATTACTTTAAGAAGCAATATACATTGAATTAGATAGTTTTATGGATTCAAATAAATGAATATGCGTTATTTTCCAAGAAAGGTATAATAAAATATGCACCCTTGTCTTTTGGAGGCAAGGGTGCATATTTCATTATACATTGTGGAGACAGTTTTATGATTAACAGAAAGTCATTGTGCCTTACCAATTTGGATTTACCAATGTTCTAATTCGTTCAACCTCTTTTAAATCTACTTCCCTAAGCATGTTATTTTCTTAAGACTTGGAAATCCACAACCCATTTTTTTCTGGGTTGTGGATTTTTTTACTTATTGCTCATCGAAGTTTTGATGGCACGTTGACAAACCCCTTATTCTATTCGTAGCGTTCAGAATAATAACAGCTGGATTAAACCAATTGTATGTATTTTTTCATTGCTCTTTGGCCAAATTTTGATTCTTTAAGAGCTTTTATTTCTAACATGGTAGGAACGTATTTACTGCTACTATATTCTCTATCTATTAATTTATTAAACGGAAAATTAAATCTCTCTGTTCCAATCCCGTACAGATGAGGATTTATTAATCCTATCACATAATCAAATTTCTTATTAATTGCATATATCGAGATAAATTTAAGGCCTCTAACAATCGTTTTAATGAACCCTGATATTCACTTTTAATAACAAACTTATCTAATTCCATTACTTTTTTGTTTTGAAGAATGGAAAAATGATGAAAAGGGAAATATTCATTAACAGGAGAACAATTAAAATAATATGGATTAAATTCAAAACAACCTATATCTTCACCTGAGTTTGACCGGAAAATAAATCTTTCAATCCCTTTAGTATGATTCTAATTCATATCCATTCTCAATCTATACTGGAAGCCATATATCACAGTATCTTTCTAAATCTTTTTGTGTCTGAATCTTTACAAAATCCACCAAAATTTTCCTTTTTTATTGTTAATATTGTAATATATTAACATATAAGGTAAGGTTTTTGTAGGTATTTCGACTGACGGAATTCTTTGTTGTGAGCTTTCTCTCTGTCTATTTACCCAATTTTGTATTTTTATATCTATTTTAGTAACTATTTTCTTTCCAAAGGTAAAGCCAAAGATAAACAAAAGGATGATAAACACCGTAAAACCATCTAATTTTTGAAATTGAATAAAATCCAATATGCCGATCGTTAGATGTGGTACATATCCGGTTATCACTGCAATGGCCCCAAAAATGTAAAACTGAATTATAGATTTTAACCAGTACCTTGCATATAACATGTAAAAAGTAGTTAACCAGGCCGTTATTTCACAAATAATCAAAATTTTCCATTTGTACTCTATTAATAATTGAATAATTGCTTTCACCACTGTATCAAATTAGAAATTTAAGGTTCAGACTTTAAGCTCTTTACCATCGCAAATAATTACCATCAATCTTAGAAAAAATAGTTAAATGAGTATATGTATATTTTACTATATATTCCTATTTATAGGTGAAATTTCAAATCCTATGATTAAAGGCCCTCATTCAACCCGAGCCAGATGTGCTGTGGTTAAGCTATATTAACACTAGTAAAGCAATGGAAGATACAATGAAGAGAAAAGCCGAAGAGGAAGTAAAAAGCGAAATAGAAAATAAGAAAATGTTAAAGGACTGAAAAAAGTAAATCTAGGAGAAGATAGGCCAACCTTTTACGAAAGGCATTGAAAAATAAAGCGAAACTGTTGTAATAAGCCCATAAGGGTAATGGGTTCAGTCCCTCACTACTTTATTGTTGTGAGGGCTGAACCCAATTTGTTATTCGTCTTTTTCATCTCGAAATAGATCATCAATTAAACCAAGGTCTTCTATTTCTTTATAAAGCTCAGATCCATCCATTCCTAGGGCTTGTGCAATTTTTTCAAAGAGCGGTAGGCTTGGCATGCTCTTTCCCGTTTCAATATTACTAATCGCTTTTCTTGTTTTCTTACATCTAAATGCCAGTTCATCCTGAGACATTTTCATAGAACGCCTTTTCTGTACTATTAATTCTCCGATGGACGATATATCATGTTCTTTCATGGGAAATTCCCCTTTTACCCCAATTACATAATTAGGGGAGAGGAATTCACACGTAGTAAACTACTCGAAAGTTGGTATAAGGAAAAATATGAAAGGATCTTGTTAATCTTTCTAAATATATGAGTTGCTATTTATAAATAAAATACGTTCATTTACATGTATTCCTCGATTGCTCTTACTAGCTCAGAAGCCTTTATACCAAGACCTTCAGCAATAATGAAGACGGTGCTTAATTTTGGGCTTTTCATATTGTTCTCTAGCAAACTGATGTAAGAAGGGTCGATGGAGCAACGGTCGGCGAGTCCCCATTGTGTTAGATTCATGTCATTTCTTAATTTCTTCAATGGAACTCCTAAAAGAGCGATACGATTATTTTTCATTTTATTCTCCTTAAGTGTAAGTAATGAATTTGTCCCTTAATTGATTATTCTTGTGCGGATTTTTGAGTGCGTTTGCATTTTTGCGTTATATAAGGCATTTCACTAACGTATCTATTCAATCAAAGCAATACATTCATCTCTAATTCTATTACACTGCAAATAGGACTTTATAACTGCGGATAAGAGCAGATATAATCTATATATTGTGTGACAATTAAATGACATATGAGGCAGTTAACCATTAAATTCAACTAAAGATGAAAAGTTATATTTGCCTTCTTTTAGCCAGGTAATTTGATTCTGTTCTCCTGATCCTTTGAAGTATGAGAGGGGATGAGGATGGTTTCCCCTTTCGCTAGATATCTTTTTCAATTTTTGAGCGGCCTCAATCTTGTTTATAAAAAAGTTCCTCTTTAAATCGATAATAATCGAAACACCGTTGCTAAGCTCAACTTCAGTTTTACAGCCAAGGGACTTGGTTTTGACAATATGATCAGGGTTAAACCACACACAATCTTCCTGCCTTGAGGACTTATAAGGAAATAGACAAATGGCCTTATAGAAATTGACCATGATGGGGCACATATAGCCATTGCCCAGTAAGGATTTGGAACCTTTGATGGCTCCCTTTAAATCGAAGCCTATGTATTTTAATGTGTCCTCTATTACCTGTATTGGTGACCTGTTTACTAATAAGGTTTGTCCTCCGATCATGATTCTCGCGCAAAACCTCCCATGGCGGTTATATTCACCTGTCATTAAAATGACGTCCTCATACAATAAATAAAACTGATCAATAATCATAAAACATCTCCCTATTTGTTATTTAGAAATACTTAATTTGAATCAGCGTTACCTTTTTTGTGAGCAACTAAGTTGAGGTTTACTAGAATGTAATTGTCCTTCACCTCTTTTGCTGCAGGTTCTTCCCTGGTTTTAATAGATGTATTCACCAATTTCACTCGTTGGAAAATGAATTGTAAACATGGGAGCAACTTCCTCTGATATTATTTAAATATAATTAGGACCTTTTAACCATGTACTAAAGTATACAAAATTCGTCAAAGTTTGACAGTTTTGTGGACGGAAATTGGGGAAGCATAGGGACGGTTCTCGTGCTCCTTTTAAGGATTGCTCTTTTCAAGTTCATGATGACTGCATTCGTTCGAGCAGATTTTGTATCGATTGGACCACTAGGTCAAATTTTGACTCAATTCGGTAAAGTAGATAGAGGGTCACCACGATGGGGAATCTTACTTCGCTAATGAATGGGATAATTTGTTCCACTATTTTTCACTCCTTTTACCAAGAGGTATGGTTTTGACACAGGAGAACCGTCATCCACGATAAACAGCAAGGCCGGGTTCATGAGAATCCGGCCTTGCTGTACATTACGGTCGATGATTCTTGCACCTTTTGCAAAGTTAAGTTTGCCCTGCCTGTGGTAATTATGCATGCTGCAATAATCTGCGCTATGGATTGCCGAGGGTCGAAACTATTTCGTATGGTACAAAAATAAAATAGAACAAGTTAGAACTACCTAACCGATTCGTAAAAGGAAACAATCCATTGAATATATTTACCTAGGGCACTGATGGGATGACAAACTATATAACTAGTAATTTCCATTTATTAAAAAATATTATAAAATAATAGTAGTCTTAGGACCTATGGCAAGAAAAACTAAGGAGCTGGAATTATGACAAATACAATGCCTGTATTAGAAGGAAATATAGCGAAGAGAACGTTACAATTTTTTTGGTTAGCAGACTACTCAGGTTCTATGAGAGGAGCTAAGATGCAAATCTTAAATCAAGCCATTCGAGACGTGCTTCCGGAGATTCGAGACGCCGTTGCTTCGCACCCAGAAGTACAAGTTATGATGCGCGCCATTAAATTTAGTGACCGTGCAGAGTGGCATGTTGGACCAACTCCTGTGCCTATTGAAAATTTCACTTGGCATGATTTAAATGTACAAGGTTTAACAGCAACGGCAGATGCTATAGATATGTTATCAGATGAATTAGACATTGAAAAAATGAACAGAAGAGGGCTGCCGCCTGTATGCATTCTCTTATCTGATGGATTTTGCACAGATTCAGAAGAGGACTATAACAAGGCCATTCAAAAGTTAAATTCACTTCCATGGGGCAAAAGAGCCATCAGGTTGGTTATCGCTATTGGTGAAGAGCATGAATATGACGAAAAGGAATTATTAAAGTTCGTGAGTCACAATGAAATAGGGGTATTGAAAGCGAAGACACCTGAACAATTAATCCAATACATAAAATGGGCCAGCGTTACAGCAACAGTGGGGGCGTCTGTCGGGAAAAGCCATGTGAGCGCTGATAATAGTCAAAAAAATGTTGTTCTTCCTGCACCGCCTCCTGCTGTCCAAACAACACCAGACGATGGCTTTGATGTTTTTTAAAAGAGTGGGAGAGAAATGATGGACGATACGATGAAATGCAAAGATCAAATGAGTAAAAGCGGTAGGACCGTTTTCGGCTATTATACTATTTCAAGTGTTCAAGGTGCGTCACATGTTAAAGATCATACCCCCTGTCAGGATGCTTACGCTTTTTTAAACGATGGTGGCTGCGACCATCCCTTTATTATGGCGATTGCTGATGGTCATGGGGACAAGCGATACGATATGAGTCAGTATGGTTCGGAATTAGCTTCAAAGGTAGCTGTAAAACTATTAAGGAGATTTTACGAGGAACTTAAAGATTCTCATACTCTCTTATTTAGATCATTCAGAGATGATTTCCCAAAACATCTCATTAGGGAATGGCGGGAAGAAGTACTAAATCACGCAACTGATTATGGGGTTGATATCGAAAAACCTTCCGAAGTTTTCACAAGATATGGGACGACTTTGTTAGTCGCTCTTGTAACCAAAGAAGAAATATTAATTGGTCAATTAGGTGATGGCGATGCCGTATTAGTGGATGGTCAAGGAAACTGTACGACACCATTTCTACAAGATGATAGCTTACTTGGGAGTGCCACCTATTCCTTATCCTCAACTGAAGCAAGTCGTTTTTGGAAAGCTGCTCGGATGGATTATCCTACCCAAACTCAATTCTTGGCATTGAGCACAGATGGTTTATCCAATTGTTTTGAGGATGATGATAATTTCCATAAGTTTATGAATAGTCTTTACTTGAATTTGAAAAAGTCCGGGCCTATCTCTGAATATGAAGGCTTATCGAATATTCTTTTTCATTATTCTCAAAGAGGGAGTGGAGATGATATTACCTTAGCCGCCATTGAGCTGATCGGCTCAAAGGTGGGCGAATCACCTAACCCTGTAGGGAATGTGAAAGAGGTAAAAGTGGCTAACCCACAATCGTCGGTTGAAAAAGAGGCAGCGGGGAACAAGGAACTGGATGATGACATGCCCAAAATGGCTGAAGAGTCATTACAAAAACATGAGGGATCCCCGATTATTCATTTAAGCTCTAAGCCAGATGAGGAAAGTATAAATCTTCTGTTTAGCAGAAAGGACAGGGAGATATAGGAGAGTGTATAGTATGTCATTACAAATTGGTCAACAAGTGTATACGGAAACAACAAGAGAGCTTCTAACGATTAAAAAGAAGCTGGGTGAAGGCGGGCAAGGTGCTGTCTACCTCGTTGAAGGCCATAGTAAGGGTATAAAGGCATTAAAGTGGTACAACCATGAACAAGCGAACGAGGAACAGAAAAAAATGATACGAGATCTCGTGCTAGCTGGAGCTCCAAGTGGAGAAGCAGGAAAGCGTTTCGTTTGGCCTATCGATACCGTGGTTTCAGATGAATCTTCTCAGTTTGGTTATTTGATGGACCTAATAGATACAAGTCGATTTGCTGAATTAGGAGAAGTATGGGCAAAAAGAAAACCTACCCCAAACATGAAAGCTCTATGTGAAATTTCCTACGCTACTTCCGATTCATACAGAATGCTTCACTTGAGTGGAAGGTGTTATCGAGATATATCATCCGGGAATATCATGTTTGATCCGAAAAATGGGGACGTCTTAATTTGCGATAATGATAACATCGGGATTAACAACGAATCCGAAACACTTGTATGGGGTACTATGGAGTACATGGCTCCAGAGATTATTCGAGGGGAAGCGAAGCCGTCTACGGATACTGATTTACATTCGTTAGCGGTTTTATTATTTCAGCTATGGATTTGGCATCATCCTTTTCATGGCCAAATGGAGTATAGTGTCCGCTCATGGGATCTTAATGCAAAAAGGAAGATTTATGGTCACCAGCCTGTTTTTATTTTTGACCCTACCAAAAAGATGAATGAGCTTCCTAACGATCCGGATTATACAACTGCCAAGAAACGTTGGGAAGTTTGCCCTGAACCGTTAAAAGAAAAATTTATTCAGGCTTTCACCGTTGGGCTACAAAACCCGAAACAACGTGTCACAGAAAGCCAATGGCGGAAGTTGTTTTTACAGTTAGGCGACAGCATAGTTCCATGCGAGCACGATACAGCGGAAAACTTTTGGAGTGAAGCTAATAAAGAAGTAAATTGCTGGTATTGTGGAAAGCCTGTGGCGGTACCCCCAAGACTGTTGCTCAAAACAACTGCTGGCCAACAGTACATCTTGTTGAACCGCGGGACCGTTATTACAAGGCGCCACATTGATCCAACTGCTCCAGAGGAAGAATGGATGGGTATTGTCGGTGAAGTTGTCCAAAATCCAAACAATCCTTCTGTTTGGGGGCTGCGTAACAAATCGACTTCAAATTGGATCGGAATTAACAGAACCGGAGCGGAAAAGGAAATTGAATCGCAAAAAGCTGCCCCACTACAAGATGGATTAAAAATACAGTTTCATAGAAATGTAGAAGGCATCATTATTGGCTGATTAGATGGAGGCAAGGTATGGAACAGCCCACCCAGGACATTTTAAAAAACCTAATAAGAAATCATGGAATTAGTATTTGTTCAGAATCAAAAAGATTGCAAGGGATCCTTCAGGATTTGACAAGTGAAAGCAAAGGAAAAGTAAAAGCCTTAGTTTCTGTAGCGGAAGAAAATGTAGTCAGTGATTTATATAAGCATTCAGGGGGTCGGATTGATTACGCCCTTTATAATCGGTTGGTCACAAGAGTCCAACAGAATACAGCCATTGAACAAAACATTGTAGAGTGGGCGATTGATTGCTGGATCTATGCGTTAGACAAGCGTATTCCAGACATGCCTGCACTGCCATCAGGGCATAGCAATGGAAAGATCGCCCCAGTAACTCAGACGGTTTCCATACCGAACAATACGAATACCAGTACCACAAGGGGAACGAATTCGGTGTCTGTGAATCAAAATCCCAAACAACAGTCTGTCACTCAAGGTAAACAGACAAGGTTCCAACCATCAACGCCTTCTCCAACCGTAAAAAAGCGTAATAAGATATTTCCTCTTATCGCCGCAGCTCTTCTTATTATTGGAGTTTTTACTGGGGGGTATAAGCTATTTGCTTCCGGAAGTAGCCAAGACTCATCCTATGACAAGGAAGTGGCAAGTACGAACGGAGTAGTGGAACCGGCTGGTGGAGGGGATGCAGAACCGGTTAAGGAAGTAGATGCAGGTACAGATTCGGATTCAACTTCAGATTCAGGTGATTATATCCTATCTGAGAGCGAATTTACAAGATTAACAGAAAGTGATCTAGCCGACTTGTCATTAGCAGACCTTCGATTGGCTAGGAACGAAATATACGCGCGGCATGGCTATGTGTTTAAATCGGAAGACTTAAAATCCTACTTTAACCAAAAAAGTTGGTATCATGAGGATCCTTCTTTTGATGAAAGTGCGTTAAGTGAAACCGAGAAATATAATGCTAAGTTTATCCTCAGTAAAGAAGGATCAGGTTATATCTTATCTGAGAGCGAATATACAAGATTAACAGAAAGTAATCTAGCCGACTTGACGCTAGCAGACCTTCGATTGGCTAGGAACGAAATATATGCGCGGCATGGCTATATTTTTAAATCGGAGGATTTGAACTCCTATTTTAGCAAAAAAAGTTGGTATCACCCAGATGCGTCTTTTGATGGATCTTTAAGTGAGATAGAAAAATCCAATGCTGAATTGATTCAGAGCAGAGAGAGGTCCTTGCAGTGAGGAATAAAACATTCAACGTAGGAATTATCCTACTTTCTCTGCTACTCCTAGTGGCCATATTCTTTTATGTGACCCTTTCAGCAGAGAAGGACAATGTGTTAAAAGCTAATAATAAACAAGAGGTCAAAACAGTAGAAGTAAAAAAAGAGGTTCATCAGGGAAAGAATGATTCTGTTGCTTCTTTGAATGAGGAAGGGAAAGCTAGTGCACCTGACAATCATGAGAAAGCAGCCCAGAAAAATGTGGTTCCAGATAGCACCCGTGCCTCTGCGGTTTCAGATCAACTTCAGGAAAAAAAGTCAGTCCCACGTGAATTTCTTGTGGTGATCGATCCAGGTCATCAGAATCGAGCTAATACTGCTCCTGAGCCAATCGGCCCGGGGGCAAAGGAAGAAAAGATGAAGGTAACTGGCGGGACTTCCGGGGTGACTACCGGGAAACCAGAATATAAGTTAACTTTGGAGGCATCCCTTATTCTTGGTCAAATGTTGGAAAGTAGAGGGGTTAAGGTTATTTATACCAGAACAACTAATGATATAAACATGAGTAACAGAGAAAGAGCTGAGGTGGCCAATCAAAATGCCGCTGATTTATTTGTCCGTATTCACGCAGATGGCTCAACAGATAGAAATGTCCATGGTCTTTCGGTTCTTACTCCGGCAAGTAATAGTCCCTATACAAAGGCCATTTTCAGTGATAGTTTAAAAGCTTCCCAGTTCATTATGGATGAAACAAGAAAAAATTCATCCGTTAAAGTTAATGGGATTTCTTACAGAGGTGACATGTCCGGTTTCAACTGGTCCAAGGTTCCATGCACGCTTGTGGAATTGGGCTTTATGACCAATCCTACTGAAGATAAGAATCTATCAGACCCAATTTACTTAAAAAGTTTACTTACCAATATTGCAGATGGAATTTTGCAATACGCTAGTTACAAGTAGAACCATAGCGGTACTATCTAGCAATCATTTAAGCAAGTTTCTTGCGTTTAATTCGTTATTAACTTTTATATATATAAGTTTTGACAATAGGAAATTAACATCGAGGGGGAGTACATAATATGAAAAAGGTAATGGCAGTTTCTTTAGGAGCTTTACTACTGCTTGGAGGATGTAGCTCTAAAACAGACGAGGTCTATCAAAGCTCTATTCAAAAGGGTCTTGATGCAGTAGCAGAGGATAATTTTAATAAGGCTGAAGGATTATTCGAGGCAGCATTGGAAAGTAAAGACAAGGATAAGATAGCAAAAGCTTATTTAAACCAGATCCAATTGATTATAAAAGCAGATGAGTTAACTGCAAAAAGGAAAACGGAGGAAGCGCTACAGTTGCTTGACCAATCAACCAAGGTAAAAGAAGGTTCAAAAGTAATCTCTTCTAAATCGAAGGAAAAAGAAGAACAGTTAACCGCGATGCAGGAAAAACAAAAGATTTATAACACGATGTTAACAGATGCTAAGAAATTAACTGAATCTGGGGACTACCAAAAATCAAATGAAAAACTTGATGCTTTGATTAAAGAAGATTTAACTCAGTTTACAGCAGTTAAAGATGAAGCTATTAAACTAAAAGGTTCGAATGATGAATCTATTAAGAAGGCAGAAATTGCTAAAGCTGAACAACAGGCTAAAGCAAAGGCGGCAGCCGCTGCTGCTAAACCATCGATCAATGGTATAACTGCGGAAGAAGCTGTACAATTGTCCAAGCGATTACCAAGTTATCCTGATCTGGTTGCAAATGGCGATACTTTCAGAGCTCCAACTATCTATGATGGGTCATGGGTGATCAACATCGGCAGACCGAACGGATTAGCAGAAGGTTCCATTATTGTGGATAAAAATAGGACGGTTTCCTTTATGTATCCTAACGGGGAAGTAGATGAGGTTACCCCGTATTAAGTAGTTCTTAAAGCACTTATATCTGTAGCGTAGTGAGTGTCAAAAAACCGATAGGCGGGTTTGCGACACTCTTTTATGCTGCCTTCTTTATTCTTGGATCAGGGAAAGAGCGGTATGATTTGGCCCTGAGTAGTCAATCCTTTCACTTGAAGGTATGGTATTGTCGTCCCTAGAAACGATCGGAGAGGTTTTTCCTCTTAGAGTCTGAATATATTAAAAATAGTTAAGTTAGGAAGAATGTTATGAATGGAATAGAACTAATCTCAGGATTCATTTATTTAGTTGTTTGGCTTTTATTATTTCTTTTTCTTGCAGGGGTTTTTCGTTTTTCAAAATTTTGGGCTGCAGCAGTCGGTCTTTTAATCGTTGGCTTACTCTTGGAACACCCAACGATTATTATGGTTATTGGTGGAATCACAGCTCTTTTTATTGTGAAAAAAAGAAGAAACAAATTGATTGTGTTGGGAATTACAGTCGTTCTGCTTGTAAGTAGTTATATTACTTATAAAGATTACCGGACCAAACCATCAGAGACCACTGCAAGGGCTGTCAACCAAACGATTAAGAAGGGAGACCCTACCTTTACACAAATTCAGGAACATTTAAAGAAATATAATGATGCTTTTTACCAAGCTGCCAATGCCGGTAATTTTTCAATCGTAGAGCCCTATATAGATCCAAAGGCTCCCAATTTTTTAGAATATGAGAAAAATCAAATTTATGATAAGAGTGAAGACGACAAGAAAGAATATCTATCTCAATTAGAAATAAAGTCAGTTAACAAAATGTTTAAACATACATATCAAGTCATAACAAATGAGAAGATTTCGGTTAGAGAAAATAATCAGGAAAAGATAGAAGAATGGCAGAATACGTACACGATTACAAGTGAAGGTGGCAAATTTTATACGTTCGGATCAAGTCAATCGGAAAAAAACTAAAGGCAAGACTTTAATCAGGTTGGATCCTTTTTCGTTTGTAATTCTAGAAGATGAGTGAAAATAGCTCTTCTTGTATTTGGTGGAAATTATTTTAATACTTTGGATATAAGGTGCCTTTAACAATATATAGGAAATATAAAACAGAAAGAGATGAAGGGAATTATATGGCGAAAAAATTATTATTTACTTTATTTACAGGCTTTACAATAAGCAATTTTGTCTATTATTATGTTCCGTTAAAATCGATGCTCTACTTATTTTTAGTTACAACGATTATTGCTGGAATAGTTTGTTTTAAGTTTAATGATACAATTGCTGAAAGAATATTTGTGAATTTATCAACAGCAATACAAATTACATATGTAGTGATATTCTTTTTCTTTGAAAAACTGCAATATCATTTTCCAGCATCACTTCATAAAGATGAATTGTTAACGGTGATTTTCTTTATTTTGTTTTCTCTAATGGATAAAACTAAAAATGAGAAACTTAAATTAGTTTTACATGATGTATCAGTATCTACTGCGTTTGGAATGACCTTTGTATTGGGAATGCAAAGCATTCAACCAATACCACAAGCATTATACTTCTTTCCCGTTGTAACTGCCGCTAGTATTTTGTTGTTTGCAAAAAATAGAGAATCAGGATTATGGCTGATTTTACTTACCACGTTGGTTTCGTTAGGAATTGCTTATGTGCTTCCTATTGCATTGAATAACTTTCAAACCAATGTTTTTTGGACCTTGCCAGAAATCATCAGTTCCGATACGTGGTTAGTAGCTATCGTTATGGGATTACTATTTATGAACAATCTATTGAAAGAAAAGAAGGTAGAAAAGGAATATACAGGAAGGGTTTCAAGAATTCACTGGAGGGATGACTATTATTCTGATAACAATTATCGGAAAGGTCATTATTACAATAGTGAAAATGACAATAAATATAATCATTCATACAATACTAGTTTTTATGACGAAGAGAAAAAGAGAGGTAAAGAAAATACCTATAATCCTTTCGATGTAAACTATACCGATTCGAATCGCCCAACAGTAGGTAATCCTTACACGGAAAAGGAAGAAAAAAGCGAGAATCCTAACTTCTGGGGATATTCAGATTGGCAAAGAAAGAAAGCACTTGATGAAGAATTTTACGGCGTTCCAACATGGCAACGAGATAAAATAATAGAAGAAAGAGAACGCAATTTACCAGATTGGCAAAGAACAAATACTGATGAATTAGATGATTAGCAGGTGAAGCATGGGGACGGTTCCTATGCTTCTTTTTATGGGTTGTCTGACCTCTCATCCATTTACGAATAAACCCCAAATTTCAATAAAAGGTCAGGTTCAGATATGTGTAAAATAGAAGGCTTTGATGGTAGTCAAATCGGCTAGATAGGGATTTAACAGGAAAGGAAATCAAATATATTCATTGGATGGCTGATATAGATACAGAAGCGTTTGAGGTATTTGAAAGCATATTTGAAGATATTGGTTAAAAAGAGGGGGCTGATGAGCCTCTTTGTTATGAAATAAGTGGCAAGGTTCAAATTATTATCGGTGTAAAAGCTAATGAGATTTCTGGACATAAAACCGAAGAGGGCAGTAAAAAACTGGCGGAAAGCTCACTGGTTAATAAATGACAGTATTTTCGGACCTAAGGCCTGGGTAGAAATGTTTTATGAAAAAAAGCCTTTCCCGATCAAGAGGGGCTACCTGTCATGAATACTATTACTTTTTCAATATGTCTAAATATTCTTTCCACTGCCCCACGTCTGTCCTGTATCTTTCAGCCATAACTCGTACAATCTAGGCAATGTGAGTTAGATTATGGACAACCCATGTAGAAAGTTATTCACTTAACTTTACCTTACCAAATTTGGGGTGAGTGCCCGTTAATTTGAGATTCAACACAGGTTTGCTAACAGTTTTAAGCTTTGTCATATTTTGCTTTCTAAACGTTTTAAATGCTAACAACCTTTTTTCAAGTAACCTTTCAGCTGGTTCATTTATGTGCGAATAACGATCAAATGAAGGAAATCATTTACTTTCTCCTTCCTGAAGGATAAATTCTAACCTTGGCATCCAATTATTTTTCTTACCCTCAATGAGGTGCCCAATCACTTAGAAACATTCCAAGTTCCTTCACCCTCATTACATTGAAACCAGTCATCTGATAAATAGGATAAAAAATATTCCAATGATTTTGGTGTACGCTACAGAATCTCTGTTGCTTCTTTCAGATTAAAATGCATAACAAAAGCTCCTTTAAGTACTAATTAAAATATCTGATAAAAATATTTGTACAAAGCGAAAAGTCTAAAACAACTTAGTAGACTAGATGAAGCTATATAATTTTGGGATTAGATCACTGACAAAGAATCTAACAGATATTTTGGTGGGATTTGTTGAATCTGTTGAAGGTTGTTTAACAACCGTAATCTACTTATATGCCTATTTCCTTTATATTTAAATCTAATATAGTAAAATAATGCTTTTCCGACTCCTAAGTATGGTTCAGGCGTTGTCTCCGTATAATTACTTATCCCATTTTTTTTATACTTTATTGATACAAGTTGCATTTGATTATTTCCAACAAAACCATAGGTAAATAGATATTTGGCGTTTTTACTACTTAGACCCACTATTATCTGAGGTTTCTGTCTTAATCCTTTGAAATGATATCCTGTTATTTCAAGTTTATTAAGCTGCATTTTTACCTTATCTCCTCAAAATATGAATTATATATATTTCATTTTATTAGATATTCTCAGTTTAAAGTCCTGTTACTGTTAAACAATCAGGAACTACTAAAAAAAATAAAAACAATTATTGATTTTTCCCTCTTATAGGAAATATGAAAAAGGTGGCAACAGCAACCCAATCTTCAATTCTTGTTACCTTGGTTTAATAAGGTCCATCTCGTAATTCACACTTTCTGTTCGTACCTAAATTGTAATAGCATGGTTTCTATGTCCATTCAAAACTAGCGGGATAATAAAGGTACCAACTCATCATATCCTTGACTTAAGGCTACCTCTAAAGCGGTGACTTTATATGTACCCGTTAGATTGGGGTTAGCATTATAAGAAAGTAATAACTCCACTGCTTCTTTATTACGCGAAATGGTTGCACCTGCTATTGCGGGAATTCCTCCACCATCGATGAAATTAGGGTCAGCCCCATGCTCTAATAGAGTTTTAATAATGCTATTATGTCCTGCACCTATAGCAAATGTTAGTAAAGAATCTTTTAATTGTGTATTTTCTTTAATAATATAATCCGGATCTAATCCATTTTCTAAGTAGGATGAAAGTTTGTTCGTATCTCCGCTTAAGATAGCCATTTTTATATCGTCTTCTGTAAAAGTAATAGTTGCTGGTTTTTGTTCCTTGACAGTTATCTCTTCCTTAGGCTTCTCTACTGGAGCAACTACTTCCTCCGCATTGTCCACTTCTTCAATTGTTTCTTTATTCTTATTAAAGATTTCCTCCAACTGTTGGTCCGATACCTTTTCAGATTCAGATAAAGTCTCATGCTTTGGAGCATCAAGATAAAAGTACTTAAAAGAAAATAATGCGACCATTAACAAAATTCCTGTAAATGTTGAAACAGCCTTTTTCATGAACTCACCCTTTATTAAATGTTTTTACAAAAGAGAGTAGGCAGTACCTGCTCCCAATTACTCCTCTCGCTTGAGATGGTTTATAACCTTTTGGATTGTGCTTCTGCAATTAATTGGGCTTGTTTTTTCATCCGGGCATCTTTATTGGCACCATTAATGACTATCCACGCATGGACTACACCAGGAGCCCAAAAGCAAAGCGTTAGAAGTACATTGAATAGTGCTTGAAATGGTTTTCCTTTAATAAGGATTGCTACCGGCGGAAAAATAATTGCAAATAAATAAAGCATGAGTATATCCTCCTGTGCTGTGAATGATTACCTATTCTAGATTAATTTAGAAATCCCTTTTTTAGACCACCTATTTTTTAATAAGGCAAATCACCATTCAAGGTGTTAAGTAACTCAATTTCACTTATCATACTTAAGGGTTGTCTTAATCAGGCGACAAAGATTAATAATTTTATTTCTTCCAGAAATTTATTAAATTACATCATATAAATCAACTGTTTTTTTATAATATAATGAAAAAGTACTAGTTACATAGGAGGATGAAAGAACCAAAGATTATGTATCATTTCTAGGAGGAACTAGCATGGGGCAGGTTAAGGTTTTGAGGGGGAGAGTCAATTGATAAGGTTTTATAAAGCACTAATTTTGATGGTCGTTGTTACCCTGTTAATAATGAATATTCCAGTTTCAATAGGGGGTAAATTTCAAAATATAAAAGAAGTAAAAGCCTCCGGTGTGTTTTTAACTAGGGAAGAGGCAAAGCAGTTAGAAGGGAAAATTGCCGCAGACTATGATACTACTTCTTTTATTCGAGCGGATGGAACGGTTTATTCGACTGGGAATAACAATCAATTTCAATCGAATGTGAGCGATTGGAAGGATCTAAATAAAATTGTCGCTGGCAATTATTATACAGTGGGTTTAAGAAGCGACGGAACTGTCGTAGCCACTGGGAGTGATTCTTGGGGATCAACGAGTGTCAGTGATTGGACGAATATGGTTGACATTGCTGCCGGAGATGATTTTACTGTCGGCTTAAAAAGCGATGGATCTATAGCTTCAGCAGGGTATAATAGTTCTTTTCGCACCAATTTCAGTAACACGTCTGGGATTGTAGCCATTGCCGCAGGAAATAATCATACAGTTGGTTTAAAGAACGATGGAACCGTTGTGGCAGCGGGTGATAATTCCTCAGGACAAGGAAACGTTACGGATTGGAAGGATATTGTTTCATTATCTGCTGCCTCTGACCATACGGTCGGGTTAAAGAAAGATGGGACCGTGGTGGCTACAGGGGGAAACTGGAATGGTCCATTAGATGTAAGCGGCTGGACCGACATCGTTTCCATCTCTACGAGCAATTCCTTTACTGTTGGGTTGAAAAGTGATGGTACATTGGTTGTGACTGGTACATTGGATAAGTATGCCCAAAGGATTTTATCAGAATGGAAAGGGATTGTCGCTATAACAGCTCAAAGTAATCAAATCGTTGGTCTTAAAAGCGATGGAACCCTTGTGTCCGCTGGAGGCAGTGATCTTGGGCAGCGTAATGTAAGTGATTGGAGAGATATCACTGCCATATCTGCAGGTGGATTTCACACGGTTGGTTTGAAAAAAGATGGGACCGTAGTTGCCGCCGGGAATAATGATAATGGACAGCTTAATGTCGATGATTGGACGGGCATTAAAGCGGTGGCCGCCGGCTTTAATCACACAGTTGGTCTAAAAACAGATGGAACCGTTGTGGCCACGGGAATGGATTATTATGGAACCCTAAACGTGGGTGACTGGAAAGAGATTGTCGCTATCGCAGCAGGTGATCACTATACAGCGGGTTTAAAGAGTGATGGTACAGTAGTTGCCACTGGGTATGATTATTATGGACTAACAGGGGATGTAAATGATTGGACAGATATCGTCGCGATCTTTGGCGGTCAAAACAAATTGTATGGCCTAAAAAGTGACGGGACTGTCGTAGAGGCCGGGGAAAGACAAGGAGGCCCACAAGAAACCAATATAAGCGTATGGAAAGATATTGTTGCAATTAGTACTAGTGACACCCATACCGTTGGGCTAAAGAAAGATGGTACGTTAGTATTTAAAGGATATTATAATGATGGGATGATTTCAGATATACAAGGATGGCAGGATATAAAGGCCATTTCAGCTTATCATGATCATCAGATTGCCTTGAAACAAGATGGAACCGTTCTAGTGAATGGCAATTTTGCCTTTGGGGCAAGGATTGTAAGCGGCTGGAAAGATATTATTGCCATCAGCAGTGGCTACACACATGTTGTTGGACTTAAAAGTGACGGAACAGTTGTAGCAGCTAGGAATTACCCAGACAATGAAGCTCTTAATACAGGAACGATTTCGGTAGATAAAAAGATTGTAAAACCGAGTGATACAATCAATATTTCGTTAAAGAACAATGGTGCTTACAACATTCAGGATAATCAAATCCAACTTCTACATGGAGATTCTATTATTTTTGATGGTCAGATGGATGTGAAAAGCGAAAATGAGCGAGCTTTTTCCTATGTTGTAAAGCCAAGTGATTATGGACATATAGATATTAAATTTCCCCACGTCTTTGATTTGTTTGGAAATAACGAAGAAAAACAAAATGCCTTTCAAGTCATTCCATTACAATCCGTGGAATCATCAAAATCGCAAACAAAAGCAGGAGAAAAGATTACCCTAACGGCCACTTTCTATCAGAGTGTAAAACCTGACTTCACGATTGACTTAAGTGGTGGTGCGGATTTACAAGGTTCACAGATGAAAGAGGTAGAGGGAAGTAACGGGACAAAATATACATTGGATTATTGTGTCCCAAGTAATTATACTGAAGGCCAGGTAGATGTTACCTTAAAGAAGGTTACGACAGCAGATGGGACAATCTATGACAGTTATACTGAAAAAGCTGTTTTCTCTAAGGCGAATAAGCCTCTTCCTATACAATCCCTGACTGCATCAAAGGCGCTTGGAAAAATTGATGATAAGATTACAATTACGGCTAATTTTTCAGAAAGTGTGAAGCCTGGGGTTCAGATAACTTTAGAGGGGGAAAATTTCACACTGCCTTCAGTTTCAATGACAGAGGTAACGGGAAGTAAAGGGACAAAATACGTATACACCTACCCAGTTGCTGTCAATTTTAATGGGAAAATGAGTGCGCGAATTACTAATGCATATGATCAAAATGGCAGTTTGTATAAAGAGTATCAACAAGCAAATTTATTTGAAGCGGATGCCGCTCCTCCGTATGTCGTAGGCATGGAAGCAACGCCTAAAAACCCGAAAATAGGCGATAAAGTACTCATTACTGCTACTTTTACGGAGCCAGTAAAACCAACTATGAAACTACTAATTGGTGATGAGGAGTTTTCAGCTGTTAACGAAATGAAAGAAGTTACGGGGAGTAATGGGACTAAATTTAGTTACGAATATACAATAGAAGAAAATGCAAAAGGTCCGTTTGGGGTATATCTTTGGAATATCGAGGATTTGGCCGGTAATAAATATTCAGGCATTAATCGGGATGGTAAATTCTATGCTTATAACTTATTTACTCCTGATGGGGTGAGACCAACGATTACTTCACTTGTATCAGATAAAAAAGTGTATGAAGCAGGGGACGTTGCCTCCTTTACGGCTACGTTTAGTGAACCTGTAAAGCCCGGTGTAAAAATAAAGTTAACTGGTGCCCTTAATCAAGAGTATGAAATGACTCAAGTTGATAGCAAAACGTTTGAGTTTTATTATGTCATACCGAGTGGTGGTACCTATGGAAATGTAAATATGGAATTGAATTTTGAGGATCTGGTGGGGAATACAAACCAATTTTCACAATCGAATGCACTTTTTATCAGTAATCCATCAAATGCAAGGCTATCTGGAATCTCAATAAAATCAGGAACACAAGAGTACCCGTTGACTCCTGGCTTTTCACCAGATGTATCCGAATATCATTTAACGATTTATGGTACTGTTACTAACGTAAATGTCGGAGCAACCACAGAAGATTCGAATACATCTGTTACTGGAGTTGGTAATGCGAGTATCAAAACAGGTGATAATGTCATTGTTTTAACTTCCACTTCAAAGGATGGAACGGAAAAGGCATATAAGGTGATTGTCACTGTAAAATCTCCGCTTTCTATGCCGATAAACGTGAAAGCTGTATCTGATTCCTACAACAGCGTAAAACTAAGCTGGAATGCGGTGGGTGATGCATCAGGATATGAGATCTATCGATCCACTTCAAGTTCGGGTCCTTTTACAAAAATGGCAACCACCATTAGCACTATGTATACCAATACTTCTTTAAATACAGGGACCACCTATTATTATAAAGTTTTAGCTTACAAGGCAGGTATACCTACTGCTTCTAGTGATTTTAGTTCTATGGTCTCTGCAAAACCAATACCGGTACCACCCACTTCCGTTACTGCTGCTTCATCATCGTTTAATAGTTTAAGAATAAATTGGGGAGCAGTGAGTGGAGCAAGTGGCTATGAGATCTACCGAGCCACCTCCAGTACAGGTACTTATTCATTAGTTGGAACCACTACATCGACAAGTTTTGTTAATGGAGGATTGGCCACTAACTATTCGTATTATTATAAAATTAGAGCATACAAAACGGTTGGAAGTATGAAAGTTTATAGTGATTTTTCTACAATCGTTTCAGCAAAACCAATACCTGCCACGCCAACCGGAGTTAAAGCAACTTCCTCTTCTTATAATGGTTTAAAAATAAGTTGGGTTGCTGTTAGCGGCGTAAGTGGGTATGAGGTTTATCGAGCCACATCTAGTTCAGGATCTTATTCATTGATCGGAACCACTACATCGACAAGTTTGACTAATACAGGACTTACAACCAATCGACTGTATTTTTACAAATTAAAAGCTTACCGAATGGTTGGGAAAACGAAAGTATACGGTAATTATTCAGCGGTGGTTTCTGCAAAGTCGGTACCATCTGTTCCAACGAATTTCAAGGCAGCTAGATTAAATTCAACAAGTGTTAAACTAACATGGAGCCCTGTTTTAGGTGCAAATGGCTATGAACTTTACCGATCTACAACCTCATCAGGAACCTATAGTTTAGTAAAAAGTACAACGTCTACCTCTTATACCAATAGTGGATTAGTGCGAGGAAGGATTTATTACTATAAAGTAAGAGCCTATCGAACGGTTGGGACGACAAAAGTATATAGTGGATGGACATTGATTATTAGTGGTAAAGCATATTAAATAGGTTAAGTGGTAGTTGAAATAACTATAGACACTTTACTCTAGAACAAACCACTGAATTTTCCTCTACTATAACATTTACGTTTTCTGGATTATGATGTTGACAGCGCCGAGTTTTTTAGGCGCTGTCTTATTTTTTTCTAAAAAGTTGAGTTTTGCTCACTTTAATAGGGACAAAGAAAAACGATAAAAATTGTAATTGTGGATACGCTTTCATTAATTTATGATTAAAACATAGAAAAGAGGTGATACGCGAGAATGGCATATGAGTTGAATGAACGCCAACATAAGATTATTCAAATATTGCAGAATAATAGTGATTATGTCACGGCTTATGATTTGTCTTCTCAATTGTCTGTTTCTACAAAAACGATTTATCGGGATATTCAAAAAATATCAGATTATCATTTGAAAAACTACACCCTCACTAAGAAGGAAAACCTCGGATACTTACTTACACCAAATGAGGAAATTGAGAAAGATGAGCAGGTCATTTTCGGTAGTTCTAAAGAAAGGCGTATTAATTTATTGCTATATCTTCTTTCTATTGCACCTATGAAGACATCCCTCCAGAAGTTATCAGAAAGATATTTTGTAAGCCAAAGTTCGATCATTAACGATTTTAACTATATTGAGACAGAAATAAGACCCTATGACCTTAGATTGTTAAGGGTGAACAACGGAACATATATTGAGGGGCATCAGCTTTCCATCAATAGGTTAATGTCAGTGATTATAGAAAGTTTTTTGAAACAATCAGGTGATCCATTTAGCCAATATCACATACCAAAGTTTATTGAAGAAGTAAGAAATCATTATAATAGACTGTTTGAAATAAAGAAGTTTCTTCATGAAATTCAAGAGGAAAAAGAAATACTTTTAGATCAGCCTGTCTATTTGACTTTATTCTGCAGCCTTCTTTCTATTATTGAGAAACACATAAATTATTCACAGCACATAAATAGGGAAGAATCATTTGAATCTTTGGAGAAACAATCAAAGGCCTATCTAATTACGGCTGAACTTGTCCGAAAAGTGGAGCTGCATTATTCCGTTAGATTGAAAGATTATGAAATTAAGAAGCTGTACTATATTTTAAAAGCTTACAAAATGACTTCAAGATTTCTGATGAATCAAGATACTGAAGAAATCATGAGCGAGAAAGTGATGGAACTTTCCAAACAGCTGGTAAAGAAAGTATCTGAAAAGATTGGCCATAACCTGGAAGAAGAAGAATTATTAAGGGATCAGCTAACCTATCATCTTCATGCCATGGTGTACCGTTTGAACCATAATATATATATCGTTAATCCCATATTAGAATCTATTAAAACAAATTTTCGTGATACGTTTAAAATGATTAAACAATGTATCTATGAGGTAAATGAAAATGGTTTATTTGTGAGAAATTTAACAGATGAAGAAGTCGGCTATATTACTTTGTACTTTCAAATTTCAATTGAAGACCGAATTTCAAAAAAGATTCCTGTTTTAATTGAGTGCACAAGCGGTATAGGAACTTCCCATTTGTTAAGTGAAAAAATCAAAAAAATGTTTACGAATATAGAAGTAAAAAGAATTGTTGCTCAGCATCGAATCAAAAAAGACGATTATGATGATATTGAACTTGTCATTTCAACAGTGAAAATAAAGAGCATAATAGATAAACCCACTATTTTGGTTAGTCCTATTTTAAATGATGATGATAAACAGAAAATTGATCAGTTTATTAGTAATTACTATAAGAGGAAAAAAGCAGAAGTAACTTGAACGGGGGAATTTGAGAATGGATACTAAATTGGAAGAATTAGATATAAGCAAAGTAATCACAGAGGATTTAATAGATTTAAACTTACAAGCTACTACTAAATTAGGAGTTATTGAGGAATTAACGCATTTGTTATATATGAATCATTGTATAGATAGTGAGAAAGAATTCATTAAGGATGTGTTATATCGCGAGAGTGAGGGGGAGACAGGTCTTGAAAAGGGAATAGCCATCCCACATGGAAAATCTGATAGCGTTATCAAAACATCATTGGCGATCGGCCGAACGAAACAGCCAGTGGAGTGGGAATCATTGGATGGTGAACCAATCGAAGTTATCTTCTTATTTGCCGTAAAAAATTCAGATTCAACGACTGTGCATATTAAATTATTGCAGAAGGTAGCTACTTTATTAGCGGATGATGATATTCTTCAGGGCTTTCAAATGGTTAAAACGAAGCAAGAAATTATGAATTTATTATCAGAAAATAACCGTTAGGAGGAGTTAATTATGAATATTGTTGGAATTTCAGCTTGTACGTCAGGAATTGCCCATACTTATATTGCAAAAGAGAAATTAATCAAGACAGGCCAAGAATTTGGTCATCATGTTCGTATTGAAACCCAAGGAACCATTGGAATAGAGAATGAACTAACGAAGAAAGAAATTGACGATGCTGATTTAGTCATTATTGCTGCAGATATTAAAGTGAGCGGAAAGGAGCGATTTAAAGGAAAAAGAATACTTGAAATTCCAACCACGATTGCTATTAAAGCACCAAAACAATTATATAAAAAAATTGAGTTGGAATTAACCGGTAAACAATAAGGAGGAGCTAATATGTTGAAGAAGCTGCAAATTAAAAAACATGCATTAACTGCTATTTCATATATGTTACCTTTAGTTGTTGCATCAGGACTACTTATTGCAATCGGAAATTTAACAGGCGGTACGGTTATTGAAAATTATAAAGAGAGTTTTTCAATCCCTTCAGCACTCGTCTCACTTGGTGTTATGGGAATGGGATTATTGGCACCAGTTATTGCTGGAGCGATTGCTTACTCCATTGCAGATCGTCCAGGTATTGCGCCAGGTTTATTAATGGGTTTAATTGCAAATGCCATAGGTGCAGGATTCTTAGGCGGAATGTTAGGCGGCTTTATCGTAGGATATTTTGTTACCTATCTAAAAAATAATTTAAAGGTACCAAAGTGGGCAGAAGGTTTGATGCCTATGATGATCGTCCCGTTAATTTCTAGTTTGGTAGTAGGATTGTTAATGTTCTTTGTCCTAGGTGTTCCGATTGTATGGGCTACTCATGGATTAACTTCCTTCTTAACAGGTATGCAAGGGTCAATGAAATTTGTCTTTGGTGCTATTTTAGGCGGGATGGCTGCTTTTGATTTCGGTGGACCTGTAAACAAAGTAGCATCATTATTTGCAGATGGCTTATTACTGGAAAAAGTATATGAACCAGAAGCAGTAAAAATCCTGGCTTCTATGGTTCCACCGTTTGGTGTAACGATTTCATGGCTTTTGGCAAAAGCATTTCGGAAGAAGAAATATACGAAAAAAGAAGAAGATAATATTAAAATTGCCTTTCCAATGGGTATCTGCATGATTACCGAAGGTGTTATCCCAATTGCAGCAGTTGATTTACTCCGTGTTGTTACTTCCTGTACATTAGGGGCTGCTATTGGCGGCGGTTTATCGATGATGTGGGGAGTTGGTTCACCAGTTCCATCAGGCGGAATGTTTATCGTCCCAGCCATGAATCATCCATTGTTATTCACAATTGCCCTATTTATTGGATCTTGTGTGACAGGAATCATGTTATTTTTGTGGAAAAAAGAAGCAGTTGAAAGTGAAAATGGTTCAAATGATGAAGTAGAAGAAGAAATCGATTTATCCAGTATAAGAATTTCATAATCTAATAGATTGGAGGGGATGCAAAATGTATGTTTCGATGAAGGGGATGCTTGAACGAGCAAATGAAGGCAAATATGCAGTGATGGCGATTAATTGCTTTAATCTTGAGACGGCTAAAGCCGTCATTCAAGCAGCTCAAGAGTTAAGAGCACCAATTATCATCGACTTGCTGCAAGATCATTTAAAGGAGCATTTAGGAAGCCATTTATTAACAAAGCCTATTATTCAAATGGCAAATGAAGTAAGCGTGGAAGTTGCAATCAATCTTGACCATGGGCAGGATATTGGTTTTGTTAAAAGGTGTTTACAAGATGGTTTCTCGAGTGTCATGATGGATGCCTCAGCTTACCCAATTGATCAAAATATTGAAATTACGCGAAATATGGTTGAATTTGCTCAAACCTACAACGCAAGTGTAGAGGCAGAGATTGGGAACATTGGAGCAGCAAGTACTATCATGACAAATGATAGTATGTATACTGACCCTGAACTTGCCATCGACTTTATTAAAAAAACAGGTGTAGATGCTTTAGCTATTTCTTACGGCTCTAGCCATGGGAATTATCCAGAAGGCTTTGTCCCCCAGTTTCGCTTTGATATTGTGGAAAGAATAAAACAGGAAACAAATATTCCACTCGTTCTACATGGCGGATCTGGTTGCGGTGAGGAAAATATTAGAAAGTCAGTTGAATTGGGCATTAATAAAATTAATGTTGGTTCCGACTTTATGAAAGCACAGGTTGATAGTATCAAGTACCAGCTAGATAGAGATCCAACCATTAATTACGTTGATTTGATACACAGTACCATTGAAGCAGGTAAAGAAGTAGTCAAGTATTACATTAATATTTCAGAATCTTCTGGAAAATCATTGTAAAATAAAATCCAAGGAAAGAAGTGTGTTGATTATGTTATTAAATATGGAGCAATTATTGAAAGTAGCTAAGGAAAATAAATTCGCTGTTGGGGCATTTAACGTCGCGGATAGTTCATTTTTAAGAGCAGTTGTGGAAGAGGCAGAGAATGCTAATTCACCAGCAATCATTGCGATACACCCATCAGAATTAGAGTTTTTAACGGACGAATTTTTCTCTTATGTGAAGCACCGTGTCTATGAAAGTCCTGTACCATTCGTCATTCATCTTGATCATGGTGGTTCCATTGAAGATATTTTAAGGGCGATTCGATGTGGTTTTACATCCGTCATGATTGACGGTTCACTGCTCCCATATGAAGAAAACGTAGCATTAACAAAGAAAGCCAGTGAAATTGCCCATGCCGTAGGGGTATCGATAGAAGGAGAGTTAGGTACCATTGGAAGTACGGGAAATTCCGTTGAAGGTGGAGTTACCAAGGTAACCTACACAAACCCTGCTGAAGCAAAGGATTTTGTGGAACGAACAGGTGTTGATACATTAGCGGTTGCGATTGGAACTGCTCATGGGATTTATCCAAAAAATATCAAGCCAGAATTACAAATGGATATTTTAGAAGAAATTAATAAGCTTGTAACTATTCCATTGGTGCTTCATGGTGGTTCTTCTAATCCAGATAGTGAAGTTGCTCAGTCTGTGAAACTAGGCGTAAGTAAAATCAATATTTCTAGTGATATGAAATATGCTTATTTTGCAAAAGCTCGTGAGATTCTAAGCACAACTGAATATTGGGATCCAAATGTTATTTATCCCGAGTGCATATTGGCAGCACGTAAAGTGATTAACCAAAAAATGAACCTTTTTAATTCCGTAGGAAAAGCAGATCTATATAAGAAAAACTCACGTAAACAGGACGAACCGGTTCTAGTTGGCGGGTTATATCAATAGGTGTGAGTGAAAGCTAACCGTGAATCTTAAAGAATCCACATCATTTTAAAGTGGATTCTTTTTGTTTCATCACTGTAGCGATGAGGTTTACAGGGAAAGCAATTTTATTTTTCACCCATACATCAGAATACTCTATACTTGGAGGAATCAAGAATGCTAGGTGCAATTGAAGCAGGAGGAACAAAGTTTGTCTGTGCCGTTGGGGATGAAAGGGGAAATATTTCTGAACGGATCGAAATCCCTACAACGGTACCTAGTGAAACCATGGCAAAGGTGTTTGCCTTTTTTAAAAGGTATGATCTAGAGGCCATGGGAGTGGGTTCGTTCGGGCCTATTGATGTGAACCAAGACAGTTCAACCTACGGGTATATTACCTTTACACCCAAAATAGCGTGGAGGAATTTTCCACTTGTGCAAGCGTTGAAGGGGGTTTTTCCTGTACCCATTGGCTTTAATACCGATGTGAATGCCGCAGCATTGGCTGAGGCAACATACGGTGCAGCCAAGGGGTTGGATAGCTGTTTGTATATTACGGTAGGAACAGGAGTTGGAGCAGGCGCAGTTGTCCAAGGGAAACTGCTGCAAGGATGGTCACATCCTGAAATGGGTCATATTCTCGTGAAACGCCATCCACAGGATGAGTATCCAGGAAGATGTCCCTATCATTCCGATTGCTTGGAAGGATTGGCCGCAGGTCCAGCAATCGAGGGACGCTGGAACAAAAAAGGGATCGACTTAGTAGACCACCCGAAAGTATGGGATTTAGAAGGATACTATCTGGCCCAAGCATTGATGCAATACATTCTAATTTTATCACCGAAAAGGATTATTCTTGGTGGTGGAGTAATGAATCAAAAACAAATCTTTTCTACTATCTATCAGTATTTACAAGATTTCTTGAACGATTATGTTTTCTTGCCAGAGCTTACGGAATACATTGTGAGTCCCGGGCTAGGGAATGATGCAGGGATTACCGGTTCTCTTTTGCTTGCCCATCATGCATGTTAGATTGCTAATAAGAATAGTTTAATTGGAATGATTTTTAATGCCTGTCTGAGATAGAAGATTATTAAATTTAGAAGGGAAATCGATAATATGCGATTACAAGGAAAGAAAGTTATTAGCTTGTTGCATCATGATTTTGAAGACTTAGAGCTCTGGTATCCGATTTACAGACTCCGGGAAGAGGGAGCAGTCGTCCATCTTGCAGGAGAAGAGGCAAAAAAGGTATATAAGGGGAAATATGGAGTACCGGCCCAATCCGATTACGCATATTCCGATATAAAAGCTGCTGATTATGATGCGATTTTAGTACCAGGGGGATGGGCTCCGGATAAAATACGCCGTTTTCCAGAAGTACTTTCCTTCATTCAGGAAATGAATGTAAGTGAAAAGGTAATTGGCCAAATTTGTCATGCCGGCTGGGTGCTCATTTCTGCAAAGATTCTTAATGGCAAAAAAGTAACAAGTACACCAGGGATACGGGATGATATGGAAAATGCGGGAGCCATTTGGTATGACGAGCCCGTAGTCACAGACGGCCACCTCATATCAAGCCGCCGTCCGCCGGACCTCCCTGATTATATGAAGGAATTTATCAGTGTTTTAGAACAGAAGTAGATGGGTGGAAGCATGGGGACGGTTCTCATGCTTCTATTTAAGGATTTCTAATCTCCTCATCTATTAGGATCTCAATGGCGCCTTATTTTGTATGATTAAATGTAAGGGGAGGCCTAATTTTGAGGGTACTTCTTTGGGGTATTGGATGGTTCATTGGAATAACGGTTTTAACACAGCTTCAGTTAGCACGTTTTTTTTAAAATCTGTATGTGGCAATTAAAAAAATGCTATAAATGGCAGTAGATTATAAGCTATGATTCATGGGTCAACCCCCCCACTCAGCTAAAGTTTAACGCGTTGAATTGTAATAAAGAGCGAGGTTTTCTGTTTTATTGTGTTTATAAATTATTAGAATTTTTTTCGATACTGAATATTGCTTTGATGTTTTTTAATATAATAGATTGATAATCTGTAGCCGAGCCGGATAGATTGGGAAGTAAAACAAAAGAAGGGAGACTGCTTTGGTATTAAAATTTATCAAGTCATTCTTTTCAAACAGAGACGGAAATAGAAGGGCCTTGGTTTAGAGGATTAACACAAAAAACTCCTTTCATTTAAATGAAGGAAGTTTTTTAATGTTGTTAGTTAAGTTTGTGAATAGTTTTATTATGTTCTAAATGTTATGAATTTTTAACTAAACCGCTTTTACCTTCACTTTTTCATCAATATTCTCTTGAATAGTCTGGTTATCCCCAATTAAGGTAATTTCACTAAACGGCTGATCTTCCCCCACTATAACACTAGCTTCAATTACGGATCCCGTACCAACAACGGCTCGGTTAATCACCGCATTTTCACCGATAATGGTATTGGGCAAAATAACCGAATCTTTAATAACAGCTCCATTGCCTACTGTAACTCCATAGAAAAGAACGGAGTTTTCTACCTTTCCAAATACCTTACAGCCTTCACTTACCAAAGATTGGTGTGCACTAGCTTTTTCGTCAAAATAGGTTGGCGGCTGGGAAGTCTCGTGAGTATAAATAGACCAGTCTTCATTTTGTAAGATAGGATTGCTTTTAAAGGAAAGTAAATCCATATTCGCTTCCCAGAGACTATGAATGGTTCCGACGTCCTTCCAATAGCCTTTAAAACAATAGGCCTGTAATTTGCGATTATCATTGATCATCGCAGGGATAATGTCCTTACCAAAATCCTTAGACGAGAGTGGGTTTTTTTCTTCTTTTTCTAAGTATTTTTTTAGCAGTTCCCATTTAAAAATATAAATCCCCATAGAGGCGAGGTTTGACTTAGGGTTTTCTGGTTTTTCTTCAAAATCTAATATTTCTTTTGATTCGGGATTAATATTCATAATGCCAAATCTATTCGCCTCATTCCATGGTACGTTTATGACAGAAATGGTGGCGTCTGCTGATGTTTTTATATGTTGCTCTAGCATTTTATTGTAATCCATCTTATAAATGTGATCCCCGGATATAATGAGAACGTTCTCTGGATTGTAATGTTCAATATATCTTAGGTTTTGATAAATAGCGTGTGCAGTGCCTTCATACCATCTTTCACCTGACTCACATTGATAAGGAGGAAGAATGGTAATACCTCCACTTTTTCGATTTAAGTCCCAGTGCTTGCCATCACCAATGTAATTTTGAAGAGTGTGAGGTTGATACTGTGTTAAAACACCAACAGTATCAATACCAGAATTACTACAATTGCTTAATGTAAAATCAATGATTCGATATTTTCCACCAAATGGAACAGCAGGCTTTGCTATATATTTGGTTAATTCTTTTAATCGAGAACCTCTTCCCCCTGCTAATAGCATAGCAATACATTGTTTTTTCGCCATAGTTGCCTCCAGAATAAAGGATATATGTATTTATCTTAGTTATAAACGATCATCTTCCCATAACTTGTAATATAACTCTTCGGATTCTTGCTCATCTTCTTCATTTATGGTAAAAGTGTCTTCCAACTTTATTGTAACTAATAGACTCTGCAGCATATATAAGCCCCTTCCATGTTGTAAGTTTGTTGCAATCTGTTTTCCATTGTAGCAAACGAGGTAATAAGAAAAAATCAAATAATTCCGACTTTTAAAAACATAAATCGACATAATTTAAGTAATCTGATGTGTAACCAATAAATTATTTAAAATTAAAAATAGAACCTTCACTTTTTCTGTCGAATTATAAGGAAAAAACCTGAAAATTATCATGATAGAGTCTTACCTAGACTTTGCCAAGGGGGAGTGAATTCTTCCTATAACAAATGGTCATAAGGAAATTTATCTAAGACAATATCGTCATGCGATTATAGATTCCTTTTATAATGACAGAGGAATATGTTCTAAGTGTTCCTTTGTTTCAAGCGGTAAAATTTCATCATAACGTAATATATTAGTGGGTTTTACCCCTTCAAATAACGGCATTGCTCGTAATGACGTAGCCTGAACTTATCCACAGCAGAAAAATTCAAACTCTGGTTATCAATATACTCTTAATAATGTAAATCTTGGTGATGGGAGTCATTCTATAATGATTAATGAAATTGGGAAGAATGGAAGTACCAGTGTGATCAGCGGAATGGTAAAAATTTACAATAGTTATAAATGGACAAAGACGTTCGATAGTTAAAAATGAAATTTTAGTAAGCTGGCAGCTTCAATAGAACCTTTACACAGTGGGAACTGTACTTGTTTCCTTAATAGATTCGGTAAGAGCCTCATCGGTTACACAAATATAATATTTTTTCCTATGTACATAGTACTAATTTATTATTTTACTAGAGGAGAACAATATGAAGAGAAAAGCCTTAACTACCTTACTCGCGACAACCCTTTTAGTCGGGGTTCCAACGGTTTCCTTTGCGAGCGGGGATACAATCAGTTCACTCAAAAGGGAAGTCAAGAGCATCCTTCCAAGTACAACAGTTTGGTGGCAAGCAATAAAAGTTTAACTACGAAGTACAACAGCTTAGTGGCAAGCAATAAAAGTTTAACTACGAAGTACAATAGCTTGGTCGCTAGCGATAAAAGTTTAACTACGAAGTACAACAGTTTGGTAGCCAGCGATAAAAGCTTAACTACGAAGTACAACAATTTGGTAGCCAGTGATAAAAGCTTAACCACGAAATACAACAATTTGGCTGCAGAAAACACAAAATTAAAAGGAAGCCTGGCTTCGATTATCTCCCAAAAGAACGGGACCATCTACATTGACGGGTCAAAGGAAGGAAACGGGGATTTTGTTTCCTATAACGGAAAACAATATGTATCCGTTGACGGCATCGTACCTGCCTTAAGAGGGGAAAATGAAAATTATAAATACGTAACAAGTAGCAATTCCTTGTATGTTGGAACGTTCCCAATAAGCGGGGCGATACAATTGACCAATCTACCATACTATTCCTATAACAATACCATTTATATCAACAGGTGGGATGACGAAAGCAACTTCTTTGTGAACGGCAAAAGGATGCTCACCGGGCTTGGAGTCAATCTCCGCGGCAGTTGGGACGGAAATGCTTCGATGCAATATAAATTAAACGGGAAGTACAAAGAGCTTTCCTTTAAGGCTGGAATGGATGACAAGGGAATTGGCAGCGGCGAGACTGGAAGCATCGTGGTATATGCCGATGGCAACGTAATCTATGACAGTGGCTCTCTCGAAACACAGGAAGATGCGAAAGCGGTCACCCTGGACGTCACAGATGTCAAATTGCTATCCGTCGAATTCGTGCCCGATGGAGGATACTATTACGATGGCATGCATTTTGTCTTCGGAGACCCAATCCTAACTCCTTAATCATCAAATTCAAATTATCGAATATAACTAATAGTCCTGCCAATAAGGTGGGGCTTTTTCGTTTAATTCTTTATACTCATTCCTAGTGAATTTAGACTGGAACCATTAAGAGCCATTACTGTTTTCTCTTAAAAAACTCGAGAGTTTATATTTAAGACAATGTTCACATTATTTAAATAATGTGAACAAGGAAAAGATTGGACTTTTTCACAGGTCTCGAACCGTCCCTATGGCATTTGGCTGAGCAAAATACACTTCTCTATCAATTTAATTCAAATTAAATTTGAGTTTAGTCATTTTTAATCTGTTATTTATAGTTTGATAACATTCCTCATCTAAGCTTATTAAATAGCAATCAGAGGAGGCATGAATCTACATGATCAAATCCAAATTAAAGGGAATTATTTGTTATTTCCGTAGACATCATAAATATAGCTACTATACAGACACATGTATAACTTATGGAAAGAAAAAGGAAAAACATAAGAAAGGTGATGGGTCTCAAACTTTAGTTAATTGAAGAAAGAAGACCAAGGGGGGAGGTTATAGTGCCTTTTTAATTGGTTTAGGTATGATTGGCGCTTTAACAGTTCCAGTGACTCCTGCTGATATTAAGAAAAAGGAATGAAATATTCAAAACTACTTTATAATAGATTTGGTAGTAAACACTTACTACTTCCACAAAAGAGTCCTCACTTGATATTACCCACAAAACACAATATTTTATCCTGTTCAACTTTCTAACCTATCTGAATTCCCTTTCAAATATTAAACAAAATAACAAGTACACCAGGGATACGGGATGATATGGAAAATGCAGGAGCCATTTGGTATGACGAGCCCGTAGTCACAGATGGCCACCACGTATCAAGCCGCCGTCCGCCGGATCTCCCTGATTATATGAAGGAATTTATCAGTGTTTTAGAACAGAAGTAGATGGGTGGAAGCATGGGGACGGTTCTCATGCTTCTTTTTTATGGAACTGTTCTGCCTATCTTAAGACTTCATTCGGTTGGGCAGATTTAGGAGCGATTGGACCACTAAAGCTAATTGTTTGTATATTGTGTGGTTATATAGAGCAATAAATGAGAAAAGCACCCATATAGAGTGCTCCCCATCTGAATCCTCTTTACTTTTGGAACAAGCTTTTTACACCTTTATAAATTAAGACAAGTGAGAAGACAATAACGGTTAGAATGCCAAGGATATTTGTTACAGGTGAAACGTCTTCAAGGAATGAACCAGCTAAAGGAACTCTTATAAGTGCAAAACCAGATAAAATTGTAGCAAGAAACAAGAATATACGATTATCCATAGGTTGTTCCTCCTTCCTAGGTGATTGATAAAATATATGTCATTAGGATTACAATTATGTCAGTTTTGTAACAAGAGGATTGTTCATAAGAATAAGACCATGCGGACGTACGGCAATGGGCTTCCTGGTAGTTACCTCGGTGCACAAGGAAGGATCATTGCTAAAAAAATGGTATTTCTAGCTGGGGAAAAATAGGGGCCCACCCATATTTTTGAAACTATTTGTTTTGAAATCCGTAATATAAGAATTAAAATAATTAGGTATAAAAAGGGGGGTTGGGTAAATGGAGAAATTTTTAAAAGGGCTTTTGATAGGTCTTTCGACTGTTGCGGTGTTGGGGGTCATTATTGTCGGTGTCCTAATATATCAAGCGTTTAGCAATGGGAGCGAAAAAATAGTAGCTGATGCCGAGACTTCGCTTGATACGGAAATCGAAAACGATGCCGAGCTTGAAAAGAAAATTACTGAAGGTACTTACATACCTACAGAAAGAGAATTCCAATGGATTGTTCACCGTATGACGCACCAAAAGGTTGCTGCAGATGAAAAGGACGGAGCAACCGAAATGACACCTGAAAGAATTGACGAATTGCTAAAAACATTAGATGAAACGGATTATGACAACAAGGACGTTTATTTAGGGATCTTGAACGAGTGGAACAAAGGGAATTTTGGAAACGCGGTGGAAGCACACAACGAAATTCTTTCCCTTCAAGGTGGGACCATCGGAGTTGCGACACGGCTGTTTACACCCGAGGAAGAACAAGAATTCATTGAACAGAACTTTCGTTAAGATGCGGCCGGAAAATTCTTTGTGAATGTAAAAGAATAAGGTCCCTATGTATTGCGCTCCAAATGTTAGAGTAAAATCTGACGTTTGGAGTGTTTTTATATGGCGAGGTATTTGAAAAAATATTTGAAGATATAGGTTAAAGCAGAAGGGGCCTATTTTGTCCTTTTTGTTATGCCTGGATAATTTTAATAAATCGATCAACATAAATAAGCCCATTATCTCTTTAATAGAAATAATGGGCTTATTATATTAAGGTATATATTGTTCTGTAATTTTTGTTACAACTCCATTTGTTATCTCTAGATGAAAAGGAATCTGATGGTGCTTATCCCTCTGATTTAAGAAAGTAATAAACTGACTTCTAGTTACTTTTTCATTCCATTTGATTTCGTATAAACTACGTGTCTGTAAGATATATTGGGCATTATTTGAAATGGTAAAGGTGCGTATCTTGGGATTAACGTTTCGTATCCAGTAGCCGTCTGGGGCACCATCCATATCCTTCTGGCATTTACAATCCTTAAAAAACTCTCTATCAGCAGACTTGCCGAAATACCATTGGATATAATCAAATTTCCCTACCCATTTACCATTAATCTGTTTGAAGGAAGGTATGTAGGCTGTTTCGTTTTCTACTTTTGGGTGATTCGTAATGTTCGTTTTTGCATATGTTTGTGAACTCTGTGAGGGCAGTAATATCAATGTGAAAATCATTAATACAGGATAGAATAGCTTCATTAATCTTTGTAACTTCATACAAATTTCCCCCTCGTATCACTTTTTCCTACCGTTTAATTGTAATAGGATTAAATTAAAACGTTATCGATATTGAGATACCCGGAAAATACTTTTTAAAACCAAAATCACTATAATTCGTTTTTACTACCAGCCAGCCGGAAAACGCCAGTGGTAGATGGAACGAGCGGTCAACAGATACTACAGTAGAGAAACCGGCATCCGAAACTTACCTATAAAACACGAACAATATGTTTTTTATTTTAAATTAATGTTCACCTTTTGCTTGTGGATCTATTGAATATTTGTTAATCTAGTAAGGTAATCATGTTAAATAGCATTACTCGTATATACTCAGAAATAGGGTCTGAGCGTTTCTACCTGGTTCCCAATGTAAGAACTAGACTACGAGTTAAAGTATTGTCTAACACGCCATCTTTTTTTATGGCTGCCAATGTATGTTTAGTGAAGGGGTTTTTTTGCTAAACTATTGATACTTTGACTTTTCGTAGGTCTAGGAGGTAGAAAGGTTCTACCGCTCTAGACCCTTTTCTTTGGAAAAAACAACGAGTACATCCACAACAAGAGAAAAGGGGAATAATGAATGAAAAAGGGATTTCTAAACAAGTATGTTTCATGGACAGCGATTGCGATCTTGCTCTTATCAATGCTCGCAGGCTGGAAGTCTTCGTTACTACATGAAACGAAAGTAGAAGCTGCGGCAAGACCGATTCTTATTGAAGGTCCAATGCCAATAGAGGCTGAGAATTTCGCGAAGAAATTAGAAAAAGTAAAAGTAGAAAAATCAGGAACCTTTGTATTCTATAAAGGAAAACTTGATGGTTATCCTGTTATTGTTGCAAAAACAGGCAAGGGAATGGAAAATACGGCAGCCGTTACCGCGCTGGCGATTGAAAAATATAAACCAATTGCGATCATCAATCAAGGAACATCTGGAGGACATGATCCGTCTTTAAACGTATTTGATATTGTATTAGGAAAAAGAGTAACCAACATCGGTTCCTTAAAAACAGAAACGAAAAATGCTGGTGAGGGAATGGACCCGAGTCAATGGATTCCAATGGACTTAATGGCTTCTGAAGGAAGCGGAGCAGATGCGAATGCCGATAAGGTTCGTTACTATGAAGGGGATAAAGATCTACTTGCAGCAGCTAATGCGGTAAAGCACTTATATACGAAAGGTAAGGTTGTGGAAGGTACGATTGGGTCTGCAGACTTTTGGAACAATGAAGTGGACCGTATTAACTGGATTCATGAAAGGTACGGTACATCTGTAGAAGAGATGGAAGGTGCCGCAGCTGCCCAAATTGCCGATGCTTATGATGTACCTTTCTTAGGTATTAGAATCCTCTCTAACAATAAAACAAATGGCGGGGCCTATAATCCTAATACTGCAGCAGCAAACCAAGAATATGTTTATGATGTTGTGAAACAATATATCTCAACAATTAAAAAATAAGGGTGGGGGACCCATTCTATGAAAACGGCTTAGAGGTGAAACTCTAAGCTGTTTTCTTTTAAATGATGAAATACATCCAAATTTTTTACCATAATCCAGGGGAGTCTCATGCTTTTTTTTTGTGACTAGAGACAGATCTTGTTTCAAATCAGGTAACGCCCGGAGTTTGACGAACGGGTGAGATTGTTTGCATATGTGGTGTATAGAGCAATAAATGAGAAAAGCACCCATATAGAGTGCTTCCCATCTGATTCCTCTTTATTTTTGGAATAAACTTTTTACACCTTTATAAATTAAGACGAGTGAGAAGACAAGAACGGTTAGAATGCCAAGGACATTTGTTACAGGTGAAATACTTTCAAGGAATGAATCAGCTAAAGGAACTTTTATAAGTGCAAAACCAGATAAAATGGTAGTCAGAAACAAGAAAATCCGATTATCCATTGATTCATCCTCCTTCCTAGGCGATTGATAAATTATATGACACTGGGATTACAAATATGTCAGATTTGTAACAAAGAGATTATTCATACAATAAATGTCATAGGGACGGTTTATGTAGTAATTTTACCCAACAAAAAAGACGACAAAATATTGTCGCCTCTAACCTTGTCTTTCTATATCTTTCCATTCCTTACGAAAATCTTCTCTTATCCGATAATGGATTTTT
Organism: Neobacillus drentensis; assembly: GCF_021560175.1. Classification (GTDB taxonomy): domain Bacteria; phylum Bacillota; class Bacilli; order Bacillales; family Cytobacillaceae; genus Neobacillus; species Neobacillus drentensis_A. Next base: position 5,835,076 of record NZ_CP091110.1, on the reverse strand, counting down.
CATTGTTTAAATGAATCAATCCATTCTTTTAACTGTTTTTTCTCTTCTATTGAGGTTGTCAATGATCGGGGGAACCATTATCTAATTCTATATGAATAAGGCAAAGTTGAAATAGATATATTCCAATTCACTTTTTCTTAACATTCTTTAGCTGTTTTTATCCTATTGGATAAATATCCCAAACATATGACGAGAACGGTAATAGCGGTAGGAATCAATAAATGGAAATCGTCTGGAAGAATAGACTCTAATTTTGGTTCTCTAACCATCATTTCACCTGCTGTCCAAGCCAATATTCCAGCTCCAGCATAAGAGATGATTGGGTACTTTTCCATTGCTTTTAATATGAATTGGCTGCCAAAAACAACAAGAGGGATACTAACAATAACTCCAATCATTATACCGGCTATATTTCCTTCAACCGCACCAGCAATAGCTAGGACATTATCAAGAGACATGATGGCATCAGCAGTAATAATGGTTTTGACAGCGGAAATTAAACTTGAACCGCCTTCTCTATGATCGTCTTCATCATTACCTAGTAGAAGTTTTATGGCAATATACACTAGAAGAAGACCGCCTATAAAAGTTACGAAAGGTAAGGCTAGTAGGTATACAATCGCTGTTGCAAATAGTAACCGCAAAATAATAGCTCCAAATGTTCCCCAAAAGATGGCTTTCTTTTGTTGCTTCTTTGGAACATTACGTGATGCCATTGCGATTACAACTGCATTATCCCCGCTTAATACAATATTGATTAAAATAACCTCCAAAAGAGCCGCAAAAGACAATCCAAAAATCTCCAAAATGTTCACCTCTGAATATAAGCTAACTAAGTCATTATATTAATTAGAGGTATAAAAAAGAACGGATTTGAAAGAACACAGGGATAGTTCTTGCGGTCGTAACCAAGAGAACCGTCCCTGTGGCCAGTTGTTAAGACTTCACGCCTTTCTCCTAACGGGTCTGACTACGAAGCACAAGAACCGTCCCTATGCTTCTATATGGTATTTCCTTCGATCAACTTGTAATCTACCATATTTTGTATGGGAACAGTTTGCCCTTGGATTTGTTTTAGTAGTAATTCGACTGCTTGGGATCCGATTGCCTCCTCATCTTGTTTGATGTGAGTGAAAATCATATCATTATATAACCAGGCGGGATGGTCGAAGCAGGCAATGGCGTAGTCATCCGGAATCGATTTCCCAAGTGATTTTAGTACTTGTGCAAGTACACAGGCAATTTCATACTCACAGGCAATAAATGCAGTGACATGCGAATTTTCCTGAATGAAATTCCGCAGCTTAATTTGATCCTCGACAAACTCTGCTGATCGATCAAACGTCGGCAATGTACTAAACATATCTGTTAGGATATAGTTTGGGCTAACGGCAATTTCCTTTTGCAAATAAGCAGTTTTAAATCCTTGAATTCTCTCTTCGATGGAAGATGTGTATTCCTCTGGTGGTGAAACAAAAGCTATATGCTCATGTCCCCGCGAGAACAAAAATTCTGTGAGATTTTGAGCTGCCGTATGATTATCCGTATAAACGGCGCAAGCTGGGATTCCTTTTAAATATCTGTCGATTAAGACAAGAGGAAAACCCTCCAGAACCAATCGCAGCAAGCTTGTTGTATAATGCTGCCCGTGAACTGGAAAAATAATGATCCCTTTCACCTGCTGCTGAACCATTGTGTTAATGGCTTCTTCCTCCGCTTCCTGGCTTCCATATGTCAGCTTCACTAATAAGTTAAACTTCAATTCCGAGCAGCGTTTCTCAATCATACTCATTATTTGCCTGCCAAAGCAATCCTTAAAAAATTCAGGAATGATTAGTCCTATTAACTCATTCATTTCTTGATTCTCAAGGTCTCTCTGTTCTGAATTAGTCCTTGGATGCATGGTTCCGAAATCTGGAAGTGTTTGAGATACATAGGAACCTTTGCCGCGGATACGTTCGATCGCTCCGATTTGCACTAATTTCTCAAGCGCTTTTTTAGAAGTTATTCTACTGACCTGATATTGGTCGGCCAATTCTTTCTCAGTGGGAACTTGATCCCTTGGTTTTAATTGACCCTTCTCAATCTGATTTAATAAGTTTAAATAAATTTTTTCATATAACGGAGTTTCCATCTGTTCTCACTCCTGATAATTGATATATCAAATATACCATATAGTACAAATTGTTACAATCTGGGCTTATCATATATTTTACAAATGTCTCTCTTCTCTATATGAAAATAAAAGAGTTTTATGAAAAAATAAGGCAATAGATACTTGGAAAATTAAGAAGAGGAGAGAGTTAATTTTGTTATATAGTGCTTTTGTACTTATTTTTATGAATATAAAGAAAAATCAATTAATATATTGACATATACTTAATATATCAATTATGCTTTTGATATATTAAGTTGGTAAATGAAGTTAAGGGAGGAATGAACTACTAAGCTGAATAATCATCCTATTTTTTTGATCACTTTTGTAACCGTTTTCTATTATGAAAATAAGGGTAAAAGGGGAGAGAGTTATGAACAGAAAGATGTTGAAGAAAATTACGGCTGTTTCCATTATCACCGGCAGTGTTTTATTAAGTTCAGCGTGTTCAAATCAAAGTGCATCCTCAAACAGCAGTGATAAACAAGTAGTCAAAATCACCTACCGATCTGGGGGAGGAACAAACAAAGGGCTAACAGATTGGCTCAATAAAGAGATCATTCCTCAGTTTGAAAAGGATCACCCTAAGGTAGATGTTCAACTTGCTCCGCTTAATGTTTCAGAAGGTGATTATTTTGCCAAAATTGCTCTAATGCTGAAATCTCCCAATACGGCACCTGACATCGTCACAGAGGATACCTTTATGGTGAATTCAGATGCAAGTGCAGGCTATTTAGAGCCACTTGATAATAAGATCAAGGACTGGAGCGACTGGAGCAACTATAATGACAGTGTAAAAAAAGGTGTAATGGCTCAGGATGGGAAAATTTATGGAGTGCCTTACAACACCGATTCCCGGGGACTTTGGTATAACAAGGATCTATTCCAAAAAGCCGGTCTTCCGGTTCCATGGGAGCCTAAAACGTGGGATGATATCCTGCAAGCGGCTAGAACGATAAAAGACAAGCTGCCTGGTGTGACACCATTATGGATGAACTCAGGCAAAGCAACTGGAGAAGCAACCTCGATGCAAACCTTTGAAATGCTGCTATATGGCACAGAAACCCCTCTATATGATAACGATTCGAAAAAGTGGATTGTAAAAAGCCAAGGCCTGACAGACACTTTTAACTTTATCCATACTGTATATAAAGAGAAGCTTGGACCAAATCTTTCCCAGGTATTAAATGGACAGGGTGGTTCCATGGCTTACCAGCAGTTAATGCCAAAAGGAAAGCTTGCCATTGGACTCGATGGATTCTGGCAGACAGGAAACTGGGGGGAGACGGGTGCTGCACCTTGGCCTGAAGCCTTTAAAACGTTAGGATTCGCCCCAATGCCAACACAACATGGACAAGCTCCTGGAACGACATCCATGTCCGGTGGATGGGCACTTGCTATTCCAAAAAATTCACATCATAAAGATGTAGCTTGGGAATTTATTGAATTTGCGTCAAGCAAAGAAAATAATCTTTCGTTGCTATCGAAAGAACGTAATTTGACTCCGCGTAATGATGTGGCCGAAGAGCAAGCGTATCAAGATATCCCGATGTTTAAAGAAGCAACTGACTTTTTGAAATTTACTCATTTCCGTCCAGCCGTTGATAAATACCCAACAGTATCCACACAAATTCAATCACTCGTCGAGGACGTTGTAACAGAAAAAATCACTCCTAATCAGGCAGCAAAACAATATGAGGTGAATGTAACAAAAATTGTCGGCTCTGATAAGGTAATCGAAAAATAATCGAAAAGTGAATGATGGGCTGCCTTTTTGAACCCCAAAAGGGCAGCCAGATTCTAACATAATAGGACGGGGTGTGAAATGAATACAAATACGGTTGTATCACAAACAGTCACAACCAAGCAGAAAACGAAAAAGGATCATACGCTGCTGAAATCGGTTCTCTTTTTGCTGCCTGCTTGGATCCTATTGCTTGTCTTTTTTGTCGGCCCCATTTTACTCACTTTTTACTTTGCGTTTACGAATCTATCTTTAACAGGTACAGAAGCAAAAAGTGTTCAGTTTATAGGCTTTCAAAACTTTATCACGATGTTTCAAGATCCGAATTTCCGCATTAGTGTCGTTAAAACAATCGTGTTCTTGCTTTTTTCTGCCGTTATTGGCCAGCAGGTTTTAGGGTTTATCCTGGCTGTCCTAATGAAAGAGAAAAACAAAACATTTCGCCGGATTATCGGCATTATTGTTATTGCCGGCTGGGTAACCCCGGAAATTGTCGTTGCTTTTTGCTGGGTGGCTTTTTTAAGTGATAATGGAACGTTAAATATGCTCCTGCAGCATATGGGTCTAAAACCTGTCACATGGCTGTATACCTTTCCAATGGTGAGTGTGGTGGTGGCGAATATCTGGCACGGTACGGCTTTTTCGATGCTGGTTTTCCAGGCAGCCTTGGATGATGTCCCGAAAAGTGTGGAAGAAGCTGCCGTGGTAGATGGAGCTTCCCGTTTTCAAGTATTGTTCCGAATCGTCTTGCCGATGGTAAAGGGATCCGTTGTTACCAATATGATTCTAGTAACCTTGCAAACGTTAGGTGTGTTTACGTTAATATTTGCGATGACAGGCGGCGGGCCTGGCACATCCACACAGACTCTTCCTATCTTTATGTATAACCAGGCGTTTGTAAATTACCAACTTGGCTATGGAACGGCCATATCCTTAATTCTGCTCCTCATTGGAATTTGTGCAAGCTTGTTTTATATCCGGTCCATGAAGGTCAATGTTTAAGGGGGGAGTTAGAAGTGAACCGTTACAAAACTGAAAAAGTTGTTCCTTATATCATTTTAACGATAATTGGTATTTTGTTTCTCCTGCCGCTTTTATGGGTGCTGTTTGCCTCTTTCGATCCTAATGCGCAGCAAGCCTTGAAAATGCCCAGTTCCTTTACGGCCGAGAATTTCACGTCCATCGTAACGGATCCTGCCAATCTTCGTTCCTTTGGGATCGGGTTATTTTTATCGTTTGGTCAATCTGTGCTGGTTGTCGTTGTGGCCATCATGGCAGCCTATCCACTATCACGATATGCGTTGAAATTTAAAAAGTCCTTTATGTATACGATTTTGTTCATGACAGCTTTGCCGATTACTGCGGTGATGGTGCCTGTCTATCAGCTCTTTCTTTATCTCCATATTCAGGATTCACTTATCGGGACGATTTTGTTTTTAACGGCGTCCGGGCTGCCTTATGCGATTTGGATGATGAAAAATTTTATGGATTCTGTGCCATTGGAATTAGAAGAATCTGCGTGGATCGATGGCGCATCTGTTTGGGCAGGTTTAAGGAAAGTGGTTGCCCCATTGATGATTCCTGGGATTTGCACCGTTGCGATCTTTACCTTCTCTGGAAGTTGGGGAAACTTTTTCGTTCCGTACATTTTAATCCAGACGCCGGATAAATTTCCTGCTTCTGTCACGATTTTTCAGTTTTTTGGTAATTTTGGAATGATTGAATACGGAAAGTTGGCCGCTTTCTCAATGATTTACACAATGCCTTCTGTCATTTTATATATGTTTTCGCAGCGATTTATGTCCCAAGGCTTCAGCCTAGGTGGAGCTTCCAAAGGTTAATCACTATTTAAAGGAGTGTTTGATATGTTTTGGACTACTGAAAAGCTAGAGAGAAGGATACAAGAACTAGATTCCTATCGTTATAGAAATATTCTGCCGGTGGCTTCTTTTCAAGCCCAAGAAGATGAGGAAGGAAAGATTGCCCAGAAGCCTCCTGAGGATGGGCCGTGGGAGACGAAGAATGTAGGTGAACGCTGGGAAGGACGAGATCAATACATTTGGCTAAAAACGCTCATACCAATCCCTGAACACTGGGGGCAGCAAAAAGTTGTTGGAGTGTTTGATTTTGGAAAAACAGGCGGTGGAAATAACTCAGGGTTTGAGTCTCTCCTCTACATAAACGGAGAGCCATACCAAGGAGTCGACATGAACCATCAGGAGGTATTTTTGGATGAAAGCTATTCAGGTACCACCATTGAAATGTGTTTCCGGCTTTGGTCAGGACTCGAAGGCGGAGGTAAGCCGACCCTGCAGGAACATCAGTTGAAAACGGCTTTTATTGCCTGCATGGATGAAAAGGTGGATGATTTATATTACACCGCAAGAGCGGCCCTGGCAACAGTAGAGTATCTGCAGGAAAATCAGCCGGAAAGACAATCTTTATTAAAGGCATTAGACCGGGCCTTCCTGTTAGTCGATTGGTCTTCCCCTGGTTCAGAAGGATTCTATGATTCCCTTTACCAGGCGCAAGCTAGTTTAAATGAGGAAATAGAGCAAATTCCGAAAAACTATCCCGTAACGGTCACCGCAATTGGGCATACCCACATCGATGTCGCCTGGTTATGGAGACTAAAGCATACAAGAGAAAAGGCAGCCCGCTCGTTTTCGACAGTTCTCCGTTTAATGGAGAAATATCCGGACTACGTTTTTTTACAAACGCAGCCGCAATTATATGATTATATTAAAAAAGATTATCCGGAGATTTATAAGCAGATTGAAAAAAGGGTTCAGGAAGGACGCTGGGAAACTGAAGGCGGAATGTGGCTGGAGGCGGACTGCAATTTAACGTCAGGCGAATCACTCGTTCGTCAATTACTGCTGGGTACAAAATTTTTCCGAGAAAACTTCGGAAAAGAATGTGAATATTTATGGCTGCCGGATGTTTTCGGGTACAGCTGGGCCCTTCCACAAATCTTAGTGAAATCTGGTATTAGGACTTTTATGACAACAAAAATTAGCTGGAGTCAGTATAATCGAATGCCGCATGATACGTTTAAATGGAGAGGGATCGATGGAACGGAAATTTTAACTCACTTTGTCACGACTCCTGAAGATGACCGCTGGTTCTATACATACAACGGACAGATTACCCCCCGTTCTGTAAAAGGAGTTTGGGAAGCGTATCGTGATAAAGCTGTGAACCAGGAGCTGCTCATTTCCTATGGGTATGGAGATGGAGGAGGCGGCGTTAATCGTGAAATGCTGGAAATGAGAAGGAAATTGGATAAGATGCCTGGCCTGCCGGCTGTTAAGACAGGAAGAGCAGATGAGTATTTTAGGCGCCTTCATGAGACCGTAGAAAATACAGATCAATATGTTCATACCTGGGATGGAGAGCTTTATCTGGAGTATCACCGTGGAACCTATACCTCTCAGGCGTATAATAAACGGATGAACCGCAAAATGGAGCTGCTTCTTCGGGAAACAGAATGGCTTAATACCTTGAGCAGTATCCTTTCGGGTTCATGGTCAGCCTATCCAGTCAAAGATTTAGAGGAAAGCTGGAAAATTGTCCTGCGGAATCAATTTCATGATATCATTCCAGGCTCTTCTATTCGTGAGGTTTACGAAGATAGTAAACTGGAATATGCACAAGCATATGATCTTGCAGTGAAGGCTTGGAAGGAAGCTTCTCAGTCATTAGGAGGAATGACCGGACAACAATCGTTCGTCATTTATAATTCCTCTTCGTGGCAACGAAATGATACCGTTAAAATTAACACGAACACGACCGGAGAATTATTGTGGAAGAATGAGGCCGGTGAGGTGCTGGATGCTCAGCAAACCTCTGATGGAGCATGGCTAGTTAAAGTAGCTGAGGTACCATCTCTCGGAAAAAGCTCTATCTTTTACGAAAAGGGAACAAATTCAACTAGTTCGTCGTTTATTGTATCTGAAACTAGTATTTCATCCGACTATTATGATATTTCCTGGAATGAAGATGGCCAGCTGACAAGAATCTATGACAAGAAAAATCAAAGAAATGTTTTAGCCCCTAATGCGCGGGGGAATGTGTTCCAGGTTTTTGAGGATAAACCAATGCGGTTTGATGCCTGGGATATCGATCTTTATTATCAAGAAAAGATGAAAGAGATTTCGACTCTACAAGAAGCAAGTGTTATTGAAAATGGTCCGGTTCGTTGTGTTGTTGAATTTACATGGGGATACGCAAACTCAGTGATCAATCAGAAAATGGTTTTATATGCTGCAAGTCCGCGAATTGATTTTGAAACAAAGATTGATTGGCATGAGCAAAACCAATTGTTGAAGGTAGCCTTTCCTGTTGAAATTCGGGCAACTGAGGCAACTTATGATATTCAATATGGTAATGTAAAACGTCCAACGCATTGGAACACGAGCTGGGATCACGCACGATTTGAATCGGTTGGTCATCAGTGGGCAGACCTCTCTGAAAGAGATTATGGTGTCAGCTTACTCAACGATTGCAAATACGGACATGATATCAAAGATAATGTCATCCGCCTTACCCTGTTAAAGTCGGCTACCTATCCTGATGTAGAGGCTGACCAAGGTGAACATTTGTTTACGTATTCCATCCTTCCTCATACTGGAAGCTGGTATGAAGGAAATACGGTACGGCAGGCTTGGGAGCTTAATTCCCCGTTGACCTATGCAGAAGGCAAAACACAAAGTGTTTCACTGTTTAATGTTGCGGCAGAGAATGTTATCGTGGATGCCGTTAAAAAAGGGGAAAATGACGATCATCTCATTATCCGCCTGCATGAATTTGCAGGTGCAAGAGGGACAGTAGAGGTAGCAAGCGAATTCCATATTGACTCCTGGCAGGAATGCGACTTAATGGAAAGAAGTATTTCTGAGGTTAGGGAAAATCAGGGCTTTACGTTTGAAATCAAACCTTATGAAATTAAGACTTTTATTGTAAAGTTAACATAACAGCGGATGAGGGGGGGAGATTTCCCCCCCTTTTTAGAATGACTGCACGTTGAAATGATCAGAGGAGGGAAAGTAGGATGTTGGGCGCCATCGAAGCAGGAGGAACCAAATTTGTTTGTGCAGTAGGAGACAAAGAGGGAAATATTACAGACCAGATTCAAATTCCAACCACTATTCCAGAAGAAACGATAAAAGAGGTTATTCAATTCTTTAGTAAGTATGATTTGGATGCGATTGGAATTGGGTCATTTGGTCCGATCGATATAAACAAGCATAGTCCTACCTACGGTTTTATCACGTCAACACCTAAAACAGCTTGGAAGGATTACCCGTTTGTACAAACAATCCAAGAGGCATATGGGGTACCAGTCGGGTTTAATACGGATGTCAATGCTGCTGCGTTAGGGGAAGCCAAACTTGGAGCTGCCCAAGGGTTGGACAGCTGCTTGTATATCACGATTGGAACGGGGATTGGTGCAGGAGCAATGGTTCAAGGAAGGCTGCTCCAAGGATTGTCGCATCCGGAAATGGGACATATTTTAGTCCGGCGGCATTCAGAAGATCCATATGAAGGAAGATGCCCTTATCATCATGATTGTTTAGAGGGCCTCGCAGCGGGTCCTGCAATCGAAGAAAGATGGGGCGATAAGGGAATAAACCTTGTCCATCGTGAGGAAGTCTGGGATTTTGAGGGGTATTATATTGCCCAAGCGTTGATGCAGTACATTTTAATTCTTTCACCCCAAAAAATCATCCTTGGCGGGGGCGTCATGCACCAGCAACAAGTATTTACAGCCATAAAAAAACATCTGAAAGAATTGATGAACGATTATGTCACTCTGCCGGATCTTTCCGATTATATTGTAAGTCCTGAATTAGGAGATAAAGCAGGAATTACAGGATCCCTTCTACTGGCTTGGGATAGCTTGGAAGCATAGGGACGGTTCTTGTGCTTCCTTACTAGCCATTTTATCCAATCAATCAATGTATTCAACGGCATTATTTAAAATTTACTTGCAAACTTCATTAGAAGATCATAATGGCCGGACAAATAAAGGTGGAAAAAGTACGGAACGCAGAAGTAGATACAAAAAGGCTTCGAGATTTTGGAAGTAGGTTAGGCATAGACTGGGAGAACAAGAGGGTCAGCAATATTTTGAAGATAAACATCCGTCGATTCGAATGAAGTGGAGGGAGGAAAATGTTTTACAGGGTTCCGGTGGAATAAATACCTACTCTCGACATTCTTTTTATTTAATAGGGGTAACAAATTCAGAAATAACGTGGATAAGATTGTTTTTAAACAAATGTTTGATTAGTTGCGAAATATTGGGAATCGACGAGAAGGTTGTAGGTTGAGTCGATAACAATAGAATTTTCCGGGAAATTGAAGTTTTATTGGTAAAATAGTTTAACGTTACTCGACAATTTTTTTCCTACTTTTATAGAGTAAATTAGAGGGCTGAACCCTTTCGGAATTTTTAAATAAACGTTTGATTAGTAAAACATATAGGGAATAGAGTCGAAACGCTGTCGATTGGTCATTCTCTTGCTTCTCAAATACTAGGGCGGTTCTCATGTTTTCGAAGCATGAGAACCGTCCCCGTGATTCTAAGTTCTTTTTAGCATATATCTCTGTCCTGCTAGTGTATCAAAGGAAATCCTGTTAGTAGACATCTTTTTTACAGGTATTTTCTGCTCATCTATCGTCACTTCTATGGATGGTTCTATCTCTAATTGACAAGGTCCTCCTAAATGGGAGTAGATTTCAGCGCTCTCAAATGCATTTTTTTCCCACTTAAGGTTTAGTTCAAAGCCTCCCCGTGCTCGTAACCCTTTTACAAATCCAGTGGACCAGGCAGAAGGAAGGGCCGGCAGCAGGTGGATGGCACCAGAATGCGACTGAACCAGCATTTCGGCTAGTCCTGCAGTAAACCCAAAATTCCCGTCAATCTGAAAGGGAGGATGCGCATCAAACAGATTGGCATAAACGCCGCCCTTTTGACTCTGGCAATTCTCCTCATTCACGAGCTGAAGAAGATTAGAAATTAATCTATGAGCTCGGTCCCCGTCTTTAAACCGTGCCCACAAACAAATTTTCCAGGCAAGACTCCATCCTGTCCCATGATCGCCTCTTCTTTCCAGCGATCTTCGGGCAGCATCGAAGAGTTCCCTTCCTTCAGAATCGGTAAGCTGGCGCCCAGGAAAAACGCCAAAAAGATGGGATACATGCCGATGGTGAGGATCCTCGTCCTCAAAATCATGTATCCATTCTTGAAGCTGTCCATAACGGCCAATTTGCATCGGGTATAATTGTTCACGTGCAGCGGTTAATTGATGGCGGAAAGGATCATCTATTTCCAATACCTCTGCAGCATCGATGCAATTCGTAAACAACTCCCAAATCAAACTCATGTCCATCGTCGTTGCCATGCTAACTGCAGCCAGTTGCCCATCTGTCGTCATAAACTTATGCTCGGGCGAGGTAGATGGGGCAGTCACCAAATTTCCTTTCCCGTCATCGATTAGCCAATCCAAACAGAAAAGCGCTGCTTCTTTCATAATGGGATAGGCCGTTTCGCGAAGATAAGCTTGATTTTTCGCGAAGGTAAAATGTTCCCACAGATGCTGAGATAACCATACTCCGCCTAAGGGCCAGAAAGCCCAAACGGGGTCACCATGTCCGTAATCGCCAACCGGGCCAGATTGGCGCCAAATATCAGCATTATGATGCGCCGTCCATCCGCTGCAACCATAATTAATGGAAGCCGTTTTCTTGCCGTTTTGAGCTAGTTCCTCAATAAAGTTTAAAAGGGGTTCATGGCATTCTGAAAGATTACAGGTTTCAACCGGCCAATAATTCATTTGAGCGTTAATGTTTAAGGTATAGTTGCTGCTCCATGGCGGCCTGACCTCACGATTCCAAATTCCTTGAAGGTTAGCCGGCTGTGAACCGGGCCTGGAGCTGGCAATCATTAAATATCGCCCATACTGAAACAGTAATTCCACCAGCTTTGGATCCTTTGCCCCATAATCTAAGATCCATTGATCGGTGGGCAGGTTTTCCGGCGCAATGCTAGGTCCCAAGTCCAGCTCCACACGATTAAAAAATGACTGATAGTCTTCCATATGGGAATGTTTTAGTTCTTCAAAAGATTTCGCCATGGCCCTCTCTAGAAATGCTTTTGCAGCTAAAGAAGGATCCTTCCCATCCAATCCTGGCGATTTATCATAGCCGTTAAAGCTTGTCGCTGCACTAAAGTGCAGGGTAACGGTTGTAGCTTCCGTAACGTGAAGGCCATCCTGATCAACATGCATACAGCCATCTTCCGCGTTTACCCCTATACGTCCTTCGAATTTTATGGCCTCCGTCTTATCTGGATCCCCATATTGGATCGGATCGTCCGAATGATAATAAGACGGATCAACATGCTCGGGACAAATTCCACTAAGAACAAACTGGTCTTGATCGGGAGCCGTCGTAAACTTTAATGAACTCCCCAGGTTGACGGAAAAATGTAAGAAGCCTGGTTTACTGGCCGTAAGTCGAATGGCCATCGCTTGATCCGGAAAGGAGGCAAACATTTCACGTGTATAGTGGACATTCCCAACCTTATAATCCACATGAACCGTCCCTGATTGTAAATTCAGGCTTCGTTCATATGAATGAAAAGTATCTCCATGATAGAATTGAAGGTGCAAATCGCCAAGCGGCAAATAGGATTGTGTGTATGGCCCCATCATCCCCCGGCATACTCGATCAGCTTCTACATATTTCTCATCAACTATCAATTTACGAACCTCAGCAAGCATTTCCTTTGCCTTTGGATTATTTGTATCCTTCGGGGTTCCTGACCATAACGTATCCTCATTTAATTGCAAATGTTCCTTCTCTACTCCGCCAAAAACCATGGCACCCAGACGTCCATTCCCAATCGGAAGCGCCTCATTCCAAGATCTAGCCGGCCGATCATATCGTAACTTCATCGTTAATTCTCTCCTTTAATGATCTTATAAGGGTAAACGCTTAACTTATTATCACTAGAAAGATTGCAAAGGTGCTGGGGAAGCACGAGAACCGTCCCCATGCACACCAATAGTTTACATGTTTGGAAGATGACTATAAATAGTAATATTAGCAACTTAAAAAAATTATTAGAATTTTAAAAATGTTATTGAAACTGAGGTGGGCTTGGAATATAATGGACACAAGGTAAGCGCTTTCCCGTAATAAAATGGGATTGAAGGGAATTTCAGCAATTTTCTATTTACTTATGAATAAAGCGCTTACTCTACATAAACTTAAAGAGGTGGATGGAATGAAAGGGAAGATCAAATTAGGTTTGGCTTTATTGGTATCCTGCTTGCTTCTAGTAGTTTCAGCTTGTTCTAATTCAAGTTCAGGACAGGCATCATCGAGTTCTAAGAAAATCCAGTTTTTTGTATCAGGCGATACGGTTGAAGGCGGCGCTTTAACAGAAATGGCCAAAGAATATAAAAAAGAAACTGGGGTCAATGTTCAAGTGGTGGATGTACCGTACAGTGACTTTGTAACAAGGATTACAAACATGGTGAAATCCGGTAATCCGCCAGCATTAGCAAGGGTAACAGGATTTAGTCCAATTTGGAAAAATAAATTGGCTGACTTGTCCTCCACGTTGGATAGCAAAGGGGTAGACAAGAATTTGGCTATCACCATCGATGATAAGGCTGTAGCCCTCCCAATCGATTTAACTGCAGTCGGCTTATATATTAATAAAGATTTATTTGATAAAGCCGGTGTAAAAGTTCCGACAAGTGACAAAGATATTTGGACTTGGGATGAATTTATCAGTGATTTAAAGATCGTCCTTGATAAAACAGATGCGAAATACGGCTTAGTTATGGATCCATCTTCACACCGTTTAAGTTCATTCTTATACCAATTTGGAAGTAAAGGATTTGTGAATGAGAACGGAAAGTATACCACAAATGCTGAAACCAAAAAAGGTTTGGAAGCCTTCGTTAAATTAAATGACAACAAAATCATGCCAACCTCTGTTTGGTTATCCGGCCAGGATGCATCCGCTATGTTCAAAAGCGGCCAGGTTGCAGCCTATTACTCTGGTAACTGGCAGTTAAAAGATTTTGACAAAAATATTAAAGACTTTAAATGGCAATCTGTTTATATGCCATACGAAAAGGTTCGTTCTACTAACCTAGGTGGTAACTATGTGATTCAATTCAAAGGATCTGGCGTAGAAAAGGAAACCAAGAAATTTATTGATTGGTTATATACAAAAGAAAATTATGCAAAAATGGCAGGTTTAGGCGGCTATCTTCCAGTAGTAGAGGGAGCAAATGTCGATTACAATGCAAGCCCAACTGCTACAAGTGCGTATGATGTGTACCGCAATGAAATCAGCTCTTCTGATCCAGTTGCTGCAGTAGCAAGATCGGTTAATGATAAATTACAGCTAACTTCTGATAAGCAAGCGGTAGATGCTCTAAAACAAGAAGTCATTAAAGTTCTAAATAAAGAAGAGTCTATTGATCAAGCGATTGCCAATGTAGAAAAAACATTTACGGAACAATACGCAAAATAATAAATCTTGAGAGGGAATATTGGTGTTTCAGTATTCCCTCCCTATTAAGTGAGGTATTCGTATGGAACGCTATACATATCAAGTTCAACCTAACCAACCTTTGAATCGTTGGATTTATACCGATTTAAGCATCGAACCCTATGAATCTGAAAAAGATACGTTTGAGCAGCCTGTTAATTTGACGGAGGAATATGTGCAAATTGAATATCCTGGCAGAAAACAATTTTTAGAAGAGCGCTTAAAGAATGATATTAAACTGACTGATTCACCTTTTCATCATATTTATTTCCCTTTTGAAAACACACGCTTTGAGTTTTCTTCCTTTATTCCCACTCCACACGTGTTAAGTGTTTACGGTAAATCCTATATCGTTACAGAAAAGGAAGAAACTCTTCCCTTTACGCTCAGTACCTGCGGAAGTGTCGAGATTTGGGTCAACAATCGTAAACAGATTAGCTACACTCCTTATACAAGAAATCTAGCCTCCTATACACCAATTCACTTGAACCTGCAAAAGGGAACGAATGAGATCGTTATTTATATGGATGATCTGGCAGAGAGAGATGTCAATTATTTCATGGAGCTGCGTTATACGGGTCAACAGCCATTAGATGCCTATATTCCAGTCAATGCGTCTCCGGAAAAAATGAAGAAAGCAGAAGAATTGTTGACTTCTTTTTATTTTTCAAAAGATCTCTATGACTCTGGCAGCCTGGAAATCTATCTTGATTCCGAGCATATCGATCTGTTTCCCCAGCTGTTTGTAAATGTCAATCGCAATCATTTATTAAATCCGGTCTTAGTAAAAGAATCAGATGAAGGGACCGAATCACCCTATGATTATTTCTTTCAGGTGAATAACCTGGATGAAAACAAGATTACACTGATGCCAATCAGTGAACTTTCCGCCAACGGACTTGCTTATTTCGATATTGGCTTTGTTGTCGATGGGGAAGTGGAGATTAGCAGAAGATTGGTGACCGCAATTCTTGCCAATGATTATTCCTCCAGATTTTTTTCAGATGAGTTGTCTGAAAGAAAGAAGGAGATTTTAGAGTTCTTTGTGGAAAGAGATTTCCTAGACTTAAATACTGGGATTGCCTTGGCACACCTCAATGGAGTGGTCGATTCCCGTGCCATTCAACATATTAAAAGCTGCTTTAACGAGATTGAGAAAAAGGGTGATTGTGCCGATTTCAGGCTCGCTCCATTGCTTGGGTTTACGATTAAGTATCAAGACATCATCCCAGCCGATTTTCATCGTGAAATCGAGGAGCTCGCTGTGAATTTCAGGTATTGGATTGATGAGCCTGGCAACGATGTCATGTGGTATTTCAGTGAAAATCATGCCCTGCTTTTCCATATTTCACAGTACCTTGCCGGCCATATGTATCCAGAAAGAGTGTTTACCGTCAGTAACAGAACCGGAATGGAACAGTATGAAATCGGTAAAAAGCGCCTGGAAGAGTGGTTTGACGTCTTTTTCGACTATGGTTTCTCCGAATGGAACTCAACCACCTACCTGCCAATTGATTTAATCGGGTTCTTCAGTCTCTATGAATCGGCACCGGACGCTTCGATTCGAGATTTGGCTAAAAAAGCGTTGGATATCACCTTTGAAATTATTGCGATTAATCTTCAGGGAAAAACGATGTCCACAACCTACGGGCGAGTATATGAACATGATTTAAAGGCAATGGAGCTGGGCGAGGTCGCTAATCTAGCTTTTATCGCCTGGAAGAAGGGAAATCTAAATCATGCGCTAAGATCAACCACCTTATTCTGTATATCAGACTACACTCCGCCTCAGTTAGAGCAGAATTTTATCGAAGACGAATCAAAGGCGCTTGTTTCCCAGTATATCCAGGGAATTAAGAAGGTTTATACCTATAATTACAAAACGAAGAACTATTGTATGAGTTCAGCGATTAACTTCAATGCGTTTAAAAGAGGCCATCAGCAGCATGCGATGAATATTGCCTTAGGTCAGGATAATACCCAAGTCTGGATTAATCATCCTGGTGAATCGGTGTATAGCGGGGAAAACCGGCCTAGCTTCTGGGCAGGGAATGGAATCAGCCCAAATATACGTCAATATAAGCAGTACATGCTGATGGAATACCGGTTACAAGAACCTTTCCTACCATTCATTCACGCGTATCTGCCTTTCTGGAAGCTGGATGAGATTATCGAAAAAGGGAATTGGCTGTTTGTCAGGAAGGATCAAACCTATCTAGGAATCTACTTCAGCCAGGGCTTTGAACGAATAAAAGAAGGTGCCGTAGCTTATCGGGAAGCCCGGGCCTGCGGGATGTCGCATAAAATCGTGTGTATCTGTTCTTCGGAATACGAGCATAAGACCTTTAGTAACTTTATGCAGGAACAATTGGAATCGGAAATTCACATCGCGGACGAGGAGTGGTCATACCAGAATCAGCAGGTTGGCACTTTGACCATAAAGGAGGAGGAATTGTATGTCAATCATCAAAAAGTCGAGTATAACGCCGGATACCGATTTGACAGTGAATTACTCGAGTGTCAAACAAGTAAATGTTAAGAAAGCAGCATCAAGGAGAAAGGATCGAAATCAAAAATGGGCCCTGGCCTTTGTCATCGTGAACATGGTTCTATTTACTCTGTTCTTTGCCTGGCCGGCCATCCTGGGTATCTATTATTCTTTTACAGATTATGCCGGGGTAGAGGCTCACTTTATTGGCTTGCAAAATTATATCAACCTCTTCCAAGATTCTAGTTTTTACAAAGCACTTGGGCGGACGTTTACGTATACGATTATCGGTGTCCCAACATTGTACGTCAGTTCCTTATGTATCTCCTTGCTATTGGTCAGCAAGTATACCAAAGGGAAGTCAGTGGCGAAGGTCATTTTCTTCCTTCCTTGGCTGATTTCACCGATTGTAGTAGGGGTTATTTTTCGCTGGATGTTTGGAGAAGATTTCGGGTTTATCAACTATATCATTCAACTCATGGGATTTGATCCTGTGCATTGGTCTACAGATGGAAACTTAGCGCTGTTAACCGTTTTGATTGCATCAGCATGGGGAGGAACGGCTTTCAATATGCTGATCTTCATTTCCGCGTTGCTTAACATCTCTAAATCCTATTATGAGGCAGCAGAAATTGATGGAGCGAATGGGTGGCAAAAGTTCTTCCATATTACCTTGCCGTCCCTAAGACCCACTTCGTTTATGGTCATCATGCTATCGTCGATTGGTTTTATGAAAGAATTTGCCTTAGTGCAGTCACTGACAAACGGCGGACCGGGAAATGATAATACGTTCATCGTTCAATACATTTATCAGACAGGATTTAACAATCAGAATATCGGCTATGCCAGTGCCGTATCGATGATCTTATTTATCATCCTGCTGATCTTTGCCGTTATTAATCTAAAGGTTGAAGAGAGGGGTAAACAATGACGTATCGAAATAGGCTCACAACCGTTCTCCTTACTACCATTATGGGGTTATTAGCACTCTTGTTCTTGATTCCTGTTTTATGGTTCTTATTAAGTTCCTTTAAACCGGGAAGTGAATTGTTTTCCTATCCGCTTCATATCTTTCCTAAAAAGTTTTCATTTGAGAACTATGAATATGCTTGGAAAACCATGGAATTTACGAAATATGTAGGGAATACGCTGATCGTCACCGTGACCACAACGGCCTTAACCATCCTTGCCAGTGCTTCCTGTGGGTTTGCCTTGGCAAAATACCGATACAAATGGCTGACGGTGTTCTTCCTCTGTATCCTAACCACGACGATGTTACCGACGGAAGTTATCATGAATCCAACCTTCATGGTGATTCAAAAGCTACACCTTTATGATAGTTTATGGGGATTAATTATTCCTTCTATTAATACAGCAACCGGGATTTTCATGTTTAGACAGTATTTCATGACAGTACCTGATGATTTAATAGAAGCAGCCCGAATTGACGGAGCGAGCGAAGGCCGAATCTTTTTTAGACTGATGTTACCGATCGCGAAACCAATTGTCATTACCTTAGCGATTTTATCTTTCCAGTGGCGCTGGAATGACTACATTTGGCCGTTAATCGTTATCAGCGATCCGAACAAGTATACGATTCAGGTTGCGTTAAGAAGTATCGTCGGGGCCAACAATATTGATTGGGTCTTGCTGCTATCTGCTTCCGTAATTTCGATTCTTCCGATGGCGATTTTATATGCCGTCT
Organism: Neobacillus drentensis; assembly: GCF_021560175.1. Taxonomy (GTDB): domain Bacteria; phylum Bacillota; class Bacilli; order Bacillales; family Cytobacillaceae; genus Neobacillus; species Neobacillus drentensis_A. The sequence continues at coordinate 5,816,405 of NZ_CP091110.1, read as the reverse complement.
TCCAACGTTACATTATGGATACAGGCGCCAGCTCCGGATTGAAAGATTAAATGAGGTGATGAAGGGTGACAAAAGTACTAACGGATGTTCGTGAAGCTGTGTTAAAAATAACGAACCAGCTGCTGGATTTAAAACGGCCTTCGAATGAAGATTCCTTGAAAGAGGTGGGCGATGCCGAAAAAATCGGCTACTTCCCAAGGGACTTTGGAATGGAAGAGTGGGATTGGCCGCAGGGAGTTGGACTGCTCGGTTTGAAAAATCTAGCCGGGGATGATGCTTTTCCGGATTATCGTGAATATATTAAGAACTGGGCAGAGGATCAAATTCAGCGCGGTTTACCGCTTAAAAATATCAATACCACTGCCCCGATGTTAACGTTAATGGACTATGAAGAGAGGGAAACCCTGGCTTTGGAATGGGTTGACTGGATCATCAATCAGGCGCCAAGAACAAAGGAAAACGGGCTTCAGCATGTAACCTCTGGCGATACCAAACATGATTTGAAGCTGAATGAAGGACAAATCTGGATTGACACCTTGTTTATGGTGGTTTTGTTCTTAAGTAAAATGGGGATTAAATATGGTCAGCAGGCTTGGATCGATGAAGCGGCTTATCAAGTGAATCTCCATATTGACCATTTGTTTAACCAAGAAGATTCTCTTTTCTATCATGGCTATGATTTTGACAATGACCATCATTTTAGTGAGGCCTATTGGTGCCGCGGGAACAGCTGGTATACCTTAGCTGCCCCGGAATTAATCGAAACACTAAAAGGCAAACTATCCTCTGAGGCTTATGAGAAGATGGCTGGTACCTTTAAAGCGCAGGTGAACCGATTAGTCGCCCTGCAATCCGAAAATGGGTTGTGGCATACGCTGCTTGATGATTCCGATAGCTATACCGAAGTTTCCGGGTCGAGTGCCATTGCGGCAGGAATATTAAAAGGAATTCGTCTTGGGTTATTAGACTCCAGCTATATAGCGGTTTGTCGAAAAGCGGTCGAAGCGGTTTTGGCTAACATCGCTGAGGATGGAACTGTCTTAAATGTTTCGGCTGGTACTGCGATTGGGAAGGAAAAGGAAGATTATAAGCGAATTATTATTGCACCGACTGCATATGGTCAGGCATTGGCGATTGTCTTACTTTCCGAGGTGCTGCAACATGAGGGTTTGTTAAGTAACTAAACAAAATAGTATAATGAGGAAAATGACTTCACGTAGTGGGAGAAGAGGGGAATGCCATGAAACCTACTATTTATGATGTAGCAAAAGAGGCCAATGTGTCGATTGCTACGGTATCCAAAGTTTTAAATAATACAGGCCGAATCAGTGAAAAAACCAAAAACAAGGTGCTGGATATTATGAAGAACCTAGAATACCAGCCAAGCAGTGTAGCTACCGCTTTAACGGGGAAAAAGACCTTTACGATTGGCGTGCTGGTTCCCGATATCGCGAACCCATTCTTTGCAGAGGTAGCCCGTGCGCTGGAGAATAATGCACGGGAATTGGGTTATTCGATTATTTTATGCAGTACCGATTATCAGCTGGAGCGTGAGCATGATTATCTGGACCTGTTGATTAAGAAACAAGTGGACGGAATTATCATTGCGACCGAGCCAAAGGATGTAAAAAAATTAAGAAACCTTCATGATCAAAACGTCCCTTGCGTTCTGTTCTCGGTCGACCACCTTGCGCTCGATTCACACGTTGTCACGACAGATGATATCAGGGGCGGTTATCTAGCAGGGCGTTACCTTTGTCAAAAGGGACACCGGACTTTTGCCGTCATTACCGAACCACAACGAGCGAGCGGCCGGCTGCGTGTAGAGGGGTTTAAAAAGGCTCTTGCTGATGAAGGGGTAAACCCTGCTGACGTTCAAGTGATTGAAGCCAAATCCAAAATAGAAGAAGCGAAATTGGCCGCCAATCAAATTTTTCAAATGGAAAAAAGGCCAACAGCGGTTTTTGCTACCACAGATTTAATCGCTGCTGTTTTTATTAATGCGGCACGGAAAGCAGGCGTATCGGTTCCTAATGATATTTCGATTATTGGCTTTGATAATACCATCCACGCCGAAATATCTGATCCAGGTTTAACGACGATCGCTCAGCCAATTGCAAAATTAGCCAGCTATACCATGGAACAATTGTTGGATTCGATTGAGGATCCTGGTATGCCTACGAATAGAATCATGCTAGCCCCGACACTAGTTGAGCGGGAGTCAGTGAAAGATCTAAGTTCATAATCAAGAAAGCTGACCAACAACTGTTTAGTCAGCTTTCATTTTAAGAGTAGGGTTAAGCGCTTAACTAAATCTTGGAATGATGTTTCAAAACGAATCATTGAATAAGGTTGTTGTAGAGCGGTTTTTAACCAAAAGAGTTAAGCGCTTAACTCTTTTACTGCAACCTTCTAAAGGGAGGACGTTGAGAATGACATTGACAGTTGGGATTATTGGAGCGGGACGAATTGGAAAAATCCACGTTGATAACTTAAGAGGGATTTCGCAAGTAAGATTGAAAAGTGTATCCGATGTGGTCATCGATCATCTTGAAGAATGGGCAAAGGAAAAACAAATCGAAGTATTGACTACTAATTACCATGATATTTTGAAGGATCCTGAAATCAATGCGGTGTTTATCTGTTCACCCACCACTACTCATGCCAATTTGATTAAGGAAGCGGCTGCCGCCGGAAAACATATTTTTTGCGAAAAACCCGTTAGTTTTTCAGTGGAAGAAACAGAAGAAGCACTTGCAGCTGTAGAAAAAGCAGGAGTCTTGCTACAGGTAGGCTTTAACCGCCGATTTGATCCTAACTTCCGTAAAATTCGTGAGCTTGTACAAAAGGGTGACATTGGCACACCACATATTTTACGAATTACATCACGTGACCCAGAACCACCAGGAATTGATTACATAAAAACATCGGGCGGACTCTTCATGGACATGGCGATTCACGATTTTGATATGGCGCGCTACATCATGGACAGTGAAGTCGTTGAAGTGTTTGCAAATGGAGCGGTGCTAGTTGACCCGGCGATTGGTGAAGCTGGCGATATTGATACAGCGATTATTACCTTGAAATTTGCTAATGGCGCTCTCGGTGTTATTGAAAACAGCCGTCGGGCGGCATATGGATACGACCAGCGCCTAGAAGTCTTTGGAGATAAAGGTGCCGCACAAGCAGATAACAACCGCGCGAATACTGTTGAGGTTTCTACTGCTCAGCATGTTTCAAAGGAAAAACCATTGTACTTTTTCTTAGAACGCTATACGCAGGCTTATATTGATGAAGTGAATGAATTTGTAACGGCTATTTTGAAAAATCAAGAGGTTATCTGCGGCGGTTATGATGGATTGCAGGCGGAGCGGATTGCGAAGGCGGCTAAAGAGTCGCTGGAGACTGGGGCACCGGTCCAGCTTCAGAGTGCCGGTCAGTCGGCTGTGATTTTGTAGTCTGTGGTTGAAATAAGTTTGACGGTTATACTAGCTCTAGAATAAACAGGAAAACAGACGGAATTATTAAGTAAACCAATGGAAATAGCTAGAACCGTCAGGGCTTATGATTCTATTAAAAGAACAACGGAGGGAGAAGCAATATGTTTCAGGATGTGAAGATGGCGATTGCGCCAATCGGTTGGACCAATGATGATATGCCCGAGCTTGGCGGAGAAATAACCTTTGAGCAATGTGTCAGTGAAATGGCCCTTGCGGGATTTTCCGGCAGTGAGGTCGGCAATAAATATCCGCGTAATACCGAGGTATTAAAAAAGGCATTAGGATTACGTGGGCTTGAAATTGCCAGTGCCTGGTTTAGTGCCTTCTTAACCTCGAAGCCATTTGAGGAAACCACCCAAGCCTTTATTGAACACCGGGATTTTTTACATGAAATGGGTGCAAAGGTCATTGTGGTATCTGAACAAGGCAACAGCATTCAAGGACAGATGGAGACCCCCTTGTTTGATGAGAAACCTGTTTTTACGGAAGAAGAGTGGAAGCGTTTGGTTGAAGGACTGCACCTGCTTGGAGACCTTGCCGCTGAAAAAGGGATGAAAATTGTCTATCACCATCATATGGGAACAGGCATCCAAACCGCTGAGGAAATTGACCGGCTAATGGCAGAAACGGATCCGGATAAGGTCTCACTTCTGTACGATACAGGCCATCTTGTTTTTTCAGGAGAAGATCATCTGCAGGTACTACATAAACATATGAACCGTATTTTTCACGTGCATTTAAAAGATGTCCGCCTGGATGTCGCTAACAAGGTCCGTGAAGAGAAGTTGAGCTTCCTTCAAGCAGTCAAACAAGGAGTATTCACCGTACCTGGCGATGGAGCCATTGACTTTAAACCCGTTTTTGAGGCATTAGAAGCATCTGGTTATAAAGGCTGGTTTGTCGTAGAAGCGGAACAAGACCCGGCCATTGCCAATCCTTTGGAATATGCTTTAAAAGCGAGAAACTATATCGCTGAACAAAGCGGGCTGTAAAGGAAATGCGGGGACGGTTCTCGTGCTTCTTTTTTGAAGCAGTAGGGCGGTCCAATCGGTGCGCCCTATTAGAACTCGGTACTTAAATAAATAGATCATGGAAGGAAGAGAAGGATGACAACTAACAAAGCTAAAATGATTTTAGAAAAAGATTTTAGAATCTCTGAGATTGATAATCGCATTTATGGTTCCTTCATAGAACATTTAGGCCGTGCCGTATATGGCGGTATTTACGAGCCAGGGCATCCTCAGGCGGACGAAAATGGATTCCGTCAGGATGTAATCGAAATGGTAAAAGAGCTTCAGGTACCATTAGTCCGTTATCCCGGTGGGAATTTTGTTTCCGGTTATAACTGGGAAGATGGGGTAGGCCCTGTGGCACAGCGTCCGCACCGCCTGGAATTGGCGTGGCGTACGACGGAAACAAATGAAATTGGAACGAACGAGTTCATGAAATGGGCCAAGCTGGCAAACGCAGAAGTGAACATGGCTGTAAACCTCGGAACCCGCGGCATTGATGCTGCAAGAAATTTAGTAGAATACTGTAATCATCCGGGAGGCTCTTACTATAGTGACCTGCGAATCTCTCACGGTGTAAAGGATCCTTATGGGATCAAGACTTGGTGTTTAGGTAACGAAATGGACGGTCCTTGGCAAATTGGCCACAAGACCGCTAGTGAATATGGCCGGATTGCTCAAGAAGCAGCAAAGGTGATGAAATGGGTAGACCCGACCATTGAGCTAGTTGCCTGCGGAAGCTCAAGCCGCACGATGCCTACGTTTGCAGATTGGGAGGCTACTGTACTTGATCATACGTATGACCATGTTGAATATATCTCTCTTCACCAATATTATGGGAATCGCGACAATGATATTTCTAACTATTTAGCTCTTTCCCTTGAGATGGATGATTTCATTCGTTCTGTCATTTCAATTGCCGACTATATTAAAGCCAAAAAGCGCGGCAAAAAGAATATTAATCTTGCATTTGATGAATGGAATGTTTGGTACCACAGTAATGAGGCAGATCAGAAGATTCAGCCATGGAGTATTGCTCCTCCACAGCTTGAAGATATTTATACTTTTGAAGATGCTTTATTAGTTGGCTGTATGCTGATCACCATGTTAAAGCATGCGGACCGATTAAAGATTGCTTGCCTTGCTCAATTAGTGAACGTCATTGCTCCGATCATGACTGAAAATAATGGGAAGGCATGGAAACAAACTATTTTCTATCCCTATATGCATGCTTCTGTTTATGGTAGAGGTGTTGCATTAAATCCTATTATTTCAAGCCCAAAATATGATAGCAAGGATTTCACGGATGTTCCGTACCTAGAATCCACTGCTGTTTATAACGAGGAGAATGAACAGCTGACGTTATTTGCCGTAAACCGCCATTTACAAGAAGGGTTGGAATTAGAGGTGGATATCCGAAACTTTGAAGGCTATGAAGTGATGGAACATATCGTTCTTGAAAATGATGACCTAAAGCTTACCAACTCAGTCAATGGAGCTCCTGTTGCACCACATTCCAACGGGAATGCGAAGTCAGAAAACGGCCGAGTTTCAACCGTAATTCCGAAGTTATCATGGAATGTAATACGGTTGGCAAAACGAAAATGAAAAATTGGTCTCCTATCCTTTCCTTCCTGGTATCAGATTAAAAAGGACAGGGGAAAATTGTTCAAAACCATTTCAAAAAAAGGAGATTATAAAATGGAAACACGTTATGCGAACCATCCTGAGGAGATTAAAAGATATACAACAGATGAATTACGAAAGCATTTTTTAGTATATACACTGTTTGAAGCCGATCAAGTGCATTTAACTTACACACATGTTGACCGGATGATCTTTGGCGGGGTAACCCCTGCAAAACAAGAATTAGCGATAACACTGGATAAAGAGTTAGGGGTTAATTATTTTTTGGAACGGCGTGAGATGGGGATTATTAACATCGGCGGAGAAGGGGTTGTCACCCTTGATGGTGTGGACTATGATATGGTCCGCTATGACGGCTTATATGTGGGAAAAGGGACGGAGGAAGTGTTATTTCGTTCAAAGGACGCTGCGAATCCAGCAAAATTTTATATTAACTCAACTCCTGCCCATCATAAATATCCAACGGTGAAAATTGATATAAATGAAATTAAACCGCTTGAAGCAGGGGCAAACGGAACATTAAATGAACGTAAAATCCATCAATATATCCATCCGAATGTCTGTGAAAGCTGCCAGCTGCAAATGGGCTTGACGATGCTGTCTCCAGGCAGCGTTTGGAATACGATGCCATGCCATACTCACGAACGCAGGATGGAAGTATATTTATATTTTGATATGGAGCCAGATACACGCGTATTCCACTTTATGGGTAAACCGGAGGAAACAAGACATTTAGTACTTAAAAATGAACAAGCTGTCATTTCGCCGAGCTGGTCGATTCACACTGGAACCGCAACAAGTAACTATACATTTATTTGGGGGATGTGCGGTGAAAACATCACGTATGATGACATGGATCATGTGAAGATGGAAGATTTAAAATAATAGATTTCCTAATTGGATAGAGGTGATAACAATGAATTTAGGGGTAAGAGGTCATGATTTTAAGAAACGTCCGTTAAATGAATTAACGAGAGTAATGGCTGATAAAGGGTTAAACTCTGTTCAGCTAGTCTTAAAAAAATCTCTGGATGTTAATTCAGATTTGGGAAGCTTAAGTCCTGGCTTTGCCCATCATATCCGAAGAGCGTTTTCCGCAGAAAATATCGATATTGCCGTGCTTGGCTGCTATTTTAATATGATTCATCCTGATCAAACGGAAAGAAGATATGGAATCGAGCGGTTCAAGGAGCATATCCGCTATGCCAGGGATTTTGGATGCAGTATTGTTGCCAGCGAAACGGGCAATGTTAATGCTGAAATTATTTATACAGAGGAAAATTTCAAAGAAGAACCATTCCAAGAAGTAGTAACAACTGTACGCGACTTAGTTGAAGAGGCTGAAAAGTTTGGAGTGATTGTAGGAGTAGAGGCTGGGGTGAATCATCCGGTCTATTCCCCGAAAACACTGAAAAGACTGTTAGATAGTGTCCCTTCTAATAATCTTCAAGTCGTTTTTGATCCAGTTAATTTCTTAACGATCAATAACTACCAGCATCAAGAAGAAGTTTTTCTAGAGGCACTGGAGCTATTTGGGGATAGAATTGCTATTTTCCATGCAAAGGATTTTATCGTTGAGGGTGACAGGCTGGTAACGACAGCTGTTGGTAAAGGTCTATTAAACTATGATTTCATATTCCCTTTAATTAAAGCTAAGAAGCCATTTATACAAATTATCATGGAAGAGACAGAAGAGCCGTTTATCGAAGCTAGTTTAATGTATTTACGAAAAAAATATGAACAGGCATGACTAGGATAGGGGATGGGACCTTTTTTGAGTAAATTTGATTGAGAATTCGGTTAAATTAATTCATTTGTAAGCTAAGCGCTTTCTTGGAATAATAAAAAACTAGTTTAATAGGGGAGAGGATCAAAGTGAAAAAATTAACGAAACATCTTTCAATTGCTGCATTGTCTTTGCCGTTACTTCTAAGTTCTTTTAATGGAAGTAAGGTGAGTGCCTCGGAACAAACTGCTTTTCCAACGAATGTAAGTCCTGCGGAGCAGCCATCTTGGGGGTATTTTGTAGATACATACAAAAATAATAATTCCGCCAATATGACGGTCAATTCAAATCCGACCATTGGGGTGCTTTCCGAATTTAATAAGTTATGGGCTCCTGGTCCTACTTGGGATACAGGGACTAAACTGAACAGCGCTGTGCTGGATGCCAACATTCAAAAGGTACTGGACATTACAAGCAGCCGTACTTCCAGTCAAGAAGAAGCAGCCTATTTTGATGAGCGTAGGGGTCAAAGCTACAGCGTCATTGATGGACTTGGTTCGCTAACAGATGTTTATCGTGAAAACGCCGGTGCGACAACCACCATCAGCAGTGTACCGGCAGATGCTGAGACTGTAAAATATAACGATGGGGGAACAGATGCAGGACTTACTGATTCCAATCTTGGTAAAATTGTCAATTTGGTTAAGACCTTGCGGGGCAACTATTCATCCACAACACCGGCTAAGAATTACTATAGCTATATGCGACCGTTTCGCTGGACCAGCCCTGACATTGTCGTTCCGTCCATTCGCTCTTCTATAGACCCTGATCCGAGCAAAAATGGCGGCTTCCCGAGCGGCCATACCAATGCGGCTTATCTTGCTTCTCTTGCGATGGCCTATGCCATACCGGAACGTTATCAGGAAATGCTTACGCGTGCTTCAGAGCTTGGGAACAACCGGATTGTTGCCGGTATGCACTCTACCCTTGACGTTATTGGCGGACGGGTGATGGCAACTGCACTGGCAGCGTCGATTCTGTCCGACCCAGCCAATGAGGATCTGAAGAAGGCGGCTTATGACGAAGCTCAAACTAAATTGTTAACCCAAACGGGTACAGCGGTAGATCGCTTTGCAGATTATGCCAAGAACAAACAGGATTTTACGCAACGATTAACCTATGGATTTGACCAGATTAACTCAAGTACAAAACCAATGGTTGTTCCTAAGGGTGCAGAAGTCTTGCTGGAAACACGTCTGCCGTATCTTGACAGCACTCAGCGCCGCTGGGTTTTAGCTACGACTGGCCTTCCTTCCGGCTATCCAGTACTTGACGATCCTGAGGGATGGGGCAGGTTAAATCTTTTCGCAGCAGCAGATGGCTATGGTGCTTTCGTCCAAGACGTCACGGTGGCGATGGACGCTTCCAAAGGCGGTTTCAATGCATTCGACCACTGGCGCAACGATATTTCAGGTACAGGAAAGCTGACCAAAAAGGGGACAGGTACGTTAATGCTGCAAGGTCAGAACACTTACACCGGTGGTACAGTGATTGACCAAGGCACACTAGAAGGGGATACTGAGACAGCTTTTGGCAGCGGGGATATTGTGAATAACGGAGGTACACTCAAAGAAAATGTTTCAGGAAAATTGGTCATAGGCGGAAATTACACACAATCTAATCAGGGAACGCTTGAGCTCACCCTTGATAGTCCAAATGATCAGGTCGATATTGAGGGCAAGGCCACCATCAATGGAAAATTACGTGTGGACTTTTCTGATAATAATGTACCTGCTAATGAGTTAACGCTCATAAATTATGACAAGAATGAACTTAAAGGAAAATTTTCTTCCATTGAGGCCGTGGGTTTACCAAGCCAATACAAAGTAAAGGTTATCTATAAGTCCAACAAAATCCAATTAAAGGTTATAAAAAAATAGCTAGTTCAAAAAAGACACAGGGGAAAGGGATGGTTCTTATGGAAAAACCATGAGAGCCATCCCTTTGACATACGGGTGATCAAGTTACCTTTACCCTCCTTATGGAGACTTTGTATAAAAGCCCAACTAGCGAAACAGCTAGTTGGGTCTTTTATGTTTTCTAAGCAGAAGAGCCAAACGCGAAATTTTTGATGGCCAGAGAAAAATGAATTCAATGGAAGCATGGGGACGGTTCTGCCGACTTTTGGGTGGCCAAAATCCTTATTCATTAAATTCTGGTGCCTCGTCAAGCCCGGATTTTGTCGAAGATTGAACTGTTTTTAGATAGGTATAAAATGTTGGTTGTTACGCTTCTTTCCTCTAGGAAAGGAGGTGATAGTCATGGAAACATTTCTTGAAATTCTACGAGAAGTTCTGAAGGGGGTTACGCGTGAAGTGAGCGCATATTTCTTTCGGAGAAACGTACTAGAAAACAAGAAAACCGCCCTACGCCGTCGCAAGCAAAAGGGTGGTTCTCGTAAAAATAACACATAGACAACTACCACCCTGACGGTAGCAGTTGCAGGGAGAAGTGTTGACGCACTTCTCTTTTTTATTATATATCCATTATACATAAAAATATTCCTGTGGAGAAGGAGAAAATCCCCTATATGCCTGTCACCGCTGGAATATAGCGAAAAATACTTAAATGAGTTAACAGTAGGCAGAACACTATTATGATATGGTGACCTGCTTATTTTATTTAAATGTAAGATTAGTCTTTATTGATCAATAGATGGTCGATGCCAGTTCTTTCAAATTCTTTTTCGTAATTCTATTCGATTTAAAATAACCACGGATATTCGTAAACAGGGATCGACATTTCTTTTAACCAACTGGAGAGAAGAAGGCAGGATTGGCAAGGGTTTCCAAGGTTTTAACCAAACGTTTGTGTAATAGGAACCATTAGGAAAAGTAGGGGAAATTGTCTGTTCAAACGAAAAGGAAAGAATTTTCCGGGAAATTGACCAATTTTCTGCGAAATACTCTAGTGGTCCTTGACATTTTTTTTAGCAGTTTAGAAGAGAAACTCCTATAGAGCTGCTATTTCTGCTTTATTAATTAAACGTTTGAATAGTATAGCCTATAGGAAATTTGGTCGAAATCTTGTCACTTTAAACCCTATAACGAGCGTAAACCTAAAGCGTTACAGGGTAGTTCTAATTCCATTATTATTACCTCCTTTTTACAAGCATAGTTAAAATTGATAAGAATATATACGGCTAATCGCTTAAACAGAAATTAAATATTAAAAATATCTCGCGCCAAGACATATGGCGCGGGAATAATCTATTAAAACGATAGGAACCGTCCTTGTGGAGTTCGGTTATTTATCGTATGGCTTGTAATCTACGTCAACCTTATCTTTTTCTTGGTAGGGTGCCAGCATAAAAGCCGCCTTAAAGACTGTATTGCCTTTATTGATTAAATAGTGGACTTGTTTTGGTTCCACGTGAATAAAGTCTCCTTGTTTACATTGGAAAATCTCCTCGTCAATATGAATTTCTAGTTCGCCCTCTAAGATAAAAAAGTTTTCTTCCATCACGTTATGATAATGTGCTGTAAAATCCTGTCCGGGTTGCAGTACCACGACACCAAAGTTCATTCTCGGTCCTTTCTTAAGGTACTTAGGACCACTGTCACCAAATCGGTATTCTCTCTCACTCTCATTTGTCACTGTCATTTGTTAGCACTCCTTTTGATGTGTTATAGTCCTGGGGCAATCCACATATGGTTGGTGTAGCCTTGATCTGCAAGAGCGAGTTGCACTTTGTAGACAGTCTCCCATTTTTTATATAACTCTTCATAAATGAAGTGATTCGTTTCGTTTGGTTCGGAGGTTTTTTCGAATTGAACAACTTTCGTAATGGCATCATTAAAACTTTCATAAATGCCAGCCCCTACACCAGCACAGATAGCCGCACCTAGAGCTGTCGATTCCTTTACTACCGGAACTTTCACTTTTATATGCAGAACGTCCGCAACTATTTGGCACCATAAGTCACTTTTTGCTGCCCCGCCTCCAAACACAATTGATTCCGGTGCTTGGTTGGTTATGTGAGAAATAGTATCCATATTGCCCTTTGTGACAAAAGCGGCATTTTCCATTATCGCCCGGTAAAAGGTTGCTTTATTAAATGAACTGTCAAACTTAAAATCTATGAAACTAGGTGCTGCATGTTTCCATGAAAAGTAGTTCATTTTATCGGAAAACGTACAAATCATTCCATTACAGCCCGCCGGTACATGCTGGGCCCGTTTCTCCATTTGAGCATAAATGCTTTCGCCGCTTTCCTTCTGAATAAAGGCTTCTAGCTCACAAAAGGTATCTCGGAACCACCTCATGATCAATCCGGGAAAGAAGGCGATTGTTTCATATTGCCAAGTATTGGGGATGGCGTGGCAATTGACTCTTACCTTACATTCGTCATCTATCTCAACCTGGTTGGTTGTATATTCATATTGCCAAAAGCTTCCGCCTAAGACGGCTGCATCTCCATCGTTGATGACTCCCATGCCAATGCAGCCTAATTGGGCATCGCCGCCCCCTGCGACAACCATCGTTTCCGTGCTTAATCCAGTCAGCACTGAGAATTCCTTGGTAACAGGGCCAATCACAGATCCGCTTTCATTTACAATCGGAAAAATATCATTTCTAAGATCTACCTTCTTAGCAATGCTAGGATCCCAAACTCTTTTCTTAATATCGAAAAGACCAGTGGTGCAGCCATTAGAAGGTTCAACAGAGATCACATCGGTCATGCGATATGTAATCCAGTCATTCAGCATCGTAACGTATTTAATTTTTTGATAAGTTTCAGGGAGATGATTTTTTACCCAGAGGATTCTCGGAATTGCTCCTAATGAAAAGGTCTGTCCAGAAATCTGATGAATGTCTTTTTCGATGGTGTCGCTTATTCTGCAAAGGTGAGCTACTTCCTCGTTTGATCTTGAATCCACGTTTGCACAGGCCCATAACTCCTTCCCGTTTTCATCATATAGAACAATGGCTTCACGCATACTTGTGGTGGAAATGGCGGCTATGTTTTCGGGGTTCACCTGACTCTTTGCTAAAATTTCTTTTATCAGAGTGATGATCATGTCTACATTTTTTTCGATATCAAAGTCCATTGAACCGGGATACCGTTTATCTTCATGATGGGTCCATTCTGATTGGGCAGTAAATCTTTCATTGCCTAATGTGTCAAACAAGATCACTCTGACACTGCCGGTTCCGGCATCAATTGCCAGTAAGTATTTTTCCATGCAATCGTTCCTTTCGATCAAATTGGGATTCACTCGATTAGGCTTTTGGCAACGGCTTCATCTGTGATTAGTACATCGATATAGCCCCCTTTTAGGGCGCCGATAATGGCCTCCCTTTTTTCAGACCCGCCAGCGACAGCCACAACATGGTTAAGTGATTTTAATAGTTTGATATCGGTACTAACCAGTTGTTTATGCAAGGGAAGCTCTAGAACATGGCCATCTTTATCATAAAATTGGCTTAATAAATCTCCTGCGGCTCCCAGTGATTTATAGATTTCCATTTCATGTGGGTTTAAATATCCTTCCTTGACAAGGGTGGCCCCTTCGTTTACGGCGCCAATGCCAATGATGGTGATCGTGGAGTAAGGGATCATGTCAAAGATTTTCTTGATTGGTTTTTCTTGAATCAGAAGTTTCGCAAGATGTTCGGTAGATGTTAATAATGGGGCCGGCATAATGTAATGGTGGTAATTAGGATTTGTGTAGTAATCGGATGACGAATCGATGGCTGTTGGAATGTAGAATTTTACACCGCCTGATAATGAAACAAAGGTGACTTTGTACTTAGTTGAAATCGTTAAATGTCCCAAGGTCCCTGAAACGGCTTGCCCATAACCAACATTTATCATGGTGTCGCTGGTAATTCGGTCTTCAATATAGTGGGCGGCGGCTTTTGTAAGACTATTTAACGGATTTTCGTTAGAGGCAGGAACGATATAAATATCTTGTAATTGATACTGTTGCTTGATTTGATTTTGCAATTCGATGTTAACCAATTTTTCCAGGTTAATTTTAAATTGGATAATGTTATTGGCCTTCGCGATCTCTAGGTATTTGATCACTTTCATTCTAGATAGGTTTAAAGACTCTGCTATCTCATTTTGCGTCATTCCTTCAATGTAATATTTCCATGCGATTTTTATGATCAGGCTATTTTCATATGACATGTTCTTCACTCTCTACAGTTTATTTTTGAAACAAAAGTTTTATGTTAAAACAATTGTGATACTTTTGCATGATGGTAAAACAAAAGTAAAAGCAAAATCATTCGATCATCCTTCTATATTGTAATAAGCATGTAATGAATATTATTCCTAGTTCATATAATCTACGGGAGAATCATTCGTTAGGTGTTTTGGCTTATTTTTAAATTTGCCAGCATCAGAGATAGATAGAAGGTTTATTAGCTAATAATATGTTTAATCGTTAATAAAATGTATGAATCCGTAATAGCTTATTAGTAAGCGATTACAAAATGGTACTAAGGTAGGGGATTATGATGAATGCTCCGAGTAACTTAGTGAGATTGGAGAATATCCAGAAGGCCTTTAACCGAAACAACGTTTTGGAGGGGGTTTCCTTAGAGCTTAATGAGTCAGAAGTGATCGCTATTATCGGCGGTAATGGAGCAGGGAAGAGCACCTTAATGAAAATCCTCACGGGGATTTACAAGGCCGATGGAGGAGTTATTGAGATTGCTGGTGAAAAGGCGGAGCATTTAAATCCTTCTTCCGCACATGAAAGAGGCATTTATTTAGTGCCGCAGGAACCATTGCTGTTCCCAAATATGACGGTTGAACAAAACCTCACGATTGGTTTTAGTAAAAATAAAAATGAAGTGAGAGTAGAAGCGGCAAAGCTCATTAAAGAGTTAGGCTGGAATCTTGATTTGAATCGGTTTGCCGTTACATTAAGTATCGCGGAACAACAACAGCTTGAAATTATTAAGGGACTTTTAAGAAAGTCAAAAGTATTGATTCTGGATGAACCAACCTCTACCTTAACGTTTTCAGAAACAGAGTCATTATTCAAGGTGATTAAACAGTTGAAAAATACTGGGGTTGGAATCTTCTATATTACCCACCGTCTTGATGAAATCTTTCAGATTTCCACCCATGCCGTCATCTTACGGGACGGAAAAGTAACTCTAAAGGGGAAAATAGAGGAGTTCACGAAAGACATGTTGATTCAAGGATTGCTTCCCGTTGGAAATGAAAATCATTACAACGATCAGTTTACTAGACAAGGGTCCACTCATGAGGGAGAAGAACCGATCCTTAAAGTTGAAAACATAATTGGTGATGGATTTAAGAATATTAGTTTTGAAGTTTATAAGGGAGAGGTTGTGGGGCTTGCCGGGCTTGTTGGTGCCGGAAGAACAGAGATTGCGGAAGCGATTTACGGAATTAATCCGATTGAGAGCGGAAAGGTCTATCTTGATGGGAAGGACATTACAAAGTTGTCGATAAATGAAACGGTTGACAGCGGGTTGGCTTATATACCGGAAGATCGATTTCTAAACGGGATTTTTTCGATAACCTCTGTGAGAAATAATATCACCGCTCAACTTATTAAACAGCACGGTTTTTTTACCAAGAAAAAGTTAGAAGAACTAGTGGCCAATCAGTATATTGATCGATTAAGGATAAAGGTCAATTCCCAGGAGGATGAAATCAAATCACTTTCAGGCGGGAATCAACAAAAGGCTGTTATTGCCAGGGCGTTATCCATGAACCCTAAATTAATCATTATGGATGAACCAACAAGGGGAATTGATGCGGCTGCAAGAGGTGACATCTATTCTATCTTGACAGAATTAAAAAACCAGGGATTTTCGATTCTCCTTATTTCCTCCGATTTAGAAGAAATCGAACGGATTAGCGACCGAATCTATGCTGTCTATCAGGGGACCTGCGATGTTTGCCTAAGCTTAGACCAAATCAATGCGGTCAATGTGATGAAGGCAGCTTTTGGAACATTTAAAGGAAGTGATCAGACACATGTCTAGCGTTAGAAAAATATTCAAACAACGGGAATTTAGAACGTTCCTATTTTTAGTCCTTCTATTTGTTGTAGTGGGTTTTATTAACTCAGACTATATCTCTTTACAAAATATCGATAAATCCTTGAAAAGCAGCCTGCTTTATATTGTTCTTGCAGTCGGGATGACCTTTGTCCTGTTAACCGGGAATTTAGATATTTCAGTAGGCGGAACGCTAGGATTAAGTGCTGCCGTTTGTGGAACGATTCTTCGCGACGGAGGAAATATCTTTCTAGCTGTGATTGCTGCCATCCTGATTGGGGCTATCATTGGCCTCATTAATGGATTTGGCGTGATCAAGTTAAAAATTTCTTCCTTTATTATGACTTTAGCGATCCTTTCCATTACGAGAGTGGTTCAAGTCATTTATACGGGCGGGAAATGGGTAGAAAATATACCTGCAAACTTTAAAGAGCTTTCGAATATAGACATCTTTGGCATTAATTTATTATCATTCCTTGTTATTGTTGGGGTCCTATTGGTTCAGATATACCTGTCTAAGAGCAATAAGGGAAGGTATTACATTGCGATTGGTGATAACAGAGACGGAGCCATTTCAATTGGGATTCCTGTGAATAGATATATTGCCTATTCATTTGTCATTTCTGGTATCTGTGCTTCATTAGCTGGATTAATCTTTGTTAGTCAAATTGGCTTTGTCTCCACGAATGCTGGAGCAGGAATAGAGTTGACGGTGATTGCAGCCTGCGTTCTCGGGGGTGTGTCATTAATAGGCGGAATTGGAACGGTTGTTGGGGCAGCATTGGGAGCGATTATTTTAACGTCGATCAACTCTGCACTGGTTTATATGAAAGTACCAGCCTTTTGGAATGATACGATTTCGGGTTCTCTATTAATCATTATTGTAGTGATTGATGCCTTGGTTACGTTAAATGCTAATAAAAAGGCAAAGAAAGTTCGATTAAATGCCAGGGTTCTACAAAAGGAGGCATAGGCATGCCATGTTAACTAAAATCCCGAAATGGAATCTTACTTTATTCATCTTAATTATTGCAGAAATTATCATTTTTGGGATGATTAATCCAAGATTCTGGAATGTCACGATCTTGTTAAATAGCTTTAACGATTTTATTGCGATTGCGATTATTGGCTTTTTTGTCACACTGGTTGTTATTACAGGAGGGATAGACATCTCAGGCGGTTCTATTATTGGATTAACCTCAGTTGTCACAGGTCTTTTGTCGCAAGTGGCTGGGATCAATATCTGGGTCTCGATCATTTGTGCCATTTTAATTGGTGGGTTATGCGGCCTTCTCAATGGAGTTCTGATTGCTTATGGAAGAGTTCAAGCGATGGTCATCACTCTGGGCGGGATGCTTTTATATAGCGGGATTGCGATTGTGCTGGTGGGATTGTCTGGTGTAAGTACCTATGAAGGGATTTCGGGCTTTTCTGAGAATTTTAGCAACATTGCAAATGGAGATGTCATGGGAATCCCGAATGCCGTTATTTTATTTATGATCTTGTTTCTGGTTGCTTATATTCTCCTGCACCGTACAAGGTATGGCAGATATCTATACTTGACAGGAATTAACCAAAACACAGCCAATTACTCGGGAATCAATACGAAAAGAATCATTGCTAGTTCGTACGTCTTGTCGGGGTTAAGTGCTGGTATTGCAGGGGTTGTATTAACCTCCTATTTAGGCAGTGCAAGAGCTGATTATGGTGCTGAGTATCTAATGCCCATTCTAACGGTTGTGGTGTTAGGAGGGACATTAATCACAGGAGGTAAAGGGGGTGTTGTCGGGACAGCGTTAGCTAGCATAATCTTAGGATTTATGCAGATAGGATTACAAATGGCCGGGGTCTCGACCCAGTATATAGGTTTAGCTACTGGGATTCTTCTTATCGTATCAGTCGCATTCATGGGCATAAATCCAGAGTTCAGATTTAACATGAAAAAACTCTTAACACAAAAACAACATATTGGGGGTTAGGTACAGTGAGAAAGATAAAGTCTATTAAAATAGTTAGTATTATGGCGATTTTGACCTTATTATTAGCTGCCTGCGGTTCCAATGAAAATGCTTCTGGAGACGGAAAAGGGGGCAAAAAGAAAGATCCTAAAGATATTAAGGTGGTTTTTATTCCAAAAATGACAGGGAATGCTTTCTTTGAATCTGGTAACGATGGTGCACAAGAAATGGCCAAGAAGGTTGGTTTTAAAGTAAAGTATGATGGTGCTCCTGAAGGTACGGTTGCAAATCAAGTACAAATTATTAATAGTGCCGTCAATAGTGGTGCAGATGCGATTGCCATTTCATCTGTTTCTTCAGACGGTTTGAATCAAGCATTGAAAAAGGCATTAAATGCCGGGGTGAAAGTTGTCACATGGGATTCAGATGTTGATCCTAAATACCGTTCTGTTTATGTAGACCAGGGTACACCTGATATCCTCGGAAAAATGCTTGTTGATATGGCAGCACAACAAATGGCTAACCCTAATGATGCTAAAAAGATCGCCTGGTTCTATTCCAGCCCGACCGTTCCTGATCAAAACTCATGGGTTAAAGCTGCAAACAAATATATTAAAGAAAAATATCCAAAATGGGAAGTGGTTACGACTCAGTACGGTGATGCCAATGAACAAAAATCATTACAGGTTGGAGAAAGTATTTTAAATTCTTATCCTGGTATTGATGCGGTTATTTGCCCGGATTCAACAGCTCTTCCAGCTATGGCACAAGCAGCTGAAAACAAAGGGTTAAAAGCAAGTGATGTGATTATTACTGGGTTTGCTTCTCCTAATTCGATGAGACAGTTTATTGAAAATGGAACCATTACGAATCATGGGTTGTGGGATGTAAAAGATCAAGGGGCTCTTGCTGTGTATGTTGCTTATTGGTTGGCTCAAGGGAAAGATCTAAAGGTTGGGGATTCGTTGGATGTTCCTGATATGGGTTCCGTTAAAGTAGAGCCGAACACGATCCAAGGCTACGATTATACAGCAGATGATTCAGGCATTATTGTGTTGCCTGAACGGATTGTATTTACGAAAGACAATACGAACGACTACGATTTTTAACATGTTGATTGGAGCGGAAGGCGGCCGCAGGGGCAGGTGCGCGGAATTAATCCAAAAAGCCCGGAAAAAAGGGGAAAAGGTGCGGAATTAATCGGAGATTGCGCGGGAAAAATTTGAAATTGTGCGGAAATATCAGCCAAGTTCGCGGAATTAATCAAGTAAGAGAGGAGCGGAAGGCGGCTGCTAGGACAGGTACGCGGAATTAATACAAAAAGGCGCGGGAAAAAAGGAAAAAAGCGCGGAATTAATCGGAGATTGCGCGGAAAAAACTCAAAATTGCGCGGAATTATCAGCTAAACACGCGGAATTAATCAAGCAAGCGAGGAGCGGAAAGCCGCCTGGAACGGAGAGCAACATTCAAGGTTAAATAGAGTACATGTTATAAAGGAGTGAGAGAAATGGCTGATACACATGGCAACAAAAATGCAAAGGATTTTTCGGAGAGTATACCGTTCGCGAATAATGGAAATTACCATGTAAAAGGTGCAAACAATTATGACTGGGGAATGAAGGACCGGTTATCAAGAATCTTTAACCCGGATACTGGTAAAACCGTCATGTTAGCATTTGATCATGGCTATTTCATGGGACCTACTTCAGGGCTAGAAAGATTAGATCTGCTGATTCCTAGATTGGCAAATTATGCTGATTGTTTAATGGGGACTAGAGGGGCCATTCGAAGCAGTGTCCCGCCGACCTTTAATAAAGCAATAGCATTACGAGCTTCCTCTGGTTCTAGTGTTCTCCAGGATGACCTAAGTCATGAATCCATGGTCGTTGATATGGAAGATGCGATTAAGATGAATGCCAGTGCGATCGCGATTCAAACCTTTATTGGCTCTGATGGACAGAAGGAAACCATTGAAGAATTAAACCGAGCTGTTAACCTTGGCTCAAGGTATTCCATTCCCACACTGGGTGTTGTAGCCGTTGGTAAAAAAATGGAGCGAACGACTAATTTCTTCTTGTTAGCCACAAGAATGCTGGCCGAATTTGGTGCACAAATTGTAAAGACCTATTATTGCGAGGATTTTGAAAAAGTTGCCTCAGCTTGCCCAGTCCCATTAGTAGTTGCAGGCGGTAAGAAACTACCAGAAAAAGATGCCCTTACACTAGCCTACAACTCGATCCAAGGCGGTGCAGCTGGTGTGGATATGGGAAGGAATATCTTCCAATCTGAATATCCCGAAGAAATGATTCAAGCAGTTGGTAAGGTTGTTCATGAAGGTTTTACTGATAAAGAGGCTTTTGAGTTTTATCAACATCTCACAAACTAGAATCATAGGGACGGTTCTACTAGCGGATAATTGGAACTTTTGCGTGCAAAAAGGCACAACTAGCGAAACTGCTAGTTGTGCCTTTTATGTTTTCTAAGCAGACACTGATTCCATAGGCTTCAAAATTCTATCAACTATTGGAAATTTGGCCTCTAATATTATACTTCTGCCGCCTCTGGTGTTGCTCACTTAAATAGGGACACAGAAAGATGATTAAAAGTTGGCGGTTTATATTAATAGGTGTGATTGAAAAGCTAACCGTAAATCTTAAAGAATCCACAAAGCTGTTCTGCCTATCGTAAGACTTCATTCGGTTGGGCAGATTTAGGAGCGATTGGACCACTAAAGCTAATTATTTGTATATTGTGTTGTTATATAGAAATAAATAAGAAAAGCACCCGTATAGAGTGCTCCCCATCTGAATCCCCTTTACTTTTGGAACAAGCCTTTTACACCTTTATAAATTAAGACAAGTGAGAAGACAATAACGGTTAGAATGCCAAGGATATTTGTTACAGGTGAAACGCCTTCAAGGAATGAACCAGCTAAAGGAACTCTTATAAGTGCAAAACCAGATAAAATTGTAGCAAGAAACAAGAATATACGATTATCCATAGGGTTGTTCCTCCTTCCTAGGTGATTGATAAATTATATGTCACTATGATTACAATTATGTCAGTTTTGTAACAATGGGATTGTTCATATGAATAAGACCAGGCGGACGTGTTGGGTATTAGTTTTATCGCTCAAAGAAAAAGGCTTAGAGATGAATCTCTAGGTCCGTTTCTTTTTAAACTAAGGAAAAAAATGATCAAAAATGGGAAATGAACTAGTTTTATATTTTGCGGACTTGATTACATAATGAGGGATCTTCGTAGACAGGGATCGACATTTCTTTTAACCAACTGGAGAGAAGAAGGCAGGATTGGCAAAGGGTTACCAAGGTTTTAACCAAACGTTTGTGTAATAGGGAACCATTAGGAAAAGTAGGGGGAATTGTCTGTTCAAACGAAAAGGATAGAATTTTCCGGGAATTGACCGATTTTCTGCGAAATACTCTAGTGGTCCTCGACATTTTTTTTAGCAGTTTAGAAGAGAAACTCATATATCGATGCTATCTCTGCTTTATTAATTAAACGTTTGAATAGTATAGCCTATAGGGAATTTGGTCGAAATCTTGTCACTTTAGACCCTATAAAGACCGTAAACCTAAAGATTGCCTCTCAGGGTAGTATAACGTCATCAATATCTGTGGCGTTATAGTTTTAATGGAAAAAGCTTAGAGATAGTGGAAAAACTAAATCACATTTTAGGCATACATTGACGGAGCCCGCCGCTCAGAATAAGATGTGAGAAAAAAGAGCCCAATGGGAATGAATGACAGAAAAAACTCAGGTCATAAATTTGACAGCGCTATCATTTTTGGGTCCAACGCAGGAAAAGGGGAAGCATGCTTACATAAGCTTCAATATAAAAAAATAGACAGAGGGAGAGGAGAAACAATGAAAAACATGAAAAAGGGCTATTGGTGGCTGGTTTTCTTTTTATGCATCGTGATTGTGGTGTTATCACCTAACACTAGTTATGCCAAACAGCCAGAATCATCTTATTGGTATCCCGAACAATTATTGAACTGGACTCCAGAGAATGATCCGAATGCTGTGTTTAACCGCAGCCAAATTCCATTAGGCAAACGGGATGTGTTGTACAAAGTCAATGACCATGCCCAGTCAGATGCGAAGCTAGTGGCTTTATCTGCACTCAACCCCACAACAAGCGGTGTTCCTTCACAAGGCGGGAAAGAGTTTTTGGCGAATACCTTTAGCTATTGGCAATATGTTGACCTCATGGTGTACTGGGCGGGTTCTGCCGGTGAAGGGATCATTGTCCCGCCAAGTGCGGACGTCATTGATGCGGCTCATAAAAACGGTGTGCCCATTTTAGGAAACGTTTTCTTTCCGCCGACTGTATATGGCGGTAAGGTCGAGTGGCTGAACCAAATGCTGACTCAGGCGGGGGATGGCTCCTTTCCTGCTGCGGACAAGCTGATTGAAGCTGCACGCTATTACGGATTTGATGGCTGGTTTATTAACCAGGAAACCGAAGGTGGAAATGCTCAAACGGCTCAAAAGATGAAGGATTTCCTTGTCTATCTTCAGCAGCATAAGCCAGAAGGCATGCAGATCATGTGGTATGATTCGATGACGAAAGATGGGAAGGTTAGCTGGCAAAATGCGTTGAACAATCAAAACGCAAGCTTCCTGCAGGATGGGCAAACCCGTGTTTCTGACAGTATGTTTTTAAACTTCTGGTGGCGCAACCAGCAGTCTTCTTCTACTAAAGCCCAGGAACTTGGCAGAAGCCCGTATGATATTTTTACCGGGATTGATGTGGAAGCAAAAGGGACAAGTACAAATGTTCCTTGGGAGGGAATTTTCCCTGAGGGCAAAGCACCATTAACCTCTTTAGGAATTTATCGTCCGGATTGGGCCTTTAAAACGGCTTCCACGATGGAGGAGTTTTACCAAAAGGAAAATGAATTCTGGGTTGGAAAGTCCGGAAATCCGGCATCCACCAGCAATAACGGAACTTGGAAAGGGATGGCCAACTATTTTGCTGCTAAAACGGCCATTCAGGAACTTCCTTTTGTGACTCATTTTAATACAGGAAGCGGTAAGTTTTTTGCGACAGATGGAAATATGGTAAGCAAACAATCTTGGAATAACCGCAGTCTGCAGGATATCCTTCCGACTTGGCGCTGGCTGAAGGAAGGCGGACAATTGGTTGACGTCAATTTCGATTGGGATACGGCTTATGATGGCGGCAGTTCGCTAAGGCTTTCTGGAACAATTGAAGCGGACAACCCTACCCATATCAAGCTTTATAAAACCAACCTGCCGATCCAAAAGGATACGGAAATCTCGCTGACTTACAAAACAGATATGAAAAAACCAAACATGAAAGTAGGAGTCAGCTTCACGGACAATCCAGACCAATTTGTGTTTTTTGATGTGAAAAAACGAACGGACCAACCGTGGACTACTGACACTATTAAACTTAAAAAATATAGTGATAAAAAAATTGCGGCCCTTTCTCTTCTTGTTGAGAGTGACAAGGATGTGAAAGATTTTACGACCAATATCGGAGAAATCAAGATTTATAATAAACAGGAAAAACATGATTCCATCGATGCTCCGACTGAGGCAAAGGTCAATAAAGTGGAGTTTAACAAGGGAATCTACGCGGATGTCCCGCTTGCATGGAAGAAGTCTGATTCCGATGTGAGCCACTATGAAATTTACCGGAAGCTGCCGAACAATGAAAAAGAGTTTGTGGGCGCTACCCCTAATCAGGTTTATTACCTTTCTAATTTAAAGCGCAGCGGTAAAGAAAGCAGCACCACTTTGGAAGTCGTAGCGGTGAGCAAAGATTTCAAACGCAGCGAGCCAGCGGCTGTTACGTTCGATTGGCCCGCGTATCCAAAGCCGGAGGCCGATTTTAGTGCGGATAAAACGGTAGCGGCTCCAGGGCAGGAGATTCACTTTGTTAATAAGTCATCTGAAGTAACAGAAGAATGGGAATGGCAGTTTGAAGGCGGCACTCCAGCTGTGAGCCATGAGGAAAATCCGGTCGTCACGTATGATAAAGAAGGCGTTTACTCGGTGACCCTGATTGCGAAAAACAGCGAGGGCGAGAGTGTCCTCACTAAGAAGGAAATGATCACTATTTCTGAAGCGGCAAAGGACATTCAAAATGTGGCATTGAACAAGACTACCATCGCCAGCGGACAATGTTCTCCGACTGAAGCGGCGAAGTTCGCATTCGATGGCAAGGTAACGGATAACAGTAAATGGTGCGCCTTGGGGAATCCTCCGCATTGGTTACAGGTCGATCTTGGCGGTCAATATGCCATTTCCAAGTTTGTCATTCGCCATGCAGAGTCGGGCGGGGAGCCGCAAGCCTTTAACACCCAGGCATTTCGAGTTGAAGTAAGCACAGATGGAGAAAATTGGACAGAGGCGGTTAAGGTGACCGATAATACAGCGGCTGTTTCGGAGCACAGCATCACTTTAACAAACGCACGGTATGTCCGTTTGTGGGTTGACAAGCCGACCCAGGGCGGAGATACGGCTGCAAGAATTTATGAATTTGAAGTCCATGGATATCCCAATCCATAGTATGTGTGGAAGCAGGGACTGTTCTCCTGTTTCCTTTAATTTGAACACCAACACTATGATCAAAAGAAGGCTTCGGTAATTGGAAGTAATATAGATTAAGAGGAGGAGCAAGATGAGGAAAAAAGGAAGCAGGTTGTTCGGCCGCATTTTATCGGTATCGGCCGCCTTATTGTTACTAAGTTCAAATGGCGCACCTGGGGCAAAGGCCGCCGTGAATGGAGACGGGACGGACGTTGTCAATGAGAATTATGCGGACAAGCTCAGTCTAAAGCCGCTGGCACCAGCCTTTAGGGTTGACACACTTCTAAAGTGGTCACCTGAAAGTGACCCGGATGCTGAAATAAACCGGGCCAGCGTTCCATTAAATAAAAATCGCTTTAAAGGTTCCCAGGTTAATCCGCTGGCAAACCCAAAGGCTGGTATCACCTCTGCGGCGATTACAACGTGGAATCATGATGAAGCTAGTTCGGTCGGAAGCAATGAATTTAATGTATACGCTTTCGACAACTGGCAATTACTAGACTCCTATATTTACTGGGCAGGAACCAATGAAGGGATTTTTGCTATCCCTACACCGGATATTGTGGATGCCGCCCACCGGAATGGGGTGCCTGTTTATGCCACACTTGGTTTCCCATGGGGCAGGTCAGCTGAAGGAGTCGCCGAGATTGAAAAGTTCACACAACAGAAACAAGATGGCAGTTTCCCAGTGGCCGACAAGATGATTGAAGTGGCGGAATACTTTGGGTTTGATGGCTATTTTTTCAATCAAGAGACGTCTGGCGTTAGTAAAGAAACAGCCGAACGCATGAATGAAATGATGCGCTATATAAAACGAAATTCAAGTCTAAATGTCAGTTGGTATGATGCTCAGGACAATACTGGAGCCATCAACTATCAGGATTCCATCAACAGCAAAAATGACATGTATGTGAAGCCGGCAGAAGATGGAGTATCTGCCGTTGATGAATTCTTTTTAAACTATAACTGGACAACCAGTAAGATTAACACCACCGTAGAAACGATGAAAGGCCATAACCGCAGTCCGTTTGATGCCTATGCAGGTTTTGAAATTCAGCAGAATTCGTATAATACAAAAATTAATACCGATGCACTGCTAGATGAAAAGAAACAGCCAAAAGTATCGATTGCTCTTTATGCGCCGAATTCAACCATGGGATTAGCGGCTAATCCGGCCGACTTCCATGAAAAAGAAAACTACTTATGGACAGGTCCTCAAGGTGATCCTACCCTTGCCGATGATTCAGCAGATTGGAAAGGGATGGCGCGCTTTGTCTCGGATTCATCCGTTATTCAATCAAAGCCGTTTACCACTAACTTTAACAGCGGCCATGGAAAACAGTATTTTGTGAATGGAAAAGTTGCAAGCAGTCTTGAGTGGAATAACCGCTCCATCCAGGATATCATGCCGACCTGGCGCTGGTGGATCCGCAATGAAGGGAGCAGAATCAAGGTGGCCTATGATTTTGATAAAGCCTATAACGGGGGCAATTCGCTGAAATTTAGCGGTGCACTTGAACCGGGTTCTGTCAATGACACGATGCTTTACAGCTCAAAACTCCCTATTACGGACACAACAAAGGTCCGTGTCGTTTATCAAAACCAGTCGGGAGCTGATCTGTCGCTGGGTGTAGCCACTAGTGAAGACTATGCAAAAAGCAGCATGAACTATTATCCGCTGCCTAAATCGGGTGATGGCTGGCAGACAGCGGTTGTCGATCTCGGAAAGGATGCAGGGAAAACCGCCTATGCGTTAAGTCTGAAAATCAACAACTCTGAAAAAATGGAAGACTACTCGATTCATTTAGGCCAGCTGTCCGTCTATGATGCCGCAGATGCCGTGCTAACCAAACCGGCTGATGTAAAAATTCTGGAAAAGATGCCGAAAACAGCGTTTGAGGCCGAGGCCCGTCTAAGCTGGGCCGAGCAAAAGAATGTCTTGCATTATGAGGTTTACCAGGAGAATGCTGATGGCGTCGAAACTCTATTAGGAGTAACACCGAATAACTATTTCTATACACCAAACATTACGAGAACGATCGAAAATGCTTCCGATGATAACAAGACGAAACTGAAAGTGGTTCCGGTCAATCAGGATGATGTACGCGGTCAAGCTGCCACCATCTCTTTTGATTGGGGGATGGGTACGGATGCAACAGAGATCGAGAAGAATCCTACTTCTCCTAATGTGGCGTTCAACGCCAAGGTAACCTCTGTTTCCGCGGAAAATGCGGCAGAACCTGCCTCCAAAGCACTGGACGGAACCGCACTTGGCAATAGTAAATGGTGCGCAACCAATATGAAAACCGGTTATATGACCATTGATATTGGCGAGGAAAAAACGATTCGCCGCTGGCGCGTGGAACATGCTGAATATGGCGGGGAAGCCCAAAATATGAACACCGTGGATTTTGAGCTGCTTTATAAAAATAAAAACGGTGAATGGATCAGCGCAAAACGGATAACAGGCAATACGAAAGCTGTGACAGATGTAGTGTTAGATCAGCCTGTTACAGCAAGGGAATTCAAACTGCAAATTAATAATAGCGGTACTTCCCCATGGGGAGCGATCCGTATCTATGATTGGCAGTTGTTTGAAAGTGCTGCTCTGCCGAGAACAGAGAATGTGATGATGCATTTTGTAAAGGCGGAAAATCATGCAGGAGCCGAAGATCAGGTAACGGTTGACAGAGTGAAAAAAGGTCAAACGGTTCGATTATATAAGTCCTTGGATGCAAAGGATATTCTCGCAGAAAAGACGGCTGACCAAGACGGAACCATCGTATTTGAGAACCTTGATTTCGGTCCTGAGGCTGGAAGAGTCTATTATACCGTCCAGCAGGAAGATGAAAGGGAAAGTTTGAGGTTCAGTTCCGCTTATTTGAACGAACAGGTAACTGAAGTCATTCATCAAATCAGCGCGCTTCCTGATGTGGATGAGTTGACGCTTGCTGATAAGAATATGGTAAATGACTGCAAAGTTGCCTACAACAAGCTTCATCCAACTCTAAGGAACCAGGTAACTAACTATGACCGTCTGGTTCAGTTAATGGATCAAATGGAGGAATTAAAAAAGAGTTTTAATAATGGAAACCAAAAGAACGGTTAAATAGGAGTTGGGGGCGGACCTCATTGCACAATCGCAATGAGGTCTGCCCCCATTTTTCATGAACTATTTTTAGAAACACTGGAAAATCCATAGGACTTACGAGTAATCTATTGCTCCATTTTCTTGGATTGTTAAAATGAAATCAAAGTAAATGATAGCGTTTTCGTTTTGCTATTTTAAGAGAAAGCAGGTAAGAGTCAATGAAGAAAACAGCGCATATTATCTCACACTCCCATTGGGACAGGGAATGGTACTTGCCTTTTGAAAAGCACCGTTATTACTTCATAAAGTTGATGAATGAAATGATCACTCAGTTCAAAGAAGAAGGAAATGCCTTTCAAGCGTTCCATCTCGATGGCCAAACCGTTCTTTTGGAAGATTATTTTGCTGTACATCCGGAGAACAGGGAGATGGTCAAACAATTAATCGAAGAGAAAAAACTGCATATCGGACCGTGGTATGTGCTGCAGGATGCTTTTTTAACAAGCTCTGAAGCAAATGTCCGAAACCTGCAAATCGGTTTACATGATAGCAAAGCCTATGGGCATGTCTCAAAAATTGGCTATTTTCCTGATACCTTTGGCATTTACGGGCAGGCGCCCCAGCTTTTAAAGCAAGCGGGGATTGATACGGCTGCTTTTGGAAGGGGTGTCAAACCGACCGGATTTAATAACACCGTGTCAGATGCTCCCGAATATGAATCACCTTATTCCGAGATGATTTGGTCATCACCTGACGGCTCCACTGTATTAGGCATTCTTTTTGCCAATTGGTACTCGAACGGAAATGAAATCCCGGTGAACGATGTGGAAGCAAAAAAATTCTGGGATCAAAAGCTGCGTGAAGCAGAAAAATATGCGTCCACCAATCAGTTATTGTTTATGAACGGATGCGATCACCAGCCGCTGCAAAAGACCATTCCGAAGGCCATTGAAACCGCATCTGCTCTGTATCCTGAATACACGTTTAAGCATTCAAGTTTCGATGAATATACAGAAGCTTTAAAAGAAGCTCTTCCTGAGAAGCTGCAGGTCATTGAAGGCGAATTGCGCAATCAGCGGACCGATGGCTGGTCGACGCTAGTCAATACGGCATCCAGCCGGATTTATTTGAAGAAATGGAACAATCACTGTCAAACCTTTTTGGAAAAAATTGCCGAACCGATCGCCAGCATGGTCTTTTTAGCAGGCGGAACGTACCCAAGGGAATATCTCCGCTTCATGTGGAAATCATTGATGAAAAATCACCCGCATGACAGCATTTGCGGCTGCAGCGTGGATGAGGTGCACCGTGAAATGGTAACCCGCTTTGAAACCGTTTCGCAAATGGGAGAGGTGTTTGTCCAGGAACATGCAGCAGAGCTTGCTGAAAAAATTGATACCTCGAGCGCACCGGTGGGCGGAATTCCTCTTGTTGTCTTGAATACAACGGGATGGACCAAAAACGAAGTCGTCACAAAAACAGTCGATTTGGAGAAGGTGTATTTTTCCCAAATGCATTTCGAACAAATTCCAGTCTATTTACAGGACAAAGAGATGCCGGTCTACAAGCTGGTGGATCAAGCAGGCAAGACCATCAAATTTGATTTAGAAGACCCAGTGGTTGAGTTTGGCTATGATTTACCGGATGACAAATTCCGCCAGCCGTTTTTTGCTAAACGGGCTAAGCTGAGCTTCTTTGCAGATAATATACCGGCATTCGGTTACAAGACGTTCTATCTTGTTCCGTGTCAGGAATCTGCCGGGCAGCTTAACGGACACTCGGCCGATGATCGTCTGGTCATAGAAAATGAATATGTACGCATCCAGTTTCATGAGGATGGTACCTATGATCTTACGAATAAAGCGGACGGCAAGACCTTCTTCCATCTCGGAATCTACGAGGACACAGGGGATGTCGGAAATGAATATATGTTTAAGGAAGCAGAAGGACAGGATCCGATTACAACAAAGGGTGTTCCGGCCGAATTTCGTTTTATTGAAAAAACAGCTTTGCGTACGGAGCTTGAATTTACACATACCATCAAGATCCCGGTATCAGCGGACGATCAATTAGCGGACGAACGGAATCGCTTGATTTGGCACAAGGAAAGAAGGTCGGGCCGATCATCTGAAACTTGCGTCCTCACGCTGCGAACCGTTGTGACTCTTGAAAAAGGAATGAAGGGTCCTGCTTTTAAACTGACCATTGACAATCAAGCGGTCGATCATCGCCTGCGTGTTCTGTTCCCAACCGGATTGCAAACGGAAACACATCAGGCGGACAGTATTTTTGAGATTGCGAACCGCCCGAATACGCCGGAAAAGGAATGGGAGAATCCTAGCTTCTGTCATCATCAGCAGCGCTTCTCGAGCCTTTCGAATGGCGAGATAGGCTTAACCGTGGCCACGGATGGTCTTCAGGAATATGAAATCCTGCCAACGGATGGAACGATTGCCCTCACCGTCCTTCGTTCCACTGCAGAGCTTGGCGACTGGGGTTACTTCCCGACACCAGAGGCCCAGTGCCTAGGTATACAAACAGCCGAGTGGCAAGTGCTCATGCATGAAGAGGATGTGATTACGTCAAAAGCATTTGTGGATGCTTATCAATATAAAGTTCCCCTTCAGGTGATCCAGGCAAGCGCTCATGAAGGCACATTGCCAGCTGACCATCAGTTTGTCGAGTGGGAGTCTGAGGGCCTTGCGTGGTCATCGATGAAAGTGGCGGAAGAATGTGATGACGTGATGATCCGCTGGTTTAATCCGGCACCAGAAAGTCTTAGCCTTAAGGCATCAATACCTGATTTTTCAACTTACAAGAGTACGATACTTGAAGAACAAACCAATGAGTCCAGCGATCAGTATGATGTGGCTGGCTATGAAATTATTACACTAGGTTTTCAACCAAACAGATAGGAGAGGGAAAAATGACAGCCGTAATTCCAAAATCGATGCAAAAATTAATCCAGCATGTGAAGGAATATTTTCCTGGGGATGAAAAATTACACCGTATGTTTGAACAATGCTTTGTTAATACGTATACAACGACGTTGAAAAAATTAGAGGATGGAAAAACATTTGTCGTCACTGGAGACATCCCTGCGATGTGGTTAAGAGACTCTGCTGCCCAAGTACGCCCTTATTTGATCGCTGCAGAGGAGGACGCGGAGCTGGCCGATTTACTTGAAGGGGTTATTCGCCAGCAATTCGCGTTTATCTTACATGATCCTTATGCCAATGCCTTTAATGAAACGGCGAATGGCAAGGGGCACCAGAGCGATCTTACCCAGATGACGCCCCATATTTGGGAACGGAAATATGAAATTGACTCCTTATGCTATCCGATCCAGCTTGCCTATCTATTTTGGAAGTCAACAGGACGGACAGCTTATATAAAAGAAACGTTCCAAGAGGTGATCGAGACGATTATCCAGGTTTGGAGGACGGAGCAGGATCATGAAAAACAGTCTCCTTACCGATTTGAACGGGCCGATGTGCGCCAATCGGATACTTTAATCCGCGAAGGAAAAGGGGGGCGTGTGGTCCCAACCGGAATGACCTGGAGTGCGTTCCGTCCAAGTGATGATGCCTGCACCTACGGATACCTCGTCCCGGCCAATATGTTTGCTGTTGTCGTGCTAGGATATGCGGCGGAAATCTGTCACGAGGTGTTGAAGGATTCTTCCTTAAAAGTAGCGTGCTTACAGCTTCGTGAGGAAATCAGGCAGGGGATTGAACAATATGCGAAATTGGATCACCCGATCTATGGCGAGATGTATGTCTATGAAACAGATGGGGAGGGCCGAAGCCAGTTAATGGATGATGCCAATGTTCCAAGTTTGCTGGCAGCCCCTTATTTAGGATACCTGCCATTTGATGATCGGACGTATATCCATACACGAGAGTTCCTTTTGAGCAGGGATAATCCGTACTATTACGAAGGGAAGTATGCCAAGGGCATCGGCAGCCCGCATACGCCAGACCACTACATTTGGCATATCGCCCTGGCCATCCAAGGGATGACCTCGACGAGTGAGGACGAAAAGCAGCAGATCTTAGCTTATTTTAAAAACACAGATGGCGGTACGGATTTTATGCATGAAGGTTTTAACGCCGACAGCCCTGAGGAATTTACAAGGGACTGGTTTGCATGGGCGAACACGATGTTTAGTGAATTCGTGCTAAGTCTGACAGGGAAAGCAGTCAAAGGCAGTCCACTTGATCAACAATTTTTGAAAATTAATCAAGCGTAAGTTCATTTTGATCGACGATTGGAAAGGTTGGTGCCGGTATGGAAAAAAGTTCAAGGATCATCGGTGTTTGTGAGTGGATCTGGAGGGCAATCACAGCAAATGTATGCTGGATTGTCTTTACCGCCTTGGGATTAGGGGTGTTTGGCTTTTTCCCTGCCACTGTTGCCCTTTTTACAATTGTCCGGAGATGGCTGAGGAAGGATACCGATCTCCCTGTTTGGAAGACGTTTAAGCAAGTGTATTTCAAAGAATGGAAGCGAAGCAATGGAATAGGCCTTGTTTTTTACGGCATTGGCCTGTTTCTTTTTATCGATATCAGGATTACAGAGGGTTTTTTAACAGGTGTTTTAGGCAGTTTTATTTCGCTAATTCTTTACCTTTTAGTGATTGTCCTATTATTAGCGGCAGGCTATTTCTTTGCCATCTATGTGCATTATGAGTATTCCAATAAGGAATATATCAAGCAGTCCTTTTTCATGACATTGACCAGTTTGCCTTTCAGTCTATTGATTGGAATCGGGTTAATGGTGATTGGCTATTTGATTAATCGGTATCCAGGGCTCATCCCGTTTATTTCTGCGGTGGCTCCTGCTTATTGGATGATGAGGATTTGTCTTAGCCGGTTTACTCAATTGGAGAGGGTACATGTTGGTTAGTTTGTGCTGTTGAGTGTAGCTTTGATACGAGGCGAGGTGGGGCAATTCCTGAAATATGAAGGAACTGCTGATAAATACCGCAAAACTGCTGATAAACTCTATAAAACTGCTGATAAATTTCAAAAAACTGCTGATAAACTAAAAAAAACTGCTGATAAATCGATCAACCTATTTATTTAGAGTAAAAAAATACTCACATTCACGCCTTTTTGTGTTTAAACATAGCTAAAAAACATCTGCAACACTAAATCGACTACAATCTGGACAAAAACAGGGGGGATTACAAGTGCAACTATACTTTAAGGGAGACACATCTTCAATAACAGATGGACTGAAGCTGCTATCCAACCGATTCAATATTCAGCTTTCTACTGACGGTTATCCGATTCAAGTGAGAAATCAGCAAGGGCCGTTAAGGGCTGCAAATAAAAGTGGTCAAGGGGAGATTTCGTTTGAAAAGCCGATTCATTTTTTCCGAGCTTTAGGACTTTGGCTTGAGCATTTTCAAACAATCACCGAGTTCGACTTAACCGAAAACCCGCAGTTTACCATGAGTGGTGTGATGCTTGATGCTTCGAGAAATGCCGTTCCGACTGTCAACGAAGTAGAGAAGCTGCTCCAGCAGATGGCGGTGATGGGATTAGACACCCTGATGCTCTATACGGAGGACACGTACGAGGTAAAGGAATATCCGTATTTTGGCTATATGCGGGGAAGGTATACGTTAGAGGAGTTACGAGCATGTGATCAATATGCCGCAAATCTCGGAATTGAAATGATCCCTTGTATTCAAACGCTAGGCCACTTACGGGAAGCTCTTAAATGGAATTATGCTCAAAGCTTCAAAGACACAGATGACATCTTACTCGTTGATGAGCCCAAAACGTATGAGTTTTTAGAGAGCTGTCTAAGAGCAGCCTCAGAGCCATTTCGCACCAAAAGGATTCATATTGGCATGGACGAGACCTTTCAGCTTGGCCTAGGTAAGTATCTAGAAAAGCATGGGTTTGAAAACCATGTTGATCTGATGAATCGGCATCTCCAAAAGGTTGTCTCGATTACCGATAGGCTCGGGCTGAAACCGATGATTTGGAGTGATATGTATTTCCCGCTGTTTGCGGAAAACAGCCCCTATAAGGATGACAGCGGCAGCATTCGGAAGGATATATTAGAAGGAATCCCGGATGTGGAGCTTGTTTATTGGAACTATTATCGAAGCGAACAAGAAGTATATGAACAAGATTTTCAAAACCATAAGCTTCTCGGTTCCTCGCCGATTTTTGCCGGCGGGGCTTGGACATGGAATGGACTAGCGCCGAACTATGGCAAGGCGATTGCGACAACCGAAGCGGCACTAGCTGCCTGTAAACAGGAAGGAATTAAGGAAATCTTCGTAACGTTGTGGGGGGATAATGGGGCAGAAACGCCGTTTGCGGCCGCCTCTCCGATCTTGCAATTGTTTGCCGAGCACACCTATCAAAAGGAAGTGTCGATTGAAAAGGTGTCAGAGCGTTTTGAATTTTGCGGTGATGGACATTTTACAGATTTTATGAATTTAAAACTTTTGGATGAAACACCTGGTGTCATGAAGGATAACATGAATTCCTCGATGACGTCGAAAGTGTTGCTCTACCAAGATAGTTTAATCGGTTTATATGATGAGAACGTCCGCGGACTTGCTTTAGGAGAGCACTATCAGCAGCTGGTGCCCGTGTTTGAAAAAGCCAAGCAGGAGAATCCGGCATGGGAAGGCTTGTTTGATTTATATGAACAACTGGCGAGGGTTCTCGCTGACAAAGCGGAAATTGGCATCAACATCCTAGAGGCATATCGAAATTCCAATTATGAGCAAATGAAATCCATTCTTATTACCATGGATCGAATCCAAGCGAATGTTGATCTTTTAAGGAAAAAGCACCGAGACATCTGGTTTGCGGCGTACAAGCCATTTGGCTGGGAAGTGATCGATATTCGTTATGGCGGCATCCTAACTCGGATTGATTCTGTCAAATACCGAATTCAGGAGTGGCTCGAAGGAAGGATTTCCCGGATAGAGGAATTAGAAGAAATTCGCTTGCGTCATGATGGGCCATGGGAAATGGTTGACGGAGTGGCAGGCGGCAATGTGTATCACCGGATCGTCACCGCAGGAAACTTTTCATTATAATATCTAGTCCTAACGAGGTGAAATTATGTTTTTAACAGATAGAAAATTTGATGCACGTATCACGGAATTAGAGGGTTATCGGTATCGGGACTTGACGATGATCAACTCATTTTACGCACAGGAAGATGATGGGGCCATCGGTGCCTATCCTCCGGCTGCCTATAATGAACAACATGTGCTGAAAATCGGCGACTACTGGAAAGGCCGCGATCGCTATATTTGGCTTCATGCAGAGATTGATACTCATTTGCCCTATGCCGATCAGCAGATTGCCGGTCTTTTCTCATTTGGAAAAACGGGCGGGGGGAATAATTCAGGCTTTGAATCCCTTCTCTTTATCAATGGCAAGCCTTATCAAGGTGTCGATTCCAACCATGAAGAAGTCCTTTTTGATGACGAAACCGCTAAGGGGCCGATTCGCTTGGATTTCCGGCTCTGGTCAGGGCTTGAGGGCGGAGGAGAACCGAGGGAAAATGAATTTAAACTGGAAATGGCAGCGATCGGCTGGCTGGATCGTCGGGTAGATAACCTCTACTATACGCTTTTGGCCGCCTATGAGGCGTTAAAAGAAACAAGTGAGTCAGACTCCGCCTATCCCATTTTAAAAAAGTTGATCTCTAATGCCTTGCAGTTGATTAATTGGACCGAGCCCGGCAGTCCGGAGTTTTATCAGTCCTGTTATGTGGCAGAGGAAAGCCTTACAGAGGCGATTCAATCATTTTCCAAATCTTCCGATATCACCATCCACACAATCGGTCATACCCATATTGATGTGGCATGGCTTTGGCGCTTGAAAAATACAAGAGAGAAGGCTGCCCGTTCCTTTTCAACGGTCTTGCATCTAATGAAGCAATTCCCTGACTATTTATTCTTGCAAACACAGCCGCAGCTCTATGAGTATATCAAAACGGATTATCCTGAGATTTATGCTCAAATAAAGGAAAGAGTGGCAGAAGGCAAATGGGAAGCTGGCGGTGCGATGTGGCTTGAGGCTGATTGCAATATTCCGAGCGGCGAATCGCTTGTCCGCCAAATTCTTCACGGGAAAAACTTTTTTAAAGAAGAGTTTGGTGTTGATTGCAAGTATCTATGGCTGCCGGATGTGTTCGGCTACAGCTGGGCACTGCCGCAGATCTTAACAAAATCAGGCATCAAAACGATGATGACAACCAAAATCAGCTGGAATCAGTATAACCGGATGCCGCATGATACCTTTCACTGGAAAGGTATCGATGGGACGGAGATTTTAACGCATTTTATTACGACGCCGGAACCATGGAATTCCCCGGACTCTTGGTTCTATACGTATAATGGCTTTATTACGGCGAAAACGGTGAATGGTGCTTGGAAAGGGTATCGTGATAAGGACTTATCTAAAGATTTGCTTCTCTCCTATGGATATGGTGATGGCGGTGGCGGGGTCAACCGTCATATGCTAGAAATGCGCCGCCGATTTGATTCGCTGCCAGGGATGCCGAATGTGAAAACGGCGACAGCGGGGGAATTTTTTGACAAGCTCCACCAAAATGTATCAGAAGCAAATGGCTATATCCATAAATGGGATGGGGAGCTATATCTTGAATACCATCGGGGCACCTATACAAGCCAGGCCTTTATGAAGAGGATGAACCGAAAACTGGAGATTTTATATAGACGGGCGGAATTCCTCACTTCGTGGCTTTCTGAAAATGGAGAGTGGATCGGAAGGGATGAGCTGAAAGACGGCTGGAAAATTATCTTGCGTAATCAATTCCATGATATTATTCCCGGCTCCTCCATTCATGAGGTGTATGAGGATGCCAAGGAAGAATACGAAGAGGCGCATGAGTTAGTTCGAAACGTGGAATCCCGTATCATTGAGCATGGTGTGAACCAAGCTGACCGCTCTGTTGTGCTCTTTAACGCAACCCATCAGCAGAGTATGAGAAATGTGACAGTCCCCCAATTTGCCAATTATGCTGCTGGTGTTTGGAAAAACAGTAAGGGAGAAATCCTAACCCATCAAAAACGGGATAGCGGCTGGCTTATTGAGGTAGAAACCCTGCCATCCTTTGGTGCCAAGACTTTATATTTTGAGCCTGTGGGAACCGTGCAGGAAGCGGAATCGAATTTTACCTATCAGGAAGGTAAGTTGGAGACACCGTATTACCTTGTGGAATGGAATGAATTCGGCCAAATGACGTCCCTTTTTGATAAGGAAGCGGGGCGTCAGGTTCTCTCTGAAAATCAAAAGGGGAATATCCTGCAAATTTTTGAAGATAAGCCGCTTGCCCATGATGCCTGGGATATCGATCTTTTCTATCAAGAAAAAATGGAAGAAATCCGCCGGTTAGAGGCGTTTGAAGTAGTGGAGAATGGGGAATTGACGTTTACGATTCTTGCCAAGTGGACGTATCACCATTCTGAAATTTCTCAGCGGATGATATTCTACAAAAATGACCGCCGCATTGATTTTGATACAACGGTGGAATGGCATGAAAAGAGAAAATTACTGAAGGCAGCTTTCCCTGTGGATATCCGCGCAACCGAGGCGACCTATGATATTCAATATGGAAATGTGAAGCGCCCGACCCATTGGAATACCAGCTGGGATATGGCCAAATTTGAAACGGTTGCCCATCAATGGGCCGACCTGTCAGAGCCGGACTATGGGGTAAGTTTACTGAACGATTCCAAATATGGCCATGACATCAAAGAAAATACGATGAGGATCACTTTATTAAAAGCTGCGATTCATCCAGATCCACAAGCGGATCAGGGAACACATTCGTTTGTTTATTCACTTTATCCCCATATAGGGGATTGGCGCCAAGCGAAGACGGTTGAAAAAGCATGGGATCTAAATGACCCTATCCTGGCTGTGGAAGGGAAATGGGAAAAAGAGGAGTCATTCCTGGCAATCGATTCGGACCATGTTTGGATTGATGCGATTAAGCCGGCTCACGATGGCAATGGAATCATCATCCGCCTGCATGAATATGAAGGACGGAGGGGCAAGGTTACTCTAGAGATACCAAGAGGCATCACCTCATGGGTGGAGACCAATTTAATGGAAGAACCAATTGGAGAAGAATCTGCATCCCCAATTGAGGTTGAAATCAAGCCTTATGAGATTAAGACTTTAAGAGTCTTATAGGAAAAAAAATAACCGACTGGACCATTCCAGTCGGTTATTGTCTTTTTTCGCCTAATTGTTGTAAAAACTTCTAAGATTTTTGCACTTAATCCTAAATTAGTCAACTATAAATAGGCCGCTTTTCACTATAGAATAAAGGTATGGAAGTGCTTACATAAAAGCGGGAGGAGGACAAAGATGAAACGGATATTAAACGATCTTTATAAAAATCGAATTTGGCTGCTGATGGTTTTACCAGGCACCATTTGGCTGCTGCTATTCTCGTATTTGCCGATGTTTGGACAGGTTTTAGCCTTTAAAAAATTTCGGATTGATCCCGATGGCTTTTTTTCCAGCGTGATGAATAGTGAATGGGTTGGCTTAGACAACTTCAAATATCTATTTAGTACGAATGACGCCTGGATTATTACACGAAATACGATACTCTATAACGTTGTCTTTATTGTATTAGGGCTAGTAACTGCGGTGGCAACAGCCATCCTGCTCAGTGAGTTAATCAATAAGAGGCTGTCAAAGGTTTATCAAACCTCTATCTTGTTCCCACATTTTATTTCTTGGGTTATTGGCAGTTACTTTGTTTTCACTTTCTTAAGTACGGAACACGGTTTGTTAAATCATATTCTTGGCTGGTTCCATGTTGACCCTGTTTCGTGGTATAGCGAGTCGAAGTATTGGCCGTTTATTCTTGTATTTATGAGCATGTGGAAAGGGATAGGTTACGGCAGTATTGTTTATTTAGCATCCATCGTCGGGATTGATCGGAGCTATTATGAGGCAGCGATGATTGATGGCGCTTCCAAATGGAAGCAGATTAAACATGTTACCTTGCCAATGCTTAAACCTTTAATGATTATCTTAACGATCATGAATATTGGCCGGATCTTCAACTCGGATTTCGGATTGTTTTATCAAGTGCCAAGAGATTCAGGAGCTTTGTATGGAGTAACAAATGTTATTGATACATTCGTATACCGCGGTCTTATGAATCTTGGGGATATTGGGATGAGTACAGCGGCGGGTCTATACCAGTCGGCTGTTGGATTTATCCTTGTTATGATTACGAACTATATTGTACGAAAAGTGGATGAGGAAAGTGCCTTGTTTTAATGTTCATTTCTTTACGAAGGGAGGAAAAGTCGCCCGGCGGCTGCTTATATGCCAAAACTAGAACAAACCCATTCATCGCTTGCTATTTCAAAGCCAGTAGAAGAAATTAAAAGAGGGGTGACAAGGAAAAAGTATCGAGACCCTCAACATATGCATCCGGCCGCAAATGCCATTATTGCTGTGCTGCTAGGGATTCTCGCGGTTACATGTGTCTTTCCTTTTATCTATGTGATTATTATTTCGTTTACAAGTGAGGAAAGTATTGTCAGGAATGGTTTTCAACTGATCCCA
This sequence comes from Neobacillus drentensis, assembly GCF_021560175.1. Classification (GTDB taxonomy): domain Bacteria; phylum Bacillota; class Bacilli; order Bacillales; family Cytobacillaceae; genus Neobacillus; species Neobacillus drentensis_A. The sequence goes on along the minus strand of NZ_CP091110.1, from coordinate 5,777,227 downwards.
AACGAATGGAGCATGGATGCTTATCGGTATCTATGGGGTATGAAGGAGTCCTTTTTCCGCTCTTATGGTGTCACGATTTTTATTACGATTTTCGGTACCATTATCAGTGTGTTCATGATAACCTTTTATGCCTACGCGATTTCAAGACCGCAATTTAAGTATCGAAAATTTTTCACATTCCTGGCATTCTTTACGATGCTGTTCAGCGGCGGGTTGGTACCGACTTACATCGTCGTCACTCAATTTTTACATTTAAAAAATTCAATTTGGGCGTTGATCCTTCCACTTGCAATGAATGCGTTTTATATTATCATCATGAGAACTTTCTTCTTAAAGTCTGTTTCTGAATCGATTTTAGAATCGGCCAGAATAGATGGAGCAAGTGAATGGCGGATCTTTTTCCAAATCATCTTCCCGCTTTCCTTACCGGGAATTGCTACGATTGCACTGTTTAGTACACTGGGTTATTGGAATGACTGGTTTACCGCTTTACTTTATATTGATGACCCTAATCTGGTACCGCTTCAAGCTTTACTGATGAAAATAGAGGCAAATCTTGAGTTTATGAGAAAAAATATGGATGTAGCTATCATGCAGACAAGTTTATTTGATACCATCCCGCAAGAATCAGCCAAAATGGCTATGGTTGTGATCGCCACCTTACCAATTGCAGTCTCGTACCCGTTCTTTCAAAAGTACTTTATTAGCGGACTGACCATTGGCGGCGTTAAAGAATAACTAACAGAAAGAGGAGAAAAGGAATGAAGACAAAGAAACTTGGTATTATTCTCGCATCCGTTCTGGCAGCCGGAACCCTATTATCTGCCTGCAGCAGCAAAGACAGTAGCACATCAGAAAAGGGCGGTAAAAATGGAGCGCCATATGAAATTAAATGGTACACCATTGGAACCCCGCAAAAAGATACTGATAAGGTTTTTGCAGAGGTGAACAAATATACAAAGAAAAAAATCAATGCCACAGTGAAAATGACGCAAATTGACTGGGGCGATTGGGATCAAAAGTCACAAGTAATGATTAATTCAGGGGAATCCTTTGATATTATTTTTACAAATGGCACCTCTTACGTTCAAAATGCCCAAAAAGGTGCATTCCTCGCCATTGATGATCTGTTGAATAAGGAAGGGAAAGCACTAAAGGACGTAATCAACCCTGACTTATTAGAAGGAAATAAAGTTGACGGTAAACTTTACGGCGTCCCTACGAACAAAGAGGTGGCCAGACAAGATGTATATACATTTAACAAACGCCTTGTTGATAAATATAAATTTGATCTTTCGAAGGTAAAAACGTTGCAAGACCTTGAGCCAATGCTGAAGACGATTAAAGAAAATGAATCTGGTGTTACACCAATGGCAACCTTTAAAGCACCTTTACGCTTTGACTATGTCTTCAATAATGAAATGCCTTTTGCCTTCCCGTTTGAAGGTGATACTAACAAAGTGGTCAATCCATTTGATACGGATGCTGCTATGAAACAATTTAAAACCATGCGCGAGTACTATAAAGCTGGCTATCTTAAAGAAGATGCCGCAACAAGTAAAGACAGCTGGCCAATGGATGTACAAAACTGGTTTGTCCGCATGGGCGGTTCCCAGCCATATGCTGATTTACTATGGTCCCGTTCTGCCAAGTATGAAGTAGTATCTGTTCCTGCTGAACAACCAACGATTGTAAATGATTCTGTTTCTGGTTCGATTCAAGCGATTTCAGCAACATCTAAGAATCCGAAAAAAGCCATGGAATTTTTAACGCTGCTCAATACAGATTCATATCTCCGCAACCTTGTTGATAAAGGAATTGAAGGAGTACATTACAAGAAGAATGCAGATGGCACGATTGAAGACCTGCCTGCACGTATCGACGGATATAATATGCCATCTTACTCCTTAGGCAACCACTTTATCTTGGATTTGTACAAGGACGATCCAAAAGATAAATGGGAAAAGTTCAAGGAATTTAACGCTTCTGCTGTAAAGGCACCATCACTTGGTTTCAAATTTAACAGTGATCCAGTTCGCTCAGAGCTTGCTTCCATTACCAACATCTCGAAAGAGTTTTACCCGGCATTGGCCACAGGTTCGGTTGATCCGGAAACATACCTGCCAAAATTCAATAAAAAGCTGAAAGAGGCTGGACTTGACAAGGTGTTAAAAGAAATTCAAAAGCAATATGATGAGTGGAAAAGCTCACAAAAATAAGTAAAATAAAATCAAGCTGGGTGGAGTATTCCGGCTTGATTTTATTTCGACAGGTAAGAAAGTATAAAAGTTTTTACCTAGAGAATTGTCCAGCTCCAGCGCCTAGCCCCTCGAGGTCACAAGTCAATCCGTCCAAAAGGTTAAAGAGCAACCTTTCGGCCGGCTCGTCTTGTGCTTGTCGGGGCTGATCAAGGCGCTTATGCTCTCCTGCCATTAGGATGAATTTACCTGGAACGGCAAAGGAAGTTAGCTAGTCTTCGGTCCTCTCTATTGTGTTACACTTGAACTGAAAAATATGGACAACCCGAGGGATTGGAAAAATGAAATTGAAACAAAACAGCCGTTTTCATCAAAAAATATTTAATAAACTTTTTTTAACTTCCTCCATTACGATTATTGTAACGGTAATCGTCTTAATTGTGACTATTACAAACTATTATTCTGATATCATCATTCAGAAGGAAGTCAATGTGAATACTAGGACGATCGAACGGGTAGAGGATTATTTTTCTGCCAAAGATTCAGATATTAATAAAGCGATCAGGGATATTTACGTTCAAGGGGATCTGATCGATGATATCTCCTTTGCCCTCCATAATGGGTATGGGAAATATTTAGAATACCGCCTTGATCGATTTTCGGAGGACCGCACGTATTTTCCTAACAATCTTGATACCTATTTTAATGGCTTTTTTAGTCAAGACAGTGATATTAACGCCATTAGCTTACGTTCATTGGATCGTGAAGGAATCGAATATTTACTTATCAATAATTATCTTCGCTGGAACAAGAGTATTGTTGAACCGAAACCGTATACACATGATACCATGCCGGGGGGATACTCTAATCTAAATGAAACCGGACTGCCGCAAGGGCGGGAATTAAAAGATACCATTACAAAAAAGGTGGTCATTAATAACCCAGTCACGCTTGAGAAACTTGGGGAAATCTCCATCTATTACTCTACTGAACATTTAGATAAGATGGTCAAAAGGGAGGAAGGTGCACCGGCTTCTTTCTTTTTAATCGACAAAGACGGCCAAATTGTTTATTCGCATAATGAGGGAGTCCCTCTCGCTCTTGTCCATCAATTAAAACAAGAAACAAATGAAACGAAGATCAAGTATAAATCTGAAAAGTATTATGTCAATACCATCGCTAACAAGGGTGATTATACGTTTGTCAGTATTATTACCGACCAAGGGTGGCAAAAGTTATCCATTGTCAGGGGAACCATGTGGGTCGTAATCATTTTACTTATTATGGCGGCCATTTTACTGTCTTATTCGTTTATGCAAAATTATTCGAAACGGATTAATAAGATTGTTTCGACGATTCGTCAAGTGGAAAAGGGGAACCTGGATGCACGGATTCCCGAGTCCAAACATGAAGATGAATTATCGAGCATTGCCTCTAATATGAATTCCATGCTTAATGAATTGAATAATTATATAGAACAATTTTACATGCTCAATATGAAGCAGCAGCAGGCGGAATTAAAAGCGCTTCAAGCTCAAATCAATCCTCATTTTTTATTCAATACGCTTGAAGCAATCAGAATGGTAGCGGTCTTGGAGGGCTCCAAAACGTCCAGTAAAATGATTTTTCATTTATCCAAATTGTTTCGCTACTCGCTGGAATCAAAGGATACCGTCCCATTCTATACCGAAGTGGAATATGTCAAACAATATTTAACCTTAATGCAGTTTAAGCATCCGGATAAGCTCGAGGTCCATTTCGATATTCCAGACGAGGTAGAACAAACACCTGTTCAAAAATTGATCCTTCAGCCGATTATTGAGAATTACTTTATTCATGGTTTTAAAAAGGAGCGGTCTGATAATGAATTAACCATTTATGGGGCCAATCTTGGTGGAAAAATCGAAATTTGTATAGAAGATAACGGTAAAGGTATGTCTGAAGATGAACTGGCCAAAGTTGTTCAACATATTAATGGTGAAGAGGGCGATGAAATGAAATCAATCGGGTTAAGAAATATCCATCAACGTTTGAAACTCAAGTATGGGGACCAGTTTGGGCTCTCGTTAAAAAGCAGCAAAGACACAGGAACAAGGGTCACTTTGTCCATTCCAGTGCAGGGCCTTTACCATGTTTAAGGTGTTACTTGCTGATGATGAACCCATCATCACAAAAGGACTGGCGGCCATCTTGGATTGGGAAGATTACGGGTTTGAAATCGTCCATACAGCAGAAAGCGGGGAGGAGGCGCTCTCCTATATTAAGAAATATCCCATCGATTTCCTCATCACGGATATATTGATGGGGGAAATGTCCGGCTTAGACCTGATACAAGAGGTAAATAGCATCCGGCCTGAGACCAAAAGTATGGTTTTAACAGGATATCAAGAGTTTGATTTTATCAAGCGAGGGTTGTTATTAGGAATTGAAAATTATTTGGTAAAGCCTGTGGATGAAGAGGAATTATTGACAACGCTTCAAGTCCTCGGAAGGAAATTAAAAGCTGAAGCAGCAGGCAGCAAGGCACAAGAAACAGCCACCCTGCTGGACAATACATTATGGAGTTATCTAAATGGCGAAATGGACAGGCATAACTGCCTCGAAAGATTGGCCCTATACCAAATCGAATTTAACCAGACAATGTACGCGGTTTCAATCCTAACTATTGAACATTACCACAATCCAGAGGTTGTTAATGGTGTCAGGCACCATATTGAAGAGCAATACTCGGCATTATGTTTCTATAGTCCTAATCAAGAGATTGTGATTTTTTTCGGCGGTGCGAGTGAAGAGGAGCTGGAAAAGCAGCATCAAAGCCTTGTGGAGGACCTCCGCAATGAACAAAGAAGGACAGGCTTATTCTATTTGGCGATGGGAAAGACCGTCTGTACGATGGATGAATTTGAAGAAAGCTTTATGGTGGCTAGGGAACATAGCTCTCTTCAGCTATACTCAGAACCGAATGTGCTCCTGACAGATAAACTAGCAGTCGACCGCCAGGAAGATCTGAAACGTCAGCAGGAGTTCAAGGAAACTATTGTAAAACAGCTCATGAACGAGGAGGAAGAATCATTAAAATTGATTGATTTGTTCTTTAAGGGATTAACAGAAAAATCAACCATCATCTCCCCTCATGTGGCAAAAAAATATACCTTTGATTTAATTTCTTATATTCATTATTCCCTGCAGCCGGATGACCTTTCGCTTTATACCGCTGTCGTTGAACGGATTGTTTATTGTTCGGATATCGGGCAGATGAAGACCATCTTGACTGAATATTGCTACGAGCTAATCCTGACCATTCATAATCATGTTCATTTGCGAAGCCCGATTGTGCAGAATGTGCTCCAGTACATCCATGCCCACTATGACCAGGGGCTGTCCTTAAAAACACTGGGGCAGCAGTTCCATGTCAATGCCATTTATCTGGGGCAGTTGTTTCAAAAGGAAGTAGGGGTTGTCTTTTCAGAATATCTTAATCGCTACCGATTGGAGAAAGCAAAGGAATTACTGAAAACCACCCATTATCGGGCCGGGGATATAGGAAAAAAAGTCGGGTATTCTGATACTACTTACTTTTATAAGCAATTCAAGAAAATCATTGGCACGACACCGAGTGAGTGGAGGAAAATTTAATCGTGCATGACCATTTAATAGAGAGAAGCGGTGATATTGATGGAAAAACATATTAACCAACCAAACTATCGTTTTCCTGAAAAGTTTTGGTGGGGAAGTGCCGCATCCGGTCCGCAAACGGAAGGGGCAGCAATGACTGATGGAAGAAAGCAAAGTATCTGGGATTATTGGTACAGCGTGGAGCCTGATTGTTTTCATCATCAGGTCGGTCCGGAACAGACATCGGATTTCTATCATCGGTTTAAAGAAGATATTCAGTTAATGAAGGAAACGGGTCATAACTCCTTTCGGACCTCGATTCAATGGTCCCGGTTAATTCCGGACGGAACTGGGGAAGTAAACGAGAAGGCCGTTGCCTTTTACAATCAAGTCTTCGATGAGCTGCTGGCCCAGGAAATAGAGCCGTTTGTGAATTTATACCATTTTGATATGCCGATGTGTATGCAGGAAAAAGGCGGCTGGGAAAGCCGGGAAGTCGTCGATGCCTATGTGAATTATGCAAAAACCTGCTTCCGTTTATTTGGAGGTCGCGTCAAATATTGGTTTACCTTTAACGAACCGATTGTTCCAGTCGAGGCAGGCTATTTATATAATTGGCATTATCCCAATGTAACAGATTTCAAACGGGCGGCCGTTGTTACCCACCATACGATTGTGGCCCATGCCAGGGCGGTAGAGGCCTTTAAAAAAGAGAAGGGAGAGGGGAAAATCGGCATCATCCTAAACTTAACGCCAACCTATCCAAGAAGCAAGGATGATTCGGAGGATGTAGCCGCAGCAATATTATCGGATCTGTTCTTTAACCGCAGTTTTCTTGATCCAGTCACAAAAGGGGAGTATCCGCGTGACTTGGTTGATCTATTAAAAGAAAGAGACCTGCTTCCAACGGTGGAGGCCGGTGATTTGGAAGTGATCAGAGAGAATCCGATTGATATTCTAGGTGTGAACTACTACCAGCCGCGCCGTGTAAAAGCGAAGGAGAAGCCGGAGCCTGAGAATACTCCGTTTATGCCAGAACATCTATTTGATCCTTATATCATGCCAGGGCGGAAAATCAATCCGCATCGCGGCTGGGAGATATGCGAGGAAGTCATCTATGACATTATGATCGATCTTCGTGACTATTATGGGAATATCCCCTTCTTCATCTCGGAGAATGGCATGGGGGTTGAGGGAGAAGAGAAGTTTCGCAACAAAGAAGGATTCATTGAGGATGACTACCGGATTGAGTTTGTGAAAGAACACTTAAAGTGGGTACATAAAGGAATTCAGGAAGGAGCCAATTGTCTAGGATATCATATCTGGACATTCATGGATAACTGGTCTTGGACAAACGCCTATAAGAACCGCTACGGATTGGTAGAAGTAGATTTGAAGAATGGTCTAAAACGGACCCTAAAAAAATCCGGCCGATGGTATAAGCTACTGGCAGAGAACAATGGATTTTAAGCTTGGCGGGACGAACAATTTTACACGTAGGGGGATTCTAATGAAAGCCTACATGGTATTCGATATTGGAGGTACATATATCAAATATGCGGTTATGGATGAAACGGCCAAGAAATTCAAAAGCGGCAAGTTGATGACGCCCAAAGATGGATTGGAGATCTTCTTGCAGACTTTACAAAGAATAGTCGAACAATATTCGGATGACTTTGATCTTCAAGGAATTGCCGTAAGTTCTCCAGGATCTGTAGATGTAAAAACAGGCTTTATTGGCGGAGCCAGTGCGATTCCCTATATCCATGGAGTCAACATGACCGGACTCATAAAGGAACGGACAGGACTTCAGACAGCGATTGAAAATGATGCCAATTGCGCTGCTTTGGCGGAAGGCTGGTTAGGTGCAGCCAAAGGAACGGATTACTATATTTGTATTGTGATAGGCACAGGAATTGGCGGCAGTATTGTCCTGAACCAATCGATATTACGCGGGGCTAAGCTTCACGGCGGGGAGTTTGGTTACATGATTATGGGAGCCCCTTTCCAAGAAGAGCCGCTGCAAGGAACCTGGAGCCTTGTGGCTTCCACCAATGCCCTTGTGGAGGAAGTGAAAAAGGGGAAATTGCTTGGGAAAGGGACGTTGGACGGAGAAGAGGTATTTCGTTTGGCGGAAGAAGGCGACTCGGTTGCCCAAGAATGCCTTACCGAGTTTTATAAGAGGCTGGCAATCGGTATCTATAATTTAAAATATGCCCTAGACCCAGAAAAAATCCTCATTGGTGGTGGAATTAGTAAGCAGCAGGACGTGATTGCCGGGATCAATCGTGAATTAAAGAGATTAAGAGATGATATATCCACGTTACATATTGAGGTGGAAGCGTGTCAATTTGGTAACGATGCCAACTTAATCGGGGCCTTGTTTCATTTTCTAAAATGACAAGGGACGATTTCAAGAATAAGTAGACTAGGAGGAGTTGTAAATGCTTGGTGCGATTGAAGCGGGAGGGACAAAATTTGTTTGTGCGGTCGGAGACGAAAAGGGGAAGATAACGGACCGAATTCAGATCCCCACTACTACCCCGGAAGAAACCCTTCCAAAAGTCATTGATTTTTTTAAAAAGTACCCAGTGGAAGCAATCGGGATTGGCTCGTTTGGCCCCATTGATGTCAACCGGGAAAGTCCGACTTACGGACATATTACGTCTACACCAAAACCAGGGTGGAAGGATTATCCGTTTGTGCAAACGATTCAGGATGCCTTTGATGTTCCCATGGGCTTTCATACGGATGTAAATGCGGCCGCATTAGGCGAGGCGACCTTTGGTGCTGCCAAAGGGCTGGACAGCTGCTTATATATTACGGTTGGAACAGGAATTGGTGCAGGGGCGCTTGTTCAGGGACAGCTGCTTCAAGGGCATTCACATCCGGAGATGGGGCATATTTTGGTTCGACGTCATCCAAGGGATCCCTATCATGGAAGATGCCCGTACCACGATGATTGCCTGGAGGGCCTGGCGGCAGGGCCTGCCATTGAAGAACGGTGGGGAGAAAAAGGAATCCGCTTGGCTGAACGGGAGGAAGTATGGGAACTGGAAGGCTACTATATCGCCCAGGCTCTGATGCAATATATTCTGATTCTTTCTCCAAAAAGGATCATCTTAGGCGGCGGCGTGATGAACCAAAAACAAGTATTCCCTTCTATCTATCAGTATTTGGAGCAGTTTCTGCGTGATTATGTGTCGTTGCCGGAGTTGTCGGAGTATATTGTAAGTCCTGGGTTGGGCAATGATGCTGGGATTACGGGGGCGCTTTTGCTGGCGCGGCAGGCATGGAGTGAGAGTAGGAAAGTATATTAATAGAGGGAACGGACTACTCGGGAGAGTGGTACGTTTTTTTTGTGTGGGTGGCTTGAATAAATTCGAGAAGTTGGAATCTTCTAATGGACAATTTCCCGCAGTTCAATGGGGTTCTTGTCTAATAGGGTTGCTGCTATTGGACAAATTCTGGAGGGAATCTAAAATATTGTCCAATAGCCTCTCTCTATTGGACAGATTGGAGAGGTTGGATAAGGATTTTGTCCAATAGGGGCCTTCTATTGGACAATTACAGAAGGGAATCTAAAATATTGTCCAATAGCCTCTCTCTATTGGACAGATTGGAGAGGTTGGATAAGGATTTTGTCCAATAGGGATCTTCTATTGGACGATTTTTAAAAGTTCGATGGGGTTTTGTCTAATAGAGTTATAGCTATTGGACAATTACAGAAGGAAATCCAAAATTTTGTCCAATAGCCTCTCTCTATTGGACAGATTGGAGAGGTTGAATAAGGATTTTGTCCAATAGGGACCTTCTATTGGACAATTCTTATAAGTTCGATATGGTTTTGTCTAATAGAGTTATAGCTATTGGACAATTACAGAAGGGAATCTAAAATATTGTCCAATAGCCACTGTCTATAGGACAGATTCGAGAGAGTACGATCAAGTTTAGTCCTTCATCCCTAGATGAAGGACATTTTTCGTGCAGCACGACTTTAACATTCTGAATTGCCCAACAGTGTTCTTTACTTTAACCAATGAATCTATGTTTTAGCCAATAGGATGATAGGAATAGTATTGCTAAAATGGTGGAAAGGCTTACATTTATGCCGATTTATGGGATGAAATGTAACCTGTTTTACTTAAAGGGGGCGGGGCTTTCAATCAATGAATCTATTGATGCCTTACATAATTGTAGGTGATCAACTTACTTCTTTTGTCTAAGCAGCTACGCAGAAAAAAGGGGAGGGAAATGGATGTTTTCACGAATGGGAAAAACGAAAAAAACACTGATCGTCACAATTTCGGCGCTTTTTACCTTGCAGGCCGGCTTTGCAACCTCAGCCTTGGCGGGGGATACACTGCCATACACAGGCAGCAGCGCAACCGGATTAAATCAGCCAACCCAGCACGGTTATACATCGAATGACATTTTAAAGTGGAAACCGGAAGCAGATAAAGATTCAGAGATGCTCAGGTCGCGGGTCCCATTACAACAACGTAATGAAGCATTTACCGCCACACAGGCAAACCCTAATTTGAGCCCGGAAACACAAATGTCTAATATTGCTGGTGACTATGGGAATGCTTTTATGGACAGTACCGCCTACACGAATAAATTCGGGCAGTATACGTTTCCGTACTGGCAGTATGTAGATTATTACTCTTATTGGCATGGAATGGCGACAGCCGATGTTCCAAAAGATTTATATGATCCGAGCCTTCAATGGTATGAACGATGGTTTGAATTTGGTGCATTAAATATCCCAAATCCGGCTTATACCAATGCCGCCCATAAAAACGGTGTCAAATCCCTTGCCGTTATTTTCTTCTCAAGCAATGACAGAGGTCCGCAAACCTATACGCAAATGCTTGTCAAAGACAAGGAAGGGAACTTCCCTGTTGCTGAAAAACTGATTGAAATGGCTAAGTATTATGGATATGACGGCTATTTCTTTAACCAAGAAGAGCTTTCCGGGGTAGCAGTGAAAGATATCCCTACTTATAAAGAGTTTTTAAAGGTTTTACGAAATAGTGGTTTATATGTCCAGTGGTACGATGCAGTTAATAATACAACTGGTAAATTAAAATACGACAACGAATTTACTTCCGGGAATAGTCCGTTTGTAAAGGACTCGCAATATGGCGATCTGGCCCAGTCAATGTTCTTAAATTACAATTGGAACAAACAAAAGTTGTTAAATTCGAAGGCATTAGCAGAGAGCTTAGGTTTAAATCCTCTGGAGACGGTGTTTGCCGGTGTGGAAGCAGGCGGCGACCGATTTAATACCCGTCGGAACGATCTCCGCAATAATTTAGACAGCACAGGCAAACCGATGAACAGTATCGCCATGCTTGGAGCGGACTTTACCCATCATGGTTTGGATGAAGACCTCGGCGGAACGGATACAATGCGCCGCAACAACAGCGATTACCAATGGATGTCGTTTATTCGTGACCGTGCATGGTGGACGGGCCCTAACCTTGACCCAACCAGTACGGGCAGAAATGCAAACGCACCGCTTTCTGATGTAGCTGCAAAAGGCGATAACTGGGATGGTGTTGCTGCGTACATCGCTGAACGCAGTGTTATTCATGGCTCCAACTTTGTCTCCAATTTTAACATGGGCCGCGGATTAGCCTATTATGTCAATGGCAAGGTTAGTAACTCTGAAGAATGGTCCAATATCAATATTCAGGATATTCCTGTGACATGGCAGTGGTGGATGCAAACTTCAGGCACGCCGCTGCAGGCTGATTTTGATTTCGGTCCTAACTACAATGCAGGCTCACGCTACCATTATCAAAAGGTAGGTGCCTATAACGGCGGAAACTCACTTGTTGTAAATGGCACGTTGGATGCGGAAAACTTTTTACATCTTTATAAAACTGATTTAAAAGTAAAAGCGGGCTCCAAATTTTCGCTTACCTACAATAAAACATCCCAAGATGACTCATCTGTGATGAGCGCCGGTTTACTTTTTAAAGATGCACCGGAAAAAGTTGTGAAAGTGGCCGTACCGAATTCCGGTAAAAAGACCGATGGATGGGTAACAGCCGATCTTGACTTGTCCGAATATGCTGGCAAAGAGATTGAAGCCTTTGGAATCGTCTTTGATAACGGGGCACAAGGACAAATCAACAATTATCAGGTCAATATCGGCCAGGTGAAAATCAGCGACAACTCGATCGAGAAACCGAAGGCGCCTACAGGACTTCAAATTACTAAAGCTTTACGTGATTCTAATGAAATGTATCTCTCATGGAATCTCGCTGATTATAACAATGTGAAACAATACAATGTCTATAATAATGGAGCCTATGTTGGCGGTATTTATGATGATGTCTTTTACATCAAGAATTTGAAAGGGCTATCAGGTGATATTTCCGTGACAGCCGTGAGTCAGGATGGCCAGGAAAGTGAACCTGCTGTTGTACAGTATGATTTAACAAAAGGGGTTCATAACATCAAAGCTGTCCAATCGGATAACGGCGATATGGTGGTTTCATGGGAAAATCCTAAGGATGTGGATGGAAAAATCACTGTCAATCTTTCTACTGAGTATGACTATGCCAAAGAAGTGAACGAGACGGTCACCGTAAGTAATGGCAAGCCAGAAGCAAAACTGTCGAATTTGCCGATTAATGGGGATCAATATCTTCTGAAAATAAAAGTGGGCAGCCATGACTGGATTAGCTATCAGGGCACGTTTATAGACAAATCCATTGAAGCGTATCCAGCCGAAAAAGTCACCATTAATGGGACTTCCGTGACGTGGGGATTACCGGATTCGAGGGATTGGCATTACCTGTATGTCTATGAAAATGGTGTAGCTAAAACGTTCAATACCACTTACAGTCAAGGACGCAAACCGTATATTGTGCGCGGACGCACGCATTTACAAGAGCTTACCTTCCAAACTCAGTCAACGGACAGCATCCTTGAATTTGTGATGGAAGACTATTCGGGAAATAAAGTCACTACGGTTGTCAGAATGAGCTTAGATGACCTTTACGGTATCATCAACGGATTGGTTGAGAAAAAGGAATTGACCGCAACAGCTGGTGAAATGCTAACGGCCACATTAAACACTGCGAAGGAACATTATGAGGCAGGCCGCTTGCCGCAAGCAGCCACGCAATTAGAGAAATTTAAAGCTCAAGTTGACCGCGGTGAATTCAACGGCGTTTCACAAGATACGAAAAATAGACTAAAAGCAAGCGCCGACTATTTTTTAAGAACATGGTCGAAGTAAACCGCTGCTAGCCAGCGAGGTTATCAGGTATGGCAGATAAGAAAATGATCTGCCATACTCTTTATTTTTTTGCTGGTTAATGCCCGCGGAAATCAACAGCCAAAATTTAACACAGTCATTTTTTTAAAAAAAGAATACTAACTTGGGAGGGAACGACAGTGACTTTGGAGAGAATACAGCGATTTATTCAGCATTTATCGAATCAACAGATACTAGAGGCTATCCAGATTAAGGATTGGCGTGCAAAACGCGGCGTTTATACGAAACCAGCAAACTATGAGTTTGATCCAGAGGAAAGCTTTACCATTAATGAAGGTGATTGGTTAATCGATGCGGGCGGTACCCTGTTTTTGGAGAAGGAAGTATCGATCCCCGCTCACTGGCAGAATCGGCCATTTGGACTTACCTTTCTTGCCGGTGCAAAGGGTCTCCGGACTCTCCATGAAGGGTTGGTATCTATAGATGGCATGCCCCACCATGGAATTGATCGGAACCGTAGTTATGTACCTTTTCCCGAGAATGTACGGGGAAAAGAAAAAATTAATATAAAGGTAGAATTATATAACTATGCCGGTCAAACGCTCGATGAGTTAAATTATCAAAATGAACCCGCTGAATTTGATCCCCCGCCACTAACCCTTCTGAAAGGAACTCTTGATCTGCCGAATACGGCTGTCCAAAGTCTGCTGGCCACCGTGAAGTGTTACTATGACACCGCAAAATTACTGCCGGAAGGTGATATGGGACGATTCAAAATTATCGAGAGTTTGACTGAGGTTGAAAAAAAGGTCCTGTCTGAAACGCCGGAAGCCTTAACCAATGGTTCATGGGTCGCTGGCATGGAAGAAGACTTAAAGAAAAAACTATCTGATTTGCCGGCCAGCCCATATGGCCAAATGTTAATGGTCGGACAGTCTCACATTGATCTGGCGTGGCTCTGGCCGGTAAAAGAGGCCATTCGCAAGTGCAGCCGGACTTTTTCGACGATGAGTACCCTGCTGGATGAGAATCCAGGCTTTACCTATGCACAGAGCCAGCCCCAAGCCTATGCCTTTGTGAAGGAGCATTACCCTGAAATCTATGAAAGGGTAAAAAAGCATATTTCTGATGGACGCTGGGAGGTCGTTGGAGGCATGTGGGTAGAGCCTGATTTAAATATGCCATCCGGTGAATCCTTAGTCCGCCAGTTGTTATATGGGATGAAATTTTACAAGGATGAATTCGGCGTGCAGCCAAGAATTGAGTGGCTTCCTGATACCTTTGGCTATTGTGCTTCTCTGCCGCAATTGTTAAAGGGTGCCGGAATTGACTATTTTATGACCTCTAAAATGAACTGGAATGACACCAATTCCTTTCCTTATGATTTGTTTTATTGGGAAGGGATCGATGGAACGCAGATTCTTTCCTTTTTGAATCATGGATTAAATGAATATACCCACCCCCAAGAAATCCAGAGTCACTGGGATAGTTTTAAGCAAAAGAATGCCCATCCAAAACAGATGCTCCTTTATGGACATGGGGATGGCGGCGGCGGCGTGACACAAGAAATGATTGATTATATTGATCGTTCCGCCTCTTTGCCTGGCTTGCCGGCAGTAGTCAACAGTACAGCCCACGAATTTTTCGATGGGATTCGTGAGGCCAATCCACCTTTACCTGCATGGGTGGGGGATATGTATTTGGAGCTTCATCGGGGGACGTACACTACACATGCCCGGAATAAGAAATGGAACCGGAAAGCAGAAGTCCTTTACCGGGATGCAGAGATTTGGCGCAGCCTAGCTGGAAACCTTGCCGGAGCCAATCTTTCTCAGTCATTGGAAGAAGGCTGGAAGCTGCTTCTGCTCAATCAATTTCACGATATTATTCCAGGGTCGTCTATTCCGGAGGTCTATGTGGATTCGGAGTCCGATTACAAAAAAATTTTTGCAAACGGCGAAATGGTGCGACAGGAAGCTTTGCAGTCCCTCGAAAAGCAAATTGACACCGAGGGCGACGGAGTACCGGTCATCCTTTTTAATAGCTTGTCTTGGAAGAGGTCTGAAACCGTAAGAATTACCGGTGGACCTGAATTGGCAGGAAAGGGAGCAGTTAATCAGGAGGGGCAGGAACTTCCAACGGACTTTATTCAAAGGGAAGATGGCCAAACTGAATTAACTGTTTACGTGCCTGAGATTCCAGAAATGGGCTATGCAACGATATGGTTAAAGGATTTAGGGAAACAAGTAGTCGAGGAACAAGAGGAATTGGGCTGCGAGTGGGAAACAGACTATTATCTGGTGAAATGGAATGAAAAGGGGGAAATTTCCCGCCTTTATGATAAAAAAGCCCAGCGTGAAGTGGTGCCTAGCGGGGCCGCCGGTAATCAGCTCCAGCTCTTCCATGACCGCCCAATGCTCTGGGATGCATGGGATGTGGATCCCCATTTTGAAGACCAGCCGGCGGAACCGGTTGTCCTTCTTGAGAAAAACATCCAAAAAGGAGCGGCCAAGGATGTGATCCGGTTTAAATGGCAGCTGGCTCAATCAACCATCGAGCAAGATATGGTTTTCTATCATCACAGTAGACGAATCGATTTCCAAACACGAGTCGATTGGCAGGAGGAGCACAAATTATTAAAGGTTGCCTTTCCGGTCGATGTGGTTAGCAATAAAGCCACGTTTGAAATCCCGTTCGGATCGGTGGAAAGAGCGACACATACAAATACGAGCTGGGAGCAGGCACAGTTTGAAGTGTGCGGCCACCGCTTTGCCGACCTTTCTGAAGCTGGTTATGGAGTCAGTTTGTTGAATGATTGCAAATACGGATATGATATGAAACAAAATGTTCTGCGCTTATCCTTGCTTCGGGCACCTAAATGGCCTGACAAAGGGGCAGACCAGGGACAACATGAATTTACGTACTCCCTTTTCCCGCATGAAGGTGATTGGCGAGAGGCTGAAGTGGTTAAGCGCGGGTATGAGTTGAATCACCCAGCGGTTGTTTTCCGTACTTCTGCCCATCAGGGAAGCCTGCCAAGTTCGTATTCTTTTATAAAGATAGAATCCAAACAGGTCATTCTTGATACGGTCAAGCCGTCAGAGGATGGCACGGGGCTTACGCTGAGAATGTATGAATCTAGCGGCGGCAGAGAGAATATTTTCTTATCCTTGGCGGGGCAGGTTCAGTCTGCACATGAAACCAATCTGCTGGAAGAGAGACAGGCAGACATTTCCGTCCAAGGGAACAAGCTATCCTCCTTACTGAAGCCATTTGAAGTAAAAACAATTTTAGTAAGCTTGTAGAATCAAAAAACTACATGGGTCAGGTGGAAAAATGGCATATTCTAATACGGCAAAAGAAACGATAAATGAACGAGTTGAAGCATTATTGTCCAAGATGACCTTAAAGGAAAAGGTTGGACAGGTTAATCAGAAATTGTATGGCTGGGAAGTTTACAGAAAAACAGACACCGGCTACGAACTAACGGAAAAGTTTAAAGAACATGTAGAGCGATGGGATGGAATCGGAGTCCTTTATGGACTCTTCCGTTCCGACCCATGGTCAGCCGTTCATTTTGAAAATGGGATTACGGAGGATGTTAGTGCTGATGTGGCCAATCTGATTCAACAATATGTAAAGGAACATACAAGATTGGGAATTCCCGTCCTTCTTTCGGAGGAATGCTCCCATGGCCATCAAGGATTAGACAGCATGATTACGCCTGTCAATTTGGGAATTGGTGCAACGTGGAATCCCGAATTGCATGAAAAACTGATGGCGGCTGTTGCAGAGGAAGTCAGGGCAAAAGGGGCCCATTTGGCCCTCGTATCAACCCTGGATATCCTGCGCGATCCAAGATGGGGTCGATCAGAGGAGTGCTTCAGTGAAGATCCCTACCTCGCCTCCCAGTTAACCGAGGCTGTTGTTAAAGGAATGCAGGGGGAGCCAGGTGACTTTATCCCAGAGGGAAAACTGACCGCTGTTTTAAAGCATTTTGCGGCCCAGGGCAACGGAACAGGAGGTAAGAATGCTGCGCCAGCTTCCATCGGGGAAAGAGAATTAAGGGAAATTCATCTTCCGCCGATGATCTCAGCCATCCAATCAGGCGCGCTTGCCTGTATGGCAGCCTACAATGAAATTGACGGAATTCCGTGTCATGCCAATGGCTATCTTCTTAATCAAATTTTGCGGGAGGAATTCGGATTTAAGGGAGCGGTAATGGCTGATGGCTGCGCGCTCGACAATTTGGTCGCTTTAACCCAAAGCCGGGAGAAAGCCGCTGCATTGGCTCTTGAAAACGGGGTAGATATCAGCCTTTGGGATGATGTGTATACTACTTTGGAAACCGCAGTGGAAACGGGGCTCGTCAGTGAAGAAAAGCTTAATGATGCCGTAAGAAGGGTATTAACGCTTAAATTCAAAATGGGCTTGTTTGACCGGCCTTATGTGGAAGCCGATCCGATGAAAGGTAAGGAGCAGGCTGAGAAAATCAATCTGGAATCGGCACGGCAGTCGATTGTTCTGTTAAAAAATGACGGAATCCTTCCTCTCAAAAAAGATATTAAAAAAATAGCAGTCATTGGCCCTAATGCAGACGCCATTTATAATCAGCTTGGGGATTATACACCGTTCCAGCGGGAAGACCGCGTCATTACGGTTCGGAAGGGGATTACCTCACTGGCCTCTGAGGCGGACGTGGTTTATGAAAAGGGCTGCGGCATTCGCTCCGGTGATCGAGATGGTATCGAGAAAGCCGTTCATCTTGCTGGCAGTTCAGATGTAGCCATCGTTGTTTTAGGTGGTTCGAGTGCCAGGAAATTTGATGCCCAATTTGACCTAAACGGAGCTGTTGTTAATACAACAGGCGAGGAAGAAATGGATTGCGGCGAAAATGTGGATGTCGCCAATTTGGAATTGGGCGGCCTTCAGCTCCAGCTGCTTCAAAAAGTGATGGAAACAGGAACACCGGTTATTGTTGTGTTAATCCAGGGCAGACCACATGCGATACCATGGATTGCGGAGCATGCCCCGGCCATTTTAAGTGCTTGGTACCCAGGACAAATGGGTGGTCAGGCCATAGCGGAGGTGTTATTTGGAGAGGTAAATCCGAGCGGACGATTGCCGGTGTCCATCCCAAGGTCTTCCATGCAGCTGCCTGTTTTTTATAATTATAAGGACGGGGGATACAAGAAGGACTATTTCGATCAATCCGGAAATGCCTTGTATCCATTTGGCTTTGGGCTTTCTTATACCGAATTTAGGTATGAAAATCTTCGGGTCACAAGGAAAACCATAACAGCTGATCAATTGTTGGCTGGTGAAAAGTTCAGCATAACGGTGGACGTCACTAATATTGGGGACCGCGATGGTTATGATGTGATTCAGCTCTATCTAAAAGGAAAGGGCTTAAGTATAACCAGAAGGGTTAAGGAATTAAAAGGTTTTAGGAAGGTATGGCTGGCTGCCGGGGAGACCAAAGAAGTGATGCTTGAGCTTGGGGCGGAGGAATTACAAGTATTCAGCAGCCAAAATACCTATAAGGTAGAACAGGGATGGGTTGAAATTGAAGTTGGAAATCCTGTCGACTCTTTAAGCGCTGTCTTGACGATCGGTTAAATCATTCGGAATAATGTCAGGAGTTCCTGCTAAGAGGACTAACTGACGACTGTATATGGAAAAAATAGGGTTAGCAGGATGGTCGATGGGCGTTATTGACGACTGTAAACGGAAAAAGTAGGTTAACAGGGTAGTTAAAGACCCTTATTGACGACCGTATATGGAAAAAATAGGTTAACAGGGTAGTCAAAGACCCTTATTGACGACCGTATATAGAAAAAATAGATTAACAGGGTAGACAATAGCCCTTATTGTCGACCGTAAATGAAAAAAATAGGTTAATAGGGTAATCAATGGCTCTTATTGACGACAGAAAAATTTTATATAGTAAGGGTGGTATTATGTTGCAGCCATTATTTTTAAAGCCTGTTTTTAAAGAGAGAATTTGGGGAGGAACTACGTTACAGCAAGAATATGGATATAACATCCCATCTGAAAACACGGGAGAATGCTGGGCCATTTCTGCTCACCCGAATGGTCTTTCCGTCATCGAAAACGGACCGTATACTGGCATAACTCTGGACATTCTTTGGCGGGAGCATCCTGAACTATTTGGGAATCCAAAAGAGCAAGTTTTTCCGTTGTTAACCAAAATCTTGGATGCCAATATGGATCTATCTGTGCAGGTTCATCCCGATGATGCCTATGCGAGGGTAAATGAAAATGGGGAGCTTGGCAAAACGGAATGCTGGTATATTATCGACTGTAAAGAAGATGCGGACATGATCTTTGGCCATAACGCCAAGACAAGGGAGGAATTAGTAGATCAAATTACCGAGGGGAAATGGAATGAACTCTTGCGCCGTGTGAAAATTAAGCCGGGTGACTTTTTCTACGTCCCAAGTGGAACCATTCATGCTTTATGCGAAGGAACACTTGTGTTGGAAACACAGCAAAGCTCGGACACCACTTATCGTGTGTATGATTATGACCGCAGGGACTCAGCCGGAAATTTACGTGAGCTCCATTTAGAAAGGGCTATTGATGTAACGACTGTCCCGCACCAAGATGGTGAAGCTGTTCAAAGGGTTGAGGAGCAGGAGAATGTTAAGATTACTACCTTAGTAGAGTCAGAGTTTTTCTCGGTTTATAAATGGGAAGTGCAAGGAAGTGCCTTGTTTTCTTTTGATGATCACTATTTACTTCTTAGTGTTATAAATGGAGAGGGAGCACTTTTACATAATGGAGAGGAATATCGTTTGAAGAAAGGTACGCATCTCATTGTCCCCGTTGGAATTGGTGAATTTGAAATTTCCGGTCAATGCGAGATAATTTTATCACATAAGTAGATAGCAGAAGCATGGGGACGGTTCTCATGCTTCTTTTGTGCGCTTGTCAGCAGATTGAACTTAAGGGTGAAGGTGCCTAACTCAAGAGGCGGTAAACTTCCACTCCGAGGTATGTTAATGCTAAAGATTAAAAATAAAGCCCTTGTCACAACGAAATGGAAAATTTGACAAGGGCAACACTTTTGACAAGAGGCAAGAATAGTTGATTACCTTTTTTTGAAAAAATGGTATAGGCATTGGGTGTATTATAGCTTAAATGAAACTAGATTTTTTTACATTATATGTGGCAGAAATCATCAAGCTGTCCTCATATTCACCGAAACTTTAAACCTTAGCCAGCGACCTTTTTATTTTGATGGCGGCGTCGGGTTTAATAGATGTCCTAACTTTTCATAAACAGGTAACGTTGGTGCGATAAAGACTTTTCCCGTTCCTCTAAATGTTTGAAGTAGACCTTCGCCGGATGTAACAGAACCGAAAATGCTTTTTGTTGATTTTTCAACGGTAAAGTCGATATTCCCTAATCGGAAAAGTGTGAAATTTCCATCTACTTGAACCATTTCATTTTGTAGTTCAAACTCCACTAATTCCTCTTCGGGAACAGGAATTTCAAATACGCAATATCCGCTTCCAGATACTTTTGTTTGAAACAATCCTTCGCCTCCAGCAATGGCAGAGGAGATATTCTTCATTGCTTGGACGGAAATCGAAACAGTTGATTCACAGCAATAAAAAAGACCTTTATCTGCAATGATTTCTTCGTTATTTAGTTCAACGATCATGAAGTGTTTAAAGCTTGGTTCTAAATAAATGATTCCGCTCCCTTGGTATTGTGGTTTAATCATGGATTCATTGGTTAAAACACTGGAGGCTAAACCTTTTAAAAACCCTTTGGCACTCGTTCCTCCTAGACTTTTTAATGCGATATTTCCTTTCATAAACTGTAGGGCACCTGATTCAGCGGTAAGGGCGCTGTTTTTAAGTGTAATCCTTACTTGTCTTAATTTAATGTTTGATTTTTGTGCAAAAAATAGCTTTTCAGCAACAGTAAAATTATCATTTCCGCCTAATTGTTGATACTCCAAAATCTCAATTTTCATATTTTGATTTTCAACAAAACTTATTACTTGATATGCTTCAGACATGGCATTTCTCCTCTTTTATGAGACCTGATTTGAACTTGCTTACGGACAAATATTAAATCAACTTAAATTGAACTGTTCCCGTAGTTGTTCATGTAACGGTGCGCATAAATCCAATTATACGACATTATATAAAATGAAAACACATCACGGTCATCCCTGATGTTGAGTTAATAATCTATTTCTCTCGGAAAATTTGCAACCTATCGAAGATTAACAATTGGAATATACGATTTATCACTAAAACACCACAGAAGTCTGCGGTGTTTATAATATGCATCTTAATAGTATTAATTGTTTTCCAGAGTAGAGTAAAAGTCCTGTTAGAACGATAATGAATAATAATTTTCACCTGCTAAGAAGAAGGATTGATTTATTAGGTTTTATGTAACATCATTTTACATTTGCTTCTAGGGCTTTAATCTACATCCTTTTTTGAATAAACGAAAACCAATATATGTGCCTAGGGTATTTAACATAACATCGTTAATATCCGTGGTTCTATTAGGCATGGTTAATTGGATACACTCAATTAGGATTGATAACCATAATCCTACTAAAGTGACTGTCTGCAATCTACTAATCTTAGGATACTTCACTGGCAAAATAAAACCAAACGGAATAAATAATAAAATATTCCCCCCAACATTCACGAAAAAGTCGGGTGAAATTGGATTCCCCAAAGATTTAAAAGGTATTAAGTTTATTTCCCCTTTGCTTATACCTATGCCTAACGAAGAATTTGGAAACATCGTATATTTGACAATAAATACCAATGAAAAGATAAACAGTAGTTGAACAAGTAACTTTTTTTGCATAAAAACTCCTACTAAATCTATTATAGGAATCATCTTAACATTTAATTATGCCAAAAATAAATGATTTCTTGGCTGTAAAAAAGCTTTATACTTGGTTGAAATTCTTGGATAGATGTAAATCTCTCTCTAGTGTCGGAAATGACGGAATATGATATAAGTGAGGATCCATAAAGGGATGGATAAAAGGATTCCCCATAAGCATCCCAAACCAAAGTTTCCCCCATCCTCGTTCTCTTTCAAATTTATTCCCTCCATTTTGCTGGCTGGCTCAATTGAAGTTCGTCCATACATCGAGCCATCCTTAAACACTTTTCACATAATATAAATATTTAAAAGGTTATTAATACTATGGAACACTCGTAATAAATGTTATAATAAAATAAGAAATACATAGTTCGTACGAAAGGGCAAAACCATTGAAAAGTGGCCGCGCAAAGCTAGAGGGGCTAAGGTTTTTATTTTAAACTATGCTAGCCAGTTACCGAATATGAATCGCCTTACTACGAATTATCATTAATCTAGGAGGTTTACTATGGCTATATTTATAGCAGGTCTATTTGTCGGCTCTTTTTCGATGCTTTTGATTATGAGTTTAATGGTTGCAGCCAAAAGAGGAGATCAAATGTTAAATACTCATCATTAATATGTAAACGTTTTCCAAACAATCCTTTCTATATTGGGATTGTTTTTTTGTCCAGTAAAATTATTATCAGATCGTTACTGTTTATACGTAGCCGCTTAAAAACAGAAAGTTATCATTAAACATAACGAAGAAATAGTTTTAGCCAGCCAAATACCGCCAGCCACAACGGAATACTAAAGGTAGTTCCCCATATGATCCCTACTAAAATGTTCCCTTGCCTCTCCATAAAATTCACCCCAAAAAATAAAGTCCTCTTTTTAAATAAAATGACCGAATAGCTTATCTATTCCTGAAATTTAATAATAAAAGTATTCCCTAAATGAAAGGGAAATAATCTGGCATTTAAATTCCAACTACTGTTCCTGAAGAAACCATGTCACAGGTAAAGTAATCATAAATTAGTTCTCCTATTTTCTTTCGTTTTGTAGTATCCTAATATTTGGAGATAATTTAGTTGAATCAGAAGAATGATTAAGTTTAGAGGTGAACAAATTGACTTGGAAGATTACAAGTTCTAATAAGAATAAGGTAGATCGGTTTGGCATTACCATCGATCAGGTGATTCTTCCAAACGGGGACGAAAAGACGTTTTCCTATTTGGACTTTGCCAAAGGAGTCTGTATTCTCCCGATAACGAAAGAGCATGAAGTCGTCTGTTTAAAACAATATCGCCATGCCATTAACAGTTGGGAATGGGAGTTGCCTGCTGGAATGATTGATCAAGAGGGCAATGACCCGCTTGAGGTTGCAAAACGAGAACTTGAGGAAGAGACAGGGTATGTGGCCGAGCATTGGCTTGAATTAGGAAGCTTTTATCCTTCTCCAGGCTCAACAACGGAGGAAATATTCTTGTTTGCTGCAGCGGGCTTAACTTCGACCCAGCAAACGTTAGAAAGTAGCGAGACACTAGAATTGCATACTCTTACCATGGAAGAGCTGAAGGATCTCATCATTAAAGGTGATTTCAAGCACGGTGCCGGTCTAGCTGCTATTTTAAGATATAAGTTTATGACAGATTAACAACCATGAGGAGGATTTTTTTTGGAACCATTATTTTTACAGCCCGTTTTTAAAGAGAGAATATGGGGCGGGACAGCTTTACAGGAAGTATTCGGATATGATATCCCTAATGAAAACACAGGCGAGTGCTGGGCGATTTCCGCTCATCCTAATGGACCATCTATGGTAGATAATGGCCCCTATAAGGGAATGACCTTAGATCATTTGTGGAATGAGCATCCAGAGCTTTTTGGAAAACCAAAGGGAAAGGTATTTCCTTTATTAACTAAGATTTTGGATGCCAACATGGACCTTTCTGTTCAAGTGCATCCTAATGATTCTTATGCGATGGTTCAAGAAAACGGCGAACTTGGTAAGACTGAGTGCTGGTATATTATTGATTGTAAAGAGAATGCTGACATGATTTTCGGTCATAATGCCACATCCAAGGAAGAATTACAGCAGCAAATTCAGGAAGGTCAGTGGAGTGATCTGCTCCGCCGAGTAAAAATCAAACCAGGTGATTTTTTCTATGTTCCAAGCGGGACCATCCATGCTCTGTGTGAAGGAACTCTTGTATTAGAAACACAGCAAAGTTCTGACACTACCTATCGGGTCTATGACTATGATCGTCGAGATGTAGAGGGAAATCTAAGAGAGCTCCACTTGGAGAAAGCAATCGAGGTTACTACGGTTCCTCATCAAGATGCTGTGGGTATGAAAACAGTCCAAGAGAAGGATACTACTAACATTACTACCTTTGTGGAATCGGAGTTTTTCTCTGTTTATAAATGGCAAGTTGGCGGCAAGTCTAGCTTTTCTTACAATGATCAGTATTTGCTTTTTAGTGTGATTAAGGGCGAAGGCACCCTATCTCATCATGATAAGCAATATGAATTAAGGAAGGGAACCCATTTCATTCTTCCTGTTGGATTTGGTGAGTTTGAGGTCGATGGGAATTGTGAAATGATTGTATCTCATCCTTAATACAAAAGAGTAAGGACCCATGATGGGGTTCCTTACTCTTTTATTGTTTCTATATAATTAAAAGGTATTTCTACTAAATAACAAAATGAATAATCAGTTTCAGCCAGCCAAAAAACGCTATCCACAAAGGTATACTTAAAGACGTACCCCAAAATAATCCCACTAATAGATTCCCCTGTTCGTCCATGTACATCCACACTCCTAGTAATCGTTGTAGATAACCCTTAAGTCTATCAAAAGTGTTTTTTTAACTATAACTGAAACCGCTTTCAAATTCAATGGAATAAATTGCAGAATAATAAAAATGATTATGTGAGATTTAGGGGTTAATTGTTGAATTATGGTGAAGAAAGAAGCAAAGGGACGGTTCTTATGCTTCGGAAGCATGAGAACCGTCCCTGTGATTTTTTATTGAAAATTAGCTGCTATATCTTTTACTTGTTCTTGATTGATCACTATTTGTGAATTGTTTGCTTTTAGTATATCATCGTAAAGTTTTTTTCCTTCACCGTGTATTTGCTGATAAACCAACTGAGTTTTTGGGTCAAAGTTTTTGGCAGACAGGCCTAGGCTCAACATATCAGTTGTTGACATATTTGTAGCTACCACAAATTGAGGGATCGTTTTAACCAGGGCTGGCAACTTGGTAATATTGCTTGGACTTAACGCTTTTTTGGCAATCCCCTTTAATGCCTCTTCCTGTAGCTGCTGGCGGCCATATTCACCATTTTTTAGTGAATAACGCTCATGAACAACCTCAGTTACCATTTTCCCGTCAAATGAATAAGTACCTGTATTAATTACTTTATTTCTATTTTCAGCATACCATGGGTGTGTTAATTTTACATCAAAAGGTACATTCATCTTGATTCCACCCAATGCGTCAACCATAGATTGGAAGCCCCAATAGTTCGTTTCGACATAATAATTTATAGGGACACCCATAAACTCGCTTATGGCTGTAACAGCAGCTTCAATTCCTTTTTGTGACCCAGCGGTGGCTTGCTTAATATATTGAACACTCGTTAATTTTGTATATCCATAACCATCTAAATGGATACGAGTATCACGAGGTATACTAACCGCTTGATATTTGTTTTTATTTAAATCAACATGGACAAGCACCATAGAATCGGTATGACCTAATTTGTCACCTTTTCGTTGATCAGAACCGATTAGGAGGACGTTAAATACAGGTGTCTTCACTTCAACCTTTTCATCCGCATTAGATGAAGTAGATGTCTTTTTAGCCCCCACTACAGGCACTGTTGAAAAATGATTCTTGGGTTGTAATTGATAGTATTCATACCCAAATGCTGCCATTCCTAAAACAAAAATTCCTAAAATGCTGAAGCCTATGACTTTCCATTTTCTAGTGCCCTTTTTCTTCATTTCTTCCTCCACTGTATTAAATAAATAGGATGATGTTATCTAGAATTTATAGTACTGACTAATCTTACTATTATTGGAGATTGGGCTCAATATATTATAATTGGAAAATCGCATATTGAATCTTGTTGCAGAAAAGATAGTAGAATTGAAATAAAAAAAGAACCCGAATTATCGAGTTCTACACTTTTTACCACATCTAACACATTTGCTAGTGTAGTAATCAACTTTATGTTTCTTGAAAAGATAACAAAATATGGACATAATACTCATACGGTCCAACTCCTTTGAATATTAATCCGGTAGTTCAGCCACCTTAGCTTTCACCTTAGATCCGAGACTTTACGCCCCCATTTTTCAATAGATTTGCCTTTATATGATTTATATAGTGGGTAAATTGTAACATTATTACTACTGTTAGTATAGTAAAAAAGTTTAGCTTACTACAAATTTTAATGAATCCGTATACCTATTACGTATCTATATATTCATCTGTCCGTTTGAATTTATGGATATTGGCGTTGAAACGTTTATTAGAACTTAATTATAAATGGTTTGATTTTCCACGCTATTAGTAATAAAATCTATAAATGTGAAATGTAGGGGTTCAGCAACATGCTGAACCTTTTTATTGTTAAAGAAATACAGAATTATGCGAAAGCATGGTGAGAAGGTGAAGACGTGTTTAAGAGGGGAACCGATGGTTTTAACAATCCTAATAAAAAAATAAATACAGCTAATGAGACGAGAATTATCTTCGGTAATACATCTAATCTCAGGTGGGGTGTATTCATCTTTTTCCTATTAGTTTTGCTACTTCTTTCGGGCCTTTTCATAACTGTTTTAAGTTTAGTAAAGGACCCAATATTTCCTTCGTTCAATAAAACGGAGTGGGATTCATATTCTGATCTTCAACCTGTTAAGGGGGATTACGTAAATTAC
This sequence comes from Neobacillus drentensis, assembly GCF_021560175.1. Classification (GTDB taxonomy): domain Bacteria; phylum Bacillota; class Bacilli; order Bacillales; family Cytobacillaceae; genus Neobacillus; species Neobacillus drentensis_A. The sequence continues at coordinate 5,750,349 of NZ_CP091110.1, read as the reverse complement.
TCCGCAAATACAAATCAACAGGTAAACGAAAAGTTTTTAAAAAGAAAAATAGCAAACCAAACGGATGTTTATGCCTTTTATGTTAATTGGGATAAGAATAGTAAAAACTCTTTAAAGCGAAATATAAATAAAATAGATGTGCTTATACCAGGATGGTATCAGTTAGGTTCCAACTTGGAACTAAAAGGTGATGTGGAAAAGGATATAGGGTCACTAGCAAAAAAACACAATACTATGGTTATCCCGCTAATTAATAATGTGGTAAATGGGAAGTGGGACCAAGAAATCATTCATCGTCTATTACACTCTCCTAGAGCACAGGCTACACTAATACATAATTTACAGCAGGAAATAAATAAGAATGGCTACGATGGTATTAACATAGATTTTGAGTTTAATAGAGTGAGTGACAGGGATTTGTTGACAAATTTTATGAGAGAGCTTTATCAATCTTTTCATAAAGAAGGACTTCTCGTAACCATGGATATTCAACCTACGAATGATTCGTTTGATTATACGAAACTTGAAGAGTATTGTGATCGAATGATCTTAATGCTATATGATGAGAATATGGAAAATCCCGGTCCTATCTCATCACAATCATGGTATATAGAGAATCTTTCAAAAGTGCCGAAAGACAAGCTCATTATTAGTTTAGGAAATTACGGGTACGATTGGGACTGGGAGACCGGACAGGCAGGGAAGGTTGTCTCATTTGAAGACATAATGAGGATGGCTGACAAAGCAAACTTAAGTGTTCAGTGGGATGATATGAGTAAAAGCCCTTATATTCGTTATGAAAAGGATAAAAGAATACATGAAATTTGGTTCTTAGATAGTGTGACTTTCTATAATCAATGGAGAGTCGCTGTATCAAGCGGAGTGAAAGGGATCGCTTTATGGAGATTAGGAACGGAAGATCCATCTGTTTGGAATGTGGTAGGAGGCCAAAAAGCCAATACCTTATTATCTGTAAAGAACGGAGATAGTACCAATAATTATGGGAATGGGAATATTCTGCATCCTTTAACAGATCAGCTGGAAGGGAGTAGAAGCTTGGATTTTGATGATTCGGGATTGATTAAAAGTGAATCTTATCTTTCTTTTCCTAAGGCATCTGAAATAGAGCGATTAAATAAACCCTCAACCTCCAAAGAAATAGTCCTTTCATTTGATGATGGGCCAGATCCTATTTTTACAAAAAAGATATTAGCGATATTGAAAGAGTATCATATAAAGGCAACCTTTTTTATCATCGGTAAAGATGCCCTCCTTCACCCGGGTATTGTTAAACAGATCGATCAAGAAGGCCATGAAATTGGGAATCATACGTTTTCACATCCGAATATATATAATGTTTCTTATCCTCAATTGAAATGGGAATTGAATTCAACTGAACGTATTATTCAAGCCATTACGGGGCATTCATCCATCTTATATAGGTCACCTTATGGGGATGATTTCAATATGTATGATGGGGATCAGCGGACTCCTTATGTGAAATCACAGTTTCAAAGATTAATGGATATATCTCAAATGGGATATATCACGGTTAATTACGACGTTGATTCATCGGATTGGAAATTAAATAATAAACAAGACATTGTTGAGAATGTCGTGAAACAGGCAGCTAACGGGGATATTATTTTACTTCATGATGGTGGTGGGGACAGAACAGCTACCGTTCAGGCGTTACCGGGGATAATCGAGCAGTTGAAACATCAGGGATATAAGTTTGTCACCGTGAGCGACATGATCAATAGGAACGAAGAAAGTATATCTCCTAAGACTTCGAAAAAGGAACGCTCCTATATTCAATATCTTTCTCTTGTTTTAGAGACGATAGCGGTTTTAAAAAATGTACTTGTGAAATTGTTTTACGGAGCTCTTCTTGTTTTTATCCTTCGTCTTTCTTTGTTTATTTTTTTAGCATGGAGACATAAAAAACGCAGTTTACTAAAGACTTACAAAGAAGGATATAATCCGTTAGTCAGTGTAGTAATTGCTGCTTACAATGAAGAAAAGGTTATCAAGAGGACGATTCAGTCCGTTCTCGATAGTACTTATGTGAACTTAGAAGTCCTTGTTATAGATGACGGGTCTAAGGACCAGACCTCAGTCGTTATGTCTGAAAATTTCTCTAATCATCCAAAGGTTAGAAGGTACTTTAAGCGAAACGGCGGTAAATCCTCCGCCATTAATATTGGGATTAAAAAGGCGGAGGGGAAAATTATAGTGGCTATTGATGCGGATACCATGATTGCACCGAAAGCCATTGCGCTGCTAGTCCGACATTTTGCGGATGACAAGGTTGCGGCTGTCTCTGGGAATGTAAAAGTGGGAAATAGACGAAATTTAATAACCACATGGCAGCATATCGAGTATGTAACTGGATTCAATCTAGAAAAACGTGCTCATGCTTTGCTTAATTGTGTTACGGTTGTTCCCGGCGCTATAGGGGCGTGGAGAAAACAGATTGTTGAAAATCTGGGGAATTTTACGAATGACACATTAGCTGAAGATACGGATCTCACTTTACGGATACTAAGTGCAGGATATAAAGTGGCAATTGAAGATCAGGCATATGCTTATACAGAGGCACCTGAAAATATCAGGGGTTTTCTAAAACAGCGCTTTCGATGGAATTATGGTACCTTGCAGTGCTTATGGAAACATAAGAATGCTTTTTGGAAAAATAACAACAAATCCTTAAGTTTTATTGCTCTTCCTAATATCTTGTTGTTTCAGTTTTTAGTCCCTGTTTTTGCACCTATACTAGACATTTTAATGGTTATTGGATTAGTTACGGGGAATCTAAAATATTTTACGATCCTTTATACAGGATATTTTATCGTTGATTTTGTCGTTTGCCTATTTGCGTTAAGATGGGAAAAATCTAAACTTACACCCCTGTTTTCTTTGTTTTTCCAAAGAATCTTTTACCGCTACATGTTATTGTGGGTTTCCTGGAAATCGATCTTCAAAGCCATTCAAGGTGGACGAGTTGGTTGGGGTAAATTAGAGAGAACTGGTAATATTGAAGTGGTTAAGAAGGTAGGATAGACTCTTTTAAAATTGGGTTCAGCAGCTCTCCTGAACCCAATTATTTATATGTAAAAAGGCAATTTGCTTATTTGAAACGCTTGTGTTTTTTTAATTCTAATTTAATCCGAATTTAATAGTTTTTAATCCGTTAGTAATAATTTGATAACATACTTCCTCTATGATTAATAAATAGCAATCAGAGGAGGTATGATTCGATATGCTTAAATCCAAACTAATGGGACTAATTTGTTTTCTCCGTAGACATCATAAATATAGCTACTATACTGACAAGTGTGTAACTTGTGGAAAGAAGAAGCCAGAGCAAGGGGACGGTTCTCATGCTTTTGTTCATTGATAACATCCTAGGAAAGCAGCTTTTACTACAAATAGATGGTAACATAACAGTTTTGATAACAGATTAGATTATTATAAAAAAATGCTGATTGGATTCATTCCAATCAGCATTTGCTTTTTATTTATTTAATTCTAACTGAGTTTTCAATTCATTTTGAACTCTTTGCTTCTCTGCGTCAGAGACTAAACCGTAATAAATGCCATCCATTTTAGTGCCTGTTTCTTTGATCTCCATTTGGGTAATGTTGGATCCGGCTGATTTATAATTTTTTTGAATATCGATCATTTGATCAAAGGTAAGGTTGGTTTTAACGTTTTTGCCAAGGGCATTAAAGATATCGGAGTAATTGGCTAAGCTGGATACACTTGCTCCTTCTTTAATTACACCCTGAATGATTTGACGCTGTCTTGTTTGTCGGCCGAAATCGCCGCGGGGGTCATCGTATCTCATTCTTGAGTAAGCTAATGCCTTTTTACCATCTAAATTCAATTGACCTTTTGTGAAGTGGTAACCATCATAGGTGAAATCTAAATCATTTTGAACGGTAATGCCGCCAACTGCATTTACAATGTCTCTGAATCCTTCCATGTTGACCTTCATGTAATAATCAATGGGTATGTCTAAGAAGTTTTCAACTGTATTGATCGACATTTGGACGCCACCGAAGGCATAGGCGTGGTTAATTTTATCAACTTTCCCTTTACCAACAATTTCTGTACGAGTATCACGAGGAATGCTGAGCATCTTGACTGAATTGTTGTTTGGGTTAACGGTTAGTACGATCATCGTATCGGAGCGGCCTCTGTCGCCTGCTCGCTCATCGACACCAAGCATTAAGACTGAAAATGGATCTTTATTTGTTAAAGCAACAGGTTCGTGACGTTTTTCTGACTGTGTTCGGGCGGTTGGTTCATGCATCGTTGTGACAGCACTTTTTAATGAACTATATACATTATATGCGTAAACTCCTACACCAATAATAAGGATGAGAAGAATAATACCTGTGACTTTCAACCAAGTTCTCTTTTTCTTCGTTTTTTGAGAGCTCATTCGAGTATACCTCCAAAAATTTGACAAATATTTTACACTCGTTTATAAGAATACCAAAAATATAGGAAAATAGATACAAAAAAAATGTGGGGTTTTTATGGGAATTAACTTTTTATTATAGAGGGTAATTGGTTTAGCCGAGGATTCCAATTATAGGGACTTAGTTACTAAAAAATGTAAAATAGGAGGAATTTATCCTAACTCTGTCGAAATTATAGCGATATATTTCATTTAAGGGAGAGACACCCATGAGAAGTAGCCGGCCCTATAAATCCCCTTTAGCTGCCATGTTATGGTCACTCGTTCTGCCGGGATTTGGACAACTTTACAATAAGAATTATTATATTGGTACTATATTGTTAGTACTAGAATTCTTGATCAACTTAAAATCACATTTAAATATAGTTCTATTAGATACCTTAACCGGAGACCTCCAGCGTGCGCATGATTCGGTTAATTATAGTTGGGGACTTTTCTATCCTTCTATCTATGGGTTTGCTCTCTGGCAGGCTTTTAATATGGCAATATCAAATAATAATCGATTAGAGGGAAATGGTGTTGAAAAACGAACCTATTTATCCGGGTTCTTTATCGGTCTTGTTATCGGAATGGACTTCGGTTTATTCTGGCATGATACAGGTTTAATTCAAAGAGTTCCATTTCTTGATTATCCCGTTTATAATGGACTATTTTTTGGGATACTGCTTGGCTTGTTGTCCCATTTGGCTGAAATAAAAATATATCGAAGAAAACTAAAAACACTGCTCCTTAAAGATTAAACCTTAAAATAAAACAGACCACCGCTTACATTATGAAAGCGGTGGTTTGTATTTTGGGCTAAGTGGGTATATAAATTTGCAAAACAATTAAAACTTTTATCTATTACACCAAAATGTCACAATTTTCTATTGGATTTGCGTTTACAATTGTCGGAATTGATAGTAAAATGTAGGCTTACTAGATAAATAGGAGGGAGAAATAGGAAATTGAATCTTACCGCAAAGCAGAGTTTTGTCGACTTTTCACAAATTGTCAAAAAGGCCTATGAAAAAGGCGAAAACGAAACCGAAATTACACTTGATAAACTAATAGAAGAATTAAAAGCGGACTTAAAACAGCTCGTGATCTGCTAATAAATAGAATAGATATGTGGAAGCAGGGGACGGTTCTCTTGCTTCTTTTTTGTGGAATCATTGGGGGAAGCACGGGGACGGTTCTCATGCTTCCGAAGCACGGTTAGTATAACCATGGAAGGGACTATGTCCTTTCCTTTTCTTTTTGACGTCGATATTTTGGGATATTTACTACTAAGTTAGAGATGGGTAAAACAAAAGAGTAAGGATTAATTTGCCCCCAGGCGTGATCCGTTGCTAGTTTCCTAATTTATCAGTAGTCCTGGGTTTAGTTTTATGGACTTTTGGATAAGATTGGGGCTAGGGAGGAGAGATTTTGAAATGATGACTAGAAGAGAATATTTAGAAGCCATTACATTTGTCACTGAAGAAGAGGAACGATATAAACGATTAGTTCGTTTAGTTTCAAAGCGGCTAGACAGGGACTTAACCGGTAAAGAAATAAAATATATTCACTTGATTGCTGGAATCGATACCGAAGCCTTCGAGGTATTTGAAAAAATATTCGAAGATATAAGTTGAAAATCAGAGGGACGGTTCTTGTGCTTCTTAAATCCGAGTATTAATAAGAGCCCATCTCAACTGAGAAGGGCTTTTGTTGTTTCTATTAGCGAAAAGTCCTTGGGACCACAAGGCATAAAAAAAGTCCAGCGCGTGGGGCTGGACCTCCTCCTTCTTCGGGTATTGGTTCGTTTACCCGCTAACTATGTTACTAATTAATTATGAACGGTCTATGAACAATTGATTAATATTTCTCACGACTGGGGTGCACAGGGACGGTTCTTATGCTTCGGAAGCATAAGAACCGTCCCCTTGTTTCCATTTCATTTTTGATAAGAATACTCCAATTTCATAGAGTGCTATTAATGGTACCAGTACTATTAGCTGTGAGAAAAAGTCCGGTGGGGTGATGACAGCTGAAACTACTGCTAGTCCGATATATGCATATTTTCGTATCGTTCCCAAAGAAGAGGGAGTGATTACTCCGATGGTAGTCAAGAATAAAAGCACTAGAGGCACCTCGAATAGAAATCCGAATGGGATCGTGAACATTAATAGAAACGAAAAGTATTCCTTGGCTGAAATGAACATTTTAAAATGTTCCTGCCCCATTTGAATCAGGAAGTGATAGATGGTCGGAAAGATTACGAAATATCCAAATAATAGTCCGCCAATAAAGCTCAAACTAATCACCGGTAGAAACTTCACAGCTGCTTTTCGTTCTTTTTCCGTAAGGGCGGGTCTGACAAACAGCCAGAGTTGATGGGCGATAAATGGCAGCGACAAACCCAGGCTGACACTAGCAGCAATCCCAGTATAAAGCCGAATCACATCAAGCGGTCCCATCATCACGAGCTCATGATGCTGCGTAATGATTGGAACCAGTTTATTGATGAAAAGCAGGGAGGCTGCGAAACAAAGAACGAAAAACACCACAGAGCGGAGCAGTGACTTTCTTAGGTCAATCAAATGCTCGACAAGGGGTTGTTCTTCCGCATCCATTTAGGTTCCTCCTTACTCTTTTAGTAGGCTTTGTTTGTCTTTATCGGTGCTTGAGACGGTTTCATTATCGTGATCATCCATAATATCTTTGGCTGACTTTTTAAATTCGGATAATGTTTTTCCGAATGCGGAACCAATTTCCGGCAGCTTTTTTGGCCCAAATACAATTAGCGTGATTACGAGAATAATAATTAATCCTGGAATACCAATTCCTGAGAATCCCATCATTTATCGCTCCTTTTTAATAGTGTTAGAAATTATATCTTCGGAAAGCCGGCCAACTTGTGTATAGCAGAAGCTAACTTGCGTATAGCATGAGCCAACTCGCGTATAGTGTAAGCCAACTTGCGGATAGCAGAGCCAACTTGCGGTTAACGCCCGTCAACTTACAAAAAGCCGACCAACTTGTATAACGCAGACCCGGGCGCCTCCGATTCACATCATTACACTAACATTCCGCCTTGCTTGCTGTATCTTATAATCCCCTCTGAAGCCCGATAGGCAAGGGCGCCAACAGTATCGGTTGGATTGTAGCCGCTATTGTGTGGAAAGGCCGATGCCCCTACCACAAAGACATTCTCCGCATCCCACATTTGCAAATAGTTATTCACTGCAGACGTTCCTGGATCCGCTCCCATGATGACGCCGCCTGTATTGTGCGTTGTCTGATAGGGGACAATATCATAATGTTCGAGTGTCTTACGGTCATTGATTTTGGAAGCGCCCATCTCCTTCATTATTCTGTCCGTTTGTTTTCCGATATAGCTGTATAGATTTTTATCCTGTTCCGTAAAATCATATGTTAAGCGTAAAAGGGGCTGTCCATACGCGTCTTTATAAGTTGGATCTAAATCAAGATAATTCATCCTGGTTGGCATGGAGGCTCCTTGTGCTCCAATATTGATTGATCGAGTAAAATATTTAAGCGAGGCTTGTTTAAATTCTTTTCCCCAGCTTGGCACGTCACTTGGAACCGGGTTATGTTGGATGGCACGATAGCCCGACTGATTCAGGGTAATCGATCCTCCGTGAATAAAATTAAGACTGGAATGGTCGAAGTTATCGCCATTATAATCATCAAGAGTTGCCCCGAGTGCACCGGCACCCATGAAGGTATTAAACTCTTCGTCTTCAAAGAAGCCTTGTGTTCCAGGGTTGATTTGATAACAATAGTTTTTACCAATCACACCCTCACCTGTATTAGGATTATAAGGTCTTCCAAGTTTAGAGGTTAATAGAAGGCGGGCATTGTTCATAACATAACTGGTTAAGACCACGATTTCCGCCGGCTGAATGAATTCCTCATTTGTTTGCACATCTATGTAGCGGACACCCGTTGCTTTTTTACCATCATGAAGAATTTGGGTAACGTTGGAGTATGTCCTGTATTGAAAGTTCCCCGTATTTTTTGCAAAAGGAATCACCGCAACCGTTGGATCTGCTTTTGCCCCATACTCACAGCCAAACCGCTCACAAAAACCGCAGTATTGGCAAGGAGCCATTTTGGCCCCATACGGGTTTTCATAGGCCTTTGTCATATTCGCTGATGGCATCTGATAGGGATGAAGCTTTAGATTCTTCGCGGCTTTTTTAAAACGGTCCGTCAATGGTGTGTCCTTCATTGGCGGATTTGGATATGGGTTGGAACGTTTACCCGCAAATGGATTTTCTTCCCCGCCGATGCCGGCCGTTTTTTCATATTTGTCATAATAGGGTTCCAGTTCATCATAGGTTATACCCCAATCTTGAATCTGCAAGTCTTTTACTTTATTCGCCCCGTATTTTTTTACCGTTTGTGTTTTAATTTCAAAATCATAGGGCAGGAAGCGGAAGGTATGTCCATTCCAGTGAACTCCTGCACCTCCGAGGCCCTCACCGAGCAGGAAGGATCCCAGCTGCCTCATGGGCAGTGCCTGTTCTTTTAGAGTGTTGCGGAAGGTGACTGTTTCTTTTGATAAATCCTGCATTAATTCGTAGCGGATTCCGTAGCGGAGTTCATCATGAATCATCGTGTAGTCTTTGATACTTCGCTCTCTGCCGCGCTCTAAGCCAACGACTTTTAGTCCTTGTTTTCCGAGCTCAGCCGCGAGGATTCCGCCCGCCCAGCCGACACCCACAATAACTACATCTGTTTTTGGTAATTGTTTCGCCATTTCTCATCCTCCGTCATCCGATTCATTATGAGTTAAAATGTTTGTTTAAACTTTGTGGTTTCATGGTTTTGAATTTCTTCGATTCGATTTGGTTGATATAGGCCATTTGGCTGCCAGGGAACTTTTTCATTTTCCAGCCCTCCATGTTACGGTTTCCGCCATATAATGGGTCCGAATATACACCTTCTAGGGTAAGCGCCCGGAGAATGCTGAAAAATGTTTTAGATGTTACCCCTTTTAGCGGGACTTTATCTTCTGCGAACGCCTTCAAGATTGTGTCCTTTTGGTCGTCTGTGATGTCGGGGAAGGCCTTTTTGTATTGACTTTGGCTGTAAGTTTGTAAGGCATCGAGGCCAACGTCGAATACTTGGTGGCGTTTGAGTGGCGACTGATACCCTTGGAAGTTGGAGCCCGCTGCAAAGGGCCCTTGCATATAGTCCCTGGCATTATGGCCGTAGGTCCCTGCTAGTTGATGGTCAATGAAGAAATGAACGCCAAGCCCGGTTGCACCCGGTCCGTTTTCGTCTTCCGGATAGATGCGGTCGATAGCTGCTTTAAGTACCTCGAATTGGGCCGGATTCGTGAAATACATAAAAGCGTGGTTGTAGGATTCGTCTGCAACGCGTTTGGATGGGGTAGCGGTTGTGGTGGCAGTTTCATGTCCAAAGATGTTTCTGCCAACGATTCCTCCCAGGCCCCCTAGGAGACCTCCTCCGATTAGCCCGCCTGCTACATAACTGGAATTTTGAATGAATTTCCGTCGAGACAATGAACTTTTTGTCTTTTGTGACATTTGCGTCCTCCTTGTTAACTGAATTTTTACACTCCCTTTTGTAGCTTCCACACTATTGATTTACTAAACCTATTTTCTAGAAAAAAATTATTTTTAATGGAATTCTAATGATCCTGCCGCAGTATTAACCTAATGAAAGGCTAGGATTATTCGCGCGGGATGGGTTCAAAATATTTGTTTCGTTCATAATTCGGTTAAACACAGCTAGGAGGTTGAAGAAATAGATTAAATGGTCTTCAGCATTTAAAATGGCTTAATTCTCTTAGTTCTCGACATTTCTTTTAAACCATTGGGGATGGAAATATAGAATTAATGTGGGTTTCACCCACTATTAATCAAACGCTTGTTTAATAGCGAATCAGTAGGAAATGGGAAGAATGATAGAAGGTGACTCGATTTCTATAGAATTTTCCGGGAAATTGTCATTTTATCTAAAAATATTCGAAACTATATTCGACATTCTTTTTTTGAGTTTGAAGGATACATTCATGATGGACAAATAGTTTTCGTATTTTTAAACAAACGTTTGAATAGTATAGCATATAGGGAATGTGGTCGAAATCGTGTCGTTGGATGGGAGATTGATTGATAGAATTTCAATTCTAAAAAATAAGGAAGCAAGAGAACCGTCCCCATGCTCCCCCACGGAAGGGGACGTAATCCCTATTGAAATAGAGTGATATAATGGTTATATAATTAGAATGGAAAATAGTATAACTAGAATGGGGAAGGTAAGTAGATGTTTAAAAAGGGATTTGCAATCTTTGTTGCGATGTTTGTTTTATTTGCAGGGTTACTTGTAGTGAAACCGGTTCAAGCTGCGACAACTGTAACAAAATATGTAACAGCGACCACCTTGAATGTCAGAACGGGACCGGGTACGACCTACGCAATTGTCACAACCGTCAAGCAAAACCAAGCTGTCACCGTTTCTCAAACGCAAGGTGCGTGGGATAAGGTAACGGTTAGTGGTAAAACAGGTTGGGCATCCAATCAATACCTAACCACTAAGAATTTGGCCGAAGGTTTGAAGACAGTTGGAGGCAACAAACAGTTAATTCTGGTAACAGCTAATGGTTACAATACTTCAAGTGCTGAAATTCGTACCTTTGAGAGAAATTCCCTTGGTAAATGGGTACCTGTGTTAACCACAACAGGCTATATTGGTAAATATGGATTTGCCACATACACAAATATGCGTGAAGGCGGTAAACGGTCTCCAATTGGGAGGTATGCAATTGGAACCACATTTGGACGTTATGCTAATCCAGGAACCAAACTGCCGTACAGAAAAATCACAAGCGATGATGTTTGGGTAGATGATCCAACCTCAACACTTTACAACACTTGGCAATCAAGAAGTAAAACACAAGGTCAATGGAAGAGTGCTGAAAACATGAATATCGCAGCCTATAGCTACGGCTTCGTTATTAGATACAATGCACAACGAACTCCTTATAAAGGCAGTGCAATCTTCTTCCACATTGGAAGCAGCTATACATTGGGATGTACCGCCACTTCCCAAACCAATGTCGTCAACATCCTAAAATGGTTGGACCCTAATAAAAGTCCAGTCATCATCCAAACACCGATTCAGGAGCTAAATAAGTACTAGAAGCATGGGGACGGTTCTCATGCTTCTTTTTTTTAGAAGCACAAGAACCGTCCCCATGCTTTTTTTTGGAAGCACAAGAACCGCAGTCCTATTGGACAGAGACCAATCTTAAAGCGTACTCCTATTCATACGTTACGTTGAACCCTATCATATTCTAAAAAAAGTAAAAGCACCTTCCATGTTCATTTGGAGGTGCTGTTTTGTTATTGGAATACCTATTGAGGATCTTACATATCTAGGCTTCTTTTTTGATTTCCTTTGCTTTCAACATTCTTTTCACCCTCACAAAAGAGACAAAATCGATTAATTCATCGGCTGACAAAAGTTCCCCATCTATTGAAAGTCTGTGAGAAATGCTACTTGAAAAATTTGTAATCTCAATAAAATCGTCCTTTTCTGCTCGTAATAAATAATCAACCGTTGTATCAAATAAATCCGCAATTTGTAATAAGGAGAGGAGGGAGGGTTCACGATAGCCTGATTCGTAACCGGCATAAGTACTTTTTGCTATCCCTAGTTTGTCGGCCGTTTCCTGTAGGGACCATTTTCGCTCTTTTCTTAATACAGATAAACGTTCCAGCATGTTCTCAGGCCTCCAGCTTTTTAATATTGGATTTATTATACCATTGAAAATTGGAGAATACTAGAAAAGGTATACGCGAAACGAGAACAATATATTGATTTTTCATAATTTAGTTATATAATAGCTAGTATAAATACGCGTTTCGCGTAAATCTTGACCATTCTTTTCAATGGAGATGTTGCTTGTGAAGAAGATTTTATTGTTTGCTACCGGTGGAACAATTGCCTCAGTAGAGAGGAATGAGGGGCTGGTTCCAGAATTATCTGTTGAAGAAATCTTGGATTTTTTACCAGAAACATCAAGTGATGTACATGTTGACGGTAGAATTTTAATGAATATTGATAGTACCAATTTGCAGCCAGAGCAATGGATAAAGATCGCTGAGGCCATCTATACCCATTATTATGATTATGACGGATTTGTCATTACACATGGAACAGATACGTTAGCGTATACATCCTCAGCCCTTTCTTATATGCTGCAGGGTCTGGAAAAGCCGGTTGTGCTGACCGGATCACAGGTCCCGATCAGTTTCAAACAAACGGATGCGAAAAAAAATGTTTCCGATGCCCTACGGTTTGCTTGTGAGGATATTGGCGGAGTATTTGTCCTATTTGATGGCCGAGTCATTCTTGGAACAAGAGCAGTTAAAATGAGAACAAAAAGTTATGATGCATTTGAAAGTATTAACCATCCGTATGTAGCTTACATAGATAGAAATGAAATTAATTATAAATGGAAACCTGTTCGTACCTCAAAAAGGTTTTCTTTTCATGCTAACATATGTACCGATGTATTTTTGATGAAATTATATCCTGGTATGAAGCCTGAGACTTTTGATTGTCTAAAAGATTTATATAAAGGAATTATCATTGAAAGCTTTGGAAACGGTGGCTTGCCTTTTGAAGGAAGGAACTTGCTTTCAAAAATCCAAGAGCTTACGGAAAAGGGGATTGCGGTCGTTATCACAACGCAATGCCTGGAAGAAGGGGAAGACCTGCTTCTATATGAAGTGGGCCGTAAGGTAGCTCAGCATCAAGTTATATTATCTGGGGATATGAATACAGAAGCCATTGTACCCAAATTAATGTGGGCATTGGGACAAGCGCATTCTCTGGAAGAGGTTAAGAAAATCATTGAAACACCAATTGCAGAGGACTTAACCGTCAAATCAGATCAAGAAGACGATATCGAAATAGAACCTCTTATTCGTTTGCTTTAATAGACGGAAGCGAAAAATATTAGATTCTGTCTTTATAAGAAGATAGATTCATACTTGAGGATAAAAGAATGAGGGGGCCGAGTTCGGCCGCTAAAAAGCACGGGAACTGATTCCGTGCTTTTTATATTGGTTGGAACTATTCTAGTAATCCCAGATAGATACCTTGGACTATGTTATTGCGGTATTTGGGTCTTTCCACGAAGTACCATCTTGTTGATTAAAGGACAAGGATTCTTTTTTAAAAAGAAGTGAGATAACCGATCAATTAATCGTGCGCACACAAAAGAAAGCGCCGCCATCAAAAATGTTTTAGTGTGCTGAAAGATAATGATAGTGTGCAGATGACGTTTCAAGAGATTGAATAACTTATTGATAGTACCAAGCACAACACCTTGCCGCAAAAGGATTTAGGCAAAAAATTCAAAAAACTTTAAAGCATGCCATAATTTTGGCATGCTTCTTGCATTATAAAGTGTAAGAAACAAAGGAGGTTATGAAATGAAGCATTTTTTGATTGCTACACACGGAGAGTTATCCAAAGCATTTATTGAAACATTAGAACTAATTGCTGGTAAGACTTCGAATGTTTCATACTTTGGAATGACTAAACTAAAATCCGGTGATTTAGCAAAAGAGGAATTAAAAAAGATTTTAACAGCGAAAAAGGAGGATGAACATTTTATTGTTTTAACGGATGTCTTTGGAGGAAGCGTTACAAATATTTGTACCGAGCTTCTGATGGAACATAAGGACTTTGATATTATTACAGGTTTAAACCTTCCCATGATGCTGACCATGATTTTATCAGGGGATGAACTCAGCATTAAGGACATGATTAACGAAGGAGTCCGCTCTGCCAAAGAAGGAATTATTCATATTAATAAATTAGTAGAAACACAGGAAGGAAGGGAAGAAGATGATCTCATTATTACGGATTGACGACCGTTTAATTCACGGACAAGTAGCCTATGGCTGGAGCAAAGCATTGGAGATTAATGTCATCCTCGTTGTAAATGATGAGGCGAAGAATGATCAGATGAAGGCAATGGCCTTGAATCTAGCAAAACCCGATAACGTAAAATTATACATCCGCGGGGTACAGGAGTCTGGTGAAATTGTTCAAAAATTTGCTGAATCCCAAAAAAGTAGAGTGTTGGTACTCGTGAAAAACACGGATGACGCGCTGGAACTTGTCAAAAGTTCTGGGGGCGTATTAAAGGAAATTAATGTAGGCGGGTTGCGTTTTTCGGAAGGAAAGCGAAAACTAACCGACTTAGTTGCGGTAGATGACCGAGACTTAGCTAATTTTAAAGAGATGGAAGAATGTGCAGTTGACCTAGAATTTAGGATGTTACCTCGTGACAAGAAGAAAAATCTAAAAGATTTACTAAAAAATTAGTATCTAAAAGGGGGATATAAAATGGTTTCACAAGCAATTATGCTGGGAATTATTGCAGGAATTGGCATCTTGGACAGCCGAATTTTCGGTGCCCTTATGCTCGAGCGTCCTCTCGTTACCGGATTATTAGTCGGATTGGTTCTTGGAGATGTCAAGCAGGGTGTCATAATAGGGGCCCAGCTAGAATTAATCTGGATGGGGATTGCAGGAATTGGTGCATCAACTCCTCCGGATGTTGTAACAGGCGGGGTACTGGGAACTGCATTTGCTATTTTAACCGGGAAAGGACCGGAGGTAGCGTTGGTTATTGCTGTTCCGATCGCTGTGTTAGCTCAATCTTTAGGGGTTTTGGTACGTATCGTTAATGGTTATTTTATGCATAAAGCAGAAAAGTTCGCTGCCAAGGCCGATTTTCGTGGTGTGACAATGATGATGTGGATTCCACCTGTATTATTCTTTCTAAGTGTCTTTATTCCAACCTTTTTAGCGATAATTTTAGGAGCAGACCAAGTAAAAGGTTTAATAAATGCAGTTCCTAAAACCATTCTTGATGGGTTAGGCGTTGCTGGGAATCTGCTTCCTGCCGTCGGATTTGCCTTATTGCTTGATATGCTATATTCGAAGAAAATGGCAGTATTTTTCTTCCTTGGATTTTTGGCAGCCTCTTACCTCGGGTTAAATATTACAGCCATTGCCTTATTCGGAGCTTGTATTGCCATTATTATTCATATTGTTATTAATAATCAATCCCAGGTTGGAAATGGCTCTATGGCCATCGATAATTTAACGGAAGGGGAGATTGACTTTGACTGAGAAAAAAGTGACGAAAAAAGAACTTCGCCAAGTTTTTTGGAGATCGCTAGCCCTTCAAGGAGCGTTCAACTACGAACGGATGCAAAATATGGGATATGTATACGCAATGATTCCCGTTATCAAAAAACTGTATACGCAACATGACGATCAGGTAAAGGCGTTAAATCGCCATTTGGAGATTTTTAACACGACACCTGCCATTTCAACAACGATAATGGGCATTTCAGCAGCAATGGAAGAACAAAACGCGAACAATGAAGACTTCGATGACAATTCTATCAATGCCGTAAAGGCGTCCTTAATGGGCCCGCTTGCAGGAATTGGGGACTCGCTATTCTGGGGCACATTTAGAGTCATTGCAGCAGGAATTGGGATTTCCCTTGCGACACAAGGAAATATCTTTGGCCCTATTCTATTCTTCCTTTTATATAATATTCCACACTTATTCGTAAGAATCGCGGGGTTGAGATTAGGGTACCGTGTGGGTGTATCCTCTCTTGAGAAAATTCAAAAAGAAGGCTTAATGGAAAAAATAATGGCGATTGCGACAACTATTGGTCTAGTTGTTGTCGGAGGAATGGTAGCCACGATGTTAAATGTAAAAACCCCCCTTCATTTGAATATCAATGGAGCAAAAGTAGTTGTTCAAGACATATTAAATCAAATTTTTCCGAACATGTTGCCATTATTAATAACCTTTATAGTATTTACCTTAATGAAACGAAAAGTAAGTATCACTAAACTAACACTTGGGATCATTATCGGCGGAATATTGATTCACTGGGCCGGTATTTTATAAAAGAAAGGGAGAAGAAAAAGATGAGAATTGAAGATTATTTACAAGAGACACCAGTAAAAATGAATGAGATTATGGAACAGGCGGATGAAATATTTGCAGATGTAAGAACAAAGGACATCGACCGGATCATTGTAACCGGCTCTGGTACAAGCTTTCATTCCGGGCTTCAAGTGCATAAAGCCATGCAGCATTTCTTAGGAATTCGTGTAGATATCTATTATCCATTTGCCATCGATGAGCTGACTTTTATTGGGGATAATTCAAGAACTCTTGTTATAGGTATTTCACAGGGAGGCAGCAGTTATTCCACTTATAATGCAATGAAACTAGCAAAGGAGAAGGGCTGTTTGATTGCCTCCATGGCAGGGCAAGAGAATGCGCTGATTGATGAACCCGCAGATTTTATCTTAACCGTTCGTTGTGGAGAAGAATTGGCAGGGGCAAAAACAAAAGGATTTTATTGCACGAAATTAAATCTAATTCTTCTTTCCCTTCAATTGGCTAGAGAAACAGGTAAGTTAACAAAAGAACAATATGAGGATGAAATCGCTGAATTGAAGAAGAGTGCGGATCAATTTTTGAAAATCTATGATACATCCCTTCAGTGGGTCGAAACAAATAAGGAAAAACTGGCACAGGCAAAAGAAATTCGCGTGGTGGGAACAAGCGAAATGTATGGAGATACACTAGAGAGTGCCCTAAAAATGCTCGAGACTTTAAGGGTGCCTGTCACCGGTTATGAGTTTGAGGAATTTATTCATGGTATTTACAATGCAGTTAATGAAGATTCAACACTTATAATCTTAGATACAGGTGTTGAAAAAAGGGTAAAGAAATTGATTAATGTTCTATCTGATTGGACTGGGAACATTTACGTAATTGGTAATGATGTAGGGGAAGCCACACAAAATATGAAAGCAGACTTTAGTAACCATTCGTATTATAAAACGTTTGAATATATTATTCCGATCCAATTAATTTGTGCCAAGGTGCCTGAATTAAAAGGTGTGAACCCTAGTATTCCAAAAGACCCGCAATTTCATATGAAATTGGAAAGTAAGAAGTTTAATAAGTAGATGTTAAAGTGGATTTAGGAAAGGGAGGTTCATAAGTTGATGAAGGCAGTTGTCTTTGATTTTGATGGACTGATCATTGATACCGAAACCGTTTGGTATGATAGCTTCAAAGAGGTATTGGGAAGGTATAATGTTGAGTTTCCATTAGAAATTTTCCTCCCATGTGTCGGAACAAAAGGAACCATTATCGATGAATATATTGAGGGAAAACTAGGGAACAATGTAACTGTCAAAGAGGTTAGACAACTTGTAAGGGAATGCCATCGGGAAAAAATCATCGACCTTGAGGTTAGAGAGGGAGTGCGTGATTATTTAACACAGGCAAAAGAATTGGGTCTCAAGATTGGTTTGGCTACTAGTTCAGACAGGGAATGGATTGATCATTTTCTAAAAAAGCTTGATTTACTCCATTTCTTTGACGTCATTAAGACCGGTGATGATGTCAAAAAGGTTAAACCCGATCCCGAGGTTTACCTTCAATGCTTGGATGCTTTAGATGTCAGGTCCAATGAGGTCGTGGCTTTTGAGGATTCCAACAATGGAGCGAAAGCGGCAAAGGCAGCCGGTGTAACTTGTGTCATCGTACCGAATCCTATAACGGCAAAACTTACCTTCCATGATTACGATCTGCGGATTGAATCTATGGCTGGCCAATCACTGATAGACGTCATAAACAAAAGTATTACTATAGTGTAAGATGCCTGCGTAACGGTCGGAGAAATCCGAGGCATTACAAGTGAATCATAAAAAGCCGGACCCTTTGAGCAGAAAGGGATCCGGCCTTTTTATATACACATACTACTGGTTGATTTAGGTTTTTTTATATAAAAATTTCCAAATCATTCCATTTACTCTACTGTAATACATCATAGAACCTTATAGAATGCCGTACAATTATATAGTAAAATTAATTTTAAAATAGTTTTTGATAGATGGGAGGCTAACAGGATGTATGATGAACTGATCAATTATATGATTGAAATGACTACCAAGTTTTCCTTTGAGCACGAAGAAGGATTTGAACCCTATCAAACAGAGGCTGTGGCTTTCCACTTTAATATAGATCGAACGAGAGCTAGTAGAATTTTGAATGAATTGGTTAAAGAGGATATTCTTTTGAAAGTTAATACACGTCCCGTTTGTTTTTTACACAGGGAGACAATCGAAAAAAATTATGGAAATGTGGAAAATAATATTTACGATAGTTTTGAGGCTTTAAAAGATGAACTGATAAAAGATATAGAAGAAGGTATTTTTAGTCAGTTGATTGGTTATGAGAAGAGCCTGAAAGAAGCGATTCAGCAAATAAAAACATCTATCTTTTATCCGGACAATGGCTTACCCTTAATGCTGCTTGGACCAACCGGAGTAGGAAAAACCTTTATGGCCAAGCTTATTTATGATTATTCCCGGGCAAAAAAGATCATTGCCGATGATGCTCCTTTTTATGTATTTAATTGTGCTTTGTATGCGAATAATCCGGAATTGCTGACAAGTTATCTGTTTGGCCACGCAAAGGGATCCTTTACTGGGGCGATCAAAGAGCAAAGGGGACTTATTGAACAGGCTGATCAAGGTATATTGTTTTTGGATGAAGTTCACAGGCTGGATCGGGAAGGACAGGAGAAATTATTTACGTTTATGGACCAGGGAACTTTTTCCCGAATGGGGGAAACAACCGTGGTCAGAAAATCCAAGGTCCGTCTAATTTTTGCAACTACAGAAAGCTTAACTGTGTTTTTGGAAACATTTTTAAGGAGAATTCCTATTACTGTGAATGTGCCGAGTCTTGAAGAACGGGGGCAGGCTGAAAAAAGTCAGTTTATTCAGCATTTTTTTACCGAGGAATCTAAATTGCTCGGTATTCCAATCCATGTCACCAATAAGGCACTTGATATCTTAAATAAATATTACTATGGAGGTAATATTGGAGAATGCAAGAACATTATTAAATATGCCTGCGGGTTTGCCTATTCCAAGAAAACGAATAACATTGACCAAATTTTTATCACTTTACAGGAATTGCCTGGCCAAATTTATAAGAGCTCCCCACAATTGTTTGATCATTATGCTTTAAAGGAAGGAGGCGTATTATTCCTTCCAGATAAAAAAAAGCAAATCCTACATGTGGATGAAACGAAGATTAATCATATAGAGCAAACCTACAGAAATTGTTTAGGGTATTTTTCTAAATTGGAAAATAGTGAATGGAAAGAATCCGAATTTCTTGAGAAGTGTACAGAAGAAATTACGGTTATGATGGACAATTTAATCTTTGAAAGACCGAATGAATCAAAAAGCTTCATGATGGAATTTAATCTTTCCGCTATACAGGACATTTTTCGTTATTTAGAAGACCAATATAATATTAAATATGATGGAAATAGCGTTTATACGCTGTCCTCCTATTTATTTTTCAAGTCCCATCCGTTTATCCTGAATAAACAAGATGAGATGTTGACAAAACAAATGCTTCAATTTATAAAAAGACAATACAAAGCGGAATATTCAATAGCGGCGAAAGTCATATCCTTCATCGAGAAGAGAATGGAATTAAATTTATATCATGAAGATATTATTTTGATGGCATTATTCTTGTGCAAAAAGCAAATACAGCATCATGATAATCGTGTAAAGGCGATGATTATTGCCCATGGTTATGCAACGGCGAGCAGTATTTCCAATGTTTGTAATCGTCTGTTAGGGGTTAAGGTATATGACTCCATCGACATGCCTGTGGAGTCATCGATAAAAGATATTACGAAACAAATGCTTAAATATATTGAAGAAAATGATACTTCCAGCGGGTTGGTCGTTTTAGTGGATATGGGGTCGCTAAGCCTCCTTCATGATCAAATCAAAGAGGCAATTAAAGGCCCACTCCTTTGTATAGATCAGGTTTCGACTTCTTTTGCTTTAGAAATCGGGAATTATTTGTCACAAGGAAAATCGATTGAAGAGATGCTGCAGCCTTTGGAGCAACTCGTTCGGCCTACTATTAATCTTTACTATCCATCTAAACGCAAAGAATACGCCATTGTTTCTTCCTGTTTTACAGGTATTGGAACTGCCACGCAGATTCAGCAATTACTTTCTGAAAGTATGGAAGACTTGATAGATATCAAAGTCGTATCACATGATTTTGAGCGTTTAAAGAAAAATGGAATGAACGAGCCACCGCTTAGAATTTATGATGTTTTGGCGATTGTGGGAACAGACAATCCTAAAATTGAGGGAATCAATTTTATTTCATTAGAAGATATCATTTCTGGAAAAGGTGAAAATGATGTTTTCAAAATCTTTGAGAAAATTGCGCCTCCGGAAACGATTCGAAAAGTGAATGATAGAATCATCAAGAATTTTTCTCTCCGAAGAGTGATTGATTCCTTGATTATTTTAGATACGGAAAAAGTTATTTCAAAGGTGGAAGAAGGAATAAAGCAGTTGGAGAATCAGATGAGACAAACGCTGCCCAATGATAAAAAAATTGCTTTATTCGTTCATGTCAGTTGCATGATTGAACGCTTAATAAGAAAGGCACCGATATCAGAATACCCTAATCAAGAAGAGTTTGAACGGATCCATAAAAAGGAAATAAACATGATAAGAAATGCATTCAGTGTGCTTGAAAAAAGTTATAGTGTTCAAATGAATATACCTGAAATCGGTTATATTTTTAACATTATTAAATCTATTGTTGAGTAGAAGCATGGGGACGGTTCTCATGCTTCCTTTTTTGGAAGCACAAGAACCGTCCCCATGCTTCTTTTCTAGTAAAATATTAATCTATAGGATAAAATGGATTATATTGTAATTGCAATGGATGGGAGAAGGAATGGGATGAAATCAATTTTATGGAGAGCGGGGGTACTTGCTTGTTTGATACTCCTGGGTTGTTCTTGGTCTTATAAGGAGGCTTCTGCGGAGGCTTTATGGCCTTCTAAATGTGCAAAGGTGAATGCAAATCAAAATCCATCTTTTCAGCAAATGAATTGCTTATTGACGAATGCGGCTTTAGAGGCAAATATTCCGCCTGAAGTAGTCAAAGCTGTGGCCACAAAAGAAAATGGTGGTTGGAGACAATTTGAAGCAAATGGTCAGCCTGTTATTGCACCGGATGGCGGTATTGGTCTTATGCAAATTACCAATCAACCAAACTATGATCAGTCGAAGTTGAAAACTGATATTTACTACAATATCCAGGCCGGCGTTGACATCCTAAAGAGCATGTATCAACGGACAGATTTGCCTAAGATTCAAGGGGCAGGACCTGAGGTCATTGAAAATTGGTACTTCCCAGTTATGGCCTACAATGGGACAAAGCCTGTAAACAGTCCGCTGATACAGGCTGATGGGACTAAAAATACAAAAGCTTACCAAGAAAAGGTTTTTGGATTTCTTCAACAAGAAAGCTTCCTAGGTGATACTAAGTTGGCTCAGTACCCGTTTAGTACAGCTGACTTTCAATATGATCCTAACAGTGACGCAAATATTGTATTCAAAAAGCCGGTGTATACACTAACTGACCAGTTGCATGCTTCAACTGCTCTTTTTCATACGGGAGATAAAGTAGTTGTAACCGAGGATCAGGCAAAGTTAAGGTCAATCCCTACTAGCAGCACTACTTCCTTATTGAAGGAGTTAGCATTAAATACGACGCTGATTATTTCAGGGAATTTTGTATTTGACCAAAATACTTCCAGTGTAAACCAATTTGTATGGTACCCAGTCAAAACGGAAGATCAAAAACTAGTTGGTTATATTTCTTCTGCTTATCTTACAAAAAAGTTAGAAGTCAGCCAGGTGGATGATAATGATTTATCCGTATCTGGGAAAGCACCTGCGTATGGCCGGGTACAAGTAAAGAATGGAACAACTCAAATTGCGACTGCAGTGGCTGATGCGAACGGATTTTTCAAAGCAGGGATTGCTCCTCAAAAAGCGGGGACAACAGTAACGGTATCCTACGAGGATAAGCAGAATGCACGAAGCTTTTCTACAACGGTATCCGTAACAGATAAAACGGCTCCAACAGCCCCGGTAGTAAATGCTGTTACGAATAAGTCTGCAGATGTAACGGGGAAAACAGAACCATATGCCATTTTAACAGCAACGATTGCTGGAAAAGCATATAGTATACAAGCGAACCTATATGGAAATTACAAATTAGCTATTCCAATCCAAAACGCAGGAATGAATATTTCGGTAACAGCGAAAGACCGAGCAGGTAATGTAAGTGCGGCCAGAGCCATTACAGTCGTAAAAGTGGCTCCGAATTTACCAGTTGTGAATACAGTTAATAATAAGGCTTGGAACGTAACAGGGAAAACCGAAGCAAATGCCATCGTGACCGTGGCCGTTTCAGGTAAAGCTTATACCGCAAAAGCCAATGCGTATGGAAACTACAATGTAGCCATTACGCCGCAAAATACAGGAACAAAGCTATCCATCACCGCAAAAGACAGTGCAGGCCGTGTAAGCGCAGCAAGAGGCACCGCTGTCATTCGTGTAGCACCGAACATGCCTACAGTGAACGCAGTTCGATACACTTCCACAACAGTGACAGGAAACACAGAGAAATATGCAATAGTAATCATCAAGATCGGATCAAAAACATACACAACACAAGCCAATCTTTACGGAAACTACAAAGTATACATCCCAAAACAAAATGCAGGCACAAAACTATATGTATACGCAAAAGACGCAAAAGCACAAACCAGCGCAGTAAGAACAGCTACCGTATCAAAATAAGGGAAAGAAGCATGGGGACGGTTCTCATGCTTCTTTTTTATGGATTGCTGATCCACTACGTATTTACTATTCCGATAAATACCCATTCGACTTATCGATAAATCGAATTGCTCAGTTGCCCCATAATCGTTACATTAGTATTTGTATAGATTTCTTTTAATGCCTAGGAATTACTGGGCTTTTTTTGTGTGTATAAACAGTTTAAAACAATTCCATTGGGATGTTCTCACGTTGCAGGACACATGAATCGTCCCCATGAAATGAAAGGGAGAGTTACATTTCATGAATCTTTATCAAAAGATCTTTAAAGAATACTGGAATCCTTACATAGCCATTAGTATAGCTGGTCTGGCTAGTGCGTTCTACTTCGGGATTACAGGTACGGTTTGGGCCGTAACAGGTGAATTCACCAGATTAGGCGGGCACATCTTACAGTGGTTCGGTGTGGATGTGTCACAATGGGCGTATTTCCAACTGGTCGGTATCGAAGGAACACCGATCAGCCGGACCGACGGCTGGATTGTCATCGGGATGCTTGTTGGTGCATTGATTACGATTTTAGTAAGCAACAGTTTTAAAATACGCGTACCGAAACAAAAGAGGAGGTTACTCCAAGGATTTATTGGCGGTATCATCGCAGGATTTGGCGCACGCCTTGCGCTTGGCTGTAATTTGGCCGCCTTTTTCACAGGTGTCCCTCAATTTTCGTTCCATTCGTGGATCTTTATGTTGACCACTGCAATTGGAACTTATTTTGGCGTTAAAGTCGTGAATACCAAATGGTGGCGTGGAAAGCCGCTCTTGACGAAGGGCTCAATGAACCCGGTTGTCACCCAGGCTGTCCAAAAAAGGACTATTCAGCCGCTGATCGGTCTCATTTTTGCGCTTCTGTACCTTGGGCTTGTTCTTTACTTTTTCACAACAGGAAAAACAATGCTCGCGGTTGCTTGTATAGCCGGAGCGTTGTTTGGAATTCTAATTGAACGCGGACAAATTTGTTTCACTTCCGCTTTCCGTGATTTATGGATTAGCGGGCGAGCTGTGATGTCCAAAGCGATTGCGGTTGGGATGCTGATCAGTGTTGTTATTACCTTTATTTATATTCAAAATGGCTCTGTCGCTCTTATCAAGATGGCTGCGCCTAGCACGGCGATTGGCGGACTTCTTTTCGGGTTTGGTATTGTTCTAGCCGGAGGCTGTGAGACAGGCATGATGTATCGGGCAATGGAAGGTCAATTGTTATATTGGGTAGTTGGCGCAGGTAATATTGTCGGAGCAACGGCTCTTGCTTATGGCTGGGATCATCTCGGCATCTATCATGCCCTTGTGGAAAAGGGAGCAAAAGTAAACTTAATCGAACAATGGGGACCGATGGGGGCTCTGTTTGGAACCATTGCCATGCTTGCTGCTTGGTTCTTACTTTCAAATTGGTGGGAAAAGCGGTTCCGCTACGGAAAAGGTATCAAATCTCAGACAACAGACCGGATTTCTCATGTTACAAAGGAGGCGTAATTGATGTCCCAAGTAATCGATGTTAACTACACGTTAGACATTCGCGGCGAGCCTTGACCGTACCCTGTTATTTATGCGCTGGATGCGCTAAAAACCATGAAAATCGGTGAAGTATTACAAGTCATCGCCGACTGTCCACAATCATTTCGAAGTGTTCCCGAGGAAGCCGTAAAACATGGCTACCAACTCCTCACAAAGCCGAAAAAAGTTGGGCAGGATATCTATTTCTATATTAAAGTCGTTCAGTAAGGACTAAGTTAATAATCGACATTGAACATGAATAATAAAGCGAGGCCGGATTCTCATGAATCCGGCCTTTTTGGAAGCGTGGGGACGGTTCTTTTGCTTCCTGCCCTCGGAAGAACAGGGAAGCACAGGGACGGTTCTTCTGCTTCGCCATACTTTTTTGGAGAAGTGAAAGAGTGAGGATTTATGGAAGAAACATTTCACTCATTGGGGGCAGCAGGACTCGCCCCTTTTTCGCTTTACCGAAATGAATCAAAGTTAGACCTAGTGGTTCAATCAATCCAAAATTTGTACGACCAAATGAAGCCGTAATGAATAAAAGAAGCATGAGAACCGTCCCCATGTTTCTTACTGAAAGTAATCTAGTAATCCGAGGTAGATTCCTTGGGCTACGTTATTACGGAATTGAGGGCTTTCGACGATGGAGTCTTCTTGTTGGTTGGATAGGAAGCCGAGTTCGATTAGGGTGGCTGGTTGTTTGTTGTTTCGGAGTACATCTAGGTTGTTGTATCTTGTTCCAAGGTTCGTTAAGTTTGTTTCTTTGGCCACTTGGTTTAAGATTGCGGTGGCTAGAGGGTTACTGGATTTTTGATAGTAAAAGTCAGTTATGCCATTGATCGATGGATTACTGGACCAATTGTAATGAAAACTTATAAACGCATCCGCATGGTTTAGGTTGGAGATTTTTGCACGTTGCTCTAAAGGGATATACGTATCATTTGTTCGAGTCAAGATGACTTGGGCGCCTGCACTTTCAAGTTTTTGTTTAACGGTCTCGGCTGTTGGTAAGTTCAATGATTTTTCAGGTGTGCGGGCAATACTGGTTGTTCCTCTATCTTTCCCTCCATGGCCTGGATCCAGCACAATCGTTTTTCCTTTTAGTGGTGTCTGATTATTTGGCAAAGGCACGGATTTTTCGGATGGGGTAGTCATAGGGGCATCTGCTGCCTTGGCTACCTTTAATTCATTTGTATTACCATCCTTTTTTGTTGTTGGAGCTGCAGGTTGTATGTGATGGCTGTTAGGTGTTTCTTTATCGATGTACTTTTCGTTCACCCACCCGCTCACACCAGAAGAAGAGACAATTTTGGCCCATCCAGCTTGTTCCGTGTGGATGGATATTTTTGCTCCCGATTTTAAATACCCTACGACTCTACTGGAAGAACTGGGACGTTCCCGGATGTTTAAAGAATAGGTGTTTATGCTTCCAGCGATCTTTTCAGTAGAAGTTAAATAGGCGTCGTAAACCCAGCCAGTTTGGTTATTTGCTAGTTTAATTTGATCCCAATCATTCCGCTTTTGAATGATATCAAAAGTTTCTCCCTGATGAACGCGGCTAATTACCTTACTTGAAAGATCGGCAGATTCCCGGACATTAAGTGTCGGTACAGTAACCGTGACCTGGGAAGAAGGCTTATCGGCATTCGCTGCCTGCTGATAATTCCATAAGGGGACCGTAATTGCACTAAGAATCGTCAGAAACTTAAATAGGCCGTCGTTCCGAATTTTAGATAGTAGCATGTTAGCAACCTCCCTGTTTTAAAAACTCTAAAACTAGCATGGACAAATTTTCATCAAATCATAATCAATTTTTAAAATAAATTTGGGAAGCATGGGGACGGTTCTTCTGCTTCTAAGAAGGTGCCTACATAAGGGGAGCTTTCGACATTTTATTCAGACCTATGGAATGAGAAAATCTGCAACCACGCGGATAGTGGCGTTTTTAAACAAATGTTTGATTACTTTCGAAATATGGGGAAAGTAGGGGAAAGTAGGGGAAATGTCTCAGTTGAGTCGATAATTATAAAATTTTCCGGGAAATTGGAGAGATTTCTGTATTTTATCCTAACTTGGCTCGACAGTATTTTTACTAGTTTTCAAGAGAAAGGCTTTAAGAACAAAGTATTCCGCTTTTTTAATCAAATGTTTGATTAATAAAATATAGAGAGAATATAGTCGAATCAGGTTGTGAGTTAGGTACCCAAATCACTCTTGCATGGGCAGAGAAAGCTGTAAAAACCGGAATGGAACATCGGGATTCGGAAGCAGAAGAACCGTCCCCGTGCTTCTTTTTGAAAAATTATAAAACTATAACAATTTGGTAACCGCTTTACAAATCGGGTTACTACCACTATAGTAATCACATAGATTTTTATTTTATCTGTGACAATGGTAAACGATAAACCTGATATTCACAGAAATGTAAACGCTTATTATAGGGAATTGATAGTTAAGCTTCAGATCAGCAGGCAAGAACCTATTACCATTAATTTCAAAAAAGAAAGGGTTTACAACTTTAGTGATAAAGGAGTACAATCAAGTTGTTCGTTAGACGTCCGACATCTAACATCTAACCTTTATATTCATATACGTAGTTTAAACAAAAATGACTTTTATAAAAAAGAGGTGCGCTTCCATGAGAATGGTTGATGTAATTGAGAAAAAACGTGATGGTTATGAATTAACCAAAGACGAAATCCAATTTTTGATAAACGGGTTTACAAAAGGTGATATTCCGGATTATCAAATGTCGGCTTTTGCTATGGCTGTGTTTTTTCAAGGAATGACAAAAGAAGAACGTGTTTACTTAACGGAAGCAATGGTTCAATCCGGTGATCAAATCGACCTCTCAGGAATCGAAGGAATTAAAGTAGACAAGCACAGTACAGGTGGAGTTGGCGATACCACAACTCTTGTGCTGGCACCGCTTGTTGCGTCTGTTGGCGTACCAGTAGCAAAAATGTCAGGCAGAGGCCTGGGTCATACTGGAGGTACGATTGACAAATTAGAATCCATTAAGGGATTTCATGTAGAAATATCAAACGAAGAATTTATCCAATTAGTAAATGAAAATAAAGTAGCTGTAATTGGTCAGAGCGGGAATTTAACCCCTGCGGATAAAAAATTGTATGCACTTAGGGATGTAACGGCAACAGTTGACTCCATTCCGCTTATTGCCAGTTCCATCATGAGCAAGAAAATTGCCGCAGGAGCGGATGCGATTGTGCTCGATGTTAAAACAGGCAGCGGTGCATTCATGAAAAATCTTGACGATGCGAAAGAATTAGCAGAAACGATGGTGGAGATCGGCAATGGCGTCGGCCGTAAAACAAAGGCGATCATTTCCGATATGAGCCAGCCGCTTGGATTTGCTGTCGGGAATGCTCTTGAAGTGAAAGAAGCGATTGACACGCTGAAAGGACAAGGACCAGAAGATTTGCAAGAACTCTGTTTAACTCTCGGAAGCCATATGGTTGTCTTGGCAGAAAAGGCTGCTGATCTCGCGCAGGCACGTGAAATGTTAAACGAATCTATTCAGAGCGGTCAGGCTTTACAAGCCTTTAAAACCTTCCTTGCGTCACAAGGAGGAGATGCATCGGTTGTCGACGATCCAGCTAAACTTCCTACAGCCTCCTTTATGATAGAGGTTCCCGCTAAAACTTCAGGTTATGTGGCTGAAATTACAGCGGAAACAGTAGGAACTGCGGCCATGATGCTTGGCGCCGGACGAGCGACAAAAGAATCTGTCATTGATTTGGCCGTAGGTGTTGTTCTTCAAAAGAAAGTAGGAGATCGTGTCGAGGCAGGAGAGTCCTTGGTTACGATTCATAGCAATCAAGAAAATGTTGAGGAAGTAATTGAAAAAATTTACTCCGCTTATAAAGTGACAGATGAAAAAGTAGCCAAGCCTACACTCATTTATACAGAAATTCATTAATCTAGATGGCTGGCCGTTTGGTCAGCCTGTATCCTCAAACATAACTGAAAGGGTGACAAAGTATGGATATTCAAGCATTACTCGATCAAGCGATTGACGCTAGGAAAAAAGCGTATACTCCTTATTCAAATTTTCAAGTAGGAGCAGTTGTTTTGACAAAAGATCATCGTGTCTTCCAAGGATGCAATATTGAAAACGCCTCCTATGGATTGGCCAATTGCGCTGAAAGAACAGCTATTTTTAAAGCGGTTTCTGAAGGGGGAAATGAAATCGATACTATCATTGTCGTTGCAGATACGGAGGGCCCTGTTTCACCTTGTGGAGCCTGCCGCCAGGTAATGGCAGAATTCTGTGATAAAGATACGAAAATTATTTTAGCGAATTTAAAAGGCGAAAAATTAGAGACAACCATTGATCAATTGCTGCCTGGTTATTTTTCTTCTAAAGATTTAACAAAGTAATTATTTTTTGTTCGTAATGGAAACGAATACATCAACGATTTATACCATCTGGAGGTCTGACATGAAATACATCATTGCGATTATTGGACTGCTTGTTGTTTTCGGACTAGCCTACTTGGCAAGCAATAATCGGAAAGACATTAAATTAAAGCCGATTATTATTATGGTCATTATTCAAGTCATATTATCAGCATTATTATTAAATACCACGTTAGGATTAGATTTGATCAAAGTATTTGCCGAGGTCTTTACTAAATTACTAGATTATGCCGGTGCCGGAATATCGTTTGTATTCGGCGGAATGGCCAATAAAGGCGAATCGCCATTCTTCCTAAATGTTTTACTGCCCATCGTGTTTATTTCCGTGTTAATTGGGATATTCCAGCACTTAAAAATTCTTCCGTTTATTATGAAGGCTATTGGGTTATTGCTAAGCAAAGTAAATGGCATGGGGAAATTGGAATCGTATAACGCTGTTGCTTCAGCCATGATTGGTCAATCTGAAGTGTTCATTACCGTGAAAAAACAGCTTGGTCTTCTGCCTGCCCATCGTCTATACACCCTTTGTGCATCAGCGATGTCCACGGTTTCTATGTCGATTGTCGGTGCCTATATGACGATGATTGAACCAAGATATGTGGTTACGGCCCTTGTTCTTAACTTATTTGGCGGATTTATCATCACTTCGATTGTGAATCCTTATACGGTTGATCCAAACGAGGATATTCTTGAAATTCAAGAAGTAGAAAAACAAAGCTTTTTCGAAATGTTAGGCGAATATATTCTTGATGGTTTTAAAGTAGCAGTCATTGTCGGTGCGATGCTAATTGGATTTGTTGCCTTGATGGCTGCGGTTAATAATGTTTTTGATTTAATTTTCCATATTACCTTCCAGCAATTATTAGGATATGTTTTCTCACCGATTGCGTTTATCATGGGAATTCCATTCTCAGAGGCTGTCCAAGCGGGAGGTATTATGGCTGAAAAGCTTGTAACGAACGAGTTTGTAGCGATGATGGACCTGGCAAAGGTGGGTAAATCCTTTAGCCCTCGTACATTAGGAATTATCTCTATTTTCCTTGTTTCTTTTGCCAACTTTTCATCGATCGGGATTATTGCCGGAGCCGTCAAAAGTCTGAACGAGAAAAAGGGTAACGTTGTGGCCAAATTTGGTTTAAAGCTTTTATACAGTGCCACTCTTGTAAGTGTATTGTCAGCTGTAGTAGTAAGTATCGTTTTATAATCTGTGAAAAAGCATTTTTTCATCTTTCAAAGGATGGAAAACTGCTTTTTCCTTTTTGAGGGAGGGGAATGTTGTGAAAAGACTTTTTCACAACAGAGAATATGAGCTTTGTCGGACTATTTCTTTCGGGTGCCGTTTTATTTCTTAATAGTTTGATGTTAACAGGAAAAGCGGAAGCGAAAAGTGTTGGGGTCTTTAATCTGTTTGTAGGTGTCATACAGCTGATTATACCGTTTTATTTACTAATGGTTTCAGGTCAAGATCATTGGGACTTATATAATTACGCATCTATCTTTTTATTTGGCTTAACTTATTTATATGTTGGAGTTACCGCATTAAAAGAACTGGATGGAAGGGGACTTGGCTGGTTTTGTTTATGGGTGGCGGTCATAGCGGTGGTTTATACGTTGACAGCTATCATCCATTTTCATGATGCTGTGGGTGCACTCACATGGGGGATGTGGGCTTTTCTTTGGTTTTTATTCTTTTTATCCAATTCACTGGAAATGAAAATTGACCATTATCTTGGGAAAGTTGCCTTTATTCAATCCTGGGTCACATTAACCATCCCATCTTTATTGTATTTTTTAGGTGTTTGGAATACCCCGGTTGTTAATCAAATAATGCTGATTGTTTTAATCGTATCCATCGCTTATTTTTGTATAAGCTTATTTAAATTTAGGTTATTCGTCCCGTTAACTCATGTAGAAAAACAATGAACTATTTGGAAGAGGCTGATTGGGCAGAATATAAAAAAGATTAATGTGAACATGCCTGCTATGGGACAATTTTTTAAAAAAATTTGAAAGAAGTCAATGTCTAATTTTTTGGAATAGGACTAACTATTTGTATGGAGGTGCGGGGGTTGAAAACAATACTCATTACAGGGGCAGGCACAGGGCTGGGAAAAGAACTGGCCCTAGCCTATGCACAAAAGGGAAACAGAGTTATTCTAGTCGGAAGAACCGAAACACACCTTGATAAAGTGAGGGAAATAATTGATCAAACAAATGGCAGTGCTAGGTCAGTGGTTTGTGATATTACGGATTCTAGTCAGGTGAAACAAGTGCTCGCCGATTTGAATGAAACCGAAAAAATTGATCAAGTGATTAATAATGCAGGCATCGGTTATTTCGGTCCCTTGCAAGACATCCCGGCGGATCAGATTAGTCACATGATCGATACAAATGTAAAAGGAACCATTTATGTAACAAAAGCTCTATTGCCAGCCTTCCTGGAACGGAATGCCGGGAAGATCATGAATATTATTTCAACCGCTGGATTACGCGGGAAGGTACATGAAACGGCCTATTGTGCAAGCAAGTTTGCCATTCGTGGGTTCACTGAAGCCTTGGTGAAAGAGTTAGAGACTACTTCGATTTCGGTTTCTGGTGTTTATATGGGTGGCATGGATACTCCTTTTTGGGATGAAAATCAGTTTATAACTGACCGTTCAAGATTAAAATCCGCAAAAGAAGTAGCATTGGAAATACTGGAAAGGGAAGATGAAATCGAGTTGATTATTAGTTAGTATTTCATCCTTAGCAGCCATTGATTATAATGACTGCGCAAAGTCCAGTCATCATCCAAACTCTGATTCAGGAGTTAAACAAGTGGGGAGCATGGGGACGGTTCTCATGCTTCTTTTTTATGGAATTAACCATGTAGAACCTTACCATAAAAAGAGGCAGCTTAAATATCGGTTCAACATCGGACAAGGCAAAGCCAAAAGAGCGGGGATGTGTCCGAAGTCGAGCCAACTTCGGACAAGGAAGAGCCAAAAGAGCGAGGCTGTGTCCGAAGTCGAACCAACTTCGGACAAGGAAGAGCCAAAAGAGCGAGGATGTGTCCGAAGACGAACCAACTTCAGACAAGGCAAAGCCAAAAGAGCGAGGATGTGTCCGAAGACGAACCAACTTCAGACAAGGCAAAGCAAAAGGAGCGAGGCTGTGTCCGAAGTCGAACCAACTTCAGACAAGGGTAAATCAAAAAAGTGTGATGATGTCCTAAGAAATACCAAATATGAACAACCGTTATTCTCATTAATTTTCTACTATCCTAATTTCTAAGAGGAAAAATACCAATTTAATAGAATTTATAAATATTACCAGCAACATTACCTGTAGGAGATGAAGAACGTGGGTATATTTGATAAATTCAAGAAAAAGGAAAGTAAAGATTATATAAATGAAATAATGGCTAGATTGGATTGTGACAGCTCGATTGTTGAGGAGAAAACTGTTAAAGGTGTCATGACCAGATATCATCAAGCATTCATAGAAGGCAAAAAGGAAGGATATACACCACTTGTCATTATCCCTTCTGAAATGATGTTAGAAGTTGTTGATACCGAATCGAATAAAGAATACTTGAACGATAAGCGGGAATCAATCATAGCTAAAGCGAAGAATATTGATGTAAAAGAATTGTTAAAGAACCTACTTAACGAAGTCATACCCATGGAAGAGGATGAACACGACGATATAACAGGCGAGTTCGCGGTAGAGGAACAAATAAATCATTTTCTATCAATTGAGGAAGCAGTTAATAAAAAAATCATTCTCGCAAAGATTCCAACGGATAAACCTTGGGAAGTAGCTGCTTGGGTCCCTATGGGCGGGTTTAATGAATGCCCAATGCCAGAAGAACAAGTTGCAGTATTCAAATATTGGTATGAAAGGTATGGAGCTACTCCCGCTTTAGTAACCCCAGATGTATGGGAATTCTTTGTTTCAAATCCTCCAAAGACTCAAGAAGAATCGGAATTACTCGCTTGGGAACAATTTGGATTTTGTGGTGATATAGTTTGGCAAGGTGCAGGGACAGTAAATGCACTTGCAGGAACACTTATGAATTCATCATTTTGGTATTTTTGGTGGGATTAATATGAAATATTCGAAGTTTGTGAGAAAAACGGGATTGATATCTTAAGGAGGCCAATTAGACACCTTTGGCCCACCAACAGGTTATTACATAAACGGCATTTTATGATAGGGACTGTCCAATAACAAAGGGACAGCCCCTTTGTTATTGGACTGATTTTATATAACAGCTTTATATTCACTCATAATATTGTTGATAATTGTTTTAACTGGAAGTATTTCTTTGATTTCATGGACTCTAGCACCGGCAAAAACAAGACCATTCTCGCAATCTCCATTCATGGAAGTTACTAAAGAATCAAGTGTACAAAAGCGATAAGAACAATTTTTTAGGCAATCCAGGCACTTCTTAATTTTTACCTTATTATCATTAGATATAAGTTTAGTAAACTGGTTCTTAATGGCACGCCCCTGAAGACCAACTGTTGTTTTTAGCAAAATGGTATC
The DNA here is from genome assembly GCF_021560175.1 of Neobacillus drentensis. Taxonomy (GTDB): domain Bacteria; phylum Bacillota; class Bacilli; order Bacillales; family Cytobacillaceae; genus Neobacillus; species Neobacillus drentensis_A. Next base: position 5,716,547 of record NZ_CP091110.1, on the reverse strand, counting down.
TTCTTGTTGAGCCTGTACATATTTTTCCTTAAATGATAATGGTGCATCACACTCTTCACTAGCAACGAATCTAGTTCCCATCTGAACCCCAGAAGCCCCTAAACGGATGGCTTTTGCAAGATCTTCCCCGGTCATGATTCCTCCAGCAGCAATAACTGGTATTTGAACGGCTTCAATTACTTCAGGCAAAATATCAAACAAAGGTCTATCCGTACCAAGGTGGCCGCCTGCCTCATGACCTTCTACGACCACTGCTGCAGCACCAAGTCGTTCTGACAACCTAGCAAGTTTTGCAGAAGACACAATTGAAATGACTGGTATGCCGGCTTCCTTGCCCCAAGCATACATATCTCTTGAAATTCCAGCGCCTGATATGATGAAATCCACTTTCTCTTCAATGGCTGCTTTCATTTTTTCGGCAAAGTCATTCATAGCGAATAGAACGTTTACTCCAATATAGCCGGAATCCTTAATACTGGCTTTTGCTTTCCTTATATGCATTCTCATTTCATCAACAGCAATTCCAGTTCCGGAGATGATCCCAATTCCCCCGGCATTCGCAACCGCAGAAGCGAGGCTGCTTAAAGAAATTCCTACACCCATACCGCCTTGCATGATTGGAAACTTTGGTACCATATGTCCTATTTTCAATTGTGGATTGTTCAATAAAAAAACCCCATTTCATCCTTAATATTCCTTAATTGTACCGATAGAATTTTTAAGGCATAGTGACGTATGTAATGGTTCATTCAGAAAATGAGACGTATCTCTCTTATTGGCACAGAATGTTCAAATTTAACCTCTTTAGGAGACCTCCATCCATTGCACACTCATATGGAAGATACCGTGAACCTTCCTTAAATAGGGCCAGTTTTTTTTTATTAAATTGTCAAAAAATAAGATTGCATTCTTCCCATAAATAAGTAATGTTAGAATTATAGATTTCCATTATAAGGGGGACATTTATGTCTAATATGAATGAATTATTGCAGCCATCTATTGAGAAAGATTGGAGGGAAACGAAAACATATGATATAAATCGCCTTTTATTGGTCGCTTTTATCGGTGGACCGATTCCTCTGATGGCTTTAGGTACAAGAAACGCAAAGTGGCTGAATGTCCGAAAGTTACACATTAATCTATTAATCATCTTAGGTATTATTTTAGAAATTGGTGAATGTGCCGTCATTTATTTATTCGCCAATGGGACGTTCTCAATGGAAGACAGGGCAATGAGATACCTCTTGAAACTTTCATCCATTTTGCTCTTTTTGGCTTATCGAGCCATTCTGACAAAGCCATTTCAACAGCATATGGTGACGAATGGAACAATCACAAAAATATTAAAACCGGCAATTGTATGGATCTTGCTTGGCGGTGTAGTGGAACTCATTGTTTTGGCCTTAGGTTTATTGGGATGATAAAAGAAAAGGAAACGAGGGTAATAGAACACTATTTTGAAATGGGTCACTACGAGAAGACGGTTCCTTCCATTGAAAAACTGTTTGAAAACAATCCATTGGATCCGGATGCTTTTTACTATATGGCTGTTGTTCACTTTTCAAAAAGTTATTATGAATCAGCTAGGAGAATGTGTGAGCAGGCGCTTTACAACGGTTTTGATACTGCCCAATGCTATTACCTGATTGGACTCACGCATGAAGACGAAAAAAATTTCAAAGAAGCTGAAGAAGCTTATTTATCTGCACTTGAGCTTGAACCTGAAAATGGTGATATCCTTGCCGCATATGGATACATAATGTTGAAGGCTGGTTTTGAAGAAAAAGCGCTTCAATTACTGGAAGAAGCGAAAAGGGTTGCACCAGATAGTGAAAGAGTAAATCAGCTTATTCTTCAGTATTATTTTGCAAAATCTGACCAAAATCAACAATTGCTTTTTATCCAACATGTAATGGAAAGTGCAAGCAGTGAAATTCAGAACCTAGTAAATTTGGGTCTGTTCCATGCCTTGAAAAATGAGGACAAAGCGGCCTTAAATTATTTTCGGCAAGCCTTTTTACTAGATCCAACAAATTCAGATCTTCTAAAAATTTTGGAAGAGTACGATCAATTGACACATCCATTATTTTTCCCTCACCGTTTAATCAAAAAAGCTGGAGGACCTGCTGTCATCTACTCGCTGTTTTTGGCTATTGCCATCCTGTTAATTTTATTGAAGCAATATATTGTACTTTTACCATTTTCAGCAATGTATATTGTGTTTTGTATCTATACCTGGATTATTCCATTCTTTTATAAGAGGTTTTTCTATGGAAAAATATGAATTATATCGCGTCATGCTTGAAAAGGACCCAGAAAATGCGCAGGCTTGGTTTTTATTGGGGGAAGAATTCCTTGAACAGAATCAGCTTGCTGAAGGCTTGAATGCCTTTTCCAATTCTTTGAAAGATCGTGAAATGGAAGATTTGGTAATTGCCAGTCTGAAAAAATATTTGCTAGAGATCCAACTCGAACCCGAATTCGAATCTGAAGCTGCGCCCGATCCAGATCTGGAACCAGAGCCCGATCTCGATCTGGAACCGGAACCCGAACCCGAACATTTACCGGTTCAATTGGAATTGATTCATGGGAAAGTAGTCTCAATCGAGGAGCGGCTGCCAAAAAAGGTTACTTTTTCAAATGTTGGCGGACTTGACGAGTTGAAAAAAACAATCGAAATGAAAATTATCAAACCCTTTGTAAATCCAGGCCTGTTTGCAAAGTTTCGCAAAAAATTGGGGGGAGGCATTTTGCTATATGGACCTCCCGGATGTGGAAAAACCTTTATTGCTGAAGCGACTGCTGGGGAATGCGGTGCAGCTTTTTATCCGATCCATATTACCGATATTTTGGATCCTTACTTTGGTGTCAGTGAGCAAAAGCTACGCGATGTGTTTGAGACCGCCCGTGCCAATCGTCCAGCGGTATTGTTTTTTGATGAGCTGGACTCATTAGGCTACAGCAGGACCAAAGCACATTCTGAACACATGAGTACACTTGTGAATACAATGTTGGCCGAGATGCAAAGCATTAATACGGGAACGGATAAACTGCTTGTTATTGGTGCTACCAATATGCCATGGGATGTTGACGTGGCCTTCAAAAGACCAGGACGATTTGATAAATTGGTTTTTGTCGGCCCGCCTGATCATGAAGCCCGAAAGGTTATTTTTAAATTGAAATTAGAAGGAAAGCCCGTTGAGAATGAAATGAATTTTCATATTCTTGCTGAGAAAACAAGGCATTTTTCCGGAGCGGATATTGAGAATGTAGTTGAAAGTGCCATTGAAAATATCATAGCCGAGATTATGGAAAATGGTGAAGAGCGTCTTCTAAGGATGGATGATTTGCTTAAGATTATTGAAAACACCAAGCCCACTACAATTGAATGGCTAAACACCATTAAAAATTATATTAGATATTCCAACCAAAGCGGCTTGTACAATGATGCCGCGAAATATCTAAAGGATAATTATATGTAATAGATTGTGGAAGCATGGGGACGGTTCTCATGCTTCTTTATTAATTTCCTTAAGGAATCTGCTTCCAAATTTTTGAATTATTGATTATGATTAATCTAGGAACTTATTAAATAGGAGATTAAGAATGAAATATTCACTGATTTATAGAAAGATCGTATCTTGGACATTTATTATCATACTTGTTCTTCATGCCCTTCCCGTCACTGTGGAAGCCTCAACCGTGACGGGAACACCCCTTTCCGGGACTATTTCAACAGACACCGTTTTAACGAAAAGTAACTCTCCCTATGTCATGAACGGTTCTGTAACCATCTCATCTGGTGCAATGTTAACCATTGAACCAGGCGTTCAAATTATTGGTAAAGGAAACTCGTTTGTTGTGGATGGTACCCTTAAATCACAAGGGACGAATGAGGAACTTATTACTCTGGACAATGTTTATATTTCCAGCTGGAATGCTGGTAACATTTTTCTTGAATACGTTGACTGGAATAAGAGTGGAATTGCAGCAGTGATGAGGAAAAATTCAACCTTCACGATGGTACGGAGTATATTTTCTTTAGGCACTATTGATCTATCAGAGCTGAAAAAAGATAGTTTCATTAAAGAAAACCTCTTCCATACTCAAGGAACGTTGAATCTAACCAGTGGGGCAGGAAGAATTACTATTGCTGGCAACACTTTTTATAATGAAGAGGTAACGGATATCATTCATTCCTGCAATCGGTATACCTGTACAGAACCTAATCTACTGATTGAAGAAAATAATTTTTTAAATAAGAATACGCATATTGACCTTAGAGGTGACAGTGCTAAAACCATTACGGCTACGAATAATTACTGGGGTACCACCATTTACTCAAGAATCTATGCATCCATTTTAGATGGTAATGATTACGGTGGATCCAGAGATAAACTATTGGCAGAACCAATCGCGGCAACTCCGTTTCCAATCGCCTTTGATTTACCAAAAATCGAAGAACCTTATCTTGAGGAAGGGGTTATTACAGAGGGAAATTCCACGTATATTAAGGGAGTTGCGAAGAATGCTTCCAAAGTCGTTTTAAAGGTGACGACATCTGGCGGGCATGAAGTTTGGTATGAAGAATCTGTTCGTGCAGGACGATTCACCTTTATCCTTCCAAGGCAGCAAAAGGGAACTAAGATTGAGCTTTATTCTTTTAATTCGAATGAAGTCAGTCATTCGGTATTTTTTACAGTAGAAAAAACGTTCTTTCCTGTTAAACCTATTGTTTATTCCGTGACTCCTGACACTACGGTCATTAAAGGTGTTACGACACCCGAAACCAATATAGAGATTGTAATGAATAATCAAGTAATGGCTGCAGGAATTTCTTCAGCAACAGGTGAGTTTGAGATTCCGATTGCCGCTCAAGTAGAAGGAGAACTCTTAACGGTTTACGCTGTGAACGGAGATAGTAAGTCAGAACCGGCATCTGTTACAGTTGGAGCACCATTAAAGCAGGAACCACCTGTGTTTAAAGAATTAAACTATCTTTATCATCAAAGCTATTTGCAAGGAATCACAGAGCCAAACATAAAAATCCAAGTTCGAGTTAATCATCTTCTCACTGATGAATATACAACAGACGGGAACGGGTGGTTTGGATTTGGAGTTACAGGGCAGCAAGATGATCTTGTTGAAGTGACTGCTGTTGATCAAAATAATAATCGAAGTACACCGGTTGTCTATACCTTACAGGACTGGATTAAACCCATCTTTCATCCAGCCGAATTTTCAAATGATCAGGATCTATATATTGGGCAATCGGAATCGGGTGTGACTATTACTGTTCAAAAAGGGGGCCAATTGCTGGCATCCGGTCTGACAAATGCTGACGGCAGTTTTGCCCTGCCCATTACACGCCAGGCCGCAGGAACACAACTAACCGTAAAAGCGACAGACCTGAACGGAAATGTTAGTGAAATTATCCAAACGGTAACTGACGTGATTCCACCATCCATCGAAAAGGTTTCACCCATTTTCGAAGGTGATACTTTTATAAATGGGAAAGCCGAACCTGCTTCTATCATTACCCTATTTATTAATAACGTGCCGCAGTCCAATACGGTGAAAGTCAATGTTGATGGAACGTTTCAGATCGAAGTGCCGGAGTTAGCTGCCGGGGATGAAATGAAACTGGTTGCGGCGGATCAAGCAAGAAACGTGAGTACAGCATATGTGTTAACCGTTCAAAAGCTGGAACCACCGAAGCCGCCGATTGTTAATCTAGTTTCTGATCATAGTAATCTAGTAACTGGAACGGTGGCAAAAGATAATTTGTTAGTGAAGGTTTTTAAAGGGTCAGAAGTATTAGGAGAAGGAACATCCAATGCTTCAGGGGAATTTTCGATATTGATTCCAACTCAAGTGGCGGGTACCACTTTGTCGGTTACAGCCTTTAATGAGAGACAGCAGCCTAGTGAACCTACAACGGTTGTTGTAGAGGACCGAACTGCGCCTATGGCACCAACAGCTTCACAGGTAACCGATCAGTCTACTACCATAACTGGGACATCAGAGCCCTTTTCGGCCGTTGTTATTTTAAAAGATGGCGCCGTTCTGACTCAAGCAACTGTTGGGGAGGATGGAAAATATGAAGCGAATATTTCTAAACTACCTGCTAATTCCACATTAGAACTTTTTGCAAGGGACTTAGCTAATAATGAAAGTAAAAAAACCTTGATTACGGTTAAAGATGTGACGGCACCAACTGTGTTCGTTGATGCTGTTACGAATAAATCCACATCTATAACCGGTATATCAAATGAAGATGGTAGAATCGTCGTTAAAAATGGTTCACAGTTGATCAAGTCTGCCGAGATTTATGCCGGGAAGACATTCACGATTACGATTCCAATTCAAAAGGAAGGCATCATCCTTACACTACTTGCAAGTGATGCAGCAGGTAATGAGGCAAGTCCTATTAGCACCGTGGTAAAAGATGTTATTGCGCCGGCAGCGCCTCAGGTGAATAAAGTGGGGGACAATGCGAAGGAAGTAACCGGTAAAGCGGAATCAGGAGCAACCGTAAAAGTGTTTGCCGGTACAAAGCAATTAGGCTATGCCCTTTCGAATGGTTCGTTCAAAGTGGTGATACCGATTCAAAAAGCGGGTACGGTTCTTAGTGTGAAAGCATATGATCCTGCTGGGAACGTAAGTATGGAAACCAAAGTTACTGTAACAGATGTAACCGCACCTGCTAAACCGATCGTAAATGCCATTAAAAATACGACTGCCTATGTGACAGGTAAGGCAGAACCAAGATCAAAAGTGAGAATCTATTACGGTACCAATCAGATTGGCTATGGCGATACCAATACTTTAGGCAATTTTAGTATTAAGATTCCCGTTCAGAAGATAGGGGTGAAACTATCGGTCACCGCAACCGACTTAGCGGGAAATAGAAGCGGTGCCACCGCAATGGTGGTTCAGGACGGGATTGCACCTGGCGTTCCAAAAGTAAATCCTGTGTATTCCACCTCGAACAATGTTTCAGGAAAAGCAGAGGCAAACAGCACGATTACAATAAAGTCCGGCAGTAAAATCATCGGAGCTGGTAAAGTAGACAGGTACGGAAACTATAGAGTGAACATCGTAAAACAAAAACGAGGAATCATCCTGATAATCACAGCTACCGACGCAGCAAAAAACACAAGCAAACCCGCATACACAAAGGTAAGATAATGGAAGCATGGGGACGGTTCTCATGCTTCTTTTTTATGCAGTTGGTAAATAACTCCTCGCGGTATATAGCATAACTGGGCAAGACAAAGCCTTTTTAATGTCTTTTCAGTAATCCTTTCGTTTTGCCATTTAACCCAAATGAAACCTTTCGTTTAAAAAAATGAATTTCTCCCACGTATTGTTCATATTCAGTTCATAGTGTTGATTTATACTCCAAATGTAATCCGGCACGCCTTGGTGTCATAAGGAGTACCAGAAAAAAACTTTTGTGTAGGTTTATTTTTAAATATATGAGGAGGAAAAATGATAATGAGCATTCAACATACAAAGCTAATCGCACCCAACCATAGTGATTGGGCTGTTGAAGCAAGTGGACTTGTCAAAACGTTTGGCGATAATCGGGCAGTAGACGGTGTAAATCTGAACGTCAAAGCCGGTACGATTTACGGTGTGCTTGGTCCCAACGGAGCCGGGAAAACAACCACAATCAGAATGCTTGCTACACTATTGCGCCCAGACGCGGGTTCGGCACGCATTTTCGGGTACGACGTGGTTAAGGAGCCACAGAAAATCCGTCAATTAATCGGAGTGACAGGTCAGTATGCTTCGGTCGATGAGGCACTCAGCGCTACTGAGAATCTGATTATTTTCTCACGACTCCTAGGCCTTGGGCGTGCAGAAGCAAAGCGTAAGGCTGCGGAACTGCTGGAGGAGTTTGATTTAACGGAAGCTGCTAAGCGTCCATTGAAAAATTTCTCAGGAGGTATGCGGCGCCGCTTAGATCTGGCTGCAAGCCTTATTGCCCAGCCACCGCTTATCTTTTTGGATGAACCCACCACTGGTCTCGACCCGCGGACACGGAATCAAATGTGGGATACGATCCGCCGCTTGGTAAAATCCGGATCAACAGTATTATTAACCACTCAGTATCTTCAAGAGGCAGATGAACTAGCCGACCGGATCGCGGTGATTGATCACGGCCGAGTGGTCGCAGAAGGTACGGCAGATGAGCTGAAAGAGTCAGTTGGAACCTCCTCACTCCATTTGAGCATCCATGATCCACAAAACATGCAAGCCGCAAGAAGGATCGTTGAACAGGTGCTTGAGGTCCAGTCAGCTGTTTCAGAGGAAGGCGGGAAGATTTTGGCGCCAATGGAAGATGCTGACCGAGTAGCTGAACTGCTAATTGCCCTAAGAGAGGCAGGAATCAAACTGGATGAATTTAGTGTACAGAAGCCGACTCTAGATGAGGTGTTTCTAACCATTACCGGTCACGGTGTTAAAGATGACGTATTAACAACGTCCGATAAATGGAAACAGGAAGGGGAAGTACGAGTTGAAAAATAATCCGATAATGCAGGAAGCTAAAAGCCAGCTGCGCCACAAATCAAGCTTTAGCCAAGCAGTTCAACATTCATTAACAATGGCCTACCGCGGCCTGTTAAAAATAAAGCGGACACCCGAGCAATTGTTTGACGTCACGCTCCAGCCCATTATCTTCACTTTGATGTTCACGTATATCTTTGGCGGGGCGATCGCCGGAAATGTGCAAAGCTATCTGCCTATTATCATTCCTGGCATCCTCGTTCAGACGGTTATTTCGACCTCCATTGTTACGGGTGTCCAATTGCGGGAGGACATGGATAAGGGAGTGTTTGATCGATTTAAGTCACTGCCGATTGCACGGATTGCTCCGCTGGCGGGGGCACTGATTGCTGACACGGTCCGTTATACCATCGCAACGGTGCTCACTTTCCTTATGGGGTATATCATGGGCTATCATCCCGAAGGTGGTCTAGGTTATGTTGTCCTCGCTGCGCTGCTTGTCATTGTCTGTTCCTGGTGTGTAAGCTGGATCTTTGCTTTCTTTGGAGTGATTGCACGTACTGCGTCAAGTGTACAGGGGATTTCAATGATTGTGCTGTTTCCGCTTACGTTTCTTTCGAATGCCTTTGTACCTGCCGATACTTTGCCAAATTGGCTTCAATGGTTTGTGAAACTCAATCCCATCTCCCATCTTGTCACGGCTGTCAGAAATCTGACCAACTCCGGCACAATGGGGTGGGACCTCTCCATCTCGCTTATCGGTGCTGCTGTTATTGTCATGATCTTTGCACCAATCACGGTTCGCGCCTATATGCGCCGGACATAGTTGCGGGAAGCTCTGAATGGTGTAAAATCAAGTGAAAGGCCTTTAGGAATCGCTGGCTTGCAGACTAGCGGTTCCATTTATTTTTAAAAAGGAATGATCCTATGGCAAAAATATTAATTGTAGATGATGACCCGCACATCCGGGAATTAATTCACGTCATCCTTTCGAAAGAAGGCGTATCGATTGTGGAAGCAGAAGATGGAGAGGCTGCCTTATCGATCCTCGAAACGGATAAAATTGATTTAATTATTCTGGATATTATGATGCCAAAAATGGACGGCTGGGCCTTTTGCCAGGAAGTCCGAACCTATTATTCTGATACATTGCCTATTTTAATGGTGACAGCTAAAGGAGAGACTGCTCAAAAAGTAAAAGGGTTTAATCTCGGAGCAGATGATTATATGGTTAAACCATTTGCTGCAGCTGAGCTGGCCGCGCGGGTTAAAGCATTGCTGAAGCGATACCAAATAACGGTCTCTAATCGGATTGAAATCGGTCATGTGGTGATTGATCGTGCTTCCTATAAAGTATTTATCGGGAATCAGGACATTACCTTACCGCTTAAAGAATTTGAACTGTTGTTTAAGCTTGCAGCCAATCAGCAAAAAACCTTTTCAAGAGAACAATTAATTGAAACTATTTGGGGGATAAATTATGAGGGGGATGAACGAACGGTTGACGTCCACATTAAACGGCTGCGGCAACGATTCTCTCAAGTAGATTGTCCATTTATCATTACCACAATCCGTGGACTTGGCTATCGTCTGGAGGTGTTAAATTGAACCTGCCTGAAAGCATGAAACGAATGTTAGGCTTTTTAGCTGTCATCCTCTCTCTTCTTTTGGGCTGGTCGGGTTCCTATTGGTTGACAACAAGGTTCTATGAGTCAATTCATTATTATCCACATGAACTTACCAGACAATTAATCAACTCGTTTTTGGGTTTTTTCCTTTTTGGGTGCTGCATGTTTTTTATTACAAAAATTAAATGGGTAAAATCGCAGCAAGATAAATTCCTTCATCCGATGCTTCATGCAATGAAGATGATGGCGGAAGGAAATTTTAATATTGATCTTTCTTTTTACAGAAATCAATTACGAGGACGAAATGACCATCCCTATCAGAGGCTAATCGAAAGCATACATCATATGGCGGATAAACTGGGGGAAATGGAGGGAATGCGGCAGGAATTCATCTCCAATGTCTCGCATGAAATCCAGTCTCCACTAACGTCGATCAGCGGATTTGCTTATGCATTGAAGAACGATGAGTTGAGTCCCACACAACGCAAACATTACTTGGAAATAATCGAAATGGAAAGTAACAGGCTATCAAAATTAAGTGAAAATCTATTAAAGCTAACCTCATTAGAGTCTGATCATCATCCGTTTGAACTAAAAGACTATCGGCTGGATCATCAGCTGCGCCGAGCCATCCTTGCCAGTGAACCGCAATGGGCAGAGAAACAAATCCATTTGGACATTTCTCTTGAAAAATTAATCATCACGGCTGATGAGGAACTAATGGATCAAGTCTGGATTAATTTAATTCATAATAGTATTAAATTTACGCCAAAGGAAGGTACCATATCCATTAAGGCGTTTAATACCGCTGACAATCATAGGGTGATAAAAATAAAAGATACTGGGATCGGTATGAACAAAGAGGAGCAGATGCACATCTTTGAGCGGTTTTATAAAGCGGACAAATCCAGAAATCGCAATTTTGGTGGCAGCGGGCTCGGTTTATCCATTGTAAAAAGAATTATTGATTTGCACAAAGGCGAGATTCAGGTCCAAAGTGAACAGGGAAAGGGTACGGAAATCATCGTGAGATTTTGGGCTAGTCCTCTGTTGCATTAACAGAATGAGGATCCAGTTTATTAGGGTGGCAGCCTTCCATGCGAGACTGAATACCGTGCAACCATTCTTATAGATAGAGGCTATTCGAGAAAATAACCCAGGGGCGACTCTGGGTTATTTTTGTTGAAATCTATTTGTGACTTTTTTCAAAAGGATTACTGTTACAATGGGGCCAGGTGAGGAAAATATCACTTTTATAGAGATATAACCAAGAAAGGATAACATATCATAAACTGAGTGGAACAATGGAAACTAGAACCTCACGAAAATTTGTATATGACGATCAACTAAAGGAGTGAGCGGATGAAACTGAAATGGACACTAGCGTTGGCCCTTGTTGTCTTTTTCACAGCAGGCTGCAGCGGTATGCAAGAAAAAAGGCCTGTTTCAGAACAAACACAAGACAATCAATCGAAAAAAAAGGGAGGACAGCAGGAGAAGTCTGCCGATGAAACAGAAAAACCTAACGCTCAACCAGGAAGTACGACTGATCCACAAGTAAAACCTAGCAATCAACCGAAAACAACCAATCAAACCATTAAAATTCATGATGAGTCCATTGAGAAAGACGCCCCGATTATCAATATTACCTATCCGCAAATTGAAGGCATGAAAAACAAAAACGCTCAAGCGCAAATTAATGATACGTTAAAGAAAAAAGCCAACGCGGCCGACGAAAGTCAAATGACGAATGAGGATCCAAGTAAGCCGTCATCGTTTGATTCAATATACAAAATCACCTTTCAGAATGACCACCTGATCAGCTTTGTATATGACCAATATTTTTATCTTAGCGGGGCTGCACATGGCATGCCGTCGCGCGTTCCAATCTTGGTTGACTTGGATAATGGCAGGATCGTTGAGGCAAAGGAATTATTTAATGGGTCACCGCAAACCCAACGGCTCATTAGCAACCTCGTCGTGAAACAAGATGTCTTCCATACGCTTGAGGCGATGGGGGAGTTTAAACAAATCAGTTCGGATGATTTACTACAGGTTTATTTAACGAAGGATGGAATAATGATGTATTTTCCACCTTATGAATATGCCTCTTTCGCTGAAGGGACGCTTCAATACCATCTGTCTTTTTCGGATATTCAAAGCGTATTAAACGATGCCTTTTTCCAGAGTCATGGGATTATGATCTCAAAATCGATTGCTTCCACCATGATCTATGTTTCTGAGGGCTATCATTTTTCGATCCCAAAAGAATGGCTGGATCGTTTGACATTTGAACGAGCCGATTATTCGGATAGTCATAAATGGATATCCGAAGTCAATGTATATTTCAAGTCTGCTGATAAACCCTTATTGTTTAGTTTCCATATGTACGAGAAACAAGAGTGGACCTCCTTAAACGCTGAAGCGGAAGTTAAACTTGCTGAAGAAAATGAAATTATTTATTCGTATTCAGTTGCACAAATCCCGCAGAATAACCTACAAGTAAATGACTTCATAAAGAATGTTGTTCCTGAAGTCGTGAAAACATTTCAAGTTGAGTTTTAGGAAGCATGGGGACGGTTCTTATGCTTCCAGCGTACCTATAATAGGATAGCTTTCGACGTTTTTTTCAGACCAATGGAATGAGAAATCCTGAAATCACGCGGATGGGCTCGTTTTTAAACAAATGTTTGATTAATAGCATAATATGGGGAAAAATGTCAAAAAAATCACGGGGACGGTTCTACTGCTTCGGAAGCAGGAGAACCGTCCCTATGCGTATTTTTGGTAATTGATAACTAATGGCTAATATGGATTTTTATAGGATGATTTTATAGTATTATGGAAATAGGATTGTTAATAGATTTCAAGCTAAATACATTGGGGAATTAGGAGGTTCTATGAAGTTTCTTTTTCGTCTTATCTGTTTTACGATCGTCGTTTTAATCACTGCTTGTGATGGCCACCAGTTAGATGCAGTAACAGCCAAGAAAGAGAAGGTACAACTTGAGTTTTTGTCACCCAAATTTGAAACAGAGAGAGTTTTTAATGAGTTGATCAATGAATTTGAAAAGCAGCATCCCTCAATTGTAATCAAACAAGAAGTCGTACCAGGAGGAATGACAGTATTAAAAACTAGGATTGCGAGAGGGGATATCCCGGATATTTTTATTACCTATCCGATTGAACAAGATTATCGGATTAGAGCAGAAAAAGGGTATCTATTAGATCTGACCCAAGATGGATTCATCCAAAATATCAATCCAAACATACAAAATCGCTATCTAGTAAATGGAAAAATGTATGGGGTAGCGTTAACGCAAAATGCAGTAGGAGTATTGTATAATAAGGATCAATTTAGAGAATATCATCTTTCTATCCCTAAAACCTGGGATGAGTTTATAGCGGTGATGGAAAAATTAAGAGCTGCAGGAAAAACTCCTTTGTTAATGCCCAATGAAGATGCCGACAAAACGAGTGTATTTAATCTAAACCTCGTGGCTAATGAAATTAATACTAAATATTGGAGTCAGGACTCATTTTCTTTATTGAAGGATCAAGCATGGAGGGAAGTTTCAGAAAAGACTGTCAAGGCCCTTTCTTTTGTACAACCAAATTCATTTCAAGACGATTATTATGCCGTGAACCGGAAATTTGCCAAGGGGGAAGGGACCATGTATGTGATGGGGACATGGGTTTTATCGGATATAGAAAAATACAATCCCCAATTTCAATATGGAATATTCCCATTTCCGGCAACTAATCAGCCTGAACAAAATAAAGTTTTAGGCGGAGTGGATATAGGGCTTGCTATCGCCGCTGATACAAAGCATCCTAAGGAAGCAAAGGAATTTTTAGCGTTTTTGACTAAAAAAGAAACTGCCCAAAGATTATCGGACTACGAGGGCTCCATTAGTACAGTTAAAGGAGTAGCCGTGAATAAAGAACAATTGATGATGTTAAACGAAAGAATTCTTGAGGGCAAGTCAGTAAATTGGCCCAACCATTATTGGTCGGGAGGAACTGCTGCAGAATCGGATTTCCGAAAAATTTCATCCCAATTCTACTATGATAAGAATATCGATAACTTTCTTTTCAATCTTGAAAACATGTTTAATCATTATAAGGATATAAAATAGAAGAAAGGTGTCTGCATGTTAAGATTTCAACAAAAAATGATTATCGCCTTTTTGATTTTTATCCTACTGCCTATTATTGTATTAGGCTTTGTATCCTATAAAATATCATCCACCACACTAGAACAAAAGATAAGTAATCAAACCGTTCAAACATTGAAGGCTGTTGATCGGAATGTAATGTCTTCTGTTTCAGAGGTAGATGCCTTTTCTGATTATGTGATATCATCCGGTGAAATCCAGTCATACTTAAGTACAAATGATACAACCTCTATGATTGATTTTTATAATAAGCAGCAGGCAGTCGCGGGGATGATGCTGGGAAATTCTCAAATTGCTGATTTTATTTTATATAGGGAAGGTGGGGGCGCTACCCATTTAAGGGACACTCAAATCCCGACCTTTCAAAAATTTAGGTCCAGTCATTTTTACCGGCAAATTCTTAAGGAAAAGGGAAGGGGTGTGTGGTTGACTCCTTCTGAACATCAGCCGTTTACGCAAGATAATAGATTTTCCTTCACATTAGGCAGAGTAGTTAAGGATATTAATACGCTAAATAACTTAGGATATGTCATTTTAGATGTCAACATCAACCTGTTTGATTCGACTTTTAAAGATGTGCATGAAGGTTCCTCCTATGGGATGTTAGTCAATCAACAGGGCACCATCGTCTATTCATTAAATCGAAATTTAATTGGCAAACCATTTGCCATTAAGCACCTTTCAGATATTCAATCCAAAAAAAGCGGCTACCTGATTGATACGTGGAAAGGGAAGAAAAGCTTAATTACGTATATGCCTTCAAGCTTCCAAAGGGGGACAGGCTCATCTTCCCTCATGATGATTTCGGTTGAGCCATGGAAGGATATTTCGAACGATATTACTCATATTCGAAATATGACTTTATTAATTGTGGGCTTAGCATTAATCGTCGCAGGTCTTTTTAATATGTTCTATTTGAAACGTATCGCCCTTTTTATTCAGGAGTTATTAAAATATATGAAACTAGCAGAAAAAGGTACGCTAAGCATTCGGATAAAACGCTATAAAATCAAAGAATTAGAGAATATAGCCATAGGGTTCAATAACATGATTACACGGATTCAACAGTTGTTAAGAGAAGTGGAAACGGAACAGGAACGGAAGCGGGAGGCACAATTCAAGGTGCTGCAACAGCAAATCAATCCTCACTTTTTATATAATACCCTTGAATCCATCAATGCGCTTGCTTCTTTAAATGGTCAAAAGGATATTAGTAAAATGACGATTAATCTAGGCAAATTATTGCGTATCAGTATCAATGGTGGATATGAAGTCACCGTCAAAGATGAAATACGTCACGTGATGAGCTATTTAGAGATTCAAAAAATTCGATATGATAACCGTTTTTCCTATGAAGTAGAGGTTGAAAAAGCATTAGAAAACCAGCCGGTCTTAAAACTGATCCTTCAACCTTTAGTCGAGAATATTTTAATCCATGCCTTTGATCAAAGTCATACAGGCCGCATCCAAATTAGCGGGACGATTGCCAACGGACACGGCCAATTCATCATTGAGGATAACGGTAAGGGGATGGATCCTCACATGTGGTTGAATTTCGATCGTTCAGAAAAACCGAAAAGTGGTGGACATGGCATCCGTAACGTTCAGGAACGGCTGGAACTCTATTACGGCAAAAATTATGGATTAATGATTTGTTCTAGTGAAAATAGCGGTACGAAGATTAGAATATCATTTCCAATTCAAGGGGATAAACATGGTATATAAAGTACTAATAGCGGATGATGAGCCTTTAATTTTAAAGAATCTAACCCAAATCATTGATTGGCCGGCACTTAACTGCATGGTTGCAGGTACCGCGCAAAATGGGCATGAAGCATTAGCAGTTTTAAAAAAGGAACGGATTGACCTCGTCTTGACGGACATCTCTATGCCCGGGATGACTGGTATTGATTTATTAAAGCAGATTCAGCAGATTCCGTATAAGCCCATCACCCTGTTAATCAGCGGCTATGATGATTTTGAATATGCTAAGGAAGGGATTAAGAACAATGCCCTCGACTATATTCTTAAACCCATCGATTATGATGAATTACAGGAATGTATTGAACGTGCCATTGCCAAACTGGATCAGCAAAAACAAAATGAATCTGAGTATGAAAAGTTCCTAATCTATGAATTAATAACAAAGGAAAAAACAGTCGCCGAGGTCCCCAATAAAGAACAGCCCTATATAGCAATGGCTTTGAAATCCTTTGAAAAAAACGTGGAGGCCATCGTTCAACAAATACATGAGAAGCTTTATGTGTACAGAATGTCAGACTCAGAGGTAATGGTTGTAGTAACACGGCCTGATGATTCAATAAAAGAATATGTTATTGACTTAGCACAGCAAATCCTCCAACTGGTTACCCAAAAATGCATTATTGCTATTGGAGAACCAGTAAATTGTCTATCGGACGTTAAAAAGTCTGTTAACCATGCGAGGGAGCTTCTTAAGTTTGATGCCTTCACCAAAAGTGTCATTATTACAGACGAACTGATTAAACAGGAGTACAAACCGAAGCAAAACGCCGTGGACTTAATGGATGATGCGATAGCGTATATTAAAAGTCGTTTTGAGCAGGATTTGGGAATTGAGCAAATGGCCGAGCGAGTGGGTCTAAGTGTCAGTTATTTTAGCAGCCTTTTTAAACAAAGAACTGGGATCACTTTCCTGGAGTATCTGACCAACGTTCGAGTAGAGTATGCATGCTTGCTATTAGAAAACCTTGAATTAAAGACCTATGAAATTGCTGAGAAGGTGGGCTATACCGATCAACGGTATTTCTCTCAAGTATTTAGAAAGAAAATGAATCAAACACCAAGTGAATACCGGAAAATGTTCAAATAACCTCTCAAACATTTGAGAGGCTCTTTTTGTTGAGAAAGTAAAAATTTAAACATTGATAAGAAGAATACCTCATTTTGAAAGCGGTTCATTTACTTTATTCTATACACATGGAAACGCTTTATAGCGAAGAACAAGATAAAGGGGGAAAATTAGGTGAAAAAGTTTTTAGCACTTAGTATGGCTGTTGTTTTATTACTAGGAGTTCTAAGCGCTTGTGGCAGTAAGGAAAGCTCTTCAAGCGGTGATGGCGGCGCCGTCAAATTAACCTTATGGCATCCAAAGGGAGACACATCTGATGCATATAAAGAAATTATTAATCAATTCAATCAGAAATATAAAGGGAAAATTCAAGCGGAACTAACTCTTATCCCAAGAGGTAATAAATATGCCTACGAAGATAAGGTTTCTGCAGCCGCAACAAGTAACACACTTCCTGATTTAGTGGCAATGGATGGCCCGAATGTCGCCAACTATGCGGACTCTGGTATTATCCAGCCAATTGATGGTCTAGTTGAAAATCAAGATGATTTCGTCAAGTCGATTATTACTCAAGGTACTTATAATGGGAAGTTATATACGGTTGGAGCAACTGAGTCAACTGTGGCCTTGTTTTATAACAAAAAAATGCTAGCCGATGCGGGCATCCAACCCCCTAGCAAGCTGGAAGATGCATGGACATGGGATCAATTCTATGAAGCTGCTAAAAAGTTAACAGATAAAAAGAAAGGCATTTATGGTGTCAACTGGACACTCGATTATGGTGAATGGATCATCTACTTCTCAGGCCCAACGGTTTGGAGTAATGGCGGAAGCTTTATCGCGAAAGACGGTTCAAAAGCGGATGGTTATGTGAATGGACCAAAAACTGTGGAAGCATTGAAGTATCTTCAAAAGTTTACGAAAGAAGGTCTAGTCAACTTACAGCCTAAACCTACTGAATTTGAGGAAGGCAAGGCTGCGATGATGTTAATGGGATCTTGGGAATGGAGAAAACTACAAGATTATCCGAAAACGGAGTGGGGCATCACTTATTATCCTAAGAGCAATAAGGGCGAACAAGTATCATCATCAGGTGATTGGAACTGGGGGATTTCAAAGGATACCAAGCATAAGAAAGAAGCGGCAACCCTTCTAAACTTCCTATTGAATAAGGAAAATGTGATTAAACTAGCTAAGGCAGATAATAAGCCGGCGGCACGTATGTCTTCTTTTGAAGAAATGACAGAATGGAACGAAGCGCCTCTTAACATCTTAAAAGATCAGGTATTAAATACGGCCCATCCAAGACCTGTAACAACTGCTTACCCTGTATTATCAACTAAGTACGGTCAGGCAGTCCAAAACATCTTCCTAGGCGGAAATGTAAAAGAAGAGTTAGATAAGGTAGCGAATGAAGTCGACAAGGAAATTGCGCGAAAAAAATAAAAACTAGATAAAAGGCAATCATCTGATTGCCTTTTTTCAAACAAGGTGGTGTGAAAAATGGAAACAATCGTTAGAAAAGGGGAAAGCCCGGTCAAGTACAAACGTGAAAGCCACATGACATACAAGCGTCAGCAAAAAGTGCTGGGTGTGTTGTTTTCTCTTCCAGCATTAGCCTTATTGTTTACATTTTTGATTTTGCCAGTAATCTTGGCATTTGTGTATAGCTTTATGAACTACAATATGTTAAATCCGGATGAAAAAGTGTTTACAGGCTTAGATAATTATATAAGACTATTTCAAGATAAAATCTTTTTCACGGCATTGAAAAACACATTATACTTTACCGTTCTTGTTGTCCCGCTTCAATGTGGAGTAGCGCTTTTCTTGGCCATTCTGGTAAATAAAAAGGTAAAGGCAGCCTCTCTCGGCCGAGTGTTTTTCTTTAGCCCCGTCGTCACCTCCATGGTCGTTGTGGCGATTTTATGGACTTTTTTATACAACGTGGATAACGGGCTTATCAATCATACTTTGAACTTTTTCGGAATCAAAAACCAGCCGTTTTTGTTAAGCCCAAACCAAGCGATGAATTCGATTATCTTTATGTCGATTTGGCAGGCTGCCGGGTTTCAAATGATGATCTTTCTTGCGGGATTGAAGGATGTGCCGGAGGAGTTATACGAAGCAGCTGAAATCGATGGGGCTAATGTATGGCAGAAGTTTCGAAATGTTACTTTGCCGTCTATTCAGCATGTTACTGGATTCGTGCTAATTATTACCACCATCCAGGCGTTTCGTTTATTCATCCAGCCGTATGTCATGACCAACGGAGGGCCTAGTGATTCGACTAAAACGTTAGTTTTCATGCTTTATGAAAATGGCTTCCAGTTCCGTGATGTTGGATATTCTTCAGCAATTGCGGTCATCTTTTTCCTAGTGGTCCTTGTTACATCTATGATTCTTAAAAAAATACTAAAACAATAAAGGGGTGGCTTCTGATGACAAACCGTATGAAAAAGCGATTGGGAAAAACGGGTATTACGATAAGCATCCTTGTACTTGGGTTTTTGTTTATCTCCCCGCTCCTTTGGATGATTATCGCATCGATTAAACCGGAAACATTAATTTTCAAGGATATGGGATTTGAAGCGTTTATCCCTAAACAAACGACTTTTGATAACTATTCAAAAATCCTATTCTCCGACAATATTAATTTCTTTCACTTTATGGGAAATAGTTTATTTACGGTTGGAATGATTGTCCTGCTCGGCACCATTGTTAATTCTATTTGTGCCTATGCACTCGTCAAATTGAAATTTCCAGGTAGTGATTATGTTTTATTGATTATTATTGCTTTATATGTAGTGCCATTTGAGAGCGTATTGATTCCTCTTTATATTGTTGTTAATAAATTCGGATGGATTAATCAATTTCCAGCACTTATTGTTCCGTTTATCGCTAGCGCCTTTAATATCTTCCTATTTAGACAGTTTTTCATGGGCTTTCCAAAGGAGTTGGAAGAAGCGGCCCAAATCGATGGGGCGACACCTTGGCAGACCTTTATCAAGATTGTGGTTCCAAATTCGAAACCTGTATTTGCTACAGCAGCCATTCTAACCTTTGTTACCCATTGGAGTGACTTCATGTGGCCGCTTATTGTAGCTACCGATCAATCTATTCAAACGGTACAAATTGGGATTCAGTATCTGTTTACGGATAATAACATCCAATACGGACAAATCATGGCTGCCCTAACACTAACAACTATTCCAGTCATTCTGATTTTCCTATTTTTCCAACGCTATTATGTTCAGGGAATCACTTCTAGTGGGGTGAAAGGATGATGAAGGAGGAAAAGCGCATGTACGAAATAGTTTCATTGGGGGAATTATTAATAGATTTAATCCCCCATAACGATTATACATCTGAAGCCCCTTCCTATGAAGCGAAGGTTGGGGGTGCGCCGGTGAATGTATTGTCGGGTTTAGCCAAGTGGGGCCACACCACTGCTTATATCTCAAAGGTAGGTAACGATGCTTTTGGAGCTTATCTGAAGAAACAAGTAAAAGGGGCAAATATCCATGCCGATTCTGTATTGACTGATGCTGCTGCCTCCACAACCGTTGCGATTGTATCTTTGGATGAGAATAAGAATCGAACCTTTGATTTTATCCGAAATCCTGGGGCGGACCAGCTGTTAACGAAGGATGAAATAAATGGGAGTTTGATTCGTGAAGCTAAGTTGTTTCACTTCGGCTCGCTTTCTTTGACTCATAATCCGTCCCGAGAAGCGACCTTGGAAGCATTGAGAGTGGCAAAAGAAAACCATAATATCATCTGCTATGATCCGAATTATCGTCCGTTATTATGGGATAACCAAGATGAGGCAAAAAGGTGGATGGTTGAAGGGCTTAAGTGGGCAGATATCGTCAAGATTTCGGATGAGGAAGTACAGTTCATTACGAATGAAGAAGATACCTTGATGGCTTCCCAAGTACTTGCCGAAACCCACCATATTCCTTTGTTATTCATGACAAAAGGAAAAGAAGGTGCGTTGGCCGTTTGTAATGGTCATGTCCTTGAAGAAGAGGGACATGCGGTACAGCCTGTGGATACGACAGGGGCTGGGGATTGCTTCATGGCATCGGTGCTGCATCAGTATCTGGATAAAAATAAGCCAATCCGTGAATTAACAAAACGGGACTTAACGGATATCCTCCAGTTTGCCAACCGAGTTGCTGCCCATTCTACGACCATAAAGGGCGGATTCAGTGTCGTACCCACTTTGGAGGAATTAGAAAAAATAACTAGAGGTGTTCAACATGTATGATCAGCAATATCGGCCCCAGCATCACTTCAGCCCAAAAGAAAACTGGATGAATGACCCGAATGGCTTGGTGTTTTACAAGGGAGAGTACCATCTCTTTTACCAATATCATCCTTACGGTACGGTATGGGGGCCCATGCACTGGGGCCATGCCGTAAGTAAAGATTTATTGCATTGGGAGGAGCTGCCGATCGCCCTTTATCCCGATGAGTTAGGGCAGATTTTTTCAGGAAGTGCTGTCGTTGACGCGCAGAATACAAGCGGCTTAAAGACGTCGGATGAAGATGTGATAGTTGCGATTTTTACGCACCACGGGGAGGACAATGAAAAACAAAGTATCGCTTATTCCAATGATCGAGGCAGAACATGGGTTAAGTATGAAGGGAATCCGGTTATTCCAAATCCAGGGCAAAAGGATTTCCGCGATCCGAAGGTGTTTTGGCATGAGGAGTCAGGAAAATGGGTGATGTCCCTGGCGAGTGGCGATTGCATTCGTTTCTATGGATCTCCTAATCTGATTGACTGGGGGCTTCTCTCTGAATTTGGCCGTGAATATGGAGCACATGGAGGAGTGTGGGAATGCCCAGACTTAATCCAGCTGCAGGTTGATGGGGAAGACCAAAAGAAATGGGTCTTGATTGTCAGTCTTAATCCAGGCGGGCCGAATGGCGGGTCTGCTGTCCAGTATTTTGTTGGAGAATTTGATGGTGTGGAGTTTATTTGTGATGTGCGTCCTGAGGTTGTGAAATGGGCGGATTTTGGCCGTGATTTTTATGCTGCCGTTACATGGAGTAATCATCCTGAACCGATCTGGATTGGCTGGATGAGTAACTGGCAATATGCCAATCAAGTTCCATCTGAGCCGTTTAGGAGTGCTATGTCGATACCAAGGAAGTTGGGACTGCGTCGGGTTGATGGGGAGTTCACCTTGATTCAATCCCCTATTGATCTTTTTTCATTAGTTAAGAAAGTGGCAGTATCAAATGAAACGATCACTCTAAGGTCTAGTGAGACCTATCAAGTTGAATTGGATAGCCGCCAATTATTTGCGAAAGCGAATGTGATGAACAGTACGGCTTCCGAGTTTTTAATCACTTTTAGAGGAGAGCAGGAACAGCTGGGGATAGTCTTTGATCACGAAAGAAAAGAAGTGCGGATCGATCGCAAGGAAAGTGGTCAGGTATCTTTTTCAGAGCATTTTGCCAGCGTCGATCGGATGCCGGTGTCAGAGTTCAATGATTTTACATTGATACTCGATAAGACTTCCATTGAGCTGTTTGTCAATCAGGGCAGCAGTGTCATGACAGAGTTATTCTTTCCATTAGATTCCGAATTTACCTTAGAGTTCAGGGCTGTGGATGGGGAAGTTGTTTTAGAAAATGTAGAGCTGTATCATCTTGAATCTACTTGGAAATAAGAAAGGGTGTTTACCATGAATCCTTGGGAAGGAAAGACCTCTGTATTCTTGAAAACTGTGACGAACATGGTCATCTTAAATTTATTATGGGTGATCTGTTCGCTGCCTGTAATGACGATTGGGCCTTCAACTGCTGCCATGTATGGGGTCATTAGAAAATGGCATTTGTATAAGGATGAAAGTGTCATTCGGAGTTTTATCCATGAATATCGGTTGTTTTTTAAACAAGGGCTTATGGTGGGAACTCCATGGATCTTCCTTGGGCTGCTGCTTTTATTGGATGCTTACTTTTTCTTGCTGGTTCCAAGTAACCTAAAAGTTGTACTTATTGTAATAACAGTCACGGCTTTTATTTTATATCTGATGACTAGTGCTTTATTGTTTTCCATTTTGGTTCATTATCAAACTAAGGGATGGGGCCTCGTTAAACAAGCGTTTACGTTTTCTGTTATTGACGGAAAGACCACTTTTGCGATTATCTTGATGTGGATTGGGGCTGTGATGGTGCTTTTTTATGCCCCATTAACCGTTTTCGTCATTGTTGTTCCAGTCTCAATGATATCGTTCAGGTTTTCTATGATATCTCTAGAAAAGGTTGGTAGATTGCCAAAGATTCAATCAAACTATTTTCCTAACAAAACGGGAATTGATTCACACTCGGTTAAATTTTAGTGAAGTGGAGAGCATCGGTTTGTAGCTGGAAAAATCACAGGGACGGTTCTCTTGCTTCCGAAGCAGGAGAACCGTCCCCGTGTTTCTAACATGGATTAATAAAATGATGCACCGACAATAATAAGAAGAATGAACAATACAACGATTAACACGAAAGTGCTGCCGCCGTAACCATAACCGCCGTAGCCGTAGCCACCGTAGCCGCCAAAGCCGTATCCTCCGAACCAGCCCATTATTTTCACCACCAATCATTTCAGATATCTGATTTCACTTTAGTATATTTTTTGAAGGCAAAGATGGTTTGGACAAATGTCCTTAGGTAGGACAAAATCAGGAATTTGCCTAAATGTTAAAAACGCCTGCTTTGGCAGACGTTTTCGGGAGGAAGAAACAATATGTTTGTTTGGTGTAGTAATAGCATATGTTTAAGAAGTAAAGGTGAATGGACAAGAGCTGATTTACATTAAAATAAAATAAGGCTTAACCCCTTGGGGATTTAAATCATCAGTTGCATACTCTAAAGTGTAGCCAGCCAAAACCATATTCAAAGCGTAGACTTCGACCTATAATAGGAAAGTCTCCAATGAAAAAAGCCCTTTTTCAAGGGCCTTTTTTACATATATCTTAGAAACAGATTACTGCTCCTACGATAATTAACAAGATGAATAATACGACGATCAAAGCAAAACCGCCGCCATATCCAAAACCACCGTAGCCACAGCCACAGCCACCATATCCACCAAAACCACCATAACCAAACATTGAATAGACCTCCTTTATAAACTTATTCATTAATAACATATGTCCAGAAAATTAAAATGGAAGGGCTTTTTCCCTAATTTTTGAGCATAGGGACGGTTCTTTTGCTTCCTTGGTGGTGAGCGAGCCTTTTCCTTGAATATCATCTTCGCGCACTTACCACGCCAAAATGAATTATAGAATGAACAGTTAGTGTTAGAATAAGTTGTCGGCCATTTTTTTACATGCACGATAAGCCAGTGCATGAGATTGACTTTTAAACAATCGAGAGCATGCATTTATTTTTACTATCAAGGGAAGGGGTTTGGGTTACATGCGATTACAAGGTAAGAAAGTTATCAGTTTAGTCCATCATGAATTTGAAGATTTAGAGCTGTGGTATCCTATTTTACGACTTCGCGAAGAGGGGGCCGTGGTCCATCTTGCGGGAGAGAAAGCACAGGAAAAATATATAGGAAAATATGGTGTGCCTGCGGAAAGTGATTTCGCCTATGGTGATGTGAAAGCAGCGGATTATGATGCGATTCTAGTTCCAGGTGGTTGGGCACCCGATAAGATCCGTCGTTTTCCTGAAGTTCTTACGCTGATTCAGGAGATGAATGAGAGCGAGAAGGCAATTGGGCAAATTTGTCATGCGGGCTGGGTGTTGATTTCAGCTAAAATCCTGAACGGGAAAAAGGTTACGAGTACACCTGGTATAAGAGATGATATGGAAAATGCAGGGGCCATTTGGTATGACGAACCTGTCGTAACCGATGGACATCTTGTGTCAAGCCGCCGTCCACCAGATCTACCTGACTATCTGCGGGAATTTATTCATGTAATAGAACGAAAATAGGATTGAAAGGAGCCTAACTAGTGTTGGGCTCTTTTCGCATATTTTAAGAGGGGGAGCAGAGGGACGGTTCTTTTGCTTCGGAAGCAAGAGAACCGTCCCCGTACTTCCTATTCAATGGCTCGACAATCTTTTTATAGTTTTGGAAGGGAAATCACGATTAGACCAGTACTTGCAGCTTTTTTAATCAAACGATTGAATAGTATAGCACATAACGAAAATAGGCGGAAATCTGTCGAAACTCCATACCATTTGTTATTGAATGATATAAAAGAATTCTGAGAGTTGGTAGAGAAAAAGAAAGAAAATACAGAATTGTGTAAAATATCACAGACGAACGATTCGGAAAGAATTAAAATAAACAACAAATCACATGACTCTTGAAAGGAGTAAACAGATGAAAAGGAATTATTTTCCACTTGTGTATTCATGTTCTGGATGTTCCTCTGCCGCCCAAACTGCCAATATGATTGCTATAAAAATGGATCGGGAGGATGTTGCTGAAATGTCTTGTATTGCTGGTGTCGGAGGTGACGTGAAACCACTGGTCAGAACTGCCAAATCAGAACGAGATATTATTGCAATAGACGGCTGCCCTTTGTCATGTACTAAGAGTTGCTTAAATAGGCATAATGTTGTTCCGAAATATCACTTTATTTTATCCGAGTTTGATGTACCGAAGTTGAATGGACAGGATCCCGATATCTTACGATTGTTATGAATACTTACAAACGAATATTGGAAGTTACTAATATTTTTTAAAGGACTGCTTTCTGCAAGTTGGCGTGGGTTATCCGCAAATAAGGCGGCAATATCCGCAAGTAAGCGGAGCTCATCCGCAAATTGAATTAGGTTTCGCAAGCTGGCATTGCTTATCCTCAATACCTGGAATAGGTGCCAATATAGGTGGGATTTGTGATGAGCGTCAGTCAAAAAAGTTACTGTGTAAAAGAGTTGAATTTTCACCAAAAAGGCATACATTTTGCACAAAATGTATGCCTTTTTTCAATTTTACTTATATTGTCGGACTACCTTTCTTAATCGTAAAATTATCCCCCAGCAACGCCCAGTTCGACGGAAAAGGATACCCCAACGCCCAGTAACTAATGCCTCGAAGGTTAAATTCCTTGGCCAAGTCGAACTTCGCTTGTGCACTCCGAGCGTCTTCAAACCAGACTTCATGGCCGCGGCCCTGTTCATCCGTATAACGGAAGAAAGGTGATTGGGTAGTGGTATCATATTGAATCGCCGCCCCATATTTAACGGCACGGGCGACCGCTTCTTGTGTACTAAATGTTTCGGCCTCTTGTCCTTGGACATGCGGAAGAAGCCAATCGCGGGCATAAATTTGGAAGCCCAAAAAGATTTTTTCTCCCGGCATGACGCTTCTTGCGTATTCCACGACACGCCTCATTTGGTCAATCGGTGAAATCGCCTGTGGGGGTCCGAGCCGGTATCCCCATTCATATGTCATCAGAACCACAAAATCGGTAATTCTGCCATGTGCTTCATAATCATGTGCTTCGTATAATAAACCTGCTTGGGTTGCACTGACTTTTGGAGCCAAGGCCGTTGAAACAAAATAGCCCTTAGGATGCAGCCGATCCACTGCAAGTTGGAGGAAAGTGTTGTAATTCTCTCGATCAGCAGGTAACACATTTTCAAAATCGATGTTGGCGCCCTTATATCCCTTTTGGTCCATAATCTGAAGCATATTAGTTAGGACTTTTTCGCGTAAACTTGGGGTGGATAAAAGAGTATGTGCCACATTGGAGCCGGCTGCTGATGAGGTGAAATTTGTAATCGACATCATTGGTACCACATTTTTAGCTAAGGCAGCTTGAATGGTTAATTCATCATGCGCTGGGGAAAGATCGCCATTTTCATTGATTAAGTAAGCAAACGGACTTATATAGGTTAAATAGGGAGCCAGTTCGTTTACCGTATCTGCGGCTGCTTGGTCGGGTTGATACGTATAGGCATTGACTTCAATCGTCGGTTTTCGGGTCGGTATTCTTAAAGGAGTGCCCTGATAAATGACGTTTGGATTTTGAATCTGATTTTCAGTGATTAATGCTTGAACGGTAATCCCATAGCGGTTGGCAATTTGCCATAGCGTTTCCCCTGCTTGAACGATATGAATTCTTGGAGGGATGATTAACTTTGTACCTGGATATAAGACAGAAGGATTGGTGAGTTGATTGGCTTGAATGATTGAGTTAATTGATACACCATACTGTTGTGAAATCGCCCATAACGTATCTCCGTACTTAACAATGTGCGATGTGCCAGGGACAGGGACGACTAATGACTGGCCAATTACCAGCTGATTGGGGTTTTGAAGCCCATTTAATTGAACAATTTGGTTCATATTGACTTTGTATTGATTGGCGATTTGCCAGAGTGTTTCTCCGCTGCGGACCACATGTATGACCACGAGCATCTCCTCCTGCTTTATTTCAATAATGTACTATATGCACCTAATTGGGGCTTCGACTCCTGTAGGTGAAAGTTTATTACAGGACCGAGTGTCTTTGTTAATAAGAAAAAACACGCTAAGTCCAGCGTGTTTTGTGTTAGTTCTTTATTATGTAAAAAGAAACAGGAACGTTGAAATTGCTTTTCTAGAAGAGGGCTTATTCTGCGAAAAAAATAGGCAAATAAAAAAAGAGCTTTATAGCTCTTACCCAAAAAACAGTAGTATCAGCCCCGCCTACGCTGTATACCATGATGACCACGTTTGCCATCCGACCTATTTACATTATAATTGAAAGCGTTTGCAAAATCAAGTGTTTTCTTAATGAGGGGGAACTTCGGGAAGCAAGAGAACCGTCCCTGCGCTTCTTTTGGGTGGAGAGGGGAAGCAAGAGAACCTCCCCTACGCTCCTTTTGGTGGATACGGGAAGCAAGAGAACCGTCCCTACGCTTCTTTTGGGCGGAAAGAGGAAGCAAAAGAACCGTCCCTATGCTTCCCAAATTGTGCTATATGCACTGATAATTTCGCACAGGCATAGCTTGTACTATTTCCATTATCTATTATTGGACAAGGTTTGAACCTTGTTAAAGGAGATGATAGCAAATTGGCAACAGTATCAATTGTGAGCATTTTTACTAGAGGCTCGAGGTCAAGTGATACGGAGGAGCTGCGGCTGGCAAGGGTCCAGGCAGATATCCGCCGTTCTAATGAAGTCTGGAATACTGGTATTGCTCCAGGAGTAGCTTGCGGGATAAATTTTGTCTCGTCACGCGTGTTTTACCGCCCTGATTATACCATTCCGGCAAGTACCGTTGCGGACAATAGCGACCCAAGGGTTGTAAGTCTGCTTAATGATATCAAAACTCAAACCAACAATGCGACTGCTATATATGTCGTTTATTTAAGCGAACAAACTTTAAGCTCCGGTGCCATCGGCAACGCGGGTCCAGTTTTTTCATTTTTTAATAGTACTACTGATTTTGGACTTGTTGGACATGCTGTGATGAGTGACGGAGCCTTCGATTCGTATGCCCTTGCTCACGAATCTGGACATGTTCTATTTGGGCGCTTTTTGAACAATAATGACCCTAATAGTTTTACGATTAATGATCCTTCCAACCCTGGCAGTGGTCACAATAATGATCCACAAAATGTCATGTTCCCCATTATTCCTGCCAGCAATCCCTTCATCAATGGCACTCAGTGTTCTGTAGCTAGACAAAGTAGAGTCGTGTTGAATGACCCTGTTTCTGCTAGTGGTTTTGTTTCAACGGTTAACGCAGCCGGATTTAGTTCTGCATCCGACAATGAATCATTCGATTCTTTAGAGAGCAGTAGCTCGTTTGTTCCTGTAGAGAGTAGTGATTCAGAGGATTGCGGCTGCCACCACAAGGACAAGCGTAGAAGAATGATGGAACTTCTAAGTTCAATGGTTAACTCTGGTGCATTCAGTTCAACGGGAGACGCTGATCTATTCGAATCTTTTGAGAGTAGTAGTTCAGGGGATTGCCGCAGACACCACAGAAAACGCAAAGAGAGCAGAGAAGTTAAAATGCTAAATCAACAGGTTTCTCAAATGTTGAGAAGACTGGGTCCGGACAAAGTTAGAGAAGTACCTTTGAAGTGCCGTAAGAAAAGAAAGTGTTGTAAAGATAGAGAGTGATAGATAGAAGCAGGGGAACGGTTTGAGCCGTTCCCCTGTTTCTATTAAGGAATATACTGTTCGGTAATCTTCGTGACAACCCCATTTTTTACTTCGATATGAAAAGGAATTTGGTGGTGCGTATCTCGTTGTTTCAAAAAGGTGATAAACTGGCTTCTTGTTACATTTTCATTCCAGGTGATTTTGTATAAACTTCGTGTTTGTAATACATAGCGGGCCGATTTTGAAATAGTAAAGGTCCGTATTTTGGGATTAACGTTTCGAATCCAGTATCCATCTGGAGCATGATCCATTTCCTTCGAGCATTTACAGTCTTTTATAAACTCTCTATCAGCAGCCTTGCCAAAATACCATTGGATATAATCAAATTTCCCCACCCATTTGCCATGGACCAGATTGAAGGAAGTAATATAGGTGGCTGCATTCTCCGTTATGGGGTGCTTTGCAACCTGAGTTCGTGCATATGCATTTGATAGAGATGAGGGCAGTAATAACAAAGTAAAAAGCATACATACAGGAAAAAAGAGTTTAATAAATTTTGGAAACTTCATACATAATTCCCCCTATTTATATTAGACCTATAGATAGACTATAATTGGTATAAGTTAAAAACAGTGTCGATATAGGGGTAAAGGGAAAAATTTTTTAGTAAGCAAAGGGACGGTTCTCATGCTTCGGAAGCATGAGAACCGTCCCCCTGATTCTGGAGGGATATCAATGACAGCTGGGGAACGAGGCCGAGTTCTTATTGTGGATGATGAGGTTTTGATTAGGCAGGGGATTAAGCATTATCTTAATTGGGAACAGGAAGGCTTTGAGGTGGTTGGAGAGGCCTCACATGGTGTCGAAGCGCTTGAAATGATTGAGGTTGTAAGACCTCATATTATTATTACCGATATCGCCATGCCGATCATGGATGGAGAAGAATTAACGAGAATCGTGAAGGAACGGTTTCCTTCTATTGAAGTAATTGTCTTAAGCAGTTATGGTGACTTTGACTATGTCCGCTCCACGTTTCAAAGTGGTGTGGTTGATTATATCTTAAAGCCGAAGCTTGATGCAGAAGGCCTCTTAAACGTGCTCAAGAAGGCAGCTAGCAGAATACCATCGCTTAAATCGGCGGACAGGCCAGTAGATGGAAATCCTTCTATTGAACAAATGATTACGAAACTGATTTCTGGCTATCAAGCAGACTATGATTCTGCACAACTATCTGCGGCCTTTCCGAATCCACGATTTTGCTTGTTAGGTGTGAACCTTAAAAGCGGACAAGCGGAACTGCCTAATGATGTTAAGAAAAAAATGACCACAGGCTTAACGGAGCATAACTATTCTTTTTATTTTGAAAAAAAGATCGTCGTTGTCAACGGTGAGGATTTTTCTAGACTGATTCATTTTGCTAAAAACTTAGCAGAGTCTGAAGCAGGTCTCCGTTTTGCACTCAGTGAGGAGTTTGTGGACTTCTCAAAGATTGGTAATGTCTACAAAGAAGAACTATTTCCGCTATTAAACTATCAGTTTTATTTTCCTGAGCAGCGGATCCTTACAAAAGAAGATTTGCCGAAGCTTCCGCCTAAATTCGAGAACTTTAATTTAGATTGGTTTACGAGTGAATTTAAGCGACAGCACTTTGAATCTGCGTTTGATTATTTACAGGAGCATGTAAACGCATTATCTGCCTGCTATACAACGGACGTGTACGAATACAAGTCTTTTTTTGGCAACATTATCTTTAACATCCTCATTCTGCTTAGCAATATGGAATACGATGTAAGGGAATTAGAGCAAGATAAGTATACCTATTTTAAGGCCTTTGAGGATGCTCACTCTGCAGTTGAGGCCGTAGAAAAATTGGCTGAATTTATTGCTGAAGCCAAAAAAACGATCCACACCTCTGCCTTTCAACCGGAAAATGACCAGATTAAGAAAATACTAGATTATCTGAATGATCATTACACCGAGCCGCTGACACTTACAGGCGTCGCTCAGTATTTTCACTTTAATCCTTCCTATCTGTCTAGTTATTTTTCGACCCATCATGGGGAAGGGTTTATTGAATACCTGAATCGGATCCGGATTGAAGAAGCAACCAAGCTGCTCATTCAAGGAACGGCCCGCATCTCGGAAATCAGCGGGATGGTTGGTTATTCAGACCACAGTTATTTTTGCAAGGTATTTAAAAAAATAAAAGGACTGTCACCGAGCCAGTTCAGAAGAAAACAATTGATGTGAAAAGTGATGGTAACCTTATGAGATTCATTCCAGAACGTTTTAGGCATAACAATTTATTTATCACGATGTTTTTGATTACCGTCCTGATGATTATCACCGTTTCCATCACGATCACGTGGACAACGATTCGCATGGCGGAGCAGTTCTTTTTTGAAAAATTCAGCATTACTAATGCGAAAGTGATGGACCAAGTACAAGACAGTTTTGAGAAGTATCACTACGCGGTGGTGATGGCGTC
The DNA here is from genome assembly GCF_021560175.1 of Neobacillus drentensis. Lineage (GTDB taxonomy): Bacteria > Bacillota > Bacilli > Bacillales > Cytobacillaceae > Neobacillus > Neobacillus drentensis_A. The sequence continues at coordinate 5,684,832 of NZ_CP091110.1, read as the reverse complement.
TAACAGTTTGCTGCAAAGTGTGGCGATCAAGGACGTGCTAACCACGAAAGAGGGATCGAACGTCGACCGTTTAGCGTCCATTTTTACCCTGAGTCAACTGACAAAACGGATTGAACCCACTTTGGCTTCTTATGATGTTGGCATTATGGTAAGAGGGAAAAATGGCGTGAACTATGCAACCAATGATCGTACCTATTGGCCGATCACCGATGAAGCGTTAACGAAAAGCATCTTGACAAGGAATACAATGGAAAACCCGAAAAGATTGCTCTACCAATATGATCACCGTAACGGTACAGAGGAAGGTCATTACATTATTGCATCCAAGGCGTTAATGGATCGGTCTGGAATTGTCTATGGATCCATGTATATTACCATTCGAGAGAGTGAATTTAGAAAATTTTATTCCAATTACACCACTCCAGGTAATAATGTTTTTTTAATTAATAAGCAAGGCACGATTGTTTCGAGTAATCTGTCTAACCTTATCGGTAAAAAATCACCCGAGCTGCGGGATTATGCCGTCGAAATCGGGAAGAACGAAAAGGATAATCAAATTATCGGAGATTTTATGGGTAAGGAACAAATCATTATGATGGAATATCTCCCATCTTTTGATATGTACATGCTTAACATCATTGATAAGGAAACCGCGTTTGGAGATTTAATTGACAAAAAGAAAATCCTGCTTATTTCAATGGGGATTGTCTTTGTGGCTCTATTTTTCGTGCTTTTCGCCTCGAGGCGGTTGACAAATGGCTTGTCAAAGCTGGTCAAGCAAATTAAAAGTGCATCAGAACATGACTTTGACGAATATGTTTCAGTGTCTGGTACGTACGAAACAAGGCAGATCGGCACGGCGTTTAACTCGATGCTGGATGAACTCCACGAATATGTCGATCAGCTGGTATTATCACAAAAACAGCGCCGTAATGCCGAGCTCGCCGCCCTGCAGCAGCAAATAAACCCGCATTTCTTATACAACACATTGGCCTCGATCAAGTTTATGGTGGGGCAGGGAAGTAAGGAAGAAACCGAATTGATGATTCAATCGTTAATTTCCTTATTGCAGAACACACTTGGTAATGTTAGTGAAACGATTACGGTAAAGCAGGAAGTCGATAATTTACGAAATTATGTCTTCATCAATCAAAAACGCTACGGTGACCGGATTAAAGTCAACTACTTCGTTTCACCAGATTGTCTGGACCTGCAAATACCAAAACTGATTCTTCAGCCCTTTATGGAAAATGCCTTTTTTCACGGCTTCAACCATAAACCAGAAGGATCTATTCATGTCCTCGTCTGGCTGGAAGGAGATCAGTTGATTTGCGAGATTGTCGATAATGGGGATGGGATGGAAATTTCAGAGGAAAGCCATCTGCCTAGTACGAAGCGAAAACAGGCATTCTCCGGGATTGGGGTAAGAAATGTTCATGAGCGAATTCAACTGATCTATGGTGAATCCTACGGGGTAACCATCACGAGTGAGCTTGGCAAAGGGACAAAGGTGCGAGTTTCTCTTCCGATCCAAAAATAGTCCTAAAATCTAAAAATAGTCCAATTTTTAAAAAAGTAAGCGGATTCACCTTGTAAAGATAGTACAAATTTATAAAAATATCGTCCTAACGGATTCCCCTTAGAGGGTGCTAACATTGTACTTGTAAGCGGGATAACGCTTACAAAGATACTGAATTATACTTGGGGGGAAATTAGATGAAAAAGGTACTTGCACTATTATTAGTCAGTATCCTGATGTTAGCTGCCTGTTCTTCAGGTTCGAAAACAGAAGAGGCTTCAGGAACTTCAAAGGATACCAATAAAGTAACGGTATGGGCATGGGATCCTAATTTTAATATTAAAGCGATGAAACTAGCAAAAGATGCCTATAAGTCGATCAATTCAGACGTTGATATTCAGGTAATTGAAAATGCCCAAGATGACATTATTCAAAAGTTGAATACAAGCTTAAGCTCTGGCACGACTAAGGGTCTGCCAAATATTGTATTGATTGAAGATTATCGTGCTCAAAGCTTCCTTCAGGCTTATCCTGATATGTTCTATGATTTAACTGGAAAATTTAATGCAAAAGATTTTGCACAGTATAAAATTGCTCCAACAAGCGTGGATGGTAAAAACTACGGCCTTCCATTTGATACGGGTGTAGCAGGACTTTACGTTCGAACGGACTATTTAGAAAAAGCTGGTTACACAGTAGCCGATTTACAAAATATTGACTGGAAAAAGTACATTGAAATTGGGAAAAAAGTAAAAGCAGCAACTGGTAAAAACATGCTGACACAAGACCCTAACGACCTTGGTCTGATTCGTATGATGATCCAATCAGCTGGATCTTGGTATACAAAAGAAGACGGCAAAACACCTAACTTAGCTGGAAATAAAGCATTGAAAGTTGCTTTTGAAACGTATAAAGAGCTTTTAGATGCCGATTTAGTCACACCTGTTTCTGACTGGAGTCAATTCTTAGCTGGATTTAACAACGGTGATGTTGCAACCATTCCTACAGGTAACTGGATTACCCCGTCTGTAAAGGCAGAAGCAGCACAATCTGGTAAATGGGCAGTTGTTCCAATGCCTCGTCTTGATATTGAAGGGGCCGTTAACGCTACAAACTTAGGCGGAAGCTCATGGTATGTTTTAAATGTTCCTGGAAAAGAAAAAGCAGCTGAATTCCTTGCCAAAACATTTGGCTCAAACGTTGATTTCTATCAGACCTTGAATAAAGAAATGGGTGCCATCGGTACGTATGCACCTGCAACTAAAGGTGAAGCGTATCAGGCCGCTGACGAATTCTTTGGCGGACAGAAGGTTGTTTCTGATTTTGCGAAATGGACCGAGCAAATTCCACAAATCAACTATGGCTTGCATACGTATGCGATTGAAGACCTTTTAGCAGTGGAAGCTCAAAACTATATTAAAGGTAAAAAGCTTGATAAGGCGTTAGAAGATGCCCAAAAACAAGCTGAGGCGCAAATTAAATAAGCTGAATTTAATAAGAAATTAAGCCTCGGGAACTCACCGGCTTCTCCTAATTGGTTTAATGGAGCGATCAACATACGTCAGGTGAGATGGTTCCGGGGCTTTTTTTGAAAAAATAGAATTGAGAATTGTCTAGCTCCAGCGTCCGCTGAACAGGACGCTTGCGCTTTTCTAATAAGGAGTTGAGTCGATTGATTACTGCAAAAACGAAGCAAAATATCCAAACTGTCCATTCTACCCGAGGCTTTCGGATCAAAAATACCGCCATTGGCTGGTCTTTTATTGCCATTGCCGCTGTGATGATTTGTGTATTTTATTTTTATCCAATGGTTCAGGCTTTTATCATGTCGTTGCAATCCGGCACCGGTACAAACCTTACATTTGTCGGCTTTGAAAACTATGCCCGCTTATTGAAGGATCCAACATTCCTTACAACCGTGAAGAATACGGTCATTTATTTAATTATTCAAGTACCGGTGATGATTCTTCTGGCCTTATTTATTTCCGTTATGCTGAACGATAAAACGATGAAATTGAAAGGCGTTTTCCGCACGGCGATCTTTTTGCCATGTGTCACCTCACTGGTGGCTTACTCGGTTATCTTTAAATATTTGTTTGGTGAGCAAGGGATTATTAACATTTTCCTCGTAAAATTATCGCTTATTTCCGAGCCGATTCATTGGCTGACTGATCCCTTCTGGGCAAAAATCGCGATCATTGTGGCGATTACTTGGCGCTGGACCGGATATAACATGATTTTCTATCTTTCTGCTCTGCAAAATATTGATCAATCAATTTATGAAGCGGCCAAGATTGATGGGGCTTCAAGCTTTCAAACTTTTTTCAAAATTACTATCCCAATGTTGAAGCCGATCATTTTATTTACGTCGATTACGTCAACAATCGGTACCCTTCAGTTGTTTGATGAAGTCATGAATATTACCCAAGGTGGACCGGGCAACGCGACGATGACAATTTCCCAGTACATCTACAACTTGTCCTTTAAATACACGCCTGACTTCGGGTATGCAGCAACCGTATCGTACGCAATTGTGATTATGATCGTGATCTTCTCGATCATCCAGTTCAAAGTGGCAGGTGATAAAAATGATTAAAAAAGTATTTAGCTATGGATTTTTAGCCGTTTGTGCCATCGTTTCTATTTTTCCATTTTTGTGGATGATTGTTAGCGCCACCAATAAATCAGTCGATGTGACAAAAGGCCGTTTATTACCAGGCAGCCATTTTATGGAGAACTTACACCATCTGTTGGACACGGTCGACCTTGTACCTGCTTTAATGAATTCAACCAAGATTTCCATTACGACCACCGTGCTTTCTTTGCTGATTGCTTCCTTGGCGGGCTATGGATTTGAGATTTATCAAAGTAAAGCAAAAGACATGGTGTTTAATTTCTTGTTATTGTCGATGATGATTCCATTTGCGGCTCTCATGGTTCCTTTGTTCAGAATGTTTGGCATGATTTCTCAATCTGTCCCGTTTTTGGGAATTGACACGTTTGCATCGGTTATTTTACCAACGGTGACAACGGCGTTTTTGATCTTTTTCTTTCGCCAGAGTACGAAAATGTTTCCAAAGGATATTTTAGAAGCAGGTCGTATTGATGGTTTGACCGAGCTTGGCTGTTTTTTCCGAATTTATTTGCCAACGATGAAAACGACTTATGCTGCCGGTGCGATTATTACGTTTATGGCTAGCTGGAATAGTTATTTATGGCCGCTTGTTGTGTTGCAGTCTCCGGAGCATCAGACGATTCCGTTATTGATTTCTGTTCTTGGGTCTAGTTATTCACCAGATTTCGGAATGATTATGACGGCGATCGTGATTGCCACGCTGCCGGCTGCGTTGATTTTCTTTATCATGCAGAAGCACTTTGTTGCAGGGATGATGGGATCGGTGAAATAGACATTTTTTTGAAAAATTTCTGTTGTTTTTGATACGGTTCATGGATGAAAATTGGTAGATGAGGGCTGCTTTGGTAAAAGTAGAGGCGGCTCATTGCCCAAGGGCGAGATATGAGGGCTGCATCGGTAAAAGAAGAGGTGTTTCATTGACCGAGGGCGGAATAGGAGGGCTGCTTCGGTCAATGAAGAGGTGGTTCATTGCTCGAGAGCGGAATATGAGGGCTGCTTTGGTCAATGAAGAGGCAGTTCATTGCCCGAGAGCGGAATACGAGCGCGACTTCGGTAAATGAAAGGTCGATTCATTGACCCAAAAGGGAATACGAGCGCCACTTTGGTAAATGAAAAGCAGCTTCAATCAAAACAGAACCAAAAATTAAAAGGGGTAAAAGATAAAATGATTCCAACTACTAATTGGCTTACGGATTTAAATGTATTTGCGGTCAATCGTCTTCCCGCACATTCTGACCATCGATACTACGAGACGATGGATGAAGCAAAAAGCGCGGCTCCAATGAAACTGCGCCATTCGTTAAATGGCGACTGGAAATTTCATTATGCGGTTAATCCAGACAACCGTCCGGAAGATTTTTATAAACTAGATTTTAATGTTTCTGGATGGGGGAATATTACCGTTCCTGGCCACATTCAACTCCAGGGTTACGGTCAGCCGCAATATGTGAATACGATGTACCCGTGGGATGGACATAACGAGATCCGCCCGCCAGAAATTCCGACGGACCATAATCCTGTGGGCAGCTATGTAAAAACTTTTACGGTTCCAGCCAATATGGAAAAGAAGCCGGTTTATATTTCCTTTCAAGGTGTAGAGTCGGCTTTCTATGTTTGGCTGAACGGAGAGTTTGTCGGCTACAGTGAGGATTCCTTTACACCGGCAGAGTTTGAGCTTACCGCTTTTTTAACAGAGGGAGAGAACAAGCTGGCGGTAGAAGTGTACCAAAGAAGTACGGGAAGCTGGCTTGAAGATCAGGATTTTTGGCGGTTTTCGGGGATCTTCCGTGATGTTTACCTATATACCGTACCGGAAATTCATGTGGCTGATTTACATGTCCGTCCGGAGTTAGACGCTACTTTTTCAAAAGGGACGTTAACCGCAGACTTAAAGCTGCGAGGTTCGGGGTCTTCAAGTGTTATGGCTGAATTGTTCAATCAAAATGGTGAAATGGTTGCGTTCGCCAATGTCGAAGAGGCGGATGACCAATGTTCGTTCACCATGAATATTGATAAACCGGAATTGTGGAGCGCTGAACGTCCTTATCTATACCAATTATATGTGCAGCTGTTTAATGAAGCGGGCCAGCTGGTCGAGGTGGTGCCGCAGAAGCTTGGTTTTAGAAGATTTGAACTGGTGGATAAAGTGATGCGCCTCAATGGGGAGCGGATCGTGTTCAAAGGGGTGAATCGTCATGAATTTAACCCAAGAAGCGGACGGGCGATTACAAAAGAAGATATGTTATGGGATATTAAAACGTTAAAGCGTCATAACATTAATGCAGTTCGTACGTCTCATTATCCAAATCAGAGCTATTGGTACGAGCTATGCGACGAGTATGGGGTTTATGTGATTGATGAAATGAATCTTGAAACGCACGGATCTTGGCAAAAGATGGGGGCGGTCGAACCTTCTTGGAATGTTCCAGGGAATAAGCCGGAATGGCAAGACATTGTCATGGACCGCGCGATTTCCATGGTGGAGCGGGACAAGAATCATCCTTCCATCTTAATTTGGTCTTGTGGGAATGAGTCCTATGCAGGTGAAGTGATTCAAAACGTATCGAATTATTTTAGGAGCACAGATCCAAGCCGCCTGGTGCATTATGAGGGAGTTTTCCATAACCGTGACTATAATGCAACCAGTGATATAGAAAGCCGGATGTATGCAAAGCCGGTCGATATTGAAAAATATTTAACCGAAAATCCGGAGAAGCCGTACATCAGCTGTGAGTACATGCATGCGATGGGGAATTCGCTTGGGGGTATGTACAAGTACACGGATTTAGAACAGAAGTATCCGATGTATCAAGGTGGATTTATTTGGGATTATATCGATCAATCGCTCTATAAAAAAGACCGCTACGGTCATCAATACCTTGCTTACGGCGGAGATTTCGGCGATCGTCCGACCGATTATGGTTTTTGTACAAATGGAATTGTGTATGCAAACCGTGAACTTTCACCAAAGATGCAGGAAGTGAAATTTTTATATCAAGACTTTAAACTGCGGCCAAATCAGACGGGGGTTACGGTTAAAAATGAGAGTCTTTTCTCGAATACGGATGCCTTTGAATTGGAATATGTTCTATTCCTAGAGGGCAGGGAAGTCTATCGAAACAGACTTTCAGCCAGTGTGGCACCGCAAAGCGAGGGACGTTTCGAGTTTGCACTGCCTAAAGACATCGCAGCTGAGTCCGGTGAATATTGTGTTCAAACTTCACTCAAGTTGAAAGAAAGCACCTTATGGGCAGAAGCAGGATATGAGATTGCGTTTGGACAATTTGTTTATCAAGTAGGTGCGAAAGAGGAAGCTCCTGTAAAAGGAGAACTGCGGGTCGCGCATGGTGATGTGAACATTGGCGTTCACGGCAGAGATTTCACTGTTATGTTTTCAAAAGCGGTGGGAAGTCTTGTTTCCTTGAATTATGCAGGAAGAGAAATGATTGCTCTTCCACCGGCTCCCTTATTCTGGAGAGCGACGACAGATAATGACCGCGGCTATTCGCAAAGCTTCCATTCCGGTCTTTGGTATGCGGCCAGCCTGGCAAGGAAATGTGTCGATTTCCAAGTAGAAGAAAGCAGTAGTCAAGTACGAGTTGCGTTTACGTATCAATTCTCAATTAACAGCGAGATTGAGGTGAAGACGGTGTACACCGTGTATCCAGATGGAAATGTTCAAGTGAAGTCAGCTTATAAAGGAGCTGAGAATCTGCCGCAGCTGCCAATTTTTGCGGTGTCGTTCAAGGTACCGGCTGATTACAACCAGCTGGAGTGGTACGCGATGGGTCCGGAAGAGAATTATTCGGACCGTGCGATGGGAGCAAGGCTTGGGATCTTTAAAAATCAAGTAACTGATAATCTATCAAGCTATGTGATGCCGCAGGAGTCTGGAAATCGCACTGGAGTCCGCAGAGTGAGTGTGACGAATGAAAACGGACGTGGTCTGCGAATTTCTTCTGTGGGCAAGCCGTTGGAGTGCAATTTCTCCCCCTATACCGCTTTCGAACTAGAGAATGCACAGCATGTGTATGAGCTTCCGAATGTTCATTATACCGTTGTCACGGTGGCCGGCCGGCAGATGGGGGTTGGCGGTGACGATAGCTGGGGAGCACCGGTACACGAGGAACACCTGATTAAAGCCAATGAAAATATCGAATTTGAGTTTATGATTCAAAGAGTTTAACACTATGGAAGAGTCCCGCAATCTGAGGGACTCTTCACTTGTAGTTATATCATTTTGGAGAAGGTGACGCTTTTTATGTTCATATATACTAATCAAGAAAACAATCAATTTCATTTAACCAACGGCAAGGTTAGCTATATTTTTCATGTGATGAAAAATGGCCAGCTGGGTCATCTTTATTATGGGAAGGCGTTAAGGCACCGAAGTGATTTTTCCCATTTGCAAACGTATGATGTTCCTACCCCTGCCAGCTGTCATCCGTATGAAGATGACCCTGCGTTTAGTTTAGAAACGCTGCGTCAAGAATATCCGGCCTATGGGAACTCTGATTTTCGGGAACCTGCAATCAGTGTCGGGAAAGAAGATGTCCCGCATGTCCCTAATTTTATCTATGATTCTTTTAAAATTGTTGAGGGGAAACCTCGGCTTGAAGGGCTGCCTTCCACCTATGTTAACGATGATGAGGAAGCGAGCACACTCCAAATTGTCTTGAGAGATCAATTTTTACAGGCGGAATTGACGCTTCATTATACGATTTTTCGAGATCAACCGGTGATCACAAGAAGTGCTTCTTTAAAAAATGAAGGAACAGGGAATTTGGTGATTGATCGGTTAATGGGGGCATCAGTCGACCTGCCTGATAAAGAGTTTATATTTACCCATTTAGCGGGGACTTGGTCGAGGGAACGGCAGGTGAAGGAGCGGAGCTTGGAAATGGGCATTCAATCGATTTCCAGTCTGCGCGGAGCCAGCTCGCACCATCATAATCCGTTTTTAGCCCTTAAACGGCCAGCTGCTACCGAGGATACAGGGGAAGTATACGGCTTTAACTTTGTTTATAGCAGCAATTTTTTGATGCAGGTAGAGGTGGACCATTATGACATGGCCCGGCTGACAGTCGGAATTCACCCAATGGGTTTCAAGTGGAATCTGCAGCCGGCTGAAAGCTTTCAAACACCGGAAGTGGTTATGGTTTACTCGGATCAAGGTTTGAACGGGATGAGCCAGGCTTTCCATACGCTTTATCGTCAACATTTGATTCCAAAGCAGTGGAAGACGGAAGATCGTCCGATTTTGATTAACAACTGGGAAGCGACTTATTTTGATTTTAATGAAGAAAAACTCGTGGATATTGCCAGGTCAGCGAGTGAATTAGGGATCGAGTTGTTTGTCCTGGATGATGGCTGGTTTGGCAAACGAAATGACGATACTTCCTCATTGGGGGATTGGCACGTCGATTTTGATAAGCTGCCTGATGGTCTGGAAAGTTTAGCGGCGAAGATTTCGGAAACGGGCATGAAGTTTGGGCTTTGGTTTGAGCCGGAGATGATTAGTCCTAATAGTGAGTTGTTTAGAGAGCATCCGGACTGGGCTGTCGGGGTGCCGGGTCAGTCCTATACGCTGGGGCGGAACCAGCTTGTGCTTGATTTTTCGAGACCTGAGATTGTCGATTATATTTATGAGAAGATGTCCGATATCATGAAGCGGACGAATCTTTCGTATATTAAGTGGGATATGAATCGAAATATTACGGAGGCTTTTTCGCAAGTCTTATCTGCCCGCCAGCAGGGAGAGTTTTTCCATCGTTATATTTTAGGGGTGTACCGTCTTTATGAGCGACTGACTAGTGAGTTTCCGCACGTGTTATTTGAGTCCTGTGCCGGCGGAGGGGGACGTTTTGACCCTGGGATGATGTATTACGCGCCGCAGGCATGGACGAGTGATGATACGGATGCGGTGGAAAGATTGAAGATCCAATATGGTACATCTTTTGCTTATCCAATTTATAGTATGGGTTCTCATGTGTCGGCTGTTCCGAATCACCAAACCTTACGGGAGACGCCTTTATCGACGAGGGCCAATACCGCTTATTTTGGTACCTTTGGCTATGAATTAAATCCGTTGTTGTTATCGGAAGAAGAACGGGAGGAAATTGAGGAGCAGGTGGCTTTTTATAAACAACACCGCAGCTTAATCCGTGATGGCCAGTTTTATCGCCTGTTAAGTCCGTTTGAGGGGAATGAGACCGCTTGGATGGTGGTAAGTCCGGATCAATCCGAGGCGCTGGTAGGGTACTATAAAGTTTTGGCTACACCAAATGGACGGAAACATCAGACCTTACGTTTAAGCGGATTAGACGAAGGGAGAATCTATCAAGCAGAAGGAAGAGACTACTATGGAGATGAGCTAATGCAAGTGGGTCTGCCGCTCCCAACCGAATTTAATGGTGCCAATAGCAAACAAGCCCTGCGCGGCGGAGACTTCCAATCAGAGGTTTTTTATGTAAAGAGTAGATAGAAAGACGCATAGGGACGGTTCTCTTGCTTCCGAAGCATGAGAACCGTCCCTGTGCTTCCCCGTAATTCTCCTAGATTTCATAAATAAAGCCGGCATTAACGTTTTCAATGTTAATGGCGGCTTTTTATTTCATAAAAATTCAATTATATACAGTAAGATTTTACTCGTTAAAAGAGCCAAAGAGCTCTTGCTTTAATTTGTATCAGCCCCACCTACGCTAAATACAGTGATGTACACATTTACCATCCAACCCAGAATAATTATACAAAAAAATGTTTATATATTCAACATTTTTACATAAACCAATTTTGACCATTTATATTTGAAGGAAGCATGAGAACCGTCCCCATGCTTCTTAATCATATGATTTTATTGTCGGTGCTACGTAATGGTAGAATTGGTCGATGAGTGCAGCTGGTTTTTCTTCGATTAAGAGCATGGAGCGGAATTTTTCTTGGAGGAATTTCTGGTTGAACATGTGGTCGAATAAGCTGATGAGCGGGTCATAGTAGTGCTGAATGTTCAGCAAGCCACATGGTTTTTGATGCAGTCCAATCTGACCCCAAGTGAATATTTCAAAGAACTCTTCTAATGTTCCGGTTCCTCCAGGCAGGACCACAAATCCATCGGCTAATTCTGCCATTTTTGCTTTTCGCTCATGCATGGTGCTAACGGTAAATAATTGTGTTAACCCGGTATGTGAAATTTCACGGTCGCCTAGCACTTTTGGGATAACGCCAATGACTTGCCCGCCTTCATGCAATACCGTATCTGCAACAGCCCCCATCAAGCCATTACTAGAACCACCGTAAACTAAAGTCATCTTCCGTTTCGCTAACTCTTTTCCTAACTCCATCGCTCCAAGCTTATAATCCTCTGAAGCACCAAAACTTGAACCGCAATAAACTGCTATTCGTTTCATGAACGGACTCCTTTTCGAAGCAAAGGGACGGTTCTTTTGCTTCTTATTTTTTATATTAAATTTGTGATGAAAGGTTTGATAATTTAGTATATGATAGATTTGTATAATTATCCTACAAACCCGGAAACATTGGAAAGTCCTCTTCCAACCTTTCTATCTTACTTCACTCAAATTTTATGTAAACTTCACATTGATTCAAAAAGCTCCATTTATTAACCAATAGTTTGTTTCCCCCGATTCTTATTTTTTATTCCCTTTCTTTTTTTCAAATGCTATAAAAAATTTATCTTTGGTAAGTGGTGATCAAGATGCCTCGAGTTGCTCGCGAGAAGAGTCGCAGCGGTATTTACCATGTCATGTTGAGAGGAGCGAATCGACAGGAACTATTCCATGATGAGGAAGACTGCCTAAGATTTCTTAGTATTGTCGAGAAATATAAAATGAAAGCGGAAGTGGATATCTATGCTTGGTGTTTAATGGGTAACCATGTCCATCTGCTTGTGAAAGAAGGTAATGAAACCCTTTCGATTACCATGAAACGGGTTGGCGTAAGCTTTGTTTCTTATTATAACGATAAATATCAAACAACCGGCCACCTTTTTCAGGATCGATTTAGAAGTATTTGTATAGACAGTTTTCTGGGTTTGTTAAATGTAGTTCGATACATTCATCAAAATCCTGTAAAAGCGGGAATGGTGGACAGAGTCAATGATTGGAGGTGGAGCAGCTGTCCAGGGTACTATGGGAAACAGCCTTTTCCCAAAAAGCTGTATGATACCGATTATATCCTCAAGTTGTTTTCGGACGATTCATCCTTAGCCAAAGCTCGGTTCATTGAATTCAATGAGCAGGATGCTAAAGGAAATTTTCTGGATGAACAAGAGATCTATAGAAGAAGATTTACGGATGAAGAGGCAAGAATAGAAATAAAGAAAATACTTAGTACAATTGAGATCGCTCAGGTAAAGAGCTTACCTAGGCTGCAAAGAGATGAGCTGTTACGAGAAATCAAAAATATCAGAGGTTTGTCACAGCGGCAGGCTGCTAGAATTTTGGGTCTGTCGGCCAGTCTGATATTTAAGGTGCAAGGGGACGGTTCTCATGCTTCGAAATAAGCATGAGAACCGTCCCTTTGCTCATATAGTCTTAAGAGGAGGGGGGAGGCATCATGAGAAACAGCAAATTAATGGTAAGCGGCTTGATCGTAGTGGTGGTGGTCGTGCTTTTTATTTTTTCGGGCACTACGGTGGCATCTGGAAATCGAGGGGTCTTATTGCAATTAGGGGCAGTCAAGTCAACGATTTTAACGGAAGGCTTTCACTTTAAGATACCGTTCATTCAAAATGTGGAACAGGTGGAGGTTCGAGTCCAAAAAGAAGAAAGTTCTCAAACAGCCGCTTCAAAGGATTTACAAATGGTCACAGCTAACGTGGCTGTCAATTTTTCGGTTGATCCAGGTGCCGTCAATAAGCTATACCAAGAAATCGGTCCTGATTATCGTTCTCGTATCGTCGACCCTGCCATCGCTGAGTCATTAAAGGCAGTGACAGCTCAATATACCGCCGAAGAGCTAATTTCCAAACGTCCAGAAGTGTCAGCTAAAGTGAAGGAGATGCTGGCCACAAAGTTAACAAAGTATTATATGTTTCTAGAAGATATCAATATTAAAGAGTTTGCCTTTAGTGAGGAATTCAATAAAGCGATTGAATTGAAACAAACAGCTGAACAAAATGCGTTAAAGGCTCAAAGGGATTTAGAACGAATCAAGATTGAAGCGCAGCAGCAAGTCACCCAAGCTGGCGCAGAAGCAGAGGCCTTGCGATTGAAAAAGCAGGAAGTCACACCGGAGTTAATCCAATTAAAGCAAATTGAGGTTCAAGAAAAGGCTCTCGAAAAGTGGGATGGACGCCTGCCGAGTGTTACGGGTGGAGCCACTCCATTTATTGACTTGAGTGGGGTTGAGAAGAAATGAAAACAAGGGGACGGTTCTCATGCTTCCGAAGCATGAGAACCGTCCCCTTGCTTCGCCATGCCCACACGTTCATATGACATTCTGAATATACTGGCTCTTGAGATTGCCGTATGGAGGGAATGGATGATATGAAGAGACCCCAATGGATTTCGAGCATTGTTTTAACTGCCATCCTGGTTCTTCCGTTACTTCTTGTATTCTTCCACCATAATACTACTCCAGTTCCAGTAAATTCTCCAAAAGTTGCCCAGGATGTTCCTGCAACCAAAGTCGTGAAACCCCAAAAGGATCCAGGCAAACAAGGTAAACCAGCCAAAGATGGAACGAAACAAGGCCAACAGCCCCCAAATGATACAACCTCTAAGGATAATCAAGCCCAAGATAAACCAGCTCAAGAACAAAAGCCTACGATTGTATGGGGGGTAGACACCGCTTCTCGTGTTGACCAAGCATTCCTGCAGTGTGTAAAGGACAACTACGGCGCACCGGCTGTGTTTGGCAGATATTTAGAGACAAAGGGCGACGTGTCAATCGGTTTGTCCAAAGAAGAAGTCAATTTCCTTCATCAGCAAGGCATCAAGATCCTGCCGATTTTCAACCACTTTAAAGAGGCCGTCGGATATCAAAATGGAGTAGCAGAGGCCAAGGAGGCAATTGCCTACGCCCAAAAAATAGGAATACCTAAGGGAGTCGCAATCTTTGCGGATATAGAACCAACATATCCCGTCGATGAAGCCTTTATAAGGGGATGGGTGGAGACTTTAAATAGCTCACCTTATAAGCCAGGGATTTATGGGGTTTTTACACCAGATAGTCAACTGTCGGCTGCTTATCAAGTGGCTGTTTCAAAAAATAAAAATCTTCAAACTCAAACCATCCTTTGGAGCAGTAATCCGGATCCTGGTGTCACTAAGAAAAATAAAGCCCCAGCCTTTCAGCCTGGTGCACCAAAGAATATGAAAATCTCGATCTGGCAATATGGAATAGATGGGAAAACTTGTAACATCGATACGAACCTTACACAGTCAACTGTTCTGGATCAATTATGGTGAAGCAGGGGGACGGTTCTCTTGCTTCTTTACATATAAAAGAAGCCATACGTAAAATGTATGAAACTCCAGTTGGAAAAGCATTTAGTTGAGGAAACGTCTTATCGCAAGGGAAGAACTGGCCAATAATCAAATAAAGCCTTCCAATCGGAGGCCTTATTTTTCCCAAGCGTTTAATTAGCAAATGAAGTATGTTTTGTTTTCCATTTTTCCATTGCAATAAACAACCAAAAACTATAAATTCCTAATGTAATTAAGCAAAAAAACCACCATTTTATCCAGTTTCCAAACAATCCAACTGCAGAAACAGTGAATTGTAATCTTCTCCCATTAATAACCGTGTGGCGTGTTTTCCATCCTAAAATCATCGTAATCGCCCAGGGATAGCAAATTCCCAATGTGCAGACCGTTACAAGTCCTCCTAAGATAGACCAGCCTATGTACTGAAAAAGACCCCCATCAAAATAAGACCTTTCTTGATCTTGTGCAGCGAAATTATGCTGTACGTTTGCTGTTATTTCACTCACTAAATTTCCCCCTAAAAATAAATAAATATAGGAGAATTGTACCATAAATAAATGGGTGGAAATTCCATTTTTAATTAAAATGACCATTGTTTTTGTCTCTTTTTAAAAAGCCTGATTTAGGGGTTAAAACAAATAATGATTTTCAATACTTAATAAATGTTGTAATCCCATAATGGCTTAGATAATTTCGGTGGCTCAGTTCTTCTAGCCACTTTTTAGGATGTAATTGATACAAACCATAAATGTCCTGGTACGTGAACCTTCCTACATTCACTTCAATCGGCTCCGGATGTGCTTCCATTCTTTGTTTGTAGTCCTCAAAGGCATGTTGATTTGGCACATGGTAAATTTCTAACACCTCTCCTACTTCCATATACTTTTCAATGTATGTTAAAAATAAACGGTTTCCAACTCCATTAACTTCATAAATATAGGGCAAAGAAAATAAACCATCCACTAGCCTTTCCCAATATTCATCGACTTCCTGCACAGAGAAATAGATAGCATCCTCCTCACGGTCAAAAAATGTCCGATTATTGTATTCTTCGATTTCATCAGGGATCTTAAAGGGTTTGGATGAGGCTAAAAATGTAATTTGTGTCATTTTTATTTCCTTCCGTTGCTTACAGTGAATTACATGAAATTAATTATTTTACTCATAATAAAGGTAGGGAGGTTTCAGTGCATGAACTTTACTTGGTTACTTGGGCTCGTCATGTTATCGCAGCAAGTGAATATGCCAGGCGAATTATTAATCACGAACAATGGGCATCCTATCTCAGTGGTAAACCGTGCTAATTTTTCGACCATTATGCCGGAATTACCCATTATTAATCCGGAAAAGTTAAAAACATATATGGACGAATTGGACAAGCAAGTGTCGTCGGTGCCTAGAAATGCCATTATTGATCACAACGGAACGATTATCCCAGAGCAGGTCGGTTATCGTTTAAATCGCGAGCTTTTCACTGAAAAGGTTCTTGCTTATTATTTTAATAAGGGAGCATCCGAATTGGAAGTCCCTTTACAAATGGTTTCCCCTAAGGTTGATAGTGAATTACTTGGAAATATACGAATTGAAAAAATAGGCCAATACCTAACTTACTTTAATTCCAATAATAAAAAAAGAAATCATAATATCTATCTTGCCGCAAAATCGATTAATAATTTTGTTCTTTTTCCGGGTGAAACCTTTTCCTTTAATCAAGTAGTAGGGGAAAGAACCGCAAGGAAAGGATATGTGCCTGCTACTGTGATTGTTAAAGGGGAGTATGCAGAAGACTATGGCGGCGGCATTTGTCAGGTTTCATCCACCCTCTTTAATGCGATTGATAGTGCAGGATTGAATGTGATTCATCGTTACTCCCACAGCAAAGAGGTTACCTACGTTCCTCCAAAGCGGGATGCCACGGTTAGCTGGAATGGGCCTGATCTGATCTTTAAAAATCAATACAACCAACCCATCCTCATTCAAGCCAAAATGTTACGCGGCAAATTAAAAGTAGAAATTTATTCATCCGATGTCATCACCTACAAGCCCAAAAAAGTTCCCTATCTTTCTTACTAAATAAGCGTGGGGACGGTTCTCTTGCTTCCAAATCGGAAGCAAGAGAACCGTCCCCGTGCATCTAACAGGAGGGGTTATCATAATGACTTTGAATGGAATTCCGATTACATCTTCAGAATTAGCGAATTTGTGGATGGCTTATCAAGAAAAGACGATGATTATGAGAATTTTAGAGCATTTTATTGAGCACGCTGAGAATGATGAAAGACCATTGTTGCAAACTCATTATGATGGGGCTTCCAAGACGATAGAGACCATTAAGGAGATTTTTGAACAAGAAGGGGCAGTTATTCCTATTGGTTTTACAGACGAGGATGTTCATAAAGGCGTGCCAAAGTTATATGATTACATGTTCAATATCATGTACTTACATATGATGACGAAGGTGGAGATGAGTCTTTACGCGCTTTTTTGTGGGATGTCTTATCGGAAAGATATTAATGATCTTTTTATCAACTTGACTGCAGAAGCGCAAGCGTTGAACAGTGAATCCACCCAATTCCTTTTAGAAAAAGGGGTTTTGGTTCGTCCAGCTTATGTATCCATGCCGAAAGAAGTGCGTTTTGTACAAGATACCGATTATCGGAGTGGTTTTAATTTGCTAAATGAGCCGAGATCTCTTAACACGATTGAGGTCTCCCTGATCCATCATGCCATTGAAACAAACCTTGTCGGAATGCAATTAATGATTGGATTTGCACAAGTTGCTTCACATGAGGATGTTCAAGACTATCTTGTCAAGGGAATGAAATTGTCAAGAAAAATTGAAATGGACTTAGGCGAGTTTTTACGCCAAAGTTTCATTGAACCTCCCGCTACACATGCGGGAAAAGCAACAGCGTCAAAAGTTGCACCATTCTCTGATAAATTAATGTTGTACAATACCAGTTTGTTAACCACCTTTGGACTTGGAAGTAATGCATTAGGCGGTGCCTTTAGCTTACGAAATGACCTGCCGGCCAAAATGGCGGTACTTGCAGCAGATATTTTCAGATTTGCTCAACAAGGAGGAAAAATTATGATCCAAAACGGTTGGATGGAAGAACCTCCACAAATTGAAGACCGGAATAAACTCACGGAATAACGGGTGACGGCAGAGCATGGGGACGGTTCTTTTGCTTCCTGAATGGAAGCAAGAGAACCGTCCCCGTGCTCCTACATTTTCTTTTTGTTACTATTTAAAACATCAATAATAAAGGTATTTCCTTGTGAAGCTTCAATCGTTTGTATTAACCGAAGTTGGGCTAATTCTGGGTTGTTTTCCAACATCTTAGCCGTATTGGCTAAGCTTCTTAATGTTGCCGTTTCTCCGCGTGCCTTCTCTAATAACGAAAGGGCCTCCTTTTTTGCTTTAAGCACCTCGGAATAAACTTTCTTTAATTCTGCTGATAACATAATATCCTTCAAATCCACTGAATGAATAGAAACCCCAATTAAAGATTTGTCTTCCAACAGTAAGTTTCTGACATCATCGTTTATTTTTTGGCGGCTTTTCAATAGGTCATCCATTTCAATTGAAGATACGACTTCTCGGAGTTTAAATTGTATGCTCATATATAAATAGTCTTGGAAGTTTTGATACTCTGAAATCAGTGCTTGGGGGTCTAGAATCTGATATTTGACAGCTAAACTAATTTTCACACTAACATTGTCAGCCGTTAATAATTCTTGACCGTTTAATTGGAGAATGGCAGGTCTCATATCAAAAATTTCCAAATGGGTAGTTGAAGTAAAATAGGTATACCTTCCCGGCCCAACAACTTCCTTAAACTTTCCCTTGTGAAACTTAATTCCACGTTCATATTGAAAAATGGTCATCGTTTTAATAAGTCTTTTGGTTATAACGAGTAGTAAGAAAATTAAGAAAATTACTAGTGCAATGATCATAATATCAAACATTCTATCACCTTCTCTCTAAGATTTTGGAATCCACCCACAGCTTGGATTGGCCAATGGAGGTCTTACCTGCAAAACTGGCCAAAACCTAAATAACCGTGAGCGGATCCCCTTTAGGGGTTTGAACCCTAGATGCACTGGCTCCAAAAGGACACCAGTATCCAGCCAGGAGAATGCGGATCAGCTACACCTTTTAAAGATTTTAAAAGATGGCTTTACACTACTCCAATTATGATTATATCACGGGAAGCATGGGGACGGTTCTTACGCTTCCGAAAAGGAAGCAAGAGAACCCTCCCTATGCTTCGTCAAGCTTCCGCAAAATATCTTGTTGATAATTTCTAATTTTTGTATTACTACCTAGATACGGTTCCTTAATGAAACGGTCATTTTTTAACCCGGTATATTGTGGGGCAGGGTATCGGCTGATGTTTAGGGTATCGTTGATGTCTGTTTCTTCGGCTATCAGGATATTGATTTTAACCAATCTTGCCAGATATTCTTGATAATTAAATTCCTCTTGCAGGAAGGTAGGCGGCGCTCCCTTTTCGTACAGATCCTTAATTAAATAATTCAGTTTGCCACGGGCGATAATCGCCTCGTTCATGAGGATATTCCAATCTTCCCCTTGATACTCGGGTTGAACGAGCTTTAAAAAATAGGTAGAACGCGCATCGTTATATTTAATAAATCCTTCCCACATCACATCGTTCTTACAATTCTCTAGGGCATGTTGAAAGGCTTTCTTGGATTCCTTCAAATACATCGTGGCAAGCTCGACATTTTCACCATCGAGTGAGGGAATTTTTCGAATCACCTCTTTAAGCCGGTCAATCTCGAATATATCGCCTTTTCCCAAGTTCAGATTGTCAAATAAAATCGTCATTGCCTTTTTATTGTAGAACAATCCTAGATAATCAAAGTAAACCGTTTGTGTTACAGGGTTTTTTAACATTGTTCCCCTAACATCAAGTAAAGAAGAAGACATCTTAATTTCTTTTGTGGAAATTAATTGTTGGTAGTTAATGACACTATTGATCAGTTTAACGGTTTCTTCTATTAAAATGAGATTTCCGGTACTGACCGAAAGGAGATCCTTTTTTCGCTGATCAATTAAGGAAAGAACGGTTTCCATATTTTTAAAATTTTCCTGCTGCCGGCCATTTTCTGATTTAAAAAGTGCGGGGAAGAAGATAATGATATCGATAAAATATTGTAGGTTATCGGTAAAATCAATGGCCGTTCTTGAATTCTTTTTACTAAAGATCTCTTTTAACTTTTTAAAAATAGCATCCTCAACCTCTAGTGGATTTGTCATGGGATAATCTTTTAATAGACTCGTAATAGAAATGACGTAATTTTCATTCTCTAAAACATTTCCCTCCATCTGGGTAATCACATTCACACTATCAATCGATATGTACGTTTTCATCGCTATATAAAAAGCGATGGTAGACACAACCAATGATAAAACCGTTACAATAAACGTTGTCTTTTCCTGTGCGGAAGTCATCGGATAGATTTCATAGCTAATATAGGTTGAAACGACAATAATGATAAAAATAACATAATAAAGAATAGGCAGTTTAAAATACTTCATCAAGAACACCTTTCACAGTTTAGTGAGCATGGGGACGGTTCTTTTGCTTCCAGAACGGAAGCAAGAGAACCGTCCCCATGCTCCTATTTTACTAGTTTAGGGTTTCTGTTTACAAGAACCTGTTGTCCTCTTAAGCAGCTAGGTAGTACTATAGGAGTTATTGATAGAAACGGAGGAAGATGACATAGATGAATAGAAGAAAATGGTGGATTGTTGCGGCGATCCTATGGATGGCAGTTATTTTTATGTTTACACAGGTTCCTTATTCTACGGGGAAAAATACGTCCGATACTCTCCAAAAAATACTGGTGTTCTTACATATAGACGGAGTAAACCATGTGGTAGTAGATCAGCTAAACTTTTTCGTGCGAAAACTCACCCACATTACGGTATTCGGCTTCCTTGCCTTTTTATTTTTTAAGTGTCTGGAAGTCTACCGATTTGCCTATATCCTTGCATGGATACTAACAGTACTTTATGCGATGACGGATGAATATCACCAATCCTTTATGCCAGGCAGAACCGCTTCGATAAAGGATGTCTTTTTATTTGACTCAGTCGGGGCCTTTCTCGTCCTGCTGATGACGTTTTTGATTGTTAAAAAAATAGGCAAAAAGACCAGGTCAAGGATAGACTAGCCGGCTTCATTTATAATTGCGGAGAAACCTACGGGCACCACTTGTAAAAGTTAATCAAACGTTCAATTAGTTGTAACAGCTACAGGCGTATCATAGTCTAAAATGGGAAAGAGGAGGACTTCAAAACCCTCCTCTTTCTACTGTTTCCTAGTTCAATTAAATCCATAAAAAGACACTGTTCGAAAAAGGTGGAAACTTAGTATAATATGAAATTGCTAAACTATCTTTTCTCCCAGTTAGAATGGAGGAGTTACGTGAATTTAAAACTGCGCACCTATGTAGCGGTCCTATTTGCAGTTGGAATCTTTGGAATAACCGCTATTTTAAGTATGATGATTGGAACGCAAGCAAGTCAAAAAGTCGAGGACCAGATCGGAAATACACTATCAGCCACGGCTTATAATATGGCGGATAAATTAGATCACTTTATGTGGTCGAGGGCTGGCGAAATTAATGTGATCAGTCAGCTGAAGGATATCCAGAACCCCGCTGACCCGCATCAGGTTCAAGTGCTTCTTAACAAGCTCCAAGAGAGCATTCCTGCCTTTTCATGGGTTGGTGTAACGGATGTCAACGGGAAGGTCTTAGCGGCAACCAATGGAATTTTAAAAGGCGGCGACATTTCGAGACGCCCTGTCTATCAAGAAGGAATAAAAGGATCATTTGTCGGGGATGTTCACGATGCGGTCTTACTGGCTAAACTGCTGCCAAATCCCAGTGGTGAACCACTACAATTTGTTGATATCAGTAGACCGATTGTCACAGCAGACGGCAAGCTTAACGGCGTTATTGCAGCCCACCTTAGCTGGGAATGGTCCCGTGAGGTTGAAAAAGAAATATTGAAACCGTTAAAAGAGAAGGTAGACGGGGCAGAAATCTTTGTGGTCAGCCAGAAAGATCAAATTGTTCTCTTAGGTCCATCTGCCAATATAGGCAAGCCGTTAAACTTAGAAAGTTTGAAGCTTGCCAAAAAGGGTCAGAATAACTGGCGAATCGAAACATGGCCAAACGGTAAGAAGTATCTAACGGGATATGCGTTTGGAGACGGTTATCAAAACTATCCTGGTTTGGGCTGGTCCATTTTGGTCCGTGTACCTGAAAAAACAGCTTTTGCTCCTGTCCATGAATTACAGAAGTCCATCTTACTGATCGGAGTCGTCTTATCGATTATTTTTGCCTTATTAGGCTGGTTTGCCTCGGCCTTAATCACCAAGCCGCTTCAACAAATCTCTTACTCTGCCAATCGCTTACGAGCAGGTGAGAAGGTGGAAATACCTTATTATAAGGGAATTAAGGATATTGAGATTCTATCTTTATCGCTCCGTGATTTGGTGGAATCGTTGGTTCGCACAGTTTCGGATTTGGGTAAGATGGAAAATCTAGCACACCATGATACGCTCACAGGATTGATGAATCGGATTGCTCTCGATCAGTTTCTTGAAGGAGCTATGGAAACAGCGAAACAAATGGGTAATAGGCTTACCTTCTTGTACCTCGATTTGGATGGATTTAAACAGGTCAATGATACCTTAGGCCATCAAGTCGGTGATCGTTTGCTGCAAGAAACCGCTAAGCGATTGAAAAGTTGTGTCCGGAGTAATGAAGGGGTGTTCCGTCTAGGTGGAGATGAGTTTTTGGTTATTTTGTATACCACGAGTGGGGATTCTGTCCAGGATGCCACGATGGTGGCTGAAAAGATCATCAATAGTCTGAATCAGCCCTTTGACCTTCATGATCAAAAAATCAAGGTAGGCTGCAGTATCGGTGCGGCAGTATGGGAGGATGAGCAGGTTCCATCTGCGGAAATGATTCGCTCCGCTGACGAAGCACTCTATGTATCCAAACGAACAGGAAAAAATAAGGTTACTTTTTCATAAGGAGCAGGGGGACGGTTCTCTTGCTTCCGAAGCATGAGAACTCCCTGTGCTCCTTCAAAGTGAAAAATAAAGAAAAACGGTGAAAAAGTGAGAAAACAATGTAAAATGTACGCTTACAAGGAAAATGTTCCCGCTTTTTTGGTGAATGTTTCCGTTTTCCAAGACTTTGTCAAATGAGCCCCTTTTGAACGATAATAAGGATATAAATTTTGGAAGGTGGTAATCAAATGATCAAGAAAATGGAAAACTTTATGAACACTTACGGAAAATACATGGCAGCTACAGCATTAACTTTAAAACCAATGAGTAAAGATGAATTACAGTTTGTGGCAGATTTATTTAGAAACGACTCTCAAAGATAAAAACTGAGGATCGTTTTTTTTTATGCCTTTTTATCCGTATTACCCATTTCAATCCTATATTTCATTCCTTCCATTATAAACTACACCATTTCCTCCGTATTTAATAAATAAACCTTGCATGTTCCCATGTTACAGGCATTTTACCCAATCACACTTGTCCTGCTTGGCATATTCATAGATTACGGGTTTTTAGGAAAGACAGCCTTTTTACCTGTATTTTCGGACAGGAGGTTTAATTTTAATAGATGAAAAATAACCAAACCGGTAACACAAAATCATCTAATGGGAAAACAACAGCGAACACCGCCAATCTTTTCTTTGATTCTAGAAAAAGTGTGTTCTTTAAGCGGAATGCTGAGAATATTATCTTCCAAGTTACCTCATCACAGTTACCTGTGTTGAGAAATATTAGCTTAGATAACATTTTTCTTAGCAGGGGCCACATTTTAGAACCTCACTGGCATCCTAATGCTGCTGAACTCGATTATGTGGTGAGTGGTGAAGCGATCATCTCTGTACTCGATCCGTTCACCCCGCAATTGCTAACTTATCGTGTAAAACCAGGGGATGTTGTTTTTATTCCAATAAACTGGTGGCATTGGATCATCTCCATTACGGAGGAAGCTCATGTTGTGGCCTTATACGACACGAAAAAACGTCAGAATATCTTTGGCTCCGATGTCCTTCGAAAAACTCCCCCAGAAGTTTTTCAATTGGCTTATGGTGTAAATGCTGAAAAGCTAGCCAAGGTACTGGCGCCAATTACTGAGACTGTCGTAATCGGACCAAAAAATGGTGCTCCAATAAGTGATATGATTAGGGAAATGTTTTTACCCATGAATCGACGAAGAGGAGGAATGCAGTGGGGCTCCACGACGTCTCCAGAACTATTTTTTGATGTCAGCGACAATGTAGGCTTTGAGCGAAATCCGCAAAATGTACTTTACGAAGTTACCTCAGCGCAAATACCAGAGATGCAGGATTTGGCTCTAGGAGACCTATTTCTGAGCCGAGAACATATTCGCGAGCCGCACTGGCATCCCAATGCGGATGAGCTTGATTTCATTATCTCTGGGGAAGTCATTATTTCAATTTTGAATCCGTCAACCTTAGAACTGCAGACCTATCATGTGAAACCAGGTCAGGTCACCTTCCTGCCAAAGGGCTGGTGGCACTGGATTACTTGTGTAACCAAGGAAGCCCATCTTTTAGTTGCCTTCAATGATGGACAAATCCAGTCGATTGAGGGCTCTGATGTGCTACGATTAACACCTCCTGATGTTTTTGAACTCGCTTATGATGTAAATGCTCAGAAACTAGCCAAAGTCCTATCCCCCATTGATGAAACAGTCGTCATTGGACCACCTGACCCTGAGTGAAAGCTGGAAGCACGGGGACGGTTCTTATGCTTCCGAAGCAACAGAACCGTCCCCATGATTCCCGAAGCATGAGAACCGTCCCCCTGATTATGGAGGTGATCTTATTCGAAATTTAAACGGAGTGGACTGTGCGACAAAACTTACTTGTTCGTTGACTGCAGGTCTTAAATCTACTGGTATTCAGTATGTTGGACGTTATCTTGGCGATAGCTGGAAGTCGATGAACAAAGCGGAGGCTGATGCCATCCTCAATGCGGGGTTACAGTTGGTGAGTATTTGGGAAACCAATCCGACTAACGCCACTTATTTTACCAGGGCCCGAGGGATTTCAGATGCCCAGGAAGCCTCACGCTACGCAAAGACGCTTGTACAGACAGAAGGCAGTGCGATTTACTTTGCTGTTGATTATGATGCGCAGCCAGCAGACATGGACTCGATCTTAACCTATTTTACAGGTGTTCGTACTGGCATTGACCCAAGTTTTAAAGTAGGAGTTTATGGCTCTTATTCTGTACTTACCATGCTTTATGATCATAAGGCAGTCGATTTTTATTGGCAGACAACTTCTTGGTCCCGCGGCCATGTAGCAGATTTTCATCATATTCTCCAATATCAGCATAATCTTCCACTAGCAGGTATCCAAGTAGATTATAATGAATTCGCCAATCGTGCAGGAGCATGGAGCAGAGCAGCAGCGTCACAGCCTGAAAGTTCTCCTCCATCTACCTATACTGTTCAACCAGGCGATACCTTAAGCAAAATTGCGGCGAGATTCGGAGCAACGGTGAAGGATTTAGTGAAATTAAATAACATCGAAAATCCTAACCTTATCTATGTTGGACAAATTTTAAGGTTACCTGATAATCACTCGTCAGGACCTGTGTATTATCAGGTAAAATCAGGCGATACGTTGTCCCAAATCGCATTAGTTTTTGGAATATCTGTCGCACAGCTGCAAGCTTGGAATGGAATTAATGACCCTGATGTCATTATCGCTGGTCAAAAAATACGTGTGAAATAATCCTGTGACTGAGTCAATTGATGGTAGGGACTTCTTTAATTAATAGACAGATCTCGACAATTCTTTCAAGCATTTTGTGAAAGAAGTCCAGTAATAGTGCAGTTTAGTTTCGGTTTTAATCAAATGTTTGATTAAAGTTGAATCATCGCGAAAAGATGAGATTGATGAAAGTGCAAACGAAAACAATAGAATTTTCCGGGAAATTGAAATTTTTTCTGCAAAAATTACTAACTACTTTCGACCATATTTTTCACTAGTTTAAAAGTGAAAGTCAGTTGGAACGTGAATTCCTACTATTTTTAACCAAGCGTTTGATTAAAATAATATATAGAGAATAGAGTCGAATTGATGTCGTTTAGACACGAAGAAAAAGCCCATTTTATCCGATGAAATGGGCTTTTTCTCTGTTCTGTATATTCAACTGTTCTAGAAATGACTTATAAATACTTTTTCACTATGAAGAAGTTCTTTTCAATTTCTGGGATTTTTTAAGGTTTAGTTAAGGTTGTCGATTCATAATACAGACATGGACATAAAGAAAGCATTTCAAACTGAAAGGAGTCCTACCAATGAAAAAACAGAAATTTACCTCTTGGGGAGTGAGTTTTGCAAGTCTTGCTCTCGTTGCCGGAATGATGTCATATATGGGAATAAAAAAAGATACAACAGCCAACACAGCCGCTGTGGCGACAACCCAAAATACAACACAATCAACTCAAAGCAGCAGTAACCAAGATTCATCGATCACCTATGATATCCCTGGTCAAACTACTGATACTAACACAACTACTGATACAACTGGATCAGCAGACACCAATGGAACTCAAGCGTCAGATCAACAAGTTTCACAAGACAACTCGTTTCCAAGTCAACATGGAGGCTTTGATACTACCACTGGTGGAACCTGATGAAGTTAAAGGATCATCTCATTTGATCATTTAATACTTCTGCAGGAGGAACCAACAATGAATAAGTATAACTTCAATTCCATGAGTACAATGGTTCAACTATCGATCAATCAAGAACTGTTTGCCAATGACCTCATGCCCGTATACAAATTATTCGCATCTGTCGAAGACACATGCAGCCGGTTTAAAGAAGATAGTGAGTTATCCCGGTTAAATCAACAATTAGAAAAAGAAGTCGAGGTATCGGATCCATTATTTGGTATTTTAAAAGAGGCACTTCGATTTTATGAAGAAACAAATGGCGTTTTTAATCCTGGTATTTTGTCAGCGATTGAAAACAGCGGCTATACCCAATCAATTGAGTGGATTAAAGGGCAGGAGTTGACGGCTCCCTCCCAAACAGCCCCCGTTTTTACAAAAATGAGACCATATCAATTAGATGAAGATCGGCAAACGGTGGTGCTTCATACTCGAATAGATTTGGGGGGGATTGCAAAGGGCTGGGTGGTGGACCGAGCAGCGGATGTCTTATCCCAGTATGGATTTGGGTTTGTGAATGTCGGCGGAGATATCCGGATTTTTGGAGATCTGCCGCGGCCCTTAAATATTGGCATTGAAGATCCTTTTGATTCATCCCAAATGCTTTCTTCTATCCAAGGATTGGATGGGGCCATTGCTACTTCTACTTCAATGAAAAGAAGATGGAAGGTGAATGGGAGAAGTAAGCATCACCTGATAGATGCGACAACAGGCGAACCTTCTGCGAGCACGATTCTTTCTTCTACTGTAACAGCGCCAACGGCTGTCGAAGCGGATGTATTAGCAAAAGTGGTCCTTTTATTGGGAGAAGAGTGCGGGAAAGCCTTGCTTTCTGTCAAAAAGAAGCCAGCGGTTATTATTAATGAAGCAAAAGAAATTTGGAGAGGTGGCGAATAAAATGGAGTCTTTAGAATGGTACGCAATTCGGGCAACTGGAGTTGTGGCATATCTATTATTATATTTGGCGGCATTAACTGGACTATATTCGGCGGTACAGAAGAAACGGAAAAAGAAAGTGACTAATCTCCTTCATTTTCATGAGGTAGTCTCGGACTGGTCCTTGATTATGACTGGTGGTCACTTAGGAATTTTATTGATTGATGCTTTCATGAAATTTAGTTGGAGTGATATCCTGATTCCGTTTAGCGGCAGCTATGAAACGATTTCGATGGGATTAGGGTCGATTGCGACGTATTTCTTAATTTTAACGATTGTCACATCAAAATTCCGTAAGAAAATTGGTTACCAACGGTGGCAGAAGCTGCATGCTCTTAACCCTATTCTGTATATTTTAGTAACAGCACACGGATTAATGAGTGGTACAGATTTCCAAGGGACGGTTTTGGCGGTTGTTAATATCGTACCAGTTGTTCTGATGCTTGGAATGTTTCCTTCAGATAAGAAGAAGCTTACGGAAGGAAATGGGGTCATTTAGAAATGGGTTGGAACTATCTCCAAGCCATTTTTTTATGCTGTTTTTGGGTTGAGTAATTATTTTTAAAAAGAGCAGTTTTCGCTTCGGACCCTTGCTAAAAATAATGATTATATTTCTAATCGTTTAAACGCCCTTAATATGAATAATACTATACTGTAGAGAATGAGGTAGAAGGGGGGGAGACGTCACATGTTACATACGACTATATCATACTTAAGAATGGTGCTGCCCTTTATTTATCTGATTAGCGCATGGCGGTTTGCTGATTGGAAAAATTGGAAGAAATACTATCCCACCATCCTTTACATTATAGCTGTGGATTTTTTTACTTCTGTCCTTATGTCCGAATACCCATTATGGACTTTTCAAGGTTCGATAATCGTTCCCAACCATACCATTGCGGAGTTTCTGTTAACCTTTATTACCTTCCCCAACCTGACCTTGCTTTACTTATCCTTATTCCCGTATCAATCACGTTGGCCTAAGCAAGTCTTCTATATTGGCATCTGGTTTATGGCTGAGGTGATCATGGAGTATTTGTTTAGGTGTGCCAAACTAATTTCTTATACTCATGGATGGAATTTTGGCTGGTCATGCGTGGTTTGGCTATTTCTGTTTATTGGACTACGCCTCCACCATACCCGGCCGCTTTGGGCATGGGTCCTATGCTTCGTGTGTACCGCCTTTCTAATCCTATACTTTCACATTCCAGTTACGAAGTTTCGATAAGAAGCATGGGGACGGTTCTTCTGCTTCCAGACCAACCCGGAAGCAAGAAAACAGCCCCCGTGCCACCTTCTTTAAATCCCCGATTTTCAAATCTATGAACCTCCTCTTCGGACCTAAATAAGGTTTGTCCCAACTTAATCGTTTAAACGCCCTCATTATGATTTATAATAATAATAGGTTGGAAGCATGGGGACGGTTCTTCTGCTTCTGCTTCAAAGAAGCAAGAGAACCGTCCCCATGCTTCTCCAAATAATTTTGATTGGATGACAAGATGAAGAATGATGTTTGTTTTACGGTAAAGGGCAAGTTTGTTAATAAGTATAGAAGCGGTTATCCCCTTATTTCAAGGGAAGCCTTGATTAATTTGGACGAAGGTACGGAAGAGGGAACGATTGTCCGTCTTGTTGATGAACGGAATAAGTTCATCGCGAAGGGCTATTTTGGCAAACAAAACAAAGGGTATGGGTGGGTTCTTAGTCGAAATGAGAATGAACCAATCGACCAAAGGTTTTTTGTGAATAAATTGAAAGAAGCACTCCACGATCGAGAGCCGTTTTTTAATAACCCGGATACTAACGCTTTCCGAGTCGTAAATGGCGAGGGCGATGGTTTAGGCGGATTAACGATCGAGTATTTTGATGGCTATTATTTAATCACCTGGTATAGCAAAGGAATTTACCACTTTCAGGAGTATATTATCAATGCGCTGAAAGAATTGATTCCATTTAAAGCCATTTATCAAAAGAAACGATTTGCTGTCAGCGGAAAATACATTGAAGAAGACGATTTCGTTGCGGGAGAAAGAGGAACCTTCCCGATTATCGTAAAAGAAAATGGAGTAAACTTCGCGGTTTACTTAAATGAAAGTGCGATGGTTGGGGTCTTTTTAGATCAAAGAGATGTTAGAAAACGAATCCGTGATGTTTATGCGAAAGGAAAGAACGTGCTGAATACGTTTTCCTACACAGGAGCATTTTCTGTTTTTGCTGCCGTAGGAGGCGCGGTTAAAACAACAAGTGTGGATTTAGCCAATAGAAGCTTACCTAAGACGATCGAGCAGTTTAGAGTGAACGGGCTGGATGATGGCGCACAGGATATCATTGTCGAAGACGTGTTCCATTACTTTAAGTATGCCGTGAAGAAGCAGCTATTGTTTGATATGGTCATCCTGGATCCTCCAAGCTTTGCGAGGTCAAAGAAGATGGTATTCAGCGCGGAAAAGGATTACAAGAATCTTTTAAAAGAAGCTATTGCGATTACAGAGGATGAGGGGATAATTGTTGCGTCCACCAATTCTAGCTCGTTTAATATGACGAAGTTTAAAAGTTTTATTGATCAAGCCTTTAAAGAAACTAACAGGAACTATCAGCTAGTGGAGGAATTCTCCCTTCCGAAAGATTTTAAAGCCATCAAGGAATTTCCGGAGGGCAACTATCTTAAGGTTGTGTTTATTAAGAAATTGTCATAGAAACAAACCTGTCTTCGCTCCCAACCCATATCACGGGTAAATGCCATATCAGACAGATATATATAGGATTAGAAGGGAGTTATATTGATCATGAAGTTTATCAAATCTCAAATGAAGCAGCTGATCAAAGACAATAAGGAATTGCAAATACGATTAAAGGTGTTGATGGAAGAACACGAGCTTGAGAAAAATTTTGCCCTCAAGGCTTTGTACCATGCAGAGGTAGCTGAAGGCGGAAAGTATCAACTAGCCTACCAAGCACTTGACATGCCAAAAGGGTGAGCATGGGGACGGTTCTTTTGCTTCCGAAAAGGAAGCAAGAGAACCGTCCCTATGCTTATTTCCAAACATCATCAGCAATGGAAATAACATGTTTAACCTTATCCCACTGCTGTTCTTCCGTAAGTAAATTTCCTTCTTCGGTTGAGGAGAATCCGCACTGCGGGCTTAGGCAAAGTTGGTCTAAATCCACATACTTTGCTGCTTCGGCAATTCGCGCTTTAATTTGTTCAGGGTCTTCCAAATCACCAAACTTAGAAGTAATCAATCCTAAAACAATTTGTAAATCCTTGCGATTCACGTGTTGAAGAGGAGCAAAGCCGCCAGAGCGCTCATCGTCAAATTCTAAGAATAAGCCATCAACCTTTAATTCGCCAAAGATATATTCAGATGCGTTGTCATAACCGCCGCTTGCTGTATAAGTAGACTTAAAGTTTCCACGGCAGATATGCATCGTGATCACCATGTCTTCCGGTTTGCCCGCAATCGATTCATTGATCGCCCGTGTGAAAATCTTAATCAACTCTTCAGGAGTGTAGCCTTTTGCTGCGATTTGCTCTTGGCCTTTTTCAGAAAAGAAAACAGCCCATGATGTATCATCTAGTTGCAGATACCGGCAGCCTGCCTCATAAAATGCTTGAATTGCTTTTTGGTAAGCCTTAATTAAATCATCGAAAAATGCCTCTTTGTCAGAATAAGCAGCTTCCTCAATAATTCCTCTAAAAAACAGCATATTTGGACTAGGAATCGTGAACTTCGCCGTGTGGTCACCTGCAATGCTGTGCAAGAACTTATAGTCTTCAATAAATGGATGCTCTCCAAAGTCAAGTTTACCCGTTACTTTTACGCCGTGTGCTCTTGTTTGAACCCCATTAAATTGAATTCCAGCATCGGTCTCAAAAAACTCAACACCTTCGAGTCCTGCTAGGAAGTCAAAGTGCCACCAAGCACGGCGCAATTCGCCATCGGTTACGGCCTTAAGCCCTACTTCTTTTTGTTTTTCTACTAATTTAATGATTTCTTCATCTTCAATCACACGAAGCTGTTCCGCGGTGATTTCACCGTTTTCTTTTTGAAGACGGGCTTGCTTCAATCGTTCCGGACGCAGGAAGCTTCCGACATGATCGGCTTTAAATGGTGCTCTCGTAAGTGTTTTTGGCATTTTGTCTGCTCCTTTAAATAAATATAATCTTAATTATATAGGAAATTTTCAAAAAATGTACAGACGAAAGATTTCCGAAAATTCCCCTTTGAAGCTGTAACCCCTTGCATTTAGGCTTATTTTTTTAAGAATTAATTATTGTATAGAAAATATTGATTTTTTTAAATATTTATTCTAATATATAAAAATATTAAATATTTGGAAAAACGAAATAATTTAGGGGGATTCATTTATGGGAGTCAT
This sequence comes from Neobacillus drentensis, assembly GCF_021560175.1. Taxonomy (GTDB): domain Bacteria; phylum Bacillota; class Bacilli; order Bacillales; family Cytobacillaceae; genus Neobacillus; species Neobacillus drentensis_A. Next base: position 5,653,121 of record NZ_CP091110.1, on the reverse strand, counting down.
CGAGAAAATCAGCGGCTTTGCTGGGAAAACTTTTACGTTGTGGGTGTTAATCTTTGCCGTGATCGCTTTTAACTTTCCGTCTCACTTTGTCTGGCTTGGAGGCTATATTGTTCCACTTTTAGGGATTGTGATGTTTGGGATGGGCCTAACGCTGGAGTTATCGGATTTTAAAGAAGTATTTAAGAGACCAAAGGAAGTGGCGCTCGGGGTTGTTGGTCACTTTGTGATCATGCCGCTGCTAGCGTTTTTATTGGCGGTCGGACTTCATTTACCGAAGGAAGTCGCAGTAGGGGTTATTTTAGTAGGATGCTGCCCGAGTGGAACAGCTTCGAATGTGATGGTGTTTTTAGCAAGAGGAAATGTGGCTCTGGCTGTTGGAATTGCCTCTGTTTCTACGATTCTTGCACCAATTGTCACACCATTGTTAATTCTACTATTTGCGAGCAAGTGGGTTGATGTTAGTGTGGCTTCCTTGTTCCTTCAAATTGTACAGGTGGTCATCGTTCCATTGGCAATCGGCTTTATTATTAAAAAGTTTTTTGGCAAACAGGCGAGAGCTGGTGCGAAAGCTTTGCCGCTTGTTTCCGTTATTGCGATTGTGTTGATTGTATCGGCTGTTGTAGCAGGCAGCGCTTCTAAGATTGCCGAAACTGGGTTGCTTATTTTTGGAGTTGTCATCCTTCATAATCTATTAGGATTCTTGATTGGCTTTTTCTTTGCCCGTTTATGCGGAATGGATCTGGCCAAACAAAAGGCGGTGGCAATGGAAGTCGGTATGCAGAATTCAGGCTTGGGAGTGGCAATCGCGACGGCTCACTTCTCGCCATTAGCCGCTGTACCTAGTGCGATTTTCAGTGTGTGGCATAATTTATCTGGTTCAGTTTTGGCGAATATTTTCAGCCGTATGAAAGAAAAAAATCAAAATACGAAAAGTATCAAACGCGTCGTTTGATTTTGAAACCCATCCAGCTTAGTTGGATGGGTTTTTTTGTGGAATGAAGAGCTATCCCATTTTTATCAGCTTGGATAGTGAAGTTTAACAATAAAATGGGGCGGGTATGAATCCAATAAGAAGGAATAAAGGAGGCATTAAAATGAATGTTGCTGATGTTATGACAACCGATATCGATTGCTGTACTCCTGAAAGTACTTGTAAAGAAGTCGCAAAAAAAATGAAAGAATTGGATGTGGGTGCCATTCCCATTTGTGAAAATGATAAGCTAGTGGGAATCATTACCGACCGAGACTTAGTGATAAAGGGATTAGCAAACGAACTTCCGGATGCATCACCCGTTTCTGATTTACTAGCAAATAATATCGTGGTGACAGGCACCAAAGACATGTCTGTTGAGGAAGCTGCCAAAATCATGTCTCATGAACAGATTCGCCGCCTTCCGATCGTGGAAAGTGATAAATTGGTTGGAATGGTCTCGCTTGGCGATTTGGCGGTAAATAATCAGTCGAGTGATGAGGCAGGAGAAGCCCTTAAAGAAATATCGGTTCCAGCTGAGCCTAAAAAATAATCACGTTTCACTTACTATTTTCATATAGTGGGTAAAATGGCTGCTGTTGATTGGGCATATTGCTCGAAGAAATCCGGCCCAGAATGGGGCGGATTTTTTTTAGCCGTCTAATAAATTATCTGAATTTATAGGAAGTTTGTTATTTACAAGATTCCTATATTTATATATAATCCTATATAAATACTTGGAATTAAATGAAGATAGGGCGTGCGATATGAGTATAGGGATTGCGTTGATGGGACTCTTGGTAGGTTTTCTGGTAGGGATGACTGGCGTGGGTGGAGCAGCACTCCTGACACCGGTGTTAATTTTAATAGGGGTTAATCCATCGATTGCCGTTGGAACAGACCTTGTTTATAATTCAATCACGAAACTATTCGGTGTTGTGCAGCATTGGAGACAAAAAACAGTGAATGTTCAAATGGTAAAGTATCTCGCAATGGGGAGTATCCCGAGTGCGGTCATCGCCATCGCGGCCCTTCATTTTTTTGAAGCCTCTTACCATAACCAGGAACAAATCATTCGCCACGCCCTTGGATATGTATTGGTATTTGTCTCGATTGCGATCATTATCAAAACGTTCATGGAGAAGCGGTTACGGCCTAATCGTTGGCAGACGAAGCTTTTGAGCGAAAAAAAGGGTCTAACGATTTTAATAGGCTGCGTGTTTGGATTTATTGTTGGACTCACTTCATTAGGTTCAGGTTCTTTATTCGCTGTCGCGATGATCTATCTTTATAAAATGAAGACATCTGAGATGGTGGGCACTGATATTTCTCATGCGTTTCTACTGGTAACGGTCGCAGGGATGCTTCATATTGGATATGGAAATGTTAATTATATGCTTGTGGGGAATCTATTAATGGGTTCTATTCCTGGAGTCCTAATCGGAAGTACGATTTCCGCAAAAGTTCCGACGAGACCGCTGCGGGCGGTTGTGGCGGTATTGATTTTTGTGAGTGGATTAAAGTTAATTTAATCATGTTGTAAAAAAGTCAGCATCTAGTATGCTGGCTTTTTTAATGGAAAAAATTCGCTGTATTTATAGAACTTACTCATCTTTTTAAAAATAAATGTTTCTTTTCACCAAGTTTTCACCATTCCCGTCTAAAATTCATTACATCAGGTAACGAAAGGAGGAAAAAATGAGATGAATACAAAAGTGGAAAAAGGAATTTTCTGGGGAGTCATCGTTGCGTCAACTGTCATGGTGATCAACGTACTCCATTTTCTTCTAGGAGGAAGAAGCGCTTTTGCTAGAGGTCCAGGAGGACATGGTGAAATGGGAGGCCGCGGCGGATTTGCGGGCCACCAGATGATGAATGGTCCGCACCATGGCGGTGGATTCCCTTGGCTTTTCCTTATTATTGGACTAGCTGTCCTTGTCCTATTAGTAAGATGGCTTAGAAAGAAGTCAAAAACTTCTTCGATGCAACAGTTTATTGATACCTCACTTGCAGGTTCGCATATACCAGTCACAAACCAAAATGCTGCTATTTTGGATCAATGGGAAAAAACGATTTTAACTAAAAAGGAGAATGAATAAAATGGGTATTTTTAAAAGATTAAAAACCATTACAATGGCGGAACTTAATGGATTATTAGACGGGATTGAAGATCCGATTGCGATGTTAAATGAGTATTCTCGGGAAATGGAACAGGAGATTGTTAAAGGTCAGAATGCCTTAGCTCGACAAATTTTTGTAGAGAAAAAGCAGGCAGCGCTCATTGCTGAAACGAAATTAGTAGTGGACAAGCGTACACGTCAAGCGAAGCTCGCACTTGAACAAGGGGAAGAGGCCATCGCAAAGCTGGCCGTGCAAGAAAAGATGACCAAAGAAAATCAGCTGCAACTATACGTGGAGCAATTGGAGTCGATTAAGGGACAAACGCAAATCCTTGTTGAAAAATTGGACCAGCTCAAGGAAAAGTATAACCAAATGCAGCAAAAGAAAATCTTGTTAGCATCCCGTGCGAATGTGGCTCAGTCGTTGAAACAAATCCAGAAAGTGACCGTTTCTTTCAATACGGATGATATTGCAAGAGGAGTGGCGCGTGCGGAAGAAAAGATTTTAATGATGGAAGCAGAAGTACAGGCAGGCAATCAATTTGCCACTCCGTTAGCTGCGTTTGATGCCGCATTCGATCACTATGTGAGCGAGGAAGAGCTAACCAAGGAGCTTGAAAAGTTAAAGAGTGAAAAGGAAAAAGTGGCCGCATTATAATTCAAGGGAGGAGCACCGCCTAATAGGGCTGGTGCTTTTCTTTCTATCTAGTTAAGAGAGGAGGATTTACATTGGATACGCCAACGTTGATTTTGATTTATTTAGGTGCAGCGTTGCTGGGGAGCATGCTTCCTTTTTTAAGGACCTATTTTGCACACTTCCATAACTTAGTTAACCTCGTGATTAGTGCTTGCTTGGAAGGTGGTAAGATTCATCTTTATCGGGATGGTTCTGGACAGACAACTGGGAGTGCTGCTTCACCGTTTAAAAGAGCACTTATTTCGTATGCAGGTTACACGGGTGCTTCGTTGGTCGCGATTGGGTTGTTTTATTTGGTAACGAGAGGAGACTATCATTTCGTTATTTATCTGTATTTAGGACTTAGTGTGGTTGCTTTACTGTTGTGGGTCCGCAACGCATTTGGTGTGGTTTGGGGACTGTCCGTTACGACACTATTGACCTTGCCCGTCTATTTCCGCTACGTTACGGTTTTACCTGCATATGTTAACGTTGAAATGATTCTCGTTCATCTTAGTATATTCCTAGCATCGGTGCTATTTATGCAGTCGATGATTAGTGCATTTAAAGTGTGCAGACAAGCTTTTATGTCGCGAAGCAATCCGAAGAGGAAGGCAGCATTGGTTCAAACGAAATTTGTTCCGGCCGTTATTTTAGGACTTATCCTGTTTAGCCAGACCTTGTTTGCCGGCTACTTTTTCACACTGAATTTTATCAGCCTGCCATTTCATTTTGATCTAGGAATGACCACTAATCTTCTCACAGTAAAAAATCAGATCTGGTCCGCACTTAGTGGGGTTTTCAGTTAGGAAGCGAGGGGACGGTTCTCTTGCTTCCTCCACAGAAAGAGAAAAACCCCTTTCGCCAACAAAGCGAAGGGGGTTTTACATTAGAATGTCTTCAAAACTGGAAGCACAAGAACCGTCCCCATGCTCCCACCTATGCTGCTTTCCTTGCAGCGGCTGCCTTCTGTCTTGTTTCGGGGAAGGTAGCGACCAAAAAGATGTACAGGCTGGAGGCCGCGATGAAGAAGATCATGGCTGGTGTGTATCCGGAAGAGCCTAATATAAAGCTCCAAATAATGGTTGCAATCGTTTGGCCTGCGTAGGCAATAGCCCAAAATAATCCAAACATAATGGTCAATCTTTGTGGAGTCATCCCTTTTAATTCATGAGGGAGATTCAAAAAGATTGGGTACTGGATATACATCGCAAATCCGGAAATTGAAATAAGCGTGTAAGATAGGAGCGGAATTTTATTCGCGAAAACAATCGCAAGGGCAAACGTTCCTACCATGACAGTCCCTGAGAACAGAAGAATCGGCTTCCTTGGTACCCCTTTATTCCCTATGGTAATTCCGGCAAATGTGCCAAGAATGCCGAAGCCCGAGATTAACAGGTTCGTCACAGATCCATTTAACAAGGTATATTGGTCAAAAATCGCTTTAAAGCTCACGAGCGATAAGACATACAGAGTTAAAAAGGAAGCAAACGCCAAGCCATAGCGCCAGAGAAATCCATCTTTGAGCGCATCTTTGTAGCCATACTTTTCCGTTTTTTCACCCGTTTCGTTAGTCTCAAAGTTCTCTGCTTTCCAAAGCCAGCCAATAAAAAAAAGAATCGTTAAAGAAGCAAAAAACGTTAACGTTATGCGCCAATTGGCGACCATTTGCTTGGCAAAAACAGTGAATAATACAGCAACAATAAAGGCACCGGCATTATAGGCAACCGTATTGGCCGCATTAATGCGCAGCTTTGTTTTTGAATTTTTTACATAGTGGGCCACGATTGGGTTCATGTAGACAATGACCATCGAACCCCCGACGGCCATGACCATCCGAGCGACTGTATAGGCCCAATAATTAGGCAGATAAATCGCAACAAGTCCCATCATTAACAGGCCAATCGCCGTGCCGGCTGCTTTTCTAGGTCCTAATTTCATAAGTACTATGGCTGCTAAAATATTGGCGAATACACGCGCTGTCGTAATCGAATAGTTCACTAATTGAGAAATAATCGGATCAACCGGCCCACCGAAAAATGTTTTGGTAATTTGCGGTGTCAAGGAAGAACCCGCCACCCAGTTCATGGCAAAGGTTACATAGGCCAGCCATAAAACCGCCATCATAAAATAACCTTTTTTTGTTTGATTCAACGTTTCCATGCTTTCATCTTCTTTCCTTAATAAGGATTTTATAAAAATTCCTTAAATTACGGGTTTCATAGTTTCTTTTAAGACGGTAACGGAATGATTAAATTGCTGTTTTTCTTTTTCATTTAAGTCGATTTCGATCACTTCACGGATTCCGCCACGGTTAATAACAGATGGAACGCCGATAAATACATCTTTTTGTCCATATTGGCCATCTAGATAAGAGGATACCGTTAAGATACAATTTTCATTATTTAAAATTGCTTTCGTAATCCGGACAAGAGACATGCCGATGCCATAATAGGTAGCGCCTTTTCGCTCAATGATATGATAAGCCGCATCACGGACATTAACGAAAATGTTTTCTAAGCATTCATGGTTTAGTTTTTCAGCTGGAAGTTCTTCAAGTCGTTCCACTCCTACTGAAGCGCGGCTCCAAACCGGAAGTTCGGTATCGCCATGTTCACCGATGATATAAGCATGTACATTTCGTGTGTCCATGTTAAAATGCTGGCCAAGCGCAAAGCGAAGTCGGGCAGAATCTAGGACGGTTCCAGAACCAATCACCCGCTCTTTTGGCAGCCCAGATTCTTTCCAAGTCACATAGGTTAAAATGTCGACGGGGTTGGTTGCGACCAAAAAGATGCCGTCAAAGCCACTGGCCATGATGTTTTTTACGATTTCTTTAAAAATTTTAGTGTTCTTTTCGACTAATTGTAGACGGGTTTCACCTGGCTTTTGCGCTAATCCTGCTGTGATGACCACTAAGTCCGCTGTTTCACAATCTTGATAAGTACCGCTCCACACATTGATTGGAGATGGAGCAAATGGGATTCCATGATTCAGGTCCATCGCTTCGCCCTCTGATTTTGCTTCATTCACATCGATCAGAACTAATTCTTCAGCTACGCCTTGATTAATCATAGAGTAAGCATAGCTGCATCCAACTGCACCTGTTCCAATTAACACTACTCGATTCACTTTCTTATTTCTGTTTTCCATGATGATTTCCCCTCTTTATATGAAATTTACTAAAATGAGATAAGCTAATTTCTTGATGTCATGATTGATTAGCAACTTGATGGTGTTAGTATATCACTAGTTTGTGAAGTTTTTCACAATAAATGTGACATAAGTATGAACCTTTGTATGAAACCCTTTACAAAAAGCATGGGGACGGTTCTCATGCTTCGGAAGCAAAAGAACCGTCCCCATGCTTCCTTTTCACCAAACTCTATTATTATTCAATCTATCAAGGAAGGAGAGGAGATAAGGATATGAATACAAAGGTAAAAAAGGGTGTTTTTTGGGGAGTGATCGTGGCTGCTACTGTTTTAGTATTTAACGTGCTCCACTTTTTACTAGGAGGAGATAGAGGCCGAGGAGGAGGACGCGGTCCTGGTGGAATGGCTCAACCAAGTGGTGCGGGACAACAGGGTGGCATCACGCAACAAGGCGGGATGGGGCAGAGAGGCGGATTCGACCATCATCATCACATAATGAATGGTGCTCACCATGGCGGCGGATTCCCTTGGCTTTTCCTTATTATAGGACTAGCCGTTCTCGTTCTATTAGTAAGATGGCTTCGAAAGAAAGCAAAAGCATCATCCATGAAGCAGTTTATTGACACCTCTCTTGCCGGATCACACATACCTGTAACAAACCAAAATGCGAGCATTTTAGATCAATGGGAAAAAAATCTATTAACGAGAAAGGAGAATGAATAACATGGGGATTTTTAAACGATTAAAAGCCATTACAATGGCGGAAATAAACGGATTACTAGATGGGATTGAAGATCCAATTGCCTTGTTAAATGAGTATTCTAGAGAAATGGAACAGGAAATTGTCAAAGGCCAGAAAGCCCTAGCAAGACAGATTTTTGTAGAGAAAAAACAGGCAGCGCTCATTTCACAGACAAAAATACTAGTGGACAAGCGGACTCGTCAGGCCAAACTGGCGATTGAGCAAGGTGAGGAAGCGATGGCAAAACTAGCCGTGCAAGAAAAGCTCAACCAAGAAAGGCAGTTGCACCTATATGTGGAGCAATTAGAGGCGGTTAAGGGACAAACCAAAATCCTTGTGGCAAAGTGGGACGAACTAAAAGAGACGTACAATCAATTACAACATAAGAAAATTTTGTTAGCTTCACGAGCGAATGTGGCTCAATCGATGAAACAAATTCAGCAAGCGACCGTTTCCTTTCATACTGATGATATTGCTAGAGGCGTGGCCCGTGCGGAAGACCGGATTCTCTTAATGGAAGCAAAAGTGCAGGCAGGCAATCAATTTGCAGCTCCATTAGCCCAGTTTGACAGGGAATACGATAACTATGTAAGCGATGAAGAGCTAAATAAGGAAATTGAAAAATTAAAGGCTGAATAAGATTAGTGCACGGGGACGGTTCTCCTGCTTCCAATAGGAAGCAGGAGAACCGTCCCTACGCTCACTGCAGCCAAAGTTTATATAGGCCTTCTGTTATGGCTAAGTTGTACATGTAATAGATCCCAAAGGCGACGCTAATGACTCCTGTCAGCCGGGTAAGGGTTTGATTTAGTACTTGTTTTTTGGCACTGAAAACGAACGGAATTCCAATAATGGTTGTGAAGAAGAGCATTCCCAAAATGGTTCCTACTCCGAAAATGAGGATATAAACAGCCGCCTCCCATACACTTTTTACCGTACTCATCGTTAGTAAGACCATTGCGCCGCTGCCAGCAAGACCATGCACTAAACCGATAAATAAGGATTTCAAGTAGGAGACATTTTGGTGTTGGTGCTGATGTTGATGCTGCCCGTTATTAACATGTGAATGGACATGTTTATGATGATCGCCATCATGCCCATGCTGATGTACATGGATATCTTTAAAAGAACGTATGGTGGTTAAACCAAGGTAAACAAGCATAATTCCGACTAAAAATTCTAATGACATCGCCCATTTTTCAGGTATTTCACCCTTCATTAAAATTAGAATAATGCCAATGATAAATAATGTCGCCGTATGGCCAATTCCCCAGAAAACACCCGCTAAAGTAGATTTGACTAATTTTTTACTTTGGCTGGCAATGGTAGAAACAGCAATCACATGATCCGGCTCGATCGCATGCTTGATTCCAAGAACAAATCCTAAAGCTAGAATGGATAGAAAACTTATCTCCATAATTTCCTCCTCATAAAGTTACCATTTTTTTAAAAGGTATGAATGCTAGTAATGAATAATGCGATTCTGCTTAACTTAAAAAATTATAGCAAAGAATCATATGATTTTGGATATTATTTGTTTATTAAACAAATAAGAATGAACTTTCCTTTATTTCCTCGTACATATGAAGTTTTTTCCTCCTTTTGAACTAGTAAAAACAGGTAAAAATAAAGCCATTTACTATGAAAAATGTGATAAACTGACAATATCTTTTTTAAAACAGCAGTGATGGGGTATAGTATGTGAATGAATCAATAGACAATAAAAAGATAAAGGTAGAGCTAGAAAAAGCCATTGGACAGAACCAATTTTTCCTCCATTATCAGCCGAAGATTGATTTAAGAACGGGTGAATTAGTGGGAGTAGAGGCGTTAATTAGGTGGAATCACCCAAAATGGGGCATGGTACCACCGGATAGGTTCATCGGGATTGCCGAAGAAACAGATTTAATTATCCCGATTGGAGAATGGGTACTATTTTCTGCTTGCACACAAATTAAACATTGGCAAAAGGAAGGATTATTCACAGTCGTTTCTGTCAATCTATCACAAAAGCAGTTTATTCACTCCAATATCGTTCGAACGATTGAAGAGGTTCTGCAAAAAACAGAGCTGGAACCACATTATTTAGAGATTGAATTAACGGAAAGTATAAAATCTGATATTCAACAGACCATCCTCTCGTTACAGCAATTGAAGAAGCTTGGCGTTTCCATCAGTATTGATGATTTTGGGACAGGATATAGTTCTTTAAACTATTTAAAGGAATTTCCGATTGATACATTAAAAATTGACCAGTCTTTTATAAGGGAACTTCATCAAAATCTAAACGATGAAGCGATTGTAAAAACGATTATCTCGATCGCCCACAATTTAAACCTTAAGGTTGTGGCTGAAGGGATCGAAACAAAGGAACAACTCATCTTTCTCCAACAGCATTTATGTGATCAGGGGCAAGGATATTTGTTTTGTAGACCTATGCCGGCAAACGAGTTAAAAGAAAACCTTTTAGAGGTTCAACAAGTTGTCAATCAACAAGGGATTCCAGAGGATACAAGGACGCGTATCTGGTATGAAGAATTATTGAATAAAGCCAAAAAAGAGTTACAAGATACAGTTCGTTTGCAACAGGGCATGATTTTTAAGTATAAAAGAATAAATGGACAATTTATTCACACCATCTGTGATGGGGAATTATTATATCAAATGGGATTGATCCCTGCTCAAGTGGTGGGGAAACGATTAGATGAATTTCTTCCATTGGAAAATGCCTTAAAAAAAGTCCCTTACTATCAGAGGGCGTGGGCTGGAGAAGAACTGGTTCAATATGAAGACCAAATTAATGGAATTGACTATCTGGCTAGTTTACGCCCCATCAAAAAAGGTGGCGAAATCATCGAGGTCATTGGATCTTGTGTGAATATAACGGCCCGCAAACAGGCAGAGATTTCTTTACGAGAAAGCGAGGCAAGGTACCGGCTTATCACAGAAAATATGAGTGATATCCTTATGCTTCTGGATCATCGTGGACGGATTTTATATGCATCTCCTTCACTTGGGAGGGTACTAGGCACCCCAACAAAATCCTACGTAGGGGAGAGCTCATTTCTGTTAATTCACCCCGAAGACCGAAATCAAGTAATGGACCGATATAAACAAATCCTAAATAAGTTACCTTCTGCTCGAATGGAAGCACGTTTCCTTCATTCTGATGGCAGCTGGGTATTAATTGAAGGTATTGGTACACCGGTTTTAGGCAGTAATGGTAAAATGGAACATTTTATCATTGCGGGACGTGATATAACAGAAAAAAAGAGAACAGAAGACCAATTGGTACAATCAGAGAAATTAGCGATAGTAGGAGAATTAGCGGCCGGCATGGCCCATGAAATCCGCAACCCGATTACCTCCATAAAAGGTTTTATCCAACTATTTGAGCAAGGGATACAAAAACCGGAATACTTTAACGTCATCTTTGATGAGTTTCAAAGGCTTGAGGATATTCTTCAAGAATTTTTAAATCTGGCTAAGCCGCAACCATTCAAATTGAAACCGGATGACCTGACTACTATTATTCAAGATGTAGTCAAATTGCTTCGTCCAGAAGCCAATCTGAAAAATGTTCAAATCGATCAAGAATATGACCAGATGCTCCCGAAGATTATTTGTGATCGTAATCAAGTGAAACAAGTGTTCATTAATATCATTAGAAACAGTATGGAAGCAATGATAAATGAAGGCAGGATTACGATCGTTGGAAGTTTAGAAAGTGAGTCTGTTCTGATTAAAATAATCGATAATGGGATCGGGATCAATGAAGAACGCCTGAAAAGACTCGGTGAGCCTTTTTATAGCAATAAAGAAAAAGGGACGGGTCTGGGTTTAATGTTATGCTTTCGAATTGTAAAACAGCATAATGGGACGATTACTATAAAAAGTATTGAGAATCAAGGTACCACGGTTGAAGTTCGGTTTCCGATTACTTACGAATAAAAAAAGGGAGAAGAGTGATCTTCTCCCTTTTTATCTATGAACTTTTAATCATCGTTATCCCGTTGTTCAGCTCTTGCTTCTCCGCCTTTACGGCCGATGTCTTGATAAAATTCTTTATCATGGTTTTCCGATGTGGCTTCTCCGCCTTTGCGGCCGATTTCCTGGTAGAATTCTTTGTCATGGCTTTCGGCTGTGGCTTCTCCGCCTTTACGGCCTATTTCCTGATAAAATTCCCTATCATGGGTTCTAGAAGTCTCTTCTCCGCCTTTACGACCTGCTTCTTCCACCGTCATACTACCGTTTTTTTCATTTCGATCTTTGTTCATCATAGATTCCTCCTTTTTGAGTTTGGAATTGCTATTGACTTACATTCTTTATGTACCCGGCTTCTAGGGTTTCAAACTGTTTTTTCTCTTTTTTTCAATGTTGTGGGGAAACCGGTCGTCTATGAGCTCTTAAAAAAGGCAGATCCCGCGGGCACTCTAAAGTGTTCACAGTGTCTAAGGATAATCGGGCTCCGTAAGTAATGAAAAAAAGCTGTCCTTCTGAAAAAGGATTCAGAAAGACAGCCTTATCGTTTACTCCTCTGGACCGCAAGCCCAAACCGAAACGCTGCCGCCGTTCACTGGGAAAGTAGCGTATCCATTTTCTTCAATCAGGATTTGCTCATCTCTTGAGTTCGTCAGATCGATCCAGGTTTCCCCAGCTTTGTCTTCACCGACGTACATTCTTTTCTCCCCGTCATCTCCATTCGAGATGACGACGGCACATCCGGATTTTTCAACCTCTTCCGTACCAAGTCGAACCCAGCCAATCGTATTGGGATGATCAAAGTAATCATGCTGTTCCCCGTACGCCTTATAGTACCTGGCTAGCAGGAGGAGATCGAGAATTTCTTGTTTTCCATCTTCAGGCTCTGGGCCGTTGATTCCGTAATAATCGCCATAAAACAGGCAGGGATTCCCGTCTCTCCTTAGGAGAATGAGGGCATAAGCACTTGGCTTAAACCACTCCTCGACCCATGATTCCAGGGATTCTTGGGGCTGAGTGTCATGGTTATCCACGAAGGTAACAGCATTCTGAGGGTGAGTATTGACAAGGGTATCCTCGAATATCGTACTTAAATCAAAATCGCTGCCTTCTTGGGAGGCTTGATGCAGTTTATAATGCAAGGGAACATCAAACAAATCGATATGATAATCGATATGATCTAAGTATTTTTGGCAGGAATGAAGGTCTGTCTTCCAAACTTCTCCTACAAAAAAGAAATCATCACCCCGATGATTCATCATTTCGACTACAAATTCCTTGATGAATTGGTGATTAATATGTTTGATGGCATCCATGCGGTATCCATCGCAATCAAGGGTATCCGCAAGCCATTTACCCCATTCGATCACTTCTTTTTTTACTTCCGGATGTTCATAGTCAATATCGGCAAGCATTAGATAATCATAATTGCCGAATTCATCATCGACATGTTTACTCCAATCCTTGTGCTCGCCAACGATTTTAAAGATTCCTGTTTTTTCTGTCTTGGCATCATAATCGGTTCCGTTAAAATGTGTATGGTCCCATTGAAAAGAAGAATATTGATCTCCGCGCCCTGGAAAGGTGAATTTTGTCCAAGCTTCAATTTCGAAGGGTTCAGATAATTCTTTCGTCCGGTCCTCTGGGTCCACTTCAATAACTTGAATGACTTCCGTTTCGTCCGCCCCAGCTTTGTGGTTCATGACGACATCCACATAGACTTTTATGCCGACATTATGACAGGCAGCGATTGCTTCTAGCAGTTCCTGCTTGGTCCCAAACTTTGTTCGGACGGAACCTTTCTGGTCAAACTCACCCAGATCATATAGGTCATAGATGGCATAGCCGTTGTTGTCTGGAGTGGACGCTTTTGTCACGGGTGGTATCCAGACGGAAGTGATCCCTTTTTCTTTTAATTGCGGGGCCATTTCCTTTAGGCGGCTCCAATGGGTGCCATCTGGTTCCAGGTGCCACTCGAAAAATTGCATAATGGTTTTGTTTCTCTCCATATTCTGTTTCCCCCTTGGTTATGTAAATAATAGTAGAGTATAGGTTGTTTACCCTGTAAGACAGTAAACCAATCCAGTTAGGGGTAACCCCACAAAGAATATTTCTGGAGACTAGACTTTTAAATTAACTATTAATATAGTTGGAAATAATAGTATAATAATTCCAATTGTCGTATTCAAAAGTTAACCTTTCTCGAGGACTACTCATGCTGGACCAGGTTCTTGTTTTTTAAAAGATGAAGAGTTTGTCTGAATGGGGATACTAATTTATTAAGCGAAACCTCCATTAGATCAGGGAACTAATGGATGTAATCTTTTAAACAGGAGCGGATAGAGATGGATATTCTTGTAGTTGGTAGTATCAATATGGATATTGTAAATCAGGTAGTCAATCATCCGGTACCGGGGGAAACCATTAAAGGGCTGTCGACCGTTTACTCGCCAGGAGGTAAAGGTGCTAATCAGGCAGTGGCAGCTGCTTTAGCGGGCGGCCGGGTAGGCATGCTAGGGGCCATTGGAAGTGACCCGTATGGTTTAGAGCTACTAGACTCGCTAGCTAAAGCGAATGTCGATACGAAAGCTATTTTAAAAAAAGATGGAACATCCGGCATGGCGTTTATAACCGTTAGTGAGTCTGGAGAAAATACGATCATTTTATCTGAAGGCGCAAATGGAAGGCTGTCGGTAAAAGATGTAGAAGAACAGTTAGGTTTGTTAGATGAGACGGAAATTCTATTAATCCAAAATGAAATCTCATTGGAAACCACTTTATTTGTGTTAAAGGAAGCTCATCAGCGGAACGTTCAAACCTATTTTAATCCAGCACCAGCCTTGGAGATTCCAAGCGAAATTCTTCCTTTGATTGATGTTTTGATTGTGAACGAAACAGAGATAGAAGTGGTCACGGGCATAAGGATTGAGACCGAAAAATCAAGAGGGCGGGCGCTAAACTGGTTGGTGGACCATGGAGTGAGCTCCGTTATTCTTACGCTTGGTGAAAAGGGATCGCACTATTATTCCAAAACTGAAACCCATTTAATGACTCCCGGTTTCAAGGTAAAAGCAGTTGATACAACGGCAGCCGGAGATACCTTTATCGGCGCATTTGCTGCCGCTAAAGCTTCAGGAAAAAACACCAAGGAGGCCATTTTATTTGCCACCGCCGCATCCGCGCTAGCGGTTACCAAACACGGAGCCCAACAGTCCATTCCTTCAAAAAATGAGATTGAGGAGTTTTTAAAGGTGCACGGGGACGGTTCTCATGCTTCGGAAGCATGAGAACCGTCCCCGTGATTCCTTCACGGTTTTAAGACAACTTTGATACAGTCTTCTGTTCTTGTATCGAACACTTCATAGCCGTGTTTTGCTTGGTCTAATGGTAGGACGTGGGTCACTACATCGCTTGGGTCCATTTTTCCGGTTGCAAATAAATCGTATAGGAAAGGCATATAAGGGATGACTGGTGCTTGTCCTGCTTTTATGTCGATATTCCGCTGAAACAAGTCTCCAAGAGGGAAACCGTTATAACGGCCGCCATAGACCCCGGTAATTTGAATGGTGCCGCCTTTTCGGACTGCCTGACTGGCAATGACAATGGCACCCATGGCACCACCCTGAAGCTTTAGCCCGCTAGCGAGAAACTCCATTGGTGTCCACTTTCCATCCATCCCAACGGCATCAATCACAATATCCGCTCCGCCTTTGGTGATTTCTTTTAAGTATTGTCCTGTATTTTCATGCTGTTCAAAATTAACAATCTCTACCTTGTTGGTCCGTTTCGCATGCTGCAGGCGGTAGTCAATATAATCAACGGCAATGACCCGTTTAGCCCCTTTATACCAGGCAAATTTTTGGGCAAGTAAGCCAACTGGGCCACAGCCTAAAATAACCACCGTATCTCCATCTTTCACACCAGCATGATCAACGGACCAATAAGCGGTCCCGGCCGCATCTGCCAGCAATACTAGTTTTTCATCTTCCATTTCACAATTTTCAGGGATTTTAAAAGGAGTAAAATTTCCGTACGGAACCCTCATATATTCCGCTTGCCCGCCAGCATAGCCTCCTGTTGTTTCGGAGTATCCAAAAAAACCTCCCTGTTCACCATGTGGATTGGAATTATCACACTGGCTGGTTAAATCATGCTGACAGTACCAGCAAGTTCCGCAGCTCACATTAAAAGGAATAATCACTCGATCTCCTTTTTTTAGGTTTCGGACATCGGGTCCCACTTCTTCTACCACTCCCATAGGTTCGTGGCCAATGACAAAATCTGTTGGCGTGTTGGGAATCATGCCATGAATTAAATGGAGGTCTGACCCGCAAATGGCAGAGGATGTAATTTTAACAATAATATCATCAGAGTTCTTGATTGTGGGGTCTTTAACCTCTCGAACCTCAATGTTTTTAATCCCTTGGTAAGTAACAGCTTTCATGTTCGAATATCCCTCCTTTTATTGGTTTGGTGTCGCAAACATTCCGCCTCTGTCCGTGTCATTAGGGAAGAGCGTCATTTGCGCAATTTGGACGGCGGTTTCGGCTCCTTTAAGGTCAATTGGGAACTGATCCTTAAAGTTATAAGGATGGAGCCATTTGTTTTTTATCATGAGATCAGAGATTTCCCCATGTAAATCAAGGGCGGCTTCCAACTGCTTTGCTAACACTCTTCTTAGTTCAGGGTTGGTCGTCTCGGTAATCGCAAAACCATAATTACGAATTCCGTTTTTAACAGTTAGTAAAAAATCCATCGCAAATGTGGAGTCTGCTAAATTGGGCATGCCTTCCGCATTACGAGGGTCAAGGTAATCTTGCATGTTGTGGTCACCTCCGGCTTAATGAAGTATTTGGCTTTGTTTATAAAAGGGAAGTAGTTCATTTATATCTTGAATCGATTGTTTTACGTCTTTTTCCATGAGTTGTTTTAGCTCATTATTGAGGCAAATTCCTTGCATTAACTTGGATCGGAGCAAACAGACTGTTTTAAAATTAATGATTTCGTGTGTTTCTAATGTCTCATGCACAGCTAATTTATCCTGTTCCATTTCCGCACCTCCATTTCTTAACACAGATATTTTCTCCAAATAAATCATTTTCATAAATTTAAACGAAAGAAATCATGAATACAGAGCACAATTTATTGAAAATATAAGAGGACGAAAATACTGAAAGATGGAGTGAGGAAGAATGGTTCAATTTTTAGGGCTTCATGAAACGATCGACTTACACGAATTGTTAACGTTTAAAAGTCTGTGTTTAACAAAATCCACTACAATGAGTGCACTTGTACAAGATGAAGAATTAAAAACCATTTTGGCAAATGACGCGGCAGCAGGACAACAGCATATTGAACAATTACAGCAATTTTTAACCAATCGGGAGGCGCAATAATGAACGGATTTATTCAAAATATGATGGGGATGGGCGGGATGACTGAACAGGTTATCGCTACCGACTTCTTAATAGCGGCGAAAGCAGGGGTTCGAAACTATACAGTGGCTTTAACAGAAACGGCTACTCCCGAGCTACGGACAGCATTACGGGAACAATTAAGGGCCGCCATCCAAACACATGAAGAAATCACCAACTATATGATTGCAAAAGGATACTACCATCCGCATCAATTGAGCGAGCAGCTGCAGGTTGATTTGACCGTTGCCAATACCGCCACAAACCTTGCAGAAAAAACAAATGGCTAAAAAAACAGAGGGATGGTTCTTATGCTTCCGAAGCATAAGAACCGTCCCTTTGCTTACTCTGCTCACACAATCGAGCCATAAAGGGAGCTTTGAATTGAAGAAAACCTCTATAAAAGTTGATAGAGGCTTTTTTATCATATATTAAGATTTAGAACTAAGTTCTTTCGTAAAGGATAAATCTTCTCCATTTGTCTCAATGACTTTTTTATACCAATGATAACTATCTTTCAATATCCGTTTCTTGCTTCCGTTTCCATAATCATCTTGGTCAACATAAATGAATCCATAGCGTTTAGACATTTCCGATGAGGAACAGCTGACAATATCAATCGGTCCCCAAGCATAGTAACCACGAAGGTCAACACCATCTTTGATTGCTTCTTTCATTTGTTCGATATGTGCCCGTAAGTAGTCGATCCGGTAAGGATCATGAACTTGGCCATTTTCTAATTGGTCGTAGTAACCAACACCATTTTCTGTGATGTAGATTGGACACTGATAACGGTCGTAGAACAGGTTAAGAAAGGTTCTTAACCCGACTGGATCGATTGACCAGCCCCAAGGGTTTGCATCCAATTGCGGGTTACGGTGATCTTCATTCCCATTTGCATAGCTTTCTGCATCACAAATCTTCGTATAGTAAAAAGAGAATGACATAAAGTCTGCTGTATTTTTAAGCGCCTCTTCATCACCTTCGCCAAATACAATGTTAATACCAATATCGTCAAAATATCGGAAGGCATATCCAGGGTAGTACCCGCGCATCAATACGTCTGAATAGAAATATTCCATTTGATTGTGACGAACGGTTGCTAAAACATCTTCTGGTTTAGAAGTGGCTGCATACGTTGGGCCGCCGCATAACATCATGCCAATCTCTAAATCAGGATAGTTATCATGAGCGTATTTTGTCGCATGTCCGCAAGCAACCATTTCATTATGAACTCCCTGATATTTTGCCTCAAGGAGGTTGTCGACTTTGTCTTCGGCGACTCCTAAATGGTTAAAGGATTCATGGACAATTAAGTTAATTTGGTTAATGATAATCCAATACTTCACTTTATCATGGTATCGGTCAAACAATACTTTACAGAAGCGATTAAAGAATTCGATTAGTTCGCGAGAATACCAGCCTTTGTAGGCAGTTGTTAAGTGTATTGGCATCTCATAATGGGAAATGGTAATCATCGGCACCATGCCATTTTTAATAATTTCATCAAATAAATCATCGTAAAACTTTAAGCCTGCCTCATTTGGTTCTAATTCATCACCGTTAGGGAAGATGCGTGTCCATGCAACAGATGTACGGAATGTTTTGAGACCCATACCTGCAAGTAATTTCAAGTCTTCTTTGTAAGTGTGATAGAAATCGATTCCCCAGCGTTTTGGAAAAATACGATCCTTATCTTTTAAAGCCTCTTCAATGTATTGTGTCGTTATTTCAAAGTTTGATTTTTTTTCAATTGGAATATCATCACGGAATTCGTTAATATCTGCTACACTTAACCCTTTTCCATCAACGTCATAGGCTCCTTCCGCCTGGTTAGCAGCAATGGCGCCACCCCATAAAAAGCCCTTAGGAAATCCTGTTGGTACATTTCTCATGGTCATTCTCCTTTTCCGTCTTTTCCAACTTTGCCAACCTGGCATCGTATACTTCAAAAATCTTAATCATTCGCTTTGCAATGTTAATCTCGCTATAAATCGTCATTAAGGTATCTTGAGCGTGGGCAAAAAGGACGGAATAATCACCGCTTTCCCCTTGTGTTTCGCTGGAAATTGCATTGGTTTGAATATGATGCGCCTTGACGATTACACTATTGGCAAGTTTGATTTCCTCTTTTGCTTGTTCAAAATCACTTTTTTCAATCGCTTTTAGTGCATTCATACAATGAACGCGAGCATCTCCAGCATGAAGAATAATTTGCATGGCATTTTCAGCTGTTTTGTTATCAAGCATGATAAAATCTCCTCAAAATGATTATTTTGCTTCTCTAAAAGTGGCAGATGTTTTTGTCTCTTGCGTTTCGTTTCCTAATTCTTGTTTTTCATACACCTTAAAGAATGGATACCAAATAGCAGATGCTGCAGCTGCACAGATTAGCATTAGGATTAGCCCACTCACAGCTCCTGTTGTAATCCAAGTTGAAAATGGAAATGGAACATACCATAAGTCGAAGACAATCTTTGGAACAGGTGCAAAGTGAATCACCTTTGTTCCGAACCAAATAATCAGTGGTAGAACTAATCCATTTATCCACATTGGGAACATCATAATTGGGTTCCAGGCAATGGCTCCAAATACGACAGGCTCATTGATATTAAAGATTCCAGGAACTAAGGAAGCTCGGCCGAGTGCTTTCAGTTTGGTGCTTTTTGAGAAAGCTAACATCAATACTAATGGCAGAGTACATCCGATACCGCCAATCCATAAATAAGCTGAATACATGGTTTCAGCTGTAACCAAGTTAGCTGCACCGGCAGTGGCATTAGCCGTAATGGCCGCCAAAATAACTGGCTTTGTTATTGGTTGAAGAACCCAAGTAGAAATACCCATTGAATAGATAAAGCAGGTAATAAACATAATTAGAGCGAATCCCCAAGGTGATTCGAATATTTCTGATAGAGGCTTAAATAAATTTTGAATAAAGTTATAGAGATCAAAATGAGTAATATCAACGACTAACCATGTCGCGATGATGACAACGGCAATCGGGAGCATGGAATCAAACCAGGCTCGAACAAATTCGGGAATTACGGAGTCTTCTTTAAAGAATGAGAACTTACCGAATAACCCCATGATGTACCCGGTAAATACACCTGCAACAATGGCAACAAACATACCGCCTGCGCCTAATGATGCGTGGCTGAAGCCAATCGCTTTGTCAGCAATCACTTGTGGAGTGATAATCATTAAGAAAGTGATAAGGCCTGTACTTCCAGCGATAAAACGTTGTTTACGCAGACGTTTCTTTTCCATTAAATTGAATGGAATTAAGAAAGAAATCAATAGTGATAGTACTCCCATTGTCCAACCAAATAATGTCCAGAAATTCGGATAGTGTTTAAGATGGAACACATCACCAGGAATAGTTAGTAAACAAAATAAAGAGCCTAATAGAATAAAAGGAAGCACTTGCATAATGGAGTCTTTTAAGGTCGTAACCCATACATTATGGTTAATTTTCATCATCTTAGGTGAAAAATCCTTTTCCAGCCATGTAATCATCTTTTGCATGTTCTATCCACCTCGAATCCTTTAATATTAGAATTCCTTCAATAAATCTTCTAATGCAGCTTCTCCATCAAGAGTAGAGTAATAAGATGGTTTCATCAGCAGAACTTTTACATCCGCATCTCCGATATATTCTTCAATTTCGTCGAGAATATAGGCCAAGTGAGGTCCCACCATTAATGCATCGATTTCATCAAGATAATTTTCGATTTCCGCTTCACCGCGGGCTTTGATGTTGATGTCAAGATTACGTTTTGATGCTGCCTTTCGTATATTGGATGCCATAAAACCAGAACTTGCTCCAGATCCACAAACAAGTAAAACATTTAATTTTTCCATAAATTTTACCCCTCCATTTTTAGGTGACAGCGTTTTCTTTTCTACATTTCTACTATAGAATGAATAGTAGTTACTTTCCAATAACTCTTTACACTAGGGTGGTGCAAATTTATATTGTAAGAGTTCAAACCACCTTTTGCGATGAAATGAGGCTAGATTTATGAATAATAAATATAGAAAAATCCTTCGCCATTTAAGTATTCAACAAGACTGGACTTCGTCAGCGCAGCTCGCTAGCTTTTTAGGAATTTCAAAAAGAAGTGTGAAAACATATATTGCTGAACTAAACTCGATGGAAAAAGGGCTGATATCCTCATCCAAAAAGGGGTATCAGGTTGATCTGGAAAAGTTAAATCCATTTTTAAAAATGATGACTCAGACGATTCCACAATCACCAAAAGAGCGGGCGGAATATCTCTTAAAAAGTTTAGTAAATGCAGATGGTCCACTAAATATTTTTGATTTAAGTGATGAATTGTATATAAGTGAGATCACTATAAAAGGTGATTTGCGTAAAGTTAAAAAACGTTTAGCTGATCATAACCTGGAACTTAAAATCTCAGGCGACTTTATTGAAATGGTTGGAGAGGAAAAAAGTAAAAGGAAATTAATGAGCTCCATTTTATATAATGAGACAAATGATCATTTTCTTGATATTGATAAATTAAAGTCATCTTTTGAAGGTTATGATATCGACTTTATCCGGGATGTCGTGGCCGAAGTCTTTTCTACTTACCACTACTTTACGAATGATTATTCGCTAACCAATATTATCGTACACATGGCTATTGCCATTGATCGAATGGAAAATGGTTTTGTTTTTTCGAAACTGGTCGACAAGGAAGCTAATCATGAAAAGGAGTACCAAATTGCTAATGAGATTGCCAGGAGACTTGAAGCTCACTTTGCTGTTAGGTATTGCGATGAAGAAATTCGTGACCTTGCTTTACTTATTTCGAGTAGTGGGACAAGTGTCAATTTCATGCACTTACAGCTTTCCGATTTGAGAGATGTAGCAGGAGGACACTGCTTAAATCTGGTAGGGAAGATCCTAGAAGACTTGCAAACGTATTATTATATTGTCATTGAGGATTCAGATTTCTTAGTACGATTTACACTACATATTAAAAATCTACTTATGCGTTTGGAGAACCATTTTGTCAGTA
The DNA here is from genome assembly GCF_021560175.1 of Neobacillus drentensis. GTDB lineage: Bacteria > Bacillota > Bacilli > Bacillales > Cytobacillaceae > Neobacillus > Neobacillus drentensis_A. The sequence continues at coordinate 5,631,033 of NZ_CP091110.1, read as the reverse complement.
AGAATCCTTTGACTTCAGCGATAAAACTAAATTGTCCATCCATTTATGATTGTGCCGTCCATGTATCCTATACAATTAAGGAAGAGACGGGATTCACGATGAATGATGATGAGATCGCCTATATCGCCTTTCATTTGGGCTATGCGTTAGAACTGCAAAAGCAGGCCCATTCGAAAATAACGTGCTCCATTCTTTTCCCGTTTTATTATAATTACAATGTTCAGCTAACTGAAAAGTTGGTCAAGCAATTCGGGGAAGATCTTCTGATTCAGCATATTGTAACGAATGAAGGAGAATTGAATACTTTAAACTGTGATTTAATTATTTCCGCTGTACAACTGAATTCTGTTCCTAAAATTCCTTATATTCTCATCAATCCTCTATTTACTAGTATGGATCAGAATAAGGTGGCGTCTAAAATTAATGAATTAAAAGAAACAAGGCGGAAGGATTCTTTTAAGAGGAATCTTGAGACGATTACGGGAGAGCAGCTATTTGATATTGTTCGTTCGGTGGAAACTAGAGAGGATACACTTATCAGGATATGTGAAACAATGGAACAAAAGGAGTTTGTCGATACTGGTTTTCTTACCCATGTAGTAGAACGCGAGGCTATGTCATCCACGGCTTTTGGTCGTATCGCTATACCTCATGCGATCAAAATGAATGCCAAAAAGACAGGTATGTTTGTTTTGATCAATGAAAAAGGGGTCGAGTGGGGGGATCTTACTGTTCACGTTGTCCTGCTTTTCTCAGTAAGCAAGGACGATCGGAGGTTATTCCATGAGGTAGTAGATGCACTCGCTGCCATTTTTAATGAAGATGGCAATGTGTCTCGTGTTATGAATGCAGTAGATTACCAGAGTTTTGTTGATATACTAGTGGCGTGTTACTAAATTGGGCTGCAAAGCATAAGTTCAACACAATTATCGCTTAGTTTTGTTTGATATAAGAGGAAGCAAAGAACCATCCCTTCACAAATTGTAAGGATGGTTCTTTTTTAGATAAGAAAATATAAATTTCGACTTTAAGATTGATCCAGCTCCAGGCTAGTCTTGTGCTTGTCGATATGGAAGCGCCTTACGCTTCTTTTAATTCATAGCGGCCTTTTTAGACTTTGTCGGCCAAAAATAGCCAATTATTGCCCCTACTGCAGCCGGTAAAATCCAGCCAAGCCCAATGTCATTGAGCGGTAAGTTATTCATATAGAACGTTTTTATTGATTCGAATACCGGGACCGTCGCGCCAGGTAAGCTGCTGACTAGCGTGCTGTATCCGTCGAAGAAACTCACGCAAAAAGTTAAAAGCATAGAAACGGCATACACACTTTGTTTGTGGCCAAATAGTGGTGAGAAAAGAGCCAATAAGATCAAAACAATCGCTAAAGGATACAATAGCATTAACACCGGTACCGCGAATTGAATGATATTATTTAAGCCGAAGTTCGCGATGATAAACGATAAAAGGCTTAGGACTAACACAAACATTTTGTAGCTTACTTTTGGAAAGACTCCATTAAAAAATTCGCTGCACGAGGTAATCAATCCGATACTCGTTTTTAAACAAGCAAGTACGATAATAATCGCCAATAATATCGCCCCGAAGGACCCGAAATAATGCTGAGCAACCGCAGCAAAAATCAATCCGCCATTATCAAATGTCCCAATTGCAGATACGCTCGATGCCCCCATATAGGTGATCAGTCCGTAAATCAACATCATGAGAGCCATTGCAAAAATACCTGATTTCCAAGTGGCTTTCGCAATTGCCTTCGTATCGGTGATACCTTGTCCCTTAATTGCATTGATGACGACAATCCCGAAGGCAAGGGAGGCGAGGGCATCCATGGTGTTATAGCCTTCTTTAAAGCCTGTTATAAATGCTAACCCGCTATAATCGCCAATTGGTTTTCCGAAGCTGCCCATCGGCTTAACAATCGCAATAACGATTAAAACAAATAAAAATACTAAAAATGCCGGTGTTAAATATTTCCCGATATAGTCGATGATTTTCGCGGGATTTAAAGAAAAATAATACACAATGGCAAAAAATTCGAAGCTAAAGAGTCCTAGATATAAATTCGTGTGTGCTGGATTAATAAATGGTTCAAAACCAACCACGAAAGGTACCGTAGCGGTCCGTGGAATCGCAAAGAACGGTCCAATCGTTAGGTAAAGTGCCATCGCAAAGACGACTCCAAATAGTGGATGGACGCGTCCCGCTAAGTCACGTAGTCCATTACTCCCAGATAGACCGAACGCTAAAATCCCCATAAACGGCAACCCAATGGCTGTTACGAGGAAGCCGATTAATGCCGGCCAAAAGTGCGTCCCAGCAAGTTGTCCCATCTGGATAGGGAAGATTAAATTTCCGGCGCCAAAGAACATTCCGAATAGCATTGTCCCAATAATGGCGTAGGTTGAAAATGATATTTTTTGTTGCATGCATGTGCTCCTTCTTGTTGAATTTGATTCATTTTAACACCTTTTTTAGTAGTAAGCTATAAGAGTTGCTAATATAAATCTTTCTTAAAATAGTATTGTGAAAAAGTATTGACAGAATAATAATTCAAATTCTATAATACAGAACATACTTGAAATTTGGAACTACTTCTTTAAAATTTACATAATTGAGCAATGAAGGGAATATTAGTAGTGCTTATCTCACTGTTTTTAGAGAGCTGATGGAAGGTGCGAATCAGTACAAAGATAAGGATGAACTTCAGTCCCAGAGCATCTTTCTCGAAGTAAAGAGGACCTTTATAAGGGAAAGACGGTCAATGAACCGTTAACAAAGTCGAGAGGCAGACTTCGTCTGCAACTAGGGTGGTACCGCGATAAAAGTCGTCCCTACTGATTGGATCAGTAGGGGCTTTTTGTATTTATTGGGTGTTTGTCATTGCTCGAGGGACTGCCCAGCTACCCATCGTGGTAAATGGGCGGCGCTATTTAGGAGGAAACTATTTTGGAATTACAAAAAAGATTGTTGCCACGGCATATCCGTTTGATGGCCATCGGGGGAGCGATTGGCACAGGAATATTTAAAGGAACTTCTGAAACGGTCTCCATTGCGGGGCCAGCTGTTATATTTTCTTATCTGTTCGCAGGATTATTGCTCCTCGTTGTCATGAGTGCCATTGCCGAAATGGCGATTGCCTATCCTGGGCTGAATATGAAGGGATTTATACGATTAGCATTGGGAGCTAGAGTATCCTTTGTGATTGGGTGGCTGTATTGTTTCATGTGGCTCACCGTTTGTGTGATTGAGGTAATCGCCGCAGGAAGCTTTCTGCAGTACTGGTTTCCTTCGATGTCATTATGGTCATTAAGTTTTATTAGCGCTATTTTTATTGTAGCGATCAATTTTATGAATGTTAAAAAGTACGGTGAGTTTGAATTTTGGTTCGCTGGTATTAAAATTACCATGATCGTTTTATTTATCATCCTAGGTGCGGGTATTTTATTTGGAATAATCCCAAGCAATGGAACTCATTACCTGCAAAACTATTCGCAGCACCAGGGGTTCTTTCCGCATGGCTGGTCAGGCGTGTTCTCGGCCCTATTAATAGTAATCTTTTCTTATGGTGGATCAGAACTGATTGGATTGACGCTAACCGAAACAAAGGATGCCGAAAAGGTATTACCTAAGGTGATTAAAGGAGTCATTTGGAGGATTGTGATATTTTATACAGTTCCTATCTTAATCATTTGTGGGTTAATTCCATGGAACGAAGTCGGCAGTCAGGATAGTCCGTTCGTCCAAGTGTTATCTGCAGTTGGATTTCCTGGTTCTGCCCATATTATGAACTTTGTCCTCATTACGGCTGTTTTGTCGGCGGCGAACTCAGGGATCTATGGCTGTACTCGGATGTTATATTCCTTAGCTGCAGAAGGGGAAGCACCGAAACAGTTTTCGTATGTGGCTAAAAACGGGATACCATTATACAGTGTGATTTTGAGTGCTGTCGTTCTTGTTGGGGGAACGTTTGTTGCTTATTTCTCGCCAGATCGTGTATTTGGTTATTTAATGGCTATTCCAGGATTTACTGTATCTATGGTTTGGATTGCGATTTGTTTATCACAATGGAAGCTTCGTAAAACCTATAGTAGGCTGCCGCATTTCCGTGTATGGGGATTTCCCTATGTGACGGTCTTTGCGGCATTGGTGTTAATGATTAGCTGTGTGGTATTTGCATTTAGTGAGCAGAACCGTTTAAGTATTTTTGTTTGTTTAGGAATTCTATTGATATTGGTTCTTTTCTCTTTTTGGACAAACAAAAAGGGGGAGAGAACTTACTAAGGGAGTCTATTAATTCGAAGAAAGCCTCTACAAGCAGAAGATTAGATCATCAGGTAAAATCCTCTTCCGATATGGAAGAGGATTAGTTGTTTTCTAGTGAAATTAACTATTAACCGGAACTAGCTTTTTTTCAATTTCTTCCTCAGAATTATCCCACTGCTTAATCATCTCAATAAACAGCTCAATAAACTGCGGATCAAACTGTTTCCCTGAACACTCACGCAATTCCACAATGGCTTCTTGGAAAGTCTTAGTTTTTTGATAAGGGCGTTCGGTTGTCATCGCATCGAAGGAATCAATTAAACAAAGGATTCGTGCTAGTTTTGGGATGGATTTTCCCGCTAATCCATAGGGATAGCCTTTACCGTCATACCGTTCATGATGAAGTTCGACCAAAGGAATCAAGTCTTCTAACTTCTTATTGGTTGAAATAATCTCTTTTCCAAACGTCACGTGCTTTTTCATCATTTCCCATTCATGAGGGTCAAGCTTCCCCTTTTTCGTTAAAATCTCCCGTGGAATTTCAATTTTTCCAATGTCATGAACCAGCGCTCCAAGAATCAATGTTTTACGTTCGTGAATACTTAGGTTCAACATCCGTGAAAAATCGACCGCGTATTGGTAGACGCGCTTACTATGGCGATAGGTATATACATCCTTTGAGAGGAAAATTTTCAATTGATATTCCGCTTCTTCTAGCTCCTTTTCAAGGAACAAAGAATGATGGACCGTGTACTCAGAATTCGCATTGTAAATTTGCACTAGGTTCTTTCCTTGGTTTTTCCCTGCATACATAGCTTGGTCTGCTTTGTTTAAAAGTTCTGAAATACTATAGGTTTCCTTTTCGCATTCAGCGATCCCGCATGAAAAGGAAAAACAGCCGTAGGGGAGACGTTCAACCCCGCTGTAATAGGTGTCATTGGCTTTCTTTCTCAACTCGTTCATGAATGAATAAGCCTTATTTCGGTCTGTATTTGGCATGGCAATCGCAAATTCCTCACCGCCATAACGGGCCACAATATAATTGGCCTTGTCGGCTTCCGTTTGCAAGAGGGCCCCAAATTCCTGGAGAAGATGGTCTCCTTGGATATGCCCGTACAGGTCATTGTATTTTTTAAAATCATCGATGTCGAGGATGGCTACGCTTAGTGACCCATCATCGTCCTGTGCATCCTTTACGAGCTTTGCTAGAATTTCTTTAAAATAACCATGGTTATTCAACCCGGTTAAATAATCTTTATTTGCTTTTTCGGTTACTTCTTTAAATAAATTAAAATGCTGTTTGAATGCTAATGATAATAAGAATGCGATACAGGTAAATAACGATAGACCGAATAACTCATCGGGTTTCATTAAAATAACTAATACTAACGAAAGCACAAGGGTACTAAAGTAGGTAGCAATGGTCTCTTTTACAATTTCCTTGAAATAGTTGATGATGCTAACGGTTGCTGCGATTATGAAATAAATACCAACTAATAATAGATTCAAGCCGAAATAAGTACAAAAAGAAATTAAATAGGGAAAGATGTTATTTAGACGGATTGGACCCGTCGAACCATTAGTAAAAATAAAAGAATAATAGGCACAGATAATCATTAACGAATAGACAGCGAAATTAAACAGGTGTTTCCACCAGGCAATCCTTCTCTGTGAAATAAAGAAAATGATGGAATAAATGAATAAAACAAGTAGAGTTGTATCTAGTCCATACATAAAAAGACTTGCTAAGTAGATTGACGAGTCCATTGAAAGAGAATTGCCCTTTGGAGGTATTAAAATGGTGTAGTAATTAAGTAGTAGTATGGATCCTGCAAGAGCAAGGATCATAATCAAATCCATTTGGGTGGATTCTGGAAGTTTTAATAAAAAAGCAAAAGACAAAGAGCCTATCGCTGAAATCAAGAAAAGATATGTATTGGCAGGTGTTTTTAAAATGCGCATGTTCATCACTCTCATATAAATAATGTAGGAGAAGTAAAAAAATTTACTTCCCCTTATGGTACTACTTTTATACTAATTTATAGCCAGATGTTAATGCAATAATAACACAACCAATAATGATTGCATTATAAAGAATACCAGTTAATTTAATGCCTTGTTTTTGATTATTTTTCATACTTTTCACCCCCTTTCAAAGAAAGGGAGGCAGCAACGACCTTTTTCACAAGTGAATGACCAACCATTAGGTACTGAATAAAAAGGAAGATTCCAATATTCATCACGATATCGCCAATACTGATGATTTGTGTCCTTGGATAGGGTTTAGAGATTGGGATTACATCCCCCAAAAATCCGAGATGTGTTGAAGATGTTAACATTGTATGTTTAGCATATAAACTTTTTTTTAGTACTTCGGTATAGCTTGGATCCAAAATTGATGCTGCTTGAACCGATACTGGCATTCGTCCCCCGTTTAGAATCATTACAATAAAATTAAGAAATACCCCAATTAGAATGAGCGTAAATCCTCGATTTTTACGGTTAATAAATAGAAATAGGAGGCCTAAAACATAGACTATTATGTAGATCGATCCGCTCCATTGTCCTAGAATTTTATTGCTGTTCTGAAGCTTAAAAACAGCTAATTCCACCACTAATAGCAGAGGGAAAATCCACCCCCACTTTAACTTTAATTGTGCAAGTGCTCTTAAGTTCCCTTTGCGAAGAAAACCGACAATAAACGAAATAATAATGCCATCAAATACCATCCATTTAACCTGCCTATGCTAGAATATAAAGCTAGTAATAAAAGCGCAAAAATTCCATGAAGGAAAAATATTCTTACAATACCCTATCTATCTAACCAAAAAATATTGTCGAATGCAATACGGGAATTGGAAAAATTTATGTCAAAATTGTTGATTTTTTAAATTATAGATGCTGTATTTTATCGGAAATTGTCGAAAAACTAGAAGGGCGAACCTTAGGGAGGAGATGATGGGGGATTAAGAAGGTAGGAGTAGGTCTAATAGAGTACGTCTAAAGGACAAAAAATGAAGTCGCCCGCCTTGTATTGTCTAATAGAGTCCGTCTAAAGGACAAAAAATGAAGTAGAGTGCCGGTTTTGTCTAATAGAGTCCGTCTAAAGGACAAAAAAAGAAGTAGACCGCTGGATTTGTCTAATAGAGTCCGTCTAAAGGACAAAAAATGAAATAGAGTGCCGATTTTGTCTAATAGAGTCCGTCTAAAGGACAAAAAAAGAAGTAGACTACCGGTTTTGTCCAATAGAGTCCGTCTAAAGGACAAAAAAAGAAGTAGACCACTGGATTTTGTCTAATAGAGTCCGTCTAAAGGACAAAAAATGAAATAGAGTGCCGATTTTGTCTAATAGAGGTCGTCTAAAGGACAAAAAGTGAAGTCGCCCCCCGTTTTTTGTCTAATAGAGTTCGTCTAAAGGACAAAAAGTGAAGTCGCCCCCCGTTTTTTGTCCAATAGAGCCCGTCTAATGGACAAAAAAAGAAGTAGAGCGCCGGTTTTGTCCAATAGAGTTCTTCTAAAGGACAAAAAAAGAAGTAGAGCGCCGGTTTTGTCTAATAGAGCCCCTCTAAAGGACAAAAAAAGAAGTCGCCCGCCTTGTATTGTCCAATAGAGCCCGTCTAATGGACAAAAAAAGAAGTAGACCGCCGCTTTCTGTCCAATAAAGTCCCTCTAATAGACAAACTATCTTACTAGACTCAAAACCTACATCAAATAAGCCTAAAATAATAACTTAATAAGTTCCTCAAGCTGCGGATAGGAATTTATCTCATAAGTGGGCTGAACCGAATCGATTGTCTTTGGCTTGTTCGTGGGATTGATCCAAATAGAGTTCCAGCCTGCAAGATCGGCCCCGATGATGTCATTCTCAAAAGAATCCCCCACTATATACGAATCGGCAGGATGTGTATTCGTTTTTCGATTCACATACTCAAAGAATTCTTTTCGCGGTTTGGCATATCCCACTTCACTTGAAATAAAGATATGGGACTCGGGAATCACGTCAGCAATATCCAATGAAGCTAGCTTTAACCGCTGGTGGCGGGCGGGCCCATTGGTGGTAACATAGATCGGAATGTCCTTCTTGTTTAAATAATGAAGGATATTCTTCATTTCCGGAATAAGCGAAACTTTGTACTGGTGATCTTTATACTCTTTTTGAAAGGCATCAGCCTCATCGGTCGAGATAGAATAACCGAAATCTTTAAACGCATTTATCATTCGGTATTGATGCATACTCTCTAAAGACATTTCTCCTGATTCTGTTAGTGCAAACACTTTATCACTGTATTCTCTGCTTTTTTTAAAGAGTGCTAGAATCGAAATATCGGTAATGGTTGAAAAAACTCGATGATAAGCCGCTTGAAATGGCTGCAGCTGGTCATATAAGGTATCATCTAGGTCGAAGAAAAAAGCTTTCATGATGTCCACTCCTATTAAATGGATAGATTCTCTTCCTTATCATATCAGAAGTTTGGACGGGAGGTTAAACAATCCTGAATTCTACTTCTGTATCATTCAACTCATACTCATCCTGCATTTTTTTGTGGAAAAGGTTGCAAAACTTATTGTAAGAGATTCCATAAAAATAGGCGAACGGATTTTGGATCTTACGGCTGAGCTTCAGCTTATTGATTAGCTGCTTAAAGGATTGAATGGCGACATCTTGAATTAGTTCAGGATCATTCTCCCACAGGTTTTGATAGGCCGTGATTTTTGCCATTTTCCAATACTCCTCGATGGTCTTTGCATCATTAAAGAAGCACTTAACGAGTTGGACAAACGGCTGTGGAACACGATCGCTCACATAGGTATGGTCTAATTTTGCTGGTTCTTCTATACGTTTTTTTATCTTTTGATCTTTTTCAGTTTTTAAAAGATTACTAGCTTCTTTAGGGTGGTCCACCGTTTTTTCTTTAGGTGGCTCATTTGAAGGAAAACGATTAAATTGGTATAGATTGCTGGTTTGTGAACCGTTTTTTCTTTCTGTTTCAAAGACAGTAATGATGCCTAGTTCTTTAGCCTTCAGGATCATCCGCTTAAAGGTTGAACGGGAGATGCCGTTGTTATGGTATTCCTCGTGGATGGATTTTAAGACGGTGCCGATTTTGGCATTGCAAACACCAGGGATTTTAGCGGCATATCGTACCAATCTTTTTAAACCGATTAATTCTCCTTTTGAAAAAGCTTGCTTATGTTCTAACAGCCACATCTCGATATGGTGATTAAATTCCTGTAGGGTACCAAATTGAGAATACTGTTCGAATTTTTCGATATTGCCTGATTTTAAATGGAGCATTTGCTTACACCCTTTCATCCGCAGAGATTTGTGATCGAATTGGACCTTTCTGGCATCTCTACGATATCGGGTTTTACGGGGGAATTCGAATTCCACTTTTTCTAATTTGGAGACTTTTTTGGGGTGAAAAGCCACTTTTTGGCCATCAAATGAGAAATTTGGAGCTGATTTTAGCATTTTTAAGCTGATTTTATATCAATTTGATTTTTCTAAAACAATTTGAATCTAGCGATAATAATGGTCCAAATTATCAATGTGACGATTGGCAGTGTGACGAGCGTGACTAAGAAGGACCGTTCAAAGATGTTATATCCCTTTTTTTCAGCAAACCATTCACACAATAGGACGAGGATATAAAGTAAAGTCAGCTCGACTGAAAGAGATATGAGTTTATATAGTACAAATTGAAAGAAACCACGATTGTCCATTTTATTTCCCCTCTCCTTAACTATAATTATTCAGCAGCGAGGGGATGTATTATTAACTGAAATGGAAAAAGGCCCCCATAAAGGAGCCTTGTGTTAGATAAGGAGCGAATCTCTTTTTTCAAGATAAAGGTCGTACATTTCTAAGCTTTCTAAAAGTCCGTGTTTATAAACCAATAATGCTTTCTTTACCACGCTGTTATAATCCGGATTCGAAAGCTCTTGATTGCAATCTTCCAATTCCTTCGTTTTCACGATTGTTAACTCTCTAAAAATACTTTCTAAATCTCTCCCCATTTGCACAACCTCCAAAACGATTTCTTTTTCTAGTAACAGCATGGACCATTTCTCCCCGTTTTATTCAAATCTTAATAGGGTACACTTTTAGTGGTGCAGCAACCCAATATAGGAATATAAAACCATGAGCATTATCCTAAAATACTTAACGAAAGCGCGAGTTATGGGGAATTTACACTAAAACAATAGTAATAAAATTAGTTTAAATTAGGAACTGCCATTATTTTCAGTGTTGTGTATGTCGAAAGAAATATCTAGAATTATATTGTAGTATCATGATATGATATTGATTAAATCTAATTTATACTTTTGTTAATATAGTAATGAGTTTTAATTTAAGGAAAAGGAGAGAATTTATGAAAAGAATAAGTCTTGCATGGCAAATTTTCATTGGTCTAGCCCTGGGTATTATTGTAGGTGCAATATTTTACGGAAATCCCCATGTAGCTGATTTTCTGCAGCCAATTGGGAATATCTTTATTCGCTTAATTAAAATGATCGTTGTTCCAATTGTCATCTCAAGTATTATTGTTGGGGTTGCTGGTACTGGCGATATGAAATCGCTTGGTAAACTTGGCGGCAAAACCATTCTATATTTTGAAATTATTACCACTATTGCCATTATCGTAGGATTATTATTTGCGAATGTCTTCCATCCTGGAACGGGTGTTGATCGTTCCCACTTAACAAAGACAGATATCAATACGTATGTGGAAACAGCGAAAACAACTGAAACTCATTCCATGGTCGATACCGTCGTTAATATCGTTCCTACGAACATTATTCAATCATTAGCAAATGGTGATATGTTAGCCATTATTTTCTTCTCGGTTATGTTTGGTCTAGGTCTTGCAGCGATTGGCGAAAAAGGTACGCCAATTATCAACTTCTTTAGAGGTACGGCCGATGCCATGTTCTATGTAACCAACCAGGTTATGAAATTCGCACCACTTGGTGTTTTTGCCCTAATCGGTGTGACGGTTTCCAAATTCGGTTTAACCTCACTCATTCCGTTAGGAAAATTAGTGATCGTCGTTTACGCAGCCATGATCTTCTTTATTTTAGTTGTTTTAGGTATCACGGCAAAAATTGCGGGAGTCAATATCTTCAAGTTCATCGCCTATCTAAAAGATGAATTATTGTTAGGCTATTCTACCGCAAGCTCTGAAACAGTTCTTCCAAAGATTATGGAAAAAATGGAGAAAATCGGTTGTCCAAAAGCGATTACTTCTTTCGTTATTCCAACTGGATATTCGTTTAACCTTGACGGGTCTACGCTTTATCAAGCGATTGCGGCCTTGTTTATTGCCCAAATGTATGGAATTCATTTGAGTATTACTCACCAAATTACGTTAGTGCTGGTCTTGATGGTAACGTCTAAAGGTATTGCCGGTGTTCCGGGCGTATCGTTCGTTGTCCTTCTTGCGACATTAGGAAGTGTTGGGATTCCTGTTGAAGGTCTTGCGTTTATCGCTGGTATTGACCGTATCTTGGATATGGCACGTACTTGTGTTAATATCGTTGGTAATTCCCTGGCTGCCGTTGTGGTGTCAAAATGGGAAGGTCATAAGCTTAAAGATGAAAGTAATTTAGCCGCTTAAGATAAGAAGGAGACAGAGATGCAGATTGCACTCTGTCTTTTTTTTTGCAGTGATGTGCGGGATTTGACAATTTTTTTACGTTATTTTGGCTTGGAATTTAACAATATCAAGGCTTCGTGCCTTTTTTAATCAAACGTTTGTTTAGTTTTTTTTAGACACGAAATTTGTTGATTTAGGGAATTTAAACAAACGTTTGTTTATTTTTGTTACTCCATAAAAAAAGCAGAACACGTTGCGTGTCTGCTTTTTAAAAATCATAATACCGACGAAGTAAAAAGGAGATCCACTTACAATGCGGCTGATTGCGGATATTCTCTAGTAACCCTCGGATAATGACAGGACTGTGGGTTGGTTCAACCAGCTGCTGCTTGAGTATAAGCAGTGACTCCTTTTCCACTGATTCATCCATTTCCTCAATTTTCTGCTCCAATAAATCGATAATCCGTTCTTTACTGACCTCTTCCGTCAGCGGAGTTTTAACCATCTCCATCAGTTCTTCCGAAATAAACGGAACCGTTGTATGCTGCGCCAACAGGTTTGTCTTTTCCACTAACGACTGGGCTAAAAGCTCCAAATCCAGCGGGACATGATAAAAGAAAAATAACTGGGAATACGTATTCATAAAGCCTTTAATGCAATACATTAAATCATATTTCGTCTCACTGACCCGATCCCCATATAATTGGTCGAGCATAACTAAGATCGTGTTCTCGAGAATGCGGTCGTAATGGTGCAATTTTACCAAAAGGTCCTGATTGAAGGTGTGTGACTGTTCCTTCATCAATAATCGCGCGAAATCTGAGTGCTGATAAGAAGTATGGAAGGTTGTGTAATAAAAGGTATAGAGCAGCTCGTCCTTGTTCGTGTTTCTGACTACATAGTCAATATTTGAAATAAGTTGATTCATAAAATGTTCAATCAAAGCCAAAATTAATTCATCCTTTGACTTGAAGGATAAGTAAAAGGCCCCTTTTGAAATGCCGCAATGTTCGGTTATCTGTTGCACGGAAGTCGCTTCAAACCCTTGCTTTGCAAAAAGCTCAAGTGCTTTTTCCATAATTAGTAGTTTTTTCATTGCATCTGCTCCTAGCGTCATTTATTGACAAATGACTGATTGGTCATTAGTATAAATACTTGAGCTTAGTAAGTCAATCAAGGGTAGGTGTAACCGTGAAAGGTATTGCAAATTTTGTCCTTAGAAATAAACTGGCCGTCTGGCTGCTGACGATTATTGTTACGGTATCTGGGATCTATTCAGGTACGCGAATGAATATGGAAACCATCCCGAATATATCGATTCCATACTTGATGGTCACAGGTGTTTATCCTGGAGCTACGCCTGAAAAGGTAATGGAAGATATCTCAATGCCGATCGAGAAAGCATCCGAAGGTCTCGATCATGTAAAATCAGTCCATTCTAATTCCTATTCAAATATGTCGAGTATTCAGGTCGAATATGAATACGGTATCGACATGGACGAGGCAAAACGTGCCTTGAAATCAGCATTAGATGACGTGAAGTTGCCAGATGGAGCACAAGAACCAAAGGTTACGGCCATCAGTATGAATATGATGCCGGTTGTGGCTCTCAGTGTAAGCAGTTCAAAAGAAAATATAGTGGATTTAACTTCAACTGTAGAAGATATCCTCGTTCCAAAAATTGAAAAAATCGATGGTGTGGCGTCTGCCACGATTACCGGTCAGCATATCGATGAAGTTGACCTTACCTATAACCAAGCCAAATTGAAGGAACTTGGTCTAACCGAAGATAAAGTGAAACAAATGATTCAAGCCAGCAATATGGCGGTTTCTTTAGGCCTTTATCAGTTTAAAGAGGGTGAGCAGGCTGTTAGCATTGACGGCAAATATATGACCGCGGATGAATTGAAAAATACAATCATTCCTGTCACACCGACTAAAACGCATCCATCCCCACTTGTAAAATTAAGTGACATTGCAAAAATTGAAACAGTGGGTAAAGTACAGTCCGTTTCCCGGACAAATGGGAAAGAAGCCATTGCGATTCAAATTGTGAAAGAGCAGCGCGCCAACACGGTTGATGTCGTTAATAGTGTCAAGGATTTGGTAAAAGAGCAAAAGGCAAAAATCGATGGTCTACATATAGATGTGACCCTTGACCAAGGTAAACCAATTCAAGAATCCATTTCAACCATGGTGGAAAAAGCAGTCTTTGGCGGCTTCATTGCCGTATTGATTATTTTATTGTTTTTACGAAGCTTCAAATCAACGATTACGTCGATTATCTCGATTCCAGTGTCGATTTTCATGGCATTGATGATTCTCCACTGGCTCGATATTACGCTTAATGTTATGACGCTTGGAGCGATTACGGTAGCGATTGGCCGGGTTATCGATGACTCGATTGTTGTCGTGGAGAATATTTATCGCCGCTTGCATTTAAAAGACGAGAAATTAACTGGACGTGCCCTTGTACGTGAGGCGACGATTGAGATGTTTAAACCAATTTTATCGTCCACATTAGTAACCGTTGCGGTCTTTGCGCCATTAATTTTTGTTGGCGGAATGGTCGGGGAGTTGTTTGCTCCGTTTGCGTTAACAATGACGTTTGCGCTGGGTGCTTCGTTACTTGTCGCGATTACGGTTGTACCGGCACTGTCACATACCCTATTTAGGAAAAAGTTATATGGGGAAAAGACAGGAAAACGTCATAAAGATGTCGGTGAGCTAGCGAAATGGTACAAGTGGGGGCTGGAAAAGGCCCTTAATCATAAGGTCATTACGTCCATCATTGCGGTGGTGCTATTGGCTGGCAGTTTGGCGCTGACGCCATTAATCGGCTTTAGTTTCCTGGGCAGTGAACAAGACAAGGTCATGTATTTAACTTACACGCCAAAAGCAGGTGAGTTAAAGGATGAGACCTTAGAGAACGTTAAATACGTGGAAGACAAGATGCTAAAACGTAATGATATTGATATTGTTCAAATATCTGTGACGGATAAAGCAGATACATCGACTGCCATGTTTGGCGGCAGCGGCGGCGGGGGATTAATGTACCTGATTTTTGATCCGGATACAAAGGATTTCCCTAAGGTAAAAGATAAAATTGAGAAATATGTGAAAAACCTAGATCAATCGGGTACATGGAAGAGCCAAAATATGGGTGCCTCGTCCGTTGGCTCCAACGAAGTCAGCTACACTTTCTACAGTGAAAACCTAGATAAACTCTATGCAGCTGTCGATCAGGTTGAAAAAGTGATGAAGAAGGATAAGGGTCTCAAGGATGTTACCTCTAGTGCAGAAGATCCTTATGTGGAGTACACCTTTAAAGTAGCTCAGAATGATTTGATTAAATATGGGTTAACCACAGGTCAGCTCGTGATGATGCTGAACCCGACGAAGACGCAGGATGTGTTAACGACGATTGAGAAAAACGGTGAATCGCTGGATGTGATCGTTCAGCAGGAACAGTCAAAACAGCCGGCATCCATTGATGAAATGTTAAAAACTCCTGTCCCAACAGCGATGGGGAGGACTGTACCGCTTTCACAACTTGTAAAAGTGGAAAAAGGAACAACGTTAAATACACTGGCGCGCAGTAAAGGTGAATACTACGCAAGTGTGTCTGGAACCGTTCTTGGTAAGGATGTTAAAAAGGCAACTGATAGTCTCAAGAAAAAAGTAGATAAACTTGATTTGCCAAAAGGTGTTACGGTCGGCACTGCCGGAGTCCAAGCAGATATGACCGATACCTTTACACAGCTTGGTGCTGCGATGTTAGCCGCGATTGCGATCGTCTACTTCATCCTTGTCGTAACCTTCCGTGAAGGGGTCGCACCGTTTGCGATTCTGTTCTCGTTACCGTTCGCGGTCATTGGTTCGTTTGTCGGTCTATTGATAGCCGGTGAGACGATTTCCGTCTCGGTCATGATGGGTCTCTTGATGTTGATTGGTATCGTCGTCACGAATGCGATTGTACTCGTCGACCGGATTATCCATATGGAACGTGATGGATTGAAAATGCGTGCTGCGGTTCTCGAAGCCGGAGCGACTCGGTTACGTCCGATCCTGATGACAGCCATTGCAACGGTTGGTGCATTAATTCCGTTAGCACTCGGCTCAGGTGGCGGCGGTTTGATCTCGAAAGGTCTTGGTATTACCGTAATTGGTGGTTTAATCAGTTCGACGTTGTTAACGTTGTTCGTGGTACCGATTGTATATGAGATCTTATCGAAGTTATTTAAGAAAAATCGATCCGAAGAACAAGAAAACTAAGAAATGGCCCTGCAAGATGATGAGTCTTGCGGGGCTTTTTGTATGGAGAGATTGAATATCAGGGTTTTTGGGTAGATATCAGCAGTTTATGAACTTTTATCAGCGGTTTTTGGAAGGATATCGGCGGTTTTGCCCCACTTATCGGCTTTTTTAAAAATAGGTACCTAAGCTTTTTTCCATGTGAGTTAAATTTCATTTCTTACATACATTAAAGAAAAGAGGTTTTCATTTTTTGAAAAGGGGTGTTGTCAATTACCACCATCCAAGAGATTTCCGAGGCTCTGACTGGTATGGATCATCCGCTTGCCCCCATCTGGTGCCAAAATGATATCATCAAAAAGAATAAAGCGATCAGTTTTGATTATTGGTTAGAAGATACCGGAATACCGATCACTTTAATGGATTTTGTGGAGCAGTATTTAGCGCATGCCGAGTATCTGGGGGAGATGTTTTCGTCTGGAATCGAATTAGATAATGGTTGATGTTACTGGAGAAGTGTTCAGCACTTCTCTTTTATTTTGGCAAATAAAAACGTTTTCTTAATAAAAAGTCCTACCTTTCTACGTATTTGCTTTAGTAAACTCCCACTTTTGTCGGATGGTTATTTGTCGGAAATTGCATTAATATGTCTATTGAAGTAAATAAAGGAAGGTAGGAAGTATAAAAAGTGAAGAAAAATTTAGTAACAGCAGCTGCAACCGCTGGGCTTGTTCTCACTGCTTTTGGAGCTTCAGCGAGTGCACAAGAACCAGCGTATACGGTCCGTCCAGGAGACAGCCTTTGGAAAATTGCTCATACAAATCATTTGTCTATTAATCAATTAAAAGAGTGGAATTCTCTTTCTAGTGATACAATCTATATTAATCAAAAACTCTCCCTTACTTACACAGTAAAAAAAGGTGATACCCTTTGGGAGATTGCTAGAGATAATGGTACAACGGTAAGTGAATTAAAACGTTTGAATGGAATGACTTCCAGTTTGATTCGGGATGGTCAGCAATTGAAATTAGCCGAAACGAGTCATAGTGATTCTTCTTATACCGTTCAAAAAGGTGACTCTCTTTCCGTTATTGGAGCACGCTTTAATGTAACCGTACCTCAGCTTAAATCTACGAATCATTTAAACTCTGATATGATTTATGCTGGGCAGACGTTAAATGTTAGTGGTGGTGGTGAGGTTACTAACACAACCACAGTGGCACCGCAAAAAACGGTGGAAACCGCTAAGATGACTACACCAACAGTGGAAGCGGCGCAACAACCGGCAACACCAGCTGCACCAGCAACGCCCGCAACGGAAGTAACACAACAAGTGCCAGCACCAAAAGCGGAGGTAACGCAGCCAGCGGCGGCACCAAAAGCGGAAGTAACGCAACCAGCGGCAGCACCAAAAGCGGAGGTAACGCAGCCAGCGGCAGCACCAAAAGTGGAGGTAACGCAGCCAGCGGCAGCACCAAAAGCGGAGGTAACACAGCCAGCGGCAGCACCAAAAGCGGAGGTAACACAGCCAGCGGCAGCACCAAAAGCGGAAGTAACGCAGCCAGCGGCAGCACCAAAAGCGGAAGTAACGCAGCCAGCGGCAGCACCAAAAGCGGAGGTAACGCAGCCAGCGCCAGCGCCAAAAGCGGAAGTAACACAACAAGCGCCAGCACCAAAAGCGGAGGTAACGCAGCCAGCGCCAGCAGCAGAAGCACCACAGCAAGCGGCGGCACCAACAGCACAGGCACCACAGCAACCAGCTGCACCAAAAGCGGAAGCAACCCAAAAACCGGCTGTAGCTTCAACTTCTCTTGTTGATGGAGTGATTTCGGAAGCGAAGAAATATATCGGCTCTCCGTACAAATGGGCCGGAAACACGCCAGCAGGATTTGATTGCAGTGGCTTTACTGTATACGTATTTAATAAAGTAGGAATCTCCCTACCACGTACAGCTGCAACACAATGGGATGCGGCAACACCAGTCAGTTCGCCACGAGTAGGGGATCTGGTCTTTTTTGAAACCTATAAAGTCGGACCATCCCATGTTGGCATCTATTTAGGAGACAACAAATTCATCAGCGCAGCATCAACAGGGGTAGTCATCTCTGATATGACCTCTTCTTATTGGAAAACTAGATACCTAGGCGCAAAATCACCATATTAATGGTGCCTGTCACCGTTAGCCCTACGAGCATAATGCTTGTAGGGTTTTTATGTATATAGGAACCGACCTGGGGTATGTCAGTGAGCATATTGTGCCCGTTCCCACAGAAAATACAAAATACGTCCAAAAGGTAACAAAAAGGATTTATTGTGCCCGTCCCGCCCAGAAAATCACTCGCATGGTCATAAAAACAGATTAGTGTGCCCGTTCCACCCGGAAAAACACTCACATGGTCACAAAAATAGATTATTTTGACCATTCCAACCAAACCGCACTCCACATGGGCAAAATTCATTCACCTCCATGCCTAACTTATCAGGTCTCATATCAACTACGTCTTAAGTCTGATACAAAAATCAAGCTCTAGCGCAATTATGGCAACAAACGAAAAAAGGTAAGATGATATCAAGATAAGAAAACAACTAAAAAAACAATTCCAAGGAGGAATTAACATGAAAAAATTTGGTTTAATTTTAGCTGGCGGGCTGGCTGCACTTATATTACTTCACTCGATTGGCCCGATTGTCAGCTTGTTGGTAAGTCTCGTGTTACTTTACTTTATCTTTAGACAGTTTCTTAAAACCGATTCTATTGCTTGGAAGATTGGTCTAGTCATTATTGGCTTAATTGTCCTATCTTCCACCATCCACCACATCCCAGCTCTAATCGGAGTGGCCGCAGCTTATGTCCTTTACCTCGTTTATAAAGAATGGAACAAGAGCAAAAAAACACCCAAAAACAAGGATCCATTTGTAAACTTTGAAAACCAATGGAACGAATTGAAAAAATAATTTTAAAAAAGGGAGAGAACTGACATGACAAACTTATTAACACGAATCAAAGATATCATTGTTGCGGATTTAAATGAGGCTCTGACTAAAAAGGAACAGCAGAACCCTATTGCTAAGCTCAACCAGTACCTGCGTGAATGTGAGCGGGAAACAGAGAAGGTTGGAGAGCTAGTAGGGCGGCAAGTAAAATTAAGAGAAGAATTTGGAAAAGAATATAATGAGGCCATAAAGCTGGCTGAAAAGAGAAAGCACCAAGCGGAGATTGCCTCCATTGCTGGGGAGACCGAGCTCTATCAATTTGCGGCCGCCGAGCAGCAGCACTACGATGAGAGGGCGCAGCGTCTGAAAGCTTCACTGACCCAAGTGACCGAGCAGCTTAGTGAATTGGAACGAAAGTATGAAGAAATGAAGCGAAGCGTGAAGGATATGCAAATCCGCCGGATGGAGTTAATGGGCAGGGAAAATGTAACCCGTGCTAACCTGCAAATGAACCAGGTTCTTGAAAATGATTCTTACGCTGATTCCTCCTACTCCAAATTTAAGGATATTGAGGGTTATCTCGATCGTTTAGAGCAGAAGGTGAAGAGTTCTTTCTTGAGCAGTACGATTGATGAGCGAGTGGAGCAGCTTAAGAAAAAACTAGAAAAGTAGGAAAAAGAAAAGCGGACTTGTGACAAAAGTCCGCTTTTTCGTTCATACACGAAGTATATTCTCCCCCCTCCTGCTAATATGATGGTAATGAAGAGGTGAGGACGATGAGTGTACATGTCGTTGGTACGGCTGAAAATCTGTGGTCCATTTCCGAAAAATATAAGGTTTCCATTTCAACCATTGTTCGTGTGAACGGGTTACCATCTACAACTGAAATTGTTCCAGGTCTTGCCCTGTATCTTCCTGACCAATCTCTGCCAACAAGAGCTTATCAAATAAAAGCAGGTGATTCCCTTTGGGAAATAGCGCAACGATTTAATTCCAACCTTTCCTTGATTCGTACAGCTAATCCGGGGATCAATATAAATAAACTTCACATCGGGCAGATTATTACCATTCCTTCTCCGACCAAATTAGCCATTCGGACGATTGGGTTTTTTGTTCCTTCAGGGCCTAACCTTTCCCTATTAGATTCCTTATCCAACCAACTCACTTATGTTGCGGTCGTGAACTATGCGTTTACCAATGAGGGGTACGCTTATGCTCAAATAGACGATACTGCCATTGTTACAAAGTGCAAGCAATTAAATATGACACCATTATTAATGATCCGGAACTATATCGCCAGTGGCTTTAGTGCCGAGCTGGCAGGAGGGGTCCTTGGGAATCCAGCCTATCGACAGAATTTAGTTGCTAGCATTGTCAATCTCACTATTAGTAGAGGGTTTGGAGGGGTGAGCCTTGATCTAGAATTTATCCCGCCGGCACGTCGTCATGATTTTACAATGTTCTTACAAGATTTAAAGCAGCAATTAGGGAATTTACTTTTACAAGTTAACGTTCACGCCAAGGCAGCCGATTTACCGGCCAATCGGATTGTCGGGGCGTATGATTATGCGGCAATTGGAAATGCGGTTGATTTGATGGCGGTTATGACGATGGATTATGGCTACCCAGGTGGACCGCCCGATCCGATCTCACCATATGGATGGGTAGAACAAGTGATTAAATATGCCATTACGCAAGTCAGCCCGCCAAAATTATTCATGGCGCTGCCGTTGTATGGCTATGACAAAGTGGCTGCTACTCATGCTACTCAAGGATTGTCTGTGCTCAATGCCCAAAATAAAGCCATTTCAGTGGGAGAATCGATTCAATATGACGAAACAGCGAAATCACCATGGTTTCGTTATTGGTCTGGCACCGAGGAGCACGTTGTTTGGTTTGAGGATATCCGCAGTTATCTGGAAAAGTATAAACTGCTTGATATTTACGGATTAGCCGGAACAACGTATTGGCACATCAGTTTGCCAGCACCTCAGCATTGGGCATTTTTAAATAGGAATGTAACGATTATAAAAAATCCGCTGTAGTTTTATGTTTTCATCAAAGTGGTATACAGGTGACTAACAATCGTAAATAATAAGCAAAACATAGGTACAAAAATTTGTTCCCGCTGTCCGCCTATTTTTCCATTTTGAAACCAAATAGGTTCGTGTTCGTATATAAATCAACCATTGATAAGAAATAAAGGTGATGAAGCAGTAATGGAAACAAGAGAAGAACTAGTGAATCAACTTTCCGTCATAGAAAAATGGGAAAAAGACCAGAGTGATTTGTGGATTTGGGAGCGGCTAGGCCGGCTTCCGTTTAAGCTTTTAGATAAAATAACTCCATCCTTCATTCACAATAAAGTGGGAAGCTTGCTTGAAGAAATCGGTTCTTATATCCAAACAGGCGGCAGCTATCTCATTAAAAAAGAGACGATTTTTAAAAAGGTAGAAAAAGAGATCGGGAAGCCGATCCACGATCTAGCAGATATCAAAGATATCCCGATAACGACTATGAATAAGGTGAGCCAAGAGCTTACCAGGCAGAGGAAGAAGTTCGCTGCCATTCAAGGGGCCAGCACAGGGATAGGCGGAATTTTTACATTGGCGATCGATATCCCCGCTTTAATCGCCATTTCCTTAAAAACACTGCAGGAAATTGCGATTATTCATGGCTATGACCCAAGCGATCAAGATGAGCGGGTGTTTATGGTTAAATGCTTGCAGTTTTCTTCAGCTGATATTGTTGGAAAACGAGCCATCCTTCATGAGCTCTCGATCTATTCAGGGCGAGGAAGCAGCTCGGATGAAACGATTTCTCAGCTGCAAGGCTGGCGAGAGGTTGTCTATACGTACAGAGATCAGTTTGGCTGGAAGAAGCTGTTTCAGATGGTCCCGATTGCAGGAATTATTTTCGGGGCGTTTACAAATAGGTCTATGATTCATGATTTAGCTGAAACTGGGATGATGTTATATGGAAAAAGAAGAATTCTTGAGCGGTTAGACCAGGTTTGATACGGGTAATAGAGGGTGTCCCATAAAAGTTAATACTTTTTTGGGACACCTTTTTCTATTCTTGATTGTCACGGTCGTTGTTGTTGCCAGTGACACTGTTTACCGCGTTGCTCGTAGCATCAACTGCTTTCATGGCAACATTCTCAGTCGTTTCTAAGGCATTGTGAACCGTTTCAAATGCAGAACCGGCCGTATTCTTTAAGCTGTCCGCAATACTGTTATTGTTTTGTTGATTTTCTTTATTATTTTGATTCGTCATAATTTGTCACCCCCTAAACAGAAATAGGATATGTAGTATTGGATTATTTATTCAGATAAAGATAGGGGGACATTTCCTACTTCTTAAGCAACGGGCGATTCTGAAGATACAACTCCATATCCTTGCTGCTTCCTTTAACAATCGCTTCAACTATCAGCTTCGCCAACAGCTGGCTGTATACGGTTCCGTTATCGCCAAAAGCAAATAGGAAATAGCTATTGGGGTATTCATCGTACACACTGATAATCGGAAGGCAGTCCACAGTCCCTCCATAAAAGGCGGCTAAATAGTATTCTGGTTTCACCTGAATAGTCGGAAACAGGTTATTAAATTCCTTGATCAGCTGATCCTTTTTATGCATCAGCTTACTATCCCGGTCGTCAGCATACGTTGTATTATCATCAAGTCCGCCAATAATGATTCGGTTGTCCGCTGTTGTTCGCATAAATAAATAAGGGCGGGCAGTTTCCCAAAGGAGTGTGCGGTTATACCATGTCGAAAAGTCATCGACTGGATTTGTAGTAACCGTATAGGTACTGACAAAAGAAGCCATTTTCTCTTTTTTAATATCGATTCCCTCATAGCCGGCAGTAAAAATCACATGGCGTGCTTTAATCGAGTGTCCCGTCTTGGTTGAAATGACCATCCGTTTCGCTTCCACATCATAATGGTGGCCATTCATTTCCGTATTTTCATAAATACGAACGCCTTTTTTTGCGGCATTATCCATCAAAGCATGAGTAAACTTGAAAGGATTCAGTTCGCCATCGTTGTAGGAATAAATCGCTGCTTCCCGGCTAAATGGATAATTTTTTTCGATCTCTTCCTTAGTCCAAAAATCGACCTCAACGTTTTGGGACTTTAAAAAATCATATTCTTTTTTTAGCTTGGCAACGTCGTCTTTGCTGCTAGCGGAATACAGGGTATCCCGGCGGGTAAATTCGCTGTCGATTTCGGCCGCTTTTGCTGCCGCCTCTATTTCGTTGATGGCTTCTTTTAATAATTGCAAATGACGCTCGATGTACGCTTGTCCGAAGGTATGGACAAGGTCGGTAAACATTTTTTCACCGGAATATTGAATTAATGCGGTATTGGTACTCGTACTGCCGCTTCCGATTGTTCCTTTTTCAATCGCGACGACATCTAAACCGGTGTCAGCTAGGTAATAGGCACACTGTGCCGCAGAGCTGCCGCCGCCAATAATACACACATCACAAGTGAGGTCCTCTTCAAGGACAGGATAGGATGGGGCGTCAGGAAAAGTGGTTGGCCAATAATAAGTTCCAGATTGTAAGTTCATGATGGATCCTCCTACTTTTTACATGGATACCATTACTATCTCCAATCCGTATTCTTTAGATGCAAAGGGACGGTTCTTCTGCTTATAAGAAGCAGAAGAACCGTCCCCGTGATTTTCCCGTGATTTTAATAAATGACAACCGGCTCATGTGTGCTGAGATTGTTATATACGGTTTTCATGATACTTGATGGTGTATTGACGCAGCCACCGGATCCTGCCTTTAAGTAGGCGGTGCTTGACCAGTTTGACCGCCAGCTGGCATCGTGGAACCCTTGGCCGCTGTTGGTGAATGGCGCCCAATATTGGACTTCCACCTCATAGGAACCACTGCCTACGTGAGAGCCCCTGAGGGTAGATGGTGTTCGTTTGTAAAGGATATACCAAACTCCTTTTGATGTATCTTCACCCGTGCTGTGTTTACCAGTTACAACATTCGTTGTAACGACTAATTTTCCGTTTTTGTAAATCCAAATCTTCTGTTCGGCAATTGATACTTCAGCATACGTATCGCCAATGCCATTATTTGAGGTCGTATTGTAACCGTAGCCTTCACCACTCCAGCCATGCCCGATAATAGCAGAAGCAGAAAGGGATTTCTCGCCCTTTTCGAAAGCGTCCTGAAGCTGAGCGGCTTCTTTGTCCTCATCTAATGCCCAGCCATAGCCTTCTCCTTTAACCGAAATGACTGAACCTGAATGAGTCTTGAATTGGAAATTTTTATCTAAAGTCGATTGAGTTTCATTAATTTCAGAAATCTTGTTTTTTAAATCAGTTGCATCAATGGAAACCTTTAAATCTTTTGTCACCGCAGCGCTTTTAATTAAATCGCTCGCTTTTAAGGAATAAACTTTGTCCTGTACCTTATAATCCACCGTTCGCTTTAGTAGTGCCTCTAGCTTATTTTTTTCCTCTTTTATGATTGGACTGTCTTCTTTGATTGGCTCGATATAGACAGGATTCAAATGGATATCACTTTTATATTCCTGTTTTTCATAGTCCTTTAATAGACTGGCAATCTCATATTGTTTTCCACTCACGCTTTTAGAGACGACGATTTTACCTTCTTCTAAATGAACTTCGGCATCTTGTGGCGCTTTTAAACTTTTGTTCATGGAAAGAAGCTTTTCTTCGACTTGTTTCTTCATTGTCTGGCTGCGATACTGATCCATTTTGCTTGGCATTAATGTATAGTTTTTCGCCTTAGAAGAAGGAAATAGTGTCTTTTGGTTTGCTAATAATTTTTTGACGGCTGGCAGATCCTTTTCTGTAAATTCCATTTTCGTATCTTGTCCATCTAAAATCTGCTGTTGCCCGACGTATACTTCGTTGGTTAAGACAGCCGTTTTTAATGTCTTTAGTGCCTCGTCAGCGGTTAGTCCACTGACTTTTATGTCATTAATCTTTATATTTGCATTAAAGTGGTTTGCCTGATAATAGTTGATACTGCCCAAAATAATGGCCAAGATCACGATGATACTTGGTGTGATAAACTTCCAGTTTTTGTACCATTTAGACGGTTTTACGCGTCGCCTATCAATTTCCACTGTTTCGCTTACTGAACTTTCCATAAAGATTCCCCCTCAACCGGTGACCCAGCAATCAACGTCAACCGACTTTACTTTTCGCCTTAAATCAAACATTACAATTATATTACAACATTCTTAAAATAACCTTAAATATTTATTACTTATTCTACTAAATTTTTTGGTAGACAATTGTCGTAATTTGTAAATGT
Source organism: Neobacillus drentensis (assembly GCF_021560175.1). Taxonomy (GTDB): domain Bacteria; phylum Bacillota; class Bacilli; order Bacillales; family Cytobacillaceae; genus Neobacillus; species Neobacillus drentensis_A. The sequence continues at coordinate 5,605,655 of NZ_CP091110.1, read as the reverse complement.
GTGAAAATTTTTGTTTTGAAAAAAATAGGCTGGAACCTCCAGGTTATTAGGACTGATGATCGAATCAACTTACCAGTATTTATAGTTGAATCCAATCATCAGTCGTGGTATAGTAATACAGTCAATTAAATGACCGAAATACTAAAATGGTCAATTTGATGTACTTCTCATGGATACGGACCGCCTGCATGAATTTTTTTAACGGTCAATCAACAAACGTTTCTTTTTTTGCTTAAAAATGACCAAATGGCGAATTCAGTCAGAATGGTTGAAAATGATGAATGAGGTGAATAACATGAAAGCTTTCACATCGGTGAAAAGTGAATTTATGAGGATTCTTCGCACGCGCAAATTGCTAATCGCTATTATCGGTGTGATGACGATACCGGTGCTTTACAGCGGAACCTATTTATGGGCCTTTTGGGATCCATACGCTCATTTGGACCGAATGCCGGTGGCGATTGTAAATAGCGACCAAGGTGCGGCTTACAATGGAGAGAAGTTAACAATTGGTAAGGATTTAGTTGAGAATTTAAAGGAGAAAAAAAGCTTTAACTGGGAGTTTGTCAGTGCAGCGAAGGCCAAACAAGGCTTGAAGAAGCAAGATTATTATTTAGAGATCGAAATTCCGAAAGATTTTTCAAAAAATGCGACAACCCTGCAAAGTGATCATCCTGAAAAATTAAATCTGATTTATACCGTTAATGAAGGGAATAACTATTTATCATCGAAAATTGGCGATTCTGCGATAGAAAAAATAAAAGAAGAAGTGTCGAGTTCTGTCACAAAAACGTATGCCGAGTCTGTGTTTGATAATTTGAAAGATGTCGCAAACGGATTGAACAAGGCAAGTGACGGTGCTGGAGAGCTTCATAATGGTATTTCCGAAGCTAAAGACGGTGCTAAAAGTTTAAAAGATGGAATTACCACTGCTGGCAGTGGCGCAACAAAATTAGCGGATGGGGCAAAATCCGTTGATGATGGGGCCAAAACGATCAAGGGAAACCTTGAAGTTTTAGCTGAGAAGTCGGTTGCTTTTTCAGATGGAGTGGCTTCTGCTTCAGCTGGTTCTCAACAAGTTCAAACCGGATTGGAGCAATTTAGCACTGGCCTTACCCAAATGAAGGATGCCAACGCCAAGTTATTGACCGGTGCAACTCAAGCAGAAGCGGGCACCCAGCAATTATCGGATGGGTTAGCGTCTGCAGCTGCCAATATGCCTAGCCTGCAAACTGGTTCACAGCAGATACAAACTGGTTCTTCACAGCTCACTGCATCCTTAGATAAATGGAAAACAGGAGCTGACCAAACCAAGTCAGGTGCTGATTCTGTCAGCCTTGGTCTGCAGCAGCTGCTCGGGCAGGTAAGCAGCATGGCGGATCGTACAACTGACCCAACTGAAAAGGCACAATTGACTGCTTTAAAGGAAAGCTTGATGCAACTATCACAAGGCAGCCAGCAGGTCGCTGCAGGTGTTGGCGGGTTGTCGAGCAGTGCTGAGCAAATTAAGCAAGGCGCAGGTTCCTTAGCAGACGGTGCAGCCAAGTTGAATCAAGGTCAGGGACAATTGGCGGAGGGAATTAACCAATTGTCCGGCGGAGCAAAACAGGTACTAGATGGTCAAGGGCAGTTAAAGCAAGGTTTGGCCCAGTTTGGCTCTAAACTAGATGAAGCGCAAACAGGCTTCGGCCAAATTGTAAATGGCTCAAGCAGCCTGACATCTGGTTTAGGACAATTAGCGTCAGGCTCTACCCTATTGAAAAATGGAACCAATCAGCTTGCCCAAGGGGCGAATCAATTAGCTGCCGGTACCACATCGCTTTATACCGGTGAAAAAGATTTAACGACCGGAATGACCAAGCTTGCGGATGGTTCATCCGATTTAACGAGCGGAATGGCTAAGCTTGCGGATGGTTCAAAAGAATTGAGCGATCAATTGGATAACGGAGCGAAGGATGCCAGTGATGTCAAAGCGAATAACCGTGTATATGATATGTTTGCTAAACCCGTTAGCCTGAAGGATACCAAGATGAATCATGTTCCAAACTACGGCAGCGGCTTAGCACCTTATTTCTTGTCATTAAGTTTATTTGTCGGTGCGCTTATGTTGTCTGTTATCTTCCCAATGTTTGATCCGGCTGTCGAACCGAAGAGTGGATTTGGCTGGTTCATGGGAAAAGCCGGGGTTATTTTAGCTGTGGGGATTGGGCAGGCATTGTTAGCGGATGCCGTGTTATTGATGGGACTAGGGCTAGAAGTCAAGAGTGTTCCTTACTTTATTATGTTAAGCATTATTACAAGCTGGACCTTTATGGCGATTATCCAGTTCCTTGTTACAGCACTCGATAATCCTGGACGTTTCTTAGCTGTTATTTTCTTGATCTTGCAGTTAACAGGCAGTGCGGGAACGTATCCAATTGAACTTAGTCCGAATTTCTTACAACATATCAACCATTACTTGCCAATGACTTATTCTATTTCTGGTTTTAGGGCAGTCATATCAACCGGTGACTATGGATATATGTGGACTAATATCGGGCATCTTGCCATATTCTTTGTACTATTCTTAGCTGCAACATTAACATTCTTTATCACAAAGTTTAAAAGACAGATTGGGAGAACCGCTGAAGTTTAGAATGATCTAAAGACGGATTGGGGCAGTGATATCACTGCCCTTTTTGGCGGATAGGAAAGTGAATTATGATTTATTTACTTGGGTGTGGTAATATTATACAGAGACCTTTAGTAAAGGAATACAGATAACTCGAGTAGTACTCGGTTATCTGCTTTTTTTATACTAGGTTTTATTTTTATATTCAGGAGGATTGCATCATGAAAAAGTCAGTAAAGTTTTGCAAACGGTTTAATCCAAGCTTGGGGGTTATCTACTATGAACCATAGTGTGTACCTAAGTAAGGAATACTTTGTTCAACAGTTGGTTTATATTGATGAAAATATAAAGGAGCTAATTAACCTCTATCTTTCATCAACACCTGTACATGATCGGTTAAAGCACTTTTTTAATATCTACTTATTAGAAGTTGAGGAGCTTCTAATAAGCAATAAGCGTAAAAGTTCCATTTCTTTTTTTCCGAAAGTGTATATTGGTACAAAGGTAACCGTATGGTACGATGAGGAACATGAAACAGAGGATTATGTTATTTGTTTCCCTGAGCAAATTGATCCGGATTCGGGATATATTTCCTTTTTGTCACCGGTAGGCAGACAACTTCTCCTTAGGAAGATCGGTGAAAGTATATCGTTAAAAGTTCCAACTGGTGAAGTTTTGGTCACAATCAAAGACATTTCATATGTCGGCCACCTTTTAGATGCAGGGCAAGAAATAAAAGAGGCTTAGAAAACAGAAACGAAAGAGAAGCGTGAAAGAACCATTTCCAAGTTCTTCACGCTTCTTTTTGTTTTTACATGGCATTTCTTTTAAAAAAGTAATTTAACGGTCGTTATAATTCTAATTAATCCGACAGGGATATATAACTTTTATATGATAAAATGATAGAGGAAAAAAACGAAATAGGGGGGAGACCGTGTTTACTTTCATCAAACAAAAAGCAGTTCATCTATTTCCGGGCTATTTTGCGCTGGTAATGGCCACGGGGGCACTCTCCATCGGAACTTATTATCTTGGAATGGACTTGATTGCGAAGATTTTGCTCTATTTAAATACAGCGGCTTATATTGGTTTATGGATCTTAACGATTATTCGGCTGTTTTGCTATTTTCCTAGAATGGCTGCCGATTTAACGAGCCATACCGTCGGTCCCGGATTTTTTACGCTTGTCGCCGGAACCAGTATGTTTGGCTGTCAGCTTTTGATTATGACGAATCTTTATACGGCTGCCATGTATTTATGGGGGCTGGCGATTCTTTTATGGGTCGTGATTATGTATACCTTTTTTTCCGCGGTTACGATTCGCAAGGATAAGCCGGCGCTAGCCGAAGGGATTAATGGGGCATGGTTGATTGCGGCGGTCGCTACGCACTCAATCTCGATCCTTGGCACGCTGCTTGTGTCCCATATGGAGCGGGGGCATGATGTTGTCTTGTTTTTTACGTTATGTATGTATTTTCTTGGGTGTATGTTGTATCTCAACATCATCACGTTGATTTTTTACCGCTTTACCTTTTTAAAGCTTGATCATTCAGCCATGACACCTCCGTACTGGATTAATATGGGGGCGGTTGCGATTACGACGTTGGCAGGTTCTTCGCTCATTTTGAATGCCAAGTATTGGCCGCTGCTGGTTGAAATTACTCCGTTTTTAAAAGGCTTTACGTTGTTTTTCTGGATTATGGGTACCTGGTGGATTCCGCTGATGATTATCCTGATGATTTGGCGTTATCTGTATCATCGTTATCCTTTATCGTATGATCCGCAGTTTTGGGGAATGGCGTTTCCGTTAGCGATGTATACGACAAGCACCTATCAGTTGTCTAAGGCGCTGGGGGTTCCGTTTTTAACAGTGATACCTCGGTTTATGGTGTATGTTGCACTGGCTGCCTGGGTATTTGTGTTTTTGGGCATGATATACCACTTTGTATTTCATAGTATTCCTTACTCCAAGTCAGTGGGGCAGAAAAGCTTGTAGAGCGGCGTTTCTACAAGCTTTTTTAATCTCGTGTTTTCCATGCAGTAAGATCCGTTTATTCAAAAATTACTGAAGATACTGTGACCTATCATAGGTTATGAGCTTTTTAAGCCAAGAGGTGAAATAATACGAAGCATGGTTCTTTATTTTGACCGTATCGGCAACCGATTTACCGTGGCGGTCACAATACCAAGTTATTTGACCATATCGGCTACCGATTTACCGTGGCGGTCACAATTCTAAGTTATTTTGACCATATCGGCAACCGATTTACCGTGGCGGTCACAAATTCTAAGTTATTTTGACCATATCGGCATCCGATTTACCGTGGGGGTCACAATTCCAAGTTATTTTGACCATATCGGCATCCGATTTACCGTAGCGGTCACAATTTCAGGTTATTTTGACCATATCCGTCTCCGATTTACCGTGGGGGTCACAAATCTTAAGTTATATTTTGATCATTGGAACTGAAACCATTTCTAACGTGTTGAATATCTTGTGTAAAACCTAGGATATTAGAAACTGGCTGTTTTTGGAATAAATTAGATCATCTTGTTAATTACCCGGGAAATGTGAAGGGTTTTAGTGAAGTTTGTCGAATCGAATTTCTTTGAAAGATAAATATAAAATGTCAGTTTTTGAAGGGGATAAAAGAGTAGGAAATACCCATATCGGGTGGCGATACATGATATAATTTTATTAGAAATATATGGAATCATCTGTAAAGGGAGGTTTGATGGAATGAAATGGTTGAAAAAGTGTAAAGATCGACTTGCTGGGTTGACTGACGCCATTAGCCGTTTCCCTTTAACCACATTATTCTTGTTAGCCGCAGTCTTGGATAATGCCTATTCAATCAGCACGGAAAAGGATGATACGAAATTACTATTAACCTTTATCCTGGGTGCATTCGTTAGCTCCGTCACTCAAGTAGTCTATGAACGAATCTTTCCGAAAATTTCGTCTCGACTGGCGCTGATGGGAGCGGCGATCATTCTAACGGGTGGATACTACTTGATTGTTAGGCCGGCTCCAAATTTAAGTACAGAGATAGAAATTAGAACGGTTGTGGCCTTGTTTGCGCTGCTTTGGGCCTTTATCTGGGTGCCTGTAATCAAAAGCAGTAACAGTTTTAATAAAAGCTTTATGATAACCTTTAAGTCATTTTTTATTTCCCTCTTTTTCTCTGGAATTATCTTTGTTGGAATCGATATTATCCTAGTTGCTTTTAATGAGTTGATTTTTCAGATTGGTTATACGGCTTACCCGCATACAGCGAATGTTATCTTTATTCTTTTTGCACCATTGTATTTCCTATCGCTTATTCCTAATTATTCAAGGGCGAAGGACAACAGCATTGATCAAGCTGCACATTGTCCGAAGTTTCTAGAAATCCTGCTATCTTATATCCTAATCCCATTACTAGGTGTGTTTACGCTCATCTTAGTAGTTTATATTTTCAAAACCATTGGCGGGGCCTTTTGGGAGGATAACCTGCTGGAGCCTATGCTCGTCTCGTACGCTATTACGGTTATTTTGCTTTATATCTTAGTTAGTGAACTTGAGAATAAGTTTACGGCTTTTTTTAGAAAAGTCTTCCCAAAGGTACTCATCCCGATTGTGCTCTTTCAGATAGCTTCATCGCTCATAAGTCTAACGGATACAGGCATTACACATACCCGATATTACGTTATTTTATTTGGTCTATTTGCCATTATTGCTGGTGTTTTATTAAGCTTTTTACCTGTATGGAAAAATGGCGTGATTGCCGCCTTGTTAATTATTTTTTCGGCTATTTCGATTATTCCTCCAGTTGATGCGTTTACCATCAGCCGAAACAGTCAGATTTCCACGCTTGAAAATGAGCTTTTAAAATATGATATGCTTGAAAATAATCAGATTAAGCCTAACAAGACAGTCTCAGAAAAGGATAGAGAGATTATTACCGAATCGGTTCATTACTTAGACCAAATGGGCTATCTAAAGGGAATTCACTGGATACCGAAAAATTTTAATGTTTCTGATGATTTTGAGGATACGTTTGGCTTTCGTGAGTATCAAGCGTCAGGCGTGGAAAACCAATCCGTTTACCTGACGGTTGAGCCACCTATGTCGATAAATATTGAGGGTTTTGATCGATTTGTTCAAACTGATCTTTATCCCTTCGACCATAATGGTGAGAAGGAAATTAGTCATTTTAAAAAGAAAAGTAAAACTTTTTCCTTGTTGAAAGAAACAAAAGATAAACGGAGCGATTTGAAAGTAGCGGACCAAAACGGTAAAGAGCTTATCAGATTCAATACACAAGAGATCTTTGATAAGTTTGATGATTATCAGGCTGATAAAGGGACGATTAAAGCAGAAGAAGCCACATTCACAAAGGAAAATGACCGTGCCAAGATAACGATTGCGGTCCAAAATGTTAGCATTGAGAAGCAAACAAAGCAGAACAATGCGGTTGTGTTTGTTTTTGTTCAAATTAAATAGATTTAGGTCCCTCTCATTGAAGAGGGATTTTTTTTTTAAAAAAGTCAGGTAAATAGATGGAGTGAGTATAGGAAAAAAGAATTGTTTCTAAAAACAGCGGTCAAAAAAGGTTTAATATTCTCGAATTTTGTCGTAGAACGTAACAAATGAGGAAAGGGGGTGAGATGTTGCACTTCCGATCGTTTATTATACCTGCTCTTATGGCGGGGGCCGCTCTATTTCTGCCAAACCAAGCGTTTGCCGAGAAACATGAGCCCAGCGGACAAGAGAATGCCCATGTGGCAGAGGCACAGCCTTCTTTGAAACAAGCTACTAAAGCTGTGAGTCAGGGAAACGTCCCTTTGAAACCTCAACAGGTAAATACTGTTATGGAAAAAAAGGCTGCGGTACCAGCACCTGCTAGTAATGCAAAAGGTCTGGCTGTACAGCGTGGCCTGAAACAAGCGGTTTCACCAAAACAAACCGTACGATCCAAAACCTTGCCGTCTCAGGCTGTCCAACGAGGCGCGAAACAAGCGGTTTCTCAGAAACAAATCCCAGGCCCCAAAACCTTGCCGTCTCAGGCAAATGGTAATGGATATGGCCATTCAGCCATCAAGAACGAAGAGAAGCCCACTGTTGTAAACACCGTGCAGGAAGAAAAAAATCAATCCGTAACGGATCAACCTCTTAAACAAGCGGATAGTGCTGTTGAGAAAAGAACGGCAGCTCCAAAAGAGCCAGTTCCCGTTTCAGTGGAGATGAAATCTAAGAAGGTCAAGCGTATGGAGCCTGCTGCACCAGTGCCAGTAAAGAAAAAGGTTCCGGCAAGTAAAGAAGAACTTCCGACTGTCGATCAGTCTTTGAACCCAGCACCGCGTTCTAATAGCGGCAGCGGCGGCCAGTCGAATGACCGCGTTAGCCAGGGCTTACATACGATTAGCTTTTTGGAAAAGTGGTTTGAGTGGAACAAGCACTATGAAATAAAGCTTGTTCAGCCGTTTCTTTCCCGCTATAACCTAAAGCACCACCAATGGGTAAATGCACCGCCATCACCACCGCCGCAGACAGCTCCTTTTTTAAAAACCGTTACCCGCAGCTAAAGCCTACGGAATACGCAAATTAAAAGGAGCGAATTATAAAATGAAACATTATTTAAACCCTAGTAAAGTGATGAAATCTTTCGTATTAGCTGGAGCTTTGTCAGTTGGAGTTTTTGCAGGAGGTCATTTTACCCTAGCGGCTGGACCAGACCATGCTAAAGCAGGACATGCTGTTCAGGTTAAAGCTACTGTAAAGGCAAATGGGCAGGAAAAGCATATTTCTAAGCCTGTTGTTACTGTTAAGCCAGTGGTAAAAGAAGTGAAGGTTCAGCAACCGAAAGCTGAAAAAGTGAACAAATCTCAAGCAAGCGTGCATGCAAGTGCAACAGCTAAGCAGCATGCAAATCCGAACTCAGCAGTTCTTGGGAAGGTCGGTAAAACGGAAGAGACTGTAACGAAGGAAGTTCCGGCTCAACAACCAGTCGTGGAAGTAAAGGATGAAGCTAAACCGGTTGTTACTCCAGTAACTCAAACGACTGAACCTGTAACGGATGTTGAAAAGGAAACTGAAAAGGTTGAAACTCCTAAAACAGAAGACGAAGCTATTAAAGTTGAAACTCCTAAAACAGAAGATGAAGCTATTAAAGTTGAAACTCCTAAACAAGAAGATCAAGTGTCTGTGAAAGAGGACGAAAAGTCAACTGAAGTGGAAGCTAATCTAGAAGCTAAATCCGAGGAGAAAGAAGACGCTGATAAAGATGATGATGCGGATTCTAAAAAAATCGTTAAAGACCAGGATGCTGTGGTGAAAACGAAAGAGGAAGAAGATGCAGAGTCAGCTTTGGAAGATGTTGAAAAAGAAGATGCCGAGTCATCTTTAGAAGAAGTGAAAACAGAAGCTAAGGTAAATCCTTCCGCTGCTAATAAAGCAAAATCTCAAGCAAGTGCGCATGCGAGTGAAACAGCAAAGGCTCATGCCAATGAACATTCTGCTGTACTAGCTGGTGAAGCAGTTACTGAAGATAAAACTGCAGTTGTAACTGATGAAGTTTCTGAAGATAAAGCTGGAACTGAAGAAAAGCCTGAAGCAACTGAAGTGGAAGCAGACAAAGAAGCAGTAGTAGCTCCAGAAGTTAAAGCTGAAGATCAAATCACTGCTGAAGAAAAGCCTGAAGCAACTGAAGTGGAAGCAGACGAAGATGCAGTAGTAGCTCCAGAAGTTAAAGCTGAAGATCAAGTCACTACTGAAGAGAAGAATGAAGCAACTGAAGTGGAAGCAGACAAAGAAGCAGTAGTAGCTCCAGAAGTTAAAGCTGAAGATCAAATCACTGCTGAAGAAAAGCCTGAAGCAACTGAAGTGGAAGCAGACGAAGATGCAGTAGTAGCTCCAGAAGTTAAAGCTGAAGATCAAGTCACTACTGAAGAGAAGACAGAAGCAACTGAAGTGGAAGCAGACGACCAAGTTGTAACTGAAGAGGCAGTTAAAGAATAATTTATAAAGTAAGGAACCCCTTTCGCTAGTGTGGAAGGGGTTTTTGTTCTTCATAAAAGCACTTTACATAAAGTAAATATAGAAACAGCTAGTTATATAAAATAAAAATAAGAAACGACCCTAATGGCTAGAATAAGCAAATAGAAAGGGGAATGTCTAAGATGGATTTAACAATTAATTGGAATGGGAAAATGGCTTTTGCAGGCACAACTCCTTCCGGCCATGAAACCAAATTGGATGCCGCTCCGGAGGTCGGTGGAGAAAATACGGGAGCAAGACCGACCGAGCTCCTCCTCCAGGCCGTTGCAGGCTGCACCGGAATGGATATTATCTCCATTCTCCATAAAATGCGTCTCGAGCCCAGTTCCTTTCAAATAGATGTGGAAGGCGAACGGGCAGAGGAGCATCCCAAACGATTTACCAACATCAATCTCCATTATGCCTTAGATGGGGAATTACCGGAAGACAAAGTCATCCGTGCCATTCAGTTGTCTAAGGACAAATATTGCTCCGTTTCTCATACCTTAAATGCTGAAATTACGGTTAGCTACTCCATTAATGGGGTTAAAGGGGAAAAGGCGATATAAGGTTTAAAAGTAACTGCCTTAGTTATGGCAGTTACTTTTATAAATACTTGTTTATAACCCTGAAGGAGAACCCCAAATTGGTTTTTGACAGATAAGAAGTGTTCATAACCCCCGAAGGAGAACCCCAGATTGGTTTTCGACAGATAAGAAGGGTTCATAACCCCTGAAGGAGAACCCCAAATTGGCTTTCGACAGATAAGAAGGGTTCATAACCCCTGAAGGAGAACCCCAGATTGGTTTTCGACAGATAAGAAGGGTTCATAACCCCTGAAGGAGAACCCCAAATTGATTTTCGACAGATAAGAAGGGTTCATAACCCCTGAAGGAGAACCCCAAATTGGCTTTCGACAGATAAGAAGGGTTCATAACCCCTGAAGGAGAACCCCAAATTGATTTTCGGCAGATAAGAAGGTTTTATAACCCCCGTAGGAGAACCCCAAATTGGTTTTCGACAGATAAGAAGCAATCATAATCCTCCAGAAAAACAACTTGTACCCTACAACAGATAACACCCTAACCCCACAAATGAATTTTAGATTAAATAAAAAAATTAGTTATTGACTCCCTGCATGAAAGCGGTTATATTTAAGTCATAATAATAACGTTATATAACGTTATAAATAAAAAGGAGAGAATCAAATGAATCCAGTAAACGTCATTAACACGATCCATTCTCAAACTGAACAAGGGATTACTGAGGTATATTTAGTAGCATGCGGGGGGTCGCTGGTGGATATGTATCCAGCAAAATACTTCCTTGAGAGCGAAGCTAGAAAAATAGTAACTGGCTTATACACAGCCAACGAGTTTGTTCATGCGACACCAAAACGGCTGAACAAAGATTCACTCGTGATTGTATGTTCACATGGCGGAAACACACCAGAATCTGTTGAAGCTGCAAAAGTAGCAAAAGAGCACGGTGCTCATACCATTGGTTTAACGCATAACAATGAAGCAGCGTTATTAAGCTATTCTGATCAAGCCTTCGTATATGAGTGGGGCGCGGACACCGATGTGAAAAATAACCCAATGGCGATTATCTTAGAACTTGTAGTCGAAACCCTTAACGTGACAGAAGGATATGCACACTACGAGGCTTTCCAAAATGGAATCGGAAAAATCAACGGCATCATTAAGAAGGGCGAGCAGCAAGTAGCTGAAAGAACAAAGGAATTTGCGGATAAATACAAAGATGAAGAGTTATTTTATATCTTATCGAGCGGTGCGTCTTACGGACATGCTTATGGATTCGCTATTTGTTCTCTAATGGAAATGCAATGGCTGAATGCAGCATCTATTCACTCAGGCGAGTACTTCCACGGACCATTTGAAGTAACCGATAAAGAAACTCCATTTATTTTATTAATGAACGAAGGCCGCACACGCGCATTAGATGACCGTGCAAAAACCTTCCTTCAGCAGTACGCTGAAAAGGTAGAAGTGGTTGACGCGAAAGAATTGGGAATCAATACGATTGCCGATGAAGTGGTCGAATTCTTTAATCCAATCCTGTTCTACAGCATTATGTGTGTCTACCGTTCCGCATTAGCAGATGTTCGAAATCATCCATTAGAAACTCGCCGTTATATGGGGAAAGTATCTTACTAAATCGAGGGTGAAACGTTATGATGAAGGTTTTAGGTATTGGCGATAATGTAGTAGATAAATATGTTCATATTAAAACGATGTATCCAGGTGGAAACGCAGTAAACTTTAGTGTCTTTGCGAAAAAGTTAGATGTCGAAGCAGCGTTTATGGGGACCTTCGGTGACGATTCAGAAGGGGAGCACGTTGAAAAGGTACTAAAGGAGCTCGAAATCGATTTATCTCATTGCCGGCACTTTAGCGGGGAAAACGGCTGTGCCCGTGTAACCTTAGAGGATGGTGACCGCATCTTTTTAGGGAGTAATGCAGGCGGAGTCACCCGTGAAAACCCGCTTCAGTTGACGAAAGAGGATATCGAGTATATCAAGGGATTCTCGATCATGCATACCGGGTTGTACAGCCATACTGGCCATATTTTAGAACCATTAAGCACCCTTGGTGTACCGCTGTCCTTTGATTTTTCCGATGATTTTCAGCAAGAAGAAATCGACCAGAACATTCCTTTTGTTGACTATGCTTTCTTTTCTTGCAGCCACCTGTCGCATAACGAGACGGAGCAATTTTTAAAGGCAAACCGTAAGAGGGATGGTCAAATTTTAGTTGCTACTCGTGGAAGCGACCCAGCGATTGCTTTTGATGGTGAACACTACTACTACCAAGCACCAGATTATGTAAAGGCAGTCGATACGATGGGCGCAGGGGATTCGTTTATTACCGCCTTTTTACTGCACTTTTTAAAAAATAAAGATATAGCTGAATCCATGAAGGAAGCTGCTGCCTTCGCAGCGAAAAGTTGTTTGGTAGAAGGCTCATTTGGGTACGGTGTTCCCTATTAATTCCTTGTGTATAGCGAAACCTTTGCTGCCCTTCTGTTATAATGATGATATAACGTTATAAACAAGCGGGGGTAAACGATGTTAAACGCGGACCATCAAGAACCATTATATAGACAATTAAAAAAGGCGATCCAGGCTGCTATTTTAAATGATACGTATCAGCAGGGTGAAAAAATTCCTACTGAACCGGAATTAAGTGAGCAGTATAATGTCAGCCGAATCACGGTTAGAAAGGCCGTGGAAGAGTTGGTGAAGGAAGGATACTTAGTTAAACAGCAGGGTAAAGGGACATTTGTCAGCCTTCCTAAAATAGATCGGAAAATTGAACACGTCATGGGGTTTACTGCGGCTTGCCAGGCCAATGGTTTTACTTCCCACAGTGAGGTAACGAAAACAGAAGTAATGAAAGGGGACGCTGATCTTCGCAAGGCTTTACAGCTGGAGAAGGACGAAAAGGTCTTGTATATTCAAAGGAAAAGATTTGCCGGTGATAACCCATTAATGCTGGAAAATAACTATTATCCTTATAATCGCTATTCCTTTTTAGTGGATGAGACATTGGATGGCTCCCTCTATGATTTATTGCGGGAAAAGTACGAAATATTCCCTACTCAATCTGGAAAAACCACACTGGAAATCGCGTTAGCAGATGAGGAACAGGCCCAGTTGCTCGAAACAAGCATTGGGAAGCCATTATTCTTTATGAATGCCGTTATTTATGATCAGCATGGCCGCCCTGTCCACGCCGGGAAGCAGTACATTATCGGAGATCGCTATCAATTTACTTTATAGTAAATTGAATAGTTTCGCCCTTTTCCATAACGTTTCATATCGTTATGGAAAAGGGCGGTTATATACAGCTAATGACAGCGCTTTTATTATAATCGCCGATAAATGGTTGAAAAGCGCCGATAAATTCGTAAAAACTGCTGATAAAATTCAAAAACCGCCGATAAATGCTTGAAAACCGCCGATAACGCCATGAAAACTGCTGATATGTTGACATTGTCTACAAAAAATCAAAAGTAGGATGAAGGTGCTTCGATGAAAGGTACACATAATGCTGCAGACATCGTGCTCGTTTCGAATGTTATTTTTTCAAGCAAAGAGGACGAACCGTTCGCAGGGTTTATTGCCATTCAGGATAACAAAATTGTTGCTGTTGGAACACAGGACGAACAACAGCAATGGATGGGCCCGGAAACAAAGCGATATGAGCTTGGCGACCAGCTTGTAATGCCTGGAATTCATGACAACCATGTTTTTTTCACAGGCTATATGTCCATGAACAGAGGGGTAGATCTATCTAAAACCTCCACCATGGAGGAAGCGTTAGCACTATTAGTCAATCATGCTAAGAATTTAGATGATTCACAGAATTTATATGGATTTGGCTGGGATCAAGAAGTGTGGGGGTGTCTGCCTGAGTCGGATCTACTTGATCAGGCATTTCCAAACAGACCTGTCATTGTCATAAACCATAATAAAAGCTATTGCTGGATGAATCAAACAGCCATCGATCACTATCAATTTACTCCTGATGCCTGCAGTGCGGAGGCAAGGGCTCTTTTATTAAACGATATGCTCCAAGACCGGCAAAAGGTTAAAGAGGAATTCTTGAGTTTCTGTCAGCTGTTAGCCTCTAGAGGGGTAACATCCATCAAAGACATCGGTTTTGATGAGTATGAACTGCTGCCGGTTTTAACAGAATTACATGATGAGGGCCGGCTGCCGCTTCGCGTGCATTTTGTCCTAGAACCTGTCTTAGAACCTCTTAATCTAGCAGCAGGTCTTGCCTACCAGCAGAACTATCAAGATGATCACCTCCACTTTCAAGGCTATAAGCTGATGGTAGATGGCGTGGTTGCTAATCATACAGGAGATATGCTAGAACCGTATGCGGATATGCCGGGGATCAGGAATTTACAAACAGTAGATTATGGAAATATTGAAAATTCAGTTTTAGAAGCGGACCGTCATGGGTTAAAATGTTGTTTAACAGCTGAAGGGGATGCTGCGATTCGACAGGCAGTGAGTATTTTAGAAAAATGCCGTCGTGTCAATGGGCGGCGTGATGCGAGACATTCGATTAGTGATTTAGAGTACCCACATCAGGATGATTTGAAAAGGATGGGCGAACTTGAGATTTTTGCGGAAGTATATGCGCAAATCCTGCTGTTGAATCCTTCTTATCGGGAGGCCTATATGGGTGAAGTGGTTGGAAAGAAGAATGAACACCGCTTTTACGACTATAAGACGATGCTTGACGCTGGGATTGCGATTACAGCGGGAACGGATTTGCCTTTATTTTTAACGAGCGTACCCGATTCCATTTATGCTGCATCCAAGCGCTTATTTCCAGATGGTTCTCCTTCAGGAGGCTGGTTTCCGGAACGGGGAATGCCGATCGCAGAATTGTTGAAAGCATGGACGATCAACGGGGCGAAGCATCAGTTCATGGAGGACAAGACTGGTTCGATTGAAGTGGGGAAATATGCGGATATTGCTGTCTTTGACCGGAATCTTTTTGAAACGTCAGCTGAAGAGTTGCGAGAGGCGAAAGTGGTCTTAACGATCGCAGATGGAAAAATTGTTTATGATAGTAAGAGGATATGCGTTTCGCAATAAATAGGTTTAATGATAATACGTTATAAAACGTCACTTGAAAAGGAAATGAGGAACCACGATGGAAGCAAAAGCATTGCAGCCAACGGTTATTAAAAAACGAAAGAAGTGGGCCTTGCCTCACAGTTACACCCTTATTTTTATTATCATTATTGCAGTAGCCCTGTTAACATGGATCATTCCGAGCGGGCAATTCGACCGGAAAGAGGTAACAGTAGACGGCTCAGCACGAACGGTCATTGTCCCAGGTACCTTCCACACCATCTCAAAGGTTGGGAAAAATGGAGACTTACGTCAAGGGCTATCAGGCATTTTAAGTGCGCCAATGGCCGGAGTCATTAATGCGGCGGATGTAGTGGCATTTGTGCTGATTGTCGGAGGGGCATTCGGAATCATTTTGCAGACAGGTGCAATTGACCGGGGATTAATTGCCCTCGCACGGCGGTTGAAAAATAAAGGAATCTGGGTTATTCCTATCTCGATGATGATCTTCAGTCTGGGCGGATCGACGTTCGGGATGAGTGAAGAAACCATTCCACTCTACGCCATCTTTATTTCATTGATGTTCGTTTTAAAATTTGACTCGATTACCGCTATTTTAATCTTATTTTTAGGTACTCAAATTGGTTATGTTGGATCCACCTTGAATCCTTTTTCAGTGCTGATTGCTCAGGGGGTTTCCGGAGTGGAAGGCAACCCGCAATTGTGGCTTCGCTTTATTGAATGGATTGTTTTCACAGGCGTATCGATAGCCTTTACGATGTGGTATGCCAATCGAGTAAGGAAGGATCCCAAGAAGTCGGTTGTTTATAAAAATGATAAGGAAAACCGTGAACGTTTTATTAAAGCCGACAGCGGCAAGGAAATTGTTTTCTCTGGACGCGATAAGTTGATCCTCTCTGGATTTGTGGTAGCCCTTGGTTTAATTGTTTGGGGAATTCTTTCAAAAGGCTGGTATATGACGGAAATTGGTGCGGTGTTTGTGGGATTAGGTTTGTATGCTGGTATTGTGGCGAAGATGAATCAAAAAGAGTTAGCGGAAAACTTTGTTAAGGGCTGCGGTGAGTTTGTTTATGCGGCCGTCATCATTGGGCTTTCCCGCGGGATATTAGTTCTTGCTGAAAATGGGATGATCATTGATACGATCCTCAATTCACTTGCGAATATGATGGAAGGTCTGCCGAAGTTTGCGTTTACGACCATCATGTTGCTCGCCCATAATGTGATTACCTTCTTTGTGCCGTCCTCCTCAGGTGAGGCCGCCTTAACGATGCCGGTAATGGCGCCTTTAGCGGAGTTAGTAGGCATTAATCGCGAAGCAGCCGTTACGGCCTACCAATTTGGGAATGGACTGACGAATCTCATTTCCCCCACTGGCGGAGTACTCTTAGCAGGCTTGGCAATCGCCCGGATTAGCTTCGGCCAATGGATCAAATTAATCATGAAACTGTTCCCAATATTATGGGTAATTTCAGCTGTATTTGCAGCCATTTCCGCTTATGTTGGGATGTAATAAAAGCAAAGGGACGGTTCTTCTGCTTCCAAAGCAGGAGAACCGTCCCTTTGTTTATATTATTTTTGTATAATTATAGGAATTTATAGTTCTTTAAAACTAGATAATTATAACTAGTCTTTTATAAAATCCCTGAGCAATTTTGTTGCGGTTTATTTTATTTTTATATATTATCAATTCGAGATAATTAATTTCAAGAAGATAACAAAGGAGATTATATAAATGAACGTATTAGTAGTAAAAGCAAACAATCGTCCAGCTTCTGAAGCTGTTTCTAGTAAAATGTATGAGACTTTCATGGAGAACCTTGAGGGTGTGAACGTAACCACTTATGATGTCTTTGCAGAAGACATGCCATACTTTGGCCAAGATCTTTTTAATGCTTTTGGCAAATTACAAGCTGGCGAAGAATTATCCGATATCGAACAACGTATTGTAGCTGCCAAACAAAAAGCGATGGACGCTCTTTCAGCAGCAGACTTAGTGGTATTCGCCTTCCCACTATGGAACTTAACGATCCCAGCTAAATTACAAACCTTTATCGACTATGTTTACGCAGCTGGATTCGCATTTAAGTATAGCGAAACTGGAGAATTAATCAGCTTAATGCCTGATAAAAAAGCTGTCATCCTAAGCGCTCGCGGCGGCATCTATTCCACTCCAGAAACAGCACCAATGGAAATGGCTGCAACGTATGTCAAAAACGTATTTGGCGGCGTCTTCGGAATGGAAATCGTTGATGAGGTCATTATCGAAGGACATAATGCAGCACCAGCTCAAGCAGAAACCATTATTGCTGATGGTCTAGCGAAAGTTGCTGAAGTAGCAAAACGTCTTTCCGCTGTTAAGGCTTAATTTTTCAAAGCACTATAAAAACATACGATGCCCCCTTGTTTACCATTGCAAGGAGAGCGTGCTTAACCTACCTTTGTTTAACAGAGGTAGGTTTTTTTATGTAAATGGAGATAATTTAGAAAAAGAGGGTTCGGAGGATTTTGCTTATGGCTGATTTGAAATATTTAGAACCAACAGAGCTGCTTGAAAAAATCTATGCGACGCTGTGCTCGGAGTATGAGGACGCCCAGCATTATAAAAGTGATAAGGACCAAAGTGAAATAGAAGTAACGAAGAGCCGGTTAACGAAGAAGATTTTTAATGAATTTGTTGTCGATGAAGAGTATTTTTTAACGATGGATTCGGATGTATTTAATGAGCGATATCATTTATATGAAGATGATTTTTTGAGGCTGATCAAGCAATGCAGTGAAAATAGGGTGGAGTATGATACCTTTGTGCAGATTATTGATGACTTGATTGCTAGTGCCAAGTTTCGGCTCCATGCGTTTGAACAGTTGACGGAGGAGATTCAGAAAATTCAAGAAGTGGACGAGCAGGAGGAGACGGAGGAGGAGGCGGAGGAAGATGGGGAATTGTGAAATATTCGGTTCACACGTTTTTACCAACTATCTTTCAATTAGGCGCCCACTTTGCTGTCTGGCCCACCCCAGCGTACGAAAGTAAATAGAAAATAAGGGCCGCATCCTAGGGGGCGCCCCTTGTTGTTATTTAAGAACTCTCTAAGAACTGAAGGTTGCATGAACATATTGTGAATTTTTCATTTCTCCGCCAATTGTGACGAGAGAGTGGGTCATCAAGGCACCATTTTCTCGCTTCTTTACCCCTTCTAACAGCATCCCGCCGGTAATTCCAGTGGCGATAAAGAAACAGTCATTGGTGTTAACAATATCATCCATTTTTAAAGGTATTTCGGGGTGTGAAATTCCCATTTTGACACAACGATTAAACTCTGCCTCATCGTGGGGAAGAAGAATTGCTTGGAAGTCCCCTCCCATGCATTTTAATGCTGTTGCCGCAATTACCCCTTCTGGCGCTCCGCCAATTCCTACCAATAAATCAACATCGATATCATCAATGGCGGTTGCGACTGCCCCGGTAATATCAACATCGGAAAATAGCTTCACACGGGCACCTGCTTCAATGACCTCGTTGATTAACTCTTCATGACGGGGGCGATCCTGTATCATGACCGTTAAATCTTTAATATTTTTTCCGAGTGCCTGGGCTACGGCTTTCATGTTTTCAGTCAAAGACAGCTGGATATTAATCCACCCTTTTGCTTTTGGGCCAACAGCCATCTTTTTCATATACATATCTGGAGCATGAAGCAAAGTTCCTTGCCGGGCTACAGCGATAACAGCAAGTGAATTTTCCTGACCCTTCGCCATTAAGGTTGTGCCCTCAACAGGGTCAACAGCGATATCGACGCAGGGGCCGGTTCCTGTTCCAAGTATCTCATTAATGTACAGCATGGGGGCTTCATCCATTTCCCCTTCACCTATGACTACTCTGCCATGCATATCAATTAGATTCAAACGATCCCGCATTGCCTCGGTGCCAGCCCCATCTGCCTCCATTTTGTTACCCTTTCCAATCCAAGGGTAGGCGGCAATCGCCGCTTGTTGAGAGACTTCGAGAAAATCCATCACCAAGCTCTGTGTGCAGACCCTGCTTTTTGTAGGCATATTGTTAACCTCCTGGTATTCATTATTTAAACCCTTTTAATAAAATGTTAACAATTAACAGGATGAACTATTAAGCAGGAATTGTTTTTCTTTATCAATGATTTGATTGATTTTTCGTGCGGAGTTACCTCCTTGGAAAGAAACGCTTAAGTATGATTCGACTACTTTTTTGGCAAGCTCCACACCAATTACTTTTGCACCTGCCGTTATGATTTGGGCATTGTTGCTTAGTTGAGCGCGTTCTGCAGAATATACATCATGGCATTGGGCCGAGCGAATACCAGGAACTTTATTGGCTGCAATCGACATACCAATTCCCGTTCCGCAAAATAAAATCCCTCTTTCAAGCTTTGCTTCTGTGATATCATTGGCTACTTGAAATGCAACACCTGGATAATCCACTTCGTCTTCAGAGTAACAGCCATAGTCGATCACTTCATGACCTAAGCTAGCAATATATGACTTTACTTCTTCTTTCATATGAAACGCGTTATGATCTGAGCCGATTCCAACTTTCATTTTTATCACTCCTGTTTGGTTTATTTAATCACATCTTTTCATTTTCTTTCGTTTTTGTCAATTAAAATATCAACAAGTGAAAAATATCGAAAATAAATAAAGGGTGAATTTACTGGTTTTATTGAGACTTATCCTATTGATATATGAAGACTGAGGAGTATTTATGGCTGGTAATATACATAATCACTAATTTCATACTGTTTTATTTTCATTTATTGTCGAGTTACTATTAATTTTAAAAAACTTATTGACAAAACGAAAACAAGTGATAATATTCTAACTAGAGCAACAACTTGTTTGCCGGCAGGTTTTGCAAACGCTTGCTAGAATTTTAAAAAGCTGCGGTAGTCGTAGGAAGCTCAATCTTTGATGTTTTTTAAGGGGGAAATGGCAAATGACGATTAAGTTTGGTTGTCACGGTTCAACATGGGTACTCGATTATGATGAGAAGGTAGACTGCTTAGATCATCTTATGGATACCGTTAAGAAGGCTGGATTCAAAGGGATTGATGTTCAGTATGCTTTATTGGGCGAATATAATGACGCCCCGGAAAAACTGAAAGAGAAATTGGATAGTCTGGAACTTGAGTTAGCTGCTATTACCTTACCGTTCAGCTGGGAAAGTGAACAAGAATCAGAAGAAGAGAAAGCGCGGGCAGATTATTATATTAACTTTTTAAAACATTTCCCGAACGCGAAATTAAATCTGCCAGCACGAGTAGGTCCTAATCGCGACAATCTAGTAAAACGCCAAAGAGACATCATTAGCTGTGTAAACGCAGTTGGGAAACGTGCGTATGAAAATGGTGTAACAGCCGTATTCCATCCACATTCTCCATCCACTTCTTACTTTAGAATTGAAAGCGATTATAATCTGCTATTTGACGAACTTGATACAAGATATATTTGGTATACTCCTGATGTTGGCCACATTGCTGCAGGTGGAATGGACCCTGTTGAAATTGTGAAGAGATATTTACCGATTATCAAGCATGTTCATTTTAAAGACTGCTCTAAAGACTTTGAGTGGAAAAAGATGGGCACGGGTGATATTGACTTCCCAGCGATCGTCCAAGCTCTAGTTGATTACGGTTATGATGGCTGGATCATGGTAGAGGAAGAGACAGAAGAAACGAAAACGAATGCGGATCAATGTATCTTTGATATTAGTAACTATGTAGATGAAAAATTGAAACCAATTGTTAATGGTGTGAAAACTTCATGAGCAAACTAATTCCTTCTTTGCTCGTGACCGAGGTCTTTTTTCCTGTAAAAGATGAGAAGGGGTTCGCTGCGAGTGTTGTTGAGACTTTAGGGTCTCAAGGATTCTATCAATCTTTCGAAATCGGTGATGGGTATGACCAAGAGGACCGAAAAAGAATTTTACAAGCCAAAGAAAAGAATAACTTATCGATTTTTCAATGGTTAACCTTTTTAACCTATAAGACAGATTTAGATGTTTCAGCACTTGATGCTGCATTGAGGAAGAAAACCGTTAGTCAGATTAAAGAAAGCTTATACCTAGCTGCTGAGTGCGGTGTAACTACGGTTGGGTTTGTTCCAGGTCCCGATCCAGGTATCCACTTGCGGCAAGCGGGACTTGAAGCCCTGTATGAAAGCTTCTGCGAAATTTGTGAGGAAGCGGCTACGTTTAATATTCATGTGTCGATAGAAGCGATGGATCGGGAAGTCCACAAAAAGCGGGTATTAGGCTTAACGAGTGAGGCAGTACCGCTAATCTCAAAGGTTCGTGAAACCTATTCGAATGCAGGGATTGTATTTGATACTGCACATGTGACCCTGAACGGTGAAGATCTGTTTACGTCGCTGGAATTGGCTCAATCTGTGATGGACCGTCTTCATTTTGCGAATGTAGTAGAAGATGCGAAAAGTGAATTATATGGAGACCACCATATGCCAATCGGTGAGCCAGGTTTCTTAACAATCGAAAAAATGTCTCATATTTTGCAAAAAGCCTCTGAACTTAGAATTCAATCTGAAAAAGGGCTGCCGGTCGCGGTGGAAGTGCAGGGGAGAAACAAACATGACTATTTTGCCAATGAAAAAGTGATTCGTGCCGCTTTAGAAAGTGCGATGAATTTAGTAGCTAGTAAATAGAGTCAAAGCTGCGTAGGTTTCCGAGTTGTATCCTTTTCTTACTCGTTAAGATGGGGATTCCCTTTCTTAATGAAATGTAAGCGTTATCTAATGAGCTGGGCTGAACTAATAAAAGGTATAGGAGGATTTACATGAAAACAGAACAAGCGCTTCGGGCGGATTTACCCGTCAAGGCAACGAAAAAGAATTTCCGTTGGACCGTCGTTATTTGGCTGCTAATTGGTGGAATCATTAACTACCTTGACAGAACAAACCTTTCGATTGCAGCCCCAGCCATGATTAAAGAGCTAGATTTAAATATGACGCATATTGGTCTGTTAGGTACCATTTTTTCTTGGACCTATGCGGTCATGCAGCTTCCTTCCGGTTGGTTAATTGATAAATTTGGTGCGAAGCGGGTGTATTCAATTGCGGTTTTGTGGTGGAGTATTGCCACTGCCTTAACAGGGGCATGCAACAAACTGCTGACATTAATTGGTGCCAGGTTCTTGCTTGGAGTCGGGGAAGCACCATGTATGCCATCGAATGCCAAAATTACTTCACAATGGTTCCCGAAGAGTGAACGTGGACTTGCAACAGGATTTTGGGATGCTTCCTCCAAAGTAGGTCCTGCCCTTGCTCCTCCTATCCTAGTGGCCATTCAGGTTGCATTCGGCTGGCGTTCCCTCTTTTTCATTACTGGTGGGATTGGTATCGTCTTTATCCTTTTATTTATGAAATTCTACAAATCACCCGATCAGAGTAAGTTCCTATCTAAGGAAGAGTATGACTATATTAAGGCAGAGGGCGGCGCAAGTACTGATACCGTTGAGTCTACTAATATTAAATGGAGAGAGTTATTTAAGTATAAAAGCGTTTGGGGCATGATTTTTGGTTTCTTCTGTACCATTTGGATTTGGAATATTTTCTTAACGTTCTTACCTCTATATCTATTAAACACCCAGAATGTTTCCTTTAAAGAACTAGGCATTTATGCTGCCATTCCTTGGGTCGGCGGAATTGCCGGCAACCTTGGCGGCGGTTATATTGCTAAGAAGTTAGCTGATAAAAAGATTTGTTCACCCATTAATGCGAAACGTGGACTCATCGCGGTTAGTGCCCTTCTAGCAGCAGCTTTTGTTATCATTCTTCCTTTTGTACATGGATTAGCCATCACGATTACCTTAATGACTCTTGCCCTTTGTGTAATATCAGCAATTACAGGCAGTGCTTGGGCATTGTCCGGAGACGTTGCACCTCCTGCTATGGTTGGTTCCGTCGGTGCGATTCAAAACTTTGGCGGTTACTTCGGAGGGGCATTTGCACCATTAGTGACAGGGATGATTTTAGATGCAACAGGTTCCTATTCGATGGCATTCATTTCCGGCGGGATTATCGCTGGATGCGCAGCCTTTTTCTATTGGTTTATTGTAAAAGAGCCAATTAAACCAATAGAAGAATAATCTAGT
Organism: Neobacillus drentensis; assembly: GCF_021560175.1. GTDB lineage: Bacteria > Bacillota > Bacilli > Bacillales > Cytobacillaceae > Neobacillus > Neobacillus drentensis_A. The sequence goes on along the minus strand of NZ_CP091110.1, from coordinate 5,582,250 downwards.
AAAGAACAAGGGGGCTGATCTTACAGCCTTCTTGTTTTCTTTTAATCTTAAACATTTGTCGAAAATTAAGGGAAAATTTATCCATATTTTTAAAAATGAAAATTGACACAATAAATGGTGAAGTTTATGATAGTAAATGAAAACAAATAAAAATAAACGAAAGACTTAAGTATTTCTTTTTCATAGAAAGGGGAGTTTAGTTTGAAGAAAATTATTAACCAACCCGAAAATGTAGTAGAAGAGACCATTGAGGGCTTTCTAGCTGCCTTTGGCCATTCTTATGAAAAAATTCAAAATGAAAACGGAATCATTCGCCGCAATCGTAAAAATAAAGTATCCGTTGTAACGGGGGGAGGCAGCGGTCACGAACCTCTTTTTCTAGGATTAATCGGCGAGGGTCTAGCTGATGGCGTTACATTGGGCAATGTGTTTGCAGCTCCGCCGCCAAATAACGTAATGGAAGTGGCCAAAGCGGTTGATTCAGGAAAAGGTGTTCTATTTATCTACGGAAATTATTCAGGAGATGTTCTTAACTTTGGTATGGCCGCAGAATTACTAGAAATGGAAGGGATTGAAACGAAAACGGTCCTGGTTACGGATGATGTTGCCTCTGCCCCGGTAGAACGGAAAGAGGATCGCAGAGGGATTGCTGGCGATGTTTTTGTAGTCAAGATCGCAGGTGCAGCTGCAGAAAAAGGTCTATCCTTGGAGGAAGTAACAAAGGTGACTCAAAAAGCCAATGATCATACCTTCTCAATCGGTGTTGCTTTAGCGCCCGGAACGATTCCTGGTGCAACGGAACCTCCTTATATACTGGCTGATGATGAAATTGAAGTTGGAATGGGTATTCATGGTGAACCCGGAATGGAACGCACGAAAATGATGCCGGCTGATGAACTGACGGATCGATTGATGGATAAGTTATTAGAGGAAAGCAGCCTGCAGGCTGGAGATGAGGCAGCAGTTTTAGTAAACGGCCTTGGATCGACTACTCTAATGGAATTGTTTATTATCAACCGCAGGGTAGCAAGGGTCTTGGCGGAAAAAGGAATTAAGGCCTACGACATGGATGTTAACAGCTATTGCACGACACAGGAAATGGCTGGATTTTCTATTACCCTATTAAAGCTGGATGATGAATTAAAAGATTTATATAATGCACCTGCCGATTCTCCATACTACAAAAAAGCACTTACTGGAGGAAATGTATATGCCAAATAGTTTACAAGAAGTTCGTCTAACTGCTGCTCAAGTAAAAGAAATGTTCCTATATGTGGGGGAGAAGGTGAAGGAAAGCAAACCGCTTTTAACGAAAATTGATAGCGCTATCGGTGATGGGGACCATGGGATTGGCATGTCAGTTGGCTTCACAAAGGCGGAAGAAAACCTAAGACAAAAAGAGTTTGCGACGATTAATGATGTATTTAAAACGATTGGTATGTCGATGATTTCTTCGATGGGCGGCGCTTCTGGGATCATTTTCGGAACATTGTTTGTTGGTGGCGTAAAAGGAATTGATCCACAGGAGGAACTGAATCTACCTCTATTAACGAAGATTCTTGAGGGATCGGTGACTTCCATTAAAGAGCGGGGAAAAGCTAAATTAGGAGATAAAACCATGATTGATGCACTTGAACCCGCTGTTCTGGCATTAAAACAAAGTGTCGAAGAAAATCAAAGTTTACTAGAAGGGCTAAAATCGGCTGAGGAAAAGGCTGAACAAGGTGTTGAAAGGACGAAGGAGTTTGTAGCCAAGTTTGGAAGAGCCAAGTCGCTGGGTGAAAGAGCAATTGGTTATCAAGATGCCGGGGCAACGACAGTATCTATTATCTTTAGATCGATGAGAGAATGGGTAGAGAAAGCTTTTGTGCAAGAGTAAGCGGGATGGTTCACGTTAAGAACTAAAAATTCAATTATGAATGGGGGAAGTTATATGTCAGTAAAATTTCAAGGGATTATTCCACCAGTATCCATAATTTTTAACGAGCAAGGAAAATTAGATAAAAAAGGAATGGCGACGGTCATTGACTTTTTAATTGATTCTGGTGTGGACGGATTGTTCTTCCTGGGAAGCGGCGGAGAATTTACGCAAATGTCGGTTGATGAACGTAAGGAGGTCGCTTCTTTTGCAACGAGCTATGTGAATGGAAGGGTGCCCGTATTAATTGGTACCGGAAGCACGAATACTCGTGAAGTAATCGATTTAAGTCAGCATGCAGCGCAGGCAGGTGCAGACGGTGTCGTTATTATCAATCCTTATTACTGGCCATTAACAGAAGAAAATTTATTTGCCCATTATAGTGAAATTGCTGCTTCTGTGCCATTGCCGATTCTGCTTTACAATTATCCAGGCTTATCAGGACAGGATTTGAACCCAGACTTTGTCGTTAAATTGGTCGAAGCACATGATAATATTGTGGGGATCAAAGAGACTGTTGAGAGTATTGCTCATATTCGCGATATGATTTTAACCGTAAAAGGAAAGTTTCCTGAGTTTGCTGTTTTTTCCGGATTTGATGACCATTTACTCCCTACATTGAGCCTTGGCGGAGATGGAGCAATTAGTGCAAGTGTTAACATTGCCCCTGAATTGGGGATTGGTGTATACAAGGCATATAAAGAGAACCGTTTCGAACAAGCTTTAGCCCTACATAAACGGATGGCTCTCATGCCGACCATGTATAAGTTGGATTCTCCGTTTGTAAGCGTTGTAAAGGAAGCGATGAAATTAAGGGGAATAGATATCTCTACATATGTTCTGGCTCCTGCTCGCCCCCTTGGTGCAGAAAAGATTGAGGAACTGAAGAAAATTCTTGTTCAAGCTGAATTGCTGCCAAAAGAGACCGAAGTGGAAGCATTGTAATGTGAAAAAAGATCTCCGCTGTGAGGTCTTTTTTAAAAAGAATTTTCTATATGAAGGTGGAAAGTTGAAAAAAGGAGAACGATATGACCAAAACAAGAAGAATGTCTAAGGTTTTTGCAAATGATGGAAAATCAATTACGCTGGCACTGGATGGATTTTATTTTTCAACCAAAACGGAAGGAATTGATCGTACCATTGATTTGATCCCAAGTCTTGTTGAAAACGGACTAAATGCTGTCATTGTTACATATGGTATGGCCAAATTGTATGCGGAATCCTTTGCTAACCTTGGGATGATTGTACGTGCTGACTTATCTACAAGTGTATTTGATGCACGGATTCCTGACACAACTTCTTTACTTTCTGTCGAAGATGCACTAAAGCTTGGAGCCGATGGTGTCATTTCGATGACTTTTCCTGGGGCAGAAAACGAAGCAGCGTCTCATAAACAAGCTTGGGATCTTGCGAGAGCAGCGGATGAATGGAATGTTCCATTTATGTGCGAAACCTTGCCATATAGCTACCATGTGACAAGCCTGGAATCCAATCAAATTGATAAGATTGCGGCTGCTGCACGGATTGGCATGGAGCTTGGGGCAGATATTATTAAAACAAGACTTACCGGAGAACCAGGGGATGCTAGAATCATAGAATCGGCCAAATGTCCTGTATTTGTTTTAGGGGGCCCCAAAACCGCTAACCTCCTTGATTATTTTCGATATATAAAGCATTGCTTTGATGTAGGTGCAAAGGGGATTGCGGTTGGCCGGAACATAACCCTGAATCGTAATCCAATTGGTGTGGTGGCCGGGTTAAATACGATTATTCATAAAAATGGAACCCCTGAAGAAGCGGTTCAGGCTTATCAGCATGACTCAGAAATGATAAGTATTAATCATTAATCAATCATAGGTCCTGTTAAAGGACATTTTAGACCCTGTTGATTGGAGCGAAATCAATAGACAAATTCAACAAAGCCAATTAAAGGAGAAATGAAAGATGAGTACTCAATTTATTCCTTCCCTGCTTGTACCTGAGATTTATTTTCCAGCTAAAAGTGAAAAAGGTTTTACGGTAAGCTTAATTGAAAAAATGGCAGATCAAGGATTCTATCAATCTTATGAAATTGGAGATGGGCAAGACCAACAGGAACGAAATGGGATCTTAGCATTAAAGGAGAAGCATCATTTCCAACTTACCCAATGGTTAACCTTTTTAATTGATCAGTACAACCTTGATGTTTCCTCCGTTGATACACAACTTCGTCTGGAATCCGTTAAAAGGATAAAGGAAAGCATCTACTTAGCAGCAGAATGTGGTGCTTCCAATATTGCTTTTGTTCCTGGGGCAGACCCTGGTGCTGAGCGTCGAGTAGAGGCTGTAGAAGGATTTTATGAGAGTTTATGCGAAATCTGTGAGGAAGCTTCTCGCTATCAGATGAATGTGCTGGTTGAACATCTTGATCGCTATGCTCATAAGAAGCGTCTGATTGGCCCCATGGATGAAACAGTCCAATTACTTTCAAGAGTCAAAGCGGACTATCAAAATATTGGTCTAGCCTTCGATACGGCCCATGCAGCCCTAAATGGAGAGGATATTTTGGATGCTTTGGAATTAGCGAAATTCCACACCCATCAAATTCATTTTTCGAATGCCGTTTTGGATCAAGCAAGTCCATTGTATGGTGATTACCATATGGAAATCGGCGAACCGGGATTCTTAACTGTTGGAAAAATCAATGATATTTTACGAAAAGCGGATGAACTCAGCCTTCAATCTGAAAAGGGCCTTCGCGTGGCTGTAGAGGTACGAGGCAAGGATTTAGAAAACCGTCATGCTAACGAGAGAACGGTTAGAACGATTTTAGAAGATGCCTTAAGTTTAGTTGGCAGCAGGTAAGAGGAGCGGACTATGAAGAAGAAAATTTGGATTGGTACCAACTGGAAAATGACAAAGACGATTGCAGAAGGTTTGGACTTTACACACGAGCTTAAAAAGATTGCAGAAGCAATTTCGCCTAACATCCAGTTATTTATTATCCCTTCCCATACATCTTTGTTTCCGATTAAAGAGGTTATCTCCGGTTCAACGATTTATTTGGGTGCGCAAAACATGCATTGGGAGGATAGCGGCGCCTATACGGGTGAAATTTCCCCTCGGATGTTAGATGAAATCGGCATAGATATGATTGAACTAGGGCATTCGGAACGGAGACAATATTATAATGAAACGGATGAAGCCATTAATAAAAAGATCCTTGCTGCTTTAGAGTACTCCATTAAACCACTTATCTGTATCGGTGAAAACATCGAACAGAAGAATAATTTGATTTCTAAAGAGACATTATCCGCACAGCTTAAAGTTTGTTTGAAGGGATTGTCAAAGGAACAGGCTAAACAAGTAGTAATTGCATATGAACCTGTATGGGCAATTGGGGAGCAAGGGATTCCAGCCGAAGTGGAATATGTGGAAGAAATTCATGATTTTCTTCGTCAAACTTTGATTGGACTTTTTGATGATACTGGTATGGAAATCCCTGTTTTGTATGGTGGCAGTGTTAATCATGATAATTTTCTTAACTATATTAATCTTGAAAATGTAAATGGACTTTTCGTTGGCAGGGCAGCCTGGGAAATTGATAGCTTTCAGAAAATCCTTTACCAACTAGAATCCCATTTATTTGACTAGTAAGTGCAGGCATATTTTTATGATTAAATCCCCTCTGTAGTTGAAAGACTGGGCATGTGTCTATCAATTACGGAGGGGATTTTTCTAACGGATCGCCCACTACATATGGAGGTAAATCGGTTTTGTATTTACTTTCTTTCTTTATCACTATTTATCAGTTTGTCATTTTAAACTAAAGAGAAACAAAATCAATTGAAAGTCAATATGAAACAAAAGAAAAAAAACTCAGCGTAATCAGCGTTTTGACAGGACTTTTTAGCTATTAACCTTTATAATATGGTTATTAATATTATTTTGGAAGAATGTTTAGTAAATTATCGAAAATAAATGAAAGGGTGAAACTATGTTCGCTGATCAACGCAGAAATTTAATTATAGAAATTTTGACAGAAAAAGGAACTGTAACTGTTAATGATTTAACCAATTTACTTGATATATCTGCCGCAACGATACGATCGGATCTAAACCAGATGGAGAAGCAGGGGCTGCTTATTCGCACTCATGGCGGGGCTATGCTGAAAGCGGAGGAAACGGATACTACATTTGATAAAACCTATGAAAATCGTGAAAAAAAGTTCCGTGCTGAAAAGCAACGAATTGGTTATAGTGCGCTAAAGTATATCCACGATGGGCAATGTATTTTGTTAGATGCGAGTACGACATGTTTTGAACTTGCTAAGTATTTAAGTGAGACAAAAATGAAGTTAACGGTAGTAACCAGTGGAATCGCAACGGCAGCGATGCTAAAAGAAAATCCTTATTTAACAGTCATTATCATTGGTGGAATTGTTCGGAACTCTTCTAATTCTGTTGAAGGGCTATTAGGAGAAGAGCTGTTAAGAAAAATTAATATCGATCTCCTGTTTACCTCGGCTTATGCTTTTAATACAAGGGATGGACTTTCTGACTTTAGTTTGTATGAAGTGGAATTAAAAAGGGTTATGGTTTCTGTTTCTAATCAAGTTATTGCTTTATTAGATCATAGTAAAATGAATAAAAGTTCTAGTGCAACCTTTGCCCGTCCTGATGAAATGGATATATTTATTACCGATAAGCATGTTTCTGAAGAAATACGTGATTTTTTTGCGGCTAATAACATTGAGTTAGAAATTGCCGAATAAACAACAGGAGGCCGGCTTCATGATGAACCCGGCTACTTGTGATTATGGTTATCATTAGAGAGATTTTTAAACTAGACGTAAATGGATTGATTCTGAAAAATAACGAGGTGGTTTTTGTGCTTAGCGGTGTTGATCTAAAGAAAAAGGCTGTTGGGGAAAAAGCAGTGGAATATATTCAGGATGAAATGGTCATTGGCTTGGGCTCAGGATCTACTGTCTATTGGATGATGAAAAAATTAGGTGAATTAGTCAGTGAAGGTTTCCGTGTGAAAGGAGTGCCTTCATCGGTGCGAACAGAAGGATGGGCCAAGGAATTTGGCATCCCGTTAGCTTATTTTTCCGAGGTCAGCCGATTAGATTTAGCCATTGATGGTGCCGATGAGGTGGACCCCGAATACAATCTAATCAAAGGTGGCGGAGGATCGTTACTTCGTGAAAAACTCGTGGATGCTGCAGCAGACCGGCTTATTATTGTGGTCGATGATTCTAAACTGGTGCGAACACTTGGAGCCTTCCCCTTACCCGTTGAAGTAGTACCGTTTGGTTGGGAACTAACGGCGCAAAGATTAGCAATGCTAGATTGTACACCGAAATTAAGAATGAAAGAAGAAAAAATCTTTATTACGAATAATGGTAATTATATTTTGGATTGTCAATTTGACTCTATCACCAATCCGAGTAAGCTGCATCAACAGTTAAAACTTACACTTGGGGTTGTAGAAACCGGCCTTTTTACGAATATGACTGATATCGTGATTGTTAGCAATGATGAAGGTGTCCAGATTAAGGAAAAGTAAGGGGTAAGTTTGGGGGAGAACAATGAAGTAGAGGCCGGTCTTAATCAAACCGTTCCTTATTTTTAGGGATTCCTGAGGTTTCACTTAAAAATACAAGAAAGCCACCCGCAAACGTTTGTTTTCGTGCTGGGTGGCTTTTAATACGTTATGTCCGCTCCCTCATTCGGTCGGGGAGATTCTGGATTGACTGGACGACTAAATCTAATTTTGACTCAATCCGATATAACAGATAAAGGGACACGACAATCGGGAAACCCACTTCACTTATAAGGGGAATGATTTGTTCCACCACATTCATCTCCTATCTCTATTGAGACTGTCTGAATAAAGAAGAGGCCGGCTTCAAAGCGAATCCGGCCTCCCGTTTTAAGAATTGTCCAGCTCCAGCGCCTAGCCCCTCGATGGTCTACAGCCAATCCGTCCAAAAGGTTAAAGAGCAACCTTTCGGCCGGCTCGTCTTATGCTTGGCTACATAAAGCTATCGCTTTTTGTACGCATTAAGGGCGTCTAGTCTTTGACCTTGCTTCGCCGGTCAGTCGACAAGTCGCCCTATATCGGGGATGTACAAGGCGCTTGCGCTTTTCTTATTAAGCAAGTTCATAATCAGTTACGTCACGGTTGATCACCCTAGCTCCTTTTGAAGCCACTAACTTGCCGCTTCCCGTCGTGAAAACATTCGCAGCAATAATTTGTGCCATCGATAACTTGACCACTTCCTCATCAATCGGTTCCTTTGGATTATCAACCGAGATGCGGGCCGTCTTACCGTACTCCGTTCCAAACTGCAATTCCAACGTCTTTGCCATCCTAATCACCTCCTTTTCCTGGTATAAGAGTTATTAATGGTGTTAACAGTATCTTTGGTGTCATTGTTGCAATTAGTGTAAACGGTGACAGGCACCAAACGTGGACACTGTCTATGCCAGGTGGACATCTCGTTCTGCCTTCACGTTACTCGGTATCGAAGGATTAGCCTAGGATTTCGAAGGTGTCGGTGCGTTCGACACTGTTTAGTGAATCGTTGCACAGTGCTGAGATGGCTTGTGCTGCTTGATGTAGCTGATCGACGGTTGACTCCTTTTTGACGTTGCTGAAGGTTCTTGATTTGAGGATAGGGTTTCCTTCATTATCAATGCCTCCATCAAATACCAAGCGTAGTTTTGTTCCTTCTAGTAATGCTTCTGCCATGTTTATCACCTCCTTTCGCCTTATATATATAGATTTGGAGGCTAAAAGGACAGGCTGAGATAAAAAATAGTTTAGTTCGTTTGTCCCCCATACTTCCTGCATCTAAAGCTGCTTAGTAGTCATTAAGGTCTATATTTACCATGAAATTCCTGCTAGAATAATAGAATATCCTGCCAAATTTGGTAGTCTAGTTAAGGGGAAATTAATAACCTTATTGTTTACTTAATTGACAAAGAGAAAGATAAGGAGTTGGTCCATTGAATCGTTTGAAATTTAAATTCCTTTCATCAGCGATTGCTTTTGGGGTCATCAGTGCTGTCAGTTTTCTGTTACCCTCTGCCTCTTATGCCCAGACAACGCTGAACGTACCGCTTATCTCGCAATTACCTGAATTGAAGAATGGCTGCGAGGTAACGAGCTTAACCATGCTGCTTCGGTACAAAGGAATTAATGTCACCAAAATGGGGTTAGCTAATCAAGTGAAAAAGGACCCGACACCTTACCGACTGTCTGGAAGTACGATTTACTGGGGAAATCCCAATACCGGCTTCGTTGGGGACATTACCGGGCGAAAGATCGGTTATTCTGTTTATCATGGCCCGATCTATCAGTTAGCAAACAAATATACCAATGCCATTGATTTAACAGGAAACTCGTTCGATGTGATTTTAAAACAATTGAGCAAAGGCAAACCGGTCTGGGTGATTTCGACTAGTACCTTCAACACGGTACCGAGCAGTCAATGGAAAACCATCCAAACACCAACCGGGCCGATTCGAATGACCTTTCATGAGCATAGTGTCCTGCTCACCGGTTATGATTCAAACTATGTCTACTTTAATGATCCACTTGCTAATATTAAAAACCGCAGGATATCGCGAAGCTCCTTCCTTAGAGGCTGGGAGCAATTTGGCAGACAGGCAATTACATACGGATCCTCAAAAGGATACCTTGATAAACCAGGGGCAGGTATATCCATCAATGAAACTTACAATCTATCAGGCTGGTTCTTAGATGAGAGTAATGTTTCAAAAATTGAAGTATTGGTTGATGGGAAAGTGGCCGGCCAAGCCTCCTATGGTGATGCAAGAGCGGATGTGAAAAAGGCTTATCCTGACTATAACAATGGGAATGCTGGTTTCCATTATGGATTGGACACAAAGAAATTGAGTAATGGTACACATACGATTACGATCAAGGAAACAGGCAAAAATGGCTGGACCAGTACATTGCCTGGAAGGGTCGTCACGGTTTCAAACGCAAAAGGAGCTTTAGAAACTCCGGTAACAAATGAAATAACAAAGGGACAATATAACGTAAAAGGCTGGTATTTGGACCAAAGTCATGTTGCCAAGATTGAAGTACTGGTAGACGGAAAAGTGGTTGGTCTAGCCTCCTATGGCGATGTAAGAGCAGATGTGAAAAATGCCTATCCTGCCTACAACAATGCTAACGCTGGTTATCATTATCTTCTAAATACAACAAAATTAGCAGATGGAATCCATTCGATTACGGTTAGAGAAACGGGAAGAAACCGTTTAGTATCCACATTGCCGACAAAAACATTCACGATTTCGAATGTCAGAGGATATCTCGATCAGCCGGCAGCCAATACTACGATCAGCGGAAGCAAAACGATATCAGGCTGGTTTTTAGATGAAAGCACCGTCTCGACCATTGATGTTCTTGTGGACGGAAAGGTCGTCGGCCAAGCGGCATACAGAGATGCCAGACCAGATGTGCTAAAGGCGTATCCTGAGTTTAATAATGGGAATGCTGGCTACCATTTTGTGCTGAACACGTTAGGACTTAATAACGGCAAACATACGATTACCATAAGAGAAACGGGAAAAACCGGCAAGGTCAAGACTCTGCCAGGAAGAGTTGTCACAATCTCTAACTAAACCGAAAGAAACAGAGGCGAAATGGCCTCTGTTTCTTTTTAAAATAGGTTCTATTTTAGTAACGCAAGACTTGCCCGCAGTTTCTTAAGGGCACTCAACTTCCACTGTTTCACAGCCGAAACTGTAACCTTCTCCCGTTCCGCCATTTCCTTTACAGACAAATCCTCTACAAAGGCAGCGACAACCCATTTGGTTTCCTTTTTCGATAAACCTTCACAATAAGATAACAACTGCTCCAGCTCAAGCGGGATATCCGAGTAATCGCCTTCGACTACTTCCCAATATTCCTCGTTCGGATACACGTTTCCGGCCTCATAACGGCTGTGCTGTGTCAGCTCAAGTAATAACTTCCCTTTGATATAGCTATAAGCATAATTCGTGAAGCTTCCCTTTTGGGGATCAAATCCCAGCTGTGCTTCCCAAAGTGCAATTAACGCAGTCTGATGAAATTCATCTTTGTTACGGTAAATCGAAAGAGAGTGCAAGATTCGATGAATCATAGGCGTATATTGTTCTACTAACTCCTCAAAGCTATCCACTACTAAAAACCTCTCGAGGACCCGCGCGCGTTCCAATCAAATTCCTAGGTAGCTTTACCATAACGGGAAAGGAGATTTACAGCGAACTCCACAATTTCCAATTTGAAGGGTAATAAGGGTCTAATGGGATGTTTTTGCTGTTTAAATGAAGAATTTGGAGGGAGATTTAAGCAAACTTAGCCGAATTTGCGATGATTTTACGTTTTAAGATTACTTATTTAAAAAAGTAATCTTAGGTATTGCAGAAAGAGAAAATATTGCAGTGCTATCCCATATTTTAACAATGTTGTAAGATAGAGGAGAGGTGGTTTTGATGGTAATAAAAATGGAAGGTGCATTAGTGGAGGGGGCGGGAACATGGACACCATTATGAAGATGTTTCAGCATTTGGAATGGGCTAATCTTCGAATTCTTGAGGCGCTGAAAGCGATAGGAGGTCGGAACCATCAGACTAAACGATTATTTTCTCATCTCCTGCTTGCGGAAGAGGTATGGTTTAATCGTCTTCAAGGCTTAGACAGCAATCCTCAAGCAATTTGGACAGAGCTTACGATCGAGGAATGTTCAAACCTGGTTATGAAAAATCAACAACGCTTTTCAGGACTTCTTGGCGGTTTGTCAGAGACAACCATGGAAGATGTAATCGTGTATAAAAATAGTACTGGGCAGGCGTTTTCGACGTCAGTCGGGGATATCCTTACGCATGTAGCGCTTCACGGTCAGTACCATCGAGGCCAGATTAATCGGCTGCTGCGAGAAGACGGATTCGAACCGGTAAATGTGGATTTTATTTCGTTTGTCCGCTAAGGTGGGGGCTTGAAGCATTGCGAATGGACAGTTTCCGAGGGGGACTTGAATATTTAGTCGATTAAAAAGTGGCTCTTTGACAGTATGACTAGTCACCTGAGGATTTTTGTCCAATAGAGTCGGTCTAATGGACAAATTATGTGGTTGGCCGGAGGAAATTGTCCAATAGAATCCGTCTAATGGACAAATTATCTAGTAGATGGTCTGGTTTTGTCCAATAGAGTCCGTCTATTGGACAAATTATCTAGTAGACCGCCTAGTTTTGTCCAATAGAATCCGTCTAATGGACAAATTATCTAGTAGACGGTCTGGTTTTGTCTAATAGAATCCGTCTATTGGACAAATTATCTAGTAGACGGTCTGGTTTTGTCTAATAGAATCCGTCTATTGGACAAATAATCTAGCAGACCGCCTGATTTTGTCTAATAGAGTCCGTCTAATGGACAAATTATCTAGTAAACCGCCGGATACTGTCCAATAGAATCCGTCTAATGGAAAAACTACCCAAAAGACCTCCTGCTTTTGTCCATAGAGTCCGCCTAAGAAACAAATGACGTAGTTGAACAACACCAGGTTCTATCCCATAACATATTTTTTGTCAAAAAAACGCCCCAGAAGTGACATTTCAAACAGTAAAAACGTAAATCATCCGCTATGATAAAGATGTATTTCCACATTCCGCTGAAGGGAGCCCTCTATGAGAAATCAAGGCAAGCACTCCGATTTAAAGACTTTTATCCTATCCTTTAAGTCCATTCTGGTAAACCTGCCATTTCCCTGTTACATTCTCGACCTAGATGGCACCATTGTCCTTTCAAATGATGCTGCTATGCGACTCACCGGGTATCCAAGAGGAACAGAGTTTAAACGGAACTTCATCTCTCAACTAGATGATGAACACATTGATCAAACTATTCACCATCTTAAAAGTGTTCTATCAGGAGAACAAATGCAGCAGCAACTTTCCATTCGTCATCAAAATGGTCACAGTATCCCTGTCCAAATCCTTTCCCTTCCACTCGAAATCGGTGGGGGAATCCAAGGAGTTTTAGGCTTTATGTTCGAACAACCTGAAAAAATGGAACGGATCTCGGCAGCACCTAACAACCCCCAATGGGAAAAAATCCTTAATGAACTGAACATCTGTTTATGGTCAGTTGACGCTAGAACGATGAAAACATTGGCGATTTCCTCAGCTTGCCAGCCTATTTTAGGTTATTCCAAGCAGGCATTTACTGAAAATACCTGCTTGTGGGAGGAGATCCTTCATTCAAGTGATAAAGATCAAGTCATGCAACAGCTGCGTTCCATTGAAAGTGGCCGCTCTGCCAACCTAGAATACAGGATCCGTACGGAGTATGGGGACTATAAGTGGATTTTAGATTATATCACACCCGTATATGATGAACTTACAAATAGCCTTATCCGCTACGACCGGGTCGTTGTGGATATCGACCATCGAAAAAAGACCGAAGAAGAGCTGGAGTATATGGCTTTTCACGATACACTAACAGGGCTCCCGAACCGCAGAAAAATGGATTTGGAGCTGCAAAAAGCCCTGATTGAGGCGACTGAAAAGCATCATTTTGTCGGCATTTTATTTATTGATTTGGACCGTTTTAAAGACATCAATGATTCTTTGGGACACAAAATGGGGGATAAATTTATTCAAATGATGGCCGGAAGGTTAAAAGAAAATTTACGATCAGACGATATCCTCTCACGTCAGGGCGGGGACGAGTTTGTGATTTTATTGAAAAACCTGCCCAATAGCCAGGCAATAGATGAAATGGCTGCGCGAATCAGCTGCGTCATGGCCCAGCCCATTAAAGTCCTGGACCATGAGTATCGACTTAGTGTCAGTATTGGGACAAGTATTTTTCCTGACCATGGCGAGGAAGCGGACGTGCTCATGATGCGGGCCGATCATGCCCTGTATCTGGCAAAGGAAAATAAAACAGGAATTCAGCAATATCAAACGGGCATGTCCAAAAGTCTTTCTAGAAAAATGCTGATTGAGCAATATCTTCACCAGGCAATCGAACATCATGAGTTGTATTTGGAATACCAGCCGATTATGGATGTCAATACGAATGAGATTATTGGTCTGGAGGCACTGCTGCGCTGGGAACATCCGATATTAGGTAGTATTCCTCCAGGGGAATTTATTCAAATTGCGGAGGAATCGGACCTTATCATAAAACTAAGTAATTGGGTGTTATATACTGCCTGCAGCCAACGGCGCCGCTGGATGGACCAAGGCTTAGCTCCATTTTATATTTCGATTAATGTTCCAGCCCGGCAAATTCATCAAGATAATTTCATTGAAACCATTAAGCGTGCGTTAAAACAGTACAAGTTACCCGCGGACTTTTTAAAAATAGAAATTACGGAACGGACCGCGATGACGAACGTTGAGAAAACCTTGACGACGATGAGAGAGTTACAGGGATTTGGGGTTGATATCATTTTAGATGATTTCGGTATCGGCTACTCTTCGATTAGTTACTTGGTTCAATACCCGTTTAATACGATCAAGATTGATAAATCCTTTATCCAAGACCTGAACCATAATTCCAACCAAAAATCGGTTTGCCGCTCCTTGGTGGCAATGGGGAAAAACCTCGGGATGAATGTGGTGGCAGAAGGGGTGGAGGAGCTTGAGCAATACGATTACTTATGCAGCATTGGCTGTCATAAAATGCAAGGTTACTATTTTAGTAAACCAATTTCAATGGAGTTGGTCGAGAATTTTACGAAACAAAGCTTTTATAGTAATACCTACTGAAAGAGAGTAGGTAACTTTCCTTTATAAAAAATTCCTTGTATTGTCATTTTTCTGGGATTATTATATAGCTTGATTATACAAAACTATTAAAATGATTCTGGCAGGGAGACGTTTACTATGCGAAGTTACCTCATTTTGGGGATGTGCGCCTTATTCTTAGTTCAATATTTTGCCGAGCTCAATTGGCTGCAGTTCGTCGTCGTTGGGCTTTCATTATTGGCATTCTTAGGCAGTGCCTTTAAAGCAGACCGGTTTCCGCGCTGGCTCGGCATCATCATGATGACAGCGGGCATCCTCATCGAATCGCAAAAGGAACGGGGGCCCAGGGAATTAGCGATGGGATATTCTTAATTCTGCCGTTACTTTGCCTGTTGACACTTGCACCGCTTCTATCGGTTCCTTTAAGGCTGAGCGGGTACTTTGATTCGATTGCTGCCTTATTAAGAAACCTCATGCATCAGCCGAAAAAGTTATACGCGGGCATTACCGGAACTCTTTTTTTATTAGCGCCGGTCCTCAATCTAGGTTCGGTCCGAATTTTAAATGAGTTTATGGAGGAAATTAAACTGCCATCCACTATGTCAGCAAAAAGTTACCTGGTCGGCTTTTCAACATCAGTCATGTGGTCACCCTATTTTGCATCGGTTTCATTGGTCCTTCACTACTTGAATATATCCTTTGAAGAGTACATTCTGTACGGAATTGGCCTTTCGATCTTATCGTTAGTGGTCGGAAATATTTTGTTTGCTGTTTGGGAAAGACGAAATCCGCTTTCGGAAAAATTAACCCCCAACGCTCCAATCGATAAAGAGCACAGCCGGCAAATGATCAAGCTAGTTCTATTTGTGGTCATTTTAAAGAGTGCCTGCTTGGTGGTGGAGAAATTCACTCATTGGTCGATGATCGTTATCGTCTGTTTGATGTCGATCCTAGTTCCTTTAGGGTACGGGGTAGTGTCGAAAGATTGGAAACGAATGGCCGCTCCATTAGTGGACTTCCGCGACCGCACCGTTCCGATGTTGAACAATGAAATCATGCTGTTCATGAGTGCGGGGATGCTGGCTTTTGCGATTAAGGGAACAAGTGCCGCGAATGGGGTTAGTACCTTCCTTGGCCATTTGGCAGATCGGTCGTTTATCTTGTTTGCGCTCGCCGTGATGCTGATTGTTTTAAGTATCACCTATATGGGGATCCACCAAATTGCGGCCGTGGGTGCGCTTGCTATGCAATTAAATCCTGCCGAGATCGGGATTAGTAATATTGGCCTGGCCTTATTGCTCCTGCTTACCTGGTCGATTTCAACCGCTCTTAGTCCTTTTTCGGGATTAAATCTGATGGTCAGCCGTTTTGCGGGGATTTCCGGAGTTCAAACGGGCCTTCGCGCCAATGGACTGCATTTGTCCATCATTGCACTGATAGGAATTGCGATTATCTCCTATATCGGATAACAAAAACAGCCTTTAGGGCTGTTTTTGCATTTTATAAAGTATATACCCTGTGAAAAGCTGGAATAAATCCATAAAGTTTTTCGGATTTTTATTGGTCAGAACTTCAATCCTTTGTAATCGATAGGCCAAGCTGTTTCGATGAATATGAAGCTCCTTCGAAATGGCATTCATGTCACCGGAGTTTTTTATATAACAAATCAAGGTCTCAATCAGCTCTTGCCCTTTTGGATTTTCATCAAGTTCCTTATAAAAATCAGTGATTTCCGTAAAAGAAATATCTTTATTGGTTAGGTAGTCAATAAACTTTAGCTCTTGATAATGGCAAATGGTTTGAGGGAGATCCATCCGCTCGACAATTTCAATGGCACGCCGGGCTTCATGAACGGATTTGGACACATTGGTATAGTTGCTGCCGATCCCAATCTTTAGCTTATCCTGAGAATGGACCATCTCGATTCTTTTCACCACATCACTGTCACTTGGGACCACAAAAAGCAGGGAGTCTTGATTGAGACGAAAAGAAAACTCCTGCTCTAACAGATAGGGTTCCTTTGAGATATGGCCCTTTACCACAATTGCCTTCCGTTCTAACGTTAAATTAATTCCAATTGCTTCCCCGCTGCTGATCATTCCGGGGTCATATTCCTCGCTGCGGAACACCCATTGATACAAAAATTCCTCTTTGATCTGCTCTTGAATACGTCGTTCCCTGAAAAGAAATTCCTGGTTGATTAATAGATCAGCGGTAACTCGGACTAATTCTGCAAAAGGACCGACAATGCTGGGATCCCCGCTGATTCCAATAACGCCCATAATTTTATTTCGAAAATGGATCGGCATATTGACACCTGGCTGGGACCCCTCCTCCGAATGATAGATTGAAACAATCGTTCCCTGCTCAATCGCGGAAATCGCTCCATGATGGTAGGTACCAATCCGTTTCGGGTCACCGCTCCCAATAATTAAACCAATCTCATCCATGATGTTGACATTATAAGGAATGACGTTCATTACTTTATCGGCGATTTCTTGCGCTAGGGCTTGATACATTCTCATCCGTTTTCCCCCTCGGTGATTGTCTATTTTTAAAATAGTACAAAAAATATTTGGTTGTTTGCCCAAAAAAGTACTATGATTATTAGCAATTTGAATGATGATTTATTTGTAAGACAATTATACAATAAAAAATGTAAACGGTTACTAAAAACAAACAAAAAGTTCTACCAGGTTTGATAAAATCGTCAATAATTAGTCACTTGACTAATGTTCATTTCTATTCTTTACACCATTTAAAAATGATGTTGGTCAAATGACTAAAAACATCTAGAAAAAATTTATCAAATTGAACGAAGCTATTTTCAGCGAAACCGTTTACGATAGATATGTGAAATGATTCACGAACTCAAAATAAGTCAATCATCACTTATCACTAATTTGTCATACCATTCACATACTTGTTTACAGAATATAGGTTATTATGATTACGAAGTTTGAAATAGGTTTGACGTAATGAATAATAATCTTTTATAAAAACAAGGTTTGTGAATAAATTCACAATGTATTATTTTTAAGAGCTTCTTGTCCAAAAGCAAGAGTCTAAACAGCTGGGAGGAGTAAAAAAATGTTTAAGCCAAAAGGGGTAATCCCCGCATTAGTCACACCATTAGATAAAAACGGTCAATTGATGGAAGAGGCATTACGAAAAGTCATCGACTACACCATTGCCGGTGGTGTCCACGGATTATTTATCCTAGGGTCGAGCGGCGAAATTTACGGTTTAACACCTGAGCAAAAGCGCCGTGTCGTGGAAGTAACCGTGGATCACACGGCTGGAAGGGTTCCTGTTTATTGTGGGGCTAGTGAAATCACCACGAGGGACTGTATCCAAACAGCTCAAATGGTTGAGGAAATTGGCGGCGTGTCAGCCTTATCTGTCCTTACTCCATATTTTATGTCACCTACCCAAACGGAGTTAGCCGAGCACTTTAAAGCAATTGCCAAGTCAACAAACTTACCCGTAATTCTTTACGGAAATGAAGCACGTACCCAGGTGAAAATTGATGTGAAGACGTGTGAAGAACTTAGTAAGGTCGACAACATTATCGGAATTAAAGACTCAAGCGGAGATTTTACGAAAACGGCTGAGTACTTGCGGGTAACTCCGCGTGAATCCTTTTCTGTTTTATTAGGACGCGACACACTCATTTATGCAGGTCTATGTCACGGTGCCATTGGCGCCATTGCCAGCACCGGAAATATTGCACCTAAATTAGTGGCGGATATTTACAACACATTTGTGGCGGGCGACTACCAGAAGTCATTAGAGCTGCAATTCAAGCTTGCTCCATTACGCTTAGCTGTTGACAAAGCAACATTCCCTGTTGTGTTAAAAGAAGGCTTAAGAATGGTAGGAATTGATGTTGGTTACGCATTTGCTCCTGCTGCAGAGATGAATCCAGAAAGCAAGAAAATCTTAGAAAATGTTTTAAGAGATCTAGAACTTTATCAAATTTATTAATTTCCTAAAGGGAAGGAAGAAATAACATGCCATTATTGTATGTTGCCTTAGCAGTTGTCCTTTTACTTGTTTTAATGATTCCGCTAAAAATGAACGGTTTCATTGCGCTTCTCTTAACTTCTATATTTGTTGGTTTGCTTGTCGGAATGCCGCTGGATAAAATTTGGGACACCATTGGTGATGGTCTTGGAGGACAGCTGGGCGGGACGGCTCTTATTGTTGGCATCGGGGCTATGCTTGGAACGGTTATGGCTGATGCGGGAGCCGCACAGCGGATTGCTACTAGTTTAGTAGACAGAATGGGAATTAAACGGATTCAAGCTGCGATCTTAATCGCTGCATTTGTTCTTGGTATTACCATGTTTTTCGAAGTCGCTTTTGTCTTATTGATTCCACTAGTATTCGTTATTGCTCGTCAGACAAAGTTAAATCTATTGTGGGTGGCTTTACCAATGTCGGTTGGGTTATCAACCTGTCATAGCTTCCTCCCGCCGCATCCGGGACCAGCTGCAGTTGTTGGCGTCTTCCATGCCGACATGGGCTTGACTCTATTATACGGCTTGATTATTGCCATTCCAGCCGCTACTTTTATTGCCTATACCTGGACTAGATTTCCATTTATTAAAAAGATTAACCCAATCATTCCAGAAGGGCTTATTACGAACAAAACGTTTAAAGAAGAAGAAATGCCATCCTTTGGCTCAAGTATTTTCGTAGCCCTTATTCCAGTCGTACTAATGGCTGCTGACGCGATTTGCACTTTATTTTTACCAGAAGGAAACAGTTTTAGGCACGCAATGGATTTCTTCGGCTCATCTGAAATGGCTTTATTACTTGCTCTCTTAATCTCTATGTGGCTGCTAGGACCTAGAATAGGCCGCCCGCTTAAAGATGTTATGCAGTCTTGCTCCAATGCGGTTAAGCCGATGGCCATGATCATTTTAGTTATTGGTGCAGGCGGTGCCTTTAAGCAAGTACTTGTAGACGGTGGAATTGCTGACTACATCAAAGATATAACATCTGGCTGGAACATGTCTCCAATCATCCTAGCTTGGATCATTGCGGCTCTCTTACGGGTTGCTCTTGGTTCCGCAACAGTTGCGGTAATGACTGCTTCTGGAGTGGTACTGCCGATTGCTCAAGCATCAGGAATCAGCATGGAATTAATGACACTTGCCGTTACTTGCGGAAGTATTGCTTTCTCTCACGTAACCGATCCAGGGTTCTGGATGTTTAAGGAATACCTTAATTTATCGGTTCCTGAAGCTATTAAAATAAGAACAACCTATACAACCGCCCTTGCCATCATTGGTTTGATCGGTGTATTAATTCTCAATATGTTTGTAGGATAATCATTTCTTTTGAGTCAACCGGGCAGTAAATCATAGCTTACTTATTCCCTTGGGGAGTTTGCTGCCCGCTATGGTATCAAAAATTCTTATAAGGATAGTACAATCTTGTACTCTCTTTTAATAAAAAAATTTGTAGGAGTGTTGTAGAAATGAAGAAAATTGGATTTATTGGATTAGGAATTATGGGTAAGCCGATGAGCAAAAACTTAATCAAAGCAGGCTATCAGTTGATCGTTAGTGATTTTAATAAAGATGCAGTGAAAGAACTTGAACAATTAGGGGCAGAAATAGAAACAACTCCAAAAGCAATCGCTGAAAAATCAGATATCGTGATCACTATGCTTCCAAACTCTCCAAACGTTAAAGCTGTTGCACTCGGAGAAAACGGGCTGATTGAAGGCGCACGTGATGGATTGATTTACATTGACATGAGTTCCATTGCACCAGCTGCTTCTCAAGAAGTGTATCGTGCATTAATTGAAAAAGGCGTAGAAATGTTAGATGCTCCTGTCAGCGGCGGCGAGCCAAAGGCCATTGATGGTACGATCTCTGTCATGGTTGGCGGTAAGAAAGAAGTTTTTGAAGAAGTGAAAGAGGTATTAGCCGCAATGGCTGGATCTGTTGTACACGTTGGTGAAATCGGTGCCGGTAACGTCACAAAGCTTGCGAACCAAGTCATCGTCGCCTTAAACATTGCAGCAGTATCGGAAGCATTCGTGTTAGCACAAAAAGCGGGTGTAAATCCAGAAGCAGTTTACCAAGCGATCCGCGGCGGTTTAGCCGGAAGCACGGTTCTAGATGCAAAAGCGCCAATGATGCTGGACCGTAACTTCGACCCAGGCTTCCGAATCAACTTGCACATTAAAGATTTAACAAACGCAATGGAAACAAGTCATGAGTTCGGTGCGCCTGCGCCATTAACTGCCGCAGTATTAGAAATGATGTATGCATTGAAAGTCGATGGTCATGAATTTGAAGACCACAGCAGTCTATTAAAATACTATGAAAAATTAGCTAATGTTGAGATTTCTCGTTAATTATTTTAAAAAAAAATGACTAGAGAACGCAGCATCTTGAAGCCCTTCGTTCTCTCCTAAAAGGAGATCATCCCCATGAATACAGTTGAGAAAGTTATTAACGCTACTCCAGTTGTGACAGAAATGGAAGTCTATCCAGTTGCTGGCCGTGATAGTATGTTATTAAACCTTAGCGGCGCACACGGAGCTTATTTTACAAGAAATATTGTCATCTTAAAGGACAGTAATGGAAATGTCGGCGTTGGGGAAGTACCAGGCGGCGAAAGTATCCGCAAAACGCTTGAAGATGCACGAGCAATAGTAGTTGGCGCATCCATTGGTAACTATAACAATATCTTAAATAAGGTTCGACAAGAATTTGCCGGACGCGATTCAGCGGGCCGCGGGTTGCAAACATTTGATTTACGGATTACGATTCATGCGGTTACGGCGCTTGAGGCAGCATTGCTTGACCTTTTAGGAAAGCACCTAAATGTTCCTGTTGCCGCACTTTTAGGCGAAGGCCAGCAGCGTGACAAAGTGAAGACATTAGGTTACTTGTTCTATGTTGGCGATCGCAATCGCACGGATCTTCCCTATTACAGTAATCCGGATTCGGAATTGGAATGGTACCGTATCCGCCACGAAGAAGCGTTAACTCCGGAAGCGGTTGTCCGTCTTGCCGAAGCATCTCAAGCGCTTTATGGCTTCAAAGACTTTAAGCTAAAAGGCGGCGTATTAGAAGGGAAAGAGGAAATCAAAGCGATTAAAGCATTAAAAGAAAGATTCCCAGATGCAAGAATCACTCTTGATCCAAACGGTGCTTGGTCATTAAAAGAAGCGGTTGAGCTTTGCAAAGATATGCATGGAATTTTAACCTATGCAGAAGATCCATGTGGTGCGGAAAATGGTTTTTCTGGCCGTGAAGTCATGGCTGAATTCAGAAGACAAACAGGTCTTCCAACGGCAACGAACATGATTGCAACGGATTGGCGCCAAATGGGTCACACGATTTCCCTGCAATCAGTGGATATTCCGCTTGCGGATCCGCACTTCTGGACGATGCAAGGTTCTGTCCGTGTCGCACAAATGTGTAATGATTGGGGCTTAACTTGGGGATCACACTCCAATAACCACTTTGATATTTCACTAGCGATGTTTACTCACGTGGCTGCAGCTGCTCCTGGTGAAATCACAGCAATTGATACCCACTGGATTTGGCAGGAAGGCATTGAGCGTTTAACGAAGGATCCATTCCAAATTGTCGATGGCCACTTAGCGATCCCTGATAAGCCAGGCTTAGGTGTGGAAGTCGATATGGAGCAAATCATGAAGGCTAATGAATTATATAACAATATGGGATTAAATTCTCGTGATGATGCGGTTGGTATGCAGTTCTACATTCCAGGCTGGAAGTTTGATAACAAGCGCCCTTGCTTGGTCCGTTAATTAATATACTAGTATAATCAAAACTATAGAGGGTGACATTGTTGTCACCCTTCACTTATTAAAATACATTATTTTTTTAATAAATCGTAAAGGACAGATCGTTATGAAGTTTGTGCTAGCGCCTGATTCGTTCAAAGAAAGTATGACGGCGAAAAATGCTGCCCTTGCAATGGAAAGAGGAATCCGAAACGTTTTTCCTGATGCAGAGTGTGTGATTGTTCCAATGGCTGATGGCGGGGAAGGCACAGTCGAATCGCTCGTCAGTATGACGAATGGGGAAATAATTAAGACTGAGGTACAAGGACCTCTCGGTAAAAAGGTCATCGCGGAATATGGTCTCTTGGGTGAGGGGCAAACCGCTGTTATTGAGATGGCAAGTGCCAGCGGATTGGAATTACTAAAACCTGAAGAGCGCAATCCGTTATTGACCACCACGTATGGAACCGGGCAATTAATTAAGCATGCGTTAGACAAAGGTGTCAGCCGGTTTCTAATTGGAATTGGCGGCAGTGCGACCAATGATGGGGGAGCAGGCATGCTTCAAGCACTTGGTGTTTCGTTTAAAGATGAAAACGGGGAAGAGCTATCACTTGGCGGCGGTGCTTTGGGCCGCCTGCATACGATTGATCTCAGCGGCTTGGATGAGAGAATGAAAGATGTCAAAATCGATGTGGCCTGTGATGTTACCAATCCGTTAACTGGTGAAAACGGGGCTTCTGCTATTTTTGGACCGCAAAAGGGAGCAACTCCTGAAGTGGTATCCTTGCTTGATGAAAATTTAGCTCATTATGCTGAAGTGATGAAAGCGCAGTTGAATAAAGATATTGCCCATATGGAGGGTGCCGGTGCAGCAGGTGGACTTGGTGCCGGGTTGATGGCTTTTTTGAATGCTAGGTTGCGAAAGGGTGTTGACCTTGTAATTGAGTATACCTGCCTGGAGGAGCGCATCCAAGGTGCGGATTATGTGTTTACAGGGGAAGGCAGCATTGATGGGCAAACGCTTTTTGGTAAAACGCCGTTTGGTGTAGCGACGATTGCCCAGAAGTATTCCATCCCTGTGATTGCATTTGCCGGCCGGATTGGCAAAGGTGTGGAGCCTTTGTATGAGAATGGGTTTACGGCTATTGTTGGTATTTTAACAGAAGTGAACTCTTTGGAGGACGCATTGAAATCTGGAGAAACAAATATTGAGTTTGCCGCAGAAAATATCTGCCGTGTATTAAGGGTATAACCAAGGTGTATGCTGCCAAGTTTTCTTGGCAGCTATTTTTAGTGGAATTTAGAAAATGGTGCAGCTATAGGCCTAGAGCTCGGGAGATCTAAGCCTATTTAATACACTTGAACCTTTTTTCATTTAAGGTAATAATGGAAGAGATTACAAACTAGATTGTGACTCGAGGAGCTTGGAGATGAAAGATTCTTCTAAAAAAATAAATATAGAATATGTTCAACGAATTACGTTATCAAAGCAAGTAATGGAAAGTATTGTTCAGCTATTAATTAGCGGCCAGCTAAAACCTGGGGATAAGCTTCCTACGGAAATGGAATTATTGGGGATTTTGGATGTCAGCCGGCCGGTACTGCGTGAGGCGCTTAGTTCACTGGAATCATTAGGGGTTATTACACGAAAAACACGTGAGGGAACTTTCTTTAATAATAAGATTAGCAGTCATCCCTTTTCCGTTATGCTAGCGTTAGCACATGATAACCTGCAGGCGATCGTAGAGGCACGGATGGCATTGGAGCTAGGGCTAATCACGATAGCTGCCGAGAAGATTAGTGAGGAAGAGCTGGTAAGATTAAAGGAGACGATTGATTTTATTGAGAATTGTCAAGATGGGGACTATGGGGAGGCCGATATTGAGTTTCACCGCATTATTGCATTGAGTGCGGATAACCCAATTGTTGAAGGAATGATTGATTCGTTAATTGTGACGCTGGTGAAGATTAATAATGAAATTAAGGTGCGAGAACCAGAGCGGACGGTCCGCCATCATACCGCGATCTATCAAGCACTCGCCAATCGAGATCCATTTGAAGCCTTCCACCAAATGTACCTCCACCTCGATTACGTCCGCCAAAAAGTCATAAAAGACACGAAAAAGTAGAAAGTCTAAGTGGGTGACCCAAAAGTATATTTTGGGGGCACCCACTTTTTTTATACATCAAACTAGTCTGTTGATTTCTGCTCCAGGCGCTTCGCTTTCCGCGGGCGGCACGGGGAGCCTCCTCGTCGCTACGCTCCTGCGGGGTCTCCCCAGCCCCGTACTTCCGCAGGAGTCTTCGCGCCTTCCGCTCCAATCAACAGAGTGTGAAAACTTAATCATCAACCACCTTTTGGGTCAGCCTCTTTTTATTTGCATACTTATTTCTTCTCCATCAACCACTTGGTAACGACTCTCGATTCCTCATCGTTTAAAAGATGGCCTGGCATTTTATCGGATCCTTCTGTAATCATCTTAAATAATTCATCTTCTGAGTATTTACTGCTCATATTTAGTATAGGTGGTCCCACAGCGCCTTTTAAATTGCCTCCATGGCAGGCTGAACACTTATTTCCATATAGCGTCTCTCCATCCAATGCTTCCTTTTTGTCGGCAGCATTGGATGAACAGCCTGCTAACAATAAAAGCGATAGTATTGCCACTGTCCAGAATTGCTTCATCATCTAAAACCTCCATCATCATCATTAGAAAAACGGCTCCTAACATGATTATAAAGTGTATAAAGATGGAAATAGGGCTTAAAAGATGAAAGTTTTCGGACAGTTGAAAAGACCGCAACCTTAAGAGGTAACGGTCTCTCCAACTGGCTGTACTTCTGATTCATGTACCAGCTGTACATTAAACCTGCTGTCCTTCTCTCTAATTTCCCAATAGCCCGAACTATACTTATAGATTACAATAAAAAGTTTTCCCTCGTAATGCACCTGTTCTGTCTTCACTACACCATCACCCTTATCTATTAGTTGAGTGATACTATCTATATTCCAGCATTCGCTAAAGTATGACGACATCCTTGGGAAACTAGCAGGTAAAGTTGACAATTAACCATAAACATAGTCAAAAACGGAGTAATGGTGTCAGGCACCATGAAGGCACCATGAGAAGCGTTCGAAATTAATAGATTTGGTAATTTTCCCAAGTTCGCCAAATTCCGAGGAACTTCGTTATGGATTAAACGTATTATCGAGTCCTTTATTAGTATCCTAACAATTATCACCATAATGAGCATAAAAAGTGTCGATATTTGATGATGAAAACTATTTCCGTGTATCCGCTTACAACTAGTAAACTTAATTCACAGGGAGTTTTAATATAAGGGGTTATCGCAAATGACGAATGAGGATCTATTTTTACAAATTGAAAATCTACGATTAAAAATGATAACAGTAGGCCTTTCTAAGGGCTTTACCTCCGCCGAAACGGTAAGACTTAGTGAAAGACTTGATCGATTAATCAACCTGCAAATGGGTTTAATAGAAGAACTAACCGCATAAGTTTTGACATACATGAAGTTTTTTTCCCAACATCATAGCCATGACATAAAAAAGGTGAAATCGTATTTTCTTAGTAAAGCTATATAACCAAAATGGCGGAGGGCCAGGCCCTCTATTTTTTTGCTCTCATTTCAAAAAAGAGAGCAATTCCACATAATTAAAAAAGGTTACAACTAAACAAAACGTCCGGTTTGCGATCACACATGCAAACCGGACGTTTTTCTCTTATTTAATAGTAACCGCCATATCCGTATCCATATCCATATCCAGGATAGCCGCCAGTTAGGGCACCCGCTGTTAACCCGCCGAGGAATCCGCCAACAAATGGTGAACCGAAACCACCGTAGCCGCCATATCCATAACCAGGGTAACCCCCATGAAAATATCCATGATGATGGTGATATCCTCCAGGGTAGCCGCCATGGAATCCTCCGTGGTATCCCCCATGAAATCCGCCGTATCCTCCAAACATGCGCATACATCTCCCTTTTTCTGTAATCAGCAGCAAGAATAGATTCTTACTACCTGTAATGTATGCAGGATAGATGTCCAGTGAATGGGCGGGCGCCAGCCTAGCTGGTAAAATAAGAAAGTATCATCCGCTTTGAGACTGATCCAGCTCCAGCGCTTTTTTATTTTTGTTGCTGAAGCTTGCCATGTAATCGATGTAATTGCTCCATGAGCGACTTATACTCCTCAAACTCAATATTACAGGTCTCAATCTTTTCGCTGACCTTTTGGGTAATAGCCAGCTTTTCTTCCAATGCCTTCTTTTCTAAAAAAATAAATACTTTTCTTTCATCTTCAGTGGAGCGTTCCTTCCGAAGCCAGCCGTTCCCCTCCATCCTTGCAATCATCGGCGTTAAGGTTCCGGTCCCAAGCGTTAATTTTTCGCCTAAGTCTTTAACCGTTACCCCATCATTCTCCCACAAGGCTAATAGGACTAAATACTGTGGGTAGGTTAACCCAAAGGGTTGAAGGACAGCCGTATACAGCTTGGTAAATTCACTGGCCGTTTCGTAGATGGCGAAACAGAGTTGATTTTTTAACGTAAAAAAGTCTTTCAAATAATCACCTTTATGAAAATAATTTTTGGACATCTTGTTCCATTCTGCGTGGATCGACCGTTGGGGCATAGCGCTCGACGACGTTCCCCTTAGCATCGACAAGAAACTTCGTGAAATTCCACTTAATATTCCTCGAAAGAAGTCCTTTTTTCTGATCTTTTAAAAAGGTAAATAGAGGATCTGCCTTGTCACCGTTCACGTCAATTTTGGCAAACATCGGGAAGGTTACCCCATAGTTCACTTGGCAGAATTGAGTGGTTTCATCAATATTGGCAAATTCCTGATTGTTGAATTGATCGCAAGGAAACCCTAAAACCATAAGACCTTGATCGTTATATTTTTCATATAATTCTTGAAGGCCCTTAAACTGCGGTGTAAACCCGCATTTACTGGCTGTATTGACAATAATTAACGGTTTTCCTTCGTATTCCTTCAATGATTTCATTTCCCCATTGGTTTTCGCTACATTAAAATCATAAACGGTTGTCATGTTCGTTCCTCCCCATTTTATAAAAAGTAAATCGTGTACAACTTAATCGTACACGATTAAAATGGTTTTAGCAATTATTTTCGTCTGCGTTGTCTCGACTTTTTGATTTTCATGATCTTCGTGGAGGGCTGTTTACGAATCCATTTGATAAAACTAGCCAGCTTTTCATCTGCTCTTAGTTCCGGTAAGGTAGTAAGCCGGGCGGCAATTTCCTCATTCGTGTAGAGGGCATGAATTTGTTTGTGACAGGGAATGCAAAGATTCGCGGTTGCCCCGAATGTGCCGCCCATTTCTTTTGGAAGCAGGTGATGAACGGTTGTTTCTACCTCTTGTCGTCCGCAAAGTTCACAAGTCCCCATAGTTTTATCCCTCCTGTAATTTTGGTACTATTATTTACAAGAACGTAAATCAAGATTCCAATTTGGCTGGGAAGGAGCATTCCATGCGTTATTTATTTTTATTGATCATTGCGATACCGGCAGCGGATATTGGATTATTGATTTTATTCGGGAGATCCATCGGCTTTTGGCCTACCTTGCTGCTGATTATATTAACTGGCGTCCTTGGAGCTTATTTAGCGAAAAGGGAAGGGCTGCAAACAATTCGGAAGGTCCAAGAGCAGTTAAGCCGCGGTCAGCTTCCAGGGGATGCGGTATTAGATGGGATTTGCATTTTAATCGGCGGAACTTTTTTATTAACACCGGGATTTGTAACCGACATTATCGGCTTTTTAATGCTTTTTCCTCCGACAAGGAAGTTATTTAAGGTTTTAATTCTATATTTATTCAAAAAGAGGATTAATAGAGGAAATCGGAAAATCATCAAATAAAAAAAGGTTGTATACCCTGGATTATGCACAGGGATACAACCTTTTTATTATTTTACAGCTGTTTTAGGTACAAAACCGGTTAATTTCCCATAACTGATTCGATACCAGCCGCCGCTTGTGGAAAGGATCGTAACCGTTTGGTTTTTCTTGATGACACCAATAATTTTTGCTTTTGAAGAAGCAGAAGTCCGGACATGTAATAAGGAAACGATCACCTTACCTGTTTTCAGCTTTTTAACTTCAAATGAAGCAGCAGCTGAAGATTTGTTATTACTAGGATCGACAGCATTGATTCCAACTGTATATTTGCCGTTCGCATAGGGAGCCGTGCTGTATGGCAGCGTTACTGTGCCGGCTTTTGTTAAGGCATCCTTTTTCAAATAAGTGAGAATCTTTCCTTTGCTGTCTTTTACATATACCGTTAATTTCGCAGTCTCATTTGAATTAAAAATGAGTGTACCTTGATTACTGCTGTTATTGACACTAACCTTTATGCCCGTTAGTTTTGGAGCAGTGGTATCTTTTACTGGGACGATCTTCTTCACGTCAAAAGATGGCAGTGTTGATGCTTGATTATTGGACTCATCAATCGCGATAATCCCAACAAAATATTTGCCATTTGCTAAAGGAGAAGTACTGTATTCTTTTGTCGTCGTGCCACGTTCCGTTAAAACGTTTTGAGCTAAGTAGGTCAAAATCTTCCCATTACTATCTTTAATATAAATGGAAATTTTCGCTTTTTCATCCGTATTAAAAGAGATCGTTGTTTTATTTTTTGCATTATCGACACTAACTTTCACACTGCTGATCATTGGTGCGATCGTGTCAGCTTTTGGAGTTTCTACTACCGGTGGGATCGCAACACCATTTGCTGGAGTTTCCACTACCGATGGGGCCGCAGCACCACTTGCTGGAGTTTCCACTACCGGTGGGGCCGCAGCACCACTTGCTGGAGTTTCCACTACCGATGGCGTCGAAGCATCACTTGATGGAATGACGAATTGCGGTCTTTCCGTGTATTCTTTCGATAAAGTTGTGCCATCATAATAAAACGCTAAGATTTCATTATATTTTTGACCCGCATCTGCCCGGTTTTTTGCACCCCATTGGCTTAAACCAACGCCATGACCATCACCGAGACCAGAAACAGTGATCGCTTCAGTTGTTTCGGTTGCAGAGGTTACCAAATAACTTAACATGGTCCGAATGCCAACCATAGCCCGTACTTGAGAGGCAGGTACATTTTTATACTCTAATTTTTGCGGTGTAAATAGACCACTCGGGTCTACTTTATCTTTTGTTAAAAATTCAATCGTTATATTACCTTTTGATACACGGCCGCCAGAGGTCGGTGTCGTCAAGGACAAGATAGGAATAGCCGTAATTCTAATGTCTTTCCCTGCGTATCCGTGTGATAGCATCCAGGTTTTAATCGAGGATGTTAAAGAAGCATCAGTTTCTTTCATTTGCTCCCAAGCGATTGTTGCTGGATTGATTTGTTGTTTTTTTACAGAAAACGTCCAAGGTGTTTTAGCATCAAACTCGTCTGTTTTGATGGTCAAATAAGCTACAGGTGATGTTCCCCATACATTTGCATTTGACTCGGTTTTCCCGCCATTACTGGCAGAGAAAACAGCACTGATCATTCGGCCATTTGATTTTACAACTTCACCCTTCGTCTCATCTACAGCTGCTGTACTGTTTGGGTGCCAAGCATACCCGCCGTAAACTTGATAATTAATCGTGTCGTCCATCACTTTATTTAAATAGGATAGGGCATAGGTTCTAGCTGCGACTGCCTGGGATTTTAATGCTTCTTTATTCCAGCCTGCCATCATTTCAAAAGGTACAACACCTTTTAAATAATCTTCTATAAAAACCTCATTAATGGGCCGGACATATTTTGAATTCTCAGGGATAAACCGAAATGAACCTAAATAGGGACGGTTGTTAATGGTTAGATAGTTTGTTTCTAATGACGGGATTAGGTTTACGGAATCACTTTGAATAAGTGTGGTTGAGCCTTCTAATACGATGATTCTATTAGAATCATATTTGACCATATAAGAAGTCCCATTTTTTAAACGTAGATTTGATCCTTGTATAAGATAATCCCCCGTAGGCCTAATGGTTAATTGTGTTTGGTTGCCTATATAATTAACCAATTTAATCTGCAATTTTGGTTCAATCGTGTCAGCCGATGCACCTGAAATAAAAAGATTAAATAGTAAGAAAAAGGAAAGAAAACTTACTACTATTCTATTCAATTATTCTCCTCCGCTCATAAATAATATACTCACATAAAAAATCATACTTTATTAGAATAATAGTTTACAATGGAAGATTATAGGGAAATTGGCCGGTGAACAAACCAGCCGTTTGTTACTTCTATAGGGTTGACAGCGGTATCAGTCTATATTATCCTTACAATTGTAATTTGTTTAGTAAACAAATTAAATACATATAACCTTCTCTTTTTTTATGTAATCGTGAAAAGGGTTGCAGTTAATGAATAATTCATACAACGGGGGGATACAAATTGGATGGACTAACAAACTCATTACCAATTATATGGGTAGCGGTGGGAGTCGCCTTACTCTTATTTTTGAATATGAAATGGAAACTTAATGGAGTTCTGGCACTCCTAATTGCTGCTATATTCGTAGGAATCATGAATGGCTTAACACTGCCAGAAGTCATTGACACGATCAAAAAGGGTCTTGGCGGCACACTTGGCAGTTTGGCATTAGTCATTGGATTTGGTGCTGTACTGGGGAAATTGATGGTTGACTCAGGTGCTGCGCAACGAGTAGCGTCTACACTCCTAAATAAATTCGGTGTAAAAAATGTCCAATGGGCGATCTTGCTTGTCGGTGCGATCTTCGGTGTATCGGTATTTTACGAGGTTGCCTTTATTATCTTAGCTCCACTGGTGATCAGTATCGCGGTTGAAGCAAAAATGCCATACTTACGTCTTGGGGTGACGATGGTTGCCGCAGCCACAATGGCTCATAGTATTTTCCCGCCTCAGCCCGGTCCAGTAGCCCTTGTTTCTGCCTATGGTGCAGATATGGGAATGGTTTATCTTTTGGGTCTTGTAGTGGTTATTCCAGCGATTATCTGTTCGGGAATTATTTTTCCAAAATTGATGCGTAATGTCGAACGTCCGGTTCCGCCATTATTACAGAAGTCAAAAGAGTTTACGGATGATGAAATGCCCCGCTTTGCGGTAAGTTTAATTGTTCCGTTAATTCCAGCCATTATTATTACTGCAGCAACAATCTTAAATATTTTTATCAAAAAGGGATCGACTGCGTATCAAATTATTAACTTCTTCGGAAGTGCTGAAATTAGTATGTTACTGGCTGTCTTAGTGGCCGTATATGTATTCGGTATTCGTGTTGGCCGGACCATGCCTGAAGTAATGAAATCCTTTTCCGGGGCGATTGAAGGTGTTGCGATGGTCATCTTCATCGTTGGTGCAGGAGGGGCGTTCAAACAAATTATTTTAGACTCTGGCGTTGGTGATTATATTGCCAAAATGATGGAGCACACAAGTATTTCACCGCTTATTATGGCTTGGTTTATTACCGCTTTGCTCCGTTTAGCGACAGGTACAGGGGTCGTTTCTGCGATTACAGCAGCCGGGATCGTTGGTCCATTAATGCATCAATTTGATGTCAACCCTGCCTTAATGGTATTAGCAACGGCAGCTGGCAGTAACACCATTACCCATGTAAATGATGCCTCCTTCTGGTTGTTTAAGGAATACTTTAATCTATCTATTAAAGATACCCTTAAATCATGGGGACTTCTTTTGTTGATTAACTCACTTGTCGGATTAGGAATTGTCTTATTGCTGAGCTTGTTTATCTAAATGGAAAGAGGGTACCGCATTAGATATGTGGTACCTTTTTTTGCAAAAAACACCCGGCTGCCTAAATGGCCGCGAACACACAAGAATCTAGTCTGACATAAGGTAAGATAAGAAATCCAACTGTAAAGGATGTTCAACCATGTCATTTATTCCCCCAGTCAAAATTGATACCGTAAGCGGAGGGGTAGTTCAATTTGGCGGAGCACTGTTTGTTTCTCCGAAAAGTGCTTCGAAAACGGCGATCGGCTCAGGATCTGCGAATACAGGTGTGCAAATTATTACGATAAACGGTTGTAGTGCAACAAATGCTCCTGATTGTGATGTCATTGACCAGCCAATCGTTCAGGATGCTTAACTTAACAGAAAGAGGCTGACCCAAAAGGTGTTGTTGCATAATTTTCTAACACTCTGTTGATTGGAGCGGAAGGCGGCGAAGACTCCTCGAAAATGCTATCGCATTTCCTTCGTGCGTGGGCAGATTCGAGGATGCAAATTCAAAGTCCTGCGGGAGTACGGGGCAGGGGAGACCCCGCAGGCGCTAAAGCGCCGAGGAGGCTCCCCGGCACGCCCGCTGAAAGCGAAGCCGCCTGGAACGGAAATCAACAGACTAGTATAATGCATAAATTAGTGGGTGCCCCCAGAAAAATACTTTTGGGACACCCACTATACTATGTTTAACAAGGTAAACGACTATGGAAATAATTTGACAATGTGAATAGACCTGGTTCTTGCTATATTAACAATATGTATCATTATAGGAGTATAGTCAGATATACTATTTATTAATAGATAGAAGTTTTTGGGGGGACCATCTTGGAAGTCATCTTTGTTTTTACACTCATTATCCTTTTGTTGATTATCGCAGGGAAATATATAACGTTGGCTGTCCGAGATGTAACCAAGCGGAAACAAACAGAGCGGGAATTAATCGAAAGTGAGCACCGCTACCGTAGTTTAGTAGAGGTATCTCCAAAGGCGATTCTTGTTTTTCAAGAAAATCATATTATCTTTGCCAACCAGGCTGCGATGAAGCTGTTTGGTGCTGTCAATGAGCAGGACCTGCTCGGAAAAAGTATCTTTGAATTTATTCATGATGAAGACCGTGTAGAATTAATTAATAACCTCACAAGATTGTCTAAACATGAGAATGTCGCGATCCGTGAGTATCGATTTCATACATTAGATGGAAGAACCATATTCGTAGATTCAGTTGGGACAAATATCATGTTTAATGGACAGCCAGCTCTGATGACTGTAGGAAGTGATGTCACCGAGAAAAAGAGTCTTCAAGAGCAAATCAAAATGAGTGAACAGCGTTATAAATCACTATTTGATTACCACTCTGATGCGGTTTATTCGCTGGACTTAGCGGGAAGATTTACGAGTGCAAACGGTGTTTGCGAAACCCTATCAGGGTATAGCCCCCAAGAACTTCTGGATAAGAATTTTTCAGAACTTATCCATGAAGAGGATTTAGCTGAAACGATCCGAATCTTCCATTTAACCACTCAGGACGGAGGAAGCCAGCAGAATAATCGATTCCGGCTGAAGCGGAAAAATGGAGACAGCATTCATCTAGATACCACGACGATCCCAATTATTGTCGATGGACAAACTGTCGGTATGTATGGAATTGCGAAAGATATCACCGAGCAAATCAAGAATCAAGAGATGATTCAGCATTTGGCCTATCATGATTATTTGACAGGGCTTCCCAATCGAAACATGTTAGAGTCGCTTCTAGCAAACGAGACGATTCCGATTGAAAAGGTTGCCATCCTATTTATTGATCTTGACCGCTTCAAGATTATTAACGATACATTAGGTCATTCCATGGGTGATTTGCTTTTAAAAAGGGTCGCTGAACGGTTAAAAGCTTCCCTAACGGAAAAGGATCTCATTTTTCGGCAGGGTGGAGATGAGTTTATCGTCATTTTAACTGATTCTGACCGGGAACGGGCGGGTGCTGCAGCTAATCAAATCCTCGAAGCCTTATCCACACCGTATAAATTGAACACGACGGAAGTGTATACTTCTCCGAGCATCGGTATCAGTTTAGCTCAGGAGGATGGCGAAACGGTTGCTACACTGATAAAGCATGCGGACTTTGCGATGTATCAGGCAAAGAAGGCAGGGAAGAAGACGTATCGTTATTATTCTTGTATCAAGTATGAAGGTGATTTTGACCCATTAACAATGGAATTGGAACTTCACAAAGCCTTAAAGCAAAAGGAGCTGTTCCTCCATTATCAGCCCAAAGTGAATTTACAAACAGGGAAAATGTTCGGTGCCGAGGCGTTACTTCGATGGAATCACTCCAAAAGGGGCATGGTCTCGCCGGAAAGGTTTATCCCGGTTGCAGAGGAATCAGGCCTAATCATTCCAATTGGGGAATGGGTGCTCAGTCAAGCGTGTAGTCAGAATAAAAAGTGGCAGGAGAACGGACTACCGCCAATCGTTATCTCTGTGAATCTATCGGCCCGTCAGTTCTCACATGCAAGCATTGTAGCGACGGTTGAAAAAATTCTGGGCGAAACGGGTTTGGAGCCGCAATATTTAGAGCTTGAGATTACCGAAAGTATGACCTTCGATATTGAACATACGATTTCTACTCTTCATGAATTAAAGAAGCTGGGTGTTCTGATTAGTATTGATGATTTTGGAACAGGCTTTAGTTCATTGAATTATTTAAAACAGTTTCCTGTTGATACCTTAAAGATTGATCAGTCCTTTGTTAGGGAATTAAATCATAATCATGATGTCACGATTGTCAAAACGATTATATCGATGGCACATCATCTCCAATTGAAAGTAGTGGCTGAGGGGATTGAAACAAGGGAACAATTAGTCTTTTTACAGCAGCATGATTGTGATGAGGGACAAGGTTATTTTTTTAGTAAGCCCCTTTCTGCTGAGGAATTTAACAAGGTATGGACGAGGATTGAACGGCTTGTCGTTAAAAAAAAGGACGCTTAGGTGCGTCCTTTTTCAATACCTAAGAATTTAATTAAAACTACCTTCCTTGACGACTCCTGGGATTATTTTTTCCTGTTTTTTAGTCAAAAAGAAAAAGACCCCAATTAATACGAGCAGTCCGCCGACAATTTGCCAGCCCGCCAGGTTTTCATCCAATAAGAAGAAGGCTAAGATTGTCGCACCGACTGGCTCTCCTAAAATACTCATGGAAATCGTTGTGGCATTTACATAGTTTAATAGCCAGTTATTGATGACATGACTTACGGTCGGCACGGATGCTAGTAATAGAAAAATTCCCCACTCCTTAGCAGGATATCCTGTCACTGCCACACCTGCCGAAAGATTATAGATGGTCAGTACAATCGCTGCCGATAGAAAAACGCAAAAACTATACAGCCAATGAGAGACCTTTTTAACCGTTGATTGACCGATTAACAGGTAACCCACAACTGATATCACACTCAAAAATGAGAGGATATCCCCCATTATCGCACCCTTACTTAGAGCCAAGTCGCCCCAGCCAATCATCATCGCCCCTATGATCGCGATGCCCATGGTCATGAGGGCAGAAAGGGTGGTGCGTTCTTTATATAAAAAGAATCCCCCCGCCAACGAAACAATCGGCTGGAGCGCCAGGATAATGGTAGAACTTGCGACGGTGGTCAACTTTAACGAACCGAACCAGAGAACAAAGTGAAACGCTAAAAAGAGGCCGGAAAAAAATAAAAAAAACCAATCTCGTTTCACAATTTTTCTAAATTCCTGACGCTTTTTCCAAACAATTGGCAGCATCAGGATACTTGCAAACCACATCCGGTACATACTTAAAATAGAGGCCGGTGCGTCTGACCATTTCACAAAAATAGCCGAAAACGAAATCGCAATAATTGAAATCGTCATCGGCAGGGCAATCGATCTTGAACCTTCCTGTTTCACCGTATTCCTCCTATGATCGTATCTAATGTCAAATATCTTTTTATTATACGCTTGTTTTTTATAGGTCTCAACGGCTTTCCAAAATATAACAAGCTACTTTTCTTCGGTAATCGGCTTCCTTAACGCTTTTAATTTTTCAAACCTGTAATTTATATAGTGGAAAAACAAAAGGTAAATAAATAAGGTGAAATAATAATAAACCATTCGTTTTGCTCCACATATTTTTGATATTTAGTTATCTTTTCATGCATAATAATCACATGGACACTAAAGGGAAGTTGGAATTGTATGAAATTCAAATACCTTGTTATAGCGCTTTTCTTAATCGCTCAAAGCTGTTCCTTTAGTCCAAAAATTGGTGCAAGGAATACGCATGAGCTCCAAAATGAACAGCAAAGAATTCGAGATTATCTACTTTCCAAACATGTCAACGGAAGCATTGCGGTAGTGAAGAAAGATAAGGTGATTTTTAACGAGGGAATTGGTTTGGCCAATCGAGCTTCTGGGAGAGCGAACCTGCCCTCCACCACTTTTCCCATTGGCTCCATCACTAAATTGCTGGTTGCCACAAGTATTTTGCAGCTTCAGGAAAAAGGAAAGCTGAGCACGGAGGATTCGGTATCAACGTTTATTCCTAATTTCCCAAATGGCCGCCGTATTAAACTAATTTATTTATTAAACCATACGTCGGGAATTGAAGAGAATCTATTTTTCCATGGAAAATCAAAAGATATGTTCAAAGGGATCAGCGTTAAATATCCTGCCGGTAAGAAGTGGGATTACAATGATATCAATTATTTCGTGTTAGGACTTGTCGTTGAAAAAGCATCAGGAGAATCACTACATAACTATATTCAAAAGAATATTTTTGACAAAGCTTCGATGCAGCATTCCGGTTTTATGACGCAAAGCAGGCCGATGCCTTTTACTTCAAAAGGTTATATAAAGACGGGGAATTATGAACTGCCAGTCAATATATTGAATATGGCTGAGCTATTCGGCTGTGGGGATATCTATGCAACGGCTCTTGATCTCTGTTTGTTTGATGAGGCGTTACTAAGTGGGAAGCTCCTTACTGAACGGAGTTTACAGGAAATGCTGAAACCTGGACCTCAATCAAAGTATGGAGAGGGTGTCTACATTAACGACAATAAGGTTTATAGCAGGGGCGTTGTTGGCGGCTGGGAAACGCTGCATGTATTTTTTAAGGATCATACCATCATCGTGATTTTGCTCAATGTTCGTGACAAGAACATCGATATTCATCAGCTTGCAAGCGATATAAAGAATATTATCCACTAGCATACGAGGACTAAGAAACGGCGTAACCAGTGAATAAAAAGACGTGTGAATTAGGCACACGTCTTTTTTCTATTCAAAACTAGTATGCAAAAAAACGATGCTAACGAACCTTACCTATCGATTTTTTGTAATTGAACAACATCGCTTACCTTATTTCCAATATTTTCAATTAAGAGTATAGTTAATATATAGATTATTAAAATAGGAGAATTGGTAAATTGAGAGAGCCGCTTGAACAAACGTCCAGCCAAGAATTAGATTCCATGATGGAATCAATCAATATAGAGCATCGGCAGTCATTAAGATTATTTGCTTTTAAGTTTATTGGGGACTGGGGAATAGTCGATGATATTATCCAAGAGGTGCTTATAAAAGTATTTTTGAAGCTGAATACCTTACAAGAGGAATCTGCCTTAAAATCATGGTTATATTCGATCACCGCCAATCAGTGCCGGGATTATCTTCGAATGAAATATGTCAACACTACTGTATTAACGGATGATTTTGATGAACTAGCTTTTTCCAAACGAGATACGGTTGAGACGGAAGTTCTGATTCATTCAGATATGTTTTTGTTAAAAGAGATTATCCAGGCTTTACCGAAGCATTATAAAGAACCGATTATTTTATACTATTTTTATAATTTAACCTATCAAAAAATAAGTACAATCCTAAGAGTTTGTGTGGGGACTATCAAAGTACGCATTTATCGGGCAAAAAAAATCATTCGAGAAAAATTTACTGAACAGGGCACGATTGGATGTTATTCAATGGAATAGGCATTTTACCGCAAAAAAACTGCACTCTTGATGATTTGACTGTGTCTAATCATAGGGGTGCAGTTTCTTTTTTTATAGCTTAAGAAGTATAAAAAATAGACTTTGAAAATTGTCCAGCTCCAGCGCCCTAGCGGCTAGTGTCCTTCGCGCTCCGCCCTACGATAGGTCAACATCGATTCGCTGCCGCTCTTCGTGCTGTCTAGCTCCAGCGTCTAGGGGCTCGGGGTCATAAGCCAATCCGTCAAGAAGGCTAAAGAGCAGCCTTCTCGCCGGCTCGTCTTATGCCTGTCGCCCCTGATCAAGACGCTTCCGCTTTTCGCCTTTCCTTTATCTCAGTTGGAGCACTCCAGGCCATACGCCGCTGACCAGGGCGCTTGCGCTTTTCTTATTCTACTTCTACTTTTATAGCTTCTTCTTTTGTAGAAACGCCCTTCGACTGAATAAAACGCTGAATTCGTTTGAGTGCTTCCTGAAGCTGTTCCATGGAAGCGGCGTAACTGCAGCGAATATAGCCTTCGCCGCTTTCACCGAAAACATGACCTGGTACGACAGCGACTTTTTCCTGCACTAACAGTTCTTCGGCAAATTGTTCGGAAGTTAAGCCGGTTGTTCGAATTGATGGAAAAACATAAAAGGCGCCGCCTGGGTTGTGGCAATCGAGACCCATCTGGTTCAATGTCTGCACCATATAATTCCGTCTGCGGCGATAGCTGTTACGCATAGAAATCACTTCATCGTACGTATTGCGAAGCGCCTCAATCGCTCCGTGCTGAAGCATATGCGGTGCACACATCGTAGTATATTGATGGATTTTTAACATAACCTCGACGAATTCAACTGGTCCAGCAAGGAAACCTAATCTCCAGCCTGTCATCGCAAACCCTTTGGAAAAACCGTTTATTAAAATGGTTCGCTCATACATGCCTTCGATTGCAGCAACACTGCAAAATTCTTCATCATAGGAAAGCTCGGCATAAATTTCATCCGAGACCACGAGTAAGTCGTGCTTCTTGATGATGCTGGCGATTTCAATCAGCTCATTTTTTGTCAGCATACTGCCAGTCGGATTGTTAGGCGAGCACAGTAAGATGGCTTTTGTGTTTGGTGTAATCGCCGCTTCGATTTGTTCCGGTGTGACTTTAAACCCGTTTTCTGGTGAAGTTGAAACCGGAACAGGTGTCCCGCCGGCAATCGCCACTAATGGACCGTAAGAGACGAAGGCAGGCTCAACAATTAAAACTTCATCGCCTTGGTTTAAAATAGCACGGAAGGCGAGGTCGATTCCCTGGCTTGCTCCGATCGTAACAATCACTTGGTTTTTCGGATTATACTGTACGCCGAATCTTGTAATTAAGTAGTTGGTAATTTCTTCTCGTAATTCGAGCAGACCAGCGTTTGCTGTGTAAGATGTGTAACCTTGCTCAAGTGAAAGAATCGTCGCTTCCCGAATGCTCCATGGCGTAGTGAAGTCTGGTTCACCGACCCCTAATGAAATGACCCCTTCCATGCTGGCAGCAAGGTCGAAAAACTTTCGTATCCCTGAGGGCTGCAGATCTTTGGCTGTCTGGGATAGATAGTGCTCGTACTTCATGGTGTAACCACCATCCTGCGATCTTTATCATCATTTTCACTTTTAAAAATAACGCCATCATGTTTATATTTTTTTAACATGAAGTGGGTGGTCGTTGAGATGACGTTTTCGATGGTTGATAATTTTTCTGACACGAAATTGGAAATTTGGTGCATGGATTTTCCTTCAACGGTGATGGAAAGGTCGTAGGCACCGGACATGAGGTATAGGGATGTTACCTCAGGGAATCGGCCGATTCGCTGTGCTACCTCATCAAAACCTACGCCGCGTTTTGGCGTTACTTTTACATCGATCATCGCGATAACGTTTTCTTGGCCTTCCACTTTGCTCCAGTCGATTAAGGTTGGGTAGCTGATGATGATTTGCGCTTGTTCTAATTTTTCAATCGCCGCTTTCACGGTTTCTTCACTGCACATGGCCATTAAGGCGATGGATTCTATGGGTAATTTGTGATTTTCTTCAATGATTTTTAAAATTTCAATTTCCTCACTGCTAAGATGCATGTGGATGTCCTCCTATTTCTTTAAATCAAATTATTTCCAGCATTAGTCCCTGATTAGGCGCTTCCGCCTTTCTTGCTGTCTAGCTACAGCGCCTAGCCCCTCGATGGTCTACAGTCAATCCGTCCAAAAGGTTAAAAAGCAACCTTTCGGCCGGCTCGCCTTATGCTGGTCGGGGCTGACCAAGGCGCTTCCGCTTTTCTCGCTTAATGATGATTTTAATCCTATTTGCGAAGTCTGTCACGTGAAGTTGAAAAATATTTTGTATTTTTCTGAAAGAATGAGGGAGGTGGAAAATAGAGGAATGTTTTAACACACGAAGCTCCCTGAGGCTAATTCATCATTTTTTTTAATGAAAA
Source organism: Neobacillus drentensis (assembly GCF_021560175.1). GTDB lineage: Bacteria > Bacillota > Bacilli > Bacillales > Cytobacillaceae > Neobacillus > Neobacillus drentensis_A. The sequence goes on along the minus strand of NZ_CP091110.1, from coordinate 5,541,568 downwards.
CGCCATCACCTAAAATTAGTAAAATCTTATGACAAAATTGGAGTATAATAGGAAAGAATTTATCACAACAGGAGTCGTGAACAGTGGAAAAACAAACTAGCAACTATAGATGGGTCGTTTTTGCCTCGGTCTTATTTACCTATTTTTTAATCGTCAGTCAGCGGACAGCACCGGGCTTGATTTCTGACCAGTTAATGAAAGATTTCAACTTAACGGCTGCCACGATTGGATTGCTGACAAGTATACAATTTCTAGCTTATGCAGGATTTCAAATTCCGATTGGCATTCTCTCTGATCGGTATGGGCCGAATTTCTTCCTGATCATCGGTGCCTTATTGAATGGGATTGGTACCTTAATTTACAGTCTCGCGCCGAATGCGTTTTTTCTCCTTTTGGGGAGATTATTGGCGGGATTAGGGGATGCGACGATTTGGGTAAACCTTGTCTTGATTTTAAGCCAATGGTTTAAAGTCAGAGAATTCGTCGGCTTACTCGGCATCGCCGGAATGGCCGGAAGCTTTGGGTTTTTGCTCGCAACCGTTCCATTTTCCGCGTGGATTTCTTTGTCAGGCTGGCGCACGCCCTTTTTTATAACAGGAATCGTTTTAGTTTTAAGCGCTGTGCTGTTATACGTTGTCCTCGAAAAAAAGTCCAAGCAAATATTTAAAAATAGTGCTGTAAAAGTGAAACAAAAGAAACCGCGCGAAAAGACAATCGTCGTGCTGCGGCGAATTTTTTCAAGCCGTCAGGCATGGGCTGCCTTCTTTTGTCACTTTGGATTAGTGGGCACCTACGTTGGATTTATTGGCTCATGGGCGGTTCCTTATGGGATGCATGTGTATAATATGACCCGTTCAGAGTCAAGCCAGCTCATTATGATTGGTTTAATTGGCGCCTTAGTGGGCGCACCGCTGACAAGCTGGATCTCAAGCAGACTTGATTCGATTAAGGTTCCGTTTATCGTGGTCCATGTTTTGGCGTTTGTCAGCTGGCTGGTGTTATTTTCTAGCGGAAAGCCGCCTTACTACATGCTTGTCATTCTCTTTTTACTGATTGGGTACGGGAATGGCTCCAGCTCGTTAACGTTTGCGGTTGTTCGAAAGTCGTTTGATATAAGGGAAGTCGGTGTCGTTTCAGGCTTTGCCAATACAGGGGGCTTTTTAAGTGCGGTACTCCTGCCAAGTATTTTTGGTAAGGTATTAGATCACTTTCATGCTTCGTCGGCAAGTGTGGGGTATCATTATGGATTTATGATTCCAGTTATTTTCTCACTTCTCGGGTTAATCGGCGGAATTTTTATAAAAGAAGAACGCCAAGAAGCGAAAAAGCCAAGTGAAATCACAGCATAAAAAAGAGTCCGGATCCGGACTCTTTTTTTACGTTCAGCCTTGGTCAAGGCGCTTCAGTTTAAATTTATTACTGCAAAAAGGCTAATTGAATAAAGAACAAGACGGCAAATACATAGAGTAAGGGATGAATTTCGCGCCATTTCCCTTTCACCAATTTTAAAATGGGAAAACTAATAAAGCCAAGAGCGATTCCCGTTGAGATACTGGAGGTCAGCGGCATGGCTAAAACGGTAATGAAGGCAGGAAAGGCTTCATCTAATTCACTCCAGTTAATCTTCGCGATACTGCCCATCATTAAACTCCCGACAATAATCAGCGCTGGTGCCGTAATGGCGGCAATCCCTGACACGGCACTCACAAGTGGACCAAAGAAAGCGGAAAGGAGAAATAAGGCAGCAACGGTTACAGAGGTTAAACCCGTACGGCCGCCTGCCGCCACACCGGAAGTCGATTCAATAAAAGCGGTGGTTGGGCTTGTTCCAAAAATCGATCCAACCATGGTCGCAATCGAATCAGACAGCAGGGCTTGTCTGGCACGCGGAAGCTTATCCCCCTTCATTAACCCTGCTTGATTTGCCACTCCGATCATTGTTCCGGTCGTATCAAAAATGGTCACAAGGATAAACGAAAAGACAACGGCATAAAGACTGTGGTGAATGACATCGCCAAATGCAGTAAACGGATTTCCAATCATCAATCCTTCTGGAAGAGATGGAAGCGACATCAATCCTTTATTGAAGGAAAGCTGACCGGTAAAGAAAGCAATGACTCCGGTGACAATCATCCCAAAAAATAAGGCCCCATTGACTCTAAGGACCATTAGAATCAACGTTACAGCCAGTCCGACAATCGCTAAAACGGCTGAAGGGGAATGAAGGTCACCCAAACCCACTAAATTAGATGGATGGGCTGTAATGATTTTCGTTTGACGCAGACCGATAAAGGCGATAAATAAACCAATTCCTGCGGTAATTCCGTGTTTTAAATTATCTGGAATCGCCTCAATCAATTTTTCCCGAAACGGTGTTAACGACAAGATGACAAAAATAATTCCAGCGACGAAAACGGCTGCGAAGGCTGTCTGGTAGCTAATTCCCTGGTGGCCGCCCACGACAGAATAAGCAAAGTAGGCGTTCAATCCCATTCCCGGGGCGATGGCGATTGGGTAATTGGCAAACAACCCCATCCAAAGGGTTCCGACCAAAGCAGCGATGATTGTGGCCGAAAAGACCTGTTCAAAAGGGACGCCGGCATCTGCTAATATGACAGGATTGACGACGACGATGTAGACCATCGTGAAAAAGGTCGTTATGCCAGCCATCAATTCTGTTTTTGTATTCGTATGATTTTCTTTCAGTCTAAACATAAGGGATCCTCCAAAATACGAACGATTTTTAACAACCTTACTATAATATTCGTTTTTAAAATGACAATCAATAGGTAATCTCTATTTTTCCCTATTTTTCCTCATGCTACGCAAGGTAAGGGACATAAAAAATTCAAAAATTGGCAAAAGAAAAGCCCTTCATTATGGGAATGAAGGACATTTGTTCATAAAATTAATCAGCATTAATGAAGGGATCAGTACTGCCAGTCCTCTTTAGCCGGTCTAATCGAACTGAAGCATTATCTGCTCTTGATTGACGACCTAGACAGGATTGAAAAACCAAAGCGGGTAGACAAGACGACCGAAACAGGATTGAAAGACCAAAGACAGTAGACAAGAGCCTTGATTGACGACCGAAACAGGATTGAAAAACCAAAGACAGTAGACAAGATCCCTTGATTGACGACCTACATGCTTGACATGGTTCATATAGAAAAAATATAAGCTGGTTTTATCCTTCGATGTTGCAATCAGATAAACAGCCGCAACAAATTCACATTTCGTACTATTATTGTAAGTTAACTAACCTAAATTTTCATTAAATCTTAAGAACATCTGTTTTAGGAAAATTCAGAATATAAAAATTGGTTAAAAATATTAATTGACGCATGGGGGTGGAGTGTTATATATTTTATCATATTGATGTTAGGAAATATAACATGGAGGTGTTTCCATGAAAAAAATAGAGGCAATTATCAGACCTGAAAGGCTAACGGAGACGATTAAAGGATTAAAAAGTATCGGAATCACAGGTTTTACGGTTTCGCAGGTCGTGGGACGAGGCAAACAAAAAGATACAAAAGGTGTGTACCGCGGGAAAAATTATCAGGTCACGCTGCATCCCAAGGTGAAATTAGAAATTATTCTTTCCGATTATTTAGTGGATTCCACGATTCAGACGGTTGTAAAAGCAGCGCAGACCGGCGAGGAAGGCGATGGAAAAATCTATGTCTATCCTATTCTTGAAGCCTATAACATTCGGACGGGAACATTTGACGATGATATTGACGATTTAGTAAACCGGGGGGAGGGACAATAATGGTACTCACGTATATCAATACAGTTTGGGTGGTTCTTGCGGCGGCAATGGTATTGTTTATGGAGGGTGGTTTCAGTTTACTGGAAGCCGGTTTTGTACGGACGAAAAATGCCGTTAATGTGACAATGAAAATCTTTGTTGATTTAACAATTGGAGCTTTAGCGTTTTGGATGGTTGGTTTTGCAGTTATGTTCGGTAAGGATGCCTTTGGAATGATTGGAACCAACTTGTTTGGCAGCCCGGAAAAATTGACGCTTGCGGTCCATTTACCAAGTGTTGCCTTTGTTCTTTTTCAAATGGGCTTTGCGGTCGCGAGTCTTTCGATTATTTCAGGCGCGGTGGCAGAACGTATGAATTTTAAAGCTTATGTCGTGACAGCGGCAATCATTTGTGTGGTCGTCTATCCACTGTCCGGCCACTGGATTTGGAATCGTGACGGCTGGTTAGCGAACCTCGGTTTTAAAGATTTTTCCGGCTCGGCAGCGATTCATGCGCTAGGAGGCTTTTCTGCCTTGGCGATGGCGAAATGGCTCGGGCCAAGGAAGGGCAGGTTTAATTCCGACGGCAGTGTAAATGTATTTGCGCCAAGTAATATCCCATTAGCATCAGCAGGGGCCTTCATCCTTTGGTTTGGCTGGTTTGCCTTTAATGCCGGAAGTACGTTGGATGCATCCAATCCGGCACTGGCAACGATTGCGATTAATACGATGCTTGCTGGGGCGAGCGGCGGGGCGGCTGCCTTATTTTTAACGATGAAAAAGTTCGGTACAGCTGACCCGAGTATGACCATTAATGGAGTGTTGTCCGGATTAGTAGCTGTTACTGCCGGTTGTGCGACTGTTTCCGAATGGTCCGCCGTCATCATTGGAACGGTTAGCGGGTTATTGGTGATTTATGCCACACTTTTGGTCGACTATTTAAAGGTGGATGATCCAGTTGGTGCTGTGGCGGTTCATGGGTTCGGCGGAGTTTTTGGAACGCTTGCGGTTGGATTGTTTGATAAAACGGACGGTTTATTAACGACTGGCCATGTTTCACTCATCCTTGTCCAGTTGTTGGGTGCTGTTGTTGTGATGGCATGGGGACTGCTGGGTGGGACGTTTATAGCAAAGGTATGCGAAAAGACTGTCGGCTTCCGCGCCACCGAGCGCGAGGAGGAAGAGGGCTTGGATATGTCGTATCACGGTATTCCGGCTTATAACGAATTGGAGCGGTTTACGGATCTTCCGACAAGCTTGTATAATTTTGAAGAAACGACAGGAATTACGGTGGCCCCGCCCTCTAGCAATAAAGTAAAAACAGGCAATTCATTTTAAGTAAAGGCTGGATTCATTTAGGAATCCAGTCTTTTTGGATGTAGAAATAATTGGTAAATGGCCTATAGAAGCTGTTTTTTAAGAATAATGGTATAATAATGAAGGTTTTTAATTCTAGCTAAGGGGAAATGAATATGATTCTCGTCGTTGGCGGAGCTGGTTATATTGGTAGCCATCTCGTTAAGGAATTAGTAGAAAAAGAGGATGTTGTCGTGTTGGACAACCTATCAACAGGCCATCGTGAAGCCGTTGATAAGCGAGCTATCTTTGTTAAAGGGGACCTCGGCAATGAAGACGACCTGCAAATGGTGTTTAGAAGTTATCCTATTAAAGCCGTTATGCACTTTGCAGCCTATAGCTTGGTCGGAGAGTCCGTTATTGATCCATTAAAATACTATGAAAATAATGTGGCGTCTACCTTAACATTGCTTAAAGTCATGATTAAATTTAAAGTGAAAAACTTTATTTTCTCTTCTACAGCTGCTACATATGGAATTCCTGATGTGGAGTTAATTGATGAAGAGAGTAAGACTGCTCCAATTAATCCATATGGACACTCCAAGCTGATGGTTGAGCAGATGCTGGCTGATTTTTCAAAATCCTATGGGCTAAACTATGTGGTGCTTCGTTACTTTAACGCGGCGGGTGCCCATCAATCAGCGGCTATTGGTGAAAGCCATGATCCGGAAACTCATTTAATTCCGATTATTCTGCAACAGCTATTAGGAACTCGGGAAAAAATTTCTGTGTTTGGATCGGATTATGATACGGCCGATGGAACATGCATCCGCGATTATATTCATGTAACCGATTTGGCACAGGCGCATATTCTTGCCCTAGAAGCCTTATTATCAGGGGAGAAGTCCACTGAGACGTATAATTTAGGCAATGGACTTGGCTATTCTGTAAAAGAAGTTATTGAGACATGTGAACGGGTAACGGGAATCAAAGCAAACGTGGAAATGGCTGAACGTCGTGCGGGAGACCCTGCTAGATTAGTGGCTTCGTCGCAGAAAATTTATACGGAATTAGGCTGGAAAGCAGAGCGCAGTCTTGAAAAAATTATTGCCGATGCTTGGAATTGGCATCAAAATCAATTATATTAATTTTTAATAAAAAGCAATGCAGCTTTTGAGGCGCATTGCTTTTATTTTTATAATCCTTCCTATAAACTATCTCTTTTAAAATGGAAGATATCTGGTTATTGCTGGGCATAGTGGTTTAGGTTACACTTAAGGAAAAACGGCTGCAGGCTGGAAAAGGTGGGTCAGTATGGATGAGATAGTGGAAAAAAATGAAGAGCCATTTTCTAAAATGGACAGGTTGAAGGAACGCCTTCAGATGACCCTCGCTTTTTGCAACCGATATACTATGTCAGCGGCCGTTTGCTATCTTCGAATCCATATTCCACCGGAATTGTTAACGTCTAAAAATCTTGAGGTGGAGTCTGTCCTGTTGCGGAAAATGGTCGCGAGGCTAAGAAATTCAATTCGCGAGCTTGATACTGTCATAAAAGTAAATGGTGCTGATTTTGCCATCTTCCTGGTCGATATCACCGAGCATGACTGCAAGGTCATCTGCGAACGGATTATTCGTGTTGTTTCCGAAAAATATACCGTGGACGTTCATCAGATTTCGGTAGGCAGTAATATGGGAATCTGTATGTATCCATATGGATCCGATGATGCTGATGAGTTAATGTCGCTTGCGAAGGTACAAATGTATGAGGCCGAAAGGGGAGGAGAAAGTACCTTTTCTTTTTACAAAGGCAGGCTTGACCCAATGGCCTATCGGCAAATGTTAATTGAAAATGATCTCCCCTATGCCCTAAAGAAAGGGCAGCTTTCTGTTCAATACCAGCCTCAGTATAGTTTGGTGGATAAGAAAATAACCGGCGTCGAGGCTTTAATTCGTTGGAACCACCCCAGTTTAGGAATGATCACCCCGGGAGAATTTATTGACCATGCGGAACTAGCTGGTTTGGTCAATGGTCTGTTTTATTGGGTTTTTGAGGAATGCTGCAAAAATATTGCGAGTGGGACAGACCCAAAAGTGAAATACTCGATTAACCTGTCAGTCAATCAACTACTACTAGATAACTTTTTGTTTGAAACTTCCACTATTCTAAGCAGATACTCGGTCCCAGCGGCGCAGATTACATTGGAGATTACCGAGAATATTGAAATTTACACAGTAGAAAGTGTGAATGAAACCTTGTTTGCTTTGAAAAAAATGGGTTTTACAATTGCCTTGGATGATTTTGGAAATGGCTATTTTTCATTCTCGGATTTCCTCAAGCTTCCGATTGACTTTATAAAGCTTGATCGTAACTTTGTCTCAAGTTTATTGAAAAATAAAAAGCATATCGGCGTGATTTCTCCGATTATTACGATGGCCCACAATCTGGGGCTGCAGGTTATAATTGAAGGAATTGAGGAGGAAGCTCAGTTTTTTGAATGGGCAGGGTTGGGCTGTGATTTGATTCAAGGCTTTTTTATCAGCAGGCCGATTCCATTTGAGGAATTGACTTATTCTATTGTTGAGATTGAGCGCAGGATTGAGGATGGCTATTGTTAAAAGGACTGTGGCAGGCTGAATCGGATTCCAAGGACACGGTCCGAGTAGGGATGGCGTACAATGAGGAATCAGACGGAGTGGTTTGAGTAAATGTCTCCGGACTGTTTATGCCAATAAAATGGGTGCTGTTGAAACGAACATGGTATAATGTTTATAGTGATTGTCATTCATTGGGGAAAGATAAAAATATTGTCATTATTTTACATGTGAATAAAACTTGAAGGAGAGATCGTCTGTGAAAAAAGTTCGTAAAGCTATTATCCCAGCGGCTGGGCTGGGGACACGATTTTTACCAGCAACTAAAGCGATGCCAAAAGAAATGCTGCCGATTGTGGATAAGCCGACCATTCAATATATTGTTGAAGAGGCGATTGCTTCAGGGATTGAGGATATTATTATTGTTACCGGTAAGGGGAAACGTGCGATTGAGGACCATTTTGATTTTGCCCCTGAGCTTGAGAAAAACTTAATGGAAAAAGAAAAATGGGATTTATTAAGCAAAGTAAACTATACCTCCAACCTTGCGGATATTCATTATATTCGTCAGAAAGAGCCAAAAGGGTTAGGTCATGCCGTCTGGTGTGCAAGAAACTTTATTGGCGATGAACCGTTTGCAGTTTTATTAGGTGATGATATTGTCCAAAGTGAAACACCTTGTTTAAAACAGCTGATTGATCAGTATGAAGCCACTTTCTCCTCGATCATTGGAGTTCAGCATGTTCCTGAGAATGAGACGCATCGTTATGGCATAGTCGATCCAATGGAACCAGAGGGCAGACGCTATCAGGTTAAACATTTCGTTGAAAAGCCAGCGCCAGGAACGGCTCCGTCTAATCTAGCGATCATGGGAAGATATATTTTAACTCCTGAAATCTTTATGTTCCTTGATGCTCAAGAGACAGGTGCTGGCGGGGAAATCCAGTTAACAGATGCCATCCATAAACTCAACCAGATCCAGCGCGTTTTTGCTTATGATTTTGAGGGAAAACGATTTGATGTCGGCGAAAAAATCGGCTTCGTCAAAACCACCATCGAGGTCGCATTACAAAAAGAAGAAATCCATGATGAACTTATCGCATTTCTAAAAGAACTCATCAAGGAAAACGAAAACAAACAGAAAATCAACATCCAAGAAGTGTAAATGGTGTCGTTAAATGGTATCATTTAATGGTGTCAGGCACCATTCGTGTACATTTGTCCGCGTTGGGTGGACAAGGATCCATAAAGAGGCCGTGGCTTAGTAAGGGGAGTTCCCTTGCAGCTGCGGCTTTTTGATGTTTGACGGGTCCGGTGGGTTTGTCTGGGGAGACACCTAATTGCTCATGAATCATAGTATGTATAATGAACAATTAGGAGGGTTCCCTATGTATCCTTTTACCAATTATTACGATGCCGTCTATCGACAGACGAATGAATTGATTCAAGAAATTGAACAAGCAATTAATGGTGAGTATAGTGCGATTGAATGTTATACAAGATTGGCCAATTTGGCATCGAGTAAAAAAGAGCGGGAGCAGATCTTGGAGATTCGTGAGGATGAAGTCAGACATTATCAGCAGTTTGTTCACATCTATCAACATTTAACGGGAAGGCCGCCTCAGCCGAAAATTATAGAAGAATGTCCTAATAGTTATGTAAAAGGCTTAAAATCTGCGATTGAGGATGAGCAGAAAACGGTGGATTTTTATATGGAAATAGCCGATAAAGCCACTGATCCAATGGTTCAAGGGGCGTTTAGAAGAGCGGCGCTAGATGAGCAAAATCATGCTGTTTGGTTTTTGTATTTTTTTTCAAAAGGGAAATCATAGAGATAATGCCCCCGATGAACTTTTATTGGGGGCATTTTTGTGCCTTGTTTGCTTAACAGGACAGACAGTTCTAGTCACCGCTTTCCCCGGCGGAATTGTGGCTTTCGTAGGAATGGTCATGTGTGGAGGCTGATTCGAGATTGTGGTCATAATCATCATGATGACCACTTTGGTCTTTCTTATTTAGGCTAGGAAAGATTAGGAAGGCTAGGATAATTAAGATGGTACCAAAGAACTCCTGTGTACCGAATATAAGGTAGACTCCGTACACAAGGAGGAGGACACCGATTATTCGCTGAAGCATTCTGACAATTTTCAGAGACATTCCTCCTTTGTTGAAAAGAGTGTGAGTAACTTCCTCTACCTTATAAATAAATATTATGACGTAGGACCTTTTATACATTTATCGTTAAAATCGAGCTTGACCGTCTTTTACGGACAATGGGATAACCCAACTTTGAACATTTTGTTACCATCCTAATAAACAGAAGGCTTGGATAGGAAATATTTGTATAATGGAAAAGAGAGAAAAGGTGCCTGTCACCGAAAGCACTATTTTCATCTTGGATTTATATTTATTAAGTAGGGAGTGATTGTATTGGTTCGAAGTGTGCGTTTGTGGTTTGCAGGTGCGAAGTATCATGTGACGAGCAGAGGAAACCGGAAGAGTTCGCTGTTTTTTGAGGAGGAGGATTATGAGCGATATCTGGAATTAGTCGCAGATACGCAAGTGCGTTACCCCTTTCATCTCCATACCTACTGCCTGATGACCAACCATACCCACCTCCAGTTGGAAACCCTTGAAACCCCTCTAAGCATCATTATGAAAAACCTCAATACCAAATACGCGAAATATTTTAACAAAAAGTATCAATTCACTGGCCATGTGTATGAAAAGCGTTATGGTGCAGAGCTTCTCAACTCCCGGGAGTATGAGATTGACGTCAGTAAATATATCCATCTGAATCCGGTAGAGGCCGGGATGGTTTCATGCCCCGAAGATTATCCCTGGAGCAGCTATCGAAGCTATGTTTATGGCGAAGTTCATCCACTCATTGACCCCAAACATATTCTTTCTTACTTTCCCAATCCCCCAGCGCAAAATTACCAACAATACATGAATGCTTCAACCACTGATAAATTTTTCTGGGAAGACGGCAAACTTCTAAAGCTGGAAGGGGAATGGTTCCGATGTGGGCTCGAGTAACGAGTATCGGCTTAAAAGGAATAGACGGTTATCGTGTGAGTGTAGAAGTGGGCACCTATGTAGGGAATGACTCGTTTAAAATTGTGGGATAGCCAGATACTGCTGTAAAAGAGTCAAAGGAGCGGAAAATAAGGGTGTAGCGATAACACTACACCCTTGTTAGAAATGGTGACAGGCACCATCCTATTCTTCGTCTTTTTTCTGTTGATTTTTCTGATGTTCTTGGAGGGCGAGGAGAATGTCTTGGACGTCGATTTTGCCATCCTTATTTAGGTCTTGTAGTGTGTTTTCCAGTGGCGACTGCGGCGCTGGTGATGGTGCCGGCTCTGTGGAAGGTGCTGATGCAGCAATCGCAGCAGCAGATTTTTTGGAATTGCCTCCTGCGAATGTAAACACTAAGAGGATGAGGACGAGCAATCCTGCTACACCATCGATGATATAGAATATGGTTGTGTAATCAGACCATAGCGTTTTACTGCTGTCGACCTTCTTCTCGGCATTGGCAATATATTGTTTGATCTCAGAATGATTTGGATAAATCCGCTGAACCGCTTCGAATTTTTCTAAAGCATGTTTATAATAGCCGCCCCAGTATAATTCCAAGCCTTCCTGATAAAGCTTATCCGTTTCGCTCTTCGTATTTCTTACCCCGGCTTGGTTCACAAATTCCTTTACCGTGTTGACCGGTACCGCAAAATTAAAGCCTTGAACCTCTTGACCATTGACCGTATCTCCTCTAAAGGTTAATAATCCAATGATCTGCCCTTTTTCATTAATGACAGGTCCGCCGCTGTTTCCGTGGGTAGCGGCTGCATTAAGTTGAATAACCGGGCTTCCTTGTTCTGTCTTTTTCGAAGTGGCAGAAATTTGACCGGCGTTCATCGAGGAGACTAAGGATGAATCGGGTGATAGAATGTCAGAATCGGCTGCCGCTGGGTAACCGATGACCCAAATATTATCTTGGTTTTGAATATTATCTGAATTTCCAAGAGGTACAGTCGGAAGGTTTTTTCCTTCAATTTTTAGAACAGCGACGTCCTTCCCTTCATTAATAGGGGCGCCGTAGCTCTTAACTTCTCCATCGAGGACATCTCCACCTGGTAAAACCACCTTTAATACTCTTTTAATATCCGTATATTGGGTGTACTTGACCATATAATTATAGGCAGTTTCATAATCCACTTTAAAATAATCTGCAACCGTGGTGACGACCTGTTCGAATGCTTCATTGGCAATGTCTTCATCTTTCTTTTGTGTTGCTTCTACGACATGGGCATTTGTGACAATATAGCCATCAGAGCTTATGATCGCACCGGAACCTGATCCGCCCACTATCGATTGATTGTTAAGCTGTTCAAGTATGGCAATCACTTCAGGATCATTAGGGTTAGTAAACTGCCAACTGACCACAGCATAATCGACGACCCGGACGACTGCCGGTTTCGTGAATTCAGCCAGCTTTTGCGCTTTTGCAATTTTTCCTTCTGCTGGTTGAATATTAAGTAGGAAAAAGGAGGCAATAATTACGGCAATAAGCAGGATACTAATCGGTATCGTAAAAAAGGCCCTTTTTTTCAAAATATCACCTCTTGGTTGATTTTAAAATTTACTCTGCAATATATTCGATGTTAAGGGATTGGGAAATTGTCTCATGTTAAATTATTAAAATTTGATGAAAATTCTTTAGGTCTAAAGAACTAATTTCGAGGGTCGGTAAAAAGCTAATTATCAATGGGAATATAAAAAAAGAGGACCCCTATTCAATAAGAGGCCACTGAAATAGCCCAAATTTAAAAAGGCAGTTGAAACTATCAAATGAACTATCAACTGCTTTTTTACTAGATAATAGGATTATCAAGTGTTTAGGCGGTATCCAAGTGATCTAAAATCAAGATTATCGTGGATGCAACACAAAGCACATAAAAAAAGAGAAGGAAAAAGGCAATTTTCCGCCTAAATGTCAGACGGAAAATTGCCTTTTTGTATTCATTTTAGATTACAGAAATAAAAAACGTAAGTTTTTCAGTGGCCTCATTCAATAAAGAAATCATCTTTTAACATCTTAATTCTTTATTCAAATGTCCTGTTCACGGGTGTTAGATTCCCTTTGTTGCTTTTGTTGAAAATGATACATAGCTCCAATCATTCCAGCATCATTTTGATGTTTACAACTTTCGACGGGAATCTTAATATCTTTCCACCAATAAAGGCGGTCAAGTTGATTATTAATCATTTTTATTAAACCTTCTTGGCCGAGTACCCCGCCGCCGATTAAAATTTTTTGTGGATTTAATGTTGCAGCCAGGTTATAAATTCCATAACAAAGGATTTTTACCCAACGCTCCACTAATCTTCTCACTGAAGAATCTTTAGCGGCTTTAAGGAAAATGGTCTCGCCATCCACCTTTTTGGTTTCATTAATACCCTTTAGCTTTTTATAGGACTTTATTAAGGCAGTTGTAGAAGCATTATTATTCCATACATTCTCTGTTGACTCGGTAATCATAAAACCAAATTCACCGCCTCTAAAACTGTGCCCATGCACAAGTTTCCCATCTATAAAAATCCCTCCACCGATTCCAGTACCAACTGTTACACAGATAAAATCGGTACAATTTTTTGCGTTCCCACTTATTTTTTCTGCTATAGCAGCACAGTTCCCATCATTTTCAATTTCAACAGGCAGTGAAATTGCGGTTTCTAACAATATTTTAAGATTCTGACCATCTAATACTGATATAGCTCCTGCTCGTTCTGAGTAACCCGTATGTGGGTTGATATAACCTGGCAAACTAATGGCAACACCACTCACACTAGTATTTTCTGGATAGGACTTAACGGTATTTACTATTTTTTCAATAAACATTTCGAGGCTTGTGGAGGGGGTATCATAGCTTCCCTTGGAAAGAATGGATCCATTCTCTAACAATAAACCATGCTTCACTTGTGTCCCGCCAATATCAAAAGCAATATATTTATTCACTATTTTCCCCCTTGTCTAGTGGGTTAGGATTCTCATAATGTTATTCTCTATTAGGGTATTCATCAGGATATAACATTCATTACTACTTTTAAGTTGATGGCATTCGTTAAGTACAATGGTCATCGTATTATTTAACAAATCTGCAGTTCAGTAAGTAATTTTTAGAACATGCAAGTCGGAGGTTATTTGACAGGGACAAATTAACCCGTGCTCCCTTACGGTAATTGCTTATTTTTGAGTGAGATTGTGTTCAAGCCGTTGCCATTTGCTGTCAAGCTACATATTTATAAAAAGCTAGCATTATTATTAATCTAATTTTCTTCAAAGATATATATCTTCCGCAATTACAAAACAAATAGGGTGAGGAAAACTTATGGTGAAAAAGGCAATTATCCCTGCTGCAGGATACGGAACTCGGTGTCTTCCTATAACAAAAGCAATACCCAAAGAAATGTTTCCGTTAGGTTTAAAACCGGCCATCCATCATATCTTGAGGAGGCAGTGGAAGTAGGTATTAAACAATTATTAATCGTCGTTTCCAATTCGAAAAATGCTATTTTGGACTATTTTGATCGTTCAGTGGAGTTAGAGGCTTTTTTAAAAAGCAAAAATAAAGAGTATATGCTTGAGCGCTTAGAACCACCAAAAATAGACATTTGCTTTATAAAACAACACTATGCAAATGGACTTGGTGATGCGATACGACTGGGAAAAGAATTTGTAGGAGATGAACCGTTTGGAGTCCTATTACCAGATGATTTTGTCATTGCTAATGAAGCCCATGCTCTTAAACAGTTAATAGATGTATATAAGGAAACAAACAGTAGTGTTCTAGGACTAAAGAAAGTAAATCAAGACCAATTAAAAAATTATGGGGTGATACAAGGTGCAAATAATACCAGCCTCATTGAAATTAAAAATATAGTGGAAAAGCCTAAGCAGAATCCTCCTTCGGATTTAGCTGTTATCGGAAGATACATTTTTACCCCAACAATTTTTGAATGCCTTGAGAATCTAGATTTAGGTGTTGACGGAGAACTTCAACTCACAGATGCCATTAAAATTTTGCTAGGGATAGAACCAATCTATGGAAAAATCATATCTGGGGATCGGTATGATATCGGGAAATTTGAGGAATATGTAGAACTTATGAAAATAATGGGTGAGAAATTATCACACGATTAAATTTCGTATGAAAAGGAGAGCGTTATTGTGTTAGATAAAGTTTCAATCATTATTCCTTTCCAATCGGATTATGGCCCAAGAGCAAAGGCGTTTGAATGGATTAAACGGTATTATGCTAGTGTCATGCCCGAAGCAGAAGTATGTTTAGGATTAATGTCTGGTAAGGAAATTAATAAATCTAAGGCTGTTAACCTGGCAGCTAAAAAAGCCACAAGAGATATTTTCGTAATAGCGGATGCGGATGTGGTCTATGACTCGAACCTGATTGTGGAGGCGATAAAATCACTCAATAAAGGAGGTTTTGTTGTTCCTTTTACAGAAGTCTATAATATTGAAGTGCAAGGTACGGAGAGATTACTCAAGACAAAACCAAAATGGCCAATAGATGTAAAATCTGGAGAATATTATAAATCAAATTGGGTCTATGAAGGATTTGCTGGAAAACTCTTTGTCATTTCTAGAGAAAACTTCGAAGCAGTCGGAGGTTTTGATGAGCGATTTATTGGTTGGGGCGGGGAAGATGATGCTTTTTCCCATGCAGCTCGGACGATGTGTGGCAAACTAATAAATTTGAAGGGGAAAGTCTATCACCTATGGCACCCGGGTTCAAGCTATCAATCAAATCCGAACGGTAAAGCAAATGCTAAACTTCTTGGACGTTATGAACGTGCAAGCGGAAATAAGGAGAAAATGAAGAAACTTATTGAGGAACGGAAAAGTACACAAGAAGAAGACCAAGTTCATACACTAGTTAATTATGAAAATATATTACCAGAATCTCCAAAAAGCAAAATTTGTTTTGCCATCCTTGTTCATAAAGATAGAGAATTAGTCAAGCAGTTAATTGACAATGTCCGATACTATTGCCCCGACAGTACAATGGTTTTATATAACGGAGGGAATGATCCAACTCTTTGTGAGGGGCTAGGTGTACCCGTTTGTCCATCTAGCCATAAGTTAGAGCGGGGATGGACGACCATTTATTTTATGGAAGTAATGGAATGGTTAGAAGAGTTGGGGATTGAGTATGACTATTTTATTAATATCGATTCCGATGCACTGTTCGTTAAAAAAGGTTATGAGGAATTTATTCAAACTCAAATGAAAGATGCCGACTATATGGCGGTCAAGCTGCGAATTCCTGAAGAAGATTGGTATATTGGAAAAGAACTTAAGAAAGATAAAAAAAGGTGGAAAGCAATATTTAATCTCAAACCCTTCTACGGAGTTTTCAATGTGGGCCAGGTAATTTCCAGACCAGTAGTGAAAGCATTACTTGATCCAGAAAGAAAACAAAAGTTAAAAACTGCTTTAATAGAAACGACTTCTTTTGGTACGGATGAGGTATTTTTCGTAAACATGGCGGTGGAACTTGGAGTCAGGGTAAAAAGTTATCCAAACAAAATGGACGAAAAGATGATACGATATCGGCCTTATTTTACAGTGGAAGAAATGATTTCCTGTCTAAATAAAGCGGAGAATAGTTGTCTATGTCATCCTGTAATTCGAGATCAAGCTGATCCCGTCAGGAAGCTAATCCTTAGTATGGAACATGAACATAATACAAAACAGTATAAAAGCAGGGAATACCCATGGTATGAAGATAATTCAAATAATTATTCAGTGTCTCTTCCAATTACAAGTAAATTTGGGCATTCAGAGATTGTGGTTCGGTCAGGTTCCTCCTTGGTCCACTATTATCAGGATCCTAATGGGAAATGGAATAAAAGTAAGAAGTTTGCTGAAGGTGTTACCGGAAATCCAATATTTTTTGAAAATATTTCAGGTCAATTTGGTGTAATTTGTAAACTAAAGACCGGTGGAATTGGATTTTGGCTGCGAAACAACAATAAAGATAGCTTCCCTTGGTATGGCCCAACTATCTATCAACTTGATAATATAGAGCCATTAATGGCAAGTAAACTTCCGAACGGAAAACATACAATCGTGTTTATGGATGATAACAAAATGATTTATTGGGAACTAGATAATGAGAAATGGAATAAGGTCTTTCCTAATAGTAAGTAAATCAAAACATAGTTTATATGATAGTTCAGTAAAGCCTCCACGTATGGGGGCATTTTTTTATATACTATTAATTGGAGGCAGGAGTTTTGATGTGATAACTATATAAGGGGGATTAAAACATATGAATTTAAAGAAGATTCATCACGTGGCTGTCATTTGTTCCGATTACCAAAGATCAAAGGATTTTTATGTAAGAATTTTAGGTCTTACACCAATAAGAGAAGTGTACCGAGAGGAAAGGGAGTCCTATAAGCTGGATTTAGAAGTCGGAGGACAATACCAAATCGAGCTGTTTTCATTTCCAAACCCGCCAACAAGGCCGAATCGTCCGGAAGCAGTTGGGTTAAGACACTTAGCTTTTGAGGTAGAGGATATCGAGAAAGAAGTAGCCGAGTTAGTGAATCATGATATTTTAGTAGAACCAATCCGAATGGATCCAATCACTAACAAAAAATACACCTTCTTTGCCGATCCGGATGGATTGCCAATTGAACTGTATGAGGGCTAAAAGATTGTCAGTTAAAGCGGCAGAGAGGACAACCTCTCTGCCGTTTTTGGTGCCTGTCACCATTAGCACTACCAGCACTCAGATTACAGGTGAATCCCATCTATTCCCCACCCCATTCATCCATCCACTCCCACCTCCCCAAAATGTAACTTTTTTGAGCATAAATACGTCTTAAGTCGTAGATTTATTTCCGTTTGTGGTCTATGGCGGGAAGGAGTTTTTTCGTGTATTGTGGAAGTAGTGAATGTCATATTCTTCTAATTCAAAGAGTTTTTGAAGGATGTGAAACATTTATTTGCTTATTTCGTATCTATATAAAGGATATTAAGTCAGGAGTCGATCCAATATGAACCCAATTGCTGCATTCCTAATTCGCTCGTTTGTGGCCGTTCCCGTCACTGTTATTACATGGTTAATCTGCTTCTTTCCGCTCGATTTCACATTCTGGTCCTCCACCTTATTTGCGATTCTTGGCGGGGCGCTTACCCATGTGATTCTGACGTTAGTTCAAAACACCGGCTATTTGAAAAAGCATCAGCTGACAAGGAAGGAATACCGGTACATTCAGAAAAACCTAAAAGAGGCAAAACAGAAAATCAAACGCTTAAATAAAAGCATCTTTAAAATTCGTGATATTTACTCCGTCAAACAACGAATCGACATAAATCGAATTACTAAAAAAATACACAAGATGACGATGAAAGAACCGAAACGATTTTATCAAGCAGAGGAATTTTATTTTTCACACCTTGACTCACTCGTTGAGCTCACCGAAAAATACAGTTTCCTTTCATCACAGCCAAAACAGAACAGAGAAATCAGTCAATCTCTTATTGAAACTCGAAGAACATTAAATGAATTATCTAAAGTAGTGGAAGAGGATTTATACCGAGTCATCTCCGATGATATCGATACGTTAAATTTCGAAATAGATGTCGCAAAACATACGATTCAAAAGAAAAAAGAATTGAAATTTCCTGAAGAAAATAGGTGGCTAAAATGAGTGAACAAAATCCAATACCGAAAACTGGCGACTTGCTAGATGATATCCTTGCCAACCCGTTTGGCGATTCCGACACGTTAGATCTTGCCAAAAAGCAGACACTGCCAACAGGCGAACAAAAACCAGTCAAGTTAATTGATGTGATCCCTGAGGAAAATCGGGCAAAGGCCTACCAGCTTGCCGAGCAAATCGACCCGACCAACCACCAGGCGATGATTTCTTACGGCACCCAAGCACAAGGAAAGCTGTTATCGTTCTCGCATACGATGCTGGAACATGTCCAGAAACAGGATGTGGGTGAAATAGGCGAAATCATTAACGATTTGATGAAAAGGTTACATGAGGTCAATCCGGATGAATTAAAGGATGGGAAGCCATCCTTGTTTGCACGTATGTTTGGGAAAATTTCAACATCCATTCAGGAGGTTCTGTCCAAATACCAAAAAACAGGAGCGCAAATTGACCGAATCAGTGTGAAACTTGACCGTAGTAAGAATGTGCTTCTATCGGATATTAAACTGCTCGAACAGCTATATGAAACGAATAAGGAATATTTTCATGCCCTTAATATTTATATTGCAGCGGGGGAAATCAAGCTTGAAGAAATGGAAGCTAAGATTATTCCGCAGTTGAAAAAAGAAGCCGAAACAACTAACGACCAAATGAAGTTTCAAGAGGTCAATGATATGATTCAATTCGCGGATCGTTTAGACAAGCGTCTCCATGATTTGAAATTAAGCCGGGAAATCACGATTCAAAGTGCACCGCAGATTCGCTTGATTCAAAATACAAACCAGGCGCTGGTGGAAAAAATCCAATCGTCGATCATGACGGCCATTCCGTTATGGAAGAACCAAGTAGCCATTGCGTTAACCTTAATCCGTCAACGTCATGCCGTGGAAGCGCAGAAACAGGTATCAAAGACCACCAATGAACTTCTATTAAAGAATGCAGAAATGTTAAAAACGAATACGATTGAAACCGCCAAAGAGAATGAACGCGGTCTTGTGGATATCGAAACATTAAAGAAGACACAGGAAAGCTTAATTTCCACATTAGAAGAAACGATGCGAATCCAAGAAGAAGGCCGCCACAAACGCCGGCTTGCTGAACAAGAACTCGCCAACATGGAAAACGACCTGCGCCTAAAACTCTTAGAAATAAAGGGAAATAAATAATAAAAGAAAACGGTGATCCTCACTGCATGGTCATACACGCAGTGGGGACCCCCGTATTTTTATAGTGCTGTTTATATGGTGCCTGTCACCATTACTCTTATCTAGGTGTTACTAATGGTGACAGGCACCGCAAGTTCTATTTATTTACTTGGATGGTTTCGAGGTATTCTTCGAGAGTGATTTTCTTACTCATGATTTTTTGTGCAACTGATTTGCCGACATAGCGCAGGTGCCATGGTTCGTATTGGTAGCCAGTAATGTCTTCCTTTCCTTTTGGGTAACGGATGATAAAGCCATACTCGTCAGCATGCTTCTCCAGCCACTTTGCCGCAGAGGTCCCGGCAAAACAGTCCTCGGCCGCACACTTTCCATCACCGCCCGTTACATCAATCGCAAGACCAGTCTCGTGTTCACTGGTGCCTGGCACCGCACTATAAGTCTTTGCCGCTTTAACGCCATCAATACTTACATAGTGATTAAACACAGCCACTTGAGCGGCGTGGGAGCGATAAGCAGAAACGCCAAGAAGGCTGACGCCATCATGCTTGGCTCCGATAAACAATTTTTCAATTGCTCGAGCAGCGCTGCTGCGCATCTTCCGTTTCTCTACTTTTGCTTTAAAAATAAACGGAATGTCAGGGTCCACTAAATCATTCGGTTGATAACTAGCAGGCAGCTTATTCACTTTATTAACCAAGACAGGTATTGCAGACGGATTGGCAACAACCGAAACGCTCTTCTTTTCATTTTTTGAGGTCGTAGTGTCGACCACATTTTTACTGGGAGCAGTTGACTGATTTTCAACAAAATTTTGTTTCATTGAACAGCCAGCCAGCATAGAGGCAATTACAATCATAATGGTCATTAATAAAGGTAATTTTGTCATAATAACCGTCCTCTTTTATAAAAAGTACTTCCTTACTATCATGGACACATTGAAAGACTTTAAAACATTAAAATCGCTAGTGTAATAAGGTTAGGATTTTTTACATAAAATATAGAACGGGTCGATGGGACGAAAGCCTCTTTTATTTTCTAAAAACGTTCCTTATAGTTTTTTATAAGCACATAAATCGTCCGAAACGGCAAAACCATTGAAAGATGGTGACGCAAAACTACAGGGGCTTAGGTTTTTCTAAACGATGCTCGCCAGTTACCGAACACGACAAACTCCTGCGATTTATGTAAACGACAATTGAGGAGGTTTTCATGTGTTAAAACTACTAACTAAGGTTCAATACTATTATCATTTGTTCCAGCATCGGCATAACCAACTGTTGCAGCAGGATTGCTTGAACGATGAGCTAAGAATGAAACTAAAAGTCAAAGCTTTGTACCACAACAGTAAAGCGGTCGAACTTGGTCTAAGAATGTAAACAATCATCATTATGGTAAAAAGAAGCCTAGGATCGACTCCTAGGCGTTTTTCTATTTTTCGAATCTTTGAATAAAATTGCAACTGCGGCAGGCGCGGCCAATCAATCTTTTGGTCACACTATGTTCGTAATAAATCTCCTCCAGACCACAGACAGGGCATTCGATAATATGGAATAGTTGTCGTTCACCGAGTATGGCATCTAACAATAATTCAAAATACATTATTTTCTGTCCCCCTATCTATTATTTCTTCAAGAATAGCAAATACTAATAGTGAAAATAGAAGAAAATTGTCAAGGTGGACAAGAATGTTTTCGACATCCTTCCAAACGGAAATTTAACCACAAAGGAGAGCTACATGAAAAAGAATAATGATGAAACAAGTGAAGGGCTGAACCAGATCTTTGAAATTATTAATGCCAAAGGGGATACTGGTGAACTAAAGGAAATTGTTGAACAAACGAACGAGTCAACAAGCCAGGATGAACAACAACAAAGTGAGTGAAAAGGCCTAGATCTAAGTCTAGGTTTTTTTGTGGACAAAACGGAGTGGAATGTGGATAGATAACCTGGTTTTGTGGATAAAACTGTGTATTTTGTGGATACTTCACACCGAATTGTGAATATCTGAAAATACTTGTGAAAGACCGCTAAATATTCAGAAGATATCCACATAAAGTGTGAATAAGTACCGGGTAATTGTTGATATCTCACACTTGACTGTGGATAGTATCTCTAAATATGTTAATAACCTGTTGGAAAAACCCTTTCATTCCAAAATTCTTCCAAGTCTTTAGACCTATCCCCCTATAACAAAATGATATTTGTCACCTCAAATTTTTAATTAAATTTTCAACTTCAAAATTGTCCATCTCCAGGGCGTAGTGGTTAGGGGGTCAAAGGCTAACTCGAGAGCAGCCTTCTCACCGGCTAGTCATATGCCTGTCGTCCCAGTCAAGGTGCTTCTTTCGCTTTTCTTAAATAGTTGTAATTCATCCACCTACAGAAAAAATTCAACAAAAATTGGTCCAAAAATAGGTTGGTCAAAATGCGAACACAGAGCATAAGGTAAAAGAGGTGGTGAAATTTGGGAATAACAGAAACTCCATTACCGGGAGTCAAAATCATCGAACCGATGGTCTTTGGTGACCATCGTGGCTGGTTTATGGAAACTTACAGCGAGGATTGGTTGAAGAAAGCAGGAATCAAGATTCACTTTGTCCAGGATAACCATTCCTTTTCATCTTCCAAAGGAACCCTAAGAGGTTTACATCTTATCAAAAAAAGATCAACAGTCACCACTCCTTTCGGAAATGGAGAATAATTTTATATATGGAGAATGAAACAATGAAAATACTAGTAACAGGGTATACTGGACAACTTGGTTATGATGTTGTTCAAAATGGCATGAGTCGTGACTTTGACATGATTGGAGTTGGTTCGAAAGATTTAAATATCACGGATGAATGTGCCGTTAAAAAATATGTAAGAACATTGAAACCAGATGCTATTATTCACTGTGGAGCCTATACAGCGGTCGATAAGGCAGAGGATGATAAAGAAAACTGCTGGAAGGTAAACGTTGAGGGTACCCGATATTTAGTACAGGCAGCACAAGAAATCAAGGCCAAATTTATGTATATCAGTACGGATTATATTTTTGATGGATTAGGAGATAAGCCGTTTGTTGAAACCGATCTTCCTCATCCAATTGGATATTACGGATTTACAAAATATGAAGGAGAAAAAATGGTCCAAGCTCAGCTGACAGAGTGGTTCATTGTCCGCATTTCATGGGTGTTTGGAATCAATGGAAATAATTTTGTTAAAACAATGAAGCGATTATCCGAACACCAGAATGAAATTAAGGTCGTAGGAGACCAAGTGGGTTCACCTACCTATACCTTTGATGCAGCACGGTTAATCATCGATATGATTCAAACTGACAAATATGGAATTTACCATGCGACCAATGAAGGTTTTAGCAGCTGGTCAGAATTCGCCAAAGAAATCTTTCATATAACAGGTAAAAAGGTTAAAGTGAAATCTATTTCAACCGAAGAATACCCAACAAGGGCGAAACGGCCCAAAAATTCCCGTCTATCAAAGAAAAAGATCATAGATAATGGTTTTAAAACATTACCACCATGGCAGGAATCATTAAAACATTTTTTAAAGAATCAAACTTGAGGTGAAACAATGCAAACGAATAAATTGCTTGTAACCGGTGGAGCAGGGTTCATTGGTGGAAACTTTGTTCAGTACATGGTTAATAAATATCCCCAATATGATATTTATAATTTAGATTTGCTGACATATGCCGGTGATTTAACAAAGCATCGTCAGATTAACGATAAAGAAAACTATCATTTTGTTAAAGCTGATATTACCGATCGTCAGACAGTTCTGACGCTATTTGAAAAAGAGACCTTTGACTATGTGATTCATTTTGCTGCAGAAAGTCATGTGGATCGTTCGATCACAGATCCTGAACGATTTGTTCGTACCAATGTTTTAGGGACACAGGTTCTCTTGGATGCAGCGAAAAAAATAGGGGTCAAAAAATTCATTCATGTTTCAACAGATGAAGTATACGGTGAATTAAGTTTTGATCCAAGCACCTTCTTCACGGAAGAAACTCCCTTACAGCCCAATAGTCCATATAGTGCAAGTAAGGCATCTTCAGACCTATTGGTTCGGGCCTATTATGAAACATTTGGTCTTCCAATAAATATCACACGTTGTTCAAATAACTATGGCCCTTTTCATTTTCCGGAGAAATTGATTCCCTTAACTATTTCACGTGTGTTAAATGACGAAAAGGTACCGGTTTATGGGGACGGGAAAAATATCCGGGATTGGTTACATGTCCTAGATCACTGTGCAGCGATTGACCTTGTTTTGCATAATGGTGTGAAGGGTGAAGTTTATAATGTGGGCGGACGGAATGAGAGAACGAACTTGCAAGTAGTTAAAACCATTATACAGTCTCTAGGGAAATCAGAGGATCTAATTGAATTTGTATCAGACCGTTTGGGTCATGATAAACGCTATGCGATCGACCCTGCTAAATTAGAGACGTTAGGCTGGAAACCAAACTATACCTTTGATACAGGAATTGCCCAAACGATTGATTGGTATAAGAAAAACAAGTGGTGGTGGAAGCCTCTTCTTGAATAAAAAGTACCATTGTATAAAATGGTGTTTTCTCAATAGTCGTAAGGGACTATTTTTTATTAATAAACCTTAAAGTTGTACCATTTTTCTGTATTTTTCATAACCTAAAGAGAGATTAAGAGAGAAGGGAATGAAAAGATGAAAGGTATTATATTAGCCGGAGGAAAAGGTACTCGGTTAGAGCCTTTTACCAAATTACTGAACAAGCACTTGCTCCCTGTGGGAGGTGACCCAATGATCTACTGGCCAATAAATAAGTTAAAAGAGGCGGGGATTACTGATATTCTAATTGTTACGAATAACCAACATCTCCGTTCGTTCCAAGAAATTTTAGGCCAGGGTGAGGAATTGGGTGTTAAGTTATCCTACACGATTCAAAGTGAAAAAGGAGGAGGTATTGCTGATGCACTAGCCTCCGCGAAGGATTTCGTAGATGACCAATGTATCGTTTTGTTAGGGGACAATCTGTTTGACGATGATTTAAGACCATATATTAATGAATTTCAAAACCAACCGCAAGGTGCAAAAGTGCTGTTAAAAGAAGTGAATGACCCAGAAAGATATGGAATAGCTTTATTAGATGAAGTAAATCATTCTATTATCTCTATCGTTGAAAAGCCTAAAATTCCTAAGTCCAATTTTTGTGTAACAGGAATCTACCTTTATAACAAAGAAGTATTTGATTTAATTGACTTAATAAAACCATCGAGCAGGGGAGAAAAGGAGATTACTGATATAAATAATCTCTATATTAAAAGAAAAGAATTAAAGTTTGATATTTTAAAAAGCTGGTGGCTGGATGCTGGGACACATGAATCATTGTTTAAAGCAAATAAACATTTCTATGAAAGGAGCTAAGTATTTTGCCAAAGGTTTCAGTAATCTTAACAAGTTTTAATAAACATGAATATATTGCAAAATCTATTCAGGCTATTTTGGACCAAACCTATCAAGACTTTGAGTTATTTATTATGGATGACAATTCAAATTCTGAAACTTTAACCGTAATTGAACCGTTTTTAAGTGATAAACGTGTGAAGTTTTTTAAAAGTAATATTCAAACAATGGAAGAAAGAGTAGAAAAAACAAGATATGCCGTGTTAATCAATCAAGCGCTACAACTAGCAGAGGGCGAGTATGTTACTTATGCTACGGATGATAATGTATACAACAGGACAAGGCTTGAGAAAATGGTGGGCTATTTAGAGCAGCATCCTAAAGTCATGGTCGTATACTCAGCGTCACAAACAAGGTATTTAAATGAAATGAAAGAAGTCACTCATTCTATGACTAGACCAGCCCGGACCATTTCATGGCTTGCTCCTTGTATGATTGACCATTGCTCGGTTATGCACCGTAGGTCCATCCTTCCTCAAATAAAGAGAGCATTTGGTTCTTATTGGGATGAAGATCACCAATTTTATAGAATCGGAGATGCTAGATTCTTTTGGAGAATCAACCACTTTTGGGCTTTTTATCCTATTAATGAGGTTCTTGATGAAAATTATATTACCCCTAAATCCATTCACGCTCAATTATTTAATGATTCCCCGAACCAATTTTCAAAACTACTGCCTCCGCAAAGAACATGTAAAGAATTGAGAGAATCTCTAAGAGCGCTGAGAAGAGGGAACGGGGGATGACCCGTTATCTAGCGAATTATTGGTCACTTTATCGGGAGTTTATGGAAGTCTTTAAGAATTTTAAATATAGGGATATTCCCATTGCAATGCTGACAAACTTTTATCAGCATATCGATTCAAATCTAAAAAAAAAAATGGAGAACGAAAATTTTCCTGCATCCCTATTGAACCCAGAAATAGAACAGGCCATGATCCAACCATATTTCGAAGGGGTGCTGGAGAAAATAAGAGCACCTTTCATGAAAGAGTCTATTGATGGCAAAACACTAATTAATATGGATTATACACGTCTACCTGAAATAACGTTTCGGACATGGTTTGATCCTAGTCAAACCATTATTCTCTCTCGTTCGAAAACTGCACATCTACATGGAATACGTAACGAGAGTATTCTTAAATATGAGGTTATCAATAATAAAGTTTCTGAAACTCTTATCAAGAGTGCCAAATATGTATTTACTAAACATCAAAACCATCCGGCATTTGGAAATGAGTTTTTCCAAAACACCTTTCTTACTCGAATACCGTTAATGGTAAAGACGATTAATGCTGTTTATAACCTATTGGATCATCTGCCTATTTCCACAATAGTTGTGGGGACAACTGAAGATATGCTTAGTAGAACACTTGCTATCGTTGGATCAATCAGGGGCATTAAAAGTATCTGTTTACAGCATGGAATCTTAATGGGGGAAGAGGCCTTTATGCCAGTTTTTACTACGTTGATTGGGGCCTATGGTGAATATGAGAAAAGATGGTATGTACAAAGAGGACTTGAAATGGATAGAATTGCTGAAATCGGTCATCCCAAATATGATCAAATTTTCACAAGTTTGAGAACAGACTCAAAGGAAGTTATAACAAAACTTGGACTAAGTTCAGAAAAAGAGACATTATTAATTATTACAGGCCCACAAATCGATTTTATTAAATTCGAAAAACTAATGAAGAATCTTTCCGATAATCCGCGTCTCCAAATCATCATTAAACCTCATCCATGGGAGATTGGGAAAGGGAGGTTTAAAATTTATACTGAACTTGAAAAGAAATACCCATCCATAAAGGTGTATACCTCAAGAGAAAATATTCTTTATGAATTAATTCCTGCGGTTGATGGAGTTGTTTCCACTTTATCTACAGTGGTATTAGAAAGTATTTTATTTAATAAACCTGTGTTTATTTATAACTTCATGAACAGTAATCGAGCATACGATTATTTTGATTCATTAGGAGAGTATATTCAAACAGATCCGAATCGATTAACCGAAGTTATTAGTGCCTATTTTTCTTCAGATGAACATCAGAAACTCTATGCACATATAAGGAGAGAGTATTTATCAAAGTCCTATAACGATGGATCGTCAGGAGAGAAACTGGCCCATGTCATCAAGAATTTTAATCAGTAAAGATCTAGTGTTATAAAGGGATAGAAAGAGGACCTGCCTTACCAGCAGGTCCTCTTTCTACCTTATTTATTAGTTCAAAATATTCCAATCTGCTGGTGTACCTGCCTTTATATCCATAGCAGCTTTTTTTCCCAGTAATTGTTCGTAATATTTCGGGGCTAAGCCATAGCCAGGTCTAATAACTCTTAGGTTTTCTTTCGTTAACACGTCTCCAGCCTTTAAGTCTTTCGTTATATAGAGCGATCTTCTAAATTTTAATGAATTCTTTTCCTTTTCAGTTGGTCCATAAGTAACAGCCCCCAAAGCTTGCCACGCTTTTTTTGTTTCATCCACTAAGGAGTGCATTTCATGCGGTTCCATTGAAAAGGCCGAATCAACACCTCCATCAGCACGGGATATAGTAAAATGTTTTTCAATAACAGTGGCTCCGAGAGCAACGCTAGCTACTGCCACACCGATTCCCATTGTATGATCAGATAAACCAACCTGGCAGTTAAAAAGGTCCCTCATATGAGGAATGGTTATAATATTTGTATTTTCAGGTGTAGCCGGGTACGTACTCGTACACTTTAGCAAAACGATATCTTCACATCCGGCCTTTCTTGCAGCTCGAACGGTTTCATCCAAATCGGCAAGTGAAGCCATTCCGGTTGAGATAATGATAGGCTTTCCAGTGGAAGCAACCTTTTTGATCAGTGGAATATGATTATTTTCAAAAGAAGCTATTTTATAAAAAGGTGTATTTAATTGTTCGAGGAAGTCGACTGCGGTTTCATCAAAGGGGGTGCTAAAGGGAATGAGTCCTAATTCCCGGCATCTTTCAAAAATTGGCTTATGCCACTCCCATGGAGTATAGGCTTGTTGATAGAGTTTGTAGAGGTTATTCCCTTTCCATAAGCTCTCCTGATCATCAATAGCAAAATCCTTACGGTCAATATTTAACGTCATCGTATCGGCTGTATATGTTTGGATTTTCAATGCATGTGCCCCCGATTCTGCAGCCGCTTCTACAATTTCTAATGCCCGTTCAAGCGATTGATTATGGTTTCCAGACATTTCAGCAATAATAAAAGGAGGATGATTGATTCCAATCATTTTTCCTCCCAGATTGATTTCGTTCATTTGATCACTCCTCTGTAATAAAATGGAGGTTCAGCTTGTCTTTCTGCTTCTCCCAGTCTTCTTTAAATAAGGATAACCTAATTAAGTCAATGAACTGGCCATTTCGGCTCCATTCCTTTTTAAAAAGTCCTTCTTGGCAGAATCCTAATCTATGGTGAAACCTTACACTCCGCTGATTAAATGACAGGACCATCCCAATGATTTTTCGGATGTTTAATTGATAAAAGGCATAATCTAAGGCTAACGCACCCATAATGGTACCTGAACCTTTAGGTGCATGAGGTTCCCCAATATAAAATCCCCATGCACAGGTTTGATTCTGGAGGTTCACTTCTTTAAAGGAAACAAGACCTAACGGCTTGTTTTTGTAAAGAAACAGTCGATAAAAACGACTTTCGTTCTTTAGTACAGCATCAAACCACTGACAATGAGCTTCATAGGGAATGGGCTGGTCGTTATACATATTCACTCGAATCGACTCCGAATTTCGCCATTCATAAATCATGTCCTTGTCTTTTTCCGTTAATGCCCTTAAATAATAATCCATAAGCGTCACCTTATCCCATTAATTCTTTGATCATCATTTGCTGACTTACCATGGTATCCTTCATTAGTTGATACGATAACCGAGACATTTCTGTTCGTTCCGCTTCATTTTCAATTAATATCTTTAGGTGGCGGGTTAAACAAGACTGCTCAATTGTTTCTTTTTCTCCTAAATAAGTAATGACCTTTCCTTTTGCAAGACTTTTACAAATTTCTTCCTGATTTTCAGCAATACTGACAACGATAGAGGGCAAACCAAGGAGGCAACGCTCCCATGTAGTGGTACCACCTGCCCCGATGGATAGATCGGCCCAATTCATTAATTCGGCCATGTTGTCAATTTGACAATGAAAATGCAGGTATTCATACATGTTACAAATAGAAGCAATCTCCATTTTGTACAGGTTAGATTGCCCAACGACCACATCTACCTCGATGTCATTACGACCCAAAGCTAAGAAGGATGAAAGAGCCTTTCCTGTTTCATTGGTATGATCGATACCGCCATAAAAAATTAATATTCTTTTTACCGCTCCTGTTCGCAGCTTTTGCTTTTTTAATTGATGATAAAACTCTGGTCGGAGTAAGACATAACTGGGTCCTAAAAATGTTTTACAATAGGATGGTAAGAGTGAATCATAGCGGTTTTGGTAATCTTGGATGAAATTTTGATCTAATAAAAAATCACAATCATGCTTACGATCAGCTAAATCATCAATCACCATGATTTTTTTTACCTGATCTCTTAGGAGAACTTCCCAATCCTCGTTAATGGCATAATGATCGACAATTAATAGGTCACAGGGGCAATTCATTAACAATTCCTTTGTTTGATGTGCATCCACACTCAATGGAACGCCAAGCCATTGAGTGTGTCCTCTGCCATTCGGCGCCATGCCATTTTCTTGAGGCCGCTTAAGTACTAATACTTCATATCCTTTTGCTGTAATCAGGTCAATTAAATGCCCTTTATGCTCCCTGCAAATAAAGCGAACATCCGCTCCTTGTTCCTGCAATTTTTCAGCAAGTGTTAAACAACGCATAACATGACCAGTACCTATTTCTATTGAGGCATCGACACGTATATAGACATTCATCGTTTATTCCTCTAATTCCGACGGCTTAGTTTTTGGGGGGATTACCTTCTTTTGTTCAATATGAGCATTGATTAAAGCCCACTCCTGATTTTTCTGTAACAATTGAATAATATCTTCTAACTGAAACTGTGTTTTGTTCTGACTGTAAAGGTCTGTAATCACAAGAGTAATTACATCTAAATCTGCTTCGGTATCTACGGTTAAACGATAGGAGCTTAAGTCATTTCTATGTTTAACATTTGCAGCCTTAAATTTGTTAGGATGGAGATAGATGTATGGAGTGACATGTTCGCGCTCTGCTGCATTGGCTGCTTCGTTATATGCTTGTTCTAAGGCTCCCATGGAAAATACCTCAACATCAAATCCACGAGGATAGGTTCGATCAAGCGTATTAGAAACATAATCGTACTTGTTTGGATTCTCTAGGTACTTAGAAATGATTTTATCAATCGTCTCGGGGTCTAGTAACGGACAATCAGAGGTGAGGCGGACAATTACCTCACCTTTATAGTGATTAGCAGTTTCAAAATACCTTGACAATACATCGTCCTCAGAACCTCGATAATAGTCAACCGAAAGCTGTGTGCATAAATCAATTATAGGCTGCTCGTGCTCCTTCGTCGTGGTGGCAATTACAATTTGATGAATTAACCTGGACCTTTTGACCTGTTCAATCTGATATTCAAGCAATGGTTTTCCTAAAACCTTTTTCATTATTTTCCCTGGTAACCTTGTTGACCCCATTCTAGCTTGGATGATGGCAACAACCTTCAAAAAATCACCTTCTATTTATTTAGAGTAACGGGCTATCACATTTGTGACTGCTTTGATAACGTCATGTATATCATCCTCGGTCATAGCTGGAAAAAGAGGCAGCGTGATGATTTCTTCATATAGTTTTTCAGCGTTTGGACAATCCCCGTATTTGTATCCTAATCCTTGATAGTAGGGCATTAGGTGAACAGGGATATAGTGCACATTGACCCCAATATTTTCTTTTAGTAACGCCTCGAATATATCCTTCCGACTGGCTGTTAATTGTTCTAAATGAAGGCGAATGATATACAAATGCCAGCTCGATTGACCGTTTTCGTCTTGGAAAGGAATCGATAGTTCGCTTATATGGTTAAATGCCTCATTATACATCGAAGCATATTTTTTTCGTAAATCTATAAATTTATCAATCTTTTTTAATTGGCTTGTTCCAAGGGCGGCTTGAATATCGGTCATGCGATAGTTATAACCTAAAAATTGCATTTCATAATACCAAGGCCCATGATTTTGGATTAGCCTGTTATGATCACGTGTGATGCCATGAGAACGGAATTGTAAAAGCTTTTCATAATACTTTTTATTATTGGTTGTAATGATGCCGCCTTCACCTGATGTAATATGTTTCACCGGGTGGAAGCTAAACATGGTCATATCACTAATGGAACCAATCATTTTTTGCTTATAGACAGCCCCTAGTGCATGTGCCGCATCCTCAATAACAATGAGGTTATGTTTTTTGGCAATTCCCCTAACTGCCTCTAATGAAACCGGCTGTCCTGTAAAATGAACAGGAATAATTGCTTTTGTTTTAGTTGTAACTTTTTTCTCAATTTCTGCTGGGTCTATATTGTAGGTTTTTGGATCGATATCAGCGAAGATGGGCTTACCACCCTGATAGAGTACACAGTTAGCACTTGCTGCAAATGTTAAAGGGGTCGTAATCACTTCATCACCCTCAGTGATTCCTGCGGCAAAACAAGCGCCATGTAACGCTGCTGTTCCGTTCGAGAAACTTACGGCATAAGAAGCGCCAACGTATTTTGCTACTTCTTGTTCAAAAATGGATACATAGGGCCCAGTAGTTAGATAATCCCCTTTTAAAACATTAATTACTGCAGAGATGTCATCATCATCGATCCATTGTCTGCCATACGGAAGATAGTTATCTCTGATCGGTTTGTGATTCAAAAATATAAGCCTCCTTCCTCCTAGCGCTAATTGGTAGATTATTGATCTATTACTAGTTTTTTTAAGTCGTCAACGGACAGCCATGTGTTATTCGTATTACTTACATATGTGAAGCCTTCTGGCACAGGTTCTCCGCCAATTGCCTGTTCAGCGCTCCACCACGGAAATTCCGGTTGAATCACATAATATGCGTCATATTCTAAGGTTCGCCGTGCATCATCCTCGGTGATCATCGTTTCATGTAATTTCTCACCGGGGCGAATACCGATAATTTCAATCTTGGCATTTGGAGCAATTGCCTTGGCTAAATCTGTCACTTTCATACTTGGAATTTTGGGGACGAAAATTTCTCCACCCTTCATTCTGCTTAAATTATCAATAACAAATTGAACTCCTTGGTCCAATGTGATCCAGAAACGAGTCATTCGTTCATCCGTTATCGGTAATGTTCCTGTTTCTTTGATCTTTAAAAAAAAGGGAACTACACTCCCGCGGCTACCGACAACATTTCCATAACGAACAACAGCGAATCGAGTATTCTTAATGCCAGTATATGAGTTAGCGGCAACAAATAATTTATCTGATGCTAATTTTGTTGCTCCGTATAAATTGATTGGATTCGCTGCCTTATCAGTACTTAAGGCAATAACCTTTTGAACACCCCTGTCAATAGCGGCTTCAATAATATTTTGTGCCCCGTGAATATTGGTCTTAATGGCTTCGAATGGATTATATTCACAAATGCCGACTTGTTTTAAGGCGGCAGCGTGGATAACAACATCTACACCTTCAAAAGCACGAAATAATCTCTCTTTGTCACGTACATCCCCAATAAAAAAACGAATCCTTGGATCTGTAAATTCTTTTGCCATTTCAAATTGTTTTAACTCATCCCGACTAAAGACAATTACCTTTTTTACATCTAAATCAAGAACTTTTTTGATGAATTTTTTTCCAAACGAACCTGTGCCGCCTGTCACCAACAAGGTTTTACCTTTTAACGTAAACATTTTCTTCCCTCTTTCACTCGTGAAATTTTTCAAAGGATTGGTTGAGATCTTCTTTAGCTCCCAATTGTTTAAGAATAAATCCAACTCGATGGGTAAAGGTGTGATTTTCGACCACCCTTTTTTGAGCGTTTCTTCGGTAAAAATTTCTTAAGTTTTCATCATTTATGAACTGTCGAATTAAATCAATACAATCCTCAGAATGAGAGTAAACGACGATGTCTTGAGTAATATCAAAATGCATCTGCAAATCTGGTTTATTAGAAAGAAGTTGAAATCCGCCGCATGCTGCTATATCAAAGGTACGATTGTTAATACTTTTATTTTCAATTGCCAGGGTGTTTTTATTTTTATGAAAGTCATAGGTACGATGGGGATTGAGGATAATTTTAGAACGGTTAAATAGGCTTCTCACAGTTTCAGGTTCCATCCACCTATTGATTATAGTTAATCTACTCGTATGTTTATGGTTTTTGATAAATCTTTTCCAAAATGGGCCAACTAGAATCAGGGAATATGGAGTATAAGTCAATAGCTGGTAAACGAGATTTATTCGTTCTGGATATGGATAACCAACTAGACAAACGTCATATAAATATTCTTCTTTGTGGTCGGCAAAATAAAGTAAAGGATCTGTTCCTAGTGGGAGATGGTAAATGTGTTTTTTGGGGAACTTTTTCTTATAATACTCAAATGCTCCTATATCAATGGTAAATATATAATCATAATCCCTTACTAAATGAATAGACATATCGATATAAAAGGGATCTTCCGTTAGCCAAATACAGCGGGGGGAATTGATTTTTTTAAGAAAGTCCATTAATTTTTCATCTACGGTAAACCCCACCATAGTTAAAATGACATCGGGTTTAAAACTCTCAATTAATTCGATAGCTTCTATTGTATATTTTGAGTGTATTTTAGTGACTGTATGGTCCAAAAAAATAAAGGCCTCTTCTATGGCTTTCTCGAAATAAGGATATATCCCTGAATAGCCTGACGAAATCAATAATATTTTCATTTAAGAAGTCTCCTTAGAAGAGGGGAAATATAATTCCTTAAGGAGATCTATTTCCCCCTCTGGTCCTTACTATAAACCTGGTAGATTAAAAGAAAAAGATTCTATATCTTCACAACGGATGACAGTTACTAACTCATCCATAAATGGGGAAACCATTGCTGATTCCAGAATGCTTACAATGCCATCGTGTGTTACTCTTCTGAGTCTGCCTTCAATTATATCTCCCGACTTAGTTCTGAAGGTAACATCTTGTCCAATATATCTGCGAAGATAGCGGCAAAGGCTATCCATACCAAATGAAAGGCTTAATTCACCGTTCAATAAATTCACTCCTTTATACATTTTTTTTATACATTGTTACAGTATTCACACAAAGAAAAAAGGACCGGGCTTATCCAAAATTCACGTAAAAAACCTCATTCGTCTATTTTTCTCGAACCAAGAAGGGTGGACTTTTAAAAATACAGCGCTTGAAGATAATAATTAAACAGAGATTTTCATTTGTAAAAAAAACAGAGCTGATAATGCTTTAAAAACTCTAGCAGCCTATTATATTAAAATAACCAATAATACTTGTTGACAGATTGCTGAGATTCATACTATAATATGAAAGTTGTTATTTAGGATTTAAAGTTTAATTAAAAAAACCTTTGACAATAGTGTTCGAAAGATGTTATAATTTAAAAGTTGTCTTAATCAATTGTTCTTTGAAAACTAAACAAACAAAAACGTCAACAAACAATAATATTAGTTTCTACTATGAAACTAAGCCAACGTAACAAAATGAGCTAATCAACTTTCATGGAGAGTTTGATCCTGGCTCAGGACGAACGCTGGCGGCGTGCCTAATACATGCAAGTCGAGCGAATCAATAGGAGCTTGCTCCTGTTGGTTAGCGGCGGACGGGTGAGTAACACGTGGGCAACCTGCCTGTAAGACTGGGATAACACCGGGAAACCGGTGCTAATACCGGATAATCCTTTTCCTCTCATGAGGAAAAGCTGAAAGTCGGTTTCGGCTGACACTTACAGATGGGCCCGCGGCGCATTAGCTAGTTGGTGAGGTAACGGCTCACCAAGGCGACGATGCGTAGCCGACCTGAGAGGGTGATCGGCCACACTGGGACTGAGACACGGCCCAGACTCCTACGGGAGGCAGCAGTAGGGAATCTTCCACAATGGACGAAAGTCTGATGGAGCAACGCCGCGTGAGCGATGAAGGCCTTCGGGTCGTAAAGCTCTGTTGTTAGGGAAGAACAAGTACCGGAGTAACTGCCGGTACCTTGACGGTACCTAACCAGAAAGCCACGGCTAACTACGTGCCAGCAGCCGCGGTAATACGTAGGTGGCAAGCGTTGTCCGGAATTATTGGGCGTAAAGCGCGCGCAGGCGGTCCTTTAAGTCTGATGTGAAAGCCCACGGCTCAACCGTGGAGGGTCATTGGAAACTGGGGGACTTGAGTGCAGAAGAGGAAAGCGGAATTCCACGTGTAGCGGTGAAATGCGTAGAGATGTGGAGGAACACCAGTGGCGAAGGCGGCTTTCTGGTCTGTAACTGACGCTGAGGCGCGAAAGCGTGGGGAGCAAACAGGATTAGATACCCTGGTAGTCCACGCCGTAAACGATGAGTGCTAAGTGTTAGGGGGTTTCCGCCCCTTAGTGCTGCAGCTAACGCATTAAGCACTCCGCCTGGGGAGTACGGCCGCAAGGCTGAAACTCAAAGGAATTGACGGGGGCCCGCACAAGCGGTGGAGCATGTGGTTTAATTCGAAGCAACGCGAAGAACCTTACCAGGTCTTGACATCCTCTGACACTCCTAGAGATAGGACTTTCCCCTTCGGGGGACAGAGTGACAGGTGGTGCATGGTTGTCGTCAGCTCGTGTCGTGAGATGTTGGGTTAAGTCCCGCAACGAGCGCAACCCTTGTTCTTAGTTGCCAGCATTCAGTTGGGCACTCTAAGGAGACTGCCGGTGACAAACCGGAGGAAGGTGGGGATGACGTCAAATCATCATGCCCCTTATGACCTGGGCTACACACGTGCTACAATGGATGGTACAAAGGGCAGCAAAGCCGCGAGGCCTAGCCAATCCCATAAAACCATTCTCAGTTCGGATTGTAGGCTGCAACTCGCCTACATGAAGCCGGAATCGCTAGTAATCGCGGATCAGCATGCCGCGGTGAATACGTTCCCGGGCCTTGTACACACCGCCCGTCACACCACGAGAGTTTGTAACACCCGAAGTCGGTGGGGTAACCGCAAGGAGCCAGCCGCCTAAGGTGGGACAGATGATTGGGGTGAAGTCGTAACAAGGTAGCCGTATCGGAAGGTGCGGCTGGATCACCTCCTTTCTAAGGATAATGCAGTCCTTATGGACTGATAAGAAGTTGACCGCTTTTTGTTTGTTTAGTTTTGAGAGTACAATCTCTCAAGAAATTTCGTTCTTTGAAAACTAGATAATCGTATAGAAGAAACCAAGTAAAAACCGAGTAAAATCGCCATTTTAGTTTTTTCTCTCTATTAAATAGAGTAAAACCTTTTAGGTTAAGTTAGAAAGGGCGCACGGTGAATGCCTTGGCACTAGGAGCCGATGAAGGACGGGACTAACACCGATATGCTTCGGGGAGCTGTAAGTAAGCTTTGATCCGGAGATTTCCGAATGGGGAAACCCACTGTTCGTAATGGAACAGTATCTTTACCTGAATACATAGGGTATTGATGGCAGACCCGGGGAACTGAAACATCTAAGTACCCGGAGGAAGAGAAAGCAAACGCGATTCCCTAAGTAGCGGCGAGCGAAACGGGATTAGCCCAAACCAAGAGGCTTGCCTCTTGGGGTTGTAGGACACTCAACATGGAGTTACAAAGGAACGGGGTAGATGAAGCGGTCTGGAAAGGCCCGTCATAGAAGGTAAAAGCCCTGTAGTTGAAACTTCGTTCCCTCCTGAGTGGAATCCTGAGTACGGCCGGACACGTGAAATCCGGTCGGAAGCAGGGAGGACCATCTCCCAAGGCTAAATACTCCCTAGTGACCGATAGTGAACCAGTACCGTGAGGGAAAGGTGAAAAGCACCCCGGAAGGGGAGTGAAATAGTTCCTGAAACCGTGTGCCTACAAGTAGTTAGAGCCCGTTAATGGGTGATAGCGTGCCTTTTGTAGAATGAACCGGCGAGTTACGATTACATGCAAGGTTAAGTTGAAGAGACGGAGCCGCAGCGAAAGCGAGTCTGAATAGGGCGAATGAGTATGTGGTCGTAGACCCGAAACCAGGTGATCTACCCATGTCCAGGGTGAAGTCCAGGTAACACTGGATGGAGGCCCGAACCCACGCACGTTGAAAAGTGCGGGGATGAGGTGTGGGTAGCGGAGAAATTCCAATCGAACTTGGAGATAGCTGGTTCTCTCCGAAATAGCTTTAGGGCTAGCCTCACGTAGTTAGAGTCTTGGAGGTAGAGCACTGTTTGGACTAGGGGCCCTCATCGGGTTACCGAATTCAGACAAACTCCGAATGCCAAAGACTTATCCGTGGGAGTCAGACTGCGAGTGATAAGATCCGTAGTCAAAAGGGAAACAGCCCAGACCACCAGCTAAGGTCCCAAAGTATACGTTAAGTGGAAAAGGATGTGGAGTTGCTTAGACAACCAGGATGTTGGCTTAGAAGCAGCCACCATTTAAAGAGTGCGTAATAGCTCACTGGTCGAGTGACTCTGCGCCGAAAATGTACCGGGGCTAAACGTATCACCGAAGCTGTGGATTGACATCTTCGATGTCAGTGGTAGGAGAGCGTTCTAAGGGCGTTGAAGCTAGACCGTAAGGACTGGTGGAGCGCTTAGAAGTGAGAATGCCGGTATGAGTAGCGAAAGATGAGTGAGAATCTCATCCACCGAATGCCTAAGGTTTCCTGAGGAAGGCTCGTCCGCTCAGGGTTAGTCGGGACCTAAGCCGAGGCCGAAAGGCGTAGGCGATGGACAACAGGTTGATATTCCTGTACCACCAAAGAATCGTTTGAGTGATGGGGGGACGCAGGAGGATAGGGTAAGCGCGCTGTTGGATATGCGCGTCTAAGCAGTTAGGCTGAGAAGCAGGAAAATCCGCTTCTCGTGAAGGCTGAGCTGTGATAGCGAGGGAAATTTAGTACCGAAGTTCCTGATTCCACACTGCCAAGAAAAGCCTCTAGCGAGATTCAAGGTGCCCGTACCGCAAACCGACACAGGTAGGCGAGGAGAGAATCCTAAGGTGAGCGAGAGAACTCTCGTTAAGGAACTCGGCAAAATGACCCCGTAACTTCGGGAGAAGGGGTGCTCTTTGGGGTTCATAGCCTCGAAGAGCCGCAGTGAATAGGCCCAGGCGACTGTTTAGCAAAAACACAGGTCTCTGCGAAGCCGCAAGGCGAAGTATAGGGGCTGACGCCTGCCCGGTGCTGGAAGGTTAAGAGGAGGGGTTAGCGCAAGCGAAGCTCTGAATCGAAGCCCCAGTAAACGGCGGCCGTAACTATAACGGTCCTAAGGTAGCGAAATTCCTTGTCGGGTAAGTTCCGACCCGCACGAAAGGCGTAACGATCTGGGCACTGTCTCAACGAGAGACTCGGTGAAATTATAGTACCTGTGAAGATGCAGGTTACCCGCGACAGGACGGAAAGACCCCGTGGAGCTTTACTGTAGCCTGATATTGAATTTTGGTACAGCTTGTACAGGATAGGTAGGAGCCTGAGAAGCCGGAGCGCCAGCTTCGGTGG
Source organism: Neobacillus drentensis (assembly GCF_021560175.1). Lineage (GTDB taxonomy): Bacteria > Bacillota > Bacilli > Bacillales > Cytobacillaceae > Neobacillus > Neobacillus drentensis_A. The sequence goes on along the minus strand of NZ_CP091110.1, from coordinate 5,502,910 downwards.
AGGCGTCGGTGGGATACTACCCTGGCTGTATTGAAATTCTAACCCGCACCCCTGATCGGGGTGGGAGACAGTGTCAGGTGGGCAGTTTGACTGGGGCGGTCGCCTCCTAAAGAGTAACGGAGGCGCCCAAAGGTTCCCTCAGAATGGTTGGAAATCATTCGTAGAGTGTAAAGGCACAAGGGAGCTTGACTGCGAGACCTACAAGTCGAGCAGGGACGAAAGTCGGGCTTAGTGATCCGGTGGTTCCGCATGGAAGGGCCATCGCTCAACGGATAAAAGCTACCCCGGGGATAACAGGCTTATCTCCCCCAAGAGTCCACATCGACGGGGAGGTTTGGCACCTCGATGTCGGCTCATCGCATCCTGGGGCTGTAGTCGGTCCCAAGGGTTGGGCTGTTCGCCCATTAAAGCGGTACGCGAGCTGGGTTCAGAACGTCGTGAGACAGTTCGGTCCCTATCCGTCGTGGGCGCAGGAAATTTGAGAGGAGCTGTCCTTAGTACGAGAGGACCGGGATGGACGCACCGCTGGTGTACCAGTTGTCTTGCCAAAGGCATCGCTGGGTAGCTATGTGCGGACGGGATAAGTGCTGAAAGCATCTAAGCATGAAGCCCCCCTCAAGATGAGATTTCCCATAGCGTCAAGCTAGTAAGATCCCTGAAAGATGATCAGGTTGATAGGTCAGAGGTGGAAGCGTGGCGACATGTGGAGCTGACTGATACTAATCGATCGAGGACTTAACCATATTTTTTAAGCGAACAAACTCGTTTTTACAACATTTCTTCTACATTATCTAGTTTTGAAAGAATGAACTTCTTTCAAGTAAATAGTCTGGTAATTAAGGCGAGAAGGTCACACCCGTTCCCATACCGAACACGGAAGTTAAGCTTCTCAGCGCCGATGGTAGTTGGGACTTTGTCCCTGTGAGAGTAGGACGTTGCCAGGCGAAGGACAGAAATTTACCTTTCTGTCTTTTCTTTTCTCCTTATTGATAATTGGAAATACTTTCTATTGTAAGTTAACACCGATGGTGTTAAGATGATTAAGTTGCTCTTCAAAAACTGCACAAGTCAATCACAATTGAAAAAAATGATGATTGATAGAATGTTAGAAGTGTGATATGATAGTATTCCTGTCGCTTTTGGTGACATTGTTCTTTGAAAACTAAACAAACAAAAACGTCAACAAACAATAATATTAGTTTCTACTATGAAACTAAGCCAACGTAACAAAATGAGCTAATCAACTTTCATGGAGAGTTTGATCCTGGCTCAGGACGAACGCTGGCGGCGTGCCTAATACATGCAAGTCGAGCGAATCAATAGGAGCTTGCTCCTTTTGGTTAGCGGCGGACGGGTGAGTAACACGTGGGCAACCTGCCTGTAAGACTGGGATAACACCGGGAAACCGGTGCTAATACCGGATAATCCTTTTCCTCTCATGAGGAAAAGCTGAAAGTCGGTTTCGGCTGACACTTACAGATGGGCCCGCGGCGCATTAGCTAGTTGGTGAGGTAACGGCTCACCAAGGCGACGATGCGTAGCCGACCTGAGAGGGTGATCGGCCACACTGGGACTGAGACACGGCCCAGACTCCTACGGGAGGCAGCAGTAGGGAATCTTCCACAATGGACGAAAGTCTGATGGAGCAACGCCGCGTGAGCGATGAAGGCCTTCGGGTCGTAAAGCTCTGTTGTTAGGGAAGAACAAGTACCGGAGTAACTGCCGGTACCTTGACGGTACCTAACCAGAAAGCCACGGCTAACTACGTGCCAGCAGCCGCGGTAATACGTAGGTGGCAAGCGTTGTCCGGAATTATTGGGCGTAAAGCGCGCGCAGGCGGTCCTTTAAGTCTGATGTGAAAGCCCACGGCTCAACCGTGGAGGGTCATTGGAAACTGGGGGACTTGAGTGCAGAAGAGGAAAGCGGAATTCCACGTGTAGCGGTGAAATGCGTAGAGATGTGGAGGAACACCAGTGGCGAAGGCGGCTTTCTGGTCTGTAACTGACGCTGAGGCGCGAAAGCGTGGGGAGCAAACAGGATTAGATACCCTGGTAGTCCACGCCGTAAACGATGAGTGCTAAGTGTTAGGGGGTTTCCGCCCCTTAGTGCTGCAGCTAACGCATTAAGCACTCCGCCTGGGGAGTACGGCCGCAAGGCTGAAACTCAAAGGAATTGACGGGGGCCCGCACAAGCGGTGGAGCATGTGGTTTAATTCGAAGCAACGCGAAGAACCTTACCAGGTCTTGACATCCTCTGACACTCCTAGAGATAGGACGTTCCCCTTCGGGGGACAGAGTGACAGGTGGTGCATGGTTGTCGTCAGCTCGTGTCGTGAGATGTTGGGTTAAGTCCCGCAACGAGCGCAACCCTTGTTCTTAGTTGCCAGCATTCAGTTGGGCACTCTAAGGAGACTGCCGGTGACAAACCGGAGGAAGGTGGGGATGACGTCAAATCATCATGCCCCTTATGACCTGGGCTACACACGTGCTACAATGGATGGTACAAAGGGCAGCAAAGCCGCGAGGCCTAGCCAATCCCATAAAACCATTCTCAGTTCGGATTGTAGGCTGCAACTCGCCTACATGAAGCCGGAATCGCTAGTAATCGCGGATCAGCATGCCGCGGTGAATACGTTCCCGGGCCTTGTACACACCGCCCGTCACACCACGAGAGTTTGTAACACCCGAAGTCGGTGGGGTAACCGTAAGGAGCCAGCCGCCTAAGGTGGGACAGATGATTGGGGTGAAGTCGTAACAAGGTAGCCGTATCGGAAGGTGCGGCTGGATCACCTCCTTTCTAAGGAATATGGAGTCCTTATGGACTGATAAGTAGTTGACCGCTTTTTGTTTGTTTAGTTTTGAGAGTACAATCTCTCAAGAAATTTCGTTCTTTGAAAACTAGATAATCGTATAGAAGAAACCAAGTAAAAACCGAGTAAAACCTTTTAGGTTAAGTTAGAAAGGGCGCACGGTGAATGCCTTGGCACTAGGAGCCGATGAAGGACGGGACTAACACCGATATGCTTCGGGGAGCTGTAAGTAAGCTTTGATCCGGAGATTTCCGAATGGGGGAACCCACTGTTCGTAATGGAACAGTATCTTTACCTGAATACATAGGGTATTGATGGCAGACCCGGGGAACTGAAACATCTAAGTACCCGGAGGAAGAGAAAGCAAACGCGATTCCCTAAGTAGCGGCGAGCGAAACGGGATTAGCCCAAACCAAGAGGCTTGCCTCTTGGGGTTGTAGGACACTCAACATGGAGTTACAAAGGAACGGGGTAGATGAAGCGGCCTGGAAAGACCCGTCATAGAAGGTAAAAACCCTGTAGTTGAAACTTCGTTCCCTCCTGAGTGGATCCTGAGTACGGCCGGACACGTGAAATCCGGTCGGAAGCAGGGAGGACCATCTCCCAAGGCTAAATACTCCCTAGTGACCGATAGTGAACCAGTACCGTGAGGGAAAGGTGAAAAGCACCCCGGAAGGGGAGTGAAATAGTTCCTGAAACCGTGTGCCTACAAGTAGTTAGAGCCCGTTAATGGGTGATAGCGTGCCTTTTGTAGAATGAACCGGCGAGTTACGATTACATGCAAGGTTAAGTTGAAGAGACGGAGCCGCAGCGAAAGCGAGTCTGAATAGGGCGAATGAGTATGTGGTCGTAGACCCGAAACCAGGTGATCTACCCATGTCCAGGGTGAAGTCCAGGTAACACTGGATGGAGGCCCGAACCCACGCACGTTGAAAAGTGCGGGGATGAGGTGTGGGTAGCGGAGAAATTCCAATCGAACTTGGAGATAGCTGGTTCTCTCCGAAATAGCTTTAGGGCTAGCCTCACGTAGTAAGAGTCTTGGAGGTAGAGCACTGTTTGGACTAGGGGCCCTCATCGGGTTACCGAATTCAGACAAACTCCGAATGCCAAAGACTTATCCGTGGGAGTCAGACTGCGAGTGATAAGATCCGTAGTCAAAAGGGAAACAGCCCAGACCACCAGCTAAGGTCCCAAAGTATACGTTAAGTGGAAAAGGATGTGGAGTTGCTTAGACAACCAGGATGTTGGCTTAGAAGCAGCCACCATTTAAAGAGTGCGTAATAGCTCACTGGTCGAGTGACTCTGCGCCGAAAATGTACCGGGGCTAAACGTATCACCGAAGCTGTGGATTGACATCTTCGATGTCAGTGGTAGGAGAGCGTTCTAAGGGCGTTGAAGCTAGACCGTAAGGACTGGTGGAGCGCTTAGAAGTGAGAATGCCGGTATGAGTAGCGAAAGATGAGTGAGAATCTCATCCACCGAATGCCTAAGGTTTCCTGAGGAAGGCTCGTCCGCTCAGGGTTAGTCGGGACCTAAGCCGAGGCCGAAAGGCGTAGGCGATGGACAACAGGTTGATATTCCTGTACCACCAAAGAATCGTTTGAGTGATGGGGGGACGCAGGAGGATAGGGTAAGCGCGCTGTTGGATATGCGCGTCTAAGCAGTTAGGCTGAGAAGCAGGAAAATCCGCTTCTCGTGAAGGCTGAGCTGTGATAGCGAGGGAAATTTAGTACCGAAGTTCCTGATTCCACACTGCCAAGAAAAGCCTCTAGCGAGATTCAAGGTGCCCGTACCGCAAACCGACACAGGTAGGCGAGGAGAGAATCCTAAGGTGAGCGAGAGAACTCTCGTTAAGGAACTCGGCAAAATGACCCCGTAACTTCGGGAGAAGGGGTGCTCTTTGGGGTTCATAGCCTCGAAGAGCCGCAGTGAATAGGCCCAGGCGACTGTTTAGCAAAAACACAGGTCTCTGCGAAGCCGCAAGGCGAAGTATAGGGGCTGACGCCTGCCCGGTGCTGGAAGGTTAAGAGGAGGGGTTAGCGCAAGCGAAGCTCTGAATCGAAGCCCCAGTAAACGGCGGCCGTAACTATAACGGTCCTAAGGTAGCGAAATTCCTTGTCGGGTAAGTTCCGACCCGCACGAAAGGCGTAACGATCTGGGCACTGTCTCAACGAGAGACTCGGTGAAATTATAGTACCTGTGAAGATGCAGGTTACCCGCGACAGGACGGAAAGACCCCGTGGAGCTTTACTGTAGCCTGATATTGAATTTTGGTACAGCTTGTACAGGATAGGTAGGAGCCTGAGAAGCCGGAGCGCTAGCTTCGGTGGAGGCGTCGGTGGGATACTACCCTGGCTGTATTGAAATTCTAACCCGCACCCCTGATCGGGGTGGGAGACAGTGTCAGGTGGGCAGTTTGACTGGGGCGGTCGCCTCCTAAAGAGTAACGGAGGCGCCCAAAGGTTCCCTCAGAATGGTTGGAAATCATTCGTAGAGTGTAAAGGCACAAGGGAGCTTGACTGCGAGACCTACAAGTCGAGCAGGGACGAAAGTCGGGCTTAGTGATCCGGTGGTTCCGCATGGAAGGGCCATCGCTCAACGGATAAAAGCTACCCCGGGGATAACAGGCTTATCTCCCCCAAGAGTCCACATCGACGGGGAGGTTTGGCACCTCGATGTCGGCTCATCGCATCCTGGGGCTGTAGTCGGTCCCAAGGGTTGGGCTGTTCGCCCATTAAAGCGGTACGCGAGCTGGGTTCAGAACGTCGTGAGACAGTTCGGTCCCTATCCGTCGTGGGCGCAGGAAATTTGAGAGGAGCTGTCCTTAGTACGAGAGGACCGGGATGGACGCACCGCTGGTGTACCAGTTGTCTTGCCAAAGGCATCGCTGGGTAGCTATGTGCGGACGGGATAAGTGCTGAAAGCATCTAAGCATGAAGCCCCCCTCAAGATGAGATTTCCCATAGCGTCAAGCTAGTAAGATCCCTGAAAGATGATCAGGTTGATAGGTCAGAGGTGGAAGCGTGGCGACATGTGGAGCTGACTGATACTAATCGATCGAGGACTTAACCATAATTATAAGCGAACTCGTTTTTACAAAATTTCTTCTACATTATCTAGTTTTGAGAGAATGAAAAAGGTTTAAAATTTCTCTTGCAAAATTAAAAAAAGATACTATAATAAAATAGTGTCAAATAAATAGTCTGGTAATTAAGGCGAGAAGGTCACACCCGTTCCCATACCGAACACGGAAGTTAAGCTTCTCAGCGCCGATGGTAGTTGGGACTTTGTCCCTGTGAGAGTAGGACGTTGCCAGGCACGGAAAAGGACAGCTAAATGTAGCTGCCCTTTTTTGTTGTTTAAAAAAGTTTTAAAAGGGGTTAATTCCAGTTTTTTTTAGGAACCTAACCAGCGGGTTGGCGGTGTCTTTCTCTACTTCCTTTAATAAAGCTTAAATTTACCATCATTAACATCCTGCAGTTCCTTACGCCACTTTATATCCTTCCAAATCGATTTTGGATGAGTTAAAAAATAGATTTTCAAGGATTTTCTATAGAGTACATCCGTTGCAACAAGGTGGGCATTCTCTTTTATAAACGAACACATGGTGTTCTCGTTATAATGGTCAATAAGAAGATCAAATAACTTAGGATAATCAACGCCGTCACCACTCGTTTCAAAGGCAACAAAGAATAACTGTATTGGAATCGGTGATGATAATTCACACAGTATTCTCTGAAGTATCCGGTTAAGCTGTTCACGCCCATTCCTCGTTAACAGCTTCAACAAATGTGAAACTGATTCTGTTGGGAAATTAATTAGTTTGTAAATAACTCTGAGAATTAGAAAATCATCCCGTAGGATATCCTCCGAAATTTCAGCAACAAATTCATTTGTTATAATCTCCTTAAAGAACGTTACATCCTCTAATTTCAAATGATTGATACGAAGGTTAAAATAATCTTTTAGTAAATACGCATAGTCTGGCTGATTACTGATGTAGCAGACTAAGGCTTCAAAAGCAAGTCTGTCACATTCAATAATCTTCCAAAGCTCTAAATTGGCCAGTACCATTGTACGTGGACCCTAGTATCGATTATTGTTTTTTTGATATCCCTTATTTCATCTTTAGGGGAAGGAATCGGTTCCCAGTTCACCACACATCACCCCTAGACATAAATTCCAATTAAAGCGCTCCAGTCCATACGCCGCTAAACGGACGCTTCCGCTTTGGTATGAAATTCATATCCATTTTCAATGTATTTCTTATAATACTTTTCTCCATTGCGATAAAATATAAGATCTTTTAGGGTAAAGCCTCCCATGAGGGTGAGCTTCTCTATTCCACTTGATTTCTTTTCATGGGCACAGCCGACCTTCCATTGCATCCCAGGATCTTTGTCCATGGCAAACCGCATGAATTGGCTGTTAAAATCGCCAAAGTAATACTTCTCTTCATACCGGTTCGTTTGGGTGTAGTTGAACACTTCAATGTGGATCGACGAACTTTCATCCAATCGAAGATATAACTTTTGAAACAATTCCTCTTTAGAGAGAATTTCCCTATTTTCATAATCGGTCAGCACATTGGCTCTTTCTAACAGTTCATCTTCAAAGGTGCGATGGAATTCCTCATGGGTTAATACCTCCCGGTCGCATACCACCAACAGTCGCTCTAAAAGGATTTCAGGTTGATCGTCTTCCAGATAACGATAGAGATTTTTAAAAAAACGTTCATTCAAAAAGAAATAGGGCCCTCGTTTTTCCTGTAGCTTTGCGGTAATCAACTCATTCACTCTAGAGTAATATTGGGCAATATTCCTGTCTAAATCATCATCAGAATCAAACAAACTATCCGCTGCGGTCTTTTTCAGGAAGGTATCTACCTTTTTCATCAGACTGATCTTAGGCTGCAATGTGCGGTGCAGTCCCTTGAGGACCGTTCGGTATTGTTTTAAAACTTCCAGTTTTACTTTAAGCCTTAACAGCTCGTATTTGGTTCCATAGATTTCCTCGAAAAAGTATTCTAGGAAACTGCTTAGGTTTTTCTTGCTTGAAAATGGCAGAAGGCTTTTTTTAAACTCACAATGATCCACGATTTGCTGATAAGTAAGTTCCAAATGTTCTTTAAGTCTTAGCTGCTCTTGTTTTGTCTCTTCTAAAATATGGCTAATCGCATTCATCACATTTGACTCAGCGTGAACGTTGTCCGCTGTCCAACTATAAGCGCAATAGATTCCGTACTGTTCATGATTAATGATATTTTCATAAAAGCACCATTCAATTTGCTCCCTTAGGTCTAAAACCTTTAAAAACTCATGTACGGGTTCTTCGAAGTTCTGGTAAAAAAACGTCTCCGTGCCACCCTCGTAAAGGAACTCTTCTGTTTCGTTCAGTGACAGTTTTCGTATGGCCCGATAGGAATTGCTGACCCTCATTAATTCATGCATGTCATAAAGCCGGTCCGCTGGAGGAAGGAAGTGCTCATAATATTTTTGAAAAGATGACTCAGATAAATCGAAGAGCTGCAGGACTTTCTCCCTGGGCTGCTTGCTTTGGTTTTTAAGAGTATCTAAAAGCCCTTGATAAAATTGACTCGCAACGTGCAGTACAATGGCTTTATTGGGCCTTGTCACTTTAGCAAATCCGGCTGATGCATAAACAGGATTCCCTGCATTTCCCTTCATTGCCCGCTTAAAGGATTGGTGGGAATAACTATTCATTTTTTCATAATGCTCGGTCCATATTTTGCGATTCTTCAACAGGTTCAGATGACTGATTAGTTCATAGTTTTGTTGAAGAGCCTCATCCTCAATTAAGCCATTCTCATTTTTATCACTTAATAAATAGACCATGTCAAAGAGAGGGGAAGGGGGATGACAAACAGGCAATCTTAAATGGTCCTCTATCAGCTGGAGGTCCTTTTCGAAATGATACTCATTCTGTTGATACTCATCCAGTTCCTTTAGAAAGCTGATGCCAAGCGAAGTGGTGAAGGCAAAGTTTTCACCGTCCTGTTTTTCCATTAACAGCCCATATAGATCCACCTCCACAATTCGGAACGATTCTTGCAGAATGCTTTTTAGGAGAAGGGTGAATTCTTGGATTAGGATATTTGCCGGGTCATGTATGGCGGTGACCACACAAAGGTTTACTTTCTGGAGTGAAGAAAAGGCCCTTCCATAGTCAGCTAGCTTTGTTGTAAGCTTTCGAAAGGTTTTATTCAGTTCGATCAGCATTGTTTCATCCTGGTTAAAAGTGTCTGCCAGCTCTTTCCGTTGTGATTGGCGATCGTACCCAGTATTGGCCAGCTGAAGTGAAAACAGATTATCAGCGAGGATGGTTTCGGATTGATAGGCATGAAAGTATAAGATGCCATTACTGTTATGCCATTTTTCCTTATTCATCTTTTTGATTGTTAATAAGGCATCCTTCACGAGGTCGCCCAAAAATAAAAAGACAATCGGATAATTGACACTGCGCTGTACGTTTTCGGATTGACTGATTTTCTCGAGTTTGATGGAGAAGGAATCGGCATATTTTTGTACTAGATCTCGCACAGGTGTATCCCTCCTTGAAAAACATGAAATGAGGCGGGCCACATGCATCGAATGCGTGCGGCCTTCTAAAATTACTTTGAGAATTGTCTAGCTCCAGCGCCTAGGGGCTCTTAGGTCTAAGCGTATCCAGTTGCGGCTCCTCGGGACGCAAGTCTAAGCCACCCCCTGAAGAAGGCAAAAAGCGCCTTCTCGCAGGGTGCGTCTTAGCCTAGAGTCCCAAAACAGTCGCCTCCACATTTAGATCAACCCGTCAAGAAGGCTAAAGGACAGCCTTCTCGCCGGCTCGTCTTATGCCTGTCGCCCCTGGTCAAGGCGCTTCCGCTTTTCTTATGATTTAAGCTGTCTAAGCATTTCCTGCACCTTGATCATCATCTCTTTATAGAAACTGTACACTTCCTCGCCATTAACTAAATCCTTGTATTCATAATCAAGATCTTCTTTTTCTCTTTGAAAGGTATCTGCCATTTGTTCTAAGGCAAAGATTAACTGTGCCGCGCTTTCCTGTTGGATTAACTCATGGCTTCGCTGCTCTGATTTTTTTTCAAGCTGGGCGATTTCTTTTGGGGTCAATGCTTTGAATGCTTGAAAGATTTCATAGTCTACGAATTTCGTGGTCTTCATCAGATTCACCAACGGCTCCCATGCATCTTCCTCCAATCCATGATCGTAAACGTAAAGAGCTCCGCGTTTTTTAATCGTATGGGTATAAATGGCTTGGATATACAGGTTTTTAAGCCGCTCATTCTCTTTTTGTAAGGAGATAAATCGTTCAATTTCCGTCATTATTTCTTGTATAAATTGGTATTTTCGAACCTCTATTTTCAATTTTTCAATCAACTTAGGGGAACGAATTAAGTTTTCTTTTGCCATTTCTAAGTTGCTGCTTCCAAAAATGTCGCAGCTGCCGTCAGGATCCATGCCGCCTGAGGACCATTCTTTTAGCTTTCTTAACACTTGATTTAAGTTTCCAAGACTGGCTCGATCCAGCTTGTGCAGGTCAATTTCATACTTGGCGAAAAATGCTCCCCTGTTTAACTCTTTTGTAAAATGGCACCGGTATTTGGCACTGGTATTCCGTTCTTCTTCTTTGACCGTGATACAGCCGAATTCCAACGCTTGTTCGAATAAATCCCGTATCCCGGCATTGTATTCTTCCACCCGAAGGTTTTGGTACGTATCTCCCCAGGATTTTTCCGGGATCGGTGAGGGGAGGTAAAGCCAGTTTTCCTTCTCTGTCTGCACCAGGTGCCGGCCCACTCCTTCTTTTTCTAAGATCGTCTTTTCATAGGATGCTTCGTAAATTTTTAAAGGTGAATAGGCAAACAGCGGAATCCCGTTTTTCGTATTTAACCAGAAAATCCGATTTCTTAGCTCGCTTTCTTTAATCGTGAAGCGGGAGTGGCTTAGCGAGTGCTTTTCAAAATTTTTAATCCCGTTATAGATATTTGGAGCTTTTACTGGCACACTGACAAACCCCCATTGCGGGAAGTGGAGCTGGCCGTTGCTATTGGCAAGGTGGAACACTGGCAGGGCATCGCGGTCCAAGCGGGCAGCGATTTTTTCTTCAATAATTTTATCAATTGGTTTATCCTCGCCATACTTCAGATGCAGAAAGTCTTCCATCGATTTCGTGATTAAATCTCCGAACTGATCGGTGAGAAACTCGGACACGGTGCCGACCACATCGACATCTTGTTCTTTGATCCAATAGGCTGATTTTTCAAGGAGCATTTCCGACCATTTCTGCAGCAGTAATTCGCCATCCTTCGAATCAAACATCCGCTGAATCTCTGGGGAGGTATCAGGGATACTGACCAAATGCCAATAATAGGTGAGGGGGGCATCCTGATTGATTTCCTCTTTTTCTATTAATATACCGGCATTTTTTTCAAAGATATTTTTCAAGGTTAATAAGATTTCTTGATAAACTTCATATATTTTGTTGTTCTGGTTATAAAGCAGCTGATACAGCTCTTCATAAAATTCCATCATTTCTTCGACTCTTGCCTTTTCTGCCCGGGCAGCGAACTCGTTTAATTTTGCTTCGATATAGGCATTCTTCTTGCGGTCTTTGGAGAGGAATGCACTCCTTGCCTCCTCGAGCTTGCTATAGGCGTAATCTTGTTCGGATTGAATGGCACGCGGCAGGTGTTCCAACCGATCCCGCAATCGCTCGATATAGGTCTTTATTGTTTTTAACAGACAGGAACTGTCATGGGCGTAGATTAGCCTCGATGCATAGATTGGACCCTTTTCAGGACTAAGAAAGATTCGCTCCATTTGGCGCCGGAACTCTTCGAGGCTTTCGCCTGGCAGCTGCTTTTTGCATTTCCGGTATTGTTCTTTCGCCTTTACTAAATAGTCTCTTTCCAGCTCTTCGTCAAGATTAATTACGGCTGATTTAATGACATTGTTATAGGAAAAACGTTCACTGTGCTCGTACCCTGACAGGGGCTCCGGTACACGTTCATTGAACCGCTGATGAATGGAGTCAGGGTCCATCCGCAGCTTTTCCGCAAACTTTTCCACATCATTTTGGTCGGGTTCCGCCTCAAACATCTTCTTCATTTTTTCAAATAGTTTAAAGCCAATATAAGTGGTCATTTCTTCGACTGGAATTTCAGCCATTGAGGCACCGATAATATTGTATTGGTAGTTGGCGGCATAGGGCTTTGGCATTTGCGCGATATTGGTGCGGATATTGCTGATATAGTCATGGATCGCAAATTCTTCGCTGGATTTTTTATCTTCATTGGCCATGAAGTTGGTAATATTTTCAGCGGTGACATTCATGCAGTAATCATAGGCATTTTCCAGCCATTTCCCTTCCAGATTCGTTCCTGAGATGAAATGGCAAAGATTAAACGGAGGCATCGGAGAGTTAACGTCCAAGATGCTGCCATATTTCATTTTGAAACGTTCATTTCGTTCATCACAATTCATCCAGTAATCGAGTTCTTTTAGGGCCGCATAGCCATTTTTCTCGATATACTCGACCGTATGGGAGCTTAGGCCGCGTTTGGACAGATTCACATCCGGCATGAATAGATAGCCAAGCATGCTGACCTTATCGATACCGGTCGGGCCGAATTTTCGCTCCATGATCCCGCGCGTGATGTAGGCAATATCAAGAAAACATCCGCTGCCAGTGCCTCCGGAGACACCAGTTAAAATGAACACATATAGCCGTTTATTGGTCCCTTCGAGGACCGACTCGATTTTTCGCTCCATCGTTTGGACCACTTGGTTGATTTTTGTAAACAGCAGCAATCGTCCGGCCTGGCGGACACCGGAGGCGCCGCTGATTCCATCAGTGATGGATAATTCCGGTGACAGCCATTCTTTAATGCACGGCTCGAGTGTGCTGCGGTTTTGGAGCAGGCCGCCGATCTCAGGGTTAGAAAGGAGGACGAACTCCTTATTGGGATCAAGACCAATCCCTTTGTATGTTTTGTAGCGGTCGTATTCATTGGTTTCAAAGGCCAGGAACTCAATATTGTTGGGTTTTTCCTTTTTCTTCTTCGATAAAGGATCCTGCGGCAGCTTAAAGCGGCGGTTCACCTGGTATTTTAGCCGGAGCAAGGCATCAATCCCAGTCCCGCCAAGACCAATGACAAGCATGGGATTCTCGATCGTATCAACACGGATCTTCTCCGAAATAATCCCACCGCCTAACGAAACATCCAACTGCTGAATATGCTCTCTTACACTAGCTTTCATCATTATTCCTCCCTATGTGTTAGAAACGGTGCCTGTCACCCTATGAAATATACTCAAGGTAGATAGATTTATTAACCTTCTTCGGCAGGATGCGCAGGCGGTCGTTTCGCTTGATCGTCAGGCCTTTTTGGGCACTGATTGCCCGGCCGTTTTTTTCTATGGTGCAATTAGAGTGGTTGATCAGTAATAAAGAGTCATTGGCGAGTGGTTTAAAGATGATTTTCTCCGTTTCCGCAAACTCCGGTGCCAGAGATAAGAGTTGATGGAGACGGAATTTTCCCTTAAAGAATTTCAATTTTTTATATTGCGGGCTGATTCGTTCCCCGGTTTCTTCGTCCCTGACTTCCATGACCATCTGCCCGCTGAACCTGCGGTTTCTGCTCTTTAACTTGGACCAAAGCAGGGAAGCAAGCGCAACGAGTAAGAGGATACCCGCGGCAGCTCCGCCGATCAGAAGCCAGGGGAAGGAGTTGCCATCATCGCCCGAAACGCTGCTTGGTTTCTCGTTTAAAGGGACCTCGGGTGCTGTTTTCAACGTGATTTTCTGAGGAATCGTCTGACGGAAAAAGCTGTTATCTTCTGCTTTCACGGTCACTTCATAGGCAGAAGCACTGCCAAGCTTAAACGCACCCGAAAATCCGCTAGTTCCAGGTTGTAACGAAAACTCCTCTGTTTTTCCTTTATCGAGGTCTTTGACTAACAATGTACCTTTCATCGAGTGATAAAAAGCTTGATCCTTAAGGACCTCGCTGTCGTCCTCAAAGAAGGCACGAACTTGAACGGTGTCACCAGCTTTGTAGCTCTCCTTGGCAAAGGCCGCCAATTTTAACTGTAAATCATAGTTGAAGATAAGATTGATATCGATCCTATCGTGTGGGACACCCTTGACCTTCAAGGTCCAATCCCCCTGAACGGGCTTCAGCAGCTTGACCATCGAATAGGTTCTTGATTTCGTTAGCACCACCTGATCAGATGGAATCTCCACCACTTTGCCCGAAGGATTCATCAGTTGAATCTCCACAGGCTGATCAGACATAAGGGAGATATTGGCTTCCCGGACATTTTCATTTGGCACGGTAATCTTGATATCCTGATAGGCGCCAGTACCAATTAGTTGTGAAACGGGAACAATCTTTAATTTAAAATGCCGGGCAAAAATTTCACTTAAGATCTTAGGAAGCTGCTCGGCTGATGTGGCCTCAAAGAATTTCCCATTTGTACTGTCCGCCACGTTCGTCAGGACTTCCTTATTGAGCTTCCCATCCGCGTTCAAGCCAATCGTATAAATGGGGAAGCCTTTGGCTTTAGCCTGACTGACCGCTGATTGGAGGTCTTGATCCGCCTGCGAAATCGTTTTGGACTTTCTCGGATTCAGTTCGTTATTTCCGTCCGCCAGCAGGACAATCAATGGGGTGAAATCCTTTTCATGGCTGGATTCCAGCATCTTAATCGCCTCAGAAACCCCAGTGGATAAGTCAGTGTAGGAGTATTTCTCAAGTGAATCGATGAACGACTTCAATTCTTTTTTATCTTGTTCCGAGCCGATTTTTACGAGCGACTTTTCTCGCATTACCTCGTCCGAGTAGGCAACGACCCCGATGTTATCTCCTTCGAGCGATGACATATCGATAAACATCTTCATCGCTTCCTTACTGATATTATTCGGATCGCTGTCTCTCATGGAATTACTGACGTCCACAACTAGCATTCCTTCCATTCGTGAGGTGGAATGTAACGGACTTGCCGCGCGTACATTAAGATAACTAATGCTGCAGACAATAACCGCCAGTATGATGAAACTACTAATTGTCTTTCTAAACATGTGGTAGCACCTCCATTAGCAGTATCGATCTCTAAAATGGAACAACCTCCAAGCCCATCCCAATTGTTGTCATTATATTCCCAAGCTGTACTCCCTAGAATGATAAAGTTGGACGTTTAGAAAGATGTCCCATAGAGAAGTGCCCAGGATTACGATTGGTGTAAGGGGGGAGAATCCATGTATGGACTGATGTTTACCGGCATCCTAGTTTTCACTCTGATTTACAAAGCTTATAAATTACGAAAAAATAAACGCAGCAACGGGAGTTTCGAATAGATCGACGAGGAATTGGAGATTATGCTGACAGAGGGTGATACCTTTGGCTAAACGGGATGGAACGCTTGCAAAAAATGAAAAATATCAGTTTCAAAAACTAAAAATGTGTAAGAACTGTCAACGTTATTCGGTTCTGAAGGATCCGATTTGTCCGGTCTGCCGCAAGCACTATAAACTCGTCCACCAGCTTGTTAGAAAGAGTGCCGTAAAACACTTATTTACTGAAGCCATCTGGGTTCTAACTGGTACCGGCATGGGGGTCATATTCGCCCCAACAACGCAAACCATGTACTGCTTGGCTGGCGGGACGCTGTTTTATATCAGCTATATCATCGTAACGTCCATCTTTTTAAAAGGTGAATATCACTATCAATTGAAAATACGGCTTAGGAAGGATTTACGCAAAATTCAAGCGGGAATTCGCTTTGACAGTAACCTTGCAAAAGAAGCTGAAAGGGAGGGACAGTTAGAGGCGGCATATGAAAAACTTTGTGAAATAGATGACTTCGTTTACAGCGATGAAGTGAAAATAATGCAACTAATCGTGTTAAACAAGTTACCGGTTAGAAGTAGAGTGGAACCCGAGCTTGAAAGGCTGATTCCGTCGTCATATGACAAAAAGTTTGTGAACTATGCACTAAAGGTTTTAAAACAAAATCGTGCCCGGTTCACTAAGAGGTGCATCGCTTACTTTAGCTGCTACCGAGAAAACATTATGATGGATTTTGGGGGAGATTCACTTATTAGCATTGCGGATACGGCCTTACGAATGAAGCTTTATATCCTCGAATTCTCTGGATTTATTGAAGAATTTTTGGAGTATTTGCCAAAAGAACACCTCCTAAGGCTTTGCAGCATGGTCGAAGCAAATCCCAACATAGACTGGGGCAGTCTAAAGGGGAACACGCTCCGTTTGGTTGAGCGGAAGTATTCATCCGATTCGGATTTTCATCGCTTCTTTGCCCATTTGAGAGTCATTGACCACGCATAAAAAAGGCCGAGCGGGCATATTCCCATTCGGTCCTTTGATTGTCTAGCTCCAGCGCCTAGCCCCTCGAGGTCATAAGCCAATCCGTCCAAAAGGTTAAAGAACAACCTTTCGGCCGGCTCGTCTTATGCTTGGCTACAGAAAGCTATCGCTTTCTGTACGCATTAAGGGCGACTAGTCTTTGGCCTTGCTTACGCCGGCCAGTTGACAAGGCGCCCTAGATCGGGGCTGACCAAGGCGCTTGCGCTTTTCTTAATTCACTTTTCTTTTTCAAGGCTTGATAAAGGGATAAACTGATGAAAGATCCCAATTGTCGTCATCTTGCCCATCCCGACATCTGTAAAATCTGTCTTGTAGATAGAAAAAACAACATAATCAGATTTGCTTGTTCCGGCATCGAAGATCGATTTCCCGGCAATGGAGAGGATTCCCCTTTTTAGCAGGTTGGACGACTGATCCATTGATTTGTGATTAATCCAATCAATATATTCCGACCGCCCTGGATTTGTCGCAGATAATACATAGATGATGACAACCAATAGAATCAAAGAAACAAAGCGCCTCAATTCATAACCTCCCAACTCTAAGAAAATGGACATACAGCCTGTACAATCTTATGTACGGTAAACTTAAAAAATCACCGCAACTAGTACGAATGGAAAAACATAATAATGCTATTTCTTTGCTGGTATGATAAATTATTACTATTATTATCTATTCATAGATTGGGTAAACATCTTAAACAATCATTTTAAAGGAGAATAATCAGTGAAGAGAACCTATAAGTGGCTCATAGGCTGTTTGCTATTCCTGCTATTACTAAATGGATTCGGAATATTGGCTGTAACGCTATTAAAATAAGCACGAAGGCAGGGAGGGACGCAGATGACAACAAACCTAACAAAACCGATTTCAATCAAGTTACTCTTTGCCATGCTGATGATCACGGTCGGGGCTGAAGTCCTTCTTTATTTAACCCGCTACAGCTATTTGGCCAGCACCCTCTATGATGCTATGATGGTATCTTCCTTGTTTGTCGGCTTAAAACTGCACCGGCGAATTAGCAGTTCCGAACGGATTCAGGTAACAAAACGGCAGCTAGCCTTAAAGTTTACAGGCGCTTTCTTAATTTTCTTTATTGGCAGCACGATCATTAATATCTATTCATCGAACACTTTTAACGATTTTAACGTGGGTTATGATCAGTATGTTCAAGACTATACCGATATGCAAATGGATGTGGATCAGCATTCTGAAACAGTGGATTCCGAGACAAAGACCAAACCTGATTCCACCTTTTTTGAAAAAGTAGATACCATCGGCCCGGATTTATATACTGATGCGCTCGCAGGCTTAGAAGAGGTGTGGCGCCTAGCCTACATCATCCTTCTGCTGGTCGTATGTAAAAAATTCTTTTCAAACAGATGGGCGAGCGGGAGAAGAGATATTTTTCTGATGTGTGCCTTATTTCTCACTTCAATCCTATTTGGAATAGATCATACCTTAGATTCAGTGGAACCATGGGCTGTTAAGATTGGGGCCATCGTTACCTTCGCGAATATGGGGTTATTATTTGGGTTAATCTTATTATGGACACGAAACCTGTGGGTAACTGTCCTCGTTCATTCCCTTTATGACATTACCGCGACACTTTCCTGGTACTACCTAGATTCGGCGGTCGAACTAATGACCTTGGTGGTTTTAATTGTCCATGTTATTCTCCAAACGGTAGAAAAATCACAGCAAAAACGCCCGCTGCACCAGCTGGAAACAGAAGACAGGGTGCAGGCGGCTGAATAAAAAAGTGGGTGTCCCAAAAGTATATTTTGGGGGCACCCACTTTTTTATTCACTAAACTAGTCTGTTGATTTCCGCTCCAGGCGCGAGCGGTACGGGGAGCCTCCTCGTCGCTACGCTCCTGCGGGGTCTCCCCTGCCCCGTACTCCCGCAGGAGCGTAGCGCCTTCCACTCCAATCAACAGAGTGTGAAAAAATTATACATCAACAACCTTTTGGGCCAGCCTCTTTTAGTATGTATAAACTTTCTCGTTCACCCAAAACTGAACTGTCCCATCCTCGAGTCGCTCATACTTAATCTTTTCGCGCTCGAGCGCACTCCGTAAACTCTCCATCGCCAGCTCTTGCTTGACTTGGAGTTCGATTATTTTATGGTTTAATGCAGCGGTATTTGTAACCTTGAAGAACTCTAGATAGGTAAGAATCTCTTGTTGCTGCTCCATGACATGCAGTAAATCAAGTTTATGGGCTTGTAAGCGTGATGGTGGGTCCAGAGCGGAAAGTTTTTTCCATACGTGAATTTGTTCTGCCTTTGCTTCACGGTAGTTAACCGTCTGCCCAGAAAGAGTTTGATTGAGCAGTTGTTCACTTTGCCTATATAAAAGCTGCTCTTTCGTTAAATAGGCAGCCAAATCGGATTGATTAGGGTGAAATGAATACAGAACAGCCATTAACAAGATGAGCAGAAATCCGGCTGCTAGTATGACCCATTTTTTCATAGAAGATGGATGTGGCGTAAGGGATCCCGTTTCTTCCGCGTGGTAGAATCGCCCCGCCGCCTGTAATTCTTCCAGCTCTTGTTTCATTTTTTGTTGGGCAGGAGTCAGCAACTTTAAGCCCTCCAATAGAATAGGATTGATAAAACTACTACTATCCTACTATAAAACCTCGAGTAAAATCCATTTATTATCCAAATTTATAGATAAATAATCTTAGCTTCCATCATGTCTAGCATTTTGAGTGTTCAAAATTAATGTGTTTGTTTATTTGTTCTCTTTGCTTCAAAGGTCCACTGATTATTTAAAATGAAGTTGATTCCCATTCCCAGCGCGGTTGCTGCTAATTGTGAACCGTACTGATTGAATCCCCATTGATGGACAAGTAAGAAGAGGCAGCCTGTATTGATACTTAGTACAATTAAATTAACGATGACAAATTTAACGAAAACAGCTAGATGGTTTTCTGTATTTTTAAATACCCACTTCTTATTCCAGTAATAGCTATTCACTAACCCAATCAGGTAAGAAAGGATATTGGCTGCGATGTAGTGCATGCCTAATTTGACAAACAAGATATAACAACCGATTGAAATAAGTGTATTCACAATCCCAACCAGTCCAAACTTCAGTAACTTTTTCATACGAACCCTTCAATCCCTAAATATGATTACCTCCATACTAATGATTTGGGAAAAGAAATGCAAAAAAGTAGTCAATCCCCTGTCCAGATCCTTGTGTTTTCTATAAATAAAGAGGAAAGGAGAGGTTGTATATGAACATCATTCAGCGATTTATTCCTGCTTTAAATAAAGAAACGCGCCCTGGCATCAAAATGGTCCCCGCCTACATCACCATCCATGAAACAGATAATCCTAGCCCGGGTGCAGGTGCTCGGGCACATGCCAAATTACAGGAACGGGGAAATGACCGTTTGGCCTCCTGGCACCTGCAAATTGATGAACGTGAAGCGATTCAATCCATTCCCTTTTATGAGACAGCCTGGGCGGCAGGGGATGGCAGAAGTGGTACAGGTAATTCTTCCTCGATTCATATGGAAATATGCGTAAACAGTGATGGGGATTTTAAAAAGGCGGTCAACCATGCAGCGGAGGTCACAAAACAATTGATGGAGACCTATCAAATCCCCTTGGCTAACGTGGTCCAGCATCACCATTGGAGCGGGAAAAACTGTCCTAGATTTCTCCGCAGCGGGGAAAAAGGGATCGACTGGAATGACTTTATTCAATTGGTCAGTAATGAGGATAATCACAAACGTACACAAGAGAACATGCCTTTTCCCGGCCATTTAATAAAAAGAGGCTCGATCGGAAAAGACGTCGAGCGAATCCAGAGAGCTATTGATGTAAACGTGGATGGCATTTTTGGCCCAAAGACAGAAAAAGCTGTCATGGCTTTGCAAAAACGCAACGGATTAGCCGCAGACGGAATGGTAGGCACAAAAACCTGGGCAGTGTTGTTTTAACGATTCATTTTATCTAAAGTCGTATAGAAAAAGTTACTGGAATATTGTCCTGCATATTCCAATATAGGAAAAATTGCTTATTTTTCTCCAATTAATAGAGGATTTGGCAGGAAACTATTTAAAAATTCGTCATAATAAGCGATAATAAACTATATTTCGGAATATTTTTCTAGTTTTCGAGGATAGACAATCAAATTAATTGTCATTTTTTATTTTTTCATATAGGTAGATTTATATATATAGGAGTGGATGAATTGAAAAAAATGGGGAAAGTGATGGTCCTTTCTACCTGTTTGCTGCTGGGAAGCGGTGCAGTTATCCCTTATGCATCTAACAGTCTGGGTCACGTTTATGCCGACACGATTAGTAAAATCTATTACCAAACGACTGCAAATCTAAATGTCCGTATCGGAGCAGGAACGAACTATAAAACTATTATTACCATCCCTAAAGGAAAAATTATAACTTCCGCAGAGAGAAAAGGGGCATGGTATAAAGTATCCTATACTTATGCGGTCAAAGGAAAAAATGTTAGTATAACCGGCTGGGTAACCGGGAGTTTCCTAAAGGAATACTATATTTATAGCAATACAGGCGGGACTTATTATTTTACCAATAAAACTAGTAGTCTATATCCTACACCAGATAAAAAGAATAAAGCCGTATCCACTCTTGCAGCGGGAAACGGCCTAGTATCTACTCAAAAAGTGGTCAACAGCATTGGACAAACCTGGTATCGGGTCTCCTATAATGGAAAGACCTTGTATGTGATCAGCAGTGATGTTTCAGCAGGCCCTGTAAAATCCTTTACTAAAGCCAATTATCAACTTACAAGGAATTCTTATTTATATTCCTCGTATGGAACTAGTTATCCCAAATTGATGGGGATTCCTAAAGATACCATCATCTCCTCTGTCAAGACTGTTGGGAATTGGTATCAAGTAACCTATCAAGGGAAAACAGGATACATTCCAGGAACGGACCTTAAATCGGTTACGCAAACTCCTGTGAAACCAGTCGTACCAGTGGTACCGACAACGATCGTAAAAACGTCTTACCAAACGACCGAGAATGTAAATATGCGTTCAGGGGCAGGAACAAGTTTTAAATCGATTATGACAATTCCGACCGGCAAAATTGTTACTTCCTCAGAGAAAAGTGGCTCTTGGTACAAAGTATCCTATACGTATACGAGCAATGGAAAAAATGTTACCGCTACCGGTTGGGTAAGCGGGGAATTTTTAAAGGAATACTATAGTTATAGCAATACAACTGAAACCTATTATTTTACCAATAAAACGGTGAGCTTATATTCTGCTCCAGATAGTAAGAATCAAGCAGTATCTACTCTTACAGCAGGAAACGGTCTTTTATCGACACAAAAGGTTGTTAACAGTATTGGACAAACCTATTATCGGGTTTCTTATAATGGAAAAACCTTGTATGTGATCAATAGTGATGTAACAGCCGCTTCTGTTAAAACTTTTGCAAAAGCCGATTATCAGACAAATAAAGATTCTTATTTGTACTCATCCTATGGAACTAGTTTTGGAGTATTAATGAATCTGCCTAAAGATACGATCATCTCCTCTGCAAAGACGATTGGCAGTTGGTATGAAGTGACGTATCAAGGGAAAACAGGATATGTTCCGGGAACCGATCTCCAATCGCCTCCGCAAAATACGGAAAATCCGTTAGTAGTACCGGAAAAAACGTATTTAGTGACAGATGATTTAAGATTAAGACAAGCAGATAACACTTCAGCAGCGGTTCTTACTGTTATTCCTAATGGATCGACAGTAACATCTGCAGAGCAAACAAGTAATGGCTGGTTTAAAGTTACGTATAACGGCAATACAGGGTATGTTTCCAGTACTTACTTAAAAGAATATCAAAAAGAAGATAATTATAAATTTATTGATTTGCGGACGACTTCTCCTGTAACCGCCAGTCAAATTAATGCATACATCGCTGCGAATGTAAATGGCCGTCCAAGTGTGTTACTGAATAAAGGTCAAGCCTTTATCGATGCAGGGAAAACGTATGGGATAAACGCTCTATACTTAGCAGCACATGCCATTCATGAAAGTGGCTTTGGAACCTCCAATATTTCTTTAGGTAAATTGAACCTATTTGGTTATGGAGCTTTTGATATCACTCCTTTTGTAGGAGCCTATCGTTTTTCAACCATTGACGACTGTATCAATTATATTGCTCAAAAAATAAAATCGGATTATTTAAACCCAGAAGGTACACATTTTGAAGGTGCTTTCCTTGGCTATCGGACGAATGGAACAAACGGGACTCGAGATGCAAGCAAAAGTATCGGCATGAATTATTGGTATGCGTCCGATCCAAATTGGGCGAATGCCATTGCGCAGCACATGCAAAAGATTTTACCGTTTGATAAAAATTATTATGCGAATGCCGCCATTAACACCACGATTCCGGCTGTTCCTGGTATTCCGGCAGGAAGCGATCAATTTCCTGCTAACATCCAAGCGGCAGCGAAAGTTGATATCATCTCGAATACAAATACGATTAAAGCAGGATCAACGTTTGTTCTTCTAGAAAAGAGCAATGATTATAAGTTAAGAGTGCAATTTAATGATGCGGTCTATTGGACAAACAGAATAGACTTTTCTAGTTACAAAAATTCTTTCACTGTCCTGAATTTAGGAAGAGTTTCGGGCGCCAGCACCGTGAATGTTCGCTCTACACCAGAAGTTACTGCCGATAATTTTATTGGAAGTTTAACTTTAAATAGTTATGTGGCGCTGGTTTTGGATGCGAGCCAAAAAGTGATCATGGACCCATCTCAAAAGTGGTATAAAATCAAACTGCCGAATGGAAATGACGGCTGGATGAGTTCACAGTATATTGTGAAAGAGCTTCAGTAATTTTCTTTTGGAATTGCATGAGAGTGCCATTTACTTAGCAGACTGCAAAGTAAATGGCATTTTTTTATTATTCAAGCTACAAACATATTTCACTAGAATGACTAGATTTTACTGGCTGAAAATTGGTATTATTGATGTCGGTAAAGGATTGTGTCGAAATTTGCTCTTTTATCGTTGTATTACTTAAAATGGAGGGTAGAGTGACTGGTTTTACTTTTCCCTAGGATAGGAGCGAAACTACAATTGGAATCTGAACGAAAAAATAACTTTTTTAAAGGAACACTATATGTTTTTATCATTAAATTAGTAGGGGCAGGATTAGCATTTTTAACCCAAGTGATCTTGAGTAAATCATTAGGGATTGAATCCTATGGTTCCCTGAGTATATTTTTATCATTGGCGAATATATTAATGGTTTTACCTGTGATTGGTATGGATACAGGGATCATTCGCAGTGTTGCAGGTACGGATGAAAAAAGCCAGCGCAAATGGTTTCTCACGATTTCTTTAAAGATAACAACCTTATTATTAGTCCTAGTTTTATTGGTTGTCTGGGTAGCGAAAAAGAATATATTTGCGTCGTTTAAGTTAGATCCAGAGTTAGGAATCTATTTATTGATTTATGTGATTTTTTTAACGTATGCCAAAATTTTGGATGGTTTTTTTCAGGGAGAGAAAAAAACAGTTTTGGCGAATATCTTTTCCCCGTTTTTAAATAATGTGCTCAAATTCATTTTACTAGCTGCTCTGTTTACCATTACACACAGTCTAAAGGCAGCGGTTATCGTCATGCTGGCAGTTGAAATGGTGTTAGTGGTGATCCGGTTTATTTATATTGCCAAGGACTATTTAAAGGTCCATTCTCAGCCTAAGGGCCAGGTGAAAGAATATGTTAACTATTCAATCCCATTATTTTTTGTTGCTTCGATTTCGATTGTCCTTATTTCCCTAGATAAATTTGTCTTAAGTTATTTGACGGGGAATTTTGAGGTAGGGATCTTACGTATTTTTGAAAACTATTCAGCCATATTGGGATTGTTTGTGGCACCTTTTGTTACAATGTGGCCAATCATGTCTGAATACTATAAGAAAAATAAAATGAGTGAATTAAGTGAGCTATTTAAGCAATCCACGTTAGTGATTGCGGCGTTAGTATTACCTGCCTGGGTGACGTTGACGGTTTGTACAGAAGAGATGCTTAGCATATTTGGAGTGAAAGCCTCACAGGTAGAGAACATTAAGCTAATTATGTTTTTGTTTTTCCTTGGGACCGTATATGATGCAATCATTGGCCCGGCGGGAGCCCTGCTAAGCATGACAAAGTATTCGAAAACGAACTTGCTGAATAATCTATTGTTATTTGTTTTGAACCTCGGGCTAAGTATCATTTTGATTTCTAAAATTGGTCTGCTTGGCTCTGCTATTTCTTTTTCGGTCTCTAAAGTATTTATTAATACACTTAACGTCGTTCAAAATAAAAGGCTGTTTAATTTATTTCCCTATGGAAAACTGCATTTCCTTTTAATTGGTGCGGGGATTCCCATTTACTATGTGGGTACTCTAGCAAAAGAAATGATCCATTCAGGCACGATTATTAACTTAATCGCTGTAGGTGTCATATCCTACTTATTATATTTAGGATTATTTCTCTTACTGAACAAAGAAAGTGCCAAAAAATTATTACTTCAATTCAAAAAGAAAAACGCTTAGGCAAATATAAACTGGAGAATTGTCCAGCTCCAGCGCCTAGCCCCTAGAGGTCATAAGCCAATCCGTCCAAAAGGTTAAAGAGCAACCTTTCGGCCGGCTCGTCTTATGCTTGGCTACATAAAGCTATCGCTTTCTGTACGCATTAAGGGCGTCTAGTCTTTGACCTTGCTTTGCCGGTCAGTCGACAAGTCGCCCTATATCGGGGCTGAACAAGGCGCTTGCGCTTTTCTAATTTGTTGAAAATACCATATTTATGATAAAATTCTTGAATAGTGAACAAGTATTGGTTTAGTATTGTGTAGGTAAACTAAAATCAATGCTTTGAAAAAAAATCTTACTAAAAATATAAGAGGGTAAAAAATGCGAAAAGTAATTACTTACGGTACGTTTGATTTATTACATTACGGTCATATTAACCTTTTAAGAAGAGCTAAATCATTAGGCGATTATTTAATCGTGGCACTTTCTACCGATGATTTTAATGAAATAAAAGGGAAGAAATCTTATTTTTCATATGAGCAAAGAAAATTATTGTTAGACGCAATTGTCTACGTGGATGAAGTCATTCCAGAAAAAACGTGGGAACAGAAAAAAGAGGATGTCATCAATCACGATGTCCATACTTTTGTCATCGGGGATGATTGGAAGGGGAAATTTGATTTTCTTTCTGAATTCTGCGAAGTGGTTTATCTACCTAGAACGGAAGGTATTTCGACCACGAAGGTTAAAACAGATTTGAATAAACAATAGTAAAATACTTTCTTCTTATTTATGGTTTCAAAATTTGGGGGACTTCTAATGACAGACTTAAAAAATAAAGTAAAGCAGTTCATTAATTTTTTCTTCTATCTCATCAGCTGTCTGGTTATTAAGAAGAAAAATCGAATTGTCTTTGGAGCTTGGTTAGGTGACAGGTTTGGTGATAATCCCCGGTTTCTGTTTGAATGGCTTGCAGAGAAACACCCAAATGAATTTGAATTAATTTGGATTGGGAAGCCACATATATATGATCAACTAAAAAAGATCGATCACATTACATTCTATAAAAAGAATTCACTGCAGGGACTTTTCAAGTCGATGACAGCTAAGTATGCTTTCTTTTCCCATTCCCATCATGATATTTCCAATTTAAATGTTTTTGGAAACTGCATAACCGTCCAGCTTTGGCATGGAGTTCCGTTAAAACGAATTGGGGACGACTCGATTGGATATGAAAGCTCGAATGATTTCTTTAGTAACTTTAATAGAAATAAAATGACTAATTATCGTTTTTATATCTCTTCTTCTCAAGAAAATTCAAATAAGCTGTTAACTGCGTTTAGACAATTTAGTATAACGGCAGATAAAATTCTTTCAATTGGACAGCCTCGAAACGACTTTTTAATCAATCAAAAGGATTTTACGTCAACGTATAAAAAGAAACTTTATGACCTTTTTCCTGAAATAAAGGATAAAAAAATTATTACCTATATGCCGACTTTTCGTGATAAAACGGCGAACAATTTTTCTTTTAAATTATTAACAGGAAAAGAGCAAGAAAAGTTAATAGAAGTGCTTACTAAACATAATGCGGTGATTTTAGAGAAAAACCATTATGCAGAAACGGGATCTTCCCGAGCCACTTTAGCTCCATCGCCATTTATTAAATCTCTTACCGATGTTCCTTTTGACTCGCAAGAACTGCTTCTTGCTTCGGACATGCTGATTACGGACTATTCTAGCTGCTATTTTGACTTTTTATTACTTGATCGACCCATTATCCATTATGCCTACGACTATCAATCATATGGCAGTATTGATAGAGGTTTTTATTATGACTTAGAAGATGTTTCTGGAGGATCCATTGTTAAAATAGAGGACAAACTCCTCGAGTCGATAGATAAAAATCTAACTGAACCTAATTTACACAAGAGTAATCGTAACAGTACGATCGCTTTTCTGTTAAATAATGAAAAGGGAATTAGTAGTGAGGAAATTTATCAGCATATTTTACTAGGTCAGTAAAACTGAATATAATCTTCTAACTCGGTGGTGAGAAGCCTGTTCTCTAAAGGTCTCTCACCACCGAGTTTTTTTATGGTGATAGATACCATATAAGGTTTAAAACCATAAATGGTAGAATTAATGAACAAACTCCTAACAAAAACATGAAAATATGATTAATTATTTTTATATGAATTACAAACTCTTCAAAAAATTATATAATGGATTTTGGCAGATCAACTACTGAAAAGGATGGAAATAATGAATAGACAAATCCACAGAAAAAAGAAAAAAAAGTTTAAAGTAAGAAAAGTTCTCTATTGGATTTTTGCACTTTTAATAGGGCTTTCTGGATATATATACTATCAGTACTCACAAGGGATTAAACAAGCTCAGGGTAAATCTATTTCCAATGAAACAGCAAAAAAAGAGTTTAATGGATCTAAAAGAGGAAATATGGATAAAGTGAATATTCTTTTGCTTGGGATTGATACCAGAGGAGAGGAAAAGTCACGCACGGATACGATCATGATTGCCCAATATGACCCTAAAAAACAAACGGCAAAAATCGTCTCTCTGATGCGGGACATTTATGTTGATATTCCCGATCATAAAAACTATAAACTAAATACGGCTTACTTTCTTGGTGGACCAGAGCTGCTAAGACAAACCATTGAGCAAAACTTTGGTATCGATATTCATTATTATGCAGTAGTTGATTTTAAAGGCTTCGAATCGGTCGTAAATACGTTAGCGCCAAATGGAATTGAGATGAATGTTCAAAAGAGAATGTCCAAAAATATTGGTGTGGTATTACACCCGGGTTTACAATATTTAAACGGGAAAGAATTACTTGGATACGCACGTTTTAGACACGATGCTCAAGGTGACTTTGGCCGGGTTGAACGTCAACAAGAAGTATTAAATGCCCTAAAGGATCGAATTCTTAGTGTCAATGGTGTGACGAAACTACCAAAACTAGTTGGGACAATTATGCCATATATCGATACCAATTTAGAGGGTGTTGACCGCTTAGCGATATTAAAGGACTTTTTCCTAAATCCTCCAGGTAAAATTGAATCATTACGTATTCCAGTCGATAAC
The DNA here is from genome assembly GCF_021560175.1 of Neobacillus drentensis. Taxonomy (GTDB): domain Bacteria; phylum Bacillota; class Bacilli; order Bacillales; family Cytobacillaceae; genus Neobacillus; species Neobacillus drentensis_A. The sequence continues at coordinate 5,475,040 of NZ_CP091110.1, read as the reverse complement.
TCTTATACACCGGCAAATTATGATGGGGTGGGCTCCGTTCTTGACATCGATTTTGACAAAAATAAACATGCCATTGATGAGTTCCTTAATGGAACAGAAAGTCAGACCACTTCAGATAAATAAGATTTACTACACGTATAAAACGCTAGACTACTATCTTATAGACTATAAAAATAGTCTATGAGGAGTAGTCCTTTTTATGGAAAGATTTATAGTGAGTAGAATCTGGTTACATCTAACCAAATGCAAGTTAAAAGTTGAAGTAAATGAGTAGGTTATGTATATTAGTACATGTCATGTTAAGGCTTCAGAACGATAAAATTCTTGTATAGGTTTGGTGCGGCATCTTAAAACTATAAAGGTAAAATGGGGAAAGACTTTATTATAATACTCTAAATAGAGTAATGAGGAGTAATAAGATGAAAAAAAATATAATTCTGATTTTAAGCTCACTGCTAATCTTATCTATGTTTCTTAGCATTTTTTATGCTGCTTTTTTTCATAAAAATAAAAATGTGTTGAATCAAAGCGATGAAAATGTCCAAAAAGATCTCCGACTTAACATTGGTTCAGAACCAAAGTCCTTACATCCTGGTCTTGCGGATGATTCTACATCAGGATCCGTCCTTTCACAAGCTTTTGAAGGGTTAACAAGAAAAAATGTATGGGGGATAACGGTAAATGCAGCTGCTAAGGTCATAAAAATATCAGATGATTTAAAAACCTATACCTTTACACTTCGGGATGCAAAATGGACCAACGGTGATCCAGTTACGGCACAAGATTTCGAATATGCATGGAAATGGGTTTTGGACCCGGCCAATAAGTCAGAAAATGCCTACCAACTTTATGATATTAAAGGTGCAAAAGCTTATCACGATGGAAAAGGAAATCAAAAAGACGTAGGGATAAGGGCGCTAGATGACCATACATTAGAAGTTGAAATTAATCAACCGGATTCGCATTTCTTAGAATTAACTACCTTAAGTTCCTACTTCCCAATCAATCGTAAAGTAGCAATGGCACATCCTTCTTGGGCAAAGGAAGTGGGGAAATATTACATAACAAATGGGCCTTACACCATAACAAAATGGAACCATAATAAAGAAATTGCCTTTGAAAAAAATGTGAATTATTGGGATGCCGCAAGAGTTAAAATAGAGAGCATCTCCATGCAGATGGTAAATGATTCAACTAAAGAGTTATCCATGTATGAACATGGGGATCTCGATGTCATGGTGGCTGCCACTACTAAAACAAAAGAGGATGATCAAGATTTATATGCTCACTCCCTTACTGGTTTATACAAACTTGTGATCAATACGGAAGCAAAGCCCTTCACGAATAAGAATATCCGAAAAGCTTTAGCTTTTGCCATTAATCGCCAGGAGTTGGCTGATCATAGTGGGCTTGATGAAGTCGAACCGGCCATAGCTGTCATTCCCCCAGTCCTATTCCCGGAAAATAAGAATAGGTATTTCCATGATCATGATCTAACAAAAGCAAAACAATACCTCCAAACAGGTTTGAAAGAGTTAGGGTATACCGATGTTTCTGCCCTTCCTGTTATTACACTTTCTTTTAATGGTAGTGAATCGGACAAAAGAATGGCCCAAACAATTGTGGATATGTGGAAAGAAAACCTAGGTGTTAAGGTGAAATTGGATAGTTCAGCTCTGAATACACAAAATAAACAAGATACCAAAAAAAGTTTTGATGTTTCTTTAATCATGTCTGTAAACGATTATAATGATCCACTCCATATCCTTGAACAGAATACTAATTCTTTATTCAATGGGACTGGATGGGATAACAAGCAATTCGAATCCATGGTAAAACAGTCTAAAATGAACATGGATAAAAACCAACGTCTGAAATTGATCCAAAGAGCGGAATCAGTCCTAATGGATGAAATGCCGATTATTCCTATTACTTTTACAACAACTGAAATTATCCAAGATTCAAACTTACATGATATTGCTATTAATAATCAAGGGAATTTACAGTTCAAGTGGGCTTGGTTTGAATAGACTTTTCCTACTGGGGTTTTTAAAAAAAATGACGAAATATGTTACAATACAACTTAGACTGAATCGTTTCTAGGGTATTGGAATGTTTAACAGGGGGAGTTTGTTATAAAGAATCATCGTTTTTTTTCATCTGCTTTATCGTTACTTTCAATCTTGTCTTATTTTTTGTGTGTTTTTGCCTTAACTAGACAATTTCCATTTTATCAATTGTCGAAATTAATCAGTATTAGTCTCATTATGGTGTTTGTTTTTTCCGTGCCCTTTTTGTTAAAAAATTTCTGGAAAAGTGAAAAATCAATCAAATACTTGTTTATACTCAATATCGTTTTTTTGACTATTTTGCTGGTGTATTCCATTGTAGTTAAGCATAATAGTCTTTCATTAGCTCTTCGATTTTACTCTGTGCTTGTCTTAATACTGGCTGCTTTCTTTTTACCGCCAAAGAAAATTTACGTGAATATATTTATTTTATTAGCAGTGGTGCAGAGTGTTTTGTTAATCGGGTTTGAAATTTATATCGTCTTAAAGGGAGACCCGGGATTTGCTGGATATATAAGATCAAAGGTACTTAGTTTGAAGTTAGGGGACATTTATACCTTTAATGGTTATTTTTATCGTGTGCAAATAAAGGGGAACCCTGTATTACCGATTGCTTTTTTAGTTAGCTTATTTGCGATTCAATCCAAACGAATCAAAATTTCTGCCGCTGCCCTTTTATTTACAGGAACAATTGTAGCGGGGAATTTTGCTTTCATATTAGCCATTTTATTCTTTTTTGGTATGTACCTTGTCATCTTATTTTTTTCTAATAAAAGGGTATCTGCCTTTTTGAAAAATTTATTAAAAAGCAGGACGAGAATATTTTTGGGAGCAGGTGCGGTTTTAGTCGTTCTCTGCGTGGCTGCCTTTGTAATATACCCTTATTTTCAGAGTTTGTTCCTTCTGAAAATGCAGCGTTCGATTCCAACTCGTTTTGACCAAGTGATTCATCTTATGAATGATTTAAGGGAGTCAACTAGTACCGTACTATTTGGTCAGGGCTTAGGAAACTTAATTAATGTAATCTCAGACTACCGTGACTATCGTAATTACTACTACTATGAATTACAATCCATCTATATTCTCAATCAGGTAGGCGTTATATATTTTACTTTCTTCCTAATCACAAAGGTTACTTTTATTATCAGATTTTGGAGAAATAAATTTGTCTACTTAATTTATCTTGCTTACGTATTATATGCTTTTTCCAATCCTTATTTATTTGATGCAACCAATATTATCGTACTGATTGTATTAAATTCATTAAGTAAACTTTATCTAAAAGAAGGTTATAACAGTGAATCGAAAATATAAGGTTTGTGCTGTTATGGTTTGTTTCTATCCTGACATAGAAGAACTTTCCTCTAATATTAATGCCATTGTTGGACAAGTTGAGAAATTAATCATAGTTGATAATAGTGAAAAGCCAGTTAATCACCACTTTTTAAATAAAAATGATCAGGTCAGTAAAATTGAATGGGTTTCTTTGAAGGAGAACTTGGGGATTGGCGCGGCGCATAATGTCGGTATTAAAATGGCCTTGGAACAAAAATTTGATGGCATCCTGCTGCTGGATCAGGACAGCAATCCACCCGAAAATCTCGTAAAGGAACTCGCTTCAGGTATGGAATTTCTGAAAGCTCAAGGGATAAAGGTAGCTTGCTTGGGTCCGGATATTTTTAATAAAAACACCAATGAAACCTATAAGCCTCTTGTCAATAAGGGAGTAGAAGTAAGTGAGGATTTTGTAGAAAAAGATGTTTTGATTAGTTCTGGAAAACTAATTTCAGCAGAGGCTGTCAAACAAATCGGAATGATGGATGAAGCTTTATTTATTGATTTAGTCGACTTTGAGTGGTGCTGGAGAGCAAGAAAAGAGGGCTTTAGAGTTTTTAGTAGTAAGCGTGCTAGAATGGGACATATGGTTGGGCAAAAAAATGTAAAAATTTTAAATGTCTATAATTTATTAATTCCTTCTCCGATCAGACACTATTATCAATTTAGAAATACTATTTTCCTGTTAAAAAGAGGCTATGTTCCTCGTTACTGGAAGATAAAAGCACTGATTGAAAGAGGTATTGAACTATTTCTATATCCTTTATTCGTTTCCCCAAGATTAACTAGATTTCAGTATATTCTTAAGGGAATAAAGGATGGCTTATTCAACAGGAAAGGGAAATTTATTAATGGCTGATCGCATGATAAATATAGATAGCGTATGTGCAATTGTTGTAACCTATAACCCTAATATTGAAGAGCTAAAGGAAAATATGGAATCCGTTGTTCATCAAGTTGGAGGTATATGCATTGTGGATAATTCGACCGATGCATCTCTCCAGGAAAAGCTGCTGGCTTTTCAAGACAATAAAAAGTTTCATGTCCTATCCAACAAAGGAAACTACGGGATCGCCTTTGCACAGAATATAGGGATGAAGTGGGCCTTAGATAAGGGCTATGAGGCTTTTTTTCAATTAGATCAGGATAGTAAATTGATGGAAGATACGGTGTTAAAATTAGTAAACGAATATAATTTTTTATTATCACAAGATAAGAAGATCGCCTGTATTGGACCATTAGCGTTTGATCGTGATAAATCGGAAGATGATGTCTATCACAATTACAATTCAACGAATGAAAGAATAATTAAAGTTCCACAAACCTTAAGTTCCGGTTCCTTAATTCCAAAGGATGCTTTTATAGGCATTGGCGGAATGGAAGAAGACTTATTTATTGATTTAGTTGACTATGAGTGGTGTTGGCGGGCAGAAAAACAAGGCTATTCCACCTATGTTACAAATGATGTGAAAATGGCCCATCGTTTAGGGGAGGACAGGTATCACTTTTTAGGCAAGAGTATTGGCGTCCCTTCTCCGATCAGACATTACTATCAGTTCCGCAACACCCTGGAAATGTTAAAAAGGTCATATGTGCCTTTGAATTTTAAAGTGAAATATATTCCCATTTTACTTTTTAAGTTTTTCTTTTTCAGCCTGTTTGTAAAACCAAGAGCGGTCCGTTTTAGGATGATGGTAAAAGGGACGATGGATGCACTAAGGGGAGTTAAAGGGAACATTAATGGAGACCGGCCAGGTATCGTCAGGATACAAAGTCATGAATAAAATGGAGTTGAAATAATGAACTTTTCAGTTCTTATGTCCGTATACTTTAAGGAAAAACCCGAGTACTTAAGAGAATCAATTGAAAGCATGCTGCGTCAGACGTTAAGACCAACTGAAATTTTAATTGTATTTGATGGGAAACTCACGGATGAATTGTATCAATTATTAAATGAATATAAAAAGGCAGAACCAGATTTGTTTAAGTATGTTGAACTAGAACAAAATATGGGGTTAGGGAAAGCCTTGGAGATTGGAATTAAGGAATGCACGTATGATTTAATCGCACGAATGGATAGTGATGATGTATGTCATCCGCAACGATTTGAAAAACAAATAAACTTTATGGAAAATAATCCTGATGTACAAGTTCTTGGATCTTGGATCGGTGAATTTGAAGAAGATGTTGAAAAAATAGAATCGATTCGTAAAGTTCCTGCCAGCTATGAGGAGATTTTAAAATATGCGAAAACACGCTGCCCCTTAAATCATATGACGGTCGTTTACTGGAGAGATGCTGTTCTGAAAGCTGGCAGCTATCAGACCTTAATGTGGAACGAGGATTATTATTTATGGGGAAGAATGTTAAATAGTCATATAAAAATAATGAATTTACCAGAAATTTTAGTCTTCGCTCGTGCGGGCGCAGATATGTTCAACCGACGCGGGGGACTAAAATACTTCAAAAATGAAATGGAACTGCAAAAAGAATTTTTAAAAATGAATTTTATTGATAGACAAACGTTTATCAAGAATGTTATTACTAGGGGAGCTGTCAGAGTACTTCCTAACTCCTTTAGGGGCTTTGTTTATAAAAGGCTGCTAAGACGCTAAGAAAGATAAAAAACCTCCTTGATTTTCAAAGTATTGATAGATAGCAGGAATTACATATTTTTAAAATGTCTATAGGCATAAATAACCTTGAATGGGAGCTGAATGAAAAATGAAAGGAATAATTCTCGCAGGCGGAAGTGGTACACGTCTTTATCCGTTAACAAAGGTAGTCTCAAAACAGTTATTACCTGTTTATGACAAACCAATGATTTATTATCCGCTTTCTGTACTTATGTTGGCAGGTATAAAGGATATCTTAATTATCTCAACCCCAGAAGATACAGCACGATTTGAGCAAATTTTAGGAGACGGTTCCGATTTAGGAATGAATTTTTCGTATAAAATTCAACCACATCCTGGCGGGTTAGCACAAGCATTTTTAATCGGTGAAGAATTTATTGGCGATGACAATGTTGCCCTCGTTCTTGGTGACAATATTTTTTATGGCCATGGACTGACCGATCTATTAAGAAGCGCAGCTTCCAGGGAAACGGGAGCATCCGTATTTGGATATTACGTAAACGATCCAGAGCGTTTCGGTGTGGTTGAATTTGATAGCGAAGGTAAAGCCGTTTCGATTGAAGAGAAGCCTGTAGAGCCTAAGTCTAACTACGCAGTGACCGGACTTTATTTCTATGATAATCGGGTTGTCGAGATTGCCAAGAACATCAAGCCTTCTCCGCGTGGCGAACTTGAAATTACCGACATTAACAAGGCCTATCTAGAAATGGGAGAACTCAATGTCGAATTGCTTGGACGCGGTTATGCTTGGTTAGATACCGGAACGCATGCGTCATTATTAGAGGCATCGCAATTTATTGAGACAGTGGAAAAACGGCAGTCCTTAAAAATTGCCTGTTTAGAAGAAATTGCATATAAAATGGGCTATATAACAAAAGATAAGTTATTAGAATTAGCGGAGCCATTAATGAAAAATCAATATGGGCAGTATTTACTAAAAGTAGCTACTCAAGAATTGAAATGAGGTAGAAAGAATGAACGTTATTGAAACCAAGCTTTCTGGCGTAAAAATTTTGGAACCAAAGGTTTTCGGTGACCATCGCGGTTACTTTATGGAAAGTTATAATAAAAATATCTTTGAAGAATTAGGTTTAAACTTTGATTTTATTCAAGACAATCAATCGCTGTCCGCTCCTGTTGGAACTTTACGCGGGTTACATTTTCAATTAAATCCAAAAGCACAAACAAAGGTTGTTCGTTGTGTAACAGGAGCCATTTATGACGTTGCAGTGGATATTCGACAAGGTTCTCCTACATATGGGCAATGGGTTGGCGTGATTTTAAGTGAACATAATAAACGTCAGCTGCTAGTTCCAAAAGGTTTTGCGCATGGGTTCTGTACGTTGGTACCTGATACCACTGTTGCTTATAAAGTGGATGAATATTATTCGCCTGAGCATGATGGGGGGATCCTCTGGAATGATCCTGAATTAGGCATTGATTGGCCAACAATGAATCCTATTCTTTCTGATAAGGATACCAAGCACCCAACATTAGCAGAAGCAAAAAATCTAAATTTTATGTTTGAAAAATAGGAGGCACCTTATGAAATTGTTAATCACAGGCGGAGCTGGTTTTATTGGCAGCAATTTTGTCCGCTATATGGTAAATAAATATCCAAACTATCAAATCGTAAATCTTGATTTACTGACCTATGCAGGAAATCTTGAGAACTTAAAGGACATCGAAAATGCAGCGAATTACACGTTTGTACGTGGTGATATTGCAAACCGCGAATTTATCGGTAGTCTTTTTCAAGAAGAAAAGTTTGATTACGTCATTAACTTCGCTGCTGAATCACATGTTGACAGAAGTATTACTGATCCAGGAATCTTTGTTCAAACAAATATCCAGGGGACGCTTGCCCTGCTTGATGCGGCTAAGACCATTGGCGTAAAGAAATACCTTCAGGTTTCAACAGATGAAGTTTATGGAACCCTGGGAGAAACAGGCTATTTTACAGAGGAAACCCCATTAGCGGCTAATAGTCCTTATAGTGCTAGTAAAGCTGGTGCAGACCTGCTTGTTCGTGCTTATCATGAAACGTTTGGCCTGCCAGTAAATATTACGCGCTGCTCAAATAATTATGGACCTTTCCATTTCCCTGAAAAACTGATTCCATTAATGATTATTAATGCTTTAAACGACAAGGAACTTCCTGTTTATGGGGATGGCTTAAATGTACGTGACTGGCTTCATGTTGAAGATCATTGCCAAGCAATCGACCTTGTTCTTCATAATGGCCGCAATGGCGAGGTATATAACGTCGGTGGCAATAATGAACGCACAAATATTGAAATTGTTCAAACCATTTTAAAGCAATTGGGCAAGCCAGAATCGTTAATTAAATTTGTTAAAGACCGTCCTGGCCATGACCGCCGTTATGCTATTGATGCTGCGAAATTAAGGAATGAACTTGGGTGGAAACCAAAATATACGTTTGATACCGGCATTGAGCAAACGATTAATTGGTATTTAGAAAATAAACAATGGTGGGAAAACATCATTTCTGGAGAGTATCAGGATTATTTTAAATCCCAATATGGTGAGAGATTAGAGGTTGAATAAATGAAAGTTGTTGTTACAGGAGTAAAAGGCCAGTTAGGCTATGACCTTGAAAAACAATTAACGGCCAGAAACCACGAGGTATTTGGTCTTGATCGCAGTCAATTAGACATTACTGACGAGCAAGCTGTGAAAGCCTATATGGAGTCAGTAAAGCCTGACGCTATTTTACATTGTGCTGCTTATACGAATGTGGATGCTGCGGAACAAGACAAAGAAACAGCCTACAATGTTAATGCATTAGGTGCAAAATACCTTGCGGAAGCAGCCAGCAAGGCTGGAGCTAAAATGGTTTATGTGAGTACCGATTATGTTTTTGATGGTACAGCTTCTGAGCCCTATGAGGTAGATCATCCGACCCATCCGCTTGGTGTCTATGGAGAAACAAAATTTGCGGGTGAAGAATTTGTTAAAAGGTCTTTAGACCGATATTTTATCGTTCGAACCGCATGGGTATTTGGCATCAACGGAAATAACTTTGTCAAAACCATGCTTCGTCTTGCAGAAGAGCGTGATGAATTAGGGGTTGTCCACGACCAGGTTGGCTCCCCAACTTATACCGTTGATCTTGCCCGATTTATGATTGATTTAGTGGAGTCTGATCAATATGGTATTTATCATGCTACCAATGAAGGTGTTTGCTCTTGGTACGAGTTTGCGGTAGAAATTTTCAACCAAGCTGGTGTGAATGTGAAGGTAAATCCATTGACTTCAGAACAATTTCCCCGCCCAGCGGCTAGGCCTAAATATTCAGTTTTAAGTAAGAAGAAAATCACTGACCAAGGTTTTACTCCGCTCCCAAATTGGAAAGAAGCTTTATCAGCATTCTTAAGGGAAATTAAAGGTTAATGAGTTATAATGAAAGGGATATGTAAAAAGTCGTTTCAGCGACTTTTTAACATATTCCTTTTTTTCATACATATTCTTATTGTTATGTAAAAGAGCATCAAACATTTATTAGCGAAATGTAACCTGGTTTGCAATAATTCGTCTAACTAGTGGGTACATAAAAGGAAGTGTGTTAACTAATAGTTTTCAATATTAGAGATTTATTACAAAGTAAATTTAATAGTTTCATTGATTAAAAGTCTGTGCTATAATCCTTAGGGAGTATTTTATCGAAATTTGGCTTTTTTTATAGTTTAAATCACTACAAGAACAGGTAATGATAAAACCACGGAGGGTCCATTTATGTTATATTTAACTTTATTCTTGTGTTTTTGTGCTTCGATCTTCCTCACACCATTAGTAAAAAAATTAGCTTTTAAAATTGGCGCAACTGACAAGCCCAATCAAAGGAAAGTTCATCAAAAAATTATGCCTCGTTTAGGCGGATTGGCTATTTATATAAGTTTTATCATAGGAATATTGATTATTAAACCAATTGAAAACTTTCATTTGCCACTTTTACATCCTAATGGAAATGTACACATCGCCATCTTGCTTGGAAGCTTAATTATTATCCTTACAGGTGCAGTTGATGATGTGAAAGAAATTTCACCAAAGGTAAAGCTTTTAGGACAAATTCTTGCTTCCTTGGTGATTATCATGTTAGGGGATATTAAAGTGGAGTTCATTAACTTGCCCTTTGGTGGGGGCCGGTTAGACTTTGGGATTTTTAGTATCCCATTTACAATGGTTTGGATTATCGGTATAACCAATGCGATTAATTTAATCGACGGATTAGACGGTTTAGCTGGCGGGGTATCAACAATTGCCTTGTTTGCCATTGCAGGAATGGCTTATATAACAGGTAATCCGTATGTTACGGTTGTTGCCTTAATTGCTGCCGTTTCAACACTAGGATTCCTTGTCTATAACTTCCACCCAGCAAAAATTTTTATGGGTGATACGGGTGCATTATTTTTAGGTTTCTTAATTAGTGTCCTATCGTTATTGGGTCTAAAAGGTGTTACATTTATTTCACTAGTCATTCCGGTTATTATTCTGGGTGTACCTATTTCTGATACATTCTTTGCGATTATCCGCAGATTGGTCAACAAGCAGCCATTATCGGCACCAGATAAATCACACTTACATCATTGTTTGCTACGATCCGGCTTTTCACATCGTCAAACCGTTTTACTCATTTATGCTATGAGTGCCATTTTTGGACTAGCAGCATTTATCCTTTCACAGTCAACGCTTCTTGGAGCCATTCTTATTATCCTCACAATCTTAATTACCATTGAGATTATTGTGGAGAAAATTGGTCTGGTACGTGAAGATTACAAACCACTCCTAAAACTAATCAGAGGTTTTAGATTAGCGAATGTGCGAAATAAATAGTTATAAAAAACAGGCGGCCAACATTCAGTTTGGCTGCCTGTTTTTTTATATTTTCCAATTGAGATTTCCGTATATTAACATCTCCTAACGTGTTTTTTATCAGCATTAATGGACAAACTTATTTTTAAGGAGGATGTTATATGTTTTTTCTTACCTTGATAGTATGTTTTGTCCTATCTGTTCTTATTACACCACTTATAAAAAAGCTTGCATTTCGAATAGGTGCTACTGACAGACCTAATCAACGTAAGGTTCATCAGTCTGTTATGCCAAGGATTGGAGGATTAGCAATTTTTATTAGTTTTATAATAGGAATGATCCTCTTGCATCCTGAAAACCCATCCTCATTACCAATACTAGTTGGCTGTTTTATCATTATCGCTACCGGCTTTTTGGATGACTTGATCGAACTGCCGGCAAAATACAAACTGATTGGACAACTCGCTGCGGCATGCGTGGTTGTTCTGTGGGGGAATTTGCAGGTTGTCTTTATCAATCTGCCGTTCGGCGCACAGCTTCAATTTGGTTTTTTTAGCATTCCTTTTACGATCCTTTGGATTGTTGGCATTACAAATGCCATAAACCTAATCGACGGTCTAGACGGCCTGGCGGCTGGGGTTTCATCGATTGCCTTAATTTCAATATCAGGGATTGCTTTTATTCAGGGATATTTATATGTCTTCGTCATTGGTTTAATCGTACTCATGAGCACACTTGGATTTTTAGTGTACAATTTTCATCCTGCCAAGATTTTTATGGGGGATACAGGTGCCCTCTTTTTGGGTTTTATCATCTCCGTCTTATCGCTGCTAGGTTTTAAAAACGTTACCTTTATTTCGTTTATAATTCCCGTCATCATTCTCGGAGTACCCATTTCAGATACGCTTTTCGCCATTATCCGAAGAATCATTAACAAACAGCCTTTGTCAGCTCCTGATAAATCTCATCTCCATCATTGCATGCTAAGAATGGGGTTCTCCCATCGGCAAACCGTGCTGCTTATTTATGCGATGGCTGCGTTTTTTGGACTTGTGGCCGTTATCTTTTCGCAGGCAAGAATTGGCGGTGCCCTCGTCTTAATCGGTGTAATCGTTCTGTTAATCGAAATTATTGCTGAAAAAATCGGCCTAATGGGCAAGGACCATAAGCCGCTGTTGAATATCGTTCGAACATTAACAACGGCAAAAGACCGCTCCTAATAGGACAAGGGACTCATGAATTTTGAGCCCCTTAATTTTTTTCCCAATTGTCTAGCCGTTATGGTCCTATTATAATGGACCTAAGGGAAAATTTATTCTCTTGTGTAGTCTTGTTCGAGATAGAGCATCTCACCCTGCTCTAGTGTACATTGGCCGTTGGTTAGTTCAATCATCCAGTCTCTGAAGGATTGTACCTGACTTTCGTCTACATACGTTTCGACCTCGACGGTATCCAAGTAGTGAATTTCTTTTATTTTATAATCGGAGGCGCGCAGTTCCTTCTCAATTTTCCCAAGCCAAGGATACTCAAATTTGACATGAATAATTTGGGAAAGTCTTCTTTCGACGATGCCTACTGCATCAAGCCCTTCAGAAGTGGCTTTGCCGTAAGCACGGATCAGCCCGCCGGCTCCTAATTTAATGCCTCCAAAGTAACGAGTCACAACTACTACTGTGTCCTTTAGCTTCCGTTTTTTTAACACCTCAAGGATCGGCACACCCGCTGTTCCGCTTGGTTCACCGTCATCATTGGCTTTTTGAATGTTGTCATGCTCGCCGATGAGGTAGGCTGAGCAGTTATGCGTAGCATTCCAATGCTGTTTCTTAATGGTTTGAATGAACTCAACCGCTTCAGTTTCAGTTTCAGCTCTTGTCAAATGGGCAATAAACCGAGATTTTTGAATCGTAATCTCATGTTCGCCGCTCTGTTTTACAGTATGGTAACAAGGAAGCATAATAAGCTCCCCTCCTTTTTAAAAAAATATTTGTAATATACCTTTAATATGGTGGTAACCTTCGAATGATATAATAGTAATAGTTCAATAAGTATCCTTAAAGGAATGTAACACTATCATTATATTACTTTCACCCCAGAAGAAGGTCAATAAGAGTGTTATCGTTCGCTAATTGCTTTTATTCCATGTAAAATATGTTAAGGGCCTTAAGGGAAAACCCTGGAGGGAATGAAATGAAACTTAAAAAGGTCAATACAAAGTCAATTGATGAAATTCGTGAAGAAATGATTGACAGGGTAACAAGCAGTAAAAGTGATATCTTTCGAATTGGTGAGCAATGCCGTCAAGATTACGAAAGTATGACATCAGAACTTCGAAATATCAAGGAAATGATGGTTAAGCTCATCGAAGAGGGGAACCAGCTTGAAGATCAGGTTCATCAAGCCCGGCTGATGTTATCAGAAGTTAGTATGAATTTTAAAAAGTATACCGAAGAAGAAGTGCGTGAGGCCTATGAAAAAGCCCACCAGCTGCAAATGGACCTTTCCATCAATTGGCAGTATAAAAAACAGCTCTTGGAAAAACGGGATGATTTGGAGCGGAGATTGATTGGGTTAGATGACACAATTGACCGCGCCGACCAGCTTATTTCCCAAATTTCTGTGGTGATGAATTACTTGACAAGTGATTTAAAACAAGTCGGGGAAGTCATCGAAACGGCCAAAGCCAAACAAGACTTTGGTTTGAAAATTATTGAAGCCCAGGAAGAGGAACGGAAACGTTTATCCCGGGAGATTCATGATGGTCCTGCCCAAATGCTGGCCAATGTGATTATGCGTTCTGATCTGATTGAACGTGTTTATCGAGATAAAGGGCCAGAAGAGGCATTTGCTGAAGTTCATAGCTATAAAAAAATGGTGCGGGCCGCGCTTTATGAGGTGCGGAGAATTATTTATGACCTCCGTCCGATGGCACTTGATGATTTAGGCCTTGTCCCCACCCTCAAAAAATACTTACAAACGATCGAAGAATATCATAACCACTCAAGGATCGAGTTTGTGAATGTCGGTCTGGAGCTCCGCCTGCCAACCAAGTATGAGGTTGCGTTGTTCCGGATGATCCAAGAGTCTGTGCAAAACGCGCTTAAGCACGCGAATGCCTGTGTAATCAACGTCAGATTGGAAATCACCAATTCTGCTGTCACCGTCCACATCAAGGATAACGGTGTTGGATTCGATACGTCGATCAAGAAACCTGAGTCGTTTGGGATGATTGGGATGAGAGAGCGTGTCGATCTGCTTGAAGGGGAAATCAAGTATGATTCGAAAATAGGTAAAGGAACATCCGTCCTCATTCGTGTTCCATTAATTAACTAAAAAAATTATTGCAGCAAATGATAAAATTGTAATAAGGGGGAGTACCACATGACAACCAAAATTGCTATTATTGATGATCACCAACTATTCAGAGAAGGTGTTAAAAGAATATTAGAATTCGAAAAGTCATTCCAGGTTGTGGCCGAAGGCGATGACGGAAGTGATGCTGTAGGACTAGTGGAACAGTACCAGCCTGATGTCGTTATTATGGATATCAATATGCCGGGTATGAATGGTGTCGAGGCAACCCGTGAGCTTGTTGAAAAATATCCAAGTACAAAAGTCATTATTTTATCGATTCACGATGACGAAAATTATGTGACCCATGCCTTAAAAACAGGTGCATGCGGCTACTTATTAAAGGAAATGGATGCGGACGCTCTGATTGAGGCAGTTCGTGTTGTGGCGGATGGCGGTTCCTACTTACATCCAAAGGTTACCCACAACCTTGTGAATGAATATCGGAAGCTGGCTACAACTGCCGGACGTTCCGGAGGCGGTTATGTGCAAACACTTGATATCCGCCGGCCATTGCATTTGTTAACCCGCCGTGAATGTGAAGTTCTGCAAATGCTTGCCGATGGAAAAAGTAACCGAGGTATTGGCGAATCCTTATTTATCAGTGAAAAAACAGTTAAAAACCATGTAAGTAATATTTTGCAAAAAATGAATGTTAATGACCGTACCCAAGCCGTTGTATCAGCGATTAAAAATGGCTGGGTTGAAGTAAGATAGAGTTGTTAAGGAGCACACCTTAAATGGGTGTGTTCTTTTTTTGTGGCTTCATATAAAATAAAAGTGCAGTCAAAAATACAAGGATGGTACATTTTTATGAAAACGGCAATTGTCACGGATAGCACCGCGTACATACCGAAGGAGTTACGAGAACAATTTACTATACATATGATCCCGCTAAACGTCATTTTCGGGACAGAGGTATACCATGAAGAAGTCGATTTAACCGCGAATGCGTTCTATGAAGAGATAAAAACAAAAGATTTGCCGACAACCTCTCAGCCGCCGATTGGGAAGTTTGTCGAGTTGTTTGAGGAACTGGCGGCCGATTATGATGCGGTGATTAGTATTCATTTGTCGAGCGGTATCAGCGGTACGTATCAAGGCGCGGTAACTGCTGGGACCATGGTGGACGGGATAAAGGTTTATCCGTTTGATTCTGAGATCAGCTGCATGGTTCAGGGTTTCTATGCACTAGAGGCAGCTGAAATGGCCGGGCGCGGAGAATCGCCTGAGCGGATTATCAGCCGGTTAGAAGAGTTGAAGCAATCAGCCGATGCTTATTTCATGGTGGATGACTTGTCTAATCTGCAGCGAGGCGGCCGTCTGTCGAGTGCTCAAGCCATTATTGGCAGTTTGTTGCAGGTAAAGCCGCTGCTGCACTTTGACGAGAAGGTCATAGTACCATTTGAAAAAATTCGTACCCGCAAGAAGGCTCTGAAGCGGATTGTCGATTTACTTGGTGAAGCTGTCTCCGATGGCGCGGAATATCGGGCGGTGATTATTCATGCGAATCGTGAGGCGGAGGCAGAGGAGTGGCGTAAAGAGTTAGCGGGCTTGTATCCTCATGTTGAGTTTATGATAGGCTATTTTGGAGCAGTAATTGGTACCCATCTTGGTGAGGGTGCGATGGGCATGGGTTGGATGAAAAAATAAGATTGTTAGTTTGAAGCCATTCCGGTGTTTGAACCGGGATGGCTTTTTTGATTGGCGATGGAATGGTGGTTGGGGGTGGGTGTGCGGAAATAATGGGGATATGTACGGAACAAAGAGAGAAGTGCACGGGATTATTAAGGAAGTATACGGAAATAAATCGGAAACCGGCAGAATTCTGGGCCAAGTCTGCAGAAATGTATCAGGCCGGCAACCTGGTTATAGAGCGAGATATAGAAAAAGGTAATTGAAAAGAAGGGTTTTACGGAAATAATGGGGATTTGCACGGAAAAAAGAGAGAAGTGTACGCAATTATTAAGGAAGTACACGGAAATAAAGCGAAAACTTGCGGAATTCTGGGCCGAGTGTGCGGAAATGTAGCGGTCCGGGAACCTGGTTATAAAGCGAGATATAGAAAAAGGTAATTGAAAAGAAGGGATTTACGGAAATAAAGGGGATTTGTACGGAAAAAAGAGAGAAGTGTACGGAATTATTAAGGAAGTATACGGAAATAAATCGGAAACCGGTGGAATTCTGGGCCAAGTCTGCGGAAATGGAGCGGACCAGCAACTTGATTTGAAGCGAGATATAGAAAAAGGTAATTGAAAAGAAGAGGTTTACGGAAATAATGGGAATTTATACGGAAAAAAGTGAGAAGTGTACGGAATTATTAAGGGAGTACACAAAAATAAATCAGAAACCCACAGAATTCCAGTCCAAGTCTACAGAATCGCAAACGGAGTCAACCCGATCACAGCAGAAAAAAACTTTTAAAAAAACCAAAAAATTTTCCACCAACAAGTAGGAATCTATCAACAAATGTAGAATTATAAAGAAAAAAGGAGTGATGTATATTGGTTATAAAAGAACTAACACTTCCTCTAAGACTTATCCTAACCGTAAGCCTAAAAAAATACTTAAACCACAACCACCCAATGTATCCAGTAATAGAAAAAGACCTTGCCAAAAGATGGGCAGGCTACTGGGGCGAATGGGCACTAGCGAACTACATGAAAGAACTGCCGCAAGAAAAGTACCTAATCCTCCACGACCTTCAGCTTAAACTCCACGATATCTCCTTCCAAATTGATACCTTACTAATCTCTCAAACCCATATCCTGATCATCGAAGCCAAAAATATCATTGGAACATTGTATTTTGATAATGTCTTTAACCAACTCATCCGAAAAAACCCGGAAGCATCAGAAGAGTCCTTTGAGGACCCGCGAATTCAATGCCGAAGACTGCAATCCCTTCTTAAAAGATGGCTAATCCTTCATCATCTCCACTTGCTCCCCATCGATTACCTTATTTTTTTCAAAAGCACCAACAAAACCATCTTAAAAACCAGCGGTACCGGAACAGACCTGACAAGAATTTGTAAAGGAAGAGACCTTTTTAGTAAAATTGAAGACTCCGAAAAAAAATTCCACCAAGTTAAAATCCAAGCCCCCAAAAGGAATGAAATAGCTCAATTCCTGTTAAGCCAGCATACCCCAACACAAATAGATATTTTACAAGAGTATGGTCTCACCGAGGCAGACTTGCTCCAAGGTGTCCCATGCCCAAATTGTACCCACATTCCAATGCATTACCAAACAGGAAAATGGATCTGTCCGGAATGCAGCACAACCTCCCAAGAAGCCCATATCGAAGCTATCATTGATTATTTCCTCCTGATTAAACCATCCATCACAAACCGTGAATGCCAGACCTTCTTTCAAATCCCGACACCAGACATCTCAAGAAATATGTTAATTTCCCTCAACCTTCCCACTTCAGGTCATACCAAAAAACGCTTGTACCATCAATGGCCTGGCGATAAAAGTTATGTAATGGCAGCAGACAAAATCATCGCCCAGAGGGTGACCACACATGCGATTTATCGAAAAAGACAACCTAATAATCCCGAGCACAACAAAAGAGGATTCCCTGCCCATCTCACAAATTCCAACCATCCCGAACCCGCCGATTAACCCCGCATTCACTTACAATCCGGATCTACAACAGCAGCTTACCGGCAAACAGCTCCTTCTCGAGGACCTTCCATTCCCGCTCGCAGACATTCAAGCCCATTATCAACATGGATACCTTACCTATCGAAAAGGAATTGAAAATAACGGTAAACACCCACTATGTGCCCGTTGTGGCAACAAGGATCCGCAATGGTTTGCCGCCTTTCCATGCGCTCGATGCAAAGAGACTTGTCTGTATTGCCGTAACTGTCTGATGATGGGCAGAATCAGTGAATGCACACCGCTTATTGGCTGGAACGGCCAAGCCCCTGACATTCAGATCCCAGCTCAAATCATGGCCTGGCAGGGAACGCTCTCTGACGGGCAGAAGGTCGCATCCCAACATGTTGTCGAGGCGATCGAGCAAAGCCAGGAGCACCTCATTTGGGCTGTCTGCGGGGCAGGCAAAACGGAGGTCTTGTTTGCTGGAATAGAATCCGCACTAGCCGCGAAAAAAAGAATCTGCATTGCCACGCCAAGAACGGATGTTGTCTTAGAACTCACCCCCAGATTAAAAGCGGCCTTTCCGGAAATCCCCATTGCCTCCCTTTACGGCGGGAGTGAGGACCGCCACCTATATGCCCCGCTAACCATTGCGACCACCCATCAGCTCCTCCGTTTTTTTCATGCCTTTGATGCCATCATTCTAGATGAAGTCGATGCCTTTCCATATACAGTCGAAGAGTCGCTCCAGTACGCAGCCGTTCAGGCCCGGAAACCAACTTCAGCGATGATTTACCTCACTGCGACTCCTAATTCCAAATGGCAAAGAGAATGCCGAACAGGTAAAAGGGCGTATACGACCATTCCGGCCCGATTTCACCGCAAACCGCTCCCGGTCCCAGAATTCATTTGGTGCGGGAACTGGCAAAAACAGCTTGAAAAAGGGAAGCTGCCTCCCAATGTGGTTAAGTGGATTAAAACCAGAATCCAAGCAGAAAAACAAACGCTAGTATTTTTTCCACATATTCCGTTGATGGAAAAAGCACTGGCCATCTTACGGAAAATTCATCCTGCCATCGAAGCAGTCCATGCCGAAGACCCGGATCGAAAAAGTAAGGTGCAAAAAATGCGGAACAAAGAGGTTCTAATGCTCCTTACCACCACCATTCTTGAGCGAGGGGTTACATTTCCCAATATCGATGTAGCTGTAGTGGGAGCGGAGGATTCTATTTTTACCGAAAGTGCTCTCGTCCAAATTGCCGGACGCGCAGGGCGAAGCAAGGATCATCCAACTGGGGTGGTAACTTTTTTTCATTATGGAAAAACCGAAGACATGCTAAAGGCGAAAAGGCAGATTGTCACGATGAACAGAGAAGGACTTAACAAGGGATTACTTGATCAATAGGGGGCTGTAAAATGAATCTATCCCAGCAAAATCGTTGTCTTTATTGCCACAAGGTGATAACTCCTCTTGTTAGTTGGGGTACACTCCTCTCACCAGAAAAGGAACCCCTTCTATGCCCAACTTGTGAAGGCAGGCTGGAAAACATTGCAGGGGAAACCTGCAGGATTTGCAGTCGGCCATTTCACCATTTAAATGAACAATTTCGTGACGGAGACCTGTGCCATGATTGCACACGCTGGGAGGAGGACCCTGACTGGCAGGGCTTTCTTGAAAAGAATCATGCTCTTTACCTATACAACGATTTTTTAAAAGACTTGATTGCCGTGTACAAATTTCGCGGAGATTATGTATTGGCCAAGATATTTGCGGAACTTTTTAAAAAAGAAATCACTAAAATCACCCCAGATTTACTTGTTCCTATTCCTTTAAGTGAAGAGCGGCTGTATGAACGCGGCTTTAATCAGGCAACGGCAGTCCTAACCTTTGCAGGCTTCCAATCGGACGATATCCTTACGCGGGTCCATTCTGAAAAACAATCGAAAAAATCAAGGGAAGAGCGGATCCATATCCCCCAGGTCTTTAAAGTCGAGCCTGACAGTGAATTACAAGGAAAAAGGATTTTATTAATCGATGATATTTACACCACCGGCTCGACACTTAGGCATGCAGCGAAACTTCTAAAAGGGGCGGGGGCGACGAGCGTCCAATCATTTACGATCGCAAGATAGACTCGGCGCCCACCGCGCCTGAAATTAGAATCGCATCTTTAGTGCCCTTTGAGCATTTTCAATATCATGACCGAGAAGAAGACCTAAATCGTAGGCAGGATAGTAGCCATGTTTGTGCATATAATTAAAAACTCTCTCGTGACCATGAATTGCTCCCATCAACTGATTCGTAAAGGTTTTTCGTAGAGCAGGGGTGGCTGTTTCCGTGATGGCAACAGAAAGATTTCGCACCATTGTTTTCGATAAAGCCAATAAATCTCCGGCAAAGAAGCCAATATCCTCGCGGACCTCTTCCTCTTCACGGGCTTGATAGCCTTGGGCGGAAGGATAATATTTCAGTAATTCGTTAAGGTTTTTTTCTAAATCCTGAATACATAAACGGTATAATTCTCTAAGCTCGGAGTCAGTTACTTTATTGATCGACATTTTCAGTTTCATTAATCCTAAGGATTGAAAAGCCACCATCTCATGTAATTCCAGGGTCTCATGCCAGGCTAGCTTTTTCCGATTTTCCTGTTCCATGATTGTATCCTCCATTCATGTTCACATCAATGTAACGTATTCCCTAGGCCAATTAGTGGCAAATTGTCCTCCAAAATAATAAAATAAATATATGAATAACCATTCATTTTAGTGGAAATATCCCAGTAAAGTCAACGCTTGTAATCCCTATAGGCACTATTACCCTATTGTTTTTGTCAAAAATTCGACAAAATTATTATACGGTTTTAGCAGGAATCTTATAGGGTAAAATAGAATTGTATTTACATAGCCTTAACAAAAGGAGGAGTCCACATGAAATACAACGTACGTGGTGAAAACATTGAGGTTACTCCAGCAATTAGAGAGTATGTTGAAAAGAAGATTTCTAAATTAGAGCGTTATTTTACTGAAGCACCTGATGCAAATGTAAACGTGAATCTTAGATTCAATCAAGATAAATCTTCAAAAGTAGAGGTCACTATTCCACTACCGCAGCTAGTATTACGCGCTGAAGAAACAAACGTTGATATGTATGCAGCGATTGACTTGATTACTGACAAACTTGAGCGTCAAATCCGCAAGCACAAAACAAAAGTAAACCGCAAATTCCGTGAAAAAGGGGAACCTTCATTCACTTTTGCAGCAACTGAAAGCCCTGAGACTCTCGATCATGATGAAGAAGATCTAGAATTAGTCCGTACTAAGCGTTTTGACTTAAAACCAATGGACAGTGAAGAAGCAATTCTGCAAATGAACATGCTGGGCCACAGCTTCTATGTATTTAATAATTCTGATACTAACCGTACAAATGTTGTTTATAAGCGTAAAGATGGCCGTTATGGCTTAATCGAAGCACAGTAAAGCTGATAACAGGAACGCTGCTCCCTTACCGGAGCAGTGTTTTTTTATAAAAACACAATGGTGGAGGTTACATCATGACATTTTCTATCGTTGGCTATGATCCAATTGAAAAAGAATGGGGAATTGCCGTACAGTCTAAGTTTTTAGGGGTAGGTTCAGTAGTTCCTTGGGCAAAAGCGGGTGCCGGTGCGGTTGCCACTCAGTCATATGCCAACACGGCATATGGTCCAAAAGGACTTGAATTAATGGCAAAGGGAAAAACAGCGCAAGAGGTGCTTGAAATATTAATTGCCGACGACCCTGAGCGAGAGATGCGCCAGTTCGGCTTAATTGATGCGGCTGGCAACGCAGCTAGCTTTACTGGTAAGGAATGCTATGATTGGGCTGGCGGGCTCACAGAGGCTCATTTTGCCGCACAAGGAAATATTTTAGTGGACGAAAAAACTGTGAACGCGATGGGACACGTGTTTGAAGAGACTCGAGGAACACTTGCAGCAAGATTGCTTGCGGCATTGGATGCGGGTCAAGAAGCCGGCGGGGACAGCAGAGGCAAGCAGTCGGCGGCACTATTCGTGGTAAAGGAAGCGGGCGGCTACGGCGGCTTTAATGACCGCTATGTGGACCTCCGCGTGGACGATCATCCAGACCCAATTAAAGAATTAATCCGCCTTTACCAGCTTCAGCAATTATATTTTGCACCATCAAAACCAGAGAAGATCGTTTCGGTTGAAGGGAAGGTAAAAGCAGAGTTAATTGTGCAGTTGGGAAGATGGGGCTATTTAACGGGTGATATGATTAGGATCGAGGAAGTTTATCGTGCGTTAACCAACTTTATTCATACAGAAAACTTTGAAATGAGAGAACAGCAAACAGGACTTATTGATTTAGAGATCTTAGAATTTATGGAAAAAAACTGAAAAAAAGAGTTGTCCCCATGTGGATAACTCTTTTTTTATATTCTTATCCACAAAATTCTGAATGTTATACACATTAGTCACAGGTGGTAGATAAAATATGTGTATAAAGTAGATTGTCTATCCTGAGAGAAGGGGAGGGATGGTGGATTTCTATGAAAACTTCTCCTATAGAACAAAGTTCAGGTATTTCATTTGTGAATTGTCTAAAAGGATTAAGCCTATTGGACAAAATTGCTTAGTGTATACCAAAAACTGTTCAATAAAGAGCTCCTATAAGACAAACCTCTTGTGATTTATGGAAAATTGTCCAATAGAAGCACTCTAATAGACAGAAACCTTGTGCTGCCATAGCAGATTGTCCAATAGAAGGACTCTAATAGACAGAAACCTTGTGTTGCCGAAGAAGATTGTCCAATAGATACGCATCTATTGGACAAAACTCTCGACAATACTAGAAAACTGTCCAATAGAGGTATTCATTAGAAAACAGATAAAAGCAAAAAAATGGCCAGCGACAAAGTCGCTGACCGATATACAAAATCTTTAAGAATTATCCAGCACCAATGCCATAGCGGCTGGTGTGCTGCACACTTCTTATAATTTCCCAGCCCCACAGCAGTTTTTATACTTCTTACCACTGCCGCAAATACATGGAGCATTACGGCCGACATCCAGCTGCTTCACTTTTGGCTTCTGCTTCACTGCTTCGCCGTCTTCCTTCGGATTCACCGCTTGGCCTTTCGCCACCTCTTGACGCTCGAGGTTATTGCGAATTTCTGCCTTCATGATATACATGGCTGTTTCATCCTCAATGGACTGAATCATCGCTTCAAACATAGCGAACCCTTCATGCTGGTATTCACGAAGCGGATCGATTTGTCCATAAGCGCGCAGATGGATTCCTTGACGAAGCTGATCCATGGCATCAATATGGTCCGTCCATTTAGAGTCAACCGCTCTTAAAGTAACAACCTTCTCGAATTCACGCATTTGCTCAGGGAACAGAATCTGTTCTTTCTCCTCGTAGCGCTCCTTGACCTTTGCAAAAATTTCCTCAACGATCTCTTCCGGCTCTTTGCCTTTTAGGTCATCGACTGTGATATCACCTTCATGAAGAAGGGTGGCCTGAACATATTCGACAATCGCTTGCAGATCCCATGCTTCCTCATCCTCATGACGTGGGGCATGAACATCGACATTCCGCTCAATCGAGTTTAGAATCATCTTTTGAACGATCTCGCGCAAGTCTTCAGATTCTAATACTTCATCGCGCTGTGAGTAAATGATCTCACGCTGCTGACGTAGGACATCGTCATATTGCAAGAGCTGTTTACGAGCATCAAAGTTGTTGCCCTCTACCCGTTTTTGCGCCGATTCAACGGCACGGGAAACCATTTTACTCTGGATTGGCTGGCTGTCGTCCATACCAAGTCGCTGCATCATGGCTTTCATATTGTCAGAGCCAAAGCGGCGCATCAATTCATCTTCCATTGATAGATAGAATTGAGTTACACCTGGGTCTCCTTGACGTCCAGAACGTCCACGAAGCTGGTTATCAATCCGTCGGCTTTCATGGCGCTCGGTGCCAATTACCGCGAGACCGCCTAGTTCAATCACACCTTCACCAAGCTTAATGTCTGTACCACGCCCGGCCATGTTCGTCGCAATCGTAACTGAACCCTGATGGCCTGCTTCCGCAATGATCTCCGCTTCCCGTTCATGGTTTTTCGCATTCAAGACATTATGCTGAATCCGTTTTTTGGATAAATAATTAGAAATTAATTCGGATGTCTCGATGGCAACCGTACCAACCAGCACTGGTTGTCCCTTTTGATGGCGTTCCGCAATATCTTCCACCACTGCACGGAATTTGCCGTCCATTGTTGCATAAATCAAATCGGCACGGTCATCACGGGCAATTGGTCTATTTGTTGGAATGACAATAACATTCATATTATAGATGTTGCGGAATTCCTCTTCTTCCGTTTTCGCTGTACCGGTCATACCGGCTAATTTTTCATACATACGGAAGTAGTTTTGGAACGTAATCGTTGCCATGGTCATGCTTTCATTTTGAACCTCAAGACCTTCTTTTGCTTCAATAGCCTGGTGCAGGCCTTCGCTATAACGGCGCCCCTTCATCAAACGGCCCGTAAATTGGTCAACAATGACAATCTCGCCGTCTTGAACAACGTAATCGATATCCAAGTGCATACTAACATTGGCTTTTAACGCCTGGTTTATATGATGGTTCAACGTAACATGGGCCATATCGAAGAGGTTTTCAATGCCGAACGCTTTTTCAGCTTTACTAATTCCTTCTTCGGTGAGCATAACACCCTTTGTTTTCTCGTCATAGGTGTAATCAACTTCTTTTGTCAACGTCCGCACAAACGCATTCGCTTGAATATAAAGGACAGCTGATTTCTGGGCTGAACCAGAGATAATCAATGGTGTACGGGCTTCGTCAATTAAGATGGAGTCAACCTCGTCAATGACCGCATAAAAAAGCGGGCGCTGAACTTTTTGCTCTTTATAAAGGACCATATTGTCACGAAGGTAGTCGAAACCAAATTCGTTGTTTGTTCCATAAGTAATATCCGCAGCATAGGCAGCCTGCTTTTCTTCACTATCCATGCTGTTTAGGTTTAAGCCTACAGTGAGGCCTAAAAATTCATACAATTGACCCATTTCAGTGGCGTCACGGCTTGCCAAGTATTCGTTGACGGTGACAACGTGAACACCCTTACCAGAAAGGGCATTTAAGTATACCGGCATCGTCGCTGTTAAGGTTTTACCTTCCCCGGTCTTCATTTCGGAAATGTTACCTTCATGCAGTGAGATACCACCCATTAATTGGACGTGGTATGGATATAATCCAAGCACACGGCGGGCACCTTCACGGACAACTGCAAATGCTTCTACAAGCAAATCATCAAGTGTTTCGCCCTTTTGATAGCGTGCTTTAAACTCTTCTGTTCTTTCGCGAAGCTGATCATCTGTTAATCTTTCGGTTTCGGCTGCAAGTGTATCAATCTTGGCTGCAAGCTTGTCTAACCGCTTCAACTCGCGTTTGTTCAAATCAAATACTTTATTTAAAATCCCCATACCTGATGAACGCTCCTTTATCTGAGACTAATTCACATTAAATATCCATGTCAAAAATGTTCGATAATTACCCTTTTCATCTTACCATTTACTTTTTATAGTGACAACAATGTTAAAAACAGAGTAAAAAGGGTGATTCTACTATTATATAGTAACTACTCATCGAACTACTACTAAAGCGCAAGTAATAATTCGATTTTTCGACAATATTGACAGACTTATGGCCCTTTTGTGACCTAGGAGACCATGATGGTTTTAAATGAATAACGGTTGTATAAAATATAATATTTTTGTATAAAAATGAACAATTTCGGATGTTTGCACTATTATAGTAGTGCTAATTAAACCCTTTGAAAACAACATTTATATGTTGTTTTTAGGTGAAAACAAACTCGCGAAAAGTATGAAGAAATATTCACAAATTGTACATTGGAATATACTCTTACAATGTTAGATACTACCTGTAGAGAGGTTAATATGGAAAATAAATAGAGAAAAAGTCCGAAATGGGAAGGGTGAGTTAAGTGGCCATTTGGGGGAAAAAGAAAAATAAAGAAATAGATCCCGATACTAGAGAAAATAGAAAAAAGGGCCTAATTCGCAGACTCTGGCAAAAGTTCAGAGCCATTGACTGGAAGAACCCAGTTAATAGATGGAAGTTATTATTTATTTCATTAATTGGCTGTATTGTTTTATTTGGCGGTGGATATGGAGTTCTTTCCTTTACCAACTCGCCGTCCTTCTGTTCCAGCTGTCATGAAATGCAGCCGGAATATACGTCTTATACAGCTAGTGCCCACAACCAGATATCCTGTGTTCAGTGTCATATTAAGCCAGGTACGGTAAATATGCTGACACACAAGATGAAGTCGTTGAAAGAAGTGTACTACCACGTTACAGGAGTACCAGAACAGATTGTTCAAACAGAAGAAGAAGCAGTTTCAAGTCAGAACTGTTTACAATGTCATTCGAAAAACCGGCTGGTTACAGCCTCAGGCGATTTAAAGGTAAATCACAAAGGACATATCGAAAAAGGGATCCCTTGTATTACCTGTCACTCAGGTGTCGTTCACGCAAAAATGGCTTCTCGCGGTATCAATACAGAAGAGGTTCGTGGTGATTGGACAAAGGCAAGTGCCGAAAAGTTAATGGAAGAAAAATACTTGAGACCGAACATGGGTACCTGTATTGACTGCCATGACAAAGTAAATAATGGTGAAAAGCCTTGGTTAGAAGCTTCTTACAATGTTCCGCCGAACCCTGAAGAAGCAGCGAAGAAACTGGAAGAAAGCAAAAAAGTAACAACTAGTGAAACAACCACAACTGCTGCTGCAACTGAAACTGAAAAAACAGCGACTACAAGTGAAACAGACGCTGCAACGTTAGCAGCACATGATCAAAAAACACAAGACATCATTCTACAGGCAATTGGCAAGCAGCAAAAAGACGTAAAACTTTCCATGGCCTGTGAAACTTGTCATAAAAAGGTGAAGGTGCCAAAGAGCCATAAAGTGGCAGGGTGGAGCGGAGCCCACGGCAGTACGGCCATTCAAAGCTTAGACAAGTGTGTAAACTGTCACCAAGATTCTAAATGGGCCAGAGCTATTCCAAAAGAAGATATTATCTCACTTCTTAAGATGAAGACAAAAACACACTATGAACCAAACCTAATAGTTGTTAAAGATCAAACAAGAATCAATAAGTTCTGTAGTGCATGTCACGCCGACCGCCCATCAGGACACGGGACAAGTGATGCCTGGTTAACAGGACACGCTAAGAAAGCCTTAACAGCAGATCAAAAAGAAGAATGCTTCGTCTGCCATGACCGGGTAAAACCAGTAGCAGGTTCAACAACACCAAAAGCACCAACGGATGTTTACTGCCAATACTGTCACAGGACTGGTTTTAAGTCTCCGGTGAAGAACTAATTAAATCATAAAGGAGGGTCGCTTTATGGATGAGGAGCACAATCAAGAGCTGCCCGCCCCTCCAAAATTTCGCTATAAATTAATCAAAATAGCAACGTTAACTCTGTTGTTTCTAGTCCTTTTGTCCGTTGCAAGGTTCTTCGGACTAGAAACAACTTCAAGCTCAAAGGTTTGTACATCCTGCCATGAGATGAAACCAGAGTACTATACGTGGAAAGCCTCTACACACAGCGAGGTTGCTTGTACCAGCTGCCATAAGGATGCAGTGTACAAGGATTTAGCGAAAGATAAGGCCCAAGAATTAGTGGCTCAATTAAAAAAACAATCGGAGGGTACTTCAGCAGCGCCGATCCGTATGCCTGGTGAAATACCGAATAGTGCGTGTGAATCTTGTCATAATGTTTTTACAAGAGAAGTAACGCCTTCAGGGGATATAATTATTCCCCATGACAAACATGAAAATAAAGGTGTCGAATGTGTGCAATGTCATAGTGGGGTTGCACATGGAAAAGTAGCTGATCGAAAAATGACCTACACAACCGACTTAGATAAATGGGATAGTCAAGTTGGTATAGAAGCGATGTCAGATATTAAGTTTATCCGGCCGGGCATGGATACTTGTATTGAATGCCATAAGGCACGGAAAGTGACAACCGAATGCAGTGCTTGTCATAAAACGGGAATGGTTCCAAAAAGTCATAAGAAAGCAAACTTTGCAACCAAGACACATGGTCTACAAGCTGCAACTAACTTACAAAAGTGCAATCAATGCCATAAGGATATGTCAACAGTCCCAATTGAGGGATACGAGGATGTTCCAGCAGTAACGAAGTATCTTCATAAGGATACCGGTACCATTCAAAAGTTAAAGACCCAATACGATTATGCGAAGGAAAATACCTTCTGTAAAGATTGCCACAGCAAGCGTCCTGCCAGTCATTCAAGCAGTTGGATGAAGGATCATGGCAATCAAGCTTCAAAAAATAAGCAAGAATGTTTAGCGTGCCATAACTACCAACAAGCAGGTGGAGTTAGTACCACAATGGTTGCTTGTGCATCTTGTCATCCCGCTTTGCACAAGGGATTTGATAAAGAAAGGCATCCAATACCACTAGCAGAAAAGCAAAGTGTTACCGGAAAATGTTATACCTGTCATGTGAAAAATAAATGCACAGCCTGTCATAAATAATAGGTGGGTACATTGCTAGATTAGGAGGGTTCGTATGGAAGCTAAAGAACATCCACTCAGTCAAGAAAAAGAGACAACTATAAAACAAGAACCTGATAAGAAAAAGAAGAAATCGAATAATGAAAAATTTAAATGGTGGCAAACTCTTCTCCTATTAACACTGACCTTAGTTATCTCAGTTGGAGCAGGATACTATGTAAGCAGTAAATATTTATGGTCAAGCTACGATCAAGACCAACTGAAGCAGCAATTGCAAAGCGCAAAAGATACTGTTGATCAAAAGCCTAATGACCCAAAATCCTACGTAAGCCTTGGTTATGCTTCTTTCTTAAATGGGGACAATGATGTAGCCATCAAACAATATAAGATTGCACTAGATTTAGATAAAAATGATTTTGATGCTTACTTCAATCTTGGACTTGTCTATAACAAAGAAAATCGACTTAATGACTCAGTGAAAATGGCACAAAAGGCAACGGAGATCTCACCAAAAGATTACAAAGGGTTTCTATTAAAAGGAATGTCTTACCGTCAACTTAAGATGTATAGCGATTCCATTGAGGCATTAAATGAAGCAAATAAGTTAATGCCAGGAAATACAGATATACTTTATGAAATTGGTCGTGTTGCAGAAGACCAAGGTGATAAAAAGAATGCGGAAGAAATCTACAAAGACGCACTAAATTACGACCCTATGTACAAACCAGCCTTAGAAGGGCTCAAGAGAATCGGCAAAAAATAGCTAAC
Source organism: Neobacillus drentensis (assembly GCF_021560175.1). GTDB lineage: Bacteria > Bacillota > Bacilli > Bacillales > Cytobacillaceae > Neobacillus > Neobacillus drentensis_A. The sequence goes on along the minus strand of NZ_CP091110.1, from coordinate 5,445,845 downwards.
AAGGGGTGAAAACCAGTGAAGAAAAAAACCGTGTACATGTGGATGAGCGGAATAGTTATCCTAGTAATAGCAGCGTTTACTGCTATCTATTTTCTAAATATGGAGTCAACTGTAAAAAAGGCATCAAATGTGATTGACCCTAATTCACCACCAACTTTTAGTCAGCTTTTTTACGGTGATTTTGATAATGCACTAGACAAGCCAATGGATGTTGCCAAGATTGGAGAATTTATCTACGTATCTGATACTAACAATAAAAGAGTTCAAGTTTTTGATAGTTCAGGGTCACCTGTCTTTAAGTTTGGTAAAGAAGGCGAAGGTAAAGGTGAATTTAAATTTCCATACGGGATTGCTGGGGATAAAAAAGGAAATGTCTATGTAGCGGATTTATATAACGGTAAAATCTCAATATTTGATCCTAAAGGCAAATTCATTAAATACTTTGATGATAAAGAAAAACTAATCAAATCACCTGCTGGATTAAGAATTTTTGATGAAAAGTTATATGTAACAGATGTACAACAAAATAAAGTATTTGTATTAAACCTATCTGGTAAGAAGCTGCAGGAAATTAGTACTGGAGCGACTAAGGATGACACATTTAAAGCACCGAATGCGATTGCCTTTGATAAAAAGTCAGATGAACTGTTTATCAGTGATTCAGGGAATCAGCGAGTGCTAGCTTATGATAAAAAAGGAAAATATCTACGAACTATTAATGGTTCTAAAGATGGTAAGGGATCTTCCGTATTTGTTAATCCACGTGGAATTGGTGTTGACTCAAGAGGTGTTCTCTATGTAGTGAACAATTTATCCCATACGATTTATGGATTTAATGAAAAAGGTGAGCAAGTCTTTACGTTTGGATCTATGGGAGATCAAAATGAACAGTTTTATCTTCCAAATGGATTATATGTGGATGATAATGACCGGGTTTATATTACCGATACGTTAAATCAGCGTGTGGCGTTATACTATTAAGCTTTCCTTATTTAAGGAGGTGGTGTCTGGAATTAGGGTGATGAGGTAATTTCATAGTTTACATTAAAGAGAGAGAAAAAAGAGAAAAAAAGAGAGTTTCAATGGGAGGTTTTTTGGAATGAGTAAGATTAAACTAAGCTTTTCATTCCTGCTAACATTAATGTTAGTAGCAATGTTTAGCATTGTGGCTTCAGCTGCCGGCAGTACTGACCCAAATAACACCTACAACGCAGGTGTAGACGGTAAGAGCGGTACCGGTGTAGTAGATGGAAAGGCTCTAACTGATTCTGATCATGATAACAACTTCGATACTGTTAAAAAAAGCAACGCTAACAAAACTGGTTCTGGTGTTGGCGGTCAAACTGAAAACTTTAGTAATGTTATCAAATCAGATGACATGGTTAAAGGAAAAGACGGTTCTCACGGAACACAACGTACACACGGCGAATACATGAACAACACTAACTCTTGTGCCAGCTGTCACCAAACACACACTGGCGCAGGTGCAAGCTTATTGTTCAAAGACGGTGAATATGCCACTTGTACTGCATGTCATGATGGTACATTAGGTTTTTATAACGTAATGGGAGAAGGTTCTAACTCTGCCGGTACTTTCGGTGGATCTCATGATGGTAACATGTCCGCTCACTTAGCTAACGGAACTGTAAAATTAAGCGCAGCTCCTGGCGGTAACATGAAGGAAGTAACTGGCCGCGGCGGTGAGTGGACCGAAGAGTTCACTTGCGCAAACTGTCACGCACCTCACGGATCCTACTCTGATCGTTTATTACACGAAGATCCAAATGGCATGGGTAACACTTTAGTTAAAGACGGCGGTAAGAAATTAGAAGGAACTCCAGTTCTTGACAAAACTACTTTGCCTGACATGAAAGTTAAGTATGCTGCTGCTGATATCGTAATCAAAGACGCATTAGACAAAGTATCATCTACTGCAAACTATATCGTTTACCGTTTCAATATTGGTGATGCTACTGATACTAACGCACCTACAAACGCTGACTATGCTGCAAAAGGCCTTCAAAATGGGGACGTTGTTCTTCAGTTAATGAAGTGGAATGGCACACAATATGTTATCGATACAGATCCATGGTTACATGAGTATGATTTCGACTCTACTCATACAAAACACTATTGGACCGCTTTCTATGATGGTTCAAAGTATGCAGCTAACTATGCAGACCCTGAATTTGCTAATAAGTTAAAAGATATCGTCCACACTGACAGCTTAAAAGCTGGTGAAAAATTAGGTGCAGGCTTCATTGGTGTTAGAAATGACACAACTACTTATCCTGGAGCTGATACACTAATAACTAATTTTGGTAAAGTAACTACTGGTAATATCGCTCGTGGATATGTCGTTAAGCTTGATGTTTCTACTGTAGATGCAAAAAACAATGTAACTAAAACAAATGTTGCTTCATTATGGGCTGGCGGCGCTAATGCAGGTAAAGGTGTTGCCATGTCTACTTGGTGTGCATCTTGTCACACTGACTACCTAGCATCTTCTGGTAAAGAAACTGGTACATTTGACCATGCATACCGACATACTACAAACTCTGACACATACACTTGTGTACGCTGTCACTATGCACACGGTACTGACGTAACAATTATGCGTGACGCTCGTGGATTAACATACCAAAACATCTTAAGTGACACTACTAACTACTTCCCAGGTGTAACTGGTGACGCTCGTACGGCAATGGTTAAAGATTACCTACTTGACAAGAACCCATCTTCTGCTTTGAAGCGTTACACTAACATGGCTGTATGTTGGGGATGTCACACTTCTTCCCACTCTGGTGGTACAAGAAATGGAGATACTTATCAATACAGTACAACTCCTGGTGTTGATACAGATCGTAACGGTATTGATAATACTCAAACACCTAACACACCAAATGCTGGTTATTAAAAAAAGCCATCAAATAGCCCTACTATTTGATAGCCCTGAATGGAATATTTAAGTTTAATAAATGACAGCTCACTTCGGTGGGCTGTTATTTATTTTAATTTAACCATTTGTTCACAATATTGTCAATAAATAGGTTCACAATGTTGTCGATTTATCTTCACAGTTCTGTTACCCAATTCACTTTCTAATAAAAGTATAATAATAATGTAGATTACAAGAAAAAGGTATTTGAATATTTATTACCTTGTAAACTTTTTATACATCCTAGAAATTAAATTTCAGCTTTTATGTCAAAGCAAAAAAGGAATGGCCATCCATGATTTCAAATAATCCAAGAAATAAAATACTAAATATTTTTATTGTACTTATATTTTTTCTTCTAGCCACCACCATACCTTCCATTGCATCTGCAGAAGAACAGATTCCTATTGCGGATTCTCCGCAGGTTGATACAGTAAATAATCCCCCCGCTACGGTTGGTCAAACAACTCCTGTAACAGAACCAGCGTTGGTTGTAACAACAACTGAAGTCAGCGATACAATTACGCCTTCTATATTTGTAAAAAGCATAACGTTGCAAAGTGATGGAATAAGCATTACTGGAACAGTTTCAGACAATCAGCCAACCACTGAACCATTAACGATGAATATTATTTATCCTGACGGTCATAAAGAAGCATTAGTTCCTAATTCTGGGGCCTGGTCATTTAAAACAAGCGTCACAGCAAAACTTAACCGATATAAAATAGAAGCAATCGATGCTGCTAATAATACCACAGAAGTTTTTGTACAACGTCCTTATATTAAATCTATTACTATGAATGTCTTTAAATATAAGCAGAAGGATTATGAAGGCGCTGAGCCTTATAAAGTAGAAGATGTAACTGCAAATGTTAACATACTAGATAAAGATGACATCACCCGAGTCTCTTTAAATCAAACCATTGTAATAGAACTAAGCGACACATTAACTAATCCGATTGATAACAATCATAATCCTTTTATCATTTATGATAAAAATAAACAAGAAGTTCCATTCGACATTGACTTTACACCTGAATCTAATAAAATAACACTTACCAATCAAGCTGCGCTGACCCCTGGTGAAACTTATTACTTACGGTTTAACCCGAGCCTAATCAGTCTTAATTATAATGATGGTACAATAAAACTAGTTGATGATTTGACTAACCCGTTTTATTCGATTACCAAACAATTTACAACGGTTAGTAATGCAGCTAAAAACTTCGCCGTTAACGGATATACTGTTCAGGAAATGAATAACCTACAACAGCTGCCCCATGGCGAATACAACAATAATGTCAATAACTGTGCGATTTGCCATAACACTCACGAAGGTGCAAATAGTAGTTTGGAAGATAAAGATATTGCTGAAGGTTACTGTATGACCTGCCATGATGGAACAACAGGTCCTAAAATGGTAAACTTTGACTCATCAATTAAATCGAAGCATGAAACACAAAAAATCACCGAACACGATACGAAGTCTGGATCCTGCACAGCCTGTCATAATCCACATCTAACGTGGAGTGAAGACAACCCTAATTTGCTTATTGACCACTATGTATATGATCATAAGGTAGAAGATACTTGGGAAGGGAATTCAGTTGGGAAAATTGACAGCAATGTTCAAATGTGTGAAGCCTGTCATGGCAGATACACCTATTCCTATAAGTCCTTAGCAGAAAAAAGTGGCGGGTATAATGTCCTCCATTATCGACAAGAGACAACTGCAATTGGGAATATATCGGAAACTGACGAAGTGAAAAATGGGGTTACAAATAAAGTTTTAAATGTGGATGATTACAACTTGTGTTTTACTTGTCATAATAGTGAAAAGGAAACTAAAGATGGGACAAAGGATATCCTAACCTATTATACTAATAAAGATTCCAAACATATCATGTCAGCGCTGGATGGAAGTAAACTTAATGGTCAGCTACCTTGTTCAGAATGCCATGAAACCCATGCATCGCAAAATATATTTTTATTAAAAGATAAACTAGGCCATGAAAATCAGCAAACATTTAGTTTATCCAAAATAGATGATTGGTCAACTCAAAAGAAACGTGATTATTGTTTAACTTGTCATAATGGTGAAACAGTCCTTTTCGGAGTAACAGGAAAAGCTATATATGATGAAACGGGTCAATCACTTATTACAACGAACGAAAAAGTAAAAACAGCACATGCAAGGGATAGTATAGACGTGGATTGCTCTACTTGTCATAGCAATAGTAAGTCATTTACCGAAGCTGTGCATGCGCCAATAATATCAACACCATAAGATCGAGGGGGCTAAGCCCCTCGGTTTTTTAATTGGCCAAAGCAAAAAAGCCTTCAGGCATTCCTAATGAAGCCGAAGACTTATTCCATTCTCTTTATTTCCCCTTCAACCATTCACCTAACCCATCAATCTTCCTCCACAAATGCAAATGCATATCCGCATACACAATCGCTTCATTCTCATCCCCAAACCCGAAATAATCAGGTGGATAAGCAGGCAGTCTTTTTTTACCGGTTAAATACGGAATCACATACTTATTTTCCTTTTTGGCACCCTTCAAAAGCATTCCGGCTTTAGCCGAAAAACCATGTTCAGATAACTCCAATAAAAGCCGGTTATAGAAGAATTGGGCAGTGGGCTCCTCAAATTGTTCCAGAATCGCATGAGCTTTTGCTAAGTCTCCCATATCCATATAAGCAACAAACAAGGAGTAACGGACACCTTGGTTATCCATTGGATTTAATTCAAGCAACTGTTCATATTGCCGAGCCGCCTGGTCTATTTTTCCCAAAAGCGAAAGAGCTTCGGCATAATGAAGTTTGGCGCGCATGTAAGGTCTTGTTTCGACCAATCCCCAAAAATAGCCCTTGTTTTCTTTGAAAAAGTCCTTGCCCAGGTCTTGTTCACCCGCTTGGATCCCTTTTTCATATAATAGAATCGCTTCTTCTAGGCTCTTTGTTTTTTCAGCAAGAATGACGTAGGCATCGACACAATTGGGATTGAGGTTTAATGCTTCTTCTGCAAATTTATAACGCTGCTTCCCGTCTGTTTGCAAGGCGTCATAAATCAAGTTTCGAGCCCGCTCCTCATCACGCTTGGAGATCTTTCGTACGGTGGTTTTCTTCGCAGGCCGATCCGACCCAGTTGGAAAGGTTGTCACATTAGGCCCGGCTGCAGTGTTCGACCCTTTATTCTTAGGAAACTCAATAACAGGTGCTAGTTGAGCCTTAGGGAGAACAAAAGTATCCTCCTTACCCAGATTGTCCAACCCGAAAAACTCGCCAATATCTTCCTCTAACTCGAACTCCAATTCTGACACAACCGAGGAAATACTGCGGGCAGAAACACCGTATTGCTGAGCCAGTTCCTTTTGCGTCACGGCTTGGTCCAATGGAGTGAGCGTGGACAATAAGTAATGAAGGGCGGCTACATATATATTGGGATTTTGGATTCGCTTTTGTTTCTTTTTGCAGAATGAATACCAGAGAATCAGACCCATATCTAAGACAGGAGGGGGCAGCTGCATTTCAAGCTGCTTTTTAAAAAGATCAGCTACGTCCTTGTAAATAGGAGCAGGCCAATCGATCTCGTCTATTTCCATTAAACCTCCTGCCATCGGGAGCTCACTTACAATGTCCACAAAGAAGTCGGTCAAATATTCCTGTGGTGAATCATAATCGGCATCAAGGCTGCTGTCTTTAATATAGGAAATAGCAAGGTCTGGGTTGAGGTCTGGCAGTTCTAATGGACCCGGGAAGAAGACATATTGTTGTTCAAATGGCAGCAGGATTCCAACCATAAACGATCCTTCATCCACTTGAAGGGGCTCGGATAGATTAATCGCTTCAAGATGCTCCGAAGTGAAACCATCTTCGATTGTCAGCTTGTTTTCATCCACAGCGATTACTGTGCCGGCAATGGTTCTGGCATTTGTCCAGGTTTGTAAAATATGCTTTAATTTAGGCCGCTTTATTTTTCCCGCTACGACTTGAATGAACTTTTCCATGATTGTTTCACCATCATCCAACCCTTCAAACAGAGAGAACCAAATGGAGTGAATCATTTCATAGAATTCCTGCTCCTCGTTATCCATGATTTCCAGACTTGTTTCTAGTACTTCAAAATCCTCCGCCATTTCATGACCAAAATGATAGTAAGCGAAATGGAGGAATTGTTTCTGCAGTTCATCTATTTCATGTTCAAGGACTTCAGTGATGGAAATGGCATCAGTTGCTCCGCAGCACTTTTTATACTTTTTTCCACTCCCGCAAGGACAAGGTTCATTACGGTTTATTTTCTCCATTCCTTTGTCTCCTTTTCTGTAGTTTCGCTCGTCCTGTTGCAGCTGCTTATGTATAAGTCTGAATGATAACCATCGTTTACTCTTATTTAATAGTACCATCTTTGACACATCGAAATATATAAATACTAAGGATGTTTAATGGATTTTTCCCAATTTATCTTAGCGGATGTATGGGGATGATTTTAAAAAAATCCGAACTAAATCGTCTAATTTTGAATTTAATCCGGTTCTCACGCTATAATGGATAGGGACTAACTAATTCAAAATGTGAAGATTAATTTTTTATAGAGGTGAAGAAAATGGAATTAGCAGAAATTCGGAATGAACTTGAAAAAACAGCTAAGACATTAGCGGACTTTAGGGGGTCTCTTTGACCTTGAAAATAAAGAAGCCAGAATCGCAGAGCTAGATGATGAAATGCTTCATCCTGACTTTTGGAATAACCAAGAGAAGGCGCAGGCCGTGATCAGCGAAGCGAATGGTTTAAAAGATCAAGTAAATGAGTTCATGGAGTTAAATGACTCCTATGAGAATCTCGAGCTGACATATGAACTTGTAAAAGAAGAAAATGATGAAGAATTAAGGGCTGAACTGGAAGAAGAGTTGGAACAACTAACCTCCCGTTTAAGCCAATTTGAGCTCCAGCTTCTTTTGAGTGAGGAATATGATAAAAATAATGCTATCCTCGAGCTCCACCCAGGTGCGGGTGGGACAGAATCACAGGACTGGGGTTCGATGCTGCTTCGGATGTATACCCGCTGGGCGGAAAAGAAGGGCTTTAAGGTGGAAACGCTCGACTATCTTCCTGGTGATGAGGCTGGCATTAAGAGTGTGACCTTATCGATTAAAGGGCATAATGCCTATGGTTACCTAAAAGCAGAAAAAGGGGTTCACCGGCTTGTCCGGATTTCGCCGTTTGATGCATCAGGCCGTCGTCATACTTCGTTCGTATCGTGTGAAGTCATGCCTGAGTTTAATGAAGAAATTCAGGTCGAAATACGCACCGAGGATTTAAAAATTGATACGTACCGTGCCACAGGTGCTGGTGGACAGCATATCAATACAACCGATTCGGCAGTAAGGATTACCCACTTGCCAACGGGAGTGGTCGTGACCTGCCAATCGGAACGTTCACAAATTAAAAACCGTGAGTCAGCGATGAAAATGTTAAAAGCGAAGCTGTATCAGCGGGAAATTGAGCGCCAGGAACAAGAGCTGTTGGAAATCCGCGGTGAACAAAAGGAAATTGGCTGGGGAAGTCAAATTCGTTCTTACGTCTTCCATCCTTATTCCATGGTAAAAGACCACCGGACGAGTACGGAAAGTGGAAATGTGCAGGCCGTTATGGACGGAGATTTAGATCAGTTTATTAACGCTTATTTGCGTTCAAGAATTTCATAATCATCAAGCCTTTGCCGATTTGTTTGGCAAAGGCTTTTTGTTGGTTAACAGTTGGTATCCGCCAGAAACAGGCAACTATGCGCCAGTAAGTGTCAGGCGAGCGCGAGTGAAGAGGAGTTATCCGCCAGTAAGCAGTGGAGTCGCCAGTAAATAGCGGGTATCCGCCAGAAACAGGCTGCTAGGAGCCAGTAAGTGTCAGGCGAGCGCGAGTGAAGAGGAGTTATCCGCCAGTAAGCAGTGGAGTCGCCAGTAAAAATCGGGTATCCGCCAGAAACCGGCTGCTATGCGCCAGTAAATAGCAGGCGAGCACCAGTGAAGTGGAGTTATCCGCCAGTAAGCAGTGGAGTCGCCAGTAAAAATCGGGTATCCGCCAGTAAGCAGGGGAGTGCCAGTAAAAATCGGGTATCCGCCAGAAACAGGCTGCTATGAGCCAGTAAGTGGCAGGCAAGCGCCAGTGAAGTAGAGCTTTCCGCCAGTAAGCCAATGAATCCCCAAAGACAATGCCGTAAATGAAAATCTAAAACCCTTTCATGAAAACACAAACAAAGGCAAATGCTAAACCTAGCTAACTGTTCACTGTACGATTACTTTATCACGTTAACTCAATGCCATTTACACCCCTATTTATCAAATGCTATACTCACATTCGGTTCATTTATCTGGATAGAATATAGAGGAGAATTTGTATGAATGTATTAAGCAATTTAACACACAAGTACCCGAAATGGAGTATAACAGTTGATTATATTTACGTGTTAGTGGGAGCGGCAATTATTGCGTTAACTTTTAATGTTTTTTTACTGCCTAACCAAGTAGCTTCAGGAGGAGTCAGTGGGATTAGTACCATTTTTAAAGCTGTCTTTGGATGGGAACCGGCCTTTGTTCAATGGGCTTTTAATATCCCGTTATTTATTGCCGGTGTCATTTTTTTAGGAAAGCAATTCGGTGTCAAAACGCTTGTTGGCACGATCTTTCTGCCGTTTGTCGTTTTTCTGACGAAACACTTAGACCCATGGACCCATGATGCCCTGCTAGCGGCGTTATTCGGGGGGATTGGCGTAGGCTTGGGGCTTGGGATTGTCTTCCGCGGAAACGCCTCGACAGGCGGTACCGACCTGGCCGCTCAAATCATCAATAAATATACTGGCTTTACCCTCGGGAGATGTGTGGTCATCATTGATGGGTTAATTGTACTAACTGCTGCGGTTGTTTTTGATATTGAAAAAGGCTTGTATGCGTTAATAGCCCTCTATGTGACAAGCAAAACGATTGACCTTGTTCAGGTTGGCTTTGGACGTTCGAAAATGGCCATGATCATTACGAATAACCAAGATGAAGTTAGAGAGGGAATCTTGAATAAAATTGACCGTGGCGTGACAAAACTATCAGCATATGGTGGTTTTACAGACCATGAACGGCCAGTGCTTATGTGCGTGGTAGATCAAACGGAGTTCACAAAATTGAAACATTTAGTTCAATCTATTGATCCGTCTGCATTTGTCATTGTAATGGATGCGGCTGAAGTACTTGGTGAAGGTTTCAAACGCGCATAAGATTGGTATAATAGTACATTGATGGAAACTTTTTCTCAAAAAAGGGGGGGAATATGATGAAGCAAAAGCTGTTAGCCCTATTACTTGGAACCTCTCTTGTAATGGGACTTGCTGCCTGTGGCGGCGGCAACGATAACAAGAAGGACACGTCTAAAGATAATGGCGGCGGCACAACGGAAACCTCAAATGCCAGTGACGCCCAAAAGATTTTTGATCAAAAGTGCTCCAGCTGTCACGGCGGTGATATGAAGGGGGGCATGGGTCCAAACTTAACAAAGGTTGGATCAAAATATTCAAAAGCTGAAATCCTAGACATCCTTAAAAACGGTAAAGCAGGCGGAATGCCAGCAGGTTTGGTAACTGGTGATGATGCCAATACTATGGCAACTTGGCTTGCAGGAAAGAAATAATTAATATCAATACGTAATGAGGAAAACGTTCTGTTGCATTTAAACAGGGCGTTTTTTTATTTGCGTAATTAATTTTGAATAGTGAGAAATTTGTCAAGATAGGTGTCTCTTGAAAAGAAACTGTAATATTTTTACCGTTTTATTAGCGAATTATGATGTTATAATAAAAACAAGCAAGATTATGCACATATTATTTGTTTTTTTGGCCCAATCTGTAAAAATACGAAGGTTAATGTCGAATGATCTTCGAATAATCTTCGATAATAGGTGATAATGAATGATAGAACTACTAGATGTATATAAGAAGTATCCGAATGGTGTAACAGCCATTAATGGTATAGATGTCCGAATTAATCAGGGCGAATTTGTTTATGTCGTTGGACCAAGTGGTGCCGGTAAATCAACCTTCATTAAAATGATGTACCGCGAAGAAGTTCCGTCAACTGGTACGATTACGATGAATGGCGTCAACCTTGCCAAATTAAAAATGAAAAAGGTACCGATATTTAGAAGGAATTTAGGCGTCGTGTTCCAAGACTTTAAACTCCTCCCGTCCTTAACGGTTTATGAAAATGTGGCCTTTGCCCTTGAGGTTATTGAGGCACAGCCAAAATTTATCCGCAAACGGGTAATGGAAGTACTTGATCTTGTAGGCTTAAAGCATAAAATTAAAATGCTGCCAACAGAGCTATCCGGCGGGGAACAACAGCGTGTATCGATTGCCCGTTCCATCGTCAACTCGCCAAAGGTTGTGATTGCCGATGAGCCAACGGGTAACCTGGATCCGGACACATCATGGGAAATTATGAAGATTTTTGAAGAAATCAATAACAGAGGAACGACTGTTGTGATGGCAACCCATAACAGAGAGATCGTCAATACATTACAACATCGCGTCATTGCTATTGAAGGCGGTAAGATTGTTCGTGATGAGCAAAGAGGTGAATACGGTTATGAAAATTAGAACAGTTGGCCGTCACGCCCGAGAAAGTTTAAAAAGTATAAAAAGAAACGGCTGGATGACTTTTGCATCTGTTGGTGCCGTTACGGTTACCTTAATCCTAGTGGGTGTCTTTTTCGCCATTATGATGAATCTTAACAGGGTAGCGCAAACAATTGAACAAGATGTAGAAATTCGAGTGCACATAGACGTTGCCGCTTCTAAACAAGATCAGGAAACGTTGAAAAACGAGATTGATAGTATACCAGAAGTAAAAAGTATTCAATTCTCACCAAAAACGCAAGAACTAAATAACCTCGTCAAGAGTCTTGGTGAGGATGGTAAAGCGTTTAAGCTTTTTGAACAGGATAATCCGCTAAATGATGTCTTTATCGTCAAAACAAAAAATCCGGCCGATACGATGAAAGTGGCGAAGCTGATTGAAAAAGACAACTTTGTCGCAAAAGTTAAATACGGTCAGGGCAAGGTAGAAAAATTATTTAAATTTATCAATGCGGCCCGAAACGTGGGGATTGTTCTCGTCATTGGTTTGTTCTTTACGGCTATTTTCTTAATCTCCAATACGATTAAAATTACGATTATTGCGAGACGAAGAGAAATTAAGATTATGAGGTTAGTAGGAGCAACGAATACGTTTATTCGCTGGCCGTTCTTTTTAGAAGGTTTATGGCTCGGCATTATCGGCTCGATTTTACCGATTGTCCTGATCTCGATTGCTTACTATCGTGCCTATGATTATATCGGTCCTAAGCTTGCTGGAACCTTTATCAAGATCTTGCCGTTTAACCCATTTATGTATCAAGTTTCAGGCATTTTGATTTTAATGGGTGCACTGATTGGTGTATGGGGAAGTGTCATGTCTGTACGTAAATTCTTAAGAGTGTAATTTTTAAGGAAGGACGACTCATTTGTCCTTCCTTCAATCATGAGTAAAGCAGGGCCAGCAACGATTTACCTGTAAATAGAGAGACGGAGGGAACAATCGGTTATGAGGAAATCAATAGTTACCCTTGCCGTGACGGCAACGGTAGGGTTTGGAACCATTTTTGGAGGAACATCTGTTAGAACAGAAGCAGCCTCTATCTCCAGCTTAAAGGGAGAGCAGAACAAAATTCAGGAACAGCGCTCCGATATCAATTCCACTATTAATCAGAAAAGCAATCAGATTACAGATCTACAGAATCAGCAGGCGGATGTAAAAGATGAAATTACTAGATTAGATAAGGCTATTGCTGACTCAACCAATAAAATTAATGAAACAACCGCTAAATTAGAAAGTACCAAAGCGGAAATTCTGGAACTTCAAGGCGAAATGGAAGTTATTAAAGACCGGATTGAGAAACGTAATATCCTCTTAAAAGACAGAGCACGCAGCTATCAGGAAACAGGTGGTGTCGTTAACTATCTGGATGTTTTAATGGGTTCCACCAGTTTTAGTGATTTTGTTGGCCGTGCCAATGCAGTTGTAACGATTATGCAGGCTGACCAGGCTATATTAAAAGAGCACGAGGCAGATAAGCAGGCTTTAGAAACAAAACAGAAGCAGGTTCAAGCCAATCTTGCCAGCATCCAAAAAATGGTCGCAGACTTACAAACCTTAAAACAACAATTAAATGTTCAAAAGGCAGATAAAGATAAATTATTAGCGAGCCTGAAGGACCAAGAAAATGACGCCCACGAAGGTTTGATGGATTTACAAGAACAAGATGCCCTTCTTGCCGCTCAACAAACAGCCATTCAACAAGCCATCAAGATGGAGCAGGAAGCTCAAGCGAAAGCAGCAGCAGAAGCCGCAAGAGCAGCAAAAGCAGCAGCTGAAGCTGCTAAGCGTCAGGCGGCAAGCAGCCACAGCAGCAGTAGTAGTAGTACAAGTTCTAGCAGTAGTTCTGGATATGTGAGTTCAGGATCGACCCCTGGCGTTTCCAGCGGTTATTGGACACAGCCTGCTGCCGGCTATTTAAGCTCTGGATTTGGAGCACGCGGTAGTGAAAGGCACGTCGGTGTAGACATTGCCAATCCTACAGCTGTACCAATTGTTGCTGCTGCTGACGGTGTCGTCATACGATCCTATCTATCTAGCAGTTATGGAAACTGTATCTTTGTCTCCCACTCTATTAATGGACAAGTTTACACCACTGTTTATGCCCACATGTCAACACGTTTGGTCGGCAGTGGAGCTGTTGTGAAAAAAGGACAGCAAATTGGTGTGATGGGTAATACAGGCGATTCAACAGGCCAGCACTTACACTTTGAACTTCATAAAGGTCCGTGGACACAGGATAAGCGCTTTGCGATTAATCCTGTCGGCATTGTGCCATTACCATAGCAGAAAAAGGAAGAGGTCAACTGGTCTCTTCCTTTTTTCTTTTTTTACTTTGAGAATTGTCTAGCTCCAGCGCCTAGCCCCTCGAGGTCATAAGCCAATCCGTCCAAAAGGTTAAAAAGCAACCTTTCGGCCGGCTCGTCTTATGCTTGTCGGGGCTGACCAAGGCGCTTTCGCATTTCTATTCATAACTCGTCCATTCCTTACATATAAGTTAATAATCGGGCAGGGGTTCGGTTGAATTTGACGAATCGAAGGACAGGCATTTTTTACTTGAGGAGGATTCATGATGAATCGTAGATGGATGGCCCTGTTAATGACAGGTTCACTGCTGACAGGAGCAGGGGGCACTTATGCGGGAATGACCTATTTTAATAAAACAGATGCTGCAGCAAAATTGGAACAAGCAGTCAGCCCAAAAGAAAAAGCGACAGCCACTGAGGCAAATGCCGATAATCTTGTAAAGGTAGAACAGGCATATGAGCTCATTTCCAGCCGTTATGTCGAAAAAGTAGACCATGACCAATTGGTAGAAGGGGCCATTCAGGGGATGCTGTCCGTTTTAAAGGATCCGTACTCGGTATATATGGACAAGGACACAGCGAAGCAATTCACCCAAACGTTGTCATCATCCTTTGAAGGAATTGGTGCCGAAGTCGGCATGGTAGATGGGAAAATTGTTATTGTGTCGCCTTTTAAAAATTCACCCGCTGAAAAAGCGGGCATCAAACCAAATGACCAAATTTTAAAAGTAAATGGTAAAAGTGTCGAGGGGCTCGATTTAAATAAAGCAACCCTGAAAATTCGTGGGAAGAAAGGAACCACTGTTGAACTCGAAATCGCTAGAAAAGGCTTAAAAGAACCGTTGAGCATTGATGTGAAACGTGATGAAATTCCACTTGAGACCGTTCATTCTTCGATCAAGAAACAGGATGGCAAAAAGATTGGCTATATTGAAATTACCTCATTCTCTGAGGATACTGCTGCTGATTTTAAGAAAGACCTAAAGGCCCTTGAGAATGACCATATTAAGGGGCTGGTCCTTGATGTACGAGGTAATCCTGGCGGCTTATTGGATAGTGTCGGAGAAATCTTAAAAGAGTTCGTTCCAAAGGATAAACCATATGTGCAAATTGAGCAGCGTAACGGCGAGAAACAACGCTTCTTCTCAACTCTTTCTAAGAAAAAGGATTATCCAGTCCTTGTCCTTGTTAACAAAGGCAGTGCGTCTGCATCTGAAATCCTGGCAGGTTCCCTTCAGGAGGCGGACGGATATAAGCTTGTTGGGGAAACGACGTTTGGCAAAGGGACTGTCCAGCAGGCCATTCCAATGGGGGATGGCAGCAATATTAAGCTGACCTTGGCTAAGTGGCTGACACCGGATGGAAACTGGATTCACAAGAAAGGGATCAAACCGGATATTGCCATTAAGCAGCCTGCCATCTTTAATACACATCCGATTCAAGTTAGTAAGCCAATAGTGGAAGATATGAACAATGAGCAAGTCAAGAATGCTCAAGAAATATTAGACGGATTGGGATTTGAACCGGGTCGGAAAGATGGTTATTTTAGTGAAGAAACCAAGGTAGCGGTAAAGGGCTTCCAGCAGGAGCATAATCTGCCGTCTACCGGAAAGATTGATGAAAGGACAGCGGCTAAGCTGGAAGAGGCGGCAGTAAAGGAAATGAAAAAAGAGAAAAATGATTTGCAGCTGAAAATGGCGTTAAAATTAATAACGAAATAAACCTCCAGGGGCTTTAAGCCTCTGTTTTTTTTTGGAAAGAATCAGGGGGGTTCATTTATGGGATGCGGAAAAGGTGTCCAATTTCGCGGTATTATCAAGAATTTCCACGGAAATAGTCGCAGATTCTGCGGAAATGCTCCACAAGTTGACGGAATTCCTCCAAAAATGAGCGGAATCGGCACCGTGTGAGGACAAAATGACCATTTTTCTTTACTTCTAAAAACTAGCAATTTGTTTTATGTTAGTAATTTGGTAAAATAAAGTTTAAGAGATTTTTATTTCATATTTTTAAGAAATTTTTAATAGAGGCAGGTGGCAGGAAATGGTAGAAACGTGGCTTGTGGAAGTATTAAAAGGGGCAGGCAGGTTTTTTCTTCATCCAGTTTTATACTATCTCGTTTTCCTTGCCGGGATATTAGGTGTCAAACGGGTAAAACGTGAACG
Source organism: Neobacillus drentensis (assembly GCF_021560175.1). Lineage (GTDB taxonomy): Bacteria > Bacillota > Bacilli > Bacillales > Cytobacillaceae > Neobacillus > Neobacillus drentensis_A. The sequence continues at coordinate 5,429,761 of NZ_CP091110.1, read as the reverse complement.
GAAAAATTTTCATATACGGGCGGAAGATGCTTATTTTGAACTTCGACAACTATTTCCAATCGGAATGGTCATTGGGCTCATTCTGTCGGTCATCACGATAGCCGTGGGAATCGCTGTACCATTTGCCGCAATCTTACTGATTGTCGGTTTCACACTGATCTGGTCATTAACAACCAATATACGGTTGATGTCACCAGCGTATACAATTGGGGCCACCTTTTTCGCGATCATTATGATTGCGCAAAATAATTGGTCAATTCCCCTGTTTACAAAGGCGTTTTCTTCGATTGATGATAAAGTCTATCCATCATTGGTGGTTATTCTCGGATTATTGTTAGTTGCCGAAGGCATCTTAATTTTTAAAAATGCCAGCAAAGGTTCTTCTCCTAAGCTTGCGAAAAGTAAACGCGGCCAGGTGGTTGGTGTCCATGAAGTCAAGCGGCTATGGATGGTGCCTTTGTTCCTGCTGATTCCTGGGAATGCCTTGCATCTCCCTTTTGAATGGTGGCCGGTCTTCCATTTGGGGGCAAAGGAGTATTCATTGATTTTTGTACCGTTTGCGATTGGGTTCCATCAGCAAATTAAAGGCATGCTCCCAAAAGAGTCGATTCAGCTTCATGGGCGCCGAGTCATCGTTCTTGGGGGTGTGATTTCACTGCTTTCGCTTGCCGGTTATTGGTATCCGTTGTTGTCGATTGTTGTTGCGGCATTGGCAGTCATTGGCCGGGAATTACTCGCTTTAATCGCTTATTTGAAGGATGAAAGTAAGGCTTCGTATTTTTCTAAGAAGAATAACGGTGTGATGATTATCGGGGTTATTCCTGAATCTCCTGCGAGTAAAATGGGCCTTCAGGTCGGGGAAATTATTTCGAAGACCAACGGGGTTTTGGTTCGCGATGAACAAACCTTTTATGAAGCACTACAAAAAAACCGCGCTCACTGTAAGCTCGAGGTTTTCGATACAAACGGTGAAATCCGCTTTGTGCAACGCGCTCTGTATGAGGGAGACCATCACGAGCTCGGCGTCCTGTTTGTGCAGGGTGACCGGAAGTTTGATGAAAAGATCGGCTAGGTTTAATGATTTGTTTATAGGCTATATATTACTAAGAGAGGTACCAAAATGGTACCTCTCTTAGTTTTTTTTATCGGCTTTTTTCCAAAAAAAATGTATTACTTATTTTTGAGTATATTTATAAGTTCTCTTTGTTCTTCTTTTAACGATGCTATTTCTGCTTCTAACTTCTCAATTTTCTGTATAAATGGTGTCAATGCCTCTTGAAGCATGGAACGCAGGCGATCACTTTTTTCGATATCCATGTTGTCCTCCTAATATCTACTGTTTTTTCATATCAAACTTTTCTTATTTGGAATGCTTAGTTAACACGACATACAAACTAACAGGTTCACTGCTTGTATTGATAACTGAAAGTTCCTCATCATCACTTGTATGGATGACATCCTGTTCTGTTACTTCATTTTCTTTGCCGTCAATGATAATCCTGCCGTTTCCGGATACCACTAACAGGTAGACGTCCGCACCGGGGTGCTTATGAGCGGGCAGTTTTTGTCCGGGAAGAAAATTTAAAATAAAAGCCGTACTGCTGCCATTATTAAAAATAACCTTTTTTGTAAATTTTTCCTCACTAAATTCTTGATAGGTCTTAATCGTTTGCTTATCCATGTCTACCCCTCCTTATTTTGTCTATCCACATTATAAATGAAAATCATTATCACTAAAGTGAACTGAATCACTGTTATTGATATTTTTGTCTGGAATTCTGTCACTATGTAAATTAAGTTTTAAGATACCGAATAAGCTAAATAGATCAAGAGAGCATTGAAGCCAATCATGTGTATTTCAACGTATTTTTTTTATGACCATTCTGATTGTATTGGAAAAAAACTGTTGACATCGAAAGAGCTTTTATTATATGATTATCTCGAATTAAAAATAAACAATTTTGAGATACTCACATCTAAGATATAACATCAAGAAGGCGGTGCAAGCAATGGGTTTATTAAATCGATTATTCGGTAACACACCAAAGGAGGAAAAAACAATGACAAAATTAAATATCGGGATTATTTTAGGAAGTACACGTCAAGGACGCGTTAGTCCACAAGTAGGAGAATGGGTAAAAGGAATTGCCGACAAACGCGGCGATGCAAACTACGAAATCGTTGATATCGCAGACTTTAACTTACCATTCTTAGGAACTACTGATGGTACAGAACCAGGGATTGCTGCATGGAATGAAAAGTTAGCGAGCCTAGATGGCTTCGTATTCGTTGTTCAAGAATACAACCACAGCATCACAGGCGCTTTGAAAAATGCTCTTGATTTTGCTCGTGAAGCTTGGAATGACAAAGCGGCTGGAATCGTAAGCTACGGATCAACAGGCGGCGCGCGTGCAGCTGAACATTTACGCGGTATCTTAGGTGAATTAAAAGTGGCAGACGTTCGTACACATCCAACCTTATCATTATTCACAGATTTCGAAAACGGCAGTGTTTTCAAACCAGCTGAATTACACCTAACAAATGTAACAGCCATGCTTGACGAAGTAATCAAGTGGAGCGGAGCATTAAAAACAATTAGATAAGAAGTTTCTCCTATAGAAACTGCTACAAAGGTGTCTGATACCTAAATGGTGTCAGGCACCTTTTTTATCGTTTAGCTCCAGCGCCTAGCCCCTCGAGGTCATAAGCCAATCCGTCCAAAAGGTTAAAGAGCAACCTTTCAGCCGGCTCGTCTTATGCTTGTCGGGGCTAACCAAGGCGCTTGAGCTTTTGTTCCTATTCAATCAGAATTTACTGGAATAATTTCCAGCTTTACGGGTAATCATAAAATGGGAAATTCTTATCCATGAAAGGTGGTTTAGCCATGACAGATAATTGGTTAAAAGGCTTGGGACTTCAACTTGTAGAAGTTCTTACAATGGAGGGAGCCGCCGCCATGCTATTTTATTTCACGCTCTATTCTATGATTGGCTGGCTGCTGGAAAATAGTTATAACTACGTGACCAAACGAGAGTTTCTGAAGGAGAATTTTTTATTTGGTCCCTTTAAACCGATGTATGGGATTGCCCCCGTACTGTTGGTCTATTTCACTCCACCGGGATCACATTGGGCTTACATACTGTTTTTGTGTTTTCTAATCCCTACCTTGGTTGAGTATGCCAGTGGGGCACTGCTGCAAAAGCTATTCCAACGGCAATGGTGGGATTACTCCACTGCCCGATTCCAGCTGCACGGACATATCTGTCTGCCATTTTCCATCTGCTGGGGCTTTTTATCCCTCCTTTGTTTAAAATGGATTCACCCAGCCATGGCCTTGATGTATGGAGAGATTGAGCCGGTGTGGGCTTGGATCTGGTCAGCCGTCGGACTCTACTTTCTTGCCGACCTCGCACTCGCAGTCCGCAAACATACCCTCCAGGAAATCGTGGGTGCCTGACACCATTTTCAATATAAACACTCCTTCTATGCTGTAATGGAAGGAGTGTTTTCTTTTTGTACTCATAGATCCTCCCGATCGTGGGTATATTTTGATACATAAATCATATAATTTATAGTTCCTAACAAGTTTGGAAATAACGGCTTTCTCCAAGTGTGCACCATAGGGTTGATTTAGAGGGGAGGAAGAGGGATGTTAGACTTTTTTTTGTTTGAAGATCCATTCGTGTGGAATTTTGCCTTATTGGCTGGACTTATTGGCGGTTGTGCCTTCTATATCGTTCTATTACACATGTACACAGAAATCAAAATTTATGACAAGCAGCCATTGCTTTTCTTCCTCTCGTTAACCTTACTCTATCTGATGGTCGGCAGCCCTTTATCGAGCATCAATCATTTATCATTCAGTTTGCACATGATCCAAATGAGTTTGTTATTTTTTGTCATTCCGCCTCTGTTTTTATTAGGCATTCCAGAAGCCTCTCTTCTTATGATAAAACGACTAAACATCCCCTTCTTAGCTGCGTTAGTACCCTTTGCTGTCCTGTTTTTCTTCTATCATTTTCAATCCGTTCTAACCTATCTTTCCTTACATTCGTATATCCATAATAGTTATCTGCTCCTGCTAATGCTTTTATCCTTGCTGATTTGGCGGCCGATTGTAACGGAACAGAATAAACGATTCGCCTTCTTAAGCGGGATTGTCCTGCTGCCAGCTTGCAGCTTGCTTATTTTGAGCGGCCTTTTTGGGAGCGGGACAAATCCACTCCTAAGCGGAATGATGGCCAGTCTGTGCATAACACCATCTGCCCTAAGTTCACTTAGTAGTCTTCCGCCGCCTTTCAACACAAGGGCTGATTTAATCCTGGCTGGACTATTGATGATAATCATTCATAAATTCGCGCTCCTGCTAACCGTTCGGTTGAGAAATAAAGTCCTGGCGCGGGATTTAACAGGGAATGGCTGATGGCTATTCCTTATTTTTATGGGGATAGGCTTTCAGTCAAAGTACTCCAGCCCTGTACCGTGCGAAACGGGTGCTTCCGCATTTCCATGAAAAATAGATTAAAATTTAATGAAATCAAGTAAAATAAAGAAAAATAGTGCTAAATTGTAGATGAAGTAGTAGATAGAGTTTCTACCTTGATCTAAAGGGGGACTGATGATGCAGGAGAAGTTGCGAATTTTGGTTGTCGAGGATGAACGACATATCGCCAAAATCTTAAAAATAGAGCTCGAATATGAAGGCTATGAGGTAGTAGTTGCTTATGACGGGAAAGCCGGCTTGCAGTCTGCACTCGCCGAAAAACTAGATTTAATCCTATTAGATGTCATGCTTCCTGAGATGAATGGGATTGAAGTGTTAAGAAGGATCCGCAAAGAAAACAACCTTATCCCGATTATTTTATTAACGGCGAGAAACCTGACAATGGACAAGGTGACAGGTCTTGACCAAGGGGCCAACGATTATATAACTAAACCGTTTGAAATGGAGGAATTATTAGCGCGCGTGCGTTCCTGTTTAAGGCAGAATGCTTTAGCAGTTAAGGCTATGCAGCCAGAGGAATCGATCTTGTCGTTTCAAGATTTAACGGTAAATCCTGAAACACGGGAAGTGACCAGGGGAGATACCTCCATTTCCTTAACTCCGAAGGAATTTGATTTGCTCGTTTATTTGTTAGTGAATAAAAATAAAATTGTCACCAGAGAAAATATCCTCTTTCATGTCTGGGGTTATGAATATGAAGGAGAAACAAATGTCATTGATGTGTTTATCCGACATTTAAGAAAGAAAATCGAAGAAGGGTTCACCGACCCAACCATTATTCAAACAGTGAGGGGAATTGGCTATACCATAAAGGAGAATTAAGCAAATGAAGATAACAACCAAAATAAACATCATGACAACTGCTTGGATTCTCTGTGTTTTAGTGGCTGTGAATGCGGTTGTCTTTTTTTCATTTATGAAAATCACCATCAACATGGAAGATCAGGAGCTCTACCAAAGGGCTAATAGTCTGATTAAAGATATGAAACTGAACCCTTCCTCTGTCCTCATAAAAGAGCAATTAACACCGTATTTAACGGGCCATTCTTTTATTAGGCTGGTTCCACCCGGTTCAAAGGTGACCAATGAAGTAACCAATGATAAGCCTATGGCAGCCAAAATTAAGCCGAAATTCGTTAGAAAAAAAGAAGCAGAAAGAAAAACCATTATGCAAAAGAATGGTGAAGAGCAGATTCTGATTGTACGGATTCCCATCCATTCAAATGACGGCATGACTACAACACTGGAGATGGGAGAAAAATTATCCGGCCTCGAACTGGCAAAGGATGTATTACTCTCGATTCAAATCTCAAGTACCATTTTAGGAGCCTTATTGGCTTTGCTTGGCGGCAGGTGGTTATCCAATCTGATCATAAGGCCGATTTCTAATATGATTAACACAATGGAAGAAATCGAACAGAGCGGGATTCCTAAAAAAATTGTGATCCAGCACGAAACAAAGGATGAACTGCAAAAAATGGCGGTAACCTTCAATCAGATGATTGGCAGGTTAGAAGAAAATCTCGATAAACAACGACAATTTATTTCCGATGCTTCCCATGAATTAAAAACGCCCCTTACGGTTATTAAGAGTTTCGCTGACCATTTATTAAGGAGGGGAATCCGAAATGAGGGAGATGCATTGGACGCCATTGAAACGATTCATTCCGAAGCGACAAGGATTCAAAAAATGACTGAAAGATTTCTCGATTTAGCTGATACCGAATCAGGGAATCATTTGGAAACCAAGTCGCTGGATTTGGTGGCATTATGCCAAAACACCATCAAACAACTTAAAAGTGCTTATAAACGGGACATTGACCTGCACTTTGCAGCTCCCGCCATAATGGTTAAAGCGGATGAATTAAAGCTGAAACAAGCCATCATTATTTTAATCGATAATGCCATTAAATATAGTACTGACAAAATTGAAGTCTACCTAATAGTAAACGAACTTAATACGGTTATTAAGGTAAAAGATTACGGAATTGGGATTCCTGAATATGAAATTAAAAATATCTTTGAACGGTTTTACCGAGTGGACAAAGCGAGAAGCCGTGAAACCGGGGGAACTGGCCTGGGACTGGCCATTGCGAAGAATATCATGAAACAGCATCGCGGAGAAATTAAAATAAGCAGTACGGAAGGTGAAGGGACAGAAGCCGAATTATTTTTGCCGAAAAGCTGAGAAAGGACCAGCCATGAAACTTTTATTGATAGGCATTGTAATCATGATCGTGTTCTTACTAGTTTATGCGATCGTCCCAACGATCCTGATTCGCATGAATAGTTGGGGCATTTTAAAAAGGACGGAATCAGATGCGATTGCGATTACTTTTGATGATGGCCCCAATCCAATCTATACCCCACAGTTGTTAGACCTATTAAAGAAGTATAAGGTGAAAGCAACATTTTTTGTGGTGGGCAGTAAGGTAAAGCGATATCCGGAGATTATAAAACGGATGAGCGAGGAAGGACATACGATCGGCATTCATCATTTTCAGCATGTCTCAAGCTGGATCTGTACACCGTCTCGTTTAAAAAAGCAGCTCGAATTAACAGAGCAAGCGATAGCGGAATGTACAAAGGAAAAGGTGATTTTTTATCGGCCGCCCTGGGGCCATTTCAATCTTTTTAGCTTGTTGGTAAGCAAACATTATAAAAAAATAATGTGGTCGCATATTTTTGGAGATTGGAAGGTAGAGAAGGGCAAAAATGGTCTGCTGGAGGAACTCCGCGAAGCTGCAGAACCAGGTTCAATCCTCCTGCTTCATGACTGCGGGGAAACGCTGGGGGCGGACCCGGAAGCACCAGGTTACATGATTAAGAATCTAGAAATCTATTTAAGGGAAGCCATCGATCATGGAACAAAATTTATACCCTTAAAGGAATAATAAGAGGCTGTTTATGAATATAGAATCTATCCTACATTATATTAATCTATATGGTTATGCGGTTATCTTTATCTGTCTTTTTTTCGGAATCGTTGGGATTCCTGCTCCGGAGGAATCCCTGCTTTTTTTGATCGGGGTACTGTGTGGAAAGCACAAACTCTCCTTTGAATTTGGACTAGCAGCCTCCATTCTCGGCGTGTTTACCGGCATGCTGTCAGCCTACGCCTGCGGGAAATATCTTGGCTATCCCTTTATTAAAAAGTTTGGCAAGTATGTAGGGATTACCGATGAGCGGTGGCAAAAAGCGGTTAGGTTTTATTCGAAAAATGTGCAGAAAACGATCCTATTTGGATTTTATCTGCCAGGACTAAGGCAAATCAGTCCATACTTTGCCGGAATTACCGGAATTCCGTTTCGAAAATTTGGGCTGCTCTCCCTATTGGGTACACTAGCCTGGACGATTCCGGTGATGTCGGCAGGATTATTTACCGGGAAGGTCTTTTCAATTAATCCAGCTTATATTCCCTGTGCCGGAGCCATTTCATTTCTAGTATTCTTGAGCTTTATTTGGTTCCGTAACAAGCGGCGTGCCCGTTTAACCGAATAGTGACAAAACAAAAACTCGATGCGTCGAGTTTTTTTAATTCTTCCTGAAGGGTTGATTAAAAATCAATTAAAAACCGGGTTTTCCCAAAAATGAGTGGTACAGTAAATGAGACAAATTTACAAGCTTATCAAAATAGGAGCTGGTCAATAATGAAAAAAATCTTGTTCTTACCACTCTTACAAATGCAATCAGGTCATCATCAGGTAGCTGAGGCCTTAATGGACCTTCTAAAAAATCATTCCGGCCATCTAATCTTAAAGAAGGTCGACTTATTAAGTTATACCAATAAATCATTAGAAAAAATGATAACCAATGGCTATCTGAATTGGATCCGCTATGCACCTGAAACCTATAATCTGGCCTATAAGAGTTTTTTTTACATGCCGGGTACGAAAAAGCAGTCCTTTAATTGGTACCAGCCTTTATTTTTAAAGAAAATGGAACAATTGCTGCTGGAGGAAAAACCAGATCTGCTTGTTTGTACCCATGGGTTTCCTTCCCGCTTGCTTAACATCTTAAAGAAAAAAGGTAAATGTGATATTCCGGTTATTAATGTATACACCGACTTTTTTGTAAATAGTGTTTGGGGAAAAGAGGGAATGGATGCCCATTTTGTTCCGAGTCAACAGGTTAAAGAAATGCTGGTTGAGCGGTTTCACATTCCGAAGCACCGAATAATGGTTACCGGTATTCCTGTTCATGAGGAGATTACAAAGAGCTCTAAGACCTACCAACCGCCTCAAGCGCGTCCAAAACTATTAATTGCCGGCGGAAATAGCGGCCTAGGCGGAATGGGCAAGCTTCTAGAAGAGTTGAAAAATTCGAGCGGGTTGGACTTTTTCGTTTTATGCGGCAAGAATAAAAAATTGTATGAGGAGATTCGTTCCTGGCAGCTTGAGCATATTACTCCATTGCCATACCTTTCCTCAAGGTCAGCCATGAATCAGCTTTATGAAGAGGTTGATGCGATTATGACAAAGCCTGGCGGCGTGACAGTTAGTGAAGCATTGCACAAAAAATTGCCGATCTTTGTTCATTCCATGCTGCCAGGTCAAGAAAAAATCAACTTGCGTTTTTTAAAAGAACACAAGCTGGCCTTTGTCCTTGACCAGAGCCGTTCAATCGAACAGCAATTATTAATGGTGCTGCATAACAGGCAGCAAATGAAAGAATGGGAAAAAGCGATTGATTCCTATCAACAAGGAATGGAACTGACTAGCAAAGAAACACTCATCGAAACGATTCTCGATGCAGTAAACCAACAACCAAAAAACGTGCTGGCGGGAGCGGTTATGTCATCTGCCGTTCTGCACGCTAGCGGCGCACAATAATGAATTAGGGAGGATCAAGTAGATGTCACATTTAGATTATAGTGTCTTTCAAATGATCAATCATCTGGCGGTAAGTGATCGCTTTTTAAACCCATTGATGATTTTTTTAGCTGAAAAAGCACAGTATTTATTCTTTGCCGCGATTATTTTTTATTGGTTTTATCCCAAAGCCACTAATCGTAAAATGGTCGTGGAAGCCGTCCTGGCTGCCTGTGTAGCCCTTAGTATCAACGGCGCGATTGGCCACTTTTTTTACCGAGCCCGGCCATTTGTCACTCATCATGTCAACTTTTTAATTTCACATGCGAACAACGCTTCGTTCCCAAGTGACCATGCGACTGCCGCATTTGTGATTGCCACAGCCATTTGGATTTGGATTAAGCGGGATGGCTGGATTTGGCTGGTTTTAGCAGCTGGAATTGCCTTGGCCCGCGTGTGGACAGGTGTTCATTATCCGCTGGATGTGACGGCGGGAATGGTGATCGGAGTTAGCATTGCGTTTGTGGTCCATTATCTATTTATCCGGTTTGAAAAATTAAACAACGTTAGGGAAGCCATCATTGGGGTATATGAGAGTGTGGAAGGGAAAATCCTCAAAAAAACAATTATGCTTAGAAAAAGATAGGCATTAGGGGGTAAAGTTTTCTTAGCCATGAAAAAGCTTTGCAGAAATATAAAGTCAATACTGGATTCAGAAAACAAGTCGATTATACTTGCCATCTGCCTCATCCTTTTGTATGTGTCGCCACTGTTTATCTTAGGTGAAAATGCTCATATAAGGGTCCATGACAACTTGGACTCAAATATAGCGTGGTACAAAGTCCTGAAAAATAGTGGTCTGTTATTCGGTGGAATTAATTCAGTCATTCCACAAGTCATCAATGGTCTGCCGCGGAATACATTCGGAACGGAATTCAGCGGAATTGAGTGGCTTCATCATCTCTTTCCTTCCATGCTTGCCTATGCCTTAAGTCAAACCATTACAAGGCTCTTTGCTTTTCTTGGTATGTATTTATTGCTGAAGCGGCACTTTGTGAAAAAAGATGAGGCCTACCCCATTCGTGTTTGGGTATCGCTTGCGTTTGCCTTAACCCCCTTCTGGCCCTCAGGTATGTTAAGTACACTGGGAATGCCGCTTGCCCTGTGGGCGTTTATGAATATCAGGGAAGGACGCTATTCCTGGAAAGAATGGCTGACACTGATTTTGCTGCCTCTGTATTCCAGCTTTGTGTTAGGTTTTTTCTTCTTTTTATTTGCCATGGGGCTCCTTTGGCTGAGAGACCTGATTGTCAAGCGGAAACGGAACGGGGTGTTCTTTAACAGTATTGTGTTAATGACGGTTGTTTACCTATTAATAGAGTACCGGCTCGTCTATTCCTTAGTATTCCCGGAAGCACCAACGAGCCGAAATGAGTTTGTCAGCTCAACACTGGGCTTTTGGCATACGATTCGGCTTGCATGTAAAAATTACTTCCTTGGTCATACCCATGTATTAACCCTGCATACGCTGGTGATTGTGCCGCTGTCCTTCCTTGTCATCGGTATGCTTTGGAAAAAGAAGGACCGAAACGAAACAGACAAACGATATCTGTACTTATTTGTTATTAATATTCTCCTTTCTGTCTGGTATGCCTTTTGGTTCAATAAAGGGTGGCAGCCCCTCAAAGATAGGGTCTCATTATTAAATACCTTTAATTTTGCCCGGTTCCATTTCTTAAGACCGTTAATCATTTATCTAATGTTTGCGGTCGGTGCGTTTATTTTGTGGCAAAAAGGCAAGCGGTGGAAGACGCTCGTAAATATATGCCTGATGGTTCAACTGCTTGTCTTATTCTGTGCAAACGACGAAATTGTCTATCGTGTCGCTGGAAAGCCATCCGTGCAACAGTTTTATGCGACTGAGCAGTTTAAAGAAATTTCCGATTATATTGGAAAGCCAAAGAGCAGCTACCGGGTTGCAAGTATTGGAATTCACCCAGCAATCGCTCAGTATAATGGCTTTTATACGTTGGATACGTACAATAACTTTTATCCGTTAACGTACAAACATGAATTTAGAAAAATTATTGCCGGAGAGCTGGACAAGAGCCCGACATTAAAGAAATACTTTGATCAGTGGGGCGGCAGGTGTTATCTATTTGTCGCTGAACTAGGGAAACACTATGAATTTAAAAAAGATTCGAAAGTGAAAATACATCATTTGCAGCTAAATACCGACGTTTTTAAACAAATGGGCGGAGAGTATATTTTTTCGGCGGTGCCGATTATGAATGCCAATGAAAATAATCTCGAACTTCAAAAGACCTTCATTCAAAAGGATTCAGCCTGGAAAATTTATCTTTACCGCGTAAAGTAAGGAGGAAAATTTCAGATGAATAAACCAATCTTAACGATTGTTGTTCCATGTTATAACGAAGAAGCCGTACTGAATGAAACGATTTTACAATTGACGAAAATAATGGAACATTTAATCGAGGATTCACTTGTTTCTAAGAATAGTAAGCTGTTATTTGTCGATGATGGCAGTAAGGATCAAACCTGGAATATGATTGAAAGCGAGTGCGAGAAAAATAGTTTCGTTACAGGGCTGAAGTTAGCAGGCAATGTCGGTCATCAGAACGCCCTCATTGCTGGGCTTGAAACAGCAAATCAATACTCCGATTGCGTGATTTCGATTGATGCGGACCTGCAGGATGATATAAATGTTATTCCGACCTTTGTAGAGAAATATTGGGAAGGGATCGATATTGTTTATGGAGTGAGAGACAGCCGTGAGACCGATACCTTCTTTAAGCGGAACACAGCCTTGTTCTTTTACCGTTTTATGGAGCGGATCGGAATTAAACTAGTCCCGAATCATGCCGACTTCCGGCTGATGAGCAAACGGGCGTTGGACGAGCTGTTGAAATATAAGGAGACCAATTTGTTTTTACGAGGTCTGGTGCCCCTTATAGGATTTACCTCTGCGAAAGTTTATTATGATCGTAAGGAAAGGCTTGCCGGCGAATCGAAATACCCGTTGAAAAAAATGCTTGCCTTCGCTTTTGATGGCATGACTTCCTTCAGTGTCACGCCCATCCGCTTTGTCACCTTTTTAGGTTTTCTCGCTGTGCTCATTAGTGCATTGGTTGGCGGTTATGCCATTGTTCAAGAAATCTTGGGGCATACAGAGTCTGGCTGGACCTCGTTAGTGATCTCGATTTGGTTCGTTGGCGGATTGCAATTAATGGGTATTGGCATAATTGGTGAATATATCGGTAAGATTTATCGGGAAGTGAAACAGCGCCCAAGGTATGCGATTGAAGTGGACCGTTTTATATCACAGGTTAAGGAGAAAGAGCGAGAACTTGTGTTAAAGTAGTTACTGGAGGGACCCGTTTTGGGTTCTTTTTTTTATGCTCGTTTTTCTTACAATCTTTTTTTAAAAATTTAAAATATGTTTGACATTCAAACACTCATTTGAATATCATATAATCAAACGAATATTTGAATGAAGAAGGTGACGATGTTGAAAGAGCAGGATGTTTGCGAGGTTACCTGTGTCGACAGCGAGAAGACAACTCGGGTCAAGCAGCAAATCACGAATGGGAATATCGTTGATGTGACCAAGCTTTTTAAAGCTTTATCTGACGAAACACGTTTGAAAGTCGCCTATGCCTTAACACTGGAAGAAGAACTGTGTGTTTGTGATGTTGCCCATATTGTCGGCGCCACCACCGCAACCGCTTCCCACCATTTACGTCACCTCAAGGGCCTTGGTCTAGCGAAATACCGTAAAGAAGGTAAGTTAGTCTATTATTCCCTTGATGATGAACATGTTAAACAATTAATCCATATTGCGATTGAGCACCAGAGGGAGGTGACCGGCCGTGAGTGAAGCATCGACAGAAAAACAAGTCTATCGAGTCCAAGGCTTTTCCTGAACTAGCTGCGCCGCCAAGTTCGAAAAGAACGTACAGCACCTGGATGGTGTTGTTGATGCTAAAGTTAATTTCGGTGCTTCCAAGCTCACAGTCTATGGAAACACCAGCATTGAAGAACTGCATAAAGCAGGTGCTTTTGAAAAATTAATCCTTGTCCCGGAAAAAGAAAAACAAACGATGATTCCAAGGGAACCTTTCTGGAAGCGATACTCGCTGTTGGGATTATCACTGTTATTTCTACTGGCAGGCTATATTTTCTCAGAAACCCTGCTCTTTGCCGCTGCTATCGTAATCGGTGGATATCCTTTATTCAAAACGGGTATTAAAAACCTAATCCGCTTTGATTTTGATATGAAAACCTTGATGACAATCGCTATCATCGGTGCTGCCATCATTGGTGAATGGCGGGAGGGGGCAGTCGTTGTTATCCTATTTGCCATTAGTGAGGTCCTAGAGGGCTATTCTATGGACAAAGCGAGAAATTCCATTCGTTCGCTGATGGAGCATGCTCCGGCAGAAGCACTTGTCGTTCGCAATGGGAAAGAACTCCTTTTAAAAGCAGAAGATGTTGAAATCGGCGATATCATGCTCGTGAAACCAGGACAAATGATCGCAATGGATGGGGTGATTATCGAGGGAACATCCACGATCAATCAAGCTGCGATCACTGGTGAATCAGTGCCGGTTGAAAGAGGAATTGAAGATGAGGTATTCGCCGGGACTTTAAATGAAGCAGGCTTTTTAAAAATAAGAGTAAGCAAACTGGTGGATGATACAACGATTGCGAAAATCATTCACTTAGTCGAAGAAGCACAGGCCGAAAAAGCTCCCTCGCAGCAATTTGTGGACCGTTTCGCCAAGTATTATACCCCTGTCATTATCCTTGTGGCCGCTCTTGTGGCTGTTATGCCGCCGTTGTTCTTCGATGCAGGCTGGCAAGAGTGGATTTATCAAGGGCTTGCTGTATTAGTGGTTGGCTGTCCGTGTGCCCTCGTCATTTCAACGCCTGTTTCGATTGTTACCGCAATTGGCAACGGTGCACGAAATGGCGTGCTCATCAAAGGCGGGAGTTTTTTAGAGGAAGCTGGGGCCTTGAAGGCGATCGCGTTTGATAAGACTGGAACACTAACAAAAGGGGTTCCAGTAGTGACGGATTTCGTGAACTTCACATATGATGAACAACTCTTAGGAGTTGTGGCCGCACTGGAAAGTAAATCACAGCACCCACTTGCTTCCGCTGTCATGAAAAAAGCCTCTCACCTTCCGCAGAACTATCTGGTCGAGGATTTCTTGTCCATTCCAGGAAAAGGAATAAAAGGGGTTGTAGAGGGAACGGAATATCGTGTGGGCAACAGGAAGTTATTCGAGGAAGTGCCGGAAGCGGTTTTGGCTAAAATCTCGCTGCTGCAAAGTCAAGGAAAGACGGTTATGATTGCCGGAACTAATCGTGAGATTCTCGGACTGATTGCTGTAGCCGATGAGGTCCGTGATAGCAGCAGCCTTGTCATTGACCGCCTTAAACAGCTGGGGATTGAGCAGACGATTTTACTGACAGGAGATAACCAAGTCACAGCGGAAGCGATTGGCCGTGAGGCGGGTGTTAATCGAGTGGAATCAGAGTTGCTGCCAGAAGATAAATTAACGTTTATCAAACACTTAAAAGCTCAGTACGGAAGGGTCGCGATGGTTGGCGACGGTGTGAATGATGCGCCGGCCCTGGCTGCTGCAACCGTCGGAATTGCGATGGGCGGGGCGGGAACTGACACAGCCCTCGAGACGGCTGACATTGCTTTAATGAACGATGATTTAACGAAACTCCCGTTCACCATCAAGTTGAGCCGAAAAACGCTGCAAATTATCAAGCAGAATATCACGTTATCAATCGTTGTTAAATTGCTGGCTCTCCTCTTAGTAGTGCCTGGCTGGCTGACCTTGTGGATTGCTATCTTTGCCGATATGGGTGTGACCTTGCTCGTCACGCTAAATGGGTTGAGGCTATTAAGAGTGAAAGAATAGTGGAATTATATGCTTTTGTTTGCAACAAAATGTATTGAAAAATATCGAATAGAAAAAACTATCCTTAATCGGAATATTTTCGTTTTAGAAAGAGAAATAGAGCCACTTTACCTTAAGAGCTCTGGGGGGATAAACATGGGTCATCATCACCATCATCATGGACATTCACACGGCCACGGCCATCATCATCATGAGCCGGCAAATTATGGGTTTGCTTTTGGCATAGGAATCACGTTAAACGTGATCTTTATCATAATAGAAGTTATTTTTGGACTATTGGGAGACTCACTAGCGTTACTAGCCGATGCCGGACATAATTTAAGTGATGTGTTAGGACTGGTTATTGCGTGGATTGCTGTTTGGCTGGGGAAAAAAGCACCTACAAGCAAGCGGACGTATGGGTTTAAGAAAAGCTCCATTCTTGCTGCTCTTTTTAATGCCGTGTTTCTCCTTGTAGCGATTGGCGCCATTGCCTGGGAGGCCGTTCAGAGGTTCTCGGCTCCTGCACCGGTTGCTGGAAAAACGGTCATCATTGTGGCACTGATTGGTATTGTCATTAATTCCTTAACGGCCTTCCTATTTATGTCTGGCAGGAAACATGATTTGAATATTCGCGGAGCATACTTACACATGGTGGCAGACGCGGTGGTTTCATTAGGGGTTGTCGTATCAGGTTTCATTATGCTTTGGTCTGGCTGGCAATGGCTCGACCCTCTTGTAAGTTTAGTGATTGCGGTCGTGATCTTTATTGGTACCTGGGGATTATTAAGTGAATCACTCAATTTATCTTTAGATGCCGTTCCGGATGGGATTGATACGGAAAAGATAAAAAATTATTTAACCCATTTACCTACTGTTGTCGAGGTACATGATCTACATGTTTGGGGAATGAGTACCACTGAGCCGGCGTTGACCGTCCACCTAGTCCGGTCGGATATAACCGATAATGATCAATTGTTACAACGGTTAAATAAAGAATTACATGATGAATTTGGGATCGAACATACCACGATTCAAATCGAAAAAGGAACCTTTGCTTGTTCACAAGCGCCAATGGATTCCATTTAAACGATACAATCGAAGGAAGGTGCCCCAAAAGTAGGGCACCTTCTTTTTTATACATTAAAGTAGTCTGTTGATTTCCGCTCAAGGTGCTTCGCCTATATTTTGCTCGTTAACACCTGACATATTTGCGTTTGAAACCAAGCTTTCCTCGATCTATTTCTTTTTGGATACTATCGGAAGCAAGCAGAATACTGCTTTTTTTCTTGTCCCGCTTGATTTCAACTGGTCCTACTCTCTTTGCGGTTTCCACCGCCTTATCATGGAGCGGCAAATAGGAAATCCCGACTGTGTAAATAAAATTATTCATAGCGGATTTTGTCCGATCAGGAGAATTGTGTATCGTATTTTCTACCTGGTCCAGCATACTGGCCAGCTTGCTTGTACTAAATTCGCTGTCAGGGCGGTTACCCAAAAGCCAGCAGTAGCAGCTCCAGCCGCCCGACATCCTAAGTTCTTCCCCGCTTGCGATCCATTTATCGGCTACAGCTTGCGCAATATTGGTTTCAGCCAAAGTTACGGCAACTACATAATCAGACAGCATATAAAAATACGCCGCATCGATCCAACGCTCAAAATCCTCCTCCGTCATCGCCAATGGGTCCGCAATGATGCCGGCAAAATACATGGCATCATAGTTTCCAGTGGCATAAAGCTGCTCGGCTAACGGTTGATTTTTCTTGATTTTCTTTGCGATTGGCTTCATTGCGCCTGTAGCCACCCCAAAAAGCGGCTCGTGTGCACCGTTGCCTAAATAAGTCTTTTTCAGGCGTTCCTTGCCGAGCGCCTCCAGTTCCTGCATAACATTTTCGAAATCCATCGTTTATCACTCCGTTCCTTTATAAACATAACATTTTTTCTAACCATCTAGCTTATAAAGCTCCAAGTAGTTATATACGAAGAATAAACATCAGCAATGCAGAAATAATGGCGAGTATACTACTCACACCAAAAGCGGTAAAAGCCCCAAAAGATTGCCACAAAAAACCTGCCATTACGCTTGCGGGCAAGGCAGCAATACCTGTTAAAGCATTAAATGTACCCATTGCCATCCCTCGTTGTCCTTCAGGTACCATATCGGCGACATATGCCTTTTGAATCCCTTCCGTAGTGGCATAGTACAACCCATAAATAAAGAATAAGATCCAAATCCCCATGACCGTATGGACCAGACCAAATCCGAGATAAATGAGTGCAAACATGATATAACCTGTGATTAAAACGGGTCGGCGGCCAATTCGGTCAGAGATGATCCCAAATGGAGTAGAAAAAATACTTGTGATGATGTTGTAAGCAAAATAAGTCAGTGGGATATATTCGGCAGCCATACCAACATCTTTTGCCCGCAAGATCAGGAATGCATCAGAGAAGTTTCCTATAGTAAAGAGTGTAGTGATAAGTGTGAACCAAACAAACCGTGAATTAAGCCCCTTGAAGCTAATCTCTGGTAACACTTTTACATTACCTGGTGTTTTTAGTGGGTTCCGTTTCTCTTTTAAGAAGAAGATGAGGAGCAGCGTTGCTATTAATCCAGGGATGGCAGATATCCAAAATACGGCCTGATAGCTTCCATTCCATAGAGTAAGGATTAAGTAGGTGACAAAAGGTCCAAGAGCTGCCCCCAGTGTATCCATTGACCGTCTAAAACCAAAGGCTTTTCCACGCTCTTCTTTTGTTGTGGTATCAGCAAGGATGGCATCTCGTGGGGATGTACGGATTCCTTTACCAAAACGGTCGGCAAACCGAATAAAGAGAACTTGACCCCAGGTTGACGATAAGGCAAAAAAAGGTTTTATCAGATTGGATAGTCCATAACCGCCAACCATTAACCATTTTCTTTTCCCAAATCGGTCCGAAATCCACCCAGAAAAAAACTTTAAAATACTTGCCGTGCTTTCAGCAATTCCCTCAATAATTCCCAGGGTCCCAACTTGGACATGTAATACGGAAGTTAAATAAAGTGGAAGGATTGGTACAATCATTTGACTCGAAAGGTCTGTCAAAAGACTCACCATTCCAAGGACAAAAATCACTGAACTTAATCCGAAAAATTGTTTTTTCGATTGTTTTTCAGTCTCCATAATTCACCTCTATTCACCATATTAAAAATTTTAAAATATTAAACTTCACTATCTCTATTGCTAATGGGTAAAAATAGTTCTACTGTAGTTCCTGATCCTTCTTTGCTGTTTATTTTAATTTCACCTTTATGTAGTTTAATAATACTTTTGGCAATGTGCAGACCCAATCCAGAACCTCCAGTTTCCCTGCTTCTTGCTTTATCCACTCGGTAAAACCGCTCGAAAATATTCTCAATTTCTTTCTGGGGAATTCCAATACCATAATCTTTTATCTGGATTTTCGCATGTTGTGAATCCCTGTTTATAAAGACCTCTATTTGTTCATTGCTATATTTAATGGCATTATCAAGCAAAATGATAATTACCTGCTTGATCTTTAATTCATCCGCATAAATGGTGATTGGATTTTCCTCAAAACGCAGGGTGATTTCTCTTTTATAGACATCTTTGAGCTGTTTTAGAATACTTTCAGATAAAGATACCAAATCTACATTATGTATTTCTAAAACATTTTCTTGCTCTAAGTTAGCTAGGTCTAAAAATGTTTCAGTCATCTTTTGAATTCTGGTTGCTTCTGAATGAATGGCATGGATAGCCTCGTCAGCCATTTCTTTATTTTCTAATCCGTGCCTTCTTAAGAGATTTGCATAGCTTTTAATCACAGTTAATGGTGTCTTTAATTCATGTGATGCGTCAGACACAAACTGTGATTGCCTCGCCATACTTTCTTGGATCCTTTCTATCATCCGATTAAATGTACTCGCCATTGTTTGGAGTTCATCTCTTGTCTCATTTTGAATGCTGATCTTTTTAGGAACACCGCTCTTTTCAATTTCTTCCATGGTTTTGATCATAGTTGAAATGGGTCGCATAATCATATTAGCTAACCATCTGCCTCCAAGTAAGGATAATATCGTTGCTAATATGGTGCAAAATACCAAAATCGCGCGAAGAATTTCCTTTCTCGTTTCTAGACCTGATAACCGTTCTCCCATTTCTAAGCTCCGATTATTAATTGGAACACGAACAATCAATACTTGTTCTTCCCCGTTTTCCGCAGAGATCAGACGAGTTTGAGCTTGTTTTGTCTTCGTGTATTTTCCTTTTATTTTTTTTAGGAGTTTTTGATCATTGGCTACTTCATGAAGCACCTTGCTGTTCGGTTGTATGATTCGAATATAGGAATGGTCGGTTAAATACTCTTTTAATTTTGCCTCAACATTCTTAGAGGATAGGTTTGTATCGATACCTTTTACAATATCTTCAGCCTTTTGAAAAAGGACATTCTCTTCCATATTGACGGTTGTTTTCATAAATGAAAAATAGACCACGAAATTAATGAGCATTAATATGCAAAGCATCCAGACAGTTGTTAAGAGGTTAATTTTTGTAGTGATTTTCATCCGCTTTCTCCTTTATGGTAAAACCAATCCCTCTAACGGTTGTAATTAAATGGGAAGAAAAACCTTCATCCATTTTTTTTCTAAGGTGTGTTATAAAGACATCGATGACGTTGGTTTCGCCCTCAAATTCATATCCCCAAACGTTAATGATGATGCTCTCCCGTGTCACTACCTTATTTTTATTCATTACTAAATAAACCAAGAAGTCGTATTCCTTCGGTGTTAACGAAATTTCTTTTCCATTCCTTTCTACTTCTCTGGTATCCGTGTTTATGATCAGGTCCTCTACTGTCAATAAGGGTGATTCTTGCTTTTGGGCTTCCAGTTTATTAGGATAATTGCGTATACAGGCGCGAATACGCGCTAATAATTCTTCAATTTCAAAAGGTTTTGTTACATAATCATTAGCTCCCTGATCTAATCCGGCTACTTTATCAAATGTTGTATTTCGTGCGGTTAGTAAAATAACAGGAAGATTACTATTCTCCTTTCTCAATCTCCTTAGGACCTCAATTCCACTTAATCCTGGCAGCATTACATCCAATAAAATTAAGTCGATTCCAGGCTGCAAGGCGGCTTCTAAGCCTGCTTTACCGTCATGCTCGACTGTGACTTGATAGCCCTCATACTCCAATTCCACTTTTAAGACACGTGCAATCTGAGTTTCATCCTCGATTACAAGAATATGTGTTTTCAACTACACTCATCCCTTCTTAACAATCTCCTTACAACTCAATAAATTTTAATTTATTCCTTATCTATTACTAGTCTTAGCATTTCAAAAAGCAAGAAGTTAAAGAATATCCAGACACCACCATATACATATCCACCCACAATATCACTTGGAAGTACGTTTGTGGATGCAATATTTGCAATGGTTAACCCCATTAATAACAATAACCCAATTAAAGGAACGAAAATGGATATATAACTATTTTTCGAGTGACGAATAAGTAAAAAACAGCATGTTCCATAAATAATGATGATCATAGTAGCATTTAGATCAGGGAAATTGGCGGAATGAAATTTCCCTGCAAAACCAAAAGATTGAAGAAAAGAAAATGTCTTTATGATTGAATCATGAAAAGGCTTTGCTCCTACTATGGATACGGTGAGCAAAAGATACTCTAGCACTCTGTTTCTTCCTTTTATCCAAATACGAATGATCGTGATCGCTAGAATGCTGCCAAGCGCAAACGGAGGTTGGAGTACTAAAAAGCTCTTCATCCAACTCTTAAAACCAACTGAATGAACCATATATTCAGCCACTTCATTAAACTGAGTAAATTCACTATATAAATAATCCTGAGCCATTCCCAGCATCAAAGTTACCATACCGATTAAAACGAAAGTGAGAAAAATAAGAAAGATCTCTGTTTTTCTTATCGTTTTAAGTCGATTCGTTAACCAATTAATGGAATGAATAAATAAATTTTTAATTTGAATTTTATAAAACCGATAAGCAAAATAACCAACTAACAATATCACAAAAACAATAATAAAAATGATAAAGTATTTACTTGCAGCCTGATGGAAAACCTTCCAGCGCGGGCCCAAAACTTTTCCTAACGTGATAAAACAAACTCCCCATAAGAATGAACCTGTATAAGCCGGAATAATAAATTTTTTAAACGGCATTCTAGAAATCCCGGAGATATAACCAGTAAAATGCCTGATACCAGGAATGAAATAAGCAAAGACCAGCAATTTACTGCCTGAACGTTCAAACCAAGCAGCTGTTTTCGTATATCGATCGGGCCCAAGATGAATATACTTGCCGTATTTTTCGATTAGTTTGTATCCTCCGGCCTTACCAATCCAATACGTGACAGTGATACCTGCGCCGCCTGATAAAAAGACTGTCAGAAGGGCCAAAAGGTAATTCATTTTCCCCTGAAAGACAAAATACCCAGCGTAACTCATTAAAAATTCACCTGAAATCGGCAGTGCCATGAGTTCTAGAAAAATCCCTATGAATAATATCAGATAACTGTGCTGTTCAAATAAAGTGATTAAGTGTGACATATAAATGCCTCCATTTTTTATAAAAAGAAACTTTAAAGTCATAAATTCTTCAATATTAATGTAGCACGATAAAGGCGTCCATTTTCTATGTTAAGGAATTCTTAATCTTGTATTAAGGGAACAAAAAGGATTATGTAAAAATAAAAAAGCTATACCCATTAGGAAAAGGTTAATAGCTTTTTTCAGAGGGAATTATCATTAAAGTTTTTTAACCCTAATTGGACTTACCATTAGGAGAGCAAGGATTAAGGTAATCCACGCATTGCTATATAAGAAGAATCCCATACCTGCCAATGGCAATCCAGCGGCTGGAATTGGTAACCCTCTAAAATGTCCAACCGTTGGTTTAACATTGAACCTAGCTAATCTTAATGCCCCCATCATCGGGAAAAGAATAAAGGCTAAAGAAGTTAAAATAGATGGGGCTGCTAATGAATGAAATAAAAGCGCAGGTGCCACTCCAAAACTGACAATATCAGCTAAGGAATCCAATTGTACGCCTAATGCACTGTTCACTTTTAATTTTCTTGCAACCCTTCCATCTAAAAGATCAAAAACAGCTGAAAAGAATATTAAAACAGCCGAGACCTCTAATAAACCACTCATATTACATGTAATGGATAGCACACCGCACAATAGATTTCCAAGCGTAAATAAATTGGGCACCGCTTTTACAAGCTGATTGAACAAGGTCATCCCCCTAACTAAATCTCACATTTAAATAGCAATAAAACTCCTGAAGGTTCGTACAAAAACCAATCCTTATCAAGTATTTTTGGCATCTTAAGGAATTCTTAATGATTAATTCATAGAACGAAAAGGTTGCTTTTATATACTTAGTTTACCCAGTTTTAGACAGCGTATCATAGTTGTATTTAATGCATTCGTGCAGCTGTCTGGGATAGTAGGTTTTTTTTAAAAAGTATCGATGGTTTGAAAATCAGGGAGGTCCAATAATGAAAAAATTAGTAGAGGCAACCATGCAAAGAGCGATTCTTATGATCGTATGTGTGGTCATAATTTTAGCTTGGGGAGGTATTTCTGCATTCCAAATGCAACGAGATTATTTGCCTGGAATTAACAATACAACTCTTTCAGTTAGTATGCGAGTACCTGGGTATCAAGCTGCACAGGTAAAACAGCAAGTGACCGATAGTCTGGCGGGTGCCGTCAAAACAGTCGATGGTTTAGCCGATGTCGAAACCACTTCTTATGATGGCGGATTGTTTATGAGCCTGTATTTTCCGATGAATACAGATATGAAGCAGGCAGAAGATCAAGTGAATAAAGCCTTAGCAAATGCAGATCTTCCGTCAACGATTACAAGCACTCCTTCGGTAACAAGATTAACAACTAGTTCATTCCCAATTTTGACTTACAGTGTGACAAGTTCAAAATTAGATGAACAAACACTGCGTTCCACTGCAACACAGGAGATTGTAAAACAATTAAAATCTGTCCCTGGGATAGCGGATGTCTCCGCCATAGGGGGAGCAAAGGATGGATACGTATTAACTGTCCGCATGAAAGATCTAGTGAAAAACGGATTAACCTTGGATGATGTCAATAAATCGTTTGCTTTAGCTGTTCCATCCATGCCACAAGGAAATATTGTTAACAATCAATTATCCATCCCCGTTTCTTTTGATGGGTTACCATTAACAGAGCAGCAAATGGAGAATGCAACAATTAAGAATAAGGAAGGAAAGGTCATTCCTGTTTCCGCATTTGGTACCATTACCCATTCTTTAAATGACGTTAAAACCGTCTCCAGAACAAATGGGGCACCAAGTGTTACGTTAAATGTAATTAAAACACCTTCAGCCAATATCACGGATGTCGCTGACCAAGTCAAGGACCGTGTTGCACACCTTCACTTGGATACCGTAAATCCAAAAGACGTTTCGTTCAAAGTAATACTTGACCGAGAAAAAGAATTAAACAGCTCTCTTTTCGGATTAGTTCGGGAAGGTTTATTGGGATGCTTATTCTCGATGATCTGTGTGTTCTTCTTTTTCCGAAATGTAAGATCTACCTTATTAATTGCCATTTCGCTTCCGATTTCATTGTTAGCGACAACGGCTTTCTTAAAATCAATGGGGATCACGTTAAATATTTTAACGGTTTCTGGTTTGATTGTAGCGATGGGACGGATTGTCGATGATTCGATTGTTATTTTGGACAACATGTATCGAAAAAGAGAGGAATCGAAAGATAAACCTTTGCTTTCTATTCTCGCATCGTCTGTAACTGAAATGATTCCTGCGATATTGGGCTCTACGCTCACAACGATTGCCGTTTATATTCCAATCGCCTTTGTGGGCGGCGTCATCAGTGCCTCATATAGTGGATTCGCCTGGTCAGTCGTCATTGCCTTAATCATTTCCTTCTTTGTGGCGATGCTTGTTATCCCTGCTCTTGCTTTTATGGGCTGGAAAGGTGGAAACAGAGAGCAGCAAACGGTTAAACTCGATTCAAAAATGAAACCAATATTGCAGTCTGCGTTTAACCATAAAAAAGCAATGATTATTGTTTCGATCCTAGTCTTCTTAGCTTCTGGAATTTATTCAGCTTTTCTTCCAGTAAGTTTATTGCCTAGTGGAAAAATCGGACAAATTGCCATTAAAGCTGAATTGCCTAAAGGAAGCACTTTAATTGAAGTAGATTCTGAAGTTCAAAAAATTGAAAAAACGTTAAAGAACAATCCAAAAGTCGATGCCTATTCAGCCAATTTTGGTTCTACCATGACACCTCAAAGTGATGATGTATTTGACCAAGGCGGCGGCTTTATTACCTATCCAAACGTGGCCAACTTAGCTGTTGTTTTGAAAAACGAAAAAGATGCTGATGCTGTCATTAAAGATTTACAAACACAGCTTCCGGCCCTATCTAAAAACGTCATTTATACTGTAACAAGCCAAAATATTTCTGGTGATGATTCACAAATGCGCATCTTGTTTACTGGCTCAGATCAAGCAACATTGGATCAAGTAGCCCAAGAGGCAAGAACGAACTTATCAAAAATTGCCAACCTAAGTGTGGATGGGAAGGTTGATTTAACCAACGGTTCACCTAAATACAAAGTGACTTTTGACCAAAATGCCATTCAAAAGAAAGGTGTAAAAGTGGCGGATATTCTAGCGGTCATTAATCGTTATATGTCTGCATCTAAGGATGCAACCATTACGGTTGATCACAAAGCCCTTCCTGTGGACCAATATTTAGATCAAATTGCTTCAGGCACAAACTCTGCTATTACAATTAATGCTTCTGCGGATGATGTGTTAGCATCTCTTGCTGCTGAAACGATTAATGGAAGTAATGGTGAAAAAGTTCGTTTTGATCAACTAGCGAAAATCTCAAAAGATCAGTCTCCTTCAACGATTAGCGAAAGAGACGGTCAACCATTTGCTCTAGTAACCGCACAGATTACATCAAATGATATTAGTAAAGTGTCAAGCCAAGCAGACAAAGCTCTAAGCAGCATGAAACTTCCTAAAGATGTGACCTATTCATTGGGAGGAATCACGGAACAAGTCAAACAAATGATTTTTGATATGTCCATTGCAGTAGCTTTCTCAATTCTATTAGTATTGCTCATTACTTCTTCGATTTTCAAAGGATGGAGAGCACCATTAGCCGTACTTTTAAGCATTCCACTTGCGTTAAGTGGTGTGGTAATCGCGTTAATCCTTTTCCACGGAGAATGGAATCTTGCAGCATTAATTGGTATTTTAATGCTTACAGGTATTGTCGTAACCAACGGTATTGTCTTAATTGATAAGATTGAAAGAAATCGAAAAGAAGGTATGCCTGTAAGAGATGCCGTATTAACTGGCAGTCTTTCAAGGATTCGACCAATCTTAATGACGGCGGCCGCAACGGTCCTTACCTTATTACCGCTTGCATTTTCACATAATGCCGATACAGTTATTTCACAAACGCTGGGTATTGTCGTAATAGGTGGTATGATTACATCTACTATTAACAGCTTTATAATCATTCCTATTATTTATGAATGGCTGCATAAAAAGACTGTGACAAAAAATGTGAATACGTCAAATCAAAGCAGTGCTAGCTGATGTTATGATTGAACAACAAGTGGGTGTCCCAAAATTTTTGGGGGCACCCACTTTTTTTATACATTAAACTAGTCTGTTGATTTCCGCTCTAGGCGCTTCGCTTTCCGCGGGCGGTACGGGGAGCCTCCTCGTCGCTGCGCTCCTGCGGGGTCTCCCCTGCCCCGTACTCCCGCAGGAGTCTTCGCGCCTTCCGCTCCAATCAACAGAGTGTGAAAAAATTATTCATCATCTTCTTTTTGGGTCTGCATCTGTTTTATTTTTGAAATTTTTTTTTACAAATGTAAAAAATGCATGGTTTCTCCTTATTTAATACGCATGTTAGTAAGGTTTTTTCAGTGTTTGTGGTAAAATGTTTTAATCTGGTAAAAATTCAAACTAAATATAGATCCATACTAGGGGTGTAAAAGTGTGAAAAAATCTGTGGATTCTCTAGACAAGCGTTTTAAGATTGCCCATAAGGAAGCACTAATTGGAGTTATTCTTGTTATTCTTAATTTTATTATTTGGTATGGCTTTGCCTACGGGCTTGGTTCTGTTGATGTCAAAGATTATACATACGTGTTTGGTCTGCCGGCTTGGTTCTTTTACAGCTGTATTCTCGGCTCCATCGTCATGATTATCCTTGTCATTTTGACCGTGAAATTCATCTTCAAGGACATCCCCTTTGAAGTAAATGAGGAGGAAAACAAGTGAACTGGGCCGTTATTACACCATTAATTATTTTTCTATTGATTATTTTTGCAGTGGGGATCTGGTCGAATAAGTTTGTCCTAAAATCCAGCTCGTTCCTAGAAGAATATTTTTTAGGGGAACGGCAGATGGGCGGCTTCATCTTGGCCATGACGATGGTGGCCACTTATGGAAGTGCCAGCAGTTTTATCGGCGGACCTGGAATTGCCTATACGCAAGGATTGGGCTGGGTTCTTCTTGCCATGGCCCAGCTGGTCACCGGTTATTTTACGCTAATGGTTCTTGGAAAGAAATTTGCGATTGTGGCTCGGCAGTATAAAGCGATCACCCTAATCGATTTTCTAAAAGAACGATATAAAAGTAAAACGGTTGTGATTCTGTCCGCCGCGAGTATTATTATTTTCCTTTTTTCATCGATGACGGCACAGTGGATTGGCGGCGCCCGCTTGGTGGAATCGCTGACCGGCATGCCATATACGACTGCCTTACTCATTTTTGCTTTTTCCGTGCTCGTCTTTGTTATTGTCGGCGGCTTTCGTGCGGTTGCACTTACAGATACGGTCCAAGGTGTTGTGATGTTTGTGGGAACACTGATCCTTTTGATTGCGACGATTAAAGCGGGCGGCGGGATTTCAAACATCATTTCTGATTTAGCTGCAGAGAATCCGAACCTCATCAGCCCGTTTGGTGCACAGCATAATTTAACGCCTGCCTACGTTTCGTCGTTTTGGATTTTGGTTGGTGTTGGGGTTGTCGGACTGCCGCAAATCACGGTCCGAGCGATGTCCTATAAAAACTCAAAAGCAATGCATAATGCCATTATTATTGGGACGGTTGTCGTCGGCTTTATCATGCTGGGAATGCATTTGATTGGTGTGTTTGCCCGGCCCGTGCTTCCTGGGGTGAAAATTGGGGATACCGTTATGCCTCTGTTATCCATGAAAGTATTGCCTCCGTTTGTAGCCGGGATTGTGCTGGCGGCCCCAATGGCTGCGATTATGTCGACCGTCGATGCTTTACTGATCTTGGTGAGCTCGGCTTTGGTAAAGGATATCTATTTGAATTATATTAAGCCCGATGCTGCGGACAAACAAATCAAAAAAGTAAGTTTCAGTGTAACCGCGATTATTGGGATTATCGTGATTATTCTCGCATTAAGCCCGCCTGATTTAATTGTCTGGCTGAATCTATTTTCCTTTGGCGGACTGGAATCGGTGTTTATTTGGCCGGTAGTTCTAGGCTTGTATTGGAGTAAGGGCAATAAGTACGGAGCAATCACGTCGATGATTATTGGAATGGGTTCTTATATTCTATTAGATCGTTTTTATCCGAATGCCTTTGGACTGCATACGGTTGTCCTGCCAATTGTGCTGTCATTGCTGGGCTTTATTATTGTTAGTCTATTATCGCAGCAAAAGACTGATTTCCGTTTAAAAAACGCAGCGGATTAAGCGATTTTGGTTGCAATTTTATGGATATCTTTTTAGAATAAATTAACGAGTTTTATAAGTGAGGTGTACCCATGTTTGAGATGATTAGGATATTTTCGGCACTAACGATGCCCGGATTGCTGGTTTTACTTTTTTCTCGGGTCACTTACAATCGCGTTATCGGCCTTGTTTTAACCGTGGCACTCATTGCCGGGTCTGTTTACAAAGGCTATACGGACACCTTTTACCTGATTGTTATTGATGCCTTTTCGCTTACGGCCGGCTTCTGGCTGGCAGCCAAGATGAGACCGCGTGAGGTTAAGAATAGTTAGAAACGAAGTCTGCCTTGAAACTGGCAGGCTTTTCTTTGTTTCGCCGATAAATGCACAAAAACCGCCGATAAACTCCATGAAACCGCCGATAAATTCCATGAAACCGCTGATAACTTACTCAAAACCGCCGATAAAAAAACGAACCGTTTATATTTGCGTAGGAAATATGAAAAAACGAATATTCGTTCGCATATTATTGGTTTGTTTTTGGGGGATTGTGGTAGAATGTTAATATGCAAATTTCGAGAACGCACTTATCTAGCACCATCCCGGATCATAAATAGAATGAAAGCTTTGAGTGTGATACTTTTTACGGGAGGAAATAAATTGTGAATGATCAATTTGAATTAGTTTCAAAGTACTCTCCACAAGGTGACCAGCCAGAAGCGATTCGCCAGTTAGTGGAAGGAATT
Source organism: Neobacillus drentensis (assembly GCF_021560175.1). Lineage (GTDB taxonomy): Bacteria > Bacillota > Bacilli > Bacillales > Cytobacillaceae > Neobacillus > Neobacillus drentensis_A. The sequence goes on along the minus strand of NZ_CP091110.1, from coordinate 5,400,968 downwards.
AAAAACAATAAACGTCATCAGACCCTGCTTGGTGCGACCGGAACAGGGAAGACCTTTACCGTTTCGAACGTCATAAAAGAAGTGAACAAACCGACCCTTGTGATCGCCCATAATAAAACGCTGGCCGGTCAGCTATACAGTGAATTTAAAGACTTTTTTCCAAACAATGCAGTCGAATACTTCGTCAGCTATTATGATTACTATCAGCCGGAAGCTTATGTACCACAAACCGATACCTTCATCGAAAAAGATGCCAGTATTAATGATGAAATTGATAAACTGCGCCACTCGGCGACCTCATCCTTATTTGAACGGAAAGATGTCATCATCATTGCCAGTGTTTCTTGTATCTATGGTCTCGGTTCTCCGGAAGAATACCGCGAGATGGTTGTATCTCTCCGTACTGGGATGGAAATCGAACGCAATCAACTCCTGCATCGCCTTGTAGATATCCAATATGAACGAAACGATATTGATTTTAAACGAGGAACCTTCCGTGTCCGCGGTGATGTTGTTGAGATTTTCCCCGTTTCCCGTGATGAACACTGTGTTCGTGTTGAATTCTTTGGAGACGAAATTGACCGGATTCGCGAAGTCGATGCCTTAACAGGTGAAATTATCGGCGAACGCTCACACATTGCCATTTTCCCGGCCTCCCACTTCGTAACACGCGAAGAGAAAATGCGGGTAGCCATTGAAAATATTGAAAAAGAACTGGAAGAACGGCTTGCCGAATTAAGAGCGGAAGATAAATTGCTTGAAGCACAACGGATTGAACAGCGTACACGCTATGATCTAGAAATGATGAGGGAAATGGGCTTTTGCTCAGGAATCGAAAACTATTCCCGTCACTTGACATTACGGCCGCCAGGGTCCACTCCGTATACCTTGCTAGATTATTTCCCGGAAGATTTCCTGTTGATCGTCGATGAGTCGCATGTTACCTTACCGCAAATCAGGGGTATGTTTAATGGTGACAAGGCGCGAAAACAGGTATTAGTCGACCACGGCTTCCGCCTCCCATCCGCACTTGATAACCGGCCGCTTACCTTTGAAGAATTTGATAAGCATGTGCATAATGCGATATTTGTCTCGGCCACACCAGGACCATATGAGCTTGAGCATACACCGGAAATGATCGAGCAAATTATCCGCCCGACAGGATTGCTTGATCCAACGATTGAGGTTCGTCCAATTGAAGGGCAAATTGATGATTTAATTGGTGAAATACAAGATCGAGTGAAGAAAAATGAACGTGTCCTTGTGACGACATTAACGAAAAAAATGTCAGAGGACTTAACCGATTACTTAAAAGAGATTGGAATTAAGGTTCAATATTTACATTCAGAAGTCAAAACACTCGAGCGGATTGAAATTATCCGCGAGCTGCGTCTTGGAAAATATGACGTTCTGATCGGGATCAACTTGCTCCGGGAAGGACTTGATATTCCTGAGGTTTCCCTGATCACGATTCTCGATGCGGACAAAGAAGGCTTCCTGCGTTCGGAACGGTCGTTAATTCAAACGATCGGCCGGGCCGCCCGAAATGCCAATGGCCATGTGATTATGTATGCCGATCGAATCACCAATTCGATGGAGCTGGCGATTAGTGAAACGAAGCGGCGCCGGGCGATCCAAGAGGAATACAACGAAAAACACGGGATTACACCGCAGACCATTCAAAAGGAAATCCGTGATGTCATTCGTGCGACCCAAGCGGCTGAGGATCAGGAAGAATACAAACCAGCAGCATCCTTCGGCAAGATGAGTAAGAAGGAACGAGAAAAACTAATCATGACGATGGAAAAAGAAATGAAGGCAGAAGCAAAGGCACTCAATTTCGAACGTGCTGCCGAGCTTCGTGATTTATTATTGGAATTGAAAGCGGAAGGATGACGGTAATATGGCAATGGAAAAACTGATTGTGAAAGGCGCCCGCGCCCACAATTTGAAAAATATAGATGTCACCATTCCGAGAGATAAGCTTGTTGTACTGACGGGACTTTCCGGTTCAGGGAAGTCCTCGCTCGCATTTGATACGATTTATGCAGAAGGGCAGCGCCGCTATGTGGAATCTCTATCAGCGTATGCCCGCCAATTTCTCGGTCAAATGGATAAGCCTGATGTTGATATGATTGAAGGACTATCTCCGGCCATTTCGATTGATCAAAAAACAACAAGCCGCAACCCGCGCTCTACAGTGGGGACGGTAACGGAAATCTATGATTATTTACGATTACTTTTTGCAAGAGTCGGACACCCAACTTGTCCGAATCATGGTATTGAAATCACATCCCAAACGATTGAGCAGATGGTCGACCGGATTATAGTCTATCCAGAACGAACCAAAATGCAAATCCTCGCACCCGTGATATCAGGCCGAAAAGGGGCCCATGTAAAGGTATTGGAAGATATCAAAAAGCAAGGGTTCGTCCGGATTCGTGTGGACGGCGAAATGCTTGATCTTGGTGATGAAATCGAATTAGATAAAAATAAGAAGCACTCGATTGAAGTGGTAGTCGACCGAATTGTCATCAAAGAAGGCGTCGCAGCCCGTGTCGCTGATTCGCTTGAATCGGCCTTAAAGCTGGGGGAAGGTAACGTTATCGTCGATGTAATGGGTGAGGAAGAGTTATTGTTCAGTGAGAACCATGCTTGTCCGATCTGCGGTTTTTCGATTGGTGAATTAGAACCACGGATGTTTTCCTTTAACAGTCCATTCGGGGCCTGCCCTGAATGCGACGGACTCGGCTCCAAACTGGAAGTCGATCTTGACTTAGTCATCCCTAATAAGGAACTGACGCTAAAACAGCATGCGATTGCCCCGTGGGAGCCAACCAGTTCGCAATATTATCCGCAGCTGCTTCAAGCGGTCTGTGATCATTACGGAATTGATATGGATATTCCAGTTAAAGATATCCCCGAACACCAAATGGAAAAAGTTCTTTATGGCTCCGGAAAAGACAAAATTTATTTTCGTTATGAAAATGATTTTGGGCAGCTTCGTGAGGGTCATATCCAATTTGAAGGTGTGATGCGGAATGTCGAGCGCCGCTATAAGGAAACAAGCTCAGACTTTATCCGTGAACAAATGGAAAAATACATGGGTCAGCAGCCGTGTCCGACCTGTAAAGGCTACCGCTTGAAAAAAGAATCGCTGGCCGTGTTAATTAACGGGTTCCATATTTCTCAAGTAACCGACCTATCGATTAAAGATGCTGATCAATTTTTTTCGGAATTAACGCTTTCTGAAAAAGAAATGCAAATTGCTGCCCTGATCTTCCGTGAAATTAATGAACGGCTCGGTTTCTTAATTAACGTGGGTCTGGATTATTTGACCCTTAGCCGTACCGCGGGGACACTTTCCGGGGGTGAAGCCCAGCGGATTCGTTTGGCTACCCAGATTGGTTCACGGTTAACAGGTGTGCTCTACATTTTGGATGAGCCGTCGATTGGTCTTCACCAGCGCGATAATGACCGGTTAATCGGTACGATGCAAAACATGCGTGATATTGGCAATACCTTGATTGTCGTGGAACACGATGAAGACACGATGCTTGCGGCCGATTATCTGATTGATATTGGTCCGGGTGCCGGTATTCATGGCGGTGAAGTTGTGTCTGCCGGGACTCCGGCAGAAGTAATGGCCGACCCGAACTCACTGACAGGTCAATATCTTTCTGGGAAAAAATTCATCCCTCTGCCGCTTGAGCGCCGCAAGCCGGATGGCCGCTTTATTGAAGTGAAAGGGGCATCTGAAAATAATTTAAAAAATGTAAATGTAAAGTTTCCGCTTGGTCTGTTTATCGCTGTGACGGGGGTATCCGGATCCGGGAAAAGTACGCTTATTAATGAAATCCTTCATAAATCCTTGGCGCAAAAGCTCAATCGTGCCAAAACCAAGCCGGGAGCACACAAAGCGGTGAAGGGAATGGAGCATTTAGAAAAGGTCATTGATATTGACCAGTCGCCGATTGGCCGAACACCGCGCTCAAATCCGGCCACGTATACTGGGGTCTTCGATGATGTCCGTGATGTGTTTGCTTCAACGAATGAAGCGAAGGTGCGCGGGTATAAGAAAGGCCGCTTTAGTTTTAATGTGAAGGGCGGCCGCTGTGAGGCCTGCCGTGGGGACGGAATTATCAAAATCGAAATGCACTTTTTACCAGATGTCTACGTTCCGTGCGAGGTATGCCACGGCAAACGTTATAACCGTGAAACGCTGGAAGTGAAATATAAAGGAAAAAATATTGCTGATATTCTTGATATGACTGTAGAAGTGGCAGTTGAATTTTTTGAAAATATTCCAAAAATCAGCCGGAAGCTGCAGACCATTATGGATGTTGGACTAGGCTATGTGAAGCTTGGCCAGCCGGCGACCACTCTTTCAGGAGGCGAGGCCCAGCGTGTCAAGCTTGCCTCTGAACTGCATCGCCGTTCAAATGGGAAAACGTTCTATATTTTAGATGAGCCGACGACCGGGCTTCATGTCGATGATATTTCCCGCTTGCTGGTTGTCTTACAGCGGCTAGTTGAAAATGGCGATACCGTTCTGGTAATTGAGCATAATTTGGATGTCATTAAGACTGCAGATTATCTTGTCGACCTCGGTCCTGAGGGCGGAGATAAGGGCGGTACTCTCGTCGCGACGGGAACTCCGGAAAAAGTGGCTGAGACTCCTGAATCTTATACCGGAAAGTATTTAAAACCAGTTCTTGAGCGTGATCGAGAGCGGATGAAACAACAAATTGAAGAGAAGAGTGCGATTAAGGCATAGGAAGAGTGAAGAGTCGAAATCTCCAGGTAAAAAATCTGGAAGGTTTCGGCTTTTTTTGATTCGGGTGAACAGATAGTACGGGTTCGCGGAATTAATGTGGAAGTCGGTGGAATAAATTAGAATGTATGAGTCATAAACTGGATATAGTGCGGGAACTAGCTTAGCTGTCGTTGGTTTTCGGAAAAAAACGGAAAGTGTACGGAAATAATTCAAAAGTTCGCGGAAAAAACGAGGAAACGTACGGAATTATTCATAGAATCCGCTGAAAAAAACGGAAAACATGCAGAATCCAACTTAGACGCAGGTCCTCTACGGAAAAAACGCTTAAGTGTACGGAAATAATCGGAAAGTTTACGGAAAAAACAAAGAAACGCGCGGAATTATTCATAGACCCCGCTGAAAAAAACGGAAATCATCCAGAATCCAGGCCAGGCGCAGATCGTCCGCGAGGAAAAAATCAGTAAGTGCACGGAATTAATTCGAAAGTCCGCGGAATTATTCCAAAAGCTCACGGAAAAAACCCAGAAACGTACGGAAATAATCAACATTCCCACGGAAAAGCAGTCCAATCCCGCGGAATCGCCCCCCTACACAAACAAAAAAATAAAAAGAAACCTTTTCCCTTCTCCGTCCGTAATAAAAGATAGAGGTGATAAACGTATGGAAACCCGCAAAGTTTTATCCAGTCTATGCTATTTTAGTATCTTTTTCGCTGGATTTATTTTTCCCTTAGCCGTCTATCTAGCAACAAGTGACGAAGGAACCAAACAGCATGCTAAGAAATCACTATTCTCACACCTCATTCCACTCATCCTGACACCGCTGCTAGTGTTTGCGGTATTCCATGACTTTACGGCACAGCAAGATACCATCCCTGTATTTACCATTATTAGTATCATCGTGCTGGCTTTACTTTGGCTCATTATCGTCATCTGGAACATAATCAAGGGCGTAAAGGTGTTAACAGCTGAATAAACTTAAAAGTGAGAAATCCATAAAACTAGAGGTGGAGAAAATGAAAGAGGAAAGAAAACGGATTTTACAAATGGTCGAGGAAGGCAAACTGAAGGTCGAGGAAGCCCTAACACTTCTCGAGGAACTGGAAAAAGCAGAGCAATCGATGGAACAAAAACAGGCACAAATTGTTAATGAGCTGTCGACCACTGTCCAATTTGAAGAAGCCAAAAAAGAAGAGCCATTCCAAGCAAAATACCAATCTACAAAGGACAAAATCTTTGAATTTGTGGACATAGCCTTGAAAAAAATTAAAGACCTAGACTTAGATTTAAACTTCGGCCAATCTGTGGATATCTCGCATATATTCCATCAAGGGGACGCCACAATAAAAGATATTGACATTGACGTCGCGAACGGGGCCGTGAAGCTCGTTGGCTGGGAGCAGCCAGATGTTAGAATCGAGTGTCAGGCAAAAGTATACCGCGTGGAAAACCAAGATCAGGCCCGGCAAAATTTTTTACGAGACGTCCTTTTCACGCTTGAACATGAGAAATTACGTTTTAGCACCCAGCAGAAATGGATGAAGGTGGAAGCGGTCGTTTATGTGCCAAAAGCCGTTTATAACCGGGTTCGCGTCAGATTGTTTAATGGTCCCGTTTCAGGAGAACATATGAATGTTGACGAGCTCCGTGTTAAAACAGCCAATGGAAAAATAGTTCTCGACCGTTTTACCGGTAAAAAGACAGAAATGGAAACAGCAAACGGAAAAATAAAACTGACAGGCAGTCAGTTCGATCAAGTGGAAGCAGAGACAATTAACGGCGCGATCCAACTTGACGGTGAGTTTAAAAAACTGGAAATGGAGTCGTTTAACGGGAATATCAGTTTAAAACTCCATGGAAACGAAGCTGAATTCATTCGAGCCAAAACAGCAGCGGGTGGAGTTGACCTTTATCTTCCTGAGGGACTCCCCGTAAATGGGGATTTAAAGACGAACCTCGGCGGATTTCATGTGAACCTAGTCGGCATCCAAGTGCTTGAGGAAAAGAGTGAAATGATCCAAAAATCACTGCGGTTCCAATCGATTAATCACCCGGAACAACTCGTAAACCTATATGCAGATACGAAAACAGGCTCTATTACGATCCACCAATCACAAGAAGAATAGTAGGAGACTTTAGGAATGAGATGGCTGATAGGTTGTTTGATCAATGCGGTATTATTTACGGCCCTCGCCGGTTATTTTCACGAAAGCTTTCAATTAACCGGTTTTGTGGCTGCGCTAGAAGCGAGCGTATTATTATCGATTTTAAATGTACTGGTCCGGCCGCTGTTAATTTTATTTACCTTGCCGGTTACAGTCCTAACGATGGGACTGTTTCTGTTTGTCATTAATGCCGTTACACTAGAACTAACGGATTATTTGATGGGCACTTCTTTTGAAATCAATGGTTTTGGCATGGCCCTGTTTTTTGCCGTGCTGATGTCGCTTGTTAATGTTATCATTCAAAAAACATTGTTTGAGCCATCCAGAAAGGCTAAAAAATAATCGATTAGGGTGTTCCTTTTTTAAAAAGGGGCACCTTTTTTCAATTTTGTATAACTTACATTTGGTTCTTTTTCAAAAAATGCTAAAATAAGAGGTATGAATTCTTCTTATTTCTACTTTTTTAAAAATACATCCGTTTGAGGAGGAAATCTTCTTGCCAAAAGTTCGTACAAAAGATATTTATGAAAAATTTAATTTAGAATTAATCAGTGGTGAAGAAGGTATTAACCGCCCGATCACCATGAGTGATATATCCCGTCCGGGGATTGAAATGGCCGGTTACTTTGAGTTTTACCCCGCTGAACGGATTCAGCTGTTAGGAAAAACAGAATTATCCTTTTTTAGCGAACTATCTCCGAAAGACCGCGCTTCACGAATGGAACAACTTTGTACAGATGTGACTCCGGCAATCATTGTCACAAGAGGTATTGATGTTCCTAAGGAGCTCATTGAGGCCTCCGAGCGGGAGTCTGTACCTGTGTTAAAGACAAACATGGTCACGACCCGTTTCTCTAGCCGTTTAACCAACTTTTTAGAAAGTAAGCTTGCGCCAACAACCGCTGTTCATGGGGTTTTGGTGGATGTGTATGGGATTGGCGTGTTAATTACAGGAAAAAGCGGCGTTGGTAAAAGTGAAACCGCGCTTGAACTAGTAAAACGCGGGCACCGCCTTGTGGCTGACGATTGCGTTGAAATTCGTCAGGAAGACCAGGACACATTGGTTGGGACCTCACCGGATTTAATTGAACATCTTTTAGAGATCCGTGGTCTTGGAATTATCAATGTGATGACCTTGTTTGGGGCAGGGGCTGTCCGCAGTAATAAGCGGATTACCTTAATCATGAATCTGGAAATTTGGGATGCGAAAAAGCAATATGACCGCCTAGGCTTGGATGAGGAAAAAATGAGGATTATTGATACCGATGTTCCTAAGCTGACGGTTCCAGTTCGTCCAGGACGAAACCTTGCCGTTATCATTGAAGTCGCAGCGATGAATTTCCGGTTAAAACGGATGGGCGTAAATGCTGCGCAGCAATTTACCGACCGCCTGTCAGATGTAATTGAAGAGGGAGACCACGAATAAGGGGAGAAAGAGATGAACGAAACAATAAAGCCATTGAACCCGATCGCCTTTTCACTTGGCCCGATTCAAGTGCATTGGTATGGGATTATTATCGGCTCCGGTCTGGCACTTGCTTTGTATCTGGCGATAAGAGAGGCCAACCGTAGAGGATTACCGAAAGATACATTTGCCGATTTAATGCTTTGGGCGATTCCCATTGCAATTATTTCAGCGCGGATTTACTATGTGGTATTTGAATGGGGTTATTATGCACACCATCCGGCAGACATTCCAAAAATCTGGAATGGCGGAATTGCCATCCATGGAGCGCTAATTGGTTCTGTGATCACCACCATTGTTTTTGCCAGGAAAAGAGGAATTTCTTTCTGGAAAATTGTCGACATTGCTGCTCCTAGCCTCATTTTAGGACAGGCGATTGGCCGCTGGGGAAATTTCATGAACCAGGAGGCCCACGGCCGCGAAGTAACAAGGTCCTTCCTTGAAAATCTGCATTTACCGGATTTTATTATCAACCAAATGTATATTAATGGTACCTATTATCACCCTACGTTCTTATATGAATCCTTATGGGATTTTGCCGGCTTTCTATTATTAATCTTGCTCCGTCGTGTGAATTTCCGCCGGGGAGAACTGTTTTTAACCTATGTTATTTGGTATTCAGTTGGCCGTTTCTTCGTCGAAGGACTAAGAACAGATAGTTTAATGCTCGGAAATCTGCGGATGGCGCAAACCATTTCGATTGCTTTGATTATAGTGGCGGCGGCTATTTTAATTTATCGCCGCACGAAGCGTCTTGACGAGGCCCATTACTTAGATCAAACCAATTAAATTGTTACCACCATAGCAATAAGAGGAAAGGAACCCACCGATGACAAACAAAATTACCACCATCTTATTTGATTTAGATGGAACCTTAATTGATACGAATGAATTAATCATCTCAACTTATCTAAATACGCTCGAAAAATATTTTCCAAGCAAGTATAAACGTGAGGATGTCCTGCCGTTTCTTGGTCCAACACTCCATGAGGCGTTTGGCAGTATGACCCCGGACATGGAACAGGTAGAGGAAATGATTGCTGCTTATCGTGAGTATAATATCTCCAAACATGACGAACTAGTAAAAGAGTTTGCCGGTGTGACAGAAACGATCCAGACTCTGAAGGAGCGAGGCTATAAGTTAGGCGTGGTAACGACAAAGCGAATTGACGTAACGCTGAAAGGTCTGCGGTTGATGAATCTGGAGTCGTTTTTTGAAGTCATTGTGGCCTATGAACATGTAACAAAGACGAAGCCGGATCCAGAACCGATTTTTAACGCCTTGGAGCAGTTGAAGTCCACCCCTTCAGAAACGATGATGGTCGGCGATAATTACCATGATATTTTAGCCGGTAAAAATGCCGGAACGCAAACAGCCGGTGTGGCTTGGTCGATAAAGGGCCGTGACTATGTTGCCAGTTATGAACCAGATTACATGCTCGAGAACATGACGGACCTATTAACCATTCTCGGAGAGTGAGAAGGATGAGAAACACGACCCGCTATCCTGTTGAGGGGGCGAACTCTTTATGGCACGTCTATAAGACCGTGCCATTTTGGAAGGTTGTTAAAAATTTTATTGTCATTCAGCTGGGGAGGTACACACCCTTCTTAGGGATGAAAAATTGGCTATATCGAACTTTTCTAGGGGTTAAGGTGGGGGAGCAGACATCCTTTGCCTTAATGGTGATGCTCGATGTCATGTTTCCCGAAAAAATTAGTGTCGGCCGCAACACCGTGATCGGGTATAATACGACCATTCTCGCCCATGAGTATTTGATAAAAGAATACCGCCTCGGTCCTGTCGAAATTGGGAGTGAAGTGATGATTGGCGCAAATTCCACCATTCTCCCCGGGATCATGATAGGGGATGGGGCCATTGTCTCAGCTGGCACGCTGGTACATAAGGATGTTCCGCCTGGATGCTTCGTAGGCGGAAATCCGATGCGGGTAATTTATACGAAAGAAGAACTAGAAAAACGCTGGGAAGAGGACCCTATCTATAGAAACGTAAAAAAGTCTGGTCATATTTGATCAGACTTTTTTACGTTGTTCAAATACTCTTTACAAAAAAATAGGTAATAGGGCACATTTTTGTTCTTGATTCTGAACGATATAATAGTAATGATTGGAAAACAATAAGATTTAGATAGTAATAGAATATAGCGAAAACCTATAATCTATTAAAAAAAATGACGGAAGATGGAAATATTCCTCGCTAAATGACAATCATTAGCTATCGGCATTTTTTTCTGAATCTTACTAAAGGAGAGTGTTTTCAGAAAGTTAGACAGAACATGGAGGTCTTGGCAAGAAAATTTAATCAAAGGGGATAGGTGAAGAGGCATATGAAAAAGAAAGATACTCGAAGATTTAGTAAATTAGCTGCCACAGCTTTGATACTCAGCACAATTGTTACACCCTCAATACCTTACAAGGTAAAAGCCGCCGAGGCAGGTAGTAATACTGCTACTCTAAGAATTCTAGAAACTACTGATTTACATGATGCAGCAATGGCCTATGATTACTACCAAGATACAGCGGCTGGAATTAACTACGGTTTATCAAAGACGGCGACATTAATTCAGCAGGCAAGAGCAACGGCAGACAACTCTATGTTGTTTGATGCTGGTGACTTACTCCAAGGAAATCCGATGGCAGATTATGTGGCGAAGGTTAATCCTTTGAAAGATGACGAGGTCCATCCAATGTTTAAAGCTATGAGCTTATTAAACTATGATGGCGGAATCGTCGGAAATCATGAATTTAACTATGGCTTAGACTTTTTAGATAAAACCTTAAAACATGCTCCGTATCCAATTGTTAACGCTAATATCTATAAAGATGATCATGACAATGATCCAACAAATGATCAAAATTATTTTACTCCATATAGAATCATACCAAAAAAAATCAAAGACAAAAACGGTGTCGAACAAACAGTCAATGTAGGAATTGTTGGGTTTGCACCGCCGCAAATTCTTCAATGGGATAAAGATAACCTGCAAGGAAAGGTTATTGTCAAGGATATTGTAGAAACAGCTAAAAAGTATGTCAAGGAAATGAAAGAAGTAGGTAAGGACGGGGTTAAGGCTGACGTCGTTGTAGCAATCGCCCACTCCGGCTGTGATGTAACAAATGATGGCCAAGCGGATGCCGAGAATGCCGTATTTTCATTAAGTAAAGTTTCCGGCATTGATGCCCTATTATTCGGACATGCCCACTATGCCTTCCCAGCAGGTAAAGAATTCCACCAAGGCAGCAATCTAGCAAATCCTGATCTAGATGGCCTTAATACTACAAAGGGTACGATTAATGGTACACCTGCAGTAGAAGCAGGTTTCTGGGGTAACAATCTAGGTGTTCTTGACTTGGCATTGGTTCAGGATGCGGATGGAAAATGGACAGCCGATAAAGCTGCTTCAAAATCTGTCGATATGCCAGTAACCGCTGCAACTGCAGTTGATACTGAAATTGTAGATGCTGTTAAAACAGATCACGAAGCAACACTTCAATATGTACGCGGGAAAATTGGCGAAACTAGTACACCAATGTCCAGCTATTTCTCTCGTGTCATGGATGACCCAACCATCCAAATTGTTAACAATGCACAAACAGATTATGTGAAAACCTGGATTAGCAAGAACCGTCCCGACCTAAAAGAGGTACCAATCATCTCAGCAGGTGCACCATTCAAAGCGGGCCGCCAAGGAGCAACGGATTATACAAACATTGCAAAAGGCGATCTTTCCATTAAGAGTGCCAATGACCTTTATTTGTATAACAACACATTAAAAGCAGTGGAATTAACGGGTGCAGAAGTGAAAGAATGGTTAGAAATGTCTGCCTCACAATTCAACAAAATTGATCCTACAAATCCTAATCCACAAGAATTAGTTGATTATGGATTCCAGCCATATAATTTTGATGTGATTGATGGCGTTAAATATCAAGTTGATGTTACACAGCCAGCGAGATACAACTATACAACAGGTGTTGTTTCTAACCCAGATGCACACCGTATCATTAATTTTACCAATATGGATGGGTCTGCAATTGATCCAAATCAAAAATTCATCGTTGCCACGAATAACTACCGTGCAAGCGGCGGCGGAAATTTCCCTGGTACTAAGGGTGGAAATGCAACGGTCGTGGTGGATTCTCCTTTAGAAAACCGCCAGATTTTAATGGATTATATTAAAGACCAAGGCGTTGTAAATCCAGTTGCAGATAATAACTGGAAAATCGCGCCTGTTGGCGGAGTGGCTAAAACATTAACTTTTAAATCTTCACCAGCCGCAAAAGAAGTTCTAGCTTCAACACCTTCTATTAAAGATGTTGGTTCGACTTCTGATGGCTTTGAACAATACGCGCTGAATCAAGATGTTCACGTTCAATTACTAGGAATCAATGACCTTCATGGACAACTAGACTATAAAACTACGGTCGCAGGTAAGCCTGCCGGCGGAATTGAATACTTAGCAGGTTACTTGAAAGAAAGAGAAGCAACCAATCCTTCGAACACCTTAATGGTTCAAGCAGGAGATGCCGTTGGTGCGAGCCGTCCAGTATCAGCGCTATTACAAGATGAGCCGACCATCCGTATTCTAAACGAACTTGGCTTTGATGTGGGTACGATTGGTAACCATGAATTTGATGAAGGCGTAACGGAAATGCTTCGCTTAATTAATGGCGGTGCACATCCAAAGACGGTTGAGAAGTATGGTGCATTTGAAGGTGCTGCCTTCCCATACGTGGCAGCAAACGTAGTAAAAGAAGATACAAACGAACTAATCCTGCCTCCATATGTGGTCAAGGAAGTTGACGGTGTGAAAGTGGGCTTTATCGGTGTGGTTACAACCGAAACACCAAGCATTGTTACCCCAAGTGGTGTAGCGGGTGTTAAATTCACTGACGAAGCAGAAGCGATTAATAAGTATACAGCTGAATTAAAAGCTAAAGGGATAAAAGCAATTGTCGTTCTTGCTCATGATCCTGGAACTTCAGCGACAGACGGCTCTAACCCAACAGGTAAAGTAGTCGATATTGCGAAAGCAGTCGATGATGAGGTGGACGTTATTTTTGGGGCACATGACCATAAATACCTAAACTCAACGGTAGACGGGAAACTGCTAGTTCAATCTTATTCTTATGGAACAGCTTTTTCTGATGTCGATTTAACCATTGATCCATTAACACAAGATATTGTTGAGAAAAAAGCAGAAATTATTACGACGTTCCAAGATGCTGCCCATCTTGATGCAAAAATTAAAGCAGAGATGGATCAATATCAGGCCGATGTAGCTCCGATCACTAATCAAGTAGTTGGGGTAACCGAAGCACCAATTTCTCGTTCAACGAATGAAGCAGGGGAAGCGCCACTTGGTAACTTGATTGCCGATGGTATGAAAGCTGCAACTGGTACTGATTTTGCCTTCATGAATATCGGCGGAATCCGTGATGATATCAAGGATGCGGGTCCGATTACTTGGGGAGAATTATTTGCGATCCAGCCATTCGGCAATGATATCGTCACAGAAAATATTACTGGCGAGCAAGTTAGAACATTACTAAATCAACAGTTTGCAGCGGATCGAAACCGGATCATGCAAATTTCTGGTTTGAAATACACTTGGTCCAATAACTTACCACTAGGACAAAAAGTAATCGATATTTATCTGCCAGATGGATCGAAGATTGATCCTAATGGTACTTATTCCGTAACAGTTAATAACTTCATGGCAGACGGCGGGGATGGATTCGTTGTACTTAAACAGGGAACAAACCGGGTCACAAGGATGACTGACCTTGATGCGTTTGTCGACTATATTAAGTCCTTTAACGGCCAGCCTGTTACAGCTCAAATTGAAGGCAGAATCAAAATAGACAATATTGCTCCTGACGCACCAGTTGTTGATGTAGTAACGGATCAATCTGCAAAAGTTACCGGAAGCACAGAAGAAGGAGCAAAGGTTGAAGTTAAAGCTGATGGCAAAGTGATTGGTACAGCTACTGCAGGTTCCGATGGAACATTTACCGTAAGCATTTCACCATTAAAAGCTGGAACTGAAGTAACTGTAACTGCAACTGATGCCGCAGGGAACAAGAGCGCAGAGACAAAAGTAGTGGTTAAAGACATTACGGCTCCAAAAGCGCCAGAAGTTGGACAAGTCATTGCCCCAGCGAAAAGCGTAACCGGTAAAGCGGAAGCAGGTTCAACCGTAAAAGTATACAATGGAAAAACACTGCTAGGCAGTGCTGCAGCTGATCAAAAAGGAGTTTTTACCATCTCTTTCAAATCAGCTCAGACACATGATACAGTATTAACCTTTACTGCTACAGACGCAGCTGGTAACACAAGTAAAGCAACTTCAGTTAAATTAGTAAAAAGCAATCCGAAATTCCAGTAAGAAGGTAGTGAGCACCCCTGAAATATTTTTCAGGGGTGTTTTTTTACAAAATATCGCAATTTCTGCTGAATCTCGTGAAAATTTGCATAATTTACTGCGTACTGTACCTAAAACTAGTTTAAAATAGAAAGAAACTCAGTTGTTTAGGATTGACGGAGTTCATACAAACAGGTAAACTTTAATTTATTAGCACATTAGCAGACTAAAGGATTTTAAAAATAGTAGCAAATCTGAAGATAAAGGATGAGCAGAATGAGTCGCTTGTTTATGTTTGAAAAGCCGTTGGGAATGCGGGACACACTCCCTGAACTTTATGAAAAGAAGCACCATGTCCGCACCGAGATGGCAAATACCCTGAAACTTTGGGGTTACCAATTTATCGAAACCCCCACACTTGAATACTACGAAACCGTGGGAGCTGCCTCGGCCATCGCAGACCAGCAGTTATTTAAACTGCTCGACAAAGAGGGCCATACAGTCGTATTAAGACCTGATATGACGGCACCAATTGCCCGAGTAGCTGCCTCCAAGCTTTTAAATGAAGATCTTCCTGTGAGATTAGCCTATTCGGCCAATGTATTTCGCGCCCAGCAGCGCGAAGGGGGACGTCCGGCTGAGTTTGAGCAAATCGGCGTTGAATGTCTCAACGAAGAAACGGTTTCCTGTGACGGAGAAGTGATTGCCCTGCTTATTTCTTCTTTGAAAAAAGCGGGACTAGAGCAATTCCAGGTTTCCATCGGACATGTAGGCTTTGCGAACGAGCTGTTTTTTCAAATCCTTGGAACAAATGGCAGAGCCACCACATTACGAAAGTTTTTATTTGAAAAAAATTATGTAGGCTACCGCGAGCATGTCAACTCGCTCCAGCTCTCATCGATCGACAAAAAAAGACTCTTGCAGCTCCTAGAATTACGGGGCGGTGAAGAGGTAATTGGCTTGGCCCTTGATATCATTGAGAATGACAAAGGAAAACAGGCCATCCTTGAACTGAAGGAATTGTGGGATGTCATTAAGGATTATGGTGTGGAAGAATACGTGAAATTTGATTTTACGATTGTCAGCCATATGAGTTATTATTCCGGGATTCTTTTCGAAGCCTATGCTGGGAATGTCGGCTTTCCAATTGGAAATGGCGGCCGCTATAGTTTAATTGAAAAGTTTGGAAAAACAGCAAGTGCAACTGGTTTTGCGATTCGAATGGATACGCTCCTTGAAGCCCTAAGTGGCGGTCAGCTTGAAAATACCACGCACTGCATCTTTTTCAGTCAAGAGCGGCGGAAGGAAGCTTTTGAATTGGCAGCAAATATGCACGAGCAAGGGAAAAAGGCTGTACTCCAAGATATCACCGGTGTAAGAAATCTCGATGCATTTACAAAAAGATTTGCCGAGACAACTTATTTAATTGGAGGTCGCACGAATGAGTAACCTATTAACAATTGCGATGCCAAAAGGTCGGATTTTTATTGAGGCCGTGGAGCTGCTCCGCAAAGCAGGATATAAGCTGCCCCCGGAATTTGATGATTCGCGAAAACTAATCATTGACGTTCCCGAAGAGGGCTTACGATTTATTTTAGCAAAGCCGATGGATGTGGCTACCTATGTCGAGCACGGTGTGGCGGATGTCGGAATTGCCGGGAAAGATGTCTTACTTGAAGAAGAACGCGATGTCTACGAACTTCTTGACCTTAAAATCAGCTACTGCTATTTGGCAGTTGCCGGCCTTCCAGATACAAAAATGAATGACGTTGCTCCTCGAGTGGCCACCAAATATCCGAATGTGGCTGAGGCTTACTTCCGTGAGCAAGGCGAGCAGGTTGAAATTATTAAATTAAACGGCTCGATTGAGCTTGCGCCGATTATCGGTCTATCTGACCGGATCGTTGATATTGTGTCGACCGGCCGGACATTAAAGGAAAATGGACTTGTGGAATATGAACGAATCAAGGATGTCACATCAAGATTCGTCGTCAATCCTGTCAGCTACCGCATCAAGGACCAACAAATTGATGATATGGTGAAACGACTTAGTGAAGTAGTGTAATGGAGGCATAGAAATGAAAATTTTAAAAGTAAATGAGCTGGTTTCGATCAAACGGTCGATTGAAGCTGGAACCTCCGAACAGGTGGAAATTGTAAAAGGCATTATTTCAGAAATCCGCCATCGCGGCGAAGAAGCATTAAGGGAGTTTACGGAAAAATTCGACCGCGTCCAATTAACATCTTTTTCGGTGACCGAAGGTGAAATAGAAGCGGCCTATGCAGAAGTGGATCAGGAGTATATCGAAATCGTCCGCGAAGCAGCGGAGAATATTAAGTCTTTTCATGAAAAGCAGCTCCGCCCGTCCTGGATGACAACCGAAGAAAATGGAACGATTCTTGGTCAAAAAATCACCCCGCTTGATTCGGTTGGCGTCTATGTGCCTGGGGGCACGGCAGCCTATCCTTCATCGGTTTTAATGAATGTGATTCCGGCGAAAGTAGCCGGAGTGAAGCGGATTGTGATGGTATCTCCTCCAGATGAATCAGGGAAACTTCCTGCAGCGGTGTTAGTTGCCGCAAAAGAAGCAGGCGTCAAAGAAATTTTTAAAGTAGGCGGCGCTCAAGCGATTGCTGCGCTTGCTTACGGCACAGAATCGATTGCTCCTGTTGATAAAATTACCGGACCTGGAAATATCTTTGTCGCACTAGCCAAACGTGAAGTGTTTGGTGATGTCGATATTGATATGATCGCCGGTCCTAGTGAGATTGCGGTGTTAGCAGACGATTCAGCCCGTGCGGATGAAGTGGCGGCTGATTTGTTATCACAAGCTGAGCACGATCCGCGCGCCTGCAGTGTTCTTGTCACACCTTCGCTTGCGTTAGCAGAAGCAGTTTCTGCGGAAGTGGAAAAACAGCTTGCTGTACTGCCACGCAAGGATATCGCTTCTCGTGCCATCGCCGATTATGGTGCCATTTATGTAACGACTGATCTAGATGAAGCGGTGGAAACAGTTAACCAATTAGCCCCAGAACATCTTGAAGTGATAACGGAAAACGCGATGGAGCTGCTTGGAAAAATTCGTCATGCAGGCGCCATTTTTATCGGCCGCTATAGCTCTGAGCCCGTGGGCGATTATTTTGCCGGACCGAATCATGTTCTGCCAACAAATGGAACGGCACGGTTCTCGAGCCCGTTGAATGTCGATGATTTTCAGAAGAAGTCTAGTGTGATTGTATATAGTGAGAAGGCCTTGAAGGAGAACGGAGCAAAAATTGCTGCCTTCGCCCGGATGGAAGGCCTTGAGGCCCACGCTCGTGCGGTTGAGACTAGGTTGAAGAACGATAAATAAATCGCTCATTGGCTCAAAATTGAAAGGACTGTCCTTAATAGGATTGAAGAGGACAGGATAAGTGGGAAAATCAAAGGAATTGTCCTTATGAGGTGTTCATAGGCTGTCCAATAGAGTCCGTCTAAAGGACAAATCCCAAAGAAAACTTCCGGTTTTTGTCCAATAGAATCCGTCTAAAGGACAAAACCTGAAGAAGACCGCCGGTTTTTGTCCAATAGAGTCCGTCTAAAGGACAAAACCTGAAGAAGACCGCGGGTTTTTGTCCAATAGAATCCGTCTAAAGGACAAAACCTGCAGAAGACCGCGGGTTTTTGTCCAATAGAATCCGTCTAAAGGACAAATCCTGAAGAAGACTTCCGGTTTTTGTCCAATAGAGTACGTCTAAAGGACAAATCCCGAAGAAGTCCGCCGAGTACTGTCTAATAGAATCCGTCTAAAGGACAAATCACGAAGTAAACCACCGGGTAATGTCCAATAGAGATCGTCTAATGGACAAATGGTGTAGTAGATAGCTGACAAAAAAAGGGAGAAACCCAAAGTAACAGTCCTCATTAGAATTATAAGGACAAACTTACAGAAAAACACAAGGCATGATCTTAAACCCCCTACACCAACTATAAATAGAGTAAAAAGGAGCACCTCAAAATGGAAAGAACAGCAAGTATTGAACGAATTACTGGTGAAACACAAATTAAACTAGCGTTTGATATTGATGGAGAAGGCAGGTCCAACCTCGAAACCGGCGTCCCGTTTATGGACCACATGCTCGATCTATTTACCAAACACGGCCAGTTTAATTTAACGGTCGATGCCAAAGGCGATATCGAGGTCGACGACCATCATACTACAGAGGATATCGGTATCTGTTTAGGCCAAGCCCTTCGTGAAGCTTTAGGCGACAAACGCGGCATCAAGCGTTACGGAAATGCATTCGTGCCAATGGACGAGGCGCTCGCACAGGTAGTAGTTGACCTTAGCAACCGCCCGCACCTCGAAATGCGCGCCGAATTCCCTAGTCAAAAAGTGGGAACCTTTGATACCGAGCTTGTCCATGAATTCCTCTGGAAACTAGCCCTAGAAGCCCGGATGAACCTTCATGTTATTGTCCATTATGGACAAAACACTCACCATATGATTGAAGCTGTCTTTAAAGCACTAGCAAGAGCATTAGACGAAGCAACCACCATCGACCCACGCATCAAAGGCGTGCCATCGACCAAAGGAATGCTCTAAAATCAACCATAGAAAGCGACCGATAAGGAAGGTGACAGAAATGATTGGAATCGTAGATTACGGAATGGGAAACCTTTTCAGCGTCAGTAAAGCCCTTGAACGGCTAGGCGCTGACTATTTTATCTCCGCAGATAAAACCGAGTTACTGAATGCCGATGCATTAATTCTTCCGGGAGTCGGTTCCTTCCGTGATGCGATGGAACGATTGCAGGTAGAGACCATAAAAGAATTTGCCGAAACCGGCAAGCCGCTTTTAGGCATCTGCCTCGGCATGCAGCTACTTTTTGAAGAAAGTGAAGAAAACGGTCCTACCAAGGGATTAGGCCTACTGCCAGGCAAGGTCCGCCGTTTCCCTGGAACCACACCAGCAGACGAAACCTACAAGGTCCCGCATATGGGCTGGAACCGGCTTGAATTTGTGAAAGACTCGCCATTGTTAACGGGTCTAAACGAAGACTATGTTTATTTCGTACACTCCTATTTTGTTGATGCCGACCGTAACGATGCACTGTTAGCCAAAGCTGACTACCATGAACAAGTATCCGCAGTAGTAGGACGAGATAATATTTATGGCATGCAATTTCACCCGGAAAAAAGCAGCAAACTGGGGATGGCTCTTTTAGATAACTTTTTAAAAATGGCTGCGGAAAGGGAGGCGGTTCGATGAGTTTAACCATTTATCCAGCAATCGATATGCGGGGCGGAAAATGTGTCCGTCTCCTTCAAGGGGACTACGATAAAGAAACGATTTATGGAGATTCTCCTTTCGATATGGCAAAAAGTTTTGCAGAAGCAGGGGCCGAGTGGATTCATATGGTTGACCTTGATGGGGCAAAAGACGGTAAGCGTGTGAACGACCGTTTTGTCATTGAAGCCGCGCAAAACCTCAATGCCAAGGTTCAAATTGGCGGCGGAATCCGCTCAGAAGAAGATATCGTTCACTATCTTGAAAATGGCGTCGACCGCGTCATTATTGGCAGTATTGCCATTTCCAAACCGGAGTTTGCGATCGAAATGATTGCAAAGTATGGAGCAAAAATTGCGGTGGGCATTGATGCAAAAAATGGTTATGTTGCGACACATGGCTGGCTTGATACCTCTTCCGTCAAGGCGGTCGAGCTTGGCAAACGATTTGCCGATGCAGGCGCCGAAACATTTATTTTTACCGATATTGCTACCGATGGTACCTTAGCGGGCCCGAATATTAAGGCGGTTTGTGAACTAGCAGAAGTAACGGGCAAAAATGTCATTGCCTCCGGCGGTGTCAGCAGTCTTGACGACTTGCAGGCGATTGCGAAGAAAGGGATCCGAGGAGCGATTGTAGGAAAGGCCCTGTATGAAAATCGCTTTACCCTTACGGAAGCATTGGAGGTGGGAGTAAAGTGACGTTAACGAAACGAATTATTCCTTGTCTTGATGTAAAAGATGGCCGGGTTGTAAAAGGGATTCAATTTGTTCAGCTTCGTGACGCCGGTGATCCGGTTGAACTAGCCCGATTTTATGATGAGCAAGGCGCGGATGAATTGGTATTCCTTGATATTTCCGCATCTGTTGAGGGCCGGAAAACAATGGTCGAGGTTGTTAAAGCGGTAGCATCCGAGCTTGCGATTCCGTTCACCGTTGGCGGCGGCATCAATGCCTTAGAGGATATGAAAAGAATTCTTCGCGCCGGTGCCGACAAAGTGTCGCTGAACACTGCAGCAGTCTTAAATCCTGACCTAATCAGGGAAGGTGCCAGTTACTTTGGCTCGCAATGTATAGTTGTTGCAATTGATGCAAAATACGATCCGGAAATGGGGACTTGGCGTGTCTACACCCATGGCGGCCGAACACCAACAGAGAAAAAAGTAGTTGAGTGGGCGGTTGAAGCAGCCGAGCTTGGTGCAGGGGAAATTCTCCTTACAAGCATGGATAGTGACGGTGAGAAAAATGGTTTTGACCTGGAGTTGACCAAAGCGGTTAGTGAAGCTGTCACCATTCCTGTTATTGCTTCAGGCGGGGCAGGCAATGCCGACCATTTTGCTGAAGCCTTTTTAAACGGAAAGGCCGATGCTGGGCTTGCTGCCTCTATTTTTCATTACAAGGAAACATCAGTTGATGAGGTTAAAAGCTTTTTAAGGGAAAAAGGAGTGAGCATACGATGAACGTGAAATTTGATGAAAAGGGGCTTGTCCCCGCCATTATCCAAGATGCTGATACAAAAGAAGTGTTAACTCTTGCCTATATGAACGAAGAATCTTTACAAAAAACAATCGAAACGAATGAAACTTGGTTTTATAGTCGTTCCCGCCAGGAGTTGTGGCATAAAGGAGCAACCAGCGGTAATACCCAGACGGTTGCCAGCATTAACTATGACTGCGACCAGGATGCTTTATTAGTACAAGTTTATCCGAAGGGCCCAGCCTGCCACACCGGAGCCGTCAGCTGTTTTTCTGAACGGGTTGTGGACCGTGAGGCCAATTTAGCAGATTATCAGATTTTACAATCTTTAGAAAAAGTCATCTTAGAACGTGAAAAACAGCGTCCAGAAGGTGCCTATACCACTTACTTGTTTGAAAAAGGCGTCGATAAA
Source organism: Neobacillus drentensis (assembly GCF_021560175.1). Lineage (GTDB taxonomy): Bacteria > Bacillota > Bacilli > Bacillales > Cytobacillaceae > Neobacillus > Neobacillus drentensis_A. Next base: position 5,379,018 of record NZ_CP091110.1, on the reverse strand, counting down.
ATTTTGAAAAAGGTTGGCGAAGAAGCAGCGGAAGTCATTATTGCGGCAAAAAACCGTGATCATGAAGAACTTCGTTGGGAAGCAGCCGATTTGCTTTATCACCTTCAAGTTTTATTGGTGGAACAAGAGCTGCCATTTAAAGAAGTGCTGCGAACATTAGAAGAAAGACACAAAGACCGGTCCTAATAGGGCTCGGTTTTTTTTTGCGTGAAAAATCAATATTCCCTTCCCCATGAATCAACATTTGGTCATAAATTACAATTTATCCACTTCATATAATTTTGTCTAAAAAATATTGATGAAGTTTTGGGTAAATGATGATAATATATTTATATATATGGAAAATAAATGATCCATAGGGGGGTGAGACGAATTGATTAAAGAAAAGCGTATCAAAAAAATTCATGACTATGTAATTAAGCAAAAGTCTGCATCATTAGATGACTTGGTTTCGGTCTTTGATGTATCGAAAAACACCATTAGGCGTGATATTCAAACACTGGTAGAACGGGGGGACTTGAAAAAAGTTTATGGCGGTGTATCCGTTATTCATAAGAAACTCGAGTGCATTCAAGACCGAAAAGCACGAAACCAAAACCAAAAAGCATCGATTGTAGAAAAAGCATCCAGCTATGTGGACGATGGGGATGTGGTCTTCATTGATTCAGGAACGACAACCATTGAAATGATTGAATATATTAAGGACAAGAGTTTGACCATTTTTACCAATAGTATTGAATTTATTATCCGTGCACTTCCATTTACAAATTTAACCGTTATCTCTACCGGCGGGTTACTTGATCGAAAAACCGATTCGTTTGGAAGCCCGCTTTATATAGACTTACTAAGTAACTACAATATAAAGAAAGCCTTTATGGCATCTACCGGTATCTCACTCTCTAACGGGGTAACGAATGCATCGCCATTAGAAAGTGAATTAAAAAAGGCGATCGTTAAAAGAAGTTCAGAGGTTTTTTTATTAGTGGACCACGATAAATTTGATAAATATGGGTTAATGACCTATTGTAATTTAGATGAAATTGATTACCTAGTTACTGATAAATCCCCAAATACAACTTACAGAGAATATGCTAAAAAAAATTCTATCCGGCTTGTGATTTCTAAATAAATGCATGATTCGTTTAAGAATAAAATAAAAATATTTCATCCTTTTTATAAAAAATAATGAAGTTCTGGTTATTTGTTGGTACTATGGAGATAGAATAGATATAACGTAAGCGATAACAATAGCATAGGGTGAAATCGAAATGATAAAGGATAAACGCATCAAAAAAATACATGATTATGTGATCGAACATCAATCTGCCTCATTAGATGAACTAGTAGAAGTTTTTGATGTATCTAAAAATACGATTAGACGTGATGTTCAGGATTTAGTTGACCGGGGAGATCTCAAAAAAGTCTATGGTGGTGTATCGGTCGTTCATAAAAAACTTGAACCTTTTCAAGATAGACAAATACGTAATCAAGAACAAAAGGCATTAATTTCAGAAAAGGCAGCTAGCTTTGTAGAGGATGGGGATTTTATCTTCATCGATTCGGGCACCACTACAATTGAAATGTTTGATTTTCTAAAGGAGAAAAACCTGACCATTTTTACGAATAGTATCGACTTTATCGTTCGTGCCCTTCCGTTTGAGAATCTCAATGTGATCTCTGTAGGAGGGATGCTTGACCGTAAAACCAATTCCTTTGTTAATCCAAGAAATATGGAGTTATTTAAAGATTATAATATTAAAAAGGCCTTTATGGCTTCTACGGGTATTTCATTGGTAAACGGAGTAACGAACGCTTCTCCTTTGGAAAGTGAATTAAAAAAGACCATTGTTAATCGCAGCTCGGAGGTCTATCTATTGATAGACCACGATAAATTCGGCCGATATGGATTAATGACCTATTGTAGTCTAAATGAGCTTGATTTTTTAATTACGGATAAACTTCCGGATGAAACTTACCAAGAATACGCTAGGAATAACCAAATTCAGCTTGTTATCGCTGACTAGCGGATTTTTACTAAAACCCTTCTTTTTGGCTATTTCCATTTTAGAAGGGTTTTTTTGTTTAATTGATAAAAATATATTGATTATTGGCACTGTTCGTATTAATATGTACTTATAAATAACCAAAAGTTAACCAACATATAATAAAAAGTTGGATATTTTAAGTTGATTAACTTGAAAGCTTTGGCCTACTAAAGAAGGGGGAAATTAGCATGCGTTTAGCATACGATCCGTCACATTATCGTGACAATACGAATCTTAAAGAAACAATTGATACAGTTGCTAGATTAGGATATGAATGGGTAGAGTTATCACCGCGTAAAGATTTTATATGGTTCTACGAATATCCAAAGGTTGATAGGCAATTGATAAAGGACTTAAAAAGATATTGTTCCGACGCTGGTGTTCGAATCTCTTCTGTCCTTCCTGTTCAACAATGGTCTTCACCAGATGAACAAGAACGCCAAGCTGCCGTAAGAAATTGGAAACGCTGTATTGAAATCACTTCTGATTTAGGAGTCGATTTAATGAACAGTGAATTCGCTGGTGACAAAAGCCGTCCAGTGGAAAGTGAAGCTGCTTTTGTAAAGTCAATGGAAGAGCTAATGCCTATTTTTGAAAAAGAGGGAATTAATTTAAATCTACAATCCCATCCAAATGATTTTATCGAGTTAAACACAGAAGCCATCCGAATGATTCGTGCCTTCGATAAAGATTGGATCAAATTAGTTTATTCTGTCCCGCATGCTTTCTTTTATGATGATGGAATCGGCGATGTTGCCCAACATCTAGAGGAAGCGGGAGATTTACTTGCCCATGTTTTAATTGCTGATACTCTTAATCATAAAGCAGCCTTTGGATTAAGATATATTATTAATCCTCCTAATGCAAATGTCACAATCCACCAGCACTTGAATCCTGGTGAAGGGGAAATAAATTTTGATGCTTTATACCGGAAATTAAGAGAAATGAAGTTTGATGGAATTGTAACAAATTCAGTGTTTGCTTACCCTGATAGACCAGAGTGGTCCAATGAAGTTACGTTGAAATCCATTAGAGAGGGTCTACATATTTAAAAGTCTATTTATATTAGAAGTCTTTTCTCAATCTTTGAGGAGAGACTTTTTTTATAGGATGGGCGAAAGTGGTTGACTGAGAGGCGAGAATTCATTATGATATAATCATAATATAACCAAAAGCTAATCAATAGTTTATATTAAGTTACTAAATGTTATATGAGAAATGGGAGGAGATTAGATGCCGTTAGTTAGATTTGATTTACTAGAGGGACGAGATAAGGATGCTATCAAACAATTATTAGATGCCGCGCATCGAGCTGTTGTAAAGGCTTTTGGAGTGCCGGAACGGGATCGTTACCAAATTGTCACTCAGCACCCTGCCCATGAATTAATCATCGAAGATACTGGATTAGGATTTGAAAGAAGCCGAAATCTAGTTGTTGTCAGTATCACAAGTACCCAAAGAAGTGACAAACAAAAGAAGGATTTTTATAAGCTCTTAAAAAAGGAGCTAGTAGAATCCTGTGATATAGAGCCAAAGGACATTATGGTTTCAATCGTTACAAACGGGGCAGCTGACTGGAGCTTTGGTTTTGGAGAAGCACAGTTTTTAACTGGAGAGTTGTAATCATATATGCATTCAATTAATAGTTAGTTTTCATCTAAAAAGTAATAAAAAACGGTTGACTGAAAGCGGTTTTAGTATTAATATGTAATCAAAGATAACCAAAAGATAACCAACATGTGATAAACAAATGAATAAGTTTATTGGTTTCCTATACTAATAGATGGTCATTTTAACACTTGTACCAAAATACAATGAAGTTATTATTAAAGGAGGAAGAAAAAATGTCTAACGTAGCTGTAAAAGTTAAAACTCTAAAAAATTACATAAATGGTGAATGGGTCGATAGTAAAACGACACAGTTTGAAGATGTCTATGATCCAGCTAAAAAGGAAATTATTGCAAAGGTTCCACTTTCAACAAAAGAAGAGCTTGATTATGCAGTAGAAATGGCAGCAAAAGCATTCGAAAGCTGGAAAAAGGTACCTGTGACAAAACGTGCGAAGGTCCTATTTAAATTCCAACAATTATTAGAAAAGAATAAACAAGAATTGGCTCGTATTATCACGATCGAAAATGGTAAAAACCTTTCTGAAGCACTAGGTGAGGTAGGACGTGGAATTGAAAATGTGGAATTTGCATCAGGCGCACCTACACTAATGATGGGAGATTCACTTTCAACGATTGCAACAGATGTTGAGGTTACAAATTATCGTTATCCAATCGGGGTTGTTGGCGGCATTACACCATTTAACTTCCCAATGATGGTACCATGCTGGATGTTCCCAACCGCCATTGCCGTTGGAAATACATTCGTTCTTAAACCATCTGAAAGAACTCCATTATTAGCTAATAGATTAGCAGAACTATTAGAAGAAGCTGGTCTTCCTAAAGGCGTATTTAATGTGGTTCATGGTGCACATGATGTAGTAAATGGACTGTTAGACCATCCAGAAGTAAAAGCTATTTCATTCGTAGGTTCAAAGCCAGTTGGAGAATATGTTTATAAGCGCGGAAGCCAAAACCTAAAACGTGTTCAAGCCCTAACAGGTGCTAAAAACCACTCCATCGTTTTAAATGATGCAGATTTAGAACTTGCCACAACAAACGTTATTGCTTCAGCGTTTGGTTCGGCTGGCGAACGTTGCATGGCTTGTGCCGTTGTAACCGTGGAAGAAGGAATTGCAGATGAGTTTCTTGAGAAATTAGTCGAGAAATCAAAAGCAGTCAAAATCGGACATGGCCTTGAAGAGGGAGTATTCTTAGGACCAGTTATTCGCGAACAAAATCAGCAGCGTACATTAGGATATATCCAAACAGGTATTGATGAAGGTGCTAAACTAGTATGTGATGGCCGTGAAAATGCTCCTGAAGAAGGATATTTTGTTGGACCAACTATTTTCGACGATGTGACAACTGATATGACGATCTGGAAAGATGAAATTTTCGCACCAGTACTTTCCATCGTTCGTGTGAAAAATCTAAAAGAAGCGGTTGAAACCGCAAATAAATCAGAATTTGCAAACGGCGCATGTATCTATACTTCAAATGCATCTTCCATACGTTACTTCCGTGAGAATATTGATGCAGGAATGCTTGGTATTAACTTAGGTGTTCCAGCACCAATCGCTTTCTTCCCATTCTCAGGATGGAAATCTTCCTTCTTTGGAACATTACCTGCGAACGGAAAAGACGGCGTAGAATTCTACACACATAAAAAAGTGGTTACAGCAAATTATAAAACACCTTCATTCGAATAAATATCAGCATCAAAAAGGCTATTATCCTGTCTCTTGCAGTCAGGATAATAGCTATTACATAGATAGGAGAGGATTACACGTGAGTAAATTGCTCCGAAAACCCAAACAAAACGAAACGTCACCAGGAGTTACCATCGTTCAGGAAGTAACTAGTGAAAACTCCCCATTAGAATATGTTGGATTCAGAGTAGTAGATTTAGCCCCGGGTGCTAAGTATACAGAAGACTTAAGCAAAGTGGAATGCTGCATAGTTGCCTTAACAGGAAAAATAAATGTGACGGCTGGCGAAGAAGTTTTTGAGAATATCGGCACAAGGGAAAAAGTTTTTGAAAAGAAACCAACCGACAGTGTTTATGTTTCCAATGACCGTTCTTTTGAGGTGGAGGGTGTTACACAAGCTCGTGTGGCTTTTTGCTATTCACCATCGAACAATCAACTTCCTACAAAGTTAATAAAGGCAGATGAGAATGGGATTGAAAATAGAGGAAAATACAGCAATAAGCGTTTAGTCCATAATATCCTTCCCGATTCGAATCCATCTGCTAATAGTTTACTAGTTGTAGAGGTATTCACAGAAAGTGGAAACTGGTCAAGCTATCCTCCGCATAAGCATGATCAGGATAACTTGCCAGAGGAATCATTCTTAGAAGAAAGCTACTACCATGAAATGAACCCAAAACAAGGATTTGTATTCCAGCGAGTCTATACAGATGACCGTTCATTAGATGAAACGATGGCGGTTGAGCATGGTGATGTCGTTTTAGTACCAGCCGGCTATCATCCAGTTGGTGTACCTGATGGTTATGAGTCCTATTATTTAAATGTTATGGCAGGACCAACACGTATTTGGAAATTCTACAACGAACCAGCCCATGAATGGATTTTAAACCGTAAATAAAAGGAGTTGTTTTTAAACATGAAGATTCAATTTAGTTCTGATAGAGAGTTTGATCTGATTGCAATTGGCCGTGCATGCATGGATTTGAACGCAGTGGAATACAATCGTCCAATGGAAGAAACGATGACATTTAAAAAATATGTAGGCGGTTCACCAGCCAATATCGCTATTGGTTCATCGAAACTGGGTTTAAAAGCAGGGTTTATTGGAAAACTTGCCAATGATCAGCATGGCCGCTTTATTGAGCAATATATGAGCGGTGTGGGTGTTGATACATCCAACATGGTTGTGGATCAAGAAGGTCATAAGACAGGTTTGGCTTTTACAGAGATTAAGAGTCCGGAAGAATGCAGCATTCTAATGTATCGGGATGAAGTAGCGGATCTCTATTTACAGCCGTCAGAAGTAGATGAAAATTATATTAAAAAGGCGAAGGTTCTGCTAGTATCAGGAACCGCTCTTGCCAAAAGCCCTTCCCGTGAAGCTGTGTTAAAAGCGATTCAACTGGCAAAGAAAAATGACGTAAAAGTAGTATTCGAATTAGACTATCGTGGATATACATGGACATCCCTTGGAGAAACATCTGTTTATTATACATTAGTAGCACAGCAGGCAGATGTTGTTGTTGGTACACGTGATGAATTTGATGTCATGGAAAATGTGACAGAAGGCAGTAACGCAGAAACCATCGAACAGTTGTTTAAGCATTCTCCAGAATTAGTCGTGATTAAGCATGGGGTAGAAGGATCCTATGCCTATACAAAGTCAGGAGAAACATTCAGAGGCCATGCTTACTTAACAAAAGTACTAAAAACGTTTGGTGCTGGAGACTCTTACGCTTCTGCCTTCTTATATGCGTTAATTTCAGGTAAAGATATTGAAACGGCTCTAAAATTCGGCAGTGCATCTGCGGCAATTGTTGTAAGTAAGCACAGTTCTTCAGAAGCAATGCCAACAGTAGAAGAAATTGAACAATTGATTGAAGAAAGATCGGAGAAAGCAGAACAATTAAGCTAGGGGTGTAAATAGTCATGGGGAAAATTAGATTAACAACAGCGCAAGCTTTAATCAAATTTTTAAATCAGCAATATATTCAAGTGGATGGCCAGGAATCTCCATTTGTTGAAGGAGTCTTCGCCGTATTTGGACATGGAAATGTACTTGGAATGGGCCAGGCGCTTGAACAAAATCCGGGACATTTAAAAGTCATCCAGGGTAAAAATGAACAAGGAATGGCTCTTGCTGCAATGGCTTATGGTAAACAAATGCTTCGGCAAAAAATTTATGCGGTAACAACCTCGGTTGGACCGGGTTCAGCGAACTTGGTAACGGCTGCTGCCACGGCTCTTGCCAACAATATTCCTATGTTATTAATACCAGGAGATACGTTTGCTACCCGCCAGCCTGACCCAGTGCTGCAGCAGGTGGAACAGGAATATAGCGCGGCTGTCACAACCAATGATGCATTAAAACCGGTTTCAAGATACTGGGATCGTGTAACCCGTCCAGAACAGCTAATGTCCAGTTTAATACGTGCGTTTGAAGTGATGACCGACCCAGGGAAAGCTGGTCCTGCTACGATTTGTATTTCCCAGGATGTAGAAGGGGAAGCGTACGATTATGATGAAAAATTCTTTGAAAAGCGCGTCCATTATTTAGATCGCAAAGCACCGGTTGAACGTGAATTAAATGGTGCTGCAGAACTGATTAAAACAAGTAAAAAGCCAGTTATCTTAGTTGGTGGAGGAGCAAAGTATTCGCAGGCTCGTGATATTTTAGTTGCTCTATCGAAAAAACATAATATCCCATTAGTAGAAACACAAGCTGGTAAAGCCACTGTTGAGTCTGATTTTGAAAATAATTTAGGCGGTATGGGGATTACGGGTACATTGGCTGCGAATAAAGCTGCCCGTCAAGCCGACTTAATCATTGGTATCGGTACACGATACACGGATTTTGCCACTTCTTCGAAAACTGCTTTTAATTTTGAAACAACAAAGTTCTTAAACATCAATGTCAGCCGTCTGCAGGCCTATAAATTGGATGCCTTCCAAGTGGTAGCAGATGCCAATACCACCTTGGAGCAATTGGCCCCATTATTAGAAGGGTATGAAAGTGAATTTGGCCCGATCATTGCTGAATTGAAGGAAGAATGGACTGCGGAGCGCAACCGCTTAAGTCAAGTAACCTTCAGCCGTGAAAATTTCCAGCCGGAAGTGAAAAATAACTTTACTCAAGAAGTACTAAATGAGTATGCAGATGCGTTGAACACGGAGCTTGCGCAGACAACGGCATTATTAGCCGTTAATGATACGGTTGCACCGGATAGCATCATTATTACTTCAGCAGGATCCCTGCCAGGAGATGTACAACGGATCTGGAATCCAACGGTAACAAATACGTACAATGTTGAGTACGGCTATTCCTGCATGGGCTATGAAGTATCAGGCGCCTTAGGAGCCAAATTGGCAGCACCAAATCAAGAAGTCTATTCACTTGTAGGTGATGGCAGCTTCTTATTGATGCACTCTGAATTCATTACCGCGATCCAATACAATCAAAAGGTCAATATCGTCTTATTCGATAACTCAGGATGGGGCTGTATCAACAATTTACAAATGGAAAACGGAAGCGACAGTTTCCATACAGAATTCAGAACACATGATAATAAAATCTTAACGATTGATTATGCAAAAGTAGCAGAAGGCTATGGGGCAAAAACCTACCGCGTTAATACTGTTGAACAGTTGAAAGAAGCTTTAGAAGACGCGAAACAGCAAGAGGGATCTACACTAATCGATATTAAAGTTCTTCCTAAAACCATGACGGACGGCTATGACAGCTGGTGGAATGTCGGTGTTGCGGAAGTATCTCATAAGGAAAGCATTCAAAAGGCGTATGAGGCAAGAAAACAAAAATTAGAAACAGCAAGACAATATTAATTCGGTTTGGATCAAATTCTTTAGAATTTGATCCGCCTCAATAAGTTTGAAAATTCAGACAAGAGGGGTGGGATGGAAATGATCGCAACATCAAGATTAGTTCCGATGAAAGAAATGCTTGAGAAAGCGAAAAAAGAAAAATATGCAGTAGGGCAATTTAATATCAACAGCTTTCAATGGGCAGAAGCGATACTGGAAGCAGCTGAGGAGGAGCGGTCTCCTATTATTGTGGCTTCTTCCGATCGATTAGTAGATTATTTAGGCGGATTTAAGACGATCGCTACGATGATAAATAGCATTGTAGAGGAAAAGAAGATTACGGTTCCCGTTGCGCTTCATCTTGACCATGGAAATAGTGTGGAAAGATGTAAAGAAGCCATTGATGCTGGATATACTTCCGTTATGATTGACGGTTCACACCATTCCATTGAAGAAAACATTGCTATGACAAAAGAAGTGACGGACTATGCCCGACATCACGGTGTGACTGTCGAAGCTGAGGTTGGAACCGTGGGCGGTAATGAGGATGGTCTTATCGGCGGCATTAATTATGCAGATCCACAGGAATGTTTACGGCTTGTCCAAGAAACAGAAATTGATGCACTGGCAGCGGCCCTTGGTTCTGTACATGGCCCATACCAAGGAGAACCAAAATTAGGGTTCGCTGAAATGAAAGAGATTTCAGAATTAACCAATGTGCCGCTTGTATTACATGGTGGTTCAGGCATCCCATTACACCAAATCCATCAAGCAATTGAATTGGGTCATGCCAAAATTAATGTGAATACAGAATGCTTACAGGCATGGGCGAAAGCTGTCCGAAATGTATTAGAAAACGATGAAAAAGTGTATGATGCCCGGACCATTCTTACACCAGGTAAGGAAGCTGTGAAAGAAACAGTCAAAGAGAAGATAAGAGAGTTTAAATCAAGCAATAAAGCATAAATTCAACCGGGCGGTCTTTGCCCGGTTTTTTCGTGAATTTTTTAATAAATTGGAAGTGGTATATTGAGTACTTTACGATCAAATAGAAACAAATATCTTTTTATTGTTGTTTCCTTTCTATTGTGGTTTCCGCAATTTCTCTATGTTCCTATTTTTTCACCCTATATGGAATCATTGGGCGGAAAGTATACATTTATTGGGATTGTATTGAGCAGCTATGGGGTTATGCAGCTTTTATGCAGACTTCCCATTGGCATCTTTTCTGATGTAAAAAAAGTTAGGAAACCATTTATCATTTTTGGTATGTTGGTCAGCATGGTAAGTTGCGGCATCTTTTTACTTACAGATAGTTTAGGCTGGATTCTCGCTGCCCGAGCACTGGCAGGAATTTCAGCCGCAACGTGGGTTGCCTTTACCGTCTTATATCCAAGTTATTTTGCTGATCATGAAGTCCATCGGGCAATGGGGAGTATTTCGTTTATTGTCGTGCTTGCCCAGTTTTTAGGGATGAGTTTCAGTGGTTCAATCGTAAGTGAATGGGGTTGGAAAGCTCCATTTTGGCTGGCTGTTTCTTTCAGCATTCTTGGTGTTATCCTGTCCCTGTTTATTTTTGAATCAAAAGAAGGAATAGAGAGAGAGCCGCTAAAGGTGAAGGAATTAGCAGCTGTTATAAAAGAACCATCATTGTTGAAAGTGGCTCTTCTTTCGATTTTGGCCCATAGTATTATTTTTTCAACGATGTTTGGATTTACCTCCAACTATGCTCTCCAGATTGGCTTTACGAAAAGTGAGCTAACTTGGATCGTGTTTGCATTTATGATCCCTCACGCCATTGCGACTCTTTTTATGGGGAGAGTATTGGTTCCACATTTGGGTGAATGGAATGCCCTAAAAACGGCCTTTTTCCTTGCCTCTGTTTTTACATTACTCATTCCGTTTGTTCAGAGTCAAGCGTTGTTTTTAGCCGATCAGATATTTTGCGGATTTTCACTGGGCTTAATTTTCCCGTTATTGTTGGGATTGGCCATTGAAAAAATTGCACTCGAAAAAAGGGCGACAGCGATGGGTGCCTACCAAGCGATTTATGCTGTTGGCATCTTTACAGGGCCATTTTTTGCAGGGATCTTTAATTCACTTATCGGGATTAAAGCAGGTTTTTATTTTGTAGGATTACTGGGATTATTGGCTACGCTTCTCATCAACATTTGGGGGAAGGACCACGCAGAAATGGCGGAACCATCTTCCGAAAAATACGAAGCCGGGCCTAGGTAATAACGTTATGTCCAAATCTGGTAAATAAAAAAGAGGATGGAGAGTTTATGAAATATATGGATGTCATTTATGGAGGAAAAGAGTATTAATTGTTATTCGAGTACACTTCCGGTTATTGTGAAATACAGGACAAAAACAATCAATATACTATTAAATTAGTACATGGTTCCGAATTAGAACACAAACCTGCTAGTTAATGAACAAGCTGTTTTGTCAATCAGTAATCTTTTTAAAGCAACTTTTCTCTCCTATTATTAGACAGAAAAAGATTATTTATGTCATACTTTGCTTGAATGAAAGGTTAAAAAGGCAGCTGCTTGGAAAGGGAGTGCTTATATTGGATTTAAATAAATATCTATCCGGAAAAACTTCATTGAATGATTATGTCCATCGTTTAAACCAAAATGGCGCCTCATTTCACATTCATTATTGGGGAGTCATGCCGAAACATTATGACAATCAATTACATAAACATTCTTTTTTCGAAGTGTGTTATGTCGTTGAGGGGGAAGGAACTTACCTAGATGATCAAAATACCTTTACTCTTCAAGAGAATACACTTTTTTTATCAATACCTGAAATTCAGCACCAAATAAAAAGCGAAAAGGGGCTGTCTCTCTTATACGTTGCCTTTGACCTTCTCGAATTAGAGTCGAATGAAAGCTGGATTAGAATCATGGAAACCGCCAAAAAATGCACCGAAATTATTTTACATAATAAAGATGAAATGGAAACAGCATTATTATGGAAATCACTGCTTATACAGGCAACAAAGCGGCAAAATGAGTTTTTTGAAGAGATGCTTTCCGATATTGCCTTTTCTCTTATTCTCTCAATCCTGCAAGATTTTGTCCCTGCTTTGAATAAAAGTAATCATAAACATGATACCGAACAGCATTCCGTCCTTCTTACTCAGGCGCAGTTATATATTCATGACAATTTATCCAATTCTCTGAAACTTACGGAAGTAGCCAAACATTTACACATATCCGGAAGACATTTGTCACGAGTTTTTGTGTCTGAATTAGGAGTAAGTTTTTCTAAGTACGTGCAGGACGAAAGAATAAAAAAGGCAATGGTTTTACTCAAAAAAACAGATTTATCGTTAAAGGAAATTGCAGAAGAAACGGGTTTTATGAATGTTCAATATTTTACCCGTGTTTTTACTTCCATGATGCAAACATCTCCAGGAAAGTTTCGCTCTCTGTTTGTAAACCAACATACAACTACCTATTCGCATAGCTGACACCTCCACTTATATTGGGGGTGTTTTTTTATTTATGAAAATATAATCATTCGAAAAAAAGATGTCCTTAAAGTATAAAAACATGTCTCTATAATTTAATTACTATTCTGAATTCTTTTTATATAATTACCTATGTAAACAAGGTCATTACAATATCATAGAAGGTGATTCATTGGAAAATAAAGACATAAAAAAATGAAAGCGAATACTCCAATAACAAGTTGATTTGTAAGATGTCCTTAAATGTAAAAAATACTTTTATGGAATAAAGGATTCATAAAGACACAGCGATCAAAACAAGGAGGAAAGAATTCTATGAAATTATCATATGTAACTGATAGCTTAGGCCACTTGCAGTTTGAAAAAATGTTGGATACAGTGGCTGAGATGGGGATTGATACCATTGAAATGACAACAGGCGGCTGGTCACCTGCACCACATTTGAGTTTAAATGAATTGCTAGAAAGTGAAGCAAAAAGAAATGAATTTCTAGGTGAATTAGAAAAGCGGAATATTAAGCTTTGTGCATTGAATTGTTCTGGAAATCCATTAGATCCAGGTGCACTTGGAAAAGAGCACAGAGAAGTAACAGAAAAAACAATGGAATTAGCCGGTTTACTTGGTGTGAAGAAGGTCATTATGATGAGTGGCCTGCCGGCAGGAAGCCCGGAAGATAAAATTCCTAACTGGATTACCTATACAGTAAGTTGGCCTCCAGTGTTAAAAGATATTTTGGATTATCAATGGAATGAAGTAGCCATTCCGTATTGGAAAGAGTTAGTGAAAAAGGCTGAATCTTGCGGTGTTGAAAAAATTGCCCTAGAAAATTTCAGTTCGATGTTAGTTTATAATCCGGAAACATTATTTAGATTACGAAATGCCGTTGGACCGATGGTTGGTTTGAATTTAGACCCAAGCCATTTAATTTGGATGGGTGCCGATCCGATTTTGTCAGCCAGAGAACTAGGAGCAGCGATACACCATGTTCATGGTAAAGATGTAAGAATTGAAAGACATTTATCTGCTGTGAATGGTGTATTGGAAACAAAAGAGGTTACGGATACAGCAAATAGAGCATGGAATTATGTGGCTGTCGGCTGCGGTCAGGATTTGCAATGGTGGAAAGAATTCTTCTCTGTTGTACGCATGATGGGCTATAACAGTGAAGTTTCCTTGGAAATGGAAGATCTGACCATGTCCGTTGAAGCAGGAATTAAAACGTCGATTGATGCTTTAAAACAAACACTTAGCTTTTAATTTTACCGAAATTTCTTAAAAATAAAATATAAATGGTTCAATTGAGAGGAGTTTTTACAATGTTAAATGGAGAGAAAAAGATTGCAAGACCACTACGCTGGGCTATGATTGGAGGCGGGCGAACTGGCCAGGTTGGTTATAAACACCGCATTGGTGCACTAAGAGATAATACTGCTTATCAGTTAGTAGCAGGTGCATTTGATATTGATGCTGATAGAGGAAAAGACTTTGGTGTTAATCTAGGTGTGGATGAGAGTCGCTGCTATCCTGATTATAAAAAAATGTTTGCAGAAGAAGCGAAACGGGAAGATGGTATCGAGGTTGTATCCATTGCCACTCCTAACGGAACACACTATGAAATTACGAAAGCAGCATTGGAAGCCGGATTGCATGTGATTTGTGAAAAACCTTTGTTCTTTACTGTGGCAGAGGGTGAGGAAATCAAAGCACTAGCAGAGAAACTGGGGAAAATTGTCGGAGTTACGTATGGTTTTTCTGGAAACCAGTTACTGCTTCAAATGCGAGCCATGATTGAACAAGGTAAAATTGGTGATATTCGTGTAGTTGATTTACAATATACACACGGTTTTAGTGCAACTGAACAAGGTGATAAAACAAATGCTGCCCAAAAATGGCGTATAGATCCTAAGGTTGCTGGTCCAAGTTTTGTTTTGGGAGATCTTTCAACCCATACCTACTATATGTCCGAGCTGATTATGCCAAACATGAAAATTAAAAAATTATTATGTGACCGACAAAGTTTTGTTGGATCCCGTGCTCCTTTAGAGGATAATGCTTTTGTTATGATGCAATATGAAAACGGAGCAGTAGGCAGACTATGGACATCTTCGATCAATGCAGGGTGTATGGACGGCCACAGAATTCGCATTGTCGGATCGAAAGCAAGCCTGGAATGGTGGGATAGCAAACCAAATGAACTAAGATACGAAGTTCAGGGAGAACCTATTCAAACGTTAATTCGTGCCATGCCTTACTTGGATGAAACATGTAATACGGATGAGCGTTTAGGAGCATTACATCAAGAAGGGTTATCTGAATCTTGGGCAAATATTTATCTGAAATTTGCCATTGCCATTGATGCCAAAAATCGCGGCGACGAGGAAACATTGAAAAATCTGGTCTACCCTGATATTAATGCTGGAATTGAAGGGATTCGCTGGATTGAAAACTGTGTCCGTTCTGCAGACAACGGTTCGGTTTGGGTAGAATATGAGAGCAAAAAACCACAGCTAGTGTAAATTAAACAGCATCCTTATAAAAGATTACGCCGGGGGGGCAATGACCATAGATTGTTCCTCGGTTAGATAAAATATTTTTTTTGAGTAGAATGAAAGCGTTTTAAGTTAATTGAACTAGCAAGAATCTATATGGGAGTCGTTTATTTCAATTTGACATCATCAAGGAATCTGGCAGAAGAAATGGTTCTAAAACAATTAGACAAAGGGGAAATTGAACATGCAAAATCTCAACGTTTCGGAGAATCCAGTTCAACTGGAACATGTCCAGGAAAAGAACCCAAAAAAGTTCTTGAAATTAATTACAACTGTATCAACATTTGGGGGGCTATTATTTGGATATGATACAGGGGTAATTAATGGAGCACTCCCATTTATGGCTAAACCAGATCAATTGAATCTTAATGCTTTTACAGAAGGATTAGTAGCGAGTTCATTAATACTAGGGGCTACTTTTGGATCCATAACGGGAGGCCGGTTATCTGATAAAAAAGGACGCAGAAGCCTAATCATGTATCTAGCAATTTTATTCTTATTTTCAACAATAGGCTGCGTTCTTGCACCAAATGCCTCAATCATGATTTTTTTCCGCTTTTTGCTCGGTCTCGCTGTCGGTGGTTCTTCCGTGATCATACCATCGTATCTTGCAGAAATGTCTCCTTCGGACCGGCGGGGCATGATGGTTACGCGAAATGAATTGATGATCGTAACGGGGCAGTTTCTAGCTTATATCTTTAATGCCGTCATCGGAAATGTCTTTGGTGATACAGGACATGTTTGGCGTTACATGTTAGTCATTGCAACATTACCTGCTGTGGCTTTATGGATTGGTGTGGTTATTTTACCAGAAAGTCCTCGCTGGTTAGCATCAAAAGGAAGAATGGCTGATGCATTAAAAGTACTTCGAATGATTCGTAACGAGGATATAGCACAGCAAGAATTAAATGAAATAAAAGCACATATCCAAGCAGAGCAAAAAATGGAAAAAGGATCACTAAAAGATTTAAGAATACCTTGGATTCGAAAGATGGTATTAATAGGAGTTATGGTTGGATCCATATCTCAGTTAGTCGGTATAAACTCTATTATGTATTACGGAACGCAAATTCTTGAAAGTTCCGGTTTTGGAACAAAAACGGCTTTGATTGCAAACGTGGCTAATGGATTAATCGCTGTTGTTGCTGTTATCGTGGGTATGTCCCTTACAAACAAAATCAACAGACGGTCCATGCTGCTTACAGGTTTAACGGGTGTAACCATTGTTTTAATTACGATTGGTATTTCTACCTTCGCACTTGCTGGTTCACCGGCCCTGCCATTTGTCGTATTATCACTGACAGTCCTATATTTAGCCTTCTTCCAAGGGGCAATTGGTCCTTTAGGTTGGCTAATTATTGCTGAAACATCTCCAGCTCAAATACGTGGTGTTGGTATGGGAATTGCTACATTATTTTTATGGCTATGTAATTTTATAGTAGGACTACTGTTCCCTACTCTTTTAAACACACTCGGACTTTCCGGAACATTTTTCTTATTTGCTGTGTTTGGATTCATTGGGGTTGTATTTGTAGCGAAAAACTTGCCAGAGACAAGAGGCCATTCATTAGAACAAATAGAAGAAAACTTTAAAATGAGAGCATAGAAAAATTAAGTGAATAACTGAACCGCGGAGATGGTCTAGAGGACAGCTCCGCGTTTTTTTTTTGTATAGGTATCTTTAAGAATTAACACTAAGTTCATATAAAAATAATCCACCTTTAGTTTATTTCTAATTAAAATCTAATCATTCTTTGCTAGATTAAAGGAAAAATAACCTTTTCTTATACTTTGTAAGATTCATTCTTATTTTTTTATACATAACAACAAAACCTTTTCTCAAATCTGTTTTAAAAAAATTGGAGGCAATGATGTTTAGGAAAATACTAAAATCGTATGATTATTCTTTAGTTATTGCGATCGCTTTATTATCTCTCTTTAGTTTGGTCATGGTCTATAGTGCAAGCATGGCTACTGCTGTACAAAGGTATGGTGTTGCAAGTGATTATTTCTACCAGAAACAAAAAGTCTTTCTGATACTAGGTGCTTTTTTCTTTGTTATCACTTCTTTATTCCCTTATAAAGCCCTGAAAAACCGAAAAATACTTATGTATATGGTTCTTTCATCCATTGTTGTATTAATGGCTCTCTTTGTCTTTGGTCATGTGGCTGGGAATGCCCAAAGTTGGTTTAAACTTGGACCAATTAGTATTCAGCCTGCAGAATTTGTTAAGCTTTGTGTGATTGTTTATTTATCTGCTATGTATGCTAAAAAGCAGGAATATATAAATCAATTTAAAAAGGGGGTTCTCCCTCCATTAATCTATGTAGGAATAGTTTGTTTATTAATCGCCATTCAACCAGATTTCGGTACAGTGGAGTTAATATTATTATTTTCTGGAGCCATCATCATTTCGTCAGGCACAAGCATTAAGAATTTAACCAGACTAGTAACCATTGGTGTTAGTGTATTGATACCATTTGTTCTTCTATTTTATAAGAGAATTTTTACATCTGTCCGTATGAATCGATTTGAAGTCTTAAATGATCCGTTTAAATTTGAACAAACATCGGGCTACCATCTTGTAAATTCATTCATAGCAATGGGTAATGGGGGAATAAATGGCTTGGGATTGGGAAAAGGGATTGAAAAGCTTGGTTATTTGCCAGAATCACATACAGACTTTATTATAGCTGTTATTGCGGAAGAGTTAGGAATATGGGGTGTTGGTTTTGTTATCCTTACCTTAGCGTATATTGTGTTAAGAGGGATTTATATTGCCTTGCAATGCAAGGATCCGTTTGGATGTTTACTAGCAATCGGCATTTCAAGCATGATAGGCATCCAAGCTTTCGTTAATCTTGCTGGTGTCTCTGGCCTCATCCCACTTACTGGTGTTCCACTTCCATTTATCAGTTATGGAGGATCTTCTCTTATCCAATTAGCCATTGCTGTTGGAATTTTAGTCAATGTTTCAATGTTTGTTAATTATGAAAAGAAATATAAAATCAAAAAGGATCAAAACGTTCAAAATAATAAGAAGAGAAATGTATATAATTTTACAAAATAGATGGGGAAATTAAGAGGGCAACCGCCCATCTGGAGATTGGCATGTGATGTTAAGAATTGAAGTAATCCCTTCTGGTATTTACCTAATTATGATAAAGCTCAAGGGAAAACGGCCCAGCTTTTATGAGTTATGGGAAACCTATTGCCCCCACTTTTTATCAGTAAGAAAAATGCTGAACCTTACTATTAAATGAATAACATAACACGGAGACGGTCTAGAGGATCGCTCCGTGTTTTTTTGTATAGGCTTTGTTAAAGGAGATTATTTTTTGTTCGCTTAAAGCAGACATACTTTCATAAAAGACGATTCGTGCCTCTCCATATTGGTCCATTGAATTTTTAAAAGATTGCATTGTATGTTGAATAAATTCTATTATTTTCTTCATTATGATTCCCCCATAGGAATAATTTGTTAATTTAATATTGTACCTTTTGGGTCAATTTCGCAATCATGATGAAAACGAAAACAAGCATAAAAAAATCGCTAACACGGCTAATGAAAGCGTGTAAATATCAGATATTCTCAATATCTCTCTTTTTTTGCATGTTCAATAAATAATGAATGTTAAGTCCGGGGGTGTTTCAAACGAGTGTAAAGATACCAGTAGCTTCAAGTTGCTGGAATGTCAATTTTGGAAATAATAAAATAAGTTGTCATTTGTGATATATATCGTTTAAAGTCTAGTTAGAAGGTAATTATAACACTGGGTTAACAGCTTCATTTATAAGAAAGCCACTGCAATGTTTTAGGAGGAATAATCATGACTCAGTATTTTGTAAAAAAAGACTTTAATCCAACATTTGAGAATGGTTCAATCCCCAAATTGCTCTATATTTGTAATGTTGATCCTACCCACACAAGTTTACCTAGAACGATGCATATGCACAGTGATATATTGGAGATCATTTTTATCAAAGAAGGAAATGGCAGTCATTTGATTGGTGAACGACAATATAAGACGCTTAAAGGTGATATTTTAATATATAACGAAGGTGTTCTTCACGATGAATATGGAAATTCGGATACAAATATGAGCGTTTTTTGTTTAGGTATTACAAATGTGAAGCTCCCTTTGTTACCGAAAAATCATTTGGTTTCAAAAGAAGCTTCATACGTTTTGCGCAGCGGAAAGGATGCTTCGAAGATCGAAGCATTGTTAGAAATGATGTATTCACAAGTTTCCGAGGAAAAAGCTGGAGCAGAAGAGATGTGCAGTTATTTGCTGCGTGCACTTCTTACGCATATCTTACAAATCCCGCAGGAAAACCATGTATTATCAAAATCAGAGGAATCGGAATTATCAAACAATATCAAAGCTTACATTGATGAACATTATCTAGAGGAAATTTCATTGAACTCTCTTTCGGAAACACTGCACATAAGTCCCTATTATTTAGCACATGTTTTCAAGGAATCGACTGGCTTTTCGCCAATACAATATATTATTCGACGTCGAATCGGCGAAGCACAGTCATTACTTATTAATACAAACGAAAGTGTTACAAATATTGCTGGTAGTGTTGGCTACGATAATACCAGCTACTTTACAACCCTCTTTTCAAAAACAGTTGGCATGTCTCCAAAAAAATACCGACAGCTATGGATTAAAAGTAAAAAGTAGAAACTCAGTCTATTCAAATATATGAAAGCTAAAAGCAATAGTCACTATTGCTTTTTATTTTTCCTCTTATTTTTCCTTCTAGAGGAGATAGACGCCTTCGAATTTTTAAAAACGACCAACTAAATATCAAGATTCTACATTTCTCGGGAAATTTGAAGAAGCTCTCGTTGGAAAATCATTCAAGATCTCTCAAAAACCTCAAAAGACAAGATAGTGAAACTTTTAATTATTTATGTAGAATAAACCGCTTAAATTAAACAAGATAGTGAAAGCGGTTAACTCAGGCTAGTTTTATAATTAATTTATAAGTTTTGGAGGTGTTTCAAATGAGTATAAAAATTTCAGGAGCGCCTTGTTGCTGGGGCGTGGATGATCCAAAGAACCCTTATCTGCCGCCATGGGAAAGAGTTTTAAATGAGGCATCACAAGCTGGTTATAAAGGTATTGAGTTAGGCCCATATGGCTATATTCCAATGGACATTGATAGAGTACAAGCCGAACTCGTCAAAAATGATTTGACGATCATCGCTGGAACCATTTTTGATGATTTGGTTTCAGACAGTAATTTGGGAAATTTGTTACAGCAGGTCGACGATATTTGTTCTTTGATAAAGAAATTGCCTCCTACACCAATAGAAGAAGGACAAAAATTCCCGACCCCTTATTTAGTTATTATTGATTGGGGGCATGATGAGAGGGATTACAATGCCGGTCATCCAGATCGGGCACCAAGGTTATCTGCACAGGATTGGAACAAGATGATGTGCCATATTCAAGCTCTTTCAGAGCGGGCCAGCGAGTTCGGCGTGAGGGCAGTTATCCATCCGCACGCAGGCGGTTATATTGAATTTGAAGACGAAATTAAGCAACTTTTAGAAGATATTCCTTATGAAATAGCAGGACTTTGCTTGGATACAGGGCATCTCTATTATTCTAAAATGAATCCGGTTCAATGGCTAAAAGACAACAAGGACCGTCTGGATTATATCCACTTTAAGGATATTGATTTGGGTGTTTACGATCAGGTTATGGGGGAGCATATACGATTTTTTGATGCTTGCGCCAAAGGTGTTATGTGTCCAATTGGACAGGGAATCATTGATTATAATGCCATTCATTCATTGTTAAAAGAGATTAATTACCATGGTTATATCACTATTGAACAGGAACGGGACCCTAGAAACGCTGATACCAGTTTACGAGATGTAAAACAAAGTGTGGATTATTTAATGAGTGTTGGATATTAATAGACTTTGAAAAAAGGAGAAAGTAAATATGATTAATGGTGAAAAAAACGTTGAGCAACCAATTCGCTGGGCAATGGTAGGTGGTGGAAGAGGAAGTCAAATTGGCTATATCCACCGTTCAGCTGCGTTACGTGATCATAATTTTGAATTGGTTGCGGGTGCCTTCGATATAAATCCAGAACGCGGGAAAAATTTTGGGGTTAATTTACATGTTGATCCAGAACGTTGTTATCCTGACTATAAAACGATGTTTGAAGAGGAAGCGAAGCGTGAAGATGGGATTCAAGCGGTTTCTGTTGCTACTCCAAATGGAACACATTATGAAATCACGAAAGCAGCTCTAAAAGCAGGACTTCACGTTGTGTGTGAGAAACCCCTATGTTTTACCACTGAAGAAGCAATTGAATTGCAAGAAATTGCGAAAGCAAAAAATCTTGTTGTTGGCGTTACATATGGTTATGCAGGACACCAGATGATTGACCAGGCACGAAGAATGATTGAAAAAGGAGATTTAGGAGAAATCAGAATCGTAAAAATGCAGTTTGCACATGGTTTCCATTCTGCTGCTGTAGAAGAAAATAGTGAAAGCACCAAATGGCGTGTTGATCCAAAAGTTGCAGGTCCAAGTTATGTTTTGGGTGATGTTGGAACACATCCATTGTACATATCTGAGGTCCTGCTGCCAAACTTAAAAATTAAAAAACTAATGTGTTCCCGCCAGAGTTTTGTTAAGAGCCGTGCTCCACTTGAGGACAATGCATTTACCATTATGGAATATGATAACGGTGCGGTTGGGTATGTGTGGTCTTCCTGTGTAAATGCTGGCTCAATGCATGGACAAACGATTCGTGTGATAGGTTCAAAAGCTAGCATTGAATGGTGGGATGAACATCCTAATCAATTAAGATACGAAGTTCAAGGTCAACCTGCACAGATCTTAGATCGTGGTATGGATTATCTCTATCCACAAGCACTTACAGATGATCGTATCGGTGGAGGCCATCCAGAAGGACTATTTGAAGCATGGTCAAATCTATATACTCGTTTTGCTAAGGCGATGGTTGCGGCAGATCGCGGTGAAACGTTTGATGCATCTTGGTATCCAGGAATCGAGGCAGGAGTAGAAGGTGTTCGCTGGGTTGAGAACTGTGTACGCTCTGCAGATAATGGGGCTGTATGGGTTGAATACCAATAAACATAAAGTTTTCATTACAATAAAGGCCTTTGATGATCTAAAGGGCCTTATTGTATAAAAAAGATTGAAAACGCTTTAATGAATCTGTAAGTTTTATAGAATGAAAGGCTTAAGGGAAAGATAATTAAAACCTTGGGAGGAACATGCATGGGTAATCAAGTAGGGAATTTTAAACGTAATTTAAGAACGATTATGATTTCTGCTACATTTGGGGGACTTCTTTTTGGATATGACACAGGAGTTGTGAATGGAGCCTTACCTTTTATGGCAAAACGTGACCAGCTGAATCTTACACCAACTACAGAAGGGCTTGTGACCAGTTCGCTTCTTGCAGGTGCAGCAATTGGTGCATTGTTAGGAGGAAAGCTGCAAGACCGTTATGGCAGACGTAAAATGATCCTTAATCTATCATTGTTATTTTTACTAGCAACACTTGGAACTACATTTGCTCCCAATGTTTCAGTAATGGTTACCTTTAGATTCTTGCTTGGACTTGCTGTTGGAGGAGCATCATCAATGGTACCGTCCTTTCTGGCCGAGATGGCACCTGCCGAGAATAGAGGACGAATGGTTGCTCAGAATGAAATTATGATAACCGGCGGACAATTTTTAGCTTATGTTTTTAATGCTATCCTTGGTGTAACAATGGGGGATACAGGACATGTTTGGCGTTACATGCTCATTATTTGTGCAATTCCAGCCTTTATGTTATTTATAGGCATGCTCAAGGTTCCTGAGAGCCCAAGGTGGCTGGCATCAAAAGGGAAAAAGGATGAGGCGCTAAGCGTCCTTAAACAAATCCGTGACGAGAAACGTGCTATTACAGAATTTAAGGAAATTGAAGAATCCGTTAAAAGAGACTCAAATCTTGAAAAAGCAACCATTAAGGACTTTTCTACTCCATGGTTACGCCGTATTTTGTTGATTAGTATTGGAATTTCTGTCGTGAATCAAATTACTGGGGTTAATTCCATAATGTATTATGGTACGCAAATTCTAGAGCAGGCTGGTTTTGGTACGAAGACGGCATTAATTGCAAACATAGCAAATGGACTTATTTCCGTTCTTGCTGTAATATTTGGTATTTGGATGATTGGCAAGGTGAACCGACGTCCAATGTTGATCATTGGTTTGTCTGGCACAACCACCTCACTATTATTGATTGCCATTTTTTCAATGGTACTTAAAGGTTCTCCTGCACTGCCGTATCTTGTGCTTTCCTTGACAGTTTTATTCCTAGCTTTTATGCAAGGGTGTATTGGACCGGTAACATGGTTAGTTGCTGCTGAGATATTCCCACAAAGATTAAGAGGCCTTGGTAATGGTATCAGTGTATTTTTCTTATGGGCTGTCAACTTTGTTATTGGTTTTACATTCCCTATTCTTTTAAGCACGATCGGTTTATCCGCCACATTCTTTGCTTTCGTTGTCATTGGCTTATTGGGAATTGCTTTTGTTTACAAATTTATGCCAGAAACAAATGGCTTTACACTTGAAGAGTTGGAGGAGCAGTTCCGTTCAAAGTATGATAAAGGTAGTATGAAAAAATCAATTAGTAATGCCCAGTAAGAAAAACTTTAAAACTAAAAATGTATTAAATAATAAAAAAGGCATAAAGGACTTTTTCTATAAAAGATCCTTTATGCCTTTCGATCAATTATGAACAACGTGTTTATTATAGTACTTTTCCAATACTTCCAAGGTCGTTTCTTTCGCTTTTTTAATGACTTCTTCAGGATCCATTTGATAATATTCCGGTCTGAATAACTCAACGGATGCGACAAAATCATAATTCAATTCTTTTAGTCTTTTCAAATGTGCCTCTAAATCAATCACACCGTGCCCAGGCCATACTCTATCACTATCACGCATTTGGCCAATCGGATAACCCTCCACATCATTGATATGGAAGATAAACAATTTATCTGCTGTTTCATCGGTTACATCTTCTAATCTTGAACCCATTCCAGTGAATTGGAACGTATCATACACGAGACCCACATTATCTCGATCAACTGCTTTTACAATACTGTATGCTTGTGCAAATGTATTAACGGTATTTTCCTGGATTCCAATAAACTCAATGGCAATCTTTACTCCGTATGGCTCGGCTAAATCAGATAGATGGGTTAAAACTCGGATACAACTTGCATTTACTTCTTCCGTCAATGTTTTTCCTTTTTCCGTCACATCGATATTCGAAGGTACCACGCAAATATATGGACAATCGATTTTTTTACAAATCTCCAAGTATTCGCTGAATTCCTCGATTATCTTCTCTTCGTCTTCTTTCGTGCGGTTATTAAAAAAGCATAAGGCGTTCAAAGAAAGCGGCTTAATATGATGGGTATCAAAATAGGCTTTTAAATCATCTAATGTATATTCTTGAAGATAATCTTTTAACTGGTCAATGGAGCGAATTTCAATAAAATCGTAACCGTGTTTTTCGCAATACTCTAAATTCTGTTGAAGAGAAGCACTTTCGAATGTTGTTCCTTCATTAAATGATAATTTCATAGGTAAACCTCCATTTAATAACTTATGTATGCGATTTCAGTTTAATGGAAATTTTCCTTCATTATCTTATATAATCTTGCTCTAAAATTGTATTTTGGTGCTATTTAATCATTTATTTAATAACTTTTGGTGATGAAATAGGTCGTTTACGGGCTAGTCTATTGAATATTAAAATAGTTCCCAAAAATAGACCATTACCTTTTGGATCAGGATAAAATATACTATAGGAAGTGTTTAAATTAGTGAGAGGTGAAAAAATGAATTACTATATTCCAAATGTAGAACCAGGCATCAAATCTAAGGGATTATATTTTTATGAACCTTCCGCTTTAACGAAAGAATTATATCATTATGTCCTATGGGGCGGTGAATATATCGTAGATGTTCCCTACAGCATTAAGCGAGATTACATGAATGCCTTTATCATCTTTTATATAAAAAAAGGATCGATGCAGTTCCACTATCTTGACCAATCATTCGTAGCCTCGAAAGATGAAATTGTTATTTTAGATTGTAAAGAAAAAAATAACTACTCTGCAATGGAAGAAACAACCTTTCAATTTTTTCACTTTACAGGCAGTCACACGCAAGCTATGTATAACGAGTTATACAAAAGAAAGGGTTGTCTGTTTAAACTGCCAACTGAAAAGAATAATATCCCGAATATTTTGTCTCTTATCGCATCGAACCAGGAAATAGACTTTAAACTATCTTTAGAGATTTATAAACTGCTGGGCAATTTAGTAGAGAGTACCCGTAGTACGTTTGAAAATAGAAAGGCAAATGCGGCAAAAGCAATACCACCCGAAATTCAAGCTGTACTGTCCTTTATTAGTGAGAATTACTCATCTAAGATTTCCGTCGAGCAGTTGAGTGAAATATCCAATTTAAGTACCTATCATTTTTGTCGTACGTTTAAAAAGTACATAGGAACCAGCCCTCACCAATATGTACTGAATTACAGATTGATCCAGGCTAAGAATCAATTGGTGGAAACCAATCTTTCAATTGAGCAAATAAGCATGGATTGCGGATTTAATAGTATTGGCCATTTTATTAAAGTGTTCTCCCAATCTACTGGTGGCATCACTCCTGGAAAGTTTAGAAAACTTTGTTTTTAATGATCTGTCTTTTAAACAGATATTCACTTTTGTGGGTATCTTTTTGTTAGTTTTTGATAAACTCATAAAAGTTTAGCAAGAAATGATAATTTGATAGCAATTTTTTATAATACATCGATTCTTCATAATTTATAAAATAAGGTCAACCGGTTAAACAGTCCTACTTTTTATAAGGAAGAAGGTTATACGATGGAAAATAAAAAAATCTCATGGGGGATTGCTCCAATTGGATGGCGCAATGATGACATTCCGGAAATTGGGGCAGAGAATACCTTATCACACTTACTAAGTGATATTGTAGTAGCAGGATTTGAGGGAACAGAAGTTGGCGGTTTTTTTCCAGAACCTAATGTTTTGAACAAAGAGCTTCAACTCCGCAACCTAAAAATTGCGGGACAATGGTTTAGCAGTTTTATTATTCGTGACGGTGTGGAAGAAGCCTCTAAAGCTTTCCATAAACATTGCGAGTATTTGAAAGCGGTTAACGCATCTGTTGCTGTTGTATCAGAACAAACCTATAGTATTCAAGGTACTGATAAAAATGTCTTCAAAGAAAAACCATTCTTCACAGATACAGAATGGGATCAGTTAGGCCAAGGACTAAACGAATTAGGAAAAATTGCTGAAGAATATGATTTGAAGCTAGTTTTTCACCATCATATGGGGACGGGCGTACAAACATTAGCCGAGATTGATCGTCTGATGGAAAACACAAATCCGAATCACGTTCATTTGCTGTATGATACAGGCCATATCTTTGTATCCGATGCTGATTATATGACTCTATTAAATAAACATATCAATCGTATCCATCATGTTCATTTTAAAGATGTGCGCACAGCAGTAAAAGAGCAATGTGAACAAGAAGGAAAGTCCTTCTTACAATCCTTTTTGGCAGGAATGTTTACCGTTCCTGGTGACGGCTGTATTGATTTTACAGAGGTATACAAGACGCTTCTGGAAACGAATTATTCAGGCTGGATTGTCATTGAAGCAGAACAAGACCCCTCAGTTGCACATCCGTTGGAGTATGCCTTGAAAGCCCGTAATTATATTAATGAAGAATTACTGCCATTAGAAAATGGTTCATTGATTAAAGCTTAATAAAAAACGAACCCTGGGGAGGGAGAATATGAGTAATCAGGCGATTAAACAAACACGTGATTACGAAAAAGCTTTAAAAAAGATTACGGTTATATCTACATTTGGGGGACTTCTTTTTGGTTATGACACCGGTGTGATTAACGGGGCATTACCTTTTATGGCAAAACCTGACCAGCTAAACTTGACACCCGCAACGGAAGGTCTTGTTACCAGTTCATTACTTTTTGGAGCTGCGTTTGGATCCGTATTTGGCGGGCGTTTATCTGACCGTTTTGGCCGCCGTAAAATGATTTTAAATCTCGCGTTACTATTCTTTATTGCCGCAATTGGGTGTACGCTTTCACCGTCAGCCGGTGTTATGATCGTGTTCCGATTCTTGCTAGGATTAGCCGTTGGGGCTGCATCTGTCATGGTGCCTTCCTTTTTAGCAGAAATGTCTCCTGTGGAGAAGCGGGGAAGGATGGTTACCCAGAACGAATTAATGATTGTTTCCGGTCAACTGTTAGCGTTTGTCTTTAATGCCATCCTAGGAAATACGATTGGTGAGGGAGCTTCACATGTTTGGCGTTATATGTTAGTGATTGCGTCACTTCCGGCTGTTGTCTTATGGTTTGGAATGTTAGCGGTTCCAGAGAGCCCGCGTTGGCTTGCATCCAAAGGAAAATGGGGAGATGCACTAAGGGTCCTTAAAGAAATACGGGAAGCAAACGGTGCGGATTTTGAACTTAAAGAGATGAAAGAACATATTGCTCATGAATCAGAAATTAAACATGCGACATTTAAGGATTTAAACGTACCATGGGTTCGCCGGATTGTCGGAATTGGAATCGGGATTGCCATTGTGCAGCAAATTACAGGTGTTAACTCGATTATGTATTATGGTACTCAAATACTTGAAAAATCCGGTTTTTCAACCAATGCGGCACTTTTGGGGAATATCGCCAATGGAGCGATCTCAGTCATTGCCACTTTCGTTGGAATCTGGTTATTAGGGAAAATTGGCCGTCGTCCTATGTTAATCGCTGGATTGACGGGTACAACAGCTGCTCTTGCTTTAATTGGGGTGTTCTCGTTAGTACTTAAAGGGTCACCAGCACTTCCGGTAGTCGTACTTAGCTTGACGGTTACCTTCCTTGCATTCCAGCAAGGTGCTATTTCTCCGGTAACCTGGTTAATGTTATCAGAAATCTTCCCATTAAAATTACGTGGTATTGGAATGGGTGTAACCGTATTCTGCTTATGGATCACAAACTTCCTTGTTGGGCTTTTTTTCCCAATCTTACTAAGTGCAGTAGGCTTATCGATCACATTCTTCATTTTTGCAGTGTGTGGAATTGCCGCTATTATATTTGTGAATAAGATCTTGCCAGAGACAAGAGGAAAGTCACTTAAACAGTTAGAAAGCGATTTCCGGAGTTATGGACAAAAAAGTCATAAACAAGCTTCTAATCAATAATGTTATAAAACTACGATTTAATTGAAAAATGAAAGCGTTGCCTGAGTTTAACCATTAAATATGTAAACATAAAAGGAGAGTATCAACATGACTTTAAGATTTGGTGTAGTAGGAACAGGAGCAATTGGAAGGGAGCATATTGATCGAATTACCAATAAATTATCCGGCGGTAAAATTGTAGCGGTAACAGATGTTAATCAAGAGTCTGCTAAGCAAACGGTTGAAATCTATCAATTAGATGCGGTTGTTTATCCAGACGATAAAGCTCTCATTGCGGATGAAAATGTGGATGTCGTCCTTGTTACAAGCTGGGGTCCTGCCCATGAAGCAACCGTTGTCGCAGCAGTAGAAGCTGGTAAGTATGTATTTTGTGAAAAACCTTTAGCAACTACGGCTGAAGGCTGTATTCGAATTGTTGAAGCGGAAATGAAGCAGGGTAAGAAATTAGTTCAGGTTGGATTTATGCGCCGTTATGATAGCGGATATGTTCAATTAAAACAAGTGATTGACAATAATGAAATTGGTGCGCCATTAATGATTCGTGCTGCACACCGCAATCCAATCGTTGGTGAAAACTATACAACGGATATGGCTGTAACAGATACTTTAATTCACGAAATTGATGCCCTTCACTGGTTAGTCAATGATGACTATAAATCTGTTCAAGTTGTTTTCCCTAGGAAGACAAAATATTCACATGACAAACTTCAAGATCCTCAATTATTTACAATTGAAACGAACAGTGGCATTGTCATGAGTGTAGAAGTTTTTGTGAATTGTAAATATGGATATGACATTCAATGTGAAGTGATTGGTGAAGAGGGAATTGTAAAACTACCTGAATTCTCCAGTGTGGTGATGAGAAAAGATGAAAAATTAAGCACAGGCATTTTAAATGATTGGAAATTCCGCTTTATGGATGCATACAATGTGGAAATCCAAGACTTTATTGATTCCATTACAAAAAAAGGTGAGCCTGAAGGACCAACTGCATGGGATGGATATATCGCAGCAGTAACATCTGATGCATGTGTAAAAGCTCAACAAACTGGTGAAAAAGAAGCCATTACACTTCAAGAAAGACCCGCATTCTATAATGAAAAAGAACTTCAAACGGTGTAATCCTTTAATTATAGTTAAATAGTTTATAAAAAGGAAATGGAGTACTCCATTTCCTTTTATTTGATTTGGGTTAATCTTGATTGTTGATTTAAATGGTATCTGCTTATTTTAGGAGGGAGAACCAATATGTGTACTTTATATGGCGCAAGCAGTTGATTTCAATCCATAAGTTAAATCCACCACCCTCTTCTCGAATACCCCCTAATGTGCTATACTACATAAGTTATGTTGAAAAATGTGGAGGACTTCATGGTGAAAGAAGCGAAGGCAAGAATTCAAAAAGGAAAAATACTATCATTTGTTCCTACAGGTGAATATTATTTCAAGAAGGGTGTCAAGGCATACCATCGACGAGATTTTATCAAAGCCAAAAAATATCTTGGGCGGGCGATTCAGCTTGAGCCGGGTGAACCAATGATTACATGCCAGCTGGCGATTGTTTCGACAGAACTTGGTGAATTCGAATATTCCAACCGACTCTTGCACGAAATCCTTGAAGAGCTTGATCCAGAAATGGCAGAATGCCATTACTTTTTAGCGAATAATTATGCCCATATGGGATTTTTTAAAGATGCCTACCATCATAGCAAATTATATTTGCAGCTTGATCCGGACGGTGATTTTTCCGACGACACTGAAGAGTTATTAGAAGTGCTGACATTGGAAGCGGATGAATTCGAGGATGAGCTATATGAGCAGGATGACTTAATCATCAAACAAGAGCAAGCCCGAGAATTGCTGGAATCCGGCTATTTTCCAAAAGCAATTGAGCTTTTAAAAGATGTTGTCAAGGAATATCCCGAATATTGGTCAGCTTATAATAATTTAGCACTAGCTTACTTTTATTTAGGAAAAGTAGAAAAAGCGGAAGCTATCCTAGAGGATGTGCTCGAGCGCAATACGGGCAACCTTCATGCTCTTTGTAACAAGCTTGTGTTTGCCCATTATCAAGGACAATCAGAGAATGTTGCTGAATTACTCAGGGGATTGAAAAAAATTCAGCCACTTCTAAGTGAGCATCAATTTAAACTTGGTGCGACCTTTGCGTTAGTCGGTGAATACGACCTTGCTTACCTATGGTTGAAAAAACTATATAAGCACGGTTTTGATGGGGATGGCCCATTTTATTACTGGCTTGCCTATTCTGCCTTTTATACAGGCTTTGAAAACTTTGCGAAGAGCATTTGGAAAAAGGTACTTGAGCTCAATCCTGACAAAGAAGGCTCAGAACCATGGAATCTCGAAACGTCACCAGGTAATGGTTTTGAAAATATGGCCGAATCCATTTTTCAAAAGCTTGACAGCGATTATGTGGAAGAGCGTTTATTTGCCCTTTTCTTAACGACTGTTTCGAGTAAAAAAGAAGAAATCATCGGCTCCAAACGGCTTTTTCAAAACCAAAAGCTGACGAAGCTGGAAAAAGAGTATCTCTCGATGATCCGATTAGGGAAACCATCTAAGACAAATGATGCCCAAGAAGTAGCAGAACTATTTTATGAAAATCATCAGCCGATTGGCACGATTGAGTCGGGGTTATATCTCCTGTGGTTTTCCGTGTTTGTCGAAGTATCTAAAGACGGTGCTCCATTAAAAAATAAACGTGCCTGGGCTGGAGCGGTCGAATACTTGTGGCATAAACTAAGAAGTGAGAAAGTTTCCCAGCAGGAAGTGGCCGAACGCTATGGCTTATCAACTGCCACTATCGGCAAATATGTTAAATTGGTTAACAACTATCTAAACTAAGCATATTCGTGGACTATAATTCAATTGTTTTATACGATTAAGTGGGAATGCTAATACTTAATCGTATTTTTTTATATAGGAGTTGAATCAAATGACTGAAGAAAAAATTTATGATGTCATTATTGCCGGCGCTGGTCCTGCAGGAATGACGGCGGCTGTTTATACATCGCGCGCCAACCTATCCACGCTGATGATTGAACGCGGTATGCCGGGCGGTCAAATGGCGAATACCGAGGATGTAGAAAACTATCCTGGTTTTGAGAGCATTTTAGGTCCTGATTTATCATCCAAAATGTTTGAGCATGCCAAAAAATTTGGTGCTGAATATGCTTACGGTGATATTAAAGGGATAGAAGACCATGGCGATTACAAAATCGTCAATGCTGGTTCAAAACAATATAAAGCCTACTCTGTCATCATCACGACAGGTGCTGAATATAAAAAAGTCGGTGTACCTGGTGAAAAAGAATTAGGTGGACGCGGTGTGTCTTATTGTGCAGTTTGTGACGGAGCCTTCTTTAAAAACAAAGAGTTATTTGTTATTGGCGGCGGAGACTCTGCTGTCGAGGAGGGCGTTTATTTAACGCGGTTTGCCTCAAAAGTAACCATCGTTCATAGACGAGAGCAGCTGCGTGCGCAAAAAATCCTTCAAGACCGCGCTTTTGCAAATGAAAAGGTTGATTTTATCTGGAACCACACGATTAAATCGATTAACGATAAAGATGGCAAAGTCGGAAGTGTAACGCTTGTTTCGACGCAAAATGGCGAAG
Organism: Neobacillus drentensis; assembly: GCF_021560175.1. GTDB lineage: Bacteria > Bacillota > Bacilli > Bacillales > Cytobacillaceae > Neobacillus > Neobacillus drentensis_A. Next base: position 5,346,834 of record NZ_CP091110.1, on the reverse strand, counting down.
AGCAAGAATTACCGGCAGATGGTGTGTTCATTTATATCGGAATGGTTCCACTGTCAAAACCATTTGAGAATCTCGGCATCACCAATGAAAATGGTTATATTGAAACCAATGATCGCATGGAAACAAAAGTGCCTGGTATTTTTGCGGCGGGAGATATTCGTGAAAAAATGCTTCGTCAGATTGTTACCGCTACGGGTGATGGCAGTATCGCTGCGCAAAGTGCTCAGCATTATGTAGAAGAGCTTATTGAAGAAATGAAATTAAAAAGTAATAAATAAATTAAAAGCGTAACCTTTTTATAACTCTCCTGTAACAGTAGTGAAATATAGATGGTGTATGATAAAGGAAATTGACCCCCTTTAAAATATATACCTTTCTGCACAGGCCCAGCAGCTTGTGCTCTTTTTTTGTGCCGTAATTTGAGACCTGTCCAGCTTCCACTCCAAGCGTTCCAGGCCATACGCCGTTGACCAGGGCGCTTCCGCTTTTCCTATTTAACAAAAATAACAAATTTGTATTCATTGTGGCGGTTTCCTAAAAATAGTATAATGAAAAGAATAAATTAATTTTAATCATCCAAGCTCCTATCCTGGTGCTTGTTCTTTCTAAAATTTTCAACTTGCGTCAGCGACGTATGTGCGCTTCTAAAGAGGTGAAAAATGTGCAGCGGGTAACCAATTGTGTGTTAATCAGAAATAATCAAGTATTACTACTGCAAAAACCGCGCCGCGGCTGGTGGGTGGCACCGGGCGGAAAAATGGAACCGGGTGAGTCGGTTCGCGATTCCTGTATTCGGGAGTTTCGCGAAGAAACGGGCATCTATTTGAAAAATCCACAATTAAAAGGAATTTTTACAATGATTATGAAGGATGCCGACGAGCTGTTGTCCGAGTGGATGATGTTTACGTTTGTGGCAACCGATTCTGACGGTCTTGATCTAGATGAGTCAGAAGAAGGCAAGCTTGCCTGGCAGCCGGTTGACCAGATAAAAGGTTTGCCGATGGCAGCGGGAGATCTACATATCATTGATTATATGATCCATGGTAAAGGAATCATTTATGGCACGTTTACCTATACAAGTGATTTTGAATTAATTAGTTATCGATTAGATCCAAGTTAAAGAATAGGGGGAATGACTATGAGTACCGGTTCGACAAGCGAAACCCAGATGGTCATTATAACGGGAATGTCTGGGGCTGGAAAAACAGTGGCCATTCAAAGCTTTGAAGATTTGGGATTCTTCTGTGTGGATAATTTACCTCCTACGCTCCTGCCTAAATTTCTTGAACTTATGAAGGAATCTGGGAATAAAATGAATAAAGTTGCTCTTGTCATGGACCTGCGCGGCAGAGAATTCTTTGACCATCTATTTAAAGGATTAGATGAACTGGCAGAGACCTCTTGGGTAACTCCACAGATTTTATTTTTAGATTCAGATGATGCTACCTTGGTGCGCCGATATAAAGAGACGAGACGGACCCATCCGCTTGCGCCAACTGGACTTCCGCTTGAAGGAATTACATTAGAGAGAGAATTGCTAGAAGAGTTAAAAGGCAGAGCACAGTTAGTTTACAATACATCCCAGATGAAACCGCGTGAACTGCGTGAGAAAATATTAACTGAATTTACGACAAATAAACAATTAATGTTTACTGTCAATGTCATGTCGTTTGGGTTTAAATATGGAATCCCTATCGATGCTGATCTCGTTTTTGATGTACGTTTTTTGCCGAATCCTCATTATATTGAACATATGCGGCCAAAAACAGGGTTGGATGAAGAGGTTTCCAATTACGTTTTAAAATGGAATGAGACCCAAAAGTTTTTGGAAAAGGTAACCGATTTGCTCAGCTTTATGCTTCCGCATTATAAGAGAGAAGGAAAAGCGCAGCTTGTCATTGCGATTGGCTGTACAGGCGGACAGCACCGTTCCGTTGCTTTAGCTGAAAATATCGGCCGTTTTTTCCAAAACGATTATAAAACGGTTGTTTCTCATCGTGACATTGAGAGGAGAAAGGAAAAAACAACATGAGAGAGTTAGGACAGCCTCGCATTGTCGTAATTGGCGGTGGAACAGGATTACCTGTTTTGCTACGTGGATTGAAACAGTATCCTGTTGATATCACCGCCATCGTGACAGTGGCGGATGACGGTGGCAGCTCGGGCCGTTTGCGCGAGAATTTGCATATACCGCCTCCAGGCGACATACGCAATGTGTTAGCCTCACTGTCAGATGTTGAACCGCTCGTTGAGGAGATGTTTCAGCATCGCTTTAAAACGGCGAATGAATTATCCGGTCACTCGCTTGGTAATTTAATTCTGGCCGCGATGACCTCGATTACAGGTAACTTTGTCCATGCGATTCAGGAAATGAGCAAAATCTTAAATGTACGTGGTAAGGTCTTGCCGGCAGCGAACCAAAGCGTTGTCTTACATGCTGAGATGGAGGACGGTGCCATCGTTTCGGGTGAATCAAAAATCCCTTACTCAGGGAAAAAAATTAAAAAGGTTTATCTCACCTCCAAAAGCAGTATCCGGCCCTTGCCGGAGTCGATTCAAGCCATTCGACAGGCTGATTTAATTATTATCGGACCAGGAAGTCTGTATACGAGTATTTTACCGAATCTCCTTGTACCGCGCTTAGGTGATGAGGTGTGCCACTCCCTTGCGAAAAAGGTTTATATCTGCAATTTGATGACACAGGCCGGAGAAACGCATGGCTTTACAGCGAGTGATCACGTAAAGGCCATCTATGATCATATGAACTGTGCCTTTATCAATACCATACTCGTCAATAATGAAGAAATACCGCCTGATATTCAACTACGCTATAATGAAGAATTGGCAGACCCTGTCCAATACGATTTACCAAGACTATCTGAACTCGGTCTTGAAGTCGTTCATGCGGATATTGCTTATCAGGAAAATGGGGCATTAAGGCATGACCCGAAAAAGGTCGCAAAAATTTTATATAATTTACTGGTTGATGAAACTAAAAAGCGATATGAATCGTAATAAGTAGTACAATTAAGTTTAAACATTTGTTCCATTCAGTTTAATAAGGTGGTGAGGGGATGTCTTTCGCTTCGGAGACCAAAAAAGAATTAACTAACTTGGAAGTGAAAACTTGCTGTAATCTTTCTGAGCTATCAGCATTGATTCGTATGAATGGTTCCCTTTCCTTTTCGAATCGTAAGTTAGTTGTCGATATTCAAACCGAAAATGCGGCGATTGCCAGAAGAATCTATACATTATTAAAAAAAAGCTATCAAGTGCAGGTAGAGCTTTTAGTTCGAAAAAAGATGCGCTTGAAAAAAAACAATGTTTACATTGTGCGCTTAGCTGAGCAGGCTAAGGAAATTTTAGAGGATACGAAAATACTTGGTGAAGGTTTTACCTTTATTCATGATATTTCGCCGGATTTGATCAAGAAGAAGTGTTGTAAGCGTTCTTATTTACGAGGTGCATTTCTCGCTGGCGGCTCGGTCAATAATCCGGAGACTTCTTCCTATCACTTGGAAATTGCTTCGCTCTATAAAGAACATAATGATTCTTTATGCGAATTAATGAATACATTTGGATTGAATAGTAAGACCCTTGAACGTAAAAAAGGATTTATCACCTACTTAAAGGAAGCTGAGAAGATTACCGAATTTCTCAATATCGTGGGTGCCCATAATGCCCTGCTTCGTTTTGAGGATGTAAGGATCGTCAGGGACATGCGAAACTCCGTTAATCGCTTAGTAAACTGTGAAACAGCCAATCTAAATAAAACGATTGGTGCATCGATCAGACAGGTGGAAAACATCCGCTTTATTGACTCAACCATTGGCCTTCAAGTTTTACCTGATAAGCTGAGGGAGATCGCGGAGCTCCGTGTTCAATATCCTGATGTCACGCTGAAGGAATTAGGGGAAATGGTTTCCGGTGGTACCATTAGTAAATCCGGAATTAATCACCGTTTAAGAAAAATCGATGAGATTGCTGACAAGCTCCGTATTGGAGAAATAACGTCACATACTCACAGTTTTTAATTGTGTAATATTTAACAAGTATAATAAAACAACTTGAGGAGGAATTATTATGTTGGTAAAAGAAATAGAAGTAAAATTAAAAACAGGTCTTCAAGCACGTCCTGCAGCTCTTTTTGTTCAAGAAGCAAATCGGTTTTCCGCAGATATTTTTCTTGAGAAGGATGGCAAGAAGGTAAATGCGAAAAGTATTATGGGATTAATGAGTCTTGCTGTTGGTTCAGGGGTTTTAATTAATATCATTGCCGATGGCGAAGATGAAGAGAAAGCTATTGTGGTGTTATCAGATTTTATTCAAAAAGAACAGTAATAAAAAAGGATTCGGCACAGGCTGAATCCTTTTTTATTGGAAACTGTGTTAATCTTGAATGTGATTTCCGCTCCAGGCGGCTTCGCTTTCTGCGGGCGTGCCGGGGAGCCTCCTCGGCGCACTTGCGCCTGTGGGGTCTCCCCTCCCCGTACTCCCGCAAGACTTTGGATTTTCATCCTCGAATCCGCCCACGCACGAAGGAAATGCGATAGCATTTTCGAGGAGTCTTCGCCGCCTTCCACTCCAATCAACGTGCTAAAACTCAACAATCACCTTTAACATAGTCAAAAAAAAATAAAGCAACCGACGTGATGACGGTTGCTTTGCTTTTATTTTTTCTCTGTTGTATCAGTAGGTTTGCGAGTGATGATGCTGTCGATAAGGCCGTATTCTTTAGCTCTTTCAGCAGTCATGAAATTATCACGGTCTGTATCGCGTTGAATGACTTCAAGCGGCTGACCAGTGCGCTCTGCTAAAATACCATTTAATTTTTCGCGAAGGAAAAGAATGCGTTTTGCTGCAATTTCTATTTCCGTTGCTTGACCTTGCGCGCCGCCTAGTGGCTGATGGATCATCACTTCTGCATTTGGAAGTGCATAGCGTTTTCCTTTTTGTCCGGCAGAAAGCAAGAATGCTCCCATTGAAGCGGCCATACCGATACATACGGTTGATACATCTGCTTTAATGTACTGCATAGTATCGTAAATTGCCATTCCAGCTGTGATGCTTCCGCCTGGGCTGTTGATATAGAGAGTAATATCTTTTTCAGGGTTTTCTGCTTCAAGGAATAATAATTGTGCTACAATGCTGTTAGCTACATTGTCATCGATTGCGCTTCCTAGCATAATAATCCGGTCTTTTAAGAGACGGGAGTAAATGTCATAGGCTCTTTCGCCGCGATTTGTTTGTTCAATAACTGTAGGAATCAAATTCATTTTTCTTCCTCCTTTGATTAGAAAAGGTAAAAGCTTATGTAATAGTATCATACACTGATGGTCAATAAAGGTCAAACAGTTTGCCTTCTAAAATGTTCGACAACTTTCCCATCAACAGGATAACCATTTCTCGTAAATTTAAAACCTATTTGCCGCTTGCAATTATTGAGGATTTAACATATAATATAAAAGTCGCTAATAATTATGCGCTCGTGGTGCAACGGATAGCACGTAAGATTCCGGTTCTTAAAATGGGGGTTCGATTCCCTCCGAGCGCGTCATAATAATTCATGATATCACTGCGTTTTATACGCAGTGATATTTTTTTTGTTCACTATTAGGAAGCAAAAAAACTATGGTAAGAAAATAAAATAAAAAGGTTAGAATGAACTTTAAAAATTAAGGTTCCTTTTTTTGGTTTGATTAAATCTTCTAATAATTTAACACGGATATCCACTCATCGTGTAAAATAGAAAAGGAGGGGTGAACATGATGGATTTAAAACCGGGTTTATGGCAGCAGCAAACATTAAAATTAACCATGACGCAGGAGTTGTCGCAGGCAATCGCCTTATTGCAGTACTCTGCCCAGGAGCTGGCTGCATTTTTAGAAGATAAGGCATTGGAAAATCCTCTCCTTAAAGTCGAAAATGTGAATGTTAAACCGATGAATCCGTTGATCGATCGTAACCGTCGGAAGCATCAAAAGTCGGAAAAGGACTGGATTGAACAGATTGCAGACAAGCCCTTTTCGCTTGAGGAATACTTACTCTCTCAACTTAACATTAAAAACTTAACGGCTGAGCAAATGAAAGTGATTCGGCACTTGATCAAAAATATAGATGAAAACGGTTACTTTACGGGGAGTCTTTCTGAAATTGCCCTAAAATTGCACGTAGAGTTAGAATCCATTGAGGACTGCCTCGCGATTATTCAAACACTCGAGCCGGCTGGCATTGGGGCAAGAGATTTGCAAGAATGTTTAGCTTTGCAATGTTATTATAAAAATCCAAACAACGAACTAGCGCAAACGATTCTATCAACATACTTTATTCCCTTTGCTGAAAAAAAGTGGAAGCCGATTGCAAAAGAATTAGGTGTGAGCTTGAAGGATCTGCAAGATGTCTTTGATGAAATCCAGCAGCTCAACCCAAAACCTGGTGCATTACTCCATCAGGAGCGAACCACCTATATTATTCCCGATGCGATTATTGAGCAAACCAGTGAGGGATTAACGGTTCGAATGTTTGATGAATCTCTGCCGCGGATTCGCTTTAATGAGCCTTATTATCAAAAGTTTCATAAACAAAATCAGCAGGTCAGCCGTTTCCTGCAGGATAAAGTCCAAGACTACCAATGGATCTTAAAAAGTATTGAACAACGGAAAGAAACTCTTACAAAGGTAGTAGCCAAGATTGTAGAAAAACAACCGGCCTTTTTTCAAAAGGGAAGCCAATATTTAGTGCCCATGACAATGAAAGAAATCGCCAGTGAACTTGAAATTCATGAATCTACCGTCAGCCGGGCTGTCCGGGAAAAATATGTGCAAACACCAATAGGCACCTATCCATTAAAAACTTTTTTTACTAGTACGATTCAAACCTCAGACGATGAGAGTACATCTTCCACACTGGTAAAGAATGAAATTGGTTTCTTGGTGGCCCAGGAAAATAAGGAAAAACCGCTATCGGACCAAGAGATGGTTGAACTGCTGAAGAGGCAAAAGGGAATCCTAGTTTCACGAAGAACCGTGGCTAAGTACCGGGAGCAGCTAGGAATTCCATCGTCAACAAAAAGGAAACGGTTTGTGTAAGCAAGGAAAGGAAAAAAGAAATGCAAACAATCACCTTATATACTAGAAATCGCTGTCCGCTCTGTGACAAAGCGAAAAATACTATTTTAGAATTGCAAGAGGACTGGAAGTTTCGCCTTGAAGAAATTGATATTGACTCAAGTGATGAATTAACAGAACTTTATGGTCTCATGATTCCGGTTGTTCATTTAGACGGAGAAGAAGTGGGATTTGGCTTTGTTGACAAAATTGACATAAGTAATCGTTTACAAGAAAAAAACTGAAGTAAATGAGTTGAAATGAAATTTTACTCCTGTTACAATGAAAAACGTAGTAGGGGTGATTTTTTTTAGCGTAGGTGGGACATAATTTGTCTATGGTGGACATTTTACGACCAACTACATATAATAAAGGAGCATGCAGTTCATGCAGTCATTTATTGATATCCAAAAAAGATTATTACCCGATCTCCTTCAAATCCTGCAGAAGCGACACACCATTTTACGATACATAGGATACATGCAGCCAGTAGGAAGAAGGAGCTTAGCTGTCAGCCTTGGGCTTACCGAAAGAATACTTCGCAGTGAAGTAGACTTCCTTAAAGAGCAAAATCTTATTCATACTAATAATGTAGGAATGAGTTTAACGACGGAAGGGAAAAATTTACTTGAAGATTTAGAAGGTTTAATGCGTGAGCTAAAGGGTATAGACGTCATGGAACTAGAATTAAAACACCGGCTCGGCATTAAAAAGGTGATTATTGTCCCTGGTGACAGTGACGAATCATCGTTGGTCAAAGGTGAACTCGGCAAGGCTACTGCATCTTGTATGAAAAAGCTTCTAGGCGGGAAAAATATCATCGCTGTAACTGGCGGTTCAACAATGGCTGCCGTTGCGGAAAGACTTTCACCCGATTTAACCCAAAAGGAATTACTGTTTGTTCCGGCAAGGGGAGGGGTTGGTGAAGATGTACATAATCAGGCAAACACGATTTGCTCGAATATGGCAGACAACACTGATTCCCGGCACCGAGTTTTATATGTTCCAGGTCAGGTTAGTTCGGAAATTTACGAATCTCTGATCAAAGAGCCCGATATCCACGAGGTCTTAACTTTAATTCAATCAGCCAGCATGGTTCTCCATGGAATTGGAGATGCTATTACAATGGCTGAGCGGCGAAAAACCAACCCTGATATTAAGATGAAACTTGAAGAAGGGAAGGCTGTTGGCGAGGCATTTGGGTATTATTTTAACGAAGAGGGCGAGATTGTCCATAAGGTTCTAACAATTGGGCTTCAGCTCGAAGATCTAGAGCATATCCCTAATGTAATTGCGGTTGCAGGCGGGACATCAAAAGCTAAGGCAATAAAGGCCTATTTAAAACAAGCACCGAAATCGACGATTCTTATTACCGATGAAGGTGCAGCAAAAACGTTATTGAAAGGGTAATTCCTTTTAAAAAAATATAGCTTTACCCAACCAAAGGAGGAAATTAATCATGACAGTAAAAGTTGGTATTAATGGATTTGGACGTATTGGTCGTAACGTATTCCGTGCGGCTCTAAACAATAGCAATGTAGAAATCGTTGCAATTAACGACTTAACAGACGCAAAAATGCTTGCACACCTATTAAAATATGACACTGTTCACGGAACTCTTTCTGAAGAAGTAACCGTTGATGGTGAATACCTAGTAATCGGCAGCCACAAAGTAAAAGTTATCGCTGAGCGCGATCCTGCACAACTTGGCTGGGGCGACCTAGGAGTAGAAGTTGTTGTTGAATCAACTGGCCGTTTCACAAAGCGTGAAGATGCTGCGAAACACTTAGAAGCAGGCGCTAAAAAAGTAATCATCTCTGCTCCAGCAGATAATGAAGATATCACAATCGTTATGGGTGTTAACCAAGACAAGTATGATGCAAACAACCACCATGTACTTTCTAACGCATCATGTACTACTAACTGCTTAGCTCCATTTGCAAAAGTATTAAACGATACTTTCGGAATCAAGCGTGGTATGATGACAACTGTTCACTCATATACAAATGACCAACAAATCCTTGACTTGCCACATAAGGACTACCGTCGTGCACGTGCAGCTGCAGAAAACATGATCCCAACTTCAACTGGTGCTGCTAAAGCTGTTGCGCTTGTATTACCTGAATTAAAAGGTAAATTAAACGGTATGGCAATGCGTGTTCCAACTCCAAACGTTTCGATCGTTGACTTAGTTGCTGAACTAGAAAAAGACGTTACTGCTGACGAAGTTAACTCAGCGCTTAAAGCTGCTGCAGAAGGCCCATTAAAAGGCATTTTAGCTTACAGCGACCTTCCATTAGTATCTAGCGATTACAATGGTGCTACTGTTTCTTCAACTGTTGATGGTCTTTCAACAATGGTTCTTGAAGGCAACATGGTAAAAGTATTATCTTGGTATGACAACGAAGTTGGTTACTCTAACCGCGTTGTAGACCTTGTAGATTACATCGCATCAAAAGGACTTTAATCCTTAAGATTATATAATGTTTTCCAAAGGGGAGCGGGGAAGATTCCCCCTCCTTTTTTACTTTATGAGCTTTCAACAATATTCAAGCGGCTGTCATGACACCGCATATACTGGAGGTCCTTTACACATGAACAAGAAAACACTTAAGGATATCGATGTAAAAGGCAAACGCGTTTTTTGCCGCGTAGATTTTAACGTTCCCATGCAGGATGGAAAAATCACAGACGAAACACGGATTCGCGCAGCATTACCAACGATTCAATACTTGATGGAACAAGGAGCAAAGGTTATTTTAGCCAGCCACTTTGGCCGTCCAAAAGGGCAAGTGGTCGAAGAAATGCGCCTTACTCCTGTTGGTGTAAGACTTTCTGAGCTGCTTGGCAAAGAAGTGAAAAAAGCGGATGAGGCATATGGCGATTCTGTTAAAGCCATGATTGATACAATGGGCGAAGGCGATGTTCTTCTTCTTGAAAATGTTCGTTTCTATCCTGGTGAAGAGAAAAATGACCCTGAATTAGCAAAAGCATTCGCTGAACTTGCTGATGTTTATGTAAACGACGCATTTGGTGCGGCTCACCGTGCCCATGCTTCAACAGAAGGTATTGCTCACAACCTGCCAGCAGTTTCAGGTTTCTTAATGGAAAAAGAACTTGATGTGCTTGGCAAAGCTCTATCAAACCCTGAACGTCCTTTTACAGCGATCATCGGTGGTGCGAAAGTAAAGGACAAAATCGGTGTAATCGAAAACCTGCTTGAACTAGTTGATAACCTAATCATCGGCGGCGGTTTGGCTTATACATTTGTTAAAGCTCAAGGCCATGAAGTGGGTAAATCATTGCTAGAAGCAGATAAGCTTGATCTTGCGAATTCTTTTATTGAAAAAGCAAAACAAAAAGGTGTTAACTTCCTTATGCCGGTTGATGTGGTAGTAGCTGACGATTTCTCTGCTGATGCCAATAAAAAAGTTGTTTCGATCGAAGAAATCCCTGCTGATTGGGAAGCTCTTGATATCGGACCAAAAACAAGAGAAATTTATAGTGATGTGATCAGAAATTCAAAGCTTGTGATCTGGAATGGTCCAATGGGCGTATTTGAAATTGATGCATTTGCTGGCGGTACAAAAGCTGTGGCAGAAGCACTTGCTGAATCAGAAGGTACATATTCCGTTATCGGCGGCGGAGACTCAGCAGCTGCAGTTGAAAAGTTCAACTTAGCGGACAAAATGAGCCATATCTCTACAGGCGGCGGAGCTTCTCTTGAGTTTATGGAAGGTAAAGCACTTCCTGGTGTCGTGGCATTGAACGATAAATAAGTTTCACACTCAGGAAATGAGATAGTAACAAATTTTTTACTATATTTACAAAGTTACGATAGATATTAACCATTTTTTGATAGATAGTAATAATTGGCGACGAACGTAATTATGAAAGGATGTGCCACCATGCGTAAACCGATCATTGCAGGGAACTGGAAAATGAACAAAACCCTTTCTGAAGCAAAAAGCTTTGCAGAAGAAGTAAAAGGGCTTGTACCTCCAACTGATACAATGGAATCCGTTATTTGTGCACCGGCTTTATTTTTACAAAGCCTTGTCGAAGTAACAGAAGGTACGAACGTAAAAATTGGTGCTCAAAATATGCACTTTGAAGAAAGCGGAGCATTCACTGGCGAAATCAGCCCGAAGGCACTTGCTGACCTAGGTGTTCAATATGTCATTATCGGACACTCAGAGCGCCGTGAAATGTTCAACGAAACAGACGAATCTGTTAACAAAAAAGCTCTTGCAGCGTTTAACTATAACTTAACTCCAATCATTTGCTGTGGTGAAACACTAGAGCAGCGTGAAAATGGTGAAACCAACCAATTAGTTGGTGACCAAATCGCAAAAGCACTTGCTGGTTTCACAGATGAGCAAGTAAAACAATCTGTTATTGCTTACGAACCAATCTGGGCAATCGGAACAGGTAAATCTTCTACTTCTGCTGATGCGAATGAAGTTTGTGCTCATATCCGTCAAGTTGTGGCAGAGCAATTCTCACAAGATGTTGCCGATGCAGTACGCATTCAGTACGGCGGCAGTGTAAAACCAGAGAACATCAAAGAATACATGGGACAGCCAGATATTGATGGTGCATTAGTAGGCGGAGCAAGCCTTGAAGCACAATCATTCTTAAAGCTACTGGAGGCAGGTCAGTATGAGTAAATCTCCAGTTGCGCTAATCATCCTTGATGGATTTGGATGCAGAAGCGAAACAAAAGGAAATGCAGTGGCTCATGCGAAAAAGCCAAACTTCGACCGTTTTTGGGACAATTATCCGCATTCCCATTTAACCGCATCTGGTGAGGCGGTTGGTCTTCCAGAAGGACAAATGGGTAACTCTGAGGTTGGTCACTTAAATATTGGAGCTGGCCGGATTGTATACCAAAGCTTAACGCGTGTAAATATTGCAATCCGTGAAGGCGAATTTGAAAAAAATGAAACCTTTACGGGCGCAATGGAACATGTGAAAAAGAACGGCACAGCGCTGCACCTATTTGGTTTATTATCAGATGGCGGTGTGCATAGCCATATTCAGCATATGTTTGCCTTATTAAAATTGGCAAAAGAAGAAGGCGTGGAAAAGGTTTATGTCCATTCATTCCTAGATGGCCGTGATGTTGGTCCAAAAACAGCTGAGTCATATATTCAGCAAACACTGGACAAAATGAAGGAGTATGGCGTTGGTGAATTCGCAACGATCTCCGGGCGCTATTATTCCATGGACCGTGACAAGCGTTGGGAGCGCGTTGAAAAATCATATCGCTCGATGGTTTATGGTGAAGGACCTGCCTATACCAATCCGCTTGACGTTGTAAAGGATTCTTATGAGCACGGAATTTTTGATGAATTTGTCATTCCATCTGTGATTACAAAAGAAGATGGACAGCCAGTGGCTACCATTCAGGACAATGATGCTGTTATTTTCTATAACTTCCGTCCGGACCGTGCTATTCAAATCTCAAATACATTCACAAATGAAGATTTCCGTGATTTTGACCGCGGACCAAAGCATCCAAAGCATCTATTCTTTGTCTGCTTAACACACTTCAGTGAATCGGTTGATGGTTATGTTGCATTTAAGCCAACAAACTTAGACAACACAATAGGTGAAGTCCTTTCTCAAAATAACTTAAAGCAGCTAAGAATTGCTGAAACGGAAAAATATCCGCATGTCACGTTCTTTATGAGCGGCGGACGTGAGGCGAAATTCCCTGGAGAAGAACGAATTTTAATCAATTCTCCAAAGGTTGCAACCTATGACCTTCAGCCAGAAATGAGTGCTTATGAAGTAACGGATGCATTAATGAATGAAATCCAAAATGATAAGTTTGATGCCATCCTGTTGAACTTTGCTAACCCAGACATGGTTGGACACTCAGGAATGCTAGAACCTACCGTTAAAGCGATTGAAACCGTTGATGAATGCTTAGGTAAAATTGTCGATTTAATCCTTGAAAAAGGCGGAACAGCCATTATTACAGCTGACCACGGTAATGCCGACGAAGTGATAACACTTGAAGGTGAGCCAATGACTGCGCACACTACGAACCCGGTACCAGTGATTGTCACAAAGCAGGGTGTTGAACTCCGTGATGGCGGTATTCTTGGTGACTTAGCGCCAACCATGTTAGACTTATTAAAGGTGGAAAAACCAGCTGAAATGACTGGAACTTCATTAATCAAATAAATTATTCTTTTTAAGGAGAGAAATTAAATGCCATATATTTTAGATGTATACGCTCGTGAAGTATTAGATTCCCGCGGTAACCCAACGATCGAAGTAGAAGTAACAACTGATTCTGGCGCATTCGGCCGCGCTTTAGTCCCAAGTGGTGCTTCAACTGGTGAATACGAAGCAGTTGAACTTCGTGACGGCGACAAAGAACGTTACCTTGGTAAAGGTGTTCTTAAAGCGGTTGAGAATGTAAACACAATTATTGCTCCACACCTTGTACAAGAAGAATTAAGTGTTCTTGATCAAGTAGCAGTAGACCGCGCGTTGATCGAATTAGATGGTACTGAAAACAAAGGTAAATTAGGTGCAAATGCAATCCTAGGTGTTTCTCTTGCTGTAGCTCGTGCTGCTGCTGACTACCTTGGCGTACCTTTGTACCAATACCTTGGCGGTTTCAATGCGAAGCAGCTTCCAGTTCCAATGATGAACATCGTGAACGGTGGCGAGCACGCTGATAACAACGTAGATATTCAAGAATTCATGATCATGCCTGTTGGTGCTCCAAACTTCAAAGAAGCACTTCGCATGGGCGCTGAAATCTTCCATACATTACGTTCTGTATTAAAAGGCAAAGGCTTAAACACTGCAGTTGGTGATGAAGGCGGATTTGCTCCAAACCTAGGATCAAACGAAGAAGCACTTCAAACAATCGTAGAAGCGATCGAAAAAGCTGGTTACAAGCCAGGTCAAGAAGTATTCCTAGCAATGGATGCTGCATCTTCTGAGTTCTACAACAAAGAAGACGGTAAATACCATCTTTCTGGTGAAGGTGTTGTTAAAACATCTGCTGAAATGGTTGACTGGTACGAAGAGCTTTCTTCTAAATACCCAATCATCTCAATCGAAGACGGCTTAGATGAGAACGACTGGGAAGGCCACAAGCTTTTAACTGAGCGTCTTGGCAAAAAAGTTCAATTAGTTGGTGATGATTTATTCGTAACTAACACTAAGAAGCTTGCTGAAGGTATTGAAAAATCAATCGGCAACTCTATCCTTATCAAAGTTAACCAAATCGGTACATTAACTGAAACCTTTGATGCAATTGAAATGGCTAAGCGTGCAGGTTACACAGCAGTTATCTCTCACCGCTCTGGTGAAACAGAAGACAGCACAATCGCTGATATCGCTGTTGCAACAAATGCTGGTCAAATCAAGACTGGTGCTCCTTCACGTACTGACCGTGTAGCGAAGTACAACCAATTACTTCGAATCGAAGATCAATTGGCTGAAACAGCTCAATACAACGGCCTAAAATCTTTCTATAACTTGAAGAAGTAATTCTATATAAGTGTAAGCCCTCGTTCCTCGTTGAACGGGGGCTTTTTTAATTCCTGAAAATGTCAAGCAGGGAAATCGCAAGGTTGTGTTTAATAATACAATAAACAACTTGCGATAGGGATTGGGGTAAAGCGATGAAAAACTATTTCAAACAACTATCATGGGCACAGCGTGTGATGATTATGATTGCAGTTATGGTCTTGGGTATCTTTTCTTATTATCAAACGACAGGTTCACTTCCTTTTCAAAAGAAACCTGTCACGGTAATGGTGCAAACATCAAAGGATGGTCAATCAGCGATTAAAATCGATGACCCGGCCAGCAAAGAAATTGAAAAGGACTTTCCTATGAATATGACAGAAGATGAAGTCATGGATGCGATTCATAAAATGTCTCATCAAAAAGTGGAGGCCAGTAAGAAGTGGGGGGCAATCCCGCTGACACCCGGTCGTGTCAATCAACTTTTAAAAGTAGTACAAAAGAATGCCAATCACTATGCCAATTCCTCTGTATACATAGACATTTTAGAGCGCTGGTCTAAAGGAGATTTTTCAGCTGTGGATAAGGATCATAACAGAATCTGGAATTTGCAAGGCGGAACCATAGGCAAGGCAGTGGGGATTTTATCGGTGGAAGAGGAGAAGGCGTATATTGAAGAAAATTTTAAGGTTAAACGATAAGGTTTACGGTAGCTTGTCACAATAACGACTATTGTCTAAAGGGAAATTGTATGGTAAATTTAATATACTGTGAACTGTACGTCTAACAGGAGGTGGCTTACATGCATGCATTAGTCGTAACATTATTAGTTATCGTTAGTATTGCTCTTATTGCAGTTGTTTTACTACAGTCTGGTAAGAGTGCTGGCTTATCTGGTGCCATTTCTGGCGGTGCTGAAACTTTATTCGGTAAGCAAAAGGCACGAGGAATGGACTTGATCTTACACCGGATTACGGTTGTATTATCCGTATTATTTTTCCTGCTTGCCCTTGCGGTTACTTATTTTAAAATTTAATGTAAACATCCAAACCTAGTCGTTGTGCTGGGTTTTTTGTTTTTTATTTGGGGATTTGCTGGGTGAAGGCGGAATTAATCAAGAGATACGTGGAATGATAGGCTGGTGCGAGCCTGTTTGCGGAATTAATTCAGGAACCCACGGAATTAATTGGAGAACGTACGGAATTAATTAGAAATCATACGGAAAAAACGATCAAGTCCGCGGAATTAATCCAAAAGTACACGGAATTCAAGGTTGGAGCATGCCTGTAATGGGAAGTTTGCGGAAAAAATTCAGAAACTCACGGAATTAATGGAAGAACGTACGGAATTAATTAGAAATCGTACGGAAATAACGATCAAGTTCGCGGAATTAATCCATTAGTACCCGGAATTCAAGGTTGGAGAAAGCCTGTAATGGGGACTTTGCGGAATTAATTCAGAAATCCACGGAATTAATTGGAGAACGTACGGAATTAATTAGAAATATACGGAAAAAACGATCGAGTTCGCGGAATTAATCCAAAAGTACACGGAATCTTAGGTGGAGGCATGCCTCTACTAAAGGAGTTCGCAGAAATAATTCAGAAATCCACGGAAATAATGGAAGAACGTACGGAATTAATTAGAAATCATACGGAAAAAACGTTCAAGTTAGCGGAATTAATCCAAAAGTATACGGAATCCCAGGTTAGAGCATGCCCCAAATGAGGAGTTCGCGGAAATAATTCAGAAACCCACGGAATTAATTGAAATCCCCACGGAATTAATTAAAAATCACACGGAAATAACGTCTAAGTCCGCGGAATTATTTCACAAACCAACGGAATTAATCAAAACAAACAAAGAATCCCCACCCCCACATTCTCCAGCCATTCATTTTGATAACACACTACAAGGCTTTTTTCTGGAATGTTACCTCTTTTAATGCTTAAACTAATAGAAGCTACTAGAATTAAAAGGAGTTTTTAACATGAAAGTTGCACCACCGAAACCATTTACCTTTGAAGGAGGAAAACGCGCCGTCTTGCTGCTCCACGGTTTTACAGGAAATTCAGCAGATGTCCGGATGCTGGGCCGCTTTTTAGAAAAAAAAGGCTATACCTGCCATGCCCCGCACTATAAAGGCCATGGCGTGCCACCAGAAGAACTCGTCCATACCGGTCCCGAGGATTGGTGGCAGGACGTCCTAAATGGCTACCAATTTTTAAAAAATAAAGGCCACGAAGAAATTGCAGTCGCAGGACTTTCACTAGGCGGCGTATTTTCCTTGAAATTGGGTTACACTGTACCTATAAAGGGTATTGTACCGATGTGTGCCCCGATGCATATAAAAAGTGAAGAGGTCATGTACCAAGGAATTCTCGATTATGCCCGCGAATATAAAAGGTATGAAGGAAAAACAGACGAACAAATCGAACTGGAAATGAATGAGTTTAAAAAGACCCCAATGAATACATTAAAAGCACTTCAGCAATTAATTGCCGATGTGCGTAACCATGTAGATATGGTCTATGCCCCAACATTCATTGTCCAAGCACGTCATGATAAAATGATTAATACCGAGAGTGCCAACATCATTTACAACGAAATTGAATCGACCACAAAAGAAATCAAGTGGTATGAAGAATCAGGACATGTCATTACCCTGGATAAAGAGCGTGAACAGCTTCATGAAGATGTTTATGCTTTCTTAGAGAGTCTAGATTGGCATGCATAATAAAGCACCCCAAAGGAGGGAATAGTTTGGAAGATAACATTCAAAAGCACATCGATAAGCTTTTGCAATATATGAGAGATGAAGCCTACAAACCATTAACCGTGCAGGAACTGGAAGAAGCATTTGGCATTCAAGATTCCGGCGACTTTAAAGAGTTTGTTAAGGCCCTAGTCCAAATGGAGGAAAAAGGTCTTGTTGTGAGGACACGAAGCAACCGCTACGGGCTCCCGCAAAAAATGAATTTAATTCGCGGCAAGCTGATTGGACATGCCAAAGGCTTTGCATTTGTGGTACCAGATGAACCGGGAATGGACGATATTTTTATTCCGCCCAATGAAACGAATACCGCTATGCATGGCGATATCGTTCTTGCTCGAGTTTCATCAGAAACATCTGGTACTCGCCGTGAAGGTAGTATTATTCGGATTATTGAACGCGGTGTACAGCAAATTGTAGGGACCTACGTCGAAAGCAAAAGTTTTGGCTTTGTGATTCCGGATGATAAAAAGTTTGCCAACGATATCTTTATCCCGAAGAATGCCTCTAAAGGAGCAGTTGAAGGACATAAAGTGGTTGTTAAACTTGTTACCTACCCGGATGGACGAAAAAGTGCAGAAGGTGAAGTTATTCAAGTACTTGGGCATAAAAATGACCCAGGCGTAGACATTTTATCCGTCATACATAAACACGGG
This sequence comes from Neobacillus drentensis, assembly GCF_021560175.1. Lineage (GTDB taxonomy): Bacteria > Bacillota > Bacilli > Bacillales > Cytobacillaceae > Neobacillus > Neobacillus drentensis_A. Next base: position 5,328,799 of record NZ_CP091110.1, on the reverse strand, counting down.
CTGCCAATGGCATTTCCTGATGATGTATTAACGCAGGCCAATGAGACACCAGATACGATTGATGAAAGTGAACTAGCGAACCGCCGCGATTTACGGAATGAAACCATTGTGACGATTGACGGTGCCGACGCAAAAGACTTGGATGATGCGGTTACCGTGACAAAATTAGACAATGGCAACTATAAGCTTGGAGTCCACATTGCCGACGTCAGCTATTATGTTAAAGAAGGTACGCCGATTGATGTTGAAGCAGAAGAACGGGCAACGAGTGTTTATTTAGTTGACCGAGTCATTCCGATGATCCCGCATCGCCTTTCAAACGGAATTTGTTCGTTAAACCCACGAGTAGACCGCCTCGTGTTGTCCTGTGAGATGGAGATTTCATCAGAGGGAACCGTTGTTTCGCATGAAATTTTTCAAAGCGTTATTAAAACAACAGAGCGGATGACGTACTATGATGTGAATCGAATCCTTACCGACAAGGATGAAGAGACGCGCGCAAGGTATGAATCGCTTGTTCCAATGTTTGAAATGATGGAAGACCTTGCAGAGATTCTCAGAAACAAACGAATGAAGCGTGGTGCCATCGACTTCGACTTCAAAGAATCCAAGGTTTTGGTTGATGAAGAAGGCAAACCTACAGATGTTGTTTTACGAGAGCGGTCTGTTGCGGAGCGGTTAATTGAAGAATTTATGTTAGCTGCCAACGAAACGGTTGCAGAGCATTTCCATTGGATGGAAGTTCCATTTATTTACCGGATTCACGAGGATCCTAAGGAAGATAAATTACGGAGATTTTTCGAGTTTATTACGAACTTTGGTTATATCGTAAAAGGAACAGCCAACGATGTGCATCCACGAGCTTTACAGGAAATCATTGAAGAGGTTCAAGGCAAACCAGAAGAAATGGTCATTTCGACTGTTATGCTCCGTTCCATGCAGCAGGCTAAATATTATCCGGAAAGTCTTGGACACTTTGGCTTATCGACCGAGTTTTATACCCATTTCACGTCGCCGATTCGCCGTTATCCGGATACGATTGTCCATCGCTTAATCCGGACCTATTTAATTGAAGGAAAAATCGATTCGGCCACACAGGAAAAATGGAATGCCCGCCTGCCTGAGATAGCAGAGCATTCTTCAAAAATGGAGCGCCGTGCTGTCGATGCTGAGCGCGAAACAGATGAGTTGAAGAAAGCCGAGTACATGGAAGATAAGATTGGTGTCGAGTATGACGGCATTATCAGCTCTGTGACCAACTTTGGTATGTTTGTGGAACTGCCGAATACCATTGAAGGTCTTGTTCATGTCAGCTATATGACCGATGATTATTATCGTTTTGATGAGCGCCATTATGCGATGATTGGTGAACGGACTGGAAATGTGTTCCGAATTGGTGATGAAATTACCGTTCGTGTCGTAAAAGTAAATAAAGACGAGCGTTCGATTGATTTTGAAATTGTCGGCATGAAAGGGACGCGCCGTGAAAGACCAGAAACGACAAGAGTCTTTAGTACAGGCAGCGATACCCGTAAGCCGCGCCGAAATAAGCAGCAGGGCGAAGGCAAACAAGGACAGGGACGCAGCCGAAATGGCGGTCAAAAGTCTGAATCTGGCGGCGGACAGGGCGGCAAAGGCAAAAGTAAACGTAAATTTTATGATAATGTACCGAAATCTAAGAGCAGAAAGAGAAAAAATAAATAAAAGGAATGGGGCCCTCATCACACAAGGCCCCTTTCTCGTTGTACAGGCTATGTAAATCTGCTAAAATAAGTCCATAGAGCTGAGGTGAAACAAATGCCAAAAGGTGCAGGAAAGGTAGTCGCGCAAAACAAAAAGGCTTACCATGACTATTTTATTGAAGAAACGTACGAAGCCGGCCTTGTATTGCAAGGAACTGAGATTAAGTCAATTCGTGCGGGGAAAGTCAATCTGAAGGATGCCTATGCACGAATTCAGAATGGTGAAGCTATTCTGTTTGGAATGCACGTGAGTCCTTATGAGCAGGGAAACATTTTTAATCACGATCCATTACGGACACGCAAACTGTTACTTCATAAACGTGAAATTAATAAACTGCTTGGGGAAACAAAAGAAGCGGGTTATGCCCTTGTCCCATTAAAGCTTTATTTAAAAAATGGCTTCTGTAAGGTTTTAATTGGTCTAGCAAAGGGTAAAAAGAATTATGATAAGCGTGAATCGCTTAAGCAAAAAGAGGCGAAGCGTGAGATTGAACGAGCGTTCCGCGATCGTCAAAAGATGTAACTGGGAATTAATTTACAAATAGTTACAATTGAAAATTGTCCTGAATGTGTTATAATAAGTTTGTCGCTGATAAAGCGGCACAATCTTTTGCTCTTACATTCGTTCGAGCATCCTAACGTCTGCTGCGAGAAATCTTAACTGATTTCAGCACATTTTATAATGGGGACGCTACGGATTCGACAGGGGTAGTTTGAGCTTAGGTTGCGAGTCGAGGGGATCGGCCTCGTTAAAACGTCAAAGCCATAACTGGCAAAACTAACAACAACCTCGCTTTCGCAGCTTAATACTGCATAGCGGTTCCTCCCTCCATTGCCCATGTGGTAGGGTAAGGGACTCACTCTAAGTGGGCTACGCCGGATTCCACCGCCTGAGGATGAAGGAAGAGAACAACCAGGCTAGCTGACCGGACGCCGGTCGATAGGCAAAAGGATCAGTGAAACGCCAATATATCGACTACACTCGTAGATGCTTAAGTGCCGATATCTTTGGACGCGGGTTCGATTAGTAATTAGTCGCCTTGTGTGGTAACACATAAGTGATAATCTGGCTTTATCGGTGAAACCTAAGTCGCTCTTGAGCGATAGGGCAATGCCGAGCGGTATGTGAAGTAATTCAACAGCCGTGTATCGACTTATAGGCTGCCTTGGAATAAGGTAGTACTAGGATGCGAATCCTTCCTTGAAGAGGAAAAATTATGTTTCGCATAAGACGCCAGAGGGCCTGTTTTTGGACAGGTTCAAGATATAGTCAGTGCCATGTCGAAAGCATGGAAGAGCACGTCCCGCCGTCTCCACCATACATAGGTGGATAACAAGACTAGCAGAAATTGCTGGTCTTTTTTTATATTTCAAAGAATTTTTCTTCAAATATGATCTTTTTCTCTAGTAAATCAGCGTTGTATTTACCATTCCGTTGTGTGACTTTTTCATAGTTATCAAGTATCCATAGAGCGCGATTTCTTTTTTTATCCACTCTAAGAAAAGGTGAAACGTCCTTTAATAAGTTTAAAACTGTTTCTTTGTTCTTTATGTACAGTGTATAGGAATCCTTATGGCGAATAGGGTCGTAGTTCTTTTTACTATTAATTCTGCCATTAGTTAATTTTTGAATATATTCTAGAAGCTCTTTATCAGTAGATGCAATAGTAACACAGGGGCGGCGATGTTCCTTTTCATGCATTCTTGTTAACGTAATGGTTCCTTCACCATCAATAATTCCGGCAATATATGCTGCTTCCCAAATCTCCATAAATAAACCTCCAAAAACGCAATGCGAAACATACGTTCCTCTATATTATATTTTTTCCTATTATTGTTATCAAGCAGAAAATCTAAAAAAGCTCAAAAACCCTGCTTAGATATTTCAAGGAAAGGGTCAGGTATTTTATAAATAAAACAGGCAGGAATAAATCCGCAAGAATGGGAAGGACAATCTAATTGAACTGTAGGGATTTTTTAGGATGTGGTTATTTATAAAGTTTTAATGATTTATAAAAATTGAACCAGCCAAGCATGTAACAAAGACAGACAAGAGAGAAAAAAGAGACTAATAAAAATAGAAATAACCCCTTTATAGTAAGTTCGTTTAATAAATGGAATCAAAAAAGAAGCACATAAACTAAACCAAACAATAATAGTAAAAATAATGAAACTATCCAAGAGGTAATAAGGTAATATACCGTAATAAAATAATCCTCCTAAAATACTGCTACCCAATAAGGGGACCCAAACATCCATCCTTTTTTGAATAACAGGCTCAGATGATTGGTCAAGTGATCTTCCCAAAAAGAGCGGATAAAGAAAATAAGGAAGCACGAAACCAAAGCAAATACCGGAAACTAATCTCCTGACATTGTTACTTTGAAATAAATGAGTGTATGACCCGAGACCATCAATCATCAAGGGACACATAAATAGTAATAACAGGAAACTAATTTTAATAGTAGGTATGGTGAGATTTGATTTCCGTTTAAAAATATGTAAATACAATAGTGTGGAGAAAATCCCGATATAAATTCCGGTATCTCGGGCACAAACAGAAAGTGCTAATCCAGATACATGAAGGGAACGTTCATCTAACTGGTGGCAGATAGCCCTTCCAAAAAAGTCCAATGTCTCTTGGATCAACCGCTATCCCCTCCAACTGGGAACCCAATTTTCTATTATCCAAATTGGGTTCCTTTTTCCTGCAAATTTTTTTAAACTTTAATACCCCGAAACCGCCGGCAAAATTGACAATGCCGATGCAGCAAACCAGCAAATACAGCTTAAAACCGTCACCACAATCGCGATAATTAAACAATTCTTCCCCACAACTTTCTTCTCAGGTTCCGGATCGTTCATCCAAATAATCCCTAAAATAATCCCAACAATCGGAATAAGTATCGATAGAATATAAAAAAGTGCTTTTTGTCCACCTGACACTCATTTCACCTCCATCTAAAGGCTTTGAATTTGGAATAGGAGAAAAATCTTGTTCAATGATATGTATGTTAACCCGGAAAGTAATTTGCCTGTCTCCCTTTTTGAAATTTCAGAATTATTTTCGTTTATGCTCCTTTTTCTATTTTTATTGGTATAATTGGGTGGTAAAACCTGTAATATATAAAGTGGAAAAATACCCATGCCATTCGAATGATTTAATAGAAATGTAATAATTTTAATAGATTTGAAACAATCTGATAGGAATTTCGTCTATAATGGGGGAAGTGAAATAAACACCAAAGAGGGTATGAACAATGGGGAAATTAAAAAGAAGCTGGTCACAAGGGACATTACTTGTCCTTATTGTCTTTGGTCTCTTATTTACAGGGGTAATTCTAAGCCATTATTCACAGGAAAAAGCCATAAATAAATCTACTAATCCAGCAAAACATGAACCTATTCATCGGGCATTGGCCAAGGGGCCAGCACCAGAATCGATTAGAAGGGATACCAAGGATGGACTGCTGGAAAAAGAACAAATTCGGAAACATCAAGAAGAAGCGATTGCTTGGAGAAATCAACAAGAACGAGACAATAGCAACGTTAAGGAACCGACTCCTGCAGAACCTGCCTCAAATCCAACAACTACGACGGAGCAGCCAACAAAGATAACAATTCCAGCACAATCTGAGCAGCCGAATACACCGCCGCCAGCTAATCCAAGTTCAAAGAAAACCATTTATTTAACTTTTGATGACGGTCCATCGGCCTATTCCGCTCCTATAATCACCTTGCTGGAAAAATATCAGTATAAAGCAACCTTTTTTATGATTGATGGCAATATTCGCCGTTATCCTAATGCTGTTAAATTAATGGTTCAGTCTGGGGAGACCGTTGGCCTGCACAGCGTTTCACATAATCGGAAGATTTTTTATGCATCTGTGACATCAATCATTTCGGAATTAACACAAAACCGTTTAACATTAAAAGAAATCTCAGGGGTAGATTCCTATATTATGAGAACCCCGTATGGCAGTGTTCCGTATATGACAGAGGAATATCGAAAGGCTGTGGATGATCAAGGATATTTGATGTGGGATTGGAATATTGACAGCCGGGATTGGGATTATAAAGATGCCCGATATGTAAACAGCGTTATCGCACAATTAAACCGAATGGCTAACCATAATGGACCGATTGTCATTCTGCTGCACGAAAGGAAAGAAACGCTAGCACACTTGCCGCAGCTGCTTGATTTTTTATCGAAACAGGGCTGGATCAGTAAGGAGATAGACAGCTCGATGACGCCGGTTCAATTTAACCCATAAAAGAAGTCTAAAACAGACAAATTAGGGTTAAGATTTGATATAATTAAAAAAAGTTAAAAAACTTACTACTAGTAAATATAATGGGGTTCGATCAGTATCTATGATAAATAAACTAATGAACAGCAGCGGTTTTAAAAGAATAGCTATATTTGTCCTTATTGCCCTCGTTTTATATGCAATGAGGTCGATGATAAATTTAATTTTACTTACCTTTATCTTTACCTTCTTAATGGATCGGTTGGTCCAATTTATTGAAAAAAAGCTTCCGCTTAATCGCAAGTTAATTGTTGTGATTTCTTATGCCTGCATTGTCGGGTTACTTTCTTATTGTTTGGTTATGTATTTACCGATGATTATTCAGGAAATTACCGCCCTAATCAAGCAATTAACCGCTTTTTACACGGCTAAGCACGATAATATTATTCTAAATTATCTGGTCAACCGTATGGAAGAAATCAAGCTGTCGAGCTATCTGGAGCAAGGTGTTACTTTTATCATAAAGTATTTTAAAGATATTAGCAGTATTACGTTACAGGTGTTATTGGCCTTGCTGCTGAGCATCTTCTGCTTATTGGAAAAGCCGCACTTAATCGAATTTACAAAGAAATTCAGAACTAGTAAAATCGCCCCTATCTATGAAGAAATTGAGTTTTTTGCCAGGAAATTTGTTGGGACATTCGGTAAGGTGATCGAAGCACAATTAATTATTGCGGTTATTAATTGTATCCTTACTACTATTTTCCTATGGCTGTTAAAATTTCCGCAATTAGGCGGTTTATCGATTATGATCTTTGTACTGGGACTAATCCCAGTAGCAGGGGTTATTATCTCATTAATCCCGCTTGTGATTATCGCTTATAGTATAGGCGGATTCATGAAGGTTCTGTATGTGGGCATAGCGATTCTGATCATTCATGCGATTGAAGCTTACATTTTAAACCCTAATTTAATGAGTTCAAAAACAAATCTTCCTGTTTTCTATACATTCATCGTCCTAATCTTCTCCGAGCACTTTTTCGGTGTATGGGGGTTAATTATCGGGATCCCTGTATTTGTTTTCCTTTTGGATGTATTAGAAGTGACAGACCATAAAAAGGTGTAACCGAAAAGTCCAGTTGCTTGGGCTTTTTTCTTTTGTATCTTTTCTGCTATGCTAAACGTATATACCTTAATGAGGAGGAGAGAACGAAATGAGCGAATGTAAACTGAATCACTCAAAGGAAGATGTGGAAAATAAATACGAATCACAGGCAGCCTTTTTGCCTGAAGAAATGAAGGGATTATTCAACCGTTTTTTTGCAAACGAGCATTCACAAGAACTGTTGAATGAAGTCTTTCATTTATTGAAAAAATATGACTTAGCCTCTTTTGAAGAAAAACAGGAAAGAAATAACCGGTTATATTTAGTGTTAAAAAACGTTTAGAGAATTGAGGATAGAATGGGAGAATTAATTCAGTTATTAAAACGAGGAAATAAATCGGCGTTTCTGGCAGCCATTATCAATGCCATTATTGCCATTATTAAGGGAGTGGCCTTTTTCTTTACAGGAAATGTCGCCATGTTTGCTGAAACGATGCACAGCCTTGGCGATGCAGCCAATCAGTTCTTTGTATTCGTCGGATCAGCACTAAGTAAAAAAGCACCGACAGAGAAATACCCCAACGGCTTTGGCCGCTTAGTCAACCTTGTTCTCTTAGGGGCGGTGTTGATTGTAGGGATTATGGCGTTTGAAACGATCAAAGAAGGCTATCACCATATTGTCCATCCAACAAAGTCGACTGGTTTTTTGATTAATATTCTTGTTTTAGCATTAGCGACCCTGCTCGAAACCTTTGTCTTGTTTAAAGCCATGAAGGAAATTTTGCACGATATCGAGGTGGAGGCAAAGGGTATCAACATTTTTACTATGGCTTTTGCCAATTTGGGACGAGCCAAGCCGGCGACAAAGCTTGTCTTCATGGAGGACATGGTGGCCACTTTAGGCGGCTTGTTGGCCATCATAGCCGTTGTTCTAGCCCACTTTACCCCGTTGCATCAGGCAGAAGGTGTTGCCTCTGTGCTGATTGGTGTGATGATGCTTTTAGTAGTCGGGAAAGTCTTTTTAGATAATGCAGCGGGTGTGATTGGTCAAGCGGATGAGGAGATGGAAAATAAGATCGGGGTACTCGTGATGGAGGATCCTGATGTAAAGGATATCCAAGACATAACCGTTATTAAAGAGGGGGAAGACCTCCACGTTGAGCTCGAAATCGAGATTGACCCTCAATTAACGGTTGCCGCGGCCGATGATATTAAAGATCGAATTCATGAAAAAGTTATGGCGGAAAAAGGCGTTGTTGATGTCACGATAGAGATTGATGAAGCCGACGACGTGATGACGTGGCAAAACTCGAAACCCACACAATAAACTTTAAGATTAACTAAAAAGTAGAGGTACGGCACCAGATAAGAGGAATTCATAAGCCCTGAAGGAGTCCGCACCCTAGGGCTACGACAGATAAGAGGGTTTCATAACCCCTGAAGGAGTCCGCACCTCGAAGCTGCGGCAGATAAGAGGGCTTCATAACCCCTGAAGGAGTCCGCACCTTAGGGCTACGACAGATAAGGAGGCTTCATAACCCCTGAAGGAGGTCCCATCTCAGAGCTACGACAGATAAGAGGGTTTCATAACCGCTGAAGGAGTCCGCATCCCAGGGTTACGACAGATAAGAGGAGTTAATAACCCCTGAAGGATGCCTCACCCTAGGGCTACGACAGATAAGAGGGTTTCATAATCCCTGAAGGAGTCCGCAACCCAGAACTACGACAGATAAGAGGGGAGCATAACCGGCAAATTCCCAAGCCGTCGTGTCCGAATCCTTCCAATGTAAAAGTCAATTCAAAAATGGATGGCCCGGAGAAGACTCCGGGCCATTGTTTAAAATGAGCACTGGTAGCAACGAATCACCTTAACAAACCAGTTACTCTCGATTTCCCTATTCCCAAGGCTTATGCATCGTTAAAATCCTCGCCAACTCTTTACTGCTTTTTCGATGTTCTTTCCGCTTTTCTGCACGTTCTTTCCCGGTTTCAAATAATTTTTTCTCTTCATCGGTTTCAGGGATGATGGCCGGAACCTTTGTTGGTTTTCCGTTCTCATCTAACGCCACAAACGTTAAAAAGGCTGTAGCGGCAATTTTTCGATCACCGGACATGAGGTTTTCGGCAATCACTTTCGCAATGATTTCAATCGAAGAGTTTCCGGTATAAGTTACAAAGGTCTCAATACAAACAGAATCCTTTGGTGTAATCGGACTTAGGAAATCAACAGAATCAATCGATGCGGTAACACACTCTGCCCTGCAATGGCGCACAGCGGATATCGATGCAATCATATCGATATCACTAATCAGCTTTCCACCGAAAAGGGTATTATGGTTATTTACATCATTCGGAAATATTCGGCTTGTTCGGACCACTCTTGTTTCATTACATGTTTTGGCTTCCATACAATCCCTCCAAGTTTGTCATCTATATTTTGTCCACAATCTAATTTTTCTTGTTTCTTTTTAGGTGAAATTTAGGGAAATGTGGTACATTACATATATCAATTAATTGGTGAGGAGGTCAACAAATGAGTTTCCAAGAACAAATTATGAAAGAATTAAATATCAATCCTAACATTAATCCAGCAGAAGAAATTCGAAAGCGAATTGACTTTTTGAAAAATTACTTGTCAAAAACGAAGGCTAAGGGCTTTGTTTTAGGCATTAGCGGCGGACAGGATTCCACATTAGCGGGACGCCTTGCCCAGATGGCTGTTGAAGAATTGCGGAAGGAAGGTACAGAGGCTCTGTTTATTGCCGTCCGCCTTCCATATGGAGTCCAGCAGGACGAAGAAGATGCAAAGCTATCGTTAGCTTTCATTCGGGCAGATCGCGAGGAAATCTTTAATATCAAGAGTGCCGTTGATGAGGTACAGACTGAATATAATGCCAGTATTACAGGATCACCATTAAGTGACTACCATAAAGGAAATGTCAAAGCGAGAATGAGAATGATTGCCCAATATGCGATTGGCGGCATGGAAGGTCTCCTTGTTATTGGTACCGATCACGCAGCAGAGGCCGTAACGGGATTTTATACGAAATATGGGGATGGGGGCGCGGATATCCTGCCGCTGACCGGATTAACCAAGAGGCAGGGTAAAGCACTTCTTAAGGAGCTTGGCGCGGATGAGCGTCTCTATTTAAAGGTTCCGACAGCCGACCTCCTCGATCAAAAACCAGGACAAGCAGACGAAACTGAATTAGGAATTACCTATGATGAACTCGATGATTATCTGGAAGGGAAGCCTGTTTCTCCGGAAGTTGCAGATAAAGTTGAAAAACGGTATATCCTTACCGAACATAAACGAAGACTGCCGGCCAGCATGTTTGATGAGTGGTGGAAATAAACAAAGAGTAGAGACTGTCAAATTGGCAGTCTCTTTTTATAAGGTGAAAAATAGTACAAAAAACAAAAATCCTTTATTGAGATAAAAATTCCCATTGACTAAAAGCCTTGAAAATCCTATATTTAGTAGGGTTCAATACTGATTATTGCCTATCAAAAACGTTATTTTAATATAAATAGTACTTTGAGGAGGGGAACACCGTGGGGAAATCAAATCAATTAGGGTTTTGGGTGTTAACAGCCCTTGTCATCGGAAATATGGTTGGCTCCGGGATTTTCATGCTGCCGCGTTCACTATCTGAGGCAGCGAGTCCTGCAGGTGTCATTTCGGCTTGGCTTGTTACTGGCTTAGGAGTTTTGCTGCTGGCCCTTGTTTTTGGCAGCTTGGCGGTGCGTAAACCGAATTTAACCGGTGGACCGCAAATCTATGCAAAAGAACTGTTTAAGTTTGGTTCACATGCTTCAACCTTATCAGGATTTATGACGACATGGGGTTATTGGATTGGAAACTTAGCTGGTAACATTGCGTTGATTACCACTTTTGCCGGATATTTATCAACCTTTTTTCCCATTTTAACAAGCAATGCTGACTGGTTTACGTTGGGCAGCCTTACAATAAAAGTAGGGAATGGACTAACATTCCTAGTATGTTCTTTACTTCTTTGGGGTACCCACTTTATTATTCTGCGTGGATTGGAAAGTGCGGGCAGATTAAATTTCCTTGCGACGGCAGCAAAAGTAGCTGGTTTTGTCTTCTTTATTATTGTCGGCTTGTTTGCGTTTGAACAAAGCAACATCCTGCCGTTTATGGCTCCGAGAATGGATGAAGCCGGACATACACTCGGAATTATGAGCCAAATCAACGGTGCTGCTGTCAATACGTTATGGGCTTTTATTGGAGTAGAGTCAGCTGTCGTATTTGCGTCCCGGGCCAAAAAACAATCAGATGTGAAAAGGGCGACCATTCTAGGTTTACTTATTGCACTGGGTATCTATATTGGCATCAGCACCCTTGTCATGGGTATGCTCGATCAAAACACGCTTATTCATTCTGATAAACCGTTAATTGATGCCATTCAAACCGTTTTAGGACCGATCGGCGGCAAATTATTAGCAGGGATTGGATTAATTAGTTTGTTTGGCTCAGCAATTGGCTGGTTAATGTTAACGGCTGAAGTTCCCTATCAAGCCGCCAAACAAGGATTATTTCTGCCTGCTTTCCTAAAAGAAAACAAAAAAGGCCTGCCGGTGTTTTCAATGATTGTTTCCAATGGATTAGGGCAGCTGTTTATTTTTTCAACAGTATCAAAATCAATTTCTGGAGCGTTTGACTTTGTCATCGTCATTGCGACCTTAGCCTATTTAGTTCCATACCTTATTTCATCGGTCTACCAATTGAAACTGGTCGTGACAGGAGAAACATACACAATTGGAAGGGAAAGAATCAATGACGGTATAATTGCGATCCTGGCCACTGCTTATTCGATTTGGGTCATCATTGCTGGTACAGCAGATCTTAAAACGTTTATGTACGGGATGATTTTACTTGCGAGCGGTATTCTTTTCTATCGACCTAACACAAAAAGGAAAAAGTCCGGTGAATTGAAAATAAAAAGTGCACGATCTGCTTAACCTATCAGAATTTTTCTGGTAGGTTTTTATTTTTAAGAAAAGGGTAAAATAAGCATACTTCAGATGTAGCATATTCTCTGAATAAAGTTGATTAAATTCGAGAAAAAATACTAAGAATTAGGGGGATTAACAACGTGAAAAAACTAATGGTAATCTTGGCATTGCTGCTAAGCTTTACGTTCATTCTATCAGCGTGCGGCAAAGATAAGGAAAAAGCAAAAGAAGATCAAAAGAGAGCGGTCAATACGAAAGATAAAGGAAAAAAAACGGCTGATAATCAAGATCTACTGAAAAAAATTCAAGATGATGGAAAAATCACCATTGGTACTGAGGGTACATATCCGCCGTTCACTTTCCATGATACGAACGGTAATTTAACAGGCTTTGATGTCGATTTAGCAAATGAAGTGGCCAAACGTCTAGGTGTTAAAGCAGAATATAAAGAAACGCAATGGGATGCAATGTTTGCGGGCTTAGATGCAAACCGTTTTGATATGATTGCCAACGAAGTGGGCATCCGTCCTGACCGCCAAAAGAAATACGATTTTTCAGATCCATATATTACGTCTGCCGGTGTTCTAATTGTTAATACTTCTAACACAAAGGTGAAAAAGTTTGAAGATATTAAAGGATTAAACGCTGCCCAGTCTCTGACAAGTAACTACGGAGATATAGCTAAAAAATATGGAGCCAATCTTGTTGGCGTAGAAGGATTCCAACAAGCAGTTGAATTATTGGCACAAAAACGTGTGGATGTCACGATTAACGATAAGCTTACCTATTTAGACTATAAAAAACAAAAGCCTGATGCCCCAATCAAAGTGGCGGCAACGGCAAATGATGCGTCTTCGAGTGGATTTATGTTTAGAAAAAATAGTGACAAACTCGTTGATGAAGTCAATAAAGCCTTAAAAGAGATCGTTGACGACGGCACTTACAAAAAAATCTCTGAGAAATGGTTTGGTGAAGATGTACTTAAATAGTATTTTTGCTGATCCGGAAAGAACAGCAAGGTTAATTGACATTGCAAAAAGTTCCCTCCAGCCGCTGCTGGAGGGGGCTGTTTTTTATACGATTCCGTTAACGCTTATTACCTTTGTTTGTGGGATGATTTTAGCTATTCTGACCGCTTTAGCCCGAATTTCAGAGGTAAAAATTTTTCAAATCATCGCTCGAGTGTATGTTTCAGCGATTCGTGGTACACCATTACTTGTGCAATTATTTATCATTTTTTACGGACTGCCTAATCTTGGAATCACGTTGGATCCTTATATTTCGGCGGTTATTGGTTTTTCACTTAGTGTCGGTGCCTATTCGTCCGAAATTATTAGAGCGGCGATTTTATCAACGCCAAAAGGACAATGGGAGGCTGGCTATTCCATTGGCATGACCTATTCACAGGTCCTTAGAAGAATTATCTTGCCACAGGCAGCCAGGGTCTCGATTCCTCCTTTATCCAATTCATTTATTAGTCTTGTTAAGGATACTTCCCTTGCTTCCTTAGTATTAGTTACCGAGATGTTTCGCCGCGGACAAGAGATTGCTTCCACGAACTACGAATTTTTACTGGTATATTCAGAAGTAGCACTCATTTATTGGGTTATCTGCTTTTTCCTTTCCATCCTTCAAGGATACTTGGAAAAGAGACTGGGCCGCTATGGGGCTTAACTAGGAAAAAGGGGAGTGTTATCATGATAAAAATCAATGGTTTATATAAACAATTTGACCAGCTGCAGGTGTTAAAAGGAATTGATTTAGCGGTAGAAAAGGGAAAAGTGGTGGTCGTAATTGGACCGTCTGGGTCCGGGAAGACGACCATGCTTCGCTGTTTGAACGTGTTGGAAACTCCAACCAAAGGTGTCATTTCGATCGAGGGCCAAAGCTTAGATTTTTCAAAGCCGGTGGCGAAGAAGAATATTGCTTCTTTTCGCCGATTAACCGGTATGGTGTTTCAAAGTTATAATTTATTCCCACATAAAACAGCCCTTGAAAATGTCATGGAGGGGCCGATTGTTGTAAAAGGGGAAAATAAAGAGACAGCCCGGAAAAAAGCGCAAACTTTGCTTGAAAAAGTCGGGCTGGCTGATAAGCAGGACTACTATCCAGCACAGCTTTCAGGCGGCCAGCAGCAGCGTGTTGGTATTGCCAGGGCGCTGGCGATGGAGCCGGAGGTTATGTTGTTTGATGAACCCACATCTGCACTCGACCCGGAATTGGTCGGTGAAGTGTTGAAGGTAATGAAAGACCTCGCAGCAGAGGGGATGACGATGATTGTTGTGACCCATGAAATGCGCTTTGCCCGTGATGTGGCAGATGAAGTGATTTTTATGGACGGAGGTATTGTCGTCGAACGAAATAAACCAGACGAAATTTTTACCAATCCAAAAGAAGAACGAACCAAGAAGTTTCTGAATATGATTCAATAAGGTGCTGTAGCTCAATTGCTATGGCACTTTTTATTATTTAATGGGAAAATTTAGTTAAAATTTGTGAAACTTTTCCTATTCTCCACCGTAATACTTTATAATTAGGGTATAGATTGGGAGGATTTCTATACTTTACTTACTCCTTCCAGTATCAAAATTAATTATAAGGAGGTATAGCCTTGGAACCTTTCAGCATTCCTTTAGAAACGATTTATTTATACGCCTTAATAATCTCCGGTATCATCACCATTATTTTTGTATTGTTCGCTGATGTCTTTCATTTTCATGGGGCAGGGGAAGGGCTGGAGTTTCTTAATCCGGTATTAATTTTTGCTTTTGTTACGATTATGTCTGCGAGCGGATACTTATTTGAAAAGCTATCATCCATCCATTATTTACTTATACTGGGGATTTCCATCGTGATTGGATTGATTCTGGTCACTCTTTTACATGTATTTGTTCTTGTACCGGTATCCAAGGCGGAGGAATCGCTTGTTTACAAAGAATCGGATTTGCAAGGAAGGGTTGGTACGGTGATTACCTCCATTCCCGCTGATGGATTTGGCGAGGTAATCATTGAAAGTACGAGCGGTCGAATTGCAAAACCCGCAAAAAGTTTTGACGCTGATTCCATTCCAAATGGTACAAGGGTGCTTGTTGTTCAGGTGAAAAACGGTGTACTTGAAGTAACCGTTTATCAACAATTAGAGAATTTTACTTTATAGGGAGGTTAAGAAAATGGGATTTGGATTTATTTGGATTGTCATCGGGGTTGTCGTACTGATCCTGCTGGCCTTAATAGGCGTTTTTATTACAAAGTATAAAACAGCGGGACCAGACGAAGCTTTAATCGTAACAGGCAGCTTTCTTGGGAACAGAAATGTCCACGTGGATGAATCGGGGAATCGAATCAAAATTATCCGCGGCGGTGGTAGTTTTATTTTACCTGTCTTCCAGCAGGCAAAACCATTAAGTTTGCTATCTAGTAAACTTGAAGTAACCACTCCAGAGGTGTACACCGAACAGGGTGTTCCTGTTATGGCGGATGGAGTGGCGATTATTAAAATCGGCGGCTCGATTAGTGAAATAGCCACCGCTGCTGAGCAATTCCTGGGAAAACCGAAGGAAGACCGGGAAAATGAAGCGAGGGAAGTGCTTGAGGGACATTTGCGCTCTATCCTCGGTTCGATGACGGTAGAAGAGATTTATAAAAACCGCGATAAATTCTCCCAAGAGGTCCAACGGGTTGCCTCACAGGATTTAGCAAAAATGGGGTTAGTCATTGTATCCTTTACGATTAAAGATGTTCGTGATAAGAACGGTTACCTTGAATCATTAGGGAAACCACGAATTGCCCAAGTAAAACGCGATGCCGATATTGCAACGGCCGAGGCTGAAAAAGAAACGCGCATTAAAAAAGCAGAAGCAGCTAAGGAAGCGAAACGGAATGAATTAGAACGAGCTACGGAAATTGCTGAAGCAGAAAAAATAAATCAGCTGAAGATTGCGGAATTCCGCCGGGAGCAGGATATTGCCAAAGCTCGTGCGGACCAAGCCTATGATCTAGAAAGTGCAAGGTCGAAGCAGGATGTAACCGAGCAGGAAATGCAAATCAAGATTATTGAGAGACAAAAACAAATTGAACTTGAGGAAAAAGAGATCCTCCGCCGTGAACGCCAATATGACTCTGAAGTGAAGAAAAAAGCGGACGCTGATCGTTATTCTGTAGAACAATCTGCAGCGGCAAATAAAGCTAAGGAAATAGCGGAAGCGGAAGCGAATAAATACCGGATTGAAGCAATGGCAAAGGCTGAAGCAGAACGAATCCGTCTCGATGGTCTGGCAAAAGCGGAAGCGCAAAAGGCACAAGGTTCCACCGAAGCAGAAATTATCCGCCTTAAAGGTCTTGCGGAAGCGGAGGCAAAGGAAAAAATCGCTGAAGCTTTCGAACAGTTTGGTCAGGCTGCTATCTTGGATATGGTTATCAAGATGCTTCCTGAATATGCAAAACAGGTGGCTGCACCTCTTTCTAACATTGATAAAATTACTGTAGTAGATACAGGCGGTGGTTCTGGATCTAATGGCGGTGCCAATAAAATCACTAGTTATGCCACCAACTTAATGGCTACGTTGCAAGAGTCCTTGAAGGCTTCGAGTGGGATTGATGTGAAGGAACTAATTGAAAACTATTCCGGAAAATCGAATGTAAGAAAAAGCATTGAAGAATTAACGGACGAGATTAAACTAAAAGCTGAATAAGACTATTGAACCTGAACCTTATCAACATGTTGATAAGGTTTTTTGTATATAAATCTGTATCTTTTGTAGTGTTTTTTATGAAGTGGTAGTAGGTTAAATTACTTAAATTTCGAAATTCGAAATTTAATTTTTTAATAAAAGTAATAGAAAAAAGGGATAAATTAGTCTATAAGGTTGTATTTTCCAATATTTAACCATGTTCAATTACCTATATTCCTTTTACTATTTTACTATTTTGGTTATAAATACCTATTTTTATATAGTAAATTATCGCTATATTCCTATTATTTACAATATTTATACTAGTCTGATAAAATGATAGAGCACTGTTCTTCTAGTGGAACATTGCACTATATAAAATGGGGGGAATAAACAGGTGAAGAAAAAAAATACCTTAAAGGTCTTATCCAGTCTTGCGGCTAGTACCATGGTAGCTACGACCATGTTCGCAGGCGCATTTGCTGGAAGCACGGTCGCACCTAAACCGGCATCCGCAGCAACAACCATCTCATCGGCTCCAATCGACTTGAATGTGGTTGATATCGATCGTCTTGGTAAAGCGCTGCAAAAAAGAGGACTAGTTGCGAAAAATGCAACACCTGAGGAAATTACAAAAGCAGCGAAGGCCTACATACAGAAAAAACAAGGCCAAAAACCAGGTAAAGCGGACAAAGCGCAAACAAAGGGACAGCAGGAAATAGACAAAAAGGCAAAAGATTTCCTTACAAAACAAAAGGACAAGCTGACAAAGCAGCTCAACAAGGGCCACGAAAATTTTAAAAAGGGCAAGCCAACTGGTGCAGTAAAAGTAGATTCTGCCAAGCAGGCTGCTTATAACGGCGATGTTCGAAAAGATGAAGTACTAGTACTTCTAGTTGAGTATGCTGACTTTAAGCACAATCAAGTCGAACAAGAACCTGGATATATGTATGCAAAAGACTTCAGTAAAGAACATTATCAAAAAATGTTATTTGGCAATCAAGATTTTACCCTTTTCAATGGTGACAAAATAAAAACATTTAAACAATATTATGAAGAGCAATCTGGCGGCAGCTATACTGTAGACGGAACCGTTTCGGACTGGCTAACGGTACCGGGAAATGCGGCTGATTACGGCAGCGATGACCCAGAAGGTGGAAACGATAATAAGCCGGGTACAAAGGGACCACGCGGATTCATCAAGGATTCCTTAGATGCTGCGGTTGCATCTGGGATTAATTTAGCGAATTATGATAAATTAGATATCTATGACCTTGATGGCGACGGGAATATTAACGAGCCAGACGGCTTGGTTGACCACTTGATGGTTATTCATGCTGGTGTTGGTCAAGAAGCAGGCGGCGGAGCTTTAGGGGATGATGCAATCTGGTCACACCGCTGGACATTGGATGGTGTTCATCCAGTTGCTAACACAACAGCCTCTGTTGATTACTGGGGCGGAAAAATGGCAGCATACGACTATACCGTGGAGCCAGAAGATGGTGCAGTTGGTGTATTCGCCCACGAATATGGTCATGATTTAGGTGCTCCAGATGAGTATGATACACAATATACTGGTAATGGTGACTCAGTTGCCCAATGGTCGATCATGAGCGGCGGCAGCTGGAGCGGTCATATTGCTGGTACACAGCCGCCAAGCTTCTCACCACAAGTGAAAGAATTCTATCAAAAAACAATTGGCGGAAACTGGGCTAATATGACAGAAGTAAACTATCAGGATATTGATAAAAATGGTTTAGCTACAGTAATCGATCAGAGTGTAACTAAATCTAAGAATCCAGGTATTGTGAAGGTAAACCTTCCTGCTAAAAAGGTTCCTGGAATTCCAGTAGGATTCGGTGCGAAATATTACTACAGTACTAAAGGTGATAACCTTAATACAGTACTTGAGACTCCTGTCTTTGACTTAATAAATGCTGCATCTGCAAAATTTAATTATAAGCAATATTATAAAGTTGAAGCTGGCTATGACTACCTAAATGTTAATGCAGTCACTGAAGATGGCCAAAGCGTTAAACTTGATACAATTGGTGATCAAAACACAGCAGGCGGTTTTGAAACATCACAAGGTAAGTGGGAAGACAAATCCCTTGATTTAACACCAGTTCTTGGCAAAAAAGTAAAACTAGTATTTAATTATGTAACAGACGGCGGGCTTGCTCCAGATGGTTTCGCGCTTGATAACCTGCAATTAACCGTTGATGGACAAGTTAAATTCTCTGACGATGCAGAGGGTAACCCACAAGTAACATTAAAAGGTTTCGAAGTTTCTGACGGCTGGATTCAAAAACCACATTACTACTACCTAGAGTGGAGAAACTACGCTGGTTCTGACACAGCACTGCAATTCTCCCGTGACGCGAAATATAATACTGGTTTAGTAGTTTGGTATGGTGATGACACCTTTACTGATAACTGGGGCGGCGTTCACCCAGGTGAAGGTTTCCTAAGTGTAGTGGACTCTCATCCTGAAGCACTTATTTTTAACTTAAAGGGTAAAGACTCAGTCAGCCAGACAACTCGCTACCAAGTTGCAGACGCTGCGTTCTCATTAGACCCATCACCTGCATGGAGTGTTAATTCTCCAACTCGTGGAATCTATGATTACAAAGGTCTTCCAGGCGTAACAGAGTTTGATTCAACAAAGGATTACATCAATACCAAGATCCCTGACGCTGGAGTGAAAGTTCCACATCAGTATCCAATCAAGTTCCAAGTCATCGGCGAAGCAAAAGACAACTCTGCTGGTGCCGTTTGGATTCACAAATAAGAAAGAGAAGAGACATCGGGAATTTCCCGATGTCTCTTTTCCTTATAAAATAATAGTAAATGTCGTTCCAACATTTTGGCTGCTAGTTGCCTCAATTGTTCCTCCGTGTGCCTCTACTAACTGCTTAACAATGGAAAGCCCAAGACCAGAACCACCCAATGCACGGGTTCTTGATTTATCAACCCGGTAAAAGCGCTCAAATATTCGCGGTAAATCCTCTTCGGGAATCCCTTTCCCTTCATCTTGAACCTGGATATGAATCTTCCCTTCAAGCCGGCATATGGAAACGATTATTTTGGTACCGGGTTCAGAATATTTCCTGGCATTATCGAGGAGATTTAGTATGACCTGTTCAAACCGGACGGAATCAATATCTGCATAAAGATGTTCAGAACAATGAAGCTCAATTTTCATCTCATTCTCCTTTAAAGCAGGAGCTACTTTCTCGATGATGGATTGAAAATAGGGGGACAAATGAACCTCTTCTTTTTCAATCGAAAATGTGTTTTCATCCATTTTGGCTAGATTAAATAATTCCTTCACTAGATTAGCTAGTTTAACCGACTCTTCATGAATAATCTCTAAATAGTGTTCCTTATCCTCTTTAGTCGTATTATTCCGGCGGGCAATATCAGCATAACCTTTAATGTACGTCAGCGGAGTTCTCAATTCATGAGAGATACTGGCTAAAAATTCATTCCGCTCATTTTTTAAAATTTCTAAGTCATTCGCTAACACCTTAATTGCTTCACCAAGGTCGCCGATTTCATCCTTCCCAAGTTTCGGAAGCGAGACGGAGAGGTCGCCTTTACTAATTCGCTTCGTTGCCTCACTCATCTGAATGAGCGGGTGTGTTACATATCTGGTTAAGAAGATAATCATCATCATCATAAATAGAAGCGTAAGTAGACTGGCAAGAAGAAAATGCTTATTTAATTCGGAAATTAAATCCCTAATCTTCTGTGTAGTTTGAAACATATAGACATAACCGGCAATTTTCTTGTCGACCGTCACGGGGCTAACAGCGGCAATGGTAGCTGCAGTTTTCCAATCTTCTTCTAAGATTAATCCATCATGGGGAACACGTTTAGGAGTAGACTTCATCGTTTTTTTCATTTCATCTGTCACTTTATTGGAGGACATATAGATAGATCCATCTGGCTTTGTTAAGACAACTTGTGTATCGGTCCGCGCTTCCATCATGGCAATGTGCCTGACCGTATCTTCGTGAAACGACGCCTCTAGAACATCGCGATGATTATTTCCCCTTGTCTGAAGTGCAGATAATTCTTCATGCACACGGGAGTGGATAATATTATTGTGTAAAAAAAACATCGAAATTCCTTCTAACAGACAAATAGCCAGAAAGAAAAGCAGACAAATTTTAAGTGATATTCTATTCATGTCAGCACCTCACACCATAAGAATACTACATGTCAGGCCGTGAGATAGCATCCTTTTGTTGCAATTTTATAAATAAAAAAAGTGGGTGTCCCTTTTAACTGGGACACCCTTTATAGTAGAGAGGTTAATTTTGGGATGAGTAAGATGGCTAAAAAACCAGTGTACTCAATCAATAAAGAGCCGATCACCATAACTTTGGGGAGATCAAGGTGTCAACACTCTTCACATGATTATCTTAGCGAGAAAAATTGAAGATGTTATGAAGAAGTTGTGGTGAATTTGTGAAGTTACAAAAATCACAGATTAGAGATGATATAGTAAGGGTATGGGGAGTGATGATTCATGAAGATTCTATTAGTGGACGATGAACGCAGAATAGTAGAAGTCCTAGAAGCTTATTTAGAGAGAGAAGGCTATGAGATTCATAGTGCTGATAATGGAATAGATGCTTTGAAAAAAGCGAAAACAATCGAACCTGATTTAATGATTCTTGACCTCATGCTGCCTGATATATCTGGTGAAGAGGTTTGCCGGCTCGTGCGAAAAGAGTCGGATGTCCCAATCCTTATGCTGACAGCGAAATCGGCAGAGGACGACCGCATTAACGGGATTGTGATGGGAGCTGACGACTATTTAACCAAACCTTTTAGTCCAAGGGAAGTGGTTGTTCGGGTTCAAGCCATTCTCAGACGCGTCAAAAAGGCAGACAAGGTCGAACGCCTTGAATTTAACGGCAAGAAACTTTCAATCGACTTAGTCAAAAAAGAGGTAACCGTAAATGGGGAGTATGTAACGTTAACCCCGATTGAATATAAATTATTAACCAATATGGCTGTCAATCCTGGCCGTGTCTACAGCCGAATGGATTTGCTTGAAAAAATTCAGGATGAAGGCATGTACTATGACGGCTATGAGCGGAGTGTGGATACCCATATCAAAAATCTCCGTAAAAAAATAGAGTGGGATTCACGGCAGCCTGATTTTATCGTGACGGTTTTTGGGATGGGCTATAAATTTGGAGGGGTACTAGATGCTGCAAACGCTCCGGTCTAAAATACTTTTTTATTTAGTCCTCATCTCGATGATTGGAATTTTAATTGTCAGCTTCTTTATTCAGTACGGCTTTGAAGAGAGCTTTACTAGTTATTTAGACCGTAATCGTGAAAAAAAGATTGATCGAATTATTACGGAAATCGAGAAAGATTATCGGAAAAATAGACACTATACGACGGATCCGGTCTATGGTCTACTGCATGAGAATGCTATGTCTGATCAACTTTATTTTCAATTATATGATCGATTTGGAAAGATGCAGATGGATACATCAGGTATCCGCGGCATGTTAAATAGCTTTGGATTAACGGAACCCGGGCCTACTGGAGAAAAGTGGCACAGTAAAACCTATACGCTGAAGGTAGACAATGCCATTATCGGCAAGCTCGTAGCCATTTACCCGGTAGGTCCGATTGATGATGAATACACCTTTATTCAAACGATTCAATTGTATATCTTAGCTGCCGTTTGCTTAACCATTGTTTTAGCGATCCTATTTGGGATGATTTTTTCTAAAAAACTAACCTCCGGGCTAAAGAAGCTCTCGTTTGCGGCCGGTGAGCTGCAACAGCATAATCTTGATATCCGTATCCCTTTATCCGGTCTGCCGACAGAGGTAAAGCACATCGCGATTTCTTTTAATAAACTTGCTGAATCGCTAGCAAAGGAAGAAATGCTGCGGAAACAATTTACAGGCGACCTTGCCCACGAGCTGCGGACCCCGCTTGCTACATTAAGAAGTCAAATTGAAGCTTTCCAGGATGGAATTTGGGAGCCAACACCACAGCGTTTGCAGGTTAGTCATGAAGAGCTCATGCGGTTAGTAAGGCTGGTAAATGAGTTAGAGAAACTGCTTGCAGCGGAAAATCCGCAAATAAGACTAGAGAAAATGGAACTGGAGGCAGGCAGCGTATTAGCCGCTATATGGGAAATGTTTTTGCCCATATTTAAAGAAAAGGGTGTAGGTCTGCAAATTAAAGAACCCTTTCAGGAAGAAATGTTTGAAGCAGATAAAGATCGTTTGATGCAAGTTTTATCCAATGTTCTTAATAATGCTTTAAAGTATACGCCGGAAGGGAAAAACGTCACCATTTCGGTTGTGACCGACAAAGAAGGTTACGTGGGCTTTAAAATTCAAGATGAAGGTTCAGGAATGGCTGAAGACGACATCCCCCATATTTTCGAACGTTTCTATCGCGGAGATAAATCACGAGACAGAAAAACTGGTGGTGTGGGAGTAGGGCTTTCGATTGTTAAGGCTTTAATGGATGCACATAAAGGCTTAATTAACGTAAAAAGCAGGGTAAATAAAGGAACCAGCATCACCTTATGGTTTCCACAGGAAGAGTAAAGGCCGTTCATCAATGAACGGCCTTGTTTCTATGATTCTAATAACTCTTTTATATGGTATACCCGGCCGCTTTCGGGTGTGCCGCGTAACACTAAGTCCACTATTCCATTCGCCACTGCATCCGTTTCCAATAATAAATGCTTTTCTTTAAACTCTTTAAATTTTTCTAGCTCTTTAAAGGCAGCTTCGGAGGAAGAGCGGATCGTTTCCTGCATGCCGGTATCCATGATGCCTGGACTAAAGCCAATAATGATATTCTCAGTTTTTAATTCTGCCTGTTCGATGGCAGTTGTTTGGGTGAACATGTTTAACCCGGCCTTTGAGCTGCAATAAACACTCCAGCCTTCAATCGAGCGGACAGCGGCACCAGACGTGACATTGATAACGGTTACTTTTGTATTGGTTAACTGTGCCTGGCTTAAAAATAAATTGGTTATCAAAATAGGCGCAATTAGATTTACTTTTATATTTCGAATAATTGGAGTTTGATCTAAATTTCCGACCGTTTGAATGGGTTCAATCACACCAGCATTATTGAAAAGCAGGATCTCGGTTGGGTTTTTTTCAAAAAGACAGTGGGCAATCTCCATAAAGACCTCTTGTATTTCTTTTTCTAATGAGAGATTACAAGAAATATGTTTATAATTCATTCCCTTTGAGATGGCAAGATTCTTTAACTCACTATTCTCTGTCCGGGAAACAGAAATTACTGCAATTTGCTCCTGCAAAAGGTGTTTCGCAATACTTTCCCCTAAGCCCTTAGAAGCTCCGGTTATGATGGCATATTTCATGGAACACTCCCCCTAAAGCTAGTTTCATTATGTATATTATCTATTTTATTCTTCAAAAAAATATTAAGCAAATTTGGAAGAGCGATAAAAAAAGCAGCTCCATTCAAGGAACTGCTGCTGCATTTTTAGGCACTAAACCGTTAACCATTTTTCAGGTTTGAACTGGGGAATAATTTACTGCCCGTTAATGCAGGATAGAATTTCTTCCACTCATTTAGGAAGGATTGAGTGGAAGTGTTGGGATGTTCAATGACCAGTGGGGTTGGTCCTGTCTGCTTTTCTTGACCATTGACAATTATTGAAAGCCGATTTGTCAGATACTGAATCTCCATCAAATCATGGCTGACAAACACAGTAGTTGTTCTGGTATCCTCTAAAATCTGTTTGAAATCTTCCATTAAACGGATCTTTGTTGGAAAATCTAGTGCTGAAAAAGGCTCATCTAGAAAAAGAATTTCCGGCTCCACAATCATTGCGCGCGCAAGATTAACCCTTTGCGCCTCACCGCCTGATAAATAAAGAGCATTTTTTTTCGCTAAATGGCTAATGCCAAACAACTCGAGCCATTGAGCTACTTTTTCTTTGATGATTGATTTGGATACCTTCCTTAATGTTAGGCCAATAGCAATATTTTGAAAGACGGATCCATCTAAGAGAAGGGATTGCTGTAAGGCAACCGAGAACCTTCTTCGCCATTCAAGCGGAGGATTGCCAATTGGAACGGGTTGATTCCGATAGAGGAACTCGCCGCTCGACTGTTTTTCCAGAAACGAAAGGACCTTTAGTAAGGTGCTTTTTCCAGCACCGTTCGGCCCCATAATACCAAGAAACTCACCTTCATAAATCTTGAAGGAAGGAATATCTAGAATCGTCTTCTGCTGGGCTTGATAGGTTATGTTCTTTAGCTCAATTAACGGGTTCATGATATTCGCTTCCTTTGCTGTAGAAATGTTAAGGCAGCCGTTATCAATAGAGCAACGGACAATAAAATAAATGAAAGGGCTAAGGCAATGTCAAAGTTGCCTTTCGATACTTCCATTACGATGGTCGTGGTTAAGATTCGAGTATCGCCTTGAATATTGCCGCCCACCATCATTGCCGCACCCACCTCGGCAATCACACGGCCAAAACCTGCCATGACCGCCGCTAAAATGGCCATCTTTAATTGTTTAATCAGAATAAACAATGTCTGCAGTCTTGTTGCCCCAAGTGCCTTAATTTGCAGCAGCATCTTATCGCTGATTTGCTGAAAGGCTGTACAGGTAAGGCTGGTAACAATGGGCAAACTGACTAAGATTTGGGCCATGACAATGGCGGTCGGCGAATAGAGCAAGGAGAAATCACCCAATGGGCCGGAGCGCCATAAAAGCATGGTAATCCATAGTCCTGCTACAACTGGAGGGAGCCCTAAACCAATATTAATGAAGACTAGTAGTAATTTACGGCCTTTAAATCTAGTTAATCCAAGGAGCATACCAAAAGGCAAGCCGATTAGTGTACTAATTAGAATGGAAATGAGGCAGACTTTAAGCGTTAAAGCGGTAATCGCTAACACTTCTTGATCACCAGAAAGGATGATTTCGATTGCCTTTTTGATTCCATCTACTAGTAATTCCATATCGTCGTGCCTCCAGTAATCCGTATGAAGTTGACAGGAGGCGGACTCGTTTAGAAGAACGCCACTCTATCTATTACTCTGTGTATTTAATAAAAAGTGATCTTCCAAATTCTTTTTTACCAAAGTTCTCAATTACATCTTGTGTTTTTGGAGCTACCATGAAATCTACAAACTTTTTAGCATCTGTACTATTCACTTTATCATGTTTTTCAGGATTTACTTCCATAACATGATAGATATTCATTAAATCTTTACCGCCTTCAACCACAATTTTTAGTGTATCTAGATTTTTGGATTGGGAGAGCCAGGTTGCACGGTCCGTTAAGACATAGCCTTTCTTCTCTGCTGCAACTTGTAAGGTTTGGCCCATTCCTTGCCCGGTTGAAACATACCAATCGCCTGCTGGCTTAATATTTGCAGTCGTCCAAATAGCCAGTTCTTTTTTATTTGTACCAGAGTCATCGCCGCGTGAAATGAAAGGTGATTTGGTTTCAGCTAATTTCTTAAACGCAGCGACAATATCATCACCACTAACACCAGCTGGGTTTTCCTTTGGCCCTACTAAAACAAAATCATTGTACATAACGCGTTTATAGTTAATGGCATCCCCTGCATCGACAACCGCCTTCTCTGCTGCTGGAGCATGAACCAGCAGGGCATCTGCTTCACCTTTTGTACCCATTGCCAATGCTTCGCCAGTACCTACAGCAATCACTTTTACTTTGACATTATTTTGTTTTTCAAACATAGGGATAATGACATCCAATAAGCCGCTGTCCTGTGTGCTGGTTGTGGTCGCAAGAATCATGTTTGTTGGAGCAGGTTTTGCTGCAGCTGGTTTCTGTTCTTTAGCGGCCGAATCTTTTGATGTTGTATTTCCGCAAGCTGATAAAACAAGAAGCATCAATGCAAATAACGCGATTACGAAACGATTTTTCTTCATACAAGTTCCTCCGTTTGACTAGTTTGATAGATGACTTTTCCTAATTCTTGAATTGAATAGCCTTCTAAATCTGTCAGGCTATCTTTAAAACTAGCAGATTGTAAATAATGAATTAACGTCAGTAAATCCTCTTTGTTCTCTGTCGTGAAGCGAAAAACAAGATCAAACTTTTCTTGCGTGATCGGGACGAAATCAAGTCCTAGGTGGCTTGCGGCGGATTGAATTCCGAAGGTAACATCCGCCATGCCTCGATTTATGTAGGAAGCCGCAGATAAATGGTTCCATTCTTCCTGTCCATAACCGTTTATTTTAGTTGGATGAATCCCATAGGCAGAAAGCTTAGAATCAAGTAAAAACCTAGTTCCCGCTCCTTTTTGCCGGTTAATAAACTGGACGTCTTTTCTAGTAAGATCCGTAAAATCAAGAATACTCTTAGGATTACCCTTTGCGACAATGAAGCCTTGCTGCCTGGCAGCAAATCGTAGGACCGCAATATTTTCATAGACAAATAGCTGATGAATAAATGGCAGATTATATTCTTGTGAAGCTGGATCTAATAAGTGGATTGCCGCAATATCGCATTGACCCCGGTAAAGCATCATTAATCCTTCTAAGCTTCCGATGAAGGAAGGCTGGATTTGCAAATTTAAAGCGCTTGCAGCTTGTTTAGCGAAATGTTCTACGAGAAAATCATGGCTGCCAGAAAGACGGATCGGTGCAGTTGCTATGCTGGTTACGTGTGGTGCATCCATACTTTTTTTAGCAGGAGCTTTCATAGTTTCCTTATAACGCTCTAGTTCGGCATGCTCGATTCGCATTTTATTTCCAATCTTAAAGGCGTGTAATTCACCTCTTTTAATCAACTCATATACTGTATGTTTAGAGATTTGAAAGATTTGCGCTACTTCATCGGGAGTATAGGCCCGTTCATCCATTTTCCACCCTCCTTTTTCCAGTTCATTTTATAAAAAGAATAGCACAAGATATGTGACTTTTGTTAAGTTTTGTTAAGTTTCGTTGGGTTTTGTTTAGAATTGTCATGAATTGTACATAAGAAATGTTCATGAGTCACACAATCTTCACAAACGTCACTTATTGTTCAATCGTGAGCATGGGAATTTGTTGTAGTATGTTCATAGAGGGAAAATTTCTAGTTAAGGGAAGGGATGTAAATGTCGAAACTTTTGTATATTACAGCAAACCCTAAAAATGATATAAAACGATCAAAAGGGATGCAAATCGGCGAAGTATTTTTAGAGGAGTTTAAGGCTGCCCAGCCGGAAGTGGAAATTGAACGGTGGCACTTATATGATATGGAAATCCCTGATATTGACATGGATCTTTTATACGCACGGGCTAAATTATCCTTTATGGGTTATACAAAAGAGCAATTATCGGAAGCAGAACGGACCAAGCTTGAAAAAATGCATGAGCTTGCTGACCGATTTATTGCTGCTGATTACTATGTGTTTGTGACGCCGATTTGGAATCTTGGCGCCCCTTCGATACTGAAGAAGTTTATTGATAATTTATTTATCGTTGAAAAAACGTTTACCAATACACCAGATGGTCCAAAGGGACTTTTAACAGGCAGAAAAGCGATTCATATTCAAACCCGCGGCGGTATCTATTCCTCCGGTCCAATGGTTGACTTTGAGTTTGGCGACCGCTACTTACGCAAAGTATTCCAATTCCTTGGCTTCGAGAGCTTGGATACCGTAATTGCAGAGGGATTGGATCATTTTCCAAAACAGATACCGGAAATTATGGCCAAGGCAAAAGAACAAGCGGCCGAAGCAGCACGAGAAATGGCAAAGGAAACCGTTACTATATAAAAAGAAAAATGCGACTCGCTCTGAGCCGCATTTTTCTTTTAGGCTGTGTGAAGATTATTGTTGATGTGGAGCGGAAATCAACATTCAAGATTAACACAGCCTTAATTTAAAATTTACCTGTAAATTGAAAGAATAAAACAAGAATCCCTAATGCCCAAACATAAATCGCAAACGGCTTTAAAGAATGCTTTTTTAAATAGCTAATCATCCATCTTACGGCAACGTAGCCAAAGAGGGCAGAAGCTATGATCCCCACTAGTAATGCCGATAGGGTGATGGTTTCGCCTTGGCCTTCAAGTAAATCCTTGGTCTGCAGGACAATCGCGCCGGCAATCGCTGGCGTCGATAAAAGAAAAGAAAAGTAAGCGGCAGTTTCCCGGTCTAATTTACGCCAAAGTGCCGCAACAATGGTCATCCCCGAACGTGAAATGGCCGGCATAATCGCAACCGCCTGAAAAGTGCCAATGATGAAGGCATCCTTATAGCCGATATCATCCATTTTTTTATACCCATTTTTAGCTGAATCGGCAAGCCACAGAAATATTCCCGTCATTAAAAATTCCCAGCCAATCGTCACACCTGTTTTCGAGATTTCATCAATATAATCCTTAAAAGCAAGCCCAAATACAACGGCAGGTATTGTTCCCACGATTAACAAAAGAGTTAATTTGCTAAACGGATTTTTAAGTATTTTGATAAACTCAGCTTTATAAAAGACAAACACAGCCAATAAGGTCCCGACATGCAGCATGGTATCAAGCAATAGCCCCGCTTCTTGAAGGCCGAATAAATTTCTTCCTAAGTAAAGATGTCCTGTACTGCTGATGGGCAAAAATTCAGTTAAACCTTGAATTATTCCGAGGATTAATGCTTCCAGTTTTGTTAACATACGCTCCCTCTCATTCTAAAGTGATCTAAGCCTGTACACTAATGAATATGCAGGAAAGAACGATTTCATGAAGTCCTCTTCCATTTTAGGAGGTATTAAATAAAAGATTGGTAGATGAAATCAAAATAAGTGCAAAGGGAACGTCTTCTCCCATAAAATAGGATTATACTTGCCTGAGAGGAGAAACGTATTTTGGAAAATTCTCATCTTCATTTTAATACGTCTATTGGGGTCAAAAAGCCGGAAAATATCCGAAACAAAGAACAGGCATGTCCATTTTGTGAAAGAGACCAGTTGACCGGCATCATTGCTGTGGATGGCCCGATCATTCTCTTGAAAAATAAATATCCTGTCCTTGAAAATACGTATCAAACCGTGCTAATAGAAACAGACGATTGCCATGGCGACCTCTCCACCTATTCCAACGAGCATCTCCATCGGTTGATTCAATTTGGCCTTACTGCTTGGTTAGACATGGAGAAATCGGGGCAATACCGATCGGTTATTTTTTTCAAAAATCATGGTCCGCTGTCGGGAGGGACCATCGCCCACCCACATATGCAGATTGTCGGCTTGCATGATATTGATTATCGAAAAAAATCGTCACATGATATGTTTGAGGGTCTCCTCATTGCCGAGAACCATGGTGTCCAGCTTACCTTGTCGACAAAGCCGCGCGTGGGCTTTTATGAATTTAATATCGAAATGGAGGATTCCGGATACAGGGAGGAGTTCGCGGAATATATTCAAACGGCGGTCCACTATATTCTGAATCATTTTCCTTTTAAAGCCACAAGCTATAATATCTTTTTTCATCATCTGGATGATAAAATTTATGCAAAAGTGGTCTCCCGGTTTGTGACTACCCCGTTATACATTGGGTATGGCATTCCACAAGTCCCGAGTAATTTAGAATGGATGGCAGAAGAGGTACGAAAGATCTATTTTCAAATCATGTAAATAAAACCAGCAGCCGGTTATAAGTTGAGATTTGTCGTTTTTCAAAATATAATGGAGGAATGGACAAGTTTTTTGTAAGGTGGAACCAATATGACTTCAAAAAGCAATACAACTTCAAAACTTGATTACAGCCTTGTTTTTATATTAATCTTGCTTTTTCTAGCGAGCTGTTTAGCAATCTACAGTGCCCAGGCAAGCGGACAGTATAAGGAGAACTTTTTAATCAAGCAAATCGTCTGGTATGTTGTTGGGGGCGGTATTATTACCATGGTAATGACCCTTGATTCAGACCAATTGAAAAAATTAACTTGGTACGCATACGGGTTGGGCATCTTTTTGCTAGCTTTTTTAATTGTTGCACCCGCAAGTATTGCTCCGGTCATTAATGGGGCAAAGAACTGGTTTGTGCTACCAGGGGTTGGCTCAATCCAGCCTTCTGAGTTTGTGAAAATTTTTATTATTCTGGGCCTTGCACGTGTGGTTGATCAACATCATTTGAAAAATCCAGTTAAAACACTGCAAACTGATTTTTGGCTGTTAATTAAAATGGGTATCGTCACGATGGCTCCGTTGGGAATGATCATCAAGCAAGACTTAGGGACCTCGCTTGTTTTCTTGGCTATTTTAATTGGCATGATTTTTATTTCCGGCATTTCATGGAAAATTTTAGTGCCGATATTTGGGTTTGGTATTATCTTAATTGGTACGATATTTTATTTTGTTCTTTGGAGTCCGGATGTGTTGGAAAAGTATCTGGGGGTTGGTGAATATCAGCTTCGCCGGATTTACTCTTGGCTTGATCCCTATAGTTATGAAGGGACGGATGCTTACCAGCTGACGAAGTCCTTGCTTGCCATCGGCTCCGGTCAAACAGGCGGTAAAGGCTTTGGCAACCGTGAAGTCTATTTACCTGAAAGTCAAACGGACTTTATTTTTAGTGTCGTGGGTGAGGAATATGGCTTTATCGGTTCAAGTGTGTTAATCAGCTTATTTTTCCTGCTTATTTACCATATTACGAAGGTTGGCATGGAAACAAAGAACAATTTTTATACGTATATTTGTGTTGGTGTCATCAGTATGATCACCTTCCACGTGTTCCAGAACATCGGCATGACCATTGGCGTTCTGCCGATTACGGGTATCCCGCTGCCTTTTATCAGCTACGGGGGAAGTGCCTTGATGGGGAACATGATGGGATTGGGATTAATTTTCTCGATTCGCTATCATTATAAAAAGTATATGTTTTCTACTTCGGCATAAAAAGAGCGACTTGGGTTCGCTCTTTTTTTTGTGCTTTTTTAAGATCGGGGCGAGGAATCAACGGGTCACTTCTCAAAGTCAAAGTACAGTTCGCGGAATTATTGGGAAAGTTCGCGGAAAAAACATAAAAAGATACGGAATTAATCCCGAAGTTCACGGAAAAAATCCATAAATCCAAGGAAATATCGTCCAGATCCGCGGAATCAACGAATCAAATCTCAAGTCAAAGTACAGTTCGCGGAATTATTGGGAAAGTTCGCGGAAAAAACATAAAAAGATACGGAATTAATCCCGAAGTTCACGGAAAAAATCCAAAAACCCACGGAAATATCGCCCAGATCCGCGGAATCAACGAATCACCTTTCAAGTCAAAGTAGAGTTCGCGGAATTATTTCGCAAATTCACGGAAAAAACATAAAAAGATACGGAATTAATCCAGAAGTTCACGGGAAAAATCCAACTATCCACGGAAATATCGCCCAAGTCCGCGGAATCAACGAATCAAATCTCAAGTCAAAGTACAGTTAGCGGAATTATTTCGCAAATTCGCAGAAAAAACATAAAAGATACGGAATTAAACCAGAAGCTCACGGGAAAAACCCAACTATCCACGGAAATATCGTCCAAGTCCACAGAATTAATCCAAATTACCCCCAAGACCCTGCCTGCTAACAAATATGGTAAAATGGTATAAACAGTTACAGGCAAAAAAAGTGGTACAAGACCCGTACGCAAATAGCATGGATGGAAGGTGTCAATAATGGAGAAAGAATTTACAGCTCAGTTTGAAGCATTACTCGAAAAATACAGTGAGCTCCTCGTTGGCGAAAGCAAAGAAGACACAAAAGAAAAAGTGAAGACTTGGGCTTTATATTCACACATAGCCAAGACCATGCCAGCCCTAGCGAAGCACTGGAATGAACTTTATCCTGAGGCAAAAGAAGAAATAAAACAAATCAGTCTAGAAATTAAACAGCTAAATGAGCAGCATCGAAAAGCAAAGAAATAATAAAAACGGCCATGCAGGTGACATGGCCGTTTTGCTTACATTTGGTCATCAGACTGATTGCTATCTGTAGGCTTGTAAGTCTGGCTTGATTGAGTATCAGATTGTTTAGCTTGATTATTAATATCTGTCATATCATTCTCTTCACCGAACTCGGTTGCATAATTAGACTGGCCGTAGTTTTGACGGGTCGTATCCGTTTTGGACTCGCCCAATGGAGCAAATAATAGCGGAAGACAAGCAAGTCCACTAAGTCCAACAAGACTATAAATGATTCTAGATAGCGCTGAATCTTGCCCGCCAAAAAGGGCTGCTACTAAATCAAATTGAAAAAACCCAATTAGTCCCCAGTTAATGGCCCCAATAATCACTAAAACTAAAGCAACTCGTGATAAGGTCTTCATGTTTCTTCACCTCCCGAATAGAGTATAAAAATATCGTTTTTAGCATTTGTATTAAACCCAAATATCATACAGCCTTAATAAAACTAAATAACTTCGGCTCAATAACTAAGCCTAGCGCTTGTATTGGCTATTCTGGCTGTTTCGTTTATCAATGCTGGCTTCTTCATTTCCAGGGCCCGCATTACCCTTCACACTAGCTGCACTAACACCAGCTTTGGAAGGGTTCTTTTTCATTTTTGCCATCATTATCACCTCATGAATAGGATGCCCAGCCTCATAAAAATATGTAGTCGAAAAATGTGTTTAAAAAAAATTTTAAATTTCGCGTTTATTGATTGCACAAATTTTCGAAATATTTTATATTAAATAGTAGCAGGACTCATTCATCAATGAATTTTTTTTGCTATAAAAATGAATGAGCATTCATTCAAAGTTAAAGGGGGAGACAATGTTGAACCAATTGATTAAAAAAGCAGCTGTCCTTGGATCAGGGGTAATGGGATCTGGAATCGCAGCTCACTTAGCAAATATCGGGATCCCAACACTGTTATTGGATATCGTGCCCAAGGAATTAACAAAGGAAGAGGAAGCCAAAGGGCTTACCATTGCAGAAAAATCCGTTCGCAATCGAATTAGTGCACAAAATATACAAAAATTATTAAAACAAAAGCCTGCACCACTCACCTCTAAAAAGAATCTCGCCCTCATTGAGGCAGGTAACCTCGAAGACGATTTAGTGAAACTAAAGGATGTTGACTGGGTCATTGAGGTAGTGGTCGAAAACCTTAACGTAAAGAAGCTGGTTTTTGAAAGAGTCGATCAATACCGCAAACCTGGCAGCATTGTCAGCTCAAATACCTCTGGAATATCAGTCGAAGCGATGGTGGAAGGACGCTCCGAAGATTTTAAAAAGCACTTCTTAGGAACACACTTCTTTAACCCGCCGCGGTATTTAAAATTACTTGAAGTCATCCCAACTCAATATACGTCGCCAGAAGTACTATCATTCATGAAAACGTTTGGTGAGGATGTATTAGGGAAAGGCGTTGTAATTGCTAAGGATACCCCAAACTTTATTGCCAACCGGATTGGTACATATGGGCTCCTTGTCACTGTTAGGGAAATGGTAAAAGCCGGCTTAAGTGTCGGTGAAGTAGATTCCATCACTGGACCATTAATCGGCCGGGCAAAAAGTGCCACATTCCGGACATTGGATGTCGTCGGACTAGATACTTTTTATCATGTAGCCGGCAATGTCTATGAACAAGTGGAAGGCAAAGAGAAAGAAGTTTTTGAAATTCCTGCCTTTCTTAAGACTATGGTCGAAAAAGGCTGGCTCGGCAGCAAGTCAGGTCAAGGATTCTTTTTGAAAAAAGGTAAAGAAATACTGGAGTTAGATCCTGCTACATTAGAATATGGGCCGCGTAAAAAATTAACAACCCCAGCAGTTGAGTTGGCTAAGCAGGAAAAAGGCACTGCTAATAAATTGAAAGCGCTTGTATACGCAGATGACAAGGCTGGTCAATTTTTATGGAAAACATTCACGGAATCCTTTGTATACGCTGCACAGCTATTAGGTGTGATTGCGGATGATATTGTCGCCATCGACCGGGCGATGAAATGGGGCTTTGGCTGGGATATGGGGCCATTTGAAGCCTGGGATGCGATCGGTGTGGAAAAATCCGTGCAAAAACTGAAAGAAGCGGGAGTGGAAGTACCAGCTTGGATTACTGAGATGCTTGAAAAAGGTCATACCTCCTTCTACTTAGAAGAAAATGGCGAGCAGTTCTATTATGATAACGGTCAATATCGACTAGTGGAAATCAATCCAAAGGCGATTGACCTCAAGAAAATTAAGAAACAAAAGGGTGTTATTAAAAAGAACAGCGGCGCAAGTTTGATTGATATCGGTGATGGCGTTGCCTTACTCGAATTCCATTCACCTAACAATGCGATTGGTCTCGATATTGTTCAAATGATCAATTTTTCAGTCGATGAAGTCGAGAAAAATTATAAAGGATTGGTCATCGGCAACCAGGGGAAAAACTTCTGCGTTGGAGCTAACCTCGCGATGATGTTAATGGAAGTGCAGGATGACAATATTTATGAATTAGATATGATCGTCCGTCACCTTCATAGCGCTTTGTTAAAAGTGAAGTACAGCTCGAAGCCGGTCGTGGCCGCTCCATTTGGCATGACACTTGGCGGCGGTGCCGAGGTTTGTCTGCCTGCAGCCCATATTCAAGCATCATCGGAAACGTATATGGGTCTTGTCGAGGTAGGAGTCGGTCTTCTTCCAGGCGGAGGCGGAAACAAAGAACTTTACATGAAGCACTTAGAGAATCTGCCAAACGGGGTCCCATTTGATTTGCAAAATATCGCCAATAAAGTGTTCGAAACGATTGCCACCGCAAAAGTGTCCACGTCTGCAGCAGAAGCACGCGAAAATAACTTTTTAAGCTCTTCTGACGGTATTAGTTTTAACAGTGATCATCTCATTTATGATGCCAAACAGGCTGTGCTTGCCTTACATGAACAAGGATTTAAACCAAGAGTACGCCGGAAAGTGCCGGTAGTTGGCGAAACAGGCTATGCCACCTTATTGCTCGGGGCAGAAGCGATGCGTTTATCCGGTTATATTTCGGAGCATGATTTAAAAATTGCCAAGAAGATTGCCTATGTCATTGCGGGCGGCCGCGTTCCATTTGGAACAGAAGTCGATGAGCAATACCTCTTAGATTTAGAGAGGGAGGCTTTCTTAAGTCTGATTGCCGAGCCAAAATCACAGCAGCGCATGCAGCATATGCTCGTGAAAGGGAAACCGTTAAGAAACTAATACGAGATTAAGAGAAAGTGAGGGAGATTCGATGAGAGAAGCAGTGATTGTTGCCGGGGCACGGACCCCGGTTGGTAAGGCAAAGAAAGGAACGCTTGCTACTGTTCGTCCTGATGACTTAGGAGCATTGGTCGTAAAAGAAACACTAAAGCGTGCAGGAAATTATGAAGGGAATATCGATGATTTAATCATTGGCTGTGCGATGCCCGAAGCGGAACAAGGAAACAATATGGCCCGCAATATCGGGGCATTGGCAGGTCTTCCCTATACAGTCCCTGCGATTACCGTTAATCGTTTCTGTTCATCTGGATTGCAGGCGATCGCCTATGCCGCACAAGGAATCATGCTTGGGCATACCGATACAGCGATTGCCGGCGGTGCGGAATCGATGAGCATGATTCCAATGATGGGGCATGTCGTCAGACCGAATATTAAACTTGCGGAAACGGCACCGCAATATTATATGGGAATGGGACATACGGCAGAGCAGGTTGCTCAAAAGTATGGTATATCCCGTGAAGACCAAGACGCATTTGCGGTTAGAAGCCATCAGCGTGCCGCGAAAGCCATTGCAGAAGGAAAATTCGTTGATGAAATTGTCCCTGTCGATGTAACCATTCGTACGGTTGGAAATGACAATAAACTTGTTGAAAAAACAGTTCAATTTTCCATGGACGAAGGAGTTCGCCCGGATACCAATTTAGAGACACTTGCCAAACTTCGTCCAGCTTTTTCGGTAACGGGTTCTGTAACAGCAGGTAATGCCTCACAAACAAGTGACGGGGCAGCAGCCTTAATGGTGATGGATCGTGAGAAGGCAGAAGCACTAGGATTAAAGCCGCTGGCAAAATTCCGTTCGTTTGCCGTGGGCGGCGTCCCGCCTGAAATTATGGGGGTCGGACCTGTTGTCGCGATTCCAAAAGCAGTTAAGCTCGCTGGCCTGGAGTTATCAGATATTAATTTATTTGAATTAAATGAGGCATTTGCATCCCAATCCTTGCAAGTCATCCGGGAGCTTGGTCTAAATGAAGAGATTGTCAACGTAAACGGGGGGGCCATTGCCCTTGGACACCCGCTAGGCTGTACGGGAGCGAAATTGACTCTCTCCTTAATTCACGAGTTAAAACGACGCAATGAACAATTTGGTGTAGTGACGATGTGTATTGGCGGCGGAATGGGTGCAGCCGGAGTATTTGAACTATTGTAGTAAAAGAATAGGAGGAATTTTAATGACTGAAACAAAAAAAGTTGTCAAAGGCGGAAGCTTTTTAATTGAGGATCTTTCCTATCAAGATATATTTACACCAGAAGATTTTAATGAAGAGCATTTAATGATTGCCCAGACAGCTGCGGACTTTGTAGAAAAAGAAGTTGTTCCGCAGATTGAGCATTTAGAAAACCATGAATTTGATCGCACTGTAAAACTGTTAAAGAAAATGGGCGAGCTTGGTTTATTAGCTGTTGACGTGCCTGAAGAGTTTGAAGGTTTAGGCCTAGATAAGGTCACTTCATCACTGATTACTGAAAAAATGGCGGGTGCAGGCGGATTCTCCCTCTCATATGGAGCACATGTCGGGATTGGTTCCCTGCCAATTGTGTTATTCGGAAATGATGAGCAGAAGACAAAATATTTACCTGCCCTTGCATCTGGCGAAAAGATTGCCGCCTATGCCTTAACAGAGCCGGGCTCAGGATCGGATGCCTTAGGTGCGAGAACAACAGCAAAACTAAATGCAGCTGGAACTCATTATATCCTGAATGGTGAAAAACAGTGGATCACGAATGCCGGTTTTGCCGATGTATTTGTCGTATATGCAAAAATCGATGGCGAACACTTCACTGCATTCATTATAGAAAGGGACTTTCCGGGAGTATCAACTGGTGCCGAAGAAAAGAAAATGGGCATCAAGAGCTCATCGACTCGCACCTTGATTTTAGAGGATGTAGAGGTACCTGTTGAAAATCTATTAGGTGAGTTTGGAAAAGGCCATGTCATTGCCTTTAACATCTTAAACATTGGCCGTTATAAATTGGCAGTCGGCGCTGTTGGCGGTTCAAAGAAAGCCTTTGATATGACAGTTAAATATGCGAATGGCCGCAAACAGTTTAAAACAGCGATTTCTCAATTTAACTTAACAAAAGAGAAGTTTGGCACGATGGCATCTAAAATATATGCGGCTGAAAGTTCAGTCTATCGTACGATTGGTTTATATGAAGACAACCAAGGAAAGCTTTCCACCGAGGATGCGAAAGATCTTAAAAAGGTGGCAAATGCGATCGCTGAATATGCGATTGAATGCTCGGTAAACAAATTCTTTGCGAGTGAAGTTTTATCCTATGTAGTCGATGAAGGAGTACAAATCCATGGCGGCTATGGCTTCATGCAGGAATATCCGATTGAAAGAGCTTATCGTGATGCGAGGATTAACCGGATATTTGAAGGAACCAACGAAATTAACAGACTGCTGGTTCCCGGAACACTAGTGAAAAAAGCATTAAAAGGCGAACTGCCACTATTCCAAAAAGCTTTAGCTCTGCAAGAGGAATTAATGATGTTAATGCCAGAGGAGCCTGGTGACGAGCCGTTAGCTCAGGAAAAATACCTTGTGAGAAATGCCAAAAAGATTGCCTTATTGGCATCTGGATTAGCAGCTCAAAAATTTGGTAAGGCATTAGAAAGGGAGCAAGAAATCTTAGCCAATATTGCAGATATTGTTTCGAATGTTTACGCGATGGAATCCGTTGTGCTCCGTACAGAAAAAGCGATTGCCAATGGCGGCTTAGACAAGAATCAGCAAAAACTTCTTTATACCCAAATTTTCTGTCAAGAAGCCTTTAATGAAATCGAAGCAACTGCGAAAGAATCGCTTGTAGCGATTGAACAAGGCGATACACTTCGAATGATGTTAACCTCGCTTCGCAAGTTCACACGCCACCAGCCAATCAACGTGATTGCCAAAAAACGGGCAGCTGCTGACGTAGTGATTGAAGCAGAACGTTATACAGTTTAACCATTCGGGAGCCCCTTCATTATTTTGTTGGGGCTTTATTATATTTTTAAAGTGGGAAGGAAAATATACAAAAGGTGTCGAATTTTTCCTATTAGGAGTGCGGTCCATTAGGATTTTGGAAGGCCATATGATAAACTTTTTATGAATGAAACGGATAGGGTGGTGAAACGATTGGCTTTAACCTTTTACTGGTATCCCAAATGCGGCACATGTCGAAATGCGAAGAAATGGCTGGATGCCCATCATCTTTCCTATGAAGAAGTACATATTGTTGAGCAGCCCCCATCACGCGAACAGCTGCAGGAATTTTATCAAAAAAGCGGCTTGGAATTAAAGAAATTTTTTAATACAAGCGGTTTAAAGTATCGTGAATTAGGGATTAAAGATAAAATGAAGACGGCAACAGAGGATGAACTGCTTGATCTGCTGGCATCTGATGGGATGTTAATCAAAAGGCCACTTCTGACGGATGGCGAGCGTGTTATCGTTGGTTTTAAGGAAGAAGAGTTTGCAAAAACTTGGCTTTAAAAAAAGTTAATCGATGTTTATTAAGAAACTGGAGGGATTTTTCAAATGAGTTTACCAAAAGAATTGCGTTATTCTGAAGAGCATGAATGGGTAAAGGTTGAAGGCGAGAAAGTCCGCGTTGGGATTACTGACTTTGCACAGCATGAACTAGGCGATATCGTTTTCGTTGAACTTCCAGAGGTTGGTGCAGATGTATCAGCTGACGAACCTTTCGGCAGTGTAGAATCTGTTAAGACGGTTTCGGAGCTCTATGCACCTGTTAGTGGTAAAGTGGTTGAAATCAATGAGGATTTGAGTGACAACCCTGAATTTGTCAACGAATCCCCATATGAAAAAGCATGGATGATTGTGATTGAGCCTTCTGATGTAAGTGAAGTAGACAATTTAATGTCTGCTGAGCAATATGAAGAAATGATTAAAGAAGACTAATTTTTTAAAAGCACCTATTTATGGGTGCTTTTTCTCTTAAATTTCCACTCCTTTTCTTGTCCGGCGGGGACAGACTAAACCTAAACCATATCGAAAAGGGTGGAAGAAATGACATTAAAACAGCAAAAGATTGATGTTACTGACCGAGTGGTTGGAAAATTAAAGAATGGTGAAATTGAACTGTTTCTTGAAAATACAGCAATAGGAAAAATAAAGCTTTCTGATCAGATGCAAGTCGAATTGGATCATCACTTTGAGGCTGAACAGCAAAAAATTTATCAGCATGTCACTGTAACTGAACAGCCGAATGCTAAGTATACCGACTGTGATGATGGTGGATGGTGTTAACATAATTTCAAGCAAATACCTATTTCTTAGCGGACAATCATGTTATAGTTAACTTACTAACAAGATGGTACACGAAATCAGTATTTTAGAATATGTTAACATAAACAACTTTATATTACAGGTGATGGGATATGAATGATTCGTATGTTGACAAAGTTCTTATTGTCGAAGGAAAATCCGATAAAAATAAGGTGAAGAATATTGTGAAGGAACCTGTGGAGATTATCTGCACAAATGGAACCATCAGTCATTCTAAACTAGAGGAATTGATTGAGTTTCTAGAGGATAAGGATGTCTATATCCTCGTCGATGCAGATGATTCTGGTGAGAAGCTTCGCAAACGATTTAAACGAGAATTTCCCCATGCGGAGCATTTGTATATTGACCGGATGTATCGGGAGGTAGCAACAGCACCTGAACACCACCTGGCAATGGTCCTATTAGGGGCTAATATTGATGTCCATGCTGAGTTTTTAGAAATGAGTTAATGCGTGATGAATGAATGGAATCGAACTGAATTGGCTGATTTCCTCGACCATGAGGGAATCGGTCTGTTATATTTTTATACGCCTCTATGCGGTACTTGTCAGGTAGCTTCTCGAATGCTTCAAATCGTAGAGGAGCTTGTAGATGTGGCGATGGGAAAAATGAACTTGAATTTTTATCCGGATTTGGCGGAGAATTTTGCTATTGAAAGTGTACCCTGCCTGTTGATTATTCGTAACGGTGAGGTCGAGGAAGCGATTTATGCGTTTCATTCTGTCCCTTATTTACTTGAAAAAATTAAATCTTATCTTGGGTGAGCAGATGCGGGGTGCCGCATCTGTTTTTTGTATGAGTGGGGTGGGCGAAGAAGGAATTGTGCCCATCACAGTAAAAGGAAAACCGTAGCGGTCAAAATAAAAAGGAATAGTGCCCGCCACGGTAAAAAAGAAGCCGAAGCGGTCAAAATAAAAAGGAATAGTGTCCGCCGCGGTAAAAAGGAAACCGTAGCGGTCAAAATAAAAAGGAATAGTGTCCGCCGCGGTAAAAAGGAAACCGTAGCGGTCAAAATAAAAAGGAATAGTGCCCGCCGCGGTAAAAAGGAAACCGTAGCGGTCAAAATAAAAAGGAATAGTGCCCGCCGCGGTAAAAAGGAAATCGTAGCGGTCAAATTAAAAAGGAATAGTGCCCGCCACGGTAAAAAGGAGACCATAGCGGTCAAAATAATAAACCATTAAAATAAAATAAAGCTACCATGTTTATAAAAAACAGCTCGGGCACAGTAAACATACAAACAAAACATACACACCACAAAACTATTCATAAAAGAGCCCCTTTGTCTTTCCATTACAGACCAAGTTTTGTTTTAAAACCCTCCTAATAGTCTTCTTTGAATCAATACTCTCACACCATTCAAAAACTAAATTAGTTGTTATTCTTTCATGAGGATAAAGCAGCCTTATTTCCTCGACAGCTCTTACTACAGCAGCATCAATCCCTTCACGATGACCACAAACCCTACATTGTAAATATCTATCATTTATAGATACACCAAAAGAATGACAACCCCCACAAATAACCCCTTTCTTTAACCGATCAATCGAATACTTCGAATACTTTTCATAAGGAGATTCCGTCTGGTGCATAGAGACCAATTGCTCAGCAAGACTTTTATGGTGTCCATTCAAAGTGGACGATTTTCTATTTAATTTACTCATAAAATCGGGAAGCTGATTTGGATAGACAATGGGTTGATTCATTGGGGATTGATATAAGTGGAATTTAGGGTTAATAAAAATAACATAGGCCTCAATAGCCATGCGGTACCCGAGACTTTGGAGAAGCTGCCTAAGCAGTGATTCACAGCGTTCCAATTGCAGCAATGGATTCTTGATTTCCTTATTGGAAGTGAGAGAATAAAACCGGCCATTTTCATAATAAAAATCACCTTCAAAATTTTTTACCTCAAAAAGATAAATGGGCCCCTGTCTAATCATCAACGAATCCATTTGAAACTGGCTATTATTTGACTCCAGCAGCAAGTCATGTAAGAGGTAACTTGGAGGCGCGAGCTTTTCCGTTAACAAATCAAACACTTTTTCACCCTCATATCCTTTAGCTTTATTATGAAGAGACTTTTTTTCCTTTTCTTCTAACACTGTTCGAGCGTCTAATAACTTTAATAGTCTTAATTCAAGCGGTTCCGGGCGATCCTTTAAAATCATACTCCACATCCTTTCTAACCTTCATTTTAACGATAATTCCGTGCCAAAGATTTGACTATTTTTTAACACTTTCGAAGACTCGACATATTTCTCAGGAAATCGTCTTAAATAGCCTAATTCAACAGAGAATTGTCGAGCGATAATCAAAGGAATCCCGTCCTCGATGCTGAATAAGTAAACTATTACGTGCGCACAGACCGGAGTGGTAGAGATGAACGAACTGGCAGAAAGATTTTTAGAAAAATTCACCTTACAGGGCCATATCTTTAGCCTTATCAAACATGCAGATATAAAAGTAAAATTTTATTGTGAACAGGATACTGCGACTATCCAAATTAAAAATGGCCAAATGTCGTTACTAAATGATCCAGAAATCA
Organism: Neobacillus drentensis; assembly: GCF_021560175.1. GTDB lineage: Bacteria > Bacillota > Bacilli > Bacillales > Cytobacillaceae > Neobacillus > Neobacillus drentensis_A. The sequence goes on along the minus strand of NZ_CP091110.1, from coordinate 5,286,011 downwards.
TTTGTTCGGAAGTCAAAGGGGACATACAAGCCATACAACAGCTTTTTGAAGGAACCGAAACACTGCGAACACTTGAAAAGAAAGGAAAGCTAACCATAACCGCCCCCCTAAGAACCACACTGCTACTCGAATCCATCTTCTTTTTAACAAAAGCACATAAAAATCTTGCTAAAGTTATGTAATCCTATATGTTGACTCGGAATTAAAATTCTAGTAATCTATAGTTAACAACAATCGAACTTTCAGAATCTTATCTAGAGTGGTGGAGGGACTGGCCCTTTGAAGCCCGGCAACCGGTTTACGAACACGGTGCCAATTCCAGCAGAGCAAACCAGCTCGAAAGATGAGAAGAAGAACCCCCTCTTCTTCGGAAGCGGGGGTTTTGTCGTTCTATTGTCAAAAAGGAGGAACAGGAAATATGGCGGATAATCAAAAGAAGTACCGTTTTGAAACACTAAGTGTTCATGGAGGCTTGTCACCCGATCCTGTAACAGGAGCACGTGCTGTTCCAATCTATCAAAACAATGCCTATCAATTTAAAAATACCGAACATGCGGCCAACCTTTTTAGTCTTGCAGAACCTGGTTACATATACACACGAATTCACAACCCGACAACCACTGTATTTGAAGACCGCGTTGCCCTGCTGGAAGGCGGAGTGGGCGCACTCGCTGTTGCCAGCGGGATGGCAGCGATTACACTTGCGATTTTAAATGTCGCTGAAGCAGGCGATGAGATCGTGGCTGCATCCAATCTTTACGGTGGAACCTATAATTTATTGGCAGTCACCTTGCCTAAATACGGAATCAACGTAAAATTTGTTGATGCCGAAAATCCGGAAAACTTCCACCAAGCGATTACGGAAAAAACAAAAGCGGTCTTTGCCGAAACGATTGGTAATCCAAGTTTACGAGTACTGGATATTGAAAAAGTAGCCGACATAGCCCATGCAGCAGGGGTCCCCTTAATTATTGATAATACATTCGCCACCCCATACCTCTGCCGTCCAATCGAGCATGGTGCGGACATCGTTGTGCACTCTGCAACCAAGTGGTTGTTAGGGAACGGAACCACAACCGGTGGAGTTATCGTCGATGGCGGAAAGTTTGATTGGAATTCATCACGATTCCCAGGCTTCACCACCCCTGATGACAGCTATCATGGACTTGTCTATGCAGAAGCCTTAGGGGCGGTCGCGTATATCATAAAAGCCCGCGTTCAATTATTGCGCGATCTTGGACCTGCGCTAAGCCCGCAAAATGCATTTCAGTTCACAATAGGGCTTGAAACCCTTCATGTGCGGATGAAGGAGCATGTAGCCAATACCAAGCAAGTTGTGGATTATTTACTAGCTCATCCGGCGGTAGCATGGGTATCCTATCCTGGTCACAGCTCCCATCCTGATTATGAGTTAGCGAAAAAGTATTTACCAAAGGGTGCGGGTTCCATGGTTGTCTTTGGTATTAAAGGTGGAAAAGAAGCAGGTGCCAAATTGATCAATTCCTTGACACTCTGGGCCCATGTTGCCAATGTTGGTGATGCTAAGAGTCTAATTATTCATCCTGCCAGCACCACACATCAGCAGTTAGACACTGAAGGACTGAAGGCTGCCGGTGTATCAGAGGATTTAATCCGTCTTTCCATCGGTATTGAGAATGTCGAGGATCTAATCGATGACTTGGAGTCAGCGATTGAAGCTGCAACAGGATTAGCCTCATTAAAAGCGAAAGCCTAAATTTTACCTATTAATATATTCCGAGAAAATCGTTGACACCTATTTTTAGACATGATACGATAACTTTTGTTAAAATAATTTTAGTTAAACAAATAACAAGTTAAATTGAATATAGAAGCTGTAAGCTCTTATCAAGAGAGGTGGAGGGATGTGCCCGATGAAGCCCGGCAACCGTCAATATTTATTGAAATGGTGCCAATTCACACAAAGCATTTGCTTTGGAAGATGGGAGAAAGGTTTATTTTTCATAATGCCTTTCTGCCCGTGCAGAAGGGTATTTTTATTTTTCTGAAATAATAGAATCCTTTATATACATGCAGTTAACCCTATATTCAAATAAAGTCAATAAAAAGTAGGTGATCAAATGATTTCTATTCAGAATGTTCGGAAGATATTTCCTGGTAAAAAAGGGGACCTCAAGGCAGTCGATGATGTGAACCTTAAGATTGAAGAGGGAGAAATTTTCGGTGTAATTGGCTATAGCGGAGCCGGAAAAAGTACGTTAATCCGTATGTTAAACGGCTTGGAGATTCCAACAGAGGGCAGTGTTACAGTTGCCGGCCGTGTAATTTCAAAAATAAAGGGCTCAGAATTACGAAAGGCCCGCCAAGAAATCAGTATGATCTTCCAGCACTTCAACTTATTGTGGTCCAGAACAGTTAGTGAAAATATCGCCTTTCCATTAGAAATTGCGGGTGTCAAAGGACCGCAACGAAAGAAACGAGTGGCCGAATTAGTCAAACTAGTCGGGTTAGAAGGCCGGGAAAATGCTTATCCATCCGAACTTAGCGGCGGTCAAAAACAGCGTGTGGGGATTGCCAGAGCGCTTGCGAATAACCCTAAAGTCTTGCTTTGTGACGAAGCAACTTCAGCGTTAGATCCGCAAACCACGGATTCGATCCTAGAATTACTGGTGGATATCAATAAACGCCTTGGGTTAACGATTGTATTAATTACCCATGAAATGCATGTGATTCGAAAACTCTGTCACCGCGTTGCTGTGATGGAAAGCGGCAGGGTCGTCGAACTTGGTTCGGTGCTGGATGTATTTAAAAAACCACAGCAGCCAATCACGAAGCGATTTGTCCAGCAAGTATCAGAGAATGACGATACAAAAGAAGCAGTTGAACATTTACTAGAACAATATCCATCCGGACAGATTGTCCAATTAACCTTTATTGGCGAATCAGCGGAGCAGCCAGTAATCACCAATTTAATCCGTAATCATCCGGTTACCGTAAATATTTTACAAGGTAAGATTGCGCAAACGCAAAACGGATCATATGGAACCTTGTTCATTCATATCGATGGCGACAACAAGGAAGTCAACCAGGCGGTTGAGTTCATTCGCTCTCAGCATGTAGGAGTGGAGGTGGTTACAAATGATTAAACATTATCTGCCAAATGTTGACTGGTTAATCATGTGGGAGGAAACGAAAAACACCCTTTACATGGCCGGCATTTCCGTGGTTGCAACGTTTATTTTAGGGACTTTATTAGGATTAATTTTATTTCTTACATCCAAAGGCAACCTCTGGGAAAACAAGCCGATTAACGGTGTGATTAGTGCGATTGTCAATATTTTTCGTTCGATTCCGTTTATTATCCTAATAGTCTTATTAATTCCGCTGACAACCATTTTAGTTGGAACAATGATTGGTGAAGATGCGGCATTACCTTCTCTTATTATTGGAGCAGCTCCATTTTATGCAAGAATGGTGGAAATCGGCCTCAGAGAAATTGATAAAGGGGTCATTGAAGCGGCGAGATCAATGGGCGCTACTACTGGAACGATCATATGGAAGGTGTTATTACCAGAATCCATGCCAGCCCTTATTTCCGGTATCACTGTTACTGCGATTGCCCTTGTTGGATACACGGCGATGGCAGGTGCGATCGGAGCCGGCGGTCTTGGGAACCTTGCCTATAACTACGGTTTTCAAAGAAACCAGAACGACGTTACGGTAATTGCTACCGTCATAATTTTATTAATTGTTTTTGTAATTCAGTTTATCGGTGATTTTATCACTTCAAAATTAGATAAAAGATAAAAGGAGAGGTCAACATGAAAAAGTGGGTAACAGTAATTTTAGCCTTATCACTCGTGTTAGCATTAGCTGCTTGTGGTAAATCAGAACAAAAGTCTGAGGGAACAGATTCAAAAAGTAAAACAACAACATTAGTAGTCGGAGCATCAACTGTTCCACACGCAGAAATCTTAGAAAAAGCGAAACCAATTTTAAAAGAAAAAGGTATTGATTTACAGATTAAGACGTTTACTGACTATGTACTTCCAAACAAAGCCTTACAATCAAAAGAATTAGATGCAAACTATTTCCAGCACATCCCATACCTAGAGTCACAAAATAAAGAGTTTGGTTATGGATTTGTAAATGCTGGCGGAATCCACATCGAGCCAATCGGTGTCTATTCAAAAAAATATAAAAAATTAAGTGATCTTCCTACAGGCGCTCATTTAATTATGAGTAACTCTGTTGCGGACCATGGCCGTCTGCTTTCATTACTTGAAGCTCAAGGACTAATCAAATTGAAGTCAGGTATTGATAAAACAAAAGCTGAAATTAAAGATGTAGTAGAAAATCCTAAGAAATTAGTATTTGATGCAGATTATGAAGCAAAACTTTTACCACAAATCTATAAAAACGGTGAAGGTGATGCGGTTTTAATTAACTCAAACTACGCGATTGATGCCGGCTTAAACCCAATCAAAGATTCAATTGCAATTGAAGACAAGAATTCTCCTTACGTAAACGTCATTGCCGTTCGTAAAGGGGACGAAAACAAGCCTGCAATCAAAACACTTGTAGAAGTTCTTCACTCTAAAGAAGTTCAAGACTTTATCCTTGATAAATACAAAGGTGCAGTTGTACCGGTTTCTGAGTAATATAAATAGGTAAAAACGGGTAAGTCAGTGAGTAATTCACTGGCTTTTCCTTGTTATTGCACTACATGAAAGTATCCCATTGGGTAAAAATAGAAAGGTCTTTATGGTCTATTACAGTTGGAAATGGTAGAAAAATGAGGTATGATTTTATTCGGGTCATTCTTACATAAGGAGTTTTATCTGAATTTTCATTTAAACACTCGCTTTATATTCTCAATTAGCATTTGCTTAATGAAAATAGAACTCTGTTTCCACTGTTTAAGAGTTGCTAATACATTTCATTTGTTATAAGATTGTAATGAGAATAAAATGAGAATAGAGTTACAAAGAAACTTGCATTGCAAGCAATAAACACTTTCTTTTCGGAGGTATAAATATGGCTGGATCAACTTTAACGATCAAAGATTTACATGTAGCAATTGATGGGAAGGAAATTTTAAAAGGTGTAAACCTTGAAATAAAAGGTGGAGAAATCCACGCAATCATGGGACCAAACGGAACAGGTAAGTCAACCTTATCCTCTGCGATTATGGGACACCCAAAATATGAAGTAACTAGCGGTTCCATTACTCTGGACGGACAAAATGTTCTAGAAATGGAAGTAGATGAGCGCGCTCGGGCAGGTCTATTTTTAGCGATGCAATACCCAAGTGAAATCAACGGGGTAACAAATGCGGACTTCTTACGTTCAGCTATTAACAGCCGTCTTGGCGAAGGAAACGAAATTTCCCTTATGAAATTTATCCGTAAAATGGATAAGCAAATGGAATTCCTTGAAATGGATTTGGATATGGCACAACGTTATTTAAATGAAGGATTTTCTGGCGGTGAGAAAAAGCGGAATGAAATTCTTCAGTTAATGATGATCGAACCAAAAATCGCGATCTTAGATGAGATTGACTCAGGTCTAGATATTGACGCTCTAAAGGTTGTTTCAAAAGGTGTCAATCAAATGCGCGGAGAAGATTTTGGCTGCTTAATTATCACGCACTATCAACGTCTGTTAAACTATATCACTCCTGACCATGTGCATATTATGATGCAAGGCCGTATTGTTAAATCAGGCGGTTCAGAGCTGGCACAACGCTTAGAAGCAGAAGGATATGACTGGATCAAACAAGAGCTTGGCATTGAAGACGAAACAGTTGGGCAAGAAGCGTAACACACGTGTTAGGAGGATTACAATGACAACAGAAACCAAATTACCAGTGGATCAGGAGTTTGTTCGTTCGTTCTCTCAAGAAATGAATGAGCCTGCTTGGTTTGAGGAATTCCGGCTTAAAGCGTTAAACGAATTTGAGCAGCTTTCCATGCCTAGACCTGACAAAACTAAAATAGATAAATGGAATTTTACGCAATTCCAACAGCATACAGTTAAAAGTGATGCCTATTCTTCCCTTGATACTTTGCCAGAGGAAGTAAAAGCATTAATCAATATGGATACGGAAAATAAAAACCTCTATATCCAACGTAATCAAACACCAGCATTTTTGACCTTAACAGAAGAGCTAAAAAGCCAGGGTGTAATCTTTACAGACCTATTCACAGCTGTAAGAGAACATGGTGACCTTTTGAAAAAGTACTATATGACACAAGCCATCAATATGGATGAACACCGTTTAACAGCTCTGCATGCAGCACTTGTAAACGGAGGTGTGTTCTTATACATTCCTAAAAATGTAGAAATTAAAGAGCCAATCCAGGCAGTGTTTGTTCAAGATCATCCTGAGGCAAATCTGTTTAACCATGTTATTGTCGTTGCAGAAGACAATAGTGCGGTCACATACGTAGAAAACTATATTTCTACTGTGGAAACCTCAAATACCCTTGCGAATATTTTAACGGAGGTTATTGCCAACGTTAATGCAAAAGTTCAATACGGGGCTGTTGATTACTTGGCAAAAGGGATGACTACCTATGTCAACCGCCGTGGTGTAGCAGGCAGGGATTCTCAGATTGAATGGGCTCTTGGCCTTATGAACGAAGGGAATACCATTTCTGAAAATACAACTAACTTGCTTGGCGATGGATCAACGGGCGATACGAAAACTGTTGTAGTTGGCCGTGGCGATCAGACCCAGAACTTTACAACCAAGGTTGTTCATTTCGGTAAAAATACGATCGGAAACATTTTAAATCACGGTGTTGTGAAGGATAGCGCCACTTCCATTTTTAACGGAATTGGTAAAATCGAACATGGTGCCTCTAAATCAGATGCAGAGCAAACCTCTCGTGTATTAATGCTTAGCGAAAAAGCGCGCGGGGATGCCAATCCAATTCTTTTAATTGATGAAGATGATGTTGTAGCAGGGCATGCGGCCTCCGTTGGACGCGTTGATCCAGTTCAACTTTATTATCTAATGAGCCGCGGAATTCCGAAAACAGAAGCAGAACGTTTAGTGATTCACGGTTTCCTTGCTCCGGTTGTTACGCAGCTGCCTATAGAAGGAGTTAAGAAACAATTAACTGAAGTGATTGAAAGGAAAGTCCGCTAATGAATATCCAAGATATTCGTAACCAGTTTCCAATCCTAGATCAAGAAGTGAATGGCAGCCCATTGGTTTACTTGGATAGCTCAGCTACTTCCCAAAAACCGCTTCAGGTTATTGAAACGATTGAAAAGTATTATCGCGAAATTAACTCCAATGTCCATCGTGGTGTGCACACGCTCGGAACAAGAGCTACCGATGCATACGAAGGGGCAAGGGAAAAGGTTCGTAAATTCATAAATGCTAAATCCATACAGGAAGTCATTTTCACAAGAGGCACAACAACTTCCCTTAATACGGTAGCTTCCAGTTATGCAGCTGCCAATTTAAAGGAAGGCGACGAAATCGTTATTACTTACATGGAGCATCATAGTAACATTATTCCATGGCAGCAAGTAGCGAAACGGACAGGTGCCGTGTTAAAATACATTCCGCTTCAAGAAGATGGCACGCTTTCTCTTGAAGATGTACGGGCAACGATTACAGCCAATACGAAAATTGTATCTGTGATGCAGGTTTCTAACGTGCTTGGCGTCATCAATCCTGTTAAAGAAATTGCGCAAATTGCTCACGAAAATGGAGCAATCATGGTTGTTGATGGTGCTCAAAGTGCACCACACATGAAAATTGATGTTCAAGATCTTGATTGCGATTTTCTTGCATTCTCTGGACATAAAATGTGTGGACCTACCGGTATCGGGGTACTTTATGGAAAGAAACACCTGCTTGAAAGCATGGAGCCAATTGAATTTGGCGGAGAAATGATTGATTTTGTCCACCTGCAAGAATCAACCTGGAAGGAACTGCCTTGGAAATTTGAAGGCGGTACACCTATTATTGCCGGTGCCATTGGTCTTGGAGCTGCGATCGACTTTTTAAATGAAGTCGGCTTAGACAATATTGCGGAGCACGAACATAAACTTGCAGCCTATGCGCTTGAAAAAATGTCTGCTGTTGAAGGCATGACCATTTATGGCCCGCTTGATGCTGCCAAACGTGCCGGACTGATTACTTTTAATATTAAAGACGTTCACCCGCATGATGTGGCAACCGTTTTGGACGCAGAAGGAATTGCTGTTCGTGCCGGCCATCATTGCGCACAGCCGCTGATGAGATGGCTTAACGCTTCAGCTACCGCACGTGCAAGTTTTTATTTATACAATACTGAAGAAGATATTGATAAACTCGTTGAAGGGCTTGTCAAAACAAAGGAGTATTTCAGCGATGTCTTCTAATAATTTAGATGCATTATACCGTCGAGTGATTATGGACCATTATAAAAAACCCCGTAATCGCGGAGTTTTAGAAGATGGAAGCCATACGATTAATATGAATAACCCTACCTGCGGCGACCGGATTCAATTAACCTTTAAGGTCGAGGATGGGATCGTCAAAGATGCCATGTTTGAAGGAGAAGGCTGCTCGATTTCGATGTCTTCTGCCTCGATGATGACGCAAGAGATTAAAGGGAAAAAAGTTGAAGAGGCGCTAAAATTATCAGAGATTTTTTCTGAAATGATGCTAGGGAAAGAACACGATGATTCCATTGATTTAGGTGATATTGAAGCACTCCAAGGTGTTTCCAAATTCCCTGCGAGAATTAAATGTGCGACATTAGCATGGAAGGCAATGGAAAAGGGATTGAAGGAAGAGGAACAAAAGTAAAACGATTGGGCTAATGCTCTAATCGTTTATGAAGGAGGAACTCGACGATGGCGAAAAAAATGCCGGAAATCGGTGATTATAAATACGGTTTTGCCGATAAAGACGTTTCCATTTTCCGATCAAAACGTGGATTAACACGTGAGATTGTTGAAGAAATATCAAAAATGAAGAATGAACCACAGTGGATGCTTGACTTCCGCTTAAAGTCGCTTGAGCATTTCTACAAAATGCCAATGCCACAATGGGGCGGCGACTTAAATTCTTTAAGCTTTGATGAAATTACTTACTATGTAAAACCATCTGAAAAGTCCGAGAAGTCATGGGATGAAGTACCAGAGGAAATCAAAGCGACTTTCGATAAGCTTGGAATCCCTGAAGCAGAGCAAAAATACCTTGCTGGGGTATCTGCACAGTACGAATCAGAGGTTGTTTATCATAACATGAAGGAAGACCTTGAAGAGCTTGGAATCGTCTTTAAAGATACAGACTCTGCTTTAAGAGAAAACGAAGATATTTTCCGTGAACACTGGGCAAAAGTAATTCCGCCAACGGATAATAAATTCGCAGCCTTAAACTCAGCGGTTTGGTCTGGCGGTTCATTCATCTATGTACCACCAGGTATTAAGGTAGATACGCCATTACAGGCCTACTTCCGAATCAACTCTGAAAACATGGGACAATTTGAACGTACCCTTATTATTGTTGATGAAGGCTCATCCGTACACTATGTAGAAGGGTGTACAGCACCGGTTTATACAACGAACTCCCTGCACAGTGCGGTTGTTGAAATCATCATTAAAAAGGATGCTTACTGCCGTTACACAACGATTCAGAACTGGGCAAACAACGTGTATAACTTGGTTACCAAGCGTGCCGTTTGTGATGCGAACGCAACCATGGAATGGATCGATGGTAATATCGGTTCTAAGTTAACCATGAAATATCCTGCCGTTATTTTAAAAGGCGAAGGTGCACGTGGGATGACTTTATCGATTGCCATTGCAGGTAAAGGTCAGCACCAGGATGCTGGTGCAAAAATGATTCACTTAGCACCAAATACTTCTTCCACTATTGTATCTAAATCAATCTCTAAGCATGGTGGTAAGGTAACCTACCGTGGTCAGGTTCATTTTGGACGTAAGGCTGATGGCGCACGTGCAAATATTGAGTGTGATACATTGATTATGGATAATCAATCAACTTCTGATACGATTCCATACAATGAAATCTTAAACGATAATATTTCTCTTGAGCACGAAGCAAAGGTATCGAAGGTTTCGGAAGAGCAGTTATTCTACTTGATGAGCCGCGGTATTTCTCAGCAAGAAGCTACTGAAATGATCGTAATGGGCTTCATCGAGCCATTTACAAAAGAATTACCAATGGAATATGCCGTTGAGATGAACCGTCTGATTAAGTTCGAGATGGAAGGCTCTATCGGTTAATCTTTTATAGATACCCGTTTGCTATTGCTGGCAGACGGGTATTTTTTTTATTAAGTGTTTGGCCAAGGGGTGGGTGCGTGATAAGATACACAAGGATTCGTTGCTATTTTTACGGAATTATTTAGAAAACGTACGGAAAAAAGTCCAAAGTCTGCGGAAAAATCCGAGAATCCTGCGGAATTACACAGCACTCTCACAGAAAAAACACAAAAACGGACGGAAATAACGTCAAACAATAAGATCCTAACAAAGAAACCGAAGTCTGAATGAATCGCAAAAAACCTACGCTTATTTTGGAGGCAGGAAAAATGGTTATGCTATTATTAAATGGAGGTGACAGACATGATCTATATTGGTGTAACCGGCTGGGGCGACCATGACAGCCTCTATCCGGATAAGATCTCCTCTAGAGATAAATTAAAAGAATATGCTGGGCACTTCCCCATCGTCGAAGTAGACTCCGCCTTTTATGCAATCCAGCCTAAACGAAATGCCGAAAAGTGGGTCCATGATACCCCTGATAATTTTCAATTTATTGTCAAAGCCTATCAAGGGATGACCGGTCACCAACGCGGCGACATCCCGTTTGATAACATACATAGCATGTTCCAAGCCTTTAAAGATTCATTAGAGCCTTACCTACAGAAAAACAAATTAGCCATGGTCCTATTTCAATTTCCGCCCTGGTTTGCTTGTAAACGAGAGAACGTTGACTATCTAAGATGGTGTAAACAAGAAATGGGGGATATCCCCTGTTCCCTGGAGTTCCGGCACCAATCCTGGTTTGCTGGTGACTACCTTCAAAGAACCCTTGAATTTATGAAAGCAGAAAAATGGATTCATAGTATCTGTGACGAGCCGCAATCAGGGGAAGGATCGATTCCAACGGTTCTCGAGCCTACTACAAAAGACCACGTACTAATAAGATTTCATGGCCGCAACGTATATGGCTGGCAAAAACGGAATGCTGAAAATTGGCGGGAGGTCCGTTATCTCTATCGCTATAACCAACAAGAACTACAGGAATGGAAGACTTATATCGAAACCTTAGCAACGGAATGTAAGGATGTATATCTTTTGTTTAACAATAACTCAGGCGGTGATGCTGCCGACAATGCCAAAGAAATGATGAAACTCCTTCAGCTCACATACGGAGGGCTGGCACCGAAACAGCTGGATTTATTTAATGAACTATAATCATAATAGAAGGAGATCGCAATAATGGAGTGGATTCTTTTAATTGTAATCGGAATAGCGGCTAGTTCACTCGGCTCCCTGATTGGGATGGGGGGAGGAATTATCGTCGTTCCAGCCTTGCTTTACCTGGCAACCCTTCCATCCTTCCAACACTTGACACCACAAGTGGTAGTAGGCACCTCGTTGTTTACGATGATATTTACAGGCCTCTCGTCCACATTGGCCTATATGAAACATAAAACAGTCGATTATAAAAGCGGACTCATTTTTCTGATCGGCAGCGGACCAGGAAGCATCTTGGGTGCATGGGTAACAGAAAAAATGGACTTACACTCCTTTAACATCTATTTCGGTACGTTTATTCTGTTTGTCTCGTTCGTCCTAGTAGTAAAAGAAAAATTAAAGCCGCTCCCGTTCCGTAAAGATAAAGGAATTGTCCGAACATTTACCGATAATAGCGGGCGCTCGTTTGAATATGGCTACAACCCCATTCTTGGAGTCATGATTGCTTTTATCGTCGGATTCCTTTCCGGGATTTTTGGAATCGGCGGAGGGTCACTCATGGTTCCAACGATGATTTTGCTGTTTTTCTTCCCGCCGCATGTGGCCACAGCCACATCAATGTTTATGATTTTACCGACCTCCATCCTAAGTTCAATTACCCATATCACATTAGGAAACGTGAATTGGCTATATGCCTTGGCCTTAATACCAGGGGCCTGGATTGGTGCTAAGGTGGGTGTGTTTTTAAATACTAGGTTTAAGAGTAAAACAATTGTATTCATTATTAGAGCCACCCTCATCATTGTAGGGGTGCGTTTAATTTATCAAGGAATAATAGGGTAGGTAAAAATGGAAACCATACATATTTTTCATACAAATGATTTTCACAGCCACTTCGAGCATTGGCCTAGAATTCAAAACTTCTTAATGGAAAAAAAGGAGTTTTATCGCTCCAAGGAAGATGAGTTTTTTTTATTTGATATTGGTGATTTTATTGACCGCTGGCATCCCTATTCCGAAGCGACAAAAGGAAGAGGGAGCATTGAGCTGCTAAATAAACTTGGCTATACAGCGGTTACCATCGGCAATAATGAGGGTGTTAATCTCCCACATGAGGATTTGGATCACCTATATGATCTGGCAGACTTTGATGTATTGAATGCCAACCTGTTTAATGCCAATGGAAGCTATCCTAAGTGGCTTAAACCCTATAAGGTCTATTCCACCAAAACAGGTACTCGAATTGGCGTGATTGGTCTCACCGCTTATTTTCACCATCTATACACACTATTAGGCTGGGAAATCACTGAGCCGATTGTAGAACTTAAGAAATGGCTGGAGCCTTTAAAAAAAGAGGCTGATGTCATCATTTTACTCTCCCACCTTGGTTTAAAAGATGACGAAACTATAGCCGATCATTTTCCAGAGATTGATGTCATTTTAGGAGCTCATACCCATCATTTCCTTGAACAAGGTAAAGAGGTGGGGAAAACACTGATTGGTGCCGCCGGAAAATTTGGTCACTTTGTCGGTCACATGACGCTAAATATCGATGAGAAAAAGGCCATTCAAAACAAGAAAGCGGTCCTTTATGAATATAAAGAACTTCCTGCACCGAAAAATGAACTGGAGCAAGTCACAGCCTTTTTTGAAAAAGGAAAAGAGCTCCTAAATCACCAAGTAACGACTCTCAAGGAACCATTGCTTCATGATCCTTTTCATGAAACAAATTTTTCAAAATTATTATGCAAAGCCTTAAGAGATTGGTGTCAAACAGATTGTGCCATGATCAACGCAGGACTTCTCTTAGGTTCATTATCTGGGGTCGTGACGACATTTGATCTACTTACTATTTGTCCTCATCCGATTAACCCTTGTGTGGTAGAACTGACCGGGAGGGAACTAGAAACGATTTTAGTGGAGACGAATGGAGAAGAACTCGCACACCGAGAAATAAAAGGCTTAGGTTTTAGAGGGACCGTCGTGGGGATATTCGTGTATGAAGGAATCCGATTTGAAAATGGCCGAATCTTCATCAATCATACCTCTTTGGACTATGATAAAACCTATACGTTAGCGCTGCCGGATATGTTTACCTTTGGTCATTTTTTCAAAGAAGTTTTACCGCACAAACATAAAGACTATCTTCTTCCGGAATTTTTGCGGGATTTACTAAAATGGGAGTTAGAAAAGCAACAATAGACCATAGCCTGTCACCCTTTAATCCTTCTAATCATACAGTGATAGTAAGGAAAGGGGTGAGGAACCTTTGGTTGAGCTTTCACCAATTGAAATCAATGGCCATACCTTCTTGGCTGTTACGGTGTTACTCCCTAAAACCACCTTGTTAGCCGTTTCGAATGATAAGGGCTATATCATGTGTGGTGCATTAGATATAGGTTTATTAAATGATAAGCTGAAAGATCGAAAAATTATTGCGGGCCGCGCTGTCGGGGTACGGACTATTGAGCAGCTTCTAAATGCCCCTTTGGAATCGGTGACATGGGAAGCCGAGGAGCTTGGAATTCATAAGGGAATGATCGGTAAAGAAGCTTTGCTTAAAATGCTTTAAATGCTTGCTACTAGTAGCAGGCATTTTTTTGCTTTAAAAGCAGCCGCTTCCTTTAGTGTCCTTTTTTATGGGCTAGTTCCCCTTTCTTGTGCATACATTTAACAAGAAGGGGTGATTTTCTTGGCTAAGTTGACAAGACGGCTTCGCAAACGGGGGCCGCTGCCATTCCGCTATGTCCTGTTATTATCCTTTATCCTATTCTTATTCTCTACTGCCTCAGGTTTATGGCTTGTTAATAAAGGGATTGAGCCGACATTAATGAGAATTGCTACATCCGAAACCCGGAATATCGCTTCGCTTGTTATCAACAGAGCCATAACCAAACGGACCACCAATGTAGGTGATAACAATGATGTGATAAAAATAGTACCAGGCAGTAATGGAAAAGGACAAAACGCCCAATTAAATACCGATTTAATCAATCGCGTTCTGGCAGAAACGACAGCACAGATTCAAAAGAACTTAAAAACGGCTAAAAAGGGTGATATCGCTTTATTGGAAAATGACGTAGAAATTGAGACACAGAACACCGAAAAAGAGGACGGAATTGTCTGGTACATTCCATTAGGGCAGGCAACGAATATTTCCTTATTAGGAAACATCGGTCCGAAAATCCCCGTGCGATTTCATGCAATCGGTGAAGTGGAACCGGATGTGCATATTGCCACAAAAGAAATGGGAATTAACAATACTTGGCTTGAGGTTTCAGTTGTTATTCAGGTTTCTGTGCAAATTATTACTCCATTTGCAACTGAAGTGACGAAATTAAAACAAAGCATTCCGGTAGGCGGAACACTTGTTGAAGGAGAAGTACCACAATTTTATAATAGCGGCGGCAATTTAACACCTTCGATTCAGATACCGCAGAGCAAGAGTGATAGTCAGACGGAGTCAAAAAAGAAAGGCGCCAATAAAACGCAAAAAAATACAGGAAACTAAGTAAGGACTGATCCTTTTCGGACAGTCCCTTTTTTCGACGTCTAGCTCTCCAGCGCCTAGCCCCTCGATGGTCTACAGACGCTCTGGGAATGAAGGCAAAGAGCGCCTTTTCCCAGAGCGTCTTATGCTTGTCGGGGCTGTTCAAGGCGCTTGCGCTTTTGTTCTTTATATCTTTATTGTCAACGAGACTGCTTTGCTTTACGAAGCTCGATTCGTTCCAACCGTTTCCACTGTGCTAAGTGTGGATAGGGATCGAACGACCATTCTGTAATCCCATTGTCTTTATACATTCCGTAATGTAAATGCGGCGGGAACTTTCCGGAGGTACCCGGAGGACCGTATCCGGTGCTGCCTACACCGCCTATTACCATGCCTGGTTCTACTACTTGCCCTACTGTTAAGTTTTTGGCAAAGCCGCTAAGATGGGCGAAATAATGATAAGTGTTATTAATATCACGGATGCCGATTCTCCAGCCGCCGAACTTATTCCAGCCCTTCATCTCAACAATCCCATAGGCCGTTGCTCGGACGGGAACGCCATAACCGGCAAAGATATCGGTTCCTTCATGGATTCTTCTTCCGCCCCAGCCGCGGGCATCGCCCCAAGTACTGCGATAACTATGATTGCTGTATAAAGGAACAGGAAACACACGTTTATCTAAATCAAGACGTCCATAATGCTGGTAAATTTTAGCCTTACCTGCAATGATGCCAACTGATCGATCGCGATGATAGTAGTTCCACAATCCAATTTTTATATTATCAGGATCAACACCGTATGAAAGGAGATAATTTGCAAATGCATATAAAACATCCTCATCGCTCTTTAAACTTGCTTTGCCATCTCCGTCTCCATCCACGCCCATTCCATTAAAGAACTGAATGACTGCCGGATTCTCTTCCTTCGGATTAGGGTTTGTCAAACCTGCCCACACTTCAGGACGAAAATAAATACCGATTACACCTTCAGCTTTTGGTAAATCTCTGCGAGCTAAACGGACGCTGCGCTCGTATTGATCAATGGCCGCTAAATAATACCAGGGAATTTGCGTAACAGTTTCCACTTTTTTATAAAGCTTCATTCTTTCCTGATAGGGATCGGTTTCTTGTGCATGAGCATCCCTGACAGACAAGGTAGAAATAAAAAGCATAAGGATGGTTCCGAAAATTAGAACAGCCCGCAACAGGAATCCTCCTTCCAATTAATGTACAACTTTAGTGTGTGAACTTTTCCTTATTTCATAATGGTTAATAATTGGTAATCAAATTGAATTGCTTGTTGTTCATCCTCTGGTATGATAAAGTGACTATGAACTCAATCTGAACCATATATGTACTTTGAGGAGTGTAAAAATGAGCAAGAAAGAAGAAATTTTACGTAAGCCTGAATGGCTAAAAATAAAATTAAACACGAATGCGTCTTATACAGGCTTAAAAAAAATGATGCGGGAAAAAAACTTACATACAGTTTGTGAAGAAGCTAGATGTCCAAATATTCATGAATGCTGGGCAGTAAGACGCACAGCTACCTTTATGATTCTAGGAGATACCTGTACACGTGCCTGCCGATTCTGTGCAGTAAAAACGGGTCTGCCAACAGAGCTTGATTTGCAAGAGCCGGAAAGAGTGGCTGATTCCGTCCAATTAATGAATCTAAAGCATGTCGTGGTTACGGCCGTTGCTCGGGATGATTTAAAGGATGGCGGGGCCGCCGTATTTGCGGAAACCGTACGTGCCATTCGGCGTAAAAATCCATTTACAAGTATTGAGGTTCTTCCTTCCGACATGGGGGGAAAGGAAGAAAACCTTAAAGTCTTAATGGATGCAAAGCCAGATATTCTTAACCACAATATTGAGACGGTAAAACGTTTAACTCCAAGAGTACGGGCACGTGCTAAATATGATCGATCGCTAGAATTCCTTCGCCGTGCGAAAGAGATGCAGCCCAATATTCCTACAAAATCAAGCTTAATGATTGGTCTGGGTGAAACAAAAGAAGAAATTTTAGAGGTTATGGATGATTTAAGAGCCAATCATGTTGATATCATGACGATTGGGCAATATCTGCAGCCGACAAAAAGCCATTTAAAAGTTGAAAAATACTATACTCCTGATGAATTTAAGGAATTGCAGGAAATTGCCTTCAGTAAAGGCTTTAGCCATTGTGAAGCAGGTCCGCTCGTTCGTTCCTCTTACCATGCCGATGAACAAGTAAATGCAGCCGCAAAGCATAAACAATTGCTAGGTGAAAAAGAAGAAGTAAAAGAAGCATAGAAAAGCGTAAGGGCCCGTTTAGCAGCGTATGGACTGGAGCTAGACAACACGGTGAGCTAAAGCGAACCGATGTTGACTTATCGTAGGGAGAAGTGCGAAGTCCACTAGCTGCTGGGCGCTGGAGCTGGACAAATTTCAAAGTTATTTAGTCCTTAAAAAGAGTTCAGCCAAATGATCGGCTTGAACTCTTTTTTATTATTTACTGTTATTCATGTTTGTGTTTTTGCCGCCGCCATTTGTATTTTTATCAAGGGATTTAGTGTTATTGTAGTTTTTATTATTTGCATTTGGCGTATTTTTAATATCTAAATCATCTGGTGTCCGTCCATTTTCGTCTTCACTTGCGTTCAAACGAGCTCCTTGAGGAGACTTTAACATTTGCTTGATGACACTATTTACGGTACTACGGGCATGCCGGCTGTTGGAATCAAGGCTTGCAAGATTCTGTACATCACGCATTAATGTCGCATTATCCGTCACATAGACATGATAATAACGCGGTACCACTGAAAAGGCTGTTTTTTTAACTTGGTCAGCAGTCAGATTGCGGTTTTTAGTATCCGTTCGATAAGCGATTAATACTTCTTGGTCTGTTACAAGTGTGGCCACGTCATTTACATGATGAATGTTCGCACTGTATTTACTGATTATATTTGCTAATTGTTCGCGGTCGAGAGCTGTATAATGGTCATTTGCCGTATTGTCGTTCATTAATGGGCTTTTTTGGTGACGGACAAATCCATAGTTTGTACTTGCATTGCGAATACTGCGGCCCGCACCTTCATTATAAAGCTCATGCCGTTTATTATTGACATTAATGGTGTTTCCACTTTCTTCATATACGTCATTCTTTCCATTATCTTTTGAGCAGCCACTTAATGCGGTTACGGTACATAAGCCAGCGATTACGAGTAACTTTTTCAAATTTTTACACCTCCTATCCTTAGGATGACCAAAGCCAGCATTTATTTTCTTAGCAATTGATGGTGAATCGGGTATAATGGGAAGTAGGAATTTGTCGGTTAAAAATGAGGTGAACTAGATGATTGTGATCAACAATACCACATATGAAATTCTTCAGGAATATCGAGATGGATATAATGAAGAAGCCTTTAAAGCAAGGTACAGTGATATATTAGCGAGATATGACTATATTGTGGGCGATTGGGGATATGGGCAGCTTCGTCTTAAAGGTTTTTTCGATGATCAAAACCAAAAGGCTACATTTGATACCAAAATTAGTACCCTTAGTGAGTATCTTTACGAATACTGCAACTTTGGCTGTGCCTTTTTTGTATTGAAAAAAGTAAAAAAATGAGAAGGATCAGAAATCTGACCTTCTCATTTTTTTTGCAATCAAATCAGAATCTGCTCGAGCGTCCAGCGAGACTATTGTACTCCGTTACAATGCGCTTCCGCTTTAATGGTCATACGGCGGCTGTTCATCTGTATTCGGATCATCGTGGGGCGGATGGGCTCCCTCCATCTGCCTTGGAATATTCTGATGCAATGATTTATTTTCATAATTAAAATTGCTGTAATAACGTTGTCCGTCTTCCCATGGAGTACTTTTATTCTGAACGGGTTTATTTTTTCGAATTGGTGAACCATAGGGACCTTCAGGAAACTCTTGCGCCGTAAGATAATTTTGTTGTTTTTCAACATTTGATAATTCTGTATATTCTTCCGAGCCTTTGTTTGTCATGGTTTCACTCCTTTTGCCCTTATTATGAGACCGGGGAGTGAAAAACATGTGTCATTCATTAAACGATTTCTGCCAAAAAGCTGCGCAATTCTTCTGCATCCTCTTCATTTAATTGAAACGCAAACTCTAAATACCCTTCTTCCTCTAAGTCATCAGGACCGATTATGGCAAAACGATTTCCTTGGATATCCAAAACTAACGATTTTCCATAATGACGATTGGTTTGCGTAATAGCCAAATCAAAGCGTTGGTTTTCGCCAACAAAACTGACAAATCGAGTCTTTGTATTTTCTGTATCATCGTATAAATAAAAACGTTCCTGCATTCGTTCGTCTCCTTTTGGGTTAACTATTTACCATCTCCTCTATAGTATCAAATTTGCGTTCATGTTGGGAGGACAAGTTTCATGATTTCTGCCACCCTAAAAAATCCGAATCGCTTGGTTTGTGATACAATAAGAAATGGTATGATTACATAGAATAAGAACGGCGGAAGGAAGTGGACTAGGTGTATTTTGTTGATAGAGAAAAAATTGAAAGCATGCTCCAATATTTAGAAGTACAAATCCATCTATTCCGAGGTACTGAGGAATGGTCAACGCCTCTTGAAAAAGCAGCCTTGGAGCGTCTATGCCAAATGATGATTGAGTCTATTCTCGATGTAGGAAATAGCATGATCGATGGCTTTATCATGCGTGACCCCGGCAGTTATGAGGATATTATTGATATTTTAATCGATGAAAAGGTGATTAGTGGAACAACAGGGGAAAACTTAAAGCTCCTCATTCATTATCGGAAAAACCTTGTTCAGGATTATTTAGAGATTCCTCATCAGGAACTTCAGGAAAAATTCACACAGTATCTCCATGAATTAGAAAGTTTTTCAACCAATGTTCGTGATTATTTAGTCAATGAATTAGGACCTGTTTCTGCATTTAAAAACTAACGAATGGACCGTTCATACGGTCTATTTCACTTTTAAGATTACATTCGATATACATAGGAGCGATTTTTAGATGAAAAAATATAAAGGCTATTTAATTGATCTAGATGGGACGATGTATAAAGGAACAGAGCGGATTGAAGCGGCATCTGATTTTGTTAAAAAGCTGAGGGAACACCACATTCCTTATTTATTTGTCACGAATAATTCTTCGAGGACGCCAGCTCAAGTTGCAGATAAATTAAACAGCTTTGATATCCCGGCAGACGAGCAGCTTGTCTTTACGACAAGTCAAGCGACTGCTAATTATATCGCTGAACAAAAAAAGAATGCTAGTGTTTTTGTGATTGGGGAAGAGGGTCTTCAATCAGCCATTAAGGAGAAGGGATTTAAAGTTGCCGGGGAAGAGGCGGACTTTGTCGTCATCGGGATTGACCGTGAGATCAGCTATGAAAAGCTGGCCGTTGCCTGCCTGGCAGTCCGCAATGGCGCTAAATTTATCTCAACAAACGGAGATATTGCGATTCCAACTGAGAGAGGGCTGCTTCCTGGGAACGGTTCGCTCACCTCAGTCATCGCCGTTTCCACCCAAACAAAGCCGACGTTTATCGGAAAGCCGGAAGCGATTATCATGGAGCAGGCCTTAAAGGTGTTAGGTACTTCTAAAGAAGAAACGCTGATGGTCGGCGATTATTATGATACCGATATTTTAGCGGGAATGAATGCCGGCATGGATACCTTGCTCGTTCATACAGGTGTCACCACAAGAGAAATGCTGTCCGGATATGACCGGAAGCCAACGTATTCGATTGATACATTAGACCAATGGGAATGGTAAAAGGGATGGAACGATCCATCCCTTTATTAAAAAAGTCTTGATTTGTCCAGCTGCAGCGCCTAGGGGCTCGGGGTCATAAGCCAATCCGTCAAGAAGGCTAAAAAGCAGCCTTCTCGCCGGCTCGTCTTATGCATGTCGCCCCTGTTCAAGGCGCTTACGCTTTTCTATTCTTCCTCTTCTTCTTTATGTGCTGCACGGTGGGCCAGCCGGCTTGAAGCTGCTGCGGCAATCGCACCGACAATATCATCTAAAAAGGTATGACATTCACCAGTTGATTTATCATTTAAGTGAGCCAAAATTCCAGGCTTAAGCTTATCAATGTAACCATAATTTGTAAAACCGATCGAACCATAGACATTTACGATCGAAAATGCCAGGATTTCATCGACCCCATAAAGGCTTTCATCCGTGCCGATGATGGATTGAAGCGGTTCTTCCAGCATTCCTTTTTCAGCCAGTACGTCTAGCTGTATTCCAGTAAGAATCGCGTTTTGTACCTCCCGTTTGGAAAGAACACGTTCTACGTTCGAAACACAATCTTCCATTTTTAAATTTTTGTGATATTTCTCCTGTAAAAAGAAGACCAAATCAGCAATATCCTTAATTTCGACGCCTCTTTCTTTCAACCATTTGCGTGCCGTTTCCTCAGTTAGATCCACTTTTTTGTCATCTGCCATTTCCTAATCACCTTTTCCTTGTGAAATTGGAGAACAATTTGAATGTAGTTCCAGCACTTTCTATTTTCACTATATATATTTTTTTTATCCATAAATTATGCAGTTTTCCTTCAAATGGACAAACTAAAATATAATCATATCCTGCTATTATTACCCGATAAGCCCGATTAAAAAACAACAAGTTTTTAGTGACTATACATATACATAGGGTAATGAAGGTAATGAGGCGGGGTGTAGGAATGCTTCAAAAAATGCTGGAGAATCAATATGGAATTACGGTAGAAGAATATGTAAAGCTAGATGCTTATGAGGCCTTAAGGGGAAATGGCTGGCTTTATTTGATCTCTCGTCCAGGGGGAAAGGCCGAAGAGGATATATCAGAACTAGAAAAAATTGCCGAGCATTTAAGAAATTATGGGGACCAAAATGTACCGATCTTTTTACCGTCTAAAGAAGGCAGCTTAATTACCACATGGGAAAAAAATCAATATTGCGTTTTAGCGAATCGGCAAATGGAAGAGCAGCGAAAAATAAAGTTAGGGCGGAAGCTCGCTAAATTTCATGAACGAGGAAGGAGAGTTCCCTTCCAAATTGAAAGGTCCAGTCGAATTGGGCAATGGAAATCGTTATGGGAGAAGCGCTTGGAGCAAATGGAAAAGGTCTGGAATGGCCTGTTGTTTCAAACCCCGGAAGATGACTTTGAACGAATGTTTATTGATTCCTTTCCTTATTATCTCGGTCTAACGGAAAATGCCATTCAATACCTAGTTGATACCGAGATTGATGATGAACCGCACGAAACCGATAGTGGGACAGTTTGTCATGAGCGGTTTACAAGCAGAAGCTGGGGACCACATAACGAGTACGTGATTAAAAATCCATTTGATTGGGTCTTTGATCATCGAAGCCGCGACTTGGCTGAATGGACGAGAGAACGATATTTTCGTAACATCCAAACCTATCAGGTCGAATTACGGAACTTTTACGAAGAATATCAGAGTATTGCTCCTTTATCGTCCTTTTCTTGGCGTTTATTATATGCACGTTTAGTGTTTCCGCTCCACTATTTTGAATGTATTGAAAGTTACTATATCACCCGTTCAGAACAAGAAAAGAAAGTACTCGAAGAAAGGTTAAGTAAGATTTTACGGCAATCAAGTGATTACGAACGGTTTTTAGCGGAATTCTATCCCATATCCGGTGCGCCCATCAAACAATTACACCTTCCACCGTTAGATTGGCTTTATCCAAATTGAGTTGTTAATAGGGCTCATATGATAAAATAGATGGTACAATAGATGTTATTACTATAGCCCAAGGATGTGACACGATATGAAGCCCTACATTTATATTACGAGAAAGCTTCCAGATGCATTAGTGAAACCGCTGCAAGAAAAGTATACCGTTAATATGTGGAAACATGATGATATTCCAGTCCCAAAAGATGTCTTAAGGGAAGAAGCAAAAAAAGCAGATGCTCTATTTACCGTTCTAGCTGATTCTATTGATAAAAGTGTGCTGACGGCAGGAGAAAATTTAAAGGTTGTAGCAAATCTTGCGGTTGGCTTTGATAATATCGATCTAACAACGGCCAGTGAAAAAGGAATTGCGATTTGCAACACACCGGATGTTCTAACAGATACGACCGCAGATTTAACCTTTGCGCTATTAATGGCTACAGCACGTAGAATTGTTGAAGCGGCAGAATACGTCAAAGCGGGAAAGTGGCAGAGCTGGAGTCCGTTTCTTTTAGCAGGCCATGACTTGCACCATAAGACGCTTGGGATTGTGGGAATGGGAAAGATTGGGGAAACGGTTGCGAAACGTGGAACTGGATTTGATATGAATATTCTTTATTATAACCGGACGAGAAAACCGGAGGCAGAGAAGCAATTGGGTGTTAGTTATACAGCTTTTGATGAACTGGTTGAAAAGTCAGATTTCATTATCTGCCTGACACCGCTTACTCCTGAGACAAAAAATTTGTTTACTCGGGAAGTTTTCCAAAAAATGAAGCCTTCTGCTATTTTTATAAATGCTTCAAGAGGTGCCGTAGTGGATGAACAGGCATTATATGAAGCCCTTAAGGCAGGAGAGATTGCTGGGGCGGGACTAGATGTGTTCCAAAAGGAACCGATTACGGCTGACCATCCATTATTACAGCTTCCTAATGTCGTTGCTCTTCCGCATATCGGCAGTTCAAGCACAGAGACAAGAACAGCAATGATTAAGTTATGTATGGAAAATATTTGCTCAATATTAGACGGAAAAGAGCCTAAAACCTTAGTAAACAAGGACTGGCGACCCTTAGTTAATCGATCATAAATAAGAAAAGCGATTGCTGGCTGGCAATCGCTTTTTTGACGTATATTAAAAAACTTGCTCGACTTCAACAATGCCAGGAACTTCTTCTAGCAGGGCTCTTTCGATGCCGGCTTTTAATGTAATGGTAGAACTAGGGCAGCTGCCGCAAGCACCTAAAAGGCGAAGCTTTACGATCCCTTCCTCTACATCTACTAATTCACAATCTCCACCGTCACGAAGAAGAAATGGGCGTAATTTATCTAGTACTTCTTGTACTTGTTCAAAGATTTCAGTTTCTGTTGCCATGTGATCGACTCCTTTCCTAATTATATTATAATGTGAATAGTGGTAAAAATCCATTCTCAGAAATTAGGAAAATACACATTTAAAGACAATATTTTTAGATTTTTCTTTACTTTAGTTTAAAATAAAAGCTGTGTTAATCGGGAATGTTGATTTCCGCTCCAGGCGGCTTCGCTTTCCGCGGGCGTGCCGGGGAGCCTCCTCGGCGCACTTGCGCCTGTGGGGTCTCCCCTGGCCCGTACTCCCGCAGGACTTTGAATTTGCATCCTCGAATCCGCCCACGCACGAAGGAAATGCGATAGCATTTTCGAGGAGTCTTCGCCGCCTTCCGCTCCAATCAACATGCTAAAAATAACAATAACCTTTAACACAGCCAACATAAAAGAAAACTGACAGGGAATGATTTTGATGGGTACAAATGAAGTGGAAATTGTTCTATATGGGGCTGAAACCTTATGCCCGAGCTGTGTAAATTTACCTTCTTCAAGAGAGACTTTTGAATGGCTTGAAGCCGCCATTGCCAGGAAGTTTCCCGACCAGCCGTTTAAGATGACCTATGTGGATATTTTTCAGCCAGAGGGTGACCAAGGCAAAATAGCGTTTGCTCAGCGGGTCATTGAAGAAGATTTGTTTTATCCGGTTGTAGTCATTAAAGAGAAAATTGTTGGTGAAGGGAATCCACGCTTGAAAACCATTTTTGCAGAACTCGAAAAGTATGGATATCAAGCAAACGTATAAAAAGAAGCATTCCGGCGGGAATGCTTCTTTTATACGTTTATTTACTAATCGGCGCTTCTCTTATGATCAGCCATTATGGAATTTATACATCCATAAAATTCCTGATTTTAAGATACGGGCAACACGGCCAGTAATGGCCCGGTCGGCCATCATTCCAAAGCCTTGTTTTTTTCCGAGTGAGCCAAGGACACCTTTTAACTTAATAGTCGGAAATGCTGCTGGCAGTGGTTCACCATTCCAGCGTTTTTTTAATACTTCCACAATCTGTTCTGCCTGTCCTTCAGCTAATTGTGCACTAGGAGCATGTGGTAAGCTCGCACAGTCACCTACAATAAATACATGTTCATCAGTTGGCAGGTGATGGTGAGGGGTCAAGATTAATCTTCCTGAGCGGTCTTTTTCTTCGTCCATCTGGCGGACAATCTGATTTGCTTGAATACCTGCCGTCCAAACAATCACATCACAATCAACCGGCTCGTCATGGTTAAACAAGCGCCCTGGTTCTACTTTTGTGATATTGGATTGGCTAATAATCTCAACATTATGCCGAACAAACCAATTCTCCACATATTTACTTAATCTCTCGGGAAAGGAAGATAAAATATGCTTCCCTCTATCAAATAATTTAATCTGAAGATCTTCACGGCTTTCACTTAACTCACTTGCTAATTCAACACCGCTTAAGCCAGCTCCGACGATAGCAACTACAGACCCAGGGCCAAGATTGTTTAAGACGGAGTAGGTGCGCCGGGCTTTTTCAATCGATTGGATACTATAGGTAAATTCTGCAGCTCCAGGGACATCGTGGTATTTATCTTCACAACCCAGACCAATTACTAAATCATCATAGTCAATCGGATCAGCATTCTTCATGAGGACTTGATTATTCTTAGTGTCGATCCCCGTTATCTCCCCATATTTAATTTGTAAACGTGGGTGTTCAGGAAACGCAACCCGCACTTCTTTATCAGAAATCGTTCCAGCAGCTAATGCATAGTATTCTGTTTTTAAACAATGATATGGAACACGGTCTATAAGTGTAATCGAAACATCCGAGGGCAAATGGTTTGGCAAAAGTTCACTCAAAATCTTCATACCGCCATAGCCGCCACCGAGAATCACAAGGTTTTTCATCGTTTATTACCCCTTTGTTTATCAGGCATTATGATCTTATCAAATAGTCAGAAAAAATAAATAATAGTAGAATAATATTTTCTATTTAACCACATACGAGTATAACTAATTTGTGTCGAAATAACAACATTTTCATTCAATTCTTGACAAGATGGCTTGAACGTGGTAATTGACGGCTTTGGTTAAATGGAGTAGGATAAGTAGGTGTGGAGAGGTGAAAACGTTGATTAAGCCGATCATTGAATTTTGTATTAGTAATTTGGCAAATGGTGCTCAAAAAGCACTTGAAAAACTGCAAAGAGATCCGAACCTAGATATTATCGAATACGGATGCTTGGGATACTGTGGAAAATGTGCCTCCTCACTATACGCTCTAGTAAACGGAGAAGTTGTGACCGGAGATACTCCTGAGGATCTGGTGGATAATATTTATCAATACTTAGAGGAAAATCCCATGTTTTAAATGAAGGAGCTTTTTGCTCCTTTTTATATAATGCGGAAGTCTAATAAATTTGTGCTTTTATTTGGTTGAGACTTCATTTATAAGTGTATATACTAAATTAAAAGCCAGAGGAGAAGGAGGAATTCTCATGAGTAAAGAAGTTGTGATCCTGACTGAAGCGGCATCATTACACATAAAAGAGATGATGAAGCATAATGAAGAGGAAGGTGCCTTTTTACGAGTAAGTGTAAAGGGCGGTGGTTGCAGCGGCCTATCTTATGGTATGGGCTTTGACCATGAAGTGAAAGATGATGACCTTCAGTTCGACCAGTATGGCATTCAGGTTCTAGTTGATAAAGAAAGTTCACTCATTTTACAAGGTACAAAAATTGATTATAAAGAATCAATGATGGGCGGAGGCTTTACGATTGATAATCCAAACGCCATTGCTTCATGCGGCTGCGGATCATCGTTCCGTACGGCAACAGCAGCAGGAACACCTGAGGAATGTTAATAAACAATAGGAAAAGGCGTCTAGTAAGACGCCTTTTCTTATTGTTTAAACATGGAGGAACTATGAAGCGGCTGAATTCTTGCTTTTGGATCAATGAAAGATTTTGCGTTGTTGATGGCTGTTGGTGCTTCGCCAAACCCACAGGCAATTAGTTTCGCTTTTCCAGGATACGTACAAATATCTCCTGCTGCGTAAATGCCGGGTATATTGGTTTCCATTTTTGAATTCACAACAACGGAGTTCTTTTCAATTTCAAGTCCCCATTCTTTAATGGGTCCAAGTGAAGAAACGAATCCATAATTACATATAACGGCATCAACATCAATGGTTTCGGTTTCTGAACTGCTAACTGTCTTTAGGACCACTTGTTTAATACCGTTCGCGTCACCAATCAACTCTGCTGGTACATACGGAGTCTTTACAGCAACCTTCGAGTGAAGGAGATTCTCAACACTGTGTTCATGAGCCCGAAACTTATCACGGCGATGAACGAGGGTTACCTGCTTAGCTATAGGCTCAAGCATTAACGCCCAGTCGACAGCAGAATCCCCGCCGCCAAATACAACAACGTTTTGTCCTGCGAACTGATGTAAGTCCTCAATAAAGTAAAAGAGGTTTTTCTTTTCATATTGCCCCGCACTTTTAAGCTCTAAACGACGCGGCTGAAAGGCCCCGTTTCCAGCTGTTATAATAATCGATTTACTGTAGTGAACTTCTTTATTGGTGGTTAATTTAAAGATGCTGTCCTCTTGTTTTTCTAACTTCTCAACAGACTGCTCCAGAACTATGGTTGGTTCGAATTTAGCCATCTGTTCTTTCAAATTATTTATTAATTCTTGTGCGCGGATCTTCGGAAAACCTGCCACATCATAAATATATTTTTCCGGATATAGGGCCGACAACTGACCGCCAAGCTGTGGCAGGCTCTCAATGATTTTTACTGACGCTTGTCTCATACCGCCATAAAAGGCCGTAAATAGACCGGTAGGACCGCCGCCAATTATCGTAATATCAAATACTTTTTGATCTTCTTGCACTTAGGATCCCCCCAACAAGTAGTAACAAACTCCATTTCCTATCCATCACAAATAACGCTTTCCTCACCCTTCGGTTTTGAGTATTCAGATAAAATAAATTTTTGGCTGAATAATTCAGCTAAAATATTTATATAAATGCTTGAAAATAGTGAGAAACTAGCATAAGATGTATTGTGAATATATTGTTAAGAAATTGTGACAGAATAAGTACAGTTATGTGAATGAGCTCTATTCATACTATTCATTTTTGTTCCTTAAAATTCCTTATTCGCTTTCTAAGTACTTATGGTTATTTCTTTTTCTTTATTCCTATTCGTGAATTACATCACATAATTTTTTTCGCTATGTATCGTGAAATATCTCACATACAGCAAATTTCATCTAAGTAAAATAAAATTGGACATAGCAGTGGAAGATAAGAAAAAGAGCATTTATAAAAAAATATACTAAAAGGTGGAAGTGATCACTTTGAGACAGCCTAAAATTGTGATTCTTGGTGCAGGTTACGGCGGACTTCTGACGACAGTTCGTTTGCAGAAGATACTCGGCGTAAATGAAGCAGATATTGTATTAATAAATAAAAATGACTATCATTATGAAACAACATGGTTACATGAGGCCTCTGCTGGTACGCTTCATCATGATAAAGTCCGCTATGATATTCGTGATGTCATCGACCGCAGTAAGGTTAGCTTTGTACAGGATACTGTGGTTGAGATTAATAAAGACGAAAAGAAAGTCGTACTAGAAAAAGGCGAAGTGGATTATGACTATCTAGTTATTGCCCTTGGCGGTGAACCGGAAACATTCGGTATCAAAGGCTTGAAAGAATATGCATTTGGAATTACCAATGTCAATTCTGCCCGTCAATTACGTGAGCATATTGAATATCAATTTGCTACGTACAATATGGAAGAAGAAAAGAACGACAATCGTCTTTCTATCGTTGTTGGTGGTGCTGGTTTTACGGGAATTGAATTCCTTGGTGAGTTAACAAACCGGATTCCAGAACTGTGCCATGAATATGATGTCGATTTCCACAAGGTAAAAATTTATTGTGTGGAAGCAGCCCCAACGGTATTGCCAGGTTTTGATCCTGAACTAGTTAATTACGCCGTTTCTACATTAGAACGTAAAGGTGTAGAGTTTTTAATTGGCACGGCAATTAAAGAAGCTGTTCCTGGCGGTATTCTTGTCGCAAAAGGCGATGCAGAGCCATATGAAATTAAGGCTGAGACAGTTGTTTGGGCTGCCGGGGTTCGCGGTAACTCTGTTATCGAAAAATCAGGCTTTGAAGCAATGAGAGGCCGGGTTAAGGTCCAACCAGATTTGCGCGTTCCTGGATTTGAAAATGTCTTCATCATTGGTGACAGCTCTCTTGTTATTAACGAAGAAATCAATCGTCCATATCCGCCAACAGCACAAATTGCGATGCAGCAAGCAGAATTGACTGCTAAGAATATTGCTGCTTTAATTCGTAATAAGTCAGAATTAGAAAGCTTTACGTTCGATAATAAAGGGACTGTCTGCTCTCTTGGTGAAGACGATGCGATTGGTGTAGTTTTTGGCAAAAAGCTTACCGGTGGAAAAGCTTCTTTTATGAAGAAAGTGGTCGATAACCGTGCCCTTTACATGATCGGCGGAGCAGGTATGGTATTGAAAAAAGGTAAATTTAATCTATTTTAAACTGTATAGCGGAAGCGCCTTTTAGGGTGTTAAAGCTTCTATCATTTTTTACAAAAAGGACAGAGAAACTCTGTTCTTTTTTGCTATGATAAAAAGGAGAGATTCTGAGGCAGGGCACCTTTGGACAAGGGGAGGTCCCAAAACCGTAGTCCTGTCTGAAGCCGGCTCATCTTTGGACAAGTGAGGGTCCAAAACTCGTATTCCTGTCTAAAGTCGGCTCACCTTCGGACAAGGGGAGGTCCCAACCCTGTAGTCCTGTCTGAAGCCGGCTCATCTTTGGACAAGTGAGGGTCCAAAACTCGTATTCCTGTCTAAAGTCGGCTCACCTTCGGACAAGGGAAAGTTCCAAACCCGAAGACCTGTCCGAAGGCGTGGAATCTTCGGACAAGGGAAGGTTCCAAACCCGTAGTCCTGTCTAAAGTCGGCTCATCTTCGGACAAGGGGAGGTCCCAAACCCGTAGTCCTGTCTAAAGTCGGCTCACCTTCGGACAAGGGAGGATCCCAAACCCGTAGTCCTGTCTAAAGTCGGCTCACCTTCGGATAAGAAAAGGACAAAACAGTAATGTTCCGTCCAAAGACGTTCACATGCGAAACGCAGATAGAACAAAATAGTGCTTTTTCTAGAAAGGGGTATTGTTACATGAGCAGTCATAAAACACGCGGCAAGGTCTGGCTGGCGGTATCCGGATTAGTAATGTCAAATGATGGACACTGGCTTGTTGTGAAAAAAAGATATGGCGGCCTAAAAGGCCAATGGTCTTTGCCTGCCGGCTTTGTAAATGAAGGGGAAACGGCTGATGAGGCTGTGGTAAGAGAAGTGAAGGAAGAAACGGGGATCGATTGCACGGTTAAGGGCCTGCTCGGGCTAAGGTCAGGTGTTATCAAAGGGGAAATTAGTGACAATTTGCTTGTGTTTTTGTTAGAGCCAACCGGAGATTTAACCATTACCCATCAAGAAAAGGAATTGTATGAGGCCCGGTTTATGGCACCAGAGGAGCTTAGCTTAGAAAAGGATGCCTCCATCCTATTACATTATTTAATTCATGAAAGTCTCTCATTTATTAAACCAGGAGCAAATGATATTAACCCAGGAAACCAGTTTGGCTACACTTCCTATAAATTATTTTTTTAATTTTTAGATAAATTGAGCAACCTATCGCAAATGGAAGATAATCTAACATGTATCCGTTTTCATAGTTAATTTTGCGTGAATTTAGCTCTTTTCTTTTTCGTGATTCCTTGATATATTATCAGAAAATTAAATTAATATGCAAGGGAGGCAAATGAGATGACTGTTGAAACGATCGATACAACGAAAACGTGTGATTATTGTGAGGGGAAGGGTTATTTTCAATTAGTACTCGGAGGTTCGGAGACATGCCCAAGCTGTGAAGGAACCGGTAAGAATAAAGAGAACTAAGAATTAGCTTCTTACTCTAAGAGGCTATTTTTTTTTGCTTATTTTTATTAAAAATTATCCATCCCACTCAGTCGTATGCTAATCGGTATTTGTTCTTTTCTTCTTGACTCTCCCAGGGCTTTTTAAGTACACTAATGGATGTATAAAAGGGGGAATTGTCGGGTGCAGATGAGCATTGTAGTCCTAATCATTTCGATCGTGCTATTTTTTGTCTTATTTTTTGGAATCGGTTTTATCCTGAATATGCTCCTAAGAATGTCATGGGTAATGGCAATAGTTTACCCGATTGTAGCCATTTTTATTGTAGATAAAGTGGGGTTTTCGGAGTATTTTACAAATAGTAAATTCGCCTTTGAAGATCTTGGGGCAAGAATCAGCAGACTAGCAACTGCCGATATACTTATTTTGATTAGTGGACTAGCAGGCGCGATTGCTGCTGGTTTTACGATAAAGTTATTACGGAAAAATGGATATCAAATGTTTTAAGACTTTTACAAGTGCGTAAAGGTCTTTTTACTTTTTTATCATACTTTTCATCCTCTAGTTGTATATTTCCCAACGCATTGGGAATGAATATTTTTGGAGGAGTGAAAAATTCAATGGATAAACTTGAAAATTGGACAAAACGATTTGCGATGATTTGTCTTTTTATTATGGCATTAGCCGCAACTTTTCAGTCCATTTCTGGCGTAAGTGCAAAATCGTTCATTCTGCCATTTGCGTCAGCGCTGTCGTTTACTAAAGTAGTTTCTGGAGTACCAACTCCGCCTCTTGAGGACGCTTTTGATTGGTCCAAGTACCCAAAATATGCCGTAACAGCTACAGGATATACAGCAGGATATGAATCCACTGGGAAAAGCCAGGGTCATCCTGAATATGGAATTACCTACTCAGGTGTTAAAGTGAAACGTGACTTATTTTCAACCGTAGCCGCTGATTTAAATGTGTTTCCCATCGGAACCATTCTATTTATCCCAGGCTATGGATATGGGGTTGTGGCGGATAAGGGAGGCGCGATAAAGGGAAATGAATTAGACCTTTATTATAAAACGGTGGAGGATGTTTATAAGCAATGGGGGAAAAAGCAGGTGGAGGTTTATGTCGTACAAAGAGGAAATGGGCATCTAACGGAAAAGGAATTGCAAACATTAAATAATGACAAAACACTCCAAGTATTCCGCCAGCAGTATACAAGTTCGGAAAAAAGATAACAATACATTTGTAATCGGCAGGCCTTGTGCCTGCTTTTTATAATTGAAAAAATACTTAGATTATCGAAGTAAAAGATAATTTTCGATATAATGTAATATATATTATGGAGGTGATGGAGTATGTATCAAGTAAAAAAAGAGTTAGACTTATCAGCGAGCAACGAGGGCTTAGTCGTGGGCTTGTTTGAAAAGCCTGAAAAGTTCACTGGAATATTAGCCGGCTTAGATGAAAAGTTTGAGGGGCAGTTAACAGAATTAGTAAAGGCGGGGGATCTTTCCGCTAAGTTAAAAAGCATAACGAAAGTACATAGCTTTGGAAAAATTGGTGCAAAAAGGATTTATTTTGTAGGTCTAGGGAAAGAAAAGGATTCATCCTTTGATAAGCTTCGAGAAGCGTTTGGTAAGGTCTTTAAGCAGTTAAAGGTAAATAAACAGGAGGAAGCAGCGGTTTATTTAGATACGTTTGTGACAGAAGAACTTAATAGTTTAGACGCAGCCCATGCGTTGGGTGAAGCTATGGCGCTAGCAACGTATCAATTTGAAGGATATAAACAAAAATCCAATGAGCCGGAGAAAAGACTTGAGAATGTAACGGTTTATAGTGGTGCTGCTGAAGAAGCGGATGTGCAGGTATCTTTAACGGTTGGATATGCATTCGGAAAGGCTACAAACTCAGCCCGCACGCTTGTGAATACGCCAGGTAATTTATTGACGGCTGCCGATTTAGCGAACTATGCTTCAGAACTAGCTGCAAAATACGACTTTGAAGTCGAAATTCTTGATAAAGCAGAGATTGAGAAGTTAGGAATGGGGGCATTCCTTGCCGTTAATAAAGGGTCATTAGAGCCTCCAAAAATGATTGTTTTACGATATCAAGGAAAAGAGGATTGGACCGATGTCATTGGTCTGGTTGGAAAAGGGATTACCTTTGATACTGGCGGTTATTCGATTAAAACGAAAGCTGGTATTGTTGGAATGAAAACCGATATGGGCGGGGCAGCTGCGGTTTTAGGTGCGATGGAAATTATCGGAGAAATTAGACCGGAGCAAAACGTTGTCGCGGTTATTCCTTCCACCGATAATATGATCTCTGGCGGAGCCTTTAAACCAGATGATGTGATTACCTCTATGAATGGTAAAACGATTGAGGTCTTAAACACGGATGCCGAGGGACGTCTGGTTTTAGCAGATGCAATTACTTATGCTAAACACCATGGGGCTAATTATTTAGTTGATGTGGCTACCTTAACAGGCGGGGTGATTACGGCACTTGGTTTGCATACTACTGGAGCGATGACCAATCATGATGGTTTGTATGAACAAGTGTTGGAGGCATCTGTTGAAGCCGGAGAGCAGATGTGGCTATTGCCGTTGTTTGAGACGGAAAAAGAACGGGTGCGCAATAGTAAAGTGGCCGATTTAAATAATTCTCCTGGAAGTGAAGGACACGCCCTTGTAGCGGGTGCGTTTATTGGTGAATTTACGGAAGGAACGCCATGGGTTCATTTAGATATTGCCGGAACAGCCACCACAGCGAAGGATTATGACCTTGGTCCAGCGGGGGCAACCGGTGTCATGACCCGTACCCTTGCATTGTTTGTGGAACGTTTTGAACCAATTGAAAAATAATAGGTGATGCTGCCGGGGAAGACCGGCAGCTCTTTTTGCGTGAAAAGAAACTGTCCGCATGAAGGCTCCAGGGGATAGGAATAGTGCCCGCTGTAGTAAAAAGGAAGCTGGAACGGTCAAAATAAAAAGGAATAGTGCCCGCTGTGGTAAAAATGAAGCTGAACCGGGCAAAAAAAGGTACTCAGTCAAAGGGCTCCAGGTCATACGCCGCTAAACGGGCGCCTCCGCTTTTCTATTTGCCCACTCCAAACCTAGTGTTTTCGCATATGAAATAGTGTAGGCAAGTATAGAAAAAGGAGGTAATAAGGTATGTACCCATATCAAAGCCCGTACCCAGTACAGGATCAGCGATTTATCGGTCTTGGCTGGCCATTAGCGATCGGTGGACTTAGCTTTTTAGGAGGCTTACTTGGAGGAGGACTCGGAGCATCTTTTGCCGCTCGGCCATTCTATGGTGGTTATGGATTTGGCGGATACGCTGGATTCGGCGGTTATCCAGGA
The DNA here is from genome assembly GCF_021560175.1 of Neobacillus drentensis. Classification (GTDB taxonomy): domain Bacteria; phylum Bacillota; class Bacilli; order Bacillales; family Cytobacillaceae; genus Neobacillus; species Neobacillus drentensis_A. Next base: position 5,251,706 of record NZ_CP091110.1, on the reverse strand, counting down.
TTTGGTGGACCTGGGTTTGGTGGTCCTGGATTCGGATACCCTGGTTTTTATTAAATTTAAATTAAAAACAGCTCTTGCAGCTGTTTTTTTCTTTTCCCTGCTCTATAAAAGTTAAAGGAATATCAACAAAAGTGAAGAATAGGTTAATATGTAATCAGAATATGAACCGGAGGGGTAAGATGATTAAGGACACACTAATTGAAGCGCTCGGAATAGAAATTACTAAATTAGAACCAGGGAAAGTAGTAGCCGTCATGCCTGTTGATCATCGCACAAAACAGCCGTTTGGATTGTTGCATGGGGGGGCATCAGTGGCCTTAGCGGAAACAGTTGCCAGCCTTGGAGCCTATGAACTTGTTGACAAAGAAACAGAAGCCGTTGCCGGATTGGAAATAAACGCTAACCATGTCCGCCCAAAAACAGACGGAATGGTCACGGCAGTGGGTACAATCTTACATCAGGGCAAAACCACCATGGTTTGGGATATTAAAATCTCCGATGAACAAGACCGGCTCATTTGTGTGTCTAGATGTACAATGGCTGTCATTAAACTAAAAAAATAATCCGTTTGTAAGAGGATGGTGTTGCCATTCTTTTTTTTTTCCACTCCACCAGAACGCTTGCGCTTTTCTTTTGGCCATTGTACAAAAATTTAAAAAACTTCCATGAAATTCGTGCTATAATAATAAAAAAATAGAAAAAAAGCACAATTTTTTGTACAGGTATCTTTATATAATGGTAGTAAGATGGAAAAAGAAAAGGTGGTGAATGAATTGAGAACGAAGAAACAATATTTATTTATTGATTTTGAGTTTACAATGCCAGAGAGAAATGTTCGTATGAAGGATTTTTTCGCGGAAATCATTGAAGTAGGAATTGTTGCTGTGATGGATGACCAAGTAACCGAACAATTTTCTTCTTATGTAACCCCGTTAAAATTTCCGAGATTATCCGAACGCTGCAAATCATTCTTACATATCACGCAGCAACAGGTGGACAGGGGTTTAACCATTTACGAGCTCATTAAGAAATTGGCGGAATTCAATAAGGAGCATGTTGACACAACCATCGTTACCTGGGGAAATATGGATATGAAGGTACTTCGGCAAAATTGTTTAATGGCGGGAGTTCCATTCCCGTTTAATGGAGCAGAATTAGATTTATCAATGGAATATAAACGCTTCTTTGGCGACCAAAATCAAACAGGTCTTTGGAAAGCTGTTCAGGAATATGGGAAAGAAGGGACAGGCAAACATCACCGGGCACTAGATGATGCCTTGACTACCTATAATATATTCAAACTAGTCGAGAAGGATAAACGCTATTTGGAAAAACCAAAACCAACCACTATTGGAGATAGAATTGATTTTTCAAAACTTTTAAATGAATTTGCATAAAAGGCCAAATCATTCAAACTGATTTGGCCTTTATATGTGTGATCAAATCTTATAATCTCTTTCCAAGGATTCCAACGCGCGAAGGCTCATGTCCGCCCATTCTGAATTGGCTTCTGCCAACTCTTTTCTCATTTTCTCTAAAGCTTCTTTTAAAGACTCTTGGTAATCAGGAACCTCACCCTCAAACGACTTCACCATTTGTTTGGGAATATTTGTCTGCTCCCTATAGCTAAGGGCTTTTCTTTCATGAAACATGTGGACATCCGCATCCTTCGGATGGTGGAGGTCACCTTGCATCGGATGTTTCACCACTGCCAGCACCCTGACTAAGTAATGCTGTGGGCGAATTTCTGTTATTTCCCCGATATACTTTCCCGTTTTATAAATCCCTGTCACTACATTGCCAACCTGTAAGTCTGTCACATTAACCACCCCTTATGTATAAAATTCACTTGATTCCACTTCTCCATTATGACTAAATTAAAAACATAGTGCAAAAAGTTTAAAGTGAGAAAATGGAGGAATGATAAAATGAGCAAGAAATGGCTATTTCTATCAATTTTTATAACGATTGTTCTCATGTTGGCTGCATGTGGGACAAGCCAGAAGAAAGAAGACAAAGGATCAACAAACAAAAAGACTGCAGCGCCAAAAACAGAGCAACAGGAAGGAGCAAAGCAAGTGGCAGATACAACATATCCGCAGCTTTCAACAGAGGTAGCTGAAAATGAAAAACTAGTGGAAATGGAAACGTCAATGGGTACGATTAAAATTAAACTGTTCCCAAAGTATGCTCCAAAAGCTGTCGAAAACTTTGTTAAGCACAGTCAGGATGGCTACTATGATGGATTGATTTTTCACCGGGTCATTAAAGACTTTATGATTCAAGGCGGCGACCCTAAGGGTAACGGAACCGGCGGTGAAAGCATTTGGAAAACTCCATTTGAGGATGAATTCTCTGAAAATCTTTTCAATCTACGCGGAGCATTATCCATGGCAAATGCCGGGGCCAATACAAATGGCAGTCAGTTTTTTATCGTTCAAAAAACATCATTGGACCCTGCGATGAAAGAGGAAATGGACAAGGCGGGCTATCCAAAGGAAATCATTGATGCCTATGACAAAAATGGTGGTACTCCGTGGCTTGACCATCGCCATACCGTTTTTGGCCAAGTGATTGAGGGAATGGACATTGTGGATAAAATTGCAGATACAAAAGTAGATGCAAAGGACAAACCAGAACAAGATGTCGTGATCAAAGGAATTAAGGTATTAAAATAGTGTAAGGTGCTGCTCTATCCGCCGCTATATGGGAGCTAGCGCATTCTGTTGGTATGGAAACTTTTTTGTTGCTATAATGAAGTGAATGATTAGGTGCCTTAAAAGAAAGGGAGAAGAGAAATGTTTCTGCCATCCGTACTAGCCTTATTTTTGTACTTTCCTGAAGACAAAAGAGAATACATCCCTGCTGCCATTACGTGTGTTATTTTTTTAATCGGTGCATTAGTAACCATGCGTCTCATTATTAAAATTTCCAACAAGGAAGCACTAAAAACAAAAGAATTAGAAGAACAAGTAAACAAGAATCAAACGACACAAGGGAACAGTTAACCGTACTGTTCCTTTTTTTTAAAGCTTTATCTTACCCCCTTTTGGAATAGCTCTAGCAACGATTGCCTATACTAATCCCAAAATGTCTAAAAAAGGGGAGAAACTTATGAAGAAAAGCTGGATGATGATCCCGCTTCTCCTGCTTTCAGGTTGTACGGAAAAGGAAGTTAAACAGTTAGATGTACAAGTGTATAATCCATCAGGAGATTCACTTGGAACCATAACACTCGCTGAGCAGTCAAGTGGTGTGAAAATGACCGTTGATTTAACGGGACTTCCCGCGGGAGAACATGCCATACATATACACGAAACCGGTAAGTGTGAAGCTCCTGATTTCAAATCAGCCGGTAACCATTTTAATCCTGAAAATAAAGAGCACGGTCTTCTCCATCCGAAAGGAGCTCATGCAGGGGATCTGCCAAATTTAATTGTCGAGGATGACGGGTCAGTAAAGGCCGATTTAATGGCGCCTAATGTTACCTTGAAAAACGGTAAACAATCGCTGTTTACCAAAGAAGGAACTTCCATTGTGATTCATGAAGGAAAAGATGATGGGATGACCCAGCCAGCGGGAGATTCGGGAAACCGAATTGCTTGTGGTGAAATTTCTAAAGAGAAACAGTCAGGACAAAAAAAGGCACAGGACGAAAAAAAATAGAGTACAAGCGATCCCGAGCAGCAGTTTAGTTTTTTATTTTCAATCTCATAGGTATCCATCTAAGCTTATCCAAAAAGTGGTACATACACTAGTAGGGAGAATGCAAGGAGGCGATCGTATGGAAAAAAGACAATTTGGCGGATTTTCAGGGCAAATGGGTTATCCACAAATGATGGGAGGATTTCCACAAATGGGAGGCTACCCACAGATGGGAGGCTACCCACAAATGGGAGGCTATCCGCAAATGGGAGGCTATCCACAAATGGGAGGCCATTCGCAAATGGGAGGTTATCCGCAAATGGGAGGCTATCCGCAGATGGGAGGCCATTCGCAAATGGGAGGCTTTCCGCAAATGGGAGGCTATCCGCAGATGGGAGGCCATTCGCAAATGGGAGGCTTTCCGCAAATGATGGGCGGTCAACAGCAAATGGGCTTTCCTCAAGGAATGGGCGGGTCCATGCAGGGGCATACACCCACTTCTTTCGGCCAGCGGAAAAAAATAAATAAACATTAATAAGAGAAGTACCTGTTCTTTCAATATAAGGGACAGGTCTTCTTTTTTGCTTGATTTCAATTCTTTATTTTAAGACAATGAATACATTCAAAAACGTTACGGGGTGTGTTTCTAATGCAAGCAAAACTATATTATCAAGATGCGTACATACAAACCTTTTCCGCACGTATACTCAAGCAGGAGTGCGATGAAACAGGTAATAATTTTGTAGTCCTCAACCAAACAGCTTTTTATCCAACCGGAGGCGGGCAGCCGCATGACACCGGTCAAATTGCAGGCAGAGCGGTTCATAATGTGGAAGAAGTGAACGGTGAAATTCGGCACTATTTTGAGACGCCAATACAGCAGGCAGGATCTGATGTGAGTTGTACCATTGATTGGGATAGAAGATTCGATCATATGCAGCAGCATGCAGGGCAGCATATCTTGTCGGCTGCTTTTGACCATTTATTTGGCTATAAAACGGTGGGCTTCCATATGGGAGCTGAAAACCTGACTATTGACTTAGAAACGGAAGAATTGACGAAGGAGGAAGCTGCGAAAGCAGAGGAGCTTGCCAACCAAATAATCCTAGAGAACCGGCCCATTGAAATAAAATGGGTAACAGAGGAAGAGTTGTCCCAGTATGCATTAAGGAAAGAAACTAAGGTAAAAGAAGATATACGGCTTGTGATTATCCCGGACTTTGACTATAATGGCTGCGGCGGAACACATCCAAAGGCAACCGGTGAGGTAAGTGCCGTTAAAATTTTAGATTGGGAAAAACAACGAAAAAATACTCGGATTCAATTCTCCTGCGGCTCTCGTGTCATCCGAAAGCTTGGGGAGAAACAAAACGTGTTACTGCAATTAACCAATCTCTTGAATGTACCAGAAAAAGACATGGACAAGGCTGTCATCCGTTTGTTAGAAAATGAGAAACAACTAACCCAAGCACTTGAACAGGCAAAAGAATCCTTGCTTCTATATGAAGCGAGAGAATTGGCAGAGCAGGATCAGACGGTCATGACAAAGGTTTTTGAGAACAGGACGATTCAAGAGCTTCAAAAGCTTGCACGGATGATTGTATCAGAGCATGAAAACAGTCTTGTATTTTTTGTTGCCACGGATGGGACTCGTCTGCAGTTGGTGTGTGCAAAAGGGAAAGCGCGAACCGAGAATATGAAAAAGCTGATCGGTGAAATTTTGCCGTTGATAAAGGGTAAAGGCGGCGGGAATGATTCCTTTGCTCAGGGTGGTGGAGAGGCTCTCCTGACGGGGGAACAAATCCTAGATAAGCTAGTAACCTTGGTAAATTAATCCCGGCTTATTATAGTAGAAAAGTTCATATAAAAGGATGGAGAAGAAAGATGCGGAAAGAGGTACTGATTAACCTACAATATGTAGATGTCTTAAATCAATGGAATCCATTCCAGTTAGAAAATGGCGATTATGATCCAGAAATTGCTGATACCATCCAAGCCGTTCATGAACTGGATGACCCCTTGAAGTTAGCAAAGCGGATCCAAGCGATTTATGAGTTTTCATTTGAAAAAATAATCTCGATCGAGGAATGTCGTCGAATCGCCATAGATTTATTGATGATTAAAGCCAATCAATCTTGCTCCTTGTAAGCACTTTTTGAAGGATCAGTTCTAATAAGAGATAAAAAAAGAGGACAACCTGACGGATTGTCCTCTCAAAAAGGGGGGAATACTAGAAAGCTTTATAATTAAAGTTTTTCCAGTTTCCCCATTTTTATACAGAAAAAACGGAGCCAAAATAAAAAAACGGCAAAATATACCGTTTTAATAAATTTATTCCATTAAGGGTTCACAGAGGTGCTTTGCTGTAATAGTTCTGATGCAGGTATATCGAGAACAGTAGATAATTTTAAGATTGTCTGATTACTTGGAATTTGTTCCCCAGATTCATATTTTGCAATTGTCTGCGTTCCAACTCTAATCTTTTGAGCCAGTTCTTCTTGAGTCATATTAAGCATTTCACGGCCGGTTTTAATGATTTCCCCAATTGAATGCATACTGTTCACCTCATCTAAAAATTATTTATTCCCTATTATTATATCATGGAAATTCTCCCCACTCCTTATACATCGATGAACTTTATGTTAAGTTTTCACTATAGTGCAACATCTTATCTAATTTGATAAGGTTTTTGATTAAACTCATTGTTTATGATATAATATTTTAATGCGTATATAATGGAAAAATAAATATTTATTTAGGAGTGTTTTCATGACAGAAAGAATTGAAGTTGGAAGTGTTTTAACAGGTAAGGTAACCGGAATTCAACCATACGGAGCGTTTGTTGCATTAGATGAAAATACACAAGGTCTTGTTCATATTTCTGAAATCACGCACGGTTATGTAAAAGATATCAATGAGCACCTAAAAGTTGGAGATGAAATTAAGGTTAAAGTCTTATCAATAGATGAAGCCGCAGGTAAAATTGGTCTTTCAATCCGTGCTACTGAAGAAGCACCTGTACAACAGGCTGCTAAACCGAAGAAACCGCGCAAACGTACTGCTGCAGCTATTATTCCTGAAGCGGAAGGTCAACAAGGTTTCAATACCTTAAAAGACAAGCTGCAAGAGTGGATTGACCAATCTTCACGTGAAGATTTAATCAAAAAGTAAGGAAACCATAAGCCTGGTTCAAACTAATTTCTAGTTTGAACCAGGCTTATTTTTTAGGGAAATATAGGAATGAATACCAGCCTGATAAAAAAATACTTTAAAAATTGTTCATTCTTCAGAAGACCTCGGCTACAATAGAAGTATCTATACATAAAAGCCAAAATTAACTGGAGGAAATAACATGGATTCTAAAAGCAGCTCAAGTAAATTGATCGAGCAAACAGAGAAGTATGGTGCCCATAATTATCATCCCCTGCCAATCGTGATCTCCCGCGCTGAAGGGGTTTGGGTGGAAGATCCTGAGGGCAACAAATACATGGATATGCTAAGTGCCTATTCTGCCCTTAATCAGGGTCACCGCCACCCTAAGATTGTCCAAGCATTAAAAGACCAAGCAGATAAGGTTACATTAACTTCTCGTGCCTTTCATAACGACCAGTTGGGTCCATGGTATGAAAAAGTCTGCCAATTGACGAACAAAGATATGGTACTGCCGATGAATACAGGTGCGGAGGCGGTTGAGACAGCTGTTAAGGCAGCCAGACGCTGGAGCTACGATGTCAAAGGCTTAGCCGAAGACCAAGCTGAAATCATCGCTTGTACAGGGAACTTTCATGGAAGAACGATGACAGCGGTCTCTCTATCGTCAGATGCTGAATATAAGCGCGGTTTTGGGCCCATGCTTCCTGGTATTAAGCTAATACCATATGGAGATATTGAAGCGCTTAAAGCAGCCATTACTCCCAACACCGCCGCTTTTTTAATTGAACCTATTCAAGGGGAAGCTGGAATCATCATTCCGCCTGAAGGCTTTATGAAGACGGCATTCGATGTTTGTAAAGAGAACAATGTCCTTTTTATCGCCGATGAAATTCAAGCGGGGTTAGCACGAACTGGCAAAATGTTTGCCTGTGAGTGGGAGGGGATCGAACCGGATATGTATATCCTCGGTAAAGCCCTTGGCGGCGGCGTCTTCCCAATCTCTTGTGTCGTTGCCAATAAAGAGATTTTAGGCGTATTTAATCCGGGATCACACGGTTCGACCTTTGGAGGAAATCCAATGGCCTGCGCTGTTTCAATAGCAGCTCTTGATGTTCTTGTCGACGAAAAGCTTGCCGAAAAGTCCTTAGAGCTTGGGGAGTATTTTATCAATAAATTGAAAGCCATCCACAATCCAAAGATAAAGGAAGTTCGCGGCCGAGGTTTATTTATTGGGGTTGAATTGACAGAATCAGCCCGAAATTATTGTGAAAAACTTAAAGAATATGGTTTGTTATGCAAAGAAACACATGAAACAGTCATTCGGTTTGCGCCGCCGCTGGTCATTACTAAAGAAGAATTAGATTGGGCTATTGAACGGATTAACAAAGTACTTGGGTAATCACGAAAATAACTAGGGGTGCAAACATGGTGACGATTGATGAGGATACAGTGGCTGCAGATGATTTAAATCTTCTTACTTCAACAAAAATAGTAATACATGATGCCTTAAAAAAGCTCGGATATCATCAGGATATGTTTCATCTTTTAGAGGAACCATTGAAATCCGTCACCGTCAGAATTCCCGTTCGAATGGATGATGGTTCCACCAAGGTCTTTAAAGGCTTCCGTGCCCAGCATAGTGATGCAGTCGGACCTACGATGGGAGGCATCCGCTTTCATCCAAACGTAACAGAAGATGAAGTAAAGGCTTTATCGATGTGGATGAGCATAAAATGCGGAATATGTGACCTTCCATTTGGCGGCGGCAAAGGCGGGATTATTTGTAACCCGCGAACCATGTCCTTTGGAGAGCTAGAGCGGTTAAGCCGCGGGTATGTCCGCGCCATTAGCCAAATGGTTGGACCAACAAAAGATATTCCTTCTCCCGAGCTTTACACGAACTCGCAAATTATCGCTTGGATGTATGATGAGTACAGCCGTCTCCGGCAATACGACTCTCCTGGCTTTATCACTGGAAAACCTTTGGTACTCGGAGGGTCTGTGGGTTCGGAAAAAGCAGGAGCAAAAGGGATAACGATTTGTATTGAGGAAGCGGCCAAGCGGCGTGGACTTTCTCTTAAAGGGGCGCGGGTTATTGTCCAGGGCTTTGGCAATGCTGGTGGATATGTCTCCAAGTTCTTACATGACGCGGGTGCAATTATTATCGGTATATCTGATGTTTATGGTGCACTATATGACCCCGATGGTTTAGATATCAATTATCTTCTCGATCGCCGCGATAGCTTTGGAACGATCACAACGCTCTTTGATCGTGTGATGCCAAACGAAGAGCTTCTTTTAAAGGATTGTGATATTTTAGTGCCGGCAGCCATTGCGAATCAAATAACGGCTGAAAATGCCTATAATATTAAAGCGAAAATAGTGGTAGAGGCTGCAAGCGGACCAACTACGCTGGAGGCAACAATGATTCTCCAAGAGCGGGATATTTTGCTAATACCTGATGTATTAGCAGGAGCCGGAAGTGTGACAGTAGCCTATTTAGAATGGGTTCAAAACAACCAGGGTCTTTACTGGGAAGAAGAAGAAATTGAATGGAAACTGCGTGAAAAAATCGTCCAATCCTTCGATCGTATTTATGAGCTTGCACAAAGCCGCAATATTAATATGCGGTTAGCAGCCTATATGGCAGGCGTCAAAAAGCTGGCAGAGGCATGTCTTTTTAGAGGCTGGGTTTAAAAAAATCCTTGTATCATGAAAATGATACAGGGTTTTTTTGTGTAAGTAAGTAAAGAATATTATTTGGAGAATTTTGTTTTTAAGGAAAACGGGTACTACAACATGATAGGGAGAGGTTACACCCCCGGAGGGTAAGGGAAGCAGCTGCTATGACAGATAAGAAGAGGTCATAACCCCCGAAGAGGCAGGGAAGCAGCTGCTACGACAGATAAGAAGAGGTCATAACCCCCGAAGGCGAAAGGGATCGAGAGCTACGACAGATAAGAAGGGGTCACAACCCCCGAAGGCGAAAGGGATCGAGAGCTACGACAGATAAGAAGAAGTCATAACCCCCGAAGGCGAAAGGGATCGAGAGCTACGACAGATAAGAAGGGGTCACAACCCCCGAAGGCGAAAGGGATCGAGAGCTACGACAGATAAGAAGGGGTCACAGCCCCGAAGGCAAAGGGAATTAAGACCTGCAACAGATAAGAAATCCTCTAAGCCCCGGAAGCCCCAAACCAGTTTTTTTGCAAAATAAAACATTATAAATAATAATAGTAAATGAAAAGGAAGGTGTTATCAGTGGAGAACTTTACATTTTTAAACCCAACCAAATTAATTTTTGGAAAAGGCCAGCTTGAACAATTAAAAACCGAAATCCCACAATACGGGAAAAAGGTATTACTTGTTTATGGCGGAGGCAGTATTAAAAAAAGCGGCCTTTATAATCAAGTAACCAGCATCTTGGATGAAATAGGCGCCCAGGTTTTTGAACTTTCCGGAGTAGAACCAAATCCGCGCATTTCAACCGCAAGAAAAGGTGTAGAAATCTGTAAACAAGAAGGAATCGAGTTTCTTTTAGCAGTCGGAGGCGGCAGTGTTATTGACTGCACCAAACTAATTGCCGCAGGTGCTAAATACGACGGAGATCCATGGGATATCGTGATAAAGAAGACCTTCGCACGCGAAGCACTGCCGTTCGGAACCGTTTTAACACTTGCAGCAACAGGATCTGAAATGAATTCCGGCTCTGTTATTACCAATTGGGAAACCAATGAAAAATACGGCTGGGGAAGTGCCGTAACGTTCCCTAAGTTTTCAATCCTAGACCCGGTAAATACTTATACCGTTCCTAGAAATCAAACCATCTATGGCATGGTCGATATGATGTCACATGTGTTTGAACATTACTTCCATCTAGAAGAAAATACACAGTTTCAGGACCGCATGTGTGAATCACTGCTGATTACGGTAATGGAGACCGCTCCTAAGTTACTGGCAGACCTAGAAAATTATGAACACCGAGCTACAATTCTATATGCCGGCACCATGGCGTTGAACGGCATGGTAAACATGGGCTATCATGGCGATTGGGCCACCCATAATCTAGAACACGCAGTATCTGCAGTCTATGATATTCCTCATGGCGGCGGCTTAGCGATTCTTTTCCCACACTGGATGGAGCATAACCTAAGTGTAAAACCGGAGCGCTTTAAGCAGCTGGCGGTTAGAGTGTTCGGCGTAAATCCAGAAGGAAAGACTGCGGAGGAAGCTGGTTTAGAAGGAATTCGTAAGTTGCGCGAATTCTGGAACAGTATAGAGGCTCCTGCGCGCCTGGCAGATTACGATATAGATGACAGTAAGATTGAATTGATGGCTGACCGTGCAATGGTGAATGGCGAATTTGGTAACTTTAAAAAGCTAAACCGTGACGATGTACTAGCTATTTACCGGGCTTCTTTATAAAAGTAGCAAATTGTCGAAAATGGTTACGTTTTCATATGCTTGGGTTTCTTGATTATTTACCCAAGCTTAGGTAAAGTGATAACTGAAAATAAAATAATGGAGGATCACTACATGACACACGTTCGTTTTGATTACTCGAAGGCCCTCTCCTTTTTTGGAGAACATGAAATTACATATTTACGCGATGCGGTCAAGGTGGCCCATCATTCCCTGCATGAGGGAACAGGAGCTGGAAGTGACTTTAGAGGCTGGATTGAGCTTCCAACAAACTATGATAAAGAAGAATTCTCACGGATTCAGAAATCAGCAGAGAAGATTAAATCAGATTCAGATGTTCTGCTTGTAATCGGTATTGGCGGATCATATCTTGGTGCAAGAGCAGCGATTGATATGCTTTCTCACAGCTTTTACAACGCACTACCAAAGGAAAAACGCAGCAATCCACAGATCATCTTTGTTGGAAACAGCATTAGCTCAACTTATATGCACGATGTAATCGACCTGCTTGATGGTAAAGATTTTTCTATTAACGTCATCTCAAAATCAGGAACCACTACAGAGCCAGCCATTGCTTTCCGTATCTTCCGTAAGATTCTAGAAGAGAAATACGGTGTAGAGGAAGCTCGTAAACGCATCTACGCAACTACTGACAAAGCAAGAGGCGCGCTTAAAACATTGGCAAATGAAGAAGGCTACGAATCCTTTGTAATTCCGGATGATGTCGGCGGACGCTATTCTGTTTTAACAGCTGTAGGTCTATTGCCAATTGCAGTAGCTGGTGCAGATATTGACAAGATGATGGAAGGTGCTCGTCAAGCACAAAATGATTTCAGTCATTCTGAACTAGAAGAAAATCCAGCCTACCAATATGCGGCTGTAAGAAATATTCTTTACAATAAAGGCAAAACAATTGAAATGCTGATTAACTATGAACCAGGTTTACAGTATTTTAATGAATGGTGGAAGCAATTGTTTGGTGAAAGTGAAGGGAAAGACCAAAAAGGGATTTACCCATCTTCAGCCAACTACTCAACAGACCTTCACTCATTAGGACAATATGTTCAAGAAGGACGACGTGATCTATTCGAAACGATTGTGAAAGTAGACAAGCCTCGTCATGAGCTAACGATTGAAGCCTTTGAAAATGATTTGGATGGTCTTAACTATTTAGAAGGAAAAACCATCGACTTTGTGAACAACAAAGCTTTTGAAGGAACCATGCTTGCCCACACAGATGGCGGTGTGCCAAACCTAATTGTCACCATCCCTGCAATGGATGAATATTCTTTTGGCTACCTTGTTTATTTCTTTGAAAAAGCAGTCGCGATGAGCGGATACCTTCTAGGTGTGAATCCATTTGACCAGCCAGGTGTTGAAGCTTACAAGGTCAATATGTTTGCACTATTAGGCAAACCAGGCTTTGAAGAAAAGAAAGCAGAACTTGAAAAACGTTTATAATCAGAAAAGCGGATGCGCTTGGCGCTGGTGCTAGAAAATTCTAAAAGTACGTGAGATAAATTTAACAAAGAGTGCTGATGCCATTTTGCATCAGCACTCTTTTGTTTGGGGAAACTAACGCTATCCAAAAGGGGGGAAGTTATTATGCTAGAAATACAATCCAAAGTCGAAGGAAAACAATTTGACCTGTACAAGCTCGAGCAAAAATTAAAACCAATCGGCTATACGATTGGCGGTAATTGGGATTATGACCATGGAGCATTCGACTATAAACTCAATGACGAAGAAAGTTATCAGTTTCTAAGGGTGCCATTTACGGCGGTCGATGGCGAACTGGATACAAGAGGCTGTACCGTCGAGATGGGCCGGCCCTTTCTTCTGGGCCATCAATACGAATATGGCATTGATGAGCACGGTGACACTGGTAATTTTTCAGCTTCCTTAAATCAATTTCAAGCACCTATTGATAAAGATGCAGACATTCCTGCTCAAAATGTCGATAGAGGAAAAAGATTAGTGGCCGAATTAGAAAACGTCCTTTTATCCAGCGAATAACTACTTGAATAACAATAATTGGTCATGTTCTTTAATTTCAAATGAGTGCGGGGGATTAAGAATCGTTTCATCCCCCCTTTTTACTCCGATTAATAATAAGCCATCCTCCATCTGATTCATTCCTATTTCCCGGAAACTCCTCCCGATATCCGCTGTTTTGACAGGATTAGTAAAGAGCCTGCTTTCCTGCAGCTGGTTAATCACATTCAACAATAGTCCGTCCCCTTTAGAATGAAGGCTATTAATCATGAAGACACTTGTTAGCTTATTAGACTGAATGACCTCATCTGCTCCAGCCCGCTTTGCATTCACAACTTGTTCAGCAGTCAAAATTTCAATAATACATTTTACTTGCGGGCATAAGCCCTTAATGGTCAGTAATGTTAAGATGCTGTTCATATCGGCTTGAAGTTCATCGTTGCCCCGGTCAGCCGTAATGAGTACTTTTTCCGCATTTATAATATCACTTTTTACAATCGTATCATCTACATGGCCTTTCCCTTGGATAAAATGGACGTATCTTGATTTAACAGGATTTGCTTCGAGTGTTTCATCAATTAAGATGATCATTTGTTGTTTATTTTCACTAGTAAGTTTGTGGATTAATTCTTTTGAGCGCTCATTCCAGCCGATGATGATGATATGACCGGTTCCTTTAAAAGCAATTTTTCCCTCAGAAAGGGCATCTTGTTTGGTGACAGCCGCAGCAGCTAATGTCCCAAAATAAGAGGAGACAAAAGCTACCCCAAATAGGATTAATAGTAAGGCCGTTAATCTGCCAAAAAATGAATGTGGTACATAATCTCCATATCCAACAGTAGATGCTGTAATAATCGCCCACCAGATCCCATCAAAGATCGTTGGAAAGGTGTCAGGTTCTAAAAAATGTATGGAAATCCCGAATGATAGAAACACCAATAAAGCCATCATTAGGATACGGACTAGAAGCGGCAAGCGTAAAAAGCCTATATATACTCTATTTGGCATAACTGGCACCTCGTTTCTGTACTAACTATTATGGTCAAAAGAAGCAAAACTCATAATCTTTTAGCACATAAGACACGTGGATCATCCTAAAAAAATGGGGGGTTTTTTGCTTTTTTGGAATAATTTCCAACCTATCAGTAAATTTTAAAATGGAAGAACTTCTCGAATATAGGGGTGTTAAAGAGTGGTTATTGAAACGAAAAAGGAGCGCAGCTTAATCCTTTTCGCTTTAATTGTGATTGCGGTCTATCTCTCTCCGTTATTCATTTTGCAGGAAAATGCCCATATCCGGGTTCATGATAATCTGGATTCCAATTTAGCCTGGTATAAGGTATTAGCAAGAAGTGGAGAAATGTTTGGCAGCGTGAATGCCGTCATTCCGCAAATTATCAACGGACAATTATCGAGAAATGCATTTGGTACGGAATACAGTGTGATTGTTTGGTTATATACTCTTTTTCCGACAATGATTGCCTACGGATTAAGCCAAGCACTCACAAGGGTCGTGGCTTTCTTTGGGATGTATTTATTGCTAAAAGACCATTTCATGCCTGATCAAAAATGGCTTGTCATCAAAGTTGGCAGTGCTCTTGCGTTTGCTCTAACTCCTTTTTGGCCGTCAGGGATGCTGAGCACATTAGGGATGCCATTAGCCCTTTGGGCATTTCTGAATATTCGTAAGCACCAAGATACATGGAAGGACTATCTTGTCCTTACCTTAATTCCTTTATATGCAAGCATAGTATTAGGGTTTTTCTTTTTTCTTAGCGCGATGGGCGTGTTCTGGCTGTGGGATTGTTTTCGGGGAAAGGGATGGAACCTGCGTTTTTTATTTGCGATTGGTTATATGACGGGAATTTTTATGCTGGTGGAGTACCGACTGATTTATTCGTTTATGTTTTCCTCCGAACCTAATAGCCGGGATGAATACTTCCATGCGCATCTTCCATTTTGGAGAGCCGTTAGGCTTTTTGTAAAAAACTACGTACTTGGACACACCCATGTCATGACCGTCCATACCCTCATTATTTTGCCAGCAACCTTTATGGCGATGTACATTGTCGTGACCAAAAAACTTTGGGAGCAGGAAAAGCTGTATGTCTTTTTATTTGGATTGAATATCGTTCTGTCGTTGTGGTATGCCTTTTGGTTTTATGAGGGCTGGCTGCCGTTAACAAAGGTCTTTCACTTTATGGATACCTTTAATTTTGCCCGCTACCATTTTTTAAGACCGATGGTGATTTATGCAAGCTTTGCCCTCGCCTTAAAAATTATTGCCGGACACGGCCTTGATGGGGTGAAATTAGCGAAATGGCTGGTCATTTCTCAAATTGCTTTTTTAGGATTATTAAATGATGAAATTATTTATCGGGAAAAGCCAACGGTTAAGGAGTTTTTTGCAGAAGACTTGTTTACCGAGATAAAGGATTATATCGGCGATAACCCGGAAGAATATCGCGTCGCCAGTATCGGGATCCATCCGGCTGTTTCACAATTTAATGGCTTCTACACCATTGATACCTATAATAATTTTTATCCATTAAGCTATAAACATCAATTTAGGAAAATCATTGCAAAGGAATTAGAAAAAAATAAAACGATCCAAAAATACTATGACAAGTGGGGCGGACGCTGCTATCTTTTTACAGCCCAGCTTGGGAAAAGATACATGATCAAAAAAGATTCAAAAAGGCACTTAAAAAATCTTCAGCTAAATACAGAAGTCTTCAAAGAGATGGGCGGCCGTTATATCTTCTCGGCGATTCCGATTGACAACGCCCAGCAGAACAAGCTTTTCCTTGAAAAGGTGTTTTCTTCAAAAAATGCAGCTTGGAAGATTTATTTATACAAAACAATGTAGACAGCGGGGGTAGTACAAATGATAGAACCAGTCCTTACAATTGTTGTACCATGTTATAACGAACAAGAGGTTTTGCCAGAAACCATAAGGCAGCTCGAGGGACAGTTAAAAGAGTTAATCGCTGATGCACTTATCTCGACGCAAAGTAAAATCTTACTGGTTGATGATGGTAGTAAGGATCGCACATGGGAGCTGATTTATAAGGAGGGGCTGCGGAATAATTTTGTCCGCGGCCTAAAGTTATCACGGAATGTGGGCCATCAAAATGCTCTACTGGCGGGGCTATTTACCGCGAAGGAGCATTCGGATTGTGTTATTTCGATTGATGCTGACCTTCAGGATGATATCCGGGTCATTCGTGAATTTATCGTCAAGTTCCATCAGGGCTTCGAAATTGTTTATGGCGTCCGCAAAGGGCGGGAGACGGATACACTCTTTAAACGAAGCAGCGCACAAGGGTTTTACAAACTAATGAAAAAAATGGGAGTCGATCTCGTCTATAATCATGCCGATTTCCGGCTGTTAAGCAAACGTGCCCTGCAGGAACTTGAACGGTTCAATGAGGTAAATTTATTTTTAAGAGGCATTGTTCCCCTGCTAGGTTTTCGCTCGGATGTTGTTTATTATGACCGTTTAGAAAGACAGGCGGGAGAAACAAAATACCCTTTCAAAAAAATGATCGGCTTTGCCTTCGACGGCATTACATCTTTTTCTATTTCCCCGATTCGTTTTGTTTTACTAACAGGATTTGTTTCGTTTTTTATGAGTTTGCTGTTTGGCGGATATTTCTTATTCCTTAAATTTTTTGGTACAACCTTAACTGGATGGACGTCCTTAATTACCTCCATTTGGTTAATTGGCGGCCTTCAATTGATTGCGATCGGCTTAATTGGTGAATATGTTGGGAAAATCTATAAGGAAACCAAGCAAAGGCCTAAATATATTGTAGAAATTGATTCCTATTCGGTACCAAAGCCTAGGCACCACTTACTTCATCAGACTGGGGAAGAGGGAGGATTTAGTTTTGATTTAAGAAAGGTATCAGAAACCAATCAGTGAATTTTCCACAGGGCTTCCCTTAGAGATTAAGGGGAAGCTCTTTTTTTCTTTTTTTAGTTGTACAACCCTCTCCTGCTGAATAAACATGGATAGACAGGCATCTATCCATTGCTTTGGGGGGAGAGGTATTAATGAATGTATTTTTAAGTTACATACTTTTGGGATTATCGCTAGCCGCTCCAATTGGGCCGATTAATGCGGCCCAAATAGATCGTGGAATTCGAAATGGCTTTATGCACTCGTGGCTGATTGGAGTTGGAGCTGTCTTAGCAGATGGGATCTATATGCTTGTCGTTTACGTAGGAGTGGTTCAATTCCTAGAAACCGCCTTTATGCAAACCTTCCTGTGGTTCTTTGGCTGCTTTGTGCTAATGTATACAGGAATTGAAACATTTATGAATGCCGGGAAAATCAATTTGCAGAATGCCAGAGGGAAAGAACCGCTTTATAAATCGTTCTTTTCCGGTTTTTTAATGTCCATTTCCAATCCATTAACCATCCTTTTCTGGTTAGGGATTTATGGATCAGTCCTTGCGAAAACCGCGGCTACCTATGATACCAGCCAATTAATTCTTTATAGCAGTGCCATTTTTATCGGCCTATTAACCTGGGATATCATGATGGCAGGTGTAGCCAGCAGCGCTCGCAAATTTTTAACTTCCCACTTACTAGTGGGTATATCTTGTCTATCGGGAATTTCCTTGGTTGGTTTCGGTATTTATTTTGGCATGCAGGCGTTTCATAATATGTTTGGGTAACAAAAAAGTCAGCTTTAGAATAGCTGACTTTTTTATATCTCATGCCGTAGGCCAAGGTTTAAGTACCTTACTCTTGCTTTTTTCCTTCTTCTTTTCCTTTTTCCATTTGAAACTCAAGATGAGGGTGATAATTCCGATCACCCCGATAAAGGCTAAACTAATAAAGAAGCCTGGTCTGCTCGTATCATGAAATAAAGTTCCGCTAACTGCAACCAAGATGAAGAGAGCGCCTATGGTATACATGATTTTTTCCTTGCGCTTTAAATCTAAAATTTTTCGAGAGGATGCCAGAATAAAAAGCCAATTATATAGAAGCATTAATCCTGCCGCCGTTGTAACCCACTCATAAATTTTATCCGGAAGTACCAGGGCCGAGACAATCGATGCCGTGATTCCAAGCATGGTAATGATTAAAGTCCATAATGGCACCTTAAGCTTTCCTTTTTTAGCAAAACAAGCAGGAGCGTCTTCTTCTTCACCCAAGGTTTCCAGCACGCTTGTGACCCCATATAACGAGGCTGTCATGGTAGAAAAACCGGCAATAATAAGCGTAGCATTAAAGAAATGAGGGATAAAAGGCAGATGATATGCATTTAACGCAACGACAAAGGTACTTTCCTTTGTATTGAATTGATTCCAGGAACAAATAATGACCGCCAAGCCAATCGATAATACATAAATAATCATGAGTGTAAACAGCATGACTTTTCCTGCCTTCGGTGCTTCACTTGGATCTTTAAGTTGTGTGGCCATTAAACCTAAGATTTCAATTCCGCCAAAAGCATAAAAGGCAAAAATAACAGCAGACCATAAACCGATCGTCCCATGCGGGATCAATTCATTACTGCTATTCGGAAACTGGATCGGACGATTGCCCTCAATAACTCCAAAAAGAGCTAATAAAGCAATCACAATAAACATGGTAATCGCTGAAATTTTTAAGACGGCTAAAATATTTTCGAGCCTGTTTAACACTTTCACTCCAATTAAAATAATCGTTAAGCCCAAAATCGCATAGATTGCGGTAAATATCCATAATGGAATGTTCGGAAACCAGAAGCGTGAAAAGATGGACAGTGCGGTCAATTGACTACCCATAATCAGCACTTCTGACGACCAATAGACCCAGCCGCTGCTAAACCCGGCCCACCGCCCATAGGCCTTCTTGGCATAGGACCTGAAACCGCCTTTTAGGGGCTCTTTCGCGGTCATTTTAGACAAGGCATCATAAACAAAGTAAGTACCAAGCGCAGCCATTAAAAACGCAAGTAAAATAGCGGGTCCTGCCATTTTAATGGCAAGCCCAGAGCCAAGGAAGAAGCCTGTTCCAATCGTACAGCCGACTCCAAATAGGGATAGCTGCCACCATTTCATATTGTTTTTTTCTTTTGCACCTGATTTGGATTTACTCATTATATTCTCCTTTGCATCGATCATAGCCGCTGTTAATAAGGCTAAAGAATGATCTTCACAGCCTTATTGTTCCTGCTGAGAGGGTAGCTATTTATAGGTCACGACCTGTCGCACCTGGTGATTTATCTGTATTCGATTGATTATTATATTCACGATCATTTAGACCAGGCTGTTGATTTTTATCGCTTCCCAGATATTTTCCCTGATGTTTAAGCTCAACCTTCCTAAATTGATCAAAGTTTTCATTAACCACACTAAATCTCCTCTTTTCTCTTCATTTTTGCTTTATCATTCTTAAGATACACGACCACCTGAAACTTATTCGATGGATCCTTCAAAAAACAAATGGGAAATTTACTGGAATTAAATTTTCATTACATAAACAACCATAAAAAAAATGAAAATAGAAAGGAACGATTAAATAAAAACGTTGATGGGTAAATAGATGGTGAAATTGCGTTTAGTGAAAGGGGTTTTTCACATGTTATCAACACAGCAGTTAGCGGAGTTAAGGTTACAATTGTTAAAGGAAAAAAGTGATGTGGAGGAACGATTAGACCAGAACGACCATTTGGGATTTGAGCGAGGTCACGATCACGAATCAATGGGGGAGCTATCCAGCTACGATAACCATCCCGCTGATGATGCGACCGAACTGTATGAGCGTGAAAAAGATAACGCCTTGCTAGAGCACTATAAATTACAATTAGGAAACATCAACCATGCCCTAGAGGCAATGGAACAAGGAACATACGGAAAGTGCGAGGTATGTGGAAAAGAAATCCCAATGGAAAGATTGGAAGCTTTGCCAAATACGACGTATTGTATTGAGCATAGTCCGGACCAAGTAACCTCACATGACCGTCCGATCGAAGAGGGAGTCCTAATGCCTCCGTTTGGTAAGTTTGATATGGACGAATCGGACGAGAATGTAGCCTTTGATGCAGAGGATTCCTGGCAGGCAGTAGCGGAGTTTGGAACCTCTGATACACCTTCTGATTTAGCTTTTCCTAAAGACCATTATAATGACACCTATAATGAATCTGAAGAGAGTATTGGCTATGTGGAGGACTATGAAAACTTTGTTGGCAATGATATGTATGGACAGAATATAACCGTTTATCCAAATGCCCAGCATGAAAAATACGAGGATGCCCTTGATGAAGAAGGAATCATGACCAGCTTTGGCGATTTGCCTGCTTTTGAACATGACCCATATGTTGACGATGATAAATGATGACGAAAAAAGAAAACAGCTTTCGATTGAGAGCTGTTTTCCTACTTCAAAAAAAGTTATTAAAATTTTGACTTAGATAATTGTCCAGCTCTAGGGGCCATCGGCTCGAGGTCACAGCTTATCCAGTTGCGGCTCCTTGGGACTGAAGTCATAAGCCACCCTGAAGAAGGCCAAAAACGCCTTCTTACAGGGTGCGTCTTATGCATTCGTCCCAGAACAGTCGCCTCCACATTTAGATCAATCCGTCCAAAAGGTTAAAGAACAACCTTTCGGCCGGCTCGTCTTGTGCTTGTCGCCGATAGGCAGGCGCCTTGCGCTTTTCTACTTATTCAAAACCTTTTCTTGGGATCGGAATATCCTTTCCATTCACATCGTCAATGACGGCCCCGATTTCGCCTTCAGCATAAGTGTCGCTTACTTGCTCATGTGAAGTAGCGATGCCAGAGGATAGGTCGTCGCTTTCAGTGTAGTAGCTTGGATGATAAAAACTTCCCGCAAGTTCTTTTTTAGGGTTTGCTTTCTTATGTTCCACCTTTGTAACCTCCCTTTTTTGGATTAATGGTACAACCGTATTTTTTCTTATTTTACATTTATTACTCCTAAAAATTTTTGAAAGGGGAATGACGATGAAACAAAAAAATGAATTTCCATCACGTGAGGAGTTAGATCAGGCCTTCCATTATCTCCATGATCAAATCAACTGGATTTCTGTTGTCGAAGAAGTGGAGATGCAACAGCAGGAAAAAGAGGGGGAAGAAGAGTAAGGGCATATTTGCTGTCCTTATTCAATATTGTTTAAATCACACAAAAGTTTTTCTCTGGACCCACCCAGGTCCTTTTTGATATGATTTTTTAGGCAAATCTGCTAATACTTAAAGTTGAATGTTTCTTTAAATTTTAAAGGTGGTTTCATAATGGTACTGAGAGAAACTCTGGCGAAAAAAGTAGCCTGGATAAGTGTGATAAGTAATGTCATCCTGACAATCGGGAAGATTGTCATTGGCTGGTACGGACATAGTGATGCGGTTTTTGCAGATGGTATTCACTCGGCGGCAGATGTCTTTGCATCTGTGATTGTTTTGCTTGTGATTAAGATTGCCAATAAACCGGCCGATAAGGAACATCCATATGGCCATGGAAAGGCTGAGGTTATTGTTTCGGAGATCATCGGGATTCTTCTTCTTATAGTTGCAATTTACGTGGCTTACGAAGGAATCAGTGGTTTCTTTCATAAGGTAGAATCACCAAATCTGTTAGCAATGTGGGTGGCTCTTTTTTCATTTATCACGAAGATCATCTTATATCGAAGTTCCCTAAAAGTGGCTACTGAGAACCATAGTAAAGCCATTGAAGCGATCGCTTTTGATCATAAGGCCGACATTGTTGCCTCTATTGCAGCAGCGATTGGGGTTCTTCTTTCCATCATCGGAAGTCGGATGGATATTCACTTATTACTTTACGGTGATAAGGCTGCCAGTGTTTTTGTGGCTTATTTAATTTTTAAAATAGCAAAAGAAATGTTAACCGAAGCGTTTGATATTTTATTAGAGCGGAATATCGACTCAGAAATTTTACAGGAATACATAGCTGTGATAAACAATTTTCCAGAGGTAAAAAGGATCGACCGAGTAAGAGCAAGAGAGCATGGCCATTATGTATTAGTGGACGTTCGTATTGCAATCGATCATTCTAAAACCATTAAACAGGGTCATGATTTAGCCAAATCCATTAAAGGGGCACTTATGGATCAGAATGATAATATTCGTGAAGTATTAATCCATCTAAATCCTTATTTTCCTGAAGACAAATAATTCCTAAAAAAACTCCTTTGTACTTTGAGGCATTTCGGTTTATGATAGGATAGGATATAAAAGAAAAGGGAGTTGATATTTTTGAGTTATTCCATAGACCCGGACCCAAGTAGGCGGGGGGAAGTCAATATAATTTTAGAATTGATTAAATTGAATATCAGAATATCAACTCTTCAAAAGGTTGTTGGCTTCCTCGACTAAAGTATCAGAGGAGGTTTTGACATGTTAGAAATTTTCAAAAGTACCGATACAAGGGTTCTTGAACAGGTTGACGCAGTTTCAAAAGGCTGCTGGGTGAATATGTATGCCCCAACTGCAGAAGAAATTAATAAGGTTTCAACTGATGCCCAGGTGGATGTCGATATTATTAAAGATGCGCTGGATGATGAGGAACGTCCGAGGATTGAACGTGATGACGGCCGAGTCTACATTATCGTCGACTTTCCGTATATTGTTCACGATGAATCAGGCCTTGCTGTTTATGAAACCATACCGATTGGCATCATTTTAACAGAAGATAATATTATTACGGTTTCCTTAAAGGATTCACCGATTATCGAAGAATTCCGTAAGAATCGTGTGAAAGAATTTTTTACCTTTAAAAAAACACGCTTTGCCTTGCAAATCCTGTTTGTGATTTCGTCTTATTACCTTCGTTATCTTAAGCAAATTAATAAGAAAACAAATGAAATAGAACGTGAAATACACCAGTCTTTAAAAAATAAAGAGCTTTATGCCTTTCTTGCCTTAGAGAAAAGTTTAGTTTACTTTACCACTTCGTTAAAATCGAATAAGGTTGTCCTTGATAAGATTTTGAGGTTCAATTATTTAAAAATGTATGAAGAAGACAAAGATTTATTAGAAGACGTCATTATTGAAAAAACACAGGCGATCGAAATGGCGGAAACCTACCGTTCGATTTTATCCGGTATGATGAATGCTTTTGCCTCGATTATTTCTAATAACTTGAACATTGTCATGAAATTTTTAACGTCGATTACAATTATCTTATCCTTCCCGACGATGGTCGCAAGCTTTTATGGGATGAATGTGGATATCCCTTTTCAGCACGCTACCCATTCGTATGCCATACCACTGATCATTTCGGCATTTTTAACTAGTCTAACAGCGTTCATTTTTTGGAAAAAGAGATATTTCTAGATTACCAGTCTTTTAAAAGGCTGGTTTTTTTATTGGGATTTTTCACTTTTTCAAAAATTTTCCCAACTTTTTTTCTACTATTGATAGACAAGTCCGAATATACTTTAGCGCTATTGACTTGTTCTGTACCATTGTAGAAAGGGGAGTTTGGATGAGAAAAAAGAAAACCATAGGTGCAACCATTATGAGTGTGGTCATGGGAGTCTCTTTGTTTGCAACAGGGGCATTTGGTCAGCAGGTGAATTCAAATGAAACATACCGTGTCCTAATTCAAGGTCCCGCCTCTGAAAAGACGAAAGCAAAAGCAAGCTATGGTGTCCGCTGGGAATTCAATGCTAATGGTTTTACAACCACCGTCAATGCTGAAGCATATCAGGCTCTGCTCCATAACAAAAATTTAACGATTGAAAAAGTTCCTGAGGTCCATATCGAGGTTGTAAAGGAAGCAGCAAAACCGGGCGGAACTACAGGGACAGCCCCTAGTGATAGAACTCCATGGGGAATACAGGCCATCTATAATGATTCAGCCATTGCTAGTACTTCCGGGGGCAGCGGCATTGTCGTAGCTGTGCTTGATACAGGGGTGAATCGGAACCATCCCGACTTATCAAACAATGTGGCACAATGTCAGGACTTTTCCCAAATAAAGGTGTCATGGGTAGATAACAGTTGTTCGGATGGAAATGGTCACGGTACGCATGTTTCGGGTACGGTGTTAGCGAATGGAGGCACGGGAACGGGAATTTACGGGGTGGCGCCAGAGGCAAAACTGTGGTCCTATAAAGTATTAAATGATCGCGGCAGCGGCTATTCCGATGATATTGCAGCTGCTATCCGGAAGGTAGCCGATCAAGCAGCGGGGAAAAAGGTGATTATTTCAATGTCATTGGGATCAAGCACTAAGGATTCGTTAATTTCCGATGCTGTGGACTATGCCTATGGAAAAGGTGTCCTGATTGTAGCAGCGGCCGGTAATGATGGCTCTGCCGATAACACGATTGGCTACCCTGGGGCATTATCAAATGTTGTGGCAGTAGCTGCACTTGAAAATGTTCAGGAAAATGGAACTTATCGGATCGCAGATTTCTCTTCTCGAGGTAATTCAGTTACAGATGGTGACTATGTCATTCAAGAACGGGATGTGGAGGTTTCTGCACCTGGCAGAGCAATTGAATCTACTTGGAAGGATGGAGGCTATAACACCATTAGTGGAACATCCATGGCAACCCCGCATATTTCCGGCCTTGCGGCAAAGATTTGGGCTGCAAATCCAACATGGTCTAATTTTCAGATCCGTGCAGAACTGCAAAATAGAGCTAAATTGTATGATATAAAAGGGGGCATAAGCTCCGCGTCAGGTGATGATAACGCATCAGGTTTTGGGTTCGCTAGAGTGAAGTAAACTGTATTAGGCCATCCGGAACTCGCCTTTCGGGTGGTTGCTTAAGTTTTTAAAAATTCATTTTTTTGAAAATAATATAAAAATGGCTGTTAGAGAATTTTTTAATATAGTAAAATGGTAATAAAAGAAAGGCAAGCTGGTGGCATGATGGAATTTGGAGCCCTAATTAAATACTATCGAACCCAACGAGGAATGACCCAAACAGAGCTTGCAAAAGGAATATGCTCTGTTCCGCATTTAAGTAAAATTGAAAACAATTCAAAAGAAGCAAACGAAGAAACGATTGCACTTTTACTTGAGCGGCTCAGCATTAGCCTTGAAGAAATGGAAGAAAAGGAAGAAGAAATTAAACACCTCCTTAGAGATGTAAATAATAAAATAAATTTCTACCTGACTAAAGAAGTGGATGAGACCTATCAGAAATTAAAAAATAGAGAACATCTCACCCCATTTTCAAAACATATTTATATTTGGGAGCTAACGAAATATCGCTATCTCCTATTTAAAAGACAAATTGGGGAAGCTGAGTCGCAACGGGATTTATTATTTAAGCAAAAGAAAAAATTTTCCCAACATGAAAGCTATTTTTTTCGCTACTATAATGCGATATTCTTAATTTTAAAAGGACAGCATAAAAACGCCGATGACATCCTTGAAACCTTGTACATAGAAAATGAACATGATGCAACGAGCGGCGAATTCCTTTATCACCGGGCACTTGTAAAAAGTTCGCTAGAACAGTCAGGACATGCCATTCATTTCGGAAAGATGGCTCTGCAGATTTTTATGAACCAGCATAACTTCTTACGCATTCTGCATACGTTAATGCTCTTAGGTATTAGTTACACGCACTCGAAAATTTACGAGGAAGCAGAAGGCTGTTTTCAGCATTTAATCCGGAATGCTGAATTGTTAAAGGAAGAAAAAATGCTGCCGCAGATTTACCATAACATGGGCTTCTTACAACATAAAATGAATAATGACAGGGAAGCACTGTTTTATTATGAAAAAAGTTTGGCTCTTCAGTCTAACTTAAACCAGCACTATTTAGTTACCCTTTATTCTATAGGTGAAATTTATTTCTCTCTCCAATCTACTGAAAAAGCAAAAAAATACTTGCAGGAAGCCTATTCACTATCGAAAGAGTTAGGAAATAAGAAATATCGTCTTTTGGCAGAATTTTATTTATTTCATATGGCTTCAACGCAAAAAGCGTTTAAATATTTAGAAGCAAAGGTCATTCCTTATTTTGAGGAGACTCATGAACAAATCGACTATCTTACTCGTTTTTATAAAATGCTCGCTGATTATTACAATGAAAACGGGATGGTTCACAAAGCAGTAAGCTATCTTAATAAAATTACTGGAGGAATCATATGAAAAAAATGGCTGTCCTATTACTTTCCGTTTCGTTCCTTGTTCTTTTTGCATCCAATCACGCTGTTAAAAGCGAAGCTGTATCTCATACACATAACTATGCTTATGTAGGGCCACAAGGTCCTCCTATTCTGCCTCCAGTATGATAATGTTGTCTAAATTGGGCTGTTGATTTCCGCTCTAGGCGGCTTCGCTTTCCGCGGGCGTGCCGGGGAGCCTCCTCGGCGCTTAAAGCGCCTGCGGGGTCTCCCCTGTCCCGTACTCCCGCAGGACTTTGAATTTGCATCTTCGAATCCGCCCACGCACGAAGAAAATGCGATAGCATTTTCGAGGAGTCTTCGCCGCCCTCCGCTCCAATCAACAGGTTCTTTTACTTAGTCTAATAAAAAAGGTATAATTTCTCATCATTAAGAGAATTATACCTTTTTTGTTGTTACTTTAAGATTCTTAATGAACCGAAGATCTTTCAATGTCCCTATTTCTCAAGGGATTTTTTTATTCATTGAATGAATGACTATGGAAGGCAGAAAATAAGCAAAAAGTTACTTTTTTAGGAGTCCACCCAATGAGACAGGTAAAAGAGTTTGAGCAAGATAAACAGATTTGTATGCAGTATGAGGATGACCGTGATCGTTTTCACGGAGCTGTTGTTCCCCCCACATTCCAAAACACATTGTTTACCTATCCATCATTGAGTGAATTGGTGGATGCTGTTCAGTCAGAAAAACACCATTATGTGTATGGAAGAGGAACGAATCCTACGGTTGAAATTGTGGAAAAAAAATTAGCAGCGTTGGAACGTGGGGAAGAAAGCAAGACCTTTTCATCGGGAATGGCAGCAATCAGCGCGGCCCTTATCAATAGTGTTCAGAGTGGAGACCATGTCCTTTGCGTCAGTAATTTATATTACTCGACGATGGAACTCCTAAAATATTTAGGAAAGTTTCATATAAGTCATTCAGTTGTATATTCTACTAATACTGATGAAATATCTCAGGCGATCCAATCCAACACCAAAGTCATTTTTCTCGAAAGCCCGACAGATATGACCTACCGATTAATTGATCTAGCGGCAGTCAGTAAGCTGGCCAAGGCAAACGGGATTCGTACCATTATCGATAATACTTGGGCAACGCCACTATTTCAAAAGCCACTAACTCTCGGAATCGATGTCGTCGTCCATTCAGCCTCCAAATATCTTGGCGGCCATAGTGACGTCCTAGGCGGGGCTTTAATTACGAGTAAAAAAATTATGAACACCTTATTTACGAAAGAATACTTGCTAATGGGCGCTGCCATGCCACCGTCTGAAGCAGCGTTATTGCTGAGAGGAATAAGAACATTACCATTGCGAATGCAGTCCCATCAGGAGAATGCGTTAAAAGTGGCAACCTATTTGGAATCACATCCCAAAGTGGCCAAGGTTAATTTTCCCGCACTTGAATCCCATCCGGATTATACGCTGGGAAAAAAACAGTTAACAGGTTACAGCGGTCTGATGAGCATTGAATTAGCAGAAGCAAATTATAAGCAAGTGGAAAAGGTTATTAACAGATTCAAGGCCTTTAAAATCGGGGTTTCCTGGGGATCGTTTGAAAGCCTTGTTATTACCCCTAATCTAAAAAACAACGAGGGAAAGTTGCTAAAGGAACATATCAGTCCGGGGACAATTCGTCTGGCAGTCGGTCTCGAGGATGTGAATGTTTTACTGCGTGATTTAGAGCAGGCCTTAGGTAAGTAAAGAGTTCAAATCGAAAGCAGGTGAATGGTATGAGCGATGAAAAACAGCGTCGGCTGTTTGAAGATGAAGAATGGGAAAAAGAGGCGATGAAACAACTATATGGTGTGGAACCGGAAATGACGCTGCAAACAGCAAGGTTCGCCACAACAGAAAATCCGCTTTTAACGGAATATTACCAAGATCGATGTAATGATAACAATAATTCTGAATGAAATGAATCTCATGTTGGGTATCCTACTAACATGTGTTTGTACTTTATATAGAGGTTAAGGAGGATATTATGGAATCATTTGTGGTTGGGTTTCACCAAGAAGATAATGTAGACAGCATGCAAATACAGAAAATAAATCAAGAGGAATTTAATAAAGCAACCGAGGGCGGGACAAGACAATTATTCGAGCTTGATACCAATATTGGCTTTTTTGTCTTTTTTGATGCGGCAGACATTGATGGGAATCTCTCTTACATGGTCTTGCAATATGAAGATGACAATGAAGATCCGGTCGGCTGTTATTCCTTTCAATTGAAAGACTTCTATGAATTTATGGCACTATTTTTAAGTGACCTTCAAGTCAGTGAGGAAGAAGCTGAGGAAGAGGAAGAACAAGAGTATGGCGCAATCCATCATCTTGCCCACTTATTGTTTCATATCGTGGAAGCTGGCAAGGACCTTAAAGTTTAAAAAACAAGCACTGACCGCTTTTTAGGTCAGTGCTTGTTTTTTATCAACCTTTTGCCGGTTTCTTGCTGACTTCGACGCGGGCGTTCCCCATAAAAATAATCGTAATCGCTGCAAGCACAATTGGAATTAAGGTTAGTATAAAGGTGTGTGTGATCGAATAAGACATAGCATGAACAATTTTATCTAAAATAAAATCAGGGATTTTTGCCCGTTCACTTGCCTGGAAAATTTGTCGGGGGTCACCCATTTGAAATTGTTGCCCACCCCCGCCTTGCATTCCGTTAAAGGCTTCCTTTAATTGATCCGTAAACAGATTACCTTGCAGCGTACCAAAAATGGTTACCCCAAGTGTCATCCCGAAAGAACGTAAAAAGGAATTAGTTGAATTAGCCGTTCCCCGGTATTGCGGCTCCAAATTGTGCATCGAGGCAGTGGGCAGAAGGGAGAAGGAAAAGCCGACTCCAAAACCAACCAAAATCATATAAATCGTTAGTAAATAACGGGCGGTGTCAACCGTCATCGTTCCAAGTAAGTACATACCAGCTACATAGGAAACAATCGATAAGATCATCAAATTACGGAAAGACGTTTTTGTTAAAAAGATCCCTCCAATCGAACTTCCTGCCACCGACCCTAGCATCATCGGTGTTAAAATTAATCCGGCATTCTTCGCGGTTCCCCCATAAACGGCTTGAACAAAAATCGGAATAAACACAGTTAAAATAATAAAGGTTCCGCCGTATAAGAACGACAAGATCTGTGATGTGGCAAATAAGCGGCGTTTAAAAAGCCAAAGTGGTAAAATGGGTTCTGCCGACTTGAATTCGGCAATGAAGAAGGCCACAAAAAAGATGAAAAAGCTTGCAAATAAACTAATGATTTGCACAGAATCCCAATCATATTCCTTACCGCCTAATTCGAGAGCAAACATCAGACTTACGACTGAAATGACCAGCGTAATCGCACCAAGATAGTCAATTTTTTGTTTAGAATGCTGTAAGGATTCATGATAGAAACGAACAATTAAAATAATGGAAACAATGCCAATTGGAACGTTTACATAAAAGACCCAATGCCAGCTAATGTAATCCGTTATATAGGCACCAAGTAATGGTCCAAGGACACTGGAGGCGCCAAAAACAGCACCGAGCAAACCGGTCATCTTGCCGCGGTTTTCCGGCGGGAAAATATCAAATACAATTGTGAACGCAATTGGCATAAGTGCGCCGCCGCCAATTCCTTGAATGGCACGGTAAATACTTAACTGAACAATGGATTGAGCAATTCCACAAAGTGCTGAGCCAATCAGGAAGACGATTAACCCAAAAAGAAAGAAACGTTTGCGGCCATACATATCGGATAGCTTGCCGAAGATCGGCATTCCTGCCATGACGGCGACCATGTAGGCTGAAGTGACCCAGACAAATTTGTCAAAGCCGCCGAGGTCTGAGACGATGGTTCCCATTGCCGTTGCCACGATGGTATTATCCATGGCCGACATTAATATCGCGAGCAAGAGTCCCGTCACAACGAGCTTAAGATTATTATCTTTTTTTATCATAAATATCCCCTTTATATTCCGAAATGGAAGTAGCTTGACTTTGGTAAAAGTACTCTCCTTTGCAAAAAATTTTCAGGATTAAATAAATCCGATTAATTGTTGAATGGCAATTAATTAGAAGGTTAAAGTAATTTTAAAAGGTTAGCTGAAAACCTGTCAAATTTAAGTGAAATTATCTAAATACTAGAAAGGATGAACATAGATATGTACCAAGTGAAGGTTCATCAAGAGAAGGGATTAAGTGTATATGAATTATTCGATACCGAGTTCGGCAGCTGGCTGAAGGTTGTTCCTGAACGGGGAGGAATTATTACTGGACTTGGGGTTGAAAATGAGGAAATTTTCTTTTTAAATGAAGATACACTTTATGATGCAGAAAAGAATATTAGAGGCGGAATACCGATTCTATTTCCCATTTCAGGACAATTAGAAAATGGGCAGTATGAATGGAACGGTCAGGTGTATAAAATGAAAAATCATGGGGTAGCCAGAAATTATCCCTGGGAAGTAGTAGAGACTTGTACGAATGAAAAGACCGCCTCTATTACCTTACGATTAACTAGTAATGATGGCACACTGAAAGAATATCCTTTTAAGTTTGAAGTGATCTTTACTTATACCATTACAAAAAATGACCTTCGGATTGATCAAGTCTATCGAAATATTTCGGAGAATGCCATGCCAATTTATGCTGGATTTCATCCTTACTTTAAAACAAGCTATAAGGATTTAATCTATCAAACGGATGCGAAAACCTACTTAGATTATAATGACATGCGCAAAAAATCAATACAAGATTCATTGGATTTAACCGACCTAAAGGAGTCCATTGTTCTATTAGATGCAGCCCAAAGGGAGATATCATTTGATCTTTCCGATCAAAAAAAGACCGTTACAATGAGGTATGGGGATGAATTTAAGTATATTGTGTTATGGACTGAAAAAGGCCAAGAATTTATTTGTGTAGAACCATGGATGGCCATGACCGATGAACTCAATCGTAAAGAAGAATTAGTCATGGTTGAACCCGGCAAATCACTGCATACATCATTAGTCATATCGGTCAAATAGTGAATACGTGATAATATCTAAAAAACCTCCTTAAAAAAGGAGGTTTTTTACTATTATCTCTGAAAGAATTCAACCTTTTCTCCGTCAGGACCGTTTACAAAGAAGTTACGATACCCGTTTGGAAGCGTGTCGACTTGTTCACTAATAAATGAAACATCTAACCCCTTTAAACGGTTAAATTCCTCTTCAATATCATCAACTAAAAAAGCGATGTGGTTGACTTTCCCTTCCTCTGGAAGATCGGGATTGCCGCCATATACTAATTCCAATTCAGTTTCATCAGAACCATTGAAGCCAAGGAATGCTAAAGTTAAAGCTCCATTATTAATGGTAAACTGATCCTTAAGGTCCATACCAACAATCTCTTGATAAAATGTCAGTGATGCATCTAGGTCTTTAACAAATACGCCAACATGGTCCATTTTCTTTGCAGGCATTTGGATGCTCCTTAATAAATTAAGATTTTAATACATCATGGTCAACATAACGTTCACCATTGATTTCACTAATCACATTGATTGCTACTTTTGCGCCGTCGCCTGCTGTGATGATGGTATGTACACTTACACCAGCAACCGTTCCAGCAGCCCAAATACCATCGATATTGGTTTTTCCTGCAGCATCAACATCCAAAACAGTTTTGATTCTTGGTTCCGTTCCAGGCTTGGTTTTTAGACCAATAGGTTCAGCGAGAGCAGTTAAAGCTCCAGTTGCCACAATTACATGCTTGGCTTGGTATTCGTTTTGGTCGGTTACGACTTTGAAACCTTCTTCATTTTTTTGAACATCGGTTACAGTAGCTTCTACTATTTCTGCCCCAAATTTTGTTGCTTGCTTTTTACCGATATCAATCAAATCTGGTCCAGTGATTTCAGAAACACCATAATGGTTTTCAATCCAAGCGCGTTTGGTCATGCTTTTGTCATTGTCGACAATCAAGGTTTTCTTCCCAGCTTTAGCTGTAAATAAGGCAGCACTTGCCCCTGCAGCCCCTGCTCCAATAATAACCACATCAAACATCAAAATCCCTCCAATATTTAGTAATGATTCTAGCTTAGCGTAATTAAAAATGATTGTAAAATGAAGTGCTTACATTTTTGAGGGGCTTACGTACATAACAAGTTAGGGTTTCTTTAAGGTGAAAATTTAAATCATTTAATACCCCCGTTTAATCGCTTTTCAAATCGTAAAATATAGAAATCAAGGATAGGGGGCGGACATCATTTCGTTAATATCTAAGATCCTTTACAAATGGCATTTAATAAGGAAAAACTATCATCAACTGTTATTGGATGGTTGCCTAGATGATCGTTTGAAAAATAATATAACAAAAAAGATTATTTATCATGAAAAAAAAATAAAACAATACTGATAGTAAATCAATGGAATTGGTTTGTCATTGGATAGCTGGATTGCCTTCAAGTAAAAAGTGGCATTACCGATGAGAAGTATCTGCATAAAAGTAGATGCTTTTTTTTTTGATACTTCTCCATCAAAAGAAATACTCTACAATTTGGGCACTATTAAAGTGAACTTTAAATTAAAATTGCAATTATAAGAAAATTAATTTAATAATTATAATGTACATAACCATTACTTAAAAACAAACGAAAAATAGGGGATTACCATGATTGAGATAAAATCAATTGGAGATTTATCTATCCAAGTATCTTTTGGGAATCAAATTAATGAGGAGATACATAGGGAAATCCAGCGATTTATTGCAGGTCTTAAAGAATCAAAAATAAAGGGAATTATCGAATGGGTGCCTGCCTATTGTACGGTTGTTATTTACTATCAACCAGAGGTTATTAGCTATCACGTTTTAGAAAAAATCCTCAAAAGTAATTATTCTAACGCTGACAAAGTTGAGCGAGAAAAGACTATCGTTTATGAAATACCTGTATATTATGGTGGGGAAACAGGTCCTGACTTACCATTTGTGGCCAGCTATCATCAGTTAAGCGAAGAAGAGGTAGTAAGCCTACATTCAAGTCAGGAATATCTGATTTATATGATGGGGTTTGTTCCAGGCTTTCCTTATTTAGGAGGACTACCGCCAAGCCTAGCGGTTCCAAGACTCGAACATCCACGGCCAAGTGTGCAGGCAGGGGCAGTTGGAATTGGCGGGGATCAAACGGGCATTTATCCCACTAAGGTCCCTTCCGGCTGGCGCATCATAGGAATTACACCCGTTACTCTCTTTGACATAAATCGCCCGTCACCGTTTCTTTTTTCGGCAGGAAACTATATCAAATTTCGTCCGATAGATTTTAAAGAGTATAAAAAAATCCAGCGATTAATTGCTAATAAAACTTATGAGCTAATAACTTATAAAAGGGAGAAGAAGTATGATTGTGATTGATTTGAATTGTGATTTGGGGGAAAGTTTTGGCGCCTTTAAGATTGGGAACGATGAGGAAGTTTTAAAACATATCTCCTCTGCGAATATTGCCTGCGGATATCATGGCGGTGACCACAATGTCATGTTTGAGACGGTTAGCCGTGCCAAAAAATATGGAGTCCAAATAGGTGCACATCCCGGCTTTCCTGATCTAGCTGGTTTTGGACGGAGAGAAATGAAGCTGGCACCTCGAGAGATTTATAATCTCATAATTTATCAACTCGGTGCATTAAATGCTGTTTGTAACATTAACGGAACGAACCTTGTTCATGTAAAGCCGCATGGCGCTTTATATAATATGGCGGCCAGGAGCAGGGAAATGGCTGAGTCGATTGCGCAAGCTGTATTTGATGTTAACCCTGAACTTGTTTTATTTGCACTTGCAGGCAGTGAATTAGCGAAGGCGGGCATGGAGAGGGGATTGCTGGTTGCACTGGAAGTGTTTGCCGATCGTACTTACCAGCCTGATGGGACATTAACATCCCGCGGGGAGCCGAATGCGATGATCCATGATTCTGGGTTTGCGATCACTCGAGTTATTCGCATGATTAAGGAAGGAAAAGTAGAGGCTGTTGATGGCTCAGATATAGCGATTCAAGCGGATACGATTTGTGTACACGGAGATGATCCACAGGCGTTAGAATTTGTCTCAAATTTAAAGCAGGCTTTTCAACAAGAAAACATTCAGATTAGAAAAAGCTGGCGAACCTAATGGAGGCTATCTTTAAAGTATTGAAACCCGGTCTGCAAACAACGGTTCAGGATTTAGGCAGATATGGGTATCAACAATATGGTATCAGTCCATCTGGTGCAATGGACACCTATTCCATGCAAGTGGCAAATATTCTTGTTGGAAATCCCAATGGCGAAGCCGTACTCGAGGCAGCTATCATAGGGCCCGAGATCGAGGCATTAAATGATGTAGCAATCGCCATTTGCGGCGGTAATTTTACGCCCAAAGTGGATGGGGAGGAAGTTTCGATGTGGAAAAGCTTCCTGTTACGGAAGGGGCAGGTCCTTACAGTTGGCCATTGTCACCGAGGTGCTCGAGCATATATAGCCATTGGAGGAAGCATTGATGTTCCTTTTGTGTTAGGAAGTAAATCCACCTTATTAAATGGAAAGTTTGGCGGCTTTGAGGGACGGGCATTGCAGAAGGGGGATGTACTAGTTGGCAACCCTTTAATAAGAAAGCCATACAAAATGCTTCATCCGGAATTGGTTCCCCAATATGCAAAAGAAATGACCATTCGGGTCGTTATTGGACCTCATGAGAATCGATTTACGGAGGAGAGTATTCGCCGGTTTTGCTCGGAGGAATATGTAGTGACCCATCAAGCCAATCGGATGGGCTATCAGCTAAAAGGTCCGAAGCTCGAACACATCGGCGGTCCTGATATCATCTCCGACCCCATCCCGCTAGGCGGAATCCAAGTCCCCGCAAGCGGCCAGCCCATCATCCTCCTCGCCGATCGGCAAACCACCGGCGGCTACACAAGAATCGGAACAGTAATCTCAGCCGACATTCCGAAAGTTGCTCAAGCGGTGCCTGACACCATTCTTCACTTTTCCATGGTGTCAGTAGAGGAAGCACAACAGCATTATCTGGAAAGGCTGCGGTTATTAAAGTATTTGCAGCTGGGGGCGGCAAAATAAAAAGAACCATCATTTCCTTCGAGGGATTGATGGTTCTTGTGTTTGAACAGATATAAATGGTCTTTTTTGGTTTTGGTTGTTCTTGTTCTCATATCCGTGAAAACAAATGGACTTCTCTTCGCTTCGGGATTCATTTGTCCTTCGCGAGCTAGTTTTTCTCTAAGCTTTTTGGCTTTTGACTTTGCCATAATCACCACTCCTCTGATTTGGTTCATTTCATTATATAACAAATCGAGGAGCAATGTTAAAAAACTTAAATTTCCTGTGCTTTTGTTTGTTGGACGGATTCCTTTGCCGAAGCACTTTTTTTCGTATGAAGGAAGTAAAACAGAACTAATCCAATTAAGATATAAAACGAAGAGAAGCAATAAAGAGTACTGTAATCCATCTTTGAGGCAATGACCCCAATAATAAATGAACCTAACGCAATTCCGGTATCATAGATGGATAAAAACGTTGCCGTTGCCAAACCTCTTTTTCGAGGTTCTGCATCTTGGATTGCGATCGTTTGGAAGGTTGGAAAAAGGGTACCCCAGCCGATCCCAATCAATCCTGCTGATAAAAGGAAGGTAACCGCTCCATTACTTTGACTCAAAATAAACATTCCAATCGCGAAAAGAACGATACATGGGAAACTAATCACATTAGGACCATGCTGATCCAGCCATTTACCTGTGAAGGGTCTTGACGCTAATAAGACGATGGCATAGACAACAAAGAACATGCTGGCAATGTGCTCTAAGTGAATTTCACTTGCATAAATGGATACAAATGATAAAAGAGCAGAGTAGACAATTGCCAAAAAGCTGCCAACGATTGAAATTGGCACGGCAGAAGCCTCAAACAGGCTGCTGACGGAAAAAGAAGAGTGAGCTTTCGTTTGTTCAGGAGTTTCAAATGTATTATGTTTCACAATTAACCCTGTTATTAAAGAACAAAAAGCTACAATCACACTTAGAATAAATAATGGACGAGCACCCCATTGCTGCATCGCCAGTAACCCGACAAACGGGCCAAAAACCATCGCTAAATTCGTTGACATCGCAAAATAGCCCATTCCTTCACCACGACGGGAAGCAGGAATGATATCTGCCACAATTGTCCCAACCGCTGTTGTCGCCATACCAAACCCAATCCCATGTAAGAGACGGATCACTAAGAAACCACCAACGGTTTTAGGTAAGAAATAAAGAAGTGAGGCTGCAGCGAAAAGAATGAGTGCTGTTAACAACACCTTCTTATTTCCTGCCCGTTCAAGCCATTGTCCGGCAAGAGGGCGGGAAATAATCGCTGATAGTAAAAAGACCGTTGTCATCAAGCCTGCCATCGAAGAGCTACTATGTAATTCATCAAGGGCGTAAGAGGGAAGTGTAACAAGCAAGATGTAAAACGTTAAAAATAGAAAAAGATTACTAAAGGAAATACTAATAAAGTTTTTTGTCCATAGTTTAGGTTTGTTCATTTGATGCACCTCAATTTATAAAATTTGCTGTAACCAGCTTTTTTGGAGTTTTACGAGTTGTTCTCGAGATTCAATGGGAAAGTCTCTCATGAGTTCATGGTTGACCGAGTTAACAATATGCTCCCATTTTGAATATTCCTGATCAGCCAATTCTGTTAGCTGAACATGTTTTTCGCGTTTGTCTTTGCCAGGGACTTGAGTCACATATCCTTGTTTCACTAAACGTTGAATGGTTCTTGTCATGGGCGGCGCTTCAACAAATAGGTAATCGCAAATTTCTTTTTGTGTCAGCGATCCTTTATTTTTTAGGACATAGATCACAGACCACTGGGCACTGTATAATCCTGATGGTTTTAGTGCTTCATTGAGTCTATTGGTGAGATGTCTCGATAGTTGATGAAGTGTATGGAATAGTTCGTGGGTTGACATGGTTCGCTCCAATGTTTTTAAAATTAGTTACCTAGGTAACTATAATGGGGATTGTAGAAATTGTCAAGGCGGGATTGAAAAATTGGGCAGGATTTGTGGGAGAATGGGGTTCACGGAAATAATTGAAATTTGTACGGAATTAATTAGAAAATGCACGGAATTAAATAGAAAGTGCACGGAATTAATTAGAAAGTGCACGGAATTAAATAAAAAGTGCACGGAAATAATTAGAAAGTGCACGTAATTAATTAGAAAATGCACGGAAATATTCCGGTTTCCCACGGAAATAACGCAAAAAAGCGCGGAATCCAATCAAAATTCCACGAAAAAACCAAAACTTCGTAGAATCGCACACGCAAAATCCTCAAATCCCATCCAAAACAAAGAATCCGCGGAAGCACCGCGGACTCTTCATTATCTATTCACATTAAAATACCGAGCCTCAGGATGCGCAAACACAATCGCTGATACCGATGCTTCCGGCTCCATCATACAGCCCTCTGTTAACTCAATCCCGATCTCTTCAGGGTGAATCAACTTAAACAGCTTCTTCTGATCCTCTAACTCCGGACATGCCGGGTAACCAAACGAGAAGCGCTGCCCTTGATATTTGGCCGTAAAACGATCCTGCATTGTGAAATCAAGCGGATCCGGGAATCCCCAGCGATCGCGTATCTGGCGGTGAATCAACTCGGCAAAGCCTTCAGCAGACTCAAGCGCCAATGATTGAAGTGCATGGCTTTCAAGGAAACGTCCCTCTGCCTTAAACTCATCTGCTTTTTGGCGAATCCCTCTTCCAGCTGTCACCGTAAAGAAGCCAACATAATCCATCACACCACTGTCAACCGACTTTAAAAAGTCAGCTAAACAAAGGAATGGGGCGGATTCCTGACGAGGAAA
This sequence comes from Neobacillus drentensis, assembly GCF_021560175.1. Taxonomy (GTDB): domain Bacteria; phylum Bacillota; class Bacilli; order Bacillales; family Cytobacillaceae; genus Neobacillus; species Neobacillus drentensis_A. Next base: position 5,213,498 of record NZ_CP091110.1, on the reverse strand, counting down.
ATCAAAGGTCTCAATAATGGTCTTTTGATCTTCTGGATCATAGATATATACCTTATTACCATCCGATTGCGCTGGGAAAAATTGATAGGCTGCCGCAGGTGTAATCCAGTTATTTGCACTGGCGTCTGCTAACAATTGATCTACCGTTCCCTTAATTTTTAAGGCTTTTTCATCCTTTTCTGCAAGCAGCTTCGAAAGTTTTCCTTTCAAACCAAGATGATGCCCGATTAACATTTGCATATTGATATACGGCTCAATATGAGAAAGAGAATAAGATCTTAAAATATGTCTCTTCGTGTCCATTGGTGTAAAGACAGGTACTTCTGTTGACACCGCAGGCTTTACTTTTACTGCAACAGCACTAGCCGCACGTGTTGGTAATTCCCGTGGAATCTCCAATGCTGCCAGCTTTTCTTCTTTATCATCAAGCAGCTTTTGATACTCTTCCGGTGACTGTAATTGATTGGCAAGGGATAGACCGTTCATAGCATCCTTTGCATAAAGAACCAATCCATCATATTCTTTGGCAATCCTTGTATCGGTGAACTTACGAGAAAGGGCAGCACCGCCAACAAGAATCGGAACAGAAATCCCTGCTTCCTTCATGTCTTGGGCCGTTAACACCATTTGCTGCGCTGATTTCACCAATAAACCTGACAATCCGACCATATCCGGCTTCTCTTCACGAATCGCTTGCACCAAATCCGTTGGAGTAACCTTAATCCCTAAGTCAACAACGTTATAGCCGTTATTACTTAGGATAATATCTACAAGGTTTTTACCGATATCGTGAACATCACCTTTAACCGTTGCTAAAATAACTTTTCCCTTAGAAGCAGACACATCGCCTTTTTCCATATGAGGCTCTAAGAAGGAAACAGAGGCTTTCATGACCTCCGCACTTTGCAAAACCTCCGCGACAATTAACTGGTTATCATTAAAGAGGCGGCCGACTTCTTTCATGCCGTCCATTAATGGACCGTTAATAATATCTAATGGAGCAGGGTAGGAGGCAAGGGCTAATTCTAAATCAGGAAGCAAACCTTCTTTTGTTCCTTCAATCACATAGTAGGCTAAGCGCTCTTCCAAAGTCATATTTGGAATGGTTGTTTTTGCTTCCTTCTTTTTCCCACGGTAAAACTCGGTAAAGGTAGCTAATGTTTGATCCGTTGTATCAAATAACAAAGCCTCTGCTAATTGCACTTCATCCTTTGAGATGGAAGCAAACCGCTCCAGCTTTTCTGTATTCACGATCGCATAATCCAAGCCAGCCTGTGTACAATGGTAGAGGAAGACCGAATTCAGCACCTCGCGTCCCACAGGAGGAAGCCCGAAGGAAACGTTACTAATTCCAAGAATGGTCTGAACTTTTGGCAAGGCTTCTTTTATCATCCTAATTCCATCAACCGTTGCTTTAGCTGAGCCAATATATTGTTCATCCCCTGTACCAACTGGGAACACAAGCGGGTCAAAAATGAGATCTTGTGACTTAAGGCCATATTTATTAACTAACAGGTCATGGGAACGTTTGGCAATCGCCAGTTTCCGTTCAGCTGAGACTCCCATTCCTTCTTCATCAATGGTTCCGACAACGACAGCCGCACCATATCGGTGAATTAATGGTACAATCGCTTCAAAGCGCTCTTCGCCATCCTCAAGGTTAATCGAATTGATAATCGCTTTACCTTGAGAGTACTTAAGAGCTCTTTCGATGACCTTTTCATCCGTGGAATCGATCACAAGCGGAACCTTAACCTTCTTAACCACTTCTTTAATAAAATTCTCCATATCGACCATTTCTTCACGATCGGGATCGGCAAGGCAGATATCAATAACATGGGCGCCGCCTTTTACTTGGGCGCGGGCAATTTCAGACGCTTCTTCAAATTTGCCTTCTGTAATTAATCGCTTGAACTTACGAGAACCGATAACGTTTGTACGTTCTCCAACCATGATTGGTCGTAAAGTAGGATCATCGTAAATAAATGGTTCAATACCAGAAACCATGTGAGTGCTTGTTGATTGGAAAGGACGTGGCTGGTATTGTTTCATCGCTTCAGCAATCACCTTGATATGTTCAGGCGTTGTGCCACAGCAGCCGCCGACAATATTCAACCAGCCATGCGCCGCAAAATCGGACAATTTTTTCGCCAATATTTCTGGTGTTTCGTGATAGTGGCCGTCTTCATCAGGCAAGCCGGCATTTGGATAACAGCTGACAGCGGTTGTTGCCAAACCTGCAAGTGAACGAATATGATCCTGCATGAATTCAGGACCGGTCGCACAGTTAAGACCGACGGCGATCGGGTTCATATGTTCTACAGAAATAAAGAACGACTCAATCGTTTGCCCGGCCAAGGTTGTCCCCATCGGTTCGATGGTTCCAGAAATAAACAGCGGCAGGGTTTTACCCGTTTTTGAAAAAGCACTTTGAATTCCGACAAAACCTGCTTTCACATTCAATAAGTCCTGGCTTGTTTCTAGTAAAAGTAAATCAACGCCGCCGTCGATTAACCCAATCGCCTGCTCTTCATAAGTAGCAGAGAGAGCATCAAAAGTGGTTCCGCCCGTAACACTTAACGTTTTGGTTGTCGGACCCATGGAACCAGCTACATAACGCGGCCATTGATCGGTCGATACGCTCATCGCTTCTCTGACAGCAAGCATCGCTGCAATTTTATTAATCTCATAAGCTTTAAATCCAAGATCATATTCATCTAAAACAAGGCTCGTGGCCCCAAACGTATTCGTTTCAATAATGTCTGCACCGGCTTCTAAGTACTCCCGATGAATACGAGAAATGACGGAAGGAGCTGTTAGAACGAGGTGTTCGTTACAGCCTTCATACTGCTCGCCGCCAAAATCTTCTGCTGTAAGATCGGCTTGCTGCAGCATTGTACCCATTGCACCGTCCATGACTAAGATGCGCTTTTTAAGTTGTTCAGAAAATGGTGTTTTCGGCATAGCTGCCCCCCCTAATCTCACTTGCCCGCTGGTTTGTATAAGCAGCAAGTTCTGCTGTTAATTCAAACCTTAAGAATGGTGTAATTAAATAAATTCCATTAAATAAATCTAATGCTGTATCAATCAAGGACTTCGTAATCGCAATTCCTTCTCTAGCGGCCTGAAGCGGGTTATCATTCAAGAGAGCCATCCGGTCACGAATCGAGTCGGCAATTTTGATCCCAGGCACTTCATTATGAAGAAACTCTGCGTTTTTACTGCTGGTTAACGGCATTAAGCCAATATAAATCGGTGTATCAAGATGTTTCGTATTTTCATAGACTTCAATCAATTTTTCCTCTGAGAATACAGGCTGAGAAATGAAGTAATCGGCACCGTATTCAATCTTTTTCTCCAAACGCTTCACGGCTTTCTCAACCGAGCGGACATTTGGATTAAAGGCTGCCGCTACACTAAAAGCTGTTTTTTGTCCTAAATCTTTACCAGAGAAGGACAAGCCTTCGTTCATCTGTTTGATCATTTGAATCAGTTCAAACGACGACACATCATAAACGGAAGAGGCACCAGGGAAATCTCCGACTCTAGCAGGGTCTCCCGTAATCGCTAAGATATCATTCATTCCAAGGGTGTGAAGTCCCATTAGGTGCGATTGCAGCCCGATTATATTGCGGTCACGGCAGGCAAGATGAATCAGCGGGCGCATAGCGTATTCACTTTTTAAAAGATAGCCTAAGGATTCATTAGAAATCCGAACGGTTGCCAGTGAATTATCCGCAAGTGTGATCGAATCGATTCCCGCCTTTTTTAGCGCCTTAGCCCCTTCGAAAAACTTAGTCGTATCCAGCTTTCGAGGAGGATCTAATTCAACAATCACTGAAGGCCGTTCTTTCACGATTTCCTGCAGGGGAGTGAATTCCCTTTTAGGAGTTGATTCGACAATAATCGGCCGTTGTTTCAATTTTACAACTTTTTCAGTCACAGGGATACTATTCTTTAATTCAGATGCATAGGCGCGAATATGGTCAGGCGTTGTACCACAGCAGCCCCCGAGTAACCGCACTCCTTCACTGCGAAAGCTTTGCGCTGATTTTTTAAAATAATCGGCATCGCCTTCATAATGAAACTTTCCGTCCGTATAGGTAGGAAGGCTGGCGTTTGGATACGCAGAGAGAAAGGCATGCTTCGGGATTTCCACCTGTTCTAAAGCCAATAACATATGATGCGGACCTAAGCGGCAATTAAGACCGACAACATCGGCGCCAAGGCCTTCCAGTCTTTTTAACGCATCATTAACAGGTGTCCGGTCCTGTAAGAAACCAGGATCCTGAAGGGAAACTTGAGCGATAATGGGCAGCTTTGTTTCCTTCCTGGCAATCGTTAGGACGGTTTCAAGTTCTTCTAGGTCGTAAAAGGTTTCGAGTAATAGTCCATCCACACCTTCAAGGAGCAAACAATATAATTGCTCCCGGAAGCTCCGCTTTAATTCTTCTATGGTCATCGAACTTGTTTTAATTCCACGGTTGCCGCCGATAGTCCCGACGACAAAAGCATTTGATTGGGCGGCTTTTTTAGCATTCCGGACGGCAGCGCTGTTAATCTCCTTTACGGAGTCTTCCAAGCCATATCGCTGCAGCTTTAAATAATTGGCTGCATAGGTATGGGTTTGAATCACATCTGCCCCGGCATCAATATAGGCTCGGTGAATATTTTGGATTTGCTCCGGTTGAGATAAATTTAACTCTTCCGAACACGTATCCACGCCGAATGAATAAAGCAGCGTGCCCATCGCACCATCCGCAATTAGGATTTGTTTTTGTAATTTTTCTAAAAGGTTCATAATCATTCCCCTTGATGTAGGACCAAATGTTTAGTACGAACTTGCTCAAGTGCTTGTGAAAAATCTTTTATTAAATCATCAGGATTTTCAAGTCCCACCGATAGGCGGACGAGTCCATCGGTAATTCCACGCTGATGGCGCTCCTCACGAGACATAGCAGCATGAGACATTTTCGCTGGATAAGAGAGAATGGATTCTACCGCACCTAAACTGACCGCAAATACAGGTATGTTAACATTTGCTACAAAAGTGCGAAGCGCATCTTCAGTCGCTAATTCAAACGATAAAACAGCTCCGGGACCATCTGCTTGCTCTTTTTGAATTTGATATTGCGGGTGGCTTGCAAGCCCTGGATAGTGAACTTTTTCCACAAGTGGATGCGCATCTAAAAATTCTGCAATTTTTATCGCTGATTTTTGTGATTGCTCAAGTCGGACACTTAGCGTTTTGATTCCTCGTAAAACAAGCCAGGCATCTTGAACACCCAAGATAGCCCCAAAGCTATTTTGCAGAAATCCTAATCGTTTAGCCAACTCTTCGTCTTTAACAACGGCAAGACCAGCTACCACATCACTATGTCCGGCCAAAAATTTCGTTGCACTATGAAGGACAACATCTGCCCCAAGTGCTAACGGTTTTTGATGGGAAGGCGTCAGGAATGTGTTATCAACAAATGTTAACGCTCCGATTTCTTGTGCAATCCTACTAACCGCTCTAATATCCGTTACTTTCATTAATGGATTGGAAGGTGTTTCGACATAAAAGGCTTTTGTATTCGGCTGAATCGCTTCTTTTACTTCCGCCAAATTGGTCATATCGACAAACGTATGTTCAATCCCAAGTCTTGTCAGAACTTGAGTGACCATCCGGAAGGTACCGCCGTACACATCCTCGGTTATGACAATATGGTCGCCAGATGATAGAAGAAGGAAGGCAGTTGAAATAGCCGCCATTCCAGATGCAAACGCAAATCCTTTCACTCCGCCCTCAAGTTCTGCGATTACATCCTCAAGTGCTTCACGAGTTGGATTCAAACTGCGGCCATAATCATACTTCCCAAATGAATCAAAATCAGCTTGATGGAAGGTTGATGCATGCTGGATCGGTACACTAACTGCCCCTGTTACTGGATCAATTTTATGCTTATTGTGGAGCAGTCTGGTTTCAAAACTATATTCTTCGTGCGCCATTATGCGGTCACTCCTTCTTGAACTCTAGCAAAAGCGTTCTGTAAGTCTTCAATAATATCTTGTGAATCTTCAATTCCAACAGAGAAACGTAATAAACGATTGCAAACGCCGGCTTGAATGCGAATCTCTTCAGGGATATCCATATGTGTTTGCGTTGCTGGGTACGTAATGAAGCTTTCCGTTCCGCCTAAGCTTTCGGCAAAACTAATTAAATTTAAATTCTGTAAAAATGGATTTACCCATGCTTCGTCCTTGATTCTAAAAGAAACCATTCCACCGCGTCCTGGGTAGAGAACATCTGTTACCGCATCACTGTTTGAAAGGAATTCAACAATGGCCTTCGCATTCTTTTCATGCCGGTCCATCCGTAGTGACAATGTTTTCATGCCGCGCATTAATAACCAAGAATCAAATGGACTTAACACCGCTCCGGCTCCGTTATGATGGAAGGCTAATCCTTCACAAAGTTCTTTGCCTTTCGCTACAACAAGGCCAGCCAAGACATCATTATGACCTCCAAGGTATTTTGTTCCGCTGTGGATGACAATATCCGCACCAAGGCTAATCGGCTGTTGTAAAAGCGGTGTATAGAACGTATTATCTACGATTAACAATAATCCGTGCTGCTTAGCAATCTTTGAAATCGCCGCAATATCCGATTCCTGCATTAGTGGATTGGTTGGTGTTTCTAGAAAAATCGCCTTTGTTTGCGGAGTGATTTTTTTCTCCACTTCGTTCGGACAACAGGTATTTACGTATTGAGTCTTTAAGCCCCATTTTTTATAGCCTTTTTCTAATAGGCGGTAAGTTCCGCCATATAAATCATCGCTGACGATCCATTCGTCACCAGATTCAAATAAGGCAAGAATCAGTTGGATAGCAGCCATACCAGAGCTGCAGGCAAATCCTTGATCCGCACCTTCTAAATCCGCAATTGTTTTTTCAAGGAGCTGACGGGTCGGGTTTCCTGTGCGGGTATAGTCAAACCCGGTTGATTGCCCGATTCCTTCATGGCGGAAGGCTGTAGAGAAGTATACAGGCGGGTTGACGGTTCCAGTTGTTGTTTCGCTGCGGTTGCCGATTTGGGCAAGTTTTGTATCGATTTTGTACATGTCGGACACTCCTTGTAGTGAATAAAGTTTATAATGTTTCGCATTAACGCGATTGAGTAATAAAGCTTTTAGATAAATAAAAAAAGTCTTCTTATAAGAAGAAGACTTTTGGATGCACCACGCATTTGTCATTCTTCTTATCTTGCAAATTAGTAAATTTGCAGGACTTAGCACCTTTTCAATGAGAATAGACATTGAAGGTTGCTGAGGTGTCGCAGGGCCCTTCCCTCAACCTCTCTTGATAAGAAATCAATTATTTAGATTATTTATAAAATTTACTACAAATTTTGCGGTATGTCAATTTATTTTTAACTTCTTCATATTCCTTCCAGTTTTTCTTAGGTTTCTCACAAGAAATTGTTAAAACTTCCATTAAAATATTAACTTATTTTATTACGTTCTACCAAGTTACTAAGTAGGAGTCGTATCTCCAGCTTGGGAGGGATACTAACCTGATATAATGAAATTTCTAAGCCTAATCAATGATTAGGGTGGGAGACAGAGTCATGTGGGCAGATGACTAGGCTGTAATCTCCTATAGAGTAACAGAGGTGCTTAAAGGTGCCCTCAGGATGGTTGGAAAACATATGCAAAGTCTAAAGTCCCTATTTAGCTAGGATGAAAGTCGGGTTTAGTGATCCAAAGAGGTCTGCATGGAAGGGACAGCGTTCAACGGATAAAAGCTACCCTGGTATAACATGCTAATTTCCCCAAGATCCACATCGACGAGAAGGTTTGCACTTCAATGTGGTTTATTGTATTCTGGGGCTGTTTTGGGTCCCAATCCGTAGAGGATATAAGAAATTAGAGAAAAATCCTTAGTATGCCATGACTGGGATGGACGAACAAGTAGTATACCAGTTGTTTGACCAAAGGCATCACTGGGTGTATGTGCGACAGGATATGTGCAGAAAGCATCTAAAAATGAAGGACTCCTGCAGATAACTTTTTCTCTTTGTCAATCTAGTAAGAACCCTGAAAAAAGATGGTTGAAAGGTCATAGATGGAAGCATGGACATATGGAGCTGACTAATATTAATTGTTGGCGGACTTAACCAAAAAGAAAGCCATGGCGATTGGTCAACTTCGACGGACGTTTGAGAGCTGGCATTGCAAATCCTGGTTTTTGGATATTAAGGGATGGGATTGAGCGGTCGAGAAGTTAGGAGCCAAAGCTAGATAAGTCAAATGAACAATGAGATCTCGTATATTACTTCTTCTACAATATATGGTTTTTGAGGAAATGGAACCTCCAAGGATCTATTTTACTTAACTTAATTTCAAAAATTATGGCATATTGAATACCTGCTCCTAAAACATATCCGCTTCATGGAAGCTAATATTGACCTAGTTGTAAGGCCAGCAAAAACTACAAATTAGTGATGTTAGCAAGGAACTACTCTGAGACCTGTTTACAAAACGAACACAAAAGTTAAGCCTCTCAGTGCTTATGGTAGTTGAATCATTGCCTGAATTTAGTCTCAACCGGGTTGATTATAATTTTACATCCCACTTTAAAAGGTTATAAGAATAGTACTCTTACAGCTATTTATGTTATTCATTCGTACTATTTTTGTTGGAATTCAAGTATGTCTTCTAGAAAAGACCCAAGTTTTTGCACGCGCTATTTAATGCTTCTAGTCACCATCCAAATGAATAGTAGGATCTGCTTTCATAAAAGTTGTTGAAATCCCTATTCACGAAAATTCTTTTTATGATTTTGCCATTTTGTAAAAAGTAGATAATCTCGATAATTTTTAAAATCCTCTTTACTCATTCCTTCATTAATTGCCTTTTGAATTAAGGTCCTCCATTCTTCATCAAGTTGATGATCAATACAAGGGTGTGATTTAAAACCATCAGTCCCTAATAAAAAAGGAATAGTGGTGTCCAATGATGCAGCAATTTTAGATAAAAACTGGAGTGAAGGGTTATTTTGAAGATTTCGTTCCATATAACTTAAGTATGATTTTGATACTCCTGCAAGTTCTGCTAATTCTGTTATGGAATACCCCTTTCGTTCTCTTAATTTTTTAATACGATCTCCAATCATTTTAATCTCCTTTATTATATTATTTACGAAAATATCGTTTTTTGTACAAAAATATACGTTATAACGAACAATTTGTATAAAAAAATGTAAGTATTTTCTAAAAAAAGAAAGTTAGAAAAAAAACAAAAAAATGAGATTTTCACTTATTCATTATAATGAACAAGTTTTTATATTACAAGTGGCTTTATAAAAGAGATGGTGGAGTAAAGGAATTTAGATGATATTTTTACGTTTTTTTTTTTTTGAACGCCTTAAGTTGAATTTAAAATTTTCCATTTTATTATTGTTCAAATAAGAAAATGTATGTTATATTTTAAAAAAAGAGGTTCTTTTTAAAGAACACTATAAATACTATTTATTAGAAATAGAGGTGGTATTAACAAAATGGAACGTCAGCATGTAGGAGATCGTATAAAGGATTTACGAATTCACCACGGGATGACTTTAAAGGAATTAGGGGATGTAATCGATTTTAACTATAGTAATCTTTCTAAAATTGAACGAGGAATTCGTAAGCCGACAATTGGATTCTTAGAAACACTTTCAAATTATTTTAATATTGAAATATCCTATTTTTTTAGAAAGAATGAAAAGACTTTAAAAGAATATGGAGATTGGGTTAAGTTATCTGAAGAAATGAAACAAAAAAATATTACATTACAAGAAATAAGAGAATTTGTTGAAACACTTAAATCTTAAAAGTGTACTTTTCTAATTCATTTGACTTTGTCTGGTAATTATTCACTTTTTAGGTTGACAGGTTCTATATAACGAACGTAGAATAGGATATAACGTAAATTGTTATATTTGACCAATTTAATAATCTTAAAATTATATTAAATAGGTTATTGGATACCATGGTTGTTTATCATTAATAATATAGATATGAAAAAGATTTATTTGTTGGATTAGTCAAAATATTAACGATAAATAGCCGAAATATTTGGAGGAAACTATGGAAGAATTGGATTTTATTACGGTGAAAGATTTAATTAATGCTATTAAGAGACGGTTGTGGATGATAGTGATAGTCACACTGCTCGCAACAATTGCAAGTGGTATTTATAGTTTTTATTTTATAACTCCAATATATCAATCTTCTACACAAATTCTTGTAAATCAATCAAAAGAAAATGGACAAGGAATTGATTATAACCAAATTCAATCCAACCTAGAATTAATAGAAACCTATAGTGATATTATCAAGAGTCCAATGATACTCGATATAGTAAGTAGCAAATTGGAATTAGCTCGCCCTGGTAAGATGTTAGTTGGTCAAATAAATATAAGCAGTGGTGAGAAATCACAAGTATTTACTTTAACAGTACAAGATAAAGATCCCGAAACTGCAGCAAAAATTGCAAACACTATTGTCGAGACATTTAATGAAGAAATTCCAAAATTAATGAATGTTAATAATGTAAATGTTTTATCATTGGCAGAAGTAAATCAATCACCAACAAATCCGAGTTCGAAATTAATTGTAGTCGTTGGTTTTATATTTGGACTAATAGTAAGTATAGGACTTTGTTTTTTACTAGAAAAGATAGATGATTCAATTAAAACAGAACGTGATGTCGAACAGTACTTTGGTCTTCCAGTTTTAGGGGATGTGTTTGAGATAAAAGGCAAACACATGAAAAAGAGAAAGCATGTTAATCTAGCAGTCAGAGGTGAATCAATTGATGCACAAACGAAATAAGAAAGTAAATATAAAAAGAGAAAAAAGCTTGATCTCTTTCATTAATCCGAAATCAATTATTTCAGAGCAATATCGTACGATTCGTACGAATATCCAATTTTCATCCATTGACAGAGCCTATCGAACGATAATTATTACTTCCGCAGGATTTGGTGAAGGAAAGACAACGACAACGGCAAACTTAGGTGTTGTAATGGCCCAACAAGGAAAAAAGATTCTCATTGTTGATGCGGACCTCCGCAAACCAATGATGCATTATACCTTTAAAACAGAAAATACGATCGGATTAACTAACGTTCTTATACAACAAACTTTATTACAAGAAGCTATACGAAAAACGGATATTGAAAAATTAGATATCTTGCCAAGTGGACCTATTCCTCCAAATCCAGCGGAATTACTAAGTTCAGATGCAATGAAGGAGCTTATGGAGCTAGCCCTAATAGAGTATGATCTGGTTTTATTTGATTCGCCGCCTGTTAATGCTGTTGCCGATACGCAAATACTTTCTAATTTAGGTGATGGTGTTGTATTAGTTGTAAACAGTGGCAAAACGAAAAAGGACACTGGCACGAAAGCATTAGAGTCACTAAATTCTGCAAATGCAAAGCTTTTAGGTATTGTTTTAAATAATAAAAAGCAAAAAGGTGACCAGTACTATTACAACGGAAGCCAATAACTAGCTAACATTCTGATAAAATTCAAATTTTCTGTATGTTATTTATTGAAAATAAGAAAAAACCCTACTTTAAAAGCGTGTTATAGAAGAAAATCTATTAATTTATATGTGTTACTTTAATTGTATTTTTTTTTACATTAAAGTTCTTTATAAAGAACGTCTGGTTGTTTTATTACGAAAATTTTGGTGATGTCTCCTGTACCACTATCAATGGAGGCACTCGATTATGCTGTGGGTTGGAAGATGCCTTAGACGCTAGTCGTCAAGAGTGTAATGTGAGGAGGGGTTTGATGCCCTATTAATTTATGATTTCTTACTCTTAATTTTTTTTCTTATTTTTAAAAAAACAAGGAGAGATTTATTTGAAAAAAGTTAGAAAAGCAATTATTCCTGCAGCAGGGCTAGGGACGAGATTTCTACCTGCAACAAAAGCGATGCCAAAGGAAATGCTTCCAATTGTTGACAAGCCTACTATTCAATATATCGTAGAGGAAGCAATTGAATCCGGCATAGAGGACATCATAATCGTTACTGGAAAAGGGAAAAGAGCAATTGAAGATCATTTTGATCATTCATTTGAACTAGAACAAACTTTAGTGGAAAAAGAAAAATATGATTTGTTAGAAAAAGTCCAGCATTCCTCAAAGCTTGCTGATATCCATTATATTCGTCAAAAAGAGCCGAAGGGATTAGGGCATGCTGTATGGTGCGCACGCAAGTTCATTGGTGATGAGCCATTTGCCGTTCTCCTTGGAGATGACATTGTTGTGGCTCAAAAGCCCGGATTAAAGCAGTTGATTGAACAATTCGAACAAACAGGATCATCTGTTATAGGAGTACAAACTGTTCCAGCAAATCAAACGAGCCGCTATGGAATCATTGATCCCCTTGGCCAAGAAGGAAGACTTTATAAAGTAAACAATTTTGTTGAAAAACCCAAAGAAAATCCACCGTCAAATTTAGCAATCATAGGGAGATATGTATTAACTCCTGAGATATTTTCATTCTTAGACAACCAATCGATTGGTGCTGGGGGAGAAGTCCAACTTACTGATGCAATACAACAATTAAATCAATTACAAGAAGTCTATGCCTATGATTTTGAAGGAACAAGATATGACGTTGGAGAGAAGCTTGGTTTTATTCTTACAACCATTGATTTTGCATTAAAAAATGAAGAGTTGAGAGAAGATTTTTTACAGGCTTTAGAAAAATATCTTGAAATTGAAAAAGTATCCAACTAGTAGGAGGAGAGATTGTTGGCCCTTACTAAAACGAAAGAAAAAGTAAACATGGTTAGTGATTTTTATCCGAAAAATTTTGATAATCAAAAATTGGGTTATTTACTTACGAAACGTGTCTTAGATGTTGTTGGAGCTTTCGCTGGAATCATCTTATTATCACCTTTTTTTATGATTGTTGCAATTCTTATCAAAATGCAGGATCCAAGAGGCCCCATTTTTTTCAAGCAGCAACGAATTGGTAAAAATGGAGAAAGGTTTTATATGTACAAATTTCGTTCAATGGTTACCAATGCGGAGGATTTATTAAAGGATTTATTAGAAAAAAATGAAATAAGTGGGGCTATGTTTAAGATGAAAGATGACCCCCGTATTACGAGGGTAGGCAAGTTTATAAGAAAATCCAGTATTGATGAGCTTCCTCAGCTTTGGAATGTAATGAAAGGTGAGATGAGCCTAGTTGGACCTAGACCGCCATTACCCAGAGAAATTGAAGAATATGATGATTACGATAAGCTGCGATTAACTGTCATACCAGGATGTACAGGTTTGTGGCAGGTTAGCGGGAGAAATAGTCTGAGCTTTAAGGAAATGGTTGAACTGGATATTAAATATATTTTTGAAAGAAATATTTGGATGGACATTAAAATTATTTTGAAAACCTTTCTCGTTTTATTTGGATCCAAGAATGCTTTTTAAATAAAGGGGTGTTTGAATGAAAAAACATTCAAAAATATATGTTGCTGGACATCGAGGGCTAGTTGGCTCTGCGATTTTAAGAAAATTAGAGAACGAAGGATTTACAAATTTAATTTATAAAACTAGCGGTGAATTAGATTTACGGAATTTCGAGAAAGTTTTAAACTTTTTCGAAGAACAGGAAATCGAGTATGTGTATTTAGCTGCCGCAAAAGTTGGAGGAATCGTAGCAAACAATGAGTATCCAGCTGATTTCATTCGCGATAATCTTTTAATACAAACCAATGTAATCGATGCAGCATATAAAACCGGCGTAAAGAAACTACTTTTCTTAGGAAGTACTTGCATTTATCCTAAGTTTGCTCCTCAGCCTCTAAGAGAAGAGTACTTATTAACTGGTGAACTAGAACAAACGAATGAACCATATGCGATTGCAAAAATTGCCGGGATTAAAATGTGTCAATCATACAATAGACAATTTGGAACAAAATACATTTCCGTTATGCCAACAAACTTATATGGCCCAAATGATAATTTCGATTTACATACATCGCACGTATTGCCAGCGTTAATTCATAAATTCCATGAAGCTAAAGTAAATAACATTTCTGAGGTCGAGGTATGGGGAACAGGAACGCCAAAAAGAGAATTCCTATATTCAGAAGATTTGGCTGATGCGTGTGTGTTCCTAATGAATCATTATGAAGGAAATGAAATAGTAAATGTAGGTGTTGGAGAGGACATTTCAATTAAAGATCTTGCTGTAACCATTAAGAGGGTTATTGGCTTTGAGGGTGAAATCAAATTTGATACGAAAAAACCCGACGGAACACCTCGTAAATTAGTGGATGTATCGAAAATAAATTCTCTGGGCTGGAAAGCGAGTATTCCTTTAGAAGTAGGACTACAAAAAGCATATAAATGGTTTTTGAAAAATGAATTATCAAAAATACATTAATAAATTGGAGGACTAACATGAAAAAAGCATTAATTACTGGTGTGACAGGGCAAGATGGTTCATATTTAGCAGAGTTTTTATTAGAAAAAGGATATGAAGTCCACGGTATAATTCGCCGTAGCTCTTCTTATAACCAAGAACGATTAGAAGATATTCTTACTGTTGAAGAAGCAAATGTATTAATAAATAACCAAAATTTCCACCTTCACTACGGAGATGTTACAGATGCTTTAAACATTACTAGAATAATTGGTGAAATTCAACCAGATGAAATCTACAACCTTGCAGCCCAATCCCATGTTCGTGTTTCATTTGACATGCCAGGATATACATTAGATGTGGATGCAAAAGGTACATTGAATATTTTGGAAGCTCTTCGCATTTTAGGATTAACAGATAAAACACGTGTTTATCAGGCTTCTACTTCTGAACTTTATGGAAAAGTACAGGAGGTTCCACAAAAAGAAACAACTCCATTTTATCCGCGTTCTCCATATGGAGTGGCAAAGATATATGGATTCTGGATAACAAAGAATTATCGTGAATCTTATCATATGTTTGCAGTAAATGGGATTTTGTTTAACCACGAATCAGAACGCCGTGGTGAAACTTTCGTAACCCGCAAAATCACACTTGCAGCAGCCCGAATTGCTCAGGGGAAACAAAAGAAAGTGTTATTAGGAAATCTAGACTCTTTACGTGATTGGGGTTATGCGAAAGATTATGTTGAATGTATGTGGTTAATCCTTCAGCACTATAATCCTGAAGATTTCGTAATTGCAACTGGTGAAATGCATACTGTACGAGAATTCGTAGAGTTAGCATTTAAACATGTTGGTGTTGATATTGAATGGACAGGGCAAGGTGTAGAAGAGAAAGGTGTTAACAAAGCAACAGGTGAAGTAATTGTTGAAGTTGATCCTCAATTCTTCCGACCTGCTGAAGTAGAGCAGTTATTGGGCGATCCAACAAAAGCAAGAACATTATTGGGGTGGAATCCGACAAAAACTTCTTTCCAAGAGTTAGTTCGTATAATGGTTGAGGCCGATATGAAGAAAGTTGAGAAGGAAGATGTAGCTAAAAAGATGTTTGATTATGTTTTAGTGTAATCATTACCTTTTTTGTATCAGAAGTTTTCAATAAATTGGCAGAATACTCATAAATTATTTTCAATTGACTCGGGGGAAGACACAGATGTCTAATGTGTTGAGAAAGACTGCAGATGAACCTGTTGAGGGTTTTGTCCGAACAGTTGATGAATCGAAGATTCCTACATGTAATATCTTAGAGGTAAATATTGCCGCGATTAATATGGAGTGGTTAATTGATTATTTAAATAAAAATATAAAAGATTTAACCGGTGAATACATCTGTGTTTCAAATGTTCATACTACAATAACTAGCTATGAAGAACCAGATTACTGTGCTATTCAGAACAGTGGCATTATGGCTATTCCAGATGGTGGCCCACTATCTACTATTGGCAGAAAACGTGGCCATAAAAACATGGCAAGAACTACTGGTCCGAGTCTAATGGGAGAAATTTTCAAGATTTCCGCTAAGGAGGGTTACCGTCATTACTTTTATGGGTCAACGGAAGAAACTCTAGAAAAACTATTTCAAAAACTAAAAGAAAATTATCCTGGTTTAGAAATTTCCGGAATGTACAGTCCTCCTTTTCGACCGATGACAAAGGAGGAGGATGAGGCTATTGTTAATGTCATCAATGGGACGGAGCCTGACTTTGTTTGGGTTGGTCTTGGCGCACCGAAGCAAGAAAGGTGGATGGCAGCTCACCAAGGTAGGGTAAAAGGCTTGATGATTGGTATCGGTGCCGGATTTGATTACTATGCAGAAAACATTTCTAGGGCACCTGAGTGGATGCAAAAGAGTAATTTGGAATGGTTCTACCGGTTGATGCAAGACCCGAAAAGATTGTTTAAGAGATATTTTTATACTAACACAAAGTTCATATGGTTGGTTTTAAGAGGGAAATAATGTGAATTCGGGCCTGAAATAAAGGTTAGATTTCTGCGGATTTATATGAACATTATAATCACATAGAAGTGAAACAATAAATAGTCGGTGATTGATATGAGTGAAAAAAAGAAAATTTGTATGATAGTCCAAAATCCAATGGTTAAAGGCGGGATTGCTGCTGTAGTTAATGGGTATAGAGGTTCCATGCTAGATCAAGAGTTTACAATAAGTTATGTCGAATCATATAAAGACGGTAGGAAGTTTACAAAACTGCTAAAAAGTATTAAAGGATATTTTCATTTTGCGAAAGTTCTTTTGTTAGAGAAACCCGAACTCATTCATATTCATTCTTCATTTGGTCCTAGTTTTTATCGGAAGATTCCGTTTATCTATATGGCGAGTTGGGCGAAAAAAACAATAATTAATCACTGCCACGGGGCAGATTTTGATAGTTTTTATTTGAATGCAAGTAAGAAGAAAAAAATATTGATAAAAAAAGTATATAACAAATGTACTGTAATTATTGCCCTTTCTGATGAGTGGAAGGAACGACTGAGTTTGATTGTTCAAAATGATAAAATTGAACTTATTGAGAATTATAGTAGAATCCGTGAGGCTGCAATTAAAGAAAACGTAAATCGGCAAAGAAATGAACAGATTCTTTTTCTAGGTGAGATTGGACAAAGAAAAGGGTGTTACGACATCCCGGCTGTAGTTGAAAAAGTTGTGGAAAGTTTTCCTAATGTTAAGTTTGTTTTAGGTGGTACTGGTGATATCGGATCGATACAAAAGTTGTTAAGGGAAAAAGGTATAGAAAAAAATGTAATTTTCCCTGGGTGGGTAAGGAACAAAGAAAAAGATAGATTACTCAGAGAAAGTGATATATTCTTTCTGCCCTCATATAACGAAGGGATGCCGATGTCAATTTTGGATGCTATGGGCTATGGTTTGCCAATTGTTAGCACCAATGTAGGTGGGATACCAAAGATTGTTCATAATGGAGAAAATGGATATGTTTGTGAACCTGGTGATATTCAAGCATTTAGTAACGCAATAATAAAAATCTTAATGAATGAAGAGATTCGTAAGAAATATGGTGAATCCAGTGTGGAAATAGTAAAACAAGGATACTCGTTTGAAGGGCATATAAAACGATTAGCTAGACTATATACAAAACATTAACTACATCGGATTAGCGTAAATCTTTTCAATAAGTGACATAAGTTGTCCCTATTTTATTTTATTGCTAATAAATCAATAAATAGGAGTCAAGTAAATGAAAAAAGTTCTATTTGTCATATCAGCATTAACAACTGGTGGAGCAGAAAAAAGCTTAGTCAATCTACTAAGTCTTTTTGATTATTCAAAGTATAAAGTAGATTTGTTGTTATTTAAACATGAGGGTATTTTTATTAAACAAGTACCGAAAGAAGTAAATATATTAAACATACCTAGTACATTAAAATATGCATTCAAACCGTTGGATTCTGATGGAGTGAGAAAAATATCTTCATTAAATGCAGGTTTTAGGAGATATCTTGGTACATTTTATACAAGGTTGAGATATAACGGCAATACTAACAAAGGGAAACAAATTAGATGGAACACATTTTATAGAAATGCTATTAAGGATTTACCAGGACAATATGACGTAGCTTTTTCTTATATGCACGGTGAAGCTATGTACTATGTAGCTGATAAGGTAAACGCCAAGAAGAAGATTACATGGGTACACAATGATTATAATGCAGATGGTTTTGATAAAGAGTTAGATAGGCCTTATTTTGCGAAATTCGATAGAATAGTTTCAATATCTGATGAATGCATAAAAATATTTAGTGATATTTTTCCTGACTTTGCTGACAAGTCAATATGTATACCGAATCTAACTTCATCCTCCTTAATTAAGAAATTGGCACTTGATTTTCTTCCAAATGAATATAAGGAAGTTAGAGCAATGGAACCTGAGAAAGCAATACTATTATCAATTGGTAGGTTAAGCAGCCAAAAAGGGTTTGATGTGGCGATTCAAACGGCAAAAATTATGCAGGATCAAAACATTAATTTTATCTGGTATATTATCGGGCAGGGGGAACTAAAAGAAAAATTAAAGAAGCAAATAAATGAGGCAAAGGTAGAGGACAAAGTAATTTTATTAGGGACCAGGGAGAATCCTTATCCCTATTGCTATTATTGTGATTTAGTTGTTCAGCCTTCCAGATATGAAGGAAAATCTGTAGTACTGGATGAAGCTAAAATCTTGGCTAAACCGATCGTTGTTTCCAATTACGATACTGTTAGGGATCAAATTTTAGAGGGATCAGAAGGAATAGTCATACCTCTTGAACCTCACCAAATCGCACTGGCTATTATAGATTTATTAAACAATCCCCATAAACGGAATCACTTGTGTGAATACTTACAATCACATGAATATGGCAACGAGGACTTAATTGAAATGTACTACAATCAAATCAACTAAAATAATAATCTAGCACTCTTTAAAATTAGTAAAAGATGCCTTGAAACACTTTGCTTCTATTTTTGTAAAAATAGAATTTACTATATTTGAAAATTTTCTAAGGGGATTTATTGATATGCCTGTTGAAAAGTACCTTTTTGTAACAAATTCTCTCTCATCTGGTGGAGCAGAAAGAGTCGTTTCTATATTAGCAAGTGGCATGGCTGAGAAGGGTTATGATGTTCACCTAATATTATATGAGAGAGTGAAAAGTGAATATCCAATTTCAGATAAAGTGAAACTCCACCTATTACCTAAAAGAAATGGAAAAAATAAAATTAAATATTATTTACAAAAATTTTCATTATTGAGAAGAATGATTTATGAAATCAGCCCTGATATTATCATCCCTTTTTTACCTGCCCCAGTAAATCATTGCTTTATAGCTTCGAGATTTATGAAAATTCCCTTCATATTTACTGTAAGAAACAATCCTTTTCTTTATCCTGAATCTAAAAAGATGAGGCTGCTTGGGAAAATGATTGCATTATTATCTACTGGGATCTTTCTGCAAACTGAAGAACAAGCTGAATTTTTTCCGAAATTTTCAAGTAAAAAAATTATTGTGGTTCCAAATCCGGTAAGTAATGTCTTAATAGAGTGTAATTATCAGAATAGGGAATTTATTTCAGAAATAGCCACCTTCGGGAGGTTAAGTGCTCAGAAAAACCAGTGCCTCTTAATTCAGGCCTTCGCAATGGTGTATAAAACAAATAAATCTCTAAAATTGAGTCTCTATGGATCAGGTGAAGAAGAAAATAATTTGAGGATTTTAGTAAAAAATTTAGGAATTGAGAATGCTGTGAGTTTTAAAGGACGAGTTTCTAATGTTACTGATGCGTTAATGTCTACAGATCTTTTTGTTTTATCGTCCAATTATGAAGGGATGCCAAATGCTCTAATGGAAGCCATGGCTGTTGGATTGCCTTGTATATCGACAGATTGTCCGACTGGTCCTAAAGATCTTATACAAAATAAGGAAAATGGTATTTTGATTAAAAGTAACGATATAGGTGAATTAGTAGCTGCAATTAATTATTGTGTTGAAAATCCTTTGTTTTGTCATGAAGTGGGAAGTGCAGCTAAGAAAAAAGTAAAAGAAGAATTTCAGGCTGATATAGTAATAGAAAGATTTAAAAGAGAAATAAATGATTTAATTGAGATGCGTTGGTGAAAGGAATGTTCAGAATCAATATTAATCGGCAGTCAATGGGGAATTGTACTAGATTAGTTGACCATTGAAACGCTAATAGGAGTATTACTATGCATCTAAATGAGTTGAAAATTAATATAAAAGGATTACTATTTAATAGCATAATATTGCTAATGTTAATTAATTTAATTTTGCCAGGAATTACAGGTTCTTGGAGCAAAACAGATGATGCATTGGCATACACTTATGTATTTAATTACTCTACTTTCACATCGAGATGCTTAAAAATAGCTTTTTATTTAGTATATATTTTATTGGCTTTAAGCATACATAGACATCAAAAAAAGGGAAAAATTCATTTGATTATTGATTTAAGCATTCTTGTTTTTTTAATTTGGTGTATCATTTCAATATTTGAAGCAAATTTTCAAGAAATATTTCTAAGTGATATTTCGATAAATTTAAGTTTAATTCCGTTATTTTATTTACTTGGTTACGATAAGACTGTCTTTAATAGTTCAAAAAAAGTTATTCCATATATAGTTGTTATTATGATTATACTTATTTTATGGAATAGTATTTCTTTTATTTTGCAGTATGGAGTTTCAGTTGAGACTAGATCATCACCAAGTAAAGAAATGTTTTCGGTTTTAATCAGCGCTTATTGGTGTTACGCATTAGGAATGTCTGATAATAGAGGTAATCAAAAGTCTTTGAAGTATATTCTAGGGATGTTTTTATTAATTTGTGCTTTTCTAATTCGTTCAAGAAGTTGGGTTATCCAGTGTGTTTTAATACTCTATTTTATTATGGCTCTCACCTCGGGGAAAAAAAGTTTCCTTAGGAAATTATTGTCTTTATGTATTTTGTTGTTGGTGTTTATCGTAATTATATACTTATTTCCCAATATTACAGGAGCTCTTTTTAACCGTATAGGTGAAGATACGAGATCTGGACAGTACGAAATATTTTTTTCACAAGTAAATCCACTAAGTTTAATTTTGGGGAATGGTATTAATGCTGGTTATAATTTTTTAGGAAATCCCAACTATAAGTACTTTGATAATCAATATATTTACTTCATGTTTCATTATGGGATCATACCAATTTTTTGTTTGGTTGGTGTAATTAGTGATTTATTTAGAAAAATAAAAATAGGCAGTTTAAATAGAGATGAAAAAGCTTTTATTAATGGTTGCAGATTAATGAGTATCCTCTTTTTAGCAGCCTTAGGTGGATTATCAGTCTATTATAAAATAGGGTGGAATGTGGGTACCCTACTTGTATTTGTTTTTATTGGAAGAGCACATAAAATGGTAAAGGAATCAAGAAAGGTTGCCTTTAAAAAACAATTATATTCAAACGGGAACGACAATAACAAAATCATGAATGTGATGAGGAGAAAAGTAAATAAACTAATTAGTTAGTCAGATCAAATGGAGGATTTATAATGAAGAAAAGAATTTTTATTTTTGGAAATTCAAATTTCCCTAGAGGATCAGCAAAGGCCAATTATATCCAATACTTAAGTCAAGCATTGAAAGAGGCAGAATATGATGTCTTTGTTATTACAGATATAAATGCCGAATTTAAACTTCAAATGCAAGAAGGTCACCTTACATATAATGGAATTAAAATCATTCCCTTCAATGTAACAAAAATAAGAGTTCTACGTCGCTTACAATATCACTATTTTCTAGGGCATATCTTAGTCAATATTTTAAAGGAATATAATTTAACAAGTAAAGATATTGTATTGGTATATTCTGGAGACTTGGATGTTAATCGTGAGATTTTAAAATTAAAAAGAAAGATTGGCTTTAAATCAGTAAATATTGTTGTTGAATGGTTTCCTAACAGCTATTTTGATTCAAAGGAAAGAGAAAAGAGATACAACACTTATTTAAAAGATTTTATACCAAAACATGATTTAATTTTTCCAATTTCTTCATATATAGAAAATCAGTTAATTGGAAACAGGTGCAAAAGCCTCCGCT
Source organism: Neobacillus drentensis (assembly GCF_021560175.1). Classification (GTDB taxonomy): domain Bacteria; phylum Bacillota; class Bacilli; order Bacillales; family Cytobacillaceae; genus Neobacillus; species Neobacillus drentensis_A. The sequence continues at coordinate 5,191,412 of NZ_CP091110.1, read as the reverse complement.
TACCAATTATGGCAGATGCACTTGAATACCCAGTAGGAGAAAAAACTTTTAATAAAATTAAGTTTATTTTTCCAGGTAATGGACTAATGAAAGATTCAATCGAGGTAGTTCTTAAAAGTTTTAGTCAATTGACATTCCAAGAAAAAGAACGAGTTGAATTACATTTATGCGGAATTAAGGAAGAGAAAATTAAAAGCCTATTGTCTTCCCTTGAATATGATAGTCTAAAAGATATTCTTATAATACACAAATGGATGCATTATGAAGAACTAGTAGAATTGTATCAATCTATGCACTTTTTGATATTAGCTAGAGAAGAAAATCAAATGACTTTAGCAAATTTTCCAAGCAAAGTTCCAGAGGTAATGTGCTATGGTGTTATACCAATTGTATCGCGTGTAGGTGATTATACTAAATATTATTTAGAAGATAATGTTAATAGTCTGATTTTTGATGGTTGTAAGATAGATTTATGCTTAGAGAAAATCCGCAAAGCTTTGACTATGAAGCATGAAGAAATATTAAATTTATCATTAAAAGCTAGAGAATGTGCTGAAAAGAAATTTGATTATAGAAATTGGGTAGGAAAAATCCATTTAGCTCTTGAGAGTATGTAAGGAGATTATGATATTAAGCTTTAAGAACAAGTAGTTTTGGAATTACTGATAGACATAAATTCTAAACAAAATGAATTTTGTGTACTTTTGTTCTATATAAAGTACACTTTGTAATTTAATAACGGATTTTTTTATTTCCTTGTTATATACTGTCGGTTAATTTTATTTGCTTTTTACAAGTATTAAGATTGAAGTTTATTACTTGCGTATATGATATAAGTTGAAAAAACAACATAAAAAATAATAAAGTGTATTGGCTAAAAATGAATAGTAAAATTATTGAAATAATCAGAAAGGAGGGGCTGTTTAATGATTTTACAAAAAATAATTGATCGAGTGTGGATACCGTTTGTTACAAAATTATACACTCGAACGAATTGCTTGAAATGTAAACTATATCATGTAGAAGTCGGTATACATTTTAAGACAAGAGGTATTATATATTTTAAAAATTATGGGAAAATCAAAATTGGCAACCATGTTACTATGAATTCTGCAAGCTGGGCCAATCCGATAGGTTTAGGAGATAGAATGTACTTCCAGATATTTCAAGGTGCTTCAGTGACTATCGGTGATAATACTGGTATCTCAAATACGGCCATTACAAGTATGGAGTCTATTAAAATAGGAAATCACGTATTAATTGGCGCAGGATGTAAAATATTTGACACAGACTTTCATCCGTTGGAGACAGAGTACCGATATGGTAAATATAAAAATGATAATAAAGTAAGAAAACGTTCAATCGTAATTGAGGATGGTGTTTTTATAGGAGGAGGTTCGTTTATATTAAAAGGAAGTCATATTGGAAAAAACAGTATTATTGGTGCCGGTTCAGTAGTTGTGGGTAAAATTCCACCAAATGAGATATGGGCGGGAAATCCAGCAAAATTCATACGAAAAATCGATGAAGCCACTGATTAAATATTTTTAATTGTTAACCGGAGGATGAAGTAATCGACAGAGAGGTTATTATGAAGGAAAAAAATCTTAAGAATAAAGTTGTTTCTGGATTGTTTTGGACATTTGGTGAGAAAATGATGACGCAAGGTGTCTCATTTGCTTTATCGATTATTTTAGCAAGGCTGCTAATGCCTAATGAATATGGTGTAATAGCACTAATTCTTGTTTTTATTAATTTGGCAAACGTTTTCGTTTCAACTGGAATTGGTGAATCATTGATACAAAAAAAGGACGCGGATGAGACAGATTTTTCTACAATCTTTTATTGCAGTTTTGTTATTTCTATTTTTCTATATGTAATTCTATTTTTTACAGCTCCATTTATAGCGTCATTCTATGATAATGCTGAATTATTATGGGTTTTACGAGTACTTGCATTGGTAATACCAGTTTCATCTATAAGTACCATTCAAGAAGCATACGTGTCTAAAAACATGATATTTAAAAAATTCTTTTTGTCAAACCTAGGTGGCACACTAGTATCAGGATTAATTGGTATTTTAATGGCATATTACGGATTTGGCATATGGGCATTAGTAGCTCAATACCTAATTAGTACGATAGTTGGTACAATTATCCTATTTTTTACCATATCATGGAGACCTAGATTAATATTTTCTGTAAAATCTGCTAAGGAACTAATGGGATTTGGATGGAAACTTGTTGTAACCAATTTAATTATTAGCCTATACAGCGAGTTAAGAAGTCTTATAATCGGTAAAGTCTATACCATGTCTGATTTGGCCTATTATAATAGAGGAAATCAATTTCCAAGTATTATTATTACTAATATTAACACAGCGATTTCAAAAGTTGTATTTCCTGCGATGGCAGAGGTTAATGACGATATTATGAGTTTAAAAACTCTAACTAGAAGAGCTATGAAAATTACTGCTTATTTAATTTTTCCGCTTATGATAGGCCTTATGAGTGTTGCAAATTCTTTAATTATGGTTTTACTCACTGAAAAATGGTTGTTTGTTGTTCCCTTTTTACAGATATGTTGCGTATATTGGTTATTCCAACCAATGCAAACTGCGAACTGGCAAGCAATTAAAGCTTTAGGTAGAAGTGATTTGTTAATGAATTTGGAAATCTTAAAAAAAGTTATTGGTGTGTTGATCCTTTTAATAAGCATGAATATTAGTGTATATGCCTTAGCGATATCAAATGCTGTTTTCGCGGGTATTTCAATGATTATAAACATGATTCCTAATAAAAAGTTAATAAATTACTCGATGAGAGAACAAATTCGTGATATAGCACCGGCGTTATTATTATCTATTGCAATGGGCGGAATTGTTTATACTTTTTCTTGGCTTTCTCTCCCAGCTATTTTAACATTAGCATTGCAAATTTTTTGTGGCGGAATAATATATCTTGGTTCTTCTTATATGTTTAAACTTGATAGCTTTTTGTACTTAAGTGATATCATTATTAAAAAGTTAGGTAAAAATAGTAAGCTACATTTAAGAAAATTAAAGGAAGGCGAATCCATTGCTAGAGAAAATTAATAAAATAATTAAACAACCACAAAAGATTATTTTATGGGCTAATTGGAAAGGGTACTTGAATTGGCTCCCAGATAAAGCCTACCTTAATATAATGTATATTTCTAGAATGAAAAAAAAGCTGGACTTGAATAATCCAAAAACATTTAACGAGAAACTACAGTGGCTTAAAATTTATGATCGGAATCCAAAATATATACAAATGGTAGATAAGTATGAAGCGAAAAAATATATTACGGAAAAAATCGGACCAGACTTTATTATACCAACTTATGGGGTGTGGGACTCTTTTGATGATATAAATATTGAAAGATTACCGGACCAATTTGTTTTAAAATGTACACATGATTGCGGTGGGTTAGTAATATGTAGAGATAAAAAGACTCTTGATATGGAGTCGGCCCGAAGTAAAATCAATAGGTGCTTGCAAAGAAACTATTTTTATAATGGGCGAGAATGGCCATATAAAAATGTAAAACCTAGGGTAATTGCAGAAAAATATATGAGAGATCCTTCATCAATCGTTTTAAAAGATTATAAGTTTTATTGTTTTAATGGAAAGCCAGAATTCGTACAATTATCTCAGGGTATGGAGAAACATAGTACGGCATCTATGGCTTTTTTAAATTTAGATTGGGAACGTTTACCGTTTGAAAGAAGCGATTTTTTACGAATAGATAAAATACCTCCAAAGCCGTTAAATTTTGAACTAATGAAAACATTTGCAGAAGAGCTATCACAGGGACACCTTTTTTTGCGTGTTGACTTATATGAAATTAATGGTCGTGTATATTTCTCTGAATTAACATTCTCTCCTACGAGCGGATTTATTCCAATACAACCTCCAGAATATGATTTGCAAGTTGGAAGGTTGCTTGAATTACCAAAAAATACAAATATTAAAAAGGTGTTATAATTATGAACAAAAAATTCAGCAATAAATCAATTTTAATCACTGGAGCAGCTGGCTTTATTGGCTTTTTCCTCGCTAAACAGATTTTAGAAACAAACGATAACACGGTTTCAATCATAGGGCTCGACAATATGAACGACTATTACGATGTTAATCTAAAGGAAATGAGATTGTCGATTTTAAATGAAACAGCATCTGATGAATCTAAAGGGAACTTCACTTTTATAAAAGGTTCTCTAGCAGACAAAACACTAATTGATTATGTGTTTAATAAGTACAGGCCGGAAATTGTTGTAAACCTTGCTGCCCAAGCTGGAGTTCGTTATAGTATTACAAATCCGGAAGCATATATTGAATCAAACTTGGTCGGTTTCTGTAATATTCTTGAAGCTTGTCGCAATTCCTTTGATCATGGGGGGAAAGGTGTTGAGCATCTTGTGTATGCATCATCTTCTTCAGTTTATGGATCTAATAAAAAGGTTCCGTATTCTACAGATGACAAGGTAGATAATCCTGTATCCTTATATGCCGCTACAAAGAAGTCAAATGAACTGTTGGCCCATTCATATTCAAAATTATATGGAATTCCCTCTACGGGTTTACGTTTCTTTACAGTTTATGGTCCAATGGGGAGGCCAGACATGGCATACTTTGGGTTTACTAATAAACTTGTTAAAGGAGAAAAAATCCAAATTTTTAATTATGGAGACATGATGAGGGATTTCACCTATATCGATGATATTGTTACCGGAGTCATTAATGTTATGAGTAAAACACCAGGAACAAATGAAGATGGTGTGAAATATAAGATATACAACATCGGGAATAATCAACCAGAAAGTCTCATGTATTTTGTGGAGACACTCGAGAAGTGCCTGATGAGAGAAGAGGTTATAGATAAACCTGCTGAGAAAGAATTTCTTCCTATGCAACCCGGTGATGTTTACCAAACATTTGCAGAAGTAGATGAAATTGTAAAAGACTTTGGTTTTAAACCTAATACTAGTCTTGAAGAAGGCCTTAATCGATTTGCTAAGTGGTATAAGGAATATTATTTTGAAAACAAAGTAAAGGCGGTACAAATATGAAAATAGCAGTAGCTGGAACCGGGTATGTAGTCTTAGTCACAGGGGTCTGTCTGGCAGTAAAAGGCCATTAGTTTCTTGTGTAGATGTCGATGATAATAAAATTTCAATCGAAATGGGGTAGGGTATGATAGCCGAATAGGAAATAAATTCTTAAAAGCAGGTATAGGATATGGAGGGTCTTGCTTCACTAAAGACACAAAATCATTGCATTGGTTGCAAATTTCCATGACAATGAGCTAAAAACTGTTAAAGCAGCTATTGAAGTAAATGAAAATTAAAAACTCAAATTGTTCAAAAAATCTCTAAAATATTTTGATAGCTTAAAAGGATTGAAAATGTTGCCGTCCTAGGGTTAACCTTCAAACCTGCAACAGATGATTTGAGAGAAGCCCCTACGCTTGCAAATATTCCATTTATGATTGAAGATGGTGAAAATGTGAAAGCAATGGATCCTGTGGGCATAGAAAACTTTAATAGATTATATCCGCAAGGAATCACATATTGTTATTCCATCGGAAGAGAAACTATAAAAAGTTTAGAATTGTCATTTTTATAAGTGATATTTGAAGATAAAACGCCCTTAATTTTACCAGTATTCAATCTTTTTATAGTAGAATAAATTATTAATAACTAACTTAAAACGGAAAGTGCAGACCAACCCCTTGGTCTGCCTTTTTTTATGGAGGGAAATCATGAGATTAGTACTTTTATCTGGAGGTTCAGGAAAACGGTTATGGCCGCTGTCAAATGATACACGTTCCAAGCAATTTCTGAAAGTGCTTGAAGGGGAAGATGGAAAAAAACAATCGATGGTGCAAAGGGTGTGGGGACAGCTAAAAAAAGCAGGACTTACAGAAGATTCAATTATCTCAACTTCAAAAATGCAAAGAGACATGATATACAGCCAAATCGGAATCAATGTTCCCTTAATCATTGAACCTGAAAGACGGGATACGTTTCCAGCAATCGCATTGGCAGCCTCTTATTTATACTCGGTTGAAAGTGTCTCAGAAAATGAGGTCATTGTTGTTTTACCAGTAGATCCATATATAGAAGATCACTTTTTTGAAAAGGTAAAAGAACTAGAAACTATATTAGCTCATTCGGAAGCGGATCTAGCATTAATTGGAGTAAAACCAACATATCCATCTTCAAAATATGGATATATTGTTCCAAAAGAAAATACGGATAAAGAAGTTGAATATTTAACTGTAAACCATTTTACTGAAAAACCAAGTGAAGAAAAGGCACAAACCCTTATTGCAAAAAACGCATTATGGAATTGCGGTGTGTTTGCATTTAAATTAAGATATCTCATTGATTTACTTTACGAACAAGGCTTGCCACTTCATTTTGATGAACTACAAAGACAATATCAATTTCTCCCTAAAATAAGCTTTGATTATGAGGTGGTTGAAAAAGCAAATCATCTTATAGTGCTTCCTTATGATGGATATTGGAAAGATCTTGGAACATGGAATACGTTAACAGAGGAAATGGCTACAACTCAAATTGGTAAAGGTATTATTAGTGATGATACTTCCAATACACATTTAGTCAATGAATTAGATATTCCTATAACTGTTCATGGTGTCAAAGATGTAGTTGTTGCAGCAAGTCCCGATGGAATTCTTGTTACAGATAAAGCATCTAGTCCAAAAATAAAAGAATTAATTGGCTCCTTCAATCAGCCACAAATGTACGAAGAACGGATATGGGGATGGTCTCGTGTATTAGATTATGCAAAATTTGACAATGGACAGGAAATGGTTACAAAGCGAATTTGTATCCATAAAGGTAAAAATTCAAGCTACCATTATCATAATTTAAGAGATGAAGTATGGACTATTATAAAAGGTGAGGGAGAACTAGCTTTAGATGATACAATCAATCGTGTAAAACCAGGGGATATTATTCATCTTCCAGCAGGAAGAAAACATGGAATTTTTGCAATTAGTGACTTAGAGTTTGTAGAAGTTCAAACAGGTTCAGGTATCACAGATGAAGACTTTACAAGATTATATATGGCTTGGGATGAAGTTATTAGTCATTTTCAACAATCAAAGTCAAAGGTGATATCGTAAAACAAATAGCGATCACAATTAAAAATTTTAAAAATCCGTTTCAATGATTAACAGGAAAAGCGAATTTTTAAAGCAACATATGATTGACTTAGTTAGTGGAGATAGTCCTCCTTTCCTTTTTTTGCTGCCATGAGGCAAATATACCTTTTGTAGGAATAACCAACTTTACTCGGAATACAGCCTATAATGATTTTTTTTTCATCTGAGGACCTATCTCTATTTTTTCAGGCTAATAGACGGTTATTTTATTGCATTAACAGGATGATATGAACCGCAATGGGATTCTAATGGAGTTTCAATGTGGATGGAATAGTTTCCTAGTTGTCATTAAATATGTGGAACAAATTGTTCCATATAAAAATAAAATTCCAAAGGAGAAGTTCAAATGTTAGTAAATACAAAAGTATTAAATATGGTGGCAGCAACAACGATCTTAGGAGGTTCAATATTCAGGTGGAGCAGTAATTGATGGCGTGAAGGACCAACTACATACCTTGCAAAACAAGGTTATTTATGAGTCAAATGAAGGTTCATTCCTTAAAAAGATTCATGTAATGAAGGAAACTGCTAACGGTGAAATCGGTGCAGTAAATGCTTTAATCGCCGATAAGAAAAGTCAAATTGAAAAACTAAAAGCTACAATTACTGACTTGAACAGTCAAATAACAGCTTTAAATGATGAACTACAAGAAACAAAGGACGAGCTTGAAAATGCTAAGGTCAACTTTATCAACAATCATCAGAGATCTATGACTTGAATTTAAAAATTAAGGACCAAAATCAACAAATTCAGCAAAAATTGATGAATTTGTTGGAGCAGCTCACACCTTTTTCCTATTAAAAATCGACCCTGACAATGCTGGAATAACAATTCAGTCATACAAGGCCGAGAACGAACAACTTAAAACTGACAAAAAGGCTGCTAAGATGAAGCAAATTGTGCTAACGGTGAAGTTAACAAGGCCAATGCCAAGGTCGATGAATTAAAAGCTACATCTGATGAAGTTCAGGCTGCAACATCCACAAGTAATCCATAACACAAAGTGAAATGGATTACTTGTGGATGTTGATACTCACGTTAACACAGTAACCGTATAATAATTAATTGTTTAAAGATAACTTACCTTCGGGTGGGTTATATTTTATGCCTATTTTCGGTTTACAGATTAAGGAATTCTACATATGATATAAATCAGCATTTAACAATGTTGGCAGGTATGTCAACAGGGGCCCATTACTAAATTAAAGGTGAAAATATGTTTTTTTTATGTAGGTGATCATGATTTATGATAAAAACGAAAATAAAAAGGACATGGTTAATCTTCCTTTTTTTATTTCTCCTATTTAGTTTTCAAACGACTGTCCCAGCTACGAAGCAAATGGATTTTTCAAAAGGAATAAATCTTAATGGTTTGTTTGTATGGAAATTTGGAAATAATCCACTGACTTTTTACAATAAAAAAGATGCTAAACAAATAAAAAATCTTGGATTTACTTATGTTCGTATTCCAGTTGATCCAAATTATATTTGGAATTATGAAAACGACCAATTATTACACTTGTCGGAAATAAAACGAGCTATTGATATAAGTAATAGTCAAGGACTCGCAGTAATTTTAGATTTGCATCCAACAGAAAAAATTACTGGTAAACAAAATGATCCTAGCATAAAACAAGAGCTGTATTCACTTTGGAGTGTATTATCGAAAGAGTTAGAGAAATATCCTTCTGACCAATTATCTTTTGAATTATTTAATGAACCGAACTTTACAAACTATAGCGCTTGGCATGATTTTATGAATAAATCCATTAAAGCGATTCGCATACATGATACTAAGCGTACGCTTTTAATTGATTCAAACACATTTTCTGATCTAGAAACACTTGTTTCAAGTGAGCCTTTTAGTGATAATAATTTAGTTTATGTTTTTCATTATTATGCCCCTTTTGTGTTTACTCATCAAGGATGGCAATGGTGGGGGGATTCTCCTATTAAAGAATTGAAAAATATTCCATACCCAGCATCTCCTGGGATTGTAGCGCCATTTCTTAAAGGACTATCACCAGAAGCACAGTCAATGTTAAAATGGTATGGAAGTGAGAAATGGTTTCAGCAAAAAATTGAACAACAAATTAAGCAGGTTGTAAACTGGCGTGACCAACATAAAACAAAAGTTATTTTGAATGAATTCGGTGTTTATAAAAAATATGCGAAACCTGAAGATAGAAATGCTTGGGTCCGTGATGTTCGCACTACGGTAGAGAAATATAATATTGGATGGGCTTTTTGGAGTTATGATGATAATCAATTTGGTATATTCTCTTCTCGTTCAAGTGTGACTGGTGAGCGTTCCGTAGACAAAGAAACTTCGAAAGCACTTGGTTTAAATGTTAAATAAAAATAGCAAAATCGGAGACCGAATGGTACGATTGTGCTATTCAATGATTAGCACTATATAAAAAAATAAAAAAGCGGGAGCGAGAAAGACCATTTGCTTATATACAAGCCATTTGAAGAAATACAATTTAATCAGTAATAATCAAACCGAATAATATAAATAATTAGCTTCTCACAGGTACATTTACTTTCTTATTGTTTTTTGGGTTATTTCTAGAATTCTCATATCTGATCTAATGTATAGAGAGATACCAATATTATTATTTGTTTTCACAGAAAAAACGAAGTATCAATTCAACCCAACCAATCAATGATATCCAAAGAGTGATTCTTAATGATACACCCCAGACTAACCCCATAAGGAAAACTCCTTCATGATTCATAATAGTACCTCCTTAACCTTTATAAAAGGAGCAATCTTTCTGGTTTTAATCTATTATGATAAATTATTGTGAAATTAAACGGTTTATAAATAGTTAGAAAGAGTTTAGAGATAAGTGGATGATGATCATTAGATTAAATTTTATGTCTTGTTATTATATTTATGTCTATGCCAATTACATTGAATAATATTTCTGTTAGCCAAGGAAAGTTTATGTTATAATTTATTTAACCATTAAGGAAATTCTTGTTCTTTATTAATACCAAATTTAATTTAAATGCGAAAGCATTTTTTTTATGTATATGTTGTTCTTAATAAGGAACGGTATGGTTTCCTATAAAAATCGTAGATTCCTAAGGGAGGAAAAGAGATACAGATGGAAGAACCAATTTTAATAGAAATCCATAACCAGCTTACGAAAAGCTATCAAACAAACGTTACTTCAAATACGGTTCAAAAAAGAATATTAGAAAAAGATATAATAATATTTTTAAACGATTATAGAAAGGTATTGTTACCAGAATATATCTATAATAGAGAGATCACACTTCAGGAATTAATTAACTTTAAAAAATTACTCCACAATATTCTTGAGTTGACAAAGTATAGTAATTGTTTGTCTGAAGAGGATACTATGACTATTCTTGGGAAAATCCCAACTATTAAAAAGATGGTCAATAAGGACATTGAGGCAGCCTTCATAAAGGATCCTGCAGCAAAAAGTTATGAAGAAGTAGCCATAACCTATCCAGGATTATTTGCGATAATGGTTCATAGATTCTCTCATGAATTATATAAGCTGGGGTATTTCTTTTTTTCTCGATTATTATCGGAATATTCCCATAGCAAAACAGGAATAGATATACACCCTGGGGCAACTATTGGGGAAAGTTTTTTCATAGATCATGGTACTGGAATTGTTATTGGTGAAACTACCATGATTGGTAACAATGTAACAATTTATCAAAATGTAACCCTTGGTGCATTTTCTTTTCATCGAGATGATAATGGAAACATTATTAAAGGATTGAGGAGACACCCAACAATCGAAGATAATGTAACAGTTTATGCAGGTGCAACGATTCTTGGAGGAGAGACAATTATTGGGAGAGATTCTATAATTGGTGGGAATGCGTGGCTTACGGAAAGTGTTTTGCCAAATAGTAAAGTCGTTTCTAAGTTTGAAAATAAAATTTATTATCCGCAAAATAGTTAGTGTACTTTAAATCATTAGTATAATTCCAAACTATTTATTTGATTACTCTTTATATTTATATTCTCCCATCAGGAATAAATTTTAGTTGTTCTTTAGAAGGCTCATGTAAAAGATAGGAGGCAATAAAATGGTTAATGTGTCTGTATCATCCGTATCGAAAAGAGGTGCTCAAGATTCCTTACCAAGGAATACGACTGAAAAGAAACTCTTAGAAATATGGGAATCTACATTAGATGTTAGTTCAATAGGAATTAGGGATAATTTCTTTGAATTAGGTGGCAACTCTTATTTAGCTATTCAAATGTTTTCGGAAATAGAAAAGATTTTTAATAAGAGATTACCTACCTCAATTATCCTCCAGGAAGGAACAATAGAAAATCTGGCAAGGATATTGTCATCTAATAATCAAACTGCCCTAATGTCATCATCCTTAGTTGCAATACAATCTTTTGGCTCAAAGAAGCCTCTTTTTTGTATTCATGGTGGAGGCGGTGAAGTTTTAATTTATAGACATTTAGCTATGGAATTAGGGAGTGACCAACAATTGTATGGATTAAGATATCCAAATAGTGGAAAGACAGATAAAATAACGGTTGAATCACTTGCTGAAAAATATGTAAAAGAAATAAGAAAAATACAATCAAATGGGCCATATTCACTTTTGGGTTTTTGTATTGGTGGAGCTATTGCCTATGAAATGGCTCAAAAGCTTATTGAAGCTGGAGAGGAAGTTTCGGTGTTAACCATTCTCAATTTTGCCAATCCCCATAAAATCCCTCTAATAATTCCGAAGGAAATGCCATTAAACAAAAAGATAATAAATAAGATGACAAAAATATATGCAATGTCAATGAAACAGCGTGTTTTATTCGTCAAAGAGACGTTCCAAAAAGCTTTAGGTAAATTATTTGCTCGAAATACGATAGAAAATAGCGCGATTAACGGAATGGCACAAACAAGAATGACCCTTAGGACTGCAATTAGAGGCTATAAGCCAAATCCATATCCAGGAAAGATATTATTGATTTCTGGAGTTAGATATAACGATTATGAAGAAAATCTCGGTTGGGAAACAGTTGATAATGGAAGCATTGAAGTTTACAAAATAGGAGTCGATCATGATAGGTTTTTAAAGAAGCCCAACATTCAATTTGTCGGGAAATACTTACAAAGGCATTTAGAAATGGAGAAGTAAGGAGAAAAGAACGTCAAAAATCCTTTTTTTCTTACTTAGAGTGGTTGACAAAATATTTATACTTTTGAAGTTTTAGAATTTACATTCTTGATTTAGTCTATCCTACTTATTTCTATCCCCGGGAATAAATCAAAAATAAGTAGAAATTTTTGTCCACAAGATCCAAAAAAAGGAATCTAAGTTTAAACTTAGATTCCTTTTTTTGGATCTTAGTGAGATAAAAGGCATTTGTTTTCCTGCAAGTAAATAATTACGATTAATGAAAAGTATGATTATCTGGCGTATCATGCTTCCCATCAATCTAAACTCAAACTTGATAAGTTTCCTTTGGCATGAGATTAAGCTTTACACCTACACGCCCCAGTATGATATACCAAATTTACCCACCTCTATTCGACAGGGGAAACCCTCATTGTCTCCGGTTTGTAGATATAACTATTCCCCACCATGCATCATAAATTCATGTTCTTGATGTACCTCAAGAACAGTAATTCATCGCTTTATTATGTTTCGTTTCCATCCATTGGTCTCTCAAGCTAATTCCACCTGAATGCCATGCTTAATCATATGATCATCGATTATCCAGTGCTCATTCTGCGTTCCATAGAGAAGTTTTGGTGTATAAACCTTATAAATAAGCTTGGTAGGTTGCCAGGAAAAGCTGAATTTGATCCTGAATTATCGTAAAATATTTGTTGGTCAACATACAAAAACCTGTTGTTGTAGAGGCTTTTCGACATACTCACTAAATTGTACACGATCATTAAGTCCTAATTTAAATTGTATATCAATTCTTGAGCGTATTGCCGCAAATTATTAAATGCATAAACCTTTCATAAGTCACTCTGACCCACAGAAATGATAGCCATTGGACTTTGTTCATCCATTTTAAATTTAGTTAAGAACCGTACTTCCTCATGCATTTAACGGTCAAAAAGGTGCCCCTCATCTACTACAACGACTGTTTACAAGCCCCGATAGCGTAGGTTAGTTAAATTCACTCTTATTTGTAAATGGTGTTCTATCAATATCAATAGGCATTTTTCACTATATTTAATATAATTGGGCGATTTAATTAAGCTTTATCTTTTTTTTATAATATAATGTAATGTATTTAAAATAGACTAAAAAGGAGAGGATAAAAATAGTAGAAGATTCATATGTTTATGTAAATATAAACGATTATGCTTCCTATAAATCTGGGACGAATTGGAGTCCTGCAATCACAAAGGCTATAACAGATGTAGCTAATGCAGGAGGGGGAACTATTTATTTTCCTACAGGCATATATACCCTGAGTGGTGGCATTGAAATGGTTAACAATGTTCGTTTAAAAGGTGCAGGAGTAGGACAAACAACCTTACAAATGCTGAAAGGGTCAAATAAAAATATGTTCCGTTTCCATGGAGTATCATTTACAGGAATAACGGATATGTTTCTTGACGGAAATAAATGGAATGGTAATAACACTCTAGGTTCGGGAATAGTCATTGATGGCACAGGATTTTCTAATACTGATTCAGGAGCGGTAGTTCACGGTCTTGTTATCGAAAGACTATGGATTAAAAACTTTGCCGAAAACGGTTTTTCAAGTTTATACCCTGTTTGGCAATATACCATTAGACAGGTTGATATTGAATTTTGTGATGGTCATGGAATGTATATAACATCAACCGATAATGCTTATGAATCCATCATCGTAGGGAATTGTAAAGGAAATGGCATTTATGACAAAGGTGCAAATAATCGCTATGTATCTCTAAAATCCATTTTTAATGGGAATGGTTCTATGGATTACCTAAACACCGCCGGATTCTACCTTGAAAATGCAAGTAGACAAACCTTCGTAAATGTCGAAGCCCAAGAAAACTATGCTCACGGATTTATCATTAAAAACACGAAGAATCTTAACTTTTCTGGTGTTGTAACAGATGCCAATGGGTATAAAAATCTAGCGGTGGCTGGAACACCTGTTGCAGGAGATGGGATGCAGATTATTGGTTCGACCAATATTACTATTCGCAGTTTCCAGGCAACAAACTTTAAACCACAAAAAACACAAGATCGTCCATTGTATATTGATGGAACAAGCAGCAATATTTTCATCGATTATCAAACAGACAACAACTGTGCAAGGGATTTACAAATATCATCCGACCTAAATATCAATATCCAAAGAAATATGGATGCTTTGATGAATCGTTTTAAATATGGAAATGAAACATTGAACAACTTTATTCTAAACGGTCAATGGACAGGTGGCCTTACAAGCTGGAATATGGTAGCAATCACCACACCAACTATTTCTAACGGTGTTGCGACATTTACTGCAAGCGCAAACTATTCAAGGTTCAGCCAAACAGTCACCTTAGCAAACGGAAGAAATTATTTCATTAGTGCCAAAGTGCAAACAACATCGACTAGTGTAAGTCTTGGTGTATTAAAGAATTCTTCTCCTTATCCTGTTTATGGTAAAGTTAGTGCGACTGCAAGGGGTTCGGGTACATGGGAAACGTTATCAAACTTTTTTAGGATGACCGATACAACAGGTTCGTATGAACTACAAATAAACGATGGGAGGAGTAGTGGTTGGGACGCAATTTCTGTCAAAGAGTTCATAATTATTGATATAACAAACGTTTTCGTAAATACAAGTTTTCCAATAGCTACCAATTCTGCATTGGCACTTAACGACATTATAGATGCTAATGGAGGATGGTTCCAAGGAATAAAGAATTTTGGACTTTCCTTTGTGATAAGTGGAATATCTAATGCAGAACCAACTACAGGAACATATAAAGTTGCCCAACAAGTCATTAATGCTACACCAGTTGCAGGTGGTTTCTTAGGTTGGGTTTGCATAACAGCAGGTACAGCTAATAATAATTCATGGGCTAACGGAAAGACTTACGCTGTTGACACACTTGTATCCTCAGGTACAAACGTATACAAATGTACGAAGGGTGGTACGTCTGGTCCAAATGCACCAACTGGAACAGGCACTAGTATATCAGACGGAGGGTGTACTTGGAGGTATGTGTCGGCAAAAGCAGTATTTAAACCATTCGGGGCAATAGGTATGTAATCCTACTAAAAACAAGTCATTTTCTCCGTTTATTTAAAACTAAGAAAATTAGAATAAAAAAATTGTCGATAAAAATAATTATTTTAAACTAAATGTTTAAAGTATAATTAAAATATGGTATAAATGTACTATGTTTATACATTTTTTTGACAGCAAGTTCGTTTTAATGAACACTATTGTTCTATTTAGAAAAATGTGTCGGATTAAAAAAATTTTTTGGTATCATAGATTTGTTAAATCTATATCTTACAGAAAGCTATAAATATAATTTTTATCTAAATACTTGGGTTATATAGAATAGAAACAAGCTAAGATATCATATCAAAAACTTTTCTAGAAAGGGTAAATATTTCAAAAAATCTTGACTCCAATATGCATAAAACATAAGAAAACCAGATTATTTTATAACTGAGAATTGTATTTTGGTGTTAAAAAACATTTGGAATTTAATAAATCCCATTGTCCAACTTCCTATTTCATCTATCAATTTTACCTATCTAAGAAAAATATAATTGCAAAAGTATGGTTTTCAATTCATAAAAAATTAATCAGAATTTTTAAGAAATTAAGAGGAGGACTATTAACATGTGTGGAATTTGTGGATTTATTACAAAAGACCCTTATAACCTTAATATTTTAGAAAAGATGAACAATACACTGGTACATAGAGGACCAGATGATAATGGTTCGGAAATCTTCAAAAAAGATGATTTTTACTTTGGATTGGCGCAAAGTAGATTATCGATTTTGGACTTATCAGAGATGGGCCATCAACCAATGCATTCAAATGATTCAAATGTCTCCATCGTATTTAATGGGGAAATTTATAACTTTATTGAATTACGAGAGGAACTTATTGCTATTGGATATCGGTTTCGTTCAAACACGGATACAGAAGTTATTATATCTGCATACCAAGAGTGGGGAACAGATTGCTTTAATAGGTTGAATGGAATGTTTGCCATTGCAATATACGATAAAAGTAAAAATGAACTTATATTGGCAAGAGACAGAATTGGTAAAAAACCACTCTATTATTATCATAAATTAGGACATTTTGTATTTGCCTCGGAGCTTAAGGCAATCATGAAATATCCAGAATTTGTAAAAGAGATTAGAAAAGATGTAATATCAGGTTACCTTTATCATCAATATATTTCCGCACCAAATACAATTTTTAAGGATACTTTTAAATTAGAGCCAGGCACTTTTTTGGTATATAAAAATAACAATATAAATATACAAAAATACTGGGACATAATAGATAAATATATGGATTTAAATAATAAATTAATAACCGACTACAAACAAGCAAAATTTGAGTTAAATAATTTAATGATAGATAGTGTTAGTAAAAGAATGATATCAGATGTTCCTTTAGGATCTTTCTTAAGCGGAGGTATTGATTCTAGTTTAGTTACTGCTATAGCGCAAAGCGTAAGTGGAAAACCTATTAAGACCTATTCAATAGGATTTGAGGACCCTGAATATGATGAGTCAATCTTTGCAAATGAGATTGCAAATTATTTAGGAACGCAACATACCGTAATGCAAATAAATACAGATGATATGGTTAATCTTGTTGAAAGCATCCCTGAATACTATGACGAGCCGTTTGCAGATGCTTCACAAATTCCTACGATGTTAGTTTCCCAACTTGCTAGGAGAGATGTAACAGTTGCGCTTTCCGGAGATGGCGGTGATGAACTATTTTGCGGTTATAATATTTATGATAAATTACCTTTAGCACAAAAAATAGATAGATATGGGGGCTTTTTACACTATTTGTTAGAAGAAACTAAAATGAAAAAATTTAATTTAAATGATAAATTTCCATCCTCAGCTAGAGCAGTTGTACTAAACCGTGAGGAAAGAACGAAAACCCAATTATTATATCATACCCTTGATGATCTTCCTACTAAATTAGTTAGAGATAAAAGTTGCAAAGTTCTGTTTTACGCTGAGGATAAATTCCCGCTGGATAATTGGCAAATGCGTCGAATGCTCCTTGATATGCAGACTTATTTACCAGAAGACATTTTAACGAAGGTGGATAGAGCGTCAATGAAATATTCTCTCGAAGCGAGATGTCCAATAATAGATTATCGGATAATTGAGTTCTCATTTCAACTTCCACATGAATTTAAATATTATAAGGGATGTAAGAAACGCATTTTAAAGGATTTAGCGTTTGATTACATTCCTAGCAGATTATTAGATCGTCCAAAAAGAGGTTTTGGAGTACCAATTGATACATGGCTTAAAACTTCATTAAGTTACAACCTTAAAAAGTTTTCTGAGAGAACGACTATTATGAAACAGGGAATTTTTGATTATGAATTACTTTCAGAGCTTATAAATAAACTTTATGAAAATAAAAGTACTGATTTAGAAAATAGGGTTATCTGGAGCTTTTATGTATTTCAATTATGGTACAGTAAGTATATAGAATCCATTTTATAAATGAAGGAAATTATAAAGTAAGAAAATTAGGGTATTAGGGTTATTCGAATATAAATGTAAGGCCACAGGGATATACTCGTGGCCCTTTTTAGTCCATAGGTGAATGATTACAGTAACTATATAATGAAGAATTAAGGTTAAGTTATTGCCAAAGTATACATAATGTCTAATAGATAGGTGTCCAGACTAGGAACTTTTACTTAACGGAAAGTCATTAGATTGTATCTTTGATCTCTCAATAAATTTAATATTTTTTAGGACTTTTTATCCGTTTATTTTGAGGATTATATCACTGGTTTTACACCAATGCATTTTAACTTTGGACTAGTGCTTCATTTATTTATATAAGTAATAAAAGCCAGTTCAGCCTTTGTCATTAGCAGATTCCTAATAAAGTTACTTTGACCAAAAACAATCTCTTTATCATCTTTGAATCCAGACTCTGATATATTATTATCGATAAAAGGCAATAAAATTGTTAAATTTCTCAAAAAGTCATATTATTAGATTTTTTATCAAGGAAAAATAATCAAAGTAATTTACAAAATCCTACATATTCTTTATAATGAACATATATTGTTCTTTATTAGGAACTAATACCTAGAAAAGAAGGGAATTCATGATATATCCATTAATTGAAGAAAGAGATCAAATACACATAGTGAAAGACTCATTCTGTTGTGTATGTGGGCTGGAATTTAATTTGGAGAGAAAAATTAAAAGGAAAACCCTGAGAAAAATTAAATTTATTGAATTAGATCATGTAACCTGTGAAAAATGTATTTTAAAACTTCTTAACTATTAATCAGGAATTTACAAAATTTGTCGAAAGTTTTGGAAATTTTTTCATTTAGGTTTAAAGTAGACTATAGTACTATTAGTATAGTTATTTAAATATTTAATACTTTAAAACTCTAACACTTTAATACTATACAAGATAAAGGCAAACCATTCGAAAGAATGGGACGCAAAGCTCCAGGTCTAAGGTTTTTAACTAGGATGGCTGAGTTACCTAAAATAGTAACATTTTTAGGAGGGTAAATTGTGTCCGTATTAGTTACTGCTGAAAAAGAACTAGATAGTGAATGGGTAGACCTAATTAACGAAGCTAAAAATCTAGGACTTTCCATTGATGAAATTAGGGAATTTATATCAAATCCTAAGTAATAATTCCTTTGAAAAGTTTTAAAAGCAGATTATAGAGTTCAATTTACTGAACAATTCATAAGGGGTACTATGTGGTAACTTTACATAATATTCACAATATGCAATAGAAACTCTACCGCTACCTATAGTATTTTTTTTAGGAGAAATATTAATAAATGCCCAACAACACAAAAAAACAGCTTAACCAATTGTTAAACAATTAGTTAGCTGTTTTTTAAAATGTAAATTAATAATTTAAAAACTTCACACAAACCCCATAAGGCACCGTAATATCAGAAGTAATCAACGTCAAGCGGCCAGAAACCTCGTCTCTAATATACAACACCGCATTGCCAGACTCCTGATTAACAGCCACAACAAACTTCCCGCTCGGATCAATCTCAAAATCCCGTGGCCAATCCCCTTCAGTAGAAGTATGCTCCACAAACGTAAGCTCACCAGAACCTGGATCGACACTAAACACCGCAATACTGTTATGCCCGCGATTGCCCGCATAAACATAACGTCCATCCGCAGAAATATGAATCGCACTACCTTGATTATTTTCCTTAAAATCTTCAGGCAGCGTAGAAATATATTGAACCTCACTAAAACGTCCATTTTCAGGATTGTAATTTAATGCAATTACCTCAGAGCTGAACTCAGTCATAACATAAGCCATATCCCGATTTGGATGAAAAACAAGATGTCTTGGACCACTGCCAGCTTTTAATGGCAAAAGATGTGCCTTGGTAAGAGTCCCATCCTCTTCAACAGCATATGTAATCAGCGCATCAATCCCTAACTCACATACTGCAAGAAACTTCCCATCAGGCGTCAATTCGGAAAAATGGGAATGAGGCTTTTCCTGTCTTGGGTCAGGGCCAGAGCCTTCATGCTCTCTAATCGATGCATACGGTAACACCGAGCCATCTTCTTGATTAATCAAATGCGACTGAACCAACCCTTGATGATAGTTAGCCCCAAATACCATTCGGTTTTTGCTGTCTACACTCACATAACAAGGTGGTGCGCCTTCTAATAGTTGGCTGTTAATCGCTGATAGGCTGCCTGCTTCACCGATGGAAAAAGCTGCAATACCGCCAGTATTCCCTTCTTTAACAACCGAGTAAAGGTAGCGATTATCCTTACTGATGGCAAGGTATGTAGGATTTCCAAGTTCTGCAGCCACTTGAACATCTACTATTTTCCCTTCGTTTGTGTCTAAAGTAAAAGAATAAATTCCTTTACTATCCCCTTTTGTATAGGTTCCGATATAACCCTTGAATTTTGTTTCAGCCATATTTATTCTCCTTGCATAGATAAAATTTATTTTCTCTATTATAATATCCTATTTTTACTAAAAACTAAAAATAAAGCTCTGCCCGAAAATAGGCAGAGTTTATGGCAGTTAAATGATGTAAGGATTTGCTTCGATTGCTTCTGCTTTTTCAACGGCTTCTTCCAATGATAAACCATAGAATTTTTTTGCATGGAAGAAACGACCGCTTTTTTGATCATCAACAAATGCTCCAACGACCACACCTGGTACCGCATCTTCGACTGAATTAGGAGCATTGGGACCTCCCAGGTCTGTTCTGCACCAGTTTGGATCGGTAATATTAATCATGACATTTGTTCCTTCTAATTTAGATGCTAAATCCTTAGTGAATTTATCTAATGCTGCTTTACTTGCTGCATATGCTGCTTGTTCCGGCTCATTTTTAATGCCGCTTGTGGTATTGATCACACGGCCAAATCCTCGTTCAATCATTTTAGGAATTAAACGGTAGCAAATGGTTGTAATGGAGATAAAATTAATTCGGAAACTCATTTCAAAATCATCAAGAGGAGTTTTCCAATAATCCTTTCGATAAGCAATTTGTACGGCAGCATTATTAAATACGATATCTACAGGAATTTCTTTTGATTCAATCTCGTCTAGCATAGCAACGACTTCTTCATGGTTAGCTAACTCAGCCGCTACACAAATTGTTTCAACTCCAAGTGCAGATACTTCTTCTTGTACTTTCTCCGTATGTTCTAAACTTCTGCTATGAAGGATGAGATTGCACCCCTGCTTTGCCATAAATAGTGCTGTCTGATATCCAACACCCCTGCTGGCACCTGTAATAAGTGCCCATCTCCCTTTAACATCAACCAATCGAAATCCTCTCCTTTTCTATTAATCTATTAGTTTAAAAAATAAACTTATCGTTGAGGTAAATTATATTACAAATAAAGTGCATATTAAAGTAATATGGATAAATACTTGATATAGATAGAAAATAAGCTGAAAAGAAATATTCACTAAAAAATGTTTAGGTTTTTTTGAATAAATGTCTAGACATTTATAACAAAATGATTATAATAGAGTTTGTAAGCGGTTGTTGAAAACGCTTTTGGAAAACGCTTAAACCAAAAAACTTTAAGGAGTTTGATAATAATGAAAAGAATCTTATTAGCTTGTAGTGCAGGAATGTCAACTAGCCTTTTGGTAACAAAAATGGAACAGCATGTTGCTTCTATTAATGGAGATGCGAAAATTTGGGCGGTTGGACAAGACCAAGCGAGAAAAGAAATGGCTAATGCAGATGTGGTATTAATTGGACCGCAAATGAGCTTTTTAAAAGGTGACTTACAAAAAGAAGCAAATAAATATGGTATTAAAGTAGATGTAATTGACATGATGGCTTATGGATTAGCTGATGGTAAAAAAGCTTATGAGCAAGCTGTTAAGTTAATGGGGGAATAATTCAATGGAAAATATCGATTTAGACACATTAACTGCCGAGCAAATAAATTTTATGCTTATTCTGCATAGTGGCAACGCTAGAAGCAAAATCATTCAAGCCCTTCGTGAATACCGCGAGGGGAACGTGGAAGAATCAGACAATCTGCTCGTTCAAGCGGAAGAAGACTTAAAAGCATCACACGAAATTCATTTTAAGATGATACAAAAGGAAGCTTCTGGTGAGAAAGTGGAGTTCGCCTTACTTTTAATGCACGCCGAGGACCATCTCATGTCTACCTTGACAATGAAAGAGCTTGTTAGAGAGCTGTTGGACATCTTTAAACAGAAAAATTTATAAAAAGAGGAGGTAAGTCCTTTGTTTGAAAAACTAAGTCAATATCTCGTTCCTATAGCGGGGAGATTAAATAACAATCGTTATTTAACTGTTTTACGAGACGCCTTTATGTTATCTTTTCCTTTAACTATTTTCGGTTCCATCTTTGTTGTGTTAACCAATTTACCATTTTTAAATAAGTTGATGAGTGAAGCTGCGATCAACAATTTTCGCGATATGTTCGGAATTGCATCCTCTTCAACAATGGGAATTATGTCTGTATTTGTTGTTTTTGGTATTGGTTATTATCTATCAAGAAGTTACGATGTGGAAGCCATATTTGGTGGGGCAATAGCACTAGTTTCCTTTTTAATTTTAACACCATTTGTGCTGCAACCTGAGCATGGACAAGCGATTACAGGTGTTATACCTATTGACCGGCTTGGAGCTAAAGGTATGTTCCTTGGAATGATTACAGCATTTATTTCAGCAGAAATTTACCGTACTATTGTTCAAAAAAATATTACCATTAAGATGCCTCCGGGTGTTCCACCAGCAGTAGCAAAATCATTCGCGGCACTTATTCCAGCAATTATAACGTTAACTGTATTTTTGGCAATTAATATTCTTGTAACACAAATATTTAAAACTAATATGCATGATGTAATCTATAAAGCTATTCAAGCACCACTTGTAGGTTTGGGAAGTGGCATCATTCCTACGTTAATTGCTATTTTCTTTATTCAGATCTTATGGTTCTTTGGCTTACATGGCCAAATCATCATCAACTCTGTAATGGACCCAATTTGGAATACATTACAAATAGAAAACCTAAATGCTTACACAGCAGGACAGCCGATTCCACATATCATTTCCAAACCGTTTATGGAAATCTACACGGTTGGTATGGGTGGAACAGGAATGACTCTTGCAGTAGTTTTAACGATTCTGTTCTTTTTAAAGAGCAAACAAATGAAACAGGTTGGTAAGCTTGCAATCGGACCTGGCATTTTCAATGTTAACGAACCAGTTATCTTTGGTTTACCAATTGTAATGAATCCATTAATTGTTGTTCCTTGGGTCCTTTCGCCAATGATTGTTACATTAGTATCCTATTTTTCCATGAAAACAGGACTTGTTCCACCGCCAACTGGTGTCACGGTTCCTTGGACTGTTCCAATTTTCATTAATGGTATTATGGCAACCAACTCTCTTGCTGGTGGATTGTTACAGCTTGTTAACTTGGCAATCGTATTTGTGATTTGGTTCCCATTCCTAAAAATAATTGATCGTGTCAACGTAAAGAAAGAACAAGAAGATTCAAACAACAACGCAGCATAATTCTTAAGAATCGATATCAAAGTAAAGGGCAGGTGCTGAACGGAGGATGCAAGTTCATATTGCAGGGCCGTCCTCTTCTGCCCTTTCACATTTAGTAGACTATTGAAAAGGAGAATAACAGCTTATGGCTAACATAAATGAAATTCAATTCCGCTTTCCAGAAGGTTTTTGGTGGGGTTCTGCAGCATCCGCAACCCAAACGGAAGGTGCAGCAGACGTGGATGGTAAAGGGAAGAACATTTGGGATCATTGGTATGAAATAGAGCCGAATCGATTTTTTGATGGAATAGGACCGGAAAAGACATCCCAATTCTATTACAAATATAAAGAAGATATTAGATTAATGAAGGAAATTGGCCATAACTCATTCCGCATGTCCATTTCCTGGTCAAGGTTAATTCCGAATGGTGCAGGGGAAGTCAATCAAAAGGCAGTCGAGTTTTATAATAATGTTATTAATGACCTGATTGAAAATGGTGTTGAACCTTTTGTCGGTTTATTTCATTTCGATATGCCGATGGAATTGCAAAAAATAGGCGGATGGGTAAACAGAGAAGTAGTCGATGCCTATGAAGTGTATGCCAGAACTTGTTTTGAATTGTTTGGAGACCGTGTGAAAAAATGGTTTACACACAATGAACCGATTGTTCCGGTCGAAGGTGGTTACCTATATGACTTCCACTATCCAAATGAAGTGGACTTCGGAAAAGCTGTTCAAGTTGGCTATCATACTATTTTAGCTAGTGCAAAGGCTATTAAGGCGTATAGACTATTAAACCAAGATGGGAAGATTGGGATTGTTTTAAATCTAACGCCTTCATATCCAAGAAGTCAGAACCCGGCTGACGTAAAAGCTTCTGTGCTTTGTGATGCCTTCTTTAATCGCTCATTCTTAGATCCTTCAGTAAAAGGTGAATTCCCAGCTGAGCTTGTACAAATTTTAAAAGAAGAAGGTTATATGCCTGTAGTCAATGAGGGAGATATGGATATTATTAAAAATAATACCGTTGATATCTTAGGTGTTAACTATTATCAGCCAAGGCGCGTCAAGGCAAAGGAAAATCTTCCAAATCCAGAGGCACCATTTATGCCTGAGCGTTACTTTGATTATTACGTAATGCCTGGACGCAAAATGAATCCACATCGCGGTTGGGAGATTTATGAAAAAGGTGTATACGACATCTTAACGAACCTAAAAGAAAACTACGGTAATATTGAATGCTTTATTTCTGAAAATGGTATGGGTGTAGAAGGCGAAGAAAAATTCCGTGATGAAAATGGAATGATTCAAGATGACTATCGGATTGAATTTATCCAGGAGCATTTAAAATGGGTTTACAAAGCGATTCAAGAAGGTGCAAATGTGAAAGGCTATCATCTATGGACGTTTATGGACAACTGGTCGTGGACGAATGCTTTTAAAAACCGCTATGGGTTTGTGTCTGTAAACTTGAATAAAGATGGAGAACGAACAATTAAAAAGA
Source organism: Neobacillus drentensis (assembly GCF_021560175.1). Lineage (GTDB taxonomy): Bacteria > Bacillota > Bacilli > Bacillales > Cytobacillaceae > Neobacillus > Neobacillus drentensis_A. The sequence continues at coordinate 5,166,458 of NZ_CP091110.1, read as the reverse complement.
GTGGCCAATGGTTTAAAACGGTATCAGAACATAACGGTTTCTAATAATGCATTTTTAGCAGGAACTATTAAAGCTGACCAAAAACCTGACTATTTATCTGAAAATAAATCTAAAAAAAGATGGTCGAGTTTGACCATCTTTCTTTAAAAAGTGTAAGCGGTATAAAAAAATATAATATAATTAAACAGTGTATCTTTTTAATTGGGTGGTTGTGGTATGAATAAGTATGAATCTATATCTTCAGAAATTAGACAAAGGATTAAGGGCAGGCAATATCCCATCGATCAGCCCATTCCTGACGAGATTTCTTTAGCAAAAGAATTTGGCTGCAGTAGAATGACTATGAAAAGGGCACTTGATCTATTGGTTGTGGAAGGCTTGCTTTATCGAAAAAGAGGGCATGGGACCTTTATTGTACAATCTGCTATAAATAAAAGTCGAGTACATGTTACTACAAATGAATCTCTGGGGTTATCGAATCTTTTAAAGGATAAGCAAGTTACTAGTAAGGTGATAAAATTTGAGGTTCAATTTCCAACCGAGGATATTGCCGTTCACCTTGCAATCGATCCGAAAACTCCAGTATATTTTTTGATTCGTCTAAGATTGGTTGATGGGGAACCATATGTTATGGAAAAAACATACATGCCAACCACGCTTATACCGGGAATTAACGATGAGATTCTGCATGGTTCTGTCTATAAGTATATCCAGAAGGATTTGGGGTTAACGATGGCAGGTTCTCATCGGATTATCCGAGCTTGCAAAGCGGATCAGTTAGACCAAGAGCATTTGGAATGCATGCCAGGTGATCCCATTCTAGAAGTTGAGCATGTTGGTTTCTTGAATAATGGAATCCCTTTTGAGTATTCATTCTCACGCCATCGCTATGATAAATTTGAAATAACAACGGTTAATCCTATTCGATGATATGGGGGAAATGTTGATGTTAGGTGCAATTGAAGCAGGGGGTACCAAGTTTGTTTGTGCAGTCGGGGATGAAACAGGGAAAATCATTGACCGAATACAAATCCCTACTACGGTACCTGAAGAAACGATGACAGGAGTCATTCAATTTTTTAAAAAATATCCGGTCAAAGCTATTGGAATTGGTTCTTTCGGACCTATTGATGTGAACACAGATAGTCCGACATATGGCTTTATTACCTCTACACCTAAACTAGCTTGGAAGGACTTCCCTTTTGTGCAAACGATAAAGGAGACATTCTCAGTCCCAGTTGGTTTTAATACGGATGTAAATGCTGCCGCTTTAGGTGAAGCAACCTTTGGGGCTGCTAAAGGCTTGGATAGTTGTTTATATATCACAATTGGTACAGGCATCGGAGCAGGGGCAAGGGTACAAGGGAAATTACTTCAAGGCCTGTCCCATCCTGAAATGGGGCATATTTTGGTAAGACGCCATCAGAATGATTCTTATCAAGGGAAATGCCCATATCATAAAGATTGCTTTGAAGGCCTTGCAGCAGGCCCTGGAATAGAAGAACGCTGGGGTGAAAAGGGAATTAACTTAGTAGAACGTGAGGAAGTATGGGAGCTAGAAGGGTATTACATTGCTCAAGCGCTTATGCAATATATTTTGATTCTTTCACCGAAAAAGATCATTCTTGGCGGCGGCGTCATGAATCAAAAACAAGTATTTACTTATGTCTATAAGTATTTGCCTGAATTAGTTAATCAATATGTGTCCTTACCAGAGCTTTCCGATTATATTGTTAGTCCTGGTTTAGGAGACAATGCTGGGATTACAGGTTCCCTCTTGCTCGCTTATCAAGAGTTAAAAAAAGAAAATCAACTATAATAGGGAGAACACATTATGCAGCCATTATTTCTAAAACCGGTATTTAAAGAGCGAATCTGGGGAGGAACTGCCTTAAAAGACGAGTTTGGTTATTCCATTCCATCTGATAAGACAGGGGAATGCTGGGCTATTTCAGCACATCCTAATGGACCTTCTATCATTGAAAATGGTCCTTTTGCTGGTGTAACGCTGGACAAGCTTTGGAAGGAACATCCAGAGCTTTTCGGAAACCCGACAGAAGAAGTTTTTCCTTTATTAACGAAAATATTAGATGCGAATATGGATTTATCTGTTCAAGTTCATCCGGATGATGCTTATGCCAAAGTGAATGAAAATGGAGAACTAGGGAAGACGGAATGCTGGTATATCATTGATTGTAAAGAAGATGCCGATATGATATTTGGTCATAATGCTAAAACTAAAGAGGAATTAATTGCTCAGGTTAACGATGGAAATTGGAATGAATTGCTTCGTAGAGTGAAAATCAAACCGGGAGACTTTTTCTATGTGCCAAGTGGAACCATTCATGCCTTATGTGAAGGAACTCTTGTATTAGAAACACAGCAAAGCTCTGATACAACCTACCGAGTGTATGATTATGACCGTGAAGATGACCAGGGAAATCTACGGGAACTGCATTTAGATAAAGCCATTGATGTAACCACTGTACCGCACCAGGTAACTGGAAGTAAACCTTCTGTAGGGGTAAAAGAAAATGTGGAAATTACCACATTTGTAGAATCAGATTTTTTCTCTGTTTATAAGTGGGAGGTAAGTGGTAAATCCACCTTTTTATTAAATGATCAATACAGCCTTTTCAGCGTGCTCAAAGGGGAGGGCTCATTGATTCATAAGGGAGAAAAGTATTCTCTTCATAAAGGAACACATTTTATTATTCCTGCAGGACTAGGAGAGTTTGTCCTTGATGGTGAATGTCAACTGATTGTTTCTCACCCATAATAGGAGGGGGAAAAGGGCAAATGTTAAAGCAATCCGATGTATTACTTTTCATTGGTGATAGTATTACAGAGTCTGGAAGATTCGAAGATGCTGAAGAAATCGGCTTTGGATATGTCAGGCTTATTCGTGATTATTTAGCCATAAATCTTCCAAATCAGCTCCCCCGAGTTGTAAACAAAGGAATAAGTGGAAATCACATAACTGATTTAGTTACTAGATGGGATCGAGATGTAATTGGGATTAATCCTGACTTTGTTTCTATCTCGATTGGTATCAATGATGTGTGGCGACGTCTGGATCATCCCGAAAAGGAACTCGTTTTTCCGGACCGTTACGAGGGAATCTACCGAAATTTACTAAACGAAGTCAAAATGAAAACAAAGGCAAAATTAATCTTAATGGAGCCATCCATTCATGGAGAAGTAGTTGAATCTCCGGGAAACAAAATGCTAATTCCTTATGTAGAAGTAGTCCGAAAACTTGCGAAGGAATATAACGCTATTTTAGTAGAGACCCATCAAGTTTTTATTGACTATTTAAACCAGGATTCTCCTCAAAGGCTAACCAGTGATGGTGTCCACATGAATTCGATTGGGAATATGCTGATGGCTAAAGCTTGGATAAAATCTTTTAAAAACGCACATCTAAAATGATGTAGCGTTTTTTTTTTTTTTTTTTTTTTTTTTTTGTGCGCCGGCATTGGTGAAGTCTACAGGGTGGAAGTCCAGAGCTACGAAGGCAGTAGTTAGTGGTTAGCTACACTCTTCCATTTATTTTTTAAACTAAAAATCAACTAATCGATTACCTATAAAAAATAGATATAAAGAACTAGATTATCGTGTAATTTCTCTGCTTTTATAGGGAAATACTACAGTATTTTACATTTTGTCAGAATTATATAGACAGTTAGTTGGAAGTGAATATATAATTTTATTGTATTATTTTTCTATAAATTAAGTTATTATAAAGTAAATCTTACTTTAATTAAGGTTACTTGTTGGTTAAAAATTCACTATTAAACCTTGTGGTGAATTGAAAGGGCTTACGAGAGGACAAGATTAAAAGCACCCAGTAGGGAAGGGCTGACTTGGACAAATATTTTCATATTTGTATAAACCAAATTTAAGGAGGGAAACAAGTGGAAAGAGGTAAAACTCAAAAATCAATTTGCAGTAAAATGAAAAAACTTATGGTCACAGCAAGTGTTTCGGCATTAACAATGTCATTATTTTTTTCTGAGTAATTTGGTGAATTCATAGTTTAAATAGAAGAAACTCCAGTAGTTTCTTCTATTTAAATTAGTTTAGTAGATGTGTGTACAAAAATGAAAAGGAGATTAAAGGATGAAGGAATTAAGAAAAAGTGTTTCCTTGCTTTTATCGGTACTATTGCTATTTACCTTAGCAATTCCGGTGTTTGCAAAGGAAGAGACCGAAATAACTAATAAAAAACATGCTGCCTCACCGATTGATTTAGTAGACCGAAAAGCAACTGACAAAACCAAGTCTCTCTTCACTTACTTACAAAATGTTCGTGGTAATGCCGTATTGTTTGGGCATCAGCACGCCACTACAGAAGGGGCGACCATCACAACGCAGGATGGCACCCAATCAGATGTAAAAAATGCTGTTGGCGATTTTCCTGCTTTATATGGCTGGGATACACTTAGTCTTGAAGGGAAAGAAAAGCCAGGGCAATGGGGAGGAACTGAACAGGCAAACAAAGATGCCCTCATTAAGGTTATGAAGAAAGCTTATGATCGCGGGGGAGTACTAACTTTAAGTTCGCATATGCCTAACTTTGTTACTGGCGGCAGTTTTTATGATACCACTGGGAATGTTGTATCACATATTTTACCTGGTGGAGATAAAAATGAGGAATTTAATCACTTCCTGGACATGATTGCTGATTTTGCTCACAACTTAAAGGATGATCAGGGGAATACCATCCCAGTCATATTTCGTCCCTTCCATGAAAATAACGGAAGCTGGTTCTGGTGGGGAGCGGCTTTCACTACTCCTGCTCAATATAAGGAATTGTACCGTTACACCGTTGAATATTTAAGAGATAAGAAAGATGTCCGCAACTTTTTATATGCGTTTTCACCGGGAAGTCCGTTTAATAATGACGAGTCAAAGTACTTGCTTACTTGTCCAGGGGATGACTACGTAGATATTCTTGGCTTTGATACCTATAATAATGGCGAAGGTACTGATTTATGGCTAAAACAAGTGGTTCAGGACGCCAGCTTAATCTCAAAAATTGCCGATGTAAAAGGGAAAGTTGCTGCTTTTACTGAATTTGGTTATAGCAACATGAAGGTAACTGGAAACAATGATACACAATGGTTTACAAGATTACTAAACGCACTGAAGTCGGATCCGGATGCCAAAAGAATGGCTTATATGCTGACTTGGGCAAACTTCTCACCGGAAGGGGCATTTACTCCATTTAAGAATCAACAGACATATGGAGACCACGAGCTGCTGCCTGACTTTATTAATTATTATAAGGACAGCTACACAGCCTTCAATAGTGATATTCAAGGTGTATATGATTTTAAGATAAATACAACGAAGGAAAAAGGATTTATTCACACGGCTTCTCCTACAGATAAAGAAACAATTAAAACAGAAAGCACAACAATTCGTGTTCGAGCGGTCAATCAGCCAGTTTCAAAAGTGGTTTACTCGGTTGAGGGGATCTCTGGTGAGCATGAGCTTACTTACAATTCTGATGTAAACTATTATACGGCTGACTGGAGACCTCTTCCAAGCCAGAATGGGAAAAGTGTCGTATTAAATGTAAAAGCCTATTTAGGAAACCGCGTAGTTTATGAGGAACCGATTACGGTCAAAGTAGAAGCAAAAGACATCTTAGTTAAGTCTTACGATTTTGATTCATCTATTGCAGGTGTAGAATCACTAGGAACTTATCCGGATTCGATTTCCATGTCAATTGAGCATAGTAAATGGCTGGACCATGGAGCGATTAAACTAAATGTTAATATTCCTGATGAAAAGCAATCATGGCAGGAATTGAAACTCAAACTCAATCAGCTAGATCTTCATGAAGTAAATAAGTTAAATTATGATGTATATCTTCCTGTAAGTGGTAATGAAAATGCCTCGATCCAGGGAATTGCCAATGTTCCTCCGAACTGGAGCGACAAATACGGAATGGATCAGGCCAAGACTCTTTCAAGCCTAGAGAAAGTAACCGTTGGTGATACAGTTTATGGGAAGTACACAGCTGCGATTGATTTAAGCCCTTCTAAAGAACTTGCTTCTTCAAGCGGGTTAGCATTTTCTATTGTTACAAGCAATCTCAAATACAATGGCCCTATATATATAGATAATGTTCAGCTTTTAAATAGTTATGTAGAGTCTGTCCAGGATCCACTCGTAATCGACAGCTTTGATACTTATAACGGAAATAACTCGAAGCTTGAAGCGAAGTATACGATTGCTTCCCAAGGAGATCCTGTGAAAGTCTCTCTTGATAGCACTCACAAATCCTCTGGTGACTTTGGGTTAAAGTATGAATATAATCTTGGAGGTTCCGGCTATGGCGGTGTCACTAAGATGCTGGGCGGTGTTGATTGGTCTGGTCAGAACACCTTAAAGTTCTGGTATACGCCAGATGGTCATGACCAAAAGCTTGTTATTCAGGTTAAAGCAAACGATATTGCTTTTGAAGCGTACTCTACGCTTGCTGGAACTGAACCGCAATTGATTGAGATTCCATTCAGCGAGTTCACGGTGGCGTCATGGGATACGTCTCATGCCGGTTCAAAATTAGATGCCATTAACACAAAGAAAGTTCAAGAATTCTCCATTTATGTAAATGCGAAACAACCAGGAACACAATTGTCGAGTGTGCTTTATTTCGACGATATTTGTGTAACAAATAATTAAGTGAATGACAAAAGGCCCCGGATTTTTTATGCGGGCCTTTAGTTATAATGTCTGAAAAACTAATATGGCTGCTTTTCGTAAAAGTCATACTATAAGTTAATTGCCTAGTTTATCAAGAGGAGGAACTAAAACATGGTTAAAAATAGCCTTGAAACAAGCAATATAAACACGATGAATCTGTCATTACAGAGTTGGGCTTTTAGGCAAAAGGATGAACAGGAATGGCTGCCGGCCCAGGTTCCTGGCTGCGTACACACGGATTTACTACGGAATAAAAAAATAGATGAACCTTTTGTTGGAACAAATGAGCTTAATCTGCAATGGATTGATAAAAAGGATTGGGAATATCAGACAAGCTTTAGTGTTCCTGAAAGCTTACTAGATTCTTCGCATTTGCAGCTCACTTTTGAAGGGCTAGATACCTACGCAACCGTCTATTTGAATAATGAAAAAATCCTTGAGGCGGATAATATGTTCCGAGGATGGAAAGCCGATGTAAGTTCTCTTGTGAAAAAACAGGCTAACCAATTACACATTTACTTTCGTTCCCCAATAAACGAGGACCTTCCAAAGCTTAAAAGGTTAGGGTATGGTTTGCCAGCAGCTAATGACCACTCTGAGGATGGAGGATTGGGTGATCAAAGAATTAGTGTTTTTGCGAGAAAGGCACCATATCATTACGGCTGGGATTGGGGGCCGAGATTTGTAACAAGCGGTATTTGGAAAAACATCTATCTTGAAGGCTGGTCAGAGTGCAGGGTGACCGATTTGTTCATCCGTCAAAATTCAGTTTCCTCCACTTTAGCAAGTATCACAGGGAAGGTGGAAGTTGAAGCTGACGGAGAATGGGAGGGTACATTACAGCTCAGTGCAGATGGAATGATTGTTGAGAAGACTGTGCAAATAAGTAACGGAATCAATGAACTGGATATTAATATGGATATTTGCTATCCAAAATTATGGTGGAGCAGGGGACTTGGTGACCAGTATTTATACGAGTTTACCGCTGTTCTTTTTAAAGATGGAGAGATTGTGGCTGAAAAAACAGTTAAATCCGGCCTGCGGTCAGCCAGGTTGATCACGGAAAAAGATGATCGGGGAACCAGTTTTTATATTGAGTTAAACGGTGTTCCGGTTTTTGCCAAGGGTGCAAACCATATTCCAAATGATAGTTTTGTAACAGAAGTAACCTATGAGCGCTATAAGCATGAAATTGTTAGCGCCGTTGAATCCAATATGAACATGCTTCGTATTTGGGGCGGCGGTATTTATGAATATGATACATTCTATCAATTATGTGATGAGTATGGGATTTTAGTATGGCAGGATTTCATGTTTGCTTGCAGTATGTATCCCGGAGATGAGGCTTTCCTTTTAAATGTGAAAATGGAAGCGATTGATAACATTAAAAGATTAAGAAACCATCCTTCGGTTGTTTTATGGTGCGGTAATAATGAGATAGATTCTGCCTGGTCCCATTATAATGAGAATGCGGGCTGGGGATGGAAGCAGCAGTATCAACCGGAAATTCGTGAAAAGATCTGGAATGACTACGAAAAGGTTTTTCATGAGATTCTTCCTGAAGCGGTGAAGCAATTATCACCAGATATCGACTACTGGCCATCTTCCCCATTAACAGCCTTAACGGGGGATAGCAGCCAACATGCTTCAGGTGGTTCCACAAGTGGAGACATCCATTATTGGGATGTTTGGCATGGTTTAAAGCCGTTTGAGGATTATGAACATAACATCGGCCGTTTCATGAGTGAGTATGGCTTCCAATCTTTTCCGGAATTAAAAACAGTCCGGACATTTGCAGAAGAAAAGGACTTGGCCATCTATACCGAGGTGATGTTGAATCATCAAAAAAATAACCGCGGTAACCAAATTATTAACGAATATATGGAGAAATACAGCCCAGAGCCTAAGGATTTTCCATCCTTCTTGTATATGAGCCAAATCCTGCAGGCGGAAGGGATCAAACGTGCCATTGAAGCTCATCGCAGCAATAAGCCATACTGCATGGGCACCTTGTATTGGCAAATGAATGATTGCTGGCCGGTTGCCTCGTGGTCAAGCATGGATTATTACGGCAGATGGAAGGCACTACATTATTATACGAAACGGAGCTTCCAGGATGTTATGATTTCATTTGTGGAAAAAGGTGAAACTCTTGAAGTTTATGCTGTTAATGATTTACTTAAAGTCCTAACCGGCACGTTAATACTGAAGCTGGTTGATTTTGATGGTCAAGTACTATCAGAAGTATCACAACCGGTTCAGATCCAAGCAACTTCCATTCTGTTGGCAATAGAACTAAAGACGGAAGAGCTATTAAAAGGACATAATCCTAAAAACGTGGTGCTTCTTGCTGAACTAGAAGAGAATGGAAGTATCCTGGATGTGAAGGAACATTATTTTGTCACAACAAAAGAGCTGGAATTAAAGAAACCGGAAATTGTCATCACGGAAGTAGAAGGCAGTAATGGAGCCGAATTGATTCTGTCAACCAATGTACTGGCAAAGCAAGTCAAACTATCCAGCGAAACGGAAGGCATCTTTACAGATAATTATTTTGATTTAGTTCCAGGTGTTCCAAGAAGAGTATGCTTCAGGTCACGAGTGAACGATTATAATATGGAATGCCCGGAAAAACTCGAGGTTTCTTCTATCGTCGATTATATGAGATATTAGTTGGCTTCAAAGGATTAATGCTTAATAAGAAAAGTAATTTTTAACATATAAAAGCTTCAGCCAGCAAAGAAGAGACCCATGATCGATTCATGGGCCTCCTCTTTTATATGGAACTTACTCTATTACTTCATTCTGTTTAACTTCCAGATGTGAATCCAGGCGCTTACTCACCTTTGTAAAAACGATTTGGGATAACCAATAAATGATATATGCACCGAGACTGCCGATAAATAACATGGATAAAGGGAAGATATAAAGTACCAAAGCGATTAAAAGGATTACAATAAAGATAAGCAGTGAAAAAGGGAAATAAACAATCGATAGAAAGATAGTGCTCTTCACCATATTCCGTATGCTCGTTTTAAACTGAACGATAGATGAAAAAAGAAAGGTTGACCCCATCATAAAGAAAAATCCCAAGAAAATTAAAATCGGTGAAATGAAAGTTTTTAAAAAGCCTAATTTTAAAGAGATCGTATAGTCTAAAAATAGAAAGGAAGCCAGAAATACCCATATTAATTGAATTATAAAACTTTGTTTAAAATTCTCTTTGAAACAACGTACAAATGTCGGGAAGACGCTAGAGTCTTTATGAATAATCCATTGTCTGACTACTCCAAACATGGCAGCGGTTGCAGGAAAAATCGTAAGGATAGGCAAACAAAATAAAAGCCATAGCACATTCAGAAGAAATATGTTGGAAATGAAAACAAGGATGGAGTAAAACCTGCTGTCAATAAATTTCAATTCGTTCACCTAATTTCTAATTAGTCTATTATAACTTAAAAATACCATAATTTACTTTAATATAAAAGGTTATATAAACACTAGGACGGCAAGTATTTCTTTAATTTTTCTAAAAGCAACCGATCAATTTTTTTTAACTCCATGCATGGCTGGTTCCCGATTGGGAAATGGGCGATGGTGCGATTACATAGCGGGCAATTCCCAGATTCTTTAAAGCGATGCAGGATGTTTAAAGGGGTGGGCGGAGTGGTTTTTGCAACCATAAAATTATACAGCATTCCTTGGATTGTAAAGTGAATATCAAAACCTCTATAACTGCTAACCTCAATCATTCTAATATTCTCCAACGTTAGACCATTTAGGATTATATTTTCCATATTAATATCACTACTTTCCTTAATACATTTATTTAGTATTATACCATAATCGAATTGACCATTCTAATAATCATGTTTATAATTAAGTTATCGGTAAGGTAATTAAAAAAAGGATAGAATTAAATTAACTGGCATTTTTCAGGGGGTAATTAGTAGTGAAATTCGACATGCCTTTACATGAATTAAAGGAATACAAGGGAATTAATCCGAAACCAAAGGACTTTGATGAGTTTTGGGATAAGGGGCTCCAAGAGTTAAGCGAACAACCGATGGATTATGAATTAATCCCTGCAAACTTTACTAGTAGAGTAGCAGACTGCTATGATCTCTATTTTACAGGGGTTGGCGGAGCAAGAATTCATTGTCAGCTCGTGAGGCCGAAGAATCAAGTTGGACAGGGTCCAGGACTTGTTTGGTTCCATGGCTACCATGTAAGCAGTGGGGAATGGGTGGATAAGATTGGCTATGCAGCTGAAGGTTTTACAATCTTAGCGATGGATTGTCGTGGACAGGGTGGGTTATCAGTAGATAATAACCAGGTAAGAGGAACAACCCTAAAGGGGCATATTATCCGCGGAATTGAAGAAGAAAATCCTGAAAAGCTTTATTATCGAAATGTTTTCTTAGATACGATACAAGCTGCCAGAATACTATTTTCTATGGAACATGTGGATGCTGACAGAGTAGGGGTCTATGGGGCTTCACAAGGTGGGGCTTTATCTATTGTTTGCTCTGCTTTAGAGCCTAGAATCAAGAAAACAGTAGCAGTGTACCCTTTCCTATCAGATTATAGAAGGGCATGGGATTTAGATATCTCCAATTCTGCTTATGAGGAGATACACTATTATTTCAAGTTTATTGACCCAAATCATGAACGAGAAGAGGAAGTTTTTAATAAGCTTGGGTATATTGATATTCAACATCTTGCAGATCGAGTAAAATCACAAGTTTTATGGGCTGTTGGTATGGAGGATAATATTTGTCCGCCGTCAACCCAGTTTGCTGCCTATAATAAAATTCAATCACCTAAACAAATCATGGTTTTTTATGAATATGGACATGAACACCTTCGTACCTTTAGTGATAAAGTCCACTCGTATTTTTCTGAGCTTTTAGATAAATAAAGTTTATGATCAGATGGAACCGTTCCTTGATGGAAGTTTTGTTACTCCCTAAAAAGGAGGGTTCTTTCTGTTTTCTAAAAAAAGAGGTATATTTGTAATTAATATTCTATTTACTATTACCATAATAAAAAGTTATTCTAAAGTAAATGAACTATGTAAAATGCGAATCGGAGGAATTTTTGTGAAAAGCAATGTTACAATGCGTGACATAGCAGAAAAATTAGGAGTCAGCAGTGTTACCATTTCGAAGGCGCTTAATGATAAAGAAGGAGTTAGTGAAGAACTAAAACAGAAAATAAAAGTGGTCGCAGAAGAAATGGGTTATCGATTTAATACTCATGCAAAGTCTATGAAAGAAGGATTATCCTATAATTTGGGGATTGTTATACACGAACGTTTTTCTGGCACTACTACTTCATTTTATCTGCAATTTTATCAATTATTATCAAGGGTCCTGGAAAGCTACCATTATTCAGGAATCCTGCACATATTAAGTCATGATGATGAGAATCAGCTTGTCTTGCCAAGAATTTACACCGAGAAAAAGGTAGATGGTCTTATTTTTCTTGGTCAAGTAAATAAGCATTATGTAGAAGAAATTCAAAAAATAGATATTCCAGCTGTCTTTTTGGACTTTTATACAGATCAAAACGAAATTGATTCGGTATTGACGGACAATTTCTATGGAATGTATGAAGTTACAAATTATTTAATCCGTAATGGTCATAGGGAAATCGCTTTTGTCGGGGATGTTCATGCAACCAGCAGTATCCAAGACCGATTCCTTGGGTATTATAAATCACTGCTAGAGCATCGAATTGACCTTAAAAATGAATATATCATTAAAGATAGAGATGAACGTGGATCTTATATCGACATTGAATTTCCTAAAGATATGCCTACAGCTTTTGTATGTAATAATGATGAGGTGGCCTATAACCTTATTAACGAGCTGCAAAAGAGAGGTATAAATGTACCGGAGGATTGTTCGGTCGTAGGTTTTGATAATTCGATCTTTGCTACCTTAACTGAACCTTCTTTAACCACGGTTGCAGTTGATATCGAAGAAATGTCAAAGGTTTCGGTTAAGTTTATCATGGAAAAGTTAAAAAATCCCAATAAAAAATACGGCAGAACATTTGTAAAGGGAAACATTATTTACAGAGGTTCAGTCAAAAATATAGCAAAATAAAACAAGGCATCTGCCTTGTTTTATTTTGTTTAAATGATGGAAACGCTATTGGCAATCTGTTCTTCTTGACGCTGTAAGTAATGAAACAATGCACCAAGTAGATTCGCATCATTTTTGAAATGACATATTTCAATGACTGGACGTACCTTTGCAATCTCAATGGAATCTAAGATAATGTCAAGCTTTTCATTAATTCTTTCAATTAAATCAGTCCGGCTGCTTATTGCGCCGCCGAGAATGACTTTCTCGGGATCATATACATACTGAATATTGTAGATGCCCTGTGCCAAATAAAGATAGAATTTCTCAATCGAATCTATACAGTCTTGATCACCAGCTTCAGCTGCTTCGAAAATCATTTTACCGTTTAATTCTGATGCTGCAACACCTTTTACTTTCGCCACATCTTTCACTAGGGCACCTGTTGCTGCTACATGGCTCCAGGTGCGAAAAGTATACTGGCCATTATCATTTTCAACGTTTACAACCATATAGCCAATTTCTCCGCCATGCAAATTGGCCCCTTTATGGATTTTCCGATCTTTTATGACAGCTCCGCCTATTCCAGTTCCAATAATCGTAAACATCACATTTTGATTATCTTTTGCAGCACCTTTCCACACTTCCCCTAGTGCAGCACTGTTCGCATCATTTTCAATTTCAACTGGTAAGCCTGTAGACCCGCCAAAAATTTCTTTGAAATTTGGCCCATGTATACAGGGAAGAGCACTTGCGCCGCCTATGATCCCTGTCTCACTATCAACTCCGCCAGGACAGCTAAATGCAAGCCCAGTAACATTGTATTTTTCTTTATTTTCCAATGTAACTGAAACAATGTCAGAATGAAATTTGTCAAAATCATACGGGGATGATGGAAAATCGCCCTTGGTTAGGAAGTCTCCATTTTCATTTATGACCGCATATTTAACGTTTGTTCCTCCAACATCAAATACCATGTAGTTTCTCATTGATTGCTCTCTCCTTATTCCAAACGATAGTTTAGTTTATGCATTGGCCTCTTTTAATAGGAAAAGTTTAGAAGAGAAATCACCTGATTTTTCTCGGCTCCAGTACTCACCAGCACGATCGGTATAATCTTCAGCCAGGACAATTCCAATATTCATTAGTTCATCACCGTAGTGTGTTGTGTCTTTTCCTTCAATTGCGTAAAGTTTACTAGGATCCAGTCCCTTTAATTTAATACGATAGTATTTGTCATTTGGTTTTGCTAAAACTTTGTAATAACCGACCATCGCTTCCTTTTTGTCTTGTGATACCACCATCCAGGAAACTTCATTGGATTCAAATGGATTTAGTAAGCGATAAAAATGACCATTCCGAACAAGCTGCCTTTTTTCCTTGAAAAATGAGGTTTGTGCCTGTACTTTAGTCTTGTCTTCTTCACTTAGTTTGGTAATGTCAAGCTCATATCCAAAGGTACCAAAATAAGCAACATTTGCTCTAGTTTCCATTGATGTTATTCTGCTTACTTGATGGTTTGGTACAGCAGAAATATGGCTGCCTATTGAGCTTAGTGGATAAACCATTGATGTTCCGTATTGGATTTTTAATCTCTCAACTGCGTCTGTGTCATCACTTGCCCAAGCCTGTGGAGCATAATAGAGTAAGCCTGGATCAAAGCGGGCACCGCCGCCTGCACAAGACTCAAACAGGATTTCTGGATATTTCTCTATTAGTCTCTCGTATAGTTTGTATACACCAAGGATATAGCGATGGGCTACCTCTCCTTGCTGATCGTAATCTAAGCTTTGTGAATAGGTTTCCGTCATATAGCGGTTCATATCCCACTTGATATAAGATATCTTTGATTTTTCTAAGATAGTATCCATTAAAGAAAAGATATGATCGACGACCTCTTCTCTAGAAAAGTCTAAAATAAACTGGTTACGTCCATGGGATGGCCGGCGGTTCGGTGTCGCAATAATCCACTCAGGGTGTTCTTTAAACAGCTTTGTATCCTTGCAAACCATTTCAGGTTCAAACCAAAGTCCGAATTTCATACCTAAGGCATCAATCTTTTCAGATAACCCTTGAATCCCATTTGGCAGTTTGTCTCTATCCTCAAACCAATCTCCTAGAGAACTTGTATCATCATTTCGTTTCCCAAACCAGCCATCATCTAAAACGAATAGTTCAATTCCGAGATCTCTAGCTGTTTTTGCGATGGATAAGATTTTTTCTTCATTAAAATGAAAATAAGTAGCTTCCCAGTTGTTAATTAAAATTGGGCGTTCCTTATCACGCCAATATCCCCGGGCTAAACGTGTTCGATATAAATCATGGTAGGTTTGACTCATTCCGTTCAACCCTTCGTTTGAATAGACCATCACGCATTCAGGGGTTTGGAAGGTTTGGTTTGGTTTTAGTTTCCACCTAAATTGGAACGGGTTAATACCCATGGTTACACGGGTGACACTATAGGTATCAACCTCGACCTGTCCTAAGAAATTACCGCTATAAACAAGACTGAATCCATATACTTCCCCTGTATGTTCAGATGTGTCTAATCTTTTTAAGGCTAAAAAGGGATTATGTGCATGGCTGCTTGCTCCTCTTGCACTATAGATGGATTGGATTCCTTTAGATAATGGTTGAACCTCGACATGCGCTTCACGTGCCCATGCTCCGTAAAGATGCAGCATTTCAAATTGATCATCTGGAAAATCGACACTCGTACTCATAGCGTTGTTTATATAGAAGGAATCTTTCCCTTCATTTACAAATCTAGCATTCCTGCAAATCACATTCCGCTCAGAAAAAATGGTATAACTTAAAATTAATTTACTTTGTAAAACTTCATCTATTAAAGTAACTTCTAATGTTTCGGCTTCCGTGTTGTCTTCCGAATAGGTTGCTGGTAAGTTAACGAGGGCAGGCTTACCCGGAATAATTTGATAACTTTCATATTGATAGTTCGTAATATGACTGCCGATACTACTTGTAATCATGTGGGCAGGCTGCCGATAGTCCGTTGTTCCAAAGCTTGGATATTCTTGCTTTATATGTTCAAGTGATGATGTATGATCACCTTCAAACATATTGCAAGAAGGACGTATCTCTCTTTCAATTAAGTGTTTAAATGATTCACGGTGTTGTATTTTCTGACCAAAATACAAATGTTCTAATTGGATGCTCTTTTCGAGCACTCTAAAAATGTAACTAACTTGATTGTTAAATAAATGAAATTCTCTAGTTTCTGTATTTACCTTAATTGTCAATTTTTTCACCTCTATAAAATAATGTACTAAAGAACTTTAAAGGAATTAAGTTATGGAGTCCCTTACACTTTGTGACAAAACCTAAATAAATCAAGCTTAACCTTGGCATATTACTTGTCTGTTAGTTAAAATTTTAGCAATTTAATGAATCTATTACAATGTATTTTTTAAAAAAATAAGGTAATCGATTAGTTATTTGTAAACATTAATAACTTTGGGTAATAAATAAACTTTTCTTATTTACTAAGGAAGATATTGATCTAGTAATTCAATTGTTGAAATGTTTAATATCTAAGGCTGAATTTAATAGAAAGTTGAAAAGGAATGTGAGATTAAGTAAAAGAGTAAATTTTTAAAAAAATTCCATTTAAAAGTATAGACATTTAAATGGAAAGGAGTTTATAATGAAAACACAAAGTAAGTTACTTAATTATTAAAGTAATATTTAGTTAAAATAACTTTAAAAACAAGTTGCTAAAAACTAAAAATGGAGTTAAGATAAAATTAAAGTTGGCAAGGCTTTCAACGCTTAACCTTCTTACATTTTATTTTTATATTCTAATAGGTGTAACAAGGTTGCTTTACATATAGCAAACCTTTATTACAGCTGAATTAATAACTTACTAAATTAAGAGAGGAGGATTTATTTTTTTTATCACAAATGAAAAGGTTTACAGAATATGTTTAGTGTAATGAAAAACACAGGAAAGTGAGGGCGGAAGATGAATAAATCACGAACATTTCTATTCTATATGTTCATATTACCGTGGTTAATCGGTTTCTTTATCTTTACAGCTGGACCAATGATTTACTCTTTATACATGTCCTTTACTGATTATTCAGGACTTGGAACAGCCAATTGGGTAGGAATAGAAAACTACAAGAAGATATTCACAGATGACCCATTATTCTGGCAATCGTTATGGAATACATTGTTTTATACCGTTTTAGGTGTTCCTCTTGGTTTGGTAGTTGGGTATTTGTTAGCTGTGTTATTAAATAGCAAAGTGAAATTTATGGGAGTATTTAGAACCATATTTTATCTGCCATCATTGGTGCCAACAGTAGCTAGTTCCCTTTTATGGATATTAATCTTCCAACCTGACTTTGGTATTGCAAACGCTATTTTAGAATTCTTCCATTTACCGACTTCTAATTGGTTATTAAGTGAAGAAATGGTAAAACCATCATTAATTATTATGAGTCTTTGGGGTGCAGGTGGAGGAATGGTTATCTACCTCGCTGGTCTCCAAGGTGTCCCAGTTAGTTTATATGAAGCAGCAGAATTAGATGGGGCAGGAAAACTCAGAAAATTCTGGAATGTTACTGTACCAATGACTTCAAACGTTATCTTCTTTAACTTAATTATGGGTCTTATTGGCTCATTTCAAGTATTCACGCAGGCATATGTAGTCAGCAGCGGGAATGGTGGACCAAACTATAAATCACTTTTCTATGTGTTCTATCTCTATCAAGATGCCTTTAAATTCTTTAAGATGGGATATGCTTCCGCCCTTGCATGGATCTTGTTCATTATTATCTTAATCTTCACTGTCATTCAATTTAAAGTATTTGGTAAGAAAGTTTACTACGAGTTCGATGAGTAATTGCAGGAGGGAGGAATAAGGATGGAATTAGCTGCCAAAGTAAACCCGAAAGTAAAAGTGAAAAAAGAGAGAAGTATCAAAAAAGGGAGAATTATTGAAAGAATTGTAACTTATGCTCTGTTAATTGGCTTATCGATTGTATTTATCTTTCCATTCCTATGGTTACTTGGAACATCGTTAAAGCCGGAGAGTGAAGCATTAAGTTTCCCGCCAACTATTATTCCTGAAACATGGAAGTTTTCAAACTATAAAGATGTTTTTACAATGGTTAATTTTGGGAGGTACTATTGGAATTCGATTATAGTTACACTATTAACCGTTCTTGGAACTGTTCTATCCTCTACCCTAGTAGCCTATGGGTTTGCCCGGATTAAGGCGAAAGGTAGAGATGTATGGTTTATTTTACTGCTAGCAACAATGATGCTGCCACCTCAAGTAACCATGATTCCAGTCTATATGATTTTTTCTAAGCTTGGGTGGGTTAATACGTTTTTACCTCTAATTGTTCCTGCCTTTTTTGGAAACGCATACTTCATTTTCATGCTGCGTCAATTCTTTAAAACCATACCAAAAGAATTGGAAGAATCAGCCTTTTTGGATGGGTGCGGGACATTCGGGATCTTCTGGAGAATTATCTTACCATTATCAGTTCCAGCCGTTATAACGGTTGCTTTATTAAGCTTTATGTGGACTTGGAATGATTTCCTGGGGCCTTTAGTTTACCTAAATGATGATTCAATGTATACGCTCGCTTTAGGAATTCTGCAATTTAAAGGTGCCTTAATCATCTCATGGGGACCTATGATGGCTGCAAGTGTACTCATTATCTTACCGTTAATCATCCTATTCTTTGTAGGCCAAAAGTACTTTATCCAGGGTATTGCTACCACAGGTGGTAAAGGTTAAAGATTTCTACACTTTGGTTTCACTTTGGAAAAATGAAATATACTAATTCATTTTTTCTGATTAACATATTTTTAAATTACCTAGGGGGTAACAATGACATGAGGAACAAAAAAGGATTAGGAATTTTGCTTTTATCTCTTGTTTTTGCACTATCCGTTTTCTTAACAGGATGCGGCTCCAAGTCAGATTCTGCAAGTGGCAATTCCGAAGATGTAACACTTC
Source organism: Neobacillus drentensis (assembly GCF_021560175.1). Lineage (GTDB taxonomy): Bacteria > Bacillota > Bacilli > Bacillales > Cytobacillaceae > Neobacillus > Neobacillus drentensis_A. The sequence goes on along the minus strand of NZ_CP091110.1, from coordinate 5,147,654 downwards.
GAATCTTAACATGGAACAATAACCCAGAAGGAACGAAACTGGAAGGTGAAATCTTTAAAGCATTTGAAAAAGAAAACCCTGGTATCAAAGTAAAGCCAGTTTATGCACCATATGATAAGTACAATGACAAATTTTTAACCATGTCTGCCGGTGGAGATCAGCCTGATTTAGTATGGCTTCAGCCTTCTGCTATGGGTCAATTTGTTTCAAAAGGTGTTTTAATGGATTTATCGGATAGAAAAATTAATAAAGATGAATATATGCCAAATGTTCTTGAATTAGGACAAGTTGATGGCAAACAATATGCCTTAATCCGTGATGCTTCTACACAAATGATTGGTTATAACAAAGATATGTTTGATGCAGCAGGCGTACCATATCCAAAGGATGACTGGACTTGGGATGATTTCCTAGATGCTGCAAAGAAATTAACAAAGGTTGAAAATGGAAAAACAACTCAATTTGGGATTGAAAACTTTTATTTAAGTCTTCTACTAACGTCAAATGGCGGTGGACTTGTAAGTCAAGATGGTAAAAAGGTCATTATCGACTCACCTGAAACGATTGAAGCAGTTAAATTTGCTCGTGATTTAATTAACAAATATCATGTACAGCCAACTAGTGCACAATCACAAGGTATGACTAACCTATTCATGACTGGTAAGGCAGCTATGAAGATTACAGGTCCATGGGATTGGGCTGAATATAATAAAAACGTTAAGTTTAAGTGGGATATTGTACCGGTTCCTGCTGGTAAAGCCGGAAACATTTCACCTGCGGCCTATCTACCAATTGGAATTGGAAAGAGTACTAAGCATCCAGAAGAGGCTTACAAATTATTACAATTCTTAACAACTGGTAAAGGTCAAGATATTCAAGCGAAGATTATCTCAGCTGTTCCTACTGTAAAACGTAATGCTGACCAGATTACAACTATGGCTAATGCTCCAGAAAACGCAAAGTCATTAGCTAATATTTTGTCAGAAGGAAAGACTGTCATGACTGCTCCATACATTCCAGCATATTCGGAGATTGATTCAAAGTTTGTTCCGGTAACAGATAATATTAATTTAAAAAACTTAGATCCTGCTAAAGAATTAAAGAAATTCGCAGATCAAGTTCGTAGAGATTATAACTTGAAATAATGAATGAAGGGTACTTGTTGGGTCTCAAACAGGTACCCTTTTCCCTAGATTCTTGTGAAGATGGATTTACTGGTGAAGAAAACACATCATAAATTGATACGGCCAAAAATTAAATGGAGGATAAAATTGGAGAATTTAGAGATTACACCAAAATGGGTAGGGTCTTGGAGTGTTAGCCCCGTGGACTTTAATAAGGCACCGCTTTACCTTAATAACCAAACACTCAGAGCAAGAATTAAACTTTCCATTGGTGGTACCAAAATCAGGTTAAAATTTTCGAATCGATTTGGCCATCAACCAATATTTTTATCAGGGGTATCGGTTGCCTTATCCAAAAAAGATAGTGATATTGCAGAGGGCACAAATCGTGTGGTTACGTTTAATGGAGAGCCAGCTATCATGATCATGCCCAATCAGGAAGTTGTTTTGAGTGATGAGGTAGACATAAAAACAGTGGATTTAGGGTCTATTTCTATTAGTCTGTTTTTTTCTGGAAAAACTAAAATTTCAACTGCGTTTTTAGGAAGCAGCCAGTGTTTTACCTCTGTAGAGGGGGATTATACGGATTCTTCTATATTTCCGATTGCTAAAGAGGCGGATAATCAACCAGCTTTACCGTTATTAACAGGTGTTGATGTTTTAAATGGTGAGGAATACTCATCTGTAGTAACTTTTGGGGATTCCATTACTGCTATGGATTGGCCAGGATATTTAGCAGAGCGTTTAGTAAAAGCGGGTAAGAAAATCGGGGTATTACGTCAAGCTATCGGCGGAAACAAGGTATTAAATGATAGTCCGGAATCCCTTCAGTATGGTACTGCCGGAATCCAACGATTTCGGAAAGATGTCGTCCACCAAACGGGCGCTAAGTATATTGTTGTTTTACATGGTGTAAATGACATCATTCATTCCTGCGGTCCGCATCCGATTTCAAAATCGGTTAAGGCGGAAGAAATTATTAATGGTCTACATAAATACATCCAATGGGCACATGAAAGCAATATGAAAATATTGGGGGCCACGATTATGCCGTTTGGCGGATATGCAGGGAATACTTCTTTAGAGGAAGAAAAACGGCAGGCAGTCAACCACTGGATCAGAACGTCCGGAAAATTTGATGGTGTGATCGATTTTGATGCGGCAACACAGAATCCTGAAAAAAAGAACGAACTTTTACCAGATTATGATTCAGGTGATCATTTGCATCCTAGTAAACAGGGCGCTAAAGCAATGTCTGATTTCATAGATTTGGATATTTTTTAATTTCATATGAATAAGGAGCAACCTGTAAGTTGTTTCTATCTGTAGGAGGAAATGGTGGAACATTTTATAACCCGAAAAGAAGATAAGTTGTTCAATGGCCAAGATGAGTTTCGCTTTGTTTCTATTAATATACCCAATCTTCATATTAATGAAGATCCATTACCAAACTGGCATCGTATTGATCCATGGGAAGTGGAGGATGCTTTGAAAACCATCCATTTAATGGGAGGACAGGTCACAAGGACGTATACGTTTTCCATTAAAGGCGGAATTCGTCCAGGGGAAAGTGGAAAAGCACATATCTACGGTCCAGGACAATTTGATGAAGATCTATTTCAGGATTTGGATAAGGTAATTGAACTGGCCAACAAACATAATGTAAGACTGATTATTCCCTTTATTGATTATTGGGATTGGTTTGGCGGTATCAAGCACTTTGCTGCATTAAGGGGGAAATCAGCAACTGAATTTTGGACAGATCGAGAATTAATTGAAGACTTTAAACAACTGCTTCATTATGTTATCAATCGCAAAAATTCATACACTGGCGTCCCATATAAAGAGGATAAAGCTATTATGGCCTGGGAAACAGGCAATGAATTAGATGATTGTCCTGATTCATGGACAGCAGAAATCACGGACTATATTGGAAGTCTAGATAAAAATCATCTCATTATTGACGGTAAATATGGGATATCAGAAGCTTCATTAGATAATCCCAATGTTGATATAGTTTCAAATCACTATTATGTCGATCGTGGACATGACATCGTTGGCCGGGTTACCGCAGATGTGGAACTAGCTAAAGGGAAAAAGCCGTTTATCATTGGGGAATTTAATCATAAGGATACCCAAATAGTAAAGGAAGTGCTAGAAACGGGAATAGAAAAAGGAATGGCTGGGGCTCTCCTTTGGAGCCTTCGTTACCATAGTAAAGATGGTGGATTTTATTATCATGGTGAACCTAGTGAGCCTAATAATCCTTGTTTCAACTGGCCTGGGTTTCCTTCTAGAGAAGTCACGGGTGAAAGAGAAAAACTTCAATTTTTAAGAGAGTCTGCCTATCGAATTAGAAACAGTCCAATACCTGAAGTTGATGAACCGGACGCGCCAATACTTTTACCGATTGAGTCTCCTGAAATGATTAAATGGAGAGGCGCAGCTGGTGCTGAAAAGTATATTCTTGAACGAGCTGAACAACCCGAGGGGCCGTGGGAGGTCATTTCAGACAATATGCTAGAAGATTCTATCCCATATGTACCTTTTAAAGATACTCCTCCAGGTGAATGCCGATATTTTTATAGAATCAAAGCTCTGAATCAAGCGGGTCCATCTGTACCCTCCAATGTCGAAGCGGTAGATAATAAAGTAAGTAGTAAGTAAAGGTATATCAGCTAATATGGATAATAGTACGTAATTCAAATATTGTAGTCATTTTGACTAAATGTCTATACTTTTCATTAAAAACGAATAGACAAATTTAAAATAAGATTTATAATAGAACGTGGAAGCGTTTTAGAAACATATTAAGCTCATTAAGAACAATCCCATCTTTGCTTAAAAATGAATAAACCACTTGAGCCGATCCATTAGAGCGTTACGTTAAAGTTAGTTTTGTTGATGAATTTGATAGAAAAAAATTAAATGCTGAGAGGGGTAACAAAAATGGAAAAGAAAAATGTAATACCAGAAGGATTTTTATGGGGTGGCGCTGTAACATCTTTTCAAACAGAGGGTGCTTGGAATGAAGGAGGAAAGGGTCCTTCCATCGTCGATGCCCGTCCTGTAAAGAAAGGTCAATCGGATTGGACAACAGCAGTCGATTTTTATCATCGCTATAAGGAAGATATTTCTCTTTTTCAAGAGATGGGCTTTAATGCATACCGGACAAGTATTTCTTGGTCAAGAATTTTCCCAGATGGTGAAGGGGAAGTAAACGAAGAAGGTTTACAATTCTATGATGATCTATTTGATGAAATGTTAGCTAGTGGCATCCAGCCAGTCATTACTCTTTACCATTTCGACTTACCGTTGGCATTAGCTGAAAAATACAATGGTTTCGCTTCAAGAGAAGTGGTAGATTTATTTGATCGCTATGCAAGAACGGTATTTAAGCGCTACGGACATAAGGTGAAATACTGGTTAACCTTTAATGAGCAAAATTTAGTATTAACGAATCCTCAGTTTTGGGGTGTAAAACTAGATGGTGCCGAAAATGAAGAAGCGTTGAGATATCAAGTGACTCACAATGCATTTGTGGCACATGCTAAGGCAGTAAAGGCCCTTCATGAACTAGTACAAGAAGGGCAAATGGCTGGGATGGTTACTTATCAAGTAACGTATCCAAATACATGCAAGCCTGAAGATGCGATTGCGAATATGAAAGCAAAAGAATTGTTAGTCGATTTCTATTTTGATGTATTTGCCCATGGGGAATATCCAACGTATGTGACAAAGGAACTTGAAAGAAAAGGCATTATGCCAGTATTTGAAGAAGGCGATGCTGAATTATTGAAAGAAAATACAGTTGATTATTTAAGCATCAGCTACTATCAAAGTCAGACAGTTAGTGCAGAAAAAGCAGATGGTAAATGGCTTATTTCTGGGATGACTCCTAATCCAAACTTAAAGACAAATGAGTGGGGGTGGGCAATCGATCCAATCGGCTTAAGGGTATGTTTAAAAGATATGTATGCGCGCTATAGATTGCCTATTTTTATCACTGAAAATGGAATTGGTGTCCGCGAGAAGTTAAACGAAAACAATACGGTTGAAGACGATTATCGGATTGAATACCTAAGCGAACATATCAAGCAAATGAAAATGGCGATGGAAGAGGGCGTAGATGTAATTGGTTACCTTACATGGGGGTCAACTGATTTAATCAGCTCCGGCGGTCAATTTGAGAAGCGTTACGGATTCATCTTTGTTAACCGCGGTGAAACCGATATGAGAGATTTAAAGAGATATAAGAAAAAGAGTTTTGATTGGTTTAAGAAAGTGATTTCTACGAACGGACAAGATTTAGAATCTAAGGAAAGTGTTTCTCTAAAATAATAGGATGCTGGAGTAATCTTAGGGACCTAAATAGATGGAGATTGGTAATATTACTAATCTCCATTTTATGTATAGGAGGAGAACGATATGGAATCAATGACTATAAAAATTCCTAACGATTTTATTCTGGGCGCAGCAGCCTCTGCTTGGCAAACAGAAGGGTGGACTGGGAAAAAGGAAACACAGGATTCTTATATTGACCTTTGGTATAAGAATAATAAGCATGTTTGGCATAATGGTTACGGACCGGCTATTGCAACTGATTTTCATAATCGATACCAAGAAGATGCAAGATTAATGAAGGAAATAGGATTAACCCATTATCGCACCTCAATTAATTGGTCCCGGTTTCTTATCGACTATGAAAATATCACTGTGGACGAGGAATATGCAGAGTTTATGGATCATGTTATTAATGCACAAATAGAGAACGGTGTGGAACCGATGATTTGTTTAGAACACTATGAATTGCCAGGCTTTTTGTTTGAAAAATATGGAGGCTGGGGTTCTAAGAATGTGGTAGACTTATTCGTTCGGTATGCAGAAAAGGTATTTGAGCGTTACGGAGATCGTGTTAAACATTGGTTTACTTTTAATGAACCGATTGTTGTCCAAACGAGAGTGTATTTAGATGCAATCCGTTATCCATTTGAGCAAAACACAAAAAAGTGGATGCAATGGAACTATAATAAAGCACTGGCAACGGCGAAGGTGGTTCGTTTGTTCAAGAAGAAAGGATATAAGGAAAAATATGGTGCAAAGATTGGCATCATTTTAAATCCTGAAGTTACCTATTCTAGGTCTACCGCCGAACATGATAAAGAAGCGGCAAGGATGTATGATTTATTTTATAATCGTGTCTTTCTAGATCCTTCTATTAAAGGAGAATATCCTGAAGAGTTAATGGAATTACTCGAAAAGCATGAAATTGCCTTCGAATCAACTGAAGAAGAGTTAGAGATTATAAAGGAAAATACCGTGGACTATGTTGGATTAAATTTGTATTTCCCTCACCGAGTAAAAGCTCGAACCAATGCATGGAATGAGAGAACTCCCTTTCATCCTGCTTACTATTATGAGATGTTTGAACTTCCGGGCAGAAAAATGAATCCTTTTCGGGGCTGGGAGATTTACCCGCAAATTATGTTTGATATGGCGATGCGGATGAAAGAAGAGTATGGAAATATTGAATGGTTCATTGCTGAAAATGGCATGGGAGTAGAAAACGAGTTTACCTATAAAAACGACAACCGAATCATTCAGGATGATTACCGAATTGAATTTATTAGCGAGCATTTACAATGGCTATTGAAGGCAGTCGAACAAGGATCTAATTGCGTAGGTTACATGCTATGGGCTTTTACCGATAATGTTTCACCAATGAATGCTTTTAAAAATAGATACGGTCTTGTTGAAATTAATTTGGAACAAAATCGGAATCGAAAGATGAAGAAATCTGCGTATTGGTTTAGTGAGCTTATTAAGAAAAGAGAATTAAAAATTGATCGGGATGTATATAAATAATAAATCAAAGGAGGAAAAGATTTATGATCTCTAAAACATTAAATCCTTTTCCAAAGGATTTCCTTTGGGGAGCAGCATCAGCTGCTTACCAAGTAGAAGGCGCGTGGAATGAAGATGGTAAAGGGGTTTCAAACTGGGATGAGTTTGTTCGTATCCCTGGAAAAACCTTTAAAGGAACAACGGGTGACATCGCCGTCGATCATTATCATCGATACAAAGAAGATGTCCAGCTAATGAAAGAAATGGGATTGAAGGCCTATCGTTTTTCTGTTGCATGGACTCGAATTTTTCCAAACGGAAAAGGAGAAATCAATCCAAAAGGCTTAGAGTTTTATCATAATTTAATTAATGAACTGAAAGAAAATAACATTGAGCCTATTTTAACCTTGTATCACTGGGACTTACCACAGGCTCTTCAGGATGAATATGGGGGCTGGGAATCAAGAAGAATTATTGAGGATTTCACTAATTACAGTGTTACATTATTTAAGCATTTTGGTGATCGGGTGAAATACTGGGTCAGTTTAAATGAACAAAATATTTTTACGGGGCTTGGCTATCGGATGGCTGCACACCCACCAGGTGTTAAAGATGAAAAATTATTTTATCAAGTAAATCATCATGCAAACTTAGCTAATGCGAACGTAATCAAGGAGTTCCGAAAATATGTCCCAGATGGAAAGATTGGGCCTAGCTTTGCTTATTCTCCAGCTTATGCACTAACTGCTAATCCTAAAGACATTTTAGCTGCGGAAAACGCGGAAGAACTAAACAGCCATTGGTGGATGGATGTCTATGCTTGGGGGAAATATCCAAAGGCAGCATGGACTTACTTGGAAAGTACTGGATTAGCTCCAACCATTGAAGAGGGTGACTTGGAATTATTAAGCGAGGGCATTCCTGATTTTATGGGGCTTAATTATTATCAAACACATACATTTGAAGAAAATCCATTTGAAGGGGGCGTTTCCCAAGGAGAGATGAATACTTCAGGGAAAAAAGGGACCTCAAAGCATTCCGGGCTTCCGGGCGGATTTAAAACGGCAACCAATCCTAATCTGAAAAGAACCAACTGGGATTGGAACATTGATCCTGATGGACTAAGAATTGCACTTCGCAGAATTACAAGCCGGTATGATCTTCCAGTTCTGATTAGTGAAAATGGTTTAGGTGAGTATGACAAGGTAGAAGCAGATGATGTGATAAATGATGATTATCGAATCGAATTTATCCAGTCACATGTAAAAGCAATTCAGGGGGCTGTTTCTGATGGAGTAGAAGTTCTTGGCTATTGTGTCTGGTCCTTTACTGATTTATTAAGCTGGCTAAATGGCTTCCAAAAAAGATATGGGTTTGTATATGTGAATCAGCATGAAGAAGGGGAACATGATTTGCGCCGGATTAAGAAGAAAAGCTTTTATTGGTATAAAGAAATTATAGAATCAAATGGAGCGAAGCTATAAATTAATCTTTAAGACACCCTAGAGTAAACTAATGATGGGATTGAAGGAAAATATGAAAAAAAATGTTTTGATCAATTTAAGTGATAAAATTTTATTTGTATGGCGGATACCTTCTTTTCCAGTCCTATTTTTAATAAACTTTATTTTTGGCCTTTCTTCATCCTTTTTTGCACCCTTTTCCTCTCTTTTTGGGATTGATGAGGTAGGGATGAGTAACATTGGGTTTGGAATTTTTATGACGATTATGGCAATTGGCGGAGTAACAATCAGCAGCTATATTGCAAAACGATCGGATACAATCACCAGTAGAAAAAAAATAATGGTTGTAGCGGCTGCGGCTGGAGTAATCGGGTATACGCTGTTCGCCTTCCTTAGAAATTATATAGGCTTAGCGTTAACTGGCTTTTTTGTTTTAGGGACAGCGGGGGCAGCGGTTCCACAATTATGGGCATATGCTCGCGATGCTCTTAAACAAGCAAATATTCCAAGTGAACAAACACCATTTGTCATGAATATTTTTCGGATGTTTTTTGCATTATCTTGGACTGTTGGTCCAGCATTTGGGTCTGGACTGCTGCAAACCGCTGGCTTTAAAGAATTGTTCTTATCTGTTGCAGCAGGCAATTTTCTTTCATTGATAACCATCCTTTTTCTTTTAAAGGATATTCCAAGAGTACAGGTATCCATAAAAAAGGCACCAGCAATAGGTAGATATGTGAAGAAACCTCATATTTTTGCCTATCTGGCTTCAGCCTTCTTATTATCAACAGCTACTTCAATCCACATGTTGAACATGTCTCAATTTGTGACAAAAGTATTACATGGAACGGAGATGGATGTGGGGATTATTTTTAGTGTCCCTCCAATGTTCGAAGTTCCATTGATGATCTTTGTAGGGATAGTAGCAACCAAAATTGAAAATGCAATTCTGATAAAAATAGGGTTTGCCATAGCATTTACTTATTTTTTATTGTTAAGCTTTGTTACAGAACCATGGCAAGTCTATCCAATTCAAGTATTAAGTGCTGCTCAAGTTTCCATTACAGCCGGGATTGCGATTGCCTATTTTCAGGATTTTATTCCCCAAGCACAAGGAACTGCTACAACGCTTTATATGAATACGACTTCAATTGGATCAACCATTGGGTATTTGTTATTTGGATTTATTTCTCAAATAATAAATTATGGAAGTTTAATAATCGTTTATACGATTTTTGCAGGTGTTGCCTTACTTTTACTTGTTTTCTTTGGTAAAGAAAAAGTAAATAATGCTAAAGTCTGTAAAAGGAAAATGCAAAGCTTGTAAATAATATGAATGGGGGAGAAGGATAATGGTTTATGAAGCAGCTGAAAATCGCTATAAATCTATGAAATATAATCGATGTGGACATTCGGGATTATTACTGTCAGCAGTCTCATTAGGTTTATGGCATAACTTTGGTGGTGTCGATACTTACGAAAATGGACGCACAATGGTAAGAAAGGCGTTTGACCTTGGTATTACTCATTTTGATTTGGCAAACAATTATGGACCTCCAGCAGGTTCAGCGGAAGAAATGTTTGGCAGAATTCTAAAAACAGACTTTGCTCCCTACCGTGACGAGATGATTATTTCTACTAAAGCAGGCTACTATATGTGGCCGGGACCATATGGAGAGTGGGCCTCCAGGAAATATTTAGTATCAAGTTTAGATCAGAGTTTAAAACGTCTCGGTCTGGACTATGTCGATATTTTTTACTCCCACCGCCCGGATCCTAATACACCGTTAGAGGAAACGATGGCAGCACTAGATTCGATTGTACGTCAAGGAAAAGCGCTTTATGTGGGAATCTCGAATTACAGTGCTGAGCAAACAACTGAAGCTATTAAAATCTTAAAGCAATTGGGTACACCATTATTAATCCATCAGCCAAGCTACTCCATGTTTAACAAATGGATTGAAGACGGTTTACAAGATGTTTTACAGGAAAATGGTGTTGGTTCGATCGCATTTAGCCCGCTTGCCCAGGGCTTGTTAACCAATAAGTACCTTACAGGTATTCCTGATGATTCCAGGGCTGCAGGTTCGTCTCAGTTCCTGAATGAGGGACAAATAACACCTGAAGTTGTAGAGCGTGTTCGGAGATTAAATGAAATAGCCGAAGGACGAGGACAAACACTTTCACAAATGGCCCTTGCTTGGGTTTTACGGGAAGGAAGGGTAACCTCCGTTCTAATTGGAGCAAGTAAAGTGAGTCAAATTGAAGAAAATGTGGCTGTAGTCAATAATCTTGAATTTTCTAATCAAGAGATAGTAAGGATTGAGGATATTCTAAAAAGTTAATTCACAGAGAAAAAGGGTGTCCTGAAATAAAAATGGGACACCCTTTTTTTAGTCATAAGCAATCCTGCGAGACTATTGAGTGATGACAATATCCTTAATAAAGTTTTCAATTACAAAGGCAGCCACACCTAATGCCGAAGAATAAATCGAAAGTGACGAGAAAAGTACTTCCATTTCATTTTGATGAAAGGACAAAGAATGATTTTCAATCGTTCTTTTTATTGGTGTTTCGAGCCACTGCCTTGCTTTGGCTAATCGATTACCGATGATGACCTGCTGTGGATTAAAGCTATTAATAATGTTATTAATACCGTACCCCAGATAGCGACCAATTTCTTCAAAAAGTTCAAGGGTAGTCTTGTCATTTTCTTTCGCTCGTTGGATTAATGATTCAAGCGTTGCGTCCTGTTGGTTCGTCATTTGTAACAGGGTATGTTCGGAAGCATACATCTCCCAGCATCCGCTGCTTCCACAACTGCAGGGGCGTCCATTTACTTCAATAATCATATGTCCGAATTCTCCGGAATAACCATTATTCCCTTGATACAACTCGCTATTCAGGATGATTCCAACTCCAATTCCAATTCCTGCACTAATATAGATGATATTTTCGTGATGCTGGCCTGCACCAAATTGTTTTTCTCCATAGGCGCCAGCATTGGCTTCGTTTTCAATGATAACTGGAAGTTTAAAAACTTTCTCAATTTCTGATTTTAAGGATACGTTTTTCCAGCCAAGGTTGGGTGCCAATAAAACCATACCTTCTTTATCCACAATACCAGCAACCCCCAAACCCACACCAACTACGCCATATTTGCTTGGAGGCATTTCAGTAAGAATGGTGTGGATACCTGTTTTAACAATCTCTTTCACAACTGAAAAACTAGAATCTTGAATTAGTTGGTTTTTTTCAATGATGATATTGCCCTTTAAATCTGTTAAAACACTTAGGATATAATTAACACCAACATCAATCCCAATGGCATATCCTGCCGTTTTATTAAAGTGGAGAAGGACCGGCCGCCGGCCGCCGCTTGATTCACCTGGACCTGATTCATAAATAAGCTCTTCATTTAATAATTCATTCACCATAGAAGAAACGGTGCCCTTATTTAAACCGGTTACCTGAGCAATGTCAGCACGTGAGATCGGTTCTTTCTCTATAATCATTTGAAGCACCAAAGATTTATTGTTTCTTTTTACTACCTGCTGATTCCATGTAATGGTTGTCAATGAAAAATCTCCCCATGTTCGTTATTGTATATTTATCTTAACATAAACTTAGTTTATCGGATATACAAACAAAGAAAAGCGTGCTATAATACAAATGGAAACGGTAAGAAATGACCACAAACTTGGTGTGTAATCGCTTCCTCATTACAAGCCAAACGTGAGGTAAAGTTAGGGACATCTCTGAAACTAATAACTATTATTTGGAGAAAGCAGGGGAATTATATGTCAAAAAATATGTTTTTCAACGCCCATCATTCACCAATTGGAGCCTTTTCAAGTTTTACCCTTGGTTTTTATGGGAATGGCGGGGGACTCGATCTTGAGCTTGGCCGCTCACCACGAAAAAATGTTTATGTTGGTGTTGAATCGGCAGAACGTGAAGGAATCTATGAGGCACTGCCATTTTTTGAACTAGAAGATGATGAAAGTAAGCGCTATGATATTGAAAATATGGATCCAAACCCAGATAAGCCACGCATCATTTTACCTTTTGAAAAGGAACAAATAGAGCGGAACTTCCAACTGGGAACAGATTCTTGGAAGGCCGGCGATTTAACCTTTACCGTTTATTCTCAAGTCCAATCTGTACCAGATCCTGCTACAGCCTCAGAAGAAGAACTAAAAAATATATTAATACCAGCAGTTTGGGCAGAGCTTACCATAGATAACACGCAGGGACCGAAAAGCCGTAGAGCCTTTTTTGGCTATCAAGGCAGTGACGCCTACAGCTCGATGCGTCGTTTGGATGATACCTGTGATGGGATTGCTGGTGTTGGCCAAGGCCGTTTAACCGCCATTGCCACAAACGATCCTGAAGTCAATTCAGCTCTGCACTTCAGCTTGGAGAATATTTTAACCACACCGTTTGAAGAAAACTGGGCCTTCGGTTTAGGACCTGTCGGTGCACTAGTGGCGGATGTTCCTGCCGGGCAAAAACGAACTTATAAATTTGCCGTCTGCTTTTACCGCGGAGGCTATGTAACAGCTGGCTTAGATGCATCCTACTTATATACAAGATATTTTCCAAATATCGAATCTGTAGCGGCTTTTGCGTTAGAGAATTTTGATCAATTTACAGCTGTTGCAAAAGAATCCAATCAATTAGTAAGTGATGGGGATTTATCAGATGATCAAAGATTTATGATGATTCATTCGATCCGCAGCTATTATGGATCTACTCAATTGCTTGATGTGGATGGAGAGCCGTTCTGGGTAGTAAATGAAGGTGAATATCGGATGATGAATACTTTTGACCTAACCGTCGACCAAATTTTCTTTGAATTAAAAATGAACCCATGGACCGTCAAAAATGAGTTGGACATGTTTGTCAGCCGTTTTAGTTATGAAGACAAAGTTCGTTTCCCAGGAGATGAAACGGAATATCCTGGCGGTATTAGTTTTACCCATGATATGGGGGTTGCCAATACGATTTCTCGTCCGCATTATTCTTCCTACGAGCTATATGGTTTGGACGGCTGTTTCTCTCATATGACCTATGAGCAGCTAGTGAACTGGGTCTTGTGTGCATCCGTCTATGTGGAACAAACTGGTGATGCAGAGTGGTTAAAGGCTAATTTAGATGTAGTTGTCCGCTGCTTTGAAAGCATAATCAATCGTGATCATCCTGAAGCAGATAAACGGGATGGCATAATGGGTCTTGACTCCACACGCGTAATGGGCGGTGCAGAGATTACGACTTATGATAGTTTAGATGTTTCGCTAGGTCAGGCAAGAAACAATATTTATTTAGCCGGCAAGACATGGGCATCCTATGTGGCATTAGAGAAAATCTTTAAAGAGAATGGACTAGCGGAATTGTCAAAACAGGCTGGAGATCTGGCGGAGAAATGTGCATCCACGATTGCGAGCCATATAACACCTGGCGGTTATATTCCTGCCGTCATTAAGGAAGGAAACGATTCGAAGATTATCCCTGCGATTGAAGGATTGATTTTCCCTTACTATACCAATAACAATGAAGCACTTGACCCTAATGGCCGTTTTGGAGCCTATATAAAAGTGTTGAAGCAGCACTTAACAACGGTATTAACTGACGGTGTTTGCTTGTTTGAAGATGGCGGCTGGAAGATTTCGTCTACAAGTAATAATTCTTGGTTAAGTAAGGTTTACTTAAGCCAGTTTATTGCCCGTGAAATTCTTGGGCTTGAGTGGGATGAAAAAGGGGCGAAGGCAGATGCTGCCCATGTCGCATGGCTGACACATCCAACTTTATCCGTATGGAGCTGGAGTGATCAAATTATTTCTGGTGAAATTGCCGGAAGTAAATATTACCCGCGTGGAGTAACAAGTATTTTATGGCTTGAGGAAAGTAAGAAATCAGCACCGTTAGCAGCTTCTGCAATGACTGAATAAAGAAATTGAGACTGTCTGGTAGTAACTGGACAGTCCTATTTTTTAATAGAAGTAATGCGATACTTGTCTTATACTAAAGATAGTACTCATCGAGAGGTGAAAGAACATGCAATTTAATTGGGTAGTCGGCAAGGCATACACGGGTTGTGAGTGGGTTATGAAACTAGCTTATGTAAATATTTTATGGGTGCTCTTTTCATTGGGCGGTCTTATTTTACTCGGCATTTCCCCTGCATCTGTCGCATTGTTTACCATTTTAAGAAAATGGTTGATGAATGAAACGGATGTACCGATCTTTCGTACTTTTTTAAGTACTTATAAAAAGGAGTTTGTCAAATCCAATCAGCTTGGATGGATAATGGGGCTGATCGGGATGTTCCTCTATTTGGATTTCAAGTATCTGATTACGGTTGGAGGAACGATACAATACGTGCTTTCCATCCCGCTTGTGATTGTTACGATTTTATTTTTTATCACGATGCTTTATCTTTTTCCTGTTTATGTTCATTACGAATTACGCCTGATTCAATATATTAAGAATTCCTTTTATATTGGAATCATTAACATGCATATCACTATTTTGATGATTGCTGTAACGATCCTTATAGGCATCTTGTATCGTTCTATTCCTGGGATTGTTCCGTTTTTTAGCATAAGTTTGTTCTCTCTCATGGTGATGACGGGAGCCAAACAAAGTTTTAATCGGATTGAAGCCAAACAAAAAAAACTCAGTGTACAAAATTAATAAACTGTACTTCCGAAAAAAGCTGTCTACGCAAAAATATGACAGCTTTTTTATTTGCCAAAATTTGTTTTAAAAAAATTTTATAAATCTTTGTTTATCCGATAGACAAACGAAGTGGAGGGTGCTATACTCTAATTAAACCTAGGTTAAAGACTACGAGATTAAAAGACATGTAAGCATTTACAAGACTAGGTCTATAACCGGAAAACATTAGGAGGAATCCACCCATGGCATATTTTGAAAATGTAAAAAACATTCAATTTGAAGGTTCAGATTCATCGAATCCTTTAGCATTTAAGTATTATAATCCACAAGAAGTAATCAACGGAAAAACTATGGAGGAATTATTACGTTTTTCTGTTACGTATTGGCATACATTCACAGCTGACGGAACAGATCCATTCGGCGTAGGTACTGCCATTCGTCCTTGGAACCACTTAACAGGACTTGATTTAGCAAAAGCACGCGTTGAAGCAGCATTTGAACTTTTTGAAAAATTAAATGTTCCATTCTTTGCTTTCCATGATGTGGATATTGCTCCAGAAGGAAGCACATTAGCTGAATCAAACAAAAACCAAGACATTATCGTTAACATGATTAAAGAATATATGAAAACAAGCAAGACAAAGCTTCTTTGGAACACGGCTAACATGTTCACAAATCCTCGCTATACACATGGTGCGGCAACTGCTCCAAATGCAGATGTATTCGCTTACTCTGCTGCGAAGGTTAAGAAAGGCTTAGAGGTAGCGAAGGAATTAGGCGCAGAAAACTATGTATTCTGGGGCGGCCGTGAAGGATATGAAACACTATTAAATACAGATATGAAGCTTGAGCAAGATAACCTAGCACGTTTCTTCCATATGGCAGTAGATTATGCAAAAGAGATCGGGCTAAACGTGCCATTCTTAATAGAGCCAAAACCAAAAGAGCCAACAAAACACCAATATGACTTTGATGTAGCAACTGGACTAGCATTCTTACAAAAATATGACTTAACTGATCACTTCAAGTTCAACCTTGAAGCAAACCATGCAACATTAGCTGGCCATACATTCGAACATGAACTTCGTACGGCTCGTATCAATGGCATGCTTGGATCAATCGATGCAAACCAAGGCGATACATTACTTGGCTGGGATACGGATGAATTCCCGACTGACTTGTATTCTACAACATTAGCAATGTATGAAATTCTTCTAAATGGAGGCCTAGGAAAAGGCGGTACGAACTTTGATGCTAAAGTACGCAGAGGCTCTTTCGATCCAGAAGATTTATTCCATGCTCACATCGCTGGAATGGACGCTTTTGCAATCGGCTTAAAAGTTGCAAACAAATTACTAGAAGATCGTGTATTCGAAAACTTCATTGACGATCGTTACAGCAGCTATACAAAAGGCATTGGTCTGGACATCGTTGAAGGAAGAACGAATTTCCGTGAATTAGAACGGTACGCTCTTGGTTTAACTGAAATCAAAAATACTTCAGGCAGAACAGAAGTATTAAGAGCTACCCTTAACCAATATCTATTAGAAACACTTTCAGGTGTTACAGTTCGATAAAAACAACAATGAACCTAACAAAATAAAATGGAAAATGTGCTGGAAGTTACTTGTCCAGCACATTTTTATAGAGAGGGATGCTGCAAATGAAATACGTTATTGGTGTTGACCTTGGGACAAGCGCTGTCAAAATTCTCCTTGTTAATCAAAATGGTGATGTATGCCAGGAAGTTTCCAAATCTTATCCTTTAATTATCGAGAAATCAGGTTATAGTGAACAAAACCCGGAAGAATGGGTGGCAAAGACCACTGAAGGATTGGCTGAATTGGTCCAAGCATTCCAAGGCGATGTAAAGGATATAGAAGGAATCAGCTTTTCAGGACAGATGCATGGGTTGGTTTTACTAGATGAGGCAAACCAAGTTTTGAGAAATTCAATTCTTTGGAATGATACAAGAACCACGAAGCAGTGTCAGGAAATTTATGAGACTGTGGGTCAAGAGAGACTTCTTGAGATTACAAAAAATCCGGCATTGGAAGGCTTCACATTACCGAAAATTCTTTGGGTAAAAGAGCAGGAGCCTGAAACATTCAAACGTGCAAGCGTATTCATGCTTCCAAAAGATTATTTGCGTTACCGCATTACCGGCAATCTTCATATGGAGTATTCGGATGCAGCCGGAACATTAATGTTAAATGTAAGTAAACGGGAGTGGAGCCCGGAAATCTTAAATCTATTTGGTATTGCTCCTGAACTTTGTCCGCCGCTGGTAGAATCCCATGCTTGTGTAGGCACAGTTACAGCTGAATTTGCGCAAAGTACTGGATTATCAGAAGCAACCAAGGTGTTTGCGGGCGGAGCAGATAATGCTTGTGGAGCAATCGGTTCAGGTATTCTTTCAGAAGGTAAATCATTGTGCAGCATTGGTACATCTGGTGTTGTCCTTTCATATGAAGAAAGAAACGACCTAGACTTTGAAGGTAAAGTTCACTATTTTAACCATGGTGAGGAAAATACTTATTACACGATGGGGGTTACTCTTGCTGCCGGTTATAGTTTAAGTTGGTTTAAGGATACATTTGCAAAAGAGGAAGCCTTTGATCAATTTTTAGAAGGTGTTGACGGGGTACCTGCCGGCAGTGATGGCTTATTATTCACTCCGTATATCGTTGGAGAAAGAACACCGCATGCGGATTCAAATATCCGGGGCAGTTTTATTGGAATGGATGCTGGCCATGAGCGGAAGCACTTTGCCCGTGCGGTTCTGGAGGGAATCACTTTTTCATTAAATGAGTCCATTGAAATTTTTAGAAACAGTGGTAAGACCATTGATTCGATCATTTCTATTGGCGGCGGTGCTAAAAATGAAACATGGCTGCAAATGCAGGCTGATATCTTTAATGCTAAAATTGAAAAACTGACAAGCGAACAAGGTCCAGGTATGGGGGCAGCAATGTTAGCGGCTTATGGCAGCGGCTGGTTTACCTCTTTGAAAGAGTGTGCAGAGAAGTTTATTCAAACGTCAAAAACCTATTATCCTATTGAGGGAAATGTAGAAGCATATAAAAAACTATTTGCTATTTACCAACAAGTTTATACACAAACCAAAACGCTTAATGATCAATTAAAAGAATTTAGAAGATAAGCAGTAGATCGATAGGTGGAGGGGACATATGACAAAGTTAGTTAAAAAGCAAGATGGCTCTTTTTACACTGGGGAATATCGAAATCTCTTCAAAGAAATCGGCAAAACAGAAGAGGAAATCAATCAAAGAATCAAGGATAATTGGGAAGAACTCTTTAATGGTAACGATGATACACGAATCTATTATCCAGTCGGCGATGATTTAGGTTACATGCTCGATACCGGGAACCTCGATGTGCGGACAGAGGGTATGTCCTATGGAATGATGATGGCGGTACAAATGGATAATAAGGATGTTTTTGACCGGCTTTGGAAATGGACATTTGAGTACATGTATATGACGGAAGGAGAAAATGCAGGTTACTTTGCCTGGTCATGCCAGCCTGATGGTACGAAAAATGCCTACGGTCCTGCTCCTGATGGAGAAGAGTTCTTCGCGATGGCTTTATTCTTTGCTGCTCACCGTTTCGGGGATGGTCCAGAGCCTTTTAACTATAGTGTTCAGGCAAAAGATATACTCCGAACCTGCCTTCATAAGGGCGAAGACGGAGTCGGCTTCCCAATGTGGAATAGGGAGAATAAGCTAATTAAATTTATCCCTAATTGTGAGTTCTCAGATCCATCCTATCATTTACCGCATTTTTATGAATTATTTGCTCTGTGGGCATATGAAGAGGACCGTGCATTCTGGAAGGAAGCAAGTACAGCAAGCAGAGAGTATTTGAAAATTTCCTGTCACCCTGAAACAGGCTTAGCACCGGAGTATGCCTATTATGATGGCACACCAAATAATGAAAAAGGCTATGGTCATTTTTTCAGTGATGCTTATCGTGTTGCCGGGAATATCGGTCTTGATTATGAGTGGTTTAGAGGAGATGAATGGGAAACGGAAGATGCGAATAAGATTCAAGCCTTTTTTGCAGATAAGGACCCGTCTGATTATCGTCGTTATACGATTGCGGGCGTTCCATTCAAGGAAAAATCCCTCCACCCGGTCGGTTTACTTGCGACTAATGCCATGGCTTCCCTTGCTGCCGATGGTCCAGAGCGTTTAAGATGGGTGAAATTATTCTGGAATACTCCTGTTCGAACTGGGGAAAGACGGTATTATGATAACTGCTTGTATTTTTTCAGTTTGCTGGCATTAAGCGGCAATTATAAAATTTGGATGCCTTATTAAGTGAAAGATAGACTACAAGAATGCTCTTCGTATTTATTAAAGCGAAGGGTATTCTTTTTTTACATAGGACTAAAAATTTAGAGGACATCAAACGAAGCCCCTCAAGTATTGAACTTGAGGGACTTTGTCGTTTGGAAAGCACATTAAAATAAGAGAGATTTCAAAAAATTTTCAGATAGTTTAACCGCTAAACTATGTTCCGTGATAAAATGAGAATAAATAAGTTCTGATTGGGAAATTAATTTGTTTTTTATTTATTAGTCTTTCAGCAGCAATAACAATAGAACACTAGTAAAAATGTCAGGTGAGATATGTCTTTTTATTATGTAAGCGCTTAATGTTCAGAACTTTAAAGCGTCGAATCGCTAATATCATCTAATTGGAGTTGAATAGACATGCATAAAGTGATTTTAGTTGATGATGAAAATTTTTTCCGGAAAGGATTAAGAAGTTTAATAGATTGGGAAGCATGTGGATTTAGGGTTGCAGGAGAAGCAGCAAATGGTGAAGATGCGTTAGCACTTATTGATGAAGTAAATCCCGAACTCGTCATAACCGATATCCGAATGCCGGTCTTAGATGGATTAGAGTTAATTAAACATGTTATGCAAAAAGAGGGCGATCCTCCTAAATTTATTATTATCTCGGGTCACAGTGATTTTAAATACGCCCAACAAGCGGTACGTTACGGTGTTCATGATTTTATCCTAAAGCCGATTGATCAGGAGGAAATCGAGGAAACCTTGCAATCGCTTTCCAATACGATAACAGAACAAAAGCTCGTTGTTGAACGGAACATCGAAATAAAGAAAGCTGTTTTACTTGAAAATCTGATTTATGGAAAAGTGAATGAGGAGGATGCAGACGCTTTCTCAAGAGAACTGTCGTTAAGCAGTTCAGCTGAATATTATTATCTGATTTTAGAGGTAAACGGACTTCCCGAATCTCTAAGTGAAGCGGCCCCTGATTATCAAGTGGAAGAAAAAATAACTAACATTATGCGCGATATATGTGATCCACATCTGGGGGTATTTATTCAAGAGTTAGAACAAGGAAGCTATGGATTGTTAATTCCGTCCACCTATCTGCATCACTTCCAAATGCAAATCAGTCATTTTGTGAGCTGGATTAACGGACTACTTACAAGTAATATGACTCAAGCGATCACCTTTTATATTGGACCTGCTGTTTCTGAATTACATTTGTTAAAAAATTCGTTTGAAGCAGCCAAAAATGCACGCGAGTATAAGTATGTGTATGAAGATAAAAATATTATTCTTTCAAAGGATATAGAAAACAATCAATCAATTACCTATACAGAGCTCGAGGATTCCTACTATCATCTATTAATGGAGCAAATCGAAGAAAATACGACCATGGCCATTATGGAGACTATAGATAAAATTTTCCTTCAGTTTGTCTCGAAAAAAATGGCTCATGTAGCAGTGAAAGCATCTATCAATCGATTTGTACACGCGATTTTAAAAATTATTAAAAACATGGAAGGGGAAGTATCGAATTTAAAAAAATTCCGGACGATGCTTCAGCTGCAAAACTATAATTTAACGTTACAACAACTTAGGAAACAATTTCTCGAATTTGTGTTAGAAAGTAAAGAAATGATCACGATCCTTCGCAAACAATCTTCAGATGGTGAGGCTCATAAAATTAAACAATTCGTAGACTCACACTATACAGAGAATATAAGTTTGAAATCCATCGCAGCAAAGTTTTATATGAATCCTGTCTATTTGGGACAACTATTTAAGAAAACCTATGGGATTTATTTTAAAGATTATTTATTGCAGGTAAGAATTAATGAAGCGAAAAAACTGTTAAGGCAATCGGAACTGAAGATATATGAAATTGCGGAAAGGGTAGGTTTTAATAATACGGACTATTTTGTAACGATGTTTGGGAAGTTTGAAAAGTTAACTCCGTCTGAATATCGGAATAAACTCTTGGAGAAAAGAAAAGTGTGATCAACATGAAAAAAAAGAAATTTAGTTTTCATAATGTACGTTTAAGTAAAAAACTATTAATTATGTATATTTTTTCAGTCCTAATTCCGATTGTTTTAACCAATATTATTTTTTACACCGTTACGATTAACAATGTAAAACAGCAGCAAATGCATGACTCGGAGTTGGCATTGAACCAAATTAGTCATGATTTTGGGAAGATTATCGACGATGCCGTTGGGATATCTTCCTCTCTCTATACGAATACCAATATCAACTTATTTCTAGAGAAAGAATATCTTTCAGATGCTGATTATGTTGATGATTATAACACTTATTTACGAACATTTAACCAATCAAGTCCAATTAATCCTTCGATCAATTCTATCCGTTTTTATACGGATAACCCAACGATTATTTATTCAGGCGGAGTTTATCCATTAACGGAAGAAATCAAAAAGTCAAATTGGTATCGACAAATAATGGGAAGCAGTATTACCTCTCCTATCGTATTACGATCATCAGTAGATGACCAAACATCCACGTTTAGTATTATAAGGAAACTCGATTATTTTAACTTTAATAATAAACAAAAGATTGTAAAAATCGAAATCAATCCCGCAACCATTGAAAATATATTCAATAATGTCACCTTTAAAGGAGATGTGTACCTTCTAAATGAAAAGGGGGAAATTGAATATTCAACAAAAAAAGATCTAGGATGGAGAAAAAAGGTTATTCCATTTCGTCAGATATCGAATAAAAAGAAGGCAGATATCCTAGATTCGACCTACTTGGACCAATCCTATCTTCTAAACTGGAAACTCGTTGGGACTGTCTCTGAAAAAAAGATGCTTAATACAGTAAACAAGTCAGGACGTTTTATTCTCTATTTGGCTTTTATCAATATAATCATTCCTTCGATTATCATTATTCTAATTAATAGATCCTTTTTAAGAAGGTTACAGCGCATATTTAGGCATGTAAAAAAAATGGGCGATCAGAATTTTGAAAAGATTCCTGATCCAGAATACACGGATGAAATTGGTACCTTAACGAGTGAGTTTAATCGAATGATCAGGAAAATTGAGGAACTAATTCAAGACGTATTTATGGCTAATATCCAAAAGCAAGAGATGGAGATTAAACGGAATCGTGCGCAGCTGAGCGCTCTCCAAAGCCAAATTAATCCGCACTTTTTATTCAATGCTCTCGAAACCATTCGCATGAGAAGTTTAATGAAGGAGGAGATCGAGACAGCTAAGATTATTCATAATATGGCGAAAATCTTTCGCAATTCCCTGACATGGGGGAAAGATATGGTAACGGTACGAGAAGAAATAAACCTTATTATCAGTTTTTTGGAAATTCAAAAATACCGCTTTGGAGATAAGCTGGATTATGAGATTCATATCGATCACGATGCGGATGAATGTATTATACCCAACATGGCACTGCAGCCATTTATCGAAAATGCCAGTATTCATGGAATTGAGCCGTTGAAGGAAAATGGCAAAATTGAGGTTCATATTTCTATTGAAGATGATCTGTTAGTCTGTAAAGTCATGGATAATGGTGTGGGGATGTCGGAATCTAAAACGCAACAATTAATTAAGGAACTCGAGAATGAAAATGATATGGGAAAAAGCGTTGGAATCAAAAATGTGTATTATCGATTGAAACTTTATTATCAGGACCAATTTCACTTCCAGCTGGATAGTAGAGAAGGGGAAGGAACGGTTATTATCATAAAGATTCCGAATCAAACTAGAGGAATTTCAAAAAAACTAAATTTTTAGAAAACCATCTATACTTTTCTAAGTAACACCTTTAGTTTTTAAATGGTCGATGTAAACCCTTTCAAAATATAATAAGGATGTACCAAATAAATAGGGGGGTTAGAAAATGATAAGGAAAAAAATTGTAGCAGTACTCACCTTAGTTATGCTGATACTCGCGGCAGTCGGCTGCTCAAAAGATCAAAGTGCCAGCGGAAAGCCAAGCGAATCCGGAGGTAAGGAAAATTCGAAACCGGTAACATTCTCGTATTATAATGCCGCTCAGGCAGGTAAGGACAGAAATACGAATGAAACCGTTATCGGGAAAGAGTTAGAAAAACAAACTGGTGTTAACTTTAAAGTAGAATACGCTGTTGGTGATATTAACACAAAAATTGGGACCATGATTGCAAGCGGTAAATATCCTGATCTTTTAGTTCCAGATGCAGCATTACCTAAAATTTTAGATGCAGGTGCATTTATTGATCTTTCTGATTTGATCGATAAGTATGCTCCGAATATTAAAAGAGTGTATGGCCCATACATGAATAAAATGAAAGATAAAGATGGAAAGATTTATTTCCTTCCTATGGAAGCTTATCAAGGATATCTGCCAAATCCGAATATTGACCAAGGCGCATTCTGGATTCAGCGTGCTGTCTTAAAAGATGCAGGCTATCCGAAAATTAAAACACTTGATGAATATTTCAACTTAATTGAACAGTATCAAAAGAATCATCCGAAAGTAGATGGTAAATCAACAATTGGATTTACAGCTTTAACTTATGATTGGAGATTCTTCGCTTTATCAAATGCACCAAATCACTTGGCCGGGTATCCAAATGATGGCGGCGTTCAGGTTGATATGAAAACTCATGAAGCAAAAGTTTACGGTAATAATGAAGATACTAAGCGTTATTTCAAGAAATTGAATGAAATTAACAACAAAGGTTTATTTGATAAAGAATCGTTTGTTGCCAACTATGATGAATATCTTGCTAAATTAACTTCAGGCCGTGTACTTGGATTCTTTGATTACGGATGGCAAATTGGACAGGCAGAAACGAACCTGAAAAATGCCGGTGTAGACGATAAGCGTTATATGGCTTTGCCAATTGTATTTGACAAAGATACAAAAGATCAATATTTGGATCCGCCTAACTTTGTAAGCAACCGCGGTATAGGTATCACAGTAAGTGCAAAGGATCCAGTAAGAATTATAAAATATATGGACAATATGCTTAAAGAAGAAAATCAAAAGCTGATTTTGTGGGGAATTAAAGGACAAACATATGATGTGAATGATAAAGGCCGTTTCGTTCGTACCCAAGAACAAATCAACAAAACTGCTGATGATAAGTTTAGAGAAGATTTCGGTTCTAAGATTTATGAGTGGGGCTGGCCTCGCGGAAATGGACTATTCTCTGACGGAAATGCATATGAACCTAGAAGACAAGTTGAAGTAGCGCAATTGTCCTATGATGAGGGCGACAAGAAATTGCTTGATGCATATGGAGTTAAAGTTTTCTCTGATTTATTTGCTAAGCCAGATGACCGTCCTTGGTATCCTGCATGGGGTGTACAGTTAGAAGAAGGTTCTAAGGAGCAAATCTTCACGCAACGACAAACTGATTTGGAAAAGAAATATTTCCCTAAGTTAGTTTTAGCCTCTCCTTCTAAATTTGATTCTGTTTGGAATGAGTATGTAAAACAGTACAATGCTCTCGATGTAAAACCATATGAAAAGAAAATGACCACGGAAGTTAAAAAGCTGATTGAAATGTCTAAGTCCAACTCTAAGTAATTTAACATAACTAACTTGCGTAACTGAGGCCGATATTGCCAAATTGGCTTATCGGCTTCCTGTTTTTTTACAATGTTTTATCTTCGAGATTATAAGCCTCATCTTGGTTAGAGAGAGAATGAGTATCTAAGGTGTGGCTTATGATGATTGAGTTTTGTATGTATTTGCTTTTTAAGAGGAGGGGTAAAAAATGCAGGTTCAGACTGAAACAACAAAGACTGTTGTGGATTCTTCCGTATCGGTTCAATCGAAAAAAACTAAAAAAACATTTTTGAAAAAGGCAATGTCACAAAAAGCACTCATTGCAATGAGTTTTCCCTTTTTAATTTGGCTATTTGTTTTTAAATATATTCCATTATGGGGCTGGTCCATTGCCTTTCAGGACTTTAAACCCGCAAAAGGTTTGTTCGATCAAGAGTGGATAGGATTTGAACATTTTAAATTTTTGTTTGCTGACCCGAACTTTTACCGCGTGCTTCGTAATACTTTAGGGATGAGCACCATTAACCTGGTATTGGGTTTTGTTACAGCTATTGGATTAGCACTACTTTTAAACGAAATAAAAGCTTTAAAGTTTAAAAAAGTTGTCCAAACCATTAGCTATATGCCACATTTTATTTCATGGGTTGTTGCTGCTAGTATTGTTTCCTATGCACTTTCACTCGATAACGGGATTGTAAATATTGTCTTACTGAAATTAGGGATTGTTGATAAACCCATTCTATGGCTAGGCAAAGAGAAATGGTTTTGGGGAATCCTTGGTGCTTCTGATGTATGGAAAAACGTAGGCTGGAACACCATTATCTATTTGGCGGCTATCACGATGATTGACCCAGAGCAATATGAGGCGGCAGATATTGACGGTGCCACTAGATTGCAGCGAATCAAATATATCACGCTCCCATCTTTAAAACCAACGATCATCATTTTGCTGATTATGAATTTGGGCTATATTTTAGAATCTGGTTTTGAAGCCCAATATTTACTGGGGAATCCATTAAACCTCGATTACTCAGAAAACCTTGATATTTATGTGTTAAAGTACGGTATTTCTCTAGGTAACTTTTCACTTGCCACTGCAGCGGGGATCTTTAAGACAGTCGTGAGTTTCATCTTCTTATTTGCAGCAAATAGTATTGCCAAAAAGTTTGACCAGCCAAGGCTTTTCTAGGAGGGGATTTTATGGGAAAGAAACAACTTTTCAAAGCAACCAGGAGCCATACAGGTGCAGGCGACTATATTTTTGATATTTTTAACTATACCTTTATGTTTTTCCTATGTGTCGTGATGTTATATCCTTTTATTAATCAGTTGGCTGTTTCCTTGAATGATGCGAATGATTCCATAAAGGGAGGTATTTACCTTTGGCCGAGGGAATTTACCTGGTCAAATTATAAATATGTATTTGGTGAATCTAGTATTTTCCATTCATTTATGATTTCAGTTCTAAGAACACTGATCGGAACATTGACATCCGTACTTGGCACAGCAATGGTAGCTTATACGATTAGTCGAAAGGATTTTGTCTTTAAAAAGTTTGTGACAATTGCTTTTGTTCTAACCATGTATTTTAGTGGCGGACTAATTCCAAATTACTTGCTTATCAAAGAACTTAATTTATTGGATAGTTTTTGGGTATATATTATCCCTGGAATTATCGGCGTATTTAATCTCATTGTTATTCGTTCTTTCATTGAAGGCATCCCGGAGAGTTTATTTGAATCAGCAAAAATCGATGGAGCAGGAGATTTTACTACCTTTATAAAAATTGTCTTACCATTATCACTTCCTGTATTAGCAACGGTTTCATTGTTTGTTGCTGTTGGTCAATGGAATTCTTGGTTTGATGTTTTCTTGTACAATTCTTCCACTCCTGAACTAAGTACCTTACAATATGAGCTTATGAAAATTTTACAGAATTCAAATGCTTCTATGTCAGGCAAGACTGCGGCAGATGCATTTGCTAGCAGTAATTCAGCTGCAAACACAGTAACTCCTACTTCCATAAGGGCAACCATGACGATAATTGCAAGTTTACCAATTATTATGGTGTACCCATTCCTGCAAAAATATTTTGTAAAAGGCTTAACTTTGGGTGGAGTTAAGGGATGATTCTTAAAAAAAATGGGACAATATGTCCCTTTTTTATTGAACATCTAGCGTTGAATGAATTAGAGAGTATTTTGTAAAAAAAACGATGTGGTATAAGCAAACTTTTTATTAGGATACAAGGAGTGGAAAGACAATGAAGCAAGGATTCAATCCGTATCTTCCATCATGGGAATATATTCCTGATGCAGAACCATATGTTTTTAATGATCGAGTGTATGTTTATGGCTCTCATGATCGTTTTAATGGGCATGTCTTTTGCGTAAACGATTATGCGTGCTGGTCTGCACCGATCGATAATTTAGGTGATTGGCGGTATGAAGGCGTCATTTACAAAAAAACAGATGATCCACTCAATCCTGATGGAAGAATGTGTCTTTATGCACCGGATGTCACGGTGGGTCCAGATGGTCGATATTATCTCTATTATGTGCTTGACAAAGTTCCCATTGTGTCGGTAGCTGTCTGTGATTCGCCGGCAGGACGTTACGAATTTTACGGTTATGTGCATTATCCAGATGGAACACGCTTGGGGGAAAGAGAAGGCGACCAGTCTCAATTCGACCCAGGGGTCCTAACCGAAGGTGAGAAAACCTATTTGTACACTGGATTTTGTGCAGCAGGTGACAAATCAAGAAAGGGTGCCATAGCGACGGTACTTGGTCCGGATATGCTTACCATTATGGAAGAACCCGTTTTTATTGCACCAAGTGAGCCCTACAGCAAGGGCAGCGGGTACGAAGGACATGAGTTCTTTGAAGCGCCGTCCATAAGGAAAAAAGGCGATACATATTATTTGATCTACTCCTCTATCGTCATGCATGAGCTTTGTTATGCGACTAGCAAGCGTCCGACAGAAGGCTTTGTCTACCAGGGAGTCATCGTAAGCAATGCCGATCTTCATATCGATACTTACAAACCAGCGGACAAGCCTATGTACTATGGTCACAATAATCACGGCAGCATTGTTGAAATTGATGGGAAATGGTACATCTTTTATCACAGGCATACCAACGGAACCGTTTACAGCAGGCAAGGCTGTGTTGAACCGATCGAGTTTAGAGACGACGGCACAATACCCCAAGTAGAGATGACATCCTGCGGACCCAATGGAGGACCACTAGTAGGACGCGGGGAGTATCCAGCTTATGTGGCATGCAATCTATTCTGTAAGGATGAGGAATTGTATTCGGGTTCTCTCGGGGCATGGATGGACGGACGATTTCCGAGGATTACGCAGGATGGTAAGGATGGAGATGAAGAAAACGCATACATTGCGAATATGAGGGATACTGCAACAGCCGGTTTTAAATATTTCCAATGCGACGGTATTCGAAAAGTCAAAATCAAGGTGCGTGGGTATGCCAAAGGGAGTTTTGAAGTCAAAACAGCCTGGGACGGGCTGGCCCTCGGAGAAATACCGGTTGATTTTACAAACATTTGGACAGAATATGCCGCTGATATTACCATTCCGGACGGTATACAGGCATTGTATTTTACTTATAAGGGGATCGGTAATGCAAGTCTCGCTTCTTTTACTCTGGAATAAATATACTTATGAGTAACCTCCTTAAAAATTGGAATAAAAAAGGAATAAATACTGAATTCGATAAAGTTTAAACTAACTTACTAATGAGAGGATGGAAAATATGGGACAAAAGGCAAAAATGATTCTTGAAAAGGATTTTAAAGTTTCTGAGATTGATAATCGTATCTACGGTTCGTTTATCGAACATCTAGGACGTGCAGTCTATGGCGGGATTTATCAGCCCGGTCATCCGCAGGCAGATGAAAATGGTTTCCGTCAAGATGTGATGGAGATGGTAAAAGAGCTTCAGGTTCCTATCATTCGTTATCCAGGTGGTAACTTTGTTTCTGGTTACAACTGGGAGGATGGCGTAGGACCAGTTGCAAATCGCCCACGCAGGCTTGATTTAGCCTAGCGCACCACTGAAACCAATGAAATTGGTACAAATGAGCTCATGAAATGGGCAAAGCTGGTAAATGCCGATGTAAACATGGCCGTTAACTTAGGAACACGCGGGATTGATGCTGCGAGAAACCTGGTAGAATATTGCAACCATCCGGGCGGTTCTTATTATAGTGACTTACGGATTTCACACGGGTTTAAAGTGCCGCACAAAATTAAAACATGGTGCTTGGGAAATGAAATGGATGGTCCTTGGCAAATCGGCCATAAAAGTGCTGAAGAATATGGGAGACTTGCTGCTGAAGCAGCCAAGGTCATGAAGTGGGTTGACCCAGCCATTGAACTAGTTGCCTGCGGAAGCTCAGGCAGAGGCATGCCGACCTTTGCAGATTGGGAAGCAACTGTTTTGGATCATACCTATGATCATGTTGAATTTATTTCGCTTCACCAATATTACGGTAATCGTGATAATGACATCTCAAACTATTTGGCTATGACACTCGAAATGGATGACTTTATCCGTTCAGTCATATCCATAGCCGATTATATTAAAGCGAAAAAACGAGGAAAGAAGAATATCAATCTTTCTTTTGATGAATGGAATGTTTGGTATCACAGTAATGATGCCGATAAGAAAATTGAACCTTGGAGCATTGCACCTCCGCAGCTGGAAGATCATTATAATTTTGAGGATGCCCTATTGGTTGGATGTATGCTGATCACGTTATTAAAGCATGCTGACCGCATAAAAATTGCTTGTCTTGCCCAGTTGATAAATGTAATTGCACCTATTATGACGGAAGAAAATGGACCAGCCTGGAAGCAGACCATCTTCTATCCATATATGCACGCATCGGTATTTGGGCGCGGCATTTCCTTGAATCCGATTATTTCAAGTCCAAAATATGATAGCAAGGATTTTACGGATGTACCTTATTTAGAATCAACCGCTGTATATAATGAAGAAAATGAACAGTTAACCATTTTTTCGGTAAACCGCCATTTAAAGGAAGGCTTGGAACTAGAGTGCGATATTCGTAATTTTGAAGGATATGAGGTTGTGGAGCATATCGTGCTTGAAAACGAAGACTTAAAAATAACCAATTCGGCTAAGGGAACACCGGTTGCTCCTCATTCAAATGGTAATGCCGTGATTAAAAATGGTTTGGTTTCAGCAGTGTTGCCAAAATTATCTTGGAATGTAATCCGGTTAGCAAAACGTAAATAGTTTCGAATCCAAATCCATATTACAGTTCATTGGAAAATGGAGTTTATGGCAGCGTAAAAATGATAGTAATAACTGGAGGAATACTAATGAATTACCGATTACTAGGAAAAACAGATTTAAAAGTTTCCGAGATAGGATATGGCGCCTGGGGTATAGGGAATACCGGATGGCAGGGAGCAAACGATGAAGAATCCATTAAGGCACTCAACAAAGCAATTGATCTTGGCCTGAATTTTATTGATACGGCCCTAGGGTATGGTAATGGCCACAGTGAGCGCTTGGTTGGACAAGTAGTAAGAGAACGTCCAGAAACGATTTATGTATCAACCAAGATTCCTCCGAAAAATTTAAAATGGCCTGCTCCGGCTGGTATTCCGGCAGAAGAAGCCTTCCCGGCAGATCATATTATTTCCTGCACGGAAGAGAGCTTGCGCAATCTTGGTGTCGATACGATCGATGTCCAACAGTTTCACGTTTGGTCTGACGAATGGGTAAATCAGGGGGACTGGCTTGAAGCCATTAAAAAACTGAAAGAGCAGGGAAAAATTAAATATTTTGGTGTTTCCATTAATGATCACCAGCCGGAAAATGCCATCAAGCTGATTGAGACAGGCTTAGTTGATACCGTTCAGGTCATCTACAATATTTTTGAACAAAGACCGGAGGATAAGCTTTTCCCTGCTTGTGAAAAACATAATGTCGGTGTTATTGCCCGTGTACCTTTGGATGAAGGGGGGCTACCGGCAAAATTACTCCTGAAAGTAAGTTCGATGAGGGAGATTTTAGAAACCACTATTTTAGAGGGGAAAGAAAACTTGAAGTCTACAACCAGATACAAGAAATCGTAACAGATCTTAACATTTCTATTGAGGATATGGCTGAAACTGCTTTAAGATACATTTTAAGCCATCCAGCGGTTTCTACCGTTATACCCGGCATGCGTACCATCAAAAATGTCGAAAAAAACTGTAAGGTTGGGGACGGAAAAGGGCTTTCTCAAGAATCGGTTAAGAAGCTGCAAGATTATAGGTGGATTCGTAATTTTTATCAGGCATAATCTTTGTTTAACCCATCTAAAAAGTCTGTATTACCCAAGAAATTTACACTTCATTTACAACGGATTAATAATTAATTCCTGCCTGTCCATATGACGGGCAGGAGGAGTCTCACCGAATATAGATGAAATTATGTTAATAGGAGATGGATGAAAGATGGCAAAGACTAGTGTTGAGGTTTCTTCATTGCAGAAAGTATATGAAAACTATTTTAACATTGGTGCAGCGGTAAATCTTCGTACAATTGAAACACAGCAGAATTTATTAGCAAAACATTTTAATAGTATTACTGCAGAAAATGATATGAAATTTGAGTTACTACAACCGGAAGAGGGCAAATTTACATTTGAACGAGCCGATAAATTGGCAGCGTTTGCACAAACGCACGGGATGAAGATGCGTGGGCATACTTTGGTATGGCACAATCAAACTCCTGACTGGGTTTTTGTGAATTCTAATGGAGAACAGGTTACTAGGGATCAATTGTTACAACGAATGAAAGACCATATGAACACTGTCATGCAGAGATATAAAGGGCAAATTTACTGCTGGGATGTAGTCAATGAAGCAGTAACAGATGAAGGTCCAGAGTTGTATAGAAAAACCAATTGGCTAGACATCATCGGCGAAGATTACATCGAAAAAGCTTTTGAATTTGCGCATGCTGCTGACCCAGATGCATTGCTTTTTTACAATGATTATAATGAATCCAATCCAGGGAAGCGGGAAAAGATTTATCAGCTTGTGAAATCATTGGTTGACAAAGGGGTCCCGATTCATGGAGTCGGTCTTCAGGCACACTGGAATTTAACAAACCCAAGTCTCGAGGACATTCGTGCGGCTATTGAACGTTATGCATCCCTTGGGTTGAAACTGCAACTGACAGAATTAGATATATCTGTGTTTAAACATGAAGACAAGCGCACAGACCTTACCAACCCAACAACCGAAATGATTGAACTGCAGACCCAAAGGTATCAACAGGTATTCGAATTACTTAGGGAATATCGAGAGGTATTTACGGCCGTAACGTTCTGGGGTGCTGCCGATGATTATACATGGTTAAATGATTTTCCAGTAAGAGGTCGTAAAAACTGGCCATTTTTATTTGATGAAAATCATCAGCCAAAAGAGGCTTTTTGGAAGGTTATTAACTTTTAAGAATAGACCAACAAGCAGGAGATAGAACTTATGCCAAAGAGTTGCCTCAGATGATCTGGCAACTCTTTCTTTTAAGGAAGATTCTTTTGAGAGAAGGTAAAAATATGACATTAACCGTTCAACATGTTTTAGATCGATTAATGGAGCCAGTGGACCACATTCAAAATACTGTAGACATGCTTAAATTCGGCCATCCAAACATGGAAGTAAAAGGAATTGCCACCACGTTTATGGCCACACAGCAAGTCATAAAGCGGGCGATTCATCTAGGGGTCAATCTTTTGATTACCCATGAGGGCCTTTTTTATAGCCATATCGACAATCCAGAGTTATGGGAAGAAAACACTGTCTATTCTGAAAAAAATAGGATCATTACAGAGTCTGGGCTATCGATCTATCGGTTTCATGATTATCTACATCGCTGCCAGCCAGATGGGATTATGACTGGCTTGATAGAAGCCTTGGAATGGAAAACATTTATAGAAAAGGACACCCCAACATCAACGGTAGTAAAAATTCCTCCGATGTCTGTTAGGGAAATTGCTGAGTACGTAAAAGATAAGCTGGGAATTCAATTTGTACGTACAGTTGGAGAGCTATCTGATACTTGTTCACGTATTGGTTTGTTGGCAGGGTATAGAGGGGGTGGAACTTTGTCGATCCCGCTCTTTGAGAAGGAGCATGTAGATTTAATTATTTCAGGTGAAGGTCCAGAGTGGGAAACTCCAGAGTTTGTCAGGGATGCAGTCTATCAGGGGAAACGAAAAGCATTAATCGTGTTAGGACATGCTGAAAGCGAGGCACCTGGTATGAAATATTTAGCAAAATGGATCCAATCTGAATTCCCTGGCATTCCTGTCCATTTTATTCCTGAAAAACCACTTTTCAAAGTTGTATAATCAACTTCCCATAAAACATTATTTCAATGGAGGATGCTCTGTAATGGAAAGTACAATCGATCATACTTGGAACAATCTAACCCAACAATACAAGGTAAAGCATAAAGAGAGTTATTCCGCGTGGCTTCAGTATAAAAAAGTAGATGATCCTACATTGGTAATGGAGTACCAACAACTCACTGCCCATATAGAAAGTTTTGCAGATTCCGTCGTCATAGAATCTGCACGAAATGAGCTTCGCTCGGCCCTTTCTTCCATGCTTGATATACATCCAGAAACATCATCGGGGACTAAACCTAAAAATAGGATTGTATTAGTTACCAAGACGGAATTAAATTTGTTGGAAAATAAGATTGAAGTAGATTTTAATCAAATCAATGATGCTGGTTATTTTATCAAGATGGTTACGACTAATGAAAATACTACCATTTATCTAGTGGGCAAAAGAGATATAGGTGTTCTTTATGCCGCTTTTCATCTGTTAAGATTGATGCAGAATCGGGAAAGCATAAAAAATTTAAACATTGTGGAATCTCCTAAAAATCAATTAAGAATGATTAATCAGTGGGATAACATGGATGGCAGCATTGAACGTGGTTATGCTGGAAAGTCTATTTTTTACAAAGAAAATGCTTTTTCCGATGAACTAGATCGTATTCAAGATTATGCAAGATTGCTATCTTCTGTAGGGATCAATGCCATCGCTATTAATAATGTAAATGTCCACCAAGTAGAAACTAATCTAATCACTGCTAGCTTACTTCCTCGTGTAGTGGAGGTTGCCAGCATTTTTAGAGCTTATGGAATTAAAACGTTTCTTAGTATTAATTATGCAAGTACGATTCAACTGGGCGATTTGGAAACGGCAGATCCGCTTGATCCTGAAGTGAAAGAATGGTGGAAAAATAAAGCGAAAGAAATCTACCAGTATATTCCCGATTTTGGAGGTTTCCTGGTTAAAGCAGACTCCGAACATAGGCCTGGTCCATTTACTTATAACCGAAATCATGCAGATGGTGCAAATATGTTAGCTGAAGCATTAGAGCCATTCGGCGGTTTGGTTATTTGGAGATGTTTCGTCTATAACTGCATGCAGGACTGGCGTGATCGCTCAACCGACCGTGCGAGGGCGGCCTATGACCACTTTAAACCCTTAGATGGAAAGTTCCATGAGAATGTGATCTTGCAGATTAAAAATGGACCGATGGATTTCCAAGTACGGGAGGCGGTTTCCCCATTATTTGGTGCTATGCCGCAAACCAATCAAATGTTGGAGTTCCAAATCACCCAAGAATACACAGGACAGCAAAAACATCTATGTTACTTGGTTCCTCAGTGGAAGGGAATCCTTGATTTTGACACCTATGCAAACGGAGAAGGCTCACCCGTAAAACAGGTCGTCGATGGTTCTATGTTCCCGTACCGTTATTCAGGTATCTCAGCCGTTTCGAATATTGGGAATGACTACAACTGGACTGGACATACATTGGCACAAGCGAACCTATATGGTTTTGGCCGTTTAACATGGAATCCTGACCTTGAAGCAGAAACCATTACAAATGAATGGATTGGGCAAACCTTTGGCCAAGATGGTTTGGTTAACGATCAAATCAGTCAGATGCTTCTTAAAGCGTGGGAAATCTATGAACATTATACCTCACCACTTGGAGTTGGCTGGATGGTGAATCCGCATCATCACTATGGACCCAATGTTGATGGTTATGAATATTCAGTTTGGGGTACCTATCATTTTGCTGACTGCCGTGGTATTGGCGTTGACCGTACCGTAAAAACAGGTACTGGTTATTCAGCACAGTATTTTAAAGAGAATGCAGACATGTATGAATCATTAGAAACCTGCCCGGATGAATTGTTATTGTTCTTCCATCATGTTCCATATACCCATAGGTTAAAATCGGGCGATACAGTGATTCAACATATTTACAATACCCACTTTGAGGGCGTTCAAGAAGCAGAGGAATTAAAAGGACGATGGACAAAATTAGAGGGCAAAATAGATTCCGAGCGTTATGAAGACATTTTAAATAAATTGGAAGAACAAGTATCACATTCTAAAGAGTGGCGGGATATCATTAACACTTATTTTTACAGAAAATCAGGCATTGCCGATGAACAAAATAGAAAAATCTATTAAGATGATGTGTTAATGGTGCTACCCTCACGTCAAAGGTGGATCTGTAATGGAAATTGCGAATAGTCAGGGAGCGGCGCCACAAATCAGTTTGCTTAGGTTAACATGGCCAATTTTTATCGAACTTTTTCTTCAAGTGATTATGGGCAGCACGGACACGATCATGCTGTCCCATATCTCCGATGATGCAGTTGCCGCAGTTGGGGTATCGAATCAACTTATTTTCTTTACCATTCTTATCTTTAATTTTGTTTCAATGGGGACCGCTGTAGTCCTCTCCCAGTATTTAGGAGCGGGCTTACGTGAACAAGCTAAGATCGTAACGACCATGTCAATCAAGCTAAATTTCATCATGGGGTTCCTTATTAGTATCATCATGGTCATTTTCAAAGGCGAATTTCTGGCATTTTTTCATCTCCCAGAACATCTTGCTGGTTTAGGAAAGCAGTATCTTTCCATTGTTGGCGGAACTCTTTTTATTCAGGCATTATTGCAAACTGTATCTTCTATTTTAAGGGCAAATGGCTACACGCGGGATGCGATGTTTGTGTCTATGTTCATGAACGTGGTTCATTTAGCGATCAATAGTATTTTGATTTTTGGTTTATTGGGATTCCCCCAATTGGGTGTGAAAGGGACGGCTATCTCAACAGGAATAAGCAGAACAGCAGCGCTATTGGTGATTCTCACAATTATGTATAAAAGGATTCCAATGAATATTAAGTTAAAAGATTACCTAACAAATGATCGTACACAAGTAAAAAAAATCTTAAACATTGGTATTCCAGCTGCTAGTGAGCAACTCTGTTATAACGCCAGTCAGTTAGTAATCACGTCGATGATCGCGATTCTTGGTGCTGCCGCCTTAACCACCCGTGTTTATACACAAAGTGTTAATTCTTATATTGTTTTATTTGGCTTGGCCATGGGGCAGGGAACACAGATTTTAATAGGTTATAAGGTAGGTGCCCGTGATTTCGATGGTGCCTATCGCCAATTATTAAATAGTTTAAAATACAGCTTTATTCTCACCTTTACGGTTGCTGTCTTTATTTGTTTCTTCCGGGAATCTCTCCTATCAATTTTTACGGATAATAAAGAGATTATTTCTATGGGAAGCAAGTTATTATTGTTTTGCTTCATTTTGGAGCCGGGCCGAACGTTTAACCTAGTCGTCATTAGTTCACTAAGGGCAGCTGGTGATACTACCATCTCTGTTAAAATGGCCGTTATCTCGATGTGGGGGATTTGCGTGCCGCTGGCTTACTTCTTAGGAATTCATCTCGGATTTGGACTGCCGGGTTTTTGGATCGCTTTTATTGTAGATGAGTGGGTTAGAGGGATTACCATGTTCTTTAGATGGAAAAGCAGGGCATGGGAAAAAAAAGTCTTGGTTCAAAATCAAGTTTCACCAACTGCCTAACAAAGAATGATCGAAAAATTTTCATCTTCTTAAAAAGGCAGGGATTATGGTAATCGGTGAAAAATTAATGAAAAAGAGAGAGATTAGAAGGAACATGTTAGGACATGAAGAATATATAAGCTTAGTCTCCTTGTTTTGCTTGGAAGAGACAAGTCAAAAATATCTTTTTTTATACACTTAATTCAGTCATCCAACAAACATGCTGGTTGGTGAATAGGAGGAAATTGAAATGAAAGAGAAGCTGCGCTGGGGAGTCTTAGGATGTGCCAATATTGCCATCCATTCTGTTATTCCAGCTATTAAAAACTCTGAAACTAGTGTGGTGCTTGCGATTGCCAGCCGGGGATTAGAGAAGGCAAGGTCGACTGCTGCTGAGTTAGGCATCGAGCGAGCATACGATAGTTATGATGCACTTTTGCAAGATCCTGATATCGATGCGGTTTACATTCCATTGCCAAATCATTTGCATAAAGAATGGACCATAAAAGCCGCAAAAGCGGGTAAGCATGTTTTATGTGAAAAGCCGCTTGCGCTAAACCAGGAAGAAGCAAGGGAAATGGTTAAGGCATGCAAAGAGGCGGGGGTCAAATTGGGCGAAGCATTTATGTACCGTTATCACCCTCGATATGAACGTATTAAGGAAATTTTAAATTCCGGAGAAATAGGAACCATTCGCGGACTGCATGGGAGCTTTACCTTTAATAATGCCGCAGACAAAAACAATGTCCGCTATCGTGCTGAATGGGGCGGGGGATCCATTTACGATGTCGGCTGTTATCCGATAAGTGCCGCACGATATTTGTTGGATCGGGAACCGGAAGCGGTTACGGTACAAGCTTTTTACTCACCAGAACATGACGATGTTGACATGATGGTATCCGGCTTAATAGAATTTCCTGAAAATATTGGAGTAACCTTTTTGTGCGGTATGTGGGCCCATTTTCAAAACACCCTTCAAATTGTAGGGACTAAAGGAAAAATAGATATTCTAAACGCCTTTATCGTGAATTCCGATTTAGGGGGAGATTTTAACGTTACCGTTGATGGGGAAACACGAACCGAACCATGTAAGGAACTAAATCAGTATACCATCCAGGTGGATGAATTTGCCCAAAGTATTATGGACGGCACATCGCTCCGTTTTCCATCAGAAGATGCTATCAGTAATATGAAAGTCATCGATGCGTGTTTATTATCCGCAAAAAATAAACAACGTGTGGCACTTACTTAAAACCAGAATTTCATTCCTACGGGAGATAACTAAAATAGTAAACCATTAAGCTTTTATATAAGGAGACGCTGCTAAAATCGAAAAGCACAGAGTACAATTAGAACAATTTTCTGGTCTTTGCAGGGAATTGAGAGTAAGAGAAGATAACCTTAGCTTTTAAAATGGCCCATTAAAAGATTCCTTGCATCACTTAAACTTGTCAAGAATTACCAGGAATATGCCTCTTGCGCCCGTCCTCCTGGGCCAGGGAATATTCCGTCTATTTAGCTTTTGGATACGGTCCATTACAGGTTTTTAAAAATCTTAGTTTGTTGATTACGCAAACTAAGTTACTGGTGCTATAATAAAATTAGAAATCTTAATTGACCAGTAATCTATCAACTAAGGAAGAGAATAGACAAAGTTTGATCGCTCGCAGGCAGTAGGCCTTTTCATTAACAGTTGTGGCAGTTGTGGAATTTGAACCAGAAACCAGCCGGCTAAATCAATTTAAATTTTCGAAAAGAGGGAATTTTATGGCTAATAAAGATCAAGTTGCAGAGAAAAATATACTCGGTACAAATGTCATTGCTCAAATTGGAATCCTTGTTCATGATATTGAAAAAACCAGTCAAGCTTATGCTGATTTTTTTGGAGTGGAAAATCCTGGCTGGAGTCTTACCGATACGGTGGATAAAGCCGAGACTGAATATAAAGGGAACTCAACCGAAGCACGTGCCAAGCTCGCTTTCTTTGATATGGGTTCTCTTCAATTAGAATTAATTGAACCAGACCAGCATCCAAGTACATGGAGAGAATATCTCGACGAGCATGGTGAAGGTCCGCATCATATTGCGTTCATTATAAAAGGAATGAAAGAAAAAATTACTTTAATGGAAAGAAGCCAAATGCCGTTGATGCAAAAAGGCGAGTACACCGGAGGAAGGTATGCATACATGGATACCTTTAAGGATTTAAAAATTATTTTAGAGCTATTAGAAAATGATAATTAAAAGAGATTCCTTATTAAAATTTACAGGGCAGGTGTTTATAAGATGAGGATTTTGGTTACAGGCGCCAACCGAGGCTTAGGATTAGCGCTAGCTAAATTAGGGGCAGAAAAAGGCCATCATATTATTGCAGGAGTTAGAGATCCAGAACAAGGAAGAGAAAAATTATCTGATCTTGAATTCCCAAAGTCCATTAGCATTGTTCCATTAGATGTGACAAAAGAAGATTCTGTTAGACAAGCTGCCAATTTTGTAAAAGAGCAGTTTGGTACAATTGACGCTATTATTAATAATGCTGGAATCCTGCTGGGACGGGAGCAACAAATAGAAGATTTGGATCTGGATCAAGTTCAAGAGTCCTTTGATATCAATCTATTTGGGCCAATGAGAGTCGTCAAACATTTCCTGCCTTTACTGTTATTGGGCGACAGTTCATCGATCATCAATATTTCTTCTGAAGCGGGAAGTATGGAAACCGCTTATGGTGGAGATTATGCTTATGCTGCATCTAAAACAGCCCTAAATATGTTTTCTCAACAATTGAGTAAATATGTGAATGGGAATAACATTCAGGTTTACGCTGTTCATCCTGGATGGATCCAGACAGATATGGGTGGTATAAATGCCCCTGGAAATCCTGAAGATACAGCAAAGGGAATTTTTAATCTTATTGAACAAAGACCGTCAATAGAAAGTAAATATGTGTTCATTGATTATAAAGGAAACCCTATGCCAATTTAATTAAACAAAATTTGTGAGGGATAGCGAATGGTAAAATTGCTGGCAATTTTAGGAGATTATTATCACCGGGCAGAGTGGGCTAAAGTGTCGCTTGAGGAGGCGGTTCGTACCACTTTGGGACGTAAAGATGTTCAACTCATTTTTGGTTCCTATGAAACATTAAAAGAAGAGCTTTTAGATCAGCCAGATGGGGTCATTCTTTTTAAAGAGAATCGCTTAAACCCGACGGATGAAATCGTAAAGGATTGGATGACAGAGGAGCTTGCTTCAGAGATTACTAGATATGTAGAGAATGGCGGAGGCTGGTTGGCTTGGCACTCTGGTTTAGCATCCTATTCTTCTGAAAGCGGCTACACCAAGATGTTAAGAGGCTTATTTCTTTATCATCCAGAAAAGCATCAGATCGTAAAGTATTCTACTGTAGAAAAAGATTCATTCCTTCCTGGTCCATCTTACTTTGAATTTTCGGATGAACATTATTTCGTCCAGTGTGATGAGGCTAATACCAATGTCTTTTTACAAGCGGAATCCATTGATGGTCAAGCTGTGGCGGGGTGGTCACATTCTTTTGGAATGGGAAGGGTATGTTGTTTAACACCCGCTCATACCAAACAAGGTCTGTTGAATCAAGAATTTTTGAACGTTTTGGGAAGCTGCATCAATTGGATTACTTCTAAGTAAGTTTGCTAAAAATTAGTTGAAAAGTGACTTAGGGCAAGTAGTATTCGCTTGAATTTTTTGGTATGTCAAGTTAATTGATATGGAGGAAAAATGAATGAGGCTTGAAGCAGCTCAGAAACTATTATTTATTGGTGATTCCGTAACGGATTGTGAGAGAGCGAACCCTGAAGGAGAAGGGTTATTTGGTGCCTTAGGGAAAGGTTATGTGGCAAATGTGGATGCACTTCTGCAGGCCGTATATCCAGAATTGGGCATCCGGGTGGTGAACAAAGGAATCAGCGGGAATACCGTTCGTGATTTAAAGCACAGATGGCAGGAGGATGTCCTTGATCAAAAACCCGACTGGTTATCGATTATGATCGGTATCAACGATGTTTGGCGGCAGTATGATACCCCATTTATTAAAGAATGGCATGTCTATGCTGACGAATACGAGGAAACACTTCGTAAGCTTGTGACAGAAATGAAGCCACTCACAAAGGGACTTGTCCTTATGACTCCATTTTACTTGGAAACCAATGAACAGGACAAGATGCGCAAAACGATGGACCAATATGGACAAATCGTTCAAAAAATTGCCGAAGAGACTGGCTGTTTATTTGTAGATACACAAGCTGCTTTTAATGAACTATTAGAGGAGCTCTATCCGGCGACCATTGCCTGGGACCGGGTTCATCCTTCCGCTGCTGGGCACATGGTATTGGCCAGGGCATTCTTGCAGGAAATCGGTTTTCAGTGGGACCGTATTTAATTTATTTATTGGAGATGATGACATGAATTATCGGGAATTAGGAAATACAGGAATCAAAATCAGTGAAGTAAGCTTTGGAACATGGGCGATCGGCGGGTCATGGGGCAAGACAAGCGACGAAGAGGCCTTGAAATCATTGAATTATGCAATTGGGCAAGGTGTAAACTTCTTTGATACAGCCGATGTTTATGGGGACGGCCATAGTGAAGAGCTATTGGCCAAAGCTACAAAGGGTCGTGAGGATCAAATCCATATCGCAACTAAGTTTTGCCGGCAGGGAGATATCTTTGATCCAAAAAACTACAGCTATGAAAAGGTAAGTGCTTATTGCGAGGACAGTCTCCGCCGCTTGAAGCGGGAAGCAATCGATTTGTATCAAATTCATTGCCCGGCAACTGAAATATTGCGGGATGGCAGTGTATTTGAAGTACTTGACCGATTGAAGCAAGAAGGGAAAATCAAGCAATACGGGGTTAGTGTGGAAACCGTCGAAGAAGGCTTAATTTGTTTGGAAAACCCAAATGTAAAAAGCCTTCAGATTATTTTTAATATCTTTAGGCAGAAGCCATTAGAGAATTTAATCCCTGAGGCCTATCAAAAAGGCGTAGGGCTTCTCGTTAGATTACCACTGGCAAGCGGACTGCTTACGGGGAAATTCGCAAATAATCATCAATTTGAAGCGGATGACCATCGCTGTTTTAATGAAAATGGAGAGGCCTTCAATGTAGGAGAAACTTTTGCAGGGCTTGGCTTTCAAAAGGGTGTGGAATTAGCTGATCAGCTTAAATGGATTTCAGAGGGACGGAATTCTATGGCAAGTGCGGCCCTTCGCTGGATTTTGGACCATAAGGAGATTACTTGCATTATTCCGGGCTTTAAAAATGTAAAACAAGTCGAGGATAATCTATTAGCACTGGAAACAAAGTCATTTTCTGAAGAGGAAAAACATAATCTCCAAAACTTTTATCAGGAAAAAGTACAGAGTTATATTAGAGGACCTTATTAAAAACCTATTAGCCCCAAGTGTTCTGACCTCCACTAGGGGCTTCCTTAGTGTGTAATTGTGATTGACAAAACTTAAACTAGGAGTGAGTCCCATTGGCAGAGGTTACTATGATTAACGAAGTTTCTACATCGCAAAAGGCAGTTGCTATTACGTTCGATGATGGTCCGAATCCGATTTATACACCGGAAGTGTTGGATATTTTTGCAAAGGCAGAAGGAAAAGCAACGTTTTTTAT
This sequence comes from Neobacillus drentensis, assembly GCF_021560175.1. Taxonomy (GTDB): domain Bacteria; phylum Bacillota; class Bacilli; order Bacillales; family Cytobacillaceae; genus Neobacillus; species Neobacillus drentensis_A. The sequence continues at coordinate 5,105,065 of NZ_CP091110.1, read as the reverse complement.
GATTGGTGAACAAATGGAGAGATATCCCGAAATAGTAAAAGAAGTGGCGGAACAAGGGCATGAAATCGGCAATCATACGTTTTCACATCCTAAATTATCGGAGTTAAGTCCTGCTGACTGCTTATCGGAAATTGAACGAAATGAGGAAATTATCCAAGAATTGACTGGACAACTCCCCGTTGTCTTCCGGCCTCCATATCTAGACTATAATAATGATACGATCTCAATCCTAAAGGATAAGGGATATCCAATGATTGGAGCATTAAATATGGAGGCTCAGGACTGGGAACAGCCTGGAGTGGAACATATTCTATCAGCCTCAAAAAAATGTGTGAGGAATGGTAGTATTTTAATTTTCCATGACGGCTTTGGAGATCGTTCTCAAACGATACAAGCGGTTAAGAAGCTTGTCTTCGAGCTTAAATCTGAAGGTTATCAGCTTCTAACCGTAAGTGAATTATTAAACTTAGACTAGGTAAATTTATAGTAAAAAGGGGTCGGAAAATTACTAAATTTTGCTGGTCCTTTTTTTTGCTGTTTTCACTTATTTTTATACTAAAATAAGTTATGATTATAGTATAAATGAATATTGGTAGAAGGTGGCCAAATGCTTTCAAAGTTGCAGAGATGGAATACAATGAGAAATCAAATTTTAGTCGTCTTTTTAATAGTCATGGCTATTGTTTTATTAATCGTTGGCAGTTTAACTTTTAATCAAGTTTCCAATATGCTGAACAATAATGGAGAAAAGCAAATCCAGCAAACAGCCATTGAGGCAAATGGAAGATTGGAATCACTATATGAACAAGTCAATACGGCCTCAAAGCTTGTTATGACAAATGATAAAATTCAGGGGATTTTATCAAAAGCCTATTTAGACAGAAAAGTAAGTTTTTCTGATCTTCAAGAAGCAAAAGGAACGGTTAATACCATTCAAGCTAATACGGAAGGAATCTTCTCATTCGAGATTTTTACGAAAAATCAGAATCGCTTGTTACCAAACGACGACTCCAAGTTAACTTCTCGCATTGGCAAGCGGTGGATCACGCAGGCCGATGAAGCAAAGGGCCGTTTGGTTTGGATAGGGGAAGATCCTCATAATTCTGATTATATTTTAGCACTTAGACAAGTGAATCTCATGGGGAATGACTATGGGAAGGGTGGTTATCTCCTTATTAGGGTTTATCAAAACTATTTTCAATTTGCAAACCAAGACAATAATGGTATCAATCAATATTCTATTTTACTAGACAAGGATTTAAAGCCCATTTTGTCAAACTATTCTGGTTCGCCTGCCCCGATTATAAACAATGATAAATCAATTATTTCCATAGACCATAAGGATTATATGGTTACAAAACAAGCTTCGAAAAATACCGGATGGACGCTTATTATCTTAACTCCTGTTAAAGCGCTTACTAAAGGGATTAATGTTTTGAGAATGGGGATTATGCTTTCCGGAATTATAGGGCTTTTTATCTTTTTTATCAGTTCATTATTTCTATCAACCATCATTACAAGACCTATTATTAAACTGACAAAAACAATGCAAAAAGCAAGCGAAGGTTCTTTATCTTTGAATCCTTATGTTCCATCTGTTAATGAAATCAACGAATTGAACAGTACCTATAATCAGCTTGTTAAGGAAACCAATCATCTCATAAAAATGGTTTATCAAAAAGAAATTATTCGCAGTCAAAGTGAACTAAAGGCACTGCAGGCACAGATCAATCCCCATTTTCTTTTTAATACATTAGACGCCCTCAGATGGTCACTTGATGATAAAGAAGAAGAGGAACTTGCCGATCTTGTCATTGCGATGTCCAACTTATTTCGTTATACCATTACTAAACAATCCGATAGTGATTGGGTATCCATCAAAGAAGAAATCAAACATATTGAAGATTATTTGGATATTATGAAAATGCGTTTTGGAGACCAGTTAAATTGGAAATTGGATGTTGCTTCAGAGTGGGATAAGGTAAAGATACCAAAATTATTAATACAGCCTTTGGTGGAGAATGCTGTCCTTCATGGGGCTGGGAATACGGTCAAGCCATGTACGGTTACTGTATCGATTCAGCCTTCAGCCGATACTCGGTACCTCGAAATACTTGTACATGATGATGGCCCTGGAATGAATCAGGAAAAGTTAGATGTTGTAAGACAGTCCATGACGGAAGGAGGAGGCCCTTCCTTAAAAGGAAATGGGATGGCAATCTCCAATGTTTTTAAACGTCTTCTATTATACTATCATGCTCATTTAAAAAGGGGCTTGACGATCTCAAGTGAGTTAAATAATGGTACAACGATTTCTTTTGAAATTCCCGTAAATATGGAGGAGACCCAAGTTGTATAGACGAACCATTTTAATAGTTGATGATGAACCAAGAACCCGGCAAGGACTTAAGAAGACATTGGATACATGGGCAAATGGGGAATACCAAATAATTACTGCTGCTAATGCGGAAGAAACAATCGAAATCATGCGTCAGCATAAGATTGATATCCTCTTAACAGACATTCGTATGCCGGAAATGACTGGTTTAGAGCTGTTAAAAGTAATCAAAGAGCAAAACATGTCACCTGTCATTATTGTTATTTCTGCGTATTCAGAATTCGAATATGCCCATGAGGCTCTTCGGCTCGGGGTTATTAACTATTTATTAAAACCAATTAGTAAAAAAAATCTAATTGAAGCAGTGGAGGATGCCGCGAAGGCTGTGGAGAAAAAAGAACGGGCAGGAATGATTGAAAAAGTGGTGGATATTAAACTTGTTGATGTAAACACCCAAAATCCTTCCAATCGGCTGCCAATCCGTGAAGCGCTCGATTATATTAATCAACATCTGAAAAATGAACTTTCCCAAAAGGAAGTTGCAGACCATGTTCATTTAAATCCAAGTTATTTAAGTGTTTTATTTAAGGACCATGTTAAACTGACTTTCAGTGAATATGTAACAAGAAGGAGGATCCAGCGCGCCAAGGAATTATTAATGTCGACTAATCTTCCGATTGCTGATATTGCAGAGGAATCTGGTTACAAAACGGCAAAATATTTTATTAAGATTTTTAAGGAAATGGAAGGAGAAACACCTAGCGCCTATCGTAAAAATAATAATGAAAAGGCTGTCCAATAATTGGGGTTCTCTTTCCTAAGACCTATTTTACAACGATCTGAATACTAACCTATCAATCTAAACAACTAAGATAATAATAGGTCATCGGAGGAATATCCCTTGTCTAAAAAGAAAATGATTTCAGTATTGGTATTCATGGTCCTTTTTGCTGCAATAGCTGCTGGCTGTTCTTCATCAAGTTCGTCTGGTGATGTAGTAGCTCTAAACGACAGCAAGAAAGTGATTCATTTCATGCATATATGGCCGGAAAGCAGTTCGAATTCTCAGTATTTAATCATGAAAAGTATCATTTCGGATTACGAAAGACAACATCCAGATGTAAAAATTGAAACAGAAATTGTTAACTCTGATCAATATAAGGACAAGCTTAAAGTTTTAGCTACAGCAAATGAGTTACCAGACATTGGGATGACTTGGTCAGATGGATTTATTAGGCCGTACGTAAATGGTGACATGTTAGAGCCGTTAGACGATATCGTTAATAACGATCCAGCACTTAGAGATGCATTCATCCCAGGCGTAAAGGAGTCCTATGCAGTTAATGGAAAAACGTATGGTTTGCCCTTAGAATTGAACACTTCATATGTTTTTTACAATAAGGAAATTTTCAAGAAATATAACCTTGAAGTTCCTAAAACTTTCGAAGAGTATAAAAACGTCGTGAAAACACTAGCGGAAAATGGAGTGATCCCTGCTACTGTAGGTGCAAAGGATGGTTGGCCAGCATCCTTCTGGTTTATGTATCTAGCTGACCGTATTGGCGGACCGACTATTTTAACCGATGTTATTCATGGAAAAGCAAAAATGGATGACCCTGCACTTTTAAAAGCAGCACAAGAAGTTCAAAATTTAGTTAATATGGGTGGTTTTGTAAAAGAGGCAAGCACATTATCATATGAGGATTCCGTGGATTATTTTATGTTTGAAAAAGCGGCCATGTTTCTAACTGGACTTTGGCAATTGCCGGCATTCACAACAAGCCCTGATGTACCACATGAGTTTAAAGATAAAATTGGCTACTTCAAATTCCCGCTTTACGAAGGCGGTAAAGGCACCGATATCAACAGTTATGTAGGGGGTCCCGGTGTAGGGTTATTTGTAGCGAAAGACTCAAAGGTTAAAAAAGTAGCAAAAGATTTTGTTGGATTTTTAGTAAAAGAATGGGGCAAAAAATCAGTGACGGATGCAGGTATCATCCCGGCAACAAAAGTGGATACATCCAATTTGAAACTTTCACCAATGTATATGGATATATTAAAGGATTTGAACGAAGCTTCCAATGTTACTACTTATTTCGATACTCAATCCAGCCCGGCTGTATCCGAATTACACCATGAATTACTTACGGCTTTATTCGGAAAACAAGTAACCCCAAAAGATTTCGTTAAACAACAAGCAGACGCATTAGCAGAAGAACACAAGTAAAAGAAGTTTCAATCATTTGCTTAACACAGGCTCCCAGTTATTTTTGCTGGGAGTTTTTTGTTTACACCCATTATACATGTCCTGCTCCAGCGCCCTAGCGGCTAGTGTCCTTCGCGCTCCGCCCTACGATAAGTCAACATCGAATCGCTTTCGCTCTTCGTGTTTCCTTTATCTCAGTTGGAGCACTCCAGGCCATACGCCGCTGACCAGGGCGCATGCGCTTTTCTTATATGAAAGGGCTTTCTAAAAATAGTGGTATTTTTCCTAATCGTTGTGACCTATTTTCAAAACTATCAGAATGATATTCTATAAATGTAAACAAACACACAATAAAAGGTCATAGGGGGAATAACAATTGTTTAAAAAGAAAACGATTTCAGTCTTGATGTCCTTAGTAATGCTTGCTGCCTTAGCACTTGCTGGCTGTTCTTCATCAAGTTCTTCTGGTAAGGAAAGCGCTTCAAGCGGCGGTAAGAAAGTGATTAAATTTATGCATTTATGGCCGGAAGGCAGTTCAAATGCACAGTTTTCAATTGTAAAAAATATCATTGCTGATTATGAAAAACAGCATAAAGATGTAAAAATTGAAACAGAAATTCTAAGCCCTGATCAATACAGAGACAAGCTTAAAGTTTTAGCTTCATCCAATGAATTACCTGACATTGGGATGACATGGTCAGATGGATTTATCCAGCCTTATGTACAAGGTGACATGTTAGAGCCATTAGACGATGTCGTTAATGGAGATCCAGCTCTTAAAGATGCATTTATCCCTGGTGTAAAAGAATCGTATGCGGTTAATGGTAAAACTTATGGTTTACCATTAGAATTAAACATTTCATATGTTTTCTACAACAAAGAAATTTTCAAGAAATATAACCTTGAAGTTCCTAAAACATTTGAAGAATATAAAAATGTCGTGAAAACATTAGCAAAAAATGGAGTTACCCCTGCGACTGTAGGCGCTAAAGATGGCTGGCCAGCATCCTTCTGGTTTATGTATCTAGCAGATCGTATCGGTGGACCTACGATTTTAACAGATGTAATTCATGGAAAAGCAAAAATGACAGACCCTGCTGTTGTAAAAGCAGCTCAAGAAGTTCAAAACTTAGTAGATATGGGCGGCTTTGAAAAAGGTGCAAGCGCCTTATCAAATGAAGATGCAAAAGGTTACTTTATGAATGAAAAAGCAGCGATGTTCTTAACCGCTACTTGGGAATTACCAAACTATACAACAAGCCCTGATGTGAAACAAGAGTTTAAAGATAAGATTGGCTACTTTAAATTCCCAACTTATGAAGGCGGTAAAGGTACAGACATTAACAGTTATGTTGGCGGCCCTGGCGTTGGTTTATTCGTAGCGAAAGATTCTAAAGTGAAGAAAGAAGCAAAAGATTTTGTTGGATTCTTAGTGAAAGAATGGGGTAAAAAATCAGTTACGGATGCTGGTGTTATTCCTGCAACGAAGGTAGACACATCTAGCTTGAAACTTTCTCCAATGTACATTGATATCTTGAAGGATTTGAGTGAAGCATCCAACGTTACCACTTATTTTGATACTCAATCCAGCCCGGCTGTATCAGAGTTGCACCATGATTTAATGACCGCACTATTCGGAAAACAAATTACGCCGAAAGACTTTGCTAAACAACAGGCAGATGCTCTTGCTAAAGAACAAAAGTAAGTTAGCGTAATTCATTCTCTTAAAAATAGAGGGCATACAAAATATGCCCTCTATCTAGTTTAGACTATTCAGCTTCAGCGCTTAGGAGCGACAGGCTTAGTTCAATCCTTCAAGAAGGCTCGAATTAAGCCTGTCGCCCCAACCAAGGCGCTTACGTTTTTAATTAGAAGGGAGTATAGAAAATGAAAAACGTAATGTCAAACAAGTTAGCCATAAGCCTCTACGTACTTCCTGCCTTACTACTTATTCTTATTTTGATTTACATCCCAATCGTTCAAACAGGTTATTATGGTTTAATGGACTGGAACGGCATCGGTAAGATGAAGTTTATAGGTTTAGAGAATTACAAAAATCTAATCCATGACAAAATGTTTTGGCAAAGTACATGGCATTCCTTATTACTCGGTATTTTCTCCACAATCAGCTTGATTGGTTATTTGATTTTATCGTTAATTTTAGCAAGTAAGATTAAGGGAGCTAACTTTTTAAGGAAAATTTACTTAATCCCCATGTTGTTATCTTCTGTTGCAATAGCACAGCTATGGGCGAAGATCTTTGACCCGTCTAACGGAATGATCAATAGATTGTTAATGACATTTGGTGTTGAAAACCCACCCCTTTGGTTGGCGGATTCAAACATCGTATTATATGCGCTTTTTATCCCAATTGTTTGGCAATATGCTGGTTTTTATATCATTATTTTCTACGCGGCATTAAAGAATGTTCCTGAAGAACTGATTGAAGCAGCGAAAATTGATGGAGCCACAGCTTTTCAAATTGCTTATAAGATTAAAGTTCCGCTCATCGCAGGAGTCATCAAAGTAATGGTCATATTAGCCATCGTTGGTTCATTAAAGTATTTTGATTTAATTTTCGTCTTGACTGGCGGCGGTCCTAACCATGCGAGTGAGGTTATGGCATCCTATATGTATACAGAAGCATTCACAAAATATAACTTTGGTTACGGAAGTGCCATCGGGTTTGGTTTACTTGTTATCTGTATGCTGATGACCTGGTTAATTCAAAAACTACTTTCTACTAAAGATGTAGATTATTAAAAAAGGGGAGTGAATAAGATGAGCAAAGTTGCATATGAAAAACAAACACATTCGACCCTATCCGCTTCATATAAAACTAGTAATACGTTTGGGAAAAAGATTGGCTACGGAATTCTCTATTTTATTCTAGGAATCATTGCTATTATCCAAATTTACCCACTTATATGGTTATTCCTTTTTTCTTTAAAAACCAATCAAGAGGTCTTTGGTATGTCCCCATTCTCATTACCTCAACATCCACAATGGGGCAACTATCTAAAGGCTTGGACAGCCGGGCACATAGGCTCCTACTTTTTTAATAGTGTGATTTACACCGTAGTAGCAGTTGTGCTGACAGTAATTCTTGCCAGCTTTGTGACATTCGCGATTACAAGAATGCAATGGAAACTTAGCGGGTTAGTTCTAGGGTTATTTATGGCGGGATATATGATTCCACTTCACTCAACATTGATTCCGCTATTTAATACCTTTAAATCAGTCCATTTAATCGATAATCCTATTTCAGTCATATTATCGTATGTAGCTTTCAACTTACCGATCACGATCATGATCCTAAGCGGATTTTACAAATCCCTTCCAAGAGAGGTAGAAGAAGCAGCAGTAATTGATGGCTGTTCGATTCATCGTATATTTTTCCAAATAACACTGCCAATGACTGTACCAGTACTTTCAACAACGGTGATCATTAACATGATTTACAACTGGAACGAATTCGTGTTCGTTAATACATTCTTAAGTTCTGATAAATGGAAAACCATCACGGTTGGGGTTAATAACTTTGTCGGACAGTATTTAACAGATTGGGGAGCGATTGGTGCGACATTAATGATTAGTATTATTCCGGTTCTTATTGCTTTCTTTATTCTTAGTGATCGAATTGTGGAAGGTATTGCCGCTGGATCAGTTAAAGGATAATAATAAGTTACCAAAAAGAAGCTGATCCAAGCCAAGGATCAGCTTCTTTTTTACAGAAAAAGATGTGCAGAAACTGTAGTTTGGCTTGGAAAATTAACATCACAAAGCCTCCCCTTTACCCCTAACTTAATCTGCTGGTTTTTATTTAATATTTTTGTGCAAATGCACAAAAATATTGGTTGCTTCGACTATACCAAAATAACAGTCAATAGATTAATATTCTAAATAGAAAGCGCTTTACTGATTTTGTTAAACGTCTATTAAGGAAAGGGGGAGGAATCATGGACAAAGATTTTGTCATCGTATTGGCACCAGATTCATTTAAGGAAAGTATGACAGCAAAAGAAGCATGTAAAGCAATGGAAAGAGGAATCAAGAAAGTAAATCATTGGATTACGTGCATTCAAGTTCCAATGGCGGATGGTGGAGAAGGCACGATGCAATCGCTGGTTGATGCTACCTGCGGTGAAATTTATACGGAAAAGGTTATTGGTCCGCTAGGAAATGAAGTTGATGCTCTCTATGGGATTTTAGGAGACGGTCAAACAGGGATCATTGAAATGGCTAGTGCAAGTGGACTTCATTTAGTACCAAAGGAAAAAAGAAATCCGCTTGTTACCACCACCTACGGTACAGGTCAATTAATAAAAGCCTGTTTAGATCAGGGGATAAAAAAGCTTTTAATTGGTATCGGCGGAAGCGCTACAAATGATGGCGGAGCTGGAGTATTACAGGCTCTAGGCGGAAAACTGCTGGATGTAAATGGAGAAGAGCTGAGCTTTGGCGGAGGAGAGTTAGGCCGCTTGGCAAGAATCGATCTTACCCATTTGGATTCACGGATTAAGGATATTAGCCTTGAAGTAGCCTGTGATGTTAATAACCCACTTTGTGGTGAATACGGGGCATCCTTTGTGTTTGGACCACAAAAAGGTGCAACACCAGAGATGATTGAACTATTAGACAAAAACTTAATGAATTACGCAAATATTATAAAAGCGCAATTTAATTTAGACCTCCTCGATGTACCTGGAGCTGGCGCAGCAGGCGGCTTGGGTGCTGGACTCATGATGTTCTTAAATGGAACTTTAAAAAAAGGTATTGATATGGTTATTGAATATGCGTCGCTGGAAGAGAAAGTCATGGATGCTGATATGGTCTGGACTGGTGAAGGCAGTATAGATTTCCAAACCCAATTTGGAAAAACTCCTTTTGGGGTGGCTTCACTTGCTAAGAAATATCATAAGCCAGTGGTGGCATTCGCAGGAAAAGTCGGTGAAAATATCGATTCCTTGTATGAGAAAATTGATTCGATTTTCAGCATTATGCAAGGAGTTTGTTCTCTAGAGGAAGCATTGGCAAATGGTCAGCAAAACCTGAAAAGAGCCTCTGAAAATACAATAAGATTAATGAGTTTGGTGAGATAAATGTGATTGAATCAGGGGCCATAATATGAGTTCTGCCCTATTTATTAAATGGTTTAATGGGATTAAACTAATATTGAATAGCTGGTAAGAAAAGGTGATGTCATGAAATTATCGAAGCCAATAGCTGAGAAAGTCACAAAGGAAATGATGAAAATCATACCCTATAACATTAATCTGATGGATGAAAGAGGGATGATTATTGGGAGTGGAGATAAGCAAAGGATAGGATCCTTACATAAGGGGGCATCGAAGGTCATTGAGCAAAAGAGCAACAATGAGATTTATACCGAAGGCGACGGAATGAGGCCTGGTGTCAATGAACCTATTATTATTAACGGTGAGATAATTGGGGTTATTGGGATTACGGGGCATCCGGATGAAGTGAGGCCATTTAGTAAGCTTGTTGGGGCAACAGCAAAACTGCTAATTGAACAGGAGAGCATAAATAAGAAAGCACAAAATGATAGAATCAAGCGTGAGACATTTTATCATGAATTATCCTATCGAAAAGCAAGCTATGATGATGAATTTTTACAACAAGGAAAAATGTATGGTATTGACCTTACAAGAAAATGTCAAGCCATATTAATTAAAGGAAATTTACATTCAAAAGGCATGATGGAATTTTTTGATGGGTTTAGGCATTTTCTCACCATTGACAATAGTAAGAGAGTCTTGTTTATCACAGAAACTAACAGCTTTAAGGAAGCAGTAACTCATTTATTAGTCAGTAAGGAAATCGAAAAAGTAGCGATAGGTGAAAGCGAGGAATTTGCCGCCAGTTCACTAGAACAAGCCGCCAATGCATTTTCAGTTGGTGTGAAAATAAGACCCTCAGAAAAGGTCTATTATTATAATCATTTAAAGTTATTTATACATCTGGCTTTGGATAACAGGGATTATCATCCTTCTATCTTGTCGGCATTAGAAAGTTCAGGAATCCATCAGGAGTTGTTCCATACCTTACAAGTATATATGGAGGAAAATGGAGATAGTAACAATACGGCTAATAAACTGAAAATTCATAGAAATACATTGAACTATAGATTGGAAAAAATTAAAAATTTAACAGGGAAGAATCCAAAAGTCATACTAGAATTATTTGAATTAATATGTTCGATTATTTGGTCTAAGTGAATTAAGTGAAGGGTTCTTTGTCGAATCTTTGTTTGTGTGTCAAACAAACAAAGATTTCTAACTTGTAAAGGCCAAGGTTCCCACTTCATTTTATCCATAGTAAGGATTAAAAAAGGAGGATTAGAATGAATACAAATCTCGCTGAAAAAATAACAGTACTCCCAACAGGAAAAATCAGAATGAAAGAAAAAGTTGGCTATGCCACTGGGGATTTAGCTTGTAACTTCATTTATCAAACAGTAAGTAGTTATCTATTATTCTTTTATACTGATGTATTTGGAATTTCGGCCGCAGCCGCAGGGTTTATGTTCCTGATCGTTCGTATGATTGATGCAGTAGCGGATCCACTTATTGGAACATTTGTTGATAAAACAAATACGAAATATGGAAGATTTCGTCCATACCTTTTATATGGTGCCTTTCCGTTTGCTGGGGTAGCAATTCTTTGTTTTACCACTCCTGCGTTTTCTGATCCTATGAAACTAGTGTATGCCTATATTACTTATATTCTTTTATCAATCACATATTCAGTAATTAACATTCCTTATGCCGCCCTTACTTCAGCGATTACCCAAGATAACAAAGAGGTTGTCAGTTTAACCTCCGTTAGAATGTTATTCTCAAATACTGGTGGCTTAATTGTTTCCTTTGGAGTACCGCTTTTAGCCGGACTTTTTACAAATGCAACTGGAAAAACAAGTACTGGATGGCAAATTACCATGTCAATCATGGGAGTTTTAGGTGCCCTTCTATTAATTTACAGCTTCATGAATACAAAAGAACGAGTACAAATTAATCACTCCAAAGATGCAAAAGTTAATTTTAAAGATATCTTTCTTCAATTAAAGGCCAATCGGCCGCTAGTCATCGTATGTTTTTTCTTTATTCTTAATTTCGGTGTTAACTCCATCGTCAACTCGGTTGGAATTTATTATGTCACTTATAACGTTGCAAGACCGGACTTAGTTAAGTGGTATGGTTTAATGGGAACGCTTCCTGCACTCATTCTTATGCCATTAATGCCAATGATGTATAAATGGATGGGGAAGAAAAAGTTACTATTTACTGCTTTATCCTTTAAGGCAATCGGCTTAATTGCTTTATTCGTTATTCCTGCATCTATGGTTCCACTTGTATTTGCAGGGCGTTTAATTGCCGCATTAGGGACCATCACGGCAGGTGCTTTTACATGGGCATTAATCCCTGAAACAATTGATTATGGTGAATATAAGACTGGCAAACGTGCAAGCGGTGTCATTTACGCGTTAGTTGGATTCTTCTTCAAGTTTGGTATGGCAATCGGAGGAATTGTCCCAGGTTTGATATTGGCCAACTTCGGTTATGTTGCCAATCAAGTACAAACCGCAACAGCTTTACATGGTATTTTGGTCACAATGACCGCAATTCCGGCAGTATTTGTTCTTATCGAGCTTGTGGCCATATACTTCTACAACTTGGATGAAAAAGAACATAAAAGAGTGCTTGCTGAACTAAAGACGAGAGGATAAGAAAATGGAAAAAATACAGAATCCAGTATTAAAAGGCTTTAATCCCGACCCGAGCATTTGCCGGGTCGGAGATGATTATTATATTGCAACATCGACATTTGATTGGTTTCCTGGCGTTCAAATCCATCATTCGAAGGATTTAGTTCATTGGCATCTTGTCTCACGACCGCTAAATCGGGTTTCACTGATTGATATGAAAGGAAATCCTAATTCCGGCGGTGTTTGGGCACCATGCTTAACATATGCTGACGGAAAGTTCTGGCTCATCTATTCGGATGTAAAAATGCATTCGGGTGCCTGGAAGGATACACATAACTACTTAACTACCTGTGAAACCATTGACGGGGAGTGGAGTGACCCTGTTTATTTAAACAGTTCAGGCTTTGACCCTTCTCTTTTCCATGATGTGGACGGTAGAAAATACATTATTAATATGTTATGGGACCAAAGAACCTATAAGCATTCCTTTGGCGGGATTGTCTTGCAGGAATACTCCCATGAGGAAAAACGATTAATCGGTAAGCCAAAAATGATTTTTGAAGGAACGGATATTCGACTTACGGAAGGGCAGCATTTATATCATATTAACGATTACTACTATCTGCTGACAGCAGAGGGAGGCACAAGATATGCTCATACAGGCACTTTAGCAAGATCCAAAAATCTAGAAGGACCTTATGAGCTGCATCCAGATCATCCTTTTCTTACTTCTTGGCACGATCCTAGAAACCCATTGCAAAAATGCGGACATGCTTCCATTGTTCACACACATACAAATGAATGGTATTTAGCCCATCTAACGGGCAGACCGCTATCTCACGAAGACAAACCTGTTTTGGATTATCGTGGATATTGTCCGCTTGGCAGAGAAACCGCCATTCAAAAACTAGAGTGGAGAGACGGCTGGCCGTATGTTGTGGGTGGAAAGCAGGGCTCTGTTGAAGTAGAAGCACCTCAAATGGAAGAAGTAAAATGGGATCGGGATTATGATATCGTGGATCACTTTGATCGCCCGGCTTTAAATCATCACTTCCAGTCCTTACGAATTCCATTAACGGAAAATATCATGTCATTGACTGACAGACCGGGACATCTGCGCCTTTATGGAAAAGAGTCGTTAACCTCCTGCTTTACTCAAGCACTGGTTGCACGACGCTGGCAGTCATTCCATTTTGACGCAAGCACATCGGTATCATTTAATCCAGATACCTTCCAGCAGGCAGCGGGCTTGGTTTGCTATTACAATACCGAGAACTGGACATCTGTTCAAATTACCTGGAATGAGGAAAAAGGCAGGATTATTGACATCGTAAGCTGTGATAACTTTACTTTCTCCCAACCGATTCAAGGGTCAGAAGTACAAATACCGGAATCGATTGAGTATGTTTATTTAAAAGTAAAAGTTAGGGAACATACCTATCAATTCGCTTATTCTTTTGAAAATGTAACGTGGACTGATCTTCCTGCCACCTTCGAATCTTACAAACTGTCAGATGAGTATGTCCGGTTAAACGGATTTACCGGGGCATTTGTAGGTATGCATTGCCAAGATACTAGTGGAGTAAGTAAACCAGCTGATTTTGACCAGTTTACTTATCTAGAACTCTAATACGTTTTTAGTGAAAGGAAGGGAATCAAAATGGAAATGCTTCAGGTAAAAGGTAGTAGAATTACGGATTCATTGGGAAATCCAATCCAACTTAGAGGTACCTGCATTGGCGGCTGGATGAATATGGAGGACTTTATTAATGGCTACACAGGAACGGAACATGCCCTTCGTCATACAGTTGCGGAAGTGATTGGAAAAGAAAAAGCTGAATTTTTATTTGATCGGCTGCTGCATTACTTCTTCGGTGAAGACGATATTGAGTTTATTAAAAGCTGGGGAGCTACCACCATTCGCATTCCTTTAAATTATCGTCATTTTGAGGATGATGAAGCCCCATTCACTTACAAGGAATCTGGATTTAACCGCTTGGACAAGATCATTTATCTCTGTGAAAAGCACGGGATTTACGTGATACTTGATCTTCATGCCGTGCAGGGGTTTCAAAATACCCACTGGCATTCAGATAATGATGTGCGTCATAGCTTTTTCTGGCATGACAAAACGTATCAAGACCGATTTATTGCTCTTTGGGAAGAGTTTGCACGCCGTTACAAAGGGAGAGCTGTAATTGCAGGATATAACGTCATGAATGAACCTTGTGTGAATACTCCGCACGGCGATTTTCCACATACATTCTTTGGGAATTATAAACCGGATTGGGAAAGGATGAATCGGGTCTACAGACGGGTAGTGGAAGCAATTCGAAATATCGATCCAGACCACATCATTTTCCTTGAGGGGGATAACTATTCCAAACTATTTGATGGCTTAGAAGCTCCGTTTGCTAAAAATTTAGTCTACAGCAGTCATAACTATACGGCGGCTGGATTTGGACCGGGACAGTACCCAGGGGTGGCCGATGCAAAAACGGCCCGCGTAGAAAGTGGCAAGTATTGGGATAAATCTGTCCAAGAGGAAGTATTTTATAACCATGAAGGCACTAAATTTGCACAGAAATATGATGTTCCTCTTTGGGTGGGGGAGTTTGGCTCTGTCTATAATGGACCAGAACAGGAGATCCCAGATCGTTTAAGTGCAATGGATGAACAAATTAGTATTTTTGAAGATTTCGGCGCACATTGGACGACTTGGACGTATAAAGATGTTGGGGTTATGGGGTTAGTGACGCTTGACCCTAATTCAGAGTATATGCAGAAGGTTTCTTCGATTTTAAAAATGAAACATGCATTAAATACGGATGATTGGATGATTTGGCTGCCTGGGTTTAAGGCAAGAGAATCAGTCGAGGAGTTAGCCAGCCATTTAGAAGAGGTTGTTAATCCTGAAATGTCTCATAGCTTTAATCTTTCCAGCATATCACAAGCCATTTTTACCATTTATGTCGGGGCTTTGATTCAGCCTGAGTATGCGAAGATTTTTAAAGATTTATCGGAAGAAGAAATCGACCTTGTGATGCAGTCATTTGCCTTTAAAAACTGTAAAATTAACGAAGGCTTGCTAAATATATTGAAAAAACATACAAACGAAAAAGTTCAGCTGGGAAATGGTTGATTTTTTGATAGATAACTGAGTATAAAGGCTGATTTCAAAAGGAGTGATCGTAATAGCCTTTTGAAATCAGCTTTCTCTTTTAACCCATTTTCATAACTAGCTAAATATATAAGAGCTAACTGGTTTTTAGAGTAGTTAAAGGAGGTTCTAAATGGAAGCTACCAAAATATTTTTTGAAAGGCATACCATTCGGAAATTTTTAAATAAGCCTGTAAGCAAGGAATTATTGACATTGGTACTGTCAGCAGCTATTCGTGCACCGTCTTGGGCCAATTCACAACCTTGGGAAATATATGCAGCGAGTGATAAAAAGTTAGAAGAGTTAAGAAAGGCTTACCTACAATCCTTTGAAAATCACGAACCCCATACTCAGGATTTACCTACACCAAAGATATGGCCTGAGTATATAGATGACCGAATGAAAAAGAGCTTTGCAGAGTCATTTAAAAGCATGGGAATTGTCCGTGATGACGAGGCTGCGCGATATAAAAATTGGAAAAATAACTATCAGTTTTTTGGAGCTCCTGTTGCCATCTTCCTATGCCTTGATCATTCGCTTACAGATTGGTCATTGTTTGATCTTGGGATGTTTGCCAACAGCCTGATGCTTGCAGCTAAGGCCCATGGACTGGATTCAGCACCGGCAGCAAGCTCGGTTTCCTACCCCCATATATTAGAAACGTACTAGGCATCCCGACCAATCAGAAAATCATCGTGGGTATCATGATTGGGTATGCGGACCCCGAGCATCCATATAATCAATATGTTTCAAACAGGGTCCCTATTGATGAAGTTGTCCATTTTAGGGGGATTTAATCACTGATTCTGCAATTATTAGAAGGGCCTTACGCTAACAGAAACTTAGAATATATCAATAACATATAGGAAAATATCAATGCATGGAAGGAGTAATTATCTTATTATTCTAATTAAGTTGAAAACGTTTTATTTAAGTTCAATTCTGGGTCAATGGGGAAATCCAAGAAAACCCTGCACCTAAAGTGGTTAAAGCACCCTTTTTATTAAGATACAAGGAGTGGACTAACGATGACTTTGGAATAAAGTTTCTTACATTACTTTTTGGTCAATCTATAGGTTATTTAACGAGCTGCTTAATTAATGGGCGGCTTCTTTTTGTAAGTTTAGTAGGTGTGTATGTGTCCATTGTCATTCCAAAAAGCAGCTATCGTTCAACCCTCAAACCAAGTTTTGAGAGCCTGCATAGGGAGAAGTTTTAAAAAAGCTTTAGTTAATACAGACTGAATATGGGACTAGTATTCAAGAACCGATAAAACATAGGAATAAGAAGGGCAGTGATCTGGAATGTATAAGGTCTTGCTGGTAGATGACGAAAAGTTTATTCGGAAAGGCTTAACTAAAATGATAGATTGGCAAAAATACGGGTTTGAGATTTGCGATGAAGCAGAAGACGGTGTACAAGCCTATGAATTAATCCAGTCCCAAAAACCGGATCTGGTCATTACGGATATCAAAATGCCTGAACTTGATGGATTGGATTTGATTAAACTTGTTGTGAACTCTAATACCGGGTATTCACCGAAATTTATTATATTGAGCGGTTTCAATGACTTTAAATTTGCACAGCAGGCTATCCGTTACGGAGTACATGATTTCCTTCTGAAACCGGTTGGTGAGAAAGAACTGCATGCCATTCTGGAAAGTCTATCCGTACATTTCGGTGAAGAGAGAATGAGACTGCAAAAAAGTGGAATTACACGCAAAATTATATCGGAAGCGGCACTAGAACGGCTGATTAAGGGAAGCTTTAGCGAATGGTGGCTTGAAGAATACGCTCCTGACTGGTATAGCGGCCCAACAGGAGAATATAATTTTTGCATCATAGAGGTATTTTTCCATCCAGCTTCTTCCGATTGCCAACAGAGTGAACATCAGCTGAAACAGCAAATAGGCGATTGTTTATCCAGTTTGGATCCCCATTTCCGCGCTACCGTGATCGAACTGCATCCTGGCAAGTACGGGCTGGTGCTTACATCAAATCCGGATGAATGTCACATGTCTGTGCAAGGAATCGCCGAATCGCTCCATTCACAGCTTCTCTGCATACTTGACACTCCTGTGGCAATTTACATTGGAGATCCGGTGAATGGAATCCGTTCGCTTCAACACTCGTATCAGACAGCTGTCGAAACAACTCAGTATAAGTTTTTGCTGCCGGACATGCACATCCTTGATTACCAGCATGTGCGCGAAATCCCGATGCAGTTTACCGATCTGGATGACAAATTCTATTCAACTCTAT
This sequence comes from Neobacillus drentensis, assembly GCF_021560175.1. Taxonomy (GTDB): domain Bacteria; phylum Bacillota; class Bacilli; order Bacillales; family Cytobacillaceae; genus Neobacillus; species Neobacillus drentensis_A. The sequence goes on along the minus strand of NZ_CP091110.1, from coordinate 5,087,372 downwards.
TGGAGTGTGTGGAGGATTGTGATGCAGATAGCGCCGCTCATGCAGTAGAAAGCATGTTCTTGGAATTTCGCCAAAGGCGGATGGCTCCACAGGCGGTCCATGCTTCGCTTAGCCGTTGTTTTTGCAAGCTCGTAGAACGGATCAAACCGATGGAGGATAACAATCCTGCAAGCTTGATCATGAATTTCATAACAGAATGGGAACATCATCCAATCCAACCGGCTGAATTACAACGTATGTTTATGCAATTCGTGCTGGAATACGTGGAACTCAATCGCAAGGTACGAAAAAATCGCGTACACTCCGTTTTGCACAAAACGAAAACGTATATCGAAATGCACTACAGCGAAAATTTGACCCTGAAACTAATCGCTGAAAAAATGATGCTCAATCCAGTATATCTGGGTCAGCTTTTCAAAAAGACATACGGAGTTTACTTTAATGAATTCTTGATGGGCATCAGGATTCAAGAAGCCAAGAGGCTGCTGCGGCAGACGGATCTGAGAGTTTACGAAATATCGGACAGGGTCGGAATTAAACACCAGGATTACTTCGTCAACCAATTTAAAAGGATGGAAAAGATGACCCCGACGGAGTATCGACAGCAGGCGAACATCTTGTAAAGGATTAAAAATATGAGACTTTCAAGCTTTGATAATATGCGTTTACGCAATAAATTACTTATTCTTTATTTTGTTTGCGTTTTTTTTCCAGTCATCTTAACGAATCTGTTATTTTACAATGTGACGATGAGTCACCTTTCCGAACAAAAGAAGATTGACTATTCGGATGATCTGGAACGGGTCAAAAATGAATTTCGAAACAAAATCTATACTGCCGTTGGTGTCTCTTCTATATATTCCATCGATTATATGCTTTATAGCTTACTGGACAAACGATATTCAGCCCCTTTCGAGTATCTATCGGATTCCAATGGTTATACCCAGGGTGCGATGAATAAATTTACACCTGTCTACAAAGAAATTCAAAATATTACGATTTATACGGACAATCGCACGATGAGCTCTTCCGGCGGAATCAGCATGATTTCCGACGAGGACAAGATGTCGGATTGGTTCACCAAAGCCATGCATTCCAAGAATTCAGCCCCTTTTCTTATTCGAACGGGGACGTCCAATAGCCAGCTCAGTACGTTCAGTCTCATTCGCAGGATGAATGCTTACCCCGATATGGACAGGCAGTTAAAAATATTAAAAATTGATTTTAACTTGGGTGAAATCATGTCAACCTTCGAGGATTATGCGATGGGCGGTAACCTGTATTTGCTGAACGATTCGGGTGAAATCGTATTCTCAACGGATCGTGCGCCTAACCTGGCTAACAAGAAAGTGTACTTTAACAAGATAGACATCCCTCGGCAATCCTTCATACTCGAAAAAGAATACGATACAGTCAATTATTTAAATGGTTGGAAAATCGTAGGTGTTTTTCCGAAAACGTCATGGTTTGATCTAACCAAAAATTCAGGGGGATTTTTTCTTTACTTGATTTTGGCCAATTTTCTGGTTCCGACAATCCTGATTCTGTTGATTTTCAGGTCGCTGCACACCCGGATCATTACATTGCTGAAGCATATGAAAATGGTGAAAAACCAAAAATTCGAGACGATAGAACACAATAGGCACAAGGATGAGATCGGCCAGCTGACCGAAGAGTTCAATCGAATGACCACAAATATCAAGCAGCTTATTGAGAATGTATATCGTGCCGAATTACAGCAGAAGCAAGCCCAGCTGAATGCTCTGCAAAGCCAGATCAACCCACATTTTTTATTCAATGCGCTAGAGACGATCCGAATGCGAAGCGTGATCAAGGATGAAGACGAGACGGCACAAATTATCAGAAACATGGCGGTGATCTTTCGCAAGTCGTTGGTGTGGAAAAAGGATTTGGTAACGGTCGAAGAAGAATTGGAGCTGATCGAGTGCTTCCTGGAAATCCAAAAATACCGATTCGAAGATAAGCTCTCCTTTGACTTTCAGATCGATAAGGAAGTGCTTTCGTATAAAATTCCGAAAATGTGCTTCTTGCCCTTCGTTGAGAACGCCTGCATTCACGGTCTTGAATCGATTCGCGGTAAAGGATGGATTAAGATGCAGATTACGTGTACAGGAGACATGCTCACGTTCCAGCTATCGGATAACGGCATAGGGATTGTCCCGGATAAGCTTAGCGCCATTCTATCCTATTTGGAACAAGAAGGAATGGACAAACACGTTGGAATCAAAAATGTGTTTATTCGTCTCAAGCTTTACTACCAGAATAACTTCCAGTTCAACATCAAGAGTGACGCCGGTGTGGGAACGAATGTATGTATTTCCATCCCTGTTTGCGAGGATCAAGCTCGGGCGTTAGCTTAGCTTTTAAGTTTGGTTTTAAAAACTATTTTGAGCCAACTCGGTACCCGGAAATTTTAAACTTTTCTCAAAGAAATCTAAATTTTGTGTGGTTTTGGAAACCACACATTTTTTATACAATGAAATTGTTCTAATTGATAGCGTTTACACTACGAAAAGAGGGGAAAAAAGTATGAAAAAACTGACGAAAAAATGGACAAAACCAGTTTCGCTTGTAACTTCAGCACTCCTGTTCCTTAGTCTTGCGGCATGCTCCAGTAATCAATCAACTCAAACTAGCAGTAAAAGTTCAACAAGTACCAAAGATAATCTATCCAAGCATGTGACAATCTCCTATGCATCCGTGCAGGGTATCGATGGATATGATTACACCAAGGGTGATCCTCTGGCTAAGTATTACTCTGATAAGTTTAACTACACCTTAAAAGTATCATCACTAAACTGGGACAACTGGAGTTCAAATCTCCGAATATGGATTAACTCAGGCGATATGCCGGATGTTGCGGTATACAATTTCATTTATGCTGATGCGGCATCTTTTGTAAAACAGGGACTTCTCAAAAAACTTCCTGACGACTGGAAAACTCGCTGGCCTCACCTGGCAGCAGTTTATGAAAAAACATCACTCGGTCCTGAGATGGAGAAGAAATTGGGTGGGACATATTTTCTCCCTAGGGCACGCTTTATGAATAACCTTCCAGGAGATCCATTGCCGAATCATCCAACTGTATATATCCGTGCAGATTGGGCTAAAGCTGTGGGCTTCCCAGTTAAGGACTCATATACAACTTCTGAGATCCTTCAGTATGCCAAACTTATAAAGGATAAGGACCCTGGAAAGATAGGCGACAAATTAGTTCCCCTTTCTGAGGATACTAACTTTGCAGCTGATTTGTTTGTAGGAAGAAATAGTACTCATTACCAAGAATTTTACAAAGATACAGACGGTAAGTATAAGTGGGGCGCGGCCTCTCCAGATACTTTGAAAGGGCTTAAACAGCTCCAGGAAGCTTATCGTTCCGGTTTGCTTAGCAAGGATTTCTACACGAATAAAAATCAAACGTTTTTTAATGACTTTAATGTAACAGGAACTGCAGGTGCTTCCTTCAACCAGGCGCCGACGTCAAATCTTCAAACGGTTTATAATGATTTTAATAAAAACATCAAAAAAGATCCTTATGAGAATATTCATATGGCTACTGTTTTGGGTGATGACGGGAAGTATCATCAGACAGATCTCATTAATTTCTGGGGTACAATCATCTTTAACCCAAATATATCAGAGGAAAAATTTGTGCGATATATGGATATTCTTGATTATAACTCTACAAAAGAGGGCGAAATCATCAACATGATGGGTTTAAAAGATGTAGATTGGACGTATGACAGCAATGGCAAAGTAAAATCGCTCTATGACCCAGCCAAAGAAGGCAAGGCGCTTGGCGGCCCTGGTGGAAAGTATCAATCATGGGGATATCTTTTAGGCAGTACAGTTCTGTTTGATGATACCTCATTTGAGGATCCTAATATAGATCAAAGATTAAGAGATCGGTCCAAGGAGCTTTATGCTTCAAGAGTTAAAGAGGGCACTCCTGAAACATTCTCAAAAGTAAACTGGGATTTATACACATATGATTCACCATCCTATAGAAGGGCCCAGTTCCAATACAATCAAGAGTATGTCAATCTTATTACTCAGCCAGGTGATATTGAAAAAAACTGGAAGAAATGGGTTAAGTCAAAGAATGCAGTTGTACAACCGATTCTAGACGAATTGAACTCAAAACTTGCTAAATAGGAAGCAAGTTTTGAGTTGAATCAACTTCAAGTAGCTGCGGTGAATCGCAAAGTATTCCCCGGCTGCTTGATTTTAGGTGATGCTGCTGTCCTTCCTATTCCTTTATTTTTTAGAGATTGATATGAATAAGACGGGTCAGAAGGAGTTTAATATGGAGAATACAACAATAGTAGAAAAGAATAAACCATCCGTGATTAAAAAGAAGAATAATTCCTCCTTGATTAGCCGTATGTGGAAAGCAAGGGAAAGTTACCAACTCATATTGCCGGGGGTCATATGGTACGTTATTTTTGCTTACATTCCGATGTATGGGTTGTTATTAGCATTTAAAACATATCAAGCCAATCTCGGTATTTTTGGAAGTCCGTGGGTAGGATTGACCAATTTTACCTATGTTTTTAGGGATCCGGAATTTATGTACTCGCTCTGGAAGACACTGTTGATTAATGCAGGACGGCTGATATTTGAGTTCCCCGTTCCAATCATTCTTGCTTTGATGTTGAATGAATTGCGTATTAACAGATTTAAAAAGACTTTACAAACCATTTATACATTCCCGCATTTTTTGTCGTGGATTATTGTTTCAAGTATTATGCTTAATATTCTGGATGCTCACGGTTTGGTAAACAGTATAATCAAATTGCTGGGTGGAGATGGAGTCAATTTTCTTGGCAACGCGAAATTTTTCCAATACTTATTATATCTTACAAGTGACTGGAAGGCGTCAGGATGGGTTATGATCATCTATCTTGCAGCTATTACTGGAATTGATACGGAACAATATGAATCTGCTCAACTTGATGGTGCGAGCCGGTTGCAGACGATGTGGTATATAACCCTTCCAGGTATACGAAATACCATTGTTGTAATGTTTATCCTAGCAGTTGGAAATCTTATGACAACAGGTTTTGATCAGATTTTTAATATCAGTAATGCTGCAACAGCCAAAGCAGGTCAAATCCTGGATATGTATATTTATAACATTACATTCCAATCTGCTGCCGACTTTTCTTTCTCAAGTGCAGTAAGTTTGTTTAGGGCTGTAATCAACTTAGTCCTATTACTTATTGCTGACCGTGTCTGTAAAGCGCTTGGTTCGGAAGGACTTTTTCCGTCTATGAGGAAAAAGGCTCGGGGATAAATCAGATGCGATTACATGAGAGAGAGGAATGTAAATATGAAAAAGGTTACATCTATTCAACCCGTACTAAAAAGCGGTACTAAAAAGAAACGTAATAAAATACAACTATTGGATATTGTCCTTCTGCTAATCCTTATAGCCTTTGCTTTCACCATCGTTTTTCCGTTTATAAACGTATTTGCCATATCATTTGCAACACAACAGGAATACCTCAAATCAACTGTACTATTGATACCAAAGGCATTTACACTTGAGAACTACAAAGCATTGTTTGCAGACGGCCGCATATGGATCGGTTATCGGACAACATTGCTGATCCTCGGATTAGGATTGCCGATTAACATGATTCTGACTACCAGCATGGCGTATGGGCTGAGTCGCCCAGAGTTTCCATTTAAGCGTTCTCTCATCTATTTTGTTGTACTTACGATGCTGTTTAATGGCGGTATTATCCCATTGTACTTGTTAATGAAGCAGCTGCACTTAATTAATAGCATTTGGTCTGTAGTGTTAGTCTATGGAGTCAATTCATTTTATTTAATCATCATGATGAACTATTTTCAGTCCATCCCAAATTCGCTTATGGAGTCGGCCAAGCTTGATGGAGCCGGTGAGTGGTCTATTCTGTTTAAGATCATATTACCTTTATCGATGCCTATCATGGCGACTATGACATTGTTCTATGCGGTAGACCGTTGGAATGAATGGTTTAATGCAATGATTTTCATAAGGGATGGCAACCTTGTTCCATTGCAGCTTGCTTTAAGATCGATTGTCATCGATTCTCAGATGAGTGAGCAAATGAATGTTTCGAATGTACAAGCGGAGAAATTTTCAGAAGGTATGAAAATGGCAGCAGTTATTGTAGCGATGCTCCCTATCATGTGTGTATTTCCTTTTTTACAGAAATACTTTGCCAAAGGTATGTTAGTAGGTGCCATAAAGGAATAATGCCGAATTGGAGATTCAATTATCTAATAAGTATGAAGTTTCATGTAATTTTAAGTGTCGGGTGGTTTATGCCGAAAACGTATAGCGTGCTTGAATAGCTATAGATAATGGCAGCTGCTCGGGATATCTGTGACTTAGAAAGCGGGATTGGGCGTGCAGCAATAGCGAGTCCTCTACTTGATATTAACGGCGGCGAACCGCCGTTTTTAATTCTTCATGGATCGGGGGATCTTACGCTATCCCCTGATATTAAAGGCATTCAGCTCGCTGAGCATATTGAAATGTATACTGATGATTTGGAATAGGGAAATGGTTTTGAAAATCCGGATATGATTAAGCCAACGAAAAATAGCGATACAAAAATGGATAACGGCAAAGTGACAGCCGTTGCAAAGAAGCTGGCATGGAATGTGATTCGCCTTACGAAATAGATAGTAGACATCCTTTTAAAATAGCGATTAAAGGCAGGTAATATCAATTCTTTATTACCTGCAAAGAATTCTAGAATTCTAGTAATCTCGGGAGGGAGCCATTAAATATGAACAGATTAGTAAAAGTTGAAAACGGGTACGTGGAGGGATTGCCTGCAGCCGACCCCCGTATAACGAGTTTCAAAGGTATTCCATTTGCTGCGCCGCCTGTAGACGAAAACCGCTGGCGTGCTCCGCAGCCCGCTAACGACTGGGATGGTGTATTAAGAGCATACGATTTCGCACCAATCCCGATGCAGGTAAGGCAAAAGATCGATGTCAACAACATCTACACCAGGGAATGGGCTGTGGATCCGGACATCCTCATGGACGAGGATTGTCTCTACCTGAACGTATGGGCTCCGGCTGAAAGTACCGATGAAAAGCTGCCGGTATATGTATGGTATTTCGGCGGAGGGCTGCAGGTCGGTCATACGGCTGAGATGGAGTTCGACGGCGAACGCCTCGCCCGTAGGGGGATCATTGTGGTAACAGTTGGTTACCGTCTGAACGCTTTCGGATTTCTATGCCATCCTGAAATAACGGCAGAATCCCCGGATGCCCCCGCAAACTTCGGCCATCTCGACCAGCAAGCGGCAACACAATGGGTCAAACGAAACATTGAGGCTTTTGGCGGTGACCCAGAAAACATCACGATTGGCGGGCAATCAGCTGGAGGCGGAAGCGTAATGAGCCAGCTCATCTCGCCGCAGAATGAGGGCCTCTTCCAGAGGGCGATTATTCAAAGCGGTATCTTTTCACCGCTTTACCCAGGAAGCCGGTTTCCAAGGGGCAGGCGTAATCTGGCGGATGCCGAACATGATGGGGTTAAGTTCTTTGAATTTCTTGGAGTTTCCTCACTTGCTGAAGCCCGTAAGCTTGATGCAGAATATGTCCGCTATAAAATGGTGGAATACAAGGAGTTCTGGGGTACCGTTGTTGATGATGTATTCTCCGTAGGCAACACATTTGATCTTATCGTGGAAAATAAGCACTGGAAGGTACCTGTGCTGTGGGGCCACACGTCCTCCGAGTTTTTCAGTGTTCCGAATGTCGAGACGCTTGACGAATTCCGAAACATGGCTGTTGAAATGTTCGGCGATGATGCCGACGAATTTCTTGCTCTTTGCCAAGCTCAGTCGGACGATATAAATGAAGTATTGAAAAATGCTTCATTGAGCGTCTTCGAATATGCTATCCGCGTTGCTTCACAGGCCAATGCGGAAACGGGCGCCAATATACCATTGTACTATTACAATTTTGATGCAGAAATCCCGGGATGGGATAACCCTGGAACATTCCACTCCGTAGATCTTTGGTTCTTTTTTGAAACCCTTTCCAAATGTTGGAGGCCCTTTGTCGGCAAACATTATGACCTTGCGCGCCAAATGTGTAATTACTGGGCTAATTTCATCAGAACGGGAGATCCAAACGGAAAAGATTCCACAGGTGAGGATATGCCACAGTGGGATCCTTACACTGCCGAGGAACCGTACGGTATGGTTTTCAGAGATAAACCCGAATTTTTAAGGGAGCAACCGAGCGATCTAATGAAGTTTCTTGTTAAACAATATTTCGAGAAAAAAACAGTAAAAGGAGCATCTATATGAGCCTAGTATGTGGGGACTATCGCCTTAGCTTTAACGATGGAGGCCTTGAAGTTCAAAAAAACGGCAAACTGCTCTATTTCAACAAACGCCCGATGTTTGTAACGGTAAAGACGGTATCTGCCGTTAGCGAATTTTACGATAATGCTTACAGTGAGATTGACATTTCGGGTGATACAATCGTCGCCAAGGGCACAGTAACTGTGCCCTCTGGCTCCGATTTTTCATTTGTGGACGTGTATGAAGCAACCAGGGCCGGATTCAAGGTAAGCCGTAACGTCAAGGTGGTGAAGGTGGGGGATGACCTTGGATTTTCCACAAAGGTCTCTTTTGTGATGACGGAATCGGACGATACTCATGACTATAACTGCTTCGCGCCTGGTGTCTGGTATAAGCAAAACGAATTCGCTCCTGATTACGCTATTGGCAAAGACTTGGATTGCGAATATTTCTATCGGATGGAAACCTGTTATGCCTTGCCTGTTTTTGCGATGCAAAACATCGCATCGGGGGAAATGGCGGCTCTGTCGCGCTGGGCTTCAGATGTAACGATGCAGTCTGTGGACATTGTGAGATCCGAAAACAACGTGGATCCGAAATTGACCATTGGCGCCATCGGCATGAGCAAGCCGGAAAGCAAAACGCTAAACTATTTGTATTATGGTTTTGCCTACCGCAAGGAATTCGAGGCGAAAATTGATGGCCTTTCTATCGATTATGTGTATCCTGGCTGCGATGGGCAGATGCCTAGAGGAAATCAGTATGCAGGTCTTGACTACAAAGATAAGTCAAAAACATTCCAGCGCGTTAACCACCCTGTGGAGGTCGGCTTTGAGCAAAATTACACGGTGGCAATCAATTTTGGGCATTACAGCAGCTTCCAGCCGATGATGAGAGACATCTGGCGTGTAACTTATGACCGGATGCGCGATCAGTTATTTGAAGTAGATAATGAGCAATTTTTCCACGACTGTATGAAGGTGTTTACCAAATATACGCGGCAATATGGTGATTCATATGGTCTACCCTTTGCCTGCCAGTTACCTGACATGGATATCTCTTGCGTTTCCTTTCAGTTCGGCTTCGTAGGACAACAGCCTGGTATCGGATATCAGCTGCTGCGATATGGCGATAAAGAAAACGTACTGGAATCCTTTGAAAAAGGCGTAAACATTATTGATTTTTGGGTGAGGACGGCAATGACCGAATCCGGCCTGCCGCATATGTGCTACAATCCCAACATCAAGGGATTCGAGCCCTATCCGCATTATGTACGAATGCTTGCTGACGGAATCGAGGCCATTTTAGACGCATACCTCTATATGCGCAGGAAAGGCGACGAGCGGCCTGCTTGGTTGGAATTCTGCAGAAAAACGGCTGATTGGCTTGTGAACATTCAAAACGAAGACGGAAGTTTTTATCGGGCCTACAATCCCGATAACTCCATCCGCATGGACTCGAAGTCCAACACTCCAAGTGTGATTCGTTTTCTGGTACAGTTCTATCTGGTGTCCGGCGACGAAAGATATAAAACGGCAGCGATTATGGCCGGTGAATGGTCTTACGAAAACAATTATCGGAACCTGGAGTACCGTGGCGGAACATGTGACAACATGGACATCCAGGATAAAGAGGCCGGCATCTATGCTTTATTCGGTTTCCTTGCCCTGTATGATTTGACAGGTCAGGATAAATGGTTGGAAGGCGCGATTGGCGCCGCAGACTATACGGAAACTTGGACCTATGCCTGGACATTCCCGGTACGTACGCTTTGGCCGAAACATCCGTTTAATAAGTACTCCATCAGCGGACAAAGCATCATTACCATTGGCGGAGGCGCTGATGTATATATGGCCGCCTGCTCGTACACCTATTACCGGTTGTATGTGATTACGGGCGATGAGCATTACCTCGACTTTGCTGAGTTCATCCATCAAAATACCCGACAGTCCAGTGACGTGGACGGCAGTATCGGCTACATCATGCCGGGGCTGGGGCACGAAAGCGGCAATTTTACCAGTCAAACCTTGCAAAGTAACTATCATTGGCTGCCATGGTGTACGTATGTGGAAGTCGACCCCTCATCGAGGCTGTATGATACCTTTGGCGGTTATGAGATTGCAGACGCTCAAAAACTCAGCACGGAGGAAAGGGCCAAGAGAAATCGCATATATGACACATACGCTTCATTTGTAGTATAAAATTAGAAAGTTTATGATTCAGAATTAGACGAAGATTAAATTGCCCAGCCTTTCAAAATATTTTGTTAGGAAAAATAGAATCAGAACGGAGGAATAAACATACTGGATCGCTTTTATGATATTCTTCCATCTGGTTCTACTTTTTCGTTTTGTCATCCAGGTTAGGAGGGTATCTTAAGTGCCTATGAAGTTCACCCATCTCCCTCGAGGCCCCAACAGTAATCGATGAAAAAAACAACTATACAAGGGATGGGCCGTTGATCCAGATATTCATATGATCGAGGACTGTCTTTATCTGAACGTCTGTACACCGACAAAAAGTCCGGAAGAAAATAATGACTATAAAAATATTTTATGACAAAGGAGTAGGTAAATGATGTTTACCGGAGCAATGAGTGGAATTTACCGTGTAACGGAATGGATAACTAAATTCGCTTATATAAGTATTTTGTGGATGTTTTTTCATTAATTTGGACTCACTCTCTTTGGACTATTTCCAGCAACGATAAGTACCTTTGTTATTACAAGAAAGTGGATTCAAGGTTGTACAGATATTCCGCTAACAAAAACTTTTTGGCAGACCTATAAAAAGGATTTTAAAAAGGGAAATATAATCGGTTTCATCTACTATATTATTGATTATTTTTTATACTTAGACTTTCACCTACTATTCAATACATCCAATTCAGTTCTGTTTAAAAAGCTAGATCAAAACCAACAGGAAAAGTCGAAAAAACTAATCTCTTAATGTCTTACATAGGAAAAAACCAGGCTAGGATCCATTTCAAATTATTAGTGTAATCAATAACTAAACTATAACTATCTATACAAGTCATTACTCGTAAGAGGAGGTTTTATGGTGTCCAAAAGCATTATATGGTTTGACCAACCGGCAAAAGAATGGAATGAGGCGCTGCCCATCGGTAACGGTCGTCTTGGCGCAATGGTTTATGGAAAAACCAGTATGGAACAAATTCAATTGAATGAAGAATCTGTATGGTATGGCGGACCAAGAGACCGCAACAACCCGGATGCACTTGGTAATATTTCTACGATTAGGGAACTGCTTATGAACGGAAAACCAAAGGATGCAGAAAAATTGGCCATGATGGCCCTTTCGGGTATTCCTGAGACTCAAAGGCACTATATGGGTTTGGGCGATCTTTTTTTAGACTTTAATCATAATGACGTAAGCGACTACAAACGTGAACTTGACTTAGAAAATGGAATTGTTTCGGTTGAATACAACTGCAGTGGGGTGAAGTTTCAAAGGGAAATCTATTCAAGCTATCCTTCCGGCTTAATTGTCATTCGCCTTACAGCAAATCAATCAGCCTCCATCTCTTTTTCAGCCAGATTAACGAGAGATCAAAGCAGGCTGATGGAAGAGGTTAGAGCAAACAGAGGCAACAGCCTTGTGATGAGAGGCAACTGTGGCGGTAAAGGTGGATCTAATTTTCGAGTGGTTCTTTCTGCGAACTCTAAGGGTGGAAGTCTTCAAACTATTGGTGAACATTTACTGGTCAATGATGCGGACGAAGTCACCTTATTTTTAGCTGCCAATACAACTTTTCATCACAGTGACCCAGAGTTAGCCTGTTTTCATGCCGTTGATAAAGTAGAACATATGGATTATGACTGTTTAAAAAGCATTCATATAACGGACTATATAGAACTTTATAACAGGGTAAGTCTAAAATTATATGATCTGTCTAGTGGTCAAAATGAACAGCTACCAACAAATCAGAGATTAAAACGTCTCAAGGAAGGCTATAAGGATAATGGCCTTATAGCACTCTATTTTCAATTTGGAAGGTATTTACTTATTTCAAGCAGCCGGCCGGGCTCTTTACCTGCTAATTTGCAGGGCATATGGAATAATAGTATGCGGCCGCCTTGGGATAGCAAATTTACGATTAATATTAATGCACAGATGAATTATTGGCCTGCAGAGACTTGTAATTTGTCAGAATGCCACGAGCCATTATTCGATTTAATTGAGAGAATGAGAGAACCTGGACGGCGAACAGCGGAAATCATGTACGGCTGCAGGGGTTTTGTGGCACATCATAACACTGATATATGGGCAGACACAGCTCCGCAAGATATCTATCCGCCAGCCACTTATTGGCCAATGGGAGCAGCATGGCTTTGCCTGCATTTATGGGAGCACTATCATTACAGCGGTGATGTGAAGTTCTTAGAGAAAAGCTATGAAACAATTAAAGAATCGGTACAATTCTTCCTGGACTTTTTAATCGAAACAAAAGAAGGATATCTTGTTACATGTCCATCCTCTTCTCCGGAAAATACATATATTCTATCAAATGGAGAATCAGGGACTTTATGTATGGGGCCTTCAATGGATAGTCAGATTCTATCTGCACTTTTTAATTGTTGTATGGAAGCAAGCGAGATTCTTTCAATAGACGACGAATTCAGGGGACAATTAACTAATGCTTTACAGCGCATCCCTCAGCCGAAGATTGGAAAATATGGACAAATACAAGAGTGGCTAGAAGACTATGAGGAGATGGAGCCTGGGCACCGGCATATCTCTCACCTATTTGCATTACATCCTGGTAATCAAATTACCGTTCGCAGGACGCCGGAATTGGCTTCTGCAGCGAGACGAACGATCGAAAGGCGCTTGGAATATGGGGGAGGTCACACAGGCTGGAGCCGTGCCTGGCTGATCAATTTATGGGCAAGATTAGAAGATGGAGAACAGGCCTATTCAAATCTTTTAGCTTTACTTCAAAAATCGACACTGCCCAATTTATTTGATGATCACCCTCCATTTCAAATTGATGGCAATTTTGGAGGTACTGCAGCCATTGCAGAAATGATATTACAAAGTCATGATGAAGTCATTCACTTTCTCCCGGCACTGCCTAAAGCATGGAAGGATGGGTCTGTAAGAGGATTACGGGCTAGAGGTGGATTCGAGGTAGATATTGAATGGGAGGATTATCGCGTTGTAAGAGCAAAAGTCAAATCGTTAAATGGAAAACCTTGTTATTTAAAGTTAAATTGCTCTTTCAAACTGACATGTGAACAAACGAATGGTCTCATACAATGTACAGATATTAATGAAGGAATCAGTCGATTTGATACAGTACAGGATGGAGTTTATATATTGCGTTCATACAGCCATCGGCAATGGCATTTATCTGATTGATCCAAGTAAAACTTGGAACAATCAGGTGATTTGGTCACTTGTACTCTATCAAATGATTGACTCCTTTTCACTGTTTGAACTGGTAGCATTGTTGCGAAATCTGCCTGGAGTCAATCCTGTCTTTTGTTTGAATTGTCGGCAAAAATGTTCAACATTATTATATCCACAGCGAAATGCTACTTCAGCAACTGTATAGGAACCATGCATCAGATATTCTTTGGCTAGGCGGATTCGGCTGATGATGACATCATCAATGCAGGAAATCCTAAAGGTGTTTTTATAGAGTGTTTGTAGATAGCCAGGACTTAGGTGGACATATTCTGACATTTTAGGAATTGTCCAATTATCACCAGGGCTAGTGTAAATTTCAGTACGAAGATTTATAAGGTTATAATATTGTGGGGAAATTCCAGTCTGAAAGTAAGACTCCAAAAGTTTATTAAACAGAATTCTTAACAGGTAGTCTATTGATGATCCTCTAAAATCATTATTAAATGAGTCCTCTGTGACAAGCAACTGAAATAACTTGTGACAATATTCAGGGTCTGCCAATGAAAAAGGTACACCACGTGGAAGCATTGTTTCGGTAACATAAGGTTCATTGGTGTCAAAACGAATCCAGTCATTCATGTATTTTTCAACACAAGCCCGATAGTAAATTTTCTGATGTGGTTGATATAGTATCGCACTGTGCGCGGGATATTCCTTGAGTTCACCATTGACCCAGATAATAGCTGGAGTCTTAGTGACGACAAGGAGCCAGCAGTCATGACCTTTAGGAATATCAAAAACAAAATTACTTGAGTGCACGGCATCAGTTCCTGCATAGTCAATAGTTGTCATAATATCCTCCTAATCTTGTTTTACATGAGACCATTAGCTACTCAGCTCATTTAAAAAATTCAATTTAACGATATTATTACATTTTATACATATTATGTACCATTTTTCTGTCAAATCCAATAACTTATTATTATAAAGATAATTGTATTCTAATAAATTAAAATAAGTTTCATCACTCCTTTACAATATTACATATAGAAATATCTCTGAACAGTTATCGGAAAGACTTGCTTATCAACTCAAACTGAACGAGTGCGTCGACTTTTCCACCAAAAGAAATCAACACATCAGGAGAATTAGACGGCAGCTTTAAGAAAGAAATAACTAAATTGCCAAGGCAGGTTAGAAGTAGATAGACAATGGAAGGATTATAGAATTATATGAATAAAACTAATTTAACGAATCCCATTATATGGGCGGATGTCCCGGATCCTGATGTGATAAGAGTCGGGACATATTATTATATGATAAGTACGAGCATGCATACTATGCCAGGGTGCCCAATTATGAAGTCGAAGAATTTAGTAGATTGGGAGATTATCGGATATGTATTTGATATTTTGGAAGACAATGATGCACATAATTTGAGGGATGGAAAAGGAATCTATGGGAAAGGTTCGTGGGCTGCAAGTTTGCGCCATCATAACGAAACTTTTTATGTATCTTTTTCCAGTAACGATATGAACAGGTCTTATATCTATCAAACAAAAGAAATAGAAAATGGAAAATGGGCACGTTCAACTTTTGAAGGAGTATATCACGATCCCACATTGCTTTTTGATGAAAAAAGGGTATTTGTGATGTATGGCAATGGTGACATTCATATAACAGAATTGACAGAAGATGCAACAGCAATAAAACCGGGAGGCATCCATCAATTATTGTTGGTAACCGATAAAGAAGATATCGGTTTGCGATGTGAAGGATGCCACGCGTATAAGATAGACGGGCGATATTATTTATTATTTATCGAATGGCCAATAGTTGGAAACAAGCGCAGAAGGCAAATATGTTATCGCGCAAGCCAGCTTTTGGGTAAGTATGAGCGTAAAGTGATTTTTGATGATGACATGGAATACCATAATCATGGAATTGCACAAGGAGCGATTTTTGATACGCCGGAACATGAGTGGTATGCCATGTTGTTTCAAGATCATGATGCCATTGGCAGAATCCCCTATATACTGCCTGTCACTTGGAAGGACGGATGGCCCATGGTGGGGATTGACGGTAAGGCACCAAAAGAATTGGAAATAAACGTGCCTGCTTCTTCCAAAAATCCGTTAGTGATCAGTGATGAGTTTGACTATACAGAAAATAATTTGGCCTTGAATTGGCAGTGGAATCATAATCCGGATCATGAGCTATGGTCATTCACAAAAAGGCCAGGCTATCTGCGTTTGGAAACCGGGCATTTAACTAACAGCGTTTTGTATGCACGTAATACATTGACACAAAGAACGGAAGGACCTGATTGTACAGGGATAACAAAGATGGATATTTCAAACATGAAGCCTGGTGATTATGCAGGATTGGTCGCTCTCCAGAATAGCTTTGGGACTGTGGGAATTAAGGCAGAAGTGGACGGAAATAAATACGTCTCAATGTGTGTAAACCGTGGTGATGGTAATGAAAAAATGGTTGAAAGGATTTCATTTTCTAGCAATCAGATTTATTTGAAAATTGAGTTTAATTTTGATGATAGTGTTGATCTAGCGGAATTTTTCTATTCTGAAGACGGAGAAAACTGGAGTAAAATTGGCTGTCCATTAAACATGAAGTATACATTAGATCATTTCATGGGTTACCGGATTGGTTTATTTAATTATGCAACTGCCCAAATTGGCGGATATGTAGATATTGCTTATTTCCATTATCAAAGAGGCTCATTGAACACTGTTAGAATCTAGCGTAGAAAAACAGTGATTAATTCTAAATAATTTGTCATAAAAAAATAGATGATTTATAGGAGAGAAAGGTTAAATGACTGAAAAAAGCAGATTGTTGAAAAATGACAATAGAGATGAAGATCTCCTAGCACCAAAAGATCAAGTGATAAAACGAGATAGCTTTTTCGTTATGTTTGAGAGTGTGATTGAGGCAACTCCCCGTAATGAAGGCAAGCCCTCACAGGAAATCTATTTAGAAGGAGAACAATTGAAAAGTCTTGCCAGATTTGTAGGTGGCGTGGAAGATGAGGAAATGTTGACTCTCCTTGAAGATTGTAAGGGATTCCGTAAGCTGGTTCACAGTATAGGTATAGTAATAAAAACAGGAAATAAATATGCAGGAAAAATCAACTTTGTATTACAAAATTATGGAAAAGGAAAAAAATATGATACTGGAACACTACTAAGAATAGCTTGTCCAACAGATGGAACCGAGATCATTTTAGACCTGGGAGATTACCAATGGTCCCCATCTGATGATGTACCAGGTAAATTTGCCTTTGAATTTGAGCATCCAGGTGAACTAGCAACAGCAAGTGTAAAATTCTATTTGCATGATTCCTATAAGGTCCCTGAGATATCGTTGGAACCACCGGTCACATTTGGCTCAAAAGGTTATCAGTCCATGATTAGAAAATCCCTTTTAAGTAAAGGAAACAATCAAAGATTGAAAGAGGCAATTGAAAAAGCAGAAAGAGGCGAGGATGTAACCATCGCCTATATAGGGGGCTCCATTACTCAGGGAGCTGGAGCAAAACCAATCCATACTCATTGTTATGCCTATCAATCTTATTTGAAGTTCAGAGAAATGTTTGGTAAAGATGATGGAAGGAATGTCCACTTTGTGAAGGCTGGAGTAGGAGGTACACCATCTGAACTCGGCATGATCCGCTATGAACGGGATGTTTTAAGGAATGGAAAAGTAGAGCCGGATATCGTGATTGTTGAGTTTGCGGTAAATGATGCAGGGGACGAAACAAAGGGAATATGTTATGAGAGCCTATGTTTAAAAATACTTTCTTCGGAAAACAAACCAGCTGTTATTTTATTATTCAGCGTATTTGTAGATGACTGGAATCTGCAGGAAAGGCTTTCTCCCATAGGAATGCACTATGAACTCCCAATGGTAAGTGTAAAAGATGCAGTGGTAGAGCAGTTTAGACTTACAAAGGAAGAGGGAAATATCATAACCAAGCGGCAATTTTTTTTCGATATCTATCATCCAACGAACGACGGTCATACTATAATGGCAGATTGCCTTTCTTATCTATTTTCTGAAACGAAGAAATCCTTTAGAGATAGAAATGATATAAAAATGGATAGATCGCCGGTTTATGGTAATGGTTTTAAGGATGTTCAGTTACTGGATAGGAAAGATAACCGAATAGATGCAAAGATAAATGTGGGCAGTTTTTGGGAAACAGATGTAGATTTGCAGATGGTAGAGATGGATGCTAACCCTTTCGTCACACCTCAATTTCCAAATAACTGGATGCATACAACTACATCAGGAAATGAAAGTTTCAAAATGACAATAAACAGCAGAAGCCTCATTCTTGTTTATAAGGATTCTGGAAATAGTGAGTTTGGGATAGCGGAAATATTTGTGGATGGAAAGCATGTAAAAACCGCCGATCCTCATGAAGTTAACTGGACTCATTGCAATGCTGTCATCTTGTATCAGGAGAATGCCTGCCGGGAACACAAGGTAGAAATTAAGATGGCTTCCGATAATGAAAACAAATGTTATACCATTTTGGGATTCGGATATACCTTTTAAGTTTTTATGTCCTGCCTGGTGATGGTGAGTATGATTTCTCATTGAATCCATATTCCAAATAATGGTTTATTTGAAAGCCTTTACTTTTTTGGAGCAGTGTTCATAAAAAAAATCTCAATGATTCAGAATATTTATGTAAATTATGTTGACTCATGTGAATCATTACAGTAATATTTTAACTAGATTTAAGCTATATTATAAAATCTGGTTTTATAATGTAAAACAAATTATAAAAGAGAACTAATGCTTCAACATAGTAATCTACGTCTAGAGACCCAACAAAAAAGGATTGATAGTAAATGCCAATAATTCAATCAGTTGAAAGAGCATTGACGATTTTAGACTTGTTTGATGAACATTCAACTGAATTAAAAATAACCGAAATTAGTGAGCGAATGAACTTAAATAAAAGTACTGTTCATTCATTATTGAAAACGCTAAAAAAAAGCGGTTATATTGATCAGGATGGAGAGAGTGGAAAATACAAGCTTGGCATGAAGTTACTTGAAAGAGGTAATTTTGTTATAACCAACTTAGATGTCCGGAACATCGCAAAAAAATACTTACTTGATTTATCGAAAAAAACCGGTCACACCCTTCACCTCGTCATATTAGAGGGAAAAGAAGGTCTATATATAGATAAAGTAGAGGGAACTTCAGCAAATGTTCTATATTCTCGGATTGGAAGGAGGGTACCGATACATACCAGTGCAGTAGGAAAGCTCCTTGTTGCTTTAAGTTCCCAAGAAGAGATTGACAAAATGATGGATGGCTATGTATTTGAGCAAAGGACACCTAGAACAATTACAAATAAAATTGATTTTTTAAATGAATTGGCTGAAATAAAAATAAATGGATTCGCTTATGATCGAGAAGAGAATGAGCCTGGTATTTGCTGCCTCGCATTTCCGATTCGTAATTATACAGGCAATGCAGTAGCTGCTTTTAGTGTTTCGATGCCTACTCCTCGATTAAATGATGAGGAAATGGAACGAATTATACCATTGATGCTTCACACTGGCGAAAAAATATCTCGAGAAATGGGTTATGTGTCAAAAACTCCTTATTATTAATAATGGAGTTTTTATATGAGTACATTATAAAACTCAGTTTTATAATGTAAAACTAATTAGAGGTGATTGGATGCGTATTATACGATTCTTAGAAGAAAACGGTTTATCAAGATTGGCTGCTATTACGGATGAGAATTTACTTTACGAATTGCCATTTGAAAACATCCTCGAATTAAGACAGACAGCCAAACAAGGAAAAGTCTCGATGGTTGAAATCATTCAGCAAGCGATCCAAGATACCTTGCCTAAGAAGGAAGATTTAGGACAGCTTCAATTACTCGTACCAATTGAAGCACAGGAGGTATGGGCTGCTGGGGTCACTTATCTTAGAAGCAGGGAAGAACGAAACTATGAAGCTACCGGTGGGAAACATACCGAGCCAACCATTTATGATAAGGTTTATGAGGCAAAAAGACCGGAAATTTTCTTGAAATCCACTAAAGAACGAACAAGAGGAACAGGCGAAGACCTCTGTTTAAGATCTGATTCAAGCTGGCAGGTTCCCGAACCTGAATTAGCTCTTGTCTTAGATGAGAATGGGGAGATTTTTGGATTCACAATTGGAAATGATTTGAGCTGCCGGGATATTGAGGGGGAAAATCCACTCTACTTACCGCAAGCTAAAATATGGAAAAATTCATGCTCGATTGGTCCAGCTATTCGTTTGGCAGAAACAGTTGAAGATTTCTATAGCTTCCAGATTACCTGTCGCATCTATCGGAATCAGGTAAAAGTATTTGAAGAAACAGCGAGTACCCGTGACTTACGAAGAACATATGAAGAACTTTCCTCCTATCTTGTAAAAGATAATATTGTGTTTAATGGGACTGTCCTTTTAACAGGAACAAGCATTGTTCCACCTGAAAGTTATACTTTACAAGACGGTGACCGTATTGAAATAGAAATTCCGGGTATAGGTAAATTGGTTAATCCGGTAGTAAAACAAGCAGTAAAACTAGTTGAAACAAATTAGTTGAAAAGATATGAACAGAAGGGAAAGGGTAGCTATGACAGTTCAAACTGAAGTAAAAACGTATGGGAATTTTATTGGTGGAGATTGGGTTCCAGCATCTACCAATTTGGTTGAAAAGAGTTATAGTCCGGCACACCGGAATGAAATAGTTGGGTACGTTCAAAGTTCATCAGCAAGTGATGTAGATAAAGCTGTTGCTGCTGCTCAAAATGCAAGTGCGCCATGGCGGAATTTATCTGGTGCTCAAAGAGGTGACTTCCTTTTTAAAACTGCGGATATCATGGAAAAGCGCCTGGATGAAATTGCTGAAACACTTACAAGAGAAATGGGAAAAACCTTTCCAGAAGCAAAGGGGGAAACGCTGCGCGGTATCGCTATTCTAAGATATTATGCTGGAGAGGGCTTACGGAAAACCGGTGATGTCATTCCAGCAACAGATAGTAAGGCGTTAATGTATACAACCCGTGTACCCTTGGGTGTTGTGGGAATTATTACTCCATGGAATTTTCCGGTTGCGATTCCGTTGTGGAAAATGGCACCCGCTTTAATTTATGGAAATACCGTTGTAATTAAGCCTGCACAGGAGGCTTCCGTCACTTGTGCTAAAGTAATCGAATGTATGGAGCAAGCCGGCTTGCCTGCAGGGGTAGTCAATATGGTGACGGGGAAAGGTTCAGTTGTTGGACAGCGCATCATTGATCATCCTCAAATAAACGGAATCTCCTTTACTGGTTCCAATTCTACCGGTAAAAGAGTGGCATTTGGGGCAATTGAACGGGGGGCAAAATATCAATTAGAAATGGGCGGGAAAAATCCGATTATTATTGCAGATGATGCCGACCTTGAGGAGGCAGTGGAAGCAACTATAAGCGGGGGACTTAGATCCACGGGTCAAAAATGTACCGCAACTAGCCGTGTCATTGTACAAGAAGGAATCTATGAAGAATTCAAAAAAAGATTAGTTGATAGAACAAGAGAATTAAAGGTTGGCGATGGTCTTGAGGAAGGGACCTGGATGGGACCATGTGTAAATGAATCACAGTTAAACACTGTACTTTCCTATATTGAAAAAGGAAAAGAAGAAGGCGCAACCGTTCTAGTTGGTGGTAACAGGCCATCAGAAATTGAACTGCAGGATGGGTATTTTGTAGAGCCGACCATATTTGATGATGTTAAATCAGACATGACAATAGGTCAAGAAGAAATTTTTGGTCCGGTGTTAGCCTTAATAAAAGTTAAAACAATTGAGGAAGCAATCGAATTGGCTAATGACATTCCATATGGCTTAAGTGCATCCATATTCACGAAAAACATTGGGAATGCATTTCAATTTATCGAGGCAAGCGAGGCAGGGCTTGTTCGTGTAAATTATGAAACAGCAGGAGTAGAATTACAAGCTCCATTTGGCGGTATGAAAGCATCCAGTTCCGGCGCACGAGAACAAGGAACTGCTGCGATAGAGTTTTACACCTCCATTAAAACAGTATTTGTTAAGCCATAATGAAAAAAGAAAATTAGTCTATGATAGGGGACTGTACATAGGTGGATAGTATCCATTATAGTATGGTTTCCCTTTTATAAATGCATAGATTTCTAGAAAACGATTCTAGTGTTTTAATGAAAATTGTCTTGGAGCAGGAGGCTTTATATATGACCGGAAATGTAAATGATAAAAGGCCAATAATTAACAATCCAATTAACCCTTATAGGGAAAATGTCCAAGGGAAGGCAAATGAACCGATTACAGTGGCAGGACTATTGGATCGGGCCAAAAAGGTTCTAGGAGACTCATATCAAGGGTCAAAATCCGATTGGACATTAGGGGAAATATATAACCGTTTAGAAGAAAATGCACCTCGTATCGCCATTATTGGCGGCTCTGCCGACCATCCTGCCCATATTTTAGATCTAGAAACCGTTTCCCGGGCAGCTTTAAAAATTTGGGAAGAAGGCGGGGTTCCGTTTTATTTTAGTACACCAGTGATGTGTGACGGTACAGCCCAAAGTAATATGGGGATGTCTTATTCACTGCAAAGCCGTAATGCCATTGCTGAGATTGTCGTCAATCAAATGGAAGCGCATTCCTATCATGGGGCATTTGTTATCCAAGGTTGTGATAAGCAGCCGTTAGGGGTATTAAGTGGTTTAGCTTTATTGGATCGAGTCCGGCGCTATCGTGGGGAAGCACCAGTATTTGCAACATTTGCACCTTCGCACGTTTTAAAGGGAGGAGAAATTCCGCAGGATTTACAAGTAGAATTAAAAGAAATTGCAGAAAGAGCATCATTAATGGGTGAACAGAATATTGCCGATGATCTTAACGATGCATTAAGTTTTATCTTACAATGTACATCGAATACACAATTTCAAGGAGTTCTTGCTCGAGCTGTTGAAAAAGGGATTATTACCCACGAGCAGCATAAGAATTATGAAAAGAGGCTTGCGATTAATACTTGTGACTCTGCAGGGGGAATATGTGCTTTCCATGGAACTGGAAATAGTTCCAGAGATTTGATGGCAGGTTTTGGCTTAGTTCATCCTAAACTGGAACTGTTAACAGAACCACCTACTTCAGATCAGCTAAAGCCAGCCATTGAATCCTTATTTACGATAGCGAATCGCCCAGAATGCAGTGTGGCTGAGCTGGTCGGTGCTAATATTGCTAATGCCATCCGGATTCATAGCTCTGGCGGCGGGTCCACCAACTTAATGATGCACATTGTTGGGGCAATGGTCTATGCTGGATATGACTTCAGTCTTTGGGATATTGAGAAAATTCATCAATCACATCCTATACCAGATTTATTTCATTACAGCCTTACAGAAGGCAGGGATATTTTCGTACTCGCAGAGCAATGCTGCTCTGGTCAGATTAGAGGAATGGAAACTCTTTTTTATGAATTAATTCGAAATGGAGTTCCGATGGATGTCGATGCTTTAACTGTCACTGGCCAAACTTGGAAGGAAAGGCTGAGTAATACGGAAGGACTAAGTGCAGATGGGGTTAAGGAAAATCCAATCATCCAAAGTAAGCCGCTAAGAAAGTTCAGTGGAGTCGATGTGTTACGGGGGAACTTTTTTGAAAGTGCGGTTGTCAAAATTAGTGGGATGACTACTTATCAATTAGATCAATTTGATGATAAAGTTTCGTTTGTACTTTATTTTGAAAATGAAGAAGATGCGAATAACCAATTATTAAATGACCAATTATTAGATGAACTAAGAGACGAGCAAGCATTTTCGCAAGAGCATTTGCTGCAAATGTGGAAACATAATCAACCAGAAAGTTATGGAGAAGCAGGTGCCTTATCCTATCATCAATTATTTAATCGAATGGTAAAAGATCAATGTTTGAAACTTACTATAATTATTGCTGGTCAAGGACCTGAGGCATTTGGAATGCCTGAGATGTTCAATCCGATGCAGCATATTAATGCAAATCGCCAACTCAAACGTTTAGCTACTCTAATTAGTGATGGCCGCTATTCTGGAGTTACTTACGGGGCAGCAATAGGCCATATGACTCCCGAAGCTTATAATGACGGAGGGGTGTTATACCTAAAACAAGGGGATCTATTACACTTACGCTTCCGCGCAAAACGAATTGAACTGCTTGATGCTGAGAGTTTTACAAATGGAGAAATGAAACCTTACTTAGGTGATCTCAAGCTCGATAGAGGGACACTTGGAGAACAGAGGAAGGAAACCATGAAAAAGAGACAAAGAACGGTAGCAGCTTCTAACCGTCTTGTTGGCTGCACAAGTGCAGTTGAAGGAGTCGTACCGTTAGCAGTTAAGATGGATGCTGTCATACCATTTTCTCCTAGAATAGCTATTAAACATCAATAGAATCAGTTTTTTATTAACTTGTATTAGTGAGACTGTTACTTTAGCTAACAGTCTCTTTGTCTTTTCATTCAAATTGAATGCTAATTAAAAGGGGATAATTTTTTTGATTAATAGAACAGAATATGAGTAACAATTTATCACGGTATAATAGAGTAAAAGTTTGTTTTTGATCCAGACTACAATGTGAAACCAGCCTATTGGGCAATTATCGACCATAAATAAATAAAATAGTAAATCAGCTCCGGTATTGGAGCTGATTTTTCTAATAGGTTTGCTAAGCAAGCTGCATATTTTTTTACTTAAAAGTGCCTATTCCGCCGCCAGCAAAAATCAACGTTAACCCTGTAGAGTTCAAGGCTAACGCCGCTTAGTCTTTTCTTATCAATCTTTCATCTCTGGGGACTTAATAGATAACCCTGTTCTAACGATGGTAACGTGAGGGGTTACGCTAACCTCAAGGTTTGAAAATTCCTCGGACCATTTATGTTTATGTTGTTCTTTCCATGCTTTTGGATAGCTGCGATAGACCGCATTTCCAAATCCAAATATATCGGTATGATACTTTTTTTGTGCTTTATAAAGTGCTAATTCACACCTTTTCTCGACATCCTTTTCCATTAAGGTTTGAACATATTGTAAAACCTTAGGGTTACCTAAATCCAATTTTGAACTGTTTTCAAACACTTCAACTTGTGCTTGAATATTCACATTCATTTTTACTTTGCTTTGTACAAGTCTTGGTTTAACCTTTGTCCGGCCTTTTTTTAACTCAACACTGATTTTTCCTCCACCTTTTTCTTTTGGGATCGATACGGTAATGTTCCCTTTCACCATCTCATCACGAATCCACAGCACTCCACGTGTATCCTTATCATTGATCCATCCTGCCAGTTTATCTTTACGAAATACAGCTGTTCCAATAATGGCGGCAGTCTCTTTAGAACTGTTCCTGCCCTTTTCTTCTGATCGTATGGCTACTTCAGCCGCCAAAGGGGAGATGCCTTCGGTCGTGAGCATATTGAAAAAATCCTTTATCATAACTTTTACTCCCACCCCTTCCTTCTCCTCCTCCCGTATTCCTTCTGAAGAGTATCGTTCAATCACCGGAGTCAGTTTCAAAATAGGTGCGGCCTCTCCTTTTGAAAACAAAATAAAGCTGCGCATGCGAGCTTCTCTAACTCTTGATATGTAATCCAAAATTTGATAAACTCCATCCTTTGCAGCCTTTTCTCCAATAATTAAGATCCTGTTATGAGAGAAGAAAATCCGGCGAGGCAATTTTTCTTGAAGTCTCCTGAGCGCATCCATCATACTTTCGCCTGTCTCTGAAATGACTACGGTAGAACCATTGCTGCCGATGGAACCGCCGGTTCCCACAGGCCCAAGCTGCTTTGGGATCGCTATTTGAAGTGAAACACGAATTTTCCCATCATTCATCTTGTCGATAGCGGTAGCCGTAACGATTGTGATATCATTGATCTCAATCCGGCTCCAACAGCCGGTCAGCAAGAATATCATCATACAGCTTATCACTAGGATTCCTAGTTTTTTCATATTGTTTCCCTTTCCGAACCACGACTCGTGCTAGTTTCTAGTTTTTAGGCGGCCGTGGACGCATTGAATGATTCATTCGTTTACGATTCTTTTTCCCTGTCTGATCGGAACGGTCAATCATTTTCCACCAAGGGGCACGTACATAAGTATCTTTGAGGCTCGAGAAATCCAAAGGTGCAACTGGAGACAAATAAGGAATACCGAACGAGCGAAGCCGGGTCATATGGATTAAAAGAATTAAACAAGCTACCAGGATACCGTACAATCCGAGCGTTCCAGCGCATATCATCATCGGAAATCGGAGCAAACGAATGGCAATTCCCTGACTAAAGACGGGAAAAATAAATGAAGATATACCTGTTATGGAAACGATAATAACCATTGATGCTGATACAATTCCTGCTTCTACTGCGGCCTGCCCAATTACAAGGGCCCCAACAATACTTACAGCTTGTCCAACTGGCCGCGGCAGGCGTACACCGGCTTCTCGCAAAGCCTCAAAGGAGACTTCCATTATAAAAGCTTCTACTAAAGCGGGAAACGGAACAGTTTCCCTGCTCGAAGCCACACTGAGTAATAAGGTTGTAGGAAGCATTTCTTGATGATAGGAAGTAATGGCGATATAAAGTGATGGCAAAAGCAAAGCGCCAGCCAGCATAAACAAGCGAAGCCATCGGATGATCGTCGAAACCATGAAATGCTGATAATAATCCTCGCTCGATTGGAGCATTTCAAAAAAACTAACTGGAACAATTAAGGCAAAAGGGGTATTATCGATAAGAATCCCGATTCTGCCTTCCAATAAATTTGCCGCTATTTTATCCGGGCGTTCCGTATTGTTTACTTGAGGAAAAACAGAATAGGGGTTGTCCTGAATAAGTTCCTCGATATAGCCACTTTCTAAAATTGCATCGATATCGATTTGATTGAGTCTTTCTTTTACCTCCGCTATTAGTGAGTTCTCAGCAATTCCATCCAAATAGGTCATCACTATCTCCGTTTTAGATAACCGCCCCACGATCATGGATTCCATTTTAAGCTGAGGCGTTTTTAGCCTTCTGCGAATCAGACAGGTGTTGGTTCGCAGATTTTCAGTAAATCCTTCCCTGGGCCCCCTAATCACTGCTTCGGTCGCCGGTTCTTCGACGGATCTCATTTCCCATGCTTGAGCTTTAATAAAAAGAGCTTGATTGATTCCATCCAATAATAGAATCGTGTCACCGCTTAAAATGTGATTCACTATTTCCTTCATGGTTTTTCCTATACTTACTTGCGAAACATAAATTAGTGGATCTCGAAGAAAAGACTCCATCTCTTTCAAAGGTATTTTCGCGTACGGAAACGTCCCATTATTCCCCACGTTCAATAAGGGTTTTATCACGTCGGAATCAATGATCTGATTATCAACCAAACCATCCAAAAAAATAAGAGCTCCATTTTGTATCCCAGCCAGCTGAAATTCACGAAAAATAATATCCGAAGATCGTTCAAAAATCGTTTTCAACTGCTCTAAATCGCTGTGAAAATTGCCTTTAAGCTGCTCCTCGTAGAAATCTTTTTCATGGTTAGATGGCTGTTGGTTTTGGCTTTGTTTTGAATTTGAGGTTTTCATCCCAAACCAGCTCATGAATCCCATCTTAAAAACTCACCTCCTGATGGTTAAATTTTTTTCTTATTTTAACCAGAGATAAAAATAAAATCGCGGATAGATGTGAAAATTTTGTTTATGTTAATACTAAGTGGATTTAACAAAAAATGGGTAAGGTGGTGGGAAACCATGGAGAGAATCTCAATTAGCCAATTATTTATGCTAACACTAGTATTTCAGATTGGTACCTCGGTCATATTTGGATTTTCTTCTGCAGCAGGTAGTGATGCTTGGTTATCTACTTTAATATGTACGGTGATTGGGACATGCCTCATTATTATGTATCTCATCTTAATGCGTCTTCAGCCGGGATTGACTCTTGTTGAATGGTTTCCCGCCCAGTTTGGCCAATGGATCGGTGTTCCCCTTTCTTGGTTCTATATGCTTCAGTTTTTATATAACGCAGGACGAACACTTGGCGATATAAAGGATCTTATCCCCACCACCATTTTGCCTGGAACTCCTAATTGGGTCATAATCGGTGTGTTTATGATTGCCATCTCTTATGCTTTGTATAGTGGAATTGAGGTTCTAGCCCGGCTTGCCGAATTGATTTTACCAGTTATCTTAGTTTTATTTTTAATAGAGATCGTCTTAATTTTCTCCTCGGATATAATTCATCTCAAGCATTTACAGCCGGTTTTAGGGGAAGGATGGGGACGTATTTGGAAAGCGGTATGGCCGAACGGGATCCAGCAGTCCTTTTCGGAGACCCTTGAATTTGCGATGATTTGGACATTAGTGATCGATCCGAAACGGATAGTAAAACCCACTCTTTTAGCGTCTGTTTTGTACGGAATTCTCCTTGCTGCTTTTGATGCACTAGCTGTTCTTACCTTTGGTGAGGGTACCTTTTCAACCAGTATCTATCCCCTTTACCGGTTAGTCAAAGTTATCTCTGTTGCAGATTTTCTTGAAAACCTGGATGCATTGGGGATATTGTATTTTGTGGGAACGGCGTTCTTTAAAGTGTCGTTACAACTTTATGGTGTCATTCGGGGGGTGCAGCTATTGTTGTACCTGCGTGACAGCAGGGTATTGGTAATGCCTGTATCGATGATCGCATTTATTTTAGGATTAACCATATCAAGGAGCACTTCAGAACATTGGTATTCTATAAAAAATTTAGGATATATGGGCTTAATATGGTGGATTGTTATTCCCTTTCTCTTATTAATCTTAGCCTGTATTCGCAGAAAATTTTCAAATAAATCAATGGTTAGAAGTGGATTGTAGGGGCATTAGGAGCTGAATATCTGTATGGAAAAATATCTCTGGCCGTGGCAGTCAAAAGTAATAATTGATAATCCTTTGGTATTTTATACATTCCTCTGTTGCCTTTCTATTATTTTATCTATCATAACGTGGATAAGAAAAAAAAGGAAAGATGTTCATAAGGAGTAGCTAGTAGGATATTGCACAAATTCCATTTATTTACAAGACGCGAAAAAAACAGTCCGGATAAGGTGAACTATAACCCGAATAATGGACACTTAAAAAAAGTCCCTTATTCGGGTTTTTTGTGTCCCCTGAATTAAAACCCGTTTATAATTATTTGCATAAAAAGGTCTTTTTTAAACTGTCCACTTTATGGGTCACAGTTCAAAATAAAGTTGGAGGTTTTTTCATTCATTATTCTTTCTAGCTTTCTTTTATTCTTGAAGTACAATAAAAACAACCTGCTAAAAGGTAAAAAAGTAATATGAAAATAGAGTTTCAATTTTTAAAGATAAGGGGTTCGATATGTCTAAATATGGGGTCTATGGCTTTCGTTTCTTAGATACTCTAAATAGTTCCTTCTACCAGCTATTTGCCGTGGGGTATCAAAATATCACTGAATCTTCATATGATTGGGATGGTTTAAAACGAAAAGATGGCCCGCTTCTTTTGTTCCAATATACAATCTCAGGATTTGGAAATATTGAAATAGATGGAGAGGTTCATCAGGTCGATGCAGGATCGGCATTTATGGTAGAAATCCCAAGTAATCACCGCTATTATTTGCCAGCTAACAGTGTTAACTGGGAATTTTATTTTATTTTAGTAAGGCCTACCAATATAAAAAGAGAATGGACAGAACTGGTCAAATTAATCGGCAAGATTCCCAAAATTCCAGAGGACAGTTCGCCGATTATTTTTTTAAAAAGTACCTATTTCGCCGCAAGCAAGAATCAGATAAACGATGGTTTTCGTGCTTCTTCTATAGTCTATCAATTTATTATGGAGCTTTTCCGGTATAGTACGGCTTATAAAAAGGAAAAAGAAATCTGGCCTAAAAAAGTAGTCCAAGCTGTCGGTTATTTAGAGGAAGAGTACGTTTCCCTGCAGAGTCTCGAAGAACTTGCAAGCAGGGTGGAATTATCCAAATATCATTTTACCCGTCTATTTAAAAAAATAACGG
Source organism: Neobacillus drentensis (assembly GCF_021560175.1). GTDB lineage: Bacteria > Bacillota > Bacilli > Bacillales > Cytobacillaceae > Neobacillus > Neobacillus drentensis_A. The sequence continues at coordinate 5,057,575 of NZ_CP091110.1, read as the reverse complement.
GACTGTCACCTATGGAATATTTAACAAAAGTCCGCATGGAAAAGGCAGTCAAGCTTCTTCGAAATACGGATTTAACGATCGAAGAGATTGCAAGAAACATTGGATATTCTAATGGCAGCTACTTTATTAAGGTATTCCGGGAGTGGATTGGCTTTTCACCAGGGGAGTTTCGCCAAGGCAAAGACCTTGCTTATTTAAATGAGCTCAGGTTTGATTGAAGAAATGATTCAGTGAGCAATATTTTACAACAAAGGGCAAAATGTTATCGTAGATGTAGATGTCACAATTCCTTATTATTAATTTAAAGAGCAATAATTTAGTAGAAAGGGAATGAGAAAATGAGACATCATACATTTGCAAAAACTCCTCCATTAGGCTGGAACAGCTGGGATTGCTATGGAGCAGCGGTAAGGGAAGAAGAAGTAAAGGGAAATGCTGATTATATGGCAGAGTATCTTAAACCATATGGCTGGGAGTATGTGGTTGTTGATATTCAATGGTATGAACCTGGAGCAATTTCCTCCGTTTATCGTCCGTTTGTTCCGCTGGAAATGGATGAATATTCACGGTTAATTCCAGCTGCCAATCGGTTTCCTTCTGCCGCTGACGGTAAAGGATTTAAAAGGTTAGCAGAATATGTACATAACCTCGGGTTAAAGTTTGGAATTCACATTATGAGAGGGATTCCGCGTCAGGCTGTCCATGCCAATACCCCGATACTAGGGACGAAGGCTACAGCAAGAGATATTGCTCACCCTAATTCCATTTGTCCTTGGAATACCGATATGTATGGGGTAGATGCCTCAAAAGAAGGGGCTCAGGAATATTATGCTTCCTTGTTCCAATTGTATGCTGAATGGGGAGTCGATTTTGTAAAAGTAGATGATATCGCAGCATCACGGCTGTATGACACCCATTTAGATGAAATTAAATTGATTCGAAATGCAATTGAAAACTGTGGAAGAGATATGGTCCTTAGTCTGTCTCCGGGACCTGCTCCATTGGAATATGCGGAAGACTTAAAAGCAAATGCAAACATGTGGAGAATGACGGATGATTTCTGGGATCATTGGAATCTGCTATACGGCATGTTTGAACGGTGTGAAAAATGGAACGAATATACGGGGGCAGGTCATTGGCCTGATTGTGACATGCTTCCATTAGGGCATATTGGCATTCGTTCCGTTGATGGAGGCGGGGCAGACCGCTGGACTCGGTTCACAAAAGAAGAACAAGTGACGATGATGACGCTCTGGTCTATTTTCCGTTCACCGCTTATGTTTGGCGGAGAGCTAAGGGACAATGATGAATGGACACTTTCATTGCTAACAAATAAAGAAGTACTTGAATTAAATCAGAATAGCCACAGCAATCGCCTAGTCTACCGAAAGGACGATAAAATCGTCTGGACGGCAAAGGATCAGGAAAATAATACTTATGCAGCCTTGTTTAATGCAACAGATGAGCCAGCAGAAGTTGAGGTTACATTAGAACAATTGGGGATTTCCTCTAGAAAAAGAGCTAGAGATGTGTGGAGCCAGGAAGAGCTAGGTGAAATTACAGATGGATTGAAACAACAGCTGCCACCGCACGGTTCCATTTTAATAAAGTTAGTTTAATATTTACGAAGATGTGGAAGAAGGAGAATTCCATCGTTTGAGGTACTTTATACAATTTGCCTCCAGAATCATACTTTGGAGGCACCCTCTACTTATGAAAAATAATAATGGCTGTACTTATGCATAGTATTTAAGACGTTTTAACCAATTGAATTTTGGTAAATACTCGGTGGCACAGAAGGTAAATACTATAGGCACCAAGACTAAAAATAAATAAAAAGGTTATCGGCCATTTATAAAGAATAAGAGCCATTAATCCAAGATAAAGGATCGCAATAAGAGTGGTTAGGAAATACCTAATGGAGAAAAACAGTGAATTTTTGATTGCGTTGATCCAGCTCATGTTAAAATTAGCGATGGTCGGAAAGATAAATATGGTCGTTAGTAGAATTAAGATCCCCATTAAAAATAAAACCGGAAGCAATATAGGCTGAAACGAGCCGACATTTTTCAACAACATCAAATCTAAAAAAAACAGGCCGCAAAAGATAATCCATAGAATTCCCAGGCCAAAACTTTGTTTAAAGTTTTCTTTGAAAAATTGAAAGAAGGGCCTGATCACACTATAGTCCTTGTGTAAGATCCATTGGCGGGTCACACAATACATCGCAACTGTAGCAGGAAAAATGGTTATGACAGGGATACAAAGTAACAACCATAGAATGTTTAACTGAAAAAACGCTGAAACGACTTCAAGTACGCGAACGAATTTTCCATCATATCTAAACATTGTATTTTCACCAACTTCCTAAATAGTTTGTTGTAACTTAAAAATAAGCATAGCTTACTTAATAAAAGAAGTCCCTTATAATGGAAAGCTAGTAGACTAAATAAAGTCGTGTTAGGAAAAAGGAGTCCCAAGGATGTTTGGGACTCCCTTTTGTAGAAAGTGCGCAAAGTAAATTAGTTATGGTTTTTGACCAGTGCTGCTGTAGAATTCCGCACGACAAGCTCTGGTTCATAAATGGTTGAATGCTCATTGGTGCCCCGTTTTTCGACCGCAGAAACAATCCATTTTGCTGCTTCAATTCCCATATCCATTTTCGGATGGGAAACAGATGTTAATTTGATATCTGTTGCTTCTGCTAAGGAAGAATCATCGTAACCGACAATTGATACATCCTCTGGAACCTTTAAACCAAGTCCTCTTAACATGAAGATGACTTGTAAGGCGAGCTGATCATTATAACAAACGATTGCAGTCGGCTTATTTTCCTTCTTAAAAAACTCCTGTAATCGTTCTACAACATTACTATCTTTATCCTCCGTTGTATAGGTAATCACCATATCTGGAAAGAAGGAGAGGTTATTCTCTCTAAATGCGCGGATAAACCCTTGCATCCGATTGACACCTTGAAGGTCATCTGTTTTAAAAAGGCCAATTATCTTTTCGTGACCAAGCTTAATTACATGTTCAGTCGCAATAAATCCTCCGTGTTCATCATTCATAATGATATGAGGAGGCATCAACTGCGAGTAATATTGGTTAATCATGAGATATGGAATATTATTTTGCTCTAATTGCAGGTAGTATTGAATATTTGGGTTATAATTACTACTCCTTGTTGGTTCAACAATAAGACCATTAATATTCCTGCTCAGCATTGTCTCCAGACATTGTTTTTCTTTTTCCACATCGTTATCGGTACAAGCAAATGTTAGTGAATAACCTTGTGCTGTTAGATAGGATTCAATGCCTTTAATAATGGAAGGAAAAATATAGTCAGAGATGTAAGTGGTAATGACACCGATATTTTTTCCGTTTGTGTTTAATCTTTGAGCCTTAGGAGGTGCTTCTGCTTCTTGGCTGGATTCGAACATCTTATTGGAACAGAATGTACCAGCACCTTGTTCACGGTAAAGCCACCCTTCATGAACTAAATCTCCAACGGCTTGACGGACGGTATGCCGGCTAACCCCAAACATTTTTACTAATTCATTTTCAGAATAAATTTTTTCACCTGGTTGTACGGTCCCGCTTGTGATCCATTCGGTTATTTTTTCTTTGACCATATTATATTTTGTCTTCTGAGCCATTGGTTTCACCTTCTTTCAACTTGTATGAAAAATCATTAACTTATACGTACAACAATTTTTATAACATTATCGTAACAAAAATAATCAAAAAAGACTATAAAAAAAATTTTAATTTGTCCTGTCCAAATTTAGTATATTTTTAAACGTGAATCAAGTTTATGTCGAAGTCTGGTTAAAACTGACGAATTGACGTGGGGAAATGGACCATAGTTATAATTGAGCTGGATCTAGTTCAAAATTCAGTTGAAAAACAGCTAGATTATGAGGATAAAAGCCTAACTATTAAAATTGTTTACACGTACGTACAAAAAATAAAAAATCTCAGAAAAATGATTGACATGTACGAACAGGTATATTAATATTTGGGATATAAGGAATACGCTTTCACAGTTTTACAAAAAACGATAAAAAAGTCTTCCGAAATATCGAACATAAGACCTAAAAATCTTACTTTAGAAGGCTTTTTAGGAGGGATTGATATCTAATCACTTTTACATGTCCGTACATCTAAATTTTAAAGAGTTAACTAGTTTACTAACATTAGCACTTTAATTTTTATTGAAAAGTGATTACGCTCCCAATGGTTTTAATTTTTACACCATTTATAAAACAATTTTATTGGAGGGATTTACTTGTTTAAAGCATCTAAAAAAATCAGTGCACTTTTATTGCTTGCGATTTTAGTAGTTGGCTCAATCCTTGCAGGTTGTGGGAATCAAGCGAGTAGTGGAAAAGAAGGCGGCAAAACACAGCTTACCTTTATGTTCCGCGGCCAGCCCAAAGAGTTAGCAGCTTATCAATCTACGGTTAAGAAATATGAAAAGTCACATCCAAATGTGAAAGTTACAGTTGTTTCTGTCGCTCCGGATCAATATGATACAAAATTAAAAGCTGCGATTGCAGGACACAAAATTCCGGATGTTTTCTTCTATAACCCAGCACAAGTTAAAGCATATGTAAACTCTGGTATCCTACTAGATATGACAAAGTATGTTGAAGGTTCAAAAGATGTTAAGCTGAGTGATATGTGGGAAAAAGGTGTAAACAAATACCGTTACGATGGTAAAGAACTTGGTCAAGGTGCAATCTACGGTTTACCAAAAGATATCAGTGGATTTGCACTAGGCTATAATAAAACCATGTTTGAAAAAGCAGGAGTTCCACTACCTGACAAAGATAAGCCATATACATTAGATGAATTCATCAATGTAGCAAAACAATTAACCAAAGATACAAATGGTGACGGTAAGATTGATCAATTCGGTACAGGATTCAACGTACAATGGTCATTACAGCCGATCGTTTGGAGTAATGGTGCTGATTTTATTGACAAAACACATACAAAAGTCACTATCGATGATCCTAAATTTGTTGAAGCATTACAATGGTTTGCAGATCAACAAACTAAATACAAAGTGACTCCATCTATCTCAGAAGCACAAACTCTTGACACATACCAAAGATGGATGAAAGGTCAATTAGCATTCTTCCCTGTTGGTCCTTGGGATATGGCAACATATGCTTCACTACCATTTGATTACGATTTAATTCCATGGCCTGCAGGCTCAACTGGAAAAACAGCTGCATGGATCGGTTCACTAGGAATTGGTGTAGGAGCTTCTACTAAGAACCCTAAAGCAGCTGCTGAATTAGCGACCTATCTATCTGCTGACCAAGAAGGACAAAAAGCACTAGTTGATGCACAAATCCAGCTTCCAAACAGCGTGAAAGTTGCTGAAGAGTGGGCAGCTAATACTTCTACAAAACCAGCAAACAAACAAGAATTCTTAGATATTATTAATGATTATGGCCGTAGCTTCCCAGGCGAGTACACTTATACTAGTGAGTGGTATGATGAATTCTTCAAAAACATTCAGCCTGTACTTGATGGCAAGAAAACAGCTGCTCAGTATGTAAAAGAAGAACAGCCAAAAATGCAGAAACTTTTGGATGCAGCCATTCAACAAGAAAAACAATCTGCAAAGAAATAATATCGTTTTGACATAGTGTAAATGGTGCTAGTTTAAGAGATTTATGCTAGCGCCATTTATTCCTTTTATCTAACTTTTTTAGTGATAAGAAATTTAGAGAAAGGGAAATGTACTTGAAAAATCCATTGAAAGGGTGGGGGAAGATGAAAACAGCATCCAAGCTGTATCGAACGGAACAAAGATACGCCTATTTATTTATTGCGGCACCGGTTTTAGGATTCCTCATATTTGCTATGGTTCCTTTATTGTATTCGATTTACGGCGCATTTACAGATTGGAACGGTTTAGGACAGATGAATTTTATTGGTTTTGAAAACTTTAAGAATTTATTTCATGATGAATATTTTTATAAGACTATGTATAATACCATCTTCATGATGCTGGGAATTCCGATTGGTATCGTTTTAGCACTATTACTTGCTTTAGCATTAAATAGAGGAATTCCTGGAACAAATACCTTCCGGGTCCTTTACTATATCCCAGTTATTTCTTCCCTTGCTGCGATTTCGATACTATGGCAATGGGCTTACAATGGTGATTATGGTTTAGTGAACCAATTTTTAGAGCTGTTTGGCATTAAGGGTCCAAACTGGCTGCAAAATACAGCTACTGTTAAACCTGCCTTAATTATTATGACCGTTTGGAAGGGCTTAGGTTATACGATGTTATTGTATTTAGCAGCACTCCAAAGTGTTCCGAAATCCTTTTATGAAGCGGCTAAGTTAGATGGAGCGAATGCATTCAAATCCTTTTGGTACATCACATTACCAATGGTAAAACCAGTAACCTTCTTTATTATCGTGACAAATATTATTGGCGGTGCGCAAATCTTTACAGAAATTAACGTTATGACCCCGACTGGCGGTCCTGAATTTAGTTCCGCATCGGTTGTATTCTACATCTGGCAGAAAGCATTTGGTAACTTCCAATTAGGTTATGCGTCTGCAATGGCCTTGGTACTGGGACTTTTCATCTTTATTGTTACCTTAGTCCAGTTTAAGATCAACGAGAAGAATTCTTTCGATTTGGATTAAGAATTGGTGAATGAAAGTGTAATAGAAAGGGGCTATAAAAAATGGAAGTTGCTATTTCAAAAAAGACGGTTAAAGCAGAACCAATGTCTGAAAAGAAGAAAGATAAAATCACCAATATATTCATTTTTGTTTTACTAACAATTGGAGCCATCTTCATGATAGCTCCGTTATTGTGGATGTTTTCTACTTCACTCAAATCGAAGGAAGACGTCTTCGCCTTACCGCCAGTATGGATTCCTCATACTATTTCTTTTAGTAAATATACTGAAATCTGGGATATGGGGCCGCTATTATCAGGTATCGGCAATAGTTTGATTGTAGCTGTAACCGTCACGGTCATCGGAACGTTTACATCCAGCTTAGCAGCATTTGCTTTTTCAAAATTACACTTCGCTGGAAAAAATAAAATTTTCATTACACTCTTTGCTTCCGTTATGATTCCGTATCCGGTTGTCATGATCCCACAGTTCATTATGTTTTCAAATATCGGCTGGATTGATAGTCTGTTGCCATTAATTGTACCTGGATTATTCGGTAACATTTTTATGATTTTCTTTTTGCGCCAGTTCTTAACGAGTATTCCTAATTCCATCATTGAAGCGGCAAAAATCGATGGATGCTCTTATTTCCAAATCTTTTATAAGATTATCTTTCCATTAATCAAACCAGCAGTTGCGGCACAGTTAATTTTATGGTTCATGGGAATCTGGAATGATTACTTAGGTCCAATTCTTTACTTGAATTCACCAGAGAAACAAACATTGCAGCTAGTTATTGCAAACTTTAATGCGTCATACGCTATTCAAAGTGACTACCCGCTTATTATGGCGGCATCGATGGTAGCGTTACTGCCAATGTTAATCGTATTTATTATCTTCCAGAAGCAAATCATTGAATCGATTGCCATTTCTGGGGTAAAAGGTTGATTAGATTTTAATAAAAGGCAGTATAAGGGCACTTATTATCTAGTTTTGATAAGTGCCTTTTCTTATATCAAAATAATCATGTCGTTTCTTTATTTGGGAGAATAATGAATGAAAACTAAAACAAAAGGAATCCTTCTGGTTGTCTTGGCCGTTCTGATCATCATACCGGCTGTTATCTTAGGAATGAAACACTTCCAACCAAAGGAAAATGATTTTACAGGAATAAAGCTGCCTTCAAGCCCGGCAAAAACACCTGTTAAAAATGTGAATACAGATGTCCTTTATGATGAAAAGAAATGGACGACTAATTTTACGCATGATGGGGCTATCATTAAAGCGGATGGCTGGTATTATGTATTTTCTACCGACTATATGGTCGGTGCACCGCCCACTCCGGGCATCCAAATCAGAAAATCCAAGGATTTGATTCATTGGAAATTTGCTGGACGCGTCTTTGACCAAGTGTCCCAAGAGGCATGGGATTGGACGCATGGAACCACCTTTTGGGCGCCAAGCGTGATCCGAATGAATGATCAATACTACCTATATTATTCGGTCTCCGAAGTAGGGAAGAGGAACTCATATATTGGTCTCGCAACTAGCCATAAGATTGAAGGGCCCTGGAAGGATGAAGGGCCAGTTTTTAAATCAAAAGAGGGCGACGGCAATACGGTGAATGCGATTGACCCAGATATTACGATTGATAAAAATGGCCAGCCATGGATGGTCTATGGTTCCTATTTTGGCGGTATTTTTATCACAAAAATTGATAAAAATACGGGGAAACTAGTAAATCCAAATGATCAAGGAACGCTCCTTGCCCAGAGGAAAGATATGAGTGCCGGCATTGAAGGGCCTGAAATTATATATAACAAAAAAACAGGTTATTATTATTTAACTGTTTCTTATGATTGGTTAGAAGACACATACAATGTGAGAGTTGCCCGTTCAAAGAACATTACAGGGCCATTTTTAGACTATAACCATAAGGACATGATCGACCCTAGTGATGACTCCTTTAATACCGGTAATAAAATAGTGGCTCCATATGCATTTGGAAAAGATCCTGGCTGGCTTGGAACCGGGCATAATGGATTACTTCAGGATGGAGAAAACTATTATCTGATTCACAACGCCAGAGCAGGCGAGGATAAGTATTGGTCGCATTTGCATGTAAGAAAAATGGTCTGGACCGATGATGGCTGGCCGGTAGTCTCACCAGAACGATATGCAGGTGAAAAAGAGCAAAAAGTAATAGAGTCGAATCTAATCGGAAACTGGCAGCAGATTGTCCTTAATCGCTTCGAAGATTCTATGCAAATTTCTACCAATCTTCAATTACTGCCTAATGGAAAAATAAAGGATGAAAAAGGGAAAAGTCGCTGGAAATTAAGCGGGCAAAACACACTAGAGTTGTCGATCTATGATCCTGGAAGTGCACCAAAGGACTATTGGAAATTTACGGTCAAAGTACTTCCCGGCTGGGATTGGGAGAACTGGAAAGGAACTTTGGTTTTTACGGGGATGAATCAGGAAGGTACTGTTATATGGGGAAAGAAAATAATAAATAAATAGTCCAAAAGATTAAATTAATAGTAAAAAAGCATTGAAAAAAAAATCGTAGATGGTAAAATTTAATTGAGTTATACGTACAAGTTTTGATGATTAAGGGAGTTGTAAGGATAACTGATAATATAATCAAGACAGCGGTAACAATGATTTGTTTTTATCGATCAAACAACAAATTAAAGATGTTTTTATAAATAGGGGGGAAATGACATGAGTTTTGATGTAAGAAATGCTATTCAAAGTGGCAAAACCGTACTTGGTATTGAACTTGGTTCAACCCGAATTAAAGCAGTTCTCATTGGAGAAGACAATGCTCCAATCGCATCTGGAAGCCATGACTGGGAAAACAGCTATGTGAACAATATTTGGACCTATAGCCTTGAAGATATTTGGAAGGGCATACAAGACAGCTATCAAAAAATGGCTGAAGAGGTGAAACAGCAATATGGAGTCAACCTGCAATCAGTAGGGGCGATCGGTTTCAGTGCAATGATGCATGGTTATATGGCTTTCGACAAAGATGGAGAGCTTCTAGTGCCTTTTCGAACTTGGCGGAACAACATTACCGAGCAGGCTTCGAAAGTACTAACAGAACTATTTAACTATCAAATTCCTCAAAGATGGAGTATTGCCCATCTGTATCAAGCGATTTTGAATCAGGAAGAACATATTACGGACATTAGTTTCCAGACAACCCTAGCTGGATATATCCATTGGAAATTGACAGGAGAAAAGGTATTGGGAGTTGGAGAAGCATCCGGTGTATTTCCAATTGACTTGAATACAAAGAACTTTAACCAAACCATGATTGAGCAATTTAATGAATTGATTGCAGCGGAGCAACTGCCGTGGAAACTTGAAGATATTCTGCCTAAGGTATTGTCAGCGGGGGAGAACGCTGGTGTACTTACGGAAGAAGGAGCAAAGCTTCTGGATGTTACCGGTGAGCTAAAAGCTGGTATTCCGCTTTGTCCGCCGGAAGGGGATGCAGGAACTGGGATGGTCGCAACGAACAGTGTGGCGAAGCGTACAGGCAATGTCTCTGCCGGAACTTCTGTATTTGCAATGGTTGTATTAGAAAAAGAACTGTCCAAAGTTTATTCTGAAATCGACCTTGTTACCACACCGACAGGTAACCTCGTAGCGATGGCTCATTCTAACAACTGTTCTTCAGATCTAAATGCATGGGTCGGATTGTTTGACGAGTTTTCAAAAGCGATGGGCATGGATATTGACATGAATAAATTATATGGAACTCTATATAGTCTAGCCCTTCAAGGGGATCCCGATTGCGGCGGCTTACTTGCATATGGCTATCTCTCCGGTGAACACATAACCCACTTTGAAGAGGGGCGTCCATTGTTTGTCCGTTCTTCTGATAGTAATTTCAACCTGGCTAATTTCATGCGTGTACATTTATTTACCGCATTGGGCGCGCTGAAGATTGGGATGGACATTCTTCTTAAACAAGAAAAAGTGGAACTAGATGTTATCCTAGGTCACGGCGGCTTGTTTAAAACAAAAGGCGTTGGACAGAACATCATGGCCGCTGCTCTAAATGTTCCTGTTTCTGTTATGGAAACGGCAGGAGAAGGAGGAGCATGGGGGATCGCACTGTTAGCATCTTATATGGTTAACAAATCCCAATATGAAACGTTGGAAGAGTATTTAAGCAGTCATGTATTTGCTGAAAGAGCTGGTACAACTGTGTCCCCTGTTCAAAAGGACGTTGAGGGATATGAGAGTTTTATGAAACGTTATACCAATGGACTTGCAATTGAAAGAGCTGCCATAGACAATTTAAAGTAAATAGTAAAAACGCAAATTAATTTTAAAAATACCATTGAAAAAAAACAGATAGATGGTAAAATTTAATCAAGGTTATACGTACAAGTTGGGGTTGTTTGCATAACTTATCGATAAGATTGTCAATCTTATTAATTATCTTGTACGTATCATAATTATATTTTTTATAGAATGACTGACTTAGCTATTCATCATTCTTAGATTAAGAAAATATTTTTTTAGATTTGTAAACGTATTCTTATTAAGGAATGTGATTTTCATTGAATAGGCCCGCCTATAATCAACTTTGATCGCGGCGAGAACAATGTGATGAATATGATTTAGAAAAAGTGCAATAGAGAAGAGGGAGGAAGAAACCGTATGTTAGAACGTTTGAAAAAAGAGGTCCTGGAAGCAAACTTAGCGCTTCCGGAGCATGGTTTAGTTACGTTTACTTGGGGAAATGTGAGCGGAATCGACCGTGAAACAGGCCTTGTTGTGATTAAACCGAGTGGTGTTCCGTATGATGAGTTACAAATTGATGATCTAGTTGTCTTAGATTTAGATGGAAACATCGCGGAAGGGAGTTTAAGACCTTCTTCCGATACACCAACACACCTTGCCTTGTATCGGGCTTTCCCGCAAATTGGAGGAATTGTTCATACTCACTCCCCAGGTGCGACAAGCTGGGCGCAAGCAGGGCGTCCAATTCCGGCACTCGGAACCACACATGCGGACTACTTTTACGGAGAAATCCCTTGTACGCGCACGTTGACTCAAGAAGAAATTGACAGGGGCTATGAGCTTGAAACGGGAAATGTCATTATTGAGACATTTGAAAAGGAAGGCCTTGACCCTGTGGCCATGCCTGGAATTTTATTATCCGGTCATGCCCCATTTAGCTGGGGGAAAAATGCTAACCAAGCGGTCCATAATGCAGTTGTTTTAGAAGAAGTGGCAAAAATGGCCTTAAACACATTTACGCTTAACCCGCAAATGAAGCCGATCGACCAATTCTTGCTTGATAAACATTATCTTCGTAAGCACGGCGCCAACGCATATTACGGACAGAAGTAGTCTAATAGCATACTAAATGCCGTACTCCCGGATAACTTGTACGGATGATTAAAATAGAGTGCAAATTTAATAAATTACTATCATATTTCCATACTTAGGAGGAATTGCAGTGTTAACTACAAAAGCATATGAATTCTGGTTTGTAACAGGAAGTCAATTATTATACGGAGAAGATGTACTTCGCCAAGTGGAAGAAAACTCAAAAACAATTGTAAAGGGTTTGGATAGTGACCCGTCTGTTTCCTATAAATTAATTTTTAAATCAGTAGTAAAAGATTCTGATTCTATCCGCAAATTGATTCTAGAAGCAAATGCTGATGAAAATTGTGCAGGCATCATTACTTGGATGCACACCTTCTCACCATCAAAAATGTGGATCGCAGGTCTATCTGCCCTTCAAAAGCCTTATCTGCACTTAGCTACTCAATTTAACCGTGATGTCCCTTGGGATTCAATCGATATGGATTTCATGAACTTGAATCAAGCAGCACACGGTGACCGTGAACATGGATTTATCGCAGCACGTATGAATGTAAAGCGTAAAGTTGTCGTAGGTCATTGGGAAAATCAAGAAGTTAGAGAACGTGTTGGCAGCTGGATGAGAACTGCGGCAGCGTTTGAGGAAAGCAAAAACCTTAAAGTTGCAAGATTTGGTGACAATATGCGCGAAGTAGCAGTAACAGAAGGGGATAAGGTAGAAGCGCAAATCAAGTTTGGCTGGACCGTCAACGGTTATGGTGTAGGCGACCTTGTTCAGCGCATGAATGATGTAACAGAACAAGAGATTGACCAATTAATGGCTGAATACGAGGAGCAATATGATATTACCCCAGAAGGCTTGACTGATGGTCCAGTTCGTGATTCCATCCGTTATCAAGCTAGAATTGAACTTGGTATGAAAGCTTTCTTAACAGAAGGTGGTTATACTGCATTCACAACTACTTTTGAAGATTTACATGGTATTCGTCAGCTTCCTGGTTTAGCAGTACAGCGTTTGATGGAACATGGATATGGTTTCGCTGGTGAGGGTGACTGGAAAACAGCAGCTCTAGTAAGATTGATGAAAATTATTTCAGGTAATGAAGGAACATCCTTCATGGAAGATTATACGTATAATTTTGAGCCAGGAAATGAAATGGTTCTTGGTTCTCACATGCTTGAAGTTTGTCCAACTATTGCTGCAACTCGCCCAAGAATCGAAGTTCATCCACTTGGAATCGGCGGTAAAGAAGACCCAGCACGAATTGTATTTAATGGAAAAGGCGGTTTAACAGCATTGAATGCAACGATCGTGGACCTTGGACATCGTTTCCGTTTACTTGTAAATGAGGTAGATGCGGTAGAGATTGAAAAGGATATGCCAAAGCTTCCTGTTGCACGTGTACTTTGGAAGACTCAGCCATCTTTAAGCCAAGCAGTTGAAAACTGGATCCAAGCGGGCGGAGCACACCACACAGGCTTCTCTTATAAGGTAACAACTGAACAGCTTAGAGACTTTGCTGAGCTAGCTGGAATTGAGTTCCTAGTAATCAATAATGATACAAACACTCATGCATTCAACAACGAAATCCGCTGGAACAACGTTATCTTTCGTTAATTAAAAAGGTTAAAGACTACTAAATAAAAATAACAGGGCTATTAGAAAATAATAGCCCTGTTGTTAAGTTGAGACATATTTCTATTGTCTTCAAAACGATTAGGAATCGAATCAACGTTTCAGAAAATATCAAAAAATGGAGGCGTTTTTTTTGGCAAACAAAGTAATTATCAACGCTGATGTTCAAAAAGGGAAAATAAATAAGAATATTTATGGTCATTTTGCAGAACACCTTGGAAGATGTATTTATGAAGGTATTTGGGTAGGGGAGGATTCCTCCATCCCCAATACAAAAGGGATTCGCAATGATGTATTAACAGCATTAAAGAATATTAAAGTTCCGGTTCTTCGCTGGCCGGGCGGATGTTTTGCCGATGAATACCACTGGAAAGATGGTATTGGTCCTAAGGAAAACCGTAAACGCATGGTGAATACCCACTGGGGCGGTGTCGTTGAAAACAACCACTTTGGTACACACGAATTTATGCTTCTTTGTGAATTGTTAGAGTGCGAACCATATATTTGCGGAAACGTTGGAAGTGGTACGGTTCAAGAGATGTCTGAGTGGGTTGAATACATGACCTTTGAAGGCGAATCACCAATGGCCAACTGGCGCAGTGAAAATGGCCGTGAGGAGCCTTGGAAATTAACGTATTTCGGTGTAGGTAATGAAAACTGGGGCTGCGGCGGAAACATGCGTCCTGAATACTATGCAGATCTATATCGCCGTTATCAAACGTATGTAAGAAATTACGGCGATAACAAAATCTATAAGATTGCCGGCGGCGCCAATGTCGATGACTATAACTGGACAGAAGTATTAATGAAAAACGCCCATTGGTTAATGGACGGACTAAGCCTTCACTATTACACGATCCCAGGTGAATTCTGGACAGGAAAGGGCTCTGCTATTGATTTCCCTGAAGATGAATGGTTTATCACCATGAAAAAAGCTCTTCATATGGACGAGTTGATTACCAAACATAGCACCATTATGGATAAGTATGATCCACAAAAACGAATTGGCATGATCATTGATGAGTGGGGTACATGGTTTGACGTAGAACCAGGTACAAATCCAGGATTCCTTTATCAGCAAAATACCATCCGTGATGCGTTAGTAGCCGGATTACACTTTAACATTTTTCATAACCATGCAGATCGTGTTCAAATGACAAACATTGCTCAAACCGTTAACGTACTCCAAGCCATGATTCTAACAGAAGGCGAGCAGATGATCCTAACTCCAACTTACCACGTGTTTGATATGTACAAGGTTCACCAGGATGCAGAAGTTTTAGCTGTTGATTCTTCCTTCGGAGCTTATGAGTACAATGGTGAAACATTGCCGCAAGTAACGGTATCAGCATCGAAAAATGCCGAAGGCAAAATCCATGTAAGCTTATGTAATATCGATCACCAAAACGGGGCTGAACTAGATTTAGACCTGCGCGGTATTATTGCAGCGAATACAAAGGTGTCAGGCACCATTATCACTGCGGACACGATGAATGCTCATAATACGTTTGAACAGCCGGATGTTGTGAAACCAGTTGAATTCACTGGTGTAGTGGTTGAAAATGATAAATTAGCCATCAAGCTTCCAGCTATGTCTGTTGTGACATTAGTAATCGAGTAAAAGAAAGGCGGGGAATTACGGTGAATCAAAAAAGTCTTTGTAAAGGCTGCGTAGAAAGTGTAATGGTGACAGAAGAGGTCATTCAGGAACTAGTAAAAGAAGCTGAAGAGAATCCAACTGTAATTGTTTCTGACGAGGTCTACCTAGTAAGACTGAAGACTTGTGAGAGCTGTCCTTCCCTGCAATATGGTACCACTTGTGCACATAGCGGATGTATCGTCCGCTACCGGGCAAAGTTTAAAAACAAAGCTTGTCCATTTGCAGGTAAACCCAAATGGGATAAAGTCAGTTAACTAGAATTTATAGGATATTCTCAAGTACATGATCATTCATTTTGACATGGGAGGTAAAAGGAACATGACCACTACTAAAGCAAAAATGATTTTAGAAAAGGATTTTAAAGTATCTGAGATCGATAACCGAATTTACGGTTCTTTTATCGAACATTTAGGACGTGCCGTTTATGGCGGTATTTACGAACCAGGTCACCCTCAAGCAGATGAAAACGGCTTCCGCCAAGACGTGATTGAAATGGTAAAAGAACTGCAAGTACCGCTTGTTCGTTATCCAGGCGGAAACTTTGTATCCGGATACAATTGGGAAGATGGAGTGGGACCTGTCGAAAGCCGACCGCGTCGCTTAGAACTAGCCTGGCGTACAACGGAAACAAACGAAATGGGTACAAATGAGTTCATGAAATGGGCCCAGCTTGTAAATGCGGATGTAAACATGGCTGTTAACCTTGGAACACGCGGGATTGATGCGGCTCGTAATTTAGTAGAATATTGTAACCATCCTGGAGGCTCTTATTATAGTGATCTACGAATTTCTCATGGAGTTAAAGATCCATATAACATTAAAACTTGGTGCTTAGGGAACGAAATGGATGGTCCGTGGCAGATTGGTCACAAGACTGCTGCTGAATATGGCCGTCTTGCCCAAGAAGCGGCAAAAGTAATGAAGTGGGTGGACCCATCAATTGAGCTAGTTGCCTGCGGAAGCTCAAACAGACATATGCCTACATTTGCAGATTGGGAAGCAACTGTACTTGACCACACCTATGACCATGTAGAATTTATTTCGCTTCACCAATATTATGGCAATCGTGACAATGAGATTTCAAACTATTTAGCCCTTTCCTTAGAAATGGATGATTTTATTAAATCGGTCATTTCTATTGCTGACTACATTAAAGCGAAAAAACGCGGCAAAAAGAATATTAATCTCTCTTTTGACGAGTGGAACGTTTGGTATCACAGCAATGAACAGGATAAACGAATTGAACCATGGAGCATTGCACCGCCACAATTAGAAGATATTTATAACTTTGAAGATGCTTTATTAGTAGGCTGTATGCTGATTACGCTGTTAAAGCATGCGGACCGCGTGAAAATTGCCTGCCTTGCACAATTGGTGAACGTTATTGCACCGATTATGACAGAGGATAACGGACCTGCTTGGAAGCAAACGATTTTCTATCCATACATGCATACATCTGTATTCGGACGTGGAGTTTCGCTGAATCCTATCATTTCAAGTCCTAAATATGATAGCAAGGATTTCACAGATGTTCCATATTTAGAGTCAACAGCTGTTTACAATGAAGAGGAAGAAACATTAACCATTTTTGCCGTAAACCGTCACCTTCAAGAAGGTTTAGACCTGGAAGTCGATATCCGTAATTTTGAAGGCTACGAAGTAGTTGAGCATATTGTCCTAGAAAATGACGATCTTAAGCAAACGAATTCAGCTAAGGGAACTCCTGTAGCTCCTCATCCTAACGGAAATGCTAAGACCGAGAATGGCGGGGTAACAGCTATTCTTCCGAAGCTTTCTTGGAATGTAATCCGTTTAGCGAAACGTAAGTAATTCTTTTTATTCCATATCCTCTTAGTCAACAAGACTATGAGGATATGGACTATTTTTTATTTGACAGAAAGGCAGGAGGAATATGAAGGTTATTCAAGAAAAGTTTGGTGAATTAAACAATCAAACTGTTAATTCTTATACACTCGTTAACGACCATGGAATGGAGCTTACTTGTCTGAATTATGGTTGTATTATTACTAAAATCATCACTCCCGATCAGAACGGAAACTTTGAAAACATTGTTTTGGGATATGATACATTAGCAGAATATGTAAGTGGGAGTTATTTCTTCGGTACAGTTGTCGGACGGGTAGCCGGCCGCATAAAGGGCGGATCGTTTGAACTTGACGGGACAACCTATACCCTCGCAAAAAATGAAAACAACAACCATCTCCATGGGGGGAATAAAGGGTTCGATAAAGTGATTTGGAATGCTTCTATAAAAGAGAATGACAAAGAAGTAAGTGTTCAATTTTCCTACTTGAGCCCTGATGGTGAAGAGGGTTACCCAGGAAATGTAAATAGTAAGGTAACGTATACACTTAATAATCAGAATGAACTAACCATCCACTATTCTGGAATTTCGGATGAAAAGACATTATTAAATCTGACCAATCATTCCTATTTTAACCTAAGTGGAAATATTAAACGGGATATTCTCAATCATTCACTATCAATTAAAAGTGATAAATTCCTAGAATTAAATGATGAATTGCTTCCAACCGGAGAACTGGTTGACGTTTATGGGACACCGTTTGATTTTACTAGTGAACGATTGATTCAATCGGGGGTTGAAGCCAATCATCCGCAAAATCAATTAGCCGGCCAAGGATATGATCATCCCTTTCTATTATCATCCAACAATGACCAAGAAATTGTTCTTACAGATTCCGAGAGCGGACGTACATTGACCATTGAAACCGATGAGCCAGGAGTCGTTGTCTATTCTGGAAACCAAATGAAATCAGAAGGTGAGATCTACGGTGTTCCGTCCCGTAAATACCTTGGCATTTGTTTGGAAACACAAGGGCTGCCAGATGCCGTCCACCATCCTAACTTTCCTTCTTGGGTCTTAGAAAAAGACCAAGAGTACACATCTGTGACAAAGTATAAATTCGGAGTTGCAGCTAATAAATAGGGGGAAAAAAGTTGACGGAGCAGGAGAAACAATAATGAAAAAAATAATAACGGAAATGATGAGTTTAGCCAATAGTTGTGACTGCGGCATTCATCATAATCAGATTCCGATTGAGACTATTTTAGTAGGAAACAATGTTTTAGGGGATGCCGTTGCTTATTTGGAAAAGAAATCTTTTAAAAAAGCAATCATCATTGCAGACGATCAGACTTTTCGTGCTGCTGGGGAAGAACTAACCAAGCATCTATCAACAACAAAGGTCGGCTATTCTACCTGTTTGCTGCAGCCTGACGAGAATAATGATGTAGTGGCAGACGAAAAGTCTTTAGTACAAGCATTGTTGGAAACGTCACAAGATACGGATGTCATTATAGCCGTAGGTTCTGGAACTATCCATGATATCGCTCGCTTTACAAGTACGAAAATGAAAATTCCGTTCATTTCTGTTCCTACTGCTCCTTCCGTTGATGGATTTACATCAATGGGAGCCCCGCTAATTGTGAGAGGAATGAAGAAAACCTTTCAAATGAAGGCGCCAATTGCGGTATTTGCTGATTTAATTGTATTAAAAAATGCGCCTAAGAAAATGATTGCGGCCGGATTTGGGGATATGTTAGCCAAATATACCTCTCTTGCGGATTGGCAATTTGGGCATCTAGTTTATGGTGAACCCTATTGTCCCCTTGTTGCAACTATTACGAGAGAGGCTCTTAATCTATGTGTTGAGAAAGTGGATAAAATTGCCGCCGCTGATGAAGAAGGGATCCGCATTTTAATTGAAGCCCTTATTCAAACTGGATTAGCAATGTTACTATTTGGCCAATCCCATCCTGCTTCAGGAGGGGAGCATCACCTCTCACACTATTGGGAGATGGAATTTTTACGACAAAACCGCCCACTAGTCCTTCACGGGGCCAAGGTGGGGGTGGCGGTTGCTCTCCTGGCAGAAGTATATGAAAGAGAATTTATCCCATTTCTCTATATACTGAGAAAATTAGATGATACGATCAAAACAATTGAAGACTATAGTATCGTTCGAAATATTAAAGAAAACATTGAAGAAATTAAAGCGGTATACGCGGCTATCCCAAAAGCCTCACAACTGCGTGAACTTATCGAAAAAGTTGAAGGAGAAATACTGCCGAGCCAACTGGGGATTGACGGAAATATTGTCATGAGAAGTTTAACCGAAGCCCACCATTTAAGAGATCGTTTTACAGCGTTAAAGTTTCTAAATGGGGTAGTCAAAGTCAATCATCATGAAGAAGTGAGATAAATGAAAGAGAAAGGTGATCAAATATGTTGAAGAACGAAATATTAAATAATCCCATTGTCAAGCAGCGTGCTGATCCATGGGTCTATAAACATACGGATGGTTACTATTATTTCACGGCATCTGTACCGGAATATGACCGGATTGAAGTTAGAAGGGCTGCAACCATACAGGGGTTAGGTGAAGCAGAACCTGTCGTTGCTTGGCGAAAACATGAAGAAGGCCCAATGAGTGCCAATATTTGGGCACCTGAAATTCATTACATTGACGGAAAATGGTATATCTATTTCGCGGCTGCACGGGCAGATGAGATTTTTGATCACCGCATGTATGTTATTGAAAATGATTCCGTGAACCCTCTGGAAGGAACTTGGGTAGAAAAGGGTCAAGTGGTAACAGAGTGGGAGTCATTCTCTCTGGATGCTACGACCTTTGAGCATAAAGGGCAAAGGTACTATGTTTGGGCCCAAAGAGACCCCAAAATTGTTGGCAACTCTAATCTTTATATCGCTAAAATGGTTAATCCTTGGACGATTGAAGGGCCGCAAGTGATGATCACAAAGCCTGAATATGATTGGGAAACCATCGGCTTCTTAGTAAACGAAGGAGCGGCAGTATTAAAGAGAAATGGAAAGATCTTCATTTCCTATTCTGCAAGTGCCACAGATGACAATTATTGTATGGGTCTCCTTTCTGCAGATGAAGATAGTGATTTATTAGACCCTGCATCATGGAAAAAAACAGAAACTCCTGTATTTCAAACAAATGTAGAAAACAGTCAATATGGACCGGGCCATAACAGTTTCACAGTATCAGAAGACGGAAACCAAGATATTCTGATCTATCACGCTCGTAACTATCGGGATATTGAGGGCGATCCGTTATGGGATCCGAACCGCCACACTCGGGCACAAGTGTTTACTTGGAACGAAGATGGAACACCGAATTTTGGTGCCCCAGTCGCCGATGCAAAATAATAAACAATAGCTGACATTATGTTTGGAAGGAAGATTACGATGGTAAAAGTAACAATCGAACAGGCCAAAACAGCACAGGATCTGATTATCGAGCAGAGAGCGGATCCATGGGTCTATAAACATACGGATGGATATTATTACTATACCGCATCTGTTCCTGAATACGACCGTATCGAGGTTAGACGTTCAAAAACCATCCAGGGTATAGCGGATGCAGCACCTGTTACCGCCTGGAAAAAGCATGAAACCGGGCCATTGAGTGCTCTGATTTGGGCACCAGAAATCCATTATATCAATGGCAGCTGGTACATCTATTATGCTGCTGCACCATCAAAAGAAATTATCGATGGACTTTTTCAACATCGCATGTTTGTGATTGAAAACAAATCTGCTAACCCGTTAGAAGGTACTTGGGAAGAAAAGGGACAAATTAAAACCGATTGGGAATCATTTGCATTAGATGCGACAACTTTCGAGCATAAAGGACAGCACTATCTTGTCTGGGCTCAAAAGGACCCTAACATCCGCGGCAATTCCAATCTTTACATTGCCCCGTTAGAAAACCCTTGGACGATTAAAGGGCCGCAGGTAATGATGGCTAAACCGGAATATGATTGGGAAACGATTGGATTCTGGGTTAATGAAGGGCCAGCTGTACTAAAGAGAAATGGGAAGATTTTTGTTTCCTATTCCGGAAGTGCAACGGATGAGAATTATTGCATGGGCCTTTTGACTGCGGATGAATCAAGTGACCTGTTGGACCCAAATTCATGGAGCAAATCGGAATCACCGGTATTTAAAACCAATTATGAAGCAGGTCAATATGGTCCAGGACATAATAGTTTCACAGTTTCTGAAGATGGAAGCAAGGATATTCTTGTCTATCACGTAAGAAACTATACAGAAATTGTGGGAGATCCACTATATGATCCAAATCGCCACACTTGCGCGAAAGAGTTTACCTGGAATCCGGACGGTACTCCCAATCTAGGTTTTCCTAGTTAACTCTACTAATAATTAGATTCATATCTTTTTATGATATGAATCTTTTTCTGTAAAAATGAAGAGACCGGCTGGTCTCGTTCGAACTTTTATGATGTGAAATTTTATAAGGTGGACAGGAAAATGGCAACTTCAATTGATCAAAGAAACATGAGCTTAAGAACGATCACATGGCCTATTCTCGTAGAGTTATTCTTGCAAACGATCATGGGCAGTACCGACACCATTATGCTCTCGCATATTTCTGATCACGTGGTAGCTGCTGTTGGTGTTGCCAATCAGCTTGTCTTTTTTACGATACTGATCTTCAGTTTTACTGCAACAGGGACGGCGGTTCTTGTTTCACAATACTTAGGTGCGGGTATGAGAAAAGAAGCAAAGCAGGCATCAGCGATATCCATATCCATTAATTTGGGTATAGGATTGGCAGTTAGCTTGTTAATGGTTACGTTTAAAGGGCCGCTTTTAGCATTGTTCCACCTTAAACCGGATATTGCTGAAATAGGTTACGAATATTTATCTATTGTAGGTGGGACCTTGTTTTTGCAAGCTGTCCTCGTTACGGTTTCCTCTATTTTAAGAGCACATGGCTTTACAAGAGAGGCCATGTTTGTCTCGGTGATGATGAATGTGATTCACTTAGCTGGCAATAGTATTGTTATTTTTGGATTATTCGGATTCCCAGTGCTGGGGGTTAAGGGGGTGGCTATTTCAACTGCATTAAGCCGGGCTGCTGCTTTACTTATTGCATTTATCCTAATGTATAGAAGGCTTCCAATAGCTATAAGAAAGAAAGATTATTTTAACTTCCAACTATCACAAATTAAAAAAATCTTAAAAATTGGCATACCGGCTGCCAGCGAACAAATCAGCTATAATACGAGCCAGATGGCGATGACGGCTATTACCGCGATTATTGGAGCGGCCGCTCTTTCCACTCGAGTGTATACATGGAATATCATGTCGTTCATTATGTTATTTGGATTAGCGATGGGGCAGGGAACGCAAATTCTGATTGGATATCGAGTAGGAGCAGGAGATTTTGAAGGTGCCTACCGGCAATTATTAAAAAGTTTAAAATCTAGCTTTATTATTACCATTTTCATCTCAATTATAGTTGCTATTTTTAGAGAAGATATTATGCGCATCTTTACGAGTGATAAAGAAATTATCCATACCGGTGGTAAGTTATTGCTATTGTGTTTGATACTTGAACCGGGCCGGACCTTTAACATCTTGGTCGTCAACTCACTCCGCGCAACCGGTGATGCCGCTTTTTCAGTGAAAATAGGCGTGCTATCCATGTGGGGGATTGCTGTACCCATTTCTTATTTATTAGGGATTCATATGGGATTGGGCTTGGCTGGGATTTGGATTG
Source organism: Neobacillus drentensis (assembly GCF_021560175.1). Taxonomy (GTDB): domain Bacteria; phylum Bacillota; class Bacilli; order Bacillales; family Cytobacillaceae; genus Neobacillus; species Neobacillus drentensis_A. Next base: position 5,034,664 of record NZ_CP091110.1, on the reverse strand, counting down.
CCTTTATCGTCGATGAATGGGAACGAGGCATTGTCATGTATTTCAGGTGGAGAAGCCGGGCATGGGAGAAAAAAATATTGGTTGTTAATTCAAAAACGATAACGGCTGGTTAATATCAATGAGCATAAGGGGACTTGAATAATGAAATATCGCAGACTTGGAAACAGCGGTTTAAAGGTTAGTGAAATTGGTTTAGGAAGCTGGTTAACATATGGGAAGGCTGTCACGGACAATACGGCATACGACTGCATCCATAAAGCATATGAACTTGGTATTAATTTTTTTGATACAGCGAATGCCTACGAAGGCGGGAAAGCAGAAGAGGTCCTTGGGGAAGCACTAAAAGTGTATTCAAGGAGCAGTTATGTAGTCGCCACAAAGCTATTCTTCCCAATGGGAGATCGGCCAAATGAGCGCGGATTATCAAGGAAGCATATCGTTGAACAATGTGACGCCAGTCTTAAGCGGCTCGGCCTGGACTATATTGATTTGTACCAATGTCATCGCTTTGATCCAGAGGTGCCAGTAGAGGAAACACTATATGCATTAGATGATTTAATCAGGCAAGGGAAAATATTATATGCGGGCGTCAGTGAATGGAGTGCTGCCCAAATTGAAAACGCGGTGGGACTCGGTAAGGCCAATCACTTACGGCCGATTATCTCCAATCAGCCAATCTATAACATGTTTGAGAGATATATAGAAAAGGAAGTCCTGCCGGTTTGTACGGAAAAAGGAATCGGCCAAATTGTCTTTTCGCCGTTAGCCCAAGGGGTTTTAACAGGAAAGTATAAACCTAATACGGAGAAGCCTGAGGACAGCCGGGCAGCGAATGATTCGACTAACTGGGTGATTAATAGTTATTTTAGAAATGATGTTTTAGAATGTGTTCAGCAATTGAATGGCGTGGCTGAGGAGTTAGGTGTAACGTTGAGTCAGCTGGCACTTGCCTGGATTCTTCGACACCCTAGTATTAGTTCGGCTATTATTGGGGCCAGCCGTCCTGAGCAAGTGGTGGAGAATGTTAAAGCAGTGGATGTGGTATTAACTCAGGATGTTTTGGGTGAGATTGAAAACATACTAGAACAGGTAAAAGATTTTGCACCGTTAAGGTAAAGCCACGGCTCACTATCTATTTGCGGGAGTTCTATAAGACAAAATCAATGAGAACTCTATTTAATTTGTCCGATAGAAAGGTCTATTGAACAAAACCTTGGGGAATCTAGAAAAACTGTCCAATAGCAGGCTTCTATAAGACAAACTCAATAGGTCCACCAGATAATTTGTCCAATAGAAAGAGTCTATTGGACAAAACCGTGGGGAATCTAGAAAAACTGTCCAATAGCAGGCTTCTATAAGACAGACTCAATAGGTCCACCAGATAATTTGTCCAATAGAAAGAGTCTATTGGACAAAACCGTGGGGAATCTAGAAAAACTGTCCAATAGCGGGCTTCTATAAGACAAAATCAATAGGTCCACCAGATAATTTGTCCAATAGAAAGAGTCTATTAGACAAAACCGTGGAAAATCTAGAAAAACTGTCCAATAGCAGGCTTCTATAAGACAAAGTCAATAGGTCCACCAGATAATTTGTCCAATAGAAAGAGTCTATTAGACAAAACCGTGTAAAATCTAGAAAAACTGTCCAATAGCAGGCTTCTATTAGACAATCCAATAGCCCCCCAAAGTAATTTGTCCAATAGAAAAAGGCCTCAATGTAATAAGAAAAATAAAAAAGGAAAATAGGTGAAATATATGGCAGCCATTTATAAGAGTAATCAGGAATTAATCAATGAGGTAAGCCAAACAAAAATTTATGGAGAATCGATTTCCTTTTGGAATTTAGGACAGGCAGGTATCCTCCTAAAGGGAACAGAAGAGGATGGGCTAATTTGTATTGATCCTTATTTAAGCGGGAGTATTGAAGAACGGGATCCGGAGACTGAATTTAAAAGAGCCTTTCCACCGGTTGTTGCCCCGGAAATGCTTCAAGACTTAGACGGTGTTTTAGTTACACATGGACACGATGATCATTTAGATCTTTTTAGCATTAAAGAGATTGCAAGAGCCTCTGACTCCTTGTTTGCAATCCCCGCACCGCTCATCTCATTAGTCCAAGAGCATGTGGAAAATAAATATATACTTGCAGCTAAAGATGGTGAATCCTTTACTATTAAAGGCTTTAAAATTACCCCTATTCCTGCGGCCCATACGGAATATGAAAAGGATTCGGTAGGAAACCATGCATTTTTAGGCTATTTGATAGAGGTTAACGGAATTCGGCTATTTCACAGCGGGGATACAGTAGTTACACCTGAGTTGATTGAGAAAGTAAAAATGTTTAAACCACATGTTGCTTTCTTGCCAATCAATGGTGGGGACTATTTCCGCACGGCACGAGGAATTGTCGGAAACATGAGTTCTAGGGAAGCAGCGGACTTTTCGGCTGCGGTTGGGGTAGACCTGATGGTTCCGATTCATTATGACCTGTTTCCAAATAACCGCGACAATCCTGCTCATTTTGTCGATTACCTATTCCATCAATATCCAAATCAAAAATTTCATATGATGGTTCCTGGTGAAAGATTTATCTATCATAAATAAAGGGCATGCAGACATCTGCATGTTTTTTTAGATTACCTAAATAAATTTCGAGTCCTATATTGAAAACATAGGAAATTAGTAGTATGTTATAATTGTTAATAAATTTATTAATGATTATTAAGGTGGCACAACTACATGAATTTAGATATATCTGAACAATCACTTCCAGTTTTTGAGGCTCTTGCCAGTAAGGTAAGGATGAAAATTATTCACCTTTTGGCGGAACAGCCTCGAAATGTAAAGGAACTCGCCCAAAGCTTAGAGCTCACCAGCGCAATCATGACCATGCATGTAAAGAAATTAGAGAAAGCGGGAATCATCCAGTCGGAATTAGTCTCTGGTAGAGGCGGATTGCAAAAAAAGTGCTATCTTGTGACTGAAAAAATGGAAGTATTGTTTCCTACAAAGGAACGTGAACTTAAGAAATTTCATGAAACAGAAGTGTCAGTTGGTCACTATACTGATTTTTCCATCGAACCAACCTGTGGAATTGCCACCACGGACACCATTATTGGAGAATTTGATGATCCAAGATATTTTCTCTATCCTAATAGAATGAATGCCAAGATCTTGTGGTTTGGGAAAGGGTACGTGGAATATAAGATGCCAAACTTTCTGCTGGGCAATCAAGACCCAAGCGAACTGGAAATATCTTTAGAGCTCTCATCTGAGGCTCCTTTTACGAACAGTAATTGGCCATCCGATATCCATTTTTACCTAAATAATGTGCTATTAGGGAAATGGACGAGTCCTGGCGATTTTGGTGATAGCAGAGGAAATTTCACCCCTGACTGGTGGCCGAGTGAAATTAATCAGTATGGTTTGCTTAAAAGGCTTCGAATTACTCCAGAGGGAACCTATATTGATGGACTCAAGATATCAGATGTCAGTCTGGATGATGTTAGTATTCGTGAGAAACAATGGACGTTCCGGATTGCCGTTCTGGAAGAGAGTCAAAATGTTGGTGGAGTCACTCTATTCGGAACAGGATTTGGCAATTATAATCAGGATATTCTTTTCCGTCTCTATTACCATGATAGTGAATTATCCAAAGAAGAAACCGAAAAACTCTCCTATCAATAAAAAAATCGTATGGATCCTGGATATCCATACGACTTTTTTTTGAAAAACTATTGAGCTAATTGAGCCACTTGAGCAGGAGTTAGGGCGCCATTATAGATTTTTAATTCATCCATTAATCCCTTGAATGGGGGATCCCACCAGTTAACTCCTAGGCTGAAGCTGGCATTGTTAGTTGTAAAAATATTCGAAAAGTTGGTACCTGAGAACTTTTCCACACCGTTCACGTACACCTTAATCGTACCATTATCAACGGTAAACGCTAAATGAGTCCATTCGCCATTCTTAATCGTTAACCCTGAAGGGGCATCGTACCATTTACCACTGCCCGACCAGACCATCGTGTTCCCGCCAGCAGGACCATTCGGAACAAGGCTGACCCAGTTATTTGGGTCTGCAGCACCAAAGAATGTAGTGGTATACATCGTTAGTTGTTCAGGTTTTAACCATAGCGATACAGAATATTTGTTACTTGAAATCAGTCCATTCGGTAAACGAATACCAGAGGCGCCATTAAAGACGGCCGCTTCTCCGCTTTTTCCGTTAGCATAAGAAATCGCCCCGCCTGTATTATCAATGCGATTACCAGTCATGTTTCCTGGCCCAAATGTACCTGTTTTCTCATTCAGATTATTTTCAAACGAGTATTGAGCTGCTAAACCAGCCTCTTCATATGGCAGGACAGTAATCGTAAACACCTTTTTGTCTGTTACATCCCCTTTAGTGATTGTAGCAGTAAGGGTTGCATGAGCAGATTCCGAACCTGCTTCCGGCCGTGTAATAACCCCTGTATTCGTTACAACATCGGCATTTGAAGTTTCCCAAGAAATCAAAGTATGACGAGTTCCTTCCGTTGGCAGTGTTAAATTGGAAATAACCTTTTCCGTATCACCAAGATTGAGGTCTTTAACGACTGCTGCAACAACTTCCTGATCTGTTTTATCGGCTAGTCTACTTCCCCAAACAGAAATTCCTTCGTTTGAAAGGGCGGTAAATGTCATCACATTGCTTTTTGAAACAGGATCCCACTCACGGACAAATACTCCGTTATAGGTGGTATTGCCATCAATGGTTATTTCGGCTTGGTTATGGCTGGTTTTCTTCCATGAACCAGTTACATCGCCAGTAATGGTGCCATCCTCATTTAATCGGATGTAAACAGATTTATTAATCGCAGCTGAATAATCTTTTCCTTGGTTAATAAATTGATAGTCGCCAATTAGGTCTTGTCTATTCACCTTGTCTAACGTTTCACCTGTATAGCGGTACGGTGCAACCACTGGCCAGCCGTCTTTATTCATAAACATCTGGTGAACACGAAGTTCATGATATTCTCCTGACTGTGGAAAACGGCTGTGGAAAACCAAGAACTGCTGCCCCGTTTTCGGATCTAAGTAAACAGAGTTGTGTCCTGGAGAAAGATAACCAACACCGATTCCTGTTCCAGGGTCGCCAACTTTCCGTTCAAATAAGAAATTCCCCATGATTTTATTTCCATAAGGAGTATTAGGGACATCACTTGGTAAAACGGCATTTTGACCTGAAGCATCTACATAAGGGCCATCTGGGCTCTTAGAACGGAATTGTCTCATGTTGTAGCCGCCGTCAGCCCCTAACCAACCATACGTGACATATAAATAATAGTAGTCAGTGTTCTTATCATAAATCACATAAGGTCCTTCACCGGATTTATAATATCCGCCGGCAATTTTTGTGCCAAAATAACGGTCAACTAGACGTCCGTCTGCCGTTTTTCCGTCCTTGCCAGGATAGATGGCCTTACCTGTTTTTTCATCAATCTGCAAGACATAAATGCCGCCAGACCAAGACCCATAAGTCATCCACAGTTTTCCATCTTTATCATAGAAGACAGTAGAGTCAATGGCATTTGGGAAGTTGTAATTGTTGAAAGAGCCATCCTTATTAAACCAGCCATCTCTTGGACCTGCTAACGTACCGTTATCGACAAGTGGTCCGATGTTTGTATTGGTCCATTTTTTATTAACGTTACTGTTGGCATCCTTCGCATCATTTTTGGTAAAACCAGAATAGACGATCGTGTCAACATATTTATAAGGACCTTCAATATTTTGTGATACGGCAAAACCAATCGCAGAACGGATATACGTTGAGGAGGCACTATAATAAATCATATAGGCACCTTTTGTTCCGTCAGCATTGATATAGTTTTTGTTATAGAAAACATCCGGGGCCCAAACCGCAAACCCGCCTTTACTGTCAGAATCGTTTTCCCCGGCCCATTTAAAAGAACCAGCAAGATTCTTTGATAAATCACCATATATCGCATTATTAGGTGTTGTATAGCCATTCGTAAAGGTTTGCCAGTGAATCAAATCAGTTGATTTGGCAGCCTCAATGTGGGAACCGAACACATAAAACGTGTCACCATCTTTTACAATGGATGGGTCATGGACAGATACATTTTGGAAATTTGGATCCACACCTGGATATTCAAGGCGTGGTTTATTGCTGTTTTCACTAGGCTGGGAATTGGAAGAATTTGTCTCCCCAAATACAGCACTTGGGATAATCAATAGGAGTGTTAAGAACATAAATGCAAACTTTTGAACTATGCGTTTACTCATTAGAATTTCTCCTCTCTTTATGTAACGGTAAGAAATACAAATCCACGCTTCTAAAAATCACCACCTAATTGATATTTGATTATACGCTTTCAATATCAATATTAACAAAAATACTAATAGATTAATAGTAATATAAATAAGTAAAATGCCCATGGGTATTTTATCTTGTTTCAAATAAAAAACTGGATAATCTATTTTGTGAAACTAGGAAAAGTTATAGAAATACCCGTAGTAAAGTCTTCTTTTTAAGAAGTATATTTGTTAATATTAATATTAATTAAGTAAGTAGTTTATTGACGATAAGAAAGGGGAAACATCATGGTTAAAATAGAACAATTTGGCGGCGTTAACTTTAATGAAATAGATTGGAAATTGCAAGGAGACTTATGGGCACATGATCCGGTCATAGCAATGGAAGATTCGCGTTGGTATGTCTTTCATACAGGAAGCGGCATTCAAATGAAATCCTCAGAGGATGGCGTGAAATGGAAACAAGTCGGCCCTATTTTTCCTTCTTTGCCAGAGTGGTCAAAAGAGTATGTACCAGAAAAAGACGAAGATAGTATTTGGGCACCGGATATTTATTTCCATAATGGTGTTTATTATATTTATTACTCTGTGTCTACCTTTGGAAAAAATACTTCGGCCATCGGTTTGGTAACGAATACAACACTTAACCCTGAGAATCCAGCATACGAGTGGAAAGACAGAGGGCATGTGATCCATTCGACTGAATCAGATGATTATAATTGTATTGATGCCAATTTAATCTTTGACGAAGACGGCCAGCCATGGTTGAATTTTGGCTCCTTTTGGTCCGGCATTAAGCTACTTAAATTAGATCCTGAAACCATGAAGCCGGCTGAAAATGCCGAACTACTGTCCATTTCTAGCAAAACGGAACAGCCGAATACCATTGAAGCTCCGTTTATTGTCTATCGAGAAGGTTATTACTATCAGTTTGTATCCTTTGATTTTTGCTGCCGCGGCATTGAAAGTACCTACAAAATTGTGGTGGGAAGGGCGAAGACTATTACCGGGCCTTATTACGACAAAGATGGGGTTTCAATGATGAAAGGAGGAGGAACGTTGATTGATGCAGGAGATGACCGCTGGATTGGTCCTGGTCACTGTGCTGTTTACTTTTCTGGAGACTCTAGTCTGCTTGTTAATCACGCGTACGATGCCTTGAAAAAAGGCAAGCCTACATTACAAATTAGACCACTATTTTGGGGCGAAGATGGGTGGCCGCATATTTAGGTTATGAAGAAACTCTCTAAAGAATCCTTTAGGGAGTTTTTTTAATAATAATAATACTAAAAAGTAATAAATACGTAGACCGCTATTTTTAGAGTGTATCTAGTAGTTACAAACAGTACCTAACACTGTTCTCTTTTTATTTTTAGAAAATGTTTGAATATTGTTGAAAATTGAAAATAGCTTTACTATAATGAAATTAGTAATTTCCAAATAAAAAATCAAATTTCCTATTTGGAAATAAAAGAATGGAGGTCTATCATTAAAAAGACAAATACGCTTTAGAGCATGCCGTGTTTACTGATTACAATCCATTCCTAGTGAGAGAAGTAGAAACGATGCTGAACAATGATTCAGCAAAAATCACCTGATAAAGAGGAGAGATACTAATGGAAACACGTTATACGCATAGCCCGGAAGATATTCGAAATTACTCAACAGAACAACTGAGAAAAGAGTTTTTAGTGGAGAAAATTTTTTCACCAGGAGAAGTTATTTTAACCTATACACATAATGATCGAATGATCTTTGGCGGGGTAACCCCAACAGATCAACCATTAACCATCGAACTTTCAACTGAATTAGGTGTTTCATACTTCTTAGAACGCCGTGAATTAGGTGTTATCAATATTGGCGGGCCTGGTTCCATCATCATCGAAGGAACAGAGGATTTAATGAAAAAACAAGATGGCTATTACATAGGAAAAGAAACAAAAGAACTTCAATTTAAATCGGATGACTCGGCTAATCCAGCTAAATTTTATGTTGTATCTGTACCGGCACATCAAAAATATCCAAATGTGAAAATCAGCATAGATAAAATCGAACCAAAAGTGACAGGTGAATCAGCTACTTTAAACCATCGTTCCATCTATCAATATATTCATCCAAATGTATGTGAAAGCTGCCAGCTTCAATTGGGCTATACCATTTTATCTCCTGGCAGTGCTTGGAACACCATGCCATGCCATACGCATGAACGCCGCATGGAGACCTATCTGTATTTTGATATGAAAGAAGATACACGTGTATTCCATTTCATGGGGAAACCGGATGAAACAAAACACTTGGTAGTTGCCAATGAACAAGCTTGTATTTCTCCAAGCTGGTCCATCCATTCTGGAGTTGGCTCAAGTGACTATACCTTTATTTGGGCAATGTGCGGCGAAAATATTACCTATGAAGATATGGACAATGTCCCAATGCAAGCGTTGAAGTAATTTCTACTCTTCTACTATATTATCGAATTTTTGGTTATTAAACAGATGGAGGAATATAGAATGACACTTGATTTACAACAATTTTCATTAGATTATTTCAAACTTGATGGCAAAGTAGCGATTGTGACCGGTGGCAGCACCGGCCTTGGCCAAGGCTTTGCCGTTGCCTTAGCTAAAGCCGGCGCAGATTTGTTTATTACCACTCATCATACTGGGTCGGAAGAAACCAAAAAACTAATTGAAGCAGAAGGCCGCCGCGTGGAATTTTTCCAAGGTGATTTATCAAACCGTGAAACGATTAAAGCAGTGGTAGCCAAATGCTTAGACGTATATGGGAAAATTGATATTTTAGTAAACAATGCCGGGACCATCCGCCGCTCGCCATTAGTAGAGTATAAAGAAGAAGATTGGGATGCAGTCATCAATCTTAACTTAACTTCTGTTTACTTATTAAGCCAAGAGGTGGCAAAGGTCATGGTAGAACAGAAGAGTGGAAAAATTATTAATGTCGCTTCTATGCTTTCCTTTCAAGGCGGGAAATTTGTCCCATCTTACACTGCGAGCAAACATGCGGTAGCTGGGTTAACCAAATCATTTGCCAATGAATTGGCTGTACATGGCATACAAACAAACGCGATAGCTCCAGGGTATGTAGAAACAAATAATACAGCGCCAATTATTCAAGATAATAAGCGCAGAGCTGAAATTACCTCACGTATACCTGCTGAACGATGGGCCTCTCCTGCAGATTTACAAGGTGTTATTGTCTTCTTGGCAAGTAAAGCATCAGATTATATGAACGGAGCGATTGTACCAGTTGATGGCGGTTGGTTAGTACGGTAATAACGGTAGCAAACAAAATTTTTAATAAGATTTGAGGGGAATCTAGTTCTAATTAAAAGAGAGGGGAGGATTAATGGTGGAGAAAGAAAAACAGCCATATGGTACCGTTCTGATCAAAGCTGCTGGCATTCTTGATTTTTTATCCTCAAAGAAAGAGCCGCAGGCACTGAATATCATTGCACAAGAAACTGGATTAACAAGCTCAACGGCCTTAAAAATATTAGATACACTCCTTTTAATCGGATATGTAAAGAAACATGCTGAGACAAAAAAATTTGAGCTTGGCAGCGGCTTAATAAAATATGCACACCAGTACCTTTCAAATCTGGACATTTCTAAAATAGCGTATCCCTATTTAAAGGAAATGCAATTGCATTTGGATGAGACAGTCCATTTGGGTATTCTTGAAGGTGACGAGATTCTTACTGTTAATAAATTGGAATCTCAAAAATCAATCGTTTGTACGAATTCAAAAATAGGTTTAACAAAGCAGCTTTATTGTACTGCAATGGGTAAAGCGGTCCTTGCAGAATTACCAGAAAATGAAGTAATCGATTATTTAAACCGTGTTGAGCTACAAGCAATTACGGAAAACACGATTACCAATCCAAATGAGTTATTGATGCAACTAAAGGAAATAAAAAGAAATGGGTATGCGATTGATGACAATGAAGCGGAGACAGAAGTGTACTGTTTGGGAGTTTCCCTTTATTTAAATGAGTATACCTATGGAGCCTTTAGTGTAAGTGTTCCTTCGTATCGTATTACACCTGAAGTAAAAGAGGATATTGTCCAAAAACTTTTGAAAACGAAGGATAGTATTTTGCGAGAATTACAGCAAAAGTATGTCTTTATTTAAGAAGAAGGAGACAGTTGGAACCGTCCCCTTCCATAACCTAAATTGCCCAATCCTTATGAAAGAAATTTGGAACAATAGTACATCTGTTTGATGCCATCAATATTTCATTAGGTCAGAGACATTCATAAAGTCATTTAGAAAACTCACTAAAGGATTCTTTAGTGAGTTTCTTTTACTATTTTATTAATAAAATTACAAAAGTATTAATAAATGTGTTGACCGGTTTCATAGAAAACGCTATCATAAAAATATCATCATTAACATTTAGTTATGATAGTTAATATTTTCATTAACCATACTACTCTACGAATCTACATAATTTAATCCATCGCTTCAATGTCTTTTCATAATCGTTAACGTACACAATCTTTCCTAAACTAGATAATCGTATTCTATTAATAACTAATTGAAAACGTGTTCCTCATTTCGTTAACGTACACGAACAATAAATCCTTATAAAATCTACATGTTTTTAAACTTACATTGTTGTATTGCGTGAACGCATAATGTTTTCTTTTAATTCGTGTACGTTCACGTTACATAAACTTTCATCTCTAAAGGGGTGACAGAAAATAGGATTTAGGCTTTTTTAAGGATAAGTTTTTTCAAAAAATGAAAAAATGGGGGAATCCACATGAAAAAGAAGAAGGTATTAACTAGTATTCTAGCACTATCGTTATCCGTTTCCGTATTAGCTGCTTGCTCGAATGATAAAGAATCTAGCGGAACCGCATCAGGAAGCGGCAAGACAAAGGATGGAAAGGTACAATTAACGGCACTTATTACAAAACACCCGTTAACACAAGATCTTTCAAAAATGGAATGGTTAAAGGAAGCAGAAAAACGTGCTGGGGTAGAAATTAAGTGGGAGCAGGTTACGGCGGACTGGGATCAGAAGAAGGGAACTTTACTTGCCAGCGGCGATATTCCTGACTTGATTGTAGGACCAAACGCCATTACTGATGCAGACTTTGTCCAGTACAATGGACTATTTGAGGATTTATCTGATGATATGAAAAATCTTCCGAATGTTGAGAAAATGTTTGAAGAAAAACCGGAAACAAAAGGAATTGCCACGCAGCTGGATGGAAATATCTACGGTCTTCCTAAGTATCAAAGATATTGGCCGGCTACTGCAACCAGGATGTTTATCAACCAAAAATGGTTGGACAAAGTGGGCATGAAGATGCCAACAACATGGGATGAATTATATGATGTCTTGATAGCGTTTAAGGAAAAGGATCCGAACGGCAATGGAAAACAAGATGAAATTCCAATGGACTTTGGAGCGTCATATAGCGGTTTCTTTACCCCTTCTATGCTCCTTGGAAGTGAAGGGATTACGTTAACAGACGCAGCTCCTTTTGGTTACTTTGTTGAAAATGGCAAGGTTAAAAACTTCCTTCAAGATGAACGATATAAAGAATTGATTGAATTTTTACACAAATGCTACGCCGCAGGATTAATTAACAAGGAAGTATTTACTCAGGACTATACGAAATTCCAATCAGTTGCCCGCGGAACAGGGGATGTTGCAAAGGTTGGATTTAGTTGGGGCTGGGAAGTGACAGACCGATTTGGCAACCAATTGGCGCCACAGTATACTTCAATGCCACAACTAAAAGTATCTGCTGATTCTACTTCAAAATTATCTTGGGATTATGATTATAATGGATTAAACTATGGGGCTAACATGGTTACTGTGTCTGCGAAAAGTCAACATAAAGATGCTGTATTGAAGTTTATCAATGAGTTATATGATCCAAAGGTGAGTATGCAGGTATTATTTGGTTCATTAGGCACCAATATAGCGGACAATGGGGACGGCACTTACAAAGTATTACCACCTCAAGATTCGAAAATGGATCCTGGTACTTGGAAATGGACTTCTACTTGGGCTGATAACGGACCGATGTATATTTCGGATGATTTGAAACTAACCCTTGGTACTGATATGCAATCTGTAGGTAAACAAACGGAACCTCTAGATCCTGTTTTAAATTCAGTCGATAAGAAGAAAGACCTTTTACCAAGTATGTTTATGAAATACAGCAAAGAGGACAATTCCAAATTAAGTCTAAATAATACGAACCTTGATACCTTAGCAAAAGCTAAATTTTCACAGTGGATCACTAAAGGCGGTATTGACAAAGAATGGGATAGCTATTTGAAAAATGTTAAGAAAACAGGTTTAGAAGACAATCTTAAAATTATGCAAAAATACTACGACAAATATATGAGCAGCCAAAAGTAACCATTTATACGAAGATGCTAGATCACCATAGAGTGGTGTAGCATCTTTTAAAATAGAGGAGGTATCATTTTTGTGGCCTTTTTGAATCCCGAAACCAAGAAAATCAGTGGAAATATGCCAAGTGTACCAAGTGCACAGTTATCTAGGAAATCAATTTTACTGAATGCCTTAAAAAGAGACTATCAATTATGGATAATGATCCTGCCGGCTATTGCTGTCATCATTATCTTTAACTATATTCCCATGTATGGAATCCAGCTAGCCTTCCGTGATTATGATTTTTCAAAGGGACTTACGGGAGGAGAGTGGCGGGGATTTTATTATTTCGACCAATTCATCCATAATTATGCGTTCAAGGATTTAATGACGAACACTGTCTTTATTAGTTTAGCATCGATTATCCTGGGGTTTCCTGCCCCGATTATTTTGGCTCTGATTATTAATCAGGTTGTATTGAAGAAATCAAAGAAAACCTTACAAACTACTGTATACCTGCCGCACTTTATCTCAACCGTTGTAATGGTAGGTTTGTTAAATGTTCTTTTGTCTCCCAATACTGGTATTATTGGACATTTAATGAATTCAATCGGCCTTGGTGATGTTGATTTATTAGGGTCAACTAAGGCATTTATTCCTGTCTATGTCATTTCTGATATATGGCAGCATTGCGGCTGGAACAGCATTATTTATTTAGCAGCCCTTTCAAGTGTTGATCCTCAATTATATGACTCTGCTAAAATTGATGGAGCCAGCAGATGGCAAACGATTCGATATGTAGATTTGCCTGCTATCGTTCCAACGATGATCATCCTTTTTATTCTAAGTATGGGGAATGTTCTAAACACAGGATTCGAAAAGGTCTTTTTAATGCAAAACCCATTGAACCTTCCTGTATCTGAGGTTATTGCAACCTACGTATATAAGATTGGAATTGTTTCTAACCAATTTAGTTACTCCGCAGCCATTGGTTTATTCAATACACTTATTAATTTTATTTTCTTAATAGGCATGAATTTTATTGCCAAGAGGTTCTCCAATATCAGCCTGTGGTAAACGTTTAATTCGTTTCAAGAATTTGAGCCTAATTGGAAATCATCAACTTGCGAACGAACCCCAGTAAGGAGGAAAAGTCATGAGGATTTTTAAAAAAGGGAAATCCACTTCTGATATCATTTTTGATTCTATCATCTTTGTATTATGTGTTTGTGTGTTTTTAATTATTGCCTATCCGTTATATTTTGTGGTGATTGCCTCTGTCAGTGATTCTACTCTTGTTTCAACTGGTCAAGTTACCCTTTTTCCAAAGGGTTTTAGTTTGTTTGGATATAAGGAAATTTTTCATGATTCAAGAATTTGGGTGGGTTACAAGAATACGATTATTTACACCGTACTAGGGACGCTTGTTAATTTATTGTTTACCCTGCCAGCTGCCTATGTTCTATCAAGGCAGGAGTTTAAAGCAAGACGTGTCATCATGTTTATCTTTATCATTACCATGTTTTTCAATGGAGGATTAATTCCAACTTATTTGTTAATGAAAGACTTACATATGACAAATACGATGTGGGTGTTTATCATTCCGTTCTCCGTGAATGTATTCAACCTTATTATTACACGAACGTTTTTTGAATCTTCGCTGCCAAAAGAGCTGTTTGAGGCCGCTCAAATGGATGGGTGCACCCATTTTCAATTTTTTGGAAGGGTTGCCTTGCCTCTATCAAAAGCAGTAATATCAGTTGTCGGACTTTATTATTTAGTTGGGCATTGGAATGACTTCTTTACTGGACTTGTGTATATCCGTGATTACAGTTTGCAGCCGCTTCAAATTGTCCTTAGAGATATTCTTGTCTCTAACCAAGTCTTCTCTGAAGGGGCAGGATCTGGCGGGGCTGCAGGGGGATACGCCCAAAAATATGCAGACCAAGTGAAATATGCAGTTATTATTGTCTCTACATTACCTATTTTAATTGTTTATCCATTTATTCAAAAATACTTTGAAAAGGGCGTTATGATTGGCTCAGTAAAAGGATAGATTCAAATGTTTCAAGTGATAGGTACAAAACGCATGAAATCAAATAAATGTTTCTTAACATATAGCTATCGATTAAATCGATAGCTATACAAGAGACACTGAAGGAGAATACATAATGAAAAACGTTACATTATTAAATGGAATTTTTAAAGAGTCACAGGAAAAGGGAAAGGAGTATTTGATTTACTTAGATGTTGACCGGCTGGTGGCACCTTGTTACGAAGCGGCTTCTCAAACACCTAAAAAACCTCGTTATGGAGGCTGGGAATCTACTCCAATCGCCGGGCATTCTATTGGCCATTGGCTTTCAGCCGCTGCTACAATGTACGCCGTCACAAAAGATGAACAATTAAAGCAAAAATTGGACTATGCCGTCGACGAATTAGCTTACGTACAAAGCCTTGATGGCAGTGGATATGTGAGCGGTTTTACACGCAGCTATTTTGATAAAGTCTTTACGGGGGACTTTGAAGTGGAAAATTTCAGTCTAGCTGGCGGCTGGGTGCCTTGGTACAGTATTCATAAAATCTATGCAGGCCTGATAGATGTTTATAACTTAACAAGTAATCAAAAGGCATTGGAAGTTGTGACTGGACTCGCAGATTGGGCTAAGAAAGGGACAGATAACCTCAATGAGGAGCAATTCCAAAGAATGCTTATTTGCGAACATGGCGGTATGAATGAGGCGATGGCTGATCTTTATACCATTACTAAAAATGAAGATTATTTAAAGCTTGCAATCAGATTCTGCCACAATGCTATCTTGGAGCCTCTCTCAAGAGATGTGGATGAACTAGAAGGAAAACATGCCAATACACAAATACCAAAAGTCATTGGTGCAGCGAAGTTATATGAGATTACAGGAAATGAAGATTATAAGAAAATGGCCGTCTTCTTCTGGAATGAAGTAACCAAAAATCGTTCCTATATTATTGGCGGAAATAGTATCGGTGAACATTTTGGACCTATTAATAAGGAAACGCTAGGGATCACCACTGCGGAAACTTGTAATACCTACAATATGTTGAAACTGACGGAGCACTTATTCGCTTGGGAACAAAAGAGTGAATTTATGGATTACTATGAAAGGGCACTTTACAATCATATCCTTGCTTCACAGGACCCGGAATCGGGAATGAAGACCTACTTTGTAAGTACGCAGCCAGGTCATTTTAAAGTCTATTGTTCACACGATAACTCTTTCTGGTGCTGCACAGGGACAGGAATGGAAAACCCAGCTCGTTATACAAGAAATATTTTCTATCAAAATCATGATGATTTATTTGTTAATTTATTTATTGCTTCTGAGCTAGTAATAGAAGAAAAGAAGATCAGACTTAAACAAGAAACAGATTTTCCAAGGTCAAATCATGTGCGGTTATCCTTTGAAGAAGCGAGAGACGCATATCAAAATGTCCATATCCGTGTTCCAGATTGGGTGAAGGGTGACATAAGCGTCTTGGTGAATGGTGTTAAAGTAGATGCTGCTGAAGAAAATGGTTATCTTGTCATAGGGAGAAACTGGAATTCAGGAGATACAATTGAGTTTTCACTGCCGATTGGTCTTCAGACTTATACGGCAAAAGATAATCCGACAAAAGTGGGAATTATGTACGGACCTGTCGTATTGGCCGGGGCACTGGGCAGAGAGAACTTCCCTGAAACGGATATCTTGGAAGATCACCTTAAATTAAATAATTACCCATTAATTGATGTGCCAAGTCTTGTGGCGGATAAAGAAAATTTAAATGACTGGATCAAACCTGTTAAGGGAGAAACTCTAACATTTGAAACTACAGAAGTCGGCCAGCCTGGTAATAGGAAGGTGACCCTCATCCCGTTTTATGATCTGCATCATCAGCGTTATACCTTATATTGGAATCTAATGGATGAAGAAGCCTATAAAACGTTTGTAGATAAGGAAAAGGAAGAACTTGAGAGATTAAGAGCCATTACTGTAGATGTGGTTCAGCCAGGTGAACAGCAGCCTGAGATCGAACATGGTGTACAAAGCAGCAACTCTAGTACCGGTTATTTTAACGAGGTTGAAAGATCATGGCGTGACAGCCGCGGGGAAGGATTTTTCAGTTATCAAATGCAAGTCGAGCCAGAAAAGCAACTGTATTTGCAAGTAACTTATTTTGGCAGAGATAAGATTCTCTTTACAGATGGTAAGGTATTTGAACGTAATTTTAGCATTCTTATTGATGGTCAATTAATCGCTGACCAAAAACTTGAGGGGAATCATGCCGATGGTCTTGTTGATATGTACTATGAGATTCCCTTAAGTTTGACAAAAGGCAAGCAAAAAGTTGAAGTTAGATTTCAATCTGGTGCAGGAAAAGCAGCAGGCGGGGTTTATGGGGTTAGAATTGTAAACTCTACTATATCTTAAAAAGTTTATAAAAGAGATTAAAAGGAGGGGGAGTTTTACTGTGTTCCAAACAATAGGAAACCGACTAACCTGGGAATATGATGCAGAGAAGCTTTGGATTGAGCCTTGGGGAGAAAACGCATTTCGTGTCCGTGCATCCTGTACTAATATGGAAGAAAATTATTGGGCACTTCTACCTTCTCCTGAAATAAAATCAAACATCATAGTTAATAAGGAAAGTGCAACCATTGTTAATGGAAAAATAAAAGCAGAAGTAACCAGTAGAGGCAGGATTACTTTTTATAATCAGGAAGGTGAAGTTTTATTAAAAGAAACGGAAAATACCTATCAGCTTAAGTACGGTGGCAGAGAGCTAATTCCTCATACAGGGAGCAGCGATTATCGTCTGACACTACGCTTTGAGTCTAATCCAAAGGAAAAGCTCTTTGGTATGGGACAGTATCAGCAGCCTTTTCTAAATTTAAAGGGCTGCATGCTGGAACTAACTCATAGAAACAGTCAAACGAGTGTTCCATTTGTCATGTCAAGCCTAGGATACGGATTCCTATGGCATAATCCTGCAATTGGGAGAGTAAACTTCAATCTTAATGTAACGGAATGGACGGCTTCTTCCACCAAGCAAATGGATTATTGGGTTACCGCAGGCGACTCTCCTGCAGAAATTGAAGAATCTTATGCTTCTGTTACCGGAACAGTTCCGATGATGCCAGACTATGGTATGGGATTTTGGCAATGTAAACTTAGATACCAGACTCAGGAAGAACTGTTGGAGGTTGCAAGGGAATACAAGAGAAGAGGGCTTCCAATCTCGGTTATCGTTATCGACTTCTTCCACTGGACGAATCAAGGGGATTGGAAATTCGATCCACAATACTGGCCAAATCCTGAGGGAATGGTTAAAGAGCTGAAGGAAATGGGCATTGAACTAATGGTTTCAGTGTGGCCTACGGTTCAAACTGAAAGTGAAAATTATAAAGAAATGATTGAAAAAGGTTACTTAGTCCGATCGGATAGAGGGGTTCGTACCCAATTTAATTTTTTGGGTCAAAATGCCATATTTGATGCGACCAACCCCGATGCTCGAAAATTTCTTTGGAGTATTATTAAGAAGAATTATTATGACAAGGGAATTAAAGTATTTTGGTTGGATGAAGCGGAACCTGAGTTTTCAGTTTATGACCATGATATTTATCGCTATCATCTTGGCTCAAGTTTACAGGTAGGGAATATATATCCAAGCAAATACAGTCAAACATTCTATGAGGGAATGGAAGAGGAAGGGCAAACAAATATTATTAATCTGGTTCGCTGTGCTTGGGCTGGTAGTCAGCGGTATGGTGCACTAGCATGGTCTGGAGATATTCATTCCAGTTTTGAAGTCCTAGGTATTCAGGTCAAAGCTGGATTAAATATGGCGATTGCTGGAATTCCGTGGTGGACAACTGATATCGGCGGGTTTCATGGGGGGAATCCGGACGATCCTACATTCAGGGAATGCATTATCCGTTGGTTCCAGTATGGTGTATTCTGCCCTGTGTTTAGACTACATGGGGATAGAATACCTGCTAAGAAACCGATTGGAATCACTGGCGGAGGGCAATGCCATAGCGGTGCAGCCAATGAAGTATGGAGTTACGGAGAAGAAGCGTATGAAATATTTGAGAAATATTTACACTTACGTGAACGACTCCGTCCCTATATTACAGGTTTAATGATGGAAGCTCATGGAAAAGGCACGCCCCCAATGCGGCCGCTTTTCTACGATTTTGCAAAGGATGAGGTTTCATGGGATGTCGATGATCAATATATGTTTGGTCCGGATCTACTAGTCGCTCCAGTCTTGCATGAAGGTCAAAGAAGCCGAAATGTATATTTACCGTCAGGAGCAGACTGGACCAATCCTTACTCTGGTGAAATTTTCGAAGGCGGGCAGCAGATAACCGTTGATGCTCCTTTGGATAGAATTCCGTTGTTTTTAAAAAACAATGCCGATCTTCCGATTATTTCGCCAAATAAATAGTTGAAAACTTTTCAGAGTTTAACATAGCAGCAAATGGCGGAGGAACTCACTATGCGAGTGACAATAAAGGATTTAGCAAAGTATTGTGGTGTTTCACCAGGTACGGTCGATCGAGCATTAAATAATCGGCCGGGTATCAAATTGAAAACAAAGAAAAATGTGTTAGAGGCTGCTAGATTACTAAATTACCGCCCTGATTTAACAGCAAGAAGCCTTGTAAAAGGTAGAACAATGACATTAGGAATTGTTCTTTTTGATCTGTATAACCGATCGTTTGCCCAGCTTTTAAATGCAGTTGAGTTGAAAGCTAGGGAGCTTGGCTACCATCTTTATATTGCCTTAACAGACAAGGATCCGGAGAACGAAAAGCAATGTCTTGAATATTTAGTCAATCATAAAGTTGATGGAATTATTTTATTTACTGTCAATCAAGGAAAAGAGTTTGAAGAGTATTTAAAAGGATTGTCGATTCCAATTATTACTATTTTTAACTTTTTATCAGAACAATGGGAATATGTAGGGATTCAGGAACGGGCATCGATGAGGGATGTGGCAGATTATATTGTGAATCGAGGTTATAAAAGCTTCATTTATATTTGCCCACCCCTAAAATACCTCGGGAAATCAAACATGTACACCCAAGAGGAAAGATTAAAAGGTTTCTTAGAAGGTTTATCAATGAAAGGCATTGCTGAACCACCAGTCATTATTAAACATAATGATTATCTAAAAGCGCTTGAAAAGGTTGAAATAAAGATAGAAAATAGGACAGCAATTGTGTGTTCTTGTGACCTGTATGCACTTGAAGTGATGAATTATCTAAAGGGGAAGGGCATGAAGATTCCTGAGGATGTTGGACTAATGGGTTACGATAATATTGATGTATTAAAATATATTACACCAAAGTTAACTACCGTGGAATATCCTATTGAATGTATCGGTTATAAAGCAGCCGAAAGTTTGGTCCATAAAATAGAACATGGTTACTTTACAACTGAAAAGTCAGCGACACTTAATTATAAAATTGTTGCAGGAGAATCAATATAAAAACTTTTAATAGAATTGGGTGGTAGAAATGAATATATTAGATACCAGATTTTACGCGATAGTTGATCGACTTTCCAATCTTTTTATATTAAATATCTTTTGGATTCTTTCTTGCCTCCCCATTGTTACTATAGTACCTGCAACAACAGCTATGTTTAGTGTTGTCCGGCAATGGCAGCTGCATCAGGATACGAGTGTAGTTAGAAATTACTTTCGATACTTTAGAGAAAACTTTAAACATAGTTTTATCATCGGCCTAATCTGGACTGCCATATCCGTATTATTGTATTTCAATTATTTTTATTTGAATCAGGACCAAACGGGGGCAAAATTCATTATATTAATCCCTTTATTGTTAGTAAGCTTATTGTTTACAGGTACTTCTGCCTATTTGTTTTCAGTTATGTCCCATTATGAAATTACTTGGAAGAGAGCCATTACCAGTTCCTTTTTTATGGCGATTGCAAACTTTCCCATTACCTTGATTATAATTGGGGTGTTTGCCTTACTTGTCGTTATCCTAATGTACCTGCCTGTTTTTACTTTAATTCTATTTAGTATAGGAGCGTATATTAATTTTTCCCTGTGTAATCGGGTCTTTCAAAAAATGAAGCTTTCCGGTGTTCGGAATCATTTGTCTAATAGGAGAAAAAAATATAAGCCTTTATAGAAAAGAAGCCTTCGCCATTTGACGAATGCTTCTTTTCATTTGTGTAGCAAACTGTTTTATTTGCATTATCGTATCAGTTTAGTAAAATTTAATGGTATGGATGTTGACATTAGTAGTGAAAGATAAAGGAGTTCTATATGGCTAATAAAAAGAAAAATGAGAAAAGTGGAAGTAATTCATCAGCGAAGTTTACCTTTTGGGTCATTGGATTAGTAGTGGTCTGTATTGCCGCGTTTATATTTTTAGGGAATCATACCAAAAAACAAGAGACGAGCGTAACAAATAAGATTGATTATTCCAACCAGCCCTTTTTAGGAGAAAAGACAGCACCCGTGTCGATTATCGAATTTGGCGATTATAAATGTCCTAATTGCAAGAACTTTGCGACCAATGTGGTACCTGTAATTGAAAAAGAGTTGGTTGACACAGGAAAAGCTAAATTTTATTTTATGAATGATTCCTTTATTAATACAGATTCCATTCGTTCCGCTAAATTTGCTGAATCAGTCTTTAAGGAATTAGGAAATGAAACATTTTGGAAATTTCATGAACTTCTATATCAAAAACAACCATCAGAATCTAAATATGAGAAAATGGATGTTTTTACAGAAGATTTCTTAACAGATACGTTAAAAGAAGTTGCCAGCGATCAAGAAGTAGATAAGGTTGTGAAAAACTTCCAAGCGAAAGACAGTGAGGCTGCGTGGAACAAGGATATGGAATACGCTGAAAAATTGGGTGTAACTGGAACCCCAACCATTTTTGTGAACGGGAAGATGTTTAAAGGTCAAACCATTGATGATTTAAAGAAAATGGTCGATGAAGCAGCGAAGGGGAAATAAAATGAATAAGCCCTTACTTCTATCCTGGGTCGCGGCCCTCGCTGCCACGTTAGGAAGCTTATATTTTAGTGAAGTCATGCACTTTATTCCTTGCACCCTATGCTGGTACCAGCGAATCTTTATGTATCCGTTAGCGATCATATTGGGTATCGCCTTTTACCGCAATGATCAGGGGATTTATCGGTATGTTCTTCCGCTTTCCATTATTGGAATGCTTATTTCAGGGTATCATACGCTTTTGCAAAAACTTCCCTTTTTACAGCAATTCGAAATGTGTACAACTGGTGTACCCTGTTCCAAGGATTACATTAATTGGCTTGGATTTATCACCATCCCATTGTTAGCATTTATTGCTTTTACAGTTATTACAATCAGTTTGCTGATGCTGGCCCGCCGCCCGAGAGTTTAATTCAACAAAAAAAAAGAGCGAAAAAACGAGACGTTTTTACGCTCTTTTTTTCTTACTTTTGATTGAGCTTAATCAAAGATTAGTACATCCAAGATGCACCGATGATAATTAAAAGAATAAACAATACAACGATTAAAGCGAAGCCGTTATTGTTGTTGTGTCCCATAGTAATCCACCTCCTTTGTTAATGATGTATTATAATTTATGAAGCAGCGTATAAGTTTGAAATGGACAAGTGCTTATAATTTAAAAAAATTCAAGAATATGTGTCTTTTTAATAGGAAGTCCTGTGGATCATTGCAGGACTTTTTTGCCTTAAAATCGCCATATGTATATTGTGTGAAATGTATAGGTGGTACGAAAAGTATGATGTATCCTACAAATGAGAGGTGAGTGATAATGATGAATCATGGGAAAATTTTTGGAACAACTAGTATGGGCGAAAGAGGCCAGGTTGTTATTCCAGCGGAAGCCCGCGAGGAATTAGGGATTAAATCTGGGGAGAAATTTGTTGTTTTCGGTGATGCTAGAAAAGGTACCGTCATTCTCGTTAAATCAGAAATTATGAATAAGTTTGCTAATTTCTTTTTTAACAAGTCGAAAAGATTTGAGAAAATAGCGAAAGAAATTTTTGATAAGACTGAAACAGAAGCCGAAGAAGAGGAAAAGGAAGAGTAGAATAATTTTTCATTCTTAAAACGTCAGTATACCACGCAGGCTTGTCCCGTGGGCAGAAATGGAAGGGGAGGACAAGAATGCGTGAGTTCATGCGCTTACTGTTCAACAAAAGGTTTAGGAACACCTTTTTTATGTTCGTGAGGTTCTTTATACAATTTTGGTGGCTGGGGAAAACGAAGAAATTTATACATAAAGAGACCTCTGCAAAAAGATACAAGGCGGTCTATAAATCGCAAGCAGCCAAATTTGCTAAAACTGCCGTCGAAATGGGCGGTTTAATCATTAAACTGGGACAGTTTGTCAGCTCAAGGGTGGATATTTTACCTAAGGAATATACAGATATTCTCGCACAACTTCAAGATTCCGTTGCACCAGTGCCGACTCAATTAGCAGTCAGCCGGATTGAAGCGGAATTGTCGGGAACCGTTTTAAACCTGTTTACCTCGTTTACTCAAGAGCCAGTTGCAGCGGCATCACTTGGACAAGTGCACCGAGCTGTCTTGAAAAACGGTGAGGACGTTGCCGTAAAAGTGATGCGCCCTGGTATAGAAGATATCGTAGCTTTAGACCTGGCCTCATTGAAGGTTTTGACCACTCTTGCCAGCCGCTTTACAAAAGTTAGCAGATTTGTAGATTTAAAGGATGTTTATCAAGAGTTTGAGGAAGTCATTACCGAGGAGCTTGATTATCAAAAAGAAGCAAAAAATCTCGAGGAATTTCAATCATCCTTCGTTGGGTTTCCTGGTGTTACGACTCCGAAGGTTTATTGGGAGCTGACCACGAGTAAAGTACTTGTTATGGAGTTCATTGAAGGTGTAAAAATTAATGAAATTCCTCACCTAGACGGAACGTCTATTAATAAGAAAAGATTAGCATCGATTTTGTATCTTTCCTATTTAAAGCAGCTGCTAGAAGACGGTGTCTTTCATGCCGATCCCCATCCGGGAAACCTGTTGGTAAAAAAGGATGGTACGCTTTGTTTTATTGATTTTGGGATGGTCGGAACCATTTCACATCAGATGAAGGAAAATATGGTCAAGCTGGCGATGTCGATTTATCTGAAGGACGCAGGCGGGATGGTTGAGGCTTTTAACGAGCTTGGTTTTTTAAGAAAGAATGCAGATAAAGGTGTATTAGGAAAAAATGTTAAAGTCATTCTCTCAGGTTTTTCTGATGGAAGTTTTAATTTTGAGAAGATTAATAATGAAGGCTTCCTCGAAGAGTTACGCGAATTTTTATACGAGCAGCCGTTTCAAATCCCTTCTCGAATGACTTTTTTAGGTAAGGCAATTATGACTGTTTTTAGTATTTGTAATGGTCTGGATAAGGATTTTGATATTGTAGCGAATACTAAACCATATGTGGAAGATATAATGGACAGTAATCGTGCGAATCCTGCTAAAGATACGGTGATCGACCAAGTTAAGAATACACTCCTTCAGGTTATCCCGACTGCCCGTAAGCTATTTACGCTTGTTGAGCAGTTTGAATCGGGTGAAATTCGGATTCAGCCATCAAAATCGTTTGAAAAACAAATACTCAATCATCAGGCAGGACAAACAAGGAAAATAGTATTGGCTGTGTTGGGAACAGGAGTATTAATCGCTGGTTCGCAGATCAACATGCAAAATGAGACAGCTGGACTCTTTATGATGGTGGGCGGCGGGTTATTTACCCTGTTACAGGTTAGTAAACGCTCTGCTCCACGGCGAAGAAGGGCGCATCCAAGACCGCCGTTTATCGAGGAAAAGAATTAGCGTCTCCTCCTGTAACGATGAGAAAAGCAAAAAGAGGATGACCCAAAAGATGGCTGATGAATAATTTTTGCACACTCTGTTGATTGGAGCGGAAGGCACGAAGACTCCTGTGGGAGTACGGGGCAGGGGAGACTCCGCAGGAGCGAAGCGACGAGGAGGCTCCTAGAAAGCGAAGTGCCTGGAGCGGAAATCAACAGACTAGTTTAATGTACAAAAAAAGAAGGTGACCCTAAAAGTTATACTTTTGGGACACCATCTTATTACTTTACAGGGATTTACCAAGGAATGCTGACAGCATCCATACATGTTTTTCTAATCCGGAATGAATCGCCAGCAGCATATCGCCAGTTGTTTCGTCATGTACTTCCTCTGAAAGGCTCATGCCTTCCTTTAGTTCTCCAATGACAATCGAGAAGTCATTGATAACCGATTGAACCATTTCATCTGCGGTTTCACTGCCAGATGCTTCGCGGATGGAAGAAAGTTCTAGACATTCTTTCATCGTTGCGACCGGATTACCTCCAATTGCTAGTAACCGCTCTGCTAATTCGTCAACATGAAGGCCTGCTTCATTATAGAACTCTTCAAATTTAGCATGCAGGGTAAAAAACTGACCGCCTTTTACGTACCAATGATAGTTATGTAACTTCATATACAGAACAGACCAATTCGCAATTTGCTTATTAAGTACACTAACTAACTGATTTTCCATGATCGAATATCCTCCTTCAAATTAACTACAATCTTATTATTACCAAAGAATTGAAAGGAAATCCTGCTAATTTTAAGGAACTTGATGGCAATTTGGTGAAGAATGTACACCCAAATGCTTTCTTAGTAATTATTTAGATTTAAATAGGGATTGTTACAGCGTTGAAACCTTTTGTAAAAATAGTACAATATTTTTCCTTTCCATCATATTTATGGGAAATCATAAGCTGATGGATAATATTAACTAATGATAGTTTAGTTGTTTGATAGCAATGGCTAAGAGACTTTATTATGAATTGCTAAATTTTGGACGATGAATAGAAGTATTACATCTGATAGCCTAATAGTAGACAAACGAACGACTACTAGGAGGTAATATAGTTGAAAAAGGTAAAAAAACTAATAGTAGCCGCTGGATTAATGTTTTCGATTTCAGCATTTACTTTAACAAACCAAACCGAAGCCGCGACCACCACTCACAAAATCCAATATGGAGAAACCTATTGGAAGATCGCAAAGGGGTTCGGTGTACCCGTTAACAGCTTAATGGCGACAAATAAATCGGTGCCTCTTTACGCGGGCAGAAATATGTTACTACCAAACTCTCCTTACACGGCAGCCGAGAAAGACTTGATGGCCCGTCTAGTACATGCTGAGGCAGTTGGCGAGCCATATGCAGGAAAAGTTGCTGTTGCGACCGTTATTATTAATCGAGTAAGAAGTGCAGATTTCCCTAATACTGTAAAGGGTGTAATCTATCAAATTGCAAATGGACATTATGCCTTTACTCCTGTACAGAACGGACAAATTAATCAGCCAGCTGATGCTGCTTCCAAACGAGCGGTTAATGAAGCAATCGCACTAACCGGTAAAGGAAATGGATCTTTATTCTTTTACAATCCTAAAACGTCAACAAGCTCATGGATTACATCACGTCCTGTAACCGTTACGATTGGAAATCACAGATTCGCACGATAATTAGTATGTCTAACAAAATAGCTGTTATTCACGAAAAACAGCAAAATTCCGTTGGGAATTTTGCTGTTTTTTTTATGCAGTTCGGATTAGGTTATGCAAAATTACATAAATCATTGTGGAAGAATAGGCTACTAGTACGGCAATTTATAAAAAGTAGAGGCTGGCATAAAAATTGCATTATTCTAAATAGTAGGTAATTTATTTATGATAGGAGGGAAGGATGAACAGCTGATTGTTGATCTAAAAGTACCATCAGATAAAAATGAAACCGCTTTTAATTAATTGATTATTTGTATAATTTAATTGAAACGAAAAGGAGAGTTGATAAAATTGGAGAATACCACTCTTAAACGGTCACTTGGATTATGGGCAATTGTCATGCTTGGACTTGGATATATGACACCAACGATTGTGTTCGATACATTTGGAATCGTGTCTAACGAGACAAATGGAGTTGTTCCACTTGCGTATATTGCAGCATTGGTTGTGATGTTATTTACAGCGATTAGTTACAGTAAAATGGTAAGCGTTTATCCGAGCGCTGGTTCTGCCTATACGTATACACGGGAAACCATGAGCCCCCATCTTGGTTTTCTTGTGGGCTGGTCGGCATTACTTGATTATATCTTGCTTCCAATGGTAAATGCATTAATTATTCGAATTTATATGGTATCTGTATTCCCTCATGTTCCCGCGTGGATTTGGGTTGTCGTTTATGTGGCAATCGTTACAGCTATTAATGCCTGGAGCATGGGTAAAACCTCTAGTTTAAATTCCTTGCTGGTCATATTTGAAGTAGTCTTAATTGCTGCCTTTATTGTATTAGCCTTCGTTCAACTTTCCAAAGGGATGGGGCAAGGGACTATTTTAACCAGCCAGCCATTATTCCACTCTAATGTCCACCTTGGTGCCGTACTAACGGGAGCTACCGTTGTTTGTTTCTCCTTTATCGGATTTGACGCAGTAACCATGTATGCAGAGGAAGCGATTGATCAAAAAATCATGACAAAAGCCATCATGATGACCGTCTTTATTGGTGGGGCTATCTTTTTCATATGTAGTTATTTCGCGCAAGCATTATTCCCAAATGTTTCAGGTTTCAAGGTGACCGATGATACTCTGCCGGAAATAGGCTTGTATGTCGGTGGAACCTTCTTTAAATTAATCTTCCTTTCCGGTGCTTTTGCAGCAACAGTCGCTTCGGGACTTGCTTCACATGCAAGTGTGTCCAGGCTTTTATATGTGATGGGGCGAAACGGTGTATTGCCGAAAAAAACTTTTGGCTATGTCCATCCAAAATTCCGAACCCCTGTGTTTAATGTCATCCTTGTCGGGGTGGTTTCGTTACTGGCCATTGCCCCAAGCCTAGAATTAATTTCTTCCTTTATTAATTTTGGTGCTTTAATTGCGTTTACCTTTGTTAATCTATCCGTAATCGCTCACTTTATCTTCAAACACAAGCGATATAAAACAGCAAAAGATATCTTCTCTTACCTAATCATGCCAGTCCTCGGGGCCGGATTAACAGGGATTTTGTGGTATAACTTGCAAGCAGACGCTCTAATCGGCGGGCTTGTTTGGATCGGAATTGGAATTGTTTATATGCTCTTCCAGACACGATTCTTTACGATTAAAATTGCCGATTTAAATTTAGATGATGCTGAAAGAACGTCTTCCTTATAATGTCGAAACAATCGTCATTCTATATAAAAATATCGGTCATGAAACGCATTCCATATACGAATGCGTTTTTTATTTAGTCATCACCTCTCCACTTATGCAAAACGGAATAATTCAATCATATTTTCATAAAACCAGGAGGAATCATGTAAAAAAAGCGCAAGGGAGCGCAAAAACGAAGTTGGCACGAAAATTGCTATTAGAATAATAACAATAAAAAATGAGGTGTTAAAGTGGCAATCAAATCAATAGAGGTTAAAAAGAATGAGGCTGGTAAGGAAAAAGATAATTCCTTAATTGAGTTCCAGGAGACGCTTAAGGAAGCGGCTAACATTCTCAATTATCCTGCACAGGTATTTGAATTATTAAAGAAGCCGATGCGCTTTTTAGAGGTAAGTATCCCTGTTCGCATGGATAACGGAAATACAGAAATTTTCCAAGGCTACCGTGCTCAGCATAATGATGCCCCAGGACCGACAAAAGGCGGAATCCGTTTTCATCCAGACGTGACACCGGAAGAGGTGAAGGCACTAGCAGGCTGGATGAGTTTAAAATGCGGAATAACCGGTCTGCCATACGGAGGTGCTAAAGGCGGCATTGTCTGCGATCCTCGACATATGAGTTCAGATGAATTAGAACGGCTGAGCAGAGGCTATGTCAGGGCGGTAAGCCAACTAGTTGGACCGACAAAAGATATTCCCGCACCTGATATGTATACTAATTCTCAAATTATGGCTTGGATGCTGGATGAATATGATCATATTCGTGAATTTGATTCCCCGGGATTTATTACCGGGAAACCCATTGCCTTAGGGGGATCAATTGGAAGGGAAACAGCAACTTCTAAAGGTGTTTTATATACACTTCAAATGGTCTGTGAATTGAAGAAGATGCAATTAAAGGACACCCGTATCATTATTCAAGGCTTTGGCAATGTCGGCAGTTATCTTGCGAAGTATTTATATGATTTAGGTGTTAAGGTAATCGGGATTAGTGATGTTTTAGGCGGGTTATATAACGCAAATGGTCTAGATATTCCTAATTTGCTTGAAAGTCGGGACTCGTTTGGAATCGTATCTAATAAATTTACTAGCTCGATTACTAACCAAGAATTACTTGAGAAAGATTGTGATATTTTGATTCCGGCTGCAATCTCAGGAGTGATTAACAAATACAATGCTAGTAAATTAAATTGTCAAATTGTTATCGAGGCTGCAAATGGTCCAACAACCAAAGAGGCATTAAGTGTCCTGGATCATCGTGAAATTCTGGTTGTCCCAGATATTCTGGCCAACTCGGGTGGTGTGATTGTCTCCTATTTCGAATGGTGTCAGAATAATCAAGGTTATTATTGGACAGATGATATGGTTGATTCACGTCTAAAGGAAAAAATCACAGCCAGTTTTTTAAAAGTATATAACACATCAAAAAAATATAGCGTCAATATGAAAATTGCCGCCTATATTGAAGGCATTCAACATTTAGCGGAATCATCCAGGCTCAGAGGATGGCTGAAATATTAATAACACTATAGGGGGGAACTTTTATGGAAATAGATATTTTATCGGAGCAAAAGGAAAATCAACTCTTACACTATTTTTGTTTAATTACGAATCATCATCGCTATGATTTAACAATTGGTTACTCGAGTTATTTTTTTGGTAAGGCAATGGTTACCTCGCTCCAGTCAGGAAATATGGTCCTTCTCTGTCAGGAAGATACGAGTCAAGAGCAGCATTGGGCGAAACGCTTGGGAATTGAAGAAGAAGATATAACGGAATTACAGAATTTCTTCAGCCATGTCTTACAGACGCAGCCTTATCAGGAACAATATATCGAGTAGGAGTGAGAAATATGTATTATGGAGTAGTTACAAGCCCTTGTTATGGAAAGGTGGAAAAGATTTCGGTTAAAGATGAAGCCAGAATTTATGAATGGGAATCGTTATTCATGATCAAAACAGAAACAGGCCATCTAGAAACGATCCAAACAAATGTCAGTGGTGAAATAGAATCATTAGAAGTCCAGGAGGGAGATAAAGTGATTCCTGGGATGGTGCTTGCTTTTATTAAAGAAGACTTGTTTGTCACCGGCAGTGATTAATCGCCGGAAAGGAGATGTGGATCAATCCACATCTCCTTTTTAGCCGAAAGGCTTCAGGCATAAGGGCAGAACGGTTTGATCTTCGCCTTCTGTAACTTGACAATCAGCGAGATTTTTAAGGAAAATTCTGAAGAAAGTGGTAGTATGATAGTATGAAGGTGAATAAGGGGGCTTCGTGATGTTTTCCGTGGCAAAAGAAAAGATCAAACCAATCGTATCAGTCACAGTGGATGAAAGTGAGGAAGTCTTTCGTGCAACAATCAATAAACTGAAAGAACCCTTTTTATTTTTAAAAAAGCAAAATCAACTTTTTGCATATTTACACATTGGCAGCCAGGAAAAAGAAGCAGCATCAGTTGAAGTCTTACTAAAAAATGCTAAACCAATTGATGGTATCTGCTGCCTTAGTGAACAAGTTTCCCTGCCTGTTTTGTTTCAAATTATCGGTGAACCCTTCGCCATTATCAGAGGGGCCGATGGGAAACCAGCAGGTTACATACAGCGGGAAGATGTCCTCGCAGAGCTCTTTAAACAGGAAAATAAGAGTGTTGACTTATTAAAAATAATTCTTACCTCGATTCCAATGGGGATTTTCGTTTTAGATAAAGAAAAAACGATTATTAATTGTAATGATGCCGGTTTAAAAATGATTAAATCTACAGCTGAGAGAGTGCTAAATTTTCCGGCAGAAACTATTTTTAGCAAGGAGCACATCCAGCAAGTCTTTTCAACTGGAAAGACACTGCTAAATCATCTTGAAATTACGAATGAGATGGGAGTCCTTGTTGATTATAGTCCGATCTTAAACTATGACCATGAAGTGGAAGGCGTCATTATTGTGGTTCAGGATCTTCCAATGGTAGAAGAGATGGCCATGGAAATTGAACATATAAAGGATTTGAATAAGGACTTAAATGCGATTCTGTCCAGTATTTATGATGAAATTCTTGTGGTCAACGCCAAGGGAGAACTAATCCGTTTTAGCGAAAATATTATACACGATTTCTGGAACGTAGATTTAAAGGAACTGATCGGTAAAAACATCTTGGAACTAGAGGACCGGGGTCTATTTACTCCATCGGTTACCAGGATGGTCATTGAAAAGAAAAAAAAGGTTTCTGTTGTTCAAGAAACCCTTAACGGTAGAAAAATTTTAGCGGTTGGAAATCCGGTCTTTACTAAACAGAATGAACTGGATCGAATTATTGTGGCATCAAGAGATATAACAGAAACAACTAGGCTAAAGAGTGAACTGCAGGAAATGCGGAAAATATCGGAAAAGTATAAGAAAGAACTAGATGATTTCAGGACCAAGGACCGCTTTTTGAAAAAACTCATTTATTGCAGTCCAAAAATGGAAAAAATCATGCATCAGGTTAAAAAAATCGCGGACTTTTCCTCGACAGTCCTGCTTCATGGAGAATCAGGAGTAGGAAAAGAGGTCATTGCTCAAGCCATTCATCAATTAGGCAAACGTTCCGATAAGCCGTTCCTAAAGTTAAATTGTGGAGCGATTCCGGAAAATTTGCTTGAAAGTGAATTATTTGGCTATGCAAAGGGGTCGTTTACCGGAGCTGATAAGAACGGCAAGGACGGATATTTTAAACAAGCGGACGGCGGGATTTTATTCCTTGATGAAATCGGCGAGATGCCGCTCCACCTTCAAGTCAAGTTGTTACGGGTCCTCCAAGAGCATGAGGTGATTCCAATTGGAAGTACCATACCGGTAAAGGTGGATGTCCAAATCATTGCCGCTACAAATAAAAACCTTGCTAAGATGGTCGAGGATGGTACCTTCCGGGAAGATTTATATTATCGGTTAAATGTCATTCCGCTGATTATCCCGCCATTAAGGGAAAGGACTGAGGATATCTCGCTATTAGCGTTTCATTTCCTTCAGCAATTAAATGAAAAGTATGAACGTAATTATCATCTGACTCCTGACGCGATTAATGTGCTTGAATTTTATTCATGGCCGGGTAATGTAAGGGAGCTGCAGAATATTATTGAAAGATTAGTAGTGACCTCCGACCATTCTGCAATTGACGCCGAGTTTGTCGGTCAATTTTTATCACTTGGATATGAGCATAAAAAAATGAAGCCTGTCGTTACTCGGGTGATTCCATTACAGGAAGCGATTGATTTTGTAGAGGAGCAGTTGATTGTGATGGCGATGAATCAATATAAGACCACCACTAAGGCAGCTAAAGCACTTGGAATTAGTCAGTCTTCTGTCAGCCGGAAATATCAAAAAATAGTAACCGAAAAAAATAGTAAATTAGAAAACTACTCATCTCTATAAATTTTAAGCTGATTCAGACCCAAAATCTGAATCAGCTTTTTTTATGCACAATGAAATAAAGTTATGCAGGATTGAATAACATCAAACAATTTTTTGAAAAAAGGTTAGAATTAGCCGCGTTTATCTGTTGGCATGCTTCTTGCAATAGTTAGAGTGAGGGTAAAAAAGGAGGAAATAAAATGGTCGAAGTAAAAAACCAAGTAGTAAACTTGAAGATGTTTTTTGATGGTGAGTGGAAAGATGCGGAAAACCAACAAACACGACTAGTTTACAATCCTGCTAATGGAGAAATTATCGCCAAAGCACCTGAAGGGACCATTACGGATGCCCGCGCTGCTATTAATGCCGCCCGCAAAGCTTTTGATACGGGTGTTTGGTCGGGAATTTCAGCTCAGGAGAGAGCTTCTTATTTATTAAAAATCGCCGATAAAATTGATACTTATGCAGAGGAATTAACCCAGCTTGAGACCATGGATAACGGCAAACCATTGCGAGAGGCAGGCTTTGATGTGGCCGATGCGGCAGCGTGTTTCCGCTATTATGCAGGATTGATTACAAAGCCTGATGGCCAGACCTATCATGTTGCCGACCCAATGCAGGCGATGGTAGTCCGGGAACCTGTCGGAGTTTGCGGTTTAATTGTCCCGTGGAATTATCCTTTGTTAATGAGTGTTTGGAAAATAGCCCCTGCCTTAGCGGCAGGTAATACAATTGTCTTTAAACCGTCAGAAGTCACCCCGGTTACCCCACAAAAATTATTTAAAATATTTGAAGAAGTGGGTCTGCCAAAAGGGGCGGCGAATATGGTCATGGGAGCAGGAGCCGTGGTCGGAAATGAAATTGTTTCCCACCCAGATGTGGATATGATTTCATTTACAGGTGGTACCAAAACAGGAAAACACATCATGAAGACAGCAGCTGACACCATGAAAAAAGTATCACTGGAGTTAGGCGGGAAATCGCCCAATATTATTTTTGCTGATGCAGATTTTGAAACGGCTGTTGATTATGCCCTTTTCGGTATTTATGCCGGCTCTGGCCAAGTTTGTTCAGCAGGCTCGAGAATTCTCGTGGAAGAAAGTATTTATGATCAATTTGTAGCCCGCTTCGTCGAAAGAGCACGAAATATTAAAGTAGGTCCTGGAAATGACCCTTCGACAGAAATGGGGCCGCTTGTCAGTGCAGAACACCTTGAGAAAATTCTTTATTATATAGAACTCGGAAAGCAGGAGGGGGCAACCTTGGCCTGCGGTGGAAATCGGCTCGTTACGGATGGCTTGGAGAAGGGCTACTTTGTTGAGCCAACGGTTTTTGTCAATGTCGAACAAGAGATGAGAATTGTTCAAGAGGAGATTTTTGGACCCGTAGTAGTGATTCAAAAATTTAAGGATGAAGAAGAAGCAGTTAAGTTAGCCAATGACACTGTTTATGGCTTGGCTGGCGGTGTATTTACAAAGGATGGCGCTAAAGGACTACGGGTGATTAAGAAGCTCCGTGCTGGAATTACCTGGATAAATGCTTATCATCCTACTTATAACGAAGCTCCTTGGGGAGGTTATAAGCAAAGTGGGATTGGCCGCAGCCTTGGAACATTTGGGCTTGAGGAATTTCAAGAAATCAAACAAATAAATATTAATCTGCAGGTAGAACCGGTCGGTTGGTTTTCAAACTGATCTGGATTTGAAAAATAAACTAGGACAAAAACAACACAAAGGGAGGAAGTATTTTATGAGTATCGATTATAAGCAGGAGTTAAAAAGTAAACAAAATGAACAGGTATCTGAATATATTAATAGGGTTCTAGAATTAATAGAAAAAGAGGAAATTAATGAAGAAGAAGCAGCATGGATTACAAAAGAAACGGTTGATGGATTCCGTGAACATGTTAATCCAGGTTTCCTTGCCTACCGTAAAACGGTCACAAAGGACGGCCAATTTGCCGCAGTGGAATGGTCTGATAATGGTTCCTGTTTTAAGGACGTCAACGGCAAGGAATATATTGATTGTCTAGGCGGCTTTGGTATCTACAATGTCGGACATCGTCATCCTAAAGTTTTAAAAGCGGTAACCGACCAACTGAAACGTCAGGCTCTGCACAGCCAAGACCTGCTAGATCCACTTCGTGCCATGCTCGCGAAAATTTTAGCTGACATAACACCAGGCGATTTAAAATATGCTTTCTTTACCAACAGTGGGACAGAAAGTGTGGAAGCAGCCTTAAAGCTTGCCAAAATGTACAGTGAACGGACTACCTTCATTTCCACGACACGGGCGTTCCATGGGAAAAGCTTAGGATCGTTATCCGGGACAGCGAAGGGCATGTTCCGTAAACCGTTCTTACCATTGATCCCGGGTTTCCGGCATGTACCATTCGGCGATATCGACATGATGCGAAAAACCTTTGAAGTATGTGCTTCAGTCGGGGAAGATGTGGCTGCCGTCATTTTAGAGCCGATTCAAGGTGAAGGTGGAATCATTCTTCCGCCAGAAAATTATCTCAAACAAGTCCGCGAGCTATGTAACCAATACGGCTCCTTGTTGATTTTTGATGAGGTGCAGACAGGAATGGGAAGGACAGGAAAAATGTTTGCCGCTGAATTATATGAGGTGGTACCGGATATTATTTGTCTTGCTAAAGCCTTTGGCGGAGGCGTTATGCCTGCAGGGGCGATCGTGGCCAGGGAAGAAGTCTTTAAGAGCTGGTTCCCAAATCCATTCATGCACACCACTACCTTCGGCGGAAACCCATTAGCCTGTGCGGCCGCAATTGCGACAATTGGTGTTCTTATTGAAGAAAAGCTTCCTGAACGGGCTGCCGAAGTCGGTGAATATTTCCTCAAAGAATTAAAACAAGCTGCCAAGGGTCATGAGGATAAGGTCCAGGAAATTCGCGGTCAAGGTTTGATGATTGGCATCGAGTTCCATCAGGATGAAATTGGTTATGAGGTTTCTAAAGGAATGTTTGATAGGGGAATTCTCGTGGCGGGTACCTTGATCAACTCAAAAACGATTCGAATCGAGCCTGCATTAACCATTAGTTATGAAGAGGTTGATCAAGTTGTCAGAAATTTTAAAGAAGTGTTAGAGCATGTAGAGGGATAATCGCCTTTTATATAGAAATGAACAAGGGGGATTGCTTTTATCCCCTAGGTGTTATTTTTTTAAAAGGAGGAGTACGAATTGGAAAGGAAATTTGTCAAGCTCCAAACAGAAATACCTGGGCCAAAATCGAGAGAAATCTTGGAGCGAAGAAATAAATTTGTTCCAAAAGGGATCAGTAACAACAGCCAATCGTTTGTAAAAAAAGCAGAGGGAGCACTGGTCGAGGATGTGGATGGCAATCATTATATTGATTTTGCCGGTGCAATCGGAACGATTAATGTCGGCCATTCACACCCGAGAGTGGTTAAAGCCTTGCAGGAACAAGCAAGCCAATTTATCCATACCGGTTTTAATGTGATGATGTATGAATCTTATATAAATTTGGCAGAGCGGCTTTGTGCGCTGGCCCCAGGTCAGTTTGATAAGCAGGCTGCTTTCTTTAACAGCGGAGCGGAAGCCGTTGAAAATGCCGTTAAAATTGCCCGCAAGTATACAAAACGTCAAGGGATTGTGTCGTTTACAAGAGGATTCCATGGGAGAACGTTAATGACCATGACCATGACAAGCAAGGTCAAGCCTTATAAATTTGGCTTTGGTCCATTTGCCCCGGAAGTATATAAGGCACCCTATCCATATGTATACCGCCGTCCAAAAGGAATGACTGAACAGCAATATAGCGGCATGATCATTGAGCAGTTTGAACAGTTTTTAGTTGCCGAAGCCGCTCCAGAAACGATTGCAGCCGTGGTGATGGAGCCTGTGCAAGGAGAGGGCGGATTCATCGTGCCCGACAAAGCCTTTGTAAAACGGGTAAGAGAACTGTTCACAGTATGGAATTTTGTTTATTGCTGATGAAATTCAAACAGGTTTTGCAAGAACAGGAAAACATTTCGCGATTGAGCATTTTGATGTCGTTCCTGACTTAATTACCATTTCAAAATCGATGGGGGCAGGTGTTCCAATCTCGGGTGTCATCGGCAGGGCGGAAATCATGAATACCCCTGAAATTGGTGAGATTGGCGGAACTTACGCTGGAAGCCCGCTCGGCTGCCAGGCAGCCCTGACCGTTTTAGATATTATCGAAGATGAGCAATTGAATGACAGGGCGCGACTAATTGGCGAGCGAGTGATTGAAAAAATGCAGCTCCTAGCCGATCGCTTTGAAGGGATTGGCGATGTCCGCGGCCTTGGGGCAATGTGTGCGATGGAGATTGTTAAGGATCGTAATTCCAAAACACCTGATAAAGAGGCCGTTGGAAAAATAGTCAAAGAAGCAGCTAAACGAGGTCTTATGCTGTTAAGTGCCGGTATCTACAGCAATGTGATTCGTCTGCTTATGCCGATCACCCTCTCGGATGAGCAGCTTGAAGAAGGGTTACAAATACTGGAAGAATCCATTGAAGCAGTCTATCAAAATAATCCTGCCTTATCTGTTGGAGGTGAATAATATGGATGTTCTTAGGCAGAATTATCAAGTTTATCCGATGTATGTAAATGGTGAATGGGTGGGGAACGACTACGAGGTATTTACTGACATCATCAATCCAGCTACAAAGGAGGTGATTGGTGCTGTTCCAACAGGCGGCGCCTACGAAGCGAAACAGGCTGTTGATGCAGCCCATAAGGCCTTTAAAAATTGGTCAAAACGGACCTCGGACGAGCGCTATCAGCTTTTGATGAAATGGTTC
This sequence comes from Neobacillus drentensis, assembly GCF_021560175.1. Lineage (GTDB taxonomy): Bacteria > Bacillota > Bacilli > Bacillales > Cytobacillaceae > Neobacillus > Neobacillus drentensis_A. The sequence continues at coordinate 4,997,525 of NZ_CP091110.1, read as the reverse complement.
TATTTAATAGAAAAAAATAAAGAAGAAATTGCTAGAATTATGACCATTGAGCAAGGGAAGCCGTTAAAGGAAGCCTTAGGCGAGGTTTCGTATGCGAATGGCTTTATCTCCTGGTATGCCGAGGAGGCAAAGAGGGTCTATGGTGAGACCATCCCCGCATCAAGTCCAAATAAAAGAATACTAGTAAGAAAAGAACCAGTCGGCGTCATCGCGGCGATTACCCCGTGGAATTTTCCGGCAGCGATGATTACAAGAAAAGTAGCTCCGGCCCTTGCAGCAGGGTGTACCGCTGTCGTGAAGCCTGCCAACCAGACACCGCTTACGGCGTTAAAAATGGCGGAGCTGGCACATGAAGCCGGAATACCAGCAGGAGTGATTAACGTCATTACTGGACGATCTTCCGAAATTGGCGATGCTTGGTTAAAAGACCCACGTGTAACAAAAATAACGTTTACCGGATCGACAGAGGTAGGAAAGACGTTAATGCGCGGGGCAGCTGAGAATGTAAAAAAAGTTTCGTTAGAGCTTGGCGGAAATGCTCCTTTTATCGTGATGGATGATGCGAACTTAGCGAAGGCTGCCAGCGGCCTTGTCTTATCAAAATTCCGCAATGCCGGCCAAACCTGTATTTGCACCAATCGGGTCTATGTACAGGAAAGTGTTGCGGACGAATTCATTAAGCTTTTTCAGGCCGAATTAGAAAAGCTTAAAGTCGGTAATGGACTTGAAGAAGGGACAGATATCGGTCCGTTAATTGATAAATCTGCTTACAAAAAAGTAGAATCATTGGTTCATGATGCCGTTAAAAAAGGCGGTAAAGTAGCGTATAGCGGTTTAAAGCCTGCAGATGAAAAGGGTTATTTCTTTGCCCCAACGATCCTTACCAATATCCATGATGAGATGGAGTGTATGAAGGATGAAATTTTTGGACCACTTGCGCCAATATCGACCTTCAAAACGGAAGAAGAAGTGATTGAACGGGCCAACAATTCCTGCTACGGATTGGCTGCGTATGTCTATACGGAAAATTTAAGCCGCTCCTTTAGGATTACGGAACAACTGGAGTATGGAATTATCGGTTTAAATGATGCCCTGCCGTCAGTGGTTCAAGCTCCGTTTGGCGGCTATAAAGAAAGCGGCCTTGGACGCGAAGGCGGGCATTACGGGATTGAAGAGTATTTAGAAGTAAAGTATATTTCGATTGGATTGGATATCTAATTAAAAATGAGTTTTAAATTGGAGCCAGTGAACCTTCATTGCAGCAGCATTGATTGTTTTCACTGGTTTTTTTAATAATAGTAGTCAAATACTTCAAAATACAACGCCCGCTGTGGTACGATAACGTATAAAAGTTAACCAAGAATCAAGGGGGTTGGGAATTTGATTAACACCGTTTTATTTGATGTGGATGGGGTGCTTTTGAGCGAAGAGCACTATTTTGATGCATCTGCCCTGACTGTTTGGGAGATGCTGATTAGCAGCAATTATCTAGCACTCGCACCGGAACAATTTACAACCGAATATACCGAAGCAGACATCAGCCGCATCCGGGAAAATGTCTTCCAGAACGACCAGGTCCTTAAATTTATGAAATCGCGCGGTCTAAACGCAAACTGGGATATGATCTACCTATCCTTCGGCCATCAGCTCATCCATCTTTTATCGCAAATTAAAGAGGATGAAGCTGCCAAAATAGCTCAATGGCTAACGAATCCAATCGATTATGAAACCTTACGGGATATGGCTTCGGTATTAAGTCAGTATCAGGTAGAATTGAACTTTAGTTTGTTCGTAGACGAATTCTCTCAATCAGATGCGACAAAACAGGAATTGTTTGAATACTTGAATGTACTAGCCAGAGAGAAGCTAAACATAGAAACATCAATTTTTCAAAAAGGGAAGCTTTGGTCCATTTGTGAGCATGTATCACAGGAGTGGTATGTAGGCGACGAACATGTCCTCGCTTCAACCGGCAGACCATCAGTCCAAACTGGTAAAAAGGGATTCCTTGCCAATGAGACAACCCTTGCTCCAGCACAAGAAATAGCCGCTTTATTTCAGCAGCTTTCCTCATCTGGTATCACGATTGGAATTGGTACAGGAAGGCCAGAGCTAGAAACAATCCAGCCTTTTCACCATTTAGATTGGCTGAAATACTTTGATGAAAAACGAATTATTACGGCGGATGAAGTCTCCAAAGCGGAACAAGAGATAACAGATCCCCAATCCTTATCAAAGCCGCATCCTTTCACCTACATCATGGGTTTAAAGGGAAAAGGAACCTCTGCACTATACTGCATAAATGCCACTTTGCCCATTCAGAATGGGAAAGAAGTATTGGTGGTCGGAGATTCATTGGCAGACCTTCTTGCAGCAAGGCAGCTTGGCTGTCAATTTGCAGCCGTCTTAACGGGTCTTTCCGGGAAAGATGCACGACACGATTTTGAACAGCATAAAGCAGATTTTATTCTAGATACTGTCCTTGATATTAAAACTATTTTATAAAACATAAAAGGGAGTGGCAACCGCCACTCCTTTATTGATACTTCACTATTCAGAAAAATTTTGCAACTTTAGAACAAACCATTTACAACAAGGACAGAAGCGGTTACAGTTAAATAAATAAAAAATAAATCTATTGTAAAAAAATAAAGAGAGTCATATAATGTCTACAATAGAAAAACAATTGTACGCTTCGGGTAGACAGTGGTAGGAGGAGAAAACATGGAAGCAATCTCGATTGGTCTCTTAGGGTTAGGTACGGTCGGTTCAGGTGTTGTACAAATAATTAAAAATCACCAAGATAAATTAATTCACCAAGTAGGGTGTCCGGTTGTCATAAAAAAAATTCTTGTACAAGACGTACATAAAAGCAGACCGGTTCATGTTGACCCCAATCTATTAACATCTAATTCAGATGAGATCCTTTTTGATCAGGATATTGACGTAGTCATAGAGGTAATGGGCGGAGTCCATGAAACAAAAGATTATTTGATCACCGCACTAAGACAAGGAAAACATGTTGTGACGGCAAATAAAGATTTAATGGCCCTGCACGGGTCAGAATTATTGACTGTTGCTTCAGAACATGGCTGCGATTTATATTATGAAGCAAGTGTGGCTGGAGGGATTCCGATTTTACGCGGGCTGGTCGATGGTCTTGCTTCTGATCGAATTACGCAAATGATGGGGATCGTCAATGGTACAACCAATTATATTTTAACCAAAATGAGCGATGAAGGCCGCTCCTATGAAGAAGTATTAAAAGAGGCACAAGAACTTGGCTTTGCTGAATCTGATCCAACTTCTGATGTAGAGGGATTAGATGCAGCTAGGAAAATGACGATTCTTGCGACCCTTGGCTTCTCGATGCATATTGACTTAGACGACGTGAAGGTCAGCGGAATTTCTAACGTGACAGAAGAGGACTTGCGTTACGGGAAACAACTAGGCTATACGATGAAACTAATCGGTTTTGCCCATAGAGAAGGTGAAAAGGTGGAAGTGAGTGTGGCCCCTACCTTTTTATCGAATAATCACCCGCTTGCCTCTGTCCAAAATGAATACAATGCTGTTTATGTATACGGGGAAGCAGTAGGCGAAACAATGTTCTATGGACCAGGAGCGGGAAGCCTGCCGACAGCCACTTCGATTGTTTCAGATTTAGTCGGTGTCATTAAGAATTTAAGACTTGGTGTAAATGGTAAGAGCGCCGTATCACCGCAATATCCGAAAAAGCTAAAGGAAAATGAAGAGAAGTATTCTAAATACTTTTTACGGATTCATGTGCAGGATGAAGTTGGGGTATTCGCAGATATTACTTCTATATTTGCCAAATACGGTGTAAGCTTTGAAAAAATTCTTCAGCTTCCAATTAAGAAACATGAAACATCTGAAATTGTGCTAGTGACACACAAGGCTTCGTTAACAAATTACGATAAAATTCTGCTAGAATTATATGATCTACATGCAGTTAAAGAAATCAAAAGTGCCTATAGAGTGGTGAGAAAATCACTATAATAGGGCAAGCGTTACTTGAGGCATATAAAGTAACTTTATCCAACTCCCTAACGTTTAATGGGCAGTTACAGAACAATTTTCAAGGAGTTGTACACGCATGACACTTCATGACCGTATAATGATTAAGGTCCCGGCAAGTACAGCGAATCTAGGACCTGGCTTTGATTCAATGGGCCTTGCGCTTGATTTGTACTTGACCCTGGAAATAGAGAAAAGTAAAGAGTGGCATTGCTATTCCAATTGTGAGGAGTTAAAGGACTTCCCAACGGGCCCGGGCAACTTTATCGTTAATGTTGCCCTTCAAACAGCAGCCCAGCATGGTGTGGAACTCCCTCCATGTAAAATTAAGGTTGAGAGTGATATTCCGTTAGCGAGAGGGCTTGGTTCTAGTGCGTCGGCCATTGTAGCAGGGATCGAGCTGGCAGATGCAGTGGGAGGTCTGAACTTAACAAAACAAGATAAACTCCTTCACGCAACAGAATGGGAAGGTCATCCAGATAATGTGGGAGCATCGATTTATGGCGGATTTGTTATTGGCTGTTATAAGGATAATGAGGTCGACATGCTTTCATTTACAAACCTTCCAATTGAGGTGGTTGTCCTGATACCTCAGGAAATCTTATTAACGAAGGCATCTCGGAATGTTTTGCCAGAAACTTACACCCGTCAGGAAGCAATTGAAGCTTCTTCTACGGCCAACCTATTAGTTGGTGCCCTATTAACGCAGAACTGGGAGCTTGCGGGAAAAATGATGGAAAGTGATCGTTTCCATCAGCCATATCGTAAATCGCTTATTCATGACTATGATAAGATTGAACAAACGGCTAAAGCCAATGGGGCGTTCGGGACTGCATTAAGCGGAGCAGGGCCAACGATGATTTGTTTTACGGAAAAAGGCAGGGCGGAAGGCCTTGTGAAGGCTTTAGAAGCGGGATTTCCTGAAATGACCGCTAAAAAGCTATTAATCGATTATATTGGCAGCAGTGTGATCGAATTAGTAAAATAAAAGAAAAGGGCAGCTTATGATAAGTAGTTCAGTTTTAAGGTAGATAAACTAAATTATAACTGTATTTTTTAGTCCAATTCGCAATAGAATTGGACTATTCATTTTTGTTGATATCACGGTTTGTATGGAGTTATATCTAAACTAGCAATAAAAATGGCATATAAATTAGTATATGGACAATAGTTATTGGTGATATGTTATTTGATGCGACAAACGTAATGCTAATTTCCTAGTTATGATTCAAATAAGGTGAATGATAAGTAATTTTAACTTCCGCTTGCTACTCAAAACATCAGACGGGCAAAAGTGTCGGAAAATAGGGCAGCTTTGAACAGTGAAGAAAAATTACTTCAGTCCTGTCCGAAGTCGAGTCATCTTCGGACAGCAGATGGCTAAATTACTACTTCAATCCTGTCCGAAGTCGAGTCATCTTCGGACAGCAGATGGCTAAATTACTTCAATCCTGTCCGAAGTCGAGTCATCTTCGGACAACAGATGGCTAAATTACATCAGTTCTGTCCGAAGTCGAGTCATCTTCGGACAGCAGATGGCTAAATTACTTCAATCCTGTCCGAAGTCGAGTCATCTTCGGACAACAGATGGCTAAATTACATCAGTTCTGTCCGAAGTCGAGTCATCTTCGGACAACAGATGGCTAAATTACATCAGTTCTGTCCGAAGTCGAGTCATCTTCGGACAACAGATGGCTAAATTACTTCAATCCTGTCCGAAGTCGAGGTATCTTCGGACAGCAGATAGCTAAATTACTTCAATCCTGTCCAAAGTCGAGGTATCTTCGGACAGCAAATGGCTAAATTACATCAGTTCTGTCCGAGGTCAGGAAATCTTCTTACAAATAAGTTTTCCGACACGCTATAAAAAAACACTCGGTTTCCCAAGCGTTTTTTGCTAATTCACTTGCTAATTTTCGTACAAAAGCAGTTTTAATCAGTTTGATAGTTCAGTTGTGCATTTTAATTTTCTACTCGATATCTGAACTACTTAAGCTTATGAGCTGTTCTTTTTATTTGGCTTGATTACTATTTTTCAAAATCGACAAGAAACTTCTCAAACTCAGGGCTGCTTAAAGGCTTGCTAAACAAATACCCTTGCATAAGGACGCAATTTCTTGAAAGTAAAAATTCCTTTTGATACTCTTTTTCAACACCTTCTGCAATCACATCCAAATGAAGGCCGCGGGCCAAACTAATAATTGCCTCAGGGATTTCTGTATTTTCTAAGCTCTCATTAATATTCTGGATAAAGGTTTGATCAATCTTTAATGTGTTAATCGGAAGATCTTTTAAATAACTTAGCGAAGAATAGCCTGTTCCAAAGTCATCAATCGAAATGGAGATACCTTGGTTTTGCAGTGTTTGAAGTGATTGGACAATCTCAGACGAATTATTTAACAAGATGCTTTCCGTTATTTCAATCTCAAAAAGGTGCGGCGGAAGATTTTTTTCAGCAAGAATCCTCTTAACTGTCTCTAGCATTAAGTCTGGTTCTTGAAATTGCCGGGCTGAAAAGTTGACCGAGACCGTTAAAGGATGCGAACGAGTTTGATTCCATTTACTCACTTGTTCACAGGCCTTAGTCATGACAAGCTCCCAAAGCGGCTGGATAAATCCAGTTTCCTCAGCTATAGGGATAAAAATGACCGGTGAAACATTTCCAAATTCCTCATCTGTCCATCTCACCAAAGCTTCTGCCCCAAAAACGACCCCTGTATCTACTTTAATTTTAGGCTGATAAAATACATCAATCTTTTTATTCTCAATTGCCCTTCTTAGATGGGCTTCAAGCCGTGGTCGATCAATGGTTGAATGCATCGATTTTTCTGAATAGAAGATGGCCTTATTTCCGCCATTCTTCTTAGCATTATACATCGCCATATCCGCATAGCTGATCAGTGTATCCATGTTGGATGTATGCTCTGGATAGCGGCTAATTCCTATACTGGCGCCAAGGTAAAATTCATTACCATCTATCATGTAAGGTTTTTTTAAGATATCAATTAACCTATCGGCAGCCGCTTTTGTTTCCTCGTGATTATGGCGGAGGAGAAGGATAATAAATTCATCTCCACCTTGTCTTATTAAGATACTGTTATCCGAATCAAGACCATCTTTTATTCTCGCGGCAATCATGTTTAAGAGCTCGTCACCCTTGTTATGTCCATAGGAATCGTTTACTTGTTTAAAACGATCCATGTCAATGAACAAAACTGATACGGCTTCGTTATTTTCCTCTGCTTCAATCATGATGCTGTTCAGCTTTTCCTGTAAAAACCGTCTATTTAATAACCCGGTTAATGGATCGTGATTTGCCTGATATTCTATCAGGGTCTTACTTTGCTGTAAGTCCTCCACATATCGATGTAAATCGGTCGACATCGCATTCACATTTTCGGTAAGAAGTCCTAATTCATCTTTTCTGTTTACGTGTAAATGCTTCCCGAAGTTTCCTTGAGCAATCTCGTTCACTTGTTCAACAATATAGCCAATTGGCTCTGTAATGGAACGGGAAAAGATAAAACTGACAATTAACACAATCAGCATGATAACAAGCGAAAGGAGGATATGCATAAATAGTTCGTGTCGAAGCTCATCTTGAATAAGGCCATAATTATAGACAAGGCCAATAACAAAGGGCTGACCTGATTTCGGGGACACAGGAACAAATGTTTTTAAAACACTTTTCTTGTTAAGGGTATCATTGTATGATTGCACTTTCTTTGTTTTGATTGCTTTCTTAATATAGGCGGCATCTGTCTCGATATTGCGGAATTTATAAGAACCATACCAAATCGGTCTAGCTGAAATGCGAATATAACTATTTCCGTTTAGGTGAACCACTTCACTCTTTTTCCCAAAGTTTTTGGGATTAAATACGGATATTTCTAAAATGCCTCGTTCCTTGGTGTAACCTTCGATGATTTTCCCAGGACCAAATCGTTGCTCAAACTCTAAAACTTCGTTATCCCGAAAATAGGGGTTGATGATATAGTTCGTTGTCCCGTCATAATAATAGCCCCATTTATCAATATGATCAGGATCGGATGAGGCAATTTCAATTGGGCCAGACCAATAGTGCGGCAGCGTTAACCCTTTTCCTACATTGACAGGTTTTAGGGCCAATAATTGTTGGTAGGCGTCATACCAGTAGCCCCAGCCTTTTGTTGACATGTTGATTTCTTCAGGGTCTGATGAACGGACTCCAATAATATCGTCCCTAGTTTTCGCTAATAAGGTGATGTGAGATACCCTGACCTCACTCGCTAGTTTTTTTAATTGATCGTTGGAAATTTGCTGATAGGTTGGAGGAAGAGATTGTTTGATTGCAAGAGATGCAATTCTCAAGTCTCTCCCTAGAATATTCTCTACATATAAGGAACCCTCTCTAGTCTTTTCCACTTGGAATGACACTTCATTGGTTATGACGGAGATTTCCCGTTCGTTATATTCCAGCAGCTGGTTTTTTGACCAAAGATAGTGAAAGGTATTATTCGCAAGTAAGATAAACAAAACGAGCAGGAAGAAAATTAACGGCAGCTTTTTTTTAATGGACAAGGATGCAACACTCCAGTACCTGACTTTAAAAGGATCATAACAAACCTATGGTTAGTAGTCACCCTTTTATCCCATGCAGCCATTCCCGGTAGCATTCATCACATAGCGCTTCATCTCTTTCTTGATTCATGGAAATAAAGGGGACATAGTGTAATTGCCTTTCCTCAATGTCCTCTGTACAATAAAAACATTTTTCAGCCATAATCCGTCTCCTTTCATCTCATTTCTTTTTTGTAGTTTTTTCCGGTTTAGAGGTTTTATTACTTGGGAAAATCATCCATTACATTCAAAAACTTTGTGTCTATATTTCTGACTATGCTATAAAGAAAGTGTAAGAGCTTAATAAGGAGGTAAAATTTAGTGGATTTTCTCAATAAAGTTGTCGTAATAACTGGTGCAGCGAAAGGAATTGGCCGAGGAGTAGCTACTGCCTATTCCATAAAAGGGGCAAAAGTCGTTTTGGCAGATGTAGACCCTGAAGCAGGTGAACAAACCGTGACAGAAATTAGAAAGCAGGGGGGAGAGGCTTTTTATGTCAAAACAGATGTTAGAAGTGAAACCGACATTATTCAACTGATGGAGGTTACCATAGAGACATTTGGCCGAATTGACATTCTGATCAATAATGCGGGAAAAGGTGTATTCAAATCACCCTATGAGTTAACCATTGAGGAGTGGGACGATTGTCTCAACACCAATTTACGCAGTGTTTTCCTTTGCTCACGGGAAGCAGCAAAATATATGAGGAAAAATCCAACTGGCGGAGCGATTGTGAACATTGCCTCAACCCGTGCCTTAATGTCAGAGCCTAACTCCGAAGCGTATGGAGCCTCTAAAGGGGGAATCGTCGCGATTACTCATGCACTGGCTGCTTCATTTAGTCAAGATATGATAACGGTAAATGCCATTTCTCCAGGCTGGATCCATAATGGTGATGAGGCTGAACTTTCACATGCTGACCATGAGCAGCATTTATCAAAACGAGTTGGAAAACCTAGCGATATTGCCAAGGCATGTCACTATTTAACGAATCCCACTAATGATTTTGTAACTGGCATTAATTTGGTCGTTGATGGAGGAATGACCAGGAAAATGATTTATGTAGAGGAATAACAACCCCCCTGCAGTTCCCTTCCGAAAAGAGTGTCCCCTGCTTGTTCTAAATATGGTAAAATAGTGTAAATAGTGTAAATAGTAAGAAAAAAGAAAGGGGGTCAAAGATGAAGCTGCCGATTATTCAATCAAAGTTAAGTATCCCTGCTGTTAAGGATGATTTTATTAGGAGGGCACAGCTTACCCGGAAGTTGCAAAAGATACCGGACTATTCCTTGACTCTCCTTCATTCCGGCGCTGGTTTTGGTAAGAGTACGGCACTTGCCCTGTTTTTGAGGGATGAAAGGCTTCCAGGATGCTGGTACTCCATTTCATCCTTAGATGACGACATCCTAACCTTCCTATCCTATCTGATTCAAACGATCCGGCAGGAAGCTCCATCTTTTGGAACAACGTTATCAGTCTATATGGACAAAATGAACCATTATATTCGTGAAGAGGAACTAAGTATTTTATGTTCCCTTTTTATAAATGAAATGATCGAGTGCAAGACCGAGATTACGCTTGTTTTGGATGATTTCCACCAAATTGAACATTCTTATACGATTAATAGTTGGATGGAAAAACTGATCGAGCATATCCCAGCTAATTTACATATGGTTATTTCCAGCCGCAGCCGTCCCAATTGGAGGGTTTTAACCAAAATGAAAGTGTGTGGCCAGTTACTTGAAATAACAAGGGACGATTTAGTTTTAACGATGGAAGAAATGGAATTATTGTTGAAGGACCTTTATGGATTAGAGATGAAGGCAGAGTATCTGCAGTCCATTTATGAAATAACAGAGGGCTGGATCATTGCCCTTTGCATGATTGCCACGCAAATACCATTACAAAACGACAAACCTAAGCTTTTTAAACATTCCTCTCAATCCCTCCAAGATTTTTTTCAGTATTTAGTCATGGAAGTCTTTTCGAAACAGCCGCCTATGATTCAACAATTTCTCGAACAAACTTCCATCTTTGAGGAAATAGAGGAAGAAATTTGTGATGTAGTGATTGGAATTAACGGATCCGCAAGTTTACTAGAGCAGCTGAAAGACCGCAATTTATTTATCCAAAAGATTGGCGAAACCCAATATCGTTACCATGCCTTATTCAAAGAATTCCTTGAAGATATTTTTCAAAAGAATAATCTAACTGCTTATATGGGTCTTCACGAACGCTGCGCCCGTTATTATGAGCGTAAAAAACAATGGGAGAAAGCGCTTCATCACTATAAAAAAATGAATCACCACAAGGCAATTTGCTCGATTTTACAAGAAAATGGTCTGCGGATGCTCGAAAGCGGTAAATTGGAAAGCTTGTACGATCAATTAATCCTCCTATCAGAAGCAGAAATGGGGCTTTATTATTTTCTCTATTATTTAAAAGCGGAAATTCATCGCTATCGGTCACAATATCAAGAGGCCCAGGAATGTTACGATAGGGCGTTTGCTGGTGCGGAAAAAACACAAGACCATCTTGGAATGAGCTTAGCGTTAGAGGGTAAAGCAAAGATATTCTTGGATACCATCCAACCACAGCAGGCAGAAAAACTTTTATATGAGGCGATTTTTCATCGAGAAAAAACGTTAGGAGATGATGCTGAAAAAGGGAAGTTATACCAATTGTTATCGGAGAATTTACTAAACTCTGGAAAGGCATCTGAGGCGGAGAACTGGATTCAAAAAGCGAAGGAAGCAAAACGATTTCATCATAATGGGAACGTAGAAGCGAGATTATACTTAAGAACGGGCCGTTTTGAGGATGCAAAGAAGGTTCTTTTCCTGAAAAAAGAGGAATTAAAGGATTCAACCATCCATACACTGCCGCAATCTCACCGCGAAACCGATCTATTACTCGCTTTAATCGAAGCTTTTATGGGAGAAGGATTAAAAGCAAAGGAACTTGCCCAGGCAGGGATTCAGCAGGGAATTAGCTATAAGTCCCCTTATGTAGAAGCCTGCGGCTGGATTCGCATGGGTCATGCCGTACAAATATTGAATAAGTATGATTCGAGTTTAGCAGAAAGCTGCTATCAAACTGCATTAGAAATCATGGAACAAATCCATGTTAATCGTGGGAAAGCAGAACCGCTTATGGGCTTGTGTATTTTATATGGGACAAGGGGAGAATGCGAACGTGCACTAGAGGCTGGCAAGAAAGCCCTGATGGAGACTGAAAAAGTACATGATGCGTGGCTTTCATCGCTTATAACACTTGGTATGGGAATCACCTGCCTATATAATGAGCGGGTTCCTAAGGGACATGATTTTTTAGTTAAAGCTGATGCCCTCTTTGGGCAGTGTGAGGATAGCTATGGACAAATGGTAGGGAAGTTTTGGCTTGCCTACGTTTATTATCTTAAAAAACAGCAAGGTTTGTTTAAAGAAGCAATAAATGCGTTTTTAAATTTGGTCCAGATTAATGAATATGAGTTCTTTTTTCACAAAAGGACGGTATTTGGCCCACGAGATCTGCAAATTTTTGTGCCATTGTTGATTGAATGTTTGCGAGAAAAGATTCAGCCGTCCTATGTCAAAAAGATTCTTCAAGATATGGGAATAACTGCTCATGATTCACATCCGGGCTATTCTATCAGAGTTCAAACCTTGGGGCACTTCAAGTTATGGCTTGGTGAAAAAGAAGTGGGCGACAAAGACTGGCAAAGAGAAAAGGCGAAGGAGCTTTTCCAATTATTGATTACAGTGAGTGAATTCATGGCTAAGGATGAAATTATGGGACTCCTTTGGCCTAATCAGGAGAAAAAAAGCGCAGACCGTGATTTTAAGGTGGCTCTGAATTGCCTTCATAATGTGCTTGAACCCCACCGTAAGGCCCGTGCAGCCCCCTTTTTCATCATTAGAGAAGGGATGTTTTATGGATTAAACCCAGATGCAGTCATTGAAATGGATAACACTCCATTTAAAGAATTAATTGAAGCCGGACTTGAAGAAACCAGACCGGATCAGGCTATTCCTTTTCTTGAAAGAGGATTATCCTTTTATCATGGTGACTATCTTCCCGACCGTCGTTATGATGATTGGTGTATTAGTAAAAGAGAGAGCATGGCCGTATATTTTTTACGAGGTGCGGAGAAAATGGCACAGTTAATGGTTCGCTCTGAAAAATATGATGCTGCAATCAATTGGTGTGAAAAAATCTTAGAGCGGGACCGAACTTGGGAAGAGGCCTACCGCTTATTAATGTATTGTTATTATCGGAAAAATAACCGCCCGCAAGCGATGAAATGGTATCAAAGATGTAAAAAGGTTCTCGAGGAAGAACTCGGTGTCACACCATTGGAACCAACTAAGCACATGTATCAAATGATCATAGAATCCGAAAGTATCTTAAATTCGATGGAACAGCCTTAAGATTAAGGCTGTTTTTTTGCGTCACCCAAGGCGCTTTCGCTTTTCTTATTGTCTAGCTTCAGCGCCTAGCCCCTCGAGATCATAAGCCAATCCGACCAAAAGGTTAAAAAGCAACCTTTCGGCCGGCTTGTCTTATGCTTGTCGGGGCTGTTCAAGGCGCTTCCGCTTTTCTTATTGTCTAGCTTCAGCGCCTAGCCCCTCGAGGTCATAAGCCAATCCGACCAAAAGGTTAAAAAGCAACCTTTCGGCCGGCTTGTCTTATGCTTGTCGGGGCTGTTCAAGGCGCTTCCGCTTTTCTTGTAACTCTTTTGTAACTACTATCTCCTATCATAGATTTAAAGCTTTACAGGTGTTGAAAACATATTAAGGGGGAAAAAGAGTGAAGGGGTATCAGGGTAAATGGGGATTAATAGGCTTACTTATTTTTATGATGGTCTTCGCGAGCGCTTGCAGCTCGGACAAATCATCATCAGAATCAAAGGGAGGCACAAATACAGATAAAAAGGAACCGATTAAAATTGGCGTCCTTGCCTCCAAAACAGGCGCTCTTGAAGCATATGGAAAACAAACATTAAGAGGTTTTGAGCTTGGCCTTGATTATGCCACAAATGGTAAACGTGAAGTGGCCGGCCGAAAGATTGAGTTTATTGTCGAAGATACAGAAACAAAGCCAGAAGTCGCTGTTCAAAAAGCTACCAAGCTATTAGAAGAAGATAATGTCGACTTTTTAGTCGGATCATCCAGCTCCGCCGATACGTTAGCGGTTTTACCGCTTGCAGAAGAATACCAAAAAGTAATGGTCGTTGAACCGGCTGCTGCTGATAGTATTACCGGTTCAGAATTTAATAAATATATTTTCCATTCCGCTCGTAACTCCTCCCAAGACGCGGTTGCTGGTGCAGCGGCAATTGCTAAAAAGGGAGTAAAGATTGCCACCCTGGCACCAGATTATTCGTTTGGCCGTGATGGCGTGGCAGCGTTTAAAGAAGCAGCGAAAAAGCTTGGAGCTGAAATTGTAAAAGAAGAATATGCAGATCCTGCCGCTACAGACTTTACTTCCAATATTCAAAAAATCATCGATGCTAAGCCAGATTATTTATTTGTCGTCTGGGCCGGAGCAAACTCTCCTTGGAAGCAGCTTTCAGACATGAAGGTCCAAGAAAAAGGCATAAAGATTTCAACTGGTGCACCAGATATTGCTGCCCTCTCCACAATGGAGCCGCTGATTGGGATGGAAGGCTTTACCGTTTACTACCATGACCTGCAAAAAAATAAAATTAACGACTGGCTTGTTGCTGAACATAAAAAGCGGTTTAACGGTGATGTACCTGATTTATTTACGCCTGGCGGCATGAGTGCAGCTATTTCCATTGTTGAGGCATTGAAAAAGACCAATGGGAACGCTGATGCTGACAAATTAATCACGACAATGGAAGGGATGAGCTTTGAGACACCAAAAGGGAAAATGACCTACCGAAAAGAAGACCACCAGGCTCTGCAATCGTTGTATGCCATTAAACTGGAAAAGAAGGATGGTGTTCCATATCCAGTGCCAGTTCTGATTCGAGAACTAACTCCTGAGGAAACAGCTCCACCAATCCGGAACAAGTAGAATTTTAAAACAGGAGGGTTCGACCAATCCATAATGGAGGTCGCCCTCTTCCTTTTTTAACGATAAGTAATCAGGGCGGTGAAACAAATGTCAACCCTTATTGAAACAAGAGATTTATCAATTACCTTTGGCGGCCATACCGCCGTAAATGCTGTCAGCATTGCCGTTCCCGAAAAACATTTTATGTCGATCATTGGGCCAAACGGAGCCGGAAAAACGACCTTTTTTAATCTTCTTAGCGGCCAATTAACTCCAACAAACGGAAAAGTTTATTTTCGAGGAAAAGATATCACCAAATTCTCCCCGACACTCCGGACGCGGACAGGGATTGGCCGCTCCTTTCAAATTACCAATGTCTTTCCGAATCTAACCGTACTGGAAAATGTTAGGCTGGCTGTTCAATCACAAGCAGGAGTTCGTTACCAAATGCTGTTTCATCATAAAAAATACCGGGTGTTTGAAGAGAAGGCGTTGGAATGGCTGAAGATCGTCCTCTTAGATGATAAAAAGAATTCACTTGCCATCAACCTGGCCCATGGAGAGAAACGGAAGCTTGAAATTGCCATGCTGCTGGCACTGGAAACAGAGGTCCTCTTACTCGATGAACCTACAGCCGGCATGTCGTTAGAGGAAGTGCCTGCTATTTTAGAAGTAATCAAAAGAATAAAAAATGAAGGCAGCCGGACTATACTCCTTATCGAACACAAAATGGATATGATCTTAGATTTATCGGATTCCGTAATGGTTTTATTTAACGGAGGGCTGCTTGCCAATGGCACTCCTGAAGAAATTATGAAAAATGAAACGGTTCAGTCTGCTTATATAGGAGGTCATTTTGATGAACGACCTGTTGAAGCTTGAGCAAGTAGAGACACATATTGGTCAATATCATATTCTCCAAGGGATCTCCTTCGAGGTAAAGAAAGGCGAAGTTACAGTTCTGCTTGGAAGAAATGGGGCTGGAAAAACAACTACTTTACGCACAATTATGGGATTAAATCCTGCATCAAAAGGCAGAGTTACCTTTAAGGGAGAACAAATACAAGCCTTGCCAACCTATACGGTTGCTAAAAAGGGGATCGGCTATGTCCCGGAAGATCAGGGAATCTTTGCGGGTTTAACGGTAGAAGAAAATATGAAAGTGGCCATTCAAAAGGAAAATGAGAAAACAGCGAAACGCATGGATTGGATTCTAGAATTGTTTCCGGACCTAAAGAAGTTTTGGAATAAACCCGGCGGCTATTTAAGCGGCGGACAGAAACAAATGTTATCGATTGCCAGAGCTTATGTAAATGAGAATGAATTGTTGTTAATTGATGAGCCAAGCAAGGGCTTGGCACCCATTGTTGTGGAGAAAGTAATGGAGTCGATTTTACAAATGAAGAACCAAACAACCATCGTCTTAGTGGAGCAGAATTTTATGATGGCGAGCACCATTGGTGACCGTTTTTACATTATTGATGATGGGCGGACAGTTAATTCTGGCACGATGAAACAATTAAAAGAAGATGAAGAAATGAAACGAAAATATTTAGGCATCGCTTAGAAAGGAGGACCGTCAAATGGACTTAATCATCAATTTAACCTTAAATGGCCTGGCAACAGGGATGCTCATCTTTTTACTTGCAGCGGGGTTAACGCTCATTTTCGGTTTGATGGATGTGTTAAATTTTGCGCATGGCGGGCTGTTTGCCTGGGGGGCCTACAGCGGACTGTGGGTTTATCAGCAAACGGGCAGTTTTATCATTGGCATCGCCGGGGCCATCATTACTGGCTGTATGCTCGGCATCATCACAGAGAAATGGATCATTAAACCCGTTTATGGAAATCATGTACAGCAAATTTTAATTACCCTTGGTCTTATGCTTGTTTTATCAGAAATGCTAAAGGTAATTTGGGGACCCAATCAACTAACGGCGTCACCCCCTGACTATTTAAAGGGCAGCTGGGAACTGGGCGGGGTCATTGTAATTAAATATAGAATCTTCATTATTTTAGTCGGCTTGTTTATTTTTGCTGCCGTACAATTTATTTTGAAGAAGACAAAGATTGGTCTTGTTGTCCGGGCTGGTGTAATGAATAAAGAAATGGTTCAAGCACTCGGGATTAATATTCAAAAGGTCTTTATGTTTGTGTTTATGATTGGTGCAGGTATGGCGGCCCTTGGCGGTGTCCTGCTCGGCCCCTATTCGGGTGTGATCCATGCTGGAATGGGAATGGAATTTGCCATTTTAGCGTTTATTGTCGTTGTGATTGGAGGCATGGGTAATTTTAAGGGCTCCGTTTTAGCCGCTATTTTAGTAGGATTATCCGGATCATTCATGGCGTACTTTGTCCCGGATTTATCACTGGCAGTCAATATGCTTCTAATGGCAGTCGTATTAATTATTCGGCCGCAGGGCTTATTTGGTGCGGGAGGGGTGAGGAGTTGAGAGTGATTCAAGGAAATAAAATGACCATTTTTGTTTTAGTCATCGCCGCCTTTCTGATCCTTCTACCCTTTGTTTATGAGTCTAGAAATCTATTCATCTTATTAACGCAAATATTTGTCTTTGCTATTTTTGCGATGAGTTATGATTTGTTAATCGGTTTTACTGGGATTGTTTCGTTTGGTCATGCGATGTTTTTTGGGATTGGCGCCTATTCAATGGGGATTTTTATGAAAAAATTTGAACCGACGATTCCTTACTTTCTCCTAGCGGTTTTGTCGACGATTGTTCTTACCGGATTGGTAAGCTTTATTGTCGGTCTGTTGACTCTCCGTCTAAAAAGTCATTTCTATGCGATGTTAACCTTATCGCTTTCGGGGCTATTTTTAGTGCTGGCGGAAAAATGGCGGTCGATGACATTTGGAAACGATGGATTCACCTTCCGAGTTCCTGAATTTCTGATTGACCGGACTCATTTTTATTGGCTCAGCCTTTGCCTCATGGTGGCCATATTTTTATTCTTAAAACGGTTCACCAATTCTCCGCTTGGCCGGGTGCTCCAAGCGATCAGGGAAAACGAACAACGAACCGAATCACTTGGGTTTCAAGTGTTGCATTATAAGATTGCGGCTAGTGTCGTTTCCGGGGTGATCGCTGGTATAGCGGGGATTTTATATGCCATTTCGCTAAGATATGTGAATACTAGTGTGTTTTCTATGGATATTACATTAGACGCATTGCTAATGACGATTATTGGCGGGGTTGGTACATTAGTCGGGGCCATCATTGGAGCGGGGTTAATTGAATTTGCTCATGACTGGCTGACGGAGCTTGCCAAGGAGCATGTCATCTTCGAACGCTGGATTATTTTCTTCGGGATTATTTATATTTTAGTGGTAATGTTTTTTCCAAAAGGAATTGTCGGGACGTTAAGCACCTATACGTGGAAACGAAAAAAACAGACTGCTGTAAAAAGTAAAGAAAAAGTGGCAGGATAGAGGGAGGAACTAATGGAGAGTAATCAGATTGCTTCCTTCGTCGTCCGGTTTCAATTGGCAGCGGTTGAAAAAGACACTGCAAAAAAACATTGGAGAATAAAAGTGACACATGTCCAACTGGATAGGGAGACATTATTTGAAAGTATGGAGGAAGCGATGGAATATATGAAGGAAATGGCAGAACAAGCGTAAGTTTAGGAGGTGCAGCTGTTGAACATTGGTATTCTTAGTACAGGAATTTATCTGCCGGAGGATTACGTGACAGGTAAAGAGATTGCCAAAATGGCAGGTATCCCGGAGCATATTGTTGAAGAAAAAATGGGTATTAAGAAAAAGTATGTTCCAGGAGCGGGAGACCATACCTGTGAAATGGGGATTATCGCCGCCAAACGGGCGATAGCAAAAGCCGGAATAAATCCCCTGGATATTGACCTTGTGATTTATATTGGTGAGGAGCATAAGGAATATCCACTTTGGACAGCGGGAATCAAGCTTCAGCAAGAGGTTGGGGCACTAAATGCCTGGGCATTTGATGCAGCATTAAGATGCGGTACGACCGTAATGGCCTTAAAATTGGCCAAAAGCCTGATGATTGCGGACCCGGGAATCCAGACCGTCTTGCTTGCAGGCGGTTATCGTAATGGTGACTTTATCGATTATCAGAATCCTAGGACCCGATTTATGTATAATCTGGGTGCCGGCGGTGGTGCTATTCTATTAAAAAAGGATCATCGTGAAAATGGATTGTTAGAAACAGAACTAATCACGGATGGTTCTTTTTCCGAGGATGTTGTCGTAGTAGCAGGAGGAACAAAGAACCCGATAACGAAAGAGGCGCTTGAACAGCGGCTTAATAGGCTTGATGTTCTCGATCCAGAGGGCATGAAGACTCGTCTCGAACAAAAGTCAATGGCTAACTTTTTGAAAGTGATTAGGGAATCTGTCCGGAAAAGTGGTTTTCGGGTAAGTGATATTGCATATTTAGCCATTCTTCACATGAAAAAGTCAGCCCATGAATATGTTTTAAGAGAGCTGGGATTGTCCTCTGAACAATCTATTTATCTTGAAGATTATGGGCATATCGGTCAAATCGATCAGATTCTATCATTAGAGCTTGCCCTAAAGGAAGGAAAGGTAAAGGACGGAGACGTTGTTGTGCTGGTCAGTGCCGGCATCGGCTATGCCT
This sequence comes from Neobacillus drentensis, assembly GCF_021560175.1. Classification (GTDB taxonomy): domain Bacteria; phylum Bacillota; class Bacilli; order Bacillales; family Cytobacillaceae; genus Neobacillus; species Neobacillus drentensis_A. Next base: position 4,978,233 of record NZ_CP091110.1, on the reverse strand, counting down.
GGGGAGCAACGACGATTAAATGGGGAAATGGGTGATGGAAGTGGTAAACGTAACAATGAAAGAAGTTCATTTGTCGAATGGTGAGACACTTGCCTACAGAGAACGTGAGGGCGGGGAACAAAAGGTATTGCTGATTCACGGAAATATGACATCATCAAAGCACTGGGATTTAGTTTATGAAAATATGGACGCCAAATATAAGCTGTACGCCGTTGATTTACGAGGCTTTGGCCAGTCAACGTATCACAATCTAATTACGTCGATTAAAGATTTTTCCGAAGATGTCAAGTTATTCGTTGATGCGATTGGCTTAAAGGACTTTGCCATTGTGGGCTGGTCAACCGGAGGGGCAGTGGCCATGCAATTTGCGGCTGATTACCCGGGCTACTGTAACAAACTGATTTTATTAGCATCGGAATCAACGCGAGGCTATCCATTTGATGGCAAACTACATGAAAATGATGAACCGCGCCGGTTTGCTTTACATGAAGAGATCAAAAAGGACGTAACTAAAACGATTCCTGTTCAGATAGCTTATGATACCAATAATACGGAATTGCTGAAGTTAATTTGGAATGCCGTGATTTATACCCATAAGCAGCCGTCTCCAGAACTATATGAGGAGTATCTGCAGGATATGAGAACGCAGCGGAATTTAGCAGAGGTGCATCATTCCAATAATACGTTTAATATTAGCCACCATCACAACGGGCTTGTTGAAGGCAATGGAAAAGTTGATGACATAAATGTCCCTGTCCTGGTATTGCGGGGAGAACGGGATTATGTGGTAACAGCGGAAATGACTAATGAAATTTTAGAGGATTTAGGTAGTAAGGCAAGGTTTATCGAATTAAAGAATTGTGGGCATTCTCCGTTGGTAGATGATTTACCGCAGTTATTATCAGCCATAACACAATTTTTGGATGAATAGCCTGAAAAAGTGTTCTTTCATGTTACGACCTTATTAGGGTCGTTTTTTTTTATGAATTTGTTATTCTGTAACTCCGATGTAACCAAAAACCGTTAAAATAGAGCTATCTTGTTTAGTAGAGAAGGAGCGATTGTTCGGTGAGGTGGGAAATGGATTGGCTGGAGCATAGAGCAAGAATAACCCCTAGTAAGAATGCCATTATTGAGGAAGAAAGTAACAAGACTTGGACCTATTCACAATTAAATAATCGTGCATGTGCGGCCGCAAACTGGCTTAATGGCCGGGGCATACGAAAAGGCGATCGGATCGCATTATTATCCCCTAATCATATTAGCTATTTCGACTTATTATTTGCCTGCGCCAAAATCGGCGCGACTTTGGTACCGTTGAATTGGCGTCTATCCCTGCTTGAATTAAGGGAAATCTTAGCGGATTGTACGCCCGTTTTAATAGGGATCCATCAAACTTTTGAAACGCTTGGTCTACAATTAATCAGCGATGGTCTAAGCTCCTTTTTAGTAGGAGAGGCGAGCTATGAAAAACTAGTCTCTTATTCCATCCATACAGTTTTAACAGAGCCAATATCCGAAACAGATCCTCTGGCGATGATCTATACAGGCGGAACGACCGGTAAACCAAAAGGTGTCGTGTTAAGTCATCAAGCCATCTTCTGGAATGCCCTTAACACGATTATCAGCTGGGGTTTATCAATGGAGGATACAACGATTAACTATTTACCAATGTTTCATACGGGAGGCTTAAATGCCTTAAGCATTCCCATTTTGATGGGTGGCGGAACCGTTGTTATGGGAGATCATTTTTCTGGGGAGAAAGCCGTCGAATCTTTACAACAGTATCGATGTACGATTGTCCTCCTCGTTCCAACCATGTATCAGACGATGATCCAAACGAGAGAGTTCGATGAGAGCAAATTTCCTGATATGAAAGTCTTTTTATCGGGAGCAGCCCCCTGTCCGCTCCAAATTTATGAAGCTTTTCACAAAAAAGGTTTAGCCTTTAAAGAAGGGTACGGGCTGACGGAAGCAGGACCGAATAATTTTTATATTAGCCCTGAGGATGCAAAAATGAAGCGTGGTTCTGTCGGGAAACCAATGTTATTTAATTCAATCAAATTGTTAAAATCGGATGGTTCTGAGACAATGGCTAACGAAGTTGGAGAAATCTTAATTCGCGGCAAACATTCTTTTTCATGTTATTGGAATCAAGAAACCGCTACCCAAGAAACCATGAAAGAGGGGTGGATTCATACGGGTGATTTAGCCAAACAGGATGAGGATGGTTATTTTTATATTGTCGGACGGAAAAAGGATATGATCATTACTGGAGGAGAAAATGTGTATCCGCTCGAAATAGAACATTGGCTTACTGCGCATCCTGCGATTAATGAAGCTGCTGTCATCGGGCTTCCTGATGAAAAATGGGGTGAGATTGTCACAGCCTTCATTTCCTTATTAAATCCTTTTACATTAGAAGACGAAGAATTAAAAAATTATTGTGAGCCGAAATTGGGCCGTTATAAGATTCCTAAACAATTTATTCGTCTAGAGGAATTGCCTAAAACCCACGTTGGCAAAATTGATAAGAAGAAATTAAAAGAAATAGGAATGAAAAGATAAAAGGGGGGAACAAATTCGTTCTCCCTTGCTTTATTTTTGTTGATAGATCCAAATCCATCAAGCCTAAATTAATTCAGCCGCAGTTTCAATAAATAATTTAGAAACAATCGATTGGGTTTTGTTAATATTATAAACAAGGTAAAAATATCGTTCATCATCAAAATTCTGGATGTTATACATCTTAAGCATGTTATGTCGGGAATATTCACGCGCCGCTACTTCTGAAATGATGGAAATACCAACATTTTCAATCACTAGCTGGATTAAGCTCTGCCCGTCTTCAATATAGGAAACGATATTTAACTGGTCCTTGGTAATTTTATTTTTTTTCAAAAATCTTTCTAATAAAGCATTCGTTCCTGAATCCGAGTTCCGCATGATAAACGGGTAGGGTATAATTTCTTTTATGTTTACAGGTTCCGTTAAGCTTATTTCATTAGATGCAGCGAGAACGAGTTTTTCCTTTAATAAGGGAATATAGCGCAGCTTATCATTTTCGAATTTCTGACCTAACACCCCCATGTCTACTGAACCATTTAGAACCTTTTCTGCCACATGTTTTGAGGAAGATTGGTTGATATGAAAGATAACCTCAGGGTATTGCTCCCTAAATTGTTTAATCATCCTTGGAACCATAAACTGCCCTGGAACCGAACTTGTTGCGATTCGAATCATTCCTCGAAGTGTGGTCATTCCTTCCTTTAAATCGAGTAATGCCTGATCTTTAATAAGTAAAAGCTGGAGGGCCCAATGATACAATCGTTCTCCATGTGGTGTAAGGATACTTTCCCGTCCCACCCGGTCAAATAATCTCACTCCCAGCATTTTCTCGAGTCCTTGTATATGGGAACTGACCGTTGATTGACTTAAGAAGATATCCTCCGCAGCTTTGGAAAAGCTTTTATGCTCAACAACCTTTGTAAATACATAGAGTTGGTGCAAGTCCATTATATCTTCTCCTTAATTGATAAAATAGATGACTGTTAATAGACGATCTAGATAATTAGTAGCTTATCATATATGCACATTTAAGAGTTAATCTGGTGTAATTATTTTGGCTGTGTTAATCTTGAATGTTGATTTCCGCTCTAGGCGGCTTCGCTTTCCGCTCCAATCAACATGCTTAAAATCAACAATAATAACCTTTAACACGCCATTAGTTTAATGTGTAAAAAAAGAAGCGATGGTTGAACATCACTTCTTACGTTAATTTAGAATTGGTATTTTGTTTGTTAGAGACAGATCAAGGATTGACGGCCACTTTCCATAACCCGATGCTGGATTAATATGACCAGCATTGGGTATCACGACAGAAGGATGGTCTAGATTTAAATAAATTTTCGTATCCTCAATATTGCAATAGGGATCATTATTGGAATGGAGAAACAAGATCTCGTCTGCTGTTCTAGATAAATGGTTACTGTTTAATGGTACTGGAAAAAAGGTTTCTGCTTCCGTAAGTGTGATCGCTGGAGATGGCGGCGCAACGAGAATGACACGCTTAGCTAACTTTTTGTCCTGAGTTGCTGCATAATGAAGCCATAGGAGACAGCCTAAACTATGAGTGATAACGGTAAGTTCTGAATCGGCCGGAACTGTTTGAATAGCGAGATGCAATTCCTCTAACCAGACGTTTAGATTTGGTGAATCAAATTTTGAAAAAGTGGGATAACTCACTTGATAATTTTTGTTCGTTAGAGTATCTGCCAGCCAAGTTTGCCAATGGTCATGGCCGCTTCCGCCTAACCCATGAATAATAAGAAACTGTTGTTGGTTCATCCAATCCCTCCTGTGGATTTAATATACATTATTCCGATTGATTAAGTTGGTATTATGGATAATTATAAAGTTTTTAAATAGAAATGGCAACAGCTTTTGTTACAAATAGAAAATGTATAATTGCAATTAACACGATAAACACTCATTATTAGTGAATAGGTAAATTAGAAAGTAGGGGTATTTTTTGTCAGATTTCTTATCGTTAGGTATATCGAATGAACTTGCCGAGCATTTGCGGACTTATGGTGTCGCCGTCCCAACACCGATACAACAACAAGCTATTCCATTTGTAATGAAGGGGGACGATGTGATTGCTCAAGCTCAAACCGGAACAGGTAAAACTTTTGCTTTTATCTTACCCATTATTGAAAAAATAGATCGAAATGCTGCCCATGTTCAAGCGCTAATCGTCGCTCCAACAAGGGAGCTGGCCTTACAAATAACGGAAGAAATTGAAAAAATGATTACAGATATTCAAGGTTTAGCTGTTTTAGCAGTCTACGGAGGTCAAGATGTAGACAAACAGTTGAAAAAGTTAAAAAGGAATCCACAAATAGTAGTAGGAACACCTGGACGTCTGTTAGATCATATTCGTAGAGAGACAGTACGGCTGGGTGAAACAGATTTCCTTGTATTAGATGAAGCAGACCAGATGCTCCATATTGGTTTTCTTAACGAGGTAGAGGAAATAATAAGGGAAACACCTGCTACAAGACAAACTATGTTATTCTCAGCTACCATGCCGCCGGAAATTAGACAATTAGCCGCAAAACATTTGCGCAATCCAAAATATATTCAGATTGAAAAAACACAGGGACCCGCTGTTAGTGTGAAACAACTGGGGATTCATACGACCGACAGGGCAAAACAGGGAGCCCTCATTTCTTCAATTGAGACCTACCGCCCGTTTTTAGCCGTTATTTTTTGCCGGACAAAACGAAGGGTTAGTAAATTATATGACGCTCTGAAAGCTCAAGGCTTTTCATGTGATGAGTTACATGGTGACTTGTCTCAAGCTAAACGGGAAAGAGTCATGAAACGCTTTAGGGATGCCGAAATCCAATTGCTGGTCGCAACCGATGTCGCGGCAAGAGGTCTTGATGTCGAGGGAATCACCCATGTCTTTAACTATGATATCCCGCAAGATGCGGAAAGCTATGTCCATCGGATTGGGAGGACAGGAAGGGCAGGGATGACCGGACTGGCAGTAACATTCTATTCGTCTGCTGACCGGCCTGCGCTTGAGCAAATTGAAAAGGAACTTTCGATTACCATCCCAAAACAAAGCGATGGGAATTCAACAAATGAAAAAAATAGCTCAGAAGAGGGCACGTCAGAAAGACGGCACACTAGTCCAGCAAAAACACGTGGTTATGGAAGAGAAACGCAGAAGAAATTTCGAAAAGACGGTAATAAGGATAAAAACGGAAATGACAGAAGGTCTGAAGGCTCAAGCAGAGGTGCTCAAAAAGAGGGCACGAATAGATCTAGTGTGATGAAGGATAGTAGAGGGAAACGGACAAATTTTTCTGCTTCGAGCAAGCCTGATAGAGGAAGCGGAAAACCAACAACTGCTAGAAGCAGCAGGAAACGCTAAAAGAAAGAAGCTGACCCAAAAGGTGGTTGATGAATACTTTTGGACACTTTGTTGATTGGAGCGGAAGGCGCGCAGACTCCTCGAAAATGCTATCGCATTTCCTTCGTGCGTGGGCGGATTCGAAGATGCAAATTCAAAGTCCTGCGGGAGTACGGGGCAGGGGAGACCACGCAGGAGCGGAAGCGACGAGGAGGCTCTCCGTACCGCCCGCGAACCGCTTGCGCCTGGAGTGGAAATCAACAGACTAGTTCAATGTATAGAAAAAGAAGGTGCCCCTAAAAGTTATACTTTTGGGACACCTTCTTTTTGACTTTCCTCAAATACCAATTCCAGTATTGGATTTTACAAGTACTTCCTCAAACTTTTTCACATCTGATTTTTGACTTGAGAAGATGGTTCCTAAATACCCAGCAATAAATCCGAGTGGTATCGAAACAATCCCAGGTGTAGTGTATGGGAAAATAGGATTGCCAACAAAAATAGCTTTTCCGACTTCAGGGCTGAAAACATTTGGACTGATTAAAACTAACCCTACTGCTGAGATGAGACCTACTACCATGGCCCAAATTGCGCCAGTGGTATTAAATCGTTTCCAATAAATCGTGTAAATAATAACCGGCAAGTTTGCACTTGCAGCGACGGCAAATGCAAGTGAAACAAGGAAGGCCACATTAAGGGTTTGTGCGCCTAAAGCGAGGATGATAGAGATAATAGAAACACCGATTGCAGCCCAGCGTGCCATACTGACTTGCTGCTTTTCAGTAGCTTTCCCTTTACGTAAAATTTCATTGTAAAAATCATGGGCGAATGCAGATGCTGCTGTTAAGACAAGTCCTGCTACGACGGCTAAGATTGTTGCGAAAGCTACAGCTGAAATAAAAGCAAACATCATATCTCCACCAACTGCTTTTGCTAAAAGTGGAGCGGCCATATTACCAGCAGGATTTGCTGCAACAATTTCAGAATTCCCAACAAAGGCTGCTGCACCGAAACCGAGGAAGATCGTCATTACATAAAAGATTCCGATAATCCACGTTGCATACACGACCGAAGAACGGGCAGTTTTTGCATCTTTAACGGTAAAGAAACGGACAAGAATATGTGGGAGCCCGGCTGTGCCAAGTACTAACCCCATATTAAGAGAAATGGTATCAAGACCGACTTTGTACTTAACACCAGGATTTAAAAACGATTCTTTTAAAGGTGTGGCCGTTTTCATTTGATCAAACATATCCATGATACTCCAATTAAACTTCGCTAAAACAATAATAGAAATTAAGAAGGTACCGCCCATTAATAGAATAGCCTTAATGATTTGGACCCAGCTCGTTGCATGCATACCGCCAAAAATAACATAAACAGTCATTAAGACCCCAACAATTAAAACGGAAGTTGTATAGTCTAAGCCTAATAATAATTTAATAAGGGCACCGGCTCCAACAAGCTGGGCTATCATATAAAAGATAGAAATGGCTATGGTATTCATAGCGGCAAATCCGCGTATCCTTTTGGCATCAAAGCGGGCTGCAATCATATCTGCAAAAGTATATTTTCCGAGGTTCCTTAGCGGCTCAGCTACCAAATAAAGAACCACCAAATAGGCAACAAGGAAGCCGATACTATAAAAAAAACCGTCAAACCCAGTTAATGCAACTGCTCCGGCAATTCCAAGGAATGATGCAGCTGACATATAATCACCTGCTATGGCCATTCCATTTTGCCACCCTGTTAGTCCTCCCCCTGCTGTATAAAATTCACTTGCATTTTTGGTTTTCTTAGAAGCATAGTAGGTAATAATCAATGTTACGAAAACAATACCAAGAAACATTAGAAAGGCAGGAGTATTCATCCGTTCTTTCCTCCTTCATGGATCACTTTTTCTGCTAATTTGTCAAATTTAGTTGCTTTCTTGGAATAAAGCATACATAAGCCCCATGTCATAACAAATTGAAGGAAAGCAAATACCCATGCCCAAGTAATACTGCCGATAAAGTTATGATTTAGGATGGTTGAGTAGGAAGTTAGAATAGGAAGTGCAAAATAAAAGCAAAAGAAGAAAATCGTGATGGGAATGATAAACTTTTTCTTTTCGGAGAGTAAATTTTGAAATGCGGCTGATTGAACAATTGAAGTGTAATCGCTTTCAAGATTTGTATTTGTTTTTTGTGCCTCCAACGGGAAGCCCCCTTTCATCTAAAACATACATGTAATTAAGGGTAATCTCTATCGATCGAATGTTCCTCCTCTCAAAAATGACTTTTCTGAAAATTATAATTTCGTTTTAATTATAGTGAGATTATTAGTAAGAAGGCAAGAAAAATAATAAAAATAGTTATTTTTTACCATTTCTATGTAAGATAAACAAAAAAACCTTTGCATTTGCAAAGGTTTTAAGATGGAGACTATCGGGATCGAACCGACGACCTCTTGCATGCCATGCAAGCGCTCTCCCAGCTGAGCTAAGCCCCCGTGTATGTGGTACAAGACAAATTATATCTGTATGATATTAATCTTGCAAGAGGAAATTTTATAAATAAGTGATTTTTTTAACTTATGCTTTCAATTTCCACTTTTTGCACCCCATCTAATTCAGACACCACAGCATAAACATCAGTTGTTTTTTCTCGATAATCTACTGCCATTAAAATTTGCACTAGATGGTCTCCGTTATCTAAATCTTTAATTCGCAGCCTGCGGATAATATACTTTTTATTCATTAAAAAAGTAATGGCTGTTTCTATTTGCTTTTGGTCCCTTATAAATAGTTGGAGATTGATTTCCTTTTCCCGTAATTGTTTTGGACCAAATAGTTTCATTAAAAAAGGTACTAATTCAACACTTATAATTAATAGAGCTACACCAACAGAAGCTTCAAGGTAAAAGCCGGCTCCTACTGCAATCCCAATACCTGCCGCTCCCCAAATCATAGCTGCTGTAGTTAAACCTGAGATACTGTCGTTGCCTCTTCTTAATATAACTCCGGCACCTAAAAAACCAATTCCTGAAACGATTTGTGCTGCCAGTCTCAGTGGATCCATGGTAATTCTCACATCATTTGTGTTTGGAAACATATACGCAGATTGGATGGATACGATCGTTAATAAGCAGCTTACAACCGAAATAACAAGACTTGTTTTCAGTCCTACTGGTTTACGCTTAAGTTCCCGTTCAAGACCAATAATAAGTCCAAATACTGCTGAAATTCCCAATTTAATCAATATATCAACGTCTGTAGTACTCATCTCATCACTTCCGATACTAAAGTTGTTTGGTGTAGTACTTAATATGATTCTAAACTATTTGTACGAATAAAGGGAAGAACAGAAAGTCATTTGTTTTCATTTTTGATTTGATAATTAAAATTAAAAAAGTTTTAAAATTATATTGCAATCATTTATTTATCATGATATATTAAATCTCGTCCTCAGCGAGAAGGTTCGCAGCTAAAAATTAATTCAAAAAAAGTTGTTGACATCGAGTTAGAAGATATGATATATTATGAGGGTCGATTTTGAGCGATACAAAAAATGCAAGTCGATTGTTCTTTGAAAACTAAACAAACAAAAACGTCAACAAACAATACTATTCATTTCTTACGAAATGAAGCCAACGTAACAAAATGAGCTAATCAACTTTCATGGAGAGTTTGATCCTGGCTCAGGACGAACGCTGGCGGCGTGCCTAATACATGCAAGTCGAGCGAATCAATAGGAGCTTGCTCCTGTTGATTAGCGGCGGACGGGTGAGTAACACGTGGGCAACCTGCCTGTAAGACTGGGATAACACCGGGAAACCGGTGCTAATACCGGATAATCCTTTTCCTCTCATGAGGAAAAGCTGAAAGTCGGTTTCGGCTGACACTTACAGATGGGCCCGCGGCGCATTAGCTAGTTGGTGAGGTAACGGCTCACCAAGGCGACGATGCGTAGCCGACCTGAGAGGGTGATCGGCCACACTGGGACTGAGACACGGCCCAGACTCCTACGGGAGGCAGCAGTAGGGAATCTTCCACAATGGACGAAAGTCTGATGGAGCAACGCCGCGTGAGCGATGAAGGCCTTCGGGTCGTAAAGCTCTGTTGTTAGGGAAGAACAAGTACCGGAGTAACTGCCGGTACCTTGACGGTACCTAACCAGAAAGCCACGGCTAACTACGTGCCAGCAGCCGCGGTAATACGTAGGTGGCAAGCGTTGTCCGGAATTATTGGGCGTAAAGCGCGCGCAGGCGGTCCTTTAAGTCTGATGTGAAAGCCCACGGCTCAACCGTGGAGGGTCATTGGAAACTGGGGGACTTGAGTGCAGAAGAGGAAAGCGGAATTCCACGTGTAGCGGTGAAATGCGTAGAGATGTGGAGGAACACCAGTGGCGAAGGCGGCTTTCTGGTCTGTAACTGACGCTGAGGCGCGAAAGCGTGGGGAGCAAACAGGATTAGATACCCTGGTAGTCCACGCCGTAAACGATGAGTGCTAAGTGTTAGGGGGTTTCCGCCCCTTAGTGCTGCAGCTAACGCATTAAGCACTCCGCCTGGGGAGTACGGCCGCAAGGCTGAAACTCAAAGGAATTGACGGGGGCCCGCACAAGCGGTGGAGCATGTGGTTTAATTCGAAGCAACGCGAAGAACCTTACCAGGTCTTGACATCCTCTGACACTCCTAGAGATAGGAATTTCCCCTTCGGGGGACAGAGTGACAGGTGGTGCATGGTTGTCGTCAGCTCGTGTCGTGAGATGTTGGGTTAAGTCCCGCAACGAGCGCAACCCTTGTTCTTAGTTGCCAGCATTCAGTTGGGCACTCTAAGGAGACTGCCGGTGACAAACCGGAGGAAGGTGGGGATGACGTCAAATCATCATGCCCCTTATGACCTGGGCTACACACGTGCTACAATGGATGGTACAAAGGGCAGCAAAGCCGCGAGGCCTAGCCAATCCCATAAAACCATTCTCAGTTCGGATTGTAGGCTGCAACTCGCCTACATGAAGCCGGAATCGCTAGTAATCGCGGATCAGCATGCCGCGGTGAATACGTTCCCGGGCCTTGTACACACCGCCCGTCACACCACGAGAGTTTGTAACACCCGAAGTCGGTGGGGTAACCGTAAGGAGCCAGCCGCCTAAGGTGGGACAGATGATTGGGGTGAAGTCGTAACAAGGTAGCCGTATCGGAAGGTGCGGCTGGATCACCTCCTTTCTAAGGATATAAGCTGGACTTATGAGCCAGACAAAAACGTTTGTTTGATGGTTTTTTGTTTGTTTAGTTTTGAGAGTACAATCTCTCAAAAAATTTCGTTCTTTGAAAACTAGATAATCGTATAGAAGAAACCAAGTAAAAACCGAGTAAAATCGCCATTTTAGTTTTTTCTCTCTATTAATTAGAGTAAAACCTTTTAGGTTAAGTTAGAAAGGGCGCACGGTGAATGCCTTGGCACTAGGAGCCGATGAAGGACGGGACTAACACCGATATGCTTCGGGGAGCTGTAAGTAAGCTTTGATCCGGAGATTTCCGAATGGGGGAACCCACTGTTCGTAATGGAACAGTATCTTTACCTGAATACATAGGGTATTGAAGGCAGACCCGGGGAACTGAAACATCTAAGTACCCGGAGGAAGAGAAAGCAAACGCGATTCCCTAAGTAGCGGCGAGCGAAACGGGATTAGCCCAAACCAAGAGGCTTGCCTCTTGGGGTTGTAGGACACTCAACATGGAGTTACAAAGGAACGGGGTAGATGAAGCGGTCTGGAAAGACCCGTCATAGAAGGTAAAAGCCCTGTAGTTGAAACTTCGTTCCCTCCTGAGTGGATCCTGAGTACGGCCGGACACGTGAAATCCGGTCGGAAGCAGGGAGGACCATCTCCCAAGGCTAAATACTCCCTAGTGACCGATAGTGAACCAGTACCGTGAGGGAAAGGTGAAAAGCACCCCGGAAGGGGAGTGAAATAGTTCCTGAAACCGTGTGCCTACAAGTAGTTAGAGCCCGTTAATGGGTGATAGCGTGCCTTTTGTAGAATGAACCGGCGAGTTACGATTACATGCAAGGTTAAGTTGAAGAGACGGAGCCGCAGCGAAAGCGAGTCTGAATAGGGCGTATTAGTATGTGGTCGTAGACCCGAAACCAGGTGATCTACCCATGTCCAGGGTGAAGTCCAGGTAACACTGGATGGAGGCCCGAACCCACGCACGTTGAAAAGTGCGGGGATGAGGTGTGGGTAGCGGAGAAATTCCAATCGAACTTGGAGATAGCTGGTTCTCTCCGAAATAGCTTTAGGGCTAGCCTCACGTAGTTAGAGTCTTGGAGGTAGAGCACTGTTTGGACTAGGGGCCCTCATCGGGTTACCGAATTCAGACAAACTCCGAATGCCAAAGACTTATCCGTGGGAGTCAGACTGCGAGTGATAAGATCCGTAGTCAAAAGGGAAACAGCCCAGACCACCAGCTAAGGTCCCAAAGTATACGTTAAGTGGAAAAGGATGTGGAGTTGCTTAGACAACCAGGATGTTGGCTTAGAAGCAGCCACCATTTAAAGAGTGCGTAATAGCTCACTGGTCGAGTGACTCTGCGCCGAAAATGTACCGGGGCTAAACGTATCACCGAAGCTGTGGATTGACATCTTCGATGTCAGTGGTAGGAGAGCGTTCTAAGGGCGTTGAAGCTAGACCGTAAGGACTGGTGGAGCGCTTAGAAGTGAGAATGCCGGTATGAGTAGCGAAAGATGAGTGAGAATCTCATCCACCGAATGCCTAAGGTTTCCTGAGGAAGGCTCGTCCACTCAGGGTTAGTCGGGACCTAAGCCGAGGCCGAAAGGCGTAGGCGATGGACAACAGGTTGATATTCCTGTACCACCAAAGAATCGTTTGAGTGATGGGGGGACGCAGGAGGATAGGGTAAGCGCGCTGTTGGATATGCGCGTCTAAGCAGTTAGGCTGAGAAGCAGGAAAATCCGCTTCTCGTGAAGGCTGAGCTGTGACAGCGAGGGAAATATAGTACCGAAGTTCCTGATTCCACACTGCCAAGAAAAGCCTCTAGCGAGATTCAAGGTGCCCGTACCGCAAACCGACACAGGTAGGCGAGGAGAGAATCCTAAGGTGAGCGAGAGAACTCTCGTTAAGGAACTCGGCAAAATGACCCCGTAACTTCGGGAGAAGGGGTGCTCTTTGGGGTTCATAGCCTCGAAGAGCCGCAGTGAATAGGCCCAGGCGACTGTTTAGCAAAAACACAGGTCTCTGCGAAGCCGCAAGGCGAAGTATAGGGGCTGACGCCTGCCCGGTGCTGGAAGGTTAAGAGGAGGGGTTAGCGCAAGCGAAGCTCTGAATCGAAGCCCCAGTAAACGGCGGCCGTAACTATAACGGTCCTAAGGTAGCGAAATTCCTTGTCGGGTAAGTTCCGACCCGCACGAAAGGCGTAACGATCTGGGCACTGTCTCAACGAGAGACTCGGTGAAATTATAGTACCTGTGAAGATGCAGGTTACCCGCGACAGGACGGAAAGACCCCGTGGAGCTTTACTGTAGCCTGATATTGAATTTTGGTACAGCTTGTACAGGATAGGTAGGAGCCTGAGAAGCCGGAGCGCCAGCTTCGGTGGAGGCGTCGGTGGGATACTACCCTGGCTGTATTGAAATTCTAACCCGCACCCCTGATCGGGGTGGGAGACAGTGTCAGGTGGGCAGTTTGACTGGGGCGGTCGCCTCCTAAAGAGTAACGGAGGCGCCCAAAGGTTCCCTCAGAATGGTTGGAAATCATTCGTAGAGTGTAAAGGCACAAGGGAGCTTGACTGCGAGACCTACAAGTCGAGCAGGGACGAAAGTCGGGCTTAGTGATCCGGTGGTTCCGCATGGAAGGGCCATCGCTCAACGGATAAAAGCTACCCCGGGGATAACAGGCTTATCTCCCCCAAGAGTCCACATCGACGGGGAGGTTTGGCACCTCGATGTCGGCTCATCGCATCCTGGGGCTGTAGTCGGTCCCAAGGGTTGGGCTGTTCGCCCATTAAAGCGGTACGCGAGCTGGGTTCAGAACGTCGTGAGACAGTTCGGTCCCTATCCGTCGTGGGCGCAGGAAATTTGAGAGGAGCTGTCCTTAGTACGAGAGGACCGGGATGGACGCACCGCTGGTGTACCAGTTGTCTTGCCAAAGGCATCGCTGGGTAGCTATGTGCGGACGGGATAAGTGCTGAAAGCATCTAAGCATGAAGCCCCCCTCAAGATGAGATTTCCCATAGCGTCAAGCTAGTAAGATCCCTGAAAGATGATCAGGTTGATAGGTCAGAGGTGGAAGCGTGGCGACATGTGGAGCTGACTGATACTAATCGATCGAGGACTTAACCATAGTTATAAGCGAACTCGTTTTTACAAAATTTCTTCTATATTATCTAGTTTTGAGAGAATGAAAAAAATATTAATTTTCTCTTGCAATTTTAAAAAAAGACATTATAATAAAATAGTGTCGAATAAATAGTCTGGTAATTAAGGCGAGAAGGTCACACCCGTTCCCATACCGAACACGGAAGTTAAGCTTCTCAGCGCCGATGGTAGTTGGGACTTTGTCCCTGTGAGAGTAGGACGTTGCCAGGCTTTATATGGAGGATTAGCTCAGCTGGGAGAGCATCTGCCTTACAAGCAGAGGGTCGGCGGTTCGATCCCGTCATCCTCCACCATATATTTTCCTTACTTTACGCCGGGGTAGCTCAATTGGTAGAGCAACTGACTTGTAATCAGTAGGTTGGGGGTTCAAGTCCTCTCGCCGGCACCTTTAGTACGAGCCATTAGCTCAGTTGGTAGAGCATCTGACTTTTAATCAGAGGGTCGAAGGTTCGAGTCCTTCATGGCTCACCATAGTTTTTTACACTAGTAAAATAACTCTTAATAATGCGGGTGTGGCGGAATTGGCAGACGCACCAGACTTAGGATCTGGCGCCGCAAGGCGTGGGGGTTCGACTCCCTTCACCCGCACCATTTTGTGTTTAAAAGTAACTCAATATATATGCGGAAGTAGTTCAGTGGTAGAACATCACCTTGCCAAGGTGGGGGTCGCGGGTTCGAATCCCGTCTTCCGCTCCATATGTGCCGGGGTGGCGGAACTGGCAGACGCACAGGACTTAAAATCCTGCGGTAGGTGACTACCGTACCGGTTCGATTCCGGTCCTCGGCACCATTTTAGTTTATTAAATTCATATGCGCCCTTAGCTCAGCTGGATAGAGTGTTTGACTACGAATCAAAAGGTCGGGAGTTCGAATCTCTCAGGGCGCACTTAACGGGAAGTAGCTCAGCTTGGTAGAGCACTTGGTTTGGGACCAAGGGGTCGCAGGTTCGAATCCTGTCTTCCCGACCATTTACTTCTTAAACCATTTGGGGTCTTAGCTCAGCTGGGAGAGCGCCTGCTTTGCACGCAGGAGGTCAGGGGTTCGATCCCCCTAGACTCCACCAAATTATTTATATGATGGCGGTGTAGCTCAGCTGGCTAGAGCGTACGGTTCATACCCGTAAGGTCGGGGGTTCGATCCCCTCCGCCGCTACCAATTATATAATAATACTTTATTTGGACCTTTAGCTCAGCTGGTTAGAGCAGACGGCTCATAACCGTCCGGTCGTAGGTTCGAGTCCTACAAGGTCCACCAGTAGATTAAAATATGGAGGAATACCCAAGTTCGGCTGAAGGGATCGGTCTTGAAAACCGACAGGCGGGTCAAACCGCGCGGGGGTTCGAATCCCTCTTCCTCCTCCATTTTATATCATTGGAGCATACTCCAAACTTAATACTTTTTACTATCGCGGGGTGGAGCAGTCTGGTAGCTCGTCGGGCTCATAACCCGAAGGTCGTAGGTTCAAATCCTGCCCCCGCAATTCGGTCTGGTAGTTCAGTTGGTTAGAATGCCTGCCTGTCACGCAGGAGGTCGCGGGTTCGAGTCCCGTCCAGACCGCCATATGATGGCTCAGTAGCTCAGTCGGTAGAGCAAAGGACTGAAAATCCTTGTGTCGGCGGTTCGATTCCGTCCTGAGCCACCATTAGTTTACTAATTAAATATAATAATGGCGGCTGTGGCGAAGTGGTTAACGCACCTGATTGTGGTTCAGGCATTCGTGGGTTCGATTCCCATCAGCCGCCCCATTAGAAATTTTGCGGGTGTAGTTTACTGGTAAAACCTCAGCCTTCCAAGCTGATGTAGTGGGTTCGATTCCCATCACCCGCTCTCCAACATGTGGGCCTATAGCTCAGCTGGTTAGAGCGCACGCCTGATAAGCGTGAGGTCGATGGTTCGAGTCCATTTAGGCCCACCATAGCATTGCAAACAAAATAAATTTCCATTATTCCGCAGTAGCTCAGTGGTAGAGCTATCGGCTGTTAACCGATCGGTCGTAGGTTCGAGTCCTACCTGCGGAGCCATTTTATTTTATGGGGAAGTACTCAAGAGGCTGAAGAGGCGCCCCTGCTAAGGGTGTAGGTCGGGTGACCGGCGCGAGGGTTCAAATCCCTCCTTCTCCGCCATAAGATAAACGGCCCCTTGGTCAAGCGGTTAAGACACCTCCCTTTCACGGAGGTAACACGGGTTCGAGTCCCGTAGGGGTCATACAAAAAACTGGTAACAATTGTTATCAGTTTTTTTTGTGCGTTTATTTACTTTTATTCAGTAAACCAGTAAACCAATTGGAATGTTTTATATAGAAAAACAATCCTGTGAAAGATAGACTTATCCTAAATCTTTCTAACTGGGCATAAAGTAAGAAGTGCAGCTGAAAAATGAGTGCTCTTAGATTATCGTAGCTTCTTATGATCAACCTCTAATTTAGTGCGACCCACTGTAGGTAGGTGGCTTTTTAATTATTCCCACCAATCCCTTTTACATATCCCTCTTACTGAAGAAATAATAGTCACATAGTACTAAAATTCATCCTACTTTTGTCCGCTTTTGCTGCCTTATATTTTCATTTTATACGCTCTATTCATTATTTTAGTATAACTTAACTATAACCCTTATTTTTTCAGAAACACTGATACCGCTTACATTTACCTCTTTTTACCTAAATATTTTACCTCGATTTTTATTATCAAAAAAATAACTTTTCAACACTAATTTGATGAAAATATTCAAAAAAGATGCTAGATTCTTGTCGAATCATGGGGGAAAATTTGTGGTTTAGTGTCGTATGGTGTAGGGTATTGTAACTTAGTGGTCGAATTCATCAGTTATTGTCAAAAAAGATAAAAAAGTTTTACAAGGCATCTGGGCCATTTGCAATTATAATTGGTCAAAGAAATACATATTTTCAGTGAGATGAGGAGAGCCATGACGGTGAACACACTATTTCCGACAGATTATCAGCTGCACTTATTTCATGAAGGCAGCTTCTTCCAGAGTCATCAGCTTTTTGGCGCTCATATCTTTAAGAATTCCGATAAGGTCTATACGCGATTTTGCGTTTGGGCTCCTAATGCCGCTAAGGTTAGGCTCGCGGGAAATTTTAACAACTGGAATGGTGAAGGATATGAACTGCAAAAGGTAAATGATGAGGGCGTTTGGGTCATTGTCCTTAATCAAGATGTAGAAGGCTGTATTTATAAGTACGAGATTATAACGTCTTCAGGTGAAAAGCTCCTTAAGGCTGACCCGTTTGCATTTTATTCAGAATTAAGGCCTCAAACTGCTTCGATTGTATATCCCCTGAACAGTTTTGATTGGCAAGACGAACAATGGATGAATCGAAGAGAGAAAAAGAATGTGTTATCAGAGCCAGCAATTATTTATGAAGTCCATGCAGGATCCTGGAAGAAAAAAGAAGATGACAGCTATCTAACTTATAGGGAACTTGCCGATGAACTCATTCCTTATGTAATAGAGCATGGTTTTACCCACATAGAACTTTTGCCAATCATCGAGCACCCGCTTGATGCCTCATGGGGCTATCAGGGTACGGGTTATTTTTCTGTGACCTCCAGGTATGGCACACCGGATGATTTTAGATATTTTGTGGACCAGTGCCATCAGCAAGGCATCGGTGTCATACTGGACTGGGTACCAGGTCATTTTTGCAAGGATGCTCATGGTCTCTACCGATTTGACGGGACCCATATTTATTCATATAGCACAGAAAGTGACAGAGAAAATGCTGTATGGGGTACGGCAAATTTCGATTTAGGAAAAGGTGAGGTTCAAAGTTTCCTGATTTCAAATGCGTTATTTTGGATCGATTACTTCCACATAGACGGCTTTCGAATGGACGCTGTGGCAAATATTATTTATTGGCCGGATACCACAAACGGAAAGCGCGAAAATCCCTTTGGAATTAATTTCTTAAAAAAATTGAATAAAGAAGTACACGGGTTCGATCCCCATTTTCTCATGATTGGGGAGGATTCTACGGATTATCCTCAAGTAACAGCGCCAGTACACTACGGCGGTTTAGGCTTTGACTACAAATGGAATATGGGCTGGATGAATGACATGCTTGAATATATGGAAACACCGCCTTATTCGAGGTCACAGGTTCATTCGAAGGTAACGTTTTCACTTTTATATGCCTTTTTTGAAAATTTTATGCTTCCATTTTCACATGATGAGGTTGTTCATGGGAAAAAGTCCTTGCTGGACAAAATGCCAGGAGAGTATTTGGAAAAATTTGCTCAACTAAGGCTCCTGCTGGGTTATATGTTTGCCCATCCCGGAAAAAAATTATTATTCATGGGATTTGAAATTGGTCAATTTGCGGAATGGAAAGATAAAGAACAACTTGATTGGAACTTATTGGAATATGACATGCACCGCAATTTGAACACATATGTAAAGGTATTAACTAAATTATATAAACGGTCAAAGGCGCTATATGAATTGGATCATTTAAGGGATGGTTTTGAGTGGATTGATGTGAATAACAGTTCCCAATCTATTTTTTCCTTCCTTCGCAAAGGCAAAAAGGAAGAAGATACATTAATTATTGTCTGTAACTTTACGGGAGTAGGGTATCCAGTTTATAAGATTGGTGCTCCGAAAGCAGGCGAATATCGTGAAATTTTTAATAGTGATTACCAAGAGTTCGGTGGGACAGAAATGGTGAATAAAAAGACTATAGTAGCAGCTGAAGAGCCTTACCATGGTCAGCCATTTTCATTTGAGATTGCAATTCCACCGTTCGGTTTTCAAATTATACGACCAGTTAAAAAGCGGAAGGAGAGGAAAGGTAATGGTAAAGAAAAAGTGCGTAGCCATGCTGTTAGCAGGAGGGAAAGGAAGCAGACTTAATTCGCTTACAAAGGAATTAGCGAAGCCTGCAGTACCTTTTGGGGGGAAATACCGAATTATCGACTTTACATTAAGCAATTGTACCAACTCTGGTATTGATACTGTTGGGGTACTAACCCAATATCAGCCGCTTTTATTAAACTCCTATATTGGTATAGGGAGCGCTTGGGACCTTGACCGAAAAGACGGCGGGGTAACGGTACTGCCTCCGTACGCTGAGTCTTCAGAGGTGAAATGGTATACCGGAACCGCCAGTGCCATTTTTCAAAATGTAAACTATATAAAGCAATACCAGCCAGACTACGTTTTAATCCTTTCAGGTGATCATATTTATAAGATGAACTATGAAAGTATGCTTGAATACCATATCGAGAAAAGAGCAGATGCGACAATCTCTTTAATAGAAGTCCCATGGGCTGAAGCCAGCCGATTTGGCATTATGAATACAAACGATGAAATGAGAATTACAGAATTTGATGAAAAGCCAAGCCATCCAAAGAATAATCTTGCCTCTATGGGGATTTATATTTTCAACTGGAGTATCTTAAAGGAATATTTGGAGATGGATGATCGTGATCCTAATTCAAGCCATGACTTCGGAAAAGACATCATCCCATTGCTCTTAGACGAAAATAAAAAATTGTTTGCTTATCCGTTTAAAGGTTATTGGAAGGATGTTGGTACAGTCCAAAGCCTATGGGAAGCAAATATGGATTTATTGGGGGAAGAATGCGATTTAGATTTATTTGAAAATGATTGGAGAATCTATTCTGTTAACCCAAATCAGCCTCCGCAATATATCTCTCCAGAAGCCATAGTAAAAGAGTCTATGATCAATGAAGGCTGCACGGTTGAAGGGAAGGTAGAAAAATCCGTCTTATTTCAAGGTGTAACAGTCGGTAAAAACTCGATCATTAAAGAGTCCGTCATTATGCCGGATGCTGAAATCGGTGAAAATTGTTTAATTGAAAAAGCAATCGTACCTGGTGAGGTTAAAATACCTGATGGGACAGTAATCCGCTCGTTTGATGATGAGATTATCCTCGTAACGGAAGAGATGTTAAGTGGACTATACCCTGCATTATAGAACAAAAGAGACGGGTATTTAATAAAAAACAGGAGGGAATTTGGAGTGAAAAGAAAGCTATTAGGTGTTATAGATGCAACAACCTACCACGAAGATTTAGAGGATCTAGTAATCCATCGCTCACTCGCAGCATTGCCATTTGGAGGACGTTACCGTATTATCGACTTTGTTCTTTCAAGTATGGTCAATTCAGGAATTCGCAGTGTAGCAATCTTTCCAAAAATGCAATACCGCTCCCTCATGGATCATTTAGGTTCAGGAAAAAATTGGGATTTAAATCGTAAGCGAGACGGGCTTTTCTTTTTTCCATCCCCTATTGTAGATACTGATGGTAATAAAATTGGTTCATTTGAACATTTTGCGGCTAATATGGATTATTTTTACCGAAGCACACAAGAATATGCGATTATCTCTAACTGTAACACTATTTTCAATATGAACATCAGACCAATACTAGAGTGGCATAATGAAGCAAAGTGCGATATAACCGAAATCCGTCAGCAAGATGGACGCTCGATGGAAATGTATCTAATTAAAACGTCATTACTGATTAAATTGATTGAAACAAGACATGAAACAGGGTACACATGTATGAAGGATGTTGTAAATGATCTTTCACATGAATATTCCATTTGTCACTATGAATATAACGGTTATTCCGTCATGATAGATTCGATTGACAGCTATTTCACCACTAGTATGAAATTGCTAGATCCAAAAATTTGGAAGCAATTATTTTTAAAAGACCAGCCAATTATTACAAAGGTTAAGGATGAACCGCCAACTAAATATGTCAAAGAGTCCGTGGTAAAAAATGCGATGATTGCAAACGGCTGTCATATTAGCGGGACTGTAGAAAACAGTATTGTCGCCCGTGGAGTGAAGATCGGTGAAGGGGCAGTCATTAAGAACTGCATTATTATGCAAAAGTGTCAAATTGAGGAGAATTGTTATTTAGATTCTGTTATTTTAGATAAGGATGTAAAGGTAGAGGCAGGTACATATTTAGTAGGAACTGCACATGCCCCATACGTCATTCGTAAAGGAACGAAACAAGGAGCGCTGATGAACTCGTGAAAATTTTATTCGCTGTATCGGAATGTGGCCCATTCGCCAAGTCTGGGGGACTCGCAGATGTTGCCGGATCACTTCCAAAAGAATTAAAGAGCCTTGGTACTGATGTAAGGGTAATTCTTCCGAAATATGGGACTATTTCAGAAGAGTATAAAGGCAAAATGAAAAAAATTAAGGAATTTACTGTTTCTGTAGGCTGGAGAAATCAATATTGTGGGATTGAAGAGCTTACACACCAGGGTATTACCTATTACTTCGTTGATAACGAATACTACTTTAAACGAGAAGGTTTGTACGGCTATTTCGATGATGGCGAAAGATTTTCCTATTTAAATCGGGCGATCCTTGAGGCGATTGCAGAACTTGACTTTTATCCAGATGTCCTGCATTGCCATGACTGGCATACTGCGATGATTCCATACCTTTTAAGAACGGAGTATTACAAGCGAAAAGGGTATGGTTTGATTAAGACCGTCTTTACGATTCATAATTTGCAGTTTCAAGGAATTTTTCCAAAAGAAGTCTTGGGGGATTTATTGGGATTGGATTATACATCATTCCAATCGGGCCATTTGGAATTTTTCGGGAATATTAATTTTATGAAGGGCGGTCTTGTGGCAGCGGATAAAATCACTACAGTTAGCCCTACCTACAAAGAAGAAATTCAAAGCCCTGCTTTCGGTGAGAAATTAGACGGACTATTACGTGCACGAAACGAAGACCTCATTGGGATCTTAAATGGCATTGATGAAGAATTTTACAATTCAGCGATTGACCCATTAATTTTTCAAAATTATAAAGTAGATACCTATTCCAAAAAGGCAGTAAATAAAATAGAAGTTCAAAAGCAATTCGGCTTGCCGCAGAGTGCTGCTACTCCTTTGCTTGTCATGATCACAAGGCTGACGAAACAAAAGGGTCTGGATCTAGTAAAGTGTGTGCTCCGGGAAATATTGCAAGAGGATGTTCAAGTTATTATTCTTGGAACAGGTGATTATGAATATGAAGAATATTTACGACAAGCAGCCCGGGTTTATCCTGATAAATTAAAGGTCTATACAGGATTTAGCGAGGAACTTGCCCATAAGCTCTATGCTGCTGCTGACTTGTTTTTAATGCCGTCTCAATTTGAACCATGTGGCCTCGGTCAGATGATTGCAATGAGATATGGGGCAATACCAATCGTTCGCGAAACTGGCGGCTTAAATGATACTGTGAAAGCCTTTAATGAATATACTGGTAAGGGAAATGGCTTCTCCTTCCAAAACTTTAATGCTCATGACATGCTTTATACGATTCAACGGGCGCTAAGCTTCTATCATGATAAATCAGTTTGGGAAACGATTGTTAAGCAGGCGATGGAAAAGGACTATAGCTGGGCACAATCTGCCTTTAGTTATAGCCAGCTCTATGCGGAGCTCGTCTCAAGGAGTGAAACTCATGTTTTCTAGTAAAGAACTGTTTAAAAAAAACTTTCTGAAAAGACTTGAGATGCTATGTGGGAAGAGCTTTTCTGAAAGCTCTGCACGCGATCAGTATCAAACCCTTGGCAGCATGATTCGGGAGTTTGTCAGCAATGATTGGATTTCAACAAATGAACAATATCTTGCAGCGGAAGGTAAGCAGGTATACTATCTTTCCATTGAATATTTATTAGGTAAGTTATTGCGTCAAAATTTAATTAATTTAGGTGTAGAGGAAACCGTCCAGTTAGGACTGAAGGAATTAGGGATTGATCTAGATCAGCTTGAAGAGCTAGAAAGTGATGCAGGATTAGGAAACGGCGGATTAGGAAGGTTAGCCGCCTGTTTTCTAGATTCACTTGCATCGCTTAATTTGCCCGGACATGGACATGGCATTCGTTATAAGCATGGGTTGTTTGAACAGAAAATAGTGGATGGCTATCAAGTGGAACTTCCTGAACAATGGCTGCGAAGCGGAAATGTTTGGGAAATCCGGAAGCTGGACAGTGCTGTAAAAGTGCCATTTTGGGGAAAAGTCGAATCTAGGTCGGAAAATGGACGCCTCGTCTTCCATCATCTTCATGCTGAAACCGTTACAGCAGTCCCTCATGATATGCCCGTAATCGGTTATAACACATCAACTGTGAATACGTTACGGTTGTGGAATGCCGAGCCATCACAATTTCCAATCGATGCTGATATATTAAAATATAAGCGTGAGACAGAATCGATTTCTGAATTTCTGTATCCTGATGATACCCACGATGAGGGAAAAATCTTAAGGTTGAAACAGCAATACTTTTTAGTATCTGCCAGTATTCAATCCATTTTAAGAACCTACCGAAAACAACATACGAGCTTAGATCATCTGCATAAACATGTTTGTATCCATATTAATGATACACACCCTGTATTGGCAATACCGGAGCTTATGAGAGTCCTAATTGACGAGGAAGGGTATGAATGGGAACAGGCATGGGATATAACAAAACAAACGATTTCTTATACAAATCATACGACGTTATCAGAAGCACTCGAGAAATGGCCCATTCATATTTTTCAACCATTATTGCCGCGGATCTTTATGATCGTCGAAGAGATCAATGAACGTTTCTGTCGGGAACTTTGGGACCAAACCCCGGGCAACTGGCAAAGGATTAGCAATCTTGCTATTATCGCTGATAATTTTGTGAAAATGGCCCATTTGGCCATTGTGGGAAGCTTTAGTGTAAATGGTGTCGCGAAGCTGCATACCGAAATATTAAAAAAGCGGGAAATGAACCAATTTTATCAGCTATATCCAGAGAAATTCAATAATAAAACGAATGGCATTGCGTACCGCCGCTGGTTATTAAAAGCAAATCCAAGTTTATCTAACCTTATTACAGATGCAATTGGATCTTCTTGGACATCGTCAGCTGAAGAGCTTACTCATTTGCTTAAATATAAAAATGATACCTCCTTCTTAGATCAGCTTTTACATATAAAAAATGAAAACAAGCAAAGGCTTGCCGAAATCATCTTAGATAAAACAGGGGTTAAAGTAGATACTAGGGCTATTTTTGACGTACAGGTTAAAAGGCTGCATGCGTACAAGCGACAGCTTTTAAATGTATTACACATTATGCACCTATATAATCGGATAAAAGAGGATCCTAGTTATGCGATTGTCCCAAGGGTGTTTATTTTTGGTGCGAAGGCTTCGCCTGGTTATTACTATGCCAAAAAAATCATTAAACTTATTAACACAGTGGCTGAAAAAATTAATAATGATCCAATCGTAGGGGATAAGATAAAGGTGATTTTCCTGGAAAATTACCGGGTTTCTCTAGCTGAAAAGATTTTCCCTGCTTCAGATGTTAGTGAACAGATTTCAACTGCAAGTAAAGAAGCTTCTGGTACCGGGAATATGAAGTTTATGATTAATGGTGCCTTAACAGTTGGTACGTTGGATGGAGCGAATATAGAAATTAAAGAATTAGTCGGCCCATCCAATATATTTACATTTGGTTTAACTTCAGATGAAGTCCTCCATTATTATCAACATGGCGGTTACCATTCTCGAGAATATTATCATCATGATTATCGAATCAGGCAAGCCGTTGATCAACTCGTAAATGGATTCTTTCCTGGTGTTAATAATGAATTCGAACCAATTTTTGATTCATTACTTGAGGAAAATGATCAATATTTTGTTTTAAAGGATTTTGCTTCTTATGCAAAAGTACAAGAGGAAATCGGTGAAACATTTACGGACAAGAGCGAGTGGCAAAAAATGAGTTTAGCAAATATTGCAAATGCAGGCTATTTTTCGAGCGATCGTACGATTAGGGAATATGCCGATGATATCTGGGGAATTAAATCCCTAAGATAAGTAAAAAGCTTCTGCCTGCTGGCAGAAGCTTTGTTTATGAAAAGAAATGGCCAATGAAAATGCCGATTGCGAGTAGAAATCCAAAGATGGTATTGGTTTGAGCCGTTGCAATCATTGCGGGTGCCATTTTAATTGGCACATGATTCTCATTAAAACCTTTGATTGCTTTAATAGGCTTAGGAACACTTAAAATGACAATGGCTGTCCAGAAGGGAGCAATACCACTAATAATTAGTCCCAAAATCCAAAGATAAGAAAAGGCAAACATTCCAGCTAGCAGATATATGGCTTTCTTTTTTCCTAATAAGATGGCTACCGTTTTGCGGCCATTCTCTTTATCACCATCAAGGTCACGAATGTTATTGGAAAGCATAATCATTCCTACTAAAACCATACTAGGCACGGATAAAAGAATGCTCGAATGATCGACTGTACCCGTTTGAATAAAGAAAGATATTAAAATAATCAGCATGCCCATAAAGAATCCAGAAAGAATTTCACCAAATGGTGTGTAGGCAATCGGAACAGGACCACCGGTGTAGAAATACCCTACAGCCATACAAACCAGTCCTACAATAGCTAACCACCAGCTGCTATTGGCACAAATATATACTCCTAACAATAAAGCAATCGTGTAGAATCCAAAAGCAAGATTGATAACGGTTTTTGGTTTAATGCCATCCCTGACAATCGTTCCGCCAATTCCAACCGATTCTTCGGTATCTAATCCTCGTTTATAATCGAAATACTCGTTAAACATATTGGTTGCCGCTTGAATTAACATACTGGCAACAAGCATAGCAATAAACAGGCCAATGTGAACTTTACCGGTTTTAAAAGCTAATGCTGTACCAAGTAAAACTGGTACAAATGATGCCGTTAGTGTATGAGGACGGGTCATTTTCCACCAAACTTGAAACCCGCGGTTAGCCTCAACGGACTGCTTTGAGTTTTGCTGTATATTTGACTCCATTACTGCTCCCCCTTATCAATTTTCTGTCTATATAATGAAGTTTTATACGTATTAAGGGTTTTATTCCCACACCTAAGTGTATGGAATTCCATGTTTAGTGTCAATTAATTTTTGTTTTCAAAACTAGAAGATAATCCCTGTTCGATTATTATCTGTTTTTAGTGGAAAACTGAAGGAATAAAACCGCTCGCACCCTTCTTTTAGCATTTTGATATATAATAAGGAATAAAGCTAGTCAGGTAGTGACAAGTATTATTGACTTATTTACAATGGGAGTAGTATCTTAGAATAGGCTTTAAGATGAATGGATAACAGTCATTTCGGCTGTTTTGGAGGGATTTGTTTGATTACCATTCAAGAAACGGAAATAAAAGAAAGGGGTCTTTTAGGGGCAAAACGGGCTAGAGAATTAGGCCGTCCTATTTTAATGAGTGAGGTTCATAAAATGGACACGACCAAACCTTTATCCTTTTTTAATACCGGAAAAGACCATTATTGCGGGGAACGTTTTTTTTGGAAGGACCCGGCAAATGAGATGGTTCTAGTTGGACTTGGAATTTCAAAGCAATTTCAATCGGATCAGGCTGCTGACCGCTTTTTTCGTGTTGAAAAAGAGTGGAAGAGCTTTTTAAAAGATAGTTTTA
This sequence comes from Neobacillus drentensis, assembly GCF_021560175.1. Lineage (GTDB taxonomy): Bacteria > Bacillota > Bacilli > Bacillales > Cytobacillaceae > Neobacillus > Neobacillus drentensis_A. The sequence continues at coordinate 4,951,449 of NZ_CP091110.1, read as the reverse complement.
TTTTTAATGATTATAAGGTCGACGGGGTTGGACCTCTTATGTTTGGAGGCTTTTCATTTGATCCTTTTAAAGAAAAAACCGAACTTTGGTCCAAATTTGCAGATTCTTTATTTCACATACCCAAATTCTTATTGAGTATCGTCCAGGGTGAAACTTATTTAACCACAAATATTATCTTTACACCGAATGATGATCTGTCCTTATATAGCAAGAGTATGGAAGAAAGAAATCAACTGCTTCATTCTTTAAGAAACAATCGTAACTCAAAATCTCCTTCAATCATCCGGAAAGATGAAGTCTCTCCTGATAGATGGAAACAAACGGTTGATGGAGTAGTGAATGAATTAACACATGGTGGTCCATTGAAGAAAGTCGTGCTTGCTCGAGAGCTTAGACTTGTGTTTAGTTCGGATGTAGAAGCAGAATCTGTCCTAGAGAATTTATATACACAGCAGCCGGCCAGCTATATTTTTGCGTTTGAATCAAATGGGGATTGTTTTATAGGGGCCTCGCCGGAACGTCTAATCAAGAAGCAGGGTGATGAAGTTTATTCAACCTGTTTGGCTGGTTCGATTCCCCGTGGGCAAACAGAGGAAGAGGACCATGCTTTAGGACAAACGCTTTTATCAGACCAAAAAAATCTAAAGGAACATGGGTATGTAGTCGAGATGATTAAGGAAGCACTTGTGCAATCCTGTAAAGAGGTTATTCTCCCAGATCACCCACAACTAATGAAAATGCGGGATATTCAACACTTATACACACCAGTAATTGGAAAGTGTGGTCCAAACACCTCCCTTTTATTACTTGTGGAGAAGCTTCACCCTACACCTGCACTAGGAGGACTTCCCAAAGCTTCAGCTGTAGAAAAGATAAGAGAAGTAGAACAACTGGACCGAGGTCTATTTGGCGGTCCGCTCGGCTGGGTCGATTACCGGCAAAATGGTGAATTTGCGGTAGCTATTCGCTCCGGGCTTATTCAGGGAGATCAAGTTTCTTTGTTTGCTGGATGTGGGGTGGTAGCGGATTCCCAGTCTGAAGAAGAATATTTAGAAACAAGTTTAAAGTTTAGACCAATGCTTCGGGCCCTTGGAGGAAGATAATTATGAATCATCAAGAATCATTAACGGCTTATATTGCAGCCTTTGTTTCAGAACTTGTTTTAACGGGTATTACGGATGTAGTAGTCAGTCCAGGTTCTAGGTCAACTCCGATGGCTATGGTCATGGCGGAACACCCTGATTTAAAAGTTCATATTCATGTGGATGAGCGTTCAGCCGCATTTTTCGGTTTAGGTATGGCAAAGGCGAAAAATAAACCAGTAGCCATTTTGTGTACATCTGGTACCGCGGCCGCTAATTATTTTCCAGCAATTGTGGAGGCAAAATATTCACGTGTCCCTTTACTGGTTCTAACTGCTGACAGACCTCATGAATTACGAGAGGTGGGTGCTCCGCAGGCAATTGATCAGCTTCATTTGTATGGCCATCAGGTAAAATGGTTTGCTGATATGGCGCTGCCGGAAAAAAGCAATGAAATGCTACGCTATGCAAGAACGATTTGTGCAAGGGCAGCAGCGATTGCAACCCAAGCACCTGCCGGTCCCGTTCATTTGAACTTTCCATTCCGTGAACCGCTCATTCCGAAAATGGACGAAACTATTTTTGAACTCTCTGAACGGCCAAAAGGGTATGTCAAGGTCCACAATGGAGATTTAACCTTAAGTGACGATGAGTTTAAAGAAATAGCTGGTGAATTGTCAGGAAAAGAAAAGGGAATCATTGTTTGCGGTCAGTTAGCAGATGAGAAATTTGCGGAAGCAGTCACCGAACTTGGAGCCCTTTTAAACTATCCAATTTTAGCTGACCCGTTATCGCAATTACGAAGCGGAGGCCATTCGTTTGAGAATGTTGTTGAGGTTTACGATACATTCTTAAGGAATGAGGATGCCAAGACCTTTCTAAAGCCGGATGTTGTCCTAAGATTTGGGGCAATGCCTGTTTCAAAAGCGTTGACGATATTCTTAAAAGAAAATCATGATGCCGCTCAATTTGTCATTGACGGTGGAGGCGGCTGGCGCGATCCTTCAACATTATCAACGAATATGATCTTTTGTAATGAAACCTATTTTTGTGAAAAATTAGTAACCTATATGGGCGCTAATTCCTCTTCTGTTTTTTTAGACGAATGGAAAAAAGTGAACCAGCTTACAAAAGAAAATATGGCCGTTATCCGAGATGAAAGAGAATTAAGTGAAGGTAAGTTATTCTATCAATTAGCGGATATGCTTCCCGAAGAAGCAACTCTTTTTGTGGGTAACAGTATGCCAATCCGTGATTTAGATAGTTTTTTCTTGAGCAATAATAAATCGATTAAGGTAATGGCTAATCGTGGGGCAAATGGAATCGATGGGACCGTTTCAACTGCCATCGGTGCTGCTGTGTATACAAAATCCTTATATTTAGTGTTGGGGGATTTAACCTTTTTTCATGATTTAAATGGTTTGATTGCAGCCAAGCTTTACGATATTGATATCCATATCATTCTCGTTAACAATAATGGGGGCGGAATCTTTTCTTTCCTTCCACAGTCAGAGCATCCTAAACATTTTGAACTATTGTTCGGTACACCATTGAATATTAACTTTGATCATGCTGTTAAAATGTTTAATGGACATTACACTAAAATAGCAAATTGGGATCAGCTTGCCGATCTTTTAAAACAAAGCCACCAGCAAAAGGGTATCCATGTTTATGAGGTTGAAACAAATAGAGACAGAAATCGGGATGAACATCGTGAATTTTGGCGTTCTGTTTCCCAGGAAATATCAAATCTTGTCATTGGAGAGCAGGAATGATGGTAAATGTCGATGGGATTCGCTTTCATCTAGAGGTTTCTGGTGAAGGTTTTCCCCTTGTCTTACTGCATGGCTTTACAGGAGATTCATCTACCTGGGCATCATTTTTTAATAAGTGGGGCAGCCACTCAAGGTTAATTGTTCCTGATATTATTGGACATGGTAGAACGGAATCTCCTGAAGACCTAAAGCTTTATCAAATCGAATCGATGGCACACAGCCTAAATAAGATTTTGGAGAAAACAGGTGTTCACCAAATAGATCTGCTTGGCTATTCAATGGGCGGCAGATTGGCCCTAACGTTTGCCGTGATGTTCCCAAACCGTGTCCGAAAGCTGATCTTGGAAAGTTCTTCTCCTGGTCTTGAAACAGAAAGTGAAAGAGAATTTCGCCGTATGAATGATGCAAAACTTGCAAAGTTTATAGTAGAAGAGGGTTTAGTATCGTTTATTAATTATTGGGAGGATATCTCCTTGTTTAAGACGATGAAGAGACTTCCTGCTTCCGTACAAAACAAAGTAAGAGACCAGCGATTAAGGAATTCACCCCGGGGGCTTGCGAATAGTTTACTTGGGATGGGGACAGGTTCACAGCCATCATGGTGGAAGGAACTTAGCGGTTTAAACTGTGAGGTCTTACTGCTCACTGGTGAGGAAGATTTAAAGTTTGGCCGCATTGCAGAATCTATGATGGCTAAGATAAAGAATGCAAAATGGATAGTCGTCGAAAATAGTGGACATGCAATTCATGTGGAAGAATCCGAAAAGTTTGGTACAATAGTAAGTGACTTTTTGTCAAATAAATTATAAAGGAGGATTTCTTTTGACAGTAGAATGGGTTCCAGTTAAAAAATACGAAGAAATTCTATTTGAATCTTATAATGGGATTGCAAAAATTACCATCAACCGTCCACACGTACATAATGCATTTACACCAAGGACCGTGATGGAAATGATTGATGCATTTGCTTATGCACGAGATGATTCAAGTATTGGTGTGATTGTATTAACAGGTGCTGGTGATAAAGCATTTTGTTCCGGTGGAGATCAAAAAGTAAGAGGCCATGGGGGCTATGTAGGCGACGACCAAATTCCGCGCTTAAATGTTTTAGACCTGCAGCGCTTAATTCGGGTTATTCCAAAACCGGTAGTAGCGATGGTAAAAGGATATGCGATTGGCGGCGGTCACGTTTTACATATTGTTTGTGATTTAACGATTGCAGCAGATAATGCTATTTTTGGGCAAACAGGTCCAAAAGTAGGAAGCTTTGATGCGGGATACGGCTCCGGTTATTTAGCAAGAATTGTCGGCCATAAAAAGGCTCGTGAAATTTGGTATCTCTGCCGTCAATATAATGCCCAGGAAGCCTTGGATATGGGCTTAGTTAACACTGTTGTACCATTAGAACAAGTAGAAGAGGAAACCATTAAGTGGTGTGAAGAGATGCTTGAGAAAAGCCCAACGGCACTTCGTTTCTTAAAAGCAGCATTTAATGCCGATACAGATGGACTTGCTGGTATTCAACAATTTGCCGGTGATGCTACATTGCTATATTATACAACGGATGAAGCAAAGGAAGGCCGCGATGCCTTTAAAGAAAAACGTAAACCTGACTTTGGTCAATTCCCGCGTTTTCCTTGATTTGAAGATTCTTTTCTGCAGCTTGATGGTTTCCATCAGGCTGTTATTTTTATCTAAAGAAAAGAGGGTAAAAAAATGCAAACTGAAACAATGCCTAACTTATTAATAAAGCGTGCACATTTAACTCCCAATCGAACTGCCATTTATTTTCAGGATCAAACGTTAACTTTTTATGATTTATATGAGCGTTCCTTAGAAGTAAGCGGAAGACTTCAAACTGTTGGTATTCAAAAAGGACACTTCGTGGGAATTTTATTAAAGAATCATTTGGACACGGTCACGATTTTATTTGCTCTACAGTTATTAGGAGTACGAGCCGTTATTTTAAACAATCGGCTGACGGCAGCTGAACTGGTCTGGCAATTAAAGGATTCAGAATCTGCCTTTCTTATTCTCGAAGATTCCTTTTCTGAGACGAAAAAAATCATTAATCAGCAACTGAGCCATTTGCCGACTATTACGAAAGCTCAACTGTCTCAATTAGAACCAGAAGAACCATTTATTCAACAAGAAATCAGCCTCACTGATATTTGTACCATCATGTATACATCAGGCACGACGGGAAACCCAAAAGGAGTGATTCAGACATACGGGAATCATTGGTGGAGCTCAACAGGTTCAGCCTTGAATCTCGGAATAATGGAAAGTGATTGCTGGCTCTGTACGGTTCCTCTTTTCCATATTAGTGGTTTTTCGATCTTAATGCGCAGTGTAATTTATGGGATGCCAATTGTTCTACATGAAAACTTTGAGGTTGAACGAAGCATTAAAGATATTGCGCTAAAACAGGTAACCATCATGTCAGTAGTAGGTACCATGCTTTCGCAAATTGTGGAGGCGTTAGCTAATAGGCGTTTACCTGGTACCTTCAGGTGTATGCTGCTAGGTGGAGGACCAGCTCCATTACCATTGTTAGAGGCATGCGTAAGTAAGGATATTCCCGTTTTTCAATCATACGGAATGACTGAAACCTCCTCGCAAATCGTCACGCTCTCACCGGAAGACAGTATACAAAAACTTGGCTCCGCCGGAAAACCATTATTCCCTTCACAGTTAAAGATTGAACTTGAAAATGGAAAAGCGGCGAAAGCAGGAATTGCGGGTGAAATTATTGTAAAAGGACCAAATGTTACTCCGGGTTATTTAAACCGACCTGATGCAACCGCAGAAAAGATACGTGAGGGCTGGCTTTATACAGGAGATATTGGTTACTTGGATGAAGAAGGTTTTTTGTTTGTAAAAGATCGGCGCAGTGACTTAATAATATCCGGCGGGGAAAACATCTATCCTGCTGAAATTGAAGCTGCCTTGCTTTCACATCCCGATGTATTGGATGCTGGTGTGACGGGAATCGAGGATGAAAAATGGGGACAGGTACCTGTAGCCTTTATTGTAAAAAAGAAAGGCGGGAATCTATCTGGTGAGGTATTGCAGCAATTTTTGCTGGAACGTCTTGCCAAATATAAAGTGCCGAAGGCTGTTTATTTTACAGAACAGCTGCCTAGAAATGCCGCAAAAAAATTGCTGCGAAGAAAACTAAGAGAGTGGGTGTAAGGGAAAATGAAAATCGCTCATGTGGAGCTCTATATTATTCAAATGCCCTTAAAATCCCCCTTTATCACACACTTAGGTAGCGTCACTCACCGTGAAGGAATCATTGTAAAGATTACCGACCATGACGGCTGCACAGGGCTGGGCGAGGGGGTGGCCTTTTCAACCCCCTGGTATACTGAAGAGACCGTTACAACATGTTTACATATGATTACGGATATATTAATCCCATTGCTTAAAAAATATCCAATTGAGCGGCCAGAGGAGGCAGCACAGCTTTTTAAATCGATTAGAAGAAACCATATGGCGAAGGCGGCCATCGAAACCGCCTTATGGGATTTATATGCAAAACAACATTCATCCCCCTTATCTATGATCCTTAACGGTACCCAATCCAAAATTGCGTCAGGTGTGGTTGTTGCGACTGATTCTCCTGCCAATGCCATTAACCAAATCGAGCAGTATGTAGAAGAAGGGTATCAGAGAATTAAAGTGAAAATTAACCCCAAACAAGATTACTCTTTTTTAGCTGAGATCCGCAAGGAATATCCGCAACTGCCAATTATGGCAGATGCTAATTCTTCCTATACATTAAAGGATATTGATCGGCTAAAGGCTTTAGATGAATTGAATCTGCTTATGATTGAGCAGCCGCTTGCTCAAGATGACATCATTGAACATGCTGCCCTCCAAAAAGAAATAAGAACGCCGATTTGTCTGGATGAGAGTATTGTTAGTTTTGATGATGCTAAAAAGGCAATCGAGCTGGGCAGTTGTCAGGTTATTAATATCAAAGTAGGCAGGGTAGGCGGTCTATATGAAGCCAAGCAAATTCATGATTACTGCCTGGCCAAGCATATTCCTGTCTGGTGTGGGGGAATGATCGAGTTTGGAATATCCCGGGCCCATAATATTGCCCTTGCATCATTGCCAGGTTTTACAATTCCAGGAGATATATCTGCTTCGAATCGCTTTTGGGAGGAAGATATCATTTTTCCGGAGGTTCAGGTAGAAAATGGCTATATTAAGGTGCCAGCTGAACCCGGTATAGGGTTCAGCCTAAATGAAAAAAGGCTGCAAGAAAAGTTATTATCTAAGAGAACTTTTCAATTTTAGAAAATAACCAAGGTGAATCAGGATGTCCTGGTTCACCTTTATTTGTCTGGATGGGTAACAACATAGATACGAGACGCACGATCTATTTTCGGGATTCAGATACCTTTCTCCGTCTTAGGTATCGTTTATCATTCATAAACAAGCTCCAAAAATAAATAAAGCCAGGAAACAAGATAGCAAATCCAGCTACATAACTAAAAAAAACGGCACGGAAAGAATTAGGATCTGTAAAAGCCGAATGGATCGTTACTTCAGGATAGACGATATAGGGCAAATGAGCTTTTCCATAAACGTAACTTGCCACCAAATATTGAGCGGTAATGGCTATTACTGCAACCCTTGGTCGGCCTTTAATGTTCTGCTTACCAGAGGGAAAGAATAAACCTATACCCCCGACAAGAAAACAGCCTAGTGATAGAAAGAGAAGAGGAAGGTCTTTCATCATTTTATGGAAAATCCACCCTGCTTCTTGTTTTAGGGTAAGCATAATGAGGAAAGCCATTAATAAGGAAATAGGTCCAATAATTATGGCGTCACGCCGATAAACGTTATAGGCTTCATATTCCTCGGATGTCTTTGAATAATCCGCCAATAAAAGCGAGGAAAGAAAAAGTGTGCTTGTTATGGCAAATCCAAAGAAGGCATATTCATTTGGACTTGTGAAAAGTCCAGCTAAGTCCAACGTTTGCTTGTCTGTTGAAAAATCAACATATTTCCCATGAGTAATCGGTAAAACACTAATAAGTAATCCGGGAATGATAATCCCAGTTATACCGGATATATAGGTTAGCGGTTTTTTATATTCATCAGCGATATGAGAAAAAACGAGAAAAGCACTCCTGATTGATAATAGTAATAAAATTAGACTGCCAGGAATAAGCAGAATGGTTCCGAGTGTGTAAGCCCCATAGGGAAACATACTATAAATGGCTACTACTAGTGCCACGATAAAGGTATTGGTCACCTCCCATGTAGGAGAAAGGTAACGGTTGGCAATATTGGTCGCTTTCGTTTTTTCTCGGTTAAAATAAACCATAGACCAAAACCCTGCACCAAAATCCATTGTAGCCATAACTGCATAAATAAAAACAAAGCCCCAGAGTACTGTTATGGCAAGATAGGCGTTCAACATAGCAGGATCACCTCCTTATGAATTTGAACTAAACAGTGGAACTCCTTTTTGCTCTGCCCGATTTAGATCATCCTCTACCTTATTTTTCTTGAAATAATAACGCAGGACAAAGATGACTGATAAGGCTAGGATGATATAGACGGCAGTAAACAATATAAATAGTACTCCCAGGTTTGTGGCAGTCGTCACCGAATCTTTTGTGGATAGGACTCGATAAATCGTCCAAGGCTGCCTTCCTGTGCAGGCAAAAATCCAACCGAATTCAATACTTAGAACAGCAAGTGGCCCAGAAGCTACATACAACCACATTAACCATTTCGGTAAATGCTCTTTTTTGAATACCTTTTTCCAAAAGATCCCTAAAAACGCGATGAGAATAAGTAATGAGCCAATCCCAACCATTCCGTTAAATAGGGTATGGATAAACAACGGCGGCCATTCATCTTCTGGAAAATCATTTAGGCCTTTTACAACGGTATCAAAAGAATTACCGGCCAAAAAACTTAGTGCCCAAGGAACTTCAATTCCCCACTTGACCTTTTCTGTTTCTCGGTCAGTAAATCCGCCAATTGCTAGTGGAGCATGGGATTGGGTTTCAAATAACCCTTCTGCAGCCGCAAGTTTTTCAGGCTGATATTTATGAAGGCTTTGTGCGGTTTCATGTCCGTTTAGGGCCGTTAATAATGAAAAGATTCCCCCGATTACAAGGCTTAACATTAGCGCTTTTCGATGAAATCGAAATACTCTTGAGGAGGAATCGGATTTAAGCATTTTATAGGCAGAAACAGTCGCGATGACAAAAGCTCCGGTTGTATAGGCTGAAAATGCGACATGACCGGCATTGATAAAAAAGCTTGGATTAAAGAATGCAACCCATGGATGAACATCGACTATTTTACCATCCACAACCCTAAAGCCAGCGGGTGTCCCCTCGAATGCATGAACATTTGTGATTAACACGGCAGAACCCATCGCACCAATTGCCACAAGGACTAAACTTGCAATCCTCATCCATGGGGCAATTCGTTCAGCTGCATAAACGTAGATGGACATAAATAAAGCCTCAATAAAAAAAGCATAAATCTCAATTTGAAAGGGAAGGGCCATAACAATTCCAATAACTTTCATGAATCCAGGCCAAAGCAAGGATAATTGGGTTCCTGCAATGGTACCTGTCGGTATTCCCACTCCTAATAGGACAGCAAAGGCTTTTGTCCATCTTTTAGCCATGACAACATACTCGATATCCTTTGTTTTTTGATAGAGGAGCTCTGCTGTTAAAATCATGAAAGGCAGCCCAACGCCAATGGTTGCAAAAATAATATGAAAACCCATTGTTGTTCCAAATAAACTCCTTGCAATTACTAAATCACTCATATGGATCTCCCTTCTCTTTAGACACGTATGTGTTTATTGTTTACAGGTAAGAGATTCCTATGTAATTATTTCCAAAGAAAAGATAAATTTTAAAAAATAATGGCTGTGTTAATCTTGAATGTTGATTTCCGCTCCAGGCGGCTTCGCTTTCCGCGGGCGTGCCGGGGAGCCTCCTCGGCGCACTTGCGCCTGTGGGGTCTCCCCTGACCCGTACTCCCGCAGGACTTTGAATTTTCATCCTCGAATCCGCCCACGCACGAAGGAAATGCGATAGCATTTTCGAGGAGTCTTCGCCGCCTTCCGCTCCAATCAACATGCTAAAAATCAACAATACCTTAAACACATAATAAAAGACCTCCCAAAGAATCAGGAGGTCGAATGTTAATTGTTTAAAGCTGTTTCCAATGTTTTTAGGTTCGTATCCATGAGTGTAAAGTAGGTTTCTTTATTTTTAAGATTTTCTTTAGAGAGGACGGCTAAATTGTGAATATGGAGGGCTTTAGCTCCCATTTCCTTTTGGACAACCTTACCAAGGTTTGACTGAACATTTTGTTCAAAAAGAATATAGTGTATACCCTCGTGCTCAGCGATCGATATGATATTTTCAAGTTCTTTTTGCGTTGGCTCATTGGTTGTAGATAGGCCTGAAATACTAATTTGTTCAAGGCCGTAACGGCTTTCCCAATAGCCAAAGGCCGCATGTGTGACCATGATTTTTTTGTGTTTCGCATTTGAAATGGTCTGATCATATTGAGTATTTAAATGATCAAGGTCAGCAGCAAGTTTATCATAATTTTTATTGAAAAGTTCTTTGTTTTGCGGCATTTTACTAACGAATTGATCACGAATGACAGCGGCCATTTCTTTACAATAAACCGGATCTAACCAAACATGGGGATTTACATTATTAGTTCCGAGCTCTTCTCTTTTACCCGAGTGGGGGTCCTTTGGCAGCTTAAGGTGAGCGGCGGTCGCTACTAGCTTAACATTTTCACTTTTTAAAGTGTCTTTTGCTTTTTCCACAAAACCTTCTAAGCCGAGCCCAATATAGAAAAATAAGTCTGAATCAGCTAAATTCATCATATCCTTTTGAGATGGTTCATAGGTATGCTCATCCGCCCCAGGAGGATAGATGGTTTTTGCAGTTACATATTTTCCGCCGATTCTTTCTGAAAAATATTGCAATGGAAAAACAGTTGTATAGATGGTTAAATGATCTTTCTTTTCTTTCGATTGATTAGTTCCATTTGTACAGCCAGACAGGATGAGGCTTATTGGCAATAAAAAAGAGAGAATCAGAATGATTTTTTTCATAGTTACTCCTTCAATAATATATTAAATCGGATTTATTACGATTTATTATTTAAAAATTTTTAGAATTCTGAATAGAAATGTATAATACGGAACGATTCCGATTTCCAATAGTATCTTACAAAAAAAATAGTCTGATTGCAAGTATAATATTTGTTTCTTACAAGGCATATTATGTATGCTTAATATGAAAGGTGGGATTTAGATGAACAATTCATCAATATTAAACGATATTTTAGACTTCAATCAGAAATTTGTAGAGAACCATGAATACGAGAAGTATGAAACAACTAAATTTCCCAACAAAAAGATGGTCATCCTTACTTGTATGGATACCAGACTATTAGAGCTTTTGCCTAAAGCGTTAAATTTGGGAAATGGGGATGCCAAGATTATTAAGGATGCTGGAGCACTAGTGTCACATCCGTTTGGAAGTGTCATGCGCAGTATTTTAGTTGCTTTATATCAACTAAAAGCGCAGGAAGTTTTAGTAGTTGCCCATTACGATTGTGGTATGAGCGGGATGAAGGCGGAACCGGTGATTGAGAATATGAAAGAAAGAGGGATTTCGGAAGAAACACTAAGTACTCTTACATATTCTGGAATTGATATAAAGCAGTGGCTGCAAGGGTTTGAAAGTGTAACCGACAGCGTCAAGCACAGTGTGGATATGATTAAAAATCATCCATTATTGCCTAACGATGTTCCTGTTCACGGTTTAGTGATTGATCCTAAAACAGGCAAGCTGGATTTAATTGTAGACGGTTATAAGAACTAGAACTAGTGCTGTTTTTTTTCCGGAACAGGATCAACGCCCCCTGGATGAAAGGGATGGCATTTTGAGATCCGCTTAATGGTCAGCCAGCCGCCTTTTATTGCTCCATAGCGTTGAATGGCTTCTAATCCATATTGGGAACATGTTGGATAGAATCGGCATGAAGGCGGTTTGATTGGTGATATGACCACTTGATAAAAACGGATTAGCATTATAAAGATTTTTTTAAGCATACATTTTCTCCTTTTTAAATACAGGAATCATACATACAACATACCATATATAGTAATTATCGTCTAAATTGTTAATTGTTATAAAGGTGATGAAAAAGGTCGGATTTTATTGTATGATTAAAGGAAAAGCGCAAGCGCCCTGGTCAGCGGCGTATGGCCTGGAGTGCTCCAACTGAGATAAAGGAAACACGAAGAGCGAAAGCGATTCGATGTTGACTTATCGTAGGGCGGAGTGCGAAGGACACTAGCCGCTAGGGTGCTGGAGCTGGACAATTCTCATTATAAAAGGAGTGAATAACATGCCTTCAGTAGAAAGTTTTGACTTAGACCATAATGCTGTTAAAGCCCCATATGTTAGACATTGCGGTGTTCATAAAGTGGGAAGTGACGGCGTTGTTAATAAATATGATATCCGTTTTTGTCAGCCAAATAAACAGGCAATGAAACCAGATGCCATCCATACGTTAGAGCATTTACTTGCCTTTAATATTCGTAAACATTCCGAAAAGTATGACCATTTTGATATCATTGATATTTCGCCAATGGGCTGCCAAACAGGCTATTATTTGGTGGTTAGCGGGGAACCAACAGTGGAGGAAATCATCGACTTATTGGAAGATACGATGAAGGATGCAGTTGAAATTGTCGAAATTCCTGCTGCAAATGAACGACAGTGCGGCCAGGCTAAATTGCATGATTTAGAAGGTGCCAAACGATTAATGCGTTTTTGGCTTGAACACAGTAAAGAAGACTTAAAACAGGTCTTTGCTTAATTGCATAAAAAAATTCCTATTCAACTGCGAATAGGAATTTTTTATGCTTTATGTTCATCCTCTTGTTTATTTACCTCATCCTGCTCTACATAAGGATTGTTTTCCAATGAATCTACCGTATGTTTATATGTGTATGCTTTAGAAGTAGTGGTAACTGCCAGCACTAAAACAACAATTACAATTATAATCCCCAAAACCAAAACCGTATACATTTTTACTCCTCCTTCCTTCCCATTGTACCATGAAAATGAGGACATTTTTTAAAAAAATCCAACAAAAAAGGAAGCGCTTCCGCTCCCGGGTGTCAGGTGTTATGTAAAATCAATGTATATTCCTAGGATAATAAGTATGTGTACGATGCTGTCCGTACTCTTCTTGAGCAAACTTTCCTTTTAAGCTTTCAATCAGATAGAGACCCATTAAATCATAAAGTTCTTGTTTATCCATCTCTTGAATTAATGCCAGCAAATCTTCGTGTGACATCTCTTCTAAAAAAGCGAATGTCAACATATCAATGTCTTCTTCATCACCGGTTAATTTGTTTCGATACATCGCATATAATTCATCGACTAATTTCATTTTTCCACCTCCTGCTAAAGTCTTTTAATTTTAAAACATTATACTTATTGAATACCCATAAATCAATAAATTCATCCCTGCCTTTCAAGGGTGAATTAACTGAAAAATCTGTTTTCTTGGTTGTATGTTTATTATATAGGATACTTCACTAAAAAATGAGTCGAAATGTGAAAAAAGAATAAAATTTCTCTGTTTGTAGATTACTAAACAGTAAAAGGGGTTGAAGTAATGAACGAACAGAAGAAAACCTACTATATTGATGTAGGAACCGGTCAAATACTAAGTACTGCTTCGGATTCTACGTGGAGCTATAAAATTCAAGCAACTGATGAAGAAATTACACAGCTGAGAGAGCTGTTTAATCAAAACTATTCGACAGAGTGGAAGAACTTCTTTAGAGCCCACGTCCCTTTTGTTCAATACCATTATGACAGGGAAAATGACCAGTACGATAGTACGATCCAACAGGTTTATGGGATGCTGTATCAACTCGGTGACCAAGAGGCAAAAAACCATATTGAAAGCATGAACATTTTACCTAAGAATCAGTAATCCTGTGAGGAGAATCCAAAAGTTTAAGGATTCTCCTTTTTTCTATATAATTATATCATTAAAGAATATATGGGGCGGATATAGAATGAAAAAGTTTTTCGATTGCAACGGAAATACGGTTGAACTTCGATTTGGTCATAATGTCTTTAATATGAAGCCTAAGCATGTTTTGGTGATTTGTCAATTTGAAAATACCTGGTTTTTAACCAATCATAAAATGCGAGGCTTGGAATTTCCTGGTGGGAAAGTAGAAAATGGAGAAACCCTTGAAGAGGCGGCAAGAAGAGAGACCTTCGAAGAGACTGGTGCGATTCTCGGTGACCTTCAATCGATTGCTGAATATAAAGTGAATGACACAGGAGGGGCTTTCGTGAAAGCTGTTTTTTGGGGAATGGTGGATAGAGTTGAGCAAACGAATGTCTATTATGAAACAAATGGACCCGTTGCGGTCGAAGGGGATATATTGAAGCTTCGCTTTGCAGATGAGTACAGCTTTATCATGAAAGATCAAGTAATCGGGGAATGCATTAACTATATCCAGCAGCTTAAAAAGAGAAGGAAATAGCAGTAGGTTTTTGCCCCTGCTATTCTTTAATTAATCGTTTTTCTAATAAATCGACGAGCTGATACATAATGGTGGCAAATACGGCGATAATCAATAGAGATAAGAATACTAGAGTAAAATTAAATACCTGGAATCCATAAATAATTAAATATCCAAGTCCTTTGGTGGAGACAAGAAATTCGCCCACAATTACCCCAACCCATGAAAGCCCTACATTAACCTTTAAGGTTGAAATAATCGCAGGAAAGCTGGCTGGCAAGATCGCTTCTTTAAAACATTGAACGCGGGTAGCACCAAAAGTTTGAAGAACCTTTAGATAGTTGTGGTCGACTTCTTTAAAGGATGTGTACACAACAAGCGCCGTAATGATAACCGAAATGATGACACCATTTGCGATAATCGAGGTGTATCCAGGACTAAGGGCAACAATGATGACCGGTCCTAAGGCAACTTTGGGCATCGCATTAAAAATGACGAGATAAGGGTCAAGTATTTTGGAAATCATGGGAGACCACCAGAGTACGGCTGCTATGATAACACCGAGCAGGGTGCTGACAAGAAAGCCAATGATCGTTTCCATTAAAGTGGCACCTAAATTCGTCATTAATGAGCCATCATGAATTTTCTCTACACCTAAAGTCCATATTTTAGATGGAGAGCTGAAGAGGAGCGGATCAATCCACTGCATCCGGCTTAAAAATTCCCAACTCAAAAATAAGAGCAGGAAAATAATCAATTGATAAAAACGAACCCATCTTTTTTCAATTTTTAAGGATCTAAGATATGTTTTATGAAGGAGTTCAACATTATACTTTTCTTGGCTCAAGAGACTCCAGCTCCTTCCATATCGATTGGAAAATTACTTGAAATGCCTCGTGATTTCTTGCTTCAAAGGGAGAAAGCCTCTTTAGATCTGCCGGCATTTCAAAGGTTTTGTGGATTTTCCCAGGCTTTGCTGAGAATAAAAAGATCCGGTCGCTCATCGCAATGGCTTCTCCAATATCGTGTGTTACAAGGATAGCTGTTTTTCCGAACTCATCCAAGGTACGGGAAACTAAATCCTCAAGCTTTAGCTTGGTCTGATAATCGAGAGCAGAAAATGGCTCGTCAAGCATTAGAAGCTTTGGCTCTGTTGCAAGTGTTCGTACCAGGGCCGCCCTTTGTCTCATTCCGCCTGATAATTGCTTAGGCAGTTGTTTTTCTACACCCTTTAAGCCGATTTGGCTTAATAAGCTTAGTGCTTCGGACTTTGTTTTTTCATTTAGCCGGTTTGATAATTTAAGGCCTAATAATATATTTTCTTCAATTGTTTTCCAAGGAAACAAATAATCCTGCTGCAGCATGTAGCCAATCTTATTTTTAGAGGTAGAAACAGGCTTGTTTTCTAACAGGACAGTCCCATGGGTTGGTTTTAGTAAGCTGGAAATGATCGAGAGCAGAGTAGTCTTACCACAGCCACTAGGGCCAAGGAAGGAGACAAACTCTCCCTCCTCAACCGTTAGTGAAACATTGGAGAGGGCCGTGGTGGCAGAGGCTTTTGTTAAATAAGTATGATGAATCTGCTGAATTTGTAAAAAGCTCATAAAGAACGGCCACCCTTTCCTTTTATTTTTTAATGACTTTTTCAGCGAACTCCGTGTTAACAAGTGTTTTATGGTTCACTTCTTTTGGAAGCTCTCCAGCTTCCTTCATAATAGTTTGGAGATTGTTCCATTCTTCTTCGTCGAGTATCGGGTCTGTTGCAAAAGATCCTTGGCTTTTATAACGCTCTACAACCGTTGTCATGATATCTAAATCTGTATCTGGAAAATAGGCCGTAACCGTTTTGGCGATTTCCTCAGCAGTATGAGTTTGCACCCACTGCTGTGCCTTATAGATTGCTCTGGTGAATTTATCCACTGTGTCACTATTTTCTTTTAAATAGCTTTGTTTGGCCATAAAAGTGGTATAAGGGACATGACCGGATTCCTTACCAAAGGAAGCAACGATGTAGCCTTTACCTTGTTTTTCAAAGATACTTGCTGTCGGTTCAAACAGCTGCACATATTCGCCTGTTCCAGACGCAAAGGCATTGGCTATATTTGCATAATCAACATTCTGAATGAGGTTTAGGTCTTTATGGGGATCGATTCCATGGTTTTTTAAAACGAATTCTCCCACCATTTGCGGCATACCGCCTTTCCGCTGACCGAGGAATGTTTTCCCTTTTAACATATCCCATGAAAAATTGTCTATTTTATTTCTTGCTACAAGGAACGTACCATCTGTTTGCGTAAGCTGAGCGAAATTAATCACCGGATCATTGGAGCCCTGGGCGTAAACATAAATAGATGTTTCTGAACCGACAAGTGCAATGTCCGCCCCTCCAGAAAGCAAGGTGGTCATGGTCTTATCGCCTCCAGGAGTAGTTGTAAGGGTAACATCTAATCCCTCGTCCTTGAAGAAACCTTTGGCAAGTGCAACATATTGCGGGGCATAGAAAATGGACCGTGTCACTTCGGCAATCCGAACCTTTTCTAATTTCTTTGTTTTGGTCCCTGAATCACTGTTACAAGCCGCCAATGAAATCATAAGTACACTAATGAGAAGTAGGGAGAAACTTATTTTCATCCACTTTTTCATATTGAACCTCCTTTAATACCCTTTTCATAAATCTGGGCTAATTGCCTAAGATATCGTATGTAGGGCGAAAAAATGTGTGAATGCCCAGTGACAATAAATTTTTAAAAATATGGGTGTGTTAATCTTGATTGTTGATTTCCGCTCTAGGCGGCTTCGCTTTCCGCGGGCGTGCCGGGGAGCCTCCTCGGCGCTTAAGCGCCTGTGGGGTCTCCCCAGCCCCGTACTCCCGCAGGACTTTGAATTTGCATCCTCGAATCCGCCCACGCACGAAGGAAATGCGATAGCATTTTCGAGGAGTCTTCGCCGCCTTCCGCTCCAATCAACGTGATAAAATTCAACTATAACTTTTAACACAACCAAATATATAAGGATGGACGACAGATGGACAAAAATAATGGCAGGATTTTAGAAGTGATTCGTTTTCCCTCTCCAAATCCCAAAGTTGAATTAAAAATGATTACGTATCTCTCAAATGGTTTAAAAGTGAAGGGGATGCTTGCTATACCTATACTGGAAGGAAACCTGGACGGTTTTCTTTATCTAAGGGGAGGGATTAAAAATGTTGGAAAAGTCAGACCCGCGAGGATCGCTCAGTTTGCCTCAGAAGGGTTTATCGTTTTTGCTCCTTTTTACCGCGGCAATCAAGGGGGAGAAGGAAATGAGGATTTTGCAGGAGAAGACAGAGAGGATGCCTATGCTGCCTATCAGGTATTAAAATCACTTCCAAGGGTTCAGGATATTCATATCTTTGGCTTTTCACGCGGGGGTGTTATGGCATTATGGACAGGTATTCAATTTCCAGAAGCAGCCTCTATCGTTACCTGGGGAGGTGTGAGTGATATGACGCTTACGTATAAGGAACGAAAAGATTTACGGAGGATGATGAAAAGAGTTATTGGAGGTACTCCTGAAAAGTATCCGGAACGGTATAAAGAAAGAACAGCACTATATGAGCTTGAAAATATAGAAGCCCCAATCCTGATTATTCATGGTGTTCAGGATCAAAATGTGTCAGTTGAGCACGCTCACCGGCTGGAGAGAAGGCTGAAATCACTAGATAAGCAAGTAGACTGCTGGTACTTTGATGAGTTCACTCACTACTTTCCTCCGGCAGTAAACAGAAAAGTAGTCCATGATTTATCAAAGTGGATGAAAAATCAAGCTAAAAGATGTTAAAATAAAGGTAATATAAATGGAGGAGCGGATATGTATGGGTATGCCTCTTGAAATGAATACAATGATTGTAACAAAGGGCAGGGAGCATAGGCTCGAGGAGAACCTTTTTGAATTAGTGAAAGAAGGATATAGACTTTACCCTATTGAAATTCCAATTGAAGTCAAAAAAACAATCGACTGTGATTCAAGTGGAACGGGGCTAATTAAAAAAGTGGAATGGCAAAGAAATACCACAACCGTAACCTATCAATTAGTATCCTTAAATTCTACAAATTAACCTTATTAAAAATAAGTGCAGGAAAGCCCATATCGGAGTAGATATGGGCTTCCTTATTGTGATAAGACTATTGTAATGGTCCACCATTTTTCTCAATTTCTGCCGGAACATGGCTAAACTTTTTGAAGTTTTCCCGGAATTTCGCGGCTAGTTCCTTTGCTTTTTTCTCATAGGCCTGTGGATCTGCCCATGTTTTATTCGGCTGAAGCACCTTATCTGGAACCCCTGCAATATGAACTGGTATATTTAGCCCGAATATGTTATCTTTTACGGTCTCTACATGGTTTAATTCTCCCTCTAGAGCTGCTTGAATCATTGCCCGGGTGTAGGATAGCTTCATTCTATTCCCAACTCCATATTCTCCGCCAGTCCAGCCGGTATTCACTAAAAAGACATTTACGTTATGCTCTAGAATTTTTTCGCCAAGCATTTCCGCATAGCGTGTCGCTGGAAGTGGAAGGAATGGTGCTCCAAAGCATGTCGAGAAGGTCGCTTCCGGAGATGTAACTCCGCGTTCCGTACCAGCAAGCTTAGACGTATAACCACTTAAAAAGTGATACATGGCTTGTTCCTTCGTTAATTTTGCGATTGGCGGCAATACTCCAAAGGCATCGGCCGTTAAAAAGACAATCGTATTAGGGTGACCAGCAATACTTGGCTGAATGATATTGTCAATTGCCTCCATTGGATAGGCAGCCCTCGTGTTTTCTGTCAGGGTGTTATCATCATAATCTGGAATTCTTGACTCCTTATTGAGGACCACGTTTTCCAAAACCGTCCCAAACCGAATCGCATCAAATATTTGCGGTTCTTTTTCACGAGAAAGATTAATGCACTTTGCATAACAGCCGCCTTCAATATTAAAAACCCCGTTAGATGACCAGCCGTGTTCATCATCCCCAATTAGCCGGCGATTTGGATCCGCTGAAAGAGTAGTCTTGCCTGTTCCAGATAATCCAAAGAATAGAGCCACATCCCCCTCATTGCCAACGTTAGCTGAACAATGCATTGAGAAAATATTATTTTCAGGCAGTAAATAGTTCATGACGGAGAAAATGGACTTTTTCATTTCGCCAGCATATTCCGTGCCGCCGATTAGTACAATTCTTCGTTCAAACGAAATGATAATAAAGGTTTCAGAATTTGTTCCATCGATCACTGGGTCCGCTTTAAAATTCGGAGCAGAAATGACTGTGAATCCTGCATTGTGTGTCAGCAGCTCTTCTTCTGTTGGGCGAATAAATAATTGCTGTACAAATAGATTATGCCAGGCGTATTCATTAATGACTTGAATCGGCAGCCGGGACTTTTTGTCCGCTCCGGCAAAACCTTTAAACACAAAAATCTCATTTTGCAGTCTTAAGTAATCAAGCACTTTATGGTAAAGATTCGTAAAAGCTTCCTCAGAAATAGGCTGATTTGTTGAGCCCCACGCTATTTTGTTCTTGGTAGACTCTTCCATCACAATGTATTTGTCCTGTGGTGATCTTCCGGTATATTTGCCGGTGGAAACACTGACAGCGCCAGTAGAGGTTAGAGTACCTTCTTTTCTTCCTAAAACCTTTTCAACTAATTGTGGGACGGATAGCTGTACCTGGACATGACCTTCATGTAACAATTGATTTAATTCAGTTGGAATATGAACAGAATTCATTTACTGAAACCTTCCTTTACTAGGATTATTTGTTCAATAGTATAACACATTTATTTTAATAGTCTATACTAATGAGTAAAATTATGTGAATATTTAAGAATTTAATTTGTATAGAGAAACAACAGCAAGGATTTAATGCTTCAATTAAAAGGAACTATTCATTTTTGTAAAGTTACAATTTACTCTTTTAGGAAAAACTTGATATAAATTGTTTGACATTGTTTGAAGGAGTAGGTTATGATTTACCCTTGAACGGATACTCTCTTATCCCGAGCTGGTGGAGGGACAGGCCCTATGAAACCCAGCAACCTGCAAACGAAAAAAGCGGACTCCAATAGAGTTTGGTATTTCGGGCAAAGGTGCTAAACCTGAAGCAAGGCTTGACCTTGAACGATAAGAGTGAAAGGCACGCAAAACTTTTGCTATTAACCTTTCCTCATAATGATGGAAAGGTTTTTTGTTGTATTTACGTGCTATGTTACATAATTGTACTTTTTATTCCATCGTATAAACTTCAAGGGGAGTATACTAAACATAGAAATTTTGTATGGGTACAAGCACCAAGGCACTTTTACATTTCTATAATAATAATCCCATGTTTATTTCATACTACTAAGGGAATGAGTTCCGTATCAATCGAGGTTAAACGGCAGGTATACATAAAACCCAAACAGCTAACCTCACTTTATTCCATAATAAGGAGGAATTCAGATGTCAACAAAACGTCGTTTGTTTACTTCTGAATCAGTAACTGAAGGTCATCCTGACAAGATTTGTGACCAAATTTCTGATTCCATTTTAGATGCAATACTAGCTAAGGATGCTAATGCTCGTGTTGCCGCTGAAACTTCGGTAACGACAGGATTAGTATTAGTAGCAGGAGAAATCACCACATCAACTTATGTAGATATTCCAAAGATCGTCCGTGAAACGATTAAAGGTATCGGTTATAATCGTGCAAAATATGGTTTTGACTCGGAGACTTGTGCGGTCTTAACTTCTATTGATGAACAATCTCCTGATATTGCGATGGGTGTTGACCAAGCCCTTGAAGCTCGTGAAGGTCAAATGTCAGATGAACAAATAGAAGCGATCGGTGCAGGAGACCAAGGTTTAATGTTTGGTTTTGCTTGTAATGAGACAAAAGAGCTTATGCCGCTTCCGATTTCACTTGCACATAAACTTGCACGCCGTTTAACGGAGGTACGGAAAGAGGATATTCTTCCATACCTGCGTCCCGATGGAAAAACACAAGTCACAGTGGAATATGATGAGAATGATAAACCAGTTCGAATTGATACGATTGTCATTTCTACACAGCACCACCCAGAAATAACATTAGAACAAATCCAGCGAAACGTGAAAGAATATGTCATCAATCCTGTTGTTCCTAAGGAACTCATTGATGAGAACACAAAATATTTTATTAACCCAACAGGCCGTTTCGTGATCGGCGGGCCGCAGGGCGATGCAGGCTTAACAGGCCGTAAAATCATCGTTGATACCTATGGTGGCTATGCTCGTCATGGCGGCGGGGCATTCTCCGGTAAGGATCCTACAAAGGTTGACCGTTCAGCTGCTTATGCTGCGCGCTATGTGGCCAAAAATATTGTGGCGGCAGGACTAGCAGATAAGGTTGAAGTTCAGCTTGCCTATGCAATTGGCGTCGCAAGACCGGTTTCCATCTCAATTGATACATTTGGCACAGGCCAAATCAATGAAGAGCAATTAGTTGACTTAGTAGAACAAAACTTTGATCTTCGTCCAGCTGGTATCATAAAAATGCTTGACCTTCGCCGACCAATCTACAAGAAAACAGCAGCTTACGGCCACTTTGGACGTACGGATGTTGATCTTCCGTGGGAGCGCACAGACAAAGCAGAAGCGTTACGCCAGCAGGCAAATCTATAAATTAGAAGGGTGTTGCATGATATATGTAACTCCCTTTTTTACTTTTCGTCTAATGTATGGTTAATGTGATGTTATTCGAATAACATGTTTAGCTAGGTCTAAAGAAGTGAAAAATGATGTTATGATATTTACCCATAAGTTCACAGTGTCATTTTGAAAAAAAAGTGGTAGTATTAGAGAGATGTTTTTTAGAAGACGTTTAATATGAAATTGGAGTAGGTGAGGTACATAATGTGTGGTTTTATCGGTTGTGTACACGACAAAACACAAAACTATAGTGAAGAACAAAAACAGCTATTTAAAAATATGAACGATTTAATAACCCATCGCGGACCGGATGATGATGGTTTTTATTACGATGACCATATCCAGTTTGGCTTCCGCCGTTTGAGTATTATTGATATCGAAAGTGGTCATCAGCCGCTAACATATGAAAACGAGCGTTATTGGATTATTTTTAATGGTGAAATTTATAACTATGTTGAACTTCGTGAAGAGTTATTGACAGAAGGACTGTCTTTTGCCACAAGTTCGGATACAGAAGTAATCATTGCTCTTTATAGCCACTTAAAAGAAAAAGCGGTTGAAAAACTGCGCGGAATGTTCGCATTCGTTATCTGGGATAAGCAGGAACAAACCCTTTATGGTGCGCGTGACCCATTCGGAATTAAACCTTTCTTTTATATGGAAGATGGGGAAAGAACCTTTTTTGCATCTGAGAAAAAAAGCATTTTGCTGGCTTTAGAGAATGATGTCCTCAACTATGATGCCTTGCAGCATTACTTGACCTATCAATTCGTTCCTGAACCTGATACGTTATCTGAAGGAATTAAAAAGTTAGAGCCAGGACATTACTTCACAAAAAAAATTGGCGCTCCAATGGAAATGAAAAAGTATTGGAAGGCTCAATTTCAGCCTGTTCAGAAATCAGAAGCTGATTTTATTAAGGAAATTCGCGATGTATTATTTGATTCAGTTGAAAAGCATATGCGCAGTGACGTTCCGGTAGGTTCGTTCCTTTCAGGCGGAATTGATTCATCGATTATTGCTTCAATTGCAAAAGAATTTCATCCCGCTATTAAGACTTTCTCTGTTGGTTTTGAACACAATGGTTTCAGTGAAATTGATGTGGCTAAAGAAACAGCTGAAAAGCTCGGTGTCGAAAATATCAGTTACATTATTACACCTGAAGAGTATATGAATGAAATTCCTAAAATCATGTGGCATATGGATGATCCGCTAGCCGACCCAGCCTGTGTTCCTCTTTATTTTGTCGCTAGGGAAGCTCGTAAACATGTAACGGTTGTTCTTTCAGGTGAAGGTGCCGATGAGTTATTTGGCGGTTACAATATCTATCGGGAGCCACAGTCACTAGAAGTATTTAATAAAATACCAAGAGTCGGGAAAGTTTTATTAAAAGGTATTGCCGGGATGATGCCTGAAGGAATGAAAGGCAAAAGCTTTATTGAGCGCGGCGTCACACCAATGGAAGAACGCTACATTGGAAATGCGAAGATGTTTACCGAAGTGGAAAAACGGGATGTATTAAATGTTTACCGTGAAGGTTTAAACTATCTCGATGTCACTAAACCTCTTTATCAAGAGTCCAAAGGGTATGACCCAGTCGACCGGATGCAGTATATTGATATCCATACCTGGATGCGCGGCGATATCCTGCTAAAGGCAGATCGAGTAACAATGGCTCATTCGCTTGAGCTTCGCGTACCGTTCTTAGATAAAGAAGTGTTTGCGGTAGCTTCGAAAATTCCAACCAGCTTAAAGACGGCTAATGGTACAACCAAATATATTTTACGTAAAGCAGCTGAAGGTGTAGTGCCTGAACATGTTCTAAGTCGTAAAAAATTAGGATTCCCTGTTCCTATTCGTCATTGGTTGAAAAACGAAATGAATGAATGGGCTAAAAAGATTATCCGGGAAAGCAACACGGACCATCTAATCAATAAATCATATGTCTTAGGCTTATTGGAAGACCATTGCCAAGGCAAAGCGGACAACAGCCGGAAGATCTGGACAGTGCTTATGTTTATGGTTTGGCATCAAGTATATGTGGAAAATGTCTATTCTTTTCAGCGTGATTATGCCCTTCAAAAAGAGTTACAATCAGTAAAGCATTAATAAGAAAGCACCCGCAAAAAAATGTGGGTGCTTTTGTTAATAGGTAAGAGAGAATAAAAGTTTTAACATAGAAAATTGTCCAACTCCAGCGCCTAGCCCCTCGAGGTCACAAGCCAATCCGTCCAAAAGGTTAAAGAACAACCTTTCGGCCGGCTCGTCTTGTGCTTGTCGGGGCTGAACAAGGCGCTTCCGCATTTCTTATGATTGCAAAGACTTATAATACTGCCCTTTCTCGGCATATTCTGTATAAATACGTTTCATATCCTTTTTGTCTTCCGGCGTTAATTCTCTAATAACTTTAGCGGGTCTGCCAAATGCTAAGGTATTAGGGGGAATTTTTTTTCCTTGCGGTACAAGACTGCCAGCGCCAATAAAGGCACCTTCTCCTATCTCTGCTTGATCAAGAATAATCGATCCCATGCCAACTAAAGCTCTTTTTCTTACAATGCAGCTATGAAGAATGACTTGATGACCGATCGTTACTTCATCC
Organism: Neobacillus drentensis; assembly: GCF_021560175.1. GTDB lineage: Bacteria > Bacillota > Bacilli > Bacillales > Cytobacillaceae > Neobacillus > Neobacillus drentensis_A. The sequence continues at coordinate 4,926,721 of NZ_CP091110.1, read as the reverse complement.
TCTAAAATTAGCGGGTTATTAGGACTTTGGTGTAAGATAGAATTATCTTGAATATTAACCTTATTACCTATTCTCGTTGGGGCAACATCGCCTCGTATCACGGAATTAAACCAGACACTGGACTGTTCGCCTATTTCTACATCACCCGTGATGGTGACATAATCGGCAATAAAGGCAGTTTTAGCAATTAACGGGTATTTATCTTTAAAGGGGTAGATCAATTGGGCTCGCTCCTTTGTAATTGATAAGTATATTTTAGCGAATATAGTAAGTGGTTTTCAAAAATTAAATCTGGTATAACAAATAAGTCTAAACTTGCAAAGCTTTGAACAAAAAGCATATCTTTTTCTAGGGGGACGAAAAATGTGGAAATGGGAAGCTGAAGGGGAGGCAAAAGCAGTAATTGTAATGGTGCATGGTGCAATGGAGCACCATGGCAGATACGGCTGGCTGATTGAAATGTGGCGTTTAGCCGGCTTTCATATCATTATGGGCGACCTTCCGGGGCAAGGGATGACAACAAGGTCCCGCCGCGGCCATATCGATTCCTTTGATGAATATATTACGGAGGTAAAGGACTGGGTACAAGCGGCCTATCGATATAACCTTCCCGTGTTTCTATTAGGCCACAGTATGGGCGGATTGATTTCGATTCGTTTGTTGCAAGAAGAACAACTGAATGTAGCAGGCGTGATTCTTTCTTCTCCATGTCTGGGACTGGTTCAAGCGCCATCTAAATTTTTAAATGCTCTCTCGCATGTCATAAATGTAGTTTATCCATCGCTTCGGATGAATTCAGGCTTGTCGGTACAGATGGCCACAAGAAATGAAGATGTCCGCGAAGCGGATTCGAATGATACTCTTTACGTGACAAAAGTTTCGATTCGCTGGTATCGTGAACTTGTTGGGGCGATAAAGGAAGCATTTGAGAATTTGGCAGATACACAAGATCTCCCGATGCTCGTCATGCAGGGCGGGGATGATAAAATTGTTAATAAGGCCACCGTAAAGGAGTGGTTTAACCACGTACCGTTATCGGAGAAAAGGTTTAAGGAGTGGCCGAAGTGCTACCATGAAATTTTTAATGAACCGGAGCGGGAAGAGGTATTTGAATACGCGAAAGATTTTGTTTTTAGCCAATTAAAAGCAATTGGTTATATTGTCTAAGAAAGGTAGATGTTTTTTCCATGATGCCAATCACCCTTATGTCTAGGGTCTATCGCAAAATTATTCCTGCTGTCCATCAAGAATTGGCTTATTGGAAAAGCCGGGCTGAAAATATTCCTAACCAAGAATTAAGAAGTCAGGCTCTTGCGAGTATTGACCAAAAAACCTTTCATTGTGAAGGCGGGGGCATACTTGCTCTTAGTGCCAAGGAAGACTATCAAAAGGCAGTAAAGTTTATTGTGGCTTATCAAACGATCAGTGATTACTTAGATAATCTATGTGATCGGAGTACCTCACTTGATCCTGCTGATTTTGCAGCCCTCCATGAGTCAATGTCAGATGCCCTTGTACTGCAGGCAGAAGAGAAGAATTATTATCGGCTCCGAGATGACCAGGATGACAATGGATATTTACATGACTTATCTGAAACATGCCGTACGGTTTTAAGGGAGTTAGACAACTACGATTTAATCAAGGAGTATCTTCTAGAATTATGCCAATATTATTGTGATTTGCAGATCCACAAACATGTGATCAAGGAAGAGCGGGTACCTCGCTTGAAAAAATGGTTTAATCGTTACCAAGACAATCTTCCTGAAATGGAATGGTATGAATTCTCGGCTTGCTCTGGTTCAACATTAGGGATTTTTTGTTTAGTCTCATATGCGATGCGAGAAGATTTTAAACTAGAAGATGCGGTAAATATCCGCAAGGGATACTTCCCTTATATTCAGGGCTTACATATACTTTTAGATTACTTTATTGATCAAGAGGAAGACTTGATTGGCGGAGACTTAAATTTCTGCGCTTATTATACTAGTGAAGAGACCCTTTTTAAACGCTTAAAGCATTTCGTGATTGAGGCTGATCGTCATACAGAGTTCCTGCCTCACAAAAGATTTCATCAACTCATTAATCGAGGGTTGTTGGGAATTTATTTATCAGATGCTAAGGTTCGCAAACAGAAAAATGTCCGTAAATTGGCACGAGGGATTATCAAATCAGGTGGATGGATTAGTTATTTCTTTTACTACAATGGACTAGCTTACCGGTCCCTGCAAAAAACAGTACCTGCATTTGTAACACGATCGATAACAAAATAAAACCAGGCCTAGTGCCTGGTTTTACCTTTTTTCAATTGCAATAATAAATGGCGGGTAATTTTGTTGGTTAATAAACTGATATTGAAGAACATGGGCTGTTTTTTGATCCAGACCCTGACAATAGTTCAATAGCTGGTCCCGTTCAACTGCACCTTGTTCATGACCATGGTAAATCACAAGGACGATGGTTCCCTCGGGAGCCATTAATGACAATAATTGTTCGATTGCCGAAATGGTTGTTTCGGCATGAGTTACAATGTTTTTGTCACCACCAGGCAAATAACCAAGATTAAATATTGCCCCGGTTATTCTCCCTTGAACATCCTTAGGGATTTTTGCAAAAATTTGTTCGTGGCCTTCATGAAAAAGGGTGACCCTGTCGATCAGGTTTTGTCCGATTAAGCGTTCCTTCGTTGCGTTAATAGCCTCTTGCTGGACATCAAACCCAAAAACTTGTCCATCTTCTCCAACCAATTCTGCCAAAAATACCGTATCATGCCCATTTCCCAAAGTGGCATCCACTACTATATCTCCGGGCTTTACAGTCTTTTTAAGTAAACTTTTCGCAAAGGGAAGAATGCGCTCCATTTTCATATCAATTCCCCACATTCCCTTGGAAAAACTTACCTTGCCAGCTATTTCTTCTCTTTAATTCGGCATCAATGGAATTCAATACTTCCCATTTATTAACACTCCACATGGGTCCAACCATTAAGTCAATCGGACCGTCTCCTGTTATTCGATGAACAATCATTTCCGGCGGTAAAATCTCCAATTGGTCACATACTAAAGTTATATAATCCTCTTTGGTGAGAAATTCAAGCATTCCCTTTTCATATTGTTTAACCATTGGGGTGCCTTTTAATAAATGCAGTAAATGAATTTTAATTCCTTGCACGTCTAATTTGGCTACCTCACGAGCTGTTTCCATCATCATGTCATAAGATTCAAGCGGGAGTCCGTTAATGATGTGGGAGCAAATCCGAATTCCATGTTTCCGTAGTTTATTGACACCATCAATGTAAGATTGGAAATCATGGGCACGGTTAATCAGCATAGCCGTTCGTTCATGGACAGTCTGGAGACCAAGCTCTACCCATAAATACGTACGCTGATTTAATTCAGCTAAATAGTCAACAACATCATCCGGCAAGCAATCTGGGCGGGTTGCGATGGATATTCCAACGACCCCCTCTTGGTCCAGCACGGTTTCATATTTTTCCCTAAGTACTTCAACAGGGGCGTGTGTATTGGTGAAGGCCTGAAAATAAGCCATATACTTGCCGTCTTTCCACTTAGTATGCATTTTTTGTTTGATTTGATTAAATTGTGTTTCTAATGGCTCCACCCGGTTACCGGCAAAATCCCCGGAACCGGCTGCGCTGCAAAATGTACAGCCGCCATGAGCGACCGTACCGTCGCGGTTCGGACAGTCAAAACCACCGTCTAGGGCCACTTTAAACACCTTATGGCCGAAATGATTCCTAAGGTGGTAATTCCAAGTGTGATATCGTTTATCGTCGGTTGCATATAGAAAAGGTTTTGTCTGAAGCACTCAGAAACCTCCTTTGTTAGTTAAAGATTGCATACCCTTCATTTTATCATGAAGTAACCCTTTATCCAATTGCCATTGCTGCAAGCAAGGTTGGTAATAATTATCCACCTGTCATGAGTTATAGGATAGGGAATGGAGAACAAAATAAGAAATGAAGCGTCGCTTCAAACAATTAGGGGGGTTCTTAGATGGCTACTCGCGACTCAATGGATAATCTAATGCAACAAGTTGAGGACACACTACGTTATGCTGAAGAGCAATATAAGCACAGCAGCCTTCAAGAGCATTATAATAATGATGATTATACGACAGCGCTGCAGCAGCTTGAGCAGACCTATCAGGATATTTGTACGATGGCCCATAGTGCCAACTCGCAGCAGCGGGAACAGCTCCATCGAATGAGACTTCAAATTCAGCAGCTTCAGAATTCCATGATTATTGAGACACGTTAAGAGGAGGAGAATTTCTTGAAGAAACGTTCTAAGAAGAATAATCCCGAACAAAAAACCCGTAATGGTATCAATAATCAAGACCTTGAACTCGGCCAGGATCGTGACTTAATAAAAGAAGCAAAAAAGAAATACGAGGATGCCGGCGGACAACCGGTTAAATCCAAAATGCATCAAGAACCCGAACAATCTTCATAAGAAATGAAAAGGATCTCTCACTATGTGGAGAGATCTTTCTTTTTGTGTTTATCTCTGTAATATATAAATTTGTTAGGGTGGGGTGGGGTTATGTTCGTCTCTTATCTGTCGAAGCAATGGGAAGTAATAGCGTTCGGAGGTTATGACCGGTTCTTATCGGTCGAAGCAAGGGGAAGTAATCGCCTTCAGGGGTTATGACTGGTTCTTATCGGTCGAAGCAAGGGTAAGTAATCACCTTCGGGGGTTATGACTGGCTCTTATCGGTCAAAGGAAGTGGAAGTAATCGCGTTCGGGGGTTATGACTGGTTCTTATCGGTCGAAGCAAGGGGAAGCAATCGCGTTCGGGGGTTATGACCATCTCCTATCTGTCAAATTTTAGATTATCTTCACCTCCGGAGGGAAAATCACCCTAAAATGAACTTCGAAAAGCGTCCGATTTAGCAGAATATTTAATAAAAAAAAGAGGAGAACGAAAAGGATTGCACCCAGCTTGGGAATGGAATACAATGTATCTTTGGAAATGAAATGTTTATCGTAAAGGAGCGTTTTTCATGCCACGTGCCTTATGGCTATTAATTATTGGAATGGCAGTGAATGTAATTGGCTCTTCTTTTTTATGGCCTTTAAATACCATCTATATTCACGATCACTTGGGTAAATCTTTATCTGTTGCCGGTATTGTACTAATGCTTAATTCTGGAGCAAATGTAATCGGGAACCTATATGGTGGTCATTTATTTGATAAAATAGGAGGCTATAAATCTATTATTCTGGGGATTATGATCTCCTTAGTAGCTCTTGTAGGGTTATCCATCTGGCATAACTGGCCCGAATACGTTGTTTTCTTAACGATTGTGGGCTTTGGAACAGGAATTATTTTTCCGTCCATGTATGCGATGGCTGGTTCCGTTTGGAAAGAGGGAGGCCGGAAATCCTTTAATGCTCTTTATGTTGCCCAAAATGTTGGCGTTGCAATCGGAGCATCACTTGGCGGGATAGTTGCTGATTATTCCTTTCAACTCATTTTTCTTGCAAATACAGTTATGTATGTCATCTTTTTAGTGATTGCGGTCTTTGGATACAAAGGAATTTCTACAGATGCTGCACCTCAAGAAAACAATGAATTAAATGTAACGGCAGTTAGCAGAATGAACTTTAAGGCTTTAATGATATTGTGTGCAGGCTATTTGCTCTGCTGGGTTTCCTACAGCCAATGGACCACAACGATTGCTTCTTATACACAGGAAGTGAATATCACACTAACCCAATATAGTTTATTATGGACGATTAACGGAGCGATTATCGTGCTGGGGCAGCCGCTCTTAAACGGGATTCTCAAATATCTTGCTTCTTCGGTAAAGAGGCAGATCCTGATCGGTATTGGAATCTTTATTATTTCCTTTATTGTAGCAGGGCAGGCCAGCGCTTTTTCAGGCTTTTTAGCAGCTATGGTTATTTTAACAATCGGTGAGATGTTCATTTGGCCGGCAGTTCCTACCATTGCTTTTGCATTGGCCCCAAAAGGGCGTGAAGGTTATTATCAAGGAATCGTGAACAGTACGGCCACAGGCGGAAGGATGATTGGTCCAGTGCTTGGCGGAATATTGGTCGACCAATATAATATGTCCACTTTATTTACAGTATTAATCTTGTTGTTCATAATCGCAGTCGGAACTACCATCGTTTATGACCGCGGTTTGAGACTAAAAGAGAAAATTACTGCTAAGCCGGTATAAGTTTATGACCCACAGTCAAAATGACTGTGGGTTTCTTTGATTTTTAGTTTTTCCTTCTTTATTTTTTGATATAGTAAATTTATAGAGTAGTTTTGTTGAGAATGGAAGAAAGCGGGGATGGGATGTTTGCTTTAATACCTCTAATGCTTGAGCGAGTTGGTATTTTAATCATTGTTGCATTTATATTATCTAGGATGAAATCGTTTCGACAGGTTATCCATAACGAACGGGGAATGGCAGCGAAATTAACCATCATAGCGATCTTTGGCGCCTTTGGAATTATCAGTAATTATACTGGTGTAGAAATAGGTCATGGAGTCGTTACGTCACAAGATTGGCTGACAGATGTTGATCAGAATGGTGCCATTGCAAACACAAGAATAATGGGCGTGGTGATTGGCGGTTTGCTTGGCGGACCCATGATTGGAATAGGGGTAGGTTTGATTGCTGGATTGCACCGCTTATCGCTCGGTGGTTTCACTGCGGTTGCATGTGCATTTTCCACCATTTTTGCAGGAGTCGTGACAGGGTTTTTAAGTAAGCGTTTTAAAATACAGGAAAGCGGCTCTACAACGAAAGCAGTTATAATGGGGATCTTGATGGAATGTTTTCAAATGGGAATTATTCTCCTATTAGCAAAGCCCTTTGATGAAGCCTTAAATCTTGTAAAACTAATTGCCTTTCCTATGATTGCGATTAATGGTTTTGGGACACTATTATTCTTACTTATTATCCAGGATATTTTTCAAGAACAGGAACGAACACGGGCATTACAAACACATAAGGCTTTATATATTGCGAATCAAACACTGCCATTTTTTCGGCAGGGCCTAAATATGGACTCGTGCGCAAAGGCAGCTGACATTATATTGAAATGGACCGGTGCGGATGCCATCTCCATTACAAATCAACAGCAAGTTGTAGCGCATGCTGGGGCTGGTGCCGACCATCATCTACCATCTGGGACCATGGCCACTGAATTAACAAAAAAAGTGCTAGACCAAGGCAGAATCATTATTGCAAAAACAGCCAAGGAAATTCAATGTTTTAACCCGAATTGTCCATTAGAGGCTGCCATAGTGTTACCGCTTAAGGTTTATGATAAGACTGTTGGAACCTTGAAGCTTTATTTTACTAATTCTAGCAAACTCGATAGTGTAGAACAGGAGCTGGCTGAAGGCTTAGGGAGATTATTCTCCGGCCAGCTCGAAATGGCAGAGCTAGAGCGGCAAAGACGCTTATTAAAAGATGCTGAAATTAAAGCACTGCAGGCACAGGTCCATCCTCATTTTTTGTTTAACGCGATTAATACCATTTCAAGTCTAATACGAAAGGATACCGACCAAGCTAGAAAACTTCTAATTCAGTTAAGTGTCTTCTTTCGCAGTAATCTTCAAGGCGCTCGTCAAATGCTGATACCGCTTGAAAAAGAGCTCGAGCATGTGGAAGCTTATTTGTCCATTGAACAAGCAAGATTCCCTGACAGGTATAAGGTGAATGTGGAAATAGCTCCACCATTTAGAGAGGTATTAGTACCTCCCTTTACATTGCAGCCACTGGTAGAAAATGCGATTCGTTATGCCTTTTCAAAAAACAAAACGGGAACTGTTCGAGTTCGTGCCTACGAGGAAGAAGGGAGAATGGTCCTCATCACGGAGGATGATGGAAAAGGGATTCCACGGGAGAAACTTGCTGTACTTGGAAATCAAACAGTTGATTCGGCAGATGGTACAGGTACTGCCTTATGGAATATTAAGAAAAGAATTGAAGAGATTTATGGGCCTGAAGCATCATTACAGATTGATAGTATCCTAGAAAAGGGGACAAGGGTTGTGATTAAATTGCCATTAACCGGGCAAAGTTGGGGGGAAGAAAGTGTTAAAAGCCTTTATCGTCGATGATGAACCGCTTGCGAGAGATGAACTTTCCTATTTGCTAAAACGAAGTAAGCAGGTGGAGGTAGCTGGAGAAGCTGAGTGCTTTGAGGCCGCATTTGAAAATTTGAAAAACCTGGATATTGATGTGATTTTTCTAGATATCCAGCTTGCCGATGAAAGTGGGATCGAAATCGCCAGTAAATTAAATCAGTTGGATTATCCACCATTGATTGTTTTTGCTACAGCATATGATGAATATGCTCTTAAAGCTTTTGAACTTAATGCAGTTGATTATCTGTTAAAACCAATTGATGAAAAAAGGATCCAGCTCACCATTGATAAGCTGTATAAGCTGGCTGGAAATAAAGAGCAAAAAATCCCGCTTTCATCTAGGTGGCATTCTAGTCAAAATGATCGGTCAGAAAAATTAGCGGTTTCGATTGATGAAAAAATCGTGTTACTCCATATTAATGACATTGTCTATATTGGCACGCAGGATGGTAAAACAGTCGTTGCCACGGACAAACAAAAGTTATGGGTCAATGAACCATTAGTAACCTTTGAACGGAAACTGCAAATTCCTTCCATTATGCGTGTTCATCGTGCTTATCTAGTCAATATTGATGCCATTCTTGAGATCGAACCATGGTTTAATTCAACCTACAATTTAATTATGAAATCCGGCGAAAAGGTTCCCGTTAGCAGAACCTATACAAAGGAACTGAAACAGCTGCTTGGTTTTTAACAGCTGTTTTTTGTATTTCAATTTAGAATTACTGTTTTTTAACCCTAGATTTTAACCACTTATCTTGAAAAACGAATGTTATCGTTTTCATTTAATAAGATTAATATAAGTTATTGATTTAGGGGAGGAAAAAAGAAAATGAATGCGGTTTCAGTTGTAATTGGTTCCATTTGTATATTAATGATTGCTTACCGTTTATACGGAACTTTCATAGCTGCAAAAGTATTAAAGTTAGACGATTCTAAGCCAACACCAGCTCACGAATTTAATGATGGGAAGGACTATGTCCCAACCAATAAATGGGTGACATTTGGCCACCATTTTGCTGCAATCGCGGCAGCTGGTCCGCTTGTAGGGCCAATCTTGGCTGCACAATTTGGTTATTTGCCAAGTTTACTTTGGCTGTTAATTGGCGCGGTAATCGGTGGTGCTGTCCATGACGCAGTTGTACTTTACGCTTCTATGCGGAAGAAGGGGAAATCATTATCTGAAGTAGCCAAGGATGAATTAGGTCCTGTTGCAGGTTTTTGTACAGGACTTGCTATGCTATTCATCATTACGATTACCATGGCAGGGCTTTCTATGGTCGTACTTCACGCACTTGAGAACAACCCATGGGGAACTTTTTCAGTAGGAATCACAATTCCCATTGCGATGGGAGTAGGCATCTTATATAAGAAAACAGGTAATTTAAAAATAACGACTACAATTGGATTCATCCTTGTTATGGTAGGCGTATTTGTAGGACCGATGATTCAGAATACCGTTTTGGGAGACTGGCTGACTTTAGATACAAAAACATTAGCCATTATTCTGCCTATCTATGCTTTTTTTGCAGCAGCACTGCCTGTATGGCTATTGCTAGCTCCGCGAGATTATTTAAGTAGTTTTATGAAAATTGGCGTATTTATTGCCCTTATTATTGGCGTATTTATTATTAATCCGAACATTCAAATGCCTGCATTTACGAAATTTACACAAGGCGGCGGTCCTGTCATTGCAGGTCCAGTCTGGCCGTTTATTTCGATTACGATTGCCTGTGGTGCCATTTCTGGCTTCCATGCCTTTGTTGGTTCAGGTACAACACCGAAAATGCTTGATCGCTGGTCAGATATTAAGGTAGTTGGGTTTGGAGCGATGTTAGTAGAGTGTGTGGTTGGGATTATGGCATTAATAGCAGCAACAGCCCTTCAGCCAGCCGATTATTTTGCCATTAATTCCACCCCAGAGGTTTACAAAACATTAGGTATGCATGTAGACCAATTACCGAAGCTTGCCCAGGAAATTGGAATGGACTTGGAAGGAAGAACAGGCGGGGCTGTAACATTAGCTGTTGGTATGACTTATGTTTTCACAGCTATCCCTTGGTTTGCTAAATTATCATCCTACTTTTTCCAGTTTGTCATTATGTTTGAAGCGGTATTTATTTTAACAGCGATTGATTCTGGAACACGTGTAGCCCGTTATTTAATACAAGATTTCTTTGGTGAGTTTTATAAACCATTGAAAAAAACAGATTGGATTCCTGGGTCCATATTTGCAAGTGCATTAGCATGCTTTATATGGGGATATTTGCTCTTTTCTGGAGATATCGGTTCTGTTTGGGCCTTATTCGGTGTATCTAATCAGTTAATGGCATCGATCGGTCTCATTATTGGGGCAACTGTTATTCTAAAAGTGGCTGACAAACGCTGGTACATGTTAACTTGTTTAATTCCTCTCGCTTATTTGTTTGTCACGGTTAACTATGCAGGCTATTGGATGGTCAAAAACGTTTACCTAAATCCGGCAGCTGCTGGATACAGTGTGATGAATGGGATCCTATCGATTATCATGTTAGTACTTGGTATCATTATTATGGTGACAGCTATTAAGAAATGGACCACCATGTGGAATTCCCCTCGTTTTCAATTTGGTTCAAGGGTTGCTTAAATTTAGGACAGTTGACTTTTTCAGTCAACTGTTCTTTCATTTATCCCTAGAATATATCTAGATATTTAATGTTTAAACTGGCCCGCACCTGTCCATCCTGAATTTAGGCAAATGTTTGCTTGCATAGTGATAGAAAATTTAATACAATAACCGTAATACTTTATATTAAAAAAACAGTGATCAGGAGTAGTAGTGATTTTTACTCGAAAGAATAGAGAGTTGACGGCTGGTGAAAGTCAACCGAGTACATCATGAACTCGCCTTTGAGTTGCAGGCATGAATGAACAGTAATGTTTGCCGTTTACCGCGTTAAGGTTGAATGAAGCGAGTGTTTAGGCACTAATGTGGGTGGTACCGCGGGAAGATACATACAATCCTCTCGTCCCTTTTTGGGATGAGGGGTTTTTTATTTTGCAGTAGGAGGAAAATCAAAATGAGCTTTAACCATCAACAAATTGAGAAAAAGTGGCAAAAACAATGGGAAGACAAAAAAACGTTCAAAACGAGCGAAGAATATGATAAGCGGAAATTCTATGCATTAGACATGTTTCCCTATCCATCCGGTGCAGGGCTTCATGTAGGACACCCGGAAGGCTATACAGCAACAGATATTCTTTCCCGTTTAAAGCGGATGCAGGGCTATAATGTACTGCACCCGATGGGCTGGGATGCCTTCGGATTGCCTGCCGAACAATATGCTTTAGACACAGGTAACGACCCTGCTGAATTTACGGAAAAGAATATTAACACCTTCCGAAGACAAATTAAAGCACTAGGTTTTTCCTATGATTGGGATCGTGAAGTCAATACGACTGACCCAGAATATTATAAATGGACACAGTGGATCTTCTTAAAGCTTTGGGAGAAAGGGCTTGCCTATATTGATGAAGTAGCGGTGAACTGGTGTCCAGCGCTTGGAACTGTTTTAGCGAATGAAGAGGTTATTGACGGCAAGAGTGAACGCGGCGGACATCCGGTTGAACGCCGTCCGATGAAGCAATGGATGTTAAAAATTACAGCTTACGGTGACCGTTTACTTGAGGACCTTGAGGAGCTTGACTGGCCTGAAAGCTTAAAGGAAATGCAGCGCAACTGGATTGGCCGCTCTGAAGGGGCTGAAGTAACATTCCAAATTGATGGACATGATGAAACCTTTACAGTGTTCACTACCCGACCAGACACACTATTCGGTGCAACCTATGCTGTATTGGCTCCAGAGCATCCATTTGTTGAAAAAATTACTACTAATGAGCAGCGTGCTGCTGTCGATGCTTACTTAGAAAAAGTAAAAATGAAGAGCGATTTAGAACGGACAGATTTAGCAAAAGAGAAAACGGGTGTTTTTACTGGAGCATATGCGATTAATCCTGCAAATGGCGATAAAATGCCAATCTGGATTGCTGATTATGTATTAGTAAGTTATGGAACGGGTGCGATTATGGCGGTACCTGCTCACGATGAACGTGACTATGAATTTGCTAAAGTTTTCAACTTACCTATTAAGCCAGTCGTGGCTGGCGGAGATGTAGAAAAAGAAGCTTATACAGGTGATGGGGAACACATTAATTCTGAGTTCTTAAATGGATTAGATAAAGAAGAGGCCATTTCTAAAATGATCGCCTGGTTAGAGGAAAAGGGAATTGGAACGAAAAAAGTGACGTATCGTTTACGGGACTGGTTATTCAGCCGTCAGCGTTACTGGGGTGAGCCAATCCCAATTATCCATTGGGAAGATGGCACTATGACAGCCGTTCCTGAAGATCAGCTGCCATTAACCTTACCAAAAACAACCGACATTAAACCATCTGGAACAGGTGAGTCACCGCTTGCGAATATTGAGGATTGGGTCAATGTCGTCGATCCGGTAACAGGTAAAAAAGGCCGCCGTGAAACAAATACGATGCCGCAGTGGGCAGGCAGCTGCTGGTACTATTTACGTTATATTGATCCGAAAAATGATCAAGAATTAGCTTCACAGGAAAAATTAAATCATTGGCTCCCGGTTGATATTTACATTGGCGGTGCCGAGCATGCCGTGCTTCACTTGCTATATGCACGTTTCTGGCATAAGTTTTTATATGACATTGGTGTAGTGCCAACCAAAGAACCATTCCAAAAGCTTTTCAACCAAGGAATGATCTTAGGTGAAGGCAATGAAAAGATGAGTAAATCAAAAGGAAATGTTGTCAACCCTGATGACATTATTGACAGCCATGGTGCCGATACCCTTCGTTTATACGAAATGTTTATGGGACCTCTTGATGCATCGATTGCTTGGTCGACCAATGGCTTAGATGGATCACGCCGCTTCTTAGATCGAATTTGGCGTCTGTTAGTGGAAGAAAACGGTGAATTAAGCCCGAAAATCCAGACAAATGAAGAAGCATCAAACCTTGAAAAAGTGTATCATCAAACGGTGAAAAAAGTGACGGAGGATTATGAAGGTTTAAGATTTAATACAGCTATTTCACAAATGATGGTCTTTATCAATGAAGCGTATAAAGCAACAGTTCTTCCAAAGGTTTATGTCGAAGGCTTTGTAAAATTACTTGCTCCTGTTTGTCCGCATCTTGCTGAAGAGCTATGGGAAAAGTTAGGTCATAGCGGTACAATCTCCTATGAAGCATGGCCGGCATATGATGAAGCAAAATTAGTCGATGATGAAATCGAGATTGTGATTCAAGTAAATGGCAAGGTGAAAACAAAGTTAAAGGTTCCGACAGATGCTACGAAAGAAGCTTTGGAAGGAATCGCCATGGATGACGATCGTGTGAAGGAACAAATTGAAGGAAAGACCGTTCGCAAAGTAATTACTGTACCAGGTAAATTGGTAAATATTGTGGCGAATTAATCAGGAAACAAAATTGAACATCCTCTTGTAAAATGGAGGATGTTTTTCTGAAGGGATGATTGGGATGGAAGAAATTAATGTGATTACTCCAGAAGAATTGCAAAAGAAGCTCGAGGCAGGGGAAAAACCAGAGCTTGTAGATGTAAGAGAAGATGAGGAAGTTGTTTTTGGGATGATTCCAGGGGCAAAACATATTCGTATGGGCGATATTCCCGCTAACCTGGACTATTTTGATAAAGAGAAGGAATATATTTTCATTTGCCGTTCAAGCCACCGAAGTGGAAATGTTTGCTATTATCTTCAAGAACAAGGGTATAAAGTCCGGAATATGATTGGCGGAATGCTGGCCTGGACAGGAGAAACTGAATACACAGAATAACCGATTCCGTTTTGGAATCGGTTTTTTTTATCTGTTTTAGTTTCAACCGCATGCAGGGTTTCCAGCATCAGCAAATTAGGTTCCACCTGTGGTTGTATCAAATCCATGGTGATGTCCGGAGCCTGGACCGCCGCCATTAAAAAATTGATCCTGTTGTTGATCGCTATTATCAAAGCCTTGGCTACTGTTATCATCCGGAGTTTGCTGACTTTGATCTAATTGACTGTCTCCGCCCCAGGAACTATTAAAATCTTGTCCTGTTTGCTGATCTTGTTGTGTGTTTGATCCTCCTTGTTGCGAATATTGCTGCTGATTTTGATTTGTATTAGAACCTGGCTGCTGCCGTTGAGTAAAAGCCATTTGGCTGTTCGTACTTCCGCCATTGGATAAACCGAGATAAGAGACCATTCCCGCTGCTAAAGCCAAACTCCCAAAGCTGACTCCCCAAGTAATCTTTTGTTTTTTATCCACCTCAGACCCTCCTTTCAACATTTGATTTCAGAAACAAGTTTACAAGCCCAATCTTAAAAAAACCTTAACTTTTAAAACCATCTATTTTTAAAATTCTGAAAAAATGAGAATACTGATAGAAAAAGGAGAGGGAGGGAGTCTTATGATCCAAGTAAAGTTATTTGACAGGGAGCATGAAAAAGATCTAGAAAAAGAGATGAATCGATTTTTAAAAGATATAGAGGAACAAAGCCTTGTCGATATCAAGTATAATGTGGCTGCCATGACCGAAGAAGAAGAGGAAGAGCAGATTTACTGTTTTACCGCTATGATTATCTATCGGGCGTGATCGTACTTCACGCCCGATAATTTTTTGCGGATAGTGCTGCATTGGTTCCCGCAAGCCTGCCCGTTACTAAGGCAGATGTAATGTTATATCCACCTGTGTAACCATGGATATCTAGTATTTCACCGCAAAAATAAAGACCCTCCATCAATTTAGAAGCCATGGTTTGCGGCTCAATCTCTTTCACGGTAACCCCGCCGCCCGTCACAAATGCTTTTTCAAGTGGAAGTGTGCCATTTACTTTGAATTGAAATTGTTTACAGCCCTTTGCAAATGCACGAATTTTTTCATTGGAAATCGTTCCGCCTTGCTCGGCAGGATCCATATCATTCATTTCGAGGAGAAATAGAAGGTAACGCTCCGGAACTATTCCCTTTAAGGTATTTTTGATGCTCTTTTTGGGTTCCCCTTTTACAAGTTTTACAATCTCTTGAAAAATCTCTTCCTCTTTTCGATCAGGAAGGGCATCCAAGCTCATGGTTACTTCTTTTAGATTCCACTTTTTCATGGCCTTGACCACAAATTGACTGCAGCGGAGCACGGCTGGGCCACTGACTCCAAAATGGGTAAACAACATATCCATCCGGTGGGAAATCAAGGGTTTGCCTTTCGGATTCAAGACACTGAGATTAATATCTCTTAACGATAATCCCTGTAATGACTTGTTTTTTATAAAGGGCTCACTTGAGGTAACAGGGACCTCGGTTGGGAACAACTCAGTAATCGTATGGCCTGCTTTCTCAGCCCAGGCATAACCGTCGCCGGTAGACCCTGTATGCGGGACCGATTTTCCCCCTACCGCAATTACCACTGACTTAGTCGAAAGTTGCTGGCCATCCTTTAACCGCACTGCGGAAACATGTCCATTTTCATAGAGAACATCTGCCACGGGGCTATTTTTGAAGACTCTTACACGTAGTTTCTCGAGCTGTTCTAAGAGGGCATCCACCACTGATTGAGCTTTATTGCTTACAGGAAACATCCGCCCATGATCTTCCTCTTTTAATTCAATTCCTAGCCTTTCAAAAAAGCGAATAATATCTTCATTACTAAAAATAGAAAAAGCACTATATAAGAATTTACCGTTGCCGGGCAGATGTTTAATAATCTCCTCAACCGGCAGCCGGTTGGTTACGTTACAACGCCCGCCTCCGGAAATTGCCAGCTTCCGTCCTAATTTGTCTCCTTTATCGATTAAGAGGACCTTTGCCCCTTTTTCCCCCGCCGCTATAGCAGCCATTAGTCCAGAGGGACCGCCGCCAATCACAATACAATCGTAATCCATTTTATCCACCAACTTTAATTTATTCATTTCATTATAAACATAACTTGTGAAATTAAAACGAAAAAAGTCATTTTTTTAAGTGAATTAACTCGGTTGTGAGTGGCATCGGAGGAAAAGAAGTTGTAAACTACTAATAGTGTGCAAAAAACGTCGATTATTCTTTGTGAATTTACGAACGTATCTTTCGGGTAGGAAGGGATTATATGCAGTCAAAGCTTTTAAGAGGAACGTTTATTTTAACGTTAGGAACTATACTTTCTAAAGTAATCGGACTCATTTATGTTATACCGTTTTATCAGATTGTTGGAAAACATGGGACACAGCTTTATTCCTACGGATATGTCCCTTACACGATATTTATTAGTATCGCAACAGCTGGGGTGCCGCTGGCTGTTTCAAAGTTTATTGCAAAGTATAATGCACTGGAAGAATATGCTGTTGGCAGGAAATTGTTTAAATCCGGTTTAGTGGTTATGTCGATCACAGGATTTGTTGCATTTTTAATTATGTATTTGGCAGCTCCTTTATTAGCCGAAATGAGTAATCCTGGTAATGAAATAGATGCGGCTATAACCGTCATGCGTGCGGTTAGTTTTGCCTTAATCCTTGTTCCATTCATGAGTCTAATCAGAGGATTTTTTCAAGGTCATCAATCGATGGGACCGTCAGCCGCATCGCAAGTGGTAGAACAAATCGTCCGAATTCTGTTCACGCTTGTTGGGGCTTATGTGGTTCTCAAATTTTTAAATGGATCAATGGTAACTGCTGTTAGTGTTGCCACGTTTGCTGCCTTTGTTGGAGCGATAGGAGGCTTAGCCGTCCTATTTTGGTACTGGTATAAAAGGAAGCCGCATTTGGATGAGCTTTTGGAGCAAGATAAGGGAACCATCCATGTTTCACTAAAAGAAATTTATAAAGAAATCTTTATTTATGCAGCACCCTTCGTATTTGTAGGGATTGCCAATCCATTATTCCAACTTATTGATCAATTTACCCTAACCAAGGCCTTAGTAGATATGGGAACGACAAAGAAATTGGCCGAGACAGCTTTTGGGATTTTGAACTTTGAATCACATAAAATTGTGATTATTCCTGTTTCCCTAGCCACTGCCTTCTCGTTAACACTTGTGCCAAGCATTACAAAGGCATATGTGGAGAATGATCGAAAAAACTTAACTAATCAATTAAATCAAACCTTTCAAGTGTTATTATTCTTAACACTGCCGGCGGCAATTGGGCTATCTCTATTAGCTGAGCCAGTTTATACGGCTTTTTATGAGCATGATGCTCTTGGTACACAGGTTTTAGGTGCTTATGCACCGGTCGCCATTTTATTTTCTCTTTACGCGGTGACAGCAGCGATCATGCAAGGAATTAATGAACAGCGGTATACGATTTTAAGCTTATTAGTGGGACTATTGGTCAAACTTACACTTAATATTCCGTTAGTTAAAATGTTTGAAACAAGAGGGGCTGTATTAGCCACAGCGATCGGATACATGGCCTCGATTATCATTAATTTAGTGGTAATTAGATATTTCTCCCGCTATCAATATCGATTCGTTTGGCGCAGAAGCTTATTGATAATTATTTTTGCTGGATGTATGTGGGTGGGAACCGAGCTGATGTATAAATTTTTAACGTTATTCTTATCACCGGCGTCCAAAATGCAATCGGTCTTAATGATCTTAATTAGTGCATTTGTAGGGGCTGGCATTTATTTTTATTTAGGATTGAAATCAGGACTTGCAACTCGGTTATTCGGAAACAGAATTGAGCGTGTCCTTACTAAATTTAAGCTGCCAAAAAGGAGGCAAAGCGTTGAGAATTGATAAGATGTTAGCAAACCTTGGCTACGGCAGCCGAAAAGAAGTAAAGCAGATATTAAAAAGCGGTGCCGTTAGAGTCGATGATGTGATCGTTAAGGATCCGAAACAACATGTTGATGAAAAAAGCCAAACGGTGACCTTCAATGGTGAAGTGATTGAATACAAAGAATTTATCTATTTAATGATGAACAAGCCTCCTGGTGTGTTATCCGCTACAGAAGATAACTCGGCTGAGACCGTTATTGACCTGTTGGAGCTTGAGGATCAGGTATATGAGCCTTTTCCGGTTGGGAGATTGGACAAGGATACAGAGGGATTATTGCTGATTACCAATGATGGTCAATTAGCGCATAAATTACTATCACCAAAGAAGCATGTCCCGAAAACATACTTTGCGGTGATTGACCGCGAAGTAACCGAAGAGGATATCAAGGCGTTTGCCAAAGGAGTCACTCTTGATGACGGGTATGAAACTAAGCCTGGTGAATTGAAAATCATAAAATCAGGTATCCGCTCTGATATTGAGCTAACGATTACAGAAGGTAAGTTTCATCAAGTCAAGAGAATGTTTGAGGCCGTAGGGAAAAGGGTTGTGTACTTGAAACGGATTTCTATGGGGCCGCTCCCTTTAGATGAAACCTTGGAACTCGGGGAATATCGAGAATTAACAGATGAAGAAGTGGAGTTATTGCGAGAGTACCAAGTGAAATAAACACAAAAAGCAGCTAATTTAGCTGCTTTTTGTGTTTTTTGTAAGGATGGTTGATTTATTCTGTTCCTAGTGGATTCTTCTCAAATAATAAGTAACGTAGTATAAAAATGGGTACCATACAGATAAATACGCAGTAAAGAAGTGTTACTAAGGGGGAACCTTTCATGAAACTAACACACGAGCAGGCAATAGAACTGCACGGCTTCAACAACCTTACCAAGTCTTTAAGCTTTAATATGTATGATATTTGCTTTACAAGAACAAGAGCGGAACGGGAAGCCTATTTAAACTATATTGATGAACAATATAGTGCAGATAGACTGCAAAAGATATTAAAACATGTCGCAGATATAATAGGTGCCCACGTATTAAATGTGGCCAGTCAGGATTTTGAACCGGCAGGGGCAAGTGTAACCTTATTAGTATCAGAAGGACCGGTAACACATGATGTTCCTTCAGAATCCTTTGAAGAGTCACCAGGACCGCTTCCCGAATCAGTGGTCATGCAATTAGACAAAAGTCATATCACGGTCCATACATACCCGGAATTTCATCCAGATGAGGGAATTAGTACATTTCGTGCAGATATTGATGTTTCAACCTGTGGTGAAATTTCTCCTCTAAAGGCGCTCCACTATTTAATTCGATCATTCGAAACAGATGTAATGACCATTGATTACCGAGTCCGCGGCTTTACTAGGGACAAAAGCGGCCACAAACTCTTTATTGATCATGAAATAAACTCTATTCAAAATTATATTCCTGAAGATGTCGGAGAACTTTTTGATATGATAGACGTCAATGTTTATCAAGAGAATATCTTTCACACAAAATGCAAACTGAGAGAATTCGATCTCAATAACTATTTATTTGGTTATACCAAAGAAAGGCTAACACCAGATGAACATATTGAAATAACAAAGAGATTAAAGATAGAGATGGATGAAATCTTTTATGGGAAAAATATTGTTTAGAGCTCAATACGTGGGCTCTTTTTATAAATGTTTGACATGAAACCAAAAGGTGTTATATAGTTACAATACGAACGTAATTGGAAGACAAGTGAGGAGGGTACCCAGTGGAAAATCAATCACAAGCAACATTAGAGGATATTAAATATACTGTCGTTTATAATGCACCAATTGCTAAAGTTTGGGATGCAGTTGCAACAGCAGAGGGGCTAAGTGCTTGGTTTATGCCGAACGATCTTCAGCCTATAGAAGGTCATGAGTTTCATATAAATGCAGGTCAATTTGGTATGTCACCATGTAAGGTAACACAGGTAGACCCGCCAAACCGTCTTTCTTTTAATTGGGGAAAAGACTGGACCTTAACATTTGAATTGAAAGAAGTGAAGAAGCAAACAGAGTTAACGTTAATCCATGGCGGATGGGATAGTAAAAAAGTTACTGAATTTGGTGCGCCGCATACACCGATTCGTGACAACATGAACAAAGGCTGGGGCGGTCTTGTGAAAAAACTCCAAGCGTATGTTGAGGCATAAATGGCTGCTCCCTTAGCAAAACATGACGTCTTTCAAGCGATTGCTGATCCTACCCGCCGAAGTCTTTTGAAACTTCTTAGTAACCAAGAAATGCCAGTTACCGCGATTTGTAAGCATTTTCCGATTACCCGGACTGCTGTTTCGAAGCATCTGAGAGTACTATCTGAGGCAGGTTTAGTTAAGGAGCGGAAGGTCGGCAGGGAAACTAGGTACAAGCTTGAAGCATCACCTTTGATTGAACTAAAAGACTGGCTCCAATATTTCGAGTTGTTTTGGGAAAATAAACTGGGTGCACTAGGGCGTTTTTTAGAATCGAATGATTCAAATTCAGAAAATGAACAATAAAAAAACAAGCAGGGATAACCAACTGGCTATCCCTGCTTGTTTTTTTATTATTGCTTCCGTTTTTGAAAGCTGCATACAATCGTTATTTGTTACTATTCGGTTTCTTATTAATAAATGACAGGATGATTAGGAGGACAATCGTTCCAATACTAACGCATGTTCCAATCAAATTATTGGCATTAAATAAAAATCCAATGAAAATGATGCTTAATGATAGGAGTGCAAAGATTGTGGTAAAAGGGAACCACTTCACTTTAAATGCTGGTTTATTGTTGTAATGCGGTCTTAATTTTAACTGGGCTGCACAAATACTTATCCAAATAATCATGACCGTAAACCCAGGAATGGTCATGAGGTAGCCAATGACTTGGCTTGGAGTCAAATAAGCTAGATAAACACCAACCAAAATACAAACACTTGTTATCATAATCCCAATAATCGGTATACCCTTTGAGGAAACCTTTGCAAGGACTTTAGGTGCAACCTCACTTTGAGCCATAGAATGCAAGGTTCTCGATGTAGCGTAGATACCGGAATTAGCTGCGGAAAGGACAGCAGTTAATAGCACAAAGTTCATGATGTGGGCAGCTCCAGGTAAGCCTGTACTACTAAAAACCTGAACAAATGGACTGTCTTGACCGTTCACTTTGTTCCAAGGCATCATGCCGCAAATAATTAGAATCGGCAAAACATAAAAAATGATGACGCGCCAAACAGCACCTTTAATAATTTTAGGCAAGACGCGTTCAGCATCTTTTGTTTCAGTAACAGCGACTCCAATCAATTCAGCCCCGCCATAGGAAAACATTACGACTAAAAAGGCATTAAAGGTTCCACCCAGTCCGTGTGGAAAAAGACCGCCGTGCCCAGTATAGTTTGAAAGTGGATCGTGAATATTGCTTGGAATTAAACCTAAGAGAAGTAAAAATCCTAGGATAATAAAGGCGATCAGAGCAATTATTTTAATTCCGGCAAACCAAAACTCAAGTTCACCATAGTATTTTACTTGGAATAAATTAATGCCAACGATGACAATCGCACATAGAAAGCTGAGAAGCCATAATGGAACAGACGGAAACCAAAATTGTAGAAAACTTCCCGCTGCTAATAATTCAACAATGGTGACTAAAATCCAATTAATCCAGTATAGCCATCCAACAAGGTAGGAAACTTGGAATCCAAAAGCTTTGTTAACTAAATGCTGTACATTTAAGTTTGGGAAAGCAAGTGCCATTTCCCCTAGTGCTGCCATGATTATAAATAATAATAACCCACCGATTAAATAGGCTACAATTACGCTTGGTCCGGCTATATTTAAGGTATCGGAACTGCCTTTAAAAATACCTGTCCCGATCATCCCCGCAAGGGCAATAAACTGGACATGCCTTGGCAGAAGCCCCTTTTTTAAATTTTGCTGCTGATTATTTTTCATATTAGGTACCTACTTTTTCTTTTTTACTTAGACGCTTTTAAGCGTTAAAGCGATTTTCTATACTAATATATCATAATTATTATACCTGTCAAATAGAATAGAAGATTTAATTGTAGGGGGGATAAGTGAGTTCGAATCAATTCCAGCGCCCTGTGGTGCTTCGCTTTGCGTTTCGTCCCCATTTGGTTTTAAACAGTAAAAAGCATGCGATAAAATCGCATGCTTTGTTATGCAGATTGTTTAATTTTATTTTACAATTAAGATGTCATCTTTACTTTCTTTTGTGTTGTAGTCCATTTTCCGCGGCTTGGGCTAATGACCAAGTCATTATAGGCTAAGACATTTAAATCTCGTTGTATGGTGCGAGGAGTGATACCAAATTCCTCTACAAGTTCTTGGGTCGTGACAGTGCCGTTGTTTCGAATAAACATGTAGATACATTTGATGCGGTTTAACATCCGGTTAGTTGAAGGTTTCAAAGAACCACTCCCTATCCTAAATTTCAAACCTATGGCTTAATCCAGCTACCGACAGCCTATTTGAAGATTACTCTTCAAGAAATATGTAGTTTCTTTTCCGCGCGGACATCTCCTTTAATTGGAATGTAACAATGGATACAGTAGATACCTAGATGTCATACATCTAACCTTATTGTACCCATAATTTCAGAAAATTTCTACCAATATAGTAAAGAATACAAAAGAAACCTCGGTAATTAATGGTAATTGTCTGTTTATACCGCCTCCTAAATTATTTCATACTATAGAGTATGGGCGGAGGTCCTTGGTTTATGATAAATTGTTTGAATTTTTAGTTAAAAATGTCTTTTTGCATAAATCGCTTTGGGTTACATAGTGTGTATAGTAACAATTAGAATAGATCACTTGAAAGATATCTTTCCCCGGTGTCACAGGCAATACAGACAACGACCTCATCCTTAGAAAGGCGTTTTGCAACCTCGATCGCCGCAAAACAAGCTGCCCCGGAAGAGGGACCAACCAAAATTCCTTCCTCTCTAGCCAATCTTCTTGTAATCTCATAAGCATCCTCATCTGTAATTGGATGGATTTCATCATAAACTTCTTCATTAAGAATTTTAGGTATGAATCCAGGGCTTGTACCAACTAGTTTGTGTTTACCGGGTTTGCCGCCTGACAGAACTGGAGAACCCTTTGGTTCGACCACATGGACAGATAATCCTTGATAATAGTCTTTTAAAGTTTCTCCTGTTCCCGTGATGGTTCCTCCGGTTCCAGCTGTTGCAACGAAAGCTGATAGTGGTTTGCCGATTTCATTCATGGCTTCGATAATCTCAACAGCAGTAGAATGTCTATGAGCATCCGGGTTTGCTTGATTCTCAAATTGCATTGGGACAAAACTATTAGGGATCTCTTTTGCTAATTCTAGGGCTTTCTTAATGGCTCCTGGCATTTTTTCATCTCCAGGGGTTAGAATTACTTTTGCTCCGTATGCGGCGAGTAAGCTAATCCGTTCCTTTGTCATCGTATCAGGCATCACAATAATCGCTTGATAACCTCTAGCAGCAGCATTCATGGCGATTCCAATACCTGTGTTGCCGCTCGTTGGTTCAATGATCGTGGAGCCTTTTTTTAATTCTCCGCTTTTTTCTGCCTCAATAATCATATTATAGGCCGCACGGTCCTTTACGCTTTTGCTGGGGTTGTAAAATTCCAATTTCAAATAAACGGAAGCCCCTTCTTCAGGAGCGACCCGATTCAGTTTTACCAGCGGCGTTTCTCCAATCAATTCAGCTATATTGTCCACTACTCTCATTGGGCTACCCCTTCTTTAGTTATTTTAAGAATTCCTAATTCCATGATAAATGAAAAGAATACTAAATGTAAAAAATATCGCCTATGAGACTGTTTGATTGTAGATACAATTGGGAGAAAATAGACTAAAATTAAAAAAAGGACTGAGAGGTTTATATGAATCAACGACCACATTTTTTCTTTGCTGTAAGAATTCCTGAAACTACAAAACGAATCATGAAAAATCATATCGATCATTTACAGGAAAAAATCCCATTTAGCCGCTGGGTTCATCATTTGGACTTACATATAACATTAGCTTTCTTAGGATCAGCAGAACCTGAGAAACTGAAAGCTGCTGAAAATTATGTAAAAGAGAGCATAAGCAACGAGGAAGCATTTTCATTAAAAATAAACAAACTAGGTATATTTGGAAAGGTTGATTCTCCTCGGGTTTTTTGGGCCGATACAGAAAGCAGTGAGGAGCTGGTTGCAATTAGAAATAAAGTATTTTCAGCATGTGAGAGGGCAGGCTTTCAACTGGAAACACGCCCCTTTAAACCCCATATCACGTTAGCGAGAAAATGGAAGGGGCAGGAAGGATTTCAAAAAGAGTTGTTAAATGTTTGGGATCAATTACAGCCGAAACCACTTGAATTTCAAGTGGAAGAGGTTGTTGTTTATCAAACACATCTTGACCAAACCCCAAAATATGAAGCCGTAACCATATTCCCATTGCAAGTATGAAATTCCACTAAAAGGTGTGTTGTATGAAGCAGATATATTTTATTATTAATCCAAAAGCCGGTAATGGATCCTGTCTAGAAACATGGAAAAAAGTTGAATCCAAACTGCTGGCTGACCAGATACCCTTTTTAGCTTTTTTTAGCGAATATCCTGGTCATGCTAAATCGATTGCTAAACAAATTGCCTGCAGCGATCAGCAGGAAAAGCTGATGATTGCAGTAGGCGGAGACGGAACCATCCATGAAGTGCTTAATGGGATTGCAAATGACAAAAACATAACACTCGGTTTTATTCCTGGCGGTTCAGGAAACGATTTTTCAAGAGGTTTTCAAATTCCAGCCGATCCCAAAGAGGCTTTAACAGTCATTCTCCGCCTCCGGAAGCGGCCAGGAAAGCAGATAGATATCGGTAAAGTTTGCCTAACGAATAGGGAGGAACACTATTTTATTAACAATATGGGTGCTGGATTGGATGCTATTATCTCCTATCAAGTGAATCAATCCCGTATAAAGGCATTGTTAAATAAAATATCATTAGGCAGGCTGGTTTATGTCTATTTTCTATTAAAAAATGTATTTACTTATAAAACTGGAAGATTTGATTTATCAATTGACGGGAAAACGCATATATTTGAACAAACGTGGTTTATTACTGTGTCTAACCAGCCTTACTACGGCGGCGGCATGAAAATTGCGCCGGATGCCAACCCGGATGATGGTCTTTTTGATATTACAATTGTTCATCAACTATCCAGGGTGAAACTTTTATTCGTTTTTATGAGTGTTTTTTGGGGAAGACACACCCATTTTAAAGAAGTGAAAACATTCAAGGGGAAAAATATAACCATCTATTCGACAGATTCACAGTATGTTCATGCTGATGGGGAGCATATCGGATACACCCCACTTTCGATTCACCTTCATGCGAAATCCTTAGAGGTGTTATCTAGAAGTCGCGGGAAGGAAGAAGTTGATCTGAAGGAGAGGGATTCGAATGAATTCTGCTGACCGAAATTTTTTTGCTTACTTAGATGAAATGAACATCGTTACTATCCTTCTTCCCCATTCATACCATCACGGAATATCCACTACATTTTACATGGCAGCGGATTCAGATAAGACGCCCCTAGTCATTGTGGAGAAGACGGAAATTGAGGAACACTTTAAATATATTTGCCAGTTCGAGGGAGAAATTTCTTTTGGCAAGCTGTATTGGATCTTTGATGAGTACGGTGGGAAAACCGATTTACAAATAGGTGCAGTGATTCGAACAGAACAATTTGATGAAAAATTTTATTATGAAGGGAATGACCTCGGGGTAACCTTTCAGGCCGGGCAAACCTGTTTTAAACTGTGGGCACCAACAGCGACAGGGGTCAAATTAAAATTACGCCCATCTGATAATGGATATTCAGAAATCATCAAGATGAGGCGGGAGGAGTACGGAGTTTGGTCTGTCTCTCTTCACCGCGAGTTGGAGTTTTTTCAATATAGCTTTTTGGTCCTTGTTAATCAAGAATGGCGAGAGGCTGTAGACCCGTATGTAAAGGCTGTAACAGCAAATGGGGAGCAGGGTGTGATTGTGCTCCCGGAAAAGACAGCTAAGCCTAGACTCGGGATACCTCCATTAGAAAACCCAGTTGATGCGATTATTTATGAAACACATATTCGGGATTTTACGATTCATCCTTATAGCGGTGTCAAACATAAAGGGCTATATTTAGGTGCCGGTGAAATGAACACAAAAGGTCTAGATGGTGATGCGACTGGCTTATCCTACGTCAAAGATTTAGGGATTACTCATTTAGAATTTCTCCCGCTGAACGATTTTGCCGGAGTGGATGAATTAAACCCAGCAAAACAGTATAACTGGGGATATAATCCTCTCCATTTCTATGCTCCTGAGGGAAGTTATGCAACCAATCCATCCAATCCTTATTCCCGTATCATCGAACTAAAAAAATTAATTGACCTGATTCACAGTCAAGGTTTAGGGGTCATCATCGATGTCGTTTTTAATCATGTTTATATACGTGAACAATCTTCTTTTGAAAAAATAGTCCCAGGCTATTATTTTCGTCATAACGATATTGGCTTGCCTTCAAACGGCACGGGTGTAGGAAATGATATTGCCTCAGAACGAAGAATGGTGCGGAAGTTTATTGTTGACTGTGTCCGCTATTGGTTGGAAGAGTATCAAGTTGATGGGTTTCGATTTGATTTAATGGGTATTTTAGACGTAACAACGATGAATGAGGTACGAAAGACTTGTGACAGTTTAGCAAAGGGGATTTTAATTATTGGTGAAGGCTGGAACCTTAATACTCCCCTGCCGGCCGCACAAAAGGCAATCATAGCTAATCAGGCAAAAATACCGGAAATCGGACAGTTTAATGATAAATTTAGAGACATCATAAAAGGAAGTACGTTTAACTTGTTTGATAAGGGCTATGCCATCGGGAACGATCATTTGGTGGATGCTGCAATTGAGGTGATTACTGGCAGTATCGGTTTTACCAAAAAGAGTACTCGTGTTTTTAATACCCCACAGCAATCCGTTAATTATGTCGAATGTCATGATAACCATACACTCTGGGATAAACTTCAGGGCTGTTATTCCGAAGTTGATCCGGCTATTCGAAAAAAATACCATCGCCTTGCCACAGGAATTGTCCTATTATCACAAGGTATCCCGTTTCTTCACAGCGGACAGGAGTTCTTCCGCACAAAACAAGGAGATGGAAATAGCTATCGTTCTCCAGATGTGATTAATCAACTCGATTGGGAACGGAAAAGTAAGTATAAGGAAAATGTCGAGTACATCAAGGGTCTTATTAAAATCCGCCAGAAGTATTCATGTTTTCGAATGAGAACAGCGGAGGAAATTTGTGCTCACATACAAGCGCTGTCATTCCCAGCTCCTGTTGCCGGCTGTTATTATCAATTATCCAAGGAGGAGGTGGTTCTTGTTATTAATCCAACCTCCAAAGCCCAAATGATCACCCTTCCGGAGGGGGAATGGGGAGTGTTAGCCAATCACCAGTTTGCTGGAACCACTGCCAATGATTTTATAAAAGAGCCCCACTATTTAGTAGAACCCATTTCATTAAATGTTTTGCTGAAAAAATAGTTTTTGAAAGATTACTTGACGAAAAAAGGGAATAGGAGATAAAATTTAATAAGATGGCTATTGTGTGCAATGGTTTCAATAGCTTTTTTTTTATTTAAAAAAAGGTTATTGTTATAATTGTGGTTTATAAACCTTCCTACAGCACAGGTTTTACCTCGGCTTTACAGAGGATTAAGCCCATTAGAACGGCATAAATTGAAGGTGAGCAATTTTGGAACATTTACTAGGACAAGAGTGGGAAGTTACCCCAGCTGGAGGCAAAACAGGAGAAGCCTTTTATGCAGAGTATAAGGATCAAAGGCTTTTTTTAAAGCGGAATTCCTCTCCATTCCTTGCAGTACTATCAGCAGAAGGCATTGTCCCAAAGCTTGTGTGGACAAAACGATTGGAAAACGGAGATGTTATAACAGCACAGCAATGGCTTCCTGGCCGGGAATTAAAGCCCTCTGAAATGAACCAAGAGAGTGTAGCCAGATTGCTTAAGAAAATACACTGTTCTGAACCGATGCTTGGAATGTTAGGCCGGTTAGAAAATTCGCCGGTAAATCCTGAGCCGATTTTACAGTCAGTCATCGAGGAATTAGATGAACAGGTACTTTCTTTACCTGAATCACAAAAGGCAATCAACTTTCTTAAAGAGGAAGCCTTACATGTATCTTGTGATGAGAAAGTGGTTTGTCATGGCGATGTCAACCATAACAACTGGCTGCTTGCAGAAGACAACCAGTTGTATTTGATTGATTGGGACGGAGCCATGATTGCTGACCCCGCCATTGATTTAGGATTACTTCTTTACTGGTACATTCCAGAAGAAAACTGGGAGGACTGGTTAAATCTTTATGGTAAAGAGCTAACCAATCATCTAAAACTTAGAATGAAATGGTATGTAACCATTCAAACCCTATCTTCTATTCAATGGTATAAAGATAAACAACGATTTGAAGAAATGAATAATTGGATTGATTTTTTGCAAAATATCCTTTAATTAGGAAAATTGGTCAATATCATTTACCCATTGTGATAAATTTTCCTGATTAGATAAGATATGCTGATCTAAATCATCAGATTGAGTACCATGCTGACTGTATTGATAAACTTCTTGCAAGATATTTTTAACATTCGAATCAATTTGGTTGTTGACCATAAGAGATTTTACTAAACGCTCCAATTGCTCGCATTCTGCAACAGACCCACAGCAATCGGTTTGGTGGTTGTTTAAAATATCTTTTAGCAGTGTAACTTGGTGACCATGACTTAATGGCATAAAAGCACATCCTTTCAAGTGAAAAATTCTAAAAAAGGAATTCACAGTTAGCTTGTGGATTCTTTTTTCGTTTATACGCAAACCTTTTTTCCATTTAGTTTGGCTTGCATGAAAGAGATTGGCATGGTATGTTTTGAAAGATAATGTTTTTTAGGAGTGTCAAAATGAGACTTAGACATAAACCTTGGGCAAAGGAAAAAATAGAGCAGCATTCACAGTATGTAGTAGCAAATCCGGAAAATTTCAAAGGTAAGTGGCATGAAGCTTTTGAAAAAGATCAGCCTCTTCATATTGAAGTCGGTACAGGTAAAGGTCAATTCATCACGGGAATGGCCAAGGCCAATCCAGATATAAATTATATCGGAATAGAGCTGTACGTCAGTGTCATTGTTGCTGCTTTGGATCGACTGATAGAAGCAGATTTACCCAATCTCAAGCTGTTACAAGTAAATGCAGCGGACCTAGATAAATACTTTACAAAAAATGATGTTGATCGAGTCTACCTTAATTTCTCAGACCCATGGCCAAAGGCCCGCCATGAAAAAAGAAGATTAACCTATAAAGATTTCCTAAAGCGCTATGAAGATATTTTGGTTGATGGCGGGGAAATACATTTTAAGACCGATAATCAGGGGTTATTCGAATACTCGCTCATGAGCTTTTCTGCTTATGGGTTATTATTGAAATATGTGAGTCTTGATTTTCACAAAAGTGAGTATGAAGGCAACATTATGACAGAATATGAGCAGAAATTTTCTGAACAAGGAAAACGGATTTATCGTTGTGAAGTAAAATATCAAAACTGATGGCAGGGACAGTTCTTTTTAAGAGCTGTCTTTTTTTATAAAAATTAAATCCAAATAATGTTAATATAGAGGGAAAGGGGGAGATGACAATGGAAACGTTAAAGATTGGCGATGTTTCGCTTACTTGGTTATCTGGCGGTGTCACATACCTTGATGGTGGTGCTATGTTTGGGGTCGTTCCCAAAGGGTTATGGTCAAAAAAATATCCTGTAAACGAAAAGAATCAAATTGAACTTCCAACAGACCCAATTTTAATTCGAATGAATGGGAAAAATATTTTAGTTGAATCAGGATTGGGAAAAGGCAAACTAACGGAGAAACAATTACGAAATTATGGAGTAACAAAAGAATCAATGATTGAGGAATCTTTAGAACAAATAGGCTTAACCCCAGAAGATATCGACTTTGTCCTAATGACACATTTACATTTTGATCACGCCTGCGGGCTTACGAAGGTGGTGGATGGGAAGTATGTCTCAACCTTTCCAAATGCTCAGATTATTACTTCTCAAATCGAGTGGGACGAAATGCAAAGCCCCAATATTCGCTCCAAAAATACATATTGGCTGGAAAATTGGCAAGCAGTAGCAGCACAGGTGGAACCTTTTACTGAAAAATGGGAATTAGAAGCCATCACGATGATCCAAACGGGCGGGCATAGTGATGGACATTCCATTCTTATGATTGAAGATGGGGGGGAAACCTGTATTCATATGGCCGACCTTATGGCGACACACGCTCATCAAAATGTACTATGGGTGATGGCTTACGATGACTACCCTATGACATCCATTGCCGCCAAACAAAAGTGGATTCCATTTGGGTTAAAGAAAAATGCATGGTTTACTTTCTACCATGATGCTTTTTACCGGGCTGTAAAATGGGGTCCAGACGGGAAACAGCTTGTTGCCAGTATTAAAAGGGAGCAATAAACAAGAATGCCGCATCACTTATGGATGCGGCTTTTTCATGTTATGAAGAAAAAGGAATTAGGTCTATGACGGTACCAGTTTGAGCATCGGCGATAAATTCATATTGCTGGATTGCTCCGTCAATCGTTTGGGATATTCCGCCTTTATAAACACGGTACGTCATTTGGCTTTTCTCGTAAGGCTCCGCTTCCATATGTATCCATGAGCCAGATATTGGACCGTTCAGTTGAAAGTGTTTTTTGACTGACGCTAATACCCTCTCTGGTGAAACATTTGTTTTTTGAGTGATGACTTCCTTGGTAACATAACCACCAACTATTCCTACCGCTGCACCTAAGAAAAAAGACTTCCAGTTCATTCATCCACCTCCGAAATAGGAAAAGATTACAAAAAGATTCTCTTCTCAGTATACCGTATTTACAGTTAAGTGGATAATATTACGGAAGGAAAATGAATTATTGGTAACAAGTGAGAGGATTCTGTAAAATGTAGTAGAAGAAACGTATCGAGGTTATTGGGAATGGAAAGTCCTGAAAGTAAATACATAAAAGGAGTCTTATCATGAATGAACAAACACTAAAGCTTTTTCAAACCTTAACGGAGCTCCCAGGTGCACCTGGAAATGAACACTTAGTCAGAAATTTCATGAGAGAGCAGTTGTCATTAGTTTCAGATGAAATTATACAAGATAATTTGGGCAGTATCTTTGGGGTAAAAAGAGGAAATCAAGAAGGACCAACCATCATGGTAGCAGGGCATATGGATGAAGTTGGGTTCATGGTTACAGCGATTACGGAGAATGGAATGATCCGCTTTCAACCGCTCGGAGGCTGGTGGAGTCAAGTGCTGCTAGCCCAGCGTGTCCAAGTCATGACCAAGAATGGACCGGTTATAGGTGTGGTTGGCTCTATTCCGCCGCATTTATTAGATGAATCAAAGAAAAACAAACCGATGGAAATAAAGAATATGTTAATTGATATTGGTGCTGATAACCGAGAAGATGCTGAGCGGATTGGTATTAAACCGGGTCAGGCTATTCTGCCGATTTGCCCATTTACCCCAATGGCGAATGAAAAGAAAATTTTAGCTAAGGCCTGGGATAATCGTTATGGCTGTGGATTGGCAATTGAATTACTTCAGGAACTAAAAGATGTGTCATTGCCCAATATCCTATATTCAGGAGCAACTGTTCAAGAGGAAGTCGGCTTGCGTGGCGCTCAAACAGCTTCTAATATGATTAAACCGGATCTCTTTTTTGCCCTTGATGCCAGCCCAGCCAATGATATGACAGGGGAAAAGCAAGAATTTGGCCAGCTTGGGAAGGGGACATTGCTCCGCATTCTTGACCGTTCCATGGTTACCCATCGCGGGATGCGGGAATTTGTGCTGGATACAGCGGAAACGAATCATATCCCTTATCAATATTTTGTTTCACAGGGCGGAACAGACGCTGGACGTGTTCACTTATCGAATGAAGGGGTTCCAAGTGCAGTGGTTGGCATTTGTTCTCGTTACATTCACACACATGCTTCCATTATCCATGTTGATGATTATGCGGCAGCCAAAGAATTATTGGTAAAACTCGTTAAGGCATGCGACCAAACAACAGTAAATACCATTAAATCAAATAGCTAAAAAATAGGAGGCATTGATCGTGCCTCCTCTTCAATGTGGAAAGAGGGGATTCAACATGAGAATTGTGATCGGATCAAAAAATCCTGCTAAAATTACAGCTGTCCAAAATAGCTTTCAACAAGAAGACATTGAATTTATTTCGATAGATATCCCATCTGGCGTGAACGACCAGCCTTTTTCTGATGAAGAAACGATACGAGGTGCCATCAATCGGGCTGTTGGGGCCTTAAAACAAGGAAATGGTGATATCGGGATCGGGCTTGAAGGTGGAGTACAAGAGACAAGCCAAGGATTATTGCTCTGTAATTGGGGAGCTCTTGCAGCAAGCGGCAGGGAGCCTGTAATTGCCGGCGGAGCTAGATTCCTTTTACCGGAAGAAGTGGCGGCAAGGCTCAGAGCAGGAGAGGAATTAGGACCTGTGATGGATGACTATGCAAAAAAGAAGAATGTTAGAAAACATGAAGGTGCGGTTGGTATTTTTACCAATGGCTTAGTGAACCGGGTCGACATGTTTACACATGTAACCAGCCTATTGGCAGGTCAATTTAGCTATTATACCCAGACTGCAAAATCTTAACTTATAAATGCGGAGCGATAGATAAGACGATGCATAATATTAGACTCCATAAAGCGTATACTGTTATGATTTGAAAGGAAAGTTATCATATAGGTAACAAAAAAAACGGAGGCGTTCACTTTGAAAAATTTAGAATCCATCGAACAATTCGATTCTCTGCGTAATCAAGATAAAACCATCTTTATGTTTTCCGCAAAATGGTGTGGGGATTGTCGTTTTATTGAGCCAGTGCTGCCAGAGATTGAAGAGAAGTTTTCCGATTTTACATTTATTCATGTTGACCGCGATCAATTTATTGATTTATGCCAGCAGGTGGATGTATATGGGATACCAAGTTTTATCGCGTATGAGAACGGAAAAGAACTGGGACGCTTTGTCAGTAAGGACCGAAAAACACAAGAAGAAATTGAAGCATTTATTTCTGGTCTAAAGTAATAGAGATAAAAACCCCTGTTTCTCTTTTGGAGCAGGGGGTTTTTTATAGTCGTTTTTTACTGTAAAATGAACGGTAGCTTCTTACCATGGAGGTAAACAATGAAAATGGACAGTAGACTGATGCGCCAAACATTAGAGACACGTTTGGCAAAGGATGATAGACTGATTACTTATGACAGAGAAAAGGATCAGCTTCGAATTGAAAGTAAATCATCTGGGAAAGGGATTAGCATCGCCTTACCAGGAGTTATCGCCAAATGGCAAGTTGAAAAAGAAAAAGCCATCGATGAAATCGTTTATTATGTTGAAGAAGGTTTGCAAGCAATGGAGAACACCGTCGACCTGCACGATCAGTTTAAACAGATTTTTCCTGTCATTCGGTCGGCTTCATTTCCAGTTGAAGCAGAAGAGGGTGTACCATTTCTGACGGAAGAGCATACCGCAGAAACAAAAATTTACTATGCGATTGACATGGGAAATACGTATCGCTTGATTGATACACGCATGATGAAAAAAGAGGGATGGAGTGCCAACACAATCAAGGAGATGGCTTTATTCAATGTTAGGTCTCTTTCAACTTCTGTTAAGGAGGACCAAGTAGCCGGCAATATCTTTTATTTCCTTAACACCAATGATGGCTATGATGCCAGCCGAATCTTAAATAAGGGTTTCCTCAATGAAATGGAGAAACGGATTACAGGAACCATGGTGCTCGCTGTTCCGCATCAAGATGTGTTAATTATCGCGGACATCCGCAATGACAGGGGCTATGATGTGATTGCTCAAATGGCCATGAGCTTTTTTGCAAGTGGAAGGGTGCCGATTACTGCCTTGTCTTTTTTATATGAAGATGGAGAACTAGAGCCAATTTTTATTCTAGGGAAAAATAAATGAGACCTTGAAAGGGATCACGTCATGTGGTCTTTTTTCATGGTACCTTTCCTATTGTATCCAATTCGAACATATTTCGACTCATTCTTAAGATTTGTGTCGATAAAATAAGAAAAACTGATAAAATAGAATGATAGATGAACAAGAAAGAGTGATAGTTTTGAGTTGGATCCAAAACTTTTTCCAAAAGTTAAGGAAAGAAGAAGAAGAAGGGGACAAAATGACGGGTTATCTTCTCCATAAGGAAAAAGGAGATCACGATTCCACCAGTCAATTGGATAGCTTAAAGGATTTAGATGCTAGAATAGCTTATCAATATCCAAAAGGAAGCAGTACCCCGAAAAAGATTATCAAATCAAATACTAGGCAGGTAACAAGCCGAACAAAGCGTGTGGTAGAATCACCTAAGAAAAGTAAGCTAGTAGAAAACACCAAAAGTATACCTGAAATCCCAAAGGTACAGACGGTTATCAAAGAGCAAAAGGCACGCCCGCGCGGCCCGTTTCATCCCACCGAGATACCTTCACCTGTTTTCGGGTTTAACAGACCGCAAAAGACAACGGCCATTGTTGAGCATGAATTAAGTCATTTTTTAAATGACCAACTGGATGACCAAGTGAGTAATCAAATTCGAACAAGTGTTAATCTCAAAACTGGGCCACTTGAAAACGAAATGAAAGAGATGGTCAATCAAAGTCATAAAAATCAACGGAGTCAAACTCAGGAGAAAATGAACGAACTGTACCTTCCTGAAAAAGAGAAAGCTGAACTAGCAGCTAATGAGCTTACAATTAAGAGCAATGACCACGCAGAAGCTTTTGAACCTGCCTATGAGGAAGATGCTTTAGCGGAAGCGAATGAGCATTCTTATGAGGATCAGGTTCAAGCGGAAGCCATTAAGCTTATACTTGAAGCAGATGTTCAATCCGGAATGGATGAAACAGTATACAAAGAAAGTGTCCAGACAGAGACAAATGAACTTGCATTTGGGAAAGAGGACGACAACCATGACCATGTGGAAGCGGCAGGTGAGGCAGTAACTGAAACACCACCAGCCCCCCCACCCGCACGGTCTCGTTTGCCTTTTAATGTCATGATGCTCAAGCAAGATAAACAAAAATGGGAAGAAAGAAACCGGAAAAGAGAGTTTGAACAAGAGCGGCTTCATCAGCAAGAGAAAATATCAGCAGAAGAACGACCAGTTATCAAAATGCCATCAGTCCGTGAGGAAGTAGAGAATGAGGGATTATATGTACTTCCAAAATCTAATTTGTTAAGCCCTCCAGTAACAGAAATACTCGATACAGACTGGATTGATGGGCAAAAGGACCTATTGAATGTAACCCTTAAGAACTTTAATGTAGGGGCAAGTGTTGTCAATGTCACCCAAGGGCCGTCCGTAACCCGCTTCGAAGTACAGCCTGAACCGGGAGTAAAAGTAAATAAAATCACTAATTTAAGTGATGATATTAAATTAAGTCTTGCAGCCCGGGATATTCGGATTGAGGCGCCAATCCCGGGAAAACATACGATTGGGATTGAGGTGCCGAACCAAAAGTCAAGACCTGTATTGATCAATGAAATCATTGGGAGCATGGTTTTTAAAGAGTCTGCTTCGCCATTAACCGCAGTGCTTGGACTTGATATTGCTGGGAATCCAATTGTTACAGATCTGAAAAAAATGCCGCATGGACTCATTGCTGGAGCTACAGGATCGGGGAAGAGTGTATGTATCAACTCGATTTTGATTAGTCTGTTATATAAAGCGGATCCTCGGGATTTAAAGCTCCTGCTTATTGATCCGAAAATGGTAGAGCTTGCCCCTTATAATCGGATACCACATCTTGTAAGCCCGGTTATTACGGATGTCAAGGCAGCAACAGCTGCTTTAAAATGGGCAGTTGATGAAATGGAGCGGCGCTATGAACTTTTTGCTCATACAGGCGTCCGTGATATCAATCGTTTTAATGAATTAGCTATTCAGCATAAACGTTACTCTGACAAATTGCCATTCATTGTGATTGTGATTGATGAGCTGGCAGATTTAATGATGATGTCGCCAGCTGATGTGGAAGAAGCCATTTGCCGGATCGCTCAAAAAGCAAGGGCTTGTGGAATCCATCTAATAGTGGCAACACAAAGACCTTCGGTTGATGTCATTACAGGTTTAATTAAGGCGAATATCCCGACACGAATTGCCTTTTCGGTGTCATCTCAGGTAGATTCACGAACAATCATTGATATAAGTGGCGCTGAAAGACTCCTTGGCCGTGGAGATATGCTATTCTTAGAGAATGGTGCATCCAAACCTGTCCGTTTGCAAGGTACATTTGTTTCGGACGAGGAAATAGATCTTGTCGTTGCTCACGTAAGAGAGCAGCAAGAGCCTGATTACTTATTTGAACAGGAAGAATTATTAAAAAAGGCGCAGGTTATCGAAGAAGAGGACGAATTGTTTTATGATGCCTGTGAATTTATCGTCAATCATGGTAATGCTTCAACTTCCAGCTTGCAGCGACGCTTCAAAATTGGCTATAACCGAGCCGCGAGATTAATGGATATGCTTGAACAAAACGGATATATTACAAGTGCCAATGGCAGCAAACCACGTGAAGTCTTGATCACGGAGGCTGAATTACAATCGATGCAAGACTAGTATTATGAGCTAATCTTTTGTATTCTTTATGGATGTGAACAGATACTAAATAGTATAATGAGTAGGGCGAATGTAAGGCGAAGGGCAACAAATAGTTTTTATTACCGAATAGTGCTATAATATTGTATTGATTTCTTATAATAATAAAACAACGTGTGTTTACATACTGATTAGCAAATGCAGACAGATTTCATATACTGTTTACCAGTATTACGTTGGTTGGAGGTTCTTCTATGACTATTTACCATTTTGTAGGTATAAAGGGGTCAGGAATGAGTGCACTCGCACAAGTTCTTCATGATATGAAATTTCAGGTGCAGGGCTCCGATGTCGAAAAGCGCTTTTTTACACAACTGGCTCTTGAGCAATCGGGGATTACGATTCTTCCCTTTCAAAAGGAAAACATAAAGCCAGGCATGACAATCATTGCGGGAAATGCCTTTCCCGATTCCCATGAGGAAATACAAGAGGCGATGAGACTTGGACTTCCTATCATACGGTACCATCGTTTTTTAGGCGATTTTATGCAAAACTTTACAAGTATTGCCATAACAGGTGCGCACGGAAAAACATCGACAACTGGATTGCTTTCTCATGTGATTGCTGGGGCAAAACCAACATCCTTTTTAATTGGTGATGGAACAGGAAAAGGCGAGGAAGGGGCAGAGTATTTCGTCTTTGAGGCATGTGAATACAGAAGACATTTCTTATCGTACTTTCCTGACTATGCGATCATGACCAACATTGATTTTGATCATCCGGATTATTTCGCCAACATTGATGATGTTTTTTCTGCCTTTCAAGAAATGGCTGTGCAGGTTAAAAAAGGTATATTTGCTTATGGGGACGATGAACAGCTTCAAAAAATTCAGGCAAAGGTTCCGGTTCTTTTCTATGGCTTTGGTGAAGAAAATGACTATCAGGCCAAAAATATCGTAAAGACAACTGATGGAACCAGCTTTGATGTATTTATTCGCAATACCTTTTATGACAAATTTTCCATTCCTACGTTTGGTGATCATAGTGTACTCAATGCACTGGCTGTCATCGGGGTGTGCCATTACGAGGAAATCGATGTGGAAATAGTAAAGGAACAATTGCAAACGTTCCAAGGTGTAAAACGAAGATTCTCGGAAAAAAGAGTGGGAACCCAAATTCTAATTGATGATTATGCCCATCATCCAACTGAAATAAGAGCAACCATTGACGCTGCTAAGCAGAAATATCCAGATAAGCAGATTGTCGCTGTTTTCCAGCCGCATACCTTTTCACGCACGCAAGCTTTCTTAGAGGATTTTGCTGAAAGCTTAAGACAGGCAGACAAAACCTATCTGTGTGAAATTTTTGGATCGGCCAGAGAAAATCACGGCAAGCTTACAATAAAAGATTTACAAGACAAAATTGAGAATGCTGAAGTCCTTTCAGAAGAAAATACTTCTGTTTTAAACAAGTTTGAAAATAGTGTCATTATTTTCATGGGAGCTGGAGATATTCAAAAATTCCAGGAGTCCTATGAAAAACAGTTATCATAAGAAAAGCGTAAGCGCCCTGGTCAGCGGCGTAGGGCGGAGTTCGAAGGACACTAGCCGCTAGGGCGCTGTAGCTAGACAATTCTCAAAATCGATACTTATACTTTTTTATCCTATAAAAAGATAAAAGGATGCCCAGCATAATGGCATCCTTTTTTGTTATTTAAGCTTATCAGGGTTTAATACGTCTAATTCCGGCAAAACGAATAGGCCGTCTTTACGGATGAGGACATCATCAAAATAGATTTCCCCGCCGCCATATTCTTTACGCTGGATGTTAACCATGTCCCAATGGATATTGGAATGATTGCCATTGAAGGCATCATCATAGCACTGTCCCGGTGTAAAGTGGAAGCTGCCGGCTATTTTTTCATCAAACAAGATATCCTGCATCGGCGTCAGGATAAATGGATTCACGCCAATGGCAAATTCCCCGACATAGCGGGCTCCTTCATCTGTATCAAAGATTTTGTTGATACGGCTTGAATCATTGGATTCTGCTTCCACAATCTTTCCGTTTTTAAATGTTAATTTTACATGTTCAAACGTAAAGCCTTGATAGGGGGACGGTGTATTATAGGTGATAACTCCGTTAACGGAATCCCTCACTGGAGCCGTGTATACTTCACCGTCAGGAATATTTAGTCTTCCCGCACATTTAATCGCCGGGATGTCTTTAATAGAAAAATGCAGGTCGGTTCCTGGGCCGGTAATGTGAACCTGATCCGTCCGGTTCATTAATTCTACCAAGCTGTCCATTGCTTGATCCATTTTAGCGTAATCAAGGTTACATACATCAAAGTAAAAGTTCTCGAATCCTTCTGTACTCATTTTAGCTAATTGTGCCATGGAAGACGTTGGGTATCTAAGGACAACCCATTTAGTCTTAGGAACACGGATGTCCCTGTGCACTTTTTTGCCAATCGTATTGCCATGTATCTTCATTTTATCATCTGGAACATCCGATTGTTCACTGATGTTATCTCCGGAACGAAGTCCTATGTATGCATCCATCTTACTCATGACATTTGCTTCAAACTCAGCCATCATATTAAATTGTTCAACCTGTGCCCCCATTAAAAGCGAACGGTCCACTTGATGATCCTTTATCAGGACAAAAGGATATCCCCCTGCGGCATAGGCTTCTTTTACAAGTGCAGTCACTAGTTCCCGCTGCAGCCCAAAATTTTCAATCAATACCTTTTCCCCTTTTTGAAGCTGGACAGAATAATTAATTAAATTTCTCGCAAGTTTTTCGATACGAGGATCCTTCATACAAACACCTCCAACACGAATTGTTCTTTCCTTTCTATTGTACCCGAACAACGGCAGAAAGTTGAAATTTCAAAATATATAGGGGGAATTTTTTTAACAAATTGCAGGAAAACAAGACAAATTTATGGAAGTAGTATAAGATTATTTCGAGGTTTATATCTAGAAGGAATCGGTTATACATATGGATAGGATTAAGGCGGAGGTGCATAATGCAAATTATTTTATACTTAAGCGCAGCATTGATAGCAATCGCATTTTTTGTGCTAGTTATCTATCTATCAAGGACACTAAAATCACTTCAAGTAACTCTTACAAGCGTTTCACACACATTGAGTGGTTTAGAAAAACAATTGGATGGTGTCACAACGGAAACAACCTTACTCCTGCA
Organism: Neobacillus drentensis; assembly: GCF_021560175.1. Taxonomy (GTDB): domain Bacteria; phylum Bacillota; class Bacilli; order Bacillales; family Cytobacillaceae; genus Neobacillus; species Neobacillus drentensis_A. The sequence continues at coordinate 4,886,790 of NZ_CP091110.1, read as the reverse complement.
AAAAACAAACGCATTGGCAGAAGACATTCAGCAAAAATCTGAAAGTCTAAACAGTGTGGTTGCGGCCGTAAAGGATGTAGGCACAACAGTGACCAGGTTTAATGGGACACTTCAGAATATTAGCCATTCAGTTGATCAGCAGGTAGAGGAAAGTAAAGAAAAAATCTCGCAAATTGTTCAATGGGGGAATATTCTCCTTGAATTAAAAGAAAAGTGGCAGTCTAGAAAGCAGTCTAAACAAGAAGTAAGTGTAAATGAGAGACAAAGGGTAAGATCACATTAACAAAGTGGAGGAGGAAGAACATGACTAATCGAGAATATGAGTCAAGGGAAACGAATCAAAGCCGTAATGAGGGATCTTCTAGCACTTTCTTTTGGGGGGCGGTTATTGGAGGAGTTGTAGGAGCTGCAGCTGCTTTGCTTTTTGCTCCTAAATCCGGGAGAGAGCTTCGTACCACTCTAGGTAGTCAAGCTGATACAATTATGGATAAAACGGTGAGTTTAAAAGAAAATGTTGTCGCAAAAAGTAATGAACTTGCTTCCAAAACATCATCTATCTCTCAAGGAATTGTCCTGCAATCCTCAGAACTTGTTAATAAAGTAAAAGGGAAAACATCGCAAAAGGACCAAGATAGTACAGACTCTGAAGGAACCTATATTCCTATTCAAAGTTCGAATCAATCTCCAACGGCAAAAAAATCAGATAGCAATGATATTAAGAAAAAATTAGAAGAAACACAGAAGGCTTTTGACGAAGAAGAAAGTAAAGTGAAACTTTAATATTTGTGATAAAAATGGTGAAGTGATAAAATTACTTCACCATTTATTTATTTTAGATACTTTGGAGGTAGATAGAAATGCTAAAAAAAGTTGATACAGTTGAACAATTTAATGATTTAATGAAAACTGAAGGTGAGTTCTATCTTTTGAAACATAGTTTAACATGTCCAATTAGTCTTGCTGCTTATAAGGAATACGAAAAGTTTGCAGGCTCCAATCAAGAGATCCCTACTTACTTCTTAGCTGTTCAAGATTCACGTCCGTTATCAAACGAAATAGCTGAAAGATTTGAAATTAAGCATGAATCACCACAGGCGATTCTTTTTTCAGAAGGAAAGCCGCGCTGGAATGCTTCTCATTGGAAAATTACAAGCCGCGCTCTAAAAGAAGCAGCAAATGGTAAGTAAAATTTAAAATTTCAAGAAACATTTACCTTGAATTTGCATATATTACTCTATTATAAGTCCATTTACTTTAGCGCTTAAAAGCGTTTAATTGCTAAAGAAAAAATAGGTGACAAAAAATTATTTTTCAGCTATAATTGGTCTAATTATTCAAAAATTATAAAATTTTAACTTTAAGCTTGTAAATCATTATCTTTGGATAGAAAATTACCTGAAATTTACTTCGTAAAGAAAATGATCTGCAAGAGGAAGGACGGGACGAATAATGAGTAATAATGAATTGGATCAACTGAGGACACGTGTTGATGAATTAAACTTGGAGTTATTAAAAGTAATTAATGAAAGAGCTCAGCTCGTTCAAGAAATCGGACGAGTAAAAGGTAATCAGGGTGTTTACCGTTACGATCCAGTCCGTGAAAGAAAAATGCTTGAAGTGATTAAGGAACATAATGATGGCCCTTTTGAGGATTCAACGATTGATCATCTTTTTAAGGAAATTTTTAAAGCAGGGCTGGACTTGCAGAAAGATGACCACGAAAAGGCATTACTAGTATCGAGAAAGAAAAAGCCTGAAGATACGATTATTTCATTGAAGGGCCAAAATATCGGAGATGGTAAACAACATTTTGTATTTGGCCCTTGTTCCGTTGAGTCCTATGAGCAGGTAGCCACAGTTGCTAAGGCTATGAAAGAAAAAGGCTTAAAGCTTCTTCGAGGCGGTGCCTATAAACCAAGAACTTCTCCATATGATTTCCAAGGCCTAGGGGTAGAGGGTTTAAAAATCTTAAAACGTGTGGCTGACGAGTTCGATATGGCAGTCATTAGTGAAATTGTTAATCCGGCAGATATTGAAATGGCTTGTGATTACATTGATGTTATTCAAATTGGCGCCCGAAATATGCAGAACTTTGAGTTACTAAAAGCTGCTGGTGCAGTTAACAAACCGGTCTTGCTAAAGAGGGGGCTTGCTGCTACTATTGAAGAGTTTATCAATGCAGCTGAATACATTATGGCACAAGGGAATGGCCAAATCATTCTTTGTGAGCGTGGAATAAGGACGTATGAACGGGCAACAAGAAATACATTAGATATTTCGGCCGTTCCAATTCTGAAAAAGGAAACACATTTACCTGTTATGGTGGACGTTACCCACTCAACTGGAAGAAGAGATTTATTACTTCCATGTGCGAAAGCAGCTATTGCCATTGGGGCAGATGGAGTTATGGCTGAAGTTCATCCAGATCCAGCAGTAGCCCTTTCAGACGCTCAGCAGCAGATGGATCTTAAGCAATTTGATGAATTCTATAATCAATTACTAGCATCAAATTTTGTTAATATTTAAAGAACCACTATAAAGAAGACCTTCTGCTGCGAGTGGCAGAAGGTTTTTTTGTATTTACGGACATTTTTAAAAGAATATTGACTTTTTCAATTGCGGCTTTAATCTAGTTGTCGTATCATTAAGTACATATGAAGATTGTTTATTATCTCACAAACAACCAAAGCGGATGGTCGTTATAAAGAGAAATTTAAACTAGACAAATTATCATGACTAGTTTTTTACAAACAGATGTAAAATAAAAAAAACAATGAACGTATTAGGAGAGTGTATAAAAGTGAATATTACTATTTATGATGTGGCAAGGGAAGCGAATGTATCAATGGCAACTGTTTCCCGTGTGGTGAATGGAAACCCGAATGTTAAACCGGTTACCCGCAAAAAAGTACTAGAGGTTATTGACAGACTAGGCTATCGCCCTAATGCCGTTGCCAGGGGATTAGCTAGTAAGAAAACAACCACAGTTGGCGTTATTATTCCTGATATTTCGAGCATATTCTATGCAGAATTAGCCCGCGGGATTGAGGATATTGCAACAATGTATAAGTATAATATCATCTTAAGTAATTCTGACCAAAATAAAGATAAGGAATTACATTTATTGAATACGATGCTTGGTAAACAAGTAGACGGGATTGTCTTTATGGGAGGAAATATTACGGCAGACCATGTCGAGGAATTCGGCAAGTCTCCAGTTCCGATTGTCCTTGCAGGATCAATTGAAGAGTCTAATCAAATTCCATCGGTAAACATTGATTATGAAGCAGCTGTTTATGATTCTGTAAAGGAATTTATTGAAAAAGGTCATAAACATATTGCCTTTGTTGTTGGGCCGTTACATGAACCAAAAAATGCCCAGAAAAAATTAAAGGGTTACCAAAGAGCGCTTCAAGACGCTGGTCTTCCATACAATGAAGAATTGATTGTTGAAGGGGACTATACGTACGATTCAGGAATTGAGGCTTTTGAAAAATTGCTTGAAGCAGCAGACAGACCGACAGCAATACTAGTTGGCTCTGATGAAATGGCACTAGGTGTTGTTCATGGGGCAGAGGACAAAGGCTTCCATATACCGGAAGATTTTGAGGTCATTACCTCAGACAATACCCGCTTGTCACTAATGGTGCGCCCGCAGTTGACCACCATTGTTCAGCCGTTATATGATATTGGTGCAGTTTCCATGCGTCTTCTAACTAAATTGATGAATAAAGATAAGACTAGTGATTCAATCGTTGTCTTACCTCACCGGATTGAACATCGTAAATCGACAAAATAAAACAAAAGGGTTGGCATTTAAATATGCCAACCCTCTTGTTTTAAATAGACATTTATCATTGTACATCTCATTACGATCAAGGCGCTTCCGCTTTTCTGATATTTGCTTGGCTTCGAATTGGGAATAGTGCTTTTTCAAGTGTTAGCAGATTTTTTTCGGTAATTTCTGCTTTTCGTGGAATCGGAGTGTAGATCCCTTCAGGATCATCCCACTCCATTGGCAATGGAACAGGAGCTAGCTTTTGCCACTGTTCGATCCACTCATCCGGTAAACGGCCATAGCCTTTCTTGTTTTCCGTCATCTCAAGCCAAATCAGTGCCCATGCCCTAGGTACGACACGCCAGATATCATATCCGCCCCCGCCCACAGCTATCCACTTACCATTACAATATTGATGTGCAATTTCATGGGCAATACGAGGTATCTCCCGATATATTTTCATTGTTGCAGATAAATGGGTTAAGGGATCATAATAATGGGAGTCAGCACCATTCTGGGTTAGGATAACGTCGGGTTTAAAAAATGCTGCGACTTCTTTAATCGCTTCTGTGTAGACATGCAGCCATGAGTCATCTTCTGTAAAGGCATCAACAGGTATATTAAAGGAATAACCATATCCGAGACCTTGGCCTCGTTCATTAATGCTGCCTGTTCCAGGGAATAAATATCTTCCTGTTTCATGAATGGACAGGGTACAAACGCCGGGGTCATCATAAAATGACCATTGAACACCATCGCCATGATGGGCATCGGTATCGACATATAAAACCCGGGCATGATATTTTTCTTGTAAATATTTTATCGCTACAGAGCTATCATTATAGACACAGAATCCTGAGGCTTTACCACGGAAGCCGTGATGCAATCCTCCGCCAAGATGAAGGGCATGAAGAGCCTTTCCCGTCATTACTTGGTCCACTGCTGTTAACGTCCCTCCAACCAATAAGGAACTTGCTTCATGCATATAGGGGAACACAGGTGTATCCTCTGTTCCTAGGCCGTAATTTTCAGCAATTTCCTTTGGAAGAGTTCCCTCTCCTGCTAGTTTTACAGCCTCTACGTAGCTAGGGTCATGGATTAGCGTTAATTCTCTTTCAGTTGCGATCTTGGGCGGAATTATCTGCTCTGGCGCTAAAGCATTGATTTTATGTAAAAGGTCAACGGTCAATTGGAGCCGAAATTGATTAAAAGGATGATGGTCATTAAATTTATACTTAAGCAGTTCTTCTGAAAATATAAAGGAGCACTGATCTTTCATAGAGATGTCCCCGGGAGGTTGGGCCATAAAACCTGATGGCCCGCTTGTTTAAGATCTTGAATGAGTGCCGTTGGATTCATGGTTTGCACCCTAAAAACAAGGATTTTAAAGTGTTCATCGTTTTTATCTGGGTAGACGAGAACACTTAGAATATTCGCGTTCCTCTTTTTGATCAAAGCTGTTATATCACTAAGTACACCGGCAAGATTGGGAACCTTGATTTCGATTTGAGAACCAGGCTGGTGTGCGCCAGTTAATTCAACCATAGTCCGCAGTAAATCGGTTTCCGTTACAATCCCGATTAATTTTCGGTCATTGATAATCGGAATACAGCTGATTTTGTGTTCATAAAACAAACCAGCCGCCTCTTCTACAAAGTCAAGCGGGTGACCGGTGATTACATTTTTCTCCATAATGGTTTCTAGTGGTTGCTTTAAGTCTTCGGGATGTTCATTTGCGTGAAAGATAGAGGGAGTTGCTTCTCGTATATTTGCTATGGTTATTAGTCCGTGTAAATGGTTGTCTTGATCTACAATCGGAATGTGACGAATTTTTCGTGTATCCATTAAATGTATGGCATCTGCAATCGTATTCGTTGGTAAAAGTACGGCAACATCTGTTTTCATGATTTCTTCGATAATCATATAAATCACCCTCAATCAAAAAGATTAAGCTGTCTAGCTCCAAATCTCTAGGATGCTAAACGGTCACTACCACTTTTAGTACATAAATCGATTCATAAACCTGAGCCGGTCAAACTTTTGGATAGAATTAGCTTCTATTCTTTTTCCGATCCTTGCCATCAGACAGTTAGCAGGGTGTGAGCAAATTTCAGGATCATCCGTTGCATACCACTCCAGACCGCCGGCATTCATCATTTTCTCCATAATCTTTCGGTAATCCCAAACATTTAATTTTGTACCTTTCAAGTCCCAATGCCAGTAATACTCCGTTGTAATTGTAATATAATCTTCCATGGCATCATCCATCATGGAGACGATCAACAGATTTTTACCGACGGAGCAGCCCCTGAATTTTGGGATGACCTCAATCGCTCCCAATTCAATCAGATTCTCCATCTTTCCTTCTGACCATCGCTCAAGCGGGTCAGGATAAAGATAGGTTACATATCCAACGATGGTATGCAGGTCCCTGGCAATAATGATTCTTCCTTCAGGAAGATCGGCAATCCCAATTAATGCCTGATGCTGTTGCGCGGGCTGTCGAAATGCCACAAGGTCATGGTGAAATTCATATCCAGCAAGTTTATCAGATGAAATAGGACCCTCAATAATTAAATTCCCATGAGGAGTTTTTAATTGTTTGGCATTGTATGTTTTTGTGTGTTCCATACTGTCACCTACTCTGCAGAGATGGTTGTGTATCAATTCTATTATACATAAAAACTATTAGAAAAAAGAAATTTCAAAAAATTTTTTGTAAGGAAATAGGTGAATGACCATAAAATTCAAGAAAATAATATTTTTAAAATTGTGAATAATTCTTGTTTGTACTATAATTATCTCATACTAGCAAATGAGGGGGAGATTTAGGTGAAAGTGGAAGCGCTGCCAGTTGTCCAAGGCGAGTTTAATCTTGAAAATTATGATGAAATGTACAAACGTTTTGACTGGAAGGAAACCGAAAAAGAATTTTCTTGGAGCGAAACAGGACTTGTAAATTTGGCTTATGAGGCGATTGACCGCCATGCGAAAACCTTCCGGAAGAATAAGGTAGCCCTATATTACCGTGATGGCGCTAGAGATGAAAAGTATACATTTAAGGAAATGAAGGATTTATCTAATAAGGCAGCAAATGTATTGAAATCATATGGTGATGTTGAAAAAGGCGATCGTGTCTTTATTTTCATGCCGCGCTCTCCGGAACTCTATATTACAGTACTAGGTGCGATTAAGCTTGGGGCGATTGTCGGGCCATTATTTGAAGCATTTATGGAGGGAGCAGTCCGCGACAGGCTGCAGGACAGCGAAGCAAAAGTTTTAGTGACAACCCCAGATTTGTTAGATCGTGTCCCCGTTCAAGATTTACCGGCCTTAAAGCATATCTTTGTTGTTGGGAATAATGTTGAAGAGCAAGGAATAGAGATTGACTTTATAGAGAAGTTTAAATCAGCTAGTAAAGAACTTAAGATTGAATGGGTGGATCGCAGGGATGGTCTGATCCTGCACTATACATCAGGATCTACTGGAAAGCCTAAAGGAGTATTGCACGTACATAATGCCATGATTCAACATTACCAAACCGCAAAATGGGTTCTGGATTTAAAAGAGGATGACGTATACTGGTGTACTGCCGACCCTGGCTGGGTAACAGGTACATCTTATGGTATCTTTGGACCGTGGTTAACCGGAACTTCAAACGTAATCGTCGGTGGCCGTTTTAGCCCTGAGTCCTGGTATCAAATGATTGAGGACTTTGGTGTTACGGTATGGTATAGTGCACCAACTGCCTTCCGGATGCTGATGGGGGCGGGGGATGAGCTTGTTAAAAAGTTCGATCTAAGCAGTCTGCGTCATATCTCAAGTGTTGGTGAACCATTAAATCCGGAAGTAGTCAAATGGGGTGCAAAGGTATTTAATAAACGTATCCATGATGGCTGGTGGATGACCGAGACAGGCGCACAGCTTATCTGTAATTATCCTTGTATGGAAATCAAGCCTGGTTCCATGGGAAAACCTATTCCAGGAGTGAAAGCGGCCATTGTCGATAATCAAGGAAACGAACTGCCGCCATATCGCATGGGAAATCTGGCTATTAAAAAGGGCTGGCCATCGATGATGCATACGATTTGGAATAATCCGGAGAAGTATGAATCCTATTTCATGCCAGGTGATTGGTATGTTTCGGGAGACTCTGCCTACATGGATGAGGATGGTTATTTCTGGTTCCAAGGCAGGGTTGATGATGTGATCATGACGTCGGGGGAGCGGGTTGGTCCGTTTGAAGTAGAAAGTAAACTCGTCGAGCACCCGGCTGTTGCAGAGGCAGGGGTTATTGGGAAACCAGATCCTGTCCGAGGTGAGATTATTAAGGCGTTCGTGGCCTTACGTGAGGGTTTTGAAGCCTCTGAAGAATTAAAAGAGGAAATTAGACAATTTGTAAAAAAGGGTCTTGCCGCTCACGCCGCGCCTAGGGAAATTGATTTCCGTGACAAATTGCCAAAAACTCGAAGTGGCAAAATTATGAGACGCGTTTTAAAAGCTTGGGAGTTGAACCTGCCGACAGGGGACCTTTCAACGATGGAAGATTAATGAACATTTCAAACACACGATTATTCTAAAGAATGGTCGTGTGTTTTTATTTTTATATTTCTCGGAGTATGAAAATCAGTGTGGGTGTTCACTCGTTCGACCGACTAATGACACAAAAAAGAATGGCTGCGAAAGCCATTCTTTTCTTCATACTATATGTGCTTGAGATACTTATGGTGCGGTCGGATGATCACTTTTAGCTGGTGGTGTAGTCGGTGGTATCACCGGTAGAGGAGCAGCAGCTCCAACTTCAACCACATTAGATGATGCAGATTCTCTGCCGGCAATATCAACTGCTTTAACATGATAAGAACCGTTTCCGACCGTATAGGAGAGCTTTGAGCCGCTAGTAATACTTGCTACCTTGGTATTGCCTTGATATACTCGGTAACCGACGACATCATTATCACCTGACTTGGACCAAGATAAGGTATTTCCCGACACGGAAAGAGCTACTCCGTTAGGACTTTTTCCGTTATCGACCATTTTAGCAGTCGGGACCAGTATTTTCCCCCAACGGTCCCTTTTTGGAATCAATTGACTATAATTTTTAAAATTCCTTCCGACCATTCTTGTGATGAAGTCGGGATTTAGGACCAAACCAAACTGGGCAAACTCTTTTGGAGTGGAGTCCAAGGCTAAATACTTTTTATCCCCTACGGTAACAAATTTCCCTTCCACTAAACTATCATCTACTTTTGAAGGAACATTGTTCACATTGAAATAGTCACTTTGGATTAAACCAGCCTTTGAACAGGCTGCAGATGGAAGCAAACCAGAAACCGCACAAAAGGAACGTTTTACGATTCCACTAGGCATTTGAAATGATTCCTTCGGATCCACTAAGTCTGGGTTGATATCGTAAGCGGCATTTATTAATTCTGCCCACAGGTTATTCGTACGCTGACTATAACTCATTCCCGATGTTTGCAGGGATTTTGGTGTATCATAACCGGTCCAAATTCCAAAGGTAACATTCGGGTTTGAAGCAACAAACCAAGAATCGATATACTGATTACCGGTTCCAGTTTTGCCGGCCCAATCTGCACTGAATTTCAATTTACTCTTAACTCCAGCGGCAGTCCCCATTTTGATAACATCCCGCATCATATCAAGTGTAAGATAGGCGGTCTGCGGCTTAAAGACATCTACAGGCTTGACATCATGCTGGTAGATGATTTTACCATCTTTATCGACAATCTTATCAATCATATAGGCATCAATAAATTTCCCGCCATTTGCAAACGTACTAAATGCATTGGTATTTTCCTCAATCGTAACACCGGTTTCCATTGAACCAATCGCTGTTGCAAGATTGGTATAATCCGGCTTTTTCAGAGAGGTGAATCCCATTTTTTCTAGATATTTTGCGGGCTGTTGTGCAACGATATCTTTATACAGTTTAACTGCCGGAACGTTATACGATTTTGCTAATGCATAACGAGCGGAAACGATACCACTATACCTTAAATCATAGTTGCGCGGCCACGGAGTGCTTCGGCCATCAGCAAGACTTAGCGCTACATCTGGAAGCGGCATACCTGGTGAAGCTTTGCCTAACTCAATCGCCGGGCCATAAACGAGAAGTGGCTTCATCGTTGAACCATTCTGCCTAATGGCGCTAGTTGCATGATTAAGCTGCTGATTTCCGTAATTTCTGCCTGCAACAAAACTGATAATTTTCCCGGTCTTGTTTTCAATCAATTCGGCTCCCACTTCGACAGGCTCCATCACCGTTACTTCTTCGCCTGTTTCCGGATCCTTTTTCACCTGAGCCTTATCGGGTCCGTAGTATTTATAATTATCTTTTACCGTTTGCATCTTATCATAAATATTTTTGTCAATCGTTGTATAAATTTTGTAACCATTTTGATGGAGATCATGATTCGCTATAGTTTTATATTTATAATAAAGAGTATCATCATTTTTTAAATCCTTATCTGTGTACCCATCTTTTTTTGCCAGCACAGTGGTAAGGACGTCGAGGGAACGTTTTTCAATTTCGAATGATAGCCATGGGTATTTTTCAAGTGGATTGGGTACAGGCTTAATAAAATCCTTTGTGATGTCGTAGGCAGAGGCTTCAGCATATTGCTGCTGGTTGATGTATCCACCGTCAAACATTCTTTTTAAAACCGTTTTCATTCGAGCCAGCCCTGGTTCAAGATTATTTTTCACTGTGCCTTCTCTTGTAAAGGGGGTATATCCAAACGGACTTTGCGGGAGACCAGCAATGAAGGCCGCTTGCGGCAGTGTCAGCTCACTAGCGCTTTTTCCAAAGATTCCTTTCGCTGCTGCTTGGACACCGGCAATGTTTTGACCCGATGAGTTTCTTCCAAAAGTTGAAACATTGAGGTAGGCTTCTAAAATTTCTTTTTTGTTGAAAAATTTCTCTAAACGGAGGGCAAGTAAGATTTCATTGGCTTTCCTCTGAAAGGAGACTTCATTCGTTAGAATCTGATTTTTAATTAATTGCTGTGTTAACGTACTGCCGCCTGATTGAACAGCGGAATTTGTTACCTCTTGAAAAACAGCTCGAAATACGGCCTTCGGCACGACCCCTTTATGTTGATAAAAGTATTGGTCTTCCGTTGCCACCACTGCATTGGTTAAATCCTTTGAGACTTGATCAAGTTTAACCTCTTCCCGGACCAAATCGGTCCTGAGCCTGCCAAGATAGACGTTATTAGCAAAATATAAGTCCGAGGTTTCGGTATAATTATAAATGTCCTTTTTCATACTGTCGTAGGAGCGGACGGGTTCATCTTTTACTAGTGAGGCAAAGTAGCCTGCACCAACACCTGTCGCAAATGACCCGCCAAGAATGCCGACAGTTAGCACAAGGAGAATTAAGTTCCAAACGACTTGGTAGGTTATTCGTGCACTTTTTACCGTTTTTCTATGGGTAAACAAGTTTAATATGGATTTTCCTTTTTCCATCCAAGCTTGCATTTTTTCATTCATTCAGGGCATCACCTCAATATAAAATCACATCCATTATAGCATACAGAAGGACTAAAAACTGACAACCTTCTACATTTTCTGAAATTTCCAGTTCGCGGTTTGACAGGGGTGAGGAAATATGTTAAAAAAAGCTATAGCATATTTTATATTGAAAGCTGTGAAGGGAATCAACTGTAGTACTTCTATCCCTGTTTTAGAGAGTCAGCGGTGGTGAAAGCTGATACACATAGAAGAACGAATTACGTCCTGGAGCTTTTTTCTGTGAACTCGTTTGTTAGTAGCGGAAAACGGTTTAAACCGTTATTTTTTTGAGTTGGAGGATATTTCCTTAAGCTGGGTGGTACCGCGTAAACTATACGTCCCTGCATTTTGCAGGGGCGTTTTTATTTTTTTAAGCTAAATGGAGGGATTAATTTGGATTTACTACAGGATTTAACATGGAGAGGCATTATTTATCAGCAAACAGATGAAGAAGGCCTAAAAGATTTATTAAGTAAGGAAAGTATTTCGCTTTATTGCGGGGTAGACCCGACTGCAAATAGCTTGCATATTGGGCACTTAGTTGCGTTTTTAACCCTGAGAAGATTTCAGCAGCATGGTCATCGGCCAATCGTGTTGGTTGGCGGTGCTACTGGATTAATTGGAGACCCAAGTGGTAAAAGTGAAGAGCGTAAATTGCTAACTTTGGAAACCGTTCAGGAGAATGTTGAAGGCATTAAAAAACAACTTGCCTCTATTTTTGACTTTGATGGTGAAAACGGAGCCACTATGGTTAACAACTATGATTGGGCAGGCTCTATGGATATCGTGACGTTCTTGCGTGATATCGGTAAGCATATCGGTGTTAATTACATGCTTGCCAAGGATACGATTGCATCCCGCCTTGAAACCGGTATTTCTTTTACCGAATTTACTTATACGATTTTACAGGCAATGGACTTTAATCATTTATATGACCACCACAATTGTAAATTGCAAATTGGCGGCAGCGACCAGTGGGGGAATATTACTTCTGGACTGGAATTAATCCGGAAAATGCATGACGAAGAATCTAAGGCATTTGGTCTAACGATCCCACTGGTTACAAAAGCAGATGGAACCAAATTTGGGAAGACGGAAGGCGGCGCTGTCTGGTTAGATCCGGAAAAGACCACTCCGTACGAGTTCTACCAGTTCTGGATTAACACAGCCGATGCAGATGTAGTGAAATACTTGAAGTACTTTACGTTCCTTTCTCAAGAAGATATTGAGAGCCTTGAACAAAGCGTCCAAGAAGAGCCGCATCTTCGTAAAGCTCAAAAAGCATTAGCAGAAGAAATTACCCGTATGATCCATGGTGAAGAATCATTACAGCAGGCGATTAAAATTTCTCAAGCGTTATTTAGCGGGGACGTAAAAAATCTATCTGCTGAAGAAATTAAGCAAGGTTTTAAAGATGTACCTTCCTATGATGCAAATGAAGGTGAAGAGAATTTAGTTGATTTGCTTGTTGCGGCAAAGATTTCTCCTTCAAAGCGTCAGGCACGTGAGGATATTACAAATGGGGCCGTCATGGTAAATGGGGAAAAGGTGACTGACACTGCTTATCTTCTTCAGGAAACAGATCGTATTGAAGGACAGTTTACGATTATTAGAAGAGGTAAGAAGAAATACACGTTAATAAACTATTAAAGATTAGGGCTTTGGTTATTTCCAAAGCCCTAATTTTTTTAAAAGAGTATCGATAATAAAAAAACACATGCCACAATGGCACTGACCAAAATTTCCTTCAATTTGTGACGTAGTCATGTAAATAATTTATATCAATAGCAAAAACCACTTCCTATAAAAAATTAGGGAGTGGTTTTTTTGTTGTTTAAATTTGCCTATCAAGACCTTTGGGATGACAGATACTTCAAGAATAGGACAAGAGCAAATATCAAAATTATGAATGCTTTTAGGTAAGTTTGTGGATTAAGAGTGTTGTAAGATGGGGATTTTTGTAATAATTTTTATACTAAATGTTTAGAAAATACAGAAATAAAAAGCACTTTTTGCTGTATTTTTTAATCGTAAAAAAATTTAAACTTGATAAAAGAAAGCGATTTCAATCCGTAGTTTTTAGTAGAAAGGAAGGTTTAAATTTATGAGCCTTAATTCAGGAAAATGGACACCCGAAGCAATCCGTGCCCTTATTGATGAAGATAAGGGAGTGTTAGATCCACGCATTTATACGGATCAGGAATTGTATGAGTTGGAATTGGAGAGGGTTTTTGGCCGTTCATGGCTGCTTCTTGGACATGAAAGCCACGTTCCCAAACCGGGAGATTACTTGACCACCTATATGGGAGAAGATCCTGTGGTGATGGTGCGGCAGAGAGATAAAAGCATCAAGGTGTTCCATAACCAATGCCGGCATCGTGGAATGAAGATTTGCCGGGCAGATTGCGGGAATGCCAAGGCGTTCACGTGCACCTACCATGGCTGGGCGTATAACACAGCAGGCGATCTGGTCAATGTACCGTTTGAAGAAGAAGCTTTCTCTGGATTTAAGAAGGAAGATTGGGGGCCGCTGCAGGCTAGGGTGGAAATATACAAAGGGTTAGTATTTGCCAACTGGGATCCGGAAGCACCGGATTTGCTGACTTATTTAAGTGATGCAACCCCTTACATGGACACCATGTTGGATCGTTCCGAGGCAGGGACGGAAGCAATCGGGGTCATGCAAAAGTGGGTGATTGACTGTAACTGGAAGTTTGCTGCGGAGCAATTTGACAGTGACATGTACCATGCCTTGTCATCTCATTTGGCTGCTGTAGTTGCAGGGTTGCCGCCTGAGCAAGATTTGTCCAGTTATGAGCCGCATATGAAAGGACATCAGTTCCGATCCAAATGGGGCGGTCATGGATGCGGCTTTTATATTGATACAACAAGAGGTTCGCACCGCATAGGACCCATAGTCGACAAATATTATAGCGAAGGCCCGGCTTATGAAAAGGCGAAAGAACGTTTGACTCCTCTTTTGCCATACGACAGAATGGGGACAAGCCACATGACAATCTTCCCAAACTGCTCATTCTTACCGTATGGGATGAACACAGTGCGGACTTGGCATCCAAAGGGACCGAATCAGATTGAAGTGTGGGCCTTCGTCGTCGTTGATAAGGATGCGCCGCAGGAAATCAAGGATGAACTGGCTCGTCAGAATGTCCGTACGTTCAGTGCTAGTGGAGTGTTCGAGCAGGACGACGGGGAAAACTGGGTTGAAATTCAGAGTGCTCTTCGCGGGTACAAGTCCAGAACTGCACCGCTGGCTATGCAAATGGGGCTGAATCTTCAGGGTAAAAACAATCCGGAATTTCCGGGTAAAACCTCCTATGTATTTTCTGAAGAAGCAGCAAGAGGGTTTTATTCCCATTGGGCTCGCATGATGTCGGAACCAAGTTGGGAGACATTGAAACCCCAATCTTAAGTTAGGGTCGTTGCCTACACTTTTGAAGGATCGGATGTCATACGATTTAGGATGAAAACAAGGGGTGGTAAAGGGTATGGAAATAATGGAGTTAATCAAACCGTTTAAATGGGAGGAAAGTAGCTCAAGTCTGGAGCTGCAACATGAAATTGAGCAGTTTTACTATAAGGAAGCGCAGCTGTTAGACCACTCGGAGTTTGAAGCGTGGTTCGAGCTGATGGAAAAGGATATTCATTATTGGATGCCGATTCGCATGAACCGAGTAGGCAGAGAAATATCGCAGGAGTATGCTCCTCAAGGAAAAGGATCGCACTACGACGATACCTATGAAACGATGAGCGGACGTATTCGAGCGAGAGTATCCGGAGTGAACTGGGCGGAGAATCCGGTGTCACGTACACGGCACCTGATTTCCAATGTCATGATTGGGGAATTGGAGGAACCGAACACATATGAGGTGGCATCGTCATTTATCGTGTATCGCAACCGTTCGGAACGTCAGTCTGATATTTTTTCGGGCGAGCGTCGGGATGTACTGCGGCGTTCAGAGGGAGGATTGGGCTTTAAAATTGCCCGCAGAACCATTTTGATTGATCAAAGTACGATATTGTCAAATAACTTGTCTGTCTTTTTTTAATCATTACTACAGATGAAAGGGGATCCATTATGAAATTTACAAAGGTTTGCACGTTGTCTGATCTACCGACTGATGAGGGGCTAAAGGTAGTAGAAGAAGATACGGCAGTAGCGGTGTTTAACGTAAATGGAGAAGTATTTGCAACACAAGACCGCTGTTCTCACGCCAAATGGTCGCTATCTGAAGGCGGTTATCTGGATGGAGATGTCATCGTGTGCTCATTGCATATGGGAAAGTTTTGTGCCCGGACGGGAGCTGTAAAGATGGCACCCCCTTTTAAACCTTTGAAAAAGTATCCAGTACAGGTTGATGGAGAAGATGTATATGTGGCTTTTGAAGACGGGTACTTTGAAAAAAAAATAGTAACCAACCCATGAGCATGCTACATGTGACTATTTATACGAGTGGGGAGGTACAATGATGAGATTAACCAATGAAGTGGCCTTGATTACAGGCGGTGCATCCGGCGTCGGCCGTGCCATTGTGGAACGATTTGTGGCTGAAGGTGCCAAAGTTGCAGTATTTGACAAGTCGGCAGATCGTCTGAACCAGCTTGAACAAGAGTATGGTGAAAATGTAATTGGAATAGTTGGAGACGTACGTCGGTTCAGTGACCTCAAGTCAGCTGTAAGCCGGTGTACGGAATATTTCGGAAAAATTGATACGTTAGTTGCAAATGTCGGTATTTGGGATTACAACATGTCACTGGTGGATCTTCCGGAAGACAAGATTGATCAAGCATTTGATGAATTATTCCATATCAATGTCAAGGGTTACTTGCTTGCGGCCAAAGCGTGTCTGCCGCAATTGGCCGCAACTCGGGGAAATATGATTTTTACAGTTTCCAATGCAGGCTTTTACACAAACGGAGGCGGACCGCTTTACACATCCACCAAGCATGCTGTTGTTGGCTTGGTTCGACAATTGGCATTTGAAATGGCACCTTATATCCGAGTGAACGGCATTGCCATTGGCGGTGCAATGACGGATTTGAGGGGACCTGCCTCACTGGAAATGGACAATAGGTCCATAACGAGCATGTATAAAGAATGGTACAAAGATGTTGACTTGGAACAGAGTAATGAGAATGTAGAGTCCGCCGCCCCAATCGGACGTATATTGTACGGAGAAGATTATGCCGGGGCTTACGTATTCTTTGCTTCAAGAAATGACAATATTCCGGCTACAGGAGAGGTATTGAATTTCGATGGAGGGTGGGGCATTCGAGGTCTTCGCCAAAAAACGGGAAGTCAGGGATTACTGGAGAAATTAAGGATTAGAGATTGAAAAAGTATTAGTAATTCCAATTCGCAATCAGAGCGGTACAGGTGGATGAGATAGCATGGCAATAGCGAGGAATCGACAAGCCCACTCAGGAGAAGTAGAATAATTTTAAAATGCAAATTTTCAGGGGGCTTATTAAGCTTGTAATTTTCTTAAGTGGGTGAATATATTGCAAAATAAGGTCGATTATCCTAAAGCATTGGAAATGCTTGTTCAAATGTCAGAGCATTTTGGAGACTATACTTTCACAGAGAAGGAGTTCGAATCAGGACTGCCGCAAATGCTTCTGAGCTGTCTTGATACAGTTTTAACTGAAAAAAATAACTTGCAGGCTGCCATGGATTTCAATAACCAAGCCATCGGTCAGTTTCTAAATGGCATTGGGGAAGCACGATTGGCCGACGCATGCTATCAGCTTACAAACATCCCCATCATTCTTGAAGATCTGGGATTTAACTATCTTTATTCAATAGGCTTAGATCCGGAATTGGCTAGACAATATAGCAGGAATTTAAAGAAAATCGTTAAAAATAATCTTGATAAAGACAATCATATCAAACTGACTGAACTTATGGAGAGTCAGCAAATTGTCGAACTGGTCCAATCTGAAGAACATAAGAGATTAATAGCTCCGATGGTATCCAGAGGCAAGATTGTAGGTTACTGCTCTTTTATAAACACTTCTTTTAATGAAGTGGATTGGTTGAAAATGAAGCAATTGTGTCTCATCGGATCTGTGAGTAATTTTAATAAGGAAACAATCCTGGATACAGAACTGAAGTTAAACATCAAAGGCGGATTGTTAGAAGATATGATCCATAATAGGTTAAACCCTGTAATACTATTCAAAAGGGCCAGATTTATTGGGGTGGATTTGGGCCAAGAATATCAATTTTTAGTTTTGAAAGGGGATCCAAATTTTTATCCGAATGGAAAGGATCCAATCGTAGGTATGAATTTGATTGAAGATTTTTCAAGATATTTTATGGAGCGTAATCTGAATATCTTAATCTCGGAAGGCACTCAAAACATAGCTGCGTTACTGCCTGTTGACTTGTTCTCAAAATATGCTATGGACGTCGATAAATTTATTAGAAAATTATTAGGTTTTCTGAAAGAAAAATACCCTGATATACCTTTTAAAATTGGGATGAGCTCTAAATCAAAGTCTCTTGAAGATATACCGATTCTGTACAATGAAGCTATCATTTCATTAAACATGAACCATGAGCAAAAGGATATTATGTACTTTGATAATTTAGGAGCGGTTGGGATTTTATTTCGAACAGGGAAAATGGATGATATCCGGCATTTCTGCAACAAAATGCTTTCAAAATTACTTGAATACGATCGAGGGAAAGAATCTGAGTTAACCAAAACTCTATATCATTACATTAAGAGTGGCCAAAATATATGTAAATCAGCAGAAATAATGAATTTGTCGATTGGTGGATTACGTTATCGCGTACAAAAAATAGGTGAAATTTTAGATGCTGATATCCATGATTTACAAACCAGTTATCAGCTTTTCCTAGCATTGCAAGCGGGTATCATTTTGGGGGATTTTAAAATTGAGTGAATCATTTCACCGTTTGGGTCCCTGTAATGGGGCTGTTGATAAAAAAATGAAAAAACAGGTACTACTGAGGTCACTTAAATAGGATTCATGCATCCTTAGGAGGAGAAACTATATGTCAAACAACAATGTGAGTATTTGGAATGAATTGTCTGGAATCGCTTTTAAACAATATTTCGTCAATGCTGACGGAGTAAATACTAGAATTATCGAAGCTGGTGAGGGAGAACCGTTGATACTCTTACATGGAGTTGGCGGACACGCTGAAGCATACGCAAGAAATGTCAAGAGCTTGAGCAGGCATTTCAGAGTTCTTGTCTTAGATATGGTCGGGCATGGATATACGGATAAACCGAATCAACCTTATACGTTAGATGTATACAGTAATCATTTGTTAGCGGTAATTAAAACCCTCTCACTTGGAAAAGTTCACCTTTCCGGGGAGTCTTTGGGGGGATGGACGTCTGCATGGTTTGCTGCTCATCACCCGGAATATGTAAAGTCCTTAGTGTTGAATACGCCAGGTAATATTAAGGGTAAACCAGAAGTGATGAAAAAGCTGAAAGAATCCACGATTCAGGCTGTTTTGGAAGTCAATAAAGAAAATGTTCAAAAGAGGCTGGAGTTTTTGTTCTGGGATACGAGTTTTGTGACAAAAGAACTCGTTCAATCACGCTATAACATTTACACACAGCCAGAGTTAAAGGAAGCTATTGAAAATATTATGATATTACAAGAATGGGAAGTTCGAAAAAATTACACTTGGGATTCAGAGTGGACAAGTAAAATCACTGCTCCTACGATTATTTTAATGTCGGATCATGATCCCACAGCTACAGTCGAGGATGCGGAATACCTTCAAGAATTGATTCCTCATAGCCAATTGGTAGTAGTCGAAGGTGCGGGACATTGGCCTCAATGGGAGAAACCTGAACAATTTAATCAAATTCAAATTAATTTTGCTAAAGGTGTGCATGTATAATAGTTTATGCTCAGCTCCGTGGAGAGCGAAAAAGAGAGCTATATAACCGATTTTTCAAGGAGCCTAAAGGCTCCTTTACTGTATTAAAGGCATGGCATATTTTTTGCCCGCATAAAAAAATACTTAGATTAGAGGAGTGGGAGAAGTGGCTGAAATAGTAGCAGGTGTAGCAATGTCACATAGTCCGATGATCATGACAAATGAAGCTGGCGGCGGAGAAAAAGGGCAGCGCTTTCTAAATACCGTTGCCGATATGAAAAAATGGCTGGAGGATATGGGGACAGATGTGATTGTCTTAATTTCGGATGATCATTTTAATAGTTATTTCTATGATCAGATGCCATCCTTCACGATTGGAATTGATCGATGTGAAGGATGGGGCGACTGGCAAATTCCTGAATACCAAATTCCTGTCCAGCAAGAATTAGCAAAGCATGTTCTGGATACAGGTTTGGCGAACAATGTGGATTTTGCTTTTTCGATGAGAATGAAAGTGGATCATGGCCACACTCAAGCCGTCCACTTTTTAAACCCTGATCTAAAGATACCGGTTGTGCCGATTGCTGTGAATACAGCAGCACCACCGCTGCCTACAATGGACCGCTGTTTCCAAGTCGGAGAAGTCGTCCGCAAAGCAATAAAATCATGGGAAAGCGATAAAAAAGTAGCGATTGTCGCTTCAGGAGGGATATCTCACTGGGTTCCAATTCCAAAGATCGATAGTGAAAAGCCTGAAGATCAAGAGCTTATTAAAGTCCTAACAAATGGCCGTCAAGAAATTGAGCAGCTTGACGAATATTTGGACACGCGGAAAACACGTGTGACAAGTTTGAAATCCGGACCGGTCAATGAAGAGTGGGATCGTGAATTTTTACGATTAATTACAGAAAAAGACTATCCGGCACTAAGACAATGGGGCCCTGATTTTATCGAGGAAAATGGGGGAAATGGCGGTCAGGAAATTCATAACTGGCTTGTGCTGCTAGGAATACTTCAAGGGCTTGAACCAGAGGTTGCTTGTTATGAGCCAATCCCAGAATGGGTGACAGGAATGGGCGTTGTCAAGTTTCATAAAGTATAGACTTTCAAAAAAGGAGGAGGAGAGTTAACGATGCTGGACATTGGCCACAATGGGAAAAGGCTGAAGAATTTAACAAGATTATAATTGACTTTTTTAGTAAAATCCTCGTGAAAAAGTTTTGATAATTCCACCCAACTTTGATAGTGCAAGTGCAGAAACCTGCATTATCAAAGTTCTTTTTATCATTTAAAAGAAAGAGGTTTTTTCTTTGAGCATAAAAACAGCTGTAGTACGTGATGCATACGAGCATTTGCTCCATGCAGAGCAAACGAAAAAATCCGTAACGCCGTTAACCGATCTGTACCCAGGTCTGACTATTCACGAAGCGTATCAAGTCCAGTTAAAAGCGATTGATCAGAAAGTCAAGGCTGGACAGAAAATCGTTGGGAAAAAGATTGGGTTAACCTCCTTTGCCATGCAAGAGCTTTTAGGAGTCGACCAGCCGGATTACGGTCACCTATTGGACAGCATGAGTGTTCCCAATAAGGGCAGCATCGCTGTCGATTCGCTTTTCGAACCAAAGGTTGAAGGGGAGATCGGCTTTGTTCTCAATAAGGATCTTAAAGGTCCAAATGTAACAGCGGAAGACGTTTTAGCTGCAACTGAGTCCATCATTCCCTCCTTAGAGATTGTGGACAGTCGAATTCTGAATTGGAAAATCAAGCTCCAAGACACTGTTGCCGATAATGCTTCCTGCGGGCTTTATGTATTAGGAGACCAAAAATTCGCTGTCAATGGTTTAGACCTGACTAAAATCAAAATGAATCTTTATAAAAATGGTGAGCTCATGAATAAAGGGACAGGGGAAGATGTATTAGGGCATCCGGCCACATGTGTAGCCTGGTTAGCGAATAAATTATCTGAGTATAATGTCATTTTAAAAGCTGGAGAAGTGATTTTATCTGGTGCTTTATCCGCAGCAGTAGTTGCACAAAAAGGGGATGTGTTTACTGCTGAGTTCAGTGAGTTAGGAAAAGTGGAAGTTTCTTTTCGGTAAGTATCAAGCATTTTGAACATTGGAGAAGGAATAGAGCGGCAAGGGACCGTATTTGTTTCTTCTTCTTTTAAATTAAGGCGCCTTTTATGAACCCCTAATTGAACAAACGTGGCAACAGTCCTTTAATAAAACTAAGTTTGTGAAGAAATGTACTTAGCTAACGGGTAGCTTTACTTGAAGAAACTGGAAACTTAATTTCAGGACCTAAATGTGGTCTTTTTTTGCTGTTTTCTTTTTTTCTTAAGGATTGTACTTTTTCAAACTTTAAGGTTAAAGTAATCATTCTATACCAATTTTTCATTTCGCTCTTTTTTCATTAGCTTTAGATTGCTTGATTTTGCATTTTTTTAGGGATCCTTAACCGAAATTGTTTTACTGGTATGATTTACTTAATGTTTGCGTCATCATCTTAGATTTAGGCTATATTAAATCCTGATGTTGGATCTTTACGATAAGAAAACCGCCTCGTTAAAGAGGCGGCTTATTGAGCTATCGTATCCGTTGTAATCTGCTTTAGGAAAAAAGGTCATCTAGCCGTCTGATAAACGAGGGCTATGGCTCCAGAATCAAATGTCTTGTTTTCGATCAGGTTAAGATTGATCTTCTCTTTGAGACCTTGGAATAACGGCAACCCGCTGCCGATCAATACAGGAGAAACTGTAATTTTATACTCATCTATTAAATCAAGCTGCATAAGGTAGTGAGCTAACCTAGGACTGCCGAGGATGACCATATCCTTGCCTGGCTGCTGTTTGAGGTTCTTGATTTCTTCCTCGACATCTTCTTTCACCAGTCTGGAATTGTTCCATTCGACTTTCTCCAACGTCGTGGAAAAAACGATTTTGGGTGTCTTTTCGATCCACTCGGCATGATTCCGTTCATGCTGCGAAGCTGAGGGGTCAGAAGGCACAGATGTCCAGTAACTGTGCATCATCTGATAAGTCTCACGACCCCATATGACAGTGTCGGCAGTACTCAGAATTTCTTTCGCGTGTTTCTCCAAGTCAGCATCGTATGAAACCCAGCCAATGTCCATTTCACCGTTCGGACCTTCTACGAAACCGTCGAGCGATGCGTGCAGAAATAGAACGAGTTTTCTCATTTTTAGTCTCCTTTGTCCATGAGGTATATTTTTTTCATACTTCTTTACCTCCAATGTAAGTATAACCAATTTTTTATATACTTTGGTAAACAAGTTCGATAAGTAACACTTATTAAAATAAAATGGGACGGTGCTAGCATCAGTCCCTTTTTGTTTTGTTAAAGTGAAGATTGTGAAGAACTACATCTTATACAAACGGGTAGCGTTAGTTGAAGAAGGAATGTCTACTCAAAGAGGAAAAAGCCCCACTCGATTGAGAAGGGCTGTATATATTATTACATCTAAATGTGTCCTTTTTGTCCTCCGATGTTTTATATTGCATTTAAAACCTTTAAATCAAACTATTTAAAAATTATCGTTCATAAAAAATAATTCAACTTTAATAATAAAAATCTTTAAATTTCGAGGTCATTAAGGTCATTATGACCTATGTGACCTCGAAAATAAATAAAACACATGTGTCGTATTAAAAAAATAAGTCTCCTTACTTGCAGTCTGACTGTAAAAATAAAATGCACTTGTCCACATAATATTTTTTCTTAAAACTTCCCCCAAAACCTCCACCAACAAATTGGGGGATAATACATTATTCTACAAAGCAGACAAAAATAAAAAACCCTAGAAGTTGAGTAATATCAACGTTTCTAGGGTTTTCATTAGTACAGTTAACAACACGTATTAATTAACGAGAGTAGAACTCAACGATAAGTGCTTCGTTAATTTCAGCAGGAAGTTCAGAACGCTCTGGTAAGCGAGTGAAAGTTCCTTCTAATTTGTCAGCATCGAAAGTTAAGAAATCAGGTACAAAATTAGTAACTTCGATCGCTTCTTTAATTACATCAAGGTTACGTGATTTTTCACGAACACCGATTGTTTGTCCAGCAGTTACACGGTATGACGGAATATCTACACGAGAACCATTAACTAAGATATGACCGTGGTTTACTAATTGACGAGCAGCACGACGAGTGCGAGCTAGACCTAAACGGTAAACAACGTTATCTAAACGTGATTCAAGTAATACCATGAAGTTTTCACCGTGGATACCTGATAATTTGCCAGCTTTTTCGAAAAGAGTACGGAATTGGCGCTCATTTACACCATACATATGACGAAGCTTTTGCTTCTCTTGTAATTGTAATCCGTATTCAGAAAGCTTTTTGCGTTGATTAGGACCATGTTGTCCAGGAGCGTAAGGACGCTTTTCTAATTCTTTACCTGTGCCGCTTAGAGAGATTCCAAGACGACGGGATAATTTCCAGCTTGGGCCGGTATAACGAGCCATGAATGACTCCTCCTTAGTGTTTTTATTTTGGTAAAATAAAAACCGTTATGAGAATCTTTACTAGACATTTTGTTTTCATGCACCTTCGCCCTAGCAGCTAAGGGTTACAAGATGCACCATCAAATAGTTTGAGGAACAAAATGAGACCAATAAAATGAACTCAATAGGCTGCATATATTTTACACAAAGAATATTATATGATTTTTATACATGGTAAGTCAAGTATATTTTTAAACCGACTTAAATGACTCGAAAATGTTCTAGAAAAACTAATATTTCACCTAAAAATATATTCCAAAATCATCCTGACATTCACTATAATTAGGATACAATGTATTTATTTGGAATTAAAAAATACAGAAAATAATGATGTAGTCTCTAAAGGGGATTTACTATTGGATACAGAAAAATATAAAAAATTATTTCAAATATCTGAAAAATTTCATTCAACCCTGAATGTGGACAATCTACTAGGGGAAATATTAGTTACACTAAAAGAAATCTTTCCTAATTATTCCTACTACTTACTTCTATCACTTGATGCCTACCATCATAGTGACCTGCCAATCATGGACTTAGAATACGATAGTGAAAATATGAATGTCATTAATGCCTATGAGTCTGGAGAGATTCAATTTGAGAGTTCAGATGTGTCCAAACACGCTGCTCTCTACGCCCCTTTAAAAAGTAATTCAAAGATTTATGGTGTGATTCAAGTCATCGCACCGGAAGTGACCAAATTTCCGAGAGGTGAGGCAGAATTTATCAGGTCATTGTCCGAGTCCGCGGGCAGTGCCTTGGAAAATGCTAAACTGCATCAGCAAGCGCAAAAAACCATTTCTGACCTGCAATTAATCAATAAAACCTCATACCAATTAAATTCAAACCAGCCGTTAGTCCAAACGATGGCTATTATGTCTGAACAAATTAAAAGCTCTTTTGAAGCACAAGAGGTTGGCTTTTTTCTATTCACTAGGGATCAACTAACAGCAAAAGTTCTCCCTGGCTCGACACCATTCTTTTTTACACAACAAGCTCGAATCTATATTGACTATATAAAGGGAAAATTTCAACAGAGTAACGAACCATTATTTATTGGAGATTTGAATCTTTCCCAACATCTTTCACCTGCCTATCATTCTGTCATGGCGGTTCCGGTAATTGTCAGCAAGAAGCTGAAAGGCTTCTCTATTATTATGCATCGAGATCCCTACTTCTTCCCGTTTGAGGCGTTTAAATTGCTGCAATCTCTGGTCTACCATTCATCTTTGGCCTTAACCAATGCCCTTTTAAGAGCTGAACTTGAAAAATTGGTGATTACGGATCATCTTACCAAGCTTCATTCCCGTAAGTTTTTAGATGAAAAAATACAACAATCCATGAAGAAAGATGAGGAAGGAACCTTTATTCTCATTGATATTGATAATTTTAAAGGAATAAATGATACCTTTGGCCATCAAATTGGAGATTTGATATTGGTTCAAGTAGCGAATCTCATTAAAGGCAGTATACGAGAAAGTGATATTGGTGCGCGCTGGGGCGGAGAGGAACTTGCTATTTATTTGCCAAGGGTTTCGTTAGAAACAGGTGTTTTCATTGCCCAAAGGATTCTAAATAAGGTGTCAGAATGCTCAGACCCGCACATTACAGTATCCTGTGGTGTGTCTTACTGGAAAAAGGAACGGAATGATACCTATCAATATTTATTTAAAAGAGCAGATGAAGCATTGTACCGGGCAAAAGAAACTGGCAAAAACAAGGTGGTCATCCAAGAGGATGTCAGCATGGCATATTAGAATGATATTCAATAAAGAAGAGCACAGAATGAGATATCTGTGCTCTTCTTCTTATCTAGACTTAACCTAAAAGTACTTTAAAGATGCTCGACTACAACAGCTGCCAATTCTTCAAGCTGTTGCTGATCAAGCTCATCAAAGCGATTTACTTCTGGAGAATCGATGTCTAACACCCCGAAGAGTTCACCGTCTTTCAAGAGCGGAATGACAATCTCAGATCGTGAAGCCGCATCGCAGGCGATATGGCCTGGGAATTGATGAACGTCTTCCACTCGAATGGTCTCCTTTTTCAAAGCTGACGTTCCACAAACGCCCTTCCCGAGAGGAATTCTGACGCAAGCTGGTAATCCTTGAAAAGGACCAAGAACTAGCTCTCCATTCGAATCCATTAAATAAAAACCAACCCAGTTAATGCGGTCGAGAAATTGGTTCAAGAGTGCAGAAGCATTGCTGAGATTAGCGATTTGATTTTTCTCATCATGAAGCAAGGCCTGCATCTGCTTTATGACAAGCTCATAATTCTCTTCGCGAGTTCCTGTATACATTTCGACGTTAAACAAGTAATTTCACCTTTTTCTATAATGAATTAATTATTATTTTATCAAAAAAAGAAGAAAAGGAGCGTACTTTGTCGATATTTTCATAAAGGATTCAGTCATATTATACAGAAATCCTATGTATGGGATACCTAAGGAGGAGAATACATGAAGAAAAATGCAAAGGAAGCAATTGTTCAGGCTGCCATATCGTTGTTTAATTCAAATGGGTATTCAGGTACGTCGGTTAGGGATATTGCTAATTTAGCAAAGGTAAACACCGCTACCATTGCTTACTATTTTAATAATAAGCCTGGACTATTAGAATACTGCTTCATGCATTTTTTTGAACAATATATCAATAAGATAGAAGAAGCGTATCTCTCCATCGACCGTGGTGCAAAAGAATGTTTAAAGAGGATTGTCGCCGATTTACTTCATTATCAATGTGAAAATAGTCAACTTGCCAGTTTTGTCTATCGGGAAATGTCGATGGATTCTCAAGTAGTAAGGGAAATTATGTCAACGTATTCCTTAAAAGAAAAATATTATTTGCAAAAGATCATGGAAAGAGGCTTTGAATGGCAGGAATTTCGGCCGCATTCAATTCCCTACTTAATTATTCAATTAAAGAGTTTGTTAATGATGCCATTTATGAATACCCAATATATGCGAGAAGTTTTATATATTTTTCCAAATGAGCCATTTTTTGAACAAAAGTATCTAAAGGAACTATACGCTTGGATTGATAAAACGTTAAGCTATGAAGGTCCAGTAATGAAGGGCGCATTGATAAAATAGCGGTAATCGCTATTTTTTTTATTGTATTTTACAAAAAAATTGAAATTAATAGTCAAAAAATGTCGTTAACATGGTATCATAATAGCATTGAATAGGAATAGGAATAAATTTTTTTAATATAGATGAATTCGAATATGTTGTTTGATATAGGAGGCTTACTTGTGAAGTATTTCATTGGATTTTTCATCCTGCTACTAGCCTTGTTTGTATGGGGGTATTTAATAAAGAAAAAGTACTTTAGAGAAATGGATCGGCTCGAGGCATGGAAAATTGATTTATTAGATCGGCCAATACTGGATGAAATGTCGAAGGTAAAACAGTTAAATATGATAGGTCAAACAGAGGAGATGTTTGAGCGTTGGCGGAATCAATGGGATGATGTAGTAACCGTGAAGCTCCCAGATTTAGAAGAAATGCTTTTTGATGCGGAAGAATATATTGATCGGTACCGCTTTAAAAAGGCAAAAGAGGTACAACAAGCTATTCATACCAAATTAGAGGAAACGGAAAATCAAATTAAGAATATTTTGGATGAACTCCATGAGCTTGTTGGCAGCGAGGAAAAAAACAGAGTAGAAATTGAAGAATTAAAAGAAAAATATCGTGAAGCAAAAAAGAGGCTGCTTGCTCATCGGCATAGCTTTGGCAAAGCGGAAAAACATCTAGAACTGCTGTTAAACGAAGTAGCACATCATTATAAAGAATATGATGAGAAAACGGAACTCGGAAATTACTTAGAAGCTCGTGAAGTCGTTTTACTTATACATAGTCAGCTTGGAAAAATCAAACACCATATGGATTTAATCCCCCAGATGTTAATAGAATGTCAGTCACTACTTCCCAATCTGTTATCCGATTGTTTAGAAGGACATCGTGAAATGATCGGACAGGATTACTATTTAGGACATATCAATGTAGAACAAGAAGTGAAATGTTTGGAAGAGAAAATTGCTGAAAATTTAGTACTGATTGAAACAGCAGAAATTGATCAGGCAGAGGAAGGGATTAAAGAAATAAAGGACCGAAT
Source organism: Neobacillus drentensis (assembly GCF_021560175.1). GTDB lineage: Bacteria > Bacillota > Bacilli > Bacillales > Cytobacillaceae > Neobacillus > Neobacillus drentensis_A. Next base: position 4,858,942 of record NZ_CP091110.1, on the reverse strand, counting down.
CGATGTTCTATTTGATCTTTTGGAAAAAGAAGTTCATGCGAAACATTTCGTGATTAAAAATGAAAAAGCAGCCTATGAGCTTTTAGCTTCTGCTCAAAAAGAGAATAAGGAGTTGTGTAGTGAGTTGTTTGCGGTTCAACAAAGCTATCAATTATCGGACAGCGATTTTGAGACACAAAGGCAGCTTGAAAAAGAACTTTCCACTGTATATAAGCATTATGAGATATTGGTTGAAAAGTTGAAGATGAATGGCACAGCACAAACGGCACTTAGCGAAGAACTGAATTCGATTAAAGAACAGCTAGAAGTCATTCGGGAAGGACAGAAGGCCTTTGCCTTAAAACTTCAAGATTTACGAAAAGATGAATTTGAAGCGCGGGAAAAGGTTATGGAATTAACAAAAAAGGTGGGCGAGACCATCAGAATTGTGAAGAAAAACAATGTTCCTGGTTTGCCTGCAGATTACAAATTTCTTTTTGAAGATACAAACGACAGCATTCAAAACGTTCGTTATCAGCTTGAAGAAAAGCCGCTTAATGTATCAGCCCTTAATCAATACCTAGAAGTGGCTGTATTAACGGTTGAAAAGCTCGTGACCACTACTTATGAGTTAATTGAAAATGTTACATTAGCTGAAAAAGCCATTCAATATGGAAATCGTTACCGCAGCAAGTACCCATCTGTCGCCAAAGGATTAGCAGATGCAGAAGATGCTTTTAGGCATTATGAGTATCAGGAGGCATTAGAGCAGGTAGCGGCATCCCTTCAAGGAATTGACCCGGAAGCATTGAAGAAAATAAAAGCAGCGAGTGTAACCCATTAGATTGGTAAAGAAACCGATTCAGCCATACGGCTTGAATTGGTTTTTTCTTTTCTTTTTCAAACGATCCTAAATATGTTAAGATTTATTTTTATTAAGTGTCTGGGAGGGGGAGGAGACCATATTATGATTTATTTTGATAATAGTGCAACAACTAAGCCATATAAAGAAGTTTTAGATTCCTTTTTGACAGTTTCCAGTGAATATTTTGGAAATCCTTCCTCCTTGCATCGTATTGGAGGGCAGGCAGAGAAACTGCTGACTCAGGCAAGAGACCAGGTGGCGATGTTATTAAAAGTAAAACCCACGGAAATTTATTTTACGTCTGGCGGGACAGAGAGTAATAATATGGCGATTAAAGGGGCCGCTCTGTTGAATCGAAATAAAGGGCGGCATATCATTACGTCAAGTATCGAGCATGCGTCTGTTTTGGCAGTAATGGAGCAGCTTGCAAGGGAAGGCTTTGATGTTACGTATTTACCAGTGGATCCGAATGGAAGAGTCTCTGTGGAGGATGTAGAAAGAGCAATTCGCAATGAGACCATTTTGGTTTCGATCATGCAGGTAAATAATGAAGTTGGGTCAATACAGCCCATCGCTGAAATTGGGGAGATGTTAAAAAAATATCCAACCATTTTATTTCATGTCGATGCCGTTCAGGCAATCGGAAAAGTGCCTTTATCCATAAATCGAAACAGGGTTGATTTCTGCTCATTATCTGCACATAAATTTCATGGCCTAAAAGGGACAGGTGTATTATTTGTTCGCGAAGGTACTAGGCTATCACCTTTATTATCTGGGGGAAATCAAGAGCGAAAGCTGCGCAGCGGCACGGAAAATGTTGCGGGGTTCGTGGCGATGGCAAAGGCCCTAAGGATGACATTGGGAAAATGTGCGCAGGGGATAGCGGCCATGATAAAAATCCAGGACATGCTTAGGAAAGGTTTAAACGAAATCGCAGGTGTGAAGGTTCATACACCACTAAAAGGAGCGGCACCACATATTTTAAATTTTTCCCTTGAAGGGACAAAATCGGAAGTATTTATTCATGCCCTTGAACAGGAAGACATTTTTGTATCGACTACCAGTGCCTGTTCATCCAAGCGGAAATCACCAAGCAAAACACTGATTGCCATGGGGATTCCGGAACAATTAGCCGATAGCTCGATCCGTATCAGTCTTAGTTTTGATAACACAGAAGAAGAGGCTATTGTTGTTATTCATGCGATAAAAAAGTATGCAAACCAATTACGAAAGGTTAGGAAATAAATGAATTATGACCGTATTTTAATACGTTATGGTGAAATATCCACAAAAGGGCGAAATCGCCATAAGTTTGTGGAGAAACTTAGAAAAAGCGTAAAATTGGCCTTGGCCTCTTTTCCAACTAGTAAAATAGAGGCCAGTCGGGATCGGATGTATGTTCTATTAAACGGAGAAAATGGAACGGAAATAATGGAGAAACTAAAGCACATATTTGGGATTCAATCCTTTAGTCCAGCCATTAAAGTGGAAAGAAATGTTGAGGCACTAAAAGATTCAGCATTGGAGTTTGTTAGGGGAAAATATAAGGACGGACAAACTTTCAAGGTAACCCCAAAACGTTCAGATAAAACATTCGAGTTAAATACAGATGGAATCAATCGGACTATTGGCGGCTATTTACTTCAGAATATCCCCGGCCTGCGTGTAGATGTAAAAAATCCAGATCTTAATTTACGAATAGAAGTTAGAGAAGATGCGATTTATTTATCATGTGAAAATATCCCGGGTGCTGGCGGCATGCCGATTGGCTCGAACGGAAAAGCCATGCTTATGTTGTCAGGAGGAATTGACAGCCCTGTCGCGGGGTATATGGCAATGAAACGGGGATTAGAAATTGAAGCAGTCCATTTTTTTAGCCCGCCCTATACAAGTGAAAGAGCCAAAGAAAAGGTAGTAGATCTCACGAAAAAGCTGGGCGAAATTTATGGAAGCACGATCAAGCTTCATATTGTGCCGTTTACCGACATCCAACAAGCTATTCACGAACAAATACCGGAAAATTATACAATGACTTCAACACGGAGAATGATGCTTCGCATTGCCGATAGGATCCGGATGAAACAAGAGGGGCTTGCAATTATAACTGGTGAAAGTCTTGGTCAGGTAGCGAGCCAAACGTTAGAAAGCATGTATACGATTAATGAGGTAACCAATACCCCCATTCTTCGTCCATTGATTACGATGGACAAAACCGATATAATGAAAATCGCTCATGAAATAGATACTCTCGAGATTTCCAATCGGCCTTATGAGGATTGCTGTACGATCTTTGTTCCTGCCTCTCCTAAAACAAAACCGCGTCGAGAGAAAGTACAGTATTATGAAAGCTTTTATGATTTTACTTCCTTACTGGAAGAAGCGGTTCAAGCGGTTGAAACAATTGTCATTTCACCTGATGACCAACCTTCAGAATTTAATTCATTATTTTAACAAGCAAAATATGAATTTTTTGTGAACAATTACCAATTGGATTATAGAATGAACTTTACAGTTTCTACACATTCTATACTCACAAGGAGGTGATATCACATGGCAAGCAACAACTCAAACAACTTACTAGTTCCTGGTGTTGAACAAGCTCTTGATCAAATGAAATATGAAATTGCTCAAGAATTTGGTGTAAATCTTGGTGCTGACACTACTTCACGTGCTAACGGTTCTGTTGGTGGTGAAATCACTAAGCGTCTAGTATCTATGGCTGAACAACAATTAGGCGGCGGATTTTCTCGTTAATCAAATTGAATAAGATGGCTACAGAGGGTGTGGAGGTTTACCTCCCACCCTCTTTTATTTTTGTCATACAATAAATTTTGTGAGGTCTGGAATAGATTGGGGATTCAAAAAGGTCTTCTATATTCTCATTTTCGAGGTATAATAAAGAGTATTTCGAAATTAGAAACATTAAGGGGATCGGAAGAAAGATGAAAAAAACAGATACAAAAAAGGGAGCGGTTCATGCCGGCTTTTCGTATTTTCTTTGGGGATTACTGCCGATTTATTGGAAATTCTTAGATAAGGTAAATGCACAAGAAATTCTCACAAACCGGATTTTTTGGTCATTTGTTTTTATGATAGTTGTTCTAGTTATCACAAAAAAATGGAGTTTATTTGTTACTACATTAAAAGGATTTGCGGAAAATAAAAAACAGATGTATTTCTTAACCATTGCCTCTTTACTTATCAGCGTTAATTGGTTTGTTTACATTTGGGCAGTCAACAGCGGCCATATGATTGAGGCAAGTCTTGGCTACTATATTAATCCACTTATTAGTATAGTATTAGGAATGATTGTCCTGAAAGAAAAATTAACAGTTGCGCAGCTTGTATCCTTTCTATTAGCTACAATTGGGGTAGTGATCATAACCGTTTCTCACGGTGTCTTTCCGTGGATTGCGATTTCTTTGGCGCTATCATTTGGGTTATACGGACTTGCTAAGAAAGTGATACATGTAGAATCGTCTGTTGGTTTAACATTAGAAACAATGGTGCTGGCACCCATCGCTGCTATTTATATGATTTACTTATTTCTACATGGGACGAATTCTTTATTTATCTCCGGTTGGAGAACGGATTTATTATTAATGGGTGCAGGTGCCGTTACGGCAATACCATTGCTTTATTTTGCAAAAGGCGCCCAAAAAATCCCACTTTCTTTACTTGGCTTCCTGCAATATATTTCACCAACATTAACTTTGATCCTAGGTGTTTTTGTTTATCAAGAGCATTTTTCTAAGATACAATTACTATCCTTTATGTTTATTTGGGCAGCACTTGTCATCTATTCACTTTCAAAAACAAAACTATTTACTAAAAGAAAAGTGAAGATATCAAATGAAAAAACAGCTGCTCTTTAATTTAAGCTGTGTTAATCATGAATGTTGATTTCCGCTCCAGGCGGCTTCGCTTTCCGCGGACGTGCCGGGGAGCCTCCTTGGCGCACTTGCGCCTGTGGGGTCTCCCCTGCCCCGTACTCCCGCAGGAGTCTTCGCCGCCTTCCGTTCCAATCAACATGCTAAAAATCAACGATACCCTTTAAAACAAGTCTTAATTCAAAAAACCTTATCCGATGGCGGATAAGGTTTCAGACTGTCGACAAATCCGAAAAAATTAAGGGTTTGTAGGCAGTCCTTTTTGTATAATTGGGATATAGATAATTTTTTTGAGGTGGATAAGATGTTAAGTAAGAATACACAGATAAATCGTGACCAATTAGAAATGATAGCTTTAGAACAACTTGTGCCGGCCAACCATTTAGTACGCAAGTTAGAAGCTTCTATTGATTTTTCATTTATCTATCCCCTGGTTCAAGAAATGTATTCTACTGAAAGAGGACGCCCAAGCATTGATCCTGTGATATTAATTAAGATGGCATTCATCCAATACACCTTCGGTATTCGATCTATGCGAAGAACTATTGAAGAAATCGAAACAAATTTGGCTTATCGTTGGTTCTTAGGCTTTGGATTTTATGATAAAGTGCCTCACTTCTCTACCTTCGGTAAAAATTACGAACGACGTTTTAAAGATACAGATTTATTTGAACAGATCTTCTATCGTATTTTGAAGGAAGCCTCTGATAAGAAATTGATTAGTAGCGAGCATGTATTTATAGATTCAACCCATGTAAAAGCAAGTGCAAATAAACATAAATTCGAGAAGAAATTAGTTAGAAAAGAAACGAAAGCATACGAAGCAAGACTACAAGAAGAGATTAATAAAGACCGTGAAGAACATGATAAAAAGCCATTTCCACCAGATAAGTTTGAGAAAGAGGAATTTAAGGAAATAAAAAAAAGTACTACTGACCCTGAGAGTGGTTATTACGTAAAAGACGAGCGTACGAAACAGTTCGCATACTCATTCCATGCGGCCGCTGATCGAAATGGTTTTGTATTAGGGGCAATTGTAACTCCTGGGAATGTCCATGATAGTGTCATTTTCGAACCACTATTGGAAAAGGTAATCGAGAAACAAGGAAAACCTTCTGCTGTTGCTGCTGATGCTGGATATAAAACACCTGCTATTGCCCAATACATATTTGAAAATGATATGACACCTGCTTTACCTTATACTCGCCCTCGTACGAAAGAGGGGTACATGAAAAAATATGAATATGTTTATGATGAATACTACGATTGTTATATCTGTCCGCAAGGACAAATATTGAAGTATGCAACTACGACGAAGGAAGGCTACCGTCAATACTTCTCTAATCCGATTGAATGTGAAAAATGTCCCTTACTTTCAAAATGCACGCAGAGTAAGGAACATAAAAAACTCATTCAGCGTCATGTCTGGGAACACCATATAGAAGAAGCCGAATATCTTCGTTCGACACAAGAGAATAAAAGCATTTACGCAAAACGCAAAGAAACCATTGAACGTGTTTTTGCAGATGCCAAGGAAAAGCATGGTATGCGTTGGACAACCTTAAGAGGCCTAAAAAAATTGTCCATGCAAGCGATGCTTACTTTTGCTGCCATGAATTTAAAAAAGATGGCCAATTGGACTTGGATAAGTCCAGAAATGGCGTAGCAATAAGCATAGGATAGGCCTAACTTTTGCTCTTACGAGCAAAAAAACAACAAAAAGACACCCAGATTGGCACATCCGGATGCCTTTTGTCTACAATCTGAAACCTTATCCGATGGCGGATAAGGTTTTTTTATGAGAAATTATAAAAGTTTTTTTGGCTTTGAGAATTGTCTAGCTCCAGCGCCTAGCCCCTCGAGGTCACAAGCCAATCCGTCCAAAAGGTTAAAAAGCAACCTTTCGGCCGGCTCGTCTTGTGCTTGTCGGGGCTGACCAAGGCGCTTGCGCTTTTCTTATAGAAAGGTTCGCTTTACTTTATTCCAAAAAGCGTTATCTTTTAATTTTAAGGTTTTTATTTTGTTATCACTAATTTTAATTTGGATGGATTCAACATGACGGATACTTAAGGCCTCGTTATCCATCCCCATGGTAGGGTGGTCATTCCCTTCCTGAATAATTCTCAGGGTAAGTGTGCGTTCACTTCCAACAATAAAGGAAGCACCGAGTGTTCGATATTGATTCGTATTAACAGATGCCACCTCACTAACCTGCATACAAGAGAGCAGCGGGTCCACAATCGAGCCGCTAACGGATTTATTATAGGCGGTACTGCCTGTTGGGGTAGCGACAATTAATCCATCACCTCGAAACGTTTCAAGATGCAGCTGATCAATAAATACGTCCATCACAAGTGTTTTAATAATAGATGATCTGATGCTAAATTCATTCAAACAACGGAATGTACTTTGACCATCGACTGTTACCTCAATGGTAGGATAACGGCGGACCTTTAATTGTTCATTCATGGTAATCGCCTCAATCATTTTTGAGGTATCATTAATGCGGAAATCACAATACATACTCAAACTATCCAGGACTGAAATCCCCATATAAAGGCAATCTTCCCTGAAACCAGTTTTTCTTACCGCTTGTAAGAATGTTCCATCGTCACCTACACTGGCAATAATGTTAGCCTTACGGTAATCATCCACAATGGTAAAATCATACCGTTTCGCTAGTTCTAGCAGGGGTGCCATTTTCAAAAGTAAATCCGCATCCCGTTTGTGATATAAATAAATATTTCGTCTGATCTCCATTTTCATTCCCCCAGTAAGATGATGAAGATGTCATATCATGCTGAAAATTAAAACATCTGAATTTAGTTTAGCATTTTTTAGAAATAATATAAAAGCAGGATCAACCTATCAAGATCGTATGGCAGGTTTATTTTTTAGATAAAAGCAAATAATAATGGGCTGAAAGGATGTGAGAAAATGTTTTGGCTTCTTCTCTCTCTTATGATCTTATTGTTCTTATTTCTATTAATTATTTTTACAAAGTTGACGATCTATGTTTTCTATACCCATCTAAACGATAATGACGATTTAAAGATAGAGTTACGAGTATTGTTTGGCTTAATTAAATACAAAATAAAAGTACCCGAAATTAAAGTGGATGATGATTCCCCAAGTATTGTGGTGAAAAGCAAAACTCAAATGGGAGACACTCCTGATAAAGACACTGAAGCGGATGTAAGTCAATTAACCAAGCAGGATTTTTTAAGTAAACTCCAAAGAACAAAACATATCCTGCATAAGGTTTTCGGTTTGAGTGTAATAGTCAAAAAGTTTTTACAAAAGGTCACGATTAAAAATTTTGAGTGGCAAACCTTAATGGGGGTTGGCGACGCCGCTCATACTGGGATGATGACTGGTGCTTTATGGGCTGTTAAAGGAGGCATTGTAGGACTCCTCAGCCATTATATGAGGTTGAAAGAAATGCCGCAATTAACGGTGACCCCCCATTTTCAGGCAACTGTTATCCATACAAAGTTAACATGTATGTTTCAGTTTCGAATCGGGTATGCTATTCTCGCAGGATTAAAACTGATTAGATTCTGGAGGGGCGGGAAACCGAACCTAAAAGGCAGTACAAATCATCGAGAAGAAAAAACTAAATCCGTTTCATAGAGGAGGAAATAACCATGTCTGACCATCCAATTCAAGGTTTGATGACGACCGCAATGGAAAGCTTAAAAGAAATGATTGATGTAAATACGATTATAGGTGATCCGGTAGAAACCCCAGACGGAAGTGTTATTTTAACAGTATCAAAGGTTGGATTTGGATTTGCTGCCGGGGGTAGTGAGTTCAAACTCGAAAGTGGTCAAAAAGAAGGACAGTCTCAACTTCCATTTGGCGGAGGAAGTGGTGGTGGTGTGTCTATTACTCCTATCGCTTTTCTAATCGTAAATTCTCAAGGTGTAAAAATGCTTCATTTAGACGAAAGCACTCATTTATACGAGAAAATCCTAGAGCTTGCCCCGCAGGCTGTCGATAAAATACAGCAAATGTTCTCGAAAAAAGATGAGGGGAAACAGCAGCAATCCCAACAGCAGTCACAACCGCAATCTCAGCAACAGCAGCCTAAAGTTGATTTAGAATTATAAAGTAAGAAAGTTAATCTTCCGAGATTTTTGGAAGGTTAACTTTTTCTTTTGTGTTTTCCGCTCCTATTACTGCTTTACTCTATTAACTAAAATTCTTAGTTCAAATAATTGCAAAAATAGTTTTGAACAGATATATTTACACTGTACATAATTAAAGTCTGATTGTTTTTAAGCAAATGGCTTTAATACGACAAAGGAGGATGAATGAGTATGGCAAATGTTACATTTAAAGGAAATGCAATTACACTGCTTGGCAATGAGGTGAAAGTGGGCGACAAGGCTCCAAATTTCACTGTTCTTGCCAATGACTTATCAGAAGTGACTCTTGAAAATACGAAGGGGCAAGTTCGCTTAATTTCATCTGTACCATCTTTAGATACAGGTGTTTGTGATGCAGAAACACGCCGTTTCAATGAAGAAGCTAACTCTTTAGGGAATGTTAAAATCTTAACAGTAAGCGTTGACTTACCATTTGCACAAAAGCGCTGGTGTGCAGCTGCTGGAATTGAAAATGTTCAAACTCTTTCTGACCACCGTGATCTTTCTTTTGGTGAAGCATATGGAGTTGCAATTCAAGAGTTAAGACTTTTAACTCGTGCTGTTTTCGTAGTAGATTCAAGTGATACAGTTGTTTATGTTGAATATGTTAGTGAAGCAACTAACCATCCAAATTATGAAGCAGCACTTGACGCAGCTAGAAACGCAAAATAAACAGAAAAGCGGAAGCGCCTTGACCAGCCCCGACAGCTACTTGCGGGCCTGACGGTGAAGTCGTTCTTTGACTTCATCGGCAGGATCGAAGTGACCTCGAGGGGCTAGGCGCTGGAGCTGGACCGCTTGAAAAGTAATAAAATTTGTCATTCTGAAAAGGGCCTCGTGAAATTGCGAGGTCTTTTTACTTGTTTAAAAAATACATACTCGTATAGAATGAATAAGGAAATTTAGTAATGGAGGGAAACAATGAACATTTCTCCAATAGAAGAGTTATTTACATTATTTAATGAAACTGCCCTTATTTTACAAGAGGAATTAGCTTGCAGTTATCTTGAAGCACTTGCTGATACGGGTGAAAATCTATTCCAAGGAGCTATTCTGCAGGATGAGTTAAGTGAACTAACCGTCAAGCGGCTTAAAAAACAGTACAGTGAACTTAGTTTGGACAACTTTTCCAATGAGGACCTTCGCAAAGCCTTTCAGTTAGTGATTCTAAAAGGTATGAAGGAAAATGTGCAGCCAAATCATCAAATGACTCCCGATTCTGTGGGAATGCTCGTCGGGTATTTAGTTGAAAAATTTATGCAGAAACCATCCTTCCGTCTCCTTGATCCAGCTGTTGGAACAGGAAATCTTTTAACAACAGTAATGAATCATTCGCGTAAACAAATAACCGCGATTGGTGTAGAAATTGACGATATTCTAATCAAGCTCGCCTATGTGAATGCAAACTTGCAGGGTCATCCGATTCAATTCTTTAATCAAGATAGCTTAGAATCTTTATTTATTGACCCAGTCGATGCTGTAATCGCTGATTTACCTGTTGGCTACTATCCGAATGATGTCAGGGCAGCCGATTATCAATTAAAAGCGGATACGGGCCATACTTATTCCCATCACTTGTTTATTGAACAAGGTGTCCGTCATACGAATGCAGGGGGATATCTCTTCTTCTTGGTTCCTAATGGACTATTTGAAAGTGAACAGGCACCGCAGCTTCACGAATACATAAAGGATCATGTGTATATCCAAGGACTGCTGCAATTGCCAACCAGTATCTTTAAAAATAAGAGTTCAGCGAAAAGTATTTTAATCCTACAAAAGAAGGGCGAAGATATTCAGCCCCCTAAGCAAGCGTTGCTGGTGAATTTACCCAGCCTTTCAAATGCGTATGAAATGGATAAAATCCTTACAAAGATGGAAAAGTGGTTTCAAGAAAATAAAGGATAAGGCAGGTGAAATTCACCTCTTTATCCTTTATTTTGTTTTCACGTAATTGTGAAATTTGTGAATATATGAACATTTGTAATGTAATCGGTATCAAATGATTTATTCCTTGTAATGTCTTACCTACAGTGATTAAATGAAAAATTGAGGGAAATAAACAGGGTCGGTTTGCGCAAAATAAAGGTGTATTAAAACAAAATTTACTTCAAGTCGATGTTGTTATATAAAAGGAGCGTTCTAAAAAATGGCAAAAATTATTGCAATCAATGCAGGTAGTTCTTCGTTGAAGTTTCAGTTATTCGAAATGCCTAGCGAAGAGGTAATTACAAAAGGACTAATTGAAAGAATTGGTCTGAATGATTCAATTTTTAATATAACGGTTAATGGAGAAAAAATCGAAGAAGTCACTGATATTCCCGATCATGATATTGCAGTTAAGATGCTATTGGATAAATTGACTTCATTAGGTATTATCGAATCTCTTAATGAAATTGAAGGAATTGGACACCGCGTCGTCCACGGAGGAGAAACTTTTAACGATTCAGCTTTAATTACCGATGAAGTTTTAGCTAAAATTGAAGAGTTATCAGAATTAGCTCCATTGCATAATCCAGCAAATGCTACTGGTATTAAAGCATTCAAACAGGTTCTTCCTAATGTACCGGCAGTTGCTGTGTTCGATACAGCCTTTCATCAAACAATGCCTGAGAGCTCTTTTCTATACAGCTTGCCATATGAATACTATAAAAAATATGGAATTCGTAAATATGGTTTCCATGGAACAAGCCACAAATATGTGTCACAGCGTGCGGCAGAATTATTAGGGCGCCCGATTGAACAACTTCGTTTACTCTCCTGTCACCTAGGAAATGGAGCAAGTATCGCTGCGATTGAAGGCGGCAAGTCTATTGACACATCTATGGGATTCACACCGCTGGCAGGGGTAACCATGGGGACCCGTTCAGGGAATATTGACCCAGCGCTTATTCCTTATATCATGGAGAAAACCAATCAAACAGCTGAAGAAGTGCTTGATGTGTTAAATAAAAAGAGCGGTATGCTAGCTGTTTCTGGTTTTTCAAGTGATCTTCGGGATATTATTGGTGAAGCTGACAAAGGAAATGAGCGTGCAGAGCTTGCCTTGGATGTGTTTGCTAATCGTATTCATAAATATATCGGTTCATATGCTGCTCGGATGTATGGCGTAGATGCGATTATTTTCACAGCTGGTATTGGCGAAAATAGTGACCCAATTAGAGAACGTATTTTAAAAGGCTTAGAATTTATGGGTGTATATTGGGATCCTGCTTTAAACAAGGTAAGAGGAGAGGAAGCATTTATCAACTATCCTCATTCCCCAGTTAAAGTAATCATCATACCTACAAATGAAGAGGTTATGATTGCCCGTGACGTTGTTCGTTTAACACACTAAGGTTAATTTTAGGTAATTTTATATTCAAGGAAAAGGCAAAAGCTCTTATTGTGGCTTTTGCCTTTTTTCAGTCCTGTTTTAATGTGATATACTGGAAAAAGATACAATGAGCAGGAGGGATTACATTGCCATTGACGGACCGTGAACTAGTTGTTCTGAATGAAATTCGCTCATGGGAAAAAAACTTATTAAGCTATGAAGCCAATGATTTTCAGTTACTCTATGAAAAGTATTTGGAACGATCTTTTTCTTTATTACCGGAAAAGATTCAAAGGCAATTTTTTTCCGTAATCGATGGTTGGTTATTTCATTTACATAGTATTATTCAAGGTTCACAGCTTCAAATGGATGCAAAGGAAAGAATACTGGGATCAGGAAGAATCTTCCGAAAAGATATAGAGAATATCGCAGACCTGCGAAAATTGGATATTGACCAATTACAATACATAGCGGAGCAGCAAATTGCCAGGCATCGCCTCTATTCCTTTACCCAAGGCGGACTTTCTGGGACGGGAGGTACGCTTTTGTTAGGGGCAGATATTCCGGCAATGGCAGTGATAAATCTGCGGGTGGTTCAATTGATTGCGATGACCTACGGATTTGAGGTGAATACCCCATTTGAAATGATGACGTCTTTAAAGGTATTCCATACCGCCACATTGCCGCCGAGAATCCAAAAAGAGGGCTGGGCTTCTTTGATCGCGGAATTAGAGCAGCAAGAAGAGTTATATTTTTATGAGGGCAATGAGAAAATTTCTGATATTTCTTGGCTGGAACAACCGATCCAGCAGCTGTTTAAAGCAATGGTGATTATGCTGTTCCGGAAAAAAGCAATCCAAGGTATACCACTTGTCAGTATGGCCATTGGCGCTGCAACCAATTATCAATTAACACGCAAAGTTACGGACTTTGCCCACAAATATTATCAATTGCGATATCTTAAGGATAAAGAGGTGTCATAAAGATGAGTACCCAAGAACATAAAAGTGAGGCACCAAAGGCTGTCAATTGTATGGTCATTACTGTTAGTGATACAAGAAATCAGGAAACAGATAAAAGTGGCCGGTTAATGATCGAAATGCTTGAAGATGCAGGACATATAATCGTGGATTATTGTATTGTGAAAGATGAATCGGGACCGATCCAAGGTGAAATTCTTAAAGCCTGTAGCAGAGAAGAGATCGATGTGATTCTTACGAATGGCGGAACTGGAATTGCCAAGCGGGATGTAACCATCGAAACGGTTAAAGGGCTGTTAGAGAAAGAAATAATCGGCTTTGGGGAATTGTTTAGAATGCTGAGTTACGAGGAGGATATAGGCTCTGCAGCCATCCTATCCAGGGCAATAGCTGGTGTTGTTAAAGACAAAGCTGTATTTTCAACTCCAGGCTCTACTGGAGCAGTAAAATTAGCAATGAACAAATTAATTCTTCCTGAGATTGGACATGTCGTTAGAGAATTGAAAAAAGACCTATAAACATAAAAACTCCCTCTTGCAGGGAGTTTTTATTGATGAACTTTTGTGGAAACGGTTTGATCTGCACGGTACCAGAGCCATAAATCATTAATGATAGAAGCAAGGTCCGCTATTTCAGTATTCAACTTACACGAAAGGGGAAAGTCACTTTCATCAGAAAGCTTAGCCTGTTTATGATTAATTTCCTGTTCGAGTTCAGCAATCCGATCGGGAATAGATCCGCGAATTTTTTCCCAATGAAGCAAGATAAACTGCTGCGTTTCCTTGCTGTATTCATCCCACTCAACCATTAAATCCGGCACAGGAATTCCAAGACGTTCATCAAAATAAAAATGATCCACCATATGTCTGCCTCCAATTTCAATTTCGCTATAGTAGAAATGGTGTCAGGCACCATCTTAAAATAATTGTTTTAATTGTACTATAGATAGAAAGATCATTCACGATAATATATTTAACTTTTAACGAAAAAGCACGGGCGGTGAGCGCCGTGCTTTAAAATATATAAAGTTTATTCAGCATCTTTTATGGTTCGAACGATTAGAACATCGCAAGGTGAGTAACGAGTGATATGTTCTGAAACACTTCCGATAAAGAATCTTTCCACCACATTCATTCCGGTAGCCCCGCAGAGGATTAAATCTACATGATGTTTTTTGGCTATATCTCTAGGGATGCGAATTTTGGGAGAGCCGTACTCAATCTCATATTGAACATTTGTTAATCCGGCTTCAACAGCTTGCTGTTGATACTTTTCGAGCATTTCTTTTGCTTGTGTTTCTGTTCGGTCACCAATAACCGTATCATATGCTTCAACTAAGGCAAAAGTCCTTGTATCGATTACATGAACGAGTATCATACGTGCATCATTTCGTTTGGCGATTTCTACCCCTTTTTTGAATGCCCACTCTGCTTCTTTTGACCCATCAATAGCGACTAAAATATTTCGATATTTAAGTCCCATGATTATCATCTCCTCACCTTGATTATACAATATTTAACAACGAATAATTGTTTCAATTTTTCGAACAATAATGAAGTAACATAAACAAAAGGGGGGTATGAAAGTATGGTAAAAGGTGAATCAAAGAACAAGTATACGTTTGAATTTGACGAAAAGGGGACAATGGAGGTAAGCCAGCAGATTTTGAACTCTTATAATAGCGGATTTATAGGTGAAGGAACGGCACTTGCAAACAATAGTGATTTTGCTGCTGTTGAGGAATAAAAGTTGAGTTTCTGACAAAAAGCTGTCTAAATTAGGCAGCTTTTTTGTTTTGGTAACCAAACCTTGTAATAGAGGTAGTCATATGTCCTTGGAAAATAAGCTATAAAGGGCATTTACCCAAGAGCTTATTGGTAATCTTGCATATTCTTTAGTGTGTCAACTATAAAAAGAGGAGAATGAACAATGACAACTGAAATGTATGGAATAAATACGGGAGATGAAAGACTCCACCATGGGTTTGGCCACTTTGGAGGCTTCGGTCATTTTGGAGGTTTTGGCCGCCCAGGCTTCGGCTTCGGTCGTCCGGGCTTCGGATTTGGGTTTGGTCGACCTGGCTTTGGCTTTGGCAGACCCTTCGGTTTCGGTTTTGGCAGGCCGTGGGGATGGGGATGGGGCCTTGGCGGTTTTGGGCTGCCATTTTTAGGTGGCTTGGCAGCAGGTGCCTTATTAACAGCACCATATTTATATGGTTATGGATACCCGTATTTCGGTTACCCGTACTATTACCCATATTACCCATATCCTTACTTTTATTAATAGTAAGAAAAGAAGAGGCGGGGACCTCTTCTTTTTTACATAGAAAAACCAGCTTCACTAGAAAGCTGGTTTTATAAAACAATTATGTAGCCGCATTTGCCGTAGAGATATAAGAAAGTTTTAAACCACCACTCCTCAAAGTGGGTGTTCTCAGAAACGTTCCTGCGTGTCCTCCATGTCCTATAGACAGAGGCATGTCATTTCCGCTTCGATAGTTAAACTCCCTTTTACAGCTTAAAGGTTAAAACTTTATTATGATTACGTACAACGCAGCTTGTATTGTTATAATACATCAAATCCTTACAGAGTTCAATGTAAAAAGGTCCCAAATTTTATTTAATAATTTGCAGCTCTTTTGGGAAATTAGTAATCACTTTTGCTCCATCCGCCGTAATATACACATCATCCTCAATACGGACGCCAGCAACTTCTGGGACATAGATACCGGGTTCAATGGTATAAACCATACCTTCTTCGATTATCAACTGATTGGTCTCTGTTAATGACGGATATTCATGGACACTAATCCCAAGACCATGCCCTAAGCGGTGAGGGAAAAACTCCCCGTAACCGGCATCTGAAATGATTCGTCGTGCGGTAAGGTCCACCTCTGCAGCGCTCACCCCAGGTTTACTAGCGGCTATCGCAGCAAGTTGAGCCTTCAAGACCGTATCATAAATTTCTTTTTGCTTATCGTTAATATCTCCATACGCAACCGTTCTTGTAATATCGGAGCAATACCGGTCAACCACAACACCTAAATCAAACAAGACGAGATCGCCTTTTTTTATTTTAGTTCCTCCTGGGGTACCATGAGGAGAAGCAGCATTTGCACCTGTTAGAACCATGGTTGAAAACGACATTTCGGTTACGCCCTTTTGTTTCAGTGCGTATTCCAAAGCATTTAGTACATCAAGTTCTGTTTTTCCTTCTTTAATTTCACTAGCACCAAACTGAACAGCGAAATCTGCCAGCGCACAAGCTTCTTCAATGATTTTTAATTCCTGTGCATCCTTAATCATGCGAAGCATCCGTAATTTTTCTTCTGCCGATACGAACGAAGCGTGCGGAAACAAACTTAAAAGCCGTTCATAGCGCTCAACGTTCATATGTTCTTTTTCAATTGCAGCCTTCGAAACTTTATGAATTCTTTTATTGATCGAGTTTAGTATCAGTTCCCACGGATTTTCAATGTCACTGTATCCGATAATCTCATGGGCCCAGCCAGACCGTTTCGCATCATGCACTTCCATAGAAGGGCATACCAAAAATGGCTCCTCTTCTTGGAATACTGCAAGTGCGAGAAGTCTTTCATGCGGGTCAGTATAATAGCCGCTTAAATAAAATACATTTTCTGAAGAGGTCAAAAAACTGACTTCAATTTCATTTTCCTTCATCCAAGTTTGAAGCTTTACTAATCGTTGATTCATATTAGGGGACCCCCTTGTTAAATATCAAATCCAAAATGAGCGTAACAAGATTAATGGTGAATGTAAACTATCATACCTTATCATGCACTAAAAAGAAGCAGTTATGGGTATAAAGTAAGAAGGAATTCCTAAATTCTTAGGGAAATACTTAGAAAAGGTTATGTTGATTTTTTAGCCTGTTGATTAGAGAGAAGCCGCCTGGAGCGGAAATCAACATTCAAATTAACACAGCCTATAAATAAAAAGGAGTAGGTAAGAATGAGAATATCTTATCATGGGCATTCAGTTGTTCAAATTAATACGGCAGGAAAAAATATCATCATTGACCCGTTCATTACAGGCAATTCCTTAACGGACTTAAAGGCGCAAGATGTGAAAGTCGACGCGATAATATTATCACATGGCCATAATGACCATGTCGGTGATACTGTAGAGCTGGCCAAAAGGAATAACGCGCTTGTAGTGGCCACGGATGAATTATCTACGTTCTTAAGCTGGCAGGGCGTAAAAACACATGGTATGCATATCGGAGGTTCCTATCAATTTGATTTTGGCAAAATAAAGCTGACCCAGGCCTTCCATGGCTCAAGCTATACCACAAATGATCATCAAATCGTGTATTGCGGAATGCCTGCTGGAATCTTGTTTATGAGTGAAGGGAAGACCATTTACCACGCAGGTGATACTGCACTTTTCTCCGATATGAAATTAATTGGCGACCGTCATCCAATCGACCTTGCCTTCCTGCCAATTGGTGATAACTATACAATGGGTCCAGAGGATGCTGCCTATGCGGCCGAACTGTTAAGAGCTAAAACAGTGGTTCCAATCCATTACAATACCTTCCCGCCAATTAAACAAGACCCGAATCAATTTCTTGAAATGCTCCCTAATAAAAATGGACTCGTCCTCGCACCAGGTGAGGCAATAGAAATTTAATGGTTCTTTAGGTTTTCACATACTTTTTTTCCTACCTCTAGCATAAAAATGAAACAAGCAGTCTTTTAGGGAGGAAATGAAAATGAAAAAGAACCGATATCTACTCTGTTTATTGTTTGCGGCCTTTATGCTCTATTTTGCTGTACCTAGATTGTCAATTAACCTTGACAACACACAAGGGATCTTTTCCTTAACATGGCTGGCTTTTGCATTAGTTGTCATTGCAGGGAATCTAACAGGTATCCTCTATAGTCCAAAGAAATCGTTGCGAAAAATGCAGTCAGGACGTGTAAAGAAAAAGTCCCGTTCCTACCATTAATCCTTCTTTATTTCCTTAGGAGATTTCAAGGCTCCTAGCAAGCAGCGCCTCAAAAAAGGCGCTCTTTGCATTTAAATTGTGAGAAACCGCATTGAATCAAGACTTTTAACACTCTATAATGGAAAATAGACATAATTCCGGTTTAAGACTGGATGAATTGGAATTCAAACAATAAAGGGTGAAGGTCTTGGCTACTAAGCATGAACAAATTTTGCAATACATTGATGGACTTCCAATTGGGGAAAAAATATCAGTGCGGCAAATCGCCAAGGCGATGACCGTAAGTGAAGGAACGGCCTACAGAGCGATAAAAGAAGCTGAAAATAAAGGATATGTCAGCACGATCGAACGGGTTGGCACGATTAGGATTGAGCGAAAAAAGAAAGAAAATATTGAAAAGCTTACCTTTGCCGAAGTCGTAAATATTGTGGATGGGCAGGTATTAGGCGGAAGAACTGGTTTGCATAAAACCCTAAATAAGTTCGTCATTGGCGCGATGAAATTAGAAGCCATGATGCGCTATACAGAGGCTGGTAATCTCCTCATTGTCGGAAACCGGACACAGGCACATGAGCTTGCCTTAAAAGAAGGAGCCGCTGTTTTAATTACTGGTGGATTTGACTGTGAAGAGCATGTGAAAAAGCTGGCCGATACTATGGAATTACCGGTCATTTCAACTAGTTATGATACCTTCACGGTAGCAACGATGATTAACCGGGCCATTTATGACCAATTAATCAAAAAAGAAATCATTCTAGTAGAAGACATTTTAACACCGCTTGATGAAACCTATTATCTCAAAACTTCAGATAAAGTGTCCAAGTGGCATGAATTAAATCAAAAAACCACTCATAGCCGCTACCCTGTTGTCGACCAAAACATGAAAATTCAGGGAATGGTCACAAGTAAAGATATACTGGGTCAGGAATTAGAGACATCGATTGATAAGATCATGACAAAAAATCCAATGGCGGTTAACGGAAAAACAAGTGTCGCCTCAACAGCCCATACAATGGTTTGGGAAGGGATAGAGGTCTTGCCTGTTACCGACGATTCCAATCGTCTTGAGGGAATTATCAGTCGTCAAGATGTATTAAAGGCCCTGCAAATGAATCAGCGCCAGCCCCAGGTTGGTGAAACAATTGACGATATCATTACCAACCAAATGGCTTTAGTCCAAGGGAAAGCTAAAGGAGAAGAAGTTTACTCCTGTGAAGTAACACCCCAAATGACTAATCATCTCGGAACCATTTCATATGGGGTATTTACCACAATTGTGTCTGAAGCGGCAAATCGGATTTTGCGCAGTTATAAAAAAGGCGATTTGGTTGTAGAGAATATGACAATTTACTTTTTAAAACCGGTTCAGATGGAAAGTACTTTAGAAATTATTCCTAAAGTGCTGGAAGTTGGCCGTAAGTTTGGAAAAGTAGATGTAGAGGTTTTTAATGAAAGTGTGTTAGTGGGTAAAGCGATGATGATGTGTCAGTTAATTGATCGGAATTAATCTTGAAGGTTGATTTCCGCTCCAGGCGGCTTCGCTTTCCGCGGGCGTGCCGGGGAGCCTCCTCGGCGCACCTGCGCCTGTGGGGTCTCCGCTGCCCCGTACTCCCGCAGGACTTTGAATTTGCATCCTCGAATCCGCCCACGCACGAAGGAAATGCGATAGCATTTTCGAGGAGTCTTCGCCGCCTTCCGCTCCAATCAACATGCTGAAAATCAACATTATCCCTTAACACAGTCTAATTAAAAAGAAAGCCGCTTCCTTTTGAGAAGCGGCTCGACTTATTTTTGGGCTTCAAGACTATTAGCCTCTTCAATAGCAAACGGAAGGTAATGCTTATATTTTTTGAAGCCAATCCAGCTAAAGTAAGCACCATAAATAGTAAAGATGGATGCAATAATGTATGATGTGGTAGTCTCGGATATAAAGACAAGATGATTAATGCCAAAGAAGCAGACAAAAAGGCCAAGTGCAATATTTGATTTTGCGGAAAGCCATTTCTTTTCTACCTGACGGTTGCTTCTAATGTATTTTGTTTTATAAAATAAGTAGAAAGCAAATAAAACGACAATCAATACAACGAGTACAAACATTATTCAATCCTCCATATTTCTTGAGATCTTCTACTATTTTATCGTGGATTGAAAAAAAAAGCCATAATTGGTACATAAGGAGCAGTGTCATGATTGAGCAAATTTTAACAGCGATTAAACAATATGAAACGATTATTGTTCACCGTCATATCCGTCCAGACCCGGATGCATACGGGTCACAAGGTGGATTAACTGCAATATTAAAGGAATCCTTTCCAGAGAAAAAAATCTATGCCGTAGGTCAAGAGGAAGCAACGCTGAATTTCTTGCGCAGGCTTGATGTAATCGAGGACGAGGTTTATAAAGGGGCATTAGTGATTGTTTGTGATACGGCCAATCAGGAAAGAATCGATGATCATCGCTATACATTGGGGGATAAATTGATTAAAATCGACCATCATCCTAACATGGAACCGTATGGGGACTTATTGTGGGTCGACACCACTGCTAGTTCCTGCAGTGAAATGATCTATGAATTCTATCTAAAAGGTAAAGAATCGGGATTGAAAATGAATGACGAGGCGGCAAGGTTATTGTTTGCCGGTATTGTTGGTGACACGGGTAGATTTTTGTTCCCAAGTTCAACGGAAAAAACATTTGCATATGCAGGTGAATTAATTCATTACAATTTTTCACGGACTGAACTTTTTGACAGAATGTACGAGCTAGATCCTAAGATTATTAAATTACAAGGTTATATCCTGCAGAATTTTGTCCTTCAGCCAAATGGTGTGGCTTCTGTTAAGATTACCAAGGATTTATTAAAAGAGTATGACGCGAGACCAGCTGAAGCATCTTTACTTGTTGGATCACTTGGAGAGGTAAAAGGGATAAAAGCGTGGGTCTTTTTCATTGAGGAAGACAAACAAATCCGGGTAAGACTCCGCTCTAAGGGGCCTGTGATCAATGTAGTCGCAAGGAAATTTAACGGCGGCGGACATCCGCTTGCTTCGGGTGCAACGATTTATTCATGGGACGAAGTGGAACAAGTCGTTACGGAATTAGGGAAAGTTTGCAATGCATATTCCAACTAGTCTCAAGCAGGAAAACGGCCCGTTTTCAGGGCCGTATGTCTAGCTGCAGCGCCTAATTAAGTGCTGCAGCCTTGCTTATTCAAAATGAATTTCTAATTGGATGGTTAAGTTTGTATAGATAACCATTTCTTTCACTTTTAACTTGTATCTTTTATCATTAATTTTTACTTGTTTGTTTTCAATTATTTTTTTGAGTAAGTCCTTACTTTTATATACGGTTTCGATATCTTTGGCGAGCATCATACTAATATCATCGTGAACCGAATCTTCTGTTTCTAGAACACTCAACGAGTCTAGCTTATATTTTTCGGCGTTTGTGATTTTAATATTTATTTTCTGGACCGTAAGCTGTTCAATATTGCGCCGATTGATTTCTTTATACTCATCCTGCCAAATCTTTTTCTCGTTATTTAAATCAACAATTTCCTGCTGCTGCTTCCGGATTAACTCCGTGTTCTCTTCCTGCCAAACACCGTTAATATATAGAAAGATACACCAGCTAATCGCTCCGCCAACAGCGGTTCCGGCAAAAAAACGCTGCCAGCCGGGTTTACGATATAATTGCGGGACTCTCATGATGAGATATGCTCCTGGGTTAACCAATTAATAATAAGCGCACCTGTTTGCGCCCCGCCTAAGGCAGAAAGGATGAGCAAGAGTTGTTTAAAAAGATCCTTTGTATCCGCGTTAAATATACCTCTTTCAAACGTGTAAACTGCATCAAATGTTCCGCCAATTGCTGAAACAATTGCCCAGATCCTAAGTGCGGAGGATAATCGGTAGACGGTCGTAAGTGGTGGTTGTCCAGTTAAGAATGAAGCAATCCCTCCAATTAAGGAACCGCCAAGCACGACTCCTAGCGCGATAAAGTAGCCCTCAATAAAAGCCGGAAAAAAACCAATCTCTTTCATGCGCAAACCGCCCTTACAAATTGTTATATTCATGTATATGGACAAGAGTCTGGGAATATGAGTTGGCAAAAAAATAAGCCCCTGTTCAAGGTGCTTCCGCTTTTCGATAAAAACAGAACATATTTTCTTTTTTCTCGTTAAGCTCTATAATTAAATAAATGAAATTTTTTTAAGGAACGGTGTGACATTATGTCTTTTATTCACCTTCATGTATATAGTGCCTATAGTTTGTTGACAAGCACGGCATCTGTCCCGGATTTAATTGAAAATGCCAAAAGAAAAGGGTTTAAAGCCCTTGCTCTGACGGACCGAAACGTCATGTACGGAACGATTGAATTTTATAAACTCTGTAAGAAAAATAACCTTAAACCAATCATTGGTCTAACGGTAGATGTTGAAAGCGAACGGTCAGAAAATGAAGCCTATCCACTTGTTTTACTTGCCGAAACAGAAGAAGGGTTTAAGAACTTATTGAAAATAACAAGTGCGGTTCAAACTAAGTCTAAAAATGGTCTTCCGTTTAAATGGCTTAAATCTTATTCACAAGGGCTTATCGCCATTTCTCCAGGTTTAGAAGGGGAAATCGAACAGTCACTTTTAAACGGCAATGAGGAATATGCACGAAGATTAATCCTTAGACTGGATCAGATATTCGGAAACGGCAACTTCTTCTTATCTGTGCAGCAGCATCAGCTAGAAGATGAAAAAAGGATATACAAACAGTTTCTTACGATTGCTAACAAAGAGAACATACCACTTGTAGCTACAAACAGAGTCCATTATTTAGAAAAAGAAGATACGTTTGCACACGAATGTTTACTGGCGATTAAAAATGGCGATAAACTTCAGGATGAGCATAGAGAAAAACTAGATAGCGACCAGTTTTATTTAAAAAGTGCTGAAGAAATGGTTGATTGCTTTTCAGAACATCCCCAAGCCTTAGAAAATTCCTTGAATATCGCCGCACGTTGCACCGTAGATATCGAACTTAATAAAACCTATTTACCGGCATTCCCAACCGAGCATGGTGTTCCCGCGGAGGAGTTTCTTGACCAATTATGTGAAAAGGGATTGTATGAACGGTTCTCTAACCCGGATAAGGAATATTTAGACCGTTTGTCCTATGAACTTGCTGTAATTAAGCGGATGAAATTTAGTAACTACTTTTTAATTGTTTGGGATTTTATGAGATATGCACGCGAGCATGGTATTTTAACAGGACCAGGACGAGGTTCAGCGGCAGGTTCACTTGTTGCGTATGTTTTGTATATCACAGACGTAGATCCGATTAAGCATGAGCTATTATTTGAGCGTTTTTTAAATCCTGAACGGGTATCGATGCCTGATATTGACATCGATTTCCCTGATCATCGCCGGGACGAGGTGATCGATTACGTTGCTAAAAAATATGGGGAAATGCATGTTGCTCAAATTGTTACATTTGGAACACTCGCTGCAAAAGCGGCTTTAAGAGATGTCGGCCGAGCGTTTGGTTTAAATGCGAAAGAATTGGAGTATTTATCAAAATTGGTTCCGTCCCGCTTAGGTATTAATCTGGACGCCGCTTATAAAGAATCAGAACGATTGAGAAAGTTTGTGAAGGATACTCCGCTAAATCAAAGATTGTTTGAGACAGCTATCAAACTTGAAGGCCTGCCGCGCCATACTTCCACACATGCTGCTGGTGTGGTCATTAGTGAGAAGCAGCTGGTGGAGCTAGTCCCGATTCAACGGGGGTCCGGAGATGTTTTCTTAACCCAGTACTCAATGGAGTATCTTGAGGAGATTGGCTTACTGAAAATGGACTTTCTCGGTCTCCGAAACCTTTCGCTTATTGAAACGATTTTATCTTCTATTTATCGAGATACGGGCAGGAAGGTTGACATACGGCAGATACCACTGCAAGACGCTAACACGTTTGACTTACTGGCCAGAGGTGAAACCACAGGTATATTTCAGCTTGAATCAGAGGGTATGAGGAAGGTGCTGACACGATTAAAACCTTCTCGCTTTGAGGATATTGTGGCAGTAAATGCCTTATATCGTCCAGGCCCAATGGAAAACATTCCGCTCTATATCGACCGGAAACATGGCAGGGCGGCCGTAGATTATCCACACCCTGATTTGGAGCCCATTTTAGCGAATACTTATGGAGTCATTGTCTACCAAGAGCAAATCATGCAGATTGCCTCCAAAATGGCCGGATTTTCCCTTGGTGAAGCAGACTTGTTACGCCGAGCGGTAGGGAAAAAGCAAAAAGAAGTATTGGACAAAGAGCGCTATCACTTCGTTCAAGGGGCATTAAAGAAAGGTTATACAGAAGGACTTGCAAATGAAATATATGATTTAATTGTCCGATTTGCAAACTATGGGTTTAATAGGAGCCATGCGGTCGCCTATAGTATGATTGCCTACCAACTAGCATTCTTAAAAGCCAACTTTCCGGTGCATTTTATGGCGGGCCTTCTTACCTCTGCGATCGGGAACGATACAAAAATTGCTCAATATATCATGGAAACGCGGCAAAAGGAGATCAACGTTCTTCCCCCATCCATTAATCAAAGCAAATACTCCTTTCAGGTAGAAAGAAATGGAATCCGATATAGCCTGGCAGCCATAAAAAGTGTGGGCGGTGCAGCTCTAAAGGAAATTTTTCAAGTTAGAAAACGGAAGAGGTTTGAAGACTTATTTGACTTTTGTATTAGAGTTTCTTCTAAAGCAGTAAACCGAAAAACACTTGAATATTTAGTTCATTCCGGTGCGTTTGATGAATTTGAAGAAGATCGTGCTGTTCTTTTAGCCAGTTTGGATGTAGCGATTGAACATGCCCAAATCTTTAAGCCGAATGAGGATGAACAGTTTGCCTTATTTGAGGACGACATGATACCAAAGCCAAAATACGTCCAAGTGGATCCTATTAGTCTCGAAAATAAATTGACCTTTGAAAAAGAGGCGCTGGGTTTCTACCTATCTGACCATCCCATCTCCATTTATGAAAAAAGGCTTAAACTAAGTGGTGCCTTGCTGTTATATCAATTAAGCCCGGAAGTAAAAAGGGCTGCTTCGGGTGTCTATATTTCAGCGATGAAATCGATTCGTACAAAAAAGGGAGACTCGATGGCCTTCTTAACCATAAGTGATTCGAGTGGTGAGATGGAGGCTGTGGTATTTCCAAATGTATATAAAAGGTTTCAGGTATTATTGAAACAAGGAAGCTTTGTGCTTCTTGAAGGGAAATTGGAAGAAAGAGAAGGTCAATTGCAATTTATTATTCAGCAGGTGTTTGATATAGAACAATGGTTACAAAGCAATTCTAAAACGCAAGCTGTTTTATATTTAAAAGTTTCCGCTGGTATGAAGGATGAAGCATCACTAAAAAAAATAAATCAGCTATTAAAAGAAAATAAAGGAAATGCCCCCGTTATTGTCCATTATGAAGATAACGGGAAAACATTTAGGTTAGGTGATGAGTACAGGGTGAAACCTGAACAGAATGTACTGCAGAAATTAAGAAATATCCTTGGTTCAGAAAACGTGGTCCTAAAGGAATAATTCTTTACAACTTCCCTAGATATGTTATAGTGGTAAAGAGACAAGTGTGGTCTGACCACTATAGCTGGCAATAAGTGAATGGGTATTATTATTTTTTATATAATTTTTAGGGGTGACAGTTCTTGACTTTACGTGAAGAAGCATTACATATGCATCGAATTCATAAGGGGAAGTTAGAATCAAAATCAAAGGTTCCAGTTCGAAATGCACATGATTTAAGTTTAGCCTATTCACCAGGTGTGGCAGAGCCATGTAAAGATATCTATGAAAAACCTGAAACGGTTTATGATTATACGATGAAAGGTAATATGGTTGCCGTTGTTTCCGACGGTACAGCTGTATTAGGGCTTGGTAACATTGGACCTGAAGCCGCTCTTCCAGTGATGGAGGGCAAAGCTGTCCTTTTTAAAAGTTTTGCCGGAGTGGATGCTTTTCCCATTTGTTTAAACACAACAGATGTTGATAAAATCGTTGAAACGGTAAAGTTGTTGGAGCCAACCTTTGGGGGAGTGAATCTCGAAGATATCGCCGCTCCTAACTGTTTTGTGATTGAAGAAAGATTGAAAAGGGAAGCTAATATCCCCATTTTTCATGATGACCAACATGGCACTGCCATTGTTACGGTAGCAGGACTTGTCAATGCCCTTAAAATTATTGGAAAGAAAATGACTGAAATAAAGGTAGTTGCTAGTGGAGCAGGTGCTGCTGGGATTGCCATTATCAAGTTGTTATATAACTACGGAGTCAGAGATATCATCATGTGTGATACAAAAGGTGCCATTTATGAAGGCCGGCCGCAGGGGATGAATTCCGTCAAAGCAGAAGTGGCGAAATTTACGAACCGCGATAACCAGCAAGGAAGTCTCGCTGATGTGATAAAAGGTGCGGATGTTTTTATCGGTGTATCGGTTGCAGGAGCACTAACCAAGGATATGGTTGCTTCCATGAACCCAGACTCGATCATTTTTGCAATGGCGAATCCTGATCCAGAGATTATGCCGGAAGAAGCCAAAGCGGCGGGGGCAAAAGTTGTTGGAACGGGTCGTTCTGATTTTCCTAACCAAGTGAACAACGTCCTTGCATTTCCAGGAATTTTCCGTGGAGCCCTTGATGTTAGGGCAACCCATATAAATGAAAAAATGAAAGTGGCAGCCGTAGAGGCAATTGCCGGATTAATAAGCGAGGATGAACTGCATGCAGACTATGTTATCCCAGCACCTTTTGACCCAAGAGTAGCACCAAATGTTGCTGCTGCAGTGGCCAAGGCAGCTATGGAAACAGGAGTAGCCCGTCTGAAAGTTGATCCAGAGGATGTAAAGGAAAGAACTCAAAGGCTCGCAATCATTGGTAAAAGTGAGTGATTCGTAAGTGACGAATACCAAAGTTTATTTAGAGATTGTGAAGCAATTAAGAGAAATGATTACGATTGACGGTCTCAAGACCGGCGATAAAATCCCATCTGAACGTGAATTGTCGGAGCGCCTGAATTTCGGGCGCTCTTCCGTTCGCGAAGCACTTAGAGCGTTAGAATTACTAGGTTTAATTGAGACAAGAAGAGGCGAGGGAACCTATATTAGAGATTTTCGCGGTCATCAGCTTGTCCAACTTCTTAGTACTTTTATTTTGCAGGATCAAAAAGCTAAGCATGATGTGTTTGAAACTAAAAACTATATTGAAATGGATTGCTTGCATATAGTACTCCAAAAGGCAGATAATCAGGAAATCAATAAGATTAAGGATTGGTTTGAAATAACCGATCATTTTTCTGATGATGAATTTTTCCAGAGATTTATGGAGCTGTCTGATAACCACTTATTCTTGCGTTTATGGTCTATTTTAAAAGAGTATTATCACTCACTAGAGGATAATGGTCTAATCTATAAACGGGAAAATTATCTTAATTTATTAAACGCTATAGCTGAAAAGGATCTTGAAAAAACACTATCTGCGTATAAAAAACTTCGAAATTTGTCAAACTTTACCGACAAATACTAACAGATTTTGAACTATGTTTATTTTATAGTGAAAGTTATACAAGCCTGTTAGGAGGGCTATTTTTTAGTTTAATCCAGTTAGACCACTTAAAATGGATTAGGTATGAAGTGGAAGCTGGATAGAAAGACTTTTATAATAGCAATAATTGGAGAATCTTGCCATAGGCAGGTCGCGTTACACAAGGGAGGTTTTAATTTGGCGCTTAAGGATCTTTTTACAAAAAATCAACCAAAAAAGAAAAAATATGCAACCATAACAAAAGATACTACAAAGAATGACGTGCCAGAAGGAATTATGTCTAAGTGTCCTTCATGTAAAAAAATTATGTATACAAAAGAGTTAGTGAAAAACGCAAAGGTATGTCTGCATTGCGGTTTTCATTTCCAAATGACGGCAAAGGAACGGATCGATAGTTTTATTGATGAAGGAAGTTTTGTGGAATTGAACGAGGAAATGGTTTCAATGAATCCACTTAATTTTCCGGATTATCTGGAAAAGCTGGAAAAAGATCGACAAAAAAGCAATCTAAATGAAGCCGTTGTAACTGGCATAGGGACGGTTAACGGCCACAAGATTGTCTTGGCCATTATGGATGCTTCGTTCCGGATGGGGAGTATGGGTTCAGTTGTTGGTGAAAAGATAACCAGAGCCATTGAAAAAGCAGATGAATTGTCGCTTCCATTTATTATTTTTACGGCATCAGGCGGGGCAAGAATGCAAGAGGGCGCCTTAAGTTTGATGCAAATGGCAAAGACTAGTGTTGCTTTAAAGAGATTTAGTAATAATGGCGGCCTAATTATCTCGATGATGACTCACCCGACAACAGGCGGCGTCTCTGCTAGCTTTGCCTCCTTGGGGGATTATAACTTTGCTGAACCGGGTGCATTAATTGCCTTTGCTGGTCGGAGAGTTATTGAACAATCGATACGTGAGGAATTGCCGGAGGATTTTCAAACGGCAGAGTTCCTTTTAAAACATGGCCAGCTTGATGCCATTATATCCCGCGAAGACTTAGTGGAAAAAATTACTAATATATTAGAAATACATCAACCTGGAGGTGAACTCGAATGGTAGGAGAATTAGAATTCGAACGCCCAATTGTGGAGTTAAGAAAGAAAATTACGGAACTAAAAGAGTTCACTAAAACAACAGATGTTGATTTAAGCTCCGAAATTAAAAAGTTAGAGGCTCGTCTGGTGAAGCTGGAGCAAGACATATATGAAAATATTAAGCCATGGGACAGGGTTCAAATAGCACGACTTGCCAGCCGCCCGACCACGCTTGATTATATTTCTTATCTTTTTGATGGTTTTTTTGAGTGCCATGGTGATCGTACCTTTGCTGATGATGAAGCCATTGTTGGTGGTGTAGCCAAGTTTAAAGGCTTACCTGTCACAGTGATTGGCCATCAACGAGGGAAAGATACGAAAGAGAATATCCGCAGGAATTTTGGAATGCCGCATCCTGAAGGCTATCGAAAAGCATTGCGATTAATGAAGCAGGCTGACAAATTTAATCGTCCTATTATTTGCTTTATTGATACGAAGGGAGCCTATCCAGGGAAAGCTGCTGAAGAACGAGGTCAGAGCGAAGCCATTGCTCGAAATTTATTTGAAATGGCTGGGCTGCGGGTCCCGGTTATTTGCATTGTAATTGGAGAGGGCGGAAGCGGCGGTGCCCTGGCACTAGGTGTTGGCAACCGCATTTATATGCTCGAAAATTCAACTTACTCTGTTATTTCTCCTGAAGGAGCTGCCGCTATTCTGTGGAAGGATGCGTCTCTTGCGAAAAATGCAGCAGAAACAATGAGAATTACCGCACCTGACTTAAAAGAACTGGGCATTATTGATGATATTATCCCAGAGATTAAGGGTGGAGCTCAAAAGGATGTTAAAAAGCAGGCAGAGGAAATTGAGAAGATGCTAAAAGCCTCACTAACAGACTTATTAAAACAGTCTGAAGAAGAATTAATAGCAGACCGTTATAACCGGTTTAGAACCATTGGCGAATACACAGTTGCGGAAGATTACATTAGTGTAAATTAACGAATCGTGCTCTCAATGGGCACGATTTTTTTTCAAAAGAGTTCACATTTTATTCACTGAAAATACCTTAAATTGTTAATGATAACGATTGCAGCCCAATATGAAGCGCTACCAATTAATTGATTATTTCGTCTATTATAATTACTAATCTGAATCGGTTGTTAACGCGTTTTGTTCATGTTATTTTATAAATATTCGAGGATTTTATGTTAATAATAATAAAGTACTGTGAAGTTTAGGCTTAATTCATTTATTTACTAACGGTGTGTACATACGGGTTAAATTGATTATTGGGGTGATATACATGAAAAAAATAGGCGTTCTTACAAGTGGGGGAGACTCTCCTGGGATGAATCCAGCCATTCGTGCTGTGGTTCGTAAAGCAATTTTTCATAATGTAGAGGTATATGGTATTTACGGTGGTTATGCAGGATTAGTTAGTGGAAATATAAAAAAGCTTGAGTTAGGTTCTGTTGGTGACATCATTCATCGTGGTGGTACGATGCTTCAGTCTGCCCGTCTTCCTGAGTTTGCAAATCCAGAAGTCCAACAAAAAGGAATTGAGCAGCTTCGTGCACACGGTATTGAAGGGCTAGTTGTTATCGGTGGAGACGGTTCTTACCGCGGTGCGAGAGCCTTAACACAACAAGGGTATCCGTGTGTGG
Organism: Neobacillus drentensis; assembly: GCF_021560175.1. Taxonomy (GTDB): domain Bacteria; phylum Bacillota; class Bacilli; order Bacillales; family Cytobacillaceae; genus Neobacillus; species Neobacillus drentensis_A. The sequence continues at coordinate 4,828,494 of NZ_CP091110.1, read as the reverse complement.
GTGTACCTGGGACCATTGACAATGACATCCCTGGAACAGAGTTAACGATTGGCTTCGATACGGCCCTTAATACTGTCATCAATGCGATTGATAGAATTCGTGATACAGCAACCTCCCATGAAAGAACATTTGTTATTGAAGTAATGGGACGTAATGCCGGGGATATTGCTTTATGGGCTGGACTGGCAGGCGGTGCGGAAACCATTTTAATCCCAGAAGAAAATTATGACATGAAAGAAGTAGCTGAAAGACTGCGCAGTGGACATGATCGCGGTAAAAAGCATAGTATTATTGTCGTGGCTGAAGGAGTATGCAGTGGCTATGAGTTTGCCCGTCAGCTTCAAGAAAACACGGAATTTGAAACAAGAGTATCGGTATTGGGACATATCCAGCGAGGCGGTTCACCGACGGTAGCGGATCGAGTGCTAGCCAGCAGGCTTGGAGCACGTGCGGTTGAATTGCTAATTGAAGGAAAAGGCGGACGTGCCGTAGGAATCGAAAATAATAAACTTGTTGATTACGATATCATTGAAGCCTTAGAGAAAAAGCATACGCTCGACCTTGACTTATTTAAATTATCTAAGGAATTATCCATATAGGAATTAGAGTTTGTCTTTTCTAAAAATAGGAGGAAAAAAGCATGCTACGAAAAACAAAAATCGTTTGTACGATTGGACCTGCAAGTGAGTCCATTGAAAAATTAACACAATTAATTAATTCGGGTATGAATGTTGCCCGATTAAATTTTTCTCATGGTGATTTTGAAGAACATGGGGCTAGAATTAAAAATATCCGGGTAGCTTCTGAGCAAACTGGTAAGACTGTAGCGATCCTGCTTGATACGAAGGGTCCAGAGATTCGTACGAATAACATGCAAAATGGGGCAATTGAGCTTGAAGCGGGCAAAGACATCATTGTTTCCATGACAGAAGTAGAAGGAACTACTGAAAAATTCTCAGTTACATATCCAGGATTAATTGAAGATGTTCATGTAGGCTCTAGAATTCTTTTAGATGATGGATTAATCGGTCTTGAGGTTACAGACATTAATCAATCTGAAAAAGAAATTCATACTAAAATTTTAAACAGCGGTACATTGAAAAATAAAAAAGGTGTAAACGTTCCTGGTGTATCCGTAAATTTACCGGGGATTACAGAAAAAGATACCCAAGATATTCTATTTGGGATTGAGCAAGGTGTTGACTTTATCGCAGCTTCGTTTGTCCGCCGTGCGAAAGATGTACTGGAAATTCGCCAGCTGCTGGAAGAAAATAATGGAACACATATTCAAATCATCCCTAAAATTGAAAATCAAGAAGGCGTAGATAACATCGATGAAATTCTTGAAATTTCCGACGGATTAATGGTTGCACGTGGAGACCTAGGCGTAGAAATTCCTGCAGAAGAAGTACCACTTGTGCAAAAAATGCTTATTAAAAAATGTAATGCTCTTGGAAAGCCAGTTATTACTGCTACGCAAATGCTTGATTCAATGCAGCGTAACCCTAGACCAACTCGTGCGGAAGCTAGTGACGTTGCCAATGCCATTTTTGATGGTACCGATGCCATTATGCTTTCTGGTGAAACAGCTGCAGGCCAATACCCAGTAGAAGCCGTGCAAACCATGCATAATATTGCTTCAAGAGCGGAACAAGCTTTAGATCATAAAGAAATCTTATCAAGCCGCAGCAAGGACACAGAACACAATATTACAGATGCAATCGGCCAATCTGTAGCACATACCGCTTTAAATCTTGAGGTTAAGTCGATTATTACACCAACAGAGAGCGGCCACACTGCTAGAATGATTTCTAAATATCGTCCAAAAGCAGCCATTGTAGCCATTACAGCTAATGAACACATTGTTCGTCGTTTACAGCTAGTTTGGGGTGTTTATCCACAGCATGGCAGAACTTCAACAACCACTGACGAAATGCTCGATACAGCAGTTGAAGAAAGCTTAAACAGCGGCATTGTTAAACATGGCGATTTGGTGGTAATCACTGCCGGCGTACCAGTTGGGGAAGCAGGTACAACGAACATCATGAAGATTCATTTGGTGGGCGATTTTATTACAAAGGCACAGGGGATTGGACGCCGTTCTGCATTCGGTAAAGTGGTTGTTGCCCATGATGCAAAAGAAGCATTGGAAAAAGTAAAGCAAGGTTCCATACTTGTAACACTTGGAACTGACCGTGATATGATGCCGGCGATTGAAAAGTGTGCGGCGATTATTACACAAGAAGGCGGTTTAACCAGCCATGCAGCGGTAGTTGGTCTAAACTTAAGCATTCCGGTCATTGTTGGTGTTGACCGTGCCCTTGAGCTATTTAAAGATGGTCAAGAAATCACTGTTGATGCAACAAGAGGAATTGTCTATAACGGACATGCAAGCGTCCTATAATCATTAAGCTTTCTTAATGAATAGCATGGAAATAGAAGACGAGAAAAAAACGTCAGCATCCATTTGGGGCTGACGTTTTTTGTATCCTTTAATTTGCTTATACTTCTCGGCCTTTGATAAACACCCAGACATCATGGAAGACATTTGCTCTTTTTAGAGTGGTGATAATCACAAGGGTGACTGGACCAACAATTAAGCCAAGAAATCCTATTAATTTAAAGCCTGCGAATAAGGCTATAAGGGTAGCTAACGGATCAAGACCGATACTAGATGAGAGAATCTTAGGCTCCATAATTTGACGCTGGACAAGGACAATGATATAGAGCACTCCTAAACCAATCGCCAGCCCCATATCACCGCTGATAGAGGCATAAATAATCCATGGCACAAAGACAGCACCTGTACCCAAGTAAGGGATAATATCCACAATTCCTGTTGCTAATGCAATGGTTATGGCATAATCTACTCTAAGAATGAGCAAGCCAATCAGAATAATGACCGTGGTAATCGAAATTAGGGTCAGCTGTGCTTTAATAAAACCAAATAAAGCCTTCTTTAGGTCTGCAAAAACCGTTTTTCCACTTGTTTTCGCTTTTTGCGGCAGTATTTTACCACCCATTGCCGACAAGTGATACCAATCCTTGCTGATAAAGAAGGTGGCTAATAAAGAGAAAATGAGAACAGTTGCAGCATTGGGAAACCATGAAATAATATTGGGTATATTACCAAAAAGATTCTTAATAAACGTCCCAACTGTTGAGCCGACTTTTGTTCCTACATTTTGAATATTGCCAATAATCGTATCCTGTTGACCCGCATCCAGCTTATTAAACACACTTGTTAATTGGTTGTATAAGGGAATAATTTGAGCTGTAAAATAATCCTCTAGATAATTTATCAGTGTAACTAGATGTTCCGGAACTACAGTAGCCAAATAGGCTGCACCAGAGACAATCTCAGCGACTAACAGCGTAATTAAACCGGCACATAAGGCAAAAATCACGATTAAGGCAATGAGAACAGCAAGTACGCGAGGCATTTTTGCCTTTTTCTGAAGGAAGTCGACAAAGGGATTGATCAGAAAGGCAATGATTAGACCAATTAAAAATGGATAGGTGACTTTTGACAAGAAATAAAATAAATACAACGCCAAAAACACACCACCTGCGACCAGTAAAAATCGTATGGTCCGATATATATATTTAAGCTCCAAAAGCAGCCCTCCTTTAGAATAAATGAGTAATTTCAGTTTAACATTTAATGTTGGAAACTGCATAATTTTCCAGAAAAATTTATTCTCTAAAAATAGTACGATCTATCACTAAAAAAGTTTCATGCAGGTAATAAAAAAGAAAAATTAAAAATAACAAAATCGGGCTGTAACTAAATAGTATGGCACAATAATTTGGAAAGGATTGGTGATACCATGTTCAGCGAATCATTATTATTCCTCCTGCTTTTACTCGTAATCGGGTTAATTGCAAAAAATAGTTCTTTAATGATCGCGATTGCTGTCCTGCTTTTATTAAAGGCCGGAGGTTTAGAGGCAAAATCTTTTTCTTTTATACAGTCAAAGGGGATTAACTGGGGTGTAACGCTAATTACCATTGCAGTGCTCGCCCCAATTGCCAGCGGCGATATCGGCTTTAAAGATTTAACAGCGTCTTTTAAGTCACCATATGCTTGGGTTGCTCTAATATCGGGGGTGCTGGTGGCCTTACTTGCAAAGGGCGGAGTTAAACTGCTGGCAGATGATCCACAGATCACAACTGCTTTAGTACTTGGTACGATTCTGTCTGTTTCAATTTTTAAAGGTGTAGCAGTAGGACCTCTGATTGGTGCTGGAATTGCGTATACTGCTATGAAGGTATTCGGATTTTTTAGCTAGATTTTTTGTGGAATAATAATTTTTTTGCTTTTTTCGGTGTCTTTTCATTCACAAAAATCTGATAATTGTTTATAATAAGCTTGTAAGCGTATCCTTATTTACATAATCTATATATAAATATTGAATTACTTGTAAATTATTTTTTAATGATTGATAAGAATACACTTTTCTTGGCTTGATTCCGAGCAATCGCTCAGTCAAAAGAATAAAAGAAAAAGCAAGGCGTCATTTGACGTAGGCAACCGCCATAAATAAGCTTTTAACTCAACTGTAACCTATTAATGGCTTTCAGTTGTTATAAGATTTTTGCCAGATCAAAGATATAACGGTCTTATCCGGCATAAGAGTAATGATGAGCTGACTAAATCATTTGAAAGAGTAAATGTCAGCAGACAGTTTTTTAAAGAAAGATGGGGAAATTCAGAATGTGAGGAGAGATTTTTCTATGACAGTAACACGCGGTCTTGAAGGGGTAGTGGCAACAACATCTTCCATAAGCTCTATTATTGATGACACACTGACATATGTTGGCTATGACATTGATGACTTAGCAGTAAATGCTAGTTTTGAAGAGGTTATTTATTTATTATGGCATCGAAGATTACCGAATGCAGAGGAGTTAGCAGAGCTAAAAGTACAGTTAGCTGAAAACTCAGCCCTGCCTCCGGAAGTCATCGAGCACTTTAAAATGTATCCAATTAAGAAAGTGCATCCAATGGCAGCCCTTCGTTCAGCAGTTTCCTTGTTAGGGTTATATGATGATGAAGCAGACATTATGGACGAAGATGCCAACTATCGAAAAGCAGTTCGTCTGCAAGCGAAAATGCCTGCCATTGTAACAACGTTCGCCCGGATTAGAAAAGGGCTTGAACCAGTGGCACCACGAAAAGATTTAAGCTTTGCAGCTAATTTCTTATATATGTTAACTGGGAAAGAACCGGAACCAATTGCGGTAGAAGCAATGAATAAGGCATTGGTATTACATGCAGATCATGAGTTGAATGCATCTACTTTTACTGCCCGTGTGTGTGTCGCAACATTATCTGATGTTTATTCAGGTGTTACATCAGCCATTGGTGCCTTAAAAGGACCACTTCATGGTGGTGCAAACGAAGCGGTAATGAAGATGTTAACTGAAATTGGCACTCTCGAAAATGTTGACCCATATGTTCGCGGTAAACTTGCAAACAAAGAAAAAATCATGGGATTTGGTCACAGGGTATACCGAAAAGGCGACCCTCGAGCAAAGCATTTAAAAGAAATGTCTAAGAAATTGACCGAGTTGACTGGGGAACCACACTGGTTTGATATGTCTGTTCAGATTGAAGCCATTGTGACAGGCGAAAAGAAATTACCGCCAAACGTAGATTTTTACTCAGCTTCTGTGTACCATAGTTTAGGAATTGACCATGATTTAATGACACCAATCTTTGCGGTAAGCCGTGTATCCGGCTGGTTAGCTCATATTTTAGAACAATATGAAAATAATCGTTTGATCCGTCCTCGTGCCGATTATACAGGTCCTGGCATGCAAAAATATGTTCCAGTGGAGCAAAGAGGTTAATATTTTACTTTTTTTCAAAAAATTGATTCAATAGAATTGGATTAATAAAGGTTAGAGGATTACCACTCTAACCTTTGATTCAGTCTTTTGATAGATCACGAACAAACTTCAAAGTCTTTATACATACCAGGAGGGAGAATAACACAATGCAAGGTGAAAAAATCACAGTAAACAACGGAGTTCTAAACGTACCAAACAACCCTATTATTCCATTTATTGAAGGGGACGGAATTGGACCAGATATCTGGGCTGCTTCTGAGAGAGTTTTAAATGCAGCTGTAGAAAAGGCCTATAAAGGCGAGCGTAAAATTGTATGGAAGGAAGTACTAGCTGGTGAAAAGGCATTTAACCAAACTGGTGAGTGGCTTCCTAAAGAAACACTTGATGTAATCAATGAATATCTGATTGCAATCAAAGGTCCATTAACGACTCCTGTTGGCGGTGGAATTCGTTCATTAAACGTTGCGCTGCGTCAAGAGTTAGATTTGTTTGTATGCTTGCGTCCAGTAAGATGGTTTGAAGGTGTTCCTTCACCAGTTAAGCGTCCGGAAGATACTGATATGGTAATCTTCCGTGAAAATACTGAAGATATCTATGCCGGTATTGAATATGAAAAAGGAACTGATGCGGCAAAGAAGGTTATCGACTTCTTGCAAAATGAAATGGGTGTTAACAAAATTAGATTCCCTGAAACATCGGGTATTGGTATTAAGCCAGTTTCTGAAGAGGGAACAAATCGTCTAGTTCGTGCAGCAATCAATTATGCCATTAAAGAAGGCCGTAAGTCAGTTACACTTGTACACAAAGGGAATATCATGAAGTTCACTGAAGGTGCATTTAAAAACTGGGGCTATGCTCTTGCAGAAAAAGAATTTGGAGATAAAGTGTTCACTTGGGCACAATATGACCGCATTAAAGCAGAACAAGGCTCAGATGCTGCGAACAAAGCACAAGCAGATGCTGAAGCTGCTGGCAAGATCATCGTAAAAGATGCGATTGCTGATATTTTCTTACAACAAATCCTTACTCGTCCACGTGAGTTTGATGTCGTTGCAACATTAAACTTAAACGGTGACTACATCTCTGATGCGCTTGCAGCTCAAGTTGGCGGTATTGGTATCGCACCAGGAGCTAACATCAACTATGAAACTGGTCATGCGATTTTTGAAGCAACACACGGTACTGCACCAAAATATGCAGGTCTAGATAAAGTAAATCCATCATCTGTTATTTTATCCGGTGTGTTACTGCTTGAACACTTAGGCTGGAATGAAGCGGCAACTATGGTCATAAAATCAGTTGAAAAAACAATTGCTTCTAAAGTTGTAACTTACGACTTTGCTCGTTTAATGGATGGGGCAACTGAAGTAAAAACATCAGAGTTTGGTGACGAGCTTATCAAGAACATGGAATAATCATACGCTGGTAAAAGGCGGCATGAACTATTAAGGGACCTTGTTCTCTAAATGCTTTTATCAGGAACAGGGGCTGTTATTAACAGCCCCTTCCTATATGTAGGCCTTTAAAAACTAATACGTTCAAAGGGAGAGCTTAAAATGTCATTAAAACGTAAAAAGATTTCTGTAATCGGCGGCGGTTTTACTGGTGCAACAACAGCATTTTTACTAGCTCAAAAAGAACTTGGTGATGTCGTTTTAGTGGATATTGCTCCAATGGAAAACCCTACAAAAGGTAAAGCGTTAGATATGCTTGAAGCGAGTCCGGTTCAAGGTTTTGATGCCAATATTACTGGTACATCTAACTATGAGGATACACGTGATTCTGATATTGTTGTCATTACAGCTGGTATTGCACGTAAGCCAGGCATGAGCCGTGACGATTTAGTGCAAACAAACCAAAAAGTTATGAAAAGTGTTACACAAGAGATCGTTAAATTTTCTCCAAACTGTACCATTATAGTCTTAACGAACCCAGTTGATGCCATGACCTACACGGTATTCAAGGAATCTGGTTTCCCTAAAAATCGTGTAATTGGTCAATCTGGTGTTCTTGATACGGCTCGTTTCCGTACATTTGTTGCTCAAGAATTAAACGTTTCTGTAAAAGATGTTACAGGCTTCGTTCTCGGCGGTCATGGTGACGATATGGTTCCACTTGTACGTTACTCTTATGCCGGCGGGATTCCATTAGAAACGTTAATTCCTAAAGATCGTTTAGAGGCGATTGTTGAGCGTACGAGAAAGGGCGGGGGCGAAATCGTTAACCTTCTTGGAAATGGAAGTGCTTACTACGCGCCGGCTGCATCTTTAGTTGAAATGTGTGAAGCTATTCTTAAAGATCAACGTCGTGTATTACCATCTATTGCCTATCTAGAAGGCGAGTTTGGCTATGAAGGTATTTATCTGGGCGTACCAACGATCCTTGGAGCGAATGGGATTGAAAAGGTCATTGAATTAGATTTAACTGCTGAAGAAAAGGCTGCATTAGATAAATCAGTAGAATCAGTTCGCAATGTAATGAAAGTATTAATCTAAATAAAATTGGGTTCGGGGATCACTGTCGGTCTCCGAATTTTCTCTATTATTAATGTAATCGCGTACAAGAAAGGCGTGATTTGATGCTGTTAGGAAAAAAAAGAAGGCTTGGCCGCCGAATTGATGAGATAAGTGTTGGTGAAAAGTTATCCTTAACGGATAAAATGGAAGACAAGGATCTCCTTTTATATCTAGGCTTGACGGATGATGCCAACCCTCTATATATTCAACATGATTATGCTTCCCAAACCCCATTTGAAAAGCCGATTGTCCCTAGTATTATGCTGATAGGGATTATGACTTCAGCTGTATCTAAATATCTGCCGGGGCCTGGAAGTCATCTTTTAAAACAGGAGATTGAGTTTCTAAAGCCGGTTTATCATTATGAGACGGTCGAGTTTCTGTTCGAGGTGATTGAGGTGAACCAGGCCGACCATGTGGTGGTGATTCGTGTTGTTGGGATGAATGAGGCTAATGAGAAGGTGATTGAAGGGAAGTTAATGGTATGCCCGCCGCATCGGCTAGGGGATATCCATGGGAAGGTTTTGGATAATTTTTGATTTTATGGATGGACTAATTTATTCATGGACGATTTTAAAAGTAAAGAGGTAATTGCGGTCAATGAAGAAAAGTTTCATTGCCCGTCGAACAGAAAAAGAGGTCTATAGGGGAAAAGAAAGAAGGTTTCATTGCCCTACGAAGAGAAAAAGTGGGTAATAGGGGAAAAGAAAGAGGGTTTCATTGCCCGCCGAGGAGAAAAAATGGTCTATAGGGGAAAAGAAAGAGGGTTTCATTGCCCGCCGAAGAGAAAAAGGGGTCTACAGGGGAAAAGAAAAAAGATCTCATTGCCCGAAAGTTAGATAAAGGGGGGAAAAGGTCAATGAAAAAATTATCATTGACCGTCTTTTCAGTATATAAGCTTACAGGGTAAATGAATGTATTCTAGTTACTCAACATGGAAGGTATGACCAACTCGATTCCTGCTGCTCATTGGTCTTTACTCAAAATAACGTAAATTTCTTTCTCCTATGGATTTAAAGTTCTTTTTAAGTATCCGCCGAACGACCTTTTTTGAATCTATTATCCCACACCATTCAAAAACAACATTAGTAGTGATCCTCATATTCGGAAATAATATCCGAATCTCCTCTACACACCGTAAAACAGCAGATTCCACACTCTCTACATGTCCGCAATCAACACAAATAACATTTCCCCTAGCAATAGAACACGAAAAAGAATGACATACAGAACATGTTATATCTTTACGTATTTGATTGTATTCATAAGTTGGAATCTTTGCATTGGAATAAGGAGATTGAACCTGATGCAATGAAATAAGTTTATCCGCCATCTGTTTATGCCGATTCGTTAATTTAGATGGCGTATTATCTAACTTTTTCATAAGCGCTTTTAACTGTGGGGGATAGATAATGGGCTTATCCATTGGAGCTTGATACAAAAAAAACTCAGGGTTTACGAATACAACGTAGGCCTCAATAGATTGGGAAAAACCTAGCTTTTGGAATAATTGGAGTAGTAAGGAGCTGCTCCTTTTTATCTGGTCAAGAGGGTTTTTAATAATCTTTCCAAAATTCGTCTCAAATCGTTCCTCTCGATAGCAATAATCTCCTTCCAAATTTTTAATCTCAAAGAAATAAAAAATATGTTGAAAAATAATCGAGCTATCAAGCTGAAACGAGGTGTTATTAACTTCAAGATACAAATCATTTAAAATTAAGCAATCACTTTGCAGCTGCTCTGTTAAGAGATCAAACCGGACCTCCCCTTCAAAACCTTTCTCTTTATATAGATAGTACTTATGCTGTTCCGCTGTTAAAGCTAAACGATTATTTAAAATCCGTAGAACCTTTAAATCTTCTGGTGCCGTACGTGGTTTATAGGCCATAATACACATCCTTTCTTTTACAAATACTATTGTATAAAAAAGAAATTGACGAAATCAGCGAGAATTGTGAATTCTATGTAAATTTTTTTACAAGAAAGCGTTCTTATATAACAAATATCTTTATCAGCCCCTAAAACTAGATAATCCATATTCCTTATAGATATAATGAGAATATCTAGAAGGTGGGGGTTATTTTATGAAAAATAAAGTACTAGTTGTTGATGATGAACAATCAATTGTGACCTTACTTCAATATAATTTAGAACAGGCGGGCTTTGAGGTTGTTACGGCAATGGATGGGGCAGAGGGAAAACGATTAGCCGAAACCGAGGCCCCTGATATGATCGTTTTAGACTTAATGCTGCCCAAATTAGATGGAATGGATGTTTGCAAAAAGCTCAGGCAACAAAATATTATGACGCCAATCCTCATGTTAACAGCCAAAGACGATGAACTTGATAAAATTCTAGGACTTGAGCTTGGTGCTGATGATTATATGGTCAAGCCTTTTAGTCCACGAGAGGTCATCGCCCGGGTTAAAGCCATTTTAAGAAGAGCACAATTTCAAACCGAAGCAGCAAGTGACAAGGAACAAGCAGACGAGCAAATTCAGATTGGGAAATTAACCATCTACCCAGGAAAATATGAAGCTTTTTTCAAAGAGAGTCAACTGGAATTAACTCTAAAGGAATTTGAATTGCTCCTTTTTCTTGGACAAAATAAAGGTCGTGTATTGACTAGGGATCAATTACTAAGTGCTGTTTGGAATTATGACTTTGCTGGCGATACTAGAATTGTCGATGTTCATATTTCACATCTGCGAGAGAAGATCGAAGAAGATACGAAAAAGCCTGCCTATATTAAAACGATACGCGGCCTGGGCTATAAATTGGAGGAGCCTAAAGGGGAATGATTAAGTTTCGTTCAAGGGCTTTCGTTGTATTAATTAGTTTAATTATAGTGGTCCTAATTGGCTTAGGAATATTGCTGGGGCAATTTTTTAAATATAATTTTTTGGACACTCTGAATGACAAAATTAAAGTGGAAATTTGGCTGCTTTTAACAGCCGGTTTAGGAATCGCTGTGATTATCACAGTCATTCTTGCCATCAGTATTACCACGAGATATACAAAGCCCATTAAAGCGGCCACCGAGGTGGCAATCGAACTTGCACATGGAAACTACCGTGCCCGTACAAAAGTGAGCAGGATAGATAATACAGGGATGTTAGCTTCCTCGATTAACATGCTGGCAGAGAATCTGCAAGAACTCACCAAGGTTCGTGAAATACAGCAGGACCGCTTAAGCGCTTTGATCGAAAATATGGGTGCTGGTTTAATTCTATTTGACAGTAGAGGGTATATTAATTTAGTTAATAAAGGCTATGTTGATATTTTTCATATTGATCCAAGTGATTATATCAATAAACAATATTACGAGGTTATCGATTATGAAGAGATTCGGCAGCTCGTTGCTGAGGTGTTTCGAACGGAACAAAAGGTAAGCAAACAATTACATTTACCTTTGCAGATTGAAAGGAAATATTTTATTGTGTATGGTGTACCCATTATTGGCGCTAACAATGTTTGGAAGGGAGTATTGCTTGTATTCCACGACATTTCAGAAATGAAGAAACTGGAGCAAATGCGTAAGGATTTTGTCGCCAATGTATCTCATGAATTAAAAACTCCAGTCACCTCTATTAAGGGTTTTACCGAAACCCTTTTGGATGGAGCGATGAATAACAAAGAAACGCTTCAATCGTTTCTCTCAATCATCTTAAAAGAAAGCGACCGGCTTCAGACTTTGATTCAAGACCTTTTAGAGCTTTCAAAAATTGAGCAGCATGGCTTTCAATTAAATATACAGTTGATCGACCTATACTCCGTGCTTCAAGATGTCCTGAAACTTCTGGATGGGAAAGCTAAGACGAAAAACATTCAGCTTGAGTTTCACAGTAAATGGAACAAAGTCCTACTATACGGGGACCTGGATCGTTTAAAGCAAGTGTTTATCAATCTTATCAATAATGCGATTACCTATACACCGGCGGATGGAACGGTGAGAATTATCCTATTTGACGGGGAAGAAAGAGTCCGTATATCGATAAAAGACACGGGAGTGGGCATTAGTAAAGAAGATATTCCGCGTATATTTGAACGGTTTTATCGGGTTGACCGCGCGAGAAGCCGAAACTCCGGGGGTACAGGTCTTGGTTTAGCCATTGTGAAACATTTAATGGAAGCGCATCACGGCAGTATAAATGTGAGGAGTAAACTCGGTGAGGGCAGCGAATTTATTATTGAACTGCCAAAAGAAATGACTTTGATGGATGGTGAAAGTTAATGGAAAAGAAAAAGCTTGTGCTGATTGATGGGAATAGTATTGCCTATCGCGCCTTTTTTGCGCTCCCTTTACTTAATAATGATAAAGGAATACATACAAATGCAGTTTACGGTTTTACCATGATGTTGATGAAAATATTGGAGGATGAAAAGCCAACCCATATGCTGGTTGCCTTTGATGCAGGTAAAACTACGTTTCGGCATAAGACCTTTGGCGAGTACAAAGGCGGCCGGCAAAAAACTCCGCCTGAGCTGTCCGAGCAGTTCCCTTTTATTCGTGACCTGCTGGATGCGTACGGGATTTCGAGGTATGAACTTGAAAATTATGAAGCAGATGATATTATTGGCACACTGTCATTAACCGCTGAAAAGGATGGCTTTGAAGTAAAAGTAATCTCAGGAGATAAAGACTTAACCCAACTATCTTCTCCGATTACCACAGTCGGAATTACCAGAAAAGGAATAACGGATATTGAGGTGTACACACCCGAGCATGTTGCAGAAAAATACGGTTTGACACCAGAACAAATCATTGATATGAAAGGCCTAATGGGAGACCCTTCCGATAATATCCCTGGAGTTCCAGGAGTAGGAGAAAAGACAGCCATTAAGCTGCTTAAAGAATTTTCCACCTTAGAAAACTTATTAGCTTCCATTGACCAAGTAAGCGGGAACAAGCTGAAGGAAAAATTAGCTGAGTTTAAGGAACAAGCTTTAATGAGCAAGGAACTTGCGACAATTGAACGGCAAGCACCGGTCGAGGTTGAGTTAGATACCATTGCGTACGAAGGCTTTACCAGAGAAAAACTAATCAGCTTATTTAAAGAATTAGGATTCAACTCCTTATTAGAAAAACTGGGCGATGAACCAATAGACACGGTGGAACATGTCCTAGAGGAGATCGACTATAAAATTCCTGAAGAAATTACGGAAGATATTTTTGCGGATGCCAATTATTTTTATGTTGAAATGCTTGAAGATAATTATCACTATGCTGACATTATTGGATTTTCAATTGTAAATGAAACAGGCCATTATTATTTGTCTACCGAGCAGGCTTTAAAATCAACTGTTTTTAAAAAGTGGGCGGAGGATGAACGAAAAAAGAAAATTGTTTATGATGCGAAACGCTCAGAGGTTTCTTTACGAAGATATGATATCCATTTAAAAGGAACTGATTTTGATATTCTTATGGCAGCATATTTGGTTAACCCATCCGAAAATATTGAAGATCTAGCCGCGATTGCCAAGAGGTATCAAAACCTTAATATTCAATCAGACGAATCCTTTTATGGAAAAGGGGCAAAACGGAAGGTTCCTGAAACGGCAAAGCTTGCTGAGCATCTTGTTCGAAAAAGCCTTGCCATGTCAGATTTAAGATACAAACTCGAAGATGAATTAAGGGAAAATGAACAATATGAACTTTTTAATGAGTTAGAAATGCCTTTATCCCTTATCTTAGCAGATATGGAATCCACCGGGATTAAGGTCGAACAAGACCGTCTTCAGATGATGGGGAAGGAACTAACAGAGAGACTAGTAGAAATTGAAGAAAAAATCTGTGAGTTAGCTGGTGAAAAGTTTAACATTAACTCGCCTAAACAATTGGGAGTCATTCTTTTTGAAAAATTAGGCTTGTATTCTTACAAGAAAACAAAGACCGGTCACTCGACATCAGCAGATGTGCTAGAGAAATTAGCAGAGGATCATGAAATCATCCAGTATATCCTTCTGTATCGACAGCTTGGGAAGCTGCAATCCACTTATATTGAGGGCCTCCTGAAAGTCATTAATCCAGAAACAGGAAAGGTTCATACACGTTATCAGCAAACGTTAACCGCAACAGGCAGATTAAGCTCGATCGATCCGAACCTGCAAAATATTCCTATTCGCCTTGAGGAAGGGCGGAAAATCCGACAGGCGTTCGTACCATCCGAAGAGGGCTGGGTCATTTTTGCTGCAGATTATTCGCAAATTGAATTGCGCGTGCTTGCCGATATAGCGGGTGATGAAAAGCTGATTGATGCCTTTAAACATGATATGGATATTCATACGAAAACCGCGATGGAGGTATTTCATGTTGATGCGGATGAAGTAACCTCTAATATGCGCCGTCAGGCAAAGGCTGTAAACTTTGGGATTGTCTATGGAATCAGTGATTATGGACTATCACAATCTTTGGGAATCACTAGAAAAGAAGCAGGACAGTTTATTGACCGTTATCTTCATACGTATCCTGGAGTCAAGGAATATATGGATGATATTATTCATTCGGCCCGACAAAAAGGGTATGTGACAACCTTAATGCAAAGAAGACGGTATCTCCCTGAAATCACAGCTCGAAATTTTAATTTACGAAGTTTTGCAGAAAGAACAGCCATGAATACGCCAATCCAGGGGACCGCTGCAGATATTATCAAAAAAGCGATGATCGATATGGATGAGGCTTTGAAGGATAAAGGACTTAAAACAAGACTTTTACTCCAGGTCCATGATGAACTTATTTTTGAAGCTCCTGAGGAGGAGATTGAAATATTGAAGAAATTAGTTCCCGATGTCATGGAAAATGCCCTTGAATTAAAAGTGCCATTGAAGGTGGACTATGCCTATGGACCAACCTGGTTTGATGCAAAATAAAAAGGAGGATCTACATTGCCGGAGCTTCCTGAAGTAGAAACCGTTAGAAAAACATTAAAACATCTCGTCCTTCATAAGGAAATTGCTAACATTACTGTCTTTTGGCCCAAAATCATCAAAAATCCTGTAGAGGTGGAACAATTTATCGATGCCTTAAAAGGAGAAAAGATTGTTGATGTAGGACGAAGAGGCAAATTTTTAATTATTTATACCGATCATTTTGCCTTGGTGTCTCATTTACGAATGGAGGGGAAATATGGTCTGTATCCAAAAGAAGAAGAGTTTGATAAGCACACACATGTGATTTTTCATTTTACGGATGATACCGAGCTAAGGTACCGCGATGTACGTAAATTTGGGACGATGCATCTTTATAAAAAAGGCGAAGAATTCGTACAGCCTCCATTGTTAGAACTTGGTCCTGAACCATTTTCGGAGGAGTTTACAAAGGAATACTTAGCTGAAAAACTACAGAAGACCAATCGGAAAATTAAAACGGCTTTATTAGATCAAAAGCTGTTTGTCGGCCTTGGTAATATCTATGTCGATGAAGCACTTTTTCGCTCTGGAATCCATCCAGAGCGGCTTGCTAGTACGCTTAGTGCGGAGGAAATATCCGTTCTTCACGCAGAAATCGTTGCGACCTTGAGTGAGGCGGTTAAAAAGGGTGGCAGCACGATCCGATCTTATGTCAACTCCCAAGGCCAAATTGGTATGTTTCAGCTGGACTTATACGCATATGGCCGAAAAGGGGAAGCATGTAAAAAATGCGGAACTCCCCTAGAGAAAACCACTGTAGGCGGTCGGGGAACACACTATTGTCCGAACTGCCAGAGAATTTAATATTGAACTTTGAAAACGGTCCAGCTCCAGCGCCTAAGAATGGAAAAGGTGTATCACATCATTTTTCAAAGCATTAAAAAAGAAGTAGGAAAACTATTTTCCTACTTCAAAATCATTTTTTATTCAAGATTGGCATGCCTGCCATACATCTTATTGGTATCTAATCCCTTTTTCTCCATGAACCGTAAAATGATGGCGTCAAAAAAGAGCAGAAGGGTTTGTTCAAACAGCGAACCCATTGGTTGAATGGTTTTATAATTGCCTTCTGATTGATCTTTTGGGGACCCAGGTAATTGAATGGTGAAATCGGCCAGCTGTCCAATGGTGGAATTCGGATAGATGGTTACGGCTGCTATTTTTCCACCAATACTTTTGGCTTTTTCGGCCATGGAAACTAGGCTTTTTGTTTCACCAGAGCCTGAACCGATAATCAATATATCATCTTTTTCGAAAGTAGGGGTTACCGTTTCACCTATAACATAGGAATCAATTCCCATGTGCATCATTCTCATAGCAAAGGATTTTGCCATTAATCCTGATCTTCCTGCACCTGCCACAAAGACTTTCTTCGATTCAAGAATTCCGTTTAACAGCTTTTCAGCCTCTTCATCATTTATTAAAGGAATAGAGCGGCTTAGTTCTTTTAAAATTTCTGCTAAATATTGAGTGGTTTGCATTTTTAGTGAAGGACAGCCATTTCATCTTTTATCATTTGCTCCATTTTTGCCGCCGCAGCCTTTTTATCAGCTTGTCCTGTAATACCGCCGCCCACAATGACAAGATCTGGTTGTACTTTTAAAACAGCTGGAAGGGTTTCTAATTTAATGCCGCCTGCGATGGCTGTTTTGGCATTTTTTACAACGCTTTTGATCGTTTGAAGGTCTTCAAATGAATTTTTTCCCACTGCTTGCAAATCATATCCAGTATGAACACAAATATAATCCACACCCAGTGTATCGACTTCTTTTGCGCGTTCAGACAGATTTTTTACAGCAATCATGTCGACAAGGATCTTTTTACCTCGTTTTTTAGCTTCCGCAACAGCACCCTTGATTGATTCATCTTCAGCTGTACCAAGGATTGTAATAATATCTGCGCCGGCTTCGGATGCTTTCATGACTTCATAACCAGCAGCATCCATGATTTTTAAGTCTGCTAATACTTTTAAATTAGGGAATGCATCTTTTACGGCTTTTACTGCATGAAGACCTTCATTAATGACAACCGGCGTGCCAATTTCAACAATATCAATATGATCTTCCACCTCTTTGATCAGCTCAATAGCTTGTGGAATATTGACTAAATCTAATGCTAATTGTAATTCCATCTAAATTTCACTCCTCATGATTAGTTTAATTTGTTGCACTATAGTATTAATGCCCTAGAATGACATGAAATTCACTCGGCATCTGTAACCAATGTTCGCAATCATTGGTACAGTGGCTAGTATAATAGCTATATTTATATTTGGGAAGTACGCACTTTATCTTTACATAGTGTCAAAAAGTATACTAAGTGTTAAACTAAGTAGGGGGTGAACAAATGTCACGAACGAGTGAAAAAATATTTAATTGTGAAAAAGAACTTACCCTTTCTGTTATCGGGGGGAAATGGAAAATGCTTATTTTGTGGCATTTAGGAAAACAGGGAACAAAGCGTTTTGGTGAACTAAAGGCTCTCATTCCTGGAATTACACAAAGAATGCTTGTTAACCAATTACGAGAACTGGAAGAAGACCTTATCATCGAAAGGAAGGTTTATCCTGTAGTTCCACCAAAAGTGGAGTATTCCTTAACCGAGCAGGGAGAGAGTTTAATGCCGATTCTTGATGCCATGTATGAATGGGGAAAAAATTATATGGAGAATGTGATCGGTGAGCTTCCAAATAGCAGTACTTCTGTAAAGTAGATAGGCAATAAATCGCGTGACAACAACATAAAGCTGTCCCTTGAACCTTTGATGAACATAGATTTACTCTTAATCACATGGGATGGGCTCCTGCCATATACTATCGTAGTGATTTCGGAGGAAGGAGCCCTAGACATCATGGTTCAGTTGTTCTCACTTCTTATTTTAGCTTTTGCGCTCAGTCTTGACAGCTTTAGCGTTGGCTTCACCTATGGGTTGAGGCAAATGGTGATGCCGCTTAGATCCGTTTTAATTATAGCCACCTGCTCGGCTGTCTCATTAATGATAGCCGTGTCAATTGGACATGGACTGGAAAAGATACTGTCACCCAAACTAACGGCAAGCCTTGGAGGAATCATCTTAATCGCCCTTGGTGCATGGGTGTTGTATCAGTTTTTTCGGCCAGAGAAGGAAAAAGAATTGATAGAGCATGAAAAGACCATTGTAAACTTTGAGATACGGTCTTTAGGAATCGCCATAAACATCCTAAAAAAGCCGATGTCTGCCGATTTTGACCAATCCGGAACGATTACAGGGGTCGAAGCTTTAATGCTTGGCATGGCCTTATCATTAGATTCTTTTGGTGCAGGGATTGGAGCAGCTATGCTTGGATATTCTCCCTTTTCCTTAGCGTTAGCAGTCGCCATTATGAGTTCCCTATTTGTTTTGTTAGGAATCAAATGCGGAACATTTTTCCATAAATTTGAATGGATTCAAAAATTTACCTTCTTACCAGGAGTCTTATTAATTATCATTGGAGTTATGAAATTATAACCCTAGAAAGGAAGAAAGCATGTCACTCGTTATAGGCCTAACAGGCGGAATTGCCAGTGGAAAAAGTACAGTATCAAACATGTTAAAAGAAATGTCTATCACCGTTATCGATGCAGATGTTGAAGCCCGCTTAGCGGTCATGAAAGGTGAACCTGCTTACCAGAAAATTCTTGCCGAATTTGGCGATGATATTCTTTTAGAAACTGGAGAAATTGACCGGCAAAAACTTGGTGCAATTATCTTCCATCAAGCTGATCAACGGCAGCGGTTAAATGAAATAACCCATCCGGAAGTAAGACGAAGAATGCTTGAACAAGTGGAGACTGCCAAACGGAATAATGAAGAGGTAGTGGTCTTGGATATTCCTTTATTATTTGAAAGTAACCTAACCGCGATGGTTGAAAAAACGATACTGGTTTATGTTGATTGTGACATACAATTGCAAAGATTAGTGGAAAGAAATAACCTAACCCATGAAGATGCACAAGCTAGAATCAATTCACAAATGCCCTTATCAGAAAAAATTAAGCTTGCTGACGCTGTAATAAATAATAATGGGTCGATTGATGAGACGAAACAACAGCTGCTTATGATACTTGCTAAATGGGGAATAAAACAAGAATAATAATGGAAAAGAGAAGGGACTAACCCCTTCTCTTTTTGCTTTAGATAAAAATTTAAAAATATCCGCACTTAAATGATCACAATTAAACTTTAATGTGTTATACTAATTGTAACAATACTTGATAACAGTATAACACTAATGCGGAAGGGGCCGTAAAATGAAAGCGAGAATTGCGATCAATGGGTTTGGGAGAATTGGAAGGATGGTTTTTAGAAAAGCGATTTATGAGGGGAATCTTGAGGTTGTAGCAATCAATGCGAGCTATCCGGCAGAAACCTTAGCTCATCTCATTAAGTATGATACAAATCATGGGACATTTCAGGGAGATGTTATCCCTTTAGATAATGAATTAATCGTAAATGGTAAACGAGTTAAACTATTAAATAATCGTGTCCCTGAGGAATTACCTTGGAGGGAACTTGGGATTGATATTGTCATTGAGGCAACGGGAAAATTTAATTCTCGTGAACAAGCTGCACGTCATCTGGAAGCTGGTGCCAAAAAGGTTATCTTAACAGCCCCGGGTAAAAATGAGGACGTTACCATTGTGATGGGAGTAAATGAAGACATGCTTGATCTTAATCAGCACGATATTATTTCTAATGCTTCGTGTACGACCAACTGTCTCGCACCTGTTGCAAAGGTTTTGGATCAAACATTCGGTATCGAATCTGGTTTAATGACAACCATTCACGCTTATACAAACGATCAGAAGAATATTGATAATCCGCATAAGGACTTACGAAGAGCCCGATCATGTGGACAATCTATTATTCCAACAACAACAGGAGCGGCTAAGGCCATCTCATTGGTGCTCCCGCAATTGAAAGGAAAACTGCATGGGATGTCCTTACGTGTGCCGACTCCTAATGTTTCATTAGTGGACTTAGTTGTCGATTTAAAATGTGATGTTACACTAGACGATATTAATCAAGCATTTTTAGAAGCTGCAAATGGCTCATTAAAAGGAATTTTGGATGTTACGATGGAGCCTTTAGTATCTGTAGACTTTAATACAAACGCCCATTCTGCTATTATTGATGGTCTCTCAACAATGGTAATGGGAACAAGAAAAGTCAAGGTCTTAGCTTGGTATGATAATGAATGGGGCTATTCATCTCGAGTGGTCGACCTCGCTTTGTATGTGGCAGAGGAAATCACTAAAATGTCAAAGGTGAAAGTCAGCTAATAATCCCTTTGTGGGAGCCTTTTTCTAGGCCAAATTAGCAAATTTTTCTGCCTTCTAATAAAAAATATGAAAAGAGGTGTACGAATTCGTACTCCTCTTTTTCTATTTTTAACAGAATGTTGTAAAATAGATAAAAAGGAAGAAACTTGGAGGGTTTATATGGCTATCATGGTGAATATTTTTACACGATTTAAAAAACAACTAGAAACGTCTGACCGTAATACGGATGTTTCGTTAAAAACGCATTATTATAAAGGGACCTTTAATCAATTATTTCAGTCGGTTGAGAAATTATTTCACGACGATGCGGACTGTCGAGTCACCACTGTATCCAAAGACCATGGGGAGATTGCGGTTGAAATAAATAAACCTATTCCATGCTTTCTAGTCGTCACGATTGTTTCTGTAAAACCAATGGAAACAGCAGTAGATTTTAATATTTCGTCTGAGAGTTTTTCACTCCTAGGTATATATCCACAATTGAAAAAGAGGATTGAATCTTATTATGAACGAATCAATCGATTACATAACCTTGTCGAAATAAGAAAAAACTCGTAATCCGCTACTTGTGTTAAAGCCCTCTTTTTTATAAGATAAAGTTAAGGATTTTGTTCGGAAATAGAGGGCTGGTTAAAAAGATGTATAAACACAACGTATAACGCCTTTGTCTTCGCCCCTTTAGGGGAACACCAGTTGGCAAGTTCTTTTATTCAGATTTGGAGTTGATTAACAATGAAGTGCCCTTCATGTCAAAATTACGGTACACGTGTGCTTGATTCCCGGCCTGTTGATGAAGGACGTGCAACACGGAGAAGAAGAGAATGCGAGGAATGCGGTTATCGGTTTACTACATTTGAAAAGATTGAAGAGATTCCGCTGATTGTGGTGAAAAAGGAAGGAACAAGAGAAGAATTCAGTCGTGATAAAATCCTAAGAGGCCTGATTAAGGCGTGCGAGAAACGCCCTGTCGCCTTAAAGGAATTAGAAGATATAACGCACGGTGTGGAAAAAGACCTTCGCAGCCAAGGGATTTCTGAAATCAAAAGTGAAGCGGTTGGCGAAATGGTTATGGACAGGCTAGCACACGTGGATGAAGTTGCCTATGTGCGATTTGCCTCTGTGTACCGCCAATTTAAAGATATTAATGTTTTTATAGACGAATTAAAAGAATTAATAAAAAAGGAAAAATCGTAAAAGGAGCTGATGATTTTAGCTCTTTTTGTTTACAAAGCGGAAGCGCCTTGACCAGGGGCGACAAGCATAAGACAATCCGGTGAGAAGGTTGCACTTTAACCTTCTTGCCGGATTGACTTATGATCTCGAGCCCCTAGGCGCTGTAGCTGGACTTTTATTATACATTTTTAAGAGGAAAGGTTGGATTGATATGGCGCAGCATTGGCAGGAAATTCTGCCTATCGACCGTTATATAGTAGCTGCCGGCGGGCTGCTGCATGAATATGACCGTAAAGTGCTGACGTTTTTATATCAGCCGCTGATAGGGTCAGCTTGCTTAAGTTTGTACATGACGCTCTGGGCAGAACTGGAGGAAAATCGCCTCTGGTCTGAATCATCGACACACCATCTATTGATGAATCTTATGGGAATGAATTTAAAGGATATTTACGAAGCTAGGTTAAAGCTAGAGGGAATCGGGTTAATCAAAACCTATGTCAAAACAGCAGATGAAGAGCGTTCCTTCATTTATGAACTTCAGCCGCCTTTAAATCCGGAGCAGTTCTTTTTAGATGGAATGTTAAACATTTATTTGTTTCGGAAAATAGGGAAGAACCATTTTTCCCGATTGAAGCGATTTTTTACTGATCAACAAAAGCCAAAGGAAACGGAATATCAGAATGTAACAAAGGCATTCCAAGATGTGTTTGCCTCCGCCACACTTGGGAGCATGCAATATATACAAGATGTTTCAGGAGAATTAAAAGCGGAGGATGATGAACAATTTATGAGCCGTCAGGAACAGCAGGGGATTCAAATTGATATCGATACTTTTGATTTTGGTTTGCTAGTGGCCGGTTTAAATGAATCACTTGTCCCTAAAAAGGCATTAACGAAAAAAGTAAAAGAAGTGATTAGTAATCTGTCGTTCCTATATAATATAAATCCGATTGAAATGAAAAATTTAATTCTTGATGCCATTAATCCAAATAATGAAATTGATCTCGAGGACTTAAGAAAAGCAGCACGAAACTGGTATCAATTTGAAAATAATGAGCAATATCCGAGCTTAGTGGAACGGACACAGCCGCCTAGATACCGCAATCAATTAGACGAGCCAAAGACGAAAGAAGAAGAGTTAGTCCGTTCGTTGGAAACCACATCCCCTGTTAAGGTATTTAGAGACGCTTCACATGGAATTGAACCTTCTGATACCGAATTGAAAATTATTGAAGATGTCATGTCCAAGAAGAAACTGCTGCCTGGTGTTGTCAATGTGCTCATCCAATATGTTCTGTTAAAAGCAGATTCGAAATTTACTAAGAACTATGTCGAGCAAATTGCCAGCCACTGGGCGCGGAAGGAAGTTAAAACGGTTAAAGAAGCGATGGAATTAGCGAGAAGTGAACACAGTAAGTATCTTTCTTGGGATGAAGAGAAGAAAAACAGAAGAACATCAAATAAAAAACCGATTAGGACTGAACTATTGCCTGATTGGTTTGATAAAGATCCAAAAAAAGAACCTGCGGAAGGTCCAAAAGAAAAAGATCCTGATTTAGAGGCTAAAAAACGTGAAATAGAAGAAATGTTAAAAGCAATCGATGATTAAGAGGTGACATATGGAAAAGATTAACCGAACGCTAAACCGGATAGCCTCAAGTGAGAGTTTTCAAAAACGATATGAAAAAATGCGCCAAGAAACGCTGTCGCATCCAGCAGTGAAATCATTTATTAGGGAACATGAACAGGAGTTGACCAAGGATACAATTGAAAAGGGCTTAAATAAGCTTTACGAGTATATTAATCAAAGCCTGGAATGTAATAAGTGTGAAAGTCTTAATGGCTGTATTAATATGATGAAGGGATATCAGCCCGAGCTAGTGTTAGTAAGGAATTCAATTGATGTAAGATATGAACGATGTCCAAGAAAAATGATGGATGATGAAAAACGAAAAAATGAAAAGTTAATTAAAAGTTTATATGTTCCAAAAGACATCTTGAATGCAACCTTTGAGGACTTTGAACATGATAATAATCGAATCGATGCCATTCAACGATCACTGTCGTTTATTTTAAACTATGAACAAGGGAAGCAGGCAAAAGGCTTATATTTATACGGAGAATTTGGTGTTGGGAAATCGTATATACTTGGCGCCATTGCGAACAAGCTGGCCAAAAAACAAATTTCCTCTATGATTGTTTATGTCCCGGAATTATTACGGGAAATGAAAAGTTCGATTGCCGACTCCACCTTAAACGAAAAAATAGAGGCCTTGAAAAAAGAACCGATTTTAATGCTGGATGATATTGGTGCGGAGGCTGTATCCAGCTGGACAAGAGATGAGGTGCTTGGACCGATTCTCCAGTTCCGAATGCTCGAAAACCTTCCAACCTTTTTTACTTCAAACTTTGATTTAAAAGGACTGGAGCATCATTTAACCTATAGCCAGCGCGGCGAGGAAGAGAAAATGAAGGCTCGCAGAATTATGGAAAGAATCCGTACCTTGAGTGAGCCTGTTTTAGTCGATGGTCCAAACAGAAGATAATAATAGCTTGAAAGGATTGCCTGTAAACTTCAGGCGGTCCTTTTTTTATTTAAATAACAATTCTAAGGATGTGGATACTTCTATTTTGGTCAAGTCCCCCATATATATTAAACAGAGATTTTTCTAAAAAAGGGGGGATTTGGTTGGCGGAAATCATCTTCCAAAGCAAGATAGATGCGAACCGGTTTTATAATCACTTGCTAACGTATTTACCATTCAATTCTGTTGAAAAAACTATTCTTCTAATAGAAGATCGACATATAGTACAAGTGTTAGATGGGAACTTTTCGAAAGATATAGTGAATAAGGTGAAAAAAGCCTTTTATGATTTTATAACAACGATGAAGCGTGATGACTGGTTTCTAGAGATTATTAAGAGTCATTATTTCTTTCATGATGAAGAAGAACAGCAGCAGATTATGGAGATTATTTATTCCATCCTTGAAGGTCAAAGAGAGGACCTTGCCGTTTTTTTAAAGGAAACCAAAAAAGAGACAGCTTTTATTGAAGAGGCAGTTGATCATATTTTTCAAGAAAAGGTTTCTTTCTCTATTGATTCCTTGCTTAAATTTCGCTTACGGCCATACCTTCAAATGCTCGAAGAATATGTAGAACTCGCCATTGATGAATACAAAATGGAGCAAGAATATCAAATGTTTATTCAAATGCTCCGGGACTTTTTGGTAAAGCGGGAGCCGAGAATGTCAACCCTGCATGTATTATTTGATGAGGAAATCACGTTTTTTAATGAGAATTTGGAGGAAATAAAACGAGCGGAACTAACGAAAATGATTGATCGAAAATTATTGGTAAACCATCCGGTATACGTTGATTCTGTTTCCATCGCACCACTTCTATCAATTGCACCTACGTCCATTTTTCTATATACAAAAAATCCAGATGAGCCGCTGGTAAGAACAATTAAAAATATTTTTGAAGAACGAGTGACAACTAAAAATTTTACCGCCTTGAGAAGTTTGAAAAAGTGGAACCTGGATCAAGAGTCATCAGAAAATCATGCATAAAATCTTAAAATCATGTCAATATTTAGTTTTATGTACCTTGCATTTTTAAAAGTAAATCATTATAATAACGTACATAGCAAATATGTAGTAAAAGTAATGATAAGGACAACAGTATTTCTTTACGGTTTAAAGAGAGGAAGACCACCGGCTGAAAGTCTTCTAACACGGAATAAATACTTACCACCTTTAAACTTCGGCAGTGAACTCTTCATTTTCTGATGGGGAAAGTAATTGTTGACGGCCACAGCCGTTACCTGACCAAAGTCATTTTTAATGGATTTTTTAAAAATGAAAAATTGGGTGGAACCACGTGTTAATCAAAACTCGTCCCTATTCCTAGGGACGGGTTTTTTTATTTTTTTTGCTGTGTTAATCTTGACTGTTGATTTCGGCTCCAGGCGGCTTCGCTTTCCGCGGGCGTGCCGGGGAGCCTCCTCGGCGCATTTGCGCCTGTGGGGTCTCCCCTGCCCCGTACTCCCGCAGGAGTCTTCGCCGCCTTCCGCTCCAATCAACAGGCTAAAAATTAACAATAACCTTTAACACAGCCATTTTTTTAAAGCGATTTTGTAGTCCAAATGGCTTCAGGCGCTTAAATTTAAAGGAGGAGTTATTATGTCAGATGTTGTTAAGATTTCGTTTCCTGATGGAGCAGTAAAGGAGTTTCCAAAAGGAACAACAACTGAAGATATTGCTGCTTCCATCAGCCCGGGCCTAAAGAAAAAGGCAATCGCCGGTAAATGGAACGGACAAATGGTTGATCTTCGCCGTCCCATCTTAGAAGACGGTTCTATAGAAATCGTTGTACCCGAATCAAATGAGGCGTTAGAGGTATTACGCCATAGTACAGCCCATCTAATGGCACAAGCGGTGAGAAGACTATATCCTGATGTCAATTTAGGGGTTGGACCGGTTATTGAAGGAGGCTTCTATTATGACATGGACCTTGATGTATCATTAACACCTGAGGATTTGCCAAAGATTGAAAAAGAAATGGCGAAAATCGTCAATGAAAACATTGAAATCGTTCGTAAGGAAGTCAGCCGTGCTGAAGCAGTACAGCTTTTTAAAGAAGCTGGAGATCCTTACAAGCTTGAACTAATTGAAGCAATTCCGGATGAAGAAACAGTAACAATCTATGAGCAGGGTGAATTTTTCGACCTTTGCCGTGGGGTACATGTGCCGTCTACTGGAAAAATTAAAGAGTTTAAACTGCTAAGTATTGCGGGTGCTTATTGGCGCGGCAACAGCGATAATAAAATGCTGCAGCGCGTTTATGGTACTGCTTTCTTTAAGAAGGAAGACTTAAAAGAGCATCTCCGTTTATTAGAAGAGGCGAAAGAGCGTGACCACCGTAAAATCGGAAAAGAATTAAGTCTTTTCACAAGTAACCAATTAGTTGGTCAAGGCTTACCATTATGGCTTCCGAAAGGGGCAACGATCCGCCGTGTGATTGAACGTTACATCGTCGATAAAGAGCAGCGTCTTGGTTATGATCACGTGTACACGCCAATTATGGGAAGCGTAGATTTATACAAAACTTCCGGTCACTGGGATCATTATCATGAAGACATGTTCCCGATTATGGAAATGGATAACGAGCAATTAGTGCTCCGTCCAATGAACTGTCCGCATCATATGATGGTGTACAAAAACAGTATGCACAGCTATCGTGAGCTTCCAATTCGGATTGCGGAACTTGGTCTAATGCATCGTTACGAAATGTCAGGAGCCTTAGCAGGATTGCAGCGTGTTCGTGGGATGACATTAAATGATGCTCATATCTTCGTCCGTCCAGATCAAATTAAAGATGAATTCAAGCGTGTTGTGAATTTAATTCTAGAAGTATATAAAGACTTTAATATTAACGATTACTCATTCCGTCTTTCTTACCGCGATCCGCAGGATACTGAAAAGTATTTTGATGATGATGCGATGTGGGAAAAAGCACAAAGCATGTTGAAAGATGCAATGGATGATCTTGGTCTTGATTATTTCGAAGCTGAGGGAGAAGCAGCCTTCTATGGTCCTAAGCTTGATGTTCAAGTAAGAACTGCATTAGGTAAAGACGAAACATTATCAACTGTTCAATTGGATTTCTTGCTTCCTGAACGTTTTGACTTAAATTATGTCGGCGAAGACGGAAAACAGCATCGTCCTGTTGTTATTCACCGCGGCGTTGTATCAACAATGGAACGGTTTGTTGCTTACTTGATTGAAGAATACAAAGGGGCATTCCCAACATGGCTTGCACCAGTACAGGTACAAGTGATACCAGTTTCACCTGACGCACATTATGACTATGCGAAACAAGTTCAGGAACAACTGCAAAACGAAGGCTTCCGTGTGGAATTAGATGGCCGTGATGAAAAAATCGGCTATAAAATTCGTGAAGCGCAAATGCTGAAAATACCATATATGCTGGTTGTTGGTGACAAAGAAGTGGAAGATAATGCTGTCAACGTCCGGAAATATGGCGAGCAGAAATCAGAAACGATCGCCTTTGGTGATTTCCTTACTGCACTTCAAGCAGAAGTAAAACGTGGTTAATTTTCAAAAAAGAGAGGGTAATCCTCTCTTTTTTTGATGTTTAGACAAGGCATTTTCGCTTTTTCAAAAAAAACTATTGAATAATTTTTTGTTTCTTGCTACAATAAATTTCGTTGTCAAAGAAAAATAGTTTGTTTGACAAGTAATCTTCGCTATGATATAGTTACTAAGGTAAAATTGAATACTTAATTTTGGGAAAAGAAGAAGCACCCGCTTCTCACCTGATTGACGCTAGTTAAGCAGTTGGCAGGTTTTACGTGAACTTTTTGTTTATTACTTATGTTCTGTAAAGTGTGGGTGTATTCATCCGCACTTTTTTGTTTGTGTACTTAAGAAATAGCACTTTTAAAAGTATTTCATGCCTGTCAATCAACTAGGGTGTCAAACAATAAGGTGATCTTATTCTTGTACCCCAGAAGTTGTATTCTTGATAAAACCTTGGAGGTGGCTAATTATTAGCAAAGACATGTTGTTGAATGAGGGCATCCGTGCTCGAGAAGTTCGTTTAATTGACCAGAATGGCGAACAATTGGGGATTAAGACCAAATTTGAAGCATTGGAAATCGCCGGAAGAGTAAACCTTGATTTGGTACTTGTAGCACCAAATGCAAAGCCTCCGGTAGCCCGAATTATGGACTATGGCAAATTCAAATTCGAGAATCAAAAGAAAGAAAAAGAAGCACGTAAGAATCAAAAGATTATTACTACTAAAGAAGTTCGTCTAAGCCCAACAATAGATGAACATGACTTTAATACAAAGCTTCGTAATGCCATTAAATTTTTGGAAAAAGGCGACAAGGTAAAAGCGTCTATCCGTTTTAAGGGCCGGGCGATTACCCATAAAGAAATCGGTCAACGTGTGTTAGACCGTTTTTCCGAAGCGTGCAAGGAAGTTGCGACCATTGAATCACATCCAAAAATGGATGGACGCAGCATGTTCCTAGTTTTAGCACCTAAAAACGATAAGTAATAAGGAGGACAATCATAATGCCAAAAATGAAAACTCACCGCGGCGCTGCAAAGCGTTTCAAGAAAACTGGTTCTGGTCAACTAAAGCGTGACCATGCTTATACAAGCCACTTATTCGCTAACAAATCTACAAAAGCTAAGCGTAAGCTTCGCAAATCAGGTCTTGTTTCAAAAGGCGATTTCAAACGCATTCGTCATCTACTAACTTACGTAAAATAATATAAGTGATCGATTTATAGGAGGGAAATTACATGCCACGTGTAAAAGGCGGTACTGTTACTCGCAAACGTCGTAAAAGAGTTCTTAAATTAGCAAAAGGTTATTACGGTTCAAAACATACATTATATAAAGTTGCTAACCAACAGGTTATGAAATCATTACAATATGCTTTCCGTGACCGTCGTCAGGTTAAGCGCGATTTCCGCAAACTTTGGATTACTCGTATCAACGCAGCAGCTCGTATCAACGGTCTTTCTTACAGCCGTTTAATGCATGGCTTAAAGCTTGCTGGTATCGAAGTAAACCGCAAGATGCTTTCTGAACTTGCTATTAGCGATGCAAACGCATTTGCTGAATTAGCAAACACAGCTAAACAACAGTACAATAAGTAATAATAAAAGCCATTCTCATCATGAGGATGGCTTTTTCTATAAAAGGGGAAATAAGAATGAAAGTATTCATTATCGCTGTAATTGTTATGAACTTAGTCGGGCTGTTGATTATGGGAGAGGATAAAAAGCGTGCCAAAAAGCATGAATATCGAATTAGTGAGAGGACACTTTGGATGGTGGCAATCTTTGGCGGGGCAATTGGGACCACTGCAGGAATGCAGCTTTACCGTCATAAAACAAAACACACATCCTTTAAGCTAGGGTTCCCTATCCTTGCCATCCTAGAGATCATAATCTTTTTAAAAATAATCATTTAGTAGCCGCTTGATCTGCGGCTAGTCTGTATAAATTCCCTTTACCGTACTTTTCCAATGAATATCCGCATTCGGATATTTCTGACGTATTTTTTCTGTTAGAAAAGTGAAGTCTTCTTTTATGAGTCCTTTTAGTGCAGCAGGATTGTTAGGCCAAATAAAGACTGAAACAACATCAAAGCCGTTATCCTTTTCACCCATATATTTTTCGCCAACAAATACAGCACCTTGATACGTCACCATGAAGTTCTTTCTAATATCTTCATCATCCAGAAGTAAAAATCGTTTATGTTTACGAGCTGTTTCAAGTTTTCGGGACGAGTTGAAAAAAGATTTGATCCCCAAGTAAACAATGAAGAAAAGTAAGAACAACAATATAAAACGCAGCAACCAGATCATGGTTATGCCCCCTACCCTACACGATAATACTTTTTAATACGGATACGAAAAACAGAAGTTTCACTAATTTTATGTTTTGATATAATTTCTTGAATGAGCTTACTATTACATAAATTGAAACGAATGGAGGATACTTATGACCTACACGATTAAAGTTAAATTAATTCATGAAGATGCTTTATTGCCAAATCGGGCTTATGAAGGTGATGCTGGGTTTGATTTATTCTCAGTAGAAGAGAAAGTCATAAAAGCGGGAGAGGCAGCACTCATACAAACAGGTATTCAATTGGAATTGCCAAAAGGGACGGAAGCTCAGATTCGTCCAAGAAGTGGTTTGGCCTTAAATCATTCTATTACTGTTTTAAATAGTCCAGGCACTATAGATGAAGGGTACAGAGGAGAAATTAAAATCATTCTTATTAATCATGGGAAAAAGGATTTTGTCATAGAGAAGAAAATGAAAATTGCCCAAATGGTAATTGCTCCTATTGCTAAAGTTGATCTTTTCGAAGTAGATGAATTAACAGGATCTGAAAGGGGAACTGGTGGTTTTGGTTCATCTGGGACCACAATCAACTCCTAAGCTATGAACTTAATCAGAAAAATTTATGGCAGGAAGAATTAAAGGGAGGTGTTTCTGGATGACAGAGAGTAGAACGAATCCTAAGGTTGATGAATTTTTAAATAAAGCAAAACAGTGGAAGGAAGAATATGAGAAGTTGAGAAAGATTGTTCTTGACTGTGAGCTGACCGAAGAATTTAAGTGGATGCATCCTTGTTACACGTTTGAGAAAAAAAACATCGTTTTAATTCATGGATTTAAAGAATATTGTGCCCTTCTGTTTCACAAAGGTGCCTTGTTAAAGGATTCCCAGGGGATTCTAATCCAACAAACGGAGAATGTACAGGCGGCGCGCCAGATTCGGTTCACCAACGTTCAAGAAATCGTTACAATGGAAACGATCTTGAAAGACTATATTTATGAAGCGATTGAAGTTGAAAAAAATGGTTTGGAAGTGAACTTTAAAAAGAATACAGATTACATTATTCCTGAAGAATTTCAACATAAATTAGATGAGATTCCTGCTTTGAAAACGGCTTTTGAAGCATTAACACCGGGACGGCAAAGGGCATACCTTCTTTATTTTGCTCAACCCAAGCAATCCAAAACTCGAGTGTCCAGGGTTGAAAAGTATGTGCAGCAAATTCTCAATGGAAAAGGATTAAATGATTAGTCCATTTTTATAAAATATCCATTTAGACTATAGCTGCTTTAATCGCTTGGCAGGATTGAAAGTAAGGCGATCAGCTCAAAATAGGCCCTGCCGTCGATTATTTGAACCAAAAATTTGTAGCTTGACAGTTTCGTTTTGTATAATAAGGTCGTACATACCTATTAGGGGGCTTAAACATGGCAAAACTAGACGAAACATTAACAATGTTGAAGGATTTAACAGATGCCAAAGGTATTCCCGGTAATGAGCGTGAAGTCCGTGAAGTGATGAAACAATACATAGCTCCATATGCGGATGAAATCACGACTGATGGAATCGGCAGTTTAATTGCCAAAAAAGTGGGGAAAGAAGGCGGCCCCAAAATAATGGTGGCCGGCCACTTGGATGAAGTTGGTTTTATGATAACGCAAATCGACGACAAAGGCTTCCTTCGCTTTCAAACCGTTGGTGGCTGGTGGGGACAGGTTATGCTGGCTCAGCGCGTCACAATTGTAACAAGGCAAGGTGAGGTAACAGGTATTATCGGTTCTAAACCACCACATATCTTATCAGCAGAAGCCCGCAAGAAACCAATTGAAATTAAAGATATGTTCATTGATATTGGGGCGTCCAGCCGAGAAGAAGCACAAGGGTGGGGCGTTCGTCCAGGAGACATGGTTGTTCCATATTTTGAATTTACCGTCATGAACAATGAGAAAATGTTATTAGCCAAAGCATGGGATAACCGGATTGGTTGTGCGATTGCGATTGATGTGTTAAGACAGCTGAAAGGTGTTGAGCATCCAAACGTGGTTTATGGCGTTGGAAATGTTCAAGAAGAGGTTGGCTTGCGCGGTGCGAAGACAGCTACTTACAAAATTGAGCCGGATATCGGTTTTGCAGTGGACGTGGGTATTGCCGGAGATACGCCTGGAATTTCTGAGAGAGAAGCAATGAGCAAAATGGGCAAAGGCCCGCAGGTAGTTGTTTATGATGCTTCTATGGTGGCACATAAAGGGTTGCGTGACTTTGTTACGGATACAGCCGATGAGTTGAATATTCCTTATCAATTTGAATCCATCCCTGGCGGTGGTACAGATGCGGGTTCAATCCATTTGACTCATAAAGGTGTACCTGCGCTTGCGATCACGATTGCGACTCGTTATATTCATTCACATGCAGCAATGCTTCATCGTGATGATTACGAAAATGCGGTTAAATTGATTGTTGAGGTTATTAAGCGTTTAGACCGTGAAACGGTTGATAAGATTACATTTGAATAAAATGAAACGACCCTCGGGCTAGTGTTAGCCGGGGGTTTGTTTGTTGAAATCACCACTTTATTCTTGCTCATTGCCCGAACTAGAGAATTTCTCGTTCAGAAGGACAATGAAACAGTAGGTCATTACCGCGAGCAAGGGCCTATTTTCTCAAGTCTGTCAAAGAAATCAACATTGCGCACTGTTATAAACAAAAAAGCCGCCAAATTGGCAGCCTGTAAATTATTTCACGCCTTTTTCAAGGGTTTCAAGCATTTCTTTCTTCTCATCTTCAGATGAATTTTGCCAAATCACTTCAAATAATACCCCAAGTCCAGGAAGCATTTTTTCCTCGCCACTTTGAATGGCATCCACGATTGTATCTTGTAATTGATCTTGTGTATTACCGGAAACGTTGTGAAGAATCGCATTTCGTAGGTTTAAGTTCATGTAAGCATCCTCCTTTTGTTAACCTTTCTTCAATATTATGATTTCTAGGTTTGGGTTTTATTATGTACTATATTTAGGATATAATGAGAAAATATATGAGTTAGTTAAAGGAGAACTGTTTTGAAATTTATAGAATCTGTCAATAATCCTAAGGTAAAACAATGGAGAAAACTTTTAACAAAAAAAGAGCGGGATAAAACCGAGTCGTTTATAATAGAGGGTTTTCATTTAGTAGAGGAAGCACTCAAGCAAGGTGAGCAGATATTAGAAATTATCGTTTCGGAACAGGTAGGTCTGCCGCCGCGCTGGGATGTCAGTTCTACACCAGTCACTCTCGTTACGGAAGAAATATCTAAATTATTAACGGAGACTGAAACTCCTCAAGGAATTTACGCGATTTGTCGTGTACCAAGTAAGAAGGCTGAAACCTTGGCCGAGGAGGGAAAGTCGTTTTTATTAATAGATGCTGCCCAGGATCCGGGTAATCTTGGTACAATGATCCGCACAGCTGATGCGGCCGGGATTGATGCAGTTGTGGTAGGACGCGGCAGTGTCGATATTTACAACTCGAAGGTCTTAAGGTCAGCACAGGGAAGCCACTTTCACCTGCCAATCATTAGGGGCGACCTTCATGAATGGATAGACAAGCTTCAAGCTAAAAGTATACCGGTTTATGGAACAGCACTTGAAGAGGCCTCTGCCTATACGGATATTTCCAGTGGAGATTCGTTTGCCCTTATCGTAGGCAACGAGGGCAATGGTGTAGCAAAGGATCTTCTTTCTAGTACAACCGCCAACCTATATATCCCGATCTTCGGCAAAAGTGAATCATTAAATGTTGCCGTTGCGACAGGAATTCTGCTCTATTATTTAAAAAAATAGGCGAAATACGTTTGACCTTTTGCTGAAAAACGTTATATAATAATGAACAATTGAAAAAAGTTAAAAACGATGACGGAGAAAAGTACCTAGTTATCGACCATTTAGGGAGAAAGTGCCGTGACTGCAAGCACTTTTATGGTTCTAGATTAGAGAAGTTCACCTCCTGAGTTGGCATCGGGACCATTTTTTAAAATGTAAAGATGTATCGGCACAGGCCGTTATTCGAATGAAGCGAACACAATGTTTTTTACATAACGTGTGTTTACAAGGGTGGTACCGCGAATTAACAAACCTCGTCCCTTTCCAGGGATGGGGTTTTTTTGTTTTTTTATGGCTGCCTAAAGTGACCAATTACCATTAAGGAGGAATAGATGATATGCAAGAACGATTAAAGGAATTGCAGGAAGAGGCTCTTCAAAAAGTTGAGCAGTCTGCCAGCTTAAAAGAATTAAATGACATCCGCGTTGCTTACCTTGGTAAAAAGGGACCGATTACAGAAGTACTACGCGGAATGGGGAAGCTTTCAGCTGAAGAACGTCCAGTTATGGGAGCACTTGTAAATGAAGTGCGTGAAACGATTGCGGCTAAAATCGAAGCCAAACAAAAAGGGTTAGAGGAAGCTGCTGTTTTTGAAAAATTAGCATCTGAAAGCATCGATGTGACCCTTCCTGGCAGTCCAGTCAAGGTTGGAAACCACCATCCGCTGACTAGAATCATTGAAGAAATTGAAGACTTATTTATCGGCATGGGCTATCAAGTAGCCGAAGGCCCAGAAGTAGAGCAAGATTATTATAATTTCGAAGCTCTTAATTTACCAAAAGGCCACCCGGCCCGTGATATGCAGGACTCATTCTACATCACAGATGAAATACTCCTTCGTACCCATACATCTCCTGTCCAAGCACGGACAATGGAAAAGCATGAGGGCAAAGGACCCATTAAAATTATCTGCCCTGGTAAGGTTTACCGCCGCGATAATGATGATGCCACACATTCCCATCAATTCATGCAAATTGAAGGTCTAGTGGTCGGTGAAAACATTCGCATGAGCGATCTAAAGGGAACTTTAGAAGTTTTTGCAAAAAAAATGTTTGGTGAAGATCGTGAAATTCGTCTTCGACCAAGTTTCTTCCCATTCACAGAACCATCTGTTGAGATGGATATTTCTTGTAAAATCTGTGGCGGCCATGGCTGTAATGTATGTAAGAAAACAGGCTGGATTGAGATTTTAGGTGCGGGGATGGTTCATCCGAACGTTCTTGAAATGGCTGGTTACAATTCTAAGAAATACACTGGATTCGCGTTTGGAATGGGACCTGAACGGATTGCGATGTTGAAATACGGTGTCGATGATATCCGTCATTTCTATACAAATGATGTACGATTCTTAAAGCAGTTTTCAAAACACGAGTAGATGCTGAGGCCCGTAGGCGCTAAAGCTGAATAATAGGAGGTTGGCGACATGTTCGTATCATATAAATGGCTGCAGGATTATATTGATTTAACCGGTGTAACAGCAGTTGAACTTGCTGAAAAAATTACAAAAAGCGGAATCGAAGTTGAGGGTGTTGAAGTCCTCAATGAAGGAATAAAAGGTGTTGTTATCGGTCATGTCCTAGAACGTGAACAGCATCCAAATGCTGATAAATTAAGCAAATGTCTGGTCGATATCGGTGCAGAACAACCTGTGCAAATTATTTGCGGGGCACCAAATGTGGCACAAGGCCAAAAGGTAGCCGTTGCTACAGTGGGAGCAGTACTTCCAGGGAATTTTAAAATTAAAAAGGCTAAGCTTCGTGGCGAAGAGTCAAACGGAATGATTTGTTCTCTTACTGAGCTTGGTATGGAAGGAAAAATTGTTCCAAAAGAATATTCCGAGGGCATCTATGTTTTTCCGGCAGAGACGGAAGTTGGTGTTGATGCGTTAGCGCAGCTTAATCGTGACGATGAAGTGTTAGAGCTAAGCTTAACCCCTAACCGTTCTGACTGCCTAAGTATGTTAGGAGTTGCCTATGAAGTGGCGGCTATTTTGGGGAGAGACGTTAAGCTTCCTGAGACGACCCTTGAACCAATTACAGAAAAGGCATCTGATTACGTAAAGATTACGGTTGAGGCCAAAGAAGATAGTCCGCTTTATGCTGCTAAAATCATTAAGAATGTTAAAATCGGACCATCACCATTATGGATGCAAACCCGCTTGATGAATGCAGGAATCCGTCCGCACAATAATGTGGTTGATATTACAAACTATATCTTATTAGAATATGGCCAGCCGTTACATGCGTTTGATTATGACCGTTTAGGCTCAAAGGAAGTTCTTGTCCGCCGTGCGGTAGATGGTGAAAAGTTTGTAACCCTTGATGATGTGGAACGTACGTTAACTGCCGACCACCTTGTCATCACGAACGGAACCGAGCCAGTTGCTTTAGCTGGGGTAATGGGCGGCGCTAATTCAGAGGTTACTTCAGATACTACTACTGTTCTTTTAGAAGCTGCTTATTTCAACGGTCAGACTGTCCGTAAAGCTTCTAAAGATCATGGGTTAAGAAGCGAAGCAAGCGCGCGTTTCGAGAAAGGCGTAGATCCTAACCGTGTTCGTGCAGCCGGCGAACGTGCCGCTTACTTAATGGTGAAATATGCTGGCGGTGAAGTGCTTGAGGGAACTTCAGAGGTAGATACGCTAACAGTTGAACCTGCGGTTGTATCGATCACAATTGAAAAAATCAATCGTGTCCTTGGCACAGAACTTCAAATGAACGAAGTCAAAGAAATCTTTGATCGTTTGCAATTCCCTGTGAGTATCGAACAGGATACCCTTACCGTTACGGCGCCAACTCGCCGTGGGGATATCAAAATTGAAGAAGATTTAGTGGAAGAAGTTGCGCGCCTATTCGGCTATGATGATATTCCTAAAACATTGCCAGTTGGCTCGACCACTCCAGGCAAGTTGTCTGCTTATCAAAAGAAACGCCGTGTGGTTCGTCAGTATCTAGAGGGTGCAGGATTGTATCAAGCTGTAACATACTCGTTAACAAGTGTCGAAAAAGCTGCCCAATTTGCCCTTGAAAAACGTAACCCCATTCGTTTGGCTATGCCAATGAGTGAAGAACGCAGCGTACTTCGTTTAAGTATCATGCCTCAATTATTGGAAGTATTAAAATATAATAGTGCACGTCAAAATGACAGTTTAGCTGTTTATGAAACGGGCGCCGTATTCCTATCGAATGGGGAAGAAACGCTTCCGGTTGAAAATGAGCATTTAGCAGGAGCTGTAACGGGATTGTGGCACAGCCATTCATGGCAAGGCGAGAAGAAGGCTGTTGACTTCTTCGTTGTAAAAGGGATCTTGGAAGGGATGTTTGCAAAGCTTGGCCTTGAAGGGCGTATTGAATATGTTCAGGCGCAAGTAGAGGGAATGCACCCTGGCCGTACTGCCGAAATCAGGTTGGACGGTGTCAGCGTTGGTTTCGTAGGCCAAGTCCATCCAACCGTTCAAAAAGAACTTGATCTAAAAGATACCTATGTATTCGAACTTTCTTTACAAGCCGTTCTCCAAGAAGAAACGGCACCATTACAATACAACAGCATCCCACGCTTCCCAACCATCACAAGAGACATTGCCCTTGTGGTAAACAGAGAAACGGTGTCAGGCACCTTAAAGGATATTATTCTAACTACTGGTGCACCACTTCTTAAAGAGGCGGAAGTGTTTGATTTGTATGAGGGAGATAAAATGGAAGAAGGCAAGAAGTCGATTGCTTTCTCGTTAAAGTATTTGGATCCGGAACGTACTTTGACGGATGAAGAGGTAACAAAGGTTCATGAGCGTGTGCTTGATGCCTTAAAAGAAAAGGCTGGGGCTGTGCTTAGAGGATAAAGTAAAATGCTGGTTCGAAACTAATTCGAGCCGGCTTTTTTGTGTAATTGCTGATAAATTAATTTTTTCGCTGATAAAACATTGAAAAGTGCTGATAATTTGATGAAAACTGCTGATAAACATATAAAATCTGCCGATATAAAAAATGACATCCAAATTTCGCTAAATTTCCGCAGGATTTTCGTGTCTCCCATTAGAATAGTTATGATAAAACGAAAGGAGTGAACATATTTGCTTATAAAAGAAAGGAAAATTCCCCTAGTTATACTTATTTTAGAAGCCCTATGCCGGCGACTTTCCCCTAACCATCCAAAATACCAAGAGATTCAAGAGGAGTTAGGAAGGAGGCGTGCTGGTTTCCAAGGTGAAGTGGCGTTTGACTACTATCTTAGGTTCCTGCCTAAGGATAAATACATGATTCTACACGATTTAAACCTTCCTGATGGTGATTACAACTGTCAAATCGATACCCTCCTCATATCACCAGAATACGCCCTAATTATTGAAATAAAAAATATGGCTGGTAAGTTGGTATTTGATACCGAAAACGAGCAGTTCATCCAGATAAATAATGAAAGAGAAAAAGGTTACCCCTATCCAATCACCCAAGCAGAGAGACACCAAGAATACTTAAGAAAGCTTTTAAAAGAGCACAAATACCCCAACATCCCCATTGAATACGAGGTAGTGATTAGTAATAGTTATTCCACGTATGTTGTTACTGGGAAAAATACTCATAAAGTAAAGCCTCGTGTATGTAAAGCAGACGTATTCCAAAAGAAAATCAGTTACTTTGAAAATCAACACACGAAGCCTGTCCTTGAGGCAAGGGATCTCCGTAAGCTGTGTCGACTTCTTATGAAAATGAATACGGTACCCACAAGCTATATTTTGCGGAAATATGGAATCAATAAGCATAATTTATCAATCGGTGTATTCTGTCCCTGCTGTAGTTATTTTCCGATGATTGAAAAAAGAGCTAAATGGTTCTGTCCATCCTGTAAGACGTATTCAAAAGATGCCCATATTAGTGCTCTAATGGACTACTTTTTGCTAATTGATTCTCAAATAACTAATCAACAATTTCGAGATTTTTGCCATATAACATCACCTCATACTTCAAAGCGATTTTTAATATCGGCAAATCTTAGTTATGATCCAGAGACAAAAAAAGGGAGGTCCTATTCGCCGAAGACCATCCCCTGGTAAAAGTGCTGATAAATTCAAATTTGCGCTGATAAATGGCTCGAAAGTGACGATAAACATACAAAAAGTGCTGATAAGTAACTAAAAACTGCTGATAAAAAAATGCAAACAAATTTTTAAACCGCATTCTCAAAAAAAGAAACACCAAATTAGTCATGAACCCTACTTTTTTCATAAATTTCATCATAAACCTTCGCCAATGCCATATCCAAATCCGTCAATCCCCCTGCATTCCAAGAAGTAAGCCGTAGAGTCACTAATTTATAATCAATGGCAATAAAAGGGTGATGATTTTTCTCTTCGGACAGCTCCGCGATTTCATTTACAAATGCTACCCCACTCAAAAACTCCCGGAAACGATATTTTTTAACAATGAATTTACCATCTAACTTCCATCCTGGTAATCCGGCTAGAGCTTGATCGATTTCTGATAAACTTAATTTATTTGCCACTCAAGACCCCTCCAATAACTCTATTCACAGATACGCATCTTAACGACTTAGTTCCGTTTTTTATTAACAATCGCCATCGCCTTGTCGGTATTGGCAAAATGTAGTTTGACAAAGGAAGGAAGACTTTCCCGTCCTTTACTCAAAATCAGTTTGGCCGCTGCCACATCCACCTGTGCTCCAGCCCCCTTAGGAATCTTAAATCCTGCCGCCTCACTAAGCTTATCAATATACTGAATGAACGCGTATCGTGCCAGGATACTAGCCGCAGCAACGGCAAGATGAATTCCTTCAGCTTTCGTACTAAAATACACATCTTTATTGGCAATCGCCTTCTGTCCTTTCAGATGCTGAAAATAAGTACTAGGCTGGACAAATTGGTCAATTAATATCGCCTCCGGCTTCACAGGGGATATCTTCTCCAATACCTTTAAAATGGCCTGATTATGGAGCAGTGCTTTCATCTTCCCTTGGGACATTCCGGAACCTTGCACCTGATTATATTTTTCATTTTTCAAGGTCATCAAGCTAAAAGGAACCACATCCTTAATGACTTTGGCAATTGAGATGATTTTTTCATCATTCAAATCCTTTGAATCGCGTACGCCTAATTCTTTTAATAACGGAATATCTTCTTTTCTTACATAGGCTGCTACAACCGTAATCGGTCCAAAAAAGTCACCCGTGCCAACCTCGTCCGAACCGATGGCTGACATCCCGCCAATACCTGAAGGAAGATCGCCTTTTGCCCCGGCCTTCCCCTTGACTGCAGAAGGTTTTTTACTTGGAACACCAGCAGCACTGCTGCCCCATTTTCCAGCCTCTGATTCACTATCGTTACCCTGAAATAAAACCTTTCCGGATTTATAGGCCGTAATCATACAGGCCGGAGTTTTGGCAGCAAACACACTTCCGGGAATGTTTTTATCTAAAAGCTGCTTGGAATAATAGTTTTTCATTTCATTGATCTTCACCATTTCTAAATTAAGGACAACATTTCCCACTTAGACACCACATTTCTATAAAATTTCTGATTGGATTAAAACTAGCGTTTCATTTTTAATTTGTTTGACTTTTCGACTTATGTACGTTCGTGTTATAGTATAGAGTAGGATTCTGGAATGGAGGCTTTACGTTGTCAAATATTCAAAAACACAAAACAACCGTTGCTATATACGGACAGCAATACGTCATAATGGGTACGGAAAGTCCAAGTCATGTTCGACTTGTGGCATCGTTAGTTGACGACAAAATGCGCGAAATTAGTTATAAGAATCCAACTCTAGACGTAAATAAACTAGCTGTTCTTACTGCGGTAAATGCCGTCAATGATTATATTAAAATCAAAGATCAGTTAGAACGGCTGCAAGCAGAACTACAAAAAGAAAAGGACTAAAAAAATATGTTAGGTTTAGCCATTATTATTTTACTCATTATGGGATTCTTTGTTGGACTTAAAAGGGGTTTCATTCTCCAGCTCGTTCATCTGTTAGGATTTATTATTGCATATGTCGCCGCCACTTCCTACTATGAAGAACTTTCCACAAAACTCATTTTATGGATTCCCTATCCAAACTTCGGTGATTCCCCGGAATTAAAGATTTTAACCGGCTCAACCGATATGGAGAGTGCTTTTTACAGGGCGATTGCCTTTGTAATTATCTTTTTTGCTGTAAAAATATTATTCCAAATTATCGGCTCTATGCTTGATTTTATTGCTCATTTGCCGGTTTTAAAACAGCTGAATATAGTAGCTGGCGGAATATTAGGCTTTTGTGAAGTCTATTTAATCATCTTTATTTTATTATATATTGGAGCACTAATTCCAATCGGATTTATTCAGGATGCACTGGATCACTCCTCGTTGGCAAAAGCAATCGTGAATCACACTCCTATCCTTTCACAGCAAATCAAAAGCTTGTGGATTGAATATACAACTGCTTGAACTTCTCTGTAGCAGAGGAGTTTTTCTAATTCTTGCAAAAAATAGGATAAAATGATAATGCTAAATAGGGCAGGTGTTTATAATGGAAGTCACTAAAAAGGAATTAATTCGGTTATTAGAAACCATCGCGATTTATATGGAATTAAAGGGTGAAAACCCATTTAAAGTTGCAGCTTTCCGCAAAGCAGCAAACGCGCTTGAAACAGATGAACGCGTCTTAGAAGAAATTGAAGACTTTACGAGTATTTCCGGGATTGGCAAAGGTACTGCTGCAGTCATGGATGAATACATGAAAGATAGTGAGTCTACCGTTCTAAAGGAGCTGAAGGAAGAAGTACCAGCAGGCTTAATCCCTTTACTGCAGCTCCCAGGTCTTGGTGGAAAGAAAATAGCCAAGCTCTATAAGGAACTGGGGATTGTCGATGTGGTCAGTTTAAAAGAAGCGTGCCTTGCTGGACAGGTACAGGCTCTTGCTGGATTTGGCAAAAAGACGGAAGAGAAAATCTTAAGTGCCATCGCCAATGTAGGAACAAGGCCGGAGCGGCTTCCGCTGGCATATATGCTTCCAATCGCCGACCAAATTGAAGCGAAACTGGAAAAAATGACGGATATCTTTCGGTTTTCTAGAGCGGGTAGCTTGAGAAGAATGCGAGAAACCATTAAAGATCTAGATTTTATCATTGCGACAACCGAACCGGAAAAGGTCCGTGCGCAACTGTTGAATCTGCCGCAAATTAAAGAAGTAATTGGTGCAGGGGATACAAAGGTATCCATTGTCTTGGATCTGGATTATGATGTCTCGGTTGATTTCCGCCTCGTCAAGCCGGAAGAATTTATCACCACGCTTCATCATTTTACCGGATCCAAGGACCATAATGTCCGGATGCGTCAGCTGGCCAAAGAACGCGGAGAAAAAATAAGTGAATACGGTGTTGAAAATGTAGAAACTGGGGAGATTCTTACTTTTTCATCGGAAGAAGAATTTTTCAAACATTTTGATTTACCATTTATTCCGCCGGAAATTCGCGAGGATGGAAAAGAAGTAGAGCAATTCTCGGCGTCTGAAGAATTAATTGAACTTGCAGATATTAAGGGTGATTTGCATATGCATACCACCTGGAGTGACGGGGCTCATACAATTGAGGAAATGGTTGAAGCCTGCCGGGCTAGAGGCTATCAATACATGGCGATCACCGACCACTCGCAGTATTTAAAGGTGGCAAACGGTCTTACTCGTGAGAGATTGTTAAGGCAAAAAGAAGAAATTAAAAAATTAAATCAAAAATATGATGATATCCTCATCCTATCGGGTGTAGAGATGGATATTTTACCAGACGGTACTCTAGACTATGATGATGAGTTATTAGCAGAAATGGATTTTGTTATTGCCTCGATT
This sequence comes from Neobacillus drentensis, assembly GCF_021560175.1. Classification (GTDB taxonomy): domain Bacteria; phylum Bacillota; class Bacilli; order Bacillales; family Cytobacillaceae; genus Neobacillus; species Neobacillus drentensis_A. The sequence continues at coordinate 4,785,651 of NZ_CP091110.1, read as the reverse complement.
CATTCGGCCTTCAGCCAGCCAAGGGAAAAGATTATGGCACGGCTAAAGACAGCACTTGAAAATGCACATGTCGATTTAATCGCCCACCCAACCGGCAGAAAAATTGGCCGCCGGGAAGGTTATGATGTCGATGTTGACTTATTGATCCAATTAGCCAAAGAGACGAATACGGCATTAGAATTAAATGCAAACCCTAATCGTCTCGATTTAGCAGCAGAGTATTTACGAAAAGCCCAAGAAAATGGCGTTAAAATCCTGATTAACACGGATGCCCATCAATTGGATACATTAAAGCATATGGAAATTGGGGTTTCGGCCGCCAAAAAAGGCTGGATTAAAAAATCGACAGTGATCAATGCATTAGATAAATATGACTTACTTGAATTTTTACATCAAAGATAAGAAAAGGGGGGAAACTCCATGCACGAAAGAGCGTTAAAAGTTTTAGAATTTACGAAAATAAAGGAACAGCTTTTCGATCATGCCTCTTCTTCACTCGGAAGAGATAAAATAAAGGCTTTAGTGCCTTCTACTGACTTTGAAGAGGTTGTTAGACTTCAAGCAGAAACAGATGAGGCCGCAACCGTTATCCGGATAAAAGGAAATGTTCCTTTATCAGGAATTCACGACATCCGTGCCCATATAAAACGTTCGGTAATTGGCGGCGTTTTGAGCGCACATGAGCTGGTCCATGTTGCAAGTACAATCCATGCCAGCCGCCAAATGAAACGATTTATAGAGGAACTTGCTGAAGAGAGGACGGAACTGCCTATCCTTGTGGAACAGGTAGGAGATATTATTCCGCTCACCAATCTGGAACATGAAATTAAGCATGCGATTGATGAAAGCGGCGAGGTGTTAGATAGTGCGAGTGATTTGCTGCGCACACTAAGGCATCAGCTCAGAGCAAATGAATCGCGTATTCGTGAACGCCTAGAAAGTATGATCCGTTCTTCAAACGCAGCAAAAATGTTGTCCGATGCAATCGTGACCATCCGGAATGACCGCTTTGTTATCCCGGTAAAACAAGAGTATCGCGGCCACTATGGCGGGATTATTCACGATCAAAGTTCTTCTGGACAAACTCTATTCATTGAGCCGCAGGTCATTGTTCAATTGAATAACCAGCTTCAAGATATTCGTGTCAAGGAACAGCTGGAAATTGAACGAATTCTGACAGAGTTGTCTGCCAAAACGGCTGAGTACGAAAGCGAACTCAAAGTGATTGTCGATATTTTAGCCAACCTAGACTTTATTTTTGCAAAAGCGAAATATAGTAAAAAAATAAAGGCATCCATGCCAATTATGAATGATGAAGGAAGAATTGCTTTATATAAAGCCCGTCATCCGCTCATTCCGATTGATGAGGTTGTGGCCAATGATATTATGCTTGGAAAAGAATATACAACGATTGTCATAACCGGTCCCAATACCGGTGGTAAAACCGTTACCTTAAAAACGCTTGGCCTATGCTCGTTAATGGCACAAGCGGGACTGCAGGTACCAGCGCAGGATGGATCGGAACTGGCGGTTTTTGATGCTGTCTATGCCGATATTGGTGATGAGCAGTCGATTGAACAAAGCTTGAGTACGTTTTCGTCCCACATGGTTAACATAGTGGATATATTAGATCGGGTTGATTTTAACAGCCTAGTGTTATTTGACGAGCTCGGTGCAGGTACTGACCCACAAGAGGGTGCTGCATTAGCGATTTCGATTTTAGACGAAGTGCACAGGCGCGGCGCAAGGGTCATTGCGACGACCCATTACCCAGAATTAAAGGCCTATGGTTATAATCGCGAGGGTGTCTTAAATGCAAGTGTAGAATTTAATGTGGAGACCTTAAGTCCAACGTATAAATTATTATTGGGAGTACCCGGCCGAAGTAATGCCTTCGAAATTTCGAAACGTTTGGGTTTAAATGATCGGGTTATTGATGCAGCCCGCTCACATGTGAGTGAAGACACCAATCAAATTGATAAAATGATTGCTTCACTTGAGGAAAGCAAACGCGCGGCAGAGCGGGAACATGAAGAAGCACGTGACTTTTTAAAGCAGGCGGAAAAGCTTCATCAAGATTTACAAAAACAACTGATCGAGTATTATGATAAAAAAGATACAATGATGGAAAAGGCAGCTGAAAAGGCTGCTGATATTGTGGATGAGGCCAAACAAGAGGCAGAGAAGGTTATCCGTGATTTGCGCAAAATGAGAACAGAAAAACACGCAGATATTAAAGAGCATGAACTCATTGATGCGAAAAAACGGCTGGAACAAGCGGCACCTGAAATTAAGAAATCCGATAAATTGGCCAATAAGAAAACGAAAAAGCATATGTTTACACCGGGTGATGAGGTCAAGGTCTTGACCTTTGGTCAAAAGGGAACCCTGGTGGACAAAGTTTCAGACAATGAATGGCACGTTCAAATTGGGATTTTGAAGATGAAAGTCAAAGAGAAGGATATGGAGTACTTGAGTACACCAAAACAAGTGGAAACCAGACCTATGGCGATTGTAAAAGGACGGGACACGCTAGTTAAACTGGAATTGGATCTTCGTGGGGAAAGGTATGAGGATGCCCTTATGAAGGTAGAAAAATATATTGATGATGCTCTTCTGGCAAGTTATCCGCGCGTATCGATTATCCATGGAAAAGGGACCGGAGCGTTAAGACAGGGTGTACAAGAATATTTAAAAAACCACCGTTCCGTTAAGAAAATCCGCTTTGGAGAAGCCGGTGAAGGTGGTTCAGGGGTAACCATCGTTGAATTTAAATAATACCCGGGGAGATACGTAATGGACCAGTTTTGGGAGAATAGGTATATTCAAATTGCTGCATATTACAGTGTTGTGATTTTATGTATGGTTGTCTTTTTAGCTGTTTTTGAAATGGTAACCAAATATAAAAATTGGGAAGAAATAAAAAAAGGAAATCTGGCTGTGGCAATGGCAACCGGTGGAAAAATATTGGGGCTGGCTAATATTTTTCGGGCTTCCATTAAGGAAAACAATTCCTTACTTGAAATGGTGGGCTGGGGTGTTTTCGGATTTGCCTTGCTGCTTGCCGGCTATTTTATCTTTGAATTTTTAACACCTAAATTTAAGATTGATGAGGAAATTCAAAATGATAACAGAGCGGTTGGTTTGATGTCACTGATTATCTCGATTGGGTTGTCCTTTGTAATTGGTGCAGGAATTTCGTAAGGAGAGAAGAAATAGTGGAGACATTAGCCAAAGTACTGCTGGGATTGTGCGGTTTATTTTTACTGATCGGCATTATCTATATGGTGTTTTTCGCCTAATAAAAATCATCGCTAAAGTCATTTGGCGATGATTTTTTTGTTGTATAGATGAGGCAATAAAGTATTTAAGCTCATTGGTCCTGTACCAGAATTAAAAGTCTCATTGTCTATTGTGTAGTGGTGTACTATAATAGAAGAGAGTTTAATTTTTTCCAAATATAGATAAAAAAGGGGGTACTTATGTTGGAGTCAAAACCATGGTTGGACCTTTATCCTGAGGAAATTCCTGCCACACTTGAATACTCCAGTGAACCAGTACAAGAATACTTAGTCAATGCTGCCAGAGAATTTCCGGAGAAAATCGCCATTCATTTTATGGGTAAGGAGTTAACCTATAAACAACTTTATGAAGAAGCGTTAAGTGTTGCCAGTTATCTACAGCAATCCATTGGCATCCAGAAGGATGACCGAGTTGCCATTATGCTTCCTAATACTCCTCAATCCGTCATTAGTTATTTTGGGATATTAATGGCAGGGGGAATCGTTGTTCAAACGAATCCTTTATATACAGAACGAGAACTGGAGTACCAAATGAAAGACTCCGGATCAAAAGCTATTATCACCCTAGACATCCTTTATCCACGAGTCACTAAAGTTATGCCGCAGACGAACTTACAACAGATTATTGTAACCGCTATCAAAGACTACTTGCCATTTCCTAAAAATCTTATCTATCCCTTCATCCAGAAAAAGCAATATGGGATTGTTGTAAAAGTAAAACATGAAGGAAACGCCCATCTGCTCACCGAAATAATCAAAACCAACTCAAAAGAAGTAAACCGTCCTGAATTTAATCCAGCTGAAGATATTGCCCTGCTACAATATACCGGGGGAACAACGGGTTATCCAAAAGGAGTTATGCTGACCCATAAAAACTTAATCGCCAACACTTGTATGATTGAAGCCTGGTTATACAAATGTAAACCGGGAGAAGAATCTGTTTTAGGTATTTTACCGTTCTTCCATGTTTACGGAATGACCACAGTGATGATTTTATCAATTAAAATGGCCTGTAAAATGATTTTATTACCTAAATTTGATGCCCAAACAACACTGAAAACCATTCACAAACAGCGGCCCACCCTATTTCCAGGTGCGCCAACCATCTATATTGGCTTATTGAATCACCCAGATTTAAAAAAATATGATCTTTCCTCGATTGATTCATGTATCAGCGGGTCTGCACCACTTCCAGTTGAAATACAACAAAAGTTTGAGGAAATAACCGGTGGGAAGCTGGTTGAAGGCTATGGTTTATCTGAAGCTTCTCCTGTTACTCATTCCAACTTTTTATGGGATGTTCCAAGAGTAAAAGGCAGTATCGGTGTTCCCTATCCAGACACAGATTCCCTCATTTTGTCGGTTGAAACGGGTGAACCAATGCCGGTTGGCGAAATTGGTGAAATTGTGATCAAAGGACCACAAATTATGAAGGGCTACTGGAACCGTCCAAAAGAAACCGAGGAGGTCCTTAAGGCTGGCTGGCTTTATACCGGTGATCTGGGTTACATGGATGATAAGGGATATTTTTATGTGGTGGACCGTAAAAAGGATATGATTATTGCGGGTGGCTTTAATATCTATCCTCGAGAAATTGAAGAAGTACTTTATGAACATCCAGATGTAGTTGAGGCCGTTGCTGCCGGTGTTCCTGACCCATACCGTGGTGAAACCGTGAAAGCCTATCTTGTCTTAAAAGAAGGTTCCAACGTGACAGCGGAGGAAATGAATCAATTTGCAAGGAAATACTTGGCCGCATATAAAGCACCAAGAGTGTATGAATTTAGAAAAGAATTACCGAAAACAGCAATAGGTAAAATATTAAGAAGAACACTAGTGGAAGAAGAAAAACAAAAAATAGAGCAAGACACCCAAAAACATGCCTAGCCTTGAATTATTTTTTTTTGGGCAGGAAGGCTTGTCACACCAATCGATTTATATTAGGATGAATGGGTAGTATTTCTTGACAGCAGATAATTTAAATTCTATTATAAAATTATGAATGATGATTCATTCATAATTTCTTTTTTTTATTTGGTAAGATTACAAGAAAGACTTCTTCAAGAGGGTGGATTATGTGAAAAAGAGCAAACCAAAATATATGCAAATTATAGATGCAGCGGTTATTGTGATTGCTGAAAATGGGTACCATCAAGCCCAAGTTTCCAAAATAGCGAAACAGGCAGGGGTGGCTGATGGAACGATTTATCTATATTTTAAAAACAAAGAAGACATCCTTATCTCTCTCTTTGAAGAAAAGATGGGCGAATTCGTTGAAAAAATTGAAGAAAAAATAGCAGGAAAAGTCACAGCGGAAGAGAAGTTATTAATGATGATTGAAACCCATTTCCAACTTCTATCTGAGGATCACCATATGGCAATTGTTACTCAATTGGAGTTACGTCAATCCAATAAAGAATTACGCTTAAGAATCAATACGGTTCTTAGAGGATATTTACAGGTGATAGACAAAATCATTTTAGAAGGAAAAGAAACAGGGGAGTTTTCTAGTGATCTTGATGTTCGTCTAGCCCGGCAAATGATCTTCGGGACAATCGACGAGACTGTTACATCATGGGTGATGAACGAGGAAAAGTATGATTTATTGTCTCTGGCATCCCCAGTCCATCGACTGTTGATTAACGGCTGTGGGAAAAGGTGAGGAATGAAAAGGGGGAGTAGCATTGGAATACTTAAAATGGTCGTATCAGGATCGGATTGCCACGATTACGATCGAGCGTCCGCCCGCAAATGCACTTTCATCAGGTCTGTTGAAAGAATTGTCAGCAGTACTTGATGAAATTGAACCAAACGGTGAGATTGGGGTTATTATCATTCATGGCGAAGGACGATTTTTCTCGGCGGGAGCCGACATTAAAGAATTTACGACTGTGACTTCAGCAGATGGATTTGCAAACCTTGGCAAGTATGGGCAGGATCTATTCGATCGGATGGAAAAGTTTCCAAAGCCAATTATTGCTGCTATCCATGGTGCCGCACTTGGCGGCGGACTCGAATTGGCGATGGCATGCCATATCCGCTATGTAACCGAAAATGCCAAGCTTGGTCTTCCTGAGCTGCAACTTGGGTTAATCCCAGGATTTGCGGGTACACAGCGTTTACCTAAATATGTAGGCGTTGCCCGGGCTGCGGAAATGCTGTTTACCTCTGAACCAATTTCCGGTATGGAGGCAGTCCAATATGGTTTAGCCACTCGTGCCTTCCCAGAAAGTCAACTATTAGATGAAACCTATAAGCTTGCTGGTAAAATTGCTAAGAAAAGCCCTGGTTCTATTCGGGCAGCCATTGAATTATTAAATTATGCAAAAACAGAAGAATTTTACGAAGGAACAAAAAGGGAAGCCGAGTTATTTGGCGAGGTATTTGTTTCAAAGGATGCAAAAGAAGGAATCCAGGCCTTCCTTGAAAAGCGGGAGCCTAGTTTTAAAGGGGCATAACTTCTGACGGCAGAGACCTGTCTCGAAGTTCTAATAAAATTTTTTTGCCAATAATTTTCTCAATCTTTTGAACTGAGTTAATGTTTGAAATTTACTAGGAGGGAAACCATGAACATTTATGTATTAATGAAAAGAACCTTTGATACGGAAGAGAAGATTGCCATTTCTGGCGGCAAAATCAACGAGGATGGTGCAGAATTCATCATCAATCCATATGATGAATATGCAATTGAAGAAGCAATTCAGGTTCGTGATGCCAATGGCGGTGACGTAACGGTAATATCCGTAGGCAGTGAGGAATCTGAAAAGCAATTACGTACAGCTCTTGCAATGGGAGCAGACAAGGCCGTTCTTATTAATATCGAAGATGATGTAGAAAATGGAGATCAATTTACGACTGCAAAAATTCTTGCCGAATATTTAAAAGATAAAAATGCGGATTTAATTTTAGGGGGCAATGTCGCGATTGATGGCGGTTCAGGACAAGTTGGCCCACGCGTGGCTGAATTGCTTAATATTCCCTACGTTACAACGATTACGAAGTTAGAAATTGATGGAACAAGCGTTACAGTAACTCGGGATGTAGAGGGAGATTCCGAAGTAATTGGAACCAGCCTGCCGTTATTGGTTACGGCACAGCAAGGCCTTAACGAGCCACGCTACCCTTCTCTGCCAGGGATTATGAAGGCAAAGAAAAAGCCGCTTGAAGAATTAGAGTTAGACGACCTCGATCTGGAAGAAGATGACGTAGAAGCCAAAACCAAAACGATCGAAATATACTTACCGGCAAAGAAAGAAGCAGGAAAGGTTTTAGCAGGAGATTTAAATGATCAAGTGAAAGAACTAGTTCAACTTCTTCATACGGAAGCAAAAGTAATCTAATCCATTCACATAAAAATTGTTTACAGGAGGGTAATCGAATGTCAAGAAAAGTATTGGTATTAGGAGAAGTTCGTGACGGATCTTTACGTAATGTTTCTTTCGAAGCAGTTGCTGCAGCAAAAACAGTGGCAGAGGGCGGAGAAGTTGTTGGAGTTATAGTTGGTGAAACTGTAAGCGCTTTAGGTGCAGAGTTGATCCAATATGGAGCAGACCGCGTAGTGGTCGTAGAGAATGAGAAGTTAAAGCAATATACCTCTGACGGTTTTGCCCAAGCCCTATTGGCAGTCATTGACCAAGAAAAGCCTGAAGGATTAGTGTTAGGGCATACTGCATTAGGAAAAGATTTAGCCCCTCGAATTGCCGGGAAACTTTCATCCGGCCTCATTTCCGATGCTACGGCAGTTGAAGCTGCTGGGGGAAATATTGTATTTACAAGACCGATCTACTCTGGTAAAGCATTTGAAAAGAAAATTGTTACCGACGGGATGATTTTTGCCACTGTTCGTCCAAATAATATTGCACCTTCCGTAAAGGATGAAAGCAGAACAGGCGAGGTCTCGTCTCTGTCTGTTGAAATCAAGGATCTTCGTGCAATTATCAAGGAAGTGGTCAGAAAAGCTAGTGAGGGTGTAGATTTAAGTGAAGCAAAAGTCGTAATCTCTGGCGGCCGCGGTGTAAAAAGTGCCGAAGGATTTGCGCCATTAAAAGAATTAGCAAAAGTATTAGGAGGCGCAGTCGGAGCTTCCCGTGGTGCTTGTGATGCGGATTATTGTGACTACTCTTTACAAATTGGCCAGACTGGTAAGGTTGTGACACCAGACTTGTATATAGCTTGCGGTATTTCAGGGGCTATTCAGCACTTAGCTGGAATGTCTAATTCCAAGGTTATTGTCGCGATTAACAAAGACCCGGAAGCCAACATTTTTAAAGTGGCGGACTACGGCATCGTTGGTGATTTATTCGAAGTCGTGCCACTGTTAACAGAAGAATTTAAAAAACTAAAAGTTCATTCTTAATAAACTATAGCCAGGACGGTTTACTAACGGAAATGCAGGTCAATACTAAAAAGCGGGCGGTGTATGGCTCGCTTTTTTACATGGTTATGAATAGAATACTTACAGTAAAAAAGGGAAAATTATTTGCGAGACATATTATTAGCGTGATATGACAAACAAATGTTATACTTTCCGTAGTATTTCAGTATTTATTAGGAGGTCAATATAAATGGCTATTTCACATGTAACCGATCAAAATTTCACGGCTGAAACAGGTTCAGGTCTTGTGCTTGTAGATTTCTGGGCACCATGGTGCGGACCTTGTAAAATGATTGCTCCCGTTCTTGAAGAACTTGACGCAGAAATGGGCGAAAAAGTAAAAATCACCAAGCTTGATGTGGATGACAACCCACAAACGGCTGCTAACTTTGGTGTAATGAGCATTCCAACTTTGTTGGTATTGAAAGACGGCGAAGTAGTAGACAAAGTAGTTGGCTTCCAGCCTAAAGATGCGCTAGCAAGCGTATTAGAAAAGCACGTTTAAGCTTATTTTTGTAAGAACCTCATGCTCCGGCTGGGGTTCTTATTTTTTTACAGTAGTCTCCACTTCCCTTTATCGTAACTTTGCATTAGAATTTTATATGGTATGAAAAAAGGACGGAGGAGTGGCCGGAATGAATGAAATTATAAAGCAAAAATTAACCCTGCTGCCTGATCAGCCTGGCTGCTACTTAATGAAAGACCGTCAGGGTACGATTATTTATGTGGGGAAAGCGAAAGTTTTGAAGAACCGTGTACGTTCTTACTTTAACGGTTCACACGATGGGAAGACATTACGACTTGTTAACGAAATCGAGGACTTTGAGTATATTGTTACCTCTTCAAATATAGAAGCGCTGCTGCTTGAATTAAACCTGATAAAGAAATATGATCCAAAATACAACATCATGCTCAAGGATGACAAAACATATCCGTTTATCAAATTAACAGCGGAAAGACATCCGAAACTAATCATTACAAGAAAAGTGAAAAAGGATAAAGGAAAGTACTTTGGGCCTTATCCAAATGTCATGGCGGCAAATGAAACCAAAAAGCTGCTCGACCGAATATATCCGTTACGTAAGTGCTCTACGTTGCCTGACCGAGTCTGCTTGTATTACCATCTAGGACAATGCCTTGCACCATGCGTTAATGAAGTACGGGAAGATCAATATAAACAAATGACGGATGAAATCACCCGTTTTTTAAATGGCGGTTATAAGGAAATAAAGAATGAGTTAACAGAAAAAATGACTGCGGCGGCAGAAGAACTTGATTTTGAACGTGCTAAGGAGTTCCGCGATAAAATTGTTCACATTGAGACCATTATGGAAAAGCAAAAAATCACGATGAACGATTTTACCGACCGCGATGTGTTTGGATATGCAGTCGACAAAGGCTGGATGTGTGTACAGGTGTTTTTTGTCCGTCAAGGCAAGTTAATCGAGCGGGACGTTTCTATGTTCCCAATCTACAATGAACCTGAGGAAGAAATCTTGACATTCCTTGGTCAATTTTATACAAAAGCCAATCATTTTAAGCCAAAAGAGATTTTAATTCAAGATGAAGTAGATCTTCAGTTGGCCGAACAACTGCTAGAAGTAAAGGTACTACAGCCGCAAAGAGGTGCCAAAAAGGACCTCGTTAAAATGGCCATTAAAAATGCCGACATTGCCTTAACGGAAAAATTCTCACTGATCGAAAAAGATGAGGAACGAACAATTAAAGCGGTTGAAAATCTAGGCGAACTTCTAGGAATCTATACCCCTTACAGAATTGAGTCATTTGATAACTCTAATATACAAGGGACAGACCCCGTCTCAGCGATGGTTGTTTTTACAGATGGAAAAGCAAACAAACGCGAATATCGAAAATATAAAATTAAGTCAGTGATCGGCCCTGATGATTATGAATCGATGCGGGAAGTCACAAGAAGACGATATTCAAGAGCCCTGAAAGAAGATCTGCCGCTGCCAGATTTAATTATTATTGATGGTGGGAAAGGACATGTGGAGGCGGTTCGGGATGTTCTCGAAAATGAGCTTGGTTTAGATGTCCCGCTGGCAGGTCTTGTGAAGGATGAGAAGCACCGCACTTCGCAGCTGCTTTATGGAAATCCGCTTGAAATTGTGCCGTTAGCGAGAAATAGCCAGGAGTTTTATTTGCTGCAGCGGATTCAGGATGAAGTCCACCGTTTTGCGATTACCTTCCACCGGCAAATTCGCGGAAAAAGTGCTTTTCAATCATTACTCGACGATATTCCAGGAATTGGTGAAAAACGAAAAAAATTATTGCTAAAACAGTTTGGATCAGTGAAAAAGATGAAGGAAGCCAGTCTGGAGGAATTTACTGCGCTTGGTATTCCAACCAATGTCGCAGAGGAATTAATTGAAAAACTTCGTCAATAATTATTGTCATATAAAAATGAACATGCTATAATGGTGAAAATTTAATCAGTCACTTTATCGTAATAAAGTGAAGGTAGAGGTGCGAAATTCAATAGTAATGGTTCTGAGAAGGATGAGCTTCGATGAAGGATCATGAAAGGGAAGGTTCGCCGAAGTAAAGAAGAACTCATATCCTTCTTTTGCTGGTTCTGTATTGAAGAAATCCAGAATTGTCAAGACGATGTCTTGGAGAGCTATCTTAACGTTATTTGCACAGGAATTTTTATGTTCGTGTTCAAAAAGCAATGAGATACCCTTCTCATTGCTTTTTTTATTTTACTAGCATACTAGTGACAGAAATTTGAAAGTAGGGGAAAAAGATGGGTTTAGTTGTACAAAAATTTGGCGGCACTTCCGTTGGAAGTGTTGAAAGAATCCTAAATGTTGCCGCATGTGTAAGAGAGGAAAAAGAACGGGGCAATGATGTGGTTGTTGTCGTGTCTGCGATGGGAAAATCAACGGACCAGCTTGTAAGCTTGGCCAAGGATATAACGAAGGAGCCCAGCAAGCGTGAAATGGATATGCTTTTGTCTACAGGCGAGCAGGTTACGATTGCATTACTTTCTATGGCTTTACAACAACAAGGACTGGAAGCCGTATCTTTTACAGGCTGGCAGGCAGGAATTGTTACTGAACCTGTACATGGGAATGCTCGAATTGCCAAAATCGATACAAAAGCGATTCAAGCTCAAATTTCAACTGGAAAGGTTGTCGTTGTTGCGGGTTTCCAAGGGGTAACCGAGGATTGCGAAATCACAACATTAGGCCGCGGTGGATCAGATACAACCGCAGTTGCTTTAGCAGCAGCTTTAAAAGCGGATAAGTGTGATATTTATACAGATGTAACCGGCGTGTTTACGACGGATCCAAGATATATAAAAGATGCCCGAAAACTATTATCTGTTTCATATGATGAAATGCTCGAGTTGGCCAATTTAGGTGCAGGTGTGCTTCATCCCAGAGCAGTAGAGTTTGCTAAAAATTACAATGTACAGCTTGTGGTCAGATCAAGCATGGAGAAAGAAGAAGGAACAGTGATCGAGGAGGAAGCAACGATGGAACAAAATTTAGTGGTACGCGGAGTGGCATTTGAGGACGAAATTACAAGAGTTAGCGTCTTGGGGTTGACTAACTCGATTACAAGTTTATCAACTATTTTTACAACTCTAGCACAAAATCATCTCAATGTAGATATTATTATTCAAAGCACAACGGAAGGCGGAACAGCTAATCTGTCATTCTCAATCCAAACAAATGATCTTTTAGAAACGCTGAAGGTACTCGAAGATAATAAAACAGAATTAGGTTATGAACAGCTAGATGCAGAAAATAAATTAGCTAAAGTATCCATTGTCGGTTCAGGAATGATTTCCAATCCAGGTGTCGCAGCGAAAATGTTTAAGGTACTTGCCGAAAACGATATTCAAATCAAAATGGTCAGCACATCCGAAATTAAAGTTTCAGCGGTAGTAGAAGAAAAAAATATGTTAAAAGCAGTCGAAGCCCTGCACACAGCCTTCGAACTGGGCAAACAACAATAAGATAGAAAAAATAGTAAAAATGGTGTCAGGCACCGAAAGGGGACCTGACACGATTGATAACGGTGCAATGGTATTTACTCGAGGGACTGGATTACTCGAACGAGTCTTTTATGTCCCATTTGACGGTAAATTGCACTTTGTTTTCTTTTTTGACGGGGTGCTCGAAGGCTTCGGCGATAACTCCTTTTTGAAGTTCCATTTGCTGGGCGAGGAAGCCTGCTTCAAGCTGGAAGAAATGCTCAGCCTTTGATTTAACCCTTGATACAATCAAGGGGCTAAACAGTTCAATCTCAAGTTCATTTTTGTTTTCTTTTTTTATTTCCAATTGACCCCATGAAGCTTGATTGAAAAAATCAATAACCTGATCAAAATCAGTTAATGGATACTTCCGAGCCAGCCGTTTACCTGCCCAATATAATATTTCTGGTGCATCCTTCCCAAGAATCTCAGGCAGAAGGATTTCCCTAATTAATTCATATCCGAAGATCGATATGGTACGCGGTTCTGAAGTGGTCAAACTTACATCGACGACAGTACTTTCTTTCACAATGTTTCCCCTCTTTCCTATCATTCTATTATATACAATTTAACTCGGATTTCATTATCAGTTTTATTAAGATTAAATTAATTATCGTGCAATATTTAATCCTGTTTCTCATCATAATTATTATTTCCACTAGTGGAAAATTTCTACCAGTTAGATGTTGGAAATAGATTGAAAAGATTGGGATTTATATATATTCATAACTTGTAAACCCTTACAAGATGCATGTTTAGTATAATATCAATATATTTTAAAAATTTTCTGTTTTTGCTAAAGAATCTGTATCCGTTTTCTTGACGCTCTTAAATGACAGGAGTAAAATGAACATGTCACATAATTGTCACAGTGGAAGTGGTGTCAATTATGAAATCGTAAAGTAATAAAAAAGAAAGCTGAAAAACAACATTTTTTTAAAACTAAAAGGGGGGTAAAATTATGGCGGGTAATCGAGAGTTTGTAAATCGAAGATTGCACTCATTGCTAGGTGTTATACCGATTGGATTATTTGTAACGCAGCATCTTGTCGTCAACCATTTTGTTACAGGGGGACCTGAATCCTTTAATAAGGCAGCAGGTTTCATGGGGAATCTTCCTTTCAAGATCATCCTGGAAACAGTTCTTATCTATTTACCATTGTTATATCATGCAATCTATGGACTTTATATTGCCTTTACCGGAAGTAGCAATGTTAATAGGTTTGGCACTTTTAGAAACTGGATGTACATGCTGCAGCGTATTACAGGCGTTTTAACCTTAATCTTTATTGCTTGGCATGTATGGCAAACTCGTGTGGCGGCGGCATTTGGGACTGAGGTAAACTTTGATATGATGCATGATATTCTATCATCACCATTCATGTTTGGATTCTATTTAATTGGGATTCTCTCAGCTATTTTCCACTTTGCCAATGGTTTATGGTCATTTTTAGTAAGCTGGGGAATTACCGTGTCACCACGTTCACAACAAATTACTACATACGTGACGATTGGTGTGTTCGTTATTCTTTCATTAATAAGCATTCAAACTTTAATAGCGTTTATTTCTTAATAGATTGTAGTCGGAAAAAATTGTATTTGGATTAGAAGGAGTGAGTCACAAATGGGTAAAGGAAAAGTGATTGTAGTCGGCGGCGGTCTTGCAGGCCTAATGGCTACGATCAAAGTGGCAGAATCAGGAACACCGGTAGAGCTTTTTTCGCTGGTACCAGTTAAACGTTCTCACTCTGTTTGTGCCCAAGGTGGTATTAATGGAGCAGTAAATACAAAAGGGGAAGGGGATTCCCCGTGGATTCACTTTGACGATACCATTTATGGCGGGGATTTCTTAGCGAATCAGCCTCCAGTTAAGGCGATGTGTGATGCAGCACCTGGTATTATTAATCTATTTGACCGTATGGGAGTTATGTTTAACCGTACACCTGAAGGTTTACTAGATTTCCGTCGCTTTGGGGGGACACAGCATCACCGGACAGCGTTTGCTGGAGCAACTACAGGACAGCAGCTTCTCTATGCACTTGATGAGCAGGTTCGCCGCCATGAAGTAGATGGATTAGTAACGAAATATGAAGGCTGGGAATTCCTTGGTGCAGTTTTAGATGATGAACAAGTTTGCCGCGGCGTTGTCTGCCAAAACTTAAAAACAATGGAAATTAAATCCTTTGCAGCAGATGCTGTGATCATGGCAACGGGCGGGCCTGGGATTATTTTCGGAAAGTCAACTAACTCGGTTATTAACACAGGATCTGCAGCATCAATCGTGTATCAGCAAGGCGCTTACTATGCAAACGGTGAAATGATCCAAATCCATCCAACTGCTATTCCTGGTGATGATAAGCTTCGTTTAATGAGTGAATCTGCACGTGGTGAAGGCGGTCGTATTTGGACCTATAAAGACGGAAAACCATGGTACTTCCTTGAGGAAAAATATCCTGCTTATGGAAACTTAGTACCACGTGATATTGCAACTCGTGAAATCTTTGATGTATGTGTTCGTCAAAAGCTTGGTATTAATGGCGAAAACATGGTATTCCTTGATTTATCTCACAAGGATCCGCATGAACTTGATGTAAAACTTGGCGGTATTATCGAGATTTATGAGAAATTCATGGGTGATAACCCTCGTAAAGTGCCAATGAAGATTTTCCCTGCGGTTCACTACTCAATGGGTGGACTATGGGTTGATTATGATCAAATGACTAGTATCAAAGGTTTATTTGCTGCTGGTGAGTGTGATTATTCACAGCACGGTGCAAACCGTCTTGGTGCAAACTCCTTGTTATCAGCTGTTTACGGTGGTATGGTAGCAGGTCCTAATGTTGTTAAATATATCGAAGGACTTGAAAAGAGTTCAGATGCTATTTCTTCTACTGTATTCGATCGTCATGTGAAAGAGCAGGAAGAAAAGTGGAATAATATCATGACTTTAGATGGTACCGAAAATGCCTATGTTCTTCATAAAGAGCTTGGCGAATGGATGACAGATAACGTAACGGTTGTCCGTTATAATGACAAGCTGTTAAAAACAGATGAAAAGATTCAAGAACTATTGGAGCGTTATCAACACATCAATATCAATGATACTTCCAAATGGAGCAACCAAGGGGCAGCTTTCACAAGACAATTACAGAACATGCTGCAATTGGCCCGTGTTATTACGATCGGTGCGTATAACCGGAACGAGAGCCGTGGTGCTCATTATAAACCAGATTTCCCTGAACGGAATGATGAGGAATTTATGAAAACAACGATGGCTAAATTCGTTGATTCTAAAACTGCTCCAGCTTTCCATTACGAAGAGATCGACGTTTCATTAATTCAGCCAAGGAAGCGCGATTACACAACAAAACATTAATAGAAAGGGGAGTAGGGAAACATGTCTGAAAATAAAAAGGTAACTTTTATCATTACTCGTCAAGATAGTCCAGATGCTGCTCCTTATGAGGAGACATTCGAAATTCCATACCGTCCGAATATGAACGTTATTTCGGCATTGATGG
Source organism: Neobacillus drentensis (assembly GCF_021560175.1). Classification (GTDB taxonomy): domain Bacteria; phylum Bacillota; class Bacilli; order Bacillales; family Cytobacillaceae; genus Neobacillus; species Neobacillus drentensis_A. The sequence continues at coordinate 4,769,448 of NZ_CP091110.1, read as the reverse complement.
AAATACGTAAAAATCCAGTAAATGCACAAGGGAAAACGACTACTCCAGTCACTTGGGAAATGAACTGTCTTGAAGAGGTTTGCGGTGCCTGTTCAATGGTGATTAACGGGAAGCCTCGTCAATCTTGTTCGGCCTTGGTTGATCAGTTAGAACAGCCGATTCGCCTGGCACCAATGAAAACATTCCCTGTTGTTCGTGATCTTTCCGTTGATCGGAGCAGAATGTTTGATTCCTTGAAAAAGGTAAAAGCCTGGATTCCGATTGATGGAACCTATGATTTAGGACCTGGACCACGGATGCCTGAAAGAAAACGTCAGTGGGCATATGAGCTTTCTAAATGTATGACTTGTGGTGTTTGTCTAGAGGCTTGTCCAAATGTGAATAGTAAAACAAACTTTATGGGACCAGCAGTATTTAACCAAGTTCGCTTATTCAACGCACATCCAACAGGTGAAATGAACGCGGCAGAACGTTTAAATGCTTTTATGGAGGATGGCGGTATGCAGGGCTGCGGGAATTCGCAAAACTGTGTACAGGCATGTCCAAAAGGAATTCCTATTACAACGTCGATTGCAGCGGTTAACCGTGCTGCCACGATGCAAGCATTTAGAAACTTCTTTGGAAGCGATAGTGGTAACTAAACGTTATATCGGCCTCATAAAACCTTCTTTCCTGTTTAGGAAAGAAGGTTTTTCTTTTTTTAGGCAATAGTTTCAATAGTCCAATCGTGTCACTTTTTGGTATACTTGAACAAATGAACCTCATTAAAGGCAGGTATTCAAGGTGAAAAGAAAATTCCCCTTTTTTCTTATTGTAATTGGACTTATTCTATTGGGTGTTGGTGCTTGGCAATATGCCCATACAAAAGTAAAATCTACTACGTCTCTTCAGCAGGCAAAGGAAATCATCAGCCAGAAACAGCCGGTTGCTGCAGATAAGAGGAAACTAGATACTAGTACACCTCCCGCTATAGGAGATACTGTTGGCATTTTAAAGATTCCAAACATTAAAGCAGAATTGGCCATCGTCGAAGGAACAGACCCGGATGATCTTGAAAAGGGAGTAGGCCATTATAAGGGCTCTTATTTTCCGGGTGATAAGGGGCAAATCGTCTTGTCGGGTCATCGGGATACGGTTTTTCGCAAATTAGGCGAGCTAAAAATAGGTAACCAGTTAAAGATACAGATGCCATATGGGAATTATACCTACGAGATCGTCCGTACAAAAATTGTTAAAGCAAACGATAAAAGCATTATTACGTTACAAAAACAGCAGGAAGAATTAATCCTGACCACATGTTATCCGTTTCATTATGTTGGTAATGCGCCAAAACGATACATTATTTATGCAAAAATAATTAACTCCTAAACAAAGAATAAAAAAGTTGGAATAATTTTGTGATTTTTTAATAAAAACCCACTCCTTTCAGTCAATTATAGTCACTCCATTTGTATCGTTTACATAAGATATGGTGACTAAATATACACCCATCCCACGATACATTACTGGCGAAGGCAAGGAGGGTTACAATACTTGAAGGAGAATGATTATAATCACAAGCCATTACTCACCAAACGGGAAAGAGAAGTATTCGAACTATTAGTACAAGACAAAACAACGAAAGAAATCGCTGGTGAATTATTTATAAGCGAAAAAACAGTAAGGAATCACATTTCAAATGCCATGCAAAAGCTTGGTGTCAAAGGGCGTTCACAAGCTGTTGTAGAGCTCCTTCGTATGGGAGAGCTAGAACTTTAATAATGACCGGCTTCCATTTTGGGGGCCGTTCATTTTTATGGAAATGTTTTTTTAGAAAAATAAAAACAGACTTTCTTACGCTAGTTTCCCTAACTGAAACATGCAAATTCTTCTTTCTTTAGCTAGTTTAGAAGATAACATAAGTTAATGGAAAATAGTAGAAATCTATTGAAAGTTTTATCAGTAAAACTTAAAATGAAAATTAGAGTGATCATTATTTAGGTATTATTAGGGGAGAAAGGAACGGAAAGAGAGAGATGAACAGTCCTGTTGAAGCGATTAAAAGTGAAAAGAGAATGCTTTTATTAAAATATTTGAAAGAAAATCACCGCAGATATGAAACGTTATTTTCCTGCAACGAAGATAGCATTTTTGTATTGGATATTGAAGGTCGTGTTGTTCAATCGAATCCGGCATTCCTACAATTAACTGGTTTTTCACTCGTGGAAGCGGACGAGTTAAAACTTCAATTTCTATTTCCCATCGACCACATAAATAAGGTGTTCCATCATTTTAGCAATGCGGTAGTAGGCCGTTTTCCAAACTTTGATACCAAGATCATCACAAAAAATGGACAAATTCTTGATTTAAATATAACTTTTATCCCGATTAGTGAAGATGACCAAATCGTCGGGGTTAGCGCAGTCGGGAAAGACATAACGGAATTAAAAAGAAAAAAAGAAGAAATAAGAAAAGTAGAAGAAATGCAGCGTGTTTTAACTGATAATATCCTCGATGTTATTGTCAGTACAAACTTGCAAGGAGAAATTGTTTATGTTTCTCCTTCCTGTGAATATATTCTCGGTTATGATCCAAATGAAGTGTTGAACCAAAATATTTTGTCGTTTGTCCATCCAGAGGATGTTGAGCACGCCTATCAAAACCGAAGAAAGGTCCTCGACGGCCAAGAACATGGACGAGACAGCTACCGTGTCCGAAAAAATAGCGGTGAATATATGTGGGTGGAATCGCTTTGTAAACCAATCATCGCCCATGATACTCTGCATGTTTTAGAGATTGTCAGTGTAATAAGAGATATAACAGAAGCAAAAAGACGGGAAGAAACGTATCGAGATCTAGTTGAGTATTCACCAGATGCCGTTATTATTGCAAAAGATGCCGAGATTCTCTTTATCAATGAAACAGGTGCTAAATTATTCGGGGCATCAAATAAAAAGGATATTCTTAATCGGACAATGGCTGATCTTATCCATTCGGACTATCATGAGATAGCCAAGGAGCGTCAGCAAATCGAGACGTCTGGTAATGTCACAGACTTTATCGAGTATAAGCTCCTGCGCTTAGATGGCTCTCAATTTGTAGCCGAAGTGAAAGGAATTCCAACCATTTATCAGAATAACCGGGCGAGGCATATCATCATTCGGGATATTACCGAACGAAAAAAGACCCATGAACTCCTGCTTAATTCCGAGAAGTTAAATGTAGCAGGACAACTGGCTGCGGGAATTGCTCATGAGGTACGAAATCCCCTCACCGCCATTAAAGGTTTTCTACAGTTGATGGAGTCAGAAGAGGAGCGAAATAGGCCTTACTTTGAAATCATCCAGTCTGAAATGGACAGGATTGAATTGATTTTAAGTGAGCTTCTGGTCATGGCCAAACCACATGAATTAAAATTTGAAGCCGTTGATCTCATCACCCTGCTGGAAAATGTTAAGACGTTGATTGATACACAGGCCATTATCAATGGAATTCAAATCGAGACCCATTACAATTATCATAACTTTACCATTAATTGTGATCGGAATCAGTTAAAGCAGGTGTTTATCAACATTTTAAAAAATGCCATAGAGGCGATGCCAGAGGGCGGGCTTATCACTATTGAGGTGAAACAGTACGGCCTTAATATGGTAAAGGTCTTCTTTCAAGACACGGGAAAGGGTATGTCACAAGAAATATTAAAACGTGTGGGGGAGCCTTTTTTCACTACCAAAGAAGACGGTACTGGACTTGGAGTGATGATTTCAAAACAAATCATTGAAAACCATGGTGGAACCATTAATATTTGGAGCGATGAGCAGGGGACTTTAATAGAAGTGATCTTACCCATTGCAAGTAAAAGACTTCATTAAGAATACCTAGGGTCATAAAAACCGGCATCGTTTAAGATGCCGGTTTGTTTTTATTACTTTTCACCTGGTAGAACATAACTAAATTCTAATTCATCAATTTCTTTATTGTAATCAACATGTAAATCATGACCATTAAAGAACCATAAATCAGCACCCTCAATAAAGAAGGTCAGCCCTTCTTTTTCTGTCTTAACCGCGATGTCAATGGGTTCATTATCCACGGTAAAAGCAAGTGAAAACCCTTCTTGAACAGGGCTGCTTCCGTAAATTTTCACATAGAATCTAACCTTATCCCCATTTTTTAAGTCTACTTCTTCCTTAAACCAGTGAATCGCTGTGTTACTCAAATCTATTTTCATATTCTTCTCACCTTTGTTTTAGAATTCAAACATAAACATATTATGAACGAATCTGTTAGAATAAATTTATTATAGCATTTGATTTAGTAAATGGCTTTTCAAGAGTAGCGAAAAGCAAGTTTCTGCTTGAAATTTTAGCAAAAAAAGTAGAAAATAAGTACAAGCTTTAAGACATTTAGCTTTTTTCAGCCGGTTAGGACCTAGTGTCGTCTTGAGGAGAAGCAAATTATAGGAGTGTATACAAATATGGAACTCGAAAACCCACAAAAAGTTACAGTGGATATTATCGCTAATATTGAAAAGGACTTACGTTATATTTCTGGTATCATTAAGCAAAAGGGCCGGGAAATGTTAAGTCAATATAAAATTACTCCACCACAATTCGTGGCCTTGCAATGGCTTTTTGAAGAGGGAGACATGACCATTGGAGAGCTATCGAATAAAATGTTTTTGGCTTGCAGTACAACTACAGATTTAGTCGACCGGATGGAAAAAAATTTACTTGTTGAGCGAGTAAAGGATCCTAGTGACCGCCGTGTCGTGCGAATTCACTTATTAGAAGAAGGAAAAAGAATCATTGATGAAGTCATAAAGAAGCGCCAGGCGTATCTAGAGGAAATATTAAAAAACTTTACAATGGATCAAATCTTACTTCTTCAATCCAGCTTGAGCATGATGCATCAAGAAATGCGTTAAAAAGAGGCGAGATTTTTGAAACAACCAATCGGTGTTATTGATTCCGGCGTCGGTGGACTAACCGTTGCCAAAGAGATGATGAGGCAGCTTCCCAATGAGAAAATTATCTATTTGGGAGATACAGCACGCTGCCCGTATGGCCCAAGATCAAGACAGGAAGTTAAGAAGTTTACTTGGGAATTGACCCATTTTTTATTAGAAAAAAATATTAAGATGCTTGTCATAGCCTGCAATACCGCTACCGCTGCAGCATTGGATGAAATCCGCAAAGCATTATCGATTCCAGTTATTGGAGTGATTAATCCTGGGGCACGAGCTGCGATAAAGCGGACGAAAAATTATCGTGTTGGTATTATTGGCACAATTGGAACAGTCAAAAGCGGAGCCTATGAAATAGCTCTAAAATCACTTAACAGCAGGCTGTTTGTCACTAGTCAGGCATGCCCGAAATTTGTTCCTCTGGTTGAGAGCGGAGAATATGCAGGTGCCATTGCTGAGAGAATCGTAGATGAATCTTTGAAGCCGCTGTTGGATCAAAATTTAGATACTTTAATATTGGGGTGTACCCATTATCCATTGCTCGAACCACTTATTAAAAATGTAATGGGTGAGAAGGTAAAAGTGATTAGTTCAGGGGATGAAACAGCACGAGAAGTAAGTGCTATTCTCCAGTATAATGATTTGCTTGACACCTGTGAGGACGAACCCGAGCACGAATATTACACAACAGGCTCTAAATGGCTTTTTTCAAAAATTGCCTCCCAGTGGCTCGGAACTCCTGTCCACAATGTAAATAAAATAAAACTTTAAAAGGAGCTCCTGCCATGGGGCTCCTTTTTGCGTATAAATTTAATTCTATTTTTCTTTCTTAAGGCGGTCTATTTTTTCGTAAGGCTCGTATACATGATAGTACAAACTGTCTTAGGGGGGAATTAATGTGTCTAAAAATAAAGCAAAAATAATTGGTATGACGGTGTTGACTTCGACAATGCTACTTTCTGGCTGCGGACTGTTTAACACAGAAGTACAAAAGAAAATTGATCCGCCAAAAACGGTTACGGTGAAAGATGAAACGGTAAGCAAGGTGACGACGGTGAAAGATAAAGAGGCAGCCCAGAACACAGTTAAAACGGAACTCTATTTGATTGATAAGGATGGCTATGTGGTCCCTCAAACACTTGCCCTGCCAAAAACCGCTTCCGTAGCAAAACAGGCCCTTGAGTATCTTGTGGTAAATGGTAAAGGAACCGACTTGCTTCCAAATAAGTTTAGAGCCGTGCTCCCTGAAGATACAGAGATTTCGGTCAAGATTAATAAAGATAATGGCGTCGCAACGGTGAACTTCTCAAAAGAATTCAAGAATTATCAGCCACAGGATGAACAAAAAATCCTTCAATCTGTCACCTGGACAATGACGCAATTTAGTAATGTCAAATCGGTCAAGCTTCAAATGAACGGCCATGACTTAACAGAAATGCCTGTCGGCGGGACACCGATTAGTGAAAATCTATCAAGAGCATCCGGGATTAATATTGATACCACAGATGTCGCAGATATTACCAATACAAAACCAGTAACGGTCTATTATATTGGCGGTGAAGAGGGCTCTTATTACTATGTGCCGGTAACACGCCGGATTAGCAATACGGAGAAAGACAATTATGCCGCTGTCATCAAACAATTAATTCAAGGGCCGAGTGAGAAATCAACGCTTGTATCTGAATTTATGTCAGATGTTAAGCTGCTTGAAGCCCCTAAATATGAAAACGGTACGGTAACATTAAACTTTAACAAGAATATTTATGACAGCTTTAAGGACAAAGAAATCTCTCAATCGTTACTAGATACGCTCGTTCTTTCTCTAACAGAACAAAAAGGTGTCGAAAAGGTTGCCGTCGAGGTTGAAGGTAAGGTAGACATTAAGAATGATCAAGGAAAGAAAGTCTCTGAACCGGTAACACGTCCAGAAAAAGTCAATACAGGTAGTTTTTAAAAAACCATTTTTGTTATACTATATAGTGACCATGAAAGAGGTTGGCTTCTTAGGCCCGCCTCTTCTTTATTTGAAAAAAAGAGAATTTCATAAGGAGGAAAAGTTGTGCGTGTCGATGGAAGAGAGCCATTGCAGCTAAGGCCTATACATATTGAAACCAATTATTTAATGCACCCAGAGGGTTCTGTCCTTATTTCGGTCGGAAATACAAAGGTTATTTGTACCGCCAGTATTGAAGATCGAGTTCCTCACTTTATGAGAGGGGAAGGGAAGGGCTGGATTACGGCCGAGTACGCTATGCTTCCAAGGGCAACAGAAACAAGAAACATTCGCGAATCCTCGAAAGGAAAGGTCTCCGGCCGAACAATGGAGATTCAGCGTCTGATTGGCCGTGCGCTTCGTGCGATTGTCGATCTGAATGCACTTGGCGAGAGGACGGTTTGGATTGATTGTGATGTCATCCAGGCGGATGGAGGGACGCGAACAGCCTCGATTACTGGGGCATTTGTGGCGCTCACCTTAGCCCTAAATTCATTCGCGGAGAAAAAACACTTTCCGAAATTTCCAATTACCGATTATTTAGCTGCAACGAGTGTCGGGGTCTTATCGGGCGGCAAGGTCGTGTTAGATTTAAACTATGCTGAAGATTCCAAGGCTGAAGTAGATATGAATGTGGTGATGACAGGAAATGGAGAATTTGTCGAGTTGCAAGGGACGGGGGAAGAATCAACTTTCTCTTACGACCAACTTCAAGGACTGCTCCATGCCGCGCAAGAAGGGCTCATGGAGCTATTTGAACAGCAGAAAGCAGCACTGGGTGAGGAAATTATTAAAAAGATTGAGAGTAGAAGGAAGAAATAAGTCGGTAGAATGTGGATTCGCTTGGATAGAGGAGTTGTCTGGCGGATAAGATGGGTTAACTGGCGGTAAAGCGATGTTTACTGGCGGATAACAAGGGTCAACTGGCGGATAAGCGGAGTTAACTGGCGATATAAGGGTTATCTGGCGGATAACCAGAATTCACTGGCGGATAAGCTAACTTTACTGTCAAATTTAAAAAAAACACTGTTATAAAATAAGAGGCGATAATTATGAAAGAAGTTATAATAGCAACCAAAAACCCGGGAAAGGCAAGAGAATTTGAAGAAATATTTTCTTCAAGGGGGATCACCGTTCGAACTCTATTAGACTTTCCTGAACTACCTGAGGTGGAGGAAACGGGAACCACTTTTGAAGAAAACGCGATCCTTAAAGCAGAGGCAGTCTCCAAAGCACTCGATAAAATGGTCATAGGCGATGATTCAGGGCTAATCGTTGATGCCCTAGACGGCAGACCCGGGATTTTCTCCGCCCGCTATGCGGGAGAGCCGAAAAACGACCAGAACAACACAGATAAAGTGCTAGGAGAACTGCAAGGCGTTCCTGAGGAAAAGAGAACGGCGAGATTTTATTGTGCGCTGGCCATTGCAGTTCCTGGTCAAGAAACTCAAACGGTGTCAGGCACCTGTGAGGGACGTATTTTGGAGGAACGCCGCGGTACAAATGGGTTTGGTTATGATCCGGTATTTTATGTACCTGAAAAAGGCCTTTCCATGGCGGAACTATCCTCAGAAGAAAAAAATCAACTCAGCCACCGGGCAAGTGCTTTAAAAAAATTGGATGTCTTGTTAGATACCATTTTAGAAAGAGCGGAAAGGTCATGAGCAAGGTATTAATTGTCAGCGACAGCCACGGTTTAACGAAGGAACTGAACATCATCAGGGAACGACACTTACACGAAGTTGATGTAATGATTCACTGTGGTGATTCGGAATTGATGCCAACCGATAAAGCGATCTCTGGTTACTTAACAGTTATGGGAAATTGCGATTTTGGGGCAGAATACCCATTAGAGACTACTTGTGAAGTGGCAGGCAGAAAGTTTTTTATCACCCATGGCCACCGCTACTCGGTAAAATCCACTTTAATGACTCTAAAATACAAAGCGGAGGAATACCATGCTGATATTGTCTGCTTTGGACACTCCCATGTCCTAGGGGCAGAAGTTGTCGGGGGTATTCTGTTTATCAACCCAGGCAGCATCCGTCTCCCGCGTGAGCGCTTTGAAAAAACCTATGTGATGCTTGATTTACAAACTGATAAGATTAAGCTGTCAGTGTTTGAGCTCTCTGGTCGTGAACTAACACAACTAGCACAAGAATTCATTCTATAATTAGAGAGAGGGGAGTTACTCCCCTCATTTATAAAAAAGTAAAAAATGCTGTTGACTTTTAGATGCTAGGATAATATAATAAATCTTGTCTTTGAAAGTTAATATGTCCCAGTAGCTCAGCCGGATAGAGCATACGCCTTCTAAGCGTACGGTCGGGAGTTCGAATCTCTCCTGGGACGCCATACTACATACTTAAAAACCGCTATATATAAGCCTTCTAGGACGCCAAATGAAACGGTCAGTGCATCGGTCAAATGCCGAATTACACTCGATAATTCATTAGCGTTTTAGGAGGCTTTTTGTTATGACAAAAAAGAAAAGTATTCTATCGGTTTCAGATGATTTGAGTGGTTTATTCTCGGAAGAACCTACTCCACGTACAACGGTCAAATCAGACCGAATGACTATTAATAAGGCGCTTGCAACGATTACTCGCCAAATGCAGATCAGTGGTAATCGCCCTAGGACAATTAGCGATTATTCGATTCAAGTAAATCATTTCGCTGAGAAGACGAAACTAACATTCTTAGACGACATAAAGGCGGAATCAATTTACGATTGGCTTTCATGTATGAAAGTCAGTAATCAAACTAAGTTAATACGCTTAAAATGTTTGAAGGCGTTCTTGTCCCGTTGTTTTAGTAATGGATGGATTGAAACGCAGTTTTGGAAGGCGATCACCATCCGAGTGGATAGTAACGTTAAGGAAGGCGCCACAGAGCGTGAAATTCGAACGTTATTATCTTTGTTAGACTTAGGTGACTTTGTCCAATTACGAGACGCTACAGCGGTTTTATTGATGTTTAAAACGGGTATACGTGTTAATACAATCGTTCACCTGGAGAATAAGCATATAGACTTCTCTGATAAATTATTGAGACTTGATGGTTCTATCATGAAAAACCACGACCAGTTACTTCTGCCATTTGATGATACATTACACCGTTTATTAAGCGTGCTAGTACGCCAGAATGATGCGATAAGGCAATTATACGGAGTACAGAATAATTATGTTTTTATCACGAAACAAGGCGGGGTCATTTCTAATAGTCCTACACATAACAACATACAGAAGCGATTGAATAAGTATTCTAAAGAATTTGGATTACGTAATATTAATCCTCATGCTTTAAGACGTGGGTTTGCAAAGTCATTACTGAATAAAGGTGCGAATATTGCAGAAATATCCAAAGCGTTAGGTCATAGTAACCTTGCAGTGACGACACAATACTTACACCTCGAAAAGGAAGAAGTTGCGGAGAACCTACGGAAATACCTATAGTATCAATGCGACGTCACCTTAACGGGTGGCGTTTTTTTTATTAAATTTCGGGTAGGTTAATCCATTAAAATTTTCCTATTATTTAGAGTAGTAAATTAATGAAATAGGTATTAAGTTGTGTTATAACAAAAAAGTACATAAAAAGAGTGAGGGGAATCTAGATGAATTATTTGACACTGATTAAAACCTTTGACGATATTGGTCTATTCTATACGACTATTGGAAACAGGGATGACTACAAGTTTATTGATGGGTTAATTAGAGTTAGAAGTAGAATTATGTATCACAATAGAAATTTAAATGATGTATTTTTTGATTCTAAATTTGAGCAGCATGCCAAAAAAATGTTAACGGATCCTTTGAATGCAAATGATAGTCACGAAGTTGTTTCTGATAACTTAACCAAAATTGATGCTGAACTTGTCGCTATGATGCAAGCAATCCGAACTCAATTTGATGTTTTTGCTCAAATTATCAATAGTGAATTGTTTGCTAATCCGATTGATCCTTTTATTGTGGATTTTAAGAATATAAAGAAACAAGTACCGGATACGGGTCTTTGTGCATCTATAGAAAATATAATCAGTGATCAAAATTTTATTTACTTAGATGATTTTGTGAACTCAAACAAGCACGTGGATCTTCCGTCAATAAACGGGTTTGGCTGGAGTAAAGATATGGAATATTTAATCGAGGGATTTAATGTTTCAGAATTTAAAAGGAAAATTAGAGAGAGGCGTTCTAGTTCAACTGCGACCACTTATACCGTTAATCCAAAGGAGCTACTTGATTTAATGGTAATTCTACCAATGTGGGCAAATGACCAATTAAAGCAGTTGAGTGCTTGTTTAAAATTAGAGCAAGTGAAAAAGCTCGATTCGTTAGGTGAATGGAACGAGGTAATTCTATAAATAGTATACTACTCATAAATAAGAGAAGTAGGCACTGAGAATTGGGAGAGGATATAATGAAATGTGCATATTGTAACAATGAAATTGGAGGAAAGTTAGTTAGAACAAAAGAGCATGTTATTCCAAATGGTTTAATCAAACTTTTTCCCGACGACGATGTAACATTTATGGAGAAAAGATCCTTCAAAGACAATAACGGTCTCACTATAGGTGATGTCTGTAACTTATGCAATAACGGAGTATTAAGTGATTTAGACGGTTACGGAAATAAATTAATTAGCGATAATTTTATGTGTTCATTTGGTATAGCTGATAATTACAATAAGGAATTCCCGTTTGAATTCAATTATCATCTTTTATCCAGATGGCTCCTTAAAATAGCTTACAACTATGACCGAATGGAAAAATCGGATTCAGCATGGTTTAAAGATAACATCAATTACATAATGGAGGGAGAAAACAATTTTAAGGGGAATTATTCTCTGTTTGCAGGCCTTCACATCAATATGCTCCCAGTATTAGAAGAGGTTAATGGAAAAAGACCGTTAGCTATAATTAAAAATCCGAAACTTTGGCCTCTAGGGGCAACTTATAGTGTATACAACAAAGAAAAAAATAGAGAAGTGACTATAGGTTCTGGACTAATAGAAAGCATATATGTTATTAGATTTGCAAGTGCAGTTTTTCTATTGGTACTCTGGAAGGATGGATATGAAGAGGAAAAAGTTGTTTTTGAAGACAAAATGAACAAACTTTTTACTTTTGAGAAATTAGTTCCTGAAAAGTATTCATATAAGATACGAAGAGTATCAGAAGCATTTAACAGTATAACTGGATACGGCGCAATTAGTGGAGAACAAGGCTTAGAGTTTTCTGAAAACCTGATAAAGGCTTCCATACAGGGGAGGAATTTTTGGGAAGCTAGAGCAATATTCGCCAAGAGAATTTCGTTAGATTTTCTTGCAGAGGGGAGAAAAATGATTGAGGCAATTGAATTCCCTAAAAATAGAAAACAAAGAAGATTGGAACGAAAGAAGAGATAGTGCATCGATTGTTATTTAAGGTTCCATCTTTAACTAGTGGGGGCTTTAGATTAGAAAAAATCAGCAGCGGACCTGAGAAGGTCCTTTTTTATTTTGCATTCATACGGAACATTTGTTCGTATATAATAAGGTTGAGGTGATTAATATGGCGATTCGTGACCGTGGGAAGAAGAAGTGGCAGTTTGCGTTTGGAATGCCAGAGCTAATTAAGTTTCAACGTGATTTATGGCGTGACACTGAACGTATCGTAAAGCCAATTATTGATGAGTATGAAAAGGAGGAGTTTGATCAGCGAATAGGCTATGCGATGGAATATGGTTTAGCCGTAAGAGTGACTATATGGGACGATGGCTTTACTTCGGATATTACTGGTCGTGTCCATTACGTGGATCCTATAACGCACCAGCTTCGTATTGAAGTGGATCCGGAAGATTTCCGCCGGGTTGCATTTGAGGATGTGGTCGGAATGGTTGTAATAGAAATGATGCTTTTGGAATGGAACGTAAAAAAAAGCGCTGGTTAACAGTTCTTGAAGAAGGGGCAATTGATGGAAGGGCATACGATAAAAGCGGAGAAAGCAATCCTACATGTACCATTACAGGAAAACAGGCAGAACAAATAATCAAACTTATAAAAGAAGGACTAAGTTATCGAGAGGTGGCTGAAACAGTTGGAACCACAATATGGGTTGTCGAACATATAGGGCGAGGGGATACTTGGCTCCATTTAACCGGAGGGAGAGTTAAAACAAATAATGCTAGTTATGTTCTTAATACTGAGTTGGTTAAAAAAATTACTCAGATAATAAAAGATAATCCTAAAATGACATATAAACAGATTTCTGTTTTATTAAATCTCCCTTTAGCGGCAATTCAAGGAGTAGGTGGTGGCAGAACATGGACAGAAGTTACTGGCGGAAAAATTAGTAATAAACATGGAAGTTCTTTAATATTACAAACTGAAATAGATGATGTAATTAAACTTATAAAGAAAAGAGTTCCATATCGAGAGATTGCTAAACAATTCAATGTTAGCAAAAGCGCAATTGAAAAAATAGCTCAAGGAACTACTTGGACAAACAAAACAGGAGGGAAAATAGAAAAGGTAGATAAGTACTCAAAAGAGAAAATACTTAAGGTCGTTTATCTTCTAAAAAATACAAATCTATTTCAAAAAGATATTGCCCAAATGGTTGGGATACCACAATCCGTTGTACAAAAGATAGGAGCAGGAAAGATATATCAAGACCTTAGTGGGGGCAAAATAAGACGAAAAAGAAGTAAGTTAAAGTAAGCTAAATCTTAAAGAAATGTATTAATAAAAAAATTGGAGATAATTGATTTTAAAATTTTGCGCAGCCCTTTTAGGTTGCGTTTTCTTTCATTTATATAGTTTTTGAAAATCTTTAGGGTGAAAAATCATTTTGTAGGATTTAATAAGAGGAATGGTTCGTACTCTTATATAGGCTAACAAGTACTAAAAATAGAATTTAGAGCATTTTGAATATTTTTTATGAGCCAAATTGTTCTTAAGCAATGTATAATCGAATCGTATATAATAATCCAAAAATAAATCACAGCAAGTGGGGAGACAGGGTGAACGATTACAATACACATGAACACTTTGCTAAGGTATACGGAGAGGAATATGTTAGCAAAATTAAGCTTCTAGAAAGTAGAATCGTAGAAAACGAGACAGGCGAGGATTTATTTATGGTTTTGCCGATGGAAGCAGGAATTGGAAAGAGCCTTCAGACAGATCGCATTATAGGGGGATATCTGTCACAAAACAATCAGGAAGAATCAGAATTGTGGACGAGCCAAGGCGGTTATAGACGATTTCTAATCGTAAAGCAATTCGTAGAGGACGTGCAAGCCAGTATAGAACGGATCAATCAATGTTCCGGTTTGGATGTTGCCCTCGGAATTACTAGCGAAAACTGGGGACGATATAAAGATAATCTTGAATCTCTTGCGTTCCATCCCGTAATTATAATCACCCATGAGCGTTATCTTCGTTTAGCACAAGATGCCTTCACTAGAGAGTACTTTATGGAAGGTCGCCATACGCTGATTATTGATGAAGCATTACACATTCCTACGTTCTCCTTTTCAGAAATTGAATACCGTAAAATGCAAAGTATCTTACCTATATCGCTGCATGGAGATCTTTTAGCTGTTTGTAAGGGGCTGTTTAAAGAGTTAAACAGGTTAGAACAACAGAAGTCGGGAAATCTGTTACTGAAGTGCGAGCCAAAAATAAAGCCTGATACGATTAGCCAATTTAAATCAAAAATAGAGGCACAAACGTATGACCTAGAGCAATTTAACACGGTACGCAAGTTCTGTGATATGTTAGATGCCATATATGCAAATAAATGCTTGTATAATAACGGACGGCTTACAAGCTTTAACAGTGAGCTTAGACGTTGGGGACTACGGAATAACATTATACTAGATGCTAACGGTGAGATCGATCAACAGTACCTATATGATGTAGGAATAGTAATAGATCGGCAGACACAGATTATCACGCATGAAAACTGGACTCTACATCATGTGCCGTTTAATTCGTCCATGAGCAATATTAGACGTACAGAAGATTACTTTCCTCAGATGTGTAAGCTGATCGAAGAACACAAATCCGAATCGGACAAAACGCTGATTGTTACGCAATTAAAAGCTGAGGTGGAATTGTTGTCACATTTACAAGGGAACGATATTCAGAATGTTGATGTCGCTCATTTCGGGGATATCGTAGGAAAGAATTACTGGAGAAATTATACACAAGTGTGGATCATTGCTAACCCGTTAATCCCTATGGAAGTGTATCCGTTAAGATGGTCGATAGCTACACAGCAAAAGATTACAAATCATTCTCTTCAGATGATCGCTGAAAAAGGGAAGAAAGGTAAATTCGTTTTCAAAAACGCAGATTTCGAAGCAATCCGTTTTGGCTGCGTTATTAGCGAACTATATCAAGCGATTAAACGGATTAATCGTGATAATACGAAGGAAGCTGAAGTGTTCGTAGTCCATGGCGATTCAGATGTATTTAACGAATTACGAAAGCATCTGAAGGGCATTCGTCTAGGTGATCCAATACAACTGGATGTCAAATATCATAAAACCGATGTAAATCCGCTGAAAAAGGATAAAGCGGATCAACTAGTTGATTACATTCTAACGTTGCCACAAGGTGAATACGATAAGGGGCTGGTACGAGAAGCGGTTGGAATCGATAAAAGTAATTTCGCTAGGATATTGAAGAACGATAAAATTCAGCGTCTACAGTCGGCAGGCATTATTGAAGTTACTACTCGTAAAATCATGAAAAAGACGAGTGGGACGGGTGTGCGAGTATTATCAAGCTAGGTGTCAAAAGCGACACCAATCTTGCGTTCCTCTCTAATCGAGAGAAACGCAGTTAAGAGTAGTCGTCATATCTATTATATTTATATGAGTAAAATGAAGACTTTTGTTTGAACCGTTGGGGCTGTAAGCGCCTGGGCGTTATTGATTAGAAATTAACTGTTAAAAAACTACTAAAACATGCCGTTAAAGTTGCTGATGTTGTACGAATGTACAGCATACAGCACGGAATCTTTGTGATAACAAAGGTTACGAGAATATCGATTATGGTCATACTATATTATATAGCATGTTCCCTCTGACTAATCGTTGGAGGGTTTTTTGTTTATTATCGGTTAATTAGTATGAAAATGTAATTTCTTTAAAAAGGAGGACGTTCTACGGAAACCAAGTTTAGTTAAAAACGCTTGATGATGTGGCGGAAACTGTCGCTTTTTGGAAAACTCCAGGGGCTATAAGAACGCTCTTTAGTGCAGTAAAGTATTGATAACACAAGGTAACTTAAGACTACGGACGCTTTACTGTAATAAAGTAATATGACATAAACAGCAATTTATCGTAAAAAAGTTAGTACCATTATTCAAAAAGAATAATTAACAATACAAACCAAAAAAAACAAGTATTTACAAGAAATTGTTGGCATTTCACTTGTGATTTGTTATATCTAAATATGTATATTTTAAATTGAGGGGATAAGCCAATATGTTCAAAGATATTGCTAGTTTAACTTTCGAAATAAAAGATTTAACGAGGACTTTAGATAGAGAATCAATTTTAACGTCATCATTTTTTATTAAGGATATAACCGAAAAAATACCTGTTTGGCAAATTGATGAAACAGTGGATTTTTCTGATATCCCTGGTTGTTATGTATTTCGTGATAAATACGGAAAGGTTGTTTATGTAGGTCAAACTAAGTCGTTTTGGAAACGTTTTTCACAACATATGATTACTAAGAAAACCAATACTACATCTGTAAAAGTAACTAATAACAAGAAAGTTGTTAAAATAATTCGTTTGTACCAATATTTCCATACTGTTGAGTTTTATCAACTTGATGTTAATGATGCTGACTTGCGTTTTATTCTTGAACAATTTTTGTTTCTAAAATTTAAACCACCACATAACATTTATACCCAAAGGATGATAAGTGGAGAAGAATATATTCAAAAAATGGAAAGTTATACTAAGAGAGAAAAATGGAGCGATGAAGAAAAGGGATATATGTACGATGCAATTCGTAATTGGTATCCGACAACTGATAAAGGGCTTGAGGATGAAGAGTTTATTTAATATTATGGTCAAAATTAAATTGTTTTTAATAATAATATGTGGTCGATTTCTGCAAGTATAAATAATTAAGGGGAATAAATGTGGCAAAAGATATTAAATTAAAGCGTTCCATTGGTAAATCTGGAGAATTTGGAACGGTTTCTCGCCTTTTTAGGTATGGTTTAGAAGCCTTTCCTACGTATGGAAATAAAGAATTATTTGATGTAATAGCAACAGGAAGTGGGAGCAAGATTGCCAAAATACAGGTAAAAACAACTGAGGAACTCACAATACAGACGAATTTTTTTCAAAAATATTACGATAATGGAACAGACTCTAATCCTGATTTTTGGGTTTTGGTTCATACACCATCGAAAGATACAATGGATTTTTATGTGCTGGAACATAAAGAAGTAAGATTCGAACAGCATAAAGAATTACAAAGAGTAAAAAAAATAAGAGAGACCTTGAATGAATGGGCGAGTGAAAAAAAGAGTGGTTTCGATAAAATCGCTGTAAGTTCTCTTATTAACTACAAAGATAGATTCGATAAAATAGTTAATTTCCTAAATTGATTTAATTTATTTGTCCGAAAAAGTATACATTTACGAACACTCCGTGGACAGCCTTCAACCTCGCATTCTATCGTTTTTAGGTTTGTTCGTAAAAGTGGTTAAAGTAATTTACGGATATTCGTTTTGTCTATATACATTTACGAACACTTTCGATATACTGGAAACAATTACATATGAGTGATCGAGAGGAGTACGGAAGTATGGATAATCGTAAATTCGGATACATTCGTGTTAGCAGTCGAGATCAAAACGAAGCACGTCAGCTGCAGTCTATGAAAGAAGTCAGCATTAGCGAAAGAGACATATTTATCGATAAACAAAGCGGAAAGGATTTCAAGCGGGAACAGTATCAATCGCTCAAGCATCATTTACGGGCTGGAGACGTTTTGTATATTCACTCACTCGATCGATTTGGTCGGAATAAAGAAGAAATTTTACACGAATGGAAGGATATCACCAAGAATATTAAAGCCGATATTGTTGTTCTCGATATGCCGTTACTGGATACTACGAAATACCAGGACAGCCTTGGAACGTTTATATCTGATTTGGTATTACAAATTCTGTCGTGGTTAGCGGAAGAAGAAAGAGTGCGGATCAAGAAGCGTCAGCGAGAAGGAATTGATGTTGCACTAAAGGATGGCGTTCAATTTGGTAGACCTAAAGCTGAAATAACAGACACATTTATTGCGGTATATAAGGAATGGAAAAGTGAACGCATTACTGCAACAGAAGCTATGCGAAGAGCAGATTTAAAGCGGACATCGTTCTATAAGCTGGTAAAAGAATACGAGGAATGCCTGGCGAGCCGATAGTGGTTCGCTTTTTTTGTTTTTAATAGATTAAAGTAAGTGGCTACAATATCATAAAATGCGCCCTATAAGTGCATTGATATATGTGCCTATTTATGGATGAACAGTAAATAGGACTTTGGGGATTTGAAAGCAGTACAGATTTGTGAAGAGGGAAATGGGGATTATAGGAAAAATGTACTGAAAAACCATAAATATGAATATGATTAACCTAAGATGTTCACTTAGTTTGTTATCAAAATTAGCATTAAAGTCGGAATAAAGCAGGGGGATCAAATGATTGAAAAGTTATTAGAACATTCAAGGGATTCAATAGCATTAGTGACAATATCATTGGCATTAATTTTGATTTGTATTTTTATTTGGACTAAATTACTAAGGAAGGATGTACTGAAGGTAATTGGTATACTCATAGTTTTAGGTTTGAGTTTATTTGCTAATGATGCAACAAGTTATTTTTTAGCTATTTTAGTCTTGGCTACACTAGTAACAAATTTAAATTTCTTACAAAACATTGCTGCTATAATTAGAAATAGCGATGCTTATTTTAACTTTTTAACGAGATCCCAAGAGGAAGTTCAAACATATATTAATAATGAATATAAGAACGATGAAGAAGCAATTAAAGCTGACAAAAGTCAAGAAAATGAAGCTCTGTCAGACGAGCAAATAAACCAAACACTGGATAATTATAATTTAAACCCAATGGAATTTGTATATATTGCTGAAGAACAAACGTTTAAATTTCTTGAGAAAAAATATTCACAATTTATTAGTAAATATGTAAAGATAAGTGGAAATAATAAGACAGTAGAAATTGATGGAATTATCCCCATTGATAGGGAGACCGTTGTTCTTGAAATAAAGATCAGTAGACATGGATATTACCCAATGAAATATATACTTGAATCAATACAGAATAAGGTAAATGACATTAAGGAAATTTCAAAACAATTGAATAAAAATGTAGAATTGCGTTTTATATTTGTTGGAAAAATTAATCAGAAGTTTAAAGATAGTGTTTTAAGTTTAGAGCCTGGAAGAGACTTTATGGCACAAGGAATAGATGTAAAATTCGAATTTTATAGTTTTGAAGATATTGATTTAAAAGAAGTACCAGGTTGTTAGATGGTAACTGAAATTATTAAGTATTTTAACCTAAATTGTGAAAGTCCCTAAAATGCTTCCAGTTGAAGGTTTTAAATTCGCCTATTATTAGAATTGCATTTAAATGAACGTCGTCGAAATGACGATTTTTTTTTCTTAATTTTTGGTTTAAGCTATTACACTTCACCTTGACACCAAAAAGATTAGAATTAGGCTACCCTATCACAAAAACGACCCCCATGTCATATTGCACGATGCCTGGTGTAACGCACAAATGGAGACGAAAATACTGTATCTCGAACGACCAGAAACGCAAAGAAACATTGAATATTGTGTTTATTACCTCCATAACTTGTACCTTTCATATCGATTACTTTTTGCATTTACTATATTGATTGAAAAATTATAAATTTCGAAAGGATGTGGTTTTTATATCGACTTTACGTACGGGACCTTTTCTCATTCCTATCTTTACGCATCATCCTCCTAATCCCTGCAATATCGTAATCGTGACGCTCAGTAACCAGACAAATCGGACGCTAACTGCCACGGTACGAATCGACCAAGTTATTTGGCCTCCTGGCCCGTTGTACCCTCCTCAACCTGTAGTAGTGCTGCTTCCGCCACAAACATTTACCCTGTCATCGAACACAGCTGCGGGGATTGCTGTACCGGTATTCACTCCTAGTCCAATCACAGACACCACTACCACTGTAGCAGGCGATCCACGTGCTTTGATCGTAACCGTAACAGGAGACATTGAAAAGTCAGGGGACCTAATTCAAGTTAGCGTCACAGGCGGATTCTCGTCGGATGGCAGTTCACTAGATTTCTCAGAACCGACTATGTTCTTTCGACACGAAGACTTCGTAGTCGTTCATCACGAGCACCACCATCATCATCATCTTCATCCACTTAAACAGGACTATAATGAAAGCAACAGCTAACATTAAAATAAGCACTTTTAGACCGTTTCTAGTGTTTAGAGCGGTCTTTCTTATTGGACAAGGGGGAGCCACCCTATCACGAACATAGCCCTGATGCCATAACGAACTATGCCTGATGTAACGTACATATGAGGTTCAAATCTTGAATCCCTAACGAGCTGGCAAGGAAAGATACCCATTTTCCACAAAACCCAAATAGCTAAATGCTTTAAAAAATTTTTTTGGAATAAGAAATCTCATGGGTTCTGTTAAACTAATAAGGTAGATTCGTTGAGTAGGTAGTATATGTCTTTACTGCAGAATGTATTAAAACAACCTTACTTATTGAGGGTAGTACGGGTTCTCCGTGGCAAATAATGCTAAGGGCATTTCTTCCTAATAGGTATTAATTTCCAAAATATGAACAATTGTTCTATGTAAATTTAATAGATATAATAAATAATAAAACAAAAATACGAAAAAGGATGGGGTTAATTTGGCTAAAAGTAGCAAGAACAAAGAAGAATTATTACTTCAAAGTTTCGAAATATTAAAAAATAATTTAGAAGATAATAGTGGGAAAATACGGGAGATTATTGCAAAAATAGCAAAAAGCAATATAACATTAGCAATTGATATGTGGAAATATGTTCTTATAAATGGTGAAGCTATTATAAAGAGAGATGGTTACTCCTTTACTAGTGGTATGCTATATAGCTTAGAACAAAAAATTGGTGGGGAAGAACTAATAATTATATTGAATGAAAATGAAGATATACTAGAATATGTATTCGGTAAATCTGATAGTATCTACTCAAGCTATATTTGGGATGCTTTAAGGTATGGTTATATTGAACTTGCAGAAAAAATGTATACTTTAGTGAAGAAAAATCGATATAAAGAGAATTCGCTAACTGAATTTATTGAGGAAATTTGTGATTCTTTCGCTTCTGAATTTGATTATATTCAAGATGTAGATGATGATGATGATGATTCTTATGAAGAAGAAGAAAACCGTGCAAATGAAGTTGCAAATGTATTATTAAAATGGGTAGGCAACTTAAGAGATAAAGAAGCAAAGGCTCGTATTACAGTAACTTTGATTGATTATGTTTAATAAACATAGCTTGAATATAACCCTCATGTTAAATTTTGAGGGTTTTTTTTAGAGAGGTGGTAGTTTCAATGAAAGAAGTTATCGAAAACATCAGTCATCGTTTTTTAGAGGAAGCTAAATCATCACCACAATTATTAGCGGATATGGCTGCTATGGAAAAATATATGGCGGAAAGTTACGGGGAACGCATTTTTATTGAGTTATTGCAAAATGCAGATGATGCAGAATCCAATCGAATTACTATCTATAGTAAAAATGGTCATATTTTCTTTGCGAATGATGGAAAGCCTTTTAGTCAACAAGATATTGAAAGCATTAGTCGTTCAGGGGCAAGTTCTAAAAAACGAGGAGTTTCCATTGGGTATAGAGGTGTAGGATTTAAAAGTACCACATACCTAACTAACACCATTATTATCCACTCAAATGATGTTGGATTTACGTTCTCGAAGGAATTGTGTGCGAAGAAATTACAGATTTCAGATATAAACAAAGTGCCAACTGTTCGTATCCCTTTATATTTGGATGAAATCGAAACCGAAATAGAGGAAGAAATACAAAAACTCTATCAAGAAGGATATCAAACTATTTTTATTTTTAAGAATGCTCGATCAGGTTTGTTAGAGGATGAATTGGCTGCTGTTAATGATGGCTATTATTTATTTCTTAATCATATTCAAATGATCCAAATCAATATATCAACGATTCGTAGAAAGTTTAAGGTATTACGAGACCATCGACGAGTTTGCATTCAAGAAGTAGGACATGAAAAGAAAGAATGGTACATTGTTGGAAATCAACGTAACAAATCGGTTCAGCTTGGATTAAAATTAGATGTACAAGGTCAGATAATGGCTTGTGAAAAGGACGAAGCGGTATTTCATTGTTATTTACCAACCTTAGAACCTACTGGTTATCCATTTAAAATCAATTGTGACTTTTCAACAGATCCTAGTCGAAAACATTTAACTTGGGATGAAAAAACAGAAGCAGGGTTGAAGATTGCAACAGAACAGATCTTTAAAACTATGGCTGAGACTTTGCAAGAGGGACATGAAGCGTTATTGCCAATCTTTTCATTACTCGAAAAACGTCAATCTTTCTCGAAGTTTTCAAATTATCTGTCGGATAAGTTAATTGAATTAATTAAGAAAGAAAAATGGATTCCTTTATATAACGGTGACATGATTAATGCGACAGAACATAAGCGAAAACCACGTTTTTTAGAAACATCAGAATTTGTATGGATTCGAGAGCATTCCAGTATGAAGCAATTAATGCCAATTGCTAGTCTACAACAAAACGGTTACTTAGATAACTTTTTAGAATCATTTGCGACGGGAATATATGAAATCCCAGACTGGATAACCATTTTATCCGAAAAAGAGTTTGTGGAAAAAGCTGACCAGACCTTATTAGGTAAACTGTATGGTCAATTATTGAAGTCAATTCGTTCTAAAATGTTGATTAATAAAGAGGTATTTCCATTAGACAATTGCTACATAAAAGATGATCAAAATCAATTGATGATTTGGGGAAGTAAAAAAGGTATCGTCTATTCAAAATCCTTCTTATCCGAGTTCTTAAATTCACTAACAGCAAATGATATTAAATGGATTGATAATACCTATAAAACGGGCTTTACAAAGGAACAATCACTTGGAAATGACCGTTTTGGTTCATCAGAAAAAACAGATTCCAATGTTTTTGAACGTTCATTATCCTCTATTTTTTCATCAAAAAAGAAAACCATCTCCAAATGGCGAGCAGCCGAATATCAATGTATAGAATTTGAGCAATTACAAGGAAATCAGGCTAAAGATGTTAGTAAGCAAAATCTAGGATATGACGTACATAGTCAAACTAAAACTGGTGAGATTCGCTATATCGAAGTAAAGTCTATTTCGAATCGAAATGCAGAAATTTCGATGACGAATAATGAATATACGGCAGCACATCAATATGGAGATGCCTATTATTTATGCATTATCTATCAACAAGACAACCAATTATTATTAGAATATATTCAAAATCCATTAAAGCAGTTACAGTTAGAAAAACGTGTTAAACAATGGGAATGGATATGTGACGATTACAGCGGTGATAAATTTGAGATAGACTTAAATTAACAATCACATTACGAAAATTACGTATTTGTATAAGGAATATTTATAGAAAAACGATATTTTTTCGTGATATTATCTACGGTACCCTTAAGTTAAACTTATAGACTATAAGGTGCTTTACTTTAATAAACGATGATCGTCTAAATGGCGGTCATCTTTTATGTTCCTTAGCCAAAACATTCGATAATGTAGACAAACTGTTTGGTAAACAGAAGAGAGACGAATGAGTATGGTTCAATAGATTAATGGGGGGACCGTATCACAAATGATGGGGGATGTGTTGTATGCCCATCTGCCTGATGTTGGACGTCTATGGCGTGGAATCCGGAACCTTGACGAGTTTTACTTCTAATTATAAATCTAGCAAATTTAACGTGCTAAAGTCGTTGAGAAAACCAGTCGTTTCAAGGGTTCGAGGCGTATAGGTCTTAAGAGAAAGTATATAATGTAATAACCTTCACCTGACGGCTCGGTGATGTAACCAAAGCTTATCAGCTTCAGTAACATCAAATAAATATAAACTTGTATATTATGTGAAGACTGTTCTAAGCAGGATTCAACTGAGCGTTAGCGAAGTTTATTACATCGTTTAATGCTACATAGCATGTCAATAAGAATTATCACTTTAGATTGATGAACTCAATGTTCCTCGAGGCAACTACGTTCAACTATTAGCTCCAAGTATCAACTCGGTTTAGCCATATGTCATCGGATAACCCTTTCACTTATGAAACTAAGTTATGACATCCCCTTATACCTTGAAAAAGTCGATTCAGCACTTTGGTGCCAATACTTTTAAGTTGTGAAACAGTTTGGGAGAACGGAAAATTTGAAAGAGACTGTAAAAGTTATTTGTCTCGTACCAATATTCCATTTATATCGAATATGCCTTCGAATATGTAGTTTGGGTAGGTAACAGCTTGCTGCTTTTCAAGTTTTATCTCCTTTACTCGTGTAACAAATCGTTCTCTATTGGGCATCCTTTTAAAACTATCTATTAGGTTGTTTAAGTCATGGCTTTTTTCTGGTTCTTCAAAACCAACCAAATCCCTAAACCTTAATATATTATCATTAGATATTACTAATTCATGTTGGGATTGACAAAAATATAATTTACTACCTCCTTTTCCATCTGGCAAAGGTCGGTAACCTGCTTCCCTCCGATTGGCATATAAAGTAGAAACAATTCCTAATCGAAGTAGCATTCTTTGTGCTTTTTGAAGAAAAGGAAAATTTGATTGGCTTAAACGTACACTTATTCCTTTTTCCTGTGTTCCTTGAACAGAGCCATCACTATCAAAAAGGCCTCTTAATATCCCACAATAAAATTTATAAGATGCAATTTCCATTTGTGGCGTAATTTCTTTAGTTTCTTCCAATCCAAATACTTGAGCCAATTGAGTTAATCTTGAAGATTGGATAGTTGTTTTATCACGTGATTCGATATAAATCCCAGTTAAATCTGATCGGGCACCTAATTGTTTTTTTATTCGCTCAATTGAAATTTCACGAAGGGCATTTTGGGTTTCTCCCCAAAATGATAAATAAGCGTAATTACTTTCCCCTGATAATCCACCATCACCAAGTACTTCTCCAATGAGCCAACCTTGCTCAAGAGTCCCGTTACCTTTCCAAGGTTGCAAGTTTCTTAAATTAATTAGGGAGATTTTCTCCCCAATTTTTAAATTTATGACTGGCTTCCAACATGAGTATTGTTTATCTCGTGTTTGTTTTGTAATTACTTTTACCAGAATAGTTGAAGGTATTAGAACTTCAAATCCCTCCAATGTTGTAACCTTATATAAGTCACAATTTTCTTTATGTTGTTCATTAGGTAAAGCTCGAGGAAAGCCTTCTCTCATCGTCCATGAGTCGGAATATTCATCCTTTAAGAAAATCTCTGTATTATCAATATCCCGTATTTTCTGTCGCTCTACTGCTCTTAATTTCCGTTCTTCTGATTCTTTTTTACTAATACATTTTTTACAGTTAGGAACTTTTCCCCCAGCACCTTTTCCCTTATAAAAGTGATTAAGAGGTAAAACTTCTTGACATATCTTGCATTGTTTAGCTTGAAGTATAACTCCGTTTTCTTCAATTATATTTAATTTAGTATTTTTTCTACCGGATGGAGACATACATGCAATACATTTAGGTCTACGCTTTCCAATTCCTTTCGGAGCTTTATAAAAATGATCCAGTGGCTTTACAATCCTACATTGATTACACATTTTCGCATCAACTAAGATTCCGTTATATAACATTGTTGTGAGCTTTGCGTGTACCGACCCTTTTTTTCCGGGCATTATCCTATCCACCCCGTATTACCAGATTTTATGAACATTATTATAAATGACCCTTCAATTTACATCTACAAAAATATTAACTAGTGAGTATTGTAGTTCTTGGTCAAGGAGGCACAGTATCACAAACGAAGGGGGCATTCCATATTGGAGTATGCCTGGTGTAACGCACATATGGACGTCAAATCTCGGAACTTTACGAGCCGACAGTAGAACGCCCTCCGTTTCTATGAAATCAGTTGTTCTAATCAGCCAAATCCTTTTTGAAAATTTTTTTCAGATTAGAAAACTCGGGGGTGCTACAGTACAAGTGATAATGACACAGAACATCTACAGACATAGTGATTACAAACAGTTACAATCAAGAAAAAATGATTAGATGTGTGTATCTTCGAGATGACGAAAATGCCTGTTAGATACCAAAGAAAAAGATTATATTTTACTTATTCAATACGCATCTGGTTACTGTGAGATTGTCAAAGAAGGGGACCGCAATCACAATATTAAACTGGTTCATTTTTCCGAATTGAAGATAAAAGAATCATGATCGTCGTTATGACGGTTTTTTTTATGATCAATCTCTTCTATGCCCAAGAAAAGGATAGAGCTAAACTCACATATTTTTTTGACAGTTGTCTTGGAATTGACGAACATTAATGTCTATCTATGCACAATGTAAATACAATAGATTCAATTGACGCTACCAATTACACAAACGGTATCGTGTTAGAAGGTGATATTGCAATAACTGAGGGATGGGAACAAACGAACCACAAGAACCATTACGTATATTATGTTCAAAAGGAAGATTATACTTGGAAACTAGTAAAAGGAACGTTGAAAAAGTTATGGTAGCTTAATAGAAATGTTAAATAAAAATGTATAGGGATCGTCTTATGGCAATCTTTTTTTATGTAAACTAGTTCATCATCTATTTAATTAGTATGGTAAAATACTACTATAAACTAGAAAATATTGGGGGGGTGAAGCTATGAATAAATTAAATTTGTTTTGGCCGGTATACAAAAACTTAGAGAAAGAATTTTTGAAATTGGCTGATTATATTCATTTTGCTGACGAGCAACTTAATGTGTATTCTATGCATATTGCTGATTTGATTGTTCGCTGTGCAGTAGAAATAGAAGCTATTTCAAAAGATCTGTATTGTGAGCTTGGTGGTAATATATCTCCTGCTGATGTAGACGGAAAGCCGAGGGATTTATATTTTGATACTGATTGCATTGAACTGTTAGAACAGAATTGGAAACTATGTAAGAAACAAATAGTACTTTCTGCTACAAATTTTTACTTTACAAATGAAGCGAATAAGATTTTAACTCCATTGCATAAAGCTAATAAGCGTGGAACAAGCGGGAGCAAGTGGAAACAAGCATATCAAGCAGTTAAGCATGACCGAAGGAATTCATTGAAAAAAGCAAATATTGAGAACTTGCTTCATGCGATGGGGGCTCTGTACATATTGAATTTATATTACAAAAACGAAAGAATCGATAATGGACGTGTATACATGAGTGACCATGACTTTGATAGTCGGGCTGGTTCAGAAGTTTTCTCCGTTTTTTGTTTTAAAGCAACTGGTCTTTCAATGTCGCCACAAATGGATGATAGCTGCATTGCACAACAGCCGGATAATGATTTAGAAAAATCTATTTACATCATTAAATATGATGATAAATCTTTTATTGAAATGCATAAAAACTATTGCTTAGATAACCAAATTACCGTACAAAATTTCAGTAATTCTCCGGAAATTAATGCTTTTTTATTAGAACATCCTGAATATAGAGAAAAAAGTATAAATGAAATCTGTATGGCAGCTGGTGGTCTTAACTTACTTGCTAGAATAATGTCTTTTAGCTATACAAAGCAAGAAAAAGATACAAGAACTGAGGCAATACTCAATAAACACGCTGGCATATATCCTGTGTTATTTCCAGTAGAAAATCAATAGTTTACCATGATTATCTAGCAAAATAGGGGTATATTACAGATTCTAATTTGATGCTAAAGTCACTAGTGACAACTCGGATATTATCGAATAAATGCATTAGCCATGTATAATATGCTTTACCCTTTATGCGTAATGACTCACCTTATGAAGTCGGCAAACGTTCAAATTCGTGGCTAAAGGTTATTAGCTATCAGTATTCAGATGTATATGTCGTCCGTAAGCAGCCCAAGGATTTCGGATTGCTGTTAACATTCGAAGATGGACGATATGCTGGCGTAATGGAACTTGGTGTTCCTGTGGCTAATGAAGGAGCGTTTATGGAAAGCCGATAATCCGTGAAGAAAGTGATTTTACGTTTATTGGACCCGTTAAGTGTGTGTCAAATATCGTAATTTAACAAAGGCAGGATTATTGCGTCTTCCAAGTTTTGTTGAGTGGATTTAACGTCCACTCCTTTTTATTACGTTAATATCATATTTTAGCGACTTTTCTTCCTTATATATACCGTGTTATAATGAAACGGTCGAAAGTTCGCCAAATGACCGTATCAGTGCCCGTTTCAAAATGCGTTCATATAGCGGTTTGTCCCAGTAGCTCAGCCGGATAGAGCATACGCCTTCTAAGCGTACGGTCGGGAGTTCGAATCTCTCCTGGGACGCCATTTTCTTGTACCAAAGTCAAACTACATACTAAAAGCTCAACTCACCAATGTGGTGAGTTTTTTTTGTTTCCAAATTATGCTACACTATTTTTTACTACATACCGAAGGACGGATTTTATGAAAAAACGGGAACAAGTCAAACGAAAAGATAATATTATCTTCTTCCCCGGACTAGACAAACGATTAGCGGACAAAGGTCTGGAAAGTCTTGAAAAGAAAAAATTTCATGAAGCGATCCCCCTATTAGAAGAAGCGCGGGAGCTTGACCCTGATAATGAAAACATTTTAATCGGGCTTGTCCTGGCCTATTTTGAAGCAGGTGCTTTTAAGAAAGCGAAAGTACTGGCAAATGAGATGCTATTAAAAGGCATAGGCGATTATTTTCAGATGGTCGATCTTTATTTGACTGTCCTTATCCAGCTGCATGAATATCGGGAAATTGTCACAACCATTGAAGCGCTCTTAGATGAAAGGGAAATCCCCCCTGAGAAGCATGACCATTTTTTAACGATTTTGCAATTTAGCCGGCGGATGGCAGAGGGACATGACCAGCAAGATGCAGAACAGGAGGAAGAAGACTTAGATCTTCCATCCCTAAACCTCCTCTCGATCGATAGTATTAACGAGCAAATGCTCCTTATAGCCAATTTGGCGGACAAAAATATCCGTCCTTATCTTGATGAAATGGCAGACTACCTAAAGTCCGAGGCGGGTCATCCATTTATTAAAACAATCATTTTAAATCTATTAAAGGAACAAGAAATAGATCGAGAAATCATCGTAGAAAAATTTGCTTTTGTAAAACAGTTCAGTCCTATACAGCTCCCTGACGTAAGGGAACAGCCTAAAATGCTAGAGGTAAAGGCATTGCTTGCAAAACAAGTAGAAAGTAAAAATCCAGGTCTATATGAAAATGCGATTAATATGGTTGATAGACTATTTTTTATTTGTTATCCGTTTGAACTTGAACCAAATTCCTCAGAAGCTTGGGCTGCAGCTTTTGACATGCTCGCACAAGAATATTTGGGAATGGACCCGGAATTTGGCGAAATTGCAGGAGATTACGGTGCTGAACCCTCTGAAATCGAGAAAGCAAGAGAGCAAATAGAGACTATTGAGAAAATTTCTTATCCTAATATTTAGGTCTTGCTGTTGAAAGAAGACGAACCTATGTTATAATGTAGGGGTTGCATTGTGTAAAAAACTATATTTTACATTTAAAAATGGAAAAATTGCTTGTTCGACAAGACATTTTTCGACTCAAATTCGTTATCGAATGAAATGAGAATAGATTTGTTGGAGGGAAAATAGGTATGACAGCAAAATGGGAAAAATTAGAAGGCAACCGCGGTGTCCTTACTGTTGAAGTAAGTGCTGAAGAGGTAAACAAAGGCCTAGACGCGGCATTTCAAAAAGTGGTTAAGCAAGTAAACGTTCCAGGTTTCCGTAAAGGAAAAATGCCGCGTGGCATGTTTGAAAAACGTTTCGGTGTAGAAGCTCTTTACCAAGATGCATTAGATATCCTTCTTCCAGAAGCATACGGAAATGCAATTGACGAAACAGGAATCGAACCAATCGACCGTCCAGATATCGATATCGATCAAATGGAAAAAGGCAAAGAACTTATTTTCAAAGCAACTGTACAAGTGAAGCCTGAAGTTAAATTAGGCGAGTACAAAGGCTTAGAAGTAGAAGAAATTGATACCACTGTAACAGATGAAGATGTTGCAAACGAATTAAAAACAATGCAAGAACGTCAAGCTGAACTTGTTGTTAAAGAAGACAGCGCTGCTGTAAATGGTGATACAGTTGTCATCGACTTTGAAGGTTTCGTTGATGGCGAAGCATTCGAAGGTGGAAAAGCTGAAAATCATTCATTAGAGTTAGGTTCAGGTTCTTTCATCCCAGGTTTCGAAGAGCAATTAGTAGGGGTAAAAGCTGGCGAATCTAAAGATGTTGAAGTTACTTTCCCAGAAGAATACCATGCGGCAGAGCTTGCTGGTAAACTAGCGGTATTCAAAGTAACTGTTCATGAAATCAAAGGAAAAGAACTTCCTGAATTAGATGACGAGTTTGCTAAAGATGTAGACGAAGAAGTTGAAACTTTAGAGGCGTTAAAAGAAAAAATCAAAACTCGTTTAGAAGACAGCAAAAAGCATGAGGCAGAACACAACCTACGTGATACAGTAGTGGAAAAAGCTGCTGAAAATGCAGAAGTTGAAATTCCAGAAGTATTGGTTACGACTGAAGTAAACCGCATGCTTCAAGAGTTTGAACAACGCCTGCAAATGCAAGGTATGAACCTTGAACTTTACTTCCAGTTCTCAGGTCAAGACGAGAACGCTCTTCGTGAACAAATGAAAGAAGATGCTGGAAAACGTGTAAAAATGAATTTAACACTTGAAGCAATTGCTAAAGCAGAAAATCTTGAAGTAACAGATGAAGATGTGGACGCTGAACTTGAAAGAATGGCTGGTATGTACAATATGCCGGTTGATACCATTAAACAAGCTCTTGGCGGCGTTGATGGCATTAAAGCTGACCTTCAACTTCAAAAAGCAGTTAATTTCTTAGTTGAAAATAAGAAATAATAGTGAATTTTTGGACAAGGCGCGATTTTTATCGTGCCTTGTTTTATACTTTTCTTCCATTACATATTATAATAAGGACAGGGAAACCTTTTTAAAGATTCCACAAATTATTGGAAGGAAAAAGCGCAGTCAATAGCGAATAAATATTTCCATAGCGTTTTAAGATTTATTTTTTAAAATTATGGTTAAGATTAATGGAGTACATATGTTTTTTCGAATTCCACAAACAAAAACGAGAAAAAAGAAAACATAATCGATAAAGCGTTTTATTTCCAGTCCAATAGTCAAATGTGTTACAATGCAAAATACATACCATTAAAAGTAGAGAAAAAACTCGGACTTTGTTTGTGTAATTCACGAGCTTCAATGGGGTTTTAACACGTGTTAAGGGGTGAAAGAATTGTTTAAATTTAATGATGAAAAAGGACAGTTAAAGTGTTCCTTCTGTGGCAAAACACAGGATCAAGTTCGTAAATTAGTTGCCGGGCCGGGAGTATATATATGTGATGAATGCATCGAGCTTTGCACAGAGATTGTGGAAGAAGAACTAGGAACAGAAGAAGAAGTAGAATTCAAAGACGTACCAAAGCCAAAAGAAATCTGTGAGATTTTGAAGGAGTACGTTATTGGACAGGATCAGGCGAAAAAATCGCTGTCAGTAGCGGTTTATAACCACTATAAGCGTATCAATTCTAATAGTAAAATCGATGATGTTGAACTTTCAAAGAGTAACATCTGTATGATTGGACCTACTGGATCAGGTAAGACGTTATTAGCGCAAACCTTGGCACGTATCTTAAATGTACCGTTTGCGATTGCAGATGCAACCTCACTTACGGAGGCAGGTTACGTAGGGGAAGACGTAGAAAATATTCTTTTAAAATTAATTCAAGCAGCAGATTACGATGTCGAAAAGGCCGAAAAAGGAATCATTTACATCGATGAAATCGATAAAATTGCCCGTAAATCGGAGAATCCATCGATAACAAGAGATGTTTCCGGTGAAGGTGTTCAACAAGCACTATTAAAAATTCTTGAGGGTACTGTTGCAAGCGTTCCGCCACAAGGTGGAAGAAAGCATCCGCATCAAGAATTTATCCAAATTGACACGACGAATATCTTGTTTATTTGCGGTGGTGCATTCGATGGGATTGAACCCATTATCAAACGCCGTTTAGGCCAGAAAGTAATTGGCTTCGGGTCAGATGTCAAGCAAGTTGATATTGACCAAAAAGAGCTTCTATCCAAGGTATTGCCTGAAGACTTACTACGTTTTGGATTAATTCCAGAATTTATTGGACGTCTTCCAGTTATTGCGAGTCTTGAGCAATTAGACGAGGCAGCCTTAATTGAAATATTAACTAAACCAAAGAATGCACTTGTTAAGCAGTACCAAAAGATGCTTGAAATCGATGAAGTGGAGCTTGAATTTGAAGAAGGTGCTCTCACTGAAATTGCGAAAAAAGCAATCGAACGCAAGACGGGTGCCCGTGGTTTACGTTCAATTATTGAAGGAATTATGTTGGATGTCATGTTTGATCTTCCTTCACGTGAGGATATTACGAAATGTATTATTACAAAAGAAACAGTTTCCGAAAATAGCGTACCGAAGTTAGTTCTTGAAGATGGTACTGTTATTGTTGAGGAAAAATCAGCATAACGAAGTGAGACCTGGCTGCAAAGCTGGGTCTTTTTTGTTGGTATTATCCATAAATTGTTAAAATAGCCAATCTTAACGAAAAATGAGCCAATACTCATAAATTATCAGCCAATACCCATGGGAAATCAGCCTAATAACCTAGAAAATCAGCCAATAATCGAAAAAAATGAGCCAAAGACAGATAACCCCCCTTTTTCCAACTACGATTTGTTTTTACATTGTTGGTTTATTCCGCCAGTCTAAAGGAAATACTTCTTACTATAGATGAGTATTAGTTGTAGGAGGGAAAGATATGAGTTGGACGGGGATTGCTTTATTTATACAGCTGTTTTTTGGTATTATCATCGGGCTGTATTTTTGGAATTTATTGAGGAGCCAGCGGACCCAAAAAGTGTCCATTGACCGGGAATCCCGGAAAGAGATGGAACAACTGCGCAAAATGAGATCGATCTCCTTAACAGAACCGTTATCTGAAAAAGTTCGTCCTACAAGTTTTAATGATATTGTAGGCCAAGAAGATGGTATAAAATCATTAAAAGCAGCTTTATGTGGTCCAAACCCGCAGCATGTAATTATTTATGGACCTCCGGGAGTTGGAAAAACAGCTGCTGCCCGCCTCGTCCTTGAGGAAGCCAAAAAGAATGCAAAATCACCATTTAAACCAAAATCTGTCTTTATTGAGTTAGATGCAACAACCGCTCGATTTGATGAAAGAGGAATCGCCGATCCGCTAATAGGCTCCGTTCATGACCCGATTTATCAGGGTGCCGGGGCAATGGGACAAGCAGGGATTCCCCAGCCAAAGCAGGGAGCAGTCACCAATGCACATGGAGGGGTCCTGTTTATTGATGAAATTGGTGAATTACATCCGATTCAAATGAACAAGCTGTTGAAGGTGTTAGAAGATCGGAAAGTTTTTCTTGAAAGTGCTTATTATCATGAAGAAAATACACAGATTCCAACACACATTCATGATATTTTTAAAAACGGCCTTCCGGCAGACTTTCGGCTAATCGGGGCCACAACCAGAACACCAAGTGAAATACCCCCGGCGATACGCTCACGCTGTATGGAAGTATTCTTTCGCGATTTAAATCAAGAAGAGATTATAACCGTGGCAAAAAAAGCGGCTGATAAAGTGAATATGGAAATAAGCGAAAATGCTGTTAACACACTTTCTACATATGCAAGAAATGGCCGGGAAACGGTCAATATGATCCAAATTGCTGCTGGTCTTGCCATTACCGAAGACCGGAGCTATCTAAAAGATGAAGATATCGAGTGGGTCATTCATTCCAGTCAGATGACACCAAGAATGGAAAGAAAAATTAATGACATATCACACATTGGGTTGGTTAACGGCTTAGCTGTTTATGGACCAAACTCAGGTGCTTTGCTTGAAATTGAGGTAACGGTCATTCCAGCAAAAGAAAAGGGCTCGATTAATATTACAGGTATTGTGGAAGAAGAAAGTATCGGCGGTCAAGGCAAATCGATCCGGCGCAAGAGTATGGCGCGCGGTTCAATTGAAAACGTTATTACCGTCTTGCGGTCGATGGGAGTGCCAGCTAACGATTATGATATTCATGTCAATTTTCCAGGCGGTGTGCCGATCGATGGTCCTTCGGCAGGGATTGCGATGGCGACAGGCATTTATTCCGCCATTTACAAGATTCCAATTGACAACACAGTGGCCATGACAGGAGAAATTAGTATTCACGGTAATGTAAAGCCAATCGGCGGTGTCTATCCAAAGGTAAAGGCTGCGCTAAAAGCTGGGGCTAAAACCGTTATTATACCAGAAGAAAATATGCAAACGATCTTAAATGAAATAAAAGGGATCAACATTGTTACGGTTACCCACCTTCAACAAGTTTTTGATATTGCCTTGGTAAACTCCTTTCAACAAAATGAGGCTATACCTGCTTCCATTGAATTAACAAAAAAAGAGTCCATCTAGTATAAAAACTTCGGTTTGGCAATATAATCAAACCGAAGTTTTTTTTATGAGAAAGAAAATGTCTTGATTGGGGAAAATAATTATATTGAAAAAGAAACAGCGTACACTCTCTAAAAATAGACACGAAAAACCAAATGAGATAGAATTGTACAACAAAGACTATTCTGCTCAGCAGTAGAAAAATAAGGATTTTGCATGTGGAGGTGCAGTATGATGGCGAAACAGAATGAATTGCTCGTCCCCCTCCTGCCGCTTAGAGGCTTGCTGGTCTATCCGACAATGGTTCTTCATTTGGATGTAGGCCGTGAGAGATCGGTTCAGGCACTCGAAAAAGCAATGGTAGATGACCATTTGATATTTTTAACCACACAAAAGGATGTTTCCATTGATGAACCCGCGGAAGAGGATTTATACAAATTAGGTACATTGACAAAGGTGAAGCAAATGTTAAAGCTTCCTAATGGTACCATTCGCGTATTAGTAGAAGGATTAAATAGGGCAGAAGTGGTTTCTTTTTATGATGAAGATGATTATTACTCCGTTAGTATCGTTACCTACGAGGACCCAGATACGAAAGATGTAGAAGATCAAGCCTTGATGAGAACGATGCTGGATTATTTTGAGCAATACATAAAATTATCGAAAAAGATATCAGCCGAAACCTATGCAACCGTTGCCGATATTGAAGAACCAGGGCGGATGGCCGATTTGATTGCCTCACATTTGCCAATCAAGTTAAAAGAAAAACAAGAAATTCTCGAAATGATTGATATTAAACAGCGTGTTAACCGCGTTATTGATACCATTCATAATGAAAAAGAAGTCCTGAATCTTGAGAAAAAGATTGGTCAACGGGTGAAACGCTCGATGGAGAGGACGCAAAAAGAATACTACCTTCGTGAGCAAATGAAGGCGATTCAAAAGGAATTAGGCGATAAAGAAGGAAAAACCGGTGAAATCGCAGACCTTACGAAAAAAATTGAAGAGGCAGGCATGCCAGAGCATACTAAAAAAGCCGCATTGAAAGAACTAGACCGTTATGAGAAGGTCCCAGCAAGTTCTGCTGAAAGTGCAGTCATTCGTAATTATATTGACTGGCTGATTGCCCTTCCATGGACAAATAAGACGGAGGATGATATCGATATTCTTCGTGCTGAAAGGATTTTAAATGAGGACCATTATGGACTTGAAAAGGTGAAGGAACGTGTGCTTGAATACTTAGCGGTGCAAAAACTGACTAATTCAATCAAGGGCCCAATCCTTTGTCTGGCAGGACCTCCTGGTGTGGGGAAAACTAGTTTGGCCCGTTCGATTGCGACCTCGCTGAATCGGAATTTTGTCCGAGTTTCGCTTGGCGGTGTTCGTGATGAATCCGAAATCCGCGGTCATCGCAGAACGTATGTCGGAGCAATGCCAGGCCGGATTATCCAAGGAATGAAAAAAGCAGGGACGATCAATCCTGTTTTCTTACTAGATGAAATTGATAAAATGTCGAGTGACTTCCGAGGTGACCCATCAAGTGCCATGCTGGAAGTATTAGACCCTGAACAAAACCATAATTTCAGCGATCATTATATTGAAGAAACCTATGATTTATCGAAGGTTATGTTTATCGCGACAGCGAATAACTTGTCAACCGTGCCAGGTCCGCTTCTAGATCGAATGGAGATCATTACAATTGAAGGCTATACGGAAATTGAAAAAGTTCATATTTGCCGTGATCATTTGCTTCCGAAGCAAATAAAAGAAAATGGCCTTTCAAAAGGAATACTGCAAGTTCGTGATGATGCGATTTTGAAAGTCGTTCGATACTATACCCGTGAAGCGGGTGTTCGTAGTCTTGAACGTCAAATGGCAACGATTTGCCGCAAAACGGCCAAAATTATTGTTGCCGGCGAGAAAAAGCGTGTCGTTATTACCGAGAAGAATGTGGAAGAGTTCCTAGGAAAACCAAGGTTCCATTACGGCATGGCAGAATCCGAGGATCAAGTCGGCGTAGCAACTGGATTAGCTTATACAACTGTTGGCGGCGATACCCTGCAAATTGAAGTTTCTTTATCTCCTGGTAAAGGAAAACTAGTTTTAACGGGTAAACTTGGTGATGTTATGAAAGAATCGGCTCAAGCAGCTTTTAGTTATGTTCGTTCAAAAGCAGGCGAGCTTGGGATTGCCGAAGACTTCCATGAAAAAAATGATATTCATATCCATGTTCCAGAAGGTGCGGTCCCTAAAGATGGTCCATCTGCAGGAATTACGATGGCAACCGCACTAGTTTCGGCCTTAACCGGCAAACCAATCCGTCGTGAAGTGGGAATGACAGGTGAAATCACGTTGAGAGGCCGAGTTCTTCCAATTGGCGGCTTGAAGGAAAAATCGCTTAGTGCCCATCGTGCCGGTTTGAAAACAATCATTATGCCTAAAGATAATGTCAAAGATATTGATGATATTCCTGAAAGTGTTCGGAACGAGTTGGAATTTGTCCCTGTTGCCCATGTGGATGAAGTATTGAAGCGTGCCCTTCTAGAAGGTGGCGTCCGATGAAGGTTGTAAGTTCTGAGATTGTGATTAGTGCGGTAAAGCCGGAACAATATCCGGAAACCGAGCTGCCGGAGTTTGCACTTGCCGGCCGCTCGAATGTTGGGAAGTCTTCCTTTATTAATAAAATGCTGAACCGTAAGGGCTTAGCTCGGATTTCCTCTAAGCCAGGTAAAACGCAGACATTGAACTTTTACTTGATTAATGAAATTTTACATTTTGTCGATGTACCAGGTTATGGGTATGCAAAAGTTTCAAAGTCTGAACGGGCGGCGTGGGGAAGGATGATTGAAACTTACTTCACGACGAGGGAACAGCTTAAGGCAGCTGTTTTAATCGTTGATTTGCGCCATCCGCCAACCACTGACGATGTGATGATGTATGATTTCCTAAAACATTATGGCATTCCCTGTGTCATCATTGCGACAAAAGCGGATAAAATCCCTAAGGGGAAATGGCAGAAACATTTAAAAGTAACCCGCGAGACATTAGAACTAGATAAAAACGACCAAATTGTTGTTTTTTCATCAGAAACAGGCGAAGGCAAAGATCAAGCCTGGTCGATTTTGCATAGTTATATGTAAGTAAAAAAATAACCGCCTAGGCAGTTTCTCTGCTCAAGGCGGTTATTTTTTCTTTTTTAGTAAAAAATAGATACCAATAACAATTAAAAGGGCAGGCCAAAATTTCCAAACGAAATTCATTCCGTTTTGCAGCAGGCCAAAATAGCTGGCAATTTTATCATAAAACAGCAACAGTACCGCTATAATGAGAAAAAGAAAGGCTTGAAACAGACCCGAGTTGGTTTTTTGAAAACGAAGGAAAAAGCCTACTGAAATAATTAAAATCAGCATTCCAATCGTATTTGTAGGCCAAAAGGCAAGATGTCCTGATAGGTGAAAATGCAGGCCAAATCCACTCATGATGATCCCAGGGAGAATCGCATCATATTCCCTTGCAGAATACCCTTGACCCAAAAAAGCAACCCCGACAATAATCAGTAATGTCGGCCATGTATAAAATTGTTGAAAAAGAGTAATGCCTGTCTGCTGTAGTAAAAAATAAGCCCCGAAGCCAATTAAGATAATCCCAGGGAAAATTCGTTGACTTTTCATTAAAAACACCACCACTTCCAGTAAGGTTCACTTGAATCTATTCTATTTTTTTGGTACTGTACATAAGGAAGTATGTTAGAAATCTTATTTATTCATCACGTTAAGAATATGTAAAGGAAACGATGGTAAAGTTACTATATCGGCTCGGTATTCATACGCGAGTTTATTATATATTAGCATATTGTTTCATTTTATGTTCACATTTTTCGAGCAAAAGTCGAAATTGCTCGTGATATAATTTTACTAGTTAATACTGTAAACTCTTTGGGGGTGTAATTTACAAATGCATATAGTAGTCATCGGTCTTAACTATAAAACTGCCCCTGTTGAAATCCGTGAGCGGTTGACATTCAACGAAACCGATCTTGTGGATGCGATTAAACAATTAAATGCCAAAAAGAGCATCCTAGAAAATATCATCTTGTCGACATGTAATCGTACAGAAATTTATGCGGTTGTGGATCAGCTTCATACAGGCCGTTATTATATTAAGGAATTTCTGTCCGAATGGTTCGGAGTGGAGCAGGCAGAATTTTCGCCGTTTCTCTTTGTCAATGAGGATGATGGGGCAGTAGATCACTTATTCAATGTAACATGTGGACTAAACTCCATGGTTCTAGGAGAAACACAAATTCTCGGACAGGTACGAACAAGCTTCTTATTAGCACAACAGGAGGAAACGATCGGTTCCGTGTTTAAACACCTGTTTAAACAAGCGATTACCTTGGCAAAACGTGCACATTCTGATACTGATATTGGTGCTAATGCCGTTTCTGTCAGCTATGCAGCGGTTGAACTTGCAAAGAAAATTTTCGGATCACTTGAGAATAAGCATGTTTTAATCTTTGGTGCTGGAAAAATGGGTGAACTAGCTGCCCAGAACTTACACGGCAATGGGGTAAAACAGGTAACCGTGATTAATCGTACGTTCGAAAAAGCCCAGATGCTTGCAAGCCGTTTTGACGGTCAGGCACGAAATGTGAGTGAATTAGAGAAATCACTAACAGAGGCTGATATCCTAATTAGTTCAACAGGTGCCAAGGAGTTAGTAATTTCAAAAGAATTAATCGCAAAAGTCGAGAAAAAGCGCAAAGGGAAACCGTTATTTATGGTCGATATTGCGGTACCTCGTGACTTAGACCCAAGAATAGCTGAACTTGAAAATGTCTTTTTATATGATATTGACGATTTAGAAGGCATTGTCGAAGCAAACTTGCAGGAGCGTCAAAAAGCTGCAGCGAAAATCATGCTCATGATCGAAAAGGAAATTGTTGAGTTTAAACAGTGGCTCGGCACGCTTGGAGTAGTTCCTGTTATCTCTGCACTGCGGGAAAAAGCACTAGCGATTCAAGCAGAAACGATGGGTAGTCTTGAACGGAAACTGCCAAGCCTAAGCGAACATGATCTTAAAGTCCTAAATAAACATACAAAGAGTATTATTAATCAGCTCTTAAAGGATCCAATTTTACAAGCAAAAGAATTGGCGGCAAGACCGGATGCAGATCAAGCAATGGATTTGTTTATGAAGATCTTTAATATTGAAGGGCTTGTTCAGGAGCAGCATAGGAAAGAAGCCAAAACGATTAAATTGCCGGTTGGAGAAGTTCAGGCTTCTTTTCAGTCATAAGGAGTCGTTGCTATGTTTAACACTCTTTTGACAAGGCTTCACGAATTTACAGTTGTTCTATATGCCTTCAGTGTGTTGTTATATTTTTTCGACTTCATTCACCATAACCGGAAGGCAAACCGAATTGCTTTCTGGTTACTTGCAGTTGTTTGGATATTGCAAACGGTCTTTCTCTTTTTATATATGACCAAAACAGGCAGGTTCCCTGTACTAACGATTTTCGAGGGACTCTATTTTTATGCCTGGGTATTAGTCACATTGTCGATAGTTATCAATCACTTATTACGTGTCGATTTCATCGTCTTTTTCACCAATATACTCGGATTTACTGTTATGGCCATTCATACATTTGTCCCAATGCAATACCATTCTCATACTCTGGCAACCAGGCTTGTGTCGGAACTGCTGTTAATTCACATTACAATGGCCATTCTTTCATACGGGGCATTTTCCCTATCCTTTGTTTTTTCATCTTTATATTTACTTCAATATGATTTGTTGAAACGAAAAAAATGGGGAGCGCGTTTGATCAGGCTGGCAGATTTAGAAAAACTCGAAAGATTATCCTACATACTTGCTGTCATAGGCGTTCCGATGCTGCTTCTCAGTCTGATTTTAGGCCTCCAGTGGGCATTTTTAAAGGTTCCAGGAATGCCGTGGTACGATATGAAGATTATTGGTTCATTCCTGTTACTTTCAGCCTATAGCATTTATTTATACCTGCGAATCGTAAAAAATCTCTCCGGGAGAAAATTGGCGATTTGGAATACAGCGTCCTTTTTAATCGTTTTTATAAACTTTTTTCTATTTGGAAGATTATCGTCATTTCATTTATGGTATGCATAACTTAGGAGGCAATCATGAGAAAAATTATTGTTGGTTCTAGACGAAGTAAACTGGCATTAACACAAACAAATTGGGTTATCGACCAGCTTAAGCAATTAAACCCCAAATTCGAATTTGAAGTAAAAGAAATCGTCACAAAAGGTGATAAAATCCAAGACGTTACCCTTTCGAAGGTTGGCGGTAAAGGGTTATTTGTAAAAGAAATCGAACAAGCTATGCTTGATAAAGAGATTGATATGGCCGTTCATAGTATGAAAGATATGCCTGCTGTTCTGCCAGAAGGGTTAACAATCGGCTGCATTCCATTCCGTGAGGATCATCGTGACGCCTTGATTTCAAAGGACCATGTGAAATTAAATGATTTAAAGCCGGGCGCAATCATCGGAACAAGCAGTCTGCGCCGCAGTGCCCAGCTGCTAGCGGCTCGACCTGATTTAGAAATTAAATGGATTCGTGGTAATGTCGATACGAGACTAGAAAAGTTAGAATCAGGTGAATACGATGCAATTATTCTAGCGGCGGCAGGTTTATCCCGCCTAGGCTGGGCTAAGGAAGTTGTAACGGAATTTATTGATGCCGATATCTGTGTACCTGCAGTGGGGCAAGGCGCACTATCGATTGAATGCCGTGAGGACGACCAAGAACTGCTAGACCTTTTTGAGAAATTCACTTGTAAAAAAACAGAAAAAGCGGTTCGTGCTGAACGGGCGTTCCTTCAAAAAATGGAGGGCGGCTGCCAGGTGCCGATTGCTGGATTTGCTCAAGTAGATGAAAATGATGAAGTAGTTTTAAATGTGTTAGTC
This sequence comes from Neobacillus drentensis, assembly GCF_021560175.1. Classification (GTDB taxonomy): domain Bacteria; phylum Bacillota; class Bacilli; order Bacillales; family Cytobacillaceae; genus Neobacillus; species Neobacillus drentensis_A. The sequence goes on along the minus strand of NZ_CP091110.1, from coordinate 4,727,725 downwards.
GGCTCACCAGAAGGTCAAGTGATTTACCGAGAAGAGCTTCGCGGACAAAATCCAGAAAAACTCGGAGATCAGGCTGCGGATTTATTAATTAAAAAAGGAGCCAAGGACCTGATTGAAAAAGTAAAACGGGAGCTTGAAGGCCGTGAGTAAACCTCACGCTTTGCTTGATAAAACTGTTCTAGTTCCTAGAGGAAAGAATCAAGCAAAATCATTTTCTCGGCTAGTCGAGAGGTATGGAGGGATTCCGGTTGAAATCCCTCTACTTGCTTTTCGGCCGATTGAAAAAAATCAACGCCTTGAAGATTGTTTGGAGGCCCTTCATACATACGATTGGATCATTTTTACGAGTAACGTCACGGTTGAGACCTTTTTTTCGTTTTGCGACCGGGATGCGGCTGAACTGCCTAAAACGGCGGTAATCGGAAAGAAAACGGCCGAGGTCCTTCAGGAGAGGGGGATTCACCCGGCATTTGTCCCTTCAGCTTATGTGGCGGAGGTGTTTGTCGAGGAGTTTCTGCCACATGTCGATGCACATACTAAGGTTCTGCTCCCAAAAGGGAACTTGGCTCGGGAGTATATCGCAACTTCTTTAACCACGGCAGGGGCACAGGTCGATGAAGTGGTTATTTATGAGACGTATATGCCAGAGGAAAGCCGCTTGAAGCTGGCCCAGATGCTGGCAAAGAATGAATTAAATATTCTCTTGTTTACAAGTCCTTCGACTGTGGATCACCTCATGGAGGTCGTGAAGGAGTATGGTTTGGAGGAGCAGTTGAAAAAATGTATAATCGGTTGTATCGGACCTGTTTCGGAAAAAAAACTGCTTGAATATGGGCTAACGGTTCATGCTTCACCGGATCACTATACCGTAAAGGATATGATTGAGAGCACGATTGCTTATCTTGAGGGTAGAGGGTTGACTGGCGGGTGAGTAACAGGGGCTGTGCGCCAGTAGACGTGGGCTATCCGCCAGTAACCGGCGGCGATGCGCCAGAGAGCTGCGTAATCCGCCACAAACGAGATGTTATCCGCCAATAACCGGGACCTTCGCCAGTAATTTTTTTTATCCGCCAGTAACCGGCGGCGATACGCCAGAGAGCTGTGTCTATCCGCCACAAACCCAACGTGATCCGCCAGTAACAAATTTAAATTTAATTTTAAACTTTTGGAGGTATAAATAGAATGGAACTTCAATTTCAACGTCACCGCCGACTACGGACAAGTGCGAATATGCGCGCACTTGTGAGAGAAAATCATTTAAGACCCGATGACTTCATTTATCCGTTGTTTATTTATGAAGGCGAAAATATCCGTAAAGAAGTCTCCTCCATGCCTGGTGTCTTTCAAGTATCAATGGACAACCTTCAGGCTGAAATGGAAGATATCGTCGCACACGGAATCAAGTCCGTACTTTTGTTCGGAATTCCAACCACAAAGGACGCATGCGGCACGCAAGCTTTCCATGACCATGGAATCGTTCAAGTCGCAACCCGTTACATAAAGGAAAACTTCCCAGATATCATCATCGTGGCAGATACATGCCTATGTGAATATACCGACCATGGTCACTGCGGAATGGTGGAAGGGGACAAAATCCTTAACGACCAATCACTTGATCTACTCGTAAAAACTGCAGTAGCCCAAGCGAAAGCAGGTGCCGATATTATTGCTCCTTCTAACATGATGGATGGTTTCGTAGCGGCGATTCGTGCAGGATTAGATGAGGCTGGTTTTACCGAGATTCCGATCATGTCATACGCTGTTAAATATGCGTCTGCCTTCTACGGACCATTCCGTGAAGCTGCTGAGGGCGCACCGCAATTCGGAGATCGGAAGACGTATCAAATGGATCCTGCGAATCGCATGGAAGCATTTAGAGAAGCAGAGTCCGATGTCGCAGAAGGCGCTGATTTCTTAATTGTGAAACCTGGGATGCCATATCTTGACATCGTTCGTGATGTGAAAAACAACTTTAATCTGCCTGTCGTTATTTATAACGTGAGCGGTGAGTATGCGATGATTAAAGCGGCAGCGCAAAATGGCTGGATTGACGAGAGAAATACCGTAATGGAAATGTTAGTAGGCATGAAGCGAGCAGGTGCAGATTTAATTATTACCTATCATGCAAAAGATGCCTGCCGTTGGTTAAAAGAAGAGAATTAACAATTTCTGAAATGAGGGAATAGAATGCGTTCGTATACAAAATCGATTGAAGCATTTAAAGAAGCCCAAAACCTAATGCCTGGCGGTGTAAACAGCCCGGTTCGTGCCTTTAAATCCGTTAATATGAGCCCAATATTTATGGAAAGAGGCAAAGGGTCAAAAATTTATGATATAGATGGCAATGAATATATTGATTATGTTCTCTCATGGGGGCCGCTAATCTTAGGGCACTCCAATGATCGTGTCGTCGAGGCGTTGAAAAAAACAGCTGAATTAGGGACAAGTTTTGGAGCCCCAACTGAGTTAGAAACGAAACTAGCAAAGCTTGTCATTGAGCGTGTCCCATCGATTGAAGTAGTCAGAATGGTTAACTCAGGAACTGAGGCGACCATGAGTGCACTTCGTTTGGCACGCGGCTATACAGGCCGTAATAAAATCCTAAAATTCGAAGGCTGCTATCATGGCCATGGTGATTCATTGTTGATTAAAGCAGGTTCTGGAGTAGCCACACTAGGTCTGCCTGACAGCCCAGGTGTTCCTGAGGGGATTGCCAAAAATACCATTACGGTTCCTTATAATGACCTTGAAAGTGTTCAATATGCGTTTGAGCAATTTGGCGATGATATTGCTTGTATTATCGTCGAGCCTGTTGCTGGTAACATGGGACTTGTACCGCCGCTTCCAGGCTTCTTAGAAGGTCTCCGTGAACTAACAACAGCTAACGGTTCTCTGCTCATTTTTGATGAAGTCATGACCGGTTTCCGTGTCGGTTTCAACTGTGCACAGGGCTATTTTAATGTAACGCCTGACATTACATGCCTTGGAAAAGTGATCGGCGGCGGACTTCCTGTTGGTGCTTACGGCGGAAAAGCTGAAATCATGCAGCAAATCGCCCCAAGCGGTCCGATTTATCAAGCAGGGACACTTTCAGGTAACCCGCTTGCCATGACAGCAGGACTTGAAACGTTAAGCCAACTTACACCAGAGCACTATCAAGAATTTATCCGTAAAGGTGATCTGCTTCAGAAAGGCTTTGAAGCAGCGGCCGAAAAGTATGATATTCCAATTACCTTTAACCGTGCCGGTTCGATGATTGGTTTCTTCTTTACGAATGAAGCGGTCATTAACTATGAAAAAGCTAAGACGTCTAATTTGGACTTCTTTGCGGCCTATTACCGTGAAATGGCTAATCAAGGGGTATTCTTACCGCCTTCTCAGTTTGAAGGCTTATTCCTATCAACAGAGCACTCTGATGAGGATATTGAAAAAACCATTCAAGCAGCTGAGGTTGCTTTCTCGAAACTTAAATAATTGCTTTTTTTGCACCCACTTTTTTAGGAGTGGGTGTATTTTTTTGCTTCATCAACTGAAAAGAGCCAATCCCTCCGGAAAATCAGCCAAACAGAATAAAAACCCCATCCAAAACAATTCTTTTTCAAGTCAGAATTCCATTTTTATCATAAAAAACAGACCTTCCTCATAAGTTGTAAGTGACATAGTGATTTTGCGTGAAAGATACGAAAGGAGGAGTCGCTTTGTCCCAAGAGAATCAATCGTGCCTGCGATTTTCCTTGGAGGAGTCATTGTGGTTTAGAAAAGGACAGGAAGTCGAGGAACTCGTGTCCATTTCCCTAGACCCGGACATCACCATCCAGGAAAACGATCAGTACGTAACCATACGTGGTTCGCTCGAACTATCTGGCGAATATAAAAGTTACGAAGCAAGCGATGTGAGTGAAGAGGAGGCAGTGACCTCTCAAAAATTTGTCGAGAGAGTTGCTGAACTGGAGGAGCCGGGATCTTGTGAGTTTTCACACCGTTTCCCAGTAGATATCACCATTCCGAATAACCGGATCCAAAGTATTTATGATATCGATGTCCTTGTTGAATCATTTGATTATTCCATCCCTGAGCGCAGCTGCTTAAAGCTTTCCGCCGAATTGACGATTAGTGGGTTATATGGAAATGAGCCTGTAGAACAACAGCAAGAAGAAGAGCAGCAGTATGAGGTTCTTCACCGTTATGAAGTGGAAGAAGCAGATGTTGAAGTAGAACAACCTGCGGTTCATAGCAGCTTTGAAAACAACTTCTTGTTTGAAGCAGAGGCAAGAAAACCACAGGAAGAAGAAGATCCTGTGGAAATCTTACCCACATTCCCGACCTTCAACTACCAGCCACAAGTCGAGGAACAAGAGGAAGAAGATTATTCACCTGCATGGAATCTTCAGGAGGCTAGAAATGAAGCCAGCCAGCCTGAAGCAGTTGAAACGACGGCAGAGGTTATCGTGGTGGAAGAACATACGCCGCAGCACCATGAAGAAGTGATAATTGCAGAAGTTGAAGTTGAAAGCTCATCTTCCTCATCAGAAGAGGCGCCGCCGAAAGCACAGAAAAAGAAGAAACCTGCTAAAAAGAAAAGCATGACGTTAACCGAGTTTTTTGGCCGTAAAGATGAACGAACAGCCCAAACGAAATTAAAGGTTTGCATTGTTCAAAAAGGGGATACGGTTGCTAGTGTAGCAGACCGCTATGATGTTTCCGTGCCAAACCTTCTTCGGGAGAACAATCTTGAACTAAATCAAGATGTATATGAAGGCCAGGTCCTTTATATCCCTGGTACACTTGCAAAAAATAACAGGTAAACAAAAAGGATGAGCGGGTTTTTTTTAACCTGCTCAGCTTATTTTTAAAAGAACTTAACGAATCTTCGCCTTTCTTTGAAAGAGAGATGACATCCCATGAGCGATACAAATCGATTAGAATCAGCAGCACCAATATTAAATCATTACCTTATCGAGCCTTATTTTGTAGAAGACTTCGGGATTGTTCAAAAGGTTTATTCCAATAAAGGCACCTTTGCGTTAAAAAAAATCCCACCTACAACCGGTACAGATTTCATCCGTCATGTTCACCTGCTATACCAAAAAGGCTTTAACCGTATTGTCCCCATCTACCCGACAATGGACGGCAGATATGCCGTTTTACATGAGAATAATCTTTATTATTTAATGCCTTGGATGCCCAATCATCAAAAAGAAAACCGTGACCAAATAAATCTTGAGCTATTCCGCGAGTTAGCTAGACTTCATACTCTGTCTGCTAAGGAAGTGACCGTTAGTAAAGAGGAGCGGACGGAGCATTATGAAACCACAATTCAGCAGCTGGAAAAGCATCAGGAATTTCTCGACGGTTTTATTGATGAATGTGAAAAGAAGACTTATATGTCACCGTTCCAATTGTTGTATTGCTTATACTATAACGAAATCAGTCAGGCACTTCGGTTTTCAAAAGGCAAATTCGAGGAATGGTATGAGAATACGAAGGACACCGAGAAAGCGCGCATGGTCATTACCCATGGGAAATTATCTTCCGAACATTTTCTTTATGATGACCGCGGCTACGGCTATTTTATCAATTTTGAAAATGCCCGTTACGGGTCTCCGATCCATGATCTTCTCCCCTATTTATCAAGGGCGTTAAATACTAGACCGAAGCGGAGTGATACCGCGATCGATTGGGTGTATCATTACTTTAAATATTTCCCTTATAAAGAGGATGAGAAATTATTATTTAACAGCTATTTAGCCTTGCCCGTGCCGATTATGCAAGTGGTCGATCGGTATTATAAAAAAGAGGGCCGGAAAAATGAAATAAAATTTGTCCGTAAGCTGCAGGAGCAATACTGGCATTTAAAAAATTCCGAGTATGTTGTGATGCGGATGACGGAAATCGAAAATCAACGAAAACAAGCAAAAGAAGGAGCCCAGCAGCAGTCTTAATCTGCCTGATGGGCTCCTTAAATGATGTCAAAATAGATGGAAACAGCAATCGCAAGAAAAATGATTAACAGCAAAACATCTAGGATGGTTGGCAAAAACAAAGTGCGGATAAACTGAAAGATGGTAAAGGGAACAATGAATTGTCCGGCAATTCTGCGCGAAGTAATAAACCAGGGACGGTATTTGTATTTGTGGAAATTGTTACGTTTCACGGACCGAATCCCCCTAATAATAAATTTTTATTTATATATATTCCAAAAGCCTAGATAAGTTCTCTTATAATTACATAACGTATAAAATATAAAAAAATTGTTCATCCTGTTGACGTCACTCCCCTTTTTTGGGTAGTATAACAATATAATTTAAAATGAAAGCTACGACAGGGAAGAGTACAATGCACTCCGGCTTTAAGAGAGGGAAATCATTAGCTGAAAGATTTTCTAAGCGGAACATTGGAAAGTCACCCATGAGCTTCTTCTGCGAACGGAGCAATCCTACTAGTGGAAGACGGATAAAATCCGTTATCTAAGTTAAGAGCCAATCGTGTTTTTTGATTGGAAAAAAGGTGGTACCGCGAAGCAAACTCCATTCGTCCTTTTATGACGAATGGGGTTTTTTGATGTGTTTGAAAAGGGGCGGAGCGCCGCAGTAGTTATGCAAGTTTAACTAATCTAAGCAACATATACGACCTTTATTTAAAAGAGTGCTCGTATAGCTCTGCTCACACCGCCTTGCATTGAATTAGTGCACCTTTGTAATATTTAGGGACAGTTGTTTTATTAGTTTATTTTTTGAAGGAGGAACTAAAATGGAAACAAAAGAATTATCAATGCCTACTAAGTACGACCCGCAAACGATTGAAAAAGGTCGCTATGACTGGTGGCTGAACGGAAAGTTTTTTGAGGCAAAAAACGATGAAGGCAAACAGCCATATACCATCGTGATCCCCCCGCCAAACGTTACCGGAAAACTTCATTTAGGTCATGCATGGGATACGACATTACAAGATATTTTGACAAGAATGAAGCGGATGCAGGGATATGATGTTCTCTGGCTGCCTGGTATGGACCATGCAGGAATTGCGACCCAAGCAAAAGTAGAAGAAAAACTTCGTAACGAAGGAAAAAGCCGCTATGATTTAGGCCGAGAAAAATTCGTCGAAGAAACATGGAAGTGGAAAGAAGAATATGCATCTCATATCCGCCAGCAGTGGGCGAAGTTAGGCTTAGGTCTTGATTACAGCCGTGAGCGTTTCACGCTTGATGAGGGCTTATCTGATGCGGTTAAAGAAGTGTTTGTAACTCTTTATAAGAAAGATTTAATCTACCGTGGTGAGTACATCATTAACTGGGATCCATCCACGAAAACAGCATTATCTGATATCGAAGTCATTTATAAGGATATCCAAGGTGCCTTCTATCATATGAACTATCCGCTTGCAGATGGTTCCGGCCAAATTGAAGTCGCCACTACCCGTCCAGAGACGATGCTTGGTGATACCGCTGTTGCCGTACATCCAGAAGATGAACGTTACAAGCATTTAATTGGCAAAACAGTTGTCCTCCCAATCGTTGGCCGTGAAATTCCGATTGTTGCGGATGATTATGTCGATATGGAATTCGGTTCAGGGGCCGTAAAAATCACACCTGCGCACGATCCAAATGACTTTGAACTTGGTAACCGCCATAACTTAGAGCGTATTCTTGTTATGAATGAAGATGGCTCGATGAATGAAAAAGCAGGCAAATATCAAGGACTAGACCGTTTCGAATGCCGTAAACAAATTGTTAAAGACTTACAAGAACAAGGCGTTCTTTTCAAAATCGAGGAGCATATGCATTCCGTTGGTCACTCTGAGCGAAGCGGCGCGGTTGTTGAACCATATCTTTCAACCCAATGGTTCGTAAAAATGCAGCCACTCGCAAACGAAGCCATTGCTCTCCAGGAAAAGGAAAACAAAGTAAACTTCGTTCCAGACCGTTTTGAAAAAACATACCTTCGATGGATGGAAAATATCCGGGACTGGTGTATTTCTAGACAGCTGTGGTGGGGCCATCGTATTCCTGCATGGTACCATAAGGAAACAGGTGAAGTTTACGTAGGAACGGAAGCACCTGCAGACGCTGAAAACTGGGAACAGGATAAAGACGTATTGGATACTTGGTTCAGCTCTGCATTATGGCCGTTCTCGACAATGGGCTGGCCAAATACTGAAGCGGCAGATTATAAGCGTTATTTTCCAACGGCTGCTCTAGTAACTGGGTACGACATCATCTTCTTCTGGGTATCCCGAATGATTTTCCAAAGCATCGAGTTCACTGGTGACCGTCCATTTAACGACGTACTTATTCATGGTCTCGTTCGTGACGAGCAAGGACGTAAGATGAGTAAGTCACTTGGTAACGGTGTTGATCCAATGGATGTTATCGAAAAATATGGTGCCGATGCCTTACGTTACTTCTTATCTACTGGAAGTTCACCAGGTCAGGATTTACGTTTTAGCTTTGAAAAGGTTGAATCGACTTGGAACTTTGCGAATAAAATTTGGAATGCCTCCCGTTTTGCGTTAATGAACATGGATGGCCTAACATATGAGGAAATTGATTTCAGCGGTGAAAAGTCAGTTGCCGATAAGTGGATTTTAACACGCTTAAATGAAACCATTGAGCATGTGACAAGACTATCTGAACGTTATGAGTTCGGTGAAGTCGGCCGTGCTTTATATAACTTTATCTGGGATGACTTCTGTGATTGGTATATCGAAATGGCGAAGCTTCCATTATATGGCGAAGATGAAGCAGCTAAGAAAACAACCCGTTCGATTCTTGCTTATGTCCTAGATAACACCATGCGTTTGTTGCATCCATTCATGCCATTTATCACCGAAGAAATTTGGCAAAACCTACCGCATGCTGGTGAATCGATCACAACGGCAGCATGGCCAGTTGTTAAACCTGAGCTAACGGATGATCAAGCGGCGCAAGAAATGAAACTGCTTGTTGAAATGATTCGTTCTGTACGTAATATTCGTGCTGAGGTAAATACGCCATTAAGTAAAAAGATTAAAATGCTCGTGAAAGCAAAAGATGAATCTGTTCTAAAAGCAGTGGAAAGCAACCGCAGCTACATTGAGCGTTTCTGTAATCCAGAAGAATTGCAAATGGGTGTAGACATCGAAGTACCTGAAAAAGCGATGACGGCTGTTGTGACTGGTTTAGAAATCATCCTGCCGCTTGAAGGTTTAATTAACATTGACGAAGAAATTGCTCGTCTAAATAAAGAATTAGACCGCTTAAATAAAGAAGTCGATCGTGTTCAGAAGAAATTAAGCAACGAAGGCTTTATGAAAAAAGCACCTGAGAGTGTTGTGGCCGAGGAACGTGCCAAAGAGAAGGATTATTTGGAGAAGAGAGACATTGTTGAAGCTCGTATTAAAGAATTAAGAGGATAACAAGTTGTGCGAGACGAATTCAATTCTGGGTTCGTCTCGCTTACATAAAAGGGGTGTATCAAAATTGTTTACTACTTATCAAGAAGCCCTCGACTGGATCCATGGGAGACTGAGACTGGGAATTAAACCTGGTTTAACACGGATGGAATGGATGATGGACAAGCTTGGATCTCCCGAAAAGAAAATCAAAGCAGTTCATGTGGGCGGTACGAATGGAAAGGGATCTACCGTTACTTTTTTACGATCGATTCTCCAAGCCGGAGGATACACAGTTGGTACCTTTACTTCGCCATACATTGAACAATTTAATGAACGAATTAGTGTGAATGGAAAGCCAATTAGTGATGTGGAAATATTAGAGCTGACCAATGTCATTAAGCCGCTCGCAGATGAATTGGAAGATACGGAATTAGGTGGTCCCACTGAGTTCGAAGTGATTACGGCGATGGCCTTTTATTATTTTGCCAATACAAGTAATATCGACATCGTTATTTTTGAAGTGGGGTTAGGCGGACGGTTCGATTCAACCAATATCATCCAGCCGTTAGCGTCGATTATTACAAACATTGGATTAGACCATACAGCTATCCTCGGTAACACTTATGAAGAAATTGCCTTTGAAAAAGCAGGGATTATTAAGGAGAATACTCCCATTTTTACAGCGGTTAAACATCCAGGTGCGTTAAAGGTGATTGAGGAAATGGCAGAAAAGAGGTCTGCTCCAATCTATCGATTAAATCAAGAATTTCAGATTTCTGGACATGAATCGATTGCTAAGGGAGAAGTTTTTGCCCTAAAATCAAAATCGCTATCTTATGAAGAACTTGAAATCAGTATGATCGGCCAGCATCAAACGGAAAATGCGGCATTAGCTGTTCTTGCGGCAGACTATTTAAAACAAGCAGGTTTTAAAGTAACGGAACAATCTATTCGAAAAGGGTTAATAGAAGCTTACTGGCCAGGAAGATTCGAAGTTCTGTCAGAAAATCCATTGGTTATTATTGATGGAGCGCATAATCAAGAAGGAATTACGGCTTTAGTCCATGAACTATCTAGCAGATACAAAGACCGAAACATTCACATTGTATTTGCTGCGTTAAGGGATAAGAAATTGGATGAGATGATTGGAATGCTAGATGGGATTGCAGATCAAATTTCGTTTGTCAGCTTTGATTTTCCTCGGGCAGCGAAGGCCGAGGAATTACACCAAATCAGCCGTTCAACTAGCAAACAGGCAGTGGATGATTGGCAGCCCCATCTCTTGGATAAAGTAAAAAATCAGCATAAAAATGAGATGTTAGTTGTTACTGGTTCACTCTATTTTATTTCAGAGGCCAAACCATTCATTATAAAATCTTTAAAAACTCACAATGCTATATGATGTAAAAAAAAGGTGACCGATAAATTGGTCACCTATTTTTACAATCTATTGAAAAGTAAATATCTTGCTGTTAAACTGAAAATGATATTAATCTTCAAAAACATGCAAAAAATTACAATTTTTTCAAGATTGATAGTATCAATATACTAGAATAAAGGACGTTAGCTATGAATGAAAAAGGAATGACTCTAATTGAAATACTTGCCTCAATCGTTATTCTTTCTATAATTATAGTGTCAATGTTAACTATGATAGTTCAATCGTCCCAATCTAATACGATTTCCAAAAAGATTATGAGTGCCACTTATGTTGCTGAATCTGCGATGGAAGAGTTAAATGGTACAGTTGCTCAATCCACAGATTTAACGACGACCTTTCCTATAGAATTAAACAAACTAACCAAATCTGATGGTAATCCTAAATACACTCTTATCGTAAACCCTGATTGTCAGACTATTTGTAAGAGCTTTGAAACAACTGTACCTGGATATTATGTTTATATTGAATTAACTTCTCCCCCACCCATTACTAAAGTAAACACTACGACTGGAAACAGGTTAGTAAATGTAATCGTAAGGGTTAAAAAGAATAAGACAACGGCAAAAATAGAAGCTCAAATGGAGATGCTGCTATCATGGAAAAAAGTGTAGGCTTAAATATGCAAAACAACGAAAAAGGTGTAACTCTCATTGAACTTTTAGCCGCACTCTCTCTCTTATCAATCATTTTACTATTAGCAGGCTCCGTTCATATGCTTGGGATTAAGCAGTCAAGCAGCCAAACTGCTGAAATCAATAACCAATCAAATGTAAGGCTGGCAATGAATATTATTACTCGTGAGATTCGAAAAGCTTCAACTGTAAGCTTTGTGAATATTGATGATTCAGATATTACGAATGACCAATTAAAGATTAATGGGGTCGATGTTTATAAGCTGGCGAATAAAAATATTATGAAAAATGCTGATCCTTTAATCAATAATATTCAAACCTTTACCTTAAAAAAAATTAAAGACGACATGTATACCATAACTATTGCCAATATCCCCTCTAATAATCTTCCACAAACAACACTAACAAGCACTATTTATATTAGGAAATAGGTGAAAAGATGAAAAAACTTTTTTCTCATATTAATTCATTAAATAATGAGAAAGGTGTAGCTCTCATTGTTGTTCTTATGGTTCTAGTTGTCATTTCTATTTTGGGTATTAGTCTTCTTGGTCTTGCTTCAACCAATGTAAAGATGAGCAGCGGTGACCGGGATACTCAATCTGCCTATTATGTTGCTGAGTCGGGAATTACTTATCGAATGAATATAATAGAATCAAAGCTTAAAGAATCTTATAGCCTCGCAGTAACTAGTTCCGACTTTTTTACAAGAATGAATAATGCAATGGAGCTAGGAGTGGTAAAAGATTATACGGGTTTTGACACAACTTCTGGGAACAAGCCTGTTGCATCGACAACAATTGAACAGATTCCCAGCAGTACATCAATATCTTACAGTTATGATTACAAAATTACTTCACTTGGAAAAATTAATAATCGGACAAGAAAAGTAGTGAAAATATTCCATTTATCATGGAAACCGCGGACAAGTGTAACAATACCGGCAGATACTGTATTGTTTGTAAAAGATAGTTTAGTATTAAAAAACGTACCAGTAGATGGATCGGTGGGAACATCAGCAACTATGAGTGAGGTAACACTAAATGGTAGTAAAGCAATAGTAACAGGAAATATATATACAAATGTGAGCACTCCATTAAATATACCCGAGTTCCCTGCTTTCTCAATAACAACTTCAAATAATTATTCATTTACATCAACAACCCAAACATTAACAATGAACACAGATATGGCTTTTAATACCCTAACAGTCAATAGTGGGCAAACGTTAACAATTGATGTTGGAAATTATAATAAAAATTTAGTGTTAAACAATTTAAATGTTTACGGAAAAATTAAAGTAGTCGGTACTGGCAAGCTCTCATTTTATCTGAAAAATCTTGATATGGGGTCAGGCAGTATTATTGGCACTGAGGGAAATATTTTAGGGACAGATTCTAATATAGAGAAAATCTATGTATTTCTAGAAGGAACTCCGACAAAAATAAATGGAAAAATCTATGGGTCCATTTACGCAAAAAATCCGTTAAACGAGATAATAGTGATTGACCCTGCAAAGGGGAAAGGTGTGCTTGGGCATATTATTGATGCAGGTATTAATACTGGTACTACTATTGGCGTTAGTTATTTGAGTAATGATAATACCGTACCAAAAATGATTTATGCCCCTAATGCAAGTGTTTCAATAAATACTTCCTTTTCAGGTTCGATCATAGCCCGATCACTAACTTCTAGTGGTAATGATGATAACTTTATATTTAAATTTGTTCAAATAAATTATGATAATTCCCCTCTCTTTGTTGATAATGGGACCGGACTTTCGCCTGTTAAAGACAGTATAACTACCGAACCAACTAGAGAGAGTAATTAATGAAGCATTATTTTTTATACTCGATCCTTGCTTTTAGGTATTCTAACTTTCATCCTTAGCAAGGATTGGGTTTTTTTCTTGTAAAAAAATTATCAAGATTCTTTCTTACTATAAAAAAATATAATACAATATTTAGTAGGCAGATTTTGTCTAATTTTGTATAAAAAAGTTCCTATAATTTATTTTTTTATAGGATAATAGTCTAGTTGGAGAAGGGAAGTGTCAAAATGCAGTCGTTTATATGGGCCATTGGTTCAGGTTTACTGTTACTATTAGTTTTAAATTTCATACCGATTGGTCTTACCTTCAAAGGAAAGCTTTCTGTTGCTTTGATTGGTTTTGTGTTGGCCCTTGCAGGACTAGTTGTTGATACTTCAATCCCGTTATGGCAGACAGGGTTAATAATACTATTACTAGTATTGATTTCAGCTTATATAATGGATACTCGGTTTGGGTCGTTAATATATATTTCAGAATCCGATTTACTTGAATTACAAGTAGAGGAAAACTTTGAATATGATGTGTTTAATCAAAGCACTGAAAAGCATTTAGAAATGGAATTGCTTGACCTAGAAGCCGAACCAGAACCAGAAGTATTACCTACATTACATTTAGAAGAAACTCAGATGATGCCATTCTCCGAAGAATCCCAAAATGAAGTGGAAAATAAGGAAATAGACAATGACGATCTATTATTTCTTGATGATACGATTGAACCTGATGACAGGGATGAAGATATAGTAAAGGAAAATGAAACTGGAGAAGGCTATCTATCAGATATAGAAAGTTTGCTATTTGAAGAGTTGGAACTGACTAATTCTAATTATGAGGGCCGCCTTCAGGTTATGGAAGACCTTGAATATGATGTTTTTAATCAAAGCACTGAAAAGCATTTAGAAATGGAATTGCTTAATCAAGACGAACAAGAATCAGAAGTATTACCTATATTACATTTAGAAGAAACTCAGATAATGCCATTTCCCGAACAATCCCAAAATGAAGTAGAGATAGGAAATAAGGAAATAGACAATGACGATTTGTTATTTCTTGATGATACGATTGAACCTGATAACAAAGATGAAGATATCGTAGAGGAAACGGGGGAAGGCTATTTATCAGATATAGAAGGTTTGCTATTTGAAGAGTTGGAAGTGACTGATTCTAATGATGAGAGCCACCTTCAGGATATCAATGTTTTTGAAACGGAAAACAAAGTTACGGACTCGGTTATTAGTGAAGAGGATAATAATTCACTTAACGAACTTTTCCTTGCAATTGAGGAAGCTGCTGCAGCAAAAAATGCAGAAAGCAAAAAGGAAAGCGATCCGGAGAGGGAATTCAAATTACAAAAGTAGTTTGATAGATTGGGGCAGGGATATGAAGAAAAACACTCAGTTTATAAAATTATTTATCGTACTAGTCCTTAGTACAGCATTTATCTTTAGTACCTCTCACTTTGGAGCAAAAGCCTACGAAAAATTGTCTACTCTTGATGGGAAATATTCCGATGGAACCCAAATTGGTCAGATAGATATTTCGGGAAAAACAGCTGTAGAAGCAGCCAGTTTACTTGAAAAACAATACCTAGATTGGCTGAAAAAGGCTAAATTTACCTTTCAATATAGTGAAAAGACAGTTCCGTTTGATTTGCATCTTTTCAACCTCGACAAGGTAACAACAATTAATTCCATTAAGGATGGACAGGCCAATCCTGTCTACGTAACGATTGATTTAACACAGCTAGAGGACCAAGTTAGTATTCTGTTCCCAGAGCTTACTAGTAAGGATGTTGATTTTACAAAACTGAAATCAAGTTTAGAATCAAATGCCTCTACACTTCAAAAAAGTCAACAAATCTTTAACTTAACAAATGATTACATGCTGGCAAACGCAGTTAAAAAGGATTTTGTTATCAATGAGGCTGTTCTTAAATTAAACGATATACCTATTGAACTTCCTGAATTCATCGAAAAAAACCCAGAGATTAAAATTGCAGAGGGAGAAACATTTTCCGTTCTTGACTATGCCAAGATTTTGAAGATTACCAATGCCAACATACTAAGTTTGCTTGGAACAGGGATTTATCAAGCGGTATTACCAACAAATTTCACTATCGTGGATCGAAATATTAGCACTACACTTCCCTACTATGCAGGATTGGGAATGGAAGCTCGCGTGAGTCCTGAGAATAACATGGACTTCATTATCACCAATCCAAATAAAACAAGCTATACTCTTGTGCTTGGTTTAAAAAATAATCAATTAACTGTGAGTTTAAAGGGTGAAAAGCTCCTTTATTCCTATAAAATCAATAAGAAAGACGAACAGTTAATAAAACCGAAAACAATTGTTCAATATAGCCCACAATTAAAATCAGGGAATACAATCGTCAAATCGGCAGGTAACGATGGCAGATACGTAAAAATTTACCGTGATATCTATCAAGGAGAACAGCTTTTAAAGACAGAATTTATTTCTGAAGATTATTATTCTCCTTCCTATCGAGTGGAGATTCATGCCCTAACGGGTACAACACAGGGAACAGCGACAACCGTAAATCAAACAACAACAACAACTACTCCTTCAACTGAAACTAGTCCTGATGGAAGTCAAACTACTTCAACATCTGGTACGACACAACAAGATTCCAATGTTGATGACCTTTGGGGGAAGCCGAATGAACAACCAAAATAAAGTTGATAACAATAGAAAGCAAACAAGAAAACGATTAGGTGAATTATTAATTGAACAAGGTCTTGTTACACAAGAGCAGCTTGCTGCTACCATAGAAGAAAAAGGGTCCAGCCAAAAGCTTGGTGAAGCCTTGCTCCAAAAAGGATATATAACAGACCAGCAATTGGCAGAGGTATTAGAGAATCAGCTGGGTATCCCCCATGTGAATCTAGTACAATTTCCATTTGATACAAGCTTATTTTCCTTAATTTCAAAGGATATTGCGAAAAGGAATTTGATTGTACCGCTTAAAAAAGAGGGAAATAAGCTGTTTGTGGCAATGGTCGATCCAATGGACTTTATCATCATCGATGATTTACGCCTTTCTACTGGCTTCCAAATTGAAGCGGGGATTGCGACAAAGGAGGATATCCTCCGAACGATCAATAAGTATTATGAAGATGATGATGGGTTTGAGGAGCTTTTTGATGACTTGACTTCGAATGATAGGGGCAGGGAGGAAGACGTTACAAACCAGGATTCACCGATTGTGCGCCTTGTTAATCAGCTTCTTACCAATGCCGTTATTCAAAAGGCCAGTGATATTCATATAGACCCACAAGAAACAAAAATCGTCATTCGCTATCGTGTTGATGGTGTGCTTAGGGTGGAGCGTACTTTACCCCGTCATATGCAAAGCGTTTTAACAGCAAGAATCAAAATAATGTCTAATTTGGATATTACCGAGCATCGGATTCCACAAGACGGACGAATCAAATTGCACCTCGATTTTTATCCCATTGATCTCCGTGTCTCTACCCTGCCAACTGTCTATGGCGAAAAAATAGTTATGCGATTATTGGACATGGGAGCAGCCTTAAATGATTTAAATAAAATAGGCTTTAATGCCCTAAATTTTAAGAGGTTTAATCAATTAATTGAGCAGCCAACAGGGATTGTGCTGATTACTGGCCCTACGGGGTCAGGGAAATCCTCCACCCTTTATGCGGCTTTAAATAAATTAAACAGTGAAGAGGTCAATATCATTACAATTGAGGACCCGGTTGAATATCAATTGGAAGGAATTAATCAAATACAAGTAAATCCAAATGTCGGGATGACCTTTGCTGCAGGTCTGCGTTCAATCCTTCGTCAGGATCCAAATATAATCATGGTCGGAGAGATTCGAGATAAAGAGACGGCAGAGATAGCAATTCGTGCATCTTTAACAGGGCATTTAGTATTAAGTACTCTGCATACAAATGATTCACTAGGAACCATAACCCGTCTCAATGATATGGGTGTAGAACCGTTTATGATTGCCTCCTCTGTTAGTGGGATTGTCGCACAACGACTTGTCAGAAAGGTGTGCCGGGATTGTGCAGAATCACAAGAGCCTTCACTTAGAGAAAAGGAAATCTTTGCAAGACGTGGTTTGAAGATTGACAAGATTGTCAGAGGCAAAGGATGTCCTTCCTGCAATATGACAGGCTATAAGGGAAGAATTGCCCTCCATGAGGTACTGGTTCTAGACGATAACATGCGAAGAATTATCATGAATGATAACTCATTTCAAAAGTTAAAAGAACATGCAATTAAAAATAAGACTATTTTTCTAATTGATGATGGTCTATTAAAAGTGAAACAAGGTTTGACAACAACAGAAGAAGTCTTACGTGTTGCCATTCTAGAGTAGGAGCGAGACTATGAATGAAAGAATTGATAACATTCTACGGGCCGCAATGGAATTCAGAGCATCAGATATCCATTTAACCGTTGGAGTACAACCCATTTTTCGTATTAATGGAGATATTAAACGCTATGGGAAAGAGATATTGTTACCAGCAGACACGGAGGCAATTGCCAAACAAATTATCCCCGAAAACTTATATGAACAATTTAAAGAACGAGGGGAACTTGATTTCTCATATGGGATCCCTGGAGTATCCCGGTTTCGTGTCAATGCCTATCATCAACGTAAAAGTGTTTCTCTTGCTTTAAGGGTAGTTGCGTCAAAAACTCCGACACTTGAAGATTTGGATTTACCGGAAATCATTCCAAAGCTTGTTGAAAAGCCGCAAGGATTAATCCTTGTGACAGGGCCTACAGGAAGTGGTAAGTCGACAACACTTGCCTCGATGGTAGATTATATGAATCGCACAATGAGGAAGCATATCATTACCCTAGAAGATCCAATTGAGTATCTTCATAAACATGGAAATTCCATTATTGATCAGCGCGAGGTGGGATTTGATACTAAGAACTATGCGAGTGGTCTAAGAGCAGCCCTTCGTCAAGATCCCGATGTTATTCTTGTAGGGGAGATGCGTGACTTAGAGACGATTGGTATTGCAATCACAGCAGCCGAAACGGGTCACTTAGTTTTTGGTACCCTTCATACCTCAAGTGCACCGGCAACCATTAACCGTATTATTGATGTATTTCCACCAGCACAGCAGCCACAAATACGTGTCCAGTTAGCTTCAGTATTGGTGGGGGTTATTTCACAGCGTCTATTTCCCACAGTGGATAAACAAGGACGAAAAGCTGCAACGGAGATATTAGTGAATAATCCTGCGATCGCTAACTTAATTAGAAGTGAAAAGATTCACCAAATTCAAAGTACGATGCAAACTTCACGCGCCCAAGGAATGCATACGCTGGAGATGAGTATTAGAGACATGCTTGATCGTAATTTGATTCAGAAAGAATCAGCAACTAAATATCTCCAAGAAAAGATGATGATGGATGCCTAGATTTAAGTATTCCGGACGAGATAAACGCGGCAAGAAGCAAGGCGTGATTACGGCAGCTTCCCGTCGTGAAGCGATGGTAAAACTGAAAGATGATGGCGTTAGGGTAGTAGAAATGATGGAAGTCCCTGAGACATTAATGACTATGGAATTATCGTTTGGCAATCCCGTCAAAATGCAGGATTTTGTTATTTATCTCAGACAATTTGCGACCCTATTGAAGGCTGGCGTAACCATTGTAGAGGCAACCGCGGTTCTTGCTGCTCAAACAGAAAGTAAAGGACTTAAGCGTGCTCTACTAGATGTCGAACAGGAACTTCGTGAAGGAAATCCTTTTTCTGACGCAGTTTCTAAACATCCGAAAATCTTTAATTCGATGTTTGTTAACATGGTAAAGGCCGGAGAAGTCAGTGGGAATATGGATGGAACGCTCGAACGGTTAGCTGAGGACTTTGAAAAGCAGCACCATACGAGGGAAAAAGTTAAATCAGCGCTTACGTATCCAGCCGTAATTGGAATTATTGCTATTTTGGCTGTAGTCTTTTTACTGGTTGGGGTTGTTCCTAAATTTGTCACGATGTTTAGCGATATGAATCTCAAGCTTCCTGCTATTACAAAATTTGTTCTAACGGCTAGTGAATTTATGAAAGCCTTTTGGTGGTTAATAGGTCTGTTTTTTGTAGCTATCTACCTATCTTTTATGTTCATGAAAAGAAACAAGCAGGCTAAATACTACTTGGATTTGGTAACATTAAAGATGCCGATATTTGGGAGAATGGTACAAAAAGCACAGTTAGCCCGGATGATGCGTACGCTTAGTACTTTATTCTCTAGTTCTGTGCCGATCCTGCAAGCGATGTCGATTGTCGAAAAGGTTGTGGAAAATGAAGTTATTTCTAAAGTGATTCGTGAATCTCGTGATTCGCTCGAAAAAGGAAGATCAATGACAGAGCCTATGCTTGCCCACTGGGCTTTTCCACCACTTGTGACACAAATGATCATCATTGGTGAAGGAACAGGGGCACTAGATGCAATGCTGTCGAAGATTGCGGAATTCTATGAAAAAGAAGTAGAAGCAGGGACAGATCGTCTAAAGTCGTTAATTGAGCCGATCATGATTGTTTTTTTAGCAGGAGTTGTAGGCGTAATTGTCATGTCGATTATGATGCCAATGTTCTCCATGTACGACCAAATGAGTTAAAAAATTCTACATTTATTACAATTTTTTATCAAACATTACAATTATTCAAAAAATGTGACAAAAAGTGATAAAAAACATCTTTTACATTCTTGTCAATTATTGTATACTCATAGAGAAAATATACTAGGTTCATAGAACCATGAGGAGTGGGAAGATGGTACAAGCTTTAAAAGCAAAAATGAAAGAACAAAAAGGTTTTACGTTAATTGAATTATTAGCAGTAATTGTTATTTTGGGGATTATTGCTGCTATTGCGATTCCGACGATTGGGAATGTAATTAAAAAGTCAGATAATAAAGCAACAGTACAGGAAGGATTGCAAATAATAAATGCAGCTAAAATGTATGTCGCTGACCATTCTAATGCTACTACTCTAACATTGAATATGGATGGGTCTGGTACATTGGATGCTACTGCTGGAACTGGCACTAATATTCCATTAAAAGACTACTTAGATCATGTAAAAGATGATAGCTTTGTAGTTAATGTTACGTTTACTCCGGCTACTGGAAAGTACACTTATACACTATCTGGGCATAAATCTGTAGATTTAGTTGATAAACCAGGTGCGGGTGTAGGTGCTACTAAGGACGGAGTAGCAACAGAAAAAGAATTGATAGATTACACTAACTAATGAATTTAGTATTTATTATCTATGGAGTAGTACTGGGCTCCTTTTTTAACGTCATCGGTTTAAGAGTTCCGGTTAACAAATCAATCATCACACCAAGATCTGCATGTCCAAATTGCGGGCATCAGTTAACACCATTTGAACTAATTCCGGTTTTATCATATATGTTCCAAAAAGGGAAATGCCGCGGCTGTCAGTCGCGGATTTCTCCTATCTATCCTTTTTTTGAACTATTAACCGGAATCTTATTTGCACTAGCACCATACGTGTTTGGATGGTCTGGAGAATTAGTCGTTGCCTTGACGTTTATCTCAATGTTTATTATTATCACCGTGTCCGATATCCATTATATGATCATCCCTGATAAAATTTTAGTTTGGTTTGCAGGGATTTTTTTATTGGAACGAATTATTTGGCCGCTTTACCCTTGGTGGGATAGCATTCTAGGTTCCGTGACAGGGTTTCTTTTGCTCCTCATCATCGCTGTTGTCAGTAAGGGTGGAATGGGCTTTGGTGATGTAAAGCTTTATGCTCTAATCGGCTTCGTGTTAGGATTTAAACTTGTACTATTATCATTCTTTTTATCAACATTATTCGGTGCTGTAATCGGCGGTTTAGCTCTCTTGTTAAGAGTTGTGAAAAAACGACAGCCTATCCCATTCGGTCCATTTATTGCGGCTGGATCATTGACAGCCTATTTTTGGGGTACCAAACTTATTAACCTATACTTTCAAATACTTTACTAAGGATACTTTACTAAGGGGTTCATAAATATGGCTTTTTCCCTCTTTTCTACCAAAAACAGAATAATTAATCTGGTAATAAATGACCATTCCATTCGGTTTTTGGAATTAAAACAAGAGGACCCGCCTACACCACAAAGATGGTTAGAGCGTTTTTTACCTCCCGGAATTATTACGGATGGAAAAATTGTTGATTTTGATTCACTATCGAGCATCCTTGAGGAATGTATTGATGAATGGAAGATTAAGCGAAGGTCGATTCGTTTTATTGTTCCAGATCCACTTGTCATTATTCGAAAGGTCACTATACCTGCAGATGTTCGCGATGATGAAATAAAAGGATATCTCTATTTAGAGCTTGGCTCGAGTATCCATTTACCTTTTGAAGAACCGGTATTTGATTATTACACACTTCCGGATAATGGCAAGACAAAGGATTTATTATTATTTGCAGCCCCTGAACAGAGCGTTATGGAATATGTAGACATGCTAAACCGGATAAAATTAAATCCTGTTGCAGCAGATATTTCTCCGCTGTCGTTATACCGTTTATATCATAAATTAGACAGGGCAATAGCTGATGAGATTTTATTCACTGTTCAGTTTGATTTAACAAGTGTTAATTTATGTATCTTTGATGAAACGGTTCCGGTAGTGATGCGCCAGTTCTCCTTGCCATATGATATCGACCAATGGGAAATATCACGAGGTCCACTAGGGTTAATGGTATGTAAGTTTAACGGAGACCCAGAAGAATTGGTGATCCAGTTTGAAGAAATCTTTAAAGAAGTGAATAAGTTATTAGATTTTTACCGATATTCACACAATAATAATGAAAAGCAGGATGTTTCAAAGTTTCTCTTAAATGGCGACCATCCGATGTTGATGGCGATTTATGATGAAATGAAAGAAAGATACGATATACCTGTTGATTTCATCACGATTGACAGCGAACCGAAGAGTAAACAACTAAGCATACCGACCAATCTTTTACTACCTTTAGGTCTTGCTTTAAAAGAGGTGCAATGATGCTAGTAGAAATTAACCTGCTTCCTCAAAAAGAGCCTAAGAAATTTAATATTATTTATTTATCCACTATTGTCGCGGTACTAGCCCTGATTAGCGGTTTATACTTTTGGCAAATTCAATCTATAAAAAGCGAAGTGGATTCTGCAGATAAACAAATTGCTATGACTAAAAAAATAGCTGAAAAGGAAGAAAAAAGTACCCAAACAACTGAAGTTGCTTCATCAGCTAGTTTATTAAAAACATCAGTAGATTGGGCAACTGATTATCCGATACAAACAATCCCAGTAATGAGACACCTTAATTCATTATTGCCAGAACGTGGATTTATCCAATCTTTTGCCTATACTGAGGCTGGAACGGTAACAATTAGTGTGCAATTTGATAGTACGCGTGAAGCTGCTTATTTTTTAGAAAGCTTAAAAGAATCTGATTGGATTGAAGACGCAAGCCTTAACTCACTATCTGCAACTGAAACTGAACAATCAGCTGCTAACACTTCAGCACAGTCAACCGGACAAACAGCTACAAGTGCTGCAACTGAACAAACGACAGCTAGTACAACTAACACAGCGTCGCAGGGCACTGTCTCTAACCAAGCTACAACTACTGTGGGGCAGACTTCTCAAATCAATACAGCTGGAACTACAATTAATCAAAACAATACAAACTCGACTAATACAGGCGTTGGTGCCAGTGGAACTGCCGCTGCCACAACGAAACCTGATCAAAATATTCTGCCTCGTTACGTTGGTCAATTTGAAATAAAGTTTAATAAAGATGCGATAAAAGAGTCAACGAAGGAGAAGAGGGATGAGGAAGGGGTGACAGCTCCGTGAAGTTCAACCTTTCAAAAATAGATAAGATTATTGTCGGTTCTGGAGCGGTTTTAATTGTCATTGTCTTCGTTTATTCTCAGTTTTTTTCGCTTAGTCCCTTAAAGTCTGACTTAAGCATCAAAGAGCAGGCACTGAAATCTGAACAAAAACTATTAGAAGTTGTTAGCCAGAAAAAATCGGATACGAACAAATCTAAACCGGAAAATACAGTAGAACTCCAAAAAAGGGTTCCTGTAGAGCCTCTTCAAGAACAGTTTATTCTTGATTTAGAAAAGGCTGAAACGGTGTCTAATAGTAAGATAAAAACGATGAGTTTTTCTAAAGATGTTGCTGTTACGGTTGCCACCGATCAAACAACTACACAAACGACAACAACCAATCAATCTGACGCTGCGACTACCGCGACTACTCAGAGTACAACCAGTACAACAACAACGGACCAATCAGGAACCCAGCAACAAGCTGCTACTCCTTACAGCGGGTTAAAAAAATTAACGGTTCAGCTGTCAGTAGAGTCATCAACCTATCAGAACTTGGAGAAATTCATTCAAACAATTGAATCTCTTCCAAGGATTGTGTCTGTTGAAGCGATTAATTATACAGGTGAAAAAGAGGTTACGAGCCTAGAAACGGAGACTCAGCCGTTAACCTATTCACTTACGGTTTCGACCTTTTATATGCCTAGTCTGACAGATTTGCAGGCAGATCTCCCAAAAATGGACTCTCCAGCACCGGCCGGAAAGGAAAACCCATTAAGTCAATATCCTGCAACAGCAACCACACAGCCATAGTTAATACCATGCCGAACTAACAAATAATTTGGCGAAAGACTACCATAACAAGACGACAAAAGTCTTGTTATTTTTTTTTACCTCTATGTTAGGATGAAACCAATGACCCTTCGGAAGAGAGAGGAGTACAAACAGTGGACAAGCCTAAAAAAGGCAATACAATCACGATCAAATTAAATGGTGAGACTAAAGCCTACCAAGAAGAACCAACACATACCGAACCGGAAACTAGCCTCGAATCAGCTACAAGAGTGATAAAAATAGATTCGACTAACCTAGATTCAGATGTATTTTTCGAAACAGCCGCCGCACAGGAATCCGTCGATGAGAGCTTTGACTGGATTATTCCCGAATCCTCCGAACAAGAGATAGAGGAATTTACGATCGCAGGCAATAAAAAAACAAACAAGACCAGCCTCCCCAAAATAACAACCTTCTCTACCAATTCTAATAAGAAGAAGGACCGAAACATTCTATCTATAATAATTTCGGCCACCTTCGCCATTCTGCTCGGTACGACGATTGGGTTTGTAATGTTGAAATTAGTGATTGCTGGGCCTACGAACAAGACAGGCACCGCAACAATCCCAACTGTCGTTGAAGAAAAAGGAAACACGACAGTAGCAAATACCGGAGAAAAAACAAACAAAGTTACCTTAGATCAAATGACAACCTATGTGATCCAAGGTGGGGTGTTCTCCTCGAAAGACGGGGCAAAGGAAACATCGACCGAGGTTACCTCAAGAGGGGTTCCGGCAAAGTTAATTGAAATAAGTGGGAAGCAATATCTATTTCTCGGGGTAGCAGATTCCATAGAAACAGCTAAATCACTCGGCAATCAATATAAAGCAGAGGGTGTAGGGGAGGTCTTTGCAAAGCCGCTATTACTTGATGAAAAACAAGTATCCGGTCTTAATAACAAAGACAAAAGCTTCCTAGAGCGTGTGCCTGCTATCTATGAAACGTTATCACTAGCAACCGCAACTGCACTATTAAATAATGAACTGTCTGCTGAATCGACAAAGGCAATTACAGGCATTGAGGAACAATTAAAGACGAGCGGCCTAAAGAATGAAAAGGTAAAGGCGATAAAAACCGAATTAACAACCGTGGTTGATAAGCTAGATTCTTATCAAAAGTCCAAAAGTAAAAAGAGTCTCAGTCAAGCCCAGCAACATCTTTTAAACTTTCTAAGTGCCTATTATTCATTGTAATCGACAATAGATGATATTTTCCGGGAAATAAGCCCTATCATTCAAAATGGGGGCTTATTTCTTTTTTATAATAGGATGAAGGCGCTTCCGTATTATTCTTTGCATAAATTGTCAATAATCATCAAAATTTAATGATAATAAAATTGTTTGCTTCTACAATTTCTGATACCATTAACATGTATCTCCCTATAATAAATGCCAAAGGTAAGGTGATTGAATGCAAAACCTCATTTTAGCCTCTTCTTCTCCACGGCGAAAAGAACTTCTAGAAAATCTCCACTTATCATTTGCGGTCTCAAGCAGTGAAGTTGATGAAAGCTTTGATCCGGCACTCTCCCCAGCGGAAGTAGTCATGGAGTTAGCCGAGCGTAAAGCCCAGGTTGTTTTTCAGAAGAATCAAGACTCTTTTGTGATCGGCTCGGACACGGTTGTGGTTGCGGATAATCAAATCATTGGAAAGCCAGCTGACGAAGCAGAAGCCATTAGCACGTTAAAAAGGTTATCCGGAAGGCTGCACGAGGTTTTTACGGGTGTTGCGATCGTGTCCCCAACAGGTACCACCCAATTTTATGAAAGAACAGAAGTATGGTTTTGGGAGTTAACAGACGAAGACATTTACGCCTATGTGCAAAGTGGTGAGCCGTTTGATAAAGCAGGCGCCTATGGGATCCAGCAGCTTGGAGGCATGCTTGTCAAAAAAATAAATGGAGACTATTTTGCGGTTGTTGGTCTGCCAGTCGCAAGGACCATAAGGGAATTGAAAAAGGCCGGCTACTCTTTGCCATATTAGAAAAGACTCCCACTAAAAAGGGAGGAAAATAAGTGTCTACAAATACCATGATGATCCATGATTTTCCGCAGGATGAACGGCCAAGAGAGCGGTTTAAAACCCATGGACCGCAAAGCTTATCGAATCATGAACTGATTGCAATCCTTCTCAGAACTGGCACTAAAGATGAATCTGTGCTGCAATTATCGAATCGCCTATTAACTCATTTTGAAGGGCTGCGGATGTTAAAGGGGGCAACCTTAGAAGAAATGACGGAAATCAAAGGGATTGGTGCAGCTAAAGCGATTCAAATTCTTGCTGCGGTTGAAATTGGACGAAGGATTGCTAATCTTAATTACACAGACCGCTATGTAATCCGCTCACCGGAAGACGGAGCGAAGTATGTCATGAACGATATGCGCTTCTTGACCCAAGAACATTTCGTCTGTTTGTTTTTAAACACGAAAAATCAGGTCATCCATAAACAAACCGTTTTTATCGGCAGTTTAAATGCCTCGATCGTACACCCTCGGGAGGTGTTCCGCGAAGCCTTAAAGCGCTCCGCCGCATCAATAATTGCCCTGCATAACCATCCCAGCGGCGACCCGACACCAAGCAAAGAAGACATTGATGTTACGAAGCGTCTTGTCGAGTGTGGAAAGATCATTGGCATCGACCTCCTCGATCATTTGATCATCGGCGAAAACAAGTTTGTAAGTCTTAAAGAAAAAGGTTATTTATAACACTAGGATATTATTTGACGTTAGGATATAATATTGGGTATGATTTTTTAGGATTGTTTTTTAAAGTAATCATTTAAATAGTACGAAAAAAGACATGATAATTAAGGTGATTACCTGCCTATAGAATTTGTGCATTTCGTATCAGAAAGGGAGATACAACAGTATGTTTGGAATTAGACCTAGAGATCTTGGAATTGACTTGGGAACGGCCAACACCCTCGTCTATGTAAAAGGAAAAGGCATTGTCTTAAGAGAGCCTTCCGTTGTGGCCATGCAAACAGACACTAAAAGCATTGTGGCTGTAGGGAACGACGCAAAAAATATGATTGGACGGACACCGGGGAACGTTGTTGCCATGAGACCGATGAAGGATGGCGTCATCGCTGATTTCGAAACGACCGCTATCATGATGAAATACCATATTCGCCAAGCACAGAAAAGTAATAATCTTTTTTCGGGCAAGCCATATGTCATGGTCTGCGTACCATCCGGTATAACCGCAGTCGAAGAAAGAGCCGTCATTGATGCAACAAGACAAGCAGGGGCAAAGGATGCTTATACGATTGAAGAGCCATTTGCTGCAGCCATTGGTGCGAACCTGCCTGTTTGGGAGCCAACCGGCAGCATGGTTGTGGATATTGGTGGAGGTACGACGGAAGTCGCGATTATCTCCTTAGGAGGAATCGTAACAAGCCAATCGATTCGTGTCGCTGGCGATGAAATGGACGACTCCGTGATTACTTATATCCGTAAAAACTATAATTTGATGATTGGGGAACGGACCGCTGAACAAATCAAAATGGAGATTGGATCTGCGGGCATACCTGAAGGCATCGATAATATGGAAATTCGCGGCCGCGATTTATTAACGGGTCTGCCAAAAACGATTGAAATTACCGCAAAAGAAATTGCGACTGCTCTAAATGATACCGTCTATGCGATTGTCGAAGCGGTAAAAAATACGTTAGAAAAAACGCCGCCTGAGCTTGCAGCTGATATAATGGACCGCGGCATTGTCTTAACCGGAGGGGGCGCACTTCTTCGCAATTTGGACAAAGTCATTAGTGAAGAAACGAAAATGCCTGTCTTAATTGCTGAAAACCCGCTTGATTGCGTGGCGATTGGCACTGGAAAAGCGCTCGACCATATCCATTTGTTTAAAAACAAAGCAAGAGATTCACGTTAAGCAAGAGCTTTTTAAGACTACTACTTTCTTATCTATATAGAAAAAAGAGGTGTATAATCATGCCACAGTTCTTTATGAATAAACGACTGATTCTATTACTTGTCAGCATTATTGTTCTCGTGGCATTGATTGGGTTTTCTTTAAGGGAGAGAAGCAAACTATCCTGGCCGGAGCAATTTGTCAAAGATACAACCGGCTGGGTTCAATCCTTGGTTTCAAAGCCTACCAACTATGTTGCAGGCTTTTTTGAAAATCTCCAGGACCTGACGAACACTTACGAAGAGAATAAAGAATTAAAATCACGGGTTGAAAATGTTGCCAGCCTTGAAGCACAGGTTCAGGAGCTGAAGAACGACAATAAAGAACTGCGTGATGTTCTCGGTGAAAAGAAGACCCTGCGAGATTATGAACCACTTCCAGCTACTGTGATTGGAAGAAATCCTGATCGTTGGCATGAAATGATTATAATCGACAAAGGTAAATTAAACGGTGTGAAGAAAAACATGGCAGTTGTCACAGCCAACGGCTTGATTGGAAAAGTAAAGAATGTGACTCAATTTAGCTCGACCGTACAGCTGATGAGTTCCATGGATCCGAAGAACCGGATCTCTGCCATTGTGCAAGGAAAAACGAATGTATATGGACTGGTAGAAGGCTATGACAGCGAGAAAAAATTACTTCAGGTCAAAGCCATTCCTTCTGGTGCAAAAATTGATAAAGGACAGACCGTCATCACCTCTGGGTTAGGGGATGTTTTTCCAAAGGGCTTAATGATCGGAAAAGTGGTCGAAGTAAAACAGGATCAATATGGATTAAACCAAACGGCTTTGGTAAAACCAGGGGCTGATTTTTATGATATTAAAACAGTCATCGTCACGAAAAGAGTAATGGCTCAGTCGGTAACTACAGATACAACATCAGGGAAGGAGACGGGATCGTGAAAAAATTCCTTCTTCCTCTTTTGTTTCTGTTTTTGTTTATTTTAGAAAGCTTATTTGTCCAATATGTTCCAACGGATCTTTTGGGTGAAAATAAAATCATTGCGCCGCACTTTCTTTTTGCTGCTTTATTATTTCTAACGATATTTGTAAGCAGAAAACAAGGAATTATTTATGCAGCCATCTTTGGGCTTTTGTTTGATATTGTCTATATTGAAATCATTGGTATATACCTTTTCCTTTTTCCATTTATTGCGTATCTAACTTCCAAAATCCTGAATATCCTGCAAAATAATTTTTTCGTCGCTATCCTAATCACGATTGTTGGGATTGCGTTATTGGAAGTGGGCGTCTATGAAATGGACCATCTGATCCATGTGACGGACATGGATTTTATGAGCTATCTTCATTTGCGCTTTTACCCAACTCTTATCTTAAATGCGCTATTTGTGATGATCGCTGGGTATCCTTTAAAAAGATTGTTTGAAAAACATATGGATGCAATGCGGGCTGAATAGTCTAGTACTTTGTTTTCTTTTAAAAAAGGAGAATGGAGCCTTCGTGTCGAATTTGTATTAAATGTCTGTATTTTTTGATGGGAATAGGTCCTAAGAGAACTATTCCTAAACTGTTTTCTTATTATGAGGTGAAAAATTCTCCATGAAAAAGCGGCAAAATGTTACAATAAAAGGTACGAAGGAAGGTCTTGTCCTTCATCTTGATGATACATGTTCCTATCAGGAACTAAAAAAGGAACTGGATGAAAAACTTTCGGCAAACTCGCGGATGCAAGATGAGCGCAATTTAATTTCGGTAAAAGTTAATATAGGTAACCGCTATATAACCTCGGAGCAGCATGAAGAGTTAAAGCAGCTTATTCTTCAAAAGAGGAACTTGGATGTCGATGCGATTGTTTCGAATGTCATTACGCTGGAAGAGGCTAAACAGTTAAAAACTGAAAATGAGGTTAGGACTGTTTCGAAAATTATTCGTTCAGGGCAAGTTCTGGAAGCCCCTGGTGATTTATTATTAATTGGAGATGTTAACCCTGGTGGTACCGTTATCGCCGGTGGAAATATTTTTATAATGGGAACATTAAAAGGTGTAGCGCATGCTGGCTGCTATGGCAACGATGAGGCTGTAATTGCCGCTTCTAGTATGAAACCATCACAGCTTCGAATTAGTGATCAAATTAATAGCGCACCAGATCATGCAGAAAACAATGAACCGCGAGAAATGGAATGTGCATACATAGATGAGGACCGGAAGATCATTGTTGATAGATTACAAGTTTTAGTTCATGTAAGGCCTAATTTAAACAGATTCGAAGGGGGACTTTAGGTGGGAGAGGCAATCGTAATTACATCCGGTAAGGGCGGAGTGGGTAAAACCACTACTTCTGCTAATATTGGGACTTCTTTGGCCCTTCAAGGCAAAAAGGTATGCTTAGTGGATACAGACATCGGTCTTCGAAATTTGGATGTTGTCATGGGATTGGAAAACAGGATTATTTATGACCTGGTGGATGTGGTAGAGAAAAGATGTAAAGTCCATCAAGCGTTGGTGAAAGATAAACGATTTGACGGTTTATTATATTTACTTCCGGCGGCACAAACGGTTGATAAATCAGCCGTAAAACCGGAACAAATGAAAGAACTTATTCTCGAATTAAAGCAAGACTATGATTATATTATTATTGATTGCCCTGCCGGGATTGAACAGGGCTTTCAAAATGCAATCGCGGGTGCTGATAAAGCGATTGTGGTCACAACGCCTGAGGTATCAGCTGTCCGTGATGCCGACCGGATTATCGGTCTTTTAGAAAAGCAAAAGAATATGGAAGCACCGAAATTAGTCGTCAACCGGATTCGCAATCATATGATGAAGACTGGCGATATGCTTGACATTGATGAAATTACCCAGCATTTATCGATCGAATTGATTGGAATTGTCGCTGACGATGAAGAGGTTATCAAAGCTTCTAATCATGGTGAGCCGATTGCCCTTAATCCAACTAGCAAGGCATCGATTGCCTACCGGAATATCGCCAGAAGAATTTTAGGGGAATCCATTCCGCTTCAGCCGCTTGAGGAAGCAAACAAAGGTGTTTTTACTAAACTTAAAAAGTTTTTTGGTGTTAGATAATTTTGGAGCCTGTCCGTTTTAATTGCGGACAGGCTTTTTAATGTTTGTCATACTCGTCCTTCTTCGCACATAAACTTGTACAAAAAGCAGGAAAAGGGTTGATGGGTATGGCGCGGTCTACACCGGAAGAAATACGGCGGCGAATCGCCAAAAGAAAAAAGGAACAAGGTACCAATGCAAATTCGTCAAGTCCTGAACGCCAGATTACTTGGCCAGGGTATGATGAGCATGATGATTTTAAGTATACGAGTCCTTCCGACACCGGTGGCGGTGACGCCGGACACCCTCTCTTTAAAAAAGAGGTCTTCTTTTTCAAAATCTTAGCTTCAGCACTTCTCTTCTTAGCGGTGGCCATTCTCTTTCGCAATCATACCGGAAAACTTGAGCCGGCTCGGGATTTCATCACAAGTCAAATGGATAAGGACTTTAAGTTTGCCGTGGTATCCAATTGGTACGAAGAGAAGTTTGGTAAACCATTAGCCCTGCTGCCTTTTACTGACGAAAAAACGTCAGATAATAAAACAGTGGCAGATAATCAAAATCTTTCTGTTCCGGCCATGGGGAAGATTCTTGAAAACTTCGAAAAAAATGGCCAGGGAATCATGATTGAAACAAGCAAGGGTGCCCCGGTTCAAGCGATTAATGATGGTCTCGTTACGTTTGCGGGGGTGAAAGAAGGGATTGGCAAAACGGTCATTATCCAGCACTCTGACAAATCAGAAACATGGTATGGCAATTTGGACGAAGTGAAAGTGAAACTGTATGAGTATGTCGGAAAGAGAGACGTAGTTGGAACGGTTTCGACCTCTGCAGGGGAGGATAAGACAAAAGGAAAATATTATTTTGCCATTAAAAAAGACGATAATTTTATCGATCCGATCCAGGTGATTCGCTTTGACTAGGATGATTACACTCCTAAGACTGATTTCGATCCATCCGTTATTGTGGATTGTGATTGCCTTATCGATTGCTACAGCCCATTTCCTCGAAGTCTCGATGCTGCTTGGAATTATTTTTATACATGAGATGGGGCATGCTGCTGCGGCTTCTTTTTTTTCCTGGCGAATCAAAAAAATTTCCTTGCTTCCATTTGGCGGGGTAGCGGAAATGGATGAGCATGGTAATCGTCCTTTAAAGGAAGAGACGATTGTGGTGCTTGCCGGGCCGCTGCAGCATGTCTGGATGGTGGGGCTCGCTTATCTCTTATTTACTCTCCAACTGCTTCCAGAAGATTTATTTCATCTTTTTCTTAATTATAATCTGATGATCTTTGTTTTTAATCTATTCCCAGTTTGGCCGCTTGATGGGGGCAAGCTCGTATTTTTACTGCTCTCCTTAAAAGATTCATTTCCACGAGCCCATCAATTGACATTACTGATTTCTCTATGCTGCTTAAGCTTGTTTTCGGTGCTGATTTTATTCACAGCACCCATGCATTTGAATGTTTGGGTAGTAATCTTTTTCCTCTTTTTTTCGCTTTATCATGAATGGAAACAGCGGCGTTATATCTTTATGAGGTTTTTACTTGAGCGTTATTATGGGAAAAAGGCGACTCCTGACATTTTGAAGCCCATCCAAGCGAATGAAGGGGACTTGGTCATTCATGTTCTCGAAAAATTTCAGCGCGGCTGCAAGCATCCCATTATCGTCGAGGCGGATGGACGGGAAACCGGAAAACTGGATGAGAACGAGCTCCTTCACGCCTATTTTTCCGAAAAACGGTTAACCGATAAAATCAGCGACCTTCTTTTTTCATACTATTAGGGTATAATAATAAAAAAGCGAGAAGCGCCCGGTTCACGAGCGCTTCTTCTTCGATTAAAGAAAGTTGTAAAGTGAGGACGTTTCATTGGAACGATTAATTGTAAACTATCATTCACGGGAAAAGAGATTTGCTTACCTAAGGGAAAACCGTGTTGAAAATATTGTCATCGACCGACCTGAACATCGTTCGCTGGTCGGTAATATTTATTTAGGGACCGTTACAAAGGTGCTGCCAGGTATGAACGCTGCCTTCATTGATATCGGCGAGGAGAAAAATGCTTATTTGCACCGCAATGTTCTCCCCTCGTTCGTTCAATCCAAGGATCAACAAAAGAACGTCACCTCCTATGTCCATCAAGGCGAAAAAATGCTCGTCCAGGTTGAGAAGGATGCGACAGGCACAAAAGGTCCAAAAGTCAAAGGAATCATAGAGATAGAGGGAAATCATCTTGTCTATATGCCGCAAGGGCGGTATGTGGCGGTATCAAAGAAAATTGCCCATGAATCTAAGAAAACGACCTTGCGCAAAATTGGCACAAAGTTAAAAACAGAAGAAGAAGGGATGATCTTTCGGACATCAGGAATCTATAGTTCAGAAGAGGAAATCGCCGCTGAACTTCAAATGTTAAGAGAACAATACCAAGAACTGTTACAAAAAGCGTCTGTCCAAAAAAAGCCCGGAATGATTTTTCAAAAGGACACCTTTATTGAAATGGTTATCACCCAAGCTGCCCGGATGAAATCAGGTGAAATCATTGTTGACGATCTTTCTCTAAAAAATGTTCTCGAAAAGGTAAACGATCATACCAAGCTTAGCTTTTACAACGGCAAAGAGAATATATTTTCAAGCAGTAAAGTCGAGCATGAAATTGACAAGGCGTTAAAGCGGGTCGTTTGGCTTGACCATGGGGCATACCTGATATTTGATGAGACAGAAGCGTTAACGATTATCGATGTGAACACAGGGAAATTTTCCGGCAAGATCGACTACGGTGAAACGGTCCTTAAAACCAACCAGCTTGCAGCGAAAGAAATTGTCAGACAGCTTCGTCTCCGTGATATTGGCGGAATTGTTTTGATTGATTGTATCGATATGACTCGGGAGCAGGACAAGCAAACTATTCTCGATACAGTGGAATTAGAATTAAATAAAGATGAGCGAAGAACCAAAATCATCGGGTTTACAGAACTTGGCATCCTTCAACTGACAAGGAAAAAGACAAAGGTGACCTTATCAGAAGCCCTAAAGGTGAAATGTCCGGTCTGCGAGGGCACTGGCCGCATCCTTAGTCCAGAAACGGTTGCCTTCCGGCTTGAACGAGAGCTGTTAGAGCACCGCAGCTCCGATTTTGAGGCCATCCTGATTGGGACAACCCCAGAGGTAAAGGAAGCGCTGCTTGGAACACATGAGGCCCACAGAAAGGTGTTAGAGGAACTTCTTCAGCTGAAACTATATTTTACGCTTCAGCCTGATTTACCCCATTTTTATCAGCTAAAGCAGTTTGGTGATGATGAAGAACTTTCGAAAAAGGAACAGCTCTGACCGATGAAGTGCCCAAATGGCTATTGACACATTCAATTAATCTATGTTAGTATCTTAATGTTATGTTTGTAGCACCCGTGCTACAACCGCACAATGCAGGTAATAAGACTTTTGCATATGCATAAGCGCCTGTATTTGGCGAGTCTGAGTTTATAAGGAGGTGCAGTTCATGTACGCAATTATCGAAACTGGCGGTAAGCAATTAAAAGTTGAAGAAGGCCAAGCTATCTACATCGAAAAATTAGATGTTGAAGCTGGTGAAACAGTTACTTTTGACAAGGTTCTTTTCGTTGGCGGTGAAACTGTAAAAGTTGGAAGTCCTGTTGTTGCAGGCGCTACTGTTACAGCTAAAGTTGAAAAACAAGGCCGTGCGAAGAAAATCATTGTTTTCAAGTACAAAGCGAAGAAAAACAACCGTAAGAAGCAAGGTCATCGTCAACCTTACACTAAAGTTGTCATCGAAAAAATCAACGCATAAGGTGTTGGAAAATAGATGATTAACATTACGATTTATCGTACTGAGTCCGGAACGATTCAATCATTCGAAATGAACGGTCATGCTTTGTTCGCAGATCGCGGCAAAGACATTGTTTGTGCAGGCGTATCAGCCGTATCTGTTGGTGCGATTAATGCGGTTCACGAACTAACCGGTGTTACGCCCGATCTTGAACATCGAGCAGATGGCTTTCTCCGCTGCGTTGTACCGGAAGACCTTCCGGAGAGCGTATTTGAGAAAGTACAGCTTCTTCTCGAGGGTATGGCTGTGTCATTACGATCGATTGAAGAAACGTACGGAGAGCACATTAAAATAACCTTCAAAAAGCAGGAGGTGGAATGAAATGTTATTAAAATTAGATCTTCAATTGTTTGCATCTAAAAAGGGAGTAGGTTCTACAAAGAACGGACGTGACTCTATCGCGAAGCGCCTTGGTGCGAAGCGTGCAGACGGTCAATTTGTAACTGGTGGTTCTATCCTTTACCGTCAACGCGGTACAAAGATTTACCCAGGTGAAAACGTTGGCCGCGGTGGTGACGACACTCTTTTTGCAAAAATCGACGGCGTTGTAAAATTCGAACGTTTAGGTCGTGACCGTAAACAAGTAAGTGTTTATCCAGCAGCTGCTCAAGAAGCTTAAGCAATTCATCAGAAACTCTAACCTGATTGGTTAGAGTTTTCTTTTTGCAATAAAGACCTCACTCATAAAATCTTCTTAGAAAGCTCTTTTTGCCTCTAAAAAACTTTTCTTATACAAAAAAGTCTACTCATGTATGTTTTTTTGATATACTAACAGCAAACAGTGTCAACACTTAAATGTGGGAGTGTACATATGGGGAAAGAATGGGATATCGTGGAGGTGCTGCGGCACTCACGACATGATTGGCTAAATAAGCTGCAGCTGATTAAAGGAAATCTGGATTTGAATCGGATTGACCGTGCAAAACAAGTGATTGACGAAATCGTAATTGAGACCCAGCATGAGACCAAACTATCAAATTTACATATGCCTTTATTTGCAGCGCTGCTTTTAAAATCGAACTGGGAAAATCCTTCCTTTAAGCTGGAATATGAGGTGATGTTTGATCCAGATG
This sequence comes from Neobacillus drentensis, assembly GCF_021560175.1. GTDB lineage: Bacteria > Bacillota > Bacilli > Bacillales > Cytobacillaceae > Neobacillus > Neobacillus drentensis_A. Next base: position 4,691,900 of record NZ_CP091110.1, on the reverse strand, counting down.
CCTCAAAAATTAATGATCTGGCTGTGACGAAATGGACACATACCTTTTTTGGCAGTTTGAATCAGGCCATTGAGCCATTTCAAGAAAATAATTTATCAATTACCATAGAACCGCAATCAGACGGTGTTCGTTTCTTTTTTGATTTTAGCGGGATAATAACTAACAGAGAACTGATTGAGAGCTTCTTGTCTGATAAATCGTTTGATTTGTCGATCAAGGAATTTACAGAAACGGAACTCTCCCTCGAGTTATTTATGCCAATGCTGAAAAATAACTCGGTTTAATTTCAATTTATTTATGTGCAAGACTGGAGGAATAAGATGTTTGTCGATCAAGTTAAGATATATGTAAAAGGCGGTGACGGCGGAAATGGTATGGTTGCCTTTCGCCGTGAAAAATATGTACCAAATGGTGGTCCTGCCGGTGGAGATGGCGGAAAGGGAGCCAATGTCGTTTTTGAAGTGAATGAGGGCTTACGCACCCTAATGGATTTCCGATATAAGCGTCATTTTAAAGCAGAACGCGGAGAACACGGCATGTCGAAGGGAATGCATGGCAGGGGCGCTCATGATATGATTGTCAAGGTGCCGCCTGGAACAGTAGTCCTCGATGCTGAAACAAAAGAGGTCATCGCTGATTTAGTCGAGCATGGCCAACGGGCGGTTATTGCCAAGGGCGGCCGCGGCGGACGAGGAAATACTCGTTTTGCCACCCCGCAAAATCCAGCACCAGAGATTGCTGAAAATGGTGAACCAGGACAAGAGCGGGATGTTGTTCTTGAGTTGAAACTCCTTGCTGATGCAGGTCTAGTAGGTTTCCCAAGTGTAGGTAAGTCGACCTTATTATCAGTCGTGTCATCGGCAAAGCCAAAAATTGCGGAATATCACTTCACGACGATTGTTCCTAATCTTGGCATGGTCGAAACTGAAGATGGCCGAAGCTTTGTTATGGCCGACCTGCCGGGATTGATTGAAGGTGCTAGTGAAGGTGTTGGCCTCGGTCATCAATTTTTGCGGCATATTGAGCGGACAAGGGTGATTGTTCACGTCATTGATATGGCAGCAACAGAAGGCAGAGATCCATTTGAGGATTATTTGACGATTAATAAAGAATTACAAGAATATAACCTCAGATTAACGGAGCGCCCGCAAATCATTGTCGCAAATAAAATGGATATGCCGGATGCCGAGGAAAACTTAAAGATGTTTAAAGAGCAGTTAGAAGAGGATTATCCGATTTTTCCTATTTCTGCCCTAACACGAAAAGGTCTTAGAGATTTATTATTTGCGATTACCGATAAAATTGAGCAGACACCAGAATTCCCGCTTGAGCATGAAGAAGAGGTTACGGGCGTACATCGTGTATTATATAAACATGAGGCCGATCCTGAAGCCTTTACCATTACGAGAGATCCAGACGGCTCATTTGTTCTCTCGGGTGAGAAGCTCGAACGCTTATTTAAGATGACGGACTTTTCAAGAGAAGAATCGATCCGCCGTTTTGCACGCCAGCTCCGTGGTTATGGCGTTGATGATGCCTTAAGACAAAGAGGGGCAAAAGATGGGGATATTGTGAAGTTGTTAGAGTTCGAATTTGAGTTTATTGAGTAGTTTTCCGTACAAGAACGAGGTAGAGTTAAATGGATAATAATGATAAAAAGTTTTACCTGGTCCGTGAGGATGTTTTGCCGGAAGCGATGAAGAAAACCCTTGAAGTGAAAGAAATGTTGGATAGGGGCAAAGCTGAATCGATTGCAGATGCTGTTCTTAAAGTGGACCTAAGCAGGAGTGCCTTTTATAAATACAGGGACACGGTCTTTCCTTTTTCGACGATTCAAAAGGAGAAGATCATTTCCCTCTTCTTTCATTTAGAAGACCGCTCTGGCACGTTGTCAAACTTGTTAAGTGTCGTTGCTGGATCAGGCTGTAATGTGCTGACTATCCACCAAACGATCCCGCTCCAAGGCAGAGCAAATGTGACATTGTCATTAAATACATCGAACATTATAACAAAGCTAGACGATTTATTAACGGAATTAAGAAAACTTGAATTTGTTGAAAAAGTGGAAGTGCTGGGAACAGGCGCGTAGTGGACAAGGTCCGCTATGGGCCTGGTCTTTAGCCTTCTTTTTTAAAAATATAGAGGAGTGGGGAAAGTCATGAAGGTTGGTTATTTGGGGCCAAAGGCAACATTTACAGAATTAGCTGTGAGTAAAGTTTTTCAAGGATTCGAGCTGGAACCATTTAGCACGATACCGGAAAGTATAGATGCCATTGCGGATCAAAAAGTGAATTTGGCGGTCGTTCCTGTTGAAAATGCGCTTGAAGGTTCAGTAAATATTACGCTGGATTATTTAACGCATGTAGTTGATATTCCGATTGTGGGAGAAATTACGCTTCCGATTAAACAGCATTTAATGGTTCATCCTGATAATAAGGACCATTGGCAGTCAGTTTCAAAAGTATTTAGCCATTCCCATGCGATTGCCCAGTGCCATAAGTTTTTACATAACCATTTTAAAGGTGTACCGATTGAGAGTATTGCGTCAACCGCTGCGGCAGCGAAGATGATCATGGAGCAGCCTGAATTGAATGCAGCCGCAATTGCAAATGAACTCGCGGCAAAAGAATATGGTCTGACTATCGTCCAAAAGGACATTCATGATTTTCATTTTAACCATACTAGCTTTTTTGTTTTATCAGAGCAGGACTTGGATTTTGCAGAAATAAGCGGGTCATCGCATTATAAAACAACCCTAATGGTGACACTGCCTTCTGATCAGGCAGGTGCCCTTCATCAGGTACTGTCAGCGTTTGCCTGGAGAAAATTGAATCTTTCCAAAATTGAATCAAGACCGATGAAAACAGGAATTGGCAATTATTTCTTTATTATTGATTTGGAAATGAAACTTGACGAGGTGTTAATTCCTGGAGCGATTGCTGAACTTGAAGCACTTGGCTGTGGTGTCAAAGTGTTAGGGAGCTATCCATCCGTGACGGTAAACTTAGATTAAGAGAAGAGACCCGTGCAGCTGCAGCGGGTCTCTTTTTGTCATTCAATTATGAATCCTTCTTTTTTCAGAGCTTGTTCGGCTTGGTCTAAGACCTCGAGACTTGAAGCAGAAATCGTATGCAGGTGGTAACCACCGGTTAACTCCGATAATAAGGATGCCTTCGTGCTTGTAATGTTTTCCATAAATCGTTTAACTTCATGGCGGTTTGCCACCATTACGGATGCTGTTAAATCACCGTAAACGGAGTGTTCAATCTTTACATCTTTAACAAGCACACCATGGTCAACAAGTAAATTTAATTCTTTCTCTGTGTCAGCCGGCGAATGTTTGCAGGCTATCGTTCTTTCAAATGTAGGAGTACTCGAGCTTGTCTTTAAATAAATATAACCTTGGCTTGTGGCAATAATCGGTTCATTCTTAGCTTTAAGAAGGGTAATATCCCCAACAATTACTTGTCTGCTTACTTTTGTTTTTGCCGCAAGTTCACTGCCTGTGAGCGGTTCAGAGCTGTCTTTCAGCTGCTGGAGAATGAACGACCTTCTTTCCTCTCCCAAAATCTTCTTTTGATCAGCCATAAAAGACCTCCTATTGTATTTTCTATCTTCCTATTCTAGCACAGTTTGTTTCTTTCTAACACGTGAGTCCATTTTGAATGATTTAACAATCTTGACCACCGTTTCCCCAAGTGAAATGACCTGTTCCTTTGTGGAGGAATGCCCAAGCGAGATTCGGATAAATTCCTTTGCTTCGTCTTTTTCTAATCCTAGTGCCTCCGTCACCTTTGCCGGGGCTTGCATTCCGATTTGACATGCGCTTCCAGTGGAGATGGCAAATCCGAGCCGGTTGCATTCAAGCATCATCCATTGCCCTTCGATACCGGAAATCCGCATTCCAATTATATTGGCTAGCTGTCTATGATCATCAGTTTGATAAACTTTGACCCAATCTTTTATCGGCTCAAGCGTTTCAATAAATGTTTCACGCAATAATTGAAATTTAGTATGGTCCTCATCAAGTCGTCCGATAATTTTCTGGGCAGCCACAGTTAGTGCAGCGATCGCAGGGACATTGACTGTTCCAGGCCGAAGCCCGCTTTCATGTGAACCTCCCGGGAAAAAGGGCTTCCATGCAATGCTTGGGTTAATATAAACGCCGCCGACCCCTTTTGGTCCATAAATTTTGTGCCCGGAAAAAGAAAAACTGCTGACTAAGGGCGCAAGGGCCGTTACATTTATTTTTCCAAAGGATTGGACAAAGTCGCTGTGAAAGTGAATTTTGTTTTCTTTCGCTATTTTCGCGATTTCCTCAATTGGCTGGATCGTTCCTATTTCCGAATTAACATGTTGCACGGTCATTAAAATAGTTTCGGATCTGATCGAATTCAGGAGAAGATTCATATCCATCAATCCATTTGAAGTAAGCGGAATGAAGGTCACTTCATAGCCATTTTTTTTGAGTCGCTTTAGCACACCATGGACAGAGGAATGCTCTGCCATACCAGCAATAATATGGTTGCCGCTTTTTAGTGGAGCTGACAAAAGGGCCTCGATCGCTAAAAAGTTTCCTTCCGACCCGCCGCTTGTAAAAAATAAGCCCTTTTTATTAATAGCTAAAGCATTGGCCAGTTCTTCCCGGCAATTTTCGAGTAATTGTTGAGATTGTCCGCCGATATCATGGAGGCTCTGTGTATTTCCAAAGTATTCAGTTGCTACTTTTACATAAGCCTCCGCTGCATCAGCATCTAAAGGAGTTGTCGCAGCAAAATCAAAATATATCATCCTATTTCTCCAATAATCTATTTTTTTAGTACTTGTTTTTAGTTTAAATCTGTGTAAATATATATGTCAAGACACCTGTTAATGCCAGGAGGTTCATCCATGATAAATGATGATGTAGTAATAATTGGAAGTGGAATAGCCGCGTTACAGCTGGCTGTTCAATTAAATAATCATTTGAATGTGAGAATACTCACAAAGGGGAAATTAAGGACGGCAAATTCTTATCTAGCACAAGGGGGCATTGCTGCCGCTTTAGGAGCAAATGACCACCCATCCAAACATATCGCGGATACACTTGAGGCGGGAAGATTTCATAATAATCTTGATGCAGTCCGGGAAATCATTAACGCTGCCCCTTCTCTGATCCGAAATCTGTCTCAGCAGGGCGATGTGTTCGATAAAGATCATAATGGTGAATTATTCCTTGGAATGGAAGGGGCCCATAGCGAAAAGAGAATTGTTCATGGCGGTGGTGATGCCACTGGTAAAAACGTCATGGAACATTTAATCAGCAGGCTCCCCAATAATGTAACGATTGATGAAGATGTATTTGCTTACGAATTACTTTTAAACGCTGAAAAAACTCGCTGTGTGGGCGTTAAAGCAAAACAATCGGATGGGACGATACAAAAGTTTTATGGAAGCCACATCATTATGGCCTCCGGCGGCTGCGGGCAATTGTTCACTTACACCTCAAACGCTGGTACTGTATGTGGTGATGGTATCGCGATGGCTTACTTAGCAGGTGCAGAAGTTGTCGATATGGAATTTGTTCAATTTCATCCGACTCTTTTGTATATCAACGGTGATACAAAAGGATTAATTTCTGAAGCCGTTCGAGGCGATGGGGCAATCCTTGTGACCGAAGAGGGAATTCCTATTATGGAAGGGATTCATCCCATGAAGGACCTGGGTCCAAGGCATGTGGTTTCACAAAGAATCTATGAATTTCTTAAAAAAGGGAAACAAATATTTTTAGATATTAGCACTATTAAAGAATTTAGCAAAAGATTTCCTACGATTACGGCTATTTGCGAAGAAAACGGTATTTGTTTAGCGGACGGAAAAATTCCTGTCGCTCCTGGCAGCCACTTTTTAATGGGCGGTATTAAAACAGACTTAATGGGCCGTTCTTCCATTAAAGGGTTATATGCGATCGGAGAGGCTGCCTGTACAGGACTGCATGGCGCCAACCGCTTGGCGAGCAATTCTTTATTAGAGGGGCTTTATCAAGGTGACCGATTGTCAAAATGGATCAATGGCACCCGAACAGAGTATCAAGAATTTGATAGTAGAGCTTTCTTGCCACCAGCTATTACTAAGTTGCTGAATTTACCGGATATTCAGCGGATCAAGGATTTGATGATGGAGCGGGTAGGGATTGTTAGGAATGAAGCCAATTTGAAAAAGCAGCAAGCTTGGCTGGCTCAATTCCGTGCCGATCAAATTCAGTTAGATACATGTTCTAGATCGGATCTATCAAAAATCTTTATGGTGATTACAGCGAGTCTCATTACCGAAGCCGCCTTACAAAGGACAGAGAGCCGAGGAGGTCACTATCGAAGTGATTTTCCTTTAGAAGACAATCAAAATTGGTTACGTCAATCAATTACTCATAAAAAGAATCGGGGATTGGAGAAAAACAATGAATTCACTAAAACTGCGCTCGCAACTTGAGGATTTTTTTATCGAAGATATTGGGGAACAGGATTTAACCACCGATCTCATTTTTACGGATGATACGACAGGTAAAATTGTTTTTCTTTCAAAGGATGAGGGTGTCTTTTGTGGAGAGGAAGTTATCAAGACCGGTTTTCGGCTATTAAATCAAGATATTAACGTCGAGCTATTTGTGAAGGATGGCCAAGCAATCAAGAAGGGACAGGAGCTTGCGCATGTCTCTGGAAAAATCGCGGATTTACTAAAAGGAGAACGAGTGGTCCTTAATCTGGTTCAACGGATGAGTGGTATTTCTACCTTGACACAAAAGACAGTTCAAACTCTCGACAGTGGTCATACAAGAGTATGTGATACACGAAAGACGACTCCAGGTCTAAGAATGCTTGAAAAATATGCAGTCCGCTGCGGTGGAGGCTTTAATCATCGCTTTGGGTTATATGATGCGGTCATGATTAAAGACAACCACATTTCCTTTGCTGGCTCGATTTCAAAGGCAGTAGAGGCTGTCCGGGAAAAAGCAGGCCATATGGTAAAAGTGGAGGTCGAGGTAGAAACAGAAGCGCAAGTGAGAGAAGCAGTCGATGCTGGTGCGGATGTGATTATGTTTGATAACCGAACACCTGATGAAATTAAGGAATTTATCAAACTCGTCCCGTCTGGAATCATTACCGAGGCTTCCGGCGGCATTCAATTATCAAACATCGCGGACTATCGTGACACAGGGGTAGATTATATTTCTCTAGGGCTTCTAACTCATTCCTATAAAGCCCTTGATATAAGTGTAAAAGTGATATGGAATAAAGGAGATGAGTAGAATGAGCTTCTTAGAAACTTTACAAAAGAATGTCATGATTCCTGAAAAATACAAGCAAATGACACGAGAAGAACTTGAAAAACGTGTAATAGAGGTAAAAAAACAGCTTGGCTCACGCTTATTTATTCCCGGCCATCATTATCAAAAAGACGAAGTCATTCAGTTTGCCGATGCAACCGGTGATTCGTTAAAATTAGCTCAGCTATCGGCGGATAACAAGGAAGCGGAGTATATCGTATTTTGCGGTGTCCATTTTATGGCCGAGACGGCCGATATTTTAACCAGTGACAATCAAAAGGTATTTCTGCCTGATATGCGCGCCGGCTGCTCAATGGCCGACATGGCGGATATCGAGCAAACAGAACGAGCCTGGGAAAAACTCCAGGAACTGTTTGGAGATACGATACTGCCGTTAACCTATATCAATTCAACCGCAGCGATTAAGGCATTCGTGGGTGAAAATGGCGGTGCCACCGTTACCTCCTCCAATGCCGAAACGATGGTGAAATGGGCCTTAGGAATGAAAGAACGGATTTTATTTTTGCCTGATCAGCACCTAGGCCGGAATACGGCAGCAGATTTAGGGATTGGCTTAGATGATATGGCGATCTGGAATCCAATCACAAATGCGCTTGAATATGAGGGCGATGTGTCAAAAATAAAAGTGATTCTTTGGAAAGGGCATTGCTCCGTCCACGAAAATTTTACTGTTCAAAACGTGGCGGATACACGTGTTCAATATCCTGAAATGAAAATTATCGTTCATCCGGAATGCCGCCGGGAAGTCGTTGAATTAGCGGATATGGCGGGGTCCACCAGCTATATTATTAATGCGATCGAAAAGGCAGAGCCTGGTTCTGCTTGGGCAATCGGAACCGAGATGAATCTCGTAAACCGGATCATCAACGATCATCAGGATAAACAGATTATCTCATTAAATCCGCATATGTGTCCTTGCATGACCATGAATCGTATTGACTTGCCGCACCTAGTTTGGAGCCTGGATACGCTGGATCAACCAAACAATATCATCAAAGTTAGTCCAGAAATAGCTGAAAAAGCAATATTAGCTCTAGACCGGATGTTGAAAAATTCATAATAAGCGAAAAAAAGATGTAATTTAACTCATTACATCTTTTTTTCTTATTTTTGTAAAAGTAATTCTTAGACTTGGAGGATTTATCGGCGGTTTTTTTAAACTTATCGGCGGTTTTTACTAATATATCAGCGAAAAACTTCAACATATCGGCGGTTTTATCTAATTTATCGGCGAAAATTTCATTTTACGAATCTCACCGTATCTTTGGGGACTTATTCATAATTTTACAAAAGGAAGCATAGATTTTTTTGAAGAATGTTAGCACTTTGCCCATCTTCACATACACTATATGGACTTATGCCATAGGAGGGAAATCAGAGTGAAGATCCATATCGTACAGAAAGGGGATACTCTTTGGAAGATCGCCAAGAAGTACGGCGTGAATTTTGAAGAGCTGAAAAAGATGAATTCACAGCTCAGCAACCCTGATATGATTATGCCCGGTATGAAAATAAAAGTTCCAACAACAGGTGGATCCATAAAAAAAGAAGCGCCGATGGGAACGAAACCGGAAAAGACAATCAATTTAGGAACGAAAAAAGAAATGCCCATTGCTGAGCATCCGTTTGCCAAAGAGAAACCCGTTCCACTGCCGATCAAAGAAGCCCCAATCGTAAAAGAAAAACCGATTGTGAAGGAACAGCCGATTGTAAAAGAGAAACCGATTATAAAGGAACAACCGATTGTAAAAGAGAAACCAATTGTAAAAGAACAGCCAATAATAAAAGAAGCACCGAAAGCACCTTACACTCCCAAAATGCCCCTGCAGATCATCCCAGAAATTGATATAAACAATTATTATACGAGCAACATGACCAACATGACCGTTCCACCACAGCTTCCTCCTAAACCTGCCAACATACTTCCTGAGGTCAAAGAAGAAATAAAAAAGGAAATTCCGATTCCGCCTCCGGCACCTGCAAAAGAAATGCCGGTTGAAATACCGCTGCCGCAAGACTATTGTGTGCCAATTACGCCTGTAATGCCGGGACCTGGTTTCTGCCCTCCATTTGGTGGTATGCCAATGATGCCGCCTGTTATGCCTTATCCGGCAGTCCAAGGGGCAGGGTATGTGCCACATCCAGGCATGGTTCATGGGACACCTGGATTTAATCCAGCTGTGGCGGGTACATCCGTTATGCCAGGGCAATTTTTCCATGATGAGTCATCATCCTTCATGCCGCAAATGCCTGGTGTAAATCCGGCCTATAATCCTGGTGCTGTAATGGGAACCCAAACACCAATGATGGACCCTGCAGCATATGGTCAATCCCCAATGGGGTATGGTGGATTTCCATCCGGAACCGCACCGATGGGCTATGAAGGGGTACCAGCAGGGTCAACCCAAATGCCAATGGGCTATGGCGGTGGAGCACCTGTACCAACTCAAATGCCAGCTGAATATGGTGGAATGCCTGCAGGAGCAGCACCAATGCAAGCAGGTTACGGGCAAAATCCAATGGGTTACGGAGAGGTCCCGACAGGTTACGGACAAAATCCAATGGGTTACGGAGAGGCACCGACCGGATACGGACAAAATCCAATGGGTTACGGAGAGATGCCAGCCGGATACGGACAAAATCCAATGGGCTACGGAGGAATGCCGGCTGGATTTGGTCAAACCCCAATGGGCTACGGAGGAATGCCAGCCGGATATGGCCAGATGCCAATGGGCTATGAGGGAATGCCAGGCGGAACAGTCGACCCAATGGCAGGTGCCCAAGGGTATCCAGCTCAATATCAAGGAGGGATGCCTCAAGCCTCTCCAGGAGGACCTGGCACCATGTACGGGAACCCTGGAATGGTTAATCCTTACGGAATGGGCACAGCACCATACGGATATCCGCAAATGGGCGGGCCTGGACCTCAAGTAATGGGTATGCATGACTTTGAATCATCCGATCTTCATACACATGGAGCAGCAGGACAAATGCCTTATATGCCGACAGCTCCAGCACAAGGACTGCCAGTAGGAGCCGGAGCTCTAAATGACTGTGGCTGTGGCGGCGGCGGAATGCAGCCAGCCGGAATGGTTCCAACAAGCCCGCCACCAACCAGCTTTGTACCGCCAACACCGCCAATTTACAGTGCGCCGTATACAGGGCCAATGAATGTTGCCCACCCGCCTTATATGAACCCATACGGTGTGGGACCAGCTGGAACAAATCCATACGGTATGCCAGGTTACCGTGATGAGAGCAATTAATAAACCTGGTAAACAAAAGGGAGACGATGATTACTTGAATCGTCTCCTCTCTTATTTTCGATCACGGTTTTATGAGAAAATTATTCAGCTGGTGATGGTCCGAAAGTCTGTCTTCTTATTAAAAACTGAAAAAAATACCTATATTTTAAAGGGATATCATTCCAATAACAGATTAAAACTTCAAGAAGCCTTTACCGCCACCTTAAAAAAAGAAGGATTTTTGAAAACATACCAATACTTATCCGGTCCGATCAAAGAACAGCTCTTTTTTGAGGGAACCTATTATGGATGTATCGAATACATCCCTCCACATAACACACCCTTTTCTTATTCAACACAGCGAAATCGTCAAGAAGGTCTTGATCTGTTGAAACAATTTCACCAAACCACTGCTTCCGTTGAAAGTCGATACCGGACTTTGCTTTCAAGAAGTGATTTAATTGCCAAATGGACAGAAAGGCTCCGAGTTTTTTCAGGCAATCTTCCTTTTATAAAATACTTTTTAGATGATTACACGATTTCTGAACTGATTGTATGGGCCAATTGGTCATTAGCAGGGATGATCAAACACGGCCGCTTTTTTCAAAAAGAACCGGTTGTGATTCTCCATGGTGATGTAGCCCATCACAATTTCCTCCGTGACAAGAAGGGACAATTGAATTTAATTGATTTTGACTTAATTAGTATCGGTCCGCCCTCATTTGATTATTTACAATATGCCAATCGAATTCTTCCCAATCTTGATTGGTCATTGGGAAAACTGGGAAGTTTAAAGCCAATAGGAAAATATTTAGATGAAAAAGCTTTTTTGTATGCCTTAGCCTTCCCGGCAGATATTTTTCGAGAATGGAATCGGCTGATCCGCGAAAAATCCTATAATGACCAAGAAAAAATAAGGATGGTCATGGATTTAACTGTCGATCAATTTCACCTAAGAAAAAAATTTATCCGCCAATTACAGGAAAAAGTGAAATGATTTTATCAGAATGAATTCCTACAGAAGATAACACCCTATAAATGAGCAGAATTCTATGCTCAGAATGTATTCTAGGGGGTTTATCGCTTGAACAAAAGACAGTGGATGATTCCTCTTTCCTTCTCTTTATTAGTAGGTGTTACAGGATGTGCAAATGATAATAATCGTACGGGTACTGGAAATAACGTAGCTCGGCCGATGGGTTATTATTCGAATGAAAACCACGCCAATAATGATTATGGCATACTAAGGGATAATGATGGTGCCTTGACAGAAATAATGGACCATAACCTTGGCGTGGAGGATCAAGCCGTTAATGAAAAAAACAGCAGGCAGATGCAAACTAGAGACGAAAACGGGAATCCCCCAAATCCAACAGTCCCTAGGGCCAAAACAGACCGAAACTTCTTTCAGCGGGATAACCGGTTTAGTACAAGTGATTTAAACTATCACGGTCACTTGAGTGCTAAGAACGGTAACAACGGAGTGGTCACGAATCCGGAGTTCCAAGATCGTTTTACAGCAAAAATAAGAAACAAAGTGGAAAATATTGATAATGTTAGAAATGTAAGGTCTGTCGCATATGGAAATACGGTCATTGTTTCCGTCTCATTGCACGACAATGATCGGGCAGCTGAAACCAAACGAGCCATTCAGAATGTGGTTCAGCCCTATGCAAAAGGAAAAAACGTCCAGGTGATTACGGACGAGGGCACAATGGGCCGGGACCGTAATATTCATAACGACTCCCAGCGGAATAAGGGCGGCCGCTAATCCACACCATAACAAGAGGCAAAGCTTTCGGGCTTGTCTCTTTATTTATGGCTGTGTTAAAGGATTGTTGAGTTTTTGCATGTTGATTGGAGCGAAGCCGCCTGGAGCGGAAATCAACATTCAAGATTAACACAGCCATATTTATAAATAAACCGCAATTATTTTGTCGGATAAAAAGGGAAATAAAGGCTAAACTAGTACTGTAAACTATGTTCAATTATTAAGATTAAGAGGTGAGTGACATGAGGGTCATTTGGATAGCAATGTACCGGTACACATTAGCCGTATTTGCTGTTATTCTCTTCATGTTGATTGGTAGAGTTCCTGGGCTAATCCCAACAAGCTCGGCCGCCCCACAAGATAACCAAATACCGAAGACAGAGCCGCTGAACTTAACGGTTATCTTAGAAAGAGTCTATCTTGACGGGGAAATAAGTCAGGAATTGGTGCACGAGACATGTTGGAAAATAGAGAATTTCTGGGCTAAATATGACCAATGGCAGCTTACCGACATCAACGAGTCAACCTATGTATTCCGCAAACAAGTTGACGATATCTCGCCATTATTAAAAGCAAATGGTTTTTTTGGTGTCACAGATGATGGTGTTTTGACCATTTTTAATGGCCGGCCGGGACAATCACACATTATCCAATCATTCTTTCAAATAGATATCAAGAAACTTGAAAGCAAGAAACAAGAGGAATTAATTCAAGGCATCCCAATTAAATCGAAGGACCATTATGTGGAAGTGCTAGAAACATTCGAACCGTATTCAGTAAAAAAACAGTAGCCATTTTATAAATTCAGACTGATTGCCTCCAATCAGCCTGTTTTTTTATGTTAGATGTATTTTCTCGTTACAATTCAATTTTAGAAGAAGGTCCAAGGGACTGAATTATTAGACTTTTTGATAGGATACGAATTTCTTCAATATCATCCTGGAGTTATGTTAAAATGAAAGATAGCTTATTTTTCAAGAGAAAAACCTTTTAGGTTTATTTGGGGAGAGAAAACGTGTGTATGAATTTATCAAAGGGATGGTAGAATTTGTCGGCCCAGAATACATCGTCATCGAAAATAATGGGATTGGCTATCAAATCTCCACACCGAATCCGTTTATTTTCGCCGGTAAAATGGAAACAATGGTAACGGTTTATACCTATCATTATGTCCGCGAAGATGTAATCGCCCTATACGGATTTGAAACAAGAGAAGAAAAAAGACTTTTTACCAAACTATTAAACGTTTCGGGGATTGGCCCTAAGGGTGCACTGGCCATTTTGGCTTCAGGCGAAGTCCAGCAGGTGGTAAATGCCATTGAAAATGAGGATGAAAGCTTTCTTGTTAAATTCCCTGGCGTTGGTAAAAAAACCGCCCGGCAAATGATTCTTGATCTAAAAGGGAAATTACAAGATATTGTACCGGATTACTTTCCTAACCTATTCAATGCTGATCAATTCCCACTTCCACAGCAAGCGGCCAATGCGGCTTTTGAAGAAGCTGTCCTCGCCTTGAAAGCTCTTGGCTATTCCGATAAAGAAATTAAAAAAATCTCATCTGAATTACAAAAAGAACAGCTTTCAACCGATCAATATATTAAAAAAGCCCTTCAGCGGCTTTTAAAATAGGTGATAATTCATGGAAGAGCGAATCATATCTGGTGAAGTGAATGAAAGCGAGGTCAGTCTTGAACAAAGCCTGCGGCCGCAAACTTTACAGCAATACATTGGGCAAACTCAAGTAAAAGAAAATCTTGAGATTTTTATAAAAGCGGCAAAGATGCGGAAGGAGACCCTTGACCATGTTCTCCTTTATGGGCCTCCAGGATTAGGCAAGACCACACTAGCGGTAATTATTGCCAATGAAATGGGGGTAAATATCCGGACAACCTCAGGGCCTGCGATTGAACGGCCAGGAGATTTAGCAGCTATTCTAACCTCTCTCGAGCCTGGGGACGTGTTATTTATCGATGAAATACACCGGCTGCCACGGACGATCGAAGAAGTACTTTATCCAGCAATGGAAGATTTTTGTCTGGATATTGTCATCGGAAAGGGGCCAAGTGCGAGGTCGGTCCGGCTTGACCTGCCGCCGTTTACACTGGTCGGTGCAACTACCAGGGCAGGTTCCTTATCAGCTCCCTTACGCGACCGATTTGGAGTTTTGTGCAGGCTCGAGTATTATAAGGAAGATCAGTTAAAAAATATTGTTGTCAGAACCTCGGATTTATTTGAAACGGAAATTGATGAACCATCTGCCGTTGAAATTGCCAGGAGGGCGAGGGGAACCCCTAGAATTGCCAATCGGCTCCTCCGCCGGGTTAGGGATTTTGCACAAGTAAAGGGAAATGGTACAATTAACCTGGCCCTTGCAAGAGAGGCTCTTGAGTTACTGCAGGTTGACCGGTTAGGACTTGACCATATCGATCACAAGCTTTTAAAAGGAATTATCGAAAAATTCCGCGGTGGTCCAGTCGGTCTTGATACCATTGCGGCCTCGATTGGAGAAGAGGCGGAAACAATTGAAGATGTTTATGAGCCATATCTGTTACAAATTGGCTTCTTGCAGCGTACTCCGCGCGGCAGGGTAGTAACTGGAGCAGTTTATCACCATTTTGGCATGGAAGTGCCGATGGATTGATCTTTTTATAAAAAATAGTAAGGTGTGTTAGTGATGAAAGTAGATATATTTGATTTTCATTTACCTGAGGAACTAATTGCTCAGGTCCCATTAAAAAACCGGACAGACAGCCGATTAATGGTTTTAAATAAGCAAACAGGCGAAATAAAGCATGAAGTGTTTAAAAATATTACCGAATATTTGCGTGAAGGGGACTGCCTTGTCTTAAATGATACAAAGGTATTGCCGGCACGCCTTTTTGGTGTAAAAGATGATACAGGGGCAAAAATCGAAGTCCTGCTTTTAAAACAACTTGAGAATGATCAGTGGGAAACACTTGTGAAACCGGCAAAACGAGTGAAGATAGGTACAGAAATCACCTTTGGGGACGGAATGCTTACAGCTGTTTGCACCGAGGAATCTGACCATGGCGGAAGAGTATTAGAGTTTAAATACTCGGGAATTTTCTACGAGGTACTTGATCAGTTGGGAGAAATGCCGCTGCCACCCTATATTAAAGAACAGCTTGATGACCGTGATCGTTATCAGACGGTATATGCCCGCGAACCGGGATCTGCCGCTGCTCCAACCGCAGGTCTTCACTTTACGGAGTCCCTTTTGGAGGAAATTAAAGCAAAAGGGGTACATATTGCCTTTATTACGCTTCATGTAGGTCTTGGGACATTCCGCCCTGTGAGTGTGGATGATGTATTGGAACACGATATGCACGCTGAATTTTATATGGTTACAGAAGGTACGGCCCAACTGCTAAATGAAGTAAGACAGAGCGGAGGCAGAATCATAACTGTTGGAACCACATCGACAAGGACTTTAGAAACAATTGCGTCCGCAAACGATGGAAAATTTACCGCCGGAAGCGGCTGGACAAGTATATTTATTTATCCTGGTTATGAATTTAAAGCGATTGATGGAATGATTACGAATTTCCACTTGCCTAAGTCAACGCTGATCATGCTGGTCAGTGCGTTAGCCGGCAGAGAGAATATTTTGCATGCGTACAACACAGCCGTTGCGGAACGGTACCGTTTTTTCAGCTTTGGTGATGCAATGTTCATCATCTAGTGGTAAAGGGCGGAGCGCCGCAAGTAGATTTCCTTGTAAATCATATTTTCTGTAATATATAGTCATCAATTTAGAAAGATTTAACATAGCTCTGCTCACACCGCCTTTGGAAGGAGACAACAATTTGACTGCAATTCGATATGAATTAATTAAAACATGTAAACAAACAGGGGCCAGGCTTGGACGGGTACATACACCACATGGTTCGTTTGACACACCTGCATTTATGCCTGTTGGAACATTGGCAACCGTAAAAACAATGTCACCTGAAGATTTAAAAGAAATGGGTGCGGGGATTATTTTAAGTAATACCTACCACCTATGGCTCAGACCAGGACATGAAATCATTAGAGAGGCTGGCGGTCTTCATAAATTTATGAATTGGGACCGGGCCATCTTAACAGATTCGGGTGGTTTTCAGGTCTTCAGTTTAAGTGAATTTCGTAAAATTGAAGAAGAAGGCGTTCATTTCCGCAATCACATGAGTGGTGAGAAACTATTTTTATCACCGGAAAAGGCAATGGAAATTCAAAATGCTCTTGGTTCCGATATCATGATGGCATTTGATGAGTGCCCGCCATTTCCTGCTACGTTTGAATATATGAAAAAATCCGTTGAGAGAACGTCAAGGTGGGCTGAGCGCTGTTTAAACGCTCACCAGCGACCAGAAGACCAAGGGCTTTTTGGAATCGTCCAAGGCGGCGAATATGAAGAGCTTCGCAGACAAAGTGCAAACGATCTTGTTTCGCTTGACTTCCCTGGTTATGCAGTAGGCGGGTTATCCGTGGGAGAGCCGAAGGATGTCATGAACCGTGTCCTTGAGTTTACAACCCCAATGTTACCGTCAAATAAACCGCGTTATCTAATGGGAGTTGGCTCACCGGATTCGTTGATTGATGGAGCGATTCGCGGCATCGATATGTTTGATTGCGTATTGCCAACCCGGATTGCCCGAAATGGGACCTTAATGACAAGCGCAGGACGCCTAGTGGTGAAAAATGCGCAATATGCCCGTGATTTTGGGCCGCTAGATCCCGAATGTGATTGCTATACATGCCGTAATTATAGCAGAGCCTATATCCGTCATTTAATTAAATGTGATGAAACCTTTGGAATTCGTTTAACGTCTTACCATAATCTCTATTTTCTGTTAAGATTAATGGAGAAGGTCAGACAAGCTATTATGGAAGACAGGCTTGGAGATTTCCGTGAAGAGTTTTTTGAACGTTATGGTTTTAATAAACCAAACGCGAAAAATTTCTAATAGAATATTTATTGAAAGGAGGGAAACAAGATGCAAGGTATCGGTACAATCATTCCATTAATACTAATGTTTGTTTTATTTTATTTCCTATTAATTCGCCCACAGCAAAAGCGTCAAAAAAATGTTGCGAATATGCAAAACCAATTGAAAAAAGGGGATAAAATCGTCACGATTGGTGGTCTGCATGGTTTTATTGATTCGATTGATGATAATAAAGTGGTCATTAAATGTGGTGACGGCAGCCGTCTTACATATGATCGCAATGCCATCCGTGAGGTAACTGAATCCGCAGCGGGTTCAAGTGAAGGAAGCGTAAATCTTACGAAATAATGAATAATAAAAAGGAAGCCATATGTATTAAGATGGCTTCCTTTTTTATTATGCAGCTCTACGTGAATTGTTAGAAGAAATATTGACTCCTAAGATTCCACCCATCATCGCAATCAATGTATAGCAGGTGTGATAAATGACTTGTTCTGCATCAAACAAGCGGTCATAGCCAAGGTATTGAAACAAAAAGACTACAAATGAATAAATGAGCCCTGTAAATCCTCCAATTAGCCAGCCTTTTTCTTTTCGCTTTCCGCCTGAAAGAAAACCGCCGCCGAACAGCCCAATGAAAGACAAAGCTGTTATTACATATTGAAGTGATCCTTCTTGAGCGGATGTAAATCGAAGGATAAAGGCAAATATAAGACTGGAAATTAAAGCAAAGGCAAAAATAAAAATTAATCCATACAAAATGGATATCCCAAAGCTTTTCGATTCGATTTTAACTCTCCCCCTTCGTTCCAAGACTAAACCTTCCTGTTTTTTTAGCCGGCAAGTCCTAGACAGTTATTCTTCCTAGTACAAGCGTATTCAGGCTAAGCGCAAAGTAGAATAAAATATTTCTGCTTGCCTATTTAATTTTTGGAACTAACTTCCTCTCATAAATGCTTATCAAATACCCGATACTATTCTTTGATTTAAAAAAAGGGGCGACCAATTGTGGAATATGTATCGATCGTGTCTCGGACCATTTTGTTTTATATCCTCATCCTTATTATTTTTCGGATGATGGGTAAACGCGAAATTGGCGAATTAAGTATACTGGATCTAGTCGTATTTATTATGATAGGTGAGATGGCGGTCGTTGCTATCGAGAATCATCATTCTCCGTTACTTCACACAATGGTTCCAATGTTAGCTTTAATGGCTATCCAAATTATTATGGCGATTTTATCCTTAAAGAGTAAAAGGTTTCGTGATCTGATTGATGGCAAACCGATTATTATTATAAACAGAGGAAAAATTGATGAAAAAGCGATGCGGAAGCAGCGCTATAATTTTGATGATTTAATGGTGCAATTAAGAGAAAAGGACATCCGCAGTATTGCTGACGTCGAATTTGCTATTTTGGAGCCGTCTGGAAGTTTATCTGTTATTGAAAAATTAAAAAATCCTGAAGACCCAACCAAGCAAGGCGATATTACAATTCCTTTAATAATGGATGGACAAATTGATGAAGAAAATCTAAAGAGAATCAATAAAACCAACCTGTGGCTGCGCCAGGAATTGAAGAAGAAGGGATATCGCGATATTAAAGATATTTCTTTTTGCAGTTTTGAAAATGGAAATTTCTATATCGATCTAAAGGACATCGATTAAAAAAGACACGCCCATAAGGCATGTCTTCTTTTGATTTATTAAGCTGCTTAGCTGGGAATTAAATTCCCAAACCAAGGGATCCGTTTTAGTTCTTCTTTTTTAATGAGGCGGAATAAAACGAGCATCACTATATAAGAAACAACCATAGCAAGTGCAGAAGTGATGACACGGATGATTAAATGCTCCTGTAACAGGAAATGTTCAAAAAGATAATAGCCCAGCCAGCCTGAAAGCCCCATCACGAGGAAACCCCTAAAATATTCCCAGGCATAGAAGGAAAAGGACACCTTCTTTAAGACGGTTGCAAAATGTAATCCAGTTACAAGGACAAAACCTACGACAATTCCTAAGGCAGCTCCAGTAATCCCAAATGTAGCTTGTGAAGCAAGTAAGAAAATGACAGCGGTTTTAACTACAGAACCGATTAGGCTATTAAGCATCGCTGCTCGAGCAAGATTTAATGCCTGTAATACTGCCTGCAGGGGACCTTGATAGTAATAAACCAGCATAAAGGGAGACATCAAGCGGATAAAATAGGCTCCCTTTGTTGAGCCGTACATTAGCTGCATGAGCGGGTCCGCTAATACATAGAGAATAATAACGGCAAGACCGCCTGTTAAAAAAACAAACCGCAACGCTTGCTGAAGTCGATATTCAATTAATTTATGATTATTTTTCGAATTGGCTTCGCTGATGGCAGGAACAAGGGAGGTTGCCAGCGAAAAGGTTACAAAGGAAGGCAGCATTAACAACGGCATAGCATAGCCGGTTAGGGCGCCATATTGTTTGGTGGCATTGACAGCCAGAACACCTGCAAGGGCAAGACTGTGGGCCACGACAATCGGTTCAAAAAACCAGGAGATCGAGCCGATCATTCTGCTGCCCATCGTTGGCAGAGCAATCTCCATTAATTCTTTAAATGTACGTTTCCCTTTGTGAACAAATTGGAAAAAGTTTTTTCGCAGCTTAAATCGTTTTTTTAATTTAAATGTTGTCAGCAAGTAGATAAGCGAAAGCAGTTCCCCTAAAACGGAAGCCCCCATGGCTGCTGCTGCTGCATATTCCACTCCATATGGGAGGAATGTTTTAGTAGCAGTTGCGATTAACGTAATTCGGACAAATTGCTCGAGTATTTGCGAAATGGCTGAGGGCCGCATATTTTGCCGGCCTTGAAAGTATCCGCGTAAAACAGAGGCCACGGCGATAATAGGCATGGCAGGGGCAATCGCGATCAGCGGATAGTAGGTTCTTTGGTCGGTGAAGAGAGTGCTAGATAGAGCGGGTGCCAGTAAAATCAATGCTGGTGTCAGGACTATGGATAAACCCACCGTGATCGCCAAGGATACGACGAGAATTTTTTTGATTTCGGCATAATTCCCTTTGGCCTCTGCCTCTGCAATGTTTTTCGAGATGGCAACTGGAAGGCCTAACTGAATGATCGTTACCACAAGAATGAACGTAGGATAGGCCATCATATATAAACCGACGCCTTCTTCACCAATACTTCTTGCCAGAACGATGCGATAAATAAAGCCAAGGACTCTTGTGATAAAGCCCGCAACTAAAAGGATGAAAGTCCCTTTTAAAAACTTCGACATTTAGGTTCCCACCTTCTCAAATAAGAAGAATTCATATACAATTAACTATATGCCTTAGGGTGGACAAAGCATGACAAGTTGTAAAAGCTTTTTAAATGATTTCATTCAAGTGAAAGCGCAAACGAGATTTCTGGGAGGCAGTGAGAATGGATAATAGTCACGTAAACGAAGACTTTCGTACCCAAGTACAGCCGGCATTAAAGAGCAAATTGGAGGAGTTTCGCCTGCTCGGCGTTGATTCTGTAAGAGAACAAGGTCTTTGGGAATTCTTAGTAAAGAAAAAGTGGAAAAAAGTAAAACATGAGATGAAGCTTTATGAAATGATCCAAGATATTCTCTCTGTAAGGGTAAGTGACTATCTAAACTATGTAACAATTGAATCCTATAAAACTTCCGAATTCTCATTTGATAATGAAGCAGAGCTTAAAGAACTTTTAAAATAAGAAATTGTTTTCATTTATGTAAATTGACAGCACTTATAAGTTATTTCATAATGAAAGCAGTGACTTTTTCATTATTTTTGTTAGAGATAGACGTACAGTGCTACATGCACAAGCACTAAGGAGGAACAATACATAATGGTAAAGCGTAGTAGAATTATTGCTTTCTTTCTTGTGATCCTAATAATTGGAGGCACAATAGGAGCAACAACAAAGAACATCTTAAATAATATGAAGCTTGGACTAGACCTTCAAGGTGGATTTGAGGTTTTGTACGAGGTTCAGCCTGCGAAAAAGGGTCAAAAAATTGACAAAAATGTTTTGGCGAGCACCGCTGAAGCTCTTGATAAGCGGATTAACGTTCTAGGGGTAAGTGAACCTAGTATTCAAATTGAAGGTACAAACCGAATCCGCGTGCAGCTTGCCGGTGTTAAAGATCAAAATAAAGCAAGGGAAATTTTGTCCACACAGGCAAATTTAACTTTCCGTGATGCGAATGACAAACTAATGATGGATGGGTCCGATTTGAAACAAGGAGGAGCTAAGCAAACCTTTGATCAAAACGGTGCACCAAGTGTTTCGTTAACATTAAAAAGTGCAGATAAATTCCGCAAAGTTTCTCAGGAAATTTTGAATATGGCGCCTAACAATTATCTAGTTATTTGGCTTGATTTCGAAGAAGGCAAAGATTCCTTCAAAACGGAAGTAACCAAAGCAAAGCCTAAGTTTTTATCGGCTCCTACTGTAAAAGAAGTCTTTAATCAGGATACCGTTTCGATTGTCGGCAGTTTTAAAACGAAAGAAGCGCAAACCTTGGCTTCTCTACTAAATGCTGGTTCACTGCCAGTTAAACTGAAAGAGGTATACTCCACTTCAGTTGGGGCTAAGTTTGGGGCACAAGCATTAAATGAAACTATTTTCGCTGGAATTCTCGGTGTGGCAATCATTTACCTATTCATGATTTTCTATTATCGTTTTCCAGGGTTCATTGCTACGATTACATTAACGATTTTTACTTATCTGGTCTTATTAATTTTCGATTGGATGAATGGGGTCCTGACGCTGCCGGGAATTGCCGCCATTATCCTCGGGATCGGTATGGCCGTGGATGCCAACATCATCACCTATGAGCGGATTCGCGAGGAATTGAAGGTAGGAAGAAGCCTTAAATCCGCGTTCGAAGCTGGTGAAAAACATGCCTTTACAGCCATTTTTGATGCCAACTTAACAACCATTCTGACAGCATGCGTGTTATTTTTCTATGGGACAAGTTCTGTTAAAGGGTTTGCGACCATGTTAATCGTGAGTGTTCTAATGAGTTTCTTGACCAATGTTTACGGTTCAAGACTCCTGTTAGGACTATGGGTGAAGAGCGGTCTCTTTAATAAAAGACCGGGCTGGTTTGCCGTACATCCTTCACAAATTAGGAAAATTACGGATAACGTTGATACGGTCGACCTGCCTACCAGATTTGATAAATTTGATTTTGTTGGAATGAGAAAGAAAGTATTTATTTTATCAGGTACGCTCATTGTTGCAGGTATTATCTGTCTTGCCATTTTCCGCTTGAACTTAGGGATTGATTTTTCAAGTGGTACTCGGATAGAAGTACAATCGAAAACACCATTAACCGCAGAAGAAGTGAAAAGTGCTTTTACTGATCGCGGTTTAAAACCTGATGATGTCGTCATCTCAGGAAACAAAAATCAAATTGGTGCTGTTCGAATGATTGGTGTTCTGACAAAAGATGAGATTGCGTCTTTAAAGGCAGATTTCAAAAAGGAATTTGGCTTTGAGCCGAATGTCAGCACCGTATCTCCAACGATCGGAAAAGAGCTGGCGAAGAATGCCTTTATTTCCGTCTTGCTGGCGTCGATCATCATCATTCTTTATGTTTCTTTACGATTTGAAGCCTATATGGCCATTGCAGCGATTGCTGCTATCCTGCATGATGCATTCTTTATGATTGCCATTTTCAGTATCACAAGACTTGAAGTAGATTTAAACTACATCGCGGCCATTTTGACCATTGTCGGTTATTCAAACCACGATACAATTGTCACGTTTGACCGGGTTCGTGAAAACATGCAGAAGAAAAAGCGTCTTAAAACCGTTCAAGATATTGCGGAAGTGGTAAACGTAAGTATTCGTCAAACATTAACCCGATCCATTAACACAGTTCTTACGGTACTTGTAACGACAGCGTGCTTAATGATATTTGGAAGTCCATCGATTCGTAACTTCTCAATTGCCTTATTTGTCGGTCTAATCGTTGGTGTATATTCATCTATCTTTATCGCAGGTTCTTTATGGTATGTAATGAAGTGTAAAGAACTGAAAAAGAAGGGTGTTATTAGAACGGTTAAAGAAAAGAGAAAATATTCGGATCAGCCACAGGTTTAGAAAAGCGCTGTCCACTAGCTGCTGAATGCGAAGCTAGACAAGTCTTATATTAAAGTTTGTGTTAAAGGTTATGGTTGATTTTCTAACATGTTGATTGGAGCGGAAGGCGGCGAAGACTCGTGCGGGAGTACGGGGCAGGGGAGACCCCACAGGCGCAAGTGCGCCGAGGAGGCTCCCCGGCACGCCCGCGGAAAGCGAAGCCGTCTGGAGCGGAAATCAACATTCAAGATTAACACAGCAATATTAAAAGAAAAACTGCAAACCATTTGCAGTTTTTTCTTTTGATTGAAAGCTTATCCTCGCTCCTGTATAATTAGAAAGTCTGAGGGGTGAACGTACAATTGTTAAAATCAAAAACTAACTGGATTGTTCGCAAAACTGATCATAAACTTGCCCAAATGCTTGTAAATGAATTGAAAATAACACCTCTGGTTGCATCCCTGCTTGTAAACCGTGGACTGGATACCGTAGATTCTGCTCGGTATTTTTTATTTGGAAAAGATGGGTTTCATGATCCATATTTACTTATAGGAATGGAAACAGCGGTTGAACGAATTAAAGAGGCGATTGATAAACAAGAACCTATTCTTATTTTTGGGGATTACGATGCCGATGGAGTAAGCAGCACCTCGGTGTTAATGATTACACTTCGCGATTTAGGGGCAAATGTCCAATTTTATATCCCTAATCGTTTTAGAGAAGGATATGGACCAAATGAATCTGCTTTCCGTCAAGCGGCGGAAAATGGTATTAAATTGATTATCACTGTAGATACAGGAATAGCGGCTGTGCATGAGGCAGCTGTTGCAAAAGAACTTGGCCTGGACTTAATTATTACCGATCACCATGAACCTGGACCGGTTTTACCAGAGGCACTCGCCATCATTCATCCCAAACTGCCTGATAGCACTTATCCATTTCGCGAACTGGCTGGAGTCGGTGTCGCTTTTAAACTGGCCCATGCCTTATATGGGGAAGTTCCCGATCATTTATTTGAAATTGCCGTCATCGGAACAATTGCTGACTTAGTGTCGTTGAAAGGCGAAAACCGCCTGATCGCCAAAAAAGGTCTTGAAAAACTGAGAGTAACCCAAAATATTGGCCTCCGAGCTATTTTAAAAGTTGCTGGGGTTGACCTTAAGGCAATTAATGAAGAAACGATTGGGTTTACCATTGCACCACGAATTAATGCGGTCGGCAGGCTCGAAGATGCAGATTTAGCCGTTCATTTGTTATTAACAGAAGACCCGGAGGAAGCTCAAAGTCTAGCTGAAGAAATGGATGCGTTAAACAAAACAAGGCAGGAGATCGTCAACACCATTACGGCCGAAGCAATCGCTGAGGTTGAAAAAAACTACCCGATTGAGACCAATAAAGTATTGGTGATTGGGAAAGAAGGCTGGAATCCCGGTGTTATTGGAATTGTGGCTTCAAGACTTGTCGAAAAGTTCTATCGGCCAACCATCGTGCTAAATTTTGACCCGGACAAAGGTGTCGCTAAGGGTTCGGCAAGAAGTATTCTCGGATATGATTTATTTAAAAATTTATCGACATGCAGAGAACTTCTGCCCCATTTTGGCGGACATCCGATGGCAGCTGGGATGACATTAAAACTTGAAGACGTTGCTGAACTCCGTGAGCGCCTTAACCGCCTCGCTGACGAGCAGCTGACAGATGAACATTTAATCCCATTAACGCAGCTTGATGAGAAGTTACATCTTCAAGATATCAGTTTATCTTCCTTAGATGAACTAAGTTTGCTCGCCCCGTTTGGCATGGATAACCCGAAGCCAAAAGTGTTAATCGATAATGTGGCGATTACGAGTATGAGAAAGATTGGCAGTGGACAAAATCATTTAAAGGTCTTAGTAAATGAAGAAGGCTCCACCCTTGATGGTGTAGGGTTTGGTTTAGGTGCGCTTGCTGACCAAATTTCTCCTGTCTCAAAAATTTCATTAATTGGAGAATTATCTATTAATGAATGGAATAATAATCGTAAACCACAAATCTTTATTCACGATATGGCTGTCCATTCGTGGCAATTATTTGATTTGCGCGGACAAAAACGAGCGGATCACTTCCAAACGATTGTACCTGCTGAAAACAGGAAAATTATTATTTTTAATCAAGAGCACCTTGAAAAAATAAACCCAGAGTTGCGGTCTGAGACGATCCTTATTCAAACTATTGAAGATGCCAAATCCTTTGATGGATTAGGAGCCAATATTGCTTTAGTTGATTTCCCGCCAACCAAGGATCATGTAAAAGAATTAGTATCTGGAAAAGAGCCTGCAAGGATTTATACTTATTTTTATAAAGAAGCAAGCGATTATTTTTCCACTCTGCCAACCCGCGACCACTTCAAATGGTTCTATGCCTTTCTGCTAAAAAAAGGCCCAATCGACTTGAAGCTTCATGGTGAAACCATAGCGAAACATCGCGGCTGGTCGCAGGAAACGATTAAATTTATGTCAAAGGTGTTTTCTGAACTAGATTTTGTTACAATAAACAATGGATTTATCACTTTAAATACGGGCGCGCCAAAGCGTGACCTGACTGATTCCCAAACTTATCAAACAAAACAGGCCCAGTATGCTCTTGAAAGAGAATTATTGTTTTCCTCCTTTCAAGAATTAAAAGGCTGGTTCGATCAAGTCATTCAAGGATCGGTTGAATCTGAGGAGGCAATTAAAGAATGGATTTAAGAGAATTTATCACAATCGTACCCGATTGGCCAAAACCGGGGATTAAATTTAAAGACATCACCCCTTTAATGAATAATGGTGAAGCCTATAAATACGCAACAGACCAAATTGTTGAATATGCAAAAGAGAAGCAAATCGATATTATCGTTGGACCGGAAGCACGTGGCTTTATTATTGGCTGCCCGGTTGCCTATTCGTTAGGAGTAGGCTTTGCCCCAGTCCGCAAAGAAGGTAAGCTGCCACGAGAAACCATTAAGGTAAGCTACGGATTGGAGTATGGTAAGGATGTTTTAACCATCCACAAAGATGCAATCCGACCTGGTCAACGAGTGTTAATTACCGATGACTTGCTGGCAACAGGCGGTACGATCGAAGCAACGATTCAATTGGTAGAAGAACTTGGCGGTGTGGTAGCCGGAATCGCTTTTCTAGTGGAATTAAGCTATTTAGAAGGCCGTAATAAATTAGACGGCTACGATGTTCTAACATTGATGCACTATTAATGAAGGCATGAGGGCACTCAGGATACGAGTGCTCTCTTTATATAATGAAAAAGGTGGGCTTTTTACCTTGTATTGGGCGTCACAAAAACAACAAAAGCGACAAAATTAGCGTATTTTAGTAAAAAAACAGCCCAATCCCTTTACAATTCCGCAAATTTTTTCGATAATGGTAACAATCATTCTAATTTAGTAACAATTTTTTTTAGAAAAGCATTCAAATAGATAGATATTTTGTTCAGACCATCAGGTGGACTTACAAAATACGTTGATATAAAAAATGAGATGAAAATAAAGGTGATTTCATGGCGAACGATCAAGTGTTAACGGCCGACCAAGTCATCGACAAGACTAGAAAATATTTAAATGATGAGCATGTTGAATTAGTCAAAAAGGCTTATGAGTATGCGAAACATGCCCATCGTGAACAATATAGAAAATCGGGAGAGCCCTATATTATCCATCCGATTCAGGTTGCCGGTATTTTAGCGGACCTTGAAATGGACCCGGCAACGGTGGCGGCTGGTTTTCTCCATGACGTTGTAGAAGACACCAATGTAACCTTAGGGGATATTACAGAGGCTTTTAACAGCGAAGTGGCAATGCTTGTTGATGGGGTTACAAAGTTAGGGAAAATAAAATACAAGTCTCATGAGGAGCAGCAGGCCGAGAACCACCGGAAGATGTTTGTAGCAATGGCACAAGACATCCGCGTGATTCTGATTAAACTTGCTGACCGCTTGCATAATATGCGGACACTTAAGCATCTTCCTGTAGAGAAGCAGCGTCGGATTTCAAATGAGACACTTGAAATTTTTGCACCTTTAGCTCATCGTCTAGGTATTTCTAAGATTAAATGGGAGTTGGAAGATACCGCATTAAGATACTTAAATCCACAGCAGTATTACCGGATTGTGAACTTAATGAAGAAGAAACGGGCCGAACGCGAGCAATATTTGGATGATGTCGTCGATGAAGTGAAGAGCCGCTTAAATGAAGTATCGATTAAAGCTGAGCTTTCAGGACGCCCAAAGCATATTTACAGCATCTATCGTAAAATGGCCCTGCAAAATAAACAATTCAGTGAAATTTATGATTTGCTGGCTGTACGGATTGTAGTCAATAGTATTAAGGATTGTTATGCCGTTCTTGGCATTATTCACACTTGCTGGAAGCCAATGCCAGGGCGTTTCAAGGACTATATCGCAATGCCAAAGCCCAATATGTATCAATCATTGCATACAACGGTTATTGGGCCAAAGGGAGATCCGCTTGAAGTGCAAATTCGTACGTACGAGATGCACCAAATTGCGGAATTCGGGGTTGCTGCCCACTGGGCCTATAAAGAAGGTAAAACAATTAGCGACAGCTCCACCTTTGAACAAAAGCTTACCTGGTTTAGGGAAATTCTTGAGTTCCAGAATGATACCGCCAATGCCGAAGAGTTTATGGAGTCATTAAAAATTGACTTGTTTTCCGATATGGTATTTATTTTTACACCAAAGGGTGACGTGATCGAATTGCCTTCTGGCTCTGTTCCGATTGATTTTGCCTATCGGATTCACTCCGAAATTGGCAATAAGACGATAGGTGCCAAAGTGAATGGAAAAATGGTCACACTCGATTATAAATTGAAGACTGGCGATATTATTGAGATTCTCACTTCAAAACATTCGTACGGACCAAGCCAGGATTGGTTAAAGCTCGCTCAAACATCACAAGCCAAGAACAAGATTCGAGCGTTCTTTAAGAAGCAGCGCCGTGATGAGAATGTCATTAAAGGCAAAGAACTGGTTGAAAAAGAAATCCGCACAATGGAATTCGATATAAAAGAAATTTTAACACCGGATAATCTTAAAAAGGTTGCAGAAAAGTTTAATTTTTCCAATGAAGAAGATATGTATGCCGCTGTCGGCTATAACGGTGTTACCGCCTTGCAGGTGGCCAACCGTTTAACCGAGAAGTGGCGGAAAAAGCGGGATAAAGAACAATCAGCAACCATTGCGAATGCGATTACCGATTTAAAAGCCTTTCCGTCGACGAAAAAGCGGGAATCAGGTGTACGTGTGCAAGGGATTGATAACCTATTAATCCGGTTATCCAAATGCTGTAATCCTGTTCCGGGGGATGAGATTGTCGGTTTTATCACAAAAGGACGCGGAGTATCTGTTCACCGTTCTGATTGCCCAAATATTGATTCGAACGATGCTCAATCTAGATTAATTCCGGTTGAGTGGGAATCTTCCTTAAACGATCGTAAAGAGTATAACGTTGATATTGAAATCAGTGGTTATGACCGACAGGGGCTGCTTAATGAGGTTCTCCAGGCGGTTAGTGAGACGAAGACCAATATTTCAGCTGTTAGCGGGAAGTCGGACCGTAATAAAATGGCAACGATTATTATGTCAATTGCCATTCATAATGTCAGCCACCTCCAAAAGGTTGTGGAGCGCATTAAGCAAATCCCGGACATTTATTCAGTTCGCCGGATTATGAATTAAGGAGTTTCTAGCATGAGAATAGTAGTGCAGCGCAGCAAGAAAGCCAAGGTTACTGTCGATGGTGAAATAACCGGGAGGATTAAGCAAGGCTTTGTCCTTCTGGTTGGGGTGACACATGAGGATAAAGAAGAAGATGCCCTCTATTTAGCGGATAAAATTGCGAACCTTCGAATTTTTGATGATCGTGAGGGAAAAATGAATCTTTCGTTATTGGATGTGGGCGGTGAAATTCTCTCGGTTTCTCAGTTCACCCTTTATGGTGACTGCCGGAAAGGGCGGCGGCCAAACTTCATGGACGCGGCAAGGCCCGAACAGGCAGTGGTCTTATATGAAGCCTTTAATCAGATGCTTCGGGACAAAGGGATTACGGTTGAAACGGGTGTGTTTGGCGCCATGATGGATGTAGAATTAATCAATGATGGACCTGTTACGTTGATTGTAGAAAGTAAGTAGGCTGCCTTGGCATTCTTGCCGGGCTTTTTTTGTTGAGCCAGCCAACCGCAAAAAAGCTCTGGAAGAGTCATCTTCCAGAGCTTTTTGTTTAATTATTTTTAAAATACCTCGCTAAGCCTTCATAAAGCCCTGAGGCGGCGTTTTCTTGAAATACTCCAGAGTTAAGAGTAATTTCCTCTTGTGGGTCGCTTAAATATCCCAGTTCAATTAGAGCAGCTTTTTGACTGTTTTCCCGGATGACATGGAAATCACCAAATCTTACCCCGCGCCCCTCCAATTTTGTTTGAGCAACTGTTGAGGTATAGAGCGAATCCGCCAATCCTTCTTGATCGTTATAATAATAATATCCTGTCATTCCCCGCACACTTCGATCTAAACTGCTGTCGTAATGCAGGCTGATAAAGGCATCGGCATCATTGGCAGTGGCCGCATTTACCCTTGATGGCAGCGTAATAAAGGAATCACTGCTTCTTGTCAAGGTGACATTAGCTCCGGCAGCTCTTAGTTTATCGTACAAAAGCCGTGCGGTTCTTAATGTTAGTTCCTTCTCAAGCGTTCCATTTGCACCGGTAGTCCCATTATCCCCTCCGCCATGACCAGGGTCGAGGACAATCGTTTTGTTTTTTAGATAGCTTTCGGCGCCGCTCTTTTGAATCTGTGTATTGGACCCATTCATTGAAGCAATCCAGCCGGCGACGAACCCAGTACGACCGTTCTTTAACTTGATCTCATACCAATCGTTGACGATCCTTTTTACTATAAAAGAATCTCCTTCGTTAGCAAGAGCGACCACATTCGATTGGACCTTTGCTTCTTGTCTAATATTTGTTCCGTTATGTAAGATGGTCACTTTGCTATCCTTTAATGACTGCTTGGCAGGAGTGGAAGCGGTTGTTTTCTCCAGATACCATCCGGAGACCCATCCGTAACTGCCAGACTCATACTCTATTTTTGCCCAATTATTATTTTCTTCTAAAATAGCAAATTGCTGACCCTTTGCAACACTGCCAATAATGGCCGCATTTAATGAAGAGTCTGAACGGACACTAAGGCTTTCGGCTGTTACGGTACCGTACTCCCCAGTTGAAGTGTTCTTCGGTGTGTCTTTAGAGGTCCCAGATTGTGTTTCAATAAATTCAGCCTTTACCCAGCCTTTTAGACTTGAATAACTAATTTCCAGCCAGCTATTTTGTTTGGAAATAATGGTGACGTTCGTACCATATGTTAGTTTACCAATAATAGGACTCGATGCAGACGCTTCCGTTCGGATGTTTATAGTATCTGCGGTGACTGTACCCATCTTGGGATTGCTAGATGAAGCAGAGGGACTGTTACCGGTTTGGATATCTAAAAATTCTCGGATTACCCATCCTTCGCCAAAGGACGAGGTGATTTTATACCAGTTTTCATTTTGATCAAGGATGGTTACTTCTTGTCCTTGATTGATAAAGCCGACAATCGGGAAACTTGTCCCAGGACCAGAACGAATTCTTAATTGGTCAGTGTTGGCTTTGGCCATTTTCTTTCCTGTTGACGTGGAAGCCTGTTCAGAGTTGGTTTCGTTATCCTTTGTGACCAGCCAATTAACGATCCAGCCTGTTTGGCCTAGTGCTAGTTTGATTTCAATCCAATCTCCAGTCTCTTTTACAATCGAATATTTTTCGCCTCTTTTTACGATGAAAGTGAGAGGGTAACTTAATCCTGGGCCGCTGCGAACATTAACCGTATCAGTCGAAATGGTTACAGTTCCACTAGAGGCCATGCCTTTTCCTTGCGGCAGGAAGGTACCGAAAATGAGAATAATAGAGAAGAGAAATAGTGTGAATTTTTTTGACATCGACAACCTCCTTTATCCGTATATATTTTATCGTAAAAAGTACAGAAATTCATTCCTAAAATGGCTAATTAAGTTAAATTTACTAGAAAACTTGCTTAAAAAAATTAATTTCCTGCAAGTTTTATGTAATTGGTGGAAATACTAGTAAAAAAGACAGAGGTGATGGGTGATGAGATCAAGTGAGAAGGGCATGAACATACAATCAATGGAGGGCCGTCTTTTTGGGGTGGATTTCCATGACTTTATTCAAAAAGAAGGTCATACAAACTCGATTGAGCTTGCATCGGAATTTGGGATCACAATGGGCGATGTCAGAAAGTTAAAAAAACACTTAGGAAGGTCTTAAATCTTTCTTGACATTACCACGGTTGCTCCGTATTATTAAATAAATATAAGTCATATTAGGAATAACCAATGATGGAGCATAGTAATTAAGATCATCCATGGAAAGAGAGGAAGTGCCTTAGGCTGAGAGCATTTCTCCATGTACCTTAGTGAAAGAACACTCCGTAGGCTTCTCTTTGAAAAAGCAGCGCTTTAGTAGAAGATGAACGTAGCAGGCGTTAACTGTTTAAGAGGAAGAGCATATACGATGTTCTTCAACTAGGGTGGCACCGCGGGAACCAAACTCTCGTCCCTTGTATAATTACAAGGGATGGGAGTTTTTTTGTTTTTCCAGAAAAAGCAAGCACCTGTTATTGTGTCCATTTAACTATATATACATAAGCTTTATGTTTATAAGGAGGTATACCATCATGTCTATTAGCATTCCGAGAGGTACGCAGGACATTCTGCCTGGTGAAGTTGAAAAGTGGCAGTTAATTGAAGCAAAAGCAAGAGAACTATGTGAAAAATATCAATACCAAGAGATTCGTACGCCAATCTTTGAACATACAGACCTTTTTTCAAGAGGTGTTGGTGACAGCACGGATATTGTCCAAAAGGAAATGTACACCTTTGAGGACAGAGGCAAACGCAGCATAACACTTAGACCAGAAGGTACGGCAGCGGTTGTCCGCTCTTTTGTGGAGAAGAAAATGTTTGGTCTTCCTAACCAGCCTGTCAAGCTGTATTATATGGGACCAATGTTCCGGTATGAACGGCCTCAGGCAGGCCGCTTCCGCCAATTCGTCCAATTTGGGGTAGAGGCATTAGGCAGTAATGACCCGGCGATCGATGCCGAGGTAATCTCATTAGCGATGAATCTCTACAAAGAAATGGGTTTGCGTAAGTTAAAGCTTATTGTCAACAGTCTTGGTGATAAAGAGAGCCGCACAGCCCACCGTGAAGCGCTAGTCAATCATTTCAAACCGCGGATTGGCGAATTTTGTCATGATTGTCAAAATCGTCTCGAAAAAAATCCGCTTCGAATCCTTGATTGCAAACAGGACCGTGATCATGAACTAATGAAAACAGCACCTTCCATCCTGGATTACTTAAATGATTTTTCAAAAGCCTATTTTGAAAAACTACAGCAGTATTTAACGCTGCTTGATATCCCGTTTGAGGTCGATCCAAACTTGGTTCGCGGCTTAGATTATTATAATCACACAGCATTTGAGATTATGAGTAATGCGGAGGGATTCGGAGCCATTACGACCCTATGTGGAGGCGGGCGCTATAATGGGCTGGCCGAAGAAATTGGCGGTCCAGAAACGCCTGGTATTGGTTTCGCCTTAAGTATTGAGCGGTTTATTGCTGCCCTTAACGCAGAAGGCATTGAACTGGAAATCAACCAGGGAATCGACGTGTTTTTAGCATCACTTGGAGAAGAAGCAAAAGATTATACGGTTGGACTATTGCAGCAGCTCCGCACGGCTGGCTTTTCAGCGGAAAGAGATTATCTTGACCGAAAAATCAAGGCCCAGTTTAAAGCCGCTGACCGTTTAAAAGCGAAATATGTAGCAGTACTCGGAGACGATGAGCTTAAAAATAATAAAATTAATGTTAAAAATATGGCTACAGGTGAACAAGTAGAATTTGACCTAAACACATTTATTAAACAATTTCAGGAATTGCAAGCTTAAAAGGGGGATAATCATGTTTGGCAGATCGTATTTTTGTGGGGAAGTTCCAGAGTCAGCAGTTGGGGAGAAGGTAACGTTAAAGGGCTGGGTTCAAAAGCGCCGCGATTTAGGCGGGTTAATTTTTATTGATTTGCGCGACCGTTCTGGAATTGTTCAGGTTGTGTTTAATCCAGATTTATCAAAAGAAGCACTGCAAACAGCAGAAAAAATCCGTAACGAATATGTTTTGAATGTGGTTGGAACTGTTGTTCGTCGTGAAGAAGGAACCATCAACCAAAATATTGCAACTGGAACAATTGAGGTGCAAGCTGAAGAGGTAACAATTATCAATGAAGCGAAAACTCCGCCGTTTCAGATCTCTGATCGGACAGATGCTTCAGAAGATGTCCGCTTAAAGTATCGCTATTTAGATTTCCGCCGTCCGGTTATGTTTGAAACACTGAAGATGCGTCATCAGGTAACAAGACATATTCGAAATTACCTTGACAGTGAAGGTTTCTTAGATATTGAAACACCAATTTTAACAAAAAGCACTCCAGAGGGAGCACGTGACTATTTAGTTCCTAGCCGTGTCCATCCTGGTGAGTTCTATGCATTGCCACAATCACCACAATTGTTTAAACAATTATTGATGGTAGGCGGGGTTGAACGTTATTATCAAATTGCGCGTTGTTTCCGTGATGAGGACTTGCGTGCCGACCGTCAGCCAGAATTTACTCAAGTCGATATTGAAACTAGCTTTTGGAGCCAAGAAGACATCATGGGCATGATGGAGAACATGTTGTCTGGCTTAATGAAAGAAGTTAAAGGGGTAGAAGTCCCTGCAAGCTTTCCGCGGATGACCTATGCAGAAGCAATGAGCCGTTTTGGATCTGATAAACCAGATACACGCTTTGGCTTAGAACTTGTCGATCTTTCTGAAATTGTGAAGGATTCTGGCTTTAAAGTTTTTGCAGCAGCCGTTGCAAATGGCGGTCAGGTAAAAGCGATTAATGTTAAGGGCGCAGCTGAAAAATATTCACGTAAAGATATTGATGCGTTAACCGAATTCGTGGCTGTTTATGGCGCAAAAGGGCTTGCTTGGTTAAAGGTTGAAGCTGAAGGATTGAAAGGGCCAATTTCAAAATTCTTCTCTGAAGAGGATGCACAAGCGATTAAGGCTACGCTTGAAGCAACAGACGGAGATTTACTTCTTTTTGTAGCTGATAAGAAAAGTGTTGTCGCCGACGCACTTGGCGCCTTAAGACTTAAACTTGGTAAAGAATTAGGCCTAATTGACCCAAGTCAGTTTAACTTCCTATGGGTTACGGACTGGCCGCTCTTAGAGTATGATGAGGAGGAAGGCCGTTATTATGCTGCCCACCATCCATTTACAATGCCGTTTAGAGAAGACCTTGAACTGTTAGATACGGATCCTTCAAAAGTTCGTGCTCAAGCCTATGACATTGTCTTAAATGGTTATGAACTTGGCGGCGGCTCCCTAAGGATCTTTGAACGTGAGGTTCAAGAAAAAATGTTTAGCGTTCTAGGATTTACTCCTGAAGAGGCAAGAGAACAGTTCGGATTCCTCTTAAATGCATTTGAATTTGGGACACCGCCTCATGGTGGAATCGCGATTGGTCTTGACCGTTTGGTCATGCTTCTTGCTGGCAGTTCTAACCTAAGGGATACGATCGCATTTCCTAAAACAGCGAGTGCAAGCTGCCTGCTGACGGATGCACCGGGTGAAGTTTCCGAGGCACAATTAAAAGAATTAAATTTGTCATTAAATGTTAATAAATAACAAGAATTCGCTTTCATAATTCTTGATGACTGTTGTAAATTATGGTATGATAAAGGTAATTAAAGAAGAGTCCTGAACTGTTCGTTGTGTTACCTGAAGTTTTGACCGAACATAATTGATTCGGGAGTCCAGCGTTTTCTGCCATGCGTAAATGCCCCACCTATACGGTATAGGGACTTACAATCGCGGAAACAGGGCACCCACCTGCTAGTAGCGGGATCAAAACGAAGGATCATTAGCAACGGCACCATTGGGACTCTTCGTTCTTTTCTAAACTATCACCTTCTGCAGAAGCAGAAGGTTTTTCTTTTTGAATAATTCCTACTTGGTTACTTGTTTTTATTAGCGAGTATGATATATTCTTATGGTGAAAAAATATATTAAAGTGATTATAAATTTGGAGTGAATCTAATGCTGCATCAATTTTCTCGAAACGAGCTTGCTATTGGTAAAGAAGGATTAACAATTATGAAAAACAGCACGGTTGCTGTTTTAGGAATCGGCGGAGTTGGCTCGTTTGCGGCTGAAGCTTTAGCCCGATCCGGTGTGGGCAAATTAATTTTGATTGATAAAGATGATGTTGACATTACGAATATCAACCGTCAGCTGATTGCCCTCTTGTCAACGGTCGGCAGACCAAAGGTGGAAATCATGACCGAGCGGATTAAGGATATTAATCCAGATTGTGAAGTGATTCCGTTAAAAATATTTTATACCGAAGAAACATATGAAGAAATTTTTAGTCATAAATTGGATTTTGTTGTCGATGCTTCTGATACCATTGTTTATAAAATTCACCTCATGAAAGAATGCCTTAAACGTAATATCCCGATTATCTCCAGTATGGGTGCAGCAAATAAAATGGATCCAACGCGGTTTAAGATTGCCGATATTTCGAAAACGCACACAGATCCGATTGCAAAGGTCATTCGTACCAGACTTCGCAAAGAGCGGATTCATAAAGGTATTCCAGTTGTCTTTTCTGATGAAAGCCCAATTGTGATTCGTGAGGATATCAAAAAAGAAGTGGGAAATGAAAATGCCCCAATCCGTAAAGCACAAATGCCGCCAGCATCCAATGCCTTTGTTCCATCGGCAGCCGGTTTGATTATGGCAAGCTATGTGGTAACACAATTGTTAAAAGACATTAAAATACAGCGTGTTGCAGATGAGAAATAAACTGTTAGCCCTAAACTATTGAGGTTTAGGGTTTTTATTTTTCGATCAGACTTGAATCTAAGGAAATTTTTGCTAGATTTAGGTACACTTAAATTGGATTGTTTGTTTTGAGAGGAGATAAGAATTTGGAGACAATTGTAGAATTAAAAGATGTCACTAAGATTATTAAAGGGCGAAAAATAATAGACCAGATTAGTTTCCAAGTAAATAAAGGGGAAGTGTTTGGATTTTTAGGTCCAAATGGAGCAGGGAAAACGACAACGATTCGGATGATTGTTGGCTTAATGGGGATTACCTCCGGAGACATTCTTATTGGCGGAGCTAGTATTAAAACACAGTTTGAACAGGCTGTCGGTCATGTCGGAGCAATTGTTGAAAATCCTGAAATGTATAAATTTTTGACCGGGTTTCAGAACTTAGTTCATTTTGCCCGAATGTCAAAAGGAATCTCAATGGAAAAAATAGCCGAAACAGTAGAATTGGTGGGTTTATCTGGACGAATCCATGAAAAGGTAAAAACGTATTCGCTTGGAATGAGGCAGCGGTTAGGTTTGGCTCAGTGCCTCTTGCATGACCCGAATGTCTTAATCCTTGATGAGCCTACTAACGGGTTAGATCCAGCAGGTATAAGAGAGATTCGTGACTATGTCCGCCTGCTCGCCCGAGAAAAAAATATGGCAGTGATTGTTTCGAGTCATTTATTATCTGAAATGGAAATGATGTGTGACCGAATCGGGATTATCCAAGATGGCAGGCTGGTAGATGTACAGCTTGTCCAAGAATTTGTTCATGGGACTGAAACCGCATATGAATTGGAAGTAGTTCCCAGCGATAAGGCGTTGGATCTGTTAACGGCCAATTATCCAAAGAATAAAGCAAACCGTTCTAGAAACGGATTAACTGTTGAAATGGATAAAGAGGAAATCCCTCATTTGGTAAAGTTATTGGTGGCTGAAGAGATTTCGGTATTTGGGATAAAAGAAGTAGCGAAAACATTAGAAGATCGCTTCCTTGAAGTGACAGCGGAAAAGGTGGCGGCTGTACGTGGTTAATTTAATCAAAAACGAATTGATGAAAATTTTTAGACGGCCAGGAACCATTGTTATGATTGCGATTTTGGTTTTATCTTTAGCCCTGGTCGGCATTGTGATTAAGTCTCAACAAAATAGTATGGACATTCAGCAAGATAAAAATTGGCAGCAAATTTTAAAAGAGGAAAATGATGCCCTAAAGCAACAGATGGTGAAAAGCCGGACTGAATCGGAAAAGCAGTATTTCAAGAAAGAAATAGCGATAAATGAATATCGAATTAAACATAATATGCCGCCAAAAGAGAAATATACCGTTTGGTCGTTTGTTAAAGATTCATCACAGCTGATCTTGCTAGCAGGTGTTTTTATTATTATTATAGCTGCAGGTATTGTGGCCAGTGAGTTTAATTGGGGAACCATTAAGCTATTATTAATCCGGCCGATTAATCGGACTAAAATTTTATTGGCAAAATATGTGACAGTGCTATTATTTGCTATTCTGATGTTGGCCATTATGTTTATTTTCTCCAGCCTTTTGGGTGCAATTTTGTTTGGAATGCCAGATAAAGCCGTTCCATATTTAAATTATTATAATGGCCATGTGACCGAACAAAATATGGTTGTCCATTTACTCATTTATTATGGGCTAAGCTCCATTGATACGATCATGTTAGTAACAATGGCGTTTATGATGTCTGCTGTGTTTCGAAACAGTTCCCTTGCGATCGGACTTTCCTTATTTTTGCTATTTACCGGTGGTCAGTTTACCGCTTTGTTAGCAATGAAATTTGACTGGGCTAAATATGTTTTATTTGCCAACACAGATTTAATGCAATATTTTGAAGGAACGCCACTAGTCGAAGGCATGACGATCCCCTTCTCGATAATCATGTTAGTCATCTATTTCGCCCTATTCCAATTTCTCGCCTTCTACGTCTTCCAAAAACGAGACATAGCAGCATAAACACAAACGGTGACAGGCACCATGTGAAGAATTCACATGGTGCCTGTCACCGTTTCTACTCTTTCAACTCTTTCTACTTTTTTGATCTTGTTAATTTTTCATATACAGTAGCTAGGGCTTGTTCGAATTTTCCTGTTTTCTTAGGCTGATAGTATTTTTTGTTTTTTAGTTTGTTCGGTAAATATTGCTGCAGTACCCAGCCGTTTTCAAAGTCGTGCGGATATAAGTAGTCGATCCCTCTGCCAAGCTCTTTTGCGCCTTTGTAATGGGCATCCTTTAGATGATCTGGCACTTCGCCGACTATTCCTTTTTGAATGTCATCAAGGGCCGCAGAAATCGCCAGAACCGCTGAGTTTGATTTAGGGGATAAGCACAGTTCAATCACCGCATTTGCGAGTGGGATCCTTGCCTCGGGAAACCCAATTCTTTCAGCTGTTTCAATTGCCGCTAACGTTCGTGCCCCTGCTTGGGGATTAGCTAATCCTATATCCTCGTAAGCAATCACGATCAATCTGCGGCTGATACTAGGAAGGTCACCTGCTTCAATTAAACGGCCAAGATAGTGGAGGGCGGCATCGACATCGCTCCCGCGAATCGACTTCTGAAAGGCAGAGAGGACATCATAATGACCGTCTCCATCTTTATCGGCAACCAAACTCTTCTTTTGCAAACACTCCTCTGCCGTTTCCACATCGATTGGGATCACACCATCCTCATTCTTATCTGTTGATAGAATGGCTAGTTCTAATGCATTCAAGGAGCTGCGAACATCCCCGTTAGAACCCTGGGCAAAGTGGAGTAATGCTTCCTCGGAAATCTCTACTTTTTCTTTTCCATAACCACGTTCATCATCCTTGAGTGCCCGCAATAAGGCTTGCTTCACTTCATCAGGCGCTAAGGGCTTTAGCTCAAATATTTGACAGCGGCTCCGAATCGCCGGGTTAATCGCATGATAGGGATTGCTGGTTGTGGCTCCTATTAAGACAATCATTCCGTTCTCCAGATAGGGAAGAAGGAAATCTTGTTTGGCTTTATCCAAACGGTGGACCTCATCTAAAAGCAAAATGACTTTCCCAGACATCTTTGCCTCTGCAGCCACAATCTCCATGTCTTTTTTATTATTCGTTACGGCATTTAAGGTTCGAAAGGCATATTTTGTACTTCCAGCAATTGCGCTTGCGATCGAGGTTTTGCCAATTCCTGGCGGTCCATATAAAATCATTGATGTCAGCTGTTTTGCTTTCACCATTCTTGCGATAATTTTTCCATCCCCAACAAGATGCTCCTGCCCGACAATTTCTTCAATCGTTCGTGGACGCATGCGGAATGCTAATGGTTTTTGCTGCATAATCATCTCTCCAAAATTGAACTCATGCCTTGCTAAAAATTTTGATATAAGGTAAATAGGCTTTTAATTTATAGGTTGTAAAATAGACTTTCCTAATTTAACTTTACCATTTTCCCTTGAAAAAGCATATTAAACAAGAATATGATATAATTTTGAATGCCTATCAATTTACTAAGAATTTTTTTATATAATAGATCCATTAACGAATAGGGGTGCAAGAGATGAAGATATCAACTAAAGGTCGTTACGGTTTGACGATTATGATCGAACTAGCTAAAAAACATGGTGAAGGTCCGACCTCATTAAAGACGATAGCTCAAGCAAATGAACTATCCGAGCATTATTTAGAACAATTAATTGCTCCATTACGGAATGCAGGCTTGGTTAAAAGTATCAGAGGGGCTTATGGCGGCTATGAATTAACAAGTACGCCTTCAAAAATTACTGCAGGCGATGTGATTCGCGTCTTAGAAGGACCGATTACCCCTGTCGAAGGAATAGAGGACGAAGAACCTGCTAAGCGTGAGCTTTGGATTCGAATTCGCGATGCCATTAGAGATGTTATAGACAATACAACGCTAGAAGATTTGGCCAGCCATAGTGAAGACCAGGAGCCAGATGGTTATATGTTTTATATTTAAGGTAAAAATAAAAAGTGAGTTTGTTCTAGTGCGCTGACCACTAATTCAACGATACTTTACCGTTTTTAACTGAATGATAAATGAGAATTATTTGATTGAAGGTGTAATAATGGAACGAATCTATCTCGACCATGCCGCAACGAGTCCGATGCACCCTAAGGTGATCGACAAGATGATAACGATTATGAATGCTACATTTGGGAACCCTTCTAGCATTCATTCCTACGGGAGAGAGGCACGTCATTATATTGATTTAGCGCGGGCTGCACTTGCCCGCAGCATCGGAGCCCAGGAAACCGAGATTATTTTTACAGGCGGCGGCACTGAGGCGGATAATATGGCTTTATTTGGTGTAGCTGAAAGCTATCAAACGAGGGGCAAGCACGTGATTACAACCCAGGTTGAACATCATGCCGTTCTCCATGCCTGCAAAAGATTAGAAAAAATGGGCTTTGAAGTAACCTATCTGCCAGTGGATGAAACAGGTAGAATTTCCATGAGTGACCTGAAAGCGGCATTAAGGGAAGATACGATTCTAGTATCGGTGATGTACGGCAATAACGAAGTAGGAACGATACAGCCAATTAGTGAAATTGGCCAACTGCTTGAAGGACATCAAGCCCTATTTCATACAGATGCCGTCCAAGCATACGGAATAGTAGACATAGATGTTGACGAAAGCAAAATTGATTTATTATCTGTTTCCGCTCATAAAATTAATGGCCCTAAAGGGGTCGGCTTTCTTTATGCAAGGTCAACGGTTAAATTGGCGCCACGTCTTTTTGGCGGTGACCAAGAGCGAAAACGCCGGGCCGGGACGGAAAATGTGGCCTCAATTGTTGGCTTTCATGAAGCGGTTTTAATTGCAAGTGAAGCTCGTCCAGCCAAGCGTGAAAAGTTCGTTGAACTGAAGGAAACATTACTTGAAAAACTGCATGTTGGACAGGTTGAATTTAACATAAACGGATCGCTTGAATATTGTCTGCCACATGTATTAAACTTAAGCTTTCCGGGAACTAGTGTGGAGGCAATGTTAGTCAACCTTGATTTAGCAGGTGTTGCTGTATCAAGCGGCTCAGCATGTACGGC
Source organism: Neobacillus drentensis (assembly GCF_021560175.1). Lineage (GTDB taxonomy): Bacteria > Bacillota > Bacilli > Bacillales > Cytobacillaceae > Neobacillus > Neobacillus drentensis_A. The sequence continues at coordinate 4,650,444 of NZ_CP091110.1, read as the reverse complement.
TGGATCGATTGAGCCATCCCATGTTCTTGTTGCCATGTTTGGTAAACAATCAGAGCGGCTGACCAATTCCATTCGCTTCAGCTTTGGCTTTACTACGACGAAGGAAGATGTTAGTAAAGCAGCTGAAGAATTAGCGAAAATTGTGAAGCGCCTGAAAAAATAGAGGAAGAAGAAGTTGTTAAAAGAGAGAGGTGAAAACATGGAAAGAAAGGATCCAAAGGATACACGTGTTGTAGTAGGGATGTCAGGTGGAGTCGATTCCTCTGTTGCAGCGCTGTTATTAAAGCAACAGGGCTATGATGTCATCGGAATTTTTATGAAAAACTGGGATGACACCGATGAAAATGGCGTTTGTACAGCCACAGAAGACTATGAGGACGTAATTCGCGTCTGCAATCAAATTGGCATACCCTATTATGCAGTTAACTTTGAAAAACAATATTGGGACAAGGTATTTACCTATTTCCTTGATGAATATAAAGCGGGCAGGACGCCAAATCCTGATGTAATGTGTAACAAAGAAATCAAATTTAAAGCCTTCCTGGAACATGCGGTGAACCTGGGTGCCGATTATCTAGCAACAGGGCACTATGCCCAGGTTGAATACCGTGATGGCGAATATAAAATGCTCCGCGGTCTTGATGAAAATAAGGACCAAACTTATTTTCTAAATCAATTATCTCAGGAGCAGTTGAGTAAAGTAATGTTCCCGATTGGTAATCTTGAAAAGCCTCGGGTTCGGGAAATTGCCAAGGAGGCAGAGCTTGCTACTGCTGCCAAAAAAGACAGTACCGGTATTTGTTTTATTGGCGAACGGAATTTTAAAGAATTCCTAGGGCAATATCTCCCTGCACAGCCTGGAAACATGGAGACGTTTGAGGGTGAAGTCAAAGGAAGACATGAGGGGCTGATGTATCATACGATCGGTCAGCGCCATGGTCTTGGGATTGGCGGATCTGGCGAGCCATGGTTTGCGATTGGCAAGGATTTAAAAAGAAATATCCTGTATGTCGGCCAAGGCTTTCATCATGAAAAACTTTATTCCGATGCCATTACAGCTGTGAATGTCAGCTGGGTTTCAAACCGTGAAAAGCCAGCTGAATTTGATTGTACAGCGAAATTCCGTTATCGTCAGGAAGACCATAAAGTCACAGTTCGCCTATTAGAAGGCGATAAGGTTCAAGTCTTGTTCCATGAACCGATCAGAGCGATTACACCTGGACAAGCCGCTGTTTTTTATCAAGGAGACGAATGCCTTGGGGGCGGAACGATTGACGAAGTTTATAAAAATGGTGAACGATTAACATATGTTGGCTAACTAAGACCCTGATTCCCTTGCTGGAGTCAGGGCTTTTCTGCTATTCGGCGGAAAAATACTGACTAAAATATGATATACTTTCATTTAGGATTGGAGTTGGAAAAATGGATAAAAACCAATTAGGTGTACAATACATGCAAGAAGGTAACTGGGAAGAGGCAGCCAAAGCGTTTAACGACGCGATCGAACAAAACCCAACAGACCCAGTTGCTTATATTAATTTTGGCAATGTTTTGTCAGCAGTAGGCGACGATGAAAAAGCAATCAAATTCTACCAAAGAGCCATCGAAATAGACGAAAACGCCGCCGCTGCTTACTATAGTATCGGAAACGTCCTTTTTAGCCACGACCTCTTCGCAGAAGCAAAGCATAGTTTTGAGCAAGCCATGAAAAAAGGACTCGACTCAAGTGACACATATTTTATGTTAGGTCTTACCCTCCTGCAGTTAGATCAAGGCAAACTGGCTCTCCCGTACCTGCAGCGAAGTGTCGAACTGAACGAAAATGATGCAGAAGCCCGGTTCCAGTATGGATTATGCCTGGCACAGAATGAACTCATCGATGAAGCCATCATCCAACTAGAAAAATGCATCGAACTAGATCCCGATCATTCCGATGCTTATTATAACTTGGGCGTCTCATATGCATTTAAAGAAGATCAGACACAAGCACTAGCTATGTTTAACAAAGCATTAGACATCCAGCCGGATCACCTGCTCGCTGGCCACGGAAAAAAATTAATTGAACAAAATTTCTAATAACTAATTAGAACGGAAAGGAGGGAGCAGAATGGAAAAACAAGACACCCTTGATTTATTCGCTGAGCAAGGAAAATTCGTAAAGGGAAGACCGATTGTAACCATTTTCCATAACGAGCAAAACCTCTATACGGTCCTAAGAATCCGTGTCGATGAAACCAATGATCAATATGATGACAAAGAAGCAGTAGTGACGGGATATTTTCCAAAAATTCATGAACAAGAAACATATGTGTTTTTTGGAGAATTTAAAGAACATCCCAAGTTTGGGGTTCAGTTTCATACCCAGCATTTTCGGAAGGATATGCCGCAGACCAAACAAGGGGTTATTGCTTACTTATCAGGTGAAATGTTTAAAGGCATCGGGAAAAAGACAGCGGAAAACATCGTTGAGACACTTGGCGAGAATGCCATCTCCAAGATTCTCAATCAGCCATCCTTACTCGATTCCATTCCAAAGCTTCCTCCTGAAAAAGCGAAAATGCTGTATGATACCTTAATGGAACATCAAGGGCTTGAACAGGTAATGGTAGCCCTGAACCAATATGGATTTGGACCGCAAATATCGATGCGCATTTATCAAGCGTATAAAGACGAAACGCTATCGGTTATTCAAAAAAACCCCTATCAGCTTGTTGAGGATATCGAGGGGATTGGATTTGGCCGGGCAGATGAACTAGGTTACCAGCTGGGAATCTCAGGAAATCACCCTGACCGGATAAAGGCAGCCTGCCTTTATACCCTCGAAAATGAAAGCATGCAAACAGGTCATGTTTATTTACATGCAGAGACTTTACTCGAGCAGGTCAAGTCACTTTTAGAAGAGAACAAACGCGATCAAATTGACTTTACGGATATCTCTGGCGAGCTGATTAAGCTTGAAGAAGAAGGAAAGATTATTGGTGAAGAAAAACGCATTTATCTGCCTTCCTTATTTTTTGCAGAAAAAGGGCTAGTTACAAATATCAACCGAATTTTGCAGCAAACGGAATATCGTGAGCAATTTCCTGAGTCTGAATTCCTTCTGGCATTAGGCGGCTTAGAGGAGCGTCTGGGTGTACAGTATGCCCCGTCCCAAAAAGAAGCTATTCAAACGGCACTCATGTCGCCCATGCTCATTTTAACGGGCGGTCCTGGTACCGGGAAAACAACGGTTATTAAAGGAATTGTTGAGCTATACGGTGAACTTCACGGCTGTTCACTCGAACCAAAGGATTATTTTAAAAAAGATGAACCGTTTCCGATTTTACTAGCAGCGCCGACAGGAAGAGCCGCAAAACGAATGACCGAATCCACAGGTCTGCCTGCCGTAACGATTCACCGCTTACTTGGCTTTAATGGGACAGAAGGGTTTGACCGTGATGAAGTCAGTCCGCTTGAGGGGAAAATATTAATTGTCGATGAGACTTCGATGCTCGATATCTGGTTAGCCAATCAATTATTTAAGGCCTTGCCAGAACATATCCAAGTCATCATGGTAGGGGACGAGGACCAGCTTCCATCCGTTGGACCTGGACAAGTCTTAAAGGACTTGCTCCAATCACAAAGGATTCCAACCGTCCGCCTGACCGATATTTACCGTCAGGCCGAGGGTTCTTCCATTATTGAACTAGCCCATGATATAAAAAAAGGCTATCTTCCAGCAAATGTAACAGCAAAGCAGTCAGACCGTTCTTTTATTCGATGTTCAACCGCACAAGTTGCCCAAGTTGTCGAAAAAGTGGCCCAGAACGCCAAGAATAAAGGCTATACCGCGAAGGATATTCAAGTGCTGGCACCGATGTACCGGGGTCCGGCCGGAATTGACCGATTAAATGTCTTATTACAGGAAATATTTAATCCTAATCCGGATGGCAAGCGCAAGGAAATAGCGTTTGGCGACGTCAAATACCGGATTGGAGATAAGGTGCTTCAACTTGTAAACCAGCCGGAAGACAATGTTTTTAACGGTGATATTGGAGAAATTATTTCCATTATCTATGCCAAAGAAAATACTGAAAAACAAGATATGATCTATATTTCATTTGAAGGAACAGAAGTGGAATATACCAGACAGGACTTAAATCAGATTACACATGCCTATTGCTGTTCGGTTCATAAGTCGCAGGGCAGTGAGTTTCCGATTGTTATTATGCCTATCACGAGAAGTTATTACAGAATGCTGCAAAGGAATCTAATCTATACGGCCATAACTAGGAGTAAACAATCGTTGATTATTTGCGGTGAGGAAGAGGCCTTCAGGCTGGGGGTCGAACGGGCAGATGAGCTTCAAAGACAAACGACACTCTGCCAAAAGCTTCAGGAATCGATTACAATTGGCGCTCAACTAGAAGAAGATCCTTCTAGTGAATTATCCTATGAGGAGCAGTTAATGCAAGTCCATCCTATGGTTGGAATGGAAAACGTTACACCTTATGATTTTTTAACAAATGACGGAAACTAAGAAATGTTCGGGGGTGGAAACTCTTTGCGGACATTCTCTTTATTAAAAGGGCAGCCTGTTTTTGAAACAAAAAGTGGAACAAAAATAGGTGAGATTACGGACCTTTGTATATCCGGCACTGGAAAAGTGAATGGTCTATTGGTCAAAAAAGGAATACTCTTCAAGCAACTCTATTTCCTTGAGATCGAAAAAGTGGCCTCCTTTGGCTGGGATGGGGTAATGGTCCAGGATGGCAGTTACTTAGAGAAACTAAAAGTGAGTCCTGAATATACCTTAAACCATCAACATTCTTTAGATGGGATGATGATGCTCTCTAAGAGCGGTGAGTCACTTGGATTGTTAACGGATGTATATTTTCAGGAAGAATTGGGCACAATCGTAGGGTATGAAATTACGGATGGCTTCTTTTCGGAGATTACGGAAGGTAAACAAGTCATTCAATCCGGGAAGCCCGTTGCGATCGGAAAGGATGCCATTATCGTAGATGTTAAAAATACGTGAGGTGTCTTTTCATGTTCAAGTGTCCCAATTGCCAAAGCAAAGATATTGGCAAAATAGGTATTAACCAATATTATTGCTGGAATTGTTTTATCGAACTCTCCGTTAACAAAGGGATTATCAATACCCATCAGGTTGAAGAAGACGGGTCACTAAGTTCCTTGGATGATTTGTTTGAAGAAGAAGAACGTCGTTATACGATTTAAACCGGGGTTCCCTCGGGATGTTTAGTCTGGCCAATCTGTCGAAGAGGTGAGACGATGAATAAAATGATGACGACAATGCTTGTTTTTGGTGCAGGGATGGCAGCTTACAATATTGCCCAAAGAAATAATATGATGTCAGCCCGCAATATGAAAAGGATTCAGAAAAAGGTAAAGCGGGCGATATTTTAGATGGATCATCCTCCTCAAGGATATTGAGGGGGATTTTTAGCATAAACGCTGTATATTTCCAACGTCAGTCTCCAAAACTAATTGAAGGAGGGCCTTGACGTGGATATTCGTGTGAAATGGTATTATCGAATTGGGTTTTTGCTCCTTTTATTAATAGCAATTTTTGTTTTCCTTAAGATTAGTTCATTATGGATGCCGATTATTAAAATAATTGGAACGATTATTTTTCCTTTCATTATTTCGGGGTTTATTACCTATTTGCTGCACCCAATTGTGGAGAAATTGCATGAAAAAGGACTACACCGTGGTCTTGCGATTATCCTCATTTATATTATCTTTTTTGGCGGAATTGGCTTTTCTTTATATAAAGGGATACCAGTTGTTATTGATCAAATCAAAGATTTATCAGAAAGTGCTCCCGCTTTTGCTGAGCAGTATCGGGAGTGGATTACACTCCTGCAAAAGCATACAAGAGAATGGCCTGATGGTCTTCAGGCACGGGTGGATGAAGGAATTGATGCATTTGAAAATAAACTTGATTCCTTATTAACGATTATCGTTAACATCCTTGTCAATCTGTTAAATTCCGCCTTACTAATGATGATCATTCCGTTTATTACCTTTTATATGCTAAAGGATTATCCGTTATTAAAAAGGACAGTCTGGTACCTAACACCGAAGAAATGGCGAAAGAAAGGAACGTTATTTCTAAAGGATGCCGATCAATCACTCGGCGGTTATATTCGCGGTCAGCTGCTGGTTTGTATGATCATCGGAAGTATTTCTTCGCTATTATTTTGGATTTTTGATTTGAATTATCCGCTGCTTTTAGGTCTGATTGTAGGGGCCACAAATGTGATTCCTTATTTTGGTCCTCTCATTGGGGCCATACCGGCCGTGTTTATTGCGGCTACTGTTTCAATGAAATTAGTCATTATTACAATTTTGATTGTCTTTGGCTTGCAGTTTATCGAAGGGAACATTTTATCTCCCTATATTGTCGGAAAGAGTCTCCATATGCATCCATTATTGATTATGGCCGCTTTAACAACTGGCGGTGAAATTGGCGGAGTTTTAGGATTGATCCTTGCTGTGCCCATTCTAGCTGTCCTGAAAGTGGGCATAGTTCATGCAAAAAACCATCTTATGAACGAATCAAATTGACAAACGTTTTGATGGTGGCTATAATTCGTCATATAGAATATTTGTTTAAAAATGTAGAAGGATTGAGTATGTTGTAGTCCATCTGTAACGCTTTTTTGCGTAAAAGAGAGGAGCTTCCCAGGCTGAAAGAGGCTCTAGATGAAGGATAACAGAAAGCTAATCTGGAGTGCAGCTAATCCCTGCCGTCCTTGCCGCGTTAAGGCGAATTTTGAGAGATGGATACATATGTTTGTATTCATAATCAGGGTGGTACCGCGAGATCAGCTCTCGTCCCTGTTTTGGGATGAGGGCTTTTTTGTATGCTTTTTTATATTAAAGGAGGTCTGTAATTTTATGAAGAAATTAACAGGAGCACAAATTCGTTCCATGTTTCTACAGTTTTTTAGTGAGGAAAAAGGTCACAATATTGAACCAAGTGCCTCACTTGTCCCGCACGATGACCCATCATTATTGTGGATCAACAGTGGAGTGGCAACCTTAAAGAAATACTTTGATGGTCGTGTGGTTCCAGAAAATCCTAGGATTACAAATGCACAAAAATCGATTCGTACAAACGATATTGAGAATGTCGGAAAAACTGCCCGCCACCATACTTTTTTTGAAATGCTTGGAAATTTCTCAATCGGAGAATATTTCAAGGACGAAGCAATCGTTTGGGCATGGGAGTTTTTAACCTCTGAAAAATGGATGGGGTTTGATCCTGAACTGCTAAGTGTTACGGTTCATCCTGAGGATCATGAAGCCTATGAAATTTGGCATAAAACGATTGGCATCCCAGAGGAACGCATTATCCGCTTGGAAGGGAACTTCTGGGACATCGGGGAAGGACCAAGCGGACCTAACACAGAAATTTTTTATGACCGCGGTCCTGAGTATGGAGACGACCCTAGTGATCCTGAATTATATCCTGGCGGCGAAAATGAGCGGTACCTAGAGGTTTGGAATCTTGTCTTTTCTCAATTTAACCATAACCCTGATGGAACCTATACACCGCTTCCAAAGAAAAATATTGATACCGGGATGGGACTAGAGCGGATGGCCTCCGTTGTACAAAATGTGGCAACCAACTTTGATACTGATTTGTTTATCCCAATTATCCGGGCAGCAGAAGAAATCTCTGGTGTCAGCTATGGCGTAGACAAAGAACAAGACGTTGCATTTAAAGTCATTGCTGACCATATCCGGACCGTTGCCTTTGCAGTTGGGGATGGAGCCCTTCCTTCAAACGAAGGCCGCGGTTATGTGCTGCGCCGTTTACTGCGCCGGGCAGTACGCTATGCAAAGCAAATCAATATTAACCGTCCGTTTATGTTTGAACTTGTTCCGGTTGTAGGCGAAATTATGCAGGACTACTATCCAGAGGTAAAGGATAAAACCGAATTTATTCAAAAAGTAATTAAAAACGAGGAAGAGCGTTTCCATGAAACCCTTCATGAAGGCTTGACCATTCTAGCTAGTGTCATCAGCAAGGAAAAAGAAAAAGGCAGTGATACAATCTCTGGCGCAGATATTTTCCGTCTCTATGATACTTACGGTTTCCCTGTTGAATTGACAGAAGAATATGCAGAAGAAGAAGGCATGAAGGTTGACCATGAAGGCTTCGAGATAGAAATGGAGCAGCAGCGTGAGCGTGCCCGCGCCGCCCGTCAAGATGTTGATTCCATGCAGGTTCAAGGCGGTGTCCTCCGGGATGTAACGCTTGAAAGTAAATTTATTGGTTATGATCAATTAAAAACCGATTCAATCGTGGCCGCCATTATTAAAGACGGTAACCTTGTTGATCAGGCTGGAAAAGGTGAAGAAGTTCAGGTAATCCTTGATATCACTCCTTTTTATGCAGAAAGTGGAGGTCAAATTGCGGACCGAGGCTTACTAAAGGGTGATGGTGTGACAGTTGCGGTGAAGGATGTTCAAAAAGCACCAAATGGTCAAAACCTTCACAAGGTTATGGTAGAAAGCGGACAACTCAAAACCAATCAACAGGTAACGGCTGAAGTTGATGCGGAAAATCGAGTCAAAATTATTAAAAACCATACAGCCACACATCTTCTGCATCGTGCTCTAAAAGATGTGCTTGGGGAACATGTTAACCAGGCAGGCTCCCTTGTTGAACCTGATCGTCTCCGGTTTGACTTTTCGCACTTTGGTCAAATTACACCAGAAGAATTGGAACATGTTGAACGAATTGTTAATGAAAAAATTTGGCGCAATATCGCCGTAGATATTAGCTTAAAGCCAATTGCGGAAGCAAAGGCACTTGGAGCAATGGCCTTGTTTGGTGAGAAATATGGGGACATTGTCCGCGTTGTTAGAGTGGGCGATTACAGCTTAGAGCTTTGCGGGGGATGCCACGTACCGAATACCTCTGTTATTGGTTTGTTTAAGATTGTATCAGAGGGCGGAATTGGTGCAGGAACTAGAAGGATTGAGGCGGTAACCGGTGAAGCAGCTTATCAATCATTAAATGATCAAGTTGGTTTATTAAAGGATGCAGCCGAAAAGTTAAAAACCAATCCTAAAGATATGGGCAGCCGAATTGAAGGGTTACTGGCTGAAATTAAGCAGCTTCAGCGTGAGAATGAATCACTTGCTGCAAAGCTTGGAAATATCGAAGCAGGCAACCTTGTTTCAAATGCAAAGCAAGTTGAAGGTGTAACAGTTTTATCGGCAAAAGTTCAAGCTGCCGAAATGAATAACTTGAGAAATATGGCCGATGACTTGAAACAAAAGCTGGGATCTGCGGTTATTATTCTTGGCAGTGTCCATGAAGGCAAAGTGAATTTAATCGCGGCAGTGACAAAAGACCTAATTGAAAAAGGTTTCCATGCTGGTAAATTGGTTAAAGAAGTTGCCACACGCTGCGGCGGCGGCGGCGGCGGACGTCCGGATATGGCGCAAGCTGGCGGCAAGGATCCAGAAAAATTGGATGCAGCACTCCAATTCGTTGATGAATGGGTGAAATCCATTTGATAATGGGACAAAGTAGTGTAGAATGTAGGTACTACACTAGAGAAGCTGCCTAGACCGTGCAGCTAAACAATATAATTCTCGTCAAATTATAAGCGAGGTGCATGAAATGAGCTCATTTGATAAAACGATGCGGTTTAATTTTCCGGAAGAACCGTTTGAACATGATGTTAACGATGTTCTTTTTCAAGTCTATGAAGCCCTGCAGGAAAAAGGATATAATCCAATCAACCAAATAGTTGGCTATTTACTATCTGGAGACCCTGCCTATATTCCACGTCATCGTGATGCACGTAACATTATTCGTAAGCTAGAACGAGATGAAATTATTGAGGAATTGGTAAAATCCTACCTAAAACAACAACGAGAGGGTTAATGAATGCGTGTATTAGGATTAGATGTAGGCTCAAAGACCGTCGGGATTGCCGTAAGTGATGAATTAGGCTGGACGGCGCAGGGCTTAAAGACCCTTAAAATAAACGAAGAAAAACAAGAGTTTGGTTTCGAGGAAATTGGGCAATTAATAAAGGAGTATCAAGTCGATACGGTCGTCATCGGTTTACCTAAAAATATGAATGGGACGATTGGACCGCGCGGTGAAGCTAGTCAGCAATATGCTGCTGAAATTGAGAGCAGATATGCTGTTCCCACCGTTTTGTGGGACGAGCGGTTAACGACAATGGCTGCTGAACGTGTCTTGCTTGAGGCGGATGTCAGCCGTAAAAAGAGAAAAAAGGTCATTGATAAAATGGCAGCCGTAATGATTCTGCAAGGTTTTCTTGATAGCAAAAATTAATGAGGTGGAAAAATGGCACACGAACATAATCACGAAGAAGATCGTTACATCACACTTGTCGATGAAAATGGCGATGAACAATTATTTGAAATACTTTTCACATTTGATTCAGATGAGTTTGAAAAGTCCTATGTTTTCTTTTACCCAGTGGGCGCAAATGAAGATGAGGAAGAGGAAATCGATATCCTTACTTATGCCTATATACCTACTGAAGACGGCGGTTTTGGTGAGTTAATGGAAATTGAAACGGACGAAGAATGGGATATGGTGGAAGAAGTATTTAATACCTTTAACGAGGAACAAGAAGAATAGGTTTCATGACCGGCTATTGATTTAGCCGGTTTTTTTATGTGTTTTGGATAGCTTTTACTTCTAGAATTGTCCAGCTTCAGCGCCCTTGCGGCTAGTGTCCTTCGAACTCCGCCCTACGATAAGTCAACATCGAATCGCTTACGCTCTTCGTGTTTCCTTTATCTCAGTTGGAGTTCTCCAGGCCATACGCCGCTGAACAGGGCGCTTACGCTTTTCTTTTGACATATTCATTGTTAAATTGACATTTTTCTTACTATATGCTCAAATTATTATGGATATCTATTTTACGATAATATAGATAGATAGGATCATGTCACATTGGCCTTGGGAAGGGGGAACAGGATGACAACAAATGAAAAAGGCAATAAAAAGAATGTCATTCGACAAAAAATGATAGAACAACACTATGAAGCAAAACTTGTCCGTAAGATTGTTTTAATGATCTCTATTTGCCTGCTATTATTGATCATTTTAATTGGCGGTGGGGGTTACCTCTACATACAGTCTGCCCTAAAACCTGTTGATGCAAAAAGTAAGACGCATAAAACAGTCGATATTCCAATCGGATCTTCTGTAACGGGAATTGGTGAAAGATTAGAGAAAAATGGAATTATTAAAAATGCAAAGGTTTTTAAATACTATGTAAAGCTTAAAAACGAAGGCGGCTTTATGGCAGGCAAATACCAACTAAGTCCTTCCATGGATGTACCTGAAATTGTCAGCCGCTTGAAAACGGGTAAGGTCCTAGCTGGAGCAACATTTAAGATTACCATTCCAGAAGGGAAGCAGCTGAAGGAAATTGCCGGGATTATGGCAAAAGCCACTCATCAAAATGAAGCGGATGTGTTTAATAAACTAAATGATAAACAATTTATTAAATCTCTTATGAGTAAATATCCTGATATCTTAACAGATGAAATCTTGCATTCTACCGTAAAGTATCCACTCGAGGGGTATTTATACCCGGCAACCTATCCATTTTACAAGCCAAACCCAACAGTTGAAGAAATGGTCATGGCAATGCTTGATAAAACAAGAATCGTGTTAACTGATTACACGGAAAAGAGTAAAGAAAAAAAGCTATCCATTCATCAGTTGTTAACGATGGCCTCTCTAGTTGAAGAGGAAGCTACCGGTAAGGCTGACAGGAAAACGATCGCTAGTGTTTTTTACAATCGACTGAAACAAGGAATGCCGCTTCAAACGGATCCAACCGTTTTATATGCACAAGGAAAACACAAAGAAAAAGTTTATTATAAGGATTTAGAAGTGAATTCCCCTTATAACACTTATAAAAATACCGGACTGCCGCCGGGGCCGATTGCCAACTCCGGCAGGGACTCAATTGAAGCGGCACTTGAGCCGAATCAAACTGATTATTACTATTTCCTAGCGACAGCTGATGGTTCCGTTATTTTTACGAAAACATTAGCTGAGCATAATCAAAAAAAAGCTGAGTATATTTCCAATAAAAAATAAGCAGAACCTTGGGGGAAAGATTAGCATTCCCCCTTTTTTTATGGTAAAATAATTCAGGTGTTTTAATAAGTATTCTATAGCGTAACCCACAGTAACAGGAAAAATGGCGGTATTATTGCCCCTAAAAAGCACTCAAGCCATTCAGCTTGCAGGGCTCCGAAGCTGTGAACGCTATTTTTTCATGTCTAAAGAGTTCTTTTTTAGCGAATAATAAAAGTATTTGAATTTATGAACGGTCCGGATTTTAGCGTGTCTCGCGCTGCCGGCTTTCTTATGAGGATAGAGGTGACGGCAGCTTGTTAAATAATGAGAAGCTGCAGGCTTATATAGACGGTTTATTTGCTGACAGGAATGACTTGTTTAGCGAAATGGAAAATTATGCAAGTGAACACGATGTTCCAATTATGGAATTGGCCGGAATTGAAACGATGTTGCAATTGTTAAGAATCCACCGGTCAAAGCGAATCCTTGAGGTTGGAACGGCAATTGGTTATTCAGCTTTAAGAATGGCCGCAGCCCTTCCTGAAGCTGAAATTGTTACGATTGAACGGGATATCGAGAGAATTCAAACAGCAAAAGAATTTATCGAGCGGTCCGGTAAGGCTGAACAAATTATCTTAATTGAGGGAGATGCCCTTGAGGTAGAAGAAGATGTCCGTAGACATGGCCCTTTTGATGCTATTTTTATTGATGCGGCAAAAGGCCAGTATAAAAAGTTCTTTGAGCTTTATGCAAAATATCTGACAGCTGAAGGGATGGTTGTGACAGATAATGTCTTGTTTAAAGGACTTGTTGCAGAAGAGGAGATTGAATCAAAAAGAACACGCAATCTTGTAAAAAAAATAGCTGAATTTAATCAGTGGTTAATGAGCCACTCTGAGTATGATTCTGTTATTTTGCCAGTTGGTGACGGAATCGCTATAAGTAAAAAGAAGAGGTGAGTGTGATGAAAAAACCGGAATTACTTGTCACTCCATTAACCGTGGATGATATTTTGCCATTGGCCGAAGCGGGTGCCGATGCATTTGTGGTGGGTGAACAGCGCTATGGTCTTCGACTTGCCGGTGAATTCAACCGTGAAAATGTCCGCAAAGCCATTGAAGTGGCGCATAGTAAAGGTAAAAAAGTCTATGTGGCCATGAATGCTATTTTTCATAATGAAAAAATTGATGAGCTTGGCGACTATATCCAATTTGCTAAAGATGCCAATGCCGATGCGATTATTTTCGGTGACCCAGCCGTTTTAATGACGGCAAAAGAAACAGCTCCTGAGATGAAGCTGCATTGGAATACAGAAACAACCGGGACGAACTGGTTTACATGTAATTATTGGGGTTCGAAGGGGGCAAAACGTTCGGTTCTAGCCCGTGAGATTAACATGGATGCCATTGTTGAGATAAAAGAGAAGGCGGAAGTGGAAATTGAAGTTCAGGTTCATGGTATGAGCTGCATGTTCCAATCTAAACGTTCCTTACTGGGAAACTATTATGAATATCAGGGCAAGGTTATGGAAGTGGAAAACCGAAAAATGGAAGAAAATATGTTTTTGCATGATAAAGAACGCGGTAATAAATATCCAATTTTTGAAGACGAAAATGGAACCCATATTATGAGCCCAAATGATATCTGTATCATTGATGAACTTCAAGAAATGATTGAGGCCGGTGTCGATTCCTTTAAAATTGATGGGATCTTAAAAAGCTCGGAATATATTCTTGCCGTTACAAAAGCCTACCGCGCGGCAATTGATTTATGCGTTGACGACCCGGATGCATATGATGACAAAAAGGACGACCTGTTAGAGGCGATCGAAGAAATTCAGCCAGCAAACCGTTCCTTAGATACAGGCTTCTATTTCAAAGAAACCGTATATTAAATGAAAACCAGAAGTGCCTTAACCAGGCAATGCAGTTAAATATAAAGAAATAATTAATTGGGAGGGGTTCAATCGTGAATACCGTTACAGACAAAATTTCTGAAATAATCGATGGAAAACGTGTCATTGTAAAGAAGCCGGAACTCCTTGCTCCAGCAGGCAATCTTGAAAAATTAAAAATTGCTGTTCATTATGGTGCCGACGCTGTTTTTATCGGCGGCCAGGAATATGGACTTCGTTCGAATGCTGATAACTTTACCTTCGAAGATATGAAAGAAGGGGTAGAGTTTGCCAAGAAATACGGTGCTAAAATTTATGTGACAACGAACATTTTTGCTCACAATGAAAATATAGAAGGCTTAGAAGAATATATTCTTGGCCTAAAGGAAACCGGAATCGCCGGAATTATCGTTGCTGATCCGCTAATTATTGAAACATGCCGCCGGCTGGCTCCTGAAATTGAAATTCATATTAGTACCCAGCAATCGCTTTCTAACTGGAAGGCTGCTCAGTTTTGGAAAGAAGCAGGAGCAGAGCGAGTTGTGTTAGCTCGTGAGGTTGGAGCAGATGAAATTAGAGAGATGAAGGAAAAGGTTGATGTTGAAATTGAGACCTTTATCCATGGGGCGATGTGTATTGCCTATTCCGGCCGTTGTACTTTAAGTAATCACATGACAGCAAGGGACTCAAACCGAGGCGGCTGCTGTCAATCGTGCCGCTGGGATTATGATTTGTATAAGCTCGAGGGCGCGGATCAGGAGACTGCCCTGTTTGGCGAAGCGGACGCTCCATTTGCGATGAGCCCAAAAGACCTTAACCTAATTAAGGCCATTCCGAACATGATTGAGCTTGGAATCGATAGTTTAAAAATTGAAGGCCGCATGAAATCAATTCATTATATTGCTACGGTTGTTAGTGTTTATCGTAAAGTCATTGATGCCTATTGTGCCGATCCTGAGAATTTTGTGATTAAAAAAGAATGGCTGGAAGAGCTTGACAAGTGTGCAAACCGAGAAACAGCTCCAGCCTTTTTTGAAGGAATTCCTGGGTATAAAGAGCAAATGTTTGGTAATCATAGCAAGAAGACAAACTTTGAATTTGTAGGACTTGTGTTGGATTATAACGAGGAAACACAAATTGTAACCTTGCAGCAGCGGAATCATTTTAAACCAGGGGATGAAGTGGAATTCTTTGGTCCTGAAATTGAAAACTTTACACATGTAGTTGATAAAATTTGGGATGAAAAAGGGAATGAATTGGACGCAGCTAGACACCCACTTCAGATTGTACAATTTAAATTGGACAAACCGGTATACCCTAACAACATGATGCGAAAGGAGAACGCATAATGCGCAAACCGGTTGTTATTGGTGTAACGGGCGGCTCCGGCTCCGGAAAAACCAGTGTAACAAATGCGATCTATGAAAGTTTGAAAGATCTCTCTATCTTAGTTCTGGAACAGGATTATTATTATAAAGATCAGCAAAATGTTCCATTTGAGCAACGATTAAAAACAAATTATGATCATCCGCTTGCCTTTGATAATGACCTGCTGATTAATCATATTGAGAAGCTTTTACGTTATGAAGCAATCGATAAACCTGTTTACGATTATTCGATTCATACACGCTCTGATAAGGTAATACCTGTTGAACCTAAAGAAGTGATTATCCTTGAAGGGATTTTAGTGCTTGAGGATGAGCGGCTTCGCAATTTAATGGATATAAAGTTGTACGTTGATACAGATGCCGATTTAAGAATTATCCGCCGGTTAGAGCGGGATATTCGAGAACGCGGCCGCACGTTTGATTCCGTCATTGATCAATATTTAAATGTTGTCCGGCCGATGCATAATCAATTTATTGAACCAACTAAACGCTATGCAGATATCATTATCCCTGAGGGCGGTCAAAATCATGTGGCAATTGATTTAATGGTCACTAAAATTCAAACAATTCTTGAACAAAAGTCATTTTTATGACACAATAGCAACAGAATAGACGAAAATAAATAGTATAGTGCGCGCCCTTTTTTGAAAGGACGCGCTACTATGTATTTACCGTATGGTACAATACCTACATAAAATTACATACACAATTCTATTGGGGGATTGTGAAGACTAGAAGGAGTGAGGGTTTTGGCTACAGAGAAAGTATTTCCAATGACACAAGCAGGTAAAGAAAAACTAGTACAAGAGCTTGAATACTTAAAATCAGTTAAACGTAAAGAAGTGGTGGAAAGAATTAAAATTGCCAGAAGCTTTGGTGACCTATCTGAAAACTCCGAGTACGATTCTGCAAAAGAAGAGCAAGCATTTGTAGAGGGCCGGATTACAACATTAGAAAATATGATTCGTAATGCTAAGATTATTGCTGAGAGTGAAATGGCAGGAGATTCAGTTGCCCTAGGGCGTTCTGTTACCTTTATTGAGCTTCCAGATGGCGAAGAAGAAACGTATTCCATCGTCGGCAGTGCAGAGGCTGATCCGTTTGAAGGAAAAATCTCAAACGATTCACCTATTGCGAAAAGTCTTTTAGGGAAAAAAGTGGGCGACCAAGTAACGGTTCAAACTCCAGGCGGAGAAATGAGCGTTCGTATTGTTTCCATTAAATAATTAATAATGGTTTGAAAACCTCTCACCTCGTCAAAACTTTTGACGAGGTGTTTTTTTATGTGGAAAAGACGGGCACTTGGATGGCTTTTTATTTGTATTACAGGACTGGCACTGCTTTTAGTCCGGCTTATGGAAATTCAATTAATGGAAACAGAGACATTTTCAAAGCATAACGTTAATTTACTTGAGGAAAGTGTCAAGCAAAGAACACAAGAGTTAGTGATTGATAATGGCAGAGGAAATTTTCTCGACCGGAATGGAGAAATGCTTACCCATAAAAAGGTTTCCGTCCTTGTTCTGTTTCCTTTTTTAAAAAAAATCGACTGGGATGCTAACAAGGTTTCTGACATTATCGGAATCCCAGAAAGTGTCCTTAAAAATGCTGTAAAAGGTGCGAAAAAGCCGTTTGCCTATGGTGATCCACAGCCCTTGGAGTTAACTGCATCACAAATGGAGCGAGTGAATCAATTAAATATTCCTGGTGTTTTTGCGATAGAAAAGAAGTTTGAGCGTTCTCAAGTACCTGCAGAACAATTAATTGGTTTGACAGGTGAAAATCCAAAAGAAGTGAAAAAGCGTTATCCTACTAAGGAATTATCTGAGAAGACCTTATTGGGTGTTTCTGGGCTGGAGGAGAGCTTTGATGAATTTTTGCTGCCTGAAGGAAAATCTAAGCTTGTATACCATGTCGACGGTTCTGGCGGTCCTTTATTTGGAATCAATGTTAAGTATGTCGATCCTGCCAATCCATTTTATCCTGTTAATGTACGTACCACTATTGATAAAAGTATTCAGCAGAGAGCAGAGGAATTAGTAGACAAGTACCAAATAAAAAAAGGCGGCCTTGTCCTTCTGAATATTGAAGACAATAGCGTACTTGCAATGGTTTCTCGTCCTGTTATTAATAAAAAAGATCCATATAGCGGTGCAGGGATCACCAATAAGATGTTGAAGCAGCAGATTATGGGCTCTGTGTTTAAAACCGTCGTTGCAGCGGCAGCAATTGACCATAACCTCGATAACCCTGCACGTCAATTTGATTGCAGTAAAAAGATAAATGGAAAACCGGAACTAAAATATAATTATGGAATGTTGGATTTTACCAATAGCTTTGCAAGGAGCTGCAACCGAACCTTTGGTGAATTGGCAAAAGAATTACTAAAAAAGGACCCCCATCTATTAGAGGAGTATGCTGACAAATTATCCTTAACGAACACTGTTGGCTGGCAGGGAGATGTCTATCATACCAGTAATTTTAAGCAGCTTCCTGACGAAGATAAGGGCAGAGTCTTTGTATCCGACGAGGCGAGAAAGGATGCTAATATGGCAGCCATGTCCGGGATCGGACAAAATGAGGTCCGTGCTACCCCTTTAGCGGTTGCTAACATGATGGCAACCATAGCTAGAGGAGGAAAAAAGGAAATGGTCAGGGCGGTATCAAAAATTGAGTATAAGAATGGGACAACGATGGTCGATTTTCCAGTTCAAAGCCTACAGGGAGATAGCATCTCTCCTTATACCACCATGCGGCTCCAAAAATTGCTTCGCGAGGTTGTTACAAGCCCCAATGGTACTGGAAGATGGTTTAAGGATTTACCATATGAAGTAGCCGGAAAATCAGGTACAGCTGAAACAGGAAAATATGTGGCGGGTAAGCAGCTTCATAATAAATGGTTTGCCGGGTATTTTCCCTACAAAGATCCAAAATATGCACTTGTTGCTGTAAATTTAGATGTGTATGATTCCGAGGGCGGGGTTAATTTGTTATTTGCTGACATGGTCAAGCTGCTCTATGAAAATGATCATGACGAAAGAAGAAAGTAGGTTTTCCCTTCAAGTTCTCTATAAATCATGTTAGAATATGAAGAGCCTTATTTTATAGGAGGGAAAAATTTTGAGCAAAGATTCCAATTCTCGTTCTGGTTATCGAGCGAAACGAAAAAAAACAAATGTCGTTTTAAATACTTTGATTGTGGTTGTCCTGCTATTAATTATTTTTGTTGCATATAATATATTTTCATCAGGAAATGACAATGCTTCGTCGTCAAAAACGAAAAGTACAAAAACGGAACAAACAAAAACTACAGCTAAAGAAAAAACAACCGATAAAGAAGCAAAAACTGATAAAGAAGCAACAACCGAGGACAACACAAAGGACGACACTGTCTCAAGTGATGACAGTTCTTCTTCAGAGGATCAAACGGCAGCCGAAGAAACAACCACACCTGAACAGCCAGAGGATACACAGGCAGGTGTTACGGATGATGGAAGTTCTTCTACAACTCAAACAGGCGAGCATAAAATGACATTTGAGGGTGAAGATTGGCAGGCGATGTTAGCTGCCATTTCCAAGGCAACAGGTGTTGACCAAAGCAATATGACCGTAAATTGGCTTGGCAGTGATAAGTCTACTACTAATGCAGCCATTGGGACAGTTACTGCTAAAGATACGAAACAGAAATTTAAGGTTTATTTAAAATGGGTGGATGGCCAAGGCTATGTCCCTACAAAGGTTGAACAACAATAAGAAAATAGGATGGTGCGCTCAAGCACCATCCTATTTCTTTTTAAAGTGCACAACAGCTGTAAAATAAGTTTGACCGTTTTCGTTGACATGCATTTGATGTGAAACAGAGTGTACGGCTAACATAATGGCACGATTCTCATCAATTTGTAATTCAATCTTTTTCTGTAAGGTCTGTAAATTAGTGGCTTCGAAAAATTCTACCTTATCCTCAATAAAGTCGAGATGAAAATTCATCAAGTAAATCCCCCTTTCCCTATGTTTCATTTTAGTTATTTTCTTGTTTGTATACAATTGCTTTGTCATTAGTCTAGCAGGTTGTTTTTAAATGGTGATAGAATAGGGTTTGCGGATACGATATCGAAATCAGAGGAAGATTATAATCGTATAAATGCGAAAATAAAAAACAAGTGCCAGCACTAACCCGACACTACATAACTGAATACAATAAAGCAATCACGTTTTACATGTTTTTGTTTTCCAGGTTAATGGCTGGTTCAAAAAAGAAAGAGGTCAATCATGAAGATCGCTATAATTGGAGCAATGGAAGAAGAAGTAACCTTACTACGAGAAAATATCAAGAATCAAACACAAGAAACGGTTGCCGGCTGCGAGTTTACATTTGGTAACATGCATGATTCAGAGGTAATTTTACTTCGTTCGGGAATTGGAAAAGTAAATGCAGCGATGTCGAC
Organism: Neobacillus drentensis; assembly: GCF_021560175.1. Lineage (GTDB taxonomy): Bacteria > Bacillota > Bacilli > Bacillales > Cytobacillaceae > Neobacillus > Neobacillus drentensis_A. Next base: position 4,630,605 of record NZ_CP091110.1, on the reverse strand, counting down.
GACGATCCTGCTTGAAAAATTTAAGCCTGATTGTATCATCAATACCGGTTCAGCAGGTGGCTATAATCCTTCTTTAAACGTAGGGGACGCCGTTATTTCAACAGAAGTTCGTCATCATGATGTCGATGTCACGGCCTTTGGATACGAATATGGCCAGGTACCACAGCTTCCTGCCGCTTTTTTAGCGGATGACAAATTAATTTCTGTGGCTGAATCTGCGGCGAAAGAACTGGAAAATTTTCAAATTGTTAAAGGATTAATCGTAACAGGTGACTCCTTTATGGAAGACCCGGACAGGGTTGAGTTTGTTCGGTCGAAATTTACGGACCTTCAGGCGGTAGAAATGGAAGCTGCGGCCATTGCGCAAGTGGCCCACCGTTTCGGAGTTCCATTTGTGATTATTCGTTCGCTTTCCGACATTGCTGGAAAAGAGTCTGAGATCTCATTCGATCAGTTTATCGACAAAGCAGCAACTAATTCGGCTACTTTGGTTATGAAAATGGTCGCTGCCTTAAAATAGTATTTAGGGGTGGAGCAATGCAGTTTTACAAAAACGTCCATGAATTAATTGGGCATACACCTATGGTTGAAATTACACAATTTTCATTGCCTGAAGGCGTTCGTATTTTTGCAAAGCTTGAATTCATGAACCCTGGGGGAAGTGTCAAGGACCGCCTTGGAATCGAACTTTTACAAGAGGCATTTTCGAGCGGGGAACTGAAGCCTGGCGGTACTGTCATTGAACCCACTGCTGGAAATACCGGAATTGGCCTGGCTCTTGCCGCGATTAATAAAGGCGTGCAGGTTATTTTGTGTGTACCAGAGAAATTTAGTATCGAGAAACAAGAATTAATGAAGGCGTTGGGAGCTAAGGTCGTCCATACCCCCACAGAGCTAGGGATGAAAGGAGCGATTGCGAAAGCGGAGGAGCTTCTAAAAAAAATCCCAGGCGCCTATTACCCGCGGCAATTTGGGAATCCGGCTAACCCTGAAACCTATTACAAAACACTGGGACCTGAAATTTGGGAACAAATGGATGGGTATGTCAATGTTTTTGTGGCTGGAGCAGGTACTGGCGGAACCTTTATGGGGACTGCCCGGTATTTAAAAGATCAGAACCAAGCCGTTAAGACTGTGATCGTGGAACCAGAAGGATCTATATTGAACGGGGGAGAGACCGGACCTCACAAGACAGAGGGAATAGGAATGGAATTTTTACCAGGCTATATGGATCCCGCTTATTTTAATACGATTTATACCGTTTCAGATGATGATTCCTTTCGTCTGGTAAAGGAATTAGCTATGCAGGAGGGACTGCTTTGTGGAAGCTCTTCAGGTGCAGCCTTCTATGCTGCCTTGGAGGAGGCAAGGACTGCAAAAGCAGGGACCAATATCGTCGTTATTTTTCCGGATGGTAGTGAACGTTATTTAAGTAAGAAGATTTTTGAGGGAGGAATATAGCTTGAAACCGAAGACAAGATTAATTCATGGCGGAATCAGTGAAGACCCTGCTACAGGCGCTGTCTCTTTCCCAATCTATCAAGTAAGTACCTATAAGCAGGAAGGGGTTGGAGGCCATAAGGGATTTGAATATTCCCGAACAGGAAATCCAACCAGACACGCCCTAGAAGAGCTAATTAAGGAAATTGAAGGAGGTACAGCAGGTTTTGCTTTTGGATCTGGAATGGCCGCGATTACAGCTGTCTTTATGCTGTTAAACAGTGGGGATCATGTCATCATCACAGACGATGTCTATGGTGGGACGTTCCGTGTGCTGACAAAGGTGTTAAAACGGGTTGGAATTGATTCCACCTTTGTTGATACAAGTAATTTAGACAATATACAGCGTGAAATCCGGCCAAATACAAAAGCGATTTATATTGAAACACCGACGAATCCGCTTTTGAAGATTACCGATATACCAGCTGCGTCAAAGCTTGCAAAAGAGCATCATTTGCTGACCATCGTAGATAATACGTTCTCAACTCCGTATTGGCAAAATCCACTTGAGCTTGGGGCGGATATTGTTCTTCATAGTGCGACAAAGTATATTGGCGGTCACAGTGATGTGGTAGCTGGATTAGCCGTAGTAAACAGCGACAAGCTTGCAGAAGATCTCCATTTCGTGCAGAACTCTACTGGCGGGGTGTTAGGACCACAGGATTCTTGGTTATTAATCCGCGGGATTAAAACATTAGGAATTCGAATGGAAGAAACGGAAGCCAATACAAAGGCGATTGTCGAGTTTTTACAAAACCATCCGAAGGTCAACAAAGTATTCTACCCGGGCCTTGAAACCCATCCGAATCATGAGATTGCTAAAAAACAAGGCCGAGGGTTTGGCGGCATGGTTTCCTTTGATGTTGGCAGCGGGGAAAATGCAGATCAGCTCCTGAGCAGAATCAAGTACTTTACATTGGCAGAAAGCCTTGGAGCAGTCGAGAGCCTTATTTCCGTACCAGCACGTATGACACATGCTTCAATCCCTGCTGAACGAAGAGCCGAACTTGGCATCACCGAAGGCCTAGTACGAATCTCCGTCGGCATCGAGGACGTCGAAGACCTAATCGAAGACCTATCGCAAGCATTAAAATAGTATCAACAAAACCAAAGGTGACAGGCACCATGTGAAATTTTCACATGGTGCCTGTCACCTTTTCTAATATTTACATACTGTTTAGCTGAGATTTCTATGGTAAAGTAGGTTAGTAGATTTTAAGAAAGACAGGTGATAAGTAGTGAAGCAGCAAACGAAGGTGTTGTATGAGAAAATGGTCGATTTTAAACGTTTCGGAACTGTCTTATTGGCTGTTGGAATCTTTTTTTATTTTGGAGTTATCATTCCGGTTGTGACGAAAACCGAATTTACTTTAAATTTGATGGTCCTTGCTTCTACATCATTTATAGCATTGTCCATATTGTTTTTTATCCAGGCGAAGCAATGTCAACTAAAGCTGTTAGAAATAGATGAGAATGAGGATTTATATAATTAAACGGCAGGCGCACCCAATTTTTAATTGGGGCGCCTTTTTGCTTTTCATAAAAGGGCAGTTTGCTTATTTATCAAAAAGTTTGCTAAAAAGGTTTACAAAGTTAGTTAGCGTGGATATAATTACCATATGAAGTTAATTATTCCAAAGGAGGTCGAAGACAATGATGTTATATCCAACTGCAAATACACCCGCGTCAACTGGCGTTGAAGTTAAAACAGCATATTTGAATAACACGCATTCGACCAGATTGGAATGGATTGCTTAGCGCATTTATTTGCGTACTGTGACAATACATATCCATGCCGCAGGGAGAATGACGCCTTGCGGTATTTTTGTGCCTAAATTTCACTTGGCCGCAGGGGGATATCTTTCTGCGGCCTTTTTGTGCCCTTTTTATGAGCTATATGGATATGTTTGGCATAAGGTAAAACTGTGGCCTTAGAGCATTCGGTCTTTAGGCTTGGCTGTTATCAGAAAACTCATTTAAGGAGGTATTGTCCATGACCCTGAATATTCTATTTTTCTCGATTACAATCAAAAAAAAGAGTTATAGCCCGGAAGAAGCGGCTGAACAGGAAATGATTGAAAAACTGTATGAAAAAAACAAAGATCGGCAAATTTCCATGTATCGTTTTATGTAATTTTGCTTGAAAAAGGATGTGAAACAAAATGACGCTAAATATCTTATTTTTAACGATTACCATCTCTAAACGAAAAATCAGCACACAAGAAGCTGCCCATCAAGAGATGGTTGAAAAGCTTTATGAACAAAATAAAGACCGGCAAATCTCAATGTATCGCATGATGTAGTTGCAGCTAAAAATAACGCGAAGAAAGGTGGTTTTTTATATGATGTTTTTTCTAATGCAAGGCCGAGGAGCTAGCTTATGGGGTATGAAAGATACCACCTAGTCAAGAAAAAATAGGAGGTAGAACAAATGCCGCTGCACCCCTTATTTTTATCATTACTATTTAAACTGCTGAAAACAACCAAAAACACGAATTAATCACGAGATAATTTGTTGCCAGTCGGTAACAGCAATATGAGTGTTAACAAAATGTTCAATTTTCCTTAAGATTGGTACTATGAAAATATGGTAAATTCAAATTAGAATATACCGATCTCTAAGGGGTGGAGAAGATGATGTTTATGGTTGTTATGGCTCTCGTTATTACTGGGGCGATTGGATGCGTAATTTCAGCAGAGATTAGTGTAGAATAAAGAAGAAAAATGAGCATTGGCACATATACGGCCAATGCTCATTTTTTATGAATTTATTATTTATTTTCTGTAAGCTTAATAAACTCATCAATATCTGCCAGACATGTGCCTACTGCTTTTTCCCAAAAATCTTTTTGTGTTAAATCCACTTGTAAATGTTTTCGTGCTAACTCCTCTACCTTCATGGAGGCAGTGTCTTTTAACAGGGCAATGTATTTTTCCTCATACCCTTTGCCTTCTTCAAGTGCCTGAGCATAAATACCCAGCGAGAAAAGGTAGCCAAATGTATAGGGAAAGTTATAAAACGGTACATCCGTGATAAAAAAGTGCAGCTTTGAAGCCCAAAATAGTGGGTGATATTCCTCCAACGCATCGCCATAAGCCTCTTTTTGGGCAGCCAACATCAATTCACTGATTCTATCTGCAGCCACAGTACCAAGTTTTCGCTCTTGATAAAAATTAACCTCAAACAAGAAGCGTGCATGGATATTCATGAGCAGAGCAACCGTCCGCTGGATTTTATCATCTAATAGAACCAGTTTTTCTTCTTCGTCCTTAGCATTTTTTACAGCCGCATCTGCAACAATCATTTCGGCAAAGGTCGAGGCTGTTTCTGCCACATTCATGGCATAGTTGCAATTAAGATAGGGAACATCCCGCATTGCATAGGAATGAAATGCATGTCCGAGTTCATGTGCTAGTGTAGAGACATTGGAGGGCGTACCGGAATAGGTCATAAATATCCGTGATTGTTCTTTCACAGGAAAATCAGTACAAAAACCTCCAGGTGCTTTCCCTGGGCGATCCTCCGCTTCAATCCAGCGTTCGAGAAAAGCATTTTCCGTAAAAGCAGCGAGCTTTTCGCCAAACAGGGCAAAGTTCTCTTCAATGAATTTGGCCCCTTCTTGATAAGGTACCTTTGTTTCTGTTTTACCATATGGAGCATCTAAATCAAACCAGGATAACTTCTTTAGCCCTAATAGTTTAGCCTTGCGCTCCAAGTAATCAACGAGCTTTTGTTTAGATTCCGAGATCACTGACCACATCGTTTCCAACGTGACTTTTTCCATCCGGTTAATGCTGAGCGGCTCTTTTAAAACATCTTCCCAGCCTCGTTTTTGATAAACACTTAACCGGAATCCGGCAAGATGATTAAGCGTTTTGGCAAGAATGTCTGCTTGATTTCCCCAGGCTTGCTCCCATTTCCTAAAAATCGCAGCCCGAACTTCGCGGTCGGGGGTTGAGAATTTATTAAAAGCTTGGCCAACGGAAAGTTGTTGTTCCATACCGTTTTCATTAAAAGGGATTTTAATTTTACTTACAATTAAATCGTATAGTTGACCCCAGCTATGATAGCCGTCAACTTCAAGCATGCTGATTATTGCTTCTTCTTCTTTTGAAAGCTTCTCTTTAGCCTTTTCTCGGCTCTCTGTTAATACGAAGCTAAATTCTTTTAACGGCTTCTTAGCAACTAACTGCTCCCAGACAGAATCATCAATCGTCGTTAATTGATAGTCCAGCGAACCTAATGCGGTTTGAAATACAGCCCCCAAACTCGTTACTTTGGCATCAAGAGAATACGCCTTTTTATCTTTTGTGTTTTGTGCTAATAAGCAGCCAATAAACGCTCCTGCCTGAGTTAACTGCTTTGCTGCCTCTTCTAAATTACGTAAGAGCTCCTGCAGGTATTGGCTGTCCTCGACTGAATTAACAGGTGTCCAATTATTTACCTTTTCTTCCAACCTTTTAATACTTTCCTCCGTTTGAACCAAAAATTTTTCTAATTCTTCAGAATCACTTCCTCCTGGAAAAAATACATCAAGATTCCATACTTCTGAATATGTATTGACTGTCATCGTTGTACCTCCTCAATTATGTCCTTTTACATTATAATCATTTATCGAAAAATTCTCTAACTTTCACTTTTATAAAAATGACCGATGCGAGTAAGGTTGAGAACAACTATGCCGGCTGGCAAACGGTTTGTCCCATTTAATACAAATAAATCTAGAAATTTGTGGTCTTGTTTATAGTATAATTTTATCAACATTTATAAAGCTGGAGTTGAAATCAAGTGACCAAGATTTTGCTAGTGGACGATGAATCAAGAATGCTAGACTTACTATCCCTCTATTTAACACCAAAAGGGTATCAATGTATAAAAAAAACCTCCGCAGCGGGGGCCATTCAGTACTTGCACGAAGATAAAGCAGATCTCCTTTTATTAGATGTCATGATGCCAGAAATGAACGGCTGGGATGCCTGTGTAAAAATTAGAAAAGAATATGACATCCCCATCATCATGTTAACGGCGCGCAGTGAGAAAGTAGATATCATAAAAGGGTTAAACATGGGTGCAGATGATTATATTTCTAAGCCATTTGATGAAGATGAATTGATTGCTCGAATTGAGGCTGTTTTAAGAAGGAAACAGGCGTCTGGTGGTTTGGTGTTCTTTAACGAATTAAGCTTAAACGAAGATTCCTTCCAGGTATCCTATAAACAGCAGCCTATTTCGGTCACGCCAAAGGAATTTTCCTTGTTGGCTCTTTTATTAAAAAACAAAAATAAAGTATTTACGCGTGAACATCTCTTAACAACGATTTGGGGCTATGCTGCACTGACTGAGGATCGGACGATCGATTCCCATGTCCGTAATTTACGTGATAAATTACGGAAAGCTGGTTTTCCAGTGGAGGATTATTTGACAACCGTATGGGGAGTGGGGTATAAGTGGATGGATAACGATTTCTAACAAAAAAATATCTCATAGTTTAATATGAATTCTTATTAGGAGGATAATATGAAGCTTAATAGTAAAATTTTTCTTGCTGTTCTTTTAGGAGTAGTGCTAATTACATCAGGCTGCACTAATCAGAGTCAGGAGAAAAAAGTAACGAGTTCGAAAAGTAAAGCGCCTTTTCATATCGTGGAGGCAGGGGACCTGAAGCTAAAAAATATCCGCGGGATTGGCTATCCTGGCAACGACACCGCTCTATATATAGCCGCAAATGATGGTTTAAAACTTTATAAAGATAAAAAATGGTACAAAACAACAACAAATCAACATGACTACATTGGGTTTCAGGCGATTGAAACGGGGTTTATAGCCAGTGGACATCCGCAAAAAGGTTCGGGCTTGAAGGACCCGCTCGGTCTAGTAAGAAGTGTTAATAAGGGGAAAACCCTTCAGAAGCTGGCTTTTTATGACAAAGCAAACTTTCATTTTACGGCGGCTAGTTACACAGGAAATGGACTATATGTAATTGGTGAAGAGCAAAGTGGTCCTGTCAATCTCGGTGTAAACTATTCGACCGATAACGGGAAGACATGGAAGAAAAGTGCTTTTAAAAATTTTTCTGCTGATTCTATGGGGATGATGGCGGTTCATCCGACTAATGGAAATACCATGGCCATGTCAACAAGATCGGGTATCTATTTTTCAACCGATAACGGGAACACCATGAAACTAATCACAGGGCCGTTTATGGTAACAGCATTAACCTTCAGTGACGATTCACTTCTTTTTTCCAGTGTGGAAGATGAGAAAATTCTATTAAAAACGATTTCACCCGTAACAGGTGAACAGGCTAATCTGATTATTCCGTTCCTTGATTATGATAATCCCATTACTTATTTGGCTGTTAATCCTAAAAATACTAACCAGATCGCTTTTACAACATACAAAAATGACCTATATGAATCCACTGATGGCGGGAAAACTTGGAACAATTTGTTGTCGGACGGTAAAAATAAATAAATCCAAACCAAAAGGGCAGGAGGAGAAATCCTGCTCTTTTGGAACAATCCTTTATTATTATTCGCTTTCAAATGGGGTTATCTCTTCTTCCTTTCTTTCTCAGCACGGTAGAACTCATGGAACATTTTCATCAATGCCCGTTTTTCAATCCTCGAGACATAGCTCCTTGATATTCCTAACTCTTTAGCAATCTCACGCTGCGTTTTTTCTTTTTTTAAATCCAGGCCGAAGCGGCCAATAATCACTTCCTTTTCTCTGTCATCAAGTACTTCGATATATTTCTTGATTTTTTCTAACTCCATGTTAAGTTGAATGGTATCTACTACATCTTCTGATTCGGATTTCAGCACGTCAATTAATGAAATTTCATTGCCCTCTTTATCCTGACCAATCGGGTCATGCAGTGAAACATCCTTTTTCGTCTTTTTTAGCGCCCTTAGATGCATTAAAATCTCATTTTCAATACATCTTGCTGCATAGGTTGCAAGTTTTGTTCCTTTCCCCTCTGAATAGCTCTCGATTGCCTTGATTAAACCTATAGTTCCAATCGAAATCAAATCTTCTGAATCCTCGCCGGTATTTTCGAACTTTTTTACAATATGAGCGACAAGTCGTAAATTGTGTTCAATTAACATATTACGTGCGTGTGCATCCCCTTCTGCCATTAACCGTAAATACTTTCTTTCTTCCGCCGCAGAGAGGGGCTGGGGAAAGGCATTATTTTTTACATAAGAAACAAGAAATAAAAATTCCTTCATTAAATATCCGAGAGCTGTTAAGATTCCAGTCATCTACGTCCACCCCCGTGCTTTATTGGACTTTAGCCCACTTATTAATTCCTATGAAAAAAACAAAAAATTGTGTCTGTCCTGTTAATTTTATTTATAAAAAGGTGTGTTTACTTGGTTGTTGATTTCCGCTCCAGGCGCGAGCGGTTCGCGGGCGTAGCGGGGAGCCTCCTCGGCGCTAATGCGCCTGTGGGGTCTCCCCTGCTCCGTACTCCCGCAGGAGTCTGCGCGCCTTCCGCTTCAATCAAGATGTGTTAAATAAATAATCTTAATTCACATTGCCAAAAAATAAAAATGACCCTCTAGCTTGCCGCTAAAAAGGTCACTTTTTTTTGAAGTATTTTTACCATTATACTTTTTTTAGTTTAAAGGAACTTACCATTAGAAATGATAAAATAATCATAATAAACAAGAAGGTTTGTGAAGGGAGGTAGGGGATTGCCAGAAAACTTAAGGTTGCCAGGCAGCCAGCCGCCGTTATGGGTAATCCAGTAAAATAACCGTTACTTTCCGTAACATTAAATCGTGCTAGTCGAAAAGCACCGCAGGCGATGTAAAATACGGTGAAAAATGAACCAGGTCCGCCAAATTCAGATAAAATACCTTGATATAGTAATAGTGCTGGTGCAACTCCAAATGATATAATATCACTCATGGAATCTAATTGTTTGCCTAACTCAGATTCAATATTAAACTTTCTGGCGACCATGCCGTCAAAGCGATCGGCCAGAGCGGCAATGAAAATGAGCAATAAGCTTAAACGTAAATTTCCATGTAAACCAAGCACGATTGCAAATCCGCCCAGTGAAAGGTTTGTTATGGTAATAACATTTGCTGTTTGCGATTTCAGTTTTTTTATTGTGAGATCCAATACATCCAATAAAAACATTCTCCACACCACTCCTTTTTTTGAAAAACAGAAGGGAATATATTTTTAAGCTAGATTATTCTATAATATTTAATTCTACGGGTTTTATGTCATTCCGTAAAGAGTATTTTTACACTATTTGGGGGTATTATCATGTTGCAAGGTTTTTATCGGCTATTAATAGAATTGACCAATGGAAGGTGGTCATCTGGGATTTTAAAAAAGTTTGCCCGTTCGCCGGTCAGTCGTTTTGTTGTCCCATCCTTCGCAAGGATTTATCAATTAAATCTAGAGGAAATGGATAAAGGACTGTCTGATTATCCAACCTTGCATGATCTATTTGTGAGGACGTTAAAAAAAGAGGCCAGGGCAATTGACCAACAGGCTGATTCAGTAGTCAGCCCTGTTGATGCCGTTTTGGAAGATGTAGGGAACATTAAAGAAACCAGTGACATCGTTGTCAAAGGGAAAACCTATTCAATTGGTGAGATGCTCGGTGATCCTGATACCTTGGTCAAGTATCTGAATGGTACATATATGGTTTTATATTTGAGTCCAAGCCACTACCATCGAATCCATAGTCCTGTCAATGGGACTGTTACTAAACAATGGCAGCTTGGCTCAAAATCATACCCAGTTAATAAATGGGGATTAAAATACGGACGGCAAGCCCTATCTAAAAACTATCGAGTCATAACCGAAGTGAAAACAAACGGTGGTCATGTTGCCATCGTGAAGGTTGGAGCAATGTTTGTAAATTCAATTGAGACCACTCATAAAGGCAGTGAGCTGGAAAAAGGCGGGGAAATGGCTTACTTTAGTTTTGGTTCGACAGTGGTCCTTTTATTTGAAAAAGGTACTTTTCAAATGGATGAAACCCTTCATACCCCGCAAGAGCTAAAGGTTGGGGAAAGACTCGGAATGCTAGTAAAGTAATTCAAAACGGCGCTTTACTGGCGCCGTTGTTCGTTTGTAGTTATTTACGCTGTAAAAAAAGAAAAGCCCTCAAAAGGGGCAGGTATCACAATTAAGAAGACTTTTTAATTTTATTGTATAAAGAGCGTCGGTGCATCTCAGATTCAATGAGACCGATAAATTCCGGGCTTAAGTTTAGCTCTCTTGCTTTAAAATATGATTCAATTAATAATTCATCTGACAGGTTCCGCATATCAGAATCCCCTTCCGATTTAGAATAAATGGTTCTATTTTATAAGAACAAAACATAAATTGGTAAGTTCAAATGCTGTAACCTAAATCTACCAAATTAATTCCTTTAGAACAATCGTTCTCGTTATCCACAGTTTCAAGTGGATAACTTGTGATTAATTTGTTTATAAAGTAATAAAATGTAAATTATTCAATGGGTATAATGTTAATAAGGTTATCCACAGAAGGTGGGAATGTTGGAATTTGTCGAAAAGTATTTATATAAATACCTGCAAAAGGCAAATCCTTTAAATTAATCAAAAAGTAATTGTATTTGAATCTCATGTATTGTCGATATATGAAGGATAATAAGATATAAAGTGTTTTTGTTGATTAAATTCGTCCTGTTTCACTTTTTCTTTTGAAACAAGGGGGGAAATTGGTTATGATGGTACAAGAAAAGAAAATGGTGGTCCTACATCCATCATTTTATTTAGAGCTAATGAGGTGTACGCTTAGTGTTGAAACAATTTTTACCGAATGAACATGTGAAAAGCATTCTCGATATTTCACCTGAAGAATTAAAAGCAAGAGGGATTAAAGGGATTATTACGGATTTGGATAATACCTTGGTGGAATGGGACCGTCCTAGTGCCACTCCTCAATTAATAAAATGGTTTGATGAAGTAAAAAAACATCATATCCTGGTAACCATTGTTTCCAATAACAATGAAGAAAGGGTCAAGTTTTTTTCAGACCCGCTAAAGATACCGTTTATTTATAGAGCACGGAAACCTATGGGGCCTGCGTTTCACCGGGCTGTTCAACAAATGGGAATTAAAAAGGAAGAGGCAGTTGTTATAGGAGACCAATTATTAACGGATGTACTGGGTGGAAACCGCAGCGGATTTCATACGATCTTGGTTGTTCCTGTCGCCTCATCCGATGGGTTTTGGACAAAATTCAATCGGTTTGCGGAACGAAGGATTTTAAATTGGTTCCGTAAAAAAGGAATGCTTCAATGGGAGGATTAATCAGTGAGTGATCAAGAATATATCTGTATGGGCTGTGGGATAAAAGTCCAAACTGAAAACCCAAATGAAATGGGTTATGCCCCTTCTTCCGCATTAGAGAAGGAAACAATTATATGCCAAAGATGTTTTCGGTTAAAACACTATAACGAGGTTCAGGATGTTAATTTAACCGATGATGACTTTTTAAAAATATTAAATGAAATAGGCCGGACGGATGCCCTTATTGTCATGATCGTCGATATCTTTGATTTTAACGGAAGCTGGCTTCCAGGATTACACCGGTTCGTAGGTAACAATAAGGTTATACTTGTGGGAAATAAAGTCGATTTATTACCAAAGTCCGTCAAGCATGCCAAGTTAGTTCAGTGGATGAAGCATGAATCAAGAGAATTAGGGCTCAGACCGGAAGAAGTATTTTTAGTCAGTGCCGCAAAAGGATTAAATATTAGGGAAACGGCCGCAGCCATTGATGTTTTACGAAATGGTAAGGATGTCTATGTGGTTGGATGTACGAATGTTGGAAAATCAACTTTTATTAATCGGATTATTAAAGAAGTAACGGGGGAAGAAGATGTCATTACAACCTCTCATTTTCCGGGTACCACATTAGATATTATCAAAATCCCGCTCGATGATGAAAAATCGTTGATTGATTCGCCGGGAATCATCAATCACCATCAAATGGCACATTTTATTAATAAAAAGGATTTAAAAATTATTACGCCTAAGAAGGAAATAAAGCCAAAGGTATTTCAATTAAATGAAGGACAAACATTGTTTTTCGGGGGCTTGGCTCGTTTTGATTATATTTCGGGTGGCCGAAGATCATTTGTCTGTTACGTTTCAAACGAAATAAATATTCACCGGACAAAAATCGAAAATGCGGACAGTCTCTATGAAAAACATGTAGGGGAATTGCTGACACCACCAGGACCGGATGAATTAGAATCATTTCCGGAGTTGGTTAAACAGGAATTTACCGTCAAAGAGGCAAAAACAGATATTGTTTTTTCTGGACTGGGATGGATTACGATTAATGAACCGGGGGCAAAAGTGGCCGCCTATGTGCCAAAAGGCGTCCAAACTTTAATGCGAAGGTCATTAATCTAAAGAGAATATGTAAACAGGGTGGAGAAACAGGTGAAAAAGCTATTTGGAGTTTTGGGGAATCCGATTGGGCATACCATGTCGCCGGCAATGCACAATGATTTGTTTTCGCTTTATAACATGGATGCCATCTATCTTCCTTTTCAAGTAAAGGATGAGGACTTACACGATGCAGTTAACGGATTAAGAGCATTAGGAGCCGTTGGCTTTAATGTCACCATTCCCCACAAGAGTAACATCATCCCTTTCTTGGATGAAGTGGATGAATTAGCCGCTAGTATCGGGGCTGTCAATACCGTAGTTAATCAAGATGGAAAATTGATTGGTTACAACACGGATGGGGAAGGTTTTTTAGAAGGGCTCAATGGTATTGTTTCTGAAGTCAAAGGTAAAAGAATATTAGTGATTGGAGCAGGTGGCGCTGCTAGAGCTATTTACTTTACCTTAGCCAAAGAAAACCCTATTCAAATCGACATCGCTAATCGCACGGTTGAAAAGGCCGTCGGTCTCATTGCGGAATGTCCGTATCCGAATTCCTCAAGGGCGTTTACCATTGAAGAAGCAGGCAAACTTGTAGGTGAATATGATCTATTTATCCAAACAACGATGATCGGAATGTCTCCAAAAATAACGGAACAGCCCTTAAGTCTCAAAAATTTAAGTAAGCAGACTGTTGTTTGTGACATCATCTATAACCCCCTTGAAACAAGGTTTTTACATGAAGCGAGTGAAATAGGGGCAACCGTACAGAACGGTATTGATATGTTTGTCTATCAGGGCGCACTAGCTTTTGAAAAATGGACAGGGATATTTCCAGATATACAAAGAATGAAAGAAAATGTGTTGGGACAACTAGGAGGAAAATAATGTTAACAGGTAAACAAAAAAGATTTTTACGGTCAAAGGCACATCATTTAGATCCGATTTTTCAAGTAGGTAAAGGCGGAGTAAATGAGAATATGATTAAGCAAATAGCAGATGCCTTGGAAGCAAGAGAACTTTTTAAAATAAGTATCCTGCAAAATTGTGAGGTAGACAAAACGGAAGTAGCCGAGCAACTGGCAAACGGCACAGGCGCAGAAATCGTCCAAATTATCGGAAATACGATTGTCTTGTATAAAGAGTCTACAGAAAAGAAAACAATCACTCTTCCATAAAAAAAGGACCTTAAACAAGGAAAAGGATGGCGACTGCATGAAGAAAGTTGGAATATTGGGCGGCACGTTTGATCCGCCCCATTATGGACATCTTTTGATTGCCAATGAAGTTCTTTCGGCACTTGAGCTTGATAAAATTTGGTTTATGCCAAACCATGAACCGCCGCACAAGAAAAAACCGGAGTCGGTTAAAGATGAGGACCGTCTCAGGATGCTCGAGTTAGCTATTGCAGGAAATTCGGCCTTCAGCATTCAACCTATCGAGCTCGATCGTAACGGGCCCTCTTATACCGTTGATACAATGAAATTACTTAACGCTGAGTATTCTGACCATCAATTTTTCTTTATAATTGGTGCCGATATGATTGAATATTTGCCGAAATGGCATGATATTGATATACTTATTAACCTTGTCCAATTTGTTGGGGTTGAGAGACCTTCATACAGCCGCCAAACGGACTACCCTGTTCTATATGTGGATGTACCAGCCATTGATGTGTCCTCTAGTATGATCAGGGATAGAGTAAAAAAAGGTAAATCGGTTCGTTATTTGCTGCCAGATCCGGTTATTGATTATATTGAGGAGAAACATTTATATGGAACGTCAAAAAGCTTTAGACATAGTTAAAGTCCAATTAACGGAACATCGATACCAGCATACGCTGGGGGTAATGGAAACAGCTATTAGCTTGGCAGAAAAATATGGAGCAGATGTGAAGAAAGCAGAAATAGCGGCTATTTTTCATGATTATGCCAAGTTTCGCCCAAAGGATGAAATGAAAGAAATGATCATGTCACAAGGACTGCCGCAGGATTTACTTTTATATAATACTGAATTGTGGCATGCTCCAGTGGGTGCTTACCTGGTAGAAAAAGAGGCCGGTATCCGTGATCCTGAAGTATTGGACGCGATCCGCTATCATACTTCTGGAAGACCTAATATGAAATTACTGGAAAAAGTCGTTTATTTAGCGGATTATATTGAGCCGGGCAGACACTTCCCCGGTGTAGAGGAAGTAAGAGAAATAGCAAAGGAAAGTTTAGAAAAGGCACTCGTAAAGGCCATTCAAAATACCATTCTTTTCTTAATGAAAAAAAATCAAACGATTTATCCGGAAACATTTTATACCTATAATGATTTAATTCAAAAACTGGAGGACTGATGAATGGATAATCAAGAACTTCTCAAGATTGCGGTAAAAGCAGCCGACGATAAACGTGCTGAAGATATATTAGCTTTAAATATGAAAGGAATCTCGTTAATTGCCGATTATTTTATTATTTGTCATGGTAATTCGGACAAACAGGTACAGGCTATTGCACGAGAAATGAAGGACAAGGCCCAAGAGAACGGTTATGATGTAAAAAGAATCGAAGGGTTTGACGAAGCAAGATGGGTGCTAATTGATTTAGGAGATGTAGTTGCCCATGTATTCCACCGTGATGAACGAAGCTATTACAATTTAGAACGGTTATGGGGCGATGCGCCGCATGTTGATATCCTCAGTGAGTTAAATTCATGAGCTATGAGCAATTTGCCTACCTGTACGATGAACTTATGAAGGATGCCCCATATGATCAATGGGTATCATTTGTTAAAAACAGGCTTGCCAAATATGAGGTGGAAGCAACCCGCCTTTTGGATCTAGCCTGCGGGACAGGGGAACTTTCTGTTCGGTTTGCCAAACAAGGCCTTGATGTTACAGGGGTAGACTTATCAGAAGATATGCTATCAGTAGCCCAGGTAAAAGCCGAGGCAGAGGGTGTCAAAATCCCGTTTTTTCAACAGGACATGGCAAATTTGGAAGGACAAGGGCAATTTGATGTCATAGGCATCTTTTGTGATTCATTAAATTATTTACAAACAGAAGAAGAGGTACTATCAACATTCTTGAATGTACATCAACATTTACAGGATCATGGATTGTTTATTTTTGATGTACATTCGATCTATAAAATGACAGACGTGTTCATTAATCAAACCTTCGCCTTAAATGAGGATAAAATTTCTTATATTTGGAATAGTTTCCCCGGGGAAGATCCTAATAGCGTTGAACATGAATTAAGTTTTTTTGTTTTAGACGAACGGACCGGGAAATATGATCGCATCGACGAACTTCATTATCAGCGTACGTATCCGATCGGCCAATATTCTGACTGGTTAACTACTGCCGGCTTTCAATTACTTGAGATTAGTGCCGATTTTGAACAGTTCGAACCAACGAAGGAATCGGAACGAATTTTCTTTGTTGCCAAGAAAAAATAAAAAAAGCCATCTTTTTACAAAAAAGATGGCTTTTTTTATGATTTATTAGAGGAATTTGTAAATGATTAGCGAATTATTGTTTTGAGAATTGAATTTCTACCTTTTCTAAATCCTCTTTAAATTTAGCATGGGTAGCTTGGAAGACGTGTTCAAATACTGGTCCGAGCTCACTATCTAACACCTTAATTCCTTCCCCTGTGATTCCGCCCTTTACACAAACCTTTTCTTGTAAAGATGGCAGGGTATAATGCCCTTGTTTAATTAATTCTCCAAGTCCTACAATCATTTCACTTGCAAAAACAGTCGCTGTTTCTGTATCAATTTCAGTCTCCTTAACCGCAGCTTTAATGAAATTCTGAAGCAAATAGCTAAAGAAAGCAGGTCCACAGCTAACAATATCAGAAGCTACCCTCGTTATTCGTTCATCAATACAAACCGGAACAGAAATTTTCGAAATGAGTTTTTCTAGTTTCATTTTCCAATGGTCGCTGCAATTTTCCCCATACGTAACCAGTGAAACCCCCGCTAATGCCCGATTTGTAATACTAGGAATTACTCGGACAGTTGAACAGGATACCCTATTTTCAATCTGGCTTGTACTGACAGGACTAGTTATTGAAACAAGACACTTATCAGGAGATAAATGGGGATTGATTTGATCAAGCATATTCCGTATGTCTAATGGCTTTATACAAATAAAGATTAAATCAGATTGTGCAGCAACTTCTTCTGGATTTGCTCCAATTAATATGTCCTTATATTTATCTTTAAGCAGCATGGCTTTGGATTTGGTTCGATTCGTTATCATCAAGGAAGAAGGGGAAGCGGCCTTTCCGTCAATCAAAGCCTCCACTATGACTCTTCCCATATTACCGGTACCGATAATGCCTATATTCATAATCGACCCTCCTTCGCATCAGTATTCTTTTATAAGATTATGAAAATGAAATGTGAAATATACCTTTAGAAAGGATGGATTATCATGAAAGATTGGTTACTGGAACACAAGATTCATTTTGCAGTTGTGTTATTGCTGGTTGTTGGCGGCTTGTATTATTTTTATATACAAGGTCCTGAGGAGTCGGCCCCATTGACTTCTCTCAGCCAGGAAGATGAGGTCCTAACAAAAGCTGTCGAAGCACCTGCTGAAAAGAAAGACACACCAGCGGCTAATCAGCCTGAAAGTATCATGGTAGATGTAAAGGGACAAGTAACTCATCCAGGGGTTTATCAAGCTAACACGGGAGAAAGAGTCATTGATGTAATTGGACGAGCTGGTGGATTAACGAACCAGGCCGACCAAACACAAGTTAACTTTGCTGAGCATGTGGAGGATGAAATGGTCATCTACATTCCAGGCAAGGGAGAAGCGGAAAGTACTTTACCTACAGCAGCTGGCAGCGGCGGATCTGGATTGAGCGGGACAGGTCAAAAGCAAGGGAAAGTTAATATTAATAAAGCGGATGAACAAGAGCTGCAGAATCTCCCTGGAATCGGTCCGGCTAAGGCAGCGGCCATTATCGAATACCGAAATACAAGCGGCCCATTTAAAACGATTGACGACTTAAAAAATATAACTGGAATTGGGGATAAGACGTTTGAAAAGCTAAAGGATTTGATTGTAGTAAAATGAAACTTCCATTGACCTGAAAGGGCTGTACCAGTAAACTTAAAAGAAAAGTTATGCAGGGAGTGGGAAACATGGAGCGAATTTCTTGGGACCAATATTTTATGGCACAAAGCCATCTGCTCGCACTAAGAAGCACTTGTACAAGATTAACCGTGGGTGCAACGATTGTCAGAGATAAACGAATTATTGCCGGCGGCTACAATGGTTCTATTGCTGGCGGAGATCATTGTATTGACAAAGGGTGTTATGTGATTGATCATCATTGTGTGCGGACGGTTCATGCGGAAATGAACGCACTGTTGCAGTGTGCAAAATTCGGTGTTCCGACCTCTGATGCCGAAATTTACGTAACCCATTTTCCTTGTCTTCAATGCTGTAAGGCAATTATTCAAGCAGGGATTAAAACGGTCTATTATGCGGAGGATTATAAAAATCATCCCTACGCCATCGAACTGTTTGAACAAGCCAAGGTAAAAATTGAAAAGGTTGAATTGAAAGAACCCATGATTCAACTTGGTAAATAATCTTCTTTATAAGACGCCGGAAAATGACCGGCGTCCACCCATCAATCGATAACGATTCCCCAGTATCTACAAATTCCCAAAAAACGGAGAAAAAAATGAGCGGAAAATATATTTATATTGCTCTAGGTGCCTTCTTAGGTGTTTTATGTTCACTTGTTTCAATTTTTTCATTTCTTATCGTAACTTGTCTATTTCTCCTTACATTAGCTAAACTTAAAAAGTTCAAACAATCCCAAATAGTCCTGATCATCCTGATCGGTTTTATCTTTTATCTTAAAGGAGAGTGGGTCTATGTCCATAATCATTCAAAGCTTCCGCCTGCGAAGACTAACTTTTATATAGAATATATAAAAGACCCCATCATTGATGGCAATCTATTAAAAGTACAAGGAAAGGAACAACTCTATAATGAAAAGGTTCTGCTTCGTTACCAAATAAATTCGGAGGAGGAAAAACAGCTTTTGCAAAGTCACAGCCCTTATGGCTGCATTTGCCAAATTACAGGCACATTAAAGAAATCGGCTGTGGCTAAAAATCCGAATGGATTTAATTATCAGCGCTATTTGGCCACGAAAGGAATTTTTTGGATCGTTGATCTTCAACAAAACCCTTTTCATCATTGCAAACCCATTAAATCCTCTCCGTCCGCATTCGTAAAACAGCTTCGCTATACAGGGATTAACTACCTAGAAAAGAACTTTCCATCAGAAATTGCAGGGTTGTCTGCAGCCTTAATATTCGGTGATACCAATATCCTTGACCCTGAATTATTAAGTGACTACCAACGGACGGGAATTGTCCACTTATTGGCCATTTCCGGTCTTCATGTTTCCTTGTTCATTGGGATGATTTTTTATATTGGACTTAGATGCGGACTGACTAGACAGTTTATGACAAATTTTCTTTTGGGCCTCTTACCTGTTTATGTCCTCTTAACAGGCAGTTCCCCCTCTGTTATACGATCGGCGCTAATGATTGCCCTGATTTTAATCGCTGAAAAATGGAAGCATCATCTTAAGCTTTTAACCATTGATGCTCTAAGTTTGGCCTTTCTCCTTTATATTTTTGGTTCGCCAATGATCATTTTTGATAATGGCTTCCAGCTTTCCTTTTTAGTCAGTTTTGCGATCATTCTTGCTGCCCCCAAGATTCTCAAACGGCAGCAAGGGAATGGGGCGAAAATGATTGCTACCTCTGTGACAGCACAACTGTCCGCGATGCCGCTATTGCTTTACCACTATTTTCAACTTTCCTTTATAGGGATTGCGGCTAATTTGTTGTATATCCCCCTATTTTCTTTCGTTTATCTTCCTGCCGTTTATGTCCTATTTATGATTCAATTACTGACTGGAACAACCCCGGGGATACTGATCTTCCTCGTACAAAAGACGATTGAGTTATCCAATAAGCTTATTCAGGTTTTGGGGAATGTGCCTTTCACCAATTTTACTCCGGGAAGACCTCCTAACTTGATCACCATTCTTTACATCATCCTAATCGTTTCATCCTTTTATATATGGGAAAGAGGGGCTTATCCTCAAAAGAGGGTGCATGTATTTATAATTATGGTCATGCTTCTTACCATTCAGCCGTGCTGGAATTGGTTGAATCCTTCTGGGGAAGTGACAATGATTGATGTAGGACAAGGTGATAGTATTTTCATCCATTTTCCACATGGAAGGGGCGACTATCTGATTGATACAGGCGGTTCCATAAATTTTGTTGAGGAAAGGTGGAAAGAGCAGGCCAGACCATATGAAGTTGGCCGGGATGTAGTGGTTCCTTTTTTGAATGCGAAAGGTATTACTAAGATTGATAAATTAATCCTGACCCATGGGGACATGGATCATATTGGCGGTGCAAACTCCATACTTTCAGAGCTTAAGGTCAAGCAGATTTTAATGCCATCGGTTACTGAGCCTTCTGAAACAGAACAGCTTATCACAAAAGAAGCAGCGAGCCAAGGGATACCTGTTATAAAAGTATCATCTGGAGATAATTGGCAACAAGGTGAAAATAATTTTTATATTCTGTCTCCGAAAAAGAACTTCACAGGTGAGCGAAATAGAGGTTCAATCGCGATCGTTGCCGAGATTGGAGGTCTTAGCTGGTTTTTTGGCGGGGATCTTGACCAAGAGGGAGAAGAGGCAATTATAAGACAGTATCCAAATTTAACGATTGATGTATTAAAAGCTGGCCACCATGGCAGTAAAACGTCTAGTGCTGTGGTGTTTATCAATCAAATTAAGCCAAAGGCGGCTCTCATCTCAGTCGGTGAACATAACCGTTTTGGACATCCTCATCAGGAGGTACTAGATCGTTTGGCAGCGGTTAAAGCAAAAATATACCGTACTGACCAGCAAGGGGCTATTACCTATCTTTTTTCTCGTGGAAACGGAACCTTTTTAACCTATCTGCCATAAGTTATAGTAATTCAAGAAGAAAGCCCAAGCGCCCTAGACGGCAGCACATCTATAGTGGACTTTTCTAATAAAAAAGGCTGTGTTAAAGATTATCGTTGATTGGAGCGGAAGGCGGCGAAGACTCCTGCGGGAGTACGGGGCTGGGGAGACCCCACAGGCGCTTAAGCGCCGAGGAGGCTCCCCGGCACGCCCGAGGAAAGCGAAGCCGCCTGGAGCGGAAATTAACTTTCAAGATTAAAACAGCCATAAAAAAAAGACTGCAACGCTGCAGCCTCTTTACTAAATTATGTAGCATTCATTAGGAACCAATTAGCTTAATGACTGTTGCAATAATAAAGATTATAGCAAAAAAGCCGAAAGAAACTCCAAAACCTACCCCAGAATCAATCGCATCATTACGTTTACTTTGCACGTCTTTTTCAAAATGATTCACGCTATACCCCTCCTATTTTCAAGTATAGTATAAGCTATTCGTCTGAAAAAATCCAGCCTGCTATTTGCTTCTTTCCTGTACTGACAAGAGTTGTCAAAATAGTTCAACTCAGGAAGGGCAAAACTATAAGTAGAGGAATCCCGCCAGGCAATAAAAGATCCTAGGGCCAATATTGCTGGCGTTCAAATAGATTCGGGAATTGGCATTGTTGGATAAACGTGCTAATTCCCTTTAAGTACTTGTCAAAAGGTCCAAGCTTCTTTACGATAAGATATGAGTGAAAATTTAGGGGAGCGCTGGACAAAATGGTATTAGAGATATGGAAAAAAATTAAAAAAAAGGATATAGCTCCTATATATTTATTATATGGAACAGAGGCATTTTTAATCAATGAGACAAAACAATTACTTCTGAACCATATTCTAGACGAAGAAGAAAAGGATTTTAATTTTTCAGCTTACGATTTAGAAGAGACTTCAGTTGATTTCGCTTTAGAGGACGCTGAGACCTTTCCTTTTTTGGGAGAGAAAAAGGTTGTTTTTTTACATAATCCCGTTTTCTTAACTGCAGAAAAAACGAAGGCCAAGGTAGAACACAATCTGGCAAAATTGGAAGCATACCTGAAAGAGCCTGCTCCATATACGGTAATGGTCATTTCGGCTCCATATGAAAAATTGGATGAAAGAAAAAAAATAACCAAAGAGCTTAAACGGAATGCTGAATTAGTTGAGGCTAAAAAGTTATCGGAATATGAGTTGAAAAAATGGGTAAGAGATCGAGCAATAAGTAATGGGATGGAATTTGAAGAAAATGCGATTGACCTATTACTCTCCTTAGCAGGTACTAATATGTTTATGCTTGCCAGCGAGGTGGACAAATTGTCCTTATTCGCTGCTGAGCAAAAACGTATTGATAGCGGGCTAGTAGAAAAATTGGTTGCTAGGACGCTTGAGCAAAATATTTTTTCCCTTATTGAGAGAGTAGTTCAAAGAAAATTAGATGAGGCATTGCGGATTTATTATGACTTGTTAAAACAAAATGAAGAGCCCATTAAGATATTAGCGCTATTGTCTGGTCAATTTCGTCTCATCTATCAGGTAAAGGAACTTTCAAGAAGAGGCTACGGGCAGCAGCAAATTGCCGCCTATTTAAAAATTCATCCGTTTCGGGTAAAGCTTGCCCTTGGTCAGGCAGGAAGTTTTAGGGATGAAGAATTAGCTAACCTAATGGAGATGTTAGCAGAGGCAGACTATCAGATGAAAACCGGCGGAATGAATAAATCATTACTGATTGAAATGCTTTTGTTCCGTTTAAAACGGTAATACCAAAAGCGGAAGCGGTCTTGGTCAGCCCCGATATAGGGCGACTTGTCGACTGAACGGCGAAAGCAAGGTCAAAGGCTAGGGGCTGGAGCAATAAAAAAACGATTCCGAATCGGAATCGTTTTTTTTACGCTATTAATTAAAGAGCGTTAGACTTTTTCATAAGACGTGATTTTTTACGAGCAGCAGCGTTTTTGTGGATAAGACCTTTAGCAGCAGCCTTGTCTAATTTGCTAGCAGCAGCAACTAATGCTTCTTTTGTAGCAGCAGCATCGTTAAGAGTAACAGCAGCTTCTACTTTTTTAACAGCCGTACGCATTGCAGATTTAGCAGTTGTATTTTGAGCATTACGAGCTTCAGCTGTTTTCACACGCTTAATTGCAGATTTAATGTTAGGCATTCCATTCACCTCCTACAAAGAATCGAGACTTATATGAACTCGACTTTACATTCATCCATAATAATTCAGAACAAGAAGTATTTTATCAAACAGAAGGCCAGATTGCAATACACAATTCAAAGGTAACCGAATTTAAAATGCATGTTTTACAGGCTTAAGGGCAAAAATAGGAAATAGTTTCTATTTAGGATTTTCTATTAGGGGTGGATTTCATGAATGAGTCTATTGATTTAAGCAAGTATTCGATTCGAACGGATTTAGCGATTGAAGCTAGAGAAATGGTACTTGCGGGAAAGTCTGTCGGAGAAGAAGAAAACCTTTCGAAAATCGAAGGGGTCATTATTAAAGAAAAAGATGTTGACGATATAAAAATTTCTCTAGTTGAGGTAACAAAACAAGGAGAAGAACAGCTTGGCAAAAAAGCAGGCCGATACTTAACGTTAGAGGTACAGGGGATTAGACAGCAGAATTCCGAGGTTCAACAGAAGGTGCAAGAAATCTTTGCCCGGGAATTTGCCCATTTCTTAACAGGATCCGGAATAAAAAAAACGGATTCCTGCCTCGTGGTAGGGTTGGGGAATTGGAATGTAACTCCCGATGCTCTTGGTCCAATGGTGTGTGAGAATCTCTTAGTCACCCGGCATTTATTTCAGCTTCAGCCTGAGAATGTTGAAGAAGGTTACCGATCTGTTAGTGCCTTATCACCAGGTGTAATGGGCCTGACCGGAATTGAAACAAGCGACATCATTTTTGGGGTGGTTGAAAAAACGAAACCTGACTTTGTCATTGCCATCGATGCATTAGCATCACGTTCGATAGAAAGAGTCAATTCAACCATCCAACTCTCTGATACCGGTATCCATCCTGGTTCAGGGGTCGGAAACAAAAGAAAGGAATTAAGTAAGGAGACCTTGGGGATTCCGGTTATCGCCATAGGAGTTCCAACCGTCGTAGACGCTGTTTCAATAACAAGTGATACGATAGATTTCATTCTAAAACATTTTGGGAAAGAGCTAAGGGAAGGAAATCGTCCTTCAAGAGCTCTTGCACCCGCAGGTATGACCTTTGGCGAGAAAAGAAAATTAACCGATGAGGATTTGCCCGAGGAAAAACATCGTAAAACCTTTTTGGGTATGATCGGCACACTCCCGGATGAGGAAAAAAGAAAACTAATTTACGAAGTCCTCTCACCAATTGGTCATAATTTAATGGTAACACCAAAAGAAGTAGATGTGTTCATTGAGGATATGGCGAACCTTATTGCCAATGGATTAAACTCAGCGTTACATACTGCTATCGATCAAGAGAATGCTGGTTTTAATACAAGATAAACCAAATTAAAGGGGGCTGTTCCATCAATAGCCCTCTTTACGTCAACTATTAAAATAATTTTTAGTTCTACCATTTCTAGTAATGACATAGTATTTACTAGAATCGTTTAAAGCGAGGTGGAACTATGAAAAACACAAAAACGTCAAGTGCCTTTTTAATCGTCCAAGGGACAAGCATCCTGAAAGCTTTTGCCGCACTTTCCCTATTTATTATATTAATTTTTTCTATCAGCGGTCTCTTAACGTCTTTAAAACCACAATATAGACTTATGTCAACATCCGTAAATGAAGCTGCTACGAATGTAAATGGTGAATTACTATACCAATTTATGGGCTGGGAAAATCATCATTTTTTAAAAGTAGGAAATAGCTGGGTGACTACACCGAAGCTTACCAATTTGATATTTACCCTATCCAGCAATATTAATCTAAATGATCCGCGCAGCCTTCTTGGCAGAGAACTTCCGGGCTTTTATCAATTTGATGGAAAAATCCTTGTGGCTGGAGAAGGGACAAATTATACAAATATGCCGGTTGAGTCAGCACCACCGATTGAAATTATGAAAGAGGAACGAGAAGCAGCCTTACAAAATTTAGAAGGATTGGACAAGCCTTCGGATGAAAATTCCTCTCCCGCACCAGGGCAGACTACTGGAGGAAGGAAGGTTGTCTATGTGTACTTCTCTCATAATCGCGAATCCTATCTTCCCTACCTTAAGGGAGTAACCAACCCGGATTTAGCGTATCACTCGCAAATAAATGTCACAAAGATTGGTGACCAATTAAAGACCAGCTTGGCTGACAGAGGAATTGGCAGTTTTATCGATAAGACAGATATTCAAGCGGCATTAAATAAAAAAGGGTGGAAATTCTGGAAGTCCTATGATGAATCGCGGACCGTGGTTCAGACCGCGATGACCGGTAATCATGATTTGCATTATTTTATTGATATTCATCGTGATTCCCAACGCAGGGATAAAACAACGGTTACGATTAATGGAAAGTCCTATGCAAAGGTTGCGTTTATTATCGGCGGAAAAAATCCAAACTACGAAAAAAATGCAAAACTAGCAAAAGAACTTCATGATCGACTGGAGAAAAAATATAAAGGTTTAAGCAGGGGAGTCATTATTAAGAATGCTGCCGGATCGAATAGCATCTATAATCAGAACCTTTCGGAAAATGCGATTCTGATGGAATTTGGCGGTGTTGATAATACATTTGAAGAATTAAACCGCTCCGCTGATGCGCTTGCCGATGTGTTTAGTGATTTCTATTGGCAGGCAGAAAAAGTAAATCAGGATACACAGCAACCGTCTACTAAACAATAGTGGTTAGGAGCATTTTTATGAAAATGTTTATGTTTAAAAGCTTCTGTTTAGCGGCTCTACTGTTAATTGCTGTTCTAACAGGGATGCAATTAGCGAATAACGGGATTCAAAAAATGAAAGGATATGACGATCCCAATCTAGAAACAGCTGTCAGCATTCATGATAAGGACCATAATGTGAGGGCATCGTTCCTTGGGAATGATATTTCCAGCCACGATATTGCAGCAAAGAAGAAAAAATTGGAGGAAATAAGCGCCTTTAATCTTTTTTCCTCAATGGGCAGAAAAATGTCGGAAGGGATTTCTGGGGCTTCGGAAAAACTAATTGACCTCATTGCGGAATAAGGTAAGGCGGCAGATGTTTTTGCCGTCTTTCATTTTGTTAATTGGAGGAAATAATTTTGATAAATAAGCCGCTTGCAGATGGATCATTTATCATAGCCCGCCAAGTATGCCTAAAATCAGGACTGGCATTCTGTATTGAATCTTATTAGCCCTACTGATATAATCAAAAATAGTGTACATGTGCGAGTATAGTAGGAGTGGAAGACCATGAATAGAGAAGAAAGACTTAAACGACAATCAAAAATTAGAAATTTTTCTATTATTGCCCATATTGACCATGGGAAATCAACTTTAGCTGACCGGATCTTGGAAAAAACGAATGCTTTATCCTCTCGTGAAATGAAAGATCAGCTATTGGACTCCATGGATTTAGAAAGAGAACGCGGAATAACGATTAAGTTAAATGCTGTACAACTAAAATACAGAGCAAAAGATGGGGAAGAATATACTTTCCATTTAATAGACACACCAGGACATGTCGATTTTACGTATGAAGTTTCAAGAAGTCTAGCAGCCTGCGAAGGGGCAGTTTTAGTGGTAGACGCTGCACAGGGAATTGAAGCACAAACACTAGCAAACGTATACCTAGCCCTGGATAATGACCTTGAAATTTTACCTGTTATTAATAAAATTGACCTGCCAAGTGCCGAACCTGAAAGAGTCCGCGGCGAAATCGAGGAAGTGATTGGTCTGGATGCCTCTGAAGCCGTTCTTGCATCTGCGAAGGCAGGCATAGGGATTGAAGAGATTCTCGAACAGGTTGTGGAAAAAGTGCCTGCACCAACTGGTGATCCAGAAGCCCCATTAAAAGCCTTAATTTTTGACTCTCTTTATGATGCCTATCGCGGTGTTGTTGCTTATATCCGCGTCGTTGAAGGCAGGGTCAAAGTGGGTGATAAAATTAAGATGATGGCTACTGGAGCAGAATTTGAGGTAAACGAAGTTGGTGTGTTCACACCTAAAGCAGTGATGCGTGATGAGTTGTCAGTAGGGGACGTTGGTTTCCTGACAGCTTCTATTAAAAATGTTGGTGATACACGTGTTGGTGATACCATTACCAACGCAAAAAATGGTGCAACTGAACCGCTCCCAGGCTATCGAAAATTAAATCCAATGGTATACTGTGGACTTTACCCAATTGATACAGCCAGATTTAATGATCTCCGTGAAGCGTTAGAAAAATTACAATTGAATGATTCTGCGCTTCAATTTGAGCCAGAAACATCTCAAGCACTCGGTTTTGGTTTCCGTTGTGGCTTCCTTGGCCTTCTTCATATGGAAATCATTCAAGAACGGATTGAACGTGAATTTAAAATTGATTTAATTACAACGGCACCAAGTGTTATCTACCATGTCCATTTAACAGATGGTTCTCAACTAAGTGTTGACAACCCATCTGATATGCCAGAACCGCAAAAAATTGACCGTGTCGAAGAGCCATATGTGAAAGCAACGATGATGGCACCAAATGACTATGTGGGCGCTATAATGGAACTTTGCCAATTAAAGCGCGGAATTTTTATTGATATGCAATACCAAGGGGAAAATCGGGTCAGCATTGTTTATCAAATTCCACTGGCTGAAATCGTCTATGATTTCTTTGATCAACTGAAATCTAGTACGAGAGGCTATGCTTCCTTTGATTACGAGTTGATTGGTTATCAGCCTTCAAGTCTGGTTAAAATGGATATATTACTGAATGCTGAACAAGTAGATGCCTTGAGCTTTATTGTTCATAAGGACTTTGCCTATGAACGAGGCAAAATAATCGTTGAGAAACTGAAAGAACTCATTCCGAGACAACAGTTCGAGGTGCCTATTCAAGCGGCAATCGGGCAAAAGATTGTAGCTCGTTCCACGATTAAAGCGATGCGCAAAAACGTATTAGCTAAATGTTATGGCGGGGATATCTCCCGTAAACGTAAATTGTTAGAAAAGCAAAAAGAAGGTAAGAAACGGATGAAACAAGTAGGTTCTGTTGAAGTACCGCAAGAAGCGTTTATGGCCGTATTGAAAATGGACGATAACAATACGAAAAAATAACAACGTAAAGGGGTTAGGGATTGCCTAAGGCGGGTTCTCCTAGCCTCTTTTTATTACAGAATAGAGGAAGAAACATGATTAAAGCAGCATACCTCCATATCCCTTTTTGTGAGCATATTTGCCACTATTGTGATTTTAACAAAGTCTTTTTAAAGGGACAGCCTGTTGATGATTATATAAAGGCACTTGATCAGGAAATGAAACTTACTCTTCGTGAATTTCCAACTGATTCACTAGACACCATTTTTGTTGGCGGCGGGACACCGACCTCCTTAAATGAGCAGCAGCTCTACACTTTTTGTGAAAGTATTCATACAAATCTACCGAAAAGTGAAAAGCTAGAGTTTACGTTTGAAGCCAATCCTGGTGATTTGACCAAAGAGAAATTACAAATATTAAAAGATGCTGGGGTTAACCGAATAAGTCTTGGGGTACAAACCTTCAATAACGAGCTTTTAAAAAAGATCGGCCGTGTCCACCAAGCAAAGGATGTTTACCAGACAGTTGATCAGGCCAAAAAGGTTGGCTTTGAAAATATCAGTATCGATTTGATTTTCAGTTTACCGACTCAAACTGTTCAGGATTTTAAAGAGTCCTTAACGGAGGCTTTTTCACTTGATATCCCTCATTACTCTGCTTACTCGCTCATTATCGAGCCTAAAACCGTTTTTTATAATTTATTAAAAAAGGGCAAGCTGCCAACTCCCGGGGAAGATGTCGAAGCGAGCATGTATGAAATGTTAATGGAAGAAATGGAAAAACACGGTTTTAATCAATACGAAATCAGTAATTTTTCAAAACCAGGATATGAAAGCCAGCATAATTTAACCTATTGGAATAATGAATACTACTATGGGTTTGGTGCAGGGGCGCATAGTTATGTAAACGGATGGAGACGGTCCAATACGGGTCCATTAAGAAAGTATATCGACCAACTTGATAATCATTTGCTGCCTGTTTTTGAAAATCATCAGGTGACAAAAGCAGAACAAATGGAGGAAGAAATGTTCCTGGGTCTAAGAAAAACGGATGGAGTCTCCATTGCCCACTTCTATGAAAAATTTGCCACTGATCCTTTAAAATTATTTGCTAATGAACTTACGGATTTAAGGGCTAAACAATGGATAGAAGTGCAGAACGATAATATATATTTAACTAAACAGGGCCGTTTGTTGGGCAACGAAGTATTCCAGGCCTTTTTGGGAGTAATCTAAAGCAAAGTCTTTAGGCTGATGTGCCATTTTGTGTTCTTTTTAATTGACACCATCCCACCTTTTTTGATAATTTATTAATATAATTAGCACTCGTTAACAAAGAGTGCTAACAGAGGTGATGAAAGTTGCTAACAGATCGGCAGTTGTTGATTCTTCAGGTAATTGTTGATGACTTTATTCGATCTGCCCAACCAGTCGGCTCAAGAAGTTTGTCGAAAAAAGAGGAAATTTCCTTTAGTTCCGCTACCATTCGAAATGAAATGGCCGACCTTGAAGAATTGGGGTATATTGAAAAGACACATACCTCCTCAGGACGTGTGCCTTCTGAAAAAGGATACCGGTATTATGTGGATCATTTACTCTCGCCTCAAGCATTAAATAAGCAAGATATCTCGATCATTCAATCGATTTTTGCTGAAAGGATCTTTGAGTTCGAAGCAATCATCCAAAAATCCGCAAAAATCTTATCAGAGTTAACCAATTATACATCCATCGTTCTAGGACCAGCGGTTAGTATAAATAAGTTAAAGAAAATACAAATTATTCCTTTAAACAGGGAGTCAGCAGTCGCTATATTTGTCACGGATACAGGACATGTGGAAAACAGGACTTTTTCGCTGCCGGATATGGTGGATGCCAGTGATATCGAAAAAACGGTGAATATTCTTAATGACCGTTTATCCGGTGTACCGCTAGAAGAGTTAAATGATAAGATTTATAAGGAAGTCGCAATGCTATTACGCCAGCATATCCATAATTACGATTTAATGCTCCATATGATTGGGGAATCCTTTAAAATGCCCGTAGCAGAGAAGCTGTTTTTTGGTGGAAAAACCAATATGTTAAGCCAACCGGAATTTCACGATATCACCAAAATCCGCAGTTTATTGACCATGATTGATCAAGAGGAATGGATTTATAATTTAATCCGAAACGAATCTGCAGGCATTCATGTTAAAATCGGCAGGGAAAATAATGTCAGTGCGATGGATAATTGCAGTTTAATTACTGCTTCCTACTCTGTGGGTGTTGAAAAATTAGGAACGATTGCGATATTAGGACCTACAAGAATGGAATATTCGCGTGTAATCAGCTTGCTTCAATTTTTGAGCAGAGATTTAACCACTGTTTTAACTAAACTGTATCAAAGTAACTAGTGCTGGTAATATTGAGTAAGGGTGAATTGCCTTTTTAGGCCCCCCCTTTTCCTTTGTATCGATCAGTTACGATAAATTGTTATGAATCCTTTAAGGGAGGTGAGTAAGTTGACAAAAGAACAGAATAATACCATCAACGAAGAAGTTGAAATTGAGCATAATGAACAAGTTGAACTTACTGAAGAAAATACAGGTGAACCTATTGCTGGTGAAAGTGAGCCAACAAATGTGGCTGAGTCTAACCCAGTTGATGAATATCTGCAAGAAATCGAGCAGCTTAAAGCTAAGTTAGAAGAAGCAGACAATCGAATCTTAAGGCTTCAGGCAGACTTTGATAATTTCCGCCGCCGGACTAGAATCGACCAAGAAGCGAGCGAAAAATATAGAGCTCAAAAATTAATCACCGATATACTGCCAGCATTAGATAACTTTGAAAGAGCCATGAAAGTAGAAGCTGACAATGAACAAACTAAGGCTTTACTACAAGGAATGGACATGGTTTACCGCAGTATGGTTGATGCACTGAAAAAAGAAGGTGTTGAACCTATTGAGGCGGTTGGCAAAGAGTTTGATCCGCACCTGCATCAAGCAGTTATGCAGGGAGAAGATGCGAATTATGGAGCAAACGTTGTTACTGATGAGTTTCAAAAAGGCTATCTATTAAAGGATCGAGTTATTCGCCCTTCAATGGTTAAAGTAAATCAATAATCTACATATTTATTAGGAGGAAAAGGTAAATGAGTAAAATAATTGGTATTGACCTTGGAACAACAAACTCTTGTGTATCTGTTCTAGAAGGCGGAGAACCAAAAGTAATTCCAAACCCCGAAGGAAACCGTACAACTCCTTCTGTAATTGCGTTTAAGAACGGCGAACGCCAAGTAGGGGAAGTGGCAAAACGCCAAGCAATCACAAATCCAAATACGATCATTTCAATTAAGCGTCACATGGGTACAAATTACAAAGAAAATATTGAAGGAAAGGATTACACTCCACAAGAGCTTTCAGCTATTATTCTTCAATATTTAAAATCATACGCAGAAGACTATCTCGGTGAACCGGTAACGAAAGCGGTTATTACGGTACCAGCTTACTTTAACGATGCAGAGCGTCAAGCAACAAAGGATGCCGGCAGAATTGCAGGTCTTGAAGTAGAACGTATTATCAATGAACCAACAGCAGCTGCACTTGCCTATGGTCTAGATAAAACTGACCAAGACCAAACCATTCTTGTGTATGACCTTGGCGGTGGTACATTTGACGTATCAATCCTTGAATTAGGTGACGGTGTATTTGAAGTTAAAGCAACTGCCGGTGATAACCGTCTTGGCGGAGATGACTTTGACCAAGTTATTATTGATTATTTAGTAGAGCAGTTTAAAAAAGAAAATGGAATTGATCTTTCTCAAGATAAAATGGCATTACAACGTCTTAAGGATGCAGCTGAGAAAGCGAAAAAAGATTTATCTGGTGTATCTACAACACAGATTTCTTTACCATTTATCACTGCTGGTGCAGCTGGCCCGCTTCACCTAGAAGTATCATTGACAAGAGCAAAATTTGATGAAATTTCTGCACACCTTGTTGAACGTACAATGGGACCTGTTCGTCAAGCATTAAGTGATGCAGGTTTAACACCATCACAAATTGATAAAGTAATCCTAGTTGGTGGATCTACAAGAATTCCAGCTGTTCAAGAAGCTATCAAAAAAGCAACAGGTCAAGAACCTCACCGTGGAGTAAACCCAGATGAAGTAGTTGCAATGGGAGCAGCCATTCAAGGCGGTGTTATCACAGGTGATGTTAAAGATGTTGTCTTACTTGACGTAACTCCACTATCACTTGGTATTGAAACAATGGGCGGTGTGTTCACGAAGTTAATTGACCGTAACACAACGATCCCAACTTCAAAATCACAAGTGTTCTCAACTGCTGCTGATAGCCAAACAGCTGTTGATATTCATGTTTTACAAGGTGAACGCCCAATGGCCGCTAATAACAAAACATTAGGACGCTTTCAATTAACTGATATTCCGCCAGCACCACGTGGAATCCCACAAATCGAAGTTACATTTGATATCGATAAAAACGGTATTGTTAATGTTCGAGCAAAAGACCTTGGCACAAATAAAGAACAGCAAATCACTATTAAGTCTTCAACAGGACTTTCTGATGAAGAAATTCAAAAAATGGTTAGAGAAGCTGAAGAAAATGCAGAAGCAGATAAACAACGCAAAGAAGAAGTTGAAGTTCGCAATGAGGCTGACCAGCTAGTGTTTACAACAGAAAAAACATTAAAAGACCTAGAAGGTAAAGTGGATGCGGCAGAAGTTGCAAATGCAAACGAAGCAAAAGATGCCTTAAAGCAAGCCATTGAGAAAAACGACTTAAATGAAATCCGTGCGAAAAAAGATGCCTTGCAGGAAATCGTTCAAGCATTAACAGTTAAGCTTTATGAACAAGCTGCACAAGCTCAACAAGGCGCACAAGATCCAGGCGCTGCAGGTCCTAAAGATGACAATGTCGTCGATGCAGAGTTCGAAGAAGTTAAAGATGATAAGTAAAAATCTTATGTAATTTTTATTCTTGTAAAAAAGTCAAAGTCAAAGTTACGGGCTTTGGCTTTTTTATTGCAATAGCCTTCTAATTGGTGTTAGAATAATCTTTATGTGACAGATTCGGGAGTGGTAATCATGAGTAAACGGGATTACTATGAAGTACTAGGTGTTAGTAAAAGTGCTTCTAAGGATGAAATAAAAAAAGCCTATCGAAAATTATCTAAACAATATCATCCAGATATTAATAAAGAGGCTGATGCGGCTGAAAAATTTAAAGAAATTGCTGAAGCTTATGAAGTGCTAAGCGATGACCAAAAAAAGGCCCATTATGACCAATTCGGCCATACAGATCCAAACCAAGGCTTCGGAGGCTTTGGTGGTGGTGGTGACTTTGGCGGCGGTTTTGGAGGGTTTGAAGATATCTTTAATACCTTCTTTGGCGGTGGCGGCGGTTCGAGAAGACGTGACCCGAATGCCCCTAGACAAGGTGCTGATTTGCAATATACGATGACGGTATCATTTGAAGAAGCGGCGTTTGGAAAAGAAACAGATATAGAAATTCCAAGAGAAGAAACATGCGAAACCTGTCATGGCTCCGGTGCTAAACCTGGCACTCAACCAGAGACTTGTCAGCATTGTCATGGTACAGGACAGTTAAATGTGGAACAAAACACTCCATTTGGGAGAATTGTTAACCGCAGAACTTGTCATCATTGTAATGGTACAGGCAAAGAGATTAAACATAAATGTTCAACATGCGCCGGAAAAGGTAAAGTTCAAAAACGCAAAAAAATCCATGTAAAAATTCCTGCCGGTATTGATGATGGACAACAACTGCGCATGTCGGGTCAGGGTGAAGCTGGAGCAAACGGCGGTCCGGCTGGCGATCTTTACGTGGTATTCCAGGTTCGTTCACACGAATTTTTTGAACGTGACGGCGATGATATATATTGTGAGATGCCAATTACGTTTGTTCAAGCTTCCTTGGGTGATGAAATCGAGGTTCCAGCCTTAAAAGGCAAAGTGAAGCTTAAAATCCCTGCTGGTACACAAACAGGTAAAAAATTCCGCCTGAAAGGGAAAGGAATTCCAAACGTTCGTGGATATGGTGTAGGAGATCAGTATATAATCGTCCGTATTATTACTCCAACAAAGCTGTCTGATAAACAAAAACAGCTTCTCAAGGAATTTGCGGACATTAGTGGTTCCTCACCAATCGGTGAACACGAAGAAAGTTTTTTCTCAAAAGTAAAAAGAGCTTTTAAAAGCGAGTAAGGATGGAGTTGGTAGAGATGAAGTGGTCAGAAATTAGTATCCACACAACAAACGAGGCGATCGAACCTATCTCAAATATTTTACATGAAGCGGGGGCGAGCGGTGTAGTTATAGAAGATCCCCTTGAATTGACGAAGGAAAGGGAAGATCAATTCGGAGAAATCTACCAACTTAATCCAGATGATTATCCCGAAGAGGGCGTTATGATCAAAGCCTATTTACCTGTTAACAGTTTCCTCGGAGAGACGGTCGACGCAATTAAAGAATCCATTAACAATCTTATCATCCATGATATTGATTTAGGGTTAAATAAGGTTACCATAAGTGAAGTAAATGAAGAAGAATGGGCCACAGCCTGGAAAAAGTATTATAATCCAGTTAAAATATCAGAAAAATTCACGATCGTGCCAACATGGGAGATCTACGAACCTGTTAGCAGCGATGAATTAATTATCGAACTGGACCCTGGTATGGCCTTTGGGACAGGAACACATCCAACAACGGTTATGTGTATTCAAGCGCTAGAAAAGACCGTGCGGCCTGGTGATCGGGTAATCGATGTAGGGACTGGCTCAGGTGTACTTAGTATCGCAGCTGCTATGCTAGGGGCGGAAGACGTCAGGGCTTATGATCTTGATGAAGTGGCAGTCGCATCCGCAAAGCTTAATATTAAGCTCAATAAGGTCAATGAGAGGGTAGTGGTTTCACAAAACAACCTTTTAGACGGAGTGGAAGAAAATTCCGCTGATGTTATTGTTGCTAATATTTTAGCTGAAGTTATTTTACGATTCACAAATGATGTGGCTCGTGTGGTAAAACCGGGAGGCTCTTTTATAGCGTCAGGAATTATCCAGCCTAAAAAAGATTTAGTAAAAGATGCACTAATGGATTCAGGTTTTGAAATCCTTGAAACCATTTTAATGGAAGATTGGGTTGCGATTATTGCAAAAAGGAAATAATGGCTGAAAAAGGGGTGGGATAAACCCCTTTTTATTTTCCTTACTTCTTAAAAGTAGTAGAATAAAGAGTAAAATGTTAAGAGAGGTGCAATGTATGCAACGCTACTTTGTTCAACATCAAGCAAATGATAATCAATTTTTTATCGATGAAGAGGACCGTCACCATATTGTAAAGGTCATGAGGATGCAAATCGATGATCAAATTATTTGCGTTGATCCGAACGGCAAACAGGCTGTTTGTAAGCTTTCAGAAATTACCAATTCAAGTGTCGTTGCAGACGTTGTACAATGGATAGATGAAAGTCCCGAGCTTCCAATTTCGATTACCATCGCAAGCGGGTTGCCTAAAGGGGACAAGCTGGAGTGGATTATTCAAAAAGGGACGGAATTAGGTGCCCAGCAGTTCCTTCCTTTTTCTGCTGCTCGTTCGGTTGTAAAATGGGATGAAAAAAAAGCGGCAAAAAAAATAGATAGATGGCAAAAGATTGCTAAGGAAGCGGCAGAACAATCCCATCGGACGGTAGTACCGACCATTATTAATCCGATGTCCTTTAAAGAGTTACTGAAAATGAGCGGGGACTTTGATTATAAATTAGCAGCGTATGAGGAAGAAAGCAGACAAGGTGAGACCTCGGTGCTTTCTTCCACGTTAAAACAGATAAAAAGCGGCGAAACCCTCCTAATCGTATTTGGACCAGAAGGAGGCCTAGCTGAGGAAGAAGTTCAGCAATTAAAGGAATATGGTTTTGGGCTATGTGGTTTAGGACCGCGTATTTTAAGAACAGAAACGGCCCCATTATATTCACTTGCGGCTATTTCCTATCATTTTGAACTATTGAGGTGAGATTAAATGGCAACAGTTGCGTTTCATACACTAGGTTGTAAGGTGAATCATTATGAAACAGAAGCCATTTGGCAGTTGTTTAAACAAGAAGGTTACGAACGGGTTGATTTTGAATCCATTTCCGATGTCTATATTATTAATACTTGTACCGTTACAAATACGGGCGATAAAAAAAGCCGTCAAGTCATTCGGCGTGCTGTTCGAAAAAATCCAGATGCCGTTATTTGTGTAACTGGATGCTATGCTCAGACTTCTCCAGCTGAAATCATGGCCATCCCTGGTGTTGATATTGTGGTAGGAACACAGGATCGTGTAAAAATGCTGGATTATATTGAACAATTTAAAACAGAACGCCAGCCAATTAATGGTGTAGGGAATATCATGAAAAGTCGAGTTTACGAAGAGCTTGATGTTCCGGCTTTTACGGACAGAACGCGTGCTTCTTTGAAAATTCAAGAAGGCTGCAACAATTTTTGTACATTTTGTATAATACCGTGGGCACGAGGGCTGATGAGATCCCGTGACCCTAAAGAAGTTATTCATCAGGCCCAGCAGCTTGTTGATGCAGGTTATAAGGAAATTGTCTTAACTGGTATTCATACTGGGGGTTACGGTGAAGACATGAAAGACTATAATCTTGCTGCTTTGCTTCGTGATTTAGAAGCAGGTGTAAAAGGTCTAGAAAGATTGCGGATTTCATCGATTGAAGCAAGTCAAATTACCGATGAAGTGATTGAGGTTATTAATCAATCCAATCTGATTGTTCGTCATCTGCATATTCCTATTCAATCTGGATCAAATTCTGTTTTAAAACGTATGCGTCGTAAGTATACCATGGAATTTTTTGCGGAAAGATTAGATAGACTTAAGGAAGTACTTCCAGGGCTTGCAGTTACATCTGATGTCATTGTCGGCTTTCCAGGTGAAACCGAAGAAGAGTTCATGGAAACTTATAATTTCATAAAAGAGCATAAATTTTCTGAGCTTCATGTATTCCCATATTCAAAGCGTACTGGTACTCCCGCAGCAAGGATGGAGGATCAAGTCGATGAGGAAGTCAAAAATGAACGGGTACACCGTTTAATTTCTCTTTCAGATCAACTTGCAAAAGAATACGCGTCTCTTTTTGAAGGGGAAGTATTAGAGGTCATTCCGGAAGAGGAGTACAAGGAAGAAGCCAACAAGGGGCTGTATGTTGGATACTCTGATAATTACTTAAAAGTTGTCTTTCCAGCAACAGAAGATATGATTGGGAAAATTGTTAAAGTTAAAATTACCAAAGCCGGATATCCTTATAATGAAGGGCAATTTGTCAAGGTAATGGAAGATCGAGAATTAATGAAAGAAGTAATTTTTAACAAAGAAGAAGCAGCAATTTAAGTAGAAAAGGACCTCACTAGGTCCTTTTTATTTTGGATAAGTTAAGAAATCGGTTTTTTGGGAGCTCTATCATGTAAAAAGAGAATCATTTCGCCAAATTTAGTAGCGAACGGCAAAACGATTAAAGAGGTAGCAACATTAAAAATAACACTTATATGAGCTAACTGAATATCTGTTTGACTTGCGAGAAGCTTTGCATTCTCCGTTAAAAAAGGGATGAGCGGGATAAAAAGTAATACTCCAAAAACATTAAGCCAAACATGGGCAAATGCTGCTAATCTTGACTCTCTGCCGCCCCCAATTGATGCAATCACAGCCGTAATACACGTCCCAATGTTTGCACCAAGAACAATCGCAATCCCTGCATCAAGCTGCAGCAGGCCGGCAGTTAAAAATCCCATTGCAATCCCCGTCATGGCAGTACTTGACTGGATGATCGAAGTGATAACTGCCCCTGTGAGCAGGCTTAAGACAATATTGTCATTGATGGATAATATAAATTTGTTGATAAACGGCATGACTGTAAGAGGCTGGGCCAATAATTCGAAACCCTTCATCGCTGTGAACACGGAAGCAATCCCAAAAAGAAGCATTCCAATGCTTCGTGCTTTTTTATTCTTGAATAATATAAGCAGCGCACCGCTTATGGCTAATGGAACAAGAATTCTATCTATATCAAACGTAATTAACTCAGTTTTAAAGGTTGTCCCAATATTGGTGCCGAGTATAATGCCGATTGATTGAGGAAAGGTCATGATCCTCGCCGAAATTAAACCAATGGTAATAACCATTACCGCCGAACTGCTTTGTAATAGAGCAGTAATAAATGTACCCGTTAACATCCCTTTTAATGGGGTACTGGTCAGCTTAATTAACCATGTTTTTAATTTATTGGCTGACAAGTTAAATAGACCGAATCTAATAATCGTCATTCCAAAGATAAATACTAAAATACAAAGTATAAATAATAGTATGTATAGCATATGTTTGGCCCCCTCCCTTCATTGTATGGCAGCGCCTGATGGGACATGCCAATTATTTAGATAAACATTTTATCGAGTTTTGCGTTTATTTGTGTGAATTTAAGTTGACCTTGTATCAAGGTTATATTATAATTGCAAGGTACATGGATTGAATGTAAGTGTGTTGTGTTTCGGAGGGAGGGAAAGAGAATGTCTAAAACCGTCGTTCGTAAAAACGAATCGCTTGAAGATGCTCTTCGTCGCTTCAAACGTACAGTATCAAAAACTGGTACTTTGCAAGAGGCTAGAAAGCGCGAATTTTATGAAAAACCAAGTGTAAAACGTAAGAAAAAGTCTGAAGCTGCAAGAAAACGTAAGTTTTAAGAGAGGGTGTATTATATGAGTCTTCTCGAGCGTTTGAACAATGATATGAAACAAGCGATGAAAAACAAGGAAAAAGACAAACTCTCAGTTATTCGGATGGTGAAAGCTTCACTTCAAAATGAAGCGATCAAGCTCGGAACAAAAGAGCTTTCTGAAGATGCAGAGTTAACAGTCCTTTCTCGCGAAGTAAAACAACGCAAAGACTCCCTCCATGAATTTGATAAGGCTGGTCGTCAAGACCTAGTTGATAAATTGCGTACAGAACTTGAAAATATAGAGCTGTATTTACCGCAACAGTTATCGGAAGAGGAACTGTCAGTGATTGTCAAAGAAACAATCGCTGAAGTCGGCGCAACATCAAAAGCAGAAATGGGAAAAGTGATGGCTGCTATTATGCCTAAAGTTAAAGGTAAAGCAGATGGTTCGCTCGTTAATAAATTTGTACAACAACACCTTTCATAAGTATTCTGACATAAAGACTGCTGGTAAATACCAGTAGTCTTTTTACATATTTTGATTCATTTGAAACTTTTTATGGCCTGAAACGTAAAACAGATAGTCAGAAAGTTCAGATGGAAAGGGGGAGTTTGAATGATTGAGTTTCTAACAAATCCGGTTGTTGTAACCATCCTTTTAACCATTGCTGGAGTAGGAATCGTTTTGGAGCTTTTTACAGCCAAATTTGGTATTGCTGGTTTAATAGGGATATTGGCATTAATCTTATTCTTTTATGGTCACTTTCAAGCAGGTTTAGCTGGATTTGGAACATTAATTTTATTTGTTGCCGGAATCCTGCTTATTTTTTTGGAGTTTTTTTTACCTGGGGCGATCGCAGGTACACTCGGATTCACTGCCTTACTATTGAGTCTGTTTTTAGCGGGCGAAGATGCTTTACAAATGGGTGTTTCCATCTTAATAGCCATTGCTGTTTCGATTTTTATATTCTTTTTGATGATTAAGACCCTTGGAAAAAAGCTTGTTTTATTTAATAAGATGGTACTATCAGATTCTGCAAGAAAAGAGGATGGGTATGTTTCAAATATTAACCGTACTGATCTCTTAGGAATGGAAGGCCGTGCGCTCACGGTCCTACGGCCGTCAGGCACTATTGTTATTAACAATGAACGAGTGGATGCTGTCACTGAAGGAGGTTTTATCGAGAAAAACGCTCAAGTGAAAGTCGTTAAGGTTGAAGGGGCACGAATTGTTGTGAGGGAAGTTCAATAAAATGTTAGGAGGGTTTTGTAAATGGATATTTTAACAGGCGGAACTATTTTAATCATCGTAGTTGTTATCATTGCCCTAATTCTTTTAGGGATTTTATTATCGTTTGTTCCAGTTATGCTATGGATCTCCGCACTGGCTGCAGGAGTCCGAATAAGTATTTTTACATTAGTTGGTATGAGGCTTAGACGTGTAACCCCAAGCAGGGTGGTAAATCCGCTAATAAAAGCCCATAAAGCCGGTTTAAATGTCACCATTAATCAGCTTGAAAGTCACTATCTTGCAGGCGGTAATGTCGATCGAGTGGTTAATGCGTTAATTGCGGCGCATCGAGCCAATATTGAATTATCCTTCGAACGCTGCGCTGCTATTGATTTGGCAGGACGTGATGTTCTAGAAGCCGTGCAAATGAGTGTAAATCCTAAGGTCATTGAAACGCCGTTTATTGCTGGTGTTGCGATGAATGGAATAGAAGTAAAAGCAAAAGCAAGAATTACCGTTCGTGCCAATATAGAGCGGCTTGTCGGTGGTGCGGGTGAAGAAACAGTTGTAGCTCGGGTGGGGGAAGGTGTGGTATCTACCATTGGTTCGTCTGATAGCCACAGCAAAGTTCTTGAAAATCCGGATTTAATTTCACAAACCGTTTTGTCTAAGGGTCTTGATGCCGGAACGGCATTTGAAATCCTTTCGATTGATATTGCTGATGTTGACATCGGTAAGAATATCGGAGCAGAATTGCAAACAGAACAGGCGGAAGCAGATAAGAAGATTGCCCAGGCAAAAGCAGAGGAACGGCGGGCGATGGCTGTTGCTCTTGAGCAGGAAATGAAAGCAAAAGTACAAGAAATGAGAGCCAAAGTGGTAGAATCAGAAGCAGAAGTACCACTTGCAATGGCTGAAGCGCTTAAATCAGGGAATATCGGTGTCATGGATTATATGAATTTTAAAAATATTTCCGCTGATACTGATATGAGGGGTTCAATCGGAAAAATGACAGATGATAAAAAGAATGATAAATAATCCCCGTTTTCCTTAAAAGGAGGGATGTCGCTTTGGAAACCATAGTAATTATGATAATTGCTGGAATAGTCTCAATGATCTTCCGTAAAAACAAAAACAATTCAAGACAGACACGGAGGAATCCTTCTGGCAAGCCGCTGGGAGAGATTCAAACCCTGTTCAAAGAAATAACTGACAATATTACTACAGAAACAAAGCCATTGAGGACGGAGAATAAGCCGAAACTACAAAGCAGTCTTAATTTACTTGAAGCAGAATACGAGCAGGTAAGACAAGAGTCTCAAGCTAGCAGAATTGGGATGGCAGCTGCACGAAACCAACCAGCAAATAGGGACTTTATTAAAAACCAGGAAGAAGTAACGCCTGATTTAACCTTGAATCCAGATCAACGCACAGTGATAGATGGAATAATTTGGTCTGAAATACTTGGTGATCCGCGTTCAAAGAATCCTTATAAAATGAAACAACGTTCTCGGTGAATGGAAACGAGAATATTGAGAGAGCATGAAACCTTTGGGTTTTGTGCTCTTTTTTTATTTTTAAAATTCGTAATACCTCTGTAAAAATGCACTTTCAGGTACTGCTCTTAACACATTTATAATATTACAAACTAAAGTAGAGTGCTAAATGATGGATAAAAAAGGATGCATAGGTTCATTTAACCAGTTTTAGTGCCGCATATGAAGGTAATACCATAGTAAACCTTGTCCTACTGCCCTCTCCACGTGATAAACATGAGATTTAGCTTAAAAAAACAAAGGGAAAGAGGTAATTGCATGACAACCGATGTTATCACTGAAAGCACGAATGTAAAAGATCAGCAGAGAACGCAAAACCAGCAATCCCAGCAAGTCCAACAATCTGAAGGAAATCAACAGTTAAAAGGCAGCCAGCAATCCGAACAGATGAGCGACAGCACCAATTATTCGCTAAATATGGCATTAGTAGGCGGGGTTCTGGGCGCTGGGATTGGCTTGCTGATGAACCCTA
Organism: Neobacillus drentensis; assembly: GCF_021560175.1. GTDB lineage: Bacteria > Bacillota > Bacilli > Bacillales > Cytobacillaceae > Neobacillus > Neobacillus drentensis_A. The sequence continues at coordinate 4,588,516 of NZ_CP091110.1, read as the reverse complement.
AAACCAGCAAGAAGGTGTTTAAAAACTTGGGAGAATCCGAGTTTGTCAAAGTGGCAGGTGAAGAATTTAAAAAGACTGCACAAGAACTCCTCGCTGGAGAGGCGCAAAACAGTATCCGATCCTTAGCGGACGGAGCGATCAGCAAGCTGGATTCTGGACTGTTCACAACTAAAAAGCTGAACAGCCAGAACGATAGTTCTAAGGGAAAAACTCAAACTGAACAGCCCCAATCCGAAGAATACGAAAAAATCAAGGAGGACAACAAAAATATGAATGAACGCCTTGAACGCATTGAAAAAATGCTTAATGACTTAGTTAACACGAAGTAAGACAGGAGGGGCGACCCGACCTTATGAATAAACCGATAAAAAAGGCAGTTGGAAAAATTGCCAAAGAGGCGATTGAACACACGCCAGAGCCAATAAAGGAAAAGGCAAAGGATTGGGTGTTCGACAAAGCCAAAGAAAAACTAGTGGAGCATGTTCATGATAAGGCTGAGATGTTTACTGATAAGCTTCAGAAGGGCCAGGGAGAATTTTCTGACAAAATCCAAGATAAAGCGGGCGAGGCAAAAGAAAAGACCCAGAAGGTGCTGGAGACAGCCAGAGATAAACTTAGCAAAGTAGTAGAAGCTGGTCAGGAACTTCAAGAGAACATTTCGTCATCACATAAACATGATGATCAACAAAAGATAAAGGGTGCCAATCATATAAAGCATGTTAGCAATATTAAAACATCTAAGGACATTAAAGGTGCGACTAAAATCAAAAGCTATAAAAAAATTAAATCCTCAAATGACATTAAGATAATCAATTCTTAAATGGCATGACGAAAGGAGAATGTAACATGGCAGTTCAAAAAACAGCAGATAGTTCCAGCCTGGCGGAGGTTATCGACCGAATTTTGGACAAAGGGATTGTAATTGATGCCTTTGTTAGGGTCTCAGTCGTCGGGATTGAAATTTTAACAGTCGAAGCAAGGGTCGTTATCGCAAGTGTAGATACCTGGCTGCGTTATGCAGAAGCGGTCGGATTGCTTACTGATGCGGTGGAAGAAAATGGACTTCCAACCCAATCAAATGAACAAAACAGTGCACGATTTAGTTTCTAGAGGAAAGAAGGTTCAGAGCCGGGGTTCCACAACCCTGGCCTGCCACCTTAATAGCGGGAGGCAAGTATGGAAATTAAAGAAATTATTGCCAATGTGACTGATTTCTTCAATGAATTCGTGGCTCCAGTACATAAAATTACCTCAGTAGAAGAAGGAGAAAATGGTGGCTGGAAGCTCACGGTAGAAGTAATTGAGGAAAAGGAATATATGAAAAAGTATGCCAAAGACGAAATGATTGGTGTGTACGAAGTATTTTTAAACGAACAAAAAGTAGTAACCTCCTATAAAAGAATGGATTTTCGTTATAGGAGTTCGATTGGATAAGAGTGATGTGGGAGTAGGAGGAAAACAGTGTGACGGTCTTAAAGAGTAAGATCAACAGGAATTCTAAAACAATAGTAGAAGATGAGAAAACAGAAGATTTACTTTCCCGCTCCTTACAATACCTAAAAGCCGGCTATCCTATTCATTTCACAGGCCCTTCAGGCGCGGGGAAAACCTCACTGGCCTTGGAGCTTGCAAAAAGAAGAAAGAAACCGGCCATGCTCATCCACGGTAATCACGAGTTAAATAATAAAGATTTGATTGGTGATTTTACCGGATATACGAGTAAAAAGGTGGTCGATAATTACGTCCGCTCAGTTTATAAACAGGAAGAAAACGTCACTGAGATCTGGCGTAACGGGCGGCTGCTCGAAGCAGTCAAAAATGGCTATACACTGGTCTATGATGAATTCACCCGTTCCAAACCCACCACCAACAATATCTTTTTATCAATATTAGAAGAAGGAATCCTTCCTTTATATGGGACCAAAATGACAGAACCATTTGTCCGGGTTCATCCCGAATTTGCTGTGGTTTTCACCAGCAACCCTGAGGAATATGCCGGTGTTTATCAAACCCAGGATGCCTTATTAGATCGGTTGATTACCATCTTTGTTGACCATAAAGACAGTGACCGAGAGGCGGCGATCGTCTCGAACCAGGCCGAAATTGATAAGGGGCAAGCTGCTGCGATTACCTCCCTTGTGGCCGAGCTTCGCAAGGTATGTAAAGGTGACAGCGGACCGAGTCTCCGGGCATCGTTAATGATTGCCCAATTGGCTATTCAGCAGCAAATTCCAATAGAGGGGTCAGACCCTGCTTTTCAGCGTCTCTGCCTCGATATATTAGGTCACCAGATCAGCCGCTGTATTGAAGGGGAAGATCCTGTTAAAGAAGCTGAACAATTGATTATTAAAGCTTGCCAAAACATGGAGTAAAGGAGAGTTTTACCATGAGCCAAGAGGAAAAAGTGGGAATTTATATCTTTTGCGGAATACAGACAGCTTCGGATGAGAACTTCGGAGAAATTGAAATCGAAGGTGAAAAAAGAGAACTGTTTACGATTCGCTATAAAGACTCCGCAATGGTGGCAGCCGAAGTGCCAATGAAAATCTATCACCCTAACAAAGATAATTTATTGATGCACCAAAATGCGGTTTCGCACGTAATGAAACGAAATGACACGGTTATCCCGGTCAGCTTTGGGAATGTATTTCATTCGAAAGAAGATGTAGGGGTGCTGCTCGAAAACTTGTATCCGCAATTTGAAACACTGTTTCCTGAAATCAAAGGGAAGGTAGAACTTGGATTAAAAGTAATTGGAAAAAAAGAATGGCTGGAATCACAGGTGAACGGAAATACACAGATTGAAAAATTGACGAAGGCGGTTCAGGGCAAATCAGAAGCCGCTAGCTACTACGAGCGGGTGCAATTAGGAGGAGCTGCCCAGAAAATTGTCGCCTCGCTAAGGCAGGATGCAGCACAGAAGGTGTTCGAGCCTTTAAAGGAACTGGCAGTTGCAGCCAAAACCACTGAGCCAACAAGTGAGAAGATGCTGTTAAATGCGTCCTTTTTGGTAGATCGGGACAAAGAAGCTTTGTTTGACCAAAAAGTAAATGAAGCACATGACAAATGGGACGATAAAGTTGAATTCAGCTATAGCGGCCCATGGCCTGCATATAACTTTGTGAATATCAGATTAACCGTCGATGCCTGATGCTTCACAAGTTAGTTTCTGCACCGATTAACCTCGTGATCAAAATCGCGGAAAAGGTGAAAGAAGAGGCTGATAAAGAATTGTACCACCTTCCCACCATTCAACAAAAGCTGATTCAACTTCAAATGATGTTTGAACTTGGTGATATTCCAGAAGATGCCTATAAAGCAAAGGAAGAAGAGCTGTTAATAAGATACGAAGTAGCTAAACGAAGGGAAATGGAACAATGGGAACAGATGACAAAGAAAAAGTGAGGCAAAGAAGATGGACGGTCTAATTTATTTATATGGATTAATTCCCACCGCCGAAGCAGTTAAGAACTCGATATCATTTTTAAAAGGCTTTGATGGTACCAGTAATTTATACACGATTCAGTTAGACGAAATTACCGCAATTGTTTGTAACCTTGAATCGGGACAATACTCGGAAGACAGTATTCAAGACCTGATCAACAGTGATATGGAATGGCTGCAGGAAAAGGCCTTTCATCATCATGAAACGTTAATGCATCTATCAACGATGATCACGGTGATCCCATTGAAGTTTTGTACTCTTTATAAAAATAAAGCCAATTTGGAGACGACGGTAAAGGCGAATGAACCCAAAATACTGGAGACGTTTGACAGAATTTCCGGAAATGAAGAATGGAATTTGAAAATTTACTGTCAGGATGAACTCCTAAAAAAACAAGTAAGTGAAAGCAACACCGTGATAGAGGCGAAACGGGAAGAAATCAGCAAGCTGCCAAAAGGACGGCAATTTTTCGAAAAGAAAAAGCTTGAAAAATTGGTAGATTTGCAGCTTGAGGAAGAGAAAAACAAGGTGAGTGAGCAAGTCCACTCGGATTTAGCTAAGTTGGCGCTAAAAGCTAATGTGAAAAGAGCTTGGAGCAGCCAGGTGACAGGCAGGCAAGAGAAGATGCCATGGAACGGTGTCTATCTTGTTACTAAATCGCAAGTGGAGCCATTCAGGGAAAAAATCCAACAATATCAAAATTTTATGCAGGAAAGAGGATGGCTGTTTGTGGCAACGGGGCCATGGCCTGCTTACCATTTTTCCAGCGTTTCATAAGTGAGGCCAAGCATATGTCTGTAATGGAATCAATTGAAAACAAGGATATCGCGTTAATTGATATTTTGGATGTCATTCTTGATAAGGGTGTAGCGATAAAAGCAGATTTAGTTATCTCTATTGCCGGGATTGATCTTGTTTACCTGGATTTGCGGCTCCTAATTGCGTCGGTTGAATCTTTGGTTCAAGCTCAAAACCGTAAAACTGTATCCTCAGAAGAATTTGATACACAGAGGGAGGCATTGATTGATGCAACCGGCCAGCCAAACACCAAATGGAAAGATTAATCTGGATCCGGATAATGCAGAACATGGATTAGCACAGTTAGTGTTAACTGTCATTGAGCTGCTGCGGCAAATTGTAGAACGGCATGCCATTAGAAGGGTTGAAGGCGGGACGCTGACAGATGAGCAAATTGAAAACCTGGGTGTCGCTTTAATGAATCTTGAAGAAAAAATGGAAGAATTAAAAGAAATTTTTGGCCTTGATGATAAAGATTTGAACATCGATTTGGGTCCTTTAGGAAGCTTACTTTAAACCAGGAAAGGAGGAATTTTAAATGGAACATTCCATGCAATCAAGTACTATTGTAGACGTACTTGAAAAAATACTGGACAAGGGTGTTGTCATTGCTGGTGATATTACAGTAGGGATTGCGGATATCGAACTGCTTACCATTAAAATCCGCCTGATTGTAGCTTCTGTTGATAAGGCAAAAGAAATTGGCATGGACTGGTGGGAAACCGATCCATATTTAACCTCTAAAGCCTCAGAACACACAAACAAAGTGCTTGAGGAAGAGAATAAGAGGCTTCTGGAACGGGTTGAATCTCTTGAAAAAAGTATCTCCACGAACCGCTTAAATTCACCAGACTTCAATTATTAATAAGGAGGATTTTATCATGGAACAAACCAAAAACCACGAAAACCAAACTGACGAAACAGACAACCAACAAAACAAGACAGATGAAACCAAAAACGAGAAAGGAACAAACGGCAGCCAGATCAAACGTTCTTTAGCAGGCGGCTTGATTGGAGCAACAGTCGGATATTTGGCGACTCCTGAGAATGGAAAAAAACTGCTGGAGATGGTACCAACGGATAAATTAAAAAGCACTGGCTCTGACATCGGACAGGCCGTAAAGGAAAAATCAAAAAAAGCAGTCGGCTCTATCGGCAAGCTATTTCATAAAAAAGATGATGTTTTAGTAGAAGGATACTCCCAAGTACAGGATGGAACGGCTGAAAATGAAACAAGTGTTGAGTCCGGTGTTAAGAAAAGTGCGAAACAATCAAAGAAATCGTCTCGAAAGGAAGGCAATGAAAACGTCAATGAAAGGTTAGATCGCTTAGAAGAATTGCTTTCGAAGCTGATTGAACAAAAAGTAGGCCAGAAATCAGCATAGGTAACGCCCAGGCTTGTAAGATTTTTTTCTATATATATATCAAACTAAAATTGGAGGGTTTTTTAAATGGCAGAAACTAAAAAAATGGAAAACCAAACAGATGAAACAAACAACACTCAAAATGAAGCAGAGGAAACACAAAACACAAACAGCTCAAACAGCGGCACGCTTAAACGTTCAATCGCAGGCGGTATGATTGGTGCAGCTGTTGGATATTTGGCAACCCCTGAGAACGGCAAAAAGGTTAGGGAAACGATTTCTGTGGATAAATTAAAAAGCTCCGGATCCGGGATTGGACAGGCAGTGAAGGAGAAATCAAAGAATGCCGTTGTTACCATTAAAAATTCAACTTCAAAACTGTTTGGCAAACAAGATGGGGATTCAATAGAGGAAACCAACGGCAATGGAATGTCAGCGGGGGCTGAAAATAAGTCTTCGAATAAGAATGAACAGAAATCCAATCAAGAAAGCGGCAGTCTTAATGACAGACTTGATAGATTAGAAGGAATGCTGATGAAGCTAATGGATGGAAATGGCCAGAGCCAAGTCCAAATGAAGGAAGAGAAAAACAGCGAATCAGGAAAAGGGTCTTCCTTATCAAATGTAATGAGCACAAAACAGGAAGGTACACAACAAGACCAGGTGGGCAGCGGCAAGGGGAAATCTGAAACAAAGGGTCAGAAGGATAGTGAGGAATCTGAACAATTAAAGAGTAATCAAGGATCTCAAAATCAGTCTGCAAGCAAAGAGAGTGGCAAGGAATCAGAATCTCATTTACAGGGACCTTTGAAAAGACATGAGACGGTATTTCAATCCGGCGGTCAGGATAGTGAAGGATCTCAATCTAAGTTAGAAGGTACCAAAGGGGATAGACAGGGAACACAGATTCAATCAAAGGCCCAGAAGGAAAGTGAGGAATCTCAATCACAGTCCGAGAGCCCAATGGATAGCGAAAAAGAGCAATCTCAATCCGAGGGCCTAGCAAAAAGTGAAGGTGGTGGACAAACCCAAGTTAAAGGCCAAGGTGAGTCCAGTAACGAAGATGAACCAAAAAACAGTGATTATGAAGCTGTAAAGAAAGAAAATGAACAATTACAGGGTCGATTAGGCAAAATTGAAGAGTTGCTGGCTAAAATGCTTGAAGAAAAACAGGGTGGCACGCAAAAGCCTGATAGAAATAAAGGAAATTCGAATGAAACAGAAGAAAACTCAGAAGCACAAGGACAGCTAACCGCTAATGAGAAAGAAAACCAAGAAGGTTCCCAACAAAGCCAAAAAAAAGAAGGTTCAGAAAAGGCAGAGGTTACACAGGAAGGTCAAAGTAAAGGAGAAACCGAGGCAGGCACACAGAATGGCCAACTTGATCACTTAGAAAACAAAGATCATTCTCAAGCGGGCCAAAAAAAGAGTAATAGAGATAACGAGACGAACAGTACCCTAGCAATAGGCCAGAGTAATAGTACAAAGAACTCAGCAAGCCAAGAATCTGACCAAGATGAGGAAGACGGAAACCCAGATAAAGAAGGTAAAAGTAAAAACGAAGAATCTTCAAATGAAGGAAATGAAGATGAACTCAAAAAAGATTCACAACAAAAAGGTTCCAGCGGAGAAAACTCTCACGCAGAAGATCAAGAGGACAGCGAAAATATTGACTCTGAAGACGACGCTGACTCTGATGATGAGGAAGTAAGCCAGGACCAAAGCGAATATGAAGGTAAAAAAAAACTAAACGATAAAAATCAAGAAGAAAGTAAACAGGATGAAAATCCAAATAATAGTAAGAAGAATACTAAATCCAGCAAAAACAATAAAGGTAACTCAGGTAACAAAGGATCAAAATCCACTAAGCCAGCCAATGCGGACAAGGATAGTTACACAGTTCTTAACGAGGATGAGGATACCTATCTTCTCCTAAATGGATTGAGAAAGGAGAGCTAATAATGAGTATTGGTTCTGGTCCAACAAAAGACAACATTCTTGAGTTTTTCGTACAAGCAGCGAATAAACATAATTTCTCCTTAGATATTACCCTAAATGTAAATGGGTCGGTTATTACCGGAACTATAATATCAGCCAAGGAATATTTTGACACATTGAGTGAAATATTTAAAGATGGTGATGATATTGCGATAATGTTAAGCGAACAGCTTAGTAATGCCGGAAAATCAACCCAATCTGATATCGACTCGGAAGCGAACTTCATCCATATGAAAGAAACCAAGGTATACTGTGGAGACAGCAAACCGACACCTTCAAAGGGGGACATACTCTGGAGAGGTAAACTCACTGAAGTAAATGGATTCTTTCTAGGGAAGATATATGAAAACAGTGATAAATAGTGTGGATTATAAAATATACAATAATCAACTATCAGGTGTAAATAAAATTGTATTTTCAACACCTTTGAGGCTATTCTGACACAGCGGCTGCGGGAAAATCCCGCGCCCCCTTTTTACGCAGCCTATAATAGCCGGCTAGGTTGGGAGTTTTATTATAAAAAAGGTGCTAGAACCCTCTTTCATTTCATAAATATGAGATGAAAGGGGGTTCTTTTTTATGGCAAAAAAATGGGGCCAGCGTGTTCGAAATTGGATGGCTAATAAAATGGATCTTCCTCAAGATGTCATGATGGACCTGCCACGAATTACAATGATTGGACATATCCATATATATGTAGAAAATCACCGCGGCCTGCTGTCTTTTACTGATAAAGAACTCCGTTTGTTGTTAAAACAGGGCCAATTGTTAATAAAAGGTAAGGGGTTTGTCATAAAAACCATTCTGCCTGAAGAAATTTTATTGCAAGGAAAGATAGATCAGGTCATTTATATAAATGAAGATGCGGGAGGCACAAAATGAAAAACCAGTGGATTGAATTTCTCTATGGCAGAGTTACCGTAAGAGTATCTGGCAAAGGGCTCGAACGTTTTTTAAATGTTTTAACAAGAAACGGTTTACATATTTGGCATGTCAAACGGCATGGCACTGAGACCATTACATTCAAGATGCGGGTTCAAGATGCCCTTAAGATAAGAAGGTTTGCAAGGAAAAGTGAATGCAAAATTACTTTTTTACAGCGTAGCGGTGCCCCATTTCTACTTAAAAGGTTGTTGAAAAACAGCGGCTTTATGTTGGGAGCCGCCGCCTTTTTATTTATTATTTTGCTCCTGTCTAATATGATTTGGGGAATTGAAATTAAGGGGGCAAAACCAGCAACTGAGTATCAAATTCGTAAAGAATTGGACAAGATGGGCGTTAAAATTGGAAAAGTCCAATTTCTTGTTGCCAACGTTGAGGGAATCCAAAGACAATTGACCAATAATATTGGCGCCTTAACATGGGTTGGTGTGGAATTAAAGGGGACAACCTACCATCTGCAAGTAGTAGAAAAAAATGAACCTAAAAAACCTGAGCAATCTTCGCCACAAAATCTTATTGCAAAAAAGAAGGCCATCATTGTAAAAATGTTTGTGGAAAGCGGGCAAAAGATGGTTGATATTCATGATCATGTTGAAAAAGGCCAGTTACTCGTTTCTGGTGCATTTGGAAAAGAAGATCAACCTGAAATTACTGCTGCTAAAGGTGAAGTTTGGGGAGAAACATGGTATAAAAGTCATGTTGAGCTTCCGCTCGTCACCAAATTTAACGTCTATAATGGGAAGGAAGAACAAAAACATTCCCTTTTATTAGGGAAGTTAGAAGTACCTATTTGGGGTTTTGGGAAACCTGAGTATAAGCATTATGAGACAGAAAAGAATGTGCATAAAATTCGTTTTTTAAATTGGGATTTGCCTATTTCTTATGTGAATAAAACAATCCGAGAGCGAGAAGTGTACGAACGGAGTTATTCTACTAGCGAGGCTGAAAAAATGGCAGTAGAACTTGCAAAAAAACAAATAAAAAGCAGTCTAGATGAGGATGCTATGATAAAAGATGAAAAAATTTTACACAAAGCAATAGAAAATGGTAAAGTTATACTAGATATCCATTTTAAGATAATTGAAAACATTGCAGTCGGACAACCGATTTCCAAGGAGACTCCTGATGACAGAGAAATTAACAACCATTAATGTGCAGTTAGAAAATCCGGCAGAAGCTATAACGCTGCTCGGAAATTCTGACCTAAACCTAAAAACAATTGAAGAAGCGCTCAATGTATCGATTATTACAAGAGGAGAATCTGTCAGTTTATCTGGTGATGAAGAGCAAGTCACTTTAGCAGGCGAAATAATCGACAGGTTAATTTTTGTAATCCGGAAAGGTATAAATATAAGTCAACGAGATGTCCTATATGCCATTCAAATGGCACAGAAAGGTACTTTGGATTATTTTGTGAATTTATATGAAGAAGAAATCGGCAAAAATGTTAAAGGGAAAACAATTCGAATTAAGACGCTTGGACAAAGACACTATGTCACAGCCATAAAGAAAAATGATTTGGTGTTTGGAATTGGACCAGCCGGGACCGGAAAAACGTATCTTGCAGTTGTCATGGCCGTGAATGCTCTAAAATCAGGGCAAGTAAATCGAATCATTTTAACAAGACCTGCTGTGGAAGCAGGGGAAAGCCTCGGTTTCCTGCCAGGTGATTTAAAGGAGAAAGTGGACCCTTATTTAAGACCTCTCTACGATGCGTTAAACGATGTTTTAGGGGCAGAACATACCCAAAGGCTTATTGAACGGGGAACAATTGAAATTGCTCCTCTTGCCTACATGCGTGGCCGTACATTAGATGATGCTTTCGTTATCTTAGATGAGGCACAAAATACGACTCAGGCACAAATGAAAATGTTCTTGACTAGGTTGGGTTTTGGGTCAAAAATGGTGATTACCGGTGACCAAACGCAAGTCGATTTACCTAAAGGCGCCAAATCCGGCTTAATTGTAGCAGAAGAGATTTTGCAAAATGTAAAAGGGATTTCCTTTATCTTTTTAGAACAAAGTGATGTTGTTCGGCATCCCCTTGTCGGCAGGATCATTGAAGCGTACGAAAAAAAGGGTAATCAGCACTAAAAAAAGAAGTTGGGATAAACCTTATGGGTTTATCCTTTTTCCATATTTAAACAAATTTTTCTTTTAAAGGTGAAAATTTCCTGCAAAACTGATATGATTTTACATAAAGCGCATTTTCTAGTAGTATTTTTGTTAGTCTTTTACTATAACAATGATCGATGGGCCGTGGTTGGGGGGATTTAGTTGGATAAACTACAGCAGAACTTCATACGGATACGAAAATTACTTGACTTTACTTTTTTTCGCATTTTATTTTTTATTGTACTAGGAATTGTTTTAGTCGGGGCGCTTTACAACCATGTGAAACCCGAAAAACTAGAGTTAAGCTTGTTCTCAGTCGCAGAAAATACGATTCGTTCACCTGCAACAGTAGAAGATAAGGAAAGTACCGAAACCAAGCGCAAAGAGGCCATTAATCAGGTACAGCCTGTATACGCTTTGAAAAATGAGTATACGCAAAATCGGGTGGATTTAATCACGTCTATCTTCCAAGCAGCAAACGAGGTTAATAATGAAATTAAGGAAGCAATGAAAAAACAGGAAGAAGCAGGTTCTGATGAATCAACCACCAATGAGGAGCCCAGTGATTCTGATAAAGAGTCACAATTAAAAGCAAAATTAACATCTAGTGTATCGAAAGAGCTTTCTAATCAGGTTTTTGCCGCCTTAATTCACGCCAATAATGATGAACTAGCGATCGCAAAAGATTTAACGGTCACCGCCATCAATAATGTGATGACCAAAAGAATTTCTGCTGATGAGGTGGAAAATGCTAAGAAAAGGGTAGAAGAAGAATTAAAATACACTACCTTAAATGATGAATTAAAATTAGCAGCGATTGAATTAGGAAGATATGCTGTTATCCAAAACGAATTTTATGACTCTAACGCAACAGAAGAACTAAGACAACAGGCTGCAGAAAATGTGGAACCTGTAAAAATTCTTCAAGGACAAATAATTGCCGAAGAAGGAGAATTAATTAATCAGGATATCTATCGGCGATTGAAATTGGTAGGGCTGATTAACAATGATCGTTCATATAAGCCCTTGATTGGCTTAGTCCTGTTAATTTCCATTACCCTTTCGGCTATTTATTACTATTTTCATCAAATGAAATCGCTCCCTGAAAAGCGGCAGACCTACTTATTGTTGTATGGGATTATTTTCATTTTCTCGATTTTTATAATGAAAATTATTAGTATGCTTCAGGTTTTTAATTTTGATGGGATCGGTTATATTTTTCCGGCCGCCATGAGCGGAATGTTGATTAAAATATTAATTGATGAAAAGCTGGCCATTTTTATGTCCGTTCTTATGGCTGTCTGCGGGAGTATCCTTTTTAATGAAGGGATTACTGGAACACTTAATTTTTCAGTAGGAATTTACTTCCTTTTTAGCAGTATTGCGGCTATTCTGTTTTTAAACAGCCAAAATCGCCGTTCAAGAATATTCCAAGCAGGTATCATCGCATCACTGATTAATATATTAACGATTGCTGCGTTAATGCTCCTTCCAAATGGACAGTACTCTGGGATTGAGTACGGCTATTATCTAATTACAGCACTTGTATCCGGGGTCATTTCTGCTGTGTTGACTGTTGGGGTATTACCTTTCTTTGAAGCAAGCTTTGGAATACTTTCAACCATCAGGCTGATTGAATTGTCTAACCCAAATCATCCACTCCTAAGGAAGATCCTAATGGAGGCACCAGGAACCTATCATCATAGTGTAATGGTTGCTAATTTAGCAGAATCAGCATGTGAAGCGATTGGAGCTAATGGTCTTTTAGCAAGGGTGGGGAGTTATTACCATGATATTGGGAAAACCAAAAGGCCAAACTTCTTTATAGAAAACCAAATAAATCATGAAAATCCCCATGATAAGCTGCCTCCTGAAAAAAGCGCAACTATTATTATAGCTCATGTTTTAGATGGGGCGGAAATATTAAGGAAATACCACATGCCAAAAGAAATTATTGATATTGCCGAGCAGCATCATGGAACCACATTGCTAAAATTCTTTTACCATAAAGCTCTTCAAGGTCAATCAACTATGAAAGAAGAGGAATTCCGCTATCCAGGCCCAAAAGCGCAAACGAAGGAATCTGCGATTGTTGGTATTGCGGACAGTCTTGAAGCAGCTGTACGGTCTTTATCACAGCCTACACCGGAATTAATCGATACGTTTGTAAAAAAAATAGTTACGGAACGGCTTGAAGATGGGCAGTTAAACGAATGCGATATTACGATGAAAGAAATTGAAACGGTCTCCCACACATTATGTGAGACATTAAAAGGGATCTTTCACTCAAGGATTGAGTATCCAGAATTAACAAATACAAAGCAGGTGAAGCAAGCATGACCTTACTTATTGACAGTGTTGACGAAACAAATGAATTGACCGAGCAGCAAATGCTTGAAATAGAAAGATTAATCAATTTTGCAGCTAAAACCCAGCAGATTGAAGAGCATAGTGAGGTATCGATAAGCTATGTTTCAAATGAGCGGATTCATGAAATTAACCGTGATTATCGTGATAAAGATGCCCCGACAGATGTTATTTCCTTTGCGATGGAAGAACTTGGTGAGGGTGAGGTGGAACTATCTGGAATAGATATGCCGCGCATCTTAGGCGATATTATTATTTCGGTTCCAAGAACAAAAGAGCAAGCTGAAGAATATGGCCATTCTTTTGAGCGGGAGCTAGGATTTTTGGCTGTTCATGGATTCCTCCACCTCTTGGGCTATGATCACATGACAGAAAAAGATGAAAAAGAAATGTTTACTTTGCAAAAGGAAATTTTGAACGATTATGGACTCACACGATAAAAGGAAACGGTTTATCTCGGTGAGTTCCTTTTCGTTTGCAATTGCAGGAGTTCTCACAGCGATTCAGAAGGAAAGAAATATGCGGTTCCATTTGATAAGCTCGATACTCGTTCTAGGGTTATCGTTTTATTTTTCAATTTCTAAAATAGAGTGGCTCCTCATTCTCTTCACGATTGGGGGAATGTTTGCCCTGGAATTAATGAATACAGCCATTGAACGGGTAGTAGATCTTGTAACCGCCGAATATCACCCGCTTGCAAAACAAGCCAAAGATATTGCTGCTGGAGCTGTGTTTGTTTATGCGGTTTTGGCGGTTATTGTGGGTATCATTATCTATTTACCCTATGTCCTGAAACAGTTCTAGAAAGAGGTAAAAATAAACCTAATTTTAATCAATTTGAAATGTAAGGATCATTTCGGTAAAATAACTAAAATAATTTGTTTTAAAAAGACAAGTTACATTATGAGAAAATTCTAACTTTTTAAAATTTTTTATTACTATTTCGCTACAAGTAATGATTTTCTCTAAAATTTGCGGTAAAATAAAGAAACAGCAGATTCCTGCTGGAAGGGAAGACGTTTTTGTGAATATTGAACAATTAATGGAAGAAGCAAAAAAAGCAAGAGAAAAAGCATATGTTCCATACTCTAAGTTTGGAGTGGGGGCAGCGTTGTTAACGACTGATGGAAAAGTATATCATGGCTGCAATATTGAAAATGCCGCTTATAGTATGTGTAATTGTGCAGAACGTACAGCCCTTTTTAAGGCTTATTCTGAAGGTGACCGGGATTATCATATGATGGCCGTTGTTGCTGATACGGACCGCCCTTGTTCGCCATGCGGGGCTTGCAGGCAGGTAATATCTGAGCTATGCCCAAGTGACATGAAAATCATTTTAACCAACCTAAAAGGTGATGTAAAAGAATTGACGGTAGCGGAGTTACTTCCTGGTGCCTTTTCTCCGGAGGATTTACATGCAAACTAAAGGGAATGAAAACGGATACAAGTCAGGATTTATCTCCATCATAGGAAGACCAAATGTCGGAAAATCAACTTTTCTTAATCGGGTAATTGGCCAGAAAATCGCCATTATGAGTGATAAGCCGCAAACAACAAGAAACAAAATTCAAGGGGTGTTATCCCTGCCTGATGCTCAAATGATCTTTATTGATACACCAGGTATCCACAAACCGAAACACAAATTGGGCGACTTCATGATGAAGGTAGCACAGAATACACTCAAAGAAGTTGATTTAGTCTTATTTATGGTAAATGCTGAAGAAGGATTTGGCCGGGGTGAAGAATTTATACTTGAGAAATTCCAAACTGTCAATACTCCTATCTTTCTCGTAATTAATAAAATTGATCAAATTCACCCTGATGAATTGCTGCCTATTATTGAATCATATAAAGAAAAATATGACTTTAAAGAAATCGTTCCAATCTCTGCATTGGAAGGAAATAATGTTGAACGATTATTAGAGCAAATTAAAGGATTCTTACCTGAGGGGCCGCAATATTACCCTGCAGACCAAGTAACCGATCATCCGGAGCGGTTTATTATTACAGAATTAATTAGGGAAAAAGCACTCCATTTAACAAGGGAGGAAATTCCCCACTCTTTGGCAGTCGTGATGGATAAAATGGAACGCCAGCCAAATAAGGATATTATTCATGTCATGGCTACGGTGATTGTAGAAAGAGATTCACAAAAGGGTATTATTATTGGCAAGCAAGGGAGCATGCTTAAAGAAATCGGTAAACGCGCCAGAGTAGATATTGAGAATCTCCTTGGCTCGAAAGTATTTTTGGAGCTTTGGGTTAAGGTACAGAAAGATTGGCGTAATAAAATGTCCCAACTCCGTGATTATGGCTTCAATGAAGATGAATATTAAGTAAACCCTAATTAAAATATTAACTCTTAAACAAGATTATGCATGGACAACATTAACAATTATTTCGTCTTATATTTTGGCTAAGGCAGGCTATGATAATGATAAGGTTTGGGATTTAACATTAGGCTAGTCTAAATAATGAAAGGTGGGGTTTTCGATGATGGATTTTACGTGGAAAGTATTCCTCCAAACAGGTAATATTGACACATATCTTCTCTTCAAAGAACTTGAGAAGGAAAACCAAGAAATACCCGGAAATCAGAATGAAGATCTAGCACAAATTGATTTTCCCGTTTCATAAGTTTGTTTTCGCACGTATGATAGAAGGTGGCAAAAAATGCTTCAGAAATATGAGGGCATTGTCATTAGAACCACAGATTATGGAGAAACAAATAAAATAGTCACGTTATATACTAGGGAAGGTGGTAAAATTGGCGTAATGGCACGCGGAGCCAAAAAGCCAAATAGCCGCCTTTCCTCCATTTCCCAGCTTTTTACGCATGGATATTTTCTCCTGCAAATAGGTACTGGTTTAGGGAGCTTGCAGCAGGGAGAAATCATTACTTCCTTGCGTTCGATTGGGGAAGATATTTTTTTAACAGCTTATGCCAGTTATATTGTTGAATTAACAGATAGATGTACGGAAGATAAAAAACCAAACCCCTATCATTTTGAATTACTCAATCAGACCCTTCATTATCTGAATGAAGGTTTCGATCCCGATATTCTTATGAATATTTACGAGATGAAGATGTTAAATGTCATGGGACTCTACCCGGTTTTAGATAAGTGTTCTGTCTGCGGCAGTACAGACGGTCATTTTTCATTTTCAATTCGGGAAGGCGGTTTTATCTGTCATCGCTGTAAGGAAAAGGATCCTTACCATTTTCCATTATTACCAGCGACTGTTAAATTATTACGGCTATTTTATTATTTTGATCTTTCCAGATTAGGAAATATTTCAGTTAAAGACGAAACGAAGGCTGAATTGAAAAAAATAATCACCGCCTATTATGATGAATATTCAGGTCTCCACCTTAAATCTAAAAAGTTTCTTAATTCAATGGATCATTTTCGCAATCTGTTATAAATGCCTTGTTGACAATGTAAGAAGTTTTCGTTACTATTTCTTTAATAAAAAATATTTGCGGTGACGGAAAGTAGTAATTAGATTTCTCTATAAAAGCGAACCTAGGATGGTGGAAGCTAGGGTATAGAGCACTAATGAAGGCATTCCTGAGCAATCGTGTTGAAGAAACACAATTTAAGGAGGCTGCTTTCATAGCAGCAAATAGGGTGGAACCGCGGGTAACTCTCGTCCCTATGCTTAATCAAGCATAGGGACGGGAGTTTTTTATTGTCTAGCTGCCGTATTATGACGAAATTCCACTTTTTATTTTTAAAAAAGGAGCGAAAAAACAATGAAGGTAACAATGGAACAAATCGTTTCACATGCAAAGCACAGAGGATTTATCTTTCCTGGATCAGAAATTTATGGTGGTTTAGCAAACACTTGGGATTACGGTCCATTGGGTGTTGAATTTAAAAATAATATCAAACAAGCTTGGTGGAAAAAGTTTGTTCAAGAGTCTCCCTATAATGTTGGCTTAGATGCAAGTATTTTAATGAACCCAAGAACTTGGGAAGCGTCAGGTCATATTGGTAATTTTAATGATCCAATGATTGACTGTAAAAACTGTAAAGCTCGTCATCGTGCTGATAAGTTAATTGAAAATGCTCTCGATGAAAAAGGAATAGAGTTGGTAGTAGATGGTCTTCCTTTTGAAAAAATGGAAGAATTAATTAAGGAACATAATATTGCTTGTCCTGATTGTGGCAGCCACGATTTTACGGGTATCCGTCAATTCAATTTAATGTTTAAAACGTTCCAAGGCGTAACGGAAACGAGTACAAATGAAATATTCCTGCGTCCAGAAACTGCTCAGGGTATTTTTGTTAACTTTAAAAATGTTCAGCGGACAATGCGAAAGAAATTGCCGTTTGGTATTGCGCAAATCGGTAAAAGCTTCCGTAATGAAATTACACCTGGGAATTTTACCTTCCGAACCAGAGAATTTGAACAAATGGAACTTGAATTCTTCTGCAAACCTGGTGAGGAATTAAAATGGTTTGATTATTGGAAGCAATTTGCTGAGAACTGGTTATCATCTCTAGGTCTTACAAAGGAAAATATCAGACTTCGTGACCATTCAGAAGATGAGCTTTCCCATTATAGTAACGCGACAACTGATTTTGAATTTAAATTTCCGTTTGGCTGGGGCGAATTGTGGGGCGTGGCTTCAAGAACAGATTATGACTTGAAACAGCATATGGAATTTTCAGGCGAAGATTTCCATTATTTAGATCCGGAAACAAATGAAAAGTATGTACCATACTGTATTGAACCATCGCTTGGTGCTGACAGGGTAACACTAGCTTTCTTAATTGATGCGTATGATGAAGAGCAGCTTGAAGATGGTACCTCTAGAACCGTCATGCATTTTCACCCGGCACTAGCCCCTTATAAAGCTGCAGTGCTGCCATTATCGAAAAAACTGTCTGAAGAGGCCAGAGAGGTATTTGCTGATCTATCTAAACGCTTTACCGTTGACTATGATGAAGCAGGATCGATCGGTAAACGGTACCGCCGTCATGATGAAATCGGTACACCATTTTGCATCACTTATGATTTTGATTCAAAAGAAGACAACATGGTTACAGTCCGTGACCGGGATACAATGGAACAGACCCGCCTCCCTATCTCGGAATTAGTTAGCTTTTTACAAGATAAGATGGTATTTTAGGGAAAAAAGGTGCGGATATCCGCACCTTTTATCTATAACCATTATGATTTAAAATAGCCGCTAAGTAGTATATAATATTTCTTAATCAATTATGGCAAATCGTATTGTATTTTTTTAGGTGGTGAGGACAATCGAACTGACTAAACGCCAGGAGCATATTTTACAAATCGTTAAAGAGAATGGCCCAATTACAGGTGAACAAATTGCGGACCAATTGAGTTTAACCCGTGCTACATTACGGCCAGACTTGGCAATCCTAACAATGGCCGGGTTTTTAGATGCAAGGCCGAGGGTTGGCTATTTTTATACAGGAAAGTCGGGAGCTCAGTTATTGACTGAGAACCTGCAGAAAATTTATGTATCGGATTATCAATCAATCCCAGTAGTAGTAAGTGAAAGTGTTTCAGTTTATGATGCGATCTGTACAATGTTCCTTGAAGATGTGGGCACATTATTTGTAGTCGATCAATTATCTAATCTAGTCGGAGTATTATCAAGGAAAGACTTATTGAGGGCCAGTATTGGCAAGCAAGAGCTTACCAGTATCCCTGTCAATATCATTATGACTAGGATGCCCAACATAACCACATGCGAACGTGAAGATTTATTAATTGATGTGGCTAAGAAATTAATTGAAAAACAAATCGATGCCTTACCTGTCGTTAAAAAATCAGAACAAGGCTATGAGGTTATTGGCAGAGTCACAAAAACAAACATTACCAAAGCCTTTTTGGCGATAGGTGATGAAGAAAGATAAATAGGAAATGGAGCTGATGGGGGAGAATGAGTACGCCAATCATTTATGTGGTCTCTGATTCAGTTGGGGAGACAGCTGAATTAGTGACGAAAGCAGCGATTAGCCAGTTCAATGGGTCAGGTATGACATTAAAGAGATTTCCTTATGTGGAGGACAAAGAACATATCGAAGAAGTTTTATCATTGGTTTCCCATGATAAGGGGATGATTGCTTATACCCTGGTTAAACCTGATATGCGTACATATTTGAAGGAGAGGGCCGATCAGGACGGTATACAAGCAGTAGATTTAATAGGGCCGATCATTGATCAAATTGAAATTTTCAGCGGGAAAACACCCCTTTGTGAACCAGGTTTGGTAAGGAAACTTGATGAGGATTACTTTAAAAAGGTAGAAGCGATTGAATTTGCCGTAAAATATGATGATGGACGAGACCCAAGAGGGCTTTTAAAGGCAGATATCGTTTTAATTGGAGTATCTAGAACCTCTAAAACACCATTATCACAGTATTTGGCACATAAACGGTTAAAGGTGGCCAATGTGCCGCTAGTCCCGGAAGTAGATCCTCCTGAAGAACTATATAAGGTTCCGATCGAAAAGTGCTTTGGTTTGAAAATAAGTCCGGAAAAGTTAAATAATATCCGAAGGGAACGGTTGCTTTCTTTGGGATTAAACGATCAAGCAAGTTATGCAAATATTGAACGAATTAAAGAGGAATTAACCTTCTTTGAAGAGATAGTCAAGAAAATTAAGTGTCCAGTGATTGATGTGACCAATAAAGCAGTTGAAGAAACAGCAAATGTTATCTTAAATTATATTCAAAAGGGCAGATTCTAACACATAATCAATTGATTATGTGTTTTTTAAACAAAAAAAATGAAAAAAAGTTATGGTAAAATGATAACGAATATACTATAATAAAAAATTGTGATAAAAATATATCTTTTTAGGTTTAGAGTTGCATTGGAACGAATAAACTATTTATTGTTAGATGTCAAGGCAGCCCCCCTAAAAAAATTCGACATAAATCCTTTTTATAAAAGTTGTTTCTTTAAGAAGGAATATGCGGAGTGATGTAGAATTTATACTTATGGAAAAGGCAAATAGGCTATTTTGTCGATGCAGAGTTTTGCCCGGTTAAAGAGGAAATTGTCGAAAATCACAGCCATATTTTCCGTTGACGTTTTGTTTTGCTGCTACCTGTGATCATCTTGTGAAAGAAAAAACATTACATAATGTGCAATCTGGAAATACACATTGACTCAGGTAAGGAAGAACAGACCTATATCTGGTAAACAATCCCACTAAAGGAGATATTGTTGTCAAAGAGGAGAATACCGAAAGGACCAAGACCTATTAATCTGAGGATCGAGCAAAATTTGTGATGGAGTTAACAAAAAAAATGTCGAAATTTGCAGGAATTTAACTATTGCCTGCCGAATACCTGTAGTACAAATGGAGTTGTTTTCATGGCAGACCTTATTGCCGAAGAAAAGATTGACCAAATTCGTCAGGCTGTTGATATTGTCGAGGTAATAAGCGATTATGTTCAACTGAAAAAACAGGGGCGAAATTACTTCGGATTATGTCCATTCCATGGAGAGAGCACCCCATCATTTTCAGTATCACCTGACAAACAAATTTTTCATTGTTTTGGTTGTGGGGCGGGAGGAAATGTATTTTCTTTTTTAATGGAACTTGAAGGAATATCATTCCAAGAGACAGCCATTAAACTAGCGGCTAAGGTAAATATAGAATTAGGTATAAACTTGCCGCAAACATTGGGCGGAAAAAAACTTTCTAAAGAGCTTCAAGCAATGATTGATGCCCATGAGCTTTTAAGAAAATTTTACCACCATCTTTTGGTAAATACAAAAGAGGGTCAACACGCACTTGAGTATTTACTAAACAGAGGTTTTACCCAGGAATCGATTGATAAGTTTCAAATCGGGTATTCATTAAATTCATGGGACTTCGTGTATAAATTCCTGACTAAAAGGGATTTTTCACCTGAATGGATGGAAAAAGCCGGTTTAATTATTAAACGAGAGCGGGATGGAACGTACTTCGATCGTTTCAGGGATCGAATTATGTTTCCTATATTTGACCGTCATGGTAATACGATTGCTTTTTCTGGGAGATCACTTGGGGCTGATGAGCCAAAATATTTAAATAGTCCCGAAACAGCAATCTTTAATAAAAGTAAAATTTTATATAATTATCACTTGGCAAAACCAAGTATAAAAAAATTGCAATATGCTGTTTTATTTGAGGGATTTGCCGATGTCATTGCAGCCGACCGGGCTGGTGTAGAAAATGGGATTGCCACAATGGGTACAGCATTAACAGAGGAGCATATCACTCTGTTAAGACAAAATGTTCAAACAATAACGATTTGCTATGATTCTGATAAGGCCGGTATCGAGGCTGCATATCGGGCGGGGAATCACCTTCAAGAAGCTGGCTTTCAACTAAAGGTCGCGATGATGGCAGATGGTCTGGATCCTGATGAATATATTCAAAAGAATGGTACAGATAAGTTCCGTAATGAAGTAATTGGCGCAAGTTTAACCTGGATGGCCTTTAAATTTCTTTACTTTCGCCGCGGAAAAAATCTTCAGCTTGAAGGAGATCAGTTCGCTTACATCGAACAAATAATCAAAGAGATCAGCAAACTCGATAAGGCTGTTGAAAGGGATCATTACTTAAGACAGCTGGCAGCTGAATTTTCCCTGTCGCTCGAGGCATTAAAGCAGCAACAGCAGCAAATATATTTTGCTGAAAAGAGAAAATCAAGCGGGTCGAAAGAACCAGCTCATAAGCCTTTGGTAGTTATTAAACCGGCAGAAGGACTTAAACCGGCATATCTTACAGCCGAGAGACGGTTAATTGCCCATATGCTTAAAGATCGAGATGTGGCATATAAGGTTCAGGAATTACTTGCAGGACAAACGTTTAATATGGATGAACATCAGGCAATAATAACCTATCTGTTAGGATTTTTTGAGGACCATGCAGAACCTGACACCAGCGCATTTTTAACCTATATTCAAGATGATAATCTTAGAAGAATAGTTGCAGACATTGAAATGATGGCTATAAATGATGAACTGACAAATCAGGAATTAACTGATTATATCAAACAGGTGTTGAATTATCAAAAGTTGTTAAAGATAAAAGAAAAAGAAGTGGAACTAAAAGAAGCTGAACGTGAAAAGAACTTTAGTAAGGCCGCAGCGATTGCTACTGAAATGAATCACTTGCGTAAATTGTTATAAATTCTAATTTATTGTTTTGATTTTTGGAAGGAGGGGGACATATGGCTGCTGAAAAATCAGCCCGTTCAAAAGAGGTTGAAAATGAATTAACCCTTGAACAAGTAAAAGACCAGTTAACTGAACTGGGTAAAAAAATCGGTGTCCTTGCCTATGATGATATTGCTGAGAAAATGGCTAACTTTGAGGTAGATTCCGAACATATGGATGAATTTTATGAGTCCTTAACTGAGCAAGGAATTGAATTAGTAGGCGAAAGTGATGGAGAAGATCCAGACGTTAA
Source organism: Neobacillus drentensis (assembly GCF_021560175.1). Taxonomy (GTDB): domain Bacteria; phylum Bacillota; class Bacilli; order Bacillales; family Cytobacillaceae; genus Neobacillus; species Neobacillus drentensis_A. The sequence goes on along the minus strand of NZ_CP091110.1, from coordinate 4,566,033 downwards.
AAAATTGGCAAAAGAAGATGATGAAGAATTCGATTTAAATGATTTAAGTGTACCTCCAGGAGTTAAGATTAATGACCCAGTCCGCATGTATCTGAAAGAGATTGGCCGTGTTGACTTACTTTCTGGGGAAGAGGAAATTAAACTTGCTAATCGGATTGAAGAAGGAGACGAAGAAGCTAAACGTCGTCTTGCTGAGGCAAATTTACGGCTTGTTGTAAGTATTGCAAAGCGTTATGTTGGCCGGGGTATGTTATTTCTTGACTTAATTCAAGAAGGGAATATGGGCCTCATTAAAGCTGTTGAAAAATTTGATTATCGAAAAGGCTTTAAATTCAGTACGTATGCTACTTGGTGGATTCGTCAAGCGATCACCCGTGCAATTGCTGACCAAGCAAGAACGATACGGATTCCCGTTCATATGGTTGAAACCATTAATAAGCTAATTCGCGTTCAGCGTCAGCTTCTTCAAGATCTTGGGCGTGAACCAACACCGGAAGAAATCGGTGAAGATATGGATTTAACCCCTGATAAGGTGCGAGAAATCCTTAAAATAGCACAAGAACCAGTCTCACTCGAAACTCCAATTGGTGAAGAAGATGATTCACACTTAGGTGATTTTATTGAAGACCAGGACGCAACGTCCCCTTCAGAGCATGCTGCCTATGAATTATTAAAAGAGCAATTAGAAGATGTTCTCGATACGTTAACTGACCGAGAAGAAAATGTCCTCAGATTGCGTTTTGGATTGGACGATGGCCGGACCCGTACACTTGAAGAAGTTGGAAAGGTATTCGGTGTCACTCGTGAACGTATTCGTCAAATTGAAGCAAAAGCACTGCGAAAGTTACGTCATCCAAGCCGCAGTAAACGTTTAAAAGACTTCTTAGAATAACTGAATGTGTTGCCAATTATAGTTTACTTCTTAATCAGAGGTAGACTATTTTTTTGTTCCAAACACAAATCTTTTAATGAATGTAAGCACTTTCTGTATTGTTATTTTACTGAATTGTCTCTCATTTTGCAAATAGGCTTTTCAACATCTGTTGCGTTTTTTATATTTCTTTACTTTCTTACAAAAGGAAAAATGGCTACTACATCATCTTAAGCAACAGCAAGCTTAGCGGTAATCCTATTCATTCCATCCCCCAATTTGAAAAATCCCATTTATATATTTCAATAATATAATATATTTTAAAATTTTAAATGTTATGAATTAATCGTGATTCCTTATATAATAAAAAAGAAAGCGTATACAATGTTGTTTTGGAGGGATGAAAATGAATTTTGACTTAACATCTGAACAACAAATGATTAAACATATGATCAAACAATTTGTAGATGAAGAAGTGGCACCAGGGGCCTTAGAGCGTGATCGAACAAAGCAGTTTCCAGTAGAGATATTTAAAAAGCTAAGTAGTTTGGGGATGATGGGGCTTCCTTTTCCTGAAAAATACGGCGGCGGAGGAGCAGATACAATCAGTTTTGCCATAGTGGTCGAAGAGTTAAGCAGGGGATGCGGCTCGACTGGGATCACATACTCTGCACATATATCTTTAGGCGGTGCACCAATTCATTTGTTTGGAACGGAGGAGCAAAAACGTAACTATTTAATTCCAATTTGTAAGGGAGAATCATTGGGCGCATTTGGTCTAACAGAACCTAATGCCGGCTCAGACGCGGGGGGAACAAGGACATCGGCCAAAGAAGAAAATGGTGAATTTATTATAAATGGAAATAAGTGCTTTATTACCAATGCCAGTTATGCGCACCATTTAGCTTTAACCGCTGTAACTGGGGAGAAGAATGGACAAAAGGAGATTAGTGCTATTATCGTTCCTACAAACGCTGAGGGGTTTACCATCATGGATAATTATGAAAAGATGGGTTTGAACGCCTCCAATACAACGGAACTAGTATTAGAAAATGTAAAGGTATCAGTTGATAATCTACTTGGGAAGCGTGGAGAGGGCTTTAGACAGTTTTTAATCACATTAGATGGTGGACGTATTGGAATTGGGGCAATGGCTGTAGGGATTGCTCAAGGCGCTTATGAGAAGGCGTTAGCCTATGCAAAGGAGAGAAAACAATTTGGTAAATCCATTTCTTCCTTTCAGGCTATCCAATTTAAACTAGCCGATATGGCCATGAAAATTGAATTAGCACGAAATATGGTCTATAAAGCTGCCTGGTTAAAAGACCAAGGCAGGCTGTTTTCCAAGGAAGCAGCCATGTGTAAGTTATATGCATCCGAAATGTGTATGGAAGTGACAGACCAGGCCGTGCAAATCCATGGTGGTTACGGTTATATGAAGGAGTACCAGGTAGAAAGAATGATGCGCGACGCAAAGCTCCTTGAGATTGGGGAAGGCACCTCCGAAGTACAAAGAATGGTCATATCCCGCCTCATCGGCTGCTAATAAATGAAGGGCTAAATGGAGAGACTGTAGAGATAATTGGTCAAATTCTTCAGTCTCTTTTTTCTATATTAAAAAGATTATAGTGATAAAATAAGTTTAGGGCTTTTCCTTCTGTTATTTTTCAAGTAAAATAGTAGTTGTTTGTAGACTATTTATTTTTAAGATGCGTTCGTACATAAGGGAGGTAAGATCATGAAACGGAATCCGGTTATTCCTTACATTCTTGTCATGGTTTTTGGGATCGTATTAGTGTTTATTCTTTCCTTCAAAGGCCTGGGAGACATGAAAGAAGTCGCCAAAGAGAATGGAAAAGGAAGCGGCAGCGAGACTACAGAGGTTGCAGCAACAAAGCCAGAAGACATTTATAAGCAAACCTGTATTGGCTGTCATGGGGATCAGTATCAAGGGGTAGTAGGGCCAACATTAAAAGGTGTCGGCAGCAAGTATTCTAAAGCAGAGATTGTGCACATCATTACAAAAGGTAAAGGCAACATGCCAGCAGGTCTTGTTCCTCAAGAACAAGCTGAAGCAATGGCAGAATGGGTTTCAAAAATTAAATAGCAAAAGAAGTCCTTTGCATCTGTAAAGGACTTTTTTATATACTTAATAAAATACATTATTATAAAAGTGGTGGAATCTTGAATACAGATAAATTATCAGTTCGTTTAACAACAGTGGCAAAATATGTACCAGAAGGAGCACGGTTGGCGGATATTGGCTCAGATCATGCCTATCTGCCATGTTATCTAGCTAAGAATTTAAAAATTTCATATGCCATAGCAGGTGAAGTGGCCAAAGGACCATTTCAATCAGCCGAGAAAAATGTACTAACTGAAGGGCTCGCTGACAAAATTACTGTCCGCATGGGTGATGGACTTGAGGTTATTCAGTCTGGTGAGGTCGATTGTATTACCATTGCCGGAATGGGGGGTGCCTTAATCTCAAGTATCTTGGAAAGTGGGAAAGACAAGTTAGGTTCAGTTAAGCGTCTTGTACTGCAGCCAAATATTAGTGCAATCTCCATTCGAACGTGGTTGTTTGAAAATAACTGGGAGTTACTTGCGGAAGAAATTCTCGAGGAAGATGGGAAAATTTACGAAATATTAATTGCCGAACAAGGTGATCCGGTTAAACCATATCAGGAAAAGAGAGAAAGTGAGTTTTTGCTCGGTCCATTCCTGTTAAAGGAAAAGAATGAAATCTTTAAAAAGAAGTGGCATTCAGAGTTGAAAAATTGGCAGCGTATTGTTGAAGCAATGAAAGGGGCTTCGGAAACGGCCGAAACGATCGAAAAAAAGAATGAGGTCATTGAAAAGATAAAACTTGTTGAGGAGGTCCTAGATAATGAAGAATCCGAACGGTCATGAAATCATCCAGCTTTTTGAGCAATTTTCACCAAAGGGGTTGGCAATGGAGGGGGATAAAATAGGTTTACAAATTGGACGGTTAAATAAAAGAGTTGAGAGGGTAATGATTGCTCTTGATGTTCTCGATCATGTAATTGATGAGGCAATTGAAAAAGATGTGCAGCTCATTATTGCTCATCACCCGATCATCTATCGGCCGCTTAAAAACCTGTTAACTGATACCACACAGGGGAAGATGTTTGAAAAGTTACTAAAACATGATATAGCTGTTTATGCAGCCCATACAAATTTGGATGTAGCCAAAGGCGGGGTCAATGATTTATTGGCAGAAGCTTTGGAGCTTGAAGAGGCGGAGGTTCTGGTCCCTACTTATGATACAAAGCTTAAAAAATTAGTTGTCTTTGTCCCATCTAGTCATGCTGATGAAATCAGACAAGTGTTAGGTCATACAGGGGCTGGTCATATTGGAAACTACAGTCATTGTTCTTTTTCGGCAAATGGTATAGGGAGATTTCTACCTGGTGAACATACCGATCCGTATGTGGGCAAGCCAGGGCATTTAGAGAAAGTGGAGGAAGTAAGAATAGAAACCATTCTGCCTGAATCACTTCTAAAGAAAACGATCACTGCGATGATTAAAGCACATCCATATGAAGAGGTTGCCTATGATGTGTATCCGGTTGAGAATAAAGGGGAGACACTCGGCCTCGGCAGAATCGGAAAAGTGAAAGAGATGACATTAGCTGAATTTGCTGAAAAGGTAAAGACAGCATTAAACGTCTCCACTGTCCGGGTTGTCGGTGATTTAACCTCTAAGATTAAAAAGGTTGCGGTATTAGGCGGCGATGGTAATAAATATTTTATGAGTGCGAAATTTAAAGGGGCAGATGTATATGTTACAGGGGATATCTATTACCATACGGCCCATGATGCGATGATGCAGGGCCTAAATATCATTGACCCAGGACATAATGTGGAAAAGGTAATGAAAAAAGGGCTGACAAATGTACTCCAGAAGATGTGCCAAGAGTCTGGCTACCATGTTGACATTTTCCCATCTGAACAAAATACAGATCCCTTTCAGTTTGTATAAACTACATAGAAAAGAACCGGTCTTTATAGGACGCGGTTCTTTTTCTTTGAAAATAGTTACAGTCGACAAGTGCTTAGAGTTTTTTCTTATGCTTTGTCAGCACTTTTAACTTTAGGTAATATTTTGTTCAATTGAACTTGTTTACGGCGCTCCCAAGTCGCTTCATTAGTTGGATCAAATTGCTCAAGAAAGGTGATTACCTCTTTTGTAATAGGGGTCGGTGTAGAAGCACCCGATGTTACGGCAACAGTCTTGGCATCTTTTAACCAATCAATTTCTAATTCCGTTATATCGGCAATGCGATATGCTCTTGTTCCAGCAATTTCCTCCGAAACTTGTGCAAGACGATTCGAGTTATTACTTTTTGGATCGCCGACAACAATTGTTACATCTGCTTGTGTTGCTTGGTCGGCAACGGCTTCTTGGCGGATTTGCGTTGCATGGCAGATTTCATTATAGACCTCGACATGCGGATATTTTTCTTTTACTTTCTTCATAGTATCGGCAACATCCCACTGACTCATGGTAGTTTGGTTCGTAACAATTAGGTGTTCACTTTGAATGGTTAATGCCTCAACATCATTAGGAGTTTCCACTAAATGAACCATATCCGGTGCAACACCAACCGCACCTTCAGGCTCCGGGTGTCCCTTTTTACCTATATAAATAACTTGAAATCCTTGTTTGGTTTTTTCCTCTATCAAATCATGTGTTCTAGTTACATCAGGACAGGTTGCATCAATTGCTACTAGTCCTTTCTTCTTTGCAAGCTCACGTACTTCCGGAGAGATGCCGTGAGCGGTGAAAATAACAGTACCCGATTCAACTTTATTAAGAATATCCATGCGATTGTTACCATCAAGAGTGATAATGCCCTCTTCTGCAAACGCATCTGTAACATGTTTGTTATGAACAATCATCCCTAAAATGTAGATGGGACGTGGCAATGATTTGTCTAAAGCAGCATTTCTTGCAATAACCATGGCATCGACGACACCGTAACAGTAACCGCGTGGTGATATTTTAATGATTTGCATATTTAAAAGTCCTCCTACATGAACTTTGCTTTTTATTAGATCAGCAATCCGTTCTTTTCCCTGGATCAATAGGCTTTTCTGTAAGTCTATGTATTTATTATATAAAACTAATAGATAGAATACAAAGATACATTTTTCCTGTAGGATTTTAAAAAAAAGAATGCTGGTTTTCAGCATTCGAAAGTTTTAAATATACATTTTCGGGATTGAACTTCCCTTTTGGTACTGATGAGAGCGTGACTTTTGGCTTCCTTTTTGATTTGCCGACTGTTTAGAATGTCCGGGTTCCGAACTTTCACTGCTAGAGGATTCCTCCGTGACTGATTCTGCTTTTGATTTCTTGGTAGATGACTCACTGTCCTTTGTAGCATTTTTAATGCCCCGATATAGCTTCCACATAGCAGGTATATTCTTAACCATAGGGCCATATTGTTGGATCATTGGTCCAATTGTTTGTGCTGTTTTTAACACTTGCTGGGTATTATTTAAAATTCCTGTTAATCCCCCAGGATTGCTTAAGGATTGAAGTAAGCCGCCGCCGCCGCCACTTCCTGCGGCTCTTCCCATTCCCATAAGTCCGTTTGGAGTACCTGCTTGTGCACCTCTTCCGAGTAGTTTCGAGAGCATACCGCCTCCGGCTCTTCCCATCTGACCGGATCCGGCCCCCATTCTCGCTCCCATCATTGAGTTTCCTCCGCCGAAAGGTCCTGTTTGAGGCCTCATCATCGGATTTCTACCGAATGAAGGTGTGCCCCCTGACCCCATCATGGGACCACCGCCGAACATTTGCTGCCCCATTCCACCGTTAAAGGGCATTCTTGGTCTTGGCTGCATTCCAAAACCTCCTTTCTACCATGACTTCATACTTTAAAATATGCATAAATCCTAATTTGGTTTAGGTTTACACACAAGGAAATAACATAATTTCGTTTTAAAAATTGGCTAATTAGTAAAAGCTGTGAATAAAAAAATAAGTTAACTGGTTATTTAGGAGAAATTTTACTATAATAACATGATGGACATAGATAAGGAAGTTAAACTTGAGGAAACACTACTCCATAAAAAGATTAAAAAGAATAAGGAGCAATTTTATGAAAGCAAATCAATTTGAGCGTTTTAAGTTTCAGCCTTTTATTATAGAAGCATTGAACCAATTCGGTTTTTTTGAGCCTACAGAAATCCAGGATCGGATGATTCCATTAGTGTTAAAAGGAGAAAGTGCGATTGGTCAATCCCAAACCGGGACAGGCAAGACATTTGCTTATGCTTTGCCGATTCTGCAGGGAATAGATCCAAACCGTCAAGAGGTTCAAGCAGTCATTACCGCACCAACAAGAGAATTAGCTTCACAAATTTACCACCAGATTTTGAAAGTTACTGAACATTGCAGTCCTGATCAGCAAATTATGACTAGATGCTATATCGGGGGAACCGATAAGCTAAGGACAATTGAAAAATTAAAAGTTCAACCGCAAATCGTGGTTGGCACCCCGGGCAGAATTAAAGATCTTATGGTGGAACAGGCATTATTTATCCATACAGCCAAAATCCTTGTAGTTGATGAAGCTGACATGATGCTTGATATGGGATTCATTGAAGATGTCGATCATGTTGCTGCCAAAATGCCAGAGAAATTGCAAATGTTGGTCTTTTCAGCTACGATTCCTGAAAAATTAAAACCATTTTTAAAGAAATATATGGAAAATCCTAAAACCATTCAGATTGATGCAAAAAGAAAAGCAGCTGAGAACTTAGTGCATTATCTGTTACCATCAAGGCATCGCAATAAAAAGCAGCTTGTCCATGATGCACTGCTTGCCTACAATCCATATCTAGCGATTGTTTTTACCAATACGAAGAAGATGGCGGAAGAGGTTGCTTATTTCTTAAATGATAAAGGCTTAAAAGTAGGACGAGTTCATGGGGATTTAAACCCTCGTGAACGAAAAAAAATGATGAAACAAATACAGGACTTGGAGTATCAGTATATTGTTGCGACCGATCTTGCTTCTAGAGGGATTGATATTGAAGGGGTCAGCCATGTCATTAATTATGAACTTCCAACTGATTTAGATTTTTATATTCATCGGGTGGGAAGAACAGCACGCGCAGGTAATTCTGGAATTGCCCTTACGATTTATGAAAGCTCCGATGAGGACGCTTTAAACCGGTTGGAAAAAATGGGCATTCAATTTAAACATGTTGATTTTAAAAATGAAGGACTTGAAGAGATCGACGATAGAAATAGACGGAAAACCCGTGTACGAAAAGAAGATGAGGCTGATCGAACGGCGAAATCAATTGTCAAAAAACCACAAAAAGTAAAACCAGGCTATAAAAAGAAAATGCAGTGGGAAATGGATAAAATAAAAAAACGGCAGCGGAAGATAGAGAAGAGAAAGAAATAATCATCTAAAGGGAGAGAATGGGATGTTGAAAATTGGCTCACATGTATCTATGAGCGGCAAAGATATGCTGCTTGCTGCCAGTGCGGAAGCAGTATCCTATGGTGCTAATACTTTTATGATTTATACGGGTGCACCGCAAAATACCCGAAGAAAGAAAATTGAAGATCTGAACATTGAAGCAGGAAGAAGACATATGGAGATGAACGGGATCACAGAAATGATCGTGCATGCTCCCTATATCATAAACATTGGAAATACGACCAATCCGGATACGTTTGAATTAGGGGTAAGATTCCTCCGCAGTGAAATTGAACGTACAGAGGCACTTGGGGCGCAACAAATTGTTCTTCATCCGGGTGCCCATGTCGGGGCGGGAACGGAACTTGGCATAAAAAAAATCATCGAAGGTTTGAATGAAGTCTTAACAGGTAAGGAACAGCTTCAAATTGCGCTCGAAACGATGGCAGGAAAAGGTTCTGAATGCGGAAAATCTTTTGAGGAACTAGCGATGATTATGGACGGTGTCAATTTTAACGACAGGTTGTCAGTTTGCTTTGATACTTGTCATACACATGATGCCGGCTATAACATTGTTGACGACTTTGACGGTGTTCTAAATGAATTTGATAAAATTATCGGTTTAGACAAACTAAAAGTCCTTCATATCAATGATAGTAAGAACACAGTGGGGATGAGAAAAGACCGCCATGAGAATATCGGATTTGGTCATATTGGATTTAAAGCCCTAAATTATGTCGTTCATCATCCTCAATTAACAGAAGTCCCAAAGATTTTGGAGACTCCTTTTGTTGGCGAAGATAAAAATAATAAAAAACCGCCTTATAAGTTTGAAATTAACATGTTCAGGGAGCAAGAGTTTAATGAAAACTTATTAGATGAAATAATGCAAGGATAAGGAAAAAGCTGTGCTTCGGCACAGCTTTTATTTTTTCGTAAATTCAACTAATAGCTTATTAACTTCCCGTGCGGTTTCGGGGCCAGCTGCTTTTGCTATTTGCTTTACCAATTGGGCCCGTTGTGTTGTATCAAAAATATTAATGTTTTTGCCTCTTAAGTATTCGGAGATCTTGTTTGCCTGTTGGTTACTGATCGTAATATTAAACTGATTTGCATACTTTTTAAGCTCTTCTGCGGTAATTGTGTTAATTTTATGATTAATGATGCTTTCAAATATTTTCACCCTCATCACTCCTCCATGCTAATGTATGAAGATGGGGATAGAGTGTGACAATGGATTATAGTGGGGATTGACCAAGTTTCTTTGCCTTTACAATTGGGAAGTCCTATTGTATACTACTTGAAGTTAAATCGGAATCATTCTGATAATTAAAAGTGAGAGTGTGGACCATGCAAGCTAATATTGAAATAAAAGATCTTTTTTACCGTTATGAAAAAGAAAGTGTTCTTGAAGATATTACGATTACTGTCCCAGACGGATCCTTTTTGGCGATTGTCGGCCCAAACGGCTCAGGTAAATCTACTTTGTTAAAATTAATATTAGGGTTATTAAAGCTGCAAAGAGGGGACATCTTTTTATTTGGTCAGGAAATAAGTAAATTTAAAGACTGGCAAAAAATCGGTTATGTGTCGCAAAAGGCCAATTCCTTTAATACTGGATTTCCAGCTACTGTTTTTGAAGTGGTTTCAAGTGGATTAACCAAAAAGTTAGGGTTATTTACCTTTTTTAAAAAGGAACATAGGCAGCGGGTAATGGAGGCACTAGACGCAGTGGGGATGAAGGCGTTTAGCCATCGAAATGTTGGAGAACTGTCCGGAGGTCAGCAGCAAAGGGTATTTATTGCCCGTGCACTGGTAAGTGAACCGAAGCTTTTGATTTTGGATGAGCCCACCGTTGGCGTGGATGCGGAAAATGTTCATTCGTTCTATGAGATGCTAGGCGACTTAAATACGAGCAGGGGGATTACACTTTTATTGGTTACCCATGATATAGGCACCATTTCCGATAAGGTTACGCATGTTGCTTGTTTAAATAAACATTTGCATTTTCACGGTAATACAGAAGAATTTGAACAAGTTAGCAGGAATGGATTGTCTAAGGTTTATGGTCATGATGTACACGTATTAGCCCATAACCATGAACATGGAGGCGTTAGAAATTGATCGAAGGTATTTTTCATTATGAATTTTTACAAAATGCGTTTTTAACAGGGATTTTGATTGGAATCCTAGCCCCTTTGCTAGGAGTGTTTATCGTCGTCAGAAGGTTATCGTTAATTGCTGATGCCTTAAGTCATGTTACCTTGGCAGGCATTGCCGCAAGCTTGCTTATTGAAAATAAATTTACAATGCTTGCGGGTTTGAACCCGCTTTATATGGGAATGGTTTTTTCTGTAGGCGGCTCATTGTTTATTGAAAAGCTAAGAGGCGTTTACAAGCAATACCAAGAGCTGGCGATTCCAATTATTATGTCAGGCGGAATTGGGCTTGGAGTCATTTTTATTTCGCTTGCCAATGGATTTAATACCGATTTGTATAGTTATTTATTTGGCAGTGTCTCTGCTGTCAGCCGGACCGATTTATGGGTTATATTGATTATAAGTATACTAGTCACAGTCGTAATTATTTTATTGTATAAAGAGCTATTTTTACTTTCTTTTGATGAGGAACATGCCAAAGCCTCAGGAATACCTGCGAAAAGTATTCATTTCATCTTTATTGTCATGGTAGCACTTGTGATTGCTGCTTCGATGAGAATTGTAGGAATCTTATTGGTTTCCTCTTTAATGACACTTCCAGTTGCGGCAAGTATTCGCATCGTCAAGGGGTTCAAACAAACGATCTTTTTATCGGTTCTCTTCGGTGAACTCTCTGTCTTAGGTGGACTTTTTACGGCCTATTACCTGGATCTTGCACCCGGGGGTACGATTGTTATGCTCGCGGTTCTCATCTTAATAATGGCAATCTTTTATAAAAAAATGACCAATCGATTAGGAGGAGGAGCTAAGTGAATGTAAATGAGGCCATACAGCACCTAAAGGAAAATGGATTTAAACAAACAGGAAAAAGAGAAGATATGCTGCAATTATTTGCAGATAACGATAAATATTTAACGGCTAAAGATGTCCTCGATTTATTAAAAGAAGATTATCCAGGTTTAAGCTTTGATACCATTTACCGTAACCTGTCTCTATTTGTCGATATGGGGATCTTAGAAATGACAGAGTTATCCGGGGAAAAACATTTCCGGTTTACTTGTTCCAGAAACCATCATCATCATCATTTTATCTGTTTAGATTGTGGAAAAACCAAAGAAATCGATACCTGTCCCATGGAGGGATTAAGTGAAAATCTTAAGGGATATGATATATCTGGGCATAAATTTGAAATATATGGACGCTGTCCGGATTGTTGCTGTTAAAAAAACAGCTTGTGGGTTACACAAGCTGTTTTTTACGTACTGGTTCCTGATTCTTTAGCCAGGTTTCTACCCAATGATAGGCCTCACGCCAATTCTTAACACGGATAACCCCTTCTGGCAGTGGATCCTGATTATAGGGAGTATCGAAGAGAATAACCGGAATATGGCACTCCTCATGAATCATTACCGCATTATCATGTTTATCTTCAAAAAACAGATCAATATTATGCCTCTTGGCAGTTTCCACTTTATCGTGTGAACCAATCAACTCAATATGGTGAAACGTAAGCCCATGCTTGAAAAACCATTCCTCCGTTACATCGAGCAAATGAGGTCCTCGTGCACTAATAAAAAATAATTCATGTTTATGTTTCCATCTCGTTAGTACATCAATGGAACCAGGTGCAGGCGGTGAGCCTTCGTAAATAATCGGTTCATTTTCGGTAAACCACTTTGCGAATTCCTGTTCAGGTACATTAACAAACGGGGTCAATTCATACTTATTTACATCCTCATATAAAATGTTTAAGTTAAAGGCCTTATTTATAAAAGGAATCAGGGAGGTGGGAGAGGTTACGGTGCCATCTATATCTATACCAAATCGTTTCATTATATTCTTCACCCTCGTTAGTCATAAGTTCTCCTTTTATTTTACCAAAGACAGGCCAACAATAAAGGATTAATTTAAAAAGTTACATTACCGCAATTTCAAATAAATCCCTATTTAAGACAAACATTGACATACTAAAAACCGTCAGGTGGTCCACACTAATAAATGCTCCTATAACTGAAAGAGAGGGATTAGGATGGCAGATGAACGAGACACGAAAGTGCAAGAAGCTCTTCGAGGACCAATAATTGGAGAAGATATTCCCAATTCTCCTTCCTCATATAGGGAAGAAACCGCTTCAGAAGTAGCGGCACCAATTAACACTTCTTATTCCTTGAAGAAGTCAGAGAATACACCTGAGATTGGTGCTTCTGTTCCGATCAGATCTTCTCAATACCGAGAAGAATCGGCAGCTGAAATTGCTGCACCTGTTCCTGTTGCACTGCGGAAAAATCAAAACAATACGCAGCAGCAGCAGAAAGCTGGAGCTGCCGCTGGAACAGGGATTGGTACCCTTGCCTTAGCGTTATCGATTTTATCACTGTTTGTAATGCCTATACTATTTGGTGCTGCAGGTATTGTGTTAGGGTTTGTAGCGAGGAGTAGAGGTGCCCAAGGTCTTGGTGCGTGGGCAATTGGTATTGGAGCCATATCAATTGTTGTCGGTATCTTTATTCTTCCGTTCTTTTAACAGTAATGCTGCATAGGAGCTAGACAAACGGACAAAAAAAGAAACCCGGTAGTCATACCGGGTTTCTTCGCGTTTAGTTTCTATTTAACAACTTTTCTTCTTCTGCCTTTTTGCGGAAATATTCTTCAGCGACTTGATCAATTTCCTTCTTAAGTTCCTCAACCATTTGTGCTTCTGGAACTTTGCGGACAATTTCGCCTTTCCTAAACAATAATCCCTCACCACGGGCACCGGCAATGCCGATATCCGCTTCACGTGCTTCGCCCGGACCATTTACAGCACAGCCTAATACTGATACTTTAATCGGAGCTTTTATGGTGGAAATATATTCTTCAACTTCATTTGCGATACTGATTAGGTCAATTTCAATTCTTCCGCAGGTTGGGCATGAAATTAATGTTGCTGCATTAGAAGAAAGCCCAAATACTTTTAAAAGCTCGCGGGCAACTTTCACTTCTTCCACAGGGTCGGCGCTTAAAGAAATCCTTAATGTATTTCCTATCCCTTTACTGATAATCGCACCTAATCCCGCTGCACTTTTAACAGTACCGGAAAAAAGTGTCCCAGATTCAGTAATACCTAAGTGTAATGGATAATCGAAAGCACGTGCGGCTTTTTCATAAGCTTCGATAGCTAAGTTAACATCAGATGCCTTCATCGAGACAATAATATCATGGAAATCTAAATCTTCGAGAATTTTAATATGGTGAAGTGCACTCTCTACCATACCATCAGCTGTTGGATATCCATACTTTTCAAGAATTTTCTTTTCTAGAGATCCAGCATTTACTCCAATTCGAATCGGGATTCCACGTTCTTTCGCTGCTTTTACAACTGCTTCGACCTTTTCACGTTTACCGATATTCCCTGGGTTAATTCGAATTTTATCAGCACCGCCTTCAATGGCCTTAAGTGCTAATTTATAATCAAAATGAATGTCGACTACTAGAGGGATATTAATTCTTTTCTTGATTTCAGGAATGGCATTTGCCGCCCGTTCATCTGGACATGCAACCCGGACTATTTGACAGCCTGCTTCTTCCAAGCGTTTAATCTCTGCAACGGTCGCCTCCACATCGTGCGTTTTCGTTGTAGTCATACTTTGAATAATGATTTCATTGCTCCCGCCAATTGTTAAATTTCCTACTTTAATGGGCCGGGTTTTGGTGCGATGTATGATTTCACTCACGTGTAATTCGCTCTCCTTCAAATATGGATTCGAATCTCAATAAATTCGATCTATTGCCGTCATAACGGTCAGTACACTCGAATGTTCTCTCAAACAGAAGAATCTATAGTCCTGCTTGGAGGTTCATCTTATTGTATCAGCCATGTGCTATTTTTGACAAGATTTACGATATATCCTCTTTATTTTGAGTAATCAGGAAAATGATATGTAGAGCCAATTTGAATTTTTTCCGGGGACTTACCCCCATTTAATGTTTGAAAGTCCTCGATTAAGTCAGGGATGGGAACAGGAAGTGATTTATTGATTCTATGCTCAACAATGGAAATCACTGTATCACCTGGTTTTACTTTTGCATCAAAAGAAGGTAAATCTGTTTTAGATGGGATGCTTTGCTCGACTTTTGCGTCTACAGGTTTAGGGGTGGAGGTTGGAAGAGTGCCGACTGTTAGATCGTAATAAATAACGTATAGGACTAAGAAAGCTAGTAGAATGCCGAATAATTTTTTCATGGGACAAGCCTCCAGAAAGAATGTTTGTACATTCGTATGCTTGTCCACATTAAATTAGACCAAAAAAACGTCCGTTTAAGGACGTTTAGTTTGCATTTTTAGGTTTTGGAACTTCCTTAATAGCCAGGAATAACACAATGATGACTACAAACCAATTAATTAAGAAACTGTTCGGAACTATAGTTTGAATAGCGGTCATGATGGTGAAGAATAAGGTTGGCAAAGTTTCACTATAAGCTGCCATTCTCCATAATTGCCGGTAATTAAGCTTACGATTTCCTTTTAAAGCAAGCCCGATAAACGCTAAAACAGATATTTCAATAAAACTGGCTGCGCTTGAGAAAATATAAATGAACAGTGATACAACAGGAATAATAATCCCTTTCATTCCGCCGATCGTATCAACAAAATTTAGCAGGTCGCTATTGGTAATATGTATATCATTCATCATCGAATATGGATAGGTCTCAACGTTGCCGCCGGAGGACAATGCAAATCCATCCTTCAATAATGCGAATGCATTTCCTTCCTCTGCTACGTCATCTCCAGATATTGCACCAGTAGGATCAATAATAATGGTAAAGTTGTCTTTATCGATTGTAACCGGCACTTCTGTTTTGGCTGTCAGCTGTCCATTTTTAATGGAGAAAGAAGGAGCTTCGTCTTTTATAATTGTTTTTGCAGCGTCAATTCCCTCTATGAGCGCCGTACTAAAATAAATAATAGATGGCAGGATGGAGATGAAGGTTAAGAAAAATACATATAGAATCGTTTTGCCAATCCCTTGAAAACGAAATAGGGCAATATCCCTTGGGGAATAAATACTTTTATAAAATTGTTTGAAGATATTCATAATAACCACCTTTTAATGAAACATGATAACAAGACACACATCCTATTGTAGCCTGAGTCATTGAGATATACAAGAATGTAGAGGTTAATGAAACCATTTTGAGGGTAAACCGTAAAATAGATAAGAAAAAAGAAGGATGGGACGGATGGAAATTGTTTATTGGAGTATCATAAGTATTCTTTTTATTGTTGCGTTTGTTGGCCTGGTATACCCGATTATTCCGAGTGTGTTATTTCTGCTGGCTGGATTTATACTGTACGGTGTGTTCTTTTCATTTGGGGCTTTTAGTTGGTTATTTTGGCTTATCCAAGGTTTATTTGTCGTATTATTGTTTGCAGCTGATTATGTAGCAAACCTCATTGGAATCAAAAAATATGGCGGCTCCAAGGCCGGGGTTTGGGGAAGTACGATAGGAATTTTAGCAGGCCCGTTTGTTATTCCAATTTTCGGAATTTTAATTGGTCCGTTTATTGGGGCGATAGCAGCGGAGTTAATAGTGAACAAAAGAGGATTTACTGAAAGTGTGAAAGTAGGATTTGGTTCGGTCATTGGGTTTATAAGCAGTGTAATCACAAAAACCATTATTCAAGTCATAATGGTTGGCTATTTTTTTATCCTTGTACTATAAAAAGCCACTTGATAACCAGGTGGCTTAGTGTTCAGCTTCTTTGATTTCCTTTTAAGCTGTTAATTAATTCCGCAAATTTCGGACGGACAGTTTTGGCAATCCACTTCCGTTTTTAGATAAGCTAAGTTCTTTATCGTGAATTTTTGATTTTCATATAGAATGATGTCTTTTTCTCGGAGTTCTTTTAAGGCACGTTGGATAACTTCTCTAGTTCCATAGGTTAAGTTGGCAAGTTCCTGATGGGTTAAGGGCAAGTCAATTAATATACCGTTTTCCGTTTTAACTCCGTAAGTTTTGGATAACCGGATCAGGATGGAAAATAAACCACCTTTTTTGCCATTCATAATTAAGTCCTGACATTTCATTTGGGACTTTAAGTAACCAGTGCTTAACCATTCAACCAAAGCAATCATCGCTTCAGGGTCCGTTACTATAAATTCTTCAAATTGTTCTTTTTTTATAGCAAGTAATTCACAGTCAGACAGAGTCTTGGCGTAAAACTGATAGTGGGGATTTGGCTTAAAAAGCTGATACTCCACAATTAATTCCTTGTCATCCAAGACTTTTAAAATAAATTCCTTTCCGCGTAAATGAACCCTTCCTAGTGCAATACTTCCTTTTAGATTTAAGTAGATATATTCTACGGGATCTTTTTCGTGAAAAAGGACGGTTCCCGCTTTTACCTTTTGGACTGGCTCATTTTTTTGGAAAAATTGTACCAGTAAAGTATATATTGAAATGCTTGTAGTTTGCATATTTGGCCCTCCTTTTTACCCCTTCAAATTGATTAAAATCCTTTAATAACAACCTGTCAATAAGGCATTGACGCTGATTTGGAATTGTTTTTCCGCAGTATGATAAAAATCGTTGACAGGATGCTAGTTTGATGAATCATGACAATTTTACGAATAATAGTTAGGCTTTAAATTCTTCCCCTTTTTATTGGTATAAAAATTTGATAAAAGGAAATTGTATTTATGTTGGGTATAAGCATTTTATTTGAAAGGAAAAACCAACTTTGGTATCTTTTAAGTAAAGCTTTAGAAATATTCTTATAAATCGTAATGGTTGTAAGCTTACCTAAAGCCCCAAAAAATAATACGTACATAGGAGGAATTAATAATGGCATTTGAATTACCAAAATTACCTTATGCAGAAGATGCACTAGAACCACATATTGACAAAGAAACAATGAATATTCACCACACTAGACACCACAACACTTATGTGACAAATCTAAATAATGCATTAGCAGGAAACGAAGAATTGCTTTCTAAATCAGTTGAGGAAGTTATTTCTAATTTGGATGCGGTTCCAGAATCTGCACGTACAGCTGTGCGCAATAATGGCGGCGGTCATGCTAACCACTCTTTATTCTGGCAAATCCTTTCTCCAAATGGCGGCGGTGCCCCAACTGGTGAATTGGCTGACGCAATCACTAGCAAGTTTGGCAGCTTCGATAATTTCAAAGAAGAGTTTGCAAAAGCAGCAACTACACGCTTCGGCTCTGGCTGGGCTTGGTTATCTGTAAACAATGGTGAATTAGAAGTTTCTAGTACTCCAAACCAAGACTCTCCATTAATGGAAGGTAAAACTCCAATTCTTGGCCTTGATGTTTGGGAGCATGCTTACTATCTAAAATATCAAAACAAACGTCCTGATTACATTTCTTCGTTCTGGAATGTTGTAAACTGGGATGAAGTTTCTAAGCGTTATAGCGCAGCGAAGTAATGGAGCGTTTAAAAGGCAGCATTAGCTGTCTTTTTTTCATGTGTTTTAATTTGTATAAGAACCTTATCCTTGATAAAGACTACCCTTATGACAAAGGGGAGTTTTTTTTATGGCAAAAAAATTTAAGATTTTGGGTGACGTAGAATTAACGAAGGATTTATCACTTTTGCTGATCATTGGCGGACTGTATTCATTGAGTGTTGCTTTATCCAACACATTTGTGAATATTTATCTTTGGAAGCAAACGGGACAGTATTCCGATATTGCCCTATATAACCTCTCAATAGTCGTATTGCAGCCGTTAACGTTTATCTTGGCGGGGCGGTGGGCGAAAAAAATCGATCGAGTGATTGTGCTGCGGATTGGTGTCATTTCTTTAGCATTGTTTTATCTTGCTGTATTGATTACCGGCACAAATGCTTCTACTTACTTACTTTTACTAGGCGGACTGCTTGGAATTGGTTATGGCTTTTATTGGTTAGCTTATAATGTGTTGACCTTTGAAATTACCGAACCAGAGACCAGAGATTTTTTTAATGGGTTTTTAGGGATATTATCTTCCGCAGGCGGCATGATTGGTCCAATTGCAGCCGGTATTATCATTACAAAATTTGAAGAATTTACCGGATATTCGTTTGTTTTTGGATTGTCACTAGCATTATTTGGTTTGGCAGTGTTTATGAGTTTTTCACTAAAACCGAGGCCTGCTTCCGGCCGGTATTGCTTTAAACGGATTATTGAGGAAAGGAAACAAAACGAAAATTGGCGTTTTGTAACAAATGCTCATTTTGTTCAAGGGTTACGAGAGGGGACCTTTGCTTTTGTTATCTCTGTTTTTGTCTACATTTCAACCGGAAGCGAAATGTCTTTAGGGACATTTGGTTTGATTAATTCCGGAATATCCTTTGTTGCTTACTATTTTGCGTCACGATTGATAAAGAAAAAATTTCGTAAAAAAGCCATTCTAATTGGT
This sequence comes from Neobacillus drentensis, assembly GCF_021560175.1. Lineage (GTDB taxonomy): Bacteria > Bacillota > Bacilli > Bacillales > Cytobacillaceae > Neobacillus > Neobacillus drentensis_A. The sequence continues at coordinate 4,547,127 of NZ_CP091110.1, read as the reverse complement.
GGGATTATCCTCTATGCTTCAGTTATGCTAATTATTTGGGATTTAAATTTTGTGAAATTATTATTATATGGAGGGATGATTGCAATAGCGTATCCACTATTGTTTGTTCCTTATAGTTCAACTACATATGATGTAATTGGGTCAGGATGGAAGGCAGCAGAAATGAGGATAGAATATATTGTTGTCCGGGAAATATACCTGAATCTCGGCAGGATTATTTCGATTTTGGCTTTTCTTGCAGCAGTTACTTGGTTTAATGAAGAACAAAGTATTCCAATACTGTTATTCTTTTTAGGTGCAGGTCATTTATTAATTTATTTGTTCATGCGAAGAGTTCAAATACCTGCTGCATAAAAACGGTGAGTATAATACGAGAGCACTGGAAAATCCCCTTATTGTGGATGTAATTTGGCTGTTGATTTCCGCTCCAGCCGGCTTCGCTTTCCGCGGGCGTGCCGGGGAGCCTCCTCGGCGCTTAAGCGCCTGCGGGGTCTCCCCTGTCCCGTACTCCCGCAGGACTTTGATTTTACATCCTCGAATATGCCCACGCACGAAGGAAATGCGATAGCATTTTCGAGGAGTCTTCGCCGCCTTCCGCTCCAATCAACAGGGTTCTTTTACTTAGTCTAAATTAAAAAAGGTATAATTTCTCATGATTTAAGAGAATTATACCTTTTTTGTTGTTACTTTAAAATTCTTAATAAACCGAAGGTCTTTCAATGCCCTCTTTAATACTCATCGTTTTTTTGTAGCCATGAAACGATTTGGTCCAGGATTTTTAACAAAATTGGTAAGGGTTATTCATAGATAAATAGGACATTTTCCTTTAAAATAAAGAAAGTTATGTAAGCTTTGGTAAAGGAAGTGTCTATAGATCTTGAATCTTAAAAAGAAAAAGAAAAAAACACATGTCCCGTTTCGTTTAAATATGGTGTTTTTTGTTGTATTTATCCTTTTCTCCGTTCTTATTCTTCGTCTTGGAGAACTGCAAATTGTCTTTGGTGATGATTTTAAACGGGAAATCCAACGAACGGAAGATATTACCGTGAATAACCCCGTACCGAGAGGGAAAATGTATGACCGTAATGGCAGCACAATTGTAGATAATAGTCCGCTAAATGCGATTACCTATACAAAAAGTCAAAATGTGACACAAGAGGAAATGCTGGATACCGCCGCAAAATTAGCAAAAATTATCTCGATGGACACCTCCAAAGTTCCGGTGCGAGACAAAAAGGATTTTTGGATAATGAAACATCCAAAGGAAGCGAAGAAAAAAATTACGAAAAAAGAATGGGCCTTATATAATCAGAAAAAATTAGATGATAAGGAAATTTACCAATTACAGCTGGACCGGGTTACTGATCAGGAAATTAACAGCATTCAAGGTGAAAAACTTGAAACACTTGCCATCTATAGCAAATTCAATAGTGGCTATGCATTAACCCCGCAAATTGTTAAAAATAAAGATGTAACAGCTGAAGAGTTTGCCAGCGTGAGTGAGAATCTAGAAAATTTGCCTGGCGTCGATACAACCACAGACTGGAAACGTGAGTATGCATTTGGTGATACTTTGAAATCTATTTTAGGGGATGTAACTTCCTCTGAAGCTGGGATCCCGAAAGAGCAATTAGATAAGTATCTCGCTCACGGATACAGCCGAAATGACCGCGTGGGGAAAAGTTATTTAGAATTAAAATATGAAGATGTTCTCCATGGCCAGAAGGCAAAAGTGAAGACTGTTACTGACAAAGCAGGGAAAGTCCTTTCGACTGACGTTGTTTCGGAAGGGAAGCGAGGGGACGACCTAGTCTTAACGATTGATATGCAGCTTCAACAGCAGGTAGAAAAGATTATTGAAGAAGAAATGTGGTCTGCTAAAAGTAAACCTAATACTGGTGTTATGGATCGTGCCTTTGTCGTTGTCACGAATCCTAATACAGGTGAAATATTGTCGATGGCCGGAAAGCTAATTGGTAAGGATAGTAATGGTAAGACGGTTATGAAAGACTATGCTAGTGGTACTTTTACCAGCTCCTATAACGTGGGGTCAGCGGTGAAAGGGGCTACCATTTTAACTGGTTATCAGACTGGTGCGATTAAACCGGGTTCCTACCAACTAGATGAACCGTTAGTGATTAAAAATACTCCTATAAAGAAATCATGGAAAACATTTGGCACCATTAATGACCTAAGAGCCTTACAGGTTTCTTCCAACGTCTATATGTGGAAAACCGTTATCGCAATGGCACATGGAAAGTATGTACCGCATGGTACGCTTAATATGGAAACGGCAAAGACCTTTAATACGATGCGGCAATCTTTTAGCCAATTTGGACTTGGAACACGAACCGGAATTGACCTTCCAAATGAAATGAGCGGTTTCCAAGGAACAGAGAATATCCCGGGTAAACTTCTTGACTTTGCCATTGGCCAGTATGATACTTACACACCGATGCAGTTAGCACAATACGTTTCGACGATCGCTAATGGCGGTAATCGTGTCCAGCCTCATATCGTCAAAGAAATTCGCGAACCAGTAATGGATAGTAATAAATTAGGACCAATCGTTGAAGAAATGGAACCTAAGGTTCTAAATCGTATTGATATGAAAGATGCTTGGATCAAACGGGTTCAAGAAGGCTTCCGAATGGTTATGCAAGTTGGCGATGGGACAGCCACTAGTACCTTTAGGAGTGCACCCTACAACCCTGCAGGAAAAACTGGAACTGCGCAGGCGTTTTATGATGGTTCAGATAAAACCAAACGAGGAACAGAAGTCTGGAATTTAAGTCTTGTCAGCTATGCACCTGCGGATAATCCTGAAGTAGCTATTGCTGTAGTTGTCCCTTGGGCCTACGCAGGCAGCAGTGGTCCAAGTATAAATAACTTAATTGGCCGCCGAGTTATGGATGCTTATTTTGACTTGAAGAAAACACGTCAACTAACAGATGGTGTTTCAGGGTCTGAGCAGCAAGCAGACCCAAATGCAGCAGATTCTACTCAAACTACGCAACTAATTGGACAATAGATTAATATTCTCATAGCCACCTGTCATTGATAAGACAGGTGGTTTTTTTTATTTCGTTCAACTTTACAATATCTAAACATAGATTTACAAAACCTTTACATACGATTAAAACTCCGTTTACACTTAGGGTTTATGCTTGTATATGTAAGAGAAAACAGGAACAAGGATGAAAGTAGAACGTGATACGGAAAGAAATTAAAAAGATTTATAAGTTGATAGTTAATTGAATGACTGGGTAAGTGTGGAACTGCATTTACCCTCTTATGACGTATATAGGGGTGTTGCTGCAATGGAAAAGATCGTACCAGCTAGGGAAAGATTGTTAAAGTCCGGAAAAAATCGGATGGATGGAGAAGTTCGTGGAAAGATTCTTGTGTTATTATGTGCGGTGATTATGATTTCTGCCACCATTTCGATTACCATCTTCCTTGGCACAAAAGGGCTGCAATCATTTATTAAGAATGGTGTTAATTTTATTGAGTTCTTAACCAGTATCCACTGGAATCCTACCGATAAAGCTAATCCAGAGTATGGAGTCTTACCGTTTATCTTCGGATCTTTTGCTGTTACCTTTTTATCAGCAATTGTTGCGGCACCATTAGGAATTGGCGGTGCCATATTCATGACAGAAATTGCACCTTCATGGGGACGAAAAATATTACAACCAATCATTGAGCTTTTAGTTGGAATTCCATCCGTTGTTTATGGATTCATCGGGCTTACAGTTTTAGTTCCTTTTATCAGAGAACATGTGGGCGGATTAGGATTTAGTTTGCTTTCAGGGACGATTGTGTTATCCATCATGATTTTACCAACGATTACGACCATTGCGACAGACGCAATGAGTTCATTACCAAAAAGTTTACGAGAAGGATCCTATGCTCTTGGGGCAACACGTTGGCAAACGATCCGCAAGGTTCTTATTCCGGCTGCTTTGCCCACCTTGTTGACTGCCGTAGTTTTAGGTATGGCAAGGGCATTTGGAGAAGCTTTAGCTGTCCAAATGGTAATCGGTAACGTTCGAGATATACCAACAAGCCTATTGGATGCTTCAGCAACTTTAACGACCATTATTACCTTAAATATGGGACACACCACTTACGGAAGTGTTGAAAATAACACACTTTGGTCGATGGGTCTTATTTTATTAGTTATGTCGTTTGCGTTTATTCTCCTGATCCGTTATCTATCATCGAGGAGGAAGCTGTAATGAATAGCAAAACTGCTGACCGATTAGCCACAGGAGTATTTGTAGCGATTGCCATTATTATTATTTCTATTTTAGTTGGACTATTTTCCTATATTTTAGTGAATGGCCTAAAACATGTATCACTTCATTTTTTAACCACACCTTCAAGTAATGTACTTGCAGGGGGAGGAATTCGCGATCAATTATTTAATTCCTTCTACGTTCTGTTTATAACGATGTTAATTACCGTTCCACTTGGTGTAGGTGGTGGAATCTATATGGCGGAATATGCAAAACCGGGGAAGGTCACCGATATGATCCGTTCATGTATTGAAGTCCTTGCTTCTCTGCCATCGATTGTTATTGGGATGTTTGGTTTATTAATGTTCGTTAATTTAACCGGATGGGGTTATACGATTTTGGGCGGTGCTTTAGCATTAACGGTATTTAATCTTCCAGTGCTAGTGCGGGTGAGTGAGGATGCGATTCGTGCTGTTCCCCGCGATTTAAAAGAGGCAAGTCTTGCCTTAGGGATTACGCATTGGCACACGATTAAAACGGTTATTTTACCAAGTGCATTTCCATCCATTTTAACTGGTGCCATTCTTGCTGCAGGAAGGGTATTTGGTGAAGCGGCCGCATTGCTATTTACGGCTGGTCTATCGACACCAAGGCTTGATTATGCTAACTGGAATCCATTTTCTGATCAATCCCCACTTAATATTTTTCGTCCTGCCGAAACGCTAGCTGTACACATTTGGTCAGTCAATACACAGGGCTTAATTCCTGACGTTGAAGAAGTTTCAAATGGTTCTGCCGCCGTGCTGGTTATTTCAGTTTTACTATTTAACCTCTTAGCAAGATGGATTGGCAGCATGATTCATAAAAAAATTACAGCAACTAAATAAAGGGCAGGTGAAAATGGATGGTTACGACTCTATTGGAAAAGGAATCTATGGAACAAACATTTGAAACAACCGTCCCGTTCCAAATGGAAAATATCTTAAAGGTAAATAATTTGGAAATATTTTATGGAGAAAAACGCGCCGTAAATGGCATTTCAATGGATATAGAGAAAAATGCGGTAACTGCATTAATTGGACCGTCTGGCTGTGGGAAGTCAACATTTTTGCGAAGTATCAATCGGATGAATGATCTAATTCCAGGAGCAAGAGCCGAAGGTGAAATTCTTTATGAAGACCTAAATATCTTATCCGACCAAATCAATGTAGTCGCATTAAGAAAAGAAATTGGTATGGTATTTCAAAAGCCCAATCCGTTTCCAAAATCTATCTATGAAAATATTACCCATGCATTGAAGTTTAGCGGCATTAAAAAGAAAAGCCTGCTTGATGATCTTGTACAAGAAAGTCTAGAAAAAGCAGCCTTGTGGGATGAGGTAAAGGACCGTCTCTATAAATCTGCTCTTTCACTTTCGGGTGGACAGCAGCAACGTCTTTGTATAGCAAGGACGATTGCGATGAAGCCGGCAGTTATGCTCCTTGATGAGCCATCATCCGCATTAGACCCCATTTCCAATGCAAAGGTAGAAGAGCTGATTGTTGACTTGAAAAAGGATTATTCGATTATTATTGTTACCCATAATATGCAGCAGGCTTCCCGTATTTCCGATAAAACAGCGTTCTTTTTAAATGGAGATTTAATTGAATTTGATTCTACTGAAAAAATCTTTACCAATCCTTCCGTAAAAAAGACTGAAGAATATATTTCTGGAAGATTCGGATAAGGGGGCATCATCATGACAACTTCAACGTTAACAAGGCAAATATTTGATATAAAAGATTTAAATTTATGGTACGGAGACCATCATGCCTTAAAAGATATAAACTTTTCCATAAATAAAAAAGAAGTTACCGCAATAATTGGACCATCTGGATGTGGTAAGTCCACCTTTATTAAAACACTTAACTTAATGATTAATATGGTTCCGAATGTCAAAATGACCGGTGAAATTAACTTAAATGGTAAGAACATCCTTGATGAAAAAGTAGATCTTGTAGACCTTCGCAAACATGTGGGGATGGTTTTCCAAAAGGGAAATCCCTTTCCACAATCTATTTATGATAATATCGCCTACGGACCGAGAATTCATGGGATTAAAAAAAAGGTCCATCTTGATGAGATTGTCACAAAATCATTGATGGACGTAGCATTATGGGATGAAGTGAAGGACCGATTACACACACCTGCTTTGGGGTTATCGGGCGGACAGCAGCAAAGATTGTGTATTGCCAGGGCTTTAGCGACTAAACCTGAGGTCCTATTAATGGATGAACCAACTTCTGCGTTAGATCCAATCTCTACTTTGAAAATAGAGGAATTGATCTTAGAGTTAAAAGAAAAGTATACAATCGTCATTGTTACTCACAACATGCAGCAGGCATCACGGGTGTCAGATAAAACAGCCTTCTTCTTAATGGGGGAACTGATTGAATTAGATGCTACTGCTTCTATATTTTCAAACCCTGCGGACTCACGTACGGAAGGGTATATTACCGGAAGATTCGGATGATGGGGTGGACAAAATGAGTACAAGGTCTAATTTTGATCATAATTTACTACAATTAAATGAAATATTATTATCCATGGCTAAAAAAGCAGAAATGGCGATTAAAGATGCTATGCTTTCTTTAGTCAATCAAGACCTCGATAAGGCAAAAGCTGTTCTAATGGGGGATAATGAAATTAATAATTTGGAACAAGAAATCAATGATAAAGCCTTATTATTAATTGCAAGAGAATCACCTGTAGCTACCGACCTTAGAAAAATAAGCGCTGCTTTAAAGGTATCATCAGAAATTGAAAGATTGGCTGATATTGCCGTAAATATTGCTAAATCCACCATTCACATAGGTCATGAAAAGCATATTAAGGAGATCATTGATATACCAAATATGATGGGAATCGCTTTGGAGATGGTTTCTGAGTCGATTGAAGCTTTTACCACTGAGGATGTTTCTCTGGCAAAAGAATGTGCAAAAAAAGATGATCAGGTGGATCAAATGTTTGGCCGTCTAATTCAAGAATTAATAGGATATATCCCGCAAAATCTAAATTCAACCAACCAAATCATTCAGTTAGCATTTGTTTGTAGAAATGTCGAGAGAATCGCCGATCATTCAACGAATATTGCTGAGAACGTCATTTATCTTGTTACAGGAAAACGACTAAACTTAAATGCTTAAACAAGAGGGGGCTGCCTAGTAATGTGCAGTCTCCTTTTTTCTATGAAATAAGATTATTCCTTTTGCTACGCCTTTCATTTACTATTGTGCTAAAGTATTATTGCGCTAAAATTCGGAATATTTTGTTGACAAAACATGGTTTACTCACATATGATAATTATCATAGTAATAGAATTTTATAAGATGGGATTGAAAACACATGAAGTGGCGTAAAAAAATAGTTCAAAATTCAAAAATGGTAATAAAAGAGGCTGGACTCCAATTCTAATCAGAATCGGAATCCAGCCTCTTTCTTTATTATACTAAAGTGGTAGAGGAGAGATATCATGATTACGTTAACAGGCCAAAGTTTAACCCTAACTCAAATGAAGGAAGTTTTATTCGGAGGACAGAAGGTGGCCGCTTGCGAAAAAAGTATTGAGGCTGCCGGAAAGAGCCGGAAAGCGGTTGAAAGGATTGTATCCGAATCAAGAGTAGTTTATGGAATTACAACAGGGTTTGGTAAATTCAGCGATGTTCTAATTGATAAGGATCATGTTCAAGATCTGCAGCTCAATTTAATCCGCTCACATGCTTGCGGAGTAGGTGAGCCGTTCCCAGAGGTTGTTGCAAAGGCAATGGTTCTTCTTCGCGCTAATGCCCTTTTGAAGGGTTATTCTGGAATTAGACCGATTGTTATTGATAGATTATTAGATTTAGTAAACAAGGATATAATCCCCGTGATTCCGCAGCAAGGTTCCCTTGGAGCAAGCGGTGATTTGGCACCGCTCTCACACTTGGCATTGGTGCTAATCGGGGAAGGAGAAGTATTTTATAAAGGAAACCGAATGGACTCACTTGAATCCTTTCAGTTAGAAGGGATATTCCCAGTAACACTTCAAGCAAAAGAAGGCCTTGCACTGATCAACGGAACGCAAGCAATGACAGCAATGGGCGTGGTTGGCTATCTCGAGGCAGAACAACTTGCATTCCAAAGTGAGTTAATTTCCGCGATGACGATTGAAGGATTAACTGGAATTATTGATGCCTTCGCTGAAGAGGTTCATCTTGCACGGGGTTATCAACAGCAAATCGATACCGCAGCACGAATCCGCGGTTACTTAAGCGATAGTTTATTGACGACGGTACAGGGAGAATTGAGAGTACAGGATGCATATTCCCTTCGATGTATCCCGCAAGTTCATGGTGCCACGTGGCAAGCCCTGGATTATGTAAAAGAGAAATTGGAGATTGAGATGAATGCTGCAACGGATAATCCATTAATTTTTGATGATGGTGAAAAAGTAATTTCCGGCGGGAACTTCCATGGACAGCCAATCGCTTTTGCGATGGATTTTATGAAAATTGCGGTTGCAGAAATGGCGAATATTTCTGAAAGACGGATTGAACGATTAATCAATCCACAATTAAATGATTTACCACCATTTTTAAGTCCGCAGCCAGGCCTACAATCAGGTGCTATGATCATGCAATATGTTGCTGCATCTCTTGTTTCGGAAAACAAAACTCTGGCACATCCAGCAAGTGTAGATTCTATTCCCTCATCAGCGAACCAAGAGGACCATGTAAGCATGGGAACAATCGCTTCCAGGCATGCCCATCAAATTATTCAGAATACAAGAAGAGTCCTGGCAATAGAGCTGATTTGTGCGATGCAGGCGGTTGAATACCGGGGAATTGAGAAAATGGCAAACCAAACAAGAAGGCTTTATGATACCGGAAGAAAACTTGTTCCTTCGATTAAAAAGGACCGTATTTTTTCAAAAGATATTGAAACAGCAGCTGAAGGTCTTAAAACAATGGACCTGAAAAAATTACTCCAGCAATTAGACAACGTAAAATAATTCTTACGGAGCAAAACGAATAAATTAGTATTTTAAGACGTTAATTAATTAATAATCATCGCTCTCCTCATGAGGTTCCCTATTGGTCCTACTATTGATAACTATACTAAATAATAAAAGAGGTGTTTTATGCAAAATATGGCCCTACAAAAAGGTAATCAACCAACAAATCCGGGTGAACAACATGAACATTTAGAAAGAAAATTAAAAACAAGGCACCTATCAATGATTGCCATTGGCGGCACGATTGGTACTGGCCTCTTTTTAGCTAGCGGTACTACTATTCATGATGCCGGTCCAGGAGGGGCACTGGCAGCCTATCTTATTGCAGGGATCATGGTTTACTTCCTCATGACAAGCCTGGCGGAGATGGCTGTATTTATACCAATTTCGGGCTCTTTCAGTACGTATACTTCAAGATTCGTTGATCCTGCCTTAGGGTTTGCTGTCGGCTGGAATTATTGGTATAACAATGCCATTATTCTGGCTCTTGAATTATCGGCTTCTTCCTTGATTATGAAATATTGGTTTCCTACTATTCCGGGTATTGTCTGGAGTGCAACTTTTCTGGTCCTTATTTTTGGTCTGAATGTTTTATCTGTAAAAGGTTATGGTGAATCTGAATTTTGGTTTTCCATTATCAAGGTTGTAACCATTTTGCTTTTTATTGTTGTGGGATTACTGATGATCTTTGGGATTATGAAGGGGCATACAGGTGGATTTGAAAATTTCACTAAAGGAGAAGCGCCATTCAAAGGAGGTCTTTTATCCATCTTTAGTGTCTTTATGGTAGTGGGGTTTGCTTTCCAAGGAACGGAAATGGTTGGGGTAGCTGCAGGTGAAAGTGAAAATCCTGAAAAAAATATCCCTAAAGCGATTAAACAAATCTTCTGGAGAATTCTTTTATTCTATATTTTAGCCATTTTCGTTATTGGATGCCTAATTACCTATAAGGATCCCAATTTATTAAGTTCGGATCTTGAAAACATTGCAGTTAGTCCATTTACGCTAGTTTTTAAACATGCTGGCCTGGCATTTGCCGCAGCGGCGATGAATGCTGTTATTCTTACGGCTGTTCTATCGGCAGGAAACTCATGTTTATACGTTGGTTCACGTGTTCTTTGGGTATTAGCTGAAGAAGGAAAAGCCCCGGCATTCCTGAAAAAAGTAAATAAAGGAGGTGTTCCTGTAAGCGCCCTATATTTGACCACGTTAGTAGGAATGCTTTGCTTCCTAACCTCTCTTTTTGGTGACGGAACAGTCTATTCCTGGTTATTAAATGCTGCTGGCTTAGCAGGTTATATCTCTTGGTTAAGTATTTCTGTTACACACTACCGATTCCGAAAAGCATTTATTGCACAAGGGAGAGATTTTAAAGACCTTCCATATGTTGCGAAATGGTTCCCGTTAGGTCCGATTCTAGCGACAGTGTTATGTTTGGTGGCAATGCTTGGAAGTAATTACCAAGCGTTTGTCGGTGATCAAATAGACTGGTATGGGATTCTGGTTTCTTATATTGGCCTGCCTTTATTTTTATTTGGATATCTTAGCTATAAAGTAGTAAAGAAATCAAAAATGGTTCCATTACAAGACGCTGATTTCAGCAGGGAATAAGTTAAAAAATAGATTGTAAAATTTTTATTAAATGATAATAAAAAACAAGGAATCCACTATTAAACTAAAATATCATAATTTGGAGGTAGAAAAGATGAAAACAAATACATCAAATAAAGTTATTAGGTATAGAGGGACAGAATTGAATACAAAAGGCTGGCAGCAAGAAGCCGTACTGCGCATGTTGATGAACAATTTAGACGCGGATGTAGCAGAGCATCCAGAAGAACTTGTTGTTTATGGAGGGATCGGAAAGGCGGCACGAAACTGGGATTGTTTTGATGCAATTGTAGAATCGTTGAAACATCTTGAGGGGGATGAAACGCTACTTGTCCAATCAGGAAAGCCCGTGGTGGTGTTTAAAACTCATACCGATGCACCACGTGTACTGATTGCAAATTCAAATATTGTCCCGGCATACGCCAATTGGGATACCTTTCATGAACTCGACAAAAAGGGATTAATGATGTATGGACAAATGACCGCTGGAAGTTGGATTTATATCGGCTCCCAAGGGATTGTACAGGGAACATACGAAACATTTGCGGAACTCGCTAAACAACATTTTAATGGTTCTTTAAAAGGCACGATAACAGTAACCGCGGGCCTTGGAGGGATGGGTGGAGCTCAGCCGCTTGCCGTTACGATGAACGGTGGGGTCTGCATCGGTATTGATGTGGATGAGACAAGGATTGATCGCCGGATTGAAACACGCTATACCGATGTGAAAACGGATTCCCTGGATGAGGCTATACGATTGGCTCAAGAGGCAAAAAGGGAAGGAAAGGCATTATCCATTGGCTTACTGGGTAATGCAGCTGAAGTTTTACCGGATATGATCACACGAAACTTTATCCCTGATGTGCTGACAGATCAAACATCAGCGCACGACCCGCTGAACGGATACACACCTGCGGGTTTGTCATTTGAAGCTGCAACGGAGCTGCGGAAAACAAATCCTGAACTGTATGTCAGGAGGTCGAAGGCTTCTATGGCAGTGCATGTGAAAGCGATGCTTGAGATGATGGAAAAAGGCGCAGTGACATTTGATTATGGCAATAATATACGCCAGGTTGCTAAAGATGAAGGGGTAGAAAACGCATTTGACTTCCCTGGATTCGTACCAGCTTATATCCGTCCTCAATTCTGTGAAGGGAAAGGGCCTTTCCGGTGGGTGGCGCTGTCAGGTGACCCTGAAGATATTTATAAAACAGACCAGGCTATTCTAAGGGAATTTGCCGATAATGAACATTTATGCAACTGGATCCGGATGGCTCAGGAAAAAATCCAGTTCCAGGGGCTCCCTTCCCGCATTTGCTGGCTGGGCTACGGAGAACGCGCCCGTTTTGGCAAAATACTGAATGACATGGTGGCTAGAGGGGAACTAAAAGCACCAATTGTTATTGGACGTGATCATTTGGATTCCGGCTCTGTTGCTTCACCGAACCGTGAAACCGAAGCGATGAAAGATGGATCTGATGTTGTGTCTGACTGGCCAATATTAAATGCCATGGTTAACGCAGTGGGCGGTGCTACCTGGGTATCCGTCCATCACGGCGGTGGAGTTGGAATGGGTTATTCCTTACATGCGGGAGTAGTGATTGTCGCAGATGGTACGAAAGAAGCAGAGGCGCGAATTGAACGTGTATTGACAACAGATCCGGGTATGGGTGTCGTACGCCACGCCGATGCCGGATATGAACTTGCAAAGAAAACAGCACGGGAAAAAGGAATTAAAATCCCAATGCTTGACAAAGGAAATGATCAGTAATGGAAAAACCAATTTGGATTAAACATGCCGCCCAGCTTGCAACGCTTGCTTCCGAAATAAAAGGTCCCCGTTCAAAAGGAGCGATGTCACAGCTTGGTTTGATTGAAGACGGCAGCTTGTGGATTGAGGATGGACTTATCTCAGCGGTTGGAACGACGAAGGAAATTGAGGAATGCTATAAGGAAAAATTAAATACAGCAATGATTGTGGATGCCTCAAATCATTTGGTAACGCCTGGACTTGTAGATCCACATACACATGTTGTATTCGGAGGAAGCCGCGAGCGTGAATTTGAAATGCGCCTTGAAGGTGCAACCTATATGGATATCATGAATGCGGGTGGAGGAATCCATGCGACCACCCGCATGACAAGGGAAGCAACGGAAGAGGAATTAGTCGTACAAACTAAACGCCGGCTTGATTCGTTCCTTGTTCATGGAGTAACAACTGTAGAAGGCAAAAGTGGATATGGCATGAATCTCGAAACCGAACTTAAGCAGCTTCGCGTCATGAAGATCGTGCAGGAACAGCATGCGATTGACCTTGTTCCTACCTTTATGGGGGCCCATGCCGTGCCCCCTGAGTTTAAGGGGAAGGAAGATCAATTTGTCGATTATTTAGTCGATGAAATGCTGCCGAAAGTCGCCCAGGAAGAATTAGCAGAATTTAACGATGTTTTTTGTGAAAAAGGAGTTTTTACACCAGAACAATCTGAACGCATTCTAGAAGCAGGTAAGCACTTTGGATTGATCCCGAAAATCCATGCTGACGAAATTGAGCCTTATGGCGGAGCGGAATTGGCAGCAAAGGTAGGGGCAATTTCAGCTGAGCATTTATTGAAAGCTTCCCATGAAGGAATTCAAGCTATGGCAGATGCAGGCACGATTGCCTGCCTGCTTCCGGCAACAGCGCTCTATTTACGCGAAGCAGCTGCAGCAGGAAGAAAAATGATCGATGCAGGTGTACCTGTAGCTATTTCTACTGACTGCAATCCTGGGTCCTCACCTACAACTTCAATGCCGCTTGTGATGAACCTAGCTTGTATTTCCATGAGACTAACCCCAGCAGAGGCCTTAACAGCAGCCACTTTTAATGCTGCCTGTGCGATTAACCGCCAAGATAAAGTAGGATCACTTGAAGTGGGTAAGCAGGCTGATATCGTGTTATGGAATGTAAAAAACTATCAGGAGCTTCAATATCTTTTCGGAGTGAATCACGTTAAGGCTGTGTGGAAAAAGGGTGTAAAGGTGGTGGATTCAGGTGGGAGAACATTGGCTTAAGGCACCCGAATGGTCCTGGAATCGATTAAAGGGTGAAACTGGCTATGTGCACCATTGGGTGCAGCCATTGGCGGAAATGGAAGAAATACCTAATTTAATTGTTTATGGTGCACCGATTTCTCGGTCATCCATAAGTGTATCAGGAGCTTCCTTGTATCCAGATGAATTTCGACGGATGTGGAGGGGCTTTGCCACCTACAACCTGGATGAAATGATTGATTTGACGTCATTCAAGGTTGCAGATGCGGGAGATGTGGCGATGCATACAACGGATATTCTTTTATCACATCAACGTATCCAACAGACATCGGCCTATCTTGCAGCAAACTATCCTTCAACTGTAACATGCATGATTGGCGGTGACCATTCTACAACGGCCTGTGCGGTGCGGGGAATTAAAGAAGTTTTTAAAGAAGAAACGATTGGAATCTTACAGCTTGATACACATCTTGATGTAAGGGATCCGGCAGAATTAGGGCCTGCAAACGGAACGCCGATTAGGCAGCTAATTGATGGTCATACGGTCAAAGGAGAGAATGTTATCAATATTGGTTTGCATGGCTACTTTAATGCGAAGCCGCTTATTGATTATGCGGAAAAATACAATATTCAAATGGTGACGTTAAAGCAAGCACGTAGACATGGACTTATTAATAGTGTTCAGGATGCGCTTCGGCAGTTGACCGCAAAAGTTGACCGTGTTTATGTCACCGTCGATATGGATGTGCTGGATATTTCCGTTGCACCGGGTGTACCAGCATCTACTCCCGGCGGCATGACAGCAGCAGAGCTGTTTGATATAGTACTAGAAATCGGCAAGCATTCGATTGTCCGGCATATTGATTTTGTTTGTCTGGACCCAAGCAAAGATTCGGCAGTTGCTGAAACGGTTAAGACCGGGGTATATGCATGGCTGCAATTTATCACTGGCTGCGTCTTACAGACTAGATAACGATATGCTCAATTGAATAATGGAAAGATTTAAAAAGCTAGGAGGCATAGGGATTAAATCTCCATGCTTCTTTTTTTGCCTTTTTAGATAATGTTGTCGAAAAGATGAGCATTATCCGGTAGGTAATTTGTTGATACATGTAAAAACTGAAAGGGTATGCGTAACTAAAAAAAATTTATTACCTGTAAATAAAGCTTGCTGTATAGGCTAACCAAAATACGACAAAATGCGTTTATTGAATGCTTCTTTATCTGGTGATACCATTAATTTAGTAAGAATTATTTTGCAATTAACAGCATATATTGATTGTTTACAGAATGGAGGAAAAAAATGATTGAGGAAATTATCAAACTAAGAGGGAATGGCTTATCATTTCGTAAAATCGCCTCTGAATTGAATACAACCATAGGGAAAGTCCAATATCGCTGGAATAAATGGTTGGAAGAAAATAAAAATGAACTCACGAATGAACCTAATAGGCATTCTTCTAAGGATCCCAATTCCTCAGATTACTCTATTTCATCAGAATTAATTCCACTAAAAGGTGAGCTAAAGGCAAAGCTTGTGACACCTCATAAAATAATACTTTTCTGGGACATTTCCGAAGTACCAAAAAAAATCATCGAACGATTTTTTAATCAAAAGTTTGAAGAACTTGTCATGGTTACTAGGATTTATGACGTAACGGATATTTTGTTTAATGGAAAAAACGCTCTTCATTTTAATGAAATAACTGTTCCTTTCCAAAGCGGACACTGGTTTTTTAAAGGCTTGGCAGAAAACCGGAGGTATCTTGCAGAATTAGGTGTTTACATTTCAGGAAAAGTTTTTTTCCCTCTTTATCGTTCTAATTGTATTCAAACGCCTTCTGCTAACCTAGAAGGCATAAATATATTTCAGCAGGAAATGTTGCAATTTCAACGATATGAGGAAGAATCCCCTAAATGGGTTGAGCAAGTTAGTACTTATAGTTATTATGTGAAATCAGACAACTCTGGGGGAGCAAAATGAATAAACGACAGCCAGAATCCAGTAACCCAGAAAGTAAGCTCCAAGCTGCCTGGAAGTTAAAAATATTAATTCTATCCTGGGAATTCCCGCCTAATATTGTCGGGGGGTTATCAAGGCATGTAGTTGGATTATCCACTCATTTGTCGGAACAAGGACATGAGGTTCATGTCCTGACAGCAGGGAAACATAATCTTCCGTCATTTGAAGTAATGAATGGGATATTTGTCCACCGTGTAAGACCAGTTAATGAATACGATGACCATTTTCTATCATGGATTGCCGGTCTCAATTTGGCAATAGCATTTAAGGCGGAACAGCTGGCAGAAGAGATAGACTTCGATCTCATCCATGCTCACGATTGGCTTGTCGGAGCAGCCGCGATCTCCCTAAAGGAGCTATTAGGAGTTCCTTTATTAACTACCATCCATGCAACGGAACATGGCAGAAATAATGGGATTTATACCGAAATGCAGCAGTTCATTCATGAAAAGGAACAGCAATTAATGATCGAATCAGAGCAAATTATTGTCTGCAGTGAATTTATGAAGGACGAACTTAATCAGGTTTTTACTTCACAGAATAAGAATATAACCGTTATTCCGAATGGAATTGAACCATTAATCGTTGATAAAAAAGTTTCTCAAGTATTTCCGGAACTAACCGGTAAAAAGTATATTTTTTCAATTGGAAGAATTGTTGAAGAAAAAGGATTCGAAACCATAATTGAGGCAGCCGCAATAGCAAAAGAAATGAAACTAAACTTTATTTTTGTGATTGCCGGAAAAGGACCCATGCTTACAGAGTATCAAAATCAGGTTAAAGGGCGTGGTTTGGAGAGCTATGTTTCTTTTGTTGGATATGTTTCTGATGACCAAAGAAATGCCCTTATTGAGGGGTGTGAGCTAGCTGTGATCCCAAGCCTATACGAGCCATTCGGAATTGTTGTATTAGAAACTATGGTTCTTGGAAAACCAACTGTAGTATCGAATACTGGCGGTATGAAAGGGATAATTAAGCATCTGCAAACGGGGATGCTGATGGTCCCAGGTAATCCTCAAAGTCTTTTGGAACAAATTGATTTTTTAATCAATCAACCACAGAAAGCGAAAGAAATTGGCAGCAGAGGTAAGCAAATTGTTCATAGTCTTTATGGCTGGAATCGGATTGCTGCTGAAACAAGCAGGATTATGGAAGATACTGTATTACGACAACGAGTGAATGAGAAGGTACAAGGGGCATCGCCAAATAATTGAAAAATAAGGTGTGCATGATGATGAACTTAATTACTGAACTACAAAATGAAAAACATGCTTCTCATCTTGAATTAGCGACGGAATCACTTCAATTTGTTCCGGGACTTTGGGTGAATGGGAAATATGTATGGCTGCAAAACACGAAGGAAAAAGTGATTTATGACGAAGCGTTAGTTGTTAAAGTAAAGGATGAACAAATTCATTCTAAGATTTGTCTTTCAAGTGTCTATGTAAGCAATCACAGTCATAAAACGATCCAAGTTCAAATTTTAGCGATGCACCATTTGGTGAATGTTGGACAAGATAACTTGACATTCGTATCACCAATTGAGAATCATATTATTCATCATGCGAAAACACATGTTTATCTGGTGAATGGCCACAGTACAAATGCAAATATAAATGAATATACGGCTGTGCCTTTGTGGAATGCCTATACAGACCGAATTTGGAATTCCATTGAAAAAGGAAACTTAAAATATCAACCCATGGCAAAAGGTCCTGCAGCTAGTATCTTTACGATGAGTATGGCAATTGAACCGCATCAAACGAAAAAAATGGATACCTGGACGATTAGCGGCTCCAACAAAAATGAACTGATTTTATTAGAAAATGCACTTCTTAAAAAACACACTAGCATTTCCTAATGAAAAATGATATTATAGAAAAGTCGTATGAACGAACTGCTTAATCGTTTGGAGGGAAATTGACATGCGTGTAAATATTACGTTAGCTTGCACTGAGTGTGGAGATCGTAACTATATTTCAACAAAAAATAAACGTAACAACCCAGATCGTCTTGAGCTGAAGAAATATTGCCCAAGAGAAAAGCGTACAACAGCACATCGTGAAACAAAATAAGCAGTAGGGCTTCCTGCTGCTTTTTTTGTTGCCATTAAATAAGTAAGGAGGATCTGTTATGAGTGGCAAGGATGAATTACGGAAACAGGTTAAAGAAATTCTTTCGAACCTTCCAAGACCCGTTTATGAGGATTATTCCTATAAGATTGCCCAAACCTTATTTGCTGCCGATGATTGGATAAATGCAAAGGTTATCGGGATTTATGTCTCAAGGCAGCCAGAAGTAGATACATACCAAATAATTCGAAAAGCTTGGGAACAAGAGAAACTTGTCGTTGTACCAAAATGTAATCCAACTGATAAGAAATTATCCTTTAGAATCCTTACAGAGTTTTCCCAGCTTGAATCAGTCTATTTTGGTCTTTTCGAACCAATAGTAGCATTGACCGACGAAATGAATGAAGAAATGATTGATTTATTAATCGTACCGGGACTTGCCTATACTAGGACCGGCCATCGGTTAGGATTTGGCGGTGGATACTATGATCGTTTCTTATCCCACTATTCTGGTCAAACCATTTCGTTAGCCTTTGATCAGCAAATCATTCCGCAATTTCCAATTGAAGACTATGACATCCCTGTTTCAAAAATTATTACCAATCATGAGGTTATCACAACAAAATGATCGGAGTTATTTCGGTTTATATTTTTATCATCTTCGTGGCGCTGGCTGGATACCGACTAAATTCGCTGACCCTAACGGGTGCCATTACAGCGATCCTAGTAGGGGCGGCTGTTTATACTGGTTTTAAACTAGAGGGACTTGCCCTTCTCGGTGCTTTTTTTGCCTCTTCCAGTCTTTGGTCAAAATATAAAAGTACGGCAAAAAAGTCATTGGAAGAAAAACTAGCAAAAGGTGGAACCCGTGATTGGCTGCAAGTCCTTGCGAACGGGGGAGCGGCCTCACTTTTTAGTCTCCTTTATTCAATTCATCCTGATCAAACTTGGCTTTTGGGGTTTATCGTTAGTTTAGCGAGTGCCAATTCTGATACATGGGCATCGGAAATTGGCAGTTTAAGTAAGAAAAATCCTATTTACATACGAACATTTAAACGAGTAGAGAGAGGAACTTCAGGGGCAATTAGTGGCTTGGGCAGTACTGCGGCGATTGCGGGCTCTTTTTTTATCTCGGCACTTAGTTATTTCCTTTTCCAATTAAATCTCTTTTTTGTAATTCTTATTTTTCTATTTGGCTATATTGGGAATGTCATTGATACGTTATTTGGGGCCCTCTGCCAACAAGTTTATGTATGCGGACAATGTGGAATTACAACGGAGAAAAAGAGTCATTGTCAAATTCCAACAACTAGAATAAAAGGATACACCTTAGTGGATAATGATATGGTAAATTTTCTTTCGGGATTTATGTCAGCAGTGTTAGCAATCGTCATTTTAAGATTTTTTTGGTAAAATTGTAAATTGTACTCATATTAATGTTTACACTGTAATTATCTGCTAAATATAAATTGGAGGAATGAGGATGTTAAGACGTGTTAACCGAGTTGTCCTGATCGGAACTGGTTTCGTTGGATCAAGTTATGCGTTCGCCCTTTTAAATCAGGGAATAACGGAAGAATTGGTATTAATTGATTTAAATAAGGAGAAAGCGGAAGGTGATGCCATGGACTTGAATCATGGACTGCCTTTTGCACCATCTAGGACGAAGATTTGGTATGGGGATTACAAGGATTGTGGTGTGGCTGATCTCGTGGTTATTACTGCAGGGGCAAATCAAAAGCCTGGCGAGACTAGACTTGATCTAGTCGAAAAAAATACAAAAATCTTCAAAGGAATTGTAGATGAAATTATGGACAGCGGCTTTAATGGTATATTCCTAGTTGCCACTAATCCTGTTGATATCCTAACATATGCCGTCTGGAAATTCTCTGGTCTTCCAAGAGGGCGGGTTATTGGGTCTGGTACGATTTTAGATACGGCCCGTTTCCGTTATTTACTTGGTGATTATTTTGACGTAGATACAAGGAATGTCCATGCATATATCATTGGAGAACATGGTGATACAGAGCTTCCTGTATGGAGCCATGCTGATATCGCTGGGACAACTATTTCTGAATGGACAAAAAATAAGTCTGCTGTTAATCGGGATGACCTAAATCAAATCTTCTTAAATGTACGTGATGCCGCTTACCATATCATTGAGCGTAAAGGTGCTACATATTACGGAATTGCTATGGGGTTAGTCCGGTTAACGAAAGCAATTTTACGAAATGAAAACTCCGTCCTTACTGTTTCCACCTATCTAGACGGGGAATACGGTCATAATGATATCTATATCGGTGTTCCTGCCGTTGTAAATCGCAATGGAGTCAGGGAAATCGTTGAACTAGATTTGAATGAAGAAGAAAAGGCACAGTTTGCAAACTCTGTTCAGGTATTAAAAAAGACAATGGAACCTGTGTTTACGAAATTCTAAATGGAATAAAAGAGACGGATTTCTTCTTCCGTCTCTTTTTCGAGAATAAATGGATAAATCCTTTGTTCCTATCACAGAATAGTAATAGGAGGGATGAAGATGTCTCGTCTTTTAACATCGATATTTATGATTGGTTCCATTGGCTATGTTGTATTCCGCTACAGGTACAGAATCATCAATGCCTTAATAGGTACAGGCTGGATGCGGCGGCTTGCGGTAGGCTCAATTATGAGCTTACCTGGGGTAAGACAAAAATTAATGTCATCTGTTTTTGGAGGACCATCTGCTAGGTGAAAACCACAGATGGTTCTTTTTTGTCTAAATAATTAAATATCTATTCTTCGATGGTTTAAAGCAATGATTAAAGGTTCATATCGTTTATAATGAAAGAAACGGGGAAAAAATGAATACAGATTATACTTCTTCGTTATGTATAGCTTAAGCTGTAAACTTGTACTGGTCATGACCGTATCAAGACCAATTCACTTATAGCTGAAATAGAAAGTAGGGGAGAAATGAATAATAGAGAAGGTTACATCTTCTGGAGGTTGGCCTATTCTTTCATCTCTGATCATGGATATAGGGTTATTCAATTATTTGAAAATCAGAAAGAATTGTGGCTTGAAAAATTAGAAAATAAAAAAGCTCCAATCATACGAATGCTGCTCCATGATTTAGATTGGAGTAATGCCATGCAGAGAGATATTGAATTTACGGCTACTAACGGGGAAAGAGTCCGTAAACAAATCGGTAAAAGCGAACTAAATGTAATGAATATATATGTTAGTAAGTTTCCACCGGTTGATGAATATGAATATCGTCTGGAAAGACCATTTGTCTTTCCACAAGGAAATAAAACGACGGTAACTTCCGTCCTTTTAGTAAACGATGAATTGGAATCAGGTTTTAGGAGATTGTCTGAAAAGCTCGGCTGGAATATTTATTTTGAAATTTCTAATGAATATTCGGAACAAGAAGTGGATGAATTAAAGAAATCGGCCTTAGATCTTGCCATTCATAAAGTAAAAGCGGAACAAGAAATTCTATTTAATGGAAAACCTTTATTTACCTATATGTTTATCGTCATTCAACTTGCAGTCTTCCTCTGGTTAGAAATTAATGGGGGGAGCACGAATACGTCAACACTAATAAAATATGGTGCTAAAGTAAATGCCTTGATTGATCAAGGTGAATGGTGGAGATTCATCACCCCTATTTTCCTGCACATCGGTTTCCTGCATTTGCTAATGAATACCCTTGCGCTATACTTTCTAGGAACGACGGTTGAACGGATATTCGGTAAATCTCGTTTCTTTATTATCTATTTATTCGCCGGGTTTACGGGTTTTATAGCCAGTTTCCTGTTTAGTTCCAACTTGTCTGCAGGTGCGAGCGGTGCAATTTTTGGATGCTTTGGCGCTCTGTTGTATTTTGGTGCCATGTATCCTAAATTATTTTTTAGAACGATGGGGCTGAACATCCTGGTTGTGCTTGGAATAAATCTTGTGTTTGGTTTTTCGGCATCAGGAATTGATAATGCCGGGCATCTTGGCGGGCTGGCAGGAGGATTTTTAGCAGCTGGTGTTACTCATTTTCCTAAAAGGAAAAAACTTTTATGGCAAATGGTATTTCTTATTGCTTCAATAGCTATTGTTTGGTCTTCTTTATCATATGGATTTAGCTCTTCTGCGCCGCAAGCAAAGGATGAAAACTCTAACTTAATTATGGCAGAGGAATATGTCAAACAAGGTAAATACAATCAAGCTTACCAACTATTAAAAGAAACAGAAAAAAATGCAGCTAACCTTTCAGAAAGAACTTATTTTCTTTTATCTTTTGTAGAAATAAAGAAGAATATGCTGCCTGAAGCGAAAACCCATTTGGAAAAAGCGATTCAATTAGACCCAAAATTGGATGAGGCTTATTTTAACCTTGCACTGATTAACTTAGAACAAAATGATCTTAAACAGGCAAAATTAAATGCTGAAAAGGCGGCAAATCTTGAACCGAAAAAAGAACAATATAGGGATTTACTAAGTGAAATTAATCAGCAACATCAATCTACAAAGGAGTGAGGGGTCTCTAGATGAAGACAATTTATGATATTCAGCAATTTTTAAAACGATTTGGGACCATCATATATATAGGTGATCGAATTGGTGACCTTGAACTGATGGAAGCAGAGTTAAAAGACCTTTATCAGGCACAACTAATTGAACCAAGAGAATATCAGAGTGCTTTGTTAATAGTAAGACATGAAATTCGAATTCAAAAAGAATTAATTGGTAAACATGATTAAACCCGTAGAAATACGGGTTTTCATCATTTTTTTATGAATATCTTCATATCTTTTTATGATGGGAGGAGAGTATATGGAGATTATTTTACGACCTGGGGATACTCTGTCATCTTTAAGCCGGTTATTTAAGATCCCACTCAAATTAATAGTGGATTCCAATTCACATGTAAATCCAAATAAAATGAAATCAAAAGAGAAAATTAAGATACCTGGTCATGTTTTAAATCCCTATACGATTAAAGAGGGAGATACTTTTGCTAAGATAGCTGAACAAAAGAATATGGAGGTTGATTCCCTTTTCCTGCTTAACCAAACGAAAGATGCAGATCAGTTGGTTATTGGCGATCAAATTTTTGTTCCCGAATTGGTAAGGGTGCCCTTCGTCACAGAGAAAACGCCATTAGATTCTAAACGATTAGTGAAATTAATAAAAAACCTTACACATATTTACCCTTTCATTAAAGTTTCCAAGATTGGTACGAGTGTATTAGGTAATCCGATTCATGAACTAAGAATTGGAAAAGGGTATAAAAAGATCCATATGAATGCTTCCTTCCATGCTAATGAATGGATAACCACCCTGGTCCTAATGAGGCTGCTAAATCAATATTTACTATCAATTACGAATGAGCAATCTGTTAAAGGTAAGAAGGCGACAGCTCTGTATGAGAATGTAGAGCTATCCCTCGTTCCAATGGTAAATCCTGACGGTGTAGATTTGGTATTAAACGGGGCGCCTTCTCATCTACGACAAGAGGTTATTGAAATCAACGAAGGCAGCGATGACTTTATTCATTGGAAAGCAAATATAAGAGGCATCGATTTAAATAACCAATTTCCGGCTAACTGGGATCTTTGCAGGAAAAATAAGAAGCCAAAGACACCAGCCTCACGCGACTTTCCAGGAATAGAACCATTAACAGAACCAGAAGCCGCTGCCATGGAAGAATTAGCTAGAAAAAATCAGTTTGATCTCATTCTGGCCTTTCATACCCAGGGAGAGGAATTTTATTGGGGGTATGAAGGACTTGAACCACCTGAGTCAGAATTACTCGCAAAAGAATTTGAAAAAGTCAGCGGCTACCGAGCGATTCGTTATGTTAACAGTCATGCAGGCTATAAAGATTGGTTTATTCAAGAATTTCATAAGCCTGGGTTTACACTAGAGCTGGGAAGAGGAATTAATCCCTTACCGCTTTCACAATTTCCCAGAATACTTAAGCAGGCATCGGAAATCTTTTTTGCAGCTTTAGCTTATTAAAATTTTCCTGTCTCCTTACTTGTAATCTCTATCTACTGTTATTAAAATAGAATGAAACTAGCATGAGAAAATTCAGACATTGATGGGGTCTCTCGTACCATCCATGACAAACAATTAATTGAAAAAAGCCGGGTATCCACGGCTTTTTTCCTATTTAGCATAAAACGTATAATGGTTGAAACCTTTTCGTGAATTTAACGTCGTAACCAATATGGGATAGGAGGAGACGACTTGATTAATTGGAACAAATTTAAACGAGCGAATAGTACATTTATTTTGCTACTCTTTATTTTGTCGTCTCTCTTCTTAAGTGGATGTTCTGCAAAGGAACAGTCTAAACAAAAAAATCCAATTCAAAATAACAAAACAAAAGTACCGACAGCAATCCTTCCTAGCGAATGGAAACTGCCAATATCAATTCCCGCGGGTCAAGGTGAGTTTTATAAGGTTGTTGGCTGGTATACCGACCAACAAATTTACTATGTAACGAACTTAAACCAAACCTCAAATCTGTTTCTATATAATTTATTAACCGGAAAAAGTAAATTAATCTATCAAACCGAGAATCCGATCGTCAATGTCCAAATAAGCCCATCTAAGAAGTATCTGTTAATTCACTCATCACCGACCTCTTATCAGGGAATGGTAACGATTATTGATTCTAATGGGAAGGAACGGTTAAAAAAGACTTTTCCATCGTACGATTTAGGTTTTGAATGGAATCGCTATAATGAAAGCCAGGTTATCATCACAAAATTCGCAGAAGACTGGAGCTTCCAAGTATATTTATTAGACTTTACTAATGCTAGTACAACTCAACTAAATCTTCCGCAGCCATTTATTAAATGGATCGAAAAGGATGAAGTAGCATATCTAGATTGGGACCAGACTAGTCCATCGTTAGTTGCGCCATTAATAATGAAAAAAATAGGGAGTGAAGTGGACAAGACTGTTTTTTCGAAGATTATTCAATTTGATGCCTATCGAGAAATGCTCATGACAGTGGCTGTAAAAGACGGGGAGCCGTCTATGGCGAACTATTCATTCTTTAATAAAGAGCAAAAAAAACTATTTAGCTTTTCCGTACCACAGTTATCTAAGTTTTCAGATTGGCTGGTCCCTTTTTATGATTATAGCGAACTTAAAAAACAATTTATCACCCTTAGACCGCTCACAAGCGGGGAGGCGGATACCTATACAGAGGGTTTCCAACTTGTTCGCTATGACCTAAAGAAAGGCAGTAGTGAAGTGATTTTGGAAGGTTTGGACAATGTTCCTATTTCGATTTCACCATCTGGGGATACAGCTTTATTAGGGAATAGTTATGAAAAATTAATTGATCTAAACAAAAAGAAAAGCGTCGACTTAATAAAGGAATGACAAACAAAGTGTCATTCTTTTTTCCTTTGTTAACAGATATGGTAAAATCACAAAGAGATATAAAAATGCTAAAGTGATGGTGATAATCTAATGGCAATCGTAGATGTAACTGTAATTCCTATTGGGACTGAAACGCCAAGTGTAAGCAAGTATGTAGCTAGTATTCAAAAGATATTAAGGAGCTATGAAGCAGAAGAGAAAATTAAGTTCCAATTAACACCGATGAATACGATTATTGAAGGAGACCTGCCAATTCTATTTGAAGTCATTCAGGCAATGCATGAGGTTCCTTTCTCTGAGGGAATTAAGCGGGTTGCAACATCCATTCGAATTGATGACCGCAGAGATGTGAAGCGAACGATGGAATATAAGGTTGAACGGGTTAACAGCCTTGTAAATGAGAACGAGGATAAATGAAAAAAGACTGTCAGCGGACAGTCTTTTGTTTATTCCTATTAGTGAGTTCCTGTTGGAAACCCAGATTCAATAATTGTCATGACCGTAAACCAGCCGAAAACTAGAAATGAAGCTACACCCCAAAAAGCAGCCAAGAAGTTTTTATTTTTCAGTGACTTATAACCGCTGAAAGCTGCAAGGATTGTTACAAGAGCAAAAATAATAACTAAACCCATTTTTTATTCCCCCTTTTTCGTAAACGCGATCTCCATAAATTATGTAACTATATTATATCCATTCGTTTCCTATTTTATATTTTTTTCTTTAATTTGTCGAGGCAAAAATACAGCCATGATTGAACCGCTTTCTCTCCTATGTTCTTTAGTGTAAAATAAACCTGATGTATATATGTATGGGAGGAACAAATTTATGAAATGGCAGCAAATTCCTTTAGGACCCCTGCAAACGAATTGCTATATTGTTGAAAATCCTGATAAGACTTGTTTAATCATCGACCCAGGTGAAGAGGGGAAAAAATTGATTAACTTGATAAATCAAAGAAAACTAAAGCCGATGGCAATCCTGTTAACTCACGCTCATTTTGATCATATTGGTGCTGTGGATGTTATTAGGGATACATACAAAGTTCCCGTTTACGTTCACAAACAGGAAGAAAAGTGGCTTGAAGACCCAAGGTTGAATGGCTCGCAATTATTTATGGAAATTGAACCGATCATAGCTAAACCAGCAGATCACATTATACATAATGAGGGAAACATGGAAATCGGCGAATTTACTTTTCAGGTTTTCCATACTCCAGGACATTCACCTGGCAGTGTTTCCTTTTATTTTAAGAGAAATGATGTAGTTATTTCCGGTGATGCTTTATTTCAGGGGGGAATCGGCCGTACTGATTTACCTGGAGGGAATTCAGGACAGCTTATGAAAAGTATTCATGACAAGCTGCTAAGTTTGCCAGAAGAAACATATGTCCTGTCAGGCCATGGTCCAGTTACCACCATTGGAGAGGAAATGGACAGCAACCCATTTTTAAATGGGTTTTAGAAATTATGATTTCCTATTTAAAGAATTTAATTGCGAATTCACCTAAAAGGCTGATCACTTATGCTGATTATATTTCAGCCGTCCTCTATCATCCGGAATTAGGCTATTATATGAAGGATAAACCAAAAATCGGAAGACAAGGGGATTTTATTACTACGAGCAATATTTCGGATGTGTACGGCAGACTTTTAGCAAAATGGTTTTTTTATATTTGTGAAAAAACGAAATTGCCTCCTGTTTTTTGTGAAATTGGAGCTGGAACCGGCCGTTTTGCGAATGCCTTTTTACAAGAGTGGCAAAAGTCGTTTGGAGCACCCCTTACCTATCTAATAGTGGAGAGTAGTCCTTACCATCGCAAGCAACAGCGTGAATTACTTCATCCTCACCTTTCCTTTGTTCAAGTGGAGAGCCTCGCGATGATTGAACCTTTTTCCGGCATGGTTTTTTCAAATGAACTTTTTGATGCTCTTCCGGTTCATGTGATTGAAAAAATAAACGGTGAACTTGTGGAAGTGATGGTGGGAATGTCAGAGGACGGACAGCTTTTTGAACAGAGGGAACCATTAACGAATCAAGCGATCCTTTCATTTCTTGCAGACAGTCATCTGGTTATAAAAGAAAAACAACGGATTGAGATTCCTTTAGTAATGGAGACCATGATGGAGGATATTTCAAAGGTCTTAAGTGAAGGTTTTGTAGTCACTGCGGATTACGGCTATACCAATGAGGAGTGGGCAGCTCCCCAGCGTAAACAAGGGAGTCTAAGAGGATACCACGAACATATGATGATAGACAATGTCTTTTTGCATCCAGGGGAAATGGACATAACCACTCATATCCACTTTGATCAGCTTATCCAAAAAGGGATGAAGTATCAGCTCGAGTTGCTAACCAAACTAAGGCAGGATGAGTTTCTTTTAAAGGCAGGTATTTTGAAGGAGTTAAAGGAACATTATGATCCTAATCCTTTTTCCGAGGTGAGCAGAAGAAATCGTGCCATACGCAGTTTAATAATGCCGTCAGGGATGAGCACATATTTTCATGTCATAATCCAACAAAAAGGTTTCCATTTAAGTGAACAGGACATTTTTTGGGAATAAAAAAACACCGGAGCACCGGCGTTTTTTTTTTGCGGCATTAGAATACGATTCTATACGCCTACGGTCTTATTACTCTCCTCCGCCTAGCGGCATCATGAACGTTGTCCAATAAGTAAAGCCAACGAAGAAGATAGTTAAATATGCTCCGAACACATACAAATACATACGTTCGGAAAGCTTTAGGTAGCTAAGCAGGACAAAAAATCCTGTTTGAGCCAAGAATAGCATGGCTGTTCTATCCAAACCACCCAGATAGAGAAATACGGTAAAAATACCAGTCCAAAAACCACAAACTCTGAACATGCGATCCATATGTATACCCCCTTTTAGCCTGCGATACCATCAATACAATATTATAAAGTAAAAGGAGGCATAATGTAAACATCAGACTCGAATTAGTTTGACACAAGTACTTGATAAGAGCATGTCTCACAGCCTGAAATCATGTTTTCTTTTTCAATCAATTCAACTGAATCGAATAAAACTTCAAACATTCCCTTTAAAAATTCATGGTGCATATTGCAAACTGCTTCAGTGTGGTCCTCAGCAATTTCTTTAAATGGACAATTGAAGATTTGGAAGTAAATTTTTGATTGGTCACCGCCCACTTCAAACTCTGGATAAAATCCGGCAAGAGTGGCAGCGCTTTTTAAAATCGTCAGCTTTTGATCGAATGTCAAATCATCACCCAATGCTCGCTTTGCCAGTTCCTGTTCAATTATTTCCATTCCAAATCGTTTACCGGTCATAAACAGTGCTTCTCTACCAGCTTCACCGAGTGATATCATCGTCTGAATGGCTACTTTGGATAAAAGCATGTAGTCGCGGTATGGGAAATGCAGCTGGATAACATCATCGGATAAACGGTATAGTCTGCTGGGTCTGCCGCCTTTTCCTGTTTTCTTTGTTTCAGATGCTAACATATTTACATCTTCTAACTTTGATAAATGTAGTCGTGCTACATTTGGATGAATATTAAAATTTTCAGCCACCTCTTGAACTGTTACTTCTTGATGGCGTTTGGTAATGTATTGATAAATGTAGTAACGTGTTGGATCTGACAAAACGTTTGTTATTTTTAATGTTTGTTCCATCACTGTTCACCTCGAACCCCCATAATTTATTCCATTATAATACAGCCAAATTAACAAAGGAATGAAGTTAACAATGTTAACACTATATGTTTAGAAAATGTTCACAATTCCTGTCTTTTTATTGTAACAATATTAGATAAAGTTTCTAATTTATGGAAATTTTCTTCTTTGTCAATATAATTTATTGGATTTTTTGACAAAAAAAAGAAGCGGTATGAAACACCGCTATTTAAATCTTCGTTTTTTCTTTACTTCTGAGTAAAGGATGTAGGGGAGGATGCCAAACCAACGGTACCAGAAATCCGCTTTCGTTTGTTTCTTCTCAATACGGATGCGTTTCCGTTCGTCTTTAGGCTGGTCAGCATATTTAACGATCGTTTGCGTCATATATTTAATATAATCATTTGTTTTCATGGACACACCTGCCTTTATACACCTACATTATGTCCATTTTTTAATCGTTCATACAGCTAATTGACCTCTACCCATTTAATCATCGCTTTTGAACGCGTATCAAAGTACCCATAACCCACTATAGGTTCACGATCATGAAGAACAAGCGTGAAATCCACTATCTGTATATAGGCAGAAGGGGTCTCCGCACGATAATCCACTGTTCCATTTAGATAGATAAGTGTTCCTTTAGCAGGCATAGTCCCGCGAGTTTGGTATAACGATTCCACTTTTTTGACAGAAGACAGAAAGTAATATTCCTGCATATGAATTACCTTTGTTTCAACTGCTATTTTACGTTCGGAAAGTAATTGCTCAATATGCAAGGAGAAAAACAGGAGGAAAAGAAGTAACGTGCACAACGTTAAGGGATAGGTAAACCCATGTTCACTGTTTTTCATATATTGGCAGTCCAGTTTAGAAAGGAGTATGCCAGAACTGAATACTCCTTTCCCCATATGTCCACAACTGTAATTTTCACTGCATTATTCACGATGGAAAAGGAGTATTGTGAAACATTTTGAAGAATAACCTCATGTCCCGTTGAATTTACCCTTCGTCTGAGGTTTGAACCATATTTTTCATATTGAATGGTATCTGAACCTTTAGTTAGTATTAAACGTCCAGAGGATACCTCAGCATGTGAGACGGTGCTAATTTCTTTTGTAACTTGACTGTAAAAAACTTCCCATTCCATTTCCTGCATTTCCATTTGCATGCTTTTTTGGTTTAGGATGATATGAAAAATAGGAGCCATAAAGAAAATGATAGTGGAAAAGATTGAAAAGGCAATTAATACTTCAATTAAGGTAAAAGCCTTTTCATTCGAGGATACCGCAAATAGTGGCTTCTGGATAAACTGAATTCTTTTCAACTCTTACACACACCTCCCTTTGACCAGTTTGATTAGGATTCTTCCAGATAATGTTGTAGTCGATATTATTCTCTCGGATGGTGTAATTGGAAAATGTCCGGCCGTCAATGATTCTTGCCTTTAGTTCCTCATACATCATCCTTTGAGCCGTTTTCTCTATCTCTACTTTCCTTGATTGTTCTCTGACCTCCATTAATAAGGGAAGTAAGAAAAGGCAAATCATTAACATAGTCGAAAGTGACAGCAGTAATTCCAACAGAAAATAACCTTTATTGCTCCGTAACATAAAATCGTCCTCTCCCAATCAAAAAGGTCAGCCGATATTCCTTTTCCTTCGTCTTGATAAAGAAGGATCCAAATTTATTGATATTGCCATCTGGCAGGAATTTAAAAGATAAGGGCATTGAGCCTTCGGTAAGGTAAATATTAGGAGAAAAGGATCTATCAATTATAGCCGGCAAGCGTCCCTGTAAAGACAAGTTATATTTGTGTTTGCTAGGCAAAATAACAATGGTAACTTCTTTTTGATGCGAAATAGCAAATTGTTGCCCATAAAGGAGATCAGCACGGAGTTGTGTCAAAAAAACCTCATCTTCTAATACAGAGTGCTCAGGTTTCAATGAAAAGGCTGTGATGAAGGAGATAATCATAAAAATCGAGAGAACTAGTAACGACTCAACCAATGTAAAGCCTTTTTGATTTTTGGTCATTCTGGTTATTAATCTGCTTTTGCAACAGAGGTGACCTTACCTTCCGAATCAATTGCAACTTCTTGACCGTTCGGACAGCCCTTGACATCGTTTAAATAGCCAGCGGTTTGTAATTCAGCGAGTGTTGGGATTTTATTTTTTTCCATTTGATAGGCTTGGACCTGTGCTTGAACCATTTTCACGTAAGCTTCGCAGCCTTTATTGTTGATATTAGAATTATGCTTGGTAACGTTAGGGATGGTAATCAAAAGCAAAACGGAAATTATTAACATAACAATCATCATTTCAATTAAGGTAAACCCTTTTTCATTTTTCATCATTTTAAATTCCCCCATATTTTTATAAGGTAAGAAAGTATAAGGTTTTCGACTTAGAGAATTGTCCAGCTCCAGCACCTAGCCCCTCGATGGTCTACAGCCAATCCGTCCAAAAGGTTAAAAAGCAACCTTTCGGCCGGCTCGTCTTATGCTTGGCTACATAAAGCTTCCGCTTTCTGTACGCATTAAGGGCGACTAGTCTTTGACCTTGCTTTCGCCGGTCAGTCGACAACTCGCCCTATATCGGGGCTGAACAAGGCGCTTGCGCTTTCCTATATACCATCAAGCAGATGGAACATCGGTAATAGAATCGCTAGATACATTGATACAACTAAACAGCCAATAAATATGTAAAGAATAGGCTGGATGGTTTTAAAGCTTTTTTCAATCCTTTCCTCCATGACTGCCACGCAATGTCTGCTAAAAAACAGTAATTCTTGCTCTAATTTTCCATTTTCTTGGCCATGTTTAATAATCATCGGAAATTCCTTCTCGAAAAAGAAAAAGGAGGCTATAATCGTGTCTAATTTTTCTCCGGTTACCAGCTTGATTCTGATGTCTTCGGCTAATTGGCTGTAAAATGGCTGTCGGTGATTCTTTTCAAAAAGGGAAAGTGCCTCTGAGACAGAAATGCCTCCGGATAAAAGGAAACTTAGTTGAATGGAAAAGTAATGTGTGAACAACAATTTGAGGATTTTACCCAGAATAGGGATACGGACAAGCAGGACCCTTTGCTTGAGGATTGGAAGCTTTCGAAATACAAAAAAATAATAGATCGTTGTCAGTCCGAGTAAAGTAAGGACGATGCAAATGGCGGCTGGGAAATAATGATCAAAAGCATAGAGGACCTTCGTGAAAAAATTCTCCTTAAGTCCGAGTGAAGCAAACAGCGTTGTAAATCTTGGCAGTAAGGTGTTCTCAATGAAAACAAATAGAAACCCAGTAATAAACATCAATAACAAGGGGTATTGCAGTAATTTTAAAAGCTTTTTCATATCTTTATCTTTTAATAGCGCGAGTTCACTTCCTTCCAAAAGTGCCTCAGCAAAACTTCCATGCTGTTCAGCAAAATAGACATAGCCAATCAAGTCTTTTTGAAAACCAAGATGGTTCAATACGACATGAAAGGGTGACCCTTGCTTTAACTCAACTAGACACCCATATAATTCCTCCTTTCGATTGGCTGGCAATTGTAATGCTATGGATTCAATTGCTTCTGCAATTGGATACCCGCGTAGAAGTAAATCTCCTGTTCTTCTTAAGAAATGGGCTTGTTCATTTACAGTCCATTTATGACGGCTCATCTTCATACACCAGCCGTTCATACTCGGTTTCTTGAATATAACCGAGGGCAATGCCCTTGTTAATAACTTCTTTTAATGTACGGTAGTGTGTGTTAAACATTTCACCTTTTGCGGCCTTCATAACATTGTTTAAGTTCCGGCCGGATAAAAGTTCGAAAACACTTGCTCTTTTCCATCTGCCATAGGAATAACACAAAGGCGAACACTCTCCTTCACAATAAGGGCAGGTAAGTTCTACTAATCTTTGAGCCGTAACAGCAATTAATGTTTGCTCAACTTCTAGCCAGTTCACACCAAATTCACGGAGACGGTAAACGGCTCCTTTTGCATCTCGAGTATGCATAGTGGAAAGGACTAGATGCCCAGTAAGAGCAGCCCTGACAGCGATTTTGGCTGTTTCTGCATCCCTGATTTCCCCGACCATGATAATATCCGGATCATGGCGAAGAATCGCTTTTAAACCGGCTGCATAAGTCACACCAGCTTTTTCGTTTACTTGTACTTGCAGGACGGAGTCATAGTTTTTTTCGATAGGATCTTCAAGGGTGATAACATTGCGATGAAAGAGGTGGGCAGTTTCGTTTAGCAGGGAATAAAGTGTTGTCGTTTTGCCTGAACCGGTTGGACCTGTAAAAATGATTAATCCGTGTGCATGTTTCAGCAGGGCTAACAGCTTTCTTGTCATAGAAGGGAATAATGAAAGTTGGTGGAAGGGTATTTGCTCTTGCTGTGGTAAAAGCCGGATGACAAGGCTCTCTCTGTTGTTTGAAGGGAGTGTGGAAAGCCTAAGCCCCATTAAATGCCCGTCTACTTCACAAAAAACGGCACCGCTTTGAGGGCGTCTTCTTTCCCCGATGTCCATATTCGCCGTGAATTTAAAATGTGAAATTAACCTGTCGCATTCATCTTTTGGGAGGGACAATCTGGGAATGAGTTTGTTGGTTAAACGGATTTGAACAAGTGTGTCATTCTTACGAGGAATAATGTGAATATCGGTTGCTTGATTTCGGACAGCATCTTTAATGATTCGATTAGCTAGTATTTCAATCGAGCTAACAATTGGTACCACCACCTTTTTACTTTTTCAATACTCATAATTCGACAGGGTTCATGTTTATCCTTCTTTATTTTTAAAAAATATAAAAAAATTTTTTAGGGGGCATAACGGTGACAGGCACCATGTGAAAAATTCACATGGTGCCTGTCACCGTATAGGGTAGTTTATATAGCTTTTTCAGTTAAGTAGAAGAGACCGCCGTTGATGAAGGAGATGTTGATTTTGGGTTCATATTGTTCTTGCAGCGCCATTTTTTCGGTTTCATAGTTCTCACTTGTTTCTTCTTCATCTTCATAGAAATGATTTAGTAACCGCAAGTCTTGTTCCCACCGATTGCGAGCCGCTTCGGCCCAAGTGTGGTCCTCTTCTGAGATCACGTTTCGTAAATAATTTTCTACTCGAATCATCCCGCTTTTTGGTTTAACCAACGGCGATAGCGTAAACGAGTAATCCGGAATCTTGGGGGTAAGAGAAACTTTTTGGAGTCGGTCGTGAAAATTTTCGACCATTTGACCGTTTATAAGCTGCAGACCAATCGACTTAAAAATATCCCGTTTCCGGTCACACTGATAAGAGATTTTTACATTCATACACAGCCATGGAAACAATGCTGTTTGGTTTTGAATGTACGGGTGATTTTCATATAAACGAATATAGCTGGCTAACTTTTTGGTTGAAGCAAAGATTTGATGAAGCCGGGGAGAGCCAAAATGGATAATTTCTCCCTTCATATTTTCCGGAGCTTTTTTTTGGTCAGTGATCATTGTTAAGCTCATTGGATTTGGGATGCCGCCTGTCTTTTCGAGGTAATGCCAGTAAAAAGGACGGTTCATCAGTTCTTTATCAAGTTCCACCGTTAACTGAACGATTAAATATCCTGGCTTATTTTCAACAATGGGGCAATCGTTTGCCTGAAAATACTTTAGAAGAAAATCATGAATTTCCTGCTGCTGCATGTGATTCACCCTCCTTCATTGATTGCGCAAATTCAATCATAGATGATAAGTTCTCCATTTTTATTCGCATTTCACCCTCAGAACTGGATTGACCGAATATATCAATTAGGTGGTCTTCAATATTACCAAATTCCAGTTTTGTCAGGATATCATCCAATTCACCGATGACCTTTTCAAATAGGTGGATTTTTTCATAAAGCAACTTCAGAATATGTTCTTCCACCGTGCCTTTGATCGCAAAATTATAAATCATGACATCCTTTTCCTGACCCAGACGATGGATCCGCCCAATCCGCTGTTCAAGCCGCATCGGATTCCAGGGTAAATCGAAATTGATAATATGGTTGCAGAACTGTAGATTGATTCCTTCCCCTCCAGCCTCAGTAGCAATGAGAACTTGTGCATGCTTCTGGAACAATTCCCGCATCCAATCTTTCTTTCCCCGTTTAAAACCACCACGGAAAGGTACCGAGCTGATTCCGTGCTGCTTTAAATACCATTGCAAATACATCTGAGTTGCACGATATTCCGTAAAAATGATCACCTTATCATTTACCTGCTGGATTAATTCAAGCGCTTTTTCAGCCTTTGAATTTTGCTGGACAGCCTCAACCTTGTTAATTAAAAATTGGATTTGTTCTTCAAAACCAGGAGTAGGCTCCTCTTTCTTTTGCAGCATGTTTTTTAGCGTATAGAAAACAGCCTCACGGCTTGAGCAAGCCTCACGCTGTAAGGTCATTACCGAAAAAGCACTTGTTTGAGCCCAATCGCCTTCATTTTTCAACATAGAAATGGATTCATAAAGATCCTTTTCCGCAGGGGAAAATTCGATCGGAATGGTTTCAACCTGTCTTTTTGTCCATTCAATACCAGTATCGGCACGGCGATTCCGAATCATGACCTTGTTGACTAATTCTTTTAAATGTTCAT
Source organism: Neobacillus drentensis (assembly GCF_021560175.1). Classification (GTDB taxonomy): domain Bacteria; phylum Bacillota; class Bacilli; order Bacillales; family Cytobacillaceae; genus Neobacillus; species Neobacillus drentensis_A. Next base: position 4,511,485 of record NZ_CP091110.1, on the reverse strand, counting down.
TATCATTTAACGAACGGGCATCCCGTTTATATTTTTCATAAAAGGCGCTTTCACTGCCCAGGTGCCCGGGTTTTAGAAGGGAAACAAGATTAAAGATTTCTTCGATTCGGTTTTGGATAGGCGTGGCCGTTAATAATAAACAAAATTTCTTTTTAAGGTTTTGGACAAATTCGTAGTTTTTCGTTTTGTTATTTTTTAATTTATGGGCCTCATCAATGATAATAAGGTCATAGTCCTGCTTGTAAATAATGTCCCGGTGAGGATCTCGCTTGGCTGTATCAATGGAAGAAACAACGACATCGCACTGTTCCCAGACATAGCTTTTTCTTTGAGTAATAGCAGGTATAAAAAATTTGCTGTTGAGTTCAATTGCCCACTGGGTTACCAAAGAGGCCGGGACCAGAATTAACACCTTTTTTACTAAACCGCGGATCATGTATTCTTTTAAAATTAATCCTGCTTCGATTGTTTTTCCTAGTCCCACTTCATCAGCAAGAATGGCTTTCCCATTCATGTTTTCAATCACCTGTTTGGCTGTCTCCAGCTGATGCGGAAGTGGGGTTAAATTTGGAAGGTGATTTGGAGCCTGCAAGCCTTCAAACTCAGGGATCACCAAATGTTTTTCCACATCGATTGCTAGTTTAAAAAGCTCCCAATTGCCCCACGGACCATCGTTGTCTATTCTATGTAAAAAATCATCCTGCCAAGAGGAATCAAATTCAATTTCAACTGACATCATTACAGCTCCTTTTCATACAATGTTGTATCATTTTTTTTGCCAATTAAAAGGGATAATGGTGTTCTAATTTTCTAATAAATTTATTGCTCAATGTTGTAGTTTAATGATAGGATGATAATAGCTTAGAATGTTTTAAATATTTTAATAAAGTAATTTATTTTTTAAGTATAATTAGTATTACCCAATTAAAAAATATTATAATGCGGATGACAGCAAGGGGAGAGACTACAGTACGTAGCGCCGAAGGAGCAAGCAGAAATGTGAATCTCTCAGGCAAAAGAACTCTTGTTTGACGCAGCTCTGGAGAGCGCTGCAAGATTAGCAGCCACCCACGGGGAAAACCACTTTAGGTAAACTTTCAGGTGCAAGGACAGAGACCTTCTTATATTCATAGGGAGGTTTCTGTCCTTTTTTTATCGTAAAAAGCCTGATTCAGTATAAGGGGGATAAATGGATGACTGAATTACAACGTACTCCGCTTTTGGAAGTATATAAAGAATACGGAGGAAAGACCATCGATTTTGGAGGGTGGGAACTGCCGGTCCAATTTTCCAGCATTAAGGAAGAACATGAAGCGGTCCGTACTAAAGCAGGTCTGTTTGATGTTTCCCATATGGGTGAAGTGGAAGTTAAAGGGAAAGATAGTTTACCATTTTTACAAAAAATGATGACGAATGATATTTCAAAAATTAAAAACGGCAGCGCTCAATACACCGCGATGTGTTATGAAAATGGCGGAACCGTCGATGATTTACTTGTTTATAAAATGGAGGACCATCATTATTTACTTGTGGTTAATGCCTCCAATATTGAAAAGGACTATAAATGGCTTGAGGACCATGTTGAAGGAGAGGTGCTCCTTGATAACTTATCCGACAAGACAGCCCAGCTTGCACTTCAAGGACCACTTGCAGAAAAGGTTCTGCAAAGGCTTGCCGGAAATACAGACTTAAGTCAAATCGGCTTTTTCAAATTTCAGCAAGAAGTCATTTTAAACAATAAAAAGGCATTAATATCAAGAACAGGATATACCGGCGAAGATGGTTTTGAGGTTTACTGTGATGCTGACGATGCGGTTGACCTTTGGAAAGCCATATTAAAAGCAGGAGAACAAGACGGAGTTCTTCCATGCGGATTAGGGGCACGTGATACCCTGCGTTTTGAATCTGTCCTAGCACTCTATGGACAGGAGCTATCCGCTGAGATTACTCCTTTGGAAGCAGGGATTTCTTTTGCTGTGAAATTAAATAAGGAAGCTGACTTCATCGGGAAGGAAGCGTTAAGAAAGCAGAAGGAAACGGGCTTAACTAGAAAATTAGTAGGGATTGAAATGATCGACCGTGGAATTCCACGTCATGGATACCCTGTGTATAAAGGCGAAGAACTTATTGGTGAAGTGACTACGGGGACACAGTCGCCTACTTTAAAGCGAAATATAGGTTTAGCACTTATTAAAACGGAATATGCCGACTTAGAATCAAAGGTGGAAGTTGAAATCCGCGGCAAACGATTAAAAGCATCAGTTGTTCCAACACCTTTTTATAAAAGAGAAAAGTAAAAACACGAGGGGAGCAAGGTTATGAAACATCGCTATTTACCCATGACTGAACAAGATAAGAAGGCTATGCTCGAAACCATTGGCGTTTCTTCAATAAATGAACTGTTTAGTGATATCCCTGAACAAGTTAGATTTAAGGGTGAGTATAACATTAAAGAGGCAAAGTCTGAGACAGCACTGTTGAAAGAACTATTTAAGTTAGCAGACCAAAACGCTGACTTCAGAAGAAATGTGTCGTTTTTAGGTGCAGGTGTTTATGATCACTATATGCCTATAATCGTGGACCATGTCATTTCCCGTTCTGAATTTTATACAGCTTATACACCATACCAGCCTGAAATCTCTCAAGGTGAACTTCAAGCTATTTTTGAATTTCAAACGATGATTTGTGAGTTAACCGGTATGGATGTTGCCAACTCCTCTATGTATGATGGGGGTACTGCCCTTGCCGAGGCTGCTATGCTCAGTGCAGGTCATACAAAACGGAAGAAAATTGTCGTTTCAAGCGCGGTTCATCCAGAGTATCGCGAGGTCCTTAAAACCTATGCAACAGGACAGTATCTTGAAGTTGTAGAAGCTCCTATTAAAGATGGAGTAACAGATCTTGCTTCCTTAAAGGACCTAGTAACCGGGGACGTGGCTGCCGTAATCGTCCAATATCCAAACTTTTTTGGACGCTTAGAGCCGTTAAAAGAAGTGGAGGAAATGATTCATGCCCATAAAGGGTTGTTCATTGTAAATAGCAATCCACTTTCATTAGGTGTATTAACGCCACCAGGCAAGTTTGGGGCAGATATTGTCATTGGCGACGCACAGCCATTTGGTATCCCAGCAGCGTTTGGAGGCCCGCACTGCGGCTATTTTGCCGTTACCAGCAAATTAATGAGGAAGGTCCCAGGCCGTCTTGTCGGACAGACGGTTGATGACCAAGGACGACGCGGGTTTGTCTTAACACTTCAAGCTCGTGAACAGCATATCCGGCGTGAAAAGGCGACTTCAAATATTTGCTCAAACCAAGCCCTTAATGCCCTTGCTGCATCTGTGGCGATGACCGCATTAGGTAAAAAGGGTGTTCGTGAAATGGCTGCAGCAAATCTGCAAAAAGCGCATTATGCCAAGAATGCCTTTAAAGAGGCAGGGTTTGAAGTGGCTTATGATGGCTTCTCCTTTAACGAATTTGTTGTAAAATTAGGCAAACCTGTTAAAGAAATTAATCAAACATTGTTACAAAAAGGAATCATCGGGGGCTATGATTTAGGACGTGACTATTCAGAACTGTCTAACCATATGTTGATTGCGGTTACGGAACAACGAACAAAGGATGAAATTGATACTTTTGTGAAAGAATTGGGGGATTTGCATGCATAACCAAGACCAAGCACTCATTTTTGAACGTAGTACCCCCGGGCGAATCGGATACAGCCTCCCGGAAATGGATATACCGGAGTTAGAGGTGAGCAGCCTGCTTCCAGAAGGTTACTTGCGTGAAGAAGAGCCGGAACTTCCAGAGGTTTCTGAGCTTGATATTATGCGTCACTATACAGCTCTTTCAAAAAGGAATCATGGCCTGGATTCGGGATTTTACCCACTTGGCTCCTGTACAATGAAATATAATCCGAAAATCAATGAAAATGTTGCGAGATTCAACGGCTTTGCACATATTCATCCTCTGCAGGATGAGAGTTCCGTTCAAGGGGCGTTTGCACTTCTATACGATCTTCAGCAGCACTTAATTGAAATAACTGGTATGGACGAAGTCACCTTACAATCTGCTGCAGGTGCCCATGGTGAATGGACAGGATTAATGCTCATCCGGGCGTACCATGAATCAAATGGTGATACAAAACGGACGAAAGTAATCGTTCCGGATTCTGCACATGGTACTAACCCTGCTTCGGCTACGATTGCTGGATTTGAAACCATTACGGTGAAATCTACCAATCAAGGTCTGGTTGATCTCGAAGATTTAAGACGTGTTGTCGGTGAGGATACGGCTGCTCTTATGTTAACCAATCCCAATACGCTTGGTCTTTTTGAAGAACAAATTCTTGAAATGGCTGACATTGTTCATGGTGCAGGTGGAAAACTGTATTATGACGGTGCAAACCTAAACGCGGTTTTATCAAAGGCTAGACCAGGCGATATGGGATTTGATGTGGTCCATTTAAACCTTCATAAAACATTTACAGGTCCACACGGCGGCGGAGGTCCTGGTTCAGGTCCAGTTGGGGTGAAAGCTGATCTGATTCCATTTTTGCCAAAACCAATTATTACAAAGCGAAGCGATGAATATATACTAGACTACGACCGGCCGCAATCCATTGGACGTGTAAAGCCGTTCTATGGAAACTTTGGGATAAACGTTCGAGCCTATACGTATATTCGTTCGATGGGACCCGATGGCTTAAAAGCGGTCACCGAGTATGCAGTCTTAAACGCTAACTACATGATGAGAAGACTTGCCGAATATTATGATTTGCCTTTTGATAGACATTGTAAGCATGAGTTTGTGCTAAGCGGTAAACGCCAGAAAAAATTAGGCGTACGGACACTCGATATTGCCAAACGTCTGCTTGATTTTGGCTATCATCCACCAACGATTTACTTCCCGTTAAATGTCGAAGAATGTATTATGATTGAGCCGACGGAAACAGAATCAAAAGAAACCCTTGATTTTTTCATTGAGGCGATGATTCAAATTGCCAAAGAGGCTGAAGAACATCCAGAGATTGTACAAGAGGCTCCGCATACCACGGTTGTCGGCCGACTAGATGAAACACTAGCAGCACGTAAACCTGTTTTAAAATACCAGAAGGCTTAAGTAAACATAAGGTCAGATCCTGATATCTGACCTTTGTTACGTTTAAAAACTAAATAAGGTCCCGGAAGTAAACCGGAACCCTTAGTTTTGTTATTTTTTAGTTTTTACTTTACCTGTCCATTTTTTAAATCCGCCTTGAAGCTGAGTTAAATCTTTGTATCCTCTGCGATGTAAGAATTGTGCTGCACGTGCACTGCGCATACCGCTTTGGCAATATAAAAATACCGGCATATCTGGGCGAATTTCTTTCATGCGCATTTTTAGTTGTGACATGGGAATATTGCGTGCTCCTAAAATATGGCCGCCTTCAAACTCGTTCGGTTCACGAACATCTATTAGTTGTGCCTTACGATATCCTGCACGGAATTCTTCTTCTGTTGCCGTTTTAACAATCCTCTTTTGATAAAAATAGGTAAACAGGGAGTAGATAATAACGGCTAAAATAATAATTAATAAAGAATAGAGTGAATTCAACTTCTTTTGCTCCTTTCAAGCTTTACTGCACTAGTATTTATTATATAAGTCATTCCATTAAAGATAAAGATGTTAAGGAAAAACTTTTTTTGATGCCTAATAAAATTATACCAGAAACATCTCGTTTTGAATTCCTATCAGATTTTGGTAGACTAAAATTTGTAATTATTTTATTAAATGAGGTTTTAACATGAAAAAAGAAACTTGGCGTTTTATAGATTCCGGTAATGGTTCACCATCCTATAATATGGCTTTGGATGAGGCTTTGCTTGATTGGCATAGTGAAGGAAAGTTTCCTCCGGTCATACGCTTCTATGGTTGGAATCCACCAACCTTGTCTGTTGGTTATTTCCAAAAAGTAGAAAAGGAAATTGATATGGATGCTGTCAAAGAGCATCATTTAGGGTTTGTTAGAAGACCGACTGGCGGCCGAGGTGTTCTCCATGAACATGAACTTACTTATAGTGTCATTGTTTCCGAAGATCATCCCGAGATGCCTAAAACAGTTACGGAGGCTTATCGTGTAATTTCAGAAGGAATCTTAAAAGGATTTCATCATTTAGGACTCGAGGCTTATTTTGCGGTTCCGAAGACAGCGGAAGAAAGAGATGCATTAAAAAATCCGCGCTCGGCAGTATGTTTTGATGCCCCAAGCTGGTATGAATTAGTTGTTGAAGGCAGAAAAGTGGCAGGCAGTGCACAAACAAGACAAAAGGGTGTTATTCTGCAGCATGGATCCATTCTTCTAGATTTGGATGAGGATAAGTTATTTAGTTTATTTAAATACTCTAATGACAGAGTGAAAGAACGGATGAAAAAGGCTTTTAAGGATAAGGCCGTTGCCATTAATGCTATTAGTCCCCGCAGAATAACACTTGAAGAAGCGAAAGAGGCTTTTTATAAAGGCTTTGCTGAAGGGCTAAATATTGAATTGGAACCCTACCAATTAACAGAAGACGAAATTGCTTATGTCGATAAAATTGCTAAAGAGCGTTATGAAAGTGATGAATGGAATTTTAAAAGGTGAGCTAAGGAGCGGCGCATGCCGCTTTTTCTTTTGTTAATACTTTTTAAAAAAAGAGGCAAGCCTCGAAATTTGTTAAATCTTCCTGTTATTTGACGAAATTCAGCTGAAATCTTTTATTTTCTTCTCATTCTAGTTTTTTTTGAGTTTGACAAATTGAATTTGATTTGCTGGGTATACAATATATAGTGGTGTCGAAAATATTTTCGGTACTATATATTGATTTATAGGATATAACGTGGTAACTTAAATTTATTAAGACAACTAGATATAGCGTTACTACTAGAATCTAGCACAATATAGAGATTTTTTTAAAGGAGTTGTTCTCATGTCTGTAGTTTTTAGACAAAAAATGAATATTGATTTTGAAAGGTTGAATGAGGATATCCGCTTATTTCCCCAAGTGCACCCGGTTACCCCAGATATGAAAATAACTCATAAAGGTGTATCAAGATTGGTTATGCTCGATCGTTATACCTTTAAAGACACAGCAAAAATTACCCTAACAACTGGCGACTTTGTTGTATTAACCATTAAAGAGGATCCAAAATTCCCGGCTCGCGGCTTAGGTACGATTTTGGAGATTGATTGGGAAAAGAAAAAGGCAAAAGTTTTGGTTGAAGAAGAATTTAGAGGCGTACTTGATTCTGAGGAAGCTGCAACTGGGGAGATCATCCGGTCTTTAGATGTGATTGAGAAGCCATTGGAGCTCTTCTATGAGCAGATTGCGAAAAGGAATGCCACTGGTCTTGCTGCAGTTGAAACAACGGAAGAGAAGCGCTTAGAGTGGACGGAGAAGTTTTATCAAGAATTAGTGAACCTGAACTTTATTCCTGCAGGCCGGGTTCTTTATGGTGCAGGGGCCAATACGGATGTTACGTATTTTAACTGTTATGTCATGCCATTTGTTGCAGACTCACGTGAAGGCATTTCCGACCATCGTAAACAGGTTATGGAAATCATGAGCCGCGGCGGCGGTGTGGGAACGAATGGGTCAACATTAAGACCGCGTAATACATTGGCTAGAGGCGTAAATGGTAAATCTTCTGGTTCGGTTTCTTGGCTTGATGATATTGCGAAATTGACTCATCTAGTTGAGCAAGGCGGTTCGCGCCGGGGGGCCCAGATGATCATGCTGGCTGATTGGCATCCGGATATTATTGAATTTATTATTTCTAAAATGCAGAATCCTAGAATTCTACGATTCTTAATTGAAAATACAAGCGATGAAACGATTAAAAAGCATGCAAAAGATAAACTTAAATTTACACCTTTAACAGCTCAAGAAACGGCAATGTACCAAGGGATTGTGAATTACAAAAGTATTCCTGGATTTGGTGGTTTTGATGAAAGCAGCATTGCTCATGCTGAGGAAAAGCTTGTAACTGGCGGCAATTATACCGTTCATAATTCTGAGTTCCTAACTGGTGCTAATATTTCAGTATGTTTAACAAAGGAATTCATGGAAGCCGTTGAAAACGATGGTGAATATGAACTTCGATTCCCATATGTTGAACACTATAATCAAGAAGAAATGAAAATCTACAATGAAGAATGGCATAAAGTCGGTGACGTCCGTGAGTGGGAAAAACTTGGCCATAAAGTTCGTGTTTATAAGAAAATAAAAGCAAAAGAACTTTGGAATTTAATTAACATATGTGCTACTTACTCTGCAGAACCAGGTATATTCTTTATTGATAATGCAAACGACATGACAAACGCAAAAGCATATGGGCAACAAGTCGTTGCGACAAACCCGTGTGGTAAAGTGGCTTAGTTTGCCTCACGTTAAAAATTGCGGAATTAAGCGGGAACTCTGAGATTGAGAATCCGAACCGAAGGCTGAAGGTAAAAATTCAGTCAGGGGCAACGCATACGAAGTGATCCTGCCATAGGCAGACTATAATCTTCGCACGAGGCCGCAACATTACATTTTGTAATGAAAAGATATGCTGAACTAACGGGAAATCAACCGTTAGAACTAGTGGATAAAAAGCCGCTAGGATAACAATTGGAACAACCACTTGCACCATTTTCAGTCTGTAATCTTGCTGCAGTAAACCTTGCTGAAATGGCAGATAAAGAAACCAAAACTGTTGATTTTGAAAAGCTAAAACAAACTGTAGCAATCGGTGTCCGAATGCAGGATAACGTCATAAACGCTACTCCATACTTCTTAGAAGAAAACAAAAAACAAGCTCTTGGTGAGCGCCGTGTTGGCCTTGGTGTCATGGGATTACATGATCTCCTAATCTACTGTGAAACAGAATATGGTTCACCAGAAGGTAATGAACTAGTTGATAAAGTATTTGAAACAATTGCAACCACTGCATATAGAACATCTGTTGAATTAGCAACAGAAAAGGGAAGCTTCCCATTCTTAACAGGCGAAACACTTGAGGAACAGAATCGCTTAAGACAGTCATTCATTAATACAGGATTTATGAAAAAAATGCCTGAAGATATCCGTGAATCAATACTAGAAAAAGGAATTAGAAATTCACATTTACTGACTGTTGCTCCAACGGGTAAAAATATTGCCCCCAGTGTTCGTAAGAGCGCTGCGTAAACTTAGCTATATGCGGGAAACCCTGGCGAATCTCTTACTACCTTGTCTTGCCAACTATTAATAGGTAAAAAGGTAAGAGTGTTGGCGAAAGCCTACCAGACAATCCGCAGGGAAGTCGTGGCTGACCCCTCAACGACTACATGCTGAGCAACCATTTTAGTTGCAGGAACATTTGTTCTCTTTTATAATTATAAAAAAGGGACAAAGGAGAATTACTGTGATTAAACAATGTCTTAATTGTGGTAAGGATATTAGAGCAAAACCTAGTCATTTTGATAGGAAGAAATTTTGTTCTCGTAATTGTCAAACGATATTTCACAAAAATCATCCACCAGACTTCTGAAAGGAATTGTCTAAGAAGATAGAGGTGAGATGTAGTTTTTGTAGAAGTACAATAACTCGTAAACCGTCAGTGATATTTAATACCAACTTTTGTAACCAAAACTGTAAGCAAGCTTACCAGATTCAAAATGGGCATCTATTTAATCAACATTTAAGAAAACAGGTTGATATTATATGTGCTAATTGCGGGCAAAAATTTAGTGTTCCTCAGAATAGAGAAAGAACAGCTAAATATTGCTCCAGAGGTTGTCTGGGAAAAGCTAATGGTAGAAGAGGGAAAATACAATATAAAAATCAAGTCCACGTCACATGTACTAATTGTGGTAAAGATTTTGAGAAAAAACCTTCTACATTACGACCGCTTAATTTTTGCTCAATAATGTGCATGGGCAAATATTACAGTGACAGTAAGATGTTTTCTGGTGAAAAAAGTGGAACTTGGAACGGTGGAGACATTGACTATTATGGACCGAATTGGCTAAGCCAAAGAAGATTGGCCAGAGAACGAGATCAATTTACCTGTCAAAACTGTGGAATATCTGAAGAACAATATGGTAAAGAACTATCAGTTCATCATATTATTCCATTTCGTAATTTTAATGGAGACTGGGAAAGTGCAAATAAATTGTCAAACCTTATTTGTCTCTGTGAATATCCTTGTCATCGAAAAAGACATTCAAAAAATGGTTGATGATATAGTCTGACCCATATGGCGACATATGGAGCGGGTACTAATAACCCCGCCCTCTATGAATTATAGAGAGTAACAAACGTGAGTACTGGAACAATGGTTGGCGTCTCTACAGGATTAGAGCCTTACTTCTCATTCTCTTATTTCCGCAGCGGACGTCTTGGTAAATTTATTGAAGTAAAAGCAGATATCGTCCAAGAGTACCTTGATCAGCACCCTGAAGCAGACGCAAACAACCTGCCAAACTGGTTCGTTACAGCCATGGAACTTGCACCAGAAGCCCATGCAGACGTTCAATGTGTTATTCAGCGCTGGATCGATAGCTCTATCAGTAAAACCGTTAACGCACCAAAAGGATACAGCGTAGAACAAGTAGAAAAAGTATACGAGCGTCTATATCGAGGCGGTGCCAAAGGCGGTACCGTATATGTCGACGGTTCACGTGATTCACAAGTATTGACTCTAAAAGCAGAGGAAAATACAAATGAACAACTATCTATGTTCGAAGAAAAACCGCATCAACATGTCGTTCTAGTAGACACAATTAGCGACCTTCGTTCAACAGATGTAACAATTGGATCTGAAGTTGGAAATACCTGCCCAGTCTGCCGTAAAGGAAAAGTTAAAGAAATCGGCGGCTGTAATACATGTACCAACTGTAATGCACAATTAAAGTGCGGTTTATAATAATTATTTAGAGGATGGGATATTTTCCATCCTCTTTCTTGCGCTAATAAGATGGAAAAACTTCTCTCCATAATTATTTATTATCTTCCCTCTCTACAACTCATACTACTAAAAAACAAACAGAAAAGAGGGAGTCAGTTATGGACCCTTTTATGCCACAGCTTGTCTATATCGAACCCAAAGCCTTAGAATATCCCCTTGGCAAAGAGCTAAAAGAAAAGTTCACAAAATTAGGTCTCGAGATACGCGAAACCACTTCCCATAATCAAGTCAGAGGAATACCCGGTGATAACGAACTGCAGCAGTACCGCAATGCCAAATCGACTTTAGTAGTAGGAATAAGAAGAACGTTAAAATTCGATACATCAAAGCCATCTGCAGAGTACGCCATTCCGCTTGCGACCGGATGTATGGGGCATTGTCACTATTGTTACTTGCAGACCACCCTGGGGAGTAAACCCTACATACGCACCTATGTTAATTTAGATGAGATTTTTGAACAGGCCCAAAAGTATATGGATGAACGAAAACCAGAAATTACCCGCTTTGAGGCAGCCTGTACATCCGACATTGTAGGATTAGACCATCTTACCCATTCATTAAAAAAAGCGATTGAATTCTTTGGGCAGTCCGAATATGGTCAGCTTCGGTTTGTGACCAAATTCCATCATGTCGACCATCTTCTCGATGCGAAACATAATGGAAAAACAAGATTCAGGTTTAGCGTCAATTCTCGCTATGTGATTAAGAACTTTGAACCCGGAACCTCTTCCTTTGAAGACCGATTAAAAGCTGCGAGGAAAGTGGCGAATGCAGGGTATCCATTAGGTTTTATCGTGGCACCGATCTACATGCATGAAGATTGGAAAGCAGGTTATCGTGAATTATTTGAACGGTTAAGTGAAGAGCTAACAGGAGTAGACATTCCCGATCTCACTTTTGAACTGATCCAGCATCGTTTTACGAAACCAGCTAAAAACGTTATTGCTAAGCGCTATCCGAAAACAAAGCTTGAAATGAACGAGGAAAAAAGAAAATATAAATGGGGAAGGTATGGTATTGGGAAATATGTCTACCCAACCGAAGAGGCAAAAGACCTTGAAACGACCATCCGGGAGTATGTTCAGGAATTCTTCCCTAATGCGGTAGTCCAATATTTCACTTAAATTTTCTACTTGTCCGCCGTACTATATTCTAAACACACTGACTAAAGATGTAACAAGTTCATCTTTAGGAGTGGCTGCCCATGAAAATAGACGGCGTTTTTTCTGGAGGGGGAATTAAGGGCTTTGCTGTTATAGGAGCCTATGAAGAAATTGAAAACAGAGGGTTTCAATTTGTCAGAGTGGCAGGAACAAGTGCTGGCTCTATTATTGCGGCTTTAATTGCTGCGGGCTATACAAGTAAGGAGATTTATCAATTGGTGGATGAGTTCGATTTGCCTAAAATGCTTGATTCGCGTAAAACGATCATCCCATTTTCAATTGCTAAATGGCTGCTCGTTTATTGGAAACTAGGTCTATATAAAGGAAATGAACTTGAAAATTGGCTGAAAAAGAAACTTGAAGCAAAAGGGTTGAGGACATTTTCCGATCTTCCTCCCCAAACACTTAGAGTAATTACTTCGGATCTGTCGAATGGACAAATGGTGGTATTACCCGATGACTTAGAAAAGTTCGGGATCAATCCCGGAACTTTTTCGATTGCCAAAGCGATTAGAATGAGCTGCAGCATTCCCTATTTTTTTGAACCTGTAAAATTACGGTCCATAGATGGAGTCAACGTGTTAGTGGATGGGGGAGTACTTAGTAATTTCCCGATGTGGCTGTTCGATTCAGAAAATGTTAAAAAAGTCAGGCCAGTTCTAGGTATTAAGTTGAGTCCAAGCGAATATGAACATGAAAAACATCAAATAAAAAACGGCATTCAATTATTTAGTGCCTTATTTGAAACCATGAAAGACGCTCACGATCAAAGGTATATTTCTAAAAAACATGTAGATAATATTATCTTTATTAAAGCGGAAGGGGTATCCTTAACCGAATTTAATCTTACAGATGAAAAGAAACAGATGTTGTTTGAAATTGGCAGGGATCATGCAAAGAAGTTTTTAAATCGGTGGACTTACTAATTCTTTTAGAACTGTTTACTCCGCAAAAAAAATCGAGTGTCTAAAAAGACGCTCGATTTTTCTTTTTACCCTTCTTGCCGTCAATAACGGTCAAATGAGCAGGAGATTTCTTTTTTGTCTTGGTGCTTTTCTTTAATGATGTTAAAGTTCCTAGAGAGGAGGTTCTGGCAGTAGAATCCCCACTCTTTTGCTGTAATCGTTTTTTAGATTTTTTAGCTGCCTTAAGAAATGCCCGCTGCTCTTTTTTCTGAGGGCTTGAATTTGAAAACCTTCGAAAAAGGAAATAAATGACTAAACCGATCAATGCTACGACAGCTATTCCCTGAATGAAACCGGCAGGATTTGCTGTAAACGAACTGACAAGTCCAAGTAACGCAAGAATAATAAGTACCCCAACAATAATCGTTGATGTCCGATTTTTCAAGAAAGCCACCTCCCTAAGAGCATCTTAAGCATTTTTTTATTCTTTTAAACACATAGGTAAAAAGATTTAGACAATTTCTTCATTTTTTGTGTCAAACTCTGTTTCCTGCTCTCTCTTTAATAATTCTTGGAAAGAGAGAATAGCCACTTCTACTTGGTCATGATTTGGTTCTTTTGTTGTTAACAATTGAAGCCAAAGTCCAGGCAGACCCAGGTACTTTAATACGGGAATATCCCTTAATTTATTGGTTACCTGTAAGACCTCAAATGCAATTCCTAACACGACTGGTATTAAAAGAATACGGTCAACAACCCGCAGCCAAAGTGGTGTTGTTGGAACAAGTAAATACACAAAAACTCCAACAATTACTGTAAATAATATGAAACTGCTGCCACAGCGATAATGCAGCCGAGAATGTGCCTGCACATTTTCAACTGTTAATTCTACCCCTGCTTCAAAGGTGTTTATTACTTTATGCTCAGCACCATGATATTGAAACACTCTTTTGATAAGGGGGGTTAATGAAACAAAATATATATAGCATAGGAGTAGTAAGAGCTTAAAGAAGCCTTCCACAAGGACTTGAGCAAAATCTGATGGGAAAATAGGTTTTGTTAGGACCGCTAAAAAAACGGGAATTAAGGTAAAAGCAAATTTCCCAAATAAAAACGAGATTACTCCTATAACAGCTACCCCTAAATACATCGTCAATTTTGAAACTTCTTTTTCTTTAATCGTATCATCATCTTCTGGATCGACATCATATCTTTCAGTTGAAAAGTTCAAATGTTTTGAGCCATTCGCACTAGCTTCAATAATTGAAATGATCCCACGCAGAAACGGAATCCTTTTTAAAATAGATAAAGAAGGATTGGCTTTTCGTGGTAAATGAAAGTATTCTACAGAATGATCTTTCCTGCGGACAGCGGTAACATAATGATGCTTGCCGCCAAACATGACACCTTCAACTACTGCTTGACCGCCATATACCGGTTTTTGAGAATTAGACATGGTTATTAACACCAACCTATTAACTTAGTTGCACAATAGCAGAAATGATAAATCTGTATGTACTTAATTTTATTCTACTAGAAAAGTGAAAAAACCTCTAGGATGACATAATATTTCCATATAAAAACAGAAAAAATTTTTTCTATGTAAGGATTGATTTTTCTACGGGCATAATAATGATGGAATTTACTTAGAACTACATAAAATGAACATGGATAAAATAAAGAACGGAGGATCATCATGACAAACGAACAGCATATCAATAATTACCCAAAACCAATGTCATTCTTAATGATGGTATTTTGGACTGGTTTATTTGGAGGATTTTTTTGGGGAGTCATAGGGTATATCGCTTATTTTTTTAATTTTACAGAAGTTAGCCCCAATGTCATACTTGAACCATGGGCTTTGGGTGATTGGAAGTACAGCTGGATTGGTAAAGTAATTTCCTTGATATTTCTAATAATTGTTTCAATTATCATCGCTTTCGTTTATTATGCAGTCCTAAGAAAATTAAAGGGTATCTGGTTCGGGATGGGATTTGGTATTGTATTATTTTTATTGGTCTTTTTTGTCCTTAACCCCATTTTCCCGGGAATTAAACCATTTATGGAGTTAACCAAGAACACCATTATAACTTCTATTTGTTTATATATCCTATATGGAACTTTTATTGGTTATTCCATTAATTATGAATATGAAATTAGTAAAGTGCAAGACAAAGAGGCTTCAACCTAAGTTCTAAATAGTCGAATGATTCAAGGTTATGATAAAATATCTTTATCTTAACCATGAAAGGGAGAATGGAGATACAATGGGAAAATTAGAGAAGTTACGATCAGCTTTTTCGGAAAACGGCATTGATGGTATTCTGATTACCAGTCCTTATAATCGCCGCTACATATCAAATTTCACCGGGTCAGCAGGTGTTGTCTTAATAAGTGCAGAGAAGGCTTTGTTTATAACGGACTTCCGTTATATTGAACAAGCTAGTGAACAATGCCAAGGCTTTGAAATCATAAAATACTCTGGTTCTATTCCGGAAGAAATTGCCTTACAAGTGAAAAATTTAGGGATTAAAAAACTTGGTTTTGAGGAGGACTATCTAACTTATTCCTCCTTTAAAGTATATGAAAAAGAAATTGATAATGAACTTGTTCCTATTTCCGGAGTGATTGAAAAGTTACGCTTGATAAAGACAGACGCAGAGATTAAGATATTAAAGGTGGCTGCAGATATCGCTGATGCTGCATTTAAACATATTTTGGATTTTATCCGTCCAGGTAAAACCGAATTAGAAGTATCAAATGAGCTTGAGTTTTTTATGAGAAAGGCCGGTGCTACCTCTTCTTCATTTGATACCATCGTTGCTTCTGGTCATCGCTCAGCCCTTCCACACGGTGTTGCAAGTGATAAGGTAATTGAAGCTGGAGATATTGTAACTATGGACTATGGCTGCTATTATAATGGCTATGTTTCCGACATTACCCGGACAGTTGCCGTTGGAGAACCAGATGTAAGAATAAAGGAAATTTATGAGATTGTCCTTGAAGCACAGCTCCGCGGGATGGCTGGATTTAAACCTGGTATTACAGGAAAAGAAGCAGATGCCATTACCAGAGACTACATAACAGAAAAAGGTTATGGTGAATATTTCGGTCACTCTACTGGTCATGGGATTGGACTTGAAGTTCATGAGGGCCCTGGCTTATCAATGAAGTCGGATATCATTTTAGAGCCTGGCATGGTGGTTACTTGTGAACCGGGAATTTACATTCCAGGTCTTGGCGGAGTTCGTATAGAAGATGATACCTTGATTACGAACACTCATAATGAAGCTCTAACCCACTCAACAAAGGAATTAATTATATTGTAAGAATTTAGGAGGATTTAAATATGATTTCTGTTAACGATTTTAAAACAGGTTTAACCATTGAGGTGGATGGCGGTCTATGGCGCGTTCTAGACTTTCAACACGTGAAGCCGGGAAAAGGAGCTGCATTTGTTCGTTCAAAGCTTCGTAATTTACGAAATGGAGCGATACAAGAAAAAACGTTCCGTGCGGGTGAAAAGGTTGAAAAAGCACAGATTGACAATCGTAAAATGCAATATCTATATGCAAGCGGTGATTCTCATGTGTTCATGGATATGGAATCATATGAGCAAGTGGAACTGCCAGCAGCAAACATTGAATACGAATTAAAATTCTTAAAAGAAAACATGGAAGTTCATATCATGATGTTCCAATATGAAACTCTTGGTGTAGAATTGCCAAACACAGTTGAATTAGAAGTTACTGAAACAGAACCTGGCATCAAAGGTGATACAGCTTCTGGCGGTACTAAACCTGCAACACTTGAAACCGGTCTTATTGTTCAAGTGCCATTCTTCATTAACCAAGGGGATAAACTCATCATTAACACCACAGAAGCAAGCTATGTTTCTCGTGCATAAGTTCTAAAGCAAAAAACCTTAGATCATCATATGGTCTAAGGTTTTTTTCGTGGTATAGAAAAATAAGATTTATTTGTTTGGTATTATTCCATTCCTCGCCATAGCACTTACTTTATAAAGATTTAAAACTTCACTAAATAGTAAGAATTAAGAGCAAGTCACCAAACATCGGTTTGATAAAATGAACTAGTAACTAGTATAAGAATATTTGGAAAGGGGTGAATCAATAGATGAAACGAATGACAACTTTCTTCTTCCTTTTCATTCTATTAGCCATTGCAGCTGCAGGATGCAGCTCAAAACTTGATGACCAAAGTTGGAAGCTTGATAAGAAACATACACCACTACCTGATTTTGTTTTAAACTCTTCTGAAAAAGTTCAGGAAACGTATATAATGGCATCAACTTATCCAGAGGTTGTTGCTCAAGTACCCTGTTACTGTGGTTGTGTGGCAGATGGTCATAAGAGCAATTTAGATTGCTTTGTTAAGTCTGTTGGTGAAAACAACGCGGTACAAGAATGGGATTCACATGGTATATCGTGAGATACGTGTGTCAATATTGCCCGGGAGGCAATAGATATGCATCTTAACGGTAAGAGTCCTCAGAAAATTTATGAATTAATTAGTGGAAAATACAAAGACTTAGGGGAAGCAACCCCAACACCTCAGCCAAAGTAGGGGTAACCCATGAAGAAAATATTAATTGGATTTTATGTATTGGTTATAATTGGTATTATCGTTTGTTTAAATAATAGTAATATTTTTGGTAAAGAGAATTCACAAGCCATCACAGCAGGTGAAAAGGTATACAATAAAAATTGTATGATCTGTCATGGTGATACCGGAAAAGGTGAAGGGGAAAAGGCCGGAACTGCTTTAAATAATCAAAATTTCTTAAACTCTGTAACTGATAAGGATCTATATAATTATATAAAGTTTGGAAGAGAAGGAACCGGTATGCCGGCTTATGGACCAAGATTATCTCAGACAGAGTTAAAAAACCTAGTAGCCTATATACGTGATTGGCAGACAGAAGATATTAGTTTTAATGCGCCAACTACCATTTCAGGGAATTCGGTAAATGGAAAAAAACTGTACAATCTTTATTGTCAGAACTGTCATATGGAAGCAGGCGCGGGGATGTTACGAATGGGAACAGCTCTTGCGTCTCCTCAATATTTAAAATTAACAACCGATAAGCAATTATGGATTAGTACTGCGTATGGCCGTGAAGAGACGAGAATGGGTCCGTCTTTAAAAGGTCTTGATGGTGTCCGTCAGTTAAAGAAACAGGATATCTCAGATATTGTGAGCTATATCCGATCCTTGGAAGAAAAGAAATAAATTAGAGAAGATGGTAAAAACCTGTATCCTGCTATTTTGGATGCAGGTTTTTTTGTGTTATAGGAAATTATAGATTTATTTCTTGTGGATAATTATTTACAGGTTTAGAATCGTCCAGCTCCAGCCCTAGCCCCTCGAGGTCATAAGCTTATCCAGTTGCGGCTCCTTGGGACTGAAAGTCATAAGCCACCCCCTGAAGAAGGCAAAGAACGCCTTCTTACAGGTGCGTCTTATGCATTCGTCCCAGAACAGTCGCCTCCACATTTAGATCAATCCGTCCAAAAGGTTAAAAAGCAACCTTACGGCTGGTTCGTCTTATGTTGTCGGGGCTGACCAAGGCGCTTTCGCTTTTGTTCCTATGTTTAGAGTTTTAAAATCCGACAAATTACTCAATAAACCGAAGTAATCTTAAAGATGTGAACATTTTGTGGTGGTTTTTTGTCAAAAACTCAAACGTTTTCGCCCTTTAACAAAATGTTCAATAGTGATTCAACTTTATAGGCAGCAGAACGATTATATTTATTTCTAAGAGGACTATAGTGAAAATTGGATGTTCAAGTGATGAGTTTTCCAAGCCAAGGAGGATTAAAATGCTTAAGAAAAAGTGGTTGGCAATGTTCGTCATTGCATCATTTCTAACTAGTTTTATAAGCTCTAAAACTAGTGCTGAAACAATATTTCAAGCGGAGAAGTTTCCATTTAAGGAAATGCAAGTACAAGTTATGCCAGAGTTTGACTACCCGGAAGATTGGGGATCAAGGGATGTGCCGTCATTACTAGTTGGCGAGTATGGAACCATTACAAACAAAAGCGGTCAAGATTATGATGGGAAAATTGAAATACCCGTTCCTGCAAAGGAAAAGGGATTTGTAGCCTATTTAGTAGCAGAGTTTCCAGAGGAAAATAAGCCAGAGGTCCAACGGCCATATGATGTGGATAAGGAAAAAGGAATCGTATCTTGGAAGCCGGCAAAGGCAATCAAAAATAATGAAACCTATCAATTTGTAATTGAATATTACACGAAAACGATTGAGGTAAAAGAACAAAAAAGTTTTACATATCAGTTGATGAATAACGCTGCAATTGACCAATTAGATGTCGTTTTTTACTCTCCGATGGATGCAAAAAATATAAAGTTAGAGCCAAAAGCGGCTAACAACACTAAGAGTGAGTATGGCGAAGAACTTTATTACTACCAATATAAGGGTGTCAAAGCAAAAGAAAATCTTACATACTCTTTTTCATACCAGAAGACTGGAACGGAATCCACCATGGAGGCAATTAACAAACAACAGGTTTCAACGGACAAAAGCGGCAGTACAGCAACAGACCAAGTAAAAAAAGAAACATCAAGCAGTACCACTAATCAGCCGCTTATTGGGGTAGGCGGAGCTTCTATTATTGGGATAGCTTTAATCATCGCAGGGATTTTCGTTTATTTAGGATTAAAGGGTAATGCTCAAAGAGGCCGGCGTTCTGCAGCGAAAGGAACAAAACAAAAACAGCAGCCTGCAAAACAATTAGCTGGGAAAAAAGATTATAAACCAAATAATGCCGAAGAAAAAAAGGAACTTCGTAAAAAGTTGTTAACGGGTAAAATTGACCAGGAAATGTACGAGGAAGAAATGAAAAAATTGATCTAATGAGGTGAGCTAAGTGAAGAAAAATACGCTTGTGATGTTAGGCGGCTTTATTATTGCGGGTGCGATTGTATTCTTATTGATGGCTGCGACGCCAGGTTCTAGTGGTGTGGAACTGACTTTGAAAGAATTGTTGGCGACTCAAGACCAGCACAAAGACGATTTTGTTACGGTCGAGGGATTATTAATAGAAAAAACGATTAAATGGAATCCGGACAAAATTCAACTGAAATTTGATGTAAAAGATAATCATGGCAACGTCATGCACGTGATCTATCATGGTACAAAACCAGATAATTTTTCAGAGGGAGTAATTACCATCCTTCAAGGTGCCCCTACGAAAAGGAATACGTTTGATGCAGAATCGGTCAAAACGAGATGCCCTTCTAAATACGAAGGAAAAGATATGAAAAACTATGACCCTGAAAAACATAAACAATTGCTTGATAAGCCAGTGAATGAAAAATAATAGTCAACGTAAGAAGGTGACGAAATGTATTTATTTGCCAACGCAACGATTTATATAGGTTTAGCCATCGCAGTATATTCGCTCCTCATCCTTACTCTGGGGATAAGCACAAAAAATCAAAAACTCGTCAATAGTGGAAAGAGTGGCATGATTGCATTATTTGTTTGTGCAGGTATGGCCATGATTGTTATGTTCTACCTATTAGCCACTTCTCAATTTCAATACGAATACGTTACCGATTATACCAGCAGTGAACTGCCAATCATTTATAAACTTACTGCTCTATGGGCTGGAAATGCGGGATCATTATTATTATGGACCTTTTTCTTAACTCTTTACATGGTGATGATTGCGTTTTCAAGAAAGATGAAAGGAAACCCAATGGTTCCTTACATCTCAGCCATTTTAATGGCCAATGCGGTTTTCTTCTTTTTTATTCTGGGATTTGTCGCAAAACCATTCAATTTATTGGCAGCCGTTCCGGCAGAGGGTAAGGGACTAAATCCAATGCTGCAAAACCCGGGGATGATTATTCATCCTGTGACACTTTACCTTGGCTATGTTGGTCTCGCCGTACCTTTTGCCTTTGCGATGGCAGCATTAATCATGAAAAACGTTGACGATTTTTGGATTAAAATGACAAGACGCTGGACAATTGTTGCCTGGTTATTTTTAAGTCTTGGAAATATCTTTGGTGGACAATGGGCGTATGTAGAGCTTGGCTGGGGTGGATATTGGGCGTGGGATGCAGTCGAAAATGCATCATTTATGCCATGGCTGACAGCGACAGCCTTCCTCCACTCCGTTATGATTCAAGAACGTAAAAATATGTTGAAAATATGGAATATAAGCTTAATTATTGTCTCCTATGCATTAACCTTATTTGGAACATTCCTTGTGCGCAGTGGTGTTTTAACATCTGTCCATGCTTTCGCTAACTCTAATCTAGGATTATATTTCTTAATTTTCATGGGTGTAGCGGTCATTCTGGCTCTCTATGTACTAATGAGCAGGTACAATTTGCTTAAACGAAGTGCAGGCGAGTTCAATTCGATTGTTTCGAAAGAAAGTAGTTTTTTAGTTAATAACTTATTATTAGTAGGTGCAGCATTTGCTACTTTTTGGGGAACTGTTTTCCCGCTTGTATCTGAAGCTGTCCGAGGTACGAAAGTAACAGTGGGTATGCCATTCTTTAACAAAGTAGAAGCGCCAATTCTATTGTCAATGATGTTTGTTATGGCCGTTTGTCCATTGCTTGCATGGCAGAAATCTACTGTAAAAAACCTTCGAAAGAACTTTTTGATTCCAGCGATTCTTGCTGTAATTGGAATGGTTTTAATGGCTGTACTAGGCATCCAAAAAGCGTGGGCTGTAATTGGATACGGAGTTATTATTTTATTGTTGGTCACACATTTCTTAGAGTTTTATAGAGGTGTGAAAGCTAGACGTAAAATGACAAAAGAATCTCCATTGGTTGCCTTATATCGTTTAATGGTCCGCAACCGCCGCCGCTATGGAGGATATATTGTCCACCTTGGTATTGCCTTTATAACAATGGGGATTATCGGTTCACAAAATTATGATGTGGAAACGATGAAAACTGTTTCTTTAGGCCAATCAATTGAGCTTAGGGATTACCGGATCAATTATGATCGTCTTGATCAAAAGAAAGAGGGAATTAACGATATCGTTTATGCAGACGTTACCGTTTTTAGAAAAGGTAAAAAACTTGGCACCTTCCAACCTGAAAAAGTGTTTTACGGTAACTGGGAGCAGCCATCTTCTGAAGTAGCCATCATTTCATCGGTTAAAGAAGACTTATATATCGTATTAAGCGCATGGGAAGATAATGGAAAAGCAACTTTTGTTGTGAAAGTTAATCCAATGATGGATTGGCTATGGTTTGGTTCCTTTATGATTGTAATTGGTGCATTATTTGCAGTTTGGAACGGAAAATATGGAAATGTCACTCCGAGGTACACAGGAGTACGCAAAGAGGTGTCTTAATAATGAAAAAGAAATTCTATTTAGGGCTCCTAGTAATTGCGTTTATTTTTCAAGGTTTATTTATTCGAGCAGAAGCAAGACAAATAGATTATAAATCGGCTGAATTTAAAGCAGTTGCCCAGCAATTTGCCTGTACATGCGGTTGTGGTCAAGATCACTATGAATGCGATCCAAATACTTGTAATCTGACTACTGAGTTTAAAAAGGACTTGGTAGGGATGATGAACAAAGGCTGGGATAAAGATAAAATTCGTCAATACTATGTCAATATTTATGGTGAAGAAATCTTAACATCCCCTGAGAAAAGCGGTTTTAGTTTAACAGCATGGGTTCTTCCGTTTGTCGTTTTAGGATTAGCGGCAATAGCTGTATTCATCATTATCCGTAAGTGGGTGAAGAAAAAAGGTACAGATGTCGTAATGACTGATTACGAAAGCACTGAGGATGAAGTGGAGGGAGAAATCCTTACCTCGATGATCGATGAAGAACGCAAAAAGTATCTTTAGGATGTGAATAAAATGCATGATATCTCAATCATATCAATAATTTTTACAGTAGCATTGGCTCTAATATGTTTGTTTTTAATAGTAGCTCCATTTTTTAAGTGGGATACGTTTATCCAATTAAGTTCAAAGGACCAAGATATAGCTGCCACGAAAGAGGCCTTATTGACCACACTTAATGAAATCGAGTTTGAGTACAAGATGGATAAAATCTCACATGCTGATTATAAGAATTTAAAAAGACAATATGAAATAGAAGTAGCCAAGATTATGAAGGAAGAAGACCAATTTGTAGACACAAGTGTTGATAAGGAATTAATGGCAGAAGTCGAAAAAGAAATTGAAGCACAAATGAAAAACTACGCAAAGAAAAAGGGGGAAGGAAAGTGATCAAAAAAATCACCGTTTTCTTCCTTGGACTATTGCTATTATTTCCTTTCCAAGGATTAGCAGCTACAGATTCAAAGATAGCCATTGACATGCATTACTTGGTTGTAAGCCCCGCAGAAGACGGGTCAACTAATATGATGAATATGGTCAATTATACCAACACTTCTTCACAAGAGTATAAAGGTGATGGTAAGAGTGAGGCAGTTTTAAAGGTTACGCTGCCTGAAAATGCGAAGGATCTTAATTTTTTAGATAGTAAAATCGCTTTTAAGCAAGAGGAAAAAGGGTTTATTACAACGACCCCAATTCCGGCGAATCAAACAACTGTGCTCCCTTACAGCTATCGAATGCCTAAAGGCAAAGAAATCAAATTATCCATGGATTATCCTGTTGAAATGATGCAAATCCTTGTTCCTGAAGGAATGGGCAGTGTTGAAGTTACAGGTGCAGAAGCAACTAGTCAAGGTCTTTTCAAATTTGATGATCAAAACTATTTTGGCTACAGCATTGAAGGGTTGAAGGAAAAACAGACATTTACACTAGTCTACAAAAAAGATGTTCAACCGCCAGCAGATGAAACTAAGCAGGCGGCAGCAACTACAGATAAAAATAGCACAACCGGGGTAACTCACACTGCACCGGCATTTCATAACCCTGGACATCTAAGAATGTGGGCACAATCACCATTACACAGTTTCAACCCACACATCTTCCTAATTATAATTGGAGCAATCATAATTGCAGGTATTGCCTATTTTATCTACTTTAAAAGAAAAGCTAGATTAGAAGAAGAAAGACTAGGCGCAGATAAAGAAGAAAAGGCATTTAAACAATTACTAGCAAAACAAAAAGCAATCATGGAGAAGATCATTGAACTAGAAGAAACCTTTGATGAAGGAAAAATCTCAGAAGACGATTACCATGGAAAGCTTGCTGCTTACAAACAGCATCTAGTTCAAGTTAAGCTAAATCTACGTACGTTTATTGAATAACAGCTGGGATGGGAGGGACTCATGATGATTGAAATAAAAAAGCTGACGAAGCAAGCTGATAATAAGCTAATCTTACGTGGCGTTGACCTCTCCATAAAAAAAGGGGAAACAGTTGCCATCCTAGGACCAAATGGTGCGGGGAAAAGTACACTGTTAAAGGTACTGGCTTCCTTAATAAAGCCGACATCCGGCCAGGTAATAATGAATGGCTTAGATTTAAGAAAGAACCAGATTCCGATAAAAAAACTATTGGGATATTTACCTCATTCCAGCTTGCTTTATGATCATTACTCACCGTTAGAAAATCTCGTCTTCTTTGGGAATATATACAGGGTTAAGGATGTGGAACATAAGGCAAGGACGCTTGTAAAAGATGTGGGCTTATCCTTCTTTTTGAATGAGCCAGTTAAAAACTTTTCCCGCGGTATGATACAAAGGATTGCGATTGCAAGGGCAATTATCCATGATCCCGAGATTCTCCTTTTGGATGAACCGCATACAGGTTTGGATCAAGGTGCGATTGCCATTTTAAATAATGTTATCTTATCCATGAAGGAAAAAGGTACAACAACATTAATGGTAACCCATGATTTTAAACAAGCAGCGGAAATCTGTGACAGGATCATCATTGTTAAGAATGGAAAAATTGTGGATGACTTTAGGATCCAAAATGATAATCTCAGTTTTGTTACTGAAAAATATGAACTTCAAGTGGAGGGTGTATCATGAACCTTTTCCGAACAGCCCTCTTCCTAGCAAAGAAGGACCTATATTCAGAGCTAAAAACAAAACAAATCCTGACTACACAAATTATTTTTGCGGGGCTCGTTATCGTTGTTTTCAGTTTTGCGTTTGACCCTGCGAATAATACAACAAGAGCGGTTATTCCTGGAGTCATCTGGGTTATTATCGTGTTTGCCGGGATTCTTGGACTCAATCGATCGTTTATTTCCGAACAGCGAAATGATACGATGCAAGGTTTGTTGGTAGCGCCAATGGAAGCAGCCAGTATTTATCTAGGAAAATTCCTGGCCAATTTCACCATGATGCTAGTGGTTGAAATCGTTTCGATTCCGTTTTTATTTTTACTATTTGATTTTAAATTTCTCGGCAGTCTTCCTTATTTCCTCTTAGTCGTCTTTTTGGGAAGTTTTGGATTTATCGCAATTGGGACGTTTTTAGCAGCCCTTGCAGCAAATTCCAAAAGCAGTGAAATGCTGCTGCCGCTATTGCTGTTTCCAATCACAACACCTATTTTAATTGGGGTTGTGCAAGCAACAAAGATAATTTTAACGAATATGGAGAAAATTTCGAGCGCCATAGCTTGGATCCAGCTTGTTACAGCTTACGATCTAATCTTCTTTGTTGTTTGTTTCTTATTAATAGATTATGTGCTGGAGGTTTAAGTGATGAGTATGAATCTCGAACGAGAGAAAGCAGTACTTCCCGGAGCTAATTTCACGGAAACTAAGCCAAACAATATATCTAGTTTCTTGTTTGGCGGGACAGTTGTTTCCATGTTAGTTGCCCTCTATTTTATCTTTATCTATGCTGCGGAAGAAAAAACAATGGGCGCTGCACAGAAGATCTTTTATTTTCATGTCAGTTCAGCGTGGCTGGCGTTTATGGCCTTTTTCGTTACATTTGTATTTAGCATATTATTCTTGATTAAGCGAAAAAGAATTTTTGATACTTATGCCTATGTTTCTGCAGAAATTGGAATTGTTTTTACAATTATTGTGTTAACAACCGGTCCAATTTGGGCAAAATCTTCATGGAATACCTGGTGGGTTTGGGAACCACGGTTAATTACAACGTTAATCCTATTTTTTATTTACATTGCTTACATTATGATTCGCCAAATGGATGGTGTATGGGATAAAAAGGCAAGGCTTGCAGCGGTATTTGGAATTATCGGATTTGCCGATGTGCCCATTGTATTTTTTGCTATTCGCTGGTGGCAAACAAAATTCCATCCAATCGTTTTTGGAAATGGTCCTTCCCAGCAGGGGGGGGGAATAGATGGTTCAATGCTGACAGCATTGTTTGTATCACTCGCAGCATTCACCATTTTATATTCTTACCTACTTCATAAAGGTGTTACCTTTGAAAACATGAAACTAAAAGTTGAGCGTTTTAAAGAAAAATTAAGAGCAGACATGGAAAAATAGGAGGAATTTAACATGGGTTATGAATATATGTATGGGGCTTATTCCGTAGTATGGGTGGTTATTTTTGCTTATATGTTAATTCTAGGGAAAAGACACACAAAGCTTAAAAAGGAAATAGAGTTTTTAAAGGAACTTGATAAGTGATTTTTTAAGGGCCTGTGAACCGTATCCAGGCCCTTTGTTAAAAACTTATTGGTGTCAGGAGGAAACACGATGAATCAGCGAGTTATCAAATTACTCGTACTAATTCTTATTATAGGCATGTTTGGCTTTTTCGCATATAGTTTGGTAACAAAGGCTAAAAACACCGATGTCGGTGATAAGGCGTATAACTTTGAATTGCCAAAATATGAGGGTGGGACTACGAAACTCTCTGAATATAAAGGCAAAGTGGTGATCATTAATTATTTTGCGAGCTGGTGTGAACCATGTAAGGAGGAATTCCCGGAACTTGCAGCATTTCAAAAGGATTATGGTGGAAAATATCCATTTCTTATGATTAACCGCGGCGAAACAATTGACAGGATAAAAAAGTCCACCAAAAACAATCAAGAAGGAATGAACTATTTATTCGATTATAATGCTCAGGTATCAAAAATGTTTAATGTGACAGGACAACCGGAAACTTTTGTCATTGATAAACAAGGAACGATCAGAGAGCACTTTAACGGCCCTGTCACGGAGATGCAATTATATAATTGGGCAAAGAAATATGATAAATAAGCTTACTATGGAAAAAGGATTGAGGCCAATATTCGGCTCAGTCCTTTTTTGTTTGTCAAACCGTTGTTTGATAGTGGAATTCTGCTGAAATAACGGCCTTAATTTTAAGTTGACCAGGTTCCATTGGAGTAGAACTAAACCCTTTTGCTAAGGCATCGGCTTGATAATGAATGGGCTGTACACTAGAACCGCTTTCCACTACCGAAGTAGGTGTCGGATTTAAAGTAGCATGAATGGTTGTGGCAATCGTTTTAGCTTTTTCACTGGCGTTATTTAGAGCAAGAGCTAAGGCTTGCAAATAATAACCATCTTTATTTTTTAAGCTAAATTGAACGTTAGATACAAAGTTCGCCCCATTTTGAACCGCAGTGTCTACAACTTTTCCTACTAATGAAAGTTCTTCCATTTTTACCTGTAATAAATGAGTTACTTTGTACCCGCGAAAAAGTTGTTTCCCTTGTTCATAATCGTATTCAGTCTCCATTCGATAATCAGAGGTTTGGATTAAATTTTGAGGAATGCCTAGTGTCTTAATCGCATTAATTACTTTAGTCACCGCAGCAGAATTTTGCTGCTGAGCGGGTATAAGATCTTTCATTTCTGTTATGACCCCTAAGTTCACCGATGCAGAATCCGGCGGCAGGCTGAGTTCCCCTTCCCCGATCACTTTTATTAAGTGACCTTTTGGATGGAGTCCATTTCGATTAGGTACATGATAAGGATACATTTATTCTCCGTCCCTTCATTGATCTCCTAATAAATTATGCTGTCACCGGATTATGTTCCTCGTATCTTAAAAGTCTAGTAAAAGTGGTATTTTGTTCTATTAACAGTTACCGAAAAATAGAATGAAATTAACAGGCGTGGATGTCATATTGTGTCCAAGCAGGCATACATTTTAATTAATGAGAAAGGAAAAATGGAGGAGGAAACATACGTGGAAACGATTCTTACCTTTTTACCTAAAAATATTGCCAGCCTAATCAATCAAATCCCTCCTAATCAAAAAGAAGAAGTAGAGGAAATCCGCATCCGGATTAACCGTCCCATTGAGATTACTCTAAAGGGTGCTCCTAGGTTTTTATCGTATATTATTCAGCCTGAGGATGCTTTTCATCTTCTGAATAAAATTAGTCAATTTTCCATCTATACACTGGAAGAAGAACTTAAACGCGGTTATATTACCATATCCGGAGGGCATCGGATTGGACTGGCTGGAAAGGTCATTCTTGAAGATGGAAAGGTCAAGGCGATAAGGGATATCTCCTCTTTTAATATTAGAATTGCCAGAGAGAAGGTTGGGATTGCTGAGGCAATCATTCCTTATGTTTTTCAAGAAGACTGGATGCATACCATGATCATTGGACCGCCGCAGACAGGAAAAACAACAATGCTACGGGATATTGCAAGAATCATTTCATCGGGGAATCATTCAAAAGGTATTAAAGCAAATAAAGTGGGGATTGTTGATGAGCGAAGTGAGATTGCTGGGTGCGTGAATGGAGTACCACAGTTAACCTTTGGTCATCGTCTAGATGTCTTAGATGCTTGTCCGAAAGCAGAAGGAATGATGATGATGATCCGTTCGATGAGTCCGGATGTGCTGATTGTGGACGAAATCGGCCGCCGAGAAGATGCAGAAGCTATCCAAGAGGCGGTACATGCAGGAATTAAACTGATGATGACCACCCACGGTTCAAATATAGATGAAATTAGAAAACGTCCCTCATTAAGGGACATTATGGACCAAAAGATATTTGAACGTTTTGTCATCTTAAGCAGATTATCAGGGCCAGGAACGATTGCCCGCATTCTCGATGCAGAGGGTAAGGAAATGCCTCATAAAGTGAGAGTGACATAAAATGATTAAACTAATTGGAGCCATTATCATTATTATTGCCACGACCTGGACAGGGTTCGAGGCTGCCCGGAATTTTAGTGACCGACCTAAGCAATTAAGGGCATTACGGTCAGCCTTACAATCACTCGAAGCTGAAATTATGTACAGCCATACACCGTTACATGAGGCTGCCCGGAGATTAGCCGCCCAGCTTACAAATCCGCTGTCAAAGTTCTTTGAAACCTTTGCGAGTCGATTAACGAAAACAGAAACAACGGTTAAAGATGCCTGGGAGACAAGTTTACAAGAAATTTGGAAATTAACCGCTTTAAAACAGGGTGAATTCGAGGTAATGAAGCAATTTGGGGAAACATTAGGACGCCATGACCGCATTTCCCAGCAAAAGCATATTTTGCTTACACTTTCCCATCTTGAAAGAGAAGAAGCTGATGCCATTGACCGACAGGCGAAATATGAAAAAATGCTAAAGAGTTTAGGATTCTTATCCGGGTTGTTACTGATTATTTTATTATTTTAGGGGGAAAAGCAATGGGGTTAGAAGTCGATATTATCTTTAAAATCGCTGGGGTAGGTATTGTGGTTGCCTTTTTGCATACCGTCCTGGATCAGGTCGGGAAAAAAGAATACGCCCAATGGGTAACATTATTTGGGTTTATCTACATCTTGTTCCAAGTGGCTACAATTGTGGATGACCTTTTCCAAAAAATAAAATCTGTATTCTTGTTTCAATAGAGAGGGGGGCTCAGCCATTGAAATCATAAAAATAGTCGGTGTAGCCCTTATCGCCACTTTTCTTGCGTTAATAATCAAAGAGCAAAAACCTAATTTTGCATTTCTCTTAGTTGTTTTTGTGGGTTGTGTCATTTTTCTCTTTTTAGTTGATAAAATTTTTGAAATTATTCATATGCTAGAAAAACTTGCCGTAAATGCAAAGGTAAATATGGTTTATGTTGAGACGATCCTTAAAATCATTGGAATTGCTTATATTGCAGAATTTGCTACACAGATCACGAAGGATGCAGGTCAAGGAGCTATTGCATCAAAAATCGAATTAGCCGGAAAAATTATCATTCTAGCTATGTCCATCCCTATCTTAACCGTCTTAATCGAAACCATAATAAAACTTATTCCTAGTTGAGGACAGCCCCAAAATGAGGTGTAGAAATGAAGCAAAAGCTGCAGTTTATTCCCATCATGATTCTCGTTTTATTATTTTTTCATATTCCAGGTGTACAAGCTGCCGAAGAATCTAAAAACACTCAAGCGTCACTCTCAGCACAGGATTTGGTCGACCAACAGTTAGAGACATTGGACATAAGTGAGCTTCAACAATATTGGGAGGATATTACTACTAAATATGGCGGCTTTCTCCCGGAAAGTCAAAAGGGCAGTCTTTATGATTTTGTTAAAGGCGACAAGAAATTTTCCTTTAAGGAATGGGGTCAAGGAATACTAAAATTCGCCTTTCATGAGTTTGTAGCGAATGGAAAATTATTGGGTTCATTAATCATGTTAACCATTTTCAGCATGTTCTTGCAATCGATGCAAAATGCCTTCGAAAAGAGCACGATTAGTAAAGTAGCCTATTCCATTATCTATATGGTGCTCGTCATTATAGCTTTAAATAGTTTCCATATTGCCATTAGCTATACAAATGAAGCGATTGGAACGATGATCTCCTTCGTCCTGGCCCTTGTTCCTCTTCTCCTCGCTTTAATTGCAGCGTCAGGAGGAGTTGTCTCAGCTGCCTTTTTTCACCCAGTCATCCTTTTCTTAATGAATTCGAGCGGCTTAATTATGCAGTATATTATTCTTCCACTTCTTTTTTTAGCAACTTTACTGAGTATTGTCAGTACCATGTCTGAACAATACAAAGTGTCGCAGTTAGCAGCGCTTCTGCGAAACTGGAGCATCGGGTTAATGGGCCTTTTCTTAACTGTATTTCTTGGAGTTATTTCGGTACAAGGAGCATCAGCTGCCGTAACCGACGGAGTAGCCATTAGAACAGCTAAATTTGTTACCGGCAATTTTATTCCTGTTATAGGAAGAATGTTTACCGATGCAACAGATACGGTCGTCAGTGCTTCCGTCCTGTTAAAAAATACGGTTGGAATCGCCGGTGTTGCTATTTTACTAATCATCGTGGCATTTCCGGCTTTAAAAATATTAATGATTTCGTTTATTTATAAATTTGCAGCGGCCATCCTTCAGCCATTAGGGGGCGGTCCAGTTATTAAATGCCTTGATATTATCAGCAAAAGTGTCATCTATGTATTTGCAGCCCTGGGAATTGTCTCGCTTATGTTCTTTTTAAGTATTACCGTCATCGTTGCGGCTGGAAATTTAACGATGATGATGAGGTAAGGGGGAGAATGATGGATTTCTTAAAAGAATGGGTAACGAATATTATCCTGTTTATCCTGTTAGCTACGGTCATCGATATGCTGCTTCCAAACTCTAGTATGCAGAAATATACCAAAATGGTGACCGGGCTCCTTTTAATCGCAATTATTCTTACTCCTATCCTTAAGCTGATCTCCAAGGACTTTGAAACAACTATGAGCGCTATCCCTTCCTATCAGGCTCCGGGAGAAAAAAATATCAAAAATTCAATAGATTTAAAGAAAAAAGAAATACAAGCCTCCCAACATGCATATATTTTAGAAGAAATGGCTGTCCAGC
Source organism: Neobacillus drentensis (assembly GCF_021560175.1). Lineage (GTDB taxonomy): Bacteria > Bacillota > Bacilli > Bacillales > Cytobacillaceae > Neobacillus > Neobacillus drentensis_A. The sequence continues at coordinate 4,479,776 of NZ_CP091110.1, read as the reverse complement.
TAAAAAAGGGTGTTAAGGAGGAGTTGATGAATCAATACGGATTGGAGATAGAAAAAATTGACCTAGCAGTGAACGAAGAAAGCGACAAAGCATTCCCTGAAAACCTCCAAAAGGTTACGGTTCTTCTAAAACAGCCAGAAAACAGCGTTCAGACAGTCGAAGCAATTAAACAAATTGAAATAAACACCGAAAAACCTCTTCCTTCTGAAGGATCAACCAAAGAAACAAAACAAATTGCTTCATTTCTGTCACAGAAATGGAATGTAACAGAGAAAACTGTAGAAGTTTCGATTGAAGGGGGGATTAAAAAGAAAAATGGATAACAATCAAGGACCATTATCATGGCTTAAGAAAATACTTAAACCGGAAAATAAGGGTGAAAAGAAACCTGGGAAATACCAATATATGCTGCTGGTTCTCTGTATTGGAGCTGCCTTTATGCTTGTGGGAAATATTGTTTTTAAAGACAATTCGACTACTCAAGCACAGCCGGCAGCAACAAATGAAAAGATCGCTTCTGAGGATGTTCCGGCCTTTGGTATTAAGAAATCATCTGAGAATAAGGTCATAACTCAATATGAGGAAAAGTATGAAAACCAAATGAAGAAGGCCTTAGAGGAAATGCTGGGTGTTAATGATGTTACCGTTGTCGTAACAATTGATTCAACCGACAAGAAAATACTTGAAAAAAATACAGTAACAAAATCGCAAACGACGGATGAAACAGACCGTGAAGGCGGACAACGTAAGGTAGTTGATTCTTCAACAGATACACAATTGGTTATTATTCGTAATGGAGATAAAGAGGTTCCTATTGTCGTAGAAACTAAGAAACCTGATATTCGCGGGGTCCTCGTAGTAGCTAAGGGCGCAGATAATATTGAAGTGAAAAAATGGATTAAGGAAGCAGTTACTAGGGCTTTGGGAGTACCTAGTCATCGAGTGGCTGTCATGCCTAAAAAATAAGGGGGAAAAGAAGATGCTATTAAAAAAACAAACAGTTTGGTTATTAACGATGTTAAGTTTAGTTGTGGTCTTATCGGTTTATTACATTACATCACCAGAGCAAAAGAGCAATGATCTAGCTGCCGTTCAACAAAAGGCCAAGGATCAAAATTTAGGGAAATCATCAACGGGAACAAAGGAAAAGGTTGACAAAACAGTTGTATCCAGCGTTGCTGGCGATTCAGCATTTGAAGAACTCCGTATGAAGCTGGAAGACTTACGCAGCCAAAAACAGGAAGAATTGACAAGCGAATTAGCTTCCACTGATCTTTCTCCTGATGAAAAAAGTAAAGTAAAAGATCAAATGGACAAACTAAATCAAGTGGCTCAAAGTGAAGAATTGCTTGAAACATTCATTAAAACAATGGGTTATGAAGATGTGCTTGTAAGAGCGGATGGACCAAAGGTAATCGTTACCGTCAAAGCAAAGAAAAAACCATCTGTTTCAGATGCTAATAAGATTATGCTGGAAGTAAAAAAAGAAATTGATGAAACAAACTATGTAGCAGTTGAATATCAGCCTGCAAAATAAATAACATAAAAAATTGCCGAGAAAGGGTATTTTTCTCGGCAATTATTTATGTTAAGGGATCCAAATGATTTTAAACACTTATTTTTTATTTTTAATAGTTGAGTTGAAGGTCTATTGAAAACACCCTGTTGATTGGCGCGGAAGGCACGAAGACTCCTGCGGGAGTAAGGGGCTGGGGAGACTCCACAGGCGCTTCAGCGCCGAGTAGGCTCCCCGGCACGCCCTCGGAAAGCGAAGTGCCTGGAGCGCCAATCAACAGACCTGTTTAAAGTGGATATACCAATAATTTTTTTATGGTTAAATCCACTAAGAATAGGTAAAAATCTTCAATTGTAAGGAGGGAAATCGTAAAATATTTCTTTTTTTGATCAAAAAAGATTAATATATAAGGGGAGACATCTTGAAATTGTCAGCAGCCTTTCAATTAAGATGATTGAACTTTTACTAGCTATTATCGTATAGTATTAGTAGTTAGTACTAATTAAGTTGTACAAGGAGTGTTACTCAATGTTAAAAGTACAAGAAATTCGTGAATTGATTAAATTAGTTGATCAATCCAGTATCGATGAATTTGTATATGAAATGGATGGTTCAAAAATCCAAATGAAGAAAAACAATCAAACCACGATTGTTTCCCAGCCAGTTTCAGTACCACAGCCAGCCTCTGCAGCTGTACAAACTGTTCCGGCTGTACAGCCAGCACCAGCTGCTCAAGTCCAAGAGGCTGCACCGGAAGCTGTAAAAGCAGCAGGAAATGAATCAGCAGTGCAAGCAAATTTACACAAAATCACTTCACCAATGGTTGGAACCTTCTATTCGTCGCCAACTCCAGATGCTGATAATTATGTAAAAGCAGGAGACCGGGTATCAAAGGATTCAATCGTTTGTATTGTTGAGGCGATGAAATTATTTAATGAAATTGAGGCAGAAGTAGACGGAGAAATCGTTGAAATACTAGTGAAAAATGGTCAATTAGTTGAATATGGACAACCGCTATTTCTAGTCAAGCCAGAATAAGGAGCGATAACAGGATGATAAAGAAACTGTTAATTGCAAACAGAGGAGAAATTGCCGTTAGGATTATTCGTGCCTGCCGGGAAATGGGAATTGAATCGGTTGCCGTATACTCAGAAGCCGACCGTGAAGCCCTGCATGTTCAACTCGCAGATGAAGCCTATTGCATAGGACCAACATCATCAAAAGACAGTTATTTAAACGTTACAAATATAATCAGTGTTGCAAACTTGACCTCATGTGATGCGATTCACCCAGGATATGGATTTCTTGCTGAAAATGCAGACTTTGCAGAACTTTGTAGAGAATGCAATATCACCTTTGTCGGGCCAAGTCCAGAAGCAATCACAAAAATGGGAACCAAGGACATTGCAAGGGAAACGATGCGTAAAGCTGGAGTACCAATTGTTCCAGGATCTACAGGCATTATTAATGATATTGATGAAGCACTTGAGCTTGTGAAGCAAATCGAATACCCTGTCATCATTAAGGCAACTGCAGGCGGAGGCGGTAAAGGAATCCGTGTTGCTAAAAATGAGCAGGAATTAATAAAAGGAATCAATATCACACAGCAGGAAGCGTTGACGGCTTTCGGAAACTCTGGAGTCTACATAGAAAAATATATTGAGGATTTCCGTCACGTTGAAATACAAGTACTTGGCGATAAACATGGAAATACGATTCACTTAGGTGAAAGAGATTGCTCTATCCAGCGCCGGCTTCAAAAATTGTTAGAAGAATCGCCATCACCAGCTTTAGATGGTGAGATTCGTGAAGAAATGGGAAGTGCAGCCGTGAAAGCCGCACAAGCAGTTGATTATTCGGGTGCCGGCACGGTGGAGTTTATTTATGATTATCGCAATCGCAAGTTTTATTTTATGGAAATGAACACAAGAATCCAGGTCGAACATCCTGTGACAGAAATGGTCACTGGGACTGACCTGATTAAAGAACAAATCCGCGTAGCAAATGGTGAAAAACTAACCCTTAAACAGCAGGATGTTACGTTCACAGGCTGGGCAATTGAGTGCAGGATTAATGCAGAGAATCCAGAAAAGAACTTTCTTCCTTCAGCAGGGAAAATTAAGATGTATTTGCCGCCAGGTGGATTAGGAGTTCGTATTGATTCAGCAGCGTATCCAGGATATACCATTCCGCCATACTATGATTCCATGATTGCGAAGGTTATCGCATATGGGAACACCAGAGAAGAAGCCATCTCAAGAATGAAGCGGGCGTTAAGTGAGTTTGTTGTGGAAGGCATTCATACAACCATTCCGTTCCATTTAAAATTGTTAGAGCATGAAAATTTCGTTGAAGGCAATTTTAATACGAAGTTTCTTGAATTACATGATGTGATGAAGTCTGTCTAAAATTTGGAGGTGTTTAATATGAGCGAATTTAGTGTCTTGGAAATGGATCAAGGAAGCAATGGTCATGGTAAAATTGAAATTGCGCCGGAGGTTATTGAAGTGATCGCTGGAATTGCAGCATCCGAGGTGGATGGTGTCTCTGGGATGCGCGGTAATTTTGCAACGGGCGTTGTGGAACGTCTTGGGAAAAAAAATCACGGTAAGGGTGTTAAGGTAGAACTTACTGAAACAGGAATTAAAGTGGATGTCTATTGCTTAATGAAGTTTGGTACATCTATTCCAACGGTTGCAGGAAAGGTTCAAGATAATATTCGTCAAGCTTTGTTGAATATGACTGCATTAGATGCAGAGGAAGTAAACATTCACGTAGTCGGAATTCAATTTGAAAATCAAAAGAACGAACAGGAAATTGACGCTGAACTTTAACTTTTTAAGAACCAAAGGTATCGATCCTTTGGTTCTTCTATTTTTTTATGAGTTTTAAAACGATTTATTGGCGAAAAAAAGTACAAAACCATAATTGAATGGCTGATCCTTTATAAAATAATAAGACATAGTGCGATTCCCTTTTAGTTATGCTATTATCTTTTTATGTGCAAGCTAGTTTCAAGTACATAATGCCAGTCAAAAACAAAAATTAAACAAAAATTAGTTAATATATAGCTAAAGGAGTTAAAGGTAGAATGAAAAGAAGAACAGCTAGGGAAAAGGCGTTACAGGCACTTTTTCAAATTGATGTTAGTGACACCGAACCATCATCAGCGATTGAACATGTTTTAGAAGGAGAGACTAGTGATGACTATCTGAACCAACTGGTTCTTGGGGTAGTTGAGCAAAAAGATGAAATCGATACTCTTATTAGCGAAAATCTTGAAAAGTGGACTCTAGACCGATTAGCTACCGTGGATCGTAACTTATTAAGAATGGCTGCATTTGAATTGAAATTTTCTCAGGATATTCCAGATAATGTAATACTAGATGAAGCCATAGAGATAGCAAAAATATACGGAGATGACCAATCAAGTAAGTTTATTAATGGGGTTTTATCTAAGATAAAAGAAAAACTTCATAACAATTAATCGATTATTTTTTACGGACTGGGGAGGAATTATGATGACAGCACAAATAATTAACGGAAAAGATATAGCTGCAAAAAAAAGGTTGGAAATTGCCGAAGAAGTTGTGAGGCTCAAAGATCTTGGCGTAACACCAGGTTTAGCCGTTATTCTCGTTGGCAATAACCATGCATCAAGGACTTATGTAACGAATAAAGAAAAGGCTTGTAAAGAGCTAGGTATGCATTCTTTATTAATTGAAATGCAGGAAGAAGTTTCTGAAGACGAATTATTAACGAAAATTGCTGAATTAAATGAAACCCCGGATATTCATGGAATCTTAGTACAGCTGCCGCTGCCAAAGCATATTGACGAAAAGAAAGTAATTGAATCCATATCTCCATTAAAGGACGTCGATGGCTTTCATCCAATTAATATTGGCAGGATGATGACCGGCCAAAATGCCTTTCTGCCTTGTACACCATATGGGATTATGGTCTTATTAGAAGAAACAGGTATTTCTATTCCAGGAAAGCATGTTGTCGTTGTGGGAAGAAGCAATATCGTTGGTAAGCCAGTTGGCCAATTATTCTTAAATCAAGATGCAACGGTTACCTACTGCCATTCGAAAACAAACGATTTACCGTTTCATACAAACCAAGCGGATATCTTGATCGCTGCCGTTGGAATACCGAATTTTATTAAGGCGGAACATGTTAAAAATGGTGCGGTTATAATTGATGTTGGAATCAATCGTAATGAAGCTGGAAAACTTTGTGGCGATGTTGCGTTCGATGAAGTTTCCGAAAAGGCTGGATATATTACTCCAGTTCCCAAAGGTGTTGGCCCAATGACCATCACCATGCTTATGTACAATACCGTGAAGTCTGCTGCTGAAAGTCTTACTCGAGATTAAGTAAAGTATGTCCTTATCTCATACAGATAGTTCAATTTGTTTTTACAGACAAAAAATCGAGCTAAATGTATAATGGATAAGGACAGTTTTATTCTTTCGTTAAAAGGAGCTGCACATGCAGGAACAAAGATATTTATCTGTGAATGCTTTAACAAAATACATAAAACGAAAATTTGATGCTGATCCCCATTTACGGGAAGTTCATGTAAGAGGCGAAATTTCTAATTTCAAACAGCATTCAAGCGGACATATGTATTTTACCTTAAAGGATGAGAAAGCCCGAATTCTTGCCGTGATGTTTGCTGGACAATCCCGTTTTATGAAATTCTCACCAGAGAACGGGATGAAGGTGATTGTTAAGGGTGAAATCAGTGTATATGAACCAAGCGGCCAGTATCAAATATATATAAGAGAAATGCAGCCTGATGGCATTGGCGAATTATTTTTAGCCTATGAACAACTTAAACAAAGATTAGAAGCGGAAGGATTATTTGCTCCTGAAACAAAAAAAGCCATCCCTTTATATCCAAGAACAGTGGGCGTGATTACTTCCCCTACTGGTGCGGCCATTCGGGATGTCATTACTACAATTAAAAGGCGTTATCCTATCGCGAATATTCTTGTATTCCCTGCTCTTGTACAGGGAGAGAATGCTGCCCCTTCAATCGTAAAAGCCATTGAAAAGGCCAACAATATGAAAGAAATCGATGTCTTAATTGTTGGGCGCGGCGGTGGTTCGATTGAAGAGTTATGGGCATTCAATGAAGAATTAACAGCACGTGCTATTTTTTCTTCTAAAATTCCGATAATTTCAGCAGTAGGCCATGAAACAGACTTTACAATTGCTGATTTTGTTGCTGACTTGCGTGCCCCGACACCAACAGGTGCAGCAGAATTAGCAGTTCCACATATTGAAGAACTGGTGGATAGGGTTTTGCAGCGTCAAGGCCGTCTAATTCGTGTTATGAGCTCGAGGTTTAAGTTTGAAAATGAACGGTTAAGTCGTGTTCAAAAATCGTATGCATTTCGCTATCCACACCGGCTTTATGAGCAAAAACTTGAGCAGGTAGATCGGTTAACTGAAGGATTGAAAAGAGGAGTTTCTCGATTATCCGCTGTAAAAATAGAACAGCATGAGATCCTATCAAAACGGTTGCAGCGAAAACATCCAAAAGAAGGACTGCTGGAGGCAAAAAAACGTTTTGAAAGGACACAAAAGGATTTAAACCGAACGGTAACGCAAATTTATGAAAAAAAACAAACTGAATTTGATCGGATTCTTTCTACACTGCAGGCCTTAAGCCCTCTTAAAATAATGGAGCGCGGCTATAGTTTAGCCTATACAGAGGATAACCGGCTCGTCAAAAGTGTTAAACAAGTAAAGACAAATGAGCAAGTTCAAATTCAATTAACAGATGGAAGCCTTTTCTGTAATGTGAAAACCATAAAGGAGAGAGAAGCAAGTGACAACTGAAAAAACTTTAACCTTTGAAGAGGCCATGACAAAGCTTGAAGAAATTGTTGAAAAGCTGGAAGAAGGCGACGTTCCATTAGAAGAAGCGATTACTTTCTACAAAGAAGGTATGGAACTATCCAAATTATGTCATGATAAATTAAAAACTGTGGAAGAACAACTTACGCAAATTATTACGGAGGATGGGCGTACTGAGCGTTTTTCTATTGCAGAGGAGGATTAGGGCTTGAAAACCGGATTACTAGACGCATTTAGAAAAGAATATCAACAACTGCTAGATCGGGAACTTCGAGCGCTTGTAGAAAAAATGGATGCCCCTTCCGTCTTAAAGAATTCTATGATTTATTCTCTTGAAGCAGGCGGTAAAAGAATTCGGCCATTATTGTTATTTGCAACTTTAGATGCATTTGGAATCGACCCTAAACAGGGTATACCGGCTGCAGCCGCAATTGAAATGATTCATACCTATTCCTTAATCCACGATGACCTGCCCAGTATGGACAATGATGATTTAAGAAGAGGTAAACCGACCAATCACAAGGTATTTGGAGATGCTATTGCAACACTTGCCGGGGATGCATTATTAACTTATAGTTTTGAAGTAATAAATATGCTTTCTGTTGATTTTGCTCCACCGGCTGTGAAAATGAGCTTGATTGTAGAAATGGCAAAAGCAGCCGGCGCTGAAGGAATGGTTGGCGGACAGGTAGCTGATATGGAAGGGGAGAACAAGGTTCTGTCCCTTGAAGAACTAGAGTATATACATATTCACAAAACAGGCAAGCTGCTAAAGTTCAGTGTGGTGTCAGGAGCCATTATGGCTCAAGCAAACGAAAACTCATTACAAAACCTTTCAGCGTTTGCACATCACCTTGGACTTGCTTTCCAGATACAGGATGATATTCTAGACTTGGTAGGCAATCAACAAATAATTGGAAAGCCTGTGGGCAGTGATACCGTTAACCATAAAAGCACCTATCCACAATTATTATCCTTGGAAGGGGCGAGAGATGCTCTTCAGAATCAAATTAAGCTGTCCAAAGAATATTTAAAAAAGACAGACTTAAATACTAATCTTCTTGACGAAATAACGGATTTAGTTGCATCAAGGGATCACTAGAGTGTTTTTTGGCTGCAGTATGAGTATGTACTAATGGTTCTCATTTTAGAGAAGTTGTTAATTGCCGTTATCACTTAGTGTGTTAGCGGCTATTTTTTCAGATAAAGATAGAAATACTAGGGTATAAAAGGGTAGAACGAATAAGTATGAAAGTGAGTGGTCCAAAAATGGATTTATTATCAATCAAGGACCCATCCTTCTTAAAAAGGATGTCGAATCAGGAGCTAGAGGCTCTTAGTCAAGAAATTCGCGAATTTTTAATTCAGAAATTATCTGTAACCGGTGGACATATCGGACCTAATTTGGGAGTAGTAGAATTAACGCTCGCTTTACATAAATGTTTTGATAGTCCAAAGGATAAACTGATTTGGGATGTAGGGCATCAATCCTATGTCCATAAGATATTAACAGGCAGGGCCTGTGAATTTGACACGTTAAGACAATATAAGGGATTATGCGGATTTCCAAAACGGGGTGAAAGTGAACACGATGTTTGGGAAACCGGACACAGTTCTACATCTCTTTCTGCTGCCATGGGTATGGCCATTGCTCGGGATTTAAAAAAAGAAAAATCCTTTGTGGTTCCAGTAATCGGTGACGGGGCTTTAACGGGTGGAATGGCACTAGAGGCATTGAACCATATTGGTCATGAAAAAAAGAATATGATTGTAGTGCTTAATGATAATGAGATGTCGATTGCACCTAACGTCGGTGCTCTTCATAATATTCTTGGCCAATTGCGGACCGCCGGTAAATACCAATGGGTAAAAGATGAACTTGAAGTACTATTGAAGAAGGTCCCTGCAGTAGGTGGGAAACTTGCTGCGACTGCCGAAAGAATAAAGGATAGCCTCAAGTATTTGGTGGTTTCCGGTATGTTCTTTGAAGAGCTTGGCTTTACTTATTTAGGACCTATTGATGGTCATAACTTTGATAATTTATTTGAAAGTCTCCAATACGCTAAAAAAACCGACGGACCTGTCCTTCTCCATGTAATTACTAAAAAAGGGAAGGGCTTTAGACCAGCTGAAAGTGACAAGATTGGTACATGGCACGGGACTGGACCATATAAAATGGATACAGGAGCCTTTGTTAAACCATCAAAAAAACAACCGCCTGCTTGGAGCAGTATGGTCAGTGAAACTGTTCGGAAGCTGGCAAGAAATGATAATCGTATTGTGGCGATCACTCCGGCAATGCCTGTAGGATCCAAGTTAGAAGGATTTGCAAGCGAGTTCCCTGACCGTATGTTTGACGTCGGGATTGCTGAACAGCATGCGGCAACAGTCGCCGCAGGGTTGGCAACTCAAAATATGAAGCCATTCTTAGCCATTTATTCAACCTTTTTACAACGTGCCTATGACCAAGTGCTGCATGATATTTGCCGGCAAAACTTAAATGTTTTTATTGGAATTGACCGCGCAGGTTTAGTTGGTGCTGATGGCGAAACCCACCAAGGGGTTTTTGATATAGCCTTTTTAAGACCTATGCCAAACATGGTTTTAATGATGCCAAAGGATGAAAATGAGGGTCAGCATATGGTTTATACGGCTTTAAATTATAATGATGGACCGATAGCCATGAGATTTCCCCGGGGAAATGGACTTGGGGTAGAAATGGATGAAGCGTTCCATAACATACCAATTGGCACTTGGGAGACGCTAAAAGAAGGAAGTGACGCGGTAATCCTAACCTTTGGCACCACCATTCCAATGGCTATGGAGGCCGCACAAAAACTTGAAAAACAGGGGTTATCCATATCCGTTGTCAATGCCAGGTTTATCAAGCCCCTTGATGAAACCATGCTTACGGAACTTCTTGATAAAGGTATTCCTATCCTTACGATTGAGGAGGCCGTGTTGCAGGGCGGATTTGGCAGTGCAATTCTTGAATTTGCGGGGTCCAAGGGATTTCACGGTGCACTTATTGACCGGATGGGAATCCCAGATCAGTTTATTGAACACGGTGATGTAAATTCCTTACTTGAGGAAATCGGTTTAACAACGGAAGAAACCATTAAGAGAACTTCTATTTTAGCGAATGCCAGAAAAAAACAACAAAGGGCTTAAAATATGAAAAATAAAGAACGGTTAGATGTTTTATTAGTTGAAAGAGGACTTATTGAAACAAGAGAAAAGGCTAAAAGGGCCATTATGGCAGGCCTAGTATATACAAATGAAGAACGCTTAGATAAACCAGGTGAAAAAGTTAAAGTTGATATACCCCTGAATATAAAAGGAAATGTACTTCCATATGTCAGTCGTGGTGGTCTAAAGCTTGAAAAGGCATTAAAGGTATTTGATGTTAATGTCGAAGGGAAGGTCTTATTGGATATCGGTTCTTCAACTGGAGGGTTTACGGATTGTGCACTACAAAATGGTGCTAAGATGTCATATGCGCTCGATGTTGGTTATAATCAGCTTGCCTGGAAGCTGCGGCAGGATGAACGAGTCGTTGTAATGGAAAGAACCAATTTTCGTTATGTAACACCAGCAGATTTAAGCCGTGAGATGCCAAACTTTGCGACTATCGATGTGTCTTTCATCTCACTAACCTTAATTTTACCTGTATTGAAAAACTTGTTAATTCCTGGAAGTGATATAATTGCCTTAGTCAAGCCGCAATTTGAAGCAGGACGGGAGCAAGTAGGAAAAAAGGGAATAGTTCGGGATGAGAAAGTTCATTTACAAGTCATTGAGAAAATTATTAATTTTTCTATTAAGGAAGGTTACTTTGTAAAAAACTTATCCTTCTCCCCGATTACCGGAGGAGACGGAAATATTGAATTTTTGCTTCACCTGCATTGGGAAGGTGAACAAGAAATAGGTGCTAATCAGCTGAAGTTTCAGCCTGTGGAAGTTGTGGAACAATCCCATCGGGAATTTCATACAAAGCATGAAGAAGGGTAGGCAATTAGCCTATCCTTATGCATTGTAATGTATTATTATTAAAAAAATGTACATTCCTTCAGAAATGGGCTAACATATTGGTATATAGGACATACACTGATGTTCTTTTATTGTCTAGCTCCAGCGCCTAGCCCCTCGAGGCCATAAGCCAATCCGTCCAAAAGGTTAAAAAGCAACTTTTCGGCCGGCTCGTCTTATGCTTGTCGGGGCTAACTAAGGCGCTTACGCTTTTATTATTACGAGGTGAAAGAATGAATAAAGGCCAACGTCATATTAAAATAAGAGAGATTATTGCCGGAAGTGATATTGAAACGCAAGATGATTTAGTGGATGAATTAAAGAACGCAGGCTATAACGTAACACAGGCTACCGTCTCAAGAGATATTAAGGAATTACATTTAGTTAAAGTGCCATTAACAGATGGCCGTTATAAATACAGTTTGCCTGCAGATCAGCGTTTTAACCCACTACAAAAATTAAAAAGATCGTTGATTGACGCGTTTGTCAGAATTGATTCAGCGGGCCATTTACTGGTCATGAAATGCCTGCCCGGTAATGCCATGGCAATAGGGGCATTAATTGACAATCTCGATTGGGAAGAAATATTGGGAACGATATGTGGTGATGATACCATGTTAATTATCTGTCGAACACCGGAAGATACAGAGGTCATTACAAACCGGTTCCTTGACATGCTTTAAATGGGGGGAGAGTTCCTTGTTAGCAGAATTATCAATAAAAAATTTCGCTATTATTGAAAATTTATCAATCTCATTTGAAAAAGGGTTAACGGTTTTGACAGGGGAAACCGGTGCAGGTAAATCCATTATTATTGATGCGATTCACCTCATCGTTGGAGGCAGAGGATCGGCTGAATTTGTCCGCCATGGGGAAGAAAGAGCCGTACTTGAAGGTTTATTCCAAATAGATGACCCTAACCATCCTGTTATGTCAAAAGCATGTGAATTTGGCATTGAAATTGAAGAGGGCATGGTTATATTACGTCGGGATATCGCTCGAACAGGGAAAAGTGTTTGTCGAATTAATGGGAAACTTGTGACCATTTCCATCCTCAGAGAAATAGGTGCTACACTTGTCGATATCCATGGTCAGCATGAACATCAGGAGCTTATGGATGAAGCGAGACATTTGCCACTACTTGATCAATTCGGCGCGGAAGAAATTGATCCTGCTCAGAATGAATATGCTCAAGTATTTCGCCGCTATGAGCAGACGTTATATAAACTTAAATCCTTGAGTGAAAATGACCAGCAGACAGCCCATCGGCTCGACTTAATTCAATTTCAATTAGATGAAATTCATAAGTCAAATTTAAAGCCGAACGAAGACGAAGAATTATCTGAGGAAAAAAGAAGACTGGGGAATTTCGAGAGGGTATTTGAAGCCATCCAAACAGGCTATAACGCTTTACAGGGGGAACAAAAGGGACTTGATTGGATAGGGATGGTCATGGGCTCCCTAGAAGAGGCGGCTGCACTTGATACAAGCTACCGAGAATTATCTGATTTGGTTTCAAATAGTTTTTATCAATTAGAGGATGCAGCACAAACATTAAGAAATGAATTAGACGTTCTAGAATATGATCCGCAGAGATTAAATGAAATTGAAGCCCGTTTAAATGAGATTAATCAACTGAAACGGAAGTATGGGAAAACTATTCCAGAAATATTAGAATACGCTGCCAAAATTGAAGAAGAAATTGAAACACTCCAAAATAAAGAAACGCATATTGGAGAGCTCGAAAAGGAATTAGTATCTATAAAAAAAGACTTAGTCCTTGAGGCAAAACAATTAACCGATATTCGCCGTAAATGGGCAATAAAGTTAACTAAATTAATTCATCAGGAATTAAAAGAACTGTATATGGAAAAAACTATTTTTGAAATTCGTTTTGAATCCGAGCAGCTTCATTTTGCTAAAACTGGCGTCGATCATATCGAATTTTATATTTCCACCAATCCTGGGGAACCATTAAAACCATTGTCAAAAGTGGCATCAGGTGGAGAATTGTCTCGAATCATGCTGGCATTAAAAAGTATCTTCTCTAAACATCAAGGGGTAACCTCGATCATTTTTGATGAAGTAGACACTGGTGTCAGCGGAAGGGTCGCCCAATCAATTGCTGAAAAAATTTATAAAGTCGCTGTAGGTTCTCAGGTTCTTTGTATATCCCATTTACCCCAAGTAGCAGCAATGGCTGATACACACCTGTATATAGCGAAAGATATTAAGGGCGGCCGTACAAAAACCTCTGTTACATCCTTAAAGACAAAGGAAAAGATCAAGGAAATCGGCCGAATGATTTCGGGAACAGAAATTACCGATTTAACGAAGCAACATGCAGAGGAATTATTGCAATTAGCTGGTAAAAATAAGAAAAAATGAAAAGCTATCCAAATTGGGTAGCTTTTTTATGTTGAACGAAGTTATAAATGATTGTCAAGGAGGCAAAATTATAGATGTAGCCATTTTTATAAGTGCAGTTGAAAAGAAGCGAGGAGAGTGAAGGATTTGAAGTTAGAAATAATTAGAAAGATTATTGGTGGAATTCTCCTTGTTTCATTAATTAGCCTTATTTTTTTTCAGCCCTTACAGCAATACCTTTCAATACCAAAATCAATAACCGTTTTTGAAGGACAAGATTACACGTTCCAAAAGGCTGCCCCGGTAACAGCCGCCATAGCTTCTCACAATACAAATATCACGCTTAATCAGGGAAAAAAATCGGTATCTGTTAAAGCAAATGAATATGGCAAAAACGAAATGCTTCTAGAATACGCAGGGATTCCCATTAAAAAGGTCGATGTACGAGTCTTAAAAGATTTCCGTGTCTTACCCGGTGGTCAATCAATTGGCGTTAAACTAAATACAGTTGGTGTGTTAGTGGTTGGTCACCATTTAATTAACACAGCAAACGGAAAAAAATCTCCAGGTGAAATTGCAGGAATTAAAGTTGGGGATATCATTACAGAAATCAATGGCAGTAAAATTGAAAAGATGACAGACGTAGCTCCATATGTTCAATCGGCAGGGCAAGATGGAAAGCCCCTCGATTTAGTAATCAGCCGAGAAAGTGGTAAATTCACAACCAAGCTTACTCCATTGAAAGATAAGGGAGAGAGCACCTATAAGCTTGGCTTATATATCAGAGATTCTGCAGCTGGTATTGGTACCATGACCTTTGTTCACCCGCAATCTAAAAAATATGGTGCCCTTGGACATGTCATTTCAGACATGGACACAAAAAAACCAATCGTTGTTGAAGATGGTCAAATCGTCCGTTCTACGGTAACATCTATTGAAAAAGGAAGTAATGGTGACCCAGGTGAAAAGCTAGCTCGTTTTTCTTCAGATCATCAAATTGTTGGAAACATTCAAAAGAATAGTCCGTTTGGGATTTTTGGAGAATTAAACAGAGATTTAAAAAATGGCATAATGGATAAACCACTGCCAATTGCCTTATCCGATCAGGTAAAAGAAGGACCTGCTAAGATTTTAACAGTGGTTAATGACGACCGAGTGGAAGAATTTGATATCGAAATTGTTAGTACAATCCCGCAAAAGTTTCCGGCAACGAAAGGCATGGTTATTAAAGTAACCGATCCAAAGCTGCTTGAAAAGACAGGAGGAATTGTACAGGGAATGAGTGGAAGTCCGATTATCCAGAATGGCAAGCTTGTCGGAGCTGTCACTCATGTTTTTGTCAATGATCCTACCTCTGGCTATGGAGTCCATATTGAGTGGATGCTGAATGAAGCTGGAATTAATATATACGAAACGCCGAAAGAGAAAGCAAGTTGACGTTGAAAAGTGCAAAATAGGCAATTTAGCCTATTTTGCTTCTTTTTTATATAAAGGAAATTCGACAAAAAACAGTTATAAATTGGAAAAGATGCGATTTAAGTCGAAAAAAGAAGTAAAACAAAGAAAAGATGAGATTTTATCACTATTTTAACAAATATTTAAAAAATGAAAGGAATTTTAGTTGCATTGTCGAATTTCTAATTTAGAATAGAATTAAGAGATAAAACGCACGATTAAAATGTTCACTTAAAAATAGAGACTGGATTTGATGAGGGAGGAACTGGAATTGAAAAAAATCAAGGTATGCGTTGTTGACGATAATAGAGAGTTAGTTGGATTATTAGAGGACTATATTTCCTCCCAAGATGATATGGAAGTTGTCGGTATTGCACATAATGGTCAAGAATGTTTAGATATGCTAACCTCCGCAGATCCTGATGTTCTTGTGCTGGATATCATAATGCCTCATCTTGACGGTTTAGCTGTCCTTGAACGTTTACGTGATGTGAAAAAAGGAACGATTCCCAATGTCATTATGCTAACTGCATTTGGGCAGGAGGATGTGACCAAAAAGGCTGTTGAACTTGGTGCTTCTTATTTTATCTTAAAACCATTTGATATGGAGAACCTTGGCAGTCACATTCGACAAGTAAGCGGTAATGGTAATACGTTTACAAGGAAGGCCCCATCTGTAAGTTACCGTTCCCAAGCCGAACAAAAACCAAAAAATCTTGATGCAAGCATCACGAGTATTATCCATGAAATAGGGGTTCCGGCGCATATAAAAGGATATTTATACTTGCGTGAAGCCATCTCAATGGTTTACAACGATATCGAACTTTTAGGTTCCATCACAAAAGTATTATATCCAGATATTGCCAAGAAATATAATACGACAGCAAGCCGTGTGGAACGGGCTATTCGTCATGCGATTGAGGTAGCATGGAGCAGGGGGAATATTGACTCCATTTCGTCCCTTTTCGGTTATACAGTTAGTATGTCGAAAGCAAAGCCTACTAACAGCGAATTTATTGCTATGGTAGCAGATAAATTACGTCTTGAACATAAAGCTTCTTGAAATGACCAGTAATACGCATAAGGCCTTCATTCCATTGAATGAAGGCCTTACTTTTTTAGGTTTAAGGTGGTTTATTTATTTTCTTTCTTTTTTACTTCCATTAGTTTTTGGATAAGAATATGTTGAGGTAAATGCATAAGCTGTTCTAACGGTATTTCTAGTTCCTTAGATAGTTTTAGGGCAGTTTCTGTTGATAATTGTAATGGTTTCATGTCCATTCCTCCATTTTTATATTGGGAAGTGAAAATATGACACAAATTTTTGCGCACCGTGGATATTCCACCTTATTTGCGGAAAATACTATGGGGGCCTTTATAGAGGCTGAAAAAGCTGGTGCTGATGGATTAGAACTCGATGTTCAGTTAACGAAGGATGGAGAAATTGTCGTTATTCATGATGAAAAAGTGGACCGAACTACTACGGGAAAGGGCTTTGTTAAAGATTTCTTATTTAAAGAAATTAGAAAATTAAATGCAAACAAAGACGGACAAAAAAAGGAACCAATCCCATCCTTAATTGAAGTATTGGAATGGCTCCAATCAAATAAATTAATTTGTAACATTGAGTTGAAGAACGGTCTCATTCCATATGAGGGAATGGAAGAAAAAGTAATTCAGCTAGTTAGAAATTATGGACTTAGTGATCGGATCATTATCTCTTCTTTTAATCATTATAGTATTGTTTACAGCTATAGGATTGCACCAGAAATTGAAACAGCCCCATTATTTATCGAAGGAATTTATATGCCTTGGATTTATGCCCAATCCATCCGAGCAAAAGGGATTCATCCCAAACACTCCGCTATGTCTGATACGATTCTTGTTAATACAATGGAAAATGGCATTGCGGTACGACCCTATACAGTTAACAAAGACGAAGATATGCACCGGCTTTTTAAAATAAATTGTACGGCCATCATAACGGATAACCCTGTTAAGGCTCTCCGTATCCGGAAACAATATGAGAACAAATCATAGTATTTGATAATTGAAAAGGAGAGTGCTGTTCACATCGAACAGCCTCTCCTTTTTTAAATGCCCATAGCTGCAAACTATTTCTTAAACTTAGGTTGAACTTTATTGCGCTTCCGGTCTCGATGAAATATAAACCCAGCTACAAATCCAAGACCCCCGATAAAAAAAATCAAACCCGTTAAGAATTGCAATAATAAATTTGGAAATGGTGCTTGCAATATTCCAAAAGTCATATCACGCATTAATTTAATTCCTAAAGCTGCTAATGCACCTGGAATGACTAAAATGATGAGAGCAATAATACGTATCATAAATAAATCCTTCCAATTACTAGATAATTTCTGACTTCTCTATCATTATATCTCAACAAAATATTTTTATATAGAAGAAAATTGTCAAGGAGGGTCATTTAGTTATAAAATTGGTAATGAAGATATTTGCAGAGGTTTTTCTTGGATGAGTGCAAAAAATTTCCTAATGCCAAAAGGGGTATAAAAAATGCAAAATATTATGATTGTTGGTGCTGGTAAAGGTGGAACGGCAATCTTAAAAATTTTAAAGGAATCTGAAGTGCTTAATGTTCACGTTGTAATTGATCGAAACGAAGATGCACCGGGAATCCTCTTTGCTAGGAAAGAAGGAATTAACACAGGGACAAGCTGGGAGCCCTTTTTAAATGAGAATATTGATATCATTATTGAAGTAACAGGTAGTGATGAAGTTTTTCAAGAAATTCGAAATGCTAAAAGTAAGCAAACTGTATTAATTCCCGGGAGTGTGGCCTTCTTAGTATCAAAGCTCATGGAAGAAAAGGAAGAACTTGTGGCCAAGCTTCAGAATGATTCATATAAGCAGGAACTCATTTTTAACGCAGCCAACGATGGTATGATGGTAATCAACCAACAAGGACAAATCATCCTGTTTAATAAAAGAGCCGAGGAGATCATGGGTGTAAAAAAAGAGCAAGCAATTGGCAAGCCTGTTCTAGAAGTGATCCCAACGAGCAGGCTTTTATTAATTTTGAAAACAAGAAGAGTAGAATCTAACCAGGAAATGAAATTAGGTAATGGACGAAAAATTATAACGACCCGAATTCCTATCATTGAAGAAAATGGAACATTGATGGGGGCATTTGCTGTTTTTAAGGATATAACCGAAGTGGTCAATTTAGCAGAGGAGATAACCAATTTAAAAGAAATCCAAACCATGCTTCAAGCCATTATCCATTCGAGTGATGATGCTATCTCCGTTGTGGATGAAAGTGGCCGTGGAATCCTCATTAATCCCGCCTACACCAGACTAACAGGTCTTACCAATGATCAAGTTATTGGGCAGCCTGCAACGACAGACATTTCTGAGGGTGAGAGTATGCATATGAAAGTATTACAAACAAGAAGAGCTGTTCGTGGTGTGCCGATGAGGGTAGGACCAAATAAAAGGGAAGTAATTGTTAATGTTGCTCCGATCATAGTTGAAGGGAAATTAAAAGGCAGCGTGGGTGTTATCCATGATATGTCAGAAATGAAATCGTTAAGTAGAGAATTAAATCGGGCTAGACAAATCATTCGAACACTTGAAGCAAAATACACATTCGAGGATATTATCGGTATTTCAGAGGAAATGGTCATTGCGATTGAACAGGCAAAGCTTGGAGCGAAAACTCCTGCCACAGTATTGCTCAGAGGGGAATCAGGAACGGGTAAAGAGTTGTTTGCTCATGCGATCCATAATGCAAGTGACCGAAAATACAATAAATTTATTCGGGTAAATTGTGCAGCCATTTCGGAATCATTATTAGAGAGTGAATTATTTGGCTATGAGGAAGGTGCCTTTTCCGGCGCACAAAGGGGAGGGAAACGAGGTTTTTTTGAAGAAGCGAACAATGGCAGTATCTTTTTGGATGAGATAGGGGAATTGTCTGCCAATACGCAAGCAAAGCTCCTAAGGGTTCTGCAGGAAAGTGAAATTATCCGTGTGGGTGCTGCAAAGCCAATAAATATAAATGTCCGAGTCATTGCTGCAACAAATGTAAATCTGGAAAAGGGTATTGCTAGAGGAACGTTTAGGGAAGACTTATATTATCGATTAAACCGTATGCCAATCCAAATTCCTCCGCTCAGGAAACGTAAAGAGGAAATCCCTGTTTTATGCAGCAGACTGATTGAAAAGATCAATCGAGACTATGGAAGAAATGTGGAAGGTGTAACGAAAAAAGCATTAACTCAATTAATGCAATATGACTGGCCGGGAAATGTAAGAGAATTAGAAAATATCTTGGGCAGAGCGATTATTTTTATGAATTATAGTGATACTTTAATAGATGTTCATCATCTTCCAGAATTAAGAAATAAAACATTTACGTTTGACTCTTCTGGAATGAACTCGGCTGTACCGGTTCATGTAGAAAGGACCTTGCCTGAAATGGTGGATGAATACGAAGCGAGGATTATCCGGGAAACTCTTTTACGATTGAAGGGAAATAAAACATTAACAGCTAAAACATTAGGTTTATCAGTAAGAAACCTTTATTATAAGCTGGATAAGTTTAATCTTGAAAAAAATAGCATGCAATAATTTTCATGGTAAGAAAATTATTGCACTGTTCGGATTAAGAAAATAAAACGTTTACATAGAAGTGTTTTGGCACAAAACTTGCATATTTTATTATCGGATTGAGGAAGTGAAGAAAGGGTTGATGACCGCTTGTTGCTGGATTCACTGATTAACCAAGCAACCCGAAAAGGCCATAATACGGTTGCTGTAGCTGCAGCAGACACGGCAGAAGTTATTGAGGCCGTGATAGATGCCTTAAAGCGAAATCTTGCTGAATTTATACTTTATGGCGATCAAGAAAAAATCCGTTTACTGCTTAAATTGCAAAAACATGATTTGCTGAATAATTATAAATTAAGAATTGTTCATTCAGATTCTGACGTTGTTGCCGCAGAGTCCGCGGTCCAAGCAGTATTTACCAAACAAGCAAATGTACTGATGAAAGGGAATATTCCATCCAGTATATTATTAAAGGCAGTATTAAATAAGGAATATGGACTTAGGACAGGGAATGTTTTATCACATACTTCCGTTTTTGAAATCCCTGGCTATAACCAACTAATCTTAATTACAGATGCTGCAATGAACATTGCTCCTAACCTAGGACAAAAAGTACAAATAGTAAATAACGCCGTTACACTTGCCAAATCAATCGGAATCGAAATGCCAAAAGTGGCTGTCATTGCTGCGGTTGAAGCGGTAAACCCAGATATGCCGGCAACCCTTGATGCAGCTGCATTAACAATGATGAATAGACGCGGGCAGATTAAGGGTTGCATTGTCGATGGACCATTAGGTCTAGATAATGCTATTTCAGAATTAGCTGCAGAACACAAAGGGATTAAAAGCGATGTAGCAGGTAGAGCAGATATCTTATTGGTGCCTTCTATTGAAGTTGGAAATGTGTTATACAAATCATTAATTTACTTCGCTAAGGCAAAGGTAGGTGCGGTCCTTACGGGAGCGAGTTCCCCCATTGTACTGACATCAAGAGCGGATTCCGCTGAAAGTAAGCTCTACTCATTAGCTTTAGCCTTATGCTGTGTTAATAAATAGATTTTTACCCATTTGAGGAGGAAATTTCATGGAAATTTTCAAGTATTTAGAGAAATATGATTATGAGCAATTAGTTTTTTGTCAAGATAAGCAATCAGGTCTAAAAGCTATTATTGCTATTCATGATACAACACTTGGTCCGGCACTGGGTGGCACCCGCATGTGGACATATGCCTCTGAGGAAGCAGCGATTGAAGATGCTCTTCGGCTAGCTAAAGGGATGACCTATAAAAATGCAGCGGCAGGTTTAAATCTCGGAGGCGGAAAAACGGTTATCATAGGTGATCCTCGTAAAGATAAGAGTGAGGCGTTATTTAGAGCATTCGGCCGTTATATCCAAGGGTTGAATGGAAGATATATTACAGCTGAAGATGTAGGTACAACTGTAGCGGATATGGACCTAATCCATGAGGAAACAGATTTTGTAACTGGTATATCGCCTGCATTTGGTTCATCTGGCAATCCATCTCCAGTCACCGCTTACGGTGTATATCGCGGAATGAAAGCAGCCGCAAAGGAAGCATTTGGTACAGATTCTCTTGAAGGAAGAGTCGTTGCTGTTCAGGGAGTTGGTAATGTTGCTTATACACTTTGTGAGTATCTGCATAAAGAAGGGGCGCAGCTTATTGTAACGGACATTAACAAAGAAGCTGTTCATCGTGCGGTTCAAGCATTTGGTGCTCGTGCAGTTGATCCGAATGATATTTATGGAGCTGAGTGTGACATTTATGCTCCTTGTGCCTTAGGGGCAACGATTAATGATGACACAATCCCTCAATTAAAGGCTAAAGTAATTGCGGGTTCTGCTAATAATCAATTAAAGGACGCTCGTCATGGTGATATCATTCATGAAATGGGAATTGTCTATGCCCCGGATTATGTAATAAACGCTGGCGGCGTTATCAATGTGGCTGATGAACTTTATGGATACAATCAAGAACGTGCCATGAAAAAGGTTGAACAGCTTTATACGACAATTGAAAAGGTCATTGAAATTTCGAAACGGGATGGCATCCCAACCTATGTTGCTGCTGATCGAATGGCCGAAGAAAGAATTGACCGAATTCGTAATTCAAGAAGCCAATTCTTGCAGAATGGCCATCACATCTTAAGCCATCGAATTTCAAGATAATACAAGGACCATACCAGGAACATGATGTTAAGGCAAAGCGCTGAATTGGATTCAGCGCATTTGCCTTTAGATAGATGTTTTAAAGTGGAGGTTACGACGTTGCCGGATTATAAAGATCGGATACTTACCATTAACCCAGGATCAACATCGACTAAAATTGGTGTTTTTGATAATGAAGTTTCTATGTTTGAAAAATCAATCCGTCATGATGTAGAAATCATTAATACTTTTACAAATATTATTGACCAATACCAATTTAGAAAAGCTGTAATTTTGGAAACACTGGATAATGAAGGAATTAACATATCAAAATTATCAGCTGTTTGCGGACGTGGCGGCTTACTTCGGCCTATTGAAGGCGGAACATACGAGGTCAATGATTTAATGTTAAAGGATTTAAGATCTGGCTATGCCGGGCAGCATGCATCTAATTTAGGTGGGATTATAGCCTATGAAATTGCTTCAGGTTTAAATATTCCTGCCTTCATTGTCGATCCGGTTGTTGTTGATGAACTCGCCCCAATTGCTAGGATCTCCGGTTTCTCCTTAATTGAAAGAAAAAGTATTTTTCATGCCTTGAATCAAAAGGCAGTTGCTCGAAGAGTAGCAAAGGAACTGGGAAAGGAATACAGTGAATTAAATTTGATTGTTGCCCATATGGGCGGCGGCATTACGGTCGGTGTCCATCAACAAGGAAAGGTTGTTGATGTAAACAATGGTTTACACGGTGATGGACCTTTTAGTCCTGAACGGGCTGGGACGGTGCCTGCAGGGGATTTAATTGCCCTTTGTTTTTCAGGCGAATATTATCGGGAAGAAATGATGAAGAAACTTGTAGGACATGGTGGACTTGTCGGATACCTTGGCACAAACGATGCTGTAACGGTAGAAAAGAGAATTGCTGCGGGGGACAAAGTGGCAGAGCTAGTCTATGAGGCGATGGCCTATCAGGTAGCAAAAGAGATAGGGGCTTGCAGTGCGGTTGTTTCCGGCAAGGTGGATGCGATTATCTTAACAGGCGGACTCAGCTTTGCAAATGGATTTGTGAAATCTATTAGCGATCGAGTCAATTGGATTGCGGATGTAATTGTTCAACCCGGAGAAAATGAACTTCAAGCCTTGGCAGAAGGGGCACTTCGGGTTTTAAGCGGTGAAGAAGAAGTAAAGGTATATCCAGGGAATTTTTCTACTGCAAAAATTTAACGAATATGGGGAGGAAACATAAGTGGCTCAAGAATATGATTTGGTCATTCTTGGAGGTGGAACTGGCGGCTATGTAGCAGCTATTCGTGCTTCTCAGCTTGGTTTAAAAACAGCTATTGTAGAAAAAGGAAAGTTGGGAGGGACCTGCCTGCATAAAGGATGCATACCAAGTAAGGCCCTATTAAGAAGTGCAGAGGTATTTGCAACAACAAAGCGCGGTGAGGATTTTGGTGTGATCACGAGCGATGTTTCATTAGATTTTGGAAAAGTTCAAGCTAGAAAAAATAAAATTATTGATCAATTACATAAAGGCGTCCAACATTTAATGAAACAAGGAAAGATTGATGTCTATGAAGGAATCGGCCGCATCCTTGGACCATCAATTTTTTCACCAATGCCAGGCACTATTTCTGTGGAAATGAACAACGGAACGGAAAACGAGATGTTAATTCCGAAAAATGTAATTGTGGCCACAGGTTCAAGACCTAGAACACTTCCTGGTTTAGATATCGATGGTGAATTTGTGATGTCTTCTGATGAAGCATTACAGCTTAAAGAGTTGCCCAAATCCATCCTTATAATTGGAGGCGGTGTAATTGGAATAGAATGGGCTTCCATGCTGTCTGATTTTGGTATTGAGGTTACAGTTCTTGAGTCTGCTGACCGCATTATTCCAACAGAGGATATAGATATTTCTAAAGAAATGCAGCGAGTAATGAAAAAGAAAGGGATTAACCTGGTTACAAGTGCTAAGGTGCTTCCTGAAACAATGGTTAAAGATCAAGAGGTTCGTATTTCAGCAGAGGTTAAAGGCGTTCTTAAGCAGTTTAAGGCTGAAAAACTCTTAGTCTCAGTTGGCCGCCAAGCAAATTTAGAGGGAATTGGACTTGAAAATACCGATATCCAAGCTGAAAATGGCTTTATTGTGACCAATGAATTTTATCAAACGAAAGAGTCCCATATTTATGCGATAGGTGACGTAATCGGTGGTTTACAACTTGCACATGTTGCCTCACACGAAGGGATTATTGCAGTGGAGCATATAGCAGAAGAAAAACCATCGCCAATGAATTATAACTTAGTATCCAGGTGCATCTATAGTAACCCGGAGGTTTCCAGTGTCGGAATAACTGAGGAGCATGCAAAAGAAAAAGGCCATAAATTGAAAATAGGTAAGTTTTCCTTCCGGGCAATCGGGAAAGCTCTGGTTTTCGGTGAATCAGATGGCTTTGTAAAAATTGTCGCAGATTCGGAGACTGATGATATTCTAGGAGTGCATATGATCGGGCCGCATGTAACAGATATGATTACAGAGGCTGGGCTTGCCATGGTATTAGATGCAACCCCATGGGAAATTGCTCATACCATTCATCCACATCCAACTTTAACAGAAGCCATTGGAGAAGCTGCCTTAGCCGTTGATGGCAAGGCCATTCATTCATAATATATAAACGTTTTATGCTAAAATCACTGCTAGTGTATAGCGAACAATCGGGAGGTAAGAAATATATGGCAGAAAAGCGTCATGAAAGTTTAGGTTTAAGCGACCAAAAGGTATTGGAAATGTATGAGACGATGCTTTTGGCCCGGCGCATTGATGAGCGGATGTGGTTATTGAATCGTGCTGGGAAAATTCCATTTGTTATTTCATGTCAGGGCCAAGAGGCAGCACAAGTAGGGGCCGCTTTTGCTCTTGACCGAGAGAAGGATTATGTACTTCCATATTACCGTGACATGGGGGTTGTATTAACATTCGGGATGACCCCAACAGAATTGATGCTCTCGGGTTTTGCCAAGGCGGAGGACCCCAATTCGGGAAGCCGGCAAATGCCTGGACACTTTGGTCAAAAGAAAAATAGAATCGTAACAGGATCGTCTCCTGTTACGACACAAGTTCCTCACGCTGTAGGAATCGCTCTTGCAGGAAAGATGGAGAAAAAAGACCTCGTAACATTTGTTACCTTTGGGGAAGGTTCCTCAAACCAAGGAGATTTCCATGAGGGAGCAAACTTTGCAGGTGTGCATAAACTTCCGGTTATTTTCATGTGTGAAAATAATAAATATGCTATTTCTGTCCCAATTGAAAAACAATTGGCCTGTGAAAAGGTGTCAGATCGTGCAATCGGATATGGGATGCCAGGTGTAACAGTTGATGGTAATGATCCTTTGGAAGTGTATAGGGCTGTAAAAGAGGCTGCTGACAGAGGCCGCCGCGGTGAAGGTCCAACACTGGTTGAAACGGTCTCTTACCGTCTTACACCACATTCTTCGGATGATGACGATCGTTCATACCGCGCACCGGATGAAGTGGCCAAAGCAAAAACAAAGGATCCCCTGATGACCTTTGGGGCCTATTTGAAAGAAACGAATGTCTTAAATGATGAACTGGAAAAAGAAATCAATGACCGTGTGATGAAACTGGTGAATGAGGCGACAGATTATGCTGAAAATGCTCCTTATTCAGCACCAGAAGATGCATTGAAATATGTTTATGCGGAAACGGAAGAGTAAGGGGGACGTAAAATGGCGATTATTTCATATATTGATTCAATCACAATGGCGATGCGTGAAGAAATGGAACGGGATCCAAAGGTGTTTATCCTTGGAGAAGATGTAGGGGTGAAAGGCGGCGTATTTAAAGCAACCCAGGGGTTGTACGAACAATTTGGCGAGGAACGGGTCATTGATACACCACTTGCAGAGTCAGCTATCGCAGGTGTAGGAATCGGGGCAGCGATGTACGGAATGCGCCCAATTGCAGAAATGCAATTTGCTGATTTTATCATGCCTGCGGTAAACCAAATTATTTCTGAAGCGGCAAAAATTCGCTATCGTTCTAATAATGATTGGAACTGTCCAATTGTTATCCGTGCCCCTTATGGAGGAGGAGTACATGGAGCACTTTATCATTCCCAGTCAGTGGAAGCTGTTTTTGCTAATCAGCCGGGCTTGAAAATAGTCATGCCTTCGACACCATACGATGCGAAAGGCCTATTAAAAGCAGCCATTCGCGACAATGACCCCGTTCTCTTTTTCGAGCACAAACGGGCCTATCGTTTAATAAAGGGTGAAGTCCCTGCAGATGATTATACCCTGCCGATCGGGAAAGCTGATGTAAAACGAGAAGGAGAAGATATTACAGTTATTACTTATGGTCTATGTGTTCATTTTGCCCTTCAAGCGGCAGAAAAATTAGCCCGCGACGGAATTTCTGCTCATATTCTTGATTTAAGAACTGTCTACCCGCTAGACCAAGAGGCAATTATTGAGGCAGCTTCTAAAACAGGCAAGGTCCTGCTAATAACAGAGGACAATAAGGAAGGGAGCATCATCGGTGAGGTATCAGCCATTATAGCGGAAAATTGTTTATTTGATTTAGATGCACCGATTAAACGGCTCGCAGGACCGGATGTCCCGGCTATGCCATATTCTCCTACTATGGAGAAATTCTTTATGATTAATCCTGACAAAGTTGAAAAAGCAATGCGTGAGCTGGCGGAATATTAAGGAGGTATGGAACTCGTGGCAATTGAACAAATTAGAATGCCTCAATTAGGGGAAAGTGTAACCGAAGGGACTATTAGCAAGTGGTTAGTCACTGCGGGTGATCGAGTAAATAAATACGACCCACTTGCCGAGGTCATGACCGATAAAGTAAATGCAGAAGTCCCGTCCTCCTTTACTGGTGTGATTAAAGAGCTGATTGCTGAAGAAGGCGAGACACTAGCGGTCGGGGAAATAATCTGCACCATTGAAATCGAAGCTAATACTACACTGGACGCTGCTGCTGCAGAAAATCCTAAACCAGAAGAAAATAGAATAACAGAAACGACAAGCACATCGGTTCAACCAAATAAAACTCGGTATTCACCTGCTGTGCTAAAAATTTCCCAAGAGCACGGGATAGATTTAACAAAGGTTTCTGGTACAGGTGCAGGGGGACGGATTACTAGAAAGGACCTATTGAAATTAATTGAATCGGGTCATATTCCAACCTCAGCCCAAATGGTTGAATCCGTAAGTGAATTAATACCTGCGGTCGAAGCCAAAGCAAAAGAAGTACCAGCTGTGCCAAGTCAGCCAGCAGCGGTTTCGGCGCCGGCGCCGGCGCCTCAACAAGTGACAGTTCCCGTTAGTAAAGGAGACCTTGAGATTCCAGTCACTGGGATACGTAAAGCGATTGCGGCTAATATGCTTCGCAGTAAACATGAAGCGCCGCATGCCTGGACCATGATGGAGGTGGACGCAACTAATCTTGTGGAATATCGCAACAGTCTAAAAGATGATTTTAAGAAGAATGAAGGTTTCAATCTTACCTTTTTTGCCTTTTTTGTAAAAGCGACAGCCCAAGCCTTGAAAGAGTTTCCGCAAATAAACTCAATGTGGGCCGGGGATAAAATCATTCAAAAGAAAGACATTAATATTTCTATTGCAGTTGCTACGGAAGATGCCTTGTATGTTCCTGTCATTAAAAATGCAGATGAAAAATCCATTAAAGGAATAGCTCGAGAAATCTCTGAACTGGCCGTAAAAGTGCGAACAGGGAAATTAAAATCAGAAGATATGCAAGGCGGGACATTTACGGTGAACAACACGGGTTCATTTGGCTCAGTTCAATCGATGGGAATCATTAACTATCCGCAAGCAGCGATCCTTCAAGTGGAGTCAATTGTTAAACGGCCAGTAGTTATGAACAATAACATGATTGCCATCAGGGATATGGTGAATCTATGTATGTCATTGGACCACAGGGTATTAGACGGACTGATTTGCGGCCGTTTCTTACAGCGAGTGAAAGAAATTGTGGAAAATACCTCTAAATCAACAACATCTATTTATTAGGCATTAAACAACCGCTGTCAGGACTGACAGCGGTTTTTATGACGGTATAGGAAATTTTAAATAATTGAATTAGGACTCTGAAATCAGCTCCAGCGCCTTTTGTTATTGCTTGAAAACTATTTGTACCATAAAATAGAAATAAGTAGAATTAATTGAATTTTACTTCAATTTGGAAGAAAGGGGAGATGGAGTTGGATAGCATAAAAAATCAATCATTTTTACAGAAAACAATTGAGGATTGGCAAGAAAAAGCGGAAAGCACTCTCAAAGGGAAAAAGATTGATTCTTTACATCAACATACATATGAGAACATTGTTTTGAAACCGCTTTATTCACGGAACGATGAGAAGCCAGTTCCAGATTATCCGGGAGGTTCCGATTATCGGCGAGGAATTGATCCATTGGGCTACCACACGAATAAGTGGAAAGTTGCTCAGCAGTTAGCCTACCAATCACCTAGTGAATTAAAGGAGAAACTTCATGATGCCGTAGAAAAAGGGCAAACGGCCATTGCCTTTAAGGTATCGGAGGAATTAATTGAAACAAATCACAGCCTTTCTAGCGTTTTAGAAGGACTCTATCATCAATATCCCTTGGCGATTAATGCAAAAGGATGGCAATCAGCGGTTCTAAAAGTTTTAGCCAAACTGGCCGAAGATGAAAACACAGCTGATAAGGTTACTGGCTATATTGGTTCAGACCCGATTGCACTATTTGCTGAGGAAGGAGCTTTCTCACAGGAATATATCGAGGAATGGAAAAAAAATATAAACAAGTATAGTAAAAGTTTTTCATCACTAAGCACCATTCTAATTGATACTACCCCATATCATAATGGCGGAGCAAATGCCGTCCAAGAACTGGCCATTGCGATAGCAGAAGGGGTTCAGTATCTCGATATCCTTCAGGAGAGTGAACTGGACCTTCCTGTAATCGTAAAAAAAATCGTCTTCCAATTCTCGATTGGAAGTAACTTCTTCATGGAAATGGCTAAACTTCGGGCAGCAAGAGTACTCTGGAATCGAATAACGGAACTTTACGGTATCAAAGACGAAGCCCAAGGGATGATTATTTCTGCTGAAACCTCTTCCTTCACAAAATCCTTACATGACCCCTATGTCAATCTTCTAAGGGCAGGAAATGAAGCATTTGCTGCCATCATCGGAGGGGTTCAATATTTACAAGTTTCTCCTTTTGATCATCTTACAGTCACTACACCATTTGCAGAAAGAATCGCTAGAAATATTCAACTACTCTTGAAACATGAGGCACACCTAGAAAAAGTAATCGACCCAGCAGGTGGCTCTTGGTATGTGGAAGAACTAACGAATGAACTTGCCGAAAAAGCTTGGGATTATTTCCAAAAAATCGAAGCCCAGGGCGGTATATTAAATAGTTTAAAATCCAATTGGCTGCAGCAGGAAATTAAAGCTGTCTATGACAGTAAGAATCTGGATATTCAAACAAGAAAGCAAAGTATGGTTGGAACCAATGTTTATGCAGATATAAATGAAATCGCCTCCAACCCTCAACAGGGGAACATAAAACCATTTTTTTCAAATGGAACGTATTCATTAAGCAAAATAGAAGCAATTCCCGCACGAAGACTTACAGAGCCATTTGAAGAGCTGCGACAAAAGGCAAAGCAGCTTGAAGGAAAAGTTGGTACTATTCCATCTGTAGGGATCGTATGTCTTGGAGAATTAAAGCACTATAAACCAAGGCTTGATTTTATGAAAGGCTTTCTTGCGGCAGGTGGTTTGAACGTAATAGAAAGCAAGCCGATTGTAACTATAGAACATGCTAAACAATTTATCTTAGAATCAACTACATCCTTTTTCTGCTTTTGTGGAACAAATGAACAGTACGAACTAGCAGGTGAAAACATACTTTCAGTCCTAAAATCCGAATTTCCTGACCGCCAATTTTATTTAGCCGGGCTTCCTGAAGTAGAAAAACAGCCCCAGTGGCAGAGTCTGGGCATTAAGCAGTTCATTCATACAGGGACTAATTGTTATGAAACTCTTATTGCTATCCTCACAGATATGGAGGTGAATACGGTTGAAGAAACAAAAGCCTGATTTTCAAAGTATTCCATTGTTTGCTAACCAAACATTTATGACAAAAAAAGAGTGGGAAGAGAAAGTTCATCATGAAATTTCTTCTTCCATTGAAGATTTGCTGTTTGAAACAAATGAACAAATATCCCTTAAGCCTATTTATACAAAAGAAGATCGTCAAGGGTTAGAACACATTGATGACCTTCCGGGTCTGCCTCCTTATACGAGGGGACCGTATCCGACCATGTATGTGAATCGGCCTTGGACGGTTAGGCAGTATGCAGGCTTCTCAACTGCTGAAGAAAGTAATGCCTTTTACCGCCGAAATCTTGCTATGGGACAAAAGGGATTATCTGTTGCCTTTGATTTAGCTACCCATCGCGGCTACGACTCGGACCATCCTCGTGTAGTTGGCGACGTTGGTAAAGCGGGAGTTGCCATAGACTCTATTCTTGATATGAAGACCCTTTTTGCTGGAATCCCCTTGGACCAAATGTCTGTTTCGATGACTATGAACGGCGCAGTCTTGCCCATTCTAGCTTTCTTCATTGTAACGGCTGAGGAGCAGGGGGTCAGCCAAGAAAAGCTCTCGGGAACGATTCAAAATGATATTTTAAAAGAATATATGGTTCGCAATACCTATATTTACCCTCCAGCAATGTCGATGAAGATTATTGCCGATATTTTTGAATATACATCTAAATACATGCCAAAGTTTAATAGTATTAGTATATCCGGCTATCATATGCAAGAAGCAGGTGCTCCCGCAGATTTAGAGTTAGCTTATACACTTGCAGATGGCTTGGAGTATGTCCGAACAGGTCTTAAAGCGGGGATTGACATTGATTCATTTGCACCTCGGCTGTCCTTTTTCTGGGCAATTGGGATGAATTATTTTATGGAAGTCGCCAAAATGCGGGCAGCAAGATTCATATGGGCCAAAATGATGAAGTCCTTCCATCCAGAAAATGAAAAATCGTTAGCATTACGAACTCATTCACAAACATCGGGGTGGAGTTTAACCGAACAGGATCCATTTAATAATGTTACCCGAACACTACTTGAGGCCCATGCTGCAGCTATGGGTCATACCCAATCACTGCATACGAACGCCTTGGATGAGGCCATTGCCTTACCAACAGATTTCTCTGCCCGGATTGCCCGAAACACTCAGTTGTTCTTGCAAGAAGAAACAGGAATCACTAAGGTCATCGATCCTTGGGGTGGGTCTTATTATGTTGAAAAGCTGACAGATGATTTAATATCAAGGGCTTGGACACACATTGAAGAAATTGAAGGACTTGGGGGTATGGCTAAAGCTATTGAAACAGGTCTTCCAAAAATGAAAATCGAGGAAGCCGCTGCTAGACGGCAGGCACAAATTGATTCGGGTAAGGAAACGATCATTGGGGTTAATCACTACAGGCTCGAAAAGGAAGAAGCAATTGATATATTGGATATTGATAATACCGCTGTCCGCTTAAAGCAAATTGAGAAATTAACGGCTTTAAAAGCTGCTCGGGATCATCAAAAAGTAGCCGAGGCGCTTAGTGCATTAACGAAAGCTGCTGAGACAGGAGAACAAAACCTATTAGAACTTGCTGTAAACGCAGCAAGAGTGAGAGCCACCTTGGGTGAAATTTCTGACGCTATTGAGCGTGTGGCTAAAAGACATAAAGCTGTCATTCGTTCCATTAGTGGGGTATATAGCACAGCTTTCAGCAACGAGGAAGAGATAAATGAAGTAAAAACAATGACGGATGAATTCCTTGAGAATGAAGGGAGACGGCCAAGAATCCTTGTTGCGAAAATGGGTCAGGACGGTCATGATCGGGGAGCAAAGGTCATCGCCACTGCTTTTGCAGATTTAGGCTTTGATGTCGACATTAGTCCATTGTTCCAAACGCCAGAAGAAACAGCGATTCAAGCCGTTGAAAATGATGTTCATGTAGTGGGCATGAGCTCGCTTGCAGCCGGACATAAGACATTGCTTCCACAACTAGTGGATGAATTGAAAAAATTGGGCCGAGAGGATATTTTGGTTGTTGTTGGGGGAGTCATTCCTGCACAAGATTATCAATTTTTATATGACCATGGTGCAGCGGCCATTTTCGGACCTGGCACAATCATTCCTGTGGCCGCTCAAAAAGTAATTAGGGAGATTTATTTAAAACTCGGTTATGAGGAAGTGTCGCCATAAATGGGAAAGGACCATAAGCCGGAATGGAGTGACCCTCATATACCTGACAACTGTTTAAGTATTGTACGCAGAGGGGAAGAACTTGAAGGTCATCCTGCAGCTATTGAAAAAAATGTGCGCTTCCAAAAACGAAATACAACAGAACCATCCCTTGACGTACTTTATGATGGGGTGCTGAACGGTGATCGCAGCCTGATTGCCCGAGCCATTACACTAGTTGAGAGTAACGCTGAACAACATTTTCAAAAAGCACAGGAGCTGCTGAAAAAGCTCCTGCCTAAAACCGGAAACTCAATTCGAATCGGTATTACTGGTGTACCAGGTGCCGGTAAGAGTACCTTTATTGAGGCTTTTGGTATGTACCTGTGCAGTTTAGGGTACCGGGTTGCTGTACTAGCCATTGATCCGAGTTCAAGTATCTCGGGTGGCAGTATTCTAGGCGATAAGACTAGGATGGAGCAATTATCAAAGAATAGGAACTCTTTTATTCGTCCGTCACCTACGGGAGGAAAACTTGGCGGTGTACACCGAAAAACGAGGGAAGCCATGTTAATATGTGAGTCGGCCGGCTTTGATATTATATTAATTGAAACGGTTGGGGTGGGCCAAAGTGAGGTAATTATTAGAGATATGGTGGATCTTTTCATGTTGCTAGTTTTGACCGGGGCAGGGGATGAACTTCAAGGAATGAAGAAAGGGATTATGGAACTAGCGGATCTCATCGTTGTGCATAAAGCGGATGGAGCCAATAAACAGAGAGCGGAACATACAAGGCAAGAGTATAATCGAATCCTTCATTTCCTCCAGCCAGCTACAAAAGGATGGGTGACAAGGGCATATCCTTGCTCTTCCATCACTTTTGAAGGCATTAATGAAATTTGGCGTGTTATTCAGAACTTTGAAGAAACCGTAAAATCTTCAGGAGTTTTTGAGGAAAGAAGGAGAATACAAGCCAAGGAATGGTTATATTCAATGATAACAGATCAGCTTCAATTTCTTTTTTACCATCATAAAGGGGTTAAAAGTGCTTTGCCAAAACTTGAGAATGAGGTCATTTCTGGAGAAATGACAGTAGCTTCAGCTGTAGAGACATTATTTGAAACCTTTTTACCAACAAAAAGGTAAATAGTTGTTTTATGACAGTTTTCTCTTAGCTTTGGCATTTCATTTGAAAAAAACTCATTTAAACTGTTATGATGTAGTTATATACGGAATAGAAGGAGTGTGTTTTGATGAGTATGAATTTTAACTTTTTCATGAATGATGTAGTTAAGCAAGCACGTGAAGAAATCGTGTCTGCTGGATATAAAGAATTAAAAACTCCAACAGAAGTTGAAGAAGCTTTTGATCAAAAAGGAACGACATTAGTGATGATAAATTCAGTTTGCGGATGCGCGGGTGGTATTGCGCGCCCTGCAGCAGCACATGCTCTTCACAATGACAAGCGCCCTGACCACCTAGTTACGGTATTTGCTGGACAGGATAAGGAGGCAACCGAAACAGCAAGAAGCTATTTTACCGGTTATCCGCCATCCTCCCCATCTTTTGCCTTGTTAAAAGACGGGAAAATTCTGACCATGATTGAAAGACATCAAATTGAGGGCTTTGACCCTGCAACAGTAGTGGCAAAGCTGCAAAGTGAATTTGATCAATATTGCGAAGAAGTTTAAGGAATAACCAAAAAAAGGTCAAATCGAAAAGGGTTTGATCTTTTTTGTTGTCTAAATATACTTTTTGGTGTATATTTATTAATTATTTTGTAATTTTAATCATACATTCAGAGGGGTTTTGACATGAAAGAATTATTAAAAAATAATTTAGAAACTATACAAAACAGATTATGGGAAATCAACGATATTTTGTATCATCATCCAGAGCTTGGTGATCAAGAATATGAGTCTATGAATCTTTTAGTAGAATTACTTGAGCAGCATCAATTTTCTGTAGAAAAGGGAATCGTTGGTAGACCTACAGCTTTTAAAGCGGTTTATGATAGTAAGAAAGAAGGACCTACTATTGCCTATTTATCCGAGTACGATGCCTTACCTGAAGTTGGACATGGGTGTGGTCATAATATGATTGGAACTATGAGTGCAGGGGCAGGAGTCTTATTAAGTAAAGTGGTGGATGAAATTGGCGGCCGGGTTGTTGTATTGGGTACACCTGCAGAAGAAACAAATGGAGCAAAAGTACCGATGGCGGAACAAGGAGTATTTGACGATATTGATGCAGCGATGATTGTGCATCCTGGAGATGTTTCCTATGAGAGTGGGGAATCGTTAGCGATGGATGCTATTCAATTTGACTTCCGCGGCAGAACGAGTCATGCAGCCGCATCGCCCGAAAAGGGGATTAATGCACTGGATGCCGTTATACAATTATTTAACGGGATCAATGCTCTCCGTCAACATGTGACTTCCGATGTTAGAATACACGGAATTATTAAGGAGGGTGGAGTAGCTGCTAATATTGTTCCAGATAAAGCAGTAGCTCAATTTTATATTCGGGCAAAGGACAGATCCTACTTAAATGAACTAGTTCAAAAGGTGATAAACGTAGCGAAAGGTGCAGCATCCATGACAGGTGCAGAGGTTCATATTGATAATTATGAATTGAGCTATGACAATATGGTTACAAATCAAACATTGTCTCAGCTGTTTACCAGCAATCTTTTGACAACGGGTGTTAAGCAAGTGGAGAAAGCGAAGGATTCTTACGGCTCAATTGATATGGGAAATGTGAGTCACGTTGTTCCAGCTATTCACCCGTATATTGGTCTTGATTCACCTGGATTAGTTGCTCATACCAGAGAATTTGCCGACTTAACCATTACGGACAATTCTCATCAGATTCTCTCTAGAGGTGCTTTGGCTCTTGCACTAACAGGATATGATTTAATTACGAATAAAGATGTATTCGAAAAAATGAAAAATGAATTTCGTCAGGTCGAGCTAATTAAAGCCTAACTCCTTAAAGGAAGGTGTCCCAAAAGTATAACTTTTAGGGGCACCTTCTTTTTCTATACATTGAACTAGTCTGTTGATTTCCGCTCCAGGCGCTTCGCTTTCCGCGGGCGGTACAGGGAGCCTCCTCGTCGCTTCGCTCCTGCGGGGTCTCCCCTGCCCCGTACTCCCGCAGGAGTCTTCGCGCCTTCCGCTCCAATCAACAGAGTGTGCAAAAATTATTAATCAACCACCTTTTGGGTCTGCCTCTTTTTTTGAAAGTAAATAATTGTAGCATATTAAATTGTTAGAATATTTTTATATTTAAAAAACATCTTTTCAAATATAATTTCATGTGTTATTATTCGTTTTGTTGAATAAAAATTCAATCTAACTACACAGATTCTTATATTTTACACAGGGGGTACATCATGAAAAAAACAATTTTATCTTTTATGTTTATCTTTACATTATTAGTTATGGCTGCTTGCGGGCAGAGTAATAAGGACGGGGCAACTGGAGAAAAAGCTTCTACTAAAAAAGTATTAACAATGGCTACATCAGCTGATTTTGCTCCATTTGAATCAAGAGAGCCATCAGGAAAGATTATTGGATTTGATATTGACCTAGGTAATGCTATTGCGGATGAATTGGGCTATAAACTAGAAGTTAAAGACATGAAGTTTGATGGATTAATCGGGGCATTGCAAGCAAAACGTGTAGATATGGTTATTTCTGGGATGTCAGCAACAGAAAAACGTAAAAAGAATGTTGACTTTTCTACAACATACAACCACTCAGGTGAAATGTTTGTAACAAAAAAAGATGCCGATATTAAAACGATTGATGATCTTAAAGGAAAAACGGTTGCTGTACAATTAGGAACCATACAAGAAGAAGGGGCCAAAGCGCTTCAGAAAAAAGTTGATTTTACGCTTAAGCCATTAGATAATGCGACAAACTTAATCCAAGAGCTATTATCAAATCGTATCCAAGTAGCTTATTTAGATAAATCAGTTGCAACTGGATACATTAAGCAACAAGGATTAGCAGGTTTTGATGATCCAACATCTAGTTCTCCAGGGATGGCAGTAGCTTTTCCAAAAGGCAGTGACTTAGTTGGCGATGTGGATAAAGCTCTTAAAAAGTTAGAAGAGAACGGAAAACTTCAAGCGCTGAAGGACAAGTGGCTAAAAGATCAACAGTAATTGATTAATTTTCTTAAATGTTTGATGAATAAATTGAAGTGAGGTGTAAGGCATGAATTTGGACTTTAGCCAAATTGTGCCTTATATTCCTTTTATTTTAGAAGGAATATGGGTTACATTAAAATTTGTTATAATTTCAATTATTTTAGGCTTTATTCTTGGTACTCTTTTGGCACTGTGTAAAATTTCAAGAATAAAAGTTTTAAATTGGTTCGGAGATTTTTATACATCTATTTTTCGGGGTACACCGTTAATTTTGCAATTGATGCTTATCTATTTTGCCATCCCTCAGTTAACAGGCTATGACATTTCACCATTCTTATCATCTATCCTAGCGTTTGGATTAAATTCTTCTGCCTATGTTTCTGAAATTATCCGGGCAGGAATTCAAGCAGTTGATAAAGGTCAGACAGAAGCAGCACAAGCTCTTGGTGTACCTTATCGTCTGATGATGAAAGATCTTATCATGCCTCAAGCGTTAAAAAATATATTACCGGCCCTTATGAACGAATTTATTACGTTAACAAAAGAATCAGCAATCGTATCAACAATTGGTTATTTAGATTTGATGCGCCGCGCCCAGGTTGTTGGGGCAGATACTTATCGTAATTTTGAGCCCTTAATCTTTGTTGGATTAATCTATTGGATACTAGTTATGGTACTGACACTCATTGGTAAACGAGTTGAAAGGAGGATGAAATTTAGTGATTAAAGTTGAAAACCTCTATAAACAATTCGGAGAAAACGAAGTCCTAAAAAATATTTCGACCAACATTGACAGTGGTGAAGTTGTTTCTATTATTGGCCCGTCAGGCTCTGGAAAATCTACTTTCCTGCGTTGTTTAAATTTGTTGGAAGTTCCAACCAAAGGAAAAGTGTGGGTCGATCATCAAGACATTACCGATAAAAAAACAAACATCATGAAAATTCGGGAACAAATCGGAATGGTTTTTCAGCACTTTTATTTATTCCCGCATCTGACAGTATTGGATAACTTAACATATGCCCCGCAGAAAGTTAAAGGGGAATCCCGTGACTCCGCTGTAGCTAAAGCTCGTGATTTACTCGCCAGAGTGGGTCTTACTGAAAAAGAGACTGCTTATCCGAATAATTTATCAGGTGGTCAGAAACAGCGTGTTGCTATTGCTCGTGCTCTTGCAATGGAACCAAAGTTAATGTTATTTGATGAGCCTACATCAGCGCTCGATCCCGAGATGGTTAAGGAAGTATTAACTGTTATGAAGGACTTGGCTCAATCCGGAATGACGATGGCCATTGTAACACATGAAATGGGGTTTGCTCGTGAGGTTTCTGACCGTATCCTCTTCCTTGATGAAGGGAGATTATTAGAAGAAGGCTCACCAAGTGAGTTTTTTAATAATCCACGTACAAGCAGAGCAAAGGATTTTTTAGAAAAAGTATTATAGTGGATGAATCTTACTTCCATCATCGTTTTTCTTGGAAAAAATGTCTAAATAGGGATATGCTAAAGATGATCTAAATGATCATCTTTTTTTGTGGGGTGATATTTATGAAATTTTCGATTGGATATCGGACAATTAAAACAGCTGTAGGTACGGCTGTTTCCATTTTACTTGCACAGCAGTTAGGACTGCATAATTTTGCCTCGGCCGGTATATTAACGATTTTATGTGTTCAAGTGACAAAAAGGAGATCACTTCGAACTGCTTGGGACCGATTTTTAGCCTGTGTTTTAGCCATGCCTTTTTCAGCAGTCTTTTTCGAAGGAATTGCCTATCATTCCATTGTTATTGGACTAATGCTGCTATTCTTTATCCCTACCATTGTCATGCTAAAAGCAAAAGATGGCGTTGTAACAAGCAGTGTTATTATTTTACATATTTACATGGCACATCACATTTCATGGTCAATTTTTTTAAATGAACTTGGGGTAATAACGGTCGGTATAGGTGTTGCGTTACTTATTAATCTGTATATGCCTAGTGTAGATAAAAAACTAAAAGACTTTCAAGGGAAGATTGAGGAAAATCTTAAAATCATCTTTTGCGAAATGGTAAGGTACTTAAGAACTGGGGAGAGCAGCTGGGATGGAAAAGAAATTACTGAAAGTGCCGAGCTGCTTGATGAGGCAAAAATGCTTGCGTATAGAGATTTTGAAAACCGTATTTGGCGTGAAGAAAACCTGTACTTTGAATATTTTAAAATCAGAGAAAAACAATTTGAAATAATTGAACGCGTTTTACCAATTGTCACATCACTTAGTAGTACCGTGAAACAGGGAAATATGGTGGCTGATTTTCTTGAGGAACTTTCAGAGAATATTCATCCGGGGAACACAGCTTATATTTATATAGATAAATTAAAAGAAATGAAAAAAGAATTCGAAGATATGGAACTGCCTAAAACAAGACAGGAATTTGAAGTCAGGGCAGCATTGCTGCAATTAGTTAACGAAATGAACGAGTATCTTATTATCAAAAGTTCCCTTTATGTTAAAAAAATGAATGAAACGAAGAAGGTCAAGGCAAATTAAGGGAAAAAGGCAGGTGGTTGGATTGCTTAAACTATTATCGCCTCTTCTCATGACTTTTTTTCTCTCACCCCTTTGGCCATTAGGACCTAACCCTATGGTTGGCGACCCCTTCGTTATCGTCAATAAAACAAAAAATGAACTAGCGCTTATCAATGATAACAAAGTTCAAACGATTGTCAGTGTAGGTACCGGCAAAACTAAAGAATTAACTCCTGAAGGCCTTTTTACTATTACGGTAAAGGCAAAGAATCCATATTACCGCAAGAAGAATATTCCTGGAGGCTCGCCCAAAAATCCACTTGGAGCTAGATGGATTGGCTTTGATGCCAAAGGAACTGACGGCCGAATCTACGGTATTCATGGAACGAATCAACCAGCTTCCATTGGAAAGTATGTATCACATGGTTGTATCCGGACCCAAAACGAGGTCGTATCCTCGCTTTTTCCATTAATCCCGCTTGGAACAAAAATATTGGTTACCTCCTCCAATAAATCCTTTGAAATTCTAGCAAAAGAAAACGGAGCTATGAAATAAGAAAAGCGCAAGCGCCCTGGTCAGCGGCGTATGGCCTGGAGCGCTCCAACTGAGATAAAGGAAAGTCGAAAAGCGGAGGCGCCTTGATCAGGGGCGACAGGCATAAGACGAGCCTTCTTGACGGATTGGCTTATGACCCGAGCCCTTAGGCGCCGGAGCTAGACAACACGAAGAGCGGTAGCGATTCGATGTTGACTTATCGTAGGGCGGAGCGCGAAGGACACTAGCCGCTAGGGCGCTGGAGCTGGACAAAGATAAGGGACTGTTCAAATATGAACAGTCCCTTCGTATTTTTTAAGATAAGAATCTTGCAATACCTAATAGGAGGGTTGAGGCCAGCATGGCAAAAAGCATGAGATAGACAATAATTTTTCGTGTTTTCCTTTTAGACAATTTTAAGTACCTCCCTCTAACTTCTATGAGCTTTATCCCTATTTTACTAGGAAAAGCCTAAATGGACAACGGAACAACTAAGCATTTTAGGAAGGATTTATGAACTTTTTAACGAATATGGTAACTGTCAGATTTATTTTAATTTTGGAACAGAGGGGAAAAACATGATTAAAAAAATCGACCACATTGGAATTGCTGTAAAGTCTCTGGAGAATACGCTGCCATTTTATACGGATGTGTTAGGACTGCCATTGTTAGGGATTGAAGTGGTTGACACCCAAAAGGTTAAAGTGGCTTTTCTTAGTGCTGGTGAAACCAAACTGGAGCTTCTTGAGCCAACCTCAGAGGAAAGCCCGATTGCAGGTTTTATTGCGAAACGCGGAGAAGGGATTCACCATGTGGCTCTCGGTGTGACTTCGATTGAAGAAAGAATAGCTAATATGAGGGAGCAGGGGATTCAGATGATCGATGACAAGCCGAGGCTAGGGGCAGGCGGGGCACAAATCGCCTTCATGCATCCGAAATCCGCAGCGGGTGTTCTAGTTGAGCTTTGTGAGAAAAAAGGGGATGAAGGGGTAAAATGATTGATATTTATGAAAAAATCAATGAACTGTATGATAAGCGCAGGGAAGTAGAGCTTGGCGGCGGAGATGAACGAATTGATAAGCAGCATCAAAAAGGGAAATTAACAGCGCGCGAGAGAATAGACCTGTTAGTAGACAGGGGCAGTTTTATTGAATTAAATCCATTTATTGAACACCGTACCAACGACTTTGGCTTGGATGAACAAAAAGGACCTGGTGATGGGGTTGTAACAGGTTTTGGAAAAGTGAATGGCAGACCAATCTATTTATTCTCACAGGACTTCACTGTTTTTGGTGGTGCATTAGGGGAGATGCATGCGAAAAAAATTGCAGCGGTAATGGACTTAGCAGCCAAAAACGGTACTCCTTTTGTCGGCCTTAATGACTCTGGCGGAGCGCGTATACAAGAAGGTGTGGTTTCACTTGATGGGTATGGACATATCTTTTATCGGAATGCCATATATTCCGGAGTCATTCCGCAAATCTCTGTCATTATGGGACCGTGCGCAGGTGGTGCCGTTTATTCACCAGCGATTACCGATTTTGTTTTTATGGTTGAAAATACGAGTCAGATGTTTATAACTGGTCCAAAAGTAATTGAAACCGTAACGGGAGAAAAGATCTCTCCCGAAGATCTTGGCGGCGCAAATGTTCATAATTCTATCAGTGGAAACGCCCATTTTCAAGCTGGGACTGAAGCTGAGGTCTTGGAAAATGTCCGCAGACTTTTGAGTTATCTTCCACAAAATAATCAAGAAAAGCCACCTGTGTTAGATGTGGAGGAAGAGAACGATTATCGTCCTGATTTATTGGATGTTGTCCCGTTTGATGCAGTTCGCCCTTATGATGTTAGAAAGGTAGTTGAACAAGTAGTCGATGACAGCTCCTTTATGGAGATTCATCAAAACTTTGCAAAAAATATTGTCGTAGGTTTTGCAAGGATGAAAGGCGTAACAGTCGGACTTGTCTGTAACCAGCCAAAAGTAATGGCGGGGGGGCTAGATATTGATTCATCAGATAAAGCAGCCAGATTTATCAGGACATGTGATTCTTTTAATATCCCAATAATTACGTTTGAGGATGTAACCGGTTTCTTTCCTGGGGTTAAACAGGAACATGGTGGAATTATTCGCCATGGGGCGAAGATTTTATTCGCTTACTCTGAAGCCACGGTGCCTAAATTGACGGTTATTTTAAGAAAAGCTTATGGCGGTGCATATGTGGCATTAAATAGTAAGTCGATCGGTGCAGACTTAGTATTTGCTTGGCCAAATGCGGAAATCGCCGTAATGGGTCCACAAGGAGCAGCCAACATTATCTTTGCAAAAGAAATCAACAGTAGTAAAAACCCAGAGCTTACTAGACAGCAAAAAATTGAAGAATACCGTGAGAAATTTGCTAACCCGTATGTTGCCGCAAGCAGAGGCATGGTCGATGATGTTATTGATCCACGTGATACTAGGATAAAAATTATTCAAGCACTGGATATGCTAAAAACGAAACAAGAGTCCCGGCCGTCCAAAAAACATGGAAATATCCCTCTCTAATTTACCACGTAGCTCTTTCATTTGATGATATAACAAATAAAGAGGTATACTGAAATAGAAAAGCGGAAGCACCTTGATTAGTGCTTACGGCTAGATATTAGTGTGTACATAATTGGAGGGTCATAAATGGTTAATCAGGAACGTCTTTTGAATGAATTTTTAGAACTTGTCCAAATTGATTCAGAAACTAAGTTTGAGACAGAGATTGCGAAGGTGTTAAAACAAAAATTTACCGAATTAGGTCTCGAAGTTTTTGAAGATGATACAACTGCTATAACGGGGCATGGCGCAGGTAACTTAATTTGTACATTGCCTGCTGTAAAAGAAGGAGTAGATCCTCTTTATTTCTCCTGTCATATGGATACTGTAACCCCTGCTAAGGGTGTTAAACCTTCCATAAAGGACGGCTATGTTGTAACAGATGGTACAACGATTCTTGGTGCCGATGATAAAACAGGTATAGCCGTGATGCTGGAAACCATTCGTCTGCTTAAAGAACAAAACCTTCCACATGGATTAATTCAATTTGTCATCTCTGTCGGTGAAGAGTCTGGTTTACATGGTGCCAAAGCAATTGATCCATCATTAATAAAAGCAAAATATGGCTATGCCCTTGATAGTGATGGCTTAGTGGGTAACGTGGTTGTTGCCGCACCAACACAAGCAAAGGTAAAAGCAATCATCTATGGCAAAACAGCCCATGCTGGTGTCGCACCTGAAAAGGGAGTATCTGCGATTACCATCGCTGCCAAATCTATTGCGAAAATGCCATTAGGCAGAATCGATCATGAAACGACCGCTAATATTGGCCGTTTTGAAGGCGGACAAGCTACTAATATCGTTGCCGACCGCGTTGATATCTTAGCGGAAGCTCGCTCACTCATTCCTGAAAAAATGCAGGCCCAAGTTAACAAAATGAAGGATGCTTTTGAAACAGTTGCCGAACAAATGGGAGGCAGGGCAGAAGTTGAAGTAGAAGTTATGTATCCTGGGTTTAAATTTGGCGAAGGCGACCAAGTTGTAGAAATTGCCCGCAAGGCCGCAGCAAAGATTGGCCGCAGCTGTGAACTTCAGCATAGCGGTGGAGGCAGTGACGCCAATGTATTTAATGGGTTCAATATTCCGACTGTAAACTTAGCTGTAGGATATGAAGAAATTCATACCACAAACGAGCGTATGCCGGTTGTAGAATTGTATAAGCTTGCAGAGATGACCCTTGCCATTATCGATGAAGTAACCAATCAATAACCAACTCTCTTCGGAAGGAGCGCCAAATGGCCTCCTTTTTTGTTATAATAAAGTAGAACAAATGTTTTAAGGGTGTGTTCGGTATGAAGGAAATGTATCCGAAAAATGGACGAGTGATTTTACATGTAGACATGAATTGTTTTTACGCTTCTGTTGAAATGGCTTATAACCCTGAACTGAAGGGAAAACCGCTTGCCATTGCGGGAAATGTTGAGGAGCGACGCGGAATTATTGTGACCTGCAGCTATGAAGCGAGGAAGTTTGGTGTAAAAACGACCATGCCGCTTTGGGAAGCAAAAAAACTTTGTCCGCAGCTAGTGGTGATGAAACCGAGTTTTGACCGATACCGTTCTGCCTCGACTGCTATGTTTGAAATACTTAGACAATATACCGAACTAGTCGAACCTGTTTCGATTGATGAAGGATATATGGATATAACTGAAAGCTTTTCCTTAGGGAGTCCAATTGAGATTGCTGAAAGTATCCAAAACAGACTCCTAAATCAATTGGATTTACCGTGCAGTATTGGGATTGCTCCAAATAAGTTTTTAGCCAAAACGGCTTCTGATATGAAAAAGCCGCTGGGAATAACGATCCTGCGGAAACGCGATATTCCTGCCGTCCTGTGGCCCTTAAATACGAATGAAATGCATGGGATAGGGAAAAAGACTGCTGAAAAATTACAAACAATTGGAATTCAATCGATTGGAGACTTAGCTAAAGGAAATGAAATCCAATTGAAGTCACTTCTCGGAATTAATGGGATGCGCATTAAAGATCGAGCAAACGGTATTGACTCTCGGCCTGTGGACCCT
Organism: Neobacillus drentensis; assembly: GCF_021560175.1. Lineage (GTDB taxonomy): Bacteria > Bacillota > Bacilli > Bacillales > Cytobacillaceae > Neobacillus > Neobacillus drentensis_A. The sequence goes on along the minus strand of NZ_CP091110.1, from coordinate 4,435,668 downwards.
GAATCTGTATCGGAATTTAAAAGTATCGGAAATTCAACTACCCTCCCAAGAGATATTAGCAATCAACAAGAACTGTTCCAGGTGCTCGATGGATTGGCCGAAACCGTGTCGACCAGAATAAAGCGTAAAACAGTTATGACAACTGCTTTGGCAATTACAATCCGTTATAAAGATCGGAAGACCATTACCAAAAGTATGAAACTGCTGAACCCGATTAATCATAAAGAAGATATTTCGTTATTTGCGAAACAGCTTTTTTTAAAGGCTTGGAATGGCGACCCTGTACGATTATTAGGGATAACTGGGAATGATTTAGTAGAACAGGACCATGCTTTTAAACAGCTGGATTTATTTTCGTTCGAAAAAGATGCTAAAAAAGAGCCGCTCTTAAAAACCCTTTCCAGCCTCCGTGAAAAGTATGGGAAAAATATTATTGAAACGGCAGGCTCCCATAATGATGTACAAGCTGAAAATGTTGGAACTGGGACAAGCTTTAATAAAGATTTTTTACGCTCGTTTCCCGATAAAAACAAGGATGAACACTAAAAAGCTCCACTTTGTTAAACAAAGGGAGCTTTTTAGTTACTTGTCAACTAGATAAAAGGCGGTTCCGCTTGTCTTACTTACAGATATCAACCTCTAATTCAGCCATAGGCCACCAGAAGAAGCCGTCTTTTTCGAGAAGTTCATCTGCTGCCTTAGGACCCATTGTTCCGGATTCATAATTAGGAAATGCTGCTTTCGTTTTCTCCCATACAGCTGAAATCTTATCTACAAAAGCCCAAGAGTACGCTACTTCATCCCAATGCGTGAAATTGGTAGCATCCCCTCTCATACAATCGTATAAGAGTTTCTCATACCCTTCAGGAGTATTCATGGCATGTATGCCTGTATTGGCAAAGCTTAATTTTACTTCTTGAGCATCAAGGTGTCCGCCCGCTTTCTTAGCGTTTAGATGCAGTGTTATTCCTTCTTCAGGCTGAATGTGGATAACAAGCAAGTTTGGATTTAACATTTTTTCTGTTTGGTAATATAAATTCATTGGAATGTCTTTAAATTGGACGACAATTTTGGTTGATTTTGTGGCCATTCTTTTGCCGGTACGAATATAAAATGGTACACCTGCCCAGCGGAAGTTATCAATCATAATCTTTCCAGCCACAAAGGTCTCCGTATTGGATTCTTGATCAACCATTGCTTCATCACGGTATTTAGGAACAGTAACATCTTCAACCATTCCTTCACCATATTGACCGCGGACAAAATATTGTTTTACTTCCTCACCCTCGACAGATCTTAGGGACCTAAACACTCTAACCTTTTCCGATCTTACTTCGTCTGTGGTCAGACTAATTGGCGGCTCCATTGCAAGCAAGGCTACCATTTGCATCATATGATTTTGCAGCATATCCCGAAGAGCGCCGCTTGTTTCATAGTAACGGCCGCGCTCTTCAACCCCAAGTGTTTCACTTGATGTTATTTGTATATTAGAAATATATCGGTTATTCCAAAGTGGTTCAAAAATTGCGTTGGCAAAACGAATGACCTCGATGTTTCGAACCATTTCTTTTCCTAAATAGTGATCAATTCGGTATACCTCTTTTTCAGAAAAGGCACTTCTAATCTGTTGGTTTAACTTCTTAGCCGATTCTAAGTCGTGACCAAATGGTTTCTCAATGACAAGCCGTTTATATCCTTTAACATCGGTGAGGCCATCGGATTTTAAATGCAGGGCAATCGGACCAAAAAATTCCGGAGCCATTGCCAAGTAAAAGATTCGATTTCCCTCCAGCTCATAATCTGCATCAATTTGATCAGCAAAATTTCTTAATGATACATAAGAACTGGAATCCGCTACATCATGTGATTGATAATAGAAATGGGAAACAAATTGGTCAAGATCTTCTTTGTTTCCTAAAGATGAGATCACGGATTCCTTTACAGATGCTTGAAAATCATCATTAGAAAGGGACCTTCTTGCAACTCCAATCACGGCAAACTTGTCTAGTTTATTCCGTGAAAATAAGCGGTAAAGCGAAGGAAATAATTTTCGTTTAGCCAAATCTCCAGTTGCTCCAAATATCATTATTAACGATGTCATGTTTTGCTCCACGTTATGTAACCTCTTTTCTAATAGCCTAGTTATGTATTTTTTACTTTTATTTAATTTATCTGTTTTCTTTAGGTTTCGCAAATATATTGAATTGCATGTAACAAAAAATTTTAATTTAGTTGTAGAACTTGAGCAGGTTGAGCATAAGAAAAAAGTTTGTGATATAGTTATTCATAAGAAAAAACGGAGAAGAGAGGAGCCTTCTATTTGGATCTATTTTTCTTAGGAACAGGCGCCGGGATGCCGGCAAAGCTACGAAATGTTACGTCTATTGCCCTCAAATTACTTGAAGAACGAGGGGCGGTATGGCTTTTTGACGCAGGCGAAGCAACGCAGCATCAAATATTACATACATCCATCAAACCACGGCGGATCGAAAAAATATTTATTACCCACCTCCATGGTGATCATATCTACGGGCTGCCAGGGCTGTTATCAAGCCGCTCCTTTCAAGGTGGAGAGACAGGCGTAACCGTCTACGGACCAAAAGGCATTAAGGAATACCTTCAGGTTAGTCTCTCGTTAAGTCAAACGTATTTAAAATACCCATTAACGGTAACTGAAATTTCCGAAGGTATTATCTTTGAGGATGAGCAATTTAAAGTGGAGGCACGGCGGTTAGACCACGGAATTCCTTCCTACGGCTACAGGATTGTCGAGAGAGACAGACCGGGTACCCTTCTTGCCGACAAACTGAAGGAAGCAGGGGTACAGCCAGGACCTATTTTTAGAAAAATAAAAAATGGTGAAATTGTCACACTTGAAGACGGCAGGGTGATCGAACCGGACAAGTTTCTTGGTCCTTCCCAAAAGGGACGGATTGTCACCATACTTGGAGACACCCGATATTGTGAAAATTCACGCTGGCTAGCTCAGGATGCGGATTTCTTAGTACATGAAGCTACCTTTGCAAAAGGCGAGGAGCAGCTTGCCTTTGATTATTTTCATTCGACCACAAGGCAGGCAGCAGAGATTGCTAAACAAGCTTCCTGTCAACAATTGTGCCTCACCCATATAAGTTCCCGCTATGATCGGCAGGCATGGCTTGAACTTGTGGGCGAAGCACAAGAAATTTTTCCGCAAACGGTTATTGCTGAGGATTTTAAAGAATTCAACATTCCACTTAGGTAATAAAAGCACTTACCACTTACCATCGGTGATTGGTAAGTGCTTTTTGTGTATAAGCGATATCTTCTAGTCCAAATGACAACCTGTTATGTATAGCAAATGGACTAGAGAATTTGTGGAATTCTACTCTTAATCCTTTTCTCTCAGCTCACTTAACTTATAAGTTGTCCCACGCCAGACGATGCCTCCACGTTTAAATGTAAGAAAACTGGCTCGGATAATCGAATAAATAAAGAGTAAAGCAGTGATTGGTAGAACTAGAAACAAGGCTGGGGAAAAAACAGTCATTTTCTTGATGACAATAAAATAAAGAATGCCACTGGTAACAATGTTCCCCAGACTTAGCAGGACAATGGTTTTATTTTCTGCAAAGATGGTGAAAAAGGGAAGGACATTGGTTATAAAGACACCGAAAATAGAAAAAAACACCATGCTAATTCGATAATTTAAACCAGCAAACGTGTTTTTTTCCAAGCCGACAAATGCTTCTTTAAGACTTCCATACCATTCCACTTCCATCAGCCGTAATGCCGAAACAATCTTTTGGCGGTATCCAGCTCTTTTCATTTTCATCCCCAGCTGCAGGTCATCATCGGGCCTCATTCTTAATTTTTTATGTGTTCCGAATGCTTCATATGCCCTTTTGGATACTAAGTTGAAGGCACCAATCCCTGTTCCAATTTTGGATTTTGGATTATTGGCCATCCAAGGCCGTTTAAAATAGGAAAATCCGAATAAAAAAAAGGCAACAAATGATTTCAGCCAGAAATGGTTGGCTTTTAAATTAGGTGCTGCTGTTAGATGGTCTAATTGATGCTTCACAAAATAATGCAATGCTTTTGCAAATGCCTCGCTCCCATATCGTACATCGGCATCTGTAAACAAAATCCATTCGCCGGAAGCCTGCAGTGTCCCCTTATATAAGGCGTGGTTTTTGCCAAGCCAGCCAAGAGGCAATTCCTTAATATGTAGGACCCTGATTCGGGAGTCTTCTCTTGCTAATCTGTCCATGATGGATCCAGTCGCATCTGTAGAGCGGTCATTTACGAGAATCCACTCAACATTTTTATAGGTTTGCTTTAACTGACTTAGGATACTCTCTTCGATTTGTTTTTCTTCATTTCTTGCTGCTACAATGACAGAGAGCAGCGGCCCGGAATCAAGACCATCTTCCAATTCCAAAGAATCGAAGTTTCGAAATCCGAGGACTGCATCTAGTAGAAAAACAATCCAAACGAGAATCCCGATGGTGAACAAAATAATTAAGATGTTTTCCATTTCTCCAGTCCTTTGCTTAGTTTCTGAGCAGGCCGAAGTGGCTTTCCATTCGTTGAATATCTATACAATTTATAGGTGTTTACTTACATTTAGTTCTGAACTTAAGCTTTTACCCATTAATTTTGATTGGGCACTAGCGGCCTTGATACAAGATATAAATGCTTGCTGTACTCCATATTCCTCCAGAACACGGATCCCTGCTTCCGTTGTTCCACCAGGACTAGTTACCTCCCTGCGCAGCTGTTCAGGCGATTTAGAGGAGTTTTTCACCATTTCAGCAGCCCCGATAAGGGTTTGAACAATCAGTTCCTGAGCAATTTGCTTATCAAGACCAATCACATCTGCACTATTTTCCATTGCTTCGATAAGATAATAAATGTAGGCTGGACCACTTCCCGACAATCCTGTCACAGCATCAAGCTGTTCCTCCTCAACGAATTTTGCCAAACCAACTGTCTCAAAAAGCATCTTTATGGTTTTTAATTGCTCCGTTGTTACCCGTTCGTTTACGGCGATAGCCGTCGCTGATTTTCCAACTGCTGCCGATGTGTTAGGCATTGACCGGGCTATTGAAAGGGGCTTTCTTGCTAATGTTTCAATTGTGTTGATCGATACACCTGCGAGAACGGAAACAATCAGCATATTCTCTGTTAAATGTTCATGAATATGGTTAATCGCGGTATCGGCATCCTTTGGCTTCATCGCAAGCATAACGATATCTGCCCCTTTAAAAAGAGTACTCAACTCATACGTACTAGAGATGCCATATTGTTCCTCAAGAAGAGCTAATCTTTCTTTGTTACCATGATTCGTCACCCAAATGTGTTGTCTATCTATTAATTTATTCTCTAGTATGCCTGAAATGAAAGCTTCAGCCATTGAACCAGCACCTATAATTGCAATCTTTTTCATTGTTACTCCTCCTATTTAAATGAAGTGATTATGCTTGAAGACAGACAGTTTGTCAAGAGAGTAATTATAAGAATTTTTTATTTTTTCCAAAAAAGAGTCTTTAAACATGACAATAAATAAAAAAGTGGCTAAACTTTAAGCTATCAACTAAATTTAAAAATACATTCTTTTAGTAAAGGTAAGGAGTTCTTTCAATGACAGAATGGAAAGATGGAATCGCGAAAATGACACTGCCAACGCCGTTTCCCGTGGGCGATGTTAATGTCTATTTGATAAAGGGCGAGCGCTTAACCCTAGTGGATGCCGGAGTAAAAACAGATGAGTGCTGGAGTTCCTTTACAGAACAGTTGGCTGAATTAGATTTAAGCCCACAGGATATTGAGCAAGTTGTTCTTACCCATCATCATCCTGATCATGTTGGGATGCTTGATTTTTTTTCGGATTCGCTAGAGGTATACGGTCATCCTTTTAACGAAAGATGGATCCATCCCACAGAAGAATTTTTTCAATTACAGGAAGAATTCTTTAAAGTAAGTTTTAGGGAGTTTGGTTTGCCCGAAGAATATTTTCCTTTCTTATCTAGGCTTCGAACCCCATTTAAATATTCGTGTAACCGCTCGTTAACAGGGACTTTAGTCGAGGGAATGAACCCTATTGGACTTAGTGACTGGAAGGTAATCGAAACACCAGGCCATGCCCAAAGTCAAATTGCGCTCTTTCGCGAAAAGGATGGAATTCTAATTGCGGGTGATTTGATTTTAGCTCATATTTCACCTAATCCCTTACTAGAGCCTCCCGTGCCTGGGGAAACGGAAAGGCCGAAACCGCAGCTGCAGCATAATGATTCTATGGAAAAACTATTATCTTACCCGATTCAATGTGTCTATACGGGGCATGGGGAAGAGGTCACTCATTTAGCTGAGCTGATTGAAAAAAGACTTACCCGGCAGCATGAACGTGCAATGACAGTGTATAGCTGGCTAAAGGAAGAACCGCTCACGGCATTTGAAATCTGTAAACGTCTTTTTCCAACGGTCTATCAGCGTGAATTGTTGTTAACGATATCGGAAAGTGTAGCCCAGCTTGACTATTTATCATCTATCGGGGAAATTATTAGTAGTACTAGTAAGCCTATTTTCTATCAAGCAAGGGTTTAGATAGTTAGGGCTGTAACTCTGATGGGGTGTTAAAATGGTGAGGGAACGATTGAAAGGTAAAAATATTGTCATTACAGGTGCTTCCGGCGGAATTGGTGCAGAAATTGCCAAGCTTTGTGCGGAGAGCGGTGCTAATCTTGTCCTGTTGGCACGGAGTGTCGATAAACTCGAGCAGCTGCAAATAAACTTAATGGAGCACCATCACATCCGAGTTGATGTGTTCCAGCTTGATGTCTCTGATACAGACCAAGTTAAAAAGGTCTTTGAACAAATCTTTGAACAAATAGGCCACATTGATATTCTCGTTAATAATGCGGGATTTGGGGTATTTCGTGAGGCCCATGAAGCCACGATGGACGAAATAAAAGGGATGTTTAATGTTAATGTCATTGGTCTGATGGCATGCACCAGCATGGTCTTGCCAAAGATGCGGGAACGCGAGGTTGGTCATATTATTAATATTGCCTCTCAGGCAGGCAAGCTCGCGACGCCAAAGTCGAGTGTTTATTCGGCTACAAAGCATGCGGTTCTCGGCTATACAAATGCTCTTAGAATGGAACTTGATGATTATCATGTCCAAGTGACCTCTGTCAACCCCGGACCGATTGCGACTAACTTTTTTAATATTGCTGATGAACAAGGCACTTACGTAAAAAATGTGCAGAAGTTCATGCTGGAGCCTGAGTATGTGGCTCAAAAAGTAGTTGATAGCATGCTGACTAAAACAAGGGAAATTAATCTTCCGCGCTGGATGAATATGGGAAGTGTTGTTTATGTCCTCTTTCCTCGGCTGTTTGAGCGAATCGGAAAACGAGTACTTAATTCTAAATAGAGAGTTGGAAAAAGCTGCCTTTTTAAAAGAAGGCAGCTTTTTCATTTCTCTTTTTTAGAAATGGTATAATGGATTAATTCTTAGATAGATAGGACTGTCTTCGGGAAGGAGTCAGGGATTTGAGTATTAAAATAAATCAAAAAATGATTAAAGAATTATGCGGGACTGTCTCCTTTAAAAGAGGTGAGGCATTTTTCCGCTCTAATAAAGTATTATTTGAACAATTTGGACCTGAGCGGTATAAAGCAATCGTCTCCGGAACAGAGAATTTTTCCGTGGTGATTGAAAAGGAAAACGATGAGCAGTTTCTTTCTAGATGCAGCTGCCCTAAACTTGCCTCTTTTCAAAAGGATTGTCAGCATATTGCCGCCGTTTTGTTAGCCGTTCATGATTTTCAAATCAAAGGAACAAGTCCGGTCAGTTCAGCCCCAGTTAAACGAGAAGAATTGGCTGCAGGTATGCTGAATCTCTTTGGAAGCAAACAAAAACGACCGAGCGGTCATCAGCGTCATTTTGAAAATAGAGCCGTTCTTAATTTGGAGTTTATGATTAAACCTACTATGGATAATATGGGATATCCTTCACTTGGAATGGAGATGTTCATTGAACAGACGAAAGTGCAGCATATCAGGAGCTTCCTTGAAGGAGTCCAATCTGGTCATTCATACCAGCTTTCTAGCTTATTTTTGTATGATCCGAGCCTGCATTGTTTTCAATCAGAGGCAGATTCAGTTATTCAGCATCTCATTCAGCTAATCCATGACGGCGCTGATTCTTCCGTGTTTAACAACACAGACCTGCTGCCGATTCCACCGTCTTCTTGGAAGCAGCTGCAAACTCTGTTAACGAGGGCGCCTCTCGTAAAGTTGGAACATGAAGGGTTTACTTTTAATCCTCTACAAATGACAGAAGAACTACCGCCCTTACAGTTTGAATTTCTGGAGGCTGAAACCACTGGTTATTGGTTAAAGGTAAAAGGGCTGTCGCGTATGGTTGTCTTGACTGCCTATGGTTCAGTTGTGTCTGCCGGTAAAATAATTAACCTAAACGCTGAGGATTGTCAGCATTTGGAAGAGATTAAACGGATGCTGGATATTTCAGGAACGAACCAAATCTTTATTGACCAACAGCAAATAGCGCCCTTTTTCGAAAAGGTAGTTCCAGGGCTGAGAAGATTAGGTCATGTCCAGTTATCAACTGTCCTTGCCAGAAAGTTTATGAAAACGCCGTTGACAGCAAAACTATACCTAGATCGGGTAAAAAATCGGCTTCTGGCCGGGCTGGAGTTTCATTATGAAAATCTAGTGATCAACCCTTTGGAAGATAACACTGTCTTTGCCGGCGTTCGGATAATCAGGGATAAAGAAAAGGAAGAGCAAATTTTAGAAGTAATGGAGGAAAGCTCTTTTGTTAAAACAGACAGCGGGTATTTTTTACACAATGAAGAACTAGAATATGAATTTCTTTACCATGTTGTCCCCAAACTGCAAAAGCAGGTACAAATCTATGCAACGACTGCAGTAAGAAATCGAATCTTTAGAGGACCGGCCCCCCCGGCTCTCAGGGTAAGCTTGAAAAAGGAACGAACGAACTGGCTGGAATTTAAATTCGAGCTCGATGGCATTTCTCAGCAGCAAATCAAAGAGGTATTAATAGCATTAGAAGAAAAGCGTAAATATTACCGTCTGCCGAGCGGCAGTCTTCTCTCGTTAGAGACAAGAGAGTTTGAAGAAATTCAGCGTTTCTTAACAGAACTTCCTGTCCAGAGGGATGAGATTGAAAACATCTTTGAGGTTTCCATCATGCAGGGGCTCTCGTTGTTCGACTCGGTGGATGACAGTAAGGTGCTAAGGCTGGAGGACTCCTTTCAACAGTTTCTTGAAACATTAAGAAATCCCAGCAGTCTAAGCTTTGAGGTGCCGGTAAGTTTGGAGTCTATTCTGCGTGACTATCAAAAATACGGTTATCGATGGATGAAGACCCTTGCCCATTATGGCTTTGGCGGAATTCTTGCGGATGATATGGGACTGGGGAAAACCTTGCAGAGCATAACGTTTATTTTATCGGAGCTTACCTCTATTCGAGATCGAAAACAGCCGGTTCTTATCGTTTGTCCTTCTTCTTTATCCTATAACTGGTTAAATGAAATAATGAAATTTGCTCCCGAACTACAATCCGTTGTAGTGGATGGTAATCAGCGGGAAAGGGATAAAATTCAGAGAGAGGCTATGGAATTAGATGTGCTTATTACCTCCTATCCACTGCTAAGGCGGGATATTCAGTGGTATGAGAAACAACCCTTTCATACCATCTTTTTTGATGAGGCGCAGGCCTTTAAAAACCCGATCACGCAAACGGCAAGGAGTGTAAAAAGGCTTAGGTCCGATTATCGCTTCGCTCTCACCGGCACACCGGTAGAGAATGCACCCGAAGAATTGTGGTCGATTTTTCATGTTGTTTTTCCAGAATTATTTAAGGGATTAAGAGAGTTTAGCCATCTTACTAAGAAAAAAATTGCCCGTAGAGTACGTCCCTTTTTGCTGCGCAGGATGAAGGAGGATGTAGCGGCAGAGCTTCCCGAAAAGGTAGAATCCCTAGAAATGGCAGAGCTTTTGCCGGACCAAAAGAAGCTGTATGCAGCTTATTTGGCAAAATTAAGGGAGGATACGTTGAAGCATCTTGATAAGGAGACGATTCGGAAAAATCGGATAAAAATTCTCGCTGGTCTAACCCGTTTGCGGCAGATTTGCTGTCACCCAGGCTTGTTTGTTGATGGTTATAAAGGGGGGTCTGCAAAATTGGACATGCTCCTTAGAATGGTTGAAGAGTCGAGGATGTCTGGGCGCAGGGTCCTGATTTTTTCACAGTTTACCAAAATGCTTGAGTTAATCGGTAGAAATTTAGCCATGATGGGACTTCCTTTTTTCTACCTGGATGGTCAAACGCCTGCTCAAGAAAGAGTGGAAATCTGCCGTCGTTTTAATGAAGGTGAACGTGACTTTTTCTTGATTTCGTTAAAAGCCGGCGGGACAGGCCTCAATTTGACTGGAGCTGATACGGTCATTCTGTATGATATTTGGTGGAATCCTGCAGTGGAGGACCAAGCAGCGGACCGGGCTCATCGCATTGGTCAAAAAAATGTAGTCCAGGTGATTAAACTTGTTACTCGCGGGACGATTGAAGAGAAAATCAGTGAGCTTCAGGATAAAAAGCGACACCTGATTGAAGAAATTATTCATTCTTCTGATGATCAGCAAACTTCCCTTTTAACCGAGGAAGATATTCGTGAAATTCTTTCTTAATTATTAGGCTGTGTTAAAGGTTATTGTTAATTTTTAGCCTGTTGATTGGAGCGAAGCCGCCTGGAGCGGAAATCAACATTCAAGATAAACAGCCAATTATTAAAATGATTTAAGCCTCTTTTTCAGAGGCTTTTTATTCGTTTAAGAAATTATAAAATTTTCGCTTGTGGATAACTGTTAATATAAGGACTGTCGACGTCTGGCTCCAGCGCCTAGCCCCTCGAGGTCATAAGCCACTCTGGGAAGGAAGGCAAAGAGCGCCTTCCTTCCCAGAGCGTCTTATGCTTGTCGGGGCTGTTCAAGGCGCTTGCGCTTTTGTTCCTTTAATTGGTCAAAAATTCATAGACGACATCATTTACAACCTCATATAAATCCGCTGTGGGCTCTCCCTTTTTCCATTCAAGAATCCGATTCGTTAATTGTGCTAAATCCTGTTCGCTTACTGGCAGAGAATCTGTTTCGTAGTATTGTTTAAAACAATTTTTAATCATTTTGACGACTAGTTTTTTATCCATCACGACACCTCACCATCATTATAACGTTTTTTCTCCATTGGAGACCGCTCAAAAATTTCCATTGAATACGAACGCATATTCGCTTAAAATGTGAATAGACTAAAGAACAAACGTTCGATAATTTAAATTGTGAGGGAAAAGTCATGATTGATTACAGCGCGATGCCGAAAAGTAAAATTTTATGTGTGGACATGAAGAGTTTTTATGCAAGCTGTTCCGCTGTTATGGAAGGTCTTGACCCTTTGAATTGCTATTTGGCCGTTGTAGGTGAGAAAAAGCGCCAGGGGAGCATCGTGCTTGCCGCTTCACCGCGCTTAAAAAAGGAATTTGGAATTAAAACCGGTTCACGTTTGTTTGAAATACCAGATGACCCCAGGATTAAAATTGTCGAACCCAAAATGGCTACTTATTTACGGATTTCAACTGAAATTACCCGTGTATTTAACCGCTATGTTCCAAAGGAAGCCATCCATGTCTATAGTGTCGATGAAAGCTTTATTAAAGTGGATGGTGCTGCGCAACTGTGGGGGGATGCCTGTACCATTGCCGAAAAAGTAAAGAAGGATATTGAGCGGGAATTTCAGCTGCCATGCGCCGTTGGTATTGGACCTAATATGTTATTAGCAAAGCTTTGCCTTGACCTTGATGCCAAGAAAAAAGGGGTGGCGGAATGGACATATGAAGATGTTCAAGCCAAACTTTGGAATGTCTCACCCCTGCGAGAAATGTGGGGAATCGGCAGACGTGTCGAAAAAACATTAAATAGCATGGGTATTTTTACTGTTGGCCAATTGGCTCGTTATGATTTAGAAAAGCTGGAAAAGAAATTCGGGATTATGGGAAACCAGCTTTATTATCATGCTTGGGGGGTAGATCTATCCGATTTAGGAGCGCCCATTATCCAAGGACAAATCAGCTTTGGGAAGAGTCAAATTTTGTTAAGGGATTATAAAGAGGTAGAGGAGATTAAGGCTGTCATGTTAGAAATATGTGAAGAGGTTGCCCGAAGAGCACGCACCCATCGGAAAGCAGGAAGAACGATTAGTCTCGGAGTGGGGTATAGTCAAGATGAATTTGGCGGCGGATTTCATCGTTCTCGAACGATCAAACAGCCAACAAATGTAACAATGGAACTTTATCGTATCTGCCTCGAATTATTTAATGAACATTATAGTGGAAAAACGGTACGGCAAATTTCAATCGCAATTGGAAATATTGTTGACGATTGGGAACTTCAGCTTGATTTGTTTGACATGGGTGCGTCCAAGCGACGAGAGCTTGGGTATGTAGTGGATTCGATCCGCAGACGTTTTGGGTCAGGTTCTTTACTGCGGGCTGTTTCTTATACATCTGCGGGAACCGCTAAACACCGCGCGACATTGGTTGGGGGACATAAAATGTAATGAAAGAAGGAAATACCTATGATTCGTGACCGTGGGAAAATCAAATGGACGTCCATGATGCTGCCTGAACACGTCAAATTGCTTAGGGACTGGGTAAAGGAAGATCGATACGAACAGAAAAAGGAAATGGATGAGCAGCAGCTGGAGCGAATGAACGAAACCTTGTCCGAAGCAATTGAGTTTAACCAATTTGTTACGATTACTCATTATCGAAATCAAAACTATGAAATGGTTATTGGTAAAATCCATTATTGGGATGAATTAACGCAAAAGCTTCACGTGGTGGACCGTTTTGAGGAAGTGCACCGGATACCACTGGCAGATATTGCAGATATCCGGTTGACCGATCTATAAATAAAGAGCGGCTTAGAGGCAAGCCGCCCATTTAACTAGTAGCTATTAACTGGGCAGTGGTTGATCCACGTACTTTTGTAAAAATTCATCAATGGCTCGTTCATAATCGGAGCGATTTTCATTGAAAGACTGGGCATGACGTCCATTCTCGGCAATATAAAGCATTTTTGGCCCTTTTTTTTGTTCAAATAAATCCTTTGACATGGAAGGAAGAATAAAATCGTCTTTTTTGCTATGGATAAACAACACCGGATGTTTAATATTTTCAATAACCGAAATGGGAGAAACATGTTGTATCGAATATTTATCGCGCAAGCGTAAAAGTGCATCACCGATAGGCAGTAAAAGACCAGGGATGAGCTTAAAGTCCTTTTTTATAAGATAGGCAAGCTGTTGCTTGAAATCAGAGAAGGGACAATCCGCAATGTAAAAATCAGCCCCATCTTCTAATAGTCCCGCATACAAAAGCATGGTAGCAGCACCCATTGATTCCCCGTGAATCCCGAGTTCAAGCTTGGGACCGATCTCCTGCTTCAGCCAATCAACAACAGTTTTTAAATCGAACTTTTCATAGTGGCCAAAACTCGTTGTTTTTCCACCCGATTGTCCGTGACGGCGATGGTCATAAATTAAGGTATTAAAGCCGCGCTCTAAGAAAAGATTTGCATATTTAATCGAGTTAATTTTATTTTCCGTCACACCATGAGAAATGATCACATACCGATTCGTCTGGTGTGGTTCAACAAGCAGTGCTTTAATGATATAGCCAAATGGAGAAGGGATGTCCACGTCCCGCTTTGGAAGCGACTCAAATTTCTCAGGATTATACCTGCCTGCTTCTTTTTCGCGCCTAAGGATTAATTCCTCGTCCTTCTTTTTCATATACATCAGACGGTTTGTAAAATACAAACCGAGAGATACCCAGAAAAATAACACAATAAACAAAGCCCGGAATGCCTTTTTCATATTGGCACCTCCCACAGAAATAAAGTTTAGAATAAAATATGTAAGAAAACTACACGTAGCCCATAAATTAACAAATTTAATTTTAGCATAAAAAAAGCCGCTGACACCAAAGAGCGGCTTTAAATATAGGCGCTTCCGCTTTTCTCTATGTCTAGCTCCAGCGCCTAGGGGCTCGGGGTCATAAGCCAATCCTTCAAGAAGGCTAAAGAACAGCCTTCTCGCCGGCTCGTCTTATGCCTGTCGCCCCTGTTCAAGGCGCTTCCGCGTTTCTTATTGCTCTGAGTTTTGTCTTTTTGTTGGGTGGAGGGCTTTTTCGAGTTCTTCAGCAGCAATCATTCGTTTGCCGCCTCCTGCAGTGTCCGCATAATTTTTGCCGCTTTGACTGTTTCCTTTTTCCCGTTTCTGGCTCATATTCAGTCTCCCTTCCTAGTAGTCTCAATTATTATGATGGTTGATGAGGAGACTGATTATTCATAAGAAGTTAAGTTAAACCGTTTGGGCATGAAGGCGGTAATAGCCGGTGTCGATTTTCCTTGAAAGATAAGGGATGACAACTTCAATAGCTTCCATTAATTTATCCAAATCAACGCCTGTTGCAATTCCCATTCTTTCCAGCATGTAAACAACATCCTCGGTAGCGGCGTTTCCTGCGGCGCCGGGAGCAAACGGGCAGCCGCCAAGGCCTCCGGCAGATGTATCAAAGCGATCAATTCCCGCTTGGAGGGCAGCGAGAATATTAGCAAGGGCAAGCTTGCGCGTATCGTGAAAATGGGCCGTAATAAGGCTTTCATGAAATTGAGTCTTTAATTGGGTAAACAGAGAAAAGGATTCATTTGGGGCTGCCATACCAATCGTGTCGGCGACACTTAATTCATCAACTCCAGCAAGAACAAATTCACGACAGAGATCTAACGTATCTTTCTCGCTTACTTTTCCTTCATAAGGACAATAGAAGGCCGTAGAAATACAGGCCCGGACAAAATAATTCTTTTCTTTTAATTCACGGATAATGGGCTTTAATTCTGCCATACTGTCTCGCGTTGTTTTATTGATGTTCTTGATATTAAAGCTATTGCTGACACCGACAAATACGGCAACTGTTTGGCAATTGGTCGAATAAACCCGATCAATTCCTCTACGATTAGGGGCAAGGACGATATTTCTCGTTTTTTCATCAAGACAATCGGCTGTGATTTCAGCAGCATCTCCCATTTGCGGCACCCATTTTGGTGACACGAACGACGTCAGCTCCATTTCCTTAAGTCCGGCATTCCTTAAACTGGTAATAAAATTTTTTTTGATATCAGTTGGGACTAATAGCTTCTCGTTTTGAAGACCATCGCGTGGACCAACTTCAATAATCGTCACTTTTTTAGGTAAATGTAACATCATTTTCCCCCTCCCATGTTCATACCTTCATTGTAGTGGTGTTAATTTCTGAAAAGCAAGAGTTAATGGAATTTTGACAAAATTAGAGGAATTTCTACCGGATAAGTAGAAATAGTAAAAATCAACGGATTGTAATGCGGCAGTGAAACATTAATTAAAGGGGAGATAGAAAGGATGAAGAAAATTTGTACTTCCTTCCAGGAGGCAGTTGCCGATATCCAGGATGGGGCAACATTGATGGTTGGCGGATTTGGGTTATGCGGTATTCCAGAAAACCTGATATTAGCTTTAGCTGAAAAAGGAGTAAAGGATTTAACCGTTATTTCAAATAACTGCGGAATTGATGAATGGGGCTTGGGTCTTCTATTAAACAATAAACAGATAAAAAAAATGATAGGTTCCTATGTTGGGGAAAATAAAGAGTTTGAAAGACAGGTATTAACGGGAGAATTGGAAGTGGAATTAACGCCCCAAGGAACACTAGCAGAAAAAATCCGGGCCGGTGGTGCCGGGATTCCAGCCTTTTATACTCCAGCAGGGGTTGGGACACCTATTGCAGAGGGGAAAGAAACAAAGATATTTAATGGCCGTGAATATCTATTAGAGGAAGCTCTCACAGCTGATTTTAGTCTTGTAAGGGCATGGAAAGGAGATAAGATGGGAAATCTCGTTTACCATAAAACTGCCAGAAACTTTAACCCGATGATTGCTGCTGCTGGGAAAGTAACCATTGCAGAAGTGGAAGCGCTTTATGAAATAGGTGAACTAGATCCTAATTTTATTCATACACCAAGCATTTATGTTCAAACCATTATTGAGGGGAAACAAGAAAAACGGATAGAAAAATTAACCGTAAAAAAATAGAGTGGGGGAAGGGAGTAAAAGCGATGGCAAATGATAAAGTCAGTGTTAGAGAAAGAATTGCAATCAGGGCAGAAAAGGAAATAGAGAATGGTTACTATGTAAACCTTGGTATTGGTATGCCCACCCTCGTTGCCAATTATATAACAGATAATAAACAGGTTGTTTTGCAATCAGAAAATGGTCTTCTCGGAATAGGCCCATATCCGCATGAAAAAGAAGTGGATCCTGATTTAATTAATGCAGGGAAAGAAACAGTCACGGCCATTAATGGGGCAGCCTATTTTGATAGTGCGGAATCATTCGCCATGATTCGTGGGGGGCATGTCGATTTGGCGATCCTCGGAGGAATGGAAGTTTCGGAAACAGGGGATTTGGCCAACTGGATGATTCCAGGAAAAATGATTAAAGGAATGGGCGGCGCCATGGACCTTGTCCATGGGGCTCAGAAAATCATTGTTATTATGGAGCATGTCAACAAAAAAGGTGAATCAAAGATATTAAAACAATGTACATTGCCGTTAACCGGACAAGGGGTTGTGAATCGGATTATCACCGAGCGAGCGGTAATGGACGTGACCGATTCAGGGTTAAGACTTGTAGAAGTGGCCAGCGGCTATACAGTTGAAGAAGTTGTTAAGTCAACAGAGGCCCTATTAAGTGTCGACCAAAATGTTAGATTGGATGCTTATTAATGGTAAAAACAGTCTGACGGGCACTTGGCACTGAAAAACCATCTGCAATTTGTCTGTTGATTTCCGATCCAGGCGGCTTCGCTTTCCGCGGGCGTGCCGGGGAGCCTCCTCGGCGCTTTAGCGCCTGCGGGGTCTCCCCTGTCCCGTACTCCCGCAGGAGTCTTCGCTGCCTTCCGCTCCAATCAACAGAGTTCTTTTACCTAGTCTAAATTAAAAAAGGTATAATTTCTCATCATTTAAGAGGGATTATACCTTTTTGTTGTTACTTTAAGATTCTTAATAAACCATTTAAGGGACTTCCTTCAGTGCACTCACGGGCACAGTCTGTTTTTTAATTTCAGCAGCGTTTTAAGAAATGGTATAATAGGATAAGATTTTAATATGGAGGAGTTTAGAATG
Source organism: Neobacillus drentensis (assembly GCF_021560175.1). GTDB lineage: Bacteria > Bacillota > Bacilli > Bacillales > Cytobacillaceae > Neobacillus > Neobacillus drentensis_A. Next base: position 4,418,364 of record NZ_CP091110.1, on the reverse strand, counting down.
AAAAAACAAAAAAGACAAACCAATCAATCTAAACCAAAAAAGGAAGACACCGCAGTAACGCTCAAAGATTTGATTAATCCGGACTTAATGAAGCAGCTTAAAGAGCAGCAAGATCAGCTAAAGGCTGAAGAAAATAGAAAAAAAGAAGCAGAAGAACAAAGAAAACGAGAAGAACGAAGATTAAAAGAAAAGAATAAATCTTTTGCAGAGCTACTAAACGAAAGTGGCATGAATTGGAAAGAGTTCAAATAAAAAGGAGAGATTAAGGCTCTCCTTTTATCTGTGTTCCTTATAAATACTTGGCTTTGTTAAGTCTTTAATGACCAACACTTCTTCTTCGGTCAGCGGAGTACTTCTTACCGCCGCAGCATTACGCTTAATCTGTTCAGGGCTGCTCGCTCCAGCAATAACCGAAGCCACAGCAGGGTTTGCTAAATTATATTGAAGTGCAACCTCTGTAAACGGCCGATCATGCGCAAGTTTCTCTTTCAAAAGAGGCAAAATTTCATTTAATTCCTGATAACTGTAATCAAGATAGCCTTTTTCAGATGCTTTGCTCAGCAGTTTATCAGTTAGAAGGCCTTTAGCAAGCGGCCCGCGTGTCACAACGCTGATCCCATGTTCATGTAAAAGTGGTAAAGCTTCTTCTTCTGGTCGCCGATCTAAAATGCTGTATTGCATCATTACCGAGACCATACTAGATTTGTTAATATATTCACGGATGACATTAGGGCGAATGGAGGAGATGCCATAATAGCGAATAAATCCTTCCGCCTTTAATTCTTCAAACGCTTCAATCGTTTCTTCAATCGGGTCTTCAATTGTTCCGCCGTGGAGTTGATATAAATCGATATAGTCCGTCCCAAGGCGTTTTAAACTATTTTTTACTTCTTCCTTTATATAGGCTTTTGAAGCATCCCAAGTCCAGCCGGATTGATCAGGTTTCCAGCGGTTTCCTACCTTGGTTGCCAGGATGACATTTTCCCGGACCGCTTTTAATGACTGTCCCACGATTTTTTCATTTTCACCCAAGTCATAGAGATCAGCAGTATCAAAATAATTAATCCCTTCCTCAAGTGCTGCCTCGATGATCGATCTTGCCGTTTTCTCCTCTGTTCCGATCGACATGCAGCCGAGTCCGAGTTCTGTAACGTACAAATCGGAATGACCCAGTTTTCTTTTCTTCATGTTAAAACCTCCCTGCTACTTTCCTTCAATATTAATAAACAATTGGGCAGACTACAAATGGAAGCTACTTTTTTTGTGTTACATCTTTAATCCATTCAGAGATGAAAATATAATCCTTGTTATATTCTTTCAACTTCTGCATGATTTCCCAAGCTTTGCCAACAAGAGTAATTCCCTGCTTATGGGTATACACCTTCATGACCATACCCCTCCAATTAAAGTATGGTAAAATGTATACGTATGTCTTTACGGAATAGAACAGGAGTTGACTTTAATGGACAATCTTACTGAGAAAACCATAAAAAGTGAGGAAATATTTTCGGGAAGGATTATCAGCCTTCATGTACAGGATGTCGAGCTGCCAAATGGAAAACAGTCAAAGCGGGAAATCATTAAACACCCGGGAGCGGTGGCTATTATAGCCGTTACGGATGAAAATAAGGTTGTTATGGTGGAACAATATCGAAAGGCATTAGAAAGAACGATTGTAGAAATACCAGCTGGCAAGCTAGAAAAGGGTGAAAATCCTGAATATTGTGCCCGGAGAGAACTAGAAGAGGAAACCGGTTATGAATGCAGCAGCTTGGAACTGGTAACATCCTTCTATACATCCCCGGGGTTTGCGGATGAAATCGTCCACGTATATTTCGCAAAAGGGCTTACTAAAAAAGTGGATGCAGCAGGTCTTGACGAAGATGAGTTTGTTAATCTAGAAGAATTAACTCTAGAAGAAGCCCAATCTTATATTACAGAACAAAAGATTTTTGACGCAAAAACCATTTTTGCTGTACAGTACTTACAATTACAAGAGGCGTTGAAACATAAATGAACCGTTATTATGTGGATTTACACATTCATATTGGCCGGACCTGGACAGGAAAACCGGTTAAAATAACTGGTGCGAAATCGCTGACATTTACCAATATTATTGAACATGCCAGGCATGAAAAGGGACTGAATATGATAGGAATCATTGACAGTCATTCACCGGAAGTGATCTTGGAAATGGAGAGTCTAATTCAAAGCGGAGAAATCAGCGAACATCCAGATGGTGGTTTGGTTTTCGGAGATTTAACGGTTATTCCCGGCTCTGAATTGGAGATTTACGATGAACAATCAAATGGTCCCATTCACCTGCTTACGTTTTTTCCTAACCTTACGATCATGCGGGAATTTTCTTCCTGGCTTTCAGCCCATTTGAAAAATATTCAACTAAGTTCTCAGCGAATCTACGTAACAGGTCTCGTATTACAAAAAAAGGTTAAAGACCTAGGGGGCATTTTTATTCCAGCCCACGTGTTTACTCCTTTCAAAAGTTTATATGGCAAAGGGGTAAAGAAGTCGCTGAGCGAGGTTTTAGATCCAAATTTAATTGATGGAATTGAACTTGGATTAAGCTCTGATACACATATGGCAGACCAATTAGGAGAGCTTCACAAATATACGTTTGTAACCAACTCTGATGCCCACTCACTGGCAAAAATTGCTCGAGAATATCAAGTGATAGCCATGAAAGAGCCAACTTTTTTAGAATTACATAAAGCATTAAAAGGGGAAGACGGCCGCCATATCATTGCCAATTATGGTCTCGATCCTTTATTGGGTAAGTATCATAAAACCGTCTGTGCAGAATGTTTAAATCCACTAACCCCTGACGATCAAATATGTAATCTTTGCGGAAAAAATAAAATTATTAAAGGTGTGGCAGACCGAATCCTAGAGTTGAAGACGGCAGATGCCAGTCCGCTTGGGCGTCCGCCATACGTCCATCAAGTGCCGCTGGAATTCATTCCTGGATTAGGCCCGCGCCTGTTGGAAAAGCTGGTCAATCATTTTGGCAGTGAAATGGCCATTTTACATGAGGTTCCATATGATGCATTAACTGAAGTGGTTCCCGCTAAAATTGCGGAGCTCATTCTAAAAGCAAGAGAAGGAAGCATTAATCTTGCTGCCGGAGGCGGCGGCAAGTATGGAAAAATTGCAGATTAAATTCCCCGGCAGCCAGTAACTGCCGGTTTTTTATGGTTAAAATGTCATCAACCGGATAGATAAATCTAGTAAATTTCGTCATAGAAAAACTAGTCTAGCATAGACTGTACTAATCGACCTTTGTAGTAGGAGGAAATTAAAAATGAAAAAACGATTGTACCAGTCAGATGCCGCCAGTTATTTTCGTGAACATTCCTCAATCTTTTTATTTATTGTGGTTTTATTTTTAATGGGAGTAATTTTTGGGGCAATAGTCGTCAATAGCATGAGCATTACCCAAAAGGAAGATTTATTCTATTATTTATCGCAATTCTTTGGCCAAGTTTCCGATGGAACGGTAACAGACGACAACGATTTATTTATGCAAAGCTTTTTACACAACAGTAAATTTATTGGTCTTATGTGGATTCTAGGAATCTCCATTATTGGCCTTCCAATTATATTAATTCTCCTATTCCTTAAAGGAATGGTTGTGGGTTTTACAGTGGGATTCTTAGTTAGTCAAATGGGCTGGAAAGGCTTTTTGTTAGCATTTGCGTCCATACTTCCGCAGAATCTAATTATTATTCCTGTGTTTATATTGATGGCAGCATTCTCAGTCATTTTTTCAATGAGGATGATTAAACGGCAATTTATGAAGAAATATGCTTCGCCAATCATGCCTTTTTTTAAACGTTACATTGTGTCCTTAATTGCTGCTGTACTATTTATTTCTGCTGCTTCAGGAGTAGAAGCGTATTTGTCTCCATGGTTAATGAAAAGTATCATAAGTTCAGTGGCACTAAAATAATTATTATTTGGTAATGATTATCGAATCTTATTTATAATAATTTTATTTTGAATCTCTTTCTCCATCTGTTATAATGAGAGTTAACAGTGGCGAGGGAGGGCCTTCAGGATGGAAACTAGAATTGAGAGAATTAAGAAACAGTTGCATTCAGCGAGTTATAAATTAACTCCCCAGCGTGAAGCAACCGTTCGAGTTTTGTTAGAAAATGAAGAGGATCATTTAAGTGCAGAAGATGTGTACCTCCTCGTAAAAGAAAAATCGCCTGAAATTGGTTTAGCAACTGTTTACCGAACATTGGAATTGCTAACGGAATTAAAAATTGTCGATAAAATAAATTTTGGTGATGGAGTCTCACGTTATGATCTTCGTCAGGAAGGTGCAGCCCATTTTCACCATCATCTTGTTTGTATTGAATGCGGTGCTGTTGATGAAATTCAGGAGGATTTACTAGAAGATGTAGAAGCCGTTGTGGAGAGCAGATGGAACTTTAAAATAAAAGACCATCGCCTAACCTTTCATGGGATCTGTCATCGCTGCCTGGATAAGGATAAAGAAGAGGAAACCGAATAATATGAAACCAAAAGTCTCTTTCATTGAAAGGACTTTTTTCTTTTATGTTAACTTAAGGAAGCAGGTATATATTTTGTCCATTTTGGCATACCTTTTAATAGAAATTAGTATTGGAGGATGTTAGATGGTCTCTTTTTTTAAAGTGGCATTCCAAACAGTAAAGGTGTTTATCATTTTCACCGGGTGCACGATTCTCTTTTATTATGGTATCATGTGGGTATCTGAAGAATATCAAAATTATCATCGCTATGATATGCCGGAAGGGTCTGCGTTAAAGGTTTCAAATGTGGTGAAAGAAGACCGTTCATCGGTGTTAGACCGGCTGAAGTTGTTTTATTTAAATGGGGAGTAATCGTAATGGAAAACCAATTAAAAGCTTTTTTGGATTATTTAATAGTAGAAAAAGGGTTGGCTAAGAATACGATTATTTCGTATGAACGAGATTTAAAAAGCTACCTTCATTATTTAAAAAGTGTGGAAGTAATTCAGTCCTTTAATGAGATTCAGCGTATTCATATTATCCACTTTTTAAATTTTTTAAAGGACCAGGGAAAGTCCTCAAAAACCTTGGCAAGACATATTGCCTCTATTCGAGCGTTTCATCAGTTCTTACTAAGGGAAAAGGCAGCAGAGGGGGATCCTTCTGTTTTAATTGAATCACCTAAATTAGAAAGAGCACTGCCAAAGGTTTTGAGCTTACTAGAAGTAGAGCAACTGTTAAATGCACCCATCGCAAATGATCACTTTGGTTTAAGGGACAAGGCCATGTTGGAGATCTTATATGCAACAGGAATACGGGTAAGTGAATTAATAGCTTTGGAAAAAGACGATGTCCATTTAACACTTGGGTTTATACGTTGTATTGGAACAGGAAACAGGGAGCGAATCATTCCGATTGGAAAAACAGCCTTAACTGCAGTTAAGCAATATTTAGAAAACGGCAGATCTCATTTTGTTACGGAGAAGCACAAGGATGATGCATTTTTCTTAAATCATCAAGGGCATCGTTTAACAAGACAGGGTTTTTGGAAGATATTAAAAAAACTGGCACGTGAGGCGGGCATTGATAAAGAACTCACTCCTCATACCCTGCGCCATTCCTTTGCCACCCATCTGCTTGAGAATGGTGCCGATTTAAGGTCGGTTCAAGAGATGTTAGGGCATGCCGATATTTCCACAACGCAAATATATACTAATGTTTCAAAATCAAGAATCATGGATGTCTATACAAAATTTCATCCCCGAGCTTAATAGAATTCGAGCCTTATAGACTCATTCACAAAAGTGTAAAAAGTCGTCCTTAAATTTTGGCGGCTTTTTTTCTTGTGTTTTCAAAAACTTAGAGTAAAATAAAGATGTCAGACTTCTGACGAATGAGTGAATTAATCAATTTCATAAACCTATTTTTAAGCGGACAACCTATAATTGTCTGATTCTAATTTGCAAACGTTTTCTATGCCAAAGGAGGTAGTAGTGTATGACTGCAAGTACATACAAACGTATATTTATCATCGTAATGGATTCGGTTGGAATCGGGGAAGCACCCGATGCTGAGAAGTTTGGAGACAAAGGTGCAGATACATTTGGTCATATTTCCGAAAGAATGAATGGTCTGAATATGCCTAATATGGGAAAATTAGGATTAAGCAATATTCGCGAGATTAACGGAATCAATAAAGCAGAAAAGCCCTTAGCTTACTATACAAAAATGATGGAGGCTTCAAACGGAAAAGATACCATGACGGGTCATTGGGAAATTATGGGTCTTAATATTCAAACACCTTTCCGTGTTTTTCCCGAAGGTTTTCCGGATGAGCTTGTTGCAGAGCTTGAAAAACAAACAGGCAGAAAGATTATTGGAAATAAACCTGCAAGCGGCACAGAAATATTAGATGAGCTTGGTGAGGAGCATATGAAAACAGGGGCATTAATTGTCTATACTTCTGCTGATTCTGTGCTTCAAATTGCTGCACATGAAGAAATTGTCCCGCTTGAAGAGTTGTATAAAATCTGTAAGATTGCTCGTGAATTAACACTTGATGAAAAATATATGGTAGGCCGTGTTATCGCCCGGCCATTTTTAGGGGAACCTGGCAACTTCAAGCGTACGCCAAATCGTCATGATTATGCCTTAAAACCTTTTGATCGAACTGTTATGAGTGAGTTAAAAGACGCAGGTTTCGATGTCATTGCGATTGGTAAGATTTCTGATATATACGATGGTGAAGGGGTAACAAAATCTCTTAGAACAGTATCCAATATGGACGGAATGGATAAGCTGATTGAAACCATCGATATGGATTTCACTGGCATTAGCTTCTTGAATTTGGTTGATTTTGATGCGTTATTCGGTCATCGCCGTGACCCAGAAGGCTATGGAAAGGCACTGGAGGAATACGATGCCCGCCTGCCTGAAGTGTTTGCAAAAATGAAGGACGATGATTTGTTAATGATCACAGCGGACCATGGAAATGACCCTATTGCACCGGGAACAGATCATACACGTGAATACGTTCCATTACTTGTCTACTCTAAGAGTATGAACGGGGGTAAGGAACTTCCATTAAGGGAAACATTCGCAGACCTTGGTGCGACAGTCGCTGACAACTTCAATGTTAAGTTGCCTAACTATGGAAAAAGCTTCCTAAAAGAATTGAAGTAAAGAGAGGGATAAAAATGAATATTGAAAGCATTCAACATGCAGCCGATTTTTTAAAGGGAAAATATCAGACTACACCAAAATTGGGTCTTATATTAGGCTCAGGTCTTGGTGTCCTAGCGGATGATATCGAAAATCCGGTTAAAATACCGTACAACCAAATCCCAGATTTTCCAGTCTCCACAGTAGAAGGTCATGCAGGACAACTAGTCTTTGGCCAATTAAATGGGGTTGAGGTTGTGGCCATGCAAGGCCGATTTCACTTCTATGAAGGATACAATATGGATAAAGTGACATTCCCAGTTCGTGTTATGAAAGAAATGGGTGTAGAAATGTTAATTGTCACAAATGCCGCAGGCGGGGTAAATGAAAGCTTTTCCCCTGGCGATTTAATGATTATCACAGACCATATTAATAATATGGGAACCAATCCTCTGATTGGCCCGAATGATGCCAATTTAGGTGTTCGTTTCCCAGATCTTTCTGAAGCTTATTCGAAAGAATTACGAAAGATAGCAAGAGATATTGCTGACAGGCTAAAAATTAATGTTAAAGAAGGCGTATACTTTGGGAACCCTGGTCCGGTATATGAAACCCCGGCGGAAATCAGGATGGTTCGTATTTTAGGTGGAGATGCTGTAGGGATGTCTACTGTCCCAGAAGTCATTGTAGCCCGTCACAGTGGAATGAAGGTTCTTGGGATTTCCTGTATTTCTAATATGGCAGCAGGTATCCTTGACCAGCCATTAACACATGATGAAGTAATTGAAACGACAGAAAAAGTCAAAGCCGATTTCCTTTTATATATTAACGAAATTGTTAAAGGAATGGTCCAGTAATCTGCACTGCCCCTTTTAAAAAGGGTACCAAAATGATCTTGAAAAATGTGGTGATATTTAATGAGAATGGTTGACTTAATTGAGAAAAAAAGAGATGGACAAGAATTATCAACAGAAGAAATAAAATTTATTATTAATGGTTACACAGATGGATCGATTCCTGATTACCAAATTAGCGCTTTAACAATGGCCATTTATTTCAAAGGTATGACAGAAAAAGAAAGAGCAGATTTAACGATGGCAATGGTTGAATCGGGGGATCAAATTGATTTATCACAAATTAAAGGGATTAAGGTCGATAAGCACTCCACGGGCGGAGTAGGTGACACCACTACTCTTGTTCTTGGCCCCCTTGTAGCTGCCGTCGGCGTACCGATAGCCAAAATGTCTGGCCGCGGGTTAGGTCACACAGGTGGAACCATAGATAAATTAGAAGCAGTTAAAGGCTTTCATGTGGAAATTGAAAATGAGGAATTTATTGATTTAGTCAATACAAATAAAATTGCTGTCATTGGACAAAGTGGAAACCTAACGCCAGCCGACAAAAAGCTATATGCCTTACGGGATGTTACCGCAACTGTTGACAGTATTCCACTTATTGCAAGCTCGATTATGAGTAAAAAAATAGCCGCTGGGGCCGATGCGATTGTCCTTGATGTGAAAACAGGTGCCGGTGCATTTATGAAGACATTGGACGATTCGAGGGACTTAGCAAAAGCAATGGTGCGAATTGGAAATAATGTTGGCAGAAGGACAATGGCTGTAATCTCGGATATGAGCCAGCCGCTTGGATATGCAATTGGGAATGCCCTAGAAGTAAAAGAGGCAATTGATACCTTAAAAGGCGAGGGTCCAGAGGATTTAACCGAATTGTGTTTAACTCTTGGAAGTCATATGGTTTACTTGGCTGAAAAAGCCAGTTCGTTAGAAGAGGCCCGCCACAAGCTCGAAAACGCTATTAAAGACGGTTCCGCACTAGAGAAATTTAAAGTCTTCTTGAGCTCTCAAGGTGGAGATTCCTCGATCGTGGATAACCCTTCTAACATGCCGCAGGCAAAATATACGTTTGAACTTGAAGCTAAAGAAGATGGCTATGTAGCGGAAATTGTAGCCGATGAAGTGGGGACGGCAGCTATGATCCTCGGTGCAGGAAGAGCGACTAAAGAATCTACGATTGATCTAGCAGTTGGTCTAGTCTTACGAAAGAAAATCGGCGACCAAGTGAAAAAAGGGGACTCACTCGTTACTATTTACAGCAACTTTGAAAAGGTAGACGAAGTTAAACAAAAGCTTTACGAAAATATTAAGATTACTGCCGAAAAGATAGAAGCTCCAATCCTTATTCATGGAGAAATAACAGAATAAAAATAGACAGGGTGACAGGCACCATTTATGGTGCCTGTCACCCTTTTTGATTTCATTACCTTATTTAATTAGGAAATATAGGAAATAATTGTATAAAGAAAAACAATTTGGAAAAAATGGATACTATAAAGAATGGAGGGTTATGCGAATGAAACGATTTGTCTCTTTCATAGTGACATCTTTTTTACTAACAAGTTTATGGATTCCATCTGCATTTGCTGCTGAAGAGAAAAAGAATACTGATATTGTCAGCAATGTTAAATCCGCTATTTTAATTGAACGAGATACAGGCACAGTCTTATATGAAAAGAATAGTAACCAAGAGCTGCCGCCTGCGAGTATGACAAAAATCATGACGATGCTCCTCATTATGGAGGCAATAGACGAAGGAAAACTGTCTTGGAATGAAAAAGTAAGAGCAAGTGAGTATGCAGCTTCAATGGGAGGTTCGCAGATTTTTCTTGAACCAGGTGAAGCCATGACAACAAAGGAAATGTTAAGAGGCATTGCGATCGGTTCAGGAAATGATGCGTCCGTTGCAATGGCCGAAAGGATAGCTGGCTCTGAAGATGCGTTTGTAGATATGATGAACGCAAAAGCCAAAGAGCTGGGATTAAAGCATACATTCTTTAAAAATACAACTGGCCTCCCTGTCAGCGGACACTATAGTACCGCGGCTGATATGGCTATTATGGCAAAAGAACTGCTTAAATATGAAGATATCACAAAATTTACAGGTATGTACGAAGCTTATCTTCGTGAAAATACCGATAAAAAATTTTGGTTGGTAAATACAAATAAATTGGTCCGTTTTTATCCTGGAGTAGATGGATTAAAAACAGGTTTTACCGCAGAGGCAAAGTATTGCTTAACAGCGACGGCCCAAAAAGATGGTATGCGTGTCATTGCGGTTGTATTTGGTGCACCAACCTCTAAGGAAAGAAATGCACAAGTAACAAAATTGCTAAACTATGCCTTTGCCCAATATCAAACACATCCAATGTTTAAAAGAAGTCAAACGATAGGTATGGTTAAAGTAAGCAAGGGCAAGGAAAAGAAAGTGGAAGCAGTAACAAGTGAACCGATTTCCATCCTGACGAAAAAGGGTGAAAAAACCCAGGATGTTAAGCAAAAAGTCATTCTGCAAAAAAATCTAAAGGCTCCAATCACCAAAGGCGATAAGGTTGGAACCATTAAGTTAACTAAGAATGGTAAAGTCATTCTGGAAAGTCCATTAGTAGCTAGTAAGAGTGTGAAGGAAGCAGGATGGTGGACGCTTTATAAACGTGCATTTGGAATGTTTACAAAGTCCGGAAAATAATGCATTTCCTAAGATGAAAAAATGGTTTAACAGCATTGTCGAAACTTCAAACTACAATTCTAATTTTAGCGAAATAGGACTAGTTTTGTAGGTAGAGAAGGATATTTTCGATAAAAAAGCGAATTGACTCACTATACCAGATTAAGGAGGACGGAAATAGTGAGTCTTAACATTGATATGGAAACCAAACACGATGTTTTATGCATTCGCTTAAGTGGGGAGTTAGATCATCACACAGCGGATGACCTTCGTGAACAAGCCACAACTGTTATTGAAAAAAATAATATTCGCCATATTGTTTTAAATTTAGAACAACTCTCCTTTATGGATAGTTCAGGATTAGGAGTTATTTTAGGGAGATATAAACAAATAAAGCAAGTGCACGGTGAAATGGTGGTATGTGCGATTTCCCCTGCAATACAAAGATTATTCGATATGTCTGGTTTATTCAAAATCATCAAAATGGAACCGACTGAGGAATTTGCATTGCAAAGATTGGGGGTGGCCTGAGTGAAGAATGAAATGAATCTTCAATTCAGTGCTTTAAGTCAAAATGAATCGTTTGCCCGTGTAACCGTCGCCGCTTTTATTGCCCAGCTTGATCCAACAATGGATGAGTTAACGGAGATTAAAACGGTCGTATCAGAGGCTGTAACAAATGCTATTATTCATGGCTATGAAAATGATCCAAGCGGGATCGTTTATATTCAGGTAACGATTGAGGACAGTCTAATTGATATGACAATTAAAGATGTTGGTTTAGGTATAGCAGATGTGGAGGAAGCTCGTCAGCCATTATTTACAACAAAGCCGGACTTGGAACGTTCCGGTATGGGATTCACCATCATGGAAAATTTCATGGATGAGGTAGAGGTTCATTCACAGCCAGGCAGCGGAACCGAGGTTAGATTAAGGAAGCATTTAAAACTTAACAAAATGCTTTGCAATTAAGGAGACTTGCCGATGGATGTGGAGGTCAAGAACGATAAAAGTCAACCATATTTAAAGGATCATGAAGTAAAAGAGCTCATTAAAAGGAGCCAAGCTGGTGATCAAGAATCTAGAGATTTAATTGTTGAAAAGAATATGCGGCTTGTTTGGTCTGTTGTCCAGCGCTTTCTAAACAGGGGGTATGACCCGGATGACTTATTCCAAATTGGTTGTATTGGATTATTAAAATCTGTTGATAAATTTGATCTTTCCTACGATGTCAAATTTTCCACTTATGCAGTACCAATGATTATTGGTGAAATCCAACGGTTTATCCGTGATGACGGGACGGTAAAGGTGAGCCGGTCATTGAAAGAAATGGGGAATAGAATTCGAAAAGCGAAGGATGAATTATCAAAAACGCTTGGAAGAATTCCGACTGTGAACGAGATTTCAGCTCATTTGGAATTATCTCCTGAGGATGTAATCCTTGCCCAAGAAGCAAGCAGGACACCATCTTCTATTCATGAGACTGTATATGAAAATGACGGCGATCCAATCACCTTACTGGACCAAATTGATGACGGTAATGAAGGGAAATGGTTTGATAAAATAGCATTAAAAGAAGCAATTCGTGAACTTGATGAGCGAGAAAGACTGATTGTTTATTTGCGATACTATAAAGATCAAACCCAATCTGAAGTGGCCGTTAGGCTGGGAATATCCCAGGTACAGGTTTCTCGGCTTGAAAAAAAGATATTACAGCAAATGAAGGACCGCATGGATCTCTGATCCATGCGGTTTTTCATTTACTTACATGAAAGTATTGAATATTATCCATACTATTGATGAGGAAATTAATGTGTGGGAAGTGAATGTTTTGGAAAAAACAATCTACATCCGCATGCGGCATCGTGTCCATGTCCGGCCAGAAGAAAAGATTTATTTAAAGGATGTTGCCCAGATCATTGCCCCAGAAGTGATTTTAATGAAATTACAATCAATGATAATTTATCAAGTAACAGAGATGGATCGAAATATCATCGTCATAGATGTGATGGAGGTTATCAAGAAGATAACCTCCATCATTGAGGAAGCCGAAGTTCAATCCATCGGTCCGGCTCAAACCATCGTTGAAGTGGTTTTTAAGAAAAAAGAGGTCTCTTTACCTATTTTTCTCCTCATTTGGTTTTTATTATTTTTTGGTTCAGCAATGACCATTATGAATTTTCATGATGATGTAAGTATGCAAAGCGTTCAGGAAAAGATATATACCATCATTACCGAAAAAAAGGCAGTAAAACCATTGCTCTTCCAAATCCCCTATTCGATTGGTCTTGGGCTTGGAATGATTCTTTTTTTCAATCATGTGTTTAAACACCGTTTAAATGAAGAACCTAGTCCACTTGAAGTAGAAATTTTTAATTATCAGCTTGATTTAGATAATTATGTGGTTATCCATGAAAATAAGGAAAGTATGAAGCAAATTGATGACGATTAAAATCCTGTCGGTAATCTTTATAGGTCTGGCAAGTGGATTGATGGTAGGCGCTGGTTTTGTGGCATTTTTAACTGTACTGGGGATTATCCCTAGATTGACACAGCTTTCAAAATCCATGAAAATGATTCATTTATACGAATGGGCAGTTGTGTTGGGAGTACTAGCTGGAGTGTTCGCAAGCTTAAGAGACCCGGCATTACATATCTCTGTCTATTTTTTAATCCCCTTAGGACTTACTGGGGGGGTATTTGTTGGAATGCTGGCCGCAGGGTTAACAGAGGTCGTAAATGTGTTTCCCATTCTCACAAAAAGAATCCGGCTAGATGGACAAATTATCATTCTAATCATGGCGATTGTGTTAGGGAAAATTTTTGGGTCGATTTTTCAGTGGCTATATTTTATAAAACAATAAAAAATAAAAAAACGGCCTTGAACAACCCAAATATGTAAGACAACATTACTCTTTAATTAGGAAGGGACATCAAAGTATGAGTATTCGGAGGCACGTCATTTTAATTACTGACGGTGATGAATATGCAAAAAGGGCTGTTGAACATGTAGCCCAAGAGATTGGTGGGCGTTGTATTACCAGTTCCTATGGAAATCCTTCCAAATTATCAGGACCAGAAATCGTGAAGTTAATAAAAAAAACACCTTATGACCCAGTATTAGTGATGTTTGATGATAGCGGTATCGTGGGGGAAGGTGCGGGCGAATCGGCTTTGAAATATGTTGCCACACATGAGGATATAGAAGTTTTAGGAGCCATAGCAGTTGCGGCAAGATCAAGGCATGAGGAATGGACAAGGGTAGATGTTAGTATTGATCGTGATGGAATCTTAACCCCCTATGGTGTCGACAAATATGGAATACAAGAGCTTGAACTAGGGAGGATTAACGGAGATACAGTATATTGTCTTGATGAATTAGATATCCCTATTATTGTTGGAGTTGGTGATATTGGAAAAATGGCCCGGCATGATTCATATAAATTGGGTGCTCCCATCACCAAAAAGGCAGTAGAACTTATACTTGAAAGGAGTGGCTTTCATGTCAAGGAGCAATGAGCAAAAATGGCCAATCCCTGAATCCGTAAATGAGATTGAAAACTATATGAAACAAAGAGTAGGGCTTGGCATCAGCTTTGACTTAGGGGTTAGAAAGCTGAACATCCTCAAGAAAGATGTACAAATATACTATTGTAATGGTCTTTGTGATACCCGTTATATCATTGAACTAATAGAAGAATTAGTCCAGCTAAACGACCATGAAAAACAATCGGCTGATATTTATAAACTTATATATAATCGCCTTCTCAATCAATCCGTACAGCCGATTCATAAATTAGATGAACTCGTGGATTTAGTCCTTTCCGGTCAGATTGTCGTCGTTATTGAAGGTGAAAATACGGCATTAGCCGTTGATGTCCGAAGTTATCCAGGGCGGACTCCTCAAGAACCAGACACGGAGAAGGTTGTTCGGGGTTCACGTGATGGATTTGTTGAAAATATCATCTTAAATACAGCGCTAACGAGACGGAGAATTCGGGATGAACGCCTGCGTTTTGAAATGATTAAAGTAGGCGAGAGGTCAAAAACGGATGTGGCACTAGGCTATTTAGAAGATGTCGCAGATGCTGATTTATTAAATATTTTAAGAAAAGAAATAAAAGCGATTCAAGTAGACGGGATTCCAATGGGAGATAAAACGATTGAGGAATTCATAGTAAAACAAGGATGGAATCCTTTTCCAATGGTTAGATATACTGAAAGAGCAGATGTTGCTGCAGCCCATATATTAGAAGGTCATGTCATTATTTACTGTGATACATCACCTAGTGTCATTATTACTCCAGCAACTTATTTTCATCATGTTCAGCACGCAGAAGAATTTCGTGAATCCCCGGCAATGGGAACCTTTGTTAGATGGACAAGATTTTTAGGCATTTTAGCTTCCATCATATTACTGCCACTTTGGTTACTATTTGTGTTGGAACCGTCACTATTACCTGAAAATATAGCGTTTATTGGACCGAATAAACAAACCAATATTCCGGTAGTTGTTCAATTGCTATTAGCTGATTTTGGGATTGAATTTTTAAGAATGGCCGCTATACATACTCCAACCCCGTTATCAACAGCAATGGGTTTAATTGCCGCTGTTTTGATTGGTCAGATTGCGATTGATGTAGGACTATTTGTTCCCGAAGTCATCCTTTATGTTGCAGTAGCCGGAATTGGTACTTTTACAACCCCAAGTTATGAATTAGGTGTAGCGAATAAGATTGGCAGAATGATACTTATGATTTTGGTAGCGATGTTCCATACACCAGGATTGGTGATTGGAAGTACGGTTATGTTTTTATTTGCTGTCAATATGCGTGCGTTTAACACACCATACTTTTGGCCTTTTCTTCCTTTTGAGCCCAAAGGATTTATGCAAATTCTCGTTCGTCGTGCCATTCCAGGCTCGATGCTAAGACCAAGTATTGTTCGGCCGCGAAATCGTTATAGGCAGCCGCCAGGTGCAAATAAGAAATAATCGTTTTTGTAATTGCAGTTTTATATAAGTTGTGCTAAATTTATTTTATTTAACTAAAGGGTTAAAATAGTCAAAAAATAGGCATTATCTTTTTGTAGATTCTGTCTATTTATTTGAAGATTGTCCATAGACTATAGTAGCGCAGGCGGAGAGAGGGAGAGGGAATGTATTTTTACGGTTCAACAGGTGTAAATAAGAACGGAAATCTAGAAATAGGCGGAGTTGATGCCGTTGAGTTAACACGGCAATATGGGACTCCTCTGTATGTATATGATGTAGCCTTAATGAGAGAAAGAGCACGGGGGTTTAAGCAAACATTTGATGATTTAAATGTAGTTGCCCAGGTAGCGTATGCTAGCAAAGCTTTTTCAACCGTCGCCATGATTCAGTTGGCTGAGGAAGAGGGATTATCTCTGGATGTAGTATCTGGAGGGGAGTTATATACGGCTATCGTTGCTGGTTTCCCTGTGGAAAGAATTCATTTTCATGGTAATAATAAAAGCAGAGAAGAGTTGGAGATGGCATTAGACCATAAAATTGGCTGTATTGTCGTTGATAATTTTTTTGAACTCAATCTGTTAAAAGAACTGTGCCGGGAAAAAAATGCCACTGTGAATATTCTTTTAAGGGTTACACCTGGCATTGAAGCACATACACATGATTATATCTTAACCGGTCAAGAAGATTCAAAATTTGGCTTTGACCTTCAAAACGGACAGGCAGAAGAGGCAGTAAAAATGGCAATGGATGATAACTACTTTCATGTTCTAGGTCTGCATTGCCATATTGGGTCGCAGATATTTGAAACTACCGGTTTCTTATTGGCAGCTAAAAAAATAGTTGAAAAGCTAGAACAGTGGAAAAATGAATTTTCATTTGAAGCTAAAGTGCTAAACTTAGGCGGCGGCTTCGGGATTCGTTATACAAAGGAAGATGAACCGATTCTTCCCTCACAGTATGTTCGTGAAATCATTACCGAAGTAAAACATTTGACGGAGCAGCATTCCCTTAAAATGCCAGAAATATGGATTGAGCCAGGGCGCTCACTTGTTGGGGATGCTGGTATTACCTTATATCAGGTTGGTTCATCAAAGGATGTTCCAGGTGTTAGAAAATATTTGGCTGTTGATGGGGGTATGAGTGATAACATCCGCCCGGCCCTTTATCAAGCAAAATATGAAGCTGTGCTCGCTAATAAACCATTAGCTAAGGCAAATCAAACCGTCTCAATTGCTGGAAAATGCTGTGAATCAGGTGACATGTTAATATGGGATCTTCCGCTGCCCGAAGCTGGGGAAGAAGATATACTCGCAGTATTTTGTACAGGGGCATACGGCTATTCAATGGCTAACAACTATAACCGGATTCCTCGCCCCGCGGTGGTGTTCGCAGAAAACGGAAGAGCCACACTTGTAGTGAAAAGAGAAACCTATGAGGACTTAGTCCGATTGGATTTACCATTAAAATAAGCACGAAAGTACCTGTTGTTAATACTAGAACATTAGAAAAGCTGCCGCAATTTTTGCGGCAGCTTTTCATAATTGAAAATTTATGAAAAAAGTGATTTTATTGCATCAATTAACCAGATGAAAAATTGTTTAAGCTTCTCTAAAAAGCCTTGTCCCTCATCAGACTGCAGAAATTTAGAAATTTGATCTTTAGCTTTATTAAGCTGATCACTTACTTGGTTCCAGTTAATATTTAAATCAATCAGCTTGTTAAAAAAGTCCATTAACTTGTTCATTTCAGCTTCTGATAAAGCCACATTTAAATCTTTAGCAGCTTGTTCAATGATGCTTCGTAATTCTGCGTCATTTTTCGGCTTATTCTTGGCAATTTCCTCTTTTACTTTTGCAATAAGTGCAGCGGCATTCTTATCTCCAATAGAGTCGCCTAGTTTTGCTGTTTCCACCATTTCTTCATTCGCAGCCTGTTTTACATCTTCTGGAATTGTTTTATCTGCAGAAATTTCATAGGCCTTAATAATTCCTGTTAAAGCGGCTGTTCCTGATACAGAAATAGGGGCAGTTATATAGATGTTGGCATCTTTAACCCCAGCTGTAATCAGGGCATTGACATACATCTCATCCGTAACCCAGTTGATATTCTTTGTTTTAACCTTAATCCCCGCACCCTTAGAGGAAATAGTTATAGCAGATGAGGAAATGGCCTTGGTGCCAATAAGAGATTTCGCAATGTATTTTCCTAAATATTGATGTTCTTCTTGATTTGTAACAGTAACAATTTGTACATCTGCAGGTGCGCCCATCTCTTCTAATAAATTACTTTTTTGCTCTTCTGTTAAATTTTCTCCTAGAGTAACAATCATATCCCCTTCAGCCATATCAGCCAAACTATGGGTAGGATAAAGGCTAATTAGTGATACGAGCAGAAGAATGAGAAATCTTTTCATTTTATGCCTCCTTGAAATTTTAAGCAGATCTTAAAATAAATATAAAATCTCTTTTACTAATATAACTGAAAGCTCAAATATAAACGAATTTTTTATCTGGGAGTTTCATAGTTTGAAACTTTCGTGTACATTCAAGAACACTAAAAAGAGAGAATAGATTATTTTTGTTATATAGTGTAGAATGATGGCAGGATAGAATGCTTTTGGAGGAACTTTCTATTATGAAAAGTAACTGGTTATTATTTGGTATCCTTATTGGTCTCTCTGTAATCTGGGGATTGATTTACTGGATTTTTATTGTTCCTAGTAGATAATGGATGCTACTTTTTGGAGAATGCCCATTATTTATGTATGATGATGTTTAGTGAAACACTATAAATTTAAATTACATATAATGAATAAGGGTTTATAATTTAATGATTGGGAAAAAATATACTATTGTTAAACCAGACAGAATAAGCGGTTTATTTAATATAATGAGGGATCAAAATGTTAATTCGATACAAGAAGACTTTTGAAAAGATTGCTATGGGTTTATTGTCCTTTATGCCGGATGAAAAGGACTTAAAGAAGCTTCAGCTAACCATGAAGGAATATGAAACAGAAGAGAATTGGCAGCTTTTTCTTTGGAAGGAAGAAGATATAATCGGTCTGCTCGGTGTCCTCTTTGATCATCCAGGAAATAAGATTATCATTCAACATATTTCTGTAAACCCGTCACATCGGTTTCAAGGGATAGGGAAAAAAATGGTGAGAGCGTTAAAAGAGATGTATGCAGATAAAGTAATTATTTCGAATGAGAACACGGCTCCATTTATAGAAAAATGTGATGTTTGCTAAGATATCTAAAGAGGCAACGAATTAGTCGTTGCCTTTTCTTAATCTTAGAGCTTGATTTCTTTCTTCCATAACACTAGTTCGATCACGTAAGACGTGTCGATGAACTAAATGATCATCGGCGACGTCACTGTCCATTCCCCAAACAACCCCATTCTGCTCACAATATCTCTTGCAAAGTTCCAATAGAGCTAGATCCCCTATTGGCAGGTTAAAACTACTATATCTTTGTTGATTGGTGATGATGGAAAGGCGCTCTTTTAATAAATCTTGAAGCAATGGGAAGTTAATTCCAAGTTTTATTACCAAATCGGACTGTGTCTTAAAAATCTTTATCGCTTTTTCTAATGTTCTTTTGGCCCCATTAAAGTTTTCTCTCCGGTGATGATAGGTCGATACGGCTAATAAAATAAGGCCGACCCAGATGGAGTTTTTATTTCTGCTATCGTTTTTTTTCCAATACTCTTCAAGTATCTCATGGCATTCAAAATAATCTCTGTCACCATGGAAATGAGCTAAAAATTGGATATACTCATTTGGGTACAAAAAATCACCCCTTTATAATTGTAGTGTATGTATAGTTTACCATATAGGGCTTAGCCATTTAACCGGTAAAAAAGATCCGCCAAATTGACGGATCCTTTCCTTTTAATTTCTTATTGACTAATTAAAACGTCTTGCCGGAGCTCTCGACTTCTTAGTAAACCCAGGAAGCACCAACAATAATTAACAAGATAAATAAAACGACGATTAAAGCAAAACCGGATCCAAATCCGCCATCCATATGAAAGACCTCCTTGAAAATTTATGTTCTTTTCCTTGTCATCATATGTAGAATATTTGTCCATTGTTATGGGCAAACACCCCAACTTTGTGTTTAACCATCTATAGGGTGAATTTTCTATTGGATAACAAACTTGAATCCTCTATACTAATAATAGTCAATGAGACTAATGAACAAAGATCATTTTATATTTAGAATTTTGGTGAATGAAAATGCCTTATCAGGTAAAAATTGATGCATTTGAAGGGCCGTTAGATTTACTTCTTCATCTTATTAACCGGCTCGAAATTGATATATATGACATTCCGGTAGCTGAAATTACGGAGCAATACTTACTATATATTCAAACAATGAATGAACTGCAGCTTGATGTCGCTAGTGAGTTCTTGGTTATGGCTGCGACATTGCTGGCCATTAAGAGCAAAATGCTCTTACCAAAGCATGAAGAGATTTTAGATGAAGTCGACCCGGAAATAGCCTATGGGGACGATCCTAGAGATGAGCTGGTGGAGCGCTTAATTGAATATCGAAAATTTAAAGAAGCTGCCCATGACTTGAAAGCTTTGGAGGAAGAACGTGGGCTCATGTATACCAAACCCCCAAGTGATCTTTCTGATTTTACAAAAGAGACCAAGCCTGACCGGACAGAATTAAATGTATCTTTGTATGATATGCTTGCTGCCTTTCAGAAACTTTTGCGTAGAAAAAAATTGCAGCGGCCGATGGCGACAAAGATTGCCCGTCAAGAGATTTCGATTGAAAAAAGAATGACTGAAATAATGGATGAATTACAGCAATTGCAGGGAAGGAAAAATTTCAATGACTTGTTTCCTTACCCAGGAAAAGAGCATATTGTGGTTACTTTTTTGGCCGTATTGGAATTAATCAAAAGAAATGTCATAGATGTAGACCAGAAAGAAAATTTTGGAGATATATTTGTGGAAGCTGTAAAGGAAGGGGCAAATTAGGTGGAAATGATTAATTGGAACAGCATACTAGAGAGTCTCCTATTTGCCGCCGGAGATGAGGGTCTATCCCTAAAGCAACTTGTTGAGGTACTAGAAGTAAATGAGCTGCATGCTAGTGAAATGATTGAGGATTTGCGTCAAGAGTACGATCGAGATGAGAAAAGAGGCATTATGATTGTTCAAATGGCTGGCACATTTCAGCTTGCCACTAAAAAGGAAAATGCCGCGTATTTAAAAAAATTAGTAGATTCTCCGAATACTTCTGCCTTATCACAAGCTGCTTTAGAAACATTGGCAATTATAGCTTATAAACAACCAATTACCCGTGCCGAAATTGAAGATATCCGTGGAGTGAAAACAGAGCGGCCACTCCATACCCTAATGGCTAAAGCTTTAATAAAAGAGGTTGGAAGAGCAGAAGGAACAGGACGAGCCATTCTGTATGGAACAACAAAAGAATTTCTAGACTACTTTGGATTAAAGAACTTAAAAGAACTGCCCCAATTACCTGAGAAAGTGGAGGAAGAATATATCCAGGAGGAAGCAGACTTGTTTTTTGAGAAATTTCAGGAAACAATTAACTCTTAATCAATCTTCTGATGGAATTTATGCTAAAATAAATATAAATTTAAAAGATGTTTCTTTTTTATTTATTGTGCAGCCAGTTGATAAGGAGAGGGAGTACATTGCTAATCAAAGAGTGTAAAGGGTATGAATTGGAGAAAGAAAAATCAAATACTTCAGAGGACTTTTTTAACAGAAGTGAAGTTACGTTTTTCGAAGATGGACAGGAAAAAACGCTTCATGTTTTATACGTTAGGTATTTTGATGAGCTCTTTCAAGAGTTTACTCCGTACAAGCAAGACCCTATTTTAAATCAAGGAAGCAATGAAGTTTATTTTAAGGATATTGTTGCACTTGTTTGTCTCTTGAAAAATCCAGGACTTCGCAGTCGAAAAAGATTATATATTAATTCTAAGCACGAATTTGCTTCCTATTTTCAAGATATAAATTTTGATAAATTGCCTGCAGTATTTCTTGGTATTCAGCAAAACAAAGAGTTTGATCTCAGTTCTCCACTTGAGTTCATTTTGCAATCACATTAATAAGCACAGCTAATTTAGGAGGGTAATTATGGGAAATACCTTGGTGAAAACACAACTTAATGATGTAAAGGAATTCTTAACAAAATCGATTTTCACACTTGAAGATTTTTTAAATGAAACCACCATTTCACAATTAAATGTAGAAAACGAAGAAGACCGAGTTTATATTAAATTAATCTTGGCAAACATGCGGAAGTTGGTTGTTTATAGTGAAGAGGGGTTAGAGGCATGCTCAGTTCTCTTACAAAGCGAGCCTTTTCAAAAAGCTGCCGCTGAGAAAACGCTATATAAGATTTATCATCAATGTATTGAAGAATTTTTCTCACCTAAAAATGATGCATGGTTTGAAAATAGCCGCTCGGCCTATACAGGCAGGAACTCGATTAAATTTTACCGCAATGTATCTGAAAAAATATCAGCGCTGATCAAGAGCTTAGAAAGTGACTTCCAGAGAATAAGGGAAGAACTTGAATACTATGAAACAGATTATCGAACAAAAATGATTCAATCAAAATAAAAAAATGAATCAATACCTCTAAAGACTGTTCCCCTGTGAACAGTCTTTTTTCGTTCTTATTGAGTGTGGCTCCTCATACCATTTAGAAGGATTACTTATAAGCTGAAATGAGGGAATTTGATGGGACGTTTTAGCCAATATATTAACGATTTATTTGTTTGGAATGAGCAAATGAAACAATTTCTTCAATCTGAGCAGGTCCGTCAAGACGCGGAATTATGGGATAAATTAGATGAGTTTACGGAATTAATTGAAAGTACGAATCGAGAGCTATCCAACGAGGAGCTAATCAGTCTTCAAGCAAAGGCAGAAAACATCCATCAGCAAATGGAATATTACTTTAGGAATAAACAAGAAGTCGGGAAGATTTGGATGGTGGAAAAAGCACTCCCGCCTGGTGGACATTCATTGCCGGAACTACCGTACGACTATAACGCCTTAGAACCGTATATTAATGGGGAAATCATGAAGCTGCATCATGACAAACATCACCGTTCCTATGTGGAGGGATTAAACCGAGCTGAAGTTAATTTAAAGAAAGCTAGGGAATCGAATGACTTTTCGTTGGTTAAGCATTGGTCAAGAGAGCTTTCGTTTCACGGTTCAGGCCATTATTTGCATACCATTTTTTGGAATAACATGAGTCCAAATGGCGGCGGCAATCCCCAGGGTTTACTAAAAGGAGAAATCGAGAATTATTTCGGAAGTTTTAATGCCTTCAAGCGTCAATTTTCGGAGGCAGCCAAGCAAGTAGAGGGTGTTGGCTGGGCATTACTTGTTTGGAGTCCGAGAGCAAGGCATTTAGAGGTACTTCAATCTGAACGTCATAATCTACTAACACAATGGGATACAATTCCCTTACTTGTTTTGGATGTTTGGGAGCATGCCTATTATCTACAATATCAAAACAATCGAAGTGAATATGTTGACAAGTGGTGGAATCTAGTAAACTGGCATGATGTTGAAATGAGATTTGAAAAAGCAGCCGACATAAAATGGCCGGCATTTTAATGGGGGACTCGCTCATGGGCGAGTTTTCCTTATTTAGTGTCATAACCTACCATGTCCAGCATAAACTTGTACAAATAAGAAAAGCGGAGGCGCCTTGCCCAGGGGTGACAGGCATAAGACGAGCCGGCGAGAAGGCTGTACTTTAGCCTTCTTGACGGATTGGCTTATGACCCCGAGCCCCTAGGCGCCGGAGCTAGACAATAAGAAAAGCGGAGGCGCCTTGCCTTTGGCTCTTAAGCTGGACAAGTTAACAGACATAAAGGAGACGAGGTTAATCTGATGAGACTGATTTCCAAGCTAGTTATTATAACCCTCATGATCTCACTCTTGATCGTAAACATTCCTCAAAAGGTTGGTGCTTCTACTGGTGTAAATGCTGCGAGTGCCGTATTGATTGAACAAAAATCTGGGCGGGTCTTGTTTGAAAAGGATGCACATACAAAGAGAAGAATCGCAAGTATAACAAAAATCATGACGGCTATCCTTGCGATTGAATCAGGGAAAATGAACCAATATGTAAAGGTGAGTGAACAGGCGACAAGAGCGGAAGGGTCTTCGGTTTATTTAAAACCCGGAGAAAAGATTAAACTAAATGACCTTGTCTACGGCTTAATGCTGAGGTCTGGAAACGACACGGCCGTGGCTATTGCTGAATATGTTGGCGGAAGTGTGGACGGCTTTGCCTATTTAATGAACCAGAAGGCAAGGGAAATAGGGATGTATGATACCCATTTTGCAAATCCACATGGACTAGATGATCATGAAAATCATTATTCAACAGCCTATGACATGGCAATCCTAATGCGTTATGCCATGCAAAATAAAACATTTCAAAAAATATCTGGCACAAAGGTCTATCGTGCTCCTAACCCCACAGAGGATTGGGATCGAGTATGGAAGAACAAAAATCGCCTCCTAACCAAATATAAATTTGCTACTGGTGGAAAAACAGGATACACAAAACGGGCAAAGCGAACATTGGTGACAACCGCAACAAAAGGGGATATGAACTTAATTGCTGTAACTCTAAACGATCCGGACGATTGGAATGACCATATTTCTATGTACGAAAACGGATTTAAAGATTTTGATATGGCGGAAGTGTTAACAAAGGGAAAGGTCGATATTTCCAAGAATAAACTTTATAAAGGCCATTTATTTCTCAAAAAGTCGATTGTGTACCCGGTCACGAGTAAGGAGATGGACCAATTTTCCATTAAATATAAAGTGGAAAAACCTCGAAAAAACCTGATTGCCTCCCACAATGAAGCCATCGTGGGAAAGGCTGAAGTTTATTTGAATGGCCGAGTGGTGGAAGAAGCTCCAATCTACTTCGAAAAAATTCAAAAAAAAGAGAAGAAGGGATTGCTTAACTCTATAAAAGAAATGTTTCTATCAGTGATTGGTGTGAACGTCAATGGTTAACTATATATGGGTTGCTATGACTATTATTGGTATTGTCTTTGCACTTATAAACGGAACTATGGAAGCAGTGAATAAAGCTGTTTTTGATGGAGCCAAAGAAGCTGTTATTTTATGTATCGGGTTAATCAGCGTACTTGTTTTTTGGCTTGGTATGATGCGTATCGCTGAAGAGTCAGGACTACTTCAGAAACTTACGAAACTTTTCAGACCGATGGTAAAAAGAATATTTCCTGAAGTGCCTGCTAATCACCCTGCAATGGGCTATATTTTATCTAATATGATTTCTAACATGTTTGGTTTAGGAAATGCGGCAACACCTCTTGGAATAAAGGCAATGGAAGAGCTGAAAAGACTAAATGGAGGGAAACCTGAAGCCTCTAGAAGTATGGTGACCTTTTTGGCCCTTAATACCGCCAGTATTACCATAATCCCGACAACAGTAATTGCGATAAGAATAAATTATCATTCTGGATCCCCAACAGAAATTGTGGTTCCAACCATTATCGCTACCATTCTCTCAGCTATAGGTGCTATATTGATTGACCGCTATTTTTATTATCGCCGAAGTCGAAAAGGATGATGAAGTAATGGAATTCATTTCGTATATTTCGCTAACGTTTATTCCTTTACTAATAGGAATTATATTATTATATGGAACGTATAAGCGGGTACCGACCTATGAAAGCTTTGTTGAGGGTGGAAAAGAAGGAATTAAAATTGCGGTGTCGATCATTCCTTTCTTGGTTGGGATGCTTGTAGCCATATCCATTTTCCGTGCATCAGGTGCATTGGACGCGCTAATGAATTGGTTGAGACCTTTTATGAAAACAATGGGGGTACCAGCTGAGATTGTGCCATTATTGATTATTAGACCTATTTCAGGGACTGCGGCATTAGGAATGACAAGTGATTTAATTGCAGTTTATGGTCCTGATTCATTTATTGGCCGACTTGCCTCTGTTCTTCAAGGAAGTACAGATACTACCTTCTATGTATTAACCGTTTACTTTGGTGCAGTTGGAATTAAGAAAATGGGAGATGCATTAAAGGTGGGCTTACTTGCAGATGTAGTCGGGATTATTGTGTCTATTTTAGTAGTCGCCCTCATTTTTGGTACAACCTAATAAAAGTGACCTAGGTATGTTCTGATTGGAACATGCTTTTTTTTGTGTAATTAATACCCGTTACTTTGAAAAGTGGAGAAATTGTGTCATAATTCATTAGGATAGAATAGTGATTTTTTCGTGAATCAATTGAAATAAATCTCTTTACTACTAACAATGATTGCAACAAATAGAATTTTTGAGGTGAAATAATGGAAAGATTGCAAAAGGTTATCGCTCGAGCAGGAATTGCCTCTAGGAGAAAGTCCGAGGAACTCATTAAAGAAGGCAAAGTTAAAGTAAATGGCAAAGTAGTAACAGAATTAGGCCTGAAGGTATCGCCTTCCGATCGAGTTGAGGTTAATGAAGTACAGATTGAGAAGGAAGAGCCTGTTTATTTTCTTCTGTATAAGCCAAGAGGTGTGATTTCAAGTGTAAGCGATGACAAAGGGAGAAAGGTCGTTACCGATTATTTTTCTCATTTTAAAGAAAGAATTTTTCCGGTTGGCCGGCTGGATTATGATACTTCGGGGTTATTAATCTTAACGAATGATGGTGAATTTGCTAATTTATTAATGCATCCTAAAAACGAAATCGACAAAGTTTATGTGGCTAAGACGAAAGGCATACCCTTAAGAGAAAATATAAGGAAATTAGAAAAAGGAATTCGTCTTGAGGATGGTAAAACAGCACCTGCTAAAGTGAAGCTTCTTTCTGCAGATAATAAGAAGCAAACGGCGATCATTGAAATCGCAATCCATGAAGGCAGGAATCGTCAGGTTAGAAGGATGTTTGAGGCAATCGGTAATGAAGTGATAAAATTAAAAAGAGAACGTTATGGATTTTTAACACTGGGCGGCTTAAAAGCAGGGGAAGCAAGAGAATTGACTCCCCATGAGGTGAAACAATTGAGGGCCCTTGCCATGGACCAATCGAAAAAAAATTCATAAAATCGTCACATTTAGTTTCTTGCATTAACACTATGAATTTGTTGTAAAGTGCTATAATCTTAGACGAATGTGTTGGGGGATCTACTGGAGGGGAATGTATGAAAAGACGGCGATTAGTCATTAGAACGCTTATATTAGTTGTCTTAGGTGCTGCCGTTGCCTATTCACTTTATGCTAATCTTACAAAAGATACAAAACAAAAAGTTGCGGTTGGGGACACAGCTCCAGATTTTGCTTTAGTTGATATGCAAGGGAATAAACATCGTCTCTCTGAATATCGAGGGCAAGGGGTATTTTTAAATTTTTGGGGAACATGGTGTCCCCCATGTAAGAAAGAAATGCCTTATATCAATAATCAGTACCTCCAATATAAGGACAAAGGTGTTCAGGTATTGAGTGTAGATATTCAGGAACCAAAGCTTGCTGTAAACCAATTTGCCGAACGCCTTGGGTTGGACTTTCCCATCATGATTGACACTGAAAAGGAAGTAATGAATGTATACGGGATTGATCTCTTACCGGCAACATTCTTAGTCGACAAGAACGGGAAGGTAGTCAAATATTATACAGGCGAACTATCTGAAAACAAGGTAAAGGAATTTATGGAGCAAATAAAACCTTAAGGGGACCTGAGGGAGTTTTTACAATGAACGATGTTAAATGTGAATGCGGTCATGTAAATCCGCATGGAACCGTGTTGTGTGAGGCCTGTGGAAAAGTGCTGGATGAGCAAGAGAAAAATAATAAAGAACTTCTTGACATGCGCTATGAGGGAAGTGCACGCCGTTCACAAACATACAATAAGACGATTATAGATAAAATTTGGAACTTTTTCTCGTCAGTCAAGGTGGGGATCTGGCTGATTGTGATCACGTTACTTGCATCCACCCTTGGAACCATCCTTCCGCAAAAAATGTATATTAATCTTCCTCCGGAAGTGTATTACGAGCAGGAATATGGCTGGTTCGGAAAATTATATTACCAATTAGGTTTGCATGATTTATATGGTTCATGGTGGTATTTATTATTAATTGCTATGATTGGTATTTCTTTAGTTATTTGCAGTCTTGACCGAGTAGTACCGCTTTATAAAGCCCTAAAAGCTCAAAGGGTTACAAGACATGAGGGCTTTTTAAAACGTCAGCGGATTTTTGGAGTAACTGAGCGTGCAGACGAAAAGGATTTGACAACGATCAAAGAGCATTTAAAGGGCAGACGTTATCACGTTCGGGAAGAGAATGGCGACTTGTTAGCGGAAAAAGGCCGTTTTTCTCGCTGGGGTCCGTATATTAATCATGTTGGGTTAATTATCTTCCTATTAGGTGCCATGCTCCGGTTTATTCCGGGATTTTATGTGAATGAAAATCTGTGGGTAAAAGAAGGGGAAACTGCTGTTGTTCCTGAAACAGGTGAAAAATACTATATAAAAAACAATCAATTTATTCTGCAGCATTATGATAAAAACAAAGATAAGACGTTTGAAAAAGCAATAGAACAAGCAGGCCAAGTAGTTAAAAACTACCAATCAAATGTTGTTCTGTATGAACGTGTCAGCAAAAATCTTCCGGGGGAAAAACCAGAGCTTAAAAAGCTCAAGGAATATAAAGTCAGAGTGAATCATCCGTTAGATTTTAATGGTTATTCTGTTTTCCAATCATCCTATCGCAGTGAGCTAAAAACAATGTCATTTGTGCTGGCGAATAAAAAGACAGGACAATCATTTGGAGCAGTGAATATTGATCTTGAGAATCCCAAAGCTACATATGATTTAGGTAATGGCTATTCTGTAAAAATAATTAATTATTTTCCGGATTTCGAATTTGATAAAAATAACGAACCATCTACAAAATCAAGGCTCCCTAATAATCCTGCCTTCGTGTTCCAGATGGTTACACCGGATAAATCTAAACCTGAAACAAGTTTTGTAGCTATTAAACAAACGCTAGAGCCATTAGGAGAAAACACTTATAAAATGGCCTTTCAAGGAATTCAAACTAAAAATGTCTCGGGATTCACCGTTCGAAAGGACTCATCGTTATGGGTGATTATTATCGGCGGGATTATCTTTATGCTCGGTGTTATGCAAGGGGCATATTGGAACCATCGCCGGATATGGGTTCAAAATAAAAACGGACAAGTTTGGATTGCGGCCCATACCAATAAAAATTGGTACGGCTTAAAGCGGGAAATTGAGGCAGTATTAAAAGATACCAAACTTGATATTCCAGAAGATCAGCAACAAAAAGATAATTTGGATAAGGAGGGAGATTAGTTGGCAGCATTAAGTAGTAATTTATTATTTATTGCTTTTATTCTTTATTTAATTGCAACATTATTTTATGGAGGATCAATTAAATCGAAGACTAGCTCGGGTGAAAAAGCAGAAACAAACACATGGGGGAAAATTGCTGTTTCCTTAACAATCGTGGGTTTCATTTCTCAACTAGGCTATTTTATCACTAGATGGATCGCAGCAGGTCATGCGCCAGTCAGTAATATGTTTGAGTTTACCACTTTTTTTGGAATGGCTCTTGTTGGTGCATTTATTGTTATTTATTATATTTACAGAACCACCTTGCTTGGACTATTTACCATGCCTGTCGCAATCTTGGTGATCGCCTATGCAAGTATGTTTCCAAGAGAGATTACACCTTTAATTCCGGCTTTACAAAGTTATTGGCTCCATATCCATGTGACAACTGCAGCAATGGGAGAGGCCATTCTTGCGATTAGTTTTGCCGCCGGATTAATTTATCTTGTAAAGGCAATAGATCAGACAAAGTCGAATAAACGAACTTTTTGGCTCGAGGTTGTGATGTTTGCCCTTGTCACGGTCCTTGGCTTTGTAGCAGTTTCATCTATCTTTTCAGCAATGGGTTATCATGAAAAATTTAATTGGGTAGATAAACATGATAATCAAGTGGCTGTGACGTATACAATGCCAGCTATTACTGGCCCTCATGATGGAGAATTATTAACTAAAAATGCATTTAAACCGTTAGTTGAAGTACCAGCTTTCATTAATGCGAAAAAGTTAAATACAGTTATTTGGTCTTTAATTGGAGGGTTAATTTTATATGGATTAATCCGCTCTGTGTTACGCAAACGGATTGCCGCTGCCCTTAAACCATTTGTGAAAAATATTAAACTGGACTTCGTCGATGAAATTAGTTATCGCTCCGTATTAATCGGTTTTCCTGTATTCACACTGGGTGCCCTTATTTTTGCGATGATATGGGCGCAGATGGCCTGGTCAAGATTTTGGGGCTGGGATCCAAAGGAAGTGTGGGCTTTAATCACTTGGCTTTTTTATGCAGCATTTTTACATCTTCGCTTATCCAAAGGGTGGCACGGAGAAAAATCAGCATGGCTTGCCGTAATTGGCTTTGTCATTATTATGTTTAATTTGGTTGCAGTTAATCTTGTTATTGCAGGGCTTCATTCCTACGCAGGTTAAGAAAAGTGCCGCATAACCAAATAAGCCTTCACTTGAATAAGTGAAGGCTTTTATAAAATCAAGGGATTTTAATAGAAAAATCATATTGTCAAATTATTGACACACTTTATAAGAGTAATTACCTTGAAAATGTAGCAAAATTCAGTACCATTTTGTAAAATAAACTCCATGGGGGGATTAATAATGGAAAGAGACGTAAAAATATTAGTAGTAGATGATGAGGAAAGAATTCGCCGTTTATTAAAAATGTATTTAGAGCGTGAAGAATATATAATTGATGAAGCGGAAGATGGTAATGATGCTTTGTCAAAAGCTTTTGCTAATGATTACGATGTTATTTTGCTTGATTTAATGATGCCTGGTAAAGATGGAATTGAAGTCTGTCGTGAGCTCAGAGAAAAAAAGGCAACTCCTGTAATTATGTTGACTGCTAAAGGTGAGGAAATCAACAGGGTACAGGGCTTTGAAGTTGGAACAGATGATTATATTGTCAAGCCATTCAGCCCAAGGGAAGTGGTTTTACGTGTAAAGGCATTGTTAAGACGCTCATCTCAAACAAGCTATTTACAAACAGAAACAACGACAAAAGATGTAATTGTTTTTCCGCATTTAACTATTGATAATGATGCACACCGGGTAACGGCTGATGGGAAAGAGGTCAGTTTAACTCCCAAAGAATACGAATTGCTCTATTTCTTGGCTAAAGCGCCAGATAAAGTATTTGATCGTGAGCAATTATTAAAAGAAGTTTGGCATTATGAATTCTTTGGGGATTTACGAACTGTGGATACCCATGTAAAACGACTTCGTGAAAAATTAAATAAGGTTTCAGAGCAGGCTGCAAGAATGATTGTTACTGTTTGGGGTGTGGGTTACAAATTTGAGGTAATTAATGAATGACCTTTTTACGAAGTGTCGTAGGTAAACTTTGGTTTACCATTATTTTTTTAGTGTCATTTGTACTTTTCATCCTAACAGTGATGCTCCTTGAGCTTTTTCAAAACCATAACATTCTTGAAACAAAAAATAATTTAACCAATACAGCCGAGAAGATTGCCGATGTATTGGAAGCCCATCCCAATGACAAATTTCCACTGGGTTTAGAAATTTCTTGGGAGATTATTGATGATGTGACCAAAGTAGTAATTGTTAAAAATGATCATGAAGTCTATTATTCTCCAAATACGGAGAAGGATAACAAGCTATCCTTTGATGATATCAAACAGGATCCAGATTTTTTTGCTGTGTTTCATCACAAAAAATCTGTTGATAAGGTTTCTAATTTATCTTCAAAAAACAATAATCAGGATTCGAGTTTTTCCATCATTGGTGTTCCTTTGCAGCTCCCTGGTGAAAAAAATGGAGCTGTATTTATTTATCAATCACTCGAGGTTATGAAGGAAACATCTAATGAAACAACGAAATACATTTTACTTGTTGCTGGTGTTGCTATTATTTTAACTACTATCTTCGCCTTTTTCCTGTCTACCAGAATTACAGCGCCGCTTAGAAAAATGAGAGAAGCTGCTTTTGAAGTGGCAAGAGGAAAATTCGATACAAAAGTTCCGATTTTAACACATGATGAAATCGGGGAATTGGCCACAGCATTTAATCAAATGGGAAGACAATTAAAGTTTAATATGAATGCGTTAAGCCAGGAAAAAGAGCAGCTGGCAAGTATTCTAAGTAGTATGGCTGATGGGGTAATCACCTTTAACCGTGATGGCACGATATTGAATACCAATCCTCCTGCAGATCGTTTTTTGCAATATTGGTATTTCGAAAAGGGCGGATTTACAAATGATGCTGAAGCCATTCCTTCACAAGTTATGGATCTCTTCCAAAAGTCTTTGGAAACAGAGAAGGAGCAAATCGGGGAACTATCTCTTCAAGGGCACCACTGGGTGATTTTAGTAAGTCCGCTTTATAGCAATCGATTTATTCGAGGGGCAGTTGTCGTCCTTAGGGATATGACCGAGGAAAGACAGCTGGAAAAAATGCGGAAAGATTTTATTGCCAATGTATCACATGAACTAAGAACGCCTATTTCAATGCTGCAGGGCTATAGTGAAGCAATTGTTGATGATATTGCTGAATCGCAGGAAGAGAAAAAAGAAATGGCAAGAGTCATCTACGATGAATCCTTACGTATGGGACGGCTTGTGAATGAACTATTGGATTTAGCTCGTATGGAGGCTGGACATATCCATCTCTCTGTGGAAGAGGTAAATTTGTCCGCATTTATTAATCGGATTATTTATAAGTTCCAAGGTCTAGCCAAGGATAATGAAATCCAATTGTATTCTGAAGTAGAAAACGACGGTTCACCGGTACTTTTTGATCCTGATCGAATCGAGCAAGTGTTGACAAATTTAATCGATAATGCGATGCGACATACACCAAAAGGCGGCAAGGTAAAGGTATCAGTTGTTTTAGAAGACAGGGGAGTTAGAATGGAAGTAAAGGATTCTGGCTCTGGCATTCCAGAAGAGGATTTGCCGTTTGTTTTTGAACGTTTTTATAAAGCGGACAAGGCTCGAACGAGGGGCAGGGCAGGTACTGGTTTAGGACTTGCCATTGCAAAGAATATCATTGATGCCCATCGTGGGACGATTTCTGTTCGAAGTAAAATTGGAACGGGAACCACCTTTTCCTTCTACTTACCACGAAAAAAGTAAAATTTACAAACAATTTGCCGATTGTTCTTGATTCACAAGGAACAATTAAAGGCGAAGTGACTTGCCTAGGGGCTTATGACCTATCGCCCCTAGGCACTGTTGCTAGATATTTAGTAAAGATTAACTGCTCATCCATAAAGATGAGCTTTTTTTCGTAGCCTAAAGTGTAATCATTTTCTGATAATATCTTCCTTTTTACCCAATAAAAGTCTATATTAATATGAGTGAAACTTTTTAAATAAATAAATCGACTAATAGTAATGAACGGGGAGGGGAATGGATGGACTCCGTTTTCGATGAGCTTTATCAAAAATATCATCATGATGTCTTTCAATTTCTATTTTATATGGTTAGAAATAAGGAGCAGGCCGAGGATCTTGTCCAAGAGGTTTACATTCGGGTATTCAAGTCATATGACCGTTTTGAAGGGAAAAGTAGTGAGAAAACATGGCTTTTTTCAATTGCCCGGAATGTTGCAATCGATTACTTCCGTAAACAAAAGGGGTGGAAAGATCGATTGCTTGAAAAGTTTGATTGGTCAACCAACCAGGTAAAGGATGAATACCCTATTCCAGAGGAAATCACGATCCAAAATGAGGAGATAAAAGGGATATACAAATGTCTAGAATTTTGTACGGTGGATCAGAGGTCTGTCATCGTTCTTCGATATTTACAGGATTTATCCATATCCGAAACAGCTAAAGTTCTAGGCTGGACAGAGAGTAAAGTGAAAACAACTCAACATCGCTCCTTAAAAGTATTGAAAAAGTATATGGAAATGTTTTATGAAAAGGAGGGATTATCTAGTGAAAAAGTCAGAGTGGAGCGATAGAGAGCTCGAAGAACTATTAAGACAAATGCCCAGAATACATGATTATCGCGATCCTCGTGACATTTACCAAAATATTTCTCTTAAAAGAAAAAAGACTAGACAATGGATGTTACCGGGCCTAGCTGCAACAGCAGCCTTGCTGCTTTTCCTAATTTTAATGCCTAAGTTGATGGGGGGAATGCATTTCTCTCATGAAAGCGCAGAAGAAAAGTCCTCGTTCAGTGGCAATACAGCTGCGCAAAAGGACAGCAGTGCCTTCAAAAAAGAGAATGCTTCATCCAAAGATGCGGTGACTACTAAGAGCCAGCAGGCCAATTTGCTTAAAACGGAAAATGTTAAGACAGCCATTTATGAAGATGAAGTCGGCAAAGGAACTGTTTTAACTTATTGGGTACCAGATGCACAAGCCCAAATACTCATACCCGTTTCAATCATTGCTAATCAGAGTTCTGGACAATCCTGGCTTACTAACTATACTGAATTAATGGCCAATTTACAGGAAGAAGAGTGGGGGCTATCAGACTTCTATCCTCTAAATGCAACTATGAAACTCGAGAAAGATGGAAATACAGTAATTGTGGATGTTCCTTCCAATCACCAATATGGTCAAGGCTCCACTACTGAAGTGAATTTCATTAATATAGTACAGAAGGATATATCAACCAATAGTAATTGTAAAAAAATTAAGTTTACCACCAATGGTCTACCCGGTATTGAGTTAGGAAATATCGGCAGGAAGGAAGAAATTGATATTGCTTCTCAGAATAATCATGCCTATTACTTCTATTTCCCTGTGGATAGTAAATTACCTTTCCTAGCACCATCTATAGAAACTTATAATAATATAAACTCTGCTTTTGAAGCAATGAAAACAGATCAATCAGGGGGATTAAAAAGTTCTTTACAGTCTTTCCCTCAAATAGATCATGTATCAATTTCTAATAAAATTATGTATCTAACATTCGATGTTAACTCCAGTTTACAGGATAATCAGGAATCAATCTTATCTTTCGAGGCATTACTCTTAACAGCAAAAGAGTTCGGCATTGAAAAAGTAAGGATAAAAAATTCTCCTTTAGCAAATCTTGGTCCATTTGATCTAACGAAAGAAATTAACGTCCCAATTGCTCCTAATTTACGGAATATACCATAAAAATACGGATCAACCCTTGTGGTTGATTTTTTTATGAATAAAATCCGATAAGTCTCCAAATTATAACAAATATGCTCACGCTCCCCATAAAACTTACTATTCAATTCGTTCTAAATAGGACCCATATAACATATGGTGTGGAGGAGAGTACAATATACAAGGAGGAAAAGAAAGGAATGCGTGACTACATAAAGAGATTTTTAATTGCCATTATTATGGCGCTTTGTGTCAGTTTATTATTTTTAGGAGGAAAACATTCCGAAGCAGCAGGGACACAAGACGCTGAAGTCATCAATGACCACTGGATTTGGCCGGCAGACGGCATCATTTCAGATACATATGGAACAAGGCAGGGAAGGCATAAAGGAATTGATATTGCTGGAAGAATAGATACACCCATCCTCGTCGTTGAGGATGGCGTTGTTGAAAAGTCTTATTATTCTAATACATATGGAAATGTAGTTTTTGTTAAGCATCCAAGTCATTTTGTAACTGTATATGCACATTTAAATAGACGGAATGTGGCCAAAGGTCAAATGCTTAAACAAGGCGATGTTATAGGAAAGATGGGAAGGACAGGTCAAGCTACTGGGACACATTTACATTTTGAAGCCCATCAACTGGAATGGAGATATGATAAAAAATTTGCCCTGGACCCTGAAAAGCTATTAGGTAAAGCTAATGTTGGAGAATCAGTACAAGCAGGAATTGCAAGTATGGGTGATTCGGTGTTAGCAGCAAGCTCACTGCTGCGCTTACAGCAGAATGAAAGTACAAACAGCTCTCAACCTTTGGACAAGTATATGGTCAAAGAAGGGGACACCTTATCCTCTATAGCCCAGAGACAGAATACAACTGTATCGGCAGTTAAAAATCTCAATCATTTAACATCAGATCTTATTAAACCTAACCAGATACTAATGGTACCTTAAAAAGAATCCGCAGCCTTAGACTGCGGATTCTTTTTAGATTATAGGATGAAAAATAAGGATTTAAAACTTTTTTCTTAACAAAATGTGTATTCTTTAGTATAATAAAATCGTAATTTAATATCGATCTATCTTCGGGGCAGGGTGAAATTCCCGATCGGCGGTATTAGAGCAGTGCTCTTAAGCCCGCGAGCCTTTTGGGGCAGGATTTGGTGTGATTCCAAAGCCGACAGTATAGTCTGGATGGGAGAAGATGGAGGTTCTGCAGACATTCAAAAAATGTTGATACATTGAATGTTTATTAAGCGTGCCTTTGTAAAATCCCTCAAGTGATTCTTCTTGAGGGATTTTTTAGTCACCTGGGTCGTCTATATGCTGAACCTCTCTTCCTAACGTGATGGATCAAAAAGGAGAGAGGAAAATGGAAAAAAGAAAAAGGTTAAATGTAAAAGCTTATGTTTCAATTGGAATGCTGAGCAGTATCGCTTATTTATTAATGTTACTAAATTTTCCACTGCCAATATTCCCAAATTTTCTATTTGTCGATTTCAGCGACATCCCAGCGTTAATTGCTGCATTAGTTTTTGGACCGCTTGCAGGAATTTTAGTAGAATTTTTCAAAAATGTGCTTAACTATCTTGCCACTGGAAGTCAAACTGGAATACCTGTAGGCCATATCTCAAACTTTATTGCAGGGATTGTTTTTGTTCTTCCGACATTATTTGTTTATAATAAACTCAAAACTAAGAAGGGTATGACGATTGCGTTAGTAGTCGGAACAGCTATTATGGCTGTGGTTATGAGTATTTTAAATTATCTCGTCATCCTTCCTGCCTACACACTACTCATGGGGTTTCCAGATATGAGAAATTTGGTCGTTCCAGCAATTTTACCTTTTAATATCCTAAAAGGTGTCATGATGTCAGGTATCTTCATGCTATTGTTTATTAAAATGCAAGCATGGATTAATAAATTTTCAGTTGTAAAGGGTGCATAGCACAACAACAAGAGCTGCCATTTGGCAGCTCTTGTTGTTGTGCCGCTAAAAGAAAAACCTCGTCTAGGGAAGACGAGGTGTGGTTTTACAGTAGCTTAAAGATGATTTTATTCAAACTTAGTTGGGTTACCTTCAAATGGCTCGTCAGCAACTTTGATTGAATCTGTTGGACAGCCTTCGAAAGCATCCATCATGTCATCGATTAATACATCTGGAATTTCAACAATTCCTTCATTTTCGTCAAGAGTTACAAATGCAATGCCTTCATCATCATAATCATAAATATCTGGTGCTGCTGCGCCACATGCACCACATGCGATGCAAGTTTCCTTGTCAACAATTGTATACTTTGCCATGAAAAAAAACCTCCCAGTAAATAACAGATAATATGCTTCCCTGTTTCCTTCACAGTTATGGAAACGAATTACTCATTCCTATTGTAAAGCTGTATGGTCAACTTTTCAATAGAAAAATGATATTAGTGAAATGATTGAATGAGATCAAATTGATGAAACTTCTTCATTATTAACCAACCCGTTATACAAAATTCATGTTAAAATAAAATAAGAAAAAATGAGGATTTTTGTCGAATAAATGGGTAAAAGTGGTGGAAAAAGATGCTACAGTTAGAAACCGTTATTTTATATTGTTTAAAACAACTCAATAACGAACGAACTATTTATTCTATCTTTCATTTACTAAATGGAAAAAAGTCATCGCAAACCATTCAAGATGCCCATTTATTCTCCTTGAAGGAATTTTTTGGTGTATATGAGACGTTAACAAGAGAAGATTTCGAACATATCACAGAAGATTTATTCAAAAAGAACTTAATTGATGGTTGTGGTGAACAAAGATACCAATTGACGGTTTTAGGATTAGATCATTTAAAAAATACGTCAATGGATCATTATTTAAATGGATGGAATTTTCACTTATTTACAACTCTGTTTTGGGAAAGACTCTCGTTTCTTATTCAGGTCACTTCAAATCTCGTTTATGAGGAGTCTAAATATATCCCAATTCAAAAAAATAAAGATGTGCATAATTGGCTTAAATCGCTGTTAACAGAAATACAGGTACCTAGGAATGAATTAGGCAGCATTTTATATTCGGAAATACTTGACTGCTTAAATGGGGCAAAAGATTTAGACCCGGCTATTTTAGTTTATAGATTAACAGGTTTCCAGCAAATAGGATTGACAGCACTCCAAGCAGCAAGAAAGAGAGAAATGGCCCTTCACGATTACCAGCTTGAATTTATTAACACACTGCATTATTTAATTCAAAAAATTAAGGATTCTAATAGCTTTCATATACTAACTTTTCTATTGAAAGATTTAGAGAAGGATGATGAATTAACTATTTCTGCAAGGAAAACTTGGAATTTTTTAATACAGGGAAACTCACCTGGAAAAATTGCTGATTTAAGAAACTTAAAATTAAGTACAATAGAAGATCATCTCGTTGAATTTGCCCTGCATCTCCCCAACTTCTCAATTGATCCATATGTAGATAAGGAGTTACAAACAAAGATTATTGAAATTTCTCGAAGTATAGGAACGAGACAATTAAAGCGGATAAAGGATGAATTGAAGTCTGTGACTTATTTTCAAATAAGGTTAGTACTGGCGAAGTATGGTGATGAAAAATGGAATTAGAAATTCTTTTAAAAAAGTACTTTGGTTATTCTACCTTTAAAAAAGGACAAAAAGAGGTGGTAACCTCCATACTTTCTGGTCAGCATACATTAGCTATGCTCCCGACAGGAACAGGAAAATCATTGTGTTACCAATTACCTGGCTATATTTTTAGTGGGCAGATTTTGATTATTTCTCCCTTACTATCTTTAATGCAGGATCAGGTAGAGCAAATGAAGCGATTAGGAGAGAAAAGAGTTGTTGCATTGAACTCTTTTCTTTCTTTGACAGAGAGAAATAAGGTACTTCGTCATTTAAGAGAATATAAGTTCATCTTTATTTCCCCTGAAATGTTAAGTGTTCCATTTGTTATTAGGATTCTGCAGGGGCTTACTATTTCTTTATTCGTTGTAGACGAAGCTCATTGTATTTCACAATGGGGATTTGATTTCCGGCCCGACTATTCAAAGTTAGGTGATATCCGCAAGAAATTAGGCTATCCCTTAACCCTTGCACTTACAGCAACTGCAACCAAAAAGGTCCGCGAAGATATTGTAACTTCCCTTGGGTTCGAAAATGATGAAATCATTAAAATAGAATCAACCATTGATCGGCCTAACATAGCTTTCCGTTTTGAAAAATTAACGGATTATCATGATAAGCAAAATCGAATCATCGAACTTGTATCACAACTGCAAAAACCTGGTATTATCTATTTTTCTAGTAAAAAGGCTGCTGATCAAATGGCGTCTCTCTTAATGGAAAAAGGGATTTGCCAAGCAATGGCCTATCACGGGGGATTGGATGCAACAACGAGAGTATTGATTCAACAGCAGTTTATTCATAATCAACTGGATGTTGTTTGTGCTACAAGTGCGTTTGGTATGGGAATCAATAAAGAAAATATTCGTTTTATTATCCATTATCATATGCCGATGCAGATTGAGTCGTATCTCCAGGAGATTGGAAGGGCGGGGCGGGATGGGCTTCCGAGTGTCGCCATTCTTTTATATGCACCAGGTGATGAGCAGCTTCCTTTTCAACTTGTAGAGGGTGAATTGCCATCTGAGCAGCAAATCGATTGGTTATTTACAAAATTAATCAATCAGCGTATGTTAAACGATGGTGTAATTGAATTAAATCAGGAGTTAAGTACACTGGGCGGGTTTTCAGAAATCCAATGGCGAATCATAAAGGAATATGTGAATCATCCAGACCACCAGATCACTAATCTTGAGATGTTAAAAACTTCACTTAAAGAGTTTGTAAGGGAAAGATTTAAGCTAAAGCATGATAATATCTTCTATATGAAAAAACTGGTCGATGCCGAAACATGCAGGCGAGAATTTATTTTACAGTACTTTGCCGAAGACAGGTTCCAGAAGATTCCATGCTGTTGTGATATATGCGGAGTAAATTTAAATGATTACCAAACACATATAAATACACCATCCATACAAGCTCGTGAAGAGAACTGGAAGGACTACCTTGCCAAAATTCTAATTAAATGTGAGTTGAGTGAATGAAAAGAAAGTATAACCAAATTATCGCAGATTTAACAGATAAAGAGCTGTTATCTCACTTATACCTTACGCAAGTCATCCTTTTAGTTATCTCACTTATCTTGGGAGCTATTTTGTTTGATCATTTTTCTTATCTGCAAAATATAGATTTGAATGACGACCATATCCTTACAATAGGTATTCCTGCAGGAGTAATCATTGTAATAGCTGATATTTTGTTAATGAAATGGCTGCCTGCATCCTATTATGATGACGGGGGATTAAATGAGAGAATCTTTAAAAATAGACATGTAGTTCATACATTTGTCATTGCTTTTTTTGTTGCGTTTAGCGAAGAATTGCTTTTCCGGGGAATTATCCAAACAAAGGTTGGTCTAATCATGGCAAGTATAATTTTTGCCATTATTCATTATCGATACCTCTTTAACTGGTACCTCTTTTTGAATATTATTCTGTTAAGTTTTTTGATAGGATTTATTTATAAATGGACTGGTAATTTAGCAGTGACCATTATGATGCATTTTGTCATAGACTTTCTTCTGGGAGTATATATAAAATTTAGAAAGAAAACAGATGATCAGAACAGGGAGGAGCAGCTCTGTGAATAAAGAAGAACCATACAGAGACCAAGCGGAACGATTAAAACAACGGATTCAAAAAATAAATGAAAAAGTGGATGGTGACAATGAAAAACTGCCGCCAAGGGAGCAGGTCCACAGACAAAAAAGAAAGAAAACTAAATGGAAGGTTAAATATCCTGTTATCCGGCTATTAGTTTTATGTTTTATTCTCCTTCCCATCATTATTTTTAGTGTCATTTCCTATCGGGACAGTGGCGGGAAAGTCAATGGAACACAAAAAACTTCTGGAAGTTCAGTTGGATATGAAACCATTAATCTTGAAAAGTCTATTCCGGTTAATGAAGATATGTTAGAAGAATCATCAAAACCTGCTCAAGATGATGAAAAGGTAACGGGTCCTGAGGAAAAAAGTGTAGAAACTTCCACACAGGTTGAGCAGCCAGCGAATAGCCCTGCTGAAACGTCTTTTCCAACATCAAATCAAGGGACAGCTGATCAGCAGGTATCAGATAAAAATAGTCAGCCAATCGAGGCAGTAAAAAGTCAACCCATACCAACTGCACCCCAAAAAAATAGTAAAATTATTTATCATAAGGTAAAGCCTCAAGAAACATTGTTTAAACTAGCGATAAGGTATTACCATTCTAAAAGTGGTGTCACCATTATCAAGAGAACTAATAATCTGCAAAATGAAAATATATATGTTGGTCAAGTACTCAAAATACCTTTAAATTAGCCGATCTTTGATCGGTTTTTTTTGTTTCCCAACATAATTTATAGGACAAGAACATA
This sequence comes from Neobacillus drentensis, assembly GCF_021560175.1. Taxonomy (GTDB): domain Bacteria; phylum Bacillota; class Bacilli; order Bacillales; family Cytobacillaceae; genus Neobacillus; species Neobacillus drentensis_A. The sequence goes on along the minus strand of NZ_CP091110.1, from coordinate 4,376,975 downwards.
AATATATATATCGAAATAGGGAGGGTGACAGAGATGGATGCAGCAATTCAAAAACTAGAATATACCGATCAGGCAACCAAACAAATGTTAGAGAATGTAAGAAAGAGAAAGAAGAAATTTGATGACATTAAAATGTGGCATTATCTATCGGTTTATGCAACACTCTTTTTTGCCTTTATATTTACTGTGTATTTCTATATTACTTTCGTAAAACCATTTTCATTTTCTTTTTTAGCCATGTTGTCGGCGGTATTAAATGATGCCGTTGCTGTTTACTTGTTGGCTTTCACAATTGTCGGGTTTGGGGCTATGAATTTGTTAAAACAGCAAAAGGAAAAGAAGGAAAAGGAATATCAAGAGTTGCGATGCGAAATTGTTGATCGGAGTAAGGATTTGTGGAAAAAGGAAGAGGAATGGAAAAATCGGCATATTGTCTTTGAAATAATGAAAAAGCAATATGATATTAACCTATACCATGAAAAAAAATAAGAAGCAGACCTTCAACTGCTTCTTATTACGAATTAAAAGATTTTCTTTTTACCCTGTTCTTCTTTTAAGATTTCGACAGCCTCGCGGAATCGCTGTGAATGAATAATTTCTCTTTCCCGTAAAAATCTTAATCCATCATTTAAATCTGGATCATCGCTAATATTAATAATCCATTGATAAGTAGCCCGCGCCTTTTCTTCAGCGGCAATATCCTCATAGAGGTCGGCAATTGGGTCCCCTTTAGCTTGAATATAAGTGGCAGTAAATGGAACACCCGCGGCATTATGATAGAATAATGCCTTGTCATGGTCAACATAATGATCCTCAATGCCTGCAGCTTTTATTTGTTCAGGTGTAGCATCTTTCGTTAATTTATAGACCATAGTAGCAATCATTTCGAGATGAGCAAATTCTTCAGTTCCAATATCTGTCAAAAGGCCGATTACCTTATCAGGAATTGTGTACCTTTGATTTAAATACCTAAGTGCAGCTGCTAATTCTCCATCGGCTCCGCCGTATTGCTCAATCAAATACTTAGCTAATCTTGGATTACATGAACTAACCCGAACAGGATATTGAAGTTTTTTTTCGTAAATCCACATTGGATGAAATCCCTCCCCATCTTAAACTTGCCATGGCCATGGTGCATCATCCCAGTTCCAAGGATAACCAGAGTAGCTGTTTCCATATTGCTGTAAAGGTCCAAACTGGCTCTCAAATAATTTTTTTAATCGTTTTCTTTCTTTGGCATAATGATTAAATTGATTAATAGCTTCTTGATCATCATTATGTGTATCTAAGTACAAGGTTAACTCAACTAATACAAAGTCCACAGCTTGAAGCTGTTCCATTAGTTGATAATATTCCGCAGGAACTTGTTTCATTGCGGGAGTCCCCCTTTACCTGGTTCAAGCGGGCTAAACCAAGGGTCATGAAAGGCTTTCCACAATGTCCCTGCCCTAAGTGCTTCAAGCGGGGTGAATTGGGGCAAATTTGGCGGCTGAAAGCCCATATATAAATTGGGTGGTGTGGAATATGTCTTCTCAAGGATTGGTGGACAAGGGTCAAACGGACTAGCATAGGGATGATAGGTTTTAAAATGTGTATTCATAGTTGCCCTCCCTTATTTCGATATCATTTAATCTTATGAGAGTATTTCCGTTACATGACATAAAACTTTAATAATAAGAGGGGTTTTTAATGGTATGGTAGATGTATAATAATGGATATAGGACTAATTTATGAGGTGATAGTAAGTGTTTGTTAAAAATATTATGATCCCCAAGCATGAGTGTATTACCACTCAACCTGATGTAACCCTTAAGGATGCACTGGAGCTGTTAGAAAAACACCAAATTGATGGGCTCCCTGTTTTAATGGGTAATAAATATGTAGGTGTTGTAACAAGATTTAATATATATGAAGGTTTTTTTAAGTCCGGGAAACAAAAGGATGAATATCTGACATCGACAGTGGTGGGGGATATTGCATCCCATGAAGATCAGTTTTTGCTAGGTGGGGAATTATTTGAAAAAACACTTCTTGATTTGAAGGATTTCCCATTATTAGCTGTGGTTGATAATGGGAAGACCTTTCATGGGGTAGTCACACGATCTGATTGTTTAACTGCATTTGAAAGTGCATTTGGTGTAAATCGACCGGGAGTAAGGATTGCGTTTACATCAGTTGAGACGGAAGGAAGGATTGCAAGGCTATCAGAAATAGCCCATCAATTCCATGAGCACATCATCTCTCTTGTTACGTTCGATGAAACCGATAAGCTTGTACGCAGAATTGTGATGAAGATTGAAAAGAAAGACAATATTGACAGGTTTACTAAGAAGCTCGAAGAACACGGCTTCCGTATTCTAGATATACATGAGGATTAAAATCAAGGGAAAGAAAGAAAATCCTTCTCATACATTGTATGGGGGGATTTTTTTAGTTTAAGTCGTCTTTATGGTATGATTTCCGTAGAACTGTTGAGGAGGGAGAACAAGATGATTATATGGGGGATAATCGTTTTATTGTTATTGGGAGGTATCTGTCTCTTCTTATTTATGGTGAGAGAGGCCTTTTTAAATAAAGTGGTAGAGCATGAGATAACCTTTCCAGATTTTCCTGACTCGTTTGGCAAGGTGACCATTTTTTTTATTTCGGATATTCATAGACGGGTTATTTCCGATCGTATTATTCAGAATGTAAAAGGGAAAGCCGACTTTGTTATAATCGGAGGAGACTTGATGGAAAAAGGGGTATCCTTTTCGCAAGTAAAGGAAAATTTGCGGAAATTAAAACAAGTGGGACCTGCTTATTTTGTCTGGGGAAATAATGATTATGAAGTGGATTTTCGTAAATTGGATGCAATATTGCTCGATATGGGTATAAAAGTCTTGGATAATACAGCCGTTACTTTTGAGTCAAATCGTGGGGATAAATTATCTCTCTTGGGGGTTGATGACTGCAGCCAGGAGCGAGACCGGCTTGATTTTGCGCTTATGGATGCCGAGGAGGGCAGTTTTAAAATCTTAGCTTGTCATATTCCAACCATTACAGATAAGATTTTACCTGAGCATAATATTCAGCTGGTACTGAGCGGACATACCCATGGCGGACAAATACATATTTTGGGGTATAGCCCGTATCCAAGAGGAAGCTTAAAAAAACTTAAAAATACAATCCTGTTAATTAGTAACGGCTATGGAACAACAACTGTGCCCTTACGGTTAGGAGCTCCTGCTGAAACGCATCTTATTACACTTAAACGAGGTTTAGAAAAGATAGGCTAAGTTAGACAATTCACCAAAGATTCCCTGCGGCATACACTGAAAACAAGAGTTACGTCACGGCAGGGGGCAAAAGCATGCGCTTAGAACGCTTAACGGCCAATAAAATAAAAATATTTTTAACCTCTGATGATTTATTTGAAAGAGGACTTTCAAAAGAGGATATTTGGAAGGATTCTAGTAAATGGAATCAGCTTTTTCATGATATGCTCGAAGAGGCAAGTGAGGAATTTGATGTTGATATCCAGGGTTCTGTAGCTGTAGAAATTTTCTCCCTTCAGGCTCAAGGAATGATTTTAATCATTACCGTTGATGAAGTAAAAGACGATGAAGAATTATTATACGATGGGTATATTGAAATGCAGGTAAGAGTTGAAGGCTGTGAAGCTCTCTTATACGAGTTTAATGAATTTGAGGATTTAGTAGGCCTAGCCAAAAGATTATCAATTATAGACATTTTTGGTGGAAGCCTTTATGCCATGCATAACCGCTATTACCTTGTAATGGATGAGGTCGAAACTGATAAAAAAGAAATGGTTGCCTGTATTTTATCGGAGTTTGGCACCCCATCTATTCTAAGTCCATACGTTCTTGCTGAATATGGTAAGCCTGTGATGAAACAATTTGCTGTTGAAACAATCCTCCATTTTTTTAAATAACTTGATTGGATCAATATCACCCTAAAGGGGCGGATGCCCCTTTATAAGGTCTTTTAAACCTCCATACTTTGTTAGGTTTAAATTTTAGCGCAGCGTTTACAAATTAAGATTTAGTCTTGGTTTTTCTTCTTGCATAAATCAATGAAACGTGTATACTTGTCTCTGAAAGAAGACAACATTCGTAAAGCATTTTCTAGGAGGATTTTAAATGGTTGCCGAAAAAGCAAATGGTCAAACTAATCAAGAGGGAGAGCACCACGATGTGTTGAAATCAACACAAACCGTTATACATAAAGCCCTTGAAAAGTTAGGTTATCCTGAAGAAGTATATGAGCTTTTAAAAGAGCCATTACGTTTGCTGACAGTCAAAATTCCAATCAGAATGGATGACGGTTCTATTAAAATATTTACTGGATACCGTGCACAACATAATGATGCAGTCGGACCAACAAAGGGCGGTATTCGTTTTCATCCTAATGTAACTGAAACGGAAGTGAAAGCCCTTTCAATATGGATGAGTTTGAAATGCGGGATTGTCGATCTCCCATATGGCGGAGGGAAAGGCGGAATTGTCTGCGATCCGCGGGACATGTCTTTTAGAGAGCTTGAAAGACTTAGTCGTGGCTACGTGAGAGCAATCAGTCAAATTGTTGGACCAACAAAGGATATCCCTGCTCCGGATGTATTTACTAATTCACAAATTATGGCCTGGATGATGGACGAATATAGCCGAATTGATGAATTCAATTCTCCAGGATTTATCACAGGAAAGCCGCTTGTATTAGGAGGCTCCCATGGTCGAGAATCTGCAACCGCAAAAGGGGTGACCATCTGTATTCGTGAAGCTGCTAAAAAGAAAGGCATTCAAATTGAAGGAGCCAAGGTAGTCGTTCAAGGCTTTGGAAATGCAGGAAGTTATTTATCTAAGTTCATGCATGATGCCGGTGCTATCGTAATCGGTATTTCAGATGCTTATGGTGCATTATATGATCCTAATGGTCTAGACATCGACTATTTATTAGATAGACGGGATAGCTTCGGAACTGTCACAAAATTATTCAATAATACGATTTCAAATAAAGAATTACTTGAGCTTGATTGTGATATTTTAGTTCCTGCGGCTATTGAAAATCAAATTACAGCTGAAAATGCTCATAATATTCGTGCGAAAATTGTGGTCGAGGCTGCCAATGGTCCAACAACCTTGGAGGCAACAGAAATTTTAACTGAACGTGGTATTCTGCTTGTTCCAGATGTTCTAGCATCAGCTGGTGGCGTTACGGTTTCCTACTTTGAATGGGTTCAAAATAATCAAGGGTATTATTGGACAGAAGAAGAAGTAGAAGAAAAACTAGAAAAAGTAATGGTCAAATCATTTATGAATATATATGATACTGCGCAAACTCGCAGAGTGGATATGCGGCTTGCTGCCTATATGGTCGGGGTAAGGAAAATGGCAGAGGCCAGCCGCTTCAGAGGCTGGATTTAACCAAATAAGTAACATGATTAAAAGTTTTGTTTGTTGAAACTAAATAAAAAATCTCCTATCATGATACGGTAGGAGATTTTTTTGTAGAGAAATAATACTTTATATATATTCGTTGTAAGGAGCTGGCCTAAATGCAAATTGAAGATATCATTATTATTGGCGGGGGTCCCTGTGGATTAGCTGCAGCAATCGCTTTACAAGAAATTGGGAAGAAGCCATTAATTATCGAAAAGGGGAATGTTGTAAATTCCATCTATCATTATCCAACCCATCAAACCTTTTTTAGTACAAGCGAAAAATTAGAAATAGGTGGTTTTCCTTTTGTGACGGATAGTTACAAGCCCAAACGTAATCAGGCATTAGTGTATTATCGGGAGGTTGCTAAGCGCAAACAGCTACGGATAAATGCATTTGAAACAGTTATAGAAGTTTCAAAAGATGAACAACTATTCCACGTCAAAACAGATAAAGATATTTATCAGAGTAGTTATATTGTCATTGCAACGGGTTACTATGATCATCCAAACTTTATGAATGTACCAGGTGAAAGCCTTCCAAAAGTATTCCATTACTTTAAAGAAGCACATCCCTATTTTGATAAGGATGTTTGTGTAATCGGAGGAAAAAATTCAAGTGTCGATGCGGCACTTGAACTTGTAAAGGCAGGAGCCCGCGTAACGGTTTTATACCGAGGTAAAGAATATTCACCAAGTATAAAACCATGGATTCTCCCTGAATTTGAATCATTAGTCAAAAATGGAACCATAACAATGGAGTTTGAAGCAGATGTAAAAGGAATTACTGAAAATCAAGTAACTTATATAAAGGATGGGGAACAACTAACGATAAAGAATGATTTTGTCTTTGCGATGACCGGATATCATCCTGACCATGATTTCCTAGTGAAGATGGGGATAAGAATGGATGAAGAAACCGGAAGACCTTTCTATAATACTGATACAATGGAAACTAATATCAGTGGAATCTATATTGCTGGGGTTATTGCAGCAGGCAATAATGCAAATGAAATTTTTATTGAAAATGGTCGTTTCCATGGCGGTCAAATCGCACAATCTATACTAGATAAAGAAGCTAAAGGGTGATAAATAATGAAAAAGGTCGTTTTATTAACAACAGGGGGGACGATTGCTAGTAAACCAAATAAAACCTCTGGTAAATTAGCTTCCGGAGCTATTACCGGAGAAGAACTGGCAGCGATGTGTCATTTACCCAATGAAATAGAAGTAATCGTGGACTCTGTCTTTCAAAAAGCGAGTATACATATTACATTTGACGATTTAGTCTTTTTAAAAACTAAAATTGAGGATTACTTTAAGGATGAGTCCGTTTCTGGTGTGGTTGTCACCCATGGGACTGATACGATGGAGGAAACTTCCTATTTTCTAGATTTAACTATTAATGACCGCAGGCCTGTTGTCGTCACAGGCTCGCAGCGCTCACCGGAGGATTTAGGTAGTGACGTGTACATTAATTTGCGACATGCCATTTATTCGGCATGTTCGCCCGATCTACACGATGTAGGCACCGTCGTTGTGTTTAATGAACGAATTTTTGCGGCGAGATATGTAAAAAAAGAACATGCCTCTAATATTCAGGGTTTTAATGCTTTTGGGTTTGGTTATCTTGGTATTATTGATAATGACAATGTCCATGTTTTCCAGAGACCGATTAGAAGAGAGTACTATCAATTAAAATCGCCCATTCCGGCTGTAGAAATTATTAAGTGCTATATTGGGGCAGATGGGAAGTTTATAAAGGCTGCCCGAGAGGCAGGTGTATCTGGAATCATCCTTGAGGGAGTGGGAAGAGGTCAGGTAGCTCCGAAAATGATGGAAGAAATCGAAGCGTCCATAAAAGCGGGGATCAAAATAGTCATAACTACCAGTGCTGAAGAGGGTGCGGTCTATACAACGTACGATTATGAAGGCAGTGCATATGATCTTTATAAAAAGGGAGTCATTCTTGGAAGTGATAATGATTCTAAAAAAGCAAGGATGAAATTGGCTGTTGCGATGGCAAGCAGCATTGAAAACATAAACTTTTAATGCGTAGGTTTCTTCGGCCGCTGGAATGAATCTTTCATTTTCTTTACGTGCTTTACATGGTACCATAAAGAAAAAGGATTGGAAAAGAGGTTCAGCATGCTTGGAATATTATCGGCCGGAATTGCTCCAGGTTTGGCCTTATTAAGTTATTTTTATTTAAAGGATGAATATGAACCAGAGCCTGTTTCCTTTGTTTTTCGAACATTTTTGTACGGTGTGCTGCTGGTGTTCCCCATTATGTTTATCCAGCATGTTTTGGAAACAGAGCATTTATTACAATCCGATTTAATAAATGCCTTTTTTGGTTCAGGTATTTTAGAAGAGTTTTTTAAATGGTTTATCCTTTTTTATCTTATATATCAGCACGTCGAATTTGATGAACCGTTTGATGGAATTGTTTATGGTGTAGCCGTTTCGCTTGGTTTTGCTACTGTTGAAAATATCTTTTATTTAGTGGCAAATGGAATTGAGCATGCCATGACCCGTGCTCTATTGCCTGTATCTAGTCATGCACTATTCGGTGTTATTATGGGCTTTTATCTAGGAAAAGCAAAGTTTACGAAGGATCATAAAGCAAAATGGATCTTATTATCCTTGTTGTTGCCGATTCTTTTGCATGGCTCCTATGACTTTATTTTGATTTCACTTGAAAACTGGTTGTTTATTATTTTTCCATTTATGATTTTCCTTTGGTGGTTTGGATTACGAAAAGTAAAAAAAGCGAAAATTTTAAGTGCAAATCATTTTAAAAAATATCCCGAACATAAAGCACAAGCACCTGTTTAATTTACCGATAATACCTTTTAAAGCCCTTCACAATTGGTTGAAGGGTTTTTTTCTGCGAGAAATGGAATAAAAATACCAATAAAACAAAAAATAGCCTTAATGCTAAAAAGATTCATAATGGGGGTTATTATTCCATGATAAAGAAAAACATCTTCATCAGATTCTTCATCTTAATCTTTTCATGTACCATGACATTTTCTTCCTTGGAGAGCCAAAAGGTATATGCGTTTTCGAATCAGGTAATTCAAAGAGGAGCAGTAGGGGAGGATGTAATCGAGCTGCAATCTAGGCTCACATATATAGGCTTCTATCATGGGAAAATTGATGGGGTATTTGGATGGGGCACTTATTGGGCATTAAGAAATTTTCAATATGAATTCGGTTTACCTATTGATGGAATTGCAGGTGCTACAACAAAAACAAAATTAACAAAAGCCACGAAATATAACAAACAAACAGCACAGAATTCAACGTCGCCCAAGGCAGCCGCAAAAAAGCCGACAGCCTTAAACACACCAAAAGGGTACTCGCAAAATGATATAAGATTAATGGCCAATGCTGTTCATGGTGAGTCAAGGGGAGAACCGTATATTGGTCAGGTGGCTGTTGCTGCAGTTATTTTGAATCGTGTCAACAGCTCATCATTTCCAAGCACAGTTTCCGGTGTTATTTTTGAACCGGGTGCCTTTACAGCAGTAGCAGATGGACAAATTTGGCTGACTCCAAATGAATCCGCTAAAAAAGCAGTAATAGATGCCATAAATGGATGGGATCCAACGGGAGAGGCACTGTATTACTTTAATCCAGCAACGGCCACCAGCGGATGGATTTGGGGCAGACCGCAAATTAAACGTATTGGCAAGCATATTTTTTGTAAATAGAGGGGTGAGCTCAATTGATTAGAGGCATATTGATAGGTGTTCTCGCTGTTGGTATTGCGGGAACAGCTTATTGGGGCTATCAAGAACATCAGGAAAAAAATGCAATCCTTATCAATGCGGAAAACAACTATCAACGGGCATTCCATAATCTTTCTTATCGTATGGATCTATTAAATGATAAAATAGGAACTACACTTGCGATGAATTCCAAAGAATCCTTATCGCCCTCCTTAATCGAAGTATGGAGGCTCACTTCACAGGCACATGGCGATGTTGGACAGCTTCCGTTAACACTATTGCCTTTCAATAAAACTGAGGAATTTTTAGCGAATATTGGTAACTTTAGCTATCGTACTGCAGTTAGAGATTTATCGAAGGAACCATTGACTGATAAAGAATATCAAACACTTCAAGCACTGTACAAGCAGTCTGGTGACATCCAAAATGAGCTTCGAAATGTACAGCATATGGTCTTGAAAAATAATCTTCGGTGGATGGATGTGGAACTTGCCCTGGCATCTGGGAAGGAAAACACAGACAATACGATTATTGATGGGTTTAAAACTGTTGAAAAAACAGTTACAAGCTTTGCGGAATCAGATTTGGGGCCAACATTTAGCAATTTTCAAAAAAAGGATGAAAACTATAAGAAAATTAAAGGGAAAACCATTACCCGCAATGAGGCAATTCAAATTGCAAAAAGGTATATGAAGTTTGATGGAAATGCAAACGTAAAAGTCACCGATAATGGTAAAGGCTCTGATTATGGTTTTTACAGTGTATCCATTAAAAATAAAACGGCAGGGCAAGAAGCAAGTATGGATATTACGAAAAAGGCAGGCAAGCCCATTTGGTTTATTAATAACCGTGATATCAAAAAACAATCTTTGAGTTTAAATGATGCCAATAATAAGGCGGCAGCATTTTTGAAGAAAACAGGCTTTAAAAATTTAGAAACATTTGAGAGTACACAATATGATAATGTGGGAGTATTTGATTTTGTTACCAATATAAATGGAGTTAGAATTTATCCAGAATCAGTGAAAGTCAAAGTAGCGCTGGATAATGGAGATATAGTTGGTATTTCTGCTGAAGAATACTTAAAATCATTCCAAACACGAACCATAGAAAAACCAACGCTTACACTTGAACAAGCTCGTACCAAGGTAAATCCAAAATTAAAGGTAATGGAACAACGCCAAGCCATGATTGTTAATGATCTAAATGAGGATGTATTATGCTATGAATTCTTAGGAACATTGGGTGATGATACCTATCGGATCTTTATTAATGCTAAAACAGGATTAGAAGAAGAAGTAGAAAAACTAAAAAATGCTGAGGCAACATACGAAGATGTTTTATAGAGCCTGACCCAAAAGGTATTTGATAAATAATATTGCACACACTCTGTTGATTGGAGCGGAAGGCGCACAGACTCCTGGGGGAGTACGGGGCAGGGGAGACCCCGCAGGAGCGAAGCGACGAGGAGGCTCCCCGTACCGCCCGCGGAAAGCGAAGCGCCTGAAGCGGAAATCAACAGACTAGTTTAAATCAGTCCATAATTAGAAGAAAAGAATAAAATCGGCAGGCTGCTCCAATACTAACGACATATGGCTTTTGGAGTGATTGGCATGAAAACAATAGAAAGAATTTTAATTAAATTGGTGATTGTACAATTTATCTTTTTATTTTTATCACAATTACTATTGCATCAGTTAGATATTTTTCCGCAAATTAAACATTTAACAAAATACGAAGGGGTTAATGAAAATACAATAACTGAAATTCTGCAAACCTTTCAGGATAATAACCCATAACCTGCACATTTTGTTAACAAAATAAAATAGGAAAGTATAAATGCTTCCTCTTAGTTGGAAGGTTTATACTTTCCTATTTTTATTATAGAGTATTAGGCAATTGTACTAATTAAATGGGGTTTATTTCAGCATTTTTCTTTTATATAATTGCTAAAAAAAAGAGGCATATCTTTATCTTGTGGTAAAATAAATAAGGTAGATGAGACGATCATGAGAGCATTTAGGAGGATTTATGGAAAATAAAATATCAATTGCAATTGACGGCCCTGCCGCAGCCGGGAAAAGTACAGTAGCAAAAATTGTGGCAGAAAGACTTTCTTATATTTATATTGATACTGGTGCAATGTACAGAGCATTGACATATAAAGCAATCAACAATCAACTTGATCTGGAAGATGAAGCATCATTATTGGACACGCTCTTATCGACAGTTATTGAACTAAAACCTTCCAATACAGGACAATTGGTTATTCTTGATAACTGCGATGTTACAGATTTAATTCGTACATCTGAAGTAACTAATTCTGTGTCCTACGTGGCACGGCAGCCAAAAGTCCGTGAAGAAATGGTGAAGAGACAGCAGGCATTCGCCACAGAAGGCGGAGTGGTGATGGATGGTAGAGACATCGGAACACATGTTTTACCAAATGCTGAAGTAAAAGTATTTTTGCTTGCAAGTGTAGAAGAGAGAGCTGAGAGAAGGCATACTGAAAACTTAGAGAAAGGCTTTCCTTCTGATTTGGAAAAATTAAAAGAAGAGATTGCCCAGCGTGATAAAATTGACTCGGAAAGAGCAGTAGCTCCTTTAAAAAAGGCAAGTGATGCAATTGAAATCGACACAACCTCTTTGACCATTCCTGATGTTGTCGAAAAAATAATGGCGTTGGTGAATGAAAGGATTGGTTGAGTATGACGTTTTATGGGTTTGCCAAATCAGTGGTTTATACCATTTTTAAACCGTGGTATCGGATACAAGCAGTAGGTGTAGAAAATATCCCGAAAGAGGGTGGCGTGCTTCTTTGCTCCAACCATATCTCTGTAATCGACCCAATCGTTGTCGGTATCATGTGTCCCCGTCCCGTGCATTATATGGCTAAAGATGAGCTTTTTCAGGTCCCGGTATTGGGAGGGATCGTAAGAAAATGTAATGCATTCCCTGTAAAAAGGGGATTCAGTGACCGAGAGGCGCTAAGGACAGGATTAAAGCTTTTAAAGGACGGACATGTTTTTGGACTCTTTCCGGAAGGAACCAGAAGCAAAACTGGGGAACTAGGAAAAGGGCTTTCAGGAGCAGGCTTTTTTGCATTAAGAACGGAAGCTCAAGTAGTACCTTGTGCGGTCATTGGTCCTTATAAAAGTCTAAAAAAATTAAAAATGGTTTATGGTAAACCAATCGATATGACTGAAATGAGACAAACAAAAGCCTCAGCTGAGGAAGTAACTGAATTAATTATGTCAGAAATCGATAAACTTATAAAAGAGCATAAATAGCTTCTGCTTGACAAAAAAGGCTATTTGTAAGAAGTTAATAAAAAGAGATTTTTTTTGAAAATTCTATTGGTTTTGTTTTATTTTATATGTGGTGAACAGAGTGTTTTTCACCAAATCATATATAGATTTTTAAGAGTAAATGGAATAAGGAGGAATACATATGTCGGAAGAATTAAATCAAGTAGAAGTGAAAAACTTTGAAATCGGGGATAAAGTAACTGGACAAGTTACTAAGGTTGAGGAAAAACAGGTGCTTGTGAATATTCCAGGCAGCAAGCTGGATGGAATTATCCCAATCAGTGAACTTTCAAGCCTTCATATTGAAAAGGCATCTGATGCTGTTGCAGAAGGCGATGAACTGGAATTAGAAGTAACAAAGGTAGAAGAAGATGCATTAGTATTATCGAAACGGAAAGTGGATGCAGAGAAAGCTTGGGAAAGCTTAGAAAATAAATTCCAGGCTGGAGAGATTTTCGAAACAGAGGTTAAAGACGTTGTTAAAGGCGGATTGGTTGTAGACCTTGGCGTTCGTGGATTTGTTCCTGCTTCCTTGGTAGAGGCGCATTTTGTCGAGGATTTCAGTGATTACAAAGGCCGTACGCTCTCATTTAAAATCGTTGAACTTGACAAGGAAAAGAACCGTTTAATTCTCTCCCATCGTGCAGTTGTCGAACAAGAAAAAGGAAAGCAAAAACAAAACCGTCTTGGTGCTCTGGAAGTGGGGCAAGTTATTGAGGGAACTGTCCAAAGAATTACTGATTTTGGCGCTTTTGTAGACATCGGCGGAATTGATGGACTAGTTCATATTTCACAGCTTTCCCATGAACATGTTAATAAACCATCTGATGTTGTACACGAAGGACAACAAGTGAATGTAAAAGTGTTGAGTGTTGACCGCGATAATGAAAGAATTTCATTATCAATTAAAGAAACCCTTCCAGGACCTTGGAGTAATATCTCAGAGAAAGCTCCTAAAGGAAGTACTTTAAGCGGAACAGTGAAAAGATTGGTTTCTTATGGGGCTTTCGTGGAAGTATTTCCTGGTGTAGAAGGACTTGTTCATATCTCTCAAATTGCTCATAAACATATCGGAACTCCGCATGAAGTTTTAAAAGAAGGTCAAGAAGTAAATGTAAAGGTTCTTGATGTCAATGAGCAGGATCAGCGTTTATCATTAAGCATAAAGGAATTGCTTGAAAAAGAAGTGGAGGAAAACTTTGATTACGAGCTTCCAGAAGAGTCTAAAGGGTTCCAGCTTGGTGAAATGATTGGAGATAAATTAAAGAATCTAGGAAAATAATGGTGATGTAAGTGTCAAGATCTGAACGAAAATGGGATCATATTCGCTTTGCCTTGGAAAATAGGCAAAATCGTTCTACAGTTTTCGACGATATCAAATTTATTCACCAAAGCTTACCGAATATCAATGTGTCCGATGTTCGATTAAATTATTTAATTGGCGAACTTTCTTTAAGTTCGCCAATTTTTATCAATGCTATGACGGGCGGCGGCGGCGAAAAAACCTATCAAATTAATAAGCAGCTGGCAATCGCTGCAAAGCATACCGGAGTGGCTATGGCTGTTGGGTCACAAATGTCTGCTATCAGGGATAAACAAGAAAGATATACATATGAAATTGTCCGTAAAGAGAATCCCAATGGGATTGTCATCGCCAATTTAGGCAGTGAAGCGACCATTGAAAATGCTAAATTGGCCATTGATATGATTGGGGCCAATGCCTTACAAATTCATTTAAATGTGATTCAAGAATTAACGATGCCGGAGGGGGATCGAAATTTTTTCGGATCTCTAAACAGAATCACAGAGATTGCCAATGGGGTAAACGTACCGATTATCGTAAAGGAAGTCGGCTTTGGTATGTCTAAGGAAACGGTTGAGTCTCTCATTTCGGCAGGTATAGCTTTTGTTGATGTAGGAGGTTCCGGAGGGACAAATTTTGCTGAAATAGAAAATAAGCGCAGGAAACAATCTCTTCCGTTTTTCAATAATTGGGGAATCCCTACACCTATTTCAATTCTTGAGGCAGCAAGTATTCCTAATCGTATTCCGATTATTGGATCTGGAGGTTTTTCCTCAAGCATTGATATTGCAAAAGGGTTAGCAATTGGTGCTAGTGCGATTGGTCTAGCTGGCTTCTTCTTGCAAATACTTGTACAGGATGGTCTGGATGCTTTAATTGAAGAAATTAACACTCTCCATTCGGAATTAACAATGATTATGACTGCATTAGGTGCAAAGTCTATTTCAGACTTAAAAAATGCGCCCGTCATTATTTCAGGTGAGACCTATCACTGGTTAATGCAAAGAGGAATCGATACAAAGCAATATAGCCAACGAGAGATTAAATAAAGCTCCCGCATATGCGGGAGCTTTTACTAGTTATTCATCATATTTTCCATCGTTTAAGTCCCTTGCTTCTTCAGGACCTGATAATTTGGTAGACCCAGCATAGTGTAATGCTTGGTCCCGGTCTGACTCCACTCTTCTACTAGCTTTAAGCTTTTTTTCTTGGCGGTCTTTTCCCATTTTCCACACCTCCTCTTTATAAGATGATTCACTACTGAAATATTATTCAAGGAAGTATGAAAGTACATAAAGTTTACCAATAATGAAAATAATAGGAGGTGTATGCATGGAAGGTACGATGTTTTATTGGATTTATTGGTCATTTTGGGTTTATCTTACTTTTCTGACAGATAAGAAAAACCCGTATCGGAGAAAACTATCTGCAATTATTTTAATCGCAATCCTATTGTCCAATCTGCACTTTAAACTGGGGGAATATGACATTCATGCCAGTGGAATATTTTTATTAGTAATGTGTTATCTTTTTTTCAGCCGTGAAAAACGGGGAGCTATTCTTTATTTCTATCTTTGTTCATTGATTGTATCAATAGGATATGTGGCGTTCCATTTGTTTGAGATTTTTGACCCAGTATGGATTATTTTTAAAAAGGAATGGATGATGGGAATTACTTTTGGATACCTGGCCATCCTGCTGCAAAAAAGCTTAAAAGGCAGATTACTGATTGCGATTTGTGGAACGATGCAAGGGGAGTTTCTTTATGCATATACCTTAAGTAAATTTCCTTTTCCATATGAAATAGGCGGGTTTGAATATCTAGATGCATGTGCGTTGATTTCTGCTTTACTGGTTGCTTGGAGTGCATTCGAAAATGCAGGAACGTTTTTTCAAACACACTATCATTTTTTTGAAAGAGGAAAACAAAAATCATCCTAAATGGGCAGCTTGGAGAATCCTTACCATTGCAGGAAAGGACTAACATTGTTAAAATAATTGAAGTTAGGCCCTTCTTGTTAACAGAAGGGTTTCTTTACTTAAGGCTATTGTCCGCCTTACTTACGTAAGAACTTTCAATTTGAATAATGCTAACTAATAACACTATTGTGAAATATATTAGAAAGGATGGCGATTAAGATGGTTAAACCTGTTATTGCCATTGTCGGAAGACCAAACGTTGGAAAATCCACCATTTTTAATAGGATTGTGGGTGAGCGTGTTTCCATCGTTGAAGACGTGCCGGGAGTTACTAGAGATCGGATTTATAGTTCAGGTGAATGGTTAACACATGATTTTAATGTGATCGATACGGGCGGGATTGATATTGGAGATGAGCCTTTTTTAGAGCAGATTCGTCAGCAGGCGGAGGTTGCAATTGATGAAGCTGATGTCATTATCTTTCTAACAAATGGTCGTGAAGGGGTAACAGCAGCGGATGAAGAAGTGGCAAAAATCCTCTATAAGTCCAAAAAGCCAATCGTCTTAGGAGTAAATAAGATCGATAACCCTGAAATGAGAGAGTTACTTTATGATTTTTATTCATTGGGTTTTGGTGAGCCAATCCCAGTGTCAGGGTCTCACGGACTTGGCCTTGGTGATTTATTAGATGAGGCAGCTAAATATTTCCCAAAATCAAAGCCAATAGAATATGATGAAGATGTGGTCAAGTTTTCTTTAATTGGAAGACCGAATGTTGGAAAGTCCTCTCTCGTAAATGCGATATTAGGAGAAGATCGTGTCATAGTCAGCAATATTGCGGGTACCACTCGAGATGCAGTTGACTCCCCTTATACTTATAACGGGCAAAGATATGTCATTATTGATACAGCTGGAATAAGAAAAAGAGGAAAAGTGTATGAAACTACAGAAAAGTATAGTGTGTTGCGTGCACTAAGGGCGATTGAACGTTCAGATGTTGTTTTAGTGGTCATTAACGCTGAAGAAGGAATTATTGAGCAAGATAAGAAAATTGCCGGCTATGCCCATGAAGCAGGACGAGCTGTCGTGATTGTGGTGAATAAATGGGATGCGGTTGAAAAAGATGAGAAAACAATGAAAGAATTGGAACAAAAAATAAGAGAACATTTCTTATTTCTTAGCTATGCTCCAATTGTTTTCCTATCGGCAAAAACGAAAAAGCGTATCCATACTCTAATGCCAATGATCAATACGGCAAGTGATAACCATTCGATGCGGGTTGAAACAAGCGTGTTAAATGACGTCATTATGGATGCGGTCGCGATGAATCCAACTCCGACAGACAAGGGCCGACGATTAAAAATTTATTATGCTACCCAAGTGGCTGTCAAACCACCAACTTTTGTTGTTTTTGTAAATGAACCTGAATTAATGCATTTTTCCTATGAACGCTTTCTTGAAAACAGGATTCGGGACGCCTTTGGATTTGAGGGGACGCCAATCAAGATTTATGCTCGAGAAAGAAAATAATAAAGGCAGGTGAAGGGTTATGCGGGAGGATAGCAAAACAGCCGTAACTGTTATTGGTGCAGGAAGCTGGGGAACAGCCCTCGCAATGGTACTTGCAGACAACGGTCATGAAGTACGTTTATGGAGTCATAATGAGGATCAGGTAAAGGAAATAAATCAATTCCATACCAATAAAAAATATTTACCTGATATCAAATTGCCAGGATTAATTGTGGGGTATGCTTCGTTATATGATGCATTAAAGGGAGTGGAAAACATTATCCTGGCTGTTCCGACAAAAGCCATTCGGGAAGTGCTAGGCAGTATTCGGGCAGTTCAGAGTGAACCATTGACGATTACGCATGTGAGTAAAGGGATAGAGCCTAATACCCTGCTGCGAATAACCGAAATCATTAAAGAAGAAATGCCTAAAGAACTTCTTAAAGATGTCGTGGTTCTTTCAGGACCTAGTCATGCGGAAGAAGTCAGTCTTAGACACCCTACAACCGTTGCAGTCTCATCTGAAAATATGGAAGCAGCTGAACATATACAGGATCTTTTTATCAATCAAAATTTCCGCGTATATACCAATTCAGATGTCATTGGCGTGGAAATTGGCGGAGCCTTAAAGAACATTATAGCCTTGGCGGCAGGTATTACAGACGGACTTGGTTACGGTGATAATGCTAAGGCGGCTTTAATGACGCGGGGATTAGCGGAAATAGCCCGGCTCGGAACAAAAATGGGTGCCAATCCATTAACGTTCTCAGGGTTAGCGGGAATAGGAGATCTAATTGTTACCTGCACAAGTGTACATTCAAGAAACTGGAAAGCAGGAAATTTGCTTGGTAAGGGGAAAACGTTAACTGAGGTTCTCGATAATATGGGAATGGTGGTCGAAGGTGTAAGAACAACGAAAGCGGCGAATCAGCTTGCAGAAAAGTATAATGTTAATATGCCGATTACATCTGTCTTGTATAATGTTTTGTTTAATGGCAAAAACGCGAAAGATGCAGTTGATGTTTTAATGTCGCGCGGAAGAACCCATGAGATGGAAGACTTAGTCAATGTTCTTGAGGAAAAATCCCTTGAAGAATAAAAATGTGCTTTTTTATTAAGAAATAGGCAATCTTATGATGCGTTTTTTCTCTAGGTTGCATACAATGCAACGAAGCAACCTAGTAGTAGACGCTGGAGAATGGGTTATTTAGTCCAAATTTGGCTGAAGTAAAGAACTCGCCCCTCTTTACTTCAGTTTTTTTATGTTCTAGAATATTATAGATTTAGTAATTTGAAATACCTTTTTACAGGTATATACACGTCCAGCTCCAGCGCCCAACGGCTAGTGTCCTTCGCTCTTTTCCCTACGATAAGTCAACATCGAATCGCTAACGCTCTTCGTGTTTCCTTTATCTCAGTCAAAGGGCTCCAGGCCATACGCCGCTAAACGGGCGCTTGCGCTTTTGTTCAAATGAATTTTTTTATAATAATAGCTATGTTATAATTAATCTTCGAAAAAGGGGGAATAAAATTGTCGCCAGCCATGATAAAGATGTGGATATCCATTGCGGGTATGGCTCTTATGTTTCTTGCGATCGTTACGATTTATTTGAGCCGGTATAAGTTACAAGGAGTATTTCGAATTCTAACTGCTATTATTGCTTATTTGTTTATGATTGTGGCAGGAATAACCTTACTGATTGTTTTTTTAACTTGAATTTTCGACCATACATAAATCTAAAGGTGATTTTATGAAAAGAATAATGTTGTTTAGCACACTCATGATTATGGCAGTTATCTTATCAGGCTGCATGTATCCGAAAGAGGAATTAACGCAAAACCAGGTACCTTATAAAGATCAAATTAAGGCAGTACAATCGGCAGTAGATGACTTTCAAAAAGATAATGGCGGAATTCTGCCCATTAAAACCAAGGAAGCTGAAACACCGATTTATCAAAAGTATCCTATAGATTTTAAAAAAATTGCGCCCAAGTATATAGCAGAACCACCTGGAAATGCTTATGAGAGCGGTGGTATATTTCAATATGTACTTGTAAATGAGGAGACAAATCCTACCGTTAAATTGTTGGATTTGCGGATGGCGGAAACGATTCGTGATATTAATTTAAGGATAAGAACGAATGGTTATCCACCATATAAAACGCAATTGGCCAAAAATGTTTATTCACTTGACTATTCAAAACTTGGATTCAAGAAAGCTCCATACGCAGTGAGTCCCTTTACAAATCAAAACCTTTCGTTCGTCATAACAGGTGATGCCGAGGTTTACGTTGATTATCGGCCCGACCTCTATCAAATTTTAAAAAAGACGGGTAAGGAGCCGAAACCAGGCGAGGATATCCGTTCTATTTTAGTGGATAATTCCATGTTTGTTCCCGCCTATTCGCTGCCCTATACCATTGATTCTAAGACAAAGGAACCTATTTTTTTAGAAAAATAAGAATTTGATTAGGTCCTCCTCACTACTCCTAGAGAACCTCCTTTGCTTTAATTTTTGTCATAACCCTTTTCCTATGAAATATATTGTAGGAGAAGGGTTTTTTTATGATTAATCATGAATGGCAGTATAGATTCAATTGTTATTGCCTTATCCGTTAACCATAGTTAGAAACCCTCCATACAACTTAAAAGTTCAGAGAAAACAGATATCATTACATCGTGTGAAATATTAACAAGGGGGTAAAAATTTTAGAAAAGTGTCATAACAAGATAGGACAACGTCATAAATATATACTGTCCAAAAATACCTAAAATGGATGTTATTATCCCACTTTACTCTATGATCGGGAGGGGATCACTTGGAAAAGGTTGATATTTTTAAAGATATTGCCGAGAGAACAGGCGGTGATATTTATCTAGGAGTAGTCGGAGCAGTACGAACAGGCAAATCAACATTTATTAAAAAGTTCATGGAGCTTGTTGTCTTACCAAATATAAACAGTGAAGCGGAGAGGTCTCGCGCACAGGATGAGCTTCCACAAAGTGCAGCTGGTAAAACCATCATGACAACTGAACCGAAATTTGTCCCAAATCAGGCGGCTACTGTACATGTTGATGAGGGACTTAATGTTAATATCAGGTTAGTGGATTGTGTGGGATACACAGTCCCGGGTGCTAAAGGATATGAAGATGAAAATGGACCTAGGATGATTAATACTCCATGGTATGAGGAACCTATTCCATTCCATGAAGCGGCAGAAATTGGCACAAGAAAAGTAATCCAGGAACATTCAACGATTGGGGTTGTAGTTACAACCGATGGAACAATTGGTGAAATCCCTAGGAGTAACTATATCGAAGCCGAAGAAAGAGTCATAAACGAACTGAAGGAAGTGGGCAAACCATTTATTATGGTGGTCAATAGCGCTCAGCCATACCACCCTAGCACAGAAACATTAAGATCAAGCTTAGCAGAGAAATATGATATTCCTGTTATTGCAATGAGTGTAGAAAGCATGCGTGACAGTGATGTATACAATGTCCTTCGCGAGGCACTATACGAGTTCCCGGTACTTGAAGTCAATGTAAACCTGCCAAGCTGGGTTATGGTACTAAGAGAGAACCACTGGCTCCGTGAAAGCTATCAAGATGCGGTGAAAGAAACAGTTAAAGATATAAAGAGATTACGAGATGTAGATCGTGTCGTGCAGCAGTTTAGTGACTTTGATTTCATTGAAAAAGCCGGACTCGCCGGTATAGAGATGGGTTCTGGTGTTGCTGAAATCGACTTAATCGCTCCAGATGAGTTATATGATGATATTTTAAAAGAAATCGTCGGAGTGGAAATCAGAGGTAAGGATCATCTTCTAGAATTA
This sequence comes from Neobacillus drentensis, assembly GCF_021560175.1. Lineage (GTDB taxonomy): Bacteria > Bacillota > Bacilli > Bacillales > Cytobacillaceae > Neobacillus > Neobacillus drentensis_A. The sequence continues at coordinate 4,355,924 of NZ_CP091110.1, read as the reverse complement.
ATGCAGGATTTTGCCCATGCGAAAGCAGAATATGACCATATCTCCGATGCAATAAAAATGGTTAAACAAACAGGTTATGGGATTGCCTCACCATCACTTTCTGATATGAGTCTTGAAGAACCAGAAATCATCCGTCAGGGTGCTAGGTTCGGTGTAAGGCTTAGAGCGGTCGCTCCATCGATTCATATGATCAAAGTCGATGTAGAATCAGAATTTGCTCCGATTATCGGTACGGAAAAACAAAGTGAAGAGTTAGTCCGTTATTTAATGCAGGACTTCGAGGATGATCCATTGTCGATTTGGAATTCCGATATTTTTGGCCGGTCTTTGAGTTCTATTGTTCGAGAGGGGATTCAAGGTAAACTATCTTTAATGCCAGAGAATGCCAGATATAAGTTAAAAGAAACATTAGAGAGAATTATTAACGAGGGTTCAGGCGGATTAATCGCGATTATCCTCTAATTTTTGGGCTCCGATTCGGAGTCCCTTTTTTTATTTGGGCTAATTATGACAAAATTTAGGTCAATTATAGAAGAATGTTGATAAACAAAGAAAAGATTACCATAATTTCATGAAATCTTCTTGATATGCGGAAATGATTATGATAATCTTTTAACAGAATTACGTTATAGTCCTTAAACCCTTTATATCATTGGGTTTTTATTAAAAAAATAGATTTAAGGTCACTAAAGTAGTCAAAATGGATTACTTTGGTAATAAAACCTTGCTATGACGTATAGAAATTAGAAAAATTGTTTAGAAATGTAGATAAGTAATCTTATTTACGAATCTTGATAATTTCTTCGGGAGGAGGTGAATGGCATGAACAAGACAGAACTTATTAACGCAGTTGCTGAAGCTAGCGAGCTTTCAAAAAAGGACGCTACAAAAGCAGTTGATGCTGTTTTTGATGCGATTTTAGATGCTTTAAAGAATGGTGATAAGGTACAACTAATTGGTTTTGGTAACTTTGAAGTACGTGAGCGTGCTGCCCGTAAAGGTCGTAACCCACAAACAGGTGATGAAATCGAAATCGCTGCTAGCAAGGTACCAGCTTTCAAACCAGGTAAGGCACTTAAAGATGCAGTTAAGTAATTACATAAATGATTGCTTAAAGCGGGTAGCTTAGGCAAAAAGGTCATGGATCACTCCATGGCCTTTTTTCTATTTTAAAGTTAAACATATGAGTAAGTATCTATTTTTTTGCTTGCAGGGAAATGATTGTGCTAATATGTAGTTGTTGTTTATTCTTAAAAGATATACTTTAGGAGGAAATCGGTATGTCGGAAATCAATCGTGCCCAAATAGAAGAGGCGGTACGTTTAATATTAGAGGCAATTGGTGAGAATCCAAATCGTGAAGGACTTCTTGACACACCAAAGCGAGTAGCAAAAATGTATGAAGAAGTATTCAGCGGATTAAAGGAAGATCCAAAGCAGCACTTTGAAACTATTTTTAGTGAAGATCACGAAGAACTTGTTTTAGTTAAAGATATTCCATTCTACTCAATGTGTGAACATCATTTAGTCCCTTTCTTTGGAAAAGCCCATGTAGCCTATATTCCACAGAATGGACGTGTTACAGGACTAAGTAAATTAGCCCGGGCTGTCGAAGCTGTTGCTAAAAGGCCGCAGCTGCAGGAACGGATTACATCCACTATAGCAGATAGTATGATGGAAAAGCTTGATCCTAGAGGTGTAATGGTTGTTGTGGAAGCTGAGCATATGTGCATGACGATGCGTGGTGTAAAAAAGCCTGGTTCCAAAACGGTTACAACAGCTGTTAGAGGAGTTCTTGCAGAGGATTCAGTGGCACGATCAGAGGTTCTATCTTTAATTAAATATTAAAAGTAATTATTTCTTGGCATATGGAGTGATCAAATTGGAAAAGCGTAATCCACAAAATAGTGATTATGTTGTGATTAAAGCTGAAGATGATGGTGTCAGTGTAATCGGATTAACAAGGGGATCGGATACAAGATTCCATCATTCGGAAAAGCTTGATAAAGGGGAAGTCCTCATTGCTCAATTTACCGAGCATACCTCTGCGATTAAAATTCGTGGTAACGCTAAAATTCTCACTCAATTCGGTGAAGTTGAGAGTGAAATGAAGAAATAAATCCGAACATAGAATGGTAAGTGATTATTTTGTGAATTCCTGCCCACATCAAACCTTTTATGTTATAATTGTGTCTGCCTTATTTTATTAAGAAGACAGTAATTTTTCCTTTTAGTGGGCATGAAATCTTCGTGAAAATAGACAATATAAAATACATAAAGTGATTACATCGGGGAAGCAAGGGTGATGACAGTGCATGACATTCGACAAAAATATATAACGATTAAAGAGCAGGTCGAAAAGAGGGTTTTTGATTCCTACTTGCTTGAATATATAGAACCCCCAAAGATTGATGAGGAAAAGTTGTTAGTCCTCGTCTCTATGATGGAACCACTAGAACTGTCTTTTAATCAGATTCAAAACTATACATTGTCAACCATGCTAATTCAAATTGCCCTTGACACCCATGATTATATATCAAGTACTGCCATAGATGAGAAAAAACGGCAACTAACAGTACTTGCTGGAGACTATTTTAGCGGACTATACTATAAACTTCTTGCAGATGCAGAAGATATTAACATGATAAAATGTCTATCTGCAGGGGTAAAAGAAGTAAACGAACATAAAATTTTTGTTTACAACAAAAATGACCTGGATGGAATAGAGAGCTTGATGGCTAGTATTAAAAGAATTGAAAGTTCTTTACTGACTAAGGTTGCTGATTATTTTAAAGTAGAGGTTTGGAACGAGTTTCTTTGTGAGCTGTTTTTATTTAAAAGGTTACTAAATGAGAGAAACCAATATTTCCAATCGGGATGTTCTTTTTTATTTCAAACTCTGAAGAAATTCCTTTTCTCGGGAGCGAAAATGGAAGATTTAACTGAAGAACAGCAACAGCGTTTAATACAGGCTTGTGACGAATATTTAGAACGTTCCAAACATGCGGTTGAAAAACAACTTCCTTACTTGAATGACTTCCTTGCAAAAAGGGTCAGCGTGTTATTGGGTCAGTACCATCCATATGCAAAAACTTTTGTGGAAGAAGGGTAAAACATGCAGCAATCGAAAGAACAGCGCGTTCACAATGTGTTTGAAAAGATTTCTGATAACTATGATAAAATGAATTCGGTTATTAGTTTTCAGCAGCACATCAAGTGGCGGAAGGATACCATGAGAAGAATGAATGTTCAACCTGGTTCAAAAGCTCTCGATGTCTGCTGCGGAACAGCTGATTGGACCATTGCCTTAGCGGAAGCAGTTGGCCCGACCGGAAAAGTTACAGGCCTCGATTTTAGCCAAAACATGTTAAATGTTGGGATAGAAAAAGTTAAGGAACTAGGGCTTGACCAGGTGACATTAATTCATGGAAATGCAATGGAATTACCTTTCCCTGATAACAGCTTTGATTATGTTACAATTGGCTTTGGCTTAAGGAATGTACCTGATTACCTGCAGGTATTAAAGGAAATGCATCGCGTTCTAAAACCAGGCGGAATAGCAGTGTGCTTGGAAACGTCACAGCCTACCTTAATTGGCTATAAACAGCTTTATTATTTTTACTTTCGTTTTATCATGCCGCTGTTTGGAAAAATGCTGGCGAAAAGCTATCGGGAATATGCGTGGCTCCATGAATCTGCCCGTGATTTTCCAGGAATGAGAGAGCTAGCTAGGTTGTTTGAAACAGCAGGGCTTAAAGAAGTGAAATATAAACCATATAGTGGTGGCGCTGCCGCTGTTCATATAGGTAAAAAACTTTAATTCGTCAAAAATGAAGACAGGATGAAAAGCAGGGTGAATACAAATGAAATTAAAAATGATGTATTCATTTTTGAATTCGGATATTAGCATAATAGAAAAAGAACTTGAAGAGACCATCCAACCGGAGTCTCTTCTTTTGAAACAGGCTTCTATGCATACACTACAAGCCGGAGGTAAACGAATTCGTCCTGTTTTTGTTTTACTTGCAGGTAAATTTGGACATTACGATATCCATGTCCTGAAAAATGTAGCTGTCGCATTAGAATTAATTCATATGGCCTCGCTCGTTCATGATGATGTCATTGACGATGCGGATCTGCGCCGGGGGCAGCCCACTGTCAAATCCAAATGGGACAACAAAATAGCCATGTATACAGGTGACTTTGTATTTGCATTGGCCCTTGAATTGATGACAAATATTAAAAGCCCAGAAGCTCATAAAATATTGGCCAACACCATTGTCGAAGTAACGATTGGGGAAATTCAACAAATAAAAGATAAATACCGCTTTAATCAAAACCTGAAGGATTATCTGAGAAGAATTAAAAGGAAGACTGCTTTATTAATTGCAGTAAGCTGCCAATTAGGAGCTGTTGCTGCAGGTGTAGAGGAATATTATCATAAGAAACTATTTCGATTTGGTTATTATGTTGGCATGTCCTATCAGATTATTGATGATATTTTGGATTTTACTTCGAATGAAAAGGAACTTGGAAAGCCGGCTGGCAGCGACCTCCTCCAAGGAAATATTACAGCCCCTGCCTTGTTTGCTATGGATAATCCTCATATACTTTGTGAAATTGAAAAGGTCCATGAAAATATGGAACCTAATGAAATTGGACAAATTATTTCCTTAATCAAACAATCGGGTGCGATTGAAAAGTCCTTTGCTTTAAGTGACCACTACCTGGATAAAGCATTAACTATTCTAGAAGAGTTACCTGAAAATAAAACCAAAAAAACACTAAGAGATATCGCTAAATATATAGGCAGACGAAAGTTTTAATTTCTCTGCCGACATCATCTTGCTAAATATTCAAAAAAATGATAACATTTTCATGGATTGTTCAAACTAACAATCAATATACATAATATTCTTTGGGAGTGGGATTTCATGGAAAAAACATTTTTAATGGTCAAGCCTGACGGTGTTCAGCGTAACCTTATTGGGGAAATTGTGGCTCGTTTCGAAAAGAAAGGTTTCCAATTAGTAGGGGCAAAATTAATGACAATTCCGAATGAACTTGCTGAACATCATTATGGTGAGCATAAGGAACGTCCATTTTTTGGGGAATTAGTGGACTTCATTACATCCGGACCTGTATTTGCGATGGTTTGGCAAGGAGAAAATGTGATTTTCTCAGCTCGTCAAATGATGGGATCTACAAATCCTAAGGACGCAGCGCCAGGAACGATTCGCGGAGATTTTGGCCTAACTGTTGGTAAAAATATCATTCACGGTTCTGATTCACCTGCTAGTGCGGAACGTGAAATTGGCTTATTCTTTAAAGAAGTAGAATTAGTTGATTATTCTAAGTTAGTTAATGAGTGGATTTATTAATTTATCGGAAAGGCACTTGTATAAGTCATGTACAAGTGCCTTTTTTTGTATCCGGTTACAAAAATTTCTTCCTTATTTTCTGAATAGTTATACTATGTTTATTTTGCTCAATATGTTATATTGATACATAATTCTTTAATGAGTTGAAGGGGGAAAGAGCGATGGGAATGAGATATTTAACAGCAGGAGAATCCCATGGGCCGCAGTTAACGACAATATTAGAGGGCTTACCGGCAGGTATGCCGATTGAAGCTTCAGATATAAATAATGAATTAGCCAGGCGGCAAAAAGGCTATGGCCGTGGAAGACGTATGCAAATAGAAAAGGATACTGCAGAAATTGTTTCAGGAGTTCGTCATGGACAAACACTTGGTTCACCGATAGCCCTTGTGGTAAAGAACAATGATTGGAAGCATTGGACTAAGATAATGGGTATTGAGGCTTTAGAGGAAGGTCAAGAGGATGAAGTAAAGCGGAAGGTGACAAGAGCACGGCCTGGTCATGCTGATCTAAATGGGGCCATTAAATATGGCCACCGCGATATGAGAAATGTATTAGAGCGTTCTTCAGCTAGAGAAACAACTGTCAGAGTTGCAGCTGGTGCTGTAGCAAAGAAGCTGCTTTCATTAGTTGGTGTGGAAATCGTCGCACATGTTGTCGAAATTGGAGGAGTTAAGGCGAATGTTGATCCTAATCTTTCGATAGAAACATTAAAAGAAGTAACTGAATTATCTCCAGTTCGTGTGGCAGATCCTACTGTCGAGCAAGCAATGATGTCTGCTATTGACGAAGCAAAGAAAAATGGTGATTCGATAGGCGGGGTCGTCGAGGTTATAGCAACAGGGATGCCTGCAGGTATTGGAAGTTATGTTCACTACGATCGGAAAATCGATGGGAAGTTAGCAGCAGCGATTATGAGTATTAACGCTTTTAAAGGCGTTGAAATAGGAATTGGCTTCGAAGCCGCAAGATTACCTGGAAGTCAGGTACATGATGAAATAGCATGGGATGAAAAAACGGGCTATTACCGTAAGACCAATCGTTTGGGCGGAGTGGAAGGCGGTATGACGACTGGAATGCCGCTTGTAGTGAGAGGGGTCATGAAACCTATACCAACACTATATAAACCATTGATGAGCGTCGATATTGAAACAAAGGAGCCATTTGCAGCAAGTGTTGAGCGATCTGACAGTTGTGCAGTTCCTGCGGCGGCTGTTGTTGCCGAGCAAGTAGTAGCATGGGAACTTGCCAACGCATTGATCGAACAGTTTAATAGTGACCGTTTTGATACCCTTGTCGATGAAATTAATAGACATCGTGAATATGCGAGGGAATTTTAATGGAGACGATTCAAATCCTAACTGAATCCAAACAGTATCCTGTTTTTGTAGGAGATGGGGTGAGAAATGAACTTCGCGCATTCCTGGCAGACCATTTTCCTACCTTAACCAAAATACTACTAATTACCGATGAAACGGTTGCAAAGCTTCATCTTGATAAATTACTTCAAGGACTGAAACCGTTGGAACCAGTTATTTTTACGGCGCCATCAGGTGAGAAAGCAAAGACCTTCGAGGTGTATTATGAGGCCCTTTCAACTGCTTTAGCAAGTCATTTGGATCGTAAATCGGTTGTTCTTTCTCTTGGCGGAGGGGCAGTCGGAGATTTAACTGGATTTGTAGCAGCTTCCTTTATGCGCGGGATACCTTTTATTCAAGTCCCTACCACCATTCTTGCACATGATAGTGCCGTTGGCGGGAAAGTTGCCATCAATCATCCTCTGGGGAAGAATATGATTGGTGCATTTTATCAGCCAGAAGCTGTATTTTATGATCTTGAATTTTTAGATACCCTTCCCATTCATGAAATTCGTTCAGGGTTTGCAGAGGTTATTAAACATGCCCTTATTGCTGATCCTCCTTTTTATGATTGGTTAAAGTTAAATATTCATGATTTAAATACTCTTACTAAAGAACAATTATCCGCTTCACTTGTTCAAGGGATAAAGATTAAAAACAAATTCGTTTCACAGGATGAAAAAGAAACAGGAGTCCGTGCTTTTTTGAATTTAGGACATACCCTTGGACATGCAATCGAAGCAGAAATGGGCTACGGAAATTTCACCCATGGTGAAGCAGTGATGATTGGGACGATCTTTGCCTTGAAATTAAGTAAAAACTTATTAGGTTTATCGTTTAATACCAATGAATTTATTGATTGGGTTACCGAGTTGGGCTATGAAACCACTGTTCCCAAACAATTATCCTTTGAAAGCTTGATAGCGAAAATGAGGCAGGATAAAAAATCTGTTGGGGATGCAATTCGTTTTGTTTTACTTGAACAAGTGGGGCATCCTTTACTCCAGGAAGTGTCAGAAGAGGTATTATGGAAAGAGTTGACAAGATTTTAATATAAGGGAGAATGTTTTATGATCAGAGGTGTGAGGGGTGCCACTACGGTTACTGCTAATTCTGAAGAAGCTATTATTACTGCGACAGAGGAACTGTTTGCTAAATTAATTGAAGTAAATCAAATTCAACCTGATTCCGTTGCCTCCGTATTAGTTTCAACAACTGATGATGTTGATGCTGCGTTTCCAGCTAAGGCATTGCGGAAATTCCAAGGCTGGACCTATGTACCAGTAATGTGTATGCGAGAAATGCCTGTGCCTAACTCCTTAAAGATGTGTGTAAGAGTAATGATGCACGTCAATACAAGTGTTCCACAGGAAAAAATTGTCCATGTTTATCTAAATGATGCACAAGTGTTAAGACCTGATTTAAATAATAGCGTGACATTATAAAATTTCAAATTTTTAAAGCAAACGGGGTGTGGAAAATGAGATGGAAAGAACAGTTATTAACACTGACTCCATATCAACCAGGAAAGTCAATTGATGCAGTGAAGAAACAATTTAATCTTGAAAGAATCGTAAAATTAGCTTCCAATGAAAACCCCTTTGGGTGTTCAGATTCAGTTCATTCTGTACTAAATTCAAATTCAACCAGTCTGGCGATTTATCCTGATGGCTATGCGACAAATTTAAGAGAAACATTAGCATCCTTTTTGGAGGTTGAAGAGAACGAGCTCATTTTAGGAAATGGCTCAGATAATTTAATTCAAATGATTTCTAGGGCTCTTTTACATCCAAAAGCAAGTACAGTAATGGCTCATCCGACTTTTTCCCAGTATAAGCACAATGCGGTAATTGAAGGAGCCATTATTAAAGAAATCCCTCTTGTAAACGGAGAGCATGACCTAGACGCTATGTTAGAGGCCATTGATGACCAGACTAATGTCATTTGGGTGTGCAGCCCTAATAATCCGACTGGTACATATGTTTCGGAGAATAAATTAATCCCGTTCCTTGAAAAGGTTCCGCCACACATTCTGGTCGTTCTTGACGAAGCTTACTATGAGTACGTAGTGGCCGAGGATTATTATAATTCTATTAGTTTGACCCGTAAGTTTGATAACCTAATCGTATTACGAACGTTTTCAAAAATTTATGGTTTGGCAGCCTTAAGGATTGGTTATGGAGTAGCTAATCCAGCAATTATCAAGGCCTTAGAACCTGCTAGGGAGCCATTTAACGTTAATTCTTTAGGCCAGCTAGCTGCAAGTGCGGCAATTCAGGATCAGCAATTTGTCGAAGACTGTAAAGATAAGAACAGACAGGGAATTGCACAATTTTATCAATTTTGCGAACAGCATAATCTAGAATATTATCCTACCCAGACCAACTTTATCTTAATAGATTTTAAAGTAGACGGAGATCAGATTTTTCATTATTTACAAGAGAGAGGATTTATTGTTCGTTCCGGAAAAGCACTGGGCTTCCCAACCTCAGTAAGAATAACGGTGGGCTCCACAGAACAAAACGATGGTGTTTTAAAGGTACTAAGTGAATTTCTTAGGACAAACTAGAAAAGCAGTTTTTTCTAAATAGGGGGATGGACATTGAAGGGCCGGGTTTTTGTCATTGGCTTAGGATTAATAGGTGGATCCTTGGCGTTATGTATTAAGAAGGAACATTTCGATTCGAAAATTGTAGGATTCGATATTAACAACGAACAGGCAAGGCTGGCTAGTATGCTTGGTGTCATTGATGAAATAGCACATAGTATACAGGATGGAGCAATTGGTGCCGATTTAATTATTATTGCTGCGCCAGTTAATGAAACAAAAGAAATCATTCACCTACTCTCTGAACTCCCACTTAATCCAGAAGTAATAGTAACTGACACAGGCAGTACAAAGGGGAAAATTGTTGAGAGTAGTCTATGTTTAACAAAACGTGGGTTTACTTTCATTGGCGGTCATCCTATGGCGGGCTCACATAAAAGCGGAGTATCAGCTGCAAAGGAAATATTATTTGAAAATGCCTTTTATTTGTTAACACCTGAGGACCATATTGAAAACTCTAAAGTGGATATTCTAAAAGAGTGGTTAACCGGGACACATGCAAAATTCTTAACAATAACCCCGGAAACACATGATTATCTTACAGGTATTGTCAGCCATTTTCCGCATATTATCGCTGCTTCAATTGTTCGGCAAACTGAAAGACTCTCTGAATCAGAGGGTCTAATCCCCCGCCTTGCTGCGGGAGGTTTTCGTGATATTACAAGGATTGCTTCCAGCAGTCCAAAAATGTGGAAAGATATCTTGCTTCACAACCGTGAAATATTAATTGAATTACTTAACCAATGGCTTTCAGAAATGAATGAGGTCAAAACGCTGTTAGAACAAGAAGACAGTACTGCAATATATAATTATTTTAATCAAGCAAAGCAGTTCCGTGACGGGCTGCCTCAGAAAGAAAAAGGGGCTATTCCTTCATTTTATGACTTGTTTGTGGATATTCCGGACTATCCTGGGGTGATCTCTGAGATAACTGGTTATCTAGCAAAGGAACACATTAGCATCACTAATATTCGTATTTTAGAAACGCGCGAGGATATTAATGGAGTGTTAGTTATCAGTTTTCAAACGGAAGAGGATCGTCAAAGAGCTGAGCGGTGTATAGAGAGTTATTCCAACTACGCAACTTCAGTGGGTACGTAATGGATAAAATATTATGAATTTAAAAAGGTGATTTTTGATGGAAACATTAAAACTTAAGACCAACATTAATCGTTTAGTTGGTGAAGTAACAATCCCAGGTGATAAATCTATATCTCATCGCTCTGTTATGTTTGGTTCTATCGCCCATGGGGAAACAAAGGTAACTAATTTTTTGCCGGGTGATGATTGTTTAAGTACCATCTCCTGCTTTCGAAAGCTTGGCGTAACGATTGAGGAATCTAATGATGAGCTGCGAATTTATGGAAATGGCTTTGAAGGATTAACAGAGCCTTCTGAGGTTTTAGATGTTGGAAATTCCGGAACAACCATTCGTTTATTAATGGGAATCTTGTCCGGCAGACCATTTTTCTCATCTTTAGTGGGTGATGCTTCGATTGGTAAACGGCCAATGACTCGGGTAACGGTTCCATTGACGCAAATGGGTGCTAAACTGGATGGCAGAAAAAGCGGTGACTTTACTCCGATTTCGATCCGTGGAGGGCAATTACAGCCTATTCAATATGAACTTCCAGTCGCCAGTGCACAGGTTAAATCTGCAATAATCCTTGCCGGATTACAGGCAGATGGGGTTAGTACCATTATTGAACCTGCTGAGACTCGTGATCATACAGAACGGATGATTCGACAATTTGGCGGTGAAATAACCAAAGATAACCAGACTATTCAGGTTAAAGGCGGACAAAAACTGACAGCATCTACCATTCATGTTCCTGGTGATATTTCGTCGGCAGCTTTTTTCCTTGTTGCAGGTGCTATTATCCCTGAAAGTGAAATTATCTTAAAAAATGTGGGATTAAATCCTACTAGGACCGGAATTATTGAGGTTATGCAGAAAATGGGCGCAGATTTAGAGATTGTTCAAGCTGCTTCAAATGGTTTTGAACCTGCTGGGGATCTCATAATAAAAACTTCGAATCTTAAAGGGACTGTAGTAGAGGGAAGCTTAATTCCAAGACTAATTGATGAAATTCCGATTATTGCTCTCCTAGCTACACAAGCAGAAGGGCCAACGATCATCAAGGATGCCGAAGAATTAAAGGTAAAAGAAACAAATCGCATCGATACAGTCGTTCAAGAGCTAGGTAAATTGGGGGCTGTTATTGAAGCCACTGAAGATGGGATGATCATCCAGGGGAAATCTAAATTAACAGGTGGAAAGGTCTCTAGTCATGGAGATCACCGGATTGGGATGATGCTTGCCATAGCTGCCCTTTTATGTGAGGATACTGTTGACCTTGAACAATCCGAGGCTATTTCTGTTTCCTACCCGAACTTTTTCACGCATTTAAATAATCTAATCCGATAAAGCTGCCTTTGTGCAGCTTTTTGCTATTTTTACACTGTATTAAAGTCATAGTTTTATCATTTTTAGCATAGCTTGTCTTAAGAAAAGTAAAAAGGTGGTGGACGATGTATATTATTGAAAATGCCAATATCCTTAAAAATAAGCAGATAACAACTACTTCACTTTTCATTGCGGATGAACGAATAACAATGGTTAAAAAATGTACATCCCATGATCAGTATATGAGAATGAACGTAGAGCCCTTTATCATGACCCCTTCTTATGTCCTTTTAAGTTCATCCATACCGTATAAAGAATCCTTTCAAGCATTAAAGTCCTATATATCTGAACAATTCTTATTAAAAGGTTGTACCACCATTTTCACCTATGTTGACCTATTATACGAAAATCAACTGTTAGACAAAATAAATGAATTGAAGACGGCCTTAATCAGCAGTCCAATCGATTTTTTCATTGGGGTTAAGATTTCCGCTAACTTGATTACTCCTTCTTTTATGAGAACCTGTAAAAAATATAAAATTCCAGCCATTTTTGTTGAACTGCATGAGTTTGATGAATTGGAGTCGATTCCGTGGGGATGGGTTAGGGAAGCAATGTTTCCCTTTAACTGTCCATTAATTCCATTAATTTCTTTCCCACAAAAGAAGGAAGCCAGCCTGGTTCTGTCGAAATGGAAAGATAGGATGGTAAAAGAAAAAATTCCAGCCTTATACGAGCCAATAGAAGAAAATCACCCCTTGTCCATTCCTATTCTTAATAAGATTGGTCTTTACCCGCAAAAAGGCAGCCTTATGACGGGGACGGAATTAAGCTATAATTTATATCTTATGGAAAAAGAAATCAGGAAGGTTGATGAAGAAAGTTTATTTCATTATCATAGTAATAGACTTGTTGTAACAGTTCACAAAGGAAAAGTGATTCGCTCGGGCAAAAAAGTTTTATATAGCCCGGGAAGTGGAGAATATGTAAAGGTGAAAACCCCATCTTATTTTTCATTGTAATTCTGGGAAGTAGAGGTATAAGCCATGGAACGTGTAGATAAAATTATTCAAATGTTAGAAAACGGCCAACATAAAGAGGCTTTAAATGAATATAATGATGTATTACAAAGCGGAAATCCGGAAGAAAAATTTCTTCTCGGGGAAGAACTGTACCATTATGGTTTTTTAGAAGAGGCAAAGGCACTGATGGAAAGTTTGTTGAAAATCTATCCTGAAGAAGGCGAGCTCCTTGTTCTGCTGGGGGAAATACTGGTTGAAGCAGGTGAAGAGGAAGAAGCAATCCTTGTTTTAGAGAAAATTTCAGAGCAGGATGCCCATTTTGCTCAGTCGCTATTATTACTGGCAGATCTTTACCAAATTCAAGGGCTTTATGAAGTGTGTGAAAGAAAGTTATTAATAGCAAAAGAGCTGCTGCCTGATGAGGTTATTATTGATTTTGCCTTAGGGGAGCTCTACAGTGAGACAGGTGAAGTTATCAAAGCTCAGAGTGCATATGAACGAGTTTTGAGAGAAGAAGATGAAATTGCCGGAGTTAATATCCATGGCAGGCTCGCTGACCTATTAAGTGCCTCAGGAGCATTTGAAGAGGCTCTCTCCTTTTATGATCAGGCATTGAGAGAAAAGATAGAGATTAATACTCTATTTGGTTATGCGTTTACAGCACTTCAAGCAGGATATAATCGGACCGCAATTGAAAGGTTTAATGAATTAAAAGAATTCGATCCGGAATACCATTCCCTATATCTGCATCTAGCTAAGGCATATGAACGGGAAGAAGAACTTGAAAATAGTTTACAAGCTATTAAAGATGGCATTAAACAAGATGAATTTAATAAAGAGTTATTTTTCTATGGAGGTAAAATCAGTTTAAAACTTGGCAATGAAGAGGACGCAGAGCAATATTTCCGTGAAGCTCTTGCGCTAGACCCAGGATTTATGGAAGCTGCCATTACGTTAAATAAGCTTTTTTTCCGCCAGGAAAGGTACGAGGATGTAATTGAATTAATCACCCAGCTAGATATTCATGGTGAAGAGGAGCCACAGCTGCTTTGGGATTCAGCTTTAGCCTCCGATAAACTTGAAGAATATTCTTTCGCATTAGACAAATATGAAGCTGCATATACTTTTTTTAGGAATAATGAAGCGTTTTTACAGGATTATGGTTATTTTCTTGTAGAAGAAGGAAAAAACGAACGCGCCGTAGAAATTTTTAAACAGCTGTTAATGGGGGATCCAACAAACGAAGAGTATCTGGATTTACTTGAACGTCTTACTGATGTGAACATCTAAAAAAGCTGATTATGCAGAGGAGGGAAACTATCATGACAACCCCTGTTTCTGTCAACGAGAAGAAGGATTTTATTCGCTGGTTTTTAAATCATTATCAATTGAAAAGAAGAGAATGTGTTTGGATTTTAAACTATCTAATGAGCCACGACCAATTAATGGAGAAGGTACATTTTGTTGAGCAGGCACAATATTGTCCACGCGGTCTAATTATGTCTACACACTGTGTTGATAAAGTTCCGTTTCGTTTTTATAAGGAAAATGTCATGACAACCGATGCTGAAAAATCCTTTCATGATATTCGCCTGAATCGAGACGAGGATATTTTTATTCAGTTAAATTTTCATGCCTCTAATCAGGCACATCAGTATGCAGCAGTTTTGGAGGAAAATCCGTTTGTTCCCAAGCATTTACAGGTAAATGAGAAGGATGGCATCGTCGCCGAACAATTATTGCAATACAGCATCGAGCGTTTTCAACGGGAAAAACTAATGGAGTTAATTGATGAGGCTCTCGATCAACAGGATCAGCAATTATTCCAAATGCTAACCGAGAAATTAAATAAATTATCTCAAACACAGGAAAAGGGAAGTCTGCGCTAAGCCGGCTTCCTTTTTCAATTTTTTAATCTCCCAATCGCATGTGAAGAATCTTTCAAAATATTCTACTTTATCTTTTATATTTTTGGGAGATAATGTTATGATAGAACTAGTGAATTAAAAAGGTTGGTGTAATGAATGAAATGGATACCACAAGAGGTTGAAACGTATCTAAATGCCAAGGAGTTCGTTGATACCGCGGTTATTCCAGTTTACTCTTTATCGTTTGGAGAGGAGATGAAACAGTCAGCTGCGGCATTTGAATTCATTTCGCTTTTGACAGGTTATCTTGAAAGGCAATTTACAGGAAGAATCTTAATGTTCCCTCCTTTTACCTATCTAAAAAGCAATAATATGGAAGAGGTAATAAGCGAATTACTAAAATGGGAAGAAACCGTTTTAAAAAATGAATTTAAACACATTTTTTACATAACTTCTGAGCTTGATTGGCGTATGTATGAAAACAGAATAGGCGGATCATTAATTTGGCTTCCAGCCCTGCCGCTTGGAAACATGAGTGAAACTCAAAAAATTGAGCTTGTTGATAGTCAAGTGAAGCAGTTATTATCGATTTTCACACAGAAATGGAGTAATAACGAGTAAAACAACCTATATTATATGTTTTTAAAATAGTATGATATTGACCTTGCTTTAAGATTGATATATCATTGTTATGTCCTAGTTTTATATGTGTTTAAATTGTGTCCGTTGGACTAAAAACTTATGAACAAGGGGGGGATAAGCTTGAGTAAAGAACGCGTTTCAAGACGTCAATTTTTAAACTACACATTAACTGGTGTAGGCGGATTTATGGCAGCAGGAATGTTAATGCCAATGGTAAGATTTGCTGTCGATCCTGTTTTAAAAGGAGAAGCAGCCGGAAATTTCATCGCGACCAAACAAAAGGTTTCTGAATTAACCGATGAACCAGTTCGTGTAGACTTTACCTTTAAACAAAAGGATGCATGGTATGAGTCAGAAGTTACGAACACCGCTTGGGTTTATAAGGATGGGGACAAAATTATTGCCCTTTCACCAGTTTGTAAACACCTGGGCTGTACTGTTGGCTGGAATACGAACAAGGATCATCCAAACCAATTTTTCTGTCCATGCCATTATGGACGCTACGAGAAGGATGGAACCAATATTCCAGGTACACCGCCGTTAGCCCCGCTTGATGAATACCCATACAAGGAAAAAGGCGGCTATCTATACTTAGGAAAAGCTGAACCACGGAAGGAGGCGTAATCATTGTTAAACAAAATTTACGATTGGGTAGATGAACGTTTAGATATTACGCCGCTGTGGCGCGATATCGCAGACCATGAAGTTCCTGAGCATGTAAACCCAGCGCATCATTTTTCAGCGTTTGTTTATTGCTTTGGTGGTCTGACATTCTTTGTTACTGTTATTCAGATACTTTCCGGTATGTTCTTAACAATGTATTATGTACCGGACATTAAGAATGCATGGGAATCGGTTTATTATCTGCAAAATGAAGTTGCATTTGGACAAATCGTACGTGGAATGCATCACTGGGGAGCCAGTTTAGTACTTGTAATGATGTTTTTACATACGTTGCGCGTCTTTTTCCAAGGTGCTTATAAAAAACCTCGTGAATTAAACTGGATTGTCGGAGTACTAATTTTCTTCGTCATGCTCGGTTTAGGTTTTACTGGTTATCTATTACCTTGGGATATGAAAGCGCTGTTCGCTACAAAAGTTGGTCTGCAAATTGCTGAGGCAACACCGTTCATCGGATCTTATGTAAAAGTTTTACTAGCCGGACATGAACACATTGTTGGTGCTCAAACATTAACCCGATTCTTTGCGATTCATGTATTCTTCTTACCTGCAGTGCTGTTTGGATTAATGGCGGCACACTTTATCATGATTCGTAGACAAGGGATCTCTGGACCGCTTTAAAAAACATTTTTTTCTGACAGTGTAAGGGTTATTACAGAAAAAAGGAGGGGATTGCTCAATGCATCGCGGTAAAGGTATGAAGTTTGTCGGTGATTCACGTGTATTAGCACCAGAAATGCGGACGCCAAAACTTCCGAAAGATTACTCTGAATATCCAGGTAAAACGGAAGCGTTCTGGCCTAACTTTCTTTTGAAAGAATGGATGGTTGGAGCAGTATTCCTTGTCGGCTATTTATGTTTAACAGTAGCCCATCCGGCTCCGCTTGAAAGGATAGCAGATCCAACCGATACAGGTTATATTCCATTACCAGACTGGTATTTCTTATTCTTGTATCAATTATTAAAATACTCATTTGCATCTGGCCCATATACGGTTATTGGTGCAATGATTATGCCTGGTTTAGCTTTTGGAGGGCTACTACTAGCTCCGTTCCTTGATCGGGGACCAGAACGTCGTCCAAGAAAACGTCCGTTCGCAACCGGGTTTATGCTGTTAGCACTTGCAGCAACTGTATTTTTAACATGGCAGTCAGTTGCAACACATGACTGGGCAGCTGCAGAACGACAAGGTAAAATTGTTGCCAAGGTTGAAATTGACAAGAATAGTGCAGGATATAAAATCGCTAGCGCCAATACGTGTATTACCTGTCATGGTGACAGCTTCCAAGGTGGGGCTGGTGCTCCTACCCTAATTGGTACAGGCTTATCCGCAGAAGAAGTGGCTACGATTGCTAAAAAAGGTAAAGGCGGAAAGATGCCAGCAGGTGTTTTTAAAGGTACCGACGCGGAACTTAAAACACTCTCTGAGTATATCTCAGGTCTTGGAAAAAAATAATTGAAGCAATAGTAAAAGCTGACGGAAATTCGTCAGCTTTTTTCTTGAAAGGGGGAGTATTTGTGAGGTGGATTTATCCTCTCCTGTCTAATCGGTCGGTAATGAAACTTTTACTGCTTGTTAACATTGCTGGAACGATTTATGGATATTACTGGTATGGCTGGCAGTTACGAGAAACGCCGCCTGTGTTTCTTGCCTTTGTACCTGATAGTCCAACAGCGAGCTTATTTTTTGTCCTTGTCCTGCTGGCGTTTTTACTAAAAAGAAATTGGCCGTTAATTGAAGCACTCGCAATCGTGACTTTGTTTAAATACGGGATTTGGGCTGTCGTGATGAACATACTCGTTTTCATTGTCCAAGGAGAACTGGACTGGATTGGCTACATGCTAATTTTCTCTCATTTTGCTATGGCTGTTCAAGGGATATTATATGCGCCATTTTATCGATTCAAGGGTTGGCACTTAATTGTGACTGCGATTTGGACATTCCACAATGATGTAATTGATTATGTTTTTTTTATGATGCCAAGCTATCAAATGCTAGATAAATATATACCGCAAATTGGTTATTTTACCTTTTGGCTTTCATGTATCTCCATTGGCATCGCCTATTATTTAGGAATGAGGCCTGGCCGCTTTAAATTAAAAATTAATAGTTGAAGATGGTCTAACCTTGTCCACCCCTACATACATTTTATTAGTAAGGAAAGGGGGGACAGGGTTTGAAATCCAAATGGTTATCTTTTTTTGTAATGATCATGATGCTTACTCCCATAACTGTTTTTGCCGAACAGCAATCTCCAATGGAGAAGCTCGATGATATCTCGGATGAAGCTCTCCAAATGGTGAAGTTTCAAAGATATGAAGATGCAAAAAAATTGCTTGATTATTTTTCGGATCAATTTACAAGCATTAAAGGGACAGAAGAACCGCTATCAATGGATGAGGTTAGAATTGTAAATACCTCCCATGATGAGGCGATGGAAGCGGCCGTAAGTCCCAATATGAAATATGAAGAAAGACTAAATAAACTAACTAAGTTCCGTCTTGTTATTGATGCATTAGCAACGAGTCATCAACCTTTATGGACAGAAATGGAAGATCAAATCATGACTTCCTTCCACCAGGCGAAAGAAGCAGCCCTAATGGGTGATACTGCCCATTTCCATACCAATTTTAACACCTTCCTCTCCTTATATAATGTCATTTATCCAAGTATGAAAATAGATGTTCCTGTGGAAAATATTCAAAGGTTGGATGCACGCATTGACTTTATTAATGAATACCAATCACAAGTGGTTAGTGATGTAAAAAGCCAGCAAGAACTTGATGCCCTTGACACTGACCTTAAAAATCTTTTTGCCAATATGGAAGAGGATGAAGCAGATCCATCATTATGGTGGGTGATTATTTCAACAGGAAGTATTATTATCATGACATTATCCTATGTAGGGTGGAGAAAGTACCAAGGAGATAAAGAACTAAAGAAGGGCCGTTCCAGAGACTTAAAGGATTGACGCGTCTAATCGGCAAGACCTATACTAATAACATCACGAGCTGATTTGGAGGACTCAATGTATCTAATTTACTTTGCAATCATTGTTTTAATTCCTTTATGGGCACAAATGAGAGTGAAAAATACTTTTGCAAGATATTCACGTGTACCAACATCAAGCTATCGAAGAGGGGCTGATGTTGCGAGGGAAATCCTAAATGCAAATGGACTATATAATGTAGCGGTAGAAGAAGGTCGAGGGTTTTTAAGCGACCATTATGATCCCAGAAGTAAGACTGTTCGTCTTTCACCTGAAAATTACCATGGACATTCGATTGCAGCATCGGCTATTGCTGCCCATGAATGTGGACATGCTATTCAAGATGGAGAGAGATATGCTTTCCTACGCTTCCGTCACGCCTTAGTACCAGTTGCAAATCTAGGTTCAAATGCTTCATGGATTCTGATTATGATTGGTATCTTTGCTCATTTAAGCGGGCTATTGTTGCTTGGAATTATTTTTATGGCCGCAGCTGTTCTCTTTCAACTGGTTACCCTGCCAGTGGAGTTTAATGCTTCAAACCGGGCCATGAAACAGGTGGTTTCACTTGGATTAATCGGTAATCGGGAACAAAGAGAAGCAAGGAAGGTATTAAACGCAGCAGCACTTACGTATGTTGCAGCTGCCGCTGTGGCCGTATTAGAATTATTAAGACTTGTGTTGATTTTTACTGGAATGAATAGAAATGACGATTAAAAAAATGTCCTCACAATTATCTGCCTGTGAATGTTAGTTGATGTCTAACATTCACAGGCAGATCTCAAGTGGGGACTTTTTTTTTACTGGCCAATCGGCATTTTATTTTCATCAAGGGTAAAACCCTCTCCATGAACATCATGGACTACGGAGATAGAGACGAAGGCATGTGGATCGACTGAGGTAACTAAATTCTTCAATCGGATAATTTCATTTTTGGCCACAACACAATAGAGCACTTCACGCTCATTTTTTGTATAAGAGCCATAGGCTCTGAGAGCAGTTACACCGCGGTCCATCTCGGCCATTATTTTTGCAGCTATTTGTTCGTTTAGATCAGATATAATCATTGCCCCTCTTGCCGAGTATGCTCCTTCTTGAATAATGTCAATCACCCGAGCACCGACAAAAACAGCTACTAACGTATACATTGCTTGTTTATAATTTAAGTATGTAAACCATGAAATTGCAATCACACAGGCATCGAATAGAAACATTGTTTTTCCCATATTCCAGCCTGCATATTTTTGAACAAGTCGTGCAATAATATCTACCCCGCCGGTTGTACCTCCAAATCGAAAAATAATACCTAATCCAATCCCAGTAAAAGCCCCAGCAAATAAAGCAGCCAATGTTAAATCATGTTCTAGCGGCATTTCAATTGTATTGCGCTGAAATATCCATAAAAAAATCGAAACCCCAACCGTTCCAATCATGGTATACAAAAAGGCATTCCTTCCCAACAGCTTCCATCCTATAAAAAACAAAGGAATATTAAGAATTAAGTTCGTATAAGAAGGATCCCATTTAAACAGGAAATAGACGAGTAATGTAATACCCGTGAATCCTCCTTCAGCAAGTTTATTCTGCATATTAAAATTTACTAGTCCAAATGACATAATTGCGGAACCAATAAGGATAAATAGTATATTCTTTATTTTCATACCCAGGATCATAATTTTTTTCGCCTCTTTTCTTCTTTCTCTATAATGGCTTTTCTAATTATAACCAATAAGGTTATGAAGAGCAATGTGAACTAGGAAAACCGCTTCTTAAAAGCGAAAACATTTGTAAATCAAGCGTAATTTAGCTAACATTATAAGGAATATTAATAAAAAGCAAATTGCCCGTTTACGAAAATGAGGTGGAGTGAAATGACTAACGGGAAGTCGATGAAAGAGCTTCAAGCGGAAGTAGATCAATACATAAGTCAATTTAAAGAAGGATATTTTAGTCCACTCGCTATGCTTGCAAGACTTACAGAGGAGCTTGGTGAACTGGCAAGGGAAGTTAACCATTATTATGGAGAAAAACCGAAAAAGTCGACGGAGACGGAAAAAGCAATTGAAGAAGAGCTTGGGGATCTCCTTTTTGTCATAATTTGTTTAGCTAATTCCTTAAACATTGATTTAGAAGAGGCTCATGATTATGTGATGAATAAATTTAATACCAGGGATAAAAACCGTTGGACAAGACTTGATCAAGAGAGTGTGGAGTGAAGATATGAATTCGATTAAAATTATCATTGCAGGCCCACGCGGTCGGATGGGCAGTGAAGCAGTCAAATTAGTCACTAATACAGGACACTTTGAACTAGTTGCGACTATTGACCATAAGAATGATGGAATGATGTTGAGTGATGTGGAAGGTTTTCAATCCATTCCTAATGTACCTGTTTATTCAGACATTGAAAAATGTCTCCTAGATATTGAAGCAGATGTATTAATTGACTTAACGACCCCTGAAGTAGGTATGTACCACGCAAAAACTGCACTTGAACATAATGTTCGTCCTGTTGTTGGAACGACTGGGTTTACCAAACAGGATTTGGAGGAACTTGAGAAGCTTTGCTTTGAAAAAGAACTTGGCTGTATCATTGCACCAAACTTTGCGGTTGGTGCTGTATTAATGATGAAATTTTCACAAATGGCCGCTAAATACTTTGCAGATGTTGAGATTATTGAGATGCATCATGACCAGAAGCTTGATGCACCATCAGGAACCGCGGTAAAAACAGCAGAGATGATTTCTGCTGTAAGGGAAAGTAAAAAACAAGGTCATCCGAATGAAAAAGAAACTATTACAGGGGCAAGAGGCGGAGAATACGATGGAATGCATATTCATTCTGTTCGTTTGCCAGGACTAATTGCCCATCAACAGGTTTTATTTGGTTCTGATGGACAAACATTAACGATTCGGCATGATTCCTATAACCGCGGTTCTTTTATGTCAGGTGTAAAAGTTGCGGTTGAAACCGTTATGAAGAACAATACTTTTGTTTATGGACTTGAAAATATATTAGATTAGGGGCAAGGATATGAATATAGCATTAATAGCACATGACCAAAAGAAAAATGACTTAGTACAATTCGTTACAGCCTATCGAAGCATTTTTGCTAAACATACCTTATTTGCCACGGGAACCACAGGATCAAGGATTCATGAAGCTACAGGATTAGATGTAACCCGCTTTAAATCCGGACCTCTAGGTGGAGACCAAGAAATTGGAGCAATGATTGCTAAAAATCAAATGGATGCCATTTTCTTTTTCCGAGATCCATTAACCGCGCAGCCACATGAACCTGATGTAACAGCGTTAGTAAGACTTTGCGATGTCTATTCGATTCCTTTAGCAACAAATATGGGTACTGCTGAATTACTCATAAGAGGATTAGAAATGGGATTGTTGGAATGGAGAAATGTAGCTAAAGAGAATGGTGATGTTAATGAAGCTTAATCAATTACATATCCTCGCATTTGGTGCACATGCTGATGATGTAGAGATCGGCATGGCTGGTACCATTGCGAAATTAGCGGAAGAAGGAAAACAGATAGGTATTTGTGATTTAACCGATGCTGATTTATCTTCCAATGGAAATGTAGTCCTAAGAAAAGAGGAAGCTGGCAGAGCGGCAGATATTTTAGGTGTATCAGTCCGTACTTCGCTAGGTTTTCCGGATAGAGGGTTATTCCTAAAAGAAGAGTATATTCAAAAGGTTGCCGAAACCATTCGAAAGTACAAACCGAAGATAGTGTTTGCTCCATATTCGGAAGATCGGCATCCGGATCATGGGAATTGTGCGAAAATTGTCGAGGAAGCGATATTTTCTGCTGGGATTAGAAAATATCGAACAGATGAATGGAACGAACCGCATCGCGTGGAAAAAATGTACTTTTATATGATAAACGGATTTCATAAACCTGATTTTACCTTTGATATTACACCAGTGATGGATAAAAAGCTGGCCTCCTTAAGGGCTTATCGAAGCCAGTTTGAATTAACAACGGAAAGTGTTCAAACACCGCTTGTGAATGATTATATCGAAACGGTCGAGTCAAGGGAAAGAATGTTTGGAAAACTGGTTGGTGTGTCTTATGCTGAAGGATTTAAGACGAAGGTGCCGCTTGTTTTGAAACATGATTTACTAGGAGAAGAACCATGCGGAAACTAAAAATTGGAATTACCTGCTATCCGACTGTTGGTGGGTCGGGAGTTGTTGCTACTGAATTAGGGAAAATGCTTGCTGAGAAGGGGCATGAAATCCACTTCATCTCGTCAAGTCTCCCTTTTCGTTTAAACAGGATGTACCATAATATCCATTATCACCAAGTCGAAGTTAATCAATATTCAGTTTTTCAATACCCCCCATATGATATTGCCTTAGCGAGTAAAATGGCAGAAGTAGCTGATCGTGAAAAATTGGATATTCTCCATGTCCATTACGCGATTCCACATGCTGTTTGTGCTATATTAGCAAAGCAAATGTCAAAAAGGGAAATTAAGATTGTCACAACCTTACATGGGACAGATATTACAGTTTTAGGGTATGACCCATCCTTAACCGATGCAATTAGATTCGGAATAGAGAAATCAGATAGTGTCACGGCCGTTTCAACAGCATTAGTGAATCAAACTTACGAACTTATTAATCCTGATAAGCAAATAGAAACAGTATACAATTTTATTGATGAAAGAATTTATCATAAAACCGCTGACACCTCCTTGAAATCACAATTACAAATTAGTGATGAGGAAAAGGTGGTTATCCATGTCTCAAACTTTCGCGCTGTAAAGAGGGTCACGGACATTATAAAAACTTTTGCCAAAATTTCTGCGGTCATGCCGGCGAAACTACTGCTAGTTGGTGATGGCCCCGAAATGACTATCGTATGTAAACTCGTAAGACAGCTCTCGCTTGAAGAAAAGGTAATCTTCCTAGGAAAACAAGAGAATTTAGAGGAGCTATACTCTATTAGTGATTTAATGCTTCTGTTATCTGAAAAGGAGAGCTTTGGTCTTGTTGCCTTAGAGGCTATGGCGTGCGGTGTACCTTGTATTGGCACGAATGTAGGCGGTATTCCGGAAGTTATTCAGCAGGGTGTTTCTGGGTATATTAGTGAGGTTGGCGATATCGAGGATATTTCACGTAAAGCTGTATCGCTTCTAAACGATGCAGACCTGCATCAAAAAATGTCATTTGAGGCATTGAAAACTGTTAAAACTAAATTTAAGGCAGAACATATTGTGGAACAATATGAGCAGATATACGCGAAGCTATTGAATTAAGGTGAATGAGATGAACGAACCTTTTTTATCAGCCGTTCCAATTATTAAACAGCTTGAGAATTCAGGTTTTCAGGCCTATTTTGTAGGCGGATCTGTAAGGGATTATCTTTTAAACAGATCAATCAGTGATGTAGATATTGCTACATCTGCCACACCCAATGAAGTGAAAGAAATCTTTCCAAGGACCGTTGATATTGGGATTGAACATGGAACTGTGCTGGTCCTTTTCCAAGATAAATCCTACGAGATTACCACCTTTAGGACAGAGGGAGAGTACCAAGATTATCGTAGACCAAAAGAGGTTTCCTTTATACGAAATCTAAATGATGATCTCAAACGCCGTGATTTTACCATGAATGCGATCGCCATGGATCGAAATGGTAAGATTATTGACCCATATAATGGATCAGCTGCTATTCGAAATAAGGTTATCGAGACTGTCGGATCTGCTAATGAGCGTTTCCAGGAAGATGCTTTAAGGATTATGAGGGCTGTCCGATTCGTCAGCCAGCTTTCGTTTGCAATTGAGGAAGAAACACTTCAAGCAATAGCAAAGCTTGTTCCATTATTAAAAAACATAGCGGTAGAACGAATTAGAGCAGAGTTTGAAAAACTGCTTATGGGGGAAAATGGTAACACGGCCATTAGGCTTTTGCTTGATTCTCATTTATATGTCTATCTGCCAGGCCTAAAAAACCATAAAAATTCGCTCGAAAGATTCATCTCCTTTTCATTTAAAGGGCTTAATAAAATTGAAATGTGGTCGTTACTGCTTTTTACCTTAAATCTAAAAGATAAGTCTATTGAGGTCTTTTTAAGAGAATGGAAGCTTCCAGTTAAAGAGATCAAAGAGATTCAACAAATCTTGACTTACTTAGAAAAAAGGATGGAGCAGGAATGGACTATTTATGACCTATATTCAGCAGGCAGAGCTGCCTTGAGCTCGACTGAAAAGCTTTATGGGGTTCTTAACAGTCTAACCGAGAATAATTCACTTTTAAAGTGGTTACGGATTTATGATGAGCTGCCAATCAAGGAGCGCAATGACATAAATGTAACAGGTAGAGATATCATGGAATGGTTCCAAACCGAGGGAGGACCTTGGTTACGGGATACCCTTTTAAAAGTAGAGTGTGCCATATTAGTGGGTGACATCCAAAACGACAAAGAAAAGATTAAGGAGTGGCTGATCAGGTGCAGTCAGAAATAAGAAAGAAACTGCTCGATGCCTTCACAAATGCCGGCGAATCTTTTCTCTCTGGTCAGCATTTAGCAGAGCTAATCGGCTGTTCAAGAACGGCTGTTTGGAAGCATATGGAGGAATTAAGAAAAGAAGGCTTCATATTAGAAGCTGTTAGAAATAAGGGGTATCGTATTGTCAAAACTCCAGAGCGAATAACAGCTGATGAAATTCGACTTGGCCTCTTAACCAACTTTATCGGGAAAAATATTCATTATGAAGAAAGTGTAGAATCTACTCAAAAGATTGCCCACAACCTATCAAATGGAGGCGTACCAGAAGGCACAGTCGTTATTGCCGAAGAGCAGCGGTCCGGTAAAGGAAGAATGAACCGAAGCTGGCATTCACCAAAGTATAGCGGGATATGGATGAGTTTAATTCTAAGGCCGAATATTCCTTTAACCAAAGCCCCACAGCTAACACTATTAACTGCAGTGGCGATCGTACAGGCAATTGAAGAAGTCACAAAT
The DNA here is from genome assembly GCF_021560175.1 of Neobacillus drentensis. Classification (GTDB taxonomy): domain Bacteria; phylum Bacillota; class Bacilli; order Bacillales; family Cytobacillaceae; genus Neobacillus; species Neobacillus drentensis_A. Next base: position 4,329,974 of record NZ_CP091110.1, on the reverse strand, counting down.
CTGGAGCCTCTGATTAAGTGGCCCAATGATATATTACTGAATGGCAAAAAAATTACAGGTATCTTAACAGAGCTTCAAGCGGAGGCAGACCAAATCCATTCTGTTATTATTGGAATGGGGATTAATGTTAACCAAAAAAAAGAAGACTTTCCGTCAGAGCTTCATAATAAGGCAAGCTCCCTTTTGATTGAAAACGGCGCACCTATTTCCCGGGCAGAATTGATCAAGAGTGTTTTTAAGCATTTTGAAAAATTATATTTGCTTTACCTCGAGCAAGGATTTTTCCCTATTAAACTTCTATGGGAAGGATATGCTATTAGCATAGGTAAAAACCTTACGGCAAGAACGCTAACCAATGTGATTGAGGGAAAGGCATTAGGAATAACTGATGATGGTGTTTTAAAATTAGAGGATAAGAACGGATTTATTCACCATATTTATTCAGCAGATATTGAAATTAGATGATAAAATATTTTTGTCAGCGCAAGTACCAAAACGGTTCTTGCGCTTTTCTGTTAAAATGCTATAATTTCCTTGGGCAGTATCTCCACGGAACTGCACCTTTTAGGGATACTAACTTACAATTAAAAAGGTTTCTGCCTAGATCCGTATAACGGACCGGGACAGAGGGATGAAGATGCACATGAGTAACGATTGAGATCCTCTGCCTTAAGAAGGATCTTTTTTATTTGCTCTTAATTGGCGTTTTATCACCTCTCCCAATCTTTAAGGAGGGAATAATGATGAAGCAAACCACTGACTTTTTAAAAATGAAAGAAAACAATGAAAAAATTGTTATGCTTACGGCCTATGATTATCCATCTGGGAAACAAGCGGAACAGGGCGGAGTTGACATGATTCTCGTCGGAGATTCACTTGGCATGGTGGTTCTAGGTTATGACTCAACGATCCCTGTGACGATGGAAGACATGATTCATCATACCAAAGCAGTAAAACGAGGGGCAAAAGATACCTTTATCGTGACAGACCTGCCATTTTTAGCTTACCATCTTTCTGTTAGAGACACTCTCATCAATGCTGGAAGGCTGATGCAAGAAGCAGGAGCGCATGCCATTAAACTGGAAGGGGCAGATGGTGTAATAGAAAAGATATCTGCTTTAACACAAGCGGGTATTCCCGTGTGCGGGCATCTAGGTTTAACACCTCAGTCTGTTGGTGTATTAGGCGGTTATAAGGTGCAGGGAAAAGATGCACAAGCGGCCCGAAAATTAGTAGAAGATGCTAAGAAAGTTGCGGAAGCCGGAGCCTTTGCAGTAGTGCTTGAATGTGTGCCAAAACAGCTGGCAGAGGAAATAGCTAAATCTATTTCCATCCCTGTTATTGGAATTGGAGCAGGGGTAAATGTAGATGGACAGGTTTTGGTTTATCACGATGTATTGGGCTATGGTGTTGAAAGGGTGCCTAAATTCGTGAAGCAATACCATTCTGTAAACCCATTTATGATTGAATCGATTCAGGCCTATACATCTGAAGTGAAAAATAATCAATTCCCGGAAGATAAACACTCCTTTACTATGAAGGAAGAGGAACTGAAAGTTCTTTATGGAGGAAAAAAATGAAAGTCATAACTACCATAAATGAGATGCAGAATGAAATACTGAAACATAAAGAGTTGGGAATGTCGATCGGCTTTGTTCCTACCATGGGCTTTCTTCATGAGGGTCATTTAACGCTTATCTCTAAGGCAAGAAAAGAAAATGATGTCGTGGTGGTAAGTATATTTGTTAATCCTTTACAATTTGGACCAAAGGAGGACTTTTCTACCTATCCCCGCGATTTTGACCGAGACCGTGCTTTAGCAGAAGGTGAAAAAGTAGATTACCTCTTTTATCCTTCGGTAGAGGAGATGTACCCTCGAGAGCCATCGGTTAAAGTAATGGTTCAGGAACGAACCGATGTACTATGCGGTAAGTCACGCCCAGGTCATTTTGACGGGGTTGCCACAGTTATTACCAAGTTATTTCATATCATGATGCCTACACGAGCCTATTTTGGTAAGAAGGACGCTCAGCAAGTGGCAGTGATTGATGGATTAATTTCCGATTTTAATTTTCCCGTTCACTTAATTCCGGTGGACATTGTCCGAGAAAAGGACGGGTTAGCAAAAAGTTCACGAAATGTTAACTTATTAGCGGAAGAGAGAGAGCAGGCTCCAATTATCTATAAAAGTCTGCAAACAGCAAAGAAAGCAATTGATGATGGTGAGATAAATCCTGCTGTTCTTACTACTATGATCAAAGAATTGATTACAAGTGAGTCTAATGGGGAAATAGATTATGTCGAAATTCTCTCTTATCCATTTTTAAAACCATTGGAAAAAATAGAAGGTTCCCTTATTATTGCTGTTGCTGTAAAATTTTCGAAGGTAAGATTAATCGACAATATCATGATTCAAATAGATTAGAAAAGCTTCACAAGAGGAGGAATAAACTTGTTTCGTACTATGATGAATGGCAAAATCCATCGTGCAACGGTAACTGAAGCCAATTTAAACTATGTTGGCAGTATTACGATAGATGAAGATATCATTGATGCTGTTGGAATGGCAGCAAATGAAAAAGTACAAATTGTGAACAATAATAATGGAGCTAGGTTAGAAACGTATATTATTCCAGGTAAAAGAGGCAGCGGGGTCATTTGTTTAAATGGCGCAGCTGCTCGGCTTGTTCAAGTGGGTGATACGGTGATTATTATTTCATATGCATTGGTACCGGATGAAAAAGTTAAAACTCATAAACCAAAAGTAGCTATTATGGATGAGAACAATCAGATTAAAGATCTTCTACATGCAGAACCCGCACATACCATTATGTAAGGTCCCCATTTTTTGGGGATTTTTTTATTATTTTAAAAATCCAGTCGACAGTGGTAGAATTTAAATCATTATGGAAAAGTTATGTTGCCGTTTAATGAACGAAGGTTTGGGGTGTAACAAATGTTAAATAAATTTGTTGTGATTGATTTAGAGACAACGGGTAATACACCAAAAAAGGGTGATAAAATTATTCAGTTTGCGGCTGTGGTGATAGAAAACGGAAAAATCACTGAACAGTTTTCGTCGCTGATCAATCCACAAAAACCAATTCCAGTCTTTATTGAAGAATTAACTGGAATCAATAATGAAATGGTCAAGGATGCACCATTATTTACCGAAATAACCGAAAAGGTTCAATCGTTATTAGAAGGGGCCTATTTTGTTGCTCATAACGTCTTGTTTGATCTTTCCTTTCTTCAAGAAGAATTACTTCAAGCAGGATCGGGAGGATTTTATGGGTCCGTTTTAGATACCGTGGAAATGGCTAGAATTCTTTATCCCACGGCAGACAGCTATAAGCTTTCAGATTTGGCAGAAAAAGAGAATCTTTCTCATGACAGACCACATCAGGCAGACAGTGATGCCTTGGTGACAGCCGAGCTTTTTTTAATCCTGTTGAGACGGCTTTCTTTATTACCGGCGATTACAGTAAAACAGCTAACCCATTTATCTGGAGGATTAAAAAGTGATCTTCAATTGTTCCTTGAAGAAATGGGGGATACATTCGAAAAATCAGCCCTATTGGATTCAATTGAAATCATAAACGATATTGCATTAAAGAAAGACTCAATTGAAAAGGAAATCGAAATCTTAGAGAAGGAAAAAGTTAAGTATCCAGAAAGTGATGACGAAAAGGTTGAGCTCATTCAAAACAGCATAATGTCTTTTGTGAAGCGTGCTGGTCAATTCAAGATGATGGATACGGTCTATCAATCCCTTCAACTTTCTAGGCACACGCTAATAGAGGCCGGAACAGGCGTGGGTAAGTCGCTTGGTTATCTTTTGCCTTTAGCTTATTTTGCCAAGCAAAATAATCAGCCCATTATTGTGAGTACCCATACCATTCAACTCCAAGAACAACTTTTAAATAAAGATATTCCCTTACTTACAAACATTCTTCCGTTTGAAATAGAAGCAGTTCTATTAAAAGGCAGAAATCATTATTTAAATTTAGAAAAATTTCACCAAACATTGATGGATGAAAACGACAATTATGATACTACCTTAACAAAAATGCAAATTCTAGTGTGGTTAACGGAAACGATGACAGGTGATCGGGATGAATTGAACCTATCGAGTGGAGGCCAATTTTATTGGAATAAAATAAGGGAAGAACAGACGAGCCTATATGAGGATAAGGGATGGCAGGACAGGGATTTTTATCAAAAGGCAAAAAGGAATGCCCAATCGGCGGATATCATCATCACAAATCATTCCTTGTTATTAAATGATATAAAAAGCGGGGGTTCGATTTTACCTGCTTCTGAATATGTGGTGATTGATGAAGCTCATCATTTGGAGAAAGTAGCCAGCAGGTACTTTGGCTATACATTGGATTATTTATCAGCCCGTTTGCTCTTTAGTCAATTTGGTACCTATGAGCAAAAACAACTTTTTTATGACATGGAACAACTGACATCACGACTTCCTGCTTCCGGAACCAAACTCGTTACTACCTTTGAATTGAATCAATTAGTATTAGATGTACATTACGAGCTGGATGAGTTTTTTAAATTAATGGCACTTTATGCAAAAACAAAGACAGCAAATAAAAAAGGGATCAATCGGATAAAAGTTCGATATAACTCCACTGATAGCGGCAGAGAAAGAAAGGCGCTTGTCCACAGTGCCGAGAGGTTGTCTTTTTTACTTAAGGACCTAATTAATGAAATAGACAGCCGGCTTAATTGGCTAAAAGCTGAGAAAAATACTTTATCCATTCCTCAACTTCATCAAGTGGAGGATGTGTCTGGATTTATAGCTAAGCTTGATGAATTTCGAACCATATTGATTAGTTGTTTTATTAAAGATTCAATGGAAGTAAAATGGATTGAAATGGATACCCGTTCACCACAAAATATAACAACCTTTTTGGCTCAGCCAGCTACTGTAGCTGTCCACCTTAAAGAGAAGTTCTTTCAAACTAAGAAGGCGGTAGTCCTTACTTCAGCAACCTTATCGGTTAATCATTCTTTTGATTATATCATGAGAGAACTCGGTCTTGAGGCAAACGCTACAGGCCAAGTGAGTATTCCCTCACCATTTGTATATAAAAACCAGGTTCAGCTTCTTATCCCTGATGATTTACCGGAAATTAACTCCGTCTCACTAGAGGAGTATGTCATTTCGATTACCGAACATATCATCACCATTGCTGAGGCTACAAAAGGCAGGCTGCTCATTCTATTTACTGCATTTGACATGCTCAAAAAAACCTATGAACTAATAAAAGAAAGTGGTTTTCTTAATGAATATGTGTTAATGGCTCAAGGTATCTCAAGTGGAAGCCGTTCTCGATTGACAAGAAATTTTCAGCGCTATGAAAAGGCTATCTTGTTAGGAACAAGCAGCTTTTGGGAAGGAGTAGATATTCCAGGTGAAGACTTGTCCTGCCTTGTTATTGTCAGACTGCCATTTAGTCCACCAGATGAACCTTTGACAGAGGCTAAGTGTCAATTGATTGTCCAGCAGGGAAGGAATGCTTTTTCAGATTACTCACTGCCGGAGGCCATTCTTCGTTTTAAACAAGGCTTTGGCCGGCTCATTAGGACCGAAACGGATCGCGGGGTAATCATTGTATTTGATAGAAGAATCATTACCACTCAGTACGGGAAGGCCTTTTTGAAATCAATCCCTCCAGTCCCAGTTAAAAAAGGAAAAATGACGGAATTAGCATCGTTTATCCAAAAATGGTTATGATAAAATTTGGAAAATAACACATCCTATAATTATCTGGGAGGAATGTGTATGAGAATATTGCTTATGATTTTGGCTTTATTGATTCCAAGCAGCATGACAGTGAAGGCAGAAACTTCTCTGCCTGCCGAGGTTGAAAAAATTGATGTCAAATTAACGGAACATCAAGCAGCAGTCACCTTTTTAGGCCTGGCTACTGGTGAAGCAACGCTTGTGCAAGGCCCAAATGACGAAAACATTTTAATAAATATCGGGGGACAAGGGGAAATTTCTGAATTAGAAGGATGGCTTTCACTTTATAATGTTAAGAAGCTATCTACATTAATTCTAACGAATAATAGTGAAAAGGCGTCGAAAGAGAAAATCGATAAGTTAATTAACAAATATAAAATTAAAGAAATTGTCACCACACCTGAAGTTTCTTCATTTTTAACCAGAGAAAAGTCCAATCAAATCCCTGTTACCGTTTGGGAAGAAGGTACAAAGAAAGAAATCCTTCCTGACATGTTTGCTGATGTTCAATTCCTAGGAAATGAACAACATGAAGGGTTGGATTTGATGCTGCGTTTTTTTAAACATAACTTATTTTTAATGACTTCCTTTAGTCAACGGGCAGAACAAAAATTTCTAGCGAAGCATTTAGAGGATGTTCATGTCTTTAAAATACCTTATAGACTTACAGAGGACTCCTTATCTGATCAGCTAATCCAATCTCTAAATCCACAAATATCCATCCTTGTTGGAGCAGAGGAAAATCAGTTGGATCAAGATTTATTGCGTGACCTGCAAGGCATTTGGTCTGAAGTATATTTCACAAAAAAACATGGGACTGTCACCATCAAATTTACAGAATCAAATTACGAGATTATTACCATTCCACTAAAGGATGAGGAATATTTTTATTGAAAACTGAAAAAATTGTCTAATTTGATGAAGATTGATAACACATCTTGATTTATCCTGTTATAATAATTTAGAAAGAATCTTGATTAAGAGGTTTACCTATACAAAGTACATAAAAGAAGTGAGAAAGAATGATGAAAAAGTGGATTCTCATTCCCGTAATTGTATTAATTGTCATCATCGGATTGTTTTTAAAAGTCTATTTTTCTTCCGTACAACCGGTTAAAGCGGCTGAAAAAAAGGCTGTTTCACTTGCCAAAGATAAGGTGCAGTTGAGTGAAGTGGATGACTTTCATATATACAATGGCATTGAGACAGTTAATGTGATTGAAGGGAAAAATAAAAAGGGCAGTAAAGTAATCGTTTGGATTCCTGAAAAGAGTAAAAAGGTTATTATTAAAAAAGCGAAAGATGGAATCACTAAAGAAGAAGCAATTCAAAAATTATTGCAGGAAAAACAACCTAAGAAGATTATTTCAGTACGGCTTGGTATGGAAAAAAATATTCCATTATGGGAAATTTACTACCGTTCTGAAAATAATTTAATAAATTATTACTATGTTCACTTTGAAACTGGTGAATGGCTAAAAAAAATTGAAAATCTATAGCTAGTGGAGATCGGAGGAAAGAGTTATGGCAATTAAACTTGCAAATCGGGTAATGGCACTTACGCCATCTACTACGTTAGCTATTACTGCAAAAGCAAAGGAATTGAAAGAAAAAGGGGAAGATGTTATTGGATTAGGGGCAGGGGAACCTGACTTTAATACACCCCAGCACATATTAGATGCCGCTGTAAAATCTATGAACGAGGGACATACAAAATATACTCCTTCTGCGGGTCTGCCTGCCTTAAAAAAAGCAATTATTAATAAGTTTGAGGCTGACCAAGGATTAAGCTACAAACCTAATGAAGTGATTGTAGGTAATGGGGCAAAGCACGTTTTATATACATTATTCCAAGTTATTCTAAACGATGGTGATGAAGTAATCATTCCAACACCTTATTGGGTTAGCTATCCTGAACAAGTAAAGTTAGCAGGTGGTGTGCCTGTTTATGTGGAAGGACTTGAACAAAATCATTTTAAGATTACACCTCAGCAATTAAAAGAAGCGATTTCGGATAAAACAAAAGCCGTGATTATCAATTCACCAAGCAATCCGACAGGGGTTTTATACACTGAACAAGAACTTTTAGAATTAGGGAAAATTTGTTTGTCAAAAGATATTTTGATTGTTTCTGATGAAATTTATGAGAAGCTTGTCTACTTCGGTGCGAAACATGTTTCAATTGCTCAGCTTTCACCTGAATTGAAGGAGCAAACCATTGTCATCAATGGGGTATCCAAATCCCATTCAATGACTGGCTGGAGAATTGGCTATGCTGCAGGTAATAAACAAATCGTTGAGGCCATGACCAATCTTGCCAGTCATAGTACATCCAATCCGACTACAACTGCCCAATACGCAGCAATAGCAGCTTACAATGGTACACAGGAACCCGTAGAAGAAATGAGACAGGCATTTGAGAATAGATTAGAGATTGTCTATGATAAATTAGTTGCAATCCCTGGATTTACCTGTGTGAAGCCACAGGGTGCTTTTTACCTTTACCCAAATGTAAAGAATGCAGCAGAGATGACAGGCTTTAGTAGCGTTGATGACTTCGTTGAAGCCCTGCTCGTTGAAGCTAAAGTTGCAGTCATTCCAGGTTCAGGTTTTGGAACTCCAGATAATATCCGCCTATCCTATGCAACATCACTTGAACTATTAGAAAAAGCTGTGGAACGAATGGATCAATTCGTTAAAGCAAAGGTTAAAAGCTAAATCATTATTGTGATTTAAAAAGTCTGCAATTTGCAGGCTTTTTGTTTTTCTTTCCAAAGTTGGTTTCCTAATACTCTTACTCGAAAAGTGGGTTCATGTTATACTAATCAAGAGGTGTAGAAACATGAAATCAAATATAGTAGCTTGGATGCAGCAAGGGAATATTACCATTCCTACATTGCTGTTTTCAGAATATCGAAATCTGAACTTAAATGAGACGGAACTTGTTCTTTTATTAAATATTATTACTTTTATTGAAAAAGGAAATGAATTTCCTACTCCAGAAGAGCTATCAGGTTTAATGACAGTATCCATTGCTGAGTGTAATGACATGCTAAGAAGGCTGATACAAAGAGGCTTTATTGAAATAATTGATCAATATAGTAATGAAGGCATCCGCTTTGAAAAATATTCTGTAAAGCCATTGTGGGAAAAACTAGTGGATCAGTTTTTGTTAAATAACCAGGTAACAAGACAAGCTGAACAGAAAACGGAAGAAACTGACGTATATACTTGTTTCGAAAAAGAATTTGGCCGCCCTCTTTCTCCATTTGAGTGTGAATCGCTTGGGATGTGGATGGATGATGATCACCATGACCCAATTATTATAAAAGCTGCGCTCCGTGAGGCAGTGATGTCAGGAAAATTAAACTTCCGTTATATCGATCGAATCCTTTTTGAATGGAAGAAAAATGGGATTAAAACCATTGAACAGGCTAAAAATCATGGTCGTAAGTTTCGGCAAAAACAAACGGAAAAGATACAAACTAACAAAGAGGCCCATCAGCCTTCAGTCCCTTTTTATAATTGGTTAGAACAAAAATAATAGTCCATTGAACGAGGGAAACTGCTCTCGTTTTCTTTCATTTTATATAAGTAGCAGGTGAGATTAATGCTGAATAATACTCAAATCCGTTATTGCTTAGATGAAATAGGGAATCTGTTTCCAGATGCCCATTGTGAGTTGAACCACTCTAATCCATTTGAACTGGTTATTGCTGTTTCATTGTCAGCACAATGTACGGATGCCCTTGTAAATAAAGTAACTAAACAATTATTTGAAAAATATAAAACCCCAGAAGATTACTTAAATGTATCACTCGAAGAACTTCAAAACGATATTCGCTCCATTGGCCTATATCGTAATAAAGCAAAAAATATTCAGAGTTTATGCCGAATGTTATTAGATGAATATAACGGTATTCTTCCAACAGATCGAGATGAGTTGACTAAACTGGCGGGGGTTGGCAGAAAAACGGCCAATGTTGTCGTTTCCGTAGCTTTTAATATACCAGCTATTGCAGTAGATACTCATGTGGAAAGGGTTAGTAAACGCCTTGGGATTTGCCGTTGGAAGGATTCCGTACTCGAAGTGGAGAAAACGTTAATGAAGAAGGTTCCAAAGGAAGAATGGTCCCTAACACACCATCGATTAATCTTTTTTGGACGTTATCATTGCAAGGCACAAAATCCACAATGTCCAAGCTGTCCATTATTAGAGCTATGTCGCGAAGGTAAAAAGAGAATGAAAGGGAAGGCTGGTGTATGAATAGTCGTCAAGAAACAGCAGCAGCAATACTGGCTGAGTGGGAGCTCATTCAAAGCCAACTTTCCCCATTATTTCGTGTTCGTGATCAAAAAAATACACAAGAATGGATGGAAAAGGGAATCAACCTTTTCCTGCAATTTTTATTTCTAACAAATCATGAAACCTTTCTATCAAGTAATGAAATTAGATTTGACCAGTTTTTATTTAAGCCGGTTAATCTAGAAGAAAGGATCAATTTTATTAATTCCAGACCCGGTTTATACCATTCGTATCGACAGCTTTCTGAATTAATGCTTGAGCAGGAAAAACAATTTGTAAAGAGCAATATTATAAAAAAATCGTCTAGGTCTGTAACCTAGACGATTTTTTTAACTTACTGGCTATTCGTTCCCCCACGATTTCCTGTACTTTGATTCGTAGGAGGAGTTACAGGGGTTGTAACAGGAGGAGTAGTACCTCCTTGATTACTATTCCCGGTATTTCCGGTATTCCCGGTATTCCCGGTATTCCCGGTATTTCCAGTATTCCCGGTATTTCCAGTATTCCCGGTATTTCCAGTATTCCCAGTATTACTCCCGTTTCCAGTTCCATTACCGTTTTCAGTACCAGTCCCATTTCCGGTCCCATTGCCATTTTCGGTATTAGTCCCATTACCGTTCCCATTACCGTTTTCAGTACCAGTTCCATTTCCAGTACCATTGTTGTTCTCAGTACCAGTCCCGGGAGTAGTTCCCGTTCCTTGGTCAGTCTGTCCTTCATTTTGCGGTATATCAATTGAAGTATGAACAACATCACTCTTATTAGATCCACTAAAGGCAAAGATGGATATAGTATAGTTTTCTCCAGGGTTAGCCTTAAAGGTTAAGCTATTGCCAGACTGAACAGAATGATTCGAATGGGTACCGTCAACCGTGACATCAAATTGAATATCTTTGTTAGCAGCATTGTTATAATCCCATGAAACGACAACATTTCCACTTGTATTATCATATTTAGCAACAACATTTACAGGTGCTGAAAGTTTGTTGTATTTTTCAGATACTCTTTTAGGTGCATGCCCTTTAACAGCGTATTCAATTGATACCTGACTACTAGGTGTATATTGACTAGCCAATACAGGAGGCATGGTGCCTTTTTCAATTCGAACCTTTTGGACACTATTCGGCATTTTAAAATCTGGAGTGTCAATGTCCTTAGATACATATGCCATTATATTCTTAAATAGCAGCTGAGCAATTCTTTGATTGCTGCCTTCAGCTGTAATTGGAGTTTTCCGGCTTTCATATCCTGTCCAAATAGATGCTGTATAATTGGTCGTATAGCCGGTAAACCAAGCATCTGGAACAGAACTGCTATTTATATTCCATTCAGCCATTTCTTGATCTGTATAGTTTGTAGTTCCTGTCTTTCCTGCTATTGGAAGCCCTGGCACTTTGGCCCGTGTACCTGTTCCAGGAGAAATCAGTACACTCTTCAACATATCGGTAACCATAAAGGCCGTCGAATCCTTCATTACTACTTTTGGTTTAGGGGCTGTGTCGATCATGGTGCCGTCTCGCAGCTTAATTTTCTTAACTGAATGTGGTTTAGTGTAGAATCCACTATTTCCGAAAGCAGCATAGGCTCCGGCCATTTGAAGTGGGGAAACCCCAGTTTCAAAGCCGCCGATGGCATAGGATTCGTAAATTTCTTTTAAAGGAATACCAAGATTAACGGCAAAGTCTTTTGCTTTATCAAGCCCGACTTGCTGTAGTGCTTGAACAGCGGGACTGTTACGTGATAATTGCAGGGCCGTTCTTATCGTCATTGGACCCTTATACTTCTGATCCCAGTTGCCAAATTTCTTACCAGATGAATAAGTAATCGGCTTATCGTTAATCATTTCATAGGTGCCCCAGTTTAGATATTCAATTGCAGGGCCGTAATCTAGTACGGGTTTAATTGTAGATCCAGGCTGGCGTCTCGTATCGATTGCATAATTAAAGCCGCGTTGGACTTGTTGGTTTCTTCCGCCCCCAATTGCCCGAATTTCTCCTGTCTTTGTATCAAGAAGCACAATACCAGCTTGAAGTTTATCATCAGGGTAAGGGATGATATCGGAATCCTTTGTATTTAGGATTTCATTAACATGTAATTGCGCATCTTTATCAAGAGTAGTATAGATTGTTAAACCGTCTGTAAAAATATCAAAATCTGTTGTATCCTTAACCTCATCAATGACAGCATCCACAAATGAGTCATAAGTATTATTATCATTAACTTTACGTTTTTCAGGTGGCAGCACGTCTTTTGCTACAGAAACCTTTTCAGCTTCTTCCATTTGCTGCTTTGATATATATCCATGCTTATACATTAATGATAGAACGATATTACGTCTTTTTTCTGCAAAATCGGAATGATTAAACGGATTATAGGTATTAGGACTTTGTGGCATCCCGGCAATTTGAGCAGCCTCGGCCAAAGTAAGGTCCTTTAATTCCTTGCCATAATAGATTTCGGCAGCAGTAGCAAGACCATGGCTGTTTTCGGATACATACACTTTATTTACATACATCTCAAAGATCTGGTGTTTTGTATATTGCTGCTCAAGCTGATAGGCAAGCCATGCTTCTTGAACCTTCCTTTTTAACGTCTTTTCTTGAGTTAAGAAAGCATTTTTAACTACTTGTTGTGTGATGGTGCTTCCGCCTTCTGCACCAAATCCATGCTGGAAGTTGGCTAAAACGGCGCCGCCGAGACGAATTGGATCAATTCCATGGTGCTTATAGAAACGATAGTCTTCTGTCGCTAACACAGCATCTTCAAGTATTTTAGGAATGTCTTTATAATTTACATATTCTCGATTTACAGCACCTACTTCAGTAATCAATTTATCATTTTTATCTAAAATTTTTGAAGGGATAGGATCTTTTAATAATTTCGGATCAAGTTTAGGAGCATCCTTAACGAAGTAAGCGAAAGTCCCCACTCCGGCAAGTAATCCAATTATTCCGAGGACAACAAGACTTAAAAAAATCTTCTTAACTAGTCCGCGTGGTTTTTTTTGTTTACTTTTCTTGCCTTTGGATTGGAGTTGCTTTCTGCGCTCCTCTCTTGATTTGTATTGTTCAGACATAATGATTTCCTTCCTTTCTACTCTCTATGAAAAAATTGAAGTTTTCTATAGTCGCTCTATTATCTTAATATAGTCAATTCTAGGTTGAAATCCAAGCGGTATGTGGTAGCCCTTTTGTTCAATCTCTTCTTTCGTAATCGATTTTCTTCCTCCGTTCATCATTCGCTCCCAAAAATGTAGTAAATGTCGGGCTTCGAGCAGGTAAACCTGTTCAAATTTTGTGAAGCGGAGAATAACAAAACAAATTCCTCCTTGATCCATAACCTCTTCCATATGTTGTATTTGGTGTTGATGGAAATTCTTTAATGGAAATGAGGTGGGGTTTTGCGTTTCCTTTGCTTCAAAATCAATATATCTACCTTTATATACCCCATTATAATCTGTTGTCGAGGCTAGTTTAAAGTATGCCTCTTTTATTACGGCAGCACTTCTATTTGGATAATCCACCTGAACAATTTGAACTGGAGTAGGCTTTTTATGTATCACTGCAATTTTTCTTTCCCGGTAATACTCATTCGTTTCATTTAAATCTTCCTCAAGTGTCATACCCCGATTACTATAAGATCCATTTTTTATTTTTTTCACCTTATTGTCTTTTGGAAGTTCTTTTGGCTTATACTTTTTTCCATTCGGATAGTTAAGATTCATCGTTTTACACCTCTCAAGCTAATCCTTATCATACCAAATCTTTGTTCATATTGGGGTGTATAAATTAAATTTGCTAACACAGGCTAATAATAATTGTACCGTGAATGCCAAACTCAGATATGATTCGATTTTAGTAAAGATTTTAACGCAAAATTAAAACTCTATCAAAAATAAGGAAGATGGATATGAATCATCTTACGATACAGGAACAATCAATCATCCGTCAAATTGTAAGTGAAACAAAAAAAAGAAATGTTGATAATATTACGCGAACAGATGCCTATTTTTCCTATTTTAAACAACATCCGGATATTATTTGGTCCTTTCTTGCAAGTATGGTTTCACGAAATGGCGGCTGGAATATGTGTGATCTCGAAGGTGACATTTTCTCGGAAATTTTAGAACCAAAAATGAGGAAACAATTATTTTTGACTTATGAGCGGGCCAATTGGCTTATTTTTCATGATGTGTTTCCCCAGCTTCTGCTTTACCAATATTCGACGAAAATGAATCGGCCTATGTTTCACTTACTTCCCTTTTTCCATGTTTCGGCATTTATTCAAAAGGAGTGGGAACGCTATTGGAAGGAAAACGATAAAGAAAGATTAACAACGTCTTTAATTATTAATGAACAAAATGTGATTCAAACACCAGTGATTGAACATCCCGTATATAAGAATAAGATCTTCCATTCTTTCCTTTTTTCTTTTCAAGATTGGCTTCACTTCAGCTGCGTTCTATTTCCCACTTGTGGCGGAGAGGTATATGGGGCCAGTGTAAACGGTTTTAAATCTTTATCAAAGCGAATTAATCTAGGGAAGAGGCTGGCTAGGATCCTTTTTCATCCGCGGCTGTTTCCATATTTTTTTGAGTTTGCCGAAAAGAATCCGCATACGGGTTCAAGAAACGATTATGAGCAATATTTTAGAATAAAGACAGGCAGGAAAACACCGCTGCTTAGAACAACTTTTCCAGTTATTGAGCATCATCAACATAAATATCAGGATTGGAGCAAACAGCGACTCATTTCTCCGGCCTGGCTGCATTTACCAGTCCGTCATCATCATACTATCCATCTTACGGACTGGTACTTTAATAAATCAAATCAGCTTCATTTATTACTTTCCTTTCATAAAACACTTAAGCTGAAAAAGTGGAAATAAAAAAAGCAAGGACGCTGCCTTGCTTTTTACTTTAAACGATATGAAATCACTTTTAAAAAAGTCTCGGCCAGCTCCAGCGACTAGGGGCTCGGGGTCATAAGCCAATCCGTCAAGAAGGCTAAAGGGCAGCCTTCTCGCCGGCTCGTCTTATGCCTGTCTCCCCTGGTCAAGTCGCTTCCGCTTTTGAAATTACTCAGCAGGACGATTTGGTCCTTCAAGCTTTTTATCCCCATAGCCTGTTTTTTGCTCTGTGACAGCTTTTGATTGCTTGCTTGTTGGATTATTTTTTTTCGCCATTAAAAACACCTCCATTACTAGCATGTGCGGTTCAGCAATTTTTCATGCGAACTTATGATTATGTCGAAAAAGATTATCATTCATGATGTTTTAACACTTTCTTTGCCGAAATGCTTCTAGTTTTGTCAAGCTTGAAGGAGGCTGGAAGAGGAAGGAGAATATTACGTTATAGATACTCGTGAGGAGGGATTTGTAAATGACTATACCAATGTCCGAAAAAGAAAGAATGCTGACGATGCTAACTGAAATATATGATCAATTAGAAGAATTGGAGTCTGTTCTAGAAGCCTCTTTCTCCGACCAACGCCTTCAAATAACAAATGATGAAAAAGAAAAATTAACGGTAACACTTCACCATCTTTCAGATATCGAGGGTAGATCAGCAAATATGAATCCGATGTCTCATGAAGACATACTTAACACTAACCTTGCTGCAGTCCCTGCATCCTTAAAGCTTGAATTAGGTTTTTAAGTAGAGCTAAAATAATAATATAGTTAAAAGTAGCATCACTACCCTTGCTACTTTTTTATTTTGTACATTAAAAGAGGAGAAAGAGAACATGACAGATGAGATTCTTGAATTAACGGAAAAACTGTTCCATTATAATGAGCTATTTCTAAAGAACTATCATGAAGGCAGAGAGACAGGACTAACACATGATTTTTATAGTGAAATTAAACCATTTGCAGATGAAGTAAAGGAGATAAATGATAAATGGAATAGGGCAATGAAGAAATGGCTCCCTACAGCTAATACTTTACACCTCCATTTAACACAAATTGATACAACTTCTTCCCATATTGATCAGATCTCTGTTCAGTCTTTTTTTCCAGAGACAAGTAAATCAAGGTTTTTAAATACCCAACGGTCGGTGGAATTTGTTCTAGCTGAAGTAATAAAAGAGGTCAAAAATAAAAAGAGATGCAGGTAAAATGCATCTCTTTTAAGATAGAATGGTTAAATTTCCTTATCTGCTGCTAGTAAATAACAGAAGAGGAATGGCGCTAAAGTATACAGCTGCCCATTATTTTATGAATGTTCGATGAGGGAGTCTTCATGATTAGTTTCAGGTATTACCGCACCTTGGTTCTCAAGCTCGCGGACAAGAACGCGATATTCTTTTATACTAATTTCATTATGAATATACACTTTCTTTGCAAAATCCAATAAGGCATTAACGTCATCTGTGTTGTAATCCCGACTTTGAATAAATTTGCTTTTTAATTCGTGAATGTCCATAAATAGCTCCTCCTTCACCCTTTTGTTAATCGTATCATGAAAACATAGGATTCCTAGTTTTTAAAATATTTAAACTTTAGACAAAATTCTCGTGAATTTGACATTGACAAACTAACACTTACAATCACCATTCATCTCTAATCTTCATAATGTGTAATAGAGAATAATAAAGAGGAGATGTTTGCCCATGTTTGGTAAATCAAAACCAAATCATTTTGTTCATCATGGATACTCGGGGCAAATGATGCACCAAGGACCAATGACACTCCAACAAATGAACCCTCAAGATTATCCGAACAGAAATCAGCCGTCGAGTCCATATCAGACTCAACCACACAACTATAATATGTTGCCCTATTACCCGCCCAACCCTTATTACCCTCAGTCCATGCAGCCATATGGTCAAACCTATCAAACGGGCTTTGGACAGCAAAATATGAATCATCAAGCTCAATATAAGCAAAAGGATAATCAATTTTTATTCCACAACCCTTTGCAGCCCAAGGATGAAATGGTTCAACAGCCATATATGCCCATGAATGGTTATCCAATAATGAATCCCTATCCTAAAAACAGTTTTATGCCAAAACAACCAGGTGGAATGCAATCGTTAATTAATTCCTTCAAATCACAAGATGGATCAGTGGACATTAATAAAATGGTCAATACGGCTGGGCAAATGATGAATGCAGTAACTCAAGTATCCTCGTTAGTCAAAGGGTTCGGAGGAATGCTTAAACTATAGGGTTCTTACGAGATATTAATCGTGATTGACCACATTTTGCCCACTTTTCATCGCTTTTGAAAATTGCTCACTTAGATCTTTCTTCATGCTAGGCAGAACATGGGAATATGTGTCGAGTGTAATCTGGACTGAGGAGTGGCCCAATCGTTCGGCGACTATTTTTGGGTTCACTCCCATAAGCAAAAGAATGGTAGCATGCGTATGGCGAAGATCATGAAACCTAATTCTAGGTAATCCGGCTTGTTTGACAAACCTAGCAAACAGTCCGTTGACACCAGTTGGATTTACATAATCGCCAGTTTCTTGAGCAAATACCATTACGTGCTCTTTATATGCTCCACCAAACTTTAATTTCTCTAAATTCTGTTTAACTCTTTGCTTTTTGAGCACTCTTATAATATCATCATCAATATAGATTGTTCGGATGGAGTTCGCTGTCTTTGGTTCTTGCAGCAGAAATCCATCCCTTGTTGTTTTATACAGTGTTTTATTGATTGTGATCGTTTTTTCTTCAAAATCAATATCATCCCATGTTAATCCAAGTATTTCACCTTTACGCATGCCTGTGTAGGCGGCCAAGAAAAAAATCGGATGGTACCTGGAATGCTTGGTGAATTTTAAAAATTCATTGACTTGCTTGATGGTCCAGACACCCATTTCTTTTCTTATTAAGCGTGGTGCCTCTATCATGCTGGCAATGTTTTTTTGAATTACTTCCCACTTATACGCTACTTTTAATATCATCCGAACCATTTCGTGCATTTTTTGGATATAAGCAGATGAGAAACCTGCTTCCATTTTTTCGTTATAAAAATCATGGACTAAAAACTGGTCAATATCGTTTAAATCTACATTCCCGAACCATGGTATAACATGAGTCATGATGATGTTTCGGGCGGTGTCATATGAGGATTTTTTCACTCTGTTTTTATAAACATTCTCTAAATAGTCCAAAGTGAAATCTTTGAATTTCTTTTTAGTCGGTTCAACATAATGACCTTTTTCCACGTTGTTAACGAGTTCAGCTAGTGCAGCTTGAGCTTCTTTTTTTGTTTTAAAGCCCGATTGAGTCTTTTGTTTTCGTTTCCCTGATCGTGGATCTTTCCCAATATCTACAGTGTAAGACCACTTGTTTCCTCTTTTGCGGATATACCCTTTCATGTTCCTGCTCCTTTTCTTTTAATTTTCCTGTACCTTCTACGATGTGCGTGTCAGTAAAATAAAAGAAGCCTTCGGGTAACTCGTCTATTTTTAGGACTTTCCTCATATATTATTGCCTTCCCTCTTCAAAAAGTAAGAACAAAAACGCGAACAACTGTTCTTTTATAGGACTAATTATAGTCTATTTTTCCTCGGAGGGAAACACTTTTTCTATTGCACAAATTCGACAAAAAGGTTCTAATTTTGTCGAATTATATTCTTTTGTGGCTTTTTAGTATCATTCAATTTCCTTTTTTGTCTTTTTCAATAGCTTCTCTAGCTAGTCTCAAGTAAACCTCGCTAGCTGTAAAGCCTTTCTCCTTTAATTCATTTACAACAAATAACCAATCATCATCCCCAGTAAAAGGATTTTCAGTTTTTTCCTTATTAGGGAATAATTCAGTGACATCTACATCGAGAGCTTCGGCTATCTTATGTAGATTTTCTAAATTGATTGGTTTCTTGCCATTTTCCCATTTAGATAAGTAACTGGTAGACTTATCTAGTTTCTTTGCAAGATCCTCTAATGTCATTTTCCTTTCTTCCCTTATTCTCCTAATTCTCTTACCAATGTTCTTCAATAGTATCACCACCCAAAAATATGTTGCCCAAAAGGGAACATTCAACAACTATTATCTATTTCCTGTGTGCTTTTATCAACTCCCAAAAATAATTAGAAAAAACCAAAAGAAACTTATTGACCTATGGGGAAAGTTGAGTATAATAAGGATTAAGAGGTGTTGCCCAATAGGGAAACATCTTGGGAGGTGATAAATTGCCAAACCGAATCCAGCAGCGAAGACTAGAACTCGAAATGACACAAGCGGAGTTGGCGAAGAGACTTAAAATAAGCGTAACGTACCTAAGTAAGCTCGAAAACGAGAGAGTAAACATTAATGTAAAGCTTGCTATTCGCATAGCGAGGGCTTTACGGGCCAGAGTAGAGGATATTTTTTTCGATTAGAATTTTCCCTATAGGTCAAACAAAAAGGAGGAAGAACCGGGTGAAACGTAAAGAGGATTATCCATTAGTGCTAACAGTAACAGATATTATGGAGATTTTGGGAATTGGGAAAAGAGTCGCATATGCGTTGATGGATCAGAACGACTTTCCTACTGTGCGAATCGGTAAATTAAAACGAGTCAATCGGGATGCGTTTTTTGAGTGGATCGAAAAGCAAGGGCAAGTGTCATGAGTAGAGTGATTTCAGAAGAAAGAAAAGAGGGCAATAAACTAAGATCTAGGGTTCTTGCTCGGGATGGTTATATGTGCCGACTATGTGGCAGTGAGGAAAATTTGGAAGTTCATCATATGTTGGCTCTTGTCAATGGTGGTAATTCAACCATGAAAAATCTAATTACATTATGCGCTGACTGTCATTATTATGCTCCTGAAAATGGAAAGGAAGCAAACGAAGAGTACTTAAGACAACGAAATTTAGTTATTTATGAACACCTTATAACATATCCTGGTCCTTACGCTAAAATTGCCGTGGCATATATGGAGTTTTTAAAAGACAGGTCAGAAAAATATGTAAACTTAGGTTTTATCGATGAAGAGCAAAAAGAAAAAATCATTAGATATGAATTAAATAACTTGGTGGAAAGAGGTACAGCTTTATGAAAGTAATCATAGTGAACAAACCATCAGCCGAAACCGAAAAGAAGGTCTTTACCTACCTGGCGAAGATCCTTTCACAAAAACAAATTAAAAAAGGAGCGAGTTAGAAATGCTCGAGAAGATCGAAAGGTTAAAAGACAAACAAGCAGATTTGTCTTTAGATGCAGACCAAATGGCAGATGTAGCATTAGAAGCGATTAGGTTAGCTGAACAATTGTTAAAAGAGAATGAGCAATTAAAAGCAGAAAAGCAAGTGTTGTCAAATTACAAATTTATGTGGGATCAAGCTAAATACTAAATCAAATAAAAGGAGCGAGTTAATATGAACATTGAAAAAATCAAGGAATTTATCTCATTGCGTAGTGAGTTATTGGAATCAGGAGTTATCGGGCTGGATGCTTGGGAAGATAGAGTCCATGTAAGACACCTTGAATTAGTCGGTCAAAATGATTTGCACATCGAATTACGGGATGATGACAAGTATCCATATGAGTTATCGGTTTCAAAAGATGGAATCAAAATTTTTTGTATCGCTTCACAAGAAGTGCTTGAAAAACATTTTCCTCAATTTGTTGGCTTTATGTTAAATGATGTAAACCTTGATGGAATGGAGAGTGAAGAGCATGTGTCTTGAACATCCAACGATTACTGAATACAACAAAAAAGGCTACTTAGGAGGTAGAGAGGATATGGAAACTAAAAAAGATTGGTTCGGCTTTGACATTGATCCTGGTGACGAGGTAGTGGAATTTGATGGTGATATCGTGTTAAAGGAAAATCTTGAAGAGTATTTAAAAGCTAATGGTTTTGAATTTAAAACGGCTTAGACTTATATTGCGAAATTGGAGGAATTAAAAATGAAGGAATTACAAAGGCGTTTATTAGATATGGATGAACATGAGTTAAGGCAGTTTATTTATTGGTTTTCTCAAATGGTTTATGAGGTTGAAACACAAGAAAATATGTTAGCTGCTATTAGAGATTGGGAACAGTATCGTAATTCGTAATGCGAACAAATTATGAACCAAAAGAAAAGCGGTGATCAAAATGCAACATGTATTAGATGAATTACGAAAAAGTCTTAAATACCACATGCGCCAGCTTGAAGAAAATTGCCAGAAGATTAAGTTAAATGAAGAATCAAACGCTTTATTGAAAGAAAAAAACGAAAAACACCGTGAAGCTATTTCGGAAATGAGTCATTACATCGAGTCATTAGAACAGGCCGAATAGACTGCAATCTAGCTCGGCCCCTTTTAAAACAATTCTACAGACATTTTACCATAGGAGGATGGACATGACCATAGTTACGTTAGGTGACAAATATTATCTTCCGTTTTTAGGTGGATTCAAAGAGATCAGCAAAGAAATGGCTATGCGCTTATATGAAGAAAACCTTATTACACATGAAGAGGTGTTGGAATATGACTGAACAAGTTGAAGTTAAAGAAGAAGTGAAACCGTTAAACCTATTCCAGAAGATCCATGCGGTTATGAAAGATATTGAATACCTCAATAAAGACGACCTTATTAGTTTTAATAACACCAAATATAAAGCCATATCAGAAGAAAAGGTAACATCAACCGTCCGTGCAGCTCTTTTGAAATATGGCTTAGTAATCATGCCAGTAGAACAGGAACACCATAAAGAAGGAAACCTCTCCACAGTCAATACAAAGTACAAAATAGTCGATATAGACACAGGGCAGTATGAAACTATCGTCTCAAGCGGAACAGGCACAGACAGCCAAGATAAGGGTGTAGGGAAGGCTATGACTTATTCCTATAAGTATCTCCTATTACGCACCTTTGCTATTCCTACAGGTGAAGATCCTGACAAGATTTCTTCTGCTGAATTAGATGCCAAAGAACAGCCGAAGCTTGCCAGTGATAAACAGCTCAACCTTATTACAAACCTACTCAATAAAAAAGTAACGGAAAAGTGGAGTTTTGACACGCTATATCAAAATCTCAAGGGTAAAGTTGGTGCTGATAACGATATGGAAAATTGGACTATGAGTGAAGCTAAAAAAGCTATTGATATTCTACAAGCTAAAACGGAGAGTAAAAGCGCATGATGACCACTGTAACCCGTAAGCATCGCCACGAAATGGAGAAGGCTATCGAGGACCTTCTCCAACGTGGTTTCACTATAGTCTATGGACCTGCATACCACAGCACCGACACCGTTCAAAGAGGATCTTACAATTACCGTAGAAGTCGTTATGAATCAGTGAGTAAAGGAACAGCTTCGTGCTGGATTGCGAAGCTTGAAAGGAAGGACAAGAATAGCAAGCCTGACAAGGTTTAAAAAGTGATAGATTAGGAGGTTATCGAAAGTGGCAAAGGGTCAATGGACAAATAATTACTTTGCTGTCTACAGAGGGGATGAATTTTTAGCTCATGGTCCTGTTTGGGAGCTTTCCTGGAGGTTTAACATCCGGGAAAAGTCATTAAGGGAACTGTCTCATAAGTCACGATATGACAAGGTAGCTAAATCCAAAAACCCTAATGAATGGTTGGTTGCTGTGAAGGTGGAGGAATTAACAGACGATGACCTAATCATTAAGCAGAGGAGGAAAACCCATGTTGACGGATGCTCAGTGGAAGGTAGCTGAACAAAATGGAATACCTAGACAATACGTGCGAAATCGTCTTCAAAAAGGATGGAGCGAAGAACGTGCTATAACAGATCCCGTAAGGCCGTATAAGGGTTTATATAAAAAGTATTACCATAAATGCCGGGAAATCGGATTATCCAGAGAGGGCTTTAATAAGCGGCTTAGAATGGGGATGACTCCCGAACAAGCTGCAACCGAGCCAAAGAGAGGTGCGTAATTGAGTAACAAGAAAAGAGCCGTTACATGTACTGCTACCAAAACCATTATAAATGTTGATCTTGCTGCAGATATTCTTAGTAAGGTAGAAATGGGCCAATTGAATAAGGTTGTTGATAAGTTAGTGGAGTGGGATAAGAAAAATAAAGGGCGCAATTGACCTAAATTGCGTACTAAAAGGGAGTTGAGAAAATGCAAGGAACAAAAGCGAAAGAAGATACATTTTTCACCTCAAAAGCACATTCTAGTTATGTTGAGTTCAGACACGGACAAGGATTGGTTCCGATAATCACGCATGGGAGAACAGCACATAATTGGGAAAACCAAGGTGGTTATTATTTGCCAGTGTCAACTACACTAGAAACTATTGAAGTAAGGGCGAGATTAAATCCGAAATTAAGACGTAAATAGTGTTGAAAGGAATGATTAAATGGGTTGGCATACAGTTGAATGTATTAACTGCCATAATATGATTTTTGCAGAATCTAAAGATGAAGATATGATGTGTAATAAGTGTCAGCAATTGGAAGGATTACGAATCAAAGTTAAACAACAAGAAAACGTCATTAAGGAATTAGAAGGTTCTCTTGGATGGCATATTGAAACAAATGAGCGATACGAAAACGTTTTGAAGCACATTCAAAGAAATTACGAAGTTGAAGATGTTGATTATATTCCCATAACTGCATTGTATGAAATTCAATTATTTATCAAGAAAGCCTTAGAAGGTGCGCACTACGAACAAATTGTGACTTTAAGGAGGTGGATCACATGGAAAAATACGAATACCTCAACATCTGGGCCAGCATCAGCGAGTTACTTTATTATGCTACACATGAAGAATAAAAAAAAGAAGATGTACCGATTCAAACGGACACCTTCTCACGTTTCTTTTGTAGTATAGCTTCATATTTTAAGCCTTTTAGAATAAGATCAGCGATTGCAGCGGAACGATTATCTTTTCTCTTTTCAAACCTGTAATCATCAATAAGGGAAAACATTTGCTCTTCCAAAGAAATAGTAGTCGATAACTTTTTAGAATCATGTCTTACATGGGCCATTTGTGTTCGCTCCTTTTTTTAAATGATTTCGTATTACGTTATTACAGTATTACAAGGTGGCAAAAATTATGACTCGGCATCTTCCAGGTAAAGAAGATCGCTAACCTTACAGTTGAACAAATCACAAAGAGCAGCGATGGTATCTAAGCCGATCTTAGCAGATGATTCATTATACAGCTTGGAAATGGTGGTTCGGCTTAGTCCAGTTTTTTCGTGAACTTCTTGAATAGATAAATAATGTTTAGCCATAAGTACTCGAAGGTTATTTTTGACTTTCATCGTGTTCATCTCCTATCGGAACGTATTCATTTTAGTTACTATTGTGTTCACTAAAAGTCTATATTATTTTTATTGACATTTCAAGTACTTTTTGTTCGACAAGAATATTCAAGAACATTTATTCGAATCTTTAAACACAATTGTGTTTACTTGTACCACAATTGAGTGTATAATATAGGTAAGGGAGGTGAAATTTTGGAAATAGAGGTAAAGCTTTTGGAAATGATGGCTAGAAACAATATTCGTAGAATTGAAGAATTACACGAATTAACTGGCTTATCTCGTACAACTATCCGACAGATCCTAACCGGAAAGAAAAAATCTTTGTATTTCGATACCATTGGGATTCTGTGCGAAAAATTGAATTGTAGAGTAGAAGAATTAATTGCAGAAAAGGAGTAGGAGTATATGAATCTATTGGCTACTTGTTTTCTTTGTTTGGCAGCTTCAGCATTTGCGGTGATTTTAGGAGATTTTACATCTAAAAAGGAGGAAACAAAATGAAAGCATTAGGGATTGTAAGACACATTGATGATTTAGGCCGGGTAGTTATTCCAGCAGAGGTTAGAAAGGTGAATGGCTGGAAAGCTGGAACACCGGTTGAAATGCTTGCTACTGAAAACGGGTTATTTATTAACGAATACAAAAGTGATTTAGAAAAGAAAGCTTTACTTGATTCTTTATATGAAGTTTATCAATCTACAGAAAACGAAGCAGCTTACGAAATTATTGGGCGTGCGATTGACTTTGTAAAGAAGGGATAACATGAGCAAAGAAGCGTACTACTTTTCTCACGATGCTAACGCTCGTCAAGATCCAAAAATTTCAGCTTTAATGTCGGTCTATGGTGCCGAAGGTTATGGATGGTATTGGATACTGGTTGAAATGCTTAGGGAACAATCAGACTATGCACTTGATAAGCAAGGTAAATACACATTTAATGCTCTAGCTATGCAAATGCATTGCACAAGGGATGCAGCTGAAAAGTTTGTGCATGATTGTATTGAAGAATTTGAGTTATTCGATACTGATGGTGTGAAGTTTTGGAGTAATTCCTTGTTACGAAGAATGGCCATGAGAGAGGAAATATCTCAAAAACGTAAAAAAGCAGCTGAAAAAAGATGGTCAAAACAAGAAAAAGATACAAATGTTATGCAAATGCATAGCACAAGTAATGCAGATGGTATGCAAGGAAAGGAAAAGAAAGTAAAGGAAAAGAAAGAAAAAGAAATTAAAGTAAATAAAAATAAATACGCTGATTATGTTTCTATGGCTCAAGAAGAATATGAAAAACTTGTTGAACAATTCGGAGAGACAGGGGCAAATGAACGTATTGTAAATCTGAATCTGTATAAAGGCTCTAAAGGTGTGAGTTACAAAAATGATTACCTTACTATACTTGCTTGGGAACGTAAAAACTCTAAAGAACAAAAGAAATCAATTTTCAACCAGGGCGAGGAAAGTAAAAAGAGACAAGAAGTTATTAAACCTTTAACAACAGAAGAACAAGAAAGAATGAGTTTATGGGAGGAGGAATTACCATTTTAGCTATAGGGAAGACATTAGGAGGATTATTCGGACCTGATCGCATGAAAAACATTTTATTCCGAATGCATCCAGAATTAAAGGACATAGCGCAAAGTGTCCAATTAATGAAATTTGAATGTAGCCAGTGTAAAGAAAAAACAATAGACGGCTGGCAATATGAGTTAGACGGAGAGAAAAAACAAATAACAGCTGCTACGATTTGTAACAGCTGCGGAACAGAAGAATTAAGTCGCCAAGTAACCATTGAATTAGAAGAAAAAAGAGTCGGCCAACTCATATCTAATTGGTGGTACATGAACGACAAAGATAATTCAGGATTTAAAAATTATAATGTTACCAACAGTATAACACAAAAGGCGAAAGATAATGCAATTGCATACACACAATTATTTAGCCAAAATTCGCTAAAAGAATACAATCTTTTGATTATGGGCAATCCGGGAACAGGAAAAACACATCTTTCTAAAGCGATTGCCAGGACCTTAAAGGCAAGGGGCTTCAAAGTAGGATATATCCCAGCTGTAGAGTTATTCAACAAGATTAAGGCTACTTACAACACGGGATCTACCGAACGGCTCTTTGATGAAATGAAGCAATTAGACTTATTGGTTATTGATGATATGGGAGTCGAAACCACAAAGCTAAATGATGTTAGTTGGTCAGTCAGAACATGGAACGAAATTATAGATGCTCGTATGGGGCTTAAAAATATATGGACCACAAACTTAGATGATGCGACTTTAGGTGATGTTGTCGGACAACGTACTTTCTCAAGGCTATATGAGAATACAAGGTTTATAGACTTGTTTACGGATGATTACCGAAAAAACAAAAGGATTACTTAAGGAGTGGTACAGGTGAATTGGTTTACTGGAAGCGAAAGAGAAAGTTTAATCTTATTGTCGTGGGCTTTCAAACATCCCTACCTTTACACCTTTATTCGTTGTGCTAATCCTACTCTATATGTAGTAATCATTTTTGCTGGGTTTAAGGTAATGGGAGCTATGAGGGGCAGCAGATGGCAAAGAAGACCTTGATTGTACAGGATGATCGCTTTGCTATCTATGACCCTGTAGCGAGAATGTGGAGGATTTACCCTATAAGATAACAGTCATATTTACTGATATTACGCAATAAAGGGAGTTTTATTATGGGCAATGAATGGCTGAAAAAGCAAGTGGAAATTTTTAAAATTAACCAAGAGAATTTAGAACTTTGTCATAAAAATAATTTAAAAATGTTAGATTTTGAAGAACATATCGAGGTTTACGATAAAAACGATAAGTTGCTTAAAGTTTTATACTCGCCTAAATCTTTAAATTTTTATTTGAAAAGTGTTAATGGATAATACGAACAAAGTACGTCAAACGGAGGATATAAAATGTGTCCTAAATGCGCTGGAACAGGTGTCTATTACACAGAAGAGTCTATAGGGGTAAGGGTTAATCCTTGCTCCTGTGAAGACTCACAAGCCATGAGAGAAGCGGAAGAACGGGAATTCAAGCTTTATATAGATTGGGTGAATAAAAGATATGGTTGGAATCTTGGATGAAGTCGAAGAAAAAGACATTCGGATCACGGAAAAACGGCTGTTAAAATATCGCAGGAAATACATTTATGTGGCATTGGAAGAGGTTGAAGATGCGGAATTTATTTGGAGTCTTAGAGAAGTAAGGGAATTTGAGGAGTTATGGGATAGGGATATTCCTTTAAGTGAGATAGCGGAAACCTTAGAACGGACGGAATTTTCTTGTTTGCTCTTATCATTGGACCGAGTAATGAACGGAAAGATAAAGCCTAGAAAGGGATGGTGCATATGGTAAGAACACCATTTGAATATGATCGGATTTTTTACAACGAAATCATTTTAGAAATGGAAACACAATGGAATAGAAAGTTATCTGACCATGAAAAGCATGTATTGATTGAAGGCTATAAGTACGGCAGATTAGCGGAAATGGAAAACGAGATAAAAATCTTAGAGGTGAAATAATGACAACGGACGAATGGGAATTGCCAGTATTAGAATTTGAAGATGAAATAAACAAGCCTAGTCATTATCACAAGGGCGGTATTGATGTAATCGGGTTTTCCAAGCTGCATTACAGCAAGGAAGAGTTAAAAGGATTTTACCGTATCAACATTATCAAGTATGTGGATCGTTACGACAAAAAAGGCGGAGTCAAGAGCCTAGAGAAAGCGGAATTTTACTTAAAGAAGCTAAAGGAGCTGGAATCCAATGGGTGAAAAAGTAATCTATGACGAGCAATATCGCCAGTACAAAACAAATTTAGCGGAATTAATGCAGCAGCTAAACCCGAAACCGTCAATAGAGGTTATAGAAAAGTTGCTTAAAAAATATGAGGATGCTAGGAGTGGAAAGTAATGGGATTTGAGATTGAGCGTATTCCGACAGGTGATAGTTTAGAAGTTAAATATAATCAGCTTCAAAAAGAATATAACATCTTAGCGAATAAGCAATATCAAAGCTCTTACGATAATGAGAATTTAAAAAAACGAGTTGAGGACCTTGGAAAGACTCTTGCGCTTTATGAACGTGAAAATAAAGCTATGAGGGAGTTGCTTTCTATATGGATTTAGGCTGGAATCCGGCACCAAAACCAACATCTAGGCCGAAGGATCGACCAAAGTATAAAGAGAAGCGGCCTAAGAAAAAGAAAAATCCTAATCTGTACCGGGGCAGAATCATCCCGACTAAGAAAGAGCGCACCAGGATCACAGAAGAGGCCTATAAACGCATGATAAAAGAGTTTGGGGGCTATTGCCTGAATTGCGGCTATACTCCAATAGAAGCCCATCACATCGTTTTTAGATCGCAGATGGGAAGCGGTCAATGGAGAAACTTAGCACCTTTATGTAGTAGGTGTCATGGATTGGCACACAAATTAAAAAGTTATGCGGACCAATTAAGAGAAGATCGAGAAGCTCTTTATGGAAAATGGTTCTGGGCCGATAAATATACATTGTTCAAAGAAGGATTAATCCCAAATACAACAGATGAAGCATTTGAACGATTTATGAAAAAAGAAGAAAAAGCATAAAGAGATCCAATATATATTGTATGTCAAACAGCA
Organism: Neobacillus drentensis; assembly: GCF_021560175.1. Lineage (GTDB taxonomy): Bacteria > Bacillota > Bacilli > Bacillales > Cytobacillaceae > Neobacillus > Neobacillus drentensis_A. Next base: position 4,301,094 of record NZ_CP091110.1, on the reverse strand, counting down.
TGAGAACAGAAAGGGGAACATGATGATTAAACAAGAGTACGAGGATGGCAAAAAACACATACACGTACTAAGTATGGGTGGAGGAACACAATCATTAGCCTTAACTCTAATGTCCTTAGAAGGAATGATTAATAAAGTAATTCCCGATTACATCATCTTTTCAGATACAGGCAACGAGCCTAAATGGGTCCATTGGCAAGTAGAAAAGCTAAATAATTACATCAAAGAGAAGTATGGTAGGGAAATTATCATAGCGAAAGAACGAAATATTTATAACGATGTTATGAGAGCTACAGAGACAGGGGAACGAGTGGCAAGCCTGCCTTATCACACAACAGATGGAACAGGAAAAGAGTACTTAGATGGCATTGGGAAAAGACAGTGTACTAATGACTATAAGATCCAAGTCGTCAATAGAAAAGTCAGAGAGCTGTTAGGGTATAAGCCAAGACAGCGAGTACAAGAAGTGGTCCATATGTGGAAAGGGATAACGGTTGATGAAATCCAAAGAGTAAAGCCAATTTTCAACCCTAAATATACAGTGGCAGAACATCCATTTGTAGAAGTATTAGATATGGACCGTTCTAACTGTATCGCTTATGTGGAAAGAGTATTAGGGTTTACTCCTAAAAAATCATCATGTGTAATTTGCCCTTTCCACGACAACATGTACTGGCTAGAAATTAAGAAAGAAGAACCGGAAGAATTTGAAAAAGCATGTATTCTTGATGAAAAAATCAGAAGCGGCTTGAAATATAAAGATCAGTTATTCTTACACAAGTCCAGGAAGCCTTTAAGAGAAGTTGATTTGCAAGAAGATCAAATAACCATCGATGATTTTTTCAATGAATATGAAGGGTTCTGTGGTATCTAAATTAGGAGGTAATCAAATGAATATAACAACACTTATCGGACGTTTAACAAAAGAAGGAGATTTAAAATATAGCGAGTCAGGAACAGCCATTTATAAAAACAGTATTGCGGTTAATCGTAAGTTTAAAAAGGATGAAGCGGATTTTATTAACCTTGTTGCCTTCCAAAAAACAGCCGAACTGATGGCGAACCACTTAACCAAAGGGGATCAAGTAGGGATTGAGGGCCGTATTCAAATAGGCAGCTATGAAAAAGACGGAAAGAGAATCTACACTTTTGATGTAGTAGTAGACAACATTACTTTTATCGGCAGCAAGAAGCAGGATAAGCCAGCACCACAGCCACAAACAAGGGTAACAGAAGATCCTTTTAATGGTTATGGAGCGATTAATATTCAGGATGATGATTTACCTTTCTGATGCAGTGGGAACAAGCCAGTAAAAAACAACTAATGACCATACTTTTACATGAAGAAGCACCTCAATGTTACCTAAACGCAGCATTGAGGGAGCTTCGCCAAAGGGAACAGAGCAAACCGAAAATAATGGAGCTGTACAACTTCGGGTGGGATACCTGGTCCATAGCAGAAGAAACCGGAATCAATATAAAAAGTGTATCGTCCATGATTGGCGGTATAAATAGGAGAGGGATTCAATGAATTTAAACGATTACCAACAACACGCATTACGAACACATAACGAAGATTTAGGGCAAGTACAAGCGTTCGCTAATTACGCTTTAGGGCTAAATGGTGAAGCCGGAGAGGTTGCCGATCACATCAAAAAGGGAATCTTTCACGGCCACGAAATGAATCGTCACGAACTAGCCAAAGAGTTAGGGGATTGCTTGTGGTATATCTCTAACTTATCACACTTAGCTGGATTCACCTTGCAGCAGATCGCAGAAATGAACGTGACTAAGCTAATGAAACGATATCCAGAGGGCTTTGACAAAGAAAGAAGCGTGAACCGTGATGACAAGTGACGAACTAAGAGCCTTGTTAGAAATGACAACCAATTATTCTTTTGACTATCTTCAATCGTTAACCTATGAAGAACTACTTAAAATATACGAGGTAAAAACCAATGGGCGGTAAAGCGAGTAGAGACAAAGGGCAGAGAGCCGAAAGAGAGTTTGCTAAGTTAATAGGTGGTCATCGTGTGCCGTTGTCAGGGGCGCAAGAAGGATATCGAAATGATGTAATAGGTTTAGGTATGGAATGGGAAGTAAAGAGGCGGAAAAGTGGCTTTAAACAGCTGTACGAATGGATAGAGGATGAAAGAGAAAAGCCGGATGCAGTAGCGTTGAGAACAGACAACAAACAATGGTTGGTGTGCATGACTTTAGATAAATTCATGGAGTTGATGAAGAAATGAAGCAAATAATTGGGTTTGTCAGTATCTTTGTTCTATTGCTTGATTGGGGAATCTTTTTACAAACAAACACCCATGAATATACGGTCAAAGTAACAGATAAAACTGTAAAAAACACTAAAGAAGAGTCGAAGTACTTAATATTTACAGAGGATAAAGAAGGCACAACAAGAGTATTTAAAGATACAGATTCTTTGTTAAGATTTAAATTCAACTCATCAGATATGTACTCTCAAATCAAAGTCAATAAAACTTATAAGATTAAAACGTATGGGTTAAGGGTTCCTTTTTTCTCAATGTACGAGAACATTATTGAGGTTGAGAAGGTGAATAAATGATAATAGTTGCTTGTCTAATTAGCGGAATGATTGGATTTAGCACCTGTGCGATATTTTCAGCGAGACAGTACGAAAAAGGATTTAAGGACGGGCGTGGACAGTATGACGAATGAACCTAAAAAGGATTGGACAGACGATTATTTACAGGAACTAATCAAATACAATAAACAACTAAAGGCTATTCCAGAAGAAAGCAGAGTTCAGCGAATTGAAATACTCTCTAAACAACTTGTATTAATCGGCAAGTTAGCGGCAGAGTTTTCTGGTAAGTACAAAATGCTTTACGCAGCAAGGAAACGGCTACATGCAGAAGCTTACATCAAAGCAGAAAAGAATAAGGCAGCCGAAGCAGAGTTAGCAGTTGTTTATTTAAGGGTAGAAGAAGCCGATGCCTATGGTGATATGAAAAGATGGTCCAATGCGTTTGAAAGTACAAAAGAGGAAATCAATGCTTTGAAATACCAGATCAAGATTGATATTGAAGACGGATCAAGTAGGAGTGGTATTCGATGAATAATGAACGGTTAGCGTTAATAAAACAGGCTCTCGAGCAAACACAACCTTTAAGCGGTGCCTTACTGGAAGATGTAAAGTGGCTTATCAAAACCATTGAAGATCAACAAAAGGAATTAGACTCCTGGAGAAATGAATTTATGGGGGTATAGATAAATGACCTATAACAAGTTTCAGATATACGGCATCTTGAAAGATTACTTCTGGATGCTTCGAGAAATACAAAGGATTGACAAAGAGCTTATGAAAACAGACTTTCGTGGAACGGCTGTATATGGCATAGAAGCGACTTTACCACATGCGGTGGGTATTGTAGGGAAAGCGATTGAAAATGAAGTTATCAGGCGCTCTAAGAAGTCTGAAAGGCTAGTGGAATACATCAATAAAGTAAACTTCATTAATGAGAAGATGGACAAAATTACGGATGAGAAAGAAAAAGTTGTGCTGGATTGTTTGTTAGATGGGATGGATATATCAGCCATAGCGCACCATTTACGGATCAGCCGGAAACAGGTACATCTGTTGAGGGATAACATTGTAAATAAGATTAGTGAATAATTGAAATATATAACGTATTAAGAAAGGACGAGATAATGGGAATAAGTTGGTTGGATATAATCGTTAGTTTATTAAAGTTTGAAGGATTTACTGCTGATACATTTTGGCAAAAAGTATGGAGGATAGTAAGTTACCCACTACTTTTATTAGTGGCAATTGTTACAGCATTATGGTTTATTTCAATGCTAATTATCTTGTCATTCAAAAATAGGTAATGACGCTATACGAGAAAATAGCGAAGGAACACATTACACACTTTACACACATGTAACACTTTTTGAGTATTTAAAATAATTAGTTTAGAATGGATTTATAGGGTATCGGAAAATACCCTGACACGATTTTTGTTAGTATTCCCAGGCTTAGCTAGAGCCTTAGTAAGTATAAGCTACATCTATTTTTATCACACACATTAAGGCGGTACTGCGTTGGGGGATGCGGTATCGTCTTTTTCTTTTGGCGTGCCTTCGGGCGGGTAAATTAAGCAACCTTAAAAGGCCAAAGGTGGGGGCTGTTGCTTATCATTAATTGTCCATGAGGTATTACGGTATCTTGTGGAGAGGAAATGAGGGAAAGGGTATGGCTTACAGAGCTTATATATATGAGAATAGAAACGTATTGATGTATCCAATATGCCGATTGTTCGGGCATAAATGGGAAAACAAGAAAGTTTCTATCTTAGGCTTTACCTGCGTTAAAGAATGTAAACGATGCAAGTCGTTTGTATATAGAAAAGCAATAAAGGGGGAAGGTGAATGAAGTGAAGCTAACAGCAAAACAACAAGCGTTTATAAAAGAGTACCTAATAGACTTGAACTCCACTCAAGCGGCTATTCGTGCTGGATATAGTGAAGCTACCGCCAAAGAAATAGGGTATGAGAACCTAACAAAACCTCACATTGCAGAAGCTATCCAGAAAGCTATGGACGAACGGTCAAAGAGAACGGAAATTACTCAAGATAGAGTATTGCAAGAGTTAGCGAAGGTTGGATTTGCAGATATAAAAGATTATTTGTCGTTTGAAACAAGCTTAACAACTGTAGGATATAACGACAAAGGCGAAAGAATAATTGACTATGCTCATGTTGTTACGTTAAAGGATAGCGAAACTGTTGATGGAGCTGTAATTAGTGAAGTTAGTTTAAAAGATGGTGCTCTAAAATTTAAATTACACGACAAAATGAAAGCTCTGAATGATATAGGCCGTCATTTAGGTTTATTTAACGATAAATTAGATATAGGCAATAAAGATGATAAACCATTCAAAACAAGCCATGACCTAAGCAAGCTTTCAGTCGAGGAGTTGAAGCAAATTGAATCTATCCTCTCTAAGGCTGAATGATATTAAAAGGGAATTGGCCCGTAAAAGCTATATTGATTATGTAGTTTATACACATGAAGGAAGATATAAGACAGCTCCTCACACTGAATTTATTGCCGGAGTGATTCAACAGGCAATAGATAAGAAGAAACAAATGAGGGAAGGGCTTATTCCTACCGAAAATCAGTATATTGCTCTAAACATGCCTCCCCGACATAGTAAGTCCATGACCATAACAGAAACGTTGCCCTCTTATTATCTTGGTCAATTTACAGAGGACCGAGTAATCGAGATATCATATAATGATACCTTTGCCCGGAAGTTTGGGAAGAAGAACAAAGAGAAGATAAGGCAATACGGCAAAGAGTTATTCAACATTGAAATAGCAAAAGACAGTTCAGCACATGACGAATGGGCATTGGATAACAACATAGGCGGCATGATTAGCCGAGGTGTGTTAGCTGGTATCACGGGTCAAGGTGCGGACTTAATGATTATAGATGATCCAATCAAGAACAGGGAAGAAGCGAACAGCGAAACGCACAGGGGAAAGATATGGGATGAATGGATAGACTCTTTTTCTACTCGTTTGCATCCTGGGGCCATTGTGATTCTCATACTGACAAGATGGCATGAAGATGATTTACAAGGCCGTTTACTCAATAGAGAATATGGTGAGCCGTTAAACTGGCAAGTATACAACTTTCCATTAGAAGCAGAAGAAAACGACATTATGGGTAGAAGCCCAGGGGAACCATTATGGCCCGAAAGATACGGCTATTCATTCATAGCAGAGAGAAAAAAATATCCTTCCAGCTTCAATGCTCTTTACCAGGGCAGACCAACAAGCCAAGAGGGTAACATTCTTAAGCGTGATTGGTGGCAATACTATGATGTACTGCCGACTATGCAGAAGAGAATCCTATCCGTGGATGCTGCCTTTAAAGATGAAGCAGACAACGACTTTGTAGCCATTCAAGTATGGGGCAAGACAAAGGCTGACATCTATTTGATTGACAACTTAAAAGCAAGACTCAACTTCCCGGCAACGTTGCAAGCCATCCGAAACATGCTAAAGAAACATCCTGGCATAGCTGGGAAGTATGTAGAGGATAAAGCAAATGGTCCGGCTATTATCTCCATGTTAAACAGAGAGATAGGTGGATTTATTAAAGTGAATCCTCAAGGCGGCAAGGTAGCGAGGGTAAATGCGGTATCTCCTTACATTGAAGCTGGTAATGTATTCTTACCACGACAAGCCGAATGGGTACATGATTTCGTAGAAGAAGCAGCCAGCTTCCCGAATGGAAAACATGACGACCAGGTAGATGCTATGTCACAAGCTTTAAATCGATTCATTTATCATAATGCAGAGATACCACCGGAACACGATCCAAATAACTTAACGACAGCCGAGAAACACGCTAAAGCGGTTAAACAAATGACAGGCGGCAAGCCGAAAGTATCACATTTTACAAAGTGGTGATTATATGGAATTCATTTACGGGCTACTGACAGCGGTAGTCTTTTTTATTGCGCTTTTATCCTTTTATTTTATCGGATACAAACAAGGCAACAAACAAACAAGCAAACCTCCTGATCTTGAAGAGGTACGCAAGGCAAAAGAAATGCGTAAAGGCTTTATGAACATGATGAACTATGATGTAGACAAAGCCTTACAGCGGAAGAAGGTGCAATAATTGTATAGCAATTCATACAAGGTCTTCTTAGCCGTTATTTTCGCTACAATCTTCTTGATAATTGGATACACAACAGGAAAATTCTAACCATTTGTGGTATAATTAAGTAGTGGGATAGGGTAGCTCCCGAACGTGAAAACTCCAATTCACTTCCCACCTCGTTATATTGGAGAATACACTGTGGAGAGTGTTATATATGACAAAACGAATCGACTTAACAGGTCAAAGGTTTGGAAGGTTGACGGTTATTAGATTTTCACACACTGACAAACGCTACAAAGTATATTGGGATTGTCAATGTGATTGTGGGAACGAAAAAACTATCGTGAGTTTTAACTTAACATCTGGAAAGACTCAATCATGCGGTTGTTTACATAAAGAAGTGGCGGCTGAGCGATTGTTAAAACACGGTAACGATAGGATAGGCAAAAGAACACGTGAATATGAAATATGGGTTCATATGATATCAAGATGTGAAAATATAAATGATAAGTCCTTTCCCGATTACGGAGGACGTAATATAAAAGTTTGTGATAATTGGCGAACCTCCTTTGAAAAGTTTCTTGAGGATATGGGAGAAAGACCAACAGATAAACATTCTATTGATAGAATTGATGTAAATGGTAATTACGAACCTTCTAATTGTCGATGGGCTACAAAAGAAGTTCAATCTAGAAACACAAGGGTATATAAAACAAATAAAACTGGTGTGAGTGGTGTCTACTTCAATAAGAAATTGAATAAATACCAAGCGAGAATTGCTGTGAATGGTAAACATATACACCTTGGTTGTTTCTTAACTCTTGAAGAAGCGGCAAATGCAAGACGAAAAGCAGAAGAAGAATACTGGAAGACCTCCTAAACGGGGGTCTTTTTTGTTGGAGGTGACATCTTTGAATGGTAATGAGAAGACTCCCGATTGGAAATTGTTTGAATCGGGAAAAAAATATAACAACAACTTAGTTCCAAGTTATTACGATACCGTGGATGCGAATTTAGAGTTTTACGCTGGTAATCAGTGGAGAAACCTGGATGCAGACAACATGCCTAAGCCTGTATTCAATATTATTAAGCGAGTAGTACAGTTTATGGTGGCTCAATTAATCAGTTCAAAGACAAAGCTACACTTTGAACCGTTGCTCAATGCGGATAATGGCGATAAACAGGTAGAGGATGAACCAACACCAGCCGATATTGCTAACTCAATGGTAAGCAATCTGTTTGAGAAGTTTAAGATGGATTTTCTTATTAAAGATGCGCTCACCGATGGAGCCAACACGGGCGATTATTGCGCTCATCTCTATTGGGATATCCACCAAAAGCCATACGGCAGCATGTACCCGATTGAGGGAGAAATAGCCTTAGAACTAGTTGACGGAACCAATGTCTTTCTAGGTAATGCCAACAATCCCAAAATGGATGCTCAACCTTATGTGATTATTGCAGGCCGTGACATGGTGAAGAACCTACAGGAAGAAGCGAAACTTCGCAAGCAGAATGAGCAAGAGATTAACTCCATTCAAGCTGATAAGAACTACAACGAGCAAGCAAGCGATAACGGAAAGCTTGAAGTGGATGCCGATGAATACGGCAAAGCACAATATATCATTGTCTATCGCAAAAAGAAGATTAAGAAACAGTCGCAGGGTCAGTTTGGCAATCCTACTGTAGAAGAAAGCTATACCATCACAGCTTCCAAGAGTGTAGAAAATGCCTATATCTACAAGGACATTGACACAGGGCTGCAATATTACCCGGTAGCATGGGGCAACTGGGAGCGACAAAAGAACACCTATCACGGCAGGGCGCTTGCTACAGGCTTATTGCCGAATCAAATTTACATTAACAGAAGCTTTGCTATGATTATGTATCATCTAATGATGACATCCTTTCCTAAAGCGGTCTATAACGCTGATATTATCGATATATGGGATAACGAAATTGGTTCAGCTATTGGAGTAAGCGGATTAGATCCAGGCGCAAACATCTCAAACATAGCCGGATATCTCAACCCAAGTAACATGAGCAATCAGATTATCCAATCCATCGAATTAGCCATGCAATATACCAAGGAAACCATGGGTATTAGTGACGTTGCCATGGGTGCAATCGAGAATCCAAAGAATACATCAGCTATTATTGCGGTCCAGAAGTCGAGTGCTATTCCTCTCGAAAATCCAAAGGCCAATTTATATGAATGGATAGAGGATATTGGAAGAATCTTGTTTGACATGATGGGTACTTACTACGGTGAACGGCCTCTAGTCGTGGATATTAGTGGACAGAAACAGCTTGTGACATACGATTTCAAGAAATTTAAAAGCCAATGGCTCAATGTTCGGGCTGATGTGGGCGAAAGCTCTTACTGGTCAGAGATTGCGAGCTTACAAACGCTTGATAGCTTGCTAGATAGAGAAAAAATAGATTTCATCGACTACTTAGAGCGTGTGCCAGATGAATACATCCCACAAAAACAGGAATTAATCAGCAAAATTAAAGAGCAAATGGCCCAACAAGAACAAATGGCAGCAGATCCACAAATGGCAATAGCTCAATTAACACCAGAAGAACAGCAAAAATTCTATGCGGCCCCACCAGAGGTCCAGCAACAGATATTAGCGCAGCTTCAACAACAATCACAACAGCCACAACAAACACCTCCAATGATGTAGGTGTTTTTATTTTGTCCTAAGCAAGACATTAAACTGCTCAACGTGCAACCATACACGGAAGGAGAATAACAAATGAATGAAGATATGATTTTACCAGAAGGATTCGAAATGCCAACAGAGGTGGAAACGGTAGAGGATACCACACCGACCGAACAAACCGAAGTAGAGACATTCGAACCACAAGAAACATTTGAAGAGCCAGAAGTTGAAGAAACCGGGGTACCTGATCCAAACTTCAAGTTGAAAATCAAATACAACAGCGAAGAAATGGAACTGGATGCAGACCGTGCTAGAGAACTGGCTCAAAAAGGAATGAACTATGACAAGGTTCAAGAGAAACTGCAGGCTCTTGAAACGGACCCAAGATTAAGTTTTATCGAAGACATAGCCAAAGACTACGGCATGACTCCTGATGAGTACATCGAAGCCGTGAGACAACAAAAAGAACAAGCAAGAATAGATGAATTAGTATCACAAAGCATTAGTGAAGAACTAGCCCAAGAAATGCTCGAGAATAAGAAATTCCGTGAACAGTATGAAGCGGAACAGAAAGCTAAAGCCGAAGAAGAGAAGAAAAACGCAGATTTTGCCGAGTTCTTCGATTACTTCCGTCAAGCGAATGGTCGTGAATATGTACCAGCAAACGATCAGATTCCCGACAATGTATGGGAAGCTGTCAATCAAGGAGTACCATTGAAATTTGCGTACATGTCACACGAAAACCAACAATTACGAAGTCAATTAACAGCCCTCAAACAGAATAAGGCGAACGCTTCAAAAGCTCCTGTCGGCAGTGTAACAGCGCATGGCGGCAACGAGATAGCGAGCGAAGATCCATTCTTAGCAGGGTTTGATTCCATTTAAAAAATAGGAGTGATAAACCATGGCAGTAAACTTAGCATCCAAATACAGCTCTAAAGTAGACGAGCGCTTTAAATTACAATCTTTCACAGAATCCGTTATTAATCAGAACTACGATTGGGATGGAGTAAACTCTGTAACTGTTTACAGTGTTGCTACAGCACCAATGGGCAACTATACCACTACAGGTAACTCTCGTTATGGTACAGCGGCAGAACTTGACAACACGACACAAACAATGGTGTTAAGTCGTGACCGTTCATTCACTTTCACTATTGATCGCAAAAACAACCAAGATACACAAATGGTTATGGAAGCAGGCAAGGCGCTTGCTCGTCAAATCGATGAAGTGATCACACCGGAAATCGACATCTACCGTTTAGCGGCTATGTCAGCAGCTGGTATTGCAGCAGGAAACACAGCTACAGTAGCAATCACAGCTTCTAATGCTTACGCTAAGTTCCTAGATGCTGGCGCAGTATTAGACGAGAAAAAAGTTCCGGTTGCTGGCCGTGTAGCTTTCGTTACACCAGCTTTCTATAACTTTATCAAACTAGATCCTACTTTCACAAAAGCGACTGAAATCGCTCAAAATATGTTAATCAAAGGCCAAGTTGGGGAAATCGATGGTGTGAAGATTGTTAAAATTCCGTCCACGTATCTTCCTGCTAACACAGCTTTCTTGTTAACTCATCAGATCGCTACAGTAGCACCGAAGAAGTTGCAGGACTACAAAACACACGACAACCCTCCTGGCATCAATGGCTGGTTAGTAGAAGGTCGTCTGCGTTACGATGCGTTCGTACTAAACAACAAAGCAAATGCAATCTATGTTCATAAAATCGCTTAATGAGGTGAAATAGCATGGCCAAGAAAGAAGAAGTAAAAGAGTATCCGAAAGTATTTGTGATCGAGGTTGAAGGTGTACAACATGAGCTAATTGCCCGTGATGACATTCAAGCAGAGGCCTTCCGTTCACAAGGATTTAAAGAGAAGTAATTGGAAGGGGAAGTGGGGCTCATGCTTTGCTTCCCTCTTTTTTTATGAAAGGGGGATAATCATGGGGAAAACTGATTGGGATGTTGTCACTAATTATTCGGATGCTGTTACGACTGCTTTAAAAACAGTAACCTTCCCGAAAGTGCAAGAACAGGTTTATTTGAGGAACCAAGGTAACGCAAACCTCACCTATACGATTGGTTCACAGTCTGGAACATTGACACCAGGGCAGAGCGTGACAGTCAATCAAGATGTTAGCTCGTTTACTCTTCAAGCGACAACAGGAACACATACCTTTGAAGTGAGGGCGAAAGAAAAAGGTACCGAAATTTCTTACCAAGATCCTGACATACTCACTAATGTAGTCAAGCAAGGGGTTATTTCTCCCATTGGCTTCAGAGATTTAAGCGTATCTCAAGGGTCAACAGGAAGAAGCAACACGAATCAAACCACCACATCAAGAGTGCGGATATTCCCTAAATACGATTGTCAAGACTTGATATTAGTCTTTACAAACCTGTATCGATTGAATGGAAATACACTTGCTGCCAATACCAACTCTATAACAGTTAAGGCTTCGCTTGAAATCAACGGTACTTTAATACCTGTATTTTTCAATGCAAAGCGTAATGTAACCATTGAAGGAGGGGGAGCGGTACATAGTGATCCTATCGGCTGTCTCATTTCTCCTAGTGATACAGTGTGTGTAAGAACCTATGCCGATGCCGGAGCAAGCGGATATTTGCCAACAACGATTTCATTGCAGCAGATTGGGAGCTTTATTGAAGGTTTTTCAACCGGGGCAGACTTAACAGACAGTGGAACCGTGGCGAACATTTCAGGCGGTTCACAATCGGCCTACACACCTACTACGGTATACGGAAAAGTGAAAAATAGTCTAAAATCCTATATTTTAGCCGGGGATAGCATTATGGATGGAAGTGGAGACATTCCACAATTAACCGGAAACAGCGGATTTGTGGCAAGAAGGTTATTTAACGACAAGATCGGGTATACCAAAATTGCGTTAGGTGGAGAAACAACAACTTCATTTCTGCAATATTTACACTTAAGAACACCATTAATTAAGAATCACACGGGGGTTATTTGTGATTATGGCATTAACGATGTTTTAGGCGGTTCGACCATAGCGGCCACACAAGCGAATTTGCTGAAAATCTGGAAGTATTTCGCTGCTAAAGGATTGGATGTTTACCAAACAACCCTCACACCAAGAACAACATCAACTGATAACTGGTTGACATTAGCCAACCAAACCATTTCAGCCCAGGAAAATGTAAGGCTTGCAATTAATGCGTGGTTAAGAGATACATCATCGAATGGTGCGGTAGCTCAAAGCGGTGGAGATCTGCTGAAAGTGCTGGATTCGGCTGCTATGGTAGAGAATAATGGGAAATGGATCGAGTTTTCAAATCCTCTTTTCAGCGGAACGGTGCAAAGCGCAGCGGCTGGAAGTATCACAGATACAAACTTATCCTCTGTTATTACGGCTAATGTTTTATCTAATAATGCGATTGTTAAAATTACAGGTGGAACAGGCGCAGGACAGCAAAGGACCGTTTCATGGCATACCAACGCAACCACTTTAAACATGAGCGCTAACTGGACAGTAACACCGGATGCCACTTCTACTTATCAGGTATTCTATATCCCAACGGTAGACGGTACACATCCGAGTGCTAAATGCCATGATTTAATGTCACAAGCAATTAATATCTAACAGGGCCGGGAACGGTCCTATTTTTTATGGAGGTGATCGGATGATTACAGCCCAAGACGTATTTGCTACAGCCATGAATCTCATGGATGAAGAAAGTGAGGATGGAACCTATACAGGCTATCCCGATGAATATAAACAGAAATCATGGCCTATTCTAACGCTCTTACAAGCGGAAATATTGCCAGCTTCGGTTGCTCCTGCGGTGATTACCGACAAAACAAGCGTGTTATTGGTGGATGATCGCACGGGATTAACCGTCTTACCGTATGGACTAGCGGCTCATTTACTTCTGAATGAGGACCAAAACAGAGCAGCTTATTTCAATAACCGTTATGACGAGCTAAAACGAAGGAAAAAGGCGGTTATTACCAAGATTCAAGATGTCTATGGCATTGTAGCGAGTGAACAAACCACTACAACAACGACAAACACAAATAAAGACATTGATTTTAACGAAATCGACTTTGATGGTGGTGAGTTTTAATGGGGTTAAAACTTCCTAGAGGTCCAGAAGAACGAGTGGATTTACTGGAAAACGGACAAGTGAAATGGACAGAAGACACAGGAAAATTGATTATTGGCGGCCCAGATGGAAATAACGAAATGGCTAATCAAAAGGCGGTCGATTCGCTCAATATTGAAATAGATAACGCCCGTGGGGGATTACCTTCCTTGCAGGATCGTTTAGATGCAGTTGATTTGTCTTTGGCGGATAAGGCGAGTCAAACAGATTTAAACACAACAAATATAAATGTGACACAAATTTCTAATCGAATGAATGGTCATTTTATCAATGTGTTATATCCACCAGCCCCACTAGCTGCGTTAAATGGGAACGGACAACCGGAAAATATGGCAAATGTTCAAGCTATTTTCGATTCGATTAAAAACACTGGTGGTATCATCTTTTTTCCGGGTAATAAGCGTTATGTTTTTACTTCAACGATTACCCTATATGATGGAATAACTGTTTTAGGTGTAGGTAAAAACCCAACAAATGGATACCCTACTATTTTAGATTTTAAAGCCATTACCGGAACAGACTCATGTTTCTACATGAATGGTGCTAGTGATATAACCTTAAAAGATTTTTATATGTATGGCACTACTACAGGCAGCGGAAACGATATTCAAATGGTTGGTTATTGTCGTAGGATTAATATAGAGAATATTATCCTTAATACAAAAACAACGGGTTATGGTATTGGGGTTGTTTCGAGTCTTATCACATCATTTTGGAAAAATGTTTTGGTAACCGGTGCAGGAACAGGGTTTTTCATTGGTACTGCTAGTACATCCGTTAGTTTATATAACTGTTATGCGAACTATTGTACTCAATATGGATATAACATTGAAGGTACTTATTGTAGTTTACACTCTTGTGCATCAGACTATAACAATCTTTATGGGTATGTTTTACAAAATGCTAATCAAGTTGGACTTTATTCATGCGGTGCGGAAAGTAATGTTAGAGAAGGAATTTTAATTCTCAATGCAACCGGGATTGATGTAATGAGTTTTCGCTCTCATGCCAATAATACAGGGGCTAGCACGTTTTATCCATCATTTATGGATATTCAAAATTCAAATAAAATTTTACTTTCCAACTGTCAAGATAGTTCGCCTAACGCATCAACTACTTATTCGCTTACTTCTACTACAACCAATAGCGGTTCAAGCATTGTAATTTTGAATCCTAACTTCGGAAAAGCGATTCATAGTAGGTTGTTAAATGTTCCGAGAATTGATGGTTCTGTTTATCCGGGTGTTATTGACGGTGCTAATGTTGGAAACAATTCTTTATTTATTGATAGTGCTGACAACGCATTAAAGTTTAAAAATAGTGCTGGTGTAGTTAAAACTATTACAGTAACTTAATGAACGATTGGAACAAAAGACGAAGAAAGGAGGGTTTACATGGCGCAAATGAGTTTTAACGCTGTCACACCTTCTCTTTTGCGATTAGAACCATTCCGGGGAATTGATGTATCCGGCACATCTACCCAAATAGACGATCACCAAAGCCCTGATATGCTCAATATGAACATAGACGAGCGAGGATCACTTAATAAACGTACAGGGTACGAGAGAGTGTATTCAGATACGTTAGGCCCTGGTAAGATTAATGGCATTTATGAGTATAAAAAATCAAATAGCACAACAGAGTTTCTAATCGCTCACACGACAAAGCTATACAAACAATCGGGAAACAATCAACCTGTACTGGTTTATACAGGGTTAGCAGATGCAAACGTACACTTCTTTAGCATGAATTACACCTGTTACATTTTAGATGGTGCTAACTTCCTGGTATATGACGGTATTCAAGTAAGAACGCACACGGCCTATGTTCCGACCATTCAAATGTCTAAAGATCCGGCTGGCGGTGGTACAGCCTATGAGGATTTCAACTTAATAGGCAATCTTTTTAAAGATAGCTTTAGTGGTGATGGTACAGCAACAGTCTATAAATTGTCTTTAAACAATCTGGATTCTACACCTGTTACAGCAACCATCGGCACTTCCATAATGGCAGAAGGTTCAGGCTTTACCGTAGACCGACTAAATGGAAAAGTTACCTTTACGACAGCACCAGCAAAAGGAACAAATAACGTCATTATCCAAGCAGGGAAAACTGTATCCGGCTTTCCCGAAAAGATAAAGAATTGTACATTTTCCGTGGCTTTTGGCGGTGCCAATGATACAAGAATCTTCCTATCAGGTAATCCCAACATGCCGGAATATGCGTTTAGAAGTGGTTTATATGATCCTTCCTACTGGCCGGAGAATGGATTCTATAAATACCCTGAACGAGTTCGGGGGTTCTCGAAACAATATGATTATTTAGTCGTCCATCGGGAAGGCGGTATTCATCAAATCACCTATTCATCCAGTGATACAGGAACCGTCAGTTTCCCTTCTAAGCCGATTAACGATGAAGTGGGAACGATTGCTACCCAAAGTATCCAAATCATCGAGAACAACCCTGTATTCCTTTCTAAAGATGGGGTTTACATGCTTACTGCTTCCAATATACGGGATGAAAGGAACGTCACACATATTTCCTTGACCGTGGACAGAAAATTATTACTTGAATCCGGCTTAGATCAGGCCGTTTCGATAGATTATGATAAAAAATATTGGTTAGCCATGAATGGTATGGTTTATATTCTGGATTATGCTCAAAAGACAGACATTACACCATACGGCAAATGGTACATTTACGATAATATTCCGTCGTCATGCTTCTTAGAGAAGGATGGCTTTTTATATTTCGGCAGTTCAAAGGATGGGCTAGTGTACCGATTCCATAAAGAAAATGAAACTGGCAATTCTTATAACGATGATGGAGCGGCTATTAATGCTTATTGGAAATCTAAACCGTTAACCTTTGGAACCGAAGAACACTACAAAACGGTGGATAGTCTGTATATTGGCTTAAAACCAGCCGGGGCCACAAGCGTTCGTTTCTCCTATGAAACAGACAAAAGTCAAGGCGGAGGAAGGGATGTCAGGACCAAAGTATTTGATTTTAATTCCATCGACTTTGCCGACTTTTCTTTATATACCCAGGCCTATGATGAAAGCTTTGTGATTTTTAACTTGTTCGACTTTGGAAATGTAGATTTCAATAACTTTACATTCCAGTTTTCCCCGTTTCCAAAGGAATTAAAAAAGAAGTTGAAAGCAAAAAGAGTTACTCATTTTCAATTATCGGTTGCAAATGACCAAATGAATGAGAGTTTAACGGTATTATCTTTAGTCCTTAAATACCAAATTCTCAATTTTATACGATAGCGAGGGGATCTAAATGGCATTTGAAAAATTAGATAGTTTTAGTAAAAGGGTGTCCGATTTAGCGGATAAACCGTCCTTAACTCCATCAGCCTTGAAAGCTCAATTCGATGCAGCACCGGAAGAGTTAAGAAACAGTTTTAATGCTTTGATTGATGCCCTTAAAAAGACAACAGCAGGCGATAGCGGAGCAAAAAACATTGGGGTGTCAACTGTTACCGGAGTTAATGGCACCGACATACAGACGATCCTTGCAAGTATAGGAACTAAACTTGGAGATCTAACAGCTACAACGGGGTCGAACGAAAACGGAAGTTATGTCAAGCTTGCAGACGGAACACTCATTCAATGGTTTAATGTGACGTTTTTAGCGAATGATATCCCGTGGAGTACTGTGAGTGTTGCAGGCTCAACGTATTATTTCACAGCCACTACCTGGAATTTCCCTTACAGTTTTGTTACTGGCTCTATTATTTCTGTTCACTGTTCGGGCGATATTCCAACAGCCGGAATTGAACAACATAAAGCGTATAAGCCATCCATTACGAGCTGTTCTGTAGAGCAAGGTGTATTAGGCACCAATCCTACTACACTTGGCGCAACGACTGTTTATAAGAGTTTATTAGCCATTGGAAGATGGAAGTAATCAAAAACCAAAGGAGGGATTCTTATGGTGTTATTAGGAAGTAACGGTGAGAAGTATATCCCACCTTCCATGCCGGCATATAAGCCGGCTCCTGCGAAAGTAGCAGCAAAAAAGCCAAAAAAGCCAGCGACAACAACAGTTAAGCCTAGTTCGAGAGTTGTTTCAAGCAGATATGTGACAACACCAACAACCAGCTATAACACAAAGCCTACAACGACAACGACGAAGCCAACAACAACAGCTTCGCCTAATTTATCAACATTAACGAATAATTATCTTACCCAATTAACAGCTAATACAAATAAGGTTTATGACCAACAAAAAACAGCTACATTGGCACAAATGAAAGCAGATCAACAAGCAGCAGTAGCTAAGTTAAATGGTCAGAAAAAAGATACTGCCGTTTCTTATCAGGGACAAAGGAATCAAGCAGATGTGGTAGCGGCTCAAAATGTTCAGAAGTTGCGAGAATTAATGGCGGCTAATGGGTTAAATGCTTCCGGGGAGAACGTCACAGCTCAAGCTTCTGCCAATTCAGACAGACAAGGCGCTATAAATGCCTTGAATTTGCAAGAACAATCAGCGATCCGAAACATCAATGACCAAATCAATGATGTGAACAATCCAGCGAAACAACAAGCGGCCTTAGCTCAAATTGAAGCGCAACGCTCCCAAGCTTTGTTAGATGCAAAGAACAATGCACAAGAAAAAGCTTGGAGAGAATACACCTATAACAACATGAGCGCAGCTGAAAAAGCCCAACTTGAATGGGCTAAACAACAGTACGGTGAAGATGCAGCTTGGAGAATGTACGAACTTCAATACAGTACAGCAGCATCAACAGCACAATCACAAGCAGAGGTGAATGCCTACACGGGGGGTAATGCCACCACAACAGGTGGCGGAACAGCAAAAGTAAGCGGCCCGGCATCATTCCAAACTCATATGCAAACAGCTATAAAAAGAGGTGTCCCGGCAGAATGGGCACCTCTTTTGAGTGAGATTGTGCGAAGGGAATCATCTTATAATCCATATGCAAAAAATCCAACCAGTACGGCTTATGGTTACGGGCAATTCTTAACATCCACTAGAAACAATTACGAAAAGAAAACAGGCTTAGATTATAATGACCCGGTTAACCAATTAATCATGATGTATCAATATGTGAAGGATCGCTACGGCAGTCCTCAAAACGCATTGAACTTCTGGAATAAGAACCATTGGTACCTTTTACCGTTGTTAACAGGAGTATCATTGCTTAGTAAGTTTGTTCTAAATATCTTCTAGTTTTCACTGGTTTTTATTCCAAATATCTGTTATACTGTATATAAGGAGATGATAAAGTTGAAAGAAATAAAACTTTATGACGGCAGTATAACAGTTGTGGATGATGAAGACTTCGAAAAGTATGGTAACTACAAATACTATTCCAATGGTAAAGGTCATGTATATCGGAATGGAGAAAAAGGCACCATGTATCTTCATAGAGAAATAATGAACGCTCCTGATGGAATGATAGTGGACCATATAAACGGGGATAAGTTAGATAATCAAAAAAGCAATCTAAGAATAGCGACACCTAGACAGAATCAATTTAATAAAAGAAAAACAGGTAAAGAAACATCATCGATATATAAGGGTGTATGTTGGATTAAAAAAACAAGTGCCTGGTTATCATCTATTAGAATAGATGGAGTGAGAACAAACTTAGGGTATTATGAAACAGAGGAAGCTGCAGCGATAGCTTATAATGAAAAAGCAAAAAGTTATCATGGTGAATTTGCAGTTTTAAATGATGTTCCTTTTGATCCTGAATGGGAGAGTAAAAGATTCCCTGACAGACGGAACAAAAATGGAAAATCAAAATATGTAGGCGTCTCTTATCGGTCTAAATATGACGATTGGCAATGTCACATTAGGGTGAATAAGGTTAATATGTATCTAGGGATATTTAACACCGAAGAAGAAGCTGCAGAAGCATATAACGAAGCGGCAATTAAATATCGTGGTGAAAAAGCAAAATTAAATAAAATTGACGAAAGGAGCAGTTAATCTGCTTCTTTTTACTTTATTAAGGCGGTGCAAAGATGGCCTTTGATGAAAATAAGTATAAAAGCATATTTGAGAGTAGATTTGGCTCCGGTTCTTATGAATCGGGGCTTGCTAATGCTCGTAAGATGGGGCAGCTAAAGGCTCAAGCAAAAATTGCTAAAGCTTCTTATGATGATTATGTAAGTGAACAAAAAAAGAAATCATCTAAGAAAACCTATTCCGATGCAGTTTCTTTTTGGAATGACCCAACAAACTCTGATGAATTGCGTAAAAAAGGCATGTATCGGACGGAAGAAGAGATACGAAACGATCCCCAAAAGCAAGAATATATTAAAAGTCAAGGATATACCGTTGATGAATTTATCGATGCTATGTATAACGCAGGCACTAAAGGGGATTCACGTTCTAAAAGGGAATATAACCAAAAGAGCAAGAAAAATAATCAAAACACTAAAGAATATGACTATATGAATCCCACTTCGATTATTCCTCTTGCTGGTGCAAAAAAGAAAACAACTAAGAATAAAGATTCTGTATGGTCCGACTTGAAAAACTTCGTCACAGGAAAAGATACCGATGGTGACGGGAAACCTAATGGATTAGGAAAAGCTCTTGAAATCATTGATCGTCCAGGTGATGCCGTTCGTACTGGAATTAAAGAAAAAATAGAAGGCGGCTCTTTTTGGCAAGGTGCGAAAGATGGCTTTACCGGAAAGAAAGACACATCCGGCACAGAATTAAATAAATCATTAGGTTTTGATCCTACAACCGATTCAAAAGATAAAAAGATTGCTAATTCAATTGGTAAAATTGCGATGGCTGCAGGTCCGACAAAGCTTATTACTCCTTTCTTGCCTAAGCCAGTAAAAGAGAAAGTCGCAACGCAAGTAGGCACAGAATTACCTGGAATGGGTTCAGAGATTGCTTTAGATCCTCTTAACCTTGTTGGTCCAGGAGTGGCAAAAGGAGCGACTAAGGGCCTTCAATTAGCTTCTGAAACAGCTATGAGAAGAATGGTGCCAACATCGGGCGAAGTATTAAACACAGTTTCTAATGCTGCAAGAACCGATATGATACCCAAACCTTTACCATCGATTGAACATAACTCTAATAAACTGTATGGCAACTTACTAAATGACTTGCAATTAAGAAATAATCCTGCTTCCACGCTACAACCGGGATTAAATAACTTTAGGCAAGCCGAACAAAGTCCATTATCAATTAATCCTGTACAATTACCAACAGCACCAAGCGAGTTAAACGCTGCCCCAATGAGTCAAGAGTTTCAAAATGCCGTTCAAGCGCAATATGAATATCTTAAAAACTCTATGGGTAAAGGTGTAGATTATGGTACAACAGGAACAGGGTTAGGGAACTTTAGAGAAGTGAACGGCTCATTTAGTGTTAGTCGTAATCCTCAATGGTACCAAGATTTTTATAAACAATATGGACGAAAACCAAACAACCAAGAATTAATGCAATTGGCTGAGCAACATGTAAAAGAGGGCTTTCAAGATGAATTAGGAAGTCTCCCAGCATGGCAGCCGGAAGAGGTTCAAGCGATTGACGACCAAATTAATGAAATTACAGCTTTAATGCAGCAGAATCCCGAACAGGAAGCGGTCTTTAAGCCAATCTTAGATGGATTACAAGAAGATAGGGCGGCAGCATTAAAAAAAAGTGAAAACATCTCCCCTGGTACACTAAAAGCAGGCAGAGACTATGAACCCATTACAAGCGGTTCAGAGAAAGAACCGAATCTTGCCCCGGTAGCGAGAGAATTGTTAGACTCCCAAAGGCAAACGAGCGGGGATCTTAGCTCTTTCCGTGGCAAAGTAAACCGGGAACCAGTGAAAGAAAAGTCTAATTTCTTATCTAATCTTCGCACGCAATTTGTTGATGATATGGCACCTTTAGAACATTTAGAAAAAAACATAACAGGAAAAGTCGATAGTGCGGAGAATAGTTTATATAAGCAAGCGAGATTGTTTAAGGGAAGTCCAGAAAAAGCACATTTGCTTGTTCAGGAAGAATTGCAGCCACTTTTCAAAGATTTACAAGCGCACGGAATTGATTCAAAGGACTTAGGCGATTACGCTTTAGCTGTCCATGCGAAGGATGTTAACGCAAAGGGGATCAATTCAGGCTTTACCAATGCGGAGATTGAAGATACAATTTCACAACTTGGCTCACCTCAAATGGAAGCGGCAAGAAAGAAACTGCTAACCGTTAATAACAATGTCTTAGATACACTTAAACAGGGCGGCATTATTAGCGATGCACAATTACAAGGGATGAAAGAAAAATGGCCTAACTATGTTTCTTTGTTCCGTTCCTTTGATGATGATAAAATCGATTTTTCAAATGGAATCAGCAAAGCCTTGGCCAATGCTTCAAGCCCGATTAAAAAACTTGAAGGTTCTAATCGTCAGGTTATCGATCCATTGGAAAGCGTCGTTAAAAACATTTTCAAAGCTACTAATACAGTGGATAGAAACAGAGTCGCTTCACAAATTGGAAAACTGGCTGAAAAAGACACAGATGGTGCGTTTATTCGCAAGCTAGACAACAAAGACGATACAAGCCGATTAAATGTAGTTAGTGTCATGGAAGAAGGTAAAAAGGTTAAATACGAAGTACCTCCCGAAGTGTATAAAACTTTGATGAATTTAGACAAAGAATCATCGAATACACTGATAAAGATACTTCAAAAACCAGCTTCTTTATTACGGGCC
Source organism: Neobacillus drentensis (assembly GCF_021560175.1). GTDB lineage: Bacteria > Bacillota > Bacilli > Bacillales > Cytobacillaceae > Neobacillus > Neobacillus drentensis_A. The sequence continues at coordinate 4,278,917 of NZ_CP091110.1, read as the reverse complement.
GGAGCTACGTTAACACCTGAATTTAGCTTAAGAAACCCAATGCGTGACGTACCGAATGCCTTTGTAGTATCAGAGTCAGGTTTTAATCCTTTGGTTGATTTTCCTGTGGGATTGTGGCAATCTATTTGGAAAGGTAGAACTGTCAAAATAGGGAATAAGGAATTTAAAACAGCCGGGGATCTTTACAAACAATTCATTAAAGAAAATGGCGGTTATGGTAATATCGTATCAATGGACCGAAAACTTCACCAAGAAACATTAAAGAAAGCCTTAACCGAAGTAAATGCTAACTATGTTGATGTTTTGGATCCAAAGACATATACTTCATTGTTAAAACGTTATAAGAATCCCGTAAATATTCTTAGAAAGTTAGCAGATACGAGTGAAACAGCCACGAAAGTCGGAGAGTTTAGAGCTGCTACACGTTCAGGGGCAAGTCCACAAGAAGCGGCATACAGAGCAAGAGATATTATGGACTTTGGCCGTGCTGGAACTAGTATTCGTGAAGCTAATAAAGTTGTAGCCTTTTTGAATGCGAATATCCAGGGTAAAAGTAAGCTATTGAGGGCATTTAAACAGAATCCGGCTAAATTTTCAGGAAAAGCGGTTGTAGCGGTCACACTTCCTACACTTGCGGCAAAGTATGCACAAAGTCAATTCGCTAATGAGAAACAAAAAGGAATTATTGACGATGCCCCTCAATGGTTAAAGGATACTTTTTGGTTATTGCCTATTCCGGGTACTAATCAAATTGCCCGTGTTCCCAAACCGTTTGACTTAGCTTTCGCTTTCTCTAACACCTTTGAAAGAGCTATCGATTTTGCATTTAAACACGATAAAAACGCTTTTGATGGATTTCTCAAACAAGGACTTTCTCAAGCTTCTATCCCAGTTATGTTGACAGGTATTGCACCGATGATCGAAGGGATGGCGAATTACTCTTTCTTTAGACAAGGGCCGATTATTCCTAAAAGAGAAGAGAACCTAAATTACCCAGATCAATATGATATTAATACATCAGAAGTGGCTAAACTAGCTGGCAAGGGTATTAATAAGTTAACAGGTGGTCAAGGTTCATTTAAAAATTTCGGTTCACCTAGAGTTATTGACAACACCATTCAAGGCTTTTCGGGTGGAAGTGGAACGTATGTTACTAATGCGATTGATTGGATTTTAAAATCAAGTGGATTAGTAGAAAATTCAGTAGAAAAACCAGCAAAAAGCATCGACCAAAAACCATTAGCTAAGGCGTTTCTCGTTAACCAATCTTCTTCGGGCCAATCATTAGATGATCTATACACGTTAAAAGACCGTCTTACTGACGAAAGAGGTTCAGCTAAACAGAATAACGAACCATTCAGAAAAGAATCTGAATATAAAGCAGTTGATGATTTTACAAAATCCATTGGCGATATTAGTAAACAGATTCGGATGATTGAAAACTCTAGAAATTATACGGCTGAACAGAAAAAACAAATGATTGACTCCCTTATTCAAAAAAGAAATAGCCTTTCTCGTCAAGCTATGGAAAGACTACGAAATCAGGAGTGATAACATGGCATGGTATCATTGGGTAGCCGTGTACTGCATCATCATAGGTGCGACTTTATTTACCATCATATCTCCTAAACCTTTATGGTTATGGGGCGTGATTGCATTATTAATTATTGTTGGTATTGGATTAGGGTTATTATTACCTCATAAAGAGGATAAATACGCTAAGAAAGAGGGCTGATTATTCAGTCCTCTTTTTATTTGGGGAGGCGCTACATGAATTGGGAAATCTTTTATAAGTCAGGTGCAACCGTAACAGGCGCAGTCGTAGGCTACCTATTTGGGGGGTGGAGTGTCTTGCTGCAAGTATTACTTACCTTTGCTGCCTTTGATTATCTTAGTGGTTTGCTTGCTTCCGGTGTCGAAGGTAAGTTAAACAGCAAAATAGGATTTAAAGGAATCGCTAAAAAATTGATGATGTTTTGCTTGGTGGCATTAGGACATTTAATAGATAAAACTATGGGTGAGGGTGATACCGTTCAATCGGCTATCATCTTTTTTTATTTAGGAAACGAAGGGCTATCCATCTTAGAAAATGCAGGGCGTACAGGATTACCAGTACCAAAACAGATTAAGGATGCTGTTCAAGTATTGAAAGGGAGGGGTTCTAAATGAAAATTTCACAAACTGGAATTAAACTAATCCAACAATTTGAAGGCTGCTTACTTGTCGGGTATAAAGATGCTGTAGGTGTGCCTACTATCGGCTGGGGGCATACTGGCGGTGTAGTGGTAGGTCAGCGGATTACACAAGCTAAGGCTGATGAATTGCTCAAACAAGATTTAAAAAGGTTTGAGGATGCAGTCAATAAGTTAGGTCTTAAACTCAATCAGAACCAATTTGATGCGCTTGTTTCCTTCGCTTATAATGTCGGCCCCGGAAATCTTAAAAAGCTCGTAGAAGGGCGCTCATTGAATCAAGTAGCCGATAATATTTGCTTATATTGCAAAGCAGGAGGGCAAACCTTAAACGGCTTAGTGAAGCGTAGAAATGCTGAAAAAGCCTTGTTTTTGAAACCTGTTCCTGTTGCCAATCCTTATCCTGGCCATCCAGTTAAACAAGGATCTACCAACACCATAGCGACTAAATTAATTCAAAAGGTAGCTGGGGCAAAGGTGGATGGTGTATTTGGTCCACAGACAACGGCAGCGGTCAAAGCGTGGCAAAAGAAACACGGCCTAGCAGCTGATGGTATAATCGGCCCTAAAACCTGGTCAAAAATGTTTTAATGAAAAAGGCCCTTCTCATTTGAGAGGGGCTTTGTTTTTTACCCGTACATTTATTTCTCCTTTATAAATCTCCCCTTTTTCCTTTCTGTAATTATTTAACCAGTTTGCTTTTCTTATTAATATTTTATAGTCGCTTGAAACCATTTGTATACTTATCCCAAATAACCCTGCGTAGTAAGAATGACTCTGTAAATTGCTATCCAAGGCATCATTAATCAATTGTTGATATCGACTCATTACTTGTTGTTTTCTCTTTACATTTAAATAAATATATAAGTCTTGTTTTGTATAACCAATATGAATTAATTCTTTTATTTTGTTAATGTACTCGTGTTTAAGCATCTACTTATTGCTCCTTCAAACCGTATTTATACAAACCTTCAGGATATCCTTCTTCTTTTAGTTCAACTAAATCTTTATTCATTAAATACATAAGAGCCCCTATTTGAAACCCTCTAATCTTATCTCCGTTACTATCACCAACCCAGGACTTATTGCTTGTTGTCCAAGCAAAATACCCTTTTTTCAAGTCGTTTAAAAGTTTAGCTTCTCTCCCGTTACTTTTGATGAATCCATTTGCCATTTTTATTCCTCCCCAACTATCGATCATCTATATTATAATATTCCTCATTAATTATTGAAAACCTGTTTGATTTTCCTTTTGGGTAAAAATATTTTTCCCTATAGGTCATAATGGTCAAACTGTGCTAAATATGCTTTATTACATACCCAAATTAATGCCTACCTAGTAGAGTGTATGGGAATATTCCCGATACTACTCTATCAACGATAGTACTACCTTATTTGTATTTCTCTATTTCTACAACTACTTACTACGTAAGTTTCAATGAGGTGGCGCAAAGAAAGGAGGAAAATCGAATGATTTTTGAAGTGTTGTCTTCAACAATTTTTGGAGCAATTTCGTTGAAAGCTTATTTATCAAAAAGTGGAGAGGGGAACGACTCAAAAAAATTAAACAAGATCTTTGCTCTCACAGGATTAAATGTCAAAGATGGTTCCCGGACCTTGACCACTCAACTTCTTAAAAAAAAGAATTATGAGTGGGGCACCGAATACCGTTACCGTATCCCTTTAGGTAGAAGTTTTGAAGACTATGTTTCCAAACAAAAAGCGATTGAGTCAGGGCTTAATACTCGTTCGGTGAAGGTTGAGTTTAAAGACCTAAAAACCCTCAAATTAGACCGAAACATCGTTCAGAATATAAAAGGTCTATACACTAAGAAACTAAGCTCACAGAAGGAAATAGAGCTATCATACGATGGGATATTGAAAGTCAGAGTCTACAATGAATCTTTACCTAGCAAAATCCCATGGACAGAAGAATTACTAAGACAAAATACATGGTCCGTGGCTATTGGGATGAATCGAACCGAAACTATTTACCACGACTTTGACAAACGAAAACATTTGATTATTGCTGGTTCAACAGGTTTTGGGAAGTCTGTAATTATGAAGTCGATTATTACATCATTAATTCTTTCTAAGCCGGATGATGTCTCTTTTTCTCTAGTTGATCTCAAAGGCGGCCCGGCTTTTGCCCGATTTAAAAATTGTAAACAGGTCGTAAACTTTGGAACCGATATGAAAGAAGCGGCAGTCATTTTAAAAGATGTTCAAGAGCAAATGAACCGAAATTATAAAAAAATTGTAGATGGTGGCTTTGAAGATGTTTCCGAAGCAGGAGTAAAGAAAAGACATTTTCTCATTGTCGATGAAGCTGCCGATTTGGTGGATGATGGGAAGAGCATGGATATATTAACAGACATCGTAAGGAAAGGAAGAGGGGCCGGCTACTACGTGATTTATGCAACCCAATACCCTTCTGCTCAAGCGATCAGTATGCAGATTAAGAGAAATATTCCGGCACGGTTATGCTTTGTTTTGGATAGTTCATCAGCTTCTATGACCGTCTTAGACAAAGTAGGAGCCGAAAACTTACCCGAAATACCAGGCAGAGGGATATACAAAGAGGTAAAACAAACTACTCTTCAAACTCCTTTTATGAGTAACGACCTAATTAAACAACTCATACAACCTTACATTGTTAATAAGGAGGAAAAGAAAGTTGAAACCCCTAAACGAGAGACAAGAGCGAATACTTTTAAGCTTGAAGAAACTAGATTATCTTAATCGGGAACAGCTTCAAAAAATCCATCGACTAGGGCAAAAAAGAAATGCCAATAGGATCCTGCAACAATTATCCCCGTATCTTAGCAATTACCGTGAAGAATTTTCCACTATCTATTATCTCAATAAAACAGGTCGTGAATATGTCAATTCCCAAAAAGTCCGAAAGAAAAGTAATTTTGTGCAGCATGTCATTATGAGAAATGACTTTTATATTTTTGTTGGTTTTCCTCATGAGTGGAGAAATGAAATGAAGTTAACGGATGGAATTAATACCGTGGTCTGTGATGCGTGGTTTAAAGCAAATGGAAGATACAACATTCTAGAAGTTGACCACATGCAAACCATGAAAGAGAACAAAGCCAAAATCGAAAGGTACAGAGGATTATTAGAAGCTGGGGCAGTGGAAAAGCATTTTGGGTATTTTCCTATGCTCATTTGGTTGACCACAACTAAGCTAAGAAAAGCTAAATTAGCGGAACTGTGTAAAGGATTACCTCATTTCATCTACACCATGGACGACATTAAATAAGGAGTGAAGGAAATGAAAACTATTCAATTTCATGACTTTATGACAGGCGAGTATAAAGTAAAGGAGAAAAAAAGAAGAAATAACCGAGTGAAGAAGGTTGCCCACTTAGCGAGTGCTGCTGTCCTTCCATTGGCTACTTGTGGAGCAGTGGGCACACTTGGATTTGCCATGAAAGCTTTTGCGGCAACTACTTCAACCCCTGTGAGCGCACCTGTGGTCATAGAGGTAGGAGCGAAGGAGTGGATGAGTGAACATACCCTCTCTACTCTTGCCCACGTACTAGACCCACTTGTCGATATCATGGTGGCCCTATCCTTCCCGATTGCTTCCGTGATCATAGTCGGCTCATGCTTTTTCTTCATGTTTGGTAAATCAGAGAAAGCTTGGGATGGCATTATGAAAGCTGGATTGGGATATGTTTTAATTCAAGTTTCCCCTCTTATTTTAGATGTGTTAAAGCAGGTAGGAAATGCAGTATAAACAAAAAATGTGGTCAGTGCCGAAATTGACCACTGACCACAAAAATTTCACGCACTTATAATCATATGAGGAAAGTAAACGAGTTAATAGCTTCTCTGGGTGGTGAAAAGCTATTAAAGGAAACAAAGGGATATTGAACCATGAAGTATCCTCGCTCGTAAAAGGATTTGGGGGTATCTTTAAGGCTTAAATTATTTCAGAGTATAAAAAAGACGGCTAATAGCAGCCGTCTTTTCCTATATGGAGGAAACAAAAAAATAGTAAGTTATTCTTCTATGTCTATTACTTTACCTTTTTCCTGAGGAATGTGGATTTGTAACAACCCATCACGGTACGAAGCCCGAACCAATTTTTCATTGATCGCATGGGGCAGGGAGATCGTCCTAGCAGCATGCTGACGGAAGTATTTACGTCGATATACTTGGGTAAGTTCGTTTTCCTCTGTTTCTAATTCGCTATTTTCAACAGAGATGGTTAAATAGTTTCCTGTAATGTTTAATTGGATTTGCTCCTTTTTCACGCCAGGCAGCTCGGCTGAAATAATATATTCCTTTCCTGTTTCTACCGTTTCCACATGAAAACCTGCCGCCGTAGGAAAAGGAGTTTTAAAAAACTCATCAATTGTTTGTAAAAATCCCCGCATCGGTTTATCAGTGAATAGGTCATTCATTGATTTGATTAAATCCCGGAAAGGTTCTGACAGCGGGGATTTACGGTTATTTTTATCATTCGGAAGCATGGATGACATCATTATTCCCTCTCTTTCCATTATTTCACTCCATATTATATGCATAGAAAAATAGGTAGGTGCTGACATATGTTCGTCACAAATTTTTGAACATTCTGTTACAAATATGGCAAATGTGATTTGAATCACATTTAAGAAGTGAGAAAATTTGTACGCTAGGATAGAAATATAATGAAAGTGGGGAAGTTACATGTTCTGTTATCAATGTGAACAAACACCAACTGGCGGATGCAAGGTAATTGGTGTTTGTGGTAAAGATGAAACAATCGCCAGCTTACAAGATACGATAATTTTTGGGTTAAAAGGAATTGCGGCCTACAGAACACATGCCAATCAACTAGGGTATACGGACCCATTTGTGGATGCGACAACACATGAAGCACTTTACATGACATTAACTAATTCAAACTTTAACGTACAGGAACATATTGATATGGCTATGAAGGTGGGACAATCTGCGGTCCGCGTTATGGAAATGCTTGATGAGGCCCATACAAAACGTTTGGGAATCCCAGAACCAATCCGCGTTAGTCAAAATAAAATTGAAGGCAAGTGTATTGTTGTTACGGGACATAACCTATTCGCCTTAGAGGAATTATTAAAGCAAACTGAAGGAAAAGGTATTAATATTTACACACACTCTGAAATGCTGCCTGCACATGGCTATCCTGCCTTGAAAAAATACGCACATTTAAAAGGTAATATAGGTAAAGCTTGGTACGACCAGCGCCGCCTATTTGAAAAGTTCCCAGGAGCTATACTTGCTACTACCAACTGTGTAATGCCAATTAAGGGTACATATGCTGATCGGATGTTCTCCTATGAAGTTGCCGGACTTGAGAATGTTGAAAAAATTGTGAATGATGATTTTACCTCATTAATTAATAGAGCATTGGAGCTTCCTGAAGCAGCAATTGAATCGGAAGAAACATTACTCACTGGATTCCACCATGAAACCGTTCTAGGTTTAGCACCAGAGGTTATTGATGCTGTGAAAGCAGGTAAAATTAAACGCTTTTTTGTTATTGCAGGATGTGACGCTCCTGGAAAAGGAGGGGAATACTACCGAGAGCTTGCTACATCGCTTCCTCCCGAAACAGTGATATTAACGACTTCTTGCGGTAAATTCCGCTTTAATGATGTAGATTATGGGGTAGTACCTGGAACAAACATCCCTAGGTATATTGATTTAGGTCAATGTAATAATTCCGGTTCAACCGTGAAGATTGCCTTAGCATTGGCGGACGCGTTCGGCTGTGAAGTAAATGAATTACCAGTGAGTATCGTCTTATCTTGGTTTGAACAAAAAGCAGTAGCGATTCTGTTAGGTTTATTCAGTTTGGGAATTAAGGACATTAGAATTGGACCTAAACCGCCTGAATTTATTTCAGAAGGAGTTCTTCAGGTCCTTCAGGATACTTTTAATCTTAAGTTAATCGGTACAGCCAAAGAAGATATGGAAGAAATGCTTCAGCTGTAATCATAAGAAGAACACCGCAGGCATAAAAACTGCGGTGTTTTTATTATAGTAGATTTAATTCCTGCATCAGCATAGATATATCCAAAATCATGTTTCCTTCATGGTCTAGTTCTATTAATTCCTCTTTTTTCATTTTCGTCAATGTCCGGCTAATGGTTTCCCTCGTAGTTCCAATCATATTGGCAAGATCTCTATTCGTAAACTCTGATTTCAGTTGAATCGTACCATCCGTCTGTTCCATTCCATGTTTCTGAGCTAAACGAATAAGAAGCTTGATAATTTGTTCATATGTATTGTTTAAAATCTGTTCTTCTAAGCGATTTTGTAAATCAACAATTTTCTCTCCAAGCACCTTAAACACTTTAATACAGAGCTCTGGATTTTCGATTAATACCTTCTCAAATTTTGAAATAGGAACTGCAATAAGGGTAGAAGGCTCTAACACTTCTGCATAGGCAGGATAATCGCCCTTTCTAAAGAATCCAACATGGGGGAACATTTCTCCTTTTTTTGCAATCGCTACAATTTGTTCTTTACCACTTATATCACTTTTATAGATTTTTATTTTTCCATCAAAGATAAAATAGACGTTTTCGAGTGGATCGCCTTGGAGAAAAACATGACTATTTTTTTTCCACTCCCTGGCAATCGAAATATTCGCTATTTTTGTCAATTCAAAATGGTCTAATTCACGGAAAAGGGTAAAACCACCTAGTACACGTTCAATATCTTCTATTTTCATATAATCACCTTTCAAATCAAGTTCATTCCATTTATATTGTAACAAAATATGGTTATAACGTTTACTCTATCATAATGGTAAAAGGTTACAATCCTGTTAATGGATTAAATTTTATTTTATACCTTTAATAACGAACGTCTATTCGGTAAAATAAGAGTTATGAGGTGAGAACATGAAGCTAAAAAAAAACCTGCAGGAAATCCTTGCAGATTTAAAAATAAACCAAGAATTTAAAGAAAATATAGTCACATGGCATACGATTGAACACAAGCCAGCCCAATCTGTAGACTTGCCACAGGACCTGCATCCTGTTTTAAAGAAATCTCTTTCTATTAGAGGAATTGACCAGCTCTATACTCATCAAAAATCAGCATATGATGAAATTATTAGTGGGCATAGTATTGTAGCTGTGACACCAACTGCCTCTGGAAAGACACTTTGCTATAATTTGCCGGTGTTACAAACCATTTTGGCTAATCCTAATGCACGAGCTCTGTACATTTTTCCAACTAAAGCACTCGCACAAGATCAAAAAAGTGAAATTAATGAAATAATTGAAGCGTCCGGCGCTGACATAAATAGTTATACCTATGACGGAGATACTCCCGCAAACATCCGCCAGAGGGTAAGAAAAGCTGGACATGTAGTCATTACCAACCCAGACATGCTTCATTCTGCGATCCTGCCGCATCATACAAAATGGGTATCCTTATTCGAGAATCTTAAATTTGTTGTTATTGATGAACTCCATACATACCGCGGTGTGTTTGGCAGTCATGTTGCCAATGTAATCAGAAGATTAAAGCGGATTTGCCATTATTATGGAAGCAATCCTGTGTTTATATGTACTTCTGCCACTATTGCTAATCCTTTAGAACTTGCGGAGAAGTTAACCGAAGAGAAAATGACGTTGATTAATAATAATGGTGCACCAAGTGGAACGAAACATTTCCTCTTTTATAACCCTCCGATAGTGAATAAGCCATTAAATATTCGCAGAAGTGCAACACTTGAAGTTCGTAAACTAGCAGGGGAACTATTGAAAAATAAGATTCAAACTATTGTATTTGCTAGAAGCAGAGTAAGAGTGGAAATAATTCTGACTTACTTGCAGGAATTAGTTAAAAATGAGTTGGGTGCAAAATCAATAATGGGATATCGAGGCGGATACTTGCCAACGGAACGAAGGAAAATTGAAAAAGGCTTGCGTTCAGGGGATATCTATGGGGTTGTCAGCACGAATGCTCTTGAACTGGGCGTGGATATTGGACAGCTGCAGGTTTGTATTATGACAGGCTATCCTGGGACGATATCGAGTGCTTGGCAGCAAGCAGGAAGAGCAGGCAGAAGACATGGCGAGGCTTTGGTTATAATGGTAGCCAGTTCGAGCCCGCTTGATCAATATATTATTCAAAACCCTGATTACTTTTTTAATAAAAGTCCCGAAACAGCAAGAATTAACCCAGATAATCTCATTATTTTAATTGATCATATGAAATGTGCTGCCTATGAACTGCCGTTTAAGTCGGGTGATTTGTTTGGAAATGTGGAAACGGACGAGTTACTCGAATACTTAGCAGAGGAACGTGTGCTCTATCGGAATGGAGAAAAATTTTTCTGGATGAATGATTCATTTCCGGCTCATAACATTAGTTTACGATCAGCCTCACAGGAAAATGTTATAATCGTCGATCAATCAGATATAGCTCATGTGAAGGTCATCGGTGAAATGGATCGTTTCTCCGCCATGACATTGCTCCATGATGAGGCCATTTACTTACATCAAGGGACACAATATCAGGTAGAGAAGCTCGATTGGGATGAGAAAAAGGCCTTTGTTCGTGAGGTCGATGTAGACTATTTTACAGATGCCAACCTGGCAGTTCAATTAAAGGTTTTAGAGGTTGATAAACTACAAACATTCTCTAAAGCAGAAATAGGGTATGGCGATGTAAGTGTACGGGCGATGGCTACTATTTTTAAAAAGATTAAATTTGAAACTCATGAAAACATTGGGTCCGGTCCGATTCACCTCCCGGAGGAGGAGCTTCATACAAATGCTGCATGGATTTCGTTAAGTAAACCGTTAGTAGAAATGGGACAAGAGCGTCTCGAGCAAGGGCTGATTGGCGCTGCAAATGCCCTTAATCATATAGCTCCCTTATTTGTCATGGCTGATCCCCAGGATATCCACGTTATACCCCAAGTTAAAGCAGATCATAATGAAAAGCCGACGATTTTCTTTTATGATCGTTATCCGGGCGGGATTGGATTAAGTGAAAAAATATATACAGGTATGTCTGAAGTATTTAATGAAACCTTAAAAATGATCCACCGCTGCCAATGTCAGTCAGGATGTCCTTCTTGTATTGGCACTGAAGCTGTTAGTGAAACAGCTAAAAATGATACTGTTAATATTCTCGAGACATTCCTGCGAACTCCACGGTTAGGTGAGGAAGTTGCAACATGTCACTAAAAAACAAATTGAATCGTTTAAAACCGCATCTGTCGGTTGGTGCTCATTCTGAAAAGGAAAAAAAGCATCTTCCTGAAGGTTCTTTAATTGATATCCCATTTCGTGATAAATGGGAACAAGAACATGTCTCTCCCTATTTCTTAGATGAAAATTATTGTTTAATTCGAGAGGTAAGATACCCTCTGTCCTATCAGCATGGGCACTATCAGTTTCAAGAATTACGAACGGCAGTTAATTGCTGGAATAGAAAAGAAATTAAACATCCAATATCGTCTAAAGGGCATAGTGTGGAAGAATTATTCTTTTTTGACACAGAAACGACAGGGCTTGGGGGCGGAGTTGGAAATACCATTTTTATACTTGGTTATGCTAGTGTTTCTGGAGAGGAGCTTATTTTAAGACAGCATATTTTGCCAAATCCAGGTGCTGAGGTTCCCCTATATCAAAGCTTTTTGGAAAAAGTGAACTATCGAACACTCGTCACATACAATGGCAAATCGTTTGATTGGCCACAAGTAAAAACACGACATACACTAGTCAGAGAACATGTCCCAAAACTGCCTGCCTTTGGACATTTTGATCTTTACCATGCGGCCAGAAGACTCTGGAAACATAAATTAGATAGAATGAAGTTGTCCATTGTTGAAAAAGAAGTATTGGGAGTGGAACGAATGGATGATATACCGGGCTATCTGGCACCTATCATTTATTTTGATTTTATTGAAAGTAAACAACCTGATGGAATGCTTGGTATTTTAAAACATAATGAAATCGACATTTTATCCCTTGTTACGTTGTATACTCATCTGACATTTCAGCTTTCGGGTATGGACCAGAATCAAACACGACCTGAGACTTATGAAGTAGGGCGTTGGTTTGCTAGCTTAGGAGAAACGGAACAAGCGGAAAAAGTCTTAACCACCCTAACAAAGGAGCAGGATATAACATCCAAACAGGCAAAGTTACTCCTGGCCTACCAGCAAAAAAAAGAACGTAATTGGATCAGCGCACGAAATTTATTTATGGAAGTTGTCGATTCTGAGGATCTGCAAATAAGATTAGAGGCCTGTATTGAGCTGGCCAAAATTTTTGAGCATAGGCTCAAAGATCTTCCAAAGGCCATTAAATATTGTCAGGAAGCCATTCATTCTGTATCTGCTGATCCAATAAATGAGAATAAGCCGTTACTAGATCAGCTGCAAACCAGGCTTTCACGCTTGGAAAAAAAGTACGATAAATGATCCTAAATAAGCCCAACGTTCACTAATTTTTGCCGAGCTATTCAACATGATTAATAGTTGATCGGTATGTCACAAAATTTTAATATTTTTTATGGAGAAAACCAGCATTCCCATATTGTTTATCAGACTTGAAAAAGGTAAAATTGAAAATTGAGTTGAGAAAAAAACGACTATAAAACTTATGGAGCTGGTAGTATGTATAAAGCAATTCTTTTCTTATTTTTTATTGTCGTCTGTTTGACTGCCGTTGTTTTAACAAGTTTAAAAGACAGCTTTTATACTATGTTATAAAAACAGCATAGCTAAAATCAAAAAAATAGGTATTTTCATTAGTACAAGAGTCGCTCCTTTAACATAGGCTGTTAATGTAAACAGAATATTTGAAGGGAGATTTTCATATGTATCTAGGAACTAATTTTTTACCTCCAGTCATTCATCCGACGCAACAAATTGTGAACCATACGTTTTCAACAACGGTGGTGCCACATATTCATCCGGTTCATACAACCACAGTGAACCATCATATGTTCCAACATAAACATTATTGTCCACACACTGCATCATGTGCAGAAGAGTGCTGCAATCAGCACATTGACTGCTGTAACACATGTGCACCGGCAGCGGCTCCAATGCCAATCGCACCAATGCCAAATGCTGTACCTAATGCACCAGGCTTTGGTGGAATGGGTGGTCCGGGCTTTGGACCAGGCGCACCGGGCTTTGGACCAGGCGCACCGGGCTTTGGACCAGGATTTGGACCAGGACCAGGACCAGGCTTTGGAGCAGGGCCAGGATCTTTTAGAGGCCGCAGACCATAGTAATTGGATTGTCTTGCAAGGGCTATTTAGCCCTTGTTTTTTATTTTCTTATTATATGTTATGTTCTTAGTAATAAAATGTTTGTCCCAATTTTAAATAATTTTAAAAAAAGGAGAAAGAGTTTGGTAAAAGTTTTAGCCATTTCGGGTTATAAACCTTTTGAATTAGGGGTATTTAATAAGGACCATCCATCTGTTCAATACATCAAGGCAGCCATAAAAAAGGCGTTACTGCCCATGATTGAAGAAGAATTAGAATGGATCTTAATCAGTGGTCAACTAGGTGTAGAACTTTGGGCTGCCGAAGTAGTATTTGACTTACAGACTGAATATCCTGAGTTAAAGCTTGCAGTGATTACTCCGTTTTTAGAACAGGAATCGAACTGGAATGAAACCAATAAAGAGTGGTATTCAACGATCTTAATGCAAGCGGATTTCGTCGATTCTATTACGAAAAAAGGGTATGAAAAGCCATGGCAATTTCGTTTGAAAAATCAATTCTTTGTGGAAAAAAGTGAAGGCCTGCTGCTTTTGTATGACCATGAAAAAGAGGGAAGTTCTAAATTTTTGTACGAATTCGCATTAGACTATCAAAAGCAGCACAATTATCGAATCGAATTAATTACGTTTTACGATTTGCAAATGATTGTTGAGGAAGAACAGTTTAAGCAATCTGACTTTTAAGGAGTAGGATTAGTGGGTGCCACATATGAATGAAATGTTGGCACAAATCCTGAATGTAAAAGAAAATTGACAAAAGGACTTATTTTTGGAAAAATAATAGGTAATGATTGGCTAAACTTGAGGTGATTTGTATGTTGGCTGATAAGGTCAAATTAACAGCTAAGGATATTTTAGAAAAAGAGTTTAAAACTGGTGTTCGTGGTTATAGACAAGAAGATGTGGATAAATTTTTAGATTTAATTATTAAAGACTATGAAACGTTTCATCAAGAAATTGAGGATCTCCAGCAAGAGAACCTAAGGCTTCGTAAGCAGCTTGAAGATACGTCAAAAAGGCAGCCGGTGGCACAGCCTGCCGGAACCACCAATTTTGATATTTTAAAAAGATTGTCTAATCTAGAAAAGCATGTTTTTGGTAATAAACTTTACGATTAACATTTTGTACCGCAGTTTCCTAATAAAAACCATTGTATATTCAACAAGAAATACATATAATAAGAAAGTATCATTAATGACGTTCGGGTAATCGCTGCGAGGAGCTTTAAGCGAATCGTTGAGGAAAGTCCATGCTCGCACGAGCTGCGATGCTCGTAGTGTTCGTGCCTAGTGAATTCATAAGCTAGGGCAGCTGAGTCTAGCATTCAGTTGACGGCCGGGAAAATACCTAAGTCCCAACCGGATATGGTATGAATACCTATAAAAGTGCCACAGTGACGTAGTCTTTCTGGAAACGGAAAGGGTGGAACGGGTAAACCCCACGAGCGAGAAACCCAAATTATGGTAGGGGCGTTTTCTCTGAGGAATTGAACGAGGAGAAAGACAGATTCAACTTGAATCTGTAGATAGATGATTACCACCTGTGTACGAGACCCAAAAGGTCGTTTGCAGTACAATGGTACAGAACATGGCTTACAGAACGTTATTAATGTTAAAAATGCTGGATATTAAGGGCTCTCCTAATATGGGGAGCTTTTTTATTGCCAACAACTGCATTCGTTTGCAGCATTTTGTCAATAATGTAAGCGACAAGTTGAACGATAAGGGTACTAATACATACATTTGAATTTATGTAAGGGTGAAAATATGGGAAAATATCAAATTATTGCAACCGCAGCGATGGGGTTAGAAGCCTTAGTTGCGAAAGAAGTACGATCACTTGGTTATAATTGTGAAGTGGAAAATGGCAGGGTTACCTATTCTGGGGATGAGACTGCGATTGCACGAAGTAATTTATGGCTGCGAACGGCAGACCGCATTAAAATTAAAGTAGGCGAATTTAAGGCCTTTACGTTTGATGAACTGTTTGAAAAGACAAAGGCACTTCCCTGGGAACATTTTTTGCCTGAAGATGCAGAATTCCCTGTTATTGGGAAATCGGTTAAATCAAAGTTATTCAGTGTCTCAGACTGTCAGGCCATTGTTAAAAAAGCAGTGGTTGAACGTCTGAAAAAACAGTATAAGCGAAATACCTGGTTCGAAGAAAGTGGTGCTCTATACCGGATTGAAGTTGCTTTGTTAAAAGACGTTGCAACTATAACAATTGATGCCAGTGGCAGTGGACTCCATAAACGAGGATATCGGATTGATCAAGGGGAGGCACCGCTAAAGGAAACATTGGCAGCTGCACTCGTAATGTTAACGAACTGGCAGGCTGATCGGCCTTTTATGGATCCTTTTTGTGGATCAGGTACCATTCCAATTGAAGCAGCGATGATTGGGCAGAATATTGCACCAGGATTTAACCGGGAATTTGCTTCTGAAGCTTGGAATTGGATTCCTGAAAAAGTGTGGGATGATGCACGAATGGAAGCAGAGGATTTGGCAAAGTACGACCAGCCATTAGACATTAGCGGCTCTGACATCGACCATCGAATGGTTAGAATAGCGGAAGGTAATGCCGTGGAAGCTGGATTTGGTGATTTAATTCATTTTAAACAGATGCAGGTTCGAGATATATCGACAAGTAAAGAGTATGGGGTTATTGTAGGAAACCCTCCATACGGCGAGCGGCTTGGAGATAAAAAGGCAGTGGAGCATATGTATAAGGAAATGGGCCAGGCTTTTAGTAAACTCGATACCTGGTCGATTTATATCATGACTTCGAATGAAGATTTTGAGCAATTATACGGAAAACCGGCAACAAAGAAGCGGAAGCTGTTTAATGGATTCATTCGGACGGACCTTTATCAATATTGGGGCAAGAGACCCCCGCGGAACGAGTAGGAAAGAATATTTATGGGGGAGGGGTTTTCATGCACAACCGAATGCCATTTGAAATTTCAAAAACGGAGTCTTTTTATGACAAGTTAGGGGAATGGATTGGCGACCTATTTTATGATGTATTACCGGAAGCAGGTTTTGAACTACGAGACGAACAAATTTATATGGCTTTTCAATTAGAAAATGCCTTTAAAGAGAAAAAAGTAATGTTTGCCGAGGCAGGAGTAGGAACGGGGAAAACGATTGTCTATTTACTGTATGCTATCATGTATGCTCGTTATACGAATAGGCCTGCAGTGATTGCTTGTGCTGACGAGACATTAATTGAACAACTGGTTAAAAAAGAAGGAGATATTGCAAAGCTTGAGAAGATTTTAGATTTGCAGATAGATGTGCGTCTGGCAAAATCAAGGGATCAATATCTTTGTTTGAAAAAACTGGATCAGGTCAAAAACAATAATTTTTCGGATGAGATTTCAGAGGTTTATCAGGAACTTCCTGATTTTGTTCATTCCGTTGGATCCATGCAGTCTTTTGAAAGATATGGTGACAGACGGGATTATCCATCTCTTTCGGATGAAATTTGGAGTAATGTGAATTGGGATGCGCTGCAGGATTGCTTCTCTTGTGATAAACGTCATCGCTGCGGCTTAACTCTGCACCGGGAATTTTATCGACATGCGGCCGATTTAATCATTTGTTCTCATGATTTTTACATGGAGCATATTTGGACGAAAGAATCACGAAAACGGGAAGGACAGCTGCCGCTGTTACCAGAGCATTCCTCTGTCGTATTTGATGAGGGACACTTGTTGGAATATGCTGCACAGAAAGCATTGAGCTACCGTTTTACGGATTATACATTAGATACATTACTAACTAGGTTAATGGAAAACGAAGTCCGTGAAAAGACGTTATATACGATTGAAGAGGCGCTTTTGGCAAATGAGGCATTTTTTGATGCTATTTCTCAATTTTCTTCTCAATCACAAGGATCTGAAAAACAAGTCATAACCAAGCATCCATTGGTGATGAAAACCTGTCGAAAGCTGCTGTCAACCTTGCAGTCACTTGAAGAAGAGCTGGTTTTTGAAAGTGAGTTATATGTAATTAATGAGTATGATTTGAAAATTGTTGAGGAATATTTAGAACAAATTACCTATTCACTATCATTATTCCTTCAAGAACTGAATGGGATTACCTGGTTTGAAGAAAAGGGTGGAGAAAGAACCCTTGTGATCATGCCTAAAATGGTCGAGGAAGTAATGCGTGAGGAAGTATTTTCACAGAAGAAGCCGTTTATTTTTTCTTCAGCTACACTTTCAAATCATAAGTCATTTGATTACATGGCCAATAGCCTTGGCGTTAGCGAATACGTTTCTTTTTCCGTGGCGTCGCCATTTGATTATGATGAAAAAATGAAAGTATTTCTGCCTCGTTTTCCAAAAGATGAGGTCGATGGGAAGGTTCAATATTTAATTAAGCAAATTACTCAGTCTGAAGGACGAGCATTAATTCTCCTTAATAACCATGAAGAATTATTAGTTCTTAAGAAGCAGCTTTCAAGTGCCTTTCCTTATCCTGTATATTTTGAAGGAGATGAGGAGATTAGCACGTTGGTTTCGAAATTTCAAAATGAAGAACATGCTGTTCTCTTTTCGATTCATTTATGGGAAGGGCTTGATGTTCCAGGCAGGTCATTAGAAAATGTCATTATTTTTTCTCTTCCGTTTCCGCCTAATGATCCGGTATTTACTGCTAAAAAGAATGGGCTTACTAATCCCTTTTTGGAAGTAGACTTACCCTATATGCTTCTCCGGCTTCGCCAAGGAATTGGCAGGCTAATTAGAACTGAAAAGGATGAGGGAACCGTCCATATCCTTCTCGATGATGAACTGGATGTAACTGTGCTGCAAGAAATAAAAGCCGTCCTGCCGACAGACCCAATCGAAAAATAAAAGAAAGCGGAAGTTTAAATTGCTTCCGCTTTCTTTTTTATTGTTGATTTTTAGCATGTGGATTGGAGCGAAGCCGCCTGGAACGGAAATCAACATTCAAGATTAACACAGCCTTTAATAAAATAATTCCTGTTCGAGAGCCTCACGGTTGATTAAGTAAAATCCATTCTCATCTTGGGAAACCAATGATTTCTTTTTAACCTGGGTAATCGTTCTGCTGACGGATTCTCTTGAGGTTCCAATCATATTCGCTAATTCACGATTAGTGAATTGAGTCGTTAATTTATAAAGCCCTCCAACCTTTTCTCCATTAGATTTACATAGTCGAACAAGCAGTAAAATGATTTGTTCATACGTATTATGAAGGACTTGTGCTTCCAGCCTTCCTTGCAAGTCCACAATCTTTTCACCTAATACCTTAAACAGCTTAATACATAATTCTGGATAAGATATTAATATTTTTTCAAATCTATCAATAGGAATGATGATAAGCTCGGCATCCTCCAAAACCTCCGCGTATGCTGGGTATTTCCCCTTCCTAAAGAAACCAGCATGGGGGAACATTTCACCAGGCCCTAACACAGAGATTAATTGTTCTTTCCCCGTTAAATCGGATTTATAGATTTTAATTTTCCCTGAGTGGATAAAAAACACTCGATCAAGAGGATCGTCCTGCATAAAGACGTACATTCTATCTTTATAAAAACGAGCTTGGGCAATTTTTACAATTGGATCAAGTTCTTTAGCTGATAACTCTTTGAAAATCGGCACAATTGATAATCTTTTAACAATATCCTCACATTTCATTAACAACACCTCATGTAAGTCATTCATCTTCTTTAAGTTACATTTTAGCAGTGTTTACCTTGTAATTAAGTGACCTCCGTCATAGTGTCACATCTTTTGAAACTCATTCTCAATGATGTGAGAAAAATCACAGGGATACGATGAGGGACTTCACTCTATAAGTGATCCTCCACCGTTACAATAATAAATGTGAACAAATAAGAAAGGATGAATTTGGATGGAACTACAACGGGGGAAAACATTGAACAAAGTGGTGAATACAAATCGAAATGGTTTGTTAAAGTCAGTTTTAATAATTACTATTTTACTAAGCTTTACTGTCTTGCTTGCCGGGGGCTATTGGATATTCAAAGAACAGGCTCCAAGACCATTGCAGGTAACAAATGAGAAGGGTGAGGTTCTTTTTACAAAAGAGTCAATTATGGGAGGGCAAGCTGTTTTTCAAAAGTATGGTTTAATGGATTATGGAACAGTGTTAGGACATGGCTCTTACATGGGGCCAGATTATACGGCTGAAGCCCTTACAATCTATACAAAAGGAATGCAGGTTTTTAAGGCAAAGGAAAAATACAGCAAAGACTTTGACTCCCTTAATGATGATGAAAAATCGGTTATTAAAAATAATGTGATTAAAGAAATGCGTAAAAATCGCTATGATAGTGCTGAAGATACAATGAAATTAACAAATGCCCAAGCTTTTGGTCTTGAAAAGGTAAGAGAACATTATCAAGACGTGTTTACCAAAGGAGACGGTTGGGGGTTAAAGGCCAATCTGATTAAAGAAACGGATATGCCGGAAAAGAACCGGGCATATGTGGCGAAAGGTGACCAAATTACACAAATATCTGATTTCTTCTTTTGGACTGCCTGGTTATCAAGTACAGTCCGAAAAGGTGATACCATCACATATACTAATAACTGGCCTTATTACGAAGATGCCGGAAACCACCTTTCTTTTTCTGCGGTATGGTGGAGCGGTGCCAGTATTACACTATTTGTATTAATGGTAGGAATTATCCTATTTGTGTTTTACCGTTATCAGTTTGGGATGAAGGAAGCATACAAAGAGGGGCAATTCCCTAAAATCGATTTACGAAAAATTCCTGTAACAAGTTCACAAGTAAAGAGTGGAAAATATTTTGTTATTGTGTCTGTGTTATTTTTTGTTCAGTGTATGTTTGGTGCTTTACTGGCCCACTACTATATAGAGCCTGATAGTTTCTTCGGTATTAAGTGGATTCATGATATTCTGCCCTTTAATATTACCAAAGGGTTCCATCTACAACTGGCTATTTTCTGGATCGCAACATCCTGGCTTGGAATGGGTATTTATGTTGCGCCGCTTGTGGGTGGATATGAGCCAAAGAAACAAGGACTTTTAGTCGATATCTTATTTTGGGCACTAGTTGTCCTTGTAGGCGGCAGTATGGCAGGAGAATGGCTTGGTGCGAAGGGATATTTAGGCAATAATTGGTTCCTGCTTGGAAACAATGGCTGGGAATATATTGAATTAGGACGGATTTGGCAGTTAATTCTAATTGTCGGTATGCTAATCTGGCTGTTTATCGTTTACCGTGGAATTCGGGCAGGCTTAAAAAGAGAATCTGATAAGGGTGGACTAATTCATTTGTTATTCTACTCAGCCATTGCGGTACCGGCGTTTTATATCTTTGCGCTATTTATTAATCCTGGGACTAGTTTCACATTTGCAGACTATTGGCGCTGGTGGATTATCCATCTCTGGGTTGAAGGGATTTTTGAAGTATTTGCTGTTGTCGTTATTGGTTTCTTGATGGTTCAATTAGGACTTGTCACTAAAAAATCTACGGTCAGACAGCTATACTTCCAATTAATCCTATTATTAGGCAGCGGTGTGATTGGTATTGGTCACCACTATTATTACAATGGGTCAGCCGAGATTTGGCTAGGTCTTGGGGCTGTATTCTCAGCCTTAGAAGTTATCCCATTGACATTATTAATTCTTGAGGCATACGAACAATATAAAATGATGCGGGAAGGCGGGATTGATTTTCCTTATAAAGGAACATTTTGGTTCTTAATTTCTGTCGCCATCTGGAACTTAGTAGGTGCAGGTGTGCTAGGATTTTTGATCAATCTTCCGGCAGTAAGTTATTTTGAACATGGGCAATTCTTAACGCCAGCACATGGTCATGGTTCCATGATGGGGGTTTACGGGATGTTTGCGGTTGCAGTACTTCTGTACTCATTGCGTAATATTGTCAAACCCGAGTTTTGGAACGATAAATGGATTAAATTTAGCTGTATTATGCTCAATATCGGCTTGGCGGGTATGGTCTTCTTATCCTTACTTCCTGTTGGGTTCATTCAAATAAGAGAAGCTTTCCATCATGGATATGCAGCATCCCGTTCAGCAGCCTTCTTGCAAAAAGACCTTGTGCAAACACTCTTAACCTGGCGGGCGGTGCCTGACACCATATTCCTTATTGGTGTAGTGGTATTGTTGGTTTTCTGCATTAAGGCACTGTTTCATTTACGTAAACCAACGCATAAAGAGGGAGAACAGCTTCCTGTTAAAGATTTAGCGCTGGATGAAGAATAAGAGGAGAAAATCCGCAAAGCTCAGCTTTGCGGATTTTTCGTTTCGTTAATGAATCTCTCAAAGCAATCGAAACAAAAGATCTCTTTTTTGTCGCGATGAACACCATTTAAAAAACCATCTAAGCAATAAACTTCTTTCTGGCACCTACAACAACAGCCTACCAGTTCGGTCATGTTTATTCCGCCTTTATTCACAATTTATTAATAAAATTATGCCATAGGTGTGATAAGTAGCACAATGGGATTTATGTATATTCAACTATAATAAAAATGAAGTAAACAAACTATGGGAGGTGCAAACGTTATAAACCTGTAAATGATTCTAATCAATCATCAATTGATTAGTGCTTGAAAAACTCTCTCAACCCTTTTAAACTTTAAAATTTATTTTCCTAATAACTTCTCTTTTTTCTAACAACAGATATCCTGTTGTTTTTTTTTACTCTCTAAGTCAGCGATTTTGAATTGTATGTTAGAATTTAACTAATTATGCAGGGAGGTCTTGGTATGAACAGTAAGCAATTAGAAAAAGAATTCTTAGACTTTGTAAAAAAAATCTCCGCTTATAATGAGGCAATTGGACTAATTTATTGGGATTTGCGGACCGGGGCTCCAAAACAAGGAATAGAACAGAGGTCGGAAGTAATTGGAATGCTTTCCTCTGAAGTATTTAAAATGTCCACTTCCGAGGAAATGGCTGCATACATAGCTAATTTAACAAAACAATCGCTGACAGAAAAGACAAGCAAGATTTTGCAGGAATGCAAACGGGAGTATGAGCGAAATAAAAGAATACCCGAAGAAGAATACAAAGAATACGTCATTCTCCAATCCAAGGCGGAAAGTGTTTGGGAAGAAGCAAAAGAAACAGCTAATTTTGCTCTGTTTAGTCCTTACCTAGAAAAGCTAGTAACCATGACAAAAAGATTTATCAACTACTGGGGATACCAACAAAATAAATATGATGTTCTATTAGATATGTACGAACCTGGGATGACAGTAAGTGTACTTGATCAAGTATTTCAAGAGCTGAGGGACAAGATAGTCCCGTTAGTTAAAGCTGTTTCAGAATCTTCTTTTAAGCCAAAAACGGAATTTCTATTTGAAAAGTTTCCGAAAGAGCAACAACGAGTTTTTAGTTTGAAGATTTTAGAAAAAATGGGATACAACTTTCAGGCTGGGAGATTGGATGAAACCGTCCATCCTTTTGCTACCGGACTCAATCCCGGTGATGTCCGTGTCACCACAAATTACAATGAAAGTGATTTTAGAACGGCCATTTTTGGTACTATTCACGAAGGGGGGCATGCTTTATACGAACAAAACATCTCGAAGGAATTGATTGGTACACCGCTTTGTACTGGAACTTCAATGGGTATCCATGAGTCTCAATCCCTTTTCTATGAAAATATTTTAGGACGAAGCTATTCTTTTTGGAAAAACAACTTTGAACTTTTGAAACAGTATGCCGCAGATGGCCAATTTGATAATGTAAAACTGGACGATTTCTATCGAGCAATCAATGAGTCTAAGCCATCCTTTATTCGAATCGAGGCGGATGAATTAACCTATCCGCTCCATATCATTATCCGCTATGAAATTGAAAAAGGGTTATTTGATGGTGAATTTGAAGTAAAAGATTTACCAGAAATCTGGAATGATAAATATGAAGAGTATCTTGGGATCCGTCCGAAAAATGATGCAGAAGGAGTCCTGCAGGATGTCCACTGGGCAGGCGGCAGCTTTGGTTATTTTCCATCCTATGCGTTAGGTTATATGTATGCGGCCCAATTTAAACATAAATTGCTAGAAGAGATTCCCGAGTTTAATCGCTTGGTGGAAAATGGTGAATTTTTACCAATAAAGTCATGGCTGACTGAAAAGATTCATCAATACGGAAAATTAAAAAAACCACTTGAGATCTTGCAGGATGTCACTGGGGAAGGGCTGAATCCAAACTACTTAATTGATTATCTATATAAAAAATATTCAGATGTTTACAAACTAAATTAACGAAAAAAAGGCTTCAATCTCGATGATTGAAGCCTTTTTTGATCGATTACCAATTACCATTTACCCCATGTTTGGAAACCCTTTGAACCAGGAGGAGCATTTTGGATAATATCTATAAACGGAATCGTGTAAGCAAATAAAATGAGTGCTGCAGTGATACCAAGCCATAGTTTCCAATTTTCAAACACCATTGGGGCTTGTTGTTCAGTACTCTCCGCTTCTGCCACAGGAAATTCCTCTTCGCCCTTAGGAGCAAAGAACGCAAGATTGACAAAAATTATAATGACTAAGATAATCCCTAAGAATAAAATCGAACCGCCTACTGCCTGCGCAATTTGATAAGGAATCCACTCGGCCGCCTGCTTTGCTCCGCCATAGGTTGAAAAAGCAGAACGTCTTGGTCCGCCAAGCAGACCTTCAATGTGCATCGCTCCTGACATGAATACCATACCGATAAACCAGACCCATGCCTGGATTATACCCAATTTATTCATCGCTTTCGTTAATCTACGTCCAGTTAAATGTGGTACCAGCCAATAAGAGATACCAAAGAATGTTAATACAACAGATGTTGCAGCTGTTAAATGGAAATGACCCGTTACCCAAATTGTATTATGAACTACTTCGTCCATTTGGTTTGAGGCATTAATAATCCCACCTGCACCGGCAGGAATAAATGAAGCCATTCCGATAAATGGAACTGTAAAGCGTGCATCATTCCATGGCAATACTTTAAACCAGCCGAAAAGACCAGTTGCCCCTTTGGAGCGGCCAAACCTTTCAAAAGTTGCAAATAATGAAAAAGCAGTCATTAAAGATGGAATAATAACCATAAAGGTTAAAATAACTTGTAAGAATTTCCATGCCGGATCAATACCAGGCTCCGTTAATTGGTGGTGGAATCCAACCGGGATGGAGAACAGCAGGAATAAAATAAACGATAGTCTTGCTAGTGAATCAGAAAAGATTTTTCCTCCGATTACTTTTGGAATGATTGCATACCAGCACATATACGCTGGCAGAAGCCAAAAGTAAACTAATGGGTGACCGAAATACCAGAATAAGGTACGGCTGACTAGAACATCAACAGTGTCAACTAAACCAAGTGACCATGGAAGCAGTTGGAATAAAACGGTTGCTGCTACCCCGAGAGTAGCGACAATCCAAAGTACGGTGTTTATGACAGCCATAAAGCTTAATAATGGACTTGGTTTGCCAGGATTATTTCTCCGCCATCTTGCATAAGTCATAATTTGCGCTGCACCGTCAAGCCAGCTTCCAACCACAACAAAGGTTAAACCTAAATAAAAGATCCAATGCGCTTTAAGTGGTGCATAAAATGTATAAAGGACGGATGCTTGCTTAAGTAATACCATTGTTGCCGCCATTAGGGTACCAATTAACATCACCCAAAAACCTATCCAGCCCAGACGTCTGGCAGCGTTTGAATGAGCACCGGCTGTTCTGCTTACTGCCGCATATTGGAATCCCATAATAAAGAAGGTTGTTAATACAAGACCCATTAGAACACCATGGACAGTTAAAATTTGATAATAATCAATTCCCCAAGGAAGTTCCCATTTACCAGAACGCACAAGGGTTTGCAGAAGCCCCATCAAACCACCCAGAGCAAGTGCTGAAAAGGCAACGAAAAAGTGTGCCATTGAAAGTTTTGCATCACGCGGGTCTACTTTTATTTTTGCTGTTTCTTTAGCCATTATTTAACCACCTCAATCTTTGCACTCATTAAGTGGTGTCCTGTACCACAGTATTCATTACAAACCACCAAATATTCGCCGGCCTTGTCAAACGTAGTCGTATATTCACTGACATACCCCGGCTCAAGCATCATATTAATATTGGTACCCGCCATTTCAAAACCATGTATAACATCTTTTGTTGTAGCGATAACCTTCACCTTTGCACCGAGCGGTACTTTAACTTGTGCTGGATTATAGGAGAATGTGGATGCTACAAAAACTAACTCATAATCCCATTCTTTTCCCTCCGCCTTATGTAAACCGGGTTTATCAAAAGGCTTTGTCTGATCCACCTTTTCAGAATTAATAGTAGTTAAACAACTAGCCGGCTTGTTGCCTAGGTAGAAAGCGCTGACGCCCACCACTGAAAGAAAAACGACAAGGCAGCCAATACCGAACGTCAGCCAAATTTTTTCAAATTTATGCATATGCATAACAACTTACCCCCCTTTCAATCAGTTAAAAACGTTCGACGAATAGGTAATAGACACTTACCCAAGACACAATAATAAATGCCCCCAAAAAGAAAACGGACGCTAATGTCCCTTTAAGAGAAGAGCTATCTTCCACTTCTGTTTTTTGTTTTGTTTTCAATTCCGCTTTCGCCATCCCCCTTGCACTCCCTTCAGAATATTAACAATAAATAAATCACTTCTCTCTTTCATAATACAAAACAATTACGAAAGGGAAATATGAATTTGCGAAATTCACAAATTGTTCATTCCTTATCTAATTACTATGTTAATGATAAAAACTTGATATAACAGTGATTTATATCACTAACCCGTTTGATAAATATGAATAAACTGTGAACGCCCCTGTTCCGCAAGTGATAAATGTAATTGAATATTACTTCACGAACACTTTGCTCCTATATGTTGAATTGGGTAACACTCTTGAAATAGAAAAATATGCTAATAATATAGTTCATTTTTTTAGAAAGTGAGTGATGTTTGTTGGAGAAATATTATTGCGAGAATTGTCGACTTTTATATGATAAAAAAGAGTATTGTAAGGTGTGTGGGGTATTGGCCACTAACAAAATTAAAATTGAAGTACAAAAGCAATCCGAAAAATAAGCACAGGAGAATGATAGGAAAGAAAATAGTTAATTGGAAAAGTTTATCTAATGAAGGAAATTCAAAACCGCGATATAATTTAATTGCACAGCAACAACCTTCAAAACGTTTGCTTCCCAGCAGTGGGAAGCTTTTTTTTTGCTGACTAGTTGAGAATAAATTTACCTTTAACGGAAAAAATATCCTTAATCATAAAGAAGGAGACTGATTCATGCCTTCCATTTTATCCGTTTCAGAAGTCACCCCCCCTTTTCAAGTCAATCAAGATCAGGCATCTATGTTTGCGCGAGACCTTTTTTTCGGCTCATTCAAGGATATTGAGAGACTCTTAAAAGCCTTCCAGAACGGCCAAATTGAAAAAAGATACTTTGCAAAAAGTTTGGAATGGTTTAAAGAAGATCATTCTTTTGAGGAGAAGAACAATGCCTATATTGAATGTGCTGTTACATTCGGTAAAGAGGCAATCGTGAAATGCTTACAAAGTAATAGCTTTCTAAATGAACCCATTTCATACGAAGAGATTGACGCTATTTTCTTTATCTCAACATCCGGAATTTCAACCCCGAGTATTGATGCAAGGATTATTAACCATTTACCTTTTAATCCCCATATAAAACGGGTGCCAATCTGGGGATTGGGCTGTGCTGGGGGGGCTGCAGGATTATCAAGGGCCTTTGAATACTGTAAGGCCTTCCCTAAGGCGAAAGTACTTGTCCTTTCAGTTGAACTCTGCAGTTTAACATTTCAGAAGAATGATCTTTCAAAAAGTAATTTGATTGGAACATCGCTATTTGCCGATGGTATTGCTTGTGCATTGGTCATAGGGGATGAAGTTAAAAAAGAGGCATATAGTAAGAAGTCTGCCATACCGTATATTGCCGCTGCTCAATCAACACTGATGCCCAATTCTTTAGATGTGATGGGCTGGAACATCCGAAACACTGGGTTATTTGTCATTTTCTCTCGAGACATTCCACATATTATTGAAGCATGGTTAAAACCAAATGTGATTGGTTTTTTATCTGAGCAGCAAATGGAACTCAGCCAAATCAACCACTTTATTGCCCATCCTGGAGGTAAAAAAGTATTAGATGCCTATATAAAATCACTGGAGATTCAACCCTCGATGAATGACATCTCTCATCATGTTCTTAAGAATTATGGAAACATGTCTTCAGCTACCATTTTATTTGTATTAAAGCGTTTTATGGAGCAGGATATCGCTAAAAATGACTGGGGGCTTGCAACAGCTCTCGGTCCTGGATTCAGCTCAGAATTACTTCTTTTGAGGTGGCAATAATGCAGGAATCACTTTTATTCATTCTATTACTATCTGTCATCGGTATACAGCGGATCATCGAGCTTTATATTGCAAAAGGGAATGAGAAATGGATGAAACAGCAGGGGGCTATTGAATTTGGGCAAAGGCACTATAAGTATATGTTTTTTTTACATGTGCTTTTTTTTATTTTTTTATCCGCTGAAACCTTAATGATACCAAGGGGAATATCTCCTGTGTGGCCCTTGTTTTTATGTTTGTTTGGTTTGGCACAGGCCGTAAGAATATGGGTTATTACCTCCTTAGGAAGATTTTGGAATACAAAAATACTCGTTTTGGCAAATACAAATGTAATTAGAAAAGGACCATACCGTTATTTAAAACATCCAAATTATTTGGTCGTCGCACTTGAATTAATGTCTGTTCCATTACTGTTTAACTCTTTTTTTACCGCTGTACTTTTCACTGCTTTAAATATTTTAATGCTTAAGATCCGAATTCCCTTGGAAGAAAAGGCTCTTAATACACTAACTGAGTATGATGAAGCTTTCCGAAACTGTCACCGTTTCATACCAAAGATTGTTAAATAAATGTGACACTTCCGAAATGCTTATTGAAAGTGATTATCACTCATGATAAAATGGTTATAATAATGAAAATCATTCTCAAGTGATGAAAACAAGGAAGGTGTAAAAAATGACTTTTGCTTTTGTTGGTGGAACGGTGATTATATATGCATTTGTCATGAAGCACGTCTTAAAAAATGTAACTCAATCGTAATATTCTTAAGGAAAGCCAGGGAGAAATCCTTGGCTTTTTTAGTATTACCAGAAAGTTTTCACTCCAAAAGGAAATTACATAATAGGAAATGTTTGAATTATCGTATAAAATAAAAAATATTACTACGATGCTAAGGGGAATAAGTTAATGGTGCAAACAGCCAAACGGGTAGAAACTTTTCAAACACTTAAAGGAAAAATTGTTTCAATTTATGAATATTTAAGAAATCAGAATGATCCAGTCCAATCTGAAAAAGTGAAACAGCTAGCAAAAAAATTAGAGAATCGGGAGTACTCAATCGCTTTTTGCGGACATTTTTCAGCAGGTAAATCGACCATGATCAATCAGGTAATTGGCGAGAATTTGCTCCCAGCTAGCCCCATTCCAACAAGTGCAAATCTTGTTAAGGTAAAAACGGGTGAGGATTATGCCAAAGTATTCTTCAAAAATGAAAAACCAAGACTATATTTGGCACCATATGACTACGATCTAGTTAAAAATTATTGTAAAGACGGGGACACAATAGAGGAAGTGGAGATTAGTCACAGTCAATCGATGTTACCGGAAAATACTACCATCATGGATACCCCTGGGATTGATTCGGCTGATGATGCTCACCGGATTGCCACAGAATCCGCTATCCATTTAGCTGATTTGATTTTTTATGTAATGGACTACAACCATGTGCAAGCCGAATTAAATTTTTTATTTACAAAAGAGTTAACGGAGGCAGGAAAAGAGATATATCTTGTCATCAATCAAATTGATAAACATAAAGATGAGGAATTAACATTTCAAGACTTTCAAACGAGTGTGATCGATTCTTTTGCATCATGGGGGGTAAAACCTGCAAGAATTTTTTATACCTCTTTAAAAGAGAAACATCACCCTTATAATCAGTTTCAGCAGCTCCAGGAATTTATTGCAGATAAACTGGCAGAGAAAGACCAGCTATTAGTTCCATCTATTTATCACTCATTAAAGAAAATTGCACTAGACCACTTAAGCCAATTGAAAAAGCAGGAAGGAGAGGCGCTTTCTCCTATAATAGAAGTACTCAATGAATTATCAGAGCAGGAGAAACAAGAGTTATCAGTAAACTACCAAAAACTGGTATTTGGGTTGAACGGTGTCAAAGAGGGAACGGGTAAAAAGGAAAGGGAATTTGATTTGGAAATTGCCCAAATCATGAAGACTGCCTATCTCATGCCGTTCCAAACGAGAGAGTTAGCTGAGAAATATTTAGAAAGTTGTCAGCCTGAATTTAAAGTGGGTATATTGTTTTCCAAACAAAAAACGGAAGAGGAGAAAAATAAACGATTAACAAGTTTTTATGAGGATCTTGTGGAGAAAACAAAAACACAACTGGAATGGCATCTCAGGGAATTTTTACTCCGTACGTTGAAAGCAGCCGAGCTTGATCTTCCTGAACTTCATAGCTTAGCACAATCCTATTCCATTCCTGTTCCAGTTGATTTATTAAGAAATACAGTTAAACCTGGGGCGCGTGTTACCGGTGATTATATCCTTCATTACACGGAGGACGTAGCTAATGAAATCAAAAGAAATGCAAGAAATCAGTTAACAGACTTTAAAACGATATTATTTGCGGCATTAAAAGAACAGAGTGCTGGCTTACAGCACAGATATGAACAGGAATATAGGAAAATTGAAAAGTATGTAAACGCATTAGAAGATCTTAAAAGGAATGAGCACATCCATTTAGACAGAGAAAAGAAAATAAATGAACTGTTGCTTTCACAGACAACGATAGAGGAAGATCCTTATCATCTCTTCACAAGTGAAGCCGAAGAATACGAAGTTGTTCATTCCCAAGGTGACTTCAAGAAATTGAAAACAAAGCCTGATAGTTTAATGGGAAAAAAGAGGAACCATGTAGTCATCAAAGATGAAAAGGAATCAAAAGGAAATCACTTAAAGGAAATAACGGCAAAGCTGCGATATACTTCGGAGCTTGTCAAAGACCTGCCTGGTTTCCACAAGATTTCGAAGGAATTAACCGAGAAAGCCGAGCGTTTAGAGAATAAGGGTTTTACGGTTGCCTTATTTGGTGCCTTTAGTGCGGGGAAATCTTCATTTGCCAACGCTTTAATAGGCGAAAAGGTATTACCTGTCTCCCCTAATCCAACCACGGCAGCAATCAATAAAATCAAGCCAGTAACGGATCAATATTCACACGGGACCGTTCTAGTTAAGTTTAAAGAATCAAATGCTATGCTTGAAGATATTAATCGTTCCTTAAAGGTTTTTGATTTGCATGCAGCTGGATTTTCCGAGGCAGTAACCTTAATTGACCGGATCATACTTGAGCAAGGGCAAACTGTTATTGAAAAAACTCATTTTGCCTTTTTACATGCATTTAAAAAAGGATATAACCTGTTTGTTCCATTACTTGGTACGGTAAAGGAAACGGGCTTATCCGAATTCCAGGAGTTTGTGGCTCAGGAAGAAAAATCCTGTTACGTGGAATGGATTGAGCTTTACTATGATTGTGGGATAACACGGAAAGGAATTACATTAGTAGATACCCCTGGAGCCGATTCCATTAATGCTAGACACACGGGTGTAGCCTTTGATTATATTAAAAATTCTGATGCTATCCTCTTCGTTACGTATTATAATCATGCTTTCTCGAAGGCAGATCGCGAATTTCTAATACAGTTAGGACGTGTAAAGGAATCCTTTCAAATGGATAAGATGTTTTTCGTCATCAATGCCATTGATCTTGCGGAAAATGACGAGGAAAAGGAATTTGTTTCCCAATATGTAGAAGAAAATCTAATGAAGTTTGGGATTAGAAATCCCCATCTTTATTCCTTATCTAGTCTTCTGGGATTAAAAGAGAAAACGACTGGGAATACGGAATCATCCTCCGGGATGAAAGGATTTGAGCAGGCCTTTTATCAATTTATTTCCGATGACCTAACGGAAATGGCCATTGCCTCCGCAGAAAAGGAATTGTTGCGGGTACGTGAATTAGTTACTACACTTATCCACAATTCTCAACAAGACCTGAATAGTAAAGCACAACAACGAACTGAATTAGAAAACCAAAAAGCCAAGATTAAGGATTTGTTAGAAAATCAAAAAGTTGAAACTATGCAAAATCGAATGATACAAGAAGCAGAAGAACTAGTTTTTTATATTAAACAAAGAGTCTTCCTGCGGTTTAGTGAATTTTTTAAAGAGGCGTTTAATCCGTCTACCTTAAGGGACGATGGTCGCAATTTGAAGCGAGCCTTACAAACTGGTCTTGAAGAATTTTTGGAAAGTTTTGGCTACGACTTCTCTCAAGAGCTTAGAGCAACAACCGTTAGATTAGATCGGTTTATGGAAAAGCAGATCATCGATTATCAAGAACGTCTCATGAGGAGTTTTCATGAAGTAAACTGTGATCTCTCCTTTTCAGTATTTGATAAAAAGGAAAATAATCAAATTGATTTTCCAATTGCCTTTAAGGATGTAAGCCAACAGCATCTCAGTAAAGCACTATCCTATTTTAAAAATCCAAAGTCCTTTTTCGAGAAAAACGAAAAGAAGTTCATGAGTGATGAACTGTTCCAAATTCTGAATCCGTTGGCAGACCATTATCTAAAAGAACAAGCGGTCAAACTAAATGACCATTATGTAGTTGAATTAACTGACAATTTTACACTTCTGTTACAACAAATGGAGGGGCAGGCTGAAGATTTTTATTTAAGTTTGCTTTCGGCATTAGATGGAGGTGTTTCGGTCGAACGATTAAGAGAAATAGAGCAAAAGCTATCTGAATAATGGAGGGGACGTCCGGATGAGGTTTGTAAAAGACAAGGAATGGTTATTGAGAAATTTACATGATGAGAATGTAAGAGTGATTGATTGCCGGTTTTCATTGGCTGACCCATTACAGGGAAAAAAAGACTATTTACAAAGTCATATTCCTGGAGCAGTCCACTTTGATTTAGAACAAGATTTATCAGGAACCATCGGGGAGCATGGTGGTCGTCATCCATTGCCGGATATTGATAACTTGATTAGAAAGATCGAAGATGCAGGAATCGATAATGATAAAATTGTCATTGCGTATGATCAAGGAGAAGGGGCCTTTGCTGCTCGTTTTTGGTGGCTTTTGCAATACATGGGCCATGAAAAAGTGTTTGTACTTGATGGTGGGTTTAAAACTTGGCACGAATCGAATTTACCTGTAACTGTAGAAGTTCCCTTTTTTGAAAAGGCTGATTTTCGATTAAAATTAAGGCCCGAATTACTGGCAACATTTGAAGAGGTCAAGGAAGCTGTTGAAACCCAAAACCAGGTCTTAATTGATTCACGTGAAGAAAGACGATATCTTGGTTTAGAAGAACCAATAGATAAAAAAGCTGGTCATATTCCAGGCGCTCTTAATAAGCCGTGGATGGAGGGAGTAAGGTCTGGTCATTATTTGCCGGTTCCTGAACAATTACAGCGATTTTCCAATCTTAATCCCAATCAATCGATTGTCGTATATTGTGGATCTGGGGTAACGGCTGCCCCCAATTTTCTGGCACTAAAGGAAGCAGGTTTTGAAAAGGTGAAGCTGTATGTTGGAAGCTTTAGTGACTGGATTTCGTATGATGAAAATAAAATTGAATCATCATCCTAGTCTTCTTATGGTATAATGGTAGACGTGCTGTTTTTTTAGTATACCAAGAGGGGGACTAAGAATTGGAAAATCAAAAGCCTTCACTAATGCTCGTTGATGGTATGGCACTGTTATTCCGCGCTTTTTATGCCACTGCCGTAACAGGCCAATTTATGATAAATTCAAAAGGAATTCCGACTAATGGAATTCATGGTTTCGTTAAACATTTATTTACGGCCGTATCTCAATTTAAGCCGACACATCTAATCGTATGCTGGGATATGGGCAGTAAAACCTTTCGAACGGAACTATTTGCTGATTATAAAGGTAATCGGGGCGAGGCTCCGATTGAGCTTATCCCACAATTTGATTTGGTCAAAGAGGTGGTTGAGTCCTTTGATATTCCTAATATCGGCTTGACTGGATATGAGGCAGATGATTGTATAGGAACGATTGCCCAGCAAATGAAGGATACTGCCCATGTGTCGATCTTAACGGGTGACCAGGATATTCTACAACTACTTGATGAGGATATTTCGGTTATTTTACTCAAAAAGGGATATGGTAATTACCTTGTTCATACACCACAAACCTTTTATGAAGAAAAGGGAATCATGCCAAGACAGATGATTGATTTAAAGGCACTTATGGGTGATCCAAGTGATAATTATCCAGGGGTAAAAGGGATTGGTGAAAAAACAGCCCTGAAGCTTTTAAAGGAGTTCGAACATGTAGAAGGAATTATTTCGAACCTTGACCGTTTATCAAAATCACATAAATCAAAAATAGAGCAAGATTTAGATATGCTCCATTTGTCTAGAATCCTAGCGGAAATAAAATGTGATGTTCCCGTTACCTGTCAACTGGATCAGGCTGGGCTGCAAATTCCCATGGAAAAAGCATTAAATAAATTGAAAGAAATGGAACTTCGAGGTTTACAGCGGCTGCTTCCGTTTAATGAGGCAATTGTTTCCTAAGTATAAAGGGTGTCCCAACCATATGGACACCCTTTTCTCATACCCAAAATTCATAGTTGTATTATATTTTGGTGTTACTTTTCTTAGCCCTATTTTCCAATTGGCTTTTTGGATCCTCTGTCATTTCTGCATCCTGTCCATATCCTTGAGGATTTACACCAGGAGCTTTCACTCCGCGACTAGCATTACCTTTTTTAGTCAAAACACTCACCTCCACTTTTTTAGTATTTCCACTAGGAATAATAAAACACCACTTTCTAAACAATAATAAGTAGAGGTGATAGGATGAACAAAGGTGTTTATTTAGCCCTTTTTAGCATTGGTCTTGCCCAAGGTGTTAAGATTCCCATCCATTATTTTAAAAAGAAAGAATGGCGGCCAGACCTATTTTTTGGAACAGGCGGAATGCCCAGTTCCCATTCTGCTGGTGTTTCTACCTTGACTACGTATATTGCACTGCAAAGGGGATTACCAACCTTTGACTTTGCACTTTCACTTGTCTACGGCTTAATTGTTATGTATGATGCGCAAGGAGTTAGAAGGCAGACGGGAGAACTTACCCTAAGAGTAAATTCAATGAATGATTTAATTGAAAAAATCAATAAAGAAGAAAGTCTGGAATATAAACAAGAAGCCCCAAAAAAGTTGAAAGAAATGTTAGGTCATCAACCTGAGGAAGTAGTAGGAGGAGCAGTTTTAGGAGTATTAGTTGGGGTAATTGGACACCTTTTAACAAAAAAAGATAGAAAATTGTCTAAAATTAAGTTAAGATTTTAACTGTTCATATGTGTGGGAGAGGATTGGTCTAAACCTTGTTAACAGTTGAAGATTATTTGCACTACTTGAAAGGGAAGGGCTTTCACTTCCAAGACGATGCGGTTGGTTTTATTTTCTTCGGTAAACATTATACAAATGCTTCTGATGAGATGATTAATACTGCGATCGAAATAACTTTAAAAGCGCAAAAACGATTTGATGGGAGTTTCTATGTAGCCTTGCTCGAGATGTTAACTGCAAATAATATCAATACGAGGAAAGCTGCTTTAAAATATGTGAAGGAAAATGAATTATTGGCTATTTAATTTATAACAAGCTCCCTGACAATGATGGGAGCTTGTTAACTTTCCAAACTTTCACTTTTTCTAAACAATGCAAGCTTTCCTGCTGGAAGCTCGGCAAAAATCATTCCTAGCAAGATTAGAATACAACCCAAAAGAGCACTTATGGATAAGCGTTCATGGGCCAAGAAAAACCCTGTTAGCGCGGCAAAAACCGGCTCCATCGCAAAAATTAACGCAACCCTGGTTGTAGATGTATACTTTTGAAAATTAGTTTGAATAAAAAAAGCCATTGCTGTCGCAAAAACGCTAGTAACGATTAATGCAGCTAAAACATCCTTTGACAATAAAACCTCGATTCTTACTGACTTCCTCCAATCCTCAAAAAAGAAAGAAGAAAATGTGGATAATAAGGCTACCGTTGAAATTTGAATAACCGTTAAAAGCAGAGTAGGGTATTTATTGCTGACCTTACCGGTTATAATAATATGCATACCAAAACTAATTGCACAGATAAAAACAAAACCATCACCAATGTTTAAACCTGATACATCAGCCAGTGTTAATAAAAATAGCCCAATTGTTGCGGCAATAACGCCAAAGACAGCATTTTTACTCGGATATTGTTTTAGTAAAAACATGGAGAAGAGTGGGACCAATACAACGCTAAGTCCAGTGATAAACCCTGCCTTAGATGTTGTGGTATACAAGAGACCAAGGGTCTGGGTTACATAGCCAAGAAAAAGCCATAAACCGATAAATACCCCCGAGCCTAATAACTTTAAGTTTAACTGTTTTAACTGTTTAAAATCAAAAAAGAGCAGACATAAAAATAAAAGAAGTGCTGCCAATGAAAAACGAATGCCATTAAAAGCAAAGGGAGGGAGAAAATCAATCGCATTTTGAACGAGTACAAAAGTTGTCCCCCAAATTAATGTAACAAAAAGCAGGCTTAAATCGGCAATTAATGATGGTTTCATGATGTCTAATTTTTCTCCTCTCGGCTATTTTTTTGAATCGCCAATCTAGCAAGTTGATCTGCTACTTTGTTTTCAGCACTTGGGATCCACTTCATAAAGAATAATTCAAATTCTTTGGTTAGTTGTAATGCCCTATCCAGTAGGGGGGCATACGATTTATTTTTAGTAAACTCTCTTTCCACAGACATATTTACGAGTTCAGAGTCTGTTCGGAAAGAAACAATAGATTGGCCAAATCCTTTTTTTAAGCATATGTCAAGTGCTTCAATAAAAGCATGAAATTCTGCTTCATGATTTGACATGTTTCCAAGCGGTATCGCATATTTTTCTGATGTACCGTTTCCCTTAATAAAGATCCCGGCTCCGCTTGGCCCAGGATTACCAGCACTTGCTCCATCAATATAGACTTCAATCAATACTGCTTCCTCCTTGGATGATAAATGTTCTTCTTAGTATTAAAAGTTTAACATATTTTCATATCGTCATGCAGGTAAATATTTTTCTTGGTAGAAGTGGGCAGAATAAAAGCATCGAGAGTTTTATCATGACAGAATAGGCTAGATGGTAAGACGCAGAAAACAATCATGAGAGGCTGAAAAAAATGAAATATAAGCTTGAGTGGATATATAAGGTAAAGAGTAATGAAAAGGTTCAATGTTCTTCTGAGTGGGTTACGGGTGAATTGGCAGTTCAATTGGCTGAAGAACTTGAAGCCAGTGGGAAAGTAACAGAATTATACTTTTATGATGAAGCAGGAACATCTTGGATTTTGAAGGAAATGAAAAAACTGCTAACGGAAATTGAGGAAGACCCTCATGACATAACGGTCTTTTTTGACGGCGGTTTTCAAAAGGAAAGTAATCAGGGTGGACTTGGAGCAGTGATCTTTTTTAAGCAAGGAAAAAAGAAATATCGTATTCGTGCAAATCAACGATTTGACGAAATGGAATCGAACAATGAGGCAGAATATGCTGCATTTTATTTTGCATTAAATATCTTAGAAGACCTAGGCGTACATCATTTATCATGCGAGTTTAAGGGTGATTCTCAAGGTGTATTAAAGCAGCTTGAAGGAGATTGGCCGTGTTACGAAGAAACCCTAAACCGCTGGCTTGACCGAATTGAGGAAAAAATGAAGTCATTAGGAATGCATCCGAAATTCACGGTAATTCCTCGAAAAGAAAACAAGGAAGCTGACAAATTGGCTACCCAGGCATTAGAGGGGAAAGAGATCTTTGCTAAAACATTAATACTATAGGGGAGGTTGCTACCCATCATGAAGCCTTCAGTGAGAAAGGAATTATTGAGCCAGGTAGAAGGCTTGATGAATCAATATTGTAATGGCTGCTTCTTGCATAAATTTATCAAAAAAGCAGATGGCCGGAGAGCCGCTCATCGTTTTTGTATTTCTCAATGTACAGTTGGCGAGCAGCTTCGCGAGTATGGGAAGAAATTAAATTAAGCATATTAAAAAGGCTAACGAATTTCGTCAGCCTTTGAATGGTTGTTTGTAGAAATGATTATAGTTTTACTACGTTAGCAGCTTGTGGTCCACGGTTTCCTTCAACGATTTCGAAAGAAACTTCTTGACCTTCTTCTAATGATTTGAAGCCGTCGCCTTGGATTGCGCTGAAATGTACGAATACATCGTCTCCGCCTTCAACTTCGATAAAACCAAAACCTTTTTCGTTGTTAAACCATTTTACTTTACCGTTTTGCATGTACTTCTTCCTCCTAAGCCTATCGTGGCACCATTTGGTACCAAGTTGAATATTATCATGTTCAGGAAATATATTCGCTTACATGATGCTTTAAATATAC
Organism: Neobacillus drentensis; assembly: GCF_021560175.1. Taxonomy (GTDB): domain Bacteria; phylum Bacillota; class Bacilli; order Bacillales; family Cytobacillaceae; genus Neobacillus; species Neobacillus drentensis_A. The sequence goes on along the minus strand of NZ_CP091110.1, from coordinate 4,240,854 downwards.
AATAATGAAAATGGACAGTCAAGGAATAGACAAGTGGTTTTTTCCCATAAAACGGATAAGTTCTGAATAATTTATTAATAAATATGAATATAATTTCTTTGATGAATATAATATAGACTCTACCTCATATGTTTTAATAATAACTTTGTCATATGAGGTAGGGGGAGCCCATGTACCGATTTTCTATTGATGGAGAAGAATGGATTTTAAGATTTTCACCACAAGTTTTAATTGAAGCAGATGAGAAGCAAGCTATACTCATGTCTTTACTGCATATTGGTAAGACTTTAGCTGAATTTTCCCATGGGAGTGCCTTTATCATGTTTACTAAGAAAATTGGAGCTATTGTCTTTGATGTGGAACGGATTCCCTCATTCATTTTAACTGTCTCTAATATTGTTCCAGAAGAAAATTGGTATGTTCAAGAACAGGATTCTTTTAAGCCAATGAAATAGTACATTATAAACGAGCTGTATGAAGCCTGCCAAGATTTTGGCGGGTTCTTTTTTTATTTTCCAGTCTTTTGTAAGAACACTAAAAGTATTTGCTTTTTTGGACTGACTAAATTCTGCCTTTATTTATTACCTTTACAAAAATAGATTTTTAGTGGGAAAATGAATCAGGGATGCTTTAAAAAGGAGCAAATTAAGATGAAATTAATTATTGCTGAAAAACCCGATCAAGGTTCAACCTTAGCTTCTATATTTAAACATAAAAAACAAAGCGGCTTTATTGAAATATTTCCGAATGAAACATTTCCGAATGGTGCATTTGTTACGTGGGCAATTGGGCATCTATGTCAACTTGTCGCCCCTGAAAAGTATGAACCTGGTTGGAAAAAATGGTCTCTGGACACGCTGCCGATCATACCTGATCAATTTCAATATGAGGTAACAAAAGATAAGGCAAAGCAATTTACCGTTATAAAGAAACTAGTATCTGATCCAAATGTTACGGAAATTATTCATGCTGGTGATGCCGGGCGTGAAGGTGAATTAATTATCCGAAATATTCTGCGCATGACAAACTGCAAAAAACCAATGAAACGACTTTGGATCTCCTCGTTAACAGCGAATGCTATCCGAGAAGGGTTTAACAAATTATTGGACGAACAGGAGACAAAAAGCTTATACTTTGAAGCCTATACTCGTGCATGTGCGGATTGGATTGTTGGAATGAATGGTTCAAGGCTTTATAGTTTGCTGCTTCAGCAAAAAGGATTCTCAGATGTATTTTCTGTTGGCAGGGTCCAAACTCCAACCTTAGCTCTTATTGTGAAAAGAGAAATAGAGATTGAAAGTTTTAAATCCGAGCCGTTTTGGGAGGTCATCGCTCATTTTTCTATAAATGGGAAGAAGTACAATGGGAAATGGCAGAACGATGGTGAGACTCGCGTGAAGACGAAGGAGATGGCAGAAAAAGTAGCTGCCTTCTGCCGCGACAAGCAAGCTGAAGTAGCAGAAGTCCTTTCCGAAAGAAAGGAATTTTTACCACCGCTCTTATATAATCTTTCAGCTTTACAGGCTGAAGCCAATAAACGGTATAAATTCTCTCCCAAAAACACGTTGGATATTCTGCAAAAACTTTATCAAAAAGGGTATGTTTCCTATCCCCGCTCCGATTCGAGATATGTAACGAAAGAAGAGGCACATACTTTCCCTGATATATTAAATCGATTAAGTCATCTAAAAGAGTATGAAAGTTATTTCCCGCTGCCGGTTGCATCGATTGCAGATAACAAACGATATGTAAATGAAAAAAAGGTAACTGACCACTATGCAATCATACCGACAGAACAAATCCCATATTTAGATAGACTTAGTTCAGATGAACGAAAAATTTATGATTTGATTGTTACGAGTTTAATTGCCGCTCATTATAATAAGTCTGTTTCGGAATATACTACGGTTACCACACTGGTCGATGGCAGGGCGTCGTTTATTTCTAAAGGAAAGGTACAGCTTGAAGAGGGCTGGCGAAAAGTCTTAAAACAAAAGGAACGAGAGGAAGAGCCTGAATTGCCTGTGCTAACTGCAGGGGAGCAGGGGAAAACTGTTAAGGTGGATGTAAAAGAAAGTCAAACACAGCCGCCAAAACGTTATACAGAAGGTCAGCTCATTACCTTAATGAAAACGGCTGGAAAACATATAGATGATAAAGAACTTGAAAAAATCCTTACGAAAACGGAAGGGTTAGGGACGGAAGCGACAAGAGCCGGGATTATCACCATGCTAAAGGACCGTTTATACATTGAAGTGAAAAAGAATGTAGTCTATGCAACTGCTAAAGCGAAAATACTGATCGAAGCGATTGGTCAAGAAATTCTCGCTTCACCCGAAATGACAGCAAAGTGGGAGCAAAAACTAAAAGAAATATCGGAAGGAGCTGCCATACCAAAGCACTTTATGGAACAAACTAAAAAAATGGTCCTCCATTTAATCTCATCTAGCAGGAATAAATCGGTTAACTGGGCTTTTTCTGATGATCTCACGCAAAACTTCACTCCTGGAAAACAAAAAGGAAAAAGAAGAACGCCAACGAAACTTGGGCCTTGTAAGAAATGTGATGGAGATATCGTCGATAAAGGCACCTTTTATGGCTGTAGTAATTATAAAAAAAATCAGTGTAACTTTACGATATCAAAAAAAATCCTTGGCAAAAATATTACTCAGAAAAATGTAAAACTTTTGCTGTCCGGTGAAAAAACAGATCTTATTGAAGGATTTACGAATAAAGAAAAAACCTTCAATGCCAAGCTATTTCTTGATGAGCAGGAAAAAAGGATAAAGTTTTTATTCGAGGAGACTGCCGTAAAATAATTCCTTCCGCTATAAAACCTTGTCACTCATTTTTTAATATAGTAAACTTTTAGAAGAGTATTTTTTTTGGAGGTTAAGGGATGCCAACACCTAGTATGGAAGATTATATTGAACAAATATATATTTTGATCGAAGAAAAAGGATACGCTCGGGTATCGGATATTGCCGAAGCGCTGTCTGTCCATCCCTCCTCAGTAACCAAAATGGTGCAAAAGCTTGATAAAGATGAATATTTAGTTTATGAAAAATACAGAGGACTTAGCTTAACCCCAAAGGGTAATAAGGTTGGTAAACGCCTAGTTTTTAGACATGAACTACTTGAACAATTCCTCAAAATTATTGGGGTAAAGGATGAAAACATTTATCATGATGTTGAAGGGATCGAGCATCATTTAAGCTGGGACTCTATTGATCGTATTGGTGATCTTGTTCAGTTCTTTGAAGATGACCAAAATAGAATTGAGGCATTAAAGGAAATTCAGAAACTAAATGAACATGAATAGAATGGATTTTTCATGTTAAAATAGTAAATCGAAAGCACCTAGCGATATCAAGCTAGGTGCTTTTAAAATAAATTTGGGAAATGGTCAAAGGATTGTTCAAATTCCGGAATGAGAAACAATCTTCCATGTGTATCCTGACATGTCTGCATGCCTTGAATAAGACCTTGTTCTACATCCATTAATGCTTTGCGATACGATATGACACGGCCTTCGGAAGTAACAAAATTAATGACCTCACCAGAATGATTTCGATGGACGGCAGTAATAGTTTCCATTGGAACACTCCTTTCCCATGTATTATTGGTCATTGGCCTAATTTATAAACCCTAATTACAATGATAAAAAAAACACCGGGAACCGGTGCTTTTAACTCCAAGAAAAAGGAGTTTCTTGATATACATAATAATTTAGCCAATTAGAGAAGAACAAGTGACCATGTGAACGCCAGCGATTGATTGGGGGTTGTGTTGGGTCATTGTTAGGAAAGTAATTTTCTGGCATATGAATCTCCAGACCTTTCTTTAAGTCTCTTTCATATTCCTGCGCTAATGAATCGGAGTCATATTCCAAATGACCGGTAACCATGACATGCTTCCGATTCCTCGAAGAAATCAATAACGCCCCCGCATCTTCTGAGGCAGCCAATAATTTTAATTCCGGATTTTTCATAATTGAATCAATGGCAACATCGGTATAACGTGAATGCGGTGCATAAAATTGATCGTCAAATCCTCTCAACAATAGATCATTTTGTTCAAAAATTTGATGAGGATAAATACCCGAGCATTTCCGGTCTAACTCAAATTTACCAATTCCATAATAATAGTAAAGTGCTGCCTGTGCCCCCCAACAAATGTGTAAGGTAGAGGTGACATGTTGATCGGCCCAATCCATGATTTCCTTTAGTTCGGACCAATATTTTACTTGATCGAATTCTAATAACTCTACCGGTGCTCCAGTAATAATCATACCGTCAAACTTTAAATTATTAATTTCTGGAAAAGTGGTGTAAAACTGCTCTAAATGCTGTTTACTAGTATGAGTTGATTCATAGGAATTGGTTTTTAGAAAATTAACATTCACCTGTAAAGGTGAGTTTCCTAATAATCTCAATAATTGCGTTTCAGCTTTTTCTTTTTCAGGCATAAGATTTAATATTAAGATATTTAAAGGCCTGATATCTTGGCTGATTGCCCTCTCATCATCCATAATAAAAATATTTTCCTGCTCAAGTATCTCTCTTGCAGGCAATTGCTTTGGTATGTTAATAGGCAAGTGACCGTCCCCTTTCTAAAATCCACAAATATACAAGGTATTTATTAATAACCTGCACCGATAGAGTCTTTGAATATTAAAAAAATTCGATAATTACATTATAAACATTATTATAAATTCAGGAAAGGTACTAATTTCGATATAATAATCATCGGAATTAAAAAACCTTTTTTGATACAATGGAAACGCAATGAAAAATACATGCTTAATGCGGGGGATATACGTGACGATGAAATCTTCAGTGAAGTCAGACATTGAAATTGCACAAGCATCCAAAATGAAACCGATTGTCGAGATTGGAGAGAAAGTTGGTCTGGCAGAAAATGATTTAGAGCTTTACGGGAAATTTAAAGCGAAAATTTCCAATGAGGCACTAAATAAAATCCAAACAAATAAAGAAGGCAAGATTATACTTGTGACATCCATTAATCCAACTCCGGCTGGTGAAGGGAAATCTACTGTTACAGTTGGTCTTGGTGATGCCTTTACTAGACTTGGTAAAAAGGTAATGATTGCAATGCGTGAGCCTTCGCTTGGACCAACGATGGGAATAAAAGGCGGGGCAACTGGCGGCGGTTATTCTCAAGTTCTTCCGATGGAGGACATTAATCTCCATTTTACTGGAGACATTCACGCCATTACAACAGCAAACAATGCTCTGGCTGCATTAATCGATAACCATCTGCAGCAAGGCAATCAGTTGAATATAGATCAGCGCAGAATAGTTTGGAAACGGGCATTGGACTTAAATGATCGAGCCTTAAGAAAAGTGATTATTGGACTTGGCGGACCGCTTCAGGGAGTTCCCCGCGAAGATGGTTTCGATATTACAGTTGCCTCTGAAATTATGGCCGTCCTATGTTTAGCAACGGACTTAAAGGATTTAAAATTACGACTATCGCGAATGGTTGTTGCCTATAATGTTAATAAAGAACCTATTACAGTAGGGGATCTAGCTGTTGAAGGGGCATTAGCTTTATTGTTAAAAGACGCTGTTAAACCTAATCTTGTCCAAACCATTGAGCATACACCAGCGCTTATTCACGGTGGACCGTTCGCCAATATCGCACATGGCTGCAATAGTGTCATTGCCACAAAAGCAGCACAAAAGTTAGCAGATTATGTTATCACCGAAGGCGGCTTTGGGGCCGATTTAGGAGCAGAGAAATTTTTACATATTAAATCAAGAAGTGCCGGAATTAAACCTGAAGCGGTTGTGGTAGTAGCAACGATTCGTGCTTTGAAAATGCATGGTGGTGTAGAAAAAAAGGATTTGGCAAGTGAGAATATCCCAGCTCTTTCGCGCGGCTTTGAAAATTTACAGAAACACATCGAAACAATCAAAAGTTTTGGTCTTCCGCTCGTGGTTGCCATCAATAAATTTATTACGGATACAAGTTTAGAGGTTCAAGCATTGCTTGACTGGTGTGAACGGAAAAATGTGCCTTGTGCCTTAGCAGAAGTATGGGAAAAAGGCGGCGAAGGCGGTGTTGAATTAGCACAAACACTCTTAAAAGTCATGGAAAAAGAGGAAAATCATTTTCACCCGCTATATGAACTCTCTGATTCAATGGAACAAAAAATTAGAACCATTGTCAAAACTGTTTACGGTGGGAAGGACGTAGAATTTTTACCAAAAGCGAAAAAACAATTAGTTGATTTTGAAAGATTCGGCTGGTCTCATTTACCAGTTTGCATGGCTAAGTCACAATATTCACTTTCGGATGATCCTTCTAAGCTTGGCAGGCCAACCGACTTTATTGTAACAATACGGGAACTAAAGCCGTCTATCGGAGCAGGCTTTATCGTGGCATTAACGGGTGATGTCATGACCATGCCGGGACTTCCTAAAAAGCCCGCAGCTTTAACGATGGATGTGGATGATCAAGGGAATGCTCTAGGGCTTTTTTAAAGGAGTTGACAACGCAATGTTTGACCCAACAGCCTTTGACAATATGAAAGTAGTGATAGAAGGGGCCCTGTATGATCGAGACATAGATGGCGACATTATCATTACTGACCGAAATGATGTCATCAATTTAGCCAAAATGTCCCGCCTCTTTGATTTATCCTTTCGATTACAGGATGGGATAAGTATCGCTAAAGTGGAATTAAATTCGCCATTGATCAATCTAGCAGCCGAGCTTTTGCCATCGGTTCAAACCGAACAACTCGCTGGATGCTATGTGAGACTAGAATTTTTACTTGAACAGGAAAAAGCTCCTGATTATGTTTTACTAAAAAACGTCCTTCTCGATATATGGGGAGAATCTCGAGACATATCACTTGTTAGTCAAAATCACCCTTTAGACGGAGACAAAAAAAGTATAACCATTCTTATCGTGGAATTCGGACGGCTGATTACCGAGGACCATATGGAAGATTTAGTTGAGATGATTGACTTTATGATTACCACCCTCGTGCAGTTTGATAATTAGAGAATTCATTATAAAAATAACCAGCAAAACGCAGCTGGTTATTTTTATTGTTATAATATTTACAATATTCAATTTAAAATGTACAGTTAAGGTAATGTGATATTATGACCTCATACTAATCATAAGGGGAGATGACTTTGGTTAAGACTGCATGGGTAACCGATAGTACAGCCTATTTAGATGATGAGTTACGAAACCATCCAGATTTATATACGATCCCTTTAACCGTACTACTGGATGGGGTAGAATATTCTGATGGAGTAGACTTAACCCCAAACGAGTTATTTGACCGATTAAAGGAATTAAAAAGCCCGCCGTTAACCTCACAGCCATCGATTGGTTCTTTTCAATCCTTATATGAAAAATTATCAAAAGAATATGATCAAATTGTAACCATTCTCGTTTCAGGAAAGCTTAGCGGAACGGTCTCCTCGAGTAAGCAGGCCGCCTCCCTTGTCGATATTCCGGTAACTATTTTTGATTCGCACATCCTTACTTATCCAATGTCTGTATTAATCAAAAAGGGGATGGAACTCGTAGAGACTGGACATCGTATTGACTCGATGATAGAAAAACTTGAACACCTGCGTGACACATGCGAGACTTATGTACTTGTAGGAAGTTTAGAGCAGCTGCATCGAGGCGGGAGAATGACCGGACTGCAATTTTTTCTAGGAAGCATGCTTCATGTTAAACCGATTATTTCATTTGAAGCTGGTGCACTCCGCGTGAAAGAAAAAGTTAGAGGAGAGAAAAAGGCGAAAGAAAAAATTTTTGATTATTTTCGATTTGCCTATGAGCAAAACCAGTTTAAAGAGGTATACCTATTGTATGGATTACATGACGAACAAGCCAAAGCTTGGCAGCTTGAACTTCAGTCGGATTATCCTAAAGTTAAGATTCTTAGCTGTCCATTAGGTGCTGTCATTGGCGTTCATGCTGGCGAAAACACCCTTGGAATTAGTTGGTTTAATGGATTAAAATAACGACACCCCAAATTGTACATACTAAGATAGTCAGTCATCATGAGTAGGGGGTGTTCACGTGAGTAAGCAAGGAAGACAAAATGCCAATCAGACAAGAGAACAAATTGAAAAGCAGGATATTAGCAATGATGTTGAATTAGGCAGTGAGTTTCAAATTGGCAACAATAAATCACAAAGTCAGAAAAAAAGCGGCCGTCAGGCAAACAAAAAATAACCCTGAAACATCGGGGTTATTTTTTGTTTGCCATTCATGTTAAAATAACAAAGGTGAAGGCAGGTGCTTGATAGTGAAGGTCTTATTAATTGAACAAGCGGAAATGTTTGTCCGTAATGAACTGGGTGAAGATGCTACTGGACATGATTGGTATCATGTCGACCGTGTCCGGCGTAATGCCTTACATATCTGCAAGCATGAAAAAACAGGAGACCCGTTTATTATTGAATTGGCTGCGCTCCTCCATGATATTCCTGACGAAAAATTAAACACAACAATCGAACAGGGCAGAGCTAAACTGGATTCCTTTTTAAATAAAATAATGATTACCGATGAAGCCAAAGGTCACATCGAGGAAATCATCCACTCCATTTCATATAAAGGAGGCCAGAAAACGAAGCTTAAAACAATGGAAGCAAAAATAGTACAAGATGCTGACCGTTTAGATGCCATTGGGGCGATTGGGATTGCAAGAGCATTCGCTTATGGAGGTAAAAAAGGGCAGTCCATCTATGACCCGGAAGTTCAAGTAAGGGCAGAAATGACCCTAGAAGAGTATCGAAAAGGAAAATCAACTAGTATTCATCATTTTTATGAAAAATTATTGAAATTAAAGGATTTATTAAATACAGATACAGCAAGAAAAATGGCAGAGAAGCGTCAGCAAATGATGCTTAACTTTTTAGAACAATTTTATCAAGAATGGGATGGACAAGATTTATGAAGATGTTCACAGTAGAAAATGTTTCAAAAACATATGGTGAGAAACAGCTCTTTGACCATATTACTTTTACAATTAGTGAAAAGGAGCGCGTCGGATTAATTGGCATAAATGGTACGGGTAAGTCCTCCTTATTAAAGATCATTGCAGGATTAGATGCACCTGACGATGGAAAAATTGTCTCTCCAAAAGATTATTCCATCTCATTTTTAGACCAGCAGCCCGAATTAGATTCAGATAAAACAGTGCTGGAACAGGTTTTCCGAGGCGATGCACCGATCCTAAAATTGATGCGCGGATACGAACAGACTCTATTAAAATTGAATAGTTCGCCAAATGAGCCAAAGGTACAAGAAGAGCTATTTCAATTACAAAGGCAAATGGATGCATTAGATGCCTGGGATGCCAGCACAAATGCTAAGTCCATTTTAATGAAATTAGGGATTGAGGATTTTACGAAGAAAATTGGTGAACTTTCCGGGGGACAAAAAAAACGGGTCGCTCTTGCGCAAGTATTAATTGCTGAGCCGGATTTATTAATACTTGATGAACCGACTAACCATTTGGATTTTGATTCTGTTAAATGGCTGGAAGATTACTTAAGCAGGTATAATGGTTCGATCTTGCTTGTTACGCATGACCGATACTTTTTAGACCGGGTTGCCAACCGAATGTTTGAATTAGATGGCGGCAATCTCTACAGTTATAAAGGAAACTATGCTTCCTTTTTGGAAGCTAAAGCGATTCGTGAGGAAAACGAAGCAGCAACCTATGAAAAAAATAAAAACCTATTTCGCAGAGAGCTGGAATGGATCAGACGTGGTGCTAAGGCGAGATCAACAAAACAAAAAGCTAGAATTCAACGTTTTGAAGTACTCGATGATAAGCTTTCAAGCGGAAAGCCGTCGGGCGAAAAATTGGATATATCATTAAATGGAAGCCGTCTTGGCAAGCAGGTTTTTGAGTTAAAGGATGCATCGAAACGCTATGAGCAAAAAGTCATTTTAAATCATTTTGATTTATTGGTAAAGCCGGGAGACCGGATTGGAATCATCGGTAAAAACGGTGCCGGGAAATCGACCTTATTAAATATATTAGCGCAGAAGCTGCCGCTGGATGAGGGTGATTTTATCATTGGGCAAACGGTGAAGCTCAGCTATTATACCCAGGAAAGCGAGGATATGGATGAAAATAAGCGGATGATTGAATATATTAAAGAGACAGCTGAGGTCGTAGAGACTTCGGATGGTAAGACCCTTTCCGCTGCACAAATGCTTGAACGTTTTCTTTTTCCTCCCTTTACTCATGGTACACCGATTCGGAAATTATCCGGTGGAGAAAAACGGCGTCTTTACCTTTTAAAGCTATTAATGATGGCACCTAATGTCCTTTTGCTGGACGAGCCTACTAATGACTTAGATACACAAACCCTAACGGTCCTAGAGGATTATCTCGAAGATTTCCCAGGTGTTGTGATTACTGTCTCCCATGATCGCTATTTTCTTGACAAAGTGGCAGAACAGCTGCTCGTTCTTCGTGGAGAAGGGAAAATCGACTCGTTCTATGGTAATTACAGCGAATATCTTGAAAAAGAAAATGATCTTCAAGGACAGAAAACAGCAACCAAGCCAATTTCTACCTCTAAAGCTCAAGAAAAAGAAAAAAAGAAACGGTTAACGTTTAAGGAGAAAAAAGAATGGGAAGAAATTGACGAGGTGATTGCCAATACGGAGGCAAAACTCGAAGAAGTGGGCGCTGAAATGGCTAAGACAGGCAGTGATTTCACAAAAGCACAAGAATTAATGAAACAAGAAAAAGAATTAAACGAAAAGCTTGAGTATTTAATTGAACGCTGGTCCTATTTAGCCGAAATAGCCGAACAAGAGTAGGAGGGTACGTCTTGATGACGTCCTCCTTTTTTATGAAAGCAAATCGAATGAATAGAATATTGACATTATGTTAAACTTGTAAAAAGATAATAGAGGAAATAGGTGATTGTATTGAATATAAAGGCGATTGAACCAACGCCAAGTCCAAATACAATGAAAATCATATTAGATCAAGAACTTCCAATGGGCAAAAGTCATAATTATAAAAAAGAAACATTTACAGACGCACCCCTTATTATTCAAGCTATCTTACAAATTGAGGGGATTAAAGGGGTCTACCATGTTGCTGATTTTCTCGCAGTCGAGCGTAATGCCAAATATGATTGGAAGGATTTATTACCTCAAGTCCGCCAGGCGTTTGGTGAAAAAACAGAGGAGACTGCTAATTTAAACAAGCTAGATGAGCATTTTGGAGAAATTAAGGTAGAAATTCAAATGTTTAAAGACATTCCTCTTCAAGTTAAATTGACTGATAGTTCCACGGAACGAAGGTTTGGAATGCCAGATTATTTTTTACAAGCAAGGGAACGGGCGCAGCTGCCTGAAGATAATTACATCCTTTTGCGTAAATGGCAAAATCAAGGCGTCCGCTATGGGGATTTTGATCAGATTGGTCAAGAGATAGTTGAGGAACTGATTGCCGCCTATCCAAAAAATCGATTAGAAGCACTTGTTTCCAAAGCGCAAAATGCCGATACACCAATTACTTTCAAAGCAATGCAAACCCGTAGTAAAGTAACGATTGAGGATTTAAACAATCCTGACTGGCAGTTACGCTATCAGCTGCTAGAACAAATGGATGACCCTGAGCTCGATGATTTACCTATGCTAAAAAAAGCATTACAAGATGAGAAGCCCTCCATACGAAGACTAGCGACTGTATATCTTGGTATGATCAAGGAGCGGGAAGTTCTGCCGCTACTCTATACTGCATTAAAAGATAAAACTGTAACCGTGCGCAGAACAGCAGGTGATTGCTTATCCGATTTAGGCTTTCCAGAGGCAGCTGAGGAAATGGCAAAAGCATTGACGGATAAAAGCAAGCTTGTGCGTTGGAGGGCAGCCATGTTTCTCTATGAAGCTGGAGATGAAAATTCCCTTCCCGCCCTTAAAAAAGCCGAAAATGACCCTGAATTTGAAGTCAGCTTGCAAATCAAAATGGCGATTGAAAGAATTGAAGGCGGAGAAGAAGCGAAAGGCTCTGTCTGGAAACAGATGACGGAAGCACGAAATTCTGACCAGTAATTTTGTAAATTAGTCATGATTATAGTATTCTATAAGGAGAAGAAATGGAGTGAATGCAGATGTCAAATGCTTACGAAGAATATATGAAACAAATGGTATTACCTATGCGGGAAGAGTTAACGAGAGCAGGTTTTGATGAACTAAAAACAGCGGAAGAAGTCGAAGATTTTATAGAAAAAACAACCGGTACAACACTGGTTGTCGTCAATTCCGTATGCGGATGTGCCGCTGGCTTAGCACGGCCTGCAGCAACCCAAGCTGTGTTAAATAGCGAGAAAAAACCAGGTCATTTAGTTACCGTGTTTGCTGGACAAGATAAAGAAGCGACCGCTAAAATGCGTGAGTACTTTGAAGGAATCGAACCTTCATCACCATCAATGGCATTACTAAAAGATAAACAGGTGGTACATTTTATTCCTAGACATGATATTGAAGGCATGCCGATGGAAGCGGTCATGCAAAACCTATTGGGCGCATTTGAAGCTCATTGCTAAACGGGATGTCAGTAGACATCCTTTTTTTTATTTTGGAGGAAGAGAGGTTAATATGTTTATAACAACAGCAGGGAGAACAACCCCAGGGATGATAAAGCACGCACTAGAACTTGCGGAGTATTTGCAGGTTCCTTATCTTCCGCGAAATAAGAAATCATTAAAGCTTATTCAACAACAGGCTGAAAGCGGCTGTATTGTGGTGGGGAAAGAACGATTAGAGCTTTTTAAGCTAAAAAGTGTTCAGCCATTTTTCTTTCATCCTAATTCAGCGATGTTTCGGATTAAGCGGTTGATAAATGGAGAAAGTGACCCATTTGCCAATGCGGCAAAACTAGCAAGAGGCATGACGGTACTTGACTGTACCCTTGGTATCGCTTCAGATGCAATTGTTGCAAGCTTCCTCGTCGGCAAGGAAGGGAAGGTAACCGGTATAGAGGGTCAGAAATATTTGGCTTTCATGGTTCAAAAGGGACTCGAGACCTGGGACTCTGGTCTTCCCTACATGAATAAGGCCATGAAACGGGTTCATGTTCTCCATAAGGAAGCTTCCGAATATTTAAAAAGCCAAGCTGATTCATCTGTTGATTGTGTCTATTTTGATCCCATGTTTGAAGAAACGATCCTTGAATCGGATGGGATTAAAGCTTTAGGCCAACTAGCTATTCATGATGATTTGACGGATGAGCTGATGAACGAAGCGATCAGAGTAGCGAAATTAAGAGTGGTATTAAAAGACCATTACAAGAGTGTTCGCTTTGAAAAATATGGATTTGAAGTGATGCGCCGAAAAACCGCAAAGTTTCACTTTGGTGTGATCGAAAAAAACTGAAAGCTCTTTCTTTCAGTTTTTTTCCATTTTACCCAAAAAAGAAGTATAATTATTTTTAAGGAACTTAACTTCAGAAATCTTTTAATATAAAGGTGTGAACCGAAAATGAACAAGTGGCTGCGTAAATCACTTTTTGTTACCATATCCATTTTAACATTTGGTCTGGTAACTCCATCACAACTAATCAATCAAGCGAATGCAGAAAAAATTAACGATAGGGACGTTTTCGAAACCCAAGCTCAGGATCGAAGTATTGTCCAAGCAAATAGTTATGTAATAGAAACAGAGTTTAATAGAGAAGAATTTATGCAGGAACTAATTAAACAGGCAGAAATGCAATCCTATCAAAAATTTGGGACTAGAATAAAGCCTGTCATCGAAAATGAGTTCCGAGAAGTAATTTTACCGAATATTGAAAAGGCAATGGAACAAACAGCTTCACAATTTCCAGAGGATGATGTCAAGAATCTTTCGATTACTGAGCAGCCGGGCGCTGGCCTTTCTGAAAAAATTTTTAATATAAAAGATAGTGTTTCTGGGAAAGATATTATTCGTTTCCATGTAAGACGCGATAATCCTCCGCAAGCAGGATACTGGTTTAATTTTCATTATCATACCTATCATGATCAATTTCATTCACATCATGAACTAGGTTCGATTTATTGGGATAAAAATACTCCGCCAAAATGGATGAGTTAGTCCTTAGTAAATTTTTTTATAATAAATGAAACCTTTTTAAGAGAAACTCGTAAATAGAGTATTACCAAAATTGGAGGAATGTAAAAATGGCAGTTAGTTTATCAAAGGGGCAAAAGGTTGATTTAACAAAAACAAATCCTGGTTTAACTAGCGTTGTGGTTGGATTAGGATGGGACACGAATAAATATGATGGCGGAAATGATTTTGATTTGGATTCTTCCGTATTCCTTTTAGGAGAGAATGGGAAAGTAACAAATGAAACAGATTTTATTTTCTATAATAATCGTGAAGGCGCAGGCGGTGCAGTTGTACATACCGGAGATAACCGGACAGGCGATGGCGATGGCGATGATGAACAAGTGAAAATTAATCTTACTGCTGTTCCTGCGAACATTCAAAGGATCGCTTTTACCATTACTATTCATGATGCTGACAGTAGAAATCAAAACTTTGGTCAGGTTAGCAATTCCTATGCCCGTATCTTTAATGAAACCACAGGAGAAGAATTAATTAGATATGATTTAGGGGAAGATTTTTCGATTGAAACAGCTATTGTGGTAGGAGAAATATACCGTCACAACGGTGAATGGAAATTTAGTGCGATTGGCAGCGGATATCAAGGCGGATTAGCCGCGTTAGCAACAGACTTTGGCTTGTCCATCGGCTAATAGTTGAAAAAAAGACCCAGTTGGCTGGGTCTTTTTAAAAAATTAGGTTTACTATCTAGGGGGAATTCTTTTAATGTCAGTTTTACAACATATATTAGATACATACTCACAGTTTTTTAACTGGGAAATGTGGGGAGAGGTGTTAACAAATCCCGTCAGCTGGGGATTAATTGGTACACTAGTTATTTTAGAAGGTTTGCTTTCTGCTGATAATGCCTTAGTTTTAGCGGTTATGGTAAAACATCTTCCACCTGAAAAACGGAAGAAAGCACTGTTTTATGGTTTATTAGGGGCCTATGCCTTCCGGTTTATAGCAATCGGCATTGGGGTATTTTTAATCAAGCTTTGGTGGGTAAAAATATTAGGTGCAGGGTACCTCGCATGGTTATCGATTAAGTACTTTATCGATAAACGAAAAGGTTCTGATGAAGAAGAGAACGATGAGCAAGGTATGAATCAAAAAGGCCTGTTAATTCGCTTATTCGGAACATTCTGGGGAACTGTGGCTGCAGTTGAATTGATGGATATAGCCTTTTCTGTTGACAGTGTATTAGCGGCTTTTGGTGTTAGTGAAGAGGTTTGGGTTTTATTAATTGGCGGTATGCTTGGCGTACTAATGATGCGGGGAGTAGCAGGTGTTTTCTTAACATTAATTGACCGTGTGCCAGAACTTGAAACAACGGCTTATATATTAATTCTAATCATAGCGATCAAAATGCTTCTTGCAGTGGTTCATATTGAAATGGGACATATTACCTTCTTTATTATCTTATTACTAACCTTTGGGGCTACCTTTATCGTTCACTATAACAATAAGAAAAAGCAAGGAAGCAAGGAAAATAATTCATAATGATTGTCAAAGGGTGGGGAGCTGACGAAAGTCTGTTTCCCTCTCTTTTTTACCATTCACGGAGGAGAAAATGGTTATGGAATTTTTTACATACTTTTACGAAGAGGAAATTGAACGGTTTTTTTTTCGTAGACCTGGGGCAATTACAAAATATACAAACCGTGATTTGTTGTCCTATGGTTTAGGAGCAACACTCTATATGCCAGCTACCCGGCCAAATATTCATCAGGAAATTCTTTCTAATAAACATGAAGGATTAACCTCGCTTGTCATTGATTTGGAAGATGCAATTGGCGATAATGAAGTTGAACGAGCAGAAAATTTACTAGTTCGGGAATTATTAAAGTTACATGCTGAATGTAATAAAGGGTTTTTAAAGGTTGAGGATTTACCGCTCATGTTTATTCGGATTCGCCAGTTCGATCAATTGAAACAGCTCAAGGATCAGTTAGGAGATGCATTGAACCTTCTGACAGGCGTGGTAATTCCTAAATTCAGTGCCGAAAATGGCAGGGACATTTTGGAAATGGTTCGTACCATTCATACCGAGAGTCAGCCTTTTTATGTAATGCCCATTCTTGAATCAGCTAGTGTGATTCAAAAGGAGACAAGAATGGATGAATTATTGAAGATCAAGCACTTGCTTGATCAATATAGGGATTATATTCTGAATGTTCGGATAGGGGCGACTGATTTCTGTGGTTTATATGGTATTCGCAGGAATATGGATACGACAGTTTATGATATTGCTGTTTTAAGAGATTGCATTTCTGATATTATTAATGTCTTTCAACGATTTGATAGTCCATATGTAGTTTCTGGACCTGTCTGGGAATATTTTTCTGCGAAAAAAAGAATGTTAAAGCCCCAGTTAAGGCAAACACCGTTTCGTGAACGATATGGAGAGGAAGGCCTCAAATGGAGGGCCAAATTAATAGATGAAAATATGGATGGCCTTATCCGTGAAATCTTGATGGATATTAGTAATGGGTTAACAGGAAAAACTATCATTCATCCATCACATATAAAGGTTGTTCAGGCACTTAATGTCGTTTCCTATGAAGAATATATTGATGCTAGCAATATCATAAAAGCTTTCGATGAAAATAATGGGGTTATGAAAAGTGAATTTGCTAATAAGATGAACGAAGTTAAACCTCATTATTTTTGGGCGCAAAAAATAGTATTAAAATCACAGGTTTATGGGGTGTTACATGAAGAATTCACAAGTATTGACCTTATCAGAAAAGAGGTATACGTTTAACATCCTCGATTCAATAAAAGTAGAAATAAATAGTCTTGAAAATCCATATCATATTCCAATAGACGAACTCTTTACCATGGCAGCCAGAATCAATAAGAAGCGCTCGTTTTTATTTATTAGTAAGGTGCTTGGCAAACATTTACCGATTGAACCCAATAAGGGCCTGCTGATAGCGGCTCTGCTTGGTGCGAGATATTTAGAAGTGGTTAAGGGAATAAAGTGCCGGGAAAAAGATAGACTGCTATCTTTATTCATTAAGGGTGGCACTTTTCATAGCAGTCCCTTTATTGCAGAAAAGCACAAACCGGTCATCATTGGTTTTGCGGAAACGGCAACTGCCCTTGGTCATGCTTTTTTTGATTGTTTTGAAGGAGCTGAGTTTTTTCATACAACCAGAGAGGAGATAAGCGGGGAAAGGCCTGTGATTACGTTTGAGGAGGAACACTCCCACGCAACATCCCATCGCTGTTATATTCCATTAGAAATGATTGATCACCAGCGCGAGGTCATTCTTGTTGATGATGAAATAACGACCGGTAACACAGCCTTAAATATTATCAAATCCATTCATGAAAATTTTCCGAGACCTGTTTATACGGTAGTAAGTATTTTAGATTGGCGTTCCCAAGAATACAAGGAAAAGTTTTTAAGGGTGGAACAAGAATTAGGAATTAAAATAAATGTGGTCAGCTTACTTTCTGGTCATGTCAAGATTTATCAATTAAAAGAGTTAGAGGATCGTTCAAATAGGGCTGGTATATTCAGAAGAGCAGGCTCTATTGAAGTAATGGACCTTGGTTCTTATTTTACATCTTCCCCTTTTTCTTCTAGAGACCAACTGAATGGACTTCCTTATCTAAACGAAACAGGGCGTTTTGGTTTAAAAAGCATAGAAAATTTTCTTGTTCATCAAAGAATTTCTAAGGCTTCCGAATTCTTAAGGCAAAAAAGAAACGGGGTTCGAACTCTATGCCTAGGAACCGGAGAATTCATGTATTTGCCAATGAGACTCGCTGCAGAGATGGGCAGCGGTGTTTATTATCAATCTACAACTAGAAGTCCAATTTATATTAAGGATGAGGAGGGATATGGGGCAAAATTCGGGGTCAACTTTCCAAATCCCGAGAACGAGATTATCCCAAATTTTGTTTATAATATCCCTCCGAATCATTATGATGAATTATTTCTATTTTTTGAAAGGGAAGTTTCTAAAGAGAAGCTTGAGCCGATGATTGAAGAATTAGGAGAATTGGCTTTTAAAACCATTAAAATTGTCTTTTTTTCAGGAAGGCAGAGGTGATTAGGATGCAAAAAATACTCAGCAAACCTGCCAAAATCGGAACCTATCATGTGGATGATGTTCTATTTTTGTTAAAAGATTTAAGTGACATAGTTTTAGAGGATACGGTGGTAAACAGGGAAACAAAGATCCAATCAGGAGGTCATTATAGCGAGTCACTGCCCATAGAATACCAGCCTCCTGAAGAGTATGTAAAGGTTTTCTGGAACACCTTACAACGATATAAACAAAAAGTAGCCTTGTGTGTTGGGATAGTTTCAGAGCAAATCTATCAATTAAAAGGGTCAAATACCATTCTCGTTTCGCTTGCCCGGGCTGGTACCCCGGTTGGAATTTTAATTAAGCGATACCTAAAGTTAAAATACGGGATCAGCTTACCACACTATAGCATTTCAATCATCCGTGATAAGGGAATTGATGAAAATGCCCTTCTTTACATTCAACAAGAACATCCAAATGGGGAAATTCAATTCGTAGACGGCTGGACAGGGAAAGGGGCTATTTCATTAGAATTAACAAATGCCTGTAGGGAATATAGAGAAAAATATGGCTTCAAGCTTGATGATACACTTGCCGTTATTGCCGATCCTGGCTGCTGCACCACCCTTTTTGGTACAAGAGAGGACTTCCTAATTCCGAGTGCTTGTTTAAATTCTACCGTATCGGGGCTAGTCAGCAGGACGGTATTAAATGATGCATTCATTGGTAAGGATGATTTTCACGGGGCTAAATTTTATCAAAATCTAATTGCAGAAGATGTTTCTAACCAGTTTATCCAACTAATATCCGATGAATTTTCTGCCATTGGCCAGGAAGCGGAAGAAACAGCTGCCAAGCTTTTGTCTAGGGTAATCGAAACAGGGTTTTTAGGGATGGAAGATGTGAAAAAAATACAGGCTGAATTCTCAATCGAGAATACCCACCATATTAAACCCGGAGTTGGAGAAACAACGAGGGTTCTACTTCGCAGAGTACCATGGAAAATATTAGTCCGTGAACCTTCTAGTCCGTTTGTCAAACATATCCTAATGCTTGCAGAAGAAAAGGGAGTGGAAGTCCAGGCCTATCCAGATATGAAGTATTTGTGCTGTGGTCTAATCAAAAAGGTCAAAGGGTTGCAAAGATGATTTTCGCATCTGACCTCGACCGAACATTAATCTATTCAAAACGGGCACTTGATGAGTTTGGAGTACCTGAAGGTTTGGTACTAGTATCTGTGGAACAAAAGGATGGAGAATCGGTTGCTTTTATGACAGAAACCTCCTATATCCAATTAAAGGAGCTAGCAAATCAAAGTTTATTTGTACCAGTCACAACAAGGACAACGGAGCAATTTAAACGATTTGTTATTTTTGAACAAGATATTAGCATTAAATATGCGATTACTTCAAATGGGGCCAATATTCTCCATCAAGGGACTCTGATGGAGGACTGGTCAAGCCAAATCCTAAATCGTGTCAAACTAGAGTCTGTTTCACAAACTGAACTGCTTTCCACATTGCACAGGGAAGGTGTCAGTTTAGACGGGAGAAGGAAACAGGCTGAGGGATGGTTTTTCTATTTTTTATTAAACTGCCTTCCGTCAAATATTGAAAGAAAATTGATTGAGGATTTGGCTGCCAAATCTGGTTGGAGGATTTCGTTGCAAGGAAGAAAACTTTACTTTATCCCTCAAGCCATTAGTAAAGGAAACGCACTTGATTATATTTGTAAACTAGAAGGTGAAAATTCGGTTGCTGGAGCAGGCGATTCCCTCCTTGATTGGGATTTTCTAAAGAATTGTCAGTACCAATTTGTCCCAAACCATGGGGAACTTGCCAGAAAACTTGCGCATGTTTCCGGTGGAGGTACCTCGATTCTTACAACAAACAGCGGTGTTAAAGCAGGAGAAGAGATTATTCAACATATCCATCAGTTAATCCACACTAATCCTATTTTTTTATCGTAATTTTACTAATAACAAAATAGTAGAGGCAGCCAAAAAAACTGTAGCTTACAAGAAAAAACAAAATGGCCATAGTTAATGACGGGATGACTGGAGATAAGAACATTGTAAAGATAAAGCTGAAGACAAATAAATCTAAATAGATAAATAGGTCTGAAACCATCACTTCCATTAAAGTGTCTAATTCATTAGATACCTGGTCTAGTCTCGGTCGTTTATATAAAAATCTCACTTGAGTCACCTACTTAGTATGAGTACTCCATTAATATGTAGGGACATGTGAAAACGTGAAAAAGGAGGATTAGAGCTGAAAATGAAACAAATTTAGCTCTCTTTCGTATAAACAAATGAACCAATGAAATAACTGTGATATGATGAAATGGAAACCTTACATAATTTTCTAAACGACAACACCAGCTTCGCTTCTAGAGGGAAGGGATTATGAATGTATCCAACATTAAATCAGTTAAACGTCCAGACTGTATCCCTTTCATTTGAAAATTGGCAGGGCATGCTGAAGAAAACACTGCCAGAACGGCCGAATTATTCAATGGAAAATGGAACGATACAAATTGGACAAGTAATTGGAAAGTTTTTGGGTTTACCCATAGACACGGATGAATATTATAACCAGCTGTATGATTATGTTCATGATCATACATGGAACCTTGGACTATTAAGTGAGGACTCGCTGGATAAAACCATAGATAATACTCACTTTCAAGCCATTCAAAGGGTCATTAATATTAATAATGAACAAAAGCTTTCTATTAACCGTTTCACTGCCTTTCTGGATGGTGAACAGCTTTTGTTAAAATCAAACGTGCCGGTTATTCACCGAAAACTAAGAGAAGCAATGATTGTCACCCTTGAATTATTTGCAAACCGTGAAACAAATGGGTTAAAGAATCATGAACTCAGGAGGGTTCTCGTCGACCTTGTGAAATGGTCGTTGAACCATTTACAACCTTTGTTAGAGCAGGCTGACCCGCAAAGGGCAATGCCCAAATTCTTGTGGTATGGGGATTATAAAAAGAGTCATCAATATTTTTTATATTATTTAATCAAGCTTGGCTGTGACCTCGTTATCTTTCATCCGGAAGGCCACGATATATTATCAGGTCTTATCACGGAAGAAATTTTCACCTATCATTTTCCTAATCAACAGCCAGCAGAGCCTTTTCCTAAGGAAAGGCGCAGCAGGAAAACAACCGTGGCTTACCGTGCATCTAAAGAGATTGAGTCTATTCTCAATCAAGAGGGATCCGGTCTTTATAAGCCCTGGCAGTTACGGGATTACACTCCTTCTTCTATTACGTTAAAAACGACATATGACGAGCTGTTTATCCTTGCGAAAGAAATAGCGATGATTCGACCGGACTTTGAGGTAAGGAACGGTGAAGTGAAGATCCCCTCGATATTTGCTAAAGTTCAAGGGGTCAGTAAAAACCGTAAAGAATATTGGGATCGACTTCAAGCTCTTAGTCAATTAGAACATAGTATGCTGATTAAAAGGCTGCCTTTTACGGTTCCAAGTACTAGTGATTTTCGCTACCACTATCGAAATGCTCTTGATAAAGATGGTTTGCTGAGTGCGGACAAGGTGATGCAATCACATTATTGGCCCTATTCGTTCTTAGCTTCAGGTCTGCAAAAAGGGATCGCCTATGCCATTAGAAAAATCTGTGAAACACCAGGTTTAAAACAGCTGACAGCGGAATCTAGCGAAGAAGTAAAAATATATCTGTTTACACAGGCGATGTTTATGCCCAAGAATATCATTCAGTTAATGGAGAGATTTGATTATTCCCAAGCTGTCCCTAAATTAATTATATACAATAACGAAACGACAGGAATGATATCAAGGTCTGATGCAGCGCTTCTCTTGCTTCTAAATCAATTTGGGATTGATCTCATTTTGTACAATCCTCCAGGCCATAATGATATCGAAAGCTATGTCGATGAACGATTATTTGATAAGCACTGGCTAGATGAAGTGGTGTTTGACTTGGAGTTTAAGGAACCATCGCTTTTTAAAAAAGGGCTTTTTCAAGGAATCTTAAAAAATTTAAGGGGAGATTAAACAGTGAATTTATCACCAAATCCATCAAACGGTTTAACACCTGCAACGGCTGATGATGTTCTAACCGAAACAAAAGTAACAGATATTAAACTAGCTTTACGCAAAGAACCTGAAATTCAAAATTTGGCTCGTACGATTGATGAACGTGACCAAATTCAAATATTAGAATTTGGGAAAGAGCCAGCTGTGCAAATATCTCGATTTTCAGATCAAATTTTAAGCAATATGCGGACAACAAAAGTAGAAGATTCCGGTGAACTATTAAAACATCTTGGCCGAATAATGGATAAATTTGATGCCAAAGATTTTCAAAAGACGTCTGGGGGACTATTCGGAAAGCTTTTTAAAAAAGGCGAAAAAATGGTTGAAAAGCTGTTTGGCAAGTATCAGACAATGGGTTCAGAAATAGACAAAGTGTATGTGGAAATCTCTAAATATCAGCATGAAATGGTCGATGCGACCAACATGCTAGAACAAATGTATGAACAAAATTATCAATATTATTTAACCTTGGAAAAATATATTGTTGCCGGTGAATTAAAGGCTGAGGAGATGAAGAACAACACCCTTCCACAGCTTGAGGCCCGTGTTGCCCAAGGGGATCAGCTTGCTTCTATGCAGTTAGATTCGTTAAAAAATGCGATCGAACTCTTAGAGCAGCGAATTTATGATCTTGAAATGGCTAAGATGGTGTCGCTTCAAACTGCACCACAGATTCGCTTATTGCAAAGAGGGAATACCAAGCTTATTGGAAAAATTAACTCTGCCTTTGTGACGACGATTCCTATTTTTAAAAATGGTTTAATACAAGCTGTGGCCGCAAAACGGCAAAAGCTTGTAGCCGATTCGATGAGCGAGCTTGACCGAAGGACCAATGAGATGCTGTTAAGAAACGCACAGAATATCTCTCAGCAAAGTACCGATATCGCCAGACTTGCTGGTGGTCCGAGCATTAAAATCGAGACGATTGAAGAATCCTGGAATATTATCATCAAAGGGATGCAGGAAACAAGAGCGATTGAAGAGGAGAATAAACGCCTTCGTTTAGAAGGGACGAAACGTTTAGAGCAGCTGCAAGAGAACTTCAAAAATATGAAACAATCCTAAATTCTATACAAATATGTTAATGGAGTGATTGAAATGGCGATTAATTTACAAAAAGGTCAACGAGTTGATTTAACAAAAGGAAATCCGGGCTTAACTAAGATCCTAGTAGGCTTAGGCTGGGATCCCGTTCAAAGCGGCGGTGGCAAGTTGTTCGGCGGCTTATTCGGAGGCGGCAGTGCTGGTGCTAATGTTGACTGTGATGCGTCTGTCATTATGCTTGGGGCAAATGACAAATTACAACACAATAAAGATGTTATTTATTTCGGAAACTTAAGAAGTAATGATGGAAGTGTCCAGCACTCGGGGGATAACTTAACCGGAGACGGTGACGGTGATGACGAACAAATTGTGATTGATCTAAGCCGTGTCCCATCAAACATTCAAAAACTCGTCTTTGTTGTTAATATTTATGATTGTATAAAAAGAAAACAGCACTTTGGAATGATTCAAAATGCGTTTATTCGAATTGTAAATCCTACCACAAACCAAGAGCTGCTTCACTACAATTTAACAGATAATTATAGTGGACTTACCTGCCTTGTCACAGGTGAAATTTATCGCCATGGCAATGAGTGGAAGTTTGCAGCGATTGGCAGCGGAACGAATGCCGCAAGCTTAAGTGAGGTTGTTCGTTCTTATAGTTAACAAGAATCAGGATTGACTCGAATGAAATGCAGCTAATTAATGTTAAAAAAATTCATTCCTTTTTATTTGAAAAGCTTGGCTTGAGGTGATTTATTTGGGTATTAACTTATCAAAAGGACAAAGAATTGACCTGACAAAAACAAATCCTGGTTTAACAAAGGTTATTGTCGGCCTTGGCTGGGATACAAACCGGTATCATGGTGGTAACGACTTTGATTTGGATGCCTCTGCATTTCTTACGGATGCTAACAGTAGAGTCCTTCAGGAAAGTGATTTTATTTTTTATAATCAATTGATGCACCCTTCAGGAGCGGTGGAGCATACAGGTGATAACCGCACTGGTGAAGGGGAGGGCGATGATGAGCAAATCAAAATAGATTTCAGCAAAGTTCCTTCTCATATTCAGCGTATTGCGATTACGGTCACCATCCATGAGGCTGAAGCAAGAAATCAGAACTTTGGTCAGGTTGCTAATGCCTTTGTCCGCCTGATGGATGAGGACACTGGTAGTGAGGTCCTGAGATTTGACCTTGGAGAGGACTTTTCGGTTGAGACAGCCGTGGTTTTTTGCGAGCTTTATCGCCATAATGGAGATTGGAAATTCAATGCAGTTGGTAGTGGTTTCGCAGGCGGCTTAGCGGCCCTTTGTCGGAATTTCGGTTTGGAAGTTTAGTTTATGTTCAATTGGGAGCTGCCATCATGATTGGCAGCTTTTTTTTATCATGATACAATGGAGAAATATGAATGACAGGGAGTGTCTTTAGTTGAAACAATATCTGCAATTATGCGAGCATGTCCTTAAAAATGGTCATATAAAAGGCGACCGTACCGGGACTGGGACAATCAGTACTTTTGGCTATCAAATGAGATTTAACTTAGAGGAAGGATTCCCGCTCTTAACGACAAAAAAACTTCATCTTAAATCTATTATTTATGAATTGCTATGGTTTTTAAAAGGAGACACGAACGTGCGCTACCTGCAAGAGAACGGGGTGCGGATCTGGAATGAGTGGGCTGATGAAAATGGTGAGTTAGGGCCCGTCTATGGTCATCAATGGCGCTCTTGGACAGGGGCTGATGGGAGAACCGTTGACCAAATCAGTGAATTAATCGAGCAAATTAAAACCAATCCAAATTCACGAAGATTGCTTGTCAATGCTTGGAATGTAGCTGAAATTGATAATATGGCTCTGCCGCCTTGTCATTGTATGTTCCAATTCTACGTGGCAGATGGAAAGCTCTCCTGTCAGTTATACCAGCGTTCAGCAGATGTATTCCTTGGTGTACCGTTTAATATTGCTTCTTATGCACTATTAACGCTAATGGTTGCGCAGGTCTGTGACTTAAAGCCAGGAGAATTTATTCATACATTTGGAGATGTCCATATCTATCAAAACCATCTGGAGCAGGTGAAACTGCAAATGGAAAGAGAGCCCCGTCCATTACCTATTCTTAAGATTAATCCAAATGTAAAGGACATCTATTCTTTTGAATTTGAAGACTTTACTTTAGAGGGTTACGACCCGCATCCGCATATTAAAGGAGCGGTCAGTGTATGATTTCATTTATTGTCGCTCTGGATCAAAAAAATGCCATTGGTAAAGATAATCAACTCCCTTGGCATTTACCGGAAGATTTAAAGTTTTTTAAGAGAACCACAATGGGACATCCGATTGCTATGGGGAGAAAAACACATGAATCGATTGGCCGCGTCCTGCCAGGCAGGGAAAATATCATCATAACCAGGCAGCCTCATTATCAATGTGAAGGCTGTACCGTTTTTTCCTCCATTGATGAGTTTGTGGCGTATAGCCAAAAGCAAAACAACGAAATTTTTGTCATTGGCGGAGCTGAAATTTTTCGAGAGACGTTATCATTTGCAAATAGACTATACATTACCTATATTGACGAAACCTTTGCAGGAGATACCTTTTTTCCTTCATTCAATCAAGAGGATTGGGTCCTTACATCGGTTGAAAAAGGGATTAAAAATGAAGAGAATCCTTACGATTATGAATTTAGAATATATGATAGAAAAATTTAGGAATAATAAAAAGCATTAACAGTTTGAAGATTGACTTAACCGATTGTAATTGTTAAATTGTCTATAGTGATTTACAATTAATTTGTGAACGGTAAATGTCACTTTAATCGAATTTTAATCGGATTTTGTGAAATAACTATGAATTATTGAAGATAATTACCTCAAAAGTATATTTCAATACTATAATCATAGTAGAAATATAAAACATCATTTGAAGGGGATGTAAATCCATGTTTTCTAATATCGGAGTACCCGGATTAATTTTGATTTTAACGCTCGCATTAATTATTTTTGGACCAAAGAAACTCCCTGAAATCGGTAAAGCCTTTGGACAAACATTAAAGGAATTTAAAAAATCTACTCGTGAACTAACTGATGATGTAATGGAAGATCTTAACGAAGAAAAGAAAAATTTGACTAAATAAGGTGTAAGATTCTATCTTGCACCTTTTTCTTCTCGAAATTTAATCCTATATGGATGCGTGAAAACGTGTTAATCTTTTAAGTGAAATTATTATTTACTGTCTGGAGATTTAACGCATGACATTTTAACCTTTGAAATTGGCAGGGGAAGTACATGGAAGATAAAGAATTAAATTTGGTTGATCATTTAGAGGAACTTCGCAAACGAATAATCATATCGGCTTTGGCATTTATCGTCTTTTTTATTGTTGGCTTTATCTATGTTGACGATATTTATAAATGGTTTGTGGGAAGTACGAAACTTCTCGTACTTGGACCAAGTGATATTATGTGGATTTATTTCATGCTCGCCGGTGTTGTAGCTGTAGCTGGTACGATTCCAGTTTTAGCCCTACAAATTTGGTTGTTTGTTAGGCCGGCACTTAGACCAAATGAACGAAAAATAACCGTTACTTATGTTCCAGCACTGTTTATATTATTTGTTTTGGGGCTTTCATTTGGGTATTTTGTTATTTTCCCAATGGTGCTCAACTTTTTGGTGAACATTGGTCAAGATATGTTTGTTACAAACTTTACTGCTGAGAGGTATTTTAGCTTTATCTTAAATATGACACTTCCATTTGGAGTTTTGTTTGAATTACCAGTTGTAGTTATGTTTTTAACCTCTCTAGGAATTATTAATCCCTTTGTGTTAGCAAAAATCCGTAAGTATGCCTATTTTGTTTTAATTATTATTGCAGTTGTTATTACACCTCCGGATTTTATGTCTGATTTTGTCGTAACTATACCCTTGTTACTTCTTTATGAGGTGAGCATTAATTTATCAAAATTCGTTTATCGAAAAAAATTAAAACAACTGCAAAATGAAGACCATGAGGAAGAAAAAGAAGAAGTTGTAAAAGCATAATAGTTAGGAAAAAGACATGGAGGCTAATTTGCCTCTAGTTGTTAACCAAAAGAAGACCGGGCTGTTGCCCGGTCTTCTTTTGGTTCTATTTTTTAAAAATATAAACAATATTATTACGTTTGTTATATTAGTAAACTAATTTATGTTTATAAATGTAAATAATCATTTTTCTAAACTCATTATTTTTTTATTTAAATTATGGGAAAATGCTGGTTTAAATGTATTTTTTATAGTTTGGTTTTAAAAAAATATAATTTTTTGAAATAAAAAAAGTAATCTTGAGATAACAAGAGATAATGTTGAAATAACTCAGCAATTTGCTCTTAATCAGGAGAAAATGCCTATTTTTGGGATTTTATAAGAGTCTGCAATTCAAATATACTATGATTATAAAGTTCGTTAAAAAGAACGTTTTCGATGAAAATAAAGAAGGTGTTTGAATTGGGAAAAACAAAAAA
Source organism: Neobacillus drentensis (assembly GCF_021560175.1). Classification (GTDB taxonomy): domain Bacteria; phylum Bacillota; class Bacilli; order Bacillales; family Cytobacillaceae; genus Neobacillus; species Neobacillus drentensis_A. Next base: position 4,213,048 of record NZ_CP091110.1, on the reverse strand, counting down.
ATGGCTTGGTAAAATGGTTTCTTTTTTAATCTATGGAATATTGATTTTTATGGTTATTACATCAATTTCCTCCAAACTTACGGGGGGAAAACCGATATTTTTGGGTCATGAGATGTTAACCGTCTTATCTGGATCAATGGAGCCGGATATCAAAACTGGTTCTATTATTTCAGTTACTCCTGTTTTAAATACTAAAGAATTAAAGAAGGGTGACATCATTACATTTAAAGCGGCAGATGCTCCTAATTTATTGATTACCCACCGAATTATTGAAATCCAAAAAGCAGGTGACCGTCTCCAATATATAACGAAAGGAGATAACAACGATGGAAGAGATTCACTTCCGGTTCAAACAGAAAATATTGTCGCACGATACGATCATTTCACGGTACCTTTTATCGGATATCTATTATCTTTTGTTAAATCAAAGCTGGGAGCTGTTCTGATGCTGATTGTTCCTGGTGTCATTATGATCATTTGGTCATTCTTCTCCATCTGGAAAAGTATTAAGAGGATGGATACGAAAATAGAAACACCAGCAAGTTAAAGACATGCCGATGGTTGATGCTTCTTTAAGAACTAAAGAAGTTCAATATAAATTAAAAAATGGTTAGCGACCAGGGGATAAGGAGGAATTTAAGTGAGCATTAGACAGAAAATCGGAGGAGCAATTTTGACCACAGCACTTGGTGCAGCATTAATAGGTGGAGGAACATTTGCACTGTTTAGCTCTACAACAGAAAACACAAGTAATACCTTTACAGCAGGAACACTAAGTATCAATGATGTGACGGGTGGTGCTGTATTTAAAGATAATGTAAATATTGGGAACCTCGCACCTGGAGATCATGATACGAAAGTATTAACAATTAAAAACACCGGAAATTTGGATGCTTGGGTAAAAATAGACTCCTTAATAACTAATGCAGATCATATTGCAAACAACGGTATTGGCGACTTATTTGAAGGGGATAAGGGCGTTCAATTTACTTTTGATTCAGCAGCTATCCTTATCCCTGCAGGTAAGAGTCATTCATTTAACGTTGATTTTGAATTCCCTGCATCGGCAGGAAATGAATACCAAGGAAAAACAGGGAATGTAACGTTGCGTGTTAAAGCGGTTCAAGCTAGAAATAATACAGAATACGATTCTGACAATAATCAAATTGGTCCTGTCAGTTGGCAGTGACAAACCACTTTGGAGTGTTAATGGTTTTCTGACATTTTGAACTTTTTAACAGGAGAGGATCAATAAAATGAACAAAAATAGAAAACTCATGGCTTACTCATTATCCGGTTTATTAGGTCTAGGTTTAACCGTTGGCGGTGCCTCATTTGCCTTATTTTCAAGCACTTCATCGAATTCTAATAACCAATTTACTGCGGGCACATTAAAAATAACATCCAACCGAGATGATGTTCCAACGACAGGCCCCATGTTTTACACGAATATGACTACGGACGCACCAGGTATCAATCCTACAGGAGCTTGGGCTCCAGGAGATAAGCAAACCCGCGGGCTTTTTCTAAAGAATGAGGGGAATCTAAGAGCAAAGCTTAAGACTGTCTCAATTACCAATGGAGAAGGGAGCAATATAGAAGAAAATCTTAAATTTACTCAAGAGGCAAAGGTGATTATTTGGCAGGTGAAGTGGTTTAACTCAGTAGGTTTAAATGGAAAACTAACTAATCTGAACGCGACACAAATGGATAAAATTATGAAGTTCCTTAATGATGGATATAAGCAATGGTCAGCTGAAAATCCAGGAGCGGACCCAACCCAGGATCCGAATTGGAAGAGACAATTGTTACAAGCTGAAAATCTAATCCTATTCCAGCACATAAATGACATTATCGGTACAACTGGTTCCACAGTTACCGATGAACTTGTTAAAGTAACTGACCTTTATGGAGCTAATTTATCTGATTTACTTAATACTGCAGATGTAAGCAGTTTGGGTATTATTGCGGAACCTGATAAAGCGCAATTGCTCGCTTTTACAGTGGAATTACCATTGGATGCGGATAATTCCTATCAGGGCATCTCTGCAAATCTTACTTTTAAAACCTATTGGGAGCAGGTTCGGACAATTAACTGTTAATGAGCAACAAGTTTAATAGAAATAGATATAGCTCATTAAAAACTTTTAGGGAGAGATGCTGATGCGATATGATTAGGTTTAAAAAAGCGAAAGTAGCGGGTCGGAGAATAAAATTTGGGATGCTTGCAGTTTTATTAGCTGTTGGGGTAACGCCGTTTGGAAGTAGTTCTTCATGGAAGGCAATTGCGGCAACTGGTGTTTCAGGAGGTTCCCCAGATTATTGGACAACACCGAACTATGCAAATAGCCAGCTGCCTGAATTTGATTCAAACGGCAATCACATTGTGGGTACAGGTATTAGAAAATTTGTCGATACTTTACCAGGCTTGGGCGAAGCAAACAAAAACAATCTTGGGCAATATCTTCCTGTTGCTGTTCCGGATACAACCACCTATCCTGGGTCAGATTATTATGAAATTTCCTTAGTAGAGTATGAAGAACAAATGCATAGTGACTTACAGCCAACAAGGCTTAGGGGCTATGTGCAAACAAATACAACAGATCCTTCCGTCAGCAAGCCGAATTACCTTGGACCGGTGATTATTGCTAAAAAGGATCGGCCTGTCCGTATTAAATTTACGAACAATTTGCCTACAGGAAGTGGTGGAGATTTATTTTTGCCAGTAGACGAAAGCTTAATGGGGGCTGGGATGGGGCCAGATGGAGTACATAAATATACACAAAACCGTGCCACCCTTCATTTACATGGCGGTATAACCCCATGGATTAGCGATGGTACTCCTCACCAATGGATTACTCCAGCTGGAGAGGATACTCCATACCCAAAAGGGGTTAGCGTCCGGAACGTACCAGATATGCCTGATCCAGGAGATGGATCCCAAACATTCTTTTATACTAACCAGCAAAGTGCGAGGCTAATGTTTTTTCACGATCACAGTTATGGACTGACTCGGTTAAATGTATATGCCGGGGAGGCAGCTGGATATCTTATTCGAGATCAGGTGGAGCAGGATCTGATTGATCAGGGAGTTATTCCTAGCGGCAATAATGAGATTCCATTAATCATCGAAGATAAAACATTTGTCCCATCCGATACACAGCTGAAAGCTACTGACCCTACTTGGGATACGAATAAATGGGGCGGACAGGGTAGTCTGTGGTTCCCGCACGTTTATATGCCAAACCAGGATCCTTATGAGCTATCTGGTTCCAATCCAATGGGTCGCTGGGATTATGGTCCATGGTTCTGGCCGCCAAACACAGGGCTGAAAAAGGGTCCAGTTGCGAATCCGTTAGATGGTCAGCAAGGCCAGGCCCCAATGAATCCAGGGACACCAGATGTATCGACCACTCCTGAAGCGTTTATGGATACACCTGTCATTAATGGAACCGTATATCCAACCTTAACTGTTGATCCAAAAGCATATCGGTTCCGAGTGTTGAATGCTTCCAATGATAGAATGTGGAATCTACAATTCTATCAAGCTAAGTCAAATGGGGAGATGTGGAAAGCAGATGGAACATTAAATGATGCAGATGCCGGTGAAGTTAAAATGGTAGATGCTGTCCATAAGACGGGATACCCGGCGACTTGGCCGTCAGATGGTCGCGACGGTGGAGTTCCAGATCCTGCTGCATCGGGACCAGAAATGATTCAAATTGGAAATGACAGTGGCTTTTTACCAAAGCCGGCAGTCCTTAAAAACCAGCCAATTAATTATGAATATGGCCGAAGAAGTATTACGGTTTTAAACGTTTCAACGAAAACTTTATTATTGGGACCAGCCGAACGGGCGGATGTAGTTGTTGATTTCAGTAAATATGCTGGTCAGACACTTATACTTTATAATGATGCACCTGCTCCTGTTCCAGCTTTTGACCCCCGTTACGATTACTATACAGGGGACCCAGACCAATCAGCAACAGGTGAGAATACTGGCGGGGCGCCAACAACACAGCCGGGCTTTGGACCCAATACTCGTACGATTATGCAGATAAAGGTTGCAGCAGATCCAAATGCGGCTGATACAACTCAAACTACTGTAGATAAATTAAATGCTGCCCTCCCAAATGCTTTTGCTACAGGACAAAAAGAGCTTATATTTCCAAATCAGCCAGATAATCCAAATCGTAAATGGGTTAATATTCAAGACAACTCATCAACCTTCACACCTCCAGGAACTACCACCTCTGTGACGATGGATCTTAAACCGAAGGCAATTGCAGAGGAGTTTGAGCAAAACTATGGACGGATGAACTCAACACTTGGGGTGGAAATGCCAAATACCAACTTCCAGAATCAAACTACCATCATGCTGGGTTATGTCGATCCAACGACAGAGAACTTGCAGGATTCCATGACACCTATTGGTTCCCCGACAGGTGATGGAACGCAGCTCTGGAAGATTACTCATAATGGGGTCGATACACATGCAATGCACTTCCATTTATTTGATGTCCAGCTCATCAATCGAGTTGGCTGGGATGGTTCCATTAGGTTCCCGGATGCAAACGAACTAGGCTGGAAAGATACCGTAAGAATGAACCCATTGGAAGACTGCATCGTTGCACTAAGGCCAGTTTCACCGAAGCTGCCATTTGGAATCCCTGATAGTATTCGCCCACTTGATCCAACCATGCCAATAGGATCTACAGGCCAGTTTATGAACGTGGATCCTCAGACAGGAAATCCAGTTACTGTCATTAACAAGATGACGAATTTTGCCTGGGAATATATATGGCACTGTCATTTATTAGGGCATGAAGAAAACGATATGATGCGGACAATGAATTTTAACTTTATAAATACAAAGCCAAGCGCATCCTCGTTGAGTTTAACAAGGACAAACGGGGGACAAGTAGACCTAACTTGGACAGATCCTACACAAGTTACCCTTAAAAATGGTAACTATGATTTGACTAAATTGGGGAATTCCTCAAATGAGATTGGGTTCAATATTATGCGTGCCCCAGTTATCAAAGGGGTAGTGGGATCGTATACAAAAATTGATTCTGTGTTAGCGAATAATATAAAATACATCGATACTACAGCAGACCTAAATGCTACCTATTCCTATAGAATTGATGCCTATAATGCAGCAACAGCAGCAGACCCGCTTGATCCGATTTCCTATCTGACTGGTGGAACACCTTCTAATACGGTCATTGCTCCTGGACTTCCAATGGCACCCAGCAACTTAATTGCTGCACAATCTGGGGTAAACGTAAACTTAACATGGACAGACAATGCGACAAATGCCACTGGCTTTGTTGTTGAACGTTCAACAGACGCTAAGAACTTTAGCTATGTTGGGACCTCAACTCTTTCCAAGTTTACGGACACAAATTTAACTGTAGGTACTACTTACACTTATCGAGTAAAGGCGGTCAATGGAGCCCTGTCATCAGATTACTCAAACACAGTAAGTGTGACGATTACGGCGACAGCACCTACAGCCCCAAGTAATCTTACAGGAAGTGTACAATTCGGCCCAAGTGTAAGACTGTCATGGACAGATCAATCATTAAACGAGACCGGATTCACCATTGAACGTTCAAATGATGGAGTGAATTTCACCGTGATTGATTCACGTGGAATGAAAACAGGCAGCGGAACAACCATTACCTATTCTGATACGACTGTACAGGCTGGTATGACCTATTATTATCGTATAAACGCAGTAAATGGTAATACACCATCGAATTATTCAAATACTTTCAAAGTGACAATTCCGAATGTTCCTGCAGCCCCAACGGGAGTAAGCGCTACCGCGACGAGCGGAACTACTACGGATACGATTAGAGTTAGTTGGACGTCGCCTGCCGGTACGATTAACAGTTACGATGTTCAATTTTCCACAGACCCAACCTTTGTGACGAACGTTTCCACTTACAATACTGGCAGTAACTTGACAATATATTCGAGAACAGGGTTCATGAAGAAAAAAACCTACTATGTAAGAATTCGGGCTGTAAATCAGATTGGAAATTCTACATGGTCCAATTCAATTAATATTTTAACACCATAAAAAGATAAAAAAGCACCTTACATGACAGGGCTGCGATTCTATCAAATGGTAAAGCCGCAGCCTGAACAAAGATTATTTTACAAAATGAATTAGTTTGCAATAAGGAGGTACATGGATGAAAAACAAAAAAGTCATGCTTTCTGCTTTTATTGCGCTGCTTTTGATTACAGGTACAGGAGTGACTGCTTTGCAAAATAATCCTGCTTATGCAAAGAGTAAAACCAAAGCTCCTTCAGTAGATGCCAAAGCAATAATGGCCCAGTATACACCGCAAAAATCCAGGGATAAGGCAGGAACAGCAGGAAATACCATCCGCAGAAGCCGATTAACCCAAATGAACATAATCAGTGAAGCAGCAAAAGTATTAAACGTACTGCCAATAAATATCATGGATGAAATGAAAAAAGGGAAAACATTAGTTCAGATTGCCAAAGAGAAGGGGATGACAAAAGCACAACTCTTACAAAAACTAAAGGATGTTGATAGTCAAATCGTCGACAATGCCGTTAAAGACGGAACGATTACGAAAGAACATGGGAGTGCAATAAAAGATGGTCAAAAAGATCGGCTAACAAAGAGTCTTACACTTAAGGCTGTTGATGTGAAAGAACATCAGTCGATGGATATGGGGAATTAATAATTTCGGGGCTGGTATTTAAGAGCAATAAACCGATGACTCCGGTATGATACTGGAGTCATTTTGTTTAGAAATTTTACATAATCGTTTTTTAGTTTTATTATGTCAGCTTCCCATGTGAGCAGGAGTGTGATTATCATTAGATACTCAAGGATAAGAAAGTTCCCCAAAAATAATAGTAATAGACTTGTGGTTCAACTTTTAGCAATAATTTATATTAGTACTTTAATAATTGGATATACAACGTCTAATACAAATGCCCATTTTAATGCCAAACACGAGATAACAGAAAAGATTCAAGCTAGAACATGGGCGCAACAAGCGGCTTAGAATGCTGTGGAGTCACCAATAACAACCACTCAAGTTAATCAAACTATTCCTACAGGTCAGCCAGAGAATCCAACAGAAGAAACCGAGTCAACTAAATGAAGCGAATGATATACTAATTAATAAAAAATGGATGAGTCTAATAGACATCATCCATTTATCTTATCTTGACTAATTGACAATCCATTCCCATGACTTCATAACCTAACCTGTTTAAATGCTTCCGAACCCCACTTCTTTCCCACGTTTTGAGAATGGTGTTTTCCAAGCTTTTATTTGGGTAAAATATTCCAATATTGGTTAATTCATCAAAGTTCATTCCCTGCTGGACATAACGGGTAACTAGTTCATCCCGCTGCTCAATTTTCTCCAGAAAACGTTCCATTGCCTCACAAAATTTTTGTTTGGAGAATATTCCTTTCTGATGTCCAGTTATGTAGGTATCTGCATCAAGTGTCAACAGTCGTTTGCCAGAAGCAATAAAATTATCAATATCTCCATCAGTCCCATTGTACCAAGGACCAAACGAGGTCATATCATAATCACCTGTAAAAACGATTCCTAACTCCGGAAAGTATGGACATGAAAACCCGCTAGTATGTCCAGGTGTGTGTAAAAATTGCACTTTTATATCGCCGAATTGATATATGGCCTCATAATCGTATGCTCCAGAAATTTCCCCAAGGTTTTTCACCCATTTTTGGGGAAGAGTAGCCTTCCATTTTTCAACACCCTTTTGGCCCCACTCCTGAAATACGCCGTTAACACTAGCAACCCCTTCAATCGTAAGCGATGTTTCAAACTCAATTGGGTTAATTAATTTTGTTGTATTTTGAAATAGATGATTATGAAGTGTATGGTCAGGATGATAATGGGTATTAATAATTAATTGAACGCCATGTTCATGGTTGAGATTCTGGAGAATCCTAGCCTCTGCCCCCGTATCGATCAGCACTTTTTCAGAACAGTTTAAATATAGACTTCTAGAATTAGGAACTTTACTGAAATTAGCACCTTCTAGGATTAGGATTGGCCCAATCTGATTCATTTTACATACCCCACCTTTATAAAACGATAAATTCAGTTGACCGGTAACTGAGTGAATGCTCATTCATAATATCACAATTTCCAAATAATAGGAAGGTGAAGTTTCACCTATTTTTTCTTATTCCTTTCATTGGACATACAGGAGCGCAAAAAAGCTAGAACGGAAATTGCTGATTGCTTTCAACAACTTTATAACTCTGTTAAACTATTCTTAATTAGAATAGAAAAAGGTTGCAGGTGATTGAATGAAGACACGATTTATGGTCTTATTTGTACTAGTAATTACGTTAATATTATCGGCATGTGGAAAGGAAATTGAAAATGCCGTTACTTGGCCCATTAAGGACTTCACGGCCACAAGTCAGCAAAACAAACAAATAGATCTAAAGGATTTAAAAGGAAAGGTTTGGGTTTCTGCATTTATTTTTACTAGTTGTGCAGATGTATGTCCACCAATGACTGCTAACATGGTAAAACTTCAGAAGAAATTAAAAGAAGAAAATCTGAAAGATGTTGAATTAGTTTCCTTTAGTGTTGATCCTACAGTCGATACTCCAGAAGTTTTGACGCACTATGCGAAACAATTTGGGGTGGATTTTAATAACTGGACGTTCCTAACCGGATACTCACAAGAATTTATTGAAAAATTTGCATCTGATAGCTTCAAGACAATTGTCAAAAAACCGGTGGATGGAAATCAAGTGATACACCAAACTTTTCTCTACTTGGTTGATAAAGAAGGGAATATTAAAAAAACATACAATGGGTATAAAAATGTTCCCTATGAGGAAATCATTAACGATATTAAAACATTACAATAGACCTTAATAAGGTCTATTTTCTTTCTGGAAGGGATATCGTTCATATTTGTTTGGAATATTTATAGTCGTGTTATAATAAAGGAACATTAGAGTACAGTGGCATGTGGCAAAATTACCACTTAAGATTGTGGTTACTTTAATTGGTTGTTAACTGAATGATCCGGGAATAAGTTACTTAGGAGGCAGGTGAATGAAAGTGAAAAAGGTTTTCCCCCTTCTAATTCTTGCAATGATGTTCTTGTCCTCTTGCAGTCAGTCTGCTTCAATGGTTCTTCATCAGGAAAAGAAAGTTGCTTCACCAGTTTTTGAACCCATCCCTGTTGATTTTATCCCACAAAAGGTGACAGTATTATCTGCAGGTGATTCACTCACTCAAGGTGTCGGGGACAGTACAGAGCAAGGCGGTTATTTGCCATATCTTAAATCAATGCTTGAAAAAGATAAAGGAATTCAGGAAGTTGATTTTTACAATTATGGTGTCAAAGGAAATCGGACAACACAGCTGCTAAAAAGGCTCAAATCTCTGGAAATGAAGCCCATCCTGCGTCAGTCCAATTTAGTGATCCTCACCATTGGTGGTAATGATATCATGAAGATTGTCAAAGACAATATCTCAGACCTGCAGGTATCGGATTTTATTAAAGAAAAAGAATCCTATCGCAGCCATTTAACGCAAATTTTCGATGTGATATACAAAGAAAACCCAAATGCATTCATCGTGTTAGTTGGCGTGTATAATCCATTCTCTAAGTGGTTTTCGGATATAAAAGAAATGGATCAAATTGTAGCTGAATGGAATCAAATCGGTGACAGTGTAGTTAGCCAATATTCTCATTCTTATTTTGTGTCAATCGAAGACCTATTTTTAAATGCAGATGAAGATGTTTTGTATACAGATAATTTCCATCCTAATGATAAAGGATATAAACTAATAGCAGAGAGACTTAATGATGCATTAGCTAATCAGGTTTTACCTGCTTTGGAGAAAAATGCTTACACGGTCAGCAATGAGGAGAATTAGATGAAAAATAAATGGAAACTGGGATTCCTTGTTTTGTTAGGAATTAATTTATTAATTGCAATTATACTTTTTTCATTCGTTACGGCCCCAATTAAAGAGAAGGAACCCGTAAAAACAAACACTTCGAATGAAGACTATGTATCTTTTCATGTTAGATCAAACAAGTATGATCTAAACAGATTGATTAACCATTATTTGAAAGAAGAAGCCGCAGACTCACCTATAGAATATAAGGTTCTGTTGGGTGATGAGGTGGAGTTATATGGTACACTGCCTTTTTTTAGTGAAAAGATAAAATTGAAGTTGACATTTGAACCTATGGCGCAAAAGAATGGTGATTTAATTTTAAAACAAAAGTCGATGTCAGTCGGGAAATTGCATCTCCCCATTTCGAACGTTTTAAACCTTATAAGGAAGAACTATAAATTGCCAGAGGGTGTTGAAATCAGACCCAATAATCATTTGGTTTACATTCATATGCAGCAATTAAAACAAAAAAGCGATTTAAAAATTAAAGTAGACAAATTTAATTTAAAGAAGGACGATATTGCTTTCACAATATTAGTCCCAGTAAAATAGGTGCCTTGTTGGAGGCACCTATTTTTTAATCCTCAATAGTTATATATTGAAATTCGGGTGAACTCGCTGATAGCCCTAAGAAGACAATTGTGTAGCTTCCATTCGGTTTAAAACTTACTTTTGGTAATGGAAGCAGGATGTTTTTACTGCCCGCTGACCTAACTTCTAAATCGACTGTCATTGGGGTTAATCCTAAATATTCGGTAGCTTGTTTGTATGAAACCGTCGGGAAAATAACATCCCGATCTTTAACAGCTATATCTAGTGTGGATGAGTCGGGAGATAAATGAATGAAACGAACCTTCGCTTCATTTACAGGCACCTCCGGCTGATTTAAAAACACCAGCAGGCGCATCTTCTTAACGGAGTCAATGGTGGTTAACGTGTAAGAGTTTCCCTCTTCAACGGTAATATTTTTATTTAACACACTATCGACCATATTTCCAGCAGGATAAATATCGATATGGTATTTGCCGGCTTTTAACGGCATGTGCTGACTAACTTGTTTAAAAGCCAAATCTTTAATGACACGGCTCCCATTTACATATACATCAACGTTAGGGGAATCAGCGGATGTATGCAAAAATCGGATTTGAGCATTTCCTGGATAAACTTGAGCAGGGGATCGCATCAAGTTCATTGCTTTATTCATATATTTATAATGTTTAAAATAGAAATGCATGTGTAAGTTGGGGTTGGTATATTTATAAACCTCGGCTAACAAATCATACATCGCTGCTTTTTGGAGATAATCAGTTTGATTCCTTTTCTCGGACATATTATTAACTCCTAACTTATGGATTACACCATAAGTTATTCAAGCTGATATAGGTAGGTGTCTAATCCTTTTCTAATGATAGTAGAAAGGATTAGACAACCAGATTTGTTTCAATAAGTTTATTTTTAAAAAAACTTTCTGTATACTTTTTATATAAATAATGAAGGGGTGGGAACGTGGAAAATACTCATCAGTTAGCAACTTTTGCCGGTGGCTGTTTTTGGTGTATGGTCAAGCCGTTTGATGAACAGCCGGGGATTATCAGTGTTTTGTCTGGATATACAGGGGGAACAATAGAAAATCCAACCTATCAACAGGTTTGTTCCGATACGACTGGACATTATGAAGCCGTTCAAATTACCTTTGATCCGGATATTTTTCCGTATGAAAAATTATTGGAATTATTTTGGCAGCAAATTGATCCAACCGATCCGGGCGGTCAATTCTATGATCGCGGCCAATCCTACAAGACAGCCATCTTTTATCATAATGAAATCCAAAAAGAGCTTGCTGAAAAATCTAAACAAGCACTTGAAGAGAGCGGGCGCTTCTCAAAGCCAATTGTGACGCCTATATTGCCAGCAAAAACTTTTTATCCTGCTGAAGAATACCACCAGCACTATTATAGGAAAAATAGAGCTCATTATGAGTCATATCATGTCGGTTCCGGCCGTGCTGGGTTTATTGAAAGACATTGGGGGGACGAACATGGAAAATAAGGAATTAAAAAAAGAATTAACACCCATGCAATATGAGGTTACGCAAAAAAATGGAACAGAACCTCCTTTTCGAAATGAATATTGGAATGAAACAAGGGATGGTATCTATGTAGACATCGTTTCTGGTAAGCCATTATTTAGTTCGCTTGATAAATTTGATGCCGGCTGCGGGTGGCCAAGCTTTACGAAACCAATTGAAGCTGATGAAGTACTTGAAAAAGAAGATTATAGTCATTTTATGATTCGGACAGAGGTCCGAAGTAAATCAGCTAATTCCCATTTAGGGCATGTCTTTGATGATGGACCACAGCCAACAGGTTTGCGCTATTGTATTAACTCAGCGGCGTTAAGGTTCATCCCAAAAGAGAAGCTTGAGGAAGAAGGCTACAAGGAATTTATCAACCTATTTAATGACAAATAAAAAGGGCGTCCATCTAGGACGCCTTTTTCTTGAAAAATAATTCTCCTATGACTTCTGTTTAGAGGTCGATGTCATTCCGCCAGAGAGGACAAACTTCATGGCATCCTCTGCCTTCACATCAATAATCTCTACTTGGTCTTTAGGAATTAAAAAAGTAAATCCGGCAACCTGAAATGTTTGCGGAATATAGACGGCTACATGGTCCTTTAGGGGAGTAAAAAAATCCTCCAATTCCTCTGATGTAATAAATCCAATACTTCTCATTTCTGTTCCGGGGATTACCACCAAAGCCACTTTAGAGAAAGATTTCTTATCACCGAGAAAGGATTGAACGGTATCTTTTATAACCGAATAAATCGTCTTAACAACAGGGATTTTTTCAAGCAGGTAATCAATTAATTTAATGATCTTTCCGGTTATATATTTGGTGGACATCCAGCCTAAAACGGTTATTAGGATGACAGTGGTTAAAAGACCAAATCCGGGTATGTAATCATCTTTGAAGTAGGGTCTTAATGAGTTGCCAAGGATACTGTCTAAAAATACAAAGGTTTTGTAAATAACATAAATAACCAAAATAATCGGAACAATGGTTAAAATACCATTAATAAAATTCTTTAATATTGATTTCATCTTATCACCCACAAAAATATCATTGTCTCTCATCATATAGGCGAATGCACATACAGGTCAAGCATCTAGTTCATAGTGTACATATGTAAAGAGAAATATTTATTGAGGAGTGAATGTGAAATGTATCATGGTTACGGTTATGGTTTTGATGGCTGCTGTGGTTATCCTTCATACCCAGTAGGTGGATGCGGAGGCTTTGGCTTCGGCTTTGGCGGATTTGCGTTAATTGTTGTTTTATTTATTTTGTTAATCATCATTGGCGCAAGCTGGACTTATTAATAAAACGAAATGGCTGACCCCTGAGGGTCAGCTTTCTTTTTTAGGTTCAAACTTTTACGTAAAAATGCAATATTTCTTTAGCAGACCTGAAGAAATGAGATGATAGAATGAAAAATCACTTCATACAATGGAATATAACTACTACTTATTTCGATAAAGAAAGTGGTGTCCATGGTGGAAAAATCATTTCTAATCAAACCGATGTTAGATGAATTATACCCGGTCATTGATTATGGCAAAGGGGTTTATTTATTTGATATGGAAGGAAAAAAATATCTGGATGCTGCTTCCGGTGCAGTGACTGCGAACATCGGTCATGGTGTAACGGAAATCATGGAAGCGATGCTGGAACAGGCCAAAAAAGTCTCTTTTGTTTATCGTTCACAATTTACAAGTGAAGCTGCTGAAAAACTTGCCGAAAAAATTGCAGAAATGATACCGGGGGAGCTAAATTGGAGTTTTTTTGTGAACAGTGGTTCCGAAGCAACCGAGACTGCTATGAAAATGGCCATCCAATACTGGCAAGAACAAGGGATTCATACAAAGACAAAGATTCTTTCAAGATGGGTTAGTTATCATGGTATTACAATGGGAGCGCTCTCGATGTCTGGTCATCCAGGAAGAAGGGCGCGGTTTGTTCCTCTCTTAGAAGATTTTCCTGCCATTCATCCACCCTATTGCTACCGTTGTCCTTACAATCTGGAAGCCCCCTCTTGTAATTACTTGTGTGCCCATGAATTAGAGACCTCAATTAAGCGAATAGGTGCTGAACAAGTCGCGGCCTTTATAGCTGAACCAGTAATTGGAGCAGCGGGGGGGGCGATTGCTCCGCCAAAAGATTATTTTAAACAGATAAAGAAAATCTGTGACGATAATGGCATCCTGTTTATCGCAGATGAGGTAATGACTGGCTTTGGGCGGACAGGAACGATGTTAGCCTGTGAGCAATGGGGAATCGTACCTGATATTGTTGCATTTGGAAAAGGAATGGGGGCAGGATTTGCCCCTATTGCTGCTGCTGTAGCAAGTGACAAAGTCATGGAGCCGATACTAGCTGGTTCAAAGTCAGTAATGAGCGGACATACCTTGAGTGCAAACCCACAGTCATGTGCAGTGTCTTTGGCAGTATTGGAATACTTAGAAAAAAACGGGATTGTGAAAGAAGTAGAATCGAAGGGGATCTATTTGAAAAATCAGCTTGAAAAGTTAAAGTCACAATTCTCTTTTATTGGAGACGTCCGAGGAAAGGGCTTGCTGCTGGGGATTGAACTGGTCGCAGACCAAAACACGAAAACACCCTTTCCGAGGACATCCACTGTTACCGCAAAAATAATCGAACTTGCTAAAGAGAAAGGATTACTTATCTACCCCGCAGGTGCTGGATTAGATGGAGTAAATGGTGATGCCGTTATTATTTCCCCTCCGTTAACCATTACTAAACGGGAGATGGAGGAATTGGTCTTACTGGTAAAAGCCACTTTTACAGCTTTTTCGAACGAATTAAGTACAGGAATGGGGGGTGGAAATTAGATGGAAAACCCATTTGGAAAAATAACTACCGTAGAGGCTGTTATGAATTGTTTTTACGATGGAATGACCTTAATGTTCGGCGGTTTTGGAGGGGTTGGTACACCCCCAACCATAATTGATGCGATATTGGAGAAGGGTATTCAAGATCTTACCTTAATTGGCAATGATACAGGATTTCCCCATATTGGCATAGGTAAGATAGTCAGCCGGGGACGCGCGAGAAAAGTTATTGCCTCGCATATTGGTTCAAATCCCGTTGCGGGCCAGCTCATGCATGATGGAAAGCTGGAGGTTGAGTTCTCACCACAAGGAATATTAGCTGAAAGAATTCGTGCTGGAGGGGTGGGACTGCCAGCTATTTTATCTGATATTGGGGTGGACAATGAAATCGTATCTAGAGACAAACCACGATATCAGCTTCATGGAAACGAATATATAGTGGAAACGGCTTTAACAGCCGAAGTTTCAATTGTCTATGCCAAAAAGGCAGATGTCTATGGCAATTTAATCTATGACAAAAGCGCCCGTAATACGAATCCGCTTGTGGCAATGGCTGGAGAAATCACCATTGCTGAGGTAGAGGAAATTGTACCATTGGGAAGTCTTGACCCAGATGAAATTATTACTCCTGGGGTATTCGTTGACTATATCATTTCTACGCAAGGGGTGAATTGGCAATGGGCATGGGAGTAGATATCAGAAACCAAATGGCTAAACGGGCAGCAGAGGAAATTCTGACTGGAATGGTGGTTAATCTCGGGATTGGAATCCCCTCGCTTGTTCCCAACCACCTGTCAAAAGAAACACGTGTGATGTTCCATGCAGAGAATGGGATTACTGGAATGGGACCCAGTCCCGTTAAAGGAGAAGAAGATGAGAATTTGTGCAATGCCGGCGGCTTTCCGGCCACCTTAATAAAGGGTGGTTCCTATTGCGATAGTGCTGTTGCATTTGGCATGATTCGCAGGGGCAGGGTGGATATAACCATTTTAGGTTCACTTCAGGTAAGTCAATACGGTGATTTGGCGAATTGGATTGTTCCGGGAAAAAAAGTGCCAGGCATGGGGGGAGCGATGGAACTCGCGCAAAAGGCTAAAAAGGTGATCGTAGTGATGAATCATTGTGATAAACACGGTCTGCCCAAAATTGTTAATACATGTACACTACCCTTAACTTCCTCTCGCTGCGTGGATTTGATTATTACAGAATTAGCTGTCTTTAAAGTATCTAAAGAAGGATTGCTTTTGACAGAATTATTTGCACCATATGATCTTGATTATGTGACCAGTAAAACTGGCTGTGAATTTAACATTTGTAAAAGTATTCGTACCATACCTTACTAATCGGGAAATCTGGCTTAAGGGGGAAACCCAATGGAAAAATATGAACACCTTGTAAAGCAATGGCTGAAGGAAAATCAGGCTCGAGCAGCACGACTTTTACAACTGCTGGTCCGAGAGAATAGTACACGAGGAAATGAGAGCAGTACACAAGCTATTGTCATCGAGAAGTGCCGCCAGCTTGGATTAACACTAGATATATGGGAAATTGGCGGTGATGAATTAAAAAGCCACCCAGCCTACTGCTGCGACCGCCAAAGTTTTGAAGGAAACCCGAACCTGGTCGCTGTATTAAAAGGAGCTGGTGGAGGAAGATCGATTATTTTAAATGGTCATATTGATGTAGTCCCGGTTGGAGATGAGTCAAACTGGGCGGATGATCCATTTAGTGGGGCGATTGAGTGCGGCAAGCTCTATGGAAGAGGGGCAACCGATATGAAGGGAGGGAATGTTGCCCTATTAATGGCAATGGAAGCGATTATTGCCTCTGGTATAAAGCTGAAAGGGGATGTTATTTTTCAGAGTGTCATTGAAGAAGAAAGTGGTGGAGCGGGTACACTTGCGGCAGTTTTAAGAGGTTATCAGGCAGATGGGGCAATAATTCCTGAGCCAACCAATATGAAGATGTTTCCAAAACAACAAGGTTCCATGTGGTTCCGTATTACGGTTACAGGTAAAGCAGCACATGGAGGAACAAGATATGAAGGGATTAGTGCTATTGAAAAATCTCTTCAAGTGATTCAGAGCTTGCAACGATTAGAGAAAGATCGAAATGCTAGAGTTACTGATCCTCTTTATAAAAAGATCCCAATCCCTATCCCCATTAATATTGGCAAAATGATGAGTGGAGAGTGGCCTTCATCCGTCCCCGATACCGCCTTAATTGAAGGAAGGATGGGTGTATCTCCTGAAGAAAGCATCCAATCTGCACAGTTGGAAATGGAAAAATGCTTGCAAAATTTGTGTGATCAGGATGAATGGCTGAAGAAACACCCGCTCAAGCTTGAATGGTTTGGCGGCAGATGGCAGCCAGGAACTCTTGAGACCAACCATCCGTTAATCCGTGAATTAACGAACAGCTTTATAGAAATAAAAGGAGAGCCGCCTGTTATTGAAGCAAGCCCTTGGGGTACAGACGGAGGAATCCTCTCGACTGTGGGCCATACTCCTGTTGTCGTCTTTGGTCCCGGTATAACGGAACTGGCACATGATGCCAATGAACATATCCTCCTAGATGATTTGTTTGCAGCAAGTAAAATCATCGCTTTGACCATATTAAGATGGTGTGAAATAGCGGAAACACACTAATTGGCACTTTTAGTTGCAGATTGCTAAAATCATATTATGTTAATGAAAAAAAGCTGACGATCATTTGGAGAGTATACGTTTAAGTCTGGCTATTTTCAGCCAGACTTGAATCTCGTTTTTTTAGTGAAGAACGAAGCTCCGTTTTTATAGAAAGTTGTTGAGGAGTGACTTTATGAACCAAACCCCATCTACTATTTACGTCAATGAAGCGAACTATTTTTGTGAATTATATGTAGATCCATTTAATAAACGAATCAGGGTTGATGATTATCGTGGAAATACAAAACTTTTATTGGAGAGAGTAACAGAGCTTGTTACACAGCATCAAATGGAAAAACTCATCATTAAAGGCCGAAGTGAGGACTTTTTAACGTTTATCGAAGCGGGATTTCAGCCTGAAGCCATAGTGGACCGTTATTTTCTTGGCTCAGACGCTCACTTTTTTTCTAAATTTTATTCGCCTGAACGCAAGAGGAATGACCATTGGATTACTGAAGATGGAATGATTCAAAGTATCTATCAATTAAGCCCTTCACTAGATAAAACCCTCCCACCAAAGGAATATGAATTAAAGAAGGCAGATGAGAACAGTGTAGACGAGCTTTCGGCCTTATATAAACAAGTATTTCAAATCTACCCAACACCATTGCATAATCCTGACTATGTAAAAAAGACCATGAAGGATGGGACAATCTATTATGTTTTTACGTATCAAGGGAAAATAGTCAGTACGGCTTCTGCTGAGATAAACGATTATTACAAAAATGCTGAACTAACGGATTGTGCAACGTTAACCGAGCATCGGAAATATGGACTTATGAAACTAATCCTTCAGGAACTGGAAAAGGAATTAATGAATAATGGTATTTTTTGTGCGTATTCCATTGCTAGGGCTTTATCGTTTGGGATGAATGCTGCATTATTTCAACTGGGGTATTCCTATAGAGGCAGATTCATGAATAATTGCTACATCTATGACAAACTAGAGGATATGAATATGTGGGTAAAAAATCTGGCAAACTGCTAAAATTTCGGCTTAGGTGCCAATTTTTCAGCACCCTGATTCTTTTAAAGGCAGGTGAATAAAATAGGACAATTAATGGCTTTAACACAAGAGGTTTTGACTGCCATTCTGAAAAGTATCGATGAAGGAATCCATGTAGTCGATACTGGAGGGAGGACGGTCTTTTATAATGAAGTAGCTGCCAAGCATGATGGGATGAATGTAGATGAAGTGTTGGGAAAGCATCTAATGGATGTATTTCCTTCCTTAACAGAAGAGTCGAGTACTCTTTTACAGGTAATAAAAAAAGGAAAGCCCATTTTTAATCAAACTCAAGTATACGTAAATATTCACGGAGTGAGGATTGACACCATTAATACCACGCTGCCTATTTTTGTTAAAGGCGACATGGTTGGTGCGGTGGAAATTGCCAAAGATTTTTCTAGAATGAAGCTGCTTGCTGAGAGGCTGTTAGACATACAAAAAGGTCTTTTTAAAAGCAACTCTAAAAAGCGTGTAAAGCAGGTAAAGTATACACTGAATGATATTAGAACGATTAACCCTGATTTCATTCATACCAAGGCAGAGGCTAAGAAACTGGCAAAATCCGATGCACCGATTCTTGTCTACGGGGAGTCTGGAACTGGAAAAGAATTGGTGGTCCAAGGCATTCACCATGAGTCCCATCGTTCGGATGGTCCATTTGTAGCTCAAAATTGCGCAGCTATCCCCGAAACGCTGCTTGAAAGCATCCTGTTTGGAACAGCAAAAGGTAGTTATACAGGGGCGGTCGACCGTAAAGGACTGTTTGAATTGGCTGACGGCGGCACCCTTTTTCTCGATGAACTTCATACAATGCCAGTAGAGCTTCAGGCTAAACTGTTACGGGTATTGGAAGACGGAATGATTCGCAGGGTAGGAAGCTCACAAAATATTTCCGTCAATGTCCGTGTTATTGCAGCCATGAATGTCCACCCGCAATTAGCCCTCCAAGAAAAGAAGATACGCCATGATCTTTATTATCGCTTAAACGTGTTTACCTTTTCTCTCCTGCCATTAAGGGAAAGGAGAGAGGATATCTTGTACTTAACCGATTTTTTTATACAAGAGTTTAATAGGCTTTTAAATAAGAACATTCAAGGTGTTGAAAAAAATCTAGAGATATTCCTAACGGGTTATCAATGGCCTGGAAACGTCCGGGAACTTAAACATACGCTTGAATACATGATGAATGTATGTGAGGGAAATCTCCTTAGGTTCGATGATTTGCCGGTTATCCTGAAGCCGAATTCTGCTGGTGCTCAAGGAATTAACCATTCTTCCGACAATCTATCATTAAGAAAGAACTTGGTCGATATGGAGAAAAAGCTAATCATAAGTGCTCTAGACCTGTCTAAGGGAAATATCAATCAAGCTGCCAAACTCCTAGATATTCCACGGCAGACTCTTCAATATAAATTAAAAAAAATCCCTTACTAACCGCCGAATTTTCGGCGGTTTTTTTTGAATTAAAAAAGATAATCAATCAAGAATTAGCTTTTTTAACGGATTGTAGAGTTGGCACGATTCTTGCATATTATTTAATAAAGCAAGTTAGGGGGAACTGATATGAAATCATTTTTATATAAACCAACCAGACATTGGCAAGATATAGAGCTTTGGAAAAACGTTACCGAGGAACAGTGGAATGACTGGCTATGGCAGTTAACCAATACGATTCGTACAGTCGAAGATTTAAAAAAGGTCATCCACTTAACTCCTGATGAAGAAGAGGGTGTAAGAATTTCCACTAAGACCATTCCCTTAAATATCACACCCTATTACGCCTCATTAATGAATCCAGATGATCCTAGCTGTCCGATTCGGATGCAATCGGTACCTATTTCAAAAGAAATCTACAAAACCAAATATGACCTAGAAGATCCCTTGCATGAAGATGAGGACTCACCAGTACCGGGATTAACACACCGCTATCCTGACCGGGTGCTTTTTCTCGTTACCAATCAATGCTCCATGTACTGCCGTTATTGTACGAGAAGGCGCTTTTCGGGTCAAATTGGCATGGGTGTACCAAAGAAACAGCTTGATTCAGCAATTTCCTACATCAGACAAACTCCAGAGGTGCGCGATGTTTTAATTTCCGGCGGGGATGGATTGTTGATTAATGACAATATTTTAGAATATATCTTGAAAAATTTACGTGAAATTGATCATGTGGAAATAATCCGAATTGGAACGAGGGCACCAGTGGTCTTCCCGCAGCGGATTACCGAAAACCTCTGTAATATTTTAAAAAAATATCACCCAATCTGGCTGAATACCCATTTTAATACCTCAATTGAAATTACCGAAGACTCAAAAAAAGCGTGTGAAATGCTGGCTAATGCCGGTGTTCCTGTTGGAAACCAATCGGTCATTCTTGCAGGAATTAATGATAGCGTTCCAATTATGAAAAGGCTCATGCACGACTTGGTGAAAATCCGTGTCCGTCCTTACTATATCTATCAATGTGATCTTTCAGAGGGAATTGGGCATTTCCGTGCTCCTGTTTCTAAAGGACTGGAAATTATCGAGGGGTTGCGGGGACATACGAGCGGATATGCTGTGCCAACCTTTGTCGTCGATGCTCCAGGCGGCGGCGGGAAAATTGCTTTGCAGCCGAACTATTTAATTTCCCAAAGTCCAGAAAAGGTCGTTCTCCGAAATTTTGAAGGCGTGATTACTTCCTATCCGGAACCTGAAAACTACGTTCCCGGCAGGGCGGAAGAATATTTTGAGAAAGTGTATCCGGATATGGCAGAGAAAAAATCCCACGCTGGGATTGCTGGGATTATGAATGATCAGCACTTCAATTTAGTTCCGGAAGGTTTAAACCGACTCAATCGCCGAAAACAATACCATCAGGATCCTGCCCATTCGTCACTAAAAGATAAACGGAGTAAACGGGATGAATTAAAGGAAAAAAAATTCAAAGCCTTGACAGAGAAAGAAAAGGACAATAACACGGGTCAAAATTCGAATTAGACAATCAGACCAATGAAGGAATAGGAGGAGGAGTTTGTGATGAAAGTGGAATGTGAATGGTGTAATAGTTCCAATGTGAAGGCTGATCATGACTCTGTTTTCTGGGAATTACCGGACGGCTCACGAGCGATTGAAATAACAGATACACCAACCGAACATTGCGGTGATTGTCATATGATTTACCAGAGCGAGAGGATTGTTAAAGAAATAGAGGATCAGTTGTTTTTAATTGATTGCAGGAAAATTGGAAAAGTAATTTCTTACGAAGAGTTAATGAACAGGCCAAGATTATTAAAAAAGAACTATTTTGACTTTACGAGTTAGCAAAAGAGCAGCCTTTAAGAGGCTGTTTTTTTGTCATTCCACTTTCAGTAAGTCCAACTGGACGATACTTTCCGTATCCGTTATAGTAATTCATAAGGAAAATGACTTGTTTCCGAATTGGACAAGAAAGGCGTTAGAAAGTATGAGAAAATCATTTTATCATTTTTTAATGAAATATAGACATCCTGCTCCAAAGGATGAGATCAGTGTTTTTGCAAACCATGCGTTTTTGGATCATAGTTTTCCAAAAACTTCTGTGGACTATCATGAAATTAGTTCCTATCTAGAAATGAACGGACAGTATTTGAAATCAATGACGGTTTTTGATGAAGCCTGGGAAGATTATATTCATTCTGAAAGCTAAATATCCACTAATCGATCGCCTTAAGAAGGCGATTTTTTTATTTCAAAAATTGTCATGCGCGATATTTTTAACCCTGCATATAATATTGTAATCATCATACACGACTAATCCATTTGAGGGGATGGGAGGATATGGCAAAGAGAAAAAAACCAAAATATAAGATCGGTGATACTGTCGTGATCACCATTTATGGTACGGTTGGAAAAGTTACCGATATCAAATTATTAGATGGCAACTATGTTTATGAAGTAAATAAGAGTGAGGGCCTTTATATAGAAGAAGCCCTGCAGTTACTCTCTGAATATGAAGGAACTGTTGTTGAGCAAGAACAGATTGATATTGAGTATAAATTCTTTTTCGGCGACTTAGTTCAAGTTAGTGGTTATGGAGCTGATTTATTCAAGGTAGTCGGTTTTCGAACAGAAATTTGGCGCTACAAAGAAGACGCCTGGGAAGATGTCATATATGAATTATCTAGGGTCAGTGATGGAGATTGGCTCGAAGCAGGCGAAGAGGAATTAACCCTTGTCGCCGATGCCGAGAATGCAGATACCTTCATCCAAAAATTGGGTCTTCTATACTTAGTCAATAAGCAAGAAAAGACAGATAAAAATCCTAAAGTTCAGAGCATGGTTCGAAAGGCAGAATTTGAGGAAATAGAACGAAAAAAAGAAAAAAAGGAATTAATTGACAACTTGTTGGACATATTTAATGATTACCGAATTTTATACGAAATGTTTCAAGACCAAGAATACTATCAAGTAATGCGGGTCATTCTTAGGAAATTAGAAAGCCTGGTAAATAACGATGGGAAAAGCCATGTTTAACTACCATCTTGAGATCTCGATCAATAAATAGAGAACAAAGGGAATTCCAGCCCATTTAATGATTGAAAACATGAAATTAGTTAACTTGTCAACTAGTCGGAGGGTGTATCCATCCTCCTTATTAACATCTTCAATAAATGCCTCTAACTTCAATTGGAAATTTGACATTCAATCACCTCATCAAGTCTTTTTTACATCCTATGCTTGTCCATCAAAAATAAGACAAAAAAATCTTAATGAAAATTTTTTATATGATTTTCCCCTTCAAAAGTAACTAGCATGAAAAAGCTATGACCATCATACATTCTCTAAAAAGGGGGGCGATGCTATGAGAGAAATCGAAGTGTTTATTGATACGGAAGAAATTGCTGAATTTTTCTTTCATGAGCTGGTGAAGCGGGGTTACGTTCCTAGCGAAGAAGAATTAGAAGAACTCGCAGATATAACCTTCGAATATCTTATTGAAAAGAGTATTATTGATGAAGAAGTAGAGGATGACTAACAATCTCGTAAAAGCGTCATCCTCATTAATGATAGAATGGCAAAAGACGAGCATCTGCTCGCTTTTTGTTTGTATTACATATGAACCTTAACGCCTATGAGATTTGGATTTTTTTTTTTGTTTTGCTGAAACCTTTATCTGTCTGCCTCGTATATATGATTACGAATCTAAGGAGGGGTTTTTATGTTAAAGAAAATCCTTAAGTCTCTTTTTAACAGTAAACTTACCCATCATCACAAATATTCATCCTCAAGTGATGCATGGAAAAAAATGAATCACCATAAGCATAGTCACTATGGTCACCATCATTACAAAAAAAATAAATATAAAAGCGGCAGTTTTTTGTCTAGTTTTTTTAGCAGCTAAAAAGGTATTAAATGTTAAAACGGTCCGTGTTGTTCTTGGCGAATTTGTTGGAAAGACCCATACCGTCTGAAGAAGTGATTGCTGGGAAATTTAAAGTCATTAAACATCTAGGCATGGGCAGCTATGGGCACAGTTATTTAGTAATGGATCTCTCTACCCAACAAATGAAAGTGTTAAAAGCATTAAGGATTCATAAGAGAATGACAAAGTCGGGCAGAAAAGGCTTTGAACTGGAAAAAGGATTATTAAAGTCTATTAATCATCCAGGATTCCCTCATTATTTCGAAGAGGGAGCAGACAAGAAAATACCTTTTTATACAATGGAGTATATTGAGGGGAAAAATTTCGAACAGCTTATTTTTTCTGAGGGTTGGTCCATAACAGAACTGGGCGCCTTTAAAATTGCTGAAGAATTGCTAACCTTAATTGAATTTTTGCATAGTAGGGACATTATCCATCGGGATATACGGATTCCAAATGTGATTTTCAATGGGTCGAAAGTTAGGCTCATTGACCTCGGGTTAGGGAGATATATAGGGCAGGATAAAGTAGAGAAAATAGGAACAAAACAGATAGATTTACGAAAAAGGATTAATCCCCAAGCCGATTTTTATGGACTTGGCCATTTTCTATTGTTTTTACTCTATTCTAACTTTTCCTTTGAAACGCACAAAAAGGAAAAAAGCTGGGAAGAGGAATTAGATATTTCATCTAGGGCAAAACACATTATTAGAAGACTCTTACAGATTGAAACAGCATATGATGATTGTTCACAAATCAGAGAAGATATTAGAAGGTTACGTAACAAGGGGGAGAATTGATGTCATTTTTTAACAAAGTATTTGCCAGTGTAGGCATTGGAGCCGCTGAGGTGGACACGAAGCTTGAAAAGGATACGTACATGCCAGGAGAAACTGTTCAGGGTGTGGTAGTAATTAAAGGAGGGAAGGTTCACCAACAGATTGACGAGATTTATCTTGCCTTGAATACAACCTACTTAAGAGAGTCGGATGATCGTAAATACTCAGTAACAGCAACGATAGACCGATTTCGTTTAACCACACCTTTCACGATACGAGCCAATGAGCAAAAAGATATCCCTTTCTCTTTTCTGCTTCCGTATGACACACCACTTTCGATTGGCCGTTCAAAAGTATGGGTAACTACTGGGCTTGATATTAAAGGTGCTGTTGACCCAAGTGATAAGGACTACTTAAAAGTGATACCAAACCCATTAATGTCGACTGTATTCAACACAGTTGAACAGCTGGGGTTTAGAATCCGTGAAGCTGATTGTGAGGAAGCACCGCGCCGACTGCGAGGGAGATTACCCTTTGTTCAGGAATTTGAGTTTGTTCCTGCTTCTGGCCTGTTTCGTGGAAGATTGGATGAATTGGAAGTGGTTTTCTTCCCAGCCGGTAATGGTAATCTTGACATCATGTTCCAAGTTGATCGGCGAGCCCGAGGGTTATCTGGATTGTTCTCTGAGGCATTGGGAACAGATGAGACTAATGTAAGATTAACGATAACTAACGAGGATATTCCATCATTACAGCAGAAAATTCAAAGCGCCATCCAAAGGTATTCATGATGTATTAAGCAGAATAGAGTCTTAGGACTCTGTTTTTTTTTTTGATCCCGTTTCCGCTTGAAAAATGAATATCGACAAAAAAAGTGGACTTTCAAGGGAGGATAAACCATCCTTTATCGCCAATTATCTAAATAAGATAATAAATAATTGGAGGGATACGATGATCAAAATGTTAACGAAAAAGACAAGTATTCTTTACGATGTGACGATCTTTCAAACTCCAAAGTATCGTGAACATAGAGGTTATAAAGAGGTTCATCGGATAACAATTCCCGCTAACAGCCGCAAGGAATGTTTAGATGAAGCCTTTAGACGTTTTAATGTGACTGACAGAATACCGAACAATTATAAAGGAAGATTTATGGCGACTGGCGATATTATTTTAATTGATGAAGGCCGTGACGGCCACTTTTATTATCAATTAAAATCTGGAGGATGGGTACCAGTAAATCGAATTAATATTAGGTAAATACATAAAACCTAAGGGGTGACCTTAGGTTTTTTAAATTTTTATGGTTTTAGGCAATCAGTTTTTACGGTCTGCAGCACTGAATTCTTTTGCATGTGCATCATGCTCTGCCACAATGGCTTCAGGTGGGATGTGATTATTCTTCTTTTTCCCACGTATACGTGCTCGGTGTTTTTTTCCCATCATTACCCCTCCTTTGACCTTAAAAATAGCATCCCACATTTTAAAAAAATCATGTCCTCGTTTTCAATAAAATATGTTTATGATATAGTGTCTATGGTACAAACTTATTGCTGTACTTACTTTTTTGGGAGGTTTAATTATGAGTGTACATATTGGGGCAAAAGAGAATGAAATTGCGGAAACAGTTTTACTTCCTGGAGATCCACTTCGGGCAAAATATATAGCGGAAACATTTTTAGAGGATGCAAAATGTTACAATGAAGTTCGGAATATGTTTGGTTTTACCGGTACCTATAAAGGGAAAAGGATTTCTGTGCAAGGAACAGGAATGGGTGTTCCTTCCATTTCAATTTATGTCAACGAATTAATGCAAAGCTACAATGTTCAAAATTTAATTCGGGTCGGCACTTGTGGAGCAATTCAAAAGGATGTAAAAGTTCGTGATGTAATTTTAGCGATGACGAGTTCAACCGATTCCAATATCAATCGCCTCACCTTTGGACATGTTGATTTTGCTCCTACAGCAAATTTCGACTTGCTACGAAAGGCTTATGATGCAGGGGTTGCTAAAGGTCTTAATTTAAAAGTAGGAAATATATTTACAGCGGATTCATTTTATAATGATAATGCTGACCTTGAAAAATGGGCTAAATATCAAATCCTTGCAATTGAGATGGAGACAACAGCTCTGTATACGTTAGCTGCAAAGTTTAATCGCAGGGCTCTATCCGTTCTTACTGTTAGTGATCATATCTTAACAGGAGAAGAGACAACAGCAGAAGAACGACAACTAACCTTTAATGATATGATTGAAGTGGCATTAGAAGCTGCAACCAAGGAATAATAATTGTTTAGGCCTCTTCCTGGATGGAAGAGGTTTTTTCTTTGTCTATAAAGGAACTCCGCAATAAAATGGAGAATTTAATATACAAAGGAATAGATAAGATAGTGACCAGCATCATCAAAATTTAAGATTTAAAAAGTAGGCTGTGTTAAATGATATTGTAGATTTTAAGCATGTTGATTGGAGCGGAAAGTGCGAAGACTCCTCGAAAATGCTTTCGCATTTCCTTCGTGCGTGGGCGGATTCGAGGATGCAAATTCAAAGTCCTGCGGGAGTACGGGTCAGGGGAGACCCCACAGGCGCATGTGCGCCGAGGAGGCTCCCCGGCACGCCCCCGGAAAGCGAAGCCGCCTGGAGCGGAAATCAACATTCAAGATTGACACAGCCAAAAAGTAAAATAAAAAAGAGGCAAATAAGTGACATAATTCATAAATATATTGTGATATATAGGGTGCAGGGGTATAGTATGAATGAGGTGAACGAAGTGAAAGAGCAGCTCAAATTAGATATTACGGGTATGACCTGTGCGGCATGTTCCACAAGAATTGAAAAAGTGCTAAATAAAATGGATGGCGTTGAAGCCAATGTTAATTTACCGTTGGAAAGAGCAGTCATTTCATATGAGAAAAACAAGGTAACGAGTCATGACATTATCGTCAAAATTGAGAATCTAGGCTATGGCGTTCGGTTTGAGAAATCGGAATTGGATATTTATGGAATGACCTGTGCGGCCTGTTCCACACGAATTGAGAAAGTGTTAAACAAAATGGACGGTATTAAACAAGCAACCGTTAATTTAGCAGCTGAATCAGCACGTGTTGAATATAACCCGGGGGAAGTTACGATAGAGGGCATTAAAGATAGAATTAATAAACTTGGTTATGAAGCAAAGGAGAAGGGAAAAAGGGAATCAAAACAACAGCATAAGGAAGAGGAAATCAAACAGAAGAAACAAAAGTTTCTACTTTCTGTCCTATTATCCATTCCGCTTTTGTATACAATGCTGGGTCACATCCCTATCAATTTAGGTCTGCCAATGCCGCATTTATTAATGAATCCTTGGTTTCAATTCCTTTTAGCCACACCGATTCAGTTCTATATTGGTGGTCCCTTTTACATTGCTGCCTTTAAGGCGATTAAAAACAAAAGTGCAAATATGGATGTCCTTGTTGCCTTGGGGACCTCAGCTGCTTATTTCTATAGTCTTGCAGAAGGGATAAAGACGATTCGAAACCCTTTTTATATGCCACATCTCTATTTTGAAACGAGCGCAATTCTCATTACGTTAATTCTACTTGGTAAGTTATTTGAAACAATCGCAAAAGGGAGGACAACCGTTGCTATTTCAAAACTGTTAAACCTTCAGGCCAAGGAAGCAACTGTGATAAAAAATGGGAAAGAAACTCAGATTCCAATAGATGAGGTAAAGGCTGGCGATCGATTAATCGTGAAGCCTGGAGAGAAAATTCCTGTTGATGGGAGGGTCATCCAGGGGCAATCTTCAATTGATGAGTCGATGATTACCGGTGAATCCATCCCAGTAGAGAAAACGGTTGGGGACATCCTCATTGGGTCAACCATTAATAAAAACGGCACACTTACTATGCTAGCAACAAAGGTAGGAAAGGATACTGCACTTGCTGGAATTATTAGAATTGTGGAAGAAGCACAGGGTAGTAAAGCACCGATTCAACGGCTTGCAGATACGATATCAGGTTATTTTGTCCCTGTAGTAGTTGCCATATCCATTTTAACATTCATTATTTGGTATTTAGTTATAAGCCCTAACGATTTCCCTTCTGCGTTAGAAACTGCGATTGCAGTACTCGTTATTGCTTGCCCATGTTCTCTTGGTCTTGCAACCCCTACCTCCATTATGGTCGGGACGGGAAAAGCTGCAGAAATGGGAATTCTTTTTAAGGGTGGGGAGCATCTTGAGACCGCCCACAAAATCAATGCAGTCGTCTTTGATAAAACTGGGACAATTACTAAGGGTCAACCCGTGGTTACCGATTTTATTGCCTACCAAGATGAGAAAAAGGTCCTTCAGTATCTTGTTTCAGCTGAAAAGTCATCTGAACACCCCCTTGCGGAAGCAATTGTAAAGTATGGAAGGGAAAAACGTTCAAGCACCTTACCAGTAAAACGTTTTAAAGCGATACCTGGGTATGGAATTGAGGCGAAAATTGGCGATGATGAGGTCTATGTGGGAACGCGTAAACTTATGAATTTAAAAAGTATTTCCTACCATAAGTTAGAAAAAGACCTGCTGCGTTTTGAAACAGAAGGAAAAACGGCAATGTATATTGCTATCAATGATACCATTATGGGAATGGTGGCGGTTGCGGATACAGTAAAAGAAACAGCCATTCAGGCCGTTCAGCAATTAACGGAGTTAGGAATCAAAGTGTATATGCTTACCGGTGATAATGATCGGACAGCAAAGGCGATTGCCAATCAAGTTGGAATCCAAAACGTGATTGCCGAAGTTTTGCCTGAAGAAAAAGCCATACATGTGAAGGAATTACAGACTAAAGGGTTAAAAGTAGCAATGGTAGGTGATGGGATTAATGATGCCCCTGCTCTTGCCGTGGCCGATATCGGGATTGCCATTGGTACAGGAACAGATGTCGCCATTGAAGCAGCTGATATTACCATTCTTGGCGGAGAACTTACTTTGGTCTCAAAGGCCATTTCTTTAAGTAAGAAAACGATGCAAAATATCCGGCAAAATCTGTTTTGGGCACTTTTTTACAATTCCGGAGGTATTCCAATTGCAGCAATCGGATTGCTTGCTCCTTGGGTAGCGGGTGCGGCAATGGCCTTCAGCTCGGTATCTGTTGTCACAAACTCGCTTCGCCTGAAGAGGGTTAAAATATAAAGTGAAAAGCAGTGGAGGACCAGGGCTGTGATATAGCTTAAAATGAACGGCATTATCACCAGGTAGTGCCGTTTTTCTTTTAAAAAAGAGAGAAAACGTAATTCTTATTATATTCATTAACTTTTCTTTGTTAATTTTATATAAAAGATGTTATTCTAATCACTAAGGGTTTACTATTTTAAAATAGGCTTCTTAAAAGGTAAGATACCCCGTTTAATTGCTGGTTTACAATTTATATTTTTATGGTGAATGAAAGTGGTGAAGGCTTTGGAAGAAAAAAATGGAGATCAACTGAAGGCTGAGGAAGAAAAAGTAGAACAAGAGCAAGTGACCGAAAATAAATCAGGTTATATACGCTTGAAAAAGTTTCATTTTATTATGCTGCTATTTTTCCTTGTTTTCCTATCGGCTGGGATTACAACCTTCGCTCTTGCGTTTGGAAAAGATAAAGTGGTAACAGTTGCGCCGGAAAGAACTGAGTTTAATAAACTTTATGAGGCTTTTGATACCATAACAAATGGTTATTACAAGGATGTTAATCAGAAGAAGTTGATTAATGGTGCAATTGACGGTATGGTCAAATCACTTGATGATCCTTATTCTGACTATATGAGCAATGAAGAAGCAAAAAGCTTTCATAGCAGCATCTCCTCTTCATTCGAAGGGATAGGTGCTGAAATACAGGAAAAGGATGGCCATATTATCATTGTATCTCCTATTAAAGGATCCCCTGCCGAAAAAGCAGGTTTAAAACCCAATGATATGGTCATTTCGGTAAATGGTAAGAGCCTGCAAGGCATGAATTCAACAGAAGCTGTAACAATGATTAGAGGTAAAAAAGGAACAAAGGTGACACTATCGATTCAAAGACCAGGTATGGATGCACCAATGAATGTCCCGATTGTTCGTGACACGATTCCAATTGAAACAGTGTATGGGGAAATGGTTGATGATTCGATTGCCAAGGTTCAAATTACTAGTTTTTCAAGTAACACATCAAAAGAATTAGTCACTACTTTAAACGATTTACAGAAAAAAGGAATGAAAGGGCTTGTTCTAGACCTACGCCAAAATCCAGGGGGATTATTGGATCAAGCTGTAAGTATAACTAGTATGTTTGTTCCTAAGGGGAAAATCATTGTTAAAGAACAAGATCGTAACGGTAAAATTAAGGAAATTGCTTCCCAAAATGAAGGCAATCCAGATCTTCCGCTTGTTGTGTTAATTGATAAAGGAAGTGCTAGTGCTTCTGAAATATTTGCTGCAGCTGTAAAAGAATCTGCTGGTGTTCCATTGGTTGGTGAAAAGTCCTTTGGAAAAGGTACTGTTCAAACCGCAGCTGATTTTAAAGACGGCTCCAATTTGAAATACACAATTGCAAAGTGGTTAACACCTAATGGCAATTGGATTCACAAAAAGGGCATTGTTCCCGATGTGGAAGTGGCGCTTCCTGAATATGCGACATTACCGATTATTGATCCGGATAAGGAATTGGTATTATCATCTTCTTCGACAGAGGTACAAACAGCACAGAAGATGTTAAAGGCAATTGGATATGATCCAGGCAGGGTAGACGGATTCTTTGACGAGAAGACAAAACAAGCTGTTATCAAATTTCAAACAGCTCAGAAGCTTCCAGCTAATGGTGTGTTAAAGGGTGATTCTACCTTGAAGCTCATGGATGCATTGCGTGAGAAGTTAAAAAACAGCGATACTCAATTACAAAAAGCGGTTGAGGTATTAAAAGGCCGTATGAAATAAAAATAGTAACCCGATTCCAACTGGAGTCGGGTTACACTTTATTATAGAAGGGAAATAAGTATGAATAAGGTAGAAGTATACATATTGTCAGGATTTTTAGGAAGCGGTAAGACAACCTTATTAAAACGATTGTTAGAGGACGAGCGCAGCCGTGGGAGAAAAGCAGCTGTCTTAATGAATGAACTAGGTCAAGTTTCAATTGATTCCGATGCCGTAGAAGAAGATGTATTGTTAAAAGAATTATTAGGAGGGTGTATTTGCTGTTCCATACAGGACGAACTTGAAGCACAGCTCCAAGGGTTATTAATGAAGGATCAGCCGGAGGTAATCTATATTGAGACAACGGGTGCAGCCCATCCAGTGGAAGTATTAGATTCCATCCTTTCCCCCTTGTTTGCAGATCAATTATCGATAAAAGGGATTATTACAACTGTCGATGGTACGAGGTGGAAGGATAGGAAAGCGTTAAGCCCTCAGCTGCAGCAATTGATCCTTGAACAGGTGAGAAATGCAGATTTTATTCTTATAAACAAAATAGATGAATTAAAAGAAAATGAGCAGGCCCAATTGATATTTGAAATGCAAGGGTTAAATTCTACTGCGCAATGTTTACTAACCCAATACTCTAAAGTTCCAATTGAACAGCTTAGAAAATTGTCTGTAAATCTTGAAAAGGAATCTAGCCATATCCACTTAAATTTATCTACGTTCGTTTATCAGTTTCATAAACCGATTAGCGATACTGGTTTTGAAGAGTTTTTAAAAAAATTACCAGATACCATTTACAGGATAAAAGGTTATCTAAAGTTTCACTATTCGCAACAGCCATTTCTTTTCCAATATGCATATGGGATGCCTTTTTACATGAAGGAATACATGAATATGCGGTTAAATCTGGTGTTTATCGGAGAAAAGGTTAATTGGGATGTCATTAAAAAGCAGCTTGCTTCACTTGAAAATGTGACAGAGTAGTTTAACCCAAATAAAAATGGGTGGCGAATGAATGATTAATTCCACTTCAGGTAACTCTTTTAATGTAGCTAAAAGCCATTAAAGGAGGAGCATTAGTGAAGAAGGCAGTATGTTTTTTCATAGTCGTTATCCAAATCCTCCTAAATGGATATGGGGTAGATGCAGCAAACGAGAAAAAAAACAATATCGAAATGCCGGACTGGAAAACAGTGAATCAGTTATTACCCAAATACTCGAAGTTCGTTGTCCAAGATATGGAAACAGGAAAAAGGTTTAAGGTACAAAGACGGGCCGGAAGTCAACATGCTGATGTACAGCCGCTAACTGAAAAGGATACAAATATTATGAAAAAAATTTATGGGGGAAAATGGAGCTGGAAACGCCGGGCCATTTATGTTATTCATAAAAAGCAGAGAATTGCCGCATCTATGCATGGAATGCCTCATGGAGCGGGAGCATTAAAAAATAATTTTCCAGGACATTTTTGTATTCATTTCTATGGTAGTACAACCCATCGTACCAATTCAATGGACTTGTCTCATATGCTAATGATCTATAAGGCATCAGGCCATTTAAATCAATATCTGGCAAACGCCGATCCCTATCAGGTAATTAACGCTTATATTGCTGGCTTTAAACAGCAGGATACTGCTATTGTCTCGAAAACGTCACTGCAAACAGTAAAATGGGTTCCAATTCTTGAAAAAGTTGAAAATGTTCGGATTGTAAGATTAGAGCAGCTGCCACCTGAAGACCTTACCGAAGAAATAAGTTTAGACGTGCCTGCTGTGATTGATTGGTACATTAAGGACGTAGGCAGGCAAACGTTTCAAGGAGACATTCACTTAATCCGTTTTTCCCCAGCAGATGCTTGGAAAGTGGATTCTAAGCCATTTTTAAAAGAAAATGATTTCTAAAATAAACAAAAACACCTTTAGAATTGCTAAAGGTGTTTTTAAATGATCTAACGCTGTTCGCCAAACTTGATGAAGGTCAGTTCATCTTCAATTAATCCGCAGGCACCGCATTGAACACGGTATTCTGGTCCATTATATGGAAGATGAAATGGCTCAAGCTCTTTCTCGCTATATTCGTGAATAACATCGCCTGATTGAGGGTCGAGTTTAACAGATTGAACGACTTGTTGAATAATGTTAAAACGACTTCGGTTTGTTTTACAATTAGGACATTTGTATGGAGTTGACATAGGTTTCTCCTTTCATACTATTGTTAAACATTATTTTTTGCAAAAATATTGGTAAATATGTAACAATGCTAGTGAAGGTCCAAAATCTATAATGGAACGAACTATGTTAGGGGAGAAATACTGTGAAAAAGCTAGTCCTGATGTTTATTGTCACCTTGTTTTTAGGTTTAGTCGTTTCTTGCAGCAAGCAAGAGGATCGTACCGGTGATATGCCGAAAATGGTGGATGTAAATTTGTCCGTGAATCCTAATCCAGGCGAACCAAACAAACCGATTACATTTGAGGCAAAAGTTACGCAAGGAAAGGAAAAAATCAATGATGCGGAAGTGACCTTTGAGGTCTGGCGGTCTAAAGATACAAAACATGAGAAAATTGCTGTTAAACATTCAGAAGATGGTGTGTATCGGTTAGAAAAAACGTTCCAACAAGAGGGTACATATTATATTATCTCACATGTAACTGCAAGGGATATGCATAATATGCCGAAAAAGGAGTTTACAGTTGGGGCACCGAGTGAGAAGGAAGATGCAGCATCTAATCAATCAATGGACGGCATGAACATGGATGATCACAAAAAGTAATTAATCATTAGGATCTATACTAAAAATAAGACAGCCATTTGGCTGTCTTTTACCTCTAAAAAAGAGTATAAGTTTGTATTTTACTCCTCTTTTTTTGCCTTAATATTTACCGTTGCTTCCTTCCCTAATTTCTGTTTGACAATTTCATTGACTTTTTCAGAAATATCTCCTTCATATGTTGAACCAATGTTCAACTTCCCCGATAACTCTTTTATCCCTACTTGGCCAAAGTTATTAGCATAATCTAAGTGTTCAATCACAATTTGGTCAACCTGCAGATGGTTTATTTGAACCGTTGGAGGACGGTCACTTTCTTTTTTTGCTGCAGGGATACTAATAGATTTTACCTCTGTGTTGACTTCATTAATTTTTGACTCAAGTGAAGTAATCTTGTTTTCCAATTCCGATATTTTCTTCGTAAAAGTTTTATTTGAAGTGAACAAGCGAAAGAAGAATTGCATAAAAACCCTCTATTCAGAATTGGATTATTCACAAACCGAACCGGGATAGCTTCCTTTAGTTAATCTTATTTGTAATTACCGGAAACATGCAAAAAAAATCAACGCTTACAGAATTTCTGTCACGTCGATTTGTGAATATTGCATATCAATATTTTTAGGAATTTTTATTTCTAGGACCCCATCTTTATAATTTGCCGTGCCGCCTTTCTTTTTAACAATTGCGGGAAGAGTAATCGTATTAGAATCTTCTCGATCAGGAATATGTTCTACAATAAGTTGATTTGAAGTATGGTAGAGGCGAAGCTGGTTCAACCATTCTTCGTTACGAATGGGTATTCTTACGAATACATAATCATGTGTCTCAAAGGCGGTGGAATTTAATACATTGGCTGACCTTTGTTTTGTATCTGATGTTTGAAAATTTCTGAATAAATCTTGGTTGTTCATCATATCGCCCATGTTATTGGGCATTATTTTTCCAATTAGATCTTGAACGTAATTGTTAATCTCATCCGGTTTCATTTTTTGTAATGAATCTTTCATATCCTTTGTAAAAGGAAACATATTCCAAGGAAACATTTTCTTTCAACCTCTCTAACGCTAAAATTGATTTGCAATTGGTGCGGAAGGGTTCGCAATTTGGTCTTGGTCACTAATATCTGTGTCACCGAAGCCATTTAATGAAAAAGAACTTGAAGGAGATAAATCCCCTAAGGCAAAATTGGATCCTATCCATTTTTGGTTGGCGGTATGGCTATTCTGGACGGCCGGCCCTAAAGAAATATTTGCATTGTTAGCTATGGAATTCGTCTTGATATTAAAAACGTTTATCTGAAAAGGCATTTTTTTCAGTCCTTTATATCGAATTACTATAGACATTCGATGGATTTGCGATATCACCCATATCATTCATATCTGGATCAATAAAAACATTCTCCATGGCCGCAGTGGGGGGGGCAAAATCTCCATAGGATGAATTTTGACCTTGGGATTTTGAATTAGCTGTATGTGCATTATGAAGGGCTTCGCCGATGTTGACAGACCCGTTGTTAGAAACACTGTTGATTTTCAGGCTGAAGATATTAATTACAGTCTGCATCCTGTCACATCCTTTATTGTTGTTATCCGTATCATATGCAACTACTCGCCCATCCGTTATTAAAACTTCCCATCCCATAAAAAGGGACAGGCGATAAAATTTGCATATATAAACATTTCTTTTTAACATATATATAAAGAGAAGAATTCTTTTTATAGAGAGGTAATGATGGTGAACAAGAAAACGGCATTGATTACAGGCGGAGCTTCTGGTATCGGCAAAAAAACGGCAGAACTGCTTGCGGAAAATGGGTATCAACTTGTGATCAACTATCGAAAAAGTGAGTCAGAAGCTGTTTTCTTAGCAAAGCAATTAAATGATCATTACGGGACAAAGAATATTGCCATCCAAGGCGATGTTGCCAACAAAGAGGATTGTATACGCATTGTGAATGAGACTCTTTTAGCTTATTCGGGAATAGATGTCTTAGTTCATAATGCTGGTCCATACATACATGAACGAAAAAAACTGACAGATTACTCTTTTGAGGAATGGGATTATTTAATCCAAGGTAATTTAACAGCAGTATTTTATTTGTCAAAACTGATCATCCCTTTAATGAGGAAACAAAACTGGGGGAGAATTATTACGTTAGGGTTCGACCGGGTTGAAACCACACCAGGCTGGATTTTCCGATCCGCTTTTGCTGCGGCTAAGACTGGTTTAGCATCCTTCACTAGAACCATGGCAATGGAAGAAAGGGAGTATGGAATAACCGCGAATATGATTTGCCCTGGAGATATTACAAATGAATGGAAGGAAAAAAACATTAAAGATTCCCTCTCATTAAGCAGTGAAAGGCATTCGGTGGGTAGACAGGGAACGGGTGAAGATATCGCTCGCGTTATCCAATTTTTAATTGATGAGAAATCTGATTATATTACAGGAAGTATTATACCAGTAACCGGCGGGTTTGATGTCCTCGGAAAGGCATTAAGAACGTAAAAAGTATATATGTTCTAAAGTTTTTGAACAATTTGATTTTGTGAATGGATATGGCAACTTTTGTAGATACTAGAATTTATTCATCTATGAAAGGAGCAAAGAATTGTATGAGTTTTAACATGAACCGAATTAATCCAAATCAAACCCAGGTTTTTTTTCAAGATGGCCGCTTTGAAACGTTAACAAATGAGGAATTAGACGAATTTTTGCTCCATATGGGAATTAGTGAAGGGATCAATGACCAAAATACATTGGAATCATGATTTTTATAAAAAATGAAAAGCAATCGGCTAGCCGATTGCTTCAGATTGTAGACAAAAGGCATCCGGATGTGCCAATCTGGGTGTCTTTTTGTTGTTTTTTTGCTCGTAAGAGCAAAAGTTAGGCCTATCCTATGCTTATTGCTACGCCATTTCTGGACTTATCCAAGTCCAATTGGCCATCTTTTTTAAATTCATGGCAGCAAAAGTAAGCATCGCTTGCATGGACAATTTTTTTAGGCCTCTTAAGGTTGTCCAACGCATACCATGCTTTTCCTTGGCATCTGCAAAAACACGTTCAATGGTTTCTTTGCGTTTTGCGTAAATGCTTTTATTCTCTTGTGTCGAACGAAGATATTCGGCTTCTTCTATATGGTGTTCCCAGACATGACGCTGAATGAGTTTTTTATGTTCCTTACTCTGCGTGCATTTTGAAAGTAAGGGACATTTTTCACATTCAATCGGATTAGAGAAGTATTGACGGTAGCCTTCCTTCGTCGTAGTTGCATACTTCAATATTTGTCCTTGCGGACAGATATAACAATCGTAGTATTCATCATAAACATATTCATATTTTTTCATGTACCCCTCTTTCGTACGAGGGCGAGTATAAGGTAAAGCAGGTGTCATATCATTTTCAAATATGTATTGGGCAATAGCAGGTGTTTTATATCCAGCATCAGCAGCAACAGCAGAAGGTTTTCCTTGTTTCTCGATTACCTTTTCCAATAGTGGTTCGAAAATGACACTATCATGGACATTCCCAGGAGTTACAATTGCCCCTAATACAAAACCATTTCGATCAGCGGCCGCATGGAATGAGTATGCGAACTGTTTCGTACGCTCGTCCTTTACGTAATAACCACTCTCAGGGTCAGTAGTACTTTTTTTTATTTCCTTAAATTCCTCTTTCTCAAACTTATCTGGTGGAAATGGCTTTTTATCATGTTCTTCACGGTCTTTATTAATCTCTTCTTGTAGTCTTGCTTCGTATGCTTTCGTTTCTTTTCTAACTAATTTCTTCTCGAATTTATGTTTATTTGCACTTGCTTTTACATGGGTTGAATCTATAAATACATGCTCGCTACTAATCAATTTCTTATCAGAGGCTTCCTTCAAAATACGATAGAAGATCTGTTCAAATAAATCTGTATCTTTAAAACGTCGTTCGTAATTTTTACCGAAGGTAGAGAAGTGAGGCACTTTATCATAAAATCCAAAGCCTAAGAACCAACGATAAGCCAAATTTGTTTCGATTTCTTCAATAGTTCTTCGCATAGATCGAATACCGAAGGTGTATTGGATGAATGCCATCTTAATTAATATCACAGGATCAATGCTTGGGCGTCCTCTTTCAGTAGAATACATTTCTTGAACCAGGGGATAGATAAATGAAAAATCAATAGAAGCTTCTAACTTGCGTACTAAATGGTTGGCCGGCACAAGTTGTTCTAAAGCTATCATTTCTAATTGGTCACGATTTATCTGTGTATTCTTACTTAACATCTTATCCACCTCAAAAAAATTATCTATATCCCAATTATACAAAAAGGACTGCCTACAAACCCTTAATTTTTTCGGATTTGTCGACAGTCTGAAACAATCGGCTAGCCGATTGCTTTTTTAGGCTTCTAATAACTTAGAATCCGTTTCATCTGTTCCTATGCGTAACAGATGGAAAGTATACAGGTCTTTTGGTATTTCATATAAGTCATAAACA
The DNA here is from genome assembly GCF_021560175.1 of Neobacillus drentensis. Taxonomy (GTDB): domain Bacteria; phylum Bacillota; class Bacilli; order Bacillales; family Cytobacillaceae; genus Neobacillus; species Neobacillus drentensis_A. The sequence goes on along the minus strand of NZ_CP091110.1, from coordinate 4,174,133 downwards.
ACTTCATTTGCATTTAATTGTGCGTAAAGTGATGCTCGCGTTTCGTTTGCTTTTACAACATAGGGAAGTTTTTCTGCGGCTTTAATCGAACGAATATTCACCTTTCGAATTCGCATAAAAATAGTCTCAATTCCGGCTTCATAAAAAAGCTCGTTGAAAAAAGCTTCCTTAGCAGGGCTATTATACCCTTTCCCATGGTAGGGTTTGCCCAGCCAAGTCCCTAAAAAGCCAGCGTTATCTTGGATGTCAAACAAATTAATGGTGCCGATTGGGTTGCCCCATTCATCAAGAATGGTACGTGAAATTAATTCACCCCGTTCTTCTGCCTCAATCGTTTGTTTCGTCATAAATAAAAATTCTTCATATGAGTCAGCTTTTTGACGTACAAAAGGGAAGACATCTGGATGCGTCATTAATTCGTACAGTGTGTGGCTGTCATGAAGATCACGTTTTTTCAACATGAAAATCCCTCCATTAGGGCATTCCGATCCCATGTGTAAAGAAGCGGTCCACCCTCGAAATTTTTTATAGAATTGCGTAAAAAATTTCGGGGTGGGAATCGAACCCACTAGAACCAGTAAACTGGTGGCGCACCATTTGCCTTCCCTATATCATTTTTTTGTTACCAGATTATGTTGATAAACCCCCAAATCAAACAGGTTCAAAATCATTTACTTAGAGTATAATACAAGAAAAATTGAAAAAAAGAAATAGGTTTTTTGCGGTTTTTCGCTAATATTTTTTACCAATTTTCTACACATTTTTAGCCTTCCGAATAAACGATTTCACCGCCAATCATCGTCCATTTCGGCTTCGCTAAATAATAGAAAGGATGATGGGTCCAGAGAACTAAATCAGCATCCTTACCTTCCTCAATACTGCCGACTCGATCGTCAATTTTTAGGTTTCTTGCCGGGAGAATGGTAATTCCTTCAATGGCTTTTTGTTCAGGTAACCCTTCACGAACGGCAAGGCTCGCGCAAATATTTAAGTATTGGATGGGTGTATAAGGATGGTCTGTTGTAATGGATACCTCCAAGCCGTGATTAGTCAAAATTTCATACGTTTTCCACGTTTTATTTTTTAATTCTACTTTAGACCTTCTTGTTAATGTTGGGCCTACTGAAACCTTTAGATCAAGTCCTGCTAATTCATTTGCTATTAAATGTCCTTCTGTACAATGTTCAATACGTAAATCAAGCTGGAATTCCTCCGCAAATCGCAGGGCCGTAATAATATCATCGGCACGGTGGGCATGGATTCTAACCGGTATTTCTCTTTTTAAAGCCCTTACAAGTGGTGCAATTCGAAGATCTTCAGGATTGTCTGTATGGATGGCTTTGTAGAAAGCCTCCCTTAACATTCCCATAATCCCCATTCGAGTAATGGAATCACTATTACCATGACTATGGATCCTCTTTGGATTTTCTCCTAAGGCAATTTTTAGCCCTGCGATCTCCTTGACTATCATTTTCTTAATGTTTTTCCCAGTAGTTTTAATAACAGAAGTAGTACCACCAATAACGTTTGCACTGCCGGGCATCACATGAACGGTTGTAATTCCGCTTTTAATCGCATCGGTAAAAGCCTGATCTAATGGATATACACCATCAATCGCTCGGATATGCGGTGTGAGGGCTTCAACTGTTTCATTGGCATCATTACCAGCCCAGCCAGTTCCTTCATCATATAAACCTAAGTGTGTATGAACATCAATAAAACCAGGAAACAAATAAGCGTCCGAACAGTCAATTATTTTTACTGTTAAATCTGACTTTAAATTGCTGCCAATTTTTTTAATCTTGCCATTTTCGATAAGGAGATCGGTATACATTGCCGGTTTAGAGGTAACCGGATAAATAGTCGCATTTTTTAAAAGTATTTTATCCATAGTAATACCTTTCTATATGTTGTTAATAGTATTTTATCTATTTTAGCAACATATGTGTCACAGGAAAAGTCAACTAATGATAATTTATTTGCGGATTTATTTTAAAATCACGAAACCTTTATAGTGTCGAAGCGTAAATATTAGCGTAAAGAAAAATTATTTAATGGGGGATATGAAATGGTAAAGAGTGAAGAAAGGCTATTAGCGGCAGGTTTGTATGTCCTAAGCTTGTTTTTTCCTATTATAGCACCACTGATTATTTGGTTATTAAAAAAAGAAGAATCCACTTTTATTGATGTACATGCGAAAGAATACTTTAACTTCTTTATTTCTTATTTTGTCTATTCGATTGTAGCAGGTATCTTGTCAATCGTAATTATTGGTATTTTTTTGTTATGGGTGTTAGGGATTGCAGCGCTTATTTTTAGCATAATCGCAGCTGTTAAAGCTTATGAAGGAAAAGAATATCGGTTTCCATGGATATTTAGATTAATTAAATAATAAAAGGCAGAATGAGAACCCGGCAAAGATTTGTCGGGTTTTGGCTTGTTTATAATATAAGTATTGCAGGAATATTAAAGTCTATTTGTTTGCATACGGGAACCCATATTCTATAATAAGAGATGTATTTTTTTATTTTGGCTGTGTTAATTTTGAGTGTTGATTTCCGCTCCAGGCGGCTTCGCTTTCCGCGGGCGTGCCGGGGAGCCTCCTCGGCGCACTTGCGCCTGTGGGGTCTCCCCTGCCCCGTACTCCCGCAGGACTTTGAATTTGCTTCCTCGAATACGCCCACGCACGAAGGAAATGCGAAAGCATTTTCGAGGAGTCTTCGCCGCCTTCCGCTCCAATCAACATGATAATAATCAACCATTACCTTTAACACAGCCTTATTTTTTAGGGGTGAGGCAGTTTGTTAAACCAAATAGGATTAGTTCTAGAAGGCGGCGGGATGCGTGGGGTTTATACTGCCGGGATCCTGGAATATTTTTTAGAACAGGAATTGTTTTTTCCTTATGTTATCGGTGTTTCAGCAGGAGCATGTAATGCAGCTTCTTATTTATCAAAGCAAAAAGGCAGGAATAAGACGGTAACAGTTGAATATGCTAGTGATCCAAGATATATATCGTGGAGAAACTATTTCAAAAATAGGCAGTTCTTTGGAATGGATTTTATTTTTGATGAAATCCCTAATCAACATGTGCCTTACCATTATGATGTGTTTTATAACAGTCCAGTTGAGTTTGTGGTCGGGGCAACTGATTGCTTAACAGGGATGCCGGTTTATTTTAAAAAGCAGGAGTACGGGCAAGATTTGCTAACCGTACTAAGGGCATCAAGCTCGCTTCCGTTTATCGCTCCAGAAATCCGGTACCAAGATAAAATTCTTCTTGACGGGGGGATAAGTGATCCTATACCTATCAAAAAAGCGCAAGAAGATGGCTTTAAAAAAAATATTGTCATTTTAACTAGGAATAAGGGTTATGTCAAAAAACCATCAAAATTTCATTTTCTAGTAGATAGGAAGTACCCGAATTACAAGGGGTTACAGAAATCATTACGGAGAAGGTATCAAATTTATAACGATACCCTGGATTATTTAGAAAAAGAGGAAAAAGCAGGTAATGTGCTGATTATTCGTCCATCTGAGCCATTAAAAGTAGGGCGGATGGAAAGAAATCCACAAAGGTTAGAAGATTTATATCGCCAAGGCTACCGGGATGCACAGGAATCAAAGAATAAAATTAATTCTTATTTAGAAGGCTAGTGTAGAGTCTAGCAGGCTCTCCTTTACTTTTTAAAAACTCCTATCATTTTTTTTAATCCTATTAAATAAACTCTTAGTAGAGGAATTGATAAGGGGTTATCTGGATGAAAATAAATGAATATTACCGGGATACAGCTAATATGAACTTAAATGGTAGTATTGCCGCTCTGGTGCCAACTACAATTATCATAGTAGGAAATCTTTCTGTTTTAAAGCAAAGGGAAATCATGCTATTTGTGCTTCCATTTATGATTTATAGCCTGATTAGTTTTCAAGTCTATCTATTTAGAATGAACCAATCTATTTCAATTAAACGCAATATGAATACTTCTAGAGATATTTCCACTTCTATTTTTAATGCCCAGCATCTTTTAATACTTTACAGGAACTCACAGTCCTCTAGATTGTTCATCTATTTTCCCAATGGTCATATGGCTGGACACATAAAAAAATTTCGAGGAACGGGTATCGAGAGGTTAAAACCATCGCGAACTTATGCTTTATATAATATAGAAGACCAAGTACTGGGATATTTTAAGTTAAAAGGCAGGAAAGTGATAAAGATTAATGTTTTTGATAGAAATCGCCTCTATTTAGGCAGATTTGAAAAGAGGAATATCGGCTTTCGGAAAGCAAAAAAGGAGCTGTTTGACCGTAACGGAAGATTCATCGGAGAGGTGGAAGGATCTTCATTCTTTATGGATGAACTCGTTTATGATCGTGGTCTAAAAGAGGTGGGGCGACTGCGGAGAGGGTGGATGCCGATTGAATGGAGTCCGTTATTTCCAGAGCCGAATACACCTGTACTATCGCTTACAGAAGATTTTTCGGAACAGGACAGGCTGCTTAGAATGTCGTTATTAATTAATGAATACTTTATTGAGAGATAATACAAGACAGTTTCCTTCCATAATAATGTTTGATATGATGGATTTAAGTTATGATTCTGGGGGTAAAAGTTGTGCAAATTGATATAATTAAAGGTCATGGATCAGGAAATGATTTTCTCCTCATCGATGAAATCTCAAATGACTATGTGTTTACGGAAGAAGATAGAGCAAACCTTGCAAAGATTTTGTGTAACCGTGACGCCGATCTCGGAGCCGATGGAATTTTATTTATTATGAAAAGTGAGCAAGTGGATGGAAGAATGCGTGTCTTTAATGCAGATGGTTCTGAAGCGTCCATGTGTGGGAACGGCCTCCGTCTGGTAGCCAGATATATCTGTGAACTGAAAGGAATTAACCAGGCAGTTATTGAAACAATGAAAGCAAATCTAAAGGTTAGAAAACAAGAGGATATATTTCCTCACGTTCACACCTACCAGGTTGAGATTTCTCCCGTCCTGTTTGAACTAAAGGCACTCCCATTAAACCTAAATAAACCTACTCTTTTTAACGAAAGAATCAAGGAGCTTTCAGATGAGTTAAGGTTTACCGCGCTGGCGGTACCCAACCCGCATTTGATTGCAATGGTAGAAACTGAGCAGCTTGATAGTAATCTTCAAAAACAACTTAGTGAAAAAGTGAATGGTCCCAATGATTTATTCCCGGATGGGGTAAATGTAAGCTTTGTAAAGCCGCTCGAAAGAGGCTCTATATACGTCCGCACCTTTGAGCGAGGGGTAGGTTTTACAAATGCTTGTGGTACAGCCATGTCAGCTTCGTCATTGGTTACTTGCTTAACTGATTTAAATGACTTTGAAACGGCAATCAACGTTTATAATAATGGCGGTAAAGTCCAATGTGTGGTTCATAAAACGGAAGATAGCTTCACAATTGATCTAATTGGAAATGCTACCTATCTTTATCGTGCTTTCATTGAGTTATCACTAAATGAAAAAACTTTCTCCGTTTCATCAAAAACCAATTTTACAGAACAAGATACCTATGAGAAGCTCCAAGTGGCTGCCCAGGAAAAAATAGAACAATCGCTTTAAAGGATAAGGGATATCACCTTATCCTTTTTTACTGGTGTTTTTTAAAAACTCAAGGACCGGAGCAAAGGGCTGCAGTTGCTTTGTTTGAGAATAGTCCATAAAAGGGTCACCTTGACTGCGGATTCGTTTCAGCGCATTCTCCATATTAAAAGAGAATAAATCTAGTTTGTCATTCACTTCCTCCCAATAAAGAGGGGTTGCGACACCTGCATGTTCGTTGCCCCTCATCGAGTAGGGAGCGACAATCGTTTTACCTTCAGAATGCTGTACATAATCAACATACAACCTGTTATTTCGATTTTTTTTCATCCGTTCAATCGTGAAAGAATCAGGATCCTTCGAAATCAAATATTCCGCAATAAAGCTGGTGAATAATCGTGTATCATCATAGGTATAGACATTTTCCGGTAAAGGAAGGTATATCTGCAAACCTTTATTTCCTGAGGTTTTAATAAAACCAACCAGATTTAATTGGTCTAGTACTTCTTTTATCAATCGAGCGGCTTTGATCGCTAATTGAAAGGCGTCTTTTGATGGCGGGTCAAGATCAAAAACGATTTCACTAGGTCCCATGCTATCGACGGTTTGAAAAGGGATATGGAACTCAATGGCCAGTTGGTTTCCAAGCCACACAAGGGTTTTAAGGTTATTGCACAAAATGTAATGAATGCCTTCTGCCTCTTTTGTCTGGACAAATTCTGGAGCATAATCAGGACAATTTTTTTGATAAAAAGCCTCTCCAAACATTCCATGTGGATAACGAATAACTGTTAAGAGCCTGTCCTTTAAAAAGGGCAGCATAAATGGTGAAACTTCCCGCAGATAAAGAATATAATCAGCCTTCTGAATGTTGAAATTTCCCCATAAGGGTTTATCTGGATGGGTTATTTCCAACTCTTGAGGCAGATTTTTTTGAGCAAACATAAAGCGGTCATAGGTGCAATCAGCAGGTTGTAAATCAAATCGAAAACGATCAAAATGAGGTTCACGCAGTTGATTGTCATATAGTTCTAAATATTTCACTTCAAGGCAGATAGCGGGTTCAACATAGATAAATTGATTATCCTCATTAATCATGTTCTGTTTTATTGTTTGTTGTAAGGCATTTTTTTCTTCTGGTTTAAAACCAAATAGAACTTGTCCAATCGAACATATTTTTTTGTCTTGATAAACACCTATATAAAAATAGCCATTTGTTTTCTCATAAGCTGTTACAAAGCAGCTGACATATTTCCAGTTTTTATACTTTAACCACTGCAGCGTGCGTTTTCCTTCTTCCCAAAGACTATTTTTAAATTTAGCAATAATGCCTTCTCCATCATACAAGACCACTTTTTCCCATAATTCATTAAAATCATCATGTGCTTTTACGTATTGAAGCAGTTGATCGTTATATGGATCAGCTTTTAACTTAAAACCTGCTGCTCGGAATAATTTCTCTAGTGCTTCTTTTCTTTTATAAAAGGGTTCTGTATAGATCCTATTTCCTTTAACCAACAATAGATCAAAAACCATTAGACGGCAGGGAAAACGAGTTGCTTGCTCTTCAATTTTTTTTTCGGACTTTAGTCGTCCTCGGACTTGAATCGCGGAAAAATTCGCTTTATGTGTGTTTTCCAAATAAACAAGTTCACCATCTAATTGCAAAGGTAAATAGGATTTAAACTGGGCTTCATATTGCAAAAGGAACTGTTTGATTTCCGGGAATTGAGGTAATAAATTCTTTCCATTCCTGCTTATTAGTTCTATCCCCTTTTGATTCCAGGTTAACATAGCCCGGAAACCATCATATTTCACCTCGTATTTCCAATCAGGCCGTACGGGAAGATCAAAGGTTAAACTTGGCAGCATTGGCTTCATCGGTACGTTTCCCTTCTTTTTCCCTTATTCTGCTTCAATTAATTTCACTTCATCCTTTTCCAAATCTTTTAAGGAATGAAGCCGAGGCTTTACCGCAAAATAAAAACAAAAAGAATGGAGAATATCTATGCATACGATGTGGAAAGGCAGTATTAGTTTCGGGCTTGTAAACATTCCTATCAAGCTTCATACCGCAACGGAAGACAAGGATATAAAGCTTCGCACCCTGCACAATAAATGTCATGCTCCCATTAAATATGAAAAAATCTGTACTGTCTGTGAAGAGGAGGTAAAACCAGAGGATATTGTAAAAGCTTACGAGTATACAAAAGGCAAGTTTGTCGTCCTAGATCATGAAGAATTAGAAAAGCTGCGCAAAGAAAATGAAGAAAAGGCTGTAGAAATCATTGATTTCGTCAAAATTGAAGAGATTGACCCTATTTATTTTGATCGAACGTATTATATGTCCCCGAATGAGGGCGGCAGTAAGGCATATTCCTTACTGCGCAAGGCATTACAAGAGTCCCAAAAAGTTGGACTGGCTAAAATTATTATTCGCTCTAAGGAACAGCTTGCAGTTATTCGCGTATACGAAAATACATTGGTGATGGAAACAATTCATTATCCAGATGAGGTCCGTAAAGCTGGAGATGTTCCTAATGTTCCAGCAGAGAATAAAGTAACGGAGAGGGAACTAGAAACAGCGATATTACTGATTGATCAGTTAACGACCACGTTTGAGCCTGAAAAATATACAGATGAATATCGTACCGCGTTATTAGAATTAATTGAGTCAAAACGGACGGGGCAGGAGACCGTAACATCAGCTACTAAAGAAGTAGCATCAAATGTTACAGACCTCATGGCAGCTTTACAAGCGTCGATTGACCGGACGAAACCAAATAAAACAACAACATCAGCTCTAAAGGCTACAAAACCTGAGATAACGAAACCTAAAAAAGCAACTGCAGCTCCTAGAAAAAAGGCCCCATCCAAAGTGAAAAAAGAAGCCTAGCGACAGATGTCAACTTTATCAATAAAGTGAAGGACCAGGTTCAATTCACTTGGTCTTTCCTATATGAATTTGTTTCTAAAAATTGACTTGGAGTAATAATTATGTTAAAATTTAAATATGTTTTAATGTTTCGGTATTATCTGATTTAAGTGGTCGTAGCTGCACGAAAGTGGGGGAAGCTCTTTTACCTAACGTGTAGGGTACGTCTTTTTTATTTTGTAGAATGGTCAACAAAATTAAAATGGTGATGCAACAATTGGTAAAGCATCACTTTTTTATGTATTAGTATTACTAGAATAATAGCTGGGGATGCGTTTTAAGCTTGTTCAGGCATAACTATCTATAAGGAGTGATCGTTTTGGCGTTTGGCAGAAAAAATGAAGAAGAAATTAAATTAGAAGAAACAAAGATTTGGGAATGTACCTCTGAAACTTGTAAGTGCTGGGTTCGGGATAATTTTAAAAGCAGTGAGGTTCCACTTTGCCCAATTTGCAAAAGTGAAATGAGGCAATCAACGAAAGAACTGCAAGTGATTCATAACCATAGTAAAAATTTCATGTAGAAAACAAATAAAGCAGGGAGCATGATGCCCCCGCTTTATTCGTTTTCTACAATGTTTATACAGTAAGATAAAACTAACCCTTCTTCATCTTCCTCTAATTCAAAATCGAGTACCTTTTCAGTCCCGCGTTCAAATAAGTGATAGCTGGTTATTTTATCTCCGCTTTCATCGTGTACAAATATACACTTTAAACCGACACCTTTCTCAGAATACAATTCATCCTCCTCATCGACTTCGAGCTCTAGAAAAAACTCATAACGGTCTCCAGATAGTAAACCAAATGGATCCTCTAATTTTTCCACTTCGTGGCCTGTAATGTTCAACTCTATCATCCTTTTCTGTTTATTGACTCTCTTATTATACACATTTTAAGGAATAACCCAAAAAAGTGATATTAGTTACTGTGATATCAAGGATTTTGAATTTAATGTGAATAATTGCACAAAGTCAACCGGACTATACTAGATTACGGTAAGATTAATTTATAAGGGCTTACAATGAAGGAAGTTGGTGTCAACAATTCACACATGAGGAGAGAAGGCAATGACAACAACAAAAGATTCAATACATAATCAATTATATCCATTTTTATTAGCTAGAAGAAACTTTTACAAAATTCTCCATACTTTATTCTTGGAACCAGCCAAGCACCATTTATTATTTAATAAGGGGCTCGTGAGAAATTTTGACGAATTAAAAGAGTTCCATGAAGGTGGGAGAATTCTCGCCGACGCTTTTGAACAATTAACTACAAATGAGAAAGTGAACACGGAAAGAGAAGAATACTGTCGGTTATTTATTGATCCGGGTGTGTTAGTAGCTCCTCCCTGGGAGTCGTATTATCGAAGCAAGGAACATCTTTTATTTGAAGAATGGACGCTCCAGGTCAGAGAACTATATCACCAATTTGGGCTGCAATCGATCCACGAAAATAATGAGCCTGAGGATCATTTACTCCTTGAAATTGAGTTTATGATTTTTCTAATCGAGTTAAGTCTGCAAGCCTTAGACATTGAAAAGGTGCAGGAACTGATATCAAGTCAAATTGACTTTCTCAAAGATCACTTAACGATTTGGATTCCAGAATTTTGTAAACGGGTTGTGGATCATACTACTAGCCGCCTATACCTAGGTGCTGCCATGGTTCTTGAAGACTTTTTAATCTTTGATTTAACATCTTTAATGGAAATAAAGGAGGCAGTAGAAAATGTCTGAAAACCACTTAAAGAACTTGTTGACAAATAAAATGCAGAGACGAACCTTTTTAAAATGGTCAAGCGCAATTGGTATCCCGATCATTGCCGGTGGAATAGGGACAAAGATGCTTGTCGAACGTAACGAAGAAGATAAACCAGTAAGTGCTAAAGAAGAAAATGCAGAGACGATTATCTCAACCTGCAGTGTTACGAACTGCGGAGGACGTTGTATCATTAAAGCCCATGTAAAAGACGGGGTTGTAGTCCGGGTTAGTACAGATACTCAAGAGGCTGGAGACCTCTCTTATCCTCCACTAAGGGCATGCATCAGAGGAAGAAACTATCGAAGCATGCTTTATCATCCTGATCGTCTTAAATACCCTATGAAACGAGTGGGTAAACGGGGCGAAGGGAAATTTGAGAGGTTTTCTTGGGAAGAGGCCATTGAGTCTATTGCTGCACAAGTAAAAAGAATTGGAGATACATATGGCCCTGAATCTAGGTATGTTAACTATGCATCAGGTCAATGCTGGGGATTACATGGCGGAGTGAGTGCTGCCAAAAAACTTTTAGCCCTAACCGGCGGTTATTTGAATTCCCGAAATGACTACAGTTCTGGTGCAGGTAATGTTGCCACTCCTTATACTTACGGAACAAATAACTCGGGAAGCAGCTTTGATTCTTTGCTCCATTCCAAATATATTATTTTATGGGGGCAAAACCCTTCTGAAATGATTTTCTCCACACCATATCGTGAATATTTAATGCAAGCAAAGAAGAATGGGGCAAAAATAGTCGTAATTGATCCTAGATATACCGATACTGCCATAGCTTTCGCTGATGAGTGGATACCCATTCTTCCAACAACAGATACTGCGATGATGGATGCCATGGGGTATGTAATTGTTAGTGAAAAACTTCACGATCAGGCTTTCCTTGATAAATACTGTCTTGGATTTGATGAGAACCACATGCCTGATGGTGTTTCGAAAGATGAATCACTAAAAAGCTATTTACTTGGAAAAAAGGATGGGATCCCTAAAACTCCTGAATGGGCCGAAAGGATTTGTGGCGTACCAGCTAATAAAATTCGGCAAATAGCCCGTGATTATGCTCAAAGCAAACCTGCTGCATTGATTCAAGGCTGGGCTGCACAGCGTCAAGCATTTGGAGAACAGTTTATGCGCGGCGGCGCACAATTGGCCTGTATAACAGGAAATGTTGGTAAACTGGGAGGCTGGGCAGCTGGGACTGGCTATTGGAGCCGCAGTAATATTGTTTATCCATTTTTTGACGAAAACCCAGTTAAAGCTTCTATTCCCTGTTTTCTTTGGACTACTGCGGTAGAAAAGGGGACAGAAATGACTGCTGCCGATGGATTACAAGGAACGGATAAGTTAAAAACCAATATTAGAATGATTTTTAATATGGCGGGTAATATGCTGATAAATCAACATGCCGATATTAATAAAACACGAAAACTGATTGAGGATGAAAGTAAAGTAGAGTTTATTGTGGTCAGCGATCTCTTTATGACCCCAAGTGCAAAATATGCGGACATATTATTACCGGGAACGACCTTCTTTGAACGATACGATATTGGTGTACCATGGTGTTTTGGAGATTATGTGGTCTTCGGGGATAAGACCATTGATCCACTGTATGAATGCCGAAATGAATATGATGTTTTTGCAGATATCGCTGAAAAGCTGGGACTAAAGGATCGGTTTACAGAAGGAAAGTCGATTCTGGATCTCGTAAAGGAAAGCGTCGAGAGGACAAAACAAGAGCTTGACCCAAATTTCCCAGCATTTGAAGATTTTCGTAAAAAAGGAGTTCATCACTTTACCTATAGTGAACCATTAGTAGGTTTTAAAAAGCAAATTGATAACTTTGAAAAAAATCCATTCGAAACTCCTTCCGGGAAGATTGAGCTGTTTTCAAAAGCCTTATGGGATATGAACCAGCATGATGAAATACCCGCAATTGCTAAGTACATTTCTTCGTGGGAAGGGCCAGAAGACCCGCTTATTAAGAAGTATCCACTTCAATTGATTAGCTGGCATTATAAGCGCCGCTGTCACTCCACCTACGATAATCAAGAGTGGCTTGAGGAAGCAGCCAAGCAAGAGATGTGGTTAAATCCAAAGGATGCTGAAAAACGAGGGATTAAAAATGGGGATCGGGTACAAGTATTTAATGATCGCGGATTACTTTTGATTGATGTAAAGGTCACGCCAAGGATTACTCCTGGAGTTGCTGGAATTCCTCAAGGTGCATGGTATACTCCTGATAAAAATGGACTTGATCAACGGGGCTCCGTAAATGTTCTGACATCACAGAGGCCGACGGCATTAGCAAAGGCTAATCCGCAGTTATCAAACCTGATTGAAGTTAAAAAACTATAGGAGTGAGGAATTTGAAACAGCTCGGATTTTATATTAATCAAAGCCTCTGTACCGGTTGTAAGGCATGTACGGTGGCTTGTAAAGATAAAAATAACCTTGACGTTGGCATCAATTTCCGGAGGGTTTACTCATATGAAGAAGGAACCTTTATTGAACAGTCCAATAAGGGATTGCTTCCAACTATACAAGCATATTATTTTTCCATTTCATGTAATCATTGTCAGAACGCTGCCTGCATTCCAAGCTGTCCGACCGGCGCGGTTATAAAGAATAAACAAAACGGTGTGGTAACAATTGACCAGGATGTATGCCAAGGGGCGCAATTATGTATTAAGGCTTGTCCATACGGATCTCCTCAATACAATAAAAAGGTGTTTAAATCAAATAAATGTGATTTTTGTATGGATCTACAGGAAAAAGGCGATAATCCAGTGTGTGTAGCATCCTGTCCAATGCGGGCTATTGAATTTGGCCCAATTGAAGAGCTTCGAAAAAAATATGGCAGCGTCAATCAAATTAAAGGGATGCCTAGTGGTGCCATTACACATCCAAACCTTGTCATTACACCCCATAAGGATGCAAAGTTGTTTGGCAGTTAACAAAAATATCAGCAGGTGATCATATGTCGCTACTTGTTAATTGGCTTGAAAGCATGCATATAGATGCCAAAATAACCCAAAGTTGTTCTAGAAAGAAACACGATCGCTCCACTTGCACGGCTTGTATGGATGCCTGTCACTTTGGGGCGCTTGTCATCACTTCTACATCCATTGGTATAGATACGAAAAAATGTAATTCATGCGGAGAGTGTATGATTGCCTGTCCGCTTTCTGCTATAGAAGGTGTCCTTGCGTCAAGGGAATATGTAAAGGATAGTTTGGTCTATAATGAGGACTATATTCCAAAGATAAAGGAATTGCTGATATACAAACAGAGGGGGGTAAACACCATTGAGTCAGATAGAACCCCTCTTAATCCAGATTGGATGAATGTTCTAATTGATGCCAACAAAATCCTGCAGCAGCTTGAAGAAAGCCCCATCCAAATAACAGATTTACGTTATGAAGGATTGTCGAGGAGAGCTTTTTTAACTTCCTTACAAACAAAGGGCAAACAGTTAGCCAAATCCTTGGCACCTGCTGCTTGGAAGGTAAAAGCAAACGAATGGAAAATAACCCGTTATTATGGTGACTATCAATTCTATCAAGTGGAAATCAATTTTGACAAATGTACACTTTGTCAATTATGCTTTTCCTTCTGTTCTCAAAAGGTATTTACTTTAGAAGATCATTCCTTAAGGGTTCACAATGAAAAGTGTGTAAACTGTTGTGATTGTATGGATATCTGCCCGGAAGGCGTCATAGAAATTAAACAGGAAATTACAAAAAAACAATACAAAAACTACCCGCTATTGATACGTGAATGTAAAAACTGCGGGAAACCATTCTCCACATTCCAAATAAAAGCAGACAACTGCCCTATTTGTCACGAACGGAATCCAGAATGGTTAAGTCCCTAATACTTAGAAAAAGAGGTTCTCTTTAATAGGATAAGCCAATTAAAAAGAACCTCTTTTTTATGTATGAACAAAATTAAAGCACTTGCTAAGTGTTAAGACTGTATGTATGGAGGAGAAGATGAGATTCGAACTCACGCAACGGTCACCCGTCCTAACGCATTTCGAGTGCGCCCCCTTATAACCACTTGGGTACTTCTCCGTATGGAGCGGGTGAGGGGAATCGAACCCCCGCCGTCAGCTTGGGAAGCTGAAATTCTACCATTAAACCACACCCGCACTTTCAAATAAGAACACATATATTATATCATAGTTGCTACTTTTTTTGTACAGCATTTTGCTTAAAAAACAAAAAGTGCTGAGGTTTTTCCCAGCACTTCTCTAGGCTTCGGCTTTTGGTTTTACCGCGAAGATTGTTACCACTGCGGCGATAATACTGAGGCCGCTTAGAACAATAAAAATCCAATGGTTAGCGTATTTCATGAGCACTGCAATAAGTGGAGGACCTGCGGCAACCCCAATAAAGCGCATCGAACTATAAATTGAGGAAATTGTTCCGCGTTCTTTTTTCTCGATGCCTTCAGTAATTAACGCATCTAAACAAGGAAGGCTTAACCCAATTCCTATGCCAGTAATCAAAAACATTGTGATCATATACCAAAGCTTAATTGAAAACCATAGAGCACCAATTGAGATAGCTGCGATGATAATACTGATCAAGGTGATCCATTTCATTAATACTTTATTTTTTTTAATAATTTTTCCGCTGATAAAAGAGGCTAAACAAAGTGCACCAAGCGGTAATGCTAAAAAGAAACCTTTTTTGAGATCCTTAATCCCATATTCTTTTTCGAAGATCTCAGACAGGTAAAACAAAATACCAAACAGGACAAGCATTAGAATACCGCCAATAAAAAAGATGGCATACAGCCAACGTCCTTTTTCAGTAAAGGTTTTTTTTATATTTGTAAAAAATTGTTTGAAAGGAATGGGTTCTTCACTACTTTTTGGGCATTTAACTAGAAAAATCATTAAGATAACCGAAATGATACAAAATACTGGAATTGAAAAGAATGGTAAAAACCAGACGAATCCTGCAAGAAAGGCCCCGAGTATCGGGCTTAAAACTTTTCCCAACGTATTAGACGTTTCAATCAGTCCTAAACAGCTGCTAACATCATCTTCACTTTTAAACATGTCACCTACTAATGGAAGTACAATGGGCATGGCCCCTGCGGCCCCTACTCCCTGAAGAGCCCGGCCGACTAAAATGAGCCAATAGGCATCTGTTAACTTCCATGCAGCCCACCAGGAAATTAAGCCGCCAATCGCCGCAATAAGCAGACTGGGGATAATCACTTTTTTTCTTCCAATATGGTCGGATATATATCCGGCAACTGGAATAAGAAAAATGGCAACAATTGAATAAACAGTAATAATCATACTGGTTTGAAAGGATGTGATGGATAATTCTTTTTCCATAGAAGGTAGTACAGGAATCAACATTGAATTTCCTAAAGTCATCACTAAAGGAATGGAAGACAGCGAGACGATTGCCCACTTTTGTTTAGCTATTTCACTTTGTTTTTTTTGGCCAGCCGCCGATTGTTTTTTCTTTGCTGCCTTTTGGTTTTGGCTTATTCGTTCAATATGTTCCATGAATCTTCTATCCCGCCTTCATTTATGCTCTCAACAGTCCACTCTGAAGAGCCATGTTTGCTTGCTAACGTTAATATTGGCTAATTCAATTGAAAATAACAAAGTTTAAAGCATCCTTTAAATGGAAGTAGGTAAATAAAGACAGTAAGAATGAGCTGAAAAATACAAGAAAAGTTAATTTCGAATTTTAAAAAAATAATCACTTGACATATTTAGTGAAGTTGGATAGGATAATAATCAATAAAGCAAATCATATAGGTGTAGACGAAGAGTAGTAACTTTTACGGATTCTTAAAGAGAGCTGATGGTTGGTGCAAATCAGTGTAGACGTTCAAGTGAATGGACTTCCGAGCCTCCAAACCGAACCCTGATGGGCAGTAGGCTTTGGCGAAGATCTCATCGTTACAAGAGACAGATATTCAAGCTTTTTTGCTTCGATATCGGTTGAGTGAGCTAATTTTAGCTAATGAAGGTGGCACCACGGGTCTTCCGTCCTTTTTGGATGGAGGGCCCTTTTGTATTTTAATTAAAATAATTAACTCGTTGAGCAAGAGTAGTACACAAAATTAATTCTTTCCAGAGAGTCGGGGTAGGTGTGAGCCCGATATGAATGAATTTGTGGAATGGACTTGTGAGAGGTGTCTTGAACCTTAGTAGGGACGCCCGGTTTCCCCCGTTACAAGGATAGGATATCGGACAGAATATGTTCTGTATCTGAATGAGGGAGCAGAGTTTGTCTGTTCCAAAAGGAGGTGGCACCACGGTCTTAGAATCGTCCTCTATATGCGCAATCTATTTGCGCGTATAGAGGACGATTTTTTTATTTTCGAAAAGGGGTTGTGACATGAAGACAATAAATCGATGTTTAATACAAGAAATCAAAGGAGATACATTAACACCCATCTCGATCTTACAAAAGATTAGCGGAAAAAAGAAATTTTTATTGGAAAGCTCTCATAAATACAATGACTCGGGTAGGTATTCTTTTATTGGTACCGACCCTGCCTTTGAACTCATTTCTAGAGGAGAAAGGAACGAAATTATCTATCGCGACGGGGCAAAGCAGGTAGTGAAAGGAAATCCTTTAGAGGTTATAAAGAAGCTTTTACCAGAAGGGATATTTGAAGAATATGATTTCCCTTTTATAGGAGGCTCAGTGGGGTATGTTGGCTACGACATCATTAGACAGTTTGAAGTAATTGGTGAGGAATATCCAAATGGCTTGGAAATGCCTGATGTGCATCTTATGTTTTTTGAAGAAGTGATTGTTTTTGATCATCAGCAAGAAAAAGTGAAAATTTGCGGTCTTCCATTATCAGAGAAAAGTAGTACAGCCATAATCGAAAAACGAGTAATGCAAAGGATAGAAGAATTAAAAAAGCCAAATTATTATTTTGAAGAGGAACCTTATACTTTTAGTGGTTTTGAAGCAGATACAACAAAAGAAGCGTTTATTAAAAATGTTGAAACTGCAAAAGAGCATATCCTTTCAGGAGATATTTTTCAAGTAGTTCTCTCTAGACGTATGAAATCAACGTTTCAAGGTACGCCCTTATCACTTTATCGGAAGCATCGAAGCACCAATCCAACACCGTATATGTTTTATATCGACTTTAATGGATATACTGTCATTGGTTCATCGCCAGAAAGCTTAATTAAAACACGAGGCAATACAGTAATCTCAAATCCGATTGCCGGTACAAAACGGAGAGGAACAACTGCTGAAGAGGATGAACGGATTGGGCAGGAATTAGTTAACGATGAAAAAGAGCTAGCCGAACATCGCATGCTTGTAGATCTTGGAAGAAACGATCTAGGCAAAGTTTGTGAATTTGGAACGGTTCAAATTGAGAAGTATATGTCGGTAGAAAAATTTCGTCATGTTATCCACCTAGTATCGGAGGTCAGCGGAAAGCTTCATCCGGAAAAAACGGCCTTAGATACCTTGGCTGCCTGTCTGCCAGCAGGGACGGTTTCTGGTGCCCCAAAAGTTAGGGCAATGGAAATTATAAATACGTTAGAAAAATCAAAGCGCGGTCTTTATTCCGGTGCAGTTGGCTATGTGTCTGTAAACGGAAATATGGATTTTGCCTTGGCGATTCGTACCATGATCATCAAAGATGGTGAAGCAATTATCCAAGCAGGTGCAGGTATTGTTCATGATTCAAATCCAGAGTCTGAATATGAGGAAACACTAAACAAGTTGAGATCCTTTTTGGAGGGTGAAAAATGATTTTATTAATAGATAATTTTGATTCGTTTACCTTTAATCTTTATCAATACCTAGGTGAACTGGGTGAAGAGGTTGTTGTATATCGGAACAATCAGCTGAGTATGGAACAAATTCAAAATTTGAATCCGAAAGCGATAATTTTATCACCTGGGCCTGGCCGGCCTGAGGATGCGGGTATTTGTATAGATTTAATTAAAACTTTCCATAAGACCATTCCGTTACTAGGTATATGTCTTGGTCATCAAGCAATTGGAGCAGCCTTTGGAAGTGAAGTGAGGAGGGCTCATTATATTAAGCATGGGAAAACTTCCTTCATCACTCATCAGGGCAATGAAGTATTTGCAAACCTAAGTACTCAATTAGAGGTAATGCGTTATCATTCGTTGACGTTAGAAGAAAGTAATCTCTCAGAGGAGTTGGAGTGCATTGCTCATTCCAACGATGATCATGAAATTATGGCAATAAAGCATAAGAAATATCCGGTTTACGGTCTGCAATTTCATCCGGAATCTATAGGAACTCCGGATGGTAAACAAATGTTAAAAAATTTTTTACTCGAAATAGAAGGGATGAGGGAAAATGAAAAACTATCTACTCCAATTAGCTGAAATGCAATCCTTTTCTGAAGAGCAAATGCAAGAAGCAGTTGATTTTATCTTAGGTGAGGAAGTTTCTGAATCTGAAATTGCCGCCTTTTTAATGGGGTTAAAGTCTAAAGGTGAAACAGTTGACGAAATCGCGGGAATTGTTCGGGCTTTGAAGGGCAATACCCTGAGTTTTAAACGGAAATTTCCGAATGTTCTGGATAACTGTGGCACTGGTGGAGACGGTTCATCAAGTTTTAATGTTAGTACAACTTCAGCTTTTGTTATTGCAGGTGCCGGGATTCCAGTCGCTAAGCACGGCAATAGAAGTATCTCAAGTAAAACAGGAAGTGCAGATGTCCTTGAATATCTGGGAGTTAATCTAAATTTACCTTCTGAAAGGACGGAAGAAATACTTCATGAAATCGGAATCGCCTTTTTATTCGCACCACACGTTCATCCAAAATTAAAGAAAGTGATGACTGTTCGCAAAGAATTGAAAATTCCCACGGTCTTTAATTATATTGGCCCATTAACAAATCCGATTGAACTAGATTATCAATTGTTAGGCGTTAATCGCAGGGATTTATTAAATGTATTTGCAGAAGTACTCAAAAGATTAGGCCGTAAAAGGGCTGTCGTCATAAATGGTGCTGGATTTATGGATGAAGCTTCTCTTCAGGGAGAAAATCATTATACCCTTTTGGAGGATGGGAAAATTACTAGTCATATATTTACACCGGAAGACGTTAATCTCCCGCAATACGATAACAGCCAGATAAAGGGTGGAGATTCGGAAGAAAATGGGGAAATCTTATTAAAAGTGCTAAAAGGGGAAAAAGGTGCCCCTCGAGATACAGTATTATTAAATGCCGGAATCGGTATTTATACAGCTGGAAAAGCCAGTTCCATTATTGAAGGAATTGATGTAGCCAAGGAAATAATCGATTCAGGTGCGGCATATGCAAAACTGACAACGCTTATCGAAAAATCTAAATTAGGCCAGAAAGAGGCGATTTAAGTGGAAACCATTCTTGACAGGATTATTGAACAGAAGAAGAAGGAGGTCCAGCTGCTTCAAGAAAGGACGGAAATCAGTAAGGAAACAGTTTATCCAAAAAGATCTCTTATAGAAAAACTGCAAACAGCAGAGAAACTTTCCATCATTGCCGAATATAAACGAGCATCCCCATCAAAGGGTTTAATCAATAATGGAGTGGAACCAGAAGTACAAGCGGCAATTTATGAGAAATCAGGAGCGTCAGCCATTTCTGTATTAACGGATTCCACCTTTTTTAAAGGTTCTTTTGCCGACTTAAAGGCCGTTCGTGAAGTAGTTAACCTGCCTATATTATGTAAGGATTTTATTATTAGCCCACTACAAATTGATGTTGCAGCGGCCAATGGAGCAAACATCATATTACTAATTGTTGCAGCGTTAGAAGAAAGCAGTTTGGCTGAGCTCTTTCATTACGCGAAAGCAAAAGGCTTAGAAGTGCTGGTAGAGGTCCATAATAAAAATGAATTAGAGAAAGCACTTAAAACAGGAGCAAAGTTAATTGGTGTCAATAACCGTGATTTAAAGACATTTAAAGTTTCACTAGAAGTAACCGAACAATTAGCCTCAATTGTAAAAAAATCAGGAGCTTATTTAATAAGCGAAAGCGGGATCCATTCTGAGCAGGATGCTGACAGAGTTCGAAACGCGGGTGCAAATGGAATTTTGGTAGGTGAGGCTTTAATGGTCAGCCAGGATCTAGAGAAATCCTTCTCTAATCTTCGTCTTCCTCTTCAAGAGGGTGTTAATAAATGAACATTAAGGTAAAAATCTGTGGACTCATGGATAACCAGACCGCACTTAAAGCTGTTGAGTATGGTGCAGATGCCATCGGTTTAGTATTTGCAGAAAGTAAGAGGAAGGTAACACCAGAACAAGCACAAGAAATCGTTTCTTCCTTACCAGTAAATGTTATGAAAATTGGTGTTTTTGTTAATGAAACGAAGGAAGAGATTGAAAGGATTGCATCTCTAGTTGGTTTAACCCATATTCAGCTTCATGGTGAGGAGTCTTCTGCCTTTACTCAATCGCTTCTTCCACTAGCCGTTGTAAAAGCGATCTCTTTTGATGATAATGAAGCCTTAGAGGGAATTCTTCAATTCCCAGCCGATTATATTTTGCTCGATGGACCAAAAGGAAAATATCGGGGCGGAAATGGAACATCGTTTGATTGGAGGCAAGTTAACACTTTATGTTTGAAAGGAAAAAAAGTCATACTTGCAGGGGGATTACATCTCGAAAATGTCGCTGAGGCCGTGCAGATCATTAACCCTTATATGGTCGATGTGAGCTCTGGGGTTGAAACAAATGGAGTAAAAGATCTTGTAAAAATAAAAGCATTTATCGAAAAGGTAAAAACAATACCAATTGGAGGAAAAAAAATGAGCACCTATACATTACCGAATGAAAAAGGCCATTTCGGAATATTTGGCGGAAGATTTGTACCAGAGACTTTAATGAAGGCCGTTAATGAATTAAATGATGCCTATGAAGACGCAAAAAAGGATCCTGCTTTTCATGCTGAGATTGCTAGATTAGCAAGTGAGTATGTTGGTAGAGAAACACCATTATATTTTGCGGAAAACTTAACTAAACATGCCGGCGGGGCAAATATTTTCCTAAAAAGAGAAGACCTAAATCATACGGGCGCCCATAAGATTAATAACGCGATTGGCCAGGCATTGCTTGCTGTTCGTATGGGGAAAAGAAGAATTGTTGCTGAAACAGGAGCAGGTCAGCATGGTGTGGCAACAGCAACGGTATGTGCATTATTAAACCTCGATTGTATCGTTTTTATGGGTGAAGAAGACATCAAACGACAAGCTTTAAATGTCTTTCGAATGGAATTGCTAGGTGCTAAGGTTGTTGGCGTATCCTCAGGTAGTGCTACCCTAAAGGATGCAGTTAATGAAGCATTAAGATATTGGGTGACTAATGTCGATGATACACACTACTTACTAGGTTCAGCTATGGGCCCTCATCCATTCCCAATGATGGTTAGAGATTTTCAAAGTGTCATCGGCAAGGAGACGAGAGAACAATTTCTATCGCGGGAAGGCCGCCTTCCTGAAGCTGTTGTTGCTTGTATCGGAGGCGGTAGTAATGCGATTGGGATGTTTTATCCATTTATTGAGGATAAAGAAGTTCGGTTATATGGGGTTGAAGCTGCAGGGCAAGGAGTAGAAACGGAGTTTCATGCTGCGTCCTTAACAAAAGGGAAACCAGGCGTCCTTCATGGTTCGTTGATGTATTTATTGCAGAATGAAGATGGTCAAATCCAGGAGGCTCATTCCATTTCGGCAGGACTTGATTATCCTGGGGTAGGTCCAGAACATAGCTACTTAAAAGATAGCGGACGGGCCAATTATGTCTCGATTACCGATCAAGAGGCACTTGATGCCTTTCAACTTTTATCAAAACTGGAGGGAATTATTCCTGCGCTGGAGAGTTCTCATGCGGTTGCTTACGCGGTGAAGCTTGCTGCTGAAATGAAAGAAAGTGAAAATATTGTCGTTTGTTTATCTGGTCGTGGGGATAAAGATGTAGATGCAGTCAAAGCAAGACTTGAGGGGAGGAACTAACATGAATCGAATTGAAAAAGCATTTGCAGCATTAAAGGAAAGTCAAAAAAAAGCCTTTGTTCCTTATATAATGGCAGGTGACGGAGGTTTAGAAACGCTGGTTGAAAGACTTACTATACTTGAAAAATTCGGTGCCACTGCGGTCGAAGTTGGGGTTCCCTTTTCAGATCCTGTAGCAGATGGACCAACGATCCAAAAAGCCGGCCTTAGAGCGCTTGCTAATGGGACCACACTAAAAGGAATTGTTCAGGAAATTGAAAAAGCTAGAAAAAAAGTATCAATACCCATCATTCTTATGACATATTTAAATCCGATTTATTCATACGGGATCGCTAATTTTGTTGGCGACATCCGAAACGCGGGAGTGGATGGCTGCATCATTCCTGATCTGCCGATAGAAGAGGAAGAAATTATCGTACCGGAGCTTGATAAAGCAGAAGTGGAATTAATCCGTTTAGTGACCATGACAACTCCCCTCGAAAGAATCAAAACGATTTCAAGTACAGGAAGAGGATTTTTATATACGGTAACAGTTAAAGGAATTACCGGGGTTAGAAATGAGTATGATGCTGAACTTACTAACTTCATAAAATCTGTCAAAGAAGTGAGTGCTATCCCTGTTATGGCAGGGTTTGGTATTTCAAGCAAAAAGCAAATTCAACAAATATCAAAATACTGCGATGGAGTTATTGTCGGCAGTAGAATTGTTGAGCTATTTGAACAAGATCGTCTAAGCGAGATGGAAGATCTAATGTCTGTGATTAAACAAGAATCAAACGTATTGTAAGTGAAAGGGTCTACTTTTCTTTCAGAGTAGACCTTTTTTATCAATTTAGTTGTACAGTAAGGTGTTAAATCCTGTCATGCTTTTTGAATTTCTTGATAGCCGAGGTTAACTTCTTTATAATAGGTATATAATCATTATAAGTAAATCCTTTTTATGATGAATAAATTATTTTGAAACTTCCAGTAGTGGAAGTTTTTGTTCGTTTTTTATATCTGTTATCTATAAGGATAATTTTTGCTAGGAGCGTAATATAAATGAAGGAAATACATGTGGAAGAATTATTAACCCTAAAGGAACCGGTCATTATTGATATTCGTTCACAGATTGAGTTTGCAGATGGGGCAATTCCTGGGGCCATCAACATTCCATTATTCACGGATGAAGAGCGTCAAATTATAGGGACAATTTATAAACATGAAGGACAAGCGGCTGCTAAGTGGCAAGCGATGGAATTTGTTTCTCCTAAGATTCCTGCTCTGTTAAAGAAAATTAAGTCGTATCAAACGGATGGGGAGTTAATTATTCATTGTTGGCGTGGGGGAATGCGTAGTAAAGCCGTTGTAACCTTCTTAGAGTTTGCAGGCATTTATGCATGGCGATTAGTTGGGGGATATAAAGCCTATCGGCATCATATCCTTGAACAAATACCATCTATGATACCGGATAAAACGGTTGTTATTCATGGGATGACAGGTGTTGGAAAAACAGAGGTTTTGAAAATTTTAAAGAAAAAGGGGTATCCTGTTCTTGATTTAGAGGAAATGGCAGGACACCGCGGCTCTATCTTTGGCACTATTGGTCTTGGTGAAGGTCATAATCAAAAGACTTTTGACTCTCTCCTATTTAAAGGTCTAACAGAAATCAAAGGGGTCGACTATTTTCTTGTAGAGGCAGAAAGTAAAAGAATAGGTAAAGCTGTTCAGCCTGAAAAGCTAATGGATGTTAAATTTAAAGGCTTAAATATTTACATTCATTCGCCGCTGGAACAAAGGGTAAAACAACTTGTTTCTGAGTATGTACTTCCTTATGAACAGGAACCCTGGTATGACGAAAAAATATCGTTAGGAATTGAAAAGGTCTTAAGAAGAGTGAAGGATACAGACATTCGAAACCGATTAATCGAAACCCTACATGAAAAAAATTATCACGACATGATTTCGATTTTACTTAATCACTATTATGACCCACGGTACGATCATGCAAGACAAGACTATATTGGAGAGTTTATTGATATAATTGCGGAAGATCCGATTGATGCGGCAGATAAGATTACAGCCAAACTTAAAGAGCTATCCTTTCCTCCGATGTTAGAAACAAATAGCCACATCTAATTAACATAAATAACCAAGCACACGCCCTTTAAAGGTGTGTGCTTGATTACGTTTCTAAGGAGATTCTAATCTTTTTCTCATGGCAGTTTCCAGAAGAACAGGTAAGATGTTAACTACCTTCTAAAAAATTTATCTCCAATCATATCAAATAGCAGGTACTGAAAAAAAGTTCAAAAAGGAGGAATACAACATGTTTTGGTTTCGGTTAATTATTGTTGGCTTCTTTTCGTTCACCGCAATTTCTCTCGTTTCGTTCCAATCAATTGAGATTATTCATGCAGTATTTGATTTTATTCGAGATAAACATCAGTTAAAATAGTAGAAAAACGTAATGTGAGAGTGGGAGTATGTCCAAATTACTAATTATTGAAGATGAAAAAAGCTTAGCTCGATTTATAGAGTTAGAAATGCAGCATGAGGGCTACGAAACGACCGTTGCAACAGACGGACGTAATGGGTTGCAATTAGCTCTCACTGAGAGTTGGGATGCCATTTTACTTGATTTACTGCTTCCAGAATTAAATGGCATGGAGGTTTGCCGAAGAATTAGGCAATCTAATAAGACGATTCCTATTATTATGATTACCGCCCGTGATAGTGTACTTGATCGGGTTTCTGGTTTAGACAGCGGGGCAGACGACTATATTGTAAAGCCATTTGCGATTGAAGAGTTATTAGCAAGATTGAGGTCGTTATTTAGAAGGATTGAGGCTTTGCAATCTACTGAGGTTAAGACCCTTATATTTAAGGATCTTGTTGTTGAGCTAGAATCCTGTGTGGTTAAAAAGGGAGAAATGGTTATTAGTCTTACAAAGAGGGAATACGATTTGTTAATTACTTTTATGAGTAATATTAACATTGTTTTAACAAGGGAAGTGCTCCTTAATAAGGTTTGGGGATACAGTACAGGCGTTGAAACAAATGTGGTGGATGTGTATGTTCGATATTTACGAAACAAGATAGATGATCAAAATGATGATGGGCATTATATTCATACTGTTCGTGGTATAGGATATGTTATGCGATGATAGATAAGATTAGCAGTCAATTTAATCGACTTCGCTGGCAAACGAAATTAGTTTTAAGCTGTTCCACTGCAATATTTCTGACTTTTTTTCTATTTAGTTTCTTAGAATATCATACCGTTTCAAAATGGATGATGAATCGTGAAGAAATTGCCATTAATCGAACAATGAGTGACATTACCACTTTTTATAACGCAAAATCATACAAACCTAATCGAGGGGATATGAAAAAAAGTGCGGCATTTTTGAGGAAAATGAATGATAAAGATCAATTAATTAGAGTATATGACGAAGATGGTCATGTTCTTGTTTCGGATAAAAATGGTACCTTCCCCGTTTTAGAGGCTGCACCGACTAAGAAAAAGGTTACTCAAGAGATTTCGATTGAAGGAAATGAAGCATTTGTTGCCAGAGCTCCGTTAAAGGGAAATGATTTTACAGGGACGATAGAAATTGTACGTCATTTAAATACCTACCGAAGAATGATGGGGAATCTCTTTTGGGTAATGACCGTATTTGGGATTGCGGCAATTATCTTTAGTGCTATCAGTGGTTTTTTACTTGCAAAACAGCTTTTAAAACCTGTAAGGGATTTAGCCAAAGCGATGAAACAAATTAAGGAAACTGGCTTTCAAGAAAGAATGAATGGGTATAAACAAAAAGATGAATTAACAGCCCTGACCAATGTTTTTAATGAAATGATGGATGAAATTGAAAAATCGTTTCTACTTCAAAAGCAATTTGTTGAAGATGCCTCTCATGAACTCAGGACACCAGTGTCGATATTAGAGGGACATCTTTCCTTGTTGAATAGATGGGGGAAAAAGGATCCTGCGATTCTAGATGAATCGCTTGATGCTTCACTTCAAGAAGTAACAAGATTAAAAAAATTAATTAACGACTTGTTACATATTACAAGAGCAGAACATCCTAGATTAAAAAACCAGGAAAAAACGGATATTATAGAAACTCTTCATCAATTGGTAAAGAATTTGGAAATCATCCATCCAGATTACAATCTTTTTTTAGAAGTGAGTCCGATATTGCCTAAGGTTGCTATTTCGAGGCAGCATATGGAACAGATCATGATTATCTTATTAAATAATGCCATTCAATACTCTAACAATAATAAGACTATTTGGATTACTGCCATGCAGGAAGGCGGGAAAATAATCCTCTCCGTAGTTGACAATGGAATTGGAATATCGAATGAACATTTAGCGAACGTATTTAATCGTTTTTATCGAGTGGATCAAGCTCGAAGTCGAGAAAACGGTGGTACAGGATTAGGTCTGTCAATTGCTCAGCGATTAATTAGAAAATATCATGGAGAAATTTCAATTGAAAGTCAGGAAGGGGTTGGAACAAAAGTAACGATTGTTCTGCCAGATTTGATTTAATACTTCATGAAGGAATATAAAAACCGCTGAATTTGTTCAGCGGTTTATTTTGGGTTCTTTCCTAGGTCTAGGTTTTCAGCAGTCTTAGACCTCTGCGCTTTATTTCATCTTTTAAAAGTTTAATCCATTCCTTTTCTCCAGATTTTAATGCATCCCGATATGAAATAATCAACTGCTCGTTACTCATAATTTTCAATTTAAGAATGCCCTCCTTAAAAAAATGGATTGTTTATTCAGTTTTTACTATTGTAATAGTTTAACTGAGATTTGAGAACTCAAATTTTACAATTTCGGTTAAGGAATCATCATATTGTTGCACACCACCGGATCAATTGATTATACTAGAACTTGGACAAAGACCGAAAGGACGGTGGCAGTAATGATTCATTTATCATGGAAAGATCGTGAGACAATTAAGAAAGTAAAATGCGTTCATACAGATGCAAAAAAATATCTCGTTCATAATGCTTTAACAAAAGGAGAAATTTATGATGTAAAAAATGAAACAGAAGAGTTTTATTACATTATCGATAATTCTGGTAAAGTGGGCGGATTTTACAAGGAATATTTTCAAGATGCATAGAATCAAACAAGACTGTGAGGTGTAGCCTCCAGTCTTCTTTTATGAAGCTCGGATGTAAAAATAAAACCAGCTGTCTGAAACAACAATCTTCAGACAGCTGGTACATGGATAATGATTAACGAGCATCTGGGAATACTCTGCGGATCGTATCAGAAAACCTATCGATGAAATCGGAATTGGTTCGTCCAGATCGAATATCCCGAGTATAACTTGACATTCGTTTATAGAATTGCCGATTTTCCGAAATATAGACATTGTCGATATTCCCATCAACAGATTTTACTGCCCTTGTAATTTTACTTCTGGTTGTTGCTGTTAACTGATTATAAGTAGAATCCGCCATTTTCACAGCGACGTATGCATTATTATCGGTGACAATGATGTTTGCTCGTTCAATCCTAGATAAATCAGTAACCCTATCTGCTGCTCGATTTGCAACTATTATCTTAGAAGTGTCATATTGAATTTGTGTGTTTGTAGAGTGTTTGTTATGATTTCTCTGCCGATCTATTTCCGGATCGCTTGTATCGACGCTTGTAATGGCGGGGCCACCATGAGCTGGTGTATTATAATTGACTTTTGCTGATTCTGTTTTCCTGGGGTCAAGCTTCTGTTTTGTAAGATCATCATCTACATTATTCTTTGAACAGCCCGCTATATACAAAGAAAAGATTAGAGTTATTGTTACAAACAATCTTTTTTTCATTTATGTAAGCACTCCTTTGGACTAAATCACACCTAGAGATAGGATTCCTAATTCAGAAGAAATTATCCTATTCATTAGGTCACAATAAAAATAGTCATGGGGAAGAGATCCTTTTTATAAGAAATTTTTACAAAATAAAAAAGAAGCATTGAGTCAACGCTTCTTTTTTATTTTATTTACTTTTGGTGAGCAGGTGTTTCAATTGGTTTTTTGGATTGATATAACTTCCGGCCTACCAAAGTTTGAAGTGTAAGGAATAACCCGCCGACAACCCAATAAAGAGGAAGAGCAGCTGGGGCGTTAAAAGAAAACATTACAATCATTAGCGGCGACATCAAGCCCATCATTTTCATTTGTTGCTGCTGGGCCGTTGGCATGTTTGACTGGGATACCTTGAATTGGAAGTAGTAAACTAGTCCAGCGATAATCGTAATAACGATATCTGAGTGTCCTAAATTAAACCATAAGAACTGATGAGTTGCAATTTCCTGTGATCCGCGAATGGCATAATAAAAGGCTGTTAAGATTGGCATTTGAATAAGAATAGGTAAACATCCCATATTGAGTGGATTAACACCATGTTTTTGATAAAGTCCCATCATTTCAGCTTGTAGTTCTTGTTTCTTTTTAGGGTCCTTCTCGGTCTTCATTTTCTTTTGAATGGCATCCATTTCAGGCTTTAAACCATCCATTTTTTCTTTCATAACCGTTTGATTTTTGTATTGCTTTAGCATTAATGGCATTAATATAAGTCTAATTACCAGGGTAACCACGATGATCGCCAAACCATAGTTTCCACCAAAAAATTCTGCGGTTGAATGGATAATCGTCGAGAAAGGATAGACAAAATAGGTTTGAAAAAACCCTGTCTTATTAGTAGTAGTTGTTGTATGCGCTTGTGATGAACAAGCAGACAATAATAAAGTAGACAAAATAAACATAGCTGCAAGTATAAGTGAAGATCGATTCTTTTTCATATTTCCTCCTAAAATGTCTTAGTATATTATGTGGTTGGATATAAGGAAGGAAATTGGTTCATCAGAATCATCCTGCGAACATTCTTTTCTACGAATATATTTAACAATTCTTTTCAGAATAAAGCTTCCGTTAATACTATTTTGATTCCGGCAGAAGACGAGCGGGTAATTAATTTTTGTGTTTGCAGATTCAGAAAGAGAACCGAAAAAAGTATATTCTACACCCCAAGCCCACAAAAACTTTAATGTGATTCCAAGAAAAATACTTACGTAAAGGGCATTTAGAGCATTTATATCGGAAAGATCAATCAGCAATTGGAACAAAAATTATCACCTCACTTAAATACCAATGATATGAGTATATAGGAGAAACCGAAAAGAATCAATTTTATCACTGTCTAAATCCCATAAAATGAAGACATTGCTAATAGTTTAGATGACTTTTACTAATATCCTAATATAACTCAGGTTGAAATATACGTTTGTTTTATGACCAATAGGTAATTGTATCGAGCAACGTAATAAGCTCGGTAGAATAATTCCATAATTAATGGCTGTGTTAAAGATTATTGTTGTTGATTTTTAGCATGTTGATTGGAGCGGAAGGCGGCGAAGACTCCTGCGGGAGTACGGGGCCGAGGAGGCTCCCCGGCACGCCCGCGGAAAGCGAAGCCGCCTGGAGCGGAAATCAACATTCAAGATTAACACAGCCTAATTAATAAATAATTAATAGAAAGAAAAATGCAGAAGAAACAAAGTTCTTAATTTTTGGAAAAAAAACACTGATCCTATGAATCAGTGTTGTAATAATAGTTTCCAATGGGCTGTCAACATCTTATAGGCAAATTCCACTTTCTCCTCTGTTGGCGGCTCGACATCTTTTAGTGGATATTCATGGCCAAGTGCTTCCCATTTGTAAACTCCAAGTTTGTGATAGGGAAGAATTTCGATTTTCAAAACATTCTCTAGTGTCCCAATGAATTCTCCAAGTTTTTGCAAATCCTCTGGATCATCGGTAACAGTTGGTACAAGGACATGACGTACCCAAATCGGAACCTTCCGATCGGATAAAAACTTAGCAAATTCAAGGATGTGATCATTCGCCATACCAGTCAGTTGAATATGTTTTTTTCGGTTGATATGTTTTAAATCAAGTAACACTAGATCTGTATATGGTAGAAGTTCTTCTAGTTGTTCAATAAAGAGCTTGGAGTGGGAAAAACAGCCTCCGGATGAATCGATGGTGGTATGAATTCCTTTCTTTTTACACTCTTTGAATAGCTCAGTAAGAAAGGGAATTTGCAATAAAGGCTCCCCGCCGCTTACAGTGATCCCACCGCCAGATGATTCGATGAAAGGAAGATAACTTGAGAGATCATCCATGATTTCAGAAACAGACATCTGTTTTCCGGAACCGATTTCCCAAGTATCTGCGTTATGGCAAAACTGGCAGCGCAATAAGCAGCCCTGTGTAAAAATCACATAACGAATTCCTGGTCCATCAACTGTCCCTAATGTTTCAATAGAATGAATATTTCCCATCATGATGATGTCCCCCTTATTTTTAAGCAGGAGCCCCCTAAGAGAAGGGAACTCCAATTAGTTTTAATTACAAAGATTCGTGGAAGGTACGGTTAATAACATCGAGCTGTTGTTCTTTAGTTAATTTAATAAAGTTTACAGCGTATCCTGATACACGAATAGTTAATTGTGGATATAACTCAGGATGCTCCATCGCATCAATTA
Organism: Neobacillus drentensis; assembly: GCF_021560175.1. Lineage (GTDB taxonomy): Bacteria > Bacillota > Bacilli > Bacillales > Cytobacillaceae > Neobacillus > Neobacillus drentensis_A. The sequence goes on along the minus strand of NZ_CP091110.1, from coordinate 4,143,311 downwards.
ATGTTTCTCTATTAAAGACGTTAACATTTAAATGGTGTCCGTTTTTAATGGAATAACCATCTAAGATAGATACAAGATTCCGGATTCTGTTTTCTTCTTCTTTCCCTAGTGCTTTAGGAACGATTGAGAATGTATTTGAAATTCCGTCCATTGCATAGGCATATGGAAGCTTAGCAACAGAAGAAAGGGAAGCTAATGTTCCTTTTGTGTCACGGCCATGCATTGGGTTAGCCCCTGGTGCGAATGGCTCACCAGCACGACGGCCATCAGGTGTGTTTCCTGTTTTCTTTCCGTAAACTACGTTAGAAGTAATCGTTAAAACTGATAAAGTATGAAGGGAATCACGATACGTTCCATGCTTACGTAATTTTTTCATAAAGGTTTCAACAAGTTCAACAGCAATGCTGTCAACACGATCATCGTTATTGCCGTATTTAGGAAAGTCACCGGTTGTTTCAAAGTCAACTGCTAGACCGTTTTCATCACGAATCACTTTGACTTCGCCATATTTAATAGCACTTAATGAGTCGGCTGCAACACTTAATCCTGCAATACCTGTTGCCATAGTTCTAAGGATTTTCGTGTCATGTAAGGCCATTTCAATTCTTTCATAGCTATATTTATCATGCATATAGTGAATAACATTCAATGTATTAATGTAAAGACCTGCAAGCCAATCCATCATCTGGTCAAATTTCGCCATAACTTCATCATAATTTAGCACATCTGATGTAATTGGTCGATATTGTGGTCCCACTTGGATTTTTAATTTTTCATCGACACCACCGTTAATAGCATATAGAAGGGCTTTAGCAAGATTTGCACGAGCGCCAAAGAATTGCATTTGTTTACCGATTTCCATCGCTGATACACAGCAGGCAATTCCGTAATCATCACCATACTCAGGACGCATTATTTCATCATTTTCATATTGGATTGAGCTAGTTTTAATAGACATGTTAGCACAATAATTCTTAAAATTCTCTGGTAATGATGGTGACCATAAAACAGTCAAGTTTGGTTCAGGAGCTGCCCCTAAGTTATCCAAAGTATGAAGGAAGCGGAAAGAGCTTTTCGTTACAAGTGAACGTCCGTCAGATGTCATACCACCAATAGATTCAGTTACCCATGTTGGGTCACCACTAAATAACTCGTTATAATCAGGTGTACGTGCAAATTTTACTAAACGAAGCTTCATGATGAAGTGATCAACGATTTCTTGTGCTTCAGTTTCTGTTAATATACCATTTTCTAAATCTCTTTCGATATAAATATCTAAGAATGTTGAGGTACGGCCTAGGCTCATTGCAGCACCGTTTTGTTCTTTAATAGCTGCTAGATAGCCAAGGTATAACCATTGAAATGCCTCTTGTGCATTTTGTGCAGGGCGGGATAGGTCAAAACCATAACTTGTGCCCAGTTCCTTTAATTCATTTAAGGCGCGGATTTGTTCTGCTATCTCTTCACGAAGTCGCATATTATCTTCAGTCATGACATTGCTGGTGTTTTTTTTGTCTAACTGTTTTTGTTTTATTAGGAAATCCACACCGTATAAAGCAACACGACGATAGTCGCCTATTATTCGGCCACGGCCGTATGCATCAGGAAGCCCTGTAATAATAGCTGCTTTACGAGCTAGCGCCATTTCGTCTGTATATGCATCAAAAACACCTTGGTTATGAGTTTTACGGAAATCAGTGAAGATCTTTTCAATTTCTGGATTTAATTCATATCCGTATGAAGCACATGCTTGCTTAGCCATACGAATACCACCGAACGGCTGGAGAGACCGATTAAACGGTTTATCTGTTTGAACGCCTACAACTTTTTCTAGATCTTCATCTAAGTATCCTGGACCATGTGAGGTAATCGTAGAAACTGTTTCTGTGTCCATATCAAGGACACCGCCATTTTCACGTTCTTGCTTCGTTAATAGCATTACTTGTTCCCAAAGCTTGTTTGTTGCATCGGTTGCGGGTGCTAAGAAGGAGTCATCGCCCTCATATTGTTTATAGTTTCTTAAAATAAAATCGCGTACATTGATTTCTTTTGACCAAGTTCCTTTGTTAAATCCCTGCCATTGTTCCATTATCTTTCACCTCTTAAATTAGTAGAAGAATATATAACAGAAAGTTATTTATTTCATGACCCTAGTATAACAGGCGAAATATGATAAAAAATACACTAATTGTTAAGGAATTGTGAACCCGTTGAATTTAAGGGTTTTTTAAAGGTGTTTATGAATATTATATGAACATTGATTATAAGATAAGTGAAACTGTACTATAAAATAAATGAGTAAATAGAAAACTGTTATATAGAAAGAAATCAACAATATCAGCGTATTAATAGTGAAAACTATGTAGTACAGAACTGTTTGCCAATTGAAAAAGCAGGAAAGCTATCTCCTGCTACTAATTGACGACAATATAGGCAATCATTGGACCGTTGTGAGCTCGGTCAGGATGTACTTCACAAATTAATCGATAAGTTCCTTCTTTTTGAAATTGAAGGGGAACGAGGGTATCTTGCCCTTTTTTTACAGTTCCTTTCAACGTAGTCCCTTCAATGTAAAATGGGTGCTCAGCCCCATTAATTCCACTTATAATCAAGTTTACTTTTTCTCCCTTTTTTAAGACAATGGTACCTGGATCCCAGCGATACGCTTCTATTTCTTTACCGTCCTTCATCGTGGTCTTAAATTCTCCTGTCACCATGTGGATCTGACGAGTTTTATGGTCAGGTTGTTGATTAAATACCGTTGTATCTCCTGCTTTTAACATGAACCAGGCAGAAATACTTGCTAAGACGATACCGACTGCTAAAAAAAATAGCAGGGTCTCCTTTTTAAAGACTACGAATCTCACCTGCAAACCTCCTCTTTTTTTGTTCTATTAATATTTATGCTAAGAAGGTTGGAAAACTTGTCTCATTTTAAAAATTTTTTGAACAAATTGAGCCATAGGGAATCACTGCTTGAAATAAGAGCGGTTGAATAGCCAATTATCTGTCTAAAATATGACTAAATGTCCTTGTAGTTAAAGATATTACTTTGTTTTTCGCTGTGGAGAGTTTATAGTAAAAACAGGAATGAAAAAATAGGTGGTAATCTGGTTGGGGATTAGAAAAGAAAAAGTGCTAAAAGTTGTAAAATTTGTTTTTCCTGTGTTCTTATTAATTTTCGCTCTCATTGAAATGAAGAAATTCACTGGAAACATTAATACCCACTTACTAAAAGGTGAGATCCATCATCTCAATATTTGGTTGTTATTATTAATCTTTGTCGTTACTTTTGCAGCTGTATTGCCAATGGTTTTATACGATGTGATTTTAGTTAAAATTTTGAAGACAAAAGTATCAAAAAGAGAGTTAGTTGAGCAATCATTTATTGCGAATTCTTTCTCAAATTTAATCGGGTTCGGTGGATTGATTGGTGCCATGCTGAGAACCTATTTTTTTCATAAGCTTGAAGGGGATAAGCGTAAACTTCTTGGGGTTATTGCCACGGTTTCCTTATTTTACTTAACAGGGATCTCTTTCCTTTCATGGATTGTAACCATTAACTATCGAAATTTTCCATTGTTTATAGACACAAAATGGCTTTATTTCGCCGTCTTGGGTGTAAGCTTATATCTACCTATCTTTATAGTAATACATATAATAAAATCCGGTAAAGACAATCAGTATAGACTTACACTTAAGAATACTGTTGGGTTGGTCATCGTTTCAGTAATAGAATGGTTTGCGGTATTTACGGCTATTTTTGTCTTAACAAAGATACTAGGAATTCAAATCTCATTCCTTGATTTGTTCCCCATTTATATTGTTGCTGCCTGTGCGGGGATTATTAGTATGATTCCTGGCGGCCTTGGTTCATTTGATTTGGTTTTTCTTTGGGGAATGCAGGATTTGCATATTCCGGATGAAAAAGTACTGATCCTTCTATTGTTTTACCGAATTGGCTATTATTTCATCCCGTTTTTAATCAGCTTAGTCTTTTTTGTGCGACTTTATTGGCAACGATGGAATCAGTTGTGGAATAATCTTCCTAAAGCGATTATTCAAGGCCTAAGCCATGTTATTTTAACTATGCTAGTCTTTCTGTCTGGCCTAATCCTGCTGTTGTCTGCCAGTGTACCAGGAATTATGTCGAGGCTCAGAATTGCTCAGGAACTTTTGTCATTTCCGATCATCAATGTGTCACATCAGTTATCCGTTGCGGCTGGATTTTTGTTACTGGGGCTATCGCGCGGAATAGAATACAGTGTTAAAAGAACCTATGATTTAACGATGCTTGCACTAATTCTGGCCGCGTTATTCTCTATTTTTAAAGGAATTGATTACGAGGAAGCTGTTTTTTTAATCGTTGTTGCCCTCCTGCTAAGAATGTCAAAAGGGCAATTTTATCGTGAAAGCTATGTGCTAACTTGGGGTAAAACCATCTTTGATGTGACGATTGTTTTGATTGTTACTTCTATGTATATATTAATCGGGTACTTTAATTTGCCAAATGCGAAAATTACCATACCTAAGAAGTTTATCCCGTATGTGATTGTTGATTACCGGGACTTGTTTTCAAGTGCAATTATTGGCCTAATTATCGCCTTAAGTATTCTCTTTATTGGTTATTTAATTAGCCTGCCGAAAAAGTGGAACCTTGAAAGGTCGATTGATCATGAACAAGAAATCATAAATCATGTAACCGCTTTTCCTGGCAAGGTGTTAACCCATTTGATATTCCTCCATGATAAATATATTTATTGGAATAGTAAGAGAAATGTTTTAATCTCTTTCCAAAAATATGCGGATAAATTAATTATCCTTGGTGATCCAGTTGGTGAGAAACATGACTTTTCGAGTGCCATTGAAGAATTTCAAGAGGTCGCTGATTTACACGGCTATACACCCGTTTTCTACCAAGTAAGCGATGATATGCTCCCATACTTACATGGTCATGGTTTTGCATTTTTTAAATTAGGAGAAGAAGCTTTTGTTGACCTTAAGACTTTTTCGCTTAAAGGAAACAAAATGAAGGGGTTACGGACCCTTAAAAATAAATTTAATGGCGAACAATATTATTTTGAAATGCTATATCCTCCGCATTCAAATGTACTCTTGGACAAATTGAAGGAAATATCCGATGAATGGCTTTCGGGGCGAAGGGAAAAAGGATTTTCACTTGGGTTCTATAATGAAGATTATTTAAATCGAGCACCGATTGCCATTGTAAAAGATGAAGAAGACCATATACTCGGGTTTATGAGTATTATGTATGTATATGATGATTATAAGACAGTTTCGGTGGACCTAATGAGGGTTCAACAGTCTGCCCCGGAAGGAATTATAGACTTTTTCTTCTTATCAGTAATTGATTGGGCTATTCAAAAGGGGTATCAGCGATTTAATATGGGAATGGCACCCTTATCGAACGTAGGACTGTCAAAATTTTCTTTTTTGAGCGAAAAGATCGCTGCTCAAATTTTCTTGCATGGACACTTTATCTATCATTTTCAAGGTCTTCGAAAGTTTAATGAAAAATATACTGATATTTGGGAACCGAAATATTTGGCATTTAGAAGAAAATCATCATTGCCGTTTATTATGGCCCAAATCGCCTTGTTAATTTCCAAAAAAAGATCATAAACAAACCGGTTGGCTTTAGTTAACCGGCTTTTTATGGTTAAAAATTCCTATATTACAAGGATTAAATTTTAAAATAGTACTTTATTTCTATAAATATTCTGGTAAAATCAAGGAGGATTATAAGAAAAAAGTAAGGGTGTATCCTATTGAAAAAGTTTTGGCCGGCAATATTAATTTTTCTTTATCTTGTTTCAGTTCAATTACCTGTTTTAGCTGCAGAGCCTGTTCAGCTTCCTCTTAAAAGTGAAGCAGCAGCTCTGATTGATTCTGATACTGGAGCTGTTCTTTACGTTAAAAATCCTAATCAGAAAATGTATCCAGCTAGTCTAACGAAAATAGCAACGGCTATTTATGCGATCGAAAAAGGAAACTTAGATCGTCTTGTAACCGTGAGTGGCAATGCTGTAAGACAAGATGGTACCCGTGTGTATTTAAATGAAGGGGAACAAGTCCCTTTGAAAAAACTGATTCAAGGAATGCTTATTAATTCTGGAAATGATGCGGCCGTTGCAATCGCGGAGTATACGGATGGTTCGGTTCAGCAGTTTGCAGAAAATCTAAATATTTATTTAAGAACAAAGATAGGTGTAACCAACACGCATTTTACGAATCCCAACGGATTATTTGATCCTAATCATTATACAACGGCCATGGATATGGCGTTGATTACTAATTATGCCATTAAGAATCCTGTATTTGCTGAAGTCTTTGGAACCAAGATACTTCCATGGAAAGGTCAATCTTGGCAGACAAATCTCGTTACACACCATAAAATGTTAAAGGGTGAGATTGCCTATCCAGGTATTACGGGTGGAAAGACTGGCTATACAAGCGAAACGAAACAAACCTTAGCAACAACAGCTGATAATGGGAAAATTAGACTAACAGCTGTAGTATTGAAATCAAATTTAAAGAACGATAAATATAATGATACCGCTATACTATTGGATTATGGATTCAAAAACTTTCAACATGTGACAATTAAACAGGGAGAAATATTTACAACTGCTGAGCGGAAAGAATTTTATCCAGATAAAGACACACTAGTCACAGAAAGGATTGATGGTTGTTTAAAAAATATTGCAAACGACGGGCTTCTTTCACTCCAGGACAATAGGGGACAATTAGTCCAGAAAGTACAATTAACCTACAAGGAACCTCCAAAACCAAAAGTAGCTTCTATTAATAAAGTGAAAAAGAGTAATAATAAACAAACTGAGATTGAATCAATTATTGTAAATACAGTTTTAGGTATGATTATTATACTGATTGGTATCTCAGTGGCTGTCCGAAAAAAAGAATCAAGAGGATATTAACATACAACTTAGACCATGGGAGAAAACCTCCTATGGTCTAAGTTGTATGTTTACATATTATCAATTGGTAACGAATTGGAGTTGAAAGAGGCAGGAGAGTCGATTTGGTCTTTATCATCTACAAAACTTCTTGTCGCAACAAAATCGCTTTGATCACCGAAATTTTGACCATATCCTTGATTTTTCTTATCAGAATTATGCCATTCAGCTAGCAGGTTTTGCCCAATATTTACTGCTGAGGCATTTTCAAAGGAATTAATTTTAATCATGAATATATTTATATTAATAAAAGGAACTGGGACTGGCATATTATTTCCTCCTTCCACTTAGTTATCAATATATGCAATATTTTAAAGGTTTATGAAACAAGCGTAATAGTTGGATTAATTAGTGAATAAGATTCGTATGATGAAAGTAGGGATAAATAAAGAAATAGGTAATATACAGACATGAGCAAAAGGGGGGTGTCAACTGATGGATATGGAAAAATTAAAACAGTGGATGGATATTGCGAAAAATATGCAAGGCGGGGACTTTTGGAACAATATTTTTGACCAGGAATTTGCTAAACAATTTATGAATGAACAACCAGTAAAGTCATCCACTGCTGATGGGGCATCGGGGCGAGCAGAAAAATCAAGGACGTTTCCGATTATTGATGTCTTTGAAGGGGAGCATGAAGTTGTGGTGGTGATTGAACTTCCTGGGGTAGCAAAGGAAAATTTGGAATTAGGTTTAAATGGTACTTACCTAACTATAAAAGGAAAAGTGAACCCCCTCCATCCGCATTTAACTATGACATATTCTGAAAGGTTCTATGGTGAATTTCAAAGACAGATCACTTTACCTGACACGGTGAGCCCTCAGCAATTGAATGCAAAATTTTGGAATGGTTTATTAATTGTCAGTTATCAGCGTACAATTGAAAAAGGGGAAGTTATTCCAATTGAATAGACAGTAAAAAAAGAAATGTTGACGATTTTTTAGTCTGTCAGATATTCTTGGACATGTTCAAGTGATTTTTTCATATAAATAAAAGTAAGGGTAAATAAAAGGGAGTTTGTGATATGTCATTAAAAGATTTATTCCTTATATTCAAGAAAAATGATTATGAAATGGAATTAAAGAATAAATTGATCTCATTAGAATTGAATATTGAGGAATTAAAAAAATCTCTACAAACCTCCCAACAGCAGGGTTTACCAGAAAGTGAAGTAAAAACCAAAGACCCGCCAATTATTATAGAAAAAATTAATATTGAAAAAATTATCCTAGATAAATACGAGTTAAATAACAATTTTGGTCAGCTTGGGATTAAAGAATTAAAAGGAAAATTGAATATTGGAGCGACCTATGGAAGTGAATTTACACCACACCTTGATGAAGAGGTGAAAAAGCCCGTTAACAACAATACAGAGAGAAAAAAAGAACCTGAAAAACAACTGAAGGTCAATATTAAAGCAAAAAAAGACTAAAGTGATAAATACTTTAGTCTTTTAACAACGCTATTGTAATCTGCTTTCTACTTGTCGGCATACCTCATCAGCAGACATTCCGTTTGCATCGATCACAGAACCTTTTGTGAAAGTATCAGACATACCCATCACATTTGAATCAAGGCCTGTAACTACACAGCAATCACAGTTTTGTGCATCGGATTCTTGTTTTAATTCTACTACGTCATATCCTTTTTCCTTTAATACTTGTTGAATATTTGTAAGAGATTGTTCTACTCCAACTTTTGCCATACAAAACACCTCCTCCTGTAGAATATTTTGCCTTAAGCATTAGGAAATATTCCGTATAAGCTAAGATATTTGTCCAAAGGATAATAGGGGAGGTGTATGTAATGAGTAGAGGTAGAAAACGAAAAGCTGATCCGTCCACAATCGGCCTTAATTCTTCACAAGTAGAAGGTCAAGGAACGACTACAACAGAAACGGGTTCAATCGAAGTTTCATCCTCAAGAAAAAAACAAAAAAGATATTAAAAAGAGAGGATGTCATTTTTGACATCCTCCATTTAGCTTATTGATACATTTCCGCAACTTGTTTTTGAATTTCTTCATTTTCTAAATATTCATCATAGGTCATTTGTTTATCCACAAGGCCTTTTGGTGTAAATTCAAAGATACGATTGGCAATCGTTTGAATAAACTGATGGTCATGTGAGGAAAAAAGCATAGAACCCTTAAAATTAATTAATCCATTATTTAATGCTGTGATGGATTCTAAGTCTAAATGGTTTGTTGGTTCATCTAATAAGAGAACATTGGCTCCATTAAGCATCATTTTTGAAAGCATGCAGCGAACCTTTTCTCCACCAGACAAGACACTGGCTTTTTTCAACACTTCTTCACCGGAGAATAACATTCTTCCTAAGAAACCTCTTAAAAAGCTTTCACTATCATCTTTTGGTGAGAACTGACGCAGCCAATCAACAAGGTTTAAATCGCTATTTTCAAAGTACTCGGTATTATCCTTCGGAAAGTAAGCTTGAGAAGTGGTAATTCCCCACTTATATGTGCCACTGTCAGCTTCCATTTCACCCATTAAAATATTAAAGAGTGTCGTTTTTGCAACCTCATTTGTACCAACAAGGGCAATTTTATCTCCTTTGTTCATAAAGAAGCTTACGTTATCTAGAACCTTTACTCCATCAATCGTCTTGGTTAAACCTTCAACACGTAACAAATCATTGCCGATTTCACGCTCAGGTGTAAATCCTACAAAAGGATAACGACGTGAGGATGGCCTGATATCATCCAGGGTAATCTTATCTAATAACTTCTTACGAGAGGTTGCCTGTTTTGACTTAGAGGCATTGGCACTGAACCTAGCGATAAAGCTCTGAAGCTCCTTAATTTTTTCTTCTTTCTTCTTGTTCGCATCGGATGCCATTCTGGAAGCTAATTGACTTGATTCATACCAGAAATCATAGTTCCCCACATAAATTTGAATTTTACTGAAATCCAAATCGGCGATATGCGTACAAACTTTATTTAAAAAGTGACGGTCATGGGATACGACAATGACGGTATTTTCAAAGTTAATTAAAAAATCCTCAAGCCATTGAATGGCCTTGATATCCAAGTGGTTAGTCGGCTCGTCCAAAAGTAATACATCTGGTCTGCCAAACAAAGCCTGGGCAAGCAATACTTTGACTTTTTCCGAACCAGTTAATTCAGCCATTTTCTTATAATGGAGATCCTCTCCAATACCCAGGCCTTTTAATAAAATCGCTGCTTCAGGCTCTGCTTCCCATCCGTTTAGTTCTGCAAATTCACCTTCTAGTTCGGCTGCTTTCATACCGTCCTCATCAGTGAAATTTTCCTTCATATAAATAGCATCTTTTTCTTGCATAACCTCATAGAGTCTTGCGTGACCCATAATGACAGTTTTTAGTACCTCGAAATCTTCATATTCAAAATGGTTCTGCTTTAAAACAGCCATCCGCTCATTTGGACCTAATTGAACAGTTCCTGTTTGTGCTTCAATTTCACCAGAAAGTATTTTTAAAAATGTTGATTTCCCGGCTCCATTTGCCCCAATTAATCCGTAGCAATTTCCTGGTGTAAATTTAATGTTTACATCTTCAAATAACTTACGGTCACCATATCTTAAACTTACGTTACTTACAGTAATCATAGTAGTAATCCTCCAGAACAAAAATATCTATTTATTATACCATTAATCTGCATGAAGAGCGAATTCTTTTAGCCCGATGTAGATTATAAGAAAAATTTTCTAAAAAAATTTTTCCATTTTCACACTTTATTCATAATTATGTTGTAGAATTGGATTAAGAAGTTTTAAAGAGGGTGAATAGTATGGCAAAAAAACAGCTTACTGAACTCGTTAACAAATTAAAAAAAGCTGGTATTAAAGCGAGTCTAACTAAACCGAAATCAACTTATCTATTAACATTGCAGCAAATTAAATAATATCCTTCATCCTTTGAATGAAATTTTATCAGTAAAAAGCGATTAATCCTGAGGGACTAACCGCTTTTTTTATGTTCTAGGTAAAATAGACTTACTACTTGTGGATAACTTTCTACAGGTTTGATACGTCCGGCTCCAGCGCCTAGCCCCTCGAGGTCATAAGCCAATCCGTCCAAAAGGTTAAAGAGCAACCTTTCGGCCGGCTCGTCTTATGCTTGTCGGGGCTAACCAAGGCGCTTGCGCTTTTGCTTCTACTCTATTTTATCTATTATTTTTGCGTAAGCATCTTGTTTATTAAACTCTTTTCCCATTGGGAACTTGTCAATAAATTTATTGTCTTCATCAACAAGATACGTAAATGTGGAATGGATAAACTGGCCGTTTCCAGGATCTTTGTATTGGAACTGCAAGGCATTGGTAATTTTACGAAGTTGTTTTTGATTATCTTTCGTTTGTTGTTTTGCCCCGGTTAAAAACAACCAACTAGTATCATTCCCTATACCGAACCCCTGTTTATATTCTTCTAAAATTTTAGTTGTATCTCGGTAAGGGTCAATGGTTATGGTGACAAATTCTATTTCCTTCCCATAAATCCCTTTTTTCATTAAATCTTTCTTTAAATCCACCATTTTTTGTGTAGTTGTTGGACATACATCAGGACAGTGGGTATAGATGAACTCAATTAGTTTTAACTTAGTCTTATCCTTACCAAAAGTAAATGTATCACCACTCTGTGTAATGAAAGTAGCACTTGCTGGAATGGCAGCATTGGCATCACGGATAAGGAAAAACGAGATTCCTCCTGCAATCCCCAAGAATACAGCTAGACTGCAAATTATATAAATCCTTTTCAAAACAATCCCCTCCTATCATAAAGATAAATAAGTTTGTCGTAAAAAGATATGGATATTTTGTGAAATAAAGTGGATGCAGTATAAAGGTTATTCCTTTATAATGAAAATTAAAACGTTTGAAAAATCAGATTTTTTATTACGGTGGGAAGATGGGTGTTTATATGAAAAAGGGTGGTAAGTTTACGATTCAACTGCTCATTCTAATCGTCATCTATCAAGTTGGGAATCTGACTGCGAGTTTTTTTAATTTGCAAATTCCCGGAAATGTGATTGGGATTGTTGTATTATTGGTGTTATTTTCGTTCGGTGTAATTAAAGTAGAACAAATCGAATTGGCGGCAGGGTGGCTGCTTAAACATCTTGGTTTCTTTTTTATACCTATTTCTGTTGGTTTAATGAACTTAGGCGATATCGTCATAGCAAGAGGCTGGATACTGCTAGGTATCCTTTTTATCAGTGCTTTTATTGGCATCATTACAGCAGGAAAGACTACGCAAATGGTCATCTCGAAAAAGGAAAAGGAACAAGTAAAGTACCATGATCACGCTTTATAGTATTCTAGTCACTGTTTCTGTCTATTGTTGTGCACGCTTTTTAACCCGAAAATATCCATCTCCAATTACTAGTCCAGTTTTTTTAAGTACCGTCATCATCATCATTATATTGTTAGCTTCTAGTATATCGTATCAAGAGTATGAGCAGGCAAAAAACATTATGACCTATTTGCTTGGTCCAGCTACCGTTTCTCTGGCAGTCCCAATCTACAAAAATCGTGAGGTATTCAGAAAGTACATAAGGGCTGCGGTGTCGGGGTTATTCATCGGAAGTGTTTCAACGATTGGAACAGCAATTTTTATGGCAAAAGGGCTTCACCTTTCAAAAATTTATCTCCTTGGTTTCGCGGTAAAGTCTGTTACTGTCCCGGTTGCAGCAGAAATAGGGGGAATTATTCATGGGAATATTTCTCTTATTGCTGCTTATGTCATTATTACGGGGATGATTGGAGCGATGTTTGGGTCCAAATTATTGAACTGGTTTAAGATCGACCATCCCTTTGCGCGAGGTCTGGCAATTGGAACGATTGCTCACGGAATTGGAACAGCTGAGGCGGTTAAGGAAGGGGAAATTCAAGGTGCGGTCTCTGGTGCAGCAATGGGAATTGCCGCCATCTTTACCTCATTTATTGTTCCATATATTATAAAATTCATTATCTAATGGGTGAATGGCAGTTGACAAATGTTTCTAATTTTCATATTCTATAGAGGAATAAATTACTCAAATAAGGGAGTATGTTTTATGTTAGGTGTCGTTCTTAACTAATCCAACCAATTGGATATTTTCATTTCAAAACTACTCGTTCGTTTTTTTGACAAAATGAATGGTTTATTTAGTTATGGGATGGAGTTAAGAACAATGGGCAAGCATAGGCATACACTTTTTCCAATGTAGCTGTGTACACTTGTGTAGACAGTTTTTATTTTGGATTAATTTAGTATGGAAGAATGGGTAGTTTTCCATTCATTACGTTAGAGCCGCAATGACATTGTTCATTGCGGCTATTTTTATTATTAGGAGGCTTTTATAATGAATCAACATACGTTTAATATGCTTGAATTCAATCATATTAAGGATGATATCGCTGCCTTTGCCTTAACGAAAGAAGGTAGAGAAAAGGTACAGAATCTTGTCCCATCAACAAATGTAAAGCAAATAGAGGCATGGCTTGAAGAAGTATCAGAAGCAGTCGAGATTTTAAAAATAAGTGCAAGTGTACCCATTCATGGTCTTGATGGGATCAGCACCATCCTTGCGAACATGAATAAAGGGGCAGTACTTAAAGTGGATCAGTTAACAAAGCTGTATGATTTTTTGGATTGCTGTGGAAAGATGCGAAGGTACATGAGGAGTAAGACTTTTTATGCACCGAGGGTATCAGCATATGTAGAAGTAATTGATGAATTGCCAGAACTCGAAGCAGAAATTATTCGTTGTGTCCGAGGGGGCAGGGTAGATGATTACGCAAGCAAGGAATTATTAAAAGTAAGAAAACAACTTACCATACAAGAGGAACGCTTGAAGGAAAAGACGATGCAAATGCTGCGATCTACTAAATACAAACCGTATTTGCAGGAGAATGTCATTAGTCAGCGAAATGGACGCTATGTGATTCCCGTTAAAAAAGAATATCGGAACAAAATCAAAGGGACTGTCCTTGATACGTCTGCGTCAGGGTCCACACTTTTTATCGAGCCTGAGGAAATTGCCATCTTTCAAGATCAATTAACCTGGCTCCTTACAGATGAAGAAATTGAGGTTCAAAAGGTGTTAACCTATCTAACAGGAATGGTCGAGCAAAAAGAGCAGCAAATCCGTCTTGCTGCTGAAACCATGATTCAGTATGATTTCTTATTTGCAAAAGCAAAATATTGCCGAATGATTAATGGATCAAAGGTAAAAATTAACCAATTTGAGGAATTGAACTTAATTCATGCGAGGCACCCTCTCCTCGGAGATAAGGCTGTTCCATTAACCTTCACAATGAGAAGGGAAGAGAAAGCACTTGTTATCACTGGTCCAAATACTGGAGGAAAAACGGTTACGATAAAGACGGTAGGCTTGTTAACTTTAATGGTGCAATGCGGGCTGCATATTCCAGCAGCGGAGGAAAGTAATCTTAGAATTTTTGATCGGATTTTGGTAGACATCGGTGACGGACAAAGTATCTCCGAAAATCTGAGTACATTTAGTTCAAGAATAGTCAATATAATCGAAATCTTAGAAGAAACAAATGATCGAACATTAGCCTTATTAGATGAACTTGGCTCTGGAACTGATCCCGGAGAAGGGATGGGGCTTGCTACTGCCATCTTAGAAACTCTTTTTCAAAAAGGAGCAACTCTATTTGCAACGACTCATTATAGTGAAATTAAGGAGTTTGCAGAAGAACATCCCGGTTTTTTAAATGGATCGATGGAGTTTGATTTAACAACGTTTTCTCCAACCTACCGTTTAATCATTGGCAGGGGAGGGGAGAGCCAGGCATTTGCGATTGCCCTAAGACTCGGGATGCACCCAGCTATTGTTGAACGAGCTCATTATCTTACTTATAAGGAAGAAAAAGAATACCGAAGCCCAAAAATAGATCGTTGGAAGTTAAAAGAATTAGAAAAACAGGTGATGACAAATAAATATAAGCAAAAACAAACTGTAGCAAAAAAGAATATCCCTCTTTATCAACAAGGTGATAACGTGAAGATTTCGCCTTTAGATGAGTTTGGAATCGTGTATAAGGGACCTGACCAGCAAGGAAATTACCAAGTTCAAGTAAAAGGAGAAAAAATATCTGTAAACCATAAGCGGTTAACTTTGTATATTGCAGCTTCTGAGCTATATCCTGAGGATTATGATTATGATATTATATTTCAATCTAAGGAAAGCCGGAAAAGAAGTAAGCTCCTATCTAAAAGCCATCAAGAAAATATAACCATTGATTATTTTGAATAAAAGATAGCAGGATGTCTTCCATATCAGGCTATACAGCCTTTAGAGACATCCTGTTTTTCTAGCTGGGACTGTATAACAGCCTACTTTTTTTGTTTTAAATATTGTTGGGCGAGAAGCAGTTTAACTTCATTATAACTTAAGCCGGATTGACTATTTAACCGTCTTACTTCCTCAATATCTGTCCCAACATTCGTATAACGTTTCTGTGTAGTAGACATAGCAACTGACACTCCTAAGTGAGAAGTATTTTTTAAGGAAATGAAAAACCATTTTTTTGTACATACTAGTAAAAAAAGGAGGCGGTTCCCATTTTTTACGGTAAAAGGGCTAAGGAAGAAGAGATTGAAACCATCCTTGTGGACACTGAAGTTTACTCTTGTTCAGATGATGCTTGCATAGGCTGGATGAGAAAGGATTTTGTTGCGGATGACTTGCTATGTCCAATGTGTGGCACCCAAATGTTACAGGAAATTAGGGAGCTCCCAAAAATCTAAATAATGACTTTATTAATTAAAAGACTGTCACGTTAGCGGACAGTCTTTTATTCTTCACCAAAATCAAAGAAATGTTCATCATATGCTCTTTGTGCCGATTCTGAAGAAGTGAACAAGGCATCGTCATCTTCAATAACATGAAAGGTTTCATTTAAAAAAAGTGCAAGAGCATTTGGATCTTTAGGATGTTGAACGATCTCTGCTGCTTGTACATTTGCAACAGAGGGGACATGCGGGTTCCGATAAATAACATAAACTTCGTCACCAGGCTGGGCATTGTCTAAATCAATAATACTCATAAAGAATTAACCTTCCTTTACAAATTTTCGTTTTGTTGGCGAATCTCGTCCCCGGTAATAATCATATTAGCTTCTTCCAGTTCCTTGTGCCCGTTGACTGAATCCCCCGGTATATTTTTCTTATTGGGGAATACCGAGCCGTTTTCGAGGGTCATTTGTGGTCGTTCATCTGCAGCTGTTAAGAAATCCTTCTTCTTTGCCATTGCCATAAGAATCATCTCCTTATACTAAGGTTTTACTTAAAAAATCAGTTTATGCCTTCCTTATTCTTTCCTTTAAGGTATAAATTTCTATAAAAAAACTCTCCATCAGGCGAGGAGAGTTCTCTTGTGGTATAGAAATTATTGTTTTTTACTTTGGGATTACTTTCTACAGGTTTATAATCGTCCAGCTCCAGCGCCTAGCCCCTCGAGGTCATAAGGTTAAAATGCAACCTTTCGGCCGGCTCGTCTTATGCTTGTCGGGGCTGACCAAGGCGCTTACGCTTTTGTTCATTTATTCTTCTCTTTTTGATAAACAGTGATCGCATTCCATTAAGTAGCTTTCAGCTTGTTCCTCCATGTGTTGACCACACTCTGGGCATTCCTTTTTTGGCAGGCTTCGGAAAAATTCAACTGGACTTATTAACATTTATAATTCCTCCTCTAATAATACAGTTTACTATCGCTTCTTTTGTTGTAGTACAGTAAAGATAAGAAAATTACCTTTTATTAATTTTTATACCGTGGTGTAGTGATTAATAGGACTACTCTTCTCTTTTTGCTAAACAACGATCACATTCCATTAAGTAGCTTTCAGCTTGTTCCTCTATGTGTTGACCACACTCTGGGCATTCCTTTTTTTGCAGGCTTCGGAAAAATTCAACTGGACTTATTAACATTGATACCATCTCCTTTATTAATACAGTTTATTTATTTTTCGTTTGTTATAGTACAGTATAAACAAAAAACTTTGTTTTGTGTAGACTTTTTTTTAAAAAAGTTTATCTTTGAAAAAAATAAGATTTTATTTCAAAAAGCTATTTATGCATTGTATTAGTTTCACTATAATGAATAAGGTTAATGCATATTTCAAAGTCTTACTTCCATTGCAATATAATTTACATTACAATCATAGTATAAATACCTTATAGACATTGGGGGGATCCAAGTTAATGGGGGAAATGTTGGGGATATTTCATCCATATTTTATAATTATCGCCATTGGTTTAACGATTATGGCATCTTATACCGCACTAGATATGTTTACCTTAATAAGGTCTTCAAATCATAATAAACGATTATTATTTCTTGGCGGTACATTATCCATGGGGATTGGAATATGGGTAATGAACTTTATGGCATTGATTTCGGCAGACACAAACCGCTTTGCCAGCTATCATATTCCGCTAACTATTCTTTCTATATTTATTGGGATAGCATTTACTGGGATGGCTTTTCTTTGGTTTTTTGGTAAAACCATTAATATATACCACTTGTTAATTGGCAGTTTATTTTTAACCCTAGCTGTAATGGCCATTCAAGTTATTGGTCTATATGCCATGAATGTAAATATAGACTACAATATTGGACTAATGATTTTTTCTGGATTATTAATTTTTGGTTCCTTTTTATTTTCATTATGGATTCTTTTTTCTTCGAGCTATTCCCACGGGAATCAAGTGTGGTTAAAACCAATAAGTGCGCTGATCATTACAATAGCCATTGCTGAAGGGCACTTTTTATTAAAGAGAGCTGCCGTTACAACAAGTGGGATTATATCAGATAGTCAAACAGACAGCCCCTTCTTTATTTATTTGGTTTTGTTTGTTTCAGTGTTAATTATTGGCGGTTTGATCATCTCTAGTATGCTGATAAGCAAGCAACTGGCTACAACTGATACAAACTTAAAGGATATCAAGGATGCCTTAGACGCATCGACGATTGTTGCGATTACCGATCCAAAAGGGATTATCACATATGTAAATGATAAATTCGAAGAAATCTCTAAATATAAAAAAGAAGAAATAATTGGCAAAAACCATCGAATCCTTAATTCAGGTTATCATTCAAAAGAATTTTTTGGGGATTTATGGCAAACTATTCAGTCAGGGAAGATTTGGCGGGGGGAAATTCGAAACAAAGCGAAAGATGGGTCCTTTTACTGGGTTGGTACAACCATCGTTCCATTTCTAAATAAAAAAGGTAAACCTGTTCAATATATTGCGATTCGTTCTGATATTTCTATGCGAAAAAAGGCAGAAGAGCATCTCAAAGAAATGATGAAAGAAAATGAGGACATCAAATTTGCCTTAGATCAATCTTCCATTGTGGCTTTCACAGATGCTAAAGGAAAAATCACCAGTGTAAATGATAAATTCTGTGAAATCTCTAAGTATAGCCGGGAAGAGATACTAGGGGAGGACCATCGAATTCTAAATTCTGGCTATCACACAAAAGAGTTTTTCAAGAACTTATGGAAAACAATTGGGGCTGGTCAAGTATGGAAGGGCGAATTAAGAAATAAAGCAAAGGATGGTTCTTATTATTGGGTGGACACGACGATTGTTCCTTTTTTAAATGAACAGGGGAAACCTTATCAATATCTAGCCATCCGTAACGACATAACCGAACGAAAGAAGACGGAAGAGGTCCTGCATCGTCAGGATAAGCTTGCCGCTGTTGGCCAACTAGCTGCGGGAGTTGCGCATGAAATCCGTAATCCACTAACGTCGATGAAAGGTTATGCAGAATTTTTGCAGTTAGACGAAAAAGATCCAGAACGGATGGAATTTTTGAATATTATTTTAGATGAGATCGAAAGAGTAAATACCATTGTCGAAGACTTTATGGTATTAGCGAAACCAAAAGCGGTTGAATTAGAGGAAAAGAATGTTGTCCCTGTTATTCGAAATGTGGTTTCTTTGCTCGAGTTTGAAGCTAGAAAGAAAAATGTCCGCTTGTCATTTGACTGCAATCAAGAGATTATCCAAATAGAATGTGACGAAAACCGGTTAAAACAGGTATTTCTAAACTTTATAAAAAACGGAATCGAGGCTATGCCAAATGGTGGAGATTTGCAAGTTAAAACGGTCATTCATGATAACAATGTGCAAATCTCGATACAGGATTCGGGGGTAGGAATTTCGAAAGAAAAATTAAAGAAATTAGGCGAACCGTTTTTTACGACGAAGAAAAATGGAAACGGCCTAGGATTAATGGTAAGTTTTAAAATTATTGAAAGTCATAATGGAAAAGTGTTTGTGGAAAGCGAACCTAATAAAGGAACAACCTTTAATATTTTATTACCTGCCAAAATTGCTTAAAACGTTGGTATATCAAGGTTTCTCTAAGATTATTTGTTGTAAAGGTAACAATACCTAGGGAGTTGTTTGTGTTGTTACTTACAGATTTATTAGATGAATATTTAATGGAGTGCCAAATTAAAGGGTACTCGGATTTAACGATTAAACACACCAAGTTAAATATTCAAAAATTCATCAATGAAACAGGATTGACAGAGGTTGAATCAGTTAGACCTGTTCACATTAAGCAGTATATAGTAAAGCGTCAGGAAAGCGGTATTAAAGCTGTTACAATCAATACACAGGTAAAACATATCCGTTGCATGTATAAGTATGCAGTAAGCGAAGGAATCCTTTCCACTAATCCTTTTGATAGAATCCCTTTTCTAAAAGAACAAAAACCAATGATCAAAACTTATTCTTTTGAGGATATAAAGCAAATTATCAATTACTTTAACGGTAAGGATTTTTTAAGTATTCGTAATAAGACAATGATGATGACCTTCATCGAAACTGGCATTCGGAGTAGTGAGCTGAGAAATATACGTGTAGATGATATATATGAAGATTCTATTCGAATTATCGGTAAAGGAAATAAGGTTAGATTTGTTGCAATAAGCCTGCCATTACGAAAGCAAATGATACGTTATCAGAGGGTTAGGAACTCTGTTTTAGGCGATAAAAATTGTGAATGGTACTATATATCCAAAACTGGTAAGTATTTAAAAATAGGGGCAATGAAACATATTATAGAAAAGTTGTATGAACTCGATTTGCCAGTGCAGCCGACCTTCCATAATTTCCGAAGATTCTATGCCCAACAAATGCTTGGACATGTTGATTTATACACAGTTTCACGTCTTTTGGGTCACAGTGATGTTGTAACAACTCAAAGATATGTGAATTCCACTGAGGACAAAGTAATTATTGAACGTGGTATGAATAGTCCATTATCTAATATGTAACTCAGTTATACTCGGAAACAAAAATTAAGAGCCACTAATTATTTTAGTTGGCTCTTCTTGTTATTCTTCTTCGATTTTCAAATAAATCTTCAATAGCTACTCCTAATGCTTTGCTGGTCAAAACTAAATGAGCAGCTACAAACTTTTCATTTTTATCAAATCTGCTGATAGTAGCTTATGTAATATGGTTTTCTGCATATCTACTACTAACCCATTATATGGAACGCAAAAACAGTCAGACAGCATATATAGAAGGGGATATAACAGTGAAAAAGAAAATTATAGCTATTGTAATTGTAGCAGCAGTATTTGTAGGTGGGTATTTAGCATATGACCATCACAAACATGTGGTAGCTAAACAGGAAGCTGAAGAATGGTATCAAAAGAATATTGCACCTGGTAAAACTGAAGAGTTAACTGTTAAAGTTGGTTCAATTGAACAAACAGTAGATGATATGATTGATAAACAATTATTCAGTATGAAAGAAATTGCAGACACTTTAACAAAAGACATTGGTAAAGAATTTCCTCCATCAATGATATATCGTACTATTGCACAAAGAACTGTTGTTGTTTACATGGATGATCATAAATATTATTTCCAGTCTAAAAACAATGATGATAAAGGATATGTTGTTGTGAAATTTAATGATGATGAAACAGTAATTAAAAATGTTGAATATAGTACAAAGGTTAAAGAGTGACTAAAAATGGTCACTCTTTTTACGATTTACAGAGTCGTACCATCTTTGATAAACATAAATTATCGGCAAATGGCTAATAATCGCTAGAAAAAGTCCAAAATTATTCATCGTGTTTAACTCATAAAGTCCGACTTTTTCAAAAATAAAAGGGCTAATAATAAATGCTTGTATTGCATCTAAAATCATATTAGCACCAAAAAATAACCACAAGTTGGGATAGAACAAATAAAAAACAAGGATTGTAGTAACAGGCAGAAGTCCATATGTAAAAGAAGAAACATTAGTTAAAAAAAACACATTAGTTTTTACAATCCACCAATTCCAAATTTCAGCCATTTGGAAATAGATTGTATTCAATAAGACAGTAAAAAACGCAACTGATAAAAAATTTCTTACCCTAATTGAATTTAGTGTTACGAGTAAAAACCATGGTAGTATCATTACAATCCAGGAAAGGATTTGACCCATTAGTGAACCTCCAACTAATTTTTCTTATCTTTTCCTAAATTGGGTTATTCTATTTTAAAACGTTTAGTTTACTGTCAGCTATTTCTTATTTAGAGGGAATGAGAATGAGCGTTAAATGCTCTTCTTCATACCACATTTACTACATTCTATTATAAATTTCCCTTGACCTACTTTTGGGCAATTAGCTAATCAAGAATCACAAAATAAAATAGCAAACCAAAGAACAGAAGACCCTCATTATGTAACTATAGGCATGACTAGGGAGGAAGTTTTAACTAATGGTTGGGGTAAACCATCAGATATTAATCGAACCATAACTGCTAATAATGTTAGTGAACAATGGGTTTATCCCGGCTATAAATATCTTTATTTTGAAGATGGTATTTTAGTTACTATCCAAGATTAAGATTGTCTGTGAGTGACTCTTATGGTCACTTTTTTTTGGCTTCCAGTAGGAATTTATGTACACAACATCTGAATATCTTAGAAAGTAGTAATTATTTTCTAAGGGGATGGTAAGGCTGATAACTTTACTTACATCGATTGTCGGTATCATTTTTTTGCTTGTCATAGCATTTGGATTGTTTATGTTATTTAAATACGTTAAGCATACCAGAATATTAATAATTATTATTGGATTTATTATAACTGCTTTGGGATTCATCTTAAATTCTCCAAAATTAGCTCAGGATGGATTCTGGATATTAGGGATTCTGATTTTTGTTTTAGTTATTGAAAAGCTTTTTAGAAAGTAAAAACTATGAAAAGAAAAAGACCCTTGACCAAATGATCAAAGGTAAAATTGGGGGCTTAGTGGTCTAGGCTAAGCCTAATTAGGAGGTCTAAACTCCGAAGAATTTAAACATGTGAATATATTACCATTGTCTGAAAATTGTATCAACCATTTAAAGCGTTAATGTGTGAAAATATTGATGATTATCAACTTAATTATTATTAACTGAAAATTTTGACAACGTTATTTTATTCGGATATAATTCTTAACGGACTTGGAGGTGTTTTTTAATCATATGACCGATTCAGAATTTCCTGTTATAAAATTCCATATTAAGAGCCGTGCAATGGGGGAATTTAGCATAAAAAGGATAGTAAAAGACCTCTCAGCATTAGAGAAAATATTTGATGCTGTCAAATTAAATATCAGTATATCTTATGTTGATGGATCAATACTAAATCTTCCGCTTCTGCCGAAAATTAAAGATGACAAGGGCAATGTTTATTGCGACCTTGACGAAGAAGGGGAACGAATTTTAAAAGAATATGTTGGATTGAAATAGAATTAAAGGTTTTAATATTTAAATCATGGAATTAATAGGTAAGGTGAAGGGTAAAGGGGAATGAAAAAACAAATTAAAATAACTGAGACAGTCAGCAAGGAAACGACTGGTCTTACACTTGCAAAATATCTACTTTCAATAGGACCCTATAAGGAAAAGAAAGAAGAAAAGAAAAATGAAGAAAAATAAGCAAGATAATGTAGAGAAAATTGTCTACTCAAAAATAACCGGTAAACGTATGCCACCATGTAAACTAACAAGGAGAAATGCACCTAACTTAGAATTAATGGCTAAGGCGATAATTAACTTGTACCATCAAACAAAAGAAAAGAAGGAATATGATGAACAAGGAAAATAATGAAAAAGAGATTTCAAGGACAATTAAACCTAAAGAGGAAACTTATTATATTGAAGGTTTAGGAAGCGTAACTTATGTTGGGGAGTTTGACATAGAGAGATTGATCAAGCGGTTATTGAAAAGTAAGTATATTATTGGAAAATGAGTGGTCACAAAGCCACTCTTTTTTTATTAACTTAATTCATATTAAATATCAATCTATTATCAACTTAATTAATATTAAAAATATTTTTATAGTTTAATGGTATAAAATTTTATATCCTGGGGACAAAGTATATTAGCATCATTGGACAAGCACATAAAAATCCACAGTGGAGGTGTCTTTTATACCTAAATTAAAAACAGAAAAACTAAATTATAAGAGTCAAAGGGAGAGGTAGGAAAAGTCCATATACCACGTGAGTAAGAAAGGAAGGTTTGTTTCATTTAATGAGGAAAAGCCACAATCAATCAAATTAGTTAAGGTAAAGGGGTCATATGGTTCTTTTATTGTAAAAGAACGGATGATTCCAAATGAAGTTAAAGCGACCTTGTTTGGATTAGTATTATTTGGATTACTTATTGCACTGTTATAACACTTCGGAAAGGGCTGCTTCCTTCTTAGAGGAAATAAAGATTTAATGAGAGGTTGTTTGTGGAAAGCGGACCTAATAAAGGAACAACCTTTAATATTTTATTACCTGCCAAAATTGCTTAAACGAGAGGGAACTCTCGTTTTTTTTTTTGCAATTTTCCTTAAATTTCCTTCAATAATTATTAACAATTTAGAAGCTACAATTGATATAAATCGACTATGATGAATATATAGGTTATATGATTCTTTGGGGAGGGGATTACGTGGAAGATACGAAATTGGTTAAGACAATTTGCGGGTACTGCGGAACTGGCTGCGGCCTTGTCTTAGAAGTGGCGGACAATAAAATAGTGAAAATCCGTGGAGATAAAGATGCTCCGGTTAATAAGGGGCAGACTTGTGTAAAAGGGGCATTTGCTTATGAATATGTACATGCAAAAAGTCGATTGACTTCACCGTTAATACGGGTATCAGGACAATTAATGAAAGCAACCTGGGAAGAGGCTTATCAATACATTGCCAATAAATTATCAGAAATTAAAACTACATGGGGGCCTAATGCCATCAGTATGTTTGCTTGTGCACGAAGTACAAATGAATCAAATTATGTAACGCAAAAATTTATGCGGACGGTTATTCAAAGCAATAACATTGATGGCTGTAACCGAACGTGACACGCACCGAGTGTTGCCGGTCTGGCAACTATTTTTGGAAGCGGTTCCCCAACCAATACCTTAGAGGATTTTGATAAGGCAGAAGTACTATTATTGATGGGTTCTAATACGTCGGATGCCCATCCCATCATTGCGAACCGCATGAAAAAGGCTGTTAAGTCAGGATTAAAAATCATTGTCATCGATCCTCGGAAAATTGATATGGTTAAAGTAGCTCACCGGCATTTACAGATTAATGTAGGAACCGATATAGCTCTTATCAATGCTTTCATACGAGTTATTTTAAAAGAAGGTCTTTACAATCCTGAGTTTATTAAGAATTTTACAATAGATTTTGACCGTCTGGAAAATCAGGTTGAACCTTATACACCTGAATATGCGGCCATGATTACCGGTCTATCCGCTGAGGATATTGTAACAACGGCTAGAGAGTATGCAACTTCAAGTGGTTCAATGATTGCCTATACATTAGGAATTACAGAGCACCATTGTGGTGTAAATAATGTATTTGATATTGCGAATTTAGCTTTATTAACAGGAAACATCGGTAAACCAGGAACCGGGATTATGCCGTTAAGAGGGCAAAATAATGTCCAAGGGGCAGGTGATATGGGCTGTCTGCCTAATCAGCTTGCCGGAGCGATGAGTTTAGCTAATGATGAGTTTCGTGCCCGATATGAGAAAGAGTGGGGGGTGGAACTGAACCCACACCCTGGAGATACGCAAACACGTACCTTTGATCGTATAGAGATGGGAGAGTTAGAGGCTCTTTATATAATTGGTGAAAATCCTCTTTTAGCGGATGTTCATATGAATCATACTAAAACGTTATTTGAAAAACTTGATTTATTAATTGTCCAAGATATTTTCTTAACAGAAACAGCCAAAATGGCAGACGTTGTTTTACCGGCGCGTTCTTGGGGAGAAGTGGATGGAACATATACCAATACAGATCGTCGAATCCAGCGGGTTCGAAAAGCCGTAGAACCACACCCCAATACTAAGGAAGATTGGGAAATTCTTTGTGACCTTGCTACTTTAATGGGTTACCCAATGCATTATCAAAATAGCGAGGAAATTTGGAATGAGGTTAGAAAACTTGCTTGGGAGCTGTATGGTGGGATTTCATATGAACGTTTGGAGGAAGAATATAGTATCCATTATCCATGTCCAAATGAGAATCATCCAGGTACCTTCATCCTGCATGAACGGTTCCATAAACAAGCTTCAGACGTTAAAAAATCACCATTTGTTCCTGTTGATTATACAGAACCATTAGAATTGCCGGATGAGGAATATCCGTTTACGTTAACAACAGGCAGGCGCTATGAGTCATATAATACCCATTCACAGACCCGTTACTATGCATCAGGTGTTAAAGTAAAACAAACAGAAGAAACTGTTGATATCCATCCGGATGATGCCAGCTCCCTTGGGATAGCGGATGGTGAGGTGGTACAGGTTCGTTCCCGCCGAGGGGATCTTCTGGTAAAGACAAAAGTTACTGAACAAGTTGTTCCCGGCCTTGTATTTATGAGCTTCCATTGGAGCGAAACACCAACAAATGTTTTAACCTTAAATGAATATGATCCAATTTCAGGCACTGCAGAATACAAAGCTTGTGCTGTTGCTATAACGAAGTTGTCTTAGGATCAGCGAAAAAACAGTGCAGTCGGTACGCTGCACTGTTTTTTTTACTATACAAATTTCAAAATATACAGTTACTCAGAAATATTATTGTAATATAATTGCCATTCTTGTAAACCAATTAACATCCCCCTGTTCTTTTTCTCGGAAAAAAACATGTTATGATGAGAACAGTTAGCAAGCGAAAGAACATGGGAGGAATATAGAAATGATAAAAAAAATAAAAGCATTCCTAGCAGTTGCTGCACTCTCAGGGACTGTAGGCGCTAATGTTCATGCGGAAGAAATCACGGTTAAAGAAGGGGATACCCTTTGGGATCTATCACAAGTACATAATACATCTGTAGAAGATATTCAAAACTGGAATCATCTTTCTACTAGCCTGATTCATCCAGGAGATGTATTAACGATTGCAACTGAAAAACAATATACAGTTCAGCAGGATGATACACTAGGAGATATTGCTTTAACCTATCAAGTACAAGTAAATCAAATTAAAGATTGGAATAAACTGAATACAGACCTTATTCATCCAGGCTTAAAGCTCATTATATATGATGAAGTGACGGATAGTGTTAAAAATGCGGAGGCACCAGGCAGCAACACAGAAAATACGGTAACAAGTAATTTAGAAAAGCCGGTTGCAAAATCAATTGTAACATCAACTGAGTCGCAAAAGACAACGATTCCGGCAACAGCTTCGGCACCCCAGCCTGCAACCCCAGTTCAGGTTGCAGAATCAGCTAAAGCGATTTCGGCTGCTCAACCTTCGCAGCAAGCTCCGAGTGCACAGCCAGCTAAAGCAGCAAGCAGTGAAGATAATGATGCAAAAGAAATTACGGTAAAGGCGACAGCCTATACAGCTTCTTGTGAAGGATGTTCAGGAACAACCGCAACAGGTGTAGATTTAAAAGCCAACCCTAATGCGAAGGTAATCGCCGTGGACCCAAAAGTTATACCACTTGGAAGTAAAGTCTATGTAGAAGGCTACGGTGTGGCGACTGCTGCAGATACAGGCGGCGCTATTAAGGGAAACAGAATCGATGTATTTATATCCACAGAGCATGAAGCGCTAAAATGGGGTAATAAACACATTACAATAAAAATAATCGATTAAAAAAAACTGCCTAAATGTTAGGCAGTTTCAGACTGTCGACAAATCCGAAAAAATTAAGGGTTTGTAGGCAGTCTTTTTTGTATAATTGGGATATAGATAATTTTTTTGAGGTGGATAAGATGTTAAGTAAGAATACACAGATAAATCGTGACCAATTAGAAATGATAGCTTTAGAACAACTTGTGCCGGCCAACCATTTAGTACGCAAGTTAGAAGCTTCTATTGATTTTTCATTTATCTATCCCCTGGTTCAAGAAATGTATTCTACTGAAAGAGGACGCCCAAGCATTGATCCTGTGATATTAATTAAGATGGCATTCATCCAATACACCTTCGGTATTCGATCTATGCGAAGAACTATTGAAGAAATCGAAACAAATTTGGCTTATCGTTGGTTCTTAGGCTTTGGATTTTATGATAAAGTGCCTCACTTCTCTACCTTCGGTAAAAATTACGAACGACGTTTTAAAGATACAGATTTATTTGAACAGATCTTCTATCGTATTTTGAAGGAAGCCTCTGATAAGAAATTGATTAGTAGCGAGCATGTATTTATAGATTCAACCCATGTAAAAGCAAGTGCAAATAAACATAAATTCGAGAAGAAATTAGTTAGAAAAGAAACGAAAGCATACGAAGCAAGACTACAAGAAGAGATTAATAAAGACCGTGAAGAACATGATAAAAAGCCATTTCCACCAGATAAGTTTGAGAAAGAGGAATTTAAGGAAATAAAAAAAAGTACTACTGACCCTGAGAGTGGTTATTACGTAAAAGACGAGCGTACGAAACAGTTCGCATACTCATTCCATGCGGCCGCTGATCGAAATGGTTTTGTATTAGGGGCAATTGTAACTCCTGGGAATGTCCATGATAGTGTCATTTTCGAACCACTATTGGAAAAGGTAATCGAGAAACAAGGAAAACCTTCTGCTGTTGCTGCTGATGCTGGATATAAAACACCTGCTATTGCCCAATACATATTTGAAAATGATATGACACCTGCTTTACCTTATACTCGCCCTCGTACGAAAGAGGGGTACATGAAAAAATATGAATATGTTTATGATGAATACTACGATTGTTATATCTGTCCGCAAGGACAAGTATTGAAGTATGCAACTACGACGAAGGAAGGCTACCGTCAATACTTCTCTAATCCGATTGAATGTGAAAAATGTCCCTTACTTTCAAAATGCACGCAGAGTAAGGAACATAAAAAACTCATTCAGCGTCATGTCTGGGAACACCATATAGAAGAAGCCGAATATCTTCGTTCGACACAAGAGAATAAAAGCATTTACGCAAAACGCAAAGAAACCATTGAACGTGTTTTTGCAGATGCCAAGGAAAAGCATGGTATGCGTTGGACAACCTTAAGAGGCCTAAAAAAATTGTCCATGCAAGCGATGCTTACTTTTGCAGCCATGAATTTAAAAAAGATGGCCAATTGGACTTGGATAAGTCCAGAAATGGCGTAGCAATAAGCATAGGATAGGCCTAACTTTTGCTCTTACGAGCAAAAAAACAACAAAAAGACACCCAGATTGGCACATCCGGATGCCTTTTGTCTACAATCTGAAACTGCCTAAATGTTAGGCAGTTTTTTTGTTAAAGAATTGGGTACCTTTTTTACAGATTTAGTTACGTCCAGCTCCACCTCCACCTCCCAGCGGCTAGAGTCCTTCACTCTTCTCCCTGCGATAAGTCAACATCGATTCGCTAGCGCTCTTCGTGTTTCCTTTATCTCAGTCGAAGCGCTCCAGGCCTTACGCCGCTAAACGGTCGGTTTTGCTTTTGTATATTAACTAGCTTGTTTTACTACTGGACTTGCAACAGTAGCTTTTCTTTGATAGTAGAACCAGTTTAGAATAAATGAGATTACATAGAATCCAATAAAGAAATAGAAAGCAGTGGTGTAGGTTCCTGTTGCATTAATAGACCAGCCGAAAAGCTTAGGAATAAAGAAAGATCCATATGCTGCGAACGCTGCTGAGAACCCAATTACAGGTGCTGCTTCTTTAGGAATAAAAATATTTGGAATCATTTGGAATGTTGAGCCAGAACCAATACCTGATGCAAGGAAAAGGATTAAGAAAGAGAACAAGAATCCATTAAATTGCTTTTCACTTAAGAAATAAATGACACCTGCTGCACCGATACCCATTATGACTAATACAAACGCAGTCACTTTTGCGCCACCAAGCTTATCGGCCATCCAGCCGCCTACAGGTCTAGCTGCTGCTGCAACTAAAGCACCAAGGAAAGCAAGTGAAAGATGCTCAGGGAATTGTGATCTTAAAAGAAGCGGGAATGCCGCAGAGTAACCAATAAATGAACCGAAAGTAGCTACATATAAAACAGTCATAATCCAAGTATGCTTTCGTTTTACAATAACAAATTGATCAGCAAATGATTGTTTAGCACCTGGTACGTTATCCATTTTAAAAATAGCCAAAATAGTCATGATAGCAATTGGGATTACCCAGATAAAAGCAGCGTTCTGTAACCACATTGTTTGACCAGTAGCTAAAACTTGCTTGCCGCCAACGAAAGCAAAAGTACCTGAGGTAATGATTAATGGAGTAACAAATTGGACCACTGAAACGCCCATATTACCTAAGCCGCCGTTAATTCCAAGTGCGGTACCTTTTTCTTTCTTTGGAAAGAAGAAACTAATATTGGCAGATGAAGATGAAAAGTTTCCTCCACCTAGACCACAAAGTGCTGCTAGTAGTAACATAACGGAATACGGTGTTTCAGGATTTTGTACAGCAAACCCGATGCCTATAGCTGGGATTGCAAGAATGGCAGTGGAGATAACAGTCCAGTTTTTCCCACCAAAAAATCCTGCTGCAAAAGTATAAACAAAGCGAAGTGTTGCACCCACAAGTCCAGGGATTGCAGCAAGTGATAATAATTGTCCTTCTGTAAAATGGAAGCCAACGTCGTTCAGTCTTACGGCTACAACTGACCAAATTTGCCAAACAATAAAGGCAAGCATAAGAGATGGTACGGAGATCCATAAATTTCGGTTAGCGTGTTTTTTTCCTTCGGCTTTCCAGAACTTTTCATCTTCTGGATTCCAATAATTAATTCGGGCCATGTGATTTTCCCCCTAAATGGTAATTGATTTTTTAATTGGCTGTATGTGTTACTTGTGTAATTACTATAAACTACATACAAACTTCTTTTTTGTGACGTACGTCACAAAAATGGTGAAGGAAATGTGAACACATGCTTTTAGACAAAAAGTTGTAATAAATAGAAACTAGAGGTACGCAATGAAAAAAAGAAACCCTCATAACTGAGGATTTCTTGTATATATTTTGCTACCATCAGACAGTTCTTTCACTTCATAAAACATGCCTACATAGTTCTGTATTTCTCCCACATCATCTCTTATCGCTGTGATGGTAAGCCATTCTTTAAATATTTCATTATTTTTGCGTTTATTCCAGATGAAACCTTCCCAATATCCATTTGTAAGTAAATTTTTCCACATATTTTGATAAAAATGATTGTCATGCTCGCCTGATTGCAGAACACTTGGTGTTTTTCCAATTACCTCTTTTAAATCATAGCCAGTAATTCTTGAGAAGGCAGGATTAACATTCTGGATGATTCCATTCATATCGGTTATACAAATACCATCAATGGCATGGTTCACAATTTTACGAGATAGGTCTAGTTTACCTTGATAGAATAACCAAATGACAATGACAAGACTTGCTAATGAAAATTCAGAAAGAGACATAAAGCCAATCGCATAGTGCCCAGTCCAATTAAAGAAAAGAGTTAAAATAAGTGGGGGGAAAAAGCCGCCAAGACCTCCCATGGCTGAAACCAATCCATTGACAATTCCTGCTTGCTTAGAAAAATACAAAGGAACTAATTTAAAGATTGCCCCGTTACCTAGCCCTGCAAAAAAGGCTACTAACAAACATCCAAACGAGTAAATCGGTAATGATGGTGAAAAGGCAAGTAAGAACCCCGCAAAAGTTAAGCTAAAGAATACGGCCATGAGAATTAAGAATGGGTTAATTTTATCGCCAAGCCAGCCGCCAACTGGCCTAAAAATGGTAGCAAGCGTAATAAAACCAGCAGTTCTTATTCCCGCATCGACTTTATCTAATTCAAAGTGGTTAACTAAAAAAGATGGCAAATAAATCGTAAAAGCAACAAATGAACCAAATGTAACAAAATAAAATAAGCTCAATACCCAAAGTTTAGGATTTTTATAAACCTCTTTTAATTGATCATTGAGGGAGTGATTAATTCTTCGTTCTTTTTTGTCGCCTAATAAGAAATTCAATATAGCAAATAGCAGTATTAAGATAAGATAAAATTTAACAGTATATCTCCAGCCATACAGACTGGCTAGTACAGGAGCCAAAAAGGAGGTCAATGCTGTTCCAATATTTCCAGCTCCGTATATTCCATTAATGAACCCATGTTTTGTCTTATCATAATATTTTGGTAACGATGTAACCCCAACTGAAAAAACAGCACCTCCTATTCCAAGTAGTAAGCCGCCCATAATTAACATCCATAAACTACTAGAATAACTGATCATGACAATTGGAATAAGGAGAACGATAAAGCATAAGCTAAATAAGATGCGGGCCCCATATTTGTTTGTCCAATAACCAATTGGCACCCTTAGCAGGGATCCAAGGATAACAGGGACAGCAGTGGCCCAAGCAATTTCTGTTGAGGTTAAATGAATATCTTCCTTTATAAATGGCATAAGCGAAGAAATAATTACCCAAACCATAAACCCTGCAATCAAACTGCCAGTTTGAATAAATAATTGTCCGGTACCTTTTTTCATGTTCATCCCCCTTATATCCGTTTCATGATATATTTTGTTCGTAAGCATTACATTTCAAAGTCTTTTTTCCTTATATTTTCTTCAGTATTATAAACTACAATGGATTAGATTACAGTGAGGTTCGACACTGATAGCAAAATATATTTACATTTTTTAAGTGCGGTAGTATATTTTTCCTGTAATACGTATTTTACTATTACCATATTTTAAAAATAGCATAAAATTTTTTATAAAATAATAATCCGTTAGGAAGGATACTAAATGCCTCGTAAAAAATTTTTTCTTGATCCTCCTAAAATCCTTGTTTTTGGATTTGCTTCTATTATTATAATAGGGGCTATTTTATTAATGCTCCCTGCTGCGACTACAAATGGACATGGTCTGTCCATAGTAAATGCTCTCTTCACAGCTACATCAGCAACCTGTGTAACTGGTCTAGTGGTAGTAGATACGGGTACGACATTTACGATATTTGGTCAAATTGTCATTTTGTCGCTGATTCAGGTGGGAGGACTTGGATTTATGACATTTGCAACTTTTTTTGCCTTTCTATTAGGAAAAAAAATATCCTTAAAAGAAAGAATCCTCCTTCAGGAATCTTTAAATAATCTTTCAATTGAAGGAATTGTTCGGTTAGCAAAAAGGATTATCGTTTTTACAGCTGTGATTGAATTAACAGGGGCGCTTATATTAGCAATTCGTTTCTCTTTCGATATGCCCCTTAAGAAAGCGATTTATTTCGGTATTTTTCATTCTATTTCTAATTTCAATAACGCAGGATTTGATTTAATGGGGGAATTTCATAGTTTAACAGGCTATGTGGATGATCCAACTGTCACTTTAACGGTTTGTTTATTAATTATTCTGGGCGGAATTGGATTCATTGTCATGAATGAACTGTATGAATACCGAGCAATTAAGCGAGTTTCTTTACATACAAAAATTGTCCTTATAACCAGTGCTTTCTTAGTGATTGTTGGAACTGTTGGCATCTTTTTGTTAGAGTATTCCAATCATCTAACATTAAAGCCATTAACCCTCACAGGGAAAATACTTGGCTCATTATTTCAATCGGTCACCGCTAGGACGGCAGGAGCCAATACGTTAAGTATTGGGGATTTAACTCAATCCAGCCTCTTATTAATTATTTTGCTAATGTTTATAGGAGCTTCGCCCGGTTCAACCGGAGGTGGGATAAAAACGACTACCTTTACCACATTATTGGGAGCCGTTTGGTCGCAAATCCGCGGGAAAGAGGATGTTATTTTTTACCGTCAGCGAATTGAATATGAAACCATATACAAAGCTTTAACGGTAACATTCAGTGGGCTGTTCCTTGTAATGTTCATGACACTTGTTTTAACTATAACTGAAAAAGGTCGTGATTTTTTAGCGATTCTTTTTGAGGTGACGTCTGCGTTTGCGACTGTGGGGCTTTCAATGGGATTAACACCGGAA
Source organism: Neobacillus drentensis (assembly GCF_021560175.1). Lineage (GTDB taxonomy): Bacteria > Bacillota > Bacilli > Bacillales > Cytobacillaceae > Neobacillus > Neobacillus drentensis_A. The sequence goes on along the minus strand of NZ_CP091110.1, from coordinate 4,109,881 downwards.
TTATCAGATATTGGCAAGATATTGATTATGTTGACCATGTTTGCCGGAAGGGTGGGGCCTTTAACAATTGCAATTGCCGTGACAATGCGGAGAAACCCTGATCCGTTCCGTTATCCTAAAGGTAAAATAATGATTGGTTAATGATTTCGTTAGATTCCTGTTAAACCAAACAGGAGTCTTTTTTGCTATGGGTATGATAAAATTTAATCATTAGAGATACTGATTGGAGTGAATAGAATGAACTTTCCACAAACTGAAACCTATGAAGGTCGATTAGAACTTATGAAATCTCTCGCACAGAAGTTTTTAACAAGAGCACATCAAGTGGACATAGAGGGGTCCTTTCCTTTTGACAATATTGAGGATTTAAAAAATACAGGTTATACCACTTTGACAGTTCCCTCAAGATATGGGGGCAAGGAGATTTCCTTATATGAACTAATTCGCCTGCAGGAAATGATTGCACAAGGTGATGGGGCTACTGCGCTTTCGATTGGCTGGCATATGGGGATAATTATGAATATACATGAGAAACAATCATGGAGTGAGTCATTATTTAAGTTTTTGTGTGAAAAAGTAAACAATGGGGCATTGATTAACAGCGCTCAAACTGAGCCTAAAACCGGCAGTCCAACGAGGGGAGGAAGACCAGAAACCAACGCAGTAAAAACAGACCAGGGCTGGGTGATTACAGGCAGAAAAACCTTTACTACCATGGCGCCAGTATTGGATTATTTTATTGTCAATGCAACAATAAAGGAAACCAATGAAATGGCTAACTTTTTGATCCCAAGAGAAACCAAGGGAGTGAAAATTGAAGAAACCTGGGATAGTATCGCTTTACGAGGAACGGGAAGTCATGATTTAATCCTTGAAGAGGTAATCATTCCTGAAGAATATCTAGTTGAAAAACCAAATGCAAAAGGAAGAAAGGCTAACGGATGGCTGCTTCATATTCCTGCTTGTTATCTTGGAATTGCGAAAGCCGCCCAAAGGTATGCGCTTCAATTTGCAAGTGAATATTCTCCAAACAGTATCAATGGTACGATTGTTGATTTACCAAACGTAAGGCAAAAAATTGGTGAAATGGAACTAAAAATCATACAGGCGGAGTCTTTTTTATACTCCATTGCAAAACAGTGGGATTCCGCGACTGAAAATGAGAGAGAAAGGATGCTTCCCAGACTAGGGGCTGTTAAGTTAACGGTCACGAATGCGGCCATTTCCATTGTAGATTTAGCAATGAGAATAGTGGGAGCAAAAAGTTTATCCCTCCAAAACCCACTTCAACGATATTATCGGGATGTACGCGCAGGCTTGCATAATCCTCCAATGGATGATATGACCATCGAGCTTTTGGCTAAGGAAAGCATTTTTATCCATCAAAATAATTTATAACTATACGGCATTCGACAAACCCTTATTTCGATGCCTAGATATTGAAAACGATGGGTATCTTAAGAGAAAGGAGTGAGGAAGAATGCCAAGAGGTAAAGAATTAGAACAGCTCCCAATGGCGAATATTGCACCTGGAGCAGGTAAAGACGCTGGTAAATACAATCGGAAAGTCCTTGGGAGCATCGTACAAAATGAACAGCCCCAGCCTAGTGAAATTGAAAAAGAAAATGAAGACATGGTCTAATGAGCAGGAATTGTCCTGCTCTTTTTTTATTCATAAAAAAACCATCTTTTCAGCGAAAAGATGGTAATAGGTTTAATCTTCCATTAACTCATGAATCTCTACAATTGATCGCTCTTCAAGCGGTCCTCGTAAATGAACAGTGGCTGTTCTTCCGTCTTCATTTAACTGATCAATCCAAACGGAAGTACCGTTATATTTAACTTCAATATCAGCAGAAGAGGACAAAATTTGCTTTACTCGATTAACATTCATTTTTTTCACTCCTAGTCCATATAGAGTAATGTAAAGGGTTTACTATTGTATTGTAACCGTTTTGTTCTATTATATATTAATGAGTAGAATAAATATCAATTTGGTTACCATTTATGGTTCCATCTTCGTGTAATTCCTCGAGGCTGCTAAGATAGGTTTCAAGTTCTAGTTGCATCTCCCTCGGAGCCCCAGGTTTTAAATGCCAATTTCCCGGTTCTTCAACAAAGTACGGACTTTTTGTAAACTCCGGCCTCTTTCTGGGCATAAGCTCACTTCCTTGTTCATTCATTTGTTTTCCAGATCAAATCATGGAAGTGTACTTTATAACTTCCATCGTGCTTATGCTTACCAATAATTATATATTTATTCGATAACCTATCAGTAAAAGATAAGTCTATATTCTTATTGCCTATCGGTTAAGTTCAGGTTTATGATAGGTGACATATCATTAACAGCAATGAAAAATGAAGTATTTCTGGCACAAGGAAAAACATTTTCATGAGATTGAAACAAAACCATCACGCTGAACGTCATATATATTTGAGAAATGAATAGTCATGTCCTCCATAAAACTGTCATAGTATAAAGGAGAATTTATCCAAATGGACAGGTATGGGTCTTGTCTTATTGTGTTGAAAAAAAGATAAAAATGACAAGTGGGAATGGTTTGATCCATACATAAAATGGCATATTTTATGTTTTAAATTTTTTTGAAAGTGTGTTATAGTAATTGAGGTTCGTTTACCGGAGCTTATTGGTAAGTGAGAGGAGAATTATGTTATGAATAAAATTAAATTACCTAAAACATTAAAAAACAGCCATATTTCATTCTTTGTAATAGCCGTTTTATTATTCTGGATCAAAACATATGCGGCCTATCAAATTGAATTTAACTTAGGAATTGATAATAATTTGCAGAAGTTTTTATTGTTGATAAATCCATTAAGTTCAGCGCTATTCTTTCTTGGTTTAGCTCTGCTCTTTAAGAAACATACAAAACTCGTAATGGTTATCATTAATTTCGTTTTATCATTCTTGTTATACGCTAATATAGCGTATTATCGTTTTTTTAATGACTTTATTACGGTACCTGTCTTAATGCAGACTAAAACAAATGCCGGGCAATTGGGTGATAGTGCGTTATCATTAATGTCGCCTTTAGATATTTTTTATTTTCTTGATACGATCATCTTAATTGTTTTGGCAGTAACTGTTTTCAAAAAGGTGACGGTCACGAATAAAAAGTCTTACAAAATTGTACTTTTGTTTGCCATCACAACGTTTCTTTTTAACTTGGGATTAGCAGAAAAGGATCGTCCGCAATTATTAACGCGTTCATTTGACCGCAACTATTTAGTCAAATATTTGGGTGCTTACAACTTTACGATTTATGATGTGATTCAAAATATTAAGTCCTCTAGTCAGCGGGCACTGGCTGACAGCAGTGATATTACCGATGTAGAGAACTATCGGAAAGCTAACTATGCCGCCCCAAACCCTGTTTACTTTGGTAAGGCAAAAGGTATGAACGTGCTTTATATCTCGATGGAGTCATTCCAAAACTTTATGATTGATTATAAGATGCCAAACGGTCAAGAGGTTACACCATTTCTTAATTCATTGGCACACGATGGAAGTACTTTCTATTTTGATAATTTTTACCATCAAACAGGTCAAGGGAAAACATCAGATGCTGAATTTCTAATGGAGAATTCCTTATATCCTATGGCACAAGGGGCTGTTTTTGTAAATAAGGCACAAAACACCTATCAAGCTATGCCTTCGATTCTGAAAGGACAGGGCTATAGTTCCGCTGTATTCCACGGCAACTATAAGACATTCTGGAACAGAAATGTTATTTATAAAGCTTTTGGTTATGATCAGTTCTTTGATGCAGAATACTACAATATGACGGATGAAAATACTAAAAACTATGGCATGAAAGACAAACCATTTTTTAAAGAATCCATTCCAATGCTTGAAAGTTTAAAGCAGCCGTTCTATACAAAGTTTATTTCATTGTCTAACCATTTCCCGTTCGAAATGGATCCGGAAGATACTGATTTTCCTGCTGGTGATTACGGGGATTCGGTCGTTAACCAGTATTTCCAATCTGCCCATTATATGGACCAGGCTTTTGAGCAGTTCTTTAATGATTTAAAAGCAGATGGTTTGTATGATAAGACCATCATTGTTATGTACGGTGACCATTACGGTATATCTGAAAACCATAATGAAGCAATGGCAAAGGTATTGGGAGTCAATGAAATTACACCGGCAATAAATGCGAAGCTGCAGCAAGTACCTTTATTTATCCACGTTCCTGGTGTGAAAGGTGGAATTCAGCATCAAATTGGCGGCGAAGTGGATGTCCGTCCAACTATACTTCATTTATTAGGTATTGATACGAAGGATTATATGGAATTTGGTTCTGACCTGCTATCGAAAGATCATCGCAATTGGGCGTTATTCAGAAATGGTGACTTTGTTTCCCAAGATGGTATCCAGCTAAACGATAAATGTTATTCTTATCAAACAACATTACTTTTAGATGATAATACACCATGTAAGAGCGTGGATGAAAAGGTAAAAACGGAATTACAAATGTCTGATGAAATTGTTTATAAAGACTTATTAAGATTCTATAAGCCTGAGGGATATACACCAATTAATCCTAATGACTATGAGTATTTAGGACCAAAGGGAAAAACAACAAAAACAACTGAAGCAAATTAACATATGTGAGAGGGACTAAACTAGGTCCTTCTCTTTTTTATGTAATTGAACGTTATAAAGAATTAGCCATTTGGGACAGGTTAGCATATAATAAATGAAATAGATTTAGGAACAGGTAGGAGTGGATCGCATGAGAGATGTAACTTTATTGGATATATTTGAACACCGCATTGCCCAAAAGTATTTAAACCGCTCGGGACTTGCCCATGCGATAGCGGTAGCATACCATGCTTTTCATTTGAGTAAAGAACAGCAGCTTGATGTTGACATCGCTGCTAAAGCAGGGCTTCTCCATGATATGGGACACTATACTTGGTATAAAAACGGAAAATGGGATTATGACCTATATAAACAAAATGATATTCATCCAATAAAAGGGGCGGAACGGGCACATAAGCTATTGATTCGCCTAGGGGAAAACCCAATTAAAGCCAAAACGATTGCACTCGCAATTCTTTTTCATACCGACTCATTTTTACCTTCAAATGACATTATAAGAACACCTCTGCAGCAAGTGGTAAAATGGGCTGATGAGAAAGATGAAGAAGAAGGCGGTATGCATCATTATCGTACGATTGAATATGATCGTGCAAAAGAAAGTATTAAGCGTTTAGATCAATGGATTGATGCAGAATATAACAAACAATAAAAAGGCTGTGCTAACATATAGCACAGCCTTTTTGGTTCTATTTCTGTTCAGGTTTAAAGCCTTCTTCCCGCATGAAATCTATCGCTTCTTCGTATGTATCAAAGCTTTCATCGAGGTTTAAGCCAAAATAGATATTCCAAACTTCACTTTCATATAGCAAAACTAAAACATTGCCCTCTTCATTAACCCAGCGCTCTTCTTTTAAATCTCCAATAATGGCTTCTTCATTGATTGATTTTTCTTGTGGTGACAATCCATCAATAGATTCAGTTAAGATACTCCGAAGCTGCATAGCTGAAAAATCTCGGATATTGACCATTCCTTTATCATCCGTATCATAGTGATCGAGGTGGCCGGCATAAACAAAGCCATTTCCATTTGGATGTAAGTGATAGACAATATTCTTTTTATCGGAAATACTGTTTGGAAGTTGAAAATTAATACGTTTTAGAGAGACATCTTTTCGTTCTAATTGCGGGTATGATTCAATAATTGTTAGTTTTTCATCAAATGTCAGCATAAAATACTCCTTCTTTTAAAACAAATATTCTCTTATCATACAGATATTTTCCCCAAACGTAAACTCGATTATAGTTGAAAAAGAAAAAGGATTGAAATTTAGTTAAAATCGTGTAAAATTACACTAAAGGGGTAATCTTATAAAATATCCCATAATTTACATAAACCACCTGAATTGAAGGAATGAGGGGAGTTTAAATGGAACTCAATAGAAGAGAAGAGCGAAGAAGAATCTTTAGGAATGAATTATATAAGTTGAGAGAAGAAGGGTATCTTACAAATGCAATCGTGGATACAGTGGCAAAGGCACATCATCAATACCAACTCGATTTACTAAATGAAGAAAATGAACTAACCCTTAAACCCAAGATGGATTCACTCCAATCCAGCCTCTTACCCGCTTCCTCTCCCAAACCGGCCAAACTTAAAAAGGCACGTTCGCAAGAAGAGGTACGGGAAAGAAACATAACCTGGTCGTTAAATATAGGGGTTATTTTTCTACTAATCGGTGGTTTATTTGTAGCAACAAGTAATTGGGAATCTATGACAAATTTTATGAAAAGCGGCTCAATTGCCATTGTTTCATCGTTATTTTATGTAATGGCTTTCATTTCCGAAAAGGTGCTGCATATTGATAAAACGGCTTTTGCTTTCACCGTGTTAGGGAGTTTATTCTTACCGATTTTTATTCTCTCTTTAGGCTGGTTTGGGCTCTTAGGTTCGTATTTATCGATTGCTGGTGGGGGACGATATGTACTTGGCATGCTTGGAAGCATTCTTTCTCTTATCGTCTATATACTCTTTGCTAAAAATTTGGATTCCCGATTATTTGTCTGGTTCACCTTTGTTTCCCTTTCTCTGGGAGCTGCCTTTTTATTAGCTGCCCTCCATTTAAAAGTGGATCTATTCTATTTAGGAATGATTCTATTTAATGCAATACTTGTCGTTGTTTTCCATCGGGTGAAAGCCATCAGCTTTCTTCAATTATTTAGTAAAGAATTTATACCATTTATCCAAGTGAATTTAATTCTTTCTACCCTCTTTATGCTATTTCTGTTTGATAATGAGGTAGTGCATAGCTTTAACCTCCTATTAACTGCTGTCATTTATTTATCAATGATCTACGTAACGGGCAAGAAGGAGTATCATTTTATCTTTACGGTCATGTTGGTTTATGGGGTCTATCAGCTCGTTGAGAATAGTGTCCTTGAATATGCAGGCGGCATTGTTTACGCATTAGTGGCATTTGGGATTGTCTTTGTCCCGAGAACTTTAGAAAAGAGATTTTCATTAGACAAAGCCTTCCAATACACAAGTGCCATCATCTCTGGTTTAGCTTTTATTTATGTTAGTCTTGAAGGGTTCCTGCTCCGTTCTGGACAGCCATCTTTTGTATTGATGATTGCCTACTTTATTATGGCAGTGAATTTCATTTACCTTACCAATAATCGCTCTCGATTCCTTTTCCCTTATTTAAGTTCACTCTTTTTGTCATCAGGTATTTATGAAGGAATATCATTAATGACGATTCCAATTGAGCAAATCAATTTGGCTCTAAGAGTATTTTTAACAGGGTTTATTCTGCTTTGTGTCTTTGGGATCCTGCAGTTAATAAAGTATGTGCAGATGATCCGACATGCAGCTGTAGAGGTTGGATTATCCATCATGGCCATTTCCATGATGATGGCGGTCGCTCTTCTTTATTGGTGGGAATTGGGAGTGATGCTTATACTGTTAGCAGTGGCAGCCTTTTTACTTCATCAATATCAAGAAAGAAATTTAATAAAGGAAGTGGCATCCTGGGTTCTGCCTAGTGCACTTGGACTTTCCTTTGCAGCTTTTGGTGAGGAGTTTAATGTTAACTCGCTTACGTATCATTCTGAATATGGAGTTACAATTAGTTTCGCTGCTGGAGCAATTATGGTGTTATTTACAAGCACGGTCTGGGCGAAGCTTTCTAAACAAGTTTTTGCAAGGAATTCACTGTATGTATCCCAATTTCTTTATACAATCGCAATATTCCAAGCTTTTATTAGTCCAATCAATTACACTTGGGTTCAGCCTCTGGTTATGGCCGCAGGAATAGGGATGTATTCCTATTTTTATAATAGGATTGGAGCCAAGTGGATCGCTTATTTTATCAGTATAACGACCATCTTATGTTATTTTTCAGTTATCCATGCGATTACAGAGAATTATGCTGTTTATCACCTTGTAAAGGGATTAGCCCCGACTGTAGGTGCTATCCTACTCCTTGTCATAGCCGGTTTATATCGACGATCGAATTCGGACTTCGAGGCTGCTTTTGCGTGGGTCGGGCACCTAATCTTGCCACTTGCACTTGTATTTTCTTGGTTTGTGTATCATACCGATGCCATCTTTTGTTTTATACTATCATTGGCAGGTTATGCAGTTAGCACAAAATTAGCTGTTAAGGAATGGAAAATAAAGATTTTTCTATATGGAAGTTTTACTCTATTATTTTTTGTGATTTCTACAGGAATGGAAAGTTTGCCTCTTTCTATCGATGAGAGATTTGCCTTCCCGATCACCAGCGGACTAATGCTCGGAATGGTCCAATTTGCTGATCAGGAATATAGAAGGAGAACAACCTTTTATTTAGTTCCATTTTCCGTAATGGGGATTGGTTCGATGCTAATGGTCTATCCATTTGGAATCATCCCATATCTTATAACTTGGCTATATGTTTTGGTGTTACTGATTTATTTGCATAAAGTAAAATGGGATATTATCACACTGGTGCCACTAGGTTTTGCTTTCTTGGCCACAATCGAGTACATGTACGCAGGTGATTTTCCTGCTTCTGAAAAAATGCTTGTCTTTGCCATTATTGGAACGATCTTCACATTCCTAGGTCAGTCCCTTTACAAGAAGGTATTTGAACCAGGAACAAAAATTTTGGAAGTGAAAATAGACGGATATACAGTCATTGCCTTTTTGTTCTATGCGTTTATGTATTTCTTAGAAAATCAGTACCTTTGGAGTCATGCATTGCCGGGAATGTTGATTGCCCTTTCTTTTTGGCTGCAACGAAAAAGAGTCCCTAGTGAATTGACTGATTTTATCATAATCGCAGCTGGCGCTTATTTGTTACAACCCTATTATGCGATCATTAGCGCAATATACATTCCGTCACTGTGGCTGCGCGAGGTACAGGTTCTTCCTTTTATCCTGATGGTTATTTTCATCCGTCGTTGTTTAAAGGGGAAATATGCGAAGGTGGTCAAGGCAATTCAATGGCTGGTTTTAGTGATCGTGTCACTGATTTTAATCCAAGATGCAATGGCAAGCAGTACCATCTATGATGCGATTATTTTAGGATCACTTTCCTTGTTATCAATGGTGGCCGGTATGTTTATCCAAATAAAATCGTATTTTTTCGTTGGGGCAGGCGTGCTCCTGTTAAATGTTTTCCTGCAAACAAGACCCTATTGGGGGAACATGCCTTGGTGGGCATATTTGCTGGTTTCCGGGCTAATCCTTATAACGATAGCCAGCTTTAATGAATGGCATAAGCAAAAAGTTCAAAAGGGAGAATCCACTTTTATAACCTTCCTGAAAGTTACCATCTTTGATAGGATACGAAAGTGGAATTAATACCAAGTTATTCCAATAGGTTGATATTAAAGATAAAGTTTGTTATAATGTACTTAATAAAATAGTATGTTTTTGGAGGAGCCTGTCACCAAGGGATTATTATGTCCTTTGGTTGACGGGCTTTTTTGATGTTATTTTTACGGAAAAAAGAGTCTGTTGTTTAAAACACAGATTCTTTTTTATTTATTTTGAAAGGAAAGGTGAAAAGATGGACTTCATTCTCGAGTTAGTTATTATATTATTTGCTTCTAAGGTGGCTGGGGCTATTACTGTTAAATTAGGCCAGCCTTCAGTTCTAGGTGAGCTTCTTGTTGGAATCCTTTTAGGTCCGGCTGTATTTGGCCTTGTTTCTGAAACGAAGATTTTGGAAGAGTTCAGCCAGATTGGTGTTATTTTGTTAATGTTTATGGCAGGCCTGGAGACTGATGCAGATGAATTTAAACACTCTTGGAAGGCCTCAGCCTCAGTAGGGATAAGTGGAATAATCGTTCCGTTCTTTATAGGTTTTTTAGCTGGAGTCATCATGAATATGTCGACGCTTGAAGCGTCATTTTTAGGATTATTGCTCTCAGCGACAAGTGTGAGTATATCCGTTCAGGCTCTTAAAGAATTAAACAAAATGCAGTCAAAAGAGGGGACAGCTATTTTAGGTGCAGCTGTTATCGATGACGTCGTAGTCATTGTAGCGCTGGCCTTTTTAATGAGCATGGCAGGTGGTGAGGTGAATTTCAGTATGATCTTATTGAAAAAGGCTCTCTTTTTCGGTGGAGCGATATTGGGAGCCTGGAAGCTAGTACCTTGGGTTTTAACTAGAATTTCTCGTTTAAAGGTAACAGAATCAGTTATTTCCGGTGCACTGATCATCTGCTTTTTGTTTGCCTATATGGCAGAGTTAACAGGTGTTGCAGCGATAATTGGCGCCTATATTGCTGGCTTGGCCACAAGTTTAACCAAATTAAAAGATGAGGTATTTAAAAAAGTAGAAACCATTAGCTATTCACTTTTTGTACCCGTATTTTTTATTTCAATCGGAGTAAAGGTTAGTTTTGACGGAATTTCCCCACATCTTATGACAATCATTGGGCTTAGTATTCTAGCAATCTTAACAAAGTTGATTGGAGCTGCTGCAGGTGCAAAATTGGCGAAATTCTCTTGGAACAGCTCGTTTGGAATTGGCGCGGCTATGGTATCAAGGGGGGAGGTGGCCTTAATTATAGCAGCAATCGGTCTTGAGAGTGATTTACTAAGCCAACAGCTTTTTGCTATTTTAGTTATGGTTGTACTTGTTACAACAATCGTTACTCCACCAATGATGAAATACTTTTTTAAAAAAAGTAAGAGTCAAAAAGATATAAAAGTAACAGCTTAATTAGAAAAAATTATAAAACAACCCCCATGTTCTCTCTAGTAACCTCGAATAGTTTAGTAGAAAATAACTGACAAAAGTTCTATGGAGGTTAGTGATGGGAATCAAATTAATCGATATCGACCAACTACTAGAAGCTACTTCAGATCTAACATCTGAGAAAAACAATAATAAAGTGAAAAAAGTGGAGATTGATCAACTTCTTGAAAATACACGTAATTGGTAAGCCAAACTGGCAATAACATTAAAAATAGTATACCTCTGAAAATGCCCTCTACTAGTTAGAGGGCATTTTTCTATTAAAAAACCTTAAGTAACAGCCGTTTTTACCAGAATAGCTCTAAGCCTGCGGTTTCGATCCTTTAAAGCGAAAAATTATTTTTGGCTTTTCTATTGCTTTTATCTAAAAAAGATACTAGAATAATAATAATTTTTAATATATAAAAAATTATTTGAAAATTGTAATGAAATTGGGGGAGCATGTTTATGAAAAGAAAGGTAAAGGCAGTTTCGATCGCATTAGCAGGTATGCTGCTGTTAGCTGGATGCGGCAGCAAGGAATCTTCAGGAAGTTCGGAAAAAACCGGTTCAGGGAAAGAATTTAATGTAGGTATTACTCAGTTTGCGCCGCATCCATCATTAGATGCAGCAACGAAAGGATTTAAGCAGGCGTTAAAGGATAAGGGGTTAAAGGTTAAGTTTGATGAGCAAAATGCGCAGGCAGATATGAATAATACACAAACCATTGCGAATAATTTTGTCGGAGATAAAGTGGACTTGATTTTTGCCAATGCTACACCAAGTGCAACCGCTGCTTTAAATGCTACTAAGGATATTCCAATTGTTTTTACATCGGTAACGGACCCAGTCGGAGCGGGATTTGTTAAATCGTTTGATAAACCAGGTAAAAACATTACAGGTACTACTGATAATCATCCTGATGCCACAAAGAAAACCATTAACTTTATTACAGAGGAAGTTAAAGCCAAGAATGTTGGTGTGATTTTTAATTCAGGTGAACAAAATTCAGAGGTTCAAGTAAAAGAAGTGAAAAAATTGGTAGAAGAAAAAGGAGCAAAACTGGTCGAAGCTTCCGTATCAAATACATCAGAAGTAAAACAAGCAGCTGAGTCCCTTGTTGGACGTGTCGATGCAATTTACATTCCTACTGACAATACCGTTGTTACCGCTCTCGATTCAGTTATTGCGTTAGCTAACAGTAAGAAAATTCCTCTTTTCGTTGGAGAACTTGACTCCATGAAAAAAGGGGCAGTTGCCGCAAGTGGATTCAGTTATTATGACTTAGGTTATCAATCCGGGTTAATGGCAGCGGACATTCTAACTGGTAAGAAAAAGCCTTCCGAAATCCCAGTGGAGCTTCCAAAGAGCTTAAAACTAATCATTAATAAGAAAGCAGCTGAGGCCCAAGGCTTAACAGTGAAAGAGGAATGGAGTAAGCTCGGCGAATTCTACGATGGAAAATAATTTATAGCAGGACATTATCAAGGAGGAAACCTTGTCTGACAGGTTACCTCCTTGATTCATACATAAGTATAAATTCAATGGATACTTAAATGTTGGGCTTTAAGACTAAAAGAAAGGATGATCTCAATGTTTACAGCCGTATTTGGTTCGTTTGAGGCAGGCATAATCTATGCGATTATGGCACTGGGCGTCTATCTTTCCTTTCGTATTCTGGATTTTCCAGATTTAACGGTGGATGGAAGTTTTGTAACAGGGGCCGCTATGTCAGCTGTACTAATTGCAAATGGAGTTAACCCTTTTGTTGCTACAATTGCAGCATTATTTGCTGGATTTGCTGCTGGGTGTATGACAGGGCTTCTTCATACATTTGGAAAAATTAATAACTTACTTTCAGGTATTTTAATGATGATCGCCTTATATTCTATTAATTTACGGATTATGGGACGTTCAAACATACCTCTATTAAATGCTGATACAGCCTTTACAAAAATCGGGGGCGTATTTGAAAAATGGGGAATTGATGCATTTTTTAATCGTTTTCTAACAATGGTGGGACTCGGTGACAGCCTCCCTGAAACATGGGGAATTTTGATTTTAATGATCATTGTGACATTAGTCATCAAGTTCCTTACGGATCTATTCTTACAAACAGAAATTGGGCTTGCATTAAGGGCTACAGGTGACAATAAGCGAATGATTCGCAGCTTTTCTGCTAATACAAATATTCTAGTGGTTCTAGGGCTTGGCCTTTCAAATGCCTTGGTAGCTTTCTCAGGGGCACTTATTGCTCAACAAGGCGGATTTGCAGATGTCGGTATGGGAATTGGCATGATTGTCATTGGTTTAGCATCGGTTATTATCGGTGAGGCACTTTTTGGAACCAAAACAATGGCCCGAACGACTCTTGCTGTGATCGGGGGCTCTATCATTTATCGAATCGTTGTTACTCTAGCACTGAGAGCAGAATTTATGAGCCCTGGTGATATGAAGTTAATTACAGCGATAATTGTCATTATTGCTTTGACAGCACCAAAAATAATTGATGCTTCGAAAGAAAGAAAACGCAAAGCTCGAAGGAAAGCGGAGAGAATGAACCTAATCAAGACTTCTTCACAAGCAAAGGGGGACAATCATGCTGCACTTAAATCAGATTCATAAAATTTTTAATGAAGGAACCCCGGATGAGAAAGTAGCAATTGATCATGTCAACCTCTTTCTGAACCCAGGGGATTTTGTAACGGTTATTGGGAGCAATGGTGCTGGGAAATCAACGTTAATGAATATTATTTCAGGCGTTTTAATCCCCGATGTTGGTGAAGTCCAAATTGGTGAAAAAAATGTTACGAACATGTCAGAATATAACCGTTCAAAAATGATTGGACGCGTGTTTCAGGATCCGATGGCGGGGACTGCTCCAAGTATGACAATTGAAGAGAATCTTGCAATGGCCTATTCACGAAATAAAGTGAGGACACTTCGAAAAGGTGTTACAAAAAAGAGACGGGATTATTTCCGGGAGGTGCTTGAATCCCTCCATCTTGGTCTTGAGAACCGTCTTAGTGCAAAGGTAGGGTTACTTTCTGGGGGGGAACGGCAAGCACTCTCCCTGTTAATGGCGACGTTTACTGAGCCTTCGATTCTTCTGCTCGATGAACATACAGCCGCACTTGACCCTTCTCGTGCTGAGCTTATTACAAATTTAACAAAGGAAATAGTTGCTAAGTATAAGCTGACTACCTTAATGGTTACCCATAACATGCAGCAGGCCATTGACCTAGGAAATCGCTTGATCATGATGGATAAGGGTCAAATAATCTTAGAGGTGAATGAAGAGGAAAAGCAAAAGCTGACAATTGAAGGATTGTTAAGTGAATTTAAACGAATTCGCGGGACACAAATGGCGAGCGATCGAGCCATCCTAGCTTAACGTAAAAAACTTTTTCATTTTAATAAACGTTATCAAACGATATATTTTCCTACTATTTCAATTGTTGAAAACATACCTAAAGAAGGTATGTTTTTTCTATTAGAAAAAAGTGGTATTGTAGTAATAGGTAATTTTTATAATACATATAGAGTGAGGTGAAATTATGGATTTAGATTCCGTTTTAATCAAATTAAATGATCATACCCCTAAGATTTTAGGTAGTGAAAGATTTTCAAAATATGCGGTCTTGCTTCCGTTATTGATGAAGGAGGAGGGACTACATGTGTTATTTGAAGTACGGTCTCTCGAGTTAAGGCGACAGCCGGGAGAAATTTGTTTCCCAGGCGGGAGAATTGATGCACAAGATTTAGATGAACAAGGTGCGGCTATCCGTGAGACAGTAGAGGAATTAGGGATTAATAAACAAGATATAACGAATGTTTTTCCGTTAGATTATATGATTTCCCCTTTTGGAATGATTCTCTATCCTTATGTAGGTTATATCAATAACCCTGAAAAAATTAAGCCAAGTCCAGCAGAGGTTGGGGAAATATTTACGGTTCCTTTATCGTTCTTTATCCATAATGAGCCGGAAATCTATCGCGTCGCACTGAAAGCGGAGCCTTCGGAGAACTTTCCGTTTGATTTAATTCCCGGGGGAGAAAAATATAATTGGCGGGCTAGAGTGATGGACGAATATTTTTATCGCTATGGCGATAAAACGATTTGGGGACTAACAGCAAGAATCTTAGCCCATTTTATCGAGCTAATTCAATAATTTCAAAAACTATTTTAAATCGGAAATAGGGTTAAAACAGTGATTTCACTGGAGTTAAAGCTCACTCTTTTTTGTGTATTTCCTAATTGTCTTTTATACATGGACGATTGTTCATTATGCATGGAAAAAACTCTTGATTATTTTCTAAATTGTAATAAAATTAAAATTATATTTTTATAGAGTAGGGGATGTATCCATGAAAGTCGTAAAGTTTGGCGGATCCTCTTTAGCTTCCGGAAGACAGTTGGAGAAAGTTTTTCAAATTGTTACTGCTGATCGGGAACGTAAAGTTGTTGTTGTATCAGCTCCGGGTAAGAGGTATGCAGAAGATACAAAGGTAACCGATTTATTGATTGAATGTGCGGAATCTTGTTTAGTAAATCAGGATCCCAAGGAAAAGTTAGCTGCTGTTCTGGAAAGATATGCAGTCATAGCAGAGGAATTAAATCTACCTGATGGAGTAATCCAGGAAATCCATGATGACTTATTAACAAGAATAGCAAGTAACCAAGACAAACCTGACCGATTTCTTGATTTGTTAAAAGCTAGTGGTGAGGATAATAATGCCAAATTGGTAGCCGCCTATTTTCAATCAAGGGGGGTAGAGGCTCATTATGTGAATCCTAGGGAGGCCGGACTGCTTGTAAGCGATGAGCCGGGAAATGCACAAGCATTACCGGAATCCTATGAACGATTAAACTCCTTAAATGACCGGTCTGGCATTTTAATTTTTCCAGGATTCTTTGGTTATAGTGTAAATGGAGAGGTATTCACCTTTTCAAGGAGTGGTTCGGATATTACCGGATCCATTCTCGCCAATGCTTTAAAGGCCGATTTATATGAGAACTTTACAGATGTGGATGCCGTTTATTCAGTAAATCCTTCGATTGTGAAAAAGCCAAAAGAGATCAAAGAATTAACTTACCGGGAAATGCGGGAATTATCTTATGCTGGATTTAAGGTATTGCATGATGAGGCACTTGTTCCGGCCTTTAGAGCAGGAATACCTGTCAATATTAAGAATACAAATAATCCATCTGCCCCTGGAACACTTATTGTGAACAACCGCGACAACACAAACGGACCTGTCATTGGTATCGCCAGCGATAAAGGGTTTTGCAGTATATATGTTAGCAAATACTTAATGAATAGAGAAATCGGGTTTGGGCGCAAGCTGTTAGGGGTTTTAGAGGATTATGGTCTTTCCTATGAACATACGCCATCTGGCATTGATGATGTGTCTGTCATTTTAAGGGAGAGCCAGTTTGATGAGAAAATTATGGATGAAGTGATTAATCGAATAAAAAATGAACTACATGCGGATGAGGTGAAAGTTGCCCACAGTCTGGCTCTTATTATGGTAGTGGGAGAAGGCATGCGGCAAAATGTTGGAACAATGGCAAAGGCTTCAAAGGCACTAGCAAAGGCAAAGGTTAATATCGAAATGATTAATCAAGGTTCTTCTGAAGTTAGTATGATGTTTGGTGTAAAAGAGGTAGATGAAAAACGGGCTGTACAGGCTCTTTACGAGGAATTCTTTGTTCCTGTCACAGTTTGATCATGTGTTTCAGGAAGGTACGTCAATCATGACGTACCTTTTTTAATTTAGGAATTCCTAGACCTATGATGGAATTAGGAGTAAAAAGGTTTTTGAAATAAAGGGAATATCCAATATCAAACAAAGTCTAAGTTAACGGATACCACAACCGCTAAAAAAAGCGAACGGATCTTTTTCAGAGAGTGGCAACTAAATATCTTGATAATTATTACCTTACTGTCATCTTCTTAGGGCAAAAAAGCGACCAAGAGAGGAACGAGCAATGGATATATTTCTCGGTTCATATCAAAGTATAAACTTTAGGATCGTAGATGCCCTTAGAAATTGTGCGTAAGCCATTCGACTCCAAGGAGTGTGTATGATGAAATCGGCTATTTGCGAAAACTAAATAAAAATGAAAGATACTACCAAATAACATCCCAATCGGGTTAAGATACCAAAATTAGGATGATTCTAGGTGGTTATTAAAGTTAAAGATGATATTTTTCACCTTTATCAAGAAACTGAACTTGAACGTAGAGAAGGTTAGCCTGAAAGAGTAGTTAAACACTATAATTTGTACGTTTTAACGAATATTTGAATAATAGCAAATTATGTGGAACGAAAGGATAGGATGTCAATTGAAGTTGATAACTATAGATTTTCACGTGAATTTGGGGTAGGATTTCTGAGGCATACTTTACTTTGGTTCGACAATATCTTTAATAAGTTTCCAAGTGAATGACATGCCGAAAGTAATATTCTGCTTTTTTAATTAAATGTTTGATTAGTAGATCATATAGGGATAATATACAGTCTGCTTTACACATATATTCTTCCTTTAGTATTTCAGTCCAAACGAGATCATAACAATAAAGATTATTCCTAGTCTATTTGCTCTTACTTATTCCATTCAGCATCAAGTTTGTGACGCTCATATATATAATTGTGCTGGTTCCTCTTTATAGCCTGATTCTTGCAAAAGACATTTTATATCTTCATCCCCGACTTTTTCAACGAATTTGTAAGGAGATTTGTTTCTTCAAAGTCGAAAGCTGGATGTTCTAAACTTGAAATGGCGAAAATCGGAAAAGAGTATGAAGAGTATTTGATGGAAGAGGAGGTAAGAGTCTATTTTAATAATTTTCTAAATTGTCGAAAAAAATCCCTTGAAATCTTTATGGTATGAGGTACAATAAACTTAAATCTACCATATTAGAATATTAATTATACTAGAGTGGTAGTGTGGTAATTTTTACCTTACTGCTTAAATAAGAGCGAATAACCAGAAAAAGGAACAACGAGAAGAGGAAAATTTATGCCAAGTGCAATCGTAAATGCCAAAGAATTTGCTTATGAAACTCTAAAGTCAGACATCTTGAATTTAAAATTAATTCCTGGTACAAAAATCTCAGAAAAATTAATGTCCGAACTATTAGAAGTAAGTCGAACTCCAATCAGAGAAGCATTTCTAAAATTAGCCCAGGAAGAATTATTAACGATCATCCCTCAGAGTGGAACATATGTCTCGCTCATCAATTTGGATAGTGCAGAAGAAGCACGGTTTGTCCGTGAAATTATTGAATCAAAAATTGTTGGTTTATGCTGTGAAAACTTCATAGATGAAACTATTTTTAATTTAGAAGTGAACCTAAAAATGCAGGAAAGGCTTGTCTCTAACGAGTTAGGAAACCAAGGAGTTCAAAAATTCCTTGAATTAGATGAAGCTTTCCACAAAGCTCTATATGTATGTTCCGGGAAAGAACGTACCTGGAAGATGATACAAGACATGGCAGGACACTTATATAGGTTTCGAATGTTGCGGTTAACCGATATCAAGGTTTTTGATTGGGATGTTGTGATAGATCACCACAAAGAAATTTTTGAAGCTATCTGTGAAAAGGATAAAACAAAGGCAGAAATACTTATGTCTAAACACTTAAGGCTGATGCTATCTGAACAAGATTTATTATTGCAAGAATACCCGGAATATTTCAAACGTAAGAAGTAGCATTATTGTATGCAACCGTGTAAACACAGAGGATGCTCTGCCCGTATGTGAGAAAAGGAATAACATTGTTTTGTTCCTTTTTTTAAAAACATATAATGTAAGCGGTTTAAAAGTATTAGAGGATGATGGAAATGATGCAGCTAGGAAAAGAAGAACTAAAAATACCAAAAGACAGAATTCCTTATTGGGGCACATTACATGTTTTATCTTACTAAGGTAGTAACAGGCAAAGCCTGATTTCTATATGGAAGGATTTAAAAACAGAAAGGGATGGAACAGGATGATTAAAGTCGCAATTATTGGTACTGGTGCAATTTCAAATGCACATATCAAGGGGTACCTGCAATTTCCAGACAGATGTGAGATTGTTGCAGTATCCGATATTTATTCGGAAAAAGCTGAAAAGGCCGCAAAAGATTTTAACTTAAACGCTGATATTTACAGTGATTACCATGACATGTTAAACCGACCTGATATTGATTTGGTTTCCGTTTGTACACCACCATATACACATGCTGAAATTGCCATTGACTTCTTAAACGCTGGAAAAAATGTTCTTGTTGAGAAACCCATGGCTGCATCCTTAGAAGAATGTGATGCCATGAACCGGGCACAGGAACAAAGCGGCAAGATATTATCGATTGTTTCTCAGAATCGGTTTACAGATCCGATGATGAAGCTTAAGGCAATCCTTGATACAAAGTTAATGGGTCCTATTGTACATACGCAAGTGGATTCATTTTGGTGGAGAGGTCACTGCTACTATGATTTATGGTGGAGAGGTACATATGAAAAAGAAGGCGGCGGCTGCACATTAAACCATGCGGTCCATCATATCGATATTTTTCATTGGATGAATGGAATGCCTTCAGAAGTAACAGCTGTTACAAGCAATACATCACATGATAATGCTGAAGTAGAAGATTTATCGGTTGCCATTTTCCGATATCCGAATGGAAGTTTAGCGCAAATTACCAGCTCGGTTGTTCATCATGGAGAGGAGCAGCAATTGATCTTCCAAGGAAAAAATGCAAGGGTATCTGTTCCGTGGAAAGTTGCGGCATCGAAATCGAAACAAAATGGTTTCCCTGAAAAAGATGAAGAGCTGGAGGCAGAACTTCAGAATGCCTATGACCAATTGACAGACTTAGAATATACAGGTCATACAGCACAGATTGAAGATATTTTATTAGCCATTGAAGGTCAAAAACCAGTGTTAGTGGATGGAATACAAGGACGACAAACGCTTGAATTAATATCAGCGATTTACCAATCAGCAAGCACTGGAGAAACCGTAAAGCTTCCATTAAATGAGGAAAGTCCGTTCTATACCAGAGAAGGAGTATTGAAAAACGCCACCCACTTTTATGAGAAGAAAAACCATGTTATTAATTTTACAGAAAATGTGATTACTACTGGTGGTAAATACGAATAATTGTTTTTTCTATCTTAAACAAAAAGGAGAGAGTAATATGGAACGAAATGATGGAATGAATTATGCACCAAAAGGTTTGGTTAAAAAAGTCGTCGTTGGAGAAGGGGAGTTTCAATTTGCTGCCATTGGGTTAGATCATGGCCATATTTATGGAATGTGCAATGGCTTAATTGAGGCCGGGGCTCAGCTCACTCTAGTGTACGATCCGGACCATAAGAAGGTAAATGATTTCGTTACTAAATATCCTCAGGCAAAAATAGCAACTAGTGAAGAGGAGATTCTTAATCATCCAGATATACAGCTGGTTGCAAGTGCGAATATCCCTTCAGAGCGCGGTCCGCTTGGTCTTCGTGTCCTTGACCATGGAAAACATTATTTTACAGATAAGCCTGCTTTTACAAAATTGAATCAGGTGAAACAAGCGAGAATCAAGGTAGCCGAAACGGGACTTAAATGGGGAATTTACTATGGTGAACGCCTCCACTCTGAAAGTTCCATGTTTGCAGGACAATTGATTGAGGAAGGGGCCATTGGGCGAGTCATTCAGGTCATTGGGACAGGCCCGCATCGCGCAAATCCGAAAAGCAGACCCGATTGGTTCTTTGATCCTGAATATTATGGCGGTATTCTTTGTGATATTGGCAGCCATCAAATTGAGCAATTTTTACATTATGCTGGAGCCAAAGATGCAAAAGTATTGCATAGTAAGGTAGGAAATTATCATTTTAAACAATATCCAAAATTCCAGGATTTTGGTGATGCTACCCTAGTCGCAGATAACGGTGCAACCTTCTATTTCCGTGTCGACTGGTTTACTCCGGATGGTCTTGGTACATGGGGAGATGGCCGTGTCACTATCTTAGGAACAGAAGGTTATATTGAAGTGAGAAAGTATATTGATATTGCAAGAGATTCACAGGGAGATCATTTATATTTGGTGAACAAGCAAGGGGAGAAGCATTATCAATTATCTGGAAAAGTTGGATATCCGTTCTTTGGGGAATTTATCCTTGACTGCCTAAATGGAACGGAGCATGCAATGACACAGGAGCATACCTTCAGAGCTGCGGAATTATGTATTGAAGCACAAGAACAGGCTTTACAAATTGAGACAGCACACCATACGTATGAGCAGGTCGCACATGGGAGTGACTTCGTTAAATAAGCAATTGTCGTATTTGACATAAAATTGCGACGGGAGAAGAAAGTGCCCATCTATAAAAAGACTCCATAGCGGTCAAGCTGATTTTGTTAAAACGGAGGTGGTAATGTATGAAGGTAAAGGTAAAGGATAGTGACCTTGCTCTTAATACAAACGATATCATGGTAAAGCCACTTAAAACGAATAAGGGATTACTTTATTATTTAAAACGTGATTTGTTACTCTACCTCATGCTGGTTATCCCTGTGGCCTATATTTTGATCTTTAAATATGGCTCCATGTATGGAATCCTGATAGCCTTTAAGGATTACAATATGTTTCAGGGTTTGAGCGAGAGTCCTTGGAATAATTTTGCAACATTCAAACAAATTTTTGCCACATCACAATTCTTTGAGGTTGTTAGAAATACCTTGATGCTTAATGCCTTGGATTTAATTGTGGGATTTCCGGCACCAATCATTTTAGCTATCCTGATCAATGAATTGGCATTTAAAAGGTTTAAAAAGATCAGTCAGACCATCCTGTATATGCCGCATTTCCTTTCATGGGTTATTATCGGCGGAATTGTTGCTCAGTTACTTACACCTACAGGAATGGTCAATTCATTAATTACCCGTATGGGCGGCGATGCATTACCGTTCCTAACGAATAAATTTGCATGGATTGGAACTTATTCTTTAGTTGGAGTATGGCAGAGTACTGGGTGGGGTACGATTTTGTATCTTGCTGCTATGACGGGAATTGACAAAGAGCTCTACGAGGCTGCCGACGTGGATGGGGCAGGAAGGCTAAAAAAAATCTGGCATGTTACATTGCCGGGGATAAGACCGACCATTGCAATCCTTCTTATTTTGCAGCTCGGTCATATTATGGCCATTAACTTCGACCGTCCATTCAACCTGCAGAACAACCTTGTTATGGACTATGCTGACGTTATCAGCACCTATGTTTACCGTGTAGGTATTCAATCTGCAAATTTCTCAATTGGTGCTGCCGTAGGTCTATTCCAATCCGTTATTTGCTTAATTTTTCTGTTAGGTTCCAATTTTATTACTAAGAAATTAGGCGGGAAAGGAATATGGTAAGGAGGTACTGACAATGTCACAAAAATTGAAAAATAGAGTTTTTGACTATTCAGCTGCATTGATTGTTTTAATAGCGGTTTTAATATGCCTGATTCCTTTTCTTTATGTTCTATCGGAATCACTTAGTTCCAATCGGGCAATTGTATCCCAGCTGGTCACCATATACCCTATAGACTTTAATATCGAAGCCTACAAGGTTGTATTCGCGGATGGCAGTATGCTGTACTCATTGGTTTACACGATGATTCTGGTCCTTGTATATGCGCTCCTTTCATTGGCGGTCACCGTTTTGGCAGCGTACGCGCTGAGTAGAAAAAGGCTCAAGGGCAGAAATGTTTTCTTGTTAGTGATGGTGTTTACCATGTATTTTAGCGGTGGTTTGATTCCGGATTATATGCTTGTAAAAAATCTGAATCTACTAAACTCCTCCTTGTCACTGATTCTACCGAGTATAATGAGTGTCTTCAATATGATTATATTGAAATCGTTCTTTGAGAACTTACCTGAAAGCCTTGAAGAAGCTGCCTACCTGGATGGATGCAATGATCTGCAGATCCTGCTTAAGATCATGCTGCCACTTTCCAAGCCTGCACTTGCTACCATCGCTTTATTATACGCGGTATTCAGATGGAATTATTTTCAGGACGCTCTTTTCTATATTACAGACGAAAACCTGTATACCATCCAGCTTAAACTGTACAATGTGATCAATATTTCACAACAAATGGCGGGAGAGAATGTCAACACAAATCTTCCTTCAGAGGCACTGAAAGCAGCGAGCATTATGTTTGGTACCGTTCCGATTCTGCTTGTGTACCCGTGGCTCCAGAAATACTTTGTATCCGGCATTACCATTGGTGCAATCAAAGGTTAATATAGGCTGATGAAATCAATCATTTTAATCTGACCTGCGCGCTTTTATTCATTATTAAAATTTACAAAGGGAGTGGATTTTATGAAGATAAAGAGACTGAAACCTTTCTTTGCGTCTATCACTGCAGTTGCACTTGCTGCTTCTTTGGCCGCTTGTCAGAGTACAGCATCAAATGGCAAATCAAGTGGTACAGCAGAGAAGTCATCAGGGGATACAAAAGAACATCGAACATTAACGGTTGAAGTTTTTGACAGAGGAAAACCCGGTCAGCCGGATTTGAATAATAACTACTGGACAAAGTATATCAATGAGACGTTCGGCAAGAAGTATAATGCAACTGTTAAGTTTGTTCCAGTTCCTAGAACCCAGGAAGTAGACAAGTTAAATGTATTGATGGCATCAGGTGAGGCCCCTGATATCGTTTTCACCTACAACCAGGGCACTGTTTATAATTATGTACAGCAGGGTGGATTGGCAGACCTTGGTTCAGCCCTTAAACAAGATGGAACTACCCTCTCGAAGTATCTTGGAGATGATTTATTAAAGTATGGTAAGTTTAACGGTAAGCAGTATGCCATTCCAGGTAAGAGAACTGTACTCCTGGGCATGAATACATTTATCCGTAAAGACTGGCTCGATAAACTTGGTCTTCCTCTTCCGACGACAGCAGAAGAGTTCTATAACACTATGGCTGCATTCAAAGAGAAGAATCCGGGGAATGTAAGCGGAGTTATTCCTTTTGGATATGCACTTCAACCTGCCTATCCAGGAGTAGGTAATATTCCGGAAGCCTTTAAACCTTCAGATCTGACTGAAAAACAGTTTGCTACACTGCAGACAAGTCCCGGTTACCAGGACAACTGGAATTTACCAGGATTTAAACAAGCTGTTCAATATATGAACAAGATGTATAATGCAGGTTTGATTAGCCAGAGTTTCGCTACTGACAAAGATGCAAAACAACTGGATGCAGATATTTCCAATGGAAAAGTTGGAGCCTTTATCACGAACTGGGATGGTCCATACAGGACAGCTCCTGGTGACCTTGTCAATCTTAAGAAGAACGTCCCTAGTGCAGAACTAGTGCCTATTGATCCTTGGGCAAATGATGCAGGAAAGCATCCTAAGCCAGGATATGCTCCTAATGGTATGTATATCCTTGTACCGAAATCAAGTAAAAACGTTGACCTTGCCATAAAATATCTGAACTGGATGTCTGACCCAGAGGTAACCCTCTTCCTACAGAATGGTAAAGAAGGGGAAGATTACAACATGGTCAATGGAGTTCCAAAACAGACAGGAACTACAAATTCAGGCGAGAAGATGATGACTGTTGCAAACAACCTCGACTACGATATTCTTTCAAACGGTATCGAGCTTGGTGACAAAGAGAAGAACGTTGCAGCTGTTTCGGCAGGATATCCTGGTTTTGAAAGTGAAGTAGAGAATGCATTAAAGGTTGGATCTGTTGATTACTATGCTCCTTATTACTATTCAACGCCGAATTCAGCCGATGCAAAATTCAATGCCTCACTTAAGAATTTTTCTGCTCAGATGCTTGCAAAATTAATTGCTGCTAAGCCAAATCAAGTAAGCAACTTGTACAAATCATTGGTTAAAGAATACATGGCTCAAGGCGGACAGGCGGTTTATGATGAATATGTAAAGAATTACAAGGCTCAAAACAAATAAAAAACTAATTGTTTGGAAACTGCCTTTTATGAGGCAGTTTCCTTTTTGCAACAAAGCAAAATAAGGATCTTATAAAAAGAAATATTTATGCATTAGCAGAAAAACCAGAAGGGGGTCTATACAAAGCAGGTTCGTGAGTTATTCTGCTAGAAAAGACCGACTTTATGATGATCTATGTTGCTATTTTAAAATTTATAAGTAAATAAGAGAAGGTGTGTATCATTATGTTACAGATAGACGGCTGGTTATACCGCACGTGTACTTGGATTTATCACTTTACCCTTTTGAACCTTATATTCTTAATTAGCTGTATACCAATTATCACCATTTTCCCCGCTACGGCTGCAGCTTTTGGAGTTGCAAGACAATGGATAAAAAAGAAAGAACCGCCCATTATCACAACATACTTTCAATTAATGAAAGAAAATTTCAGACAAAGCATGGTTGCCGGTTTTTTTATTGTAATATTTGGTGTGTTGCTTTATGGAGATTTCCATATCATTACAAAAATTGACTCAAACATAAAAATCTTCTTATACTTGGTTTTCTGTTTAATGTTGGTTTTCTTTTTAGCGGTTGTTTTACATTTGTTTCCGTTAATGGTCAATGGTTATTATACAGGGAAACAGTTACTTATCAATGCCTTAAAATTTGGCTTGTATAAATTTCATCTGACCTTCATCAATATAATTTGTCTTTATGGACTATTTTTTATCTCTTTAAAGTTTCCAATCATCTTTATTTTCTTTTTCTCAAGTATTTCTATTTTCATTACCTATTGGCAAAGTGAGCTAAAATTTACACAGTTGGCAATTAAAAATGGAATGAATTAAGTCAAATAATCATATTGATATCATTTTAGGTTTAGGGATAAGATTTTTTAAAATGAGAGCGTTAATTAAAGGAGTGAACCATACATGCAAATGACGTTTAGATGGTATGGAGATGGAAATGATTCCATTACATTAAAACAAATCCGTCAAATCCCAGGTGTCAAAGGGGTCGTCTGGGCGCTACATGATGTACCTGTCGGAGAGGTATGGCCTTTCGAACGGATCGAGGAAGTAGTAAAACAAGCAAATAAATACGGGTTAAATTCTGACGTGGTTGAAAGTGTGAATATACACGAAGATATAAAACTTGGATTACCTACACGAGACCAATATATTGCGACATACAAAGAAACATTGAAAAATTTAAGCAGATTTGGTGTAAAAGTGGTATGTTATAACTTTATGCCTGTATTTGACTGGTTCCGTACGGATTTATTTAAAGAAATGGAAGATGGCAGTACCGCATTATACTTTGATGCTACTAAAGTTCACTCGTTATCACCAGAGCAGGTCGTAAAGAATATGAAAGAAAACGCAAAGGATTTTTCCCTTCCAGGTTGGGAGCCTGAAAGATTAAAAGATTTGCAGCGGCTTTTTGGCCTTTATAAGGATATTACCGAAATGAATTTATTAGAGAATTTGACCTATTTTTTAAAAGAAATATGCCCGATTGCAGAGGAATGTGGAATTAAGATGGCCATTCATCCAGATGATCCGCCGTTTCCCATCTTTGGATTACCACGAATAGTAAAGAACAAAGAGGACATTCAGCGTCTATTAAGTGCAGTAGATAGCCCATCCAACGGATTAACTTTTTGCTCTGGCTCGTTAGGTGTAAATCCTTCTAATGATTTAATTGATATCGTGAATAGTTTCTCAGATCGGATCCCATTTGCTCATATACGAAATATTAAACATTTTGAAGATGGCAGTTTTATTGAGTCTTCCCACCGAGTAGAAGATGGTTCTTTACCAATTACTAGCATTGTTAATGCACTTTACAAAAACGGTTTCAGTGGATATGCTCGCCCCGATCATGGTAGACATATTTGGGATGAAGTATGCAGACCGGGCTATGGCTTATATGATCGTGCATTAGGTGCTATGTATTTATTGGGTGCCTGGGATACCAATGTTTTATTAAGGGATAATTTGCTTGCAAAAAAACCACTTCACACGGTATAAAATTATTCTTTCATAGGGAAGAAAGAAATCTTATTCTTCTTTTCGACATTTGTAGTTTAGGGGGCATTCATTTTTGCGATTGTGCTCATCTGAGAACGAGAGGTATCTCCAGAAGTAATGTAGCAATTTGTGAAGCAAAAGAAAGAACGTAAAAGCATTACTGATTATTTAAAAGTAATTATTCAAACACTAGTTGATTTTGCGTCTACTTTTAAAGTAAAAAGTTTCCGCAAACACCTACTTATGTATATTTGCTCAATGACTGGTTAAGATGCGTTTAATGCAGTCTTCGTCTTCTACTGTGTAATGCACTGAATAGCTCCTCCGAAGTGGCGTTTAACTTACTTTCCTTTAGTATTATCGGGCTTCCTAGTGCCATCGTTTATGGATTTTTAATAATCAAAATGGGGCCCTGCAAACTTGGCTGAAATTTCATACTCGACAATGATTCTTTGTTTATTTGGATATGGAGCAGTCTATTACTTCCATCCTAGTTAACCAATTTTGACGTTAGTATTATTTCGTTCATCTATTAAATTGGTAGAAGTATGCTTGAATTCGTTCCTTGGCATTTATCCCCATTTATTCTAGATGCAGATGAAATGAGTACCAAACAAAGACGTGAAGGTATTTTTGCATCGGTTATGACATTCTTTAGAAAATTATCGGTAGCCCTTGATACTTTCTTAGTTGGTGCAGTCCTGGATGCTGGAGGCGTTGTACAAAAAGCAACCACACAACCATAAGGCGCTGTTCATACCATTGTAGGGGTCATACTGATTGAGTAGTTGGATTATTGCTAGTCGTATTGATTACGTCCTTTCCTTTAAATTAAATAAACAAACCATTATAAATGGCGGGCAATGAGAGCAAATGGAGTTGAAGAATACTACATTACAGGTGAAGCAGAGGATTATGAGAAATTTGTCAAATGGGCTGAAACAATAGAAAAATTAGTAGGGAATCCTCTCTATCATTGGACTCATTTAGAGTTAAAACAGTATTTAAACGTGGATACCGTCTTAAAAGGGGCAACTGCCAAAGAAATTTGGGTTCAGGATAACTTCTTTAATAATGCAAAAGAATAATTTGCATTCCAACTAAATTCGAAAAGATGTGTTGATCAATCAATAAAGTAATAAGGAGGAACAACATTGCTATTACTAGAAAAGGAACAACTCAAAACGAATAAAAATAAATTTGAGGTCATCGGTATTAAAACACCAGATTATCATTTTGAAGAGGTTTGGGAAGCAACGAAAAAAGAACCGGTTTGGTTACATTTTGGTGGCGGGAATTTATTTAGAGCGTTTCATTCTGTCTTGCAGCAGCATTTAATTGAGCAGAAAGGGACTGATAAAGGGATCATTGTAGCATCCGCAAACAGTGATACGCTAGTTGAAAAGATCTATCAACCATATGATAATTTAAGTTTGGATGTTGTGATGAAGACTGATGGGTCATTGAGTATGGAAGTGATCGCAAGTGTGGCGGAAAGTATTGCGACCTTTAACGGACCCGCGTCTTGGTCACGTTTAAAAGAGATCTTTAGTAATCCTTCACTTCAATTTATTTCTCTTTCCATTACAGAAAAGGGCTATGATTTAAGAGATATGAATGGGGAAATTCGTGCATCTATACAAGAAGAATTGGAGAAAGGACTGAATTATCCTATACAGCATACGATGATAATGCTTGCGTCCCTTTTACATGAAAGATATCAAACAGGGGAAGCTCCTTTAGCGTTAGTAAGTACAGACAATTTCTCTCACAATGGAGATAAGCTGAAGGAGGCAATTATTACGGTTGCTTCGATTTGGAAGGAAAACGGTGTGGTTGTGCAAGGGTTTATTGACTATTTAATGGATGAAAGGAAAATCACCTTTCCATGGAGTATGATTGATAAAATTACGCCGTTTCCTTCCGTAATGGTGCAAGAAAAGTTAATCGATAAAGGATATGGAAGTGCTGAACTAATTCGAGTAAAGGAAAATGGACCGGCACTGGCTCCATTTGTGAATACAGAGGAATCGGAATACCTTGTTATTGAAGATTGTTTTCCAAACGGAAGACCGCCTTTAGAAAAGGTGGGTGTGTATTTTACAGAACGAGAAGTGGTTGACCTTGTCGAAAGAATGAAGGTGTGCACTTGTTTAAATCCACTTCATACCGCTCTGGCCATTTTTGGCTGTTTACTTGATTATTCTTCGATTGCTGATGAAATGAAGGATCCAGATTTAAAAGCGTTAATAGAAAAAATCGGCTACGATGAGGGTATGAAAGTGGTAACAGATCCTGGCATTATTGATCCAATAGAGTTTATTAAAGAAGTCATTGAGGTACGCTTTCCAAATCCTAATATTCCGGATACGCCACAACGAATTGCATCAGACACTTCACAAAAGTTAGCGATTCGATTTGGGGAAACGATCAAATTATATCTACAAAAGGAAGACCTGGATGTAAATGACTTATCATTTATCCCCTTGACGATTGCTGCTTGGTGCCGTTATTTGATGGGCTTTAATGATGCAGGAGAAAAAATGACACTTAGTCCAGATCCTCTTTTAGAGGAACTACAGCAATATCTTCAAAAGATAGTATTTGGTCATCCAGATTCAGTAGGAGATAATTTACGCCCCATTTTATCAAATGAAAGAATTTTTGGTATCAATTTATATGAAGCTGGACTAGGAGAAAAAGTAGAGGCATTCTTCAAACAGCTTATCCAATCACCAGGTGCTGTCAGAGCGACGCTTCATAAGCAAATCCATTCATAATTTATTTATGGATTGATCTAAAGAGGTGTCAATGACTGCCAGCTGATGAATGAAAACGTTACCTGGGCTCATGTAGCATTGAGCCTTTTTTTAGTATTGGTATTTTAATAAAATGCGGGCTGTAATCATGTCAACAGAATTAATGACTAATTATCAGGAAGTTGATGTTGTCACAATTGGGGAGAGCATGGTCCTCTTCCAAACGATGAGTGAAAAGAGAATTAAATATGAACCATTGTTTACAAAGTCTCTTGCAGGAGCGGAATCGAATAGCAGCTAAAAGTATTATTAATTTTAGTCGTACCGATATTGGTTTATCAATGTTTTAAGACGGATTACATTCTCACTAATTAAGTCGTCTTACATTTTTTAATTTTAACTTTGTTCGAGCGAAGGTCCATATCGCTATGACAAGCCCGCCTATAGTATCAGCTATTAAATCCGTCATCGTATCTTTATTTCCCCCGCCTTGCAGGGTCATCCCAAACAATTGGTCGCAGCTAAACTCATAGACCTCCCATAAGACGCCGCCCAAGGCCGCAAATGACAAGGTGAACAGGAAAACAAACCAAGGTGAAATTTCGTGTCCTGCTGCCCGATGAATTAATCTTTCATATAAGGCAATTCCTGAAAAAGCCAAAATGGCTCCACTGACAAAATGCATAAAGGTGTCCCACCAACCTAGCCCATACCAGCCTAATATAGAACCTAGATATTGTGAACCAATCAAAAAAATGAGATACGAAAAGACGATTGGTAAATTAAATTGCAGTTTTGTAAACAATGCCAATAAAAGCGGAACTGCCCCACAAAGGATCCCTCCAAGGGCCACAGTGGATTTAAAGGACTGCCCTATACTATGATAATAGAATGCCAAGAAGACCATGAATAAGACATACAATAGACTCAAAGTGATAACGAGTTTCCGTTTCATTGTACAAACACCTCCACTTAAATACTTCTTTTTCTAAGAAGGGAATAAAACGCAGTAATAAGTCCTCCTGCAAAACCACATAGAAGATCAAGCATGGTATCCTTATTTCCCCCTCTTTGCATGGTATGTGTTAGAGTGAGATCGCCTACAAACTCATAAATCTCCCAAAGCACACTTGAGGAAACAGCTAGTGAAAGGACGAACAGAAAAAGAATCCCAGTGGAAACGTTACTTCGGGTGTGCGGTGGAACCCAGTGTTTATAAAGACTAATACCCACAAACCCTACAAACATTCCCTTAAAAAAGTGGAGGGTAGAATCCCACCATTCGAAATGCAAATAAAAGCTTGAAATAGAGCCTAAATATAAAGAGCAAAATAAGAACAGATAATAACTGACAATAATTGGAGTATTAAAAGGATTATTTTTCATTTTTAATAGACCCAGCGGTAACAGGCTGACGAAAATTCCCCCTAGAGCAACCTGCCACCGAGTATGGTCATGCTTTATCAAGTAAAAGATAAATAACCCAGCCATTCCCAAGCTAAATAGTATGCTTAATGAAATCGTTACCTTTCTTTTCACCAGCTCATCTCCTAAGCAAAATGCCTCCTTACCATTATGTCCTAAAATGATCAAATATAAAGGTATAGGTTCCGGCTCGCAAACTGGTTATAAAAACGGTATAGTGATGATATATGAAAATTTTTATAAGATGAAACTTGGTGGTGGTCCAATGCAAAAGGCACAAATTCCAACATATGAACGGATTGCGATTGATTTAGCAAATAGAATATACGATGGAAAGTTTAAAGTAGGGGAAAAGATCCATGGAAGATCCACTCTTGCAAGTGAATATAAGGTCTCACCTGAAACGGTCCGAAGAGCAATTAAAATCTTAGAAGACGTGGAGATTGTCCAATCCACTAAGGGTAGTGGAATTGTCATCTCATCGAGAGAGAATGCTTATAAATATATCCATCGTTTTTCAAATTTAGCGAGTATAAAGGACTTAGAAAAACAAATGAATACGCTCATTTCAGAAAGAAATAGACTGGATGAGGATCTTTTTGATACGTTAAGAAAAATAATGGATTATTCAGGGAAACTACGGCATACCAATCCATTGGCGCCTATCGAGGTAGAGATTTTTCCAGGGTGCAGTTATATTGGAAAAACCATTTCAGAAGTGAAATTCTGGCAAAATACGGGTGGTACGGTGATTGGAATGAAGCGAAACGGTGATTTGATTATCTCACCTGGCCCTTACGCCTTAATCCTGGAAGGGGATGTTTTACTAGTAATTGGGGATGATGAGACCTATGACAGGGTTGTTCATTTCTTAGAAGATTAGTATTAAAAGATATCAAACTGAGCACATAAAAAAAGCCGGTCAATCCGACCGGCTTTTTTTATTAATCCAATAATCCCTCTTTTTCTAAAAAGTCTTTGGCAACCTTAGCTGGAGATTGTTTAAGGCTGTCAACCTTGTAGTTAAGTTCCCGCATTTTTTCATCCGTTAGTTTTCCGGAGAGGCTATTAATTACCTTTTTCAACTCGGGGTGCTCTTTTAAGGTTTCCTCTTTAATAATTGGTACTGCATAATATGGAGGGAAAAAGTGCTGATCATCCTTTAGTACCTTTAAATGAAACGCTTCAAGTAATCCATCGGTTGAAAAGGCATCAATAACGTCACTTTTCTGATTTTGAAGAGCGGTGTAGCGCAAGCCGCCATCAACTGGTTTTACATCCTTAAAGGCCATATTATAGGTCTTTGTAAGGCCAATTAATCCATCCTCCCGATTTGGAAATTCAATGGTAGGACCCATAGTTAAATTTCCACTTACCTTAGCTAAATCTGAGATGGTATTTAGGTGATACTCATTAGCCGTGTCTTGTCGTACAGCTAATGCATAGGTGTTATTAAACCCAAGCGGTTTTAATAGATTAATCCCATACTTTTGCTTAAATTCCTTCTCAACATACTTATAGACTTTATCCGAATCACTTTCTGGAGGTTGATTTAAAATATTAACTAAACCTGTCCCCGTATATTCTACATACATGTCAATATCTCCAGAATTTAATGCACCAAAGGCTACCTGTGAACCACCTAGATTCAATTTTCGCTCTACCTGTATATCGGTCTGATCTTCAATTAAATCAGCGAGCATATTGCCTAAAATTAATTGCTCACTAAAGTTTTTTGAACCAATAACAATCTTATCCTCTGCCTTAACGGATGAATAGGCTTTAAAGCCTATGGCAGCTACCAAAACAATAGAAATAAATGCAATCATCACTCTTTTGGTAGTTTTTCCTTTTTTCGATGTTGATTTTTGTTTACTTGTATAAGAAAGAGATGATTCGAGTTTGCCAACGACAAAATCAATCAGAAGAGCGAGAATACAAGCGGGAATGGCTCCTGCTAAAATCATGTAATTATCGACAGTTTGCACACCTGAGAAAACCAGGTAACCAAGTCCGCCTGCTCCAACAAACGCAGCAATGGTCATTAAGCCGACTGCTGTCACTGCTGAAATTCTGATACCCGCCATAATCATTGGGAAGGCCAGTGGTAACTGTACCTTTTTCATTGTTTGACTCTTGGTCAGACCAATACCTTTGGCGGCTTCCAGAATGTCTCCGTCAATATTTGTTAAACCAGTGTATGTGTTTTTAACAATGGGAAGTAAAGAATAAAGTACAACCATTACGATTGCAGGTGTACTGCCAATTCCGATAAATGGGATAAGAAAACCGAGTAAAGCTAAGCTTGGGACAGCCTGGATTACGTTTGTAATTCCAATGATTGGTTTTGAGAGTTTTGGTTCATTTGAAATTAATATGCCTAATGGGATTCCAATAATTATGGCGATTAGAACGGATACGATACTTAAATATAAATGCTCTCCTAGTAGGCTTAGGATTTGACTGTAGTTGTTTGTAAGATAATTCCAAAATCCACTCATTAAAATGCCACCTCCAAATCAATTAATTGACTGCTTAACGCAGATAAAATACTACTTCTAGTGATGAGGCCTGTTAGTTGGCTGGAACTGTTCACCACAGGAAGATATCCGATTTTATGTTCGTTCATCGTGGCTAACACGGAGATTAAGTTAGCGTCCTGTGCAACCGACAGGACATTACGCTCCATGACCGTTTCAATCGATAAATTTCGATTCAGTAATTGGATACTTTTTAATGTCACGAGCCCTCTAAGGACATTATGTTTGTCTGTCACCATTAAACTATCTACCTTATGATCTTTCATAATCTCAATAGCCTGTAGTACAGTACGCATAGACGTGATTTTAACAGGATGTTGAATCATGATATCTTCGGCCAATAATAACTCTGGATTGTTCCACACTCGGCGTTTGCCAATAAAGTCTTCGACAAAGTGATTCGCAGGATTTTTTAGAATGTTTTCCGGAGTATCATATTGAAGTATATCCCCTTCTTTCAAGATACAAATTTTGTCAGCTATTTTGATTGCTTCATCCATATCATGGGTAACGAAGATAATCGTTTTGTTTAATTCCTTTTGCATTTGGAACAATTCATCTTGAAGGGAGCTTCTTGTAACTGGGTCCAGTGCGCTAAATGGTTCATCCATGAGAATGATATCCGAGTTAGTAGAGAAGGCTCTCGCAACACCGATTCTTTGCTGCTGCCCGCCGCTTAATTCTTTTGGATAGCGATATAAATATTCCTTGGGCTCAAGGCCAACTAATTCCAGTAATTCATGGGTCTTCTTTTCAATGGAAGCAGGCTCTTCCCCCTTAAGCTTCGGTATTAATTCTAAATTTTCTTTTATAGACATATGTGGAAATAGCCCGGTGTTTTGAATAACGTAGCCAATGTTACGGCGGAGTTCAATGGGATTCATCGTGGTAATATCCGTTCCATTTACAAAAATCTGCCCTGATGTTGGCTGAATTAGTTTATTAATCATTTTGAGCAATGTAGTCTTTCCGCAGCCACTTGGACCAATGAAGACAACTAATTGACCTGCATCAATTTTTAATGAAAATGGATTAATAATGGTTTTGGTTCGATACTTCTTTACAATGTTTTTGAATTCTATCAATTTCATTCCCCCTCAAATTTATTAGGTTAATATAGTAACAACTTAATGGTAACATAGAAGTTGTTGGTTGTCGACCCAACGAATGAACTAATGAGGATATACCCAGATAAAATATAAATGAAACAAAGTAATATGAGAGAATATTTGCAATATTATATAGGGAAACTGTAAAATATAGATAAGCAAAAAATTATGATAAAAAAGGAGAATTAACTTGAGTTTTGTCCGGGACAAATTCAGTGCAAAATTTTTCCTTGTCCTCGTGATTGCGGTTATATTGATTCATGTACCGATCATAGGAAATTATGTGAAAATAATTAATACGCTGATACATGAAACGGGTCATGCCATCATAGCTCTATTTGGGGGAAGGGTAGAAACCATTTCATTATTTATGAACTCGGAAGGGGCCACGATTAGCAATCAATCAACATGGATGGGCAGTTTCTTCACAAGTCTTGCAGGCTACACCTTTGCATCTTTCACAGCTTTCCTTTCTTTTTGGCTGTTAAGAAGAAAAAAGGAAAACATGTTAATTGATATTATATTAGCCTTTATTTTTTTAAATCTCATATTTTGGGTCCGTAATCCATACGGGATCTTTTGGCTTTGCTCCTTCGCAGCTGCCTTTCTTTTATTACTTATAAAAGGGAGCCAACGTATTAGAAACCATGTATTACTATTAATTGCAGCCATCATATTAGTGGATTCTGTTCAAAGTGCATATGAAATTTTGTTTATTAGCGTAATACAGCCACAGGCGGCAGGGGACGCGGCAAATCTTGCCCGAATAACCGGATTTCTTCCGGCATCATTTTGGGGGCTGTTTTTCTTCCTGCAAGCAATATGGTTTTGTTTTTATGGTTTTAAAAGAGGCTATTATAAGGTAGGAATTTAAGTTAAAAGGTAAGAGTATATCTTAGTAGAATTTAAAAAAAAGTTAGAAGTGGAGTGATGAGGACAAAATGATCGATGTAATTAAAAATCGGAGAAATATTAAAAAGTTTAAACCTGATGTAGTAAAAGAAGAATCTCTATTAGCGTGGCTTGAAGCCGCTGCTATGGCTCCGAATCATCGCATGACAGAGCCGTGGGAAATCCTTTTTGTCGGGAAGGAAACTAGAGAAAAACTGAATCATAAAACAAACTTTGGCGATGCACCTACTGTAATAGCTGTTTTATCAAGGAATGGTACATCACAAATAGAAATGATCGAAAATGCATTAGCGACAGCATGTTTTATTCAAAATTTTAACTTAGCCGCTTGGGCTGAAGGTGTGGGGACATTTTGGTCATCCATTGGGGCAACAGAGCGCAACAAGGAAATACTTGGTGTTCCTAATGGATATGAAGTAATCGGTGTGCTAGGAATTGGTTATCCGGAAATCATACCAGAGCCAAAACCACGAAAACCGATTGCTGATAAGATAAAAAGGTTATCGTAATGTTAAATCCAGCCACGATTCTTGATGGCTGGATTTTAATTTTTTATTCTAATAATGAAGTATTAGGTTCATACAGGATTAATTTCAAAAAAATAATCGATTTTATTTACCATTTACGATATATTAAGCAGATAGAAAGAAAAGCGTGTATGAGGATGTAGGGATGCTGAATAGGATCCGTTCATCAAAAACAAACTAAGCGTTATGGAAAATAGATTGGATGGTGTCTTGTATGGTAAGACTTTTTACGGATATTGACTTAGACGGTCTCGGTTGCGGGCTGATTGCTAAAATCGCCTTCGGTGATCAGGCAAATGTTTATTACTGTTCTTATCGAAATTTAAATAAGCGTGTGGAAGCAGTTATAACACATCCTGGTAACCATCAGGAAGAAATTTATATTACTGATTTAGCGGTCAATGAGTCAGTCGAGAAAATGCTTGAAGAACGGTATCGGCAGGGGAAACCTGTTCAGATGATCGATCATCATGTAACCGCCTTGCACTTTAACGAATATAAATGGGGAAAAGTGATTCCAGAATATGATAATGGTAAAAAGACTTGTGCAACCTCTTTATTTTATGATTACTTAATCGAGCATAAAAAAATGGAAAGAAATCAAGCATTAGAGGAATTTATTGACTTGGTCCGTCAATATGATACTTGGGAGTGGGATGAAAATAACAATGTCACAGCCAAGCGGTTAAATGATTTATTTTACATATTGAACAGAGAACGATTTGAAGAAGAAATGCTAAAGCGGCTGACTGAAAATAAAGAATCCTTTTCGTTAACCGAAACAGAAAATATGATTCTTAATCTTGAGGAACAAAAGATTACTCGATATATCCACTCCAAAAGCATGCAGACCATCCAGACCTTTGTAAATGAGTATTGTATTGGAATCGTCCATGCTGAGCAGTATTTGTCTGAGCTTGGAAACGCGTTAAATAATATTTATCCACATTTAGATATGATTGTCCTTTTAAATGTCTCGGGAAAGAAAATGGGATTTCGGACCATTCATGATGAAGTAAATGTTGCACAGTTTGCCCAAAAATTCGGTGGTGGGGGACATCCAAAAGCATCTGGATCAGATTTGTCAAAAGAGGCCTTTGAGACGTTTGTAGTCGAGGTATTTGGCTTAAACCCACTGAAGCCAGACACTGATCGGAATGAATTTAATGTAAAGGAATCTGCTACTGGGACAAGTTACCAAAATCATAATGGAGAAATTTCTTATATTGTTCCAACGGGCGACGGGAATTTTTATATTGTCCATAAAGGCGAAAGGGAAGCACCGACGTATTCCAGTTTCCCTGAAGCGGAGCGCTCTCTAAAAAGAAATCATGCTTCATGGCTGCGCTTTGACCAAGAATATTTAAAACAGTTGTCCTCATTTC
The DNA here is from genome assembly GCF_021560175.1 of Neobacillus drentensis. GTDB lineage: Bacteria > Bacillota > Bacilli > Bacillales > Cytobacillaceae > Neobacillus > Neobacillus drentensis_A. Next base: position 4,072,438 of record NZ_CP091110.1, on the reverse strand, counting down.
TACATCTATCTATAGATGACTTGAAGGAAGACTTCCATGAAATTATTAGTAATAACTTTGTCGATATTTTGAATGTATAAGAACTTAGGACTCCTAAGTTCTTTTTTTGTGGCATCCACCCAGCGATTTTGTATTTAAGCTTTTCTTAAGGACTACCTGGTAAATTAATCGTAGGTACATAGTATCGTTATTTTAAAATTGTAATTCTTATGCAATAGTTGGTAAAAACAAATACATACTGCTGTAATACTTTTATGATATTGTGGGTATAAGGATAACTAGGATCAATTTTCATACTGTCCAAAAGGGTTTTCTCTTGTGATTATAATTAATACAAATAAACATATTACTATACCTTTTTGAACGATAACTCGACTGAGGTGATTAGATGGCTGCAACTTCAAAAAGGAGTAAATTCTTCGACAATGCCAAATTTATTTTGATCTTTCTTGTTGTTTTCGGACATATCATTAGTCCACTTAAGGAGCAGGATGGAATACTGTTTACTTTGTATACAGGGATATTTTTATTCCATATGCCTGCCTTTATCTTAATCTCTGGATATTTTGCAAAAGGCTATAGAAAGAAGGGCTATCTTAAAAAATCTGTCAAGAAAATCTTAATTCCATACTTAATCTTTCAGATGATTTACTCCATTTATTATTATCTAATTGGCCAAGAAGAGAAATTGGCCTTTGATTTTCTCCATCCTCATTGGTCATTATGGTTTTTATTAAGCCTTTTCTTCTGGAATTTGTTATTATATGGATTTGCTAAATTAAAGTGGTTCGGTATGGGAGTGGCAATCATTTTAGGGATTGCAATTGGTTATGTAGAGGATGCCGGAAGTTTCTTAAGCCTTTCAAGAACCTTTGTCTTTTTCCCATATTTCCTTTTAGGATTTTTACTGAATGCTAATCAGTTAAAACGGGTTGTACGGGCTAAGTATTCACTACCTATTGGGATTATGATCATTATTGCAACAATGATTTTCTTCTGGATGGGCTTTCCAAAAGATGCAGTGCCTTGGCTGTTAGGGGATACCTCTTATGCAAACATGGGGGGATTGCAATGGTCGGATGGTCTTGTGCGATTGCTTCAATATGCACTGACATTATTGGTTGTCTTCGGTTTTTTTGCATTAATTCCCTCAACACAATACAAACTTACAAAAATTGGTGAAAGAACGTTATATGTTTATTTATTCCATGGCTTTATTATAAAATCAATCCAAGCCATCTTACCGGATGAAACTTTACAGTTTCTATCAGGAAATTACATTCTACTTTTCTTCTTGTCCTTTTTCATCTGTCAACTCCTTGGCAGTTACTTTATAAAGAAATATACAAGACCATTAGTTGAGTTTAAAACTGGATAAGAGAACATAAAAAGTCGAACGTAAAGTACGTTCGACTTTTGCTTTACAAAAAACCTAACAGACTGCTCATAAAATTCTTCTTTTTTCGTTTTGTTTTTGTTTGGTCAAAGACCAAAGGTTTTTCGGGAAGTAACGGTGAGGTTAATTCGTTCAACTTACTTTGGAGATGTTCCATTTGTTGGGTTAAATTTTTAACCTGATCTTGCAATTCCTCAATTTCTCTTCGATGCTGAAGCAATTGATAGGAAGCAACGGAATCTGCTTTGGCATGTAGACTTATCTCCAATTCCTTGACCTTCCCTATTAGTTTTTCCATTGCTTCATCATTTTCACTTGCCTTCACAGTCCCTTTTCGGATGCTTTTTTTCTCTCCCACTGGGCTAATCTCATGAAGAAGTGTTCCGGCTTGTAGTTTTTCGTGAATATCTTTTAATTGCTGAATATCTTGGCTGCTAAAATAATAATGACCTCGTTCATTTTTTTCCATTGGCAGTTCGAGCTGCTTTACCCAACGCTGGATCGTACTCGAAGATACCCCTAATAACTTTGCTACTTCACTAGTATTCATGCCGAATCCTCCTAAAGATAGAATAAGCTACAAACAAGAGTGACGATAGACTAAGAAAATCTTAACGAATAAAAAGGAATGCGCCAAAACAAAAGTTGAAAAATACTCAAGCCCAAAACTTCCACCATTTCTTTTCTTTTGCAGCTGCGACATCACGGAAGTTAGTTAGCATTTGTTGGAAGGCCAATTCTCTCTGGGTAACTTCTTGTCGGTATTGATTCCGCTCCTCAATAAGGAATTCACGGTCTTTTGTAATAGCCTCAGCTAAACTGGAGATTTCGTTATTTGTGACATCAACATAATGGGAAAGTTCTTCAGAAGTTTCAGATAGCTGCTTTGAAAGGGAAAAGATCTCTTCAGAGGTTTCTAAGGAAACATTCGCGACTTTATTTGCAAGGTGTTTCAAGGAGTCTGTCGTTTCCTCTGATACTTTTTCAATAGACTCCGATAAAACTTGAATTTCAGCCTTTGTATTTTCGGAGGATTTATAAATGGAATCAGAGATTGTTTTTACCGTTACAAAAGTACCTTTTGAAATTTCCTTTTTTACTTCTTCTAGAACTTCTTTGCGAACGACAGTGCGAATTTCGTCCTTTACTTCACTTAAGAACGTTTTTTTATAATTCTCCATTGCGTCAAAAAACAGCTCCGTATTTTTCATGGCACTCTCCTCAATTGGTAACTGAGTAATGGCCTCTTCTGGGACAATTTCTAAAGATACTTGCGGCTCGGAAGTATTCATCTTTTCGAGATTGATTTCTGACGAGACATCTGGATCCGGAATAATCTCATCTTCCGGAAACACTTCTGAAGTATATAGGTGCATAGATGAACCCTCGACTTTCTCCGGCTCTTCGATTTTTTGCATTTCCTGACGGATGGCGTCTTTGCTCACTTTTTTATCAGCCATCTGTTTTATTTCTACTAACAATTCAATCTCTATATCCGTATATATTCTGGCTCCTTGTTTTGTTCGTGGGATATCAAGTAAATCTTCAAAGTCTTGTTCCCATTTTCGTAATGTCCCAGGAGTTACATTTATTTTTTTGGAAACCTCTTTTAAGGTATAGGTCTTCATAAAATCCATTCCTCTCTCTATTTATATAGGAAATTTTTTGTTCATTAACTAGTTATTCACCATCAGGTATACATTTTTCCTGCTGGTTGACAAAAGCTATCAAAACAAGACTGAAATCACGAAATAACAACATTTTTTTGCATAAAAAGCGCAGAGGAAAAAAAGAAATGCAGGTATTCCACTATTGAAATACCTGCATTTCTTTTTTTATTCAACTAATCCAAGCTTCTTCAAACCATTATAGATCCCAGAGTTTGTAACATCTGTTGTTCTATGTTTGGCATATTGAAAAATATCTGGGTGGCCGTTACCCATCGCAAAGCTTTCGCCAACAGCTTGCAGCATTTCCTTATCATTCATCCCATCCCCGAAGGCAATCGAACTTTCTTTTGGGATGTTGAGGTAGTTTAATAACGTTTGAATTCCAAATCCCTTATTAATCTTATCTCTAATCACATCATAGCAATGCCTAAGTCCTTCAACATTCACTTGTGATAAATGAATACCTGACTCGTTTTCATAAAGGGAAACATCCTCCGTTTTTAAATTAATCAGTGTTATGCCCAAAATATCACGCTCGAAGTCTGGGGTATACAGTTCGTTTTTATGAAAATGAAACACCTCAATAAATTTTTGGATAAAGGGTTCTTGTAGATCAGTGAAGAGATTTTCTTTATTTGTATAGAGAACGGCATCATGGTTGTGTTCCTTTGCAATTGTGAGGTAACGCTTAATCAATGCTGGTTCTAACGGTTCCTGAAAAATGTCTTCACCTTTATATACTGCGTTGGCCCCGTTATAGCCAATAAAAGAGCGAATGTTCAATTGTGAGGCTAAATCATCGATTTCGTGGAGCGGCCTTCCAGTGGCAAGAAATACTTCTATCCCTTTAGCCTGAACCTGGGCAACGGCTTCTTTTGTTGATTCTTCAAATCTATTATCAGGTGTTACAAGTGTGCCATCAATATCTAGGAATAGGACCTTAAACTTTGTCATCAGTGTTCTCCTTTTTAAAAGTTATGAATAGTTTACCACCATTTGAGAGGAGATATCATCTCTTATGACCGAATGACAAATTAGGCAAAAGGAAATAGTAATTTAGATTCTTTTAACTGAAATGAAGGGAGGAACATTAAATGAAAATATTTTTTATTGTATTATTAACCATTGCTGTTTTGGCCTTACCAGGCAAGGGAAATGCTGCTCAAAAAATACCGATTCTTATTTATCACTCTATTGCTGAATATTCAGGTACTGGGTCCAAGGAACTTTATGTCACGCCAGAAAACTTTGAAGCACAAATGATCTACCTGCGAGATCATGGTTTTACGTTATTAACATTTGAACAATGGCGCGAAGCAGTGAATGTAAAAAAACCGATTTTTCTCACCTTTGATGATGGCTATAAAAATAATTTAAATGTGTTGACCATTTTTCAAATGCTGCAAACAAGGGAGTTTAAGCCGAGAGGAACCATTTTTGTCATTTCTGATTTTATTGGCAGGCCTAATCGTCTATCAGACCAAGAGATAAAACGAATAACCGATTCAGGTTTAATCTCAATTCAGTCACATACAGCTACCCATCCTGATCTTACGAAATCTGAGAAGCTCACGTATGAATTAAAAGATTCGCAAGAGAAGATTGAGAAAATCACTGGAAAAAAGGTAATTGCACTCGCATACCCGTACGGAAACACCAATAAGCGAGTGGTAAGTGAAACGGAAAAGTATTACAGGTATGGACTGACAACCACCCCTGGCCCATATACTTCTTCTAGTACAAAAAAGGAACGATACTTGTTACCCCGGACCTATGTTACATATTCTACCAGCCTTAAGGAATTCGCCAAAATAGTCGAGGTGCAATAAACAAAAATTTCATGTTTTTTACGAAAAATTTTGCAGAAAATTTCTAATTTAATCAGGCATGAATATCTTCTTATTAGAGGGGGGATGTGTATGTCTGGTACTATTAGTTTGTGGGAGGAGCATTTATTCTGGCTTGAAATTTTACAGGATCATGCGATCTTTGTTCGTGATCATTTATCGGTGATAGAAAGAAAGGAGATTTCTATTGCAGAAGGGTTTAATCAATCCTTTCAAGGCCTTCTTAATCATCTAAAACAAATGAACCCAACCTTAAGCTATACATCGAGTGATATAACTGCGTTTGCCAAACAAGCTTATGCTGTTTCCTACGAATATTACCGGTTTGAGGGACAGATGCAGAACTTAAGAATTAAAAATGAAATAAACTTAAATCTGTCACCTACTTATTTAAATGGCACTTTAAATGAAAATCAAGAATATTTACGGCTCTTATCCTACCTTGTCAATGGACAGCAGCCAGTTCGGCAGAGATTGGATCAACTGCTAGATTTATGGCTGGAGGATCAATTGGGTCACATCATTCTATTAAGGAATTTAATTGATCCGATCGAGCTGTCTGTTGAGCGTCAATCAGATCTTTATGCGCAAAGATTTCAGATGTTCATCCTGCAGAATCATCATGTAAAAGGGTTCTTGCGCTTCACGGAGCAGGGGTTCCCGCGTCAAACCGAATTGGCTTTAGAAGTCGGCAAAACGGTTATCGATATGAATCAATATATTCGATCCGTGGTTGAAAAATATAAGGGTAATAGGATATTAAATAAAACAACCCTTCGATTCCTCGAACACCATTTTCCTGAAACCTGCTATTTTATCAAAAAATTAGCAGAATTTGCTCCAGAGCTTCAGACTGAAAGTATGCAATGTTCATTGCGAAAACCATCATTTGAATAGTTCAAAGAAACTATGCAAGATGCAGGAGGCCTATTGCATAGTTTTTTTGTAAGCAATCAGTAAAAACGTAATGACACCACTTTGTAAACTGTGGGAAACTTGGATGTAATCAAACCTCGCTATAATAGGGTTAATATACTTGAATCAAGTTGGGTGGGGTATTTTATGGAAGAAACACTGACAAAATCGTATCTACAAAAATCACTAGACGAGTGGAAGGAAGATATTTCCTTGGTTTTAGCTGAAATCGCCAAAGAATATGATGAAGTGGCACAGGAATTAAAGGTGTATTCGTATAAGTATGGAATTACGAAACAAGTTATTCAATCAACAGTAAATGAAGAGATTATTGAAAAAATCCGTGAGATGTATCATAAACCTTTTGAAGAAAGCTATAACCAATTAAAAGAGTACATAAAAGATTTAGAGGAGAAACGAAGAGTTTTTCAAATGTTTATTCAAAAAATTGAGGAGGTAACCAAAAAGGAATCCGCTAAGATTACAACTTATTAATCGTAGAAATTGAAATACCTAATCGGTGATCCGATTGGGTATTTTTTACTATGGCAGACGAGAACCGTTTGGAAGCCCTTTCTCTTGTTTGAAAACAAATGAAACGGTGTAAAAGAGCCTTGCATATATTGAATAAGAACAAAAAGTGTGAGGTGTGGAACAAATGATCACGGCCAATATTGGAAGTAAAACGTTTCGAATCCCAGACAACCTTGAAGAATATTTTCAACCATTTCGCTCAGATGTAATTGGGATGAACCAAGAATTTGATTCCCCCTTTGGTCAAAAGAAAATCATTTATGCCGACTGGACGGGCAGCGGAAGACTGTATCAACGGATTGAACAAAAAATTTCTGAGGTATTTGGACCCTTTATGGCCAATACGCATACAGAATCAAATATCACTAGTTTAATGATGACCGGCTTATATAAGCAGTCCAAAAAAATTATTAAAGAACATGTTAATGCAGATCAACATGATGTGGTTATCCTGGATGGATTTGGAATGACTGCAGTCATAAATAAACTACAGCGCATCTTAGGGCTGCGAGTTCCGGAAGTTTGGAGAGACCGACTCCCGCTTTCTGGTAAGGAAAGACCCATTATTTTCCTGACTCATATGGAACATCATTCGAATCAGACATCATGGCTAGAAACACTTGGTGAGGTCATAGTGATTAATCCTGATGAGGAGGGGAGAGTGGATTTAAATCATTTAGAACATCTTCTTAATGTTTATAAGGATCGCAGATTAAAGATTGGTTCCTTTTCAGCATGCTCTAATGTAACTGGGATTCAAACGCCATATCATCAGCTTGCAAAGCTCATGCATCAACATCAGGGGCTCTGTTTTGTTGATTTTGCAGCCTCTGCACCCTATGTCGAGATCAATATGCATCCGGAAGATCCGCTTGAGAAGCTTGATGCGATATTTTTTTCACCGCATAAATTTTTAGGCGGTCCTGGAACATGTGGAGTATTGGTCTTCGATTCAAGGATTTATACCAATAAGGTCCCAGACCATCCCGGCGGCGGAACAGTCTTATGGACCAATCCTTGGGGAGAGCACCAGTATATCGATGAGATTGAAATGCGGGAAGATGGAGGGACCCCTGGAATTCTGCAATCGATTCGGACTGCTTTATGCTTGAATTTGAAAACGAAGATGGGGATCAACAAAATATTGAGAAGAGAGAAAGAACAACTCAGTCTGTTATTTTCCCATATGGAAAACATTCCGGAGGTCAAAATATTAGCAGGGAATATCAAAGATAGAATTGGTATTGTTTCGTTTTATATTGAAAACATTCATTATAACTTGGTGGTTCGTCTCCTAAATGACAGGTATGGAATTCAGGTAAGAGGGGGATGTTCATGTGCAGGGACGTATGGCCATTATCTCTTAGAAATCGATCAAGCAACCTCGAAACAGATTACGGATAAAATTAATCAAGGAGATATGTCTACAAAACCAGGATGGGTACGTTTCTCAGTTCATCCGATCATGACAAATGACGAAATACTTATCTTTGTTCGAGCGATTAAAGAAATTACAGAAAACATAGATAATTGGAAAAACGATTACGTCTATGATCCTCCTAGTAATGATTATTTCTATATCCATCACTTGCGTGAGGATATGTCGCCATTTTTTAGATTTAAGTGATTCACTAAAATTATAAATAAGCATTTCGGAGATGGGCAGAGGCTTAACCGTTTTATAGTCAACCACATACTTGTATAGGAATATGCTATCAGAAGGAAGGTGGGATAGCATGATCCATACAGTACAGCCAGGTGAAACACTGGGAACAATTTCAGCAAACTATCGAGTGAGCCTAAGGCGCCTTTACGCTGCAAATCCGGGAATCGGACATTTGCATGTGGGACAAAAAATACAAATTCCAGGTCTGCCGGAGCCAAGTACCATACCCTATTCAATTCAAGTATCTGTTGGTAAAAAGAGACTTACATTATACAATAATGGCCGGTTAGTGAAAATTTATCCAATTGCGGTCGGCAAGATGCTCACACAAACACCAGTAGGGGATTTTGTTATTGTCAATCGCCAGTATAATCCCGGGGGACCATTCGGGGTTTTATGGCTTTCTTTATCAAAACAAGGCTATGGGATACACGGGACTAATGATCCGAGTTCGATCGGAAAGTCCGTCTCTCATGGTTGTGTAAGAATGTATAATCGGGATGTGCTTCAGCTAGCTGGAATGGTTCCAAATGGAACCAGGGTCAGTATACGTCCATAATTTCTAAAGGCGGATTTTTTTATTCTGCCTTTTTTATATAGCAGAAAATCCCACCCCTTAAAATACAAGGGTGGGAAATTTATTTACTTATAGATAACAATTGAACCAACAGATTTATCTTTTGATTCGCCATTTACACGAACTTTTAGACCGTAATGTGGAATATCGCGTCCAGCATCCGGTACAAATGTATTTAAGTACGATTTGCTATCATCGAATAATGATACAGCTGGTTGACTTGGAACATTTAAAGTCTGAATTCCAGGATAAGTAATATTTAATTCAGAAGTAGGATCTAAACCAAAAGCTGCATCGGCAATTTGGAAACGAGTACTTGCTTTTGCCGTTTTTCCATTAGCTAGAATCCATTCTAAATTCTTGTCAAGATGTGAGTCTACAACACCTAGGAAGCCATTCCCAGGGTGAGTACCTGTCCAGTTATCAGTGTAGCTATTATCAACATACCAAACTACTAAACCACCATCATAGCTCATTAAAGAACTTCCACGTTTAATATGAGCAAGACCCTGATCTACTCCTTGATGATTACGCCATTCAAGTAAATAGTAGTGATCAGCGTATACATTGCCGTCGAACTTGTTGAAGCCGTTATGGGTGAAAGCAGAAGTTGATCCTTCACCATCTTCATTCAATACATTTGTACCGTCAGCAGTAACCTTTACATTGTCAACGAAGAAACCAGTATCGTTATATCCCCAGTCAGTAATGTAACGGAACTTCAATTGAATTTTCTTGCCTGCATAGGCAGATAAATCAAAAGTTTGTTTTGTCAATCCTTTTGAGTCTCCTGTGAACCCAGGTAGATTAGCAGGGATTGTAGGATAAACACCTGATGCTACACGAGAAGTGGTGTTTGCATTTGAAAGTGACGTCCAAGTAGCTCCATTATCTTCTGAAACTTGTACAAAAGCGTAGTCCCATTCATCTTCAATCTTATAGTAAGCATCAAAATCCAATGTAGCAGAACTCTTACCAGTTAAATCAACCGATGTTACCATATTGTTGTCAGACTCATCACCTGTCCCACCCCAGAAAGAGAATTTGCCATCTAACGGATCTAATAGGTGTTTTTTCTTTTGTGGTAAATTTACTCGAATCGCCTGGTTATTTTTTCCGAGTGGTGAATTTGCTTGATCAAGTAAGAACTGTGTTCCTTTTGAAGTAACATCTTCTAAATTGACAACTGTTGGATCTGTCCATTTTCCTCCAAGTGTAGCTTGAAAATATTGCTTTGCATATGGGGAGAACCCAGTTGGTTCTGTACCAGGAACTTTTCCTGCCCATGAACCGCTTGACATAATCGACCAATATTGATTTGGCTCGTCAGCGCCAGAATAGACTGTATCATATTCATCAGGAAGGCCTAAGTCGTGACCATATTCGTGTGCGAATACCCCGGTAGCTCCATCTTCAGGCATTACTGTATAATCATAAAATCCTGGCAAGCCTTTACCAAGACCATCAGGATCATAGAAAACGGCAGAACGATGCGACCAAATTGCATTATTACCAAGTGATCCACCACCAGCTTCTTGACCCATACCAGAATGGATGATTTGCAGGTGATCAACTAATCCATCTGGTTCCCAAAAGTTACCGTCACCATCTAAGTCATGTGGATCTTCTAAATCATAGTCTTGTAAAGGTATACCTGCTGCAATTGCAGCAGTGTAAGTGTCTCTTACTAATTGGGCAGCACCACCCGGTGTTACATTATCGTGCCCTGTGCTTTTATCAGCACCGTAAAATTTAGCAGTACCAGGAACTTTTAACCAACCGTATGCCTTACCATTAATTGTGTAGGTGCCACCAGATTGCTGTTCATAAAATTGCTTTTGAGAAATGAAGTTTTGGCCATTTGGACCAGTTACTCCATTGGCACCAAAAATCATGTCTTCAAAGTGATTTATGGTATAATCCTTGTAATAGTTATCTGTTTGGCTGGGCTGAATTTGGTTATGGGCAAAATCCGAGTACTCTACTACAAGCGTTAAAAGTTTACCTTGTTTAACCACTCCAGGTGATTTTCCTTCTTTTACGTTTTGCCCGTATTTATTACCGTTTCCTTTCATCATCCCATTATTATATTCTTTAAACTTTTTTTTCTTCTTCGCGTCACCAGCTTTAACTTTTGCCGCTATTGGGTCATTCGTTTTTACATTATCCTCTTTACCTTTTTGTACTAGGTAATTGTGAAGTGCTGATTGTTTCTCTGTTTCAGTTGCATCTTTGGAGATAATCCCCTCCCTAATTAGCAACTCGATTAACTTGTCCTCATTTACTACAGATAAATCTAGTGAACCATACGACTGAGAGACAGCGCTAGAACTCTTATGTAGCAATTCCCCGCTTGTAAGACTGCTGCTGTTTACATAGTTGCCAGGAAATCCTGAGAACAATGTACCAGCCATGACTGCAGTGGTTAGACCAGTTTTAAATAGTTTCTTCAAAGATAGACCTCCCTAAAAAAATGTAGTTGCAAATTTAATAATATTCTGAAAATAAATGTTGAGCAATAGGATTATTTCCTCATATTTCTTCTTATTTCCTGAAAAACCAGTTATTTGGGAGTAGTTTTCGACATCTTTAGTATTTTTTTACAGAGAATTTAGCAAAATTACTAGAATAATAATTTGGGGAATATTTAATTACATGGTTAATGACAAAACCCTTAATATGTATTAATTGATAGCGTTTATAAAGGATTATCCAAATGACTATTATTATAGTTTTAATATAGTTTCAGAGAACAGTTTATTTAGACTTTCAAAATAATTTGTCCTCCAAATTATAAGTAAATAGAATATTTAGAAAATATATTCGACTTAAAAAGCCCTCCTTTTTTGAGGAGAGCTAATTGTTTAAGAAGATGATCTGTCTTTGCTGCTTGAACTCGTTTGTTAAGATTAACATTAACTTTGTCGCCGATGAGGAGAGGGCCTGTCTCAAGTGCGTATTTTAAAAACATATTGTCAATTTATTTTGTAATGAATTCCTGACTTTTTTCGAATACTAATCAAATAAGAAAGTCTAAGGACGGTTTTTTACATGAGGTTGAAAAATAAAAATAGTATCCCTTTCTTTATTTTGTTTATAATCCATACATTCCTCATAGGATTAGCCTTTTATAAAAGTAAAAATAAAAAGGAAGTAATAATTTTTCTGGGTTCCATTATGGGATTTTCCTATTTATTGGAGTTCTTTGTATTAAACTTGTTCAAGGGTTACAAATATATGCCAAATGTTTTAAGAAATAAATCGTTGGACAATTTTCTAGGAGCTTTTTTATCGCAGTCCATTTTTGTTCCGTATACTGCAGTTTACCTCACTTTGACTAAATCAGGATTAGCTAAGAAACTGCTCGGAGGCATTTATTTTTCCTTAATTGAGTTATTATTTTTGCGCCTGCGGGTATATAAGCATAATTGGTGGAGAACCGTTTATACCTTGATTCTAATCCCCATTTACTTTGTAATAAGCGATTACTGGTATTATATGCTTGCCCAAAAAAATGAGCTCATCCGTAAGATCTCCCTCTTTTTGATGATCATGGTAACTGAAACAAACTTATTTTTACTTTTAGCGTTCCTTCGTAAAATTCGTTTTGGTTGGGGCAGATATCATGCATGGACGGAACATTTTTTAATCACACCTTTATATTCCATTACATTTTCGCTTTTTAGCTACTTTACCTTAAAAAAATATAATGGTTATTGGGCAAAGTTGATGGTGGTTTTGTTCGATGCTTGTTTATATCAAATTTTTATTAGGACGAAGATATTAAAAACAAAGATAAAATTAATAAATTATATTTTAATAAAAAGTGTTATGGTATTTGTTTATGGAACATATAGAAAGTGGATTTTTGGCGGATATCGAGATGAATGAATCTCATGCAAAGTAAAAAAACGCCTATTTGGCGTTTGGGTTTTGTGAATTCAATCCTTGATTATTAAAAGAGGGCATGATACAATGACTGGTGGTATAATATGTATATTTGTTAAAAGAGTTTAAATATCTATTATAACATTATCATATAATAGGTACATTGTCAAGGAATAGAAATCTATTTTAAGGGGAAGTGGTTAGATGAGCGATAAAGAAAGCACCGACTTACGACTGGAGCAGGAGAGAGTAGGTACGGTTGTAAAGGTCATCGATCAAAAGATAAAGAGTCTGCAAAAAAATACTGGGACTGTACGCTCTGATGTTATCGAGATTCGCAAGAACTTTTGGGAAGATGTTACGGTCAACACAGATGAACCAGATGACATTATAGAAACGGCAGCAAGTATCAAACAACAGGCTGAACTGCTCTCAGAGCGCGAACGTACGCATAGTCACTTGGATAAAAATCTTAAAACACTGGCCCGATTAAAATACTCACCTTATTTTGGCCGGATTGATTTCCTGGAAGAAGGCGAGAGGCATGTTGATCAAGTCTATTTAGGCATTGCCTCATTAATGGATGAAAACGACGAGACTTTTTTAATTTATGATTGGCGGGCACCGATTTCGAGTTTATATTATGATTATTCTCCAGGCTATGCGCAATATAAAATACCTGAAGGTACCATAGAAGGAGAAATGTCGCTAAAACGTCAATTTATCATCCGGGAATCAGATATAAAGGCGATGTTTGATACAGGTGTAACGATTGGTGACGAAATGCTTCAGGAAGTACTTGGGAATAATGCGAGTACGCAAATGAAGAGCATTGTTGCCACCATCCAGCGGGAACAAAATGAAATCATCCGAAATGAGCGAAGTAAAATTTTAATCGTTCAGGGTGCAGCAGGGAGCGGAAAAACCTCAGCAGCATTACAGCGCGTTGCCTATTTACTCTATCGTTATCGGGGTACCTTGAACGCCGAAAACATTATGCTTTTTTCCCCTAATCCTCTTTTTAACAGCTATGTTTCGACAGTACTGCCTGAACTTGGCGAAGAAAATATGCAGCAATCTACATTTCAAGAATATTTAACGCAAAGATTGGGAAAAACCTATGATGTTGAGGATTCATTTTCACAAATGGAGTTTCTTCTTAGCGGAAATTTGGAAAAGGAATATCAGACAAGATTGGAAGCTATTCGTTTTAAGGCCAGTCTTGAATTTAAAACGTTAATTGACCAGTACGTATCTAAGTTATCAAACCAGGGCTTAATCTTTAAGGACTTATCCTTTAGAGGTGATAAGATTATTTCTAAAAAAGAAATTAGCGAATATTTTTATGGGTTGGAGAGCAGTTATTCCATTCCAAACCGAATGCAGCTGGTAAAGGATTGGTTGTTAAAAGAATTAAAGCGCGCTGTGAAACGGGAACGTTCTCAAAGCTGGGTAGAGGAAGAGGTTCAATTCCTTGAAAAAGAGGATTATATGGAAGCATTTAAGAAGCTTCAAGAGAAGAACCGCTTTTCGGATAATACCTTTGACGATTTTGAGCGGGAACAACGGCTGCTTGCTGAAATGGTTGTAAAAGAAAGATTTAAACCGTTATTTGCAAGGGTGAAAAACTTTAAATTTATTGATCTAACACAAATATACCTTCAATTGTTTAAGGAAATGGAACCATCCAAAAAGGGCTTTCTAAACCATTGGCCAGAGATGTGTCAACAAACAATTGATCACATCCAGCATAAAGCGGTTCCCTATGAAGATGCTACGCCTCTTGTTTACCTGCAGGATTTACTTGAGGGCCGGAAATCAAACACCGCGATTCGCCACATTTTTATTGATGAGGCACAGGATTATACACCGTTCCAGTTTGCCTTTATCCAGCGCCTGTTTCCTTACAGCAAAATGACTTTGCTCGGAGACTTTAACCAGGCCATCTTCTCAGGGGCAACAGGTTCGCAAACAGTTTTGACTGATTTGGATAACAGCGAAAAAGAGGTTGAAACTTTTGTCCTTACCAAAACCTATCGTTCAACCAGGGAAATTGTGGAGTTTTCCAGTGCACTTATTTCAGATGGGGAAAAAATCGAACCATTTAATCGTAGAGGGGAAAAACCAACAGTGAGCCATGTGGACGAGGCACAGTTAAATGGAAAAGTTCTTGGGAAAATTAAACAATATAAGTCAGCAGGATATCAAACAATTGCCGTAATCTGTCGGACGGAGGCAGAAAGTAAAGCATTGTTTGAGGAACTTAAAGAAGAAGTTCCGATCCATTTAATTGAAAAGGGGACCATTTCTTATGAAAGAGGAATTAATGTGATTCCATCTTACTTAGCTAAAGGAATAGAATTTGACGCTGTCATTCTTTATGATTGTTCCCGCTATCAAAAAGAAAGTGAGCGGAAATTATTTTATACGGCCTGCACACGTGCTATGCATGCCCTCCATATGTTTGCTACCGGTGAAAATAGTCCTCTCATGGCTTGTGTACCTAAGGATGTTTACGATGTTATTTAAATAAATTAAAAAGCGGCAAGGGTCCGATTGGTATTGGATACTCCTGCCGCTTTTTAAGGTATTATTTTTTCCATTGCTTTTGAATTTGTTCAGTAGCAAGACGTACTATTTCATCTTCGGATGTTTCTCGCTGTGCGATAACATTTGTTAAGTAGCTTTTTCCTTCAAGAGTAATTTTTACTTCTACTTGGACCATTTAAAATCACCTTTTTCTTATTAGTTTTGTTAAAATTGTGTGAGATCGTTATGATAAGCTTCCTAGTTCAATAGGGTCATTCTGTGGGATTGAATTCATGTATTACGTCAAAATTCTAAGGGAGTGTTCGGGATGTCTATAAAATTCGAAGAAATAAACAAAGAAACTTTATATATTGCTCTTGAGATTATAAATTCAAATCCACAATATAATGAGATGGAAAATAGGAAAAAAACTAGGTCACTTACGGATATGGAAAAAGAATTTCTGAACCCAAATACAACCAGTAAATTTATTAAACTTGATGATACATATATTGGGGTTATTGATTATATGCTGGTAAATCTGAAAGATTCTTTTCCATGGCTGGGATTGTTAATAATTCATAAAGATTATCAAGGATTTGGCTTCGGTAAACAGGCATATGAAAATTACGAGAATGAGATGCGAAATCGGGGATTAGACAACATTAGAATTGGCATATTGCAAGAAAACACAAAAGCGCAGCGCTTTTGGGAATCTTTAGGATTTGTTTATTATATAACATCTAAGGCTGAAAATGGAAGTGGAATATTATGTTATCAAAAACAAATATAAAATTCATTCTGCCAATAAAAAGTTACACCTCGACTACCATAAATTCGTCAACAAATAGTTGTACTTCTATTTTATCGACTTTGTTTTTTCTAATCATGGATTCTGCCACAACGATTAGTGGTTGTACGGATTGATTCCTTTTTAAATCATGGATCGAAACATCGCCATTTAATAATTGGATAGCTTTTTCTCTATTGTCTTGATTCTTAGAAGATTTGTAAAGCAGATAGGCAATACAGGTAACCTTGTCCACAAACTGACCTCCAATCAAGTATTCCTTTTCCTAATTAATTCGACTATATTCTAAAGGATTCCTGCTAATTCACGGATAGATATTTCTGAAAAATAAAATTATATTTACCAAAGGGTATTAGGCAGGCGAGAATAGCTAAAAAAACGACAATTTATTCCTTATCCCCCGAATAATTTGTTGAATATTGCTTATGGGACGTGGTATTTTGTATAATATTGAAGGGATAAAGAAAAAGGTGATAGTCAGAATTCTACCTTTCTTCCCTTAGGATGAAAGGTTTTTATTATTATATCGGGTAAAACAATGATTCTGGCTATTAGCATAACCTTTTACATAGGATTTAGGAGGAAGAAGAATGAAACAGGTCTTAATTAAGGATTTGTACAGAAATACGGAAAGTTATGTTGAACAGAAGGTTCAATTATCTGGATGGATCCGGACAATACGGGATTCCAAAACCTTTGGGTTCATTGAATTAAATGATGGAAGCTTTTTTAAAGGTGTTCAAATTGTTTTTGACGAGCAATTAGATAACTTTAAGGAGATTACCAAGCTTCCCATTAGCTCTTCGATTCGAGTAGAGGGTGACTTTGTTTATACACCTCAAGCAAAGCAGCCATTTGAAATTAAAGCAACGGAAATTTCTATTGAAGGGACATCTAATGTAGATTATCCGCTGCAGAAGAAAAGGCATTCCTTTGAATATTTAAGAACCATCGCGCATTTACGTCCAAGAACAAATACGTTTAATGCTGTTTTCCGGGTAAGATCGTTAGCATCTTATGCGATTCATAAATTTTTCCAGGATAAAGGATTTGTGTATGTTCATTCACCAATTATCACTGGCAGTGATACGGAGGGTGCCGGAGAAATGTTCCGTGTCACCACTTTGGATATGGATAATCTTCCAAAAACTGAAGATGGCAAAACTGATGTGACAAAGGATTTCTTTAATAAAGAAACCAATCTTACCGTGAGTGGTCAGCTTTCTGCTGAGGCGTTTGCATTGGCCTTTAGAAATGTGTATACATTTGGTCCAACCTTTAGAGCGGAAAATTCAAATACGGCAAGACATGCGGCTGAGTTTTGGATGATTGAACCTGAGCTTGCTTTTGCCGAGTTACCGGATATCATGGATTTAGCCGAAGAAATGGTGAAGTATGTCATTGGTTATGTATTGGAACAAGCTCCAGAAGAAATGAACTTTTTTAACAGCTTTGTAGAAAAAGGATTGTTAGATCGTTTGAATCTAGCTCATACAGCAAACTTTGGACGGGTAACGTATACAGAAGCAATTGAGTTATTGAAGAATTCAGGTGAAACCTTTGCTTATCCGGTGGAATGGGGCCTTGATCTGCAAACGGAACATGAACGCTATCTGTGTGAAAAAGTCTTTAAACGCCCAGTGTTTGTTACAGATTATCCAAAAGAGATCAAAGCATTCTATATGCGTTTAAATGAAGATAGCAAAACCGTTGCTGCAACAGATTTACTTGTACCTGGTATCGGCGAATTAATCGGTGGAAGTCAGCGTGAAGAACGCGAGGATATCCTAGCTGAAAAAATCAAAGAGCTTGGGATGAGTGAGGAAGACTATTGGTGGTACCTAGAATTAAGGAAATATGGCGGAACAAAACACTCAGGCTATGGCCTAGGTTTTGAAAGATTAATCATGTACTTAACGGGTATGGCTAATATTAGGGACGTTATTCCATTCCCTAGAACGACAGGTAATGCTGAATTTTAATGATATTAAAAAGAAGATTCATTTCATGTGAAATGGATCTTCTTTTTTTATCATCTTCGGTTTATGAATCCTCTTGTAGTTCTTCTTCAAAATAAAATGTACTAGGATGTTCTTTAACGATGTACGAATATCTTTTCATATTTTTCACATATTGCCATTTAGAAATGGTGACAACCTCACCGGTTTCTATTATATTTACAGTTTGACCATTATTGAAACGGTTATTCGAACTTTTCATTTCAACACCCCTCTAATCTTCCCTCTAAGTATATCACAAAAATGCCACTTATGCCTTGTTACATATAGGATATGGAAATAACAATAAGAATAACCGAAGCAGTTCTCCTTTCCATTATAATGTAACTATGGTATGCTTTACAAAAGCGAGGTGTCATTTTTGACCAATTATAAAGCAAAAAGAAGTAACCTCAAGGAGTTATTATCAAAAAGCGGTATGACTCTAGATAATTTAGAAAGCAATACAAACATTCCAAGGAGCCAGCTAGATACCTACATGTCTAAAAAGGTAATGACTTTAAATTCTGCTATGACCATTTCAAAAGAATTAAATTGTCAAATTGAAGATTTGTATATCTGGGAATCAGACAAGTAATAGAACGTCATGATTTATAAAGCAGCAACCAAAAAAACAGACTCCATGCAGAGTCTGTTTTTTTTGGTTTGAAAAATTATACGTTTAGATCACATTTTTCTAAAGGAATAACCTTAGTCTTTTTCGTGAATTTATAACCAAGCCATAAGATAAAGAATAATGGCAAGCCGATATAGGATACTAATACACTTTTCCAATCAATATGGTCGCCCATAAAAGCAGAGTAGTTTTGTCCTAGAACAACAAAAGCACAAACCGCAAAGGCAAAAATCGGTCCGAACGGAAAGAATCTTGATTTATAAGGCAACAGGTTTAGATCTTTTCTTTGAGCAACAAATGCTCTGCGAAAACGGTAATGACAGATGGCAATCCCTAGCCAAGCGATAAACCCAGACATACCAGATGCGTTTAATAGCCATACATAAACGGTACCATCTCCAAAGAAAGAGGCCAAAAATGCAAGTGTTCCTACTAACGTTGTCACGATTAAAGCATTAACCGGAACGCCATTTTTATTGAGTTTACCTAAGAACTTAGGCGCTTTACCTTGTCTTGCTAAATCCCATAACATCCGTGTTGATGCATACATTCCAGAGTTACCTGCTGACAAAACAGCTGTTAAGATTACCGCATTCATAACAGAAGCGGCGAATGCAATACCTGCTTTTTGGAAAACAAGCGTGAATGGGCTGACAGATACTTCACCACTAGCCAAGTTTCCATTTGTATACGGAATAAGAAGACCTATAACCAAAATAGCTAAAACGTAAAATAAGAGAATCCGCCAAAATACAGATTTAACAGCACGTGGTATTGATTTACTAGGATCGTCGGTTTCACCCGCAGCAACACCTAATAGCTCAGTCCCTTGGAACGAGAAACCTGCTGCCATAAAGATCCCAAGCATAGCCATGAAACCGCCGTGGAATGGAGCATCTCCAACTGAAAAGTTCTTAAAGCCAATTGCATGATCGCCCATAATACCGAAAATCATCAAAGTGCCTGTGATGATAAAAATGATAACCGTAACTACTTTAATTAGAGAGAACCAATACTCAGCTTCGCCAAATCCTTTTACAGAAAGATAGTTTAATAGGAACATAATGACTAAGAAAATGGCACTCCAGACAAATGAAGGAGTATGGGGGAACCAGAATTTCATAATCATGGTGACTGCGGCTAATTCAGCTGCAATGGTGATTGCCCAGTTATACCAGTAGTTCCAACCAAGGGCAAAGCCAAGGGATGGGTCAACAAATTTTGTAGCATATGTGCTAAAGCTTCCTGCTACGGGCATGTAGGCGCCCATTTCCGCTAAGCTTTGCATAAGGAAGTAAACCATAATTCCAATGACAAGATAGGAAAGAATGGCTCCACCGGGTCCAGCAGAGTGAATTGCCCCGCCGCTGGCTAGGAATAAGCCGGTTCCAATTGTCCCTCCAAGAGAAATCATCGTCAAATGGCGAGATTTTAGACTTCGTTTTAATTCGTTTGAATCATTTTTAGATGTATGTCTTCCTGTATTATTTTTTTCTAATGGTCTTGCTGTTTGTCCTTGCATAATAAAACTCCTTTTCTTTTATATAGTACTGATAACGTTACGCAGGTACCTGAAAGGTCAGCCTGCAATCACTAGTTCGAGAAGGAGTTTTGGAATAAAAAATGCCATCGAAGTAGAATCGATGGCATTGTGTATACCCCGCATCATACCTTCCGAAAGATAGCTCAACACGTTTGCTTGGTAGGTTCAAACGTGACAGTTCTGTTCCTATTCGAAAACAGACCCAGCATGCTTTTTTAGAGAACATAGCACACTTCGGCAGCTTTTCCTTTCAAACGGAGTCATGGATGTCTCTACATCTCATCCGTTTTACTAATAAAAACCGCGACCTCTACCTCACCGGTTTTGATGAGGATTTAACTATTCAATTAATATACTACTAAAGTATCATTAATATCTTTAAACTGTCAATGAGTTATTTGAAAATCAATGATATCGAAATAAACAGATTATTTTTTCTATTGGAAAAAAACTATTAAGTTTACTTTGATTTAGAGAATCAGTATCATTTAAAAAAAAGAAAAAATTGGGAAGCAGGAGGATTTGCCATGCAGATTATTGGAGTAATTGCCGGTTCCCTCATTGTAGTGGTGGCATTTAACCTTTTTTTAATTCCACACGCTGTTTTAAGCAGTGGATTAAGTGGAATATCTATGATATTAGGGATGATTACCCCATTAAATACCGGTTTGGCAAACTTTTTATTGAATTTACCACTCATCATTATTGGTTATAAGATGCTTGGGAAAAAATTCATCATGAATACGATCATTTCCGTGGTTATCATTTCTGTAGGCCTTTACCTAGTTCCTGTTCTTCCAATTGCGAAGGATTCCATTCTTTCATCTATTTTTGGAGGAATCTTAACAGGGCTTGGAGTAGGAATTGTCTTTCGTTCTTCGGGCTCCACTGGCGGGTTTGACATTATTGGGATGATCGTGTCGCGAAAAAAGGATTTTCCAATAGGAGTATTACTTTCAGGTATGAATGCTGTTGTCATTGTGATAAGTGGGTTTCTATTTAATTGGGACGCAGCACTTAATACCTTAGTATCAATTTATTTAACCGGAAAAGTAGTCGATACTATTTATACGGACCATGCCAAATTAACGTTGATGATTATTACTGATAAGGGCCAAGAGTTGAGGGAACATTTACTAACCAACCTATATCGAGGTCTTACCATTATGGATGGAATTGGTGCATACTCGAATGACAAACGAAACATATTAATAACCGTTATTACTCGTTATGAATTAAATGAAGTGAAGAATTTAATTGTTGAAGTGGACCCATGTGCTTTCGTCAATATCACCGAAACCATTGAAGTAATGGGGCTGTTTCATCGACAACATCCATCCTAAGAAGGGGTAAAGCCCCTTCGACGCTGAAGCTAAGAAGGGTAATAAAAAGGGTTGCACTAAACATAATAAAGGGTTCCGTTTTCGGTGCTTTCTTATTAATAGACTCAAGAAATGACGTATGTATTTGCATACGTCTTTTTCTGTGCGACGGGTAGTCTTACCTAGTACAGAAGATTCTGCACTGTAAGAGTTGTTAAAGGTTGAAGTACGTTTCGATAAACACGGCTCCCGATTCCCTAGGGAAATTCGGACAAGGCAATACCAAAAAGATGAGGTGGTGTCCGAAGACGAGTAAACTTTGGACAAGGGATAAGCTAAAAAGGTAGGTGGTGTCCGAAGACGAGTAAACTTCGGACAAGGGAAAGCTAAAAAGGCAAGATGGTGTCCGAAGACGAGTGAACTTTGGACAAGGGCAATGCCAATAATTGAACAGTACATAGCCTTTTAGCAACATTCCTATATGACAACATTCCAGAGTAATATTCTTTTACTCGAATTTAAATATAGCCATAAAAAAAACTGCACCAAAATTGTTAGTTTTGTGTACTAACAATTTTGGTGCAGTTCAAAGTCTGATACTCTTGAGGGGATTTTCTTAGTTATTAATATATTTTTCAAATACGAATCCAAAATCCTTCACGCAATACTGTTTTTTACTGTCCTCAAGCCATTGAAATGCTGCTTGATTAAGCATCTTGAACTGAACGACTAAATTGCTGTCTGGACTTGTGACGCGGCCTAGTGTTGTGGAAGCAACGTCAAGGCTTTGTTTTGCAAACTGTAGGCTGATTTCATTTTCATGGGAAATCTCAGAAATTTTGATTAATGCTTTATATAAGTCTTTAATCTCCTCAATGTGTTTCTTGTGTACATCAATCGAGAAAGGGACAGAGCCTATTTTGAATTTAATCTCAACATCGAGGTCTACCGTTCCTGCTGTTTCAAGCATCACATCCGAAATTCGATGGGTGGCATAACTATATCGGTGCAGCATCCGTTTTTTACTCGTAGCACTGGTGCCGTCAAGGTGGATTAGCGCGTTATTAGTAAAACAATATTCATCTGATTTAGATTTGATTAAAAAGTAAATTTTCTCATTGTCTTCATGCATGACATAATCGTCTGCATCCACCTTATCATAATTTTCCGGTTTAATGACAGATCCTACATCGCTCAATCCTAAAATATCGGAAGCAACTTTTCCAAACATCTTTTCAACCTCACTTTATAATTTTTTAACTAAGTTATGTACGAACTAGGGGTAAATAAAGTTTCAAGCGGCAGCTCTATTTTTAAATGACAGAACATTATATGCCGGACAGGAAATCCTATGCACGTTTTTTCATATGATATGTTAACATAAAATTCAGAAATCTGATATACTGATACAAATCAAATATTGGGGCAAATCTATGTTGATTTCCCATGAATATGAAAGGAAAGTGAAGAATGCGACCCATTATCTTAGGAATATTTGCCGCTTTCTTTTTTGCGATTACTTTTATCCTTAATAGATCGATGGATCTTGCCGGAGGAAGTTGGATCTGGAGTGCAGCATTAAGGTATTTTTTCATGGTTCCTTTTCTAGTACTAATTGTAGTCTTGAGAAAGAATCTTAAACCGTTGTTCCTTGAAATGAAAAAGCAGCCTGGTAGTTGGTTTTTATGGAGTACAGTTGGTTTTGGCTTGTTCTATGCACCAATTTGCTTTTCAGCGGCTTATGCTCCCGGATGGTTAATTGCTGCAACTTGGCAAATCACCATTATCTCTGGTTCCATGCTTGCCCCACTTTTTCATGAAACTGTTGTGACAGAGAAAGGGCCGGTACAATTAAGAGGGAAAATTCCCTTTAAGGGTTTAGGAATGTCTCTGATTATTTTACTAGGAATTATTCTTATGCAATTGGAACAATCGAACCACTTATCAATAATGGGGTTATCCTTAGGGGTTTTACCAGTTATTGTTGCCTCTTTTGCCTATCCATTAGGGAACCGCAAAATGATGGAGGTGTGTGGAGGCCGCTTGGATGTATTCCAACGAGTATTAGGCATGACACTAGCAAGCCTGCCGTTTTGGATTGTATTATCGATCTATGGATTCATCGACGCGGGTCCTCCGAGTCTTGGGCAGACTGCTCAATCTGGGCTTGTTGCTATTTCCTCCGGAGTTATTGCTACAGTCCTTTTCTTTCAAGCCACTGATTTAGTAAGAGGAGACATGCAAAAACTCGCCGCTGTTGAGGCGACCCAATCGATGGAAGTTTTGTTTGCTGTAATGGGAGAATTGCTGCTCTTAAACTCGGTGATGCCTTCTTTCTTATCTTGGGGCGGCATGGCATTAGTAATGATTGGTATGGTGCTTCACAGCTGTTTCGCAAATAAAATGGTAAAACAAAAAATTCATAATGTCAGTGTTTAATTGCAAATCCTTATCAATCATGGTTGATAAGGATTTTTCCATTCTACTCTTTCGTTCAAATATAACAATTGGTGCACAAAATTTTGAATGCTCATTTTGACTTTTTTTCTACTTAGCCGCATATAGTTGTAACATCAACATTACTTTATGGGGTGATTGCGATTAGAAATATAGGTAAGGATGACTTTGTCCAAGGCTTTGTTCCGCATCATAATCATGGTTCGGTCGACTACACAGGGGTAAGCTCAGGGCATGTCCATCAATGTTTGGATGTCACATCACCGGCAATTCCAACTCAAGATGGAGGACATATTCATTATACGGAAGGATATGTTGTTTTTGAGGATGGACACACACATCACTACCGTGCATACTCCGGTCCTGCTATACCTGTAGGGAATGGAATGCATGTACATTATTATGATTTCTATACTTCCGAAGACAATGGTCATAGTCATCATGTAAAAGGTGTCGACCATCCAGCACCCGGTTCAAAGTAATCAGTAAGAAAAACCAATCCTTATAGAGATTGGTTTTTTTACGGTCAACCTTGTTAATTTCATCTATTGGATATTGAACATTTATATAGAAACAGAGTACTAAACAAAAACTCGTTCTAAAACTAAAGGGTGTAAAGCATTTGTTCGATCTACAAAAATAAATCCATCATACCGTTGGCCCATGTTTGAAGGTACATAATTTCCAAATTGTTCGTATTCTGGATGATACACTACACCAATAGCTCTATGACCAATTGTTGCTGAAAATTCTTTGCGGTTTTGTTCGTTAAAAATAAGAAACTTATTCATCGCTCCAGACTGATGCATGAAATATTCCCAGCTGCCGGTCTGGGCAGGCGGAACTTTCATTACCTCCAAGTTTACTCCCCATTCGGTTGAAGCAATGACGGAGCCTGTATAGGTCCCAAATCCGACGATAAACACCTCATCTTCTCCATATTGTTCGCGGACAAGTTGTCCAACGTTTACCATTCCTTCATCCTTCATATCAGTGGCTCGTGCATCCCCAACATGGGTATTATGTTCCCATATAATGACCTTTGCATCGTTGCCATAAAATTTAACAATGGATTGTAAAGCATCCACCATGTGCCGATCACGAATATTCCAGGATTCATCATCACTTTTCACCATTGTTCGGTAGTATTCTTCTGCATGCGCAGTCACAAGCGCATTTACTTCCATATTGAGACTGCCTTCTTGGTCATCTTCAAACTTCCATTTATTTTTTTGAATGGTAGAAAGGAGGTCAAGGGCTTCTTTTAAACAGTCTTCTGATAAATATCCCGCTGACACTGCATAGGATTCGTTGTTTCGGTTATGAGGCTCAAAACAAGCAAAGGCCTTCTTTGCTATCTCAAGTTCAGGCGAATTAATTTTTTCTAAATAACCTACAATCTCATCTAGGCTCTCCCATAGACTGTATACATCCAGGCCGTAGAAACCAACTTTTTCTGTTCGGTTCGTTTTTAGATTAAACTCCTTTAACCACTCGATTAATTCAATTATTTCTTGATTGGCCCACATCCATGTGGGCCATCGATTAAAATCCTCTAGTACTTCCCGGGCCTCCTGTTTAGAGGAGGAAAGGCCTTTAATATATCGGTTAATTGATTGGCAGGCTGGCCAATCACCTTCCACTGCCATAAAGGAAAAACCTTTCTCTTGGATTAATCGTTTTGTTATTTCAGCCCGAATCGAATAAAACTCCGATGTACCATGTGATGATTCTCCAAGCAGAACGTATTTAGCATCACCTATCGCTTCGATTAGCGGATCAAGGTCATCAATAGTATGAAAAGGTTTTGCGTATTTTTTTAGGGATTCTATCATCTGTACGATCCTTTCCTTTTTAAGTAGGGTAGCTATATTTAAATAAGGTTCCCTTATTACTTTGGTACTAATCTGTAGTGGGATTCCCAAAAATTCACATCTTCGTCACGAGTTTTCTGTCTATTCGGTTAATTAAATGGTATACTATAAGTGTAAAAGATATTAACAACTTAGGAGGCTCAACCATACGTGTTCGTTCCGTTATGTGAACGAGTAGCAGTAAGGTTATTCCGATTAAATCATTTGGAAGGGTGGAGCGATACAAGGATTGTTAGGGGGGCTTAAATCCAAAATAAACTCCTTTTATAGTTGATTTATATGATTTTATTAGATCACTATCAAAGGAAAAAGTTAAGGATTTATAGGTTAGTACCTAGATAAGGAAAATTTCTTAACAAGGTATTCATAACTGAAACCAAACCGAAAGATGTATTGCCAAGAAGCTGAATCCAAATGGGAATAAAAGAGTCTTAAGCAGTATCAAAACCGAAAATAATTTGTTTCTTTTAGGAATTTAAATTCCATTAAACGCATGTGAATTAATTCCTTCAACGGAACAAACACCCATCGGCTGAGTTTTTAAATTTTTCCTCTAGCTTAAAAAACTAAATGGAAATAATTATTTAAAAATCATTGGCTGGTGTCATGGTTGGGTCTCCTAAGCTGTTAACCATAAAAGTAGTTACTTCCTAATGGAGTAGCTTCTTTTTATTTTTATAAAACTCCAGAAAGATTTTTAGTATAAATAGTAAAAATTCTGGGAAAATAATCCCTGTAAGGGAGTTGAATAGTATGAATAAGAAAAAAGATCCAAACATAGCCCCTGGGATGGATGACCAAGAAGAACTAAATGCAAGTGCAACTGATAAGGAAGTAGCCGATGGGGAATACACGAGTGTGACCACCCTCTCCTACGATGAAGTTGACCCAAGTTGAATGGATTACTGCCTTGAAAAAAGGCAGTTTCTTTTTGTTTACGATGTGTAAAAGTTATTGTTTATTTTATAGCCTGGAGCGGATATCAACATTCAAGATTCATACAGTCTTTATTTAAAGAAAAGTAAGCATTTAAATATAAATAGCAGTGAATATTCATTATACTATTGGTAAGAGACTGTATTGAAAGGGGAAAGATAATGTCAGGAACACAAGAACTTAGTTTAATTGACCAGCAAGAAGCGATCATGGCTAAGATTGAGCACAAAGGTTTGACAAAGAAAAAAATCTTCCAACGAATCCTATTAATTACGCTTGGGGCAATTCTAATGGGTGTAGGACTGGAAATCTTTCTTGTCCCCAATAAGGTAATTGATGGAGGGATTACGGGAATTTCCATCATGTTGTCTTATATGACAGGTTGGAAATTAGGAATTTTCCTCTTTCTATTTAATATTCCCTTTATCTTTTTAGGCTATAAACAGATCGGAAAGACCTTCGCTTTATCCACTCTTTATGGAATTGTTATTCTATCTATTACAACCACCATACTTCATCCAGTTCCAGCTTTTACACAAGATATACTGCTTGCGACCGTTTTTGGGGGAATCTTGCTTGGTGCTGGCGTAGGTTTGGTCATTCGTTATGGAGGTTCATTAGATGGAACTGAAATTCTGGCCATTCTTTTCAACAATAAACTTCCGTTTTCTGTTGGGGAAATTATCATGTTTTTTAATTTATTCATCTTAGGGAGCGCCGGATTTGTTTTTTCGTGGGATCGGGCTATGTATTCGTTAATCGCCTATTTCGTTGCGTACAAAACGATTGATATTACCATTACAGGACTAGATGAATCAAAGTCAGTTTGGATTATAAGTGACAATGCCAGTCAAATAGGAGATGCCATCATGAATCGTTTAGGTCGTGGTGTCACTTACTTGAATGGGGAAGGAGCCTATTCTGGTGACCATAAGAAAGTGATTTTTTGTGTGATAAACCGACTAGAAGAAGCAAAATTAAAAGAAATTGTCACAGAGAATGATGACAGTGCCTTTTTAGCTGTGGCGGATATTGCGGAAGTACGTGGAGGCAGGTTTAAGAAGAGAGACATCCATTAATAGAGAAATGGAAAAAATGAGTGATGGCGATGGAGGTATTTGTAGCTTTTCTGGTTTTATTGTCATAAATAGGGAGAGGAGACGATGATTTTATGAATGTTTTGTCGTTCTATGCGCTTACCTAGGAAATAGTTTTAGCAAAAAATGAAATATTTCCGAAAAAGATGACAGACTGGTCTGCCATCTTTTTCAAATTTATCACAATAACTCATAAACCTCATTTAACTGAAAGGCTCTTTTCTCATCCTGTACCTCTTTTGCATGGTTTATTTCTTTAGGTAACATGTGGTTTAAAAAGTGAATTTCTTTTTGGGTTAAATCATTGACAAAAGAACCTTCAGATTTGTAAGCGCCTTCAATTAGTTTCTTATATATAAATCGTCCTTCAGTGTGATCGTCCGTGTAATTGGATAGTATCTCTTTTAAATACCCCAAAGTTTTATCCATGTAGTTATCCCATCCTTTCACCTTATTATTTTTCTTTGAAAGGACAATAATATTCATAATCCACATGAAAAGATACATGAAAAGATTATAGTGATAAAAAGACCTACTTTTTTACTAAAAAGTAGGCGGTCATTTTATTTAGTTACAGTTATAACCCGATAGCTGAGAGTATCTTGGTATTTAATAACGATATTCCCATGTTCATTCAAGATGTGAAAAAGTTCAGGTTCAAAGTTCGTGGAGAAATTAAATTCAGGTGTTTGATTTCCGTGACTTAGGGGTGGGATTTGGGTTTGAATTTCAATTTGACGGAACCCCGCAGCTTGTAAGAGGCGCATCCAGTCATCCTCGAGCAATAAAGTGTCAACCGCGTAGAAATTCATAATTTCGGCGGCTTCCTGCTTATTCACGGGGCGGTTAATGGTCATTTCGTTAGCTAATAAACGACCGCCTTTTTTTAATACTCGATAAAATTCATTAAGAGCTTTTGGTTTATTCACAAAAGCTAAAACGGACTCTGAGATGATAAAATCAAATGTTTGATCAGCAAACGGAATTTCCTCAATGGAGCCATGTATCAAAGAAATGGGAAACTGCAGCTTGTCAAAGCGGCTTTTTGCTTTTTCCACCATTATCGGATTGATTTCCAAACCAATCACATTTGCTTTGTAGTGCTGATATAAGTAAGCAGCTGTTTGCCCAGTGCCGCAGCCAGCATCTAATATAACGGATTGATCATTTATCTTTTCCTTTGAAAGAATGTCTTGTGTAAGAAGGATTCCACCTGGATGGGCACCCCCAACACCAAATTTTGCTAGAAAATCAAAATAAGTTAAATTTCCCATAGACACCACCCATTTTCTTTTTAGCCATTGTATGTAAAAAATGGTTTGGTGGTTCATCACTATCATTCTAAAAATAATTATAAGAACTCAATTGTTAAATATCAGCAACTTACGCATGTTTTGCTTCACATAATTTTGATCGTATCGTACAAATTAAGCAAATAGAGGGGAGAATTTTTAACTTCTATACCATGCAAAGGAGTGCTTAATATGAAAAAAATGACAAGACAACCACTTTTCAAATTGTTTACTCCAAAACCAAAAAGCAGAATGCCATTATGGGCATCACTTGTCGGACTAGGATTAAGCGCTGCGGTGTTTGGGATAACAAAAGGGAAGCGTCGAGATTTTGCACTTCCTTTTCAAAATGTAATGAAAAACTTTTCAGAAAAAACGAACTTGCCTAGCTTAAATGTAATGGACAATGCAGCTCTCTCAGAGTTTTCTGATGAGTTAATGGAAAGTGCCTTAACAAATAAACGTTAAATTTCGCCAAAAAGTCCGCTGTTGGTTCAGCGGACTTTTTTTAATATGGAGTATGTGGAATTTTCTTTGGCTGGTACTCAATCATATCTGAAGAGTAGAGATTAATAATTAATAAATGCCCTAGTGTTTTAGCTCGAATCAGGATGGGCTCTTTGTACGTATTTTTAAAGACAAAATCAGGTCCATACCAACTAACCGTCGCATCGCGTCCAGGTGGGATGTACGGAACCTTTCTCGAATGGGAAAACCTTTGGACAATTTTAAGTCCTGCACTATCTACAGCGTTAAAAAGAGTGGAGGATACCTGACAAATACCTCCGCCTATATCTTCTGAAAATTCTCCTCTCACAATCACAGGGGCCTTTAAATAACCTTTTGAAGCTGTTCTCTTTCCAACCACCTTGTTAAAAGAAAAAGTTTCCCCCGGAAAGATCACATAATTATTGATCGCCTTTGTCGCTAAATCGATATTATTGGTCCTAGTTTTGTTTCCTGGATTAAAGGACGTTACATATCGGCCAATTCGCATACTACGTAAATCTGCGAGTAATTCACTGTCCACTTTCGGGTAAACAGCTAACATCGGAATTTCTAATTTTCCTGAGCGGCGGGAAAACAAATAAGCATACAGTTGTTCCGTAAACGCTTGACGGTGAATTTGAGATCCAATCTTTTCAGGGACTATCTCACCATTTAAATCAATCGATGCATTTTCAGGCTTTATCGAGAATTGCTTGTCCAAGTTATCTAGGAATTGGCTATACTTCTTACCATCAATGATCGGCAAATCTGTATAGGGATAGGAGAAATCCTCCTGTTTAATGGTTGTCACATGGATCCCGTTTTTGGTTATAACTAAATGATCGGGAGAGGTTATCGGTTGTGATGTTAAGATAATGCCTAAAATACATGATAATATCATTAATTGCACGCCTCCTCATTATAATATAAGTAGAAATTTCCCTTTTCATGTAGAAATGTGAAGAGAAGTTGAACACAAAATATTTATTCTTATTTTTAACTCTTACTTTACAAATATTTAAAAATAATTTATTATCATTATTAATAATGATAATAAAGGAAAGGAACCATTATAATGGTAAAAGAATCAACCGTTGATGTAATTTTGCATCCCGTTCGAATGAGAATTATTCAGTCCTTAATAAACCAACAAATGACCGCACAACAATTGAAAGAATTACTCCCTGATACTCCACAAGCCTCCTTGTATCGCCATTTAAAAAAACTAGTTGAGGCAGGGGTTATTCATATAATTGAAGAGATACCAAATCGAGGAACAATTGAAAAGGTATATTCCCTTCAAGACCCTGCTAATGCCACCATATCGGTAGAGAAATTAAACAGTTTTACTAAGGATGAGCATATGGATTTATTTTTTAAGTTCATGGCTAACATCATGGGGGAATATGAGCGATATTTAAACGAGGATAAAATTGATTTAGCCCGTGATGGGGTATCATTTAGACAGACTTCTCTATTTTTGAATGACACGGAGTTTGCTCAATTTATTAAGGAACTATCAGAGATTTATACAAGAGTGACACAAAATAAGCCGGAAAAAGGAAGAAGAAGAAGAACAGTAGCCACCATTATAATTCCTGAACGGAAACATGAAGAACAATAGGGAGAAGCAAATGTCGCAAAGCGTAAATTGTCACTTCATCGTGAGTTTGTTGAGCTGCATAATCACTGGTGCAGGTTCACTTTGAGCTGAATCATTAAATAGGGCCGTCACGATGACAGTCCTATTTTTTAATGAAAAAAGTTGAAATTTATAGTATAGTAGCAGGGTATAACAAATGAATAGAAAAATGCTAGCACAAGGCTAGCGTTGAAAACAGGAGAGTTAAGACATGAATGATAGCGAAAGAATTCAATTGAATGTAAGAATCTCAAAAGAAACCTCTGCCAAATTGGATGAAATTGTTGAATACTATCAACAGGGGCTAAAGTTGGGCCGGATTTACAAAGGAGATGTTTTAACAGATATCATTGAAAAATCGTATGAGGTCATGAATAAACAGAAAAGATCTTTCAAACGGTACTGAGAGAAAAGGAGACCTTAAACGGGCTTCTTTCATTCCTTTGTTTTTTCCACCAAACCGCTAAAAAATTATTAGAATATTTAGAAAAGAAATTGAATAATTAAGTTTTGGAGGTATAATGGTACATATAACATACTAACTGGTTAGTATTGTTCGGAAGTAGAAGGAACGAGTGGTGAGAGGGCTGGTTTAGATGAAATTAAACGGTAGAACAGCTATTGTGACAGGCGGCGGCAGTGGGATCGGCCGGGCAGCAGCCCTTCGTTTTGCAAAGGAAGGTGCAAACGTCGTTGTAGCAGATATCGATTCGCCAAATGGGGAAGAGACGGTCAACTACATACATCAGCTAGATGGGTCAGCCATTTTTTTAAAAACTGACGTAGCTGACCCGGTGCAGATCATGCAATTAGTTAAAGCTGCCACTAGTACGTATGGTGGTTTACACATCATGTTCAATAATGCGGGGGTCGGGAATTCGGAAGTAAGAAGTGTGGATTTATCTGTGGAGGAATGGGATCGAGTCGTTGACATTAACTTAAAAGGTGTATTTCTAGGCATTAAATATGCAGTGCCTGCATTAATCAAGTCAGGCGGAGGTTCCATTATTAACACCTCAAGTCTATTAGGCTTAAAAGGGCAGAAATTTGTTTCCGCTTACAATGCCTCTAAGGCTGGTGTAGTGGTTCTGACACAAAATGCTGCACTTGAATATGGGAAATATAATATCCGTGTAAATGCCATTGCACCTGGAGTGATTGATACTAAAATTATTGATAATTGGAAACAGAACGAACGGAAATGGCCGATTATTTCACGAGCCAATGCCCTTGGAAGAATTGGTACACCCGAGGAAGTCGCCAATGCGGTGTTATTCTTGGCATCTGATGAAGCATCCTTCATAACTGGAACAACGCTATCAGTTGATGGAGGAGGACTGACATTTTAAGTTTGAAGGAAGAAAAAGAATGTGGAGGGGACATATGAGTCAAAACAAAGCCTGGTTGGCGCATTATCCTGAAAGCATAGATAAAACGATTACACTGCCTGATCTAGCGATGGGTCAGATACTACAAGAAACAGCTGCAAAATTTCCTTCTAATTTCGCCCTTTCTTTTTATGGCAGAAAAATCACCTACTAACAGCTAAACCAAATGGCAATGAGCTTCACGTCTTCCTTACAAAAAAATCAAGTAAAAAAAGGGGACAGAGTAGCAATTATGCTCCCTAACTGCCCGCAATATGTCATTTCCTATTATGGAATCTTGAACGCTGGAGCGATTGTTACGCAAGTAAATCCAATGTCTGTTGAGAGGGAATTGGGATACATTTTGAAAGATTCCGGTGCTGAGACCATTATCGTCCTCGATGCCTTATATCCAAGAGTTAAAAGTGTTCAGCTGGAAACAAGCTTGAAAAATGTCATTGTGGTAAGTATACAGCCGTCAGACCAAGATTTTTCTTCAGATCAAAGCTTTGAAAGCTTCTTAGGTAAGGGCGATGGAGACATTACTCCCATAACTTTTGAGCCTGAACATGATGTGGCAGTACTCCAGTATACAGGTGGAACAACCGGCCGGTCAAAAGGCGCGATGCTGACTCATCGCAACGTTTTGGCCAATGTTCTCCAATGCTATGAGTTTTTTAAACACGAAATAGAAATTGGAAAGGAAAAGTGTTTAACGGTCATTCCACTCTTTCATGTATTTGGGATGAGTTCATGTATGAATCTCTCAATCTATACCGCTGCTGAATCGATCATGCTGCCCCGTTTTGAATTAGAAGAGGTCTTAAATACTATAAAACATGAACAACCGACTATGTTCCCCGGTGTTCCTACGATGTATGTGGCGATCACAAATCACCCTAGGGCAGAGGAATATAACATTCAAAGCATTAGAACTTGTAACAGCGGCAGTGCACCGATGCCTGTTGAATTGTTGCGTAATTTTGAAACGAAGACTGGCTCGAAAATCCTTGAGGGTTATGGCCTTTCTGAAGCATCACCCACTACGCATTGTAACCCGCCATTTGCAGAACGAAAACCTGGAAGTGTTGGGATTGGCATGCCTTCAACAGAATACAAGATTGTCGATTTAGCCACAGGGACGGTTGAAGTCCAGGCAAGTGAGTTAGGCGAAGTAATTATTAAAGGACCGCAAATAATGAAAGGCTATTGGAACTTGCCAGAAGAAACGGCTCATACACTCCGTAATGGTTGGCTCTATACTGGTGACATTGCCAGAGTGGATGAAGACGGATATTTATATATAGTTGATAGAAAGAAAGATTTAATTATCGCGAGCGGATATAATATCTATCCACGTGACATAGAAGAAGTATTATATGAACATCCAGCCGTACAGGAAGCGGTTTGTATTGGAGTCCTAGACCCATACAGAGGTGAAGATGTGAAGGCAGTAGTCGTCCTAAAAGCTGGAAAGACAGCAACAGAAATTGAAATAATTCAATATTGCAAACAAAACATGGCTGCCTATAAGGTACCCCGGATCGTTGAATTCCGCGATCAGTTACCAAAAACAGGTGTAGGGAAAATTCTTCGACGCGCTTTAAGGGAAGAAACCATGAAGAACTAGCTGAGAATCCTTTAAGAACACATATTGTCGTAAGGGAGAGATCAATCTTATGGTATAATTTGAGTAACATCTAACAGAATGTGAGGACATAACGGTGAAAGAAAAAATAACGGAACAAAGCATCCGCTTATTTGAAAAGAAAGGATTCAGTGAAACATCCATACAAGATATTGTTGATTCCCTTGGGGTAACGAAGGGGACATTTTATTATTACTTTTCAAGTAAAGAAGAATTATTAATGGATATCCATCGCGGCTATATTGATGAATTACTGGTCCAATTGGAGCGGATTTTTAACGATCCATCCTTGAACTATAAAGAAAAACTATTTGAAGTAGTGTATATGCTCCTTTCGGATATTAAATCTCGGGGTTCTGCTGCGAAAGTGTTTTACCGGGAGTTAACCAATTTGAATGATGAGCATTCCACTGTCATTATTTCAAAGCGTGATCAGTTTCGCCTAAATATTGAGGCGTTAATAAAAGCAGGTATCGAAAACGGGGAATTTCGTCCGGAAATCAATGCTTCGATTATTACATTTGGAATTTTGGGGATAACAAACTGGAGTTATCAATGGTTTAACCCAAATGGAAGCTGCTCAGATCGAGAGGTTGCCGAAATTTTTGTAGATATGATTTTAAAGGGTATTCAAATGAATGGATAAACAAAAAGGAGAGGGTTATTTTTTAAATTTCTCTCTTTTTTTGAGTAGGATATACTAACCGGTTAGTATGAAAAAAAGCATGTACAGTAAGAGTCATAATGTAAAAACTCCTGGATAACGAGCTTATAATGAATTTTTGCATTCAAAAGCCGGAATCTTCAAATATGAAAGGAGGAATTTCATGCCAAGTCAAATGAATAAAGATACGATTCCAGTTCGACAAGGCGAAGAATTGGATTTGACTGTTTTGGAGAAGTTTTTGCGAGAAAATATTGATACATTACCGGGCGGACAGCTGGATATTTTGCAGTTCTCGGCTGGCCATTCCAATTTGACCTATCAGATTAAAATTGGAAATTGGGAGGCTGTGCTAAGACGCCCACCGCTCGGACCTGTGGCCCCAAAAGCCCATGATATGGGGAGAGAATACAAAATTCTCTCTTCACTGAATCCGATTTTTCCCGTTGCTCCAAGTCCGCTTCTTTATTCAGAGGACCCAACAATCGTTGGGGGTCCATTTTTTATCATGGAAAGAAAAAATGGCATGGTTATTGATACTTCTTTTCCAGAAGGGGTGCAAGTAACGAGAGAACTCTGCCGCCGCCTTTCAAAGGTAATGGTTGAAAAACTAGTGGAATTACATGAAATAGACTACAAACAGACAGGTCTTGCCGAGATAAGTAAACCGGAGGGCTTTATGGAAAGGCAAGTCCATGGCTGGATTGGAAGGTATGAGCGTGCGAAAACGAATGAGATCCCCGTGGTTGAGGCATTAAAAACCTGGCTAATAAATCATATTCCTAAACAGTCAGATGCTGCGGTTATCCATTATGACTATAAATTTAATAATGCCATGTTTAATGAGGAATTAACTGAAATGGTCGGACTGTTTGATTGGGAAATGACCACCGTTGGCGACCCATTGGCAGACCTTGGGGTGGCAATGAGTTATTGGAATCAGGGAAACGACTCGGAATTATTGATTAATGGGTTAGGGAAAGCGCCTATTACCGCTGTCCACGATGGTTTTTTTACAAGAAAGGAATTTATTGAACAATACGCCCAAAAAAGCGGCAGGGATATTACTAATTTCAACTTTTATTTAACCTTTGCCTACTTTAAACTCGCCGTAATTGGGCAGCAAATTTATTATCGTTACAAAAAGGGGCAAACCAGTGACACTCGTTTTGCAAACTTTAACCACTTTGTAAAGAACTTAATTTTGCATGCCGCACTTGTATCGGAAGAAAAGCTTTAATGGGGGAGCCGAATAGGAATGACAAAAATTCACCTTCTGATGAAAAAAGAAGAGATTAAAGAAGAAAAAATGGCAGCTGGAAATAAGATAGCAGTCGTCTTAGATGTTCTTCTGGCGACCACAACCATTGTATCTGCATTAAAGGATGGGGCAAAGGAAGTCATTCCTGTTTTGCATAGCTGTGAAGCATTAGGAGTTACAAAAAAGTTCTCCAAGGGGGAATATGTTTTGGCCGGAGAGCTTGAGGCAAGACCAATAGATGGATTTGTTTATCCAAGTCCAACCCTAATTAGTGAAAAGATTAAAGGGAAGACATTAATATTGTCTACTACTAATGGAACCGTCGCTCTAAGGAAATCTGCTCAGGCAGAAAGGGTCTATATTGGTTCGCTGCTCAACAATCCTGCAGTTGCCAGTTCACTGCAGCACTGTATGGATGATCATACCATCCTAATTATTTGTTCCGGTAATTCAGGTGAAACGAGTTTAGAGGATTTTTATGGTGCTGGGCACTTAATCGATTGTCTGCAAAAACAGAGGGAATATAAACTAACAGATGCGGCTAAAACAGCACTATATTTTTACCGCAGTCAAGATGATTCCTACGAAGTATTGTTAGATTCATATGTTGGCAGGCTGCTAGAAAAACATAATCAGCACCCTGACTTGAAGGTCGCCGCTTCGAAAGGAATTACCTCGATTGTACCAATTTTAACAGAGGGGAGGGTAACGGTTGAACCAACTTTGTCTCGCAAAATCGATTAACGCTAGGTATGCTGGTTTCCAGTTAGTAAAGAAGGATTGTCAAATATAATCAATCTAATGGAGAGGAAGATGAAAAAATGACGCAAGAACATTTAGTAGTTGAAAAACTTGGTCCAGTCTTATCCTTAACCTTAAATCGTCCAGAAAGCCTTAATGCCTTTAGCCCGGAGATGATCTTGGGAATTAAGGAAGCCCTCCTTCAAGCACAAAATGACGAGGATATTCAAGTGATTGTCTTATCCGGAGCGGGGCGAGCTTTTAGTGCCGGCGGTGACGTTAAAACCATGGGGCAGGCAAAAGGAGTTCAAGTATACGAACATATTGGCAAACTCAATGAGTTGATTGTATTAATGAAAGAAACAGAAAAGCCCATAATTGCAGCTGTTCACGGCTTTGCTGCCGGAGCAGGTGTTAATTTAGCCTTGGCGTGCGATCTCATTTTGGCAGCAGAAGGAAGTAAGTTTGCTCTAAGTTTTTCTCAAGTAGGTCTCATTTCCGATGGCGGCGGTTCTTATTTACTTCCTAGACTGATCGGCCCCCACTTGGCCAAACAATTCTTTTTTACAGCCGAACCGATCCCGGCTGAGCGCCTTTACCAATTAGGGGCAATCAACTATCTAGTTCCACTCGAAAAACTCCAAGAAGAAACAACCAAGTTTGCTTTAAAATTGGCACATGGCCCTGGTAAGGCATATGGAAAACAGAAAAAACTTATTGATCAGGCGTTTACCTTCACGCTTGAAGAGATCCTCGAACAAGAGCGTTTAATTCAAACGCTTATGGTGGAAACGGACGACCACCAAGAAGGTATAGCCGCATTTAAAGAAAAAAGAAAACCAGCCTTTAAAGGAAAGTAGAGTGAATAATATGAGAGCAATACAGCTAAGGGAATATGGTGGACCAGAGGTTTTAAACTTCGTCGATATTGAAAAACCGGTTCCTAAAGGACATGAAGTCTTAATCGAAATTAAAGCAATTGGTGTTAACTATGCTGATACGGCAAGACGAGAAGGACAGTATGTAGTAAAAACACCACTTCCATTTATTCCTGGGGCAGAAATAGCCGGAGTCGTTACAGCAGTTGGCGAACAAGTGACAAAAATAAAGCCTGGTACAAGAATTGTGACATTAATTGAATCAGGAGGTTATGCAGAATTTGCCATTGCGGACGAACGGTCGGTCATCCCTATTCCAGAACAATTAGATTTCCACACTGCTGCCGCACTGCCTCTTCAAGGTCTTAGCGCCTATCATATTTTAAAAACAATGGGGCGTTTGGAAAAAGGGGAAAGTGTCCTCGTGCATGCCGCTGCAGGTGGTGTCGGAACAATCGCTGTGCAGCTTGCCAAATTGTTTGGAGCCGGAAAAGTGATTGCCACCGCAAGTTCAGAAGAAAAGTTAGCCTTGGCCCGCGAAATGGGAGCGGATGTTCTAATAAATTATACCGAGCCAGATTGGGAAAAGCAGGTACTTGAAACAACAGGCGGCAAGGGTGTAAATGTTGCACTTGAAATGGTCGGTGGTGAGGTCTTTAATAAAACCGTTAAATGTCTAGCCACATTTGGCCGCCTTGTTATTTTTGGTGCAGCAAGCGGCGAGCAAAGCCGGTTCTATCCATCATCACTTATGGCGAGGAATCAATCCGTGATTGGATTTTTCCTGCCGCAAATTATGAGAAAACCAGAACTGCTTCAGCCGAGTTTAGTAGAATTATTCTCTTATCTTGGCCAAGGAAAATTAAAGCTGACCATTGGCGGGGTGTTTCCGTTAGAGGAGGCAGCTAAGGTTCATACCTTATTACAATCACGAAAGACACAAGGCAAATTGATTTTAGAACCATAAAGAATGAAACTAGTGGAGCATATTGATCCACTAATTTAATTGGAATATTAAAGGATTAGAGGAGGCTTGAACATTTCAAGTCTCTTTTTCGTTGTGAAAAATTAAATATTAAAAAACTATGAACAAACTCTTAATTAAAATGTAATTATTGGGCAGGAGGTTGGATATGCAAAAATTTTCGTATAAACTAAGAAAAAAGAGTCTTATGGCTAGGGGATGAGTAACTGTGAAATTATTAGTGATTGAAGATAATAAAAGTGTCTGCTCCATGATTGAGATGTTTTTTGCTAAGGAGGGGATTGATGGCGAGTTTGTTAACGATGGATTAGAAGGGTACAACCGTTTTAAGAACGGAACATGGGACGCCCTAATTATCGATTGGATGCTTCCAGGTATGGATGGGGTTACAATCTGCCGGAAAATCCGCGAAGAGAAGTTTACTATTCCAATTATTATGTTAACTGCGAAAGATAGTGAATCTGACCAAGTACTAGGTCTTGAAATGGGAGCGGATGATTATGTCACGAAGCCGTTCAGTCCGCTAACTTTGATGGCCAGAATTAAAGCCGTAACACGCAGAGTCCAGAATCAGGAGCATAAAGAACAAGACAATTTCATAAAAACGGATCATTTTAGGGTGAATAAAATCACGAGAGAAGTATTTGTAGATGAAACACCGGTGACAAATTTAACACCGAAAGAGTTTGATTTACTTTCTTATATGGTGGAGCACCCTCGTCAAGTCTTTTCTCGTGA
This sequence comes from Neobacillus drentensis, assembly GCF_021560175.1. Taxonomy (GTDB): domain Bacteria; phylum Bacillota; class Bacilli; order Bacillales; family Cytobacillaceae; genus Neobacillus; species Neobacillus drentensis_A. The sequence continues at coordinate 4,033,037 of NZ_CP091110.1, read as the reverse complement.
ACAATTACTAGAACGTGTATGGGGATATCAGTTCTACGGAGACGAACGTACAGTGGACGTTCATATTAAACGTCTGCGCAAAAAAGTGGAAACTACGTTACAGCCTTTCTTCCATACGGTTTGGGGAGTAGGATATAAATTCGATGATGCAGTTAAAGCAGATGAAATTTAAATATTTTTATCAGCAGTTTTTTAGTCATATTAGTATTATTATTGTTGCATTTTTATTGTTAAGTATATTATTTGCTCATTATGTCGAAAACCTGATATATGAAACGAAATCGGAAGAACTGATTTCATACGGAAAGGCGATTCTATCCGATTTAAAAGACGCAGCACCTATAGACTCGGATGATGTGCTTAATCAATACAGCAATGTATTGGCAGCAAGGAAGATGAGTTTTAGTATGTTTGATCAGGATGGTCACCTCTATTTAGTTAATAAACATGGTCCCGCCATTAAAAATTTATCTCAGAAGGAGTGGGATCAAGTAACGAAAGGAAAGACATTAATTGTTCAAAGCGACTTTAAACGATTTGGGCAAGAAGGGGTCACCTTTGTTGTACTGCCATTTATAGAAAACCAAAGATTCTTCGGCGGAGTCTTGTTAACGTCGCCTATCAGCGGTTCCAGCAAGATGATTCAGCAGCTAAATAAGTATTTACTTTATACCATTTTCATTGCTTTTGCTGTCTCCTTTTTACAGAGTATGTTCTTATCAAGAATTCATGTTCATCGGATTAAGCGGCTCCGTGAGGCTACATCACAAGTTTCTGAGGGAAATTATCATGTTAAAGTTAATTCTTCAAATTTCGATGAAATTGGTGAATTAGCTAATGATTTTAACCATATGGTAAATAAAATTAATGAATCGATGCTCGAAATTGAAAGTCTTGAAAATAGAAGGCGCCAGTTCATGGCGGATGTATCCCATGAAATGCGCACACCATTAACAACGATTAGCGGTGTAATTGAAGGCCTGAAAAATGATATGATTCCTGAAGAAGATAAGGAACGGGGAATTAATTTAGTGAATCAAGAGGCGAAAAGGCTGATTCGTCTAGTTAACGAAAACTTGGATTTTGAAAAAATACGATCTAATCAAATTAAATTATTCAAAGAGGAAATTCAATTATTAGAAGCGCTGGAAATTATCCAAGATCAATTGAGCATGTTAGCGGAAGAGAAGAACAACCGCATTATCGTTGATGCCGAACCTGAGATAATGGTACTGGCTGATTATGACAGGCTTATTCAAATATTAATCAATATCACAAAAAATAGTATCCAATTTACCGCCGGTGGAACGATTTGGCTGCGCGGAAGAAAAGAAGATAATGCCACAATTATTGAAGTAGAGGATACAGGAATTGGAATTGATTCTAAAGAAGTTGAAAACATCTGGCGCCGTTTTTATAAAGCGGATATTTCAAGAACCAGTACGCCATATGGAGAATTTGGATTAGGTCTGTCGATTGTGAAACAATTAGTACTGCTTCATAACGGTGAAATAGATGTTACTAGTGAAAAAGGAAAAGGTACGAAATTTACGATTCGTTTAAAAAATAAATAATCGAAAAAGCTGCGGACTGACCGCAGCTTTTTCATGTTTTTAAAGCATTTTTCTTAAACTCGTTAAAGTTTGTTAATAATTTGTTAAGATTTGTGAGTTAAAGTATAGACAAGGTAAGTAATAGATTAAAGGAGATCGATGATGATGGACTTCAAAAATAATAATGAAAATGAATTCGAAACCAATCAATCAAACTCATCTGAGATGAACAATTATACAAATCCACAAGATCCTTCCCTTGAAAAAATGAAGGACGAAAGCCATTCAGAGAATACTGTGAATGCAGTAGATGCGACTTTCTCAGTAGAGTCGAATAAGACAAGGGACGATGAAGACCTTAGGGAAAGAAGATTAGCAGAAGAAAATGTTGAACCTCCTGTAGCAGAACAAACCCGTGCCAATCTTCATCCGGAAACAAAAAAGCGTAAGGCAAAAGGATTTGTTTCCACGATTGCAGCGGGTGTTATTGGTTCAGTTCTAACGCTAGCTGTTTTACCGCATACTGATTATTTGCAAAACTTTAATCAAAATGGCCAAGATCAAGAGGTTAGCAGCCTTACTAGTAGTAATAATGTTAAACCCGTAACGGCACAGCCCACAGCTGTATCGACAAATTCCGTTGCTGACACCGTAGAAAAGCTGTCCAAAGCGATTGTTGGTATTGTAAATTACCAGCAGCAGCAACAACAGCAATCAACTGATTTTTGGGGCAATTCCGATTCAAGTTCAAATTCTTACTCGGATCCAAACTCATCACAAAGTGTTGAAACCGGCTCTGGCTCTGGGGTTATTTTTCAAAAGAATAATAATATCGCTTATATTGTGACCAATAATCATGTAGTTGAAGGGGCATCTAAGCTTGAAATTTCACTATATAACGGTCAAAAGACAACTGCTGAAGTAGTGGGAACCGATGCGTTAACAGATTTGGCCGTCTTAAAAATTGATGCAAAATATGTTACGACTACGGCAAACTTTGGGGACTCAACCAAATTAAGACCTGGGGACACGGTTTATGCAATTGGAAATCCACTTGGAATTGATCTATCTAGAACTGTAACGCAAGGTATCGTTAGTGCGACTAACCGGTCGATTTCCGTGTCCACCTCTGCAGGTAATTGGGATACAAATGTTATTCAAACAGATGCAGCAATTAATCCTGGGAACAGCGGCGGTGCTCTAATCAATACTCAAGGTCAAGTGATTGGAATTAACAGCCTGAAAATATCCGAAACCGGGGTGGAAGGGCTAGGTTTCGCAATCCCAAGTAATGATTTTATTCCGATTGTGAATCAACTAATTAAAAACGGTAAGATCGCTCGTCCATATTTAGGTGTCGGCCTAGCTGACTTAGACCAAGTGCCGCAGATGTACTACCAAAACCTGCCACAGAATGTTACAAAAGGTGTGTTGGTCATGAATATTGACAACAATTCTGCAGCAGCGAAAGCAGGATTCCAGCCAAAGGATATCATAGTATCCATGAATGGAACTCAGATCGCAAATTCATCAGAACTCAGGAAATATTTATACTCAAAAGTGAAAACAGGTGACACGATTAAGTTTGAAGTGTACCGAAACGGAAAACTGATCACCTTAACTGCTAAACTAACGGCACAATCGGAAGGATGATGGCAAGGTAATGACATGGCTAAAGAAAAATAAAATGATGACCACGCTTATTTTGGCGTTCATCGTTGCTGCAGGTGTCTATCTAACCTTTACCTTCACAAAGGATGATGCGGTGGCAAAGTTTAATGGTGAATCCATTAGCAAGGATGAACTGTATGATAAAATGGTCGAACAGTATGGTTCGGCCACCGTTAATCAAATTATTAGTGATAAAATTGTTGCAGCAGAGGCAGCTAAACAAAAAGTTACCGTTTCAGATAGTACAGTCAATAAGGAAATTAACAATTTAAAAGAACAATATGGTGGAGATGACGCCTTTAATGAGGCGCTTCAGAGCAATAATACCACTCTTACTGTCGTTAAAAACGATTTAAAGAATTATCTCATCCTAAAAAAACTAATGAAACCAGATATCAAAATTACTGATAAGGAAATGAAAACTTATTTTGATGAAAACAAAGATTCATTTGCGTCAGCAGAACAAGTAAAAGCCAGCCATATTCTTGTTGCAGATGAGAAAACGGCAAAGGAAATCAAGCAAAAATTGGATAATGGCGAGGACTTTGCAGCATTAGCAAAAAAATACTCGACCGATGAAGGAACAAAAGCTAATGGCGGCGAGCTTGGTTACTTTGCAAAAGGAACGATGGTAACTGAGTTTGATAACGTAGCTTTTTCCTTGCCGGTAAACACCATCAGTGACCCTGTAAAGACACAATACGGGTACCACATTATTAAAGTGGAGGCTAAAAAGGCAGCACAAGCAGCAAACTATGAGGACAGCAAGGCCCAAATAAAAGAAACATTATTTGATCAAAAAGTCGATTCTCAATATCAAACATGGATAGACAGCAAGAAGAAGAGCTATGATATTGAAAATACATTGAGTAAAGAAGCATAACCCAACAACCAAGGGGTGGACAAAAGTGAATCGGGTAGGGAAACATGCAGCCAGCAGTACAGGAGATGACCTTGAACTTATGAATATGGTCTTTGAATTGCCTGAGAAGGATAAGATGATCATGTGGTCAGAAGGCTATATTGACCAAGTTATCGACAAATTACCTGAGTATGCCCGTGATACGTTGGAAAATCGTAAGGAAAAATGGGAAGATTCAAAAGCTTATTATGAGCAGCAGTTGAAAGAAATTGTCAAACAGGAAGAGTTTAAATTAATGATGAAGAGCGGACGAAAGGAGTTCGCCCTTTTCGTCATGGATCGTTATCCAGAGTTACAGTCCCTATTATTTTTAATTTATGATAATCATTTGAAGGATGATGATTTACGTAAATTTGTATACCGCAGAAGGTTTAGCTCAAGAAAGAAATACCTTCACTGAGGTAAATTTTAAACTTTCAGACAAGTTGGATAATTTGGGCTTGCAAATGCTTCTTAAACATTTTACAATGGGAGTAACTTGAATGAAAACGGAGGTGGGGAAGAGATGAAACGTTCTATTATTGCACGTCTAGAGTGGCTTAAAGCGCTAACTATTTATCGTGCAATTTTTCATGAAGTAGTTTTCCAAGGGAGAAGTCTGCCCTTTTTTCGAAACTGCATACAGAAATTAGAACGAACACATCTCTTTGCCCATTAAAATAGGTATGTAGAAGAGGGTGCTTCGTGTGCTCTCTTTTTTCATGCCGTTGTAAAGCTGCGGGAAAAAGATGCCCGTAGCTTATTTTGCGTAATAGAGATGTTCATTTTATTTTTTTAAGGAGAATGAACATGATTATCTGTAGTATAAATCATATATCAAAATCGTACGGAGGCAATACGATATTCAAAGACTTATCCTTTGAAGTACACGAAGGGAGCCGGATTGGCTTAGTCGGCCGGAATGGCGGTGGGAAAACGACATTAATCAAGCTGATTGCAAATCAGGAACCGGTTGATGAGGGGATTATTCACTGGAGAAAGGGATTGAACATTGGCTACTTAGCTCAAATCCCTGATTATAAAAGTTTAACGGTAAGGGAAGTTCTTAAAACTGCCTTTGGAAAATTAATCCAAACCGAATTAAGGCTTCAGGAAATGGAGCATGAAATGGCTCAAGAGTTTACTCCTATTGACTTACAAAGACTCATGGACCAGTATGGTATCCTTCAGGATGAGTTTATTTTAAATGGCGGGTATGAAATGGAAGCTCAATTAGACAGGATTGCTAGTGGATTAAATATTACCCATCTGCAGGAACAGACTTTCGCGGCCTTAAGTGGCGGGGAGAAGACCAAGGTAGGCCTCGGGCTTAGCTTGTTGAGGAATCCTGATCTATTGCTTCTGGATGAACCGACTAATCATCTAGACCTAGAAGCGATCGAATGGCTGGGCTCCTATCTGAACGACTATAAAGGGACGATTATTCTGATCTCTCATGACCGTTATTTTTTAGATGAGGTAGTGACAATAGTACTGGAAATGGAAGATGGTGAAGTCCAGTTATTTCATACGAATTTTAGTGGCTACGTGAAAGAGAAAGAAGAAAAGTTGTTGCGGGAATTTCAAGAATATCAAGAGCAGCAGCGGAAAATTAAAAAGATGAAAGAAGCCATCAAGCGTCTTCGTGATTGGGCGAACCGGTCAAATCCGCCAAGTGCGGCGCTTCATAAGCGAGCCACCAATATGCAGCGCGCCCTTGACCGTATTGAAAAACTAGAACGTCCCAAGATTGACGTCAAAAAATTGGCCATTGATTTTGATGCGGGAGATCGGAGTGGGAAAGATGTTATCGTTCTTGAGGGCGTTTCAAAGAGCTTTGGTACTCATAATTTGTTTAATGAAGTGAATATGCTGGTCCAATTTAAGGAAAGAACTGCCATCGTCGGTGATAACGGAACAGGAAAATCCACTCTGTTGAAAATGATTCTAAAGGAAGTCGAAACGGATAGAGGGGTCATTAAGGTTGGGAGTAATGTGAAAATGGGTTATTTATCTCAGCATGTCTTTCAGGATTTTGCCGATGAACAAGTGATCGATGTATTTCGTTCTGAGGTAGTAGTGAATGAAGGAGAAGCCCGCCATATATTAGCCAAGTTTTTATTTTACGGTCAAGCGGTGTTTCGTAAGGTGAACCAGTTGAGTGGGGGCGAGCGGATGCGTTTGCGGCTGGCACAATTAATGTATCAAGACATTAATTTGCTCATCTTGGATGAACCGACAAACCATCTGGATATTGATTCATGCGAAGTCCTGGAGGAAGCGCTGGAAAAGTTTAATGGGACGATTTTAGCTGTATCCCATGACAGATACTTTATAAATAAAATATTTACTAAAACCTATTGGCTTCAAAATGGTCGTCTCCACCATTTCGACGGTAATTATGATTGGGCAAAAGTGAAGTTGGCACAGAGTGTAAGCAAACCAATCGTTTCTAAGGTAGTCGTCGATAAAACCATCCCTCCAAAAGCAACAAAGGTAGGGAAGACAAAAACAGAAGAAATTGAGGAAAAAATTGAACAGATTGAAAGTGATATTTCTGATCTAAAACAAAGGCTTGAAAAGGAAAGTGAGCTGGAATTGCTGCAGAAAATATTCCAGGAGATTGAAGTAAGGGAAAGTGAGCGCGACCAGCTTTATGCACTTTTGGATGAGGTAATTTAAGAAGCAAAAAAGCCTCCTCAGGAAATTTCTGGGGAGATTTTTTTGAATGGTAAATGGTACGGCTCTCTTTTTTTTGAGAGACTTTTCGAAGTGAGAAATCTCCCATATAATAAGAAATGTTCCTATTTCTGAAGGTGGTTTTTTATGATGGTAAAGTTTTCTTTTAAGCATGTCCTGTTTCTACTACTCATTACCATAGTTGGTGTGATCTGGTCTGTTATCGATCACCAGCCGCTGGTTATAGGTTTTCTTCCAGGATATCTGGTTTTATTTTTTCTTTCATTAAAAAGTAAATTTCCAATTAGAAAATCAATAAAAATTAGTTTGCTAGGTGTTCATAAAACAAGAATTGTAATCATTATTTTATTGTTAGTCAGCTTTTTGCTCCCTTCCTGGTACTTATCGGGAACGATTGAGCAAATGGTTCAGATGGCACTGGATCTTTTCCATCCACACCACTTTTTTATTTTATCATTTGTTATTAGCATGATCTTCTCCATGCTGATTGGTACAACGATCGGGACATTAAGTGCAATTGGGGTTCCGATTTTAGGGACCGCGGCAGTACTTCATCTCCCTATTCCCATTGTAGCCGGAGCATTAGTTTCCGGGGCTTTTGTGGGAGACCGGACATCACCGTTTTCCAGCGCGCATCAATTACTGTCCCACACGGTCGAGGTACCTGTTAAAAGGCAGTGGAAAGCAATGTTTATTACTACCATTACCGCAATTCTTGTTTGTCTATGCTTTTATGGTGTTGTGGATATAAGTTTTTCCAGCAGAGCATCCTTGCCAAGCAGTCATTTGGACTGGAATAAGCTGTCTTTGGCAAAGTTTATTCCTCCTATTATTCTAATTGTGTTTGTTCTTTTTAGGTTGAGTATCATTTATGCATTTTTATCTAGTATTCTATCAGCAGCTGTTATTTCTTTTGTCAACGGAGCCTCATTAACCAAATTAGCTGGTGCTCTTTGGAATGGTATTGATGGTCTAGGCGGCGGTTTTATCCATATGTATCAATTACTGCTCTTTTTAGCTCTGGCTGGTGCCTATAATGGTCTTTTGGAAGAGATGAATGTTATTCAGCCCTATTTGGACAAATGGCTGGAATCGTCGCACAATTTGCTTATTGATACCTTAAAAACGATTTCGGCAACCCTAATCATAACTCTCATCGCTGCTAATCAGACACTTCCGATTATTTTAACAGGGAGATCGTTTCTCCCGCATTGGTCTCATTATTATGGAAAGGAAGAGTTAGCAAGGGTGATGGGAGATTCGACCATGCTATTTCCTGGTATTGTTCCATGGAGCGTGCTTACGATCATGTGCAGCACCATTGTAGGTATTCCATTGCTTGAGTATTTGCCATATGCATTATTTTTATGGGTATTACCGCTCGCTACGATAGTGATATCGTTTGGAAGGGAATGGCGCAAATCCGAAAAACATCATACTGCATCAGCTTAAAAACAGAGGCTATCTTGGCTCTGTTTTTTCTTTTTCGAATCGAATCACTAAATATCTTTTGAATGAAGTCCGTTTTTTTATCATATAAGTGGTAATAAAGTATTTGGACAAGGGATGATGGGATGCTGAGGAAATTAGCGGTGATTGGATTTGGAAGCACGATGATCAGTGTGGGAATCAATATGTTTATTCTGCCATTCCATCTAATAAATGGTGGAATATTTGGCATCAGCTTGTTGTTAAATTATGTTTGGGGATTTAAAGTTGGGGTTATGTTTATCCTGCTGAATATTCCTATTTATCTATTTGCTTTAAAAAAAGACCCTATATATTTCTATAATGGGCTGTTTGGGGCGATTTTTTCAGGTTGTTTAATAGAATTATTACTACCGTTAAATGGAATGATTACTCTGCCAATTATCAGCAGTGTTATCATCGGTTCGATCATGATTGGAGTAGGTGTAGGAGTGATGCTGCGAAATCATATCAGTCCAGGCGGCATGGATTTACTCGCACTTTTACTCGCAAAATGGACAAGGGTGAATGTCGGGGTTATCATGGTTGCCCTCGATGCCGTGATTATTTTAACAGGACTTTTTCTCTTGCAGGATGTGAGGCTTTTATATTCATTATTAATCATCTCCATTATTGGAATGCTAGCAACGATTATTACATCCTACAGTCGGATTAAGCACGTAAACTGAAAACAAACTAAAAATGGGTATAATAGAGTAAACAGACAATGCGCGAGGAGGAGACCGGTGAAATTAGTAGATGATCATTTAGCAGAGAATTTAAAGATTTTATTTGTAGGTTTTAATCCAAGTATTCGCTCGAGTGAATGTGGCCATCATTACGCAAACCCAAACAACCGGTTTTGGAAGATTTTATTTGAAGCAGGGTTAACACCTAGAAAATATGAGCCAGAAGAGGATGCGCAGCTATTGGATTCTGGTTATGGTTTTACCAATATTGTAGAGCGGCCAACCAAGGCAGCTGATGAGATTACAAGAGAAGAATATCAAAAGGGAAAAGAGATTTTAAAACAAAAAATTGTACGATATCGGCCGAAGGTGGTTTGTTTTGTTGGTAAGGGTGTCTATCAGGAATACAGTGGACGAAAGTCTGCTCCATGGGGAAAACAAACGGAGCCGGTTGTCCCGGGAGTTATTGATTTTGTGGCTCCGTCGTCGAGCGGTTTAGTCAGAATGAAAATGGCTGAAATTGTAGACATCTACCGGCTGCTTCTGCTTGAAATAAAATAAAACATCGACGGATGTGGATACCGTCGATGCGATGTAGAGGTTATTCGAATTTTTTATGATAATGCGCTAAAACAGCAAGTGGAAAGACGTATCGGTAGCTGTGATAATGAACATAAAACGCACCTGCCATTCCTTGCCCTTTGGGGTACTGTGTCGTCCAGTCCACTTTTTCTAGTGAATGAAGTAAATAAGTCATTCCTTTTTTGATTTCGGCTGTCGGTTTATCTGCCACGGAAATCAGCGCATCAAGGGCCCAGGATGTATGCGTTAACGTGCTTGCGGGTAACGAGATATACATTTTTTTACTGTCACTGTGACATGACTCTCCCCAGCCCCCGTCATTATTCTGTTTATCAAGGATCCATTTAACCGCTTTTTCTATTGAAGCGTTACGTGCAGAAATACCAACTGCCATAAGGCCTGTAATCGCAGCCCAAGTACCATAGAGATAGCAAATTCCCCATCTTCCGTACCAAGAACCATCTCTTTCCTGATTCCTCAATAGCCAATGAATTCCTTTTTTTATGGCCGTATGATCCTGTGATAAATTAGTGTAATGACCCAAAAATTCAAGAGTTCTCCCGGTTAAATCAGCACTTGACGGATCAGCAAGGATAAATTCTGCTTTTTCAATTGGCAGAAATTGCAGCATCTTTGAATCTATATTTTTCTCGAATGCCGCCCAGCCTCCATCATCATTTTGCATAGACAATAACCAGGTGATGCCACGACCCCAAGCCTGCATTTCAGGCGGGATGACTCGAGAAATGGAGCGAAGGGAAGCGGTTGTATCATCGACATCCGGGTTAATCGTATTGATATCAGAAAAGCCCCACCCGCCTGGCAAAGTCTTAGGATTATGAATCACCCAATCTCCAAATTTACGATGCTGCCGTTCAAGTAAATACTGATTAGCTTGTTTTACCATGGGATCCTCGGGTAAAACTCCTGCTGCTTGTAAACAAAAGCTAATTAATGAGGTATTCCACAAATTTGCAGTGGTATATTGCATATGGGGGAAGCCGTCTATTTCACACTTCATCGAGGTGATACCCTTAATTGCTTTGGTTAGTACGGGATCTGTTTTTTTATAACCCAATGATAACAATGCGAAAATCATTAAAAAAGTCGAGCTGTAATAGCTGTAAAACGTACCATCGGGTTCAAGATGATCAAACATATACTTTTTAGCCCGTTCAATTGCAAGTTGGTGAAGCTGTTTTGGTAACCCAAGTAAACTTTCTACTCCGTCCTTAATATAGGAAAACAACGAGCGATAGTGATCTGAACGGTCCCAATGATTTTCTGCCTCTCTATTTAAATATAGCTCAGAAAGGTCAGGACTCTTGTCTGTTTTAATCGTGAACTGGTTATCTGCCAAAATCATGATGGGGGTTAAATTAGCCCTGCCAAACACGGAAAACGAATAAAAATTAATTGGAAAATGTAACGGCAGGAGAATTAGTTCAATTGGGAGCGGAGAATAGGAAGGCCACGTGTATTGACCGGTTAACGCAAGCATAACTTTAGTAAACATACCTACTTGTTCTAATCCTCCGTTAGCAAGAATGAAACGTTTTGCCGCCACTAAGCGTTTGTCATTTTTTGAATAGTGTCCTGAATACAACAAACTATAATAAGCTTCCACGGTTGCCGTTAAATTTCCAGATCCCTCATCATAAAAGAGCTTCCAGGCCCCATTTTCCTCCTGTTTGCTGATGATTCTTTTTGCAAGCCCTTGAATTAATTCTTCATCATGTAATTCCAATGTCCGTAATAAAATGATCATATAGGCATCCGTAGATATGCCTGTTTCAAATGGATAGTCCCAAGAGCCGTTGGGAGATTGATCTTTTCGCAGCATTTCAATAATCCAATCCATGCCTTTTTTTGTATCAGTCATCGAACCTCACATTCCTCTCCCAAAATTTCACATCTATCTATACATATTCTCATCATTACTGGAGAATTCGTAAGGGAGGGAATGGACTATTTTTTTTATTAGAAATCGAGAGAGATCTCCGCTTGAAATCATAACGGAAGAATTAAAGAAAAAAAGTAAAACGCCGGTGCCTTTTTCTTCAATCACCAAGTATAAAGTAAGTCTTCTAGAAAAAATAAAGCAAAAAACGAAAGAAATGAATTTGAATAATGTCACCAGGACAAAAGCTTACCTTGATCTTTATGTTCGTTATCCAGATATTCACTGGGCTTTTCTAGGTCATATGGTTTCGCGGAATGGCGGCTGGAATATGACAGATTTAAAAGGGGAATTTCTGAATCGATTAATGGCGAGAAAAGATCGTCAATTATTCTTTCAATTTTTAGAGCGGGGTAATTGGCTGATTTTTCAAGACGTTTATCCGCAGTTTTTGCTCTATGAGGAAAGCCTAAGAAAAAAGAAGCCCCTGTTTCACTTATTTGCTCACTTAAAAATCTCCACTTTTATGGAAACGATTTGGAATCAGTATTGGCAAACTAATGATACGTATATCCTAACAATGGCTCTTGTAATTAATGAACAAAATTACCTTGAAAAAAGAGTCGTTCAAAATCAGCAGTACCAAAAAGATGTCTTGAACAAATTTGAATTTTTGCTTCAAGATTGGTTATCGTTTAATCATATTCTGTTTCCATATGGGAATAAGAAGTTGGCGGGATTAACTGTGCATCAATTTGAGTCATTACATGAGAGGATTTTACTTGGAAAGCAATTGTATCAGCTTCTTTTTAAAAATAAAGTGATTCACCAAATGTCAGTAGAATGGGCAAAAAGCCATCCCCATACCGGCTCTAGGAAGGATTATTGGCCAGATATTTTTAATAGTGTAAATGAAGGTACGCCGGGAATTCCATACCAGCTTCACTTAGAGTCCTGCCAGTTAAGGCCAGGGTCAAAAAGAATTTATAGCCCAATGCTTGAGAATGCCTGGAAAAATGAAACCCATAAAGAAGCAGAACAAGGGGATTGGTTTTCAGATTGGCGTATTGTGGATTACCTAATGGAAGATGATGAATTTATTGACGGGGAGATTAAGGATGAATATTGCAAAACACTCGAACGACTCGAACTTGCAGCTCTTGCCAAAAAAGCGATTACCTTCTAAATATGAACTTGGCAGTATGGTCCTCGCCTCTTTGCTAGGGACATATTTAGATTTATATTTTGTTGGAAATCACTTTTATCAATTTCCTTTAAGACCATTCGCAGAAATTTTTTCAATTAATATTGCGTTTACGTTATTGGTACTGCCGCTCATGACATTAATACTTTTACGAAGTATTGCCCAGTTAACGAACTGGGGGAAAGCAGGGGTTATCTTATTTGTGAGCTTGCTAATGCCTATTCTTGAAAAATTATCGGAATTATTAGGTTTGTTTACTCACTCAGTTGATTGGAAACACCTATACACATTTCTTGGTTATTTGTTGTTTCTTACGATTGTTTGGTTATTTCATGAGTGGATGGGAAAAAGAACTCGATAAAAATACAAAAAGCCGAGACCGCAGTCTCGGCTTTCGTGATGCCGTCATTGCGGCACCTACCCCCTCCGTCCGTACAGTGGTTAAGTGTCCCGCAACAAGCGAATGTTCGGAGGGGGTACTCTTATTATACCACAGATATATTGAAAATATTAGTGGTTCAAATTTTTTTAAGTAATATGATGAATTTGTTTAGAAATTAGATGCATTATTTGTCATATTCAAGAGTTCTTAGTTTTTTGAATAGCTCGTGCTTTTTTTATCTTTTTAAAAATGTTATTATAAAAGCTGATTTTACCTAAAAGGAGATGTTTTCTTTGGCTAAAAAAGGATACATAGTAATGGAAAATGGAGAAAAGATGGAGCTTGAATTTTATCCTAATGAAGCTCCGAACACAGTAGCTAACTTTGAAAAATTGGCTAATGAAGGCTTTTATGATGGAGTTATCTTTCACAGAGTAATCCCAGGCTTTGTAAGTCAAGGGGGAGATCCTACAGGAACAGGTATGGGTGGAAGTGGTACTACTATCAAATGTGAGACTCAAGGTAATCCTCATAAGCATGTAGCAGGTTCTTTATCCATGGCTCATGCAGGAAGAGATACAGGCTCATCTCAGTTTTTTATTGTCCATGAGCCCCAGCCTCATTTAAATGGAGTTCATACTGTTTTTGGTCAGGTTACATCAGGTCTTGAGACTGCTCTTAAAATGAAGAATGGTGACAAAATGACAGAAGTTAGAGTGTTTGATGAGGAATAATTAAATAGGTAGTGCTAGGGTAGGGCTGATGCTCTACTCTTTTTTTTACGATTCCACAGGCAGAACACATCAATTTTAATGAGGCCCGTTTTTTGTGTGTGATTTCAAGTCAGTTTGATTGATTATTTCTATAATTATATAGAATATATGTTCGGTGTGAAAGGTTTGGCAAAGGAGAAGAAAATAGTCATTAACAAGTAGTAAAGGGAAATACAAACGGGCACATTAACTTTAAAGCAATCAATTGGAGGGGTTATATGAAAAAGTTAATGCTGGTGTTTATCCCTTTCTTGTTATTTCCTTTTCACATAAATGCGGCAGAAAATAAAAAGCAAGAAAAAGAACTGAAGGCAGCGATTATTATTGATGATTTTGGCGGGGGTACCGGTGGAGTACGTGATTTCTTAGAAGGTGACATACCCATTACAGCTGCCGTGATGCCGTTTACTGAAAATTCTAAGGCGCATGCAGAGTGGGCACATAAAAACGGCTTAGAGGTTATGGTTCATTTGCCAATGGAACCTAAGCGAGGAAAGAGATCATGGTTAGGTCCTAAACCAATTACTGTTGACCTTTCGAAAGAAGAAGTAAGAAAACGTGTAGAGGAAGCCATAAAAAGTGTCCCATATGCGGTAGGTCTGAATAATCATATGGGTTCGCGAGCAGTTGAAAACGAAGAAATTGTTCGGATAATTGTAGAAGTAGCTAAGGAAAAGAACTTATTTATAATCGACAGCGGGACAAGTCCAGGCACAAAATTTCCTGAGATTGCAAAGGAACTTGGGGTTTCACTTTTAAAACGAGATGTATTTCTCGATGATATTTCCTCATCTTCCTATGTTCGAAAACAAATGGTCAGGTTGGCAAAGGTAACAGAAGTAAAAGGCAAAGGAATTGCCATTGGACATGTAGGTGTTACAGGAAAAGTTTGTTCAATAGGGATCTTTCAAGCTATCGATGAATTTAAAAAGCGGAATATAAAAATAGTACCCGTGTCAGAACTATTTGCGGGTGAACTGACAAAAAAACAATTTGTACCATGAAAAAGGCAGCGAGAGCTGTCTTTTTTTATTGATGGAAAACAATGGTCATTCAGAATTCTTTTCCTATACGTGCTAAACTGGTAAAATGGCACCTGACTTATTAAATAAACAAATCATTGGTTAACACATAGAATCATTAGGGAGAGGGAATAGGTAAAATGAAGTTAGTATCTTGGAATGTGAATGGCCTTAGAGCTTGCGTGAAAAAAGGATTTTTAGATTATTTTCAAGAAGTAGATGCGGATATTTTCTGCGTTCAGGAAACGAAACTGCAAGAAGGTCAAATCAGTCTGGAATTAGAGGGATATTATCAATATTGGAATTACGCAATCAAAAAGGGTTATTCCGGTACAGCCGTATTTACAAAGGTAAAACCGCTGTCGGTTAAATATGGAGTAGGAGAAGAAGAGGGGGAAGAGGAGGGGCGAATTCTCACACTGGAATTTGACGATTTTTTCTTGGTCAATGTTTATGTTCCAAATTCACAGAGAGATCTAGCTAGAATTGGGTACCGCTTAGAATGGGAAGATCGGATCCTTCAGCACTTGAAGGATTTAGATAAAATAAAACCAGTTGTATTATGCGGTGATTTAAATGTCGCCCATAAGGAAATTGATCTTCGCAATCCAAAATCCAATATTGGAAACTCGGGCTTTACGGATGAAGAACGAGGGAAAATGACAACCTTGCTTGGCTCTGGTTTTATAGACAGCTTCCGTTATTTCTATCCACAACAGGAAGGAGCCTATACATGGTGGTCTTATATGAACAAGGTCCGTGAAAGAAATATTGGCTGGCGTATAGACTACTTTATCGTGTCAGATTCCATGAAAGAGTGTCTTATAAATGCTGAAATCCATTGCAATGTTATGGGGAGTGATCATTGTCCGGTCGTGCTTGAACTTAAATAAAGCCCATTTCAATAAGAATTTCTTATAACAATGTATTGAAAAACTGTAATTTTCTTCATCGAGATGCTGCCTTATAGTTAGTATATAAGGAATTTCTCGGAGGGATAATGATGGATCTCAAAAAGGATGTACAGCAGCAATTTGGAAAAAGTGCGGATTCATACGTGAACAGTCCGAATCATAAAGATGGAAAGGATTTGCAAAAAATATTAGCGATGGCTGAAGTTACTGGGAAAGAAGAACTTCTAGATGTTGCCACAGGTGGAGGCCATACGGCAAACGCGTTTGCTCCGCTTGTAAAGAAGGTAACCGCAGTTGATTTAACTCAGGAGATGTTATTGGCTGCGGAGAAATTTGTAAAAGGAAATGGGAATCAAAATGTAGAGTTAGTAAAAGGGGATGCGGAAGATTTACCTTTTTCGAACAATTCTTTTGATGTTGTCACTTGCAGGATTGCTCCGCATCACTTTCCCAACATTAATCAGTTTACTAAGGAAGTATCCCGTGTCCTTAAGCAAAGTGGGCAATTTTTATTGGACGATAATGTTGTTCCGGAAGATGACGAATACGACCAATTTTATAATAAAATAGAAAAATGGCGGGATTACAGTCATTTTAGGGCATGGAAGAAGAGTGAGTGGATTCGTATGCTTGAGTTTGCTGGTTTCGAAATTGTTGAATGGCATCGTTTTGAAAAAATCTTTTATTTTGATTCCTGGTGTAATCGAATGAACTTACCAATCGAAGAAAAGAAAAATTTGACCCAGTTTATGATAAATGCTTCTGATAGGATCAAGGATAAATTTAAAATTACGATTAAAGAGAGTCAAATAATATCTTTTCAAGGAGAGGCCATCCTTTTAAAAGCAATTAAAAAATAAGAAAAGACCCCTTTGCAAAAAGAGATATTCTCTAAGTGCGAAGGGTTTTTTTGATAAATCAGATACCATTTAGGGCTGTTCCTATTTCGTCAAATTCTGGTACCCTTTCCTCCGGGTTTAAATCTTCTCTTTGTTCCTGTTCAATGGGTTGACTGTTTTCATCTTTTTTATAGGTATTAATTTTCATTATTCAACACTCCCTTACAAATATTTACTATTATATTTTAACCACTGATGGGCTATTTAAAACTAATTCATTATCTAGGTTGTAGTATTCTAGTTTTGAATTAGATAAGGAGTTTTATTTTCTATAAAAATTTTAAAAAGATAGTTGACTATTATGTATGAAGATAGTATTATTATCAATGTCGCTTCGACGGAATGAGTTGAGAGTTCAGTAATGAACAACATTTCATTAAAAGTTGACAAGTCTTAAACAATATGTTAAAATAACATATGTCGCTAAATGATAGATTAGTAGATGATGATTGTTCTTTGAAAACTAAACAAACAAAAACGTCAACAAACAATACTATTCATTTCTTACGAAATGAAGCCAACGTAACAAAATGAGCTAATCAACTTTCATGGAGAGTTTGATCCTGGCTCAGGACGAACGCTGGCGGCGTGCCTAATACATGCAAGTCGAGCGAATCAACAGGAGCTTGCTCCTGTTGATTAGCGGCGGACGGGTGAGTAACACGTGGGCAACCTGCCTGTAAGACTGGGATAACACCGGGAAACCGGTGCTAATACCGGATAATCCTTTTCCTCTCATGAGGAAAAGCTGAAAGTCGGTTTCGGCTGACACTTACAGATGGGCCCGCGGCGCATTAGCTAGTTGGTGAGGTAACGGCTCACCAAGGCGACGATGCGTAGCCGACCTGAGAGGGTGATCGGCCACACTGGGACTGAGACACGGCCCAGACTCCTACGGGAGGCAGCAGTAGGGAATCTTCCACAATGGACGAAAGTCTGATGGAGCAACGCCGCGTGAGCGATGAAGGCCTTCGGGTCGTAAAGCTCTGTTGTTAGGGAAGAACAAGTACCGGAGTAACTGCCGGTACCTTGACGGTACCTAACCAGAAAGCCACGGCTAACTACGTGCCAGCAGCCGCGGTAATACGTAGGTGGCAAGCGTTGTCCGGAATTATTGGGCGTAAAGCGCGCGCAGGCGGTCCTTTAAGTCTGATGTGAAAGCCCACGGCTCAACCGTGGAGGGTCATTGGAAACTGGGGGACTTGAGTGCAGAAGAGGAAAGCGGAATTCCACGTGTAGCGGTGAAATGCGTAGAGATGTGGAGGAACACCAGTGGCGAAGGCGGCTTTCTGGTCTGTAACTGACGCTGAGGCGCGAAAGCGTGGGGAGCAAACAGGATTAGATACCCTGGTAGTCCACGCCGTAAACGATGAGTGCTAAGTGTTAGGGGGTTTCCGCCCCTTAGTGCTGCAGCTAACGCATTAAGCACTCCGCCTGGGGAGTACGGCCGCAAGGCTGAAACTCAAAGGAATTGACGGGGGCCCGCACAAGCGGTGGAGCATGTGGTTTAATTCGAAGCAACGCGAAGAACCTTACCAGGTCTTGACATCCTCTGACACTCCTAGAGATAGGAATTTCCCCTTCGGGGGACAGAGTGACAGGTGGTGCATGGTTGTCGTCAGCTCGTGTCGTGAGATGTTGGGTTAAGTCCCGCAACGAGCGCAACCCTTGTTCTTAGTTGCCAGCATTCAGTTGGGCACTCTAAGGAGACTGCCGGTGACAAACCGGAGGAAGGTGGGGATGACGTCAAATCATCATGCCCCTTATGACCTGGGCTACACACGTGCTACAATGGATGGTACAAAGGGCAGCAAAGCCGCGAGGCCTAGCCAATCCCATAAAACCATTCTCAGTTCGGATTGTAGGCTGCAACTCGCCTACATGAAGCCGGAATCGCTAGTAATCGCGGATCAGCATGCCGCGGTGAATACGTTCCCGGGCCTTGTACACACCGCCCGTCACACCACGAGAGTTTGTAACACCCGAAGTCGGTGGGGTAACCTTTTTGGAGCCAGCCGCCTAAGGTGGGACAGATGATTGGGGTGAAGTCGTAACAAGGTAGCCGTATCGGAAGGTGCGGCTGGATCACCTCCTTTCTAAGGATAATGCAGTCATTATGGACTGATAAGAAGTTGACCACTTTTTGTTTGTTTAGTTTTGAGAGTACAATCTCTCAAGAAATTTCGTTCTTTGAAAACTAGATAATCGTATAGAAGAAACCAAGTAAAAACCGAGTAAAATCGCCATTTTAGTTTTTCTCTCTATTAATATAGAGTAAAACCTTTTAGGTTAAGTTAGAAAGGGCGCACGGTGAATGCCTTGGCACTAGGAGCCGATGAAGGACGGGACTAACACCGATATGCTTCGGGGAGCTGTAAGTAAGCTTTGATCCGGAGATTTCCGAATGGGGAAACCCACTGTTCGTAATGGAACAGTATCTTTACCTGAATACATAGGGTATTGATGGCAGACCCGGGGAACTGAAACATCTAAGTACCCGGAGGAAGAGAAAGCAAACGCGATTCCCTAAGTAGCGGCGAGCGAAACGGGATTAGCCCAAACCAAGAGGCTTGCCTCTTGGGGTTGTAGGACACTCAACATGGAGTTACAAAGGAACGGGGTAGATGAAGCGGTCTGGAAAGACCCGTCATAGAAGGTAAAAGCCCTGTAGTTGAAACTTCGTTCCCTCCTGAGTGGATCCTGAGTACGGCCGGACACGTGAAATCCGGTCGGAAGCAGGGAGGACCATCTCCCAAGGCTAAATACTCCCTAGTGACCGATAGTGAACCAGTACCGTGAGGGAAAGGTGAAAAGCACCCCGGAAGGGGAGTGAAATAGTTCCTGAAACCGTGTGCCTACAAGTAGTTAGAGCCCGTTAATGGGTGATAGCGTGCCTTTTGTAGAATGAACCGGCGAGTTACGATTACATGCAAGGTTAAGTTGAAGAGACGGAGCCGCAGCGAAAGCGAGTCTGAATAGGGCGAATGAGTATGTGGTCGTAGACCCGAAACCAGGTGATCTACCCATGTCCAGGGTGAAGTCCAGGTAACACTGGATGGAGGCCCGAACCCACGCACGTTGAAAAGTGCGGGGATGAGGTGTGGGTAGCGGAGAAATTCCAATCGAACTTGGAGATAGCTGGTTCTCTCCGAAATAGCTTTAGGGCTAGCCTCACGTAGTAAGAGTCTTGGAGGTAGAGCACTGTTTGGACTAGGGGCCCTCATCGGGTTACCGAATTCAGACAAACTCCGAATGCCAAAGACTTATCCGTGGGAGTCAGACTGCGAGTGATAAGATCCGTAGTCAAAAGGGAAACAGCCCAGACCACCAGCTAAGGTCCCAAAGTATACGTTAAGTGGAAAAGGATGTGGAGTTGCTTAGACAACCAGGATGTTGGCTTAGAAGCAGCCACCATTTAAAGAGTGCGTAATAGCTCACTGGTCGAGTGACTCTGCGCCGAAAATGTACCGGGGCTAAACGTATCACCGAAGCTGTGGATTGACATCTTCGATGTCAGTGGTAGGAGAGCGTTCTAAGGGCGTTGAAGCTAGACCGTAAGGACTGGTGGAGCGCTTAGAAGTGAGAATGCCGGTATGAGTAGCGAAAGATGAGTGAGAATCTCATCCACCGAATGCCTAAGGTTTCCTGAGGAAGGCTCGTCCGCTCAGGGTTAGTCGGGACCTAAGCCGAGGCCGAAAGGCGTAGGCGATGGACAACAGGTTGATATTCCTGTACCACCAAAGAATCGTTTGAGTGATGGGGGGACGCAGGAGGATAGGGTAAGCGCGCTGTTGGATATGCGCGTCTAAGCAGTTAGGCTGAGAAGCAGGAAAATCCGTTTCTCGTGAAGGCTGAGCTGTGATAGCGAGGGAAATTTATTACCGAAGTTCCTGATTCCACACTGCCAAGAAAAGCCTCTAGCGAGATTACAGGTGCCCGTACCGCAAACCGACACAGGTAGGCGAGGAGAGAATCCTAAGGTGAGCGAGAGAACTCTCGTTAAGGAACTCGGCAAAATGACCCCGTAACTTCGGGAGAAGGGGTGCTCTTTGGGGTTCATAGCCTCGAAGAGCCGCAGTGAATAGGCCCAGGCGACTGTTTAGCAAAAACACAGGTCTCTGCGAAGCCGCAAGGCGAAGTATAGGGGCTGACGCCTGCCCGGTGCTGGAAGGTTAAGAGGAGGGGTTAGCCTTAAAAGCGAAGCTCTGAATCGAAGCCCCAGTAAACGGCGGCCGTAACTATAACGGTCCTAAGGTAGCGAAATTCCTTGTCGGGTAAGTTCCGACCCGCACGAAAGGCGTAACGATCTGGGCACTGTCTCAACGAGAGACTCGGTGAAATTATAGTACCTGTGAAGATGCAGGTTACCCGCGACAGGACGGAAAGACCCCGTGGAGCTTTACTGTAGCCTGATATTGAATTTTGGTACAGCTTGTACAGGATAGGTAGGAGCCTGAGAAGCCGGAGCGCCAGCTTCGGTGGAGGCGTCGGTGGGATACTACCCTGGCTGTATTGAAATTCTAACCCGCACCCCTGATCGGGGTGGGAGACAGTGTCAGGTGGGCAGTTTGACTGGGGCGGTCGCCTCCTAAAGAGTAACGGAGGCGCCCAAAGGTTCCCTCAGAATGGTTGGAAATCATTCGTAGAGTGTAAAGGCACAAGGGAGCTTGACTGCGAGACCTACAAGTCGAGCAGGGACGAAAGTCGGGCTTAGTGATCCGGTGGTTCCGCATGGAAGGGCCATCGCTCAACGGATAAAAGCTACCCCGGGGATAACAGGCTTATCTCCCCCAAGAGTCCACATCGACGGGGAGGTTTGGCACCTCGATGTCGGCTCATCGCATCCTGGGGCTGTAGTCGGTCCCAAGGGTTGGGCTGTTCGCCCATTAAAGCGGTACGCGAGCTGGGTTCAGAACGTCGTGAGACAGTTCGGTCCCTATCCGTCGTGGGCGCAGGAAATTTGAGAGGAGCTGTCCTTAGTACGAGAGGACCGGGATGGACGCACCGCTGGTGTACCAGTTGTCTTGCCAAAGGCATCGCTGGGTAGCTATGTGCGGACGGGATAAGTGCTGAAAGCATCTAAGCATGAAGCCCCCCTCAAGATGAGATTTCCCATAGCGTCAAGCTAGTAAGATCCCTGAAAGATGATCAGGTTGATAGGTCAGAGGTGGAAGCGTGGCGACATGTGGAGCTGACTGATACTAATCGATCGAGGACTTAACCAAAACGAAAAGCGGAGGCGACTGTTCAACTTCGACAGGCGTTGGAGAGCCGGCACTGCAAATCCTGGTTTTGGATTTGTGGGGACGGATCGAAACGACCGAGAAGTTAGGAGCCGCAGCTGGACAAGTTTTAAAGCGATATAACTCGTTTTTATAAAGTTTCTTCTACATTATCTAGTTTTGAGAGAATGAACTTCTTTCAATTAAATAGTCTGGCAATAATGGCGAGAAGGTCACACCCGTTTCCATGCCGAACACGGAAGTTAAGCTTCTCAGCGCCGATGGTAGTTGGGACTTTGTCCCTGTGAGAGTAGGACGTTGCCAGGCTTTATATGGAGGATTAGCTCAGCTGGGAGAGCATCTGCCTTACAAGCAGAGGGTCGGCGGTTCGATCCCGTCATCCTCCACCATAATTTTTCCTTACCTTACGCCGGGGTAGCTCAATTGGTAGAGCACGACCGAATAAGCTTCCTGAATAAACTTCAGCATACTGACCGAGCTGCTGCTTGAATAATCCTTCTGAGGTCAGGATGACGGTAACAAAGACAGCGTGTTTCAAATTAATATATTCCTTATACTGTATGCCGGGGTAGCTCAATTGGTAGAGCAACTGACTTGTAATCAGTAGGTTGGGGGTTCAAGTCCTCTCGCCGGCACCTTTTCTATTAGTTTATTTTAATTATGCGGGTGTGGCGGAATTGGCAGACGCACCAGACTTAGGATCTGGCGCCGCAAGGCGTGGGGGTTCGACTCCCTTCACCCGCACCAATGTTTTTTAAAAACATAAAAGTTATTTATCATATTGCGGAAGTAGTTCAGTGGTAGAACACCACCTTGCCAAGGTGGGGGTCGCGGGTTCGAATCCCGTCTTCCGCTCCATAAATGCCGGGGTGGCGGAACTGGCAGACGCACAGGACTTAAAATCCTGCGGTAGGTGACTACCGTACCGGTTCGATTCCGGTCCTCGGCACCATATTAATTTTATGATGGATATTGCTTTAAAGTTTCGGGAAGTAGCTCAGCTTGGTAGAGCACTTGGTTTGGGACCAAGGGGTCGCAGGTTCGAATCCTGTCTTCCCGACCATGAATCTTCTTAAGAAAAATGGGGTCTTAGCTCAGCTGGGAGAGCGCCTGCTTTGCACGCAGGAGGTCAGGGGTTCGATCCCCCTAGACTCCACCAATTTTTTAAAAAAAATGATAATATGGCGGTGTAGCTCAGCTGGCTAGAGCGTACGGTTCATACCCGTAAGGTCGGGGGTTCGATCCCCTCCGCCGCTACCATAATTATAAATATGGTTTTTAATGGAGGAATACCCAAGTCCGGCTGAAGGGATCGGTCTTGAAAACCGACAGGCGGGTTAAACCGCGCGGGGGTTCGAATCCCTCTTCCTCCGCCATTTTTATATTTTTTGGAGGGGTAGCGAAGTGGCTAAACGCGGCGGACTGTAAATCCGCTCCCTCAGGGTTCGGCGGTTCGAATCCGTCCCCCTCCACCATTTTAGGGGCATAGTTTAAAGGTAGAACTAAGGTCTCCAAAACCTTCAGTGTGGGTTCGATTCCTACTGCCCCTGCCAGATATTTTCTTTGATTATTAACACATGCCGATGTGGCGGAATTGGCAGACGCGCACGACTCAAAATCGTGTTCCGTGAGGAGTGTCGGTTCGACCCCGACCATCGGTACCATCTAGTATTTATACTTGTGCGGGTGTAGTTTACTGGTAAAACCTCAGCCTTCCAAGCTGATGTAGTGGGTTCGATTCCCATCACCCGCTCCAATAACGGGCCTATAGCTCAGCTGGTTAGAGCGCACGCCTGATAAGCGTGAGGTCGATGGTTCGAGTCCATTTAGGCCCATTAAAATATGAATGAATCATACCGAGCAGAGTGCTGTTCGGTTTTTTTGTGTCTATATAGAAATAAAGTTCATTTTCTGCTGAGTAATGGGAACGATAGTAGAAAATGAAATAAGGGAGGAATCTAACATGCCCGAGCTCCCGGAAATGGAAAACTATAAAAACCTGTTAAAAGGCAAAATTGTAAATCAGCTCATAACAGATGTTCAAATAAACCGTGAGAAATCCATCAATACCAACCCTGATCTCTTCAAAAAAACGGTTCAGCAACAAAGAATCATTGATATCAAACGTCGAGGAAAACATCTTCTTTTCCAGCTGCAAAATGAGCAAACGCTATTATTACACTTAATGTTGGGGGGATGGATGTTTTTCGGTACAGAATCAGAAAAACCAAAACGAACGATTCAGGTTCGACTATCATTTGGACAAAACCATCTTTATTTTATCGGTCTCCGGTTAGGATACTTACACCTATATAATCAAACTCAAACAGAGGAAAAGCTATCGGACTTGGGTCCAGAGCCATTAGATTCAGAATTTACCAAAAATGAATTTTCAAAAAGATTAGGTACTAAACATGGCCGGTTAAAAACCACTTTGCTTGATCAATCATTTATTGCCGGCATCGGCAATTGCTACTCTGCGGAGATATGCTTTGAGGCTCGGATCAAACCGACCAAGGATATTGATGACATGAATGATGGTGATCGAAACAAACTCTTCGATTCAATGAAAAATGTTCTTCAAGATGGAATCAAGCACGGCGGGTATATGGATAATCCACTCTTTAAGGGGGACACATTAACTGGTGGGTTCAATAACCAATGCCAGGTTTATGACCGCGAAGGACAACCATGCAATCGGTGTGGAACAACTATAGTTATTGAGGTTATCTCCTCTAGAAAAACTTTCTTTTGTCCGAGTTGTCAGAATTAAAGATACCTAGTAGGGTTATAACAGCCATACTCTAATAAAAGACACTAACGATGTTTTAAGATCGCTGGTGTCTTTTTTATGTTGCTTTATCAAGTTTTTTGCAAATAACTATTTCACTTTATATTTAAATGTTATATACTAAATGAAAATAAGTATAGCACATTTAAAGCGATTACACATATTATAACATGATAATAGAATAAAGGGGGTGGTAAAGATAAAACTTTCAAAGCGTCAGGGCGAGATTCTTGAGATTGTAAAACAAAACGGGCCAATCACAGGAAAAGAGATTGCTGAAAAGTTGTCATTATCGAGGGCAGCGTTAAGACCTGACCTAGCCATCTTAACCATGTCAGGAAATATCGATGCAAGACCGCGTGTTGGTTATTTTTATAATGACAAATTTAGGGTTAAGCGCCAAGCCGAACGATTCCTGCATCAAAGTGTCAATAATTATAAAGCCCACCCTATTGTCGTTGGGAAATCAGCCTCCGTTTACGATGCCATCGTCCAATTATTTTTAGAGGATGTAGGTACACTTTACGCGGTAGATTCCGAAGGGCTTCTAGCTGGGGTGATTTCTAGAAAGGATTTGCTCAGAGCATCACTTGGTAACCAAAATCTCTCAGAGTTACCAGTCAGCGTTATTATGACAAGAATGCCAAATATTATTACCATAAATCCGGATGAAACCTTACTTGAGGCAGCTAAAAAAATGATCCAAAATCACATTGATTCGCTTCCAGTTGTGCGGAAATCTGACGAACAGACGAATACATATTTGCTGGTGGGGCGTATTACAAAAACAACCATTACAAGGGCCTATTTAGAAGTGATGGATGAAAAAATAGACTAAGGGAGGAGTGGCTGTCATTTTGGCACAAAAAGAAGTAGTCTATGTGGTTTCCGACTCAGTAGGGGAAACGGCTGGATTTGTTGTAAAGGCAGTGGCTACACAATTTAACGGGGGACAGGTAGACATTCGTCGTAATTCTTATGTGGAAGATTTTGAAGATATTGAAGACGTCATATTATTAGCCGTAAAATCGAACTCGATTATTGCTTATACGATTGTCATACCAGCTTTAAAAGGGTATTTAGATCGTCGTGCTGCCGAAGAAGGAATTATGGCAGTGGACCTGCTAAGTCCATTGATGAATGCATTCGAAACCAAATTTAATAAAGAACCGCATCACCGTCCAGGATTAATGAGGAAGCTTGATGAGGAATACTTTCGGAAAATAGAAGCGATTGAGTTTGCCGTAAAGTATGATGATGGCCGTGACCCAAGGGGGCTACTAAAGGCCGATATTGTTCTAATAGGGGTATCACGTACTTCGAAAACACCACTATCGATGTACTTGGCGCATAAGCGTTTTAAGGTGGCCAATGTGCCTCTCGTCCCGGAAGTGCAGCCGCCTGATGAGTTATTTCAAATTCCGAGAAAGAATTGCATTGGACTTATTATTTCACCCGATAAGCTAAACGAAATCCGCAAAGAACGGCTAAAAGCGTTGGGATTAGCCTCAAGGGCTAACTACGCTAGTTTTGATAGAATTTTAAAAGAATTGGATCATGCAGAAAAAATCATGAAGCGGGTAGGATGTCCGATCATTGATGTATCCAACAAAGCTGTGGAAGAAACTTCAGGGTTAATACTAGACGTATTAAAAAAAGAGAGGAGCTTTTAGAGATGGAGAAATTTGTTTACTTATTTCAAGAGGGACAAGGTAATATGAGAGACTTACTTGGGGGGAAAGGGGCAAATCTTGCGGAAATGACTAGAATTGGTCTTCCAGTGCCATTTGGTTTTACGATAACAACCCAGGCCTGTAATGCTTACTATGAAGCTAGTAAAACCATTCCAACAGAAGTGGAAAAACAAACACTGGAAGCACTTAGCCGCTTAGAAGAAAAAATGGGTAAAAAATTGGGCGACCCCAATAACCCATTGCTAGTTTCAGTACGGTCTGGATCCGTTTTTTCAATGCCAGGGATGATGGATACGATCTTAAACCTTGGGATGAACGATGAAACAGTAGCAGGTTTAGCAGCATTAACAAATAATCCTCGGTTTGCTTATGATTCCTACCGCCGCTTTATTCAGATGTTTAGTAATGTTGTGCTAGAAATTGATACATTTTACTTCGAGCAATTCTTAGAAGAAACACGTGAACAGAAAGGATACAATACAGATCCAGAAATGTCAGCTGAAGATTGGCAGGAAGTGATTAGTGGCTATAAAGACATTGTCAAAAAGCGTACGAGAACAAATTTTCCTCAAGACCCAAAACAACAGCTTTTTCTAGCGATTAACGCTGTCTTTAATTCTTGGAACAATCAGCGCGCCATCGTCTACCGCCGCTTGAATAAAATCCCAGATCACCTTGGAACAGCGGTTAATATTCAAAGTATGGTGTTTGGCAATATGGGCAATGATTCAGGGACTGGAGTTGCTTTTACACGAAATCCTTCAACAGGCGAACATGTTTTATACGGTGAATACTTAATAAACGCCCAAGGAGAGGATGTGGTAGCGGGTATTCGGACACCACAGCCAATTATTACATTAAAGGACGAAATGCCTGGGGTATATAAGCAATTTACAGATACATGTAAAATTCTTGAACAGCATTATCAAGAAATGCAGGACATTGAATTTACCGTTGAACGTGGCAAGCTCTTCATTCTGCAAACCCGGAATGGGAAACGAACGGCACAAGCAGCGATTCGAATTGCCGTAGAGATGGTTCAAGAAGGAATTATTGATAAAAAGACGGCCCTACTGCGTGTAGACCCTGATCAGTTGAACCAACTGCTCCACCGCCGGATTGATGACAAATTCCAAAAAAATATTTTAGCTAAAGGATTGCCAGCATCACCGGGTGCTGCAACAGGTCAGGTAGTTTTTGATGCTGATGAAGCGGAAAGTTTAGGGAATGATGGGAAAAGAGTCATCCTCGTTAGGCCGGAAACAACTCCCGATGATATTCATGGCATTGTTGCCGCGCAAGCGATTTTAACAAGCCGTGGAGGAATGACCAGCCATGCAGCTGTTGTTGCACGGGGGATGGGAAAAGCTTGTATTTGTGGATGTGAGCCGTTAAAAATCGATGTAAGAGCAAAACAATTTACTGTTGGTGAAACAGTGGTAAATTATGGTGATATAATAACCATTGATGGTTCCACCGGAGAAATTATGCTTGGGGAAATTCCCATGATTGACCCGGAACTTTCTGATGAATTTCAACTTCTTTTAGCTTGGGCTGACCAAGAGCGGAAAATGGGTGTACGTGCGAATGCAGATACTCCGGAAGATGCGAAGAAATCTTTTGAATTTGGCGCTGGCGGCATTGGATTATGCCGAACGGAGCATATGTTCATGGATTTGAAGCGGATTCCAATTGTCCAAAAAATGATTTTGGCTGATAATTACGCTGAAAGAATGGAAGCCCTAAGCGAACTGCTGCCCATGCAGCAAGGCGATTTTGAAGGGATTTTTGAAGCTATGCAAGGCTTCCCGGTTACCATTCGTTTACTGGATCCGCCGCTCCATGAGTTTTTACCAGATAAAGAGGAACTGTTAGTAGAAGTGACTAAGCTTCAAATTACGGATCCACGATCAGCTGAATTAAAGAAGAAAGAGCAATTGCTTAAAAAGGTTCGTCAATTAGATGAATTTAACCCAATGCTGGGACACCGCGGCTGCAGATTAGGGATGATTTATCCAGAAATTTATGACATGCAGGCAAAAGCGATCTTTTATGCTGCTGCACAACTTGCTGAAAAAGGCTTGGAAGTTCAGCCTGAAATCATGATCCCATTAGTCGGTCATGTCAACGAGTTGAAACAAATGCGCCAATTAGTGATGGAAGCAGCAGAACTAGTCCAGCAAGAAACCGGGAAGAATTTCCATTACACAATCGGTACGATGATAGAAATTCCTCGTGCCGCCTTAACGGCAGACCAAATTGCCGAGGAAGCTGATTTCTTTTCTTTTGGAACCAACGATTTAACGCAGACCACATTTGGTTATAGCCGGGATGATGCAGAAGGCAAATTCCTGCAGGCGTACATTGAAAATAAAGTACTGCCAGAAAATCCATTTGCTGTACTTGACCAAGATGGGGTTGGCAAATTAGTTGAAACAGGTGTGAAGCTTGGCCGTGCGACAAAGCCGTCGTTAAAAACAGGGATTTGCGGCGAACATGGAGGAGAGAAAAGTTCGATTGACTTCTGTTTCAAAATCGGTCTAGACTATGTCAGCTGCTCGCCATACCGTGTACCGCTTGCCCGCTTAGCTGCAGCACAGGCAACTATTCGCTATGAATTAAACAAAGAAGAGGTATATACAACTGCCTAAATAAACATGGGAAAAGGATGTGAGTATCCTTTTCCTTTTTTTGTTTGGAAAAATAAAATGAGCCAATAATACAAAAAAATGAGCTAGAGTCGGTAAAAAATCGACAATAAAACGAATGAAAAGAGCCAATCGCAAAACGGAACTTTTTCTAAACATGATAATCTCCACATTTTCCGATTATACTATAATAAAAAATGAAAAAGGGGTCTATTAATGGGGGCAATTGAACGAGGCGGATACCGCTTTGTACCAGAGTATAGTATCATCCAACAAAATGGGGCTATTCATGTGTATAATCACGAGAGTTTTATTGAGGAAATTCAATTTAAGTTTACGGGAAAATATCCTGAACTGGACAAAATTGAGGAATTAGTTGATGATTACTGTAATAAACATAATATTTAAAGAACACTTGTTCGATATTTTGATTAATGCTATAATAAACATGCAATAGCATGTTTTTCTCAAGGGTGGACGGCACATCTCCTAACAGAAAGGGGGTGATGCTTTTTGACAGTTTTTCAGGCATTGATGTTTAGCTTATCGTTTGCTAGTCTCATTGTCACGGTTCTGTCCTTCCACAAAAAAAAATAATCCACCCTTGAGCCGGCAAGCAGAAGCGGTGGATTATGGTCCGTAACGCCGATCCCCGGAAAAAGGGAAGCAGCTATTGCATGACCGAGCCGTTTTATCGTCATGCTCGGTCTTTTTTACTATACGATAATCTATACTCACATTATACATAACTTTGAGAAAAAAGGAAAATCAAATTTTCCCTGGAGGGATGAGATTTGAATAAATTAACCGCTATATACCCTCAAGCGATTGAACAGACAAAAGTGAGAATTTATGAAGATATCGATCGCTATTTAGAAACTCAAGAATCTTTGCCGACATTTGAACAATATTTAGCTGACCGAGGCCACTATAGTGAGCAAATATGGGTAAATGTCTGGTTGAACAAAGTAACAAACGATGTACCAAAGAATGAAAAGAAGCAATTTTTAGCTGAAAAAGGGTTTGAACTTCAGGGGGTTGATCGTAAGCTTGTCAATAAGCTTTTTCGTGATGAAATGAGGACCTATTTGCCCTTTGATGCCATGGAATGGCTTCGAGAACAGTTTGAAGGCCAGAAGGAAAAGTGGACTAACCGGTATTATGCTGCCAAGGAGAACTTCGTAAAGCGGGAGGAACAGAAAAAACTCGAAGAACAGAAGCGCTTGATACAAACGGAAATAGAGGATGTTGCAGTAGGTATTTTGGAAGATCAATACGAACTGTTTTATTTATACGTTCGATACTTTACAGCCAAACAGCTGGATGCAGATATAAAAAATAATGTAAAGTTCCAATCGGTTGATACTTTTGCCCTTGAAGAAAAATTGGTTGATCAAGGTGCATTCAATCCGTCAGCCTATACAACCGTTGCCACCTTTTTTGAAGAGCTAACAGGCGATATTCATAAAACCTTGCATTGGGGGAGGAGCTTTTATGAATACCAAACCTATTTTTTCATTTATGAAAGCTTAATTTCTGACTATCTGTCCGATTTAATTCCCCAGAAAGTACTCGAACAGCTGCCGAATGATCTTAAGGAAGATTTTTATGAAACCTTTCATGAAGAAATTTCAGCATCTTTTGTCAAGGGAAGTATCACACAACCTTTATATGATGTAGAGAGCTATTTTATTGAAGATATACAGCAAGAATACCTGATAGATTTATTAAAATTATCAGAAGTCCCTTTTGACGAAAATATTCATGGTGAAATTTTTGAAAAGGATTATCAGGAGCGGGAAATAAAGAAAAAAGCAGAAGAGGAGGAACTCCAGCGCAAAAAAGAGGCGGAAGAACGGATGATGCAGGATATCTTTGGGGAAGAGTACGACCCTTCGTTAAGGCGAAATGTCCGCTATGTTCTGCATATAGGTGAAACCAACACCGGTAAAACCCATCATGCCCTTGAAAAAATGAAAGAGGCAGCCAGCGGTTTATATTTAGCTCCGCTTCGATTATTAGCACTTGAAGTTTTCGACAAATTAAATGCTGAAGGAATTGCTTGTTCGTTAAAAACAGGTGAAGAAGAAAAAATCGTTGCTGGTGCCGAGCATATCTCGAGTACTGTCGAGATGTTCCACGAAAAAGCATATTACGAGGTTGTAGTTATAGACGAAGCACAAATGTTAACAGACAAGGATCGAGGTTTTGCTTGGTATAAAGCGATTACCAAAGCCAATGCAGAGGAGGTCCATATCATAGGCAGCCGCAATGCCAGGACTATGGTTTTGCAGTTATTAGGTGATGCTAATATTGAAATTCACGAATATAGCCGCGATACCCCTCTGGAAGTGGAAAAGAAAGAGTTTAATATCAAACACGTCAAAAAGGGCGATGCCTTAATCTGTTTTTCAAGAAGGCGCGTGCTTGAAACGGCCTCTAGGCTGCAAAATGACGGCCATTCTGTCAGCATGATTTACGGCAGCATGCCTCCGGAAACGAGAAAAAAACAAATTGAGCAGTTTAATACAGGAAAGACCAAGGTGATTGTTGCAACCGATGCGATTGGAATGGGTCTAAACTTGCCAATTCGGCGCATTGTTTTTCTGGAAAATGACAAGTTTGATGGAACAAGAAGAAGGCTGTTAACCTCACAAGAAGTGAAGCAAATTGCCGGTCGTGCTGGTCGAAAAGGAATTTATGATGTCGGAAAAGTCGCCTTCACGAGTGATATTAAGAAAATGCGCAATTTACTGGAACAGGAGGATAAACCGGTTCATACCTTTGCCATTGCCCCAACTAACTCGGTTTTTGAACGCTTTCAGCGCTATTATCACGACTTAGGAACATTTTTTGAACTATGGGATAAATTTGAAAGTCCGAATGGGACAAAAAAGGCTTCTTTATCTGAAGAAAAGTCACTATATCAAATCATTGCAGGGACTGAGGTGGAAGCGCGTCTCTCTTTAATGGACCTTTATGGATTTTTACACCTACCTTTTTCAAAGAATGAACAGGTGTTAACGAGACAATGGGAAGATACCATTTATGCTCTTATCCAAGGCAGGGAGCTGCCGGAGCCGGCTGTAAAGGATCGAAGCCTAGAGGACCTAGAATTAAGTTACAAAGCGATTGGGCTGCACCTTTTATTCTTATACCGGTTAGGGGAGCGAACGGAAGCCATCTATTGGGAACGATTGCGTGAAGAAGTGAGTGATCGGGTTCAAGACCGTTTGAAAACGGATATCAGAAAGTTTATAAAAAAATGCAAAACGTGTGGAAAAAAACTGCCGTGGGATCATAGTTTTCCGACTTGTGATGCTTGTCATGCTGCCAAGTATAAACGATATCGATATGGTGAGGAATATTAATATAAAAAGTGTTAAAAAGGCCTGCATTAGGTCTTTTTTTATTACTTGTTTTTAGTGTGGAAAATGGCACTAAAGAGGAGGTGGATTCGAGTATAAGGACCTATATTTCGGGTTACTAAATAATGGTAATATAGTAACTTTTTATTTATAAACTATTCTGATAAATTTGAATTCTACAACAAAAAGGGGTGTTGAATATGTTAAAGGTTCTGTCTAAATCTGCGTTCGCTTTAGCGTTAGCAGGAAGTGTTGCTTTTAGCGGGGTTCCAACTAGTGGTTCTTCAACAAAGGCAGCAACACTAAAAGATACATACGAATTAAGCCTCGCTCACTATGTAAGCACATCTCCTGAGCTTCAAGATAAGGCAAAGGAATTAGGCAAAGATTTATCAAAAGTTGACCCTGCTGAAAAAATAGCGAACCAGCAAGGGGAAAAGTTTCAACAGGCTGGAGACAATCATGTGACGAATCAGCCTACAACTGGGGATGTCCCAGTATTAGTTATCTTAGCCAAATTTAAAGAGGGAGATGAGCCAAAGGGTGATGTACCTGGACAAGTCCCGGTGAAGTATTTTGAAGATTTAATTTTCGGTGATCATTATAATCCATATGAATTAGATGAATTTAAGAAGTATGCAGAATTCAATGGTGAAAAAGCTCCAACCGATAGAACGATGCAGAATATTTACAAGGAATCCAGTTATGGAAAAGTGAAACTAGTAAAAAAGGATAATACTGATCTGGTTTGGGTTGAACTTCCTAAAGGTGCATCCTACTACTTAGACCAAGATGGGACATATGCGGAAGGCGGTAAGTATGTTAACGGTAACGTTAATGGTGATGCCCATAATGGCGAGCTAGTGACCGATTTATTTAAAGCTGCTGATAGTGTAGTGGATTACTCCAAATATGCTGTAAATGGACAAGTACCAAACGTATTTATTGTTCATGAAGGTACAGGTGCCGAATTCAGCGGCGATCCTGCCCAAATTTGGTCACACAAATGGAACGCGTTAAGTGCCCAATATTATGGAAAGTATTATGAGACAGGTTACTTTACACCGGATGTAAACAAAGACGGTAAAGTTTCTTCAGCGGAAATGAGTACTTGGCAGGCTCAATTTATTAAAGACCATACATTAGACGGCGTTCTAGTAAACAATTATAATATTCAGCCGGAAATCGGTGGAAACGTAGCAGGTTATAATGAAACAACGGGCGGTTATGATGAAGCCTCGAAAACAGGTCCATTCCCTGGACAGGCTGGTGTGTTTGCCCATGAATTTGGACATGCCCTAGGTCTTCCGGATTTCTATGATACGGTCTATACTTCAGAGGGTGTCGGCAACTACTCTATGATGGCAGGCGGTTCTTGGATGAGGTATCCTGATGCAGCAGCATACTCTGGAAACTCACCAACCCATTTCGATCCATATTCAAAAACTTTCCTTGGCTGGGCTACTCCTAAAGAAGTTAAGCCAACAGATGGTGTCCAAACCATAACATTACCGCCAGTGAATGCAGCCGAATCAACGAATGGAATTGTTAAAATGGAGGTACCTGGTTCAAACGGTACTGAGTATTTCTTATTTGAAAATGTTCAACAAAAAGGCTTTAATAAAGGGTTAATTCGTGAAGGGGCAGATGCTCATGGACTGGTTGCATGGCATGTAGATGAAAATATTCTATCACTCTATCAAACTGCAGGCTTCCGTCCAAATAATGTAGAGAATTGGATGAACAAACGTTTCCAATTCAATCAATCACAAACAGCCAGCAATGGAACGGTTGTTACACATTACGGTCTATCAGTTCTTCAGGCAGATGGTAAGTATGATTTAGAAAAGAATGTTAACCGCGGGGATGCAGTAGACTTCTTTAAAACAGGCAGCAAACTTACTCCTGTTTCTGGAAACGTGCATACTGGATCGTATTACTTCTGGAAAGGCTACAGTGCAACTCCAGCTGATTCGGGCATTCATGTAACGGACATTAAAGAGAACAATGATGGGTCGATTACAGCAAAATTTTATTTTAACTTTAACGAATCAAATTAATTGGTAATGAACCTGGGGCCTAATGGTCCCGGGTTTTTTTATCATAATTTATAAAGGACGGGAAACACTAATAAGAAAAGGGAAGGCAGGGAAATAGTTTGATTAAGATAGATAAAAGAATGGTCATTATACTCATAACGATGACTATTTCCTTAATGCCCTATACGCAGGTAAGCGCAATGACTGGTAACCAGAGCTTGACTCATCAACTGAACCAGGTCATCATGAAAGATCCGGCCTTACAAGGGGCGATTGCCGGAATTAGTGTCAGGTCTGGAGCAAACGGTGCAATTTTATATGATTACCAAGGAGATGTCCGCCTGCGGCCGGCTTCTAACATGAAACTATTGACAGCCGCAGCCGCTCTCAAGGTTCTGGGTGAAAATTATACCTTTTCCACAGAAGTACAAACGGATGCAAAGAAAATCGAGAAAACCATTAAAGGGGATCTCTATTTAAGGGGAAACGGTGACCCTACCTTATTAAAGGATGATATTGAAAATTTGGCAATGGCGATTGAAAGAATCGGTGTAAAAAAAATTAAAGGAAATTTGGTCGCGGATGATTCTCGTTACGACCATGTTCGCTATTCACTCGATATGCCATGGAGTGATGAAACCGCCTATTACGGTGCCCAAATTTCTGCCCTCACTGTCTCTCCAACAAAAGATTATGATTCAGGTTCCATTAGGATAAAGGTGAAACCTGGAACGAAAATAGGTGAGAAGGCAAAAATAACGGTTACACCAAAAAGTAATTATGTAAAAATAATTAACCTCGCTGTAACAGTTGCTAAAGATGATAAAAAAAAGATTAAGATTGAACGGATGCATTCAAAAAACACAGTAACGATTGAAGGAACACTCCCACTTAATACCAAAGAAACAAAGACATGGATCGGTGTTTGGGAGCCAACCCTTTTTGCTGCAACCCTTTTTAGACAAGCATTAGCAGAACGTGGGATTACGGTAACAGGAAAAATAAAAACAGGTACAGTCCCTGAACAGGCAAAACTGTTAACAAAACATCAATCGATGCCGTTGTCGGAATTGCTTATTCCATTTATGAAACTTAGCAATAATGTTCATGCTGAAATATTGATCAAGGAAATGGGAAAATTAAAAAAAGGCGAAGGAAGTTGGGATAAGGGATTAACTGTTATGAAATCGGAAGTGGCTAAGTTAGGAGTAAATCCTAATATAATGGTAATAAGGGATGGATCAGGGATCTCCCATGTGGATGGTATACCGGCCAATCAACTTTCTAAGTTATTATTTTCGGTCCAGAAGGAAAAGTGGTTTCCTGTCTACTTGAATTCGCTTCCGGTCGCTGGAAATTCAGAAAAAATGGTCGGTGGTTCGTTAAGGAAACGCTTAACAGACCCTAGTATGACAGGAAGGGTAAAAGCAAAAACAGGAACGATTTCAACTGTGACTTCTTTATCTGGATATGTGGACACGAAAAGTGGGCAAACCCTAATTTTCTCTATCCTGTTAAATAATATGCTGGATGAAACAAAGGGAAAAAAAATTGAGGATACCCTCGTTACCATTTTAGCAAATCAATAATTCAAGATAGGCCTGCTTAAAATAGCGCCTATCTTAGAATTTTCTACTTATTTAATTCTTTCTTCTACATTTCTTGTAACAATATTTCCTTTATTTTTGAAACAACCATACCAGGGCTAAAGGGTTTAGCGATA
Source organism: Neobacillus drentensis (assembly GCF_021560175.1). Classification (GTDB taxonomy): domain Bacteria; phylum Bacillota; class Bacilli; order Bacillales; family Cytobacillaceae; genus Neobacillus; species Neobacillus drentensis_A. The sequence continues at coordinate 3,996,874 of NZ_CP091110.1, read as the reverse complement.
AATTCATTTGCCCCCAAATCTTTCCCTCGTTTTATATCCTCTTCACTACACTTTGCCGAGAGCATAACTACCGGTGTTTTTTTAATCCTGCGAACCTCTTCGAGAATCTCGTACCCATTTTTAAAAGGCATTAGGACATCTAAAACAATTAGATGATAATCTTCCTTTAAAGCCCATTCCAACCCATCTTTCCCATTATCGACTACGTCAACTTGATACGCCTCGCGTTCCAAGTATAATCTTAATAAATTACTGATCCTAATTTCGTCCTCTACAACAAGAACTTTTACCAACCTCACTACCCCCTGAAACCGTTTCGATCTTCTTTTTACCTAATTCTACCACAGGAAATATTTTTATCATATAGATAGGAGAAAAGTACGATTTAAATTCCTTATTTTCCTCCGGAAGTAAAACCAGCTTACTGTATAGAAATAGCTGAGACTACAAAAAATAACCCCTATCACGTGGTGGAGAAGGGATGATTCCATGATAATCGGTAGTCATGTGAGCATTAGAGATGGATATACAGGGGCAGCGAAAAGAGCCGTTGCAAATCAGGCAAGCGCTTTTCAATATTTCCCGAAAAACCCAAGGAGTTTGTCAATAAAGGAATTCGATCGAGAAGATGCGAAAAATTGCAACCATTTCTGTTTGGAACATCAGCTTTATTCCGTGGCCCACACGCCCTATTCTACCAGCTTAACTCCAGCAATCGACAAAAAAGACCTAACAATTTCCTCTCTTCTTAATGATTTAGAAATTACAGATGCCTGCGGCTCGATTGGGGTAGTTGTTCATTATGGCAGTCAAATTAGTAAAACAGATCCGCTCGCCAGTTATCATTTGATGTTAGATATACTCAACAGTGTACTAAGCCAGTGGAACGGAAACTCTCTGATTCTCTTAGAAAATAATGCCGGGACAAAGGGGGCACTCGGAACAACCCTTGAGGAACTTGTTCAGATTCGGAACTTATGTGGCTATCCTGAAAAAATTGGTTTTTGCCTGGACACTTGTCATGCGTTTGCAAGTGGTCTTTGGAATGGGGAAAACACGGAGGAATTCATTGCAAAAGGCGAGAGCTTAGGTTATTGGGAGCAATTAAAGGTCATTCACTTGAATAATTCCAAGTATCCAACAGGTTCCAAAAAGGACCGTCATGCCAATATTTTTAAAAGCAGTAATGGTTATATTAACGCGGATCAGTTGGAAGAACTTGTTAGGGCATCTGTACTGGCAGGAATCCCGTTGATTTTAGAGACTCCTGATGACGAAGGGATCAGCCACAAAGAAGAGATTGAAATGATTAAGAAAAAATGGAATTAGAAGTTTCTTGAAAATTTTGAGTGTTAAATTTACTATAAAATTAACGGGTAAATAAATGAAAGAAGCTTAAGAATATGGGAGAATGGGATTATGAATAAAAAGCAGGGACAACTTTTATCAGAGCGTTTTGAGGTAGCCTTCAATCAGGTTCATGATGCCTTAAGAGATATTGTTCAAATAAATGATGAGAGATTCGTAGTGTTAGTGAAAATCGGGGCAAAAAAATATCAAATTATCGATTCGTTTAAAAAAGACTTAGAGCAATATGCGAGGCTGAGAAATGCCATTGTGCATGAAAAAATGGAGGTGGGCTTTTATATCGCGGAGCCCAATGCCAAGGTTGTACACCACATTGAAAAAATAGCCAATGTTTTAAGCCAGCCTAATTATGCTATGAGTATTGCCACAAAAAGGGTGGTTTACTTTGATTATCAGGACAGCATTCTAAAGGTGACAGATGCTAGTAAGGAGTACGATTATTCAAAATTTCCAATCTATCATAATAAAAAATGTATCGGTCTGTTAACTGCAGGGACCATCATGAAATGGATGGCGCAAAATATGGAAAATGGTATGGTGAACCTATCAAATATTAGGGTTTCAGACATCATGGATTTCGAAAAAGAGCATCTTATTGAGATTGTCGCGAAAGACATAAATATCTTCGAAATAGAAAACATTTTTGAAAAGGCCCATAAAAAGAAACGTAAAATCGAAGGCGTGATTATTACGGAAAACGGGAAAATAGATGAAGCTCCCATAGGGATCATCACTGCCTGGGATCTGATTCAAATTGACTATACAATTGATTAAACTCAAGAAGATGGAAGTCCATTATTCAGACTCGGCACCCCCGAGCCCTTTCTAGATTGTTAATCAATTAAAAGAACGCATGGAAAAATCCATGCGTTTTAGGTAATTTTATTAAAAGTCAAACTCGCTTAATTGGTCCATGTGGCTGGCAATCATGGCGATAATCGTGGACGCCTCTTCTTTGCTAAAAATAAAGTGGGATTCGTCCTTAATCAATTCATCTTCAGTGGTCCATATTCGGTTAATCCGTTTTAGCACACCATCACCCGTTTCCTGAACCACCCCAAACTGATAGGTTACTTCCACTTCGTCCTCGTGCTTGAAAGCCGTCACTTCAGGCGTGGACCAGTCAACATCAATTTCCTCAAAAATATCATCTTCATTCACTTGTTCTGCTTGATAATATTCTTCGTCCATGTCGTCTTCAACGGTCTCGCAGTCTTCTTCATTAAATTCTTCCTCTGACTGAAGGTAGACCCCATCATCTGTATAATGGTCATCTCCATTTATGTAGTCATGAAGACTAGCATGCACTTCATCGATAATCTCCTCAATATCTGAAAGGATGATTTTCGCCGTATGTCCACTGTCAACATCGAAGCTATCGACGTAAAACTCTTCATTCTGCGGATCAAAGAAAAGGGTGCAGAAATATTCACGGTCAAGTTCTTCTGTGTCTACATCTGCTGTATCCACAAAGAACTCAATCCTTGGATGTTTGGCAGCTCTTTCAATTGTCATTTGACCAACTTGATCATATTCTTCACAAATAGACTCTAGGTGATCCTGCAATTCAGCACTTACTCTGTCAAACCATTCTAACGACATCAAACATCCCATCCTCTCAAGGTTATCGAGGTTATTATTGCCAACTATTCACTATTTATGTTTATTTTTGCATGAATATAGAGGCAAAGTTGAACCAAAAAATAGGGGGTGAGTTATTTTTTATCGAAAATCAGACTGGCTGCCGCTGTGATCATCAAAATTAAAAGAATTACCGCTATTATGAACTTTATAGTATTTTGATGCCCAAAGGACGACAATCAACATAATGGCTGGTATGGTGTATTGAAGACTGTCAGTAAGGTAGGTGTGGTGTTCAGTTTCCCTTGTGATAAAGATCGCACTTTCTGGATTGCCGACTAGTCCAAAGAATAGTCCGTAGGCAATATTTAGGCCATAGTGGATACCGGTGTCGGCCCATATGCTGCCAGTTTTGTAATATGCAAGTGTCAATGAGAGACCTAGGATAATAGAAAAGATGATATTACTAAGATTAAAGCCGGCGTACCAATAATCATCCAAGGCATATAGCAGGATACTAACCATGAAAACCCAGCCAATGCGCATTCTACCTTTTAAGAGACCAAAAACATACCCTCTCACTACTAAATCATTTATGAGGGAACCAACAAAATAGCCTACAAAAATTTCTAAAATTGGCATTGTTATTTCTGCCATACTTTTGGAACTGATATATACTAACTCACCTGATAAAAATTGGATTCCAAACATCACCATCCAAAGGAGAAATCCAATCATAAAACTTATGCAAAAGTTTTTCTTCCAGCCCTGATGGAAGTAGAGGCCAAGTCCTTTTATCCCGTCTATTCCTACCCATCTTGAGACTACATATGCAAGCGGGAAAAAAAGGAGAGTAGTAATAAATTGAAGATAGGGATTCGATAGTTGAACAGGGACAAGATTGAAGTATAAATCTAAAATAATAAAGCCAATGATACCTTTAAATATATATTTAATTGGCATTTCACCTCCGGAGCTAAATCAATAGATCTAGTTAATTTTGCCTTTTTTATAGGTAAAATTAACCATTTTCGAAGAAATAGGTACCTGAGGACAAAGATGAGCACTTTGTATTGGTTTTTACATTCTTTATGATACGATGTACGTAACCAATGAAAATTGAGGTGTAGACATGAAAATTGAAGTTTGGTCAGATTATGTATGTCCGTTTTGTTATATTGGAAAACGCCGTTTAGAACTGGCGTTAGAACAATTTCCACATAAAGATCAGGTAGAAGTAGAATTTAAAGCATTTGAACTTGACCCAAATTCCCCATCGTACAAGGGGGAAAGCATTCATGACGTACTTGCCAAAAAGTATCGGATGAGTGTGGAACAGGCAAAACAAGCCAACCAGAATGTTGGTCAACAGGCCGCAACGGTAGGCTTATCGTATCAATTTGATGAAATGAAGCCTACTAATACTTTTGATGCCCATCGTCTAGCAAAGTTTGCTGAAACTAAAGGAAAAGCGGCCGAAGTATCTGAAAAGTTGTTACAGGCTTACTTCACAGAGGGAAAGAATATCGGCGATTTTGATACATTAGCAGACCTTGCGGAAACCTCAGGGTTGGACCGCCAAGAAGTGTTGAATGTTCTTCAGGATAAATCTGTGTTTGCCAATGAAGTTCGTGCTGATGAGGCAGTAGCACAGCAATATCAAATTGGCGGGGTACCGTATTTTGTTATTAATTCAAAGTACGCAATATCTGGGGCACAGCCGCTTGAGACGTTTAAGGGTGCCTTACAAAAGGTTTGGGAGGAAGAAGCACCAAAACCGATGTTTCAGGATCTCTCAACTGAACAGGATGTCAGCTGTGCAGATGGGAACTGTGTGATTCCTGAAAAAGAATAAATGAATTTAGCATAATAAAAACGGGAAAGGTTCATTATATCCTCTCCCGTTTTTATTCGCTACACTTCATCTAGGTCTTCTTCTCATTCGGAATTCCCACATGCTTCCATCAGCCCAACAGATTTTCGTTTGGGTATTGCTGTGAGCTGAATTCTGCCATTTCAATTTTCCACAGTTTCTTGGATGTTCTCTAGATGGATCCTTCTGGGAACCAGAAGGTGATTCGGAAGTACTGTGATCACTTGAGCTTGAACTGCTATCACTGGATGAGGATTCATGATGATGAAAGTGGGGCCCAAACATAAAGTCACCAAAGCCGCCCCGTCTTACATTCTCTGACTTATTTTCGCTTTCTTCTGATGAAAAATCACTCATTAAATTGCACCTCCTTACAAGATAGAAAAAAAGAGTACGAAAATTTAAAATAGAAAACTTTCCCGCCTGACCCACTCTTCTTTTACCAATTTACGTACCAAAGACTGTCCATGTTTGGGACAAAAGCCTAACCGCAGAAAAAAAGGTGACTATAGTAGAAATGGTGCCTGACACCATTTCTACTATAGTCACCTTCTAGAGAAATCTTCCAAGAATGCCAAAGGTCCTGTAGTTAAACACTATGCTAAAAAGGAGTGCTTAAATTTGAAGCAAACACTCGATGCCAAAGTGATTTCTGTTTTGGAAGACAAAATTCAGTTAATTAAAACAGATAAAGGGGCTATTTATTTAGTTGGTCCTATCCGGCTGCCCGTAAATTTGTATGGTGAAACGGTTGTGTTTAAATGGTATTGCTGGCTAAATTGTGATGAAGTAACAGAAGATTTTCAACGAATTATTGATAAATTATCATCAGTTAATTTAGCGGAATTCCAGCAATCAAGTGTTCTAGCCTATGGGGATTTTGAATATGGAGACGATGCAATTATCCGGTTTCATTCCATTTGTCATACCGGAGATATCTTTGGAAGTAAGCGGTGTGATTGTGGTTACCAATTAAAGCAATCCATGAAAATGATCTCAGACCACGGAACGGGAGCATTATTTTACTTAGCGAACCATGAAGGAAGAGGAATTGGCCTTTTTAGCAAGGCCATGGCTTATATTTTGCAAGAGAATGGCTATGACACAGTTGAGGCCAATGAGGCCCTTGGCTTTGTTGATGATTCCAGAAATTATGGAGATGCTATTCTCGTCCTCAAAGCATTGCGCGCTAAACCAGTTTCATTAATCACGAACAATCCTAAAAAGCTGAAAGCATTAAAGAATGCTGGACTAGAGGTTTCGGGCAGGGAATCGTTATGGGGAGATATTTCAGAATTCAACGAGAAGTATTTGAAGACAAAAATCAATAAGTCTGGTCATTTAAACGAAGAAGGCACATGTTGTAATGACTAAAAGGCTATCAATAGAATGACTTAGAATACGACGATGGCAGAGCTAATCTTTGAATTGAGATTAGTTCTTTTTTGTAGAGAAAATAAAAATGAAAGCGATTACTAAATAGAGAAGGATATTTAAACTTAAAAGCGAAGTAATAAATGTAAGATAATTCCACGTGAAAGAGGGCGAACTGATGTCTCTTGATCCACAAACGAAAATGTTACTAGATTACTTAGCTTCTTTAGGTACGCCGCCATTAGAAACGTTAACACCTGAGTTGGCTAGGAGAGCATTTCAGCTTCCTCAGGGGGAGATCGAGGCGGTAGGAAATGTGGAAGACCGGAAAATCCCAGGTCCCGAGGGTGAAATTCCTGTTCGAATCTATTATCCACAAGAGGCTCAAACAAGGTATCCTGCACTTATTTATTACCACGGCGGTGGATGGGTGGTCGGCAATATTGACTCACATGATAATATCTGCAGGGCATTAACAAATCTTGCAAATTGTGTAACGATTTCTGTTGATTATCGATTAGCACCTGAGCATAAATTTCCAGCTCCCGTTTATGATTGCTACGCGGCAGTAGAATATGTGTCTGAGCATGCGGATGAGTTTCAAGTGGACCCAAGGAGAATTGCTGTGGGCGGGGATAGTGCGGGAGGTAATCTTGCGGCTGTTATTTCCAATTTGGCTAAGGACAAACAGACCCCGGCAATTTGTTTCCAACTACTACTTTATCCTGCAACAAATATTTGGGGTGAACCAACTCCATCTATGCTCGAAAATGCAGAAGGTTATTTTTTAACTAGAGGAACAATGGAATGGTTCCTTGACTGTTATTCGAATGGGGAAGAAGAGGACAAGGGCAATCCGCTCTTAGCACCTATTTTATTTGAAAATGTCAGTGGACTTCCACCAGCTCTTGTCATTACAGCCGAATACGATCCGCTTCGAGACGAAGGGGAACTTTATGCGAAAAAGTTGGAGGATGCTGGTGTGAAGGTAGAGTTAGTGCGTTATGAGGGAACGATTCATGGTTTCATGAGCATGGCTTCCGTCATAGGACTTGGAAAAGCTGCCCTTGAAAAATCAGGCTTGGCCTTAAAAGAAGTATTTTATCCAGTCAAAAGCCCTATTAAATAACATTGCCCAACTTAAAACATATGCTTTACATGCATATGTTTTTTTGAAATATCTAGAGGAATAATATGAAAAATTTTATGAATTTACTAATAATTAAAAGGAGTAGATAAGATGTTTTCACCACTAACGCCACTTGATTGGAAACGGAGAGCAATCAAGTATTATCCGAAAAAGACAGCAGTTATTGATGGTGAGAAAGAATTTACATACACAGAATTTGGACAACGAGTCGATCAGCTTTCAACTGCTCTACACCATGCAGGTATACGGGAAGGAGAGCACGTAGCTGTTATGCTGCCTAACACCCATTACATGTTGGAATGTTTTTATGGGATTTGTCAGCTTGGTGCGGTAATGGTCCCCTTGAATTACCGGTTAACAGCAAAAGATTTAGAGTATATTATCAAGCATAGTGATGCGAAGATGTTAATCATCGATGAGGAGTTTACTAAACCAATAGAGGAAATAGTTGAAAAACTAGCTTTGGATCAAATAATTATTGTGCGTGTACCTGGACAAGAAACGACTTTAAATGGAATAGACTATGAGGATTTTCTTCAGCATGCCGTGGAACAAGCCGATTTTCCTGTGGTTGAGATTGATGAAAATCAGTTGCTTACATTAAATTACACTAGTGGGACCACTTCTCATCCGAAGGGTGTCATGCTTACCCACCGTAGTAATTATTTGAATGCTGCTAATTTCATGTACCACCTGGGCGTAAACCATGATGATGTTTATCTTCACACATTGCCAATGTTTCATGCAAATGGCTGGGGAGGAGTCTGGGCGATTACTGCTGCAGGTGGGACCCATGTTTGCTTGCGCAAGGTAGATCCACCATTAATCCTAAATCTGTTTGAAACCAAAAAGATTTCATTACTTTGCGGTGCTCCAACTGTGATCAATATGTTAGTAAACGAACCAGAAGCGAAGAATATAAAAGTGAAAACCCATCCGCGGATGGCGACAGCCGGTGCACCACCAGCAGCAGCTCTGATTCAAAAGGCACAGGAGATACTAGGACTGAACATGATTCATGTTTACGGTCTGACAGAAACTTCCCCATTTATTCTTTACTGTGAATGGAAACAAGAGTTTGATACAAAATCTGCTGATGATCAGGCGACGATTAAAGCAAGACAAGGGATTGAACTTGCCTTTAATGGCGAGACAAAGGTCGTTCGTCAGGACGGTGAAGAAGTAGCCTGGAATGGAAGAGAGTTAGGTGAAATTGTCACCCGCGGCAATGTCGTTATGTCGGGGTATTACAAAGACCCGCAAAATACAGCTGAAGCGATAAGAGATGGCTGGTTTCATACCGGGGATTTGGCAGTCACGCATCCAGATGGATACATTGAAATCCAAGACCGTGCGAAGGATTTGATTATTTCTGGTGGAGAGAATATTTCTTCCACAGAAGTAGAAGGTGTGTTGTATAAGCATCCAGCAGTTTTAGAAACGGCTGTAATTGCGATACCAGATGAAAAATGGGGCGAGGTACCAAAGGCCATTATTGTTCTAAAACCTGATGCAGCGGTAACAGAAGAAGGAATTATTGAGTTCTGCCGTGCCAACATGGCTCACTTTAAAGCACCTAAAACAGTGGAATTTGTGGAAGCGTTACCAAAAACAACAACAGGTAAACTGCAAAAATATCGTCTCCGTGAAATGTACTGGAAGGGCCCTAAGAAGGTAAATTAAGGGGATACATTAAAAAGGCAGTGATTTTATTTAAAAAATCACTGCCTTTTTCTATCTATTCCTTAATAAATTCTATCGTGCTTCTTACTGTATTAATAGGGCGGACATAACTTTCAATTTGTTCACGTTTTGGTTCAAGGAATGGCGGTAAAGAAAGCTTTTCACCAAGAGTTTCATAAGGTTCGTCACCCATAAATCCTGGACCGTCGGTGGCAAACTCGAATAGAATTTGCGGAGCAACACGTACATACAAGGAAGCAAAGAAGAAACGGTCTACGAAACCGGAAGTTTGGAAACCGAAACCTTCCATTCGGTTAATCCATTCATCTAATACAGACCGGTCCTCTACACGGAAAGCTGCATGATGAACAGTTCCGTATCCTTGTTGTGCGGGTGGAAGTATTGCATTGTATTCGACCACGACCTGCGCTCCATTTCCGCCTTCACCAACTTCAAACAGATGAAATGAGCCTTCATGGGCTATTTCTTTGAACATAAGGACTTTTTCCATCATTTCTTTAAAATAATCAAAGTTAGCTACCCGCACAAAAATAGGTCCTAGTCCAGTGATCGCAAATTCCAATGGGATAGGTCCTTTTTGCCAAGGAGTCCCGGGAGCAACTCCTTTATTCATCTCATCAGAAATCAATTGATAGTGTTGATCATCGAAATCAACAAATGACAATGTCTTTACCCCAAATTGTTCTTTTATGCCTGTATGATTGACTTGCAAGCGGTCAAATCGCTTGACCCAATATTCTAATGCAGCATCACTTGGTACCCGGAAGGATGTTTTATAAATCTCATTCGTGCCATGTTTACCTTTAGGAATACCAGGAAAATCGAAAAAGGTCATATCAGTTCCAGGGCTTCCCTGATCATCCGCAAAAAATAGGTGGTAGGTTTGGATATCATCTTGGTTGACCGTTTTCTTTACAAGGCGCATCCCTAAAATATAAGTAAAAAATTGATAATTTTTTTCGGCACTGCTCGTAATCGCTGTTACATGGTGAATCCCTTTTAAATGGTTCATCTATAAACGCTCCTTTTCTATTTATGATTATGATTCACTTCTAGTGATAATCCACTCCATTAAGTTTTGGAATTATCTTCAATGTTTATCTCAAAACTATTTATCTTTAATTCGAGATAAATATATCATTGAATAAAAGGTTTGTCAAATAAATGATTTTATAAATGACAAGTGAAGGTTCCTTATTTAAACCTGAAAATCTGACAATACTAGTCAGTTTCTTGTGGTACCGCTCTTTTTCTGTCGATAAAAAAGCCTGAACTCTTCACAAAGCTGTAACAGCTTCAACGGAAAAATGGAAAAAAACGGAGATAATAAAAGTATATGTAGAAAGAAAATTACCTTACACGAACTAAAGTTTGCAAAAATGAAGAGCAGGAGGTAGAGTATGAAAAAACAAAAGTGGATTGCATTACTGCTGGCGGGTGGAAAAGGAACAAGATTAAATCTGCTTACTAAAACATTAGTTAAACCTGCCGTGCCTTTTGGCGGGAAGTACCGAATTATTGACTTTGCTCTAAGTAATTGCTGGAATTCCGGGATTGAAACGGTTGGGATTTTGACACAATATAGGCCATTCGAGCTGCATGCTCATCTTGGCCGTTGTCAATATGGGAATCATTACAACCCTAAAGGCGGTTTGACCATTCTTCCACCCTACCAGCGAAGTGACTCCGGTGTAGAATGGTATGAAGGAACTGCACATGCTGTCTTTCAAAATATTGAGTTTATTGAACAATCCAATCCAGAGCATGTTCTCGTTGTGTCTGGCGACCAAATCTACAAAATGGATTATTCACTTATGCTGGAGCAGCATCTAGAGACAAACGCAGATTGTACGATAGCGGTAGTTGAGGTTCCTTGGGCAGAAGCTAATCGTTTTGGGCTGATGAAGACGGATCCGTTGACTTATAAAATAACCAGCTTTGAAGAAAAGCCTAAAAACCCGACATCTAATCTAGCATCTATGGGCGTCTATATTTTTAAATGGCCGATTTTAAAAGAATATTTGCTGCGTGAAGAACTAAAGGAATTTAGCCATCGAGATTTTGGCAAGGATATTATTCCTTCCATGCTAAGTGATCACTTACAGCTGTATGCTTATTATAATCATCATTATTGGAAGGATGTGGGCACCGTTCATAGTTATTGGGAAGCAAACTTGGATTTATTATCAGGTGCAAAAAATATTTTTTTGCAAAACCCTGATTGGAGAATTCAGACTGCCCATTATGATGAACCCCCGTTATACTTTGATGTGCGTGCCAAGATGCATCAAAGCATTGTAAGCGACGGCTGTGAAATATATGGAACCATTGAAAATTCAGTTTTGTTTAGTGGTGTAAAAGTAGGAAAAGGAGCGCGAATCAAAAATGCCGTTATCCTGCCTCAGACCATTATTGGAGAAAATGTTTGGATTGAAAATGCTGTGGTGGGAAGCCAAACACAAATTATGGATGGGGTCATTATCGTTTCTAAAAATCCTGATGCCCATTTATTGGTCGTGGGTCATAATGAAATCATTAACCCTGCCTTGCAAGATTTTTCTAGTAAAAACAAGGTGATCTCAGTAGTTTCTTAAACGAGAAAACGGTATGTGAAGACGCGCTTCACATACCGTTTTCTTTTACTCGGAATTGAAGAAATATTTTGTTTTTAACTCGTAAAATGGTAAACTATAAAAAAATCTACTAGAGGAGTTTCAAAATGATAAAAGCAATATTTTTTGATTTAGATGACACACTTCTTTGGGACCAAAAGAGTGTGAAGGAAGCTTTTGCAGCCACATGTAAGGTGGCAGAAGAACGTTATGGAATCAATGCCGACCAACTAGAAGAATCGGTTCGTGAAGCAGCAAGAGAACTGTATTCTTCCTATGACTTTTACCCATTTACACAAATGATAGGGATTAATCCGTTTGAAGGATTATGGGGCAATTTTTCGGATGAAAATCTAGAGGATTTCAAAAAAATGAAGGTAACCGTTCCAAGCTACAGAAAGGATGCTTGGACAGTAGGTTTGAAGAAAATGGGGATAGATAATCCTGATTTTGGTTCTGTGTTAGCAGAGCGTTTTCCCGAGGAGCGGAGAAAGAGCCCGTTTGTATACGAAGAAACGTTTGAAATACTCGATACTTTAAAAGGTAACTACCAGCTTCTACTGTTAACTAACGGATCACCGGAGCTGCAAAATACGAAATTAGAGATTACACCGGAGCTTGTTCCATATTTTGACCAGATTGTCATTTCAGGTGATTTTGGGAGAGGAAAGCCTGATCCATCGATATTTGAGCATGCTCTTTCTCTAATGGAATTACAAAAAGATGAAGTTCTAATGGTAGGGGATAATCTAATGACCGACGTATTGGGAGCCAATCGTGCCGGGATCAAAACAGTTTGGATTAACCGACTTAACAAAGAGCGGAATGAAGTAATTCCTACTTACGAAATTAAGCATTTGGAAGAACTTTACCCAATTTTAGCTGAACTAAAGGAAAAATAAACGAATTTTTTTAAAAAAAAACGAACAAATTATAACCTTTTTAAATTAAGACTAAGTTAAAGAACCCTGTTGGTTGGAGCGGAAGGCGGCGAAGACTCCTCGAAAATGCTATCGCATTTCCTTCGTGTGTGGGCAGATTCGAGGATGCAAATTCAAAGTCCTGCGGGAGTACGGGACAGGGGAGACCCCACAGGCGCTATAGCGCCGAGGAGGCTTCCCGGCACGCCCGCGGAAAGCGAAGCCGCATGGAGCGGAAATCAACAGCCAAGTTACATACACAACATACATTTAAGGGCCTTTTTCAATGCCCTCCACTTGGGTGGGGGTATTTTTTTATGTGAACAGAAACATTTATTTAGGATAATAATAATAGTTATTAGTTTGTTTATATGGGGTGTTAGCTGTTGGAATTAAGACAACTGAAATTATTTTCTGAAGTGGCGAAGCATAAAAGTATTACAAAAGCAGCAGAGGCCATGCATTTGTCACAGCCGGCTTTAAGTAAGTCGATTATGGCGTTAGAAGAAGAGCTCGGCATGACGTTAATCCTTCGGACCAATAAAACGAGTGATTTAACCGATGCAGGCAGGGTGGTTCTCGACTATGCACAAAAAATGAATGGTCTAGTGGATGAAATGAAAACCACCCTTAATGATATGACCGATTTAACAAGAGGGCAGATAAATATCGGTCTTCCTCCATTTATTGGAAGTCTGTTTTTTCCGAGAGTGATGGCAAAGTTTCATCATACATACCCTAATATTGAACTCAATATTACGGAGTATGGCGGTGCAAGGGTCGTAAAGAGTGTAGAAGAAGGGGAGTTCGAACTTGGTGTGGCCGTGCTGCCAATTGATGAGCAGCTGTTTGATATTTACCCCATCGTCGAAGAGGAAATGAAGCTGTTAGTATATAAAGACCACCGTTTGGCGAAGCGAAAAGTGGTCGATATAGGAGAATTGAAGGATGAGGAGTTTATCTTTTATCACGAAGAGTTTGCGCTTAATCAAATTATGAGGAACCAGTGTATTGCTGCAGGGTTTGAACCGAAAATTTTGTTTAAAAGTTCTCAATGGGACCTCATGACAGAGATGGTAGCGGCTAATCTCGGTATTACAATCCTTCCGCATTCCATCTGTAATCGTGTCTTTACCAGTGATATTGAGGTTATTGACCTCAAACAAAAAATTCTGTGGCGCTTGGCAGTGCTTACAAAAAAAGATCGATATATCTCGAATGCAGGCAGGACCTTTATTGACTTTATCTTAAAAGATCCATTATAACTTTTAGTTATGAAAATGATTCGTAATATGTATTTTACGAATGGCAATAATGAGCGTAGGATTACTCTATAGTTAAATTTCGTGAAACAAAAAGGAGAGTATTACTTCTTTTTTGTATATAGAAAGGGTCATGAAGATGAAACTTGGAGTAATTGTGTTACAAGTACTATGTTTGCATGTTTTTTTATTTTTAGGTGCTGCGCTTAAGGAAGTGATTCCACTTCCGATTCCAGCTTCGATGTTTGGCTTATTCCTTTTGTTTCTGGCACTCTGCTTTAAAATCATTAAGCTGGAGTGGGTTGAAAAAGGGGCCAATTGGTTATTGGCAGAACTATTGCTATTCTTTATCCCGTCAGCAGTGGGGATTGTAAATTATGATGAAATTATCAGCCTACAAGGCGCTGAGATTGTCGGTTTAATTGGGATTAGTACGATAATTGTAATGGGTATGACGGCCTTAACGGCGGAAAAAATGAGCGGTCGAAAAAGGAGTGAGCAGCATTGATGATGATTGTATTTACAATAGCAACGTATCTTATTTATCGGTTGTCGAAAATGGCATATGGAAAATGGAGCATGCCATTTTTTCACCCATTGCTGCTTTCGCCAATTATGTTAATTGTGCTTATATCCGTTACACATGTATCTGCCAATCAGTACCTTCATGCCTCAAAATGGCTGACTCATTTGCTTGGCCCTGCAACCGTTGCGTTCGCGGTGCCGATTTATAAAAACTTAGCTGTGATAAAAAAGTATATTGGGACCATTCTTATTAGTATTACGTGTGGTTCGCTGGTGGCCATTTTTTCAACCTTTGGACTTTCAAAATTGTTCCATTTGAAACCTGATTTTATTATATCTATTTTGCCAAGGTCGATTACGACGCCGATTGCGATTGAGGTTTCAAAGGAAATTGGCGGTCTGCCAACATTAACAACAGTGTTTGTCATTATTACGGGAATTGTTGGAGGTATTGTTGGACCTTCGGTTATTAAAGGATTGTCGATTAAAACACCTATTGCTAGAGGCCTTGCATTAGGCATGGGAGCACATGGTGTTGGTACGAATAAAGCGATGGAATACGGAAAGCAAGAAGCTACTTTTTCATCGTTAGCAATGATTTTTGCAGCTTTGATTACCTTAGTTTGGGGAGCATTATTGATTCCTTCTCTAATGAATTTTCATCATTTATTATAAAAAAGCATATGGCCGCCATTTTTGATAAATGGCGGCCTTGTTTATCGTTAAAATTAAGTGAAGAAAATGGTAGTTTTAAAGGGCTAAACTAAAAGGTATACACATAAAATGAAGGGGTTGTTTCCGAATTAAATTAGGTGGTAAAGGAATTCTGGTTAAGGAGGAAAATAAATGCTCCGAAATGTGATTGTTGTAAAGGATAATGAGGAAAGTGTTAAAAATGCCATTAGAGAGATATTACGTTCTAAGCATAAAGGACATGAGGTAGCCCTTGATTTGACAAGGATCTCGGATAAAGAGAGAAAAAGAGAAATTATGAAACAACTGACCCGATTTTAACACTAAGGCAGATCGTACTTTTTAGCTGAATTTGTATGAGCATTCACCCGCCATCAGGTCATAAAAAATGGGGGAAAGGTAAAATCCATTCCCCCTCATGTCGTATTTAGTCTAGTAACCCCAGCTGATGGCGGACTGCATAAGCAAATCCATCTTCATCATTGGTTTTTGTAATCATATCTGCCGCCTGTTGAACCTCCATCGGGGCATTTCCCATTGCTACAGCAGTTGTCGCTACCTCAAATTGAGCGATATCGTTGCCGCCGTCGCCAAAAGCAATTATCTCTTCAAACGTAAGGTTCATCATGTCTTGATAGCGTAATAATGCCTTTCCCTTATGAGCTTCATTTGAAGTAATCTCCACATTATTCGGATGAGAAGACGCAATCGAGATTGGAAATTTCCCAGCTAATGCTTGTTTTACTTCGTCAATCTTAGCTAACTGATCTGGGTGAACAAGTGCAATGAGTTTGTAAATCTTTAAATCTTTAAGTTCAACAATCTTGCTATAATCAAATTCAGTAAAAATCTGGTCAAGCTCTTGTTTACTCTTTTCATGTAATGGGGGGAGCGTTGAAGGCAGGCCGCCGTGATTTGTGTAAACGAGGATTCCTACACCCATCTCATTTAATATGGAAAAAATGTCCTTATAGACCTCAATAGATAAGGTTGCTTCAAAAAGAACCTCTCTGTCTGCTGAGAATAATACTGAACCGTTAACGCAAAAAATAGGCATTTTCATCTTTTGGATAGCCGCTAATTTAATGACGTCTGCATAAGCCCGCCCTGTGTTTAAAATCAAGCAGTGACCTTGTGCCTGCAGTTCGTTTAAGACTTTTACGTTCTCTTCGGTAATTTCATGCTTAGAGTTTAATAATGTACCGTCTAAATCAATTGAAATACATTTCATGGGTGTCCTTTAATTCCTTTCCATTTTACATATAGCTACTATATCAGATATAGAATATGGCTGCCAAACGACTAAATGGTGACAGGCACCATTTCTAATCTAATGAAGTGAAAAAAGCTCTAACCAAAGCCAGCATAGATAAATAGAAAGGCAAGCCTTGGGATAGGCTTGCCTTTTGATCTATATAGAGATTTATTAGCAGGTGGGCATTTTAACCGCGTCTGCCGCCTCGGCCACCGCGTTTTGTTTCGGTGTTGCGTTTGAGGCTTGATAAATTCTCTTCACTCGACTTCAGGAACTTTGCCATTTTATCTTCAAAACTTTCCTTAGGTTTAAAGTTCCCTTTAGAACGGAAATCTTTTGAACGGCTATCCCCTCTACCTTGACGCTGTGGGCGCTGTGAATGAGAAGATGTTTGTCCTTCAGGTCGATCAATTGCTTTTTTAATGGATAGGGCAGTTTTTCCGTCTTTCTCGCTAATTACCTTTACTTCAACTACATCGCCAATTTTGAGATGATCGTTAACATCCTTTACATAGCTATCTGCAACCTCACTAATATGCACTAGGCCGGTTGTGCCGCCTGGCAATTCTACAAATGCTCCAAAATTAGTGATTCCGGTTACTTTACCTTGTACTTTACTGCCTACTTCAACTGACATAAAAATATGTTTCCCCCTCATAAATGTTAAAGACACTTTATTATAACAAAAACTTTAGAAAAATAACATAAAGTCTATTTCATCTATTTTACCAAATCATACCTAGTCCCAAAACTGCTTTTTACTAATAGACAGAAATCACAATTATAATCGATGTTTCCAGCCTGAATGGTATTCAAAAAGGTTCACAGGAATGTAACATCTATATAGAAATACTTGGAGAGGTAAGGAAATAATAGTAGTGTAATGAAATGCAATGAACCGAACGAATTCCGATTGGAGAATACATCTGCCAAGGAGGTGGATCTGGTTCACTAAGAAAATGAGAATTTCTTGTGCCGGTAGAAAGGAGGAACCATTTTCTATTTGAAAACTGGCAATAAGTCTAAAGTGAATCGGAATTTGCTTGGAAAGACCTGATTGTTTTGCATTTCATTTTCATTATGGCGGGGGTTTGGATATTGCTGTATATAAATAAAGGCTTTCGTCATAATCGCAAAACTATATGTCTTAAGGTAGTTACGTTGCTTGCCATGGTAACTTTATGAAGAAAAAGCAGTATAGAATCAGCGGTCAATCCAATCAATTGCCTCTTCTAACACAACATTTTGCTGATGCAAAAAACTGGGGGATTGCTAATGAAATGAATAAATATACAGCCGAGTCAGCCCACATGCTGACTCGCTTTTTATATTAGTAAGGTTATGATTTTTACTTGTGCTCCATATAAGTAATATAAATACAAAATGATCTTTTTGTGAAAGGAGAAATGATGATGACGAACCAATCTGGACCCTATAATATATATAGCTACTTTATTGGCGCCAATCCTTCAACCTCCTTCAATCCTAATCCAATCTTTCCAAAAATTAAGAGAACGGCTTTTCTTAGTCCGTTCACTTCTGTTATAGGGGATGTAACCATCCGCGATCGTACCTACGTTGCTCCTTTCGTAAGTATCCGTGCGGATGAAGGTAGTCCATTTTATATAGATAGAGATTGTAACCTCCAGGACGGTGTCATCCTGCATGGCTTAAAAAATAAACAAGTGGACGTTAATGGGAAAAAATATTCAATCTACATAGGACCAAGAGTTTCTTGTGCTCATGGTTCACTGATTCATGGTCCTTGTGAGATTCAGCAAGAGGTTTTTGTGGGTTTTAAGGCAATCGTTTATAACGCACAGATAGGTGAAGGATCCTTTATTTCGACAAATGCCCTTGTTACAGGTGGTGTCACTCTAAAACCACACAGCTTTGTACCTCCTGGGGCTCATATAGATACGCAAGATAAAGCAAATAGTTTATCTAAGGTCCCAATAAGCGAAGTAGAATTCGCAAAAGAGGTGCAAAGAGTAAACAAGGAGTTCCCATCCTCCTATTCCTTCCTATTCGGGAAAACCAAGTGTTCTTGTGGCTTGGCGTATTGATTCTAATAAAAAGGAATAAGAAAGTTTTTCCGCGGTGAAACTACCTTTTGTTGACTATTTGATGAAATGGGGATTAGCAAATGAAGGAAGTTTTACAGCAAGTAAAAGAAGAATTAGAAAAAGCTTATGACCATCCACAATCTTCTGACTTAGACCGTTGTATTGCCCAGCTGCAGCAAGCATTGGAACAAAATGGCGATAAAGGCACCATGATTGAGGATTGTATCCGCGCATTAACCCAAGCCAGGAATGCCGTAGGGGCCTTGGAAAATGCGGGAGATGTATCGTCTGCAGCGGCCTTTGGTGAAGCATACAATGCTCTAGATCAGGCTATCGAGTCTTATACCTGATACTGTTAAGCCTCTAGAATTAGCTAGAGGCTTTTTTGCAAATGGATATAACAGAATGAACCAGTGGATTCAGTCCATAATAAATAACGTAAAGGGGGTATGAGCGATGGAAGGAAAATATAATACAAATGATGACGCAAATATTGAATTAAAGAACAGTCTACAAAACAGTCCGCCTAAAAAAAATCCAAACATGAGCGAAGCAGAGTATAAATTAAAAATTCTAGGATTAGGAAAAAAAAGCTAAAGAAAAAAGCAGGTGAAAAAATGCCAAAAAATAATCCGATTGAGTATACAGGAAGGGTATTGGACCAAAGAAATGACCTTACTGGTCCAAATGACGGAAAAGCCACCTATCCGGAACGGCCGAAAAATGTGCCAATCCAGGATTCCAAAAAGCAGGGTGAATAACTTCATGAAGGCTGCCCAGAGGCAGTCTTTTATTTTTAACTACAAGCGGGTGCTGGGATTCTTTTTAGTACAACCTAAGCAAATAAGTTTGTTTCGGTTATCTCAATTGTTACTATAGTAGTAAATCTTGAAAATGAAAGGAAATTTACCATGGGAACCATTCATATACCTGTTTCAGTGCTGAATCTTGCCCCCATCCGCGAGGGTCAGGACTCCAAACAAGCGATTGAGGCAATGGTCGACCTTGCCCAAGCTGTAGAAGACATGGGCTATCAACGCTATTGGATTGCAGAGCATCATAATACTTCCACACTAGTCAGTTCAGCGACATCAATTTTAATCCAACATACCTTAGAACATACTAACCATATTCGAGTAGGGTCTGGTGGAATCATGCTTCCAAACCATGCACCGCTTGTAGTGGCCGAACAATTCGGTACAATGGCGACAATGTTTCCAAACCGTGTCGATCTGGGCCTTGGCCGAGCTCCCGGAACCGATATGATGACAGCAAGTGCTTTAAGGCGTTCGAAAAATGATTCTGTTTACACCTTTCCTGAGGATGTACAATCATTGCTTACCTATTTCGGACCACTCGAGCAACAAAGTTACGTCAAAGCATATCCTGGGGTCGGGATCAATATTCCGATTTATATTCTCGGGTCCTCAACGGATTCTGCTTATTTGGCAGCAAGTTTGGGTTTACCTTATGTATTCGCCTCCCATTTTGCTCCAAGATTCATGGAAGAGGCAATATCGATTTATCGGGAACGATTCCAACCGTCCGAGTTTTTGGAGAAACCATATATGATGGTTTGCTTAAATGTGATTGCAGCTGAAACAGATGAGGAAGCGAAATGGCTGTCAACAACCAAGGAGCAATTCTTCCTTAATGTAGTCCGCGGGACACAAAATCCATTACGTCCTCCTGTCGAAAATATAGATGAGCTATGGAGTCCGATGGAAAAAGAAATGGCTTCTTCTATGTCGAGTGTCACGTTGTTGGGAAGCAAGGAAACCATCCGTCAACAATTAACGAATTTTCAAGATAGATACCACGTCGATGAAATTATGGCTGTATCTTATATCTTTGATGAAGAAAAACAAAAACGTTCTTATGAGATTTTTAAAGAAATCGTTGATGGCAAATAAACCTTCTAAAAAAAATCACCCTCTAAACATGAAGAGGGTGATTTTTTTTAGTTATTTTCTTTTTGAAATTTAGTCATAAATTCGCTGAAAGCTTGGCAAGCTTCAATCGGAACCGCATTGTAGGACGAAACGCGGCATCCACCAATAGAACGATGCCCATTCACTCCTACAAAGCCTTCTTGTTTCGCCAGCTCTAAGAATTTCTTCTCCAATTCAGGAGTTTTTAAGTTAAAGGTAAGGTTCATTAGTGAACGGCTGTCCTTGTCCGCATGGCCAATGTAAAAACCATTACTATTGTCAATAACTGAGTAGATGTAGTTTGCTTTTTCTTCATTTCGCTTAGCAATTGTCTCAAGACCACCTAAATCACGTGCCCAGTTAAGAACTTCTCCAAGCATGTAAATACCAAAGGTTGGCGGCGTATTATACAAGGAATTATTTTTCGCATGAGTAGTATACTTTAACATTGTCGGGATGTTCGTATTCGCACGCTCCAGCAAATCTTTGCGAATAATCACAACTGTTACACCTGAAGGACCCAGGTTCTTTTGCGCACCCGCATAAATTAGGGCAAACTTGCTGACATCGATCGGCTTAGAAAGGATATCGCTCGACATGTCCGCAATCAGAGGTACACTTCCAGTATCAGGGAAGTCCTTCCATTGTGTCCCATAAATCGTATTATTGGAGGTAATATGCACATAAGCATCTTCCTGATCGTACTGTAATTCATTAAGTTTTGGGATGCTGCGGTATTTTCCGTCTTTTGTTGAAGCTGCTTGGTAAACATCGCCAAATAATTTAGCTTCTGAGAAGGCCTTTTCTGACCAAGAACCCGTCATAACATAACTTGCTTTTTTCCCTGGCTGTAAAAAATTCATCGGAATCATTGAAAATTGAAGGCTGGCTCCGCCTTGAAGAAATAGAACTTCATGGGTATCAGGGATCGCCAATAGGTCGCGTAAGCTGCTTATCGCTTGATTATGTACCTCTTCATACGGGCGGCTTCGGTGGCTGAGTTCCATTACTGACATTCCTGTACCACGGAAATCGATTAATTCTGCTTGAGCTTTCTCTAATACTGAAAGAGGTAATGCGGAAGGGCCGGCATTAAAATTGTAGGCACGTTGTACTTGTAATTTCACTTTTCTCACTCCATCTTTTTGGTTTATTTGACTATACCATAGATTCAATTTTCGGAAAATAAGTTTTATTCCAATAAGGAAAGATATTTTAAAAAAATTTATTTTAGGATAAATGGAAACGTTTTATAAGGCTGGTTATGTAAGTAATGTAAAAAGTTAGTATCGTATTTAGAGCTTAATAGTCTAATTCCAGCCATTATGGAAAGCATACATAAGGAGTTAATGCTATTTCATTTTAACCTAAGAAAGGAGAATTTTGAATGCAGGAATTTTTGAAAGTTGGAGAAATGGCTCCGGACTTTTCACTGCCGGCTACAACAAAGGAGCAGATTTCTTTATCGGACTACCGCGGTAAGAAGAATATTGTAGTTGCCTTTTATGGAATGGATTTTACTCCAGGCTGAATAAAAGAAATAGCCTCTTGGAAAGAGGATTATAAACGATTTGAACAAACGGAGTCTGAGGTTTTACCAATCAGTGTCGATCATATTCATTCGCACCGGGTCTTTGCCGCAAGCATGGGCACACTTCCATATCCACTGCTTTCAGATTGGCATAAACAAACCGTAAAAAACTACCAAGTGTTTAACGAAAAAGGGGAGACTGCAATCCGTTCCGTATTTGTTGTAAATAAAGCTGGAGTCATAACCTATTTAAACACTTCATTTAAAGCAGATAAAAGAGAAGACTATGAAGCCGTTTTTAATGAACTTGAAAGGTTAAATTCGTAAGGTATAAAAAATAATAGGTAAATACGTTAGTAAAGACCAAAAAAGGGGAAATAACAAAAAGCCTTTTTGTTTTTTGAAGGTATGAATTTAGCTATCGATCTCGGCGTATTTTTGGCTAATTGAATTTACTACAATTTATTTGGTAAGCATTTATGGAAGGAGTCAACTCATGGAACAAAATGAAAAAATGGAAAAATTACTTCGTGATTATGGGTATCCTGAACAGTCCATCCCACGACTGATGGAGGAAATTAGCTCAATGAGCTTTGAAAAAGTAAAAAAACTGATTCTCCCATATAACGATATTACGGCAGAAAAATCGTAAAAAGTAAAGAAAGGTAAAATGTGATATTGAATAGTTTCAATAGAGGATAAATTAATCATGAGGGGTTAGTACAAATGAAGATTTTTGTAGTTGGTGCCAACGGGAAAATCGGAAAACACCTCGTTCAATTATTATCAGATTCGAATAAATATACAGTTAAAGCAATGATTCGAAAAGAGGAGCAAGCGCGTGTATTGCAAACTTTAGGAGTGGAAACAGCAATCGCTAATTTGGAAGATAGTGTCGAGGAAATTGCGAATCGGGCTAATGGGTGTGATGCGATTGTCTTTACGGCGGGTTCTGGCGGTCATACCGGAGCAGATAAGACGCTTTTAGTCGACTTAGATGGTGCAGTTAAAACGATCGAAGCTGCCGAAAAAGCAAAAATTAAACGATTTATCATGGTCAGTGCTCTTCAAGCACATAAAAGAGAAAACTGGAATCAAGCGATCAAGCCGTATTATGCTGCAAAGTATTATGCCGACAAAATGCTTGAACAAAGTAATTTAACCTATACAATCATCCGCCCTGGCGGTCTATTGGACACCTCAGGTACTGGAACTATATCAGTGGCAGAGAATATTAGCAGCGGGACCATTTCTCGTGAGGATGTAGCGAAAACCATTATCGCCTCATTAGAAGAAGGGAATACGTTTTATAAAGCGTTTGATCTCGTTTCGGGTGAGATTCCGATAGATGAGGCGTTAAAGCTAATCAATTAATGCAAAAGAACAGATTCCGATTTTATGGGTCTGTTCTTTTTTTATCTGTTAACAATGAATATGATCAACAGAAAAAAGTATTTGAATAATAATTTTTTGATAAAATTTTCTCTGGATTACTTTAATTGACTATTGTAATGGAATAAAAATAAGATTTAGAATATTTTTATAATATATTGACATAAATTAGACATGCATTTATATTAATAGAATATTATTAATAAATATACAATAATTTAGAGGGTGATCGATGTGTTTGTTACGGTGGGGCCCGGACAATATCACAGAAATTCAGGTTTATTATCAGATGCTGGTTTATACATAAAAAGGTTTGGAACAACCGCTGTTCTGGTCGGAGGCAATCTAAGCCGCAAGGTTATCGATGGGCCGCTCCGGCAAAGCTTATCCGAGAACGGGGTGACATTGAAACATTCATTATGGTTTGGGGGAGAATCTTCACAAACCAATATTGATAGATTGGTAGAGCAATTAGAGAATGAAACCTTTGACGTGATCATTGCGGCTGGTGGAGGAAAGGCACTAGATACCGCTAAAGCCGCAGCCTTCCAACTGAACAAGCCGTTAGTGGCTATCCCTACAATTGCCGCTACCTGTGCCGCAGCAACACCAATTTGTATTCTCTATAGTGACGAAGGAGAATTTCTGGAAATTGGTAGGAATTCAAAAGTGCCAGAACTGGTCTTAGTCGATACAAATATCATTCTGTCAGCACCGGTCCGTTATTTAGTTGCCGGGATTGGGGATACATTAGCAAAATGGTTCGAAACCAAGTGTTCCATCAAAAAAGCAGTGCCTAACGCAATTAATCAAACAGCAATTGCAATAGCTGGCCAGTTATATGAATGCTTAATCCAAAAAGGTGAAAAAGCAGTCAGTTCCTTGAATGCACAAAAAGCAACGATTGAACTTAATGACATCATTGATGCGATTATATTAGTCAGCGGAAGTGTAAGCGGCTATGGAGGGGATGATTGCCGGACAGCCGCAGCTCATGCAATTTACTCGGGATTAACGATCTTCCCGGATATTCACCATACCTATCATGGTGAGATTGTCGCTTTTGGGATTTTAGCGCAGTTATGTATGGAAGGTACGAATAAGGAAGAGATAAAAACGTTAATTCACTATTACCAACAAGTTGGTTTGCCTTACACCTTGCAGCAAATGGGGATCAACGGATTAACAGCTGACCAATGGATAGCACTAGGTGAAATTACAGTGACGATTGAAGATATGGCAAATATGCCGTTTGAGGTGACACCCGATATGGTCATAAAGGCTGTCAGTCAGGCCGATAAAATAGGAACAGAAATGTTAGTCGTTTCACACTAATATACAGAATTAATAGGGGGAAATTTAGATGAAAAAGTGGTTAGGGTTAATTTGTACACTAATGTTGTTATTTGCGCTAGCAGCTTGCGGGAAAGACGCAGCATCCAGCAGTGCCGATGGAAAGAAATCATCCGAACCTTTAAAGGTAACACTGCCGACTTGGACGGGCTATGGTCCGTTATTTTTGGCAAAAGAAAAGGGCTTCTTTAAGAAAAATGGGATTGATGTAGACCTTTCAATCGTAGAGGGGTTAGCAGAGCGTAAACAAGCTTTAGCAAGTGGAAAAATTGATGGAATGGCAACAGCATTAGATGTTCAGGTTACACTGGCTGCATCAAAGATACCTGTTCAAGTGGTGTGGGTATTAGATGATTCCCACGGTGGTGACGGAATCCTTGTCAAGAAGAGCATCAACAGTGTGAAAGATTTAAAAGGAAAGAAAGTAGCATTTGAAGTAGGTTCAACAAGCCATATGCTTGCACTTACCGCATTAAAGCAAGGCGGTTTAACTGAGAAAGACGTAGAAGTTGTTCAAATGTCAGCAGGTGACGCCGGAGCAGCGTTTGCCGCAGGTAAAGTAGATGCAGCGGTCACATGGGAGCCTTGGTTGTCTAAAGGTTCACAAGCAAATGGAAAGGTTTTATTATCGACAAAAGATCTTCCAGGAATCATCGTTGACACCATTAGCTTTAAAGAAGACGTGATTAAAAACCGTCCAGATGATGTCAAAGCGTTCGTAAAAGCAATGGGTGAAGCTATGGCCTATTGGAAAGAACATAAAGATGAAGCGGATGAAATTATGGCTAAGGGTCTAAAAATTGATACTAAAGAATTTGTCGGAACGGAATCTGGCCTGCAGTTCTTTACAAAAGAGGATAATAAAGACCTATTCGGAACGGAAAGCAGTAAAGGTTCTATTTATAAATCAACCGAAAATGCAATTCAGTTTTATAAAGAGCAAGGAATTATAAAAACTGAACCGAAAGCGGAAGAGGTTATTAACCCGAGCTTTCAGTAATAAGAAATGTACCGAGGCCTAATATATGAGATTCTCATATGTTAGGCTTTTTAACAGATTGATAGAATGGGTGATTAAAATGTTGGCAAAATTGTTTACGCCTAATAGGGAGATTCCGAAAGGTTTTTATTCCACCGCAGGGTTTGTTACATTTATGGTATTTTTAGCCGTTTGGTGTGTCCTAACGTATGGAGGAATTGTCAATCCGCTGTTTTTGCCGACACCAACGGCTGTACTTACCACCGGTATTGATTTATTTGTGAATGGAGATCTCCTTTCTGATATTGGAATCAGTTTTACAAGGGTATTAGTAGGATTTCTTGCAGCCGCGATTATTGGTATCCCTCTGGGGATATTGATGGGTTCGTTAAAAATTATGGAAGGCGCCTTTGAACCTATTATTGGATTTATCCGTTACATGCCAGCCTCTGCTTTTATTCCCTTATTAATTTTATGGATTGGCCTTGGAGAGCCGGAAAAAATGAGCGTTATTTTCCTTGGAACCTTTTTTCAATTAACGCTGATGATCATGGATGTGACAAAAAATGTTCAAAATGACTTGATTGAAGTTTCCTATACCTTAGGCGCAAAAAAAGCTCAGGTGTTTACCAAGGTCATTTTACCTGCTGCACTTCCAGGGATTGTCGATACCCTTCGAATTACATTTGGATGGGCGTGGACATATTTAGTCGTAGCGGAAATCGTCGGGGCCTCTAGCGGATTAGGCTATATGATTATGCAGGCTTCACGGTTCCTTCAGCCAGATAAAATTATAGTGGGTATTTTAATTATTGGTATACTTGGGCTGTTAACAGATATGGTCTTTAAAGCCATTTATCGCGCTTCATTTTCATGGATGAGAAAGGATGGTTTATAAGATGGTCACAACAGCTGCAAAAAATGTAGAATTTGATAAATCTCAACCAAAACTGGTAACGCCAAAGTTAGAAATTAAAGAAGTTGGTAAAGTATTTAAAACCAAAAGCGGCGAAACGACGGCATTAGAGAAAACATCCTTTTCCATAAGTGAAGGGGAGTTTGTTACAATCTTAGGCCCATCAGGCTGCGGTAAATCAACGGTTTTACGAATCGTTGCCGGCTTGGAAGACGCTACATCCGGAGAGGTATTACTTGATGGGCAGAAGATAAATGGTCCGGGACCTGACCGTGGGATGGTGTTTCAGTCTTATACCTTATATCCGTGGCTATCAGTAAAGGAAAACATTACATTTGGCTTAAAATTACAAGGCATTTCTCAAAAGGAACGAGACGACGTTGCACGTCATTATCTACAATTAATTGGGTTAGAAGGATTCGAGAAACATTATCCTATTCAATTGTCTGGTGGTATGAAACAGCGGGTGGCCATTGCGCGTGCCTTGGCGAATGATCCTAAAATCCTTTTAATGGATGAACCGTTTGGTGCGCTAGATGCGCAAACAAGAAATATCATGCAGGAAGTCCTTTTAAAAGCGTGGGAGGAGTCAAAGAAAACGATTTTGTTTATCACCCATGATGTAGAAGAATCGATTTTTCTGGCTGATTCGGTTTATGTCATGACGGCAAGACCTGGGCGTCTAAAGAAAAAGGTTCCAATCGCATTGGCAAGGCCAAGGGATTTTAGTATAAAAGGGTCAGTGGAATTTGCAGGATATAAGGAAGAATTGTTGTCGTTGATTAGGGAAGAAAGCTTGAAGGCAATTAATTAAAATATGAGTACAATTCTGCTATGATGATAGTATTCTGAAAAATGGAGTATTTTTTAAAATTAAATAATCTCCTTTAGTGAAAGGTGTTTAGTAAGGTGAAGATAGAGTCTTTTATTTCTGAAAACGTAAAAGCGGCTCTTAAGAACGATCCGCCGGGTGAATGGATGCCTATGCTTCCGGACGAGTGTATCCGCTTGAGCTCGGGCTATCCGGATCCCTCCCTTGTTCCTTCCCATCAAATAAAGGAAGCTGTAGCAAAACTTATCGTGGAAGAACAGGATTTGCCTTTCCATTATCTTGGAAGTCCAAGGATTGATGTCCTTAAGAAGCAAATTCAAAAGAGATTAGCTGAGCGTGGAATCAAGGTAGAAGCAGAGGAACTGTTAATCACTTCAGGCGCGTGCCAAGCGCTTGATTTAATTGCGCGTGTTCTTGTTGACGAAAAATCAGTTGTCGCAGTGGAAGCACCAACTTATATGGAAGCATTGGAAATATTCCGAAACTATTCGACAAAGATTATTAATATCCCTATAGATGAGAATGGACTTCAAACGAATTTATTAGAAGAAGAACTAAGGGAAAGAAAACAAAAAAATCTTCCCCTACCTCGAATTTTATATACTATACCTACTGCGCAAAATCCCACAGGGACAACAATGGGGCCGGAACGTCGACATCATTTATTAAAATTAGCCGATGAATATGACTTCCTCATTTTAGAAGACGATGCCTATGGAGAACTTTCATTTGAAGATAGCCCGCTTCCTGTAAAATCAATGGATACGGAAGGAAGAGTTTTACATGTTGGCTCACTATCTAAGGTGGTTGCACCGGGAATGCGAGTAGGATGGATAGCTGGTAAACAGGCGTTAATTTCAGCTTTTGCTTGGTTTAAGAAAGATTTAGATCATCCATTTTCACAGGCATCAATGGCTTCCTTTCTTGAAGACATTGATTTTCAAGATCGGCTAAATAGGATAAAAGAAGTGTATCGCGAGAAAAGTGAAACCTTAATCAATTCATTGGAGAAATATTTTCCTGAATGCGTTACTTGGTATATGCCAAGCGGAGGCTACTTTGTATGGGTTCATATTCCTGGAATGGATACATCCGAACTATTAGACCTGTCCCTGAACAAGGGTGTGTCTTTTATTCCAGGAAAATACTTCTTCCTAAACCCGCAGGATGGAACAGAGTTTCTTCGTCTATCATTTTGTTATGAAGGTCAACCTGAAATAGTCGAAGGTGTTCAAAGGCTAGGAAAGTTGATTACGGAATACTTAAATCTATCTTTATTAAAATAAACAAAGGGGATGTTCCTTATAATAAGGAATGTTCCTTTTTTTGTTTTTAATTTAGTTAAACTAGTTTTAGTTTTAGAAAAAAATTACCAGTTGTTTATACTTGGTATGGGTGGTATTATAAAAAAGTCGCCTCTGATGAGAGCGAACAAGTAAATAGTCTGGCAATAATGGCGAGAAGGTCACACCCGTTCCCATACCGAACACGGAAGTTAAGCTTCTCAGCGCCAATGGTAGTTGGGACTTTGTCCCTGCGAGAGTAGGACGTTGCCAGGCGAAAGACAGGAATTTACGTTTCTGTCTTTTTCTTTCCCCAATTTGTGAATTGGAAAAAACTTTCTCTTGTAAGTGAACACCAATGGTGTTAAGATATGAAAGTCGCACTTCCAAAGAGTGAATTAAAAATGGAAATAACTTTCTATTGTTCTGAAACACACAACGTGTTAAGATATGAAAGTCGCTCTTTAAAAAGAGTGAGCACGTCAATCGAAATTGGAAATAATTGATGATTGATAGATTGTTAGAAATGCGATAAGATAGTATTCCTGTCGCTTTTGGTGACATTGTTCTTTGAAAACTAAACAAACAAAAACGTCAACAAACAATACTATTCATTTCTTACGAAATGAAGCCAACGTAACAAAATGAGCTAATCAACTTTCATGGAGAGTTTGATCCTGGCTCAGGACGAACGCTGGCGGCGTGCCTAATACATGCAAGTCGAGCGAATCAACAGGAGCTTGCTCCTGTTGATTAGCGGCGGACGGGTGAGTAACACGTGGGCAACCTGCCTGTAAGACTGGGATAACACCGGGAAACCGGTGCTAATACCGGATAATCCTTTTCCTCTCATGAGGAAAAGCTGAAAGTCGGTTTCGGCTGACACTTACAGATGGGCCCGCGGCGCATTAGCTAGTTGGTGAGGTAACGGCTCACCAAGGCGACGATGCGTAGCCGACCTGAGAGGGTGATCGGCCACACTGGGACTGAGACACGGCCCAGACTCCTACGGGAGGCAGCAGTAGGGAATCTTCCACAATGGACGAAAGTCTGATGGAGCAACGCCGCGTGAGCGATGAAGGCCTTCGGGTCGTAAAGCTCTGTTGTTAGGGAAGAACAAGTACCGGAGTAACTGCCGGTACCTTGACGGTACCTAACCAGAAAGCCACGGCTAACTACGTGCCAGCAGCCGCGGTAATACGTAGGTGGCAAGCGTTGTCCGGAATTATTGGGCGTAAAGCGCGCGCAGGCGGTCTTTTAAGTCTGATGTGAAAGCCCACGGCTCAACCGTGGAGGGTCATTGGAAACTGGGGGACTTGAGTGCAGAAGAGGAAAGCGGAATTCCACGTGTAGCGGTGAAATGCGTAGAGATGTGGAGGAACACCAGTGGCGAAGGCGGCTTTCTGGTCTGTAACTGACGCTGAGGCGCGAAAGCGTGGGGAGCAAACAGGATTAGATACCCTGGTAGTCCACGCCGTAAACGATGAGTGCTAAGTGTTAGGGGGTTTCCGCCCCTTAGTGCTGCAGCTAACGCATTAAGCACTCCGCCTGGGGAGTACGGCCGCAAGGCTGAAACTCAAAGGAATTGACGGGGGCCCGCACAAGCGGTGGAGCATGTGGTTTAATTCGAAGCAACGCGAAGAACCTTACCAGGTCTTGACATCCTCTGACACTCCTAGAGATAGGAATTTCCCCTTCGGGGGACAGAGTGACAGGTGGTGCATGGTTGTCGTCAGCTCGTGTCGTGAGATGTTGGGTTAAGTCCCGCAACGAGCGCAACCCTTGTTCTTAGTTGCCAGCATTCAGTTGGGCACTCTAAGGAGACTGCCGGTGACAAACCGGAGGAAGGTGGGGATGACGTCAAATCATCATGCCCCTTATGACCTGGGCTACACACGTGCTACAATGGATGGTACAAAGGGCAGCAAAGCCGCGAGGCCTAGCCAATCCCATAAAACCATTCTCAGTTCGGATTGTAGGCTGCAACTCGCCTACATGAAGCCGGAATCGCTAGTAATCGCGGATCAGCATGCCGCGGTGAATACGTTCCCGGGCCTTGTACACACCGCCCGTCACACCACGAGAGTTTGTAACACCCGAAGTCGGTGGGGTAACCTTTTTGGAGCCAGCCGCCTAAGGTGGGACAGATGATTGGGGTGAAGTCGTAACAAGGTAGCCGTATCGGAAGGTGCGGCTGGATCACCTCCTTTCTAAGGATAATGCAGTCCTTATGGACTGATAAGAAGTTGACCACTTTTTGTTTGTTTAGTTTTGAGAGTACAATCTCTCAAGAAATTTCGTTCTTTGAAAACTAGATAATCGTATAGAAGAAACCAAGTAAAAACCGAGTAAAATCGCCATTTTAGTTTTTCTCTCTATTAATATAGAGTAAAACCTTTTAGGTTAAGTTAGAAAGGGCGCACGGTGAATGCCTTGGCACTAGGAGCCGATGAAGGACGGGACTAACACCGATATGCTTCGGGGAGCTGTAAGTAAGCTTTGATCCGGAGATTTCCGAATGGGGAAACCCACTGTTCGTAATGGAACAGTATCTTTACCTGAATACATAGGGTATTGATGGCAGACCCGGGGAACTGAAACATCTAAGTACCCGGAGGAAGAGAAAGCAAACGCGATTCCCTAAGTAGCGGCGAGCGAAACGGGATTAGCCCAAACCAAGAGGCTTGCCTCTTGGGGTTGTAGGACACTCAACATGGAGTTACAAAGGAACGGGGTAGATGAAGCGGTCTGGAAAGACCCGTCATAGAAGGTAAAAGCCCTGTAGTTGAAACTTCGTTCCCTCCTGAGTGGATCCTGAGTACGGCCGGACACGTGAAATCCGGTCGGAAGCAGGGAGGACCATCTCCCAAGGCTAAATACTCCCTAGTGACCGATAGTGAACCAGTACCGTGAGGGAAAGGTGAAAAGCACCCCGGAAGGGGAGTGAAATAGTTCCTGAAACCGTGTGCCTACAAGTAGTTAGAGCCCGTTAATGGGTGATAGCGTGCCTTTTGTAGAATGAACCGGCGAGTTACGATTACATGCAAGGTTAAGTTGAAGAGACGGAGCCGCAGCGAAAGCGAGTCTGAATAGGGCGAATGAGTATGTGGTCGTAGACCCGAAACCAGGTGATCTACCCATGTCCAGGGTGAAGTCCAGGTAACACTGGATGGAGGCCCGAACCCACGCACGTTGAAAAGTGCGGGGATGAGGTGTGGGTAGCGGAGAAATTCCAATCGAACTTGGAGATAGCTGGTTCTCTCCGAAATAGCTTTAGGGCTAGCCTCACGTAGTAAGAGTCTTGGAGGTAGAGCACTGTTTGGACTAGGGGCCCTCATCGGGTTACCGAATTCAGACAAACTCCGAATGCCAAAGACTTATCCGTGGGAGTCAGACTGCGAGTGATAAGATCCGTAGTCAAAAGGGAAACAGCCCAGACCACCAGCTAAGGTCCCAAAGTATACGTTAAGTGGAAAAGGATGTGGAGTTGCTTAGACAACCAGGATGTTGGCTTAGAAGCAGCCACCATTTAAAGAGTGCGTAATAGCTCACTGGTCGAGTGACTCTGCGCCGAAAATGTACCGGGGCTAAACGTATCACCGAAGCTGTGGATTGACATCTTCGATGTCAGTGGTAGGAGAGCGTTCTAAGGGCGTTGAAGCTAGACCGTAAGGACTGGTGGAGCGCTTAGAAGTGAGAATGCCGGTATGAGTAGCGAAAGATGAGTGAGAATCTCATCCACCGAATGCCTAAGGTTTCCTGAGGAAGGCTCGTCCGCTCAGGGTTAGTCGGGACCTAAGCCGAGGCCGAAAGGCGTAGGCGATGGACAACAGGTTGATATTCCTGTACCACCAAAGAATCGTTTGAGTGATGGGGGGACGCAGGAGGATAGGGTAAGCGCGCTGTTGGATATGCGCGTCTAAGCAGTTAGGCTGAGAAGCAGGAAAATCCGTTTCTCGTGAAGGCTGAGCTGTGATAGCGAGGGAAATTTAGTACCGAAGTTCCTGATTCCACACTGCCAAGAAAAGCCTCTAGCGAGATTACAGGTGCCCGTACCGCAAACCGACACAGGTAGGCGAGGAGAGAATCCTAAGGTGAGCGAGAGAACTCTCGTTAAGGAACTCGGCAAAATGACCCCGTAACTTCGGGAGAAGGGGTGCTCTTTGGGGTTCATAGCCTCGAAGAGCCGCAGTGAATAGGCCCAGGCGACTGTTTAGCAAAAACACAGGTCTCTGCGAAGCCGCAAGGCGAAGTATAGGGGCTGACGCCTGCCCGGTGCTGGAAGGTTAAGAGGAGGGGTTAGCCTTAAAAGCGAAGCTCTGAATCGAAGCCCCAGTAAACGGCGGCCGTAACTATAACGGTCCTAAGGTAGCGAAATTCCTTGTCGGGTAAGTTCCGACCCGCACGAAAGGCGTAACGATCTGGGCACTGTCTCAACGAGAGACTCGGTGAAATTATAGTACCTGTGAAGATGCAGGTTACCCGCGACAGGACGGAAAGACCCCGTGGAGCTTTACTGTAGCCTGATATTGAATTTTGGTACAGCTTGTACAGGATAGGTAGGAGCCTGAGAAGCCGGAGCGCCAGCTTCGGTGGAGGCGTCGGTGGGATACTACCCTGGCTGTATTGAAATTCTAACCCGCACCCCTGATCGGGGTGGGAGACAGTGTCAGGTGGGCAGTTTGACTGGGGCGGTCGCCTCCTAAAGAGTAACGGAGGCGCCCAAAGGTTCCCTCAGAATGGTTGGAAATCATTCGTAGAGTGTAAAGGCACAAGGGAGCTTGACTGCGAGACCTACAAGTCGAGCAGGGACGAAAGTCGGGCTTAGTGATCCGGTGGTTCCGCATGGAAGGGCCATCGCTCAACGGATAAAAGCTACCCCGGGGATAACAGGCTTATCTCCCCCAAGAGTCCACATCGACGGGGAGGTTTGGCACCTCGATGTCGGCTCATCGCATCCTGGGGCTGTAGTCGGTCCCAAGGGTTGGGCTGTTCGCCCATTAAAGCGGTACGCGAGCTGGGTTCAGAACGTCGTGAGACAGTTCGGTCCCTATCCGTCGTGGGCGCAGGAAATTTGAGAGGAGCTGTCCTTAGTACGAGAGGACCGGGATGGACGCACCGCTGGTGTACCAGTTGTCTTGCCAAAGGCATCGCTGGGTAGCTATGTGCGGACGGGATAAGTGCTGAAAGCATCTAAGCATGAAGCCCCCCTCAAGATGAGATTTCCCATAGCGTCAAGCTAGTAAGATCCCTGAAAGATGATCAGGTTGATAGGTCAGAGGTGGAAGCGTGGCGACATGTGGAGCTGACTGATACTAATCGATCGAGGACTTAACCAAAACGAAAAGCGGAGGCGACTGTTCAACTTCGACAGGCGTTGAAGAGCCGACACTGCAAATCCTGGTTTTGGATTTGTGGGGACGGATCGAAACGACCGAGAAGTTAGGAGCCGCAGCTGGACAAGTTTTAAAGCGAAATAACTCGTTTTTACAAAATTTCTTCTACATTATCTAGTTTTGAGAGAACGAACTCTCAATAGAAAAAAATATCACTTACATGCGCCCGTAGCTCAATTGGATAGAGCGTCTGACTACGGATCAGAAGGTTATGGGTTCGACTCCTTTCGGGCGCGTCATCAGTTCTTCTAAAAAGCAGTGGATTCTATTTGTGAATTCACTGCTTTTTTCTTGTTTAACTATTAGAAATGGCCACTTCCAGGGTTAGGGGGTCTTTCCCTTTTTATGGAATAGTGATAGTGTAAAACGAGAACATACATAATGGAGTTGACTAGATTGAGCCGCAGGTTTGCTGAATGGTATGATTTTTTTATGCGTCCTCTAGAAAAAAGGAAGTTTAAAAGAATTCGTGAGGAACTTTTGTCTAAGGCCGATGGATATGTACTGGAAATCGGTTCCGGGACTGGTATTAATTTTCCTCTATATAAATCGGTTGAAAAGGTAGTCGCAACCGAACCAAGTACTTATATGATTAACAAGTCACAAGAGAAGCTTAAACAATCCTCTGTAAAAATTGAGCTGGTGAAAGCAGATGCTGAAAAGCTCCCTTTTGGAGACAATACTTTTGATACAGTTGTAGCTACACTCGTATTCTGCACGATCCCAAATCCGAATCAAGCAATGAAGGAAATGCTGCGAGTATGTAAGCCAGAAGGAAAATTACTGTTTTTTGAACATGTTAAAATGGAAAATCGGTTTCTAGCTGCATTACAAGAGTGGCTAACACCTGCTTGGAAAAGAATTTGTGATGGGTGCTGCCTGAACCGAGATACTCTTAGTTTACTAAAGAATAATGATTTAATAATCAATGAATTCAAAAGCTATTATAATGGGCTTTTTCTTTCGGTAGAAACCAAAAAACGAAAATCTTGAATCTGATTTTATATGGAAATGGGTATCTTAGACAGGGAATAGTCATTAATAAGAAAGCAGTGAGGAGGAATTAAAATGAGAGAAGTCGGTTTTATTGGTATTGGAAATATGGGACAACCAATGGTATTGAACCTATTAAAGGCAGGCTTTAAAGTAAAAGTTTACAATCGGACAGCAAGTAAAGCCTCGGAGGTTGTTGCGGCAGGTGCGGAGCAGGTTAATCGTCCGTGTGATGTTATTACCCCTGGTGGAATTGTTGTAACCATGGTTGCCAACGACCAAGTACTAGAGGTATTAGTATACAGTCAAGATGGGATCGGGGATCGATTAGGGACAGATGGTATCCACCTCTCGATGAGTACAGTCTCACCCGAGACATCAAGGAAACTAGCGCAGTACCATCAAGAAAAGGGGAGTTTTTATATCGCGTCTCCGGTATTTGGACGTCCAGAGGCTGCCGCTGCCCAAAAATTGTGGATCCTGTCATCAGGGAACCATGTAGCGAAAGAAAAGGTGAAGCCTGTCCTAGAGGCACTGGGTCAGCGTGTATTTGATTTAGGTGAAGAACCTGGCAATGCTAATGTGGTAAAATTAGGCGGGAATTTTATGATAATGGCAGCAATGGAAGCGATGGCAGAGACCTTTAATTTGGCTGAAAAGAATGGAATGGATCGTGAGATGGTGGCTGAAGTTTATTCGTCAACCCTATTTAACTGCACCGTTTATAACGGTTATGGGTCAATGATTGCGAAGAAGATGTTTGAACCAGCCGGTTTTCAGTTGGCACTAGGTCTAAAAGACTGTAATCTTGTCCTGGATGAAGCGAACAATACAAAGACTCCTATGCCACTGGCAAATTTAGTCCATAATCGTCTCTTGTCCTCTACTGCAAAAGGCCGGGGAAATCTTGATTGGTCTGCGTTAACGAAACTGACAAATGAGGAAGCTGGTTTGGAATAACTTTTGAATAAATCCCTCTATTAGGTTAACGATATAAGATAATATCGGAATGAAAAAGGAGACATATTTGTGAAGTCATTTCAAATTACCAATATGATTATAGATGATGATTTTGCTGTTGAGGAATATGTGACAGCCGAATTCGTTTATGAAAATAAAGAATATAGTGTTACATTTAAAAAAGCAGATTTAGAAATCATCAATAGCTGGGTTTTCGAGGATGGCACGTCACTACCGGCTAATGTACCTGAAGAAATCATTGAATTGATCCGAAACGATATTAAAAAGAAAATATAATCTCAAGAGGCGATAGATTTTCCCGATTTCGGGAGTCACCCGCCTCTTTTCTACTTTATGATTTATTAAGTAATGTTTTTGGATTTGAATGTAAGACGAGCATGGCACATAGAAGAATTCCTGAAGCAATCCAAATGGCTTTTGCACCCCAATGTAAAGTTGAAAGAGTGCCGAATAAAGCACCGATTAGAAAAGAGGCAATAATGAGCGTAAAGTCAAGTAATTGGTGGAAGCCTTTTCGGTCATGCATCACGATTGCAGTATAGGCCGCTTCTGCAGCAGTACGTAAATTTCCAGTTACCATTGCAGAATTATAGGGCCATTTCACTAAGGTTCGAAATGAGGAAATTTGTACTGAGGCTACAAAAGCAATCGTGATCGTAACAATCATATTTGGTACCTCAACTGGCCAAGTTCCGACCAATAAAAGAACAATACTTTCTAATAAAAGGACAGTACGGGCTGGATAGGGAAAAGTCCTAATAATATGTGGGTGTTTTAATCCTTCGGCAACGGCTACTCCTAAAACAAATGCGACAATAGGCGGAATATGTCTTAATCCTTGATGCCATTGGCCATGTGCCATCTCAACACCTAACAAAACAAGATTACCCGTTTGGGAAGTAGCAAATACTCCATCTCGGCTAACGTAGGTATAGGCATCCAAGAATCCCCCCACTAAGGCAAGTAATATTCCGAGCCCAACAGATTCCGCCGTTAATTTTGGCAGAGCAGTCCTGCCTTTATAGAAATATCTTCGTAAATATAACCGTGCAATATGTTTGTGATCAGAGTCCTGCCTTTTTTCCATTCAGTATCTCCCAATGAATTTTGAAATTTTTCATGTTATTTTTCGTCAAGATCTAAAAATTTATGTAGGAAGAGAAGCGGTAATCGAATGGCAGTTAGTTGTTTTGGAAAAGATAAAGACGAGGTGAATAGAATGGCTAATGCAAAAGTCGGAGAAATCATAACTTTTAAACGTGATGGAGAAAGCCACGAAGGCAGTGTTACCGGGGTCCGGGAAAATTCTGTTATCGTCCAATACGGTTATTCAAAAGAAAAGGATGAACCGCTAACAACCATCGTGAATCATAAAAATTATAAAATAAAAAAATAATAGTTGAACTAGAAAGGCAGTGTGAATTTATTCATACTGCTTTTTTATTTAATTTTAAAAATCAATGTTGTAAAAGTTTGGTAAATCTTCCAAAAATAATTTACTTCTTAATAAAGAACAAGTATAATCATTTTGGATTAAGTAATTCAAAAATCCTAGTCGAGATAGGTATTTTGTACTTGTTGTTCACTACTTAGTCTTCATAAGGCCTTTATCCATACCTACATACGTACATTCATCAATAAATTTATAAGGGGGAAATTAAAAATGACTTGGTTTACAAAGTGGTCTTTTCGGAACAAAGCTGCTGTGTCACTAACGACTGTTCTAATCCTAATAATGGGGATTGTTAGTTATTTTACTTTACCAATGGAATTTTTGCCAACGGCTGATAATCCGCAGGTAACAGTAGTAGTTCTTGGTCAGGGGACAGATGTTGCGACCATGACAGATACAGTAACCGCTCCACTTGAACATTCGGTTGCAGCCGTAAAAGGAAAAAGTGAGACTTATTCCACCACTGGTGATGGATTCAGTAAGATAGACCTTATGTTTGAGGCAGGGACAGATATGAAGCAGGCTGCTGCGGATGTTCAAAAAGCCATTGATACAGTCAAGCTGCCGGAAGGTACGAATAAACCGATCGTTGTCCAACTTAATACAGATATGATTCCAATAGCTGACATTTCAGTTACATTTAAGGACGGCATTACAAAAGAAAATAGTAAACTAGCAGATGAAAAAATTTTTCCTGCACTGAAGCAAATGAAAGGTGTCGGAAGTGTTGCCATGTACGGAAGAGGAGTAAATGAGGTTTCCATTGAATTGGACCAAGCAAAACTGTCGCAATATAAATTACCAGCTCAAGTTGTTGCAGCGGCGTTACAGGGTCAAAACCTGGCAGCTGCTGTCGGTCAAAAAACGATTGATGGAAAAACGAGTAACATTAAGGTAGTTGGAACACTTGAAAGTCTTGAAGACTTAAAGAATGTTCCTGTTATTCAAGGAGTAAAGCTCGGGGATATTGCCCATGTCCAAAAAGCCAGTCAAGAAGATCATATTACTCGTGTTAATGGGGAGGATGCCCTGCTTGCTGTCATCACAAAGGATAGTAATTCAAGTGCGGTCTCCATTATCAAAGAGGTAAGAAAAGAAGCAAAAGCGCTCACGAAAAAATACGAGAATGCTAATGTTCGTGTCTTCTATTCAACTGCCGATATGGTTGTCAACTCAGTCACAAGCATGATAAAAGAGGTATTATTAGGGGCTTTATTTGCAACCATTGTTATTATGTTCTTTTTGCGGAACATTCGATCAACCTTTATTACCATTGTTTCAATCCCATTATCGTTGTGCTTAACGCTCTTTTTACTAGGGCGGTCAGGTATCACCCTAAATATCCTGACAATAGGTGGAGTCGCGGTTGCTGTCGGGCGTTTAGTTGATGATAGTATCGTCGTGATTGAAAATATTTTCCGCAAAATGCAGGACGAGAAATTTTCAATTGAGCTTGTAATCGCAGCTACAAAGGAAGTGGCTTCTGCCATCACATCTTCCACACTCACAACGGTGGCTGTATTTCTTCCACTTGGCTTAGTGGGGGCGGGGTTAAAAGATTTCTTACTGCCGTTTGCGTTAACGGTAACCTATTCATTATTATCATCGTTACTTGTCGCTTTAACTGTTGTTCCACTGATGAGTGCAGGACTTTTGAAAAAGGCAAATCTCCCGAAACATCGTCCTTCTAAAAGGTATGTTTCAATGCTGCGCTGGTCATTAAATCATAAGTGGGTTATTTTACTCTCATCAGCCTTACTGTTTTTTGGTTCAATCGGTGCCTATTTTGTGATGCCGAAGGGGGCAGTTGATAGTTCTGATGCAGAACTGGTCACGGTTTCATTAGATTACCCGAATGAAACGCCGATAAAAATAGTCCATGATAATACTTTAAAATTAGAAAATTATTTATTAGACCAAGACGGACCTAAAGCCATTTATACACAATTGGGTAATAGTCCCGATGCGGCTCAATATGGGGAGGTTGGATCCCCGACATCGGCTGCTTTTACCATTGTGATGAAAAAGAATGCCAATACGGAACGATTTATCAATCAAGTGAAAAAACAAAAGGAAAATTATCCGGGTGCTGAATTACTCTCAGGCACTGGTTCATTAACAGGCGGAAGTTCCACATCGATTACCATTGATGTAGTAGGCGGAAAAATGGCCGATATAGAGGCCAGTGCTATGAAGATTAAAAATGTGATTAAGGATATTAAAGGGGTAGAAAAAGTAGAAACAAACCAAGAAGAGAAGAAGCCAGTCTATACGTTCTCAGTTGACCCAGAAGTAGCAAGGCCAAGTGAAGTGATCCAACAACTCGGCATGATGCTAAATCGTATGCCAATTGGAAGTGTTAATCTAGATGGTAATCATACACCTGTATATTTAGAACCCATTTTAAATCCGTCCGATAAAAAGGATTTGGAAGGAATTATGGTTACAAATCAACAAAAATTAGTCCCAATAACCTCTGTTGCCAAGCTTGATGTAGAAAATAAAGCAACCCAGATTCTTCATAAGGGAGGGGAGACCTATCTCCGAGTTACGGCTACCGTTGACCCAAAACAGCTTTCCGTCGTTTCTGGGAAAATCAATACCAAGATTAATGGCACCAAATCTGGAACTGGTTTAAAATTTCCTGATGATGTAAAGGTATATGTCGGAGGTGCGGCTGTCAATCAAGCCAATGATTTTACGGATCTATTTTTAACAATGGCGCTATCAATTGGGATTGTTTATTTAATCATGGTCATTACATTCAAAACCTTGCGTGCCCCCCTAGCGATACTATTCTCGCTCCCATTAGCTGCAATTGGGGCCATCATTGGACTGTTGGTAAGCCGAATTCCTGTTGATATTACAGCCCTACTAGGCGCATTAATGTTAATTGGAATTGTTGTGACCAATGCCATTGTATTAATTGATCGGGTTAAGCAGAATGAAGTGAAGATGATTATGCGTGAGGCCATTTTAGATGCGGCCAGTACGCGGATACGACCAATTTTAATGACGGCCATTGCGACAATCTGTGCCATGCTGCCACTATTATTTAAAAAAGCAGAAATGGGAAGTCTTGTTTCTCAGAGTCTCGCTATCGTAGTAATCGGAGGTCTCGCTATTTCAACCTTGTTAACATTAGTTGTGGTGCCGGTTATCTATGAATTATTCCATTTTAAAAAGTCCAAAAAACAGCGGATTGCACAAAATCAAAATCAGTTAGGGGAAGAGCCGTTTTCGGGATGATGAAGATTGGAGAAAGGGAGTTTACCAGAACTCCCTTTTTTTTGTTTAATCTATACCATAATACTTATTTATATAATCGGAATTATCGGATATAATGGGCTTGTACAGACTAGTGAGCTTTATATTTCGTTTTTCGAAATATTTAGCCTGCATAATACATTATTGGAGGGCTTAAACCATGAAGTACAGCTATGTTTCTCACCTTGAGTGCCCAAAATGTCATGAGGTTTATTCCGTAGATGAAGTAAATCAGTTATGTCGTTGTGGAGCACCACTCTTAGTTAAATACGATTTAAGTGGGGCAAAATCTGTGTTTAAAAAAGCAGATTTAAACGCTCGAAAAAATAGTTTATGGAGATATCATGAACTGCTTCCCGTTAAAAGCGAGGAAAATATCGTTTCGTTAGATGAAGGAATGACTCCTTTAACAAAACTAAAGAAACTTGGCGAAAAATACGCTCTAACCAATTTATATCTTAAGGATGAGGGGATCATTCCAACGGGTTCCTTTAAAACTCGCGGTGCAAGTGTGGGAATCTCAAAAGCAAAAGAACTTGGTATAGAACAGCTGGCAATGCCGACGAATGGTAACGCTGGTGCTGCTTGGGCATTATATTCTGCAAAAGCAGGGATCAAAGCGACCATAGTTATGCCACAGGATGCACCGAATATCACAAGAAAAGAGGTTGCCGTCTCCGGGGCCAATCTATATTTAGTAAATGGATTAATCAGTGATGCTGGTAAAATTGTCGCCAAGTTAATTGCTGAACAAGGTATTTATGATGCATCAACATTAAAAGAGCCCTTTCGTATTGAGGGTAAAAAGACAATGGGCTATGAAATTTTGGAACAATTCAATTGGCAGGTTCCGGACGTCATTTTATATCCGACTGGCGGCGGTGTAGGGATTATCGGTATTTTTAAAGCACTAGTCGAATTAAGAGAACTGGGCTGGATTACGACTGACAAGTTTCCTAGATTGGTAGCTGTCCAAGCGGAGGGTTGTGCTCCAATTGTAAAGGCATGGCAAGAAGGGAAGAAGGAATCGGAGTTTTGGGAAAACTCTAAGACAAATGCGTTTGGCATCAATGTACCTAAAGCACTTGGAGATTTTCTGGTCTTAGAAGCCATCTATGAAACAAACGGCTGTGCGATTGCGATATCGGAAAATGAACTTTCGGAAGCTCAAAAGCAAGTGGCAGAACTTGAAGGAAACTTCATTTGTCCGGAAGGTGCGGCGACATTTGCAGCAGCACGTATATTACGTGAACAAAATTGGATTAAGGAAGATGAAACAGTGGTTTGCTTAAACACGGGGCAAGGCATTAAATATCCGGAAACCGTTGAAACCAATAATGTAACCCTATTACAGCCGGATGATGTTATCAAAGCATGATCAATTAATGAAAAAGGTGAAAATTTCTTCGTTTTTTTGTTCTAAATGGAATTGGTTCTAAAGACAGTGACACTTCAGCTCCAGAGAAACATAGGATAGTAGCGGAGGTGTCACAAATGAAGAGATGGTTAAAAGTAGTCATTTTGACATATCTTTCGCTGCTATTTTTCGGAAGTTTTATTGCTGTAGGCATGTTGGGGACCGGTACACTGGAGAAATTTTTGCCATTCATTTCGGAAATTAAAATCTTTTTGTATTATTTTTTTGCTGGAGCCATTGGGGGTTCACTAAGACATCTTTATATGTTCTGCACTCATTATATGGATGACGAGTTACATGATTATCGCAAATGGATCATGTATATTTTTTATCCTATTTTTGCAACCGGCACGGCAGTCGTAGCGGTTACCATTATCCAAAGTGGGATTTTATTAATTCAATTTACGGATTATCAAGATACTCCTTATGCACCGATAAGTATAGCTTTCTTTGTAGGATTTGGTTTTAACCGTTTTGTTAAAAAGCTTAACACAGTATCAAAAGATATTTTTCAGACCAATCGTAAGAAAAGTAACGGGGATGAAGAAACGATCGATGAACCTGAAGAAACGACGAATGAACAATCGGAAAGCCTAAATCATCCATCCAACAACGGTTCAAAATAAATAATATAGCCGCCATGCATAACACATGGCGGCTATTCAACGTGGTCACGATTAATGATTCAGATTTAAAATGGGATATAGCTCATGAAGATTGCGGATTTCATAGGTGGGAATTAT
This sequence comes from Neobacillus drentensis, assembly GCF_021560175.1. GTDB lineage: Bacteria > Bacillota > Bacilli > Bacillales > Cytobacillaceae > Neobacillus > Neobacillus drentensis_A. The sequence continues at coordinate 3,954,024 of NZ_CP091110.1, read as the reverse complement.
TCCAGTATCATTTGGTTTACCCATTGGGTTAAACCAACAAGTATCAAGGCCAGCAAGCTGTCCGCCTTTAATATCAGAGCTTAAGGAGTCCCCGACGATTAAAGCTTGATCTGGAGAAACATTTGGAATTCGAGCAAAGACATAAACAAAAAATTCCTTCATCGGTTTTTGAAAACCAGTATCTTCTGAGACAAAAATCCCCTTAAAAAGCGGGTGGAGGCCTGCATCTCGCAATCGTTTGTCCTGTGTCTTGGAAACCCCATTTGTAACAATGTATAAATCAAAGTGATTTCGCAACTCGGAAATTAGTTCAAGTGCACCACTGATTAATTGATGGCCTTCTTCTAAATAGCCCCGGTAGTTCTTTTCTAATAAAACACCATCAACGATTTGACCGTAATCCTTAAATAAAAGGGAAAACCGGGTATTTACAACTTCATCCCGAGCCATTTTTCCTTCTTCAAATGATTTCCACAGCCCCTGATTTAATTTTTTATAGTTTGCTTCTATTTCTGTTGTCAGTGGGATATTTTGACTTTCAAACAAGAGTTTTAAGGCTAACGCTTCAGCAGCAGCAAAATCTAATAATGTATCATCAACATCGAACAATATCGTTTTATATGGTTTCAAGCTAATTCCCCTTTGTTTCTTTAAGATTCATTGATTTTTATTTTACCGTAGAAAAGCGCCAGGTGCCATCCATTTAATTGAAAGGCATCTGGCGCTTGGATATTTAGTTATTTTTTAAATACATGGTGGCCAATAACAAGGGTTGTTGTTTTGGAATCAAGCCAGCGATTGGTGGCAGTGGACGGATTATAGAAGAATAGCGAGCCTGCGGCTGTATTACGTTTTTCATCTAAGGCTTCCTGTACCGCTTTGATGGAGTCTCCATCAGCCGGCTGATTAATGGCCCCATTGCGGACAGGTTGAAATTGCCCTTTTTGATAAATAACCTCTTTAATGGAGTTAGGGAACGCTGGACTGGCAACTCTATTTAGGACCACACAGGCGACAGCGACTTTGCCTTGGTATGGTTCACTTTCGGCCTCGGCACGGACCAATCTTGCCAGCAAATCGAGTTCATTTTCAGAATAACCTACTGTTATTTCAGGTGTTGAAGCAGTATGTACAGCTTGTCCAATTGCATTAACTTCCTGCAATTCTGTATGGATCGTTTGCCCAACATAAATTAAATCAATATTTTGTATTTGCGGATTTAGTCTTGCTAATTCTTGTAATGAAAGATTGTGACTTCTGGCAATTCCTGACATCGTGTCCCCGCTATTTACAGTATAAGCAAATGCAGGTGAGGTAAATAGTAGGGATAACAGAACAGTTATCACAGTCATTAATTTTTTCATTGTTTTTCCTCCAGTCGAACTCTCTTATTTATGTCTATTTCTATGAACAGAATCGCTAGATTAGTATTACAGAGTTTTACAATTACATTACATAATAAAAGAGTTGTTAGTATTGGAAGAATCGTTTGCTAGATATTGAAGTACTATGAAAAATAATCTGGAAAATATAGGTCATGCTAAGAGGTGATTCTATTTTTAAAAAGGAAGTGAATCGATGGAACTTTTAACCTATACAGAGACATTCTTAAACTATATAAAGGATTATTTAATCTTAAGAGTTGTGTTTATAATCCTTATCCTCACTGTTTCTTCTTTTGTGATTAACCGGAGTGTCGATTGGTTTTTTCGTAAATCACATTTATTAGAGGATGAAGTCGAGCAGACCATTCAAGGGGTTATCCGATCTGCCTTAAAATACTCTTCTGTTACCATTGTGATTGTGTATCTCATCGGCCAATTTATGAACCTAAAGGGCTTATTAGCGGGTGCAGGAATTGTTGGAGTTATCGTCGGTCTTGCTGCTCAAGAGGTTTTAAAAGATATACTATTGGGATTGGTTCGGCTGTCAGATCGAGAGTTTCGAGTCGGAAACTATGTCACGTTTAATGGTAATAATTCTGGAACAATCGAGGAGATTGGCATCCGTTTTATGCAAATACGTGAATGGTCTGGCAAGCTTTTGACTATACCACATGGGGAAGTTAGGACAATTCAAAATTTTAATAAAGGGAAAATGCGTGTAATCGAACGAATAACGGTCAGTTACCAGGAAGACCCTCAAGAAATGAAACAGTTGATGGAACAAGTTTGTAGTATCTGTAATGAAAAATATTCCCAATGCCTATTAATAATGGAAGACGGCAGCCCAGAACAGGAATTTCAGTTTATCGGCATAACTGATCTTAATCCATATCATAAATATGTTGGGTACGAGCTTTGTATGGTAGGGCTGGTTTGGCCGGATGATTATTTTGAGGTATCGAGGCAGGTAAGATTTGAGTTATTAAGGATATTTCATGAACACCAGATTAATATGCCAGGGATGGTTTTCTATCATGAATCCTTAGTAAGTCAAACTCATCCCGGAAAAATGTAAATTTTTGATTCGGGGCTCTGGACTTGGTTGCATAAGGAAGGAAAATGTCCCAATACTAAAACTAATAGAAAAACATCCGAAAAGGAGATTCATCAATGAAAAAACAACTAGTCTCATGTTTGGCTGTTTTCACCATTGCTATTACAACCTCTCATTCACTCGCATGGGCAGAAGGAAGACCAGCACCTCAGCGGGTTTGTATTAATCAATCAGTGATTCAACTAAAGTACCCAATGCAAAAGCTATGGATCGAACATGCCTGGTGGACTAGAAGCTTTATTGTTAGCAGTTTAGCAGGACTTAAAGATCAAAATGATGTTCTAGCAAGGTTATTACAAAATCAAGTGGATCTTGGAAATATTATTAAACCATATTACGGAGAACAAGCTAGGGACAAACTGACTAGTTTACTTAAGGAACATATTCTGATTGCCGGAAAAATAATTGAGGCGGCAAAAGCCGGTGATCAAGCGAAGTTTAACCAATTCAATAAAGATTGGATCCGTAATGCCGATGAAATTGTAGCATTTTTAACGAACGCGAACCCAAATTGGAACAAACAGGTTCTAGCAGATATGTTCTATACCCATTTAAAATTAACAATAGCTGAAGTGGAATACCGATTGAAAGGGGAATGGGCGGCTGATATCAAAACCGCCGATACCATTGAGACCCATCTTATTCATATGGGTGACTTTTTAACAGATGGAATTGTGAAACAGTTTCCTAATAGATTTCGGTAAAAAGAAAGGAAATCAATCGTAAAGCTTTTACGAAAGGTTTCCTTTCTTTTTAATTCTTCTTCCTTTTTTTATTACGATAAGAGATTATATTGGTCCTTAATGAAGCATAAGAGCCAATCGCCGCATATCCATAAAACCAGCCCATAAACACACCAGAAATGAAGCTGTGTTTGTGGCTAATAAAAATAGAGATCCCAAGTCCGAACAAAAGGGCAATCGTAGGAACAAACCATTTCGGAATTTTAAAATAAACTTTAATAAATTGGGTTAAGACCATAATAATTGGGATCGCAAAGACGGCGTCCCAAAAATTCATTTCAATGGTAGGAAAATCCAAACAAGAACACACCTTTTTTCCTGTATTATGTGTAAACTTCACAAAATTATTTTGACCGAGTTGGGTTTGACAATGGACTTGAGCAAACTATGATAAAATGGGTCTGTCTTAATTACTTACATAAACAAAGTAGAAATAGGAGGAATTTAGGTGGAAATAGGGATTAGTACATTTGTAGAAACAACTCCGGACACACGGACCGGAAAGGTGATAAGTCATGCAGAGCGGCTGCGCGAAGTCGTAGAGGAAATTGTCCTTGCTGATCAGGTCGGATTGGATGTGTTTGGAGTGGGGGAGCACCATCGAAAAGACTATGCGGCGTCTTCTCCCACACTTGTTCTTGCTGCGGCCGCATCGCAAACAAAACGGATCAGGCTGACGAGTGCGGTAACAGTCCTTTCATCAGATGATCCAGTCCGAGTTTTTGAAGACTTTGCCACGTTAGATGGTCTTTCAAATGGGCGGGCAGAAATTATGGTAGGCCGAGGTTCGTTTATTGAATCGTTCCCTTTGTTCGGCTATGATCTCCAAGACTACGATGAATTGTTCGAGGAAAAGTTGGAGCTATTATTAAAATTACGGGAGTCCGAGAAAGTCACTTGGAGTGGAAAGCATCGTCCGTCGATTCAAAATCTGGGGGTGTATCCTCGACCCGTGCAGGATCCATTGCCTGTGTGGATTGGCAGCGGGGGAACGCCTGATTCCGTTATTCGTGCGGGACTTTTGGGATTGCCACTTGTTCTAGCAATAATTGGTGGTCGTCCTGTCCAGTTTGCACCGCTTGTTGAACTCTATAAAAGAGCCGCGGAACAAGCAGGGCATGATGGGTCGAAGTTGACGGTAGCGTCGCATTCCCATGGTTTTATTGCTGATGACATTGATACGGCTGCGGATAAATTTTTCCCTTCTACTCAGCAAGCGATGAACGTACTTGGACGAGAACGCGGCTGGGGATATTACGATCGGTCGAGTTTTGATGCCGCACGCAGCTTTGAAGGAGCGCTTTATGTGGGGGACCCTGAAACAGTGGCACAAAAAATCATTCACCTTGGTAAGAATGTGGGAGTGACCAGGTTCATGCTCCATGTGCCGGTTGGAAGCATGCCTCATGAGGATGTTTTAAGAGCAATTGAGTTGCTGGGTAAAGAAGTTGCGCCACGTGTTCGTGAAGAAGTGGCTAATTGGGAAGCAGAACAATAAATAATGAAAGCTTGTAAAATAAGTCCTGTCGGGATAATTTTACAAGCTTTTTCAGTTAAATTAAACCTAGTTTTTCCAACCCGTAGGCAACTCCATCTTCTTCTGCTGACAGTGTCACCATATTGGCTGCTTGTTTTAATTCATCAGATGAAGCCCCCATGGCTACTCCCATGCCAACTAATGAAAGCATCTCAATATCATTTAAGCCATCCCCAAAGGCCACAGCTTCGTCTGGTGCAATTCCCAGCTTCTCCAATAACTTGGTGATACCAACAGCCTTATTCGAATCCGTTAGATTGACATCGCAGGTTCTTGCCCCTGAACTCCACCTCCGAAAATCCAACTCAGGAATGTTTGCCTTATAATGAACCTCTTCCTCTAAGTTACAATGGAGGAATATTTGGAAAATATCCTGATCCATCCAATATTGTGGGGGTGCCAGTTCAGGCTTCCATGGATCACGACAGTAGGCTTCAACCACATAAGGATGACTTAGGTCGGTCGCTTTAAAACTAGAACTGCTTAAGAACGTAAGCGGATGCTGAAAATCACCAGATAACAGTTGAACCTTTTTCAAGATATTTTTATCGATTGGATTTTGAAAAATTTCTACCCCTTCATGAAAAACATACGAACCATTAAAGAAGACCATTGAATTTACCCCAGTATCCTCGATAACAGACGTCGAGAAATATGGAGCCCTTCCTGTAGCAATGACGACTTCCATATTTCGATCTTTTAACCGTTGAATTGCATCCTTCGTTGCAGGACTAATGTTTTTTCCATGTGGGACTATAGTTCCGTCTATATCTAAAATGACAACCTTATAATTCATCGTACACACTCCTATGATGCTTTCTAGCTTACTTAACAAATAGTTGTATTTACTCAGTATATCACGACTAATTAATATGATTAAAAAGACCACCCAAAAGGGTAAGTCAGAGAACGTACTACAATACATGACTTGCCCTTTAGTCAAATAATCAGTTGTCTGCGTGGTGTGATGGAGAGTATTTTATTATACTTCGACTGTTACTCCAGCTATTCCTTAAAAATAAAAAAAGGTTGATAGAATATCTACCAACCATTGGAAAAACTATAAAAACATCGTTCCAGAAACCATAATACTGAACAATGAGCCCAAGATTAATCCAACTGAGGCAAACATCATGAGGACAGCGCCGTGTGCTTTACTTCGATCATGGAAAGTAAAGAAACCCATCAAAAACGCGGCCGCTCCAAACAAAATGGGAATAAAAATAAGGGAAAGAACAAAGAATGTCCAACCTAATATAGGATAGATGATTCCTTGTTTTTTATTTGATTCAGCTTCTCCATGTTTTAACGTTAATCTTCCACAATCCTGACAGACATGGGTGTTCACAGCCTCAAGAGATCCACCTTGGGAATCGTACATACCATCCACTCCATTCCATTCATTATAAATTTACCGAACCATTAGAAAGTTAGGATTTCATCTTGTGGTGAAAGTGAGAGATAAAGACAAAGATATTTTAATTAATAATTCTAAATATACTGAAAATTCACTATAAGAATACCATAATTCAGAAAAAAATCAAGTACTATGTACTTGAAAAAAGTGTTCCTTTATTGATCGTATAGCAACACCTAACTGTATTGGATTTCTTGTTTAAATTCAAACTAAGTGCATCTTTAATGTTAAAATTAAGAGGATTAGAATTGAGAAATGGGGGAGAACGTTGTTAAGAAGACTAACTCAACATGATCATGAGGTATGCCTAAGATTGTTAAGAACTAAGCCTGCAGAAAACTTATTTATCATTGGGGACATAGAGGTATATGGGTATGAACAAAACTTTCAAAAGCTCTGGGGAGAGTTTAACGAGAGAGGAGAACTAATTGCTGTCTTATTAAAATTCGAAGAAAACTATATTCCATTTGCGCTAGAATCATTTAATGCTAGAGGATTTGCTGAGATTATGTCTAATGACCCTTCATTTAAGATGATGTCCGGACTTAAGGAAATTACCGAGCAAATTGAACCATACCTGAAACAACCATATAAGAGGAAAAGACAACTTTACTATGCCAAGTGTACCAAGTTAAATACTAATGAGAACAGTGTGGATCTATCGACTGTCCAACAGGCACATCCCGATGATGCTGAAGCACTTGTTGAATTACTAAATTCCGTTCCTGAATTTAGCGGATCCACTATGACAATAGAAAGAAAACTTCGGGAATTGAAAGATCGAAGTTCGCGGTCCTTTTTTATTAAGGAAGATGGGAAAATAGTATCAACTGCCTCAACGGCGGCAGAAAATTCAATGTCAGCGATGGTTGTTGGTGTAGCTACGCTAGAAAACTATAAGAAAAAAGGATTTGCTACTAAGTGTATGCTTAAGTTGTGCAACGAACTTTTAGATGAAGGAAAAGAACTATGTTTATTCTATGATAATCCTGAAGCTGGAGCTATTTACAAGCGAATTGGTTTTGAAGACATAGGTTTCTGGATGATGTATACATATAGCTAGAGGTTTAGGTGTAATACTATAAAAATAAAATACGAATAAAGGCAGAGGATCCCTCTGCCTTAACATGTCTCTTTTTTATACATAAGAGGAATCACTATTTTAGCATAGCATTATTCCACATTGACCTCTATAGTATCAATGGCATTATAACCGTAGCCCTTCCTGTTCCAAAATGGTTCTGAAAGTTGAACATTGCCTTCGGAATCAGTCGCTTTTGATTTAATGGTATATTCTCCTTTTTTTAGAGCCTTCCATTTAAAATACCAAGGAACCCATGAATATTTTTCGGATTTAGTAGGTAGTTGACAGATATTCCATGTTTGACCACCATCTAAACTAAGCTCGACCTTTGTTATAATACCTTTTCCGGTCCATGCGATTCCTTTTATTTGATAAAGCCCTGTATGCAATAATTGCCTATTTAATGGATATTGAATGGTAGAGTTTACATGAATTGTACTGACAGGAAATTTTCCATGATCGTTTTCTTTGTTTGGATAATAAACGTAATCAACAGCTTGAAAGGGCCCGTTAAATTCTTTGTCAATCACAGTGATTTTTTTAATCCATTTTACAGAAGCCATTGCATACCATCCAGGGACAATCAATCTTAAGGGAAATCCATGCTTGAAGGGGATAGGGTGATCATTATACTCATAAGCAATAATGGTATCTGGGTCTAGAGCTTTTTCAATGGGTAAACTTCGTGCAAATCTAAATATTTGGTTGGAATCAGGTCTTTCTCCAAAATCATAGCCTTCAAAAACGATTTCTTTCGCAGTAGGAAGCAAGCCCGTGGACTTTAATAACGTTCTTAAAGAAACACCTTTCCAAATACCTTGACTGATTGCCCCTTTTTCCCATTGCTCTCCAAATACCTTTGGTTGGAATAACTCCCGCTTATCTCCAGAACATTCTAAAACAACTTTTATCGTTTTCGATGGCATTGAATATATTTCCTGTAATGAAAATGTTTTTGGAGTATACACCAATCCCTCAATCGGAAGAAAATAGAAGGATGAAGTAAAAGGAGGATAGGAAAAATGATTTCTTCTATAAAATAATGGAGCATCAACAATCTCGCCATCTAAAAATTGGATAGGTGTTTCTTGATTTTCAGGCATTAAGGACTTTGTATTAAGGTAGGGCTTTATTCTGGGCTGGTAAAAATCGTTCAAGTAACTACCTCCTTAAAAATCAATCTATTACCTAATGCATATGTATTTGCAGGGCTATTCAAAACAGCTTTTCTTGTGAATTTTGTCATAGCCAATGCAAAACTTATAATTCAATATGAAGTATGTGAACGTTAACGATCGAATTACAAGAGAAAGCCACTGTTCATTTCGATACAGTGGCTGGTTTAACATCCTTTAGGCTAGGAGTTCTTTTTAAAATTCATCCCAAAAGTTAAGATTTCATAACTATTTTTAAGAATAAATCCATAATTTTTGTTATGGTCAATCACGATATCCCCATCAAGATGACGAATCACCTGTGGGTCAATAAGAATGGTAATCCCATCTACATTAAAAATTTCTTCATTTTCTGCTTGCTCAACCTGAGCAAGTTCATACATATAGGTGGCCCCTCAACCAGTGGTGCGGATTTGGTTTAGTCTAACGATTGGCCCCTCTCCCAGAGAGGTTATAAGCTGCTGATTTGCGTCTTTTGTTATGTTCACTTTCATTTTATTTTCTCACCTCAATTTAGATATTTCCCTATCCATAAGCAAATAAAACCAACTAACGGTAGTAAGTACAAGTATAGTCTATTGTGACGATATTGTGAAAATTTTCGATGCGCCTAAAGAGTGTGCTATTTTGATAGGACGGGATCTATGAAAATGGTAAAATAATAAAACATAGAAAAAAGGAGCCCAAAGGTTATGAACAAAATAGAAATCATTGCGCGCAGAATCCTAGGCTGGAAGTTAAACAGATGGGATCGCTGGTACGATTTTGAAAAGGAACAGTTTATTCCAGTTTCAGAGTTTCAGCCTGAAGAAAATATAGAACATGCAATGCTAATCGTCGAAAGGTTAAAAGAGCTGGGATTTAGCTATAAAACGAATGGAACATCGGGGGCTTGCTTTGGTGATGTTTGTGAAACGGGGGAAACTTTAGCGCAGGCAATCACAAATGCAGCCTACTCGGTTGCAGATAATAGCTCGATTGATGAAGGCTGGCTTTAGATTTAAAGGGGGATTTTATGAAAAAACCTGTTATTGGCATCACCGGTGCCTATGTTGACCATAATCATTATATGGAAGGTGTCTATGTGCACCATGATTATCATAAATCTGTTGCGAACAATGGTGGGATACCCATCATTGTTCCCTTTATTAATGCAGAAATAGCCCTAGAAACGCTTCCTTTATGTGACGGAATCATCTTAAGCGGAGGAGAAGATGTTGACCCGCAATTTTATGGCCAGGACCCTCATCCACAAATAGGGCCATCCATTCCTGAGCGCGACAAAGTAGAAATTGCCATTGTTAAATATGCACTGGAGAACAACATTCCACTTCTGGCGATTTGCAGAGGGATACAAATCTTAAATGTGGCTCTAGGCGGAACCCTAATACAGGATATCCCTTGCCAAGTTAAAGAACCGATCCAGCATTCGCAAATAGTAAAGAGAAGTCGTGATACTCATTGGGTGAACATTGAGAATGATAGTAAATTATTTCAATTACTTGGCTCTGAGCATGTAAGAGTAAATAGTCTGCATCATCAATCCATAGATAGGATAGCCAGTGAGTTACGAGTAGTCGCTCGGTCATCCGACGGAGTTGTTGAGGCAGTAGAATATGTTCATCCAAGTACTTTTACAGTCGGAGTTCAATGGCATCCTGAATCAATGGCAAGTACAAATACTGGAATGAACAACTTATTTGCTGAATTTATTAAAAGCAGCATGAAAGTCCCTGTTTTATAAACCTAAGTAAAGGGGAAATAAGATGGCTATGAAAAAAATTTATCTGGATTTTAATGCGAGTACCCCATTGGCACCTGAAGTGGTGGACGCCATGCAGCCTTTGCTAACCGATTTTTATGGAAATCCCTCGGCCTTGCATTGGGCAGGTGGCCCAGTAAAAGAGGTCTTACAGAATGCTAGAGAACAGGTGGCCAATTTAATCGGGAGCACAGCAGGAGAAGTCATTTTTACTAGCGGCGGCAGTGAAGCTAATAACTTGGCATTAAAAGGATTTTATTTTAAAAATCGACATAAAGGCAATCATATCATTACGTCTAAAATTGAGCATCCTGCGATTATGAACCCTTGTAAGTTCCTGGAACAAGTAGGAGCAAAAGTGACTTACATAGGTGTCGATCGGTTCGGGAGAGTTTTAACGGAAGAAATCGAGAAGGCAGTCACAAAAGAAACCATAATGATTTCCATTATGCACTCTAACAATGAAACCGGCACGTTGCAGCCAATCAAAGAGATTGGGAAGATCGCCGAAAGGTATGGGATTGCTTTTCATACAGATGCTTCTCAATCAGCAGGAAAAGTTTCTATTGACGTGAATGAACTAAAAGTTGATCTTCTCACGATTGCCGGGCATAAACTGTATGCACCAAAGGGAATTGGCGCATTATTTATTAGAAACGGAATGGAGCTTGAACCACTCATTCACGGAGCGGGGCATGAGTTTGGGATCCGTGCAGGAACGGAAAATACCTTATTGGCTGTGGGATTAGGAAAGGCCTGTGAAATAGCGAAGCAACAGGATACAAATCAGCAAATAAAGGAGTTGACCCATTATTTATGGCGTCAACTACAGGATGAATTTGGAGAACAGGTTGTCTTAAATGGGCATCTTGAATTAAGACTGCCAAATACCTTGAATGTAAGTTTTGTCAGAAAAGTAGGTCAAGACTTGCTTTCAGCAATCCCTAATCTTGCTGCATCAACAGGATCTGCCTGTCATGCCGGAAGTATTGAATTATCTCCGGTGTTAAAGGAGATGAGTGTACCTGAAGAAGTGGGGATGGGGGCAATTCGCTTTAGTTTAGGCAGGTACACGACAAAAGACGAAATCGATCAAGTCATTCTTTGTTTTAAAAAAATAATATGACAAGAAAGGACTAACAAATGATGGTTAGTCCTTTTCACATTAATATTCTTGATCCGATACCATGGATTCTATATACTCGTGAAGTTTGTCTTCCTCATAATCATTCAGTTCTCTCATCGGAATGACGGTTAGTTGAGTAGGATCACTCCCCCGTACTTCGGCAACTAGCATTTCATTTAAATATACATTAAAGGCTGGTTCATTCTCGTGAGAACTTTTGATTGTTTCTTTATGGAAATTCGGTTTGTTTTCTTCCATGATTACCCCACCTACTCATTAATTTCTACTTCATTACTATTTCCAATTTTTAAAGAAACAATTATTTTTTCAACTGTTTGAAATAATAAAATAGGGAGGTGAAAGATGTGGATAAACAAAATAACTTTCCATCAGCCATGAATGATATCGGAGAACCTGCTGAGATGAGTCCCTCAAATGATTCACAAACAAGAGTACCAATGGTTGAAGTCAATCAATCAACAGAACCACAAGACCCGTTAGAAATTCGAGATCGAGCTTCCGTCACAGTACTCTAACAATTAAACAGGTAAAACATTTGTTTTACCTGTTAGGTTTACATCATATTTTCTTATGTTTTCGTAAAACAGTGATAAAACTATCCAAAATATCATGACTGACCGAAAAACCTTTTTGTTTGTAGAATTCCAAAGCATTTGTATTGCCATTTGAGACAAAGATAAAATAATCTTCGACATCCTCAAATTGTTTTAACCAATCCATTGACATATTAAAAAGTGTAGAACCAATCCCAAATTGCCTGTATTCCTCTTTTATATAAAAATTGGATAAACATCCTATATTACTTTTTCTAACAGAAGATAGATCAAAAAAAGTGGCAAAGTCATTGGAATACGCTTCTTTAGCAGAAATGTTGGAGTAGACATAACCAACTGGTTTATTGCCGTCTTTTGCTACTACCGTATAATTGTGCAGGGCACTTTTGATGGACGGAATCATCCTTGTTTCAAAATTCATGCTGTCAAACAATTCAGGTTTGATGGTTGCTTTTGATTTTTGGAATACCATAAGTTCATTACATAAATCTCTGCAGCAATCAATATTTTCATCCGAGATCACTTCATATGTTAATTCCATCATTTTACTCCTAGGAGAATTTGTCATAGGATCATTATAACAAAATATTACAGCATGTTAGAAAATAATATTTTGACAGTCTTCGTTATCCATGCTAACATGGCTATTAAATTCAAAATGTTTGTAAAAATTACATAATAAATGCATCAGGTGCTGTGTGAACCTTACACAGCTTAAAAGGGAAGACCGGTGAAAATCCGGCGCGGTCCCGCCACTGTAATGGTGAGCGACTTATCAAAGAACCACTGTTTCAATTGAAATGGGAAGGGATAAGGAGCGATGAACCTAAGCCAGGAGACCTGCCTGTTGTATGCGCTTGGACTCTACGGGTGTATAGGGGGGAGTGAGAAATACGTGTTGAGAAATCCTGATGGTCTCAATTCTAGTTAACTGTGCGTATCAATCTCTCTTTTCTATAAGAAAAGGGAGATTTTTTATTGGGACAAAAAAGAAACATATAAGGGGATGTAAAACAAGATGAAGAGTTCGAATTTGGGTTATCCAAGAATTGGAGAAAAACGCGAGTGGAAAAAGGTCCTTGAACAGTTTTGGGCAGGGAAAATAGAAAAAGAGCTATTTTTAACACAAATGGAAGAGCTTCGCCTGCAGCATCTTCAGAAGCAAAAGGACCAGGGGATTGATCTGATTCCAGTCGGTGATTTTAGCCTATATGACCATGTGCTAGATACAGCTGTAATGTTCGGTCTGGTGCCTAAGCGGTTTAATCATAATGGTGGAAAAGTGTCACTAGAAACCTATTTTGAAATTGCACGAGGAAGAAAAGATGCCGTGGCAGCTGAAATGACAAAATGGTTTAACACGAACTATCACTATATTGTTCCTGAGCTGGAGGGAGCTGTTCCGACGCTTGTTGATAACCGTCCACTTCAGTTTTATCAAGAGGCAAAACAAAAACTGGGGATTGAAGGAAAGCCAGTTATTTTAGGGCCGGTTACCTTTGTCAAACTCTCAAAAGGGTATAGTGATTTTAAAACAGTGGTTCAACAGTTTGTGCCGCTATATGCTGAAATACTTAATGAGCTTGAGGCCGAAGGTGTGGAATGGGTACAAATCGACGAGCCTATGTTAGTGACAACCCTTTCTAAAGAAGAGGTAGAGCTATTTTCTGACGTCTACCGCCAATTGCATGAGGCAGCACCAAACGTAAAGCTTCTGTTGCAAACGTACTTTGATAGCACCGATTATTACAGCGAGATTATTTCCCTTCCTGTTCAGGGAATTGGCTTGGATTTCGTCCATGATTGTGGTAAGAATCTTGCCTCTTTGAAGAAGTGGGGATTCCCGAAAAATAAAGTACTTGCCGCTGGAGTTATCGATGGCCGGAATATCTGGCGCGCCAATCTTGATGAAAAAACATCGTTACTTGCAGAAATTGCCGAGAGTGTTTCGAAGGACCGCTTGATTGTCCAGCCCTCATCAAGCATATTACATGTGCCTGTAACAGTGAAAAGTGAAGAAGCACTGGAAGGGGTACTGAAAAATGCGCTATCCTTTGCGGATGAAAAATTATCCGAGGTTGTTATTCTAACAAAAGGACTTCGTCAAGGGAAAGACTCCATTCAAGAAGAGCTGGAAGCTAGTACAAAAGCAATTAATGCATTGAATGAATCATCCTTCCGAAACAATCAACAAGTGCAAAAGGACATTGAAAACTTGGCTTCATTTAGGGCTGAACGGGAAGTGCCATTTAAGAATCGACAAGTCATTCAGGAAGACACATTTCAATTACCACTATTGCCCACCACCACTATTGGGAGCTTCCCGCAAACACAGGAGGTCCGAAAACAGCGTCAACTATGGCGTAAAGACGAGTTAACAGATGCGGAATATGAGAATTATATCAATACAGAAATTAAAAAATGGATAGAAATTCAAGAAGAACTAGGCCTAGATGTATTGGTCCATGGAGAATTTGAGCGGACCGATATGGTTGAATATTTTGGAGAAAAATTAGCTGGGTTTCAATTCACTAAATTCGGTTGGGTACAATCCTACGGCTCCCGCTGTGTAAAGCCGCCGCTCATTTATGGAGATGTTTCCTTCCAGGTCCCAATGACCGTCAAGGAAACAATTTTTGCACAGTCGTTAACGACAAAGCCTGTAAAAGGGATGTTGACAGGTCCGATTACGATTCTAAATTGGTCGTTTGTCCGCGATGATATTCCACGTTATGAGGTGGCCAATCAAATTGCCCTTGCCCTTCGCAAAGAAGTTGAAATACTTGAGGAAAGTGGAATCCGAATGATTCAAGTGGATGAGCCTGCACTCCGTGAAGGACTGCCACTAAAGCGTGAGAACTGGGAGAATTATTTGAATGCTGCCGTTTATGCCTTCAAGCTTGCCACCGCATCCGTTCAAAATGAGACCCAAATTCATACGCATATGTGTTATGCCAATTTTGAAGATATTATCGATGCAATAAAGGCACTCGATGCGGATGTGATTTCAATTGAGACATCCCGCAGTCATGGTGAACTACTGTCTGCTTTTGAAGAAAATACGTATGAAAAAGGGATTGGTCTCGGAGTTTATGATATTCATAGTCCTCGTGTACCAGCACTTGAAGAGTTGACAAGAAACATTGAGAGGGCCCTTCAAGTCCTTGATCCGAAGCTGTTCTGGATAAATCCTGACTGTGGTTTGAAAACCCGCGGGTTGGAGGAGTCTGTTGCGGCCCTAGAGGTAATGATAGCAGCAGCACACCAGGTGAGAGTTAATCTTGTTGTGAAAAAATAAATTACTTGTCAAAGTGAGAGTAGTATACTATATTAGTTGATATACAATATTTAGTGTTTATTTTTTTGAAAAGATACTAAATATAGATAATAACCAATGAAAATGGTGTCCATAGAGACTTAATAGGGAATCTGGTGAAAATCCAGAACTGTACCCGCAACTGTATATGCTGACGAAATAATTATATCCACTGTCATAGGACGGGAAGGGATTAAAGTAGGTTCAAAGCATAAGTCAGGAGACCTGCCATTTTTATAGCGTGTTATCTTCTTCGGGAAGTGGGAAGATAGAACGAGGGGTATTCTGACTAATACAGTGATCCTGCTGTTTTACTAGATCAATCCACGTTTTATTAAACCCATCTTCTCTGAAGATGGGTTTTTTGATGTTTGTGCCCGAGTGTGTGTGAAAAAGAGGGAATACGGTAAAAAAAACGTTAATTGTGCCCGAGAGTCCGGGAAATGAGAAGCAATGGTAACAAAAAAAGTAAATTATGCCCGAGTTCCAGAAAAAATAGGTGTGACGGTCACAAATAAGAATATTTATGCCCGAACTCCCCAAAATACTGGAGCCACGGTCATAAAAAAGGGGTAATATAAATGACTGTAAAAAATCATCCAGAGATGGATGCTGTTTTAGAAGCCATCAAAACAGCAAATGAAAAATACAAACTAGACACCACTCTGCTCTATAAAAAGATATCTGAGCTAGAGCAGTCAACACGCTACGAACAATCACTGATCTATGCCTTAAATCAAATCTCCATGGAGGACCCAAACTGGACCTTTCTGGCGGCAAACTTATTTTTAAATGATTTATATGAGAAAGCAGCCAAACATAGAGGATATCAGCAAAACGAAAAATACGGTGATTTCTATAAACTACTTACATATCTGACGAACATAGGTATCTACTCTGAAAATGTATTAAATGATTATACCAAGGAAGAAATTGAAAACCTCGGGGCGGAAATAGACTCAGACAAGGACCTTTTGTTTAATTATATAGGTTTATTTTTGTTAGCAGACAGATACCTTGCCAAAGACTACGAGGGAAGAATCTACGAACTGCCTCAAGAACGCTTTATGATCATCGCGATGACCTTGATGAAAAACGAGTCTAGGGAAAAGCGATTACTCTATGTGAAAGAAGCATACTGGGCATTAAGCAACCTATATATGACCGTTGCGACCCCGACGCTCTCTAATGCTGGGAAGAGTTTTGGGCAGCTTTCGTCCTGTTTTATTGATACGGTAGACGATTCGTTAGACGGAATTTATTTAAACAATTGGGACATTGCCCGCCTAAGTAAAGATGGCGGCGGTATTGGTATTTATCTTGGAAAAGTACGGGCGTTAGGGTCTGATATTAAAAAATTCAAAGGAAATTCATCCGGTGTGGTTCCGTGGATCAGACTCATCAACGATACCGCAGTGAGTGTCGACCAACTGGGTCAAAGACAAGGAGCCATCGCCGTTTACTTAGATGTTTTCCATAAAGACATGATGAATGGCTTTTTGGATTTAAAAACAAACAATGGAGACGAAAGACGAAAGGCACATGATATTTTTACGGGTGTTTCCATCCCTGATTTATTTATGAGGAAACTGGAAGAAGTCGATGAAAATGGCCGAAGTGTGGGAGAATGGCATACCTTTTGTCCGCATCAAGTCAAACAAATCATGGGATGGAAGGATGAAGACGGAACGCCTCTGGGTTTAGAAGATTTTTATGACGAGCTGGATGAAAAGTTCTTTACTGAAAAATACGAAGAAGCGGTAAGGCATCCATTACTGCCAAGGAAAACGTATCGGGCAATGGATATTATGGCGCGAATAATGATATCTCAATTAGAAACAGGAACGCCATATATGTTTTATCGAGATGAAGTCAACCGGCAAAATCCTAACAAACATATAGCCGGATTGGGACGAACGTCTATTTTCTGCAGCAATTTGTGTACGGAAATCGCTCAAAATATGTCTGCTACAACCATTGTCAAAGAATATAAGGATGAAGATGGGAATATCGTGATTGTTCGCAAACCCGGGGATTTTGTAGTTTGTAATTTATCTTCTATTAATCTGCCTAAATCAGTGCATGTTTTAGAGCGGTTAATTTCCATTCAGGTAAGAATGTTAGATAACGTCATTGATCTTAATACCATTTCAGTCGGACAAGCCGAAGTGACCAATAAAAAATATCGCGCCATTGGTTTGGGTACATTTGGCTGGCATCACCTCCTTGCCTTAGAGGGGATCTTCTGGGAATCAGATGAGGCTGTTTCCTTTGCCGACCGACTTTATGAGGAAATTGCCTACTATACCATTCGTTCCTCGATGTTGTTAGCAAAGGAAAAAGGCTTTTATAGTAAGTTCGCTGGGTCAGAATGGCAAACGGGCCGTTATTTTGAGAGAAAAGGTTATAAAAGTATACGGTGGAAACAGCTAAAAGAGGATGTTTCCAAATTCGGAGTGAGAAATGGCTGGATGATGGCGATTGCTCCTAATTCATCTACAGCAAAAATCGGTGGTTCGACAGATGGAATTGATCCATTGTATGCGGTCGAATACGCGGAAGAAAAGAAGAATTTCAAATTTAAAGTCACGGCACCCGATTTAGATCATAACACTTATAACTATTATCGCCGGTCGAGACATGTCTTGGATCAGACTTGGAGCATTCGACAAAATGCTGCCCGCCAGCGGCACATTGATCAATCGATTAGCTTTAATCTTTATGTTCGTCATGACATTAAAGCGAAGGACCTATTGAATCTTCATATGGAAGCCTGGAAGCAAGGTTTAAAAACAACTTATTACGTCAGAAGTACATCTCAAACAGAAATCAACGAATGTGAAGCATGCCATAGTTAGTGAAAAAAGGGAGGTATTTACAAAATGATTCAGACACCATTAACCAAAATTAAACTATTAAACCCGGTATATCCTAATAAGTCAACCGGAATTATCAATGGCAAGTCATCAGGTTTGTTGAATTGGAATGATATTGCCTATCCGAAAATGTATGATTTGTATCAAACCTTGCTTGCGAATTTTTGGAAGGCGCAAGAAATTAATATGCAGGATGATATTAAACAGTGGGATTCCCTAAGTGATACAGAAAAAGATGTTTTCCTGCGAATAAACACACAGCTTGCCTCACTTGACAGCTTGCAAACACCGACGATGAGTCAGGTCATGGATTATGTAACAGACTCTAGCTTCAAAGCAATCTTTGCTGTGATTTCACAGCAAGAAGCGGTCCATAATGAATCCTATTCCTATATCCTAAGCTCCTTGGTCTCGATTGGCGAACAAAATGAACGGTTCAATCAGGCCAAAATGGATCCAATTGTAAAGAAGCGAAATCAATTAATTTTAGATGCTTATGAGCAGTTTAGAGAGAATCCTACACCACAAACTTTATTCCAATTAGGTGTGAATTCTATCAATCTTGAAGGAATCTACTTTTACGCAGGGTTTGCCTTTTTCTATCATTTAGCTCGTCAGCAAAAAATGCTGAAAACCAGTACGATGATTAGTTATATCCAACGCGATGAAATGCAGCATGCCTATTTTATAGCTCAGTTTATCCGCATTCTTTTAACGGAAAATCCTGCTCTTCATACAGATGAAAATATCAACTATGTATATCAAACCATAAACGAGGCAGTCAAGCTGGAGAAGGAGTGGGCTCATTACATTTTAGCTGAAATAAAAGGTATTGATTTACAGGAGTTTGATGGGTATGTCGAATATCTGGCAAATAAGAGATTGAGACAGCTGGGATTGAACAATTTATATCCTGAAAAAATAAACCCTATGCCATGGATCCAAGTGTTTGGAGATGATATGGTGAATGAGACGAAGTCGGATTTCTTTGAGCAAAAATCAAGAACCTACTCAAAAGTCTCACAGTCCAACGGGTTTGACGAATTATAAGATGAAGATTGCCATTGTTTATTCGTCTGTTACAGGTAACACCAAAGAATTAGCCGAGCTGATTTATCGAAACTTGATTGGCCGTTCAGTGGACGTGTACATTTATAGGATTGAAGATTTCCCCCTTGAGCTTCTAAGTATCTTTAATGCGATCGCGATTGGCACCTATTCGTGGGGAGATGGTGAAATCCCTAAAGAGATGTGGAAACTCTATCAAGGATTAGAGGAGCTTGACAATAAAGACTTGGTCACAGCCGTATTCGGTACGGGAGATAGCTTTTACCCGAATTATTGTGGAGCAGTCGATTTGTTTCGGGACATGTTATACGTTCACACCACCCTTGCTGCAACGTTGAAAGTGGAACTGCTTCCGCAAATTCAGGATTTTCATCGCAGTCAAATGTTTATTGATTCAATAATGAAAAAGGCTGACCCAATAGCTTACCACTCCGGTCTGAAAAATATAAACTATAAATAACAGAGAAAAAATCGCAAGTTTTTTCCCTGTTATTTTGAAGATGCAAAGGTGCTGGTGTCCATGAAAGATTTCCATTGCTGTGCAACATGCCGTCATTTTAAAATAGAGAAAAAATCAGAAGGAATCACTTATTTTTGCAGCCGATTAGGTTATGAAACAAAAACGAACTATAAATTTGATTGCTGGAACCCAAAGGAGCAGGTAATAAAGCTGATGAATAAAAGAAACAGTGGAATCAGTTAAAATTTAAAGAATCGGGTGTAATTCGAAAGAGTGATGACCGCACGAAGGTAACGGGTTCCGTTTTCCTATTACAAAAGTGAATTTACAACTAAAAATAGCTTATAAAGAGAAATCCAGTCGTAATTGTCTGGATTTTTTATTTCTAATTATTACTGGTTATTGAAAATACTTTTAAATTGTTAACATTTTCGTCACAAAGATAGTTTAATATATTTTGATGGGAAAACTATTTACTCATATGGAAAATCAAAACATATCAAATTCTTGATCATTTTGATATGATAGTAGTTGTTTTTTTAAAGAGACCAATTGTGTGATATCACAGGAGGAATATGCATGGATCGATTATTACAATTGAATACGATTTTTATAAGTATTATCATTGAAGCATTCCCATTTATTGTCGTTGGGGCTTTTATTTCTGCACTGATAGAAGTTTTTGTTTCTGAAAATACACTGCTTAGAATTCTGCCGAAAAATAGATATTTATCTGTTGTGGCTGCTAGTTTTATGGGAGTATTATTTCCTGGATGTGAATGTGGGATTGTTCCCATCGTTTCACGGTTAATAAAAAAGGGACTCGCCCCTCACGCAGCAATTGCCTTTATGCTTTCTGGTCCAATTATCAATCCGATTGTTTTATTTGCTACATTTATTGCATTCGGAGATAGCTGGACGATGGTAGGGTACCGAGCAGGGTTAGCAATCGGTGTTTCCATTTTAGTTGGACTTGTTTTATCTTTTGTCATAAAGGACAACCCACTAAAAGAAAATAATGAAATACATGTTCACGACCATTCCCACCAGAATACTAGACAAAAATTATGGAGTGTTCTTAACCATACGATTGACGAATTTTTTAATATGGGAAAATACGTAGTTCTGGGTGCACTACTTGCATCTACAATGCAAGTTTATGTACCTACACGGATATTAACAACACTGGGCGGTACGCATGTAACTGCTATATTGGTTATGATGGTTTTAGCTTTTATCTTATCTGTTTGTTCGGAAGCAGATGCTTTTGTAGCCGCATCTTTTCGTAATTTTTTCCCCCAAACGTCAATCGTTTCTTTCTTAGTGTTTGGCAATATGGTAGATATTAAAAATTTACTGATGATGTTTGGGTCTTTTAAAGCAAAATTTGCTCTTCTTTTAGTTTCATTAATTTCGTCATTTGTATTCATTGGTTCACTTCTGTTGTAAAGGATGTGTGATGATGTTTAAAGTCCTTATTTTAATACTTACTACAAACTTGTTTTTTATGCTGCATACCACAGGAAATATTTCAAAATATATAAATATGAAATATAGCTTCCTATCGGAGAGTATGATCGTGATTTTGTTCATACTTACAGTTGTCGAAGGAATTAAATTATGGTCATCTGGAGAGAAGAAAGAAAAAGAACATGATTGTGATTGTAGCCACGATCATCATGACCATGTTCACGGAAAAAAGAAACCATCTGCTGGAAAGAAAATAAAAAAATTATTGGCATACTCTCTTGTGTTAATTCCTGCTATTTCTGGCGTAGTTTTGCCGGTGGCAACTCTTGATTCACAGCTAGTAAATGCCAAGGGATTTTCATTTCCAACATTAGAAGACGGAGGTGATCAGTACGGAACCCATCAAGTTCTGAATCCTGATATGAGTAAATTCATGAACCAATCTGATTTTACGGATTTAGTCAGGAAAGAGTCGAAGTCTTATATTCCAAAAAATAATATTACTTTAACAGATAAAGACTATTTAGTCGGTTTAGAAGTGCTATATAATTTTTCAGGGGATTTTGTAGGGAAAACTCTTACGATGAAAGGATTTACTTACAATGGCCCTGGATTACAATCCAACCAACTATTTTTACTTCGATTCGGGATGATTCACTGTGTCGCAGACTCTGGAGCTTTTGGTTTGATGATTCAATTCCCGAACAATATTCATATCCCAAATGACCAGTGGTATCAGGCGACAGGAACCATGGATACAGTCTATTATCCACAAATGAAAACCAAAATACCTGTTTTAAAAGTGACAAGCTACAAAATCATTCCAAAGCCGAATGACCCTTATGTTTATAGAAATAGTTTGAATTAATAAGAAGGACCCTGTGAGGGTCTTTTTTTATGTCGATTTATGTTTGGAAATAAAGAAAAACAAAATTCCAGCTCTTAGCTATTTCTTTGGAAACGATCGTTGCTGCAAGACCATTGTTAAAGTGCTGCTTTTTGTAAATTGGTTTTACAAACAGAGGAGGACTATACAATAAGATCGTTGATCCTTCTTGAATCAACGCTTAGCTTAATATCCCTTACTGTTTTATTTCATATTATCTTCGTATTATAATTTTACCTTAAATAAAAATTGAATTAATCAATTCTAAAAGTAAAAACTATTTATTAAAGGGGGATAATTAATGAAATACAGCAGAGAAAACAATCGAAATTTCATCCTGGATAATTGTTTCATTATTATTAATAAAATTTACACCAAAAAATAAAATTCGTGAATCACTAGTTGTATTTTTATTTAAACAAGCACTAACATGGATTTTTGGATTAGTAGTGGTAGAAAAAAACTTAATTTCCTATCCATATCGCTTATTTTTCAAAGAAGCAAATAAAGCTGCTTTTTCATTTGAATACTTTATATATCCTGGACTGTGCGCTTTATTTAGTTTGTACTATCAAAAAAATAAATCTAACCTTTTAAAAATCCTGCATTGCTTTATTAGTACTTCTGTAATAGTCATCTTTGAAATAATTGCAGTGAAATATACAAAGTTAATTAAATATAAAAAATGGACTTGGTATTGGAGTTTTATAACAATATGGATAACTGATTACATAACACAAGCTTTTCACAACTGGTTTTTTAAAACTAAATTTTATGAATAAAAAGGAGCAGTTAGACTGACCCTTGTATAAAGTCAAATGCACGATTTCAGTCTAGTGGTATAAAAGATAGTACTACTGGATTTTTAACTCTCTTGTTCCACTCCACGTTACTTTACTAAGAAAAGCTGTCAGAGTTAGCTGCCCTAATTATTTAGGTTACCCTTTAATTTATCACATTTTATATGTTAAGCAGGACATTCTAAGGTTACGTTGGTGTCATGTTAAATTTTATTTCCATAATAAAAAACTAATTAAGTTTTTAATGAATAATGATTAGTGCGATTGCCTTTTTTACAATTGACATAATCACACTATAAGAAACTTGGTAAGGAGCTAAAATTAGGTGGCTAACTCAAAAGAAGTATTACTATGGAGTATTGCTCTTCCTGGCTTTGGTCAATTTTTAAATGGCAAACTAATAAAAGGTATTGTTTTTGTATTTTTAGAATTCCTTATAAATGTAAATGCAAATTTTAATGTTGTTATAATTTCGAGTTTTCATGGAGAAATCGAAAAATCCATTGCTCAAACTGATTACTTATGGCTAATGTTTTACCCTTGTTTATACTTTTTTGCTATGTGGGATGCTTATAAAGATGCTGGTGGAGGAAATAGAAAATATTCTTATTTCCCATTCGTTTTTTCTGCTTTCTTTGTAACAGTGGGGTGTATATATTCATCAACTTTCAAGATATTCGGATTTTTATTTGGCCCAATATGGTTACCAATTTTGTGCGTGATACCAGGAATTTGGATAGGCCTTTTACTAATGAAAATTATTAAATAAGTTATTGAGAAACCTGAGAGCCAGTGAATTTAATTAGTATTCTTAACAGAAACTCTAATTAAATTATATAAATTACAATAATTAAAAAAGTTTGAGATTGAGACTAAATGTATTAATTAGAAATAACCCTGAATAATTACCAATATTTTTGTCATTCTAATAAGAGAAAATAAATAATGAAGGAGCCTTTTGTATGAACGTAAATGAGTTCGGCTTTCTTTGGTATCTACAATCAAATTCAAATATGGTTAATATTATTTTAAAAAACCTTATTGACACCGCTGAGGATAAGGATTTGAGAAGTGTTCTAGATGAAATCAATTCATTATCTACATTTCAAGAAAAAGAGGCTACAAAGATATTAAATGACAGCGGTTATAATGAAACGCCATTTTTCAGTGAAGCTGATTTATATAACTCCTCAGTAAAGCTTTTTACCGATCAATTAATCATTGAAATTCTTAAGCATATTACCGGAAATGGGATGCGGGTCCTCGCTTCTCAATATTCAGAACTAACGGATATGAATGTAAAGAAATTCTTTAGTAAAGTCCTCACTAAGCTTATTCAAATTGATGAATCTCTTTTAGGTTTATTAAAAGAAAAGAACTTGTTACAAAACAGTCCATTTTTATACATGAAAGCAAATGAAAGAGAGAGTAAACTGTTTAAGGTTGTATCTACACAATTGAGACCACTTAATGCGGTAGAATTGGGACATATGTATAGTGCACTTCAATGCAATAATGTTGGTGTTGCTCTATGCACTGCTTTTGCTGATGTTGTAAAAGATGAAGAGTCAAAACAATTAATTAATGATGGCAAGAAATTAGCATTTCATCAAGCTGCTACTTTATCGGATATTTTCAGGGAAAACGGAATTAGTACTACAACTGGACTAGAGAGCTTCGTTTATAGTGTCCATGAATCTCCATTTTCCGATAAGTTAATGACGAATCTAATAATGTTTTTAAATCCTATTGGAATAATAAATTTACAAAACGCTGCTGTATCTAGTTATAAGAAGAGTCATGTCAAAATACTAAATGAATTAATGGAACAGGTCCAAAGTTTTTCAGAAAAAGGGTTTAAGCTATTAGTTAAAAAAGGTTGGTTTAATGAACCACCATTAACTAGTAGGTCAATTAAATAAATGTTAACTGAATCTAATAGTGTGAATAATAAAGAAATAGGAATTTTATGGACAAATTAACCGATTCTATTTTCGTCAGTGACTTTTTCTATTTGAATATTGTTAGGGCGGAGAAGATTTATGGCTTTGTGGTCTTCATCAAATTGAGAACAATACCATGGTTGGATATTTTTGAATATACTCTTCATAGCATGATTGAAAGTCTTCGCCCACAACGAGGATTTCCTTTCTATGGCCACCAACTTCATTATCTTCTATATATTAAATAATAAATTCTTTTATAATTTCCTCCTTAAAACAAATTTTTTTGGGGGAAATTTAGAAATACAAAAGCACTTAGGGAAGCCTATTATTCATTTATATCTAATCCGGATAAATTTAAAGAAAGTTCATCTAACACTAAAAATACACAACCAAAAACAGTTCTGTAATCGATATAGTCCCCTTTAACTTCAACATTTATCTCAATAATATTCCTTTTATTATGTAGGTATTTTTCTTCAAATTGATTAAAATTAATACTTGTAACAGATACACTAATTTCCTCTAAGGATTTTTTTAGCTCTCTTTCAAATAATGAATTATTAAAGTTTTCCCTGTAGAAAATACGAATAGTAAATTTCATTTCAAATCCTCCTTCTACTACTTATGATTTGCCAAATCTTCCTTATTTAACCTTTTTTCGAATAACTTGTGTATCTTTTATCCCATATTATTTATGTTTCCTAGATAGGGGTAGAATTAATTGGTTGAATCGGTCTGCTGTTAGAAGAAAATAAGGACGGGAGGTCTATTTTAATATTCGCTGCCAAATTTGGTTAAATTGATACCTGGATAACGTATAGACCGGATCCAGCGATCTTTGTTACGGAATTTAGAGGAACAATTTTAATTTTATTTAAGAAAGGAATGAAGAGAAAAGCAAAGAGTCCATTCGCTATCGCATTAATCAATACAAACTTTTTAAAGTTTCCATTTGAAAATTTAAGGAACCACATAGACATAGGATATAAGGGCCAATATCGAAAGGAAGTTCAACCCTTATAAAAAATTTGGGCTTATCGTAAAATTCCCACCACTTCCTCTTACGTCCATACAAATGATTTATATTTCAAAAACAGCTATACAAATTTTAGTGTGATTTCTGTACAAATCGCTTCACAAACAATAAATGAGTGTCAAATTCATATACAATTTGGCACTCATTTTAATTTACATTTTTAATGTATGCGATAGAAACGAAATCCGTTATCACGAAGCGTCCTCATTTTTTATTGTTCTTAATGTTAGGCTCTTCAATCCATTAAGACTATTATAATACCTTACTATTGAAGAAATATTAGAATTATCAGCATAAATGTCCGATTATCGAGAAAAAGTTTTATTTTTATCATGAAAGGTTTCTTTTAACCTAAAAGACGAACATTATTATTAATTGACAAACTAATATTCGTGTTATACAATCAATTTTGGGTTTAACACAAAAATGTATTAAATCACAACTTGAAGTAGTGGATGAAACGGTTCACTTTCGGAAGACTATTAATATTAGATAAGTTATTTTAAATTAAAAACTTATTCTTAATACCAAACCTAAATATGGAGTGAAAACACATGGATAATGTATTTGACTATGAAGATATTCAGCTTGTACCAGCAAAATCAATCGTAAACAGCCGTACTGAATGTGATACAACGGTTACATTTGGCGGCCGTACATTTAAACTGCCGGTTGTGCCTGCAAATATGCAGACAATTATAGATGAGAAGATTGCCGTTTACTTAGCAGAAAATAATTACTTCTATATTATGCATCGTTTTCAGCCAGAGAAGCGCTTGGATTTTGTTAAAGACATGCAAGCAAGAGGATTGTATGCATCGATTAGTGTCGGCGTAAAAGAAGATGAGTATCGCTTTATTAAAGAATTAGCAGAAGAAAATCTTACACCTGAATACATTACCATTGATATTGCACACGGACATTCCAATGCTGTTATTAATATGATTCAGCATATCAAGAAACATCTTCCTGGAAGTTTTGTAATTGCCGGAAATGTTGGAACACCTGAAGCTGTAAGAGAACTGGAGCATGCAGGTGCAGATGCTACAAAAGTCGGAATTGGTCCAGGTAAGGTTTGTATTACTAAAATAAAAACTGGATTTGGGACTGGCGGATGGCAATTAGCTGCACTTAGATGGTGTGCAAAGGCAGCAAGCAAACCTATAATTGCTGATGGAGGCATCCGTACGCATGGTGATATTGCCAAGTCAATTCGATTTGGGGCTTCTATGGTGATGATTGGTTCGTTGTTTGCTGGGCATGAAGAATCTCCGGGAGAAACAGTTGAAAAAGACGGAGAGCTTTATAAAGAATATTTTGGTTCAGCTTCCGAGTTTCAAAAAGGCGAGAAAAAAAATGTTGAAGGCAAAAAGATGTATGTGAAATTCAAAGGTTCTTTACAAGATACCCTAGTGGAAATGGAGCAGGATCTGCAATCTTCAATTTCTTATGCTGGCGGTAACAAGCTCTCAGCCATTCGAAATGTAGATTATGTTATTGTGAAGAATTCCATTTTCAATGGAGATAAAATTTATTAAGATTTATGAAAATCGGCCAATTGGTCGATTTTTTTTTTATCCGATTAACTGTATTATTAACAGAATGAAATTTTAAGTTAGATTCCCTCATAAAAAATGAGTTTCTTACGAACTTCTATATATGGCTTAATAAAGGGAGGGTGTTCCCTTTTTTTCGTAAAAAAGTCAGCTTTTAGATTATTAAACTGCTTCATCAACTGAGTAAACAGGGGAATAGAGAATAGGGGAGAGTTTTTTGAAGGAATTTGTGGTTTGTTATACCTTAGAAAATGATATTAAACGAGAAAGAATACTTAAAGAGACCGATACTAAAAAGGAAGAGGTTGTTCAAGAGATACTTGAAAAAATTGAGCAACGGAAATACTTTCTTGCTAGAGACAGCCAAGGAGATCACTGGATTAATAGTTCTTTAATACGTTATATTCGTGTAAATGAACAAAATCGGCTAAAATATAACCTCATCCATATGTTGTAATTAAAAAATGCCTCTTAAATCAACTTTGAGTAACTATGTATAGGGGAGAGTAGTAGAATGTCAGAAGAAACTTATCAATCTCGTGAAGAACGAAAAGCAGCGGAAAAAGCGAGACAAAGTCAACAAAAGAGCAATCGATTACCAAAAAAAGGTTCCATGTTTAAAAAAATAATCATCGTCTGTTTAGTGCTCGGACTCGTGTCAACAGGTGCAGGAGCGATTACTTTTGCTTCTATGATAAAAAATGTACCTAAGTTGGATTCTTCTAAACTGGTCGATCCGCTTTCAACAAAATTCTATGATAAAGACGGAAATTTTTTATATGAATATGGAAAAGAAAAGCGGACTAAAATTACGTATGATCAAGTACCAAAAGTGCTTGAAGAGGCATTTATTGCTACGGAGGATTCTCATTTCTATGAACATCACGGCATAGACATAAAAAGGACTGCCAAGGCTATTTTAGTGAATTTAACGGGAGATTTTGGATCACAGGGCGGAAGTACGATTACACAGCAGGTAATTAAGAACTCGTTTTTGACTCCCGAGAAAACATTAAAGCGAAAAGTTCAGGAATGGGACTTAGCGTATCAGTTAGAACAAAAATATTCCAAGCATGATATTTTAATGATGTATCTAAACAAGATTTACCTTGGTAACCGCTCTTATGGAATTGCAGCAGCAGCGAAGAACTACTATGGTATAGAAGCCAACGATTTGAAAAAATTATCGCTTGCACAAGCAGCTATGTTAGCTGGACTGCCACAGAGTCCGAATAATTACGATCCGACAAAACCTGAAAACAGAGATGATGCAACGAAACGCAGAAATATTGTTTTAAGTTCGATGCTGAGAGATGGTTATATAACAGCTGAACAAATGAAGGAAGCATCAAAAGTCCCCATAACAGAGGGACTAGTAGGAAAAACAGCTCAACAAAATATGCCATACGAGGCATTTTTAGATGCAGTGGTGAAAGAGGTAAAAGGAAAACTGAAGGATGTTGACATAAGTAAGGATGGGTTATCTATTTATACGACACTGGATCCGAAAGCACAGGATTATGCAGACAAAATGATGAATACCAATGAAATTATTGCTTATCCAGATTCAAATTTTCAGGGAGCTTTTGTCTTTCTAGATACCAAAACAGGAGAAGTTAGGGCGATTGGAAGTGGACGAAACGGCTATAAAGCACAATTCCTTGGCAACAACTTTGCAGTCGATTTAAATCGTCAACCAGGATCTTCATTTAAACCGATTTTTGATTATGGTCCGGCGATTGAAAAGTTAAAATGGTCAACTGCTCATAAGATTGATGACCAAGAGACCTTCTATTCAACCGGTCAGCCGATTTCAAACTGGGACCATCAATATCACGGATTACTGACGATTAGGACAGCACTTGAAAAATCTTATAATATTCCTGCGCTTCTCACCCTTAGAGAAGTGGGACTTGATAGGTCCAAGAACTTTGCAGAACAACTCGGCATTAAATTTAAAAATGACCAAGTTTATGAATCTTATTCAATTGGAAGTAATACAGTCAGTCCTGTAGAAATGGCAGGAGCGTACAGTGCTTTTGGAAACGATGGTGTCTACAATAAACCGCATTTTGTCCAAAAGGTTGTTTTTCCGAATGGTAAAGCTGTTAATTTTGCCGAAAAGTCACAGCGTGTCATGCAAGACTACACTGCCTATATGGTAACCGACATGTTACGTTCAGTCGTAAATACAGGGACAGGGACGACAGCGAATGTTCCTGGGTTAGATGTTGCCGGAAAAACTGGAACAACCAATTTTGATACAAAGACTCGTGCGAAATACGGTTATCCAAGCACAGCGACAAATGATAGCTGGTTTGCTGGATACACACCACAATACACCATGGCAGTCTGGACAGGATATGCACAAAATGGATCTGGTAACTACATGGCAGGTAATACGACAAAAATTGCCCAATATATGTTCAAAGCGATGATGCGATCCTTTGGAACAGATTCATCTAGTTTCCAGCAGCCAAACAGTGTTTATCGAGTAAATAATGAATTATATATAAAAGGGAACAGTTCTGCGGAAGTCCCAGTTAAACCTAAAAACACAGAAGAAAAAGCCACAACAAAAAACAGTGGAAACAACGGTAGTGAAGTCAAAAAGAATCATTCAGAAGAATGGAAAAAACAAAAAGAAAAAGGAAAAGGGAAAGGGAAAGGCAGAGAGAAAAATAAATAAGCATGGGGACGGTTCTTTTGCTTCTCAACCTCTAGGCATGGTCCTTATCTTTAATAACCAGCAAAGATTTTTATTGACTTCATGTATAAAATTCAATAAACTAATTGTTAATTAACAAATAAAGGCAATGATGAGAAAAAGTAGAATGAATTTGTTTTTCCACAGAGAGCTTCGGAAGCTGAAAAGAAGCAAAAAACAATCATTTGAACAATGGTCTCTGAGCTTCGTACTGAACGTACTATTTGTATTAGTAGGATACGACGAGTTTTGGCACTCGTTATCAATGCCACGGTATATGAGCACGTTTTATAGCTCCGTACTTGCTGAGGCAAATGGTGTAAGCCATTTGTGAAATAAGGTGGTATCACGTGGTATATAAACCTCGTCCTTAACTAGTAACAGTTAAGGCGGGGTTTTTTTGTTTTTATTAAATTAATAGTGGGAGGTATTCATTATGAGTATTTTTATCGGCGGTGCGTGGGCGTATGCGAATGGCTCGTTACATCTTGGCCATATTTCAAGTTTGTTGCCTGGTGATATTTTAGCGAGATATTACCGTTTAAAAGGAGAAGAGGTTTTATATGTATCAGGCAGCGATTGTAATGGAACACCGATAACCATCAGAGCAAAACAAGAGGGGGTATCACCACAAGTAATTACGGATCGCTACCATCAAGAATTTGTAGACTGTTTTTCAAGATTAGGATTTTCCTACGACGTATATACAAGAACCGATACAGCACATCATCATCAAATTGTTCAAGAGATATTTTTAGCTTTACTTGAAAAGAATCTTATCTACAAAAAAGAAATCGAGCAAACCTATTGTGAATACGATCAGCAATTTTTACCTGATCGCTATGTGGAAGGGATTTGTCCAGTTTGTGGGGCACAGGCTCGTGGAGATCAATGTGATTCTTGTTCAAGTGTGTTAGAACCGCTTGAATTACTAAATAGAAAATGCAAAATTTGCGGACATACGCCCACGACAAGAAAAACAGAGCATTTTTACTTTTCGTTAAGTTCCTTTCAAACTATTTTAGAAAACCATACTCTGCAAGCTGAAAGAAACCATCTATGGCGTGAAAATGCACTATCGTTGACCAAAAGATATTTAAAAGAAGGCTTGCAAGATCGAGCCGTTTCAAGGGATCTGCCCATTGGGGTAAGTGTGCCGGTATCAGGTTATGAGGATAAGAAAATCTACGTTTGGATTGAAGCCGTTTCGGGGTATTATACCGCCAGTAAACTATGGGCAAAAGAAACGAATCAAAATGACTCCGGGTTTTGGGAATCTTCTTCAACATCTTATTACGTACATGGAAAAGATAATATCCCGTTTCATTCCATTATATGGCCAGGGATTCTGGCAGGGATTGAAAAAGAGCCATTACCGACACATCTCGTTTCAAACGAGTATCTTACGCTGGAAAAGAAAAAATTATCTACAAGTAAGAATTGGGCCGTTTGGGTTCCAGATATTTTAGAAAGATATGAGCCTGATTCCATTCGTTACTTTTTAACAATTAATGCACCGGAAAGCCGTGATGCTGATTTTTCTTGGAAGGAATTCATCTATAGTCATAACAGTGAATTATTGGGCGCATATGGGAACTTCGTAAATCGCACCTTGATGTTTATAGAAAAGTCATTTGAAGGTATTATACCTAAAAAGGACGTTACACTTTCTATTCAAGATAAAGTGAATCATTTATACGAAGAAGTTGGATATTCTATTGAACGTACATCTTTCAAACAAGGATTGGAAAAAATTTTTGAACTAGTTCGGTTCGCAAATAAATATTTTGATGAACAGCAGCCATGGAAGCAGGTACACGAAAATCCTGAGTCATGTAAACAAACCTTAGTAAATTGCGTCTATCTAATAGGGAACCTAGCACATGTCTTGACTCCATTCCTTCCCTTTTCGAGTGAAAAGGTTAAAAAAATGTTAAATATACTAGAAACAAATTGGAAATCCTTTGGAGTTAAAACGGAATGTTTATCAAACGTTGAACCCTTATTTAAACGGATTGATATAGCAAGAATTGATGAGGAACTGGAAAGGTTAAACCATCAAACTGTTTAACCATAAAACCATTGGATATCGATGACGCTGCCATAAAAAGGCGGCGTTTTTCCCATGTTCTGTTAAAGAGCAGTTACCAATTTCTAAATGTCGGAATTTGTCGATAAAAAAATTAAACTGTATCCGTTTTCAGTTGTTAAGATAAAATGGTCCGTAATATTTTCAATTTTTACTTTCTTACGACTATTTCAATCGTAGTGTGTATTGATGAGAACTTATACAGGAGGATAAATAATGCAGCAGATACACAAATGTAAATCGAAAATAAATAGAAATGAGGAAAAGACGCAAACTGTCCGTCTCAGTATCGAAATTCCAGAAAACATAAGAGATAATTTTCGGGATGCTGTCGAAAATAATGGAAAGTCAATGAAAGATGTACTTAGAGTATATATGCAAAAATACATATGGAAACAAAGCGAATTACAAAGAAATAGACAAAAACGACGACAAAATATTTGATGGAAAGAACGAAAACCAAAGTGCCTTCCCTCACTATGGTTTTCATTCAAGGAATAATGTCACAAATCCATTATAGTTTCAAAACAAGGTATCACCCAAGTTTCTTGTTAGGTTTACTTACACACTTTTTCTACTTAAACAAACAAATCACGAAACTTGTATATAGAAAACAGCTAGGTGTTGATACCTAGCTGTTTTTTTGTCTTATTGTTCAAACTTCTTCAAGGTTTGAAGTACTGTATTGATTGCTTCGTTTTCGTCATCCCCGGAAACCTCTAAAGTAATTTCTGCCTGCTTTGGTATGGCTAAAGATAAAACGCCGAGAACCGACTTTACATTAACTGTTCTTCCTTTATGGGTAAGAAAAATATCCGAATTAAATTGCGAAGCTGCTTGAACCAATTGATTGACTGGTTGGGCGTATAATCCTGCTTTGTTATTAATTTTCACTGTTTGCTGAATCATTCTAGTCCTCCTTGGGGGATATTGTAGAGTTAGGTGTATCACCATTCTTTTATGTATGAACCAAAGTTCTAAAAAATGCTGTTGATTTATCAAATTAGGCAAAATGGTAGGGTATTCCAAGTTACAAAGGGGAGATATGAATCATTTCTATTTATGGATAGTGATTCTTTGATGCTTTATATACGAATAGACCCCGATAACAATAAAAATAATAATTGCCCCATTTGCAGTCATATTGATTACATTCGTATGCGGAAAAAGTCTATTGATTGTATTTAGCCAACCAGTTAATACGGGATCCTTCAGAATGCCAATGACAGCATTTTGTGCAATAAATGCTCCTGCAATAATATTAATCCAAAAAAAGCTTGTAGCGAGCTTTACAACGAATGGGAGGAATAGAAGCGATACTAAAAGACTTGAAAAGATTCCGAGTGTTACCGCCTCAACATGCTGAGATATACCCGCAATAATGACTACACTATCAAGACAAATTAAAAAGTCGGTTGCCGCTAGGATAGATAAAACTTTCATTTTTAAAAAAATAGATTGATTGAAAGGCCTTGTTAATGGTTCTCCGTCGATTGATTTTCGAACAAGTTTAAAAGCAATCAAAAGTAAAATGAGACCCATCGATAGCTGCAGCATTGGGACACCCAAAATACTCTTGATGATAAAAACATAGATAGCCCGTGAGAAAGTTAGAACAATAATAGCTGGCAAGGTGATTCGTAAATGTGTATATTTACGTAAAATAGTTCCTAAAATTAACATATTATCAATGTCACTTACTAAGGTTATGAAAAAAACTTTAGCTAATTCAGTCAATTCCTTTGCCCCTTTTAATTCATCCTCTTACTAAATTTATGTACTCAAACATTTTTTTATTAACTATTATTCTGAAAAATACAATGATCATCGCTGCCAAACTATAAATTAATGCGTGGAAAGAACAAACTTGGAGTCGATTGGGGCATGTTCTTTTTTTATTGTCTATCCTCTTGTTTCTCAAACAAAAAGAGCTTATCTTTTTTCGGAACGTTTCTTTTTCGGTGCATGTCCAACAAAAAAAAATTTATAGAAAATTTTCCAACAGATACTGGAAAACGGCCCACACCTGTTATATAATGATAAGTAATTAATTAAACTGTTATATAACAAAAAGTGGACAAAAAATGATTATTAATTAAAAAGGGGAATGAACGATGATGAAAATCGATGCCATTGCAAGGAGAATCCTTGGTTGGAAGTTAAATAGGTGGGACCGCTGGTATGATTATGAACAAGGGAAATTCATTCACGAGTCTGAATTTCAGCCAGAACAGAACATAGACCATGCTATGCTTATCGTTGATCGGTTAGAAGGGCTGGGCTTTACGTATGAAATAAAAGGATTGTCAAAGGTTTGTTTTAATGATTTTTGTGCAACAGGAGAATCTTTAGCACAAGCAATTACGAATGCTGCCTATGAAATTGTGGAACAGAATTCCGTTATGGATCGCACAAGATTGTGGCAGAAGTTGTGCTAAATGAAAGTGACAAAAAATAAGGCAAATCGATGGAGATTTACAGAGTGAGCTGATTACGCTCGCTTTTTTTTTTTAGTTTAGATGAGTTATTTGGTAGAATAAGGTTTAAACGATGAGGGGGGATTGCAATGCCTGAACTAAATAAATTATTTTATGAAAGAATTGGATTATCTCAGGGACATCCAATAACTTTTGATACATTAGCCACTGTTCTGGAAAAAACAGCCCAAACAATCCCGTTTGAAAATTTATGTATCATTGAGAAGAATACCAATGAAATTACCAAGAGTAACTTAGTAAATAAAATTTTGGTTAGGAAGGAAGGGGGAATTTGCTATGAATTAAATTCACTTTTCTATTTTTATTTAATCGAAAATGGATTTGACGCCTTCCTAGCACGCGGTGTGGTGTTTAATCAAGCTAAACAAGAATTTCAAGATCTGGGGAGAACCCATGTAACCATTCTAGTCAATCATGAAGGGCAAAGCTATGTAGTCGATACTGGCTTTGGTGGGAATTTACCGTTAAGACCGGTTCCTTTAACAGGTGAGTCGGTTACCTCTCATAATGGGGAATTTAGAGTTCGCAAACTCAATACAAAATATGGGGACTATGTGCTGGAAATGAAGCTAAAACATAAAGATACAGAATGGAAGACAGGCTATACCTTTGATACCAGGAAGCGTATTGACGATGTGACGGAATTTAATGAGATTCAATCTATTATCGCAGAACACCCGGAATCTCCTTTTAGTAAGGGGCAATTACTTACACGGCTAACTAGTAAAGGGAATATAACTTTAACCAATTCAACCTGGACAGAGTGGAAGGATGGGATGGTTTCAAAAGAATTAATTGAGGATGAAAGATTTAAGCAATTGGCAAAACAACACTTTGGAATAGAAAAATGAAAGCAACGCCAAGGAGCGTTGCTTTCATTATTTTTCGTGTGTGTGGATGACTTGTACCCGTCCAACCTGCCCATCTGTGAGTCGGACTTTGATGCCATGAGGATGGGTAGAGGAGTTGGTAAGTATATCTTTTACAACCCCTCTAGTTAACTTCCCTGTTCGTTGATCTGCTTTTAAAATAATATCAACCGTCAATCCAGGCTGCAGGTCTTTTCGATTTCGTCCGTTCATTAGACACCCATTTTTCTGCGGGTATTACTTGGCTTCTTTGTTTGCTGGCTTTTCATTTTCTGGGTTGCTTGGCTGCTAATTGCCTGGCCTTTACCTGAAGCAGATTGATTCTTTTTGTTTGCTAACTGCTGCTTCATTAGGTCTTGAAGACTAATCTTCTTTTTTTCTTCGGTTTGATTATTTTCAGTCATAGGAAATTCTCCTTTTTAAAATAGGTATTGTTATTATAGTATAATCTATTTTAAATGATTATTAAAGAAGGCAAGACAAGGGTTTTAAAAATGACTGAAATGTCCTTAAAATTGACTAAATATAAAACAACGCACTAACTAAATATAAACAAATCGCAATCGCAGCACCAATGACAGATATCTTCAATTTAAAGCGGGCATACTCGACTAGTGGCATATCCAAGATCGACGCGGTCGTAATAGTCGTATCACCCAAGGGCGAAGTTAACGCACCAAATGCCCCGCTCGCAAACACGGCTCCGACTGTTAACGGAATCGATGCACCGGTAGAAACAGCCAGCGACATACCTAAAGGCATAAATAACCCCCAAGTTCCCCAGGAAGACCCAATAAAATAGCCGATTAAAGAACCGAGCACAAAAATAGTGACAGGGGTCAAAAAAGCTGGCAGAAATGACCCTAATGTCGAGCTGATAAATTTTGAAAAACCTAAATCCTCAGCAGCTAAGGTCAAAGACCAGATGAGGACTAGGAGACTTATGGCCTCCATCATTTGATTTCCGCCATCATAAAAATGGTATAAGATTTCATGCAATGCTTGTCTCCTAATGATGTAAAACACAAAAGATAAAACAAGTGTGATGAAAACAGCGAGCAGCATCACGAAGGTCGCATCTGCCCTCGAAAAAGCTTCGAAAACCGTTTTAGCCCCTTTATCTATACCATCTTTCCACAAAAGGAATAAAGATAATCCTAGCAGTAAAAAGACAGGGAAAATTAAATTCCAAGGCTGGGCTTTGACCAAGGACAATTCTTTTTGTATGCCTGCGCGGTGAAACTCATTTCCTTCTGCATCTAATAACTCATGGTCACGTTGTCTAGCATGACTTCTCTTGTCGGGATTCCAGAAGGTAAATAGAATTCCAATTACCAGCATTAAAATCGCAAAAAAATCAAACAAGATACTTAGCAGGAATACATGATAAGCCGACATGTCTAATTGCAGTTTTCGGATGCTTCCTTCTACTAATGAAACCATGAATCCCACAAACGCTGTCGCAACGGGCAAAAGGACAATAACTGACTCTGTGGAAATATCCATCATTAAGCCAACCCGTTGTTTAGGGACATTCATCTTTTTTATAAGCGATTTAACGACTGGCCCAATCATCATAATCCGGAACATCGGCATCATAAACGTGAAGGGGAGGGTGAGCCAAATGAGTCCTAAGAGTCCTCGTTCTGTCTTAATCCTAGCTCCAATCCATTCCGAGAATCCTTTAATGCCACCGGAAATATTCATCATCCCGACTAACCCGCCAAATAAATAAAGAAACCCGATAATTTTTATATTGTTTCCATTGGATAGGGTTGTAACAATATAAGAAACGGTTTGATAGGCACCAGCCAATAAATGAGTTTGAACAATAAAAGCCCCGGCCAGTAAGCCAACAACCAAGCCAGGCAAGATGTTTTTCAGCCATATGGACATGGAGATGACAATAATAAAAGGTAACAGAGAAAGCCAAGTATGCTCCATAGTCTCTTCCTCCGGTCATTTATCTTTATACTATTTGTTTATTATTGCCAAGGAGGTAAACATTATGTCGGGGGAAAAGAAAAACCGCCTTAGTTCAAGGCGGAAGTGAGATGTAGAGGGTTTTAATTGTCCGATCATTAACAAAAACATTCCTAAATGTAAAATCCTAGCTTCATTTAGAAAGTGGCGTAAATGGCTTCATGTATTTATTTTAATCTTTTCGCTTTTTTTGCAGCCTCTTTTAAAATTACCTCTATTTGGGCGTTTACACTTCGCAGCTCATCTTCAGCCCATTTTTCCAATACCTCATATAACTTTGGGTCAATCCGAAGCGGAAATGCTTTTCGTTTACTCATTTACTACACGACCTTAATAAATACTTCCGGTATTGATAATTGGCTGTGTACCTTTTTCGGAAACAATCGCGACCATTAGGTTATTGACCATTTGAGCCTTCTTCTCTTCATCAAGCTCTACAATATCCTGTTCGGTTAGCTGGTCAATCGCTGCTTTTACAAGACCAACAGCACCGTCAACAATCACTTTACGAGCAGATAAAACAGCTTGAGCTTGCTGTCTTTGAAGCATCGCAGAGGCGATTTCCGAAGAATAGGCAAGGTGCATCAGTCTGGCTTCAATCACATCTACGCCAGCAACATCCAGTCTTCTTTGAAGATCACGAACCAACACGTCCGAGACTTCGTCACTATTTTGCCGCAGGGTAAATGCATTTGTGTTATTTTCAAATGAATCATAGGCATAGGTGCTTGCAATATGGCGAATACCGGTCTCACTTTGAATTTGAATGAATTTTTCATAGTTCTCTACGTCGTACAATGCTTTGGCGGCATCTCTTACTTTATAGACCACAACCGCGGCAATTTCAATAGGATTACCCTCTAGATCATTTACTTTTAATTTCTCGCTGTTAAAATTCGTTACACGCAGTGAAACGCTTCGTTTGAATGTGAATGGAATAGTAGCCCATAAGCCTTGATCCCGAATAACACCGAGATAAGTACCAAAAAACGTTAAGACTTTAGCCTCATTTGGTTGTACAATGGTTAAACTTGTTGCAATGACTAATCCTAAAATTAACACAATGACTCCAGCTATTTTTTCAGGGATTGTTGTACCAGTAACAATTAAATAAATACCAAAACCAATACAGGCAAGTGCAATAATCATTGCGGCAAATCCATTAATTTTAAAAATTGACTTTTCTCTCATCTTGAACCCCTCCCAAAGGTAAAGTGATATAAAAGTGATATCACATTTATATCATAATCCAATCATTCAAAAAAGTAAATCATTACCAAAGTTCAAATCACTTCCAAAAGGATTATTTAAAATGGTGGGATAATTTGCTAAAATTAAATAGAAAAGGGGGAGATGCTCATGGACGAAAGGTATCCAATTGGGAAATTTGAATTTAAAGGTGAAATAACCAACGATGTTGTTAATTCTTGGATAGAAGAGATTGAGGAATTACCTGAACTTTTAAGATCAGCTGTAAAAAACATGAATATGGAACAGCTTGCAACCCCATATCGACTTGGGGGATGGACAGTACGTCAGGTTGTCCATCATCTGGCTGATAGTCATATGAATGCATATATCCGTATTAAATTGGCCCTCACCGAGGAAAATCCAACGATTAAGCCTTACCAAGAAGAAAAATGGGCGGAACTGCCTGATAGTAAATCACCTATTAATGTTTCCTTAGAACTCCTAACAGCCCTCCATAAACGATTGGTCCAACTCCTTCGTAGTTTAAGTCCGAATGATTTGAAAAAAACATTTTTACATCCTGAATCAGGTGAAGTATCTGTAGGCAGGAATATCGGAATGTATGCATGGCATGGCCGCCACCATCTAGCACATATTACATCCTTAACTTCTCGAAGGGCTGGTAAGACTTATAGCTCAACTTGAATATAAAAAGGGGAGTAAGGGATATTGGGAAAAACAAAGAATTGAAGGAAGAATTAATTTAATTATTTTTCTTTTTCATTTGGTCCATAATAAGGAGGAGCCTTTAGCCAAGAAATTTGGGAAATGAAAAGGAGGAAAAAAGTTTGGTACAAGAAAACTCTAACTCCAAAAGTACAAAAAATGCATCCAAGGCAGATGGAGTCATCCAGCCATTAATGTCAACAGGTACAACCGAACCAAGTTTTGATTGGGTTCCAAATGAAACCAACTCCACAACCGAACCAAAAATTGGGAATACTACGGTTGGTGAAAAAGAAGACAATAACAGGTGACTTTTTTAGGAAGGGCGCTAATTATTAGTGCCCTTTTTATTGAAAATAGCATAGGTTAGGAGGTTTCAATGGAATTTTGTTGAACTTGTATATTACGACAAAATTTCATTCAGGGTGGTGGAAAGATGGAGGAAATCCAATATGCTTTTATGGATGAATTGGGTGATGATCGATTTGATTTTGAAAAGGGGATAGGATCAACCCATTTTATTATTGCGTCTATTCTCCTAAAGGAATCAAATAAAGCGTCTTTAGAAAGGGAACTTGAAAAGATTAGCAAAAAGTACTTTCAAACTGGAGAAATGGATCCTAACATCATTGGCCAGGATCCAACCCAAACCATGCAGCTCATAAATGACCTAAAGGAGTTACCATTTAGTATTTATGCCTATGTTATTGATAAAAGAAAAATAAGAGAAGACCATGGAATTTTATATAAAGTACCTTTCCTTAAGTACTTAAACAGACAAATCTATGATGACTTAAATCGAACCTTCGAACAACTTGACTTTGCGGCAGATGAACAAGAACCTAAACTCTTTATTAGGTCATTTAACGATTATATTAAAACAAGAAGTATACCGGATTTATTTAATTATTCTACCTTCGGATTCAACCAAACGCGTTCAGACAACATTCCCCAGCTAGCAAACTTAATCACCAGGATTCTTGCAACAGGATATGAAAGGACAATCTATACGGATCAATACCGTTCTTTTTCTAAAATCTTTAAAAGCAAGATAGCTGCCGTAAACCTTTTGCCCCAAGACTATAAGAACTTTCTTTTTGACTATCAGCCAGAGCATCATCACTCAAAATCTGATGAAATTATTATAGAGCAAGCCGTTAATTTAACGTATAAATATATTGAAAGGCATCGAAACAGTGACGATGAGGATGAGCGGCTTCGCTTAGATTTCCTAAAGTTTCTGTTATTTAATTTGAAGGAAAATCCGGACGAGTATGTATATACAGAGGAAATCTTAGACAATCTGAACGCTATCCGCGATGTAAAATTAAATCCGCATAACTTTCGCTCAACCATCGTTTCTAAGCTTCGGGACAGCGGATTATTGATTGCAAGCAGTAATAGAGGCTATAAACTACCTGCATGCCTAAACGACTTATACGATTTTGTGAATTTATCGAGTCTCACCATTCATCCCATGATTCAAAGAATAGCAAAATGCAGGGATCAGATTCTTCTTGCCACCAACAACGAGATCGACATCTTACAGCAAAAAGAATACGATTATCTGAAAAAAATAATTGATACGGGAAAAATGAAAATTTAATTTTTAACTTTGATTAAAAAGGGCTGCCCCACATCAGGAGCAGCCCTTGTAACGTTTTGCAATGGAATTTGATAAGTATTACATATTTTTGCATATTTATTTATAAACATTCGACTGCTGATAGAGGTATCCCTTTATTTACTAGGGGATAAATGAAAACGCTTTCGAA
Source organism: Neobacillus drentensis (assembly GCF_021560175.1). Classification (GTDB taxonomy): domain Bacteria; phylum Bacillota; class Bacilli; order Bacillales; family Cytobacillaceae; genus Neobacillus; species Neobacillus drentensis_A. Next base: position 3,912,854 of record NZ_CP091110.1, on the reverse strand, counting down.
AAAATTAGAATAAATATTCAAAAAAATATACAAAAAAGGATTGTCAAACTTGTATTTATAAAATATAATCTAGTTATTAAATGATGTGACAAAATATAACATGAAAATGAGAGGTAATGTGACGTGGCTGGAACACTAATATCAAACGCATCTACAGAAGCAACTTTAGAGCAAATCAAAGAAATCATCAAAGCGAAAAGTGTTGAACTATTACATTTGCAATTTGTCGATATTGAAGGGATTTTAAAACACGTCACGGTTACAAGTGCGCAATTAGAAGACGTAGTAGAAGGTAAAATGATGTTTGATGGTTCTTCTGTCAAAGGTTTTTCACCTATTAATAAATCAGACCTTTATCTTCAACCAGATTTAACAACATTTGCGGTTCTGCCTTGGACAGAAGAAGCTGGATATTCAGAAGCTCGGTTCCTATGCTCAGCAGCCAATCCAGACGGCACTCCTTTCGAAGGTGATACAAGAAATGTTTTGAAAAAAACAGTAGACCGTGCAGCTGATAAAGGATATACCATTTCAGTAGGTCCTGAGTTAGAGTTTTTCTTATTTAAAAACGATGACAATGGATACGCAACTACAGAGTTAACAGATAAAGCAGGTTATTTTGAGCCATCTCCACATGATCTTGGTGAGCGCGTTCGTTTAGAAATCTACCGTGCATTAAAAGCAATGGGCTTTACGATTGAAGCTTCTCACCACGAAGTAGCTGAGGGACAACATGAAATTAACTTTAAATATGCCGATGTATTAACGGCAGCTGACCTTGCAACTACCTATAAATGGGTTGTAAAAACAGTGGCAAAGAAATTTGGTATGCATGCTACCTTTATGCCAAAGCCAGTGTTCGGAATCAACGGTTCTGGTATGCACGTAAATATGTCATTCTTTGAAGGAAGCGACAATGCGTTTTTTGATCCAACTGATGAGATGCAATTATCAGAAAAAGCGTACCAATTTATTGCGGGAGTACTAGAAAACGTAAAGGGCATTGCAGCGGTAACCAACCCGTTAGTAAACTCTTATAAGCGTTTAGTACCTGGTTACGAAGCTCCTTGTTATATTGCTTGGTCTGCATCAAACCGTTCAGCGCTAATTCGTATTCCTGCAAAAAGAGGACTCGCAACACGCGTAGAATTACGCTGTCCAGATCCATCTTCTAACCCTTACTTAACATTTGCGGTGATTGCATCTGCAGGTTTAGACGGAATTGAAAAAGGTTTAGAGGCACCAGCACCAATTAATGAGGATATCTTCCACATGAATGAAGAAGAAAGAGCATTCAGGGGAATCGATAACTTGCCAGGCAGCTTAGCTGAAGCGGTTAAAGAATTAGAAGCAGGAGAAATTGCTGCTAAAACACTCGGGGAACATGTTTACAATGAATATGTATTATTGAAGAAAACAGAATGGGATAGCTACCGTACAGCCGTTCATACATGGGAAATCGAAAACTATCATTCTAAATTCTAAGTTTAAAATAAAAAGCGGGATAAGGCCGATTACGGCTCTTGTTGCCCGCTTTTTTTTAGTTTTGATTAAGATTGCTAAATATCGAGTGTTACGGGAATGAATATCTATTATTCACCATGGCTAATTCACTTACAGTGATGCCAGGCTTTTTTGAAAACACATAATCCGAAGATAAGGAAAGCTAGAATGCCTATTAAAGCAATTAGGAAGTTGATAACAGTAACAAGTAAACCACCTAGGCCAATAATTCCAAGTAAAGTGGTAATCCAGCCCAAAACGACAGCAAGTACCCAGAATACCCCTGTTAAAAATCCAAGAAATGCTCCCCAGCAAAAATGATTAGAACTCATTTATTTTCACCCCCTGTCATCGGTTGTTCACCAACAGTGTATGCGGTTACCAGAGAATTTGTTTTCTTGAAATAGAAAAAGAGGCAATTGACCTAACCTAACACGGAGTTGAATAACTAAGAAGCAGCTCGATTGATCGCTTGATTAAGCATAACGTAAATCCCTATGCCATTGTTGCGGGTCATAAAGACGGAAAACCTAAGACTAAAATTAAACAGACCAGTTTTGAATCTGGTCACTTTTTTTGTTAAATTAATAATTCTAAAAATTTACACAACTCCTACATTCCCTTCACATCGGCTTAATGATTTCCCGTTATTGTTTTAAGAGTAAACCAAACCAAAATTGGGAGTGAGAAGAATTGAAAAAAATATTAGTACCAGTACTTGCAGCAACATTCACACTATCTTCATTTAATGCCGTTATGGCAGCCCCTAAAGAACCCGGAAAAATTAAATCAGTTGAATTCCTCGGAATGGATGCACCAAAGACCTTGCAAGAAAAAACTGAACTAATGTACTCTAAAGCATCGGTAAAGGTGACTTACAATGATGGAACAAAGAAGACAGTTCCGCTAAGCTATGAATCCTTGTTTAGACCCGGCGAGGTAATCAATGGTAAAATTGCGGGGGTGACCATGAATGCAAATGGACAAGTGATGACTAAATCCAATGGAACTCCGTACGTATCGACAGCTCCCGATATGAATAGCTTGATGAAGGTTCCAGGATTACCTGAGAATACATATTATTTGATCAGCCATTACGAGTCGATGCCAAAAAACGAGAATGGATTAGAAAATCCGGGTACCATGAGTCTGAGCACCGTTAAGATGGACACAGCTACAGGTCAATTGACTGTTGTCGATATCAAACCGATCGATTTTTCAGCGGTTCATGGAATTTGGAAACCGTGTGCGGGTCTATTGACTCCATGGAATACCCATCTTGGCTCGGAAGAAACAGACCCAGATGCTAGAGCACATGAAAAAAATCCTTCCGCCTCTGCTGTAACTAATTTTATGAAAAACTATTATAATGACCCAACTATAACGGGCAATCCCTACTACTACGGCCACGTACCTGAAGTAACAGTGGATGCTAAAGGTGGAACAAAGGTGGTCAAACATTTCAGTATGGGCAGAATGGCCTTCGAACGAGTGAAAGTTATGCCTGATAATCGAACTGTTATTTATGGAATCGACAGCAATCCTGGCGCGCTGTTTATGTATGTGGCTGACAAAGAAAAGGATTTATCAGCTGGTACACTTTATGCGGCTAAATGGGTCCAAACCGGCACGGAGAATGGCGGTTCGGCTAACCTTGAATGGATTAAGCTTGGACATGCTACCGATAAGGAAATGGAGAAGCTTGCTGATACTACCAAATTCAGTGATATTTTTGAGGCAACAGATGATGCTGTAAAGGGAAAAGCTGAGGGCTACAAAGCGATCAAAACAGCAGCAAATGGTGGGAAAGTGGAATGGGTGAAAGTGAAACCAGGAATGGAAACTGCTGCTGCGTTCTTAGAAACGCATCGATATGCGGCTTACCTAGGTGCAACTGTTGAATTTAATAAAATGGAAGGTCTTGATTTTAATGAAAAAGACAATAAGGCTTACGTGGCTATTTCCTATCAGGAAAAGACGATGTTAGCAGATCCTGCAGCACCTGCAGATGATATCCAACTTCCAAAGATTAGTGCTGGTGGAGTGTATGAACTTTCTTTTCAACCTAACAGAAAAACAATCGACGGCAAGAAAATAAGTAGTCATTATGTACCTGTAAGCATGACAGGAACTTTAATGGGGGAAGATTTATCAACACCGGATGTGGATGGAAACACCGCCAACGTTGATAAAATTGCGAATCCCGATAACGTCGTATTTTCACAAGATATGAGAACTTTATTTATCGCTGAAGATTCCGATAAACATGAAAACAACTATACTTGGGCTTACAATGTCGATACCAAAAAACTTTCTAGAATCCTATCAGTACCGGGCGGCGGGGAATCAACCGGCTTGCAGATGGTCGATAACCTTGACGGACATACGTATTTAATGAATAGTTCACAAAATCCAGGATATGTTGGTTATATTGCAGGTCTTCCGTTTATGGGGAAAGATAAAAAATAACTGGATAAGCAGTCTAGAATGCAGTCTTGTTTTTAAGCAAGGCTGCTTTTTTATATCATTTATCAAGTCGACGAAAACCTAAGATAAAGGTTCTTCATCATCTAGTTTTACATTTCCAACCGTTTCTATGTGGACTTTCTCTTCTTTTAAGATTTCATGAACCTGGATAAGTTCTTGATATTGATTCTTATTTATTTCTACATCATTCAGTATTGCTGGGGTTAATTTGACCTCAATCTTCTCTTCAGATAAAGGAATGCAGATCGTTTCCAATTTTGTATCTGCTGGATTTTTTGGATTTGCTAGCTTTTTCTCAATAATTAGGTCCTCTCGGGTGATAGGAACCAGTATTTGTTTTTCCTCCGTATACTTTTTCTTATAGATGGTAACTTCGGCGGTATCAACCCATTTTTTATTTAGTTCCATTTCCTCTTTATGTAATTGGAGCGTTATTTCATTTTGTGGGTCTAATCGTGAATTCTGCTGTTTAGTCAACTAAATTCCCTCCATAGGAAAGTGATGTAACACCTATTCATTGCTCAACAATGAATAGGTGTTTTTGTTTAGCTGTTATTGATATCGCTAAAGCTTGACTCATCGGAAACGACATTCACATTTCCAGTCGTATCAACATGAGCTTCTTCGCGCTTGAGAGTCTCCTGGACTTGCTGCGTTTCCTCAACTTGACGTTTTGAAGCGGAAATCTCCTCAGTCGTTACTGCATACTTGTTTACCTCCACTTGTTCCTGAGACACCGGAATAGTGATGGTCTCCTGGGAGATCGAAGATGAATCGCTTCGTTCATTATTCATAGGGGTTCTCGTGATGACAACTTCCTCGTGCATGACAGGAACATCAACCGTTTTTTGTTCTTCGACAACATCTTTAGAAATCACTACATCACCAGCATCCACACTATTTTTCGTAATGTCTAGTTCTTCTTTATGAAGTTGAAGTGTGCCATCATTTTGACCATTTTGGCTATTTTGCTGGCTGCTCTGTTGGCTATTTTGGCTAGTTGAACTGGTTGCATTGCCTTGATTGCTTGAGTTTGATTGGTTATTTTGATTTTCCGTATTTTGTGAATTGTCATCACTGAATAAACCTAAGAAGTCGCTCATAAAAATCCCCCTTAAAAGTTGAATGGTCAAGCCTTTAATATAATGTGCGCTGGAGAAATCTTTATTCTGAAAATAATATTGAAAAAATTACTAAGTTACAGGCTGAATAAAAATGTTTTTTCTTTTATTTTGAATACTTTTATAACATAAAAGTCAAAGTGGCGCAGGCTTCTTTGTATTTTGTAACATGATGGTTGATGGATATTTTTTAAGAGCATATCTGTTGATTTTTGGACACAGAGCTTTAAATAAATATGTGATATTCTGAACATAGATTATTATATGAAGTATTTGGAGGGTGAAAAATGAGTTGTGGTTGTACAACAAGATTAAAAAATGGAAAAGACGTCGTAGATCATGTGAAAAGTAAAGGGAAGGAAAACTTTGTTCCGACAGTGGCTCACGAAATTTCATGTGATTGTGGAGAAACTTTTATCCTACAAACAATCGTTATGAATTGTCCAAACTGTGAAATGACCTATGCGGTAACACCATGTGGATCAGCAGATAAAAATAATATTAAGCAAGCAGGACTAAAATACGTCTAAGTATACTATTGAAATAAGCCATGAAGATACAGTTTCTAAAAAAGTTACTGAATCTTTATGGCTTATTTTTGATTTGTATTAGTATAATCGGTAAAATTTTAAAAGTACCGAATGTTAGATGAAACATGAAAAAATTATTTATTAGTAACTCAACTTTCGCACCAATAAAATAAGTGCTACTCGTTGACTGTATTGAATTTTAATACAATCTATTATGTTGCTTGACAAGATGAATTAAAAATGAAAAACACCTCGTTCCTTGGTATAGTGAGATTGACTAGAATCACAAACCATATAGAAGAGGTGTCATCTACATGATAGACCAAAATAGCCAATACAATCAACTACCAAAAGAACTTAATTCTGTTTTTTCTGAGCTTGAAATCAAGAAACACTTACGTCAGTCTGATTCCGGTACTACTTTCGTTTATGCCTGATTCGTATCGTCGATAAGTTGGGTGTGTTCTATTTTCATGAATTTATAAAATAGCAATGATTCCAAAGCCATTTTTAATTCGTCCTCGCTGGCAGCAATACAAAGGGACCAATGCTCATCCCTTGTGTAGGAGAGGTAAAACGTGTTGATCATACCCTGTTCCACTAATTCGGCAAATCGTGTTAGTTCCGCAGGTAACAGGTTCTGCAATTTCTTCCTCTGATGTGGATGGATCAATTTTGACATGAACGAGAAAACGCATGTTGCCCCCCTCCTAAGAATAATTATTTGAAATTTTAGTGAAACAATTGCGGGTACAAGAAAGGTACTCCTCCGGCAAGGCCTTGTTGTAAATTCCGGCTCGTATCATCAGCAATAATCTCGTAGAGATTAGCTTCGATTCCATCATTCGCGATCTTGGCGAGTTCCTAAAAATCTTATAAAAAAACAGTTGAAACGTTTCCAAATGGGTGATAAGATAAAATAATAAAGCTATTGAAACGTTTCCATGAAAAATAAATTAATGAAATCGCTTAAATTTTGGAGGTAGTTGTAGTGCCTAGTATTAAAGATGTGGAAACTTAGCGGGAGAGGAGTTGGTACTGTTTCAAGAGTCATTAACAACCATCCTAGTGTTATGCCGGAAAAAAGGGAGAAAGTGATTGAGGCTATCCAAAGATTAAATTATATACATAATGAAGTGGCAAGAAACTTTAAAATGTAAAAATAAAAAATGGTAGCCCTAGTTCTCCCTAGTATATGGAATCCTTTTTTTCAGAGCTTGCCTATTATATTGAAGATGAGCTTGATGAATTATAACTCCCGACAATGTAAAAGTAATCGGTTATGATGGATTCAAGATAATGAATTATTTCACCCCGTCTTATCAACGATCCGGCAGCCGGTGGAGGAAATGGCTTGAACGTCTGTAAAACTTCTCCTAAGAAAGATTGAAGGTGAAACGTTTGAGCAAGAAGTTTCCGAATCCCTGTAAAGTACAGAGCAGGTGAAATGACCTAACAGTAAAAATTTTTATCCTTTATTGGAAACGTTTCATCCCTTGCAGCTAAAAAGAATATGGATTGATAGTAATTTACAAAGCATGAAAAAGCTAAGTAGTTTCGTTTTATTTTTTTATCCTTCATTGGAAACGTTTCAAAAAGGAGCCTTCCTTTAATTTGTAAAGGCTTGTCTGAACAATAATTAACTGCATCACTTCACTCTTCTTCTTTTAATCTGGATTCTTTAATTGCTCCTTAGTATGTTTTAACACCACAAGAATTACTTCAAATAGTACATTTAGAAAGTTCATTTTAATAGTAAGATTAAAAGATTATCTTATCTCTCCTAAAATATTTCATTGTGGAATTGACTAGGAAGTGTTTCTTCGTACTCATATGCCTTTTGACATTTTTAGGGATGAAGAGGAGTTACCTATTTGATATTGGATACACTCTTAGCAATTTACGTAATTATTACCGTTTAATTTAGCTCTTTCCGTTTTTTATAACAACAAAAGTATTGAGGAGATCGTTAAAAAGAGGGGAAATATGAATGGGAAAAACAATTAAAAGTAAAAAAATCAGTGTATGGTCAGTGTTACTAATAATTATGTTCACAGCAATTATGGGTCCTGTATCCAAAATTAAAGCAGATGTGGTACCAAATGAAATTATAAATGGTAGTTTCGAAACTGGAGATCTCACCGGATGGACAGTAGTAAAAGGGGGAACGTTTGGCCCTAACAGTGTATCCAATGCAACAACATGGTGGAATGAAAAAATACCGTACAATCAAGAAGGGAACTATCATTTAGATGGATGGGCTTATCCAGAATCAGAAACTGGAGTACTTCGTTCATCTACCTTTCAATTGGGTGGGACTGGTTGGATTTCGTTCAAATTAGGAGGTGGAAAGAATACAGATTTATGTAATATCCAGGTGTATGATGCCGACACCAAGCAAATGATTGCGAAATTTGGAAATACAGAATTTGCAGATAAAAACTTTCCACATGTAGATCAAGGTATGAATTTGGCAAATATGGTTCAGTATCGAGCTGATATGTCGGCATATAAAGGCAAGAATTTATATATTGAAATAGTTGATAATGCGACATCTGATTGGGGAGTAATGTTTGCAGATGCATTTAAGACCTATTATGAAACTGTACCTACTGATGGGTTTATAGCAATAGATCTAAGTAAGCCTATAACTAACAATATTAATAATCCGGATTTTGAAACCGGAGATTTAAGTGGATGGCAAGTATCAGGTAATACTTTTGCAGTATCAGATGTAGATAAGTATTGGCAAACACATAATTTTAATCAACATGGCAAATATCACGTTTGGGGGTTTATTGATCCAGCAAAAGGTGGAGCGGGGGATGATGGGCAAGGCGAGATGAAATCTAATATATTTAAATTAGGTAGAAACGGCACAATAAATTTCCTTGTTGGAGGAGGAAATAATTTAGATAACCTTTATGTAGCACTTGTAAGTGCTAAAGATGGAAAAGAATTGTTTAAAGCAACTGGTAATAACGATGAAGGTTATACAAGAGTCTTATGGGACGCTTCTGCTTACATTGGTCAATATCTATATATAAAAGTTGTTGACAAAACAGGCGGGGGATTTGGACATATCAATGTGGATGATTTTCATGTCTATAATGTTGATGAGCCAATCACTGATGATATAATCAATCCAAATTTTGAAAGTGAAGATTTAACCGGATGGAATGTAGTAAGCGGTGATGCTTTTAACAATGCAGTTACTAAAGAAACCGATTATAACGGAGTGAAACTTAATATAAATGGCGAATACCATTTATGGGACAAAGACAGTTCAAAGGTTGGTGCGCTGAAGTCGTCAGAATTAGTATTAGGTGGAACAGGTAAAATAAATATGCTTCTTTCAGGCGGAGCAGATAAGAATTATCTATATGTAGCACTCGTAAATGCAAAAGATAATACTGAACTTGTAAAAGTAACAAATCCAACCAATAGCATTCAATATAACAGAGTAGAAATGGATGCATCACAATATATAGGGCAAAAAGTGTATTTAAAGATCGTGGATAATTCTACAAAGGACTTTGGGTATATAAATGTGGATGATATACATGTCAAAAATTTTGGGACAGTTGCATCCTGGAATTTTGATGAACAAAAGGGAACTGTGGCTAAGGATTCTATAAGTGGAACAGAGGATTATGTGAATTATGTTTTTAATACGGCAAAGGAAAAACCAATTACCGGACCGCTTTGGAAAAAAGGTATTCTAGGTAATGCACTTTTATTTGACGGTTATTCAACCTGGATTAGCCGTGATGCAGATAAAATTCCAAAACCGTCTAATGCTATTACTATTTCAGCATGGGTAGCACCAAGAACCTATGAATATGGTGACCTTGGACAAGATTCCATCATAGTGAATCAGCAGGATAAAAGTAAGTCCCAAGGATTTGGACTGGGCATTGGAAGACATGGTGCGTGGGATTTGCAGCTAGGAATCAATAACGCATGGTTTAGAGTTGATGCAGCTCAAGATAAACCAATTCCTCTTGGAAAATGGTCTTATGTTACTGCTACTTATGATATGGATAGTCAATATATGAGATTATTTTTAAATGGTGAATTGGTTGGTGAAAAAAAGGTTCCTGTTAAAGGTTTTATATCCCCGTCAACAGAGCCATTAATAATTGGTAAGCACAATCAACCAACAATAATAAATGGCGTTTTTTCAGCTAATATGTTTGATGGCTTAATAGATGATTTGAATATTTCATATGCTCCAATAACAGCTGAAAAAGTTAAAGAAAACTATGATTCATATTTAAGTAAGCTAAATCAACATATTCCGGATCCTCAACCAGAATTAACACTAGACTCAAGTATTTTAGCAGGAGACCGATATAAACCTCAATTTCATTATAGTCCACCGCAAAATTGGATGAATGAGCCTCATGCTCCTATTTATTTTAATGGAGAATATCACATATTTTATCAGGCAAATCCAAGAGGACCATATTGGCATTATATAAATTGGGGCCACGCTGTAAGTAAAGATTTGGTCCATTGGAAGGAAGAACCTATTGCCCTAACACCACAGGAAAATTCTGTCGCACCTGATGGAGTATGGTCAGGTAGCGCAACTTATGATAAAGAAGGTAAGCCGGTGTTGTTCTTTACAGCGGGGAATGACAGTGCTACACCAAACCAAAGTATAGGTCTTGCCACAGCTACAAATTACTCTAATCCTGAATTGCCAAATTGGAATATGTATAATCAGCTTGTTAATGTTGAACAAAAAGATTTGCAGGGGCAAAATCCTGGTGAAACTGCTATTTACGGAGAGTTTAGAGACCCATTTGTATTTAAGGATGGAGATACTTGGGTTATGCTAGTTGGTTCAGGTATACAAAAGGATGGAGTTAAAACTGGTGGAACTGCATTGGTTTATACATCGAAAGATTTAACTTCATGGAGTTATAAAGGACCAGTATTCGAAGGGGATCATAATAAATATGTTATAGATGGAACAGTTTGGGAATTGCCTGTCTTCCTTCCATTAAAGGATAGCAAAGGAAAGGAAACAGGTAAATATATCATGCTAGTAAGTCCAAGTTATTCTAATTTTCAAGAAACCGCATTGTATCAATCAAAAACAGTTTTATATTGGATTGGTAAATGGGATAATAAGACATTTAGATTTACTCCAGATCAAGAAGCACCACAGATGTTCGATTATGGAATGCATTTTTCCGGTCCAAGTGGTTTTGTTGATCAAAAAGGAAGGACAATAGTATTTAGCATTGCACAGGATTCACGTTCAGAACAGGATCATTATGATGCAGGCTGGGCACATAATGCAGGACTTCCACTACAATTAACCTATGATGATGGAAAACTTGGAATTAATCCAATATCGGATGAACTCGATTCGCTACATGATAAACAACTTGTTAATTTCTCTAATAAAACTTTACCAGAGGCTAATGCTTTGTTAAAGGATGTTAAAGGCGATATGCTGGACATTCAGTTAGAGCTGCAACCCAAGGGTGCTAAAAAGTTTGGTATAAAGGTTAGAAGAAGCCCTGATGGGCAAGAAGAAACTGTTCTATATTATGATGCCTCTAATAGCACTGTTAATGTAAATAATAATAAAACAAGTATAAATCCAGATTCCAAAAAAGGTATCTATGGAGGAAAACTTGAACTTGATGGGAAAAAATTAAAACTTCATATATACCTGGATAGATCCATGATTGAAGCTTACGCCAATGGATCAAAGAGTATAACTACTAGAGCATATCCGGTAAGATATGATTCATTAGGATTGCAAATATATGGAGATGGTAATGTTGATGTTAAGTCCATGAAGGTATGGTCGATGAAATCTGCTTATGGAGATGGAACTGTAGTTCCGGTAGAGACACACCTTCAGGATACAAAAATTAAGACAGGAAATATCGAAAATGCAGGATTTGAAACTGGAGACTTAACAGGATGGACAGTACAAGGAAATGCTTTTTCAAACGATATGGTAACGAGCGCTACTGACTCTGGATGGGCGACTTTCAACCAGGCTCAGAGAAGTGATGGTTCAGCAGGATATCATCTATGGGGATTTAAAGATCCGGCAAAAGGCGGTTTAGGAGATGCTGCTACTGGTTCATTAAAGTCCAATAACTTTAGGCTGGCAGGAGATGGACAAATCAATTTCTTGGTTGGTGGTGGAAAGGATACTGACAATCTTTATGTAGCTTTAGTAAGAGCTTCTGATAATACTGTTTTGTTAAAGGCTACAGGAAATAATAGTGAACAGTATAGTCGTGTAAACTGGGATGCTTCTAAATTCATTGGAGAAGATTTATATATTAAAGTTGTAGATAATTCAACAGGTGGATTTGGACACATCAACGTTGATGATTTCCATGTTCCTGTTCAGGCAAAAGTAATAAGTGATATTCTAGATATAAATGTGACAATTAATGAAGGGGACAAATATGTTTTGCCTCAAATGGTTGAAGCATTAATGAGTGATGGAAGTAAGGAAAAAGTAAATGTAACATGGTCATTAACCAGAGTAGCTAAATCTAGTCCCGGAAATCAGCTTTATACAGGAACTGTTAATGGCTACGATGGAGAAGTGAATTTATTATTGAACATTAAAGAAAAGAAAAATTTTTAAGTTAAATGGAAGAAATAAAATTGACACTTTTTAACGTATTGTGACCATAAAAAAACAAAAAGGAACAATAATTAAATAAGAGTCAACAAGATAAGTGAATGTATTAAAATAGAAAGGAATTTCTATTTTGATACATTCTTTTTTTACGAAAATAGGAAGTATTAGCTTTTTGAAGGATGCTGGTCTTCACCTACAGTTTTGGTTAAAACTATGCTTTTTTGAACAATTTCACCTTTGAAACGTCGCACTTCTAGAGGTTATTTATGCAAAACAATAGGGGATCAGGGATTAGATGTAATTGGCATGGTTAAAGAAACAAAACAACGCTATAATATAAATGGTAAGTTAGTTTCCTTAAGACAGTTGTATACATTAGCTCAGCCTGTTCAATCTAAGAAAGGAATTCTTCGGTCTATTCATACAGTTATGGCTAATGGAACATTAATAAAAGTTGTTTTTATTCAAAATAGAAATAAGAAAAGCGACTGGCTTGCCATCCTAAGTACCGATTACACTCTTTCTGAACAGGAAATTGTTCGAATCTATGAAATGCGTTGGGATATTGAAGTGTTCTTTAAGGCGACCAAATCTCTTTTAAAACTTGAAAAGGAGTTTCAAAGCCGTTCATATGATGCGCTTATTTGCCATACAACTATTGTCTTTGCTCGCTTTATTGTACTGTCATGGCAGAATCGTTGTAATATTGATCATCGCACAATAGGTGGTCTCTTTTACGAATTATGCTATGAAGTAAATGAACTTGATTGGGCTGTCGCGTTGCAACGATTAATGGAACTTCTTCAAGATGTCCTAAAACAGACAAATAAATAAATCAAAAAGTTAATTAAAAGTCAACTTGAACAATGGATTTCTGGCCTTCCTAGTTATATCAAGGCTTATTTGCCGATTTCACTCTGCGAAAGTTGAGTTAGTAATCCTCAAAGGAGTTTCACACATGAAGAAGTCTTTCGAAAATACAGCTCTATTAGTGATGGATTTGCAAAATGGTATTGTGTCTCGCTATTCAGAAAACCAGGACATTCTTTCTCCATTTCAAAAGGCAGTGGAAGCTGCACGCCGATCTAATATTCCAGTCATTTTTGTCCGTGTGGCCTTTAGCGAAGGTTATCCTGAAAGCAATCCGCGGAATAAAATGTTCTCAGCTTTGTCTAAATTCGGGGGAATGACGGTCGTAGACCCAGGAACGCAAATTCACGAATCCCTGCAACCCCAACCGAATGAACCAGTCGTAACAAAGTATCGAGTCAGTGCCTTCGCCGGAAGTAACCTGGAAGTCATTCTGCGATCGAAGGGGATTGACACGTTAATATTGAGTGGGATTGCGACAAGTGGTGTAGTTCTATCAACAGTAAGGGAAGCAGCGGATAAAGATTATGCAATTACGGTACTATCGGATGCTTGTCTCGACGGTGACCCTGAGGTTCACCGTGTTCTTACCGAGAAGGTATTCCCGCGACAAGCTGATGTGATGACGGTTGAGGCTTGGATTAATTCCTTAAATTGATACAGCTCTTAACAGACTTCTACTAATATTAAAATAGAATCGAATTCTTGATAAATAAGCGGAAATAAACTCAATAGCCCAAAATTTGAAAACCTCGCCGAAGCTCGGTGAGGTTTTTTGTAATGATACTCGCTTAAATAAAACTCCTAACATTGTTATTCCGGCTAAACTTATAAATGGCAATCATAAAGAACACTAAGGCAAAGGCGAGTAGGGTTGCTAGATTTAATGCCAAACTGCTGAGTGTATGTCCTTTTTGCAGTTCAGCGATTGTGTCGAGCAGCCATCTTTGCGGGAGGAAGTCCGCAATTTTTTGGGCTGCTTTTGGCATGATTTCCACTGGCCAGAAGCAGCCGGACAACAGGCAGGATGGTGTCATAATAAGAGTTTGCAAGGCACTTGCCGAATTCGAGTTGGTGGCAAAGGCAGTAATGACCAATGATAAACCTACAGAGACAAGTGAGAAAAACATCATCACACCAATCATTTCCCAGTAGGGGACCCCAGCTGAAATACCAAAGACTTTCGTCATAACCGTCATGGTGACAACCACTTGAATGGTCATTATGATCATGTTGACAATCACATTAGCAAGAACATACTTTTTACCGTCAATTGGTGTCGACATAATCCGGAAATAGGTTCGGTTTTCTTTTTCTTTTAAAATCAATTCTGACAAGCCGCCTGCAGAATTGAGCATAATCATTAGCAGAAAGCCAATCGTCTGGATCGTCATATCGTTGTTATTTGATGTATCTTTTAAAGAATGCGTAGAAACCTTAAACCCTGAAATTTGGTAATTGTCGTAGAGAGTTATAAACACCGTTTCATCCCCATTGGCAGCAGTTCGTAGGGATGAAAGATTACTAATATAGTTGTTAAGGTAGGTCGTAATAAAAGTCGTAACCTGTGCTCCTTTAATCGATACAACCTGCACCTCAGGCTTCTCGCCATTCATAATTGCTTGAGAAAAACCTGGTTCAATGATTATGGCGCAATCCAGGTCGCCGGAAGCGATTTTGTTTTTAACCTCAGATTCCCTTAGTTTACTTGTCTTTACATTTTTTAAACTGCCAATAAAACTGGCGGTATTTTTCGAAATCGTCGTCTGATCTTGGTCCACAATCCCGGCATTGAGATAGGAGGGACCCGTATTGCCATACACCATAAAGGCAATAAAGATGCCCAGTAACGGTACGAGCACATATGAGAAAATTTTTCGTTTGTTTAAAAAGATGGAACGTAACGAATTGGCCACCAGCCACATGATTTCTTTCATTCTAGAGACCCTCCCGTTTTCTGAATGCAACAATCGCAACCATTAGAAAAACAAGTGCAATGCCAATATTTAATGAGATCGCAGGCAGTCCAGCGACTAGATCATTGTTATAAATAATTTTTGTTAACGCATCCCTTGCCCATGTCAAAGGGGACAAATTCACCACGATTCCCAGAATTCCGTCAGCATTGTCAATTCTGAAATAGGCCCCGCCAAAAAAGGCAGCAAGCTGTAGGACAATCATGACGATGGTTTGCATACCTGAATCCGTTTTGATCATATAGCTGAGGCCGAGCCCAAAGCTCACAGCAAGAAATACGAGCGTGAACAGAATGAGTACTACCATTCCGAGATGGGTGCCCCAGTCTGCGCCAAAGACAAAACGGCTGAAGGCCATTACCAGCAAGATGCATATAAAATTAATACCGATTCCGCCAAGAATTTTACCTAGAAAAATTTCGATTTTGTTGATAGGTGCGATGGCGAGTCGAATGGCTGTGTTCCGCCTTCTTTCCGCGCGAATTAGAGAACTGGCAGAAATAGCACTGTATAAGGCAATCATCGTGGTCATCGCAATGGCATAATAATCCATCGATCCAGGAGCTTTATCAGCAGTTAAGGAGGTTTCTTTTACATAGTTGCTTGAGGTATTGGCTAATACGGCTTGTATTTGCTCAGGTTTTTCCTTTGCTATCTCGGTAATCAAATTGTATTTATCGGTAAAAGCAGTCAGCATTCCTTCAACCATACTTGCCTGGATGCTGTTCCGCTCACTGCCGTAAAATTGAATTCCTTTATCAGTAACGATCACATAAGCATCATATTTGTTTTGTTGAACAGCCAGCTGTCCATTTGTACCATTCTTTGCCTCTGAAAAATGAATGTCTTGCTTTTTGGCTTCCATTATAAAATTATGGAACGGTTCTGAAAAGTTACGATCATTATTTTCGGTAAATAGTACATTGATTTTTCCAATTTTAATGTTTGTGTCAAAGGTACTAGACAAAGCAGTTCCGAGAATCAGCATTAACACGATTGGGAAGGCCAGCATAAACACCAGCGTCCTGAAATCTCGGATGCTGCGTTTACATTCATTTAGAGCTATGTTGATGATATTCACTGTGGCTTCCTCCTAATCTCTTAAGTTTCTACCGGTTAGAGTAAGAAATACGGTTTCAAGGTTTGGAGCCAGCTCTTGGAGTGAGCGGATTTCTTTACCATTGTTAATGAAGAACTGAATAATCTGGTTTAAATTGTTTATTTCTGATTTGGAGTTAATTTTCACCAGGTTTTCCTCGACGGAAACGGAATTGACACCTTTGATTTCCTTTAATGAAACTTCATCGAAGTTATCTGAGTTTTTCACTTCAAACAATATATCCTTTGTATCCGTAATAATCGCTTTTAATTGCTCCTTAGTTCCTTCCGCAATCACCTTTCCATGATCGACAATCGCAATCCGCGAACAGATTTCTTCCACCTCTTCCATGTAGTGGCTCGTGTAAATAACGGTACAGCCCATCTCGTTTAATTTGCGGACAGAGGTTAAAATGTAGTTTCGTGATTGTGGATCAATACCAACAGTTGGTTCATCCATAATAATCAGCTTTGGGCGATGAGCAATCGCACAAGCGATATTTAATCTGCGTTTCATCCCGCCGGAAAAAGTCTTTGGATAGCTCTTTTGTTTATCTAACAGCCCGACAAACTCTAGTGCTTCTTCGACACGTTCTTTTAATTCTGCTCCTCGCAGACCATATAAACCTGCAAAAAATCTCACATTCTCGTAAGCTGTCATATCCTCATAAATCGCCAAGTCCTGTGGTACAATCCCGATATTCATCTTGGAAAACTTGCTGTGTGACGCAATGTTCTTGCCAAGGATATGGATTTCCCCGCTGTTGTTTCGTAAAAGACCTGAGATCATATTGATCGTTGTACTCTTGCCGGCTCCATTGGACCCCAGGAAACCGAAAATTTCCCCTTCCTGAATCACTAAAGACATATTATCTACAGCAATAAAATCGCCAAATTTCTTCGTTAAATTCTTAATCTCCAACACGTTCATAAACTCACCTCATATAGGATGGTGCCTGACACCATTTCCTTTATTTGTAATTTGATTATAAGAAAAAAGGGTGAACTAACATAAGTGCATTAGTTCACCCTTTATACATGAGAAATTTCATGTTTTTCATATGAAGGCTTTCATTAGGCGATGGGGAGGAGGGTGGTAACGGAGAATCCATTTGGTCCATCGACAATCACTGTGCCTTTTATGGATGCAGACCGTTCTTCCATGCCTACGATGCCAAGCCCTTTTACCACTTTGCCGGATACAATCCCTTTACCGTTATCACGGACCTCGACCCGGACTAGTTTGTTCAATACCTGAATGTCAATCGCTATTTCCGACGCACCTGAGTATTTTAATGAATTCGTAAGGGCTTCGCTGATATTATCAGCAATAATCTTCCATTGAATCGGTGAAATCAAATCTATGTTTCCTTTGTATACCAACGGCATTCGTAACTGGTGCTGGATGGAAAACTCCTCAATGAACAGTTTTAGACGCTGTAAGCCGATTTGTTCGGTTGGGGGCTTCATATTTTTTAAGGTAATTCTAATATCTTCGATGCCTTCTTTTGAAATGTTTATCGCATTCTGAAGCAGTTCCACGGCCTTCGCCTGGTCCATACCCACTAGAGTCTTCGCCGCTTCCATTTGAATCAATGCGCCGGTCATGGAATGGCCAATGCTGTCATGAATCTGCTGGGAAATCCGGTTGCGCTCCTCTAAGCGAGAGGTATATTCAGATTGCCTAATGTACTCTTTATTTTCATTAAGGTTTTTGGAGAGACGCTGCATATCAACGCGCATCTTATCAAGCATATTCTCATATTTAATCAGCCTATGCGAGTAATGGCTAGTCATGAAATAAACCACAAAGCAAAAGAGTGCAACCAGACAGTATGACGCCTGTAAGTGAGGGACAATAAATACAGGCAGTAATCCCAATACCAACAACGCCCACTTTTTTTCAAAAAAAGGCCAGGCAAGCTCATAAAAGTGATTTGGCAGGAGAAGGATAAATAACGAATTGACTTCCCGAAAGGTAATAAAAATAAGAACCATCGATACAAGGTGGAGGCAAATCCTTACTCTTCCCGATCGAATAAGGTAAAGGGTAATATTTATGCTGAAATATACTAAAATCGCAAGGACAATCAAAGCCAGACTGCTTGTTTTGGATTGAACATAGGAAAAGCTGAGAAATAGGATAATAATTAGCTTGCTGAAAATGATCCATAATTCCATCTCATGGTCCTCTTAATCTACTGAGCCAGTAAGAAAGTATATGGCAATTTGGGTTCGATCCTCCAAGCCTGTTTTCCCTAGAATCGAAGTAATATAGTTAGCAACAGTGCCTTCCGAAATAAATAGTTCTTTAGAGATCGCCTTGTTGGAGTAGCCTTTTGCAATAAGTTTCATGATGTCCATTTCCCGCTCTGTGAAGAGGCTGGAATCCACCTTGGACTCGGGTTTTGAATTGCCAGTCATTTTGAATTTAACCTTATCGAGGACAACATCCTGCAAAACAGTGTTGCCATAGTAGATACTTTTAATGGCATCGCGGATCCGTTCAGGGTCGGTATTTTTTAATAAGTAGCCTTTTGCTCCATTCTTAATTGCATCGATAATGTACTCATCGTCATCAAACGTTGTCAGAATCATCGGCTTGGTCTTCGTTGTTTCTGTCAGAAGTTTTGTTGCTTCAACGCCATTCATATTGGGCATCCTTACATCCAGAAGAGCTATGTCAACATGATGATGTTGACAATATTCAACTGCTTCCTTACCATCATCTACGGTTGCAAGTACCTCAAACTCTCCGTAGGTACTCAAAATGATCTTCATTCCCTCGCGAATAAACGAATTATCATCCGCAATCAATATTTTAATATTCATCCCATAGCAGAACTGAACTGCCCTTCACATCCTTAAATTGGTATTAGCTAACATTAACATAGCAGAAAGAGGGATTTTTGAGGAGTACCTGATGTATAAATAAAATTTTTACGAAACAAAGAATTAGTGCATATTAAAAAGGAGCTATATTCCATTCAGTTATAAAACTGTAAATAATTTTATATCTTTTTGACATTAAAAATGCCAAGCTCCTCTTCATATATTATAATGCGGTTATTTTTTCGAAGGGAGCGATTCATATGGTTTTTCTCTGGCTGTTACTTGCAATCTTATTGGTTGGAATGGTTATTTTTCTAGGTGTGAAAAAATCAAAAGTAAGGCAGGAAGAACTAACAAATACCGAAACAGTCGAAGCGTTACCAAAATTTAAGTTTGACGATTAAATAAAAGGATTTTTAATTTCTATGAAAAAAATGCTCTGGCTGTCATTATGGCAGCCTTTTTGTTTTCGGTATAACAGGGAGATTAGAGGAACATGTTTTATAAAAATAGAGTAATTATATATTTAAGAACTGTTTAGACAAATAAGATAGTTAGAAAAAATATCATTCAGCTATTTTGCTTTGAAAAATAACCCCTTTTCTTTCAAAGCGGTCCTAAGTTTCGGTAAAGAACCTGGCCCCATACCATGAAATTCCAAGATCTCGTTTTCACTATAGGTAGAAAGCTGTTGTAAAGAAGTGATCCCATTGTTTTCTAATGCCCGTCTGGCTGGCGCCGAGAGGATGGAGAGAAATCCAGTGGCAGGTTTCAGTTCTTTTTCACAGATCGGGCAAGTCGGACAGTCGCTGCTTTTATAGTATTTGTGGCCCTTGGCGCAGGTTCGTAAACTTTTAGTTGAAGATGTCATCTTCGATACCTCCCTTTTTATATTTTTCAGTCGAACTGTTTATAAAGTAAGTAACTCTAAATCATATTTTAACATCATTTTCCATAAAAAATGTATTCATTATTGGCTTGATTGGGTAAAATTGAATAGTATATTATTTATTTCTATCAATAAATTGATAGAGGTCATAATTTAAATTGATATAGAGGGTGAACGAATGATTAATAGGTTAGGGCAAGTAATGTTGTATGTAAATAATCAAGATGAGGCAGTTAAATTTTGGACTGAAAAAGTGGGATTTAAGGTAATTTCAGACGAAGATAACGGTCAGGGGTTGAGATGGATTGAAATTGCACCAACAAATGAATTTGGGACAAGTATTGTCCTGCACAATAAGGAACTAATTTCTAAAATGCAGCCTGAATTAAATCTCGGTACACCATCTTTAATGTTTTTTTCAAATGACCTAGATCAATTATATGCCGACTTATCCAAGCAAAATGTTACCGTTGGTGAAATGGTCACCATGCCTTCTGGCAGAGTGTTCAACTTTGCAGATAGTGAAAATAATTATTTTGCAGTATTGGAAAAAAAGTGAAGAGAAGTAAATGTTGAATAATAAGGGGATGCCGTACAGCATCTCCTTTTATTTGGAGAAAAAAGGTACAAAGAGTGGTGAATAAATGGATTTACCTGGAAGTTATCCATGTGTTTTAATAGATATATATCTTTTATCCAAATTAACTCTGTACAAAGTAGGTGTTTCAGCTTGACGAATAATGAGATTTACGATGTATTGACCATTGACGCGGTTTCACGGCAACTTGGGATAACCCCAAGAACGCTCCGGTATTATGAGGAGGTAGGTCTTATTTCCCCTGCATTGCGCACGAATGGCGGGCATCGTCTTTATGATCAAAGCACGATGGACCGAATTAAGCAAATCCTTCGCCTGAAGGAATATTTGGGTATCTCACTTCAAGAGATTCAGGAAGTTATGGACGCAGAGGAGTCGCTTAATGAAATACGCCGTACATTTCAAGAGAATATTGAAAGTGCCGATGGACAAAGAGTGTTGGTAAGGCAGTACATCGATGTTCTTCACAACTTGATTGAAAAAATGAATACGAAAATAGAAAACGTAGAAATCATGCGCAATCTGTACCAAGAGCAAGTGGAACGCTCTTTACACTTTATGGACGAATTGGAAAAAAAGTAAATCGGGTCTAGCTACAAATAATAAAGAATTTTTTCAGATTAAGCGTATTAAACTAAGTATCTACATAAATCCTGGCAGCAACCTCAGAGATAGCACACTCCACAGTTTTACCTTTGGCAATACCCTACAAAATTTTAAAACAACTTACACTCATTACTCCATATGCAACGATTTTTTTTCGATTAATCAAAAAAATAAAGATAACTTCTCACATGAATTGGAATATATTCTCATAAATTTCATATGTTTTATTGACGTTGACATTAACGTTAACGTCAATTAATAAATAGGAGGTTTTTATGATGTGGCAACTTTGGCTAACTGGACTGATCGGTGTCTGGCTCATCATTTCTCCATGGGTGTATAGTTTCACCAGCAATGCGGGCGCTATGTGGAATAGTGTCATTCTTGGAATTATTGTCTTAATTCTTGCTATTTGGTCAGGCGCGGCGCAAAAAAACAATCATTCTTAGAACCAAATTTTAACTGGGCAACAGCAGAGGTCTCATAATTTTCTGCCTCTGCTGTTGGCTGAATAGATAAGGGCAAGGAAGAAGCAAAGGAACAAGAGGCAGGGGTGATAGAAATTTTGGCGGCAACTGATTCACATCTGTAGCAATGGATTTCAATCATACAAGGGAGCGGATGCGATATGGAATATACGGTTCGTAAGATAAGAACAAAAATATTTACAGGTCCACCAAGTGATGTCGAGGAACAGGTCAATGTTTTCTTAAATACCCTTGACCAAATGAATTTCGTCGATCTTAGGGTAGCAAATTTAGATGGGGGAACGATTTCTGTAGTGGTGGTGTATAAGGTTGTGCAAAAACTATAGGGGTTAGTCTTTCGAACATCTAAATGCTATGAAATCGTTTTATCTAGTGCTATTTCACAGAGTAATCAATAGATATTTCTTTAGAAAAAGCAGCTCTTTTTCATTTTAATACTGAATACAGTTTCCGATACAGAAGGATCAATAAAAAAGAGCTGAATTGCTCTTTTTTTATTTAACCTAGATTCACTTTTTTCTCCATAAATCTCATCCAAATGTACTAAATGTGCGAATTTGAAATGATGGAAACCTTGCAAAAAACAAAAAAATTTCACTTGATTAAAGATTAATAAGTTGGTTATTGTGGAAAATAATTACCTAAAGGGTTGACTGTTTTTAAAATTAGTAATAAAATGGGGAAAATTCAAAAAATAAAAACGCAATGATTGGGAGTATTAAGGGTTACGTATTGTATAGAGAGCTGTCGGTTGGTGAGAGACAGTCAATAACACCCCCAACTCACCCAGGAGTGGTAAGGCTGAAATGTAGGCCTTAACGGTTGATAGCCGTAATCAAGTCATTAAGTGGATTCGTTTGCTTTTTTTAACGAATCAAAAAGAGTGGTACCACGTAGGCAAAGCCTGTCGTCTCTTATGAGATGATAGGCTTTTTTTATTTAAACTCTACTAATTAAATTGATAAAAAGGTGGGCAATAGAATGAAAAACATTGAAAAGTATTCCAGAGGTTATTTCATGCCTCCAGTAAAAAGCTTGAAATGGACGGAAAAGGAGTATATTGAGGAAGCTCCAACATGGTGCAGTGTAGACCTAAGAGATGGTAACCAAGCTTTAGTGGTGCCAATGAGTCTAGAGGAGAAGCTGGAATATTTTCAATTACTGTTGGAAGTAGGTTTCAAGGAAATAGAAGTGGGCTTTCCTGCCGCTTCTGAAACAGAATATACTTTTTTACGTACCTTGATTGAACAGGAATTAATTCCAGATGATGTAACCATTCAAGTTTTAACCCAGTCAAGAGAACATATTATCAAAAAAACGTTTGAATCTCTTCAAGGAGCGAATAAGGCGGTTGTCCACCTTTACAATTCAACATCCATACCGCAGCGTGAACAGGTGTTCCAAAAAACGGAGGAAGAAATTATCGACATTGCCGTAACCGGAGCAAAAATGGTTAAGAAATATGCCGCCGAAACGGAGGGGAATTTCCAGTTTCAATATTCACCGGAAAGCTTCACAGGCACAGAAATGGAGTTTGCGCTTGAAATTTGCAACCGGGTACTGGATGTGTGGCAGCCTACTGCTGACAACAAAGTGATTATCAATCTTCCAGCTACAGTGTCTATGTCAATGCCCCATGTTTATGCCAGTCAGATTGAATACATGAGTGATCATTTAAACTTTCGGAACAATGTCATTCTTTCCCTTCATCCTCACAATGACAGGGGAACCGGAGTTGCCGATGCGGAGTTGGGTATGCTTGCTGGAGCGCAGAGGGTAGAAGGAACACTGTTCGGAAATGGAGAAAGAACAGGTAACGTAGACATCGTCACATTGGCTTTAAACATGTATTCGCACGGCGTAAATCCTAAGCTTCACTTTGAAAATATCTATCATATCCTTGCCAAGTATGAAAAATTAACAAGAATGAAAGTTCATGAAAGACACCCGTATGGGGGAGAACTTGTTTTTACGGCATTCTCAGGATCCCATCAGGATGCAATCGCAAAAGGAATGAAGTGGCGTGAGGAAAGAGAAAATGAGTATTGGACAGTCCCTTATCTATTGATCGATCCAAAGGATATTGGCAGACAGTATGAAGGCGATATTATCCGTATTAATAGCCAATCAGGTAAGGGGGGTATTGGGTATGTGCTGATGCAGAATTTTGGACTTGATCTGCCGGCGGAGATGCGTGAAAGCTTTGGATATAGTGTTAAAAATGTATCGGATCGCATGCACAAGGAGCTTATGCCAAATGAAATCTATGATATTTTCATAAAAGAATATGTCAATATTCATACCCCAGTTGAGTTCATCAATTACCGATTTACTCAAAATGAAAAATATGAAACGACTGTATCAGTCAAGATAAACGGTGAGGCTCACGAATTGACTGGTATAGGAAATGGGAAACTTGACGCCATCAGCAATGGTCTTCGCACCACACTGGGTCTCGATTTTAAAGATTTAGTTTACAAAGAACATGCCCTAGAAAGAGGTTCGGAATCAAATGCAGTATCATATGTAGGATTCACTTCTTTAGATGGGGCTGTTTATTGGGGCTGTGGAATCGATGCTGACATTATGGCTTCATCCATAAAAGCATTATTTAGTGCTGTTAATAACATGGTATCTAGTGTTGGACCTGTAATCGGAAAAGGATTTTCCCTATCAAATAGATAAGTTTTAAGACTTAAGATGTGGGCAGCTGTGTCATCTGTTCTAAACAGTGAACCCGGCAGCCCATATTTCTTGTTATGAAATGAATCTGTTTTTCTAACAAGGAATCTATAAGCAAAGAAATAAAGAAAGTGTGAATCCAAAATGAAAATGATTGATGCCCATATTCATTTAGATCGGTATACAGATAAAGAAATAGACTTGATATTGGAAGGGACTGGTTCGATTGAAGCTTTGCTGTCGGTTTCTTTTGATCTTGAATCTTGTAAGCGAAACCTTCAATTATCAAGGAAATATCAAAAAATAAAACCTCTATTTGGGTTGCATCCAGAGCAGATACTGCCAACTGAAGTTGAGTTTTCCAGACTGATTGAATGGATGGGTCAACATCAAGAAGAAATGATTGCTATTGGAGAGGTAGGTTTGCCTTACTATTTAAAGGAGGACCAAAAAGTATCTAGATTGCAGTATGGCCAATATATTGACCATCTCGAAACGTTTGTGGAGATGGCAAAGAAATGGGACAAGCCGATTGTTCTGCATGCCGTCTATGATGATGCCCCGATTGTTTGTGATCTTTTGGAAAAGCATTCGGTGACAAAGGCCCATTTCCATTGGTTTAAAGGGGATGAAAAAACAATTTCGAGAATGATCGAAGCGGGGTATTTTATCTCTGTTACTCCTGAAATTGTTTATAAGGAGAAGATTCAGAAATTGGTTCAAACCTATCCATTAGGGAAAATGATGATTGAAACAGACGGTCCATGGCCGTTCGAAGGTCCTTTTTTAGGAAAAATGACTCATCCTGACATGATGAAGCATTCGATTTACATGATTGCGAAAATAAAAAACCTTGCAGAAGAAGAAGTTTCCGAAAGATTATTAGAAAACACAAAGACATTTTATGCTATTTAATCATGTTTTTTATCGGATTAGGTTAAAGAAATGCTTCAGCTAACAAAGTATAGCTTTCAATTTTTTCCTGAAAGTCATGTATATTGCTTATAATCATAAATTCCTCCGTTTGGTAATTTTCAATCAACCGAAGAAGTTCGCTTTTAACTTTTTGAGGTGTACCAATAATCATGCGCTTTCGATTTTCCTTAATCTTAATTCTGTCGTCGTAGGTTAACGGTATGTTCTTTGCTTCTATGATGGAAGGGATCCTAGTATCAATTCCTTTTTCAACTGCTAACAGCCACATATCTTGGCTTAAAGCCAATTCTTCCGCTCTTTCCTGAGTAGCGGCACACACCACAAATACACAAACATTTGCCACAGGCTCTTCCAGAAAAGGCGAGGGCTGAAAATGATTATAATAATAGTTCATAGCCTGCTGTCCATTTACCGGAGTGATAAAATGGCCATAAGTAAAAGCGGTCCCATTTTCTGCAGCTAATCTTGCACCTCTATGAGTAATTCCCAAAAGCCATACTTCTGGTAAATTTGTTGTCATCGGGAATGCTTGTACACCATGAAAAGGATGATCTTCGGGTAATTGATTCTGTAAAAAACCCTGCAGGTCCTTTACCTGCCTAGGGAATTCATTGAGGCTTTTTCTTAATCCATCTGTCAAAGCCAGCCGAGTAGTCGCTGAACCACCAGGGGAACGTCCGATTCCTAAATCAATTCGATTCGGAAACAAGGCCTCTAATACTTTGAAGTTCTCGGCAAGCTTATAGGGGCTATACTGAGGGAGTAATACACCGCCCGAACCGACACGTATTTTCCGAGTCATTGATGCTATATGTGAAATAAGTATTTCTGGAGAGGAACCAGCCATTCCATTGGTGTTATGATGTTCCGCAACCCAAAAGCGAGTGTATCCTAAATCCTCCGATAACTGAGCTAATTTTACAGTTTTTTGTAAAGTGGTACTCGCCGAATCCCCTTTACTTATAACTGATTGATCGAGAACGCTTAATTTCAATATTTACCCTCCAATGAACGTGAAGATCATATGATTTGAATTTTGATTTATAGTTTATGTTGTCTTATCTAACTTGTGTTTACCACATATTTGGTAATCAAAAAATAAAGAAGATATATTAGACAATTATACCTTCTTCCATGAATTTATTTTATTGTTTATAAAGAATAAAGCTCGAGTACCGTTTTGGTATATGCTTTACCCAGTATTGGTGAAATTCATCCAATACTTGTTTCGCAAACTGGTCACCCTTTCCTTCGTCCCTGATTACACCATAATCCAGTCTGCTTTGATTGGTAGACTCACTAAGGTGTACACAGTTTTCTATGTCCAACTCAATATAGAATTGGACTTCGACTCCTTCCACATTTGTTATAGCAGCAAGATAATTTCCGAATTCTTCAATAAGAACTTCTACCATCCATCCATTTTGTTCACATTCTTTTAAAAATTCTTGATATAATCTGATAAAGGTAGCTAAATCCATTTAATCCCACATCCTTTACGGAATGTTGTATATTTCCAAACCCGAAAAATAAATCATATACAGCAGCAGAATCTTATCTGAAGTAAAAAGGCGGGATGGTCCCTATGGTTTTGGTGCTTTACTTATCAAACTATATGCATGCAAATAAATGATAAGAAGACGTACATGATAGATTAGATAATTTTTTATAAAGAAAGGAACATTCATGGAAACACAACAACAAGCTCTAAGTACTGAAAAAAGTAGCAATGCCCTTAAGGTAAATCCTAAATACAATTATTATCTATTACTTAGTATCGTTTTTGGCGGCTTTCTAATTTTTGGTTTATCTGAAAACATAAAAGGACCAGCTATTCCAATCATCCAAAACGAACTACATTTAAGTCAGTCACAAATTGGCATTTTACTAGCCTTGAATTCTTTAGGCTATCTGCTTGCCTGTTCATTTACATCAGCACTTAGCAATAAAATAGGGATTAAATGGACCGGAGTCATTGCATTTTTATCAATGGCACTAGCTGGATTTGTTATTTATTTTTCAGCTAATTATGCATCTCTCTCTGCTTCGTTCTTTTTACTGTACATTGGAAACGGCGTTCTGGAGATTGGACTAGGAATCATGGCGGCTCGAATATTCACTAAAAATACGGGTGCGATGATGAACCTTTCTCACTTTTTTTACGGGCTTAGTTCAACCGTTGCCCCGACTATTGCAGCGTCCATAATGGGCTGGAATGTTTTTGGTGAAGAACTGGGGTGGCGGGGGATGTACCTCTTGGTTCTATTATTGTCACTGCTGCCAATTGTGCCTTCTCTATTAGGGAAAATTCCTAACGAGACGCATGAAGTTGAGGAAACTACTTCCTATCATTCTCTAATTCGCGACCCTGTCGCATGGCTCATCGTTGCGGTTCTTTCTTTCGGTGTGGTCTCAGAGCTTGCGATTGGAAGTTGGCTTGTACAGTTTTTGGTAAAAGCCTATAAATGGAACATAAACGATGCATCTAAGATGTTATCGATGTTTTTCTTATTTTTTATGCTCGCCAGACTTTTTTTAGGGTCGATCACTGATAAAATTGGTTTTACCTTATCGATCATTATTGCCTCGGCCTTTTCAGGCATATGCGGATTCGCTGCGATTTTGGCAGGAGAAAAAGGAGCTATCCTATTTGCTATATCTGGAGTGGGGATTGCGTTAATATATCCAACTGTCATGGCACTTTTAGCTAAACGCTACCCAAAAGGTACAGGTACAGCAATTACATTTACTGTTACACTCATGGGGATTGCCAGTGTAATCGGAAACCTAATGATAGGTTTTATTATCGATTTAGTTAGTAAGATGTTCAATGGTGATGGGGGATCTGTAAACGAGGTAGTGGGATTACAGGCAGGATACGGGTTTATTGCTTCTCTAGCTCTTTTATGCTCGGTGTGCAGCATCATCCTATATATGATATTAAAAAAGAAAAATGAATTAATTTAATATGTACTGTCGTTCTTGTGCTATATACGATTCAATCAGTTCTCTTTGAAAAGGGTACACCACGGATTAAATTGTGGTGTACCTTTTTGGGTTGTTTGGATTACATTTTTTGGATTGCGTTTTTACTTATTCAACTCATTTTGTATTTCTGGATGATTCATGAGGATTTCATTACCATAATAATAACTAATCGTTAGGGCAAGGACTAAACCGATATAAATCAAAAATAATTGCAGTTTCGTTTTTTTATCCGTTTTATAATAACTTTTTGTTATCAGTATATCTTTTTTATACGCTGATAATTTTTCTTGTAATTGGTTAAGAATATCTAAAATAACGGGTTGATTGTAATGAATAGCTTCATCACTCAAATGATAAGTACCAGACAATTGTTGCAAATAAAGATCCTTTTTCATTTTTTCAATTTCCAAAGTCAGTGTATTTAATAGTTGAGTAATCTCTAAATTTGCGATTTTCCATTTTGCCTTTCTAATCATTTCATAAGTCGAATCTAGAGAATGAGATTCTAGAGAAATATTCTCAATTAGAACTTCTAGTTCTTGCACCTCTAATTGATCATCCTTTAACCGTTTTTGTTTTTTATATAATTTGTACCATTCTCGGGAGCCCAGAAGGACGATGATAAAACCTATGAAGCTTAATTTATATATGGAGTAAGCTAATAACAAAATGATTCCTAAACCCCATAGCTTAGTACTAATTCCAGCGGCAATTCTTCCGCCATCTAATGGAGTAATAGGAATTAGATTAAATAAATTGATCATTCCTCCTAAAATAATTAGAAGCGCCCAGAACGGTTCATGTGTATGATCATACAAAGGAATCGCCGGCAAAAAGGATATCAATCCGAATAAAGGTCCCATATAGGCTACAAAGCCCTCATCTTTTGCATTTTTTGGCATTTCCTTCATCCCAATAACCGCCCCCATAAAAGGAATAAATATAGCTGGGCTTACTGGTAGTTTAATCCTTTTCGCTGCGTAGGCATGACCCATTTCGTGAATGAATAATAAATAGACGATCGCAACGGCAAACTCCCAGCCAAAAATGAGGGCGTAGGATCCGAGAGTAATAAACATGCTCAAAAGTGTTTGAAGTTTAAGGAGTTTTAACACTACGAGAACATATTTTAATTTACCCAATAATATAGCACCAATTGTCCCTAATACGCCTAATGAGGTTTTCTTGCTGCTATTGATTTTCCTTTTTATCAAACAAACACCTCCTTTAAAAACCATATCATTTGGATAAGTCGAAAAAGAAATTATTTCTATATCTATTATACAAGAAGTAATGGGAAAATAAGTTAATAATAGATAAAACAAATAGATAAATCAGCCGAGTAGGAATTTGCTCCAACTCATGTGCGAGAGGGCATCTCTGAACAGTAGAATCATCTTACAAATATTCAAATGGCAAAACATTTAAAATGGTTGTTGACAAATAACGTTATTCGTATTATCATTATCTCATATTCAAGATATATTAATTCAAGATTTATTGGAGGTGAGTTAAATGGTGAAGAAATGCACGAATTTACCCTTTCTGCAATTAATGCAAACATCAAAAGCAGTCCATGATCGAATGAAGGAAGAAATGTCCAAAAACAAGCTAAATATTCCGGAATTCTCGGTTTTGGAAGTCCTTTACCAAAAAGGGAAACAAACCATTCAACAGATTGGGAATTGCATCTTAATCTCAAGTGGTTCCATGACCTATGTGATAGATAAGTTAGAACAAAAAGGTCTATTAAATAGAAGTGACTGCCCTAATGATCGAAGAGCAATCCATGTTTCATTAACTGATGAAGGAAATGAATTTATGGATAAAATAATGCCTAACTATCATCAGGTAGTGGATGATATGTTTGATTCGTTAAATTCCGAAGAAGCAGAGACATTGGTTCGCTTGTTGAAAAAGGTAAGGAATAAAGTTTAATTTTTTTGATAAATATCTCGAATTCGAGATAAAAAACTTAGGAGGATTTTAAGATGATAAATATTGGTTTATTAATTATTCGTTTAGTAATCGGTTTACTTTTTGTTGGTCACGGTGCACAGAAATTGTTTGGCTGGTTCGGCGGGTACGGTTTAAAAGGAACAGGTGGATGGTTTGAGTCGATTGGAATGAAGCCGGGTGTAACCATGGCCCTTTTCGCAGGATTAGCTGAACTTGTTGGCGGAATATTGTTTGCTGTTGGTCTTCTAACGCCCCTAGCTGGTTTCATCATTGCAGGAACGATGGTAATGGCAATTGTGAAGGTACATGGTGCTAATGGGTTATGGGCAACGTCCAATGGCTATGAATATAACTTAACTTTACTTGCGGTGACGATAGGTGTAGCGCTAATAGGTCCTGGTCAATATGCTTTAGACGCATTTTTATTTTAAATATCTTGAAGTAGAGATTCTTAAATTCAAATAAAAATCTTAGGTTTTAATGTTTTAACTAGGAACAAAATAACTATCCTATGAAAAAGGAGTGTTCCACTATGACTAAAAAAATAATGGGGATTCACCATATCACTGCGATTGTCGGTCATCCTCAAGAGAATGTTGATTTTTACGCTGGAGTTTTAGGGTTACGTTTGGTAAAACAAACGGTTAATTTTGATGATCCAGAGACCTATCACCTGTACTTCGGGAATGAAGGTGGAAAACCAGGAACTATTATTACTTTCTTTCCATGGGCTGGGGCTCGCCAAGGAATCATTGGTGACGGTCAGGTAGGCGTTACTTCATATGTCGTTCCAAAGGGTTCATTTAAATTTTGGGAACAAAGACTTGAAACGTTCCAAATTCCTTTTACGAAAATGGAACGTTTTGGGGAGCAATATCTGGAATTTGATGATCCACATGGTCTTCACTTAGAATTAGTGGAAAGAGAAGAAGGGGAAATCAATCCATGGAGCTTTGGTGAAGTAACATCAGAAGTCGCTATCAAAGGTTTTGGCGGAGCGACTTTATTATCAACCCAGCCTAACAAAACGGCTGAATTGTTAGAAAAAGTATTAGGTCTTGAAGTAATCGGGAATGAGGGGGATTTCACTCGGTTCCGCTCTACCGCAGATATTGGTAATGTGATCGACCTTAAATTATCGCCGATTGGACGCGGACAAATGGGTGTGGGAACGGTACACCACATTGCTTGGCGGGCATTGAATGACCAAGACCAATTGTATTGGAAACAACATGTTGCAGCGAATGGATATGGAGTCACTCCTGTTAAGGACAGAAATTATTTTAATGCGGTTTATTTTAGGGAGCATGGCGAAATACTATTTGAAATTGCGACAGATCCTCCAGGATTCGCACTTGATGAATCATATGAAACGATGGGTGAAAAATTAATGCTGCCTGAACAGTATGAACCATATAGAGGTCAAATTGAGAGAGGCTTGCTGCCTTTTGAAGTAAGAAATTTAGATGCTTGACAACCTATCTTGAAAAATAAAAAAAAGAGGGTAGTCAATGGCCTTGATTGACTACCCAAGCTTATAAAATAATTCAATGAAGGTAGACAACAGCCTTGATTAACGACCCAAGTTTGAAAAATAATTCAATGAAGGTAGACAATAGCCCTGATTGACGACCCAAGTTTGAAAAATAATTCGATGAAGGTAGACAATAGCCTTGATTAACGACCCAAGTTTGAAAAATAATTCAATGAAGGTAGATAACAGCCCTGATAGACGACCGAAGCTTGAAAAATAATTCGTTGAAGGTAGACAATAGCCGTGATTGACGACCCAAGCACGAAAAATAATTCAATGACAGTCATCAATAACCCCTTGGCTACCCAAATTGCATTATTTATTACTTACGAGAATTTAATCCACCAAAAAATGGGACCTCTTTAAAAGATGTCCCGTTTTTTTTTTATGGTTAATTGTTTTAAAAGAAATATACGATCGTTCTTTTATTCAAACCAGTTCACCATTATGCGTGTAACTAAATTAATAGTCAATTGTCATCCCAACTGTTTTCTTTTTACCTAACAAATTTACCAATAATACCCCCGAAACGGTAACAATTCCCCCTACAATAGATAGTGTACTTGGAAGCTCTCTAAGCCATACCCAAGCCACTATAATCGCGAATACAGGTTCAATATAAAGAAGGGTTGAAACCGAGCTTGCATTTCCCATGGATAAAGCAATAGCCCATGTTACATAAGCTATACCTGCTGGGAAAATTCCTACATAGATCGCTGACAAATTGGCTTCTAACGTTGCATGTTGAATTCCCTCAATCAAGCCTGGTGAGAAAAATAAAAATGGCAGCGTTCCAGCCCAGGTAAAATAAGCGGTTAATTCAATCGGTTTGTAGCGAGTAAAAAGTGGTTTTTGTAAAACAAAGAAAACAGAAGTTGCTAACGCAGCAACTAATACAAAGATAATTCCTGGTGAAAAAGTCAAGGTGTCATTTGAACCGATGGTAATAATGGCAATACCTGCAAAACCAATAAAAAGTCCAATCCAACCCATTCGTTCAAGCCGCTCTTTTAGGACAAGTATCGCAATAATCGTGGTAAAAATGGGCGAAGATGCTATAAGCATAGCAGCGGTTCCGGCAGAAACAGTTTGAGAACCAAAGGTTACCCCAATATGATAGGTGCTAATACCAATCCATCCCAAAAGCAAAAGCCGTATCCAGTCTTTCTTGGCTGGAAAGCGAAATTTCACTCCGGGAATGAGTGCATATAGGACAAATGAGAAAGAAGCAATTAAATAGCGAAATAAAACCAAATGGCCAGAAGAATAACCACCTTGCAAACTTGCACGGATGGCAGCGAATGCAGATCCCCAGATAATTACCGTT
Organism: Neobacillus drentensis; assembly: GCF_021560175.1. GTDB lineage: Bacteria > Bacillota > Bacilli > Bacillales > Cytobacillaceae > Neobacillus > Neobacillus drentensis_A. The sequence continues at coordinate 3,879,799 of NZ_CP091110.1, read as the reverse complement.
ATCATTGCCATAAGCAAAGCTTTTTTATTCATAAAAATCCCCTTTATTATACAAACTCATTCTCTTCATGCGCTTTTTATTATACCATTTTTCAGTAAATTAAAATTATTTATAAAAGTAATCATATGGAATGAAAAATGGCTTTTTGCAGAAGATAATATAGCAACAGGAAAACAAAAGGGAGGTACTAAAATGCCCAAAGTAGAAGTTTCTTGTGCGATTTCGAACTGTACTTTTTATGGAGATGGAAATGTTTGTACTGCTGATAAGATTATGGTTGAACTAGATAGCCATGCACGATATGATACCGAAATGTCTGCTGAGTTAGGCGAAAAGAACCACCAAGATACAGCTGGTCATTCAGCGGAGACTTGTTGTAAAACGTTTAAGCCAAAAAATAGCTGATTTGAAAGCATTCATCGTAATTGGTGAATGCTTTTCAGATTAAAATTTGGAATTGTCTTATTTGAAATTATCGATAAATGTTAATCCATTTAGTTAATTCCGATGACCTCTTAAAAACTCCCAAAAAAGTAAAACTGCACTCCTCCTGAAGAATTTTAGTATATATGCATACAATACGATTCTTCTCCGACTATTCTGAGGATTGCTAAATTTTTTTGGTATGCCCACTGGGTATATCCTTTTTTTTATGTTTTATTTTGTTTTTCTATCTAAACGAACATAGAACAACAAATTGTGGAAAAAATGTATATGATAAGCTCGATTATAAAAATGAGGTGACAGCATGAATCCCTACATAGAGGTTAGAAGTGTCTCTAAGATTTTTGGTAACAATCCAAAAGCGGCCATTGATTTATTAAAACAAGGGAAGACCAAAAAAGAAATATTGAAAGCAACGGGACAGACGGTAGGGGTAAAGAATGTTTCCTTTGAAATTTATCCTGGGGAGATTTTCGTTATTATGGGTTTATCTGGAAGTGGGAAATCTACCTTAATCCGCATGTTTAACCGGCTGATTGATCCGACAATCGGTGAGATCTTGATTGAAAATGAAGATATCGTAAAGATGAACGACGCAAGGCTGAGGGAAGTAAGACAGAAAAAAATCAGCATGGTGTTTCAGAACTTTGCATTGTTTCCTCATAAAACTATCTTAGAAAATACGGAGTATGGACTAGAAATTCAGAAGGTTCCGCCAGAACAGCGAAAGGAAAAAGGACTACGAGCGCTGGAAGTTGTCGGGTTAAAAGGGTATGAAAACCAGCTGCCTAAACAATTGAGCGGCGGCATGCAGCAAAGGGTGGGGTTGGCAAGGGCTCTAGCAAGTGACACCGCTGTGATACTGATGGACGAAGCCTTCAGTGCGCTTGATCCCTTAATCCGGAAAGATATGCAGGATGAATTACTGGAGATCCAGGAAAAATACAAAAAAACAATTATTTTTATCACCCATGATTTAGATGAGGCATTGAGAATTGGAGACCGGATTGCCTTAATGAAGGATGGCAGTGTCATACAGCTGGGAACACCAGAACAAATTTTGATGAATCCGGCTAATGAATTTGTCGAGAAGTTTGTGGAGGATGTAAACTTATCCAAAATTTTAACTGCCTCCCATGTTATGAAGCGGGCAGAAAAAATAGGGGTCGACCGCGGTCCACGGGTGGCATTGGAAATCATGCGGAAGCAGGGGTATTCCAGTATTTTTGTCGTGGATCGGAATCGAAAACTATTGGGAGCAATTACCGCTGAGCAGGCGCGGCAGGCAATTGAGCATAATCAAACGATTGCGGAAGTGATGACAACGGATATTCCAACGGTTTCTGGTGATACATTTTTGACTGATCTGATGGATGTAATGGCGACAGCAAGTCTGCCCATTTCTGTGATTGATGAAAACAACCGTCTTGTAGGAATTGTTATTCGCGGGGCCGTCATTGGAGCTTTGGCCGGAAATAAAGATTCCTTGAACGATTTGGAGGGTGAATAAGATGAACATTCCGAAAATCCCTTTAGGAGATTGGGTAGACGTTCTGGTCAAGTGGGTCACCGTTGCATTTGCAGGTTTATTTACCGTGTTAACAACCGCTATCGAGGGTCTTTTGAATATTTTAGTCGATGTCCTGAGTGCGGGACCTCCTATTCTTTTAATAATCATCTTAACCTTGCTGGTAACCTACACAAGCAGATGGCCTTTAGGAGTCTTTACGCTCCTGAGCTTACTTTTAATTGATAATCTCGGTTATTGGGATTCCGGTATTCAAACGATTGCGATTGTTTTATTATCGGGATTAATTACGATCATTATTGGAATTCCTGTTGGAATTTGGTGTGCTCAAAGGAAAACGGTACATAGAATAGTAACACCAATACTCGATTTTATGCAGACGATGCCGGCATTTGTTTATTTAATACCCTCTATCTTATTTTTTGGCATTGGTGTAGTACCTGGAATTATCGCTTCCTTTATTTTTGCGATTGCACCAACGATTCGCATGACTAATTTGGGTATTCAAGAAGTTCCGAAAGATTTAATCGAGGCAGCGGATGCCTTTGGTTCGAGTAACAGCCAAAAATTATTTAAGGTTCAATTACCGATCGCCACACCAACGATTATGGCTGGTGTGAATCAAAGTATTATGCTTGCCCTCTCTATGGTGGTAACCGCTTCTTTAGTAGGAGCACCAGGACTAGGCGCGGATGTTTACCGGGCGGTCAGTCAAATTGACGTAGGAAGAGGATTTGAAGCAGGATTATCGATCGTCTTTATCGCGGTCATTCTTGACCGGATTACGCAAAACTTACGGAAGCCAGCTTATGAGCATATTATCAAGAAAAAAATCGTGTTTTCGATCGTTGCCGCGCTGGTTATTCTTACTGCCATTGTGACAGGCATTACCAACCAAACGGCTCAGGATAAAAAAGGAAACGGCGTTGGGGCTCAAACCGATTATCAAATTATTGGGATTGAGCCTGGAGCAGGTATCATGACTCAGGCTGGTAACGCACTAAAAGAATATCAACTGAAGGATTGGCAGGTAGTGGAAGGATCTTCCGCCGCGATGGCAGCTGAATTGGATAAGGCTTATGGTCAGAAGAAACCGATTATTGTCACCGGCTGGGCACCGCATTGGATGTTTTCAACTTATGATTTGAAATTTCTAAAAGACCCGAACAAATCATTTGGCACAGTAGAAGATATTCATACCATCGTAAGAAAAGGTCTTGAACAAGATATGCCGGGTGCTTACACCATCCTTGATCAATTTTCGTGGAAGCCAGCTGATATGGAAAAAGTGATGGTGGACATCAAAAAGGGGATGGACCCCACTCAAGCAGCCGAAAAATGGATAAAGGCTAACGGAGATCAAGTGGCAAAATGGACTAATGGCGCCAAAAAGGGCAATGGGGAAACCATCAATCTTGTCTATGTCGCGTGGGACACAGAAATCGCTAGTACCAACGTGATCGGGAAGGTGCTGGAAGACAATGGCTTTAAGGTAAAATTAAGTCAAGTCGAGGTAGGACCAATGTTTGCCGGTGTGGCTAACGGAAGCGCCGACGCTATGGTTGCTGGTTGGCTGCCAAGTACTCATAAAAAATATTACGAGCAATATAAAAACGATTTTCTAGATTTAGGAGTGAACCTCCATGGAACAAGGAATGGATTAGTGGTTCCAAAGTATATGGACATCGATTCAATTGAAGATTTGAAGTAGAAAACGAGATCCCCCTAGTAACGGAACTAAAAAAGGAATTTGACCATGCGTCAAATTCCTTTTTTAAATGCCTGAATAGTTGATTGGCCGAATTTATATGGACTTTGGATCATTTTTAAACAACATCGGCTCTTCTGCCATTATTAACCAAAAAATCATCCGCTTATTTGATAAGTGTCTTAAAATCTCCCGCCTTTTCCCACTGAATCGGCAAGCCAACGTAATTTTCAGCGATCGTACTTAATCCAGCTTCAGACGAAGTATAATAATCTAGTTCTGCCAGCTGAACACCCTGTTCAAAGGAATCAAATTTAGGATTGGTGTGAAGAAGTCGTGTCATGAAATAAGAGAAACGTTCTGCCTTCCAAACACGATGAAGACAAATTTCCGAATAACGATCCAGTATATCTGTACTGCCATTCTGATAAAATTCGGTAATTCCGCGGGACATGACTTTTACATCCGTAGCGGCAAGGTTTAGTCCTTTAGCACCTGTTGGCGGAACCGTATGAGCAGCATCCCCGGCAATAAAGAGACGGCCATATTGCATCGTCTCACAAACGAAACTGCGCATTTGGAAAATTCCTTTTGAATTAATCGGTCCATCTGGCACCTGCCAGCCATCATTTGTTTTGGTTCGTGCCGTTAATTCGGTCCAAATCCGATCATCTGACCAATTGGCAATATCATCGAACGGGTCCACTTGAAGATAGTGTCGTTGGAGAATAGGTGTACGCGTGCTAAGTAAAGCAAATCCTTGATCATGATAGGCATAAATTAATTCATCTGCTGCGGGTGCGGAATCGGATAGGATTCCTAACCAGCCATATTGATAAAAATGAACATGTTCTTTTCTTATCGTTTCAGGAATTGCAAGACGGCTTGGTCCATGATAGCCGTCACAGCCTGCGATAAAGTCACAAACAAGTTCTTCGTCCAACCCATTTTTACGGTACCTTATTTTCGGTTGGTTTGTATCGATATCATGTAGAGTGACCTCTTCCACGTCAAAGATAATGTCTTTGCCATTTTCATAACGGGCATTGACCAGGTCGATAATCACTTCGTGCTGTGGATAAACAACGACGTGCTTGCCGCCAGAATATTTTTTTAAATCAATATGGCGTCTTTGCCCATTAAATTGAAAGTAGTTGCCATTATGAAAATGACCTTCACGATCCATTCGGTCGCCGACACCCATTTCTCTTAAAAGATCAATCGTTGTTTGTTCTAGAATACCGGCCTTAACGGTTCCCTCGATATTGTTTCTGGATTTACGCTCCAAGATAACAGAATCAATACCTTGAAGATGTAGTAGTTGTGCAAGAATAAGACCAGCTGGGCCAGCCCCGATAATCCCAACTTGTGTTTTCAATTTTTCCAGCTCCTTTGATTGAAAGCGTTTTATATTTCGATAAAGTTATAATATAATTAAAATATTCTGAATAGTAGTGTTAACTTCTTATATACGGAACAAATTAAATCTTTTGAGGTGATTGGTATCATTCCGACTAATAAAAAAACGTCCGTTTTACAATCGGTCCAGAATGGACTGCAAATACTACAACTTTTTACAATTGAAAAACCAATTTGGGGAATCACTGAGATAGCCAATGCTCTTGAAATGAATAAAAGTTCCGTGAGCAGGCTAGTATCCGATTTGACTGCTGAAAGTTTTTTACAAAAGGAAGGGAATAAATATAGTCTTGGATTTTCGTTACTTTCTATTAGTGGCGTGATTACTTCCCATTTAGAAATTCATCGAGAGTCCAAAGATATATTAAAAAAATTAGTATCTGATCTAGGGGAATCGGCTCATGTTGCAATTTTAGAAGGAATAGAAATTACCTACGTCCATAAAGTCGAATGCTCGAATCCAGTACCTCTTTTATCATCGATTGGAAAAAAGAATCCGGTATCTTGTACAAGTGCTGGCAAAGTTTTATTGGCATTTGGGAGAAAGAATATAGTTGACAGCATCATCAGGGAAGGTCTTCCACGAATGGGACCAAACAGCCAGACAGATCCTGAGCAACTAATCTATCAATTACGTCAAATTAAAGAACAGGGATATTCCATCTGTATCGATGAAATGCATGACAATGTTGTAAGTATTGCAGCTCCAGTTAGGGACTACACGGGTGAAGTGGTAGCGGCCCTCAGTGTTGTCGGGACAAGGGACCGTATTCAAAATCATGAAATTAATAGGTTTACTGGAAGGGTCATGAAGGCTGCAAATGAAGTATCGCTGAGATTAGGAAATATTCCTGAAAAGGAGCGGTCAGAACATTGAGGTATCCTTCTGCAAATAGTTATCATTACTCGTCTTTGAGAAATGCTCTTCGTCTTCTCCATCTATTTTCCTTGGAAGAACCTGAATTACAATTAGAGGATATTGCAAGCCGTTTGGAAATAGGGCAAAGTACGGCGTTTCGTTTAGTTCATACTTTGATGGTAGAAGGCTTTATTGTCAGGGATTCATCCACTAAATCCTACCGTTTAGCAGCATCCTTATTAGCTTTGGGACAGACGCTCATTAAAAAGGAAAATATATATCATTTGTCATACGATCATATAGAGAAACTAGCAGAGAGGACGGGTGAAACAGCCCATATTGGTATTATTAAAGAATTTCAGCTGATGTATCTCATAAAAATCGATAGTACAAATCCCGTCCATTTATTGTCGCATGCTGGGAGGAGAAGTCCGCTTCATTGTACGAGCACTGGACAAGTTTTGTTAGCTTATCAAGAAGAGTCCACCATTAATCAGGTACTGGAGGGGAATCTAATATCCTATACATCCAAAACAATCACAGATCCAATGGTGTTAAAAAAGTTATTACATACAATCCGATCCAAAGGATATGCGGTGAGTAAGGAAGAACTTCATGAAGGGGGTGTGTCAATCGCAGTTCCTGTTAGGAATAGCAAAAGCAAACCAATAGCCGCTGTGAGTATCGCAGGACCGATTACTAGAATAAATGAGCGAACTATCCCCAAATTAATAAAACAAGTACAGCAAGCGGCCGATAAAGTGACAAAAAGCTTACAAAATTGATTTACTCAAAGAGTGGTTAACAATTTATTGACTTGCGGCTATTAAAGGATTACAATTTAATTGAAATCGGTTTCATTCTTCCTTCTTGAATGCAATGAAATCATTAGCGATGGAGGAAAGTTATGAAAAAGGAAAATATAACTATATATGACATTGCCAAAGAAGCTAATGTATCTCCAGCTACTGTTTCGAGAGTCTTAACCGGAAATGCAAAAGTGCGGCCTCAAACAATGCGGAAAATAGTAGATGTAATTGAAAAATATAATTTTAGACCTAATAGTCTAGCAAGAAGCTTATTACATAAGCAATCGAAAACGATTGGTTTTATCCTGCCAGACATCAATCATCCATTTTTTTCAACACTGGTTCAAAAATGTGAAGCACATGCATTGGAATTAGGGTATACAACTTTTTTGTGCAATACGATGAACAACTCAGCAAATGAATCAAAATACTTACAAAGTTTAGTAGAAAAACAAGTGGATGGGATTATCTATTTGGGCGGAAGAATTAATGATACGGACACCGATCAAGAATACGCGGAAGAAATGAAGAAAGTGATGGAAAGAATTCCGGTTGTTTTTGTGAACGGTCAAATGGCTGGGGTGGATGCCCATATGGTTAGAACAGATGAAGAGTCAGGGATTGAAAAGCTTGTTGAACTATTAGTAAATCTAAAACATAAAAAGATAGGTTTTCTAGGTGGATTGGAAGGAATTAGTTCAACGGACGTGAAAAAGAATACGTTTGTGAAAGCCATGAAATCTAAAGGGTTAGGCGTTAACAAAGATTGGATTTTTGGTACTGGGTTTAATATTGAATCAGGTGAAGAAGTGGCTGCACAATTGCTTTATTTGAGAGATAGACCTACAGCGGTTATCTGTGCCAATGATTTAGTAGCAATTGGGGTCATAAAGGTTCTTACTAAATTTGGGCTAAAAGTTCCAGATGATGTTTCCATTGTTGGCTTCGATGATATTTATTTGGCGCAGCATTTTCCTCCGGGAATTACGACAGTCAGCCAGAATTATGATCAGTTGGGTCAGACGGCTATCAATGTTCTAGTAGATTTAATTAATGAGAACGAAGCAGAAAAAGAAACGGTCGTTCCAACATCACTCGTATTGAGAGATTCTTGTAAATTATTTTCAGAATTATAAAATAAATCATTGCACCCATCCATAATTTAGGGTACGATAAAAAATGAAATGGGTTTCGTAAGGTGTGGAATATTAATTGATAGTATTTAAATTTACTATAATAGATGATTAATATTCCTTTATTATTTAGTTTTTTTGAAACGGGTTTCATGAAAAGGTAGTTGTGTGAGAAATTACGAATTTAAATGTATGGAAGAGAGGTATTTTTATGCTTAAACAGCTGAACAAATATAAGTATACTCCACCTAAAAATGGATATCCCGAGTGGAATAACAACCCCGAGATCTTTCAACTAAATCGATTGGATGCTCATGCAACATTAATGCCGTATAGAACAGTTGAGGAAGCATTAAAAGGGGACCGAACTTCGTCTGAATTTTGTCATTCATTAAATGGAAACTGGAAATTCGCATTTTATGAGAATCCTGAAAAAAGAAATCAAGCATTTTTTAAAGAGGATTATGATGCAAGTGAGTGGGATGAAATCAAGGTGCCGGCACACTGGCAGCTGCAAGGATATGATTATCCCCAATATACAAATCTTCGATATCCATGGGAAGGAAAAGAAGATATTAAGCCACCTTTTGCTCCAACAAAATATAATCCTGTTGGGCAGTACATCCGGAATTTTACGATCCCAGAGGATTGGAAGGACCAGCCGGTTTATATCAGCTTTCAAGGAGTGGAGTCAGCCTTTTATTTGTGGGTAAATGGAGAACTTGTTGGATACAGTGAGGATACCTTTACACCAGCAGAGTTTGATTTAACACCTTACTTAATTGACGGCGAAAATAAGTTAGCAGTAGAGGTTTATCGTTGGTGTGATGCCAGCTGGTTAGAGGACCAGGATTTTTGGAGGATGAGTGGGATCTTCCGTGATGTCTATTTGTATTCAACTCCAGAAGTTCATATCAATGATTTCTTTGTGACCACGGAGTTGGATTGTGACTATAAGGATGCTGAATTAAAGATCGAAGCCAAAATCAAAAATGTGTTTGAGCAGGTAGTGAATGGTTATAAGGTCGAAGCAATGCTTTATGACCAAGAAAACAATCCTGTTTTTGAGGACTCTCTCCAAATAAACGTGGATATGAATAATCAATCCTTGCTTTCGATTAACGCTTCAACTCATGTAAAGAATCCTTTTAAATGGAGTGCAGAAAGACCATACCTCTATACATTCGTTTTAATTTTAAAAGATGAAAGCGGAATCATCAGAGAAACCGAGAGCTGTAAGGTGGGATTCCGAACATTTGAAATAAAAGACGGTCTCATGAAAATCAACGGCAGACGAATTGTCCTAAAAGGTGTAAACCGTCACGAGTTTGCATCGGATAAAGGGAGAGCCGTTGGTTATGAGGATATGATTAACGATATAAAACTAATGAAGCAGCATAATATTAATGCCGTCCGTACTTCCCATTATCCGAATAATACGTTTTGGTACGAATTATGTGATCAATATGGTTTGTATGTGATTGATGAAACCAATCTTGAAACCCACGGAACATGGAAGTATGGGCAAAAAGATGAAGGCGATACAGTGCCGGGAAGCAAGGTTGAATGGCGGGAAAACGTCCTTGATCGATGTAATTCCATGTTTCAACGAGATAAAAACCATCCTTCAATTATTATTTGGTCGCTTGGTAATGAATCATTTGGCGGGGATAATTTTATTAAAATGCATGATTTTTTAAAGAAAAATGATCCTACTAGAATCGTTCATTATGAAGGGATTTTCCATTACCGTAAATCAGAAGCAGCTTCAGATATTGAAAGTACGATGTATGTAAATCCTGAAGGTGTGCAGAAATATGCTGAATATGTGCAAAACGCAGAAAATCCAAAGCCGTACATTTTATGTGAGTATAGCCATGCGATGGGAAATTCCTGTGGAAACCTTTACAAATATACTGATTTGTTTGAAAAATACCCTATTATTCAGGGTGGATTTATTTGGGACTGGAAGGATCAAGCTTTATTAACTAAGACCAAGGATGGTGTACCATACTTAGCCTATGGTGGTGATTTTGGAGAAACACCTCATGATGGCAATTTTTCAGGGAATGGTTTGATTTTTGCCGATGGTACGATTTCACCAAAGATTATCGAGGTTAAAAAGTGCTATCAGAATGTTCGTTTTACAGCTAATAATCTGGAAGAAGGTCTTGTTGATGTGGTAAATAACTATCTGTTTACTGACCTTCGAGAGTACGAACTAGTATGGCAGCTAGCAGAAAATGGCGTGTTCATTCAAAAAGGAACTGCAGAAATAGAGGTAGAACCATGCTCCTCCAAAACGATTCAACTAGCTTACTCTCTTCCAGAAGTCTGTAAACCGTCAGATGAATACGTTTTAACAGTTAGCCTGCATTTAAAAAATAGCACCCTTTGGGCACAGATAGGCCATGAAGTTGCTTTTGAACAATTTGTGATTCCTACAGTGAAAACAGCAGCAGCAAGTATGCCTATCAACCTGCCCAAAACAGAGGTGCGACATGAAAAAGATTATGTAACGATAAATGGTGCCAGTTTTACTGTTGTTTTTAATAAAACCAATGGGGCTTTAGAGTCTTATAGATTCAATAGTATCCCTCTACTTGAGAATGAATTAGGTCTGAATTTTTGGCGTGCGATGACAGATAATGACCGTGGGAATAAATTGGATGAACGCAGCTCTGTATGGAGAGATGCGGGGACGAATAAAGTTCTGACATCGTTTTTAGTAGATGTGAAAAGTCCTTCTACTACGGTAGTGACAACTGAATACGGTTTGCCAACAACATTATCTATATGCAAGATTGTTTACACCATTACGGGTGATGGAGAAATAACAGTAGACTATCAACTACAACCTGGGAACGATCTTCCCGAGCTGCCTGAGGTCGGAATGATGACAACATTAGATGGCAGGTTCGACACCATAACGTGGTATGGAAAAGGCCCATATGAAAATTATTGGGATAAAGAGAAAGGAGCAAAAATTGGATTATATACGGGGAAAGTTAAAGATCAATATGTACCATACTTAAAACCTCAGGAATGCGGCAATAAAACAGGCGTAAGATGGGCAGTACTCTCCAATCAACAGGGGGCAGGGTTAAAGGTAATTGGAAGCCCTACAGTTGAGGTGAATGCCTTACCTTATACTCCATTTGAGCTTGAAGAGCATGATCACGGTTATAAATTACCACCAAGCGGTAAAACAGTCGTACGGATTAATTATAAACAAATGGGCGTAGGCGGAGATGATAGCTGGGGTCAAAAAACACATCCTGAATTCACGCTATTTGCCAATCGATGTTACTCTTATACCTTTAAACTTAAGGGAATTAGTGTAAAGGGTTTATAGACCTTTTCTTGTGAATTGAATCCATCAGAACCTATCCGATTTCGAGGTATGAACTGTCGCTTTAGTATTAATGTGTTCCCTTGGATTAGTTTAGCCAAGGGAACATAATATAAATCTGGTCATGAGTATTGTCTTGAAACCCATTTCTAATTGATGCGATACCAAACGGTATACAAGTATAGGATTATAATAATGGTAATCTTGAAAATAATCTAAATAGTCAAGTAACAGTATTTACATTTGATAGGAACCGAAATATAATAAAAATATAGTAACCGCTTACAATGGAGGATTTAAAAGACTCCTTTGATTTTCTGAATAAGAAACTGCCTTTATCTCAATGTAATGAAACCCATTTCATCCTCCTAGAATCCATACATAATAAATGAGAACAGAATATCAATAAAAAGTTGCATTGGAATGTTTTTTGAAACCCATTTCAAATCACCTAGTTAATTGATACTACTCTATACTATATGACCTATAGAAAACCTTTTGTTTCTAAAAAGATAATCTTCTTCAGGTGCTAGTGTAGTAATCTGATAGATCACCTTGCCGCTTGTTTTATATGCTGGTTTGCCGCTTTTGAGTTCAAAATATGTTGTTTAGGGGGGATTTATTTGAAAACTGTTACTGTAGAATCACCGACACCTATTGTTGAAAAACAAACAAAAACTAAAGAGTCCGCATTTAAAAGAATGTGGAAGAACCGAACCCTTCTTCTTATGTGTTTGCCTGCGATTATTTTCTTTGCTATCTTTGCTTACCTGCCCATGCCGGGACTTTATCTAGCATTTGTAAACTATGATTATTCACTTGGAATTTTTAAAAGCGTCTTCGTTGGATTTGATAATTTTAAATTTTTGGTCATGACCGGTGATTTATGGAAATTAACCTTTAATACAATTGCTTATAATATAGCTTTCATAGTACTAGGTAATTTCCTGCAAATAGGTGTAGCCATCATGCTGAACGAACTGACAAATAAATGGTTCAAAAAAGTATCACAGACAATCATGTTCCTGCCACACTTTATTTCCGCTGTTCTAGTTGGACTTTTAGCCTATAACATCCTAAGTTACGATTATGGTTTATTAAATTCATTTTTAAAAATGGTTGGTGTGGATCCGGTGCAGACTTATTCTAATCCTCATATTTGGCCTTATATTATTGTCATTACCTTCTTATGGCAATCCACAGGATATGGATCAATCGTTTATTTTGCAGCCATTATGGGGCTGGATAAATCGATTTTAGAAGCTGCGGAAATCGATGGTGCAAATGCTTTCCAACGTATTCGATATATCATTATTCCTTGGCTTAAGCCGACGTTCATCATTTTATTATTGTTCTCTTTAGGTGGAGTATTAAAAGGAAATTTTGGTTTGTTTTATAACTTGGTTGGGGCAAATAATACCATGCTCTATCCTACCACTGATATTATTGAAACCTATGTTTTCCGAACATTGATGACGAATTTTAACTTCTCATTAGGAAGTGCTGTAAGTTTATATCAATCTTTCTTTGGTCTCGTTATTGTTCTTGTGGCTAACTGGATTATTAAAAAGGTTTCACCAGATAATTCATTATTTTAAGGGAGGGAGTATTTATGGAAAATACGGCCAGACGAAATATAGATGTGTCGACGATTATGGTTCGTATAATTGGTTATGGTTTTATCGGTGTTTTTGCTCTTTCGTGTCTTTTGCCCTTTATCTTAATCCTATCTTCTTCTCTCTCATCAGAGAAGTCCATTATGGACCACGGATTTTCCTTATGGCCTAAAGAGTTTTCTACATTTGCCTATCAGATTGTTTTTCAGAATCCAAGACTTGTCATTGGATCCTATATCGTAACGTTGGGCATTACAATTGTCGGTACTGCAGTAGGTCTATTTATTGTCGCCATGACAGGTTATGCCTTGCAGCGCCAGGATTTCTTGTATCGTAATAAGATTTCATTTTACATCTACTTTACAACCCTTTTTTCAGGTGGTCTTGTCCCATTCTATCTATTAATTACGCAGTATCTGCATCTTAAGGATAATTACTTGGCTGTACTGTTACCAGGATTGCTGAGTCCTTTTCTAATTATTATGATGAAATCTTTCACAAAGTCGATTCCACATGAGATTACGGAATCTGCGAAGATTGATGGTGCCGGTGATTTCACCATTTTTTTAAGGATTATCCTGCCGATGTCTACGCCAGCCTTGGCGACAATCGGACTATTCATTGCCCTTGGGTATTGGAATGAATGGTATAATTCCATGCTTTTCCTTTCACCTAATATGGAATATAGGCCGCTGCAACTGTTTCTTTATAACGTAATTACGAGTGCTGACTTTATCAGGAATTCAGCTGCATCCTCCAATGTGCCGCCGCAAGACGTACCATTGGAATCTATGAAAATGGCAACAGCCGTTGTAGCTACTGGTCCGGTTATTCTATTTTATCCGTTTGTACAAAAGTACTTTATTACAGGTATTACAGTTGGTGCAGTAAAAGGGTAATTGAATATGACTTGAGGATCTTACCTCGTTTCATAGAGAGTAATCATTTTAAACTTTTAAGGGGGAAATAGAATGTCTAAGATGAAAAAAATCCTGGCACTGGTCTTGATTATGGTGTTGACCTTCAGCCTTGCAGCCTGTAGCGGCTCAAGCAAAACCAGTTCAGGAAACGCTGGAACAAAGGTAGACAAAAATGGGAAAATTGATACTTCTAAGCCTGTAAACGTTACTATGATGGTGTTGGGGGATAAACCAACCAATGGCCAAGTAGAAAAAGTATTGGAAAAAGTGAATGCTAAATTAAAAGAAAAAGTAAACGCTACGATTCAATTAAAATGGATTGAATGGGCTGATTATACGACAAAATATAATCTAACTCTAGCTTCCGGGGAACCTGTTGATTTAGTCATCACAGCAACTGACTGGTTAGATGCTTGGGGTAATGCACAAAAAGGTGCATTCATGGATATTTCGAAACTTCTGCCAACATATGCACCTAAGACATGGGCAGAAGTTCCTAAAGCTGATTGGGAGGAATCAAAGTATAAAGGTAAAATTGTCATGATTCCTGAGGACCAATATACTCAATGGGTGAACCACGGATTCTTCTACCGCACAGATTGGGCAAAAGAATTTGGAATCAATGAACATATTAGCGATTTTGAAACAATGGGTAAATACCTCCAAGGTGTGAAAGATAAAAAACCAGGTGTCATTCCTTGGGATGCACAAGGAACAAACGTTACTACAGCATGGGGATATGTAACTTCTTATTCAGATGCTATTGAACTGCCTATTACAACAGGAGTATTCCCAATTTACTGGGCCAAATCCTATGATGAGAAATATAATGTTATGAGTCCTATCTTCACAGATACTTTTGTCGACTATGCAAAAATGATGAAACAGTGGGGAGATGCTGGTTACTGGCGTAAGGATGTATTGAACTATAAAGGTGACACTAGAGCTGAATTCCAAGCAGGAAAAACAGGTGCTGACCAACATCATACACAAACATTCTCAGGTCTTCGCCCACAAATGGACGTGAAGCAGCCAGGTTCAGCTATTGATATGTTTGCTTGGTCTGATACACGAAACAACTTAATTTCAACATCTATTACACATGGTGCGATGGCAGTTGGAGCTCATAGTAAAAATCCTGAACGTGCCTTAATGGTATACGATTTAATTCGAAACGATCAGGAACTTTATCGATTATGGAGCTATGGTATTGAAGGTGTACAATACGAAATTAAAGACGGAAAACGTGTTCAACCACAAGGTTATGATGACACAAAGGATTCATTCTCTACTAACTTCTGGGGCGGCCGTATGGACAAGTACGAAATCCCAAGTGCCGACTCATATGATGGAATTTCTGAGATTTATGCGAAGTACGATAAAATTAAGAAGCCTTACCCATATGGCCGATTTGTGTTTGATAGTACACCTGTACAGGCCGAAATTTCTGCTTTATCACAAGTGACTGCCCAAATGGTACCAGCCATTGCATTTGGTAAAGCAGGCGATCCAGAAAAGGCTGTAAAAGATTTCCGCAAGAGATTAAAAGACGCCGGTTATGATAAGGTGTTAAAAGAAATCCAGAAACAAATGGATGCATTTAAAAAACAGGTAGAAGGTAATTAATGAGAGATTGTATGTAAAGGAAAAGGGCTATCATTCATGTTTGATAGCCCTTTCTCTATCAGTCTGCTATTTTTTAATAATTAGTATTTAGGTAAGGGGTGTAAGCTTGTTATGGTAAATGTAATATCTCAGGAGTGGAATCTGTCTGTTAAAAGTAGAATGTTTAATTTTGATTGGAAATTCTTAAAGGGTGATCATCCTGATGCATGGGAAATTCAATTTGACGATTCCGATTGGCGTACATTAGACTTGCCGCATGATTGGAGTATTGAAGGTCCTTTTAAAAAGGAATATGCCAGTTCAACAGGATATTTGCCAGGAGGAATCGGCTGGTACCGGAAGAAATTTATCGTACCTGACAGCATCAAGGCAAAGAGAATCGTGATTCAATTCGACGGGATTTATAAAAATAGTGAAGTCTGGATCAATGGACAATTTCTCGGTAAAAGACCTTATGGTTACAGCTCATTTCATTATGATTTAACCCCATATGTAAACTTCGAAACCCAAGAAAATGTGATTGCGGTAAAAGTGGATCACACTGATTTTGCTGATTCCCGTTGGTATCCAGGGTCTGGCATTTACCGGAATGTATTTATCCATTTAACTGATCAGCTGTATATCAAGCCCTATGGTATTTTTGTCACCACTCCGAATATTTCATCATCAGAAGCAGAAATCCATATTCAAACAAGCGTGAAAAATGAAGAACCAAACGAAGCTAAATTCCAAATTGTCCATCAAATTAAAGATGCTGCCGGCAAAGAAATCATCGCTTGTTCATCTGGGGAGACCATGGCTGCAAATGGGGAACAAGAATTTTCTCATTCCATCTTGCTAGAACAGCCGAATCTCTGGTCACCGGAAAATCCGTATTTATACCGTGTGGAAACGACGGTGGTAAAAAATGGTGAAGTGATTGATGTTGAAACAACTCCACTTGGTGTGCGATATTTTCATTTCGATGTGAACTCAGGATTTTATCTTAATGGAAAAAATTTGAAAATGAAGGGTGTTTGTCTTCATCATGACGCAGGCTGTCTGGGAGCGGCTGTTCCTGAAAAGGTCTGGCATCGGCGTTTGAAGCTATTAAAAGACGCTGGTGTAAATGCGATCAGAATGAGCCATAATCCGCCTGCACCGGAGCTTTTAGATATGTGTGATTCCTACGGGTTTTTAGTGCAAGATGAAGCATTTGATGAATGGGAATATCCTAAAAACAAGTGGGTAGAAGGCTGGAATAAAGGGGAGCCATCCCTTGACGGTTATGCTTCCGACTTTACGGGATGGGCAGAGATTGATTTGAGGGATATGATTTTAAGAGACCGGAACCATCCGTCGATTGTTTTCTGGAGTATTGGGAATGAAATTGATTATCCAAATGATCCTTATTCACATCCAGTACTCGAAGAACGTTATAACGCGGACAAACCGGAAGCAAAGGGGATGGGGGAGATTGCGAAAAGGCTGGCAAAGGTTGTAAAGCAATATGATCCCACGCGGCCCGTTACAGCAGCCCTCGCAAGTGTGATCATGTCAAATGAAACGGAATTTCCAGATGCACTTGACGTGGTTGGATATAACTATCAAGAGTTTCTATATCCTGAAGACCATGAAAATTACCCTAATCGTGTGATTTATGGAAGTGAAAACGGGAGGAATCATGAGGCATGGCTGGCTGTAGAACAGAATGACTTTATATCAGGACAATTTATTTGGACAGGGATTGACTATTTGGGAGAAGCCCATGGCTGGCCGCTTCGTCACGCTACACCAGGATTGCTCGATCTTGCTGGTTTCAAAAAGCCTTTATACTTTTTTAAACAAAGTGAATGGTCCGAAAAGGATATGGTCCATGTAGGTTTAACTTCTATAAAGGAAGATCATCCTGGTCAAATTTATTGGGACCATGAAGTTGTCTGCCAATGGAAAGGGAATGAAGGAGAAACAGTTAGGGTGGCTTGTTGTACCAATTGTCCTGAGGTGGACATATTGTTAAATGGAGTATCTGTTGGTTTGAAAAATCGGGAGGACTTCCCAAGTGGAACCATTTATTGGGATATTCCATACGAAAAGGGTACGTTAAAAGCTGTTGGAAAAAGAAACGGGAACATTTGTTGTACACACGAACTCAAGACAGCTGGTGAGCCATCTAAGCTACAGTTACTCGCGGATACCACCATTCTTAAAGCTGATAAACAGGATGTTGCACATATAGAAGTAAATATCCTTGATCAAGACGAAACCCTTGTTTATGACGCAGAAAATCAAATAGATTGCGAGATTGAAGGACCTGGCGAATTGATTGGAATGGAATGCAGTAACCCTGCGAGCCATCAGGATTATAAAGCAAATTTTAGAAATGCCTATCAAGGGAAATTATTAATTTATGTGAAGTCGACTGATCAACCAGGGACGATTACCTTAAAAACATCTTCTGGTGGTTTGGAAAGTTCAGCTCTCAAAATAAAGGTTGAGTAAGAGCTACTTAAAGGTTTGATTAAAAATATACTAGTTAGGAGATGCTTAGATGCCGTATAATAACGCCTCTGACACATCGAATCCCCAAAAGGGGCACCGGCTTATTGATATTCCTGCACACGACCCGTTCGTTTTGTCGCATAAAGAAACAGATACTTATTATTTATATACAACCGGAGATTGGGAATTAACCGATTTAGAAAGAAATGGAGTATTAGCTTATAAAAGTAAAGATTTACTTGATTGGGAGGGACCATTTGTCGTTTTCGAGGTTCCTGATGGAACTTGGGCTCATCCACAGCATGGTACATGGGCACCAGAGGTTCACCAGTACCATGATAAATATTATTTATTCGTGACTCTTCATAATAGAGATACGAAGCTAGCAGAACCGCCGGAAGTGTGGAATACTAATCATCTTCGTGGCACAAGCATTGCTGTATCTGATTCGCCAGATGGACCATTTGAATTACTAAAAACGGATGGGCCAGTGCCGCCTAGAAACTTCATGACATTAGACGGAACCTTATATGTGGATGAGGATGGAAAGCCATGGATGGTTTATTGTCATGAATGGATTCAGGTCATTGATGGTACGTTTGAGGCTATTCCACTAAAAGATGATTTATCTGCAGCTGATGGGGAACCGCAACATCTTTTTAAAGCTTCAGATGCCCCATGGATTAATGCTGAACGAAGGCCTGATGTGAAGCCGTCAGTTTACGTTTCGGATGGGTGTCAATTATACCGGACATATGGTGGTCACCTTATGATGCTGTGGTCAAGCTATAACAATGAGGGGTATGTCCAAACGATGGCTAGATCTAGGTCAGGTAAGTTAGAAGGGCCTTGGGAGCAACTGGATCCGTTGGTTGTTGGTGATAGTGGACACGGGATGCTGTTCAAAACATTTGAAGGGGATTGGATGCTTATTCTTCATCATCCATTCAGTACACCTGAATCGCGGGCTAAGATTTATGAAGTGGAAGAAACGGAGGATAGCTTTAGGGTTATTAAAGCTAGAGTGGATCTTCATAATTAAATAGGACACACCAAATAAAAATTCCTCTCGGTTAGAGAGGAATTTTTCAGACTGTCGACAAATCCGAAAAAATTAAGGGTTTGTAGGCAGTCTTTTTTGTATAATTGGGATATAGATAATTTTTTTGAGGTGGATAAGATGTTAAGTAAGAATACACAGATAAATCGTGACCAATTAGAAATGATAGCTTTAGAACAACTTGTGCCGGCCAACCATTTAGTACGCAAGTTAGAAGCTTCTATTGATTTTTCATTTATCTATCCCCTGGTTCAAGAAATGTATTCTACTGAAAGAGGACGCCCAAGCATTGATCCTGTGATATTAATTAAGATGGCATTCATCCAATACACCTTCGGTATTCGATCTATGCGAAGAACTATTGAAGAAATCGAAACAAATTTGGCTTATCGTTGGTTCTTAGGCTTTGGATTTTATGATAAAGTGCCTCACTTCTCTACCTTCGGTAAAAATTACGAACGACGTTTTAAAGATACAGATTTATTTGAACAGATCTTCTATCGTATTTTGAAGGAAGCCTCTGATAAGAAATTGATTAGTAGCGAGCATGTATTTATAGATTCAACCCATGTAAAAGCAAGTGCAAATAAACATAAATTCGAGAAGAAATTAGTTAGAAAAGAAACGAAAGCATACGAAGCAAGACTACAAGAAGAGATTAATAAAGACCGTGAAGAACATGATAAAAAGCCATTTCCACCAGATAAGTTTGAGAAAGAGGAATTTAAGGAAATAAAAAAAAGTACTACTGACCCTGAGAGTGGTTATTACGTAAAAGACGAGCGTACGAAACAGTTCGCATACTCATTCCATGCGGCCGCTGATCGAAATGGTTTTGTATTAGGGGCAATTGTAACTCCTGGGAATGTCCATGATAGTGTCATTTTCGAACCACTATTGGAAAAGGTAATCGAGAAACAAGGAAAACCTTCTGCTGTTGCTGCTGATGCTGGATATAAAACACCTGCTATTGCCCAATACATATTTGAAAATGATATGACACCTGCTTTACCTTATACTCGCCCTCGTACGAAAGAGGGGTACATGAAAAAATATGAATATGTTTATGATGAATACTACGATTGTTATATCTGTCCGCAAGGACAAGTATTGAAGTATGCAACTACGACGAAGGAAGGCTACCGTCAATACTTCTCTAATCCGATTGAATGTGAAAAATGTCCCTTACTTTCAAAATGCACGCAGAGTAAGGAACATAAAAAACTCATTCAGCGTCATGTCTGGGAACACCATATAGAAGAAGCCGAATATCTTCGTTCGACACAAGAGAATAAAAGCATTTACGCAAAACGCAAAGAAACCATTGAACGTGTTTTTGCAGATGCCAAGGAAAAGCATGGTATGCGTTGGACAACCTTAAGAGGCCTAAAAAAATTGTCCATGCAAGCGATGCTTACTTTTGCTGCCATGAATTTAAAAAAGATGGCCAATTGGACTTGGATAAGTCCAGAAATGGCGTAGCAATAAGCATAGGATAGGCCTAACTTTTGCTCTTACGAGCAAAAAAACAACAAAAAGACACCCAGATTGGCACATCCGGATGCCTTTTGTCTACAATCTGAAAAATTCCTCTCGGTTAGAGAGGAATTTTTATTTGGTTACTGGCTATTTACAAGTTAGCTGCTGCTATCCGCAAATTAGAAATTGCCAACCACAGGTAACTTAGCTTTCTATCATGTTTTTTTCTACTGAAGCACTTTGTTCTATTTGAACAATCCTTGTGAATACCTTATAGTAGGCAAAGAATCCGAGAAAAGAGATAACCGCGCCGCTGAAAAATGGCAATAGAAAGGTTAATTTCATCAAACTAATATACAAAATGACAATACTGATAATGGCAATTCCAAATGAAAGGATGGGATTAGCAATCGATAAAATGAACACATTCTTTAATGCTTGTCCAAGTTTTGTTTCGGTATGAACGGTATGAGAAAAAAAGAAAAGAGTAATAATGAACAGCCAAACCATTAGGAATAAAAATAGGTAACTGCCTAGGAAAATGCGGGAATGAAAATAATAATAGTCAATGCCAACAATGGCCCAAAGAACAGTTAGAATCAATCCCCCGACGAGGCTCCTCTTATAATTTTCCTTATAGTATTTCCAAAAGAATCGTATAATTGGCACTTCTTCTTTCATAACCCATTTCCTGACAATGCCGAACATAGCCGTGGTTGCAGGAAATAAAATAAATGGTGCCAATACGGCAATGGTTATAATTAACATGGAGATTTGCGACATCTCTTTAACAGTAAATAAAGATAATACTAGGTAAGCAATCGGGAAGTTAAACAAAACCCATAACAGATTGGTGCCGGCAAGCTTTGTAATCCACTCAAAAACGGGGTTTAAACGTTCTAAAATATTGTTCATTTTTATCAACTCCAGACCATTCTTGTTGAGAGATAAGTAGGTAATTAACACCTATGTAAACTCTTTCATTATAACATAAATTAAAGCCGAAAAGTGTACCTTGATGAAACAAACGAGTAGGTATTTTTTACAAGAATCTACAAAGTTAAAGAGCCTTTTATGGAGATCATAAAAAGGCTCTTTAAACTATTTTTGATATAGATAATAATCCTGAGAATGGTAGCTTCTAAATCCACATGATTCATAGAGCCTAAGGGCATGCGCATTCTTTGCTTCTACCTCAAGGAAAATGGATAAGCCTTTTTGATCCTCCAGATTGACAATCCTGGAAAGAGCTCTTCTGCCAATTCCTTTCCCTTGGAGTTCAGGAAACACGGCAAACCCATAAATCCAAGCTTCACCATCGGATTCAGCCACGCGCATTTTACCGGTAGGTTTCCCATCAACTTCAATAATGAAATTTTCCTCAAAGTGGTTTTCTCTGAGTTTCAGATTAAACTTCCGCGATTCTTTCTCTTCAAATCCAAAGGCCAAGACTTCAAGCTGTACTTCTGTTTCAAAATCCTCAGCTGTGGTAGAAGGCCTTAAGGTAACAGCAGAGTCTTCAATTAATCCTGTTTTTTGCCATTTCATTTGATATTCGGCAACCGAAAAAGCACATGGGATATTTTTTAAGAATTCCTTTGCCGATTGAGAGTCTGTTGGAGCATTTAATAAAATCGTTTGAAATTTTCGTCGTTTTGAATCCGCAAGTCCCAAAGCTAGCAAATTAGTAAAAATACCTCTACGGCGGTAATCTGGGTGGACCATTCCGCAAAGCTCCACTTTGTTGCCAAAGCCATAGCTGCCGAGAAAACCGACAAGCTTATCGTCTTCATAATGAAAGAAGTCTTCTTTCTCTTTCCCTTCTCTATTTTCAAGCATGTCAAAATTAAGCTTTAGTTTGAAACTGTCAGCCTGCTCGCAAACATTTTGAAGTTCTTTAATGGAAGCTAATTCTTCTTTTGTTAACATATTATCACCTCTGTTCGTTGTCCTCTATTCATTTCTTTCCTTTACTACTTTTTTCCTTCAAAATGAAAAATTATCTTTCCATATTCCCATTTATAAATTGTTTTGGCGTTACACCAGCAAATTTCTTAAAAATCTTTGCAAAATGACTTTGATCATGAAAGTTAAGAAGTGTGGAAATTTCAGCTAAGGTATAGCAAGAATATGACAATAAGTTTTTTGCTTCCTCTATCCTAGTCTGTTGGATATATTGAAGAAATGAAACACCTACTTCCTTCTTAAAAAGATTGGATAGATAATTGGGATTCAAGGAAGTTAATTCAGCTAGTTGAGAAAGTGTTATATTCTCGTAAAGATGGTTAAAAATATAATTTTGGCACATATTTATGGGTTTGGAATATTTATGTTTTTTACTATTTTCCACTCGTTCTGCGAATTCTAAAAGGGCAGTTTCTACTAATTGATCGACTGCTTTACTTTCAGTTAGTTCTTCCAGCTTCTGTATATACAAATCACTAAGGTTGTAGGCTATTTCTTGAAAAAGTCCACCCTCCACGGCTGCCCTTGTTGCGAGTGTTATGATTGAAATAGCCAGATTTTTTTGACTCCGCACATAACTTGTCTTTGATAGTACTCCTTTTTTTCCTTGTTTTTGAATAGCGTGGAAACTTTCTAATAATTTATCCTTTTTTCCCAGCTTTATATAATTTAAGAATTTCTTTTCAATGGATATATCAGTATGAACCATTTTGGTTTGACGTCCTTCGGTTATTCGAGAATCCGGAGTCTCTACCTCAATCCGTGCTTTTTCTACTCCCTCATTATTGTGCAAGATATCTGCTAACGACAATGGTTGTTGATAAACCATGTAATAAATAACCATGCTCATATTAATAAAATTAAAATTACTTATGACAGGAAGTTCAGTATAATAACGAATCATTTCCTCTTTATTTACTTTGATTTGCAGGTCTCTTAAGGTCCCATTGATGGTTTCCTCAGTCATTCTAAAATTAAGGACAGGGCCAACAATTATATTTCCGTTCAATTGATGGTTAGAATGGACACTAATTGAAAAAAATTTCTCCAGGTATTTTGTTTCCTTTAATACTGGAAAATTATGAAGTCCCGTTCCCGAAAAAAGCTCAGCGATGATTGCTGAATTAGAAGGATACAAGGGATTATACAGAGAATTAGGGGCGGCATCATAGACTAACTCACCACGATGATTGTAAAAGTAAACAGGTATTTTATACATGTTAAAAGCTAATGTACAAATATAATTAATCTCCTCTTGTTTAAAAATCCCCACTACTAATCCTCCAATCTCGTATAAAAGAAGAATAAAAACTTATCTGTAATTCATCCTTTTTATCTGTAAAACATACCATAATTTATTGAAAATAAAAACTATAATCTGTTTAAGAAATCGATTTCAAAAACCTAAATAGGGAGGAGAGGGACAGATATTTAGATAGGTAACTAGTAGGATTGCTTGAATTAAGCACCTTTGTCAGGGATTGCACAATACTTAATTTTAACTAAAATGTAATCGTATACATGTTTTGGCCGTCAAAGCTGTCATTTATGTTTAGCAATTATCTAATATAAAAAATTTCCGAGGTGACTAATATGCGTCCTTTTGGTTTCAAAGATAAGGTTGGGTATCTATTTGGTGATTTTGGTAATGATTTCTTTTTTGGACTTGTCGGATCCTTTTTGATGGTCTATTATACTGACGTTTTTCATCTCAATCCTGCTAGTGTAGGAGGGTTATTCTTGTTAGCCCGTTTGTGGGATGCAGTTGCAGACATTTCGTGGGGACGCTTTATTGATACAAGGAAAGCAGGGAAAAACGGGAAATTCAAACCTTGGATTTATAGAATGTCATTCCCGCTTGTGATTTCAGGGGTATTAATGTTTATCCATATTCCAGGGATGTCAAATGGATTTTATACAGCGTATGCTTATGTAACCTACATTCTATGGGGAACCTTGTATAGTACGGTTAATATCCCATACGGCTCAATGGCTTCTGTGATTACAGGGGACCCAGTAGAACGGACCACTTTATCAACTTGGAGATCTCTTGGAGCGACTTTGGCTCAGTTAATTGTCGGAGTTATCGGACCATTGCTCATGTTTGTAAATAATAAAGCGGATGCTAATCACTTTCTAATGGCCGCAATCATTTTCGGAATTCTGTCAATCTCAAGTTATATGGCTTGCTATAAATTAAGTGTTGAAAGAGTAGTCATAAATGAAAGCGCAAAACCAAATGTTAATTTGGCCAAAACGCTAAAAGGTATTTCCAAGAATAAGCCATTAATCGTTTTTCTTATTGGATCTCTAATATTCTTAATTAGTTTAATGTTAATGGGAACTGTCAATACTTATTTGTTTAAGGATTACTTCGGAAATGCAAAAATATTAAGTATGCTAAGCCTTGTTCAAGCAGCAACGATTTTTATTGGGATGCCGCTTGTTAAACCATTGGTATCAAAGTTTGGGAAAAAAGAAGTTGCTTCGGCAGGGTTTTTGCTTGCAACAATGGTCTATTTCATTTTATACCTATTGCCAAATTTGTCTGCCATACAATACCTTGCGATTTTATCAATCGGCATGTTTGGTTATGCCCTATTTAATTTAGTTAGTTGGGCGTTCATTACGGACTTAGTTGATTACCATGAATATGTAACCGGTTTACGTGAAGATGGAACCATTTATTCACTCTACTCTTTTGCCCGTAAAGTAGGACAGGCTGTTGCCGGCGGTATAGGTGGTGTAGCGGTTGCAGCGGTTGGCTATAATCCAGCCCTCCAGGCACAATCTCAAAGTACACTTCATGGAATCCATACTCTGGCTACTTTAATACCAGCAATTGGTCTATTGTTGGTGTTTATATTTCTTGCATTCTTATACCCTTTAAATAAAAAACGTACGGCTCAACTTGTAAATGATATAGAAGTAAAAAGAAATGAAATGAATTCTGGTAAAAGTGCATGAAAGAAAGGAGATAGTTAGGAACACCTTTAACTATCTCCCTTTAATCAAACTAATATATTTAGAAAACTTGGATTCATTGCCAATCATTCAAGATACAGAATCTAGTAGTTGAAGAGGAGAGTTTGAAATGTTATATCCAATTGTTACTGAAACACGTAGTATTATAGATTTAAATGGAATTTGGAATTTTAAACTTGATCCAGGAATTGGATTTCAAGAAAAGTGGCATAATGCCAAATTGTCTGATGCTAGAAGCATGGCTGTTCCTTCATCGTTTAATGATATTGGGGTGCATGCAAATATACGTGACCATGTTGGCTGGGTTTGGTATGAGCGAGAAATAACCATTCCACATATTCTTACCGCTGAACGGGTGGTTTTGCGATTTGGTTCTGCTACCCATTTGGCAAAAGTATATCTAAATGGGGAACTTGTAGTCGAGCATAAAGGTGGTTTCTTACCTTTTGAGGCGGAAATCAATGATTTTTTACAAAAAGGGAAAAATCGATTAACGGTTGCTGTCAATAATATAGTTGATGAGACTACCTTACCGGTTGGCTTTGTAACGGAAAAGGAGATTCCCGGCAAGGGTAAAGTAATCCGCAACCAGCCAAACTTTGACTTTTTTAACTATGCTGGTATACACAGACCCGTTAAAATTTATACCACACCGACCACTTATGTGAAGGATGTAACCATCGTAACGGAAATAGATGGACTGGTTCACTATTGTGTAGATATGATTGGTTCCACACATGTAAAAGTGAAGGTGATAAATGAATCCGGTGATGTCGTGGGTGAGGCATCAGGAACTAAAGGAGAAATCAGCATTCCAAATGTTAGGCTGTGGGAGCCATTAAATGCCTACTTGTATACACTCCGTGTCGAGTTGGAAATGGGTCGGAAAACCGTTGATGTGTATGAACAGCCATTTGGTGTCAGGACGGTGGCGATAAAAGAAGGGAAGTTCCTGATTAATAATAAACCATTTTATTTTAAAGGCTTTGGTAAACATGAAGATTCACCCATCCATGGAAGAGGATTTGATGAAGCCGCAAATGTTTTGGACTTCAACCTAATGAAATGGATCGGAGCTAATTCCTTCCGTACGGCCCATTACCCATATTCGGAAGAAATCATGCGTCTTGCTGACCGTGAAGGATTTGTCGTCATTGATGAAGTACCAGCCGTTGGTTTGCACTTGAATATGATGGTCATGTATAACGGAGGGAATCTGCGTAATACTTGGAAGGAGCTCAAAACATTCGAGCACCATCAACAGGTTATCAAGGAATTAATTGAACGCGATAAGAACCATCCGTCGGTGGTTATGTGGAATATAGCAAATGAACCTGCATCAGAGGAAGAGGGAGCATATGAATACTTTAAGCCCCTAGTTGAACTGGCAAGAGAACTTGACCCGCAAAAACGACCTATTACACTCGTAACACAAATTGAATCTTCACCAGAAAAAGACCAAGTTGCGGAACTACTCGATATCCTTACCTTTAATCGATATTACGGCTGGTATGTTGATGGAGGCAATTTCGCTTCAGCAAAAGAAAAACTTCGTGCAGAATTTAATGGCTGGCTTAAACGATGTCCGAACAAACCGTTTATGATGACTGAATATGGTGCCGATACCGTTGCAGGATTGCATGATGTAGAGCCAGTTATGTTTACAGAAGAATATCAAGTAGAGTTCTATCGGGCCAATCATGAAGTGTTTGATGAATTTACCCAGTTTGTTGGCGAACAAGTGTGGAACTTCGCAGATTTTGCAACCAGTCAAGGGATTATCCGTGTTCAGGGAAATAAAAAAGGGATCTTTACCCGTGAACGTAAACCAAAGTATGTCGCCCATGAACTCCGCAGACGTTGGACGGATATTCCAGATTTCAATTATAAGGGATCATTCTAAAGTTTTTCGGTAGAAAGGTGATTAGTATGTATTTAGTTATTGATATAGGGGGCACCTTTGTTAAGTATGCCTTAATGGATGCAGCAGCGAATATTATAAGCAAAGGTAAACAGCCAATTCCAAGAACAAATTTAACTGATTTTGAAAGTGTGATTTATTCGATTATTGATGCGCATTTATTAAATGAAATAAAGGGAATTGCGATCAGTTGTCCAGGTACCATTGATGTAGATACAGGGATGATTTATAATGGCGGTTCATTCCCATTTTTACATCAAGTCAATCTAAAAAATAAAATTGAAAAGAAATACGATCTCGATGTGTTTATAGAAAATGATGCAAAGTGTGCGGCTTTAGCGGAATTGTGGCTTGGAAGTGTAAAGGATACTAAGAATTCAGTGGTCCTCGTACTTGGAAGTGCAGTAGGGGGAGGAATCATTATTGATGGAAAACTTCATCGGGGAGTCCATCTTTCTGCTGGAGAGGTAAGTTATATCAATAATGCAATTGATACACAAACAAAAGAAGTCGAATATTTTGGTTTGGTTTGTTCTGCTGTTGAAATGGTAAAAAAGATTGCCGAAATAAAGAACATGAAAGATACAACAGATGGAATACAGGTTTTTAAGTATATTAAGGACAACGATGTCGAAGCCAATGCCATTTTTAATGAATATTGCCTTTACTTAGCAGCGCAAATATTAAACCTTAGCTATATTTTAGACCCGGAAATTTTTGCAATTGGTGGAGGAATTAGTGCTCAGCCCATTTTAATTGAAAGAATCCAATGGGCTTTAGATGAAATCAAAAAGGCCAACCCGTTGCATACTGCAAATCCTATTGTTGTTGCTTGTAAGTTTCAGAATGATGCCAACCTTTATGGGGCGCTCTATCATTTTTTTGTCAGTAAAGAATACGCATTTTCCTCATAATTATCGCAGAAAAATAGCAGAAGGATTTTTCTTAGAGGTCTATTTCAACTATACGTAATTATAGTCCTATTAGTATCAAAAACAAATTTAGAGAATAAAGCCGTTTACAATTTTTTTGTACGGCTTTTTACAATTAACAGTATTTAAAATAATGCAAAAATTCTAGGGAAATACTATAATAGACCCTATATGACAAATTGTTGATAGGAAACCTTACAATATGAAAAATCAAAAAATGGATATAACAAAAAGTCCTCTATTTTTAATGCCGATTTTACTGCTTATGTGGGGGTCACTTGCAGCCGTAAGTAAACTACTCTTAAACAACCTAGATAGCTATCAAGTGTTGTTTTATATGTATGGAATTGGAGTTGCTGTTTTTTTTGTTATAGTTGTTTTCAAAGTGAAATTCAGTGTAATCCGCTCTTGGAAAAGATCAGAGTTTGCATTAATAATTTCATGTGGATCCTTTACTTTTCTTTATGACTTTTTTTACTTGAAATCCCTTGAACGCATCCCTGCTGTAGAAGCATCCATGCTTAATTATCTATTTCCTATTTTTATTGTTTTGTTTGCTATACCTATCCATAAAGAAAAGTTAACTGTATACAAGGTGCTCTCAATTGGTATGGGGTTTATGGGAACTGTTCTCCTTGTAACAAAAGGTGATTTGGCAAATCTTACCTTTACGAACTTAAAGGGAGACTTTTTTGCAATGTTAGCCGCAGTAAGTTGGGGGCTCTTTACGAACCTCATTAAGAAGAACCAAAAAGACATGTTTCTCAGCACCTTTTTTATAACCATTACAGCCTTTGTTTTATCTGTTGGAGCGATACTTATATCCTCTGAGTTTATCCTTCCTCATAGAACAGACTTTTTAGGTGTTACATGGTTGAGTATCAGCAACATTGTATTAGGGTTTTTCCTGTATTTTCGGGCACTGAAATATTCTCCCGCTTCTTTAATCGCAAGTTTTACGTTCTTTACACCATTTGTTACTCTTGTGTTTATTGTTATATTGTTGGGTGAAAAACTTACCATAACGGACTATTTTGCTGCATTACTGATCATTTCTAGTGTTCCTATTCAAAAGGTTCGAAATATAATGGGCAAGAAAAAAAGGCAACTAATTAACAAAGGTAATAACGTATAATTAACATTATAAAACCACTTTTCCTTTTAATGGAAGGGAAGGTGGTTTTTTTGATTATAGCTAATTCCACTAAAAGGTTTATGGATGGAAAGGTACATCTTTTTTAGATATAAAACAAGACATGATTTGGACTACCTTTCAAACAAATTTTGACTCTCTTTTTGGAGAATTTCATTTAGTAATTCTTCAAGTACATTTTCAATAAGCAAATCATTCCCTGCCTCAAGCCAAGCATTAGGGATAATACGATAACGGCAATGGCCGCTTTTTAAATAATTATAGATAATTTGCGCCTCATCAAGTTCCTCTTTACTGACTACAATGCGAGTGTTGAGCGGGCTTTGTTTTAAATAAGTTGATAGATTCATCTTGATGGTCTCGAACGGTTGTTCATTATTTAGTATTTCTCTATATAAAACCTTGTTACCCTTAATAAGAAAATGTTTAAAGGTAGACTCAGTTAAGGATTCAACGACCACAATAGTTTGATTTGCCTCTGTGAACTCGATGACCTTCTCCTTAAAAAGGAGGGCATTGATAGTTCCAAGGATGTTCCGATATTTTGCCGCAACTTCAAACTGATATTGTTCGGATGCAGTTACCATCTTTTGCCCGATTTCCTCCAGTATTTCGGAGTCCGTCCCGTTCAAAAATGCAATGATTTTGTCCAATATTCGGTTATATTGTGCTAAAGCGGAACCTCCAAGACACACTCCCATACACAATCCTAAAGAATAATTTAAACACGGTCCATGTTTCATCGACGGGTTGCTGCAGTTTATTTTAAAAACATCTTTTATTCCGGTGATGGCTCTTTCAACAGTGTACTTGTTAAGAAAAGGACCGAAATATAGATTCCCGTCATTCTCCTCAATGGAGCTGGCCATTTCCAGAACCCGCTTGCCTGCAACCATTTTTATCACGAGGTAAATATAGGATTGGGGACTTTTCATTTTTTTATTAAAATGTGGCTTTAATTCCTTGATTAGGTTACATTCCAGTAAAAAGGCTTCAAATTCAGTATCAGTAAGCACATAGTCAAAGTCAAAAATGTTAGAAACCATTTTTTTGATTTTTTGAGTATGGGCTTTGGAATGTTGAAAATAAGACTGGACTCGCTTCTTTAGGCTTTTAGCTTTTCCAACATAAATGATATGACCATGGGCGTCTTTCATCAAATACACCCCAGGAGTTAGCGGCAGCGACTTTACCTTGTCTTTTAGTTTCATAGTGTGTTCACTCACCAAATCATAAATAGATAGTAGTATTTTAACACACGAAAGGATTACCTAGGATATTGCTTGTATAGATAAACTAGTGAAAGTAACATCACAATATCTAAACGTGCTTGAAAGGCAAATGGAAGGAAACCTGTGTGTAATAAGGGAACCTTTGTTACTAAAAGGGCGACGATCATGATTCCAATTAGTGGTACCACTGCATTTTTTACAGATTTATTGACTAATAGTAAAATTCCGCAACCAAATTCGAGGAAAATGATAAGCTTTAACATTAGGTGAGGATAAGGGAGCCCTAGTCCAAGAAAATGATTGGCTACATTGGGACTCATTAATTTCATGAGTGAAGAGGTAATAAAAACATAGGCCACCGCATATCTAATTAATCTATTGGCTGATAAATACATTTTCATGAAAAATCCCCCTTTCTACATTTTTATGCAGGATGAGGGACAGGCCATTACAAAAATACAAAATAATGAGTGTAAGGCAGGAAAATAAAAAAACCACATGGCGTGGTTTTTTAATCGCGTAATGATCCTGCCTCTCGGGAAGTGATTGCCCCTTGTCCCTGGCTTACATCTTTTTTTATTTCTTGTTTTACTTTTTGTGCATCAGTTCCAGCAAATTCTGGATTCATAATAGATCCAGAGCCTAAATTCTCTTTAGCTTGTTGATCCTGTGGCATATGAGACCTCCTTAAATTAATGTTTTCAATCTTATTATTAGGAGGAATCGGGAGAATAATTATAACTCATTTTTTTGTGTGTTGATTCTTCCTAATTTCTAGGTAGGTTCCCCTGTTTCATATCATCAATTCATAGAATTGAATTTTTTTCTAATGTAGTTATAAAGAATGCCTTGTTAGTATGGACATGGCAAGTTAGTATGTAATGTGTTAAAATGAGATTCCTTGGCAGGGGCAACAATATAGTAACGAGGAAGCAGGGGCTTGGTTCGAATTTCCTGCTTCCTTGTGATATCTTCATATAAAATAATTACATCAAATACTTAAATTCATATAGCATTGAAAAAAGCTGTCATACAAATGACAGCTTTTTTTTAGTAGTTAGATGGCTGCTAGTTTTTTCAGGATGGACTCTATCATGGCATGGACATCGTCATCTTCCGTGTTTTGCAGGTATGCAGGCGTAAGTACCTGGGTTTTCTTCGCCACATAGTAATCGAATAGCGCCTGTTTCAAGGACAAATCCTCTTCCATTAAGAAGGAGGTATTCACTAATTTCCCTAGTACCGCTTCATCCTGAATTATGAGTATTGAGGCATTTAATTCGTTAAACACCTGTGCTTTCATGCCATTTTGATAAAAAGTATGAATAATGGACAATTGTTCTTTTCTTGATTGCCTTTTTTTTTCATAAAGATGTAGGCAGCTTTTTTTTAGGTCATGTAAATAAATATCTGAAGCATATGCAGCTGAAAAAACAGCCTGTTCAAACACTTTTTGAAGACGAAGTGGATACGATAAATCTTCGTTCGTAATAGTTTGACCCGCTTCATTTATATAATCAATGCAGAGATTGGTCAGTTCCATGATGATATCTTCCTTGGAAGAAAAATAGTTATATAAGGAAGCCCGGCTCAAATTAATCGTGTCGGCGATATCTTGAATAGTAAGGGAAAGAAATCCTTGCGTACGAACGAGAGGGATCAATTTTTTTACATGGATTTTTCTCATCATCTGTCTTTCATCAGGTGCGATTTTTCTCAAAGTACCACTTCCTTTATCCCGAAATTATATCATAATCCAATAAAGTGAATGAAGAGTTTGATAATCCAATTCTTCACAGTTTACAACTAACAGAAAGTGGAGTATGTTTATACATAGATATCATTTTAGACACTTTATATCAATTTTGTCTAAAATGGTTAATAACATTAGAATAAATGCTTAATGGGAAAAGAGGAGAATATAAGAATGACCATCATGACAACAGCACAAGTAAAGAATGATTTTAAAAAAATTGTAACAGAACGCCGTTCCATAAAGAATTACGATCCATCCGTAAAAATTAGCCGCGAAGAGATGGCAGAAATTCTTACCTTCGCAACACGTGCTCCTTCTTCCGTAAATATGCAGCCATGGCGTTTTCTTGTGATCGAAAGCTCTGAGGCAAAAGCAAAACTTGCCCCTTTAGCTCGGTTCAATCAGACCCAGGTTGAAACATCATCAGCTGTTATTGCGGTTTTTGGTGATTTGAATAATTTTGAGAAGTTCGAAGATATCTACGGGGCAGCTGTAGATAAGGGATTAATGCCTTTAGAGGTAAAAGAGCGAATTCAGGCATCCTTTTCTAGCTACTTTGAAACCATTTCACGCGAAGAGATGAAAGAGGTTGTTTTGGTAGATGGCGGTCTTGTATCCATGCAGTTAATGCTTGCTGCCCGTGCTTATGGATATGATACAAATCCAATTGGAGGATATGAAAAAGACCAAATTGCTGAGGCTTTTGGATTGGATAAGGACCGTTATATTCCGGTTATGTTGATCTCTATTGGTAAAGCAGCTGACAATGGGCACCCATCTGTACGTCTCCCAATTGACCAAGTCGCACAATGGAAGTAATGAAAAATATACAAGAGGGGATTGAGGTTTAATGATTATCATTCATGCTACATTCCAAATAAACCCAGCGAAGGAGAATCTGTTTCTAGAGGAAATCAAGCCGCTTATTTCCGCTTCAAGAGAAGAGAACGGGAATATTTCTTATCGCCTTCAAAAAGATGTAGAAAATGAACATGTATATATGATGGTGGAGGTTTGGCAGGATATGCAAGCTGTTGCCAGTCACAATTCAAGCGATCACTTCAATAAGTTCGTAGCTAAAGCTAAAGATTTCTTAGCTGCACCATTAGAGGTTAAAGCATTTGAGGGGCAGTCTTTAAAATTATAGATGCTAACAAATATAATGAGAAGTAGAGAGGGTGTCCTAAGAGTATAACTTTTAGGGCATCCTCTTTTTTTGTGTACCTTCCGTTCATAAACTAGAAGAATTATTATATCCATTTATTTTAAGGTATAAAGAGTGGTATGAGAGGGACGAAGCCACAAAGTGCAGTAAGGGGAAATTAGCACAGAGGTTGGGGCGGTGAGAGCTACGGCTGCTTACATGGGCGTGTTAGATAGAATAAAGTTTGTACTTAAAATCCTCATATAAAAAATCTAAAATTCTCGTTTCCATTATACTTCTACATGCTCGTTTTTTTCGAAAGATAACATTTTTTGAATTCAACGTACGTCTATTTTATTGGTAATAAATTTTTTGCGGTTTTGCGCAAAAATAAGAAACGGAGTGCCAATAAATTTTGCATATTGTTTTTTATATTGTTTATAAATAGGTGTTTTTAATATTGGCACAGTAATTGCATATTTTTTAAGTGAAAAAAATATTTTGGATAAGTGTCCAAGATTATCCATATATGAGAGGGGTGACAGGAGAAATTCAATGCTATTATAAAAAAACAAAAGAAATGAATTAAAAATATTCACAATCATCAAAGTGGGATTACTGGTGAATACAGAACGTGGTTGGTAAAAAATTTTTAATCTTTGTGGAAGGGTTTTGTCAAGCAAGAGATAATTATTTATATAGAGATTAAAAATAGTAGAAAGCCGTTTTTAGGTGATGTAAGCGCTCTTATATATTTGAAAATTTAGAATATTATTATTGACATAGTTTTTTCTGACACGTATACTCGTGTTAGAAATATGATCAGTTGGTTTTTGAAAGGAGGATTAGGGGCATGCAAACACTGGAAACAGTGATTGTTACAGGATATGCAAAGGCTCCACAGGGAACTTCCATGTATGAAATGTATAAGCATGCGGGAATTGTACTCGAAGTGGAACTGAAAGAGCATAAAATTATCGGCGCCGAATTTACATTCGTAACAGAACTAACGAAAAACTATTTTCAAAAACTACTGATTGGTTACTGTCTTCAAGACGGTCTTGAGCCGCTGATAGAACGAATTCAAAGCTTTTATTTTGCTCCATCCCAGCAAGCGATCATTGTGGCCCTTCAGGCGGCAGTTCAACGTTACTGGGATAACATAAAGCAAAAGAATACATAACGTTTGGTTATAATAAAGTGGGAAGATGACCTCTTTCCATGGTCTTATTAAAACCGGGCAAACATGAACACTTTGTATAGAATGTTCTTTGGAACACATTCTTTATGGAGGATTTATGTTTTGTCCGGTTTTTTATTTTTCCAAACCGTTAAAACACACAAAAAGCCAAGAGGAGGTAGGGAAAAGGATGAGCAAGCTAATTACATGCGCTGAAGCTGTAAAAATGGTTAAAAGCGGCTCACGGATTATGGTAGGAGGATTTGGACTAGTCGGATGTCCGCTCAGTTTAATCGACGCTTTGGCTCAAAGAAACGTGAAAGACTTAGAGATTATTAGTAATAACCTCGGAGAGCCGGGTAGAGGTCTTGGAGTTTTAGTACGCAAAAAACAAGTGAAAAAGGCGATCGGTTCCTACTTTACCTCTAATCCTGAAGTCGTGAAAGCCTATCAGGATCAAGAATTAGAGGTAGAGCTTATCCCGCAGGGAACGATGTCTGAGGCTATCCGGGCGGGCGGTGCCGGAATCGGGGGATTTTATACACCAGTCAGTGTTGGAACGAAAATCGCCGAAACCAAAGAAGTGAGAGCCCTTAACGGTAAAAAATATGTGTTCCAGGAACCAATTAAAGCCGATTTTGCCTTCATTAAAGCGAAAAAAGCGGATCAATTAGGAAATCTCATTTACAACCAATCTGCAAGAAACTTTAATCCAATGATGGCAACAGCTGCAAATGTTGTGATTGCAGAGGTTGACGAGATAGTGGAGGCAGGGGAAATTTCTCCTGAAGAAATTGTAACCCCTCATTTATACGTGGATTATATCGTTGTAAAGGAAGGGAACTAGCATGAATCCAAAACAATACATTGCTGCAAGGGCTGCGAAGGAATTAAAGCCTGGAGATATCGTCAATTTGGGGATTGGGATTCCAACGATGGTGGCTGATTATATTCCATCAGATGTCAAAGTGTTTTTACATTCGGAAAACGGCATTCTTGGAGTAGGTCCTTCTCCAGATCTGGAGCATAGGGACCCAAATCTGGTCAATGCCGGGAAACTACCCGTTTCGGTATTAGAAGGAGCATCGTTTTTTGATAGCGCTTCCTCTTTTGCAATGATTCGCGGAGGGCATGTAAGTGTCTCCATTCTTGGGGCACTGCAAATCGATGCCAATGGTCGGATCGCTAATTGGGCCGTACCAGGAAAAAGTGTTCTTGGTGTTGGCGGGGCAATGGATTTATTGGAGGGCTCCAAGACTGTGATTGTCACCACAAAGCATACAAATACTGAGGGGGGGCCAAAAATCGTCAAGGAATTAACCTATCCAATAACATCCGAACGAATAGTAGATTTAATTATTACTGATTTGGCGGTATTTACTGTAAAGGCAGATGGACTTCATTTGATCGAGCTGTCCCCTGGGGTTTCCCTTAGGGAAGTGGAGCAGAAAACGGATGCACCTTTCCATATTCCTGAGTCATTTAAAAACAGCAAAGAGGTGACCGTGTAGTGGTTGTCATTGTAAATGCCTTTCGTACTGCCATCGGAAGCTTTGGCGGGTCACTGGTAAATACTCGTCCAGAAGAGCTGGTTTCACTAATTATGAAAAATAACCTTTCTGCTTCCGGTTACGGTGCCAATATTGTCGATGAAGTCATCGTGGGGCAAACAAAGCAGAGTGCCCATGCTCCGAATATCGCAAGGGTCGCTGCACTATTGGCCCATTTTCCAGAATCGCTTCCTGCTTATACGGTCCATCGGCAATGCGGCTCGGGAATGCAGGCAGTTTTAAACGGAACTATGTCGATTTTGGCCGGACAGGCTAGCGTTGTGCTAGCAGGGGGAGTTGAAAGCATGTCACAAGCTCCTCATTATTTGGTTGGCAGTCGATTTGAAACAAAGATGGGAGATATCACATTATACGATTCCAATACGGAAAGTCAGCCAAAATCCCAGCCGGAGGAGATATACGGCCGTTTAACGATGGGGCAAACAGCAGAATGGCTGGCTGAAAAATATAACATTAGCCGCCAGGAACAAGACGAATTTGCTTATATAAGCCAGCAGAAAGTGAAACGCGCCATTGAAATGGGTCGTTTTGAAGAAGAAATTATTCCTGTTCCGGTAAAGGAAGGAAAAACAGGGATCAGAAATTTTGCGACAGATGAGCACCCTAGATTAACGGAAATTGAAACACTTGGAACATTAAGGCCTGTGTTTCAAATGGATGGTACGGTAACAGCCGGTAACTCATCCGGAAGAAATGATGGTAGCTCAATGCTGCTGTTGATGTCCGATGAAAAGGCGAAACAACTCGGAGTTGTCCCGATGGCAAGGATTCGTTCTTTTGCTGCAGCGGGTGTATCGCCGAGAGAAATGGGACTCGGTCCTGTGCCGGCATCCCAAATGGCATTGAAAAAGGCGGGGCTCCGTTTGGAAGATATCGATTTAATTGAATTAAATGAGGCATTCGCTGCGCAAAGTCTTGCCTGTTTACGAGAATGGGGCATAAAAGGAGACAACGTCAATGTTAATGGTGGGGCGATTGCCTTAGGGCATCCACTTGGATGTTCCGGTGCAAGGATCGTCACTACATTGTGTCATGAGCTTGAAAAACAAAAGCGGCAATTTGGCCTTGCAACGATTTGTGTCGCAGGAGGATTAGGAATGGCTATGGTGGTGGAAAGATGGATGGAATAAAAAAAGACTACGTGTTTCATCGTGATTTAAAAAAGGATTATCCAATCATTACCCATGGTGCAGGCTCCTATCTTTTCGATGAAAGCGGGAAAAAATATTTGGATGCCTGCTCGGGAGCAGTAGCAGCCAACCTGGGCCATGGAATATCATCCATCGGCGAGGCTATGGCGGAACAAGCAAAAAAAGCAGCTTTCGTCCATACTTTGCGTTTCGAGACAAAAGCGCTCCATCAGCTGGCCGAAACAATCGGCCAAATGGCACCGGACGATTTAAATAAAGTATATTTTACAACCGGTGGTTCCGAAGCAAATGAAAGTACTCTGAAGCTGGCAAGGCAATATCATCGGGATGCCGGCAGACATCAAAAACATATTGTTATAGGGAGATGGCAGTCGTACCACGGTAACACGATTGGTTCTTTATCTGCAGGAGGAGATGTCAAACGCAGACACGCCTATACACCTAATCTTTTAAACTATGCCCATGTCTATTCTCCCTACTGCCATCGTTGTCCCTATGATCGTCAAAAAGAAGATTGTCTTTCGAAACAAAACTGGACGTGCGTTACGGATATTGAAAGAACGATTTTAGAGCTTGGGCCAGAGAACGTATCGGCGTTTATAGCCGAACCGATTGTTGGAAGCCAGCAAGGAGCTGTACCGCCGCCGCTCGGGTATTTTAAAAAAGTTCGGGAGCTGTGTGACCGTTATCAAATTCTTTTAATTATCGATGAAGTGATGACTGGATTTGGTCGTACCGGCACCAACTTTGCGACAGAACAGATAGGGATCGTTCCGGATATGATTACTTTTGGAAAAGGGGTATCAGCGGGATATGCCCCGCTTGCCGGAATGATTGTTCATGATCGGGTAATCGAAGGGCTCATTGAAAACAGCGACGGGAAATTCATTCACGGTTACACATATAGCGGGCATCCCGTAGCGGTTGCAGCCGGCCTAGCTGCATTGGAAGTATATAAGCAGGATATGGTGCTGGAAAACGTCAAAAAACAAGGTGCTTACCTTTTCAACCGGCTTTTGGAGTTGAAGCAAAAACACGCTTTTGTCTCTGATGTGCGCGGTAGAGGGCTTTTAATGGGGATCGAGCTTGTGAAGGATCGTGAACAGGATCTATTGTTCGATCCAGCAGAAAAAGCGGCTGAAAGATTGAATGGAATTGCCATGGATCTCGGTGCGGTTTTTTACCCCGGTTCCGGTTCGATTGACGGCACAAAGGGGGAACACCTTATCATTAGCCCGCCTTTAAATGTTACCAAAACAGAAATGGATGAGATTGTAAGAATTCTAGATGAATCATTCACCATATTCAAGCTTCAATTAAGAAAGGATGAACTCTATGAAATTACAAAATAAAACAGCAGAAATCCAAGAAAAAGCAAAAAAACATTTATCACCGGTTATGACAAGGGTGACCGAGCTTGTCATTGAAAAAGCGCATGGCGCCAAATTTTGGACGATGGACGGAAAGGAATATATTGATTTCGTTTCAGGAGTCGCCGTCAACGCTGTCGGGCATACGAACAAAAAAATGGTTGAGGCGATTCAGAAGCAGGCAGAAGCCTTGATACATCTGGGATTGAACTATGGTTATTATGAAACGGCGGCAAATTTGGCAGAAAAGCTTGCTCATATCACTCCTGGAAATTTAGACACCGTCTTTTTCTCCAATTCTGGAGCGGAAGCAATTGACGGGGCTCTTAAACTGGCAAAAGCCGCAACAGGAAGACCAGCGATTATTGCTTTTGAAGGATCGTTTCATGGCCGCACACTAGGAGCAACAGCCATAACGGCCTCAAGCTCTAAATACCGCCGTTATTATGAACCGATTTTAGGCGAAGTGTACCATGCACCATTTCCGTATCCCAGCCAGTTGAAAAACATTAGAGAAGAAGAAGTTGAAGAATATTGCTTGAATCAGCTTCAGAAATTGTTTGATTTACGTGTCGACCCTTCACGAGTAGCTGCAATCATTATTGAACCGGTAATGGGGGAAGGCGGCTATTATCCAGCACCGCCAAGTTTCTTGCAGGCGTTAAGAAAGATGACAGAGGAACATGGCATTTTGCTTATCTTTGATGAAGTACAAACAGGATTTGGCCGTACAGGCAAAATGTTCGCGGCAGAGCACGCGAATGTGACGCCTGATATTTTAGTACTGGCAAAAGCCCTTTCTGGCGGAATGCCTCTTGGTGCCATTGTGGCAAGTCGCGAGCTGCATGAAAAATGGCCGACGGCAGGTCATGGTTCGACATTTGGTGGAAATCCGGTTTCTTGTGCAGCGGCATTGGCAAACATTGAGGTTATTGAGGAAGAAAAATTAGTCGAACGCAGTGCAAAACTAGGTGCGAAAATTGTGCGCAGGCTTCAAAGCTCGATCGGTCATTTACCAGGTATTGTTGAAGTCCGTGGAGTCGGTATGATGATCGGCATTGAATTCGATTTGCAATCTGCTCCTTACTATGTACCTAAAATTAAATCAAAAGCACTGGAAAATGGTTTGCTTATTATGAACTGCGGTGTAAGCGGACAAACCATCCGACTAATGCTGCCACTTAATATTGAAGAAGATGTGCTGAACATAGGATTAACGATTTTAGAAGATGTGATCACTGAAAGCATTTCAGGAAACTAATTTTCATTTCTGCGGAATACCACAAAAGGAGGTCAAGCTTATGTCTAGCCAAATCAAAACAGATATTCTTCAGGGAGATCTTTATATAAATGGAGAATGGGTAACTGCGCCCGATCAATCGTATTTTAATAGTTTAAATCCCGCAACAGGTGAACTTGTTGGTATATGTGCGGCTGCTACACCAGAACAAGTGGATGATGCTGTCGAAATAGCGAATAAAGTCTATTTAAATTGGAAAGACACCCCCATTCCAGAACGAGCGGCATATTTAATGAAAGCAGCTCAATTGTTTGAAAAGAGAAAGGACGAACTTGCTCGTGTCATGACAATGGAGATGGGCAAAGTCCTATCGGAATCTTTAGGCGAAGCAGGAGTCGTCATCGCAACTGCTCAATACATGGCCGGTGAGGGACGACGCCTCTTTGGAGAAATAGTCCCGGCAGGTTTCCTAGACCGGAACGTAACAATGGTTCGTGAACCTCTTGGAGTTGTAGCGTGCATTACGCCTTGGAATTTCCCGGTTGCGCTTGCTTCCTACAAAATCTTTTCAGCCCTGATTGCTGGGAATACCGTCGTATGGAAGCCTGCTTCAGAGGTTGCGTTATCAGCAAAGATTTTTGTGGAAGTCTTGGATGAAGCTGGATTTCCGGCGGGGGTTGTAAACTTAATTACTGGTTCGGGAAGAATTGTGGGACAAAGACTTGCAGAGCATCCGGATGTGAAAGTTATTTCATTTACGGGTTCAACTGAAGTTGGACAACAGCTGAGTGAAATGAGCAGTAAAACGTTAAAACGGATTTCATTGGAGCTCGGGGGAAAAAACGCCGTGATTGTCTTGAAGGATGCCGACTTGGAAAAAGCCGCGGACGGAATCGTAAAATCGGCCTTTACGACAACTGGCCAGCGCTGTACAGCAGCAAGCAGGGTAATCGTGGAGCGTCCGGTAAAGGAATTGCTTCTACAAAAAGTGGTGGAATTAACAAAGTCTATGAAAATAGGAAATGGTCTTGAAGAAGGGGTACAAGTGGGACCACTCGTAAATGAAGACCAACTTCATACAGTCGAACAATATGTGAAAAAAGCGGTCGAAGAAGGCGGGGAAATTGTTTCAGGCGGTCAGCGTGTCAATGAATTGGGAGGCTTTTATTATGAACCAACCATCATTGAGAATGTCAAAGCGAAGGATACCGTTGCACAGGAAGAAATCTTTGGCCCTGTACTTGCCATCATTGAAGTAGATTCATATGAGGAAGCCATAGAGGTAAATAACGGGACCATTTATGGGTTGTCGACTTCTATTTATACTCAAAGTCTCCACTTTGCAAACCGAGCTGCCAAGGAAGTGGTCAGCGGACTTGTCTATATTAATAACGGTACATCCAATGCTGAGATGGGCGTTGCATTTGGAGGAATGAAAATGTCAGGAAACGGTCACCGTGAAGTATCCCATCATGTATTTGACGTCATGACAGAGTGGAAGTCAATTTATACAAATTATTAATTTTCAAAACGGACCGGGAAGTTCAGGAGGACTATATTAAACTTCATATATCCAAGGGGGGAGAATATGAAAGAACATCGTATCGGTATCGCATTCTTTTACCATGAATCCCACAGTTTCAGCCCAATAAAGACTGAAATCGAACAGTTTCTACATGAAGGCTACTTTATTGGCGATGAAATTTATGATGCCTATACGGGCACGAAAACGGAAGTGGGCGGATTTTTGGATGTTTTGGAACAAGAAAAGGCTGTCGAAATCGTACCTCTAGTGTGTGCGGCTGCGATTCCCTCCGGGGTCGTATCAACCGAAGCGTACTCGATCATCGAAAAACAAATGCTTCAGTCCATCCAACAGGCGGGAAGGCTGGACGGTTTATTGCTGGCATTACATGGAGCAATGGTTGTGGAAGATCTCTTTGATCCTGAAGAGCATTTACTGGGTAAAATTCGTGAGCTTCTTGGACCGCGGATCCCGATTGCTACGACACTGGATATGCATGCAAACTTAAGTGGAAAAATGATTCATTACACACCACTACATTTTGGCTTTAAAACCTATCCCCATGTTGATATGTATGATCAAGGCGTTCATGCAGCAAAGGCTTTAATGAACCAATTAAAGGAAGAGGTAAATTATTATGCTTCTTTTGAAAAATTGCCAATGATGCCTCCTTCAATCAATATGAGAACTTCAGAAGGGCCGATGCACAAAATGATCGAGTGGGCGAAACAAGCCGAACTGGAAGCAGGGATTGTGAATGTCTCGGTATTTGGCGGCTTTCCTTATTCGGACATCCCCATGGTCGGTGCAAGTGTGCTAGTTGTTTCCCTTGATCCGAAAAAAGGAGAAGAGACAGCTAAAAGGATGGGTTCCTTGTTCTGGAGTGTCAAAGAAGAATTTATCATTGATTTACCCAGTGTAAAGGAAGGGCTGGAATTGGCGCTTTCTATTGAAGACGATCGTCCGGTTGTTCTGGCAGACATATCAGATAATCCTTTAAGCTGTGGGAGCGGCGATACAACAGAGCTGCTTCGGGAACTGGTGATGCTTGATATTCCCGACATATTGTTCGGAGGGCTCTATGATCCCCAATCGCTCGAGCTTTGTCGTAAAGCGGGAGTAGGAAAAAAGGTATGGTTGTCCCTTGGTGGGAAAGTGTCTCCTGAATTTGGGGAACCTGTTCAAGTGGAAGCTACGGTAGTGGCTCTATCAGACGGGATATTTCAAAATACAGGCCCCTTCAATCAGCATTTAAAAGTTGATTTAAAGGGAGCGGCACACATCCGTGTGGGACAAATGGATATCCTCCTGATTGGCAGGCCGATGTCAGCGAATGATCCTGCAATGTTTCGTCATATCGGGCTTGAGCCATCGACCAAGAAAATTCTCGCGCTCAAGGCTAAAAATCATTTTCGTGCTGCATTTGAACCAATTGTTGGCCGGATCATTTATGTGGATGCGCCAGGTGTTGCTTCCAATTGTTTATCAACATTTACGTATCGTAATATTCCTAAGCCAATTTGGCCGCTGGATGATATCGAATATGAAGTGGAACGGAGGGAGAAAGAACGATGGAAACAATGAAAAAAACCTATTATATCGAAGTACCGGCTGCATTGAAGCCGGATCAGCTGACAATGATGATGGAGCTTGAGAAAGATGCATTTCCGGGATTTGGAGCAGTAGATGAACAAACACTTGTCCCGCTTACACGTTATGGGAAACTCATTCAGTATCGGCAGGAAAGTGATCCAAGACCGATTGCGATTTGCGAAGTGATGAGAGCTTACCACGATATTCATAAAGCCTATATTTTTGGATTCTATGTCCGCTCAGATCAGCAGGGAAAAGGCATAGGGAAATTATTTTTACAGGAGA
Source organism: Neobacillus drentensis (assembly GCF_021560175.1). GTDB lineage: Bacteria > Bacillota > Bacilli > Bacillales > Cytobacillaceae > Neobacillus > Neobacillus drentensis_A. The sequence goes on along the minus strand of NZ_CP091110.1, from coordinate 3,836,362 downwards.
TTTATCCGATTTTGAAGCAAGATGGATTTCAAAAAGTATGCTTAACGGTCAACGTTGAAAATAAGTCAGCTGTTAAGCTTTATGAAAAAATGGGATTTGCTATAAAAGAGACGAGATTCGATGAATTTGGAGAAGGCGAAAATCGCTACTATATGGAATACTCCATTTCTTAATAAACAGAGAATTCATTAAAGGGGTCATAAAAAATCAACCATTTTAGGGGGAGTTACTAATGAGAAACACTTTATTCAAACCAAAAAGACATTGGAAAGAAATCGAGCTTTGGAAGGATGTAACCGATGAGCAATGGAACGATTGGGTTTGGCAGCTGACCAATACAATCAAAAATTTAGAAGATTTAAAGAAAGTTGTTAACTTAACACCTGAGGAAGAAGAAGGCGTTAAAATCTCAACGAAAACAATTCCGTTAAATATTACGCCATATTATGCATCTCTTATGGATCAGGATGATTCAAGATGTCCGGTTAGAATGCAGTCTGTGCCGATTTCTCAGGAACTGCATAAAACAAAATATGATTTAGAAGATCCCCTTCACGAAGATGAGGATTCACCAGTACCAGGGTTAACCCATCGTTATCCTGACCGCGTACTGTTCTTGGTAACAAATCAATGCTCCATGTACTGCCGTTACTGTACCAGAAGACGTTTTTCCGGACAAATTGGAATGGGCGTGCCAAAGAAACAGTTAGACACAGCGATAAATTATATTGCCTCAAATCCGCAAATCAGAGATGTGTTAATCTCCGGAGGAGACGGTCTCCTTATCAATGACAATATTTTAGAATATATTTTAAAAAATTTACGTGAGGTTCCGCATGTTGAAATTATTCGCATCGGTACACGGGCACCTGTCGTGTTCCCGCAGCGAATTACCGAAAATCTTTGTAATATCTTGAAAAAGTATCACCCAGTTTGGCTAAATACACATTTCAATACATCCATAGAAATTACAGAAGAATCGAAGCGCGCTTGTGAAATGCTTGCTAACACTGGTGTTCCGGTTGGTAACCAGGCGGTTATTTTGGCAGGGATCAATGACAGTGTTCCAATCATGAAACAGCTTATGCATGATCTTGTTAAAATTCGTGTTCGCCCATATTACATTTACCAATGCGATTTATCAGAGGGGATTGGTCATTTCCGTGCTCCAATCAGTAAAGGATTGGAAATCATGGAAGGACTCCGCGGCCATACATCGGGTTATGCCGTTCCGACATTTATCGTAGATGCCCCTGGCGGAGGCGGTAAAATTCCATTGCAGCCGAACTACATTATTTCTCAAAGCTCCAATAAAGTCGTATTACGTAACTTTGAAGGTGTCATTACCTCTTATCCTGAACCAGTAAACTATGTGGCAGGAAGTGCAGAAGATTATTATAAAAAGGTTTATCCTGAAGTATTTGAAAAGTTTGAAAGCAATGGTGTTCTGTCTCTTATTGATGATACCAAATTTAACTTGACCCCAGAAGGTTTAAAACGTTTAGACCGCCGTAAAACGTACCGGGAAAATCCTGAGCATAGCTCTTTAAAGGATAAAAGGGATAAACGGGACGAGTTAAAAGAGAAAAAGTTCCAGGCGCAAATGAGCAAGTACGAGATGGTGGGAGCAAAGGAGGAATAATGTTGATTTGTCAATGGTGCGAATCCGAAACAGTACATGAATCGCGCAACACAGTGTATTGGGAACTTCCCGATGGAACAAAAGTAATTGAAATTCAGGGTACACCGTCCATTCTATGCCTGGAATGTGGAATGAACTATCAAACAGATACTACGGTAAAAGAAATCGAGGATCAGCTATATTTGATTGATTCTTCCCTACTAGAAAAAAGTATGAAGTATGAAACCTTAATGGCTGCTCCGCGCTTATTGAAGCGAAACTACTTTGATTTTTCCAAATAAATAGCGAGCCGTCTCCCGTTTTTCGATAACACCAGTAATGAACTTTCTTATGGACAATTTATCCCAGCTATCTTCAAGAAGGGATAAATTGTCCAAACAATCTGCAATAATAGATTCTTATAGTTAGATAGATTCTTAGTGTTCAAAATGGAAGGGAGACAAGACATGGAAGCAATCAAAAGCTATACAGATAAAAATCAGAAAAATCGAAATACTATTGAGAGCGAAAAGCAAATGAAACGCAACCTAAAGGCACGTCACCTGACGATGATTGCTATTGGAGGGTCAATCGGGACAGGGTTATTTTTAGCAACAGGGGCATCCATTCAGACGGCAGGACCAGGTGGAGCGCTAATTGCGTATGGTGCTATTGGCATCATGGTTTACTTTTTGATGACTAGTCTCGGAGAAATGGCTACGTTAATACCGGTTTCGGGATCTTTTTCAACATATGCCAGCCGTTTTGTTGATCCGGCATTTGGTTTTGCGCTTGGATGGAACTATTGGTTTAACTGGGCCGTCACACTTGCGGTTGAAATAGTGGCATCCGCTATTATAATGAAGTTTTGGTTTCCAGATGTACCGAGCATCCTATGGAGTGCACTTTTTTTAGGATTAATCTTTTTATTGAATGCGTTGTCGGTTAAAAGTTACGGAGAATCCGAGTATTGGTTCTCCTTGATAAAAGTAGTAACAATCATTGTTTTCATTGGAGTCGGTTTGCTTACCATTTTCGGTATTCTAGGAGGGCAGTTTATCGGGTTTAAAAACTTTACTTTAGGCGATGCTCCGGTTCATGGCGGTCTTTTATCCATTTTAAGTATTTTTTTCATCGCAGGTTTTTCTTTTCAAGGAACGGAACTTGTCGGGATTGCTGCAGGAGAAAGTGAAGAGCCGGAGAAAAATGTACCAAAGGCGATTCGACAAGTATTTTGGCGTATTCTTCTGTTCTATATTATCGCCATTGCTGTCATTGGCCTTATAATTCCTTATACAAGTCCTAATCTGTTGGGCAGAGATGTCGACAGTATCGCTGTCAGCCCTTTTACCCTTGTATTTGAGAAAGTGGGCATTGCCTTTGCGGCATCTGTAATGAATACAGTTATTTTGACATCGGTCTTATCGGCAGGGACTTCTGGTTTATATGCATCGACTCGAATGCTTTGGTCGATGGCAAAAGACGGACAGGCCCCTAAATTTTTACAAAGAGTAAATAATCGCGGGATTCCAATGAATGCCCTGGTCACAACCACCATTATCGGAGGCTTGGCCTTTTTAAGTTCCATTTTTGGAGATCAAGTGTATACATGGTTATTAAATGCGTCCGGTTTAACTGGATTTATTGCATGGATTGGAATTGCTGTCAGCCACTACCGTTTTAGAAAAGCATATATCGCCCAGGGCAAGGACATAAATGATTTGAAATTTAGAGCTAAATGGTTCCCATTCGGTCCGATTCTCGCTTTAGGCATTTGTGTCTTTGTTGTTTTAGGCCAAAATTATCAAGCTTTTATAACTAGTGAGATTGATTGGTATGGAGTAGCCGTGTCTTATATTGGTTTACCGATCTTTTTGGCAGTATGGCTCGGGTATAAATTAATTCATAAAACAAAGATTGTTCCACTAAAGGAATGTTCTTTTGAAGAGAAGTAGTCCTAATAGAGAAGCGCTGTTCGTTTCACTCCGCACCTAATTATAGGCCTGGATTTATTTTAGGCGGTATTTAAAATAGAAACTTCTATTCAGGAAGGGGAGAGTAGAGGTTGAGGGAAAACGGTCTAAAAAACAATCAAGAGACTGCCGATATCCCTTGATGTTACACAAAATTATGAAGCTGAAGTGACCACTGGTGTCCTCGACAGTCTTCAAAACTGAGTGTATCTATAAAAATATTACCATTCATAATAGATCAAAAAAGTCTCGAAAAGAATTCACGAGACTTTTTATTTGCGAAGAGATAATATTCCTTGTAATAGATTAACTGGAATATTAATCTTCTCAAAGAATTTATTATATGATTGTTGTTATTTCTGATTACATTGTAAATTGCTTTATTACTATTATATATACATTATATTAATATTTAAACTCAGTAATAAAAGGTAAGCCGATTGTGTATCTTTAACAATAAATGATCTTTTTAGTTGATCGTCTATAGCAAGATGTGGCAAATTGTTGTGGTGACGATGATGACTCTTCGTCTTAGTACTGTAAAAGGACGTTCCATACCTAAGTGGAGAACGTCCCCTTTTTTGGTGTCATAAAACTATTGGTGGTGTGGGAAAGTGAGCATACAACATGGAGAAAAAAATAGCCCTTAAGAACAATTCTTGAGGGCCTCAAACAATATATAAAAGGGGGTCAGAGAAAAGCGCTAAACAATAAATAGCTTTTGAACTAAGAAGGGAATTCGCCTTTGAAGGAAATATTTCTTCAGTAGCCTTTTTCTTCTTCAAGTAACAGGAGAGTTGAACTTAAAATAAGTGTTTCTTGGGTCCGAGGGTAAATCTAAGTTAATCAACAAAAGCTTTTCCTATCCCAGAATCGGAGACGCTGTACGGAGCAAAAAAAAGAAGCAGGCTAAACCAACTTCTTTCTCACTATTTTTAAACTGTCACATTGCTTATTTAACTGCAGATGCTTTTTTTTCCTTCTTTGCTTCTTTGTCTTGAATTAATTTTAGAAGATCTAGGAAATTATCATCACGTGTATAAATTGCTTTTGCCCCATTATCATCGTATTCATAGAAACCTTTATTTGAACGAATACCATGTTCACTTTTTTCAACCATTTCTTTTAAGAATTTAGGAACTTCTCTTGTATTTGATAAATCCTGCTCGATGTTGTATACCATAGCTTGTGTTGTTTGCAGACCTGCTAAATCCTGACTTTCCATTGGTCCGCAGAAAGCCCATTTAAAGCCCATGCTTCCTCTTACAGCGATATCAATATCTTCTGCCGTACATACTCCCAATTCAATTAAGTTGAAGCATTCCCGTAGAAAGGCTACTTGTATGCGGTTAACGATAAAGCCGGTAATCTCTTTTTTCAGTACTACTGGAGTTTTACCGATTTCTTTCATTAGGTCATAAGTTACTTTTACGACATTTTCATCTGTCTTCTCAAATTTAGCAATTTCTACAATTGGTACAAGTTGTGGAGGGTTAAAGTAGTGTGTAATGATAAATCTTCCTGGATGTTTTGCTCTTTGTGTTAATTCTTTTAAAGGGAAAGTAGATGTATTAGATGCAATAATCGTTTTTTCAGAGACAATGCTTTCAATAATCTGGTAAGTATCTAATTTTGTCTCAAGCACTTCTGGAATAGATTCTAGAATAAAATCGGTATCCTGGATCGCTTCAAGTAAATCTGTTGTGTATTTAATATTATCCAAAGTCTGATCCATTTTTTCTTGTGACAGCATTCCTTTATCAACCATGATTTTCAGGCTGTTCGTAATCATTTTTTTTGCTGTTTCCAATGATGTCTCGCGTCTAGCTTGAATACGTACAATATATCCTGCTTGTGCAAGTAATTGAGCAACGCCATGACCCATAATACCTGCTCCAAGTACTGTAATGATCTTCATTTAAAAACCCCATTTCGTATTATATTTTCTCCATTTTTCATAATTAGAATAGAAAGTCTATTAAAAATAGGAAGCATCTTGCTATTTATTTTTATAATAGTAACTTCATTATGAAAGGAATTTATCAAATAGCTTTTCTTGGTGTTATGTTAATATATAAAGATTAAACAGAAATATTTTTAAATTGCTTCTTCTTATTTCCAGCCCCTTCAATCGTATGAATAAAAACTGCAGCAACTAGGATAGCTGCAATGGTTACACCAGCTAATATGACAGAAGTATCCATTAAGAGGACAAGAATAATTCCAACAATTGATGCTACTGATGAAAGAATCGTATATGTCGCAAATGTTTCTTTCATTGATAAGCCAAAAAATTCTTTTACCATCCAGAAGCCAGGATCATTTACGTGTGAAGCAAAAGCTGTTCCCGCTCCAGTAGCAAGAGCAACAAGTGCTAAGTTTGCCTCAGGATATGATTCTAGCATTGGAAGGACCAATCCGGCAGTTGATAATGCTGCAACAGTTCCTGAACCTAAACAAGTACGGAAAATTACGGCAATAATCCACGAAAGAAGAACTGGAGAAATGGAAACATCAGTAAACAGACTAGCAATATATTCCCCAACTCCGCCATCTATAATAACTTGTTTGAATGCACCACCACCACCAGTAATTAAGAATAGCAAACCAATCGCGTTTATGGATGCCCCTGCAGAGGACGTTAAGTCTTTCATTGGAGTTTTCCTGGCAAATCCCATTGTATATATAGCTAATAATAGTGAAATTAACAAAGCTACTGGAGCGTTTCCGACAAGACGAATAATTACAACTAAAAGATTATCGGCAAATCCCAATTGTTTTTGAAAAATATCTAAAAAAGCTGCTGCAAACATCAATAGAATCGGGAATACTGCTGTTAAGACACTGATTCCAAATCTAGGTGTTTCTTCTAATTTCCATATTTTTTGATCTCCTATTGCTTCCGCATTGCCTGTTTTTTCAAAAGCACTTGGGATCCACTTTTTGTTGATTTTAGGAAACCAAACTCCCGCAACTACAATTGTTGGTATCCCAATAATGATTCCGTATATTAATACCATGGCGAGGTCTGCTCCGTACTCCTGTGTAACGGCAGTGATTCCTGGATGAGGTGGCAAGAAACTGTGTGCGACAACTAAAGCACCTGCTAACGTAAGGCCAAAGTGTGTAATGGAGATCTTTAGTTCCTTAGAAATCATATAGATGATTGGAACTAATAGAATAAAGGCAACGTCCCAGAATAAAGCAATTCCTACGATAAAGGAAGAAGCAGCAATTGCCCATTGCACATTACTTCTTCCAAACTTATCGATTAATGTCATTGAAATTCGATAGGCTCCACCGGCATCAGCGATCAAACGACCAATCATCGCTCCGAAACCTAAGATTAGCGCTATATGTCCTAAAGTGCCTCCTAATCCAGTTTCTACTGAAGTGACTATTTCACCTAGCGGCATCCCTAATGCCAGCGCCACAACAAACGAGGAAATAATCAATGTGATGAAAGCGTTTAATTTGAAGACCGTGATTAAAATAATTAATAGAATAACCCCAAGTGCAACCATTAATAATGGCATTTTCATTTTCCCCCCTTTTTATATAACCCTAAATCTTCCATTAACTTATAGAATCACCTTTGTCTTAAACATTCAGAAAATAAATATTTTATACATATTTAAATTTTCTGAATGTTTATAGTGTAATAAAAAGCTATTGAAATATCTAATAGAATATAATTTGTAAAAAGGCGGTTTTTTTAAAATATTTTTTATAGTTGTAAGTCAATAAGGGGATCTAGAAGGAGAAAATATTACTGTATTGATTAATAATTCTTATTTAAAAAATCAGAGCCATATTAGGAGGAGAAAACAAGATGGTATAAACAGCAACAAAATTTCTCTTGTGAATTTGCCCTTACAATGTATTCATTGTGTTTATATATTAATAAAATCTTGAATTTTAGCTCTAGAAGAAAGATTATTTCGATTAGAATTAGATGGGGAAAAGATTTAAAATTAAATTAATAGAGATAATATTCTGATATATTTTAATTGCGATTTTAGACCATAGCACACTGTGTTATGTTTTGAATGCGGTTACATTTGGCTGAGGCATCCGGGATCAATGCTAGTTTTTGTGCATTTGATAGTTGCAAGATAAAAAGGAAACAGCCCTTTTTCATTACAAACCAAAAAAGAGATTACAAGGAAAAGAGGAGATTTTAGCATGTCGAGTTAATTACAAGCCTATTTTTTGGAAGGAAGAGTAGCCGTTGTAACAGGTTCTTCACAAGGAATTGGGAAGGCAGATGCAATCGTTGGTTTATCATTTACTTATTTTGCTCGAGTAGAGTCTAATTAGAAAGGAGCATTCATTATGGTAATGGTTTGTAAAGAACATCTCACAAAAGGATTGGAATTACTCCCTGTTCCACATGTAAAAAAAATGTCTGCCCAAACAAAAATTAAATGTTCCTTTTGTGGCAAACAGGCGGAACTAAAACTATTTCTTCTTCTTAGCGTTAGAGAGAAAATATCATTTAATCTGATTCCTTCATAGAAATTTAAGATTTAAGCTATAGCCTTGTATATAAACTTTTCTCACCCAATTTGGTTTGCGCTAAAAAAATGAAAAAAGAATCCACTTTTATTAGAGTTTAACTATTTCGTATAGGTCGTCTAAATAGGAAGGATGTTCAACTGGATTGTTATCTGAATTTACATACTTTTCTTATGAAATTGGTATTCAGACACAACATCCTTCACAGAATTAATACGGATTCAGTGTTCTACTTCCTGTGCGATGCTCTAATACATTGAAATGATTTGTGTCCCGCTTTCCGGATGAGTTGAGTTTGTACCGATAAGGTTTATTCTTGACCACAGTAAATTGTGTTTGTGGCTTCCGAACCACTTGCAAAACGGATTGATACAAAAATTATATTGAATGATATGTTTAATCCCATTTTTTCTCGAAATGTAACTGGAAGAAACAAGGGTTTACTATTTTATTAACAGCATATTCATTGTGTTTATATATAAATAAAATCTTGAATTCGGGCGCTATAAGAAAGATAATTTCGATTAGAATTACATGGTCGAAAGATTTAAAATTAAATTAATTAAGATAATATTCCGATATATTTAAATATTAACATTTTAAAATATTGTTATTATCTGAAAAATACATTAGACGCTGATTACCGTTGCACGTTGGGTTAACTTTTGGATGCGATTACATTTGGCTGAGGTGCACGGGTTCGATGCTAGTTTTCTGCATTTGATAGTCTCGACAAGAAGGAATCAGACGACCAGCCAAGGAGGAATTATGAATGGTACAAATCGAAACTAAAACAGAAGTTGAACCTATCGTAAAACCATTTGATTGTTTACATTATATCGACGGTAAATTTGTTGAATCTGTAGATGGAAAAACGTTTAATAACGTCAACCCTGTAACTGAAGAAGTTTATGGTACAGTTGCAGAAGGAAGCTCGGCAGATATTGATTTAGCTGTAAAAGCTGCTAAACGTGCTTTTGAAGAAGGCCCATGGGGAAAAATGACTGTAAATGAACGTTCAAGAATTATCCGCAAAGTTGGTGACATTCTTGAAGCAAGACAAGAAGAAATTGCACAATTAGAATCATTAGATACTGGTAAGCATCTTAAATTCTCACGTCACGTTGATGCACCTCGTGCAGCAGCAAACTTCCATTTCTTTGCTGACTACATGCTTTCTATAGGAACAGAAGCATACCAGGATGAAGTTCATAATGCGCTTAACTACGGATATCGCCGCCCAATCGGAGTAGTCGGATTAATCCAGCCATGGAACCTTCCATTATTCTTATTAACTTGGAAATTAGCTCCAGCTTTAGCTGCAGGCTGCACTGTAGTTATTAAGCCATCTGAATTAACTCCAATGACAGCAACAAAATTAATGGAAATACTTAAAGAAGCTGGTGTTCCAGATGGAGTTGTAAACTTAGTTCACGGTTTTGGACCTGGTGCTGGAAGTGCAATCAACAAACATCCTGACATTTCAGGTATCGGCTTTATCGGTCAAGTATCAACAGGTACTAAGATCATGGAAGAAGCTGCTCCTACATTGAAAAAGCTCTCTTTCGAGTTAGGCGGTAAAAACCCTAACATTATCTTTGCGGATGTAGATATTGATGAAGTAGTTGCAACAACTATTAGATCAAGTTTTACAAACCAAGGGGAAGTTTGTGTATGCGGTTCAAGAATTTACGTTGAGCGTCCAATTTATGAAGAATTCCTTGAAAAATTTGCAGCCAAAACAAGAGAATTAAAAGTTGGCGACCCATTTGATATGGCCAACGATCAAGGCGCATTAGTTGCTAAAGTACACTACGATAAAGTAATGAGCTACCTAAAAATTGCTGAAGAAGAAGGCGGAACTTTCGTTACAGGAGGTAAACGTCCTGAAGGATTGGATAAAGGATATTTCATAGAACCTACTATTATTACTGGTTTAGATGACAGCTCTCGTTGTGTTCGTGAAGAAATCTTTGGGCCAGTTGTTACAGTTATTCCATTCGACACAGAAGAAGAAGTAATTGCGGCTGCAAACGATACTCGCGTGGGCTTAAGTAATACAATCTGGACTAACGATATCCGTCGTGCACATCGTGTAGCTCAAAAAATTGTATCAGGTTTATCTTACATCAACTGCTGGTTCGTACGTGATTTAAGAACTCCATTTGGGGGTACGAAAGACAGTGGACTAGGTCGTGTTGGCGGTAGTCACAGTTGGGAATTCTACACTGAAATAACTAATATTTGTGTTAAACTTTAATTTTTAGTTTTTATCATAGATATGTTGCACGGTTTAAATAAGATATACCGTGCAACTTTTTTGAATGTTTCTCGGCTTATACTAAACAGTCTTAAAATACGTTTATAATAGAAAGGATATATTCAATTGACTAGTAAAATTGAAAAGATTGCTGCTAAATTATTAGAATCTGAAAAAAAACGCGTTGGAATTAATCCGTTAACTGTGGTAGATCCAGAAATTACTGTCGATGAGGCATATTATATTCAATTGGAAAATATTAAAAATAAGGTAGCTGAAGGACAGAAAATTGTTGGCAAAAAAATTGGATTAACCTCTGTTGCCGTACAAAAAATGTTGGGTGTTGATGAGCCTGACTATGGACATCTATTAGACAACATGGTCGTTGAAAATGGCGGTACTATTTTTTGTGAAACCATGCTTCAGCCAAAAGTAGAAGGTGAAATAGCATTTATTTTAAAGAAAGATTTAAAAGGTCCGAATGTGACTGTTCTTGATGTGCTGCAAGCAACAGATTATGTTGTTCCTGCTTTAGAAATTGTTGATAGTCGGATACAAGATTGGAAAATTAAGCTACCAGACACGGTCGCTGATAATGCTTCATCCGGATTATTTGTATTGGGTGGCAAGCCTACAAAAATTAAAGATATTAATCTGGAATTAATGGGCATGGTACTTTTGCAAAATGGTGAAGTTGTCAATACAGGTGTTGGAGCAGCTGCACTTGGAAATCCGGCAACTTGTGTTGCATGGCTGGCGAATCGTTTAGCAGATTATGATATTACTCTTAAAGCAGGTGAAGTAATTCTTTCGGGTGCACTTTCCGGCATGGTTGTCGTTAATCCGGGCGATAATGTTACAGCAAGATTTGCTCATCTTGGTCAAGTAAGCGTTAACTTTAAATAATTGCCTTAAATAGATACTGAATCTGGATCAAAGGAGGAAAAGGAATGGCAAGTGATATTATTAAACAAATTGCTGATTACTTAGTTGCTGCAGAAGTAGAAAAACGTGAAGTTGTAAAGGTAACTAAGACGTTTAAATCTGATTTAACAGTTGAGGAAGCTTATGAGGCACAGGAACTGCTTGTTCAAAAAAAATTAGACGAAGGCCGAAGAATCATTGGCCCTAAGATGGGATTAACAAGCAAGGCGAAGTGGGAACAAATGGGCGTTACTGAGCCAATTTATGGATATGTGTTTGATTATATGTTGATCGATAACGCTGGTGTTCTTCCATATTCTGATCTGATCCATCCAAAAGTAGAGGCAGAAATTGCGTTTTTGATTGGCGAAGATATTGAAGGACCAGGAATTACCGGCTCACAAGTGTTAGCTAAAACAGAGTATGTTTTACCTGCACTTGAAATTATTGATAGCCGTTATGAAAATTTTAACTTTACCCACACAGATGTAATTGCTGATAATGCATCTACTTCAAGGGTCGTATTCGGTAATACACTTCGAAAACCAAATGACTTTGAACTTGAATTAGTAGGGGCAACCTTATCGATTAATGGCCAAATTAAAGAATTGGGCGCTGGAGCTGCTGTTTTGGGAAATCCTGCAAATGCCATTGCAGTATTGGCAAACATGCTCGCCAGAAAAGGAGATAAAATTAAAAAGGGCGAAATCATATTATCGGGAGCCTTAACAAGTGCAATATTGTTAAAAGTTGGCGACGTAGTTTCAGGTAAATTTGATGGCCTGGGCGAAGTAACTTTCTCTGTTGGTAAATAAATGAGCAATTTTAAAACATATTACAATAGGAAAATATAATTTATGAAAGGGGAATTACCATGCCACTTATTCAAGTAAGTATTTTGGAAGGCAGACCACCTGAAAAAATAAAAGCATTAATTGAAAATATTACTAATACTGTTGTTGAAACATTAGTTGTACCAAAAACTAGCGTTCGAGTATTGGTAAATGAAATGCCAAAAACTCATTGGGGAGTTGCCGGTGTACCGGTTTCTGATAGAAAATAAACGAATAAGCATGAGTCTAGTAACTTTGTTCTAGAAAATTGACAAACTATTAGTTGTTATTATAAAGGTAATTTTTCACAACCTTAGAAAAAAAAAATTAAAACTCCCTATATTTTTTGAAAGGGAGTTCAGACTGTCGACAAATTCGAAAATATTCGGGTTTGTCGATATACCTGAGGTATTGACATCCCCTTAAGCGAGGTTCACTACCCCTCTTCTTGTTATTACTCATATCGTTATGATTAGCCATAGTAAAAATAGATTTAAAGGCATACCCATTCATCTTGTTGAATTGGTAATTTTTTGTATCTGTCTGAATTAATTGTTTCATTAACGAATTTTTTATCATGTTAATCTATTGTTTTCAGGTCTATCTTCCAGGTGCAGACTCATTATAAAAAAATTGCAGACATCGGTAAATAATTATGGAGGAAAATATAAAATGACAGTATCTGAACTCATTGAAAAACTAGAGAAATTGGATATTCAAGATGCACAGATAGTGCTTAAAGATTCATCAGATGAATATTTAGATATAGGAGAGATTGAAAGTATTTTAGGATTCTATTATGTAATTCATCCAGTTTCAACAAATAGGAGCCAGGAGGAAAAGTAACCGGGTTCTCTTTTCGGAGGGAAGGTAACTTTATTAGCAATAAATAAAACTGTAATTAACAATATTTTAGCATTAGAAAAAGGCAACTTAATGAAGTTACCCCCTTAGGTTGGAATAATAATCCAAATTTAGGAGGTTTTTAATAGTTTTCAAGTATTTTAGAAAATAGATTGTATCAGAGTATTTAGAAGGAGGGGGAGGATTAAGAGAACAGGTAAAGAAATTTAGCATTGGTAGTCCTCAAACTATACTTAATTGGGTAAATCGCTACGAAAAATGTGGGGAAAGCTACAAGCCTTAATGTAGGAACCAGGAGATACCGACAAAAACCAACCTTTTTTAAGAATTTGATATTATGAAATTAAGCCATTTTGATTATCCTATTCGTCCTCTCATAAGAAGTAAGTTTAGTCACTTCTTATCATAAGAGAGGTTAATAGAATTGGAAATCATATGGCTCATTTTTTTTGTGATCAAATCGTATAAAAGTGCATCAAATCTAGATTATCAAAAACAAATATAAAGATTCTTTTAGTTTATCCTTTTTATAATTTCGAGCACCCCTTACCCTTTTTTTATTATGTCATGTCCATTTAAATGTCTTTAGAATTTACTCAGGACAAACGAAATCTTTTAATTATTCCTCTTAAATCATCTCTTTGCACGTGAATTGACAGCATATTCATAATGTTTATATAAATAATATCTTGAATTTAGGCACTAAAAGTAAGAATATTTCGATTAGATTTTCACAAAAAAAAGATTTAAAATTAAATCAATTAAGATAATATTCTGATATTTATTATGTCAAAATGTTCAGATAGTATCTGGAAAATGCATTAAACGCAGTTTACCTAAGTACACTGAGTTAAGTTTTGGATGCGATTACATTTAGCTGAGGTATCCGGATCGATGCTAGTTTTTGTGCAATTGAAAGTTGCACGACAAAAAGGAAACAGACCATTTTTACAAGGAAAGGAGGAGATTTTAGCTTGTCGAGTCAATCACAAGCCTATCTTTTGGAAGGGAGAGTAGCCGTTGAAACAGGTTCTTTACAAGGAATTAGGAAAGCGGTTGCAATTGGTTTATCACAAGCAGGTGCGACTGTATTGGTTACAGGAACCAATCTCGAACGTTCGCAGAAAGTCTCCGAGGAAGTATTAACAGGGCGGGAAACAGACTACTTTATTGGTGATCTATCATAGGATGAAAACGTTATCCAGATGGTTGAAGAACCCATACATAAATGGGACAAAATCGACAGTCTTGTCAATAATGCCGCCTGAAGCGTAATTCTTCCGTTCCTTGAACAAACACCGTACCCTTAAAAACAACAATCGGCCGTAACCACTGGACCGTGCTGTGGTCATGATACAGAGTGTTGCCGAATATGGTGAAACAAAATTACGGAGGGATTTTTAAATGGCGGAAGCAAGATGCAATAAAAATGATTTTAAGGTTTTCTAAAACCTCATTCAGAACTGACACAGATGATGAGCAGGTTTACTAAAAAAACTTATTTAGGGGGAGAGCCAATGAGCAATTATCTTAAGGATGATCAACAGAAGTGTTTATTCAAAGTAAATCGTGAAGTTTTTATTGATCCGGAAATTTTAGAAATCGAACGCAATGAAATTTTTGATAAATGCTGGTTATATATCGGGCATGAATCAGAAGTACCGAATAAAGGGGATTTTCATAGAAGAAAAGTTGGGGGACGAAACCTTTTATTCACCCGCGGCAATGATGGGGTAATAAGGGCATTATATAACTCCTGTCCACACCGGGGTGCGCTCGTCTGCCGTGAAGGAAAAGGAAACTCAAAAGTATTCCGCTGCTTCTATCATGCATGGAGCTTTAATACGCAAGGGGAATTAGTCGGATTACCTGATAAATATGGTTTCTTGGAAGACCATAACTGCGATGGCTCCAAAAATATGCTGGCTGTCAAACGACTTGAAAGTTACCGCGGTTTCGTATTCGTTAACTTTGATGACAACGCCATTTCATTAGAGGAATACCTGGCAGGTGCAAAAGAGTATCTCGACTTGGTGGCAGATCAAACAGAAGTTGGAATGGAAGTTTTGCAGGATTCCCAAGAATATAGCGTACGAGCGAACTGGAAATTACTTTGTGAAAATAGTTTTGATTTATACCACGGGGTACCAACCCATAAAACCTATTTTGATATTGTTGCTACCCGTGGCGGAATAATGGAAAAAGACAGTCTTGCAGGGGAAGCACGCGCTCTGGGGAATGGACATGCCGTAATGGAATATTATGCCCCGTGGCCAAGACCAATCGGAAAATGGATTGAAGGTTATGGTGAAGAGGCGAAAGAAATTATCGACAAAATCAATGCCCGCTTAGTAGAAAAATTTGGCGAAGAAAGAGCCCACCGCATTTCGAAAAAGAACCGTAATATTTTAATTTTCCCTAACCTGGTCATCAATGACATCATGGCGATTGCAATCAGAACCTTTTATCCGATTGAACCGGGTTATATGCAAGTAACCGCCTATGGTTTATCTCCTATAAATGAAACAGACGGTTTCAGAGAGGTACGGAATGACAGCTACTTAGAGTTTTTAGGGCCAGGCGGTTTTGCGACTCCGGATGATAATGAAGCACTTGAACTATGCCAGGAAGGCTTTTTAAATACTAAAGAAGTCGGATGGAATGATATTTCCAAAGGAATGAACAGGGAAATTCCCCAAGCGACAGATGAAGAACAAATGCGTGCCTTTTGGCGTGAATGGGATAAACGGATGACAGCAGCGGAAAGCAAAAAAGAAGAAGATGGGAAGGTGGAAGTATGAACATAACACGTCAGGAAATTGAAGATTTTTTATTCCATGAGTCTGAGCTTCTTGATGAGTTTAAGTTAAAGGAGTGGGCTGCATTATTCGCAAGCAATGGAACGTATGTGATTCCGCCCATCGGAAATCCTGATGCGGATTTTAAAAAATCGCTTTTCTTTGTTCATGATGATCGTGCTCGTTTAGAACAGCGGGCGTTACGATTACTGAAAAGAGAAGCCCATGTAGAATACCCGCACTCCACTACTCTCCACAATGTGATGAATGTAAGAATCGTTAATAATGAAGAGGATGCCGTAAAAGTCAGATGCAATTTCTCTACCTACCGTACGAAACGTGAAGTAATGGACAATTATGTCGGGGTCAACGAATACATCTTGGTAAAAGAAAATGGAGAATTAAAGATTCAATCCAAGAAAGTCATTCTCAAATTGGACAGTCTCCGCCCGCACGGAAAAGTAAGTATCATTTTATAATATGAAGTCAGATTTTGATTATGGATTATACGAATTAACACATTAACGCGGTTAAGCTATGAGGGTCAGACACTCTACTATAATATAGGAGGTTTTTGAATGATTCGTTATAAAAAGTTGGGATATGTTGTGTTAAGCGTGACTGATCTTAATAAATCGGTAGATTTTTATGAAAATATTGTTGGTATGGAATTTGTTGAACGGGTTCTTGATGCCGCATACCTTCGATGCAGCTGGGACCATCACAATTTAATCCTTGAACAAGGAGAAGAACCTGGGTTAAAAAGAGTAGCATTTGAGCTTGAAAAGGCAGACCAATTTCAAGCAGTGTTTGACCATTTAACGAAACAAGGTGTAAATCCTGTCGAATTAAGCGCAGAGGAGTGCCAAAATTTGGCCCAAGGTAGAACATTGCGTTTTAAAGATCCATATTTAGGGGTAACGTATGAATTCTATGTGCAAATTATGCAAATGGGTACACCATTTGTTCCTAAGAAGGCCAGAATTACGAGACTTCTTCATGTCGTTTATGAAACTAATAAATTTGACGAATTATTTGATTTCTTTACGACTGTTTTGAACTTCAACATTTCAGATATCCAAGGAAGGGAAACGGGGTGGGCCTGGTTAAGGGCAGCTGGAACTCCATTTCACCATAATTTTGCCCTGACAAAAGGAAAAGAAAATAAATTAAATCACCTTGCTTATCAAGCTCAACGTGTAGATGATGTAGGGATTCAAGTTAATAGATTAAAGGATAACAATGTTCCGATTCTTTTTGGGCCAGGAAAACATCACCCATCGGGCAGCATTTTCCTATATTTTGCGGATCCTGACGGTTTAACGATTGAGTATAGTCAAGGAATGGAAGAATTTCCGGAAGAAAATCCAAGAGAGCCTCGCCGTCTAGAACCAACCATGCATACCCTTGATGAATGGGGAGGAAGACCTAAACCAGGATGGGGAAAAGTTGGTAAATTGATAAAGGAAGACTTGGAAAAAGTTAATCAATAATCAATCAATAATTATCCTTTAAGGAGGCAGCATCGTGTCAAAAGGTGAGAATTTCCGTGTTGACTTTCACACCCATATTATTCCCGAGAATTTTCCTGATTTTGCGGAAAAATATGCGGATGATCGTTTTCCGATTTTAAAGCATACGTGCAGCTGTGGAGCTGAAATTTACAAGGATGGAAAGTCATTCCGAAAAATCGACGAGAATGCCTGGAATCCTGAAAAGCGCATCGCTGAAATGGATGCAGAAGGTGTCAATGTCCAAGTTTTATCTCCGATTCCCGTTACGTTTACATATTGGGCAGATGTAGAAAAGTGTTTAGAGCTGTCGAAAGCACAAAATGATTTCATAGCTTCGGTAGTAGCCCAATATCCTGATCGTTTTGTCGGCCTTGGAACGGTACCATTGCAGAATTCGGATTTGGCGATTGCAGAAATGGAAAGAGCAGTTAAAGAGCTGGGGCTGATCGGGATTGAAATCGGCAGCAACGCAAATGGAAAGACCCTCGATGATCCAGAGATTCAAAGATTTCTGGAAGCAGCGGCAAAAATGGATGTACCCATTTTAGTTCATCCATGGGCCACGGTCGGAGTAGAGAGAATGCCAAACCACAACTTTATGTATTCGATCGGAATGCCGTCCGAAACAGCTCTAGCGGCAGGAAGCCTAATCTTCAGCGGTATTCTTGATAAATTTCCAAAATTAAAAATCTGCTTCGCCCATGGCGGGGGGTCCCTGCCGTATTTATTACCGCGAATCGACCAAGCCTGGGAAGTTTGGCCGCATATACGCACAACGGAACAGCCGCCAAGCTATTATGCGAAGAAACTCTATTACGATACGCTCGTTTACGATCCGTGCAATCTCCAATTTATGCTTGGAAAATTTGGTGCTGATCATATTATCATGGGTACAGATTATCCATTCATGTTGCGGGAAGCACCGCCGGGGAAAATAGTTGAAATGTTGGAAAATGTTTCGGATGTGGAAAAGAAACAAATGCTTGGAGAAAATGCGATTAATTTTCTGGGATTAAATAAAGAGAGTTTTATTAAAGAATCGGAATAGGCCAAATAAAAGAACATTCCATTTTGATAGGAATGTTCTTTTATCTTGACCTATAGTTCAGATCAGGAAAATTTTAATTTTTTTAAAGAGGTTTTAAATGACTGTAGAAATAGTAGAAGCTTTTCTAACTTTGATAAGTAGGTATTCGTAAGATAAAAATGTATCTAAATTAAATGATGAGGAGATGAGTAATAATAAATATTAATATTAAATATAAAAATATCATTTTTGCATTTTTAATGGCTTTTAGTATGTCCTTTTTTATTTCATTAATATTAATCTTAATAAATAGGGGTTATGATGGAACATTTTTACATGCATGGTTAAAAACTTGGTCACAGGCTTTTATTTGCGCTTTTTTTGGGGCTTACTTTTTTCCGAAAGTAATACAAAAAATAATGAAAAAGATTAATTTTGTAGAAAAACCATTAATAATTGAGAATAATATTATAGTGAGAGAACAAAACGATTAATAATAAAATTTAAAGCAAAGTACAGAGTCCCAAGTCATTATAGAAAAAGCAAAACAAAGAAGATTGAAAACGAACTAACTCAAACAAATAATTTAAATGTTAAGACCGTCGAGATATATCTGACGGTTTTTTGATTTTTTATAAGTTTGTGTAACATTTAATAACCTTATGAATATAACTAAAATCTTGAATTAACGCGCAAAAACAAAGATTATTTCGATTAGAAATCAGCAGGGGTAAAAATGGATGTAGCACCACCAGGTATTGTAGTCGAAATGTTAGAAAAAAGTGTTGGATGAGGAAAGGAAAAAAATGCTTGGAGAAAATGCTATCGAGTTTTGGGGTTAAATAAAGCCACAGTGTTATTAAAGAACGGTATGGATTTATAACAAAGGACATTTCTGTTTAAATGGAATGTCCTTTGTTATTGCTGATCCATAGCTTATACCTATTTAAATAGATTTTAAATTTTTTAAAATAGTTTCAAAAGTATGAAGGAACAGAAGAAGCCTTTCTAATTTTGGAGAATCCTTTTTATATATTCCAGCAATATTATAAGTGAGATCTTTAAATTCAGCAAAAGGGACGGTACATAAATCTTTATTGTGTGTATTTGTGTGATTAGCTAGAATTAGTTCTGGTACGACGCTAAAACCCCAGTTATTTTTAATCATCGATATTACCATTTCGAATCCGCCAACTTCAATTCGTTTTAGATTTCTTATTCCGATTAATCTTTCATCAATTTTTCGCCATAAGGCTGTTTCCCTACGATAGCAAATCATCGTTTGGTCAATAAGATCGTCTTTGGAAATTTTAGCTTTTCCTACTAATGGATGGTCTTTTCCAACAATAAAAACAAGCTTTTCATGAAAAATATATTCAGATTCCAGATTTGTAAATGGGATTACATCTCTTACCAGCCCTATATCGATTGACCCATCTTCAATCATTTTAGAAACTTCTACAGAGTCCGCTGCTTCCACTAGTTCAAACGAAAACTCACTTGTTTTGCGCAGCAGTGATAAAACCTCTATGACAATCGAAACAGAGATGGCAGGTGATAATCCAATGGTAATCGTTGGAGTTTTAATACCTTCAATCACCTGTCTGGCTTCTTTTACATAGTTTAATATTTTACGCGCATATGGAAGCAGGGCAGTTCCTTCCTGAGTCAATAGGATTTTTTTTCCGTCACGGTAAAATAATTTACAGTCTAGTTCATTTTCTAGTTTTTGAATTCTTGCCGTTACCGCGGGCTGTGTTAAATTCAAGTGGTCTGCTGTACGCGAATAATTATTTAACTCAAATACAGTAATGAAGGTTAAAAGTTGTTCATCATCCATAACATCACTTCCTTATTTAAAAAAATGAGTACCTTTTATATTATGATATCAATAAAAACATTCCGGACGCTTGTATTAATGCGCTTTCATTTTTATGTAAAGAATTACAACTAACCAATAATTTAATCTAATTATAGATTTTAATAATGTTAAATTCTAATAAAAAAAATCTTCTTTTTAGGGCTAAAATTCAAAATATTTTTTATAATACCGGGGGTTTCAATAAATTGTGTATGATCATTCTTTAATAAAAATAATGTTTTTAAGATTAGATCATATACATAGTTTCTAAGATGCGGAAACTTATTCAGTCCCTAGGGTTAACTGTACTTTCAGCACTAACAAAATCGTAATATAAATACACAGTCTTCAAAAATGCTTGAGACCTGCGTGCCAGGTCTGGTGGGTTCGATTCCCGCGCAGTACCGCCAAGGTATTGATATATCACTTTTGGGTGCATTGAATAATTTGGTTTAAATAGCCGTTTTACAGATAGACTGTGTAGGGGACTAAAATCAAACAGACTGTGGAGCCTCTTTTGCTATGTTGGGAAACCCAATAATGCAAAAGAGGCTTTTTATCATGGAAGCCATGTAAAAAGAAGGGTAGAAAACAGTATCAACCAGGATATTCGTTGAAGAAGAGGAAGTTCACAAAAGAGGGCAAATCGTTATAAGACCAGTTTGAATCGTTTATATTCGCGAAAGTTTCAAGTATAATGAACCATATTCAGATTATGCATATGATATTTCTTTGAGAGAATCCTATTGATAAGCCGGATAATACAATATAACGAGGTTAATACATGATTGAAACAAAATTTGAGGATTATAATTTAAGCGACGAAATAAGAAGATCTTTACAGGTGTTAAAATATGAAGCTCCGACAGAGGTTCAGCGTAAAGTCATTCCATTAGCATTGGCAAATCAAGATCTAGTCGTAAAATCGCAAACAGGCAGCGGCAAGACTGCGAGTTTCGGAATTCCTATTTGCGAAATGATGGAATGGGAGGAAAAATTGCCACAGGCCTTAATCCTGACACCAACCAGGGAGCTGGCTGTTCAAGTCCGCGAAGATATGACGAATATTGGAAGGTTTAAACGGATCAAAGCAATGGCCGTTTACGGAAAAGAACCGTTTACGAAACAAAAAGAAGAATTGAAACAAAAAACTCATATAGTTGTTGGTACCCCAGGACGTGTTATCGATCATATTGAAAGAGAAACTCTGGTTTTAGATAAAATAAAGTATCTAATAATAGATGAAGCGGATGAAATGCTTAATATGGGGTTTATTGATGAAGTAGAAGCCATTATTAATCAACTCCCTTTAAACAGAAAAACAATGGTATTTTCGGCAACATTACCGAAAGATGTTGAAAATCTCTGCCATAAGTACATGAAAAATCCTATCAATGTCGAAATTGAGGCTAGTGGGATCACGACGGATACGATAGAACATCGCCTAATCGAAGTGAAGGAAGATGAAAAAATTTCACTTCTGAAAGACGTTACTGTCGTTGAAAATCCAGATAGCTGCCTTATTTTTTGCCGCACGAAAGAACACGTCGAAACGGTCTTTGCCGAATTGGAAGAATCTAATTATTCCTGTGAAAGACTCCATGGCGGATTAGAACAACAAGATCGGTTTGCTGTTATGGATGGTTTCAAAATGGGGAATTTCCGTTATTTAGTTGCTACCGATGTAGCTGCACGAGGAATTGATATTGATAATGTGACACTTGTGATCAACTATGATGTTCCAATGGAAAAAGAGAGTTATGTCCACCGGACAGGCCGAACTGGTCGCGCAGGTAATGAAGGAAAAGCCATTACGTTTGCGACACCGTATGAAGGAAAATTCGTTAAAGCTATTGAACGCTATATTGGCTTTGAACTTCCTATAATGGATGCACCAAAGCCACATGAAGTTGCTGGTAACCAGGCTGCTTTCGACGAAAAAATCAGCGGACGGCGAGTTGTAAGAAATAATAAAACCGCAAGAATGAACCAAGATATCATGAAACTATATTTTAACGGTGGAAAAAAGAAGAAGCTTCGAGCGGTAGATTTTGTTGGAACAATAGCGAAAATCCCTGGAGTAACTGCAGAGGATATTGGGATTATTACGATCCAAGATCAAATGTCCTATGTTGATATACTAAATGGGAAAGGCTCGCTCGTTTTACAAGCGATGGAGAATACAACTATAAAAGGAAAGAAGTTAAAAGTTAGTAAAGCCCTTAAATAATGAACTCAAGCAAGGACGATATGCCACATATCGTCCTTTAAGTTATTCAGGAATGTACCAAACTATCCATGTTGCAGGGTTCAAAGTACGGACAAGGAAAAGAAAGTCCATTTACCACGAATAGAGTTGTTCACCCAATGGTTGAATACTATTCTGCCAGCAAGCATATCGCTGTTCTTATCCTCCTTCTTATTAGGAGGATTTTCTATAAGATCCCCAAATACCGTGATGCTATCTATAAACTCACATCCATAATGGATTCCTGCTGTAATTGTATGAAGTTGGTTTTAACTGCGGAGTTCGCTTGATAAAATTTTCTGGAATAATTACAAGATTAAAAGGAATCAAGGGGTAGTGAAAAAAGCTGCGCCAGTTTGCCAATTAGATATTCATTGACCACGCCACAGTGGATCAGCTCGGGAGACTCGACATTCTCGCCAACGTCGCAGGTATGCAACAGTTTGTGGAGGACATCTCCAATTTGACGACGGAGCAGTTCGCGACTCGACCTTCTAGACGAATGTTTACTCACTGTTCTGGCTCTGTAAAGCCGCGATTAAACATATGCCTCCTGGTAGCTCCATTATCAATACGAGCTCCATCCAAGCTTAAAGCCCGTCACCGATACTTCTTGATTATGCTACGACAAAAAGCGCAATTAATACTTTCACCAAGGCGCTCGCGCAGCAGGTTGCACCTAGGGGGATCAGAGTAAATGCCGTCGCACCGGGTCCGGCGTGGAAACCGCTGCAAATCAGCGGCGGTCAACCTCAGTCAAAGCTGAAGGAGTTTGGCTCGCAGACGCCACTCGGCCGTCCCGGTCAGCCGGTAGAGATGGCACCTGCATATGTCTTCCTCGCTAGCCCTGAATCCAGCTACGTCGTCGGTGAGACATTAAATGCAAATGGCGGCGAGCCAACACCTTAAAGAGTTACAACACTAAGAAATGAGTAATAGTCTCGCATATATGAAGCAAGCCGGTTCCTGATTGGAGCCGACTTGCATTTTTAATCAAATCTAATAAAAGTTATTATATATTTTCGTTTAATAGCATTTTAGTAGCATCTTATCTATGGAAGAACTTTGGCATATGCTTATATAAGCTTCGCAGGTACCAGGTTCCGCCTCTTCTAAATAAGAGTGGCCACCCGTTTAATCGTAATTAAGTTTATCTGAAAATACTTGGATTGCTTTGTCATAACCGGGCCCACAATTCCATCTACTTGTAGATGACGAGCTTAATGGAATTGCCTTACAGCATTCGCTGTATTGACTGAATCCAAAGATCCCATCAATTCCTCTTGTGTAATAACCAGGTGATGTAAGTTTTCTCTGTAGCTCTGTTACAGAAGGCCCCCAGTTACCTCTTTTAAGAATGGCCCCACTTGTACTTTCAGAAACAGATGATTCGAATCCTTCGGATACTGCGGACGCGGACTCTTGGGGCACAACCATACCAAAACTAAACATCAGAAGAAATGCAATGGCAAAAAGACTAAACCATTCTCTCTGCATAATGAATCCCTCCAAACTTCTAATCTGTTATCCTAGCATATCTTCCACATCATCTTTATTTTGGTGCTTTTTTCCATGGTGATAGTTAATATCTTATCAACAATTTTTGAATTACTTCTATTGCCTCGAAAAAGGGATTTTTAGATTCACCAAATTATTTCTATTTTTTGAACTTTTAATAATATCTATTTGACAAGCCTCCCACATAGGTGTAATTTACATATATAGTTATATATTAATTAGGAGGTTTTTATAATGGAATTAAACAATGAATTCGTTACTAATTTTGGTGAATCCTTATTAAACATTTGGACCAACAGTTTGGACAAGGTGACCGCATCTCAAGAAGAGATAGAAAAACTTTTGTTTCAAGCATTTACAACACAAATAGAATCATTGGAGAAAATTGCTGGCGGCATGGACTTAATACAGGAACAACAGAAAAAGTTAATTGAAGAAGTTCGCGATTATGTACAGAACAATGTTGAAAAATTTTTCGGGGAACAAGCAAGCGAAACTTTCGAAAAGTGGAATGCACAACTAGATGAAATACATAACCGTGTTCAACAGTTAACCTCTACTCCATACAAAGAAAGTTTAAATTTATTAATTCAGTCACAAGAACAGTATCAACAATCATATAAATATCATATCGAACAGCAAAAAAAGTTTCGTTTTGAGGCTTTAAATCAATTTAAAACTGCACAAAAAGGATTTACGGATTTATTTGAATCCAACACAAAAATAGCATTTAATTTGTTTAAGTAGAACAGCGGATTTTCGCTGTTCTTTTTTACAATGTATAAAGAAGATTATGAATATGGTCGAAATCATGTCATTTGGTTCACCAGAGTTAGGAGAATCCTCATAACTCTTTGCTAGCTGATATCTTTATCCCTTTGTTTCAGAAGGTAAAATCATTGAACCTGGTCGTCGTCTACGACTACTAGAGTAAGGGAACTACTAGATTATTGTAGAGATGATTGTGGATGGTATTAGATGCAAAGAAGCTTAGTATTCACTCAAGAAAAATAAGCTGTAAATTTAGGTAACTGAAAGTCTCAAAAAACAATTATCCGAGACTTCTATTTTGTGTTTGAATTTCTGCTCTCATAGGTATTACTCAAAATGAATTGAATCATGGATTTAGATTAACTTCTATTTAAATTATATGTTAAAAATAACATTAAACTACATGTAAACATATATGATAAAACATAATATACCGCACTTTATGTAAAGACTGCTTTCCGTTTTAGTGGCCTATAATCTTGGAGAGGCTAAATGGTCATTTAAATATGGAGTAGTTTATTAATTCCGTCAAAATCTCAATGGGAATAAATCCCCCTTTGTTAAATAAAATGGATTGGAGAGTTTCATTCAGTTTGTTTTATTGACCTTTCAATTGGTTCTCGTTGTTAAAGAAGCATTACTATTTCTAACTTGAATGGGGGAATTTTATGACTGTATTGAGTTTGGACCATTATTTAAATGCCCGCACTGCAAAAAATCCAGAATATACTCTTGATGGACAAAAGCTAATTTTTATAGCGGATTATACTGGGGTACCACAGGTATGGGAGTTGGATCGAGGTGAAGCTTCGCCTGCTCAATTATCTTTTACTCAGGATAGAATTACCCTTGTTAAAAAAGTAAACGGTTCTTCCAATCTCATTATCGGGATGGATAAGGGGGGAAATGAAAATCAGCAATTGTTCTTACTCTAGGAGGACAGTACGCTGATTGATTTAACAAACTCTCCAGAGCATAGGCATATTTACGACGGGAACTCTCAGGACGGAAAATGGATTGCCTGGTCTAGCAACCGACGGCATCCGGCAAATTTGGATATTTATATACAAAATCTCGAATCAATGGAAATTAATCTTGTTTACAGAGAAAACGGAATGTTTGCGGTGGTTGAATGGTTTCATGATGGAAAATCCCTATTAATTGAGAGAACAAATTCAGCTATGGACAATGATTTAGGTATGCTTGAACTATCTACAGGGGTCTTAAATTGGATTACAGAGCATACAGGTGAAGCAAGTTTTAAAAATGCCCAATTTAATAAGGATGGAGATCATATCTATTTATTATCAAATAAAGACAGGGAATTTTTTGGGATTGCACTTATTAACCTGCAGACTAAACATTTTGATTGGCTGGAACTAGGAGAGTGGGATTTTGAAAGTTTGGAAATGAATAAGGATAAAAATAAGCTGGCTTTTACAATCAATGAAGGGGGAATTTCCAAGGGGGTAATCCTTGATTTAAACACAAGTTCCCTTTACTCATGGAAAACTCCAATGGGTGTTATTTCCAATCTTAAATTTTCACCTGATAATCAAAAGTTAGCATATGTATTTAATGGTCCGGCATATCCGCCTGATATATGGGAGCTTGATCTTAAGATCATTCACGCAGAGAGGATTACATATGTATCCCGTTCGCCAGATTTGAAGGAGAGATTTATCGAGCCTGAACTAATCACCTATCATTCTTTCGACAATCTCCAGATTCCAGCCTTTTACTTTCAGCCCAAAAACCCTGCAAAGAAACTTCCTGTTGTCATTTATATTCACGGTGGACCTGAGAGCCAAAGCCGTGCTGTTCATAGCCCGATCCTGCAATACTTTTTAAACATTGGATATGCAGTTTGTACACCAAACGTTCGGGGCAGTACAGGGTACGGTAAAACGTACACTCATCTTGATGATGTTCGGAAAAGAATGGACGCAGTACAAGATTTAGTTTATTTAGCTGAATGGCTAATTGTAAATCGGAACATCGATTTAGAAAAGATTTCAATAATGGGCGGTAGCTATGGAGGGTTTATGGTTCTTGCCGCGACTACTCATTTTCCAAAGTATTGGTCTGCCGCCATTGATATTGTTGGAATGTCGAGTATCAAAAGCTTCCTTAAAACTACAAGCCCCTGGCGTAAGAAACATCGGGAATCAGAATATGGCACAATAGAAAGAGACGGAGAATTCTTCGATAGAATTGACCCATTGAATCATACTGATAGAATCACTTCTCCACTATTGGTTCTCCATGGAGCGAACGACGCACGAGTACCTATAGAAGAAGCAGAACAAATCGTTAATAAATTAAAGGCGCGAAATCACCCGTTGATTTTATTCGCTTTGAGGACGAGGGGCACCATTTAGAAAAACTTAAAAATAGGAAAAATACCTATTCGGCAATGGTTCAATTCCTAAAACTATATATTGGAAATTGAAGATGTTTTCTCACTTGAAAAGGAAATTAAAAATATTGGAAAAAAACGAATGGACTTGCCATGCCGGTGTGGCGAAATTGGCACACTCGCACGACTCAAAATCGTGTTCCTCTGGAGTGTCGGTTCGACCCCGACCACCGGTATCTGTTAAAGGTGTTAAAGATTACCCCGAACTGCACCTTAATCGAAATAATAGAATAATGAAAACCGCAACAAATTTACTTTGACGTTTTACAAATAACCTGCTAAATTACCTATGTTTTTAATATTAGTATAAACATAGGTCGAATCAGTTTATATTTACATAGTGGAATTATAGAATAAAGGGAGCAGGATAATACGAATAAATAAAAGGGAAGTGCTCGCCTTGGATCTAAAGTTCGCAGGTCATACTTTGTTACAATCTGTACCATTTGGAAATGAAATGTTAGCTAGCCGGTTAGTGATGGCCCCAATGACAAGAATGTTTTCGCCAGAAGGTATACCGGGAGAAAATGTTGCACAATATTACCGAAAACGTGCGGAGAATGGAATTGGGCTCATCATAACTGAAGGGACAGCGATTAATCACCCGGCTGCAGTCATGAGCCCCGATATTCCCCGTTTTTATGGTGAGGAAGCCTTAAATGGCTGGGCGAATGTAGTGAATGAGGTCCAC
The DNA here is from genome assembly GCF_021560175.1 of Neobacillus drentensis. GTDB lineage: Bacteria > Bacillota > Bacilli > Bacillales > Cytobacillaceae > Neobacillus > Neobacillus drentensis_A. The sequence goes on along the minus strand of NZ_CP091110.1, from coordinate 3,808,522 downwards.
CAAGCGGGCGGCAAAATCATTCCACAATTATGGCATGTAGGTGCTGCCCGAAAAGTAGGTAGTGAACCAAATATTGATGCACCTCCTGTTAGTCCGTCAGGATTTACTTTAAGAGGCCAGAGAAATGAGAAAATAAAGGCTTTAACGAAAGATGAAGTGGCTGAAATGATTGATGCCTGCGCCGAAGCGGCAGCAAATGCGAAGCGCATCGGCTTTGACGGAATTGAGTTGCATGGTGCACACGGATACTTAATTGATCAATTTTTCTGGGAACTAACGAACAAACGTACAGATGAGTATGGCGGGGAATTAGGAGAGCGAACAAAATTCGCAGCAGATATTGTTCGGGCTTGCCGGAAAGAAGTCGGGCCTGATTTTCCAATTGTCTTTCGTTATTCACAATGGAAAGGAACTGATTATCAAGCTAAACTAGCTAAGAACTCTAATGAGCTTGAACAATTACTCACCCCATTGGTTGAAGCTGGTGTAGATATTTTCCACTGCTCTACAAGACGAATATGGGAACCTGAATTTAAAGATGAAGATCCATCATTAACCTTAGCCGGCTGGACGAAACGAATTACCAATAAACCAACGATTGCGGTCGGTTCTGTCGGAATCAACCGTGCCTTTCTGAGCAATCAGGATAATGATCATGTAACAATAGAAGACAATCTCAAAATTGTAGATGAAAAAATCAAAGTAGGCGAATTTGACTTTGTAGCCGTTGGCCGTGCCATACTAGCTGATCCAGAATGGGCAGTAAAACTCAAAAAGGGCAATCTTGATCAAGTACTGCATTATACTAAGGAATCCGAGAAATCCCTGATTTAAATAGATGTAGCTTTAATGTGTAATAGTCTCACTCCACAAAAAGGGGAGAATGTTCCTAAGGCTTCTTCAAAGGGAGACTGACCCATTTCTCAGGGGAAAAGTACGTGAAATTTTTATGAATATCAATGGTGAAATGGAGAGTAGATTGCACTATTTTAAGGGGCTAAATCCACATATAACGTAGAGTAGTACAAGACAAAGGCCCATCGATGAGATGGGCCTGACTTTATCCTATTTACCTGTTAAAGCTGAGTAAGCATTTGCTTCACCTTTACCAAAGTATGGATCATAACCTGGTTTTCCATAATCTAATGCTTCCTCCACAGTCTTCAAAACTGCTTGAGACCTCCGTGCCCGGTCTGGTGGGTTCGATTCCCACGCAGTCCCGCCAAATAAAATTTTCAATCAATTACATAACTACCCACCTCAACAGCCTTTTTGCTCATTTTTTATATTTAACTTTGTAAAACCGAGATATGAAATTGTATGTGTTTAGAACCTTCAAATTATATTATATATTTGGAGGTGCGTAAAAGTGTGAGGGAACATGGAAGAGTTGTAACAAAGTGAAAGGTATTAAATTATCTTAATCTAAAAAAATATCAGCATATTTAGACAAGTACAAGAGAAAAATATATACTTATTATAAGGAAAAAACATGAAAAGAGGAGAAAAAATGGATATAAAACGTCAGAATGTCGATTTTGGTAATTCTATCTTTCAAACCCTGGTGGATGGTTATTATTTTGAGATTCCTACAAATGTAGTAGAAATAACGAAGGAAAAGGCAGACGGCCACTTTCCGTCTACTTTTAATGACCCCCAATCTCTTCTTCAAAATATGCTCATTCAAACTACAATAGACAGTGTAGAGAAATATTATCTAGTGGGAGATTCAGCAGAAAAACAGGTATTAGGAAACATTCATATCAACAAGCTTCATGATAAAACACAATCTGAGATTCCCTATGTGATGTTCCTGGCATCAGTTGCCTATTACCATGTATTAAAAGGAGAAAGTAAAGAAGATAACCGAGTGAATATTAATTATTTTTCAACCATGCTTCCTATTTGGTTACTTAAGAAAACGAACAAGTTCAGTGATATGCAAAATAAAATGGCCAGCAGATTCGAAGGGGAGCACCAAGTAGCGATTTTAACTCCAGGATTAGAAAGAGTTGTAACCATTCACGTCGAAACAAGCAAATGCCGGATTGAAAGCGAAGTTGCTCGCTGGGCAATAAAAAAGGATTTTGATTTGCAGGACCGTGAGGAAGCAAATTCATTTAAAAACTATGAAACTCTGATTGTTGATTTAGGGGGAGGGACCGTTGATCTTGCCTTGCTCCAAGCAGGACTTCAAGCTCCTAAGAGCAGGGATTCATTGAACTGCTTCACTGACATTTCGTACTTAAAACACATCGAAAAACTGAGAAATGAAAAGTTACTAGAGTACTTTGATGATGTTCGCTCACTTGAAGAATTCATTATCATTAACATAGAGAAAACAAAAATGGAACAACGGGATGGAAATAGCGGTAAAAAAGTTGATCTTACAGAGCAAATTCATGAGTCGTTAAGGGAGTACACGCAAATTTTATTAACGAAAATTGAAAACACATTCCCATCACCAAAAGATAAGGTCTATAAATATGTTTATATAGGTGGAATCGCCGGAATCCTAAAACAATTCATCGAAGAATCGATTGATACAAGGTATGGAGTCGAAATTAGAGAGCAAAATCATCTATTCCTACTTGATGCAAGAAAGTTAAATTTATATGGTCTAGAAATTTTAAGCAGGCATGAAACAAACGCAGTTTTGGCATAAGAAGGGGAGAAGAACGTATGAGCAACAAAGATCATCTTCTTGGTGATAAGTCCGCTTTCGGTTTAAACAATATGTATTCAAATCTGGGTCCACAAATGTTTGCGCCATTTTACGCTCTATCAAACTTTTTTTTAACTGCTTCTAATCTACAAACGGATGTGTTCAGATTAATGAATTTGGAATCAGGACGTAAAAACGAACGTGTAAGGTTGACTTTAAATACATCGAAAATCTCTCCAAAGGTGTATGAATTTCTTGAGCAAAAAGCACAGGCAAATGAGCTGGAGGATTATATTACGATGCTTGTTGAGCAGGATTTGGATAAATCGGAAAAAGAAGAAACAATAACCTTAATAGATACACTTCGTGAAGAGTTTTTAGGTAAGATCAATTTACTTAAACAAGAATTTGCCTCGGGTATGGCAGCTGATCCTATTCGGAGGGAGTACTTCCAAGCAAGCGAGATACGGGATTTTATAACCAAAATCGGTGAGCAAAAATTGGATAAGGATCAATTCCAAACGTTGTTAAAATCTTTTCGCAGCGAGCTATTAAGTGAGATTAACCTACTTAAAAATGAACTTGCTTCTCGTCCTGTTGATCCTGCTAATTCAAATAACACAAAACCTGCAATGGCACACTCTAACGAAGTGGACGATTTGAAAGAAGGGCAATTACTTAAAAGTGATCAAGTTACAGGCACTATTAAAGAAGTTATAGATATAGATTTTTAAAATCTGAAGTAGCAGAGTGATGTAAACTGGCACCCATGTCAAGTACACATGAAAAAAAGAGTTAAGATGCTAAGAGATGATTCCTATATTGAATAGGAGTCATCTTTTTTAAATTCCATTGATAACGATAATTATTATAGTAAACCATGTAATGATTTATTTTCGCTTTTAGTTCCTCTGACGATGAACATGATTGATAGTCGACTTCATCTTTTAAGTGGCCAAAGAATGATTCCATTGGGGCATTGTCCCAACAATTTCCTCTTCTAGACATTGATTGTCCTTATCCGTGTTTTTTTAACAATTTCTGATATTTAGTGCTTGTGTAATGGCTCCCTTGATCACAATGGATAAATGCCTTCGAATCTAAACTAATTTTCTTATTTTTCATTAGTTTATCAATGGTTTTTGTTGCTATTTCTAAAGTGATACGATCTGAAACATGATAAGCCAAAAGCTCATTAGTGGAGGCATCTTTTATGGCTGACAAATAGGCCATATCCTTACCGTTATAGGGCAAATAGGTAATAGTCGTTAATAATACTTTTCCTGGAGTTCCTTGCTTAAATTCTCTGTTTAATTTGTTTGAAACGACTTGATGTTCTTTTGTCGCCTTAGCAATTTTTTTATACGGGTTTGAACTTCTATGAGGGCAAATAATCTGATACTTGTTCATAATTCTTTGTATCTTTTTTCTGCTAATTTTAAGGTCATATTCATTGTTTAAGATCATTTTGATGGAACGTGAACCTTTCTTATAGCCACGTCGATTAAACGCTTTCATTATCATATCTTTTGCTTCCAAGTCCTTTTGTTCTCTTTCAAGACGGCTGTCGGCAGCTTTTAGGTAACTATAATATCCAGAACGAGACACCCCTAAAAGCTCACAAAAATACCTCGTCATTCGCTTAAACTCATTTTGTTGTAAAATCTCATGAATCAATTGAGATATATTACTTGTTTCGAGATTTCGATTTTTGCTTAGCAGCCTCCTTTCTGTCGTTTCTAGCTTTTTTAACAATTCCACCTGGCCTTCTAGTAACTTAATCCTTGCCTCCTTCCTATCTATAATTTCTGATTGAGTTAGTTCGCGTTTAAAGGCCTGCCAGAATAATGTGCTGGCTGATATGGGTAATCAGTTGGGAATTCAGAGCAGGACTAAACCTCTCTCAACAGAAGGTAGAGTTCATAAAATTTTTTCATGATATTAATAATATATATATATTATTAATATCAATGTGAGCAGCGTTTTGGCATCTGAACGATATGCTTTAACCGTATGAGCAGAAAGCCGCTTACCTTTTGGAAAGAGTTTCTCTAGAAAAAACAATTCAAGAAAATCCTGTTCAGAACTATTTTCAAGAGTGAGGTTCCGATTTTCATCAAGTAGTTGGCGAGCTTTTAGATTCTCCTGTAAATGGGTTAAGTACTGTTCACTATTCATATTTTGAAGAAGAGTCAAGTAATTCATAATTGACCTCCTAAGGATTAGTTTTAAATAATAATTATATTATGTAAAGTAAAGATAAGACCTAATTATCTTCACTTATGGGTTAACATAAAGTGTTTGTTCTAATATATTTTTTCCAAAATTATATTAGATTACGATGTCGCAGATTGAGCCTCAGAGGAACTTAAATTAGTTATAAAGGTTAATGTTACTACCCATTTAATTGCCAACAGAACAAAATAAATTTAGATTCTATTTTTCCCCTACAACTAACGAGCAGGAGTTATGCCAACCATACTGAAACAGTGCCTTTAACCGTAACATCCTCCCTATATACAAAAAGTTTATCGGGTTTTATTTACTTTAAGAATATAACAATTTCTTGATGACCTATTGATATTTCAAGTTTAGGTTCAATTGTGAAGGCGTACCTATAAAGCTAAAATCCCTAGAGATTGAGGCTAGCGGGATCATAACAGATATAATAGAATATCGTCTAATCGAAGTGAAGGAAGATGAAAAAATTTCCCTCCTGAAAGACGTTACTGTCGTTGAAAATCCAGATAGCACCTTATTTTTTGCCGCACGAAAGAAAAAAGATATCATGAAACTATATTTTAACGGTGGAAAAAAGAAGAAGCTTCGAGCGGTAGATTTTGTCGGAACAATAGCGAAAATCCCTGGAGTAACTGCAGAGGATATTGGGATTATTACGATCCAAGATCAAATGTCCTATGTTGATATACTAAATGGGAAAGGCTCGTCGTTTTACAAGCGATGGAGAATACAACTATAAAAGGAAAGAAGTTAAAAGTAAGTAAAGCCCTAAAATAATGAAAACAAACAAGGTCGTGAGTCCACACATATGGTAAAGGGGCATCCTTGAAAAACAATCGCACAAACATAGATTTAAAAATAAAGCAATAAAAAGATTAAAGTAGGAAAATGACATATATTTCTATAGTGATATACTTTTTCAAAATAATTATTAAATTCAGAATATTTAATTGACATCATCTCTTTCGTAGAGTAGTATGTAAATGAAATCTATACTAGCGGATGAATATTATGGGAGAGACCAAACATATTGTTTGGCACCGAAGGAGCAAGTCCCCAAATAGGGGGTAACAATCTCTCAGGTAAAAGGACCATAATAGGACGCGTCTCTGGAGAGAGCCATGTGCCACCAAAGGAGTTAAACTCTCAGGTAAAAGGACAGAGGAACGATAGAAGAATATCTATCTTTCCCCCTGTCTTTTTTTGTTTGGGAAAGATAGTACAAATTAAAAAAAGGAGGATTGTGCTATAAAATCTAGGAAGGAATAAGTCTCTAGTTGACTGCAATGGAACTACATGACCTAGTAAGTATTTATTTCATCTAAAATGTAAGCGCTTTTTTAACGTGATTAACGGGTACGATTCTATTAAACTTTGATTGGGATAGGAATTTACAATGAATAGGATTTAAATTTAAAAGATTTAACTCAACAATAAATTGTAAATATCCCTGATAAGTAAAGGGGGAAATCGAATGAAGGAACAAAAATTGGAAAGAGGCCTAAAAAACAGGCATGTACAACTAATCGCTATTGGTGGAGCCATCGGAACGGGATTATTTCTCGGTGCAGGAAAATCTATTCATTTAGCAGGACCATCGATTTTATTTGCTTATATGATTACGGGGGCCATTTGTTTTTTAATCATGCGTGCCCTTGGCGAACTTCTCTTATCCAATTTGGACTATCATTCATTTGTTGACTTTGTAAGAGACTATTTAGGCAATATGGCAGCCTTTATCACTGGCTGGACCTATTGGTTCTGCTGGATTTCTATTGCCATGGCTGACTTAACAGCAGTAGGTCTCTACACCCAATATTGGTTTCCAAATGTTCCACAGTGGATGCCAGGATTAATTGCTCTTGTGATTCTATTAATTATGAACCTTACAACCGTTAAACTTTTTGGTGAAATGGAATTCTGGTTTGCTTTAATTAAAGTCATTGCGATTATCGCCCTGATAGTAGTTGGTATTTTCATGATTCTTAAAGGCTTCTCTACGAATTCAGGACCTTCTGCTTTCACGAATTTGTGGAAACATGGGGGCATGTTCCCGAATGGAATCAATGGATTTGTACTCTCCTTCCAGATGGTCGTATTTGCCTTTGTAGGCATTGAACTTGTAGGACTTACAGCAGGTGAAACCGAGAATCCGGAAAAAGTGATTCCAAAGGCAATCAATAATATCCCCATTCGAGTATTTCTTTTCTACCTTGGTGCGCTAGTGGTCATCATGAGCATTTATCCTTGGAACGCGATAAATCCAGCGAAGAGTCCATTTGTCCAAGTTTTCGTAGCAGTTGGCATTGCTGCTGCTGCAGGTATTGTCAATTTTGTCGTCCTAACATCCGCAGCTTCAGCCTGTAACAGCGCGGTCTTCAGTACTAGCCGGATGGTATACTCACTTGCAAAAGATAAAAATGCTCCTGGCTCATTTGCAAAGCTTACTTCACGTAAAGTACCTTCAAATGCATTGTTCTTTTCAACTGTAGTGATTCTCATTGCTGTGATATTGAACTATGTTATGCCGGAAGGAGTCTTTACCCTAATCACCAGTATCTCTACAGTATGTTTCATCTTTATTTGGGGAATTACGGTCATCAGCCATTTAAAATACCGTAAAACTAGACCGGATTTGGCAAAAGTCAACCAGTTTAAATTGCCGCTATATCCATTTTCTAATTACTTAATCCTTGCTTTCCTAGCTTTTGTTCTTGTTGTGCTTGCTCTTGCAGAAGATACTCGTATTGCTTTATTTGTTACTCCAGTCTGGTTTATTATGCTAATTGGCATTTATAAGATAAGGAGTATGAAAGCAAACCAGGATGATCAAGTAAATCAGGAAACGATAGTAGATATTAAACCGTAACGTAAATTTTTGTTACCGTTTTCAAAAAAACACTTGACTTGGATTACGTTAACAACTATTCTGAAAATAACAAAAAAATAGAGCGGATGACAGTTGTGGGAGAGTGCAAGATTTACACGCCACCGAAGGAGCAAGTTCCAAAAAAACCCTTGGAATAAATCTCTCAGGTAGATGGAACCACAGCTGGACGCAACTCTGGAGAGCGCATAAAAAGAGATGCCACCAAAGGGGATGTTCTTCACAGAACTAAACTCTCAGGTAAAAGGACAGAGAAGGGACAAAGAGCTTTTAAGCTACCCTTCTTCTGTCCTTTTTTGCGTGCAAAAAAGTCGTGTATGGATAATGAAAATAAGAGTTCCATTTTCCATTTTGACACATGAAAGGGTAGTTTGAGCGATATTCAAGGAGGAGTAGGGATGGGATTACAACAAAATGATTCAACTATTTTTGAAGCAATAAGGAATGAGCAGCAGCGCCAGCTTCAAACATTGGAGTTGATTGCATCTGAAAACTTCGTGAGCCCTGATGTGTTAGAAGCAATGGGAAGTGTGATGACCAATAAATATGCGGAAGGCTACCCAGGGAAGCGCTACTATGGCGGCTGCGAAGTGGTCGATGTCGCAGAACAAACAGCAATAGACCGCGTAACACAGCTTTTTGGCGCCAAATATGCAAATGTCCAACCGCACTCAGGTGCACAGGCCAATTTTGCGGTATTCTTCGCACTGCTTCAACCTGGTGATAAAGTGATGGGAATGAATCTCTCGCAAGGGGGGCACCTAACTCACGGTAGCCCTGTAAGTGTTTCAGGAAAATGGTTTGACATTGTCTCCTATGGTGTTAGAGAGGATACTCAATTGATTGACTATGATGAACTAGAAGCAATTGCAAATAAAGAAAAACCAAAATTGATTATTGCCGGGGCAAGTGCTTACCCAAGAAAGATCGATTTCGCGCGTTTTAGAGAAATTGCTGATCAAGTTGGCGCAAAGCTCATGGTCGATATGGCGCATATTGCCGGGCTGGTTGCAGCCGGACTGCATCCGTCGCCGGTTCCATATGCTGATGTTGTAACGAGCACTACTCATAAAACATTAAGAGGCCCGCGGAGCGGAATTATTTTAACAAATGACGAAGAAATCATTAAAGCGATTAACAAATCAGTGTTCCCTGGGATCCAAGGCGGTCCGCACATGCACATTATTGCAGCAAAGGCGGTTGCTTTTAAAGAAGCATTGCAGCCAAGCTTTAAGGAATATGCAAAACAAGTTATTGATAATGCAGCCACACTTGGCGAGACATTAAAAAATGAAGGGGCAGCCCTTGTCTCTGGTGGAACAGATAATCATATTGTTCTTGTAGATTTACGTCCATGGAACTTAACAGGAAAAGCAGCCGAAAAATTATTAGAAGAAGCTGGCATCACCGTTAATAAAAATACAATTCCTTATGACCCAGAAAAGCCGTTTGTGACAAGCGGTATCCGGATGGGAACAGCGGCTTTAACGACACGCGGTATGAAGCAGGACGAAATGGTGAGAATCGGAAAAGTCATTGCAGCTGTTCTAAAGAGTAAAGGGGACCAAGTCGTGCTTGAGAAAGCAAAGGAAACAACGAAAACCATTTGTGACGCTTTCCCGTTATTTGAACAAGCCATCACCGTATAAGAAAGGGGCATTTGAATGGAATTTCAAAGTTGTTTTGACATAATAGGTCCGATTATGGTGGGGCCGTCCAGTTCTCATACAGCTGGTGTCGTATCGATCGGGAAATTTATTTACGAATTGTTGGGAAATGGTCCGCAAGAAGCAAAGATTGTCTTTTATGATTCTTTTGCTGAAACCTATCAAGGTCATGGAACAGATAAAGCACTTCTTGGCGGATTACTTGGGATGGATACGGATGATTCACGAATAAAAAATTCATTGGATTGGGCTAAAAAGGATGGGATGGTATACAGGTTCGAATTTGCAGAGGACTGTGAGTATTATGACCATCCAAATATAGCAATTGTAACAGCAAAATGGGAGGAATATGTTGTAAAAGTGGGCGGCGTATCACTAGGTGGCGGTTTATCGAAAATCTTTATGATTAACGACGAAATGGTCGATATCCGTTTGAGTGCCGGCGATGATTTTGCCGCTCTTGCTCGTCATTATCAACCGAAAAGGAAACAACTGATGGGGGCAAAATAATGGAAATTCAATCAATGAGAGAGCTGATCGACGCTTGTGAAAGGGAACATAAATCCATTGGTGACATGATGTTGATGATGGAAGTAAAAAGATCAGGCAAAGACCGAGAAACCATTATTGGCATGATGGAAGAGCGGCTGCTCAAAATGAAAGAAGCGGTTGATTGCGGTATAAAGGACTCTTCAGCCGCCCCTAGCGGACTTTCCGGCGGTGATGCCGTAAAGATGAATGATTATATGAATCAAGGTAAATCCTTGTCAGGAAATTATATTAGCAATGCAATGGCCTTTTCGTTGGCTACTTCAGAAAACAACGCGCGAATGGGTGTCATTGTAGCAACGCCAACTGCCGGGGCAGCCGGCATTTTGCCAGGGGTATTGTTTTCACTTCAAAAAAATGATGGGACGCCGTTTAAAGAGGTAGTCATGGGGCTGTTTACGGCAAGCATGCTCGGCTATGTGATCGCAAACCGTTCCTTCATATCCGGAGCAGCCGGGGGGTGCCAGGCGGAGGTCGGTTCGGCAACGGCCATGGCCGCCGGAACCATTGTTGAGCTAAAAGGGGGCACACCACAGCAAGCTGTAAATGCAACGGCCATAGCGATGAAGTCACTTTTGGGTTTGGTTTGTGACCCAGTAGCAGGACTTGTGGAAGTTCCTTGCATTAAGCGGAATGTAATCGGTACCTCCATCGCTTTTTCAGCAGCTGACATGTCACTTGCCGGGATTGAAAGTCGTATTCCTTGTGATGAAGTCATTGAAGCCATGTATAGGGTCGGAAAAGAAATGCCTCGGACACTGCGTGAAACCGCACTAGGCGGACTGGCAACGACTGAAACTGGTAAACAAGTAAAAGAACGACTATTCTGCAGGAAATAATAGGGGGAAACAGGATGAGTATGGAAACAGGATTAAGGCAAACACCACTTTTCGAAACGTATGGAAAATATGGTGCGAAGGTGATCGATTTTGGCGGCTGGGCACTTCCAGTCCAGTTTTCAAGCATTTTAGATGAGCATGAGGCGGTCCGAACCAAAGCAGGACTCTTTGATGTCTCTCATATGGGTGAAGTGCTTGTTGAGGGGAAAGATGCAGAGAGTTACATCAACTACCTTGTCACCAACGATGTGACAAAGCTTGCCATCAATCAAGCACAATATACCGCCATGTGCTATCCAGACGGCGGAACAGTCGATGATCTATTAGTCTACAAACTAGATAAAGAAAAATATTTACTCGTTATTAATGCCGCCAACATTGAGAAAGATTTCAACTGGATGCAGAAACAGGCAAAAGGAGAAATGACGCTCCAAAATATTTCGGATCAAACCGCCCAGCTTGCCATTCAAGGTCCAAAAGCGGAAGGGATCTTGCAAAAGTTAACGGGAACCGATTTATCTAAAATAGGATCATTTTATTTTGCCCAACATGTTGTTCTTAATGGTGTATCAGATGTACTCGTATCGCGTACGGGTTACACAGGGGAAGATGGTTTTGAGCTATATTTAGCTGCTGATCAAGCGGAAACACTTTGGGAAAAACTTTTAGAAGCAGGCAGTAAGGACGGCTTAAAGCCATGTGGACTTGGTGCACGTGACACACTTCGATTAGAAGCTCGTCTAGCACTCTATGGTCAAGAACTATTAGGTGATATTAGTCCGCTTGAAGCAGGAATCGGCTTCGCCGTGAAACTGAAAAAAGAAAGTGATTTTATCGGAAAAGCCGCCCTTTTAGACCAGAAAGAAGCAGGATTAGCACGCAAATTGGTTGGGCTTGAAGTAACTGGACGAGGCATACCGCGTCATGGTTATAAGGTATTTTCAGAGGGTGGGGAAGAGATAGGTGTTGTGACATCTGGAACTCAATCACCGACTTTAAAGAAAAGCGTTGGTCTGGCACTTATTTCTGCAGAACATAGTCTAGTAGGATCAACGTTAAAAGTGGAAATTCGAAATAAGCTGATTGATGCGATTGTGGTAAAAACTCCATTTTATAAAAGAGGTTAATAGAGTATCAGAATGTGTTTTTATACTTGATTGATTTGGGCGGAAATTAACAAATGAATTTAAATAATGAGAGGAAGTATAATCAATGACAAACGCGACTGCAAGCTTACTATATAGCAAGGAACATGAATGGGTTTTACAATTAGACGGAAATCGAGTGCGAATTGGAATTTCTGATTATGCCCAAAAACAGTTAGGAGATATCGTATTTATGGAAAGTCCACAAGTTGAGGATGACGTAACGGCCGATGAATCCATGGGAACAATTGAATCGGTTAAAGCGGTTTCTGAAATTTACGCACCAGTTTCAGGAACAGTGGTTCGGATTAATGATGAGTTAGAAGACGCCCCAGAAACCATTAATGCCTATCCATTCAGCAAAGGCTGGTTAGTAGAAGTGGAAATGTCCAGTCCAGAAGAATTGGAATCTCTTTTAAATGAAACTGAGTATCTAGCATTTATCAATGGAGGAGAGGAATAGAATGACATCCACTTACAGATATCTCCCTGATACGAAACAAGATCAAGAGGAAATGCTCGCATTTTTAAATATGTCATCTATCGCTGAATTGTTTGAGGACATTCCGGCTGAAATTCAACTCCAAGGGGAGTTACATATACCAAAAGCTGACCCTGAACCACTTCTTTTGAAAAAAATGAATCGGCTCGCTTCCAAAAACAAGAATGCAAATCAATATCCAACCTTTTTGGGTGCGGGAACTTATGATCACTACATTCCTAGTGTTGTGAACCACATGATTTCACGATCCGAATTTTATACTGCCTATACACCCTACCAGCCGGAAATTAGCCAAGGAGAATTACAAGCGATTTTTGAATTTCAAACCATGGTTTGTGAGTTGACAGGAATGGATGTCGCCAATTCTTCGATGTACGATGGGTTTACCTCACTTGCGGAAGCGGCATCACTCGCTGTTTCATCTACAAGACGCTCGAAAGTACTTGTTTCAAAGGCCGTTCATCCTGAATCACGGGCGATCTTAAATACGGTGGCAAGCGGACAAGGGTATACAGTAGAAGAATTGAATCTTGCTAATGATGTGACTGACTTAAAAAATTTGTCTGAACAAATCGATAAGGGGACAGCTGCTGTTATTGTTCAATATCCAAACTTTTTTGGTTCGATTGAAGATTTGGCTGAATTGAAGAAAATCGCCGCAGCAAATGGTGCATTGTTCATCGTAAGTGCCAATCCACTGGCACTCGCACTCCTTGAAGCTCCTGGTAAGCTTGGAGCAGATATCGTGATCGGGGATATGCAGCCATTAGGAATCCCAATGTCCTTTGGCGGTCCGCATTGTGGTTATTTTGCTGTAAGTAAGAAATTGATGCGAAAAATCCCTGGAAGAATTGTTGGACAAACGACAGATGAGAAAGGGCAGCGCGGCTTTGTCCTAACCCTTCAAGCACGCGAACAGCATATCCGCCGTGATAAGGCTTCATCCAATATTTGTTCCAATCAGGCCTTAAATGCACTTGCCTCTGCTGTTTGTATGAGTGCACTTGGAAAGCAGGGAATTCGTGAAATGGCCCAGCTAAACTTTGAAAAAGCCGATTATATGGCTAAATGCTTGCAAAAGAAAGGCTTTGTGATTACTAATCATGCGCCATTCTTTAATGAATTTGTGGTAGAACTTCCTCTGTCGGTGAAAGAGGTTAACGCAAAATTGCTTGAGGCTGGGTTTATCGGCGGCTTCGATTTAGCGAGTGATTATAGCTTTGAAAATCATATGCTGATCGCTGTAACCGAGCAGAGGACAAAAGAAGAGATTGACCAATTGATCGAGGTACTGGAGGCTGTTGTAAATGGTTGAATATAATGATCTGATTTTTGAAATTAGTCGTCAAGGACGCGTTGGTTCAAGCCTTCCGGAATGTGACGTAGAAAAGCTCGATCTTCAGCAAAAACTTCCGAAGCATTTGATTCGAGAAACGCCGGCAGAGCTTCCAGAGGTATCGGAGCTGCAGCTTGTCCGCCATTATACAGCCCTTTCGAACAAAAACCACGGGATCGATAACGGTTTCTATCCGCTTGGTTCCTGTACAATGAAGTACAATCCAAAAATTAATGAAGATGTAGCTCGTTTGGAAGGGTTTAGCCGTATTCATCCCTACCAGCCAACTGAAACTGTACAGGGCGCATTAGAAGTTTTATATGAATTACAGGAAGAACTAGCTGTTATCACAGGAATGGATGCAGTGACATTACAGCCTTCTGCAGGTGCACAAGGGGAATGGACAGGGCTAATGATGGTCAAAGCCTACCATAAACAAAAAGGGGAAGTGAGAACAAAAGTTCTCGTTCCGGACTCGGCACATGGAACAAACCCTGCAAGTGCATCGGTTGCTGGTTATGAAACGATAACGATTCCATCCAATGAGCAAGGGTTAGTCGACCTGGAAGAATTAAAGAAACATCTGGATGATAATACTGCTGCCCTGATGCTGACAAATCCGAATACACTCGGTCTGTTTGAGAAAGAAATCGTGGAAATTGCTCATGTTGTTCATGAAGCAGGCGGTTTATTATATTATGACGGTGCGAATGCGAATGCGATTTTAGGAAAAACAACGCCTGGTACAATGGGCTTTGACATCGTCCATTTAAATCTTCATAAAACATTTACGACACCACATGGCGGCGGCGGCCCGGGTGCTGGTCCTGTCGGAGTGAAAGAAAAACTGATTCCGTTTTTACCTGTTCCACGAGTAGTCAAAGTAGAGGATCAATATGCGTTAGATTATAACCAGCCTCAATCGATTGGTCGTGTGAAAGGCTATTATGGGAACTTTGGGATTCTCTTACGTGCGTATACCTATATTCGCACCATGGGACCTGAAGGATTACGTCAAGTATCGGAAGGCGCTGTTCTTCATGCGAACTATCTTCGCAAAAAGCTTGAGCCGTATTTTGAAGCACCTTATTCACAAATCTGCAAGCATGAATTTGTGTTATCCGGATCAAGACAGAAAAAGTTAGGGGTAAGAACACTGGATATGGCCAAACGTCTGCTTGATTTTGGCTACCATCCGCCAACCATTTACTTCCCACTGAATGTGGAGGAGTGTTTGATGATCGAACCGACGGAAACAGAGTCAAAGGAAACGATGGATGCCTTTGCTGATGTAATGATTCAAATTGCCAAAGAAGTAGAGGAAAACCCAGGCATTGTATTAGAAGCACCACATACAACGGTGATTGGCCGATTGGATGAAGTGCAAGCAGCCAGACAACCAATTTTGCGTTATACAAAAGAGGCATCTGCCGTGAAAGAAAAAGAAACGGTAAACGCATAAACTGAAACTCCATCTGTGCAAGCGATTCGCTGCACAGATGATTTTCTATTAAATCCATATTGAGAATAAGTTCCGTTCATAGGAGTGAATTAGATGGCCACCGAGTATGTACGTAAACCAGATTGGCTCAAGATTAAATTAAATACGAATGAACAATATACAGGCTTAAAAACGATGATGCGTGAAAAAAAGCTCCACACAGTCTGTGAAGAAGCCAAATGTCCGAACATTCATGAATGCTGGGCATCACGAAAAACAGCAACCTTTATGATTTTAGGAAGTATATGTACACGGGCTTGCCGATTCTGTGCAGTTCAAACGGGGCTGCCGACTGAGCTTGATTGGGAAGAGCCAGAGCGCGTCGCTGAATCTGTGGAGCAAATGGGGTTAAAGCATGTGGTGATTACAGCTGTGGCCCGCGATGATTTAAAAGACGGAGGAGCGGGAGTGTTTGCAGAAACCGTCAGAGCCGTCAGACGCCGTAATCCATTTTGCAGTATTGAAGTTCTACCATCCGATATGAATGGGGTATACGACAACTTAAAAGCATTAATGGATGCGAAGCCCGACATTTTAAATCACAATATTGAAACAGTAAAACGGTTATCACCAAAAATTAGAGCACGGGCTACATACGAACGGTCCCTTGAGTTTTTGCGCCGGGGAAAGGAACTCAATCCCGAGATTCCAACCAAATCAAGCATTATGATCGGTCTTGGTGAAACAAAAGAAGAGATCATCGAAACAATGGATGATCTTCGCCAGAACCAGGTCGATATTATGACAATCGGCCAATATTTACAGCCTACTAAACATCATTTAAAAGTGCAAAAATATTGGAGTCCACAAGAGTTTGCTGAACTAAAATCAATTGCAATGTCAAAAGGATTTAGTCACTGCGAAGCCGGTCCGCTTGTTCGCTCCTCCTATCACGCAGACGAACAGGTCCAGGCAGCAAAGGCGAATGCGTGAGGAAGGTCACAAAGCGTTAGGAGAAGTGAGGTCCTATGATAATAAAAATGACGGAAGCAGCCATACACAAATTAAAAGAATTGGCTGAGATTAATGAGGGAATCCCTCGGATTGATGCCGAAGTAGCAGGCGGATGCGGCATATCCGTTAAGTTTTCGATTCTGTTCGATGAACCGCGTCGAAACGATTTATATATGGATTTTGAAGGGATCCAACTTCGAATGGATCCCTTCACAAAACGATATTTAGATGAAGAAACCGAAATTGATTTTCAAGACGAACAGGGTTTCCTAGTCGGAGACAGTTTTACCTCGAGTTCTTGTGCCATCGAGCTCGATTAATTGGAGGTTGGGAGATTTACCTTTTTTTACCTTTAGCTTACCTTTAGGTTTCATCGACAATAGAAAAAGGGGAAATGAACATGACAAAAGAATACGACATTGTGATCATCGGCGGGGGACCCGGCGGGTATGTCGCAGCGATTCGTGCCTCCCAATTAGGCTTTAAAGTGGCGGTAGTTGAAAAAGGGAAAGTAGGCGGAACATGCCTTCATGCCGGATGTATCCCATCAAAGGCCTTATTGCGAAGTGCAGAACTATACGCGCAAACAAAAAATGCCCGCGCATTTGGTATCATCGCTCCAGAAGTTGGACTTGATTTTTCATTGGTACAAGACAGGAAAGAAGACATTAAGGACCGCCTGTTTAAAGGGATACAGCATTTAATGAAAAAAGGGAAAATCGATTTGTATGAGGGAAAAGGAAGTATCCTAGAATCAAAGGATGTTTTAATACAATTAAATAATGGGGAAGGGGAAGTCATTGTAAGCCCGCGGAAGATTTTAATTGCCACTGGTTCGCGGCCAAGAACATTTCAAGGCTTGGAGGCGGATGAGAAGTATGTCATGACGTCTGATGAAGCGTTAGAAATGGAAACGCTGCCAAAATCAATCATCATTGTTGGCGGCGGAGTAATTGGAATCGAGTGGGCATCGATGCTCGTAGATTTCGATGTGCAGGTGACAGTACTTGAATATGCCGATCGTATTTTACCGACAGAAGATAAAGACGTTTCAAAAGAAATCCAACGGTTACTAAAGAAAAAAGGAGTTAAAATTGTCACAGGAGCAAGGGTTCTTTCAGAAACGCTTGAAAAAGGGGAGGGTGTTTCGATTAAGGCGGAGCATAAAGGGAAAGAAGTGTCCTATTCTGCAGACAAACTTTTAGTATCAGTAGGCAGGCTGCCAAATGTAGAAGGAATTGGGCTTGATAAAACCGAGGTTGAAATGAATGGCATGTTTATCAAAACAAATGAATTCTATCAAACGAAAGAAGCCACTATCTATGCCATTGGCGATTGTATCGGGGGATTACAGCTTGCCCATGTCGCTTCACATGAAGGCATTATTGCAGTTGAACATATGGCAGGGGAAAACCCGAACATGCTTGATCCCACGCTAGTTCCAAAATGTGTCTACTGCAGCCCAGAAGTAGCGAGTGTTGGCCTCACAGAAGAGGAAGCGAAGGAGAAGGGATTTCAAGTTAAAACTGGTAAATTCTCATTCCGAGCAATTGGAAAAGCCCTCGTTTTAGGAGAATCAGACGGATTTATCAAACTGGTTGTCGAGGAAGGTACGGATAAACTGTTAGGAGCCCATATGGTCGGTCCCCATGTAACGGATATGATTACAGAGGTTGGTTTAGCCCGTGTATTGAATGCAACTGCCATGGACATTGCTCATACGATCCATCCACATCCAACCTTATCCGAAGCGATTGGTGAAGCAGTGTTGTCTATAGATGGAAAGGCCATTCATGGTTAATCCAAACATATGAAGAATAATCGTCTCACAAAAATAGTTTAGCAGTTTGAGAGGATTCCTGATAGGTTGGAAGGATTGCCCTTCTAATCAATTGATTATACATGAACCATTGGCGAAGGGATGGTGGGAGAATGAGTACAAAAGAAAACCTTAACCGTGCGAAATTATTAATTTCTTGTCCAGAAAAGCCTGGTATTATTTCAAAAGTTACCAATTTTTTATTAGAACATAAAGCAAATATTGTCCATTTTGACCAACATACGACAGATCCACACTCAGGTGTATTTTTTATGCGGATTGAGTTTGAAATGGAAGTCATGGATGCCTCAATTGAGAAGCTAGAACAGGATTTACATGTAATGGGACGGGACTATAAGCTAGAATGGCAGCTTAGCAGTACGAACAAAAGAAAGCAAATGGCCATCTTTGTTTCCAAAGCAGATCATTGTCTGAATGAGCTTCTTTGGCGCTGGAAGTCTAAGGAAATACAAGTAGATATCCCGATGGTCATCAGTAATCATCCCGACTTAAAAGCGGTAGTTGAGGGGTATGGCATCCCTTTTTATCATATCCCCATGTCACATGAAACAAAAGAAGAAGCCGAACAGAAAGCATTAGAGCTGTTGGAAGGGAAAGTAGACTTTATTGTCCTGGCCAGGTATATGCAGATTCTTTCCCCCAAATTTATTTCTCATTTTCCGAATCAAATTATTAACATCCATCACTCGTTCTTACCGGCATTTGTTGGTGCGAATCCTTATGTAAGAGCGTTTAACCGCGGCGTAAAGTTAATCGGAGCAACGGCTCATTACGTTACCAATGATCTTGATGAAGGACCGATCATCGAACAAGATGTGCAACGGATTAATCATCGTTATACAGTTGAAGATTTAAAGACTGCCGGACGACATGTCGAGAAAAAGGTCCTTGCTGAAGCAGTTTCCTGGCATGTTGAAGATAAAGTACTTGTCCATGGCAATAAAACGATTGTTTTTACATAAGTTTAGCGGCAGATGATAGGAGATGGTTTTTTTGGCAGAAAATGAACATGTACTAGGCGTTATTCATTTCGTATTAGCTATTCTGTGGATCTGTTTTTTTATCAAGAGTAAACGAAATCATACCGTAAACTACATACATATCATGTTGCTGCTATTTGCCGTTGGTATTTTAATTAATACACTATTTAATGTGATTAATCGTTTGTAGTATTAGGATAGTAGAAAAAGCTTGCGGATGATTGTTATCTGCAAGCTTTTATTAATCGGAAATGGGTAAAAATTATCCTAGTTGACGATTGAAGTACAAGACTTCAGTAGTTAGGATTAATTGAAAAATTATAATTTTAAGAAAATATCGAAAGAAAGGTAAATAATTGTTATAATTAATTTCCAATAAGAATAATTGAAAAGTAGAAGTCTTCTGGAAAACCGACGTCATGAACATATAATGTTCATGCTTTTTTTATAAGAATAAGAGGCTGCAGACCAACAAAAGGTGAACCTTTTTCTCTTGTTTCATTTTCTAAAGTTTACTTGTCATAATGTTAGGATTTTTAGGGGGGATTGTATTGGATAGTAAGGAAAGCATTTTGAAAAAGGAAGGGCGGAAGTTTCCTGGAGCGACTTATTCAGAGGTAGTATTGGCACCTGCTTATGAGCACGCCAAACAAACTTTACTAGAGCCGATGCTGGCAATCCATAAAGCCCATCTAATTATGCTGGTGGAGCAAGGATTGTTGGAGGTGAGCGGAGCATCCCAAATCCTGGCAGGTATTGACGCACTGGATAAGAAGGCACTTCTTCAATCCACCTATGATGGACAGTATGAGGATCTCTTTTTCCTTGTAGAAAGCCAAATCATAAACGTTGCCGGCGAAATGGGTGGAAGTTTGCACCTTGCCAGGAGTCGCAACGATATGGGTGTTGCCATGTACAGGATGGTTCTTAGGGACAAGATTCTTCTCGCCATTGAGGCGCTGCTTTCCTTTCAAGAAACCCTTTTGAGGGTGATTGATACCTATAAGGAAACCATTGTTCTGGGGCATACTCATACACAGCAGGCCCAGCCGATGACGTTTTCTCATTATTTACTGGGAATCTACGATGTCGTTGACCGTGACTTAAAAAGATTAAAGGCAGCCTATGATACATGCAATGCCAGTCCTCTCGGTGCAGCGGCCTTCACTACGACTGGATTTCCGATTGACCGAAAAAGGATCGCAGAGTTATTAGGATTCCCGAAAATCATCAAGAGTGCCTATGATTCTATTGGGGGTGCTGATTATTTAGGGGAAATTGCGACAGCGATCCAATTAACCTTTATCAATCTCGGCCGATTTTCGCAAGATCTTCTCTTATGGTCTAGTCAGGAATTTTCAGCGATCCGTGTTGCAGACCCCTATGTGCAAACGAGTTCGATTATGCCGCAAAAAAGAAATCCCGTTTCACTTGAGCATATTCGGGCATTAAGCTCAAGCGGAATTGGAAATGCCCAAACTGTACTTCAAATGTTACATAACACACCATACGGAGATATAAACGATACGGAAGATGACCTTCAACCGTATTTATGGAAGGGCCTGCAGCTTTTTGATCAAGTTTTTCGGCTAACAAAAGTGGTGGTTGGAACAATTGAAGTGAATGAAGCACTGTTAAAAAGAAGGGCCCAAGAGAGTTTTGCGACGATTACCGAATTAGCCGATACTCTGTTTAGGGAAGCTAACATCCCGTTCCGCACCGCTCATGCCATTGCCAGCGAGGTGGTGAAAATTGCTTTGGCCAGAGGCTTGAATGCAACTCATGTCACATCTCTACTCGTTGATGAAGCGGCAAAAGCAGTTGTCGGAGTTTCGTTGGATTTACCGGAGGAGGTCATTCGAACAGCAATGGACCCAGAACACTTTGTAAAAATTCGATCTCTGCCTGGCGGACCAGCACCGGAGGAAATGAAGCGGGCCATTGTGGAAAGGGAAGCTAGTCTACAACACCATCTTTCTTTACACGATATGGAGGTTAATCGAATGAAGGTTTGTATGGAAAAACTTGATCAACTGACAAGCAGGTGGGGCAAAAAGGATGACATGGAACCTTAATGGTTGACAAGTAATAAAACATAATAAAGCTGACCTTATTACCAAAGGCTTTAGTAAGATGGAGCCCGTATAAGTCACCACCCACCAGAAATCAGCCCTGGTGGAGAGGTGAATATCTTAGATTAATTTCCTTTCCTTTTCCCTCCGAAGAAGCTGTATGCCAGAAATATAATGAGGATTATCCCTAGGCTGATAAATAAGCCGTAACGCTCATTCGGTCTAAAAAGCCCACCGCATAAAACAAAGACGATCAGAACAATTCCCGAATAGGAAGTAAATGGTGACCCCGACATTTTAAAAGACACCTTTGACTGATCCAAATAGGTTTTCCGATACGTAATTTGGGAGGCAAGAATGATACACCAGTTTAATATTAGTGTTACACCTGCTGCCGTTGTTAAATATTCGTATACGGTACTCGGAAGAAATAAGGAGACAATAATCGCTGCTGCTAGTCCTGAAAATCCTAGCAGCAAGGCATGTAAAGGAACACCTTTTTTCGTGGTTTTGGAAAAGGTCTTGGGTGCTTCTCCATCATTTGATAAGGATACCATGACCTTCGTGATCGAAAACAAGGACCCCACCATCGTAGAAAATGCCGCACTAATGATTATGATGTTAAAAATGGTGCCAAGATATGGGATGGGAAAGTTTGACAAGGCTGTAACAAACGGGCTTTCTCCTTCATCGATTTTTGTCCAGCTAACCATTGAAACCACCATAAACAAAGATAGTACATATAGGCACAAAAGGGTGATGATTAGGACGATACCCGATTTACTAACATCCTTTTTATGTTTTAGCTCGTTTGAAGTGACTCCGATTACCGCAATCCCCCCGAATGAAAATAGGGCAAAAATTAGGGAAGACCACCAGCCAGTAAAACCGTGCGGGAACAAGCTGGTCATATGGAACACGGTTCCCGGATGAATACTGGTGGTTCCAGCTGATATGACCCCAAACAGCAGCAATAACCCAAAAAGGATAAATATCACCAATGTGGATATTTTCACTACGGCAAATAATGTCTCGATTTTGCCGAAATTTCTCATCCCTAAAAGATTAATCCCAAGTCCAAGTACCGAATAAATAATTGCAAATATCCATAATGGTACATGATGAAACCAGTATTGGGTGAAAATGGACAATGCAGTCACTTCGCTTGACATGATAAGAACGCCTGATATCCAATACATCCATCCACTTATAAACCCAATCCGTTCCCCGAAGGCTAAGCGTGCATAAGTTCGGAATGACCCTGGCTGAGGGTCATGTACTGACATCTCTGCCAGTGCACTGAAGGCTAAAAACGCAATGATTCCACCAAGCAGGTAGGCAAATATCATTGAGGTCCCAGCGGTTTTAATGGATAGTCCCGTCCCCAGTAAAAAGCCGGCGCCGATAATAGAACCAATGCCTATTAGGGACAACTGCCACCATCCAATCCCCTTTGTATTCCCTTTTTCTCGTTCATGCTTCTTGCTATCATTTACCATCTGTTTGACAGTATGCTCATTTCGCATTTGGTGTGCCCCCTTAAATACTGACTTCTACCTCTATTTAGACTAAATAAACAGCTTTAAACATTAAAAAATGATGAGAATGATAGGAAGCCGGAATGACTAGAAAACGATTAATATTTACCCAAATTACTTTTTGGGAAAAGGGAACTAGGGAGCGAATCTAGGCCAATTTGGATTCATTTGGCCGTTTGGATGATCACCTGCTCTCTTATAGTTATTGAGGGTAAGTTTCATTTACCATTTCTTACAAAAAATGCTTCACTTGGGCAATGAGAGACGGTTTGATTTACCGTCTTAGGATAAAAAACTGGTTTGCGGGCAATGAAACATGGTTTGATTTACCGTCTTAGGTAATAAAACTTGCTCGCGGGCAATGAGAGACGGTTTCATTTACCGTCTTAGGCAAAAAAAACCCTCGCGGACAATGAAACCTGAAATTAGCCTTAAAAAATAAACCTTTTGTTTAACACAATGAAGAAAAGGTTATAAGAATATAGAATGCTTGAAGGAGGTATAGAGATGTCACACGAACAATATCAATCTGTTATTGAATCTCTCCATGAATGTATGGTAGCTTGTAACCACTGTTTCGATGCTTGTTTGGAAGAGGAGAATGTTCGAATGATGTCGAAGTGTATCCGCTTAGACCGGGAGTGTGCGGATATTTGCTCCTATTTAGAACAGGCGATTGCCAGAGGAACACCATTCATTTCCGAATTAGCACAAGTGTGTGCAACAATTTGTGAAGAATGTGGAAAAGAGTGTCAAAACCACCAACATCCACATTGTCAAAATTGCGCAGAGGCATGCTTAAGGTGTGCAGAAGCTTGTAGAAAGTTAACTGCTTAGTACAATTGTGAAAAGCTTTAAACCGTTATCGAGAAAGAAGGTGTTTTCCTATTGGAAAGCACCTTCTTCTCTACTAATGTTTAATCCTATCTATTGTTTAAAAAAGTTTTAAGGAAAAAGTTATTAAGCTAAAGAGGGCTAGATTTTAAAGGAAATAAGGTTTTACCCATGTGCAAACTTCCGGCCAAAATTTAGCCGGAAGCTTTACAACTATACAGCCCGGACTAGATTACCAGCTGTACGGTATCAGAATCTGTATCTAATTTAAAGGCAACTTCCTTATCTCCACAAACAAGATCATAATCACCAAGAAATCCTTCAAATGAAACCGTACCGTTTTCATCGGTCTGGCATGACACATTTGTATGCCAGTCATTTTTAATCAGTTTTTTCATTACTTCATATGAGGGTTTTGGGCTATTATCTGTTCTGATAAATCCAGCAGGAGCACCTAGCCATGCCCCATCATCACTGAAGGACCAGGCTGTAATAGCTTCAACCAGAGGATGTTTAAACAGAATTGAATACATTTCTTCTACTTCTTTTGCCTGGCGTTCTTCAAATTCTGGTGTGGATGGCCATTCGGGAATCTGATAATCATTCAGATCTTCAATTTGTGACGGCATCAGATGACCAGATGTCAATGTGTTCTCTGTAAAGTGAAGGGGAAGACCAAAGTGTGAGAAACGCTCTAAGATTTCTTCTAATTTCTCACGTCCCCAATAACCCTGATGCTGGTGTGACTGAATACCAATCGCATCAATGGGAATACCTGCATTTAAACATCCATCAATTAAGATTTCATAGTTAATAGATGTATTAAAGTCATTTAATAATAGAGTCGCACCAGGATTGAATTCACGTGTTTTGGCAAACATTTCTTTAATAATCCCAATTCGGCCAAGTTCTTTGCTAATTCTTGTTATACCATTGTCATACTTATCAAAAATAGGCATAATCACCACTTCGTTGATTACATCCCACATATCGATTAATCCTTTAAAATCTGATACTTCCCATTCAATTCTAGTAAACTGTGCTTTCAATATTTCTTCATTGCTCATATCGAGAAGCCATGGAGCCGTTACGGTGTGCCAGCAAAGAGGATGTCCTTTCACGGTTATGTTTCTTTCTTTTAACCACTGAGCCGCGGCCTTTAATTCTTTCGTAAGTGGTTTTCCTTTTTCTGGCTCGAATGTTCCCCAATAGAAAGGTAATGTAGCAGAGTTAAATACGTCTAAGAACTTATCCAGTTTTTCTTCCAAAAAAGTAAGTCTGTCTGCTGGTACATTTTGATTGGCTACTGGAACTGCATCAAAAATGCCGCAGCCAAATAAGAACTTATGGTTTGTCTGTTTAAGTGCTACTTTCTTTCCTGCAACAGGATTTCCTGAAGTATCCACAAGTTGGATCGTCTTCCTTGCCATACGGTGTGCAAATTCATTTGTTTGTCCCATTATATTGCCTCCGTTTCATAACCGTTTCGAATTGGTTCAACACAGAAAACGTTTTCACGTATCTTATCTAAATTCTACCAAACTTTGTTTGGTCGGACAACTAACTTTATATCCTGTAGTAAATTTTTACCTCTTAGTGCGAGGTCCTTTTTTAATGATTTGGGCAGCGAAAAGAAATATTATAATCAATACCTAATCTATTTTTATATTAATTTGGTGAAAAAATTGTGTTATGATAAAAATTGCAAACAATAATATTCAGAATTTTCTTTTTACATATTTTCAGGGTTGGATTGTGTAATAATAATACTCAAAAAAATTTGGGGGAAACGGAATATCATGAAAAGAGACTATTGTTTTTTCATATTGGTATTTCTTATTTTTGCAAGCGGTTGCAGTAGGGGAGAAGAGTTTAAGATTGTATACTCCAATGGAAAAGTAAAGAATCCTCCACAGGAAAGTAATGAAAGTAAGCCAGTTACCATTGCAGTAGTTCCAAAACTGGTTAATATACCTTATTTCAATGCGGTGGAAGAAGGAGCTTCTGAAGCGGGAAAAGATCTTGGAATAAAGGTTATCTATAAAGGTCCTACCGTTGCTGACGCTGACCAGCAAATAAGAGTAATCAACGAACTAATTGATCAAAAGGTGGATGTCATTGCCGTTTCCGCCAATGACCCAGATAAGTTAGTTCCAGTCTTAGAGAAGGCAAAAGGCCAGCATATTAAAGTCATTACATGGGATTCAGATACACTCCCTAACTCAAGAGAGTTCTTTATCAACATGGTAAATCCCGAGACATTGGGAAGACATTTGATGGATACACTGGCTTGGAAACTAAATGAAGAAGGTGATTTTGCCATCATCACAGGAGCAAAATCGGCAGCAAATTTAAACAAATGGTTAAATTGGATACAAGTACAGCAAAGGGAGAATTATCCCAATATGCATCTTATCAAAATCGTCGCTTCAGATGATGACTCTCATAAAGCATATATACTCGCAAAGCAATTACTAACACAGTATCCACATTTAAAAGGCATTATCGGAAATTCTTCTGTTGGTCCGCCGGCCGCAGCTCAAGCTGTCAAAGAAGCAGGGCAAGCCGGAAAAGTCGTTGTGGCAGGGTTATCCCCGCCAAATCCAATGAACCAATATTTAAAAGAAAATGATGCACAAATTGTGACATTATGGAGTCCAAAAAAATTGGGTTATTTGACAGTGGCCCTGGCTGCCAACCTGATCAAGGGGCAGCGGCCTTATGACGGTGAAAAAATTCCACAAGTCGGGAAAATTAACATGATAGATGATATGGTTATCATGGGGGAACCCATAGATTTTACAAAGGAAAATGTAGATCAGTATGATTTTTAACAGGATAAGATTAAGAAACTACCGTTTAATGAATAAACTGATTATTACGTATCTATTGATTACGGTAATCCCAGTTTCATTGATTGGCTATATTGGATATAACCAATATACAAAGTCAATCGAAGAGCAGGTCGGAGAGTATATTCCAAGAGTATTGGATCAGGCGAATGAGCGAATCAATGACCATATCAGTGAATTTAGGGAGCTGCCAGACCTTCTCTATAATTCAGACCAAGTGATTGAAATCCTTAGAAAAGATGCATATCAAAACAATTCTTCCTTATTACGAGATAAGTTTCTGGTTAACAGCTACTTGACAAACACTTATATTAACGGTGGAAATTCGGATATCCTTGGGGTTTTCATTTTATCAAAAAACAGGCTGTTTGCCGCTTCGAGACTCCAATACACAGGTTTTGAAAGTATTGCTTTGCCATTTGGACAAGATCTGGATTTAAAAGGCAAACAACAAATCATCTTTCCCAATCAGATCACATTGAAATTTAAAAATAATCCCCCCTATATTCTGCTTCTGCAGCAAATAACGGACACAGAGAATCGAATGAAATTAGGAACTATTTTTATTGCAGTCGATTTAACCTTTGTTAAAAATATAGTAAATAATTTGGAAGCCGTTAACAAAGCAGATATTACGCTTATGGATACGAATGGACAAATTGTTTACGATACAAATCCCAACGATATTGGAAAGACTAATGTGGATTTAAACCATTATCCAAAAATTAATGGAAGTTTTAAAACCACAAGGGAAAAGGAAAATAAATTGATAAGTATCAGCAGGATAGGTCCGAATCAATGGATTTTGACTCATAGTGTTTTATTGAAGAATTTGACTGAAAGGACGGATCTCGTCCGAAAAGCTACCATCATTGCATTTTTGGGGGTCATTCTAATAAGTACAGTCATCTCTATTATTCTTGCCTGGAGTGTATCGAGACCCATTAACCGATTAACAAAATTAATGAAACAAGTGGAAAAGGGAAACTTTAATGTCGATCTCCCAATCAATGGCAACGATGAAGTAGGAGTTCTTGCGAAAAGCTTTAATTCAATGGTTCATGAGATTAATAGTTTGATAAAACAGAATTTTCAAATTAAATTACAACAGAAGGAAGCCGAATTATATGCTCTGCAATCGCAAATAAATCCACACTTTATGTACAATACCCTTGAAACAGTTGGTATGGCGGTAGAAGAAGGGGAAGATGATGTGGTGGTAGAAATGGTTTCCCGTCTTGGCCGCATGCTTCGATTTTCCATAAGTAATAAAGAAAAAACGGTTCCAATTGACCAGGAAGTCCAACATATCAAGGATTATTTAACGATTCAAAAATTTAGATTTGAAGATCGCATTGAATTTTCGATTCATGAAGAAATGGATCCTAAAAAATATTACACGCCAAAGTTTATATTGCAGCCGATTGTTGAGAATGCCATTAAACATGGACTGGATGAAGAACAGGATTTTAAAATCAACATTTTTATCTCAAGAGTTGGTAACGTTTCAACGAAAAATGAGGAAGTGATTTTTCGCGTGATCGATAACGGTCCTGGAATTCCTGAAAAAGTTGTTTCTGATCTCAAAAGCTACCTTGAATCGGACCCAATGGCAAGGCGCGACTCCCAATTTGGATTAATTAACGTTCATGGCCGGCTAATAATGATGTTTGGAAAGGGCTATGGGTTGCAAATAAATAGTCAAATGAAAAAAGGCACTGAAGTAATTATTTCTATTCCATTAATGATGCAGGACAATCTGGGAAAGGTTGAAGGAGGCGGGGAGAGTGAACACTAGAAAAATCAAAGCCATTGTGGTAGACGATGAAAATCGAATCAGACGGGGAATTGAAAGGTTAATCCTATCTTGCGGGGAAGAATTTGAGATTGTTGGGAGCTATAACAGTGGAACTAAATTGATAAATGAATATGAAAAAGAAAACATTTGTTTCGATTTATTGATTACAGATATTAAAATGCCGGGGATGAATGGGCTGGAACTTATAAAAGAAATGAGAAACAGAGCATCTTTTGAAGCGGTAGTAATTAGCGGCTTTAACGACTTTCATTATTTGCAAACAGCCATTCGCGAACGAGCGCTCGATTATATGGTGAAACCGTTAATTCGAGATGAATTCCGAGAACAGCTTGGGAAAATAAAAGATAGGATTTTAGAAAACTGGGCAAATGAAAAAAAGGTTGAAATAATCGACACTCAACTCCGTCATGTTAAGCAGACCCAAATGCTAAGCGAACTAATCAGAGGAAATGAAATTGATCTTGCTGAATTGGAGTGGACGAAAGACTTTCCTAAAGGGATATACTACCTATTACATATTTCCATTGACTTTAATCAAATGAGAGATTTATACGCACTCCAAAGTGGTGAGCTTGAAAAGAGGCTTCAGGATGTATTAAAAGGTTTTAATGAAGCAACTAAAAACTTATCTTGGATTTGGAAAGGCGATGAGGCTTCGTTTTGGATCTTAATCCACAACAAAGAAGCTGACCAATTACAAGAAATACTGGCAGCTGAAAGGCTGCAATCCGCCATAAAAGCAGGAACGAACCTGACATCGACCATCGCACTTAGCAGAAGTTTTTATGATGTGGCTGTTATTCCCGCCTTAAGAGATCGCCTTTCAGCGCTGCTGCAATTCCGCCTGATTTATGGCGGAAATCAAATTTATACCCTTTCATTGGTAGAAAATATTCTTAAGGAAAGGGGGAAGATAAAAGAGTCTAAGGAGTTAGAGATTACCATTACGAGAATGGTAGAATCACTTGATCCTTTAAAGAGGGAAGAACTTTTTCATCATTTAAATCATTACCTTACCGAACTGAAAAAGCTTCCTTCCCCGCGAGATATCGAAAAGAGTATCCAAGTGTTGGCCATCCAAACGATCAACCGGCTACTTACAAAGTCAGTAGCAAAAGACGAGCTTCATTTAATTCAGGAAGCACTTAAACTGACTAGGAAATCTCTGAACTTTATCGAATTAAAGGTAAATCTTACGACCTGGATGCATAAAGTACTTAAAATTTTTGAAGAAAAGAATATACATGAATCCATTAATCCTATTGATACGGCAAAAACATGGATTACGGAGAACTTAGGAAATAATATCACCATTGATAAGATTGCCAAAATTATTCATATGAACCCCACTTATTTTTGTGAATATTTTAAAAATCAAACCGGTGAGACGGTATTAGACTTTGTGACGAAAGCTAGAATTGAAAAATCAAAGGATCTGCTTTTATCCACCGATTTAAAGATATATGATATCTCACAACTAGTTGGTTACACGGATACGAAGTACTTCAGTAAATTGTTTAGAAAGCATTTTGGGGAAGTTCCGTCAAAATATAAGGAAAAAGCAAATATGAATTTGAAATAACCTCCGTTCAGGAGGTTTTTTTAATTTTTGGAATATTGCCGAAAATCATCCCCCTAAACCGAAAGATGTCTCCTTTTCTAAGGATGAAAGATAAAGTACCCTATATGTAAGCGGACTCAATAGACGTTTTTCTTCAGCGTATTAATTAGAGGTTCATTGAACCATAAGGTCCAAATAGAAACACAAGGAGTTGAAAAAATGTCCGAATATGTACTCGAATTAAGGGGGATTACCAAAATATTTCCGGGTGTGAAAGCCTTGGAACATGTTCATTTTAAGTTAAAACCGGGGCAAATTCATGCATTAATGGGGGAAAATGGTGCTGGTAAATCCACCTTCATTAAAGTGATAACGGGAGTTCACAAACCGGAGGAGGGAGAAATTTTTTTAAATGGTGAAAAAGTCGAATTTAATAACCCAAAAGAGGCTCAGGACAAGGGGATTGCCGCTATTTATCAGCATGTGACTAATTATCCGGATTTAAGTGTGACGGAAAATATATTCATGGGACATGAAAAAATTGCAAAAGGGACAAAGCGATTGCTTTGGAAACAAATGCATGAGGAAGCGAAAGGATTATTAAGAAGTTTGGGTTCAACCATCGATCCAAAGATGGAAATGGGGGCTTTAAGTGTTGCTCAGCAGCAAATTGTGGAAATTGCCAAAGCCATCTCAACCGATGCAAAAATTATTATTATGGATGAACCAACAGCGGCCCTTACTGCGAGGGAAAGTGAGGAGTTATATAAGATTACGGAAGGATTAAGAGACCAAGGGGCTTCAATTATCTTTATATCTCATCGGTTTGAAGATATGTATCGACTAGCAAGCCAGGTCACGGTCTTTCGAGATTCTAGATATATCGGTTCATGGGGAGTAAATGCGATTACAAAAGAAGACCTAATTGTGGCAATGGTGGGGAGAAAGATTACCCAGGTGTTTCCAGAAAAGAAATCGACCATTGGAAGTGAAGTACTTCGAGTAGAGGGATTGGGTAAGACTGGATATTTCGCCGATGTTTCATTCACTTTGCATAAAGGAGAGATCCTTGGCTTAACAGGGCTGGTTGGAGCAGGAAGAAGTGAGGTTTCCCAGGCCATTTTCGGCATTAGTCCTATCGATAAAGGTAAAGTCTATTTTAAGGGGAAAGAAGTGAAACTTCAAAATCCTCTAGTAGCGATGGAAATGGGTATCGGCTATTTGCCTGAAGATCGTCAACTACAGGGATTAATACTTGATTGGGATATAGGCAGAAATATCTCATTACCGTCACTTAAAAGATTATCTAAAAAAGGGTGGCTAAACGTAAAAAGAGAGGCAGAGATAGCTAAGAACCTGGCGGAAAAAGTAAATGTAAAAGCAAATAGTATTTTTGATCTGGCCAGTTCTCTATCCGGCGGAAATCAGCAAAAAGTGGCAGTTGCCAAATTATTAACGGCTGATTTGGATGTCATAATTCTCGATGAGCCGACGAAAGGGGTAGATGTAGGAGCAAAATCAGCGATTTATGAGATTATTAACGACCTAGCCGCACAAGGATATGGGATCATTATGATTTCTTCGGAAATGCCTGAAATTTTAGGGCTAAGTGACAATATTGTTGTGATGCGCGAAGGAAGGGTGACAAGAGTCCTAAATAAAATCCAGGCGACACAGGAGTCGATTCTTGAAGCAGCGATGATGGATGTGTCAAAGCAGATAATCGTATAAAGGAAGATTAGAAGAAAGAGGTGAGCATCATGCCAGAAGGAGTTCTGGAAAAAGCAAGAAACCCGCGGCAGGAAGTAGAGAAAGTTTCCTTTTCAGCTAAGATCTCTAAGTTTAGGGAGCTCGGACTACTCCTATTTATACTCTTGCTTTCGGTCCTTATTCAATTACGAAGCCCCAGATTTTTAACAATAGAAAATATTAATGATTTGGTTACCAATACGGCCATTCTAAGCATCCTTGCACTCGGTATGATGGTGGTACTAATTACAAGAGGAATTGATTTATCCATCGGAGCTGTTATCGCTATTTCAGGAATGATTACCGCTCAAACGATTAGTTCGCACCCAAATTTAAGCCCTTTATTGGCGATCTTACTTGGAACGGTTATTGGAATCATTTGCGGAATTATTACTGGCTTTTTGGTCTCAAAGATTGGCCTAATGCCCATCATCGCGTCCCTAGCCATGATGAATATCTTCAGGGGGTTAACGTATACAATTAGCGGTGGGAAATGGGTCAGTTCCTATCAAATGTCTAAAAGCTTTGTTGGGATCGCTACTGGGAAAATTTTAGGGATTAACACGCTTATCTTTATTGCCATTATTATCTACCTTGTTTTCTATTACTTTATTAATCACACCAGAACAGGAAGACAAATTTATGCCGTTGGAAGCAATCCCGATTCGGCTAAGGTCAGCGGAATTAACCAAACGAAGATTTTAATGATGGTATACACCATTATGGGAGGGCTTTCAGGTTTATCCGGTGTTTTGTGGGTTTCTAAATATGCTTCAGCACAAGGGGACACCGCGTCCGGATATGAACTAACCGTGATTGCTGCCTGTATTCTTGGGGGAGTAAGCATTGCCGGGGGAGCAGGCAAAATTTCCGGCGTCATCCTTGGGTCGGTCCTGCTTGGAGTATTAAATAATGCCTTGCCTCTTTTGAATGTATCCCCGTTTTGGCAATCCAGCATCCAGGGAGCAATCATCCTCGTAGCTGTTGTCGTTAACACCTTAGTGAAGAGAGGCGTGGATCGAAATAATCTCTTAAGGAGGAAAATCTAAAACGATGGAGCAGAAAACGGTCATTCAAGAGGAACATCCCAACCGGCAAATCGTTTCAAAAAGAATATTCTCATTAAAAACCTTTTTCTTTCAGTGGGAATGGATGCTTGTCCTCATTTTATTAATCGTTATGTTTATCAATACCAGCCTATCTCCTTATTTTTTAGATTATTCTAATTTAAGGGACGGAACCATGACCTTTTTAGATAAGGCCTTCATGGTTTTCCCAATGGCCTTGGTTATGATTCTGGGTGACATTGATATATCGGTGGGGTCCACGGTGGCCCTATCTTCCGTCCTAATGGCTGTTTCTTATAATCATTTGGGTCTGCCGATGGGCCTTTCTATTGTGGTCTGTCTGGCTGTTGGATCGCTTTGCGGATTTATCAATGGGCTTTTAATCGTCAAGTTTAAAGAACTATCCGCTGTTATTGTTACTTTGGGTACAATGATTCTCTACCGGGGAATTGCTTATATTATCCTCCAGGATCAGGCCGCGGGGAATTTCCCGGATTGGTATAAACTGCTTGGATGGGGATATGTAAATGGCATACCAATTATTCTTATCGCTTTTATTATTTTCGCTGTTTTCTTTGTTGTATTACTTCATAAAACCACTTTTGGCAGACAAATCTATGCTATCGGAAACAACTCAACGGCCAGCAGATTTTCCGGGGTTCAAAACGATAAAATTAAGTTGATTGTGTTTACGTTAATGGGGTTTACAGCCGCCGTTACGGCTTTGTTTTTGGCTTCCAGGATGGGAAGTACAAGACCAAATATTGCAACAGGCTATGAATTAGATGTGATTGCCATGGCTGCATTAGGCGGGATTAGTACGGCTGGAGGAAAAGGTAAAATGATCGGTACGATGATCGCCATTTTTATTATTGGGTATCTTCAATATGGTTTAGGATTGGTCAATCTATCGTCGCAAACTTTACTAATTATAGTGGGTCTGTTACTCATTTTTGCTGTTGCTGTTCCAAAAATAAAGATAAAACAATTTTTAAATGTTAAAAAGCAATCCGGTCAATAGGTTACATTACAGTATTAAAACTGTATGTATATAAAACAAATAAAAATCAAGGGGAGAAAAGGAATGAAAAAGTTTTGGGGATTATGTGTTTCTATTGTCATGATTTTCTCGATTCTGGCTGCGTGCAGCGCGACCACTTCAAAACCAGAATCAAAATCAGATTCAAAAGGTACTACTTCTGAGAAAAGCGGACCGAAGAAATATGCCTTTGTGTTTAAAAATACTGGTAACCCTTATGGGGAAAAGATGCAGGAAGGGTTTCAAAATGCGATCAAAGAAACAGGCGGTGAAGTCATTCTGCGATCACCAGATCAACCGACGGCAGAGGGACAAATTCAAATCATTG
Organism: Neobacillus drentensis; assembly: GCF_021560175.1. Lineage (GTDB taxonomy): Bacteria > Bacillota > Bacilli > Bacillales > Cytobacillaceae > Neobacillus > Neobacillus drentensis_A. Next base: position 3,774,557 of record NZ_CP091110.1, on the reverse strand, counting down.
AGCAATTAATTAATCAAAAGGTAGATTCCATTACGATTGCAGGTAATGATAACGACGCCCTTCAGCCTGTGCTTGAGAAAGCAATGAATGCAGGAATTAAAGTTTCATCAGTGGATTCAGCCGTAAATGCAAAAAGCCGAAAGGTCCATGTGAACCAGGCCAACCCTGACAGAATTGGCGGAGCGCTAATTGAGGGGGTTTCGCAAATGATTGGCGGCAAAGGGGAAATTGCCATCCTTAGTGCAACATCTCAAGCGACAAACCAAAATACATGGATTGAAGTGATGAAAAAAGAACTTCAAAAACCAGAATATAAAGATATTAAACTAGTAAAAGTAGCATACGGTGACGACTTAAGGGATAAAAGTGTATCTGAAACAGAGGGATTATTACAGTCTTATCCAAATCTGAAAGCGATTATTGCTCCAACAACCGTAGGTATAGCTGCTGCTGGAAAAGTTCTGACTGACAAGGGTCTTGTAGGAAAAGTAAAATTAACTGGTTTAGGGCTTCCTAGTGAAATGGCTACTTATATTGAAAACGGTGTATGTCCGTGGATGTATTTATGGAATCCAATTGATGTAGGATATGTGGCAGGGTTTACGGCAAATGCTTTAGTAGAGGGAAAAATTACTGGAAAAGTGGGAGATAAGTTTACAGCAGGAAACCAGGGTGACCAGACCATTGTAGAAGATGGTGATGGAACACAGGTGATGCTAGGTGATCCATTTAAGTTTGATAAGGATAATATCGCTCAATGGAAGAGTGTTTACTAATCAATAGAAACAGTGCGTCACGAAAGGAAAAGCTTATAGGGTCAGATTTCGTATCACCTATAAGCTTTTCCAATGTATCAAACAGAGGAAAGATTTTTAAGAGGAGGTACATATGGGCAAAAGTCAAATAAGATCAACAAAGCGGTTGGCTATTCATGTTTCCATGGCGATGACTCTGTTCATTCCAACTATCATAAGTACTAGTCTACCTATTCAAAAGGCTGAAGCAGCTGGCTCAAGTGTAGCCGCACAGGCCATAAATGAGACCAAAGTAGCGGATTTAAGAGTGGAGTATCGAAATAATCCAATCGGAATTGATTTACAAAAACCACGATTTAGTTGGGAAATGCTCTCAAACCTTCGGGGTCAAAAACAAACAGCCTATCAATTACTTGTTGCCACCAGCCCGAATAAGCTGACACCGGATTCTGTAGATATTTGGAATAGCGGCAAAGTAAATTCCGGTGAATCTAATGCGGTTGAATATGGAGGTAAAGCTTTTAAAGCTTCCACCCGTTATTATTGGACGGTTAATGTATGGGATAAGGAAGAAAAAAATTTGAAACAGCTCCAGCCTATTTTGAAACTGGTCTATTAAGTACAGATGGAGTAGCAGGATGGGACGGAGCCAAATGGATATCCTTAGACGACTCGGTGAAGAATGGAGCACCGATGTTACGGAAAGAAACTCCTCTTAAGGGTGAAATAAAGAGCGCTCGTCTGTACATCTCGTCACTGGGCGTTTTTGATGCATTTATTAACGGGAAAAAATTAGGCATCGTGAATGGGGATGGAAGTACAGCTTATGGGCTGCTCGCACCCGGCTGGACTAGTTATGATAAAAACATTAATTATATGACCTATGATGTAACAGATTATCTCCAAGGCAAAAACAGTGTCACTTTAGCAGCAGTGCTTGGAATGGCTGGTACAACAGTAGGATCTCTGATGGGGCTAACTATTACAATTCAAAGGGAAATGATCTTGGATTGCTGGCGAAAATGCAAGTAACCTACAAAAATGGATCCACCCAAACGATTGTTACCGATACGAACGGCTGGAAAGCTACCAATAATGGTCCATATTTGGCAGACGATATATATGACGGTCAGACTTATGATGCAACCAAGGAAATGACCGGATGGAATAACAATGGATTTGATGACGCAGAGTGGAAAGGCGTAAAGGAACACCAATACAAACAAGCATTCCCGGCTGCAACAATCACATCTTATAATGGCACACCTGCACAAATCGTAGACAGCTTTGACCAAACACCGATATCAGTAACTACCGCTACCGGTGTCATAAATCAAGAATCAAGTAAAAACGGTAAAGGTGAAATCAAAATAGATACTTCTAGATCCGTAAATACTCGTTCCGAAGCGAAGGATTATAAGGTGAATTCAGCAACTGGCGATACAGTAATCTATGACCTTGGACAAAACATGGTGGGCATCCCACGCATCACAGTAAAGGGGAAAGCCGGAACTCAAATTAAGTTGCGGTTCGGCGAAATCCTTAACGACAACAGTGCAGGAGCAGATGGTCCAAAAGGGTCCATCTATACAGCAAATCTTCGGTCTGCAAAAGCTTCCCTTTTCTACACACTAAAGGGCAGTGAAGAAGGAGAAACTTATCAGCCTTCCTTAACTTTCTTTGGATTTAGATATGTGGAAATTTCTGTTTTAACACCGGGAGCCACGGTCGAATTAGATAATGTGACTGGTAAGGTTGCGACATCGGCAGTGGATGTGACAGGTACACTCGAGACTTCCAATCAAGATGTCAACCAATTAATTAGCAACATCAAGTGGGGGCAACGCGGTAACTATTTATGGGTTCCAACGGATTGCCCACAAAGGGATGAACGTCTTGGCTGGATGGGGGATGCCCAATTATTTGCTAAGACTGGCATGTATAATATGGATTCCTACAACTTCTTTGAGAATTTTACGGATAATATGGTTAACGCCCAATCTGCCAACGGTTCGTATCCAGTAACAGTACCGGCTAGTTCGTTCGGTTTAAGGGCTCCCGCTACCTCGGGGTGGTCAGATGCTGGGATTATTATTCCGTGGACCCATTGGCAAATGACAGGAGATACGACGTTAATTAATAAGGCATACAACAGCATGGAGAAATACATGGATATGATGTATAACCAAACCGGAGAAACCTACCGGGGACCTGGCAGTATTTTCGGTGACTGGTTAGCGTTCCAGGGAACAAATAACATGTTAATGAGCGACGCCTACTACGCCTATGATGCCAAGTTAATGGCACAAATGGCTACCGCCCTTGGCAAGGGCAATGATGTAAAGAAATATGAGACACTGTTTAACAATATTAAGAAAGCCTTTATTAGAAACCATATTAAAGTAGATGAAAATGGGAACTTAACAATTCAATCATCGCGTGAAGAAGGTTTTGGAATTGCCTTTTATCCAAGAGAAGATAATAGTCAAACTTCATTATTATGGGCTTTGAAGCTCGGATTCTATGACAATGAAAATCAAAAACAACAGATGATTAAGCTGCTAGTCGATAATATTCGTAATAATGATCAATATAAGGCTGCACATCCTGATAGTTCCCGAGTAAAGTATGCGGAGAATACATTATCTGTAGGATTTCTCGGAGTGAATGTACTTGCCCCTCTGCTGACGAACATCGGACAATCTGATTTGGCCTATACGCTGCTATTGCAGGATCAAATGCCATCTTGGCTTTATTCCGTAAAGAATGGTGCAACAACCATTTGGGAACGCTGGAATTCTTACTCGGTTAAAGATGGATTTGGCGATGTAAGCATGAACTCGTTCAATCACTATTCATACGGTGCTATTGGTGAATGGATGTATGATGAAATGGCAGGTATCTCCAATGATCCGGACCATCCTGGTTTCAAGCACACGATTCTTCAGCCTACCATTGATAATGATAAGCGAATCACCTGGACGAAAGGCTCGTTCGATTCCGTTTATGGGAAGATTAAAAGTGAATGGGAAGTTAAAAATGGAACGTTGACCTATTATGCGACCGTACCGGCTAATACGACTGCGACCCTTTATATTCCTACAAATAATGTGAGTACTGTTAAGGAAAGCGGACAGCTAATTGCTAAGGCAAAGGGAGTTAAGTTTATCGAGTTTAAAGATGGTAAAGCGGTCTATGAACTTGAATCCGGAAGTTATGAATTCCGATCCATTATCGCTGGTTCTAAACCAGAATAGAAGAATCGATAAAAGTAGATAAAGCTTGCAGACGATTTGTTAACTGCAAGCTTTTTTTTTTATGATTTTTTATGGTATAAATGGCAAACTGTATATTGCTCAGTTACAAAGCTTAAACAAAAATAAACTAAAGCTTTATCCCTGCTTCTCTTGCAAAAGCCAGCCTTTATTTGGGGGCTGTTTGACATAAGATTTGTTCAATTGAATATTCATTTATTATTTGCTGCGCACATTTCCAAATAGCTTTGCCCTTTATCCTGAAAATGCCGTTTTCCTTTAATTGGGAGGAATTGATCATAGCTTGAGCTAATATTTCTGTCGGCAAAGGTTTTTGATACTGAAGAATTCCTATTTTATTAAATAACTGTATGGCTTTCAATCCGGCAACTTCCATTGTTCTATCGCTATTTTTTCGGATCAACACAGGCGGGTTAAAGATAGACAACTTTGGAAAGTCTAAATCCTTTACAGCTTCTTCTAACTGACCTTTCATCCTTGTATAAAAGAAGAGAGAATTAGAAGAAGAAAAACCGGAAGATACCAAGACAAAATGATTTACATGGTTTTCTTTGGCAAATTTAGCAAACTGGTATTGATAATCGTAGTCAACTTTCCATTGAGCTTCTTTACTTCCTGCCTCTTTAAGGGTAGTACCCAAACACGAAAACAAAACATCGCCTTTGACTAAATGCTTCCATTGATCTGGTTTAGTAAAGTCAATCACATGTATCTTTAATTTTTCATGTTGTACTGCCAGGTCACGCCTAACAAAAATATCTACCTGATCAAAAGAATCGTCTTTTAATAGTAAATCCAGCAAGTCTTTACCTGTGGCTCCCGTTGCTCCTATTAATAAGGCATTCATTTTTTTCTCCTATCTTAAGTTAATTAGAATTCGAAATTCCTATTTTAGTGTTTTTATGAATATCTTCCGTTCCGGCATCTAATGCAGTCTTGTAATAGTAGCATTTATGATTGATGACTTCCATCGCTTTTTTTAGTTCTTCCATTTGTGCTTCAACATGGGCTTTCCGGTCTAAAAACATTTCATATCGTTGTTGCAGTGTGGAATCCCCATCAGAACACCAATCGATGAACGTTTTAATTTCCTTTATAGGCATCCCGGTAGCTTTCAGACATTCAATTACTTTTAAAGCCTCGATATCGGATTCTTTAAACACTCGTGTTCCGCTGGTTGTCCGTTCTACAAAAGGAATTAGACCTTCTTTGTCGTAGTAACGCAAGGTATAGACGGTTAGATTTAATTCTTTTGCAACTTCGCTAATAGAATATGTCTTCATTATTTTCTCCTATTCTTAATGATAGACTTAGAGTTAACTCTATGATTCAGGAGATTTTATCATGGTATTCCCCTAATGTCAAAGTCACCTTACATGGAGAGTATACCTTGGTCTTTGTGTGAAGTTCAGAGATCTTAAAAGGAATCTATACAAATCGCTTGACCTAGAGTTAACTATAAGGATTAACATGGTTTTGCAGAGAAAAAAGTAAGATTAGTAGGCAATGAATTGGAATATTAACCTGATTTCTTCATTCATACACCTACAAGCCATTCTCTTGAAACTACAAATTATCGGAGGTTTTTTATTATGATAACTGCTAAAGCACGGGCTGTAGACGGTCCAGACAAACCGTTTCGAGCTGCTGAAATTAAAAGACGAGACCTTGATTTGCATGATGTTCTGATTGAAATTAAATATGCAGGTATATGCCATTCTGACATCCATACTGCTCATGGCGAATGGGGTCCCGTGAACTATCCACTTGTGCCTGGACATGAGATTGCCGGTATTGTTACAGCAGTAGGCACTGAGGTCACAAAGTACAAGGTCGGTGACCGGGCAGGGGTCGGATGTATGGTTGACTCCTGTGGTGAATGTGAGAATTGCCGTAGGGGAGAAGAACAATACTGTCTAAATGGAAATATTCCTACCTACGCTGGTGTTGACAAATACGGCGAACCAACCCAAGGTGGCTATTCAACTCACATTGTGGTAACGGAAGACTTCGCGGTCCGGATTCCTGATAGTATTGAGCTTGATGCTGCAGCACCATTACTTTGCGCAGGGATTACAACCTATTCTCCATTAAACCATTGGGGAGCTGGTCCAGGTAAGAAAGTAGCGGTTGTTGGTTTAGGTGGTCTTGGTCATATGGCTGTCCAAATTGCACATGCCATGGGTGCAGAGGTAACCGTTCTGTCACAATCATTGAAGAAAAAAGACGATGGCTTGCAATTAGGAGCCGACCATTACTATGCAACAAGCGATCCAGAGACGTTTAAGAAACTGGCGGGTACGTTCGATCTTATCATTAATACAGTAAGCGCTAAGATTGATATTAGTGCCTACCTTTCGTTGCTAGCACTGGATGGGGCATTGGTCAACGTCGGTGCGCCAGCAGAACCACTGTCACTAAATGTGTTCTCTCTCATCGGTCATCGCCGCTCATTTGCAGGTTCAATGATTGGAGGCATCCGTGAGACTCAGGAGATGTTAAATTTCTGTGCGGAACATAACATAGTTCCTAAGATAGAAGTCATTACAGCTGACCAAATTGACGAAGCCTATGAACGTGTATTAGCTTCGGATGTGAAGTACCGATTTGTGATCGACATCAGTACAATGTAAGTATGACATTCTAATGTTAAGTATAGTGTGTAAAATCCAAGTAAAGTCACAAGTGCTTGGTATCAAAAATGTCACCCCATATTGTTAACGATTCTATCATTTTGCAGTTTTGAGGCATGAGCCAGGTATCTAATGGACTCATGCCTTTTAATTATTTTCCTTTTCAAGTTTGTTTGGTTAAAAATTTTTTATTGTCATATATTTGGTGAAGTTGGAGAGATTAACTTGTAAGATTGCATTAATTTTACATAAATAAAATGGGTTTAAAAGATGAATTAGATTAATTAATTTTAAGGAGGAATCTAAATTGTTTCTTCCTGAAGATACAAAGGGAGATAAATGATGAACACCGAAAAAGATCTAAATCCAATGAACGTTATAAAGCCACTAAATATAAGCCCCAAAGATTTAGATGAGTCCCAACCTTTAACTACTTTTGAAATGGGTAAACTTTGGGCTACCTATATGGGAAACAGTATGTCCATTCAAATCTTAAGTTATTTTCTTCAACACTGCGACGATGAAGCGATTAAGGCGCTGTTGGAAAATGGTTTAGCCTTATCAAAAGATTTCGTAGAGAGAATAGAAGTATTTTTTAATAAAGATCATTTTCCTATACCGAATGGATTTACGAAAGATGATGTAAACCTGGGGGCTCCCCGCTTATACGCAGATGAATTTTACGCTCACTATTTAAAATATGCTGCAAAAGCAGGTATTAGCCTTTACGCAGTCGCAGTCCCATTAATGATGAGAGAAGACATAAGGGAGTTTTTTGTTTATTGTAATCAATGTACAACCGTTCTGTTAGGGCAAATTAATAATGTTTTAATGGATAAAAGATTAATTGCAAAACCTCCTATTATTCCTACACCAGAAGGAATTATCAAGATACAAAAACAAAGTTTCTTAAATGGTTTTATGGGAGATGTCCGGCATTTACAGGCATTAGAAATCATACATCTTTATGATAACATTGAAAATAACGCAACTAGTAAGGCATTATTATTGGGATTTTATCAAATTGTTCAAGATGAGAAGATTAAGACCTTGTTTAAGAGAGGACTAGATATGACTGATAAAGCTGTAAAACAGTATATGGAGAAACTTCACCATGAACACATGCAAGCACCGTCGTACCTAGACCATTTGGTTACAACGAACACCTACCCTCCGTTTTCGGATCGCATCATGCTATTCCATAAAGTAGACATGTTCGCAATGAAGATTAGGGCATTTGGAAACTCTCTAGCGGTAACGGCAAGAAGGGATATAGATATGTTATATGCAAGAACTCTGATGAACATTGGCTTATTTGTTGACGACGGTACGAATCTCTTAATTGAAAAAGGTTGGATGGAATCACCGCCAATTGCGTGCGACAGAGTATAAATGTCCAAGGACTTCTTTAGTAATTAACGCGATGCCACGAGGATTTTCTCTGTAAAGCGGTAAATACCTTAAAAAAAGCTAAAAAAACGCCTTTAAAATATTCATTTTGAAAGCGTTTTTTTACGTCCAGCGCTTAAAATGCCCTCTAGGCAGGATTACTGATGAATACCGAGGTTCAACCTGAAAGCTAGGAAGTACTCATCATAAAGATTTAATGCAAAGAAGGGTGGGGTTAAACCGAGAGAAACCGAGTGTTTTGATTGATTACTTAACGCTGACCGCTGGGATTGTTTCGAATTGATCCACCCATTGTATCGTTAATAAATTGGGCAGGGTGGACATTTCATGATGAATCTGAATATATTTTTTACACTTTACAGTTGCAACACACTCAATAAAAGAATGTTGATCTTCAATCAACACTTTATAACTACCTATATTGGGTAATGAATAATTCGGCAGAATACCATTTTTTTGACAATACTTAATTTTATAAAAGCCCCCCAATAAATGGGGTAATTCACTAAGCTTTCGTTCTGATAAGTGTTTCCGAATCAAAGTCGAACTAATTTTTTGATTGTTCCACTTTAGCTCATCGACAACCGATAAGCCAACTTGATGTGTATCCGCATAAGCTGCCAGTGTTTGAACAGTACCTCTTGCTTTTGCTCCATATGTGTAGTCGAAACCGCAAATAATTTCCTTAGCATTCAAACCAATAATATAATCATCTAAAAAATCGTTCGCTTCTACTTTAGCTAATTCCTTTGTAAATTCTACGATATAAAAAATATCTACATCGAGCCTTTCTAACTTTTCAATTTTTTGTTCTATTGGCTCTAGATATGAGATTTCTATTTCTGGAAATAACACACTTTTTGGATGCGGAAAAAAAGAGAGAACCGCTAGTGATAAGTTTTGTACCTTTGCTTTTTCTTTAGCTGTTTGAATAACCTTTTGATGTCCTAGATGCACACCATCAAAATAACCGAGCGCCATTGCTGCGTTAGGAGATGATTTTCTAATCTCTTGTAAGTTATTAGCATTCACATAGATTATCCTCATTGCGATTCTCTCCTTTTTCCTTTATCTTGCTACTTCCTTCAAAACGTCAGCGGTTTACCTTTTCAGGAATACCGAAGTTCTAATTCGGAGGAATCCCCAGTTTTAAAGGTAACAGCCTTTGAGAGTGCTTCTGATAAAACAATCATGCCTGGCTTGATAGAAATACGATAGGCAATTTCTCCTTTTATAACTTAACTGCTTCTACCGCCGTCAATTGACGATATTTACCACTGAAGAACAATAACGGATCCCTATCGGCAATACGTAAATCTACTACTTTACCAATGAATAAGGTATGGTCGCCTTCTACATGTTCTGATACAACTTCACATGCGATTTGAGTAATAGCGCCTTTTAATACCGGCAGCCCAGCTAACGTTTCAAATTCTACTAATTCGCCAGGCCTCCCAGCGAAATGACGTGAATAATGCTCTTGATCTTCCGCTAGAATATTTACTGTATATTTTTTTGATTGTGAAACTTTCTCTAGAAATTTTGCTTTATGTCCAATAGAAATTAAGACAAGCTTCGGATCCAATGATACTGACATGAAACCGTTCGCTGTCATTCCATGTGTTTCTCCCTCGTTTTCCGTTAAAAGAACTGTTACACCTGTAGCAAACTTTCCCATTGCGTGTCTAAATAAACGATCATCCATCCCAATTCCTCCAATTCTTAATCGAATGATTTAATCATAATTGAGTCTATGTAAAATTATCATGTTACTTTTTATTGAAAATTCAGGTAAAATCAATAAATTATACTTGAAATTAAAATTGGATTTATGGTCCAGGATTTTAACGAAAATTCAGATTTATCAATATATCAAAATGTAAAACGCTCACTTTTTGGAATTTGAAATTTCTTTTGTCCTTTTGCATTCACAAATTTCTTTCAATCTTTTTTTTCTTGTCAATCTCTTTTTTTTCAAATAGAATTCTTTTCATGGAAGATTCGTACTCCGAATTTTCCCATCAAAAGCTATTATTTTTCTTATGAAAGTAAAAGTAATAGTGAGATTCATGCGTTTCTTACAAAGAAAATGGAGGTGAGAAATTACCCTAACAATTTATTGAAAACGCTAACAACACCTTGGAGAAAAACGAGACGTGAATTTACCGCGAAATATTTTGGGGAAGTTAACAGTAAAATTGCAAATGATCGGATGGGGAAATACGGGAATACAAGGGGGATTTGCATGCGTTGGGTTGTATTAGGATTTCTATTCTTGATATCTGTTTTAAATTATACGGATAAATCGGTTTTAGGATTGGCCGCAGAACCAATCATGTCTGAACTAAATTTATCTTACGATCAGTTTGGTTTAGTGGGAAGCAGCTTCTTCGCCGCATACGCTGTCGGAAGTATTATTTTAGGTACATTGACGTATCGCTTCAACTCAAAATATTTATTAATGATGATTGCGATTGGCTGGACACTCTCATTAGCAAGCGCTTATTTTGTAGAAACGTTAACACACTTAATTTTACTACGTGTTGTTTTAGGTTTCTTTGAGGGTGGGACGCTCGGTTTTTGTCTAGTACATCTTGCACGATGGTTCACTAGTGCCCAACGTGGTACAGCTACAGCTATTATGACTTCTGGTACAACAGTGGGTACGTATTTAGCGGCACCACTTATCGTTTTGGGGATTACAAACTTAGGTTGGCAGCATACTTTCGCTATGTTAGGGGTAGCAAGCTTTGCATGGGCACTCTTCTTCTTCTTTATGAGAGACGAGCCAAAGCAGCCACTGGTCGAAGATGTAAAATCTTTAGACTCTAACAAGGAAGTACCGTTTAAGAATATTGTAAAAATATTAATCAACCCGTATGTATTATCCATTTTTGTGGTAGGTTTCGTATCAATGTGGATTACCACTTGGGTTCTTACATGGGCACCAACTTACTTAACAAAAATCGTGGGTCTTCAGCCACAAAGTATGAGCTTAATATTCGCTGGAATGGGAATTACCGGTACTGTATTTGCAATTTGTGCAGGTAAATTTACAGACGTCTTATTCAAGAAAAATAAAAGCCTTATTAAATCTTATGACCGTGTATTAGTTACAGTATTACTTGTTGGTACGGCCTCTTACGCAATGACCACAATTGTATCTTCACCAGTTTTAGCATGTATTTTCTTAGGGTTAGGCTTGGTCATGAACACAAGCTTATTACCGCTAAATGCCGCGATGACAACGATCGTCATTCCGAAAAACTTTGTAGGCAGTGTAACAGGTATTTCATTATCTGTTTCAAGTATGGCTGGTATAATTGGTCCATGGATTACTGGTTACTTAATTACACTTGCAGGTGATAATGTTCGCTCTGGCTTCAACTCAGGGGTGTTAATTATCGTTAGTTTATATGTTGTCACCGCAATCGTGATATTAGCTACACGTAAATTAAAAATTACTAGAACTGAAAAAGAAGATGCGATTCGTACTGCTGAAGAAGAGCAAATGAACTTAGAGGTTGCTATTGAGCAATAAAATATAACGTGGGTTTATTCCATAACAACATGGATTCGACTGTAGACAAACTCTGGAATAGAGAGTTTGTCCACAGTCTTTTTTGTTTCAAAATATATATCCCGAGAAATCGTTTCCATTTGGATGGAAGCACCAAACATTTAAGTATTACATTAAAATAATTTTGTCCTTTATCGCGCAAATTCTTCAAAGTTTAAGCTATCAGACAATATTAGCGCCTGTATAACTAATAAAGTGTACGCTGCTGTTGATGCGTTTTTTAGTGAAATTTGCAGCTGCTCCTCAATTTGCTTTATCCGATATTGGATACCGCCGATTGATAACGTCAACTCATCCATCGTTTCTTTTAAGCGTTGGCTATTTAATAAATAGACGTAAAGAGTGTGCAACAATTCCTTTTTACGCGGATCATTGAAATTGTATAAGTCTTTTAACGTCTTTTTCGCCATTTCATGCAGCTGTTCATTACTCATGTTCTTTACGATATCCCCAAGCATTCCTAAATCTTCGTAATCTGTTAGCAGCTTTTGGTTAGGGAAGCGCTGTGCGACACGCGCCTCTTGTAGAGATCGTTCGAAATCTTTAAAGTTGCTGAATGTCCCGCTGAGTCCCACTGAATAATTATAATTCCTATTTTGCTTCTCCATCTTTTGGAAAATTTTTGTGATTTTCTTTTGCCAACCTTGTTTATCGCTATTTAGTGAGTTTAGGAGAGCAATTTCTTCCCCGAGTACGGCAAAAATACAAGGTAAATCCCACTCCTTGGCTAACTTAGACAGTTCTGTTAGCTGGTCATGAATGTCAATAATTTCGTGATTTTTCTTTTTCTTTTTCACACTAATAATACCTGTAGAAAACGGCGGCTGAAACTTAAAGGGTAAAAATTTATAGTAAGATTCGATATCTTTAATATTTCGACTATGAATTAAGCGTTCTAATAGCGAGCTGCGCATACGTTGTTGCTCCTCAAACTGTGCCTCCTCGTATAAAATACATAAAGCCACGACTGTCGAAATACGCTCTAAAAATAAGTGGTCGTTTTCATCCATATGCTTTTCATCAAAGTAAAAAAACGAACAAGTGGCATAACTTTTTTTATTAATAAGAGCAGGTGCCGTCAACTTCCAATAATTAGCGCCTTTATAATGCGAAACGTTGTGTTTATCGACAAAATGAGATAATTTTGCCTTATCTTTTGTTATGATTAGCTGCTGTTCTTCTGATAAACCAATTTGACTTAACGAATTGCCGTGAATATCCTCAATCAGAATAGGGATGTTCAACAGCTCATACGCAGCCTGCACAATTTCATCCAGCGAATGCTTATCTGTTACTTTTTTCGTAAGTTGACCTTGAAATATCGAAATTTTTTCGAGCATTTGCTTATGGCGCAAAAGGGAATCATATGTCATTTCAAGCTCGGATAGAATGTTATCATTTTGATAGAGGTTAATAAGATCCTCCTTCTCTTTGAGCCAATCGCGCTCCAAACGCACTTTAAACTCGCAGCATGGATCACCTTTCGCAACGCACTTATACTCAACGGCAATAATTGACTCGCCAAACTCATATGTCAATGCACCACTCGCAAAGCCGCATAACATATGACAAACACATTCATTTGCTAAACCGTAATTTTTAAGGTGTAGTGCTGCTTCAAATGATTCCACCCATTGTCCCCACGTATCGATACATTCAATTGTACCGTCCGGATGGCGTACAATTTCCCCCATAAAAATAACATCTTTTACGTGACCTAAACGCGAATGTCTTTTACCGACAGGATTTATCGAGTTTTTATTTTGGAGCAAATTTTTTGCTGATTCCATCCCAAACTCTTTGCCAAATCGGAATAAAAAGCCTTTCGTTTTATGGGAGCCAATGTTATTAAATAAATTATTTTTTAATGTGTGGAAGGCATTTGCCGACATTAAAATATTTTTGGTTTCATTAGAATCAAATGCTATTTCACTCATTAAAATTTCATCCCCTTTGATTTTCTATTTCCCATATTACAAAAACAAAAATTATTTTTCAATAAATTTTAAAGATTTTTACTATTCTTTCAATAAAAAATGCTATGATGTTTAACTTTTTTAACAGTTATACTCAAGACAGAAATTAACAACCAATACAAAGGAGCAAATCAATGACAATATTTGAAGGATTTTATAATAGTTACGTATTAGCAAACGGTGTGCGTACACATTATTCCTGGGCCGGAACAGAGGGACCAGCTGTGATTTTACTACATGGTGCAGGACCTGGAGCTTGCGGCGCAGCGGGTTGGCGTCTTATGTTACCTGCACTAGCAAAAGCTGGTTTCCGAGCTTACGCAGTAGACCAATTATCAATGGGCTTCACAGATGCACGCCCTCACGCATGGCCGGTAAATGGTCATCAAAGCTTAGTTGATCATGTACATGATTTTATTGAAGCATTATGCCTAGATGAAGTATCACTTGTCGGCAACTCACAAGGTGCATACATTGCAGCTAAATATGCAATTGACCATCCTGAAAAAGTGAATAAGGTGGTTTATATCGGCAGTAATACCATTTATCAAGCAATGCAAGAAGTACCAGAAAGAAAGATGCGTTCTTTCTTAGAAGTGATTGGTTACGACTATACAGAAGAATCGTTACGTAAATTTATGTATCGCAATTCAAGTGAAGACACAGTCATTCCTGAAGAACTCATTCAACTACGTCATCAAGCAGCAACTCGCCCAGGTATAAAAGAATCCAATCAAGCGTTCGATGCTTACTTAGCTAGAATGAATGAAGAACCAAAGCTTTGGGATCGTTACTGCATTAAAAATGCTTTCCCAAAATTAAAAATACCAGGCTTATTTATTTGGGGTAACCAAGATACTGTTGCACCAGTTGAGACAGGGTATAAGCTTGAGAAGTTATTACCGAATATTCATTTTAAATATATCGAAAACTGCGGTCACCAAGCACAAACTGACCAACCAGAAATAGTGAACAAACTTGTCACCGATTTTTTAGCAGCGGAAAAAGATCAAGCCGTTACAGCACAATAACTATTTTTGAAAGGAATGATCAAATGGTAACAGTACTTGAAAATAAAGCGACTTATGAAGAAATTATCCAAAAAGCAAAGCGTATCGGTGAAGCTGCAGAATCAGAAGCAATCCAAGCGGATCTAAACTCGACCATATCCCCACGCATCGCGGATATTATCCGCGAGGAGGGAATTCATCGTTTAATTTTACCGAAAGAGTTTGGCTATCCACAACTTGATTGGCGCACGTTCGTTGATATGGTAAGTACAGTTGGTTACCACAATTTATCGGCTTCATGGTTAACATACTTCTTCTCCGTGCACAACTCTTGGGTATGCTACTATCCAAGGCACATTCGCGATGAAGTCATTAACCAAGGCGGCTTCGTAGCTGACGTTTTTGCACCAATCGGCAAAGTAGAAGCAGTTGAAGACGGCTATATCGTATCAGGTAAGTACAACTTTGTAAGCGGTATCAATTACTGCGATTGGGTTGGCGTTGGCGCAATGATGAAATTCGAAGACAACGACAGACCTGAGCGTGTAGGTATTTTATTAAAAGTATCTGACTTAGAAGTTGTGAAAACCTGGAATTCGCTTGGTCTTCGTGGATCAGGCAGTAATACCTTAATCGTCGATAAAGTTTTCGTTAAACCTGATGCCATATTACGCTTTAATAAAATTATTGAAAAGAGCCAACCACCATATGAAGAGTTCGACCAAGACTACTTATACTACAACACACCATTCTACCCTGGCTTCTATGTAGGATTCGCAGCGATGGCGGTTGGTGGTGCAGAGCGTGTACTTGATGAATTTGAAAAGCATACAGCAGGCCGCGTACGCTTCTCAGGAATAAACGAAAAAGATTCTCCCACGAGCCAGCGCGTACTTTCGGAGTTAAAGCTTGAAATGCTTTCTGCTAAAAGCTTATTAAATGAATATATCGCAATGATGGAGGCAGATAAAGGCGGTCCATACGAAGGGGCAAAATATAAAGCAATCCGTGCAATGATTATCGATAAGTGTACACAAATCGGCGTAAAATCACTTCTTACTTTGGGTGGACACGCATTATTAAAAGGTCACCCCGTAGAGTTATTCACTCGTGACTTAATGGCAATCGCAACACACATTACTTCTTTATATGAAGATGGCATTTTAGGTTACGGTAGACATTTATTCGGCGTTAATACAAACATTCAAGGATAATAGTAGTATTTGTAACTGTTTCCAATAAAGAGTGGATTTCACATGTCCTCTAATATAAAAAAGTAACTAAATATGGAGTGAATATAAATGGAAAAATTTCTTTACGCACCGGAAATTGCAAAATTAGGACACGTAGCTTTAGTATCAGCAGATCTTGAAAAATCTTTATGGTTCTTCCGCGATACAATCGGCTTAGAAGAAACAGAAGTTGTAGATGGTGTACACTACTTACGAGCTTGGGGTGACTTCGAACACCATACCTTATCCATTACAGCTGGTGAAACTTCTTACATCGATCACATCGGCTGGCGCACAAAACGGCCCGAAGATATCGTAACTTTCGCAAAATTATTGGAAGATGCTGGTACAGAAGTTCGTTGGATAGAAGCAGGGGAAGAATTAGCGCAAGGGGAAGCGATTCGCTTCGAATTACCAAGTGGTCACCGCTTCGAGCTTTACTACGATATGGAAAAAACACCAGCTGAAGAATCTCGTAAATCAGTCCTTAAAAACCAAACTTATAAATCTTGGGCGAAAGGTGTATCTCCACGCCGGATCGATCATGTAAACTTACAAACTTCTCACGACAACGCTGAGATTGTAAAGTTTTTAAAAGAAGCATTAGGCTTCAAGCTACGCGAATATTTCGTAAATCCAGACGATGTACCAGTAGCAAGCTGGTTATCTGTAACAAATTTAGTACATGACGTAGCAATCATGTCTACATCTCGTTCAAAAGAGCCAAACGAAATGCACCATATCGCTTACTGGTTAGACAACTCACAAGACTTACTACGTGCTGCTGATATTTTATGCGAAGCAGATGTACAATTCGTTGGTCCTGGTAAACATGGTATTTCTCAAGCAATGTACATTTACGTAAAAGATCCAGGAAGCGGATTACGTCTTGAAATCTTTACAAACGGTTATTTAATTTTCGAGCCAGACTGGGAACCAGTGAAATGGACGTATGAAGAATATTTAAAAAATGGTTCCGCTTATTGGGGTGATCGTCGACGCGATGATGTAGACCGTGAAGCACAAGTAAAAGAATTAGCGAAGTCATAATAACTAGACCACCAGTATTCATGACAATGAATGCTGGTGGTTTCTTAAGTAATAAAGGTTGTTAAAATTATGATAGGAAGGGGTGTTCCTGTTGAAGGCAATGTTAAAGGTGTTCGTTTTATCTTTAATTGGCGGTTATATTTTTAGCCTGCTGCACATCCCTATTCCTTGGATGCTCGGCCCAATTGTTGTCATCATGTTAGCCCAATTTGTTTATAAAGGACCGCTCAAATGGTCTGGCCAAATGCGTGATTTAGGTGTCGTCATGGTCGGTACCGTGATAGGTGTACAATTTAACATCGATTTATTCGGCATGATGGGCTCAATTTTATTTTATATGATAACACTAAACGTGATATTAATTGGTGGCTCAATCGTTATCGCTTACTTAACTAGTAAATGGGCAAAAATTCCAATGAAAGCGGCGGTACTAGGTGCTATCCCAGGCGGTTTAGGTCAAATTGTCGTATTTGCTGAAGAAGAAAAAGTTGAAGAAATTGGCGTTATTTCTTATTTTCAAGTCATTCGGCTGTTACTAGTGGTTGTATTCGTACCGTTTATCGTCGCTGGACAAGTAATAAGTAAGCAGCCAACGGACGCGAAGTTAACGATTAATTTAGTATTATTAATTGCACTTGCATGGGGATGTTCACATTTAATGCAGCGCATCCATTTGCCTGTCGCATTTTTCATCACACCCATTATTTTGTTAATTACGTTGCATCTCACAACACCAATTACAATTCCACAAGTACCTGGCTTTTTCATGGCTATCGCTCAACTTCTAATCGGCGCCCATATTGGCTTAATGCTCAAACCACATATGATTAAGCTTCCAATACGTGTACTTTTAGGCGGCATTATCAGCGCATTCGCACTGATCGCCCTAACATTCGGCTCAAGCATCCTAATGTCGTTTGCAATGGACACAACATTCGCTACAAGTTTTCTTAGCACAGCCCCAGGTGGCTTAGATCAAATGGTATTATTAGCTGATGCAGTTAAAGCAGAAGTCTCACTTGTTTCGATGTTCCAAACGTTCAGGCTATTGTTCATCTTTATTATAATTATGCCTTTGATGAAAATGTTTTACCGTTGGCGAGAAAAAAAGAGATTGTCTACAATCAAGCAAGCAGTGTAGTAAGTATTAATATATAAAAGCGTATGTTAGAAATCTTTATTGATGAACTATAAGTATGCGAAACGCCCTGATGATTGAATTTATATCAGTGGCGTTTTTTTGATTGATATTAATGGGTGAAAGTAGTCCATATACAATAGAAGGAATGCAGTATTTTTAATCAAATGAAGAGACTTAGAATATACATTGATAGGTTTGGACTTAAACTGGCCACAGCTTATGGGCAGTATAGGGATAATCGCTCTTGTACTACTTCTAAGACTTCTTCTGGTACTTCCCTAATCTTGATATCCCCACCCAGGAAAAGCAGCCAATTGGTTAATTCGGTCAATTCATCGGAGTTATTTACATTGATAAAAGTCTTTAATACGGCGGTGGTTTGGTAAGGATTCGTAAAGGAAATCGATACTTTCAAAGGATGGAATTTTTTGAATTGGGCTATCGCTTTTGGACCAAGTTCAAGGACTAGATTAATTTCTTCTTCCTGCTTACTTAGTTTTTCTAAAATCTTTTTCATACCTACTCTTTTTTCCGTCGGGCAGGGTTCGACATTGGTGAGAAGGTCGACAGGAAAAATCCGCTTCATTTCTTCTTTAAGGTCAAAGCCTTCAATCACCCAAAGACCTTTTTCGTGATAAAGGTGCAAGAGGTAGATAGGATAAGACGTTCTTCCCTTCACACCATTGAGGGTTATCCATAAATAGCGATCCAAAAGAAGGTTTTGGATAAGTTTCTCTAACATTGGATCAGGGAGGTCTGTAAGATCAAGCAGGTCGGGATTATGAGGGTTGGTCCCTTCAAAAAGCAAGATTTGATTTAAAAGAACAAGTTCTTCTTGCTGGCTTTCGGAGATGAGGCCTAGTAATTTTTCAGCTAAAGACTGACGGCTCCTTAGATAAGGAAGTTGTTGATTTCTTGTTGCCATAAAGGCAATAAAAAGAGCTTTGACCTCATTATCGGTAAAGCGAACAACGGGCAGGACAGAATTGTGCATGACAAAATAACCACCATCCCTTCCAACTTCAGCGACAAGTGGCATCCCCATGGCTTCAATTTCTCTGATATCTCGAATAGCTGTTGAACGAGAGATGTTGAATTCCCGCATGATTTCAGATATGGTGAAGTGAGTGCGGTTGTTGATATACCGCATGATGATATTAATCCGTTCAACTTTTTTCATCGGGACTCCTAAAC
Source organism: Neobacillus drentensis (assembly GCF_021560175.1). Taxonomy (GTDB): domain Bacteria; phylum Bacillota; class Bacilli; order Bacillales; family Cytobacillaceae; genus Neobacillus; species Neobacillus drentensis_A. The sequence goes on along the minus strand of NZ_CP091110.1, from coordinate 3,755,301 downwards.
AGTATCATTTTTTGACATGATTTAAGGTTATCATATACATATCAGGTGAAGAAGACAAATCATTTGATTAATTTTAAACAGAGGAAGGTATTGAATATGGCAGATTATACCCTAGAAGAAAAAGACAGCTTTACCGTTATCGGAATTGGAACAGAGCTTAAGAGCCATTACACAGACTTTGCCGGCTTAAACAAGGAAAAGTCAGACTTTTGGCAGACAGTGAGACAAAATGGAACGCTTGACACTTTAAAAGCAACAGCCACAAATGACTACGTTTTTGTTGTGAACGAAGCAGTTAATAACAAGTTGATGCATTATGCCGGCGTCATGACAGAGGCGTCGGCACAAGAAGATGCCAGGGTAATCCAATTTCCTAAAGGTGAATACCTAGTTGTCAAAGGGGAAGAGAAGTCAGCTGAAGAATTGAATATTAAGCTCACTGGTATGGCCTTTGGTCAAGTCTTGCCAGATGCAAAAGATTTTGCCTATGTTGGCGGGCCCAATACAATGGTTGAGATGGGGCAGCGAAACGGCTTAGTTTTTGGTGAGTTCTGGATTCCTATTGTTAGAAAATAAAGATAAAAGGAGAATGGAAATGTCTTATAACGTGGATTTTAAAGATGTGTCTGTGCTGGGCTTAGAGTCTTCACCGGTAGCAGAAGCGCTTGCTGGATTACGTGCTCATGAAGCCCGTTACTTTATGAACAAATACAAGCATGAATTTAAGGTTGTACCAGCTGGCGAAAGCAAGGAGACCCTTGATTATGTGAACCGAATTTTGAAAGAAGAACGTGATATTGAGTTTGAGGCAAAAGCATTAGAAACGTCATGGTTTCAAGTGGAAAATATCAAATGGGCCTACGTCTTTTATGAGGATGGGCTTGAGGTAAATGTTTTGTATACGGTTGATGACCCTAAGAAGCGAGCCGTTGGTTTTAAGCTTTCTGAGGGGATGGAGGTACCTAAGGAGTTAGAAGGGAAGTTTAAGTTTGCTAGGCAGAAGTCTAAACTAGCTGGAACAATCCGGGGCTCGTATTTTGTAATTAAAGGTGAATATTAAAGAAAGCAAAAGCATTGTGGGAGTTTTTGAAATTATAGAATAGGGAAAAAGCAAAATTCTAGAACGGAGGAATTTTGCTTATTGCTCTATAGCTTAATCGAAATCTCTGTTCCGTCTTTAAGGCTTGTTTCAACCAGCAGTAGACCTTTTTGCTTTGAAACTTCCCTTAGCAGAGGTTTTAAATCTTGCCTGTTTATATAAGGAATTTGAAATTTTTTCTTTGCCTTTTTTTCAATTGCACGATTTACAAGTACTAGGATTCGTTTTGAAGTGAGGATCCCAATGAATAGATCTAAAAAAGCATACGGGACTGGAATAATAAATCGTCTGGCTTTTACTCTGATTTTTATTTTCATCATTACTCAATAATAACCAGTACTTTGTCACCCTTTGCTGAGGTAACATCTACAATTTGTCCGTCCAATTCATTTTCAATAGCTTCAATTAAAAGTTCAACGTCGATATCCTTTACATATTTTTCGGATTCGGGAATCATTTTAGCAATATTTTTACCTACCTTTAAAACAGCTTTTATGAGTTTTATAGGAAGATTAACATTTACATTGTCACCATCTATAGTAGTAACACGGATTTTTAGCATTTTATTTAGGTAGGAGGTTGAGGTCCGTTTATTTAGATCGACCTGTTTACCATTTCCTTGCAGAACATCGATTAATTCAGCAGCCTTCTCTTTGGTCAACTTTCCTTCTTCAACCATTGTTAATACTCTTGAAATTTCTTCACTCATTTAGGATTCCTCCCCATTTAATATCCCAATAGCTTCTTCGGCTGTAATTTCGCCCTTCTCCAGCATTAAAATCACCTTTTTTTGATCCATTTTTTCAACCTTTTTAGTGGTGGAATATCCAAGAGAAGAGATAATGTCATCTAATTTCCCTCGCACGGTGGGATAGGATACCCCAAGTTCTTTTTCAACTTCTTTAATATTTCCGCGGCACTTTAAAAAAGTTTCTATAAAACTAAGCTGTTCCTTGCTAAGAGTCGCAAAATTAGAGAGTTCAAATTCATTTTCAATTGTGGTATGACAATGAGTACACTGTAGCTTTGTAATTTTTAATTGCTTACCACAAACAGGACAATCTGAAATAAGAGGATATGCCATAATTCCCTCCTTCATTATTTGTAATTCGATCATACATCAACTGATTAAAAAAATAAATATTTAAATTTAAAAAATTAATAAATATAAAAATAGAAATAAATATATTTAATTTTAATGTTAAATAATTTGATTAAAAAATATGCAGAAAGGTAACTTAGCTGAGGTAATTTTAACAATAAAATAAAGCACAAGTTTTCATTTAATTACTTATGCTTTATTTTGTTAGTTCTTTGAATAAGCTTCTTATTTTTCCATAAAGAAGGCTCTCCGCTCTGTAGTAATCCATTTCTCTAAATCGTCTTGGCTGCGTCGAACAAGTCTATTCACTAGCACATCGTGCCACACATAATCCTCTAATAAGTATATATGAACAGGGTCATCTGTATAAAAAGCAACACTACGCTCCTCAATTGATGGTCCATAAATCATCTCTTTAGAATCTATGGACAAAATAAACCAATGATCTGTAGAGGGGGTTTCAGTAAAAGGTGTATTGCGGTGGATTTCAAGATCCCCAATTGGATTTTCAACATGTAGTGTAATACCTTGTACGATTGCTGTTTCGGTGGCCTGAATCAGATCTTTCTTCAACACCTCATACATATCATCCCACATTGAAATGACTATACGTTTTTCTGCTTTTTTTATTAGCGTCTCACAATAGTTAATAATCGTTTTATAGTCCTTTAAAGTAAGCACACGGTTGTCCATTTTTTCATCAGATGTCTCTAGACTTCTTAACGAATCAATTAATACCGAATAAGTCGATTGCCACTCTGATTGAGCTTTCTGCAAAAAGATTTCAACGGGAAGAGGTGAATATCGAGTGGTGTCATCTATTTCCTCCTTCAAGACAAGTCCTTTTTCAACAAGATTACCTAACACATCATAAATTCGTGCTCTTGGTATACCTGAGTCCTTGCTAACTTGGTAGGCTGTAACAGGACCTTGTTTAACGAGAGATACATAAGCTTTAGCTTCATATTCGTTAAAACCTAATTTTTTTAGCTGCTGCACTATGTCGTTCACTTTTTTTGTCCTCCAATTATCTTCCTATGTAACAAATCTACAATAACTATTTACATATAGCAATAAATTAGTTACTATTCCAGTAGTGACTATAGGAAAGGTTGGTTGGTATGCATTTAGACCCGTCGTTATTAATTATTTTGATTGTTTTTGGATTTTTAGCTTCCTTTATTGATTCTGTTGTAGGGGGTGGTGGATTGATTGCACTTCCAACATTATTATTTACAGGACTGAATCCAGCAGGGGCAGTAGCTACCAATAAATTAGCATCGACAATAGGCTCTTTAACAAGTACTTTTATGTTTTATCGGTCTGGTAAACTTGATATAAAATCAGTGGCTAAATTTTTTCCACTCACGTTTATTGGCTCATTATTGGGTGCATACACTGTTCATTTGCTAAACCCTGAAGTGCTTAAGCCATTGATGTTGATCATGCTTGCAGCAGTAGCTATTTTTACGATCTTCAAGAAAGAATGGGGAAGTATTTCAACCCCCAAAAAATTGTCCATCTATCACTTCATTATTTTTTTGGTTACATTATTTGCGATAGGTTTCTATGATGGATTCATTGGCCCTGGAACAGGTTCATTTTTAATCTTCTCTTTTTTGTTGATTGGATTTGATTTTTTAAAAGCTGCAGGGAATGCAAAATTCTTAAACTTCGGCAGTAATATTGCTGGGTTGTTTATGTTTATGTTTTTAGGGCAAGTAAACTACACTTATGGAATAATAATGGGGATTGCACAATTTGCTGGTGCGATTTGTGGATCAAAATTTGCGATAAAAAAAGGAAGTGGTTATGTTCGTGCTCTGTTTATTGCAGTAACCTGTTTATTGTTAGCGAAGAATATTTATGATTATATTCAATAATATTTAAGTTCTCTGTTTCCTTCAGAGGCCACATTATTTTATTTTCTATTTAAGATTGATTCAATCGAAACTACTTTCTGCTAAGTCAACGTTAGTGAAAGTAGTTTCTTTTTATCCAAAACGGACTATACAAAATATAAAAACTTAAAATCATCGCCATGTCCATGGAGAGAAGATACCAGGGCCACTGTCCAAGGTAATCTAATAGAGAACTCGATTTAGGTTTCTTCATAATATATAGATAATTCGCTCCCAGCCATTTATTGAGGAAAAAGACAACGACTGAATAAAGGTTTACAATCAAAATGGTTATCCACATTCCTTGAAGAGTCGGGAAGTAATTGAAAATCAAAACCATGATTAGACATGCAAGTACCACCCCTCCATGTGACACAAAGAACTCAAAATATTCAAAGTGCGGAAACGAATATCTTCCAAGGTCAGGAGTCAAAATAGCTTGAATCGAACTCCCTAACCCTGCAAAGTAGAGGAATTGAAAAAGTTTTTTACTCCTGGTAAATAACATCACAACTGCGAGAATGACAGAAAGATCACTAAGCTGAAGCGGTAAAGATTCTTTCAATGACCATGCATGTTCATAAAAAAGCCAAATTTGCTCCAAAGCGGTAGATAAAAGTAGGAGAAAGGCTAAGAAGAAACGTAAATATCTTCTTTTCCTAATTCCTTTTAGCTTGTTTCTGAAAATAAACAGCAGAGTGCATAGAACTAAAATGATACCAAAAGGTAAAACGTGTTCCACTGAAAAAAGACGAAAAGAAGGAAGGCTAGAATGAACTTGAAAAGGTGCATGCATTTTTTTACCCCATTATTTTGATGATTTCTCATTTCAATTTTAATTATCAACGTAGCTGTTCTAAACTGGAGGGTGGGTTTATCTTTCCATGAACAAATATATGTTTTTTGATAGTTTGGGGATTTTGTTCATATTTCAACCATAAAATAATATTTAAATATGTTAAAAATTATCAAAAAACCTTGATATTAATATAAAAATGGCATGCGTCAATTTGCATGCCATTTCATGTGTTCATTAGTTCATGTGATTTATTGAAGATCAACGCATACATATCTTAAATAAATTAATTCGAATAGCTACTACTTAATAAATAACAACCGGCTCATAGGTGCTGAGATTACTATATACAGTTTTCATAATGCTTGGCGGAGTGTTGACACAGCCGTGCGATCCTGCCGAAAGATAGGCTTTACTGCCCCAATTGCCTCGCCAGCTGGCATCGTGGAACCCTTGGCCATCATTTGTAAAAGGAGCCCAATAATTAACATCTACCTGATAAGTGATTTTACCGTTCTCTCTGCCGGTTAGCACGGCAGGTGTCTGCTTATAGAGGATATACCACACCCCTGGTGATGTATCATGATGGGTACTATGTGTGCCGGTAACGACATTCGTTGTGACCACTAATTTCCCATTTTTATAAATCCAAATTCGCTGCTCAGCAATGGACACTTCAGCATACGTATTGCCAATCCCATTGTTCGTAATGGCATCATATCCGTAGCCCTCGCCCTTCCAGCCATTTCCATAAATATTAGAGGCGGAAACCGACTTTTCTCCATTTTCAAGTGCTTGCTTAATACGCGGTACTTCTTTATCAACATTTATGGCCCAGCCATAGCCTTTCCCTTTAACCGATATCATCGAACCCGAATGGGTCTTGAAGGTAAAATCTTTATTTAATGTAGATTGGGAATGGTTAATCTCAGTGAGCTTATTTTTAATATCACCATCATCATTTAGCGTAATCTTTAAATCTCTTGTAATTGAGGCATTTTTAATTAAGTCGCGTGCGGTTAATGAGAAAATTTTATCCTGCACCTTATAATCAACGGTCTGAGCGAGGAATTCCTCCAGCTTTTTCTGTTCATTTTTTACAAACTCGCTGTCTTCTTTAATGGGTTGTATAAATATTGGACTTAGATGAATTTCACTAATATATTTGTGCTTATCATAGTCCTTCAAAAGACTGCCCACATCATACTGCTCTCCGCTAATACTTTTAGATACAACTATTTTTCCTTGTTCCAAACGAACTACCGCATCTTGTGGCACTTTTAAATTCTGATTCATGGCTAACAGCTTTTCTTCCACCTGTTTTTTCAATGTCAGATTTCGAAACTGATCTTTACTGACCGGTATCAATGAATAATTCTTTGCCTTTGATGAAGGAAAGAACGTCCACTGGCTTTTTAACAATTTATTGAAGCTGGGCAGATCTTTAGCTGTAAATCTCATCTTTGAGTCTTTTCCATCTAAAATATGTTGGTCTCCAATATATACTACATTTGTTAATGTGGTTGTTTTTAATTTATTTAGTGCCTGCTCAGTCGTCATGCCACCAACATCGATACTATTTATCTTGATTTCTGAATTGAAGTGGTTTGCCTGGTAGTAGCTGCCTGCTGCGATGATGAGGGCGATGATAAAGATAATACTAAATGCAATAAGTTTCCATCCTCCAAACCACTTAGTTAAATTTACGCTTTGTTTCTCTAGTTCTTGAATATTTGCTGTGCTTCCCATTATGATCTCCCCCAATACCTGCTCATCCTGCTAAAAAATATCTTATGGCATTAACAAATGATTACGTGTCTCTATGTAAACGATCTTTTATAAAAAGTGGTAAATATATACTATTAGTCTACAGAATATCAGAATCGAACATTGTCGTTTTTTGTGTGCTAAAATATTAAATTTTTTTGCTGGATAAAGGCTATCTAATGTTAGTCTATTTTCAATAATGAAAGCCTTTTCATTTTTTAAATCCTTCAGTATAATGGAAACTACTAATCATCTAAAATCATAAGTCAATAATCATTCTTTCATTCACTGATACGTAAGATTTACCTAGTTCTTAAGTAAATTAGAAATTTAGGGAGCAATGGAATGAAAACTTTAAAACTGAATGAATTATTACATATTCGTCAAGAGAATGAATTATGGTTTGCCAACAATGAAAGATCTATTTTTGTTTCGAGCCAGGCTTTTGGGACGATGCAGCGTGATTTAATTGAGAATATCGGGATTAATCGGATGAAAACCTTTTTCTTCAAGTATGGCTATCAATTGGGAGTAGAAGATGCGAAAGAGGTGGCAGAAAAAGACTCTTTGAGCTTGCTTGAAAAGATCGAATATGGTCCGATTATTCATGCTTTAAAAGGACATGCGAAATCTCTCATCACCGAGAAAGATTTTGAAGTGGAAGGAAACGAAATTAAATCGTTTCGCTTTAAAGGAGTGTGGGAAAATTCATATGAAGCGGAACAACATCTTCAAAATTTTGGGATTAGCCAGAGCCCTGTTTGTTATACGTTAACTGGGTATGCCACGGGATATATTACTGGTGTGTTGGGAGTGGACGTTTTTTTCAAAGAATTGCAATGCCAGGGACAAGGGGCACCGTGTTGCATCTGGGAAGGACGCCTTGTTTCAGAATGGAAGGAAGAGGCGGAGGAATTCTTTTCTTATAGTAAAGAACTGCCAATATTAAAGGAACTGGAACAAACAAACGTAAAACTCATGCTGGAAAGAAATAATCTCTCACTAGTGTCAAAAACGTATAATGAGATGACCAATGAGCTAATTAAGGGAAATAGCATCGATTCCATCCTCGATATTTTACATAAACAACATTATGTTCCCATTATCGTGGAGGATGGTCGTCAAAATGTCATTGCCTGTAAAGGCATCACCCTTGAAGACTATGATTCCATGAGAGAAAATTTTTCTGAGCTGGCAGACAAAAAGCAATGCCATTCCAAAGTACGTGTTTTCTCGATGGAAAATGGGACTCGACTGATGTCTCCAATTTTTCTATTAGGGAAGGTTGTCGGTTATTGTTCTTTTCTGTATGAACGAGAAAGAACCCCTAATTATGAGATCGACTCGATGATTCTTGATCGCTTAGCGTCGATTTGCTCGCTGCTGTTTTTAAAGGAAAAAACGGAAGTGGAATCGTTGGAACAAGTGAAGGGTCATTTTCTTGAAGAAATTATTAGCGGAAAATATACACAACAAGAAATTATGAGGAAAGCGGATTTTATTCAGTTAGATCTATCCGATCACTATCATATTGTAGTGTTGACCTACAAGTATTTGAATTCATGTGATGAAAAGGAATTGACGCTTCATAAAAAAACGTTTGAAAGGGTCTCTGCTTACTTTCGAGAAGAAAAAAACCTCAATGTGTTAATCGGTCAGCAACCTGACAGCTTAATTCTCCTGATGACAGAGAAACAAGTGCGTCAGCAAAACATGGAGAAAACGATTCGAACTTTAGTTTCCTATTTAAAAAAGAAAATAAAAAATGCTTTGTTCTTAGCGGGTATAAGCTCCCACTACAGCAACATTCTAGAAGCAGGAGTTGCAATGGAAGAAGCACGTTCAGCAGTGCGACTTTCTTCAAGGGATGAACCAATTACGCTTTTTAGTGATTTAGGCATGCTTGGAATCTTGATCAATGACCAAAACGAACAAGCGATCAAGAAAATGATCCGAGACCAACTTGGGATTCTCTACGAGAGTCTAGATAAGCATAAATTAGAATTGATTGAAACGCTCTACCATTTTCTAGAGCAAGGGGGGAACTTGGATCAAACAGCAGAATCCCTCGTACTATCTAAAAGCGGACTTCGTTATCGTCTCAATAAAATTACCGACCTCCTTGATTGTGACTTGCGTGATCCCCAAAGACAATTTCAGTTGATGATGGCGTTAAAAGCATTGAAAATTATTGAGCATGAAAGAATTAAAAAAATTCAAGCATAGTGATGAATTTAATCTACTACAAGAAATCCAGGATATCATGAATTATGAACCTATTCATCGATCAAGTTGCAAGACAGCCCACAGACACTCTGTTAGTGGGCTGTCTTGCTTTTTTTCGAACAACTGACACAAAGTAGTTGTATTTATAGAGTTTTCTATCATCTTGTGTCATTGTTTATAATTTTCAGATAATTTAAGATAAAACTAGTGATGGACTAATAGATTCACACTTCAATTAGAAGATATTTATGAATGGAGTTGAAGGAATGTACACAGGTAAAGAATACTTGGAAAGTCTCAATGACGGCAGGGCAGTGTATTTAAACGGAGAAAAAATTAAAGATGTTACAACCCATCCAGCTTATCGGAATGCTGCTCGTTCGTATGCGAGAATGTATGATGCTCTTCATGATCCATCTACACGTGATATCTTAACGACAACAAGTGAATTTGGCGACAGAACACATAAATTTTTCAAAACTCCTACTAGTTCTCAGGATTTGTTAGAGGCAAGAGATGCAATTGCTCAGTGGGCAAAGCTAAGCTACGGTTTTATGGGAAGAACCCCTGACTATAAAGCATCCTTCACTGGGCACCTAAATGCGTTTGGTCATTTTTATGAGGGGTTTGAAGACAACGCGAAGGCATGGTACAAAAAAGCAACAAAAGAAGTACCATTTATTAATCATACGATTATTAATCCGCAAGTGGATCGTTCAAAACCGTTACACGAGAATAAAGACGCCTTTGTTCGTGCGGTTGCAGAACGCGATGACGGCATAATTGTAAGCGGTGCCAAAATGGTTGGGACAGCTTCTGCGTTAACACATTATAACTTTGTTGCTAACTATGGGCCGAAAGATTTAGGTGGGGGCGATGATAGTCACGCATTGATCTTCTTCGTGCCAATGAATGCTGAAGGAGTTCGTATGATAAGCCGCCAATCCTACGAATTAAACGCATTTAAAACTGGAACGCCATTTGATTATCCATTATCGAGCCGCTTTGATGAAAATGATGCAGTGATTGTCCTTGATAATGTGTTCATACCTTGGGAAGATGTGCTAGCTTACCGAAATATTGAAGTTTCAAATAATTTTGCAAAAGTAAGCGGTTTTATACCAAGGTTTACTTTTCATGGTTGTACGCGTCTCGCCGTTAAGTTGGATTTTATGACCGGGTTGTTATTGAAAGCAACGGAAGGAGCTGGGACAAAAGATTTCCGTGGAGTTCAGGCGAAGATTGGAGAGGTCGTTGCATTACGAAATATGTTCTGGGGTCTATCAACCGCAATGGCAACGGATCCTGAAAAAGGGCCAAATGGGTTAGTGATTCCAAACTCTTACTCTAGTGCCGCTTATCGTGCGTTAGCTCCATTGGCTTGGGTGAAGGTGAAAAATATTTTCGAGCAAGTCGTGGCTGGTGGGTTAATTCAATTACCTTCAAGTTCAAAAGATTTTCTCAATGAAGATTTAAGACCTTACTTGGACACATATTATCGCGGAACAGGAATTGGTGCTGAAGAACGTGTGAAATTATTGAAAATGGTTTGGGATACGATTGGCACAGAGTTTGGAGGCCGTCATGAATTATATGAAGTAAACTATGCAGGAAATCATGAAAATATCAATATGGAAGCGTTATTCCACTTTGAGGCAACAGGTGCTGCGGATCAGCAAAAAGCATTCGTCGAATCTGCATTAAACGATTATGACCTTAAGGGTTGGACAAACAAAACATGGGCAGAAGCTGCGGAAAAAGAAGCGGTTATTAAATCATAAAGTTCTTATGGAAAATTCGAAAAATTAGGAGGATTCACATGAGTTCATACCAAGAACCCATTTTTGATGTAGCACAGCTTGCCCACGTAGAGATACTTTCACCGCAGCTTGAAAAATCCGTTGAATTTTTTACCAGATTTCTAGGAATGGAAGTAACCGCTCGTACTGAAAGATCCGTATATCTTCGTGCTTATGAGGATTTCTACCACAATACGTTAATCATTACGGAATCCGAGCAAGCAGGAGTTGGCCATATCGCTTGGCGTGCCACTTCCCCGCAAGCGCTAGTGCGACGTGTGGAGGAAATTGAAAAAACGGGATTAGGAAAAGGCTGGATTGATGGGGATATCGGACATGGCAAGGCCTACCAATTTACCAGTCCAGACGGTCATTTAATGGAAATTCTATGGGACGTTGAGTATTATCAAGTGGATGCGGAGCGAAGATCTAAACTATTAAATAGACCATCCAAACGGCCTGATCGTGGTGTGCCGGTTCGCCGCTTGGATCATATTAATCTCATGACTTCGAATCCAGGAGCTGATACGGACTTTATGCTGGACCAGCTCGGATTTCGTTTAAGAGAGCAAATCCAAGACAATGGCCATGTGCTAGGGAGCTGGATAAGTGTTTCCAATCTCGTCCATGAAATTGCCTATATGCAAGAGCCTAACGGAGTAAAAGGAAAGCTGCATCATCTTTGCTACTGGTATGGAATTCCACAAAATCTTTATGATGTCGCGGATTTACTTAAAGATCATGATATAAAAATTGAAGTTCCTCCGAATAAGCATGGAGTCAGTCAGGCGTTTTGTATGTATGTTATTGAACCAGGCGGAAACCGAATCGAATTGTTCGGTGATGCAGGTTATATTATTACAGACCCAGCATGGAAGCCGGTGATTTGGGATATGAAGGACGTTCCCGGTAATGGTGATACTTGGATTGGGACTGAATTCCCACAATCATGGTGGACGCAAGGAACACCGTTAACACCTGTTAAAACAGCTGACATTGTTAACTCTTAATAGAAGAGATTAATAGAATAATCTTCTTACCCTCTTTGGTCCGTCTTTGAAGGAAATCTTACCTTTTCCAATAACCTAGCCGCTCGGAAATTAATTCTCCGGCACGAATTAATTCACTCGCAAAATACTGAATTCGTTGTCTGGAGAATCGCGGACTAGGACCTACTAGGTTAATAGCAGCAGTGACTTTTCCAGTATGGTCTCTAACGGGGGCCGATACGGATGTCCGTCCAATGGTATATTCATCAATACTTACGGAATAACCTTGCCTTAAGATGGTACTCAACTCTTGTCGGAACTTATTTGGGTCAACAATCGTTTTCGGTGTGATCGCATCGAGGCCATTTTGAATCACCAAATCGACTAAGTAGTTGCCGCTATGCGCAAGGAGAAGTTTTCCAGAGCTTGTACAGTGAGCATAATTATGAAATCCTAAGTGAGAAGGTAGTTTATTCGAGGTTTTGCTTTCGACTTTGTCTAAATAGACCACATGATTTCCATCTAATATTGCCAGGTGGGCAGTTTCCCCATATTTATTAGCAAGGTCGGTTAGTATCGGACGTGATTCCCTATGCAAATCGATGTTGCCAAGGACAATCGAACTTAATTCCACAACGGAGAGACCCAATTCATATTTATTGGTCTCTTTATTTTTTTGAACTAATCCCTCGGAGGCAAGTGTAGTAAGAATTCTTTGGACACTGCTTTTACCGAGTCCCAGCTCATTTGCTAGTTCTCGTACCCCTTTTTGCGGTTGATCCATTTTGAAAGCCCGCAAGATTTTAATGGCACTTTTAACAGATGAGAGCAGCTTATCTTGTTCTTGTATCATATTTTCCTCCAAATAATAAAAATATTAAAAAATTGGAAATCATGTCCCGCATAAAGGGACGATGCCGTTGTGAACATCTTACCAGCCCCTTAAGATAGAGGCATACATCACGTATTAGCCGATTTAGGAGAATGTGATATCGATAATAATGAAAACGTTATCATCATTCCCTATATTTCGTCAATAATAATTTGTTTGAGTTGAAAAAAGGAAAATTTAAGGAGGAACGGACATGACATTTATTAACGAACCCATTTTTGATGTAGCACAATTAGCACACGTGGAGCTTTTTTCTCCAAAACTAGAACAATCAGTTGAATTTTTTACAAGATTCCTAGGAATGGAAGTGACCGCTCGTTCCGGAGGCTCCGTGTATCTTCGTGCTTATGAGGACTTATACCATAATACATTAAAAATCACTGAGGCAAAACATGCAGGAGTGGGTCATGTTGCGTGGCGGGCAACGTCACCGCAGGCACTCGAGCGCCGCGTAGCAGAAATTGAAAAAACGGGATTAGGTAAAGGCTGGATTGAAGGAGATATCGGCCATGGGAAAGCTTTTCAATTTACGACACCGGATGGTCATTTAATGGAAATCCTGTGGGACGTCGACTATTACAAAGTTCAAGAAAAGCAGCGCTCCAAATTATTAAACCGTCCCTCCAAACGCCCAGACCACGGTGTGCCGGTTCGCCGATTGGATCATATCAATTTAATGACCTCCAATCCAGGAGCAGATTCGGACTTTTTGATAGATAAACTGGGTTTCCGATTAAGGGAGCAAATTCAAGATAATGGTCATGTCCTTGGAAGCTGGATGAGCGTGTCCAATCTTGTTCATGAGATTGCCTATATGCAAGAGCCAAATGGCGTCAAGGGCAAGCTGCATCATCTTTGCTACTGGTATGGCATTCCGCAAAACCTATATGATGTGGCCGATTTACTTAAAGATCATGATATCAAAATAGAAGTTCCGCCTAATAAACATGGAGTTTCTCAAGCTTTCTGTATGTATGTAATAGAACCAGGCGGCAACCGGATCGAATTGTTCGGCGATGCAGGTTATATCATTACAGATCCAGCTTGGAAACCAGTGGTATGGGAAATGAAGGACGTTCCAGGTAATGGTGATACTTGGATAGGAACAGAATTCCCTGTATCTTGGTGGACGCAAGGAACACCACTTACAGTTATTGAGGCTGCTGAAGTCGAAGTTGTAAAACCTTAATTTGTTGATTACTAGAATAGCGGGGTGAAAAGTCTTGACGAAAATAAAAGCAGCGATACTAGGATCGGGAAATATTGGAACAGATCTGATGTATAAAATAGTAAAAAATGATGGAAATATGGACTTAGCCATAGTGTCGGGAATTGATCCAAATTCCGAAGGCCTAGCGAGAGCAAGGGAGAAAGGAATTGCCACAAGCCATCATGGAATTGATGCAATTTTGGAGGATCCAGAGATTAAGATTGTATTTGATGCAACAAGTGCAAAAGCCCATAAGCTGAACGCCCCAGCACTAAGAGAACAAGGGAAATTAGCCGTGGATATGACTCCAGCTGCGATTGGACCGTTTGTCGTCCCAACTGTAAATATGCATGACCAACTGGAAGCGATGAATGTCAACTTGATTTCTTGCGGCGGACAAGCGACAACCCCACTTGTTCACGCCGTCAATCGAATAGTTCCTGTTCATTATGCAGAAGTCATTGCGACAGCGGCCAGTCTATCGATTGGACCTGGAACAAGGCAAAATGTCGATGAGTTTGTTCGCACAACCGCAAATGCAGTCCAGCAAATTGGCGGAGCGAAAATAGCAAGAGCGATTCCTATTTTCAATCCAGCAGTGCCGCCAATTAATATGACAAATTCCGTTTATGCCGTGATAAAGGAAGAATTTAATGAAGCCGCGGTTATTGAGTCGATTCAAGCAATTGCAGCTGAAATTTCTAGTTATGTGCCAGGCTATCGATTAAAAGGTACGCCTTTTGTGGATTATCGTGAAACTCCATGGGGCCGACTGCCAACAGTAATTATTATGAATGAAGTAATCGGAGCAGGAGACTTCTTCCCTACCTATGCCGGGAATTTAGATATCATGACTGCGTCTGCCTACCGAGTTGGAGATGTATATGCCGCCCATTTTCTTAGTGCAAAGGAGGTAACACGATGAAGATTCCTAGACTGACAGATACAACACTACGAGATGGTGATCATGCTGTTAGCCACAGTTATACGCCTGAACAGGTCCGAGCTATTGTTAGAGATTTAGATGAAGCCGGTGTTCCTGTTATTGAAGTGAGCCATGGTTCTGGTTTAAATGGATCGACGATTCAGCAAGGGTTCTCAAGTTACTCTGAATTTGACTTGATTAAAATAGCAGTGGAAACCGCAAAAAACGCTAAAATTGCGTCTTTATTCGTACCGGGGATAGGGACGGGCAAAGAGCTAAGAGAAGCAGCAGAACTGGGCATTTCTGTAATCCGGATTGCCGTTCATTGTACGGAAGCGGATGTTACTGAGCAATACTTCCGCTTAGCAAAAGAATTAGGCCTTGAGGCTGTTGGTTTCTTGATGATGTCTCATACTCAGCCTGCCAGCGTTCTTGCGAAGCAGGCAAAGCTGATGGAATCATATGGTGCCGATTGCGTATATGTTGTAGATTCTGCAGGGGCTCTTGTTCAAAGTGGTGTCTGCGAAAGAGTGATGGCCTTAAAAGAAGCATTGTCTATTCAAGTCGGCTTCCACGCTCATAATAACCTTGGCTTGGCAATTGGCAATACGATCACGGCGCTTGAAGCTGGTGCGGATCAAATTGACGGAACGCTAAGAGGGCTAGGCGCGGGAGCTGGAAATGCGCAAACGGAAGTTCTGGTTGCGGTTCTTAATAAAATGAACATTAAAACCGGAATCAATCTAGCCATCTTAATGGATGCTGCTGAAGAAAAAGTGGCGCCGCTTATGCAATCTCCGATTGTGATTGATCGCGGTAACTTATCAAGCGGTTATGCCGGAGTTTATAACAGCTTTTTATTACATGTTAAACACGCAGCAGAAAAGTTTGGTGTCGGGGTATCTGAAATTATGGAAGAGCTTGGCAAAAGACAAACAGTTGCTGGCCAGGAGGACTGGATTTTAGATGTTGCCGTTGAACTAGCGGAGAAGAAACGGTTAAAAGTATAGTACTTGTGTAAGGAGGGAACAGTTGTGTCAATTATTCAAGAAGCGGCCACTTATCTTTTGGAAGCAGAGGAAACCAAGACTGTAATCAAGCCGTTAACGGTTGTCTATCCAGAAATAACCGTCGATGAGGCTTATTACACGCAGTTAGAAATTATTCGTCGAAAAGTCGCAAATGGCGGAATCATCGTTGGGAAGAAAATTGGCGCGACAAGCAAAGCGATTCAAAACATGTTTGGTGTCACCCAGCCGGATTACGGTCATTTATTGGCTGATATGATGTATGTTGAAGGCGAAGAAATTTCACTAGCAGACTATATCCAACCGAAAGTAGAATTTGAGATTGCCTTTATTTTAAAAAAGGATTTAAAAGGCCCGAATGTTTCCATCCTAGATGTCATTGCTGCGACAGATTACATTGTTCCGGCCATTGAAGTGATTGATAGCCGGATTGAAGATTGGAAGATTAAGTTTGAAGACACAGTTGCAGACAATGGATCCTCTGCTTGTGCGATTATTGGCGGGAAACCAACAAAGTTAGCCGGCTTGGATCTTACTCATATTGGTATGGTCGCTTATCAAAATGGAGAAATGATTGATTCTGGAGCAGGGGCAGCTGTCCTTGGCAATCCACTGCGTTCCGTGGCTTGGCTGGCAAATTCATTAGGAAAGTACGATGTCTCCCTGAAATCAGGAGAAATCATTCTGTCAGGGGCCTTAACGAGAGCTGTTGAAGTGAAAGACAATGATACATTTACGGCAGAGTTTGCCCATATTGGTACGGTTACAGCCAAGTTTAAAAGATAATGTAAAATCTTGAATAGCTTGGGGCATTCCTCAATCGTGATTGATGGAAGATTAAAGGAAACTAGGTGATAACATGATTAAAACGGATGTAATCGATCAAATTGCTGTTGAACTTTTTGAGGCGGAAAAGAAGAAAAAAGCGGTTGGTAAATTTGTTGACACCTCTCCCGAACTGGACGAAGCATTAGCCTATCAAGTTCAGGAACGCTTAATCGAATTGAAATGCAAAGAAGAGAATACGAAAAGAATTGGCCGAAAACTAGGTTTAACGAGCAAAGCAAAACAAGAGATGATGGGCGTTCATGAACCATCTTACGGGGTTTTGCTTGAAAGCATGCAGCTGTTTGAAGGGGAAAGGATTTCGCTTGACCCTTTCATCCATGCAAAGTTGGAACCAGAGATTGCCTTTATTTTTAATCGAGAGTTGAAGGGACCTCATGTCACGGTTGCGGATGTGCTCGATGCAACAGAATATATTGCTCCTGCAGTAGAAATCATTGACAGCCGCTTCCATGGGTTCAGCTTTACCTTACCTGATGCGGTAGCTGATAACTCATCCTCCTCTCGTTTTATCATTGGTGAAAAATTCTCTTCTGCGAAGGATTTCGATCTGAAATTGATGGGAATGGTTTTTAAACAAAACGGAGAAGTCGTCGCGACTGGTGCGGGTGCAGCTGTAATGGGGCATCCAGCGAGAGCGATTGCTTGGTTAGCCAATCGGTTGTATAAGGTAGGTCAAAGTATTCAACCCGGAGAAGTCGTGTTAAGCGGCTCCTTATCCGCAGCGATAAAAATTGAAGCAGGTGACCATTTCTCAGCGGGTTTTGATGGTCTTGGCTCGGTGGAGGCTGTATTCACAGAATAAACTTCAAGACGAGGGGGGAGCTGTTTATGCCATTTATTCAGATTAATATTCTTAAAGGGAGATCACCGGAAAAGAAAGAACGATTGATTCGTGAAGTTACAGAAGTCGTTTCGACGGTACTAGAAGCACCTGTCCAAAATGTTCGCATCATGATTAATGAACTAGAACCAGAACATTGGGGGATTGCAGGCGAATCAGTGAAAAAGCGAAAGGAGGTCTCAAAATGACAAATGTCCAAACGATAGTCAGAGAAGTGGGCCTTTATATAAACGGAGAATATGTAAAAGCAAGCGATGGAGCTAGTTTTGAGGTGAAAAACCCTGCTACACAGGAGGTGATCGCGAAAGTCAGTGAAGCCACACAAGAGGATGTGGATCGTGCCTGCCATGTCGCACGTGACGCATTTGAAAATGGTCCGTGGAGAACGATGACAGTAGCCGAGCGTTGTGCAAAGCTTCGCCGTATGGCTGAGATTATCCTTGAGCGAAAAGAGGAAATAGCGCGTTTAGATGCGACCGATGTAGGAAAGCCGTTTCAATCGGCCGTTCAGCATGAAGTTCCACGAGCTGCAAACAACATCAAATTTTTTGCGGATTTTATGGAGCAGCAAGGCGGAGAAGTGTATCCAATGGAAGAAGCGTATTTAAACTACACGCGTTACGAACCAGTTGGAGTAGCTGCACTCATTACCCCTTGGAATGTTCCTTTTATGTTGACCACTTGGAAGCTTGGTCCTTGTCTTGCTGCAGGCAATACAGCTGTTATTAAACCAGCTGAAATGACTCCGCTTTCTGTTTCGCTCCTTGGAGAAATTGCCAAAGAAGCAGGAATTCCAGATGGCGTTGTGAATGTTGTTCATGGTCAAGGTGGAGTCGTTGGAACGGCTTTGACAACCCATCCTGAAGTAGATCTTGTTTCCTTCACGGGTTCCACGGCTACCGGAAAGCGAATTTTGAAAAACGGCGCTGATACGTTAAAAAAGGTTTCTTTTGAATTAGGTGGAAAAGCTGCCAATATCGTGTTCGAAGATGCTACTCTTGATAAAGCGATACCGGTTTCGATTCAGGCAGCATTCATGAATTCCGGGCAAATTTGTCTTGCAGGATCAAGAATCTTGGTGCATCGCCCGATATTAGATGAATTTCTTGACCGATTTAAGAAAGCGGCAATGGAACTAAAAGTCGGCGATCCACAAGATGTGGAAACAAAAATGGGACCGGTTGTGAGTGAAGAGCATTATAAAAAAGTAACAAGCTATCTAGAGATTGCCAAAGAAGAAAATGCTACGTTAATTTGTGGTGGGAAACGACCGGATTTACCGGAACATTTACAAAATGGCTTCTACTTAGAGCCTACGGTTTATATTCAAGAAAATCCTAAGTCTCGAATATGCCAAGAAGAAATATTTGGGCCAATTGTGACAATCATCCCATTTGATACCGAAGAAGAAGCCCTTCGTATTGCCAATGATACGGAATATGGATTAAACGGTGTTGTTTGGACAGAAAACCTTCAACGCGCGCACCGAATTTCTCATTCAGTTAGAGCGGGTACGATTTGGGTGAACTGCTGGTTTGTACGTGATCTCCGTGCTCCATTCGGCGGCTTTAAAAAGAGTGGCATCGGACGTGAAGGTGGCCATCACAGTATGGAATTTTTCACAGAAGCAAAAAATATATGTATTGCCCTGAAATAGTAATGAAAAGATCGAAAAGCGTATGTCAAAATAAAGTCCTTTATAGAGACAAGCTAAGTAGTTAAATAAAAAACATGACACTAACTGCAGACCCCTCAAAGAGGGGAGCTGCAGTTAGTGTCAATGCTCTAGCTGTGGATCTAAATAAGCTTTAATAAGTAGTGTAAGTGCACTGCTAAACAAGTGAACTGGAATTCTGTTTTTTGTAAGCCAATGGGGTCATGTTCATTGACTTTCGGAATTTATCTATGAAATAGCTTGTGCTGTTAAATCCTACTTGATAAGCAACATCTGTCACATTTGATTCCGGTTGTTGTAGTAAAGTTAAACTTCTTTGAATTCGATAATCTGTTACATAATTCAGAGGTGTTTTCTTTAAAATTCGTTTGAAATATCGGCAGCACTCAGAACGACTTAATTGACCAGCTCGTGCAAGATCGTCTAAAAGGATTTTCTCCGCATAATGTAGGTGGATCCAATTTAACATCTGTTTCATTCGATGACTTTTGACTACTTCCATCTGTTCGTACTCCAATTCAATCCCATTCATAATTAAGTTCTTCCAAATTAAGGTTAGATGCAGGCTGATGTCGATTTCAAAGTATGGTGATTTTTGTTTGATCAGCTGATTGATTCTATCTATAGAACTTAAAATGTTATTTGCCCAAGGCTCCTCTGGAACCAAGCGCAAATAAGGAATATTAGTCGCCTGAATATAAGGGCTAACATGGGTGGTATAAAGTTCTTGGGATAAAATGAAATGGGGGGATACATTTAAACAAATATAGGCACAGCCTGAATTATTTTTATCTTTTGCCATGTGCAGGCAGCCACTATTTATAAATAACCCCTCACCAGCTTTTATAATGATCGTTTCTTCATTTATTTGAAAAAGGGCTTCTCCTTTTATAACGAGAACAAACTGAAATTCATCATGCCAATGAAGTGGTATATATCCATTTATATTTTGATTAATCGTGGTTTCGTAACAAGCGAGCGGTAACACCACTGTACGATGTTCCGTTAATTCTTTTAAACTTTGGTCCACCATAAAATCTTTTATTTGCATATTCTTGCACCTGCTCAATATACTTATATTTTTTCATTCGATTTGGGTATTATTTTAGCAGTTTTCCACTTATTATTAAAAATAGTATATCACTATTTTTATATTTAAAGGTGGAGAATCAATCATGAATAGACAAAAGGGAATTGCTCTTGTTATTACTGGAGCGGTATTTTGGGGGATTGGTGGAACTGTTGCAAAAAAGCTATTTCAACAGTATCAAATCGATGTAGATTGGCTAGTTACCACTCGATTACTTCTAGCTGGTTTTTTACTCTTAACCGTTCAATTTTTCAGAAAAGACCGTTCCCAGATACTTGGAGTTTGGAAAACTAGAAAGACCGCTATTCCATTACTGATTTTCGGATTAATCGGCATGCTTGCGGTTCAATACACGTATATGGCTTCCATTCAACATGGAAATGCAGCGGTTGCCACTCTATTACAATATTTAGCACCTGTGATCATTATCGTTTACTTGATTATCCGCAAACAAACGATTGTAACACGAAATGATTTGTTGACTGTTTCACTTGCTTTAGTGGGATGTTTTTTCTTATTAACAAACGGCTCCATTTCTCAATTATCTGTACCAACACCTGCCATCGTTTGGGGTGTGCTATCTGGATTCGCTTTAGCCTTTTATACGTTATATGCCATTCCATTACTGAAGCAATACGATTCGCTTGTTATTGTTGGTTGGGCTATGATGATCGGTGGTTTGGCTTTAAGTTTTATTCATCCACCGTGGCAATTAGACACTAGAGGCTTAACACTAGAAGCTTATTTATATCTGTTCTTCGTTATCATTTTTGGTACGATGATTGCCTTCTGGTTTTATATAGAAAGTTTGCAAAGTCTAGCACCTAAAGAATCAAGTCTGCTTGGAAGCATAGAGCCACTAGCGGCTGTTTTAACGACAGTCTTTTGGTTAAAAGAATCGTTTGGAATTTTCCAATGGATTGGTACAGCTTGTATAATTGGGATGATTGTATTGTTGGCTTTGAATAAAGAGCCCTTCTCAAAGGCTAAGAGTGAAGTGAGTATTTCTTATTAGAATAGAGCAGATAGTAGTAAACGACATTCACCGGAGGAATGTCGTTTTTCTAATTACTTTATAGTATTAAATTCCTCTTTTTCAATAATATCTTTCACTACATCTTCAATGGTTACATTCCCAAGAGCCTTTTCCAATGCCGTTTGGGCTAAAGTAAACAAAGGTTCAATGGTACATTGAATATTTCTCCCGACAAGACAATCAGGATTTGGATTTTCATGTATGCTAAACAACTCTTTCTCTTGGACGACATTAACTGCTTTATATACGTCCTGTAATGTAATATCAGATAAATCCTTTGCTAATTCAGCCCCTGCAATACCTGGCCTCACGATTATCAACCCTGCTTTTTTTAGCATCCCCATAATTTTCCTGATCACTGCTGGATTGGTATTTACACTCCCTGCTAAAAATTCAGATGAGCTGACCCCATCTTTATTAATTTCAATAAGAGCTAATATATGAATCCCGACAGCAAATCGGCTGCTGATAGACATGTTTCGTCACCATCCTATTAACGATTCTATTATTTAATTTATTTTTTTTTCATGTAATTAAATTGATTACAAGCTTATTATACCAAATTAACAATAAAATATAAAAAAACTAACTTGTTGACAAAATGAGTACAGGTAACTAAAATGAAAACATGTAATCAATATTGTTACAACTAAAACCTGGAGGGAATATAAATGAAACTATTAGTTACTGGAGCAACAGGGAAGTTAGGTACAAAAGTGGTCGATTCATTATTGAAAGCTATACCAGCAAGTGATTTGGCAGTGAGTGTTCGAAATCCAGAGAAAGCAGAAGGACTTCGTGATCGGGGAGTAGAAGTTCGGCATGGTGATTTTGACCGACCAGAAACATTAGATCAGGCTTTTACAGGGATTGACCGTTTATTAATTATTTCTGCGGATGGTGACAATGAAACAAGAATTCGTCAACATACTGACGCTGTCCAAGCGGCGGAGCGTGCAGGGGTAAAATTTATTGCTTACACAAGCTTGGCAAATGCTACCGATAGTAAAAATTTAATGGCTCCGCCTCATGTTGCGACAGAAGCAGCCATCATTAAAACGGGTATCCCATATTCTTTCTTGCGCAACAATTGGTATTTGGAGAATGAAATTGGAAGCATTCAAGGTGCGCTCGCCGGAGCTCCGTGGGTAACTTCAGCTGGGGAAGGTAAAGTAGGCTGGGCACTGCAACAAGATTACGCTGATGCAGCAGCAGCGGTTCTTCTTGGAAACGGTCATGAGAATTCAGTGTATGAACTATCTGGTCCACTTTTAACTCAAGAAGAATTGGCATCTGAACTTGTTGCGGTATTGGGTAAAGAAATACCTGTACAACAAGTTAGTGACGAAAAATATGCAGAGATAATGAAAGGTTTAGGGTTGCCTGATTTTGTGATTCCGATTGTAGTAGGAATTCAAGAAAGTATTCGGAATGGTTCACTTGATGTTGAAAGTAATGATTTTGAGAAAGTACTTGGTCGTCCAGTTACTCCAATCAAAGAAGCACTGACCCAACTTGTTAATTCAATTTCACCAGAAAAATAAATATATTTATGTAAGTAAAAACAAACAAAAAATCTTCCTAGCC
Organism: Neobacillus drentensis; assembly: GCF_021560175.1. Taxonomy (GTDB): domain Bacteria; phylum Bacillota; class Bacilli; order Bacillales; family Cytobacillaceae; genus Neobacillus; species Neobacillus drentensis_A. The sequence goes on along the minus strand of NZ_CP091110.1, from coordinate 3,732,489 downwards.
GGAAGATTTTTTTACTTTAGATTGGGAAATCCTTGCTGACGCAAAGCCTCATACACCAATATAGCTGCTGTATTCGAGAGGTTCAGTGATCGAATATGATCATTCATTGGTATTCTTAAAAAATGGTCCTTATTATTTCTAAGTAAATCCTTTGGTAAACCAGTTGTTTCTTTTCCGAACATAAAATAATGTTCTTTTGAACCATCACTGAAATCAAAAGATGAATGTGGTTTTTCACCAAACGTTTCAATATAGTAAAACTCACCTTGGTTTTTTGAAAAAAAGTCATCTAATGAGTCATAGTACGTTATGTTTACAAGCTCCCAGAAATCTAAACCGGCTTGTTTGATCATCTTTTCATCTGTTGAAAAGCCAAGTGGCCGGATTAAATGCAATGCTGTTTCCGTTGCGGCACAAGTGCGTGCAATATTTTCAGTGTTAGCGGGAATTTCTGGTTGATATAGTACAACATGTATTGCCAAAAATGGTCACCTCTATCTTTATTTTACCCTCCAAATTATAGCATACAGTTTGTAAAGAGTTGTACGTTAACTCCCACAGGTTAATAGGAAAACCTGCTTTTTTTCTTCATTGTTTTAATTTTTTTGACCAATAAGAACTGGCAATACCTATAAGATCTTTAGCAGGATTACTTAGATAAGTACCTTTTTTATAAGATGCACATACTTCCCAAACAGGTTTTTGCTTGATGACGAAGTATGAGACGTTAGAGTTAGGCTGGGCATAAGCCATTGGGATGATGGAACAACAAATTCCTTCGGCCACCATTTGGTACAAAGTATGGCAGCTCCTAGTTTCTAACAAGATAGATGGGTTAAAATCTTCATCGGCAGTAAGATAATCATAAATTTCTCGAAGAGTGGATCCTTTTTGCATAAGGGCAAACGTATCGTTTTTAAAAAGTTCTAAGCTTATTTCAGGTAATTTATCACCGAGTTTTCCTCCTAAATGGGCTAGGGGATGCGCTTTAGGAACAGCTAAAATAATATCTTCTGAACAGATAAAGATATATTCATCATTTGTTTTTTGTGAATTTTGCAATGTTAATAATCCAATATCAATATTCCCCAGTGATATTTCATGTTGTTGTTGTTTCACCGGCAGTTCAATTGGTTCCACTTTTAGATTAGGATACTTTTTGTAAAAAGTGGGATAGATGGTTGCAAACATTTCTGGACCACGTTCAGGAGTTAAGCCAATACTAAGCTTTCCTTTTTTTATATCCAATAGGTCATTAATTTGGTTGTAGGTATCTCTTTTAATACGGAGCATTTTTTTTGCATTCTCAATATAAATTTCTCCTGCTTGAGTGGGATGCCAATTTGTCCTTGAACGAACAAAAAGTTGCGTTCCTAGTTCTTTTTCTAATTTTAAGAGCTGCTGATTTAACGCTGATTGAGTGATAAATAGTTTTTCAGCTGCTTTTGTAATATTGTTTTCCTCAGCGATTTTAATCATATAGTCCAACTGTTTTAGATCCATTTGAAATTCTCCTACGTACTCTTAGATTTTCTTATAGAATTCTAAAAATAACCACTTTTACTTTATATATGATGTAAGAGTACAATTGTTTTGAGAATAAAACAAGAGTTTAGGAGGGTAACGCGTGGAAAATCGAATTATTAAAATTAATGATAATGATAACGTTGCTATTACAGTAAATGCCATTCCAGCAGGTACCATTGCTAATGGTGATATTCTAGTAAATCAGGATATTCCCCAAGGACATAAGATTGCCTTATGCAATATTGGAGAAGGCGAACCAATCGTCCGATATGGTGTCACTTTAGGATATGCCTTGCATTCTATTAAAAAGGGCGACTGGATCAATGAGCATATGTTAGAACTTCCAATTCCGCCAGCTTTGGATGAAATGCAGTTTGGAACGAATATAGTAAAAGAGTTACCTCAACCACCAGCACGAACGTTTATGGGTTATCCAAACAAAGACGGAGGATATGCTGGAACAAGAAATATATTGGGAATTGTGACAACTGTTCAATGTGTCACAGGTGTTTTAAATAACGCAGTAAAGAGAATTAAACAAGAACTTCTTCCTAAATATCCAAATGTTGATGATGTGGTAGCGATAAACCATGCTTATGGATGCGGAGTTGCTATCAATGCCCCTGAAGCAAACATCCCGATTCGCATGCTGCAAAACATGGTCAAGCATCCCAATTTTGGTGGGGAGACGATGATTATCTCGCTAGGATGTGAAAAACTAACTTTAGAAAAGTTATTGGATGAGGATTATAACACTTCAGAAAATGTAGTAACGTTTCAAAATGAAATGGGTCACCAGTCGATTATGGGAAAAATTATGAATATGGCTGAAAACAAATTAAAAAAATTGAATGAAAGAGAGCGTGTTGAACTACCTCTTTCACAATTATCGATTGGATTACAGTGCGGTGGGAGCGATGCTTTCTCAGGGGTAACGGCAAATCCTTCGGCCGGATATGCTGCCGATATGTTAGTGAACGCGGGTGCAACTGTCATGTTTTCTGAAGTAACCGAGGTTCGTGATGGTGTCCATATCATTGCCGAGCGTTGTGTGAGCAAAGAAGTGGGGAAGAAATTAGCTGATGAGATGAAATGGTATGATCAATACCTGAATAATGGTCAAGTCGATCGTTCAGCGAATCCGACTCCTGGAAATAAAAAAGGGGGTCTATCGAATATTGTTGAAAAAGCAATGGGTTCGATTGCTAAATCTGGTACTTCTCCGATTGTAGAAGTTCTTTCACCAGGAGAAAGACCAACGAAACAAGGGATGATTTTTGCAGCCACTCCAGCCAGTGACTTTGTATGCGGCTCGTGCCAGTTATCTAGTGGAATCACGCTCCAAGTTTTTATGACAGGACGAGGAACTCCTTACGGATTAGGAGCTGCACCAGTCATTAAAGTATGTTCAAGAAATGATATGAAAGGTATGTGGCAAGATTTAATTGATATCAATGCAGGGCCAATCGCCACTGGTGAAGCAACCATTCAAGAAATTGGAACTCAATTATTCAACGAAATTATTGATGTAGCCAGCGGAAGAAAACAAACTTTTGCAGAACAATACGAAATTTATAATGATTTTACTCTATTTAATCCAGCACCAATCACCTGATTAAAGGATAAATATATTTTTAGAAAGGGGGATAATCTATGTTGTTTCCCTTTGAAAAGAGGTATTTAAAATGGAGAAATTATTCAGAGGGATCAACATTCCAAGAATGATTAAAATCAGACAGCGTTTCCCACGAGAAACGATTGCCGATGTAACTGCGGTGGTTAGAGAAGAACTCAATAAAAAAGAAATTATTGAGAGAGTCAAGGATGGTGACCGGGTTGCTATAGCGGTGGGCAGTAGAGGAATTGCTAATATGCCTTGCATCGTAAGAGAAATTGTTACTGCCGTCAAAGAAAGAGGAGCACACCCGTTTATTGTGCCAACCATGGGGAGCCATGGGGGAGCAACTGGAGAGGGACAAGTAGAAATACTTGCCGAACTCGGGATTACTGAAGAATCTACTGGAGCACCCATAGTGTCTAGTATGGAAGTTGTTCAGATTGGGGTCTCCAAAAATGGACTCCCGGTTAATATTGATAAGAATGCACATACGAATGCAGATGCGATTATTATTACTGGCCGCATTAAGCCTCATACATCCTTTAGGGCGCCCTATGAAAGCGGCTTGGCCAAAATGATTGCGGTTGGGCTTGGTAAACAAGTGGGGGCTGAAATCATTCACTCATCCGGTGTAGAAAACATTCCGTTTAGAGTGGATGAGATTGCAAGGGTGACTCTGGCAAAATCTAACATTATATTTGCGGTTGGAATGATTGAGAACGCCTATGATGAAACATATAAAATTGTTGCCATATCAAAGGAACGGATAATGGATGAGGAACCAGGATTACTGCAAGAAGCACATAAACTTATGCCAAGCATTATGTTCGAAAAATGTGATGTTCTAATCGTGGATGAAATGGGTAAAAACATCTCAGGCAGCGGCATGGATCCAAATATCATTAGAAGAAATTACTCAGGTTCCTTAAAATATAATCCGCTGGCACAAAGACTAGCCGTTCTCGATCTTACAAAAGAGTCACATGGCAATGCAAACGGAATGGCTAATGCTGATATTTGCTCAAGAAGACTCTTTGATAAGATCTCATTTGAATCTACTTACCCCAACCCATTGACTAACAGACTGGCACAAAGTGTAAAAATTCCGATGGTTATGGAAAATGACAGCTTAGCGATAAGAGCTGCCATGAAAACTTGTTTTGATGTTGACTATAACCATATGAAGATTATCCGAATTAAAAATACGCTGGAGCTTGAACATCTGTTCATCTCTGAATGCTTGATGGATGAAGCAAAGAACAATCCAAATATTGAACTAGTAAGTGAACCAGAATATATGAGTTTTAACGAAAACGGCAATCTCTTTTAAATTAATCGGTGGAATCTTTAAGGTATGTTCCTATCATTGCATATTAGGAGATTCAAGTGAATGCAAGACAAAGGCAAACGGAAACGGAAACGTGGTGGAGCTCAGCCCTAGTATGTTATAAAATCACCATATGGAAAAAAACGCCTTTAAATACCATATAGGTAGGCGTTTTTTTTACGTTTCGCTCTATAAAAGCTAATCTCATAAAACATAAGTTTTAAATCTATTAAAAACTCGGCAAAAAAGTTCAGGTCTTTACTTAAGAACCCTCATCTGCAGACAAGTTTACGACTGTCCCGTTGCGGAAGCTTTTAAATTTTCTTCTAATTGAAAACCTTCTACCGGTTCGATCCGAGAAAACTTTTGCAAAAATGCCTCAAGAGCAATTTTCATTTCTAATCGTGCAAGAGGCGCACCTAAACAAATATGTGGACCGTTTCCAAAGGTCAAATGTCTTTTATTATTGGAACGATGGATGTATAAAGAAAACGGATCTTCAAACATAGCTTCATCCATGATACATGCACTTAACAAAGCAATGACAACATCACCTTTTTTAAACTAAGTCACTAATAAGTTATAATTCTGTTTAACTTAGGCATGCTGCTTAAACTGAATCAGGCTTTCATTTTAATTACTCCTTGCCCAATCGAAAAAGGATAGACAACTGCTTAGCCAGAAATTGCGGAGTATAGGGCATATCGTTACGCAGCCAAGCGACAATCGTTCCAATCAAAGCGGATGAACCGTACCAGATCGCAATATCCCTTGGAATAATATGACTCGTCTCCAGTCGGTTGTTTCCCGTTTTCTCTGTAATGGATTTCGTGAGGATCGTTAATAAACGCTCTGTAAAGATGGGAGTTCGTCTGGAATTGAGAACTACTTTATAAAATTTGGCATTTTTTGCAATATACTCAAGCAGGGTTTCTAGCTTCACAAAGTCGATATTTTTGTCATCTTTTTGGTCCTCGGTGTTACTTCCCATGATCGACTCAATATCCTCAGCCATTTCCTGTGCCATTATCTCCAGCATGTCCGGAATATCCTTATAGTGAAGATAAAAAGTGACACGGTTAATGGTTGCGCGTTCAGCAATCCGATTAACCGTTATTTTATTGATATCCACCTCTTGTAGTAAATCGATTAATGCTTCCTTGATTAATTGACGTGTGCGAAGGATACGAGGATCTAATCGTGGTTTTTCCTGGTCTGTCATTTTGTACTCACCTTTCCTACTGGACGGAAATTTACACTATTTTTAATTCTGTCTATTATTTACGAATTACACAACAAAAATGAAATAAATGATAACTAATTTACACATCGTAAGAAATTGTCTGTTGTCACATTAATCATCTCGTTATAGAGTAATTTATACAATGTCAATTATTATACACGTTGTAAATAAAGTCTATATTCATTTTAGAAAGGATAGGAAAATATTGAATAATCATCCAAAAAGTGTCACAAACTCGTTAAAAAAGGGACCTGTCATGTTCATTATGATATTAGGGGCTTTCATTGCCACTTTAAACCAAACACTCATGAGCGTGGCAACACCTGAGTTAATGGTTGAATTTAAAATCACAGCTGCCACTGCCCAGTGGTTAACTACTGGTTACATGCTAGTAAACGGTGTGTTGATTCCTATAACCGCCTACTTAATGCAGCGGTTTTCCACCCGTCAGCTCTTTCAAGCTTCCATGATCATATTTTTAGCTGGAACCATTGTTTCAGCAGTCGCAACCGGCTTTCCTTTATTATTGACCGGACGTATGATTCAGGCTGCAGGTGCAGGAATCATTATGCCGCTCTTAACGAACGTCATTCTTACCATCTTTCCTCCTGAAAAAAGAGGAGCAGCCATGGGGATGGTCGGTCTAGCCATCATATTTGCTCCAGCCATCGGGCCTACCATTGCCGGCTATATTATTGAGCACTACAAATGGGAAACCATGTTTTACGGGATGATTCCATTTGCTGTTATTGTTATTGGTCTAGGATTCATTTATCTCCGAAATGTATCGGAGCCAATTAATACAAAGCTTGATATCCTGAGTGTCGTACTCTCCACCATTGGTTTCGGTGCCTTGCTATATGGTTTCAGCCGAGCTGGAAGCCTTGGATGGTCAGACGTGGAGGTAATAAGTACGATTGCTGCTGGTATCTTAGCCCTTGGACTCTTTTCTTGGAAACAGTTAAAATCGCAAAATCCATTGCTTGATTTACGTTCTTTCAAGTACAGTATGTTCTCCTTAACAACGATTATCAATATCGCTGTTACCATGGTCATGTATGCAGACATGATGCTGCTTCCGCTTTACCTTCAGAACGTCCGAGGCTATTCAGCTATTGAGTCCGGCTTGCTCCTGCTTCCAGGAGCGCTAATCATGGGATTCCTGATGCCAGTTACCGGTAAGCTGTTCGATCGCTTCGGTGCAAAATGGCTAGCAGTTATTGGTATGATTATTACGATTGCCACAACGATGGGCTTTACCAACTTGACGGACTCGACAAGTTATCTGGATTTGGTTCTTATGTCAACAGGGCGCCGAATTGGGATGGCATTAATGATGATGCCTTTACAGACCGCTGGATTAAATCAACTGCCACAGCAGTTAAATGCACACGGAACAGCGATTAGCAATACCATTCGGCAAGTGGCTGGTGCTGTTGGGACATCGCTTCTTATTACGGTTATGTCTGACCGGACAAAAACACACCTGCAGGATCTGATTCCTACGGCAGCTGCTAAAGGTTTGAATCAAGCGCAGCTGATTAAAGAAGCCACCATTCAGGGTATTAATGATGCATACCTCGTCATTATTGGGATTGGCCTCGTCGGACTACTTCTATCCCTATTTATTAAAAAGGTTAAACAAGCTGCAGATTTAGAATCTAAAGCCCATTCGAAAAAGGTAGCAGCAAAAACGTTAAGCACTAACTAACTAACTAATTTGTTAGTTTAGTTAAATGGATTCCTAATGGTTATATAGAAAGTTATGGACAGTTTCAAATCCAGCCATGATGTGGATTTGAAACTGATTTTTTTGATTACGAGTAAGGTAATGGTAACTTATGGATAAAGAGGAAATAATTTAGCAAAGGTTCATCATGATATTAAGAAGGCCGTTGAAATATGACAAGGTAAGAATTTGTTGGAAAAATGGAAAACAGGTATGATGCGGCAATTTCTCAAGGCGGTACGAAATATTTCCGGCGGCAGAAGCAAAGCCTTTCCATCTCCCGTGCGGTGTATAGACAGCCAGAAATCTTTATTTTCGATGATTCTTTTTCAGCATTAGATTATAAGACTGATAGATATTGCGGTCAGTCCTAAAAAAAAGAAACACAAGAGCTACTACGTTATTGTTGTCCAGGAAATCACGAAGAATTACTTTTAAAAAATGGATTCTATATGCTGAGCTTAATATTAGTCAGTTTGAAAATGCATCATAAATGGTTTTATAGTCGATAATCTTAATTTAATTAATCTGGGTGTCTGTTACTTGGCGAATTAGCTAGGTGACAGGCACTTTCTTTTTATTGTTAGTAAATCATGTTTGATTCCAAGCGTCCATGTACAGTTCTTTACCGTCTATCCCGCTTAAACCGACCAGGAGATATTCCAACAGTATTACTAAATTGCTTTGTAAAAGAATAGGTATCACTGTAACCAGTAAGTTGAGAGGTTTCTTTAATGGATATACCGGATAATAACATAAGTTTTGCATGTTTCATTTTTTGCTCAATTCGATATTGAGCAGGAGCAATGCCGATATATTTACGGAATTGCTTTCGAAAATTCTCATAACTCATATTAAGAGTGGCTGCTACTTTTTCTAATGATATATTTGTATCAATATCAGTTGAAAGCAGGAGACAAGCCTCTTCCATTAATTTTTCTTGAGCACTTATGATAGGAGTTTGTGTTATTGGATTAATAGTAGATAATACTAATTCCTGAGCTTTCAGTGATAAATATGGGAGTTCAGAATCATCAGCGTCTTTTAATAGTTTTAACATCCGATTAAATCTATAGATAGAGTTATCATCATATTCGACCTTCCTGACCGGAGTATCAGTTGGGAGGAGGTTCATGCTATATAAATAATCATAGGTAGAACGACCAAAACTGATAAAGAATTCTAACCAATTGCCATCGGGAATTACTTCTGTGGAGTGGAGAACACCGGGAATGCGTTGAACGAAGTCACCAGCTTGAATGGGAATCTTTTTACCATTTGATAAATGATAAAACCCATTTCCGGATAACAGTATGAAACAGCTGTAATAATCTATAAGAAAACTAAATTGAGATTGTTCCTTAGAAGGTTTTGTCATATAACCACAAGCTAATATACCATTAGTAAAATTCGTTCCTATGCACCGATAAATTACGTCTTTTTTCATTTCTAGTTTCATGATAATCCCTACTTATATGGTTTGTCCTGAAACATTATTATACCAAAATGGACAAAAAAATCACCAAGTGAACCATTTAATATAAATAAATACAATTATATAATTCTATTAAAGCGCTAACAGAGAGTTAACAAGAACATAGTTTGAACTAAATACGGCAAAAGGAGCTTATTATGAATAGAGAATGGGAAAATCAGTATATAACGCAAAGAAATCGATATCCGATGCATTCTCCATATGGGGCATATGAAACGGTGGAACAGGCACTTAGCTGCAATCGTTCTTCTTCTAAATATGTAAAGAGCCTAAATGGAATGTGGAAATTCATGTTGACAGAAAGTCCGTTAGACGTTCCGGGAGGGTTCGAGACCGTTAATTATCATGATTCCGATTGGGATGCTATACCGGTTCCATCAAACTGGGAACTCCATGGGTATGGCAAACCGGTCTATACGAACATGATCTACCCCCTTAAAAGAGGGAAAGCTGAATCTCCTTTTGAGTTAGAGATAGCTGCGGGTCAGATCGAGTTAAATGCCCCATTCGTACCGGAAAAAAATCTTACTGGATACTATCGTTCTACATTTGAAGTACCTGATTATTTTGAAGGAAGAGATGTATTTTTAGAATTCGGCGGTGTTGAATCTGGTTTTTACCTCTGGATAAATGGCATTAAAATAGGTTATTCGCAGGATAGTAAACTAGATGCGAGTTTTGATATCACCGAAGCAATCCAATTCGGAAAAAATGAACTTGCCGTAAAAGTCCTGCAGTTTTGTGATGGGACGTATCTAGAAGACCAGGATTATTGGCATTTATCCGGGATCTTTCGTGATGTAAGAATATATGCAAAGAGTAAACAACGAGTTTTCGACTATAAGGTGGAAACGTTATTTAATAGAGATGATTACGAAAAGGCTGAGTTAAAGGTAATGCTTCAGCCAAACATTGTGAAAGGTTATGGAGAAACTTACGTAAAATTAAGTCTCTATGATGCGGAAAATAATCTTGTAAACTCTTTTAGCAGTACAACATATGCACAATGTGGTTTCTATCTTATGCCCAAGTTTATAGCATTTGCGTCAATAACTGTAGAGAAACCACATTTGTGGTCTGCAGAGTCTCCATATCTATATACTTTAGTGCTGGAAACCATAGATAAAACAGGAAATATTACTGACATTGAAAGTACTAAGGTAGGATTCCGTAAAATCGAAATTAATGCTGACGGGGTGCTATGTGTTAATGGAAATAGATTGATTGTCCGTGGAGTAAATTTACACGCATTTTGTCCCGAAACAGGGAGAACTGTCTCAAAGGAATATATGAGACAACAGATTCTCACAATTAAACAATTGAACTTTAATGCCGTTCGAACCAGCCATTATCCACATGCAAGTGACTGGTATGATTTATGTGACGTGCTTGGAATCTATCTGGTTGATGAAGCAAACATTGAAACACATGGTTATGGAGGTCAGTTAAGCATTTCTCCAGAATGGACGGCTGCATACATCGAGCGTGCTACTAGAATGGTAGTTAGGGATAAAAACCATCCATCCATTATTCTATGGTCGCTAGGTAATGAATCTGGTGTGGGTGCTAATCATGCTGCCATGTATGGTTGGATTAAAGAATATGATAAGAGTAGGTATGTACAGTATGAATCCATGAATCCAGGAAGGAATATCACGGATATTCTTGCACCTATGTATCCTACAAAGAACTGGATAGAAGAGAAAATGGCCGATGCCAAAGATTTACGTCCATTCATAATGTGTGAATATGCTTATGCCAAAAGTAATAGTAATGGGAACTTTAAGTTATTCTGGGATTTGGTAGATAAATATCCTCGTTTTCAGGGCGGATTTATTTGGGATTTTCAAGATAAGGCATTGGTACAGGATGGTAAGGATGGTTCCAAAAAGTATGTTTATGGTGGAGCCTTCGGCGAAGAAGTAGTTGATCCAGTTGAAGATATGTGTCTGAATGGAGTAGTATTTCCTGATTTAAGCTGGAAACCTGCTGCTTATGAAGTGAAATATGGTCAAGCACCTGTGAAGATAGTGTATGAGGTTAATCCTTATTTCGGAACAGGTGGTTATATGATTAAGAATAACTATCAGTTTTTAGATCTTAGTCATCTTAGATTTACTTGGGAACTCCAGTGTGACGGTAAAATTGTCGATGAAGGAGAGCTAAAACAATATTTCACTCCCCCGGGACAATCAGAGGATTTGGAGTATCAGCTGAATACAGAAAAAATTTCGGGAGAAGCCTTCCTTAATATTAAAGCAGCTTTAAGAGAAGACACTTCTTATGCAAAATCTGGTCACATCATTTATATTTATCAAATTCCTCTTGAGGAATCAATACTTACCAAACAAGAAACTTGTATCACCGGAGAAAAATTAACGATGAGAGAAACAAGTGACGAGATTGGCATTATAGGGGATCTTACTGACATTCTTTTTAATAAACGGGATTGCTCATTCGCGAAAGTGATTTTAAATGGTGAAGATACTTTTACTGGAGGAATCGATAATTTCTATCGGCCTGTCACAGGAATTGATGAAGGAACGAAAAACCCCAACAACAATTATGCCGATGCGTGGAGAGCGGAAGGATTAGTTGAACCGGAGCTCAATATTCATAGTATAAAAACGGCTGTTACAGATACACAAATCTTTATTTTTACGGATGTATCTTATAATGGTGGGAAATTGAATGTATCAACTCAGTATAGAATTGGCAGCAAAGGGGTTGAAATCACCAAGACGGTTATTAATAATTGTATAAGTGAAACCATTCCAAGAATTGGCCTCACCTTTATTCTTCCGGAAGAAAAAAATCAGATTACCTGGTACGGGAGAGGTCCATGGGAAAATTATCGAGATCGTAAGGAATCAGCACTGATAGGTTGCTATAATAGTACGGTTGCTGAACAATATACGCCATATATCAAGCCAGTCGAGTGTGGAGGAAAAGAAGATGTAAGGTACCTAATTGTAGAAGATAATAATAATCGTGGTGTTTCTGTAACAGGTGCTGTACCGTTTCATTTTGACATTCATGATTACTCGATTGCTGCGTGTGATCGGGCCAATTACGAGGATGAACTAATGAAAGATCATCAAATTTATTTGAATGTGGATCATGTGCATGTAGGACTAGGCGGAGATAATGGCTGGATGAAAAATATACATCCTGAAAATTGGATAAATAAAGGATATTATCACTATCAGATTTCAATTGGGGTTTTATAAAATTAAGATTAATACTTTAATTAGACAACTATAGCGCCTGAATTTTTCAATTCTTAAATGACTAGTTTTTTAATTTACCTTTTTTAATTTTTGTAGTATAAGGCTTTAATAAAACAGCTTGGAGGTAAATGTCAGTTTTCTCCGCGCTGTTTCTTTTTATTATCTTGGCGGAGTTCCATTGGATCATATTGAAGAAGGGGTTCACCAATTAATGAAATGTAGTAATGGCAAAGCACGTATTGGTCATACATTTAAAAATAAGAGGAAATCTTTTCAGTCTGATTGGATGGTAACCGAGTAAGGCATAACTCTTACTAGTTTAGATCAGACTCCGTCATGGCTCGAAGGAAACTTGTCCATCGGCTGGCATCGACGGATGATGGCTGAAAAGATTCAAACGGGGAAAAGGATCATACTTTTTTTGTCTCTTATTGGTATTGATAAAAATAAAATTATTAATGTTGAAAGTCTTGAATAAACCACCTTAAATGGACGTTTGTTACTATGTATAGTTGTTATCGATTAATGTTAAATGTATTAAAAAAAATGCAAATGAAACCGTTGACAAAAATCACGTTATGGTAGTATAGTATAAACATGAAAGCGATAACAGAATACTACTAGGATTGTTACTGGTCAGGCAGGCAAAACCTAAATCACATGAGCGTTATGAGCGCATTGCTCGAGAGTTCAGTGGTTTTGGTTTTGCCTGTCTTTTTGTGTTTTGTTATTCTTTCCGCGCGCGAATTCTATTATTCTTCTATTTTAGATTTTATGGAGGTTACTAACATGAAGTATGAAAAGTTAGCAAAAGATATACTCGAATTAGTTGGCGGAAAAGAAAATGTAAATAGTGTGTTCCACTGTGTGACAAGACTTCGTTTTAAATTGAAGGACGAAAATAAGGCAAAAACAGAGGGAATTAAAAACTTAGATGGTGTCGTTACAGTCATGAAAAGTGGGGGACAATACCAGGTCGTTATCGGAAATCATGTACCAGATGTATATGCCGCCGTATTAGAAGTTGGTGGTCTTAGTGGAGTGAGTGAAAGTGCTTCAAATAGTGATGGAAAAGTAGGTCTAGGTGCCAAATTCATCGACATGATTTCTGGAGTATTCACGCCAATCTTGGGTGTACTTGCTGCAACAGGTATGCTAAAAGGTCTCGCTGCCTTATTCTTAGCTTTGCATCTGGTAGAAGCGACTTCTGGTACTTATAACCTATTAAATATCGCTGGAGATGGCTTGTTTAACTTCTTACCAATTTTCCTAGGCTACACAGCTATGAAAAAGTTTGGTGGAACCCCGTTTGTCGGTATGGCAATTGCCGCAGCACTTGTTCACCCAGGTTTGACAGCGCTGTCAGCAGGGAAACCACTTTACACATTATTTAAAGGAACGTTATTCCAATCTGATGTTCATGTAACATTCTTAGGTATTCCAGTTATTTTAATGAGTTATGCATCAAGCGTTATTCCAATTGTATTGGCAGCATTTTTTGCAGTAAAGGTAGAAAAAGGATTCAAGAAAATCATTCCTGATGTAGTAAAAACATTCTTAGTTCCATTCTTAACCATCATGGTTATGGTTCCATTAACTTTCTTAGTCATCGGACCAATTGCAACATGGGCTGGCAGCTTACTTGGTGCAGCAACTATCTGGATTTATAATTTAAGCCCAATCGTCGCTGGTTTAATCCTAGGCGGTTTCTGGCAAGTGTTCGTTATGTTCGGTCTTCACTGGGGACTTGTTCCAATTGCAATGAACAACATTACAACTATGCATTACGATCCAGTTTTAGCGACAATTACTTTCGTATCTTTTGCACAAACTGGTGCAGTTTTAGGTGTATTGTTAAAGACTAAAAACAAAAAATTGAAATCTCTAAGTATCCCAGCTTTCATTTCAGGTATTTTCGGTGTAACCGAACCAGCGATTTATGGTATTACATTACCGCTTAAAAAGCCATTTATTATGAGCTGTATCGCTGGTGGAATTGGCGGCGGAATTATCGGTGCTTTTGCAAGTAAATTATGGATGTTTGGCGGAATGGGTATTTTCGCTATTCCAAGCTTTATCAAACCAGGTGCAGGCCTTGATATGGCATTCTGGGGCGCAATGATTGCGATTGTCGTATCTTTCGTACTAGGATTTGTCTTAACTTATGTGTTTGGATTCAAAGACACAGCAACAGCAAGCAAAGAAGAAACAAAAGTAGAAGTGAAAAAACAAGATGGTCCAGTAGCAATAGTTAGCCCAATCAAAGGAGAAATCGTTCCTTTATCTGAAGTAAAAGACCATGTATTTTCAAGTGAATCCATGGGTAAGGGTGTAGCGATTAACCCATCTGAAGGAAAAGTCTTTTCTCCTGTTAATGGAGAAGTAACCCTTATGTTTAAAACATTACATGCGATCGGTTTAACATCTGAAGATGGTGCCCAAATCCTCATTCATGTTGGAATGGATACGGTTGAATTAGATGGAAAACATTTCACTGCTCATGTGAATCAAGGCGATATGGTAAAAGCCGGGGATTTATTAGTTGAATTTGATGTAGAAGCGATTAAAGCAGCTGGCTACCAAGTCATAACACCGATTGTTGTTACAAACACTCCAGATTATCAAGAAGTTAAAGTATTACAGGCAGGAAAAGTTGACAAAAATGAAGAGCTTTTAGTTCTTGTTTAAGTCCAGGTTCAATCTATAAAGGATATGGTTCCGGCCTCAAAGCCGGAGCCCTAAATCCTACATATTATTGGAGGTAAGAAATCATGACCAATTTTAAATTTCCTAAAGACTTTTTATGGGGCGGCGCAACCGCTGCTAACCAATTAGAAGGTGCATATAATGAAGGCGGCAAAGGTTTATCCATTTTCGATATGGTTAAATTTGTGCCAAAAGAGGAACGCGGAAATGATCCAGAGATGGATGTAAAAAGCGAAAAAGAATTAGAAGAATTATTATCCTTAGGGGACGGCGAAAACTTTCCAAAGCGACGCGGGATTGATTTTTACAACCGTTATCAGGAAGATATTTCCTTGTTTGCGGAAATGGGCTTTAAGGTATTCCGTATGTCTATTTCTTGGCCGCGCATTTTTCCAAATGGAGATGAACTGACTCCTAATGAAGAAGGACTTGCTTTTTATGACACAGTGTTTGATGAATTACAAAAATACGGGATCGAGCCGTTGGTTACTTTATCACACTATGAAATTCCACTTAACCTCGTTCAAAAATATAACGGCTGGGCAGACCGCCGCGTGGTGGAGTTCTTTGTTCATTATGCAGAAACTGTTTTTAATCGTTACAAGGATAAAGTTAAGTATTGGTTAACTTTTAATGAAATCAATATCTCGCAATTTTCACCATATATCGGTTCTGGTCTTCTTATCGACCGTGTAGAGCATAAGGAACAAGCAGTTTATCAGGCGCTTCACCACCAATTTGTTGCTAGTGCTAGAGCGGTTAAGGCTTGCCATGAGATTATCCCTGGTTCGCAAATCGGCTGTATGTTAGCTCGTATGGAAGTATATCCAGAAACCTGTAATCCACAAGATGTACTAGTTGCACTGGAAGAAGATCAAAAGAACTTATTCTTCACAGATGTTCAGGTTCGCGGCTATTACCCAAGTCATATGTTAAGCTATTTTGCAAAAAATAATATCCACATCGAGATGGTACCTGGTGATGAAGAAATCTTGCTTCAGCATCCAGTAGATTTTCTATCATTTAGTTACTACATGACAATGGTGGCGAGTGGTGATCCAGAAAAATTGAAACAAAAAGGTAACTTCTCAAGCGGAATTTTGAACCCTTATCTTGAAACATCTGATTGGGGCTGGCAAATTGACCCTACTGGTTTAAGAATTACCTTGAAGAAACTGTATGATCGATATCAAGTGCCTTTATTTATTGTAGAAAACGGTTTAGGTGCGTATGACAAGGTAGAAGAAGATGGTTCGATTCAAGATGATTACAGAATTGATTATCTGCGTGAACATATCAAGGCAATGGGAGATGCTATTCAGGATGGAGTAGACCTAATCGGATACACCACTTGGGGTTGTATAGATTTAATCAGTGCTGGTACTTCAGAAATGTCTAAACGCTATGGGTTTATCTATGTAGATCAAGATGATTATGGTAATGGTACACTAAAGCGGACTCCTAAAAAATCTTTTCATTGGTACAAAGATGTTATTGCCACTGATGGTGAGAAGCTTTAACTATTAAAAAATATGGATGGCAAGAAAAAAACGATTCTAAAATCTAAGGATTTTAGAATCGTTTTTTTTGTAAATAGGAAAAAGGAGGGAAAGCCCACTTACCCAAAATAAATATAGTAAAGATTTTATAATATTAACAAAAAAAATGAAATACAGATATATCGGTTTTTGAGAAAATATTAATATCTTAGATTAAATGTAGTAAGAATTGATAATTCAATTGAAAAGTAGGAGATGGTAACATGACAAAATCATTAGAAGGAAAAGTAGCAATTGTAACTGGTTCTGGACAGGGGGTCGGTCGAGGCATTGCTCTTTTTATGGCTAAAGAAGGTGCCAAGGTTATCACGAATAATCGAAAACCGAAAAGCAACGATACGGTTTCTGTAAACGAGTCATTTCTATCGCTAGGTGTAAAAGGCACTCCCGAGTTTAATGTGGAGGAAATGAAAAAGATTCTCGAACTTAGAGGTGATGCAGAAAGTACTGCACAGGAAATCATGATGGAGGGCGGAGAAGCAACTCCTTTCTATGGGGATGTCTCTGAATTTGAAACCGCTGGCAAAATGGTCCAACTAGCCATTGAAAAATATGGCCGGATTGACATCGTTGTTAATAATGCGGCGGGGATGGGATTCGGTCCTTTTGTAGAGATGAAAGAATCCGATTGGGATTATCAGACAGTTTCCAAGCTCAAGGGTGCTTACAATCTGATGTCCCATGCGATGCCCTATATGATAAAACAGGGCTTTGGGCGAATTCTCAATTGTGCCTCAGACGCATGGACGGGAATTGCCAACCTCAGTGCCTATAGTGCTGCAAATGCCGGTATTGTCGGACTTACTAAATCCACGGCAAAGGAACTTGATAGGTTTGGCATTACCGTAAACACTTATTGTCCCCAAGCAGATTCACCTGGTCACATGAGTTTCAGAGCAACTCTCAGAACGATGATGGAGGAAAATGGAATAAAGATGGATCCGAACAATAATCGTGTGGAAGAATCCGAGAAGGAACATGGTCCCGCCGAAAACGTTGCTCCCTTCTTGGTGTATCTCTGCACAGAACAGGCTTCCTACGTAAATGGAGCGGTATTCACTGTTACTGGCGGAGGTCGTATTTCACTCTATTCCGAACCCAAAATTATCAAAGAAATCAAAAAGACAGATAAGCCTTGGACTGTGAATGAATTGATCAACCAGATTCCTGAAACTCTGCTGAAAGATTATGTTTCTATTGGAAAGGACAGGGAATTCTAACAATGCAAATGAACGAATTGAAAATATATGACGTAACCTGTGAATATCGAAAAAATCCAATTGGTTTGGATGTAAAAAAACCTCGACTCAGTTGGAAAATCCAATCAGACCGCCGTGGAACGACGCAATTGGCTTATCAGCTCCAAGTTTCTTTGAAATTCAATTTTGAAACACCTATATGGGATACAGGATATATAGAGTCAGAGCAATCACTTCACATTGATTACGCAGGACCTGAGCTGAAATCCACTACAAGGTATTATTATCGTGTAAAAGTTTGGGATCATTTTGGCAGACAATCCGATTGGAGCGACATTGCATGGTGGGAAACTGCCTTCTTTGAAACGAATGAATGGAAGGCGAAGTGGATTACACCAAACCCCCAGGAGCTTGACCCGGCTTCAGAACCTGCATTCTTGTTACGTAAGGAATTTAATTTGAAAGATGGAATTGAGTCAGCACGTATATATGCTACAGGTGTAGGCCTGTACGAGCTTTATTTAAACGGGCAATGTGTAGGAGAGGATTTACTGGCTCCTGGGTGGACGAGCTACAGTAAAAGAATTCAATATCAAACCTATGATGTAACCGCCCTTCTGACAAGCAGTTCGAATGCAATCGGTGCCATGTTAGCAGATGGCTGGTACAAAGGAGATCTCTCTTGGGATTGCACACGAAATAATTACGGCACAAAGCGAGGAATAATTCTTCAATTGAATGTCCGTTATGATGATGGTACAGAAGATCTTCTAGTATCGGATCACACCTGGAAGGCTTTTACAGGTCCAATTTTGTACTCCGAACTTTATCATGGAGAAGTATATGATGCACGACTGGAACAAAGGGACTGGAGCAAATCTGATTTTAATGATTCCAAATGGATGGGTACGGATACTCTTGATCTTCCTTTGGAGAATTTGGTTGCTCAGGAAAACAATCCTACACGAGTAATTGAAACAATAAAGCCACAAGCAGTGTTAATTACACCAGCAGGAGATACTGTTTTAGATATGGGGCAAAATATGGTGGGCCGCATTCGATTTACCGTCACTGCTCCGGCAGGTACAAAAATCACATTAAAACATGCAGAAGTACTGGATAAGGACGGCAATGTTTACTTTGGCAACCTTAGGTCGGCCAAGCAAACCGTCGAGTATATCACAAAGGGCGAAGGGATGGAGAGTTATGCACCCGTTTTCACCTTCCAAGGATTCCGATATGTGAAGATTGAAGGGTATCCTGGCCAGGAAAACGGCCTGAATCTCGAACATTTTGTTGGCGAAGTTATTCATACCGATATGGTGCAATCAGGTAATTTTAAGACCTCGAATCCAGTGGTGAATCAATTACAACAGAATATTAAATGGGGACAGCGAGGGAACTTTGTGGATGTTCCAACCGATTGTCCGCAGCGTGATGAACGATTGGGTTGGACCGGTGATGCACAAGTATTCATACGTACAGCACTTTTCAACTATCAGGGTGGCCCATTTTTCACCAAATGGCTCCGTGATTTAAAAGCAGATCAACTTCCAAATGGCGGCGTTCCTTTCGTCATCCCGAATGTGGTGGATGGTGATTCTTCCGCAGCATGGGGAGATGCAGCGGTGATTTGTCCATGGACTGTATACCTTTCCTATAGTGATACGAGACTTCTAGAAGAACAATATCCTAGTATGCAAGCTTGGGTAGAATACATTCGGGCCCAAGGGGAAATGGAATATGCATGGAATACTGGCTTCCACTTCGGAGATTGGCTTGGGTTAGACTCCAAAGAAGATACTTATTTTGGTGCTACCCCTGATGAACTTATCGCTACAGCTTTTTATGCCTACTCAACTAGGCTCTTACGTGACACAGCAAAAGTTCTAAACAAAGTGGACGATGTGAAGCAGTATGATGAACTTTTAATTCGGATAAAAAAATACTATAACGATGAGTTTATAACCCCGTTAGGAAGACTGGCTGTTACAACACAAACTGCGCATGTACTTACCCTCATGTTCGACCTTGTAGAAGGAAAAATAAGAGAGAGAATATCCTATGACTTAAATCAGTTGGTTTTAGAAAATGACTACCATCTAACAACAGGATTTGTAGGGACGCCCTATTTAAACCTTGTTCTTTCGAATAACGGTTATCATGAAACTGCTGTAAAGCTGCTGCTTCAAGAGACATTTCCATCATGGTTATACTCTGTATCCAAAGGGGCAACCACCATCTGGGAGCATTGGGATGGTATTAAAGAAGATGATTCATTCTGGAGTGATGATATGAATTCGTTCAATCATTACGCCTATGGAGCCATTGGAGACTGGATGTATCGAGTGGTGGCAGGACTTGACATGGATGAAACGGAGCCGGCTTATAAACGGATTCGTATTCAGCCAAGAATTGGTGGTAAAGAATTAACCTATGCAAGGGCTACGTATGATTCTATGTATGGACGAATCGTTTCGGCTTGGAATATCACTCATGAGGAAGTAACCATAGAAGTAGAAATTCCGGTTAATACCACAGCACAGATTATCTTGCCATTTGCTAATAAAGAGGATGTTAAAGAAAACGGTATCATTATAACAAAAGTGGAAGGAATTTTTGATATTTGCCAAACAGATAAGGGGGTTTCACTTGTAGTAGGGTCTGGTCAATATCGTTTCGTTTATAAGAATGAACGTGGTTTTAGGACGATTTATTCTGCAAATACTAGATTAATTGACTTGCTATTAAATGAGGAAATGACGAAGACTTTAGAAATGTATGTACCTGGAATTTCCAATCCTCATGGTCAATTAGCCCGGTTAAAAGCAGAGCCAATTGAAAAGCTATTATATCATCCAATGTCGAAGTTAACGGAAGATAGATTAAATGCGCTTATTAATGAGTTAAATGCACTTGAGGAAAAATTAGTTACTGTACAACAATAACCTTTTCATCGTTTATTGGGCAATTGAGATTATTCATAAAAGAAAATACTAGCTTAATAGATTAATCCTAGACACTGTTAGTTTTACTGTTTGGGCAGGAACTTCAACATTGATTGAATCTTACAAGAGTGAAATAAGTATTAAGAATTTACAGAATAGCGTTTTTTTGGAGAACGCTAGATAAGTAAATATCGAGGAGAAAAAGAATGAAACAATATCAAATATATGAACTTACATTTAAGGGGAAAGAACCGGAAGGTGACTTTGTAAACGTGGATATCAAAGGGACCTTTCAAATAAATGGAAAAAAAACATGTGTGAAAGGATTTTACGATGGAGAAGAAAATTACCGGGTTCGTTATCTGCCATTAGAGAGTGGATGGTGTGAATATAAAGTCGAGTCTTCTATAGAGCTATGTGGAACTATGGAAGGAAGAGAATGGGTAGAAGTAGCTGATCAAAAGGACCATGGATTAGTTCGGGTGAATAATCTATCATTCCAATACGAAGACGGAACCCCTTATCTACCATATGGTACAACAATATATGCACTTCTCCATCAGGAAAAGCTACTGATGGATGTGACTATGGAAACTTTGAAAACTGCACCATTTAATAAAGTACGTATGTGTATTTTTCCAAAATATTTTGAGTTTAACCGCAATGAACCAGAGATATTTCCATTTGAAAGGGACACAGAGGGAAATTGGGACGTGAAAAGACCGGACGTTACATTTTGGAAAAAACTGGACGAGAAACTGATCCAGTTGCAGGAATATGGAATTCAGGCAGATTTGATACTGCTTCATCCTTATGATTGTTGGGGACTTATGTATCTGACCAGAAAAGAGTATGAGATTTATTTGGAATATCTTATACGCAGAGTTGCAGCATACCCGAACGTTTGGTGGTCTCTTGCCAATGAATATGACCTGATGGATGGATTGGAACAAAAGGATTGGGATGCTTTTGCAGAATATCTTGGTATTAACGATCCATATCAACACCTTCTCAGCAACCACAACTTTCTACATCCTTGGGATTTTTCCAACCCATATACAACGCATTGCAGTCTGCAGCAATCTGATGCAGCCAAAATTCCAGCTCTATTCCGGAAGTATCGCAAACCTGTAATCTATGATGAGCTGGGATATGAAGGAAACATTCCATATAACTGGGGTAATTTATCCGGGTTTGAAATAGTAAATAGGTTTTGGAAGACCTGTTGCATGGGAGCTTATGCAACCCATGGAGAAACCTATGTGGAGAAAATGGATGATAACCAGATCCTTTGGTGGAGCAAGGGGGGCAGACTGAAAGGAGAAAGTGTCCGTCGTATTGCATATATGAGAGAGCTTTTTGAAGAAATTCCAGGAACACTTACCTTGTATCATTCACCGGATGCAGTACCATTTGAGACCCAGCAGCAGTTACGTGATATGGTGGCAAATGGAAAATCGGAAATTACAGATAATCTGGTGTTCAAGTGTATGTGCAAGCTCAATGATGCAGAATTTGCACATATGATGGAGTTTATGACACCTCCAATTGTTCATTACAAGGATGAGTTTTATCTGACTTATCTTGGTGATGCATGCACAATCTATACAACCATGAATCTCCCCGAGGATGCAGTTTACACGGTGGAAATAATCGATGTATGGGAAATGACAAGAACAGTAATTAAGACCAATGCCAGTGGAAAAACAGAGATTAATCTTCCAGGAAAAGTTGGAATTGCAGTTCTTGCAACAAAGGAAGCCTTACATTGAAGGAAATGGACGAACAAAAATCATAGAAAGGAACGAGGTTTCATGAATCGGAATATTAGCGAAATTATCAGCAAAATGACACTAGAGGAAAAGGCAAGTTTGTGTTCAGGACTTGAATTTTGGAGGTTGCAAGGAATTGAACGACTGGGGATTCCGTCCATTATGGTTACGGATGGCCCTCATGGTCTCCGTAAACAAGAGGGTGGTTCAGACCATTTGGGAATCTATGACAGCGTGCCGGCAACATGCTTTCCATCGGCTGTGGGGATGGCTAGTTCCTGGAATAGGGAATTGATTCATAAAGTTGGAGTTGCCCTTGGTGAGGAATGTCAGACTGAGGATGTGGCTATTCTTCTTGGTCCTGGTGCAAACATTAAACGTTCTCCTCTTTGTGGAAGAAACTTTGAATATTTCTCTGAAGACCCATATCTCTCATCAGAAATGGCAGTTAATCATATTAAAGGAGTCCAAAGTCAAGGGGTAGGAACTTCTTTGAAACACTTTGCAGCTAATAACCAGGAGTATCGTAGAATGTCAATAGATGCTGTTATTGATGAAAGGACACTGCGTGAAATATATCTTGCCAGCTTTGAAGGTCCTGTTAAGCAGGCAAAACCATGGACCGTGATGGCTGCTTACAACAAGGTAAATGGAGAATACGCTTCAGAGAATGAGTATTTATTAAAAGATATTTTAAAAGATGAATGGGGATTTGAAGGCATTGTCGTTTCGGATTGGGGAGCGGTAAACGAACGTGAAAAAGCGCTAAATAACGGACTAGAGCTTGAAATGCCCGCTAACAGTGTTGGTGATCAAAAAATTGTAAATGCTGTAAAAAAAGGTCAAGTTTCAGAAGGAGAATTGGACAAAGCAGTGGAAAGATTGCTTACGATCATCTTTAAAGCAGTTGATCATAAAAAAGAAAATGCGACATACAGTCGTGAAGCCCATCATCAACTAGCAAGGGAAGTTGCTAGAGAAAGTATGGTCCTTCTAAAAAATGAAGACCAGATTCTTCCGATAAAAAGAGAAGGCACCATTGCGGTGATCGGAGAATTTGTCAAGAAACCTCGATTCCAGGGTGGAGGCAGCTCGCATATCGTCCCTACAAAACTGGAGAATATTTTGGATGAAATTGAATCTATTTCTGGGAATGCGAATGTAATCTATGCACAAGGCTATAACCTAAACGAAGACACAGTAAACGAAAAATTAATGAATGAGGCAAAAGAAGCAGCAGCAGGGGCAGATACTGCCGTACTTTTTGTTGGCCTTCCTGAAAGCTATGAATCTGAGGGATATGACCGTGAGCATCTACGCATGCCGGAAAGCCATATCCAATTAATAGAAGTGATTGCAGAAGTCAACCAGAATATCGTTGTCGTATTAAGCAACGGTGCTCCCATTATCATGCCTTGGATCGGTCATGTGAAAGGATTGCTTGAGGGCTATTTAGGTGGTCAGGCACTTGGAGGGGCCATCGCCGATTTGCTTTTTGGCGATGCAAATCCAAGCGGAAAATTAGCCGAAACTTTTCCGCAGAAGTTAAGCGATAACCCTTCATTCTTAAACTTCCCTGGTGATGGGGACAAAGTGGAATATAAAGAAGGAATTTTCGTTGGATACCGCTACTACGACAAAAAAGAAATTGAGCCGTTATTTCCATTTGGTTATGGCCTAAGTTATACAAACTTTAAATATAGCAATCTAATTCTAAATAAAAAGGAAATAAAAGATACAGAGACGGTGAGTGTAAGTCTAAACGTAAAAAATAGTGGCAGAGTACCTGGAAAAGAGATTGTTCAACTTTATATAAAAGACGTAGCAAGTACAGTGATCAGGCCTGAAAAAGAGTTAAAAGGATTTAAAAAGGTAGAATTACAACCTGGAGAACAAAAAACAGTTACCTTTGTGTTAGATAAACGGTCATTTGCTTACTATAACGTTCATTTGAAGGATTGGCATGTCGAGACGGGAGAATTTGAAATCTTAATCGGTAAGTCCTCTCGGGATATTGTTTTATCTGATAAGATTCGGGTTCAATCATCCGTTCTAGTTCAAAAGCCAGTTGATCGAAATACTACGCTTGGAGAAATATTCGCTAACCCTGCTTTATCGGAAATTGCCAAACAGTTTGTTGGGAAATTGAGCCAAACTCGCGAGAAACAAAATGCGTCTGGAAACGATGATGAAGTAAAAATGAATAATGCAATGATGGAAAGTGTACCTTTACGAGCCATTGTGAATTATAGTCAGGGGAAATTTACGGAAGAAATGCTTGCAGGTATGATTCAGCTTTTAAATGATCAACAAGGAAAAATGACAGTATTTTAAAATTTACTGCCCTCTTGAAGTAGTTAAATGCAAAACAGCACTGGGTTTATATTAACCAGTGCTGTTTTCTATTTTATGGGTATTTCTCCTAGATTTAGGTTTTATTCCGATACTCGACAGGTGTCATGCCAGTTATTTTTTTGAAAACTGTATGAAAATAATTTTGTGAAGAAAAACCAAGCTGGGCCGAAATTTGAATGAGAGGCATTTGGGTGGTTTCTAGTAATCGTATGCCTTCTTTTATTTTCACCTCATTAATAAAATCCGTCAATGTTTTTCCAGTTTCTTGCTTAAAATGTGTCGAAAGATAAGAACTATTCATCTTTAAACGATCAGCTATACTTGCAGGTGTAATTTTTTCATAAAGATGGGCTTGTACTTCTTTACTAATTTTATTGACAAGAAGGGAGTCTGATAAATAGAAACGAGATCGAGCCGTTCTCTCCGTAAAATCCAAGAACATTTGCTTTAAGAGAATGAAAATTTCACTGTAATTTTTAATCTTTTCAATTTGAGTTAGATACTTGGTTGTAAGGGCATTTGCAGTATCAAAATCCAAGCCACCTTTCACGGCGGCTCTTGAGGCAAGTGCCGTTGATACAATAAATATGTTTTTATAGGACCTTATGACGTCTGAAGCTGTCTCAGGAACTCCACCTTCACCACCCCTAGTTTGCATATCGTATAAAACGGCTTCAAGTGCATTAGTATTTCCATATTCAATATAAGATAGCATTTGCTTTTCTAATAGATCACTAACATGTTCGATAAAAGAAGGATTCGTATCGATGGTAGGCATTGGTGAAGGATTCACTTCGTATGCGATGTGTACAGGCTCATTCTCTGTCCCATTTAAAAAATGATCTAAACAACACAATATACTACGAAATCGTTGGAGATCGCAATTAGGTATTGTCCGAAACCAATGCAAGAATTCATCTGTTCTGTTTACTGGCTGTTGTAAACTCTCGAGGATATTTTCGGCCTGTTTTCGCGTACAATCCAATGCCATGGCAGGACCGACTATCACATATTGCGATGAATTGTCAATTCGAATAAGGCCGCAAAATAAATTATCAGGTGAAACGGTATAGCATATGGAATAATTGGTATTAATAGCGCTGTTAATCATGCTGACAGCTGGATTAGGATTAAACTCACCAGACCCATAATTTTGGATTGGTACATGATTATCAAAAAGCTGTAAGGGTATTTTCGTAGCTTCGTATAACTTTTGTAGGGTTACGTGATTATTCATAATATACCTGCCTCCAATAAGTATACTAGAAATTTTATAACACAAACAAAAAAAATGAAATACATATTTAATGATTTTTGTGAAAATAAAAATATCTTAAAATAGAAAACTTTAGGAGGTATAACATGTTACAAGAAAAACAGTTACTCTATGACCCAAAATTAGACACGGAATTCCAAAAGCCCTATGTAGATATTGATGAATGGCGAGAGGGCGCTGTGCGGTACCATTATATTCATGGCGGATTTGAGGGCACCGAAGTCCGATTCTCTTTCTATTTTCCGGAAAAGGAAAAATATAAAGGACGTTTTTTCCAATTTATGGCTCCTTTTCAAGGACATGAGGATGCTTCTCAAATCCGAAAGGGAGAAGAAGATAAAATTGGCTTTGCTATCACGAATGGAGCCTATTTTGTCGAGTCTAATATGGGCGGACCTGCAGCTGTAGATACGACTATTTACCGTTCAAGCGCAGCTGTGGCAGAGTACTCACGTGTAGTTGCAGCTAATCTATATGGACCACATCGCCCCTTTGGATATATCTATGGGGGAAGCGGCGGCGGATTTAAGACCATAAGCTGCTTTGAAAACACGAATACATGGGATGGTGCCGTGCCATATATCATCGGGTCACCAATGGCCATACCAAATGTTTTCACCGTTCGTGCCCATGCATTAAGGATTCTCAGGAGTAAACTTCCAGTGATTGCTGACGCTTTGGAACCTGGTGGAAGTGGAGATATCTATGCGGGTCTCAATGAAGAGGAAAGAGCGGCACTTGAAGAAGTAACGAAAATGGGATTCCCAACAAGGGTGTGGTTTTCACATGAATATGTTGGTTTGGGAGCACTTCCGCTTTTCGTACCTGTTATAGAGCAAGTAGATCCTGAGTATTTAAAGGATTTTTGGACGGTTCCCGGTTATTTGGGTGCGGAGCCAAACAGTTCTGCGGCTAGAGACAGGCTTCAATACAAGACAGTGATTAACGAAACACATTTGATAAGCGAAGATTTACTCGCAAAAGATGAAACTAAGACAGGCGCCGATGATGCATGGCATAGACACAAAAGTATTGATATCAGTTTGTTTAAGCCTTGGCTGAAACTTGAGAGCGTACCTACAGGGGATGTGTACTTAACTGGCACGGATATCGTTTTCCTAAGTGGTGAGGCTGCAGGTTCGAAGATACCTCTTGACAGGTTGGAAGGAGATAAAGCTTATATCGCGGAAGGTTTTGGGATAGAGGGAATGCTTGAAATACTTGAAAAAGTAAAACCAGGCGATGAAATTATGCTGGACAATTCGAATTTTATTGCCATACAGACCTATCACCGGCATCAAGTTCCATCGTCGGATTTTCATGTCTGGGATCAGTTCCGCTATGAGGATGGCACGCCAATTTATCCACAACGCCCGGTTATTATAGGAGCTAACATTACCCGCGGAGGGGCTGGATCCATCCAGAGTGGTCGTTTTAACGGAAAAATGATTGTAGTGGCTGCTTTACTCGATGAAAGCGCTTATCCTTGGCAGCCTGATTGGTATCGCACAAAGGTTAGGGGCGAACTAGGGGATAAAGAATCTCAAAGTTTCAGACTATGGTATATGGATAATGCCATGCACGATGATCAGGCAAAGACGGCGGATGATCTACATCTTATCAGTTATCTTGGAGCTCTCCATCAGGCTTTGCTCGATGTTAGTGAATGGGTTGAGCATGGTATCACTCCTCATGAGAGCACTCAATATTCGGTGATTGATGGACAAGTGTCCGTACCATCAAAAGCAAATGAGCGAAAAGGAATTCAACCGGTCGTTGCCCTTAAGGCGAACGGAAGCGAATGTACAATCGTAAACGCCGGTGAGCAAGTAGACTTTAAAGCGGAGGTTGAAATGCCTGTCCATTCTGGTCAATTGACATTTGCCGAATGGAGCTTTGAGGGTGAAACCGATTTTCCTGTTAAGGGAGAGTTCA
The DNA here is from genome assembly GCF_021560175.1 of Neobacillus drentensis. Classification (GTDB taxonomy): domain Bacteria; phylum Bacillota; class Bacilli; order Bacillales; family Cytobacillaceae; genus Neobacillus; species Neobacillus drentensis_A. Next base: position 3,704,570 of record NZ_CP091110.1, on the reverse strand, counting down.
CCAACGTAAGTGGTGATGGCACTATCGCCACCGTGGAAGCAAAATACATTTTTAGTAAACCGGGAACGTACTTCCCAGTATTGAGAGTTAAATCAAATAGACATGGTGATGTAAGCGATATCTATACACAGGTTCAAAACCTCTGCCGTGTACGTGTAATCGTTAAATAAGCCATATAATAGATATTCTTTCCGAAACTTCATTAAAATGTGTCTCACTCTTTCAATTCTTAACAAAGGGTGGACACATTTGAAGTTGTTTTTTTAAATACGAAATTCACTGCTTCTCTTTAAGGAGGATATATGAAAAAGCAAGTGTTTAATCCATTCCTTCCGAGTTATGAGTATATACCTGATGGGGAACCCTATGTTTTTGGTGATAGACTATTTGTTTATGGCTCCCACGACAAGTTCAATGGGGAAAGATTCTGCGAAAACGATTATGTTTGCTGGTCTGCTCCATTAGATAGTCTTTATGATTGGCGATACGAAGGAATTATCTACCGCAAAAATCAAGATCCAATGAACACGGATGGTACTAGATGTTTGTTTGCACCAGATATTCAACAAGGACCAGATGGCCGCTATTACCTCTACTACGCCCTTGATATGCTAGGAGTCATGTCTGTCGCCGTTTGTGATACCCCGGCTGGCACTTTCCAATACTATGGTTCCGTTAGGTATCAAAATGGAAAATTAGTAGGGGAAAGCAATGATGATATATTTCAATTTGATCCAGGAATTTTTATGGATGATGATGGCCGAATTTACCTATATTCAGGCTTTGGGCCAGAGGATAGTGAGCAATGCGATCAGTTGTTTAAAAGCCGTAAGTATGAAGGGGCTTATTGCTTTGAATTGGAGCCGGATATGCTGACTGTAAAGGCAGGCCCGAAGTTGATTTTACCAAAGGTAGGACATGCCAATGGGACTAGTTTTATAGGACATGAGTTTTTTGAAGCGAGTTCGATGCGAAAAATAGGCAATACCTATTACTTTATCTACTCCTCCATAAATAGTCATGAATTGTGCTATGCAACAAGTGACAGGCCGGATGGCGGTTTTGTATATGGAGGGACCATTATTAGTAAAGGAGATATTTTTCTGAATGGCAGAACGGAAGTGGAAAGGCTAAATTACACAGGCAACAACCATGGTAGCATGGTTGAAATAAATGACCAGTGGTATGTTTTTTATCATAGACAAACCAATAAGCATGCGTTTTCACGACAAGCTTGTGCAGAAAAAATTGATATAGATAAAAGCGGATACATTAAACAAGTAGAGATGACAAGCTGTGGACTCAACGACGGTCCGCTTGTTGGTATAGGCGAATACGGAGCTTTTATCGCCTGCAATCTATATTCAAAGCTTGGGGCATGCCACATTAGCACGTACCTAGAAGACTATGAGATTCATCCATACTTTACACAAAGCGGCATAGACCGTGAAGAGCACCGTGATCAATATATTGCCAACATGCAAGATGGAGCGGTTGCGGGATTTAAATACTTCGATTTGCAAGAAACTACAAAGATCTCGTTGCAGGTTCGAGGGAATGCAAGAGGGGAAATGATCGTACTATCCAGTGTCGGAGGAAAAATAGTTACCCGGATTCCAATCGACGCGGGTGATACTTATCAAAATTTTGAAGGTGCACTGGAAGTAAAAGAGGCTGTATCTGCTTTGTTTTTTCAGTTCAAAGGCACAGGGAAGTTGACTTTAAATCGTTTACACTAGGCTAAAGTTGAAGTAGGCTGCTTATGATTCGTTCAATTTTGTAACATAAACAGACTGTTTGCCGGCTATAATGTGCACAAAACCAATGGCTTTAATAAAACTATGAATGGGGAATTACGATGGAAGCCACAAAAGCGATTAAAACTGTAGATATTGAAGATTTTGAAGCACCAAAACTAAAGCTAGGTGAAAAGATAGCCCTCGTGGTCGGCGGTGCGCCTAATACGTTTCATACTCAAATGACGCAAATGTATTTACTTTTCTTCTACACTGACATTATGAAAATTAAACCCGCTTATATAGCAGTACTATTTCTAGTTATTCGTATTTTGGATGCAATCATAGCGCCATTTTTCGGCGCTTTTATAGATAAAGTGAAAACCCCATGGGGGAAATACACACCATGGTTTATCATCTTAGGAGTCCCTTTTGGTATTACAGGATGGTTAACTTTTACTAATCCAAATTTAAGTCCGACCGGAAATTTAGTGTACGCCATTAGTACTTATATTTTTTATAGTGTTATATCAGCAATCATCTCTTTACCAGGAGGCGCAGTAGTCCCGACTGTGACGAAAAGAGTGGATGAAAGGGTATCATTAGGGCAATTAGGATATCTATCTATTATGGCTGGAGCTTTAGTTGTTGCCGTAGGTGCAGTACCCTTATACAAGACTTTAGGAGGCGGGAATGATGCTAAAGGATTTTCTTTATTGATGGCAATTGCTGGTGTTTTCACTGTATTAGTAGCAATTTACCAGGGATCAAAAATAAAGGAAAGATATATGGTAGAAACAAAAAGAGATGGAAAGTCACCCTCATTTAAACAAATTTTTGCAGCTACTTTTACAAATAAAACGGCTGTCATCATTTATTTGAGTCTATTTGGAGCTACCTTATCAGCTGGGGTAAGGGCTGCTGTTCAAATTCACTTTTTTAAATACTTTTTCCACAATGAAGGCTTAATGGCAATAATGGGAATCATTGGTTTGGTACCTGCCCTTATTGGTGTAGCCTTAAGTCATATAGTCATTAAGCGTTTTGGATTAAAAGTTACCATTTTAACGAGCGTTGTTGTAGGACTGATATCAGGACCGATATTGTTATTCATTCCTGCTAATAATACTGGTTTAATCATTTTTATCGTTATTTCAGTTATTACCACATTAATTGGTTCATTGAGTGGTCCTGCTTCGGGGGCATTGATGCCGGCTGCAATCGATTATACCGAGTGGAAAACAGGGATGAATATCAATGCATTTATGAGTTCTATCAGCGGATTTACACAAACATTTGCAACCGCTTTATCAGGTGCGATAGCTGCAGGCGCACTGTCTGTTATTGGTTACGTACCTGGAGTAGAGCAAAGTAGTTCCACCCTCTTTGGGCTTAAAATCGTAATATTTGTTCTACCTTCAATTTTGGGTACACTAGGAATTTCCATCTTATGGTTTGATCTAACAGAGGAAAAGCAAGTTCAGATTGGTAAGGAATTGGCAGAGCGTAGAAAGAATGCACAAGGTAAAATGACAGTCTAATTTGTCATTACATGTACTGTAAAAACAAAGAGTGGCGAATTAAATATGAAACTATCATTTGACATACCGGAGAATAAGAAAATCAGAATAATCTTTTAATTAATTTGGAAATGAGTCAAATGATATATGAGGTGATATCTTGAGAGAATACGAAGTGTTAACTAAAAAGGCTTTGGAGGTAACTCCAAAATGGGTAAAAAACGACATTGAAACCATAATAAACGGATATGATGGTGTTGTCGGAAGTAGTTATATTATTAGCAAGCTACATCAGCTGTACTCACCTGGAATACGCTATTCTATCGCACTTAACATGGGTAATTATGAATGGCACAGAGTTAGTCAGGAACGATTAACTTTTATTGATAATAATCTAGATCTATTAGACCTGATAATAAAAAAATTCCAGGATGTGAAAAGAGAAAAAATAAGACAAGAAAAGCCATATTAACACAGACTTTGGAAACAAAAGTAAGAAAATCGTAGTCTTGTAAAGTAATGGACTAATCTTTGATTAATTTTTTCTATTAAATTTACATCGCATTGACTCACCCAAAGAAAATCTAAAGTATTTGTAGTTTTTCTTATACACCTTAATTTTTTGGAATATTATAATTTTTATATGAAAGCGCGCGCATTCAAATATTAAAATATTTTATATTAAATATCAGGAGGGTCAAAAGTGAAATTTTCCAAGAAAACTAGTCTTGTTCTAATCTTGTTAATTTGCATTTCTCTAATTGTAAGTGCTTGCAGCTCTACCAACGAGGCAACCTCTAACTCATCGTCAGGTTCCAAGTCAGGTGAAAAAATTAATCTCACCTTAATGATCGCCTGGCCAGATGATGTGAATGGGAAACGAGAAGAAGAGTTGGTCACTAAAAAATTCGCTAATAAATATGATATCACATTCAAACCAGTTGATGGTAACGTTTTAAAGACTGTTAAAACTTCGATCGCCGCAGGCGAACCCGTTGACCTTTCTTTTTATTGGACAAGTGGTATGGGAGATTTCACCGAGGGCGATATGGCATTGGATCTCACTCCCTATTTGAAAGCAAATAATAATGAGTGGATGAACACATTCATTGACGGTTCCTTAGACTTGGCAACCATAAAAGGTAAAATATATGCAGTCCCGCAAACCCCTGTATATCCGATGATGATAGCAAATAAAGACCTTTTGGATCAAGCTGGAGTCACAATTCCGGACCAGCCGACATGGGATGAATTCACATCTGCAATGACTAAAGTTAAAGAGAAGTTAGGAATTACACCTCTTGGAATGCAAAGCGATTGGGCAGGCTGGTTGGTAAGAAATAATTTACGTGCAGTATGGCCGAATGATTCAAAAGTTAAAGAATGGTCAGAAGGTAAAATTTCGTTCAATGACCCAGAAGTTGTAAAAGTTTTTGATGCAACAAAGAGGCTCTATGATAAGGGATATGTTTATCCGGGCGAGGGTGCGCTTACCATGACTGGGGATCAAGTTTTGAACGCCTTTAAGTCTAAAAAGATAGCATTTATGGGTTACATTAATTACCTTGCCGGTACAGCGATCAAAAACTCTGGAGTAAAAAATGCACAAATCTTAACCTTCCCGCATATGGGTCCTCGTTCAAAAGTTATGGGTACGGCCAATGGTTTTATGATTCCGGCCAATGCGAAACATCCGGAAGCTTCGATTGAGATCTTGAAATATTTAACTAGTAAGGAAGTTCTTCAGAAACGAGTAGATAACGGTTCGCCGGTTTCGATTAAAGACGTGAAATCTGATGATCCAAAAATTGCACTTTATGCTAGGGACGCTGGGAATCTCTATACTGAGAAAGAAATTACTAGTATTTCTCCACAAATGAATGATTATATCGGTAATAAAATCCCAGCGAATTATATCTTTAATCCCAAGACAACACTGAAAGATCTCGAAAAGCTGAGATTGGATGCCATCAAGCAGAAAAAGTAGTCAGTTCATTAATAGGTGATTACGATAATGGGCATAAACGATTTGTCTTATGCCCATTATCATTTGGAGGAGGAGAGCGCAAGGTGACCAGTCAACCAAAAGGTCAAGCCATAAATATTAAGCAGCAGTCAAAGTACCCAGTGACCAGTAGATCAAAAGGTCGATCCATAAATTTTAAGCAGCGGTTATTAGGGGTTACGTTACTTATGCCAGCAGCTATCTTAATCATATTTACGATGTTAATACCGATTATTTGGAATTTCGTATTATCTTTTGCGGATTGGAGTCCATTATCAGGTCTTAAAATTGTGGGTTTGGCAAATTATAGCCAACTAATCCATGATTCGATTACCCTCAAAGGATTTGGATATTCCATTTTTATCGCAGTTATCTCTTCCGTGATTGCTATACTTGGAGGGCTAGTGCTCGCATTAATGGTGTATAAGATTAGCGATAAGCAGGGATCGGTATTTCGATTGATTTTCTTTACACCAAGCATGATGCCTTTTGTCGTCATCGGATTATTGTTTACTTTTATTTTAAGCCCTGACGGACTAATAAACCAATTTTTAAAAATAATCGGATTGGGAAGTTTAGGACAAGCCTGGCTAGCAAAACCTGGACTTGTTCTGTGGACATTGGCTGTCGTAAGCGGCTGGAAAGGTACTGGTTCCGTTATGATGCTTTTCTATACAGCCATTGTTACAATTCCGGCTTCTATGTTTGAAGCTGCAAGACTCGAAGGAGCAAACTACTTCCGCCAAATCCAAATGATTATCCTGCCGCTTATCAAGCCAACGATCGGTTTAGTATCAATGTTGGTGATCATCGGTGCCTTTAAAGCCTATGATTTCGTCTATACGATGACAAAAGGTGGACCCGGTGATTATTCGAAAATCGTACCAATCCAGATGTTGGATGTAGGTTTCCGTTTTAATCAATTCGGATATGCAGCAACTATCGGTGTAGTGTTTACTATTCTCGTTGCCATTATTATTTTCATTTCTCAAAAGCTATCAAAGGGTGATGTTTATGAATACTAGAAGAGAGAATTCCCCCATATTCATTCGTCTTTCTCTTATTATATTTGCAGTAGTCAACATCTATCCGGTTCTTTTTACTATATCCACCTCTTTTAAAACAACAGAAGAGTTTTATTCGAATTTATGGTCATTACCTACCAAATTCCATACTGAGAATTATGTTGAGGCATTTAAGGTTGGGCATATAGGAGATTATTTAGTAAACAGCGTCGTTATTGCGGTTGTAACGCTGTTTACCGTAACAGTGTTGGCAACCTTTGCAGCTTTTGCTTTGGCTAGATTACGCGTCCCGTTCGCAGGAGCGTTCGTAAGCTTTTTATTTATCTTGATGATCTTGCCGCCGGAGTCTATGATTATACCCCTATATATGATGATGGCTAAATTAAAAATGATAAATGTCACTTATCTTCCGATAATTGTCGCCTATGTAGGATGGTTGATGCCGGGAAGTATCGTTATCTTGTATAATTTTTTCCGGACGATACCCGAAGAATTAATAGAATCGGCGAGAATGGACGGCTGCAGTGAATTAGGATTGCTATTCAGAATTGTCTTTCCATTATCAAGCGGTGCCGTCGCCACATGTACGGTGTTTAATTTTGCATTTGTATGGGGAGAGTTAATGTGGGCACAAATTGCTACTTTGACGACAGATAAAGGCATTCCGCTATCTGTTGGTCTCGTAAATTTTCAAGGGGAGTACACAACAAACTGGGGATTAATGACTGCCGGAATATGTTTGATCATAATTCCGCTTATTGTTCTCTTTATCTTTCTGCAACGCTATTTTGTTCAAGGTCTAACTGCAGGAGCCGTCAAAGGGTAGAGTGTCTGTTTGCAGGGTTTAAAAAAATCAGGCCGGAAATAAATTCGATTGGGCCTAAACGTTGAATCTTAAGGTACGGCGAAGAAAATATAACAGTTGACTTTGTATTTATCACTTGGTGCCTTATGGGAACTTAATTGTCCATCTCAGGCAAGGTAAGAAGAACGGCTCGGTGCTGCGAAGCCGTTCTATTTGTATATAAAAAAGACTTCCTGGAGTGTGGTTAAATTCATCATGAAGTTCAAGGATCTGTCTTTAAGTTTAAAATTATATATCTCAATATTGGTATTAATTATCATTCCTTTAATCATTGTAGGAATCTATTTGAATCATCAATTTTCCCAATTTGCACTGAACAAAGCAAGCGAAAATGCGCTTCAAACGTTGAAGCAAACCGAAAATAGTTTTGATTCACTGGTCACGGATACGAACGATATTTCGGTTCGAATTCTGTCGAATGAGTTGGTACAAGAGTACACCAAAGGCAAAATGGGCGACCAAGCGGAATATGAAAAAATGTATTGGAATATTAGCGACTGGGTTGATAACGTAGTTGGATCAAAAAATTACTTTGATTCGATAAGTCTGTACTCCCTAAACCATGTCATTTTTCATAGAGGAAGGCAAGCTCAGGACTTGGATCAAAAGATATTTGGGCGTGCTAATCGGCTCAAAGGAAGAGGCTACTGGGAAACCTCTTCGGGAAAAATCAGTTATTATCGTGCTATTATGGACATGCAAAGCTTGGGAAGGATGCTTGGTATAGAAAGATTCGATATTCGAGAAGAATCGCTCTACCAATTTTACAAAAAAATGAATTCTTATTCCGGTTCTCAAATCTTTCTAATAGACTCGTCCGGACGGGTCTTATCTTCAACGGAAAGAAATCGGATGGGCGAAAACCTTGATCACATCGATTATGTTCGGAAAACACTGCATTTGAAAAATGGTTATTTTACTGCCCGTATTCAAGGAGAAAGGAGTATTGTGCTCTTTTATACAATTGAGGCAACAAATTGGACACTGATACAAAGCATTCCGGAACATTCGTTCACGTCAGTTAAAACTACGATTAATACCATTTTGTTCATTGTCATACTGTTATGCATATTTTTTGGTATTCTGTTTTCTTTCGTCCAGCACAAATATATGGTTAAGCCGTTGCGAAATTTACAAAAGGAAATGGAGAAACTTAAAACTGGTAATTTTGATATTTCATTGAACATTGATTCAAAAGATGAAATGGGGGAAGTGAGCAATGGATTTGTGAGGATGGCAAAGCAGTTGAATAATACGATAAATGACGTTTATTTAACAAAAATCAAGCAAAGAGAGGCTGAATTAAAAGCTTTAGAATCTCAAATAAACCCTCATTTCTTATACAATACATTGGATTCTATTCATTGGCTGGCAATTAAGCATAAAAACTATGATGTTAGCGAGCAAATTGAAGCCCTAGCAGATATATTCAAGCATGTTCTGAATAAGGGAGAACCCTTTGTTACTCTTCGCCAAGAGGTTGACTTCTTGGAAAATTATATGTTTATTCAAAAACAAAAGTATGGGAAACGCTTGCAGCTTCACATTGATATACCTCCTGAAATTTTGGACTATAAAATGCCAAAATTAGTGCTTCAACCGTTAGTTGAGAATGCGATTATACACGGGTTAGAGCAGGTAATTGAAGGTGGCTTAATTGAAATAAATATTAACAGAGTGGATAAAGGGCTTAAATTTATTGTTTCCGATAATGGTGTTGGCGTTGATGAAGATGAAATTAAACAAATGATGAGTAATATCAAAGAGGCGAAACATGTATTCGCATTAAAAAATATAGACGACCGAATCAAAATCAATTATGGACAAGAATATGGTCTCTCTTTTACTAGTAAGAGTGGGGTTGGCACTAGAGTAGAAGTACTTATTCCACTTGTAGAATAAAGGAAATTTTGTTACTACAAAAAAACATATGTAAAAGTATCTAACAAACTGAGGCTTTACCTTCTAATTTCATTATTATGTAAAATTTTTATAACATAAACAAATAAATTGAAATATTAATTGGTGTGTTTATGCGAAAATATTTCTAGCAAGCTTGAACAATTCCAATATCGAATTTCTAGTTTTAGTAGGTTTAAAAATGAAAGTGATATTAAAAGAATTGGATCATGGATTTATTTAGAGAGGAGTAAACAAAATGATACAAATTGAAAAATATAATATTTTTGAGAGAAGTATTAATGGGCCAAAGCCAACTAAATCAAACGTTAAAGTAGATTTTATTGGAACATTTAGTAAAGATAATAAAATGGTTGAAGTCAAGGGATTCTACAATGGAAATGGTGAATATGTAGTCCGTTTTATGCCTGATGATTTAGGTGTTTGGCATTATGAATTAAAGCTTAACGCTAAAGAGCTCATTACTGAATCTGGAGAGTTTGAATGTATTAAGCAAACAGGTGAAAATCATGGACCTGCTGTTACCAATGGGATGAAATTTCAATATGCGGATGGTGCAAAGTTTATTCCATTTGGGACCACAATCTATGCATGGATTCATCAACCTAAGGCTCTTATAGAAAAAACAATTGAGACACTATCTAAGAGTCCTTTTAATAAAGTTCGGATGTGTGTGTTTCCAAAAAGTTTGTTTTATAACAATAATGAGCCTGAACTATTTCCTTTTGAAAAAGATAAAGAAGGCAAGTGGGATGTGCATCAGCCAAACTTCGAATTCTGGAACCATCTGGAAACTCAAGTGAAGGCGCTCTTAGATTTAGGTATTGAAGCTGACTTAATTTTATTCCATCCATATGACAGATGGGGTTTCTCAAAATTAGGTCTACACGATAATCTAACATATCTTGATTATTGTGTAAGAAGGCTAGCTGCTTATAGAAATATTTGGTGGAGTCTGGCAAATGAGTACGACACGGTCTTTAGTATTAACGAAGAAGATTGGGAGGTATTTGGCAAGTTTATAAGTAGTGAAGATGTATACAATCATTTGCTTTCAAATCATAACTTAACTAAAGTCTATGACGCATCAAAACCTTGGATTACGCATTGTTCCATCCAAACAAATAGCTTTCATAAATCGAAAATGTACAGGGATCAGTATCAAAAACCAGTTATGATTGATGAGTGTAGGTATGAAGGTAATATTGAACATAGTTGGGGGAATATAACAGCTTTTGAAATGGTTCATAGATTTTGGGCTGTAATGGTACTTGGCGGCTACTGTACGCATGGTGAAACTTATCATAGGGATGATGAGGTTCTTTGGTGGGCAAAAGGTGGAGAATTACATGGAGAAAGTGTAGAACGCATAGCTTTTCTAAAGAAAATTATGCATGAATTGGAAGGGGAAATACAGCCAGACAAAGATTTGTATAATATGAATCCTAATGAACCGAAAGAAAAGAATGAAAATGAAATTGCATTTGAGAAATTTCTTCTCACTCTTGATCCTGTAGAATTTGATACTTTTAGGTTTGGTAGCATTACTAACTTTTCTGGAAGACATGAGGATAAATATATTATTAAATATTTAGGGCGAGAACGTCCTTGTATCATTAATTTAGAACTTCCAGATAATAGTGAAGAATATAGGGTAGAAGTAATAGATATTTGGGATATGACACGTGAAACTGTTGTTGAAAAAGCAACTGGAAAGCAATTACTAGATTTACCAGGTAAAGAAGGTATAGCCGTTCTGGCAACAAAGGTATCATGAGAGATTAATTAATAATTGCGGGTGATACGGAATGAAGTTGATGATAGCAGATGATGATGAGCAGATCAGGTCAGGGATTGAACAAGGAATTGATTGGTCAGCTTTGGACATTAAACAGGTTATTACCGCCTCTAATGGGCTTGAGGCGGTGCAACTTTTTACTGAGTTTCTGCCGGAGATCGTTATTACGGATATCAGAATGCCTGGAATGGACGGCTTGGAGCTGCTGAGGAAAATTAAGGAGAAGAAACCGCAGACGAGAGTGATCATTCTTAGTGGATATAACGATTTTGATTACCTAAAAAAAGCGATTCAATTAGGTGCTGTTGATTATGAAATGAAGCCCATTCGGGCACGGAATTTAATTGCACTCATTAAGAATGTAAAAGAAGAAATTATAAGGCAACGTGTCACGGAACAAGAATTTTATAAATATCTCGATTCGTATAAAACAACTTTTGTAGAAGAATTGATTTCCGGTAAGATTTCGGACCAGTTGATTGTTCTGCAAGGCTTGCAGCAATATTATAATTTTCATGCAACAGGATTGATCCTCTGTATATCCGCACAAATGGATGGTGACTGGAGGAAGAATCAGGATGGATTGAAGAGCGTGGCGGATACGATAAACCATCTGTTTGCAACCAGTGATGTAGCCTCTAGAGGGGTCATTTTATGGTCAAAAGAAGACAAATTCCTACTTTTGATGAGGACGGAAACACAATCTTATCTGTACAATGTTCAATTTGCAAATGAAATGACAAAACGGCTAAGGGTATGGAATCGAGAGTTGAATGCCATTTACCGCATCTCATTCTCGGCTGGAATCAGCAGTCCGGGCAGCGTTTCAGAGTTTAGTAAAATCTATCACGAAGCAAACCAAGCATTATGTATGCGACTTTACGAGGGGTCTAATTCTATCAAAGTGTACGACAGATTCATGGAATTAAAAAGTAGTATGATAATTGGTTTGCTAGAGAATATAGATTTCATATTGAAATTGTCCCAAGGGGACTTTGCTACTATAGTAATGTTGGTTAATAGTGAATATGACCGCCTTAAGAAAGAAAGAAATTATAGTAGAAAAAGTGTTTCCGCCTATTCCCGTAAATTGCTTCAACTAATAATGGTCACAGTAAGTAACATCCCAGTTGATATGATCTATGACATTCAGGGGCAAATAGAATTCATTGAAGGTAATGAGGAAATTCTAGTAATTGATGAATTCAGGAATATAGCTGTTCAGGTTGTTGAAGAGATTGGCAAAAGGTTATCAAAGGATCTCAGTCCGGCAATGAACCGTGCGGATGAGTTTATCCGTAAAAACTATACATGTGATCTTACGGTAGGGATGGTTGCCGAGCATGTCGGGAAAACACCAAACTATTTTAGTCATCTCTTTAAAAGAGAATTTGGAATCTCCTTCAAGGAATATGTGACCCGTTTAAGGATAGACAAAGCGAAAGAACTTATTCTCAATACAAATGAGCTCATCTACGAAATTAGCGAGAAAGTAGGTTTTTGTGATTACACATATTTTACGCAGGTTTTTAAGAAAATGGAGGGGTTTTCACCTGCTGAATTAAGAAAAAGATCTTCGGAAAATGTAGTGATTGGGGAATAAATGCCAACTAATTTATACATGTATTAATGAGATATTTGAAGACCCTGAGGACTCTATTTTATTCTAATTTTAAGGGGCAGCCTCCAATTAATATAATCTAGATTTTTTATAACATAACCAAATTTATTGAAATAAAGATAACTAGTTTTATGCGAAAATGTAGGAAAAGATAGAAAGAGAGAAGTGAGTATAAAATGCAATATAATTCAATCAGACCAGGACAAGTTTGGTTAGATACCGATGGAAAGCGCATTCAGGCGCATGGGGGATCTATCATTACTGTAGGAGATACTTTTTATTGGTATGGTGAAAATAAAGAAAACACAAAGGCTGGAAATGGAATTTGGCATTGGGGAGTTAAATGCTATGCATCAAAAGATTTGTATAACTGGGAAGACAAAGGAATCATCATTCCTCCTAATGAAGAAGATGAGAACTCTCCCCTGCATCCTTCTCAATTCATGGATAGACCACATATTATTTTTAATGAAAAAACAGGTAAGTTTGTATGTTGGCTGAAGATTATGAAAAAAGAAGGAAAACAGGAATCAACGGTTTTGATTAGTGACCATATTTTAGGACCATATACCATGGTGAAAAGTGGTCTCCGTCCATTAAATATGAGTGCCGGTGATTTTGATTTGGTCTTGGCGCCAGATGGAAAGGCTTACTACTATTTTGAAAGAGTTCATAGTGAACTTGTATGTGCCGATTTAACAGAAGATTTCACGGATGTAACTGGTTATTATTCTACTCATTTTCCAAATATCCAACCTCCATATGTTCGTGAGGCACCAGCTTACTTTTATAGGAATGGACTACACTACTTGTTCACATCCGGCACAACAGGATATCATCCAAACCCATCGGAGGTCGCTCGTGCCAAAACTTTTCATGGTCCATGGGAGATTTTGGGGAATCCGCATACAGAGGATCCTACCTGCACTTCATTTAATTCACAGATCACCTCTGTATTTAAACATCCGTTTAAAAAAGATTTGTATATTGCATTGGCGGATAGATGGCTTCCAAAACTTCCGGAGATAATCGGAGAAGATTTTTATAATGGTAATAGGTATCGAACAGTTGAAGAGAGATTTAAATTATTATTTGGGCCAGATAGAGATACTGTTATATCGGGAGAATCTCAAAATAAACAGGATGCAGAAAGACAAGAATATGGCCTAGATTTAGATGTTGATACTTCAGTATCAGATTATGTATGGCTTCCTGTAAGATTTGATGGTGAGATGGCTTATATAGACTGGAAAGATGAATGGAAAGTGGAAGATTATGAATAACCGTCATCCAGAGTCGATCGAAGTTGATAAGATCAAACCAAATCCAAGACTTGCTCAATTGGACATACTTGAAAACAATTAAATAATAAAGAATTCTATTCCTTTGAAATTATATCTCATAGGATGGAGAAAAAATGCATATGAACGAATTGAAATTATATGATTTAACTTTGAACCGCAGCTTAGCAAGCTTCAATGGGGTTTAAAAGTCTTCCAGGTGTTCCCGTAATAATGTGAAGGGTTCGAGGAGAGACTGTAGAGCGGAATAAAGAAGTGGGGAGCTTGGCTTAACCGGTGCGATGAAGTTATAGCGAACTTGGTCCAGACGATAAGCGATGGGCGACTGACCAGATGAATTGGGGAGAGACGATGACAAAGTTTCATAGAACATATACTACTAAAGCTAATTTTATGCTTCATGGGGGAGACTACAATCCTGATCAATGGCTAGATAGAACTGATATATTAGCGGATGACATCAAATTGATGAAGTTTGCCCATACGAATACTTTTTCTGTTGGCATTTTTGCCTGGGCTGCATTAGAGCCGGAAGAAGGAGTATATAACTTTGAGTGGTTAGATAAAATTTTTGATGATATCTACGGTATAGGAGGACGAGTGATTTTAGCCACACCAAGTGGGGCTCGTCCTGCTTGGATGTCTCAAAAATACCCTGAAGTACTGCGAGTTAATTCAGCAAGAGTGAAGCAGCTGCATGGAGCAAGACATAATCATTGCTTTACTTCACCGATTTATCGTGAAAAAACTCAGAAGATCAACCGCCTGTTAGCTGAAAGATACGGTCAGCATCCTGCTTTGTTAATGTGGCATATCTCAAACGAATATGGCGGCGAATGCCATTGTCATCTATGTCAGGAAGCCTTCAGAAACTGGTTAAAAGAGAAATATCCTGACCTTAAATCCTTGAATCATGCTTGGTGGGGTCCATTTTGGAGCCACACTGTTACAGATTGGTCACAAATCGAATCTCCTTCTCCAATTGGAGAAAATACGGTACACGGATTAAACCTTGACTGGCGCAGATTTGTAACCGATCAGACGATTGATTTCTTTGAGAATGAGATTATCCCCATAAAGGAAGTTACACCTGAAATTCCAGTTTCGACGAATTTCATGGCGGATACACATGAACTCATTCCGTTCCAAGCTCTTGACTATAGCAAGTTTGCGAAACATCTTGATGTGATCAGCTGGGATGCCTACCCTGCTTGGCACAATAATTGGGAGAGTACAGCTGACTTGGCAATGAGAGTAGGATTCATAGATGACTTGTATCGCAGTCTTAAACAGCAGCCGTTTATTTTAATGGAATCTACTCCGAGTCTTGTAAACTGGCATCAAGTGAATAAAGCAAAACGACCAGGAATGCATCTGCTTTCCTCCATGCAAATGGTGGCACATGGCTCGGACAGCGTCATGTACTTCCAATGGCGTAAGTCACGAGGTTCTGCGGAAAAATTCCATGGTGCGGTTGTTGACCATGATAATAGCTTGGATAACCGTGTGTTCCAAGAGGTTGCAAAATTGGGGGGGATCTTGGAAAAGATTTCTGATGTAGTGGGAACAAATCGCCCTTCAGACGTTGCTATTCTTTATGATTGGGAAAGCAATTGGGCCCTTAACGATGCATCAGGCTTTGGTTTAAAAACGAAACGGTATCCGCAAACCTTGCAGACACATTACCGAACTTTTTGGGAAATGGATATTCCTGTCGACGTCATTACCAAAGACCAGGATTTCACCTCGTATAAATTATTAATTGTGCCAATGCTATACTTAGTAAGCGAAGAAACGATTTCACGCTTGAAGAAATATGTAGCCAGCGGCGGTACGTTAGTCATGACCTACATAAGCGGAATTGTTAATGAACATGATTTAACGTATTTAGGGGGCTGGCACAAAGACCTTCAAGAGATTTTTGGAATGATTCCTGTTGAAACCGATACGCTGTATCCAAATGATTGCAATGCAGTCCATTTCAATGGTAAATCGTATGAGTTAAAAGATTATGCAACAGTTATTCAATTAAATGCAGCTAAAACAGAAGCCCATTATGTGCAGGATTTTTACGCGAATACACCGGCTGTTACAAGCAACGTATTTCAGAAGGGAAAAACCTATTATATTGGCGCCCGGTTAGAGGATGATTTCCATCGTGAATTCTATTCGGGGCTAATAAACGAATTAGCGATTAAACCTGCTGCTTCCGTTAAGCACGGTAAGGGAGTATCTGTACAAGTGAGACAATCCCCTGAGTGTGACTATATTTTCATAATGAACTTTACGGAGGAAGACCAAACCGTCGTGCTTGAATCTGCTGTTAAAGATATGGTCACTGGAGAACAATTGTCTGGTGAAGTTGTTTTAGAAAAGTATCAAGTGAGGATTGTGGAAAAAGAAAAATGTTGAGTCTGTTTAAAATGCAAGGAAATCAAAATAAACAGGATGCGGAAAGACAAGAATATGGCCTAGATTTAGATGTTGATACCTCCGTATCAGATTATGTATGGCTAACTGTAAGGTTTGATGGTGAGATGGCTTATATAGACTGGAAAGATGAATGGAAAGTGGAAGATTATGATTAACCGTCAACCAGAGTCGATCGGAGTAGATAAGATCAAACCAGATCCAAGACTTACTCCTAACAATTGCAACATTTTCTAAAAATAAATAGTTAAAGGGAAAATAATAAATGAAAACCTACATTGAAAAAAAGGCCAATTTCTTTAAGTCGGCTAAACCTATTTAGCCTGAGGAATTAATGGGGCAAATGAATTATACTTTAGAATTTAGAGCAGTTATTGACATGCAAAGTTTTGAAACATGCAAACTAAAAATAGCAGTCTCTACCATATATAGAGTTTTTATTAATGGACAGTTTGCAGGTTATGGACCTGCAAGAGCAGCAAAAGGTTACTTCCGGGTTGATGAACTCGATATTTCCGAGAAGCTAGCTAATGGTATAAATATAATTACAATAGAAGTTGCTGCTTATAATGTAGAAAATTACTATATTATGGAACAACCTGAATTTATCCAGGCCGAGCTGTTGTGTAGAGATGTAGTAATTGCTTCAACTCAAGGTAATGGTGTGTTGTTTGAAGCAAGGTTATGCAATGAACGGGTGCAAAAAGTTCCTTTCAACAGCTTTCTAAGAGGATCGTTTGTTGAATATTATAAGCTTGATTCTCGGTATGCAGATTGGAGAACAAAACAGGATTACGATTTGAAGGCTGTCGAATGTCAAGTAGTACCCGAAAAAATATTTTTGCCTCGCGTGGTTGAGTATCCTGAGTTTGCTTTGAAAATGCCAGTTAAAGAAGTTGAAGAGGGCATTTTTAAAGAAGATGAAACAGCAGAAACATCATGGGTCTCGTTATTTACTGATATGGTTGGCCGAGTTAAAAAGGGATATACCATTAATGAATTCGAAGAGGATCCAGCCATTGACCTACAAAAGATTAGGTACTGTCAAAAACTTAAAAGCGACAGTTTTCTCACCAGTGACTCTACAACCGAGTTACATATAGGTTCATACAAAACCTTTGACTTCGGTACCAATTTAACAGGCTTTATCGGTGCAAAAGTAATAGCTGAAGAAAAGACTAAAATTATCATTATATTTGATGAAAAACTTACTGAAGGAGATGTAGACTTCAAACGTGCAGGAATTAATCCTTTTATTGTATATGAACTTGAAACGGGAACATACAACCTAGAGGCATTTGAAGCCTACACTTTAAGATATTTAAAAGTAATGGTATTTGAAGGTTCCTGTAAGATTAGCAATATTCATTTAAGAGAGTTTGCAAACCCAGATGTATTTAAAGCATATTTTTCATGTAGTGATATGAAACTAAGCCCTCTTTTTGAAGCTGGCAGAGAAACATTGTGGCAAAACTCAGTGGATGTTTTTACTGACTGTCCCTCCCGTGAAAGGGGCGGATACCTTTGTGATAGTTTCTTTACTGCAAGAGCCGCTTTTGGATTATCAGGAAACACCAAGGTAGAAAGGAACTTCTTTGAAAACTACCTCTTGGTAGATAGGTTTGATAAATTGCCTGAGAACATGTTGCCAATGTGTTATCCTGCGGATGCTATTGGAATCGTGACAGATTTAAAATCGGAATACGGGGATTTCATTCCAAATTGGTCGCTGTGGTTTGTAGTGCAACTAGAAGAATATCTTAAAAGAAGCGGAGATACAGAGCTTGTAGAGAAATTTAAGCTGAAAGTATTAAGGCTGTTTGAGTATTTTAAAGCTTTTGAAAATGAAAATGGACTTCTTGAAAAACTTGATGGCTGGGTGTTTGTTGAGTGGTCTAAGGCAAATGATTATGTCCAGGATGTCAATTATCCTAGCAATATGCTTTATGCAGGAGCTTTGGCTGCTGCGGGAAGAATTTATAATATGAATGAGTTGATTGAACATTCTTACAGATTAAAAGAGGAAATTAGAAAGCAATCTTATAATGGAACATTTTTTGTAGATAATGCAGTGCGTGAAAATGGTGACCTAAGAGTTACAAAAAACAAATCAGAAGTATGTCAATACTACGCCTTTTTCTTTGAGGTTGCTACACCGGAAACACATAAACATTTATGGAATACATTGTTGACTGAGTTTGGACCTAAAAGAAAGGCAACTGGAGCTCATCCCGATGTAGATCCGGCAAATGCATTTATTGGAAACTATTTAAGGTTGGATTTACTCTCACGATATGGGCTAGGGAAACAATTGGTAGACGAATCCAGCGATTACTTGACTTATATGGTAAATCAAACCGGAACTATTTGGGAGCATGCTGATGATTCTGCAAGCTGCAATCATGGATTTGGATCACATATTGTGTACTGGCTATATAAAAATGTATTAGGTATTAGCGATATTGATGTGTTAAATAAATTTATTTCCCTGAGGTTTGAAGCATCAGACTTGGATTGGTGTGAAGGGAGAGTACCGATAAACAACGGCTTTCTAAGTGTTAAATGGTGGAAAGAAGATAACACTATCTTTTACAGTGTTGAAAAACCGGGAGGATTTAATCTGGAAGTGGAAAATATGACCGGTTTATCCCTTGTTCGTAAATAAATGTGATTTTTGAAGTAGTAGAAAATAATCGTAAATATGAGAAGGTGCTGCTGAAAGGCTGATGGAATAATTAACTGCACAGCAGTACTTTTTTTTCAATGAATTCACTTATCAATATAATGGAAGATTCTCGGGATACAACTTATAAATTATTAATAGATTTCGCTATATAACAAGTATGCAAGGAGAAAAATTATGAAGAAAACGAGTATAAAATATATGGATTCTTCGCTCTCAGCTGAAAAACGTGCAGATGATTTGTTGCAGAGAATGAGTATTGATGAAAAAATGGGGCAGATTGTTTGTTACTTCCCTATAAAACTATCGGAATATGAATACTTAGAAGAAAATTATAAACATGGAGTGGGGCAGGTTAGTACTCTTGAGATGAGGTCGCTAGACACACTTGAAGATGCTGCAAGGTTCCAGCGTGAAATACAGGAAAAAGTCATGTCGCTAAGTGAACATCGTATTCCGGCCATTTTTCATATGGAAGGTCTTTGTGGTGCGTATGTACAAGGGGCTACCAGCTTTCCTTCAGGGATTGGAAGAGCCTCTTCTTGGGATCCTGAATTAGAGAAAGAAATCGGGAAAATAGTTGGCAGGCAAGAGCGCGCGGTTGGCATCACACAAGTCTTTGCACCGGTATTAGATATATCCAGAGATTCAAGAATGGGTAGACAAGGAGAGACCTATGGTGAGGATCCTACTTTAGCAGCGGCAATGGGCGTTGCCTATACGAAAGGTATTCAATTAGAAAAAACGGGCCATCGACGTTCTGAAAGTGTCGCAAAGCATTTTCTGGGCTTTCATGCTTCTGATGGCGGAATACACGGGACTCATGTTGATATGCCGGCAAGACCTTTACGAGAAATCTATGGGAAGCCCTTCCAGGCAGCAATTACAGAAGCAAATTTAAGAGGAATCATGCCTTCTTATAATTCTATCAATGGAGAACCGGTGTCCGCTTCCAAAGAAATATTGACAGGAATCTTGCGGGACGATATGGGCTTTGATGGAATCACTGTATCAGATTATTGTGCGATTATGAATATTCATGGGGTTCAGAAGGTATGTGAAAGTTATACGGAAGCAGGACTTCGTGCATTAAGCGCTGGTATGGATATGGAGCTAATGTTTAAGAAATGCTTTAATGACGAGTTAGCGGAATGGTTTGAAACTGGGAAAGCAGATATTGATATTTTGAACACAGCTGTAAGGCGTATTTTAGCTACTAAATTTAGAATGGGGCTTTTTGAGAACCCTTATGCCTTATCTGGTGAAGAGCTGACAAAGGCTTTTCATTGCTCCAAAGATGAGGACGTTACGCTGCAATCAGCCAGAGAATCACTAGTGCTTTTAAAAAATGATGGTACTTTGCCTATTCAAAAGAATGTGAAAAAAATTGCTGTAATCGGATGCCATGCTTCAGACGCTCGAATTTTCTTTGGAGGCTATACTCATTTTAGTATGGCGGAAGGACTGTTAGCTGCCATTTCTACTATGGCTGGTCTAGAAACAAAGGCAGACGAGAAGAAATCTGTGATGAAGACAATCCCTGGAACCCCTATACAGGTAGATGATGATCCAGCTTTTGAGGCACTATTACAGAAACAAAAGCCAGGAATCAAGAATTTACTTGAACAATTACTGGAAAGTCTGCCTCAGACTGAAATTGCTTATTCGTTTGGATATCCAGTGGCAGGAAATGATATGTCTGGTCATGAAGAGGCTTTAAGAATAGCCCGTGATGCCGATTTGGTTATCGTTACATTGGGTGGCAAACATGGCACCAGCTCTATTGCCTCTATGGGAGAAGGTATTGATGCAACGGATATTAATCTCCCAATCTGTCAGGAAACCTTATTAGAGAAATTATCTGAATTACACAAAGAGGTAGTGGCCGTACATTTTAATGGACGTCCCATCTCCAGTGATGCAGCAGACAAATATGCAAATGCCATTCTAGAGGCGTGGAATCCTGCAGAGAAAGGAGCAGAAGCGATTACGGATGTTTTACTTGGTAACTATAATCCAAGCGGGAAGCTTCCAATATCTGTGGTACGTTCCGCTGGACAGGTACCTATTTATTACAATCATCCGAATGGCTCCAGTTACCATCAGGGAGAAAGCATAGGTTTTTCCGATTATGTGGATATGCCTCATACACCTAGATATTTCTTCGGGCATGGACTTTCTTATACCAGTTTTGAGTATTCCAATTTGAGATTAAGTAGTCCAGAAATAGAACCAAACGGTGTAATCACCATTACTTTTGATTTAGAAAATACAGGTGAAACGCAGGGAACAGAAGTAGTTCAGCTTTATTTTAAGGACCGTTATGCCAGCATGACTAGACCAGTCTTGGAATTAGCAGGATTTAAACGTATTGAACTAGAGCCTGGAGAAAAGCAAACGGTTTCCTTCCAGGTAGAACCAAGTCAAATGGCGTTTCTTGATCGTGACATGAAGTGGAAAATTGAGGCTGGTGACATAGATGTGCTAATTGGAAGCTCTTCTATTGATATCAGGCTAAAGGACAGCTTTAGAGTTGCATCAGATTTATATATTGACGGTAAGAATAGAAAATTTTACGCAAAATAAAGAAGTTTAATAATAGATTTAAGATTTAATAAGAAATAGAAAGGGGATATGAAAGATGGATCGAATGAAAGGGAAGGTTGCCCTAGTAACTGGAGCCGGTAGCGGCATAGGTAAAGCTAGTGCAATTCTTTTGGCAAAAGAAGGAGCCAAAGTTGTATTGACAGACATTCAAACAGACAGCTTAAATACTACTGTTGCAGAGATCGAAGCTTTTCAGGGTGAGGCAATAGGTATTAAACTTAATGTATCTGATGAAGAAGAATGGATTGCTACTGTACAAAAAGCAGTTGGCACGTTCGGCACAATTAACGTTCTTGTAAATAGCGCTGGCATTAGCAGCCAATTAGATACTACGGAAGAATGGAAGCGCCTGTTAAACATCAATTTAACGGGGAGCTATTTGGGTATGAAGCAAGTCATTCCCATAATGAAACAAGATGGTGGCTCTATTGTAAACATCGCTTCCCTTGCCGGACTTGTTGGTGGCGGTTTTAACGGTTATACAGCATCAAAAGGAGGGATACGCTCCATTTCTAGAGCTGCAGCAGTGGATTATGCAAAGGATAAAATCCGTGTAAATTCAATTTATCCAGGACTAATTATTACTCCTATGACTGAAGGCATACTCTATCATAATGTGTTGAAGCAAAAATTCGAGGAAAAAACGCCTCTTCCCCGGTTTGGAACCCCAGAAGATATCGCATTCGGCGTATTGTACTTAGCATCAGAGGAATCATCTTTTGTTACGGGTACGGAGTTAGTGATTGATGGTGGCACAACAGCATCTTGACTTTACATCTATTAGAAGAAAAACGTTTGTTGTAAGCTTGAATGTACCACAAGGTTGGAAGGTAGATTTTGTTGTCCTAGAACAATATTAAAATTGGGAGATCAAAATGATTTAATTTCAGTTACCAAACTAGATTGGAGTTTTGAAATGAAAGATCAATTTATTGAGCAATGGGGACTGTTTGAAGCAAGTTGGGAAGGACCTAATGAAGGAAATCCTTTCATAGATGTATCGCTTAAAGCCATCTTTAAGAATGCAAATCGTGAAGTTGAGGTTAAAGGCTTTTATGCTGGTGAGGGCCAATATACCATTCGTTATATGCCTGATCAAATTGGAGAATGGTCTTTTCAAACGGAGAGTAATATAGGAACCTTAAATCATTTAAAGGGTAAATTCCAATGTATTAAAGCTGGAGAGGACAATCATGGTCCTGTAATTGTTTCTGGTAAAACACATTTTTCCTATTCAGATGGTAAACCCTACTATCCGTTTGGAACAACTGCATATGTATGGAACTATCAGAAAGAAGAGATTCAGGAGCAAACCTATGATAGTTTAAAAAGTGGTCCATTTAATAAAATTCGTATGTGTGTATTTCCAAAACACTACGATTATAATCTCCAAGAACCACTTTTGTTTCCTTTTGTCGGTTCATTAGAAGAGGGGTTTGATTTTAGCTGTTTTGATACCCGTTTTTTCGATAAGTTGGAAGAGCAAATAGCAAGGTTAGACGGGTTAAATATTGAAGTCGATTTAATTTTATTTCATCCATATGACAGATGGGGATTCCAAAATATGGGAATAGAAGCAGATCGGCTTTACCTTTCTTATGTAATTGCTCGTTTGGCTTCTTTTCGAAATATTTGGTGGTCTTTAGCGAATGAATATGATCTCATTGAAAGTCGTTCGATGTCTGAATGGGATGATTTGTTTAAATTAATTCAAAAAGAAGATTCATCTCAGCACTTAAGGTCGATTCATAATTGGCATCGTCCAGACAATCGCAGCAATACTCATTGGTATGATCACAGTAAGCCATGGGTAACACATGCAAGCATTCAGCATCCTGACACTTCGATGGTTATGGAATTACTGGCGTTATATGAGAAGCCTGTTATTTATGATGAATGCCGATATGAGGGAAATTTGAATCATGGATGGGGAAACCTCACGGCTGAAAGAATGGTTCAATGTTTTTGGGAAGGTGCTTCCCAAGGCGGTTATGTTACACATGGTGAGACATTTATGAATCCTGATGAAATTATCTGGTGGTCCCATGGAGGTAAGCTTTACGGCGAGAGTCCAGACCGGATTGCCTTCTTTCGATCTATCATCGAAGATGGACCAGCAAAAGAGTTAAAGCCGTTTAATTTTGAAGATACCGTTTTTGCAGGGAAAATAGGGGAGGAGTATTTACTTGCCTATTTTGGTGATAGTAGACCTTCTTCTAAAGTATTGCCATTTTCGGAAAATGAGAGGTACAAAATAGAAATTATTGATACATGGGAGATGACCATAACGCGTTTAGAAGGAGAATTTACAGGTGGGTCGACTATTAGCCTTCCCTCTAAGCCATATATTGCGCTAAGGGCGGTCCAAATATAATAAAGCAGTTAAAAGATAGAATATGAAAATCGTACATTATTCTATTTAAAGAAGGGATTTTCTCCATTTAGGGGGGAATCCCTTTTTAATTTATTAAAGATATTGTGATTCACAACAAACTCCAATATATTATAGGATTTTTATAAAATAAATAGAAAAATTGAAATACATGACAAGTTGTTCTATGGGAAAATATATATGAAAATGTAGTAAAGACAATGGGGACATGTCCACAAAAACCACAAAAGAGTGAAAAATAGAGAGGAGAGCATTATATGAGACAAATAGAAAAATATAATATCTTTGAGAGAAGTATTAAAGGCCCGGAGCCATCTACTACCAATGTTAAGGTTGATTTTACTGGAACCTTTAGAAAAGAGGACAAAGAGGTTAACATTAAGGGATTCTACAATGGCAATGGTGAATATTTAGTTCGCTTTATGCCTGACGAAGAAGGTATATGGCATTATGAATTAATCCTCAACGCTTCAGAAGAAATTAGAGAATCTGGAGATTTTGAATGTTTTAGGGAAACAGCGAATAATCATGGGCCTGTGATTGTCAATGGTATGAATTTTCAATATGCCGATGGTACAAGGTATATTCCATTTGGAACCACGTTATATGCTTGGATTCATCAACCAATGCAGCTTATTGAAAAGACAATCGAAACACTGTCCCAAAGTCCATTTAATAAGGTACGTATGTGTGTGTTTCCTAAAAGTTTTATGTATAACAATAATGATCCTGAGCTATTTCCTTTCGAAAAAGATGAAGCAGGCAATTGGGACGTAAACCTGCCAAACTACGAATTCTGGGAACATTTAGAGAATCAATTAACAGCGCTTTTACATTTAGGTATTGAAGCTGATTTAATTTTATTCCATCCATATGACAGATGGGGGTTTGCGAACTTAAGCAGAGAGGATAATCTTACGTATCTTGACTATTGTGTAAGAAGGTTGGGAGCCTTCAGAAACATTTGGTGGAGTTTAGCAAATGAGTATGATTTGGTCTTTAATAAGAATGAAGAAGATTGGGAGTCCTTTGGCAAGTTTATTAGTAGTGAAGATCCTTATCACCATTTGTTATCCAACCATAACTGCCTAAAAGTCTACGATGCATCGAAGCAATGGATTACCCACTGCTCTATTCAAACAAATAGTGTACAAAAAACAAAAATGTTTAGAGATCAATATAAAAAGCCGGTTTTGATTGATGAGTGTAAATATGAAGGAAACATTGAACCAAGTTGGGGAAATATATCGGGCTTTGAAATGGTTCACAGATTTTGGACTGTTATGGTACTGGGTGGATACTGTACTCATGGAGAAACGTTTCATAGGGATGATGAAGTTCTTTGGTGGGCAAAGGGTGGAGAACTACACGGGGAGAGTGTAAACCGGATTGCTTTTCTAAAGAATATTATATCTGAACTTGAAGGGGACATACAGCCAGACAAAGCTACATTTGATGTAAATCCTAATGATCCTAGTATAAAGGAAAAACTTGATTCTGTGGAGATGAATCCATTTGCAAAAGCACTATTTAGTCTTGAACCAGTTGAATTAAGTGAGTTTATGTACGGGTTTTCCTCGGTCTTTTCAGGAAGACATGATGACAAATACATGATCAAATATTTGGGAAGGGAATGTCTTTGCTTTACTGAATTAGAGCTGCCTGAAAACGGTGAAGAGTATTCAATCGAAGTAATAGATATTTGGGAAATGACGCGTGAAACGGTGCTTGATAAAGGAAAAGGTAAGGTAAGGGTCAACTTACCAGGAAAAGAAGGTATAGCGGTTATTGCGACTAGGAACAAATGACGGCAGAAGGGATTATCTCCTTTTAGGGGGGAATCCCTTTTTTATTTTTAAAGATATGGTGATTCACAACAAGCACCATTAAATATTGTAGAAATTTTATAATATAAATAGAAAAATTGAAATACAAGATAAGTGTTCATATGAAAAAATAATAAAAAGATTTAATTTTCAAAAAAAGAAATGAAAACCTTTACATGAAAGGAGGTGAAACTATAGAACGAGGAAATATTTAATCTTTTAAGGTCTTTGGTAAATAAAAAAACGCTATTATCTTAATCTAACAAATTCAAAGGGGACCGTATTTTTATTAAAAGGGAGAAAAAAATTTATTCATATGGAGGTTATCCAATGGAAGCAGAAGTACTAGTAGAACAAGCACCCTTGAAAAAAACATCCAAGGACAAAGTTGGGGCTTGGAGAATGTTTGCCTGGCAAAGCCGCGCACTATCAATATCGGGTAATGTGTTAATTTTAGGATTTCTATCGATTTATTGTACAGATACATTAAAAATACCGGCTGCTTTAGTAGGAACACTGTTAATGGCTACTAAACTATTAGATGGTATTACCAATTTATTAGCGGGTGTCATTGTGGATAAAACCAATACAAAAATTGGGCGTGCCCGTCCGTATGAGTTGAGTATTATCGGGGTGTGGATATGTACATGGCTGATGTTTGCTTGTCCTCCTGAATTCAGTATGGCTGCAAAAGCCGTCTGGGTATTTTCGATGTTTATTTTTGTTGATTCCATTTTCTCAACTCTCCTAAATGCAAGCAATACGGTATATATGGTACGTGCCTTTTCAAAGCAAGAGCATTATATTGCCATAAGTTCCTATGGATCCATTATTGTTTTTCTCGGAGCAATTGCGGTTAATGTTAGCTTCCCTATGTTGATGGGTAAACTGGCTACCTCCGCGGATGGATGGAAGACTTTGATTGCCATATATGCGGTTCCCTTTTTATTAATTGGATTATTACGCTTCTTTTTCATAAAGGAAACGAACAATGTTGATACGGTTTCTGGTGAAAAGGTAAATTTCAAGGAATTAATGTTAGTACTTAAATCCAATCGCTATATTTATATCATTGCAATCATGTTATTTGTATACAACTTTGTTGCGAATATGGGAGTTAGTGTTTATTACTTCACTTATATTGTAAAAAATGTCGGGCTGATGGGTCCTCTTGCCCTGACCCAAGTCGTGATCTTACCTTTGGTGTTTTTGTTCCCAATGATTATCAGAAAATTCTCTACTACAAAGCTGATTATTGCAGGTATTTTCATCACCAGCTTAGGTTATTTAGTTAATTTTATTGCAGTAGATAACTTTCCACTTTTAGCCCTTGGCGGCATATTAACTGGAGCTGGTTCAGTCCCAATCGCTATGTTGAGTGCTTTGATGATTATCGATTGTGCGGACTATAACGAGTGGCAGGGAAGACCTCGTGCGGAAGGCACTCTTGGAAGTGTAACAGGCTTTACTAGTAAAATAGGGGCCGCGATTGGTTCAGGTGTAATGGGTGTCTTGCTTAGTGTGTCAGGATATACTGGGAATACGGCAACCCAGCCCGAGTCAGCGGATGTAATGATACGGATGTTATTCAGTATTATTCCACTGGTACTTTATATATTGGTAGCCCTTACATTGAAATTCTACAAACTGGATAAACTCGTTCCACAGATTCGTAAGGAAAATGAGGAAAGACGTAATCAAATGGGACTAACAAAATAAAAAGGCAAAAGGCATTAAGTAAGCTTTTACTAACTTTCTAGATTTGAACTTAAAAATAAGTAATTAGAAAACTAATACAATGGGAGTGTAATTATGACATCTTCTAAGAAATCAAATACATTAGCAGCTGAAGATGGACCTATGTGGATCACTGCTGATTGTGAGGACCCTCTTTACAACCGTCCGGTCATCGACAGCGAAACCGATCATACCACCCCGGTACCTCACCACAGGGTATCGGGTCACTTCGAGGGCACTAATAAAAAGTTTAACTTCTACTTCCCACTGAAGAGTCAGTGGAAGGGCCGTTTTTTTCACTTGGTGTACCCGCTCATAGACGAAAACGCAACCGACGAGACCATAAGCTTTGGCGTAGACAGCGGGGCGTACACAGTACAGACGAACGGCGGGGGTGGATATCGGGTGGACGCAGCCGCGGCGAAGTTTTCTAGGACGGTTGCAGCGAGCTATTACGGCTCATCCGAACGTATTTATGGTTATATCTATGGTGGAAGCGGCGGCTCCTATCAGACCATAGGGGCCATAGAGAACACCAATGGGGTATGGGACGGTGCTGTGCCATTCATTCCAGGAGTGCCAACATCCATCCCGAATAACTTCTTTGCCAGGGCCTTTGCACGTTTCGTGTTAGAGGAAAAGGTACAGAAGATAGCGGATGCGGTGAGTCCAGGCGGCAGTGGGAATCCGTACATAGGGCTCAATGAGGTAGAACGAGCGGTGCTAGAAGAGGTGACAAAACTGGGTGTACCAATGCAAGCCTGGGAGGACTACACCTATTTGCTTGGAATGAACGACCCTCAAGGTCTTCTTGGTTTTGGTGGCGTAGTCCGGACCACTGATTCCAATTATGTTAGTGACTTCTGGAGTAAGAAGGGGTACTTGGGAACGGAGCAATCAGCTCTCGGTGAACTGTTCCGTAACGCCAAGATTGATCACATCGCTACCATCAAAAAGGTCAACCGTAACGAACAAAATGAACCAATTAGTTTAGTTCTTAATAGCTTGCCAGCGGACCTGGCAAAAAACAGTCTCGAGTATACGCTCTACACATCCGAAGGAACGCCTAGGGTCGAAACACTTGCGGGTTCACTGGATCCAGACACGAAGGTTTTTACTATTGGGTGTGAGACCCCTGAAAGTGTGCTGAGTGTGATCGATGAAGGTGCTAAATTAAGGATCGATAATCGGTGGTACCTCGCCTTGCTCTCGTACCACCGTCATCAAGTGCCACAGCAGCCGGGTTACGATGCCTGGGATCATCTTAGAGGGTTCGACGGAACGCCACTTTACCCTCAACGGACAATAGAACTTGGACCAATGATATCCCTTGGAGTGAGCGATAGCGGCACGCACACTGGCATGATTCAAGGCAAGGTTATAATGGTTGCCAACATCATTGATAACGATGCTTATCCATGGCATGGTGACTGGTATCGTGAGAGGGTGAAGGAGTCACTTGGCGAGCGTTGTGACGACAATTTCAGGCTCTGGTATAACGACAACGCGGATCATATCGGTCCCCGCACTGCCCGTCTTGTGCAGTACGAAGGTATTCTCCAGCAGGCACTTCGTGACTGTAGTGCTTGGGCAGAAAAGGGTGTGGAGCCAGCACAATCGACCCTTTACAATGTGGTTAACAGTCAGATCAAATTACCGAAGAAAGCTGAGGAGCGCCAAGGTATTCAGCCGGTAATAGATCTAACAGCAAACGGATTCACACGAATTGAAATCACTTCTGGTCAAATAGTCAACTTTGAAGCGAAAATCCAGGTTCCGCCAAAGGCAGGTAAGGTTGTGGCCGCTGAATGGGACTTCCTCGGCACGGGTGATTTCACGGCATCGCCTATAGGAAATCTTGAGTCTGTGGTGGAGGTAAAGGATTTATTTACCTACAACTCGCCTGGTACCTACTTCCCTGCCATAAGGGTGACCTCCCATCGTGAGGGTGACCCGAACACACCTTTTGCGAAGATCCAGAATCTGGACAGGGTTCGTGTCGTGGTTCACTAGGCGCATTAGGTATTTTGAATATTAATAATTTGTAATAATTTAATAATAAAGGGTCCTTGATATCATTAATCCAAAAGGAGTGATTATAACAGGGATTTTCTTTTTATAAAAGTTAACAGGATCAAAAATAATATTAAGAAGATCCTGCCCGAACGTACATCCAAACATGCCCAAAAGGCCGATTTCTAATATTTTCATGTTTTATATAATAGAAAAGTAAGTGTTTTCAAAATAAAAACTCCAATAGTGATAGTTAAGTTAATTCAAGACTAGAAGACAATTCAAGATGGGAAAGGAAGTTCATGATGAAAAATTCGGAACAAATGATTCAAGCAAGAGTGCTAGGCCTACTAGGTGGTCACAATACAGAAGACCCATTTCCATTATTTGCACAGATAAGAGAAATGGGATCGGTGTTTCCGATTCCATTACCAATGGGTGGCGCGGATAATCAAGTCTGGATGGTTACACGGATGGAAGAGGTCATGCAGGTGCTGAGAGATCAGGCACGATTTACGGTTGACAGTAGAAAACTTGCAGATAACAATAACATTCAGCAATCATTAACCGGGAATACGGAGGAATCGGGTCCCGCTCTTTTTCTTTCCAACTCCTTAAATGCGATTGATGAACCCGATCATAAACGACTACGGACATTGGTGTCTAAAGCTTTTACTCCAAAATATATGGAAAGCTTACGCCCGCGTGTGCAAGAGGTAGCTGATGAATTACTCGATCAGGTTCAAGCGAAGGGTGAGATGGATCTAGTTAAGGACTATGCCAATCCATTACCAATCAACCTTATTTCTGAGATGATAGGTGTGCCAAAATCTGATCGTTTAAAGATCCATGAGTGGTCTGAGTTAATTGCCAATGGTCTTGGTTTGGGAAGGATGGATCCAGAGGTTGCAAAAGGCCTGCAAGATTTCGGCGATTACATTAAGCAGCTTGTCGCCGAAAAACGTCAAAATCCTGGTGATGATTTAATCAGCCAATTAGTCGCTATTGAGGAGGAGGGAGATCGGCTGAACGAAGAGGAACTCATCTCGATGATTCAGCTATTAATATTTGCTGGACATGAGACCACCTCGACCTTAATCTCTACTGGTACTATAATACTCTTTGATCATCCAGAACAATGGGAGATGCTCAAGGCCGATCATAGTTTGGTTCCTTCCGCAGTTGAAGAGCTGCTGCGATTTAATGGCCCTTCTACAATCGCTGGACCGCGTTATGCTCTTGATGAAACCGAGCTTGGCGGGCAACAAATCAAAAAAGGGGATGTCCTTCTTCCTTTAATGAAATCAGCCAATCGAGACGAACTTCAGTTTTCGCAGTCAGAAGAACTAGATATTACGCGCAAAATCAAACGGCATCTTGCCTTTGGCCATGGCATTCATATGTGTTTAGGGGCTCCTCTTGCCCGGATTGAAGGGGACATTGCGTTTAAAACCTTGCTTAAGAGAATGCCAAATCTTCATCTAAGCATTCCTCGCGAAAACGTTAGCTGGCAATTTAAGCTAGCCTCACAAGGTTTAACCTCCTTGCCTGTTGCTTTTTAATAGGGAAAAGTTTGTACTCTATTAAAATAAATAATCAGAACTGAGGAGGATGTTTGAAGGGACGTTTAACAAACAAAGTTTCCATTATTACAGGTGCTGCAAGTGGCAATAGTGGTGAAGAATTAGTGGTTGATGGTGGCTGGAGCTCTCATTCAGAGGGAGGGCAATATACTTACTAGTTTAAAGTACAAATCTCTTTCCAAAGATGAAGTGACCCCCATAAGTTGGACTAATAATCCAACTTATGGGGGTTTTTATATGTCAAGTTTTCAAGTGGATTTAGAAGGGGCAGATTTTCGAAATACTTATGTAATAAGCTAGGATTATTTGTCGCTTATTGTATAATAAAATAAAGAATTTTCTAATTAAAATTCGAAAGAAGTTGAAAAAATGCAAAGATAAAAGAAAAAGAACATCTATAAATCTTTGATTTTTAAGCTTACAGTTGGTTCGCAATTAATTATTATTCCACTTGTTTTTTTCCTTATTTTTGATAATTATTATTCAATAAAACTTTTCCATGAAAAGGTGGCAGAATCAAAAAGAGATACGATTACTCTTTATATGGATCAAATTGATTCTGAACTAAAAAATATCGATGCCTATCTCCTCAGAATAATTACCTCTGATAGTAATATTTCTAATTTGGAAAATCCAGATGAAGGAAACAGAATGGCAGCAAAGGTAAGTTTAAATAAAAATATCGTAGAATCCATATCCTCCTATCAATTAGTGGATGGAATCTACATCTATTCAAAGGCAACAAAGGACTATTTATATTCTTATAGTGCTAGAACGAACTATAATGAGAGAATTGCTATGGAGAAATACACGATAAGTTCCATTGAAAATGGAACTAGTTTTAATAAAAGAGATTGGTTTCCAGCTTCTGTTAATTCGTCCTATTATATACTGAGAAATATAAAGGTAGGAGATACCTATATAGGAGCCTGGATAAATGTTAAAACCTTTTTAAATTACCTAAATGGTATTGATTTAAAGCAAATAGGGTCTGTCATATTAGCTACATCCTCAGGGAAGCCCATGAACAATATCGATTATATAAAAAATAACAAAATAGATTTATCAGATCATTTAAAAAGCTATTATTTTTCAGGTTCTAATAAAAATTTTATGGTTATAGGGAAAGATTCAAAACTTGGTAGTTTTAGGTTATTGTCTGTTAACAAAGATAAAAGTCTATTAGAAGGGCTAAATTCTATTCAAATTTTTATTATTTTTATAGCCATTATATCGATATTTTTAGTTCCATTAACCATTCTCATATTGAAAAAATGGATTTTCAAACCGGTAAATAAACTAAAGTTTGCCATTGATAAGATTGAGAGTGGAGAATTGGATTATCAAATAAAAGATGAGGAACATCCATATGAGTTCATGATATTAAATAAAGCCTTTAATAATATGGTTTCACAGATTAAACAGTTAAAAATTGATGTTTACGAAGAACAGATTCATAAACAAAAGGCAGAACTGCAGTATCTTCAGATGCAGATTAGACCGCACTTTTATTTAAACGCTTTCAATACGATATTTAGTATGGCAGAGATGAAGGATTATAAGTTAATTCAAGAGTTAGTACGGTATTTGGCGGATTATCTACGGTATATGTGCAAAAAGGATTCCCTGCTGGTTCCCTTCGAAGACGAGTTGAAGCATGTCCAGAACTTTCTTCAAATTCAAAGAATTAGGTCAGGCGTTTCTTTAAGTTGTGAAATTGATACTGATCAACGGTTAATGGATATTCATATACCACCACTTATTCTACTTACTTTCATTGAAAATATAGTAAAGCATGCTTTAGACATATACGAGCCAATAACAGTATTAATAAAGGCAGCTTTAATAGAAAATGAGCATGACAAATATGTAAATATCATGATTCAAGACAGTGGAAAGGGATTCTCTGCCGAGGCATTAGTAAAGATAAATCAAGGTATTATTCATAAAGATCAAGGACAAAGCATCGGTATTTGGAATGTCAAGCAAAGGATCAAACTGATATATGGGGACAAAGCTTGTATAAAAGCAAGTAATAGTAATAATTCAGGTGCACGTATCGATATCATTTTACCTTTGGAAAAGGAGTAGAAAAAGTCATGAATATTATCATAGTAGATGATGAAATACAAACAGTTAGAGCAATTAAACACAGTATTAACTGGGAAAGACTCCATATTACAGAAGTATTCTCAGCATTTAATATCTCTCATGCCAAGGAAATACTGATTGAGAAAAAAATAGATCTAGCTATTTGTGATATAGAGATGCCTCAAGGGAGTGGAATAGAATTACTTCAATGGATGAAGGAACATTCTCCAGATACAGAAAGTATTTTATTGACTTCTCATGCGGAGTTTGAATTTGCCAAAAAGGCAATCGAACTTGGGTGTTCTGATTATCTGGTAAAGCCAATCCCTTTTGAGAAGTTAGAAGATGTTATTTTTCAAGTGATATCCAAAATTAAATCAAGAAAAAAGTTAAAAGAATATAGTGAATACGGAGAGTTATGGATTCATAATCAATCTATAATAGAAGAAGGTTTCTGGTCGGACCTTTTAAAAGGAACGATATCTGAAAGTCCTTCGGTCATCTCACAAGATGCTAAAAAAAGAAATGTAGACTATAAAATAGCTGATCAATATCTTTTAGTTTTGATTAGTAAAAAACGACTTGTAACCGACTTAGGTAGTTGGAATGATCTTTTACTAGATTATGCTTTGAAAAATATTGTGCGTGAAATAATTGCTGAAGATTTACATTGCAATTCAGTGTTTAATGTAGAAGGTCAGTTAGCAGTAATATTACCAGCGGTTAATAACAAAGAACAATATCTAGTAAAAATCAAGAAGTCTTGTGAACAATTTATTAGCATTTGCAATCAATATTTACGATGTAGTGTGAGTTGTTATATAGGGAACTTCGTCTTTGGAGAGCAACTTGCAGAAATGTATAAACAGCTCTTGGATATGGACCAAAACAATGTGGCACTTACCAGTAAAATCTTTGAATTAAATGAAGGTAAAGGTGACGAAGATTCACAGAATTTTGTTATGAAGAGTATTATTCTTGATTGGTCGATTATGTTACGACAAGGCAAAAAAGAGAATTTGGTTAATGAAATAGTAAGTTATATTCATAATTTAGGAGCAGAAGAAAGGCTTAATGTTCAGGCTCTAAGTATCTTTCAACACGATATGTTACAAATGGTCTATTCTTTTCTAGAACAAAAAGAGGTGCAGGCACACCAGCTTTTTAAAGACACTACATCACAGGATTTGTATAGAAAATCAACAGGTTCAATTGATAATATGAGTAATTGGATCAAATATTTTATAAATAAGGCAGTGGATTATACAGAAGAGGTCACAAAACCCCAGTCAGTGATTTCTAAAGTCAAAGAATATATCAATAAGAATCTTTCGAATGATATTTCAAGAGATGATATGGCAAATTTTGTTTTCTTAAATCCTGATTATCTTGCAAGAATATTTAAGAAATCTACAGGACTTTCATTGTCTGAATATATAACAGAACAAAGAATAGAAAGATCCATTAGTTTGCTTATTTATTCAGATATACCAATTAGTGAGATTGCCCTAAATGTTGGGTATGATAGTTTCGCCTATTTTAGTAGTAAGTTTAAAAAAATTACGAATGTAACTCCATCCGAGTATAGAAAAAAATATAGGAAGTCGGAAATTTTATAAAAGAAGTCGATAAAATGCAAATCGCCGAAGATAGAATTTATTTTGTAAAATGATAATGAAAACCCTTTCTTTTTGTAGTCGGAAGCGAAATAACATGAGTCAGAATATTTAAAGAGTTTTTTTAAAGATTAATTTACACTTAAGATAATCCGGTTACGGAAAAAAAGAGGGGGAGATTTATTTGAAAAAGAGATTCAAACTGATTGCCCTGTTAGTATTATTAGCTGCAACAATTCTATCTGGATGCAGTGGAGCGAGTAAAAGTAGCAATGGAGGAAAAGACACAGCTGCATCAAAAAACCAACCTGTTGAGATTACCTATGCATTTCCTTACTTTGGGACAATCCCTAAGGATCTGAAACAGGTAGAAGATGAAATTAATAAACTATCAATCAAAGAAATCAATGTAAAGGTTAAATTAAAACCAGTAAGCGGAGGAAACTGGAATCAACAAGTTACACTAATGATTTCTGGTGGTGAAAATCTCGATTTAATGCCAACGCTAGGTACGTTTAATACTATGGCCGCCCAGAAACAATTAATAGATATAACCGATTTATTACAAAAGTATGGTCAGGGAATTCAATCAGCAGTCGGAGATAACTTTTTAAAAGGTACATCAGTAGATGGAAAAATCTACGGTGTAACAGTTGGAAATGGTAAAGCGGCAGTACCTACTATTGTTATGAGAAAAGACATCCTTGATAAATACGGTTTGAGTATTGACAGTGTAAAAACTTTAGACGATATTGCCAAAATATATGAGGTAGTATCGAAAAAGGAACCAGAGATGGCTATGCTTATCCCACAAAGCGCTGGTAATGTTACCATCGCACCAACATCCCTATTGATGCATTCGAAGTATGATGGTTTAGGAGACAATTTTGGGGTACTACTTGGTAATGATAGTTATAAAGTGGAAAATGTTTATGAAACAGATGAGTATAAAGCTATTCTTAAAACGATGCGCGAATGGAATAAAAAGGGCTATATTATGAAGGGTGCGGCAACATCTACAGAAACAGCAGTAACTTTATTAAAATCAGGTAAAGGTTTCTCACAGTTTACTGCTAGTGAAGTAGGTGTAGACACTCAATTGACAAGAAATACTGGACACCAGTTTGTTGCAAAGAAATTACAGGATCCTCTTATTACTTCAAGTGCACTTAATGGACTTACTTGGGTTATTCCGGTAACCAGCAAAAATCCTGAAGCTGCTATGAAGTTTTTGAATTTAACTTATACAAATGCGGATCTTATTAACTTAATTGATTGGGGTATCGAAGGTAAGCATTATGTAAAGAAATCAGATGGAACCATTGGCTATCCTAAAGGTTTGGATGCAAATAACACAGGTTACGGCTTAGGACAGGATTGGCTCTTTGGAAATCAAATGATTGCTCATGTTTGGGAGGGGAATGACCCAAATAACTATAAAATTCTAGCTGAAGACAATAAAACAGCTCCTATCTCTAATGCGCTTGGGTTTACTTTTGACAGCTCAAAAGTGAAAACGGAAATCGCCAGCGTAACGAATGTGGTGAATCAATATCAACCAGGACTTGATACTGGAAGTGTGGATCCGAATAAGCAACTACCG
The DNA here is from genome assembly GCF_021560175.1 of Neobacillus drentensis. Taxonomy (GTDB): domain Bacteria; phylum Bacillota; class Bacilli; order Bacillales; family Cytobacillaceae; genus Neobacillus; species Neobacillus drentensis_A. The sequence goes on along the minus strand of NZ_CP091110.1, from coordinate 3,668,198 downwards.
GTATTTATCTCTAAATTAAAAGCTGCCGGTATTGATAAGATTATTGCCGAGAAACAGAAACAGCTTGATGAATGGGTAGCAAAAAACAAAAAATAAAGTTTTAACATCACACATTTGTAAAGGAAAATAGGACCCCTACTGCTAATTTTGGGTCCTATTAATCTATTTGGAAACATTTTATTAATAATAAGAAAGAAGAGTGAAGAGAATATGGAGTTTACATTACCTTTATCAAGCTGGATATGGATTCCATCTTGGAGTGCGGATGATAAAGAATCTGCACAGATTGTTTATTTCAGAAAAGTCTTGGAGTTAGATGAAGTACCTGATAACTTTATCGTGAAATTATCTGCTGACTCCAGATATAAATTTTATGTCAATGAAAAACTTGTAGAAGTAGGACCGAGCAAGGGCGATAACAAGGTTTGGTTTTACGATGAAAAAAATATCACCCCTTATTTGGAAAAAGGGAAGAATGTACTTGCTGCTGTCGTATTACGTTATCCACGAGAGCACCAAAAGGGAAACCATGGTATATGGAGGACAGAAACCCCTGGGTTTTATTTAAATGGCGGGTATGTCGATCCTGCCGGAAATGAAGTAAAGATCATGGCTGATAAGACATGGCGTTGTATGAAGGAAACAAAATATAACATTGTTTCAGAGTCGCTATTTTTTGCTCCGCTTCACATCCTTGAAAGGGCAGAAGGAAACGTTGAGGTTTTTGGATGGAGATCCAAGGATTATAATGACACAGCTTGGGAAGAAGCAAAAACCTATACAACTTTTGAGATTAACCGTGCTGATAGTCCTGGGAACCTACTGCCAAGAACTATTCCTTCTATGAAACAATTAGAAAAACAGTTTAATGGGGTCTTTTGTATTAGACAATCAGAGAAAGAGCAGGAAGAATGGAATGATATGCTTTATGGAAAAAAAAATATTCATATCCCTGCGAATTCTCATGAAATCATCGAAATCAATGCTGGTGAGCTGACAACAGGTTATTTGCGACTGGCAATGTCAGGAGGGGCAGGGACAACAGTAAAAATATTAACGTCTGAATCCTATAGCTACCCTAATGATGACGCTAAAATCTTTTGGCCTATGCCTAAGAAAAAGGACCGGATGGACTATCAGGGAGGAACTTTATCCGGATTTACCGATGAATATATCGTGGGTGGATTTGGGGATGAAGAAAACCTTGAAGAATATGAGCCCTTCTGGTTTAGGACTTTTCGTTTTATCCAGTTAGAGATCCACACGTCAAATGAGGCGCTTACTATTGATAAATTTGATTATCGTGAGACAGGCTATCCGCTTGAGGTAAAAACAAAAGTCCGGACCTCGGATGACACTTTAAAACAGATTTGGGATATTAGTGAACGTACATTAAGAAGATGTATGCATGAAACCTATGAGGATTGTCCGTTCTATGAACAATTGCAATATGCAATGGATTCCAGATCACAGATCCTATACACCTATATGACATCGGCAGACGACAGACTCGCACGTAAATGTATCGATGATTTTAAACGGTCACAGAGATATGATGGGTTATTGAATGCTTCTTATCCATCGACTGGTCCGAACGTGATACCGGGATTTTCTATTTACTATATTATGATGTTATTTGATCATATGATGTTTTTTGGAGACAAAGAATTAATAAAGGATCATTATGCGACTGTAGATGGGATTTTAAATTATTTTAATAGCAATATCAATGAACAGGGGCTGGTTAAGAAAACCGGAGGAATAAACGGAAAGGATCGGTACTGGTCATTTATTGATTGGACGACACAATGGGATGAAACCTCGGGTGTTCCTAGGGCAATATTAAATGGCCCTATCACAATGGAAAGCTTTCTATATGTGATGGGTTTGCAGCATGCAGCTAAACTCGCTGCCTATGTTGGCCGTAATGAAGTAGGAAATGAATATCTGGACCGTGCAGTAAAAGTTCAACAGGCAATTAATCAATTCTGTAGAGGAACCAATGGATTATATCAGGATGGTCCCGGTGTAGATGAGTATAGCCAGCACTGTCAAGTATTTGCGATTTTAACAGATACAATTGATAAAGAGCAGGGAGCTTTTCTTTTAAGCACGGTTCTAGATGATGAATCCTATTCCAAATGCTCTGTAGCTATGTCGTTTTATCTTTTCCGAGCGATAGAAAAAACAGGAATGTACGAAAGAACCAATGGCCTATGGGATTTATGGCGTGCAATGGTCGAGAATAATCTCACTACTTGTGTGGAAGATCATGTAAACCAACGAAGTGACTGCCATGCATGGGGTGCGCTCATTCTTTATGAAATCCCGGCAGTCGTACTTGGAATAAGACCTGTAGAGCCTGGATTTAGTAGAATAGAAATATCACCTATGGTAGGTCACTTTGAATGGGCAGAGGGTGAGGTCATTACACCAAAGGGAATAGTAAAAGTTTCTTGGCAGAAAAATGGTGAAACAGGAAAAATTAATCTAAATTATGTATTGCCAGCAGGTATGGAGATAATGGATATAGAAAAAGAAATCGAATCTGGAGTTTGATAATGTAATAATCGGAAATGAAAAGGCTGCTGTGAAGCTAACGAAGAGACATCACAGGGCTTAAAGATCCAGCAACAATAGTACAAATCCAAACAATCATTAATGAAAGGTTCACAGTTAAATAAATTGATATAGCTATCGTAACTGGTTTTTTGAATTCTCTGGGAGTTTTTTTAACAGTTATTGTAAAATAGATGGCTTTACATCTAACCCTTTTAAGGGCAATTTGGAAGTGAGGACTTCCGGTTGCTCTTTTTCTATTGATTTAAGTGGAGTAATAAGCAAATTGGTAATCAGCGAACCTTAAAGACAGACTGACTCATATTATATGAACTAGTCTGTTTTTATTTTCGGTACGTTTATGGACGGTTTACGATACGCGGACAAAAAAGAAAAAGAAAAAAAAAGAAAAAGAAAAAGAAAAACAACAACAAGTTCTTTAGCCAAGTATAGAGGAAAATCCAAATCAGTGGTTTACAAGGTTTCCCGATTTTAAAATAGAGGTCTTAGAAACCTTGTTGTTGTCTATACAATAATAATTCACATCTACTTGAAAACCATCCTATCCGTTTTCTTTTATTTTCTATATATAATCTATGTGATCAATTTTATTAGTAGAAAGGTTTGGGATGGAAGATGGCAAAGTATAGAATGGTACGTACTGATTTTTGGAAGAACCCGATTGTTCTGGAAGAGATGACACCAGAGGACAAATTTTTTTATCTTTATCTTCTTACAAATCCAAATACCACTCAAATTGGAATCTATAAGATTACAAAAAAACAAATTGCTTTTGATTTGGGCTATTCGATAGAGGGGGTTCATTCATTAATGGAACGATTCATCACTCATCACAAGCTGATCCGTTACAATCCTGAGACGAGGGAACTCGCCATTAAAAACTGGGGTAAAGACAATCTGCATAAAGCAGGGAGACCAGTCATGGATTGTATTTATTCTGAACTAAAGGAAGTTGAAGATACCTCACTTATTCATTATGTTTCAGAGACCATTCAGAAACAGGAAATTCATAGTTTATATGAATCTTTTTGTAAGGAAGAAGGGATGTTAATTGAAAAGGAAGGTATCGATCAAGACTATGGAATTGGAGAACAAGCAGATGTAATTCTTACTAGTTATATGCTTGGAAAAGAAAACCACCAACAACAAGATTCTCCGGACATTGAGGGAAATCCAGACATAGATATTCGTTTAGAGAATCAACAACAGGATGTCAATGAAATTATCGAGTTTTGGGACGCTAATGAATTTGGTTTTGAGAACGTGAATGCGAAAAAGCAGCTGTTATCTTGGTTGGATCATTCAAGTTTTTTACAGCCGAAAGAAATGATTTTAAAAGCGATGATTATTGCTTGTGCAAATAACAAGCGAAGGCTGAGCTATGTCGTCGGAATATTGAAAAACTGGGAAAATGAATCGATACTTACCGTTGAAGATATCGATGCGTATCAGGTGAACCAAAAGTTCCAAGCAAAATATAGGCAAGAACCACAATTGTTTTTAACTGGAAGTGATATTCCAAGCGATTTTGTATTTGACGTAACGGATGGTGAAGATTGGAGAACAGTAAAACAGACGATTCACCTTAGTGAGAATTGTAAATCACAAATAATTTCGGACAGCTCTGCGTAATTTCCCGTTTTCGATCGTCATAAGAGCCTTTGTTAAACGGTCCAAAAAAAACCTTTCTATTGGACAAAATTATCAGATATAATAGTTAATCTGTTCAATAGAACCTTCCTATTGGACAAAATCTTCGGATCTCATAATTAAACTGTCCAATAGAGTTTCTCTATAAGACAATTTTAAGAAATCCTAGAGAATTTTGTCCATTAGGCTCCTAAAGGAACATCCTATAGAATAAAGAAAGCAACCAAAAAAGGGAACTACCAGGAATAATCTGGTATCCCCTTACTCAAATCTTTACTTATAAGCCTTCATCGGTAGATTAGTTAAGGACTGTCCCGTAGCTGAAGCCGTTAAATTCTCTTCTAAATTGAACCCTTCAACAGATTCAATCCGAGCAAACTTTTGTAAGAATGCCTCTAAAGCAATTTTCATCTCTAATCGTGCAAGTGGTGCACCTAAACAGATATGTGGACCATTTCCGAAGGTCAAATGCCTTTTATTATTGGAACGATGAATATTTAAAGAAAATGGGTCTTCAAACATATCTTCATCCATATTACAAGCACTCATCCATGCAATGACTACATCACCTTTTTTCAATTCAGTGCCTAATAAATTATTATCTTGTTTTACAGTACGATCTCTCCTTGACATTTGAAAACGATAGCGGAGCATTTCCTCGACTGCGTTTGGCACTAATTCTATATGATCTCTTAGTTCCCCATATAAAGACTGGTTATCATAAAGCAAGGAAAAGAAAGAATTGGCAATCGCATGACTTGTGGTTTCAACCCCTGCACCTAAAAGCAGCATGGTAGTCTGAACAATCTGCTCATCCGTAAACCTTTCGCCATCTACCTCTGCACGGATTAAATCGGAAATAATATCATCAGAAAGGTTCGAACGTTTTTGGACGACAATCGGATAAAGGTATTGGAAATATTCTTTGGCAGCCTGTTGCTTTGCCAGTTCAATATCCTCCAGCCTGTCCTTGTCATAAGGTTGGAAAAGAATATCAACCCATCTTTTGAATTGATGCTGGTCTTGTACCGGTACCCCAAATAAATCGGTTATGACCATACTAGGAAGCGGCGCAGCCAAGGCTTCAACAATGTTAACAGTTGAGTTTTCTTCTATGGCATCCACAAGCTCGGTAGCAATTTGTTGAATACGCGGTTCCCAGTTCTTTAAACTGCGGGGAGTGAATGCAGCAGCTAACAAAGAGCGTGCTTTCCGGTGCTGAGGTGGGTCTATAAGAGTAATATTCATAATAGGTGAAGTTTCTTCTTGTTTGTCTTTAGCTCCAACAAAAATGGTGGTTCTAGGTCCTTGACTCGAAAAATATTCATAGTTACTTAACACCTGTTTAACATGTTCATACTTAAACACATTCCAAGTATTTGTTCCTTCATGATAATAAACAGGGTGATTGTAAAGCATTTCTTTGTACCAATTAATTGGAAAAAACTCTTCTGCACGAGATTGGAAATTTGTGATTTCATTCATTGGAATGACCTCTTGACTCATCATTTTCTTCCTCCTTTGAAATGCCTCTTGCTTAATTTAAATTACTCTAATCAGAGTAATTTTTATAGTGTAATTGGTACTAAAATATTATATCTTAATTCTTCTGAAAAATTAGATAAATAGGCTTTGTTGCACTTGCATTATAGTGAATCTTTAGATCATGAATTGGAAATGAGGGGGTATGGGTGAGAATGGCTTAATATGTTAAAATTTAAGAGGGTAAAAGAACTAATTATAAGAAAGGTGAATTCCCATGTCTCTTTCTCTATTTATACTAGGGAGTTTGGCTAATGAAAATAGCAGCCCCTACCAACTAAAGAAAGCATTGCTAGATGTCATTCCCATAAAAATAAGTGAAGGAAAATTTTACTATAATTTTGAATCGCTACAAAAAAAAGGACTCATTGAACCGGTCGAAACCATTCAGATAGTCAATCGTCCAAATAAAACCCTGTACGGAATCACTCAGGAAGGTATACGTTTTCTTGAGCAAGAGATTTATAACAGCTTTAAAAAAGTATCAAAGATAGAGGATTTGTACATATCAATCTATCTGTTAAAATACATTGATTCAGCTAAGGCAGCTCTTTTCCTTGAGAAAACGATAAAAAGAGAAAAGAATCAATGGGAAGAATTTAAACGTGCTAAAGATAAAGTAGAATTCAAAGAACGAATGGAATTACTTGATGATAAACAGCGGAATGCGGTTCAATTTATTAGTGAACACGCATTTAGCCAATCAGAACATAATATTTATTGGATGGAAAAGCTCTTAACTTTTTTAAAGCAGATCTCAGGATGAAATTTTTAAAAAAGCCTGCGATAAAAATTAAACTTTTAAGGAAGATGACTCTGATTATGGAGTCATCTTTTTTCTTTAGAAGAAATTATTATTTATGTATAGGAACCCATTGACAGAAGCTATATGTAAGCATAATATATATCGTATAAGATGCATCGTGTAGGATATATCGTACGGGATATTTTGAAAGAAGGGGATTATAAATGAGTGACCGAGCAGATTTTATCCGTGAATCAATTGAATTTTTACATCGTTATTTGGTAAAAAGCATACAGAGATTTGCTGAAGGACATGGTTTCACAGTTCCTCAAATGAGGGTTATGGGGGAAGTGTTAGTCAATGAGTCCATCACCATCAAACAATTGACTCAAAACCTAAAAATGACTCAAAGTACTGTTTCGGATATTGTGGAACGACTGACAGCAAAAGGAATTTTGTTAAAAACACCCAACCCAAACGACAAACGGTCTGTCAACATTTCCGTTACAAACGAAACACTGAATGCCATAAAAGAGATTTCATCAGAACCTGTAAATAAAGCAGTAAGAGATGCTTTAAGCTTTTTAACTCCTAACGAGCAGGAAACTGTTGAGGAAGGAATGCGGTTGTTTATCACGGCCGTAAAAGAAAAAATGGAACAGGATGGAATGGATGACATGGAGTCATTTGATATCCACTTCATTCCAAGAAATGATTCATAAACATAACCGAGGAGAGATTCATTCATGCTGAAAATCTTTAAATATTTTCAAAAGCTAGATTGGCTGTTGGTTTTGTGCAGCTTGGTTTCCATCGTGACACAAGTATGGCTGGATTTAAAGATTCCCGATTATATGGAGGAAATCACCAAGCTTGTACAGACAGACGGAAGCAAAATAAGTGACGTCCTCATCCAAGGCGGCTATATGCTATTATGTGCTATTGGCAGTATGTTGGCATCGATGGTAACTGTATTTTTGGCAGCGAGGGTGGCGGCAGGCTTTTCGGTCCGATTGCGCGGCATGGTGTTTGATAAGACATTGTCTTTCTCAATGGAGGAAATCAGCCGTTTTTCCACTGCCAGCCTAATTACGCGGTCCACAAATGATATCATGCAAGTCCAGATGTTAATTATTATGGGATTGCAGGTTGTAATCCGTGCTCCGATTATGGCCGTGTGGGCTATATTGAAAATAACAGGGAAGGCCTGGGAATGGACGGCTGCGACAGGTATTGCGGTTGCCTTCCTATGTGTGTTGATTGCCATCGTAGTCTTGGTGGCATTACCAAAGTTCAGGGTCATTCAATCTTTGACAGACCAATTGAACCGGGTAACAAGAGAGAATTTGTCGGGTATCCGAGTCGTCCGTGCCTACAATGCGGAAGGGTATCAGGAAGAAAAATTTGAGCAGGCGAATAATGTATTGACCAAAACAAATCTATTCACAGGTCGGACGATGGCCATCTTGTTCCCATCCATCGGGCTCATGATGTCTGGGATGAACCTTGCCATCTATTGGATTGGGGCCGTGTTAATTAATAATGCTCCGATGGTGGATCGATTATCCCGGTTTTCCGACATGGTCGTTTTCTCCTCTTACGCCATGCAGATTATCATGTCCTTTATGATGCTGTCGATGGTGTTTATCATGATGCCGCGTGCAGCCGTTTCGGCAAAAAGGATTAATGAGGTGCTGGATACTGAGGTCAAAATTGAAGATGGAAATGCAAAGGATACCGAAAAAGTCACAGGTGTAGGAGAAGTTGAATTCCGCAATGTTAGCTTTAAATATCCAGATGCAGAAGATTATGTATTAAAAAATGTAAGTTTTAAAGCCCATCAGGGGGAAACAGTCGCCATCATCGGATCTACAGGCAGCGGAAAAAGCACACTTCTAAACCTGGTTCCACGGTTCATGGATACATCCAAAGGAGAAGTGCTCATTGACGGTGTCGATGTGAAGAAATACTCCCTGGAAGCCTTAAGAAATAAGCTGGGATATGTATCCCAAAAAGCGATCATGTTCAGCGGCAGCGTTGCTTCGAATGTGGCATTTGGTGAAGTAGAGAACAAACCCGTAAGTGATATTGAAAGAGCAGTTGATATAGCACAGGGGAAAGAGTTTGTAGAAAAAATGGAAGGCCAGTATGAGGCAGAAATAGCTCAGGGAGGAACGAATATCTCGGGAGGCCAGAAACAAAGATTATCCATTGCCCGTTCCATTTATAAAAACCCAGAAATTTATTTGTTCGATGATTCTTTTTCGGCCTTGGATTATAAGACCGACCGGATCCTGCGTTCACGCCTAAAAAAAGAGATTAAAGATGCTACCTCCATCATTGTTGCGCAGCGGATTGGGACCATTATTGATGCGGACCGCATAATTGTCCTTGATCAGGGCGAAGTGGCAGGCATCGGTACACACCAGGAGCTTATGAGAACATGTAACGTCTATCAAGAAATTGCTTACTCGCAATTGTCAAAGGAGGAGCTGGAAGTTGGCTGAGAAAGAGTTTGCTAATCAGGGTCACCAAACTGAACAATCTAAAGGGCCACGCCTAAAAGGACGCCAAAGAGGCTCTCAAGCGAGTCAAGGCAGAAACCTTTCGCAAAGCTTTAAACAATTATTCACTTATTCGCGTGCATATGTACCGGCGATTGTTGTTGCCCTGATCCTATCAATGGCGGGGTCCATCTTTAATATCGTTGGTCCTCACATGCTTGGGGATATAACTGATACAATCACCAAAGGAATGATGACAAAAATTGATATGGATGCCGTTGTTCACGTGGCAACTATTCTTGTTATTTTTTATTCATTAATGTTCGTGTTTCAATATGTCCAAGGTTTTATCATGGCGACCGCCACACAGCGGATTTCGAAATCTTTAAGAAATGATCTATCAAAAAAAATGAACCGTTTGCCGTTAAAATACTTTGACTCAACAAGTACTGGTGATGTGCTTAGCCGTGTGACCAATGATGTCGATATGGTCGGTCAAACACTGAACCAGAGTATAAGCGGGTTGACTTCAGCCATTACGTTATTCCTGGGTTCGTTGGTGATGATGTTTTGGACGAATTGGATCATGGCGATTGCTGCTGTTTTATCCACATTCATTGGTTTTGCGTTAATGTCCCTACTAATTTCAAAGTCACAGGTTTTCTTTGGACGTCAGCAAAAGCAGCTTGGCAAATTGAACGGGTATATTGAAGAGACCTATTCAGGACACAATGTAGTAAAAGCTTATAATGGAGAAAAGATGGCGAAAGCAACTTTTCAGGAAATCAATACTGGGTTGTATGACAGCGCCTGGAAATCACAATTCCTATCCGGTCTGATGATGCCATTTATGATGTTTGTCGGAAACCTTGGCTATGTCGTGGTTTGTATTGTCGGAGCGGCCCTTGCTGTCAATGGCCATATCTCATTCGGTGTCATTGTTTCCTTTATGTTGTACATTCGTCTTTTCACTCAGCCGCTTACCCAGATTGCCCAGGGAGCCACACAGTTGCAGTCAACAGCCGCGGCCAGTGGGCGTGTCTTTGAATTTCTGAATGAAAAAGAACTAGCCGATGAAAGTGAAAAGAAAGACAGGCTTGAAACGGTTACAGGCGATGTAGAGTTCAGAAATGTACACTTTGGCTATAACGAAAATAAGCCAGTCATCAAAAACTTCTCGGTAAATGTCAAGGCAGGGCAAAAAGTGGCGATTGTCGGTCCGACCGGAGCGGGCAAGACGACTTTGGTCAATCTGCTGATGCGTTTCTATGAAGTAAATGATGGGGAAATCTTGATTGATGGTGTGCCGATTAGTCAGCTTACCAGGGGGAATCTTCATGATTTGTTCTGTATGGTCCTTCAGGATACATGGCTGTTTGAGGGCACGATCCGTGAGAATATCATTTATTCCAGCAAGGGAGTTACTGAGGAAGAGCTGGAGTCAGCTTGTAAAGCAGTCGGGCTGCACCACTTTATTAAAACCTTGCTTAATGGATACGATACAATCCTTGATGATAAAGCGAGCTTGTCCGCAGGTCAGAAACAGCTGATTACCATTGCCCGTGCAATGGTGAAAACTTCACCATTGCTTATTTTAGATGAAGCAACAAGTTCCGTCGATACTCGGACAGAAATGCTCATCCAACAGGCAATGGACAAATTGACAGTGGGGAAAACATCATTTGTCATTGCCCACAGGCTATCAACCATTAAAAATGCTGACATGATTCTTGTCATGAAGGATGGCGACATCTTCGAAACAGGAACCCATGAAGAACTGTTGAAGCAAAATGGTTTCTATGCAGAGCTGTACAACAGTCAGTTTGAAGAAGCATCATAATTTTAAAAGATTCTTTTCTAATATAAATAGTCCCTGATATTGTCAATCCCAAAAGGAATGTTGATATCAGGGATTTTCTTTTTTAAAAGCATATAAATCGAATTTTCTGCCCGAACGTACATCCGAACATGCCCAAAAGTCCGATTTCTAATATTTGCATGTTTTATATAATAGAAAAGTAAAGGTTTTCAAAATTAATAGTTTTAAAGTCATGACGGTTTTTTACAGGAAATAAGAAGAAAAGAAGGGTGAACACATGCAAAAGGAAATTATTTCTATGCAAGATATCACACAATTTAAAACGAGATCTGAAGAGTTTTTTCCATTAGAGTGGTATAGAAAGATGCTTAATAATAATCCAGTTTATTATCATGAAGGTACAGATACCTGGAATGTTTTTAGGTATGATGATGTTAAAATGGTATTAAGCAACCATGAAATATTTTCAAGTGTAGGTTATAGAACCACGATAGGGGTTGGCGCGAATAATAAAGAGGGATCGATCCCAGAAAAAGTAAATATCTCAAGTGTCGATCCGCCCCAGCATTTTAAAAGCCGATCTTTATTGTCAGCAGCGTTCACCCCACGGAGCCTAAAAAGTTGGGAACCTCGGATCCAACAAATTGCAAATAAATTAGTAGATGACATGGTGCCAGGCACCATAATTGATATTGTCGAAGATTTGGCTGGACTCTTACCTACGATGGTCATGGCAGATTTGATTGGTGTGCCTTCGAAGGACAGTCTTCAGTATAAAAAATGGGTGGATGTTCTATTTCAACCTTATACCAAGGAAAATCAGAGGGAAATCGATAAGAAAAAGCAACAGACTGCAAAAGAATACTTCCAATACCTGTATCCACTTGTTGTGGAAAAACGTTCAAATCCCTCTGATGACATCATCTCAGATTTACTGAGAGTGGAGATAGATGGTGATAGATTTACAGACGATGAAATCGTGCGTACAACGATGCTATTATTAGGGGCAGGTGTTGAAACAACAGGTCATACGCTCTCAAGTATGTTTTATTCACTTTTATATGATGATCAAGACTTATATGGCCAATTAAGAAACGACCTGGATCTTGTTCCGAAAGCTGTGGAAGAAATGCTTCGTTACCGGTTCAATGTCGGAAAGAGAGAACGATTCGTAAAAGAGGATACTGATGTATTGGGTGTACCAATGAAAAAAGGAGATGTCGTCATAGCGTGGATGAGTGCAGCCAATATGGATGAACGTATGTTTGAGAATCCGTTTAAATTGGATATTCATCGTAAGAATAATAAAAAACATCTAACCTTTGGTAACGGCCCGCATTTTTGTCTTGGTGCCCCTCTTGCTAGATTAGAACTAAACATCGCCTTGAAAACATTCTTACAAAAAATTTCGCGAATTGAACCAATTGAGTCATTTGATTTGGAGAATAATTTGATGAATTCAGCCCCAGGTCAATCGTTGGTGCATCTACCTATGAAAATATATAAATAACAATAATATTAGAAGAATAGTAGTTAAGAAAACGAGTTGAATTTAATTTGTGATTCTAACAGATCTAATATATGAAAAAAAGTCGACTCGCCTGCCAAAAATTCTGGTTAGGAGAGTCGGCTTTTTTTAAGTTGTTAAATGTTTTGTTGCTCTTTGTGTAGATGTTAATTGGAGTGGGAATAAACATCCAGATTTAACACAACTTTTTCTGAAACAGCTACAGGTATGATGATCGTGGGGAACAAAGAATCTAATAACTAGAATATAGTCTAAATGTACTAAAGGGCATGTACTATTGGACATGGCATAAATTTATCCTTCATTTATAATAGAAGAAGGGTGGTGCAAAAGTGAGTAAATTTCACACTTATAAGGATTTTACTATTTTTAATATAACAGATGGCTTTTTAATCTCAAAAATTGTAAATATTTTCTGGATCATATTAATTTATAGCGGAGCATTAATTTTACAGTATCTTAAAGGTGTATTGGTCATCCAAAGTGCGGTGACTACTACATTAATTATAGCAATTTATATTTTTATCTATTGGTTTTCCGATTCACTTACAAAAAAACGAAGCTGGCTTTACTTTTTCGTTCAAGGCAGCTTAATATTTGTTTCTTCCTTTTTGGTTCCAAAAGGTTCACCCGTTATATTGGTTGGCCTTCTTCCTTTATTAGTTGCCCAAAGTATTATTATTTTTCAAAACAATATAAAAATCCTCATCGTTTTTACGGCCGCCTATTGTTTTTATGGCACAGCGATCTGGTTAAACTACGGTTTACATGAATTACCCATTTATATATTAATATTTTTTATAAATGTGACAATTGTAAATTTTTATTCGGTTATATACAACAGGCAGGTTCATGCGAGATTGCGAATGGAATCTTATTTACATGAACTAGAAAAAGCTCATCAAAAGGTGGAGCAGCTAACTTTAGCCAATGAAAGACAGCGGATGGCAAGGGATCTCCATGATACTTTAGCCCAGGGGTTAGCTGGTCTAATCATGCAATTAGAAGCAGTCGATGCTCATTTAAAAAATGGGAATATGAATCGCTCGGAAGAGATTATCCAAAAGTCTATGATACGGGCTAGAGAAACCTTGAAAAATGCGAGGACGGCCATTGATAATCTAAGAGAAATGGCAATAGAAGAGACAGATTTGTACAGGGAGGCATTAAAACAAATAAAAGGGTTTACCGATGCCACTTCTATCCATGTAAATTATGAGATTGGTCAGGTCCAAAAATTATCGACCTTTAAAATGGAGCACTGTCTGTATATATTAAGTGAAAGTTTAGCGAATGTGGCCAAGCATGCACAAGCCGAGAAAGTTCGTATCGTGATAAAAAAAATAAACCATCAATTAAGGATGGAAATTGAAGATGACGGTATCGGGTTTAAGGAAAATACGATTGGTAACAATTTAGGGAAATACGGCTTACTCGGATTATACGAAAGAGTCAGGTTAATCAATGGAGAGATAGATATTAAAAGTATGCCTGGCAGGGGAACAAAAATTAAAGTAACTGTACCAATCTAATGTTAAGGGGGTTAGATGTAGTGACTAAACATAAGGTATTAATCGTGGATGATCATTTGGTTGTTCGAGAAGGGTTAAAATTAATCTTAGAAACCAATGAGTTGTTTCAAGTAATCGGAGAGGCAGAGAATGGGGAAGAAGCGCTAAAGTTCATAGAAAATGAAAATCCTGATGTTATTTTAATGGACTTGAATATGCCGGTTATGAGCGGTCTTGATACCATTAAAGCCCTAAATGACAGACTAGTATTGATTCCAATCATCATCTTAACTACCTATAATGAGGATGAATTAATGATTAGGGGTTTAGAATTAGGTGCTAAAGGTTATTTGCTAAAGGATACAGGACGGGAAGATCTTTTCCGGACTATTGAATCTGCCATCAGAGGAGAAACGCTTTTACAACCGGATATCATGCTTAAACTCATGGGAGCAAAAGAAAAGAAAATTAAAGTCATGTCTTCCTTTGCAACGTTTAACCTGACTGAAAAGGAACTTTTTATCATACAGGCAGCTGCCAAGGGTTATCGAAATAAAGATATAGCTTTTGATATGGGGATTGCGGAGCGGACTGTAAAGGCTCATCTAACGAATATTTACAATAAATTAGGTGTCAATACTAGAACAGAAGCGGTTGCCGTCTCTCTAGAGCAGGGATTAATACACCTTTAACATTTGCCCAATCGTACATAGGATAATTTTTAACCTGCGGGTGAAATGGTACGGTCATTTCCGTTGATGGCGGATGGACGGCTTATTAAAATATCAAATAGCTTTAAATACCTCGACAAATGTCGGGGTATTTTTATGGATGAAAAAAGCAAATATATTACGAATTCTCACAAAAAATTACGAGCGATTAATCTCTCTTTTTATTAATATTAGAGCATAACATTGATGTTTTTTCAGAAGGATTAAGGAGGATAAATGAATCGAGCCACGCAAGTTCTGAAATCATTAACAATAAATAGGTTTGAAATATCTTATTACGATAAACAGATAAAACGGAGGGCAGTTTCATGAGAAGAGTTATTAATTTAAATAATAATTGGAAGTTTATCCGGCAGGATGAAGGACAGGCAATGAATCGGAATTGGAATGATGAGGACTGGGAGGTAGTAAATGTCCCGCATACTTGGAATGCCATCGATGGCGCCAACGGATTAAATTATTATAAGGGAGCTTGCTGGTATAGAAAAGAAATTTTCATAGACAGTTTAGCGAATGGTAATAAAGTATTTATTGAATTCAATGGTTCAAACAGTATTACAGATGTTTATGTTAACGGTCAGTACATAGGGCAGCACAAAGGTGGCTATTCCACTTTTAGGTTTGATATAACAGAAGCAGTAAAATATGGCAGTAAGAATATTTTATCAGTAAAAGTTGATAACACTGTCGTTGATGATGTTTATCCACAAAAAGCGGATTTCACCTTCTACGGCGGAATCTACCGAGATGTAAACATAATTATTGCTAATCCAGTTCACTTTGATCTAATGGATTATGGTTCAACTGGAGTATATATGATTCAAGAAGAAGTAAATCATGAGAAAGCCTCTTTAAATATAAAAGCGGGTTTAGTGAATGCCAATCAAGAAGATAAGAAGGTAAGACTATGGGCTGATATTTTGGATGCTGGTGGTAATCTTGTTTCATATGCAGCAAAAGAGGTAATCATACCTGCAGGAGAAACAAAATTGGTAGAAATGCCTGCTGCTATTGAGAATCCAACCCTATGGAATGGCAGAAAGAATCCCTATTTGTATGAAGCAAGAGTATCTATCCAAAGTTTCAATGATACCATTGATGAGCTATCCATCCCTTTTGGTGTAAGATATTTTAGTGTTGACCCAGAAAAAGGATTTTTCTTAAATGGTGAGCCTCTTCGCTTAAATGGTGTTTCCAGGCATCAGGACAGAAAAGACATGGGCTGGGCAATTACAGAAAAAGATAAAATAGAAGACATGGAACTAATCAAGGAGATTGGAGCAACTTCTATCAGGCTTGCTCACTATCAGCATGATCAGTTTTTCTATGATTTGTGTGACCGCGAAGGCATGGTGATTTGGGCGGAAATTCCTTTTATTTCGGTCATGTCCAATTCTGAATTGGAAGGAATGAATGCCAAGCAGCAGATGATTGAATTAATCAGGCAAAACTTTAATCATCCCTCCATTATGTTCTGGGGAATCCAGAATGAAATTCAAATTGGCGGAGACAGACCTGAAGTCAGAAGACTTGTGAAGGATCTTAACCAGTTAACCAAACTGGAGGACCCAACCAGACTGTCGACCATGGCCAATGTTTCGTTTGTCGAGGAGTCAGACGAATACAATTTTATTACGGATATCCTTGGATTTAATCACTATTTTGGCTGGTATACCGGTATACCGGAAGAATTTTCGGATTGGATTGACAGCTTCCATAAAGTGAATCCAAATGTGGCTTTAGGCATATCAGAATACGGTGCAGAGGGAATTGTCGAATATCACAATAATGATCCAAAGGTAAGAGATTATTCCGAAGAGTACCATGCATTATGCCATGAAAAAATTTGGAAGATCTTCGAGAAACGCCCGTTCCTTTGGGGAACCTATGTCTGGAATATGTTCGATTTTGGAGCCAATATCCGGGATGAAGGCGGAGTTAAGGGCAGAAACAATAAAGGTTTGGTGACATACGACAGAAGGATTAAAAAGGATGCTTTTTATATGTACAAAGCTCATTGGAGTGAGGAAAAGTTCGTTCATATTACAAGCAAACGATTTGTAGATAGAGAGGCAGAGTCTATCGATCTCAAAATCTATTCTAATTGCCAAGAGGTCACTCTTTTTGTGAACGGAAAAGAAATGAAAACAATTGTTAGTGATGATAGAGTCTTTATTTTTGAAAATATACCGTTAAAAGAGGGAATAACCGTAATTAGAGTAGTCAGCAGTCAAGAAGGGTCTTTAATTGAAGATACTACGTTTTTCAATAAGGTAGCTGAGCCAAACCTCAGCTATGAGGCACCAGATGATGGAAAGGGAAAAGCAGCAGAAAACTGGTTTCAAATGCCGGACTTTAGTGATGTGGTAGTTGAAGAAATTGAGATTGCGGATGATGTATACTCCACTCGTTGTACATTCGGAGATATTGTAAATAATGAAGAAGCTAAGGCAGTACTAAGAAAATACATGGGAAAACTGGATGAACATCCTATGTTCGCCATGACAGTAGGGATGACGGTTGACCAGGTATCCAAGATGGCAAAAGAGGTTTACACCGAAAAAATGATGTATATGCTTAATAAAGATTTAACTAAGATAAAAAAATAGTAAGTTATCGGATCGAGGCTGTCTGCAGACAGCCTCTTTTTGTTGATATTAACTATTCTGCTTTCTATATTCAGAGGGAGTAACCCCTTTCAATTTCTTAAAGACCTTCGTAAAATAATTCACATCATTAAAGCCCACTGTAAAAGCAACATCTGTAATCGAAATATGATCATTTTCCAGGATGTATATGGCCTCGTTAATTCTTCGATTGTTTATATATTCAGTAATATTCTTGCCCGTTTCCTTTTTAAATTGTCTGGAAAGTTCATAGGAACTAAGGTTGAGAGCACTTGAAATAGAATCCAAGCTGAGATCCTGATTTAAATTGATCCGGATATATTCGACAGATCTACGTATTGCAGAACTATAGTTTTTTAATGAAAGTTTTCTAACTGCATCACAATAACCAAATTGCATCGATTGAAATAACTCTCTTATTTGATTTAGTGATGAACATTTTTCTATTTGTACGGCGAATTTCGATGATAAACTATCAAGATAGATGGGGTGAACCCCGCCTTTTTCAGCTGCTTTCCTGAGTAACGTATTTAACACAAACCCATTATTTTTAACAGACCGTAAAGGGTCGTTTGGAACCCGGTCAGGAACACTAGTCATGATCGATTTGTTTTCTATTAGGATTGAATTATATAACTCTATGTTTCCTGACTCTACAGCATACAGCATCTCATTTTCCTTACGGTATCTTTTTTCAATCGTTTCCATTGCCTGTTCTGTATTCTCTCTTATTATTTCATAAGGTACAGGATTTTCCGATTGAATGTCATAGGATAAGGTCCCTGTTTTTGAATTTGTAAAATTGTAAGAATGATAAGTTGATACCAAGTAGGTTAAAAATTCAGCGGTATTATTCGCCTTACTAGTACTCATAATGGGCAGGGTCAAATAATACTGTTTCATGATGTTTTTTAGGGAAATGGCCATTTTGTTTTCTGAAACAATCGACTCAATCATTAATATGGTGGGTTCTTCAAGAAGAAACGGACCTACCACTATACTTCCTATATACTCTCCATCGTCATGTACTTTAGCCGAAATAAAATTAAGTCTATAAGAATTAGAGTGAAATAACACATCGAATCCAGAATCATGAAGGTTCAGATAATCGACCATCTCGGAAAAATATGGCCTTAAAGACTCTGGGGTTGCTGAAAGACCATACTCCAAATTTATTTTTGACGTGTTATCGATAAAATAAGTATCCATACTGGAAAATTGAAAGGCAAATTTGCAGAGTTTCTCAATTTTGTTTACCATATGGGCTATAAATTCTCCTTTTTAGATACTGGACAAAATACCTAATTTAAATTATATGAATTTTACGACTAAACACAAGATATTACGAGATAAATAAAGCGATTTCAAATAATCTAAACCTAGATATTCAGCAAAGTCTAGTGCCGATTAGATTAATGTAAGAACGTCAAAAAACGGAGATGAAGAATTTAGGAGGGGGAAAAGAGAATAGAAAATCTTAGCTACAAGATTATTGTACAAATTTCTACTGTTAAACACAAGAAATTACGAGAGTCTAAAAAAGTATTAATTTATGATTAAGTCGAACAGAGAATGTAAACGGTTACTATTAATTGGGGGGATAGAATTATTTTGTCAGACGGTTAGATGCAAGTATGATCGTTTGTCTTAGTTTTTTTTATGGGGATGGGGAAATAATTTTTATTGAAAAGGGGCGTGTATGAATGAATTCAACTGAAGTAATTCAAAGTGTCAATGTTGTTGAACCGGAAGAAAGGAAGCTTAAATTCGGCGAAAAGTTAGCAGCCGTTATCAATGGAACTACGGGTGTTTTTCATAGTCAAGTGATTCAAATGTTTCTGCTCTTCTATTATACTGATATTATGGAAATTAGTGCTGCCTATGTGGCCGGATTATTCCTTGTTGCACGTATTGTCGATGCATTTTTGGCTCCTATTTTTGGTATATATATTGACAAAGTAGATACTCGTTGGGGTAAATACAAGCCGTGGTATATTTGGACTGGCGCCCTTATTGGGGTTTTTGGCTGGCTTACCTTTACCAATCCTAATTTGGGGCATACTGGAAATATAATATATGCCACAATCACCTATTTTATTTATAGTGGACTTAAGTCAATGGAACAAGCACCAGCAAACGCGTTGATACCTGCTATATCTAAAAGTGTTAAGGATAGAATATCGATTAATCAAATTGGTTATTTTTTTATGATGATTGCGATTTTAATCGCACAAATAGGTATCCAGCCATTATATAAAAGAGTAGGTGGCGGTAATCCTGCGCTTGGATTCTCCGTAATCATGGGAGTGGTTGCAGTTATTGGTATATTAATAGCTGCATTCCAGCAATATTCGATTAAGGAAAGATATATTGCTCCTGTCATAAAAGATGAAGATAGACCTTCTATTAAGGAAATGATTGTAGCACTTATTAAAAACAAATATGCTTTAATTGTCTTTATCTATGTATTTGCTATTAATTTAGCGGGAGGTATAAGATCTGGCCTCACCATTTATTATTTCAAATACTTTTTCCATAATGAAGGTTTGATGGTTATTGCCGGCATGATTGGTATGCTCCCAACCCTCATTGGTGTAGCATTCAGTCCTATGGTAACTAAACGGATTGGTATTAGAAAAAATTTACTTATCGGTATTATTGTTGGTGCGATTACTACGGCTGCCATTGTATTTGTTCCACCAACATCAGCAGGTGTAACAATGTATTTAGTCCTGTCTGCGTTCGGCAGCTTATTTGCTGGACTGTCAACCCCAGCACAAGGTACGATGATGCCAGCGGCAATTGATTATTCGGAGTGGAAAACCGGGAAAAATATGAACGCATTTATGGGGTCTTTCTTAGGATTTTTGCAAACGTTCGCTACCGCCATTTCTGGTGCAATCGCTGCAGGTTCGCTTTCTGTTATTGGGTATGTAGCTGGAGCGGCAGAACAAAGTAGTTCTACACTGTTAGGCTTTAAGCTGTTAATGAGTGTTATACCGGCTGTTGTAACATTACTTCAATTAGCTGTTCTCTGGTTTGACCTTTCAGAGAGTAAGCAGGCCGAGATTACGAATGAACTAGCGGAACGGAGAAAGAATGCTTAAGATTAGTAAAAAACTGGAATAGCTTATCAACCAATAAGAGTATTATACATAGGTAAATCTATGTAAAATACTCTTCTTTAATGATTTTAGTACATGATTTTACGGAAATACGCAAAAAAATACGAGAGGGAAAGTGCGGATTTGATTATTATTAAAACATGAGATTAATCAAATACAGTTATGTAAACGGTTCAAAATAAGCTTATATTTAATGAGGTGAAAATATGTCAACTAGATTAAATGATGTGTTAAATGGTAAGGAAGAGAATTATATCTTACCTTTTTTCTGGCAGCATGGTGAAGAGGAAGAAGTACTTAGAGAAGAAATGGCCCGTATTCATGAGTCAAAAATACGAGCGGTGTGTGTGGAGGCACGACCGCATCCCGATTTTCTTGGTCCCAAATGGTGGAAAGACATGGATATTATTCTGGAGGAAGCAAGAGCGCGTGATATGCGTGTATGGATCCTTGACGACGACCATTTTCCAACCGGTCATGCAGCGGGCCGTTTGAAGGATGCCCCTAAAGAACTGCGCAGGCTTTTTATTTCGGTCGATCATATTGATGCAGTGGGACCACGAAGCAGCAGTTCTTTTATGGTAGCGCCAATGCCTTACGTTCCGGGTTATTTCGAAACAGGTGGAGGCATCATTTCCGCAGTAATAGCCATTAAACGTGAGCAGAAAACTGGCGAATTAACAGACGTCATTGAGGATTTAACAGCAAAAGTAGAGAATGGGAAGCTTTACTGGGATGTTCCAGAGGGGTATTGGAGAATCTTCACCATTACTGAAAATGATAAAAACGGAGATGCCAAGAAGAAGGATTACCTGAATCCTTTGGTAAAGGAATCGGTTCGAGTGTTGATAGATACCGTCCATGAGGCCTTTTACGATCGGTATCGTGAAGACTTTGGGCATACCATTGCGGGATTTTTCTCTGATGAACCTGGTTTCTATAATGATAAGGATACGTTTGACTATGAATCAAAACTTGGTAAAAAAGGGGTTACTTTACCTTGGAGTGCCGAAATGGATCGAATGCTTGAAGAAGAGTTTGGTTCTGACTTCAAGAAGTACTTACCGTTTCTTTGGCATGATGGCGGAGAGATGATGTCGAAAATTCGTTTCAGTTATATGAATCTAGTAAGTAAGCTATATGCGGAAAATTTTACCATGCAGATTGGTGATTGGTGCAGGGAGCACGGTGTTGAGTATATTGGCCATATTCTAGAGGACAACAATATACATACTAGATTAGGAGCTGGTACAGGGCATTTCTTCAGAGCATTGGGAGGACAGGATATGTCTGGACTTGACGTTGTACTCTGGCAGCTTAATCCAGGTTACGATGAAATTCCTTCTAGAAGTTTCTCGGGACAAGCCGATAACGAGTTTTATAATTATGGATTGGCTAAAATGGCCGTTTCACTTGCCCATTTGGATCCGAAAAAGAAGGGACGTACCATGGCAGAAGTGTTTGGTGCCTATGGATGGGTTGAAGGGTTAAAACTAATGAAATGGCTTACTGACCATATGCTTGTTCGGGGTGTTAATTATTTTGTACCGCACGCTTTCTCGCCGAAGGAGTATCCGGATTATGATTGTCCGCCGCACATGTATGCGCGAGGGAAAAATCCTCAATACCGTTATTATCAATATTTGAATCAGTATACCAATCGAATGAGTCATCTCTTGTCAGGCGGTACGCATGTGGCATCTGCAGCTGTTCTATATCATGCGGAAGCAGAATGGTCAGGTGACTTTATGTATTTTCAAAAGCCTGTGAAGGAATTAATGAGAAACCAGATCGACTGCGATATTCTTCCATGTGATGCCATTATAGTGGATGTACACGTTCAAAAGGCAAAACTTGTTTCTCAAGAAGAAACTTTTGATTGCTTAATCGTTCCCTATTCTGAAGCATTACCAACTGGAGTGCTAAAACGATTTGCTGAATTTGCTCAACAAGGTCTTCCAATTTTCTTTATCGATGGATTACCTCAACGTACATGTGAAGGTGAAGTAATAGACGATGTAATGGAGCTTTTAGGAGCAAACGAAAACGTTGAAGTCATTTTATTAGAGGGCCTAGCTGAAAAAATGAAAAACACTGGATTCTATGATATCCAAGTAAAAGATCGCCAGCCATATTTACGTTATTATCATGTGAACCAAAAGGAAATGGATGTCTTCATGTTCTTTAATGAGCATCCTATTCATGAGATAGAGACTGAGGTGGAGCTGCCACTTACAGGGAAAGTATTGTTCTATGATGCATATGAGAATATTGTCAGGGATGCTCCTGTTCGCACAGAGGGAGTGAAGTCTTTTGTTTCTATTAAATTAGCACCATTTGAAACGATTGTAGTGGTTTCTGGTACTGACCTTTCAGGAATAGAGGGTAGACCTTGTTTAAATAAACTGCAAATTGCTTCTACGGTAGAAAGTCATTGGTCACTTTCAACCGCAACGTCTTTGCAATATCCGGGATTTACCCTTTGGGGACAACTTGAATTGTTATCAGATATAAGCCGTCTTGAAAGTTTGCAGACTTTTTCTGGAACTATGAGGTACGAAACAGAATTGAATTGGAAAACTGAAGAGAAACGAGTAGTGATTGATCTTGGAGATGTTTATGAAACAGCTGAAGTTTTCGTAAATGGTGAGTCTCTAGGCGTTCGGATTTCCGCTCCATATCAGTTTGAAATAAGCGGATTTCTTCAAGAGGGGGGAAACTCACTTGTTGTCGAGGTAACTAATACCCTTGTGAAGGAAAACCCTGACACGCTTTCGCGGGTAGCACAGCATGAGCCAAGCGGACTGATAGGACCCGTTCGTATATTGGTTGAAGAATAATAGTTGTAATAATAATAAAAGATTAATAGGACAGGAAGGGAATCACGATGAGAAAATTTACTAATGATTTTATGATGGGGGCTGCAACAGCGGCACACCAAGTGGAAGGTAATAATGTCAGCAGTGATTTTTGGACAATGGAACATATCCCTGGGACCATGTACAAAGAGCCGTCCTTGGATGCCGTGGATCATTATCATAAGTACAAAGAGGATATTCAGTTTTTAGTTGATGCTGGTTTGAATACCTATCGATTTTCAATTGAATGGGCGAGAATTGAACCATCTAAAGGCAACTTTGATCAAAATGAAATTGAACATTACAGACAAGTCCTAGAGTTCTGTCATCAAAATAATGTGACACCGATTGTGACCTTACATCATTTTTCCTCACCTAAATGGCTGATATCCGAGGGTGGATGGGAAAGTGAATCAACAATTGAGTACTTCGGGAATTATTGTCGCTATGTTGTTTCAAAATTGGGCGATTTAATTCCTTATATTTGTACCATAAATGAGGCCAATATGGGTAAGCAGATCGCCAAGATCATGAAAAGAATGACAAGTGCTAATAGTAAGAACTCGAGCAAAAAAGAGGAAAGTGTAGATGTCCAAGTTGGTCTGAATGTGGATATGAAAGCGAAAATGGAGCAATATTTTAGTGCTTTGGGAGAAGCCTTCGGAATTGATCCGAGGAAAGTGCAGCCTTTCCTTTCACCAAGAACGGAAAATGGTGAACTTATCATTATGAAATGCCATGAAAAAGCAAGAAACGTAATCAAAGAAGTCAATCCAACTATCAAGGTCGGAATTACGTTTTCACTTTATGATCATCAAGCGCTGCCTGGTGGAGAATCCTCCGTTGAAAAAGAGCAGTACGAGGACTTTCTAAACTATCTGCCGTTTCTTCAAGAGGATGACTTTTTAGGAGTGCAAAATTACTCTCGAAAGATTCATGGGCCAGATGGAGTTGTTCAACCGGATGAGAATACTAGAGTAACAAAAATGGGGTATGAATTTTATCCAGAGGCGTTAGGTAATGTTATTCGATTTGTAGCGAAACATTGGGAAAAGCCAATCATTGTTACTGAAAATGGTATCTCTACAGATAACGATGCAGATAGAGTCGAGTTTATCGAACGGGCACTAAATGGGGTATATCAGTGTATTGAAGAAGGAATCCATGTGATTGGATACACCTACTGGTCATTATTAGATAATTTTGAGTGGCAATTAGGTTATGCTCAAACATTTGGTTTGATAGCAGTTGATCGATCCACACAAACTAGATATCCAAAGGAAAGTCTATCCTATTTGGGACATATAAAGAAGTCTGGGCTTTAATGTTTTAAGTAAATACAATGAATTAAATGATAAAATCCGCGTTCCGATGTGAATAGCGGATTTTTTATTTATGTGAATTGAGTCTAAAATAGTTAGGGAATTCTTGAATTATATGGAAAATTTAAGGATAATGGAATCTTATTAAATACCTCACAACCGAACTAGTTTAGATAAAGAAGTTGTTACAACTGATATTATTTTGTTTAACATTTCTTTAACATTTATATGATATAGTGGCAAACGATAAATATTTAAACTAGATTGTAGTGTTTTTTTTCATGTATGAAAAAGAGTTAGTTTATAGAAAGGCGTGAAAATGTGATGGCAAATATACTGGTGGTTGAAGATGACGTAAAGCTCAATCAGATTGTATGTACCTATATAAATGATAATGGTTACCATGCGACAGGTTGTTTTAATCCTAGCGAAGCTTATGATCTAATGTATAACTGTTTATATGATTTAATTATTTCAGATATCATGATGCCAGAAATTGATGGGTTTGAGTTCGCCGAGACGGTTCGAAATATTAATCAAACGATACCCATTTTATTTATGACAGCCCGTGATGATATTAAATCAAAACAAAAAGGGTTTCGGGCTGGAATCGATGATTATATGGTAAAACCAATCAATATGGATGAATTGTTAATGCGAGTGGGTGCGCTGCTTCGAAGAGCAAATATTGCCAATGAGAGAAAACTTACTGTAGGTAGCCTTGTTATGAATGCAGATGAAATGACAGCAACTTTTGCTGATGAGGAAATTCCAGTTACGGTAAGAGAATTCAATATCCTTTATAAATTGTTATCATATCCAAAGCATACCTTTTCACGTGCACAATTAATGGATGAGTTTTGGGGAGTGGAAAGCAATACAAGCCTTAGGGCGGTGGACGTATATATCACAAAGCTTAGGGATAAATTTTCTGGTTGCGACGATTTCAAAATTGTGACAGTTCACGGTCTTGGGTATAAAGCGGTGCTGGCATGAGTAAAGAAAAAAGTAAAAATAAGATGAAAGATATAAGGGTTAATACAAAACATAACTCTTTAAAGCAATTTGTATGGACATACTTGGTCTTGTCTGTTTTGACGGCCGGCCAAACAATGATTTATCGAGCCTACGTCCCCCCGGAAAGATTACCGGAGGGGTATGTTTTCGGTATGATGGGATACTGGGCGATCGTTACCTTGATATTCTGTCTTGTAACTGCAAGACAGCGTTATCATGCCTATGACAAACCTATGCGGAAACTCAGCGAAGCGGCAAAAAAGGTGGCAGAGGGTGTTTACTCTGTCCAGCTTTCACCACTTCGGAAAGACGGAAAAAAGGATTATGTGGATGTTATGTTTGAGGATTTTAACAAAATGGTAGAAGAATTAGGAAGTACGGAAATGATGAAAAGTGATTTTATCGCAAGTGTTTCCCATGAAATCAAAACACCTCTTTCCGTTATTCAGAGCTATGCTATGGCATTACAGAAAGAAAATTTGATCTACGAGACGAGAAAAGAATATACAGATACTATTATAAGTGCATCCCAAAAGCTGACTGGGTTGGTAACAAATATCTTGAGGCTAAATAAATTGGAAAATCAGGAAATCCTTGCTTCAGTTCAATCCTATGATTTATGCAGACAGTTAAGCGAATGTGCATTGACTTTTGAAGAGCTGTGGGAGGAGAAAAATATCACATTTGAGGCAGACATTGAGGACCGTGCAATCATCTCTGCAGATGAAAGTATGCTAGAAATTGTATGGAACAATTTGTTTTCAAATGCAATCAAATTTACAGAACCTGGAGGAACTGTCAAACTGACGCAGACATCAGATTCTGATATGGTGACAGTCATTGTAGAGGACAGTGGATGTGGCATGAATGAAGAGACAGTTAAGCACATTTTTGATAAATTTTATCAAGGGGATACGTCTCATTCGCAGGAAGGAAACGGCCTCGGGCTTGCTCTTTCAAAGAAAGTCATTGAATTAATTGGGGGGAGCGTAATAGTAAAAAGTACGCCAGGGATTGGTACTATCTTTATAGTGAAATTTTTAAAAAATAAGTAGATATATCATCCAAAAAAGCTTTCTTTATTTGAAAGCTTTTTTTTGTTCATTCGAAAAAGCAATTTAATTAACAACTAAACCAATTTAATTAAATTGGAATTAACATTTCGTAAACATTTTACTGACATTTCATAAACAACTATGAATTATTATCATCCTACAGAAAGGGATTAGGAGATATTAAAGTGTTTTTTTCTGTAGGAGATTAAGGAGGAAAAAGATAATATTTAGAAGACTGTAAGTGCAAAAAATTATATTATATCGCTTTTTTTAAGTAATAACAGAGAATAAAGGAGAGATAAAAGAATGGCAAAATATCTTTATAAATTAGCTAACTGGTCAGTAAGAAATAGAAAAAAAGTATTCTTTAGTACTTTGGGAATCCTAATTGTTTTAGTTGGACTGGTGGCAAACCAAGGAATATCCTTCGTTGACGATGTTTCTATTCCGAATACACCAGCAGACAAGGCAGCAAAAGTGATTCAAAAAGAATTTCATGCACCCAAAGAATCAAATGCAACAGTTCAAATCGTGTTCAAAGCACCTAAAAATGAAACAATAGAATCAAAAGAGGTCCTGAGTAAAATAACATCAGTTCTTAACGACATAAAAAAAGATCCAACCGTTGATACAGTATCGGGACCAATGGAACTTAAAAATTTAAGTGAAAATAAAAAAATTGGTTATGCGGAAGTCAGGTATAAAGTTACAGCTAAAAAGTTCAAAGAGTCTTCTAAAAGTAAATTGTTAAATAGGATAGAAAAAACAAGAGATGCTGGAGTACAAACGGAGTTAACCGGCGATATAAGTTTTTCTGGCTCTGAAGCTTCCCAGGCTACTGAAGGAGTCGGAATTATTATCGCATATGTCATTTTGGCGATTACTTTTGCATCCTTTTTAGCTGCAGGACTACCCATTATTTCTGCTATATTAGGACTTGTTTTTGGTATTTTAATTATAGCGATTGGAACTCAGTTTGTAGATTTCCAAGCAGTTTCTCTTTCTTTGGCTGGTATGTTAGGACTAGCAGTAGGAATCGATTACGCTTTATTCATCATCACTCGTTTTAAACAACAACTTGGCAAAGGATCTTCCGTGCAAGAATCTATTGCGATTGCCATTGGAACTGCAGGTAGCGCCGTTGTATTTGCGGGATTAACTGTAATCATTGGTTTATTAGGATTGTCTGTTACAAAAATACCATTTTTAACAATGATGGGAATTGCGGCAGCTATAAGTATCTTCACATCCGTTTTAGTATCAATCATCTTATTGCCTGCTATTTTAGGAATGTTAGGTCATAAAATAAAACCATCAAAAAATAATAAAAAGACTACTCATGCTAAAAAAGTTAATTCAAATAAATGGGGACAATTTGTTACAAAACGTCCATTGGTAATATCAATTATTACAATTGGATTACTTGTATCTTGTACAATTCCTTTCTTTCATATGAATCTTGGACTTCCTACTGATGGAACGATAAAGTCAAAAGATACAACCGAAAGAAAAGCATATGACTTATTAACGGAAGGGTATGGAGAAGGAATTCATTCATCTTTAATTGTAGTAGCAAAAATAAAAGATGCTACGACTCAGACACCACAAGAGATAAGTAAAATTCAACAAGAATTAAGTCAATTATCTGATGTTAAAACGGTAAGCCCAGCCATTCCTGCACCATCTGGAAAGGTGTATATGATTAAAATAACACCTAAAACAGGTCCTAACGATACAGAAACCAAAAAATTGGTAAATAAAATTAGGAATATGTCTGATAAAACAGAAAAAGATTGTCAAATTCAACTGATGGTAACAGGTATTACAGCGGTTAATATTGATATTGCACAAAAACTAAACGATGCTTTACCTGTATTTGCCTCTCTTATTGTAGGACTCGCATATATTATTTTAGTTCTAGTATTTAGATCTCTATTAATTCCATTAAAAGCAGTATTAGGGTTTTTATTGTCATTGGGGGCGACATTTGGTTTCGTCGTGTTTGTCGTACAAGATAATCATTTCCTTAATCTCTTTGGCTTTCCTGCCCCTAGTGCTATATTAGCCTTTTTACCTGTAAACTTAATTGGAATATTGTTTGGGTTAGCAATGGATTATGAAATTTTCTTAGTTAGTAAAATGAGAGAAGTATATGTGCATACAGGTAATCCTCGTAAAGCTATTTTAGATGGATTGAAGGGAAGCGGAAAAGTTGTAACAGCAGCAGGATTAATTATGATGGCTGTATTTATCGGATTTATGATGACACCAGACGCAACGATTAAAGTAATAGCTTTGTCTCTTGCATTCGGAGTTTTCATTGATGCCTTTGTTGTTAGAATGACGTTAGTACCGGCCATTATGATGTTGATGGGGAAATCAGCTTGGTATTTGCCAAATTGGTTGGATAAAATATTGCCAAATATTGATATTGAAGGAGAAACCATTATGAAACACATTGATCAAAAAGCTAACACATCCAAAATTAAAGAAAGTGAAGAAATAAAAACAGCTTTTGGAAAATAGTCAGTGTTAATTTATCACAATCCGTATTTCTTTGGAAATGCGGATTTTTTTGTTTAAATTCTCTTACCGCAGTCTCTAAATCTTCCAGTAAGTTTTATATTTCAGGTACCTTAAAAGGCAAGAACCATTCCTTGGAACTAATAATGAAATTAACCAACTTTTGCGATGCTTTAGTATCCATTGTGCTGACTCAAAGTGCACTTCTTGTTATGAAAGGCATTGAAAGGGCATCCTATTATGACGGTATTTTCGGAGTTTTGGTTGGAATAGTGGTTATTATCATTGGTGTTATTTGTATTTTTCGGTCGGTTAAAAGCAATCAAGGAGTGTGATTAGCTGCAATCCTTTTTGGATTTCATCTAGAATAAAAAGGTGGTTTCAAATCTTTATCAACATGGATTTGAAGCTGCCTTTTTGATTTTAACAACAATTAATAGGAACTTTTGAATATTTTTCAGGATTAACATTTTGTTAACAATTCTTTGACAACTCCTAAACATTTTCAAACGATAATGGGTTCATCAAAAGAATTCAACTATAAAGGCAAATGGCTCAACAATTCCTGTTATTAAACAATATTAATCATGGAGGTAAATTTCAATGAAAAACAAGATATTATATGTAGCGGTTTACAGTGCATCAATTGTAGCCGGGTTTATTTTATTCGTTGCAGGCAAAATGGCACAAACAAAAACAAGTTAAAGGTGTTGGAATTAAAATTTATGTTAGGCTTCTAGGTCCGAAGTCAATATTGGTTTAATTACCAATATTAAGCATCGTCGATGTATTATTCAAATTATTCAATTATTAAGTTTGAGCAATCTCAAGCAAGTAAATTAAAGGAACAGGAATTAGTTTAACTGTTTGTGCCGATGATTTTAAATACAATCATCGGCTAATTTTACTTTGAAAAAGGCAGTATCAAACATGATTGCACTACCCAAACAAGAGAATGGGGGAGGTATAGGAGATCAACTAGTCATTAACCTCTAGAGAGGCAATTCATTAACTGAGAAGATTAAATAATCCCCAGAAATTGCGATTTGACGCAAGAAAATACGAGCACATCCATGTAATGTACATTACAATTTTTATAAAAGTGTTATCAAAATGATTATGAGATATTTCATAATAAAGGAGATTTCAATATGCTTAGACAAAATATCGATCAAGCTTGGGAGTTTGTGAATGATAAACCGTCTGCCATACCTGGATTAAGCCAGGCAGGAAAGACTGTACACCTACCACATGACTTTACCATAGAGACAGATACTTATCATGACGCTCCTGGCGGAAAATCAACAGGCTATTATGGTGGAGGAATAGGAACATATACGAAGACCCTAGATATTCCCGAAAACTTTGCGGATAAACGGATCATAGTCGAATTTGATGGCTCCTACATGAATACAACCGTGATATTGAATGGACATACCGTTGCCCGGCACCATTACGGTTATACTCCGTTTCATGCGGACCTTACTCCGTATATCAAACTAGGAAAACCAAACCGTCTTTCCGTAACAGTAAACAATGCTGCACAGCCGAATGCGCGCTGGTACACCGGATCAGGTCTTTATCGCCATGTTGACCTTCTTTCGGCACCGCAGATACATATAGCACCGTGGGGAATTTACGCCCACACTTCGCATATTGTAAACGGGACTGCCTTTGTCCTTGTAGAAACGACAGTGGAGAACCATAGTGCTGAAAATGCAAATCTGTGGGTGGATATAAAAATTGAGAAAAATTCCTGTGGGACAGAAGCGGGTGTCGGCAAGGTCAAATTACATATTCCTGCAGGCGAAAAGGTCGTGGGTCGGGTAATGGTTCCTGTTGAAAATGCTGAACTCTGGGATATTGAATCCCCAAATCTCTACAATATCACGGTTGACTTGACCGACAATGAAACAGTTATTGATAGTGACAGCACACAATTCGGTATCAGAACCATTTCCGTGGACACAAAGAATGGCTTTATGCTGAATGGACGCACAGTAAAACTCAAAGGCGGCTGTGTACATCATGACAACGGAATCCTCGGAGCTGCGTCATTTAAGGACAGTGAATACCGAAAGATGAAACTCCACAAAGACAACGGCTATAATGCCATCCGCTTTGCCCATAATCCAATGTCGAGGGACCTCCTGGATGCATGCAACCGTTTGGGTTTGCTTGTTATTAATGAGGCATTTGATGTTTGGACGATGGAGAAGAATACCCATGATTATAGTCAGTACTTTGAAGATGACTGGAAAGCCGATATGGAGTCATTCATTCTTCGTGACCGCAATAACCCCAGCGTGATTATGTGGTCGACTGGCAACGAAATCCCAGAACGTGGGGGATTATCCAATGGTTATGTTTGGGCTGCTAAATTAGCTGAATGGGTCCGTGAACTCGATCCAACCCGTCTCATAACCAATTCCTTATGCTCTTTCTTTAACGGACTAGATGACGAAGATCAAGTGAAATTTTATATGGAACTAATGAAACAACCTAAAACAATGGGAGGAGGTCTGTTCAACTTAGATTCTGACTTTGGGAAAAAGGTATGGGGTGAATATACGGAGGCATATGCTGCCCCATTGGATGTGGTCGGGCTCAATTATCTAAATTACCATTACGATGAGTTAGACGAATATCCGAACAGAGTTATCTGCGGCACAGAAAGTAAACCAATCGAAATGGATATCTACTGGAATGATGTGGAGCGGTACTCCCATGTAATCGGTGATTTCAATTGGACCAGCTACGATTACTTGGGGGAAGCCGGTCTTGGTAAAGTGGAATATGTTCTTCCTGACGAAGCTGAGGCTGCCTATAGGACAAGCCATTTATCCAAATATCCATGGCGTCTCGCTTATGATGCTGATTTTGACCTTTGTGGTTTTCCACGTCCACAGTTAGCTTACCGCAGGATTGTTTGGGGCTCTGATGAAACATTTATTGCTTCGTATGATCCTAAAAATAGCGGCAAGGTGGAAATCTTAGGCCGTTGGGGCTGGCCAGAAGTCGACAATGCATGGAGCTGGACAGGCTTTGAAGGAAAACCTGTTCAGGTTGATGTGTACTCAGCCGCAGAAGAAGTGGAACTGTTTCTAAACGGAAGGAGCCTTGGGAAAAAACCTGCTGGCAAAGAGAACCGCTTTACGGCAAAGTTTGAGCTTACCTTTGAACCAGGGACATTAGAAGCGGTAAGCTATTCCGCTGGTAAGAAAATTTCAACTGACACGGTAAGGTCCGCTGGCAAGCCTGCTGGAATACGTATTAGTCCGGAAAGGACTGAACTAACAGCAGACGGGCAGTCTCTTTGCTTCGCAGTTGTTGAAATTATTGATGTCGAGGGACAACTGGTGCCAACCGCTGAGCTTAAAGCCCATGCACAAGTAGAGGGAGACGCTACACTTGCTGGGTTTGGAACAGGCAGACCGCAAACGACAGAAAACTATACAAAAGGTGAGTTTACTTCGTTTAAGGGCAGACTGCTCGCGATTGTTCGGGCAGGGTATGATCCTGGCATTTCTGTTTTGACGGTCGGTGTGGAAGGGCTGGAGGCTGTTTCAGTTGAAATACCGGTAAAATAAGAATTACATGAGATAGAATCCAACTAGCATGTAAGAATCAGTATTAACATGCAAACTTGATTAAGACTGGTTCTTATCGTATTTTCACCATGGAATTCATATTAAGCAGGGAGATTAATAGGATGGACAATATCAAAAAACAAACATTTCAAAACCCAATACTGCCTGGGTTCTACCCTGACCCATCCATTTGTAGAGCAGGTGACGATTATTACCTGATTACATCTTCCTTTGGATTCTTCCCAGGTGTACCTATTTTTCACAGCAAAGACCTTGTGAACTGGGAACAGATTGGTCATGTCCTTGACAGGCCATCACAACTAAACTTGGATGGTGCAGGACTTTCCGGAGGAATCTATGCGCCAACCATCCGTTACCATCAAGGAACTTTTTATATGATTACAACCAATGTAACGAATGGGGGCAATTTCATTGTAACGGCGGAAAATCCAGCTGGCCCATGGTCCGATCCTTATTGGATAGAGAATGCGCCAGGAATCGATCCCTCTTTGTTCTTTGACGAAGATGGCAGGGTTTACTTTACAGCAGCCTGGATGGCAAAGGATGCACAAAAGTTTAGTAATATGGAAATTTGGGGTCAGGAACTTGAATTAACAACTATGAAACTAGTAGGAGAACGCCATAATCTTTGGCGGGGCGCATTAAAAAATGCACATTCTCCGGAAGGTCCTCACTTGTATAAAGTCTATGGTTATTATTATCTTTTGATTGCAGAAGGTGGTACACAACATTTCCATGCAGTGACGATCGCAAGAAGCAAGAATATATTTGGACCTTATGAAGGGTATGAAGGGTATGAAGGGAACCCAATCTTAACTCATCGTCATCTTGGCAAGGAAATCCCCATTTCCAATCCTGGACACGCCGACCTCGTGGAAACGCAAAATGGGGAGTGGTGGATGGTGGCGTTGGCTTCGAGACCTTATGGAGGTTATTTTAAAAACCTAGGAAGGGAGACGTTTCTAATACCGGTTGAATGGGAAGACGGGGGGCCTATTGTTACCCCTGGTACAGGCAGGGTAGAGAGCGCTTAGCAGGTTCCAAATCTGCCAAGTTTTTCAGTAGCCAAGGCTGAAGTCCGTGATAATTTTGATTATGAAAAGTTAGGTTTTGTTTGGAACGGGATTCGTACGCCAATGGAAGAATTCTACAGTCTCACAGAAAGACCGGGTTTCTTGAGGTTAAAGTTAAGGCCTCAGGGATTGGTTGATGCCCTAAAGCCGCCATCGATGTCTTTGAGCTCCGACGAAAATAGGGAATATGTGATTGATCATCCAAGCTTCATTGGCAGACGCCAGCAGCATATGAATTTTAGGGTAACTGTAAAAATGGAGTTTAATCCGCAAAATGATTATGAGACTGCAGGTCTTGCTTTGGTTCAAAATAATAATTTCCAATATCGGTTCGAATCATCCCTTGTGGATGGACAGAAGATCATACGATTAATCAAATGTACTTCTAAAACGGAAATGGAATATCACAAAAGAACATTCAGTTTTGAAAATTATGAAACAAAATTGGCAGAGCACGCATTTTATTCCGATGTAATCTATTTGAAAATTACTGCTAGAGGGCAAGACTATAGCTTCTTTTATGGGGACACCTTTGAGGAAATGAAGCTTCTGCTTGATCAGGTGGATGGTCGTATATTAAATCCAGATTCTGCTGGAGGGTTTGTTGGAACCTATATTGGGATGTTTGCAAGCAGCAATGGAAAAACAAGTGACAATACGGCTGACTTTGACTGGTTTGATTACCATGATAGTAGTTATGATTCTATAAAACAGGGAGTTTAAAATGTTAGGTACATGGAATGCAGCTAAATAATGCACTAGTTTTTGATATGAACCCTTTACATGTTGCACAAATTCCAATATCTATTTTTAAGGATAGGGACCATATGTAATGAAACAGGAGGAGATTTTTGGTGAAAAAAACTATTGAATCAATCGGAAGAGTAGACGTAAGTAGTGTCCCTTTGCCTAATGATGTGAAATTACAGAGTGGCACTTACACATACTCAGGCAAAGTACTTATTTCGTATAAGACAGAGAACGATATCCTTTCTGCAGATTTTTACAACTTAGCTGTTCTGAACGATGATGGAACGGATTTCCAAGTGATATTCTCTGGGGTTATACCGACCAAAGAAAAGGCAAACGGTATTCGGTATATGCCATTTCAAGATAATAAGCGAGTGCTGTTGGGAGATTATGTACTGGAGTGTACGCCCAATATTGACACATGCACAAGCGCAGAATTAGTTTCGATCGAATACCCATCGATCCTCGAAGAAGATGCACGTACAACTCACCACTGGTCAGAAATTATCATTGCTCCTGACAATAAACATATGAGTTGGACAATGCTTCGCTCGGATATCGGGGCTGCTGTAGCCATAGGTATCTTGGAACGTAAATCGGATTCCTATGTAATCGAAAACGTTCAGCTAATTAGTACCATACAGAACTTTGAACATGACCCGAATAATCCTGGCTTTATTTTTCCGCGTGCTATACGGGGAGGGGAAGTAAAGCAGTTTGTACGGGGAGGAAACGCAATATCCGCTGTTGGGGGAAAACGAAGTAGTACGCCCGATTCCATTGTGCAAGATTTGACTTCTGAAGATCTTACGCAAGTTACCTATACTCCTGGATATGATGAAACAACGATTTTCTCCCCTGATGAACGTTTTTGGGAATAGTAATGAGCACCAGGTACTCCAATAAGACGAATCCGTCAATATTTGGGCTAATGCCAAGGCCCTACGGTATTTATACCTCAATGGGAATGGCGTGGTTTCTATATACGTATGCAGTAACTGGAGTACGGCGGTTCAGAGACGGGAACATTGGTCCAGTATTGATTGATATAAATCGTTCTATGTACGAAGAAGGATATCAAGGAATCCAGCTTACAACAGATGAGAATTGGGTTTATTTGTCGCCCATGTCCTGGCATCCGGATGGTAAACGTGTCATGTGGCCGGAGATGCTTAGAGGGAGTGATGGTTCACAAATACGACTCCAGTCAGCGAAGCTGCTTGATTATTTACCGGAACCTCCTGTACCATTTGTTACTACGACTGATAATATCCCATATGGAATAAAAGACTTAACAGCTCTAGATTCCGTGAATCCGAACGTAGAAGGGAAAATTGCAGGGAAGCAATCCGGATACATCTACTTAATCAGGAATGTCTCTGGTTACTCAGGAAAGACGGAAGCGCAGTATGTCAACTTTAGTGATGACGGTGAGAATTTCTACAATGGATATGAGAAGACTGTATATGATGCAACCACAGGAGGTCGCTATGAAACCAACCTTCAATTAACTGGTTCCAAGCAGGGAGAAATGAATTTTAGGGCAACATTCTCCGCACTTGGAGGGCCTATGCCTGCTAAATTACTATTTGACGGTGATATAGACGGTAAACCCAAAAGCTACGGATATGTAACATATAACGGTATCACGCTAAATATCGCGGATATGTCAGAATAATAGATCATACATTAATGAATTAACACTCTTAAACTGGGGAGAAGCAAAAACAGCCTGAAAGAGTGGGGGCAGAAGCAAACAAAAATAATGTAAGAAGCCGGACCTATAAGAGGAGCCGGCTTTTAAGTCGTCGAAACAATATAAATTTTTATATAAAAAAGAGGATATGTTTACATATAGTTATTTAAAGTTTCATTGTAAATTATTTAATACTTTACTAATTTTATGAATCTTTTTGAGTAAAATAGTGATTTGGGGTGGTATGGTATATTTTTTTAAAAACTTTACTAAAATAAGCATAATTTTTATAACCCAACAATTCGGCAATTTCATTAAATTTATAAAAATTACTTCTCATCAGTTTAATTGCATAGTCCAATTTAACATTGTGGATATAATCTGTTAGGGTTTGGCCGGTTTCCTCACTGAATTTATCCGATAGATAGCTGCGATTGACGTGTATGGCATTTGCGACATCTTTTGCATAAAGAAATTGAAATTTGTTGTTATGGATATATTCGATTGCCATTTTAACGATTGGTGAAAACTGTTTCATGGAATATTGTTGCATTTCTGTTATTAATTCTTCAACACTTTGAAAGTAATAGCCTACTAATTCGGAAGTGCTGCTGCACTGGGCAATCATGATGTAATATTTTTTCTTCGTCGTTTCAGCAACATCTTTTGGAAGTCCATGTTTTATGGCTGTCTCAACAAAAGAGGTGATTGTTGAAGCAATATACAGTTTTTGAATATCCAATTCTTCATCAAAAATAATTTTAAGATCTTTGTTCTGCTCAGCAATCGCTGCCACCTGATGCACTAAATCCATATTCCCCGTAAGGATAGCACTATCTAGTAAGTCTTTAAGTTCTGTACTTTTTTGAGAAAAGTCAGTTTCATATTCTGTCTGTACTGAAAGCTCTTTGTTCACCCGATATTCCATCCTCATAAAAATCACCAACTTTTAAATTCTTCTGTTGAACCTTCCAACTACCAACAATAATACCTAAAAACCAACAATAATATAAGAGCTATTATACTATTCTGTTAAACTTTTTATAAGAAATCGTTACCATAAATTTCATTAAGGAGGATTTATTATGCTTTACAAAGATTACAGCAAAAATATTACAGATAGAGTGGAAGACCTGCTTGTAAGAATGACTTTAAAGGAAAAGATAGCTCAATTGTATGGAATGGTAAATTTAGGTCAACAGGATCCCATTCAAAATGTTAAAGACAATTTCCGCCATGGTGTTGGGACTGTCAGCTTCTTAAATAGCTCCCAGACAGGGAATACCGAAAAAGACATGGATATCTTAAACAAGATCCAAAGATTTTTTGTGGAAGAAACCAGATTGGGAATCCCGGCACTTGTTCATAATGAAGGGATTGCAGGTGCACAAATTCCAGGTGCCACAACATTCCCGCAATCTATGAATCTTGCTGCCACATGGGAGCCTGACTTGGCAAGAAAAATGGGGGAAGCCGTAAGGAAACAACTGCTGGCATTTGGGACTAGAGCAGTACACTCTCCTCTTTTTGATCTGGGGCGTGATCCTAGATGGGGAAGAATAGGGGAAACATACGGGGAAGATCCTTATTTAGTTGCTCAAATGGGAACCTCTTATGTCAAAGGTGTACAAGGGAATCACGAAGTTATGGCGGCTGCCAAACATTTTGTCGGCTACGGAAATGCAGAAGGGGGACGGAATGGAGGGGAGCAGCAAATTGCTGAACGAAAATTATTAGATACCTATTGTTTCCCCTTTGAAGCGGCCATTCATCAAGGGCAAGTGATGGGAATCATGAATAGTTATGGAATTTTGAATGAACAGCCGGTATCTACATCCAAATGGTTATTAACAGATATCTTACGTGAAAAATTAGGATTTCAGGGCCTGGTTGTTGCTGATTATGGTAGTGTCAGTCATGCAAATGCACGTTATCGTGTAGCCAAAACTCAGAAAGAGACAGGAATTATGGCACTCAAGGCTGGAATGGACGTTGAACAGCCAAATAACACCTCTTACCGGTATTTAGAAGAAGCGGTGGAATCCGGGGAATTGGAAATGGAGTATATCGACCGCTCCGTAAGAAGGGTATTGGAAACGAAATTTAAGTTAGGATTATTTGAAAACCCTTATACATCAGGGGGTTTTATTGAAGAGGTCAGGAAAGTAGAATACTTGGAATTGTCTCAAGAAATTGCTGAAAAATCCATTGTCATGGTAAAAAATGATGAGAAGATTCTTCCATTGAATAGAAAACTAAAAGTAGCGGTTATTGGCCCTTCTGCCAATAATAAAATAAACTTCTTTGGCGGCTATTCTTCAGTAGGAACAGCTGAAACATCAACAAGGGACTTCGATCGTTCTGAGGATGACAATTTTATTAAAATGGCCTACGATGCCGTTATTACAGAACATAGGGACATGTTGAAATCTAGAGGTATTGTATTTGACCAGCAGCCAAGTCCTGAACAAAAAACAATGATTATTGAAATGCTCAAGAAGAACCGAAGAACATCAAATAAAGAATATAAGTCGTCAGAGGAATTCGTTGAGAAATACTATCCAACCTGTAGTACTGTCAAGGAAGTACTGGAGGGGGAATTTGGTAAAGAGAATATTCTTTATGCGAAAGGCTGTGAAATTTCTCAACCGATTGAGGATGGCATCGAACAGGTAAAGAAAGCTGTGCATCAAGCGGACATCGTAATTGCTGTTCTTGGTGGGAAAGAAAGTATGAGAGCACCTGATGCAACATCTGGGGAAAATAAGGATAATCTCAATATTAATCTTGAAAAATCCCAACTGGAAATGATGGAAAGTGTCTTTAAACTTGGCAAGCCGGTGATTTCGGTAATTGTTGACGGCAGACCATTAGCAACCCCAATTATTAGCGAAAAAAGTAAAGCAGTTCTCTACGCATGGCTGCCCGCACAAACGGGTGCACAAGCAATTGTTAACATATTATCAGGCAAAAGAAACCCAAGTGGCAAATTACCGGTCACAGTTCTTAAAGATAGCGGACAGATACCTATGTATCATAGCAGATTGCCGTTTTTTGTGGGTCTAGATGAATGGGCGGAGTATATCGATCATGATAAAAATACTCCTTTATATCCTTTTGGGTATGGATTAAGTTTTACCAAATTTGAATATAGTAATCTGAGACTGCAAAAAGAAGTAGTTTCCGATGGGGAATTGCAAGTGACATTTACAATTAAGAATATTGGTAACTACGAAGGAGATGAAGTAGTTCAACTTTATATTCGGGATTGTTTCAGCAGTATCGCACGGCCAACGAAACAGCTCATCGGATTTGTGAGAGTAAGCTTGGATATGGAGGAAGAAAAAGAAGTAACATTCACCGTAGACATGAAGCAATTGGCTTTCCATAATCACAATATGAAGCAGGTTGTGGAACCAGGTGAAATGGAGTTGTATGTAGGGGCTTCTTCGGAAGATATACGGCTGAACGATACTTTTCATATTATTGGCGAAGAACGAATAGTTGAGAGGAAGGTCTTTTCATCGAAAGTGATAGTTAACTAGCAATTAATAATCTTCAACAACGTAACTATGCTCTGTTATAAAGAATTAAATGGACCGGACATATTTCCCTATGTTTGGTCTTTTTAATAGTTTAGTTTTGTAATAAGAAACGAGTGTCAAAAATATGGCTGGAGATTGATGGATATAACACTACAAAATATTTGGATAACGTTGTGAAGATTTCGGTGGAAAAAATATTTAATGATGGGATTGGCTAGTTCAAAGTGTGGGGGAGAAGAAAGAGGGGAATTCTGGATATCTTTTATCGAGGTCACCTTTGGACAAGAGAAGGCAAAAAAATAGGAAAGCTGTCCGAAACTTAATCTTTTTCGGACAAGGGAAGGCCAAAAAAGAAGAAAGCTGTCCGAACATTGATCGTCTTCAGACAAGGAAAGGCCAAAAAGGAAGAAAGTTGTCCGAACATTGATCGTCTTCAGACAAGGGAAAGCAAAAAAAGATTAAGTCCGTATAATTGTGTAAAAAGAATAGGTCATCATCATGACCCGTGTTACAATGTTTTTCGACCAAGAAAACCATAAACGGAGGACATGATGATGACCCAGATTAATATTACTATAAATTTAGATGAACTTAAAGCAAAAGTAGAGAATAGCTCTTTGGAATCACCGGTTAAAGCCTCTTTAGCGCTTATTTTAAATTCCTTAATGGAAAAGGAAAGAGATGAATATATTAATGCTCTTTCTCATGAAAGAACCGAGGAGCGCAGAGGCTATCGAAATGGTTATTATGAGCGTGAACTAATTACTGGAGTTGGCTCTCTTAAGTTAAAAGTTCCTCGAACGAGGGATGGTGAATTTTCTACTACAGTCTTTGAGAAGTTTAAGCGCTGCGATCAAGCTTTAATCCTTTCAATGATTGAGATGGTAGTAAATGGCGTTTCAACCCGTAAAGTCACCAAAATCGTTGAAGAGTTATGTGGGACAAGTGTATCTAAATCTCTCGTTTCAAGCCTTATCAAATCCTTAGATCCTATAATTAACGATTGGAGAAACCGGCCACTAAACGTCCATTATTATCCCTATGTTTACGTAGATGCCCTGTACATTAAAATTCGTGAAAACCGGAAGGTAGTTTCAAAAAGTGTCCATATCGCTGTTGGGGTAAACGAGAGTGGTAATAGAGAAATTATTGGCTTAAAAATTAACCACACCGAATCTACTGATAGCTGGTCTTCCTTCTTTGAGTACCTAAAGTCCAGAGGACTGCAATCTCCCAAAATAGTGATTTCTGATGCCCATGGTGGTTTAGTTACATCAATTAAAGAGTCATTTTTAGGTACGTCATGGCAAAGGTGTAGTGTCCATTTTTTAAGAAACATAATAGAGACTCTGCCGAAAAAGGGTACGGAAGAAGCTCGTCGTGAACTTCTCGATTTATTTCAAAACTCCGATTTGGACATTGTTAGGGATCTGAAAAATCGCTTTGTGAACAAATATCAAGATTCGAAAGGTTTCGCAAAAGCCATTGAAACGCTTGAAAATGGATTTGAAGACGCCATTCAATTTCATTCAGAGCCTGCAGAATATCACAAACACCTGCGGACAACAAATATGCTAGAACGATTAAACCAAGAAATTCGTCGAAGAGAAAAAGTAATCCGAATCTTCACGAATGACCAATCAGCTATACGGATTATTGGTGCGGTATTAATGGATATTGAAGAAGAATGGACTAAAAGTGTTTACTTGAGGAAAGCAAATGAAATTAATAGATCCACTGCCCACATATATTCATAACGCCTAATTTCGAATTGACATTGAGCCTCCAGCGGGCATGATATAAAGCCAGGAAGCCAGATGTTTAACACATCTGGCTTGCCCTCCAGGCTATCATGCCCGCCCCTCAATGTAAATTCGAAATAAATGTAGTGCTCTACACTAATTCTTTTTATAGAGGTAAAAACATTGTTGACACTTTTACACAATTAAATGGACTTGACTCAAAAAAAGAAGAAAGCTGTCCGAACTCAGGTCGCCTTCGGACAAGGAAAGGCACAAAAAAGAGAAAGCTGTCAGAACCCGGGTCCCTTCGGACTAGGAAAGGCAAAAAATAAGAAAGCTGTCCATTCCTGGGCAGCTATTCAAAAACCCTACCGCGCTTTGCTTGTAGATTTTGAAATTCCCCAACATTTCATTAATTGGTGAACCCCTTCTTCAATTTGATCCAGTGGAATCCCGCCAAATCCCAATAGAAATGTTGGAAATTTCCATTCAATTGGACTTAATAGATAATCGCTTACTGGATAAATGGCAATCTTGTTTTTTTCTGCTATCTCTTTTAACTCATCTTCACCTTTTGATAGGGGGATAGAAATTAAAATGTGCATTCCGGCTTTGTCACCGGTGATGGAGACAAGTGGATAATACGTCTCAAATACCTCGGTTAATTTTTCATGTTTTTTTCGATAAATTTTCCGCATCCGGTTTAAGTGTTTGGAAAAATAGCCATCTCTCATAAAGTCAGTTAAAAGATGTTGATCAAACCTCGGTACGGTTGCGGAGTAAAAATTGAATAACTGTTTATACTTTGCCAGCAATGGCAGTGGCAATACAAAATAAGCAACACGCAATGAAGGCATTAACGATTTGGTAAACGTGCTCAGATAAATCACTTTATTATTTTGGTCCATCCCTTGTAAGGCGGGAATGGGTTTTCCTTTATAACGAAACTCACTATCGTAATCGTCTTCAATAATATAACGATCTTCACCTTTTGCCGCCCAGTTTAATAGCTGCGTTCTTCTTGTCGCGGATAGAACCGCCCCCGTAGGGAATTGGTGGGAAGGTGTAATGTAAACAATATTGGCATTTGTCTTTTCAAGCTCATCCACCATTAAACCATCATCATCAACCGGAATGGGCAGCGCTCTATTTTCCAATTGGATTCTTGGGATGGCTGAATAGCCGGGATTCTCAAGGGCAAATTTTGAATCATCTCCTAGTAATCGTAGGATCATAGGCAGCAGTTGTTCCGTTCCTGAGCCGATGACAATCTGTTCTGGTTTGCAGGTAATCCCTCTAGATTGATAGAGATAATTAGAAATTTCCGCTCTTAATACGAATTCTCCTTGCGGGTCCCCAATTTGCAACAACTCTTTTGAACTTTGATCATATAAGTTTTTGGCATATTTTCGCCAGATTGAAAACGGGAATGAATCGGTATCAATTTTTCCTGGATGAAAGTCAAATTGATAGGTATTATT
Organism: Neobacillus drentensis; assembly: GCF_021560175.1. Lineage (GTDB taxonomy): Bacteria > Bacillota > Bacilli > Bacillales > Cytobacillaceae > Neobacillus > Neobacillus drentensis_A. The sequence goes on along the minus strand of NZ_CP091110.1, from coordinate 3,625,163 downwards.
CTTTGCCGTTTCAATAGGCATGTTTAACGGCTCTTTTTCAATAAAAGGTAATTCATCGATCTCTTCAACAAAAAAACCTATCCGTGGTTTCGAACCAACATAGCCTTCCGCCATCAGCTGTGAGTAGGCAATTTCAATGGTGGTTTGGCTGATATTTAAAAAGTCAGCTAATTTTTTTTTCGAAGGCAATTTAGTCCCGACTTCAATTTGTTTATCGATAATGGCGTCTTTGATTCCGATATAAAGCTGTTCATACAATGGTTTGGCTGTATTTTTATCCAATGTAAACATCAGCATGTCCATCTGCAATTCCTCCAACTGACCACATAAATTTTTAAAAAATTGAACCTTTTCACAAAGTCAATTTCTATTATACTAGTAATTATTAAAGGAATGGAGGTTTTTTTGATGAAACAGGTAGGAACGGAAAGAGTAAAACGCGGTATGGCAGAAATGCAAAAAGGCGGCGTAATTATGGACGTCATTAATGCCGAGCAGGCAAAAATAGCAGAGGCTGCAGGTGCAGTTGCTGTTATGGCGTTAGAGCGGGTACCATCCGATATTCGAAAAGCTGGTGGTGTAGCTCGTATGGCAGATCCTCGGATTGTAGAGGAAGTATTGAACGCTGTAACCATTCCAGTAATGGCAAAAGCACGTATTGGTCATATTGTCGAAGCACGTGTTTTAGAATCAATGGGCGTTGATTACATAGATGAAAGTGAAGTATTAACACCTGCTGATGAGGAATTCCATTTATTAAAAAGCGACTACACCGTACCTTTTGTCTGTGGATGCCGCGATTTAGGGGAAGCTGCTCGTCGTATTGGTGAAGGAGCTTCCATGTTACGTACGAAAGGTGAACCGGGAACAGGAAATATTGTCGAAGCTGTTCGTCATATTCGTAAAGTTAATTCACAGGTAAGACGCGTTGTTGCTATGAGCGCAGATGAATTAATGACAGAAGCAAAAATTTTAGGTGCACCATTTGAATTATTATTAGAAATCAAAAAATTAGGGCACTTGCCGGTTGTCAATTTTGCTGCTGGCGGGGTGGCAACACCTGCAGATGCCGCTTTAATGATGGAACTTGGAGCAGATGGTGTCTTTGTTGGATCAGGTATTTTCAAATCTGATAACCCAGAAAAGTTCGCACGTGCGATTGTAGAAGCAACGACGCACTATCAGGACTATAAACTAATTGCTGAAATTTCAAAAGAGCTGGGGACACCAATGAAAGGTATTGATATTGCTACACTGAATGCAACAGAGCGTATGCAGGAACGTGGTTGGTAATATGCTGAAAATTGGGGTACTTGCTTTACAAGGTGCAGTTAGAGAGCATATCAGACAAATAGAAGAACTTGGTTGTGAGGCCATTCCGGTTAAATCAGTTGAAAATCTAATTGAACTTAATGGACTTGTATTACCTGGCGGGGAAAGTACAACAATGCGTAAACTGCTGGACCGTTATGAAATGCTTGAGCCCATTCGTACGTTAGCCCTTAAAGGAATTCCGATGTTTGGAACATGTGCCGGTCTGATTTTATTGGCAAAAGAAATCGTCGGCGATGACACGCCTCATCTGGGATTAATGGATGTCGTGGTTGAACGGAATTCTTTTGGACGCCAAGTCGATAGTTTTGAAGTAGAACTGTCCACTCGAGAAATAGGGGAAGCCATTCCCGCTGTATTTATCCGGGCCCCGCATATCGTAGCAACAGGTGAAAATGTTGAAATTCTCGCAAAACATGAAGGTCGAATTGTTCTAGCACGCGAAGGTCAATTTTTAGGTTGTTCCTTTCATCCAGAACTAACAGAAGATACCCGAATCATGAAATATTTTATTGAAATGGTACGAGAGTACAATTAAATGTAACTATCACTCCCTGTTTATTAAATATCATGTTAGATAAAAGTGGATCACTTGATAGTAAACATTAAAAATTTTGGTTTTAAAATATTATTAAAGCCTCCAAATTACAACATTTGGAGGCTTCAGATTGTAGACAAAAGGCATCCGGATGTGCCAATCTGGGTGTCTTTTTGTTGTTTTTTTGCTCGTAAGAGCAAAAGTTAGGCCTATCCTATGCTTATTGCTACGCCATTTCTGGACTTATCCAAGTCCAATTGGCCATCTTTTTTAAATTCATGGCAGCAAAAGTAAGCATCGCTTGCATGGACAATTTTTTTAGGCCTCTTAAGGTTGTCCAACGCATACCATGCTTTTCCTTGGCATCTGCAAAAACACGTTCAATGGTTTCTTTGCGTTTTGCGTAAATGCTTTTATTCTCTTGTGTCGAACGAAGATATTCGGCTTCTTCTATATGGTGTTCCCAGACATGACGCTGAATGAGTTTTTTATGTTCCTTACTCTGCGTGCATTTTGAAAGTAAGGGACATTTTTCACATTCAATCGGATTAGAGAAGTATTGACGGTAGCCTTCCTTCGTCGTAGTTGCATACTTCAATACTTGTCCTTGCGGACAGATATAACAATCGTAGTATTCATCATAAACATATTCATATTTTTTCATGTACCCCTCTTTCGTACGAGGGCGAGTATAAGGTAAAGCAGGTGTCATATCATTTTCAAATATGTATTGGGCAATAGCAGGTGTTTTATATCCAGCATCAGCAGCAACAGCAGAAGGTTTTCCTTGTTTCTCGATTACCTTTTCCAATAGTGGTTCGAAAATGACACTATCATGGACATTCCCAGGAGTTACAATTGCCCCTAATACAAAACCATTTCGATCAGCGGCCGCATGGAATGAGTATGCGAACTGTTTCGTACGCTCGTCTTTTACGTAATAACCACTCTCAGGGTCAGTAGTACTTTTTTTTATTTCCTTAAATTCCTCTTTCTCAAACTTATCTGGTGGAAATGGCTTTTTATCATGTTCTTCACGGTCTTTATTAATCTCTTCTTGTAGTCTTGCTTCGTATGCTTTCGTTTCTTTTCTAACTAATTTCTTCTCGAATTTATGTTTATTTGCACTTGCTTTTACATGGGTTGAATCTATAAATACATGCTCGCTACTAATCAATTTCTTATCAGAGGCTTCCTTCAAAATACGATAGAAGATCTGTTCAAATAAATCTGTATCTTTAAAACGTCGTTCGTAATTTTTACCGAAGGTAGAGAAGTGAGGCACTTTATCATAAAATCCAAAGCCTAAGAACCAACGATAAGCCAAATTTGTTTCGATTTCTTCAATAGTTCTTCGCATAGATCGAATACCGAAGGTGTATTGGATGAATGCCATCTTAATTAATATCACAGGATCAATGCTTGGGCGTCCTCTTTCAGTAGAATACATTTCTTGAACCAGGGGATAGATAAATGAAAAATCAATAGAAGCTTCTAACTTGCGTACTAAATGGTTGGCCGGCACAAGTTGTTCTAAAGCTATCATTTCTAATTGGTCACGATTTATCTGTGTATTCTTACTTAACATCTTATCCACCTCAAAAAAATTATCTATATCCCAATTATACAAAAAAGACTGCCTACAAACCCTTAATTTTTTCGGATTTGTCGACAGTCTGAAGCCTCCAAATTACAACATTTGGAGGCTTTTTTTTGCATAAAAAATAATTGTTTTTCAACGATCCAGGAGATAACTTGAAGAAGGAAGCAGTATATTTATGTCGAATTTAATATATGAATTCTTTAAGAAAAGGGTGGATATAGTGGAACAGAAAGAATTTTGGAGCTTAATAGAAAAGTCCAGAGAATGTGAAGATCAGGCGGAATGGTTAACCGATGTACTAGTACAAAAAGGATTAGAAGAAACTTTAAGTTTTGAATTTTTATTACAACAATTAATGAACGCCAGTTATAAATCACGTTTATGGGGAGCGGCATTTGTTTTGATGGGTGGCTGTTCTGACGATGCCTTTGACTATTTTCGAGGATGGCTAATTGGACAGGGAGAAGAGATATTTAATAAGGTTATGAAAGATCCTGAATTCTTAGCAGCATACATAAGTGAAGATAACCTTGATGATGAGGGATATCCGCAAAATGTAGAATTGCTCTCGGTTGGATTAGATGCATATACCCTGATAAAGACGGGTGATATTGAATGGGATGACAATATATATGATGAGCTATTAGAAGCTCTTGACAAAAAGGGGTTGCAGCCTAGACCTGACATAGAATTTGATTGGGAGGAAGATGAACTAGAAGATTTATTTCCTGTCTTATGGGAGAAATTTGGAGAGGAACCACTAGGGTAAAAGAAAAAAACTATAGAAATGTGAAAAAACTAATAAGCTAAGACGATTTGTCTACTGGTTAGCTTTTTTCATCTTGCATCTTTTAACGTTACTCGGACTACTATCAAAAAGCAGTACTCGTGCCTAAAATTCTTATACGAAAATTATAACATTGAAGATTAAGATAAGATCTATTCATATTCATGATTGAGTTGCGGCTGCAGCTCTTTTTTTTGATCCAAAAAAACATTTTTCATGGAACAAGTTGATAGGTGGATACCTATTGAATATGATGGTGTGAAAATAAATTGCAGGGAGTGTATTTTATGTATCCTAGTTCTTTTCATCAGTACTATAACATTCCATATAGCCAAGATACCTATCTATCAGCAACTCCATACCAAGGAGATTTCTATTCGAATCTTGATTCAAGACAATTTGGCGGGTTTCAACCACCGTCTGCTCCACCACCAGGTCATCATCAACCGACTGCACCACCATCAGGCCATCATGATCTAGAAGCTGGGCCTCCAACATCTCCACCACCATCAGCTGTTCCACAACAAATGCACCAAGCTGGAGCATTTGCAGTAGACCCAGGCAGTATGGTCAGATGTTTACACAGAAACACTTATGTATGGTTAAGAGGATTTGAGCAATTTTGGTTTTATCCGACCTTTATTGGTCGACACTCTGTTTCAGGGTATCGCTGGACCGGACATAGATGGGTTAATTTTGGAATTAGCCTACGGCAAATTCAATCTTTTACTTGCGTATAATTTACAAAAAGTTTTTGAAAAAAAGGTGCAAGACCTTAAAATTCAGCTGCCATCAAGGTGGCTTTTCTTTGTGTTAACTGGGTTTATTTAATTAGAATATTGAATCAATAGTTTGATATCTTTTTTTAATATGAAGCAAGTTTTAGTCCTTCGCAGAGTATAATTTGAATTCAATTTATAATATCTAAGTTTTCAGAAAAAGATGTTAGAATGATAATTGGACCTTCAATTTTGGCAGCATAGAGTGCAATCATAACAAATGTGAAGATGAAAGATTAGAATTTCATTCGTGGTATGTGAATTAGTTCATTTGTCCTATTTGAGTACCGACTAAGGGGTAGAGTAAACAATGAGTTTGAAGAAAATGCACATAAAGAATGCTTTTGAATTACCAAAAGAAACCGTCTTGAATGAATTTTATGAACGAATGATTACCATCCCTATTGAAGCAAGAACAAATTTGAAAAATGAGCTCATTCACATCATTGGCATTGAACGGACAAGGGGTGTCTTTATCCGTTATGGCTGGCATTGTGGGGTGAGCGATGCCGAAAAGGCCATGTCGCTGCAATGGGATGATGAATTAGATTTAGTGTTTGCTGGCCCTAAATTACATATGTTTCATGGTTACTTAGATCGAGTGGAAATTCTGGAAATGAGCTTTGATGAGAAAAAGAAATGCAATTTTATTGAAGTTCTTTGGATTAATACCTTTGAGGCGTCGCAATATTTAAAAGCCAAAGGTCTCAGTGAAAGGCCTGTTTGTGACACCTTGTGCGGCTATGCAAGCGGTTACTTATCGAAAGTGCTGAAACAGCCGATCCTTGTTAAGGAAGTTGAATGTCGTGCGATGGGCCACGAGCAATGCAAATGTATCTGTATGCCAATTGAAAAATGGGGTGAAGAAATAGCGAGTGACCTGGGTTACTATCAGGCTACTAGCATGATAAAGGAACTCGATGAAATAACAGAGAAGTTAAAAGTGGAGCGGGACCATTTAAGTAAAGCGAGCGATATCCACCGGCAATTGATTGAGGAACTGCTGTCGAACCAAGGCAGGAAGCAAAGGTAAGACAAGTCTCTCTCTCAATCATGAGTTTCTTTCCTCACCCGAAAACGGTCATTGGGGGGAAGGCGTGTTTTGACTATTTAATGCCGCAGTCCGAAAAAGAAAAAAGGCTTTGTGAACTAGGTGTTGATACGTTTTACCTTGTAGAGTTTAATAAAACTTTGCAGGGTTGTCCCCTCGGGCATTTGTAAAGGAATACCTGGTTAATCTGGGTGTGATTCATGCAGTAGCAGGATATGACTTTTCTTATGGCAGCCGAGGTGCAGGAAATATGCATACACTAAAACAAGATTCCGGAGATCGGATTGATATAACTACGGTCGACAAGGTGGGGCACAAAGGGGAGAAAATCAGTTCCACTCGTATCAGACAACTACTGTTAGACGGGAATGTCGAGGAGCTGCCCTACCTAATCGGACACTCTTACGAATCAAAATGCGAAGGCACTGGAACCTTTTTAATTCCCTTTTCTCACTATACACTCCCTGCTCCTGGAAGATATGATGTGACCTTGAAAAATAAGAGTAAATCTCTTCAGACCGAAGAGATGATAATCGAGAAGGACAAAATGCTGCTTACTAGTTTAGATGAAATTCCGTTATGGCTCGAAGGAAGTTTGACCATTGTCTGGAATCGGCGGATGAAGGCTGAAAGGGTTCAAACTGGGAAAAAGGCTCAAACTTTTTGTCGTCCCTCGCTGATTTAATGAAAATAAATTATTAAAAACTGAAAGTCTTGAAAAGATTATTCGAGACTTTTTATATTCGTAACGGGTTACAACACGTTTGAGATCGTGGTTGTAAAATAACGTTTATGGTAGCCTGCAAATTACTAGATTTGCAGGCTTTTAGTCAAGCATAAAATAATTGTTTGGCAATCTTTTATTGTATTTGGACCAGATATTATTGGCCATCCATACGAGAATTAATTGAATTATTCGTATGATGACTTCCTGAAAGTAAATCCGTATGTAAAAATATTTTTACAAAAAAACAAAAATTTTTTACAATGTCTTAACATTTTTGGTATATTAGTTGTTTTAATTTACAAAATCTTCGGTCATTAAGGGATTAATTTTACCGAGAATAAAGGATCTTAAGGTTGTTAGAAGTACATTCACAAAATCTTCAAATAACGTTTAAAAAGTTGGCACAATTATTGCAATATTAAAAGCAGGGAAGCAATGATAAATTCATTCTTCTGTGTAAACGAATTCAGTGATAACAAAATGAGAGGTGAAAAGATAACATGAGCCAAAGTAGCGATGAATTAACATTTATGAATGGGAAGATCTTTACTTCCAATCCAGAACAGCCTTATGCCAGTGCCATGATCGTCCGAAATGGCAGGATCGCTTGGATCGGTGAAGAGGAAGATTTGAAAAATATTGAAGGTAAGTGTGTCGACCTCAATGGTAGAAGAGTTCTGCCCGGATTGATTGATGCACATTTACATCCGTTATATTTGGCTGGAGCTGCCAAGCAAATAGCCTGTACCCAGCCTCTAATTCATTCTATAGCAGATTTAAAAGAACAAATTCGTTTAGTGCGTGCATCACAAAGTCAAGATTCCTGGATTCTAGGCTGGGGCTATGATGAAGGTAAGTTATTAGAAGGAAGAGCCCCAACGCGCTGGGATTTGGATCAGGCAGCACCCGATGTACCGGTTGTCATTACTCGAACTTGCGGCCATATCATCTCAGTTAACAGTAAAGCATTGGAAATGGCAGGAATAACGAAGGATACTCCCAACCTGCAGGGCGGCAAAATCGACCGTGATGCAAACGGTGAGCCAACAGGTATTTTACGTGAGAATGCCAAAGAGCTTGTTAATCAAGTTATGCCTGAAACGACATTGGAAGATAATGCAGCATTACTTGCAGAACTAAGCCCTTTTTTACTTTCACATGGGATTACAGCCATTACGGAATTAATGGGGCGTACAAAGCCAAATGATTACTTAGAAATGTATCGATTGGCTTCTGAAAAAGGACTGAAGCAGCGTTCCGTTCTTTATTATATTTGGGAAGATCTAAAAGAACACCCTGTCATTGAACAGCAAAAAATGATAAGAGAAAATCAAGTACACATTGGCGGAATTAAATTATTTTCTGACGGAAGTGTCTCCGGCCAAACAGCCTGGGTCAACCCGCCATTTTTAGGAGAAGAAGAAAATTATGGCATCCAAATGACTACGAGGGAAGAATTATTGGCTGCTGCAGAAACAGCAAAAAAGCATAACATCCAGCTTGTGATCCATGCCATGGGTGAACAGGCAATCGATTTGATCGTTGACACCTTCTATGGGCAAAAAGGCTGGCTGACAGACGCACCATCGATCAGAATTGAACATGCTGCCATGCCGACACCTAGTACACTGAAGCGGGCAGCAGAAACGGGAATTGCATTTGTCTCGCAACCCATCTTCCTGTTCGCAGAAATTGAAACCTATCTTCACAATTTAGGCGCGGAACGAACGAAGCAAACCTATCCATTTAAAGATATGTTAGAGGCTGGAATAAAAGTAGCATTTTCATCCGATGCTCCCGCCACTGCATGGGCTGACCCCGTAAATCCTTTCGTTGGAATCAAATCGGCCGTTACCCGTCTTGCCCACGACGGAACAGATACCGGTAAAACACAAAGGGTAGATGTTGAAACAGCCATTACGCTGTATACACGAGCGGCACGGGAAATCATCCGGATCCCAAATGTTGGCGAGCTGAAACCAGGCTGCCATGCCGATTTTATTGTCTTGAATTTAGATATATTGCTCATAGATCCTGAGCAAATTGATCAGATACAAGTAGTGGAAACCTATATGGCTGGTAATTTGGTTTATAAATTAGATTCGATCGAAAAATTAGTAGTAGAATCATAAAATTTTAATAAAAGAGGATGGGATGTATGAAAGAAAAGGGAAAGATTTTTTATGGCTGGTGGATCGTTATCGCAACCTTTTTGATTATGACTTTAGTTTATGCTCCAATTGCCAACTTGGTTTCATTATTTATTCTTCCTGTTACGAAAGAACTAGGATTTGGCCCATCTCAGTTTATGCTCTATTTTACTATAATGGCTTTAGCTGCCATGGCTGTAGGTCCAATAGCAGGGAGATTAATGAGAAAAATGGATATTAGAGTTTATTTAACATTATTTATTTTAATTGCTTCTGCTGCATTTATTGGTTTTTCATTTTCAACTAAACTGATTCATTTTTATCTATTTGCCATACTAATGGGGGCAGGTATGGCAGGGGGGGCAATGATTCCTGCGTCCGTTCTCATTACCAATTGGTTTAAAAAAAAACGTGGTTTATGTTTAGGGATTGCTTTGTCAGGAAGCGGATTTGGAGGCGTAATTCTTAGTCCTTTTGTCAATTGGCTTATTACAGTCTACGGATGGAGATCAGCTTATCTAGTCTTAGGAATTTTAATAGCTGTTGTATTAGTTCCATTGGCTGTATTTGTCATAAGATTAAATCCAGCTGACAAAGGTCTATCACCACTTAGTGAAGAAACCACTTTAATAAGTACACAAAAGAAAGAATTAACTGGTACAACCCAGGGCGATACATTAAAGTCTTTATCATTTTGGACTCTTTGTTTAGCTATCTTAGTTGGCGGTCTCGTTGTTAACTCAATGCTAATCAATCTTGCTCCCTTTCTGGCTAGTATAGGTACAACTGCCAAAACAGCTGCCTTGCTTTTATCATTAGGGTCAGGGATGGTGATTGTTGGAAAGTTGGTAGTAGGTCGGTTATTTGATAAGCTGGGATCAGTCACAACATTACTTATTATTTCTGCAGGAAGTTTGGTAAGTTTTCTATTTTTAATGAAAGCAAACATAATCTTACCAGCTATTCTTTATACTGTTTTTTCAGGAATAGGTTCAACAGCGGTCACTGTTACACCTGCCTACATGACAGGAGCTCTTTTTGGTGAGAAGGAATTTGGTGGAAAATATGGAGTTGTAGCTATTTTTATTTCATTAGGTGCAGCGATAACGCCAATCGTGTCAGGTGCTATTTACAATATAAGCCATTCATATGATTCACTTCTAACTGTTTTAATGGTTCTTTCCATTGTCCAATTTGGGTTATTTTTCATTGCAGCTAAAATGAAACCAAAGTTTGAGTTAAATACTTTTAATGATAATGAAGTAAAAAGTGAAGGAGCTTTACTATGAATAGAACGCTAGGAAAAGATGCTATTTTAGCATGTGCAGAGGAAATAAAAGAGGAACTAATTACTTATCGTAGATATCTTCATCAAAATCCCGAAATCGGTTTTGATTTACCAAAAACGGTCGCCTACGTGGAAGAAATTTTAAAAACTATGGGTCTTAAACCTATAAAGGTAGGGACCTCCGGGTTAGTTGTAACGATTGGTAAGGGAAAGGGTAAAACTCTTTTGTTAAGAGGAGACATGGATGCTTTACCTCTAAAGGAGAATACAGATCTGCAGTTTAAATCTACTAATGATTATATGCATGCTTGCGGTCATGATATCCATACGACATTCATGCTCGGTGCGGCAAAGCTATTAAAGGAAAAAGAAAATGAGGTTAACGGAACGGTCAAAATCATGTTCCAACCAGCAGAGGAAATTGGCGCAGGGGCTAAGGATATGGTGGCGAATGGGCTTTTGGAAAACCCAAAAGTAGATGCGGCACTGGCCCTGCATGTTGATCCAAGCTTAGAGGTCGGAAGATTCGGATATAAGCCAGGGATTGCAGCATCGTCATTGGATGGTTTTTTCCTAAAAGTACAGGGAAAAGGCGGCCACAGTTCTGAACCGCAAAAAGCCATCGATCCATTGATGATTATTAATGCGGTCTACTCGCAATTAAATAGTTTAGTTGGGAAAGAAGTCGACCCAAGAGAAATGGCCGTCCTTGTTATCGGGAAGATGGGTGGAGGAACTGTCGCAAATATTATTCCTGATTCTGCCCATCTTGATGCCACTTTACGTACATTTAATCCGAAGGTAAGGGATTATTTATTCAAAAGAGTTCCAGAGATTATTGATGCAACCGTTAAAATGTTACGAGGTACCTACAGCCTCGAAACAGTCTCAACCCCTTCTTTATTTAATAATGAAGAATTGTGTGAGCAAATGGCACCTTATGTAAAAGAAGTCATTGGAGAGAATAATTTGGAGGTCAACAAGGAGCCATTGGCGGGCACAGAAGATTTTTCCTATATCAGTAATATGGTGCCAACGATGTTTATGTGGGCTGGTGCCAACGGTTTAGGAGAGGATAATTATCCGCTACATAATCCTAACGTTGTATTGGACGAAGGTGTGATTCCATTGGGAGTAGCAGTCGTTGTTCAGACAGCGATAAATTGGTTAAACCGTTATTCCAATAAGTAATAACTAAAACTATATTTTTCTAAATGAATGATACCCTATTGCTAAAGAAATTAAAGTGATAAGGTATCTTTTTCTATTCTTTAAAAAAGGCTGTTTTTTGAATTTTAATTTACCCTATAATAATGATAAAGTGTTTTGGTATAACTTTTCTTTAATTGAAATAAGGATGTTCTTCTTTTAATAATAGAGGAATGGGGGTCGATTTTTTGGAAGTAGATATCAGAAATATCGATAAATTAGTGGATTATGATAATATTTTAGTTGCTGATAAAGAAGGAATCATCATATTTTTTGATTTAGCGGATTTAAATGTTCTTAGAGAAATTGGTCTTAGACCTGAGGAATTTATGGGAAAACATATAACCTCATTTTATAAAAACCTTACAAATGAAAACAGCACCATAATGAGAGTGATCCAAAGTGGAAAAGCTGAAAGTAATGTTAGACAACTGTTAGTTACAAAAAGGGGAGATCAATTCGAATCCATAAACTCCACCTATCCGATTATTGACAACAATAAGGTGATTGGAGCAATTGAGTTTTCAAAACACATTTATTCCAAGGATAATATCCAGTCTTTGGATAAAATGGCGAGCCATAAAGTTTATCGGAAAAATAATACCATTTATACAATTGAAAATATTATTACTGCCAATCCAAATATGACTAGCATTAAGAATAAGATAAAAAAAGTGGCGAAAACCAATTCTACTGTCTTAATAAATGGTAAAACAGGCACAGGAAAAGAGGTTGTTGCCCAGTCGATCCACAATTTAAGTGATCGATATGGGTCTCCTTTTCTTTCATTAAACTGCGGTGCGATTCCACCAAACCTGCTGGAGAGTACTTTGTTTGGTACAGTGAGAGGAAGTTTTACAGGCGCCACAGATATGTCAGGATTGCTGGAACAAGCTGAAGGCGGAACAATATTTTTGGATGAAATTAATTCTTTAGATTTTTATCTTCAGGCAAAACTGCTCAAAGCAATTGAAGAAAAAATGATAAGAAGAATTGGTGGGAACAAAAATATTTATTTGGACATAAGGATCATTTCGGCAACAAATGAAGATCCGGAAATCTTAGTTTCTGAAAAAAGATTGCGAGAGGATCTTTTTTACAGATTGGGAGTTGTTCAAATTGATTTACCTACTTTAGCTGAAAGAGAAGAAGATATTGAAACATTACTTGAGTATTATATTCATTTTTATAATAATCACATGAATATGTCTATTGACGGTGTAAAACCTGAAGTGTTGGATTGTTTTAAAAGGTACTCATGGCCAGGGAATATTAGAGAATTAAAGAATGCAATCGAAACAGCATATATTAATGCTACTTCTAATCAGATTTCTATTGAGGATATACCTAAGAGAATTAGAAAGAACAATGAGGTAGCAATAAGTAATCCAAAGAATACTAAGGAATGGACTCTAAAAAATGCGATTGAGGAGTTTGAGATATCGATCATTATTAGTGAATTAAAAAATACCAATGGAAAATTAACTGACCTAGCAACACGATTAGGAATTTCCAAACAATTATTAAATTATAAATTGGAAAAATATAATTTAAAGTAAAAATTTTTTCTTTAGTTTAGTAATGGAAAAAATTAGACGTTAAGGACCACAGGGATGGTTTACGATTTTCCACAGGCAGAACGCACCTTATTTTATTGAGGTGATAAATGCCTGTTTTTTTGTACTTTCTTGATATCGATTAATTATTTCTATAATTAACCAAGCTTGCAAAGGGAAAATGCAAAGATAAAATAATTTAATTACATATCGTGTATTTTATATAACATTATTGGAATATTGAGATAATAATACCTTTCTCTTTAAATACAATACCTTTCTATTTAAACATATTTTTAAACGTATTGTCAGCGTCCTTAAAAAATACTAGAATATTTTATTTTTTTAAATTGATAGAATTATTATACAAAAAATACTTTTTCAAGTTGGATATCTGTGATATATTAAAAAAGTATTGTTTTTATTATATTAAAAATAATCTAAAAAGTAGGGGTGTATTTGATGAAGAAATTGGGTTTATTTAGTTTATTTTTAATTCTGACTGTCTTTATCGCAGCGTGCGGAAGTAAGGAAACATCAGGAGAGAAAACCAGTAGTGAAAAGGTATATAAAGTCGGCGTAGACACGACTTACCCTCCATTTGAATATAAGGATGGAAATGAGTATAAAGGTATTGATATTGATTTGATTAATGCCATCGCGAAAAATCAGGGCTTTAAAATTGAACTTAATCCGATGGACTTCGGTGGTATTATTCCAGCAATGCAAGCTAATCAGCTTGATGTAGCGATTGCAGGGATGAGTATTACTGATGAAAGAAAAAAGGTAGTCGATTTCTCAACTCCGTATTTTGATGCGGGATTAACAGTTGTTGTTAAAAAAGATAATTCAACTATTAAATCAGTTAATGATCTTAAAGGAAAAACTGTTGCCGTTAAAAAAGGAACAACAGGTGCTAAATACGCACAAGATAATGCATCAAAACTAGGAATAACTGTCGTTCAGTTTAACGATAGTCCAGCCATGTTCCAAGAAGTTTCTAATGGAAATGCAGATGCACTTATTGAAGACTATCCTGTTATTTCCTACGCTATTGCCCAAAAGGATCTTGGTTTGAAAATTGTTGGTGACCGCTTAAATGGAGACCAATATGGAATTGCTGTTTTGAAAGGGCAAAACAAGGACTTAATTGAAAAAATTAATAAAGGTCTTGCTGAACTCAAAAAAGATGGAACATATGATAAAATTGTAAAAACTTATCTTGGTGAATAAATACGGATTGGGGCGCGCATAAAGCGCGCTTTCTTTTTGAAAGGGGATGAAACAGTGGATATAATTGTTGCAGCTTTACCAATATTACTAAAAGGATTACAAGTCACACTTTATATATTTGTTATTGCTATTATTCTAGGTTTTTTAATTGGTTTACTGATGGCCTTGTTACGCCTTGCACCTCTTAAAATCTTGAATTGGATTGCAAAGGTGTATGTTGATGCGATTCGAGGAACTCCATTTATTGTACAATTGTTTTTTATCTATTTCGGAGTGAATTCACTGCACTTGGTTTCTTTAAACAGCACAACGGCTGGTATCATCACTGTTGCGATCAACGCGGGGGCATATTTTGCAGAAATTATCAGAGCGGGTATTCAATCCATTGATAAGGGACAAACAGAAGCCGCTAGATCGATTGGTTTTACCGGAGCACAAACCATGCGTTATGTGGTCCTGCCTCAGGCTTTTAGAAGAATGCTTCCTACGATTACGAACCAATCCATTATCAGCTTAAAAGACACTTCGCTGTTATCGGTCATCGGTATTGCAGATTTAACACAGCAGGGTCAGATTCAGGCTTCAGCAACCTTTGAAGCATTTAAGATTTGGCTGGCTGTAGGTGTCATTTATTTTATCATTATTTATTTGTTAACCCTTCTAGCTAATTTTGTTGAAAGGAGGATTCAGGTTCGATGAGCATTATAACTGTAAAAAACTTAAGCAAATCGTTTGGTAAACTAGAGGTCTTAAAAGATATTAACGCTGAAGTGCAAGAAAAAGAAGTAATCTGTGTTATTGGCCCATCTGGATCGGGAAAGAGTACATTCCTTCGGTGCCTTAATCGCCTGGAAGACATCTCAGGTGGCGAGGTAGTGATTAATGGGCATAACATCACGGACCCAAAAATTAATATCAACAAAGTTAGACAAGAAGTTGGAATGGTATTTCAACAATTTAATCTGTTTCCTCATAAAACAGTCTTAGAAAATATCACACTAGGTCCTATTAAAATTCTTTCTACTGGTAAAGAGGCGGCTGAAAAATTGGCCCTTGAATTACTTGAAAAAGTTGGATTGAAAGAAAAAGCTGGCAGCTATCCAGGAGAACTATCTGGTGGACAGAAACAGCGGGTTGCCATTGCAAGGGCATTGGCTATGAATCCAAAAATCATGCTCTTTGACGAACCGACTTCTGCACTGGATCCGGAAATGGTCGGTGATGTATTAGAGGTCATGAAGCAGCTTGCTAAAGAAGGGATGACCATGATCGTTGTTACCCATGAAATGGGATTTGCTCGGGAAGTTGGCGACCGTGTTATTTTCATGGATGGCGGCTATATTGTCGAAGAAAATGAACCGAATTTGTTATTCGGTAACCCTCAGCATGAGAGAACAAAAGCTTTCTTAAGTAAGGTTTTATAAACCCGGATTCCTTGAATTCTTGAGTTGAGTGTTAAGAGCGCAAAGTAGTAACCTTAAATGGTCATTACTTTGCGCTCTTTTTTTCGCTTATGGTATTTTCCTTAAAAGAGGATTTGAGTATCTATGACTTCTACGTTTGGTAAAACCTTTAACTAACAAAAAGGATGAACAATAAGAGACTGCAATAATATTATATAAACAATCGATATGATTCCCTATTTCTGATATAATAAAAACCTAAAAAAGGCTAGCTCATTTTTTACATACAGCAATTTTAATAATACATTAAACTACTATTTTCAGAAGGTGAACAACATGACTACAAGCAGCATGGATAAAGAAACTTATGAAAAATTACAAGGTGCTTTAGAATCTTTAAAAGAAATGACACAGAAGAACCAACAAAAACAGGAATTAAAAATGTGGACTAATCTTGCAGTTCCTTTAACACTAAACGATGCACTTTCAGGATATTCTAAAGACGACTTAAGTGACATTAGACGACGTTTAGAGATAAAAGGCGCCAGTCAGCTTAAAAAAGGTGAACTAATAGAGTTATTAACTACAAAGATACCCTTCTCGCTTGAACAGATTTGCATGTATCTGGACCAAGAACGTTACAACTTAATCAAAAAGTTAATCCACCATGGTGGGTATATGGAAGCACCAAAATTAACGGCAAATCAACTAAACTATTTTCGCAGCATAGGGATCATCTTTACTGGAACTTTTGAAGGCAAAAGGATCCTCGCGATGCCAGAAGAAATAGTTAAGAATCAGTTTATTCAAGACAACTATAAGCAGTTAATTACCATTAGCCGTCGAAATACTGAGTGGATTAAGCTTACACAAGGATTGCTCTACTATCATGGGACTCTAACCCTTACTGAGTTACATGATTTGTTAGAAAAACTCATGAATGAACCTATCAGACTTTCCGATTATCTAACTGTTATTGATCATGCTATCTCCTACTACGAGCAAATAAGAATGGATCAGTTTGGCTTTTCCAATCTTCGGGTGTTTGATCCAGAAAAGGTGAGGGGAGAACACAAAACCAGAAAAAATCTGGCATTTTTTCCATTCTCTAAAGAGCAATTACTTAGAGCAGGTGAACCAGGGTATATCGAACGCAATGATAGCTATCTTCAGTTTGTAAACTTTTTAACCCAAAACTATGAAATGAGCAGGCAAGAAGCAGATATAATTGTAGAAGAATGCGTTTTTGCGAATAATATGGGAGAAAGTCTAAATCATATTTTTCAATTTTTGCAAAGCAGAATAGAAATTGAAAATATAGAAATGGTGAAGGCTTGCATGGACAAGATTGTAAATCTGGTGAATAACACGAAACAATGGTTTCTCAAAGGTTATTCACCAAGAGAGCTATCGAGTACAAAAGAGCAGAAATCACTGCAGTCATTTTCAGATCCTCAACAGAATATTATCGATTTCACAACTAGACAGAAAGTTGGCCGTAATGACCCTTGTCCATGCGGAAGTAATAAAAAATTTAAAAAGTGCTGTGGGAAATAATCTCTCTGTAAAAGTCTGCCTGCAATGACTGGGCAGACTTTTACAATTGAACGTACATGTATAAAATAGTGGTACAGAAAAACAATCATCAACCAACATATCAATGCTTAGCTTGAGAGGATTTTTCGATGAATTCATCATTAGAAATGCTGATCCATTTATTTGAACGAGCAGCCTTGCTGCTGATTTGTCTGTTTTTTATGATTCGAATCCCAAGGTTTAAGGAATCCCTGCAAAAAGACCAGCATTCTCAAATAGAGCGGCTTGTCATTACCATCTTATTTTGCTTATTTGCTATTTTTGGGACCTATTCAGGGATCAATGTCGAAGGTTCACTGGTCAATACTAGGATCATTGCCGTTGTATCTGGAGGTATTTTGTTTGGACCTTGGGTAGGAATAATTTCTGGCGTTGTTTCGGGTGTGCACCGATATTTGATTGATATTGGCGGCGTCACATCGGTCCCATGCCTTATTACAAGTATTATGGCGGGGATTGTTTCGGGGTATATAAACCGTAAAGTTAAGAGGTCGTTACGATGGATCTACGGAATCGCAGCTGGGATGGTTTGTGAAGTATTGACCATGCTGTTGATCCTTGCCATGGCAGAACCATTTTCACTAGGTTTAGATATCGTTTCGAAGATTGCCTTTCCGATGATCGTTGGAGAGGTTAACATTGGTCTAATTGTCTTACTAGTCATGAGTGTGGAAGGTGAAAAGGAAACAATTGCGGCTAGGCACGCCAAGCTAGCATTAGATATTGCCAATAAAACCTTGCCTTATTTCCGCTCCATCAATACTGAATCCTTAAGGCAAATCTGCAGTATTATCAAAAATGATATCCAGGCCGATGCGGTTGCCATTACAGATAATGAAAATGTACTGGCCTATGTTGGTTTTGGGGAAGAGCTATATGTGACTGGTCAGGAAATTATCAGTGATTTGACGAAAGAAGCGATCCGAACGGGCAAGTTCATCATTCGGAATCATATTGCAGATCACCATACGCCCCAAATTCACTCGCTGCTGATTGTTCCTTTTGAGGAACATGGAGAGGTAACGGGAACGTTAAAAATCTACTACCGTAAAGCTTATAAGATGACGTACTCTCTTCAGACAATGGCGATCGGACTATCCCAGATTATTTCTACCCTTATGGAAGTATCTCGGATTGAACAGATGAAGGAAGCAGCCAACAAGGCAGAGCTGAAGGCACTTCAAACAAAGATTAATCCGCACTTTTTGTTTAATGCCTTGAATGCCATTGCCTCCACGACACGCAAGAATCCAGACAAGGCTCGTGAGTTAATCATCAATCTTTCTGGCTATATGCGCTACAATTTAGAGGTAAGTGATGAATTGATTGATATTCATAAAGAACTAGAACAAGTGCACGATTATGTGGAAATTGAAAAGGCCCGTTTCGGCAGCCGTTTGACGGTTGAATATGATATAGACGAAGTGAATGTAAACATCCCAAGCCTTCTCATCCAGCCTTTAGTGGAGAATGCTATCATCCATGGAATCTTAAAGAAAAAGGGACCCGGGGTGGTGACCATTTCAGTCAAGGATTTGGGAAGTAGAATAAGAGTAAGCGTTAAGGACACAGGTGCGGGAATAAGTGAAGAGGTCATCCGCCATTTGCAGCATGATACGGTACCAGCAAACAAAATCGGTTTGTATAACGTGCATCAACGAGTCAAACTGATCTATGGAAATGGTTTGGTGATTCAACAATTGTCACCAGGAACAGAAGTTTTTTTTGATATGATAAAGGAGACCTTATGAAAGCGATTATTGTAGAAGATGAGATTCCGGCTCGTGAAGAATTGGAGTATTTAATTGAAGCCTATAGTGAAATTCAGGTTACGGATTTTTTTGATGATGGCTTAGATGTCTTAAAATTTCTGCAGGAGCAGGAAACAGATGTAATCTTTTTGGATATCAATATTCCCTCACTTGATGGGATGCTGCTGGCTAGTACGATAAGCAAATTTACGAAAAGACCGTATATTGTTTTTACCACGGCCTATAAAGAACATGCCGCACAAGCATTTGAACTAGAAGCCTTTGATTATGTACTCAAGCCATATGATGAAAAGCGGATGGGAACGATGTTAAGCAGGCTTGAAGCGGCTTACAAACGAGATCAGGCAGAAGCAATTGTCAAAGAAAGTCGACCGAATGCTAAAGTACAGGAAGTGGAAGTCCATGCAAAACCTTCAAACAGAGTCAATTTAAAAAAGAACGACAAGATTATTGTGACGGATGTAAATGACATTTACTATGCGGAGGCAAGTGAAAAGGTGACATTGGTCTATACGCAAAATGAAGAGTATACCATGCAGATGAGTATAACGGAGTTTCAGGCGCTTCTGCCGGAGGACATGTTTTTTCGCTGTCACCGATCATACACGGTTAACTTAACAAAAGTCCGTGAAATTGTCCCATGGTTTAACCAAACCTACCAATTGCGTTTAAAAGATCTTTCAATGGAAATTCCAGTTAGTAGAAGCAAGGTGAAAGAGTTTCGACAAATTATGAAGCTATAACCTCCATTCATTCCGGATAATAGGCATTTCATTCAGAAAACGATTTCTCTCTTTTTTTCAGTGGTATTATGATCATGTAAACGATAACAAATAAAAAACACGAATGATAACCATGATTATTTTTAAAGGAAGAAAAGAGGAGATTGTAATGAAAACTAGCACAGATCGCCGTTGGTTGATTGTTGTAGGAACCATTATCGTGCAAATGGGATTAGGAACTATCTATACATGGAGTCTTTTCAACCAGCCCTTGGTCGACCATTTTGGCTGGAAGCTAAATTCAGTTGCTTTTACTTTTTCAATTACCAGCTTAGCCCTGGCCTTATCCACTTTGTTTGCCGGGAAGCTGCAAGATAAATGGGGAATTCGCCGCTTAATTGCTTGTGCAGGAATGATCCTCGGTGCAGGACTGATCATTAGCTCCCAAGTATCATCGTTATGGATGCTTTATATTTTAGCAGGTGTTATTGTTGGAGCAGCCGATGGTACGGCCTATATCACATCATTATCCAATCTAATAAAATGGTTTCCGGAAAGAAAAGGCCTTATTTCTGGTATTTCGGTTGGAGCCTACGGTACAGGTAGTTTGATATTCAAGTTCATTAACGGGTCATTCATTCAATCAGCAGGAGTTACCCACGCCTTCTTTTATTGGGGATTAATTGTCATGATTATGATCGTCGGCGGTTCATTTCTAGTGCGGGAAGCCAAAATAAGTAACGAATCGAAAGTTCAAAATGGCATTGTTCAAAAAGATTATACCGTGAAAGAAATGTTGAAAACAAAGGAAGCTTATCTCTTATTTGTCATCTTCTTTACATCATGCATGAGCGGATTATTCTTAATCGGAATTGTGAAGGACATTGGTGTAAAAATGGCGGGGCTTGATATAGCTACGGCAAGTAATGCAGTCGCATTAGTGGCAATTTTTAATACTAGCGGCCGTATTATTCTTGGAGCCTTATCAGATAAAATAGGCCGATTACGAGTGGTCTCAGGTGCATTGCTTGTTACAGCATCTGCGGTTACTGTATTAAGTTTTGTTCACCTGAATTATGGATTGTTCTTTGCTTGTGTCGCAGCCATTGCGTTTTGTTTTGGCGGGAATATTACGGTATTTCCAGCCATCGTAGCTGATTTCTTTGGATTGAAAAATCAAAGTAAAAACTACGGGATCATTTATCAAGGCTTTGGTATTGGTGCGATTTCAGGATCCTTTATTGC
The DNA here is from genome assembly GCF_021560175.1 of Neobacillus drentensis. Taxonomy (GTDB): domain Bacteria; phylum Bacillota; class Bacilli; order Bacillales; family Cytobacillaceae; genus Neobacillus; species Neobacillus drentensis_A. Next base: position 3,604,172 of record NZ_CP091110.1, on the reverse strand, counting down.
TTCCTCTTTAGGCGGATTTATCCCTACCTTTAAGTTGATTGCTGTTTTAAGCATTGTTTCTGTTATCATCGCCATGTTGATCAAGGCGCCGGGCAATGGGACACCTAAAGCGAAGGATAAAAGAAATCCTGGGAAAATTCGCAGTCTTTCACCGGATACACGAGCAAGTTAAAAGTCATTTCAGTTAAAATAGAGGAAGATAACAAAAGGCAGGAGCATTCTGCCTTTTTTGTTGGTTAACAAACCATTCCATCAAAAGACCATAGATAAAGAGGTTCTCATATTTTATATTCCGATTAAAATTGAGGAAGATTATCAAGGTTGTTGGTTGGATCACCGTCTGGATTGCTCCGAAGATGTTCCTCGCCGTCGGGACCTTTGAATACATTGACGTTTACAATCATCCCGCTTTTTGCCATTTGTTGTGCTTCTTTGTAATCAACAACTTGACCGTTGGACAACTTTAGTTCCATAATATCGTCATCTCCGTTCTTACGGACGGCAATGACTGATTCTCGACGTTGTTCCATAATATCGCCTCCTTATGTCATTAGGATGACTTAAAATTCATATTTTATGAACCTTAAAGCTGAGGATTAGCAATAGTCAAAGTTTAACAAAAGGAATCATAGCAATTTCAAAAATCGGTTCTTCCAGTCCTCCGCAAGGGCATCAACTGTCAATATTTTTTCAATTGATGTTTTATCTTGTTGTTGATGAAAAAGAATTTGTGTAGCGAATGAGACGGATATTTCTTTTGCGTGTTTTTCAACAAGAGTTATTTCCGAATCGAACATAATAGTCCCTTCTTCCAATACCCGAAAAAAGTAACCAGTTAAAGTCGTTTCAACCACTTTCTTTAAGAATTGATTTTCCTGATTATAATTGGAGATAGTAGCACAAGGTACCCTTCCTTGTGCTACTTGAACAATTGTATCACCTATTTTATATATATCACCAATACAAACCTGTTCTTCCACCATTCCAGATGCAGTAATATTTTCTCCAAAAGCTGGTAGAATAAGCTTTTTTTGAAATATCTCTTCCCAATAAGAGTAATGCTCAAATGGATACAAACATACTGCGCGGTCGGGTCCTCCGTGGAACTTGTGGTTTGCGACATCATCACCGACAAAGCCAGATTTTTTCAACTCAACCGCTTGTACACATGATTTTCCTATTGAGGAAAGCTCTTTTTTATTGTTCCAATTAAATTCCTTCGGTTTTCCGACAGCTAAATTAATAATTTTCCGATTCAATTAGAATTTACCTCATTTCTACTAATCTCTTTAATCAATATGGAATATAAATTGTATTATAATAGTGTGATTTGAAAAGGTACAGTATTATAAAAAGCAATGATATTGTTCGCCATACAATTTTAATATTGCATGGTTTTTTGCGCATGTTATGATCATTCAAACTTGAAGAGGCATTATAAAAATAGATCGTTCAATATAATGAAGGTGAAATCCTTTTAGAACGATTCCAAATCAAGCCGCCAGAGCGCTGTGTGCTGCAAGAAAATTCTGATGAGCAATGGATTCGATTGTCTGGCGGTGTGCAGTCACTTATTGATGCTCTAGCAGAAACGATTTTGCAAGACATCATTGAACTAGAAACGCGAGTTAAGAAAATTCAGCTGGATGAAACAGGTGATATCACTGTGGAAACAAAGCTTTCTGATGGAAGGAGAAAAAAATTCCTGCAGATGCTGTTATTTTGACACTGCCGCCTCGTCTTGTGGCGCGTTACATAGGCAATATAATCTTTTGCATTATTTATAGTCCCGCTTGCGTAGCAGCATACTCTGCATCCGCTTGACTGTGACCTTCAAAAGTTAATTGTTGGATCAAACCACTTCTTGAAAATGAGGTATAGTCAAGATAATCCTTAGCTGCTTTGACAGCCTGCTCTCTCCAATCAACTTCAATGTTTTCAACAGCGAATTTAGCATCTGCGGCAGAATATCCTTCATATTCTAGTTGCTTAATCAATCCAGTTTTTGAGAAAGCTGTATAATCAAGATAGTCTTGAGCTGCGCGGATTGCATTATTTTGTGAAGCAGATGCTTGTTCAAGGGCTTCCGCTTTCTTTGCTTCGGCATCTGCCGCTGCTTTAGCTGCCGCTTCTTCTTGAGCTTTCTTCTTTGCTTCGGCATCTGCCTTAGCTTTAGCTTCTGCTTCGGCTTTAGCTCTAGCTGCTTTTTCATCAGCAACACGTTTTTCTTCAGCCGCTTTTGCTTCAGCTTCAACTTTCTTCCGGTCTTCTTCTTTCATCTGAAACCATGGAGTCGCTTCATCCACTTTTGCTTGCAGGCCTTTCTTATCTGATTCCAGATCACTAACATCTGATTTCAAACTGGCTACGGTTTCTGTTTTAGTAGTTACTTGCTTTTGTAAAGACTTCACTTTCGCATTAACTTGGTCTAAATCACTCTGCGAAGGACCACCAGCTGAACCAATCCATAAAGCTATGACTGCCGTTAATATATACTTCCATCTTTTCTTTATAAATCTTCCTACACTTTTCACTTTCTTTTCCCCCTATTTATATCTTTGTATATTACAACTTAATTATATGACGAGAATTGGTAGATTCATAGATAAAAAAGACCAGGCATTAAGCTTGATTCTAAAATGGTAACTCCTCATCATCATTAAAACTAAATGGTTGAGCCGGAGTCGGAACGTTAGCAAAACCAACTGGTGCCCGTGCATCTAATTTCCTCACTAAGAAAGAAGGGATGTCCTTTGAAGATACAAAGCCGAAGCACTTAATTGAAATGGGAGCGACACTGCCAGATAATGCTTCTTACGAGCCACTTCTACTCCAACTAAAAAGTATGCTGCAAGAGACAGATTATGAAAAATGGTTTGGTTATGGCCGAGCAGGCGAAAGCCTATGGCAAAAGGATGCAGCTATAAAGCTAATCCGAAGAGGAGGGTTTGAAGCCACCGTTGATAACATTTTATTAGCTAATGGGGGTCAAAATGCAATTGCTCCTACATTGGCAAGCCTTTGTAAGCCTGGGGATCGCATTGGTGTAGACCACCATACGTACCCTGGTTTAAAAACGTTTGCAACAATGCTTAGTGTGAAAATCGTACCAATAAAATCAGAAAACAATGAAATGAGTCCAAAGGCCTTTGAATATGCTTGTAAAAATGAGAATATTAAAGGTCTTTACTTGATTCCAGAAAGTTGGTAATAGTTGTCCAGAAAGGGCTGTAAGGATTTCTGTCTGTACACCAAAAACTCTCAAAGAGCTTGAGCAGGGATTGGTGATCCTTAAACGTTTGCTAAACGATCTCAACTATTATTGTTTGCCATACAATTATAACATTGTATGGATTTTAAAGGCATGTTATGATGATTCAAATCTAGTTGGAGGATGTTAAGATATAGTTTTCTAGAGAGGTAGGTTAGAAGATGGTACAAAATGATCGTGTAAAAACGTTAAACGTGCAATCAGCTTCGTTACAAAACTACAGTCACTCATCAGAAAAACAAAAAGCCTTATACAAGCGTACATTAGTCGTTGTAAGTATTTCACAAATTTTTGGCGGAGCAGGGTTAGCAGCAGGAGTGACGGTGGGGGCACTTTTAGCGCAGCAAATGCTTGGGACGGATGCGTATGCTGGACTTCCTTCTGCCTTACTTACTTTAGGGTCAGCAGGAGCAGCTTTATTTGTTGGGCGACTATCTCAACGATACGGACGTCGTGGAGGTCTGACAGCTGGATTTATGACCGGTGGACTTGGAGCAATCGGTGTCATACTTGCAGCAATGATGAATAGTGTTTTCTTGTTATTTTCTTCCCTGCTAGTATATGGTGCAGGTTCTGCAACAAATTTACAGGCTCGGTATGCAGGTACGGACTTAGCGAATGGTAAACAGCGGGCGACTGCGATTAGTATGACAATGGTATTTACAACCTTTGGTGCAGTTGCCGGTCCAAATTTAGTGAATGTGATGGGGAATTTCGCTCTTTCGATTGGTGTTCCATCACTTGCTGGTCCTTTCATACTAGGAGCGGCAGCCTATATCTTAGCAGGTGTTGTCCTTTTCATCATGCTTCGTCCAGATCCGTTAGTTATCGCTAGAACGATAGAAGCGACCAATCAAGAACGAAGTGAAAAAGGACTATTGTCCACAACTGAACATACAGAAAACAAAAGAGGCATAATCGTGGGTGCAGCGATTATGGTTCTTACTCAAATTGTCATGGTAGCTATAATGACGATGACGCCAGTTCATATGATGCATCATGGACATGGGTTGGGTGCAGTTGGTCTAGTGATTGGATTTCATATAGGTGCCATGTATCTCCCTTCACTTGTTACAGGTGTTCTTGTTGATAAGTTGGGGCGTACTGTGATGGCTATTGTTTCTGGAACTACGTTGCTTCTGGCAGGTTTAATCGCTGCATTTGCACCAGGAGATTCGATGGTCCTTATGATAATTGCTCTTTCTTTACTCGGATTAGGTTGGAATTTTGGTTTGATAAGTGGGACAGCACTTATTGTTGATTCAACTAAAACCTCCACACGGGCTAAAACACAAGGTACAGTGGATGTATTGATTGCGTTGTCAGGAGCTGCTGGTGGAGCCTTGTCTGGATTGATTGTGGCAGGTTCTAGTTATTCTACATTATCACTTGTTGGAGGGATTTTGTCCTTATTACTCATTCCAGTGGTGAAATGGTCTCAAGGTGGTAAAAAATAATACATTATTTAAATAGCTTAATCGATTTTAAATAGACTGATAACCTGAGGACCTGTAGAGGTAGAGACTCAGGTTATTTACTTTCGTTGTTTAATTATTCAAGATTCCTAACTAAATTAATTTTATAACCATCTATAGCTAATTTATTATCCGGTAATACTGATTGCGTATAGATAGTGTAATGAAGATCCTTGATGAGTATAAAATAGAACGGAAATAAGAAAAGGGAGATTTTAACTTAAGAAGAGATTGGTATATTAAATTAGGATAATAATGGAATGACGGACTGTTCGTATCCAAAAAGGATATAAATTTATAGGATTGATTGGGTAGGAAAAGAGATAAAACTTTATTTTTTGTAATAATTGGAAGAATCGCCATAATTTGTTGTATAATAGCGAAGATATAGACAATAGTTTAGCTTGGCAAAAATCAAACGCTTGACTAAAGTAAAGTTATTTTAGGAGGAAATAATGGGAAGATTAGTTCATTTTGAAATTCATGTAAGTGATATGGATCGTGCTAAGAAGTTTTATGGAGAGGTATTCGGATGGTCATTTCAAGATTGGAGTGAATATGCAGGGATGCCTTATTTTGGAGCAGTAACGGGAAATGAAGATGAGCCTGGAATTAATGGTGCTTTAATGCAGCGCCAAAGTGCTCCTCCAGAAACAAATCAGGGGTTAAATGCATTTGCATGTACAATGGGTGTAGAAGATTACGATTCTACGGAAACGAAAATTTTAAACAATGGAGGGAAGGTTGCAATGGCGAAGTACGCCCTTCCTGGTATGGCATGGCAAGGCTATTATATTGATCCAGAAGGAAATATATTCGGAATTCATCAGCCTGATGCAAACGCTAAATAGCAACTTTGATTTAAATTTAATGAAAATTGATGGCTTGCATGTTAAAGTGCAAGCTATTTTTTTGGAAAAAATTAATTCCTTTTATTGGTATGTAAACCATCTTATTAACTCATCGTTAGTTACCATAATTTAATTATGTGAACTGATTCCCTGTTCAACCTCGAATTACTTTACAGGTCATGGGTCTCTACTCTTAGTCTATTTGAGCCATTCACTTTAATCACTAACTCCGATAAGATAAATAGTATGAAAACGATTAGAATCAACTAAAAATTTAAACCCGATTGAGTCAATTTTTTAACTCGTGAGAGAAAGGAGAGCATTGTGAACACAGACCAAGCTTTTGACTTTTTAAAAGCCGCCGGAGTTTCAGATGAAGAGTGTGTCGACACGGTAAGACGTTGGCTGCGAGAGCGGAAAATTGATTACCAGGCAAAGGGTGCTTTTCATCAAACGGACTATATACTTGATGATACCAATCAGGCTATTAACCTGCTAAATGATGCGGGTGTAGCGGCTAGCATGGGAATTCAAGTCGTTCAACGCTGGCTGTATGAGGGGAAGATTCAAAAAGTAGGAAACGGGAATCAACTGACTGAATACATAGCAAGCGTAAAAAATCCTAAGGCTTTACTAACCTCTCCTACAGACCAGGATAAATTAATCAGGGAATTAAAGGCCAAAGTGAAAGTACAGGATGACCATATAAAAGAGTTAGAGGAACTCCATAAAACGTCTGTCAAGACTTTCATCCAGCAAAGAAACAAATTACAAAAAGAGATCCTCAACTTAGAGCTTGAAAAAAATGAATTACAAAAGGAAACTAGAAAAGTACTAAAAGAAAATATTGAATTACGTAGTGAATTGTTATATGTAAAAGATAAACTTTCTAAACAAGGAAAAAGAGTTCCTGAAAGGGCCCAGGTGTTCACAACCGATCAAACACTAGATTATCGCCAAAAGTTAGGGTTATCAAAAACGGCAAGTGAAAAGGAAATATTAACAAGATATAAAAAGTTATTAAAAATGACCCACCCGGATCATGGGGGAAATGCAGTAGTTTTTCATTATGTCAAAACAGACTATGATCATTATAAGAATAATAAAGGTGTAAGCAATGAACAGTAAATTAAAATGGAATACCAAATATAAGGAACGGATCGAGCAATTCGAGGAACCTGCACCCAATTCAAGATTAATAACGCTAGGAGATTATTTTAGAGGGGGAAACGCGCTGGATCTTGCCTGCGGGCTTGGGGGAAATAGTTTGTTTTTTGCCCAAAGGGGCTATCAAGTACAGGCCATCGATATTTCGGATGTTGCTATCACTTATATACAGGAATTAGCAGCAAAAAAGAACCTCTCAATTGACGCCAAGTTGGCCGATCTCACGGCGCTGGACCATTTCAGTTGGGAAAACGATAGCTTTGATGTGATTGTTATCACCAATTATTTAGATCGGATGCTTTTTCCTACTATAAAAAGAATCCTTAAAGAGAATGGTTATCTTTTCATGGATACTTATTATCAGTCACCAAAAGCAGGTATCAAGGATATCTCTACTCATTATAAACTGAAGCCTAAAGAGTTGTTAAAAGAGTTTGCTGATTGGCAGATCCTTTATTATGAAGAAAACGAACACGTTGGACGACAAACTATTTTTTGCAGGAAATAACAATTGGAACCGAGTGGGAAAAGGCGCTATCCAAAGTAGAAGGATAGTGCCTTTTTTTACGATCAAAGGTAAGTAAAAAATTTGATTTATTTTTATTATCGAATATCTTTGATTCGAGCTATATTTCTTGACCTCAAAAATGTCTGGGAGTATGATGGTTACGTTAATTAGTATAGGTTACTAATTGTTACCAAGTATAGAATAATACTGAACGTTAAAGGAGTGATCGAGATGGTGGAAGTTACTTTGATGATCCATTACAGAGGTAAAAATTATTTAACGAATGTAATGGTGGAGAAGGGCACACCAGAAAAACAAATACTGCAGATTGCTAGGAAACAAATTAAGAAACAATGGGTAAAGTAAAAAGGTATATGGTATCCCAAATCCTTTCCGAAAGGAGCAAAAACTTGTTTGAATGAGAAACAAAAAGTCGGAGAAAAAGCTGCCGAGTACGTTAGAGATGGAATGGTTATTGGGCTAGGGACAGGTTCTACGGTATTTTATACTCTCGCAAAACTGGGTCAATTAGTACAACAAGGACTTTCAATAAAAGGAATCCCTACTTCTTTACAAACCGAAAAATTGGCAAAGGAGTTAGGAATACCTTTGGTAACTTTTAATGAAATAGACCAAATTGATCTGGCCATTGATGGTGCTGATGAAGTTAACCCAGATTTAAACCTCATTAAAGGAGGCGGGGGTGCCCTATTAAGAGAAAAAATCATTGCAAAAGCGGCTGATACGTTTATTGTCGTCGCCGATTCGCACAAAATGGTCGATACATTAGGATCCTTTCCACTTCCAGTAGAGGTGATTCCATTTGGGATGGAAATGACACGAAAATATTTAGAAGAGCTTGGCGGATCACCTAAACTACGGCAAAAAAATGGATCAGCTTATCAAACAGATAATGGTCATTATATTTTTGACTGCAGCTTCAAAACGATTACCCATCCGCGAGATTTAGAAATAGATCTGAATCTCATTCCTGGTGTTGTCGAAAATGGATTATTTGTTGGTATGGCTGACTACGTCATTACCTTGAATTTACATAAGGAAATTGACATTAATTCGCGAAAATAAATCGGGTATGGATGAGGGAATATAATTAAGTAATACGATCAATAGATATAATTTTTCAATTATGAGGAGAAACAAGCATGGAATCAATGACGTTTGTATTATTTGGAGCTACAGGGGATTTAGCAAAGAGAAAAATATACCCCGCTCTTTATAATTTATATATAGATGGTAAGCTGCCACAACCCATTTCAATTATTGGACTTGGCAGAGGGAATTTAACTCAGTTTGATTTTCAAGAAAAGGTAAAGGAATCAGTGATCGAGTTTTCACGCCGCTTAGAGCATGATGCCAGTCAATTGGGAGAATTTCTTGAGGCGTTTCGATTCAGTACGTTGGATGTAGGTAAATCAGCGGATTATCAGAAATTGCTTAAGCTGGTTAAGGAACGAGAAGAAGATTTGCAATTAGCAGAAAATCGCATGTTTTATCTATCGGTAGCGCCAGAATTTTTTGATACCATTGCCCTTAATATTAATAGCATCGGGCTAGGCGCAACGAAAGGCTGGAAACGATTAATCATCGAGAAACCCTTTGGACATGACCTTCAATCGGCACGGGAACTTAATGAAAAATTGAGCAGTGCCTTTGATGAAGAAGAGATTTATCGAATTGACCATTATCTAGGAAAACCAATGGTGCAAAACCTCGAAGCGCTTGAGTTTGCAAACCCAGTTCTCCAATCTATTTGGAATAAAGATCATATTGCCAATGTACAAATTACTGCGAGTGAGATGGTTGGTGTCGAACAAAGAGCAGGTTATTACGATCAAGCAGGAGCCATTCGCGACATGGTACAAAATCATATGCTGCAAATGCTAATGATGACCGCCATGAACTTGCCTTACAAGATTAACGCTGCCGAAATTCGAAATGAAAAACGGAAGGTAATGGAAGCTGTTCGTCCGGTAAGTAAAGAAGAGGCTCAACACGAAATAGTTCGAGGACAATACGCTTCTGGAGAGATGGATGGTAAATCAGTTGCGGGTTATCGTGAGGAACCAGGAGTAAATCCTTCTTCACAGACCGATACATTTGTGGCCGCACGTTTATGGATTGATAATCCATATTGGAGTGGAGTGCCGTTCTATATACGGACAGGAAAGCGAATGAAGGAAAAATCCACTCGGATCGTTATTGAATTTAAAAATACGTTAAAACTTCTCTATAGCCAAAATGATCAAAAAGTAGAGCCTAATTTATTAATTATTGAAATCAGCCCTAATGAAAATGTTACCTTACAGTTGAACAGTAAAAACCATTTGAATAACGGGAAAATGGAACCAGTTAGAATTAATTTTTCTTGTGAAGATTCAGAACGCAATGGTTCAGGTGTGCCGGAGGCGTATGAAAGATTGATCTATGATGCCTTTATTGGTGATTCTACCTTTTTTGCTCATTGGAAAGAGGTTGAATTATCGTGGGAATGGGTACAGCCAATCTTGAATGCATTTGCGGAAAATCAATTGCCTCTTCATGAATATCTGTCCGGTTCGTATGGCCCTGATGCCGCTGACACCTTGTTAGCTGAAGATGGCTTTAAATGGTGGCTGGATGAAACGATTCAAGAAGACAAAGAGGCCGTACTTCAGAAATAAAATAGTCTAGGAGGAAATTGACGTGGCACAAAACATCGAGAATTTAGCAGTAACAACGATTCGAACTTTATCGATCGACGCGGTCAACGCGGCAAACTCTGGTCATCCCGGTCTCCCGATGGGGGCAGCACCGATGGCTTATGCATTATGGGCAAACCATTTGAATCACAATCCGGAAAATCCTAACTGGTTTAACCGTGATCGCTTCGTTTTATCTGCAGGACATGGTTCAAGCTTATTATACAGCTTGCTTCATGTATTCGGCTATCAAGTCTCGATGGATGATCTGAAAGGCTTCCGAAAATTAAATAGCAAAACCCCGGGTCATCCCGAATTCGGCCATACCCCTGGAGTAGAGGCGACAACTGGTCCATTAGGACAAGGAATTGCTAATTCAGTTGGGATGGCGATGGCAGAAGCACATTTAGCTGCTAAGTTTAATAAAGAAGGATTTCCTGTGATTGACCACTATACCTATGCTTTAGTTGGTGATGGCGATCTTATGGAAGGTGTTTCTTACGAAGCGATGTCAATGGCAGGACATATGAAACTAGGGAAGCTAGTCGTATTATATGATTCGAACGATATCTCCCTTGATGGTGAATTAAATGTTTCCTTCTCTGAAGATGTCAAGAAAAGAGCAGAATCTGCCCATTGGCACTATCTAAGAGTGGAAGATGGCAACGATATTGAAGCGATTACAAAAGCGATCCAATCGGCAAAAGAAATTACGGAACAGCCAAGTTTGATAGAAATCAGAACGATCATTGGTTACGGAAGTCCGAAGGTAGCAGGTACCAATAAAGCCCATGGTGCACCGCTTGGAGTTGATGAAGGAAAAGTAACCAAACAAGCCTATAACTGGCTTTATGAAGAAGATTTCTATGTTCCAGATGAAGTAAGAGCTCATTTTGAACAATTAAAAGGTAAGGGAATCGAGACAGAACAAAGCTGGAACCAATTATTTGAATCTTATCAAAAAGAAAATCCAGAATTAGCAGAACAGTTAGCGAATGCGATTTCCGGAAAAGTTCTCATCGAGGCCAATGATATTTTAACGTTTGATAGTAGCAAAGCGGTATCAACTCGTGTTGCCAGCGGGGATGCCATAAACCATTTTGTCAAATCAGTGCCAGCCATTTTTGGAGGCAGCGCAGACCTTTCTCACTCCACTATGACGGAGATAAAAGGGGAGCAAATATTTGCTGTCGAATCGTACGCGGCCCGCAATGTTTATTTTGGTGTTCGTGAGCATGCGATGGGTGCAGCGGCGAACGGGATGGCTTATCACGGCGGGTTAAAGCCGTTCGTTAGCACTTTCTTTGTTTTCAATGATTATTTGCGTCCTTCTATCCGCTTGGCTGCTTTATCCAAGCTTCCAGTTACGTATGTGTTTACTCATGATTCCATCGCAGTTGGGGAAGATGGTCCAACACACGAGCCAGTAGAACAGTTGGCTGCTCTTCGTGCTATCCCAGGTCTAACGGTTATCAGACCAACAGACGCCAATGAAACAGCTAGTGCTTGGGCCTATGCACTTCAACAAACAGAAGGACCAGTCGCTTTAATCCTAAGCCGCCAAAACTTACCCGTATTTAGTGAAACGAAAGCGAATTTAGATGAAGTTTCTAAGGGTGCCTATGTATTAACAGAAACCAATTCGAATCCAAATGTGATCTTAATGGCAACAGGTTCTGAAGTCTCATTGGCTGTCAATGCAAAGAACGAACTAGAAAAGGAAGATATTTCTGTTCGGGTCGTCGCAATGCCAAGCTGGGAATTGTTTAATAAGCAATCGACTGAATATAAAGAGAAAGTTCTTCCGTCTTCTGTCACCAAAAGGGTGGCGATCGAAATGGGTATCCGATTAGGATGGGAACGCTATGTTGGTTTTGCAGGAGAAGTGCTATCGATTGAGTCATTTGGTGCTTCCGGAGAAGGTACATCCGTAATGAAACATTTTGGATTTACGACCGAAAATGTCGTTCACATCGCGAAAAATGTTTTAAATAAGTAAAAAATGGGGTAATGGATCATGAAATTAGGATTAGTCGGATTAGGAAAAATGGGTTTCAACCTAGGACAAAATTTATTGGAACACAATCATGAAGTGGTTGCATTCGATGTCAATTCGAGTACTGTCGAAGAAATGAAAAAATTCGGAGCGGCAGGCGTATCAAGCTTAAAAGAACTAGTTCAATCCCTTGAGCAGCCAAGAATTGTTTGGATTATGGTTCCACATAGCGTTGTGGATTCCGTGATTGGAGAAATTCATCCGTTTTTAAACGAAGGGGATATCGTCATTGAAGCAGGTAATTCTCATTATAAAGAATCGATTCAACGTTATAATGAATTGAAGGAACTCGGGGTTCATTATATGGATGCTGGTACATCTGGCGGTATGGAAGGTGCACGCCATGGTGCATGCTATATGGTTGGCGGAGATCCGGAGGCATGGGAAATCGTTGAACCTATTTTTAAAGATACAGCTGTTGAAAATGGTTATTTATACGCTGGCAAAGCCGGCAGCGGCCACTTTTTAAAGATGGTCCATAATGGAATTGAGTATGCCATGATGGCTGCGATTGGTGAAGGGTTTGAAGTTCTTGAGAAAAGTGATTTTAATTATGACTATGAAAAAGTAGCCAGAGTTTGGAATAACGGTTCTGTAATCCGTTCTTGGCTAATGGAATTAACTGAAAATGCCTTTTCAAAATATCCGAATTTGGAAGAAATTAAAGGGATTATGCATTCCTCAGGTGAAGGAAAATGGACAGTTGAAACTGCCCTTGATCTTCAAACCGCTACACCTGTTATCGCCTTGTCGTTAATGATGCGTTATCGTTCTTTAGAGAATGATACTTTTACAGGAAAAGTTGTTGCTGCATTAAGGAATGAATTTGGTGGACATGCTGTCGAAAAAGCGAGACAATAGAATAGATTAAATAATAGGAGGAACAAACATCATGAAATTTTTTATTGACACTGCTAATTTAGAGGATATCAAAAAGGCTTATAAAATCGGGGTTTTATCTGGTGTTACGACTAATCCTTCCTTGGTTGCAAAAGAAGGAGTAAAATTTGAAGACCGTATTGCAGAAATTTTAAATGCGGTTCCTGAAGTTGAGTCTGTTTCTGCAGAAGTAACTCCAAACGCTTTAACAGCGGATCAAATGATCGCTGAAGCCAACGAGTTAATCAAAATTAATAACGGGGATAAAAATATCACCATTAAACTTCCGATGACTTTAGATGGATTAGAGGCATGCCGTTACCTAACAAAGAAAGGTGTAAAAACTAACGTTACCCTTATTTTTACAGTGAACCAAGCTTTATTAGCAGCTCGTGCTGGGGCAACTTATGTTTCTCCATTCTTGGGCCGGTTAGACGATATTAGTGAAGATGGTGTACAACTTGTTGCTAAGATTGCTGAGTTGTTCCGTGTACAAAAATTAGATTCACAAATCATTGCGGCATCTGTCCGTCATCCAGACCATGTCACTCGTGTAGCACTTGCTGGTGCACATATTGCTACCATTCCTTTTAAAGTAATTGAGCAATTATCTAAACACCCATTAACGGATCAAGGAATTGAAAAGTTTGCTGCCGATTGGAAAAGTGCCCTTTAATAGGTAGAATCAGCAGACGTGATTTCATTGTCTTAAACGCATATCTAAATAAAAACGAAACGACCATCCTTATCGTGTCATAATAAGGATGGTCGTTTGTTCTAATAATTATTAACGCTTAAAAATCAAGTAGTGTTATTTATCCTTCATCCAGCTATTTGCCCACTGACTAATAGGTCCTAGTATTTTTCCTAGTTCGGTTCCTTTTTTTGTTAATAAGTATTCCGTTCTTACCGGACGGTCAGGCAAAACATGGCGCAGGACGATTCCATGCTCTTCTAACTCCTTCATTCTCTCGGTCAGGACACGTTTACTTAAGTCTGGAATAAGGGCATTTATTTCGCTAAAACGCTTAGGGCCGCTAAGCAATACAAATATAATTAATCCTGTCCATCTTTTTCCTATTAGCCCAAAAGATCTTTCAACCTCTGGACAAAGTTTTGCCTCCTCTTCCATCAAATCACATACTTTCTTATTTATAATTTAGATATTATTTGTCTCTAATATACTTATTGTAACCATATATTAATTTCTTAAAAAGCTAAATTAGTAAATTTTATATAGAAAAAACCTCAAATTTATGAATTTGTAACTAATTCGTCAAAATTGTAAGGAAACGATGAGGAAAAGGGAAAGGAAATATCCGAATTGAGTCGAACATGAATAGAAAAATAGGGAAAAGCAGTTCTTCAATTGAAGCTTTTCCCAATAGTATTTAAGTATTTAATAGGAACTCAAGCTGTAATTCTTTTTTGACTAGGAAATGTGATATCTTCAGATTGAATCGTTAATAATCGCTCTAATAATTCCAGCGTTCCTTTTGTCTCTTTTATTTCGATTGTAGAAATCACGTTTGCCTGTTTCAAATGATTGATCCTAGTGGTTACTAATTGATTAAATTGCGTTGATTTTGTTAATATATATTCAATTAATTCGATTGCTGCTAGCCTTTCCCTTTCGTTCTTTAAGGCGAAGATATTTTGATTGTCAGTCTCAAAGATAAAGATAGATTGTTGATCCTCTGACATTCTAATACCAAATACCTCATTTTTAGTTCCATAATATTCATTATTTCTTATCCGCAGCATATCGATGCTAATTATCACTTCATAGAAGGGGAAATTCTTATCAGGATATCGAAAATTGGTAAGTTCAATGTTTGAACTTTGATCGATAAATATTTCTTTTTCTAATTCTGTTTGAATCACTTTAGAATCTATTAAGTTCACAATAATTACCTCTTTTCTAATATTTTTTTATAACAAAAAGGAACAAGGGAACAAAAAGTAACCTATTAATACTAGTATTATATCGCTGCAGGACAAATAAATCAAATAGACTGTTTTCAAAAGATTTATTATTACAATATATAGACAAAGGGGAAGGAAGAAGGAAATGCGTCTTAACACGAAACTATGCGAAATACTTGGAATTGATTATCCTATTATTCAAGCAGGCATGGCTGGGGGGCCTACGACAGTTGAGCTTGTTGCTAGTGTCTCAAACGCTGGCGGATTAGGGACTTTGGGAGCAGCCTATATGAAACCAGAAGAAATAAGAGCTGCTATCCGGAGGATTAAGGAGCAAACCTCTAAGCCGTTTGCTGTAAACTTGTTTTGTACAGACTGGCAAGACCAATATGCTGGAGTAGAAGAGTCTCAAAAAGTACTAAATGCCATGCGTGTAAAATTAGATTTAAAGGAATTGGAAAAAAGAGTCATAACGAATAACTTCTTTGAAGACCAATTTGATGTTCTAGTGACAGAAAAAGTACCCGTCATTTCTACGGCTTTTGGGATCCTTCCTCGTGAGAAAATGGCTGCAGTCAAGAACATCGGAATGCTGGTAACGACCATGGTGACGACTGTTCGGGAGGCGCTCTTGGCAGAAAAAGAGGGAGCGGATATTCTAATTGCCCAAGGTAGTGATGCGGGTGGCCATCGGGGAACATTTGAGATTGAACAAAACACGAATGGTGCCGTTATCGGAACCTTCTCGCTTGTTCCACAGGTAGTGGACGCCGTATCTTTGCCAGTGGTGGCTGCTGGAGGAATTATGGATAGCCGCGGTCTAGTTGCTGCATTAGCGTTAGGGGCACAAGGGATTCAAATGGGAACGGCCTTCTTAACGACGCTCGAATCGGGAGCACATCCTGTATATAAACAGGCGCTGATCAATAGTACGGAAGAAAGCACGGAGATTACGAAAGTTTTTTCAGGCCGTCCGGCAAGAGGGATTAAGAATGCTTTTATTCAGGATTATCAGAATGCTAATATTGCTCCAGCTGACTTTCCAACTCAAAATACATTGACGAATGACATTCGAAGGGAAGCCGCTATCCAAAATAATTCGCAATATATGTCATTATGGGCGGGGCAGGGGACAAGATTATTACAAAATGGGATTTCAGCCGAGCAACTGATCAGAGATTTGGTTGCTGGTGCAGAACGAATGCTCGAAGTAAAGTAAACCTCATAGTCTGAGGTTTTTTTTACAAGAAGTAATCATTAGAAGGTGACTGGTATGTTCAGTCACCTTCCCAATGAGGATTCATTTTTATGGAATCTTTAAAAAATAGTTTAAAAATCCATTGACAAACCGACCAGCGGTTTGTAAAATTTAAATTGTAAAATATGGAATTTCAAAAGGGGAGTTTGGATCATGAATATTTCGTCCAAAAGGAAATTAATCCAAATGATCGCGGTTAGCCTGATCATCAATGGAGCCATACCAGTCATTGTTTATCAAATGCTTTCAGACCACTATTCAAGCTTTGTCTCTTTACTAATTGCGACATTGATTCCACTGGGGGATAATCTATACCATATCGTGAAATATAAAAAAGCGGATGCCTTTGGCCTATTTATGCTAATCGGCTTTATCTTAAGTTTACTTGCCTTTATATTAGGTGGAAACGAGCGGCTTATTTTATTAAGAGAATCATTGGTCACTGGTTTATTAGGTCTCATTTTTATTGCATCCTTGTTCTTTTCCAAACCATTAATTTATCACTTTGCCCTTAAATTTACTTCAGAAGAAGCTTCTCATCAAAAAGGGAAATTTGAGAAGAACTGGGAAGTCCCCTATTTTCGCACAGTACTGCGAATCATGACAGCTATTTGGGGAATTGCTTTATTAGGCGAGGCCATTGTTAAGACAATTCTTGTCTATGAACTTTCTATTACCGCTTTTTTAGCCATCTCACAACTTATTTTTTATAGTGTCATTGGTGCAGCTATTTTATTTACAGTTGTATATCGCCGTTATGCTAAAGTACGGTTAGATAAGTTGACACACATCTAACCAAAATACTCCTAGAATAGTAAAGAAGGTAGTTATATGTCGAATTCAACGTTTTACAACAATCAAAGCTTTCAACACATCTTGGCGATCACCGAAGAAATCATTCTTGAAAAGGGCTGCCGAAGTACGACCTTAAAGGATATTATTGAAAAATCTGGATTATCAAAAGGGGCCATTTATCACTATGTCGAGAGTAAGGATGAATTATTTGGTCTTATCTTAAAATCCAAGATTGAAGAAATGAATGAAACTTTTCATCAGGGCATTGCTCAATCCATTAAGCAACAACCATCATCAGACTTCGGAAGCTTTAATATGGTTAGTCAGTTTTTTCAATCGCGAAAAAATGCCCATGATACTGGCAACTTAATTTTTATCTATTTATTAAGTCAAGATAATGAGAAGGTCAAAAAAATACTTCAGGATATTTTTAACTATACGAAAGAAACGGGAACCAGATGGATCAAAATGGGACAGGAGAATGGCGTGATTCCTGTGAGTATTGATGCAGAAAAAATGTCTACCTTGATGATGACCTTTTCTTATGGTATTCGGGTCACCCAAATTTTATCTTCAGATGAAAAGGATCTAGTGGACATGAGTGATATCTTTCAAGTAATCAGTAAAAGCCTTACGTAATCCCCTAAGAGGGGGATTTATAACTCCTCGCAAACCGACGGTCGGTTTGTGAAAGCGTTGGAGGAATCTATTATGGAAATTCAAGAAATTGGGTGCAACAAGTTAAAGACTGTCCTTCAATTTTATAGGGAGATTTCCTCTGATTTAAGGCAAAAGGGAATTGATCAGTGGGACCGATATTACCCCAATCGTTTTATTGTTAAATCGGACTTAAAAGAAGGAAATCTCTATGGCATTTTGGAAGACAATATATTAGTCGGCGCGGTTGTGGTCGATACGAACCAAAGCAAAAAGTATCGTAACCTTTACTGGGAAGATAGGGAGGGAAACCCTTTGGTTATCCACCGTTTAGCCGTTCATCCTTTATACCAAGGCAAGGGATATGGAAAGAAACTTCTTCAATTTGCTGAAGAATTTGCCCGTTTAAATGAAAATACCAGTATCCGTCTTGACGTCTTTAGTGTAAATGTTGGAGCAGTGAAAATGTACGAACGGTCAGGATATCAAGAGCGAGGAACGATCCACTTTCCATTCCGGTCAGCACCGTATAAATGTTATGAAAAAATAATGGGGGGATATTAACATGAAAAATCGAAGGTTTACAATAGGAGCCATGTATGGTGTCATTGGTTTGTTTATAATTTATATTTTTTGGATGTTTCTCTTTAATGGGGTTGAGCATTCTCCAATGGTCAAAGGGAAGATGGAAGACCAAAATTTCTCGGTGTCGACTTGGAAATGGTTTTTCTATCCTCATATCTTATTAGGGACCATCTCGCTGGCAATTGGCCCGTTTCAATTAACGAAGTTAAGTCAGAAAATAAGACATCTTCATAAACTGCTTGGTAAAGTATATGCAGTGGCTATTTTTATCAATATTCTAATGGTTCCTTATCTCACGCTATCTGCAACTGGGGGTAAGGGGTCAACGATTGCTTTTCTAATTCTTGACCTTTTTTGGCTGTGGACGACATCAATGGGTGTGCTAAAAGCTGCCCAACGAAAAATACCGGCCCATAAGGAATGGATTCTCCGTAGTTATGCGATAACCTGGGTTTTTGTTACCTTTCGAGTAGTGATGATTCCCCTTTTGATCTTTCTAGAGAGATCGCTGGCCTTTCCGCTGGCAGTCTATTTAGGGATTGGGATAAATCTTTTATTTATTGAGTGGCGTAATCGAAAAAACAAACGAGTTAGAAAGGATGGGGACATTAAGTCCATCCATCCCATTGTTTGATCATTTTAAAAGGAGGAACCAGCTAAATTGTTATTTTAGTAAAGAATTTTCAATTAATTATTAACTATTAAGTTTTTTTTAGGTATAATGTATCAAACAATGATAGAGAGGTTTACGACATGAATGCATTTATTAAAAATCAAATTGAATTATTTCAAGAGCAGAATAAGAACCGTGGAAGGCTATTAGTAAGCTGCCCAGACCAACCAGGGATTGTTTCGGCGGTTTCAAAGTTTTTATTTTCCCATAACGCCAATATTATCGAATCTAGTCAGTATTCTACCAATCCAGAAGGGGGCACCTTTTTTATCCGAATTGAGTTTGAGTGCCCAGGGCTAAAGGAAAAAGCTCAGGAAATGGAAGAACAGTTCGTTGATATTGCTGAACATTTCTCAATGGAATGGAAATTTACGCATGCTTACAATATTAAAAAGGCAGCTATTTTTGTATCGAAGGAACTTCATTGCTTACTTGAATTATTATGGGAATGGCAAAGTGGAGATTTAATGGCTGATATTGCCCTCGTCATAAGTAACCATGAAAATGCAAGAGAGGTTGTCGAAGGATTTAATATCCCGTTTCATTATATTCCAGCGAATAAGGATATTCGTCAGCAAGCAGAGGAAGAACAGCTTAAGCTTTTAAAAGAATATGGGATTGATTTCGTTGTTCTGGCTCGCTATATGCAGATCTTAACGCCTAATTTTATTAAGGAAAATCCCCATAAAATTATTAATATTCACCATTCGTTTTTACCGGCATTTGTGGGTGCTAGACCGTACGAAAGGGCATTTGACCGCGGGGTAAAATTAATCGGTGCGACTTCCCATTATGTAACGAATGACCTTGATGAAGGACCGATTATCGAACAGGATATTAGCCGTGTCGGACATCATGATAATGTGGATAGTCTTAAGAAGATTGGCCGGAGAATTGAACGAAGTGTATTAGCTCGAGCCGTAAAATGGCATGTCGAGGACCGAATTATCGTTCATCAAAATAAGACGATTGTTTTCTAATAACAAAATTAAAAGTTGTTTGATCCCAGCCATTTATACCATTAATCATTATTTCTCTTTTATAGGAAAAACAACTAAAAGGCTTCAAGTGATGTATCACATTTTGCCTATTAATTTAACAATTTGTTCATAATTTGGTAATAATTCATGGGCATCCTACCATCTGTAAAACTTTAAACCATTTTTTTAGGAGGAAGTTATAAGATGAGAAAGATGCCGATGAATTATTTTTTTGCTATTCCTTTAATGATTGGACTTTTGGGGCCAATCCAGGTTTTTGCAGATACACAGCCAAGTGATCAAAATCAATCCGAACAGGTCCAAGGTCATGGTCATGGCCACTTCAGACCTAATCCGGAGTTTATTAAAAAGCAGGCTGAATCACTTGGAATAAAAACTGATGGAAAAGATACAGAGACCATCGCAAAAGAAGTAAGGGAAGTTATAATTAAAAAGAGGGCTGAGGAACTTGGAATCAGTACAAAAGGGAAAGAGATTGATTCACTAGCGAAAGAGGTATTTGAAACTAGCATTAAAAATGAGGCAAAAAGGTTGGGGATTTCAACAGAGGGAAAAGACCTTCGTGAGGTAGCCCGAGAAATTCATGAAACCCAAATAAAAAAAGAAGCGAAAGAGCTGGGAATTTCGACGGAGGGAAAGGACCTCCGTAATGTAGCCCGAGAAGTTCGTGAAACTCAAATAAAAAAACAAGCAAAAGAATTAGGCATTTCAACGGCCAATAAGGATTTTCATCAAATAGCCCATGAAGTTCGCGATAAAAAGATCTTTCAAGCAGCTGAGAAGCTAGGAATAGACACAAAAAATAAATCAGCGGACGAGCTTTTCACTGAAATTATGACAAACCATGCAGATCAGGCAAAGGAGTTAGATCTTTTTCCACATAAGGATCGAATGATGCGCTTCTTTAAAGGTCCAAAATCGGAATAAAGCCAAAAGAGCAGGTTCAAACCTTTTTGAACCTGTTTTTTTTTACTAAGTATTCGACAACACAAAGGTCAGGAGCAAAGCTTTTTTATTGTATAGGTAACTTAATCCATAATAAGATGGATACTATAGAATAACAGAAAGACAAATTAATTTTTTCAAAGGATCTGACAAATGGATTGGACACCTGATCGAAAATCAAAAACACCCATTTATAAACAACTTGCTGTCTCCATTGAGAATGGAATTGCGGATGGAACTTTTCCAGCTGATAAACCTTTGCCTTCGGAAAGAGGATTGGCTAAAGAGCTTGGAATAAACAGGAGCACAGTTATTGCAGCCTATGACGAGTTGGAATCAAATGGGCTGATTAATCGAAGTAGGGGAAGCGGAACTACTATCAGTAAAGATATCTGGGGAATTACCAAGAAACGGATTCCAAGTTGGAACAGATATATTGAGGCCGGTTCGTTTTTGCCTAACCTGCCTGTAACACAAAGAATACATAAAGAAATGGCTGAGCACAAACTCATCAATTTGGCCAGCGGTGAATTGTCGCAGGATTTATTTCCAATGAAGGCTCTTAGCGATATAACATCTAATCGTTCTTTTATTGGTTCACTTGGATATGACCATCCACAGGGGAATGCCATACTCCGGGAAACATTATCTAATCATGTTAAACAGTTTCGTGGAATCGAAACGGACCCAGCTTCGATTTTAGTTACATCAGGGGCACAGCAAGCCTTGCATCTCGTCATTCAATGCTTGTTAAAACCTGGGGATGCTGTCGCCATTGAAGATCCTTCCTACCATTATAATCTGCCGGTATTTAAATCAGCAGGAGTCAAAACATATTTCTTAAAAGTGGATAAGGACGGGATAGACCCTGAGGAAATCACCGCTTTATACAAAAAACATCGAATTAAAATGATTTTTTTGAGTCCCATTTTTCAAAATCCCACTGGTACTTTATTGGACTTTGACAAGCGGAAAAGGGTGCTTGAACTATCATCTGAGTATGGGATTCCAATCGTAGAAGATGATCCGTACAGTTTAACCTCTTATAGCGGTGAACAGATGAAGACTCTTAAATCATTGGATCGTAATGGCAATGTATTATATATTAGTTCCTTAACAAAAATTGTGGCTTCGGGATTAAGGATTGGCTGGATTATCGGACCAAGAGCCGTCATCGAGAGATTATCTGATGCGAAGCAGCAAGTAGATTTTGGACACGCCAGTTACAGCCAATGGGTTGCTAATGACTTTTTAGATTCAAGGGATTTTACAGCTCATATCAAGACTCTGGTTAAAAAGTTAGAAAGCAGGAGAGATCAAATAGTGGTCAGTCTGCAGTCCTTTTTAAAAGGAGAAGTTGATTTTACGATTCCTAATGGCGGTATTCATATATGGTGCAAGATAAAAAAAGAACTGAATGAAACTCAATTGCTAGAAGAGTCGATTAAGCGAGGAGTTATTTTTGTGCCAGGTTCGACAATGGGATCTGGAAAAGGATTTGTCCGTTTTACTTATTCTAGAGAAAATGAAGAGAATATTCATAAAGGAATCAAAAGGTTTGCTGACGCACTAAATGAAATTTCAAAATAGGAAAGGTAGGTGTCCCAAAAGTAAAATTTTTAGGGGCACCTTCTTTTTTTATACATTAAACTAGTCTGTTGATTTCCACTCCAGGCACTTCGCTTTCCGCCGGCGGTACGGGGAGCCTCCTCGTCGCTTCGCTCCTGCGGGGTCTCCCCTGCCCCGTACTCCAGCAGGAGTCTTCGTGCCTTCCGCTCCAATCAACAAAGTGTGCAAAAATTATTCATCATCCACCGTTTGGGCAGACTCCTTTTAAATCAAAACATTTTAATAATCTTCTTAGCTGAATCGAATCCGTTTTGGATGCAATCGGGGATGCCCACTCCATAATAGGAACATCCGGCAAGGATAATTCCTGGGTAGTCGGCTGCCAGTTTGCTTTCAAGTGCCGCTACACTTTTAGGATGACTAATTAAATAGTTTGGCATCTGATCAGACCACTTGGTGACAACACTTGCAACAGGCTCGGCGTGAAGCTTTAGACTTTTATAAATATCATCGAGCGCAATTTCCAGCAGCTCTTTTTTATCCATTTTTTCTAAAGAAGCAAATGAAGGATGGCTGCTTTTATAAAAGAGTCTGACAAGCAGGTTGCCGGATGTTGAGGTATGCTCCCATTTCCGGCTCGTCCATGTACAGGCGTTGCATGACAATTCATCTGAATTTGCGGTGATAAACCCTGTTCCGTCGGCAGGAAGAGTGCTGTCAGGCACGTCAAAGCCAACATACACACTAATAAGTGAACTGTTTTTGAAATTTGAATACGCTGATTTTAGTTCCGGATCATCAATTAAGTCCTCAGCAGCTGTATTTGGAATACTTAACACAACGTAATCGGCTGCGATGATTTCTTGATTGTTAAGATGCACTTGATAAAGGGAATGATCTTTTTCAATTTTATTGATTTTTGTCTTTTTTAAAACTTCCACGTCTTCAAGCTGTTTTTCAAACGCGTCAATCAGTGAACTTAAGCCGTTTTGAAAAGAAATAAATTTTCTTTCCCCGCCCTTAAATTTCTGTTTATTAGCTTCGAGACCTTTGATAATGCTTCCATATTGTCCCTTGTAATCAATCAAATACGGAAGGGTAGATGCGAGTGTCAAGTCACTGAGATTTCCCGAGTATACACCTGAAAGGACAGGGGATATCTGTTTTTCCACTATTTCGGTACCTAGGAAATACTCAAGAAAGGAACCGATCGAGTCGTTTTTAGTAAAGGTATCATTTTTTGTATAAAAGTCTTTAAGTGCCGCCACTTTTCCTTCTGCAGAAATGAGCGTGCTGTTAGCCAACGATTCAATACTTGCAGGAATGCCAAAAACAGCATCCTCCGGAATGAGCTTCAATTCTTCATCCGTATAAATATAGGAACGGCCTGTCGCATTATAGACAACTTCTTTTTCTAAACCAAGTTCTTCAATCAGAGTCATTGTCTCCATTTTACGTGCCACAATGGAATCCGCTCCTGTTTCCATAATATATCCACTTTGGTTTATGGTTTTGATTTTCCCGCCAAGCTGCTCTCCCGCTTCTGCTAAAACCAGCCTCACATCTGTTTTATTCGACTTTTTCCAGTTTTGTAATTCATACATGGCAGCTAATCCTGTAATTCCGCCACCGATTACTACAATTGTTTTCACTTTTGCCACCTCTTATGTTAGCTCATACTTTGTATCTCCTAGTGTACCATACCAAGGAAGTTGATATCATATTGGACTTATCCGAGAAAAGTCCTAAAAAAATTGAGGTATAAAAAAGGCCCAGTTTTTTGAACTGAGCCATCGTGCATTATTGGTCTTTTTCTGAAAAGGACTACTGGAAATTAGTTGTTTTATTAAAATGAAAATTTCTGAAGGTTATCAGATAGAAGACTATAGGCGATTATTTTCTTCTTGTCCTGTTTCACTACATCAATGTGATCATGATATCGGTACAAAAACAACTTAATCTCTTTTTTGCCTCTTTTGGTATCAATGACAAGTGGAGGCTCACTGGTATCAGGATTTAAAAATAATTCCTCTGTTCCTGGGAAAATATAGTGTTTCTTTAAAAAGATTGCTTCGTTAAAATCATTAATCACTTTGGTTTTGTTGTCACCTTCAAGAGGTTTTCCATCGATCGTTAAGCAGATATTCTCTTCATTGAGTTTTGAGTGTGTTTCAAACTTCCTGATTAACCAATTTACAGTACCGGTTGGAAGACAGGTAACTAATATTTTAACTAAACTAAGAAGGATTATTGAAATAATCGTCCATATCATATTCATCATCTCCGTTTAACATCTTACTATATTGGTTATATATTAGGTTAACCAAATGTAAATCCCTAAGGAAATTATGGCTAGAAAAATAATGACAATATAGATTAAAGATAAATTTATGGTGTTTCTTTTTGTTGAACTACTGTAATTTTCGTCAGACTTCCCAGTTAACAGCAGTGTTGCTATAACTGCAATAATTAAAATCAACGTAACTAAACCAAACATTATATTCATAATACACCTCGTAAACTGATAAAGATTTAATTGTGCTCAAATTTTAATAATTTAATCATAACGTAACTGGATGGAAAATTAACCATCCAATTTACACAAAATTAGACCATCCACTTAAGTAGAAATCGTAATTGTCTATGGGAATATTATATCAATGAATGTGAAATGATTCACAAAATGTTCACGAATAGTCCGGTAAAAGGACTCCTTTATCAAGTATATTAACACTATATTCATATTGTTTATGTTATCTAGGGGGTTTTTTATTATGAAAAAGATATTTCAGATTGTCGTAATGATGGGCTTAATTATGACGCCATATTTTGCCGAAGCACATGTGAAATGGTTCACTACTGTTGCGCCGCATAAGGAGTCAATTGAACATATAGTATCACCGGCATTCTTATTTTTTGCACTATTAGCAGCGGTGGTGTTAGCTTCATTGACTTTAATTATACCGAAAATGGCTGAATGGGGACCCATGATTAAATGGGAAGACCGTTTATCTAGTTTAAGAAAGTATTCTCGTTATATACTAAAATATGGAACAGCGATTGCGCTGATCATCCAGATGGTCAACGGAACATTATTTGCGCCTGAGTTTCATATTCATAACACTGTGGCTGTTGTTTTAACATGGATGACGATTGGATTTTTATTAATCCCGCACCATATCTCCACTAAACTTGGTGCAACTATATTACTAGGATTATTTATTTATGAAACGATTCAACATGGCGTGTTCCACATGTTAGACTACGGCTTCTATGTTGCCATTGTTGGGGTCTTATTGGTAGGAAATACAAAGCTGGAAAAAGTAGGCTTCCCGTTTTTATATTTAGGAACTGGATTGTCACTTAGCTGGGTAGCTGTGGAAAAATGGGTTTATCCGGATATGGCCTTAGATATTGTTGCCCACCACCATGTCCCTACATTTGGTTTTGCACCAGATTTATTTGTGGTCATGGCCGCGTTTATTGAATTTGTCGTTGGATATTTATTAGTAGTCGGTATTTTAAACAGAGTGCTTGGATTTGTTGTAACGGGTATTTTTATCTCAACAACTATGTTATTTGGCATGACTGAAGTAATTGGGCATTTCATGATTCATATCGTGTTAGTAATCTTTATCATTGAAGGTGTATCCTTCTACAACCCGCCCATTAAAATGCACAAAACGAAACTGGATCAATTTATCTTTGTATTCCTGAATTTCATTTTCGTATTAGCTACATTCTTATTGATTTATTATCGATTTGCCTAAGACTGCTTGAATGATTAACCTAAACAATCCACCCATGATCATTGGGTGGATTGTTTAGGTTAGAACGGATAAAGATAATATGTAGCCAAACCAATAATAATCCCAGTGATCGCCCCGCCAAAAACTTCAATGGGCTGGTGACCTAATAATTCTTTTAGTTTCTCGCGAGACTCGGGTTTCTTTATTTTCGGGTTCTTTAATGTTTCAATTAATGAATTGAAATCAATTAATAAAGCATTTAAGATTGCGGCATGATATCCCGCATGTCTGCGAACGCCTGTCGCATCATGCATAACAATTGCCGAAACGACCACACAAATGGCAAATTCATTTGATTTGAATCCAGACATCAATCCAATCGCTGTCGTTAAGGAGATAATGGTCGATGTATGCGAACTAGGCATTCCGCCGGTGCTGAACATCAAATTCCATTTTAGTTCCCTTGTTGAGATAAAATGTATTGGGATTTTTACAAATTGCGCAATCAGCATCCCCAAAAGGGCAGCCAGAATGGGACAGGATAAAAACATACATAATCCTCCTTATCCTTCAATAAAATTTTATCATCACCTCTAAAACTCCAGTAAGAGTAGAGGCAGTAATCCCAGTTGTTTTTATTTACCCTTCATTTAATTAATATAGACTATTTTAAATAAAAAATGGTAAGATTCACAAAATTAATCCCATAAGATTAATCTTTAGGTAAGGGCATTACTTTTCTGT
This sequence comes from Neobacillus drentensis, assembly GCF_021560175.1. Classification (GTDB taxonomy): domain Bacteria; phylum Bacillota; class Bacilli; order Bacillales; family Cytobacillaceae; genus Neobacillus; species Neobacillus drentensis_A. The sequence continues at coordinate 3,577,364 of NZ_CP091110.1, read as the reverse complement.
TGGTAATCACAGTACAAAAAGTTTTTATTGCAAAAAAATTCCTTTTAACATCCAAAAATAGTGCTATAATAGTCCATGTTAATTTGACAATTATTATTAAATTCATAACAAATTGAAAAGAAGTGTAGCGGTATGAACAAACTTGCAGTGAAAATAAAACCTAGAACCGTCTTCTTGTTAGATAAGTATTTTACTGGTGAATCCATTGATTATAAGAAATTATTTGGGATTATCACGCCCATTTTTGTCGATCAAGCTTTCTTGATTATTATGAGTCTTTTAAATACCGCCATGGTTAGCTCCGCTGGGGTTGCAGCTGTAAGTGCAGTAAGTATGGTAGATTCATTGAACATATTCTTAGTTAACGTTTTTATTGCGGTAGCAACGGGTGGTACGGTCATGGTGGCGCAATATAAAGGCAGCGGCAATTCAGAGATGGTGTCCAAAACTGCCACGCAAGCGATATCAGCGGTAACCTTATTTTCTGTAGTCCTTAGTGCATTGGTTATCACCTTCCACACGCCAACCTTAAACCTTTTATTCGGTAAGGCGGAAGCGGAAGTGTTTCAAAACGCCAGAATTTATCTAATTGGCAGCTGTCTTTCTTATCCGCTCATCGCCATATTTCAAGCCGTAACGGGGGCATTAAGAGGTGTCGGTGAGACCAAACCATGCTTGAATTTATCCTTATTAATGAATTTAACTAATACCATTCTCAATGTTTTACTGATTACCGTTTATGATATGGGGGTGGAAGGGCTTGTCATTTCCACCATTTTTGCAAGACTACTAGGTGTGGTTGCGGCTATAATTTATATTATTAAGTACAATGAAACCATCCGCTATAAGTTGACCAATGCGTTACATATTGATATTTCTATTTTAAAGAAAGTCATGTTTATTGGGCTTCCGTTTGCGGCAGAACAGTTATTCTTCAATGGCGGAAAGCTGTTAACACAAACATTTATAGTCCAATTAGGAACACTTGCATTGACGTCCTACGCGATTGGAAACTCGATTGCCCTGCTATTTCAAATTGGACCCAATTCATTAAGTATTGCAATTGTGACAGTAGTAGGACAATGTATCGGAAGAAGGAACGTCCAAGATGCAAGGAAATTTATTGTTTCCATGATGGGACTAGGCACGATCCTATTTGTTGTGGCTGACGCCGTGTTGATCCCTTTGTTTCCGATCCTAATTAAACTGTTCAGCCCGCCGGTTGAAATTATCCCAACAATTTTTATGATGATTTTAATTTCGGCTGTAGGTCATCCATTGTTATGGCCAGCAAGCTTTATTATGCCATCGGCCTTAAGGGCAGCAGGGGATTCCAACTTTACCTCAATTGCCTCCTTGCTCTCGATGTGGCTTTTGCGGGTCATCCTAGGATATCTATTGGGAATTACGTTTGGATTTGGCATTATTGGTGTTTGGGTAGCGATGAATATCGAGTGGGGAATGCGGACATTGATCTTTATTTGGCGATTTAAAGGAAAGAAATGGTATGCCCATAAGCTGGTGTGACGATCATCCAGAATTATAGGTAGAGTATCAACGAATAAAGCCGCCAAAGGCAGCTTTATTCTTTTGATATTTATGCAACACTCATGGAATTCTTTGCTTTAACAATCTTAACAAATAAAAAACGAACAATTGGTCCCATAATTAATAGTTGCAGTGGAAAAGCAACGATAAAGTTCTTAATGACAATGGAGAAGTAGCTAGTAATCATGGATCCTGTCATTCCTCCGTTAGTAAGGAAGGCAGTTCCGAGTCCGTATAAAGACATAAACAGTACCATTCCTACTACCATACAAAAAGATATCGCTAAAATGACATAAACCTTTTTAGATTTGTCATAAGGAAGCATAAATGCTACTTTTTTTGCCGCTGGACCAACGAGAAATAGATCCAAAAGCAATGCAATCATAAATCCAATGGCCCCTTCGATCAACATTTCTCCTACCGACAGTTCACCAATCAATCCATTTAGAAATAAATTATAAACCGACATAAATAAAACCATTCCAAAACACATCATTGTTCCAAATAAAATACTTTCTTTCTTAGTTGTAGGCATTTCTCAATCTTCCCTTCCTTTTATCTTTTGTATTATAGCGATAGTGGTAACCTCTTCATAAGTGAACGTTTTGTGAACATTAATTAGGAAGCCTAAATATTGTGCTTTTACTAAAAAACTGGGACAATATACTCATAGTTACTGTTGGAAATATAAAAATATTTTAAATGAAGGAATTTCGCCCTATGAAAAAATATATATAATTGGTAAGGAAAATTAAGGGGGTATAGGAAGTGCTTTATAGTATTGTATTATTTTTACACATCATAGGCGCTGTGATTATGTTTGTTGCAGTAGGAATTACGTTATTAGCGATGATTTCCATGCTGAATTCGAAAACTACAGAAACATTGAGAAATTGGGCTGCGTTGGCAGTTAAACTGGATGGGTTGCTGCCTTTCAGTGTTATTTTGATTTTAGTACCTGGGTTATATCTTGTTTTTACTCGGTGGGGATGGGGGAACCCTTGGATTGAACTTTCACTGGCTTTGTTGATTGTTATGACATTTATGGGACCAATTATTAATTTACGGCGATTAAAAGCGATCTTAAATGCGGCAAATGCAGAAAAGAATGCAGTGCCATCAGCTGTTTTATTGGAAAAGGCAAGAGACCGGGTGCTATGGAATTCAGTCTTGATTATGACAATGCTTGCGTTAGCGATTGTTTTTTTAATGACTGTGAAGCTATCGATCATGGGTTCGCTTGTTGCGATCGTGATAGCGGTTGTTCTTGGATTTATTGCAGCTAGTATCCTTTTAAATAGGGCTTCAACTAAGGCATCAATTTCAAATAAGAAAACAAATTCCATTAATTAAGAGATACATAGAGTGGGGGGGGAATCCGGTTTGGATTTTCTCCTATTTTTATTTTTAAGAGAAATATCGAGGGGTTTTGAACGATTGAAGCATTTGAGATCGGGGCCATTTGATTGGGACGAGGACTCGGACAAGGGAAGGTGGAATCTACGGACCCTGCCCAAATAAGCTAAACAACAACCGAACCTTACATAGAAAATAAAATATTGATATATTTTCGGTTTGTGTAATAATTAAGAATAATCAGCAAGTTATGATAAATAAGGGGAGAGTTAGATGACGAATATCAAAACGGCCATTGTGGTTGGCGGCGGGATTGGCGGACTTGTGACTGCCCTCAAACTTCACCGCGTTGGCGTATCAGTGCGTGTATTTGAAAGTGTAGAAACAATTAAAGCTCTCGGTGTTGGGATTAACCTCTTACCACATGCAGTAAGAGTTTTAACCGAACTAGGTTTAGAGGGTGAACTAGAAAAAATTGGCTTACCTACAGCCGAACTCCTTTATGTAAACAAATTTGGTCAAAATATATGGCGGGAGCCTCGAGGTGTTGAGGCGGGGTACCACTGGCCGCAATACTCCACCCACCGTGGAAAACTGCAAATGTTGTTGTTGGAAGCAGTTAAAAAGGAACTTGGGGAGGCAGCGGTGTTTACAGGACATCATTTAAAATCTTTTCAAACCTTTGGCGACATAGTGACAGCGCAGTTTGAAAACCGAAAAACGGGCGAGAGTCTTGGGTCTTACTATGCTGACATCATGATTGCAGCCGATGGGATCCATTCCGTTGTAAGGAAATTCTATTATCCGGATGAAGGCCTACCTAAATTTAGTGGTCGAATTTTATGGCGTGGTATTACAGAGTCTTCACCTTTTTTAACAGGAAGATCCATGATTATGGCAGGCTACCAGGATCAAAAATTTGTCGCTTATCCCGTTTGCCCCGACACCGCAGCAAAAGGAAGTTCGCTTGTTAACTGGATTGCGGAACTAGCGGTTGGTGATGAAATGCCTTCAAGGGCAGATTGGAATCGAAAAATTGATAAGGAGATCTTTGCACCTGCCTTTGCATCATGGGATTTTGACTGGCTGAATGTGCCCAAGTTGATAGATGAAACAGATGCCGTTTATGAGTTCCCGATGGTGGACCGCGATCCCCTGCCGCAATGGACTTTTGGGCGCGTCACTTTATTAGGGGATGCTGCACATCCCATGTATCCAATTGGCTCCAATGGTGCTTCACAAGCGATACTTGACGCTGATGCTTTGGGAGAAGCAATTATGGAACATCATGAAGCTTTACTATCATTGAGGATGTACGAAGAGGCTAGGTTAGAACCAACAGCAAACATTGTTAGGTCAAATCGTAAGAATGGTCCAGAAGTTGTTATGCAAATAGTAGAAGAGCGAGCCCCTAATGGTTTTATCCATCTAGAAGATGTGGTTTCTTACGAGGAATTAAAAGAAGTTTCTAATAGATATAAGCAAATTGCCGGTTTCGATAAGGAAAAGTTGAATAGTAAACTAGGAGTCAAATCATGATTGAGCATATCGTCTTACTTAAATTTTCATCAAAAACAACTAAAGAACAGAAGGAAGAATTAATTCGCCGGACATTATCTCTAAAAAATGTGATACCTGGGATTGTCGATATTCAGCAGGGGGCTAATTTTTCAAACCGGAGTCAGGGGTATGAAATGGGCCTAACGGTCCGCTTTGAAGACAGAACTTCTTTAGTCAATTATGGTCCGCATCCAGCACATCAAGAGGTATTTAGTTATCTGAAGGAGATTGGCTTAGAAGATAGTATTATTGTGGATTTTGAATTATAGGTCTATTTTTTTGTTTATCTGCTTTAATGCTGTAACGTGTTTTAGCTTTTCTGTATTGCCGTTAATATGATAACCAACTATAGGTAAAAAAGGGAAAGGAAACTACTCCTTTCCCTTTTTGAATTATCGATTCAAACGATTAACCCACTAGTTCATTTGATGTCTTTTTGGTTTCCAAGCTTTTGATATTTTTCCTAGAGATTTTATTTACAAAGAAAGTAATAAGAAAAGAACAAATTAAACTTCCAACCATGGCAATGATAAACCCTGTTGCATTATTGGATAAAAACGGGGCCATAAAAGATGGAACATAAGCCGTACCACGTACATCAAAAAATCCAACAAGCAAACCGCCGAAACCTGATGAAATTATTGCGCCGGCAAAGATCATTTTGTTGGAAAACATAAACGGATATGCAGCCTCAACAAAGGTACCAAAGCCCATGTTTATAGCAAAACCAGGAGCTGCAACGGCTGCCTCGCCTTTGTCTCTTGGTGAAATAATATTGGCCAGTGTAATCCCAGCTGATACCATTACTAATCCAACCATATCGACTGCTCCTAAAAAGCTGTTTCCAGTCTTCTCCATCTCCAATAGGACAATTGGTAAAATAGCTGCATGATAAACACCGCCAATAATTGCCGGCCAAATTAACAGCCCTGCTATTAATCCTGCCAAGACACCATTAGTAGAAACTAAGAAATCTATTAAAGCACGAATTTCTCCGCCAAGCCATAATGCAACCGGAGCGATAAGGAAGTAAACGGCTAAACCGGAGGCCAATCCGGCGATTCCTCCTGCTGCAATATTAACCGTTGTGGCAGGAAATCTCCATTCTACGCATTTTCTAAATATGTATTGAACTAAAAGTCCGGCGAGAATACCTGCAATAATTCCTCCAATGATTCCACCTTTAACAGATAATACTCCAGCAACAATTCCCGCCACAATCGAGACCTCGTCAAGTTCAGCAACTTGTTTAGCGGCAACAACAGCTAATACAATGGGGAGAGCGTTAATCATTAGATCAAACACTTCACTAAGCCCTGACAATCCTGGAATCTTGCTAATAGCTAAAATCAAGGCCATCGCAATAAAACCAGGGAGAGAAGACAGCATCATTCCGCGTAAGTTAATTCGTTTAATAACTGAAGCAGATGATTGTTCGAATTGGTTATTAGTAGCTGCCTTTCCGATGATTGGGCGGTAAGAAAGGCCAAAATGCTTACTTAAGGAAGTAATGAAAGTAACAGCTCGTGTTCGATTCGTTGTACCAGTGGTACCAGAAGTAGAAATGACGTTTACCCCTTTTGAAGCGATCGTGGCCATTGAGGTTCCGCCAGTTCCGGTTGCAGGCAATTTCTTATTGGCAGCTGCTTCCACAGTATGTATATTTGCTCCCTTAGGATCCGCACTCATAAAAATGAGAGCATCGATTTCTCCATGATCAATTTTTTTAGCTATTTCCTTATCAATTAAAGAGGCCGCCTTGTTGACTTCAGCAATCGTTCCAACTGCTGTTACAACAGGGCTGTTTGTTTGTTCATCCCAACTATATAATTCTGCCTGTGTATCATCCTTTATGTTATCCATGCTAGCTTTTGCTGCAATAAACTGTAACGATGTACAATCCATGCCTGCAGCTTGAATCTGCATGAGAAGTTCATCTAATAGTTTTGCTGGATCTTTACCCCCCAAGTAAAATAGATTGCCTCCACTGCTGGCTATAATAGCAACTTTCTTTTTTACAAAAAAATCCTCCATCATATTCACCATTCCCCTTGAAATTCCTAAAATTATTGTGTGGTATATCTTTCTTTTAAGATGATTCAATACAATAATACAGTAAAATTTTAATTCATTAAAGTATTAAATCTAATATTCTTACTATTTTAAAAAATGCATTCGAATGGTAAATCAATAATCTAAAAGGGAATACCAAATATCTTGTTTATAAATACTAAGATTAAGTGAACTTCGAAGTTAAATAATTTACATTCCATTTCAAAGTGGTATTATTATTAGTATATAATTTTTAAAGGCTTGTACTATTACTAGGTACTAATTTTTAGAAATTTCGAAAAAGACACAGAATTATTTATAAAAGTGTTTTTAAATTATTAGATTGGAGATTGACCACAGTGGATTTGAAATCATTGTTAGCACCAGAACACTTTAATTTAGCAAGTGAAATTTCAAAGCATGTATCTGACAAAATCGCTTTGAAATGGGAAAATGAAAATGGCGAATCTAAGACATTAACTTATGATGAGCTGAATAAAAAGGCAAACAAATTAGCTAATGTTTTAACGAAACTAGGTCTTCGTAAAGGCGATCGCGTCGTTGTCATGTCAACTCGATTAATCGAGTCCTATGTAATTTATTTAGCCTGTTTAAAAGCAGGGATTGTCATAAGTCCTTCATCAGAATTGCTTCGTGCAAAAGATTTAGTTTATCGTTTGAATCACTCCGAAGCGAAAGCTGTTATTTCCTACTATAATTTAATTCAAGAATTTGAAAATATCACAGACGAAACACCTTTCCTTCAATATAAGATTGCCTTCGGCCAAGAAGTACCTAATTGGCTCTCAATGGAAGCATTGATGGAAGAAGAGCCTGAAACGTTTACCGATGCAGATACCTTAAAAGAGGATGTGGCCTTTTTAGCTTACACATCTGGTACCACAGGGCAGCCAAAAGGTGTCGTTCACAGTCATGGCTGGGGTTATGCTCACGTACGAATTGCCCCTTCAAAATGGCTCAACATTAGTGAAGACGATCTTGTTTGGGCAACAGCTGCACCAGGCTGGCAGAAATGGGTTTGGAGTCCTTTCTTATCGATATTAGGTTCAGGTGCAACCGGCTTTGTCTATAATGGAAGATTTCAGCCGCATAAATACTTGCAGCTCCTTCAAGACAACAAGGTCAATGTTTTATGCTGTACACCTACAGAGTATCGGATGATGGCAAAATTAGATGACCTTTCAAATTTCGATCTGACCTCATTACATACAGCAGTTTCTGCAGGTGAGGCACTAAACCGTGAAGTCATTGATGTCTTTAAAAATGAATTTAACATCCTTATCCGTGACGGTTATGGCCAGACTGAAAGTACTTTATTAATTGCTAATTTGAATATTGATGAGAGTAAATTGGGTTCAATGGGCCAGCCATTAATGCCTGATTATATTGAGGTTGTTAACGAAGAAGGCCAGCCAGCCCCTGTAAAGGAAGTTGGAACGATTGCGATTAAAAAGGATTTCCCAGCCTTATTTCAACACTATTACAAAAATCAAGAATCCACTGCCGCCGCTTATCTTGGTGACTACTTTTTAACTGGAGACCGTGCTTATAGAGATGAGGACAATTATTATTGGTTCCAGGGAAGAAAGGATGATGTCATCATCAGCTCCGGCTATACGATTGGACCTTTTGAAGTGGAAGATGCATTAATGAAACATAAAGCGGTAAAAGAGTGTGCTGTTGTTGCAACACCTGATCCTGTTAGAGGGAATGTTGTAAAAGCGTGCGTGGTCTTAAAAGATGGGGTTGATGGTACACCTGAGTTAACGAAAGAATTGCAAAGCTTTGTAAAAAACTTAACTGCTCCATACAAGTATCCACGTGTGATTGAATACTTGGAAGCACTGCCTAAGACCGATTCAGGAAAGATCCGCCGGGTGGCTTTGAGGGTGCAACAATAAATTTTACAATAAGAAAAGATGCTATAGCCATATCGGTTATAGCTTTTTTTTAAAAGCTAGAAAACAAATTCCACACAAGCTAGCACATTTAAAAAATTTTTAAAAAATTCTGTGACATAAGTAATTTGGATGTTGATTATTCAGAAAAGGAATTGTATAATATAAAATTAATCCTACCTGAATAGTATGAATTGAAGTTTCGGAACATTGCGAGATTTATTCTGCTAGATAGATAGACATACATAAGGAGAGATTGATATGTTTTGGACGTATTTAGCTTTTATCATAGCATTCTTCTTCGCAATGAACATTGGAGCAAGCGGAACTGCCGCATCAATGGGATCAGCCTATGGTGCGGATGCGATAAGGAATAAATGGCTTGCTATGGTGTTAGTTGCCATCGCCGCTTTTTTAGGTGCCGTTCTTGGTGGCGGAGAGGTCGTTAAGACAATAGGAAGTGGGATTATTCCTTCGAAGATACTTACGATTGAACTAGTAGTTCTTATTCTAGCTGGGGCAACCCTAACCCTGTTTATTGCAAACTTAATGGGAATCCCATTATCGACAAGTGAAGTTACCGTTGGGGCAATCGTCGGTGCAGGAATTGCCTATAAGAGTTTATTCCTTAATAGTCTAATCGTTATTATTGCCTTTTGGATCATTGTTCCAGTAGTATCCTTTATCATTACATTTATTTTTGGAAAGCTGATTGCCAAATCTGAAAAGCGCTGGCCAGGTTTGACAAAGCAAGGAAAATGGAAAAAATGGCTTGGTCGAATCCTTGTTTTGGGCGGGTGCTTTGAAGCCTTTTCTGCAGGGATGAACAATGTGGCCAATGCAGTGGGACCATTAGTCGGAGCAGATATGCTATCTACATCCAAAGGGATTTGGATCGGCGGAATATTTGTAGCTATTGGTGCAATTCTCTTGGGGGGCAGGGTAATCGAAACCAATGGGAAGAAAATCACGAAACTATCCTTATTAGAGGGCAGTGCGGTTTCATTTACTGGTGGAGCCCTAGTTACGATTGCCTCCATCTTTGGGCTGCCGATTCCGTTAACTCAAGTCACCACATGTGGGATCTTAGGTATCGGGGCATCACAAAAAGGAATTGGCTTTTGGCAAAAAGCGGTGATTAGAAAGATATTAAAAGTCTGGCTGATTTCACCTTTAGCTTCTTTGGTTATTTCTTATACATTGATTAATTTGTTGATTAAGACAAATTTTTACAACATTATCGTAATCGTGAGTACGTTAATCGCTGCTTTAGGGACGTTAAGCCTTTATGCTAACATTCGTAAAGAAAACAGCACCATTCATGACGAGGGTGGCGGGATCTAATCTGTTACCCATATAAAAACATAGAGCTCCAGCTTCATCCAATTGGCGATGAGGTCTGGAGCTGCTTCATTATTAAGGACTTGGTGGGATTCAAACCCACAAGATACGTTACAGTCTTCATAGGATGACTGCAAGTTGCTCTATCATTGAGCTACAAGTCCTATCTATAAAATGCCCTTAATCTGATATTTTATACAATACCTACGCTCGCTCTTCATTTTTTTCTTTCATCTTCATAAATCTTTCTTAATTAAAAATATGTGCAAATATTCCTATTATATAATGTTATATAATAGAAATATAATCATTCATTTTTTTAAATTTAAAGCCATCTACTTTAAATAAAATACAAGATCGTATCTATTTTGAGGAGGGTGTAGATGAACGTTCAGTCAAATCAGCAGGAAAATGAATTAGAAAAGCTGCGTTTACAGGTAACTGAACTGGAAAAGCAGAACCAGGAGCTTTCAAAGCAAATTCGTATAAATGAATCATTATATCAAAGTATACTGGACGCTTTACCCATTAATATCTTCTTGGAAGATCCAGAAGGGCGCACCCTTTATGCTAATAAACAAGTATGCCTGTCAAATGGCGTAAGTTTAGATAAAATCGTAGGAAAGACGATTTTTGATTACTTTCCCCGTGAAATCGCCGAATTAAATCGAGCGTATGACCTTGAAGTTTGGAAGAAGCGGCAGCTAATCACCAAGGAATTTCCAAGCGGATACAAAGGCGAGGAACATCATATGTTTTCTGGAAAGACTATCATCCATATTGATGAATCGGATGAGGACGTTTTACTTGGTTTTGCTTTAGAGATTACCGATCGTGTCAGAGCTGAAAATCGCCTAAAAGAGAGTGAAGAGAAGTTCCGAAGTTTAACAGAACAGGCTGCGGATAGTTTTTTCTTAATCGGAACAGACGGAATGTTTACGGAGGTCAATCCGGCTGCTTGCGAAGTATTAAACTATTCTAAGGAAGAACTGCTTAGCATGAGTACAGAAATGGTCTTTTCCAAGCTTCCAGAAAAAATAAAACACTTAAAAATTGATTCCAAAGAGCATGCTTCCAGTAATTTTGACGATATTATGATGGGGAATCTTGATATTCAAATTCCGGTTGATATCAATATTCGCCTCATTCATATTGGGGAAAATCAAATGTACTTTGCCCTTTGCCGAGATATTCGTGATAAAAAAAGGGCTGAAGCACAAATCAAACATATGGCCTTTCATGATGCCCTAACCGATCTGCCCAATCGTTGGGCCATTCAATCCATTTTAGAGGAACATATCGTAAAAAAGAATGAACCCTCGACCCTTTTGGGTTTTATTTTACTGGACTTGGACTATTTCAAGGTGGTAAATGATAGCTTGGGACACGAAGCGGGTGATTTGCTTCTTCAGGAAGTTTCAAAAAGGCTGCAAGCAGCGACGGAGCATAGAGAGGTTAAATTGGCCCGGTTTGGTGGGGATGAATTTATCGCTCTGGTCCCTCAATTAACATGTGAAAAAGAAATTACCGAAATTTGCGATCGGATTATGGAAGTGATGGCAGCCCCTTTCCTAATAAAGGGACAAAAGCTCAATATCTCAACCAGCATGGGGATTAGTTTTTATCCGAAAGATGGGACAGACCTTAATTCGCTTATTAAAAATGCTGACCTTGCGATGTATGGTTCTAAGGAACTGGGAAGAAGCTGTTATAGTTTATATCATCCTGAGATGAAACATCATGCGAATAAACGGATGGACCTAGAAATTCTGTTAAGAAGGGCATTGGATGAAAATGAATTTATTCTCCATTATCAGCCTAAAGTAAACTTACAAACAGGTGAAATCAAAGGGGTCGAGGCGTTAATTCGGTGGAAAAATAAACTCGATCAACTTATTCTGCCAAATGCCTTTATCCCTATCGCCGAAGAAACGGGCCTTATTGTTCCAATTGGTGAGTGGGTAATGCGGGAGGCCTGCAGGCAATGTAAAGAATGGCAGGATTCAGGCTTTGGAGATATCACCATTAGTGTCAATTTGTCACCAAAACAATTTCAAAGACAGAACCTGATGGAGATGATTCTATCCGTACTTGAAGAGACCGGTTTATCACCTGATTCACTGGAATTGGAGGTAACAGAAGGGCTGGTCATGAAAAATCCAGAAGAAGCCGTGACGGTCTTACAAAAATTAAAACAAGTAGGGATTAAGATATCCATTGACGATTTTGGCACTGGATTTTCTTCCTTGAGCTATCTGAAATTTTTCCCGATTGATACACTTAAGCTTGACCGCTCGTTTATGGCTAACATTGAAAAGGATGACGCAGATGCAAAGATTGCCTCTGCTGTTATTTCCTTAGCCCATAATTTGAAAATGGACGTCGTTGCCGAGGGCGTGGAAAATGAGGGACAGTATGAATTCCTTGTCAATCGTTCTTGCGACTTTGCTCAAGGAAACTATATTAGCAAACCTGTTGAAGCACAAGAAGTAAAAAGGCTGCTTGTGAACGATGATGAATCTCTTGTTTTAACTTGATCTTAAGTAGATTAATTTTATATGAATAGGAGAGCGGTTTTAACCACTCTCCAATTGGTGTATAAATTTATTCCTCCCTAGTAGTTTGATGCTGGACAGCTTCCGCAAGATCTAATACGCCCCAATCCATTGGACTCTTTTTTTTAATTTCATCTAACGTTTTTTGGTGCTGTCCGGAATTGTTGTTATCATTACTTAGATTCTTTTTTTCTTTTGCCATTGTAACCACTCCTTTATTAGTGTTCATAGTATTTACTCCATAAATAGAACTTATCCCAGCCATTTTTCATCCTCAAAAAGCTCATTTGGTGTTATGATGATAGATAATCCATTACATATTTTTTAACAACTTTTTGGGGGAACCATTATGGCAGAAGTTAAATCAGTGAAAATTGATGGGGAAAGCATCTATATATTTAAAAGTGCGATTTATGTGTTTGAAGCAAGTTCAGGATTTACTTTAGAGTTGGACCTTATCGTCAGTGAGGTTGTCGTAAAAAAATATAAAAAGGAAGAAAATCTTATCATTGAAATAGAATTAGAAGATGGCAGAGTCGTTCATTCGATTATGAATGTAAAAGTCCTAGCAGGGGGCTTGCCGCAGCTTAATTTATTTTGTGAACTTGATGACCCCGATGACTATTATTTTTTAGACCTGGTGAATGAGAATGATTCTTGGTTTTCAAATCTTGAAGAAGGCATCACAATAGAAGAAATACGAAAAGTAGAGATGCCAGATGAAGATATCCATTTAAAACTAAAGCTGCCCATTGATCAAGTAGAATGGTTAAAAAATCAAAAAAAGGCACAACTCAATGAATTGTTTAAGGAATTCATTTATGACCTTTGGAAAAAAATAGATAAATGATGGGGGATTAGATGAAACTTGTTATTGCTGGCGGTTCTGGATTTATCGGCAAAAAATTAACCAACTTCCTTCTAGAAAAAGGACATGAAGTAGTTATTTTATCAAGAACGGCACCTATTCCATCTGGAAAGGTTTCCTATGTGAAATGGCTGACGGAAGGGACCACACCTGAGGATGAAATCAAGAGTGCGGATGCATTTATTAATTTAGCAGGAGTTTCAATCAACCAGGGAAGATGGAATAAGAGACATCAAAAGCAAATATATGACAGCCGGATGAAAGCAACAGAAGAGCTGATCCGGATTATTAACAGGCTGGAAGTCAGACCCCGTGTTCTTATCAATGCAAGTGCCATTGGCATCTACCCAGCGTCCGAACATACAATCTATACGGAAGATTCTAAAGAGATAGCCGATGACTTTTTAGCAAAAACGGTTCAAGACTGGGAGATGAACGCCAAACAAGTAGAGGCAGAAGGAATACGTACTGTCTTTATGAGATTTGGAGTTGTACTTGGTCGGGATGGTGGTGCACTTCCATTAATGGCATTACCTTATAAACTCTTTGCAGGAGGGACGGTTGGTTCCGGTAAGCAGTGGGTATCCTGGGTTCATGTGTTGGATGTCGTCCGTGCGATTCTTTTCGCGGTTGAAAATCAACAATTATGTGGACCTGTCAATATTACAGCCCCCGCTCCAGTTAGAATGAAGGAGTTTGGTCAAACAATTGGGTCTGTTTTACACCGTCCTCACTGGCTGCCGGTACCTTCATTTGCGATGAAATTAGTCCTTGGGCAAAAGAGTGCCCTTGTATTAGAGGGACAGAATGTTGACCCTGGTATTTTGAAACGCGAAGGCTTTGAATTCTCTTACTCTACCCTTAAACCTGCTCTGGAAGATTTACTGATAAATGAAAAGAGCATCCAATAATTAAGACTTATTGGATGCTAAATCTGCTCGGTCGGCTGCTTTCGGAGGTTCCTCCATCCAGCCGTTGTCAATTAATATATTGGCTCCATCTTCGACGTATACCAACATTTCTGCCAGCGAGCGCATATACATGGACCCAATATCTCTTCTTCCATTTACCGCTATGGAATTCCCAAACGATCGTATCTTCATCGAGAACATATCAACTTTGTGAAAGACCATTAATTTATCGGAAAAAGGTGCTAAGGTAGATTCCGTTACTAAATGGTCGATCTGAGTGGGAAAAGGTAAATTATCCTTTTGTAATTTTTCACTATATTGCTTGACGGAGCGATCGGTTATTTCACGGCCGCGAATGAGAAATTGTCGGACCTTTTCATCTTTTGCAACCTGACTAAAAGCGATTAATAAGGCTTTGCTGGTTGTGTTATTTTCAATGTTATCATAAAGATGTGTGATTTCGAGTGCGTGGAGTGAGCGAACGTCTCCGAAAAATCCTTTTAAGTAATTTTGTTTTTTTATAAAATCTACTTTTTCGGGTATAGGCAGAACAGGAGGTTTTATGATAAGACCTTTTGTCATTAATACATCGTTCAACTGGCCAAGAAACGTAATCGTTGAGATATTACAATAAATAAAAAAGTCTCTGATATCTTCTCTAAGCACTAAAGGAATCGCAACATTATATAAACTTAACCCTGCTTTTCCGGCATACTTTAAATAGTGGACATAAAATTCATCTTGAAATAGACGAGGTGCCCCAAGATTTACATCGTCTTTTGTAAAACCAACGGGGATCGGAAAGTTATCCTTTTCGAGGAATTGCTCAATCTTCTGCATGAAATCCTCAGTCAAACTCAGGCCGTTTTCTACTAGTAGTCGAATATCCTCATCCTCTATATGTTTAAGGAAGTATTTTAATATCCATTTTGACATACTATTTCCCACATAAGTTGCCCAAAGTTTCCCCAAGTCAGCTGCAGTTAACTTTGCATTTGGTTTTAATTTGTTTGGGCTTAATTTTAACGGTTTAATAACTTTATTAGGCTGCATCTAGAATACCCCTTAACTCATTTTTCTTAGTTTTTTCTAACAAAAGAAATTTATTCTAATGACTCGTTTAATTAGGATTCGAATATTTAAGCTGTTTTTGAGGAAAATAGCTTTGTATGTTACAGAATAGGAGTGAATGTTCATGGAAGAAAATCTATATGATAAGCTTGGCGGACAAGAAGCAATTGGAAAAGTGGTCGATTATTTTTATAATGAATTAGTGTTAAAGGATCAGACTGTCAATCAATTTTTTGAACACACCGATATGGAAAAGCAAAAGAAACATCAAACCAAATTTATCAGTTTTGCACTTGGCGGACCCAACCACTATTCTGGTCAATCAATGGCAAAAGCACATCATGGGATGAATTTGCAGCCGGAGCATTTTAATGCAATTGTTAACCATTTGCATGACGCCCTTGCCCATTATGGAGTGAGTGAAGCTGATATTGATCAGGCTTTAACGAGGGTAGCGACCTTACGAGATGACATCTTGTACCAGTAGAAAATGAACAAAAGCGCAAGCGCCTTGGTTAGCCCCAACAAGCATAAGACGAGCCGGCTGAAAGGTTGGTCTTTAACCTTTTGGACGGATTGACCTAATGTGGAGGCGACTGCCCTGGGACGACCCCCGCAAGAAGGCGCTTTTTGCCTTCTTCGAGGGATGGCTTATGACTCGAGTCCCAAGGAGCCGCAACTGGATAAGCTTATGACCTCGAGGGGCTAGGCGCTGGAGCTGGATGTATCTAACCCTGTAAAAAGTTATCCACATGTAGTAAATCTATAATTTCCAAGACCACGAAAAAGGGACCAATTTCAGGTCCCATTTGTCTTTTATAAAATATCAAACCATACTGGAGTGTCATCTGTAGGGTCGCCATTGTAATTGATCATAATTTCTTCACCTTCACGAATATCGGAATGTGCAAAAAAGTCAATCGTTTTTTGAGTTAAGTTGAGCTTGTATAAAGCATTTGGTGTATAGGAATGGTTAAATAGTGAACCATAGCCTAATGCCAGTGCACATTCCTCTAAATTTTCGCCCCACCAAAATACATACTCTATAAATACTGTCTTCTTTAAGTGTTTGTATTCTTCACTTGGGGAAATAATCACCGGGGCCTCATGAATCAGCTCTCCCTTACGAATATTCCTTGTTGCGAAGATGCCTCTGCCGTATTTACACGCTTTTACCTCCAACAATTCATTCACCGCCCATTAATCATCCCATTTGGCTTTTTACTACACTATGCAAGACGGTGGCAGTTTGACTAGGTCTATTTTATTTCAGTATGTTCAGAGTGCTGATCGTGGTTTTGCAATTTGTACAAAAAGAAAAGCACCAAGGAGGGTGCTATTTAGCTTGATTTTGTGGTTTTTCGATTAGATAGTACGAAACAAACTTATAAAACATAAAAGTAAGGGGCAAAACCACTATATAAATGGGTAAAGAATAAAATAGTTGCCAGCCTTTGTAAACAAAAACATGAAAATGGACTAACAAAAATTCAACGCTCACACCTGCCAAAGACCAGATGATGAAATACAACACTAATCCGTACCCTTTAAATTTATAATAATCATAAAAATAAATAAAAAGGTATCCAAAAGCAGGATAAACTCCATATAAAGCCAAATCAAAAATTTCGTATTGACTTGTGTCATTTAAATTATAAAAATTCAATGGTTTTACAGCTAATGTCGTGTCCATGATTTTTGGAAACGAAATGCTTAAAAGAACAAGAAGTGGTGTAATTTCTTTAGGAATTCTTTTTGGAAGAAAAGTAAAAACCAAAATATTAAGTAGTAAAGCTAAAATAATTGTCCATTCATTTCCGTCAAACTTACTTGGAAAGTATAGTAACATTATGAATACCTCATAAGACGTTTATATCGATACCATTTCCATGTTAGGAATGTAAGTAAAACAGTAATAATCCATTCTAGCAAGGAAAAAATAAATCTATAGTGTAAATTTATTAATACACCTAGATAGATAAAGAGAAACTCGAGACCTGATAGTATAAAAACCGTTGCGATTAACGTTAAAATTTTAAAGAGTGTCGTTCGCAATCTCAGATAAATATCGAACATGATGACAATGACTTGTGGAAAGAGTAAGAACCTTTTGAAAAAGTGAACCCAAAAATTACCTGATCCACTTGAAACTTCTAGCACTTTGAAATTAATGATCAGGATGGTAGAAATTAAATGAGTTATTAACCATACTGTCATCCAGATAAAAAAAATCTCAAATAGGTGAAGCTTTTTTTTATAACAGCAAAAGGAAATCGTCAGTAAACCTAAAAAGTAAATGACTAGAGATAGGGTCATGGTCTCACCTGGAGTATTTTAATGCTTATTGTTTATTAGAATGGCGTCTTTTATTCAAATTATGCAGCCATGAATTCTTTGTCTGCTACTGAAGAATAGATCGCCTAACCAAAGGCATCCTAAAAATAATAAAAGTGGGATGTGGGAGGTAGTTTATTGGTAACCTTAGATGATATCATTCTTGCTCGTGAAAAAATGAAGGGAATTGTCCACACAACTCCATTAGATTTTTCACAAACCTTCAGCAGTATTTCAGCCAATAACAAAGTGTATCTAAAGCTGGAAAACTTGCAGAAAACTGGTTCTTTTAAAGTGAGAGGATCCTATAATAAAATGATTTCTTTAACGGAGGAGGATTTACATAAAGGGGTTGTGGCTGCCTCCGCCGGAAATCACGCTCAGGGTGTTGCCTATTCCAGTCAAATGTTAGGTATTCCTTGCACCATTGTTATGCCAAAGGGGGCCCCGCTTAGTAAAGTGTCGGCGACCAGACAGTATGGAGCGAAGGTTGTACTTCAGGGACAAACATTCGATGATGCACTTGCGTACGCTTTAGAACTAAAGGACCAGATGGGGGCAACATTTGTCCATGCCTTTGATGATGACGCCGTTATCGCGGGACAGGGGACGGTTGGATTAGAAATACTCGAACAACTTCCAGATGTGGAAGCGATTATGGTTCCAGTTGGCGGAGGAGGACTTATTGGCGGTATTGCATTGGCAGTAAAAGAGAAGAATCCCCATGTCCGTGTTTATGGTGTTCAAGCGATGGCTTGCCCAAGCATGAAACAATCACTAGTGGAACATGGGCCTGTAAGGGTGGAGTCTACACCGACAATGGCAGACGGAATTGCCGTCAAGAAACCGGGTTTTCATAATTATGAACTGGTTGAAAAGTATGTGGATGATATTATTTGTGTCGATGAAATGGAAATTGCTAGGACCATGTTGCTTCTGTTAGAACGAAATAAGCTGTTGGTGGAAGGATCAGGGGCTGTTTCGTTAGCTTCACTTCTATACCAGAAGGTGAATTTTAAAGAGAAGAATGTGGTTGCGGTTATTAGCGGCGGGAATGTAGATGTAAATTTTATCTCACGGATTATTGAACGTGGCATGGTGGAGTCGGGAAGGTACGCTAATTTTTCTATGATTGTAAAAGATAAGCCGGGTGAGCTGCAAAGGGTGCTCGGTTCTATTTCCGAGCTAGATGCGAATATTCAATCGGTTCATCTTGATCATGTGGGTAAGGATATTTATCCAGGCTATGCCCAGCTAGAGCTCGCGTTGGAAACGAAAAATCAGGATCATATTGAGGAAATTAGGAGTGTTTTGAAAAAAAATGGGTATGCTGTCAAGGATTCGGATTAGAGTCCTGATTCCCAGTTGGTATTGTCCGAATCAGAACTAGGGCTAACCTCGGACAGGCCAACTCGGTTTCCAGCGGTATGTGTCTGAACTAGGGCCAACTTCGGACAAGCGGTCTCAGAATTCATCTGTCTGTGTCCGAACTAGCTCCAACTTCGGACAGGCCATCCCGAAGTTTAGCTGTTTATGTCCGAACTAGAGCCAACTTCCGACAGGCGAGCCTAATTTCCAGTTGATCCTGTCCAAAGCAACTTCAAACAGCCCAGCTCGATTTCCAGCTGGTCCTGCCTCGAACCCCTTCCCTTAGATTTAACAATAGGTAAATGATTTCTTGTTCTCTTTTTATATAAAAAGACAACCGAATCATTTATCTATCGGCTGTTGAATGAAAACCATAAACATGATAAGTTTAACTTATATTAATTCGTTTAATAAACTAATGAAAACACCTACCTAAAAAAATTACAAATCCTCCTAAAAAAACAACATATTAAAACATTCATACGGTCCGTAAAATGAAAGAAAAGTAAACGTTTTCAAGTTGGAGGAAGGCTTATGAATGTTATTAAAAAGATAGATCTGGTTATCGGTGGAATTTTTTTAAAATTCACTTTACTAACCCGGACCATGCGAACGGTTTCAATGGTGTTTTTCTTAATCGCTGCGTCTGCTTCTTTTTGCTGGATTTTAGCCTTATTAAAGGTCCTGCCATGGTAACGAATTTATTCTTAAGTATCTCTGTTAATCCACTTATTATTCTCTTAATCATTAATATTTTGTTACTGTTGCTTGGTGCACCATTGGACATGGCCCCTATGATATTAATTATGACGCCTATCCGAAAATGAGCTCAGGCAATCAAGCAGACAAGTCATAGATCAAGTACAGACACATATTGAATATTATTCACAAGATTTGAGATTAGCAGCCTTAAAATTATTAATTCTGGGAGTTATCCAGTCTATTAAAATCAACTGAATCAGATTCTAAACAAAGCATGATTGAGGCTACGCGGGGCACCTTAAAGGCGGCAGAGTACTCAAGGGCTGATATAAGTAATATCACCATCCTATTAGATAACTCCGGGACAAAAATATTAATTCATTTACCGATTTTGAATCAGGAGATAGAAGGGGAGAGACCATGAAGAAAAACATCTTGTTGGTTGATGACGAAAGATGGGTTCGGACTGCCCTCAAATGGACCATAAATAAGTTGAATCTTCCATTGTATGTTGTACACGAATGTGAAAATGGCCTGGAAGCACTCGATTGGATCAAGCAAAATGATGTGGATCTTATCCTATCCGATATAGGGATGCCCATCATGGATGGACTTTCATTTGTTAAAGAAATAAGTCATTTGAAAAAGAAACAGGATGTAATTGTGATCAGTGTGCATGACGAGTTTCAATTTGTTCAACAGGCACTGAGAACAGGTGTGACTGATTATCTACTCAAACCAGTGGAAGAAAAGGAATTAAAAGCATGCCTAGAAAAATGGCTGGAAAAATTAGCTAAAGGTATGGATATCCAAACGGTAGATGAAAGTCTACCTTCTTCGACAATTGAAAGAGTATTACAGTATATCGAAAAAACACCATTAGACCAAATCACACTAAAAGATGCAGCAGAAAATGTACATATGAATCCAAGTTACCTTAGTCAATTATTTAAGCAGCAATTGAACAAAAAATTCGTTGATTATCTAACAGAACTGCGGATCGAGGAAAGCAAACGGCTGTTACTACACACGACCTTACGAATGTCAGAAATTGCGGATAGGGTAGGGTACTCTGATTTAGCCTATTTTAGTAACAACTTTAAGAGAATTACCGGCTGCTCCCCATCAGAATTCCGAAAATCAGCCATGTAAACGAATATTGTGGAAACTGAAGCTGCCGGATAGGCAGCTTGTCTTTTGAAAAGAAGCTATTGATTAAGCTGATAAATTTCACGAGCCAAGGCTTCAAGAATATAAACAACGGGTACTTGTGTGGTAATGTTCGCTTCTTCAATGAATTCTTCCGTTACATAGTAAGAAATATTGAGGTCAGAAATTTTTGAAACAGTAGAGAGTTTATTGTTGGTTATACTGATAATTTTACTTCCTTCCTGTTTCAGTTGATGGAGATGTGTAATCGTAAAATCCGTTTCTCCTGAGACTGATAGTGCAATGATGACACTGTTTGTCCTAAGCTTAGAGTGAATGGGAAAGTGAGGGTCTTTTATATACATTGAAAACTTACCTAAACTTGAGAAGTATCGTGCTCCATATTCCGCCAGAATCCCTGAGCTTCCAATCCCAATAAAAATGACATTGTCCGCTGTGGATACGATTGTTGCAGCATTCTTGATTTTTGTCTCTAATTCCCCTTTTAAGGTTCGCTCAAAAAATTCAACTAACGAATGTTGGGAACTTTTAATCATTGTCCTTTTCTTCTCTTCTAAATGCATTTTAAGTTTTACTTTAAATTCAGAGAAACCTTCGCAATTAACTTTTCGACAAAAACGTAAAATGGTCGCAGTTGAGACATGGGTTTCATCTGCAAGCTCACGGATTCGCATGTAGGCCACTATATCACTGTTTTGAATGATGTAGTTGTATAAAGAAGTTTCTAATTCATTGAAAGACGCAATTATTTCATTTGAAAACATGAATGTTGGTTATCCCTTCTTTAAATAGTTCTTATTTCATTTTAACATAATCATTTAAATGTTACGCAGTGTTACATTTTTGTCACGAGTGACTTCCGGTGTGAATAAGAACTAGATTATTTAAACTTATTTACTATCTTGTAAAATATCGTTACGATTCATTAGGAAGCGTGAGATTAAATATCGACAACTAACAAATAGTAATTACTATGTAAAAAATATCAGGGGGTACTCAAATGGAAAATTATCAATTCCCAAACGGTTTTTTATGGGGTGGCGCAACAGCAGCCAACCAAATGGAAGGTGGATATAAAGAAGGAAATAAAGGGCTAAATATTGCGGACGTCCTTCCAGGTGGAAAGGAGCGTTATAACGTTCTTTTAAATCCAGGATTTGATTTTGAAATCCATCCTGAAAAAAACAGCTATCCAAATCATGAGGCGATTGATTTTTATCATCGCTATAAGGAAGATATAGCCTTGTTTGCGGAAATGGGTTTTAAGGCCTTCCGGATGTCAATCGCCTGGACACGAATTTTCCCAAATGGTGATGAAGTAGTGGCCAATGAAGAAGGTCTAGCCTTCTATGATCGGGTGTTTGATGAACTGCACAAGTATGGGATCGAGCCAGTGGTTACCATCTCACACTATGAAATGCCCCTTCACCTTGTTAAGGAATATGGCGGATGGCGAAACCGTCAAGTGGTGACTTTCTTTGAAAGATACGCAATGGCTATTTTCAATCGTTATAAAAATAAAGTAAAGTACTGGATGACATTTAATGAAATCAATAGCGGCTTGGTGATGCCGATTCAAGGTCTTGGTTTTTCGATTCAAAACGAAGCGGATAAATTCCAGCCAACCTTCCAGGCGTACCACCATCAATTTCTTGCAAGCGCGATGGCCGTCAAAGCGTGCCATGAAATCATTCCAAATTCGCAAATCGGCTGTATGATCCTCTATGCTCCTGTCTATGCTTTTGATAGTAATCCTGAAAATGTACTCTATTCCCTTCAGGAAGAACAACTATTTAATTATTTTTGTGGAGATGTGCAAGTACGCGGTGAGTATCCAGCCTTCATTAAGCGCTATTTTAAGGAACATCAAATTGAATTAGAGATTCATGATGGAGACTTAGATTTAATCAAGCAAGGTAAGGTTGATTATATCGGCTTTAGTTATTACATGTCGAGGACAGAAAAAAAAGTGAAAACAGTTGAAGAAGCTTCACAAGGAAATATCATAGGCGGAGTGAAAAATCCATTCCTAAAAGCAAGTGATTGGGGCTGGGAAATTGACCCTGTAGGATTACGGATTTCTTTAAATAAATTGTATGATCGATATCAAATTCCACTCTTTATCGTGGAAAATGGCTTGGGTGCTTATGACAAGGTAGAAGAAGATGGTTCGATAAATGATGATTACCGGATTGATTATCTGCGTGAACACGTTCAGGCAATGGGTGAAGCCATTGAAGATGGTGTTGAACTGATGGGCTATACCACTTGGGGGTGTATCGATATGGTCAGCATGTCTTCAGGTGAGTTCTCTAAACGGTATGGCTTTATTTATGTAGACAAACATGATGATGGAAGCGGGACATTGGAACGCAAAAAGAAAAAGTCTTTCTACTGGTATAAAGAAGTTATATCGACAAACGGTGAAAATATCGGCAGCTAATTATTTGTCCTTTTCTATTGCCAACTTTTCTCTTAAAACTCAGTTTGGATTACTATTCACTTGGATATGTTTTATTCTGAAAAGAACTCGTAAAGGGTTCTTTTTCTTTTTATTGGGAAGGATATGTGAAGATTTCCATAGAAAACGAACAATAACAAAGAAAGCAGCTTTTGAAGCTGTCTTTTTTGTTATTGTATCTTAAGAAACCTTATTACTTTCAATATATGTTTCAAAAGCTGGATGAAACTCTTTTTGATAATGTAGTTCCGGACATGATTTAATAACAATTGATTTTAAGATATTCGAGTTTTTGGTCTCTAATACTTGATTACATTTTGGACAATGTTCAATAAAAAGATTTTTAAAAAAACGCATACCCAGCCTCCTATTCCATTAATTCCTATAGTTGTACTTTGAATTATATAATATTAACGTAAATTTACAATAGATGTCGATAATTTTTATTGTATGAAAGGTAAAAATAATGGTGACAAAGTACGCAATTTCATTTGATAGAAAAAACAGAGAGGAAGATAATAATGGTATTTAATGTATTTATATTAAACAAAAATAAAAATTTCGACCGTCACATTAATCGCGCTCAATTTTATTTTTATCCATTCATGTTATTTTTAAAGTTATTCTATTGACTATATACCTATTGGGGTATAGTATAGATCATGTTGGATATACAATCATTCATCATTCGAAGATATTATTAAAGGAAGATAAAAACTTATTGTTAAAGGAGGCAAAAAACATGGAATACAATGATCAAATTAAAAATAGAGCTAAACGGATTGAAGGACAGCTTAGAGGAATTTTAAAAATGATGGAAGATAATAAGGATTGTAAAGAAGTAATCACCCAATTATCTGCAGCTAGAACGGCCATTGATCGTACCATTGGAGTAATTGTAAGCTCCAATTTAGTGGAATGTGTACAAAAAGCGGAACAACAAGGGGAAAGCATGGAAGAATTAGTAAAAGAAGCTGTTAATTTGTTAGTGAAAAGCCGATAAAAAAGGGTTGACACCCTCTTTTATTTTGATTAGTATTATACCCATAGGGGTAATGGTAAGTAAAAAACAGGAGGGAATAAACAATGAATATAGCAAAAGTATTAGATGCCAAAGGTTTAGCTTGTCCTATGCCAATTGTTAAAACAAAAAAGGCGATCAATGAACTTCAATCTGGTGATGTTTTAGAAATCCACACAACTGATAAAGGGGCTAAAAATGATCTTCCTGCATGGGCAAAATCAGGAGGACATGAATTAGTAAAGTATGACGAGGAAAATGATATTTTAAAGTTTTGGATCAAAAAAGGATAATTTTTTTAGATTTACAAATACCTGTACTGGTATAGGTTTTATTCAATTACATTAGGAGGGTTACAACATGACGGATAAGAAAAAGACGACAATTGTCTTATTTAGCGGAGATTACGATAAAGCCATGGCAGCTTATATCATTGCAAATGGTGCTGCTGCGTATGATCATGAAGTTACTATTTTTCATACATTTTGGGGATTAAACGCTCTTCGTAAGGATGAGATTATTTCGGTGAAAAAAAGTTTTATGGAAAAAATATTTGGAAAGATGATGCCTAGAGGTGCAGATAAAATGGGTCTTTCAAAAATGAATTTTGCCGGATTCGGTCCAAAAATGATTAAGGACATTATGAAAAAACATAACGCACTGCCTTTACCACAACTAATCGAAATGGCTCAAGAGCAGGATGTAAAACTCGTAGCCTGCACGATGACAATGGATTTATTAGGTCTCAAACAAGAGGAGTTATTAGATTCAATCGAATATGCAGGTGTGGCAGCTTATTTAGGAGATGCAGAGGACGGTAATGTTAATTTGTTTATTTAATTACAGATAATCATAGGAGGGCGTTAACATGAAACAAAGCTTTGGATTTAACGTCATAAACATGTCAGGTGGCATGCATGCATGGGAAGGTAAAACAGAATAAATTTTTTTAAATTTAAAAATACCTATATAGGTATATAACAGGAGGTTTTATAATGGAAAACATGAAAGCAAACGTTACATTAGATGCAAAAGGATTAGCATGCCCTATGCCAATAATTAAAACAAAAAAGGCAATGAATACTCTTGAGGCAGGTAATGTTTTAGAAGTTCAAGCTACAGATAAAGGGTCTAAAGCTGATTTAAAAGCTTGGGCAGAAAGTACAGGTCATCAATACCTTGGAACAATTGAAGAAGGAGATATACTAAAGCATTATCTTCGTAAGTCTTCGGATAATGATTCCAATGAAAAAAAGTACCCAAATGTGACAAATAATAAAATTCTTGAAAACAAAATCGAAAACAATGAAGACATTGTCGTTCTTGACGTAAGGGAAGCGGCGGAATATGCCTTTAACCATATCCCAGATGCGGTCTCTATTCCCCTAGATGAATTAGAGGATCGTATGGACGAACTAAATAAAGAAAAAGAAATTTATGTCGTTTGCCGTACAGGGAGTCGCAGTGATTTAGCAGCACAGAAATTAGCGGAACAAGGATTTACAAACGTAATGAATGTGCTACCGGGTATGAGTCAGTGGAACGGTCAATCAACAGGTATTAATAAATAACTTAACTTTTTTATCGAAATAAAACTATGGGGGTAAATTAAAATGTCTGTAACTAGTATGTATTCAAAAGACGTATCAAAAAAAGTCTTTAATAAGGAAGATCTATTTATTTTAGACGTGCGAAACGAAAATGATTTTCAAGATTGGAAGATTGAAGGAGAAAACTTTGACTATTTAAATGTCCCTTATTTTGAATTGCTGGATGGGGTAGAAGAGATCATCGGAAAAATTCCAGCTGACAAAGAAGTATTAGTTGTTTGTGCGAAAGAAGGTTCCTCTATAATGGTAGCAGAAATGCTCTCAGAAGCGGGGGTAAATGTGTCATACCTTAAGGGTGGAATGAAAGCATGGAGTGAACATTTAGAACCGGTTAAAGTTGGAGACTTACGTGATGGAGGCGAAATTTATCAGTTTGTACGAATTGGTAAAGGCTGCTTATCCTACATGGTTGTTTCAGACGGAGAGGCAGCACTGATTGATGCAACACGAATGACTGACACCTATCTTGAATTTGCTGAAAGCATCGGTGCAAAAATCACGAATGTACTTGATACTCATCTTCATGCTGATCATATTTCAGGAGGTCGTACAATCGCTGAAAAAACGGGTGCAATCTACTGGTTACCACCAAAGGATGCAACAGAAGTTACCTTTGCGTACCAGCCATTAGAAGACGGAAATGAAGTCAAAATTGGTGAAACCGTCATTACGATTCAAGCATTATATTCTCCTGGTCACACAATCGGATCTACTTCCTTTGTAGTAGATGGAAGGTTTTTACTTTCAGGTGATATCTTATTCATTGATTCGATCGGAAGACCAGACCTAGCAGGTATGGCAGAAGACTGGGTAAGCGATTTAAGAGAAACTCTTTATAAACGTTATAGAGAATTATCAGATGACCTTATTGTTCTACCGGCGCATTTTATGATTATGGAAGAATTAAACGATGATGGCAGTGTGTCAGAAAAATTAAGTATCTTGTTTGCAAAAAATCACGGTCTAACCATTGAAGATGAAAATGATTTCAGAAAAATGGTAACCGAAAACCTGCCGCCACAGCCAAATGCTTATCAAGAAATTCGTGAGACGAATATGGGGAAAATAAATCCTGACTTAGAAAAACAACGTGAAATGGAAATCGGTCCAAACCGTTGCGCAGTTAGATAAAATCGAAAAAGGAAGACTAAGAATGGCAGCCAAAAGGAGGACAACATGGATATTAGCTTTATAATCACGCTCTTCCTAATTGGATTTATAGGCTCATTTATTTCTGGGATGCTAGGAATAGGTGGTGCCATTATCAACTTTCCAATGTTGTTATATATTCCAGCTATGCTGGGTGTCGGTCATTTTACAGCTCATGAAGTTTCAGGAATTACTGCTATCCAGGTTTTCTTTGCGACAATTGGCGGCGTTTTGGCTTACCGCAAAGGAGGATTTTTAAATAAAAAACTAATCGCCTACATGGGAATTAGTATCCTTTTGGGAAGTTTTATTGGTGGTTTCGGTTCAACTCATATGCCAGAGAGTGGGATTAATCTCGTGTATGGAATTTTAGCACTTATTGCTGTCGTCATGATAGTTGTTCCCAAAAAGGGGATTGATGATATTCCTTTAGAACACGTCATATTTAACAAATGGCTTGCTGCATTATTTGCTTTTTTTGTAGGAATTGGGGCTGGCATTGTAGGAGCGGGAGGCGCGTTTTTGTTAGTACCAATCATGTTAGTAGTTTTAAAGATTCCAACAAGAATGACCATTGCCTCGTCCTTAGCCATTACCTTTATTTCATCAATTGGAGCTGTTTCAGGAAAAATAATGACAGGGCAAGTGGCGATTCTTCCATCTCTCATTATGGTTGTTGCCAGTTTAATTGCTTCACCGCTAGGAGCAAATGCTGGGAAAAAAGTAAATACAAAAGTATTACAAATCATTATGGGGATTTTAATCTTAGCTACAGCAGTAAAGACATGGATGACCATATTGTAGGTAAAAAGGTCTGCTTTTAGTTAGCAGTCCTTTTTATATTTTTCGAAAAATTAAAAAAACACAAAAACTTCTAAAAAAACTCTCTACTATTCTTTAAATGAAAGATTATAAAATGAAATGAGATTGGAAGCGTTTTCTTTTTGCGGGGGTGATGGAGGGCTGTAAATATTTAAGTCAATCTTTTTTTGGAAAAACTAAACAGGTAAAGGGGAGGAAAAGATTTGAAACGATTTTCTAAAAGAACAGCATCATTAACACTTGCAGCTTTAATGCTGTCATCGACGGTTATTCCTTTTGCAAGTGCGGAGCAGGGGAAATCAAATGGCAATAAACAAAATGCTCCTGAGATAGCTGCGACGGCGAAAAACATCCTTGTCCAAGGTGACAAGAAATTCAAAGACCTCAATAACAATGGCCGGCTTGATCCATATGAAAACTGGCAGCTGCCCACTGAAGTACGGGTCAAGGATCTTGTCAAAAAGATGACACTTGAGGAAAAAGCGGGAATGATGCTGATTACAGAATTCCCAGCTTTTAAGGATAACAAATTAGTCTTGCCAAATAAATTAATTGATCAAAATACACGTTACTATATTTTTCGGCAAACCCCTACATTGGATATAATTGCGGATTATAATAATCAGCTTCAAAAAGCGGCAGAAGGATCGAGATTAGGAATTCCTATTGTCGTCACCTCCAATCCACGGAATCATGCATCTACTGATTATACGAATAGCAGTGAAGGGGCAGGTTTACATTCATTTTGGCCAGGTCCTTTAGGGCTTGCCGCCACGCGTGACACCAGTCTTGTCAAGGACTTTGCTGAAACCGCTGCGAAAGAATGGAGAGCGGCAGGAATTCGCAAGGTATATGGATACACAGCAGATATTGCGACAGATCCACTTTGGGCTCGAATTGAAGATACGTTTGGCGAACAGCCAGCTCTTGCGTCAGGCATGATTTATAACGTCATCAAGGGTTTCCAAGGAGATGAGTTGGGTAAAGACAGTGTCGCCATTACTGTCAAGCATTTTCCTGGCGGCGGGGCACGCGACAATGGCCTAGATCCACATTTTCCGGAAGGCAAATTCAATCCATATCCAACTGCTGGAAGTTTGTTAAAATATCATATTCCAAGCTTTAGAGCGGCAATTACAGCTGGTGTGTCTTCGGTAATGCCTTATTATGCTTATCCAAGCAATACTAGTGCTGACCAAGGGTTACCATGGTTTAGCCCTACCCAGCAATTTGAGGAAGTTGGTTTTGCATTAAACAAAGCGATCATTACGGATCTCCTTCGCGGGCAGCTTGGGTTCAAGGGTTATGTTAACTCTGATACAGGCGCGGTCGGTAATAATGCATGGGGAGCTGAAAGCTTAACATCAGAAGAAAAATTTGCAAAAGCTATCAATGCTGGTACGAATATTATCTCTGGCGCTTCTGATCCCACTCCAATCATCAATGCAGTAAAACATGGCATCCTTAAAGAAGAAAAAGTCGATCAATCTGTTTCATTTTTACTAACAGAGATGATGAAATTGGGCCTTTTTGAAAACCCTTACGTAAATGGACAGCATGCCCTTGATGTGGCGAATAATCCGGAGTCAAAGAAAAAGGCAGATGCAGCTCATCGCAAGTCCCTTGTTCTTTTGCGTAATGATAAAGTCAATGATGAGAATCTACTTCCTTTGAAGGATGGAAAGATTAAAGATGTTAAGCTTTATGTTGAAATGTTCCCAGGTGGAAATGATGCTGCAGCTACGAAGAAATTAAGAGAAACGATTCAAAAATATGACCCTTCGATCACAGTAACAGACAATCTTGCAGAAGCCACACATGCATTCGTATGGGTTCGACCTGTTCAATCGAACTGGGACAATAACCCACGGATTTCCGTAGGTTCAGAAACAGGAATCACAAATGTCGATCGGATTATCGAAATTCAGAAAACGGTACCGACCATTACGGCCATTAATTTTACGAATCCATGGTTAATAGACCAAATTGAACCAAATGCAGCAGCGGTGGTTGCGACGTTTGGAACGAAGGCAGAGGCAATTGTGGATGTTATTCGCGGCAAATTCAATCCGACAGGAAAACTTCCATTCACCATACCAGCGAATAAAGCAGCTGTCGATAACGAAGTTGGAGATATTCCTGGATATGAAGAAGACCCTTCTTATGTTTATAAAAATAAGAGTGGGGACAAGTATGGATTTGATTTTGGATTGAATTATCAACAATGATAGCGAGTAAAGGAAAAAAATAAGGAAAAAGAGTGACTTCACTAATCTGGAGTCACTCTTTTTGATTAACACTAATTTATTTTAATAGACATCGCGTTGGTAACGGCCTTGCGTCTTCATATCATTTAGATAGGCTTCTGCTTGTTCAGGAGTCATTGATCCTTCTTTTTCAATCACACTTAAGAGCGCGTTGTGGACATCTTTCGCCATATATTGCTTATCTCCACAAACATAAAAGTATGCTCCGTTTTCCAGCCATTCAAATAGTTCCTTACTGTTTTCTAGCATTTTATGTTGTACATATACTTTTTCTGCAGAATCACGGGAGAAAGCAGTTTCTAATTTCGTTAGTACGCCTTCTTTTTGATATTTTTCTAATTCATCTTGATAAAGAAAATCGGATGCTGCATGTTGATCTCCAAAAAACAGCCATGACTTTCCAGTTGCTTTATTCACTGCACGTTCTTCAATAAACGAGCGGAATGGAGCAATGCCTGTCCCTGGACCCACCATAATAATGTCTTTTTCTTGTGTGTCTGGGAGATGAAAGTGTTTATTTGGCTGTACGAACACTGGTAGTGTCTCTCCTTCTTGAATACGTTCTGCAACTTGTACAGAACAAACCCCTTTGCGTTCGCGGCCGTGAGCGTTGTAGCGAACAGCACCGATGGTTAGATGCACTTCACCAGGGTGGGCCGCTAGACTGCTCGCGATTGAATAGAGACGCGGAGTCATTTTTCTTAATAAAGAAACAATCTCTTGAGCGGTAGCTTTCCAAGGTCCAAAATCTTTTAACAAATCAAGCAAATCACGGCCGTTGGTATATTCTTTTAGCTGGTTTGCATTTTCAATTAATACTAGAGATTTAAGCTCTTCATTTTCTGTCAATTCAGCTGCAGCTTGGAGAATTTTTTTTGATAATAAGGTAATCTCAAAGTAGTCGGTTAACGCCTCTTTTAATGGAAGTGTTTCACCTTGTTTATTAATGATGACAACAGTCTTTTCATCCCAATTCATTTCTTGAAGTAATGAAGCCACAAGTTCTGGATCATTTTTTGGGAGAATCCCAAGGGCATCACCTGGATTATAGGAAAGACCTGATCCTTCCAATGATAACTCAATATGCCTTGTTTCTTTACTAGAGCCTGCCCCATTTAAATTTACGTTTTTAAGAGCTTTTGCCGGAAAAGGGTTCGTTCTTGAATAAGTGGTTGGAACTTTTTTATCTTCTTCATTTTTATTTACAGTTAGTTGCATGATCTTCACCTCTAAAAGTTATGTGTTATAGTTTTAGGTTCATTTGTTGTTTTTTCTTCGATACACCTTCCATTATATCTAAATAACATTAATTTTCCCTTAAAATTGGCTTATAAAATTTTTTAATTATTAAGATAAAATTGTGAATTTATTTTAGCATGAAAATCAAACTTAAAAAACAGGGATTTGCTAAAAACTTTAGACTTTTTTGTGAAAGCACTTACAATATTGAATAGTTTTATTGTTTTTGAATTAGACTGGGAACAACTAAAAAGAAGCATAAATATTATAGGCGACAACGAAAGAGAATAGTGTATGAGCGTTTCTCACCCATATTAATTTGAGTTAGGGGATTCACATTTCTAATTTTGTCACCTAATTTTTCATAAAGCTTAAATAATTGGTCGTTACAGTCGGCTTGCGCTTGTAATTTATCCGCTGAAATCATCCCTAGGTTTCATACGCAGGTTTTGGCGGCCAACCATAGAGGCTAACATCAAGCTCGGTAATTTGATTATCTAGGCCAAGCTCAGCAAACATGTTAATTGATTTTTCAATATCTGCAGTAGAAGGCCAGTATTGGAATTTAGGACATGAAAAGCTTTTGTTTGAGAGAAATTTCCTATTGGTGTTCGTTGTACGAATGGAAATTCGTAAATAATAAACATAACATAGTTTATTGGGTAAACAAAGGAGAGGTGTCTGTAATAATTGATGAGATTAGTGACGATTCCTTATAGCGGCGCTTCTTTCTTGAAAAAGGGGAAGGGAGTTTGTCAGACAGAATCGACTTGAGTAAACCAATCAATCTTCAAAAACAATTTATCCAAAACTTTCAAAGGGAAATCATCCTTTTTAGTTTATGGTACAATGGGTGGAGAATAATGAATTTACTAGTCCAAGAGCTTTGTAGTTTACATCAATAATAAGAAGCGAACAAGAAAAAAGGTGATTTAACAGTGAAACTTCAAAGGAATTTATTTATCGCATTTTTCAGATCTGGATTACTAGGCTTTGGAGGTGGACCATCCGCCATCCCACTCGTACATAAAGAAGTAGTGGGTACGTTTAAATGGATGAATGATCAAGAATTTAGTGATATCTTGGCACTCGCCAACACGCTGCCTGGACCAATCGCCACCAAGATGGCTGGCTATATCGGCTATCGGCTCGGCGGAACCATGGGGATGATTAATGCCATTTTGGCGACCGTTTTACCAACAATATTGATGATGCTTGTCTTATTAACTTCCTTTAATCAGTTTAAGAATAATCCTAGAGTACAAGGGATGACGGGAGCCGTAGTACCGATTGTGGGTGTAATGATGGGTACCTTAACATGGGAGTTTTTGAAAAAATCAAAGAATGGATGGGGCTGGAAAAAAGGTTTCCTTCTGCTGGCTGGGAGTTTTATCGTGATGGAAATCTTTCATGTCCATCCAGGAATTGTGGTGGGAGTATTGCTGATTGCAGCGTTAGTTATTCCCGATAAAAAAGAAAAAATGGAATTTCCAATTAACGAAAAAAGTGAGAGCTTATGATTTATTTACAACTATTTATCGCATTTTTTATACCAAGTATTGTTGGATATGGGGGCGGACCCGCGTCCATTCCCTTAATCGAACATGAAGTGGTCAGTCGTTATGGCTGGGTCACAACTAGTGAATTTAGTGAGATTTTAGCGTTAGCTAATGCGTTGCCAGGGCCCATCGCCACCAAGATGGCCGGCTACATTGGTTTTGATGTAGGCGGGGTGCTAGGTGCAGTGATTGCTGAAATTGCCACTATTGCACCGTCCTTAATTTTAATGATTGTCCTGTTACAGTTAATCTTCAAATATAAAGATTCACAACGAGTAAAGCGATTATCCAAAATCGTTGTGCCAACGGTGGCCATTTTAATGGCAGGTCTTACTTTTGACTTTTTTAAAACTTCTTATAGTTCAAATGGGTTAATACAAACCATTATCATTGCTGTAGTGAGTTTATTATTATTGGAAAAATGGAAGGTGCATCCTGCTTTCGTGATTGTAGGTGGATTAGCCTATGGTGCACTTTTTTTAAGTTAGTCCTTAATTTACCACTAAGGAAAAATCAATGGTACACATACAAGCGCGGATGCATGAGGATAATACTTTTGTTAAAGAAAACAAAAGGGAGTGTTTTTGATGCCATTCGGAGCTCATGAAGCAATGGAAGTCCATGAAATATTAACAGAAAAAATTAATATGATTAACCATTTTAATCTTTATGCACAACAAGCGAAAAACCCTCAGTTAAAAGAAATGATTCATCGTCACTTACAGGAAGAAATTAAATCCTATGATACAGTGGTCTCTTATACACATGATTATCAAAATTTCGCGCCAATGTCGGCAAATACCCATGTTAATTCCGTTAAACCTGATCAAATTCAATATGGGTTAGATAATCCAAGCATGGTAACCCCTGAGAGCAACACAACTTTTAATGACTATGAAATTGCCAGTGCCTTGCTGATCTGTCATAAGAATGGTGCAGCAAATGGCGTAAAGGCTACTTTAGAAATTGCCGACCCTAATCTTCGTCAAGTTCTACTAAATGGTGCTGTTAACTGTGTGAATCAAGCCTATGAAGTATTTTTATTTATGAACCAGCAGGGGCAATATCAGATTCCAACGATGAGAGATCATACTGCGAAAACCTATTTACACACTTTCCAGCCTGTCAATGAATCATTAAAAGCTCAGTACATGGTTAATCCTGGACAAACACAAAATGTGGATCAAGGGATGATGGTTAACAACATGATGGGCGGCACTCAAATGAACCAGCCAACACATGTTTCAAGATCAGGCCAAAATATGATGCCAATGGGCCAAGTAGGCGGAATGTCAACTGGAGCAATGCAGCAGCAACATATTCAAAACCCATTGTATGTTCAAATGAAGGGCAATCAAACCAATATGCAGAACGGCTCTCAGTATTTTAATCATTAAACTTTTTCCTAAGTGGACATGGCAGCTTGATACCATGTCCACTTTTGTTTCATGATTATTTACATTCATAGAGGATTGTCCCATTCCAATTATTCATCTGCGAATATGATTTATAAAGGCAGGTGAAAGAGTTGTATTTAGTTGGTTTTTATTCCCCAAAAGCAAAATCAGGAGTAACCGAATTGTCTGTTTCCATTTATCATTGGTTAAAAACAAACACAAATTTATCCGTTGCTTTCATTTCCTATGGCTCATTAGAGAGAGAAAATCCTTCGAATGAATTAATCCAGGAATTTTCGAAATTAACCGTTACCGAACAAAAGCGCCAAGTCAAACAAATGAAGAGAGCCCACGATATAACCATTTATGATGCATCAAGCCAATTATCAGCTGGGGTATTAAAGCTTTTACCGATCGTGGACCGTTTGTTTGTTGTCGGGGAAGAACACAAAGAATTTGCGTACAATCTCCAGCAAATCATCCAATTTGATAAAATATTTGATAGAAACGTTAAAAGTTTCATTGCTCATTTAAGAGGAAATAAAACGTTTATTCTTCAGGAAAGTAAGGACAACCATGTCATCGGATTTAACTATTCTAAGCAGGATACAGATGATATTGGCCAAATGATCTATTCTGATTATGTAACCCATTACTTAAATGAAAAATTAATTGATAAAAACGAGAAGGTCTTTCGAAAAATCAAGAAGATCCCAAGGGAAGATTTTGCTAATGGTCTCTATGAATTGGGACTTGATTACGAAAAAGCTATGTTTTATGAAAGATACGTTAAATTCCGAGAACTTATGGGGCAAACCTACGAAGACGCCCTTGAAGACCTCTTCCCACTATTCATGCACACCCCTTTCCCACAAATCCTAGACAAACTCCAAGCCGAACTCTACATGATCTCCAAACTCAAATTCTAACATTTACGGTGCCTGTCACCATTTGTACTGCCGGGATATTAGAAATATCCGGGCAGTTTCTATGTGAAATAAGAGAATTAAATGGAAAGTTTCGCTCTTGTGGGTTACGATTTGAGTAAGATGTAAATTATATGAAGTGACTCCTTGCTATGGTTCACACATCTATTCGACGACGAAAGGTGATATGCATGAAATATAATTTTGATGAGATTGTTAATCGCAGAGGGACTTATTCCATCAAGTGGGATGGCGGTGAAATGATTAAAAAGATGGGGCTTACGGACAGGTACGACGAAGAGACGATTCCTTTCTTCACAGCAGATATGGATCTACCCGTTCCGCAGCCTTTAATTGATGCCTTACATAAAACAGTGGACCATCGAATCTTCGGTTATTCCATCTTTCCCGACGAGTATTTTGAAGCGATTCAACATTGGTTCAAAAAGAGACATGATTGGGAAATCCAGAAAGAAGAAATTATTTATAGTCCAGGTACCGTTCATGCCTTAAATATTGCCGTCAGAGCATTCACTAATCCAGGTGAAGGAATAATCATTCAACGGCCAGTTTATCCTCCATTTACGGCAGCGATTGAAGCCAACGGTCGAGAACTCTTAAATAATGCTCTAAAATGTGATGAGGACGGTTATTATCATATCGACTTTGCAGATTTTGAGGAAAAAGCAAAAGATGAAAAGACAAAAATGTTCATACTATGTAACCCCCATAATCCAACTGGCAGGATCTTTAGCCAAGAAGAATTACATAAATTATCCGATATTTGTGCAGCCAATGATGTGCTAATTGTCGCAGATGAAATCCATGGGGATTTGACTCGCCAGAACCAAACTTTCCTGCCAATCGCAAAAGTAGTAGAGAATGCAGACCACATCATCTCGTTTACAGCTATTAACAAAACATTTAATCTTGCCGGGCTGCACTGTACGAACGTCATTATCACCAATCCGAAACATCGAAAAAACTTTACCCGTGTAATGGGTAACCATTTACCATCGCCTTTCACTGTATCAGCCTTGATATCTGTATACCATGATGGTGATGAATGGCTCGAGCAGCTGAAGGAATACATTGACGGGACGATGGAATGGGCCGTTGAATTTTTAGCTGAAAACATGCCGAAGGTTAAGGTGAGAATCCCTGAAGGAACCTATATTATGTGGATGGATTTTAGCGGGTATGGCTTATCTCCTGAAGAGGTTCATGATCGGATTTATAATAAGGCAAATGTTATTCTTGAAGACGGAAAAATGTTTGGTGAAGAAGGACTAAACTATCAAAGAATTTGTATTCCCTCACCACGTCCGATGATAAAAGAAGCGTTTGAGAGAATTGCCAGGGAATTCGCGGACCAATAAAAAATGGACAACCCACTCAAATTCTTATTGTTATTGGGTGGGTTTTTATTTATTTTTTCAAAGGAGAAGAATCTTGGAAAAAAAGGGCGTCATTTCACTAGGAGAAGCATTTGTCGACTACCTTTCAGTCGATTCTACTAATACAAAATTCCAACAGCTGTTGGGTGGGGCTACCGTTATGTTGCTGTAGGGACCCAGCGGCTTGGAATTCCTACTTATTATTTGTGTAAATTGGGTGAGGATGAAATCAGTCAATTTGTTGAACAAGAACTAGCGAATGAGGGGATTAATACCGAATTTACAGTTCACTCTCCGAGTAAAAAAATTTGTGGTGTCTATGTGTATACAAACGATCAGGGCGAGCGTTATTTTCACTCCTACCTAAACGATACGCCAGATGAACTATTAACAGCGGATGAACTAAAAAAAGAAGTGTTTGAGCAGACAAAGGTATTTTATTTCGGGTCAGGTACTCTTTTTCACAAAAAAGCGGAAGAGACAACAGAAACTTCCTTAAACTATGCCAAGTACTACGGTAATTTGATCGCGTTTGATACGAATATTCGCTTAAAGCGCTGGGAGAGCGAGGAGCAATGTCGGCAAACGATTACTTCTTTTTTAAAAAAAGCCGATGTTGTAAAAATCGCGGAGGAGGAGTTATATTTTTTGACTGAAACCAGTTCGTTTGAGGCAGGTTTAGAGAAACTATCCGATTGGGAAATCCCTTTCCTATTTGTGACCATGGGGGCCAAAGGTGCTTACGCTGTAATGAATGGGAACAAGGTATTCTCACCAGCTCCGAAGGTTGAAGCGGTTGATACCACTGGTGCGGGTGATGCTTTTATAGCGGCACTCCTATACTGCTTCCACGAAAAAGGAAAGCCAACTCATCAATCCCAATTAATAAAGTACCTTCAGTTTGCTAATCAGGTTGGGGCTGCAGTAACTACTAAGATTGGTTCTTTAACAACCAACATAGATTATTGCGAATTAAAAAAACAATATCTGTAGGTACCCATTTTTATTTCTTTATGATATTATTCTAGTATTGAAATTTTATAGCAGAGGTTCTAGTCCCCCTCGTTAAAAAAACTAAGATGAAGCAGCACTTCGATCTTGGGGTGCTGTTTTTTCTATTTTGAAAGGAGAATTCCTTAGTATGTTGAAGGATGAAAAAGCAGTTGTCGTATTCAGTGGCGGCCAAGACAGCACCACTTGCTTATTTTGGGCATTAAAACAATTTAAAGAAGTAGAAGTTGTTACTTTTGATTATAACCAAAGGCATTATCTAGAAATTGAGTGTGCCAAAAATATAGCGAATGAACTTGGTGTCAGGCACCATATTTTAGATATGTCTTTATTAAACCAATTGGCCCCCAATGCATTAACCCGTGATGACATTGAGGTGAAAGAGGGTGTGGATGGCGAGCTTCCATCGACCTTTGTTCCGGGACGGAATCTTTTATTTATCTCTTTTGCAGGCGTACTGGCGAGCCAGGTTGGAGCCAAACACCTTGTAACTGGTGTGTGTGAAACGGACTTTAGTGGATACCCAGATTGCCGTGACATATTTATAAAATCTTTAAACGTGACCCTAAACCTGTCGATGGATAAGGAATTTGTCATCCATACTCCGTTAATGTGGCTGGATAAGGCTGAAACTTGGCAGTTGGCCGATGAACTCAATGCCCTGGATTTTGTAAGAGAAAAAACCCTAACTTGTTACAACGGAATGATTGCTGACGGCTGCGGGGAATGTCCTTCCTGTCTATTACGGAAAAAGGGCCTTGAAAAATATTTATCAACAAGAGAGGCGTTATAAAAATGTATGGTTTCCGTATTGTCGATAAGCTGCAAAAAATTAATGAGGATATCCAGCCGAATCAATTAAAGTACCATTACAAACGAGTACTCGTCAGCAAGGAGTTTACCTTTGATGCTGCACATCATTTGCATTGCTATGATGGCAAGTGTAAAAACCTCCATGGCCATACCTATAAAGTTATCTTTGGGTTAAGCGGTTTTGTAGATGAGCGGGGCCTGATGATGGATTTCGGAGATATTAAAGACATTTGGAAAAATGAAATTGAAATTTTCCTTGATCACCGCTATTTAAATGAAACACTGCCGCCGATGAATACAACCGCAGAGAATATGGTGGTATGGATTTATGAGAAAATGGCAGAGGCGTTACACCAATCGGAAAGACAAGAAAAGTATGCAGGAGCAAGGGTGGAGTTTGTCCGTTTATTTGAAACTCCAACAAGCTACGCTGAAGCAAGACGGGAGTGGATGGAAAATGAGTAAAATTCCCGTAATGGAAGTTTTTGGACCAACGATTCAAGGGGAAGGAATGGTTATTGGCCAAAAAACGATGTTTGTCAGAACCGCCGGATGTGATTATTCCTGCAGCTGGTGTGATTCTGCCTTTACATGGGATGGTTCAGGGAAAGACGATATCCGGATGATGGAAGCAGAAGAGATCTGGACCGAGTTAAAACGAATTGGCGGGGACAATTTCTCTTTTGTCACCATTTCTGGTGGAAATCCTGCTCTCTTAAAAAATCTTGATGCATTGATCGATATTTTGCAGGATCATCAGATCAAAATTGGATTGGAAACACAGGGGAGCAAGTGGCAGGATTGGTTTGTTAAGATTGATGAATTAACGATTTCCCCGAAACCGCCAAGTTCCAACATGGTAACGGATTTCGAAGTATTAGATATGATTATTGAAAACCTGAAAGAAAGTAATGTGAGCTTAAAGGTCGTCATTTTTGATGAACATGATTATGAGTATGCAAGAACTATTCACCACCGCTATCCTGGCGTTCCTTTCTTTATGCAGGTTGGTAATCATGATATCACCACAGCAGATAACCAGAAGCTGCTAGTCGATTTATTAAATCAATATGAGCGTCTTATTGATAAAGTGATGTTGGATCCGGACCTTAATAACGTTAAAGTTCTGCCGCAATTGCATACGTTATTATGGGGTAATAAACGAGGAGTATAACCAGTACTTGACCCTCAAGCTTACAGTGATGTGATGAGGGTCAGGTAACGGTTTTTATTTTTTCTAAAAAAAGAGATGTCCCTTGATAGAGTGCCACCTGGTATTGATGGTTCTTTTGTTCTGCAGGGAGCGATATCGTTA
Source organism: Neobacillus drentensis (assembly GCF_021560175.1). GTDB lineage: Bacteria > Bacillota > Bacilli > Bacillales > Cytobacillaceae > Neobacillus > Neobacillus drentensis_A. The sequence continues at coordinate 3,537,622 of NZ_CP091110.1, read as the reverse complement.
AAAGATTCCTTGATTCCTCTTGACCCATACTCTGTGTAAAAAAATGAGCTATTGTGGATTGTTGATTTGCCCAAGTAATTTGGTCAGTTGTTGTGAGAGACCCTGCTTTAGCCCAGGCAATAAAAGTGTCTACCGTTGTTTTCAGGTAAATATACCCCTCTGAAAATAACATCATTTTTTGGTCACATTCCTCAAGTATTACGTTACTTTTTTGTCCGAACGGGTTATATTTCAAACTTTCTTTTGCATCTTTCAGAACAAACTTACAGAGTTGCAGCTCTTGTTGAAGTTTTTTCAAGTCGTTTTGCAGTTCTTTTTCTTGTGTTAGATCAGAACCGTTTTCTAGCCATAGTGCTAGTTTCGTAAAAACACTTGCGATATGGCTTGAGCAGTCCGAGCACTTGGTTAAAGCTTGTTTTGAATAATTTGGCGGGTGGATCATCATTTGAATCAACACCGCGGCGAGTGCCCCGATTAAGGTATCACGAAACCGATCGATTGGATAGTCCCCAGCTTTTTTCCCCAATACAAAGACAAGCAATACAGTTAAAGCGACTTGATGGATCGCAGTTTCTTCACGTTTTAACCATTTTGCGATAAAGCATCCAACGATGATCAAGCTCCCCAACGTCCAGCCATTTACGTTCACAAAAGGTTCCAATAGTACGACAATAACGATACCAATAACGGTTCCTACCATTCTTTGATAGGAGAAACGAATCGAACGGTCGATCGTTGTTTGTAAGCAAAGAATAACCGAAATGGGTGCCAAGTAGGGATGGGTAGACCCTGCTAGTTTTGCAATCTCCCATGATAGGGCAGAGGCCACTCCCATCTTCCAGATCAAAACTGTTTTATTTTCCATTTGTTTTTTTAATTGCTTTTTTGATTTCAATGTAACGGCCCCTTTATATGTGTCCGCAGCGTGGTTAGTTTTACCAAATTAGCTTTTTCTATACGGGTGATAAAACTACTACAAATGTTTCATTCGGTTCACTATTTTGATACTATTAGATTTGAATTTACATATGGAATGAACAACTAAACTAAAAAAGGTGACTTATGAAAATTATTGTTATAGGTGCGGGAATTCTTGGCGCGTCCACCGCCTACCATTTAGCCAAATTAGGTGCAGAAGTTCTGGTAATCGATCGTTATGATTCAGGTCAAGCCACTGATGCGGCAGCTGGAATTGTATGTCCTTGGCTTTCGCAGCGGCGGAATAAAGCCTGGTATGAACTGGCGAAAGGTGGTGCAAGTTATTATCCGAAGTTAATTGCGCAGCTGGAAGCAGATGGTGAAACAAATACAGGGTATAAACGTGTCGGCGCTATTAATCTGCATACGGTTCCTGAAAAGCTTGAACAGATGGCAGAGCGGGCAAGAAAACGCCGTGAGGATGCCCCTGAAATCGGAGAAATTAGTATTTTGAGTCCTTCTGAAACAAAGAGTTTATTCCCGGCTTTAGCGGACGAATATGGGGCTGTGTATGTAAGTGGCGGGGCACGGGTGGATGGCAGAGCTGTTCGTGATGCCCTGATGAGGGCCGCACAAAAACATGGAGCTTCGTTATTGAGAGGGAATGCATCGATTGTTACAGAGGGCAAACGTTTTATGGGTATTCACTTGGAGGGGACTTTGCTGCCGGCGGATCAGGTCATAGTAACCGGAGGGGCTTGGTCGAAAGAGTTATTGGCGCCCTTAGGGGTTGAGTTTTTCGTTAAGCCGCAAAAGGCGCAAATCATCCATCTTGAATTGCCAAATGCAGATACTGGTTCATGGCCTGTGGTCATGCCGGTTAGTAATCAATATATCCTTACTTTTGAAAATGGACGAGTGGTCGTTGGTTCAACCCATGAAAATGAAGCCGGTTTTGATCCCCGTGTAACGGCAGGCGGCATCCAAGAGATTTTGAATAAGGCTCTAGAAGTTGCACCAGGGCTTTCTGATAGTACTTATCTTGAAACACGCGTGGGGTTTAGGCCTTTTACACCGGGCTTTTTACCGGTGATGGGGGCTTTGCCTGATTATGATGGCATTTATGTGGCAAATGGTCTTGGTGCCTCGGGGCTTACGAGTGGACCGTACATTGGTGCGGAGCTCGCTAAGCATGTTGCAGGGAAGCCAACAGAGATCGATTTTAATCTTTACGATGTAGCGGGGGCAATTGGAAATGGGAGAAATGGATAGCTAAGAACATTTGGATGGGGACAAAACTGGTTATTAAATCGGAGAATTTGTCCGTTCATACCGATAAAGGGATCGATCTTTAGAAATCCAATAATCTTGTCCCAAAAGTCGTTTCAGAAAATCAACCTTCATACATGTTAAAAGAACAATAGGAAAAAATAGAGATAAAACAAAGCGGAGTGTAAAGTATGCTCATCTTATATGTGGCAGTTTTCCTATTGGCAGCAATCATTTGGGGGGATTGGCGGAGTTGGCGTCTCTATTATTCAACCATCTTGTTCTTTATTGTCGGAGACTTATTAAAAAATTTCTTGTTTTACAATTATTGGATGTGGAGTTATCAAGAAACGATGTTTGCTAAAAACATCTTAAGAAATCATACTATTATCAGTATAATCATCATGTTTATTGGTTATCCATCAACGATCTTTCTATATTTAGGACGTTTTCCGAAATCCAAATGGAAACAAGCTGGGTGGGTAAGCTTTTGGATTTTTCTTTATTCAATATTAGAATACATAAATTTACATTATTTGAACCTAATCAATCATTATCATGGCTGGAGTATGACGTGGTCAGTCCTATTTAATATTGTTATGTTCAACATGTTTAGAATCCATTTTAAAAACCCCCTTTTGGCATGGGGGTTATCGATTATTTGGATCGTATTCTTGTTGAATAGGTTCCCAATTCCTTTGGAGAGAATGAGATAGCTTACAATCTACGTCCAAACTAAAAAAAGACCTGCTTTCTTAAAAAAGCAAGTCTTTTTCAGCTATTAAGCCCCTTTATTCAAATTCTGCTGATTACCAAATAACTGTTCAAGAATTGAGTTGTTTTTAATTCTAGACACAAACAATGGATTTAGAACCACCGTTACAATCACATTGGCCAATAGTCCCCAGAAACCTTCATAAATACCAAACGATTTTCCCGTTGCATAAACAGTGAAGGTAACCACTAGACCAACAAGTAATCCCCCAATGGTAGCTTCCTTTGTTTGATTTTTCCAAAAAAGGCTGAACACAATGGCCGGGAAAATTTGTACCATTCCGGAAACCCCTAGTAACTGTAATGAAACGAGGGCGGAAGGAAACATCATACCAAACACTAGTGCAAGTCCAATAACAACAAATACCATACAACGAGTAACTAATGTTAATTTCGCTGGTTGGACCTTCGGATTAATTAAATCACGGTAAATATTATTGGCAAACAAATTTGATGCCCCAATTGCCATGATGGAACAAGGTATTAGTGAAGCAAGTGCTATCGTTGAATAAGCTAAACCTTGGACGACTCCTCCATAAGAAACTTGGATCAAATTTAAAAGAGCAAATCTTGGATTCGTCCCCTCAGGAAGAACATGGAAGGCCACAAAACCTAGAAAAATTAATAGGATTAAAACGATATTATATAATGGAAGAAAAATAGCATTCTTCCTAAGCGCATCGGCACTTTTTGCAGTAAAAACACCTGTAGCCGCATGGGCCCACATAAATAAAGCCAGGCCGGATACTAACGAAGCAGTTAAAAACCATGGGATTCCTTTAGGTCCCGATGTAGGGATGGTTAAGAGCTGAGGTGAATCGGTTGCTACCTTATCAATCATCGCTCCCCAGCTTCCGAAATGAATGATAGGGAGATTCACAACCAGGAATAACATAATCACCCACACTAAAATGTCTTTAATAACTGCTGTATAAGTTGGTCCTTTAATCCCGCTGAAAAATGTAAATAGTGCTACTAAAAGGAAGGATATAATGACGACAACTTTTACATTAATAAACCCTGTTCCCGCGACTGTTAATGTATCTTGAATTCCCGCTAATTGCAAATCTATGTAAGGGATAAGCATTAACACTCCGACCACTGCGATTAAGAAGGATAAAAATTTACTATTAAATCGCACCTTGGCATAATCGGCTAGTGTTGTTATTTTATGATTCTTTGAAAACTTCCAAAGCTTAGGAAGGAAGAAATAGGAGATAAAGTACGCAATGATGGTATATGGAATCGCAAAAAAAGCTAGACTTCCACCAGTGTAAGCTGTACTAGTTAATCCTAAAAAGGTATAAGCCGTGTAAAGGTCAGCGCCGACTAAGAACCAGACGAGCAAGGTCCCAAACCGCCTGCCGCCGACAGACCATTCTTCGACTGAACTTCTGTTCGATTTATCTCTGCCGGATATAAATCCTATTAAGACAACCCCTAAAACAATGATTCCTGTAATGAACAAAGCTGTAAGATTTCCTTGCATTACTCAGCACTTCTTTCTGTTTTTTGTAATTTGTAAATCGCAAAGGTACATAAAGGAGTGACTAGCATTCCGAAAAATAACCAAAACGCCAGGAAGGGTAATCCAAAAATAATTGGATGAATCCGGTTAACAAATGGAATGGCTGCCAGCATAAAGATAAAAGGCACGATGGATAGTAAAACAATGATGGACTTTTTGCCCATTTTTATAACCCCCTGTTTGAAAAATTTTCAACGAAAATAATAGTATCAATTATTTTCAATTAAAACAACAAAATTTTTAGAAAATATATAAAATTCATTACCATTAATAAATGACAAAGTTTCAGTTTAAACTTTGACAAATGACACTTTGTCATTTACAATAGTTTCATAGTGACAGACTGTCATATGAATAATATCTACTAATTAGATAGTGGTTTACGATTGGAGGAGTAGCCGTTGCCCAAAGTCACCTTTACCAATTTACCTGATGAGAAAAAACAGACATTGATTGCGGCAATGAGAAAAGAGTTTTCAAGAGTTCCGTTGTATGATGCGTCTATCTCAAATATCATTAAATCCGCTAATATCCCGCGCGGAAGCTTTTATCAATACTTTGAAGATAAAGAGGATGCTTTTTTCTATCTCTTAAATGAACTGGTTCTTACCATTCGGAATAACTTTGTTGTTTTACTTGAAAAATATGATGGAGATCTTTTTGATACCATGGTCGACTTCTACCAGCACATCATCATGGAGGAAGAGGATGTTCACTTTTTAAAAAATGCGTTTTTAAATATGACGTATAAAATCGAATTATCTTTTTCAAAAATCTTTAAGGGCCATGAAAATAGTGGCAGCTTAAGCGATTTTCTTTCTTCTCTTAATACGAGAAACTTAAATATTTCAAACCATAAAGAATTGTTTCATCTTTTGCAAATTGTCTTTACGATTACCTTGAGAAATGTTGTCGAAAAGTTTGCCAAAGACCTCTCGAATGATGAAGCGTTGGCCAATTATAAAATTGAAATGAATCTCTTGAAAAGCGGATTAGTCCGAAAGGATTCATAATGGAGGAACAAACGTGAAACGAGTTAAACCACCAAAGAAGCCACTAATATTTTATTATGGAATCATAATCGTTATTATACTGCTATTAAATTCATTTATCTTTCCAGCTATTACGAACCATTCCGTTAAGGAAGTTGATTACGGAACGTTTTTAACCATGGTTGATAAAGGGCAAGTTAAACAGGTTGAAATTGATGATAACACAATCTCGTTTAAATCAAACAAATCAGTCCTTTACAAAACAGGGGCGATTGAAGACCCTGAATTAGTAGACCGTTTGCATAAAGCAGATGTTAAATTTACAAAGGTAATTCCAAAAGAAACCTCGCCTTTGTTAAATTTTATCCTTTCTTGGATTCTTCCATTTGCTATTTTTATTGCAATTGGTCAATGGTTAACGAAAAAAATGCAAGGTAAAATGATGGGCGGCGGTGGTCCCTTATCATTTGGAAAAAGCAATGCCAAAGTATACGTGGAAACAGAAACAGGAATTACCTTTAAAAATGTAGCTGGCCAAGATGAGGCGAAAGAGGCACTTCAAGAAATCGTCGACTTCCTTCATAATCCAAAAAAATATAAAGAAATTGGAGCGAATATACCAAAGGGCGCTCTCTTAGTAGGACCTCCGGGAACAGGGAAAACAATGCTCGCCAAAGCGGTTGCTGGTGAATCGAAGGTTCCATTCTTCTCTATGTCAGGCTCGGAATTTGTCGAGATGTTTGTTGGAATGGGGGCTGCTAGAGTAAGAGATTTATTTAAACAAGCACAGGAAAAAGCCCCATGTATTGTGTTTATCGATGAAATCGATGCAATCGGGAAAAGCCGAAATTCTGGAATGGCTGGGGGTAATGATGAACGGGAACAAACCTTGAACCAGCTGTTAACGGAAATGGATGGGTTTGATGCTGATAAAGGTGTCATTATCCTTGCCGCTACAAATAGACCGGAAACACTTGATAAGGCACTTTTAAGACCAGGACGTTTTGACCGAAGAGTACCGGTTGAATTACCAGACTTGAAAGGCCGTGAATCGATTTTAAACGTCCATGCTGCAAAAGTGAAACTAGCGGATGATGTGAACTTTAATATGATTGCTAGAGCCACTTCTGGTGCATCCGGTGCCGATTTGGCCAATATTATTAATGAAGCTGCGTTAAGGGCCGTAAGATTAGGCCGAACCAAGGTAACTCAAAATGATTTGGAAGAGTCTGTCGAAGTCGTCATTGCTGGTTACCAACGTAAAAACGCCGTCATCTCTATGAAAGATAAACTAACAATTTCCTATCATGAAATTGGCCATGCCTTGGTTGCAGCCAAGCAGAGTCACTCTGCTCCTGTTCATAAAATCACGATTATTCCAAGAACGTCTGGAGCGTTGGGTTACACCATGCAGGTTGATGAGCAAGAAACAGTGTTAATGACAAAAGAACAGGCCTTGGATAAAATCACGACCTATATGGGAGGACGTGCAGCTGAGGAGATTATCTTTAAAACAGTGACATCCGGTGCTTCCAATGACATCGAACAAGCTACGAAGATTGCTCGAGCGATGGTTACTAGATTTGGTATGAGTGAAGAGTTTGATATGATGGCACTTGAAACGGTAAATAATCCCTATTTAGGCGGGGATACTGCGTTAATGGTGTCAGCGGAAACAGCTGCCAAAGTAGATGCGGAAATTCTTAAAATTATTAAATCTTGTCACCAAAATGCGATTCGGATTTTAGAGGATAATAAAGATAAATTGCATGAACTGACGAAATATCTGTTAGAAAAAGAAACCATCACCGGCGACGAATTTATGTCTATTTTATTAGCTTAGTCGTGATGAAAACAAGGGAAGCCAGGGTAGAATTAACTACCCTGGCTTTTGTTTTTGAATATAGGATAAAAGGTCCGCTAAAACATAGTAGGATTTACTCATTTTGATTCGATCACTGTTTTTTAAACTGAATAGTCTGAATTTTATATATTCAGAAGTAAAACGTTAGAGGTAAGATATCTGTTGAAAGCGTTGTCAACAAAAAGGGAGGTGTCAGGATTATCGCGTGCATGCTAAATCGCAAGTAATGGGTGAAGAGGAGGAAATGATTTGTTAATCAAAAGGTATAAGCTGAAAAGGATGATGACCACCATCCTTAGTTTTTTGCTGATTTTGGCTTCAATCCCAGCTGCTGCTCTACAGGTATCGGCTGCAGAAACCCCCTTAACTAAAAAGTTTGATTTTGGAACACCTTCTAGTCCAGTAACAGAAGGTTATCTTCAAGTTTCTTCAGAGACCTCATACTCGGCTGAAAAGGGATATGGATTTGCTGATCCTTCTAAGGTATCTTCAGCCGACAGGAAAACCGCTGATAAGTTAAAATCAGACTTCATTTCCACTACGGGAACGGCCTTTAACGTGGATCTTCCAAACGGAGACTATACAGTCACCGTGGTTTCAGGAGATGAGACAGAAGGCACGGTAGTAGGCTTGAAGGCGGAGAATATCCAAAAGGTTCAAGATACAACCGTTGGTGCCGGCGAGTATCTGGAACGAACCTTTGATATCGCCCTCGTTGATGGTCAATTAACAATTGAGCTGACAGGGACAAATCCTAAACTAAATGGCTTGACCATTGAAAAACTCCCGGAACGAGTCGCAGGAGAACTTCCAACGGTTTACATAGCAGGGGACTCGACGGTACAAACCTATGATGAATATTGGCGACCGCAAGCTGGATGGGGACAGATGATTTCCCGCTTTTTCAGTTCGGATATTACTTTTAAAAACCATGCCATTGGAGGCAGAAGCTCAAAGTCGTTTATTAATGAAGGCAGATTAGATACCGTTTTGCGTGAAATCAAACCAAATGATTATTTCTTTATTCAATTTGGTCATAATGATGCGACGATAAGTGTTCCTGAGCGATATGCATCCGTACCAGATTACAAAAACTACTTAAAGACCTATATTAATGGTGCCCGGCAGCGCGGTGCGATTCCAATCCTTGTTACGCCAATGGGCAGACGGGACTTTAATCCAGACACAGGTAAGTTTAACGTCAGTTTCCCTGAATATGTACAGGGGATGAAAGAAGTCGCTGAAGAATTAAACGTTGATGTGGTTGATTTGAGTGCCCGCAGTGTAGCGTACTACAACACGATTGGTCCGGAAGGCTCGCTTTCCGTATTCCTTCAATTAGATCCAGGTATCTATACGGCCTTTCCTAATGGCTCTCAAGATAATACGCATTTCCAAGAATATGGGGCCATTCAAATGGCACGATTAATCTCGGAAGAAGTGAAAAAACTAGATATTCCTTTATCTTCTTATGTAACCGGTATTGAACCTCCAGCCAACATTCCTGTAAAACCTACTAATTTGGTTGCAAGCAGTATTAGTAATGCAGGAGCATTCTTAACCTGGAAAGGGGTCGAAGGAGCCGATATCTATAAGGTATATCGTAAGCTTTCAACTGATAAGGAATTCTCTTTAATCGGCAGCGCGACTATTCCGCAACTAAATGTTACTGGAATGGAAGAAGGGAAAACCTACGATATCGTGGTTTCAGCCGTTAACGGAAAAGGGGAGTCTGAGAAATCAGAAATTACCCAAGTCACAACTAAAAAAGCAACATTGAAATATGACTTTGGATTAGCAGGTAATCCAATTGCGGAAGGTTATACTGGCGTCAATCTATCGACTAAATATACGAAAGAAAAAGGGTACGGAATTGTCGACCCTACTGGCATGATTGGACGGGACCGAAGCACAGGAGGAGATTTGCTTCGCGATTGGCTCGGCTACTTTAATGTTGGCTGGAAATTTAATGTGGATCTGCCGAACGGTCTTTATGCTGTAAAGGTTTATGTAGGAGATTTCTTAGGCAGTGCCAGAACAACCCTCGCCATTGAAGGGCAGGATTATGGGACGATTTCCGCACCGAGTAAAAACTACACTACGAAGGTTGTATCACAAGTATCGGTAAAGGATGGGCAAATGAATTTTAGCTTCGGTGGTTCAACGGGAATTGTAAACGGCTTAGAAATCACTCCGATCATACTTGCTCCATCCGAATTAAAAGTGGAAGAACAGTCGCTGGATATCAACAAGCCATTTGTCTCCCTTTCCTGGAAACTTGTTGATGATGCAGAAAAATATAATGTCTACCGAAAAATTGCCGGAACAAAGGATTTTGTATTTATTGGAAATGCAAATAACAATTCTTATAAAGACACCACAGTCGATGTAGGTTTAGAGTATGAATATGTGGTCACAACGATTGATCATGCCAACGTGGAAACTGTCCCTTCCTTGCCGCTTGAAGTGAAGATGATAGATCCATCACAGCCGGTACCAGCCCAGCCAAATAACCTAAACGTTGGAGATGTCAATAAAAACGATCTTACCATCAGCTGGGGTCAAGTGGATGGTGCAATCACTTACAATGTGTACCGCTCCAAAAAACAGGATGGCCCGTACCAACTAATTGGCAAATCGAAAAGTCCCTCCTATCAGGATAAGACAGTTTTAACTACGATTTCTTATTTTTACAAAGTGGCAGCCGTGAATGCTGGTGGAATCTCAGAACTTTCTGAAAGTCTTGAAACGCCCGCAGTAACAGTTTTAAAGCGGCAAATGGAAGATATTGATCGGGCACCAGTATCAATTAAGACAGATGATGGTGTTTACGTAAGCTGGAGAATGCTTGGTACAGATCCAGTTGATATTAGCTTTAACGTCTATCGTGACCGTAAAAAGATCAATGAAACTCCTGTTACAACCAGCACCAACTATGTAGATAAGGACGGAAAAGCAGATTCTGTTTATGAAATCCGAGCCGTCATCAACGGTAAGGAAAGAAAATCGCAGGATACTGCTAAGGTATTAAATAAAAATCACCTGGACATCCCGCTTCAAAAACCAAAGGATGGTGTTACACCGCTTGGTGACCCGTATTCCTATCGGGCGAACGATGCGAGTGTAGGAGACTTAGACGGTGATGGTAAATATGAACTAGTTTTAAAATGGGACCCTTCCAATTCCAAGGATAATTCACAAGCAGGTTATACCGGAAACGTTTATGTGGATGCCTATGAGATGGATGGTACTTTAAAGTGGCGTATTGACTTAGGTAAAAATATTCGTGCCGGTGCTCATTATTCACCGTTCTTAGTGTACGATTTTGATGGTGACGGCAAAGCTGAGGTTGTTTTTAAAACAGCCGATGGAACAGTAGATGGAAAAGGAACAGTGATTGGCAGAGCGGATGCCGACCATCGAAATAGCACAGGTTATATTTTACAAGGTTCAGAGTACTTAACTGTTTTTGAAGGAGAGACAGGAAAGGCGTTGTCAACGGTCGACTATGATCCGCCGCGCGGTGATGTTTCGGCATGGGGAGATTCATATGGTAACCGTGTTGACCGCTTCCTAGCAGGAGTTGCCTACTTAGATGGCGAACACCCAAGCATCATCATGGCTCGAGGATATTACACAAGAACGGTATTGGCCGCGTACACTTGGAAAGAAGGGAAGCTCACTAAGCAATGGGTTTTCGATTCCAATGATGAAGGCAATGGCGACTATGCCGGTCAAGGATATCATACCTTAAGTGTCGCTGATATCGATAAAGATGGCAAGGATGAAATTATTTATGGTCAAATGGTTGTCGATGATGACGGCAAGGGCTTATATACCACTGGTTTAGGTCACGGGGACGCCCTTCATGTCGGCGATTTTATTCCTGATCGTCCTGGACTTGAAGTTTTCGGAGTTCAAGAACATACAGATTCGCCATATGGCTATGATATGCGTGATGCGGAAACCGGACAAATCCTTTGGGGTGTCAAAACAGGTCAGGATACTGGCCGTGGTCTTACAGCTGACATCGACCCTCGATATAAAGGTGAAGAGGCATGGGCCATTTCTGGTGAATGGAACAGTCGTGTTGGTGGACTTTATTCGGCAGAGGGTGAAAAAATTTCCGATAACATCCCAACGAGTAACTTCGCCATTTGGTGGGACGGTGACTTACAACGTGAATTAGTGGACCATAAATGGGATGCAGAAAAAGGTACGGGGGTAGGCACGATTGACAAGTGGGATTATAAAAATAACAAATTAGTAAACTTGCTTACGGCAGATGGAACACTATCCAATAATAGCACCAAAGGTAATCCGGTACTTCAGGCAGACTTGTTTGGAGACTGGAGAGAAGAGGTCATCTGGAGGACAGAGGATAGCAGTGCCTTACGTGTGTATATGACTACAGAAAAAGCGGAACATAGAATTTACACCTTAATGCATGATCCACAGTACAGATTGTCTGTTGCTTGGCAAAATATCGGTTATAACCAGCCGCCGCATGCTAGTTTCTTTATCGGTGAAGGGATGGCGACACCGCCCGTTCCAAGTATTGAGGTAGTCAAGAGAAAAGATGTTACAGCACCGGAAACAGAGTATGAAGTGGCGGGAGAAGAAAAGGACGGCTGGTACAATAAGCCGGCTACTGTAAATTTCACTGCCAACGATGATGAATTTGGGTCGGGAATTGCTGCAACTTATTACTCACTAAATGGTGCAGCAGAACAAAGTGGAACATCTGCAAAGATCGAGAAAGATGGCAAGCATGTCTTACAATATTGGAGTGTAGATAAGTCTGGAAACATTGAACCGAAGAAATCGGTGACGATCAGCCTTGACCAAACTGCACCTGAAATTACCTTCTCGGTAAAAGAAGGGGCCGAGTTTGGTATTGACCAGCAGATCGCTATCAATTGTAAAGCGGTGGATTCTTTATCGGGTATCGCTTCTTCTTCCTGTAAGGATATTTCCACACCTGCCTTTGAACTTGGATTGGACGGTCATTCCTTTAAGGCAGAAGCAATTGATCAGGCCGGCAACCAATCTAGCCAAGCCGTTACTATTCATGTGTTTGTCAACTTTGATAATTTAGGAAACTTAACAGAGCAGTTCCTATCAGCAGAAAGTGGAATAACTACCATTGCAACTGAAGCAGATAGCAAGCAAACGCTCCTTAATTCCTTAAGAGCAAAACTTGCTACTGCCAAAGCGTCAGAGGAAAAAGGAAATAAAAATGCTAGAGACGGTCAATTGCAAGCATTTATCAATGAGGTAAAAGCAAAAAGTGAAAAAGTTTTCACAGAAAAACAAGTTCAAATCCTAGTTGAATTAGCAGAGTCATTAACGAAATAAAATTGGTTGAACCCAAGGGAGCAGCTTTTTCAGCTACCTTGGGTTTTTTGTGTCCCAAATTATAAAATTAGGGTATTACTACAATAACAAATTCATTCAAATTAGCTAACTGTATTGATTTGTTTTCAAAAATAGAATTAAATTAAAGGGTGACCAATCTGTGAAAGAGTGATAAAAATGTTGGATTTTTCCTTTAAAGCCATAGCCATCACCAATGAAATTGATCTAAATAAAATCGCTTTACAATGCGGAATTCCGAAAAAATTCACTTGGGAGGAACCTTTAGTACTGAGAGGAAACATCCTTCAATCCATTCTTGGTAAAGAAGTGGACAATTCGAAAAGTGTCTTACTATTTTCGTTTGGAAGTGTTGTCTTTATTAATCACTCGAATGATGAAGAGATTAACGTTCTGCTAAAATACCTCCAATCCTTTGAGCCTGAAATGGATTTAAAAAACATTGGGAGGTATTCAGACGATTACAGCCTCCACATAAGTGAAACGGAAGCCCTTGAATTGACTGATGAATATGTAGTGGTCCCTGAATTTGAGCCCTTTTACCCCGAATTAATTTCTACAGTCCTCGCAAAATCGGTTGCATTAGAGAAAACAGAGGAACAATTAGGAGTCATCCATGACAGGCTCGAAACGATGATTGACCGTCTCGAAAAGGGTAAGCTAAGGATAGGAAATAAAGAACTAGCAAGAACCACAGCGAAGATTCTCCGTCATGACTATAACACGCTTGCTTATATCATGATTTTAGATAAGCCTGATATTACTTGGGCTAGCAGTAATGCCAGCGAATTCTATGACAAAATGATTGACTTTTTTGAACTTAATGATCGTCATAAAATATTGAAAAGTAAAACGGAAATTTTGTATAACATCATTGATGGTTTCTCCACGATTAGCCATTCCATCCGTGGTTTATTCGTCGAATGGATTGTCGTCATTCTCATTTTGATTGAAATTGTTATAACGATTGCACAGATCGCAGGCTGGATTCCTTGAGGATTGGTCTACTTTTACCTTTAATGAGTTTAGAATTGCAGAGGGTCTGTGTTTCTTTTTGTAATTTTTTAAGTACAAATCCTACCCTGAAGTCCTCTCTTCATGTAGAATAAGATAATGGACAAGCGCTAATAATGAATCAATAATATATCATGGGGGATCAAAGGTGACATATCAACTGAAGAAAAGTTTTAAGATGTTTGCATTAAATTCGAATCGTGAACTTGCTGAAGAAATGGCTAAACTTTTGGGCTGTGAATTAGGAAAGAGTTCTGTCAAACAATTTAGCGATGGTGAGATACAAATAAATATTGAAGAAAGTGTGCGGGGCAGTGATGTATTTTTGATTCAATCAACTTCTCAGCCAATCAATGACAATATTATGGAGCTCTTGGTGATGGTAGATGCCTTGAAACGAGCTTCAGCAAAAATGATCAACGTTGTTATCCCTTACTATGGGTATGCTCGACAAGACCGGACCGCTAAACCACGTGAGCCGATTACAGCAAAGTTAGTGGCAAGACTCTTAGAAACAACGGGTGCCTCAAGGGTCCTTACAATGGACTTTCATGCGCCGCAATTACAAGGCTTTTTTGACATACCGGTCGATCACCTGATCGCTAATCCAATCCTCGGAAATTATTTTGAGAAAAAAGGACTAGAAGATGTTGTTGTCGTTGCTCCGCATAATGGTGCGGTTATTAGAGCGAGAAAATTAGCGAGTATATTAAATGCCCCAATTGCCTTAATTGATCGTAGACAGTCAGAATGTGGTGTATCTGAAATCATGCACGTGATCGGAAATATCGAGGGCAAAAATGCTATTATTGTGGATGACTTAATCAATACAGCGGGAACAATTACTTTGGCTGCCAATGCTTTAGCGGAGCGGGGAGCAAAATCGATTTATGCATGCTGCACCCATCCTGTCTTTTCAGCTGAAGCGATTAGCCGCATTGAGTCGTCTCCAATTAAAGAATTAGTCGTTACCAATACGATTGAAATGCCTAAAGAGAAGCGGATTGATAAAATTACCACTTTATCGGTTGCTCCATTAATGGTGGATGCAATTGAACGTATTCATAATGAAAAAGCAGTCAGTCCGTTGTTTGAATAAAAAAGTCCCGTTGTGAGAGTGCTCACAGCGGGATTTTTTAAAATTCTATATTATATCGGCGCATTTGAAGTATTTATCGTCGCTTTTACAACGTGTATCGGCGCATTTGAAGTATTTATCGTCACTATTAAAACGTTTATCGGCGCTTTTAAAGCGTTTATCAGCGCTTTTAAGCAATTTATCGGCACTTTTTTAAAACTATATCAGCGAAAAAAATTTTCCGAAAATCCCGATTTTATAAATATGGACTTTCATGCTTCGCCTTCAGCCTCATCCAGCGGCGTTCCACTTCCTCATCAAACATTTTCAATAGTTCTTGGCTGTCTTCTTTTAACAAATGCTTCGTTTTTCCCATCATTTTCAACCAATCCGTAGTAGGTAATCGCTTGTTTTTAGACTCAGGGTCATAAGTGATGGTGGTAATGCCCCGTTCGACCTCGTAAAGTGGGAAGAAACAGGAATTTACAGCCGCCTCAACAATCGACTGGCCCAATTCATCCTTCGACTTCCAGTTCAACGGACAGGTAATCAGAATTTTTCCGTAAACCAAGCCTTCATTTTGAGCATACCATTGGGCTTTAGCCGCCTTTTTCAAAAGATCCCGGTCAAAAGCTTCCGTTCCTGTAAAGACATAAGGGATGTGGGTTGCCGCCATAATTTGCGCGGTATCCTTGTGATGAAACGGTTTTCCTTTTTGGAAGGCTCCGACACTTGAGGTACTAGTCATATGTCCCATCGGCGTCGAATAAGAGAGCTGGCTCCCTGTATTCATGTAGCCTTCATTATCATACTCAAGGATAATCATTTTATGGTTCCGGAGTGCCGTACCAATCGCCGGACCCATTCCGATATCCATTCCGCCGTCACCCGTCACCATCACAAAGGTAAAATCATCGGATAGTCCAAGTTCATCTAATTCACCACGGCGTTTCCGTTCATGGAACATTTCGACAAGACCGGATAATGTCGCCGACCCATTTTGGAAGAGATTATGGATGTAGGTTGCTTTATGGGAACTGTAAGGGAAACCGGTTGTGACGACCATTGCACAGCCTGTATGGAATAAGGCGACAATATCTCCTTCGATTCCTTTAAAAAATAACTCTAAGCCTGAGAATATACCGCATCCAGGGCACGCGCCGTGGCCGGAGGCAAGTCGTTTTGGCTTTTTTGTTAAGCTTCGTAATGGCGGGATTTTCACCTTTAATTCTCCGGTTTTCTCATCAGGGGTGACGGTGATTAATCCCGTATTCAAATCCTCTTTTTTCATTGGATTTAAGACGCGTTTTGGCGTAAATTCGGCTCTACCAGGATTATGGCCAAAGTAGTCGAACGGTTTTTCAACGAACCCTTTATCTGCCGCTTCCTGAGCCAATTGGAAAAACAACTCTGCTTCGTCAGCATAGAAATCTTTACCACCCAATCCGTAGACCCGGTTTACCACCTTTGTATGAGAATTTCCAACGGTTTGCAGTGCTGCTCTAACCTCAAGGGCCATATTACCGCCATGAGCACCATAGGAGTCCGCCCGGTCGCCAACTGTAACCGCTTTTACATTTTTCAATGCTTCCGCTAATTTTTGCTGCGGGAAGGGACGGATCATATTAGGAGAGATAACTCCGGCTTTGATTCCTTGTGCACGAAGCTTGTCGGCCACATCTTTACATACCTCAGCAGCAGAATTCAGCATGAATACGGCAACCTCGGCATCATCCATCCGATACAAATCAAGAATTGGATATTCCCGGCCTGTTAACTCCGCATATTCATGAGAAATTCTTTCGAACACATGCTCAGCTTTATACATCGCCTCAGATTGCTGGTAACAGTTATTAATATAATCAGGTTCATTCATATATGGTCCAATTGTCACAGGATTATCCCGGTCCAAAGCATGAGGGAAGTTCCTTGGAGGTTCGCCAATAAATTTTTGCACATCAGCACGATGCTTCATAACCTGAACCCGTCGCTTCTGGTGGGAGGTGAAATAACCGTCAAACGAGACGATGACCGGCAGGCGAACTTCAGGATCTTCTGCTAGTTTAATAGCGATAATGTTCATATCATAAACGATTTGCGGATCACGGGCCATTAAGATCGGCCAGCCGGTGTTTAACGCAAAATAGAGGTCGGAATGATCACCGTGAATATTTAGAGGTCCTGATACAGAGCGGTTCACCAAATTCAATACCATTGGAAAGCGGGTACCGGATTGAACTGGGAGCTGTTCTAACATATATAAAAAGCCGTTGGCACTCGTCGCATTAAAGACTCGTCCACCGCCAGTGGCCGCACCATAACAAATACCGGCTGAACCGTGCTCCCCGTCAGCGGGAATTAACACGATATCATGTTTACCTTTTGCTTTCATTCCATCAAGGAACTGTGCGACCTCGGTCGAAGGGGAGATTGGATAATAGCCCATTACATGATAATTAATTTGATGGGCTGCATAGGCAGCCATTTCATTACCAGATTCAAACACAATACTCTGTTCAATGGTTCCTTTTGAAACAGTTATATTTTCTTGGTTTATTTCGATAGACATAAATTCCCCGCCCTTTCCTTAGTTTCGAATCGCTAAATCAAACAAATGAGGTACACGGTTTTGATCGGCATAGCCGTCGTTGTATTCCCGCTCACTCGTTAAGGCATCAACAGGACATGCATGAACACATTTTAAACAGCCTTTACAATATTGATAGTCAATCCCTTGCAGGAACATTTGCGGGCGGCCGCGTTTATCCGCTTTTTCTTCCCAAACAAAGCAAAAGTCTGGGCAGGCGGTATCGCAGGCGGCACAATTAATACATTTATCATCATGAAAATGCGGCAGCATTCCGGCACGAGAAATGCTTAAGTCCTTTAAAATACTGTTTCCTGGATTTATGATGGTCCCGCCGATCGTCTGAGTTTTATACCCGAGGAGCGGTTCTGCCCGTTTAAATGGAAGAATCGGTGTCTGTTCATCTACTAAGTAGCTTTGGAATTTGACCTCATGAAAACCGCGATTGAAGGTACGGATGTTGGGCTCGACTAGATGTGGATATTTCTTTTCGAATGTGCGGCGAATCGTCTGCCTCATGGACTCGGGGTCTAAAAAATCTAAAATTCGATAAAGTGCCCCAAGCATGGCGGTATTGGCTTTGGTTTGTTCTTCGAGGGCTATCCCTGTTGCATCTACGATAGCGATGGTTCCGCCAGGAATTTTCATAGCAAGTTTGAGTTCATCAGGAGTTTTTTGTGAGTTTACTAAGATGGTGCTATCGGGGTAGATCCCACTTGTACAATTGATTGTTTTGAAAAGGGCATCATGGAAAATGCCGACAACATGTGGACGTTCTATTGGTGTGGTATCGCGTATATTAGTTTCTGGATCACAAAAACGTATATGTGCTTTTACGGGCGATCCTTTTTTCTCGGATCCATAGGATGAAAAGCCGACTCCATTGAGTCCGTTTCCAACAACCCCATCCTCGGAAAGCATCTTTCCGGCCAGGTTGGCTCCTAAACCGCCAATCGATTCGAGACGGATTTCAAAGAAACCTAATTCATTCACTTTTGGTAATTTTGACAACAAGCACTCCTCCAATCTGATCGACAGATAACAATTAGAATTTTATAAATTTTCTATAAATTCTATGATGTTATTGTAACAGGATGCAAAATTAGTTACAACAGAATTTTTATTTCAAAAATTGAAATCGCTTTTAATAGCGATCTTTTCAAGGTAAGTTTGAATTTGTAAACATCAGTTACAATTTTAAACTCGGGTTGATATAGTACAGATAAATTTGTTGTATAACAATGCAAAAAAGGCAATGCCCCAAACCTTTAGTGGTTTAGAACAATGCCTTTTTCTCTTTTGGTATATTCCAAGCTAACTGGGATTTTGTGTGACAAGGTCGATAAGTATAATCTCTTCTTGTGGTTCTTTTAGTATCGTTTCTAATTCGGTGATGGTAGTTGGACGTATCCCCTTCACTCCAAAACTTTGGGCCAGTTGGACAAAATCAGGGTTTTGAAAGGTTACCCCATAGCTTTCACCAAACTTCTTGTTCATTTGCTTGACTTCAAGCTTTAACATTGAATCATCCAACACGATGATGATAAAGGAAAGTCCCAAACGCCTGGCGGTTTCGATTTCCGCAAAATTCATGAGGGCACCACCGTCACCGGTAATACAAATAACATGATCGTTTGGTCGTGCGAGTTTAGCTCCGATGGACCCTGGAATCGCAATCCCCATTGAGGCAAGACCATTAGAGACAATTAACCGGTTCGGGCCTTTAGGATGATAGGTTTTGGCAATCGATACTTTATGAGCTCCGACATCAGAAACTAGTATTGTGTCCTCTGTGGAATGTTTTTCGATCAGCTTGAGAATATTTTCGATCGTTAGTGTTTCATCTAGTTGTTTATTTATTTGATAGTTTGTTTTTATGTTTGCTTTGAGGCTGCCCGTTGGACTCCATGATTTTGCAGACAGTGCTGCCTGGTTTAAAGTATGGAGAGTTTTCTTTATATTTCCGACCAGCTCGCCCTTAACCGGATAATATTCGTTCACTTCCGCAGGTAAGGTATCAATATGTAAAACTGGTTGTTTGTTTTTGTTCCAGGCATTTGGCAGCTGTTCGACGAAATCGAAGCCAATGACAATTAACAGGTCCGCTTCTTGAATGCCAGGGAGGACAGCATCGTTTTCTTTGAACCCGAATGTATAAAAATTGAGCGGGTCGTTTTTCGGTAATGCCCCTTTTGCCATAAAGCTATGTGTGGCAGGGGATTGAAGGGTGTGGATGAAGGACTCGAGCTCTTGTGAGGCCTTCTGCCTGATGACTCCGTTTCCAAAAAGAATGAAGGGTTTTTTACAAGCTTGAATAAGATTAATGGCCTCATTGACCGATTCCATATCAGGAATCATTTCTGGTAAAGACGTAACGGGCAAAGGTGTTTTTCTCATTTGTTCGGCCGCAAAGTTTTCTGGCAAGGTGATGGCGACGGAACCTGGTTTCTCCATTAAGGCTAATCTAAAAGCTTTTCGGAAAACGGTGGGAATGGTTTGGCCATCTAGGATTTGTGTAGTCCATTTTGTTACTGGCTCTAACAGCTTGATGGTATCGATGTATTGGTGTGATTCGTGATGGTGACGTTCGATACCTGCTTGGCCAATTAATGCTACTAGTGGTGAATGGTCGAGCTGGGCGCTGGCTATTCCTGTCACGAGGTTGGCGGCTCCGGGACCAAGTGTTGATAAACAGACGCCTGCCTTGGCCGCTAACCTTCCATACACATCGGCCATAAATGCCGCACCTTGCTCGTGTCTGACATTTACATATTGAATTTTCGTTGATTTGGATAAGGAATCTGCGAGATCAAGTGTCTCGGTGCCAACGATTCCAAATACGTATTCAACCCCTTCGTTTTCTAAGCATTCTACGATTACATCGGTAAGTTTCATAATGTCCTCCTATTGGAAAAGGAATGAATAGCTATAGTCTTAACTAATACTTGCGGAATCATAAGCAGTGATCTACTAACAGATCTTCGTGGTAAAATAAAAGAAACAGGTAGAAACTGGGTGATAAGGATGAAAGAAAAGTATGTCTGGTATGCAAGCTATGGATCAAATATGAATATGGACCGTTTTTTATGTTATATAAAAGGCGGGAAACCAGAAGGGTCTTCAAAGGTTGAAACAGGTTGTAAAGATCCTTCACTCCCAATAGATTCGTCCACTTTCACGATGAATTTTCCGCTTTACTTTGCAAAAAAAGCAGCTAAATGGGAATCAAAAGGGGTTGCCTTTATTGGTTTAACCCCAGAACCGAATGTTGAAACCTACAGTAAAATATACCTAATCAAGTTGGAACAGTTTAAAGATATCGTTAGTCAGGAAAATAATGGTCTAGAGATTGATTTGAATTTGGATGAAGTCAGGAAAGACCGTTCAAAGATTTTCCGAGGGAATGCTTGGTATGGAAATATTTTGTATTTGGGAGAAGAAAAGGGGCATCCCATTTTTACTTTTACGGCACCCTGGGAAATTAATGATGTGGAGTGGAAAAAGCCTTCATATCCTTACTTGAAAACAATTATTAAAGGACTAAAAGAGGACTATTCAAATGAGGAAATTTATCGTTATTTTTATAGTAAACAAGGAATAAAGGGTGAATTTTTGGATGAGGAGTTACGAAGCCTGATCTTTTAAAGCCAATTCCTTCGTCTACGATGAAAGAATCTGCTATCATAAACCTAGATGAAAAAGGAGATGATTGGTAAATGGCAAAACAAGTTCATATTGGAAAAACTGATTTAGTTGTTAATCCGATTGGTCTAGGCACCAATGCGGTGGGAGGTCACAATCTATTTCCGAACCTTGACGAGAATGCCGGCAGAGAATTAGTCCGAACTGGACTTGCTAACGGTATTAATTTTTTGGATACAGCGTTCATCTATGGTCCAAAACGATCCGAAGAAATGATCGGGGAAGTCGTGAAAGAGAGTGGCAAACGCTCCGAGATTGTCATCGCTACTAAAGCAGCTCATAAATTCGCAGGGAACGAAATCGTGGTTGATAATTCGCCTGCCTTTTTAGAACAAGCCGTTGATGAGGCCTTACAGCGGCTCCAAACCGATTACATAGATCTTTTTTATATTCACTTTCCAGATAAAGATACACCGAAAGATGAAGCTGTTGGCGCCTTACAACAACTAAGGAACGAAGGTAAGATTAGAGCGATCGGCGTTTCTAATTTTTCGATTGAGCAGCTAAAAGAGGCTAACAAAGATGGGTATGTCGATGTCTACCAAGGCGAGTATAACTTATTAGCTAGAGAGGCTGAAAAGGAATTGTTTCCTTACGTGATCAACAACGGCATTTCCTTTATCCCATATTTCCCGCTTGCCTCTGGCTTATTAACAGGTAAATACGACAAAAATACTAATTTAGATGAAAAACGCGGGAAGTTTTTTAAAAAAGATCTTTTTGAAGCTACCTTGGA
Organism: Neobacillus drentensis; assembly: GCF_021560175.1. Lineage (GTDB taxonomy): Bacteria > Bacillota > Bacilli > Bacillales > Cytobacillaceae > Neobacillus > Neobacillus drentensis_A. Next base: position 3,515,784 of record NZ_CP091110.1, on the reverse strand, counting down.
AAAAATAGAGCGCATTCGTAAAATCGCCAATGATAAAGGAGCCGAAGTGGCTCATGTTGTCCTCGCCTGGTATTTAACCCGTGAAGCCATTGATGTCATCATTCCTGGCGCAAAACGGTCAGAACAGGTTCTTCATAACCTTAAAACATTAGACATTCAGTTAACAGAAACGGAAATTCAAGAAATTGACCAAATTTTTAATTCATAAAATAAAGGGCGATGGGAAATTTTTCTCATCGCTTTTTTCATGTGTGATTTAGCGGAAATTGATAGAAATTAAAAAAATATAGAATGATAACTTTACCTAATTCGCCGAAAATTGCCAAAATCCTCCGACTTTTTCCGTATTTTGCAGTTAAAATAGGCAAAAATACTAGATTGGTTGTATAATAAGAAATTGTTAGAAACTATTGGAGGGTAATCATCATGATGGAGTGGACTTTAGCCGGATTGTTTGGGATATCAATTATAATGCTCGTACTATCAATTTCAAAGACGTCTAAACAATCAAAGGCAGAACATAATCAAATTGATTTAATTCATATATCCACAATGAAGGAAATCAATGCTATTCAAGATTCAATTAGAAATATTGAACTTGATCTCGAAGTAGTCATGAAGGAAGCAGGCGTTCAACTTTCTTCGGAAGACAAAGTCTTCATGCGTGAAGTACTTGATTTAACAAACCGTAATTACTCAACAGAAAGCATTGCTGAAATGAAACAGGTAAGCGTAAATGAACTTGAAAAAATGCTTGCTCCTTACCGCACAATAAAGGAAGGGAGAAAGGCTGCCAATGAAAATTAACTTACTAAGCAGCTTTGCAGCCGGAATGCTGATCACAACCACAATTTGTGGCGCTGTGTATCTATCTGGAAAAAGTGATTCTGCCAATGTGACAGTTAAACCGTCTGTAACCACGGCAACCAAGAAAGTTCAACCTACTTCAGTAGAGATGAAAGCGCAGCTTCAAGAGGAAGGTTACGTTGTTCAAACAAAAGCTGAAAATGATAAGCAAGTGCAGGATGCCAAGGCATCTGTTCAAGCAAAAGCGGCTCCAGCTGCTGCCGATACGGCTAAACCTGTAACACGTGTCGTTGTCAATGTTACCGATGGTATGACCAGCATTGATATTGGGAGAGTCCTTGTTGCGTCGAATATCGTTAAGAATGCCTTTGATTTTTCAAAGGACATTGAAGCGAAAAAGCTGGAAAACAAATTAAAACCAGGTGTGTTCGTGGTTGACAGTAAGATGACCTATGACCAGGTTGTAGCGACTATTTTTAAATAAGTAAAAAGCCGGTTTCGATTAGAAACCGGCTTTTTATAATAGAGTTCTTAAGCAAGAAATTTGATAATCCAAATGACTATTTCTATAATTAATTTATTACATAAACAAAGGTGGATAAAAAATGAAAATCGTTGCACTTGTAGGCAGTTTACGAAAAGATTCATATAACAAGCAGTTGGCAGATACGATTCAGGAACGATTCGCAGCTAAATTTGATTTAGAAGTCTTAGATCTTGGAGTGCTTCCGCATTATAACCAGGATGAGGAATTAAATCCCGCATCTTCAGTTGTAGAGTTCAAAAGTAAAGTCAAAGAAGCGGACGGCGTGATTATTATAACTCCGGAATACAACTGGTCGATTCCTGGAGTACTAAAGAATGCTCTTGATTGGCTATCACGTGTAGATAAGGTGTTAATTGGCAAGCCGGTTATGACAGCTGGTGCTGCGACAGGGCTAATGGGAACGTTGCGTGCCCAGCTTCAATTGCGTCAAATCTTAACGGCCTTACAAGTAAAGCTTTTATCGCCAGTTGGTAATGAGATTCTTATTAATCAAGCTATGGCTAAATTTGATGAGAAAACTGGCAGACTAGCAGACGAAGCAACAGTTAAATTTGTAGATGAGGTCGTTGAACGGTTTATTGACTTAATAGAAGAATAGAAATTCCGCCTGTACCCCTTTTAAAGAGAGTACAGGCTTTTTTTTGCTTAAAAGAATGTCTGTCATATATTCAACTGCTTTTCATACATTTAAGTAGGGAGACAAACCTGTTGATTTTTGGACAAACTACTTGGATTGGGAAAGGGAGACATAGATTCAGATGGACTTCTTACAAGATATTTTAAATAGTTATAGTACGATCTTTTCACTGGAGGCCTTTAAACAGGTATTTACGAATCCAGCAAGCTGGGGAGTCATCGGTACCTTGATTATTCTTGAAGGCCTGCTGTCGGCTGATAATGCCCTAGTTTTAGCGGTGATGGTCAAACACCTTCCAAAAAAACAGCAAAAAAAAGCCTTATTTTATGGGATATTCGGTGCTTATTTTTTTAGAGTAGTAGCGATTGGAATTGGGGTCACTTTAACCACGATCCCTTGGATCAAGATTATCGGGGGTCACTATCTGCTTTGGATTGTTTTTCAAAATCTTTTAAATAAAAATGAACAGGACGATGAAGTTCAAAGCCGAAAAAAAGGCTTTTGGAGGACCGTGTTAACGGTGGAGCTGATGGATATTGCCTTTAGTTTTGATAGTGTCATTGCTGCGTTTGGTGTTTCGAATCAAGAGTGGATTTTGCTGCTCGGAGGGGTTATCGGGATCTTGATGATGCGGGGGGTTGCGCACCTTTTCCTTGCTTTAATCGAAAAAGTACCTGAATTCGAAACAACGGCTTTTATCCTTGTGGCGGTTATTGGTGTGAAGATGATTGTCTCCGCCTTTGGATTCCATATGGATGAATTTGTGTTTTTTAGTATCCTAATTGGAATCTTCTTAAGTACCTTTGTGATTCATTTCATCCGGAAAATAACCGGGAAAGAAACCACTATGTAAGATCCAGAAAGGGAAGGCAGTAATTTTGCCTTCCTTTTTGCTGTTTAGGATTGGAAATGAACATTTCCATTTTCATCAATTTCAATCGTGTTATAGCTTTTAAACACATCCATGTTTGTTATTTCATGTTTTATGTCATGCGAAAAACTTTCCATGTAGGGTTGATACACTTCAGGTTTCTTTACTAGATGGTACATGGTGACCTTTGTACCATTCTGCATATCGGTTCCTCTTAATAAAAAACGATCGCCGTATAGATTTTTGAAATAAGTCCGTGCTTCCTCGTGACTTTTGAAGTTAGGCAGCTGTTCATGACTAATGGAAAAATCCTGATTCATAAACACATTCACCGCTTTCCTATAATATAATAAATATAAACCGGTTTTTGTCAGTTTACATAGTTTTCAACCATCTTCACAACTATTATTCCCTATTTTAAAAAAATAATGATTTCGGCTATGGCTATTGAACTATACAAATTTTGATATCCTGCATAAATTATTCTAAAAGGGATTATTCCAAATCTCGTTTATGATTTTTCGCCAAATGTTGCGGACATCCTTTTTAAATAGTCGAGATTTTGGACATGATGGATAAGACAAGGCGATTAAGAAAAGGAGGAGAAGTATTTGATGAATACCCCTTTTGAATATCCGGAAATTTTTTATAATGATGTCATTCTTTATTTAGAAACAAAATGGAACCGACGTTTAACCGATCATGAACGACATGTGCTGATTGAGGGATATCGATTTGGCAGGATGGTTGAAGCGGAGAGTGAAATCAAAATTCTGTTTGCTAATTAACTAATGTTTTAGAAGGGTGTCCAAAGCTGGACACCCTTTTAAAATCTCCAAGGTTATTGACCTTGTTGATTTCGTAGAGCCTGCTCAGCATAAGCGACTAACCGTTTGGTCATTTCGCCCCCAACTGAGCCGTTTGCACGTGCGGTAGTATCAGCACCAAGTTGAACTCCAAACTCATTGGCAATTTCCTCTTTCATTTGATTAAGGACATCGCCTGAACCAGGAACCAAAAGTTTGTTTCTACCCATGATACATCACTCCCGACGATTTTTTTTGAGCAGCTATACAGATGCTCGTATATAATTTATCCTATTTGGTTTTTAGAATACGTATGGGTTGAAACTGCCATCCACTTGGGAAAGGTTTATAATAGGGGAAAGGAGCGTGTTTTTATGTTGGTTGCTGGACAAAAGGAAATGCAGCAAATGGATCACTATACGATTGAAAAAATTGGATTGCCTGGTGTTGTCTTAATGGAAAATGCCGGGGGAAGGGTAGCGGAAGAGATTGTGGCAAGTTCTACTCATGTAAATCCACGTGTGGTGATCCTTGCGGGGGGCGGGAATAATGGCGGCGATGGATTCGTGATTGCACGAAGACTATATGATTTAGGGTTTGACCTCCTGTTATGTTTGGTGGTACCACCTGAGCGGATTAAGGGGGATGCCAAAGTGCATTTAGATGTGTATCATAATCGTCAGTTACCCATTCTTTATCTGCATGAAAGCCCGCTCGAACGAGTTGAATCGGAAATTAACCAGGCAGATGTCATTGTTGATGCGCTTTTAGGAACGGGTGTAAGCGGACCAGTCAGGGAACCTTTTGGATCTGTTATTTCAATGGTAAATAAGCATGCTGGGAAAAAGATCATTATCTCTGTGGATATCCCTTCAGGTGTGAATAGTGATAGCGGTAAGGTGGAGGGAACGGCGGTTAAAGCAACAAAGACGATTACCTTTGTTTTTCCTAAAAGAGGGTTCTTTTTACAAGATGGTCCTAAGTTTGTGGGAGAATGGAAGGCCGTTGATATTTCTGTACCGCCTTCGATTGTGGAGGAGCTGGGACTAGAGATGCCGCAGGTAATAACAAAAGAGTTGGTGAATCATTCGGTTCCGCTTAGACCCAAACATGGCCATAAGGGGACGTTTGGTCATGTACTGGTTGTGGGGGGATCAAAGTTCTATGTTGGCGCACCGATTTTTTCGGCAAAGGCGGCGCTAAATTCGGGAGCTGGGTTAGTCACATTAGCCGTGCCCGAGAGTATTTATCCTATGGCAGCTGCCCAAAATCCGGAGTCACTATTTTTGCCGCTGGCGGATGAGGAAGGACATTTTTCTGCTGAGGCGATTGACCACCTTTCAACTATATTGCATCAATTTAAAAGTGTGGCGATTGGTCCTGGGATTAGCCGGTTTCCTGGCGGTGAGGCTTGGATGAAATCATTGATGTCTTTATTGACAAAACAGCCGATTGTGGTTGATGCCGATGCTTTGTATTTACTCCGGGATGAGTTGGATATGGTTCGAGATTATAAAGGGAATGTCATTTTTACGCCCCATCCTGGAGAAATGGCGCGGTTGTTAAATAAGACGGTTAAAGAGGTGGAAGAGGATCGGATAGGGATTGCGAAGACTTTTGCCCAAGATTACGGCGTATTTTTGCTTTTAAAGGGGCATAGGTCGGTTATTGCGACACCAGATGGAGATGTGTTTATTAATCCGCACGGTAATGATGCGCTCGGTAAGGGAGGGAGTGGAGATGTGTTGACGGGGATGATTGCTTCGTTTTTAGCGCAGGGTGCCACACCAGTTAAGGCCCTTGTGACGGCGAGTTATTTGCATGCTAGAGCAGGGGAAGAGAAGGCTGCGGCTTTGTCCAGTTACGGGGTAGGACCTTTGGATTTGGTTGATGGGATTAGGGAGCAGCTGCGGGTGTTGATGAATTGAAATGGAACAAATGGAGAGAGGTATATTTGGTCCTAACGGTCAATAAACTGGATTGTCATTGCCCGAGAGAGAGATTTTTTGGTTGGGAGTGTCAATGAAGCGACCTATCATTGCCCGGGAGAGAGTATTTTTGGCTGGGAAGGTAAATGAAGCGGTCTGTCATTGTCCACAAATAAATAAATTTGGTTAGGTCGGTCAATGAGACCTACTTCATAAGACGCCCTCCTCCAACCGGTCCATAAACCCAACTCGACAAGTAATCCAAACCGTTTTATTGGCCTCCGTAGGATGGATCGACTGCCCTAGCTGGCCGCACAGACTTATACCACTGATAGCAAAATATAATAATTAAAACAAGATCAACAACATCTCCGCCATAATACATTAACATTCCGGCCGTCTTCGCCTGTTCCGCAGGCACCCCAACCGGTGGATGAGCATAAATATATTTGGCTAAAATCCCATGACCCGACAAAGCGGTCGCACATACAATCGCACGATACAAGAAGCTCGTTCGGTGTGGTGCTGGATCTATATGAATCATCGCCGAAATAAACAAATATCCAGCCAGAAATATATGGATATGAACCAGTACGTGCAAAGGAGCATTATCCTGCATTTCTCGATATAGAGAGCTGCAATAAAGCAGCCAAAGACCGCCAATATTTAAAATCGAAGCAATCATAGGGCTACTCGCAAACCGGAAGAATTTACTTCTTAAAATCAGGGATAAACGGCGAGCCAGCTTCACATCAACCGTTCTTAGAATCAGCGTCATTGGTGCCGCCAAAACCATAAGAAGCGGTGCCAGCATGCCGAGCAGCAAATGCCCCAGCATATGTGCAGTAAAATCGTGATGGGCTTGAGCTGCGATTGGTCCAGTAACGGCGGCAAGAGCGCAGACTACACCAATTAGCCACATCAATATTCGGTAAACAGGCCAATTTTTCCCGGAAAGGACACTCTTAGCCACTCCAAGCAGATAAATCACCACGGCAAAAATAAAAGGGAGCATAAGGATAAAATCAGTACCCAAGGAACCATGGCTATGCATCGTATGCTGACTATTGAGCATGTTCTGAAACAACTCCCGTTTTTTTAGCGGAATGAATAATAAGAACGAGGCCGATAAGCAGCATCAATACAGACGTGATATGCCATACCATGTCATAAGGTAATAGGTTGACATGGTAGCGGATCTGATGGAGCCGCATCAGTTTATGCTGGATGATCCCATCATATAATTGAAAACCACCTGCGCCAAGAAGCACACCAGCCGCCCATTTTTTTACTTGCCATACCTTCCTGCGCCGGATATCTGCAACCATAAATAACCCGCCTACTGTAAAAAACCAACTAAACGCATGGAAAAATCCATCCGAAACTAAACCAGCCGCTGTCGTGGCTTTATCGTAAAAATGATGCCAATGAAGGATTTGATGAAAGATGGTCTCGTCAATAAAAGCAACGAGCCCAATCCCAAAAAGCACCCCTGACCAGAGGTTTTTCTTCATGTGAATGGTAAGATCTTTACTGCTTCTAGAATGATTCAAACTCTTCACCTACGTACAATAATTTATTTATCATTCACTTTACCCTTAAAGGACCACCAATAATCAATTGAAAATAAAAAGACCGCCCGCAAGGACAGTCCCATCATACTAAAAGTTAAAATTATCCGGATCAGCACCAAATCGCTGGTTCTCATTAAGGGCATTAATTTTTTCTATATCGCTCTCTGATAAGGTGAAATCAAAGATATTGGCATTCTCTTTAATACGGCTTTCACGAATCGATTTCGGTATTGTTACGATTTCATTCTGGATATCCCAGCGTAAAATAACTTGTGCGATTGATTTGTGGTGGGCCGAAGCAATTTCCTGTAATCCCGGATGGTCTAGCAGTCTGCCTTGGCCAAGCGGTGCCCAAGCCTCTATTTGAATCTGTTGTTGTTTGCAATAGCCGCGCAGTTCAGGCTGCGAATGAAGAGGATGTAACTCCACCTGGTTCACCATTGGCTTAATTTCAGCCACAGACATCAAATCTTCTAAATGGTGGATGTTAAAATTACTTACTCCGATCGCACGAACACGCTTTTCTTTATATAACTTCTCAAGGACCTTCCAAGTGTCTTTATATTTTTCCTTTACTGGCCAGTGGATTAAATACAAATCAACGTAATCAAGGCCGAGCTTCCGTAAGCTTGTCTCAAAAGCTTCTTCAACAGAATCATTACGCTGGTCGCTATTCCATACTTTTGTAGTAATAAAAAGTTCCTCACGGGAGACCCCTGATTCTTTTAGGGCTTTGCCAACGCTTTCTTCATTTTCATAAAGTGCGGCAGTATCAATGCTTCGGTACCCGGCCTTTATAGCCATTTTTACGGATTCAAGAGCCACTTCGCCTTCGGGTACTTTGTAGACACCAAGTCCAAACCATGGCATTTTTACCCCATTATGTAATGTGGTGCTGGATTGTAAGCTATTCAATCTCTTCTCCTCCTTATCAGTCAGTCAATACATAGTATAGTACCCTCAGCATGGAAGAATCAACCAAACAGAACTCATCAAACAAATCAAGGCTTAATCCGCTTTAATATCGCGGATTCAAGAAACTTCCAAGGCAGTGTCTTTTTAAGAAATAGATTCGTCTTCACGCCCTTGCCGATCGGATAACGAAGGTCAGGCGTTCCAGCCGTGCTGGCAACCTGGGCTGCTAGTTTAGCGACATCACTTGGGTCGCCATAATCAGCTTTGCCATTATTTATTTCTTTTAAGAGGCTCTCCATATAAAAGGTATAAGGCGAATCCGGGTTGTTTTCGAGTTGATCAACGCTCGTCCAAATGTTCGTTTGATAGGAACCAGGTTCGATTAAGGAAACATCAATCCCAAAGGGACGTACTTCAAGCCTTAAGCTTTCACTGTAGCCTTCTAGTGCATGTTTAGATGCGCTATAAGCGGATAAACCTGGAAAACCAAATCTTCCGCTGATACTGCTCATATTAATAATTCGGCCTTGTTTTCTCGCTCTCATGAGGGGGAGAACGGCATTCGTCACAGCAATCACCCCAAAAAAGTTGGTTTCAAATTGCCGCCGATAATCTTCTAAAGACAGTTCTTCACTAAAACCTCCGACGGCAACGCCAGCGTTGTTCACTAACACATCAATGTGAGAATAGTTTTCAAGGAATAATTTAAACTGTTGGATCGAGTCACTTGAAGTAACATCCAACGAGGTAACCTGTATGTCCTTCTCCACTTGCTTTTCTTTGGCGGCTTCGATTAAAGCCTTTGCTTTGTTCGTATCTCTCATTGTTGCAATGACGGTAAAACCCTTCAAGGCCAATTCAATTGCGCAGAGTAAACCAAATCCGCTTGACGACCCCGTTACAATTGCTGTTTTTCGATCCATTCTGTTTCTCCTTTCAAAGAGGAAAGATTTGGTAGGGGGGATTATTAAACAAATAGGTAAAAAAACAGGCTGCCCTTAAAAGGCAGCCCTAGGTTATTAACTTACACTTACAAGTTTGTCAGCTGGGAGCAGCTTCTCTAATGTTAATTTCTCTTCGTCCGTTAATGGCACCAATGGCAAACGTACTTCACCAACATGGATACCGGTCATATTTAGGGCGGCTTTCACAGGTGTTGGGTTCGGTGCAGCAAATAATCCCTTCATCAGTGGGAGGAGTGTGCGATGTGCAGCTGCAGCTTCCTCAAGCTGTCCATTTTTAAATTTCCTCACCATGTCCTGCATTTCGTTTCCGATAATGTGCGAAGCAACCGATACTACTCCTGTTCCGCCAATGGCTAAAACTGGAAGGGTTAACCCATCATCGCCACTATAAAGGGAGAAATGATCTGGTGTCTTACTTATGATGTCTGCCATTGCATCTAAGTTGCCGCTTGCTTCTTTAACAGCCACGATATTGTGAATTTTTGAGAGGCGGACAACAGTATCAACTGACATATTAACACCACAGCGGCCAGGGATATTATACAGCATAACTGGTAAAACGGTTGATTCGGCAATTGCTTTAAAATGTTGATAGATTCCTTCTTGTGAGGGTTTGTTGTAATAGGGAACAACTAGTAAAATTCCATCTACACCCGCTTCAGCAGCAAGTTTCGTTAACTGAATCGAGGCTCGTGTATTGTTGGAGCCGGTACCAGCTATAACCGGCACCCGGCCGGCTGCTTCCTCCACCACTAATTTAAATAATGCTACTTTTTCTTCCAATGTTAGAGTAGGAGACTCACCAGTTGTACCGGATACGACTAAGCCTTCTGTGCCATTTTCAATTAAATAGTTAACTAACAATCTTGCGGCGTTAAAATCTACATCACCATTTTGATCAAATGGTGTAACCATTGCGGTTAATACTTGGCCAAAATTCATTTTTTCTCACCCTTTGTAATTTTTTTTATAAATTAGAGGGGTAAGGCCAATCTGATGTCAACGCAAAAAAGCAACAACGAGGGGTCGCTGCTGCTGTAGAAACATCAAAATAAAGTTCCTATGCGTGAGATAGCCCTCCATATAGTTTCCTATATGACAATTCTGTGCTTATTCAACACAGAACCAGCTTCAAGACCAATGAGATTCTATCTGCTTCGGCAAATTCCCCTTTCCACCATTGTCATAGGACCTCATTTATCCTCATATAGCGTACTGATGGTCTTTGCGCCTCTATCCTCACTTCAAAAGGTATTGAAGTAAGAAAGTATGTAATTAATAGTAATATATCAAATTATTTTGATTAATTCAAGAAAAATAAATTGCCAATTCCTTAAAAGTTAGGAATCATAGGGACGGTTCTCTTGCTTCAAAAGAAGCAAGAGAACCGTCCCTATGCATCTACTTTGCATAGAAATTTTCTGTATAGTAGGGTTGGGATTCATTATTAAAGGCGACGCCAACACCTAGATACTTGTAGCCTTGTCGTAAAATGTTTTCTCGATGCCCGAGTGAATTCATTAAGCCTTCATGGGCAAAAATACTGCTAAACTGTCCATATGCCAGGTTTTCTCCGGCTAACTGGAAAACGATATGATCTGCAGCCATCCGGTCAAACGGTGATTGGCCCTTGAGATTGGTATGGTCAAAATAATGATTCACAGCCATATCTGTACTATGCTTGCGGGCGGTCGCTTGAACATGTTGATCCCATGTAAGGACGGGAAGCTGGTGCTGAACCCGGGCGGCATTGGTTAAATCAAACAATTGATACTCAAAGCCCTCTTTTAATTGCGAACTTGCTTTCGGGTAAATACCGAGCTTCTTATTTTCTAGATTCTTGCTAATTAATTGGACGGCTGTTACTGTATCTCCTTGATGTTTATCATAAAAAATGGTGACATAGTCATTATCACGCAGGAATACATCATAGTCTTCCTGATCTGATAGTTTATATAATACGAGCCCTTTTTGAATCGTCGTTAACGGTTTACCCAGTAAATTGCGAACTGTTTGTTTAGGGGTCCCTAATTTAATCCCATTTTTAGAGGCTATTAAATCTTGGTTCGTATATAGGCCGGCTACTTTATGATCATCATCATACATAACCATAAAAAAATTGCGGTAATGGTCATGATAAGTATTCCACGTGGTTCCATAATCATTTAGGGTAGAACGGATCGGAGTACCAAGGTTTTCAACTAAATCATCACGGCTGTCGCCAAGCTCAATATTAAAAATAGAAAATTCCTGTTGGGCTGGTGTAGTTAATTCTATCTTCGCCTCTTTTTTTGGTTCGATTGGCTGTTGGTTCTCTTGACGGTTATTTACTAGAACTCCAAGCTGTTTCAGGGTAGACTGGACTTCGCTATAAATAGCTTGGATAGTCTCGGTAATGTTTGAATTATCCTTTAGTGTATTCATTTCAGAAATGTCTTTTGTAAGGCTTGTATGATTAAATTGTTTTTCTAAGAAAGGCCAAGATGAGTGGATTAAAAATAAAGCAACAATAATCATTAGAAAACGAACCATCAAATTCCCTCCATTCTATTAGAATTTTAACCAATTTTCTTTAAATATATAAGTAATATGCTTATAGAAGCAACTAGCAGAAAAAGTATTTTAATATAATTTTATTTTTGAAAACGTTTACAATAATATTGTTCCAAGCAATACGATTTTATCTGAAAAACGGCTTAGTTAGTGCTTTTGAACTACTATTAGTAAAACTATCCAATTGTTCAAAGTTTGTTCAATTTTTCACAATCTATTATCGTTTTTTCGTGTTATGATGTAACCATAAAGAAACAAGGAGTGATAAGACATGATGATTTGTGAATGGCAAACCTTCTCAACAGATGCTGAAACTTATACCCAAGAAATCTTCGAAGAACTAGTGGGTGACCCATTTGAAGCAATGCTTATGAAAGAAAATGAAGAGATCCCAAGTTATATCTGGACAGTTAATTATGTAGTCATTGTTAAAAAATACTCCAAAGTGCTAACCGAAATCTTATTTGAAAAAATCCCACGCAATCCAGTGTGTGAATAAACCAATTTTTGCTTTCTCATTTACTCACAATTGTGAAGTAATACACAATTGTAATAATGAATAAATGCTAGTTCGAAATCTAATTTTTTTATACAAATATGTGAAATTGTTCACATAGATAATAATTGGAGGGAATATCATGGCAGTAGTAGAAAAGCAAGTAAAAGGCAAACAGGATGTAACAAGCATGATTAATGGCTTAGTTGAAAAAGGTTTAAAAGCTTTAGAGGAATTTAGAGGTTTCGACCAAGAGTTGATTGATGAGATTGTTAAGCAAATGGCATTAGCAGGTCTTGATCAGCACATGCCTCTAGCTAAACTCGCTGTCGAAGAAACTGGAAGAGGCGTTTACGAGGATAAAATCATTAAAAATATGTTTGCAACAGAATATGTCTATCACAATATTAAATACAACAAAACAGTTGGTATTATCAATGAAAATGAACACGAAGGCATGATTGAAATTGCCGAGCCAGTAGGTGTTGTGGCAGGGGTAACACCTGTGACCAATCCAACATCAACTACCATGTTTAAATCACTCATTTCCATTAAGACACGCAATCCAATCATCTTTGCATTCCATCCATCCGCACAAAAGTGCAGCAGTGAAGCAGCCAGAGTGTTAAGGGATGCAGCCATTAAAGCAGGGGCACCAGAGAATTGTATTCAATGGATTGAAACACCTTCATTAGAAGCAACACAAGCACTTATGAATCATAATAAAATATCCATGATTCTGGCCACTGGCGGTGCGGGCATGGTGAAATCCGCTTATAGCTCAGGAAAACCAGCTCTAGGGGTTGGACCAGGGAACGTACCATGCTATATTGAAAAAACGGCAAACCTTAAACAAGCGGTGAATGACTTAATTCTTTCAAAAACATTCGATAATGGGATGATTTGTGCGTCTGAACAAGCCGTTATTATTGATAAAGAAATTTACAACGATGTAAAAAATGAAATGATCGCTAACAACTGCTATTTCTTAAGTGAAGAAGAAAAAGAAAAGGTAGAAAAATTAGTCATTAATGAACATTCTTGTGCAGTTAACCCTGATATTGTTGGTATGCCTGCTTTTAAAATTGCGGAAAAGGCTGGAGTGACGGTTCCGGAAGGCACAAAAATCCTAATAGCAGAATTGAAGGGTGTTGGTCCTAAGTATCCGCTGTCTAGGGAAAAATTAAGTCCAGTTTTAGCTTGCTATAAAGTGAATTCAACAGATGAAGGCCTAAAACGGGCAGAAGAAATGCTTGAATTTGGCGGTTTAGGACACTCTGCCGTTATTCATACAAATGATCAAAACGTAATTAAACAGTATGGTTTACGTATGAAGGCAGGACGAATCATTGTCAATGCTCCATCTTCACAAGGTGCCATCGGAGATATCTACAATGCTTATATGCCATCCCTAACACTTGGCTGCGGCACATATGGCGGCAACTCTGTTTCAACAAACGTAGGTGCAGTTCATTTAATTAATATCAAAAAAGTAGCTAAAAGGAATGTGAATATGCAGTGGTTCAAGGTTCCGTCTAAAATCTATTTTGAGAAAAATTCAACTCAATATTTAGCAAAAATGCCTAAGATATCTAAAGCTTTTATTGTTACTGACCCTGGAATGGTGAAGTTAGGATATGTCGACAGAGTCCTTTACTACTTACGTAAGCGTCCGGATTATGTACATTGTGAAATTTTCTCTGATGTAGAACCAGATCCATCTATCGAAACAGTTATGAAAGGCGCCGAAATGATGGCTAACTTCCAGCCTGATGTGATTATTGCTCTTGGGGGCGGGTCTGCAATGGATGCAGCTAAAGGAATGTGGCTGTTCTACGAATATCCTGATGCTGAATTCTTTGGCTTAAAACAAAAATTCCTTGATATTCGTAAACGGATTGTGAAATATCCTCATTTAGGTCAAAGAGCACAATTTGTTGCAATTCCAACAACCTCTGGTACAGGTTCTGAAGTCACATCTTTCTCTGTTATTACGGATAAAGAAGCCAATATCAAATATCCTTTAGCTGACTATGAATTAACACCTGATGTTGCCATTATCGATCCGCAGTTTGTTATGACGGTTCCAAAGCATATTACGGCTGATACTGGTCTCGACGTCTTGACACATGCAATTGAAGCTTATGTATCTTGTATGGCAAATGATTTCACTGATGGTCTAGCGATGAAAGCTATTCAGCTTGTATTTGAATACCTGCCAAGAGCTTATCGAAATGGCCATGATGAAGAAGCGCGCGAGAAAGTGCATAATGCATCTACCATTGCCGGTATGGCCTTTGCGAACGCATTCTTAGGTATTAACCACAGCTTAGCCCATAAATTGGGAGCAGAGTTCCATATTGCACATGGACGTGCAAATGCTGTTCTATTACCGCATGTTATTCGATATAATGCAACAAAACCTAAGAAGTTTACGGCATTCCCTAAGTACAATCACTTCAAAGCCGACAAGCGCTATGCTGAGATTGCAAGAACGTTAGGTTTACCAGCCGCTACTACTGAAGAAGGGGTAGAAAGCTTGGTTCAAGCGATTATCCGCTTAGCTCAAGAATTGGAAGTTCCGATGAGTCTTGCTGCAAATGGGATTGATCAAGCAGAATTTGAAAGTAAGATTGACTTACTTTCCGATCGAGCTTTCGAAGATCAATGTACAACAGCAAATCCTAAGCTTCCGTTGGTAACGGAATTAGCTGAAATCTATCGCTTGGCGTACAAAGGAATATAATGAAAGTACAAAAAACTCAAGCCAAATTGGTTTGAGTTTTTTTGTGTTTTTAAAGACTACTTAGAAAAACGATTTGACAATATCCTCATGTTTATTACATACAGTACAGGTATATTCGATTTCGAGAGCGTCTTCTCGAACCATGTGTTCTGTTTCCTTTTGGCATTGCTCACAATATAGAGTTCTTGGGATTTCGATCATTTTGTCAGCCATCCTTTTCGTTTTTTTCGAGCTGTGTGATTATAAGTTTAATATCCCAGATATTAGTTGAAAAATTCCCTAAGGATATATAATATTTACCACATTTAGGTTGACATTAATTAAGTAAAGGTATGAAAGTGTTGAAAGGGGAATTTTTACATGGATAAAAACACGATGGAAACATGTACCCAGATTCTAAAAGATGCCAAGAACATTATTGTTTTGACTGGTGCTGGCATTAGCACGGAATCGGGTATCAAAGACTTTCGTTCACGAACAGGGATTTATAAACTGGCACCTGAATACATCCTTTCGCTCGATTATTTTTATAAATTCCCAAAAGAATTTTATCAGTTTGCGATTGAAAATTTGTACCACCCTGAGGCCGTTCCAAATAAAGGCCATCAAATCCTGGCTAAGTGGGAGAGCGAAGGAAAGGTAAGCTCGATTATTACCCAAAATATTGACGGGCTTCATCAAAAAGCAGGCAGCACTAATGTGATTGAGTTTCATGGAACAATCAAAACAGCTACCTGTCAAAACTGCGGAAAGACTTATGCTACGAGTGAGATGATTACTCGGTTAGAAACAATCGAGGATTTTTATGTCTGTAGTCATTGTAAAACAAAACGGAAAGAAGACCGGTTCATTAAACCGGATGTAGTTTTGTTTGGGGATACTGGTGAATGGTTTTCAATGGAAGGGTTTAACCATATTCTTAATCAAATTCGTAAGGCAGACTGTTTATTAGTAGTAGGAACCAGTTTAAAGGTAACGCCTTTCTCCACCTTTCCGCAATATAAAAGTGCCGGGGTCCCGGTTATTATTATTAATAAGGGAGATACTCCATACGACTTTGCACCGAATACCTTTGTTATAAAAGAATCAATTGGAACAACACTTATGACGATGAATGAAAATGTTGACTGATGATTAAGCTCGGGGACATTCTGCATGTTGGGTGGCTCTGAGCTTTTTTCTGACGAGGATAATTTCACTTTGTCTTTAGTGAATGGAATGATATACTTTAGTTGCCAAAATTTGGCCAGGATTGAATAGTATAGATGAATCGGAGGAGAGTATCTATGTTTACTTCTATTAATGAATTTAGCCAAGAATGGAACCAGGAAGCTGCATCTACCCAAAAGGTTTTGGATGCCTTAACGGACGAGTCGCTTCAACAACCAGTATCCACAGAAGATCGAACATTAGGCAGAATTGCCTGGCACATTGTTACCAGTACACCTGGCATGGTAAATGAATTTGGAATTACGATTACCAATGTTGAAAACGCGGACAGTACCCCTGCATCTGCACAAGATATTGCTGACACTTTTAGAAGAGTCAGTGCCGATGTTGTGGAACAAGTACAAAACCAATGGACAGATGAGTCATTACAAGAAATGCAGAATGTGTTTGGGATGACAATGCCAAAGGCGGCCACACTTTCACTTTTAATTAAACATATTATTCATCATCGCGGACAAATGACTGTTTTAATGCGTCAAGCCGGGTTGCCGGTTCCTGGAATCTATGGTCCTTCTAGAGAAGAATGGAGCCAAATTGGAATGGAAGCACCAGCACTATAAAAAAGCGAAGAGTTCTTAATATGTTTATTTAAGGTAACAATAATTATATTATGTAAACTAATAACGGATATATTAAAAGATGCTTGGTTTAGATAATCAAACCAGGCATCTTTTTTCGTTTATCTTTTAGTTTGTTTATATAATTCGATTGTTTTATAGCCTTCGCCTAAAGCCGTCTCCATTTCAAGCTGGCGTTTTTCCTGTGTTTCTTTTCTTTTTGCACTATAGATATAGCGGGCCCAATCCTTCTGATAGCCGGGAGTTAATTCAATGTATTTTTTGAACAGTTCCTCATTTTTCTGCAAGTACTGTTTAATATCATCAATATGATCAATGTAGTCATCCACACATTGGCTGCTTTTGCTGCTGGCCGATTTTTTCGACTTTTTTGGAGTGGACTTTAAACCAACAATGGTAAACACATCATTTAGGCTTACCATTCTTGCAAACTTGATGTTGCTGTTTAGCACATATCCGTCCTCATCGGAAGGGAGGGCACTAATAAAACTGTCACGGTCTATATATTCTTTATATACTTTATTGTTCTTTTTTGGATAAGCGAAGTATAAATAGCCATTGTCCTCTAGCAATTTATTCTCGATTACGTTTTGAAGTTCTCTTGTGAATTCTTCTAAGCTAAAAATAAAGCTAAAGATAAGATCATAGGTGTCTTTTTTTATAGAGGAGTCATATTCTAGTGCTTGAAAGTCATTGACTTGTTCAGGTTTATGGAGGATAAGTTTGTTTACATATTTCTCCAAGTTTAATTTATCCACTACACTTTTTGGGGCAGACATTTTTTTACTCCTTCACATAATAATAAAAGCGACATCTTTTCTCATCTTAGTTTAGCACTTCAGGATTAATCAAGTTTTTAGGGAGCTTGCCTGTTAACCCCGCACGTAAATTTTCGACGGCAAGTTCAGCCATTTTTAATTCTGTTTCATAGGTTGACGAGCCGATATGTGGTGTAGTAACAACATTTGGGAACTGAAGCAGTGGATGGCCCTTTTTTACGGGCTCTATTTGATAAACGTCCAAGGCAGCACCATGAATTTCTTTCTGCTCTAATGCTTCTATTAATGCTGTTTCATCAACCGTTTTACCACGGGAACCATTTACAAATATACAAGACTTCTTCATCAATTTAAATTCTCGTTCGCCAATTAAATTCTCCGTTTCAGGGGTTAAAGGCGTCATCAAGCAGACGAAATCGGATTCTTTTAGTAGTGTATCAAGGTTACAATAGGTGGCATGATATTTTTCTTCTGCCTCTAAATTACGAGTTCGATTATGGTACAAGATATCCATATCAAATCCTAAGTGTGCCCGTTTAGCGATGGCGGAACCGATTTTACCCATCCCGATTATTCCAAGTGTTTTATGGTGAACATCTATCGCATATTCGGCGGTGGTTAAATGGCCTTGCCAATTTCCAGATTTCACAAAGTGGTCCAGTTCTGCAATCCGGCGGGCAGAAGCTAGGAGGATTCCGAAAATGGCATCTGCTGTCGTATCTTCAAGGACGCCAGGCGTATTCGTTCCCATCACGCCGCGTTTTGACATTACCTCAATGGAAAGATTATTATAGCCGGTGGAATTATTCGATACGATCTTCAACTTTGGTGCTCGATCAAGCAGTTCCTGATCGACCGGAAGTGCCAGTCCGACAATCCCTTCCGCATCCTTGAGTGCCTCTAAAAAAGCCGGATCGGTTTTTGGATTAATACTATCAAAAATTTGTACTTTAAATTGATCGTCTAGTTTTTCAAGTGCTTCGGTTAATTCAAGGTTATAAGCGATGACTTTTCGTTTCACTTGTACCATTCTCCTCATAAATTGTAAGTCTAATATATGCCTCTATAAAGTGACATAAAGCTTGATAGGTGTCAACAATTCAAGAAAACGAATTTATCGTTTTGAAAAAATGAAGATTTTGTGTTTGAAGTAATTTCTTACAGCGGACACATGCTTACTATAATAAGGTAATGCGGCACTTTTTTATACTTGGGGAATACGCTTAGTTCGGAAAGAATGGAAGCGCGCTGAGTAAATAGAGGTGGTCCTAAACGGAAGAAAATAGCCCACAGGATGAAATAAGGTCAAAATAGCTAGAATATGCCCTCGAAATTGAGGGTTTTTTTGATTTTTTTTATTGAAATGAATACGTGGTACTATACAAACAAGCCTATTATTTTGCTAAAATAGTAAGTAATAAGTTTGGGAAAAAAGTACTTTTTATGATAAAGTTAGTTTTCTGAATAATGAAGTAATGATTGGTTTAGGAGGAGAAGCGAATGTGGGATCTTGACATGAATATAGATCAAATTGCGAGAATAAAAGTAATTGGTGTTGGCGGCGGAGGAAATAACGCGGTTAATCGAATGATTGAAGATGGAATACAGGGTGTAGAATTTATTGCTGTGAATACAGATGCCCAGGCTTTAAATCTTTCTAAAGCGGAAATTAAAATGCAAATTGGCGCCACCTTAACAAGAGGTCTCGGTGCTGGTGCCAATCCAGAAGTCGGCAGACGAGCAGTAGAAGAGAGCAGGAAGCAGCTGCAAGAAGTATTAGACGGAGCTGATATGGTATTTGTAACAGCTGGTATGGGCGGAGGTACTGGGACAGGGGCCGCTCCAGCTATTGCAGAAATTGCCCGAGAATTAGGTGCCCTTACGATTGGGGTTGTCACACGTCCGTTTGGCTTTGAAGGCAAAAAACGAGCAGTCAATGCTGCCAGCGGAATTGAATTAATGAGAGAAGCGGTAGACACTCTCATTATTATTCCGAATGACCGCCTGCTTCAGATTGTTGATAAAAAAACCCCAATGTTAGAAGCCTTCCGTGAGGCAGATAATGTCCTTCGTCAGGGTGTTCAAGGTATATCTGACTTAATTGCGGTTCCAGGGCTTATTAACCTGGATTTTGCCGATGTAAAAACGATTATGACGAACCAGGGAACGGCGTTAATGGGCATTGGTGTGGCGAAAGGTCCAGATCGTGCCGTTGAAGCAGCAAAAAAAGCGATCTCCAGTCCATTACTAGAAACCTCAATTGATGGAGCACAAGGTGTCTTAATGAACATTACCGGAGGCAGTAATTTAAGTCTATATGAAGTACAGGAAGCAGCCGACCTAGTTGCGTCCGCCTCCGATCATGAATTAAATATGATCTTTGGTTCCATTATAAACGACAATTTAAAAGACGAAATTATGATCACGGTCATTGCAACAGGGTTTATGAATAGTGAAAATGAAGTACATAGACCTTCTGCCGCTCCTGTGACGGAAGCTCCTACTCAGCCAAAACGTGAGGAAAGTTTTAAGCATAATGTCTATGAGCACGAAGAACAAAGGCAGCAGCAGGATGAACAAATATATGAATACAATCGTTCCTACCAGGGTCAAGAAGAATCACTGGATATTCCAACTTTTTTACGAAATCGGAACAGAAGACGATAATTTACAGATAACACTCCCTATTCACTGTTTTTTTGAATGGGAGTGTTTCTTTTTTATGTGAGGGAGATGTTCCTTCTTGTTTTCATACCGTTCCTTTGTCTTTCTATTCCCCATTTTAAAAAGTATGATTAATAATTCGGTTTTAGATGAAAAATAGTTTTAAGGTGCGTCTTGATCAGGGTATTAAATAGATATGGCTATGGAATTTTGGACTCCTTGTATAAAATAGTGGTTTGAGCGTATTTGCTTTTATAAAAACTCATTATTTATGAGTATTTTTCCATTGCAATACTTGAACCAAAGGTATAAGATATACTTTATGCGAATTTAACGTACAAATACAAACAGAGCTTCCAAGGGGGAAACTAAATGGAAAAAACCAAAAAGCATGCTGATCGTCCACCTTACGGTATTATTGCGATATTAATGGTCGGTGCCTTTATCTCATTTTTAAATAATACGTTACTAAACATTGCACTGCCTTCTATAATGAAAGACTTAAATATTGAGGCATCTACTGTACAGTGGCTGACTACAGGTTTTATGCTAGTAAACGGAATTTTAATTCCGATTAGCGCTTACTTAATACAAAAGTTTTCCGTTCGGAATATTTTTCTAGCAGCTATAGGGTTATTTACTGCCGGTACGATTCTTGCTGGATTTGCCCATGTATTTCCGTTGCTGCTAGCAGGACGGATGCTTCAGGCTTCTGGTTCAGCCATCTTAATGCCTTTGCTAATGAACGTTATGCTGGTAAGCTTTCCGATTGAAAAAAGGGGAATGGCAATGGGCGTATTTGGGCTCATTCTCATGTTTGCTCCAGCGATCGGACCTACTTTATCAGGATGGATTGTAGAGCATTATGACTGGAGAATGCTTTTCCACTTTATTACACCAATTGCGATCCTTGTTCTTTTAATTGGTTTATTCTTGCTTAAGGATAAAAAGGAAAAAGTTAATCTTCGTCTCGATTTCTTATCCGTTATTCTGTCAAGTGTTGGATTTGGCGGTATCCTTTACGGCTTTAGTTCGGCCGGTAGTAAAGGATGGGACAGCCCAGAGGTTTACGGAACGATTATGCTCGGTATTATCTCATTGTTCCTATTTATTTACCGTCAAATTAAACAAGAAGCACCACTATTGAATTTCCGGGTTTATCGATATCCTATGTTTGCCTTATCATCATGCATCGCTATGGTCGTAAATATGGCGTTATTTTCCGGGATGATTCTGCTGCCTATTTATACGCAAAACCTTCGGGGAATTTCTCCAATGGATGCAGGACTATTGCTCATGCCAGGGGCAATCTTGATGGCCTTTATGTCGCCACTTACCGGGAAACTGTTTGATAAAATTGGCGGAAGAATTCTTGCTGTAACGGGTTTAACGATTATTGTGGTAACAACTTATGCTTTTAGTAGATTAACGCTGCATACAACGTATACACATTTGATCATTATCTATTCGATCCGTATGTTGGGGATGTCGATGGTTATGATGCCGGTTTCTACGAATGGGCTGAATCAGCTTCCAAAGCGTTTGTACCCACATGGAACGGCAATGAATAATACCTTAAACCAGGTTGCAGGTGCAATCGGGACAGCCTTAATGGTTACGATTATGACAAACCGTGCGGAATCACACGCTAAAGAACTGGGTAAGGCAGCAATGCAGCATTTAACTGCGCCGCCAACAAAGGCAGCTCTAGCGGAGATGAAACAACAAATCATGATGCAATCCATGTTAGAAGGAATCAATTTCTCATTCTTAATCGCTACTTTTATTGCAGCAGTCGCACTCGTCCTATCCTTCTTTATTAAACGATCCAAACAAGCAGAAGATCTAGAAGGAAAAAGCCAAGCAAAACCTAGCGAGAAGAAAATCCCTTCCAAACTAGCAGAAAACTAAGGTGCCTGACACCATTTGTTATCTAAATAAGTTGATTAAGCTCATTTCTTTTCGGAGAGATGAGCTTTTTTCTTTTAGTCTGGAAATGACTGCGCTTTATTTCGAAAAATTCACAAAATAAATATTAATGAAAGCGTATGCTATAATGAAAATAAAACGAACAGCAAGGGGAAATCGCAATGTTGAAGGACTTTTTCATGGATTTATCTCAAAATCAATTTTTAAATACTGCTGCTAAAAAGTATGGCTTAAAAATGGGGGCACAAAGTGTTGTTGCGGGAACTAATATTCCAGAAGTGATCAAAAGTATTAAGGAACTTAATGCTCAAGGGATTTCTTGCACAGTCGACAATTTAGGGGAGTTTGTCTTTAAAGAGGAAGAAGCAGTTGCTGCGAAGGAACAAATTCTTAAGGTGATTGAGGCCATCCATGAAAATCAAGTGGATGCACATATTTCATTAAAACCCACTCAAGTCGGATTGGATATTGATTATACCTTTTGTTTAATGAATATAAGAGAGATTGTCCACTTGGCTAGCCAATATGATATGTTTGTCAACATTGATATGGAAGACTATAAACATTTAGAGCTGACCTTCCAGCTATTGGACGAACTTTCCCTTGAATATGATAATGTAGGTACGGTGATTCAGGCCTATTTTCATAAAGCATTAGACTATCTCAAAAGATATAAAAACCATAGAATCCGCATTGTAAAGGGCGCCTATAAAGAGTCCGCAGACATTGCTTTTCAAGATAAAAAGGAGATCGATGCGAACTATATTCAATTGATTGAATGGCATCTTTTGAACGGGAAATTTACTTCGATTGCCACACATGACCATCGAATTATTAATCATGTGAAGAAATTTGTCAAAGAAAACCATATTCCGAATGATCAGTTTGAGTTCCAAATGCTGTATGGATTTAGGAAAGAACTGCAATTAAGTTTAGCGAATGAAGGATACAATTTCTGTACGTATGTCCCATTTGGAAACGATTGGTATGGATATTTCATGAGACGATTAGCCGAAAGACCGCAAAATATAAATCTAGTTGCGAAACAGGTTTTCAATAAGAAAACGAACACGATCCTCGGTGTCGCAGCAGGTGCATTTATACTAGGCAGATTAACTAAATCGAATCATAAGAAGAAGAAATAATAAACAAACAAAAAAATATAGAGCCAGGAATCCATTCATAAGTGAAATGGAACCAGGTTCTATATTTTTTTTGGTGTCAGGCACCATTTGTAACAGCGCTGTAGGAGTAATTGCTGTCGTCCCATTGGTAGATTCCTTCTTGGAGTTTGATGATGGTGTCAAAAGGGCGGTTGACATGGGTGGTATTTTCTACTGGATCAGTTTCCTGGTCCTGTTGGTAGTTTTGTTTATTTTCGATTAGATGTTGTTTGAAGGTGAGCATATCGGCTTTAGATGCGATGCGGATGATTTTATCTAGTGTGATTTTCTTTTCGCTGATGCCATAGCTGTTACATATGCTTGTTTGAAAGCTTTTGTTGTATTGAATCATCATGTGTAAGTCATTGATACATGCAACTCCAAATACTTCTTTAATAACATCCTCATAACGAAGCTGCGTGCCGGTCGCAAATTTAATAATGTTTTTCTCAGGATTTTCTAAACGATAAACCGTCTCAATCGTATTCTCCATGTTAACACATCCATTCAATTAATAATGACTATATCATAAAACCAACGCAAATAGGATTATGCGATGGTGATAAGTGTTTTACTAGTGAAATTAACACATGTATATATTATAACATATAATTTACTGCAAAATGTGACACGAAATTTAGCTTTGTGTAAATTTTGTCGAATGAAAGCGTTCTAAAAACATTAAAGAAATATTCACAGGTTTTCGGAAGAAAATGCTATAAAATAAAACTATGTTAAATATTTCACAAATAAAGAGAAAAGAAAATGAGGGTGTAATGATTATGGGGTTTAGTAAACCGGATCAAATTATGGCCATAACAGTCGAAAACGGAGTAAAAAAAACCAAATATGCACCACTTCAAACCATCCTGCTAGGTTTTGAGGCTGGAGCGTTTATAGCCCTTGGTTACCTGCTGTTTATCCGTGTAACCGCTACGCTAACCGGAAATTTAGAAGGGTTAGGCAGTTTAATTGGGGCAAGCGTCTTCCCGGTCGGTCTTATTCTCACGTTATTGGCGGGCGGGGAATTACTAACAGGGAATATGATGGCGGTGCCTCTAGCAAGAATGGCCAAAAGGGTCAGTACAGGAAAGGTACTATATAACTGGTTCCTCGTTACCATCAGTAACTTTTTAGGTGCCATTTTTGTAGCCTATTTCTTTGGACATCTTGTCGGTCTAACCGAAGCTGCGCCATTTTTAGAAAAAACGATTAGTATCACAGACCACAAGCTTGAAGCAACCTTTCTCCAAGCCTTTCTTTCTGGGATTGGCTGCAATTGGCTGGTTGCCTCGGCTGTTTGGTTATCATATGGAGCTAATGATATGTCAGGTAAAATCTTAGGCATTTGGTTCCCCACAATGGCATTTGTTGCGATTGGATTCCAACACGTTGTAGCGAATATGTTTGTCATCCCTGCCGCGATCTTTGCCGGCCATTTTACATGGATGGACTACATTCAAAATTTTATCCCAGTCTTTTTAGGTAATGCCGTTGGCGGGACGATATTTATTGGGATGGCCTACTGGCATACCTATAAAAAATATCTGCCAGTCTTGACGGAAGCAAAAGTCGTTAAGCCGATTGTGAAAACAGGAACAAGATAAATAATTGTCTTAGCAGCCTTGAACCGATTGTTCAGGCTGCTTTTTGTCGATTTTCTCCTTAACCATCGCTTTTCTAAGTAATATTGCATGCTGCAAGAGAATAAAATGAGTGAATGGAGGCAATCCGTGTTGTCAATTTGCACTGGTAGTGAGATTCGATTAAGAGGAGTAGTTGGGGAAAATGGTGAAGCAAAGATGGGCAATTTCAGTTTTATTAATTGGGAGTTTACTAGCTTTAGCAGGGTGTAATGAGAAGACGGCCACAAATAGACCGGTCCATGAAAAGGAAAAGGTAACCGAACCACAAAAGCAGCCGAGTCAAAAGCAGCAGGAACAACCGCCTAAGGAAGAAGAAAAGAAACCAGTAGTCGTCAATGTCATTGATCCCAATACCAAAAGTATGATTAAAACATTTTTACCGGAAGAATTAGGGTATGAGAATAATCCAGATTCATATAAACAGAAGATAGAACAGTGGGCCAAAGACCTAGCCAGAGGAACAGATAATACAGCGGGATATGATCAACGTATGGTCCTTGATAAAATTGATGCAAATGGGCAAATCATCAAAGGAAAGCCACTGATCATATTAGATGAAGCGGAATTAGTGAATCGAGTGATGACAGCTTCTGTTGAGGGCGGCGATATTGAACTGCCGATCACAATTACAGAAAGCGGCTATAAGCCGGAAGACCCTGCCCATTTAAGTGAAGTGGTGGTTGGTTCCTTCACGACTTATTTTAACAGCGGGGTAGCAGGCCGTTCGAAAAATATCGAGCTGTCAGCGATTGCTATTAATAATGTGATTGTGGGCATACAGGATATTTTTTCTTTTAATACAACGGTCGGACCAAGTGATGCTGCCCACGGATACCAGCCGGCAAAGGAAATTGTTAATAAGAAAATGGTGATGGGAATTGGCGGTGGTATCTGTCAGACATCCTCGACATTGTTTAATGCGGTTGACCAGGTTGGGGTAAGTTATGTGGAAAAACATCATCATTCCTTATCGGTCGGTTACGTTCCGCAAGGACGAGATGCGACCGTTTCCTATGGCGGGCCGGATTTTCGCTTTCAAAATACAACAGGTGTTCCATTATTAATTAAAACCATTTATGCAAAAGGAAAGCTTACGGTTGAGGTTAGAACATCAGCAGCCTACAAAGGTCTCATAAAAAAATAAGATAAAAGGATGTCAGCAACGATTTGCTGCATCCTTTTATCTTATATATAGGAACTACCAAACACCCACGTAAGCTACACCCTTCTTAAACGGTTTCTGTTTAACATATATTATCAAACATGTTATAATTTTCTGGAAAAGGAGGTTTGACAATGGTAGAAAAGGTATTACATGCAATTCAAGATGATTATCCTGATGATTTTGCCTGGTGTTATGGGTGTGGCCGTTTAAATGAAACAGGCCACCATTTTCGGACTGGCTGGCAAGGGGACCAAACCGTAACCCTATATACACCTAAACCGGAACATACCGCCTTACCTGGATTTGTTTATGGTGGTTTGATTGCTTCCCTTATTGATTGTCATGGAACAGGTTCCGCTGCACTAGCTTTACACCGAAAAAATGGGTTTGAACCAGGGGATGATCAGGGGGCGCCAAGATTTGTAACCGCTTACTTAAATGTAAACTTTCATAAGCCTACTCCACATGGTGTCCAATTAAAGGCAGTAGGAAGAGTTGAGGAAATACATCCTAAAAAATTCAAGGTTGCAGCAGAAGTGTTCGCAGATAATATTCTTTGTGCAAGTGGTGAAGTGATAGCCGTTGTCATGCCAAGCAGTTTTTTAAAAGAAGGGTAATAGAATCATAGGTTTAGATCCACTCTATTGATCGAGTGGATCTTTTGTAAACGAATTGTAATACTGTCAATTGAAACCAAAAGCACCCTTGAATCGTCTTATTAAATGAAAGATTTACAAGGGGGGAAACAGGTGAACTGGTTGAAAAATATCATGATCACGATCATCATCAGTTTAACAATTGCTTTTGGCTGCATCGTCTTGGTCTTTGGATCTGCTCTATTCCAAGAAGGAAACCCCGTACCGCTGCTTATATCAATCGTGAAATTAAAAATAACGGATACTGACTACGTTCAGTTTTTAAATACAGAAAAAAAGAGCCAATATTTGTCTAGCAATACAGGTCATAATCCGCTTAATAAGGTAAAAGAAGTGATGAAGGCGAAGGGGTGGGCTTTCGAGGAACAAATAGGGTCTGGCTTAATTTTTCTAAAGGAGGAAAAAGAAGCAATCGTTTTGACGAGACAGTATTCGAAATATTTTGTGATTTGGGACGTTTCAAAAAGTGTCAATCGATAATAAAAACTACATAATACTAAATCCCCTCATCGGTGTGACTAGGGGATTTTATTTATTTATTTATTTCTTCTGTTGCGTAATAATAAAGTTAACCTGTATCCATTTGCTTTTTTAGTAAAGTGGATTAATATAAGGTCAAGTAGGTCAATAGGAGGGTAAGAATGTTAAAAGAAAAAATAAAACAGTACATAGCGGAAAACGATCGTCAATCAACTGAGGGAGGAGTTGTTCTTTTTAAAGAAGAAATCGAATACGCAGAACAAAATCAACTGACGGGTGAAGGAGAATGGGTCGAAAAGGATGCCAATACCCGTTTTGCCGATGCCTATATTGAACGTTGTGATAAAGAATCGGAGAATATGTTAAAAAATGAAACCTCTGCGTTTTTGTCTGAACCCCTTCATTATCTTAAAAAGCATAAAAATGAATTTATTTATCTCGAATCTAAATGGTTCGACTTTGTGAATGTTGACGCGATTTCTCTTGAAGTAGATGATGTTTTCGGGACCTTTGACGTCATGCTGGGGCTGAAGGTACAGAAGAAATATGACAAGCAGCTTAGAGAATATTTAAATGCGCATTTAAACGGTGAGGATGCCAAATTTGATTTAATGTTTACGCTTGATGATGGGTTGTGGAATTTAAACTTTGTTCTAAATTATGTAGAAGGCTTTGATGAAGAAATGACAATGGGAGAGGCTTTCCAGTTAATCTATCATTTCTTATTTAAATTAGTTGAAGCAGTTGAAAAAGCACAATAAGTGTGAAAAATCCTAATCAGTGTTCAAGCTGGTTAGGATTTTTTCTATTATTTAAGCCCTTGGCTTCCAATTAACTTAATCCCTGCTCTGTTATAGAAATCGGCGAACCAGAGGAGGTGTGCTCGTTCACCCAGCCAAGGGAAGTTTCTGACACAGCGCCCCAATTCGGTATTTCATCCTTATGTTGTTCCACCCAGCTCATACAGTATTGGGGATCGATATTATATTCCATACATTGAGACAGGAACGACTGAATGGTAGTTTGATTGCAATTTTGCCAGGAACCACATGTGTAACTAAATACATTTTCCATTTTTCCTTGCATAAATACCTCATCTATAAAATTACTGAATTGACTTTCCAACTGATTTCACTCCTAGTGACGAATAATGATTTACTTCCTTCAGTATGTCCAATCTTAAAATAATCAAGCTAAAATTATCGTATAAAAGGAATATTTTTCAATTAATAGAGCAAATTATAAAAAGCCAAATTTAGGCAATCGACGCCTATTCCAGGTGCGATTTTCTAGGAAAACAGCCAGAAAAAATTTAGACAATCGGAGTTTTTCGATGAGAAAATTCAAAAAACTACTTACTGACGACCAAAAGTCATTGCCTGCTGAAAAAACGGATAGACAAATCGATTCGAATTTATCGATTAACATTGACCGATTGAAGCAGCTTTTTAAGGACTGTTCAGATATTGTTTTTCGGCAAATTATTGCTGGAGAGGTGGAAGCCTATTTATTGTTTGTGGATGGGCTCATTGATACGAACAGCATTCAGCTTCATGGAATCAACCAAATTCTGAAGGAAGTAGAAAAAGAGCGTGTTACGGCTGATTTTTTGATAGAAAGAATTATTTCAGTCAGTTCTGTTAAAGAAATTACTAAACTTGATGATGCTGTATTAAATGTTCTAAAAGGAAATACCGTTCTTTTAGTTGATCGAGTGAATACAGGAATTGTTATCGATGCAAAGGGTGGACAACGAAGAAGTGTCTCCGAACCAGAAACCGAGTCTGTTGTTCGTGGCCCGCGTGAGGGTCTTACTGAGAGTCTAAGAGTAAACACAGCCCTTGTGAGACAGAAAATCCGTTCTAACCGGCTTAAAGCAATTGCAAAAGATGTTGGCGAAGAAACCAAAACAGGTATCGCGATTATGTACATCGATGGTTTAGTTGATCCAGATCTTTTAAACGAAGTTCAATCACGGCTGGACCGAATTAAAATTGATGGTGTTTTGGAAAGCGGTTATATAGAAGAATTAATTGAAGATAACCCTTGGAGTGTTTTTCCACAAATCCAAAATACGGAACGTCCAGATACGATCGCGGCCAATTTGTTAGAGGGAAGAGTAGCCGTTATTATTGATGGTACACCGCTTGCTCTCGTCATGCCGGCCACCTTTTGGCAGTTCCTTCAGGCTAGTGAGGATTATTATCATCGTTATCACATATCTATTTTTCTTCGTCTGCTTCGTATCATCTTTGTATTTATTGCGCTTACCTTACCAAGTATTTATGTAGCCGTGACTACTTATCACCAAGAGATGATTCCGACAAACCTGCTGTTTAGTATTGCATCAGCGAGAGAAGCCATCCCGTTCCCAGCCTTTGTTGAGGCCATGATTATGGAAATTTCTTTTGAAGCGCTGCGGGAAGCTGGGGTACGTCTGCCTAAAATTGTTGGTCAAGCTGTAAGTATCCTCGGTGCACTAGTGATTGGGCAGGCGGCTGTTGAGGCAGGAATTGTTTCTGCTCCTATGGTTATTGTCGTTTCCTTAACGGGTATCGCTTCTTTTACGATCCCAAGATTTAATATGGCGATTTCTGTACGGCTCCTGCGTTTTCCATTTATTGTGCTTGCAGGTGTATTCGGTTTATTTGGAATTGTCCTAGGTATCTTGATCATCTTAACACATTTATCCAAATTAAGATCCTTTGGTATACCTTATTTATCTCCCGTATCTCCCATGTCAATGAAAGGACTTAAGGATGTATTTATACGGGCTCCATGGTGGTCGATGAATCAACGTCCGAATCAAACCGTTAAGGTGGATATGACACGAGAAGGGAAAGGTTTAAAACCAAGTCCTGGAAAAGGCAGTGAAGAAGGGAATGAGTCATGAAATCTATCCGTCTGCTGTTAACTTGTTTAATCGCCCTCATTTTATTGACAGGCTGTTGGGACCGCTCAGAGATTAACGATATTGCCTTTGTTGTCGCAACGGGTGTAGATAAAGGGAAAAAGAACAAATTCCTTTATTCCGTACAGATTCCGCTTCCAAGCTCTATGGGCGGGGCAGGATCAAGCGGGGGAGGCGGGGGAACAAGCGGGGAAGGGCCCTTTTTAGTCGCTCAAGGACCTGGTGGTAATGAACGGCAAGGGATTGAGGAAATACAAACTAAGTTGTCGAGAAGGATTTATTTAGGACATAGAAGAGTTCACATTATCGGGGATTCGCTTGCTAAAGAAGGGATAAAGAAGTCCTTAAATGCCATTTTTACACAGCCCCGGTCAAGGATTTCCACCTTTTTGCTTATCTCTAAAGGTGATGCCGTGAAACTATTGAAGACGCAGCCGAGGATGGAACAATATTCGGGTGAAGGCATGAGAGAAATGTCTAAAAACAGTATTAATATGACAGCTCGAGAAGCCCTTCAAGATTTGAATCGGGATGGGAAGGACATGGTCATTCCAATTGTTAACACTGCTGGTACAACGAAGGATGATAAAAACAAAAAAGAAGTTCAAATGGAGAGTTTTGCTGTTTTTAAAGATGACAAGCTTGCCTTTGCTTCTAATAGCAATGAAAGTGAAGGAATATTATGGTTATTTGAAAAAATGAAAAAAAAATCAGCATCTTTTCCGGTCGCAAAGGATGAGGAAATATCGGTGCAGATCTTTGAGAATCAGACGGAACCCACTTTAAAGATTGTCAATGGAAAACCCACCTTCCTCCTGACCGTCAGGGCTGCGGGTGTATTATTTGAAAATGAGCCAAACTATCGAATCGAGGATCCCAAAACCTATCGATTGATTATTAGTAAAATGGAAACCGAGATTAAAGAACAAATTCAAGCAGTTTTAAAGCATGCTCACTCACAAGGTATAGATGTTTTTGGGTTTGGCTGGTACCTTTATAAAAATAAACATCAGGCGTGGGAACAAAATTGGAGGAAAGACTGGCGAAAAACCCTGCCAAACTTAAAAGTAACTGTCAAAGTTGATGCAGATATCCAAAGAACATCAAATATAGGAATCATTGAAAAGGAATGACAGTATGAAAATAGGGATGATTGTTATATGGTTATGTCTCATGATCTATGTTTTATTTGTCTTTAAAAAACAAATTATCAGTAAAAAAGAACGAAAATGGGTTTTCTTATGGGTGGGGATAGCTTTTGCTATGTCCATCTTGGATTTATTTCACTTATCACTCAGCACTGTCACTACATTTTTAAATGTGACTTTTGAAGGCATTTCGAGAATGGTTGTGAAATTATGAAACAAAAGATATCTGATGTCCAATTGGCCCTCTTGGTTGCCAATTTAATCTTTGCCGGGCCTGTCATCAGCCTGCCGCAAATTATTTTACAACAAGGCGATCAGAATGCTTGGATTGTGCCGATTATCATGTATCCCATCTTAATATCTTTCGTTTTTATTATTTTTGGGAAAAACAAAAATATAGAATGGTTACAAAACGTTCTTTTAATCGGCAGCAAAAGTAATTGGATTGAAAAGGGCTTTATCATGCTCTTCCTTCTATTTGTTATTTTCACCATCGTCAGGGATTTAAGAGGAATGATCGACTTTGTTGCGACCGTCCTTTTACCAACAACTCCAAATGATATCTTAATGGTTCTGTCCATGTTAGTCATTGTGTATATCGCTATATCTGGGCTTGAGGTGGTAGCTAGAGTCACCGGGATCACTTTTTCAATCTTATTTATCATTGTGGCCATGCTGCCGTTCTTATTATTGAATGAATGGAATTTCGGAAATCTGCAGCCCCTGTTCGGAAGTGAGTCGATCCCGGCGATTTTAAGGGCCTTTTATGTCACCTTTTCTTGGATGGGGGAGATTTTATTTTTTTTAATCATTATTTCCAACATCAATCCAGCCAAAAGAGCAAGAAGAGCTGTCATTATTGGAACAGGGCTTGGATTGTTTCTTTTCTTTGTGGTCCTGTTTTCGGCCTTGGCGGTTTTAGGAACAAGAATCATTCGCGAATCTACCTATCCAAGTCTTATGCTTATTCAGCAAATTAATATTACCGATTTTCTCGATCGGCTCGATTTGGTCATCACTGTCGCGTGGCTCCCAACTATTTTTACAAAGGTTGCTTTTCTTCTCTATGCAATCAATCACTGTTTTAGTTTTCTTTATAAGGGAAATACGAATAAGTTCTTATTTCCGATTGCCTTTATTATTGGGTATTTATCAATCCTCATGTTTAAGAATACCATGGATCTTTTACGTTTTTCTTTCTATACTTGGAATCTTATCGGTCTGATCTTACAGCTGATGTTACTCTTTATCTTCCTGTTTGTTAAAAGAAGTGTAAAAATGAGAGTAGCACATAATGAGGCTAAAACCTAGAAAGTTCAAGTTGTGGAAATCTGATTACTAGTGGAAGAAAAATGAGGGAGAGTCACTTCTCCTTCATTTTTTATGTTACATTATAATAAAAAATGGTGAGGTACAGAAATGGAAAAGGGTCTCTCAGGAAAACGAATTGTGGTTGGCGGTACACGCAAGCTGGAAGAAATCAGTACATTAATTGAAAAACAAGGTGGTATACCGGTGATACGTTCTCTGCAGGGGACTGTATTTTTAGCTGAAAAAGAAGTAGAGCCGAGTGTGCTTGAATTTATCGAAAAAGGTGCTGATTGGGTTATTTTTACAACAGGAATTGGGATAGACACCTTGATTAGTATTGCAGCGAAGCTGGGTTTGGAAGAGGCTTTTATTGATAAAATCCGTCATGCAAAGGTTGCTTCTCGGGGGTATAAAACGCTCGCAGCTCTAAAAAAATTAGCAATCAAACCGATTGCTGCAGCTGACGACGGGACAACAAAAGGTCTAGTTCGTGCCTTTGAAGGATTTGACTTTAGTGGAAAACGAGTCATGGTTCAGCTTCATGGAGAGACAGCACCGGTTTTAACTCAATTCCTTGAAGACCAAGGTGCAGTGGTTCAGAAGATACTGCCTTATCAACATATTGAACCAGAAGAGGAAACAGTTAAGACCTTATGCAAGGAACTGATCGCAGATGAGTGTGATGCCGTTTGTTTTACAACTGCTGTTCAGGTTCGTTCTCTCTTCGATTATGCTAGAAAAACAAATCGTTATCAAGAAATCGTTCAAGCCTTTAAGGAGCAAACACTTGCCGTTGCAGTTGGAAAAGTAACCTTAGAAGCCCTAAAGGAAGAAGGAATTGACCGTGTTCTAGCACCAGAAAATGAACGAATGGGTGCGATGATCATTACTCTTGCGAATTATTATTTGAAGGCAGACAATTAACTTGTAATCTATCAAAGCATTCGTTTTGAATTCGGATGCTTTTTTCTTTTTCAAACGAACATGCTATAGTAACTATAGGAATTGCCCTTAAAGGAAGAGAAATAATGACTACTGTAGTTTCATATTTAAAGGAGTGGCAGCAAGCCCTCCAGAATGAAATCAATTATTTAAAAAAATTCGGCAGCAACAAATACTTGGTTAGCAATGGCCGGCTGTTATCCTCGGATGGATCTTTTTCTTATTACTTTGAATCTACAACATCCTTACGGATACCAGTCGGTTCTACCATTAGACTCGAGTGGGGTGGGATGTCCCAAAGTGGACGGATTCTGTCTTCAGAAGGAATCGGGGTCATCATCGCGCTGGAACAATCGTTTGGCGACTTAATTTCTGAAGCCACTTTGTACCATGATCCGTGGGAATTGCTGGAGCAGTTAATAGAACGACTTGATGAAATCAAGAAAGATAAACAAAAGCGGCTGAGGGTCAAGAAATTAATGGATCCGTCAATGCCAGCCACCCATCCTGTTGAAAAAATAAAGAGCACTGTCCATGAGCTAGTGCTGCGTTCCAAATATAATCCGGTCACCTTTGTATGGGGGCCGCCTGGAACAGGTAAAACATATACACTCGCGAGAACGGCAGCCAATAAATACTTTCATGAAAAGCGTGTTCTAATTCTTTCACACAGCAATCAGGCAGTGGATGTTCTGATTGGTGAACTATCCGGTTTTATTAAAAAGAAAAATCGCTTCCGGGAAGGTGATGTCCTTCGCTATGGATTTGGTTCACGTGAACAGCTTGCCAATCGGGAAGCTGTTACAACAGGCGAATTACTCGAAAAGCAGGACCCTGGCCTTGCCGAAGAAAAGGAGATTTTACTAGAAGAACGAAAGCATTTAAAGCAAGACATTGCCCGTTCATTCAGTCAAAGGGATACCAATCACCTATTAGAGCTTGAAACGAAGATTGCCAGAGTATTGGATAAGATTCGTCAAAAGGAGATTCAATTTGTTAAGGATGCTTTTGTAGTCGGGACAACGCTCGCCAAAGCAGCCAGTGACCCGGCGATTTATGAAAAAAACTTTGATCTCGTGATTGTCGATGAAGCGAGTATGGCTTATGTGCCGCAAGCGGCATTTGCTGCGGCACTTGGCAAACGGGTGATTATCTGCGGAGATTTCAAGCAGCTGCCGCCAATCGCAGCCTCAAGAGACCCATTAGTGACGAAGTGGTTGAAAGAGGATATTTTTCACCGCGCTGGCGTGGTGGACCTGATAAATGACGGCAAACTGCATCCCCATCTATTTTTATTAAAAGAACAACGGCGGATGCATCCGGATATCTCGGCCTTCACCAATCATTATATCTATCATTCACTCGTGGGCGACCATGAGAGTGTTTGGAAAAGCAGGAATCTAATTGTTGAAAGTTCTCCATTTCCCGGCCGTTCCTCCATCCTTGTCGATACCAGTTTTACAGGAGCTCACTGTATAACGGAACGGACCTCGCAATCGAGGATCAATATCTGGCAGGCGTTATTATCGTTTCAGCTTATCCATGAATCCTACTTGAGTGGGCTGAGGTCGATTGGCTATGTGACTCCTTACCGGGCCCAAGCTCAGTTAATGGATTTGATCCTGGATGATTTATATGAAAAAGAACGTCTCACCGCTGATATTATTGCTGCCACGGTCCATCGTTTTCAGGGCAGCGAGCGGGATGTAATGGTCTTTGATACAGTCGAGGGCGGACCGCAAACTCGGGCTGGTATGCTAGTCACTGGCAAGGATAGTGAACGGTTAATTAATGTGGCAATTACAAGAACAAAGGGGAAGTTTATCCATGTTAGTAATCAAGTCTATATCAGGCGGCACGTTTTTCAAGGGAAGACCTTGAGACAGCTTGTGGACCATCAGGTAAAGACACAGCAAATGGTGGAGACAAAGGATATTGGAACGTGGATTAGACATCATCATTCTAAATTGCAATGGATGCATGCCAGAAAACTAGAAAAGGTATTTCAGGATCTTGATTCTGCTCGAAAGTCGATTGTCCTATCGTTACCTGCCCAGACAAGATTGGGCAAAGAATGGATCGAGAAGATAAAGAGTCGAAACAAATCTTTAAAACTAATCGTGGTTTCAGACGATGACTGGCTCGAGCTGCGGCCTGATCAACGGGTTGCTGAATGTTTGCCGTTTCCATTTATCATGGTAGACCAGCAAGTTTTATGGCTGGGAATTCCTGTAGAAGGAGCGAAAGAAATCCAGCCGCCGTTCGTGGCTGCAAGACTGGATTCGGAAAAGGTTTCTGAATATCTTTTAAGTCAATTCATAACGAAACAGTAAAGCTAGCAGGATGTCTTCCTGCTATTTTCTGTTTTACAAAGGTTTTAACTTTGATAAACTTAGGGAGCAAAACAGTCAGACAAAAAGGAGGAGCAAGTTGAAGCGTGAACAAGCAATCATAATCGGCGGAGGAATGGCAGGAAAGTTAATTGCCGCGGCAATATCCCCCTATTTTTATAGTGTTCTAATTTTGGAGAAAGACGTACGGCCTGAAAATAAGAACACTATTAGGAAAGGAATTCCGCAAGCCCACCACATTCATGCCCTCCTTCATGCGGGAGATCAGGCATTAGAAAGACTATTTCCCGGGTTTCAAAATGATA
Source organism: Neobacillus drentensis (assembly GCF_021560175.1). Lineage (GTDB taxonomy): Bacteria > Bacillota > Bacilli > Bacillales > Cytobacillaceae > Neobacillus > Neobacillus drentensis_A. The sequence goes on along the minus strand of NZ_CP091110.1, from coordinate 3,479,681 downwards.
TGATAAACCGAGGATCGATTAAAATAGACTCACTAAAGGATCTGGCGTGGTTCCATCATGGGGCTTGGAAAGCCCGGTTTCCAAGCGAGGACTCAACTCTATTACAGACAAGACCTTTGCTTGAATCGTATGTGGAGGAAAGGGTAAGTAATATTGAAAATGTCACGTATATATACGGAATAAAGGTGGTATCATTTATTTTAACGGATGATCACAGCGGGGTGCGTGGTGTAGAAGTTCTTCAGGAGAACAAAACGAAAACGATTTTCGGAGATTTAGTGATCGATACAAGTGGTACCGCTTCGTTTACGAAAGAATGGCTCGAGAAGCAAGGACGTACGGTCTTTGAAGAAAAGGTTAACATAGGACTTTGTTATGCCACTCGAAAATTCACATTACCAGAGGCTCCAAAGGATTTTAAAATTAAGATTATATACCCTGACCCAGCCGCTAAGGAAACCATCGGCGGAACCTTGTCATTGGTCGAAAACAATCAATGTTTCGTAACGCTGAATGGCTATTTACATACATTAAAACCTGCTGACGTAAAAGATGCTGAAGGCTTTATTCAAAAAACGTCTAGTTTACCCCTTCCTGATATTTTTGAAGAGATAAAAACAGGAATCTCTGAAACGGAAACGGCGATTTATCAAGTTCCACAAATTAGTTGGCGCCACTTTGAACGAGTGAGTTTGCCCGATGGATTACTAGTGGCGGGTGATTCGCTGTGCCGCATCGATCCCGTGTTTGGACAAGGAATGAGTATGGCAGCATTAGAAGCCCTGGCAATTGGAGATTACTTCGCCTCCATATCCCCAAAGGACCATTTGAAAAAATTACAGAAAAAATTAGCAAAAATGATTGCACCTGTTTGGTTAATGGTCATTTGTGAGGATTTTCGATATGAGGAGGTTAATGGGAAAAAACCATTTGGTTTAAAGGTGCTGCAATGGTATGTTAAACAGATATTCTTATTATCAGCAAAAAATAATGCCATCTATAAAGATTTAGTAAAAGTAACAAATCTAGTAAGTCCACCAACCATTCTATTTAAACCATCGACGATTAAAGAAGTTTTAAGATTTAAATAAATCATGATTGGATAGGTAGATTCATAATAATTAGAAAAATCCTGTTTTTTCTGTTTTTCCATCTTGACAATTTTCCCATTTCTATAGATAATCAAATAAATAAAAATAGTAAATGGTATGGGACTAGTAAACGATTGGAATGTGTTAGAGAGTGAAACCCAAAGGCTGAAAGGTTTCTCACGGAAAGATGGTTGAACCTGCCCTTTTAACAGCTGCTTATGCAAACATGAGCCGTTTCCCTCGTTACGGGTTGAAGAGGATGCATTGCATCAATAAAGGTGGTACCGCGGAAACGATTTTTCCGTCCTTTTTTAAGGACAGAAGAATCGTTTTTTTATTTTTTGGCTGTGTTAATCTTGAATGTTGATTTCCGCTCCAGGCGGCTTCGCTTTCCGCGGGCGTGCCGGGGAGCCTCCTCGGCGCTAAGCGCCTGTGGGGTCTCCCCTGCCCCGTACTCCCGCAGGAGTCTTCGCCGCCTTCCGCTCCAATCAACGTGCTAAAAATCAACAACACCTTTAACAAGCCTATTTTTTAACATGAAAGGTCGTACGAAAAAATGAAAAAACAGCTGGTGGTCGTAAAAATTGGAAGCAGTTCATTAACCAATGCGACAGGAACTATTTCCGAAGAAAAAATGCGTGATCATGTGGAGGCACTTGCCTGCTTAAAAGCACAAGGACATGAAGTGATCCTGATTTCATCCGGTGCTGTTGCAGCAGGATTTGGCTCACTCGGCTATCCGACACGACCCAAAACGACAGCTGGGAAACAGGCTGCCGCGGCAGTCGGGCAAGGGCTATTAATGCAGCATTATATTGATCTTTTTAATGAGTTTGATATGGTGCCAGCCCAAATGTTATTAACGAGAGAAGATTTTTACAGCCAGACACGCTTTCAAAATCTTTTTTCTACGATCCATGAGCTGCTCGGGCGGGGTGTCATCCCTATCATAAATGAAAATGATTCGGTTTCGATTGAGGAATTAACTTTTGGTGACAACGATTTACTATCGGCTCTCGTGAGCGGTTTCTTACATGCCAATGCCTTGATTATTTTAACAGACATTAATGGGCTTTATGATGGCAATCCCAACGTATCAAAGGATGCGAAAAAGTTTAATTTTATCCCAGAGGTCTCAGACGAGCTGCTTAGTTTTGCTGGGGAAAGTGGTTCATCTGTCGGAACTGGCGGAATGAAATCGAAATTGCAGGCAGCAAAAAAGGCTCTATCTCTTGGTGTCAGCGTTTTTGTTGGTACTGGGAAAGGGAAGGAAAAGCTAGCCGATATTCTAGCGGGGAAAGGCGATGGAACCTATATTGGAGGTCCCTTTCATACACAAATGCAAATGAGAAAACAATGGATTGCGTATCATTCCCAAGTCGGCGGTGTCATTGAAATCGATGATGGGGCAGAAAATGCCATTATGTTTCATGGAAAAAGTTTATTGCCCGTAGGAGTCACAAAAGTAGATGGGGACTTTAATGCCTTGGATGTCGTGGAAGTGCGAAATCAAAAGGGGAAATTAGTCGGAAAAGGACAGGTTTTTTATTCTTCAAAGGATTTAGTAAGTGTTAAGGGCTTGCCCAGTGAACAAGCGAAAAGCTTTTCGATAAATAAAAAAGCTGAAGTGATTCATCGTGATAATTGGGTCAAATTACCAAAGGAGTGATTGGAGAATGGGCGAACTGTTAGAGAAAGCAAAGAAATTAAAAAAGGCGTCAAAGCAATTGGGGATTATTTCGACGGGTGAAAAAAATGCGGCATTGTTGAAAGCAGCGGACCATCTTTTAACGAAAAAAGAATTCATCCTCGAGGAGAACGCCAAGGATTTACAAGCAGGGAAAGAACGAGGACTTTCTGAATCCCTTCTTGACCGCTTGCTTTTAACAGAGGAAAGAATAGAACAGATTGTGGATGGTGTGAGGCAATTAGTTCAGTTAGATGATCCAATTGGCGAAACAATTGAAGCCTGGGAGAGACCGAACGGTTTACAAATTGAAACGATTCGAGTCCCGCTTGGAGTGGTCGGTATGGTATACGAAGCCCGTCCAAACGTAACGGTCGATGCCGGAAGTCTTTGTTTAAAAGCGGGGAATGCTGTGCTATTGCGCGGTAGTTCTTCTGCTATTCATTCCAATAAAGCTCTTGTTCAGGTCATGCGTGAGGCCTTAGAAGGAACGGCAATCCCTATGGATGCTGTACAATTGCTGGAGGATACCAGCCGCGAAACCGCCTCTGAAATGTTCAAATTAAATGATTATCTCGATGTCCTGATCCCACGCGGCGGGGCGGGATTGATTCAAACCGTTATTCAGAATGCGACGGTGCCTGTATTGGAGACAGGTGTTGGAAACTGCCATATCTTTATTGACGAAACCGCCGAAAAGGAAATGGCGATTGAAATTGCCATCAATGCAAAGTTACATCGTCCATCCGTTTGTAATGCCGCTGAAACGGTTTTAATTCATGAAGACTGGCCGTATACTTCAGAATTATTAAGTCGTTTGCAAGACAAACAGGTTGAACTGCGCGGTGATGATTCGTTAGTTTCAGCTTATCCGTTTGTGAAACCAGCAACCGAGGAAGATTGGGCCAGTGAATTTTTAGCCCCTATTTTATCCGTGAAACAAGTGAGCGATGTGAGTGAAGCGATTAACCATATTGACCAATATGGAACGAAGCATTCAGAAGCCATCATCGGTGAAAATGAGGAAAATGTTCGTTTATTTTTCCGAGCTATCGATGCTGCCGTCCTCTACCATAATGCGTCCACTCGTTTTACCGATGGAGAACAGTTTGGCTATGGCGCTGAAATAGGGATTAGCACACAAAAACTTCATGCCCGGGGTCCTATGGGTCTAAAAGCGTTAACCACGACGAAAGCGATTGTCCGCGGAACAGGACAAATTCGTTCGTGATTTTTGGGAAATAGTGCAGAAATGCGCTATTTTTTTTATGTTTTGATATAATGGGATACAAACATATATTCTCATGAGGTTAGTTGGTGAGCTTGTGGCAAGTGACATTCATATATCAGTAAGAACACTTGTAGAGCATGTTTTTAAGAGCGGCAGTATTGACGCACGGTTCCGTTCGCAAACAGCTCTGTTGGATGGAACACGGATCCATCAAAAAATTCAAAAGAACTATCAAGATGGTGATCTGAAGGAAGTATTGGTAAGTACCGAGATTGAGTATGATGGTCTCACATTCACGATTGATGGGAGATGCGACGGTCTTTTATTCCACGATGACAAGATCATCATTGACGAAATTAAATCCTTTTCCCAGCCACTTGATCAACTGGAAGCAGAAGGCTATCCTGTTCATTGGGCTCAAGCTAAAATGTATGCCTATATAGTGGCATTGGACAAGGAACTGGAAGAAATTGATGTCCAGTTAACCTATGTTCACGTTGAAACAGAAGAGAAAAAATCACTTAGACAGACGTATACATTTTTAGAGCTTACGAGATTTGTCATGGAGGTCATTGCAAGCTATGCGCCCTATGCCAAATTGCTGAATGACCATCGTTTGAAACGAAATGAAAGCTGTAGAGAACTAGCATTTCCGTTTAAAACGTACCGCAATGGACAGAGAAAATTAGCAGGAGCTGTTTATAAGACGATCGTCGACAAAAAGAATTTATTTGCAAAAGCCCCAACGGGAATTGGAAAAACCATCTCTACCCTCTTTCCGGCCATGAAGGCAATCGGTGAAGGAGAGCTAAACCGAATTTTCTATCTTACTGCCAAAACGATTACCCGAACGTCGGCGGAAGAAGCGTTTGCGAGGATGGAGTCCTGCGGGCTTTGTTCCAAGACCGTTACCATTACGGCAAAAGACAAGGTTTGTTTCCAAGAGGAAACCAATTGTCAAAAGGATATTTGTGAGTTTGCAAATGGTTATTATGATCGGATTAATGATGCGATATTAGATATTCTCTCAAACGAAAACCACCTTACACGTAAAGTGATTGAAAGCTATGCCCGGAAGCATACAGTCTGCCCGTTTGAATATTCCCTTGATCTCGCCTATTCGGTTGATGCCATTATTTGTGATTATAATTATATCTTTGACCCGCGTGTCTCATTAAAACGATTGTTAGAAGAGCAAAAGAAATCAACCGCTCTATTGGTGGATGAAGCGCATAATCTTGTCGACCGCGGCCGGGAGATGTTTTCTGCCTCTTTAAGCAAGGAGCCTTTTCTCCAATTGAAAAAGGAATATAAAGGATTAAATCAGTCTATATACGAAGCTGCCAGCAAAATGAATGCCTGGTTCATTCAATTAAAAAAGAGCCATGAGAGTCAAAAGGAATTTGTTTTAGAACAGTTAGAGGAAGACTTTTTAGAAGAAATCCGCCAATTTGCGATGATCTCAGAACAAGTTCTGCAACTCGATACTTCACCATCGTTACTGGAAACTTATTTTAAGGTCAACCAATTTATCAAAATTGCTGAATTACTCAATGACCATTTCATCATTTATGCAGAAAAAGAACGGAATGATCTAAAAATTAAACTGTTTTGTTTGGATCCATCCAAGCTGCTTCAGCAAATGGGAAAGGGATTCCGCGCAAAGATATTTTTCTCCGCAACACTTTCGCCGCTGCGCTATTATCAGGATATTTTGGGCGGCACTGAAGAGGATTACACCTTAAACATCCCCTCACCGTTTAGTGAAGAGCAGGTAGAAGTTTTTATTAAACCATTGTCGACCCGATACCGGGATCGCGAACAAACGAAGAATGCGATCGTTACCGTCATTCAATCGATGCTAACAAGACGACCGGGAAATTACCTGATTTTCTTTCCATCCTATCAATATTTACTGGACGTTTACGAACAGTTTAAACAGGCCGATGATACCACCCAAACACTCATCCAAGAAGCAGGGATGACGGAGAGTAAAAGAGAAGACTTTTTAGCTGCATTTAAACCGGACCAAACCGAGACATTGGTTGGATTTGCCGTTCTTGGAGGGATTTTTTCAGAGGGTGTTGATTTAATTGGCGATCGTTTAAATGGTGTAGTCATCATCGGAGTAGGCTTACCGCAGCTTTGTTTCGAAAGAAATCTGATCAAAGACCATTTTGCTTCCCTTGGGAAGAATGGCTATGATTATGCCTATGTGTATCCGGGGATTAACAAAGTGTTACAGGCGGGCGGAAGATTGATTCGCTCTGAACAGGATCATGGGACGATTGTTTTAATCGACGATCGCTTCTTACAAAGGCAGTATCAACAGTTATTGCCGATTGAATGGAGACAATTTACTCTCATTTAAATTATATTTTTAAAAGCCGCCAAAAAATGGGCGGCTTATTTATTTTCTATTTTCGTGTCAAGTTTGGAACTTGCTTCATATAATTAAAGAAAAGTTGCGCACGGTAAAAACTTTAGAAAAGGGGAAAGAGAAATGGCTAATACTAAAAAAATCAAATTGGTGAATGGAGAAAAAGGAAATGTAATCAAAATTACGTCGTTAAATTTAGAGGGTGTGATGAGAAGAAGATTATTAGATTTAGGATTTGTTGCCGGGGCGTTAGTGGAAGTGGTCCGTAAAAGTCCATTAGGAGATCCGATTGCCTTCCGAGTCAGTCAAACCACGATTGCCCTCCGTAAAGAGGAAAGCTCACAAATTGAAGGGGAGCTGTTGTTAAATGGGGAATGAATACCGAATCGCACTAGCGGGTAACCCGAACACAGGGAAGAGCACCTTGTTCAATGCTTTAACAGGCTTAAGACAGCATACTGGAAACTGGGCAGGGAAGACAGTTACCCTTGCAGAAGGCAGCGTTCCGTTCAAAGAAAAGACTTTCCATCTAATCGATTTGCCCGGAACCTATTCCCTTTTTTCAAATTCAACAGATGAAGAGGTTGCCAGAAATTATATTGTTTTCGAAAAGCCGGATGTAACCCTTGTTGTCTTGGATGCGACCTCATTGGAACGTAATTTCAATCTCGCCTTGCAGGTATTAGAAATGACAAAAAATGTGGTGATTTGTATCAATCTCATTGATATAGCAGAGCAGCAAGGCATCCATATCAATGAACGGCTGTTAACAAATCGGTTAGGTGTACCGGTGATAAAAATCTCCGCTCGGAATAAAAAAGGCTTTCCTATGCTGCTTGATACGATTGATCGAATTGTAACGGGAAAAATAGAATGCCATCCCGTCCAAATGAAATATCCTCAAGAAATTGAAGAAAAGATCAACATCATTGAACCAAAGGTTCGTGAATTGGTCGGTAATCATCTCTCTTCTCGCTGGGTTTCTCTCAGATTACTAGACGGAGATGAGACGCTTCTTAACGAGATTACTAAACGAATGGTGCCGGAGGTGGTCTAGAAATGAGCATTCAGGAGCTATTTACCGAGGCCCAGTCTTTGTCGACATCGAAACTGCGGGATGACATTGTCCAGCAGCTTTATGATCAAAGCCGCCAATTATGCAATCAAGGAATCTCCTATACGAAATCGAAACAGGATACTCGGACAGAAAAACTTGATAGCATCTTTACCTCCCCTATCTTTGGATTCCCAATTATGATTACGATGTTAGGTGTGCTGTTTTATTTAACCATCGCTGGTGCAAATATACCTTCTTCACTGCTCGCCGAATTATTTGGCTTCATAGAAGGGAAAATAACCTTCCTCTTTCATGCCATTCATGCACCAGATTGGCTCCATGGAGTGTTAGTATTGGGTCTATATAGGGGGACAACGTGGGTCATTAGTGTCATGCTGCCACCGATGGCGATCTTTTTTCCAGCCTTTTCACTCCTAGAGAATTATGGGTACCTTCCGAGGGTTGCTTTTAATATGGACCGTTTATTTAAACGGGTCGGGGCTCATGGGAAACAATCGTTAACAATGGCAATGGGATTTGGCTGTAACGCTGCCGCCGTCATTTCGACTAGAATAATTGAATCACCAAGAGAGAGAATGCTGGCCATTTTAACGAATAATTTTGTCCCATGTAATGGCCGGTGGGGGACCTTAATCTTGTTAGCTTCCTTATTTATGGCCGCTAATTTTACCGGAGGCTTAAAATCACTCATTACCACAGGGGTAATTGTAGGAATTGTCTTATTTGGAATCATTGTGACCTTCTTTGTCTCTTGGATGCTATCGAAAACGGCGCTTAAAGGGATTCCTACCCATTATACGTTAGAGCTGCCTCCCTACCGAAAACCGAAAATTCTTGATACTGTGATACGTTCTTCCTTAACGAAATCATGGTCGGTATTAGTCCGTGCTGTTAAAGTGGCTGCCCCGGCAGCGATTCTTACGTGGGTGTTTGCTAATCTTTATATTGGCGACACCAGTATCCTCATGTATGCGGTAAACTTCTTAGATCCGTTTGGAAAAATGCTCGGTCTAGATGGCTATATCATGATGGCGTTTATTCTTGGTCTGCCTGCGAATGAAATTGTCCTGCCCATTCTTTTAATGGGCTATCTATCAACAGGATCGTTAACGGAAGTGGATAATTTAGTTGATTTAAAACAAATTTTTCTAGACCATGGCTGGACATGGCTTACCGCACTTAACATGATGTTATTCTCGCTTCTCCATTATCCGTGCGGAACCACATTATTAAATATCTATAAAGAAACGAAGAGTAAAAAATGGACGTTCTTAGCCTTTTTGATACCAACTGTTATTGCTATCTTCATCCCATTTATGATTACTCAGATAGTAAGAATGATTGGATTAGTATAAAAAAGATGGTAGAAATACTAAATTAATTGTCCTTCCCAATAAATTAACTTGATTTTAAAAAGGTTAGAGATTTTATCTCTAGCCTTTTTACATTTAAAGTAAAAAGATTTTAACAAAATTGTAAAATTATTTTTACATGTTTCCATAGGATTTACATGTGTCCTGGTCAAAATTTAAAAGATTCTTAATTAATAAGACTATTTTACTAGTTGGCACAATAATTGCATTTAATAGAATAGAGAAGTTGGAATTTTCAAAAGAGTACAACTTCATAGTTGAGAAATTGGAGTAACAATGGAAGTTAGTGATGTGAAAATTTTTTGAATTGGAGGAGATAGGGTCACAATAAAAAACTAGTTTTTCCGATGCTTGTAAGGGGGGATAGGAATGATCGAAGTAAAGAATCTAGTAAAGTCTTTTGATTACTTAACTGTCTTAAAAGGGGTAGACCTAACCGTAAATGAAAAGGAAGTCGTCGTATTAATTGGCGCAAGTGGATCGGGGAAAAGTACGCTGCTCCGTTGTTTAAATTTTTTAGAAATGTATAACGAGGGCGAGATTCGAATTCAAGGGGAACAAATTATTCCAGCAAAAACCAATTTAAATAAAATTCGCGAAGAAGTTGGAATGGTTTTTCAACATTTTAATCTATTCCCCCATAAAACCGTTCTAGAAAATATTATTGAAGCACCTGTTTATGTGAAAAAAATGAAGGTAGAAGAGGCAAAGGCACAAGCTTATGAATTGCTTGAAAAAGTCGGTTTGAGAGATAAAGCGGATGTTTATCCTGACAACCTTTCCGGCGGACAAAAGCAAAGGGTTGCCATCGCCAGGGCGCTGGCAATGAAACCCAAAATTATGTTATTCGATGAACCTACTTCCGCTCTTGATCCGGAATTAGTTGGAGAAGTGTTGCAGGTGATGAAGCAATTAGCCAATGATGGGATGACGATGGTGGTGGTTACCCATGAGATGGGATTTGCGCGTGAAGTAGCTGATCGGGTTGCCTTTATGGATGGAGGACAAATAGTAGAAGAAGGGCTTCCGCATACCATTTTTGAAAATCCACAACACGAGCGCACCAAGCAATTTTTAAAAAGCATTCTACATTGATTAAATAAAAATATAGTTCAGGGGGCAAAAAGATGAAAAAGAAAACTTTATTCACTTTCTTGACAGCGATTTTGATGATATCGGTGGTACTGGCCGGATGTGGTTCCACAAAGGAAGCAAGCAATCCTAAGAAACAAGAAGAGTTTGTTTATGCGATGAGCGGCCTGTTTAAACCGTTCAATTATAAGGAAGATGGGAAACTGTCGGGATTCGATGTAGAAATTGGCGAGGCTTTAGCCGAAAAAATGGGCATGAAACCGAAATCGATTACATTTCCGTTTGAAACCATTATTCAAGGTCTGCGAGATAAAAAATTCGATGCGATTCTTGGCAGTATGACGGTAACTGACGAACGATTAAAGGCAGTAGATTTTACCAATCCGTATTACAAATCAGGTTCTCGCATCTTTGTAAGTGAAGATAATAATTCCATCAAGTCAAAGGAAGATTTAAAAGGAAAGAAGATTGGCGTAACACCTGCAACTGTTTATGAAAAAATGGCTAAGACTTTAACGGATCAGGATAAAGTAATGGCTTATTCACAAGGGGATATGACGGCTCTGATGGATTTAGGGACTGGCCGTGTTGATGCTGTAATCGTTGATGATATCTTTGGAAAAGTTGCCCTAACTCAAGGCGGTTTAAAAATTAAAGCCGTTGATAAGCTGCTTCAAGTTGATAATCAAGCAATCGCTGTAAACAAAGAAAATAAAGAATTAACGGAAAAAATCAATAAGACGTTAGAAGAAATTATCGCCGATGGTACTTATGAAAAAATCAGTAAAAAGTGGTTTGGTTATAACTTAATGGATACAAAAGAATAAGAAGGCTTATATAGATACCTAATTTATTTTTGACTGGATGGGATTGCGATGCTGGAAATCTTTCAATCAAACTATCACTCATTATTCAATGCACTCCTTATAACTATGAAGGTAACGGTTAGTTCGCTTATTTTAGGGAGTATCATCGGCCTTGTATTTGCCTTTTTCCGACTTTCTAGGATTAAACTATTAAACCTTATATCGCAAGGTTATTTAATTCTTGTTCGAGGAACGCCAATGATTGTTCAAATCTGTATTCTCTATTTTGGAATCTCATCGATTTTAACGCTGCCGCAATTTTGGGCTGGGGTTATCGCTTTATCGGTTCATAATGGGGCCTATATTTCTGAGATTTTCCGGGGAGCGATTCAATCAATTGATAAGGGACAAATGGAGGCAGCACAATCTTTAGGGATGACCAATAAATTGGCCATGCGAAGAATCATTTTACCGCAGGCATTCAAACGGGCCATCCCGTCATTAGGGAATCAATTCATCCTGCTGCTAAAAGAGTCGGCGTTAGTTGCCTACATCGGGATGACCGATCTCTGGGGAGCAACCATGGCCATCGCCGGGGAAAATTATCGCCCGTTAGAGACTTACATGGTGACAGGATTGTTTTACCTTGTCCTGGTTTGGGTGTTCACCTTTATCTTTGGCAAACTTGAAAAAAGATATGACCCAAACAGAAAAACTAAGCTGAAGGAAAATGGGATGATTCAATCTGTCACAACGCGGGCTATAGACAAAGTTGATTATTAATTGCTCAAAAAATGCCCTCATATGGAAATTTGAGGGCATTCTTGTGTTTTATTTTCTCCTTTGTATTTCCTCTGTGACCACAAAGGCAAGGTCATCATTGCCAAATAAGGAGAGGACGCCGAGTAATGTTTCATCAGCAATTTCTCCAGCTTCTTCTTTTGGTACGGTTAACTCAATGGCTTCTTTTAGTGCCGGATTGGAAGCTTGGTTTGGATAGGCATGCAAGTATACTTCTTCGGGATCGAGGTCATGATTGATGCACCACTGGGCAAAGACGAGGATCATCATTTTTTCTTCACCTTGGTAGTGTTGAATAATTTTTTCTTCTAATTCTTTTGAATTCATCTGAATGTCTCCTTTTTAGCTCTCAAAAAATTTTAGGAATCATTGATTATATCTCTAATACTACCATAAAAACATGGGTAAAATTTGGTATGGACATGCTTTTATGAGATACTGTCTATAATCTTATTTATTGTAAAGGGGAGTTTAAGGTGAGCAAAATTGAAGTAGGCGAAATTTTTACTATTAGTGATGAAAGTAATGAGGAGCAGGAAGTAGAAGTACTAGGAGTCATGACGATTGAGGGAAATGATTACGTTGCAGTTGCCTTTGCTGATGACGTTAGTCAGGAAGAAACGGAGGAAGAAATCGATATCTTCTTTTTAAAGGTAGATGAAGAAGGCGATTTTACCGCAATTGAAAGTGATGAGGAATTTGATAAAGTTTCCGCAGCATTCGATGAAATGATGGACGAAGAAGAAGAAGAAGAATGATTAGGTCAAGAGAGGGATTAGCCCTCTCTTTTTTTTTGAGGAAATCAGGTATGTAAAATTTTCCATTAGGTATACTAACATGGAGAATATTATTAAAGGAGATATTTCATGTTAATTGAAGAAGGAAATAAGTATCAAATTTCACAAAATGCAAAAGGGTTTTTCAACTCTGCTGAAACAATGACAGTGAAAAGCAATAATGGCGTAACAATCCAATTTATCCTTGGCGACAGTAAAGGTCATGGTTCAATGCCAGTGGAGCATATGCAGTACCTATTAAAGAAATCCAACTTGACGGTGATTCCTCATAAAAGATCTTTATTGAATCATGAGTTAAATGAAGAGCAAATAGGGTAAACATAAGGCATTGCTTCCTTTATAGAAGTAGTGCTTTTTATTTTTGATTTTAGGTTGGCCTATTATATGATTGATAAAAAGGAGTGGATTTGCGAAATGGAAATGAAAAACATAGCAGTAAACAATTCGACAATTTCCTACATAAATCAAGGGAAAGGGCAACCGATTATTCTACTGCATGGATTTTGTGGGAGTTCTGCGTATTGGTCAGAAGTCGTTCCAGTTTTATCGGAAAATTATCGGGTGATTGCCCCCGATTTGCCTGGGCATGGAGATTCCAAAACCCATTTAGAGAACTATTCGATTGAAGATATTGCGGATATTCTCAAAGAATTTTTAGATAAATTGAATATAGGCCAGGTGGCGATGTTTGGTCACTCTTTAGGCGGTTATATTACGCTTGCCTTTGCCGAGAAGTACAGCCATTCATTAAGCGGCTTCTCGCTCGTTCATTCGACCGCCTATCCTGATAGTGAAGAATCCAAGAAGGGAAGAACAGCTAATATAGAAAAAGTGAACCATGAGGGCATTAAGACGCTTATTGATGGTCTCGTTCCAAAACTTTTCTCGCCTGAACACCTTAATGAAGAGTATATAGAAACTGCAAAACAGATTGGCTATCGTACACCTACTGAAGGAGCTATCCATGCATTAAGTGCCATGAGGAACAGACCGGATCGTAACAGCGTGCTCGAGTCAACATCTTTACCTGTGCTGTTAATTGCCGGGGAACAAGATCAAATAATCCCGCCTGAAAAAACCTTTTCGGTAAGTAAAGCGAACATTAAACAAACCATCATGAAAAATTCTGGTCATATGAGTATGTATGAACAGCCAAGCGATCTTATTGCCGCTATTAATGGCTTTATGGGAACTATTTAGTAGGCAAAAGGAGGAACTCTAGTGGGTTCCTCCTTTTCCTTTAGAAAAAGTCACTCATTTCGGTATCGGAATAAACGGCAATCAGAACGACGGCTTTTTCGGTACCGATATTTTTAACGGTATGAGGGACACACGCATTCCAGCTAAACGAATCACCTTTTTCCAAAACAAACGAATCTTCACCTTGTTCTGCAAGTACTTTTCCTTCTAATACTAGGTGACATTCTACACCTTCATGGGCATGGGCATCACCAATCGATGCTCCGGGTGGAAATTCGACACTTCTAAGCCATAAGCCTCCCTTTGAAGAGATATGTTCGATTTTCAGCGTATTCATAGTTGAATATGTTCTTTCATCTTTTTTGACCACCTGCATATGTTCCTTTTTTTCTAACAGAAGGTATGGAAGAGGAACATCTAGATAGGATGCAATGGTTTGCAGGGTGCTAATGGATGGAGAAGTATTATTATTTTCAACATTACTGATAAACCCTTTGGAAAGTCCTGTTCCTTCACACATCTGGGCGATCGTGATTTTCTTTCTATTACGTATTGTTCGGATTTTTGCGCCAATATCCAAATCATCCACCTCGGTAGTTTCCTAATATAGAATATATTTATATATTAGCAAAAAAGTAATTGACAATCTAGTTTGTTAGTTGTTATCCTATAGAAAACAAAGGTTCATATTTAAAAACTAATTAACATATATTTTTTGCGTCTAAGTTTTCTTATATGAATCTTTTTTACCTATATGAATATTGTCTGATTCCTTTTATTAAGGAAAGACTAAAAATAATCAAATACTTAAGAAAGGGATGTTGTCTATGACGGCACCAATGATTTATGAGCTTCGCCGGCCTGCACAAATGGAGTCCGGAAAAACCTATCCAGCCTTATTTCTTCTGCATGGTATTGGCAGCAATGAACAAAATATGCTGCCATTAGTGGATGAATTAGAAAACCAATTTTTCATTTTCAGCATTCGCGGTCATTTACCCCAGCCTCCTGGCTATGCCTTTTTTACGATCGAAGGCTATGGGAAACCACATCGGACAGTCTTCGATGAGGGAGTGAACAAGCTTATTAGCTTTCTTGATTATGCTTGCTCGAAGTATCCAATAGACGAGAAACAAATATTTTTACTCGGCTTCAGCCAAGGTGCGATTCTGTCGATGACTTTAGGATTAACATTAGGTCAGCGAATAAAAGGGATTGTGGCATTAAGCGGGTATATCCCTGCTTTTGTAGAAGAAGAATACATCATTAAATCAGTCGAAAATTTATCCATCTTTATTTCACATGGTGAAATGGACCAAGTGCTTCCTTTCGAATGGGGAGTAGCCAATGATGAGTATTTCCGCAAATTAGGGGCAGCTGTTACTTTTCGGACTTATCCAGTAGGACATACCGTATCAGCAGAGAATCATCAGGACTTTATCAAATGGATTTCAGAACAACTAGAAAAATAATAGTTTTAAGGAGAGGGCTAGAAAAATGTTAAAAAGAATTGAAGCTAGTACATTAATTTTACGTGTTATTTTAGGAATTACGTTTTTTGTTCATGGAGTTGTTAAATTCCAAGGGGGAATTGAAAATATTGTTGGCTGGTTTGACGCAATAGGCTTACCGGGATTTTTAGCTTATGTAGTCGCATCCATCGAGGTTGTTGGCGGAATTGCCTTAATCCTTGGATTAGGCAGCAGAGTGGTTTCAGCCTTGCTTGCCTTATTAATGATCGGTGCAACCTTAAAGGTAAAACTTGCTGTTGGCTTCTTAGGTAATGGTGAAATGGCCGGTTATGAATTGGATTTAGCGTTACTAGCGATGGCTGTGTTTATTGCCATTAACGGCAGTAAGATGTTTGCTCTTGATAAAGTTATTTTTAAGGAACAAAAGTCGGATACCACATCCTTTTAAACTACAATAGAAATAGGGGGTCTATAAAAATGATGCCAACTTTATTTATTGCGCACGGTGCACCATTGTTAGCGATTGAAAATAATGAGTACACACAATTTTTAAATGAGTTAGGTAAAAATATGCCGCGTCCAAAGGCAATTGTGTTATTTTCTGCTCATTGGGAGTCACGGACCCAAAAAGTAAGCAAGGTTGAAACGTATGATACAATCTATGATTTTGGCGGATTTTCTCCTGAACTTTATCAGATTAAGTATCCTGCTCAAGGGGATCAACAGATTTCGAATGAGATTCAAAATTTGTTTAAGGAAAATGGGATATCATTTGAGGTTGAAACTGAACGCGGGTTGGACCATGGGGCATGGGTGGTGCTTCGTTTACTTTATCCGAATGCCGATATTCCTGTGATTGCGATGTCAGTAAATCCTAACCTTTCACCTGAAGAGCAATATAAGATTGGCAAGTCTTTAGCTGCTTTAAGGGAAAAAGATGTGTTAGTGATTGGAAGCGGGGGAACGGTTCATAACTTGAGAGCGGTAAAATGGGCCGATAATGAAATTGATCAGTGGGCACAGGAATTTGATGATTGGCTGGCTGTTCATTTAGCCAATTGGGATTTAGAGTCATTGTTTAAGTATGAGTCAGCGGCTCCAAATGCACAATATGCGGTTCCTCCTTATGGAAAGGAACACTTTATCCCGCTTTTCTATGCGATGGGTGCGGCAGATAATGCGAAAAAGGCAAGCTTGCTGCATCGGAGTTATCGATATGGTAATTTAAGTCATAGTGTTTGGCAGTTTGGATAATGAATAAAGATCCCCAACTTCCTTTGTTGGGGATCTTTAATTTACTCCTCTTCCATTGGGTTATGTCCCATAAAATGTCCATTAATAAAAACGGCCATTTCGATGGTTCCATCTTGATTATAAAAAGGTACACCAACCATAATCGCATCATTGTATGTATGATTAACAATTACTTCGATGTTATTAACACCTTTCCAGCTGAATCCTTCATTTTGAATTGAGAGTTTGGCAACTTTGAATTCTTGGCTGCTAATTAAATTAGCTATAATTTTATTCTTCTCTGCTCCTAATACTGGTGAAGTATCACATCCACAGTCTGTTGCGGCTTTAGCCGTATGCCCAAATCCCGCAAACAATGATACTGCTACTACCAATCCACCAATTACAGTTAGTAACTTTTTCATATTCTTCCTCCTTTATTTAATGTCTTATAATTCTTTCGCTCTCTTTCGACAATCTCCTTCAAAATTCTTGGAAAATTATTCGACAAATGGCAGATTTTGTGACAAAAACATGTCATTACTAATAGTAGTTGACATATTTCTTTTTACCCGAAGAATGAGGTACTATATTTGATTGGAATTTTTACGAGTGCTATGCTTTTAGTAACAATGAGATGAGGGGACGATAATTTTTGGTAAATGAACTAATTCTAAATGACACAGTTATTAAACTTGACCACTACCAAGAAGAGCAGATCAACCATTTATATAGAGTAACAATTACCTTTAAAGTAACCAGTGCGGATTATCATGATATCACTACCTTGCTTTATAAAGGGATATTTGATGTGAAAATACCGGAGAGGCAGTTATCGTTTAGGGGAGCCATTCAACAATATTCCACATCAGTGACAAATCTATATGAAAAAGACCAAGTTGGGGAATTTAAGCTTAGTTTAATGGAAACAAGCGATTAAGAGAGGAGCAGTTGTTGTGAGACTTAGCATTTTAGACCAAGCTCCAATTTCAGATAATCAAACAGCTCATGACGCACTAAACGAATCGATGAAATTAGCCCAAATGGGTGAGAAATTTGGGTACAGCCGCTATTGGATTGCGGAACATCATGATTTGCCAGGGCTTGCGTGTTCTGCACCTGAAGTAATGTTAAGTTTTATTGGCGCCAACACCTCTACGATTCGGATTGGTTCAGGTGCGGTTTTACTGCCGCATTATAAGCCATACAAAGTTGCTGAGGTATACAACATGCTCGCTACCTTATTTCCTGGCCGGGTTGATATCGGGATTGGCCGGGCGCCTGGCGGGTCTGCGGAGGCTTCTAATGCTTTATCCGATAACTTTTTACAACAGATTTGGAACATGCCGAAGTCAGTCGAGGAGCTGCTCCACTTTTTAGAAAATGACTTTCCTTCCGATCATGAATTTAAAAATCTGTCGGCATCCCCTGTACCGTCAGTTCGGCCTGTACCATGGCTGCTTGGCACAAGTAAGAAAAGCGCCTTACTTGCAGCTGAAAATGGCATGAACTATGCCTTTGGACAGTTTATGAGTGAGAATAATGGACCAGAGATTGTTCGACAATATATCGATACTTTTCAACCAAGGAAACAGGGCCAGAGGCCTAAAGTGATTGTAACCGTGAATGCGGTATGTGCGGAAACAGATGAAAAGGCAGAAGAAATTGCCCTAAGTGCTATAGTATGGTCCTTACAAAAAGGCAGCGGAAAGGGGAATGAGGTTCCTTCAATAGCAAAAGCAAAGCAATATCCTTTAGATGAAAAAGACAAACAAACTATAGAAAAAATCAAGCAAAATCTAATTATCGGCAACCCCAAAAAGGTAATAAAAAAGCTTAATGAGAAAGCCGCATTATTTCATGCAGATGAAATCATGCTGGTAACGATTACCCATTCACCAGAAGATCGAGTGAAGTCTTATCAATTAATTGCCGAAGAAGTTTTTCAAGACTAAAAAAGGCTGTACCCTCATATCGAGTGTACAGCCTTCATTTTATTGAGCATTAACAACTGTATAGTATTTAACCGGAGAATTGCTCGATTTGTCGATCGTGTCAGAAATCGAGCTAGTTAAACTATTAGAGCCCTTTGCATCAAGACCAAGCTCCCAAATCATCATTCCACCGAACCCATGATCTAGTGCTAGTTTGGTTTTCTTTTTCATGGTTGAAGCACCATTATAATAGTAAGTAGTACCATTCATATTAACGGTGTCACTATTGGCATTAGCAGGGTTTTGATTAATGATGGCTCCATAGGAAACCTGTTTGATTTTAGGGTCCTTAGGCTGAGCATAAAAGGGAACGCCAAGCACTAATTTTTCTTTTGAAATATTTTGACCTTCAAACAATTGGCTCCAATAGTTGACGATTTTCTCTGTAAATGGATAGGGTGACAAATTAGCGGCATGATAACCGTCGTCCCATTGTCCGTCATAGGCCATGATATTCACATGGTCAACATCCTTAAACATGGACGGTTCATATTGAACATATCCGCTTTCAGTTAAGGTAGCGGCATTTATTTTTGCATTTACAGCAACAGACAGCTCTTTCTTTTTGGAGTGAAGTTGTACGCTTAATTGCTTCGCAAAAGCGGCAAGATTTACGGCATCCTCTTTTGAATGGGGATGTTCAAAGTCAATATCAATCCCATCGAGATTCTCTCGGTCTGCTAAACTAGTAAGTTCGTTTACTAGCTTTGTCCGGGATGCGGGATTCGAAATAGCCGCTTTAAAGTATGGATAAGATTCCCCGCCGTTTATATGAAACCAGCCGCCAACAGCTAAGATCACTTTCGTATGTGATTTTTTGGCTTTTTCAACAGTAGTACGCAGGTTTTTTAAAGCAGAATCGCCGTTTAGTAATATTCCACCATCTTTGGTCGGATGAGCAAAAGAGAAAATGACATGTGTTAATTGACTGTAGTCCACTTGGTTTGGATCACGATAATCCTGTATATAACCGATTACTACTTTTGAATGTACTTTTTCAACTATAGGTAATTCCTTGGTCTGCGGCTTAATTACCGACTGTGGTGCTTTGCCATTTTTAATCGTTATTTTCTGTGGCTCGTTCGAAGAGAATTGTATTCCTGTATAGATTCCTCCAAGGAAGGTAAGGACAATTACCAATGCTAGGAGGAGTTTACCTTTTCTCATTAGAATTCTTCCTCCTTCGTTTTACTATAAAATTGTAACAGAATATAGGGGCAAGAATGGTTGGTAATATCCACCGTTCCCACCGTCATTACTTACCTAGGTAAATAGATTTGAAAGTTTATTTTATTTCTGATATAATCATAAGGTTAATGTTGTAAATATAATTATTTTTAAAGGTTTAAGGTGGTTAATCATGAATCAAGAATATAGAGTACTACTTTATTATAAATATGTACCGATTGAGAATCCTGAGGAATGCGCAAATGAGCACCGTCAATTTTGTAACGACTTAGGCTTGAAAGGCCGGATTATTATTGCCGCTGAAGGAATCAATGGTACGGTGTCAGGCACCATTGAACAAACAAATGCCTATATGAAATACATGGACGAGCATCCGTTGTTTAACGGAACTTGGTTTAAAGTGGATGAAGCATCAGAACATGCTTTCAAAAAAATGAAGGTTCGTTACCGTACAGAGCTTGTTACCTTGCGTTTGGAAGATGATATTGACCCGAATAGAGTAACTGGTAAGCATTTGAAACCAGTAGAATTCTTCAAGGCCATGCAAAGAGAAGATACAGTTGTGATCGATGCCCGTAATGATTACGAGTATGATCTTGGCCATTTCAGAGGAGCAGTTCGTCCGGATATTCTAAACTTCCGCGATCTCCCAGAGTGGATTAGAGAGAATAAACAAGAATTTGAAGGCAAAAAAATTCTCACGTATTGTACAGGCGGGATTCGCTGTGAAAAATTCTCTGGCTGGCTTCTTAAAGAAGGATTTGAAGATGTATCACAGCTTGAAGGCGGAATTGTCACTTACGGAAAAGACCCGGAAGTTCAAGGGGACCTATGGGATGGACAGCTTTACGTGTTTGATGAGCGGATTAGCGTTCCAGTTAACCACAAAGAGCATGTTGTTGTCGGCAAAGATTACTTTACTGGCGAACCATGCGAACGTTACGTAAACTGCGCAAACCCTGAATGTAATAAAAAAATTCTTTGCTCAGAAGCAAACGAACACAAGCACTTACGAAGCTGCTCACATGAATGCCGTGTTCACCCAAGAAACCGCTATGTTGCTGAACATGGATTAAGTGAAGAAGAAGTAAATGAACGACTTATGCTGTTAAGTCATAACTAATAACAAGGGAAGCAGGTCATTGTCATGGCCTGCTTTTGCTATATGGAACTGAACCGAATTAAACATAAAAAAGGATAATCGTTGATACATATGGAATATACTTGTGAAGTCTTTTGTAGTTAAAGGACAAAATATAACTGAATATCTTGAAGGGAGTTTACCAATGACGACATATAAAAATAGAAATGAAGTCCCCATCCAAGAAACATGGAATTTAGCCGATATCTATCCAACAATCAGTAAATGGGAACAAGATTACCAATTAATTGAGAACATCGGTGCAAACCTTAAGCAATTCGATGGAAAAATTACCGACGGCCACTCTTTATATGAATACCTTAATCAAAGAGAGGAGCTTTCCTTCCATTTCAATAAAGTCTATGCCTATGCGATGTTAATGGTCGACGAAAATACCCGGGAGACACTCCCGCAGTCTCACTTAGACAAGGCAAAGCAGCTAAGCGTCAAAGTCAGTGCGGCCACTTCCTTTTTTATGCCTTTTTTACTGAGCTTAGACGAAGAAACATTAAAGGGTTATATCAAAGAAGAGGAAAAATTAAAATACTTTGAAGAAGACTTGCTTGACTCGTTTCGTTACAAAAAGCATGTCTTAAGTAAGGAACAAGAAGAAATTCTGTCCCAATTAGGGGAAGCCTTGTCGGTCCCAGGTCACACCTTTGGAATGATCAATAACGCCGATATTAAATTTGGAGAAATAACGGCCGAAAATGGTGACCGGGTTGAATTAACACGTGGGATGTATTCTAAATTAATTGAAGATGAAGACCGTGATAGGCGAAGAGAGGCGTATAAGGCATATTATCAACCATATGTTCAATTAAAGAATTCGATTGCTGCTACCCTTTCTGCTGCCATTAAAAATAACGTCACTTTAGCGAAAATTCGTCAATATCCATCCGCGCTTGAAAAAGCACTGTTTGGTGATAAAGTACCGCGAGAGGTTTATGAGAATCTGATTCAAGCAACAAAAGACAATATCGCTCCCATGCACAAGTATACTAGGATTCGCAAGGAGAAATTAAACATTGATGAAATCCGCCAGTACGACATGAGCGTTCCACTGGTCAGCGGGGTAAAACAAGTGATTTCCTATGAAGAGGCATTTGAGACCATGCTGAAGGCTCTTGCTCCGTTAGGTGATGATTATTTAACGATATTGAAGGAGTTTAAAGACGGCCGTTATATTGATGTCCGTGAAACACCAGGAAAACGGTCCGGCGCCTATAATTTAGGTGTGTACGGTGTCCATCCGTTTATTCTTCTCAACCACCAGGATGATTTAGATAGTTTATTTACCCTTGTCCATGAATGCGGCCACGGTGTTCACAGCAAGCTAAGCTCTCAGTATCAGCCGCAAATTACGGCCGGTTACAGTATTTTTGTTGCAGAAGTAGCCTCGACTGTGAACGAGGTCCTCTTAATTAACTACTTATTAAAAAATGAAAAAGATCCAAAGGTTCGCCATCATTTGCTCAATCATTTCATTGACCAATTCAAAGGAACCTTTTTTACACAAGTCATGTTTGCTGAGTTCGAGATGAAAACACATGATATGGCCGAAAATGGGGTCCCTCTGAATGTAGAAGTATTTAACCAAACGTATGAAACGTTATTTAGGGAATACAATGGAGAAGAAATTGTCTTTGATGAGGAAGTCAAATATGGCTGGTCAAGAATTCCGCACTTTTACCGTCCTTTTTATGTGTATAAGTACGCGACAGGCTTTGCCTCTGCGATCCATTTGGCGACAAAGATTTTAGAAGGAGATCAAGACACCATTTACTCTTATTTAGAATTTCTAAAAAGCGGCAGCTCCGATTACCCGCTTGAACTGTTAAAAAAGACTGGGGTGGATTTAACGACTCCAGCTCCTATTGAAAATGCCCTTAAACGATTTGGAGAGCTTGTCGAAGAATTTGCGCAAATCTAATAAAAAAGTGCAATCTCCCTGAATGTGGACAATTTTTAGGGTTAATACTTATTTTAAAAAGGACCCGAGGAAATCAAACACCTCGGGTTTTTCCTGATTCTAGGTACTGTATTCCCAATTTATAGGTTCGGCCATTTTTTGTTTTTTTTTACAACTTTTTACTCTGAAGATTTGTTAGAATAGATGGTATAAACAATTTTAGGAGGATAATTAATTGGATTCTAAATTTAAAAAACCAAAAGGGTTCGGAGAAATATTAGATCATACCTTTAGTTTGAGTAAGAATCGTTTTAAGGAATTTTTTATGATTTTAATTGTATTTATGGGACCTGTTTATTTACTTCAAGCCATTATCCAAATGGCCACTGGGACCAGTTTTTTTCGGGAGATTGGAAAAGGCGGGCAATGGTATGAGCAAATCCTCTCAAATTTGGACAATTCCGGCTCGTTCGATTCTAGCAGTTTGGGGTCTGATATTGGCTTAATCATCGTTGGGCTAGTAAGTTTTCTGCTTTTTCCAGTTGCCGAGGCGGCCATTTTATTTGCGATCCAGCATATTCAGAAAAAGGAAGAATACACGGTGAGTTCTGTCATTAGGGAAGCATTCCGCCGATTCTGGCCTATCCTTGGCAGTTCTATTTTATTTGGACTGATTGTAATAGGAATTCTCGTGATTCCCATCTTGATTGTTGCGTTTACAGGCGTTGCATTAGCAACGGCTATTCATCCAGCTGTAGGGATTCTGGTCGGACTTCTATTGTTTATAGGGTTTGCGATCGGTGTGGGACTGCTGATTACGCGCTGGAGCTTTTATTTTGGCTCAGTGGTCCTTGATAAGGTTTCACCAGGTTTTGGCAGGAGCTGGAGGTTGTCACGGAAAAGAACATGGGTCTTGTTTGGCCTCTATATTGTTACTTACTTAATTGTTTCCATTATAAGCTTTGCTGTTCAATTGACGTTTGGCGCACTTTTAGGGGACAGTGTATTATTGGGATTGATTACAAATTTGGTATCATTATTTACAACGATGATTTTCTCAGTTGGCTATGGGATTATGTATTTTGATTTAAAAACAAGAAATGGTGCTGAGGATTTAAAGGAAATGATCGATGATTATCAGTCGATCTAACTACCTAAAAGGTGATGGCTATGTTAAATGCAAACAAAGCACGAGACAATATTGAAGAAATTCTTAAAAAACAGGAGTATCAAGTTTATTACGCTCAGTCTAAAGGGTTAATCGAAACCTGGTGGGAAAAGGCAAAGGAATGGATTGCCGCACAGCTGGATAAATTGTTCCCTTCTATTAAAACAGCCAGCAATGCCTCAAGCGTTATTTTAATCGCTATTATTGCCGTTGTGATTTTATTGTTAGCTTGGGCAGTATTTATTCTCATCCGTCATACGCGCAGAAATCGATTACTGCGGAAACAGAAGCCACTTCAATCATTAAAGAATTGGAAGTGGACATACGTGCAGCATTTGGAAGAAGCGGAGAAGCTCGAATCCCTCAGTGAATATACAGAATCAATCAGACACCTTTTCTTAGCCATGCTTCTTTACTATCATGAAAAGTCATGGCTTGAAGCTAGGATATGGAAAACGAATTGGGATTACTACGAGGAACTAAGAACAGTAAATCAGCAAAATGCTGACCAATTTAATGATCTTGCTCACTTTTTTGAGGATGTCGCCTATGGAGAACGTAAGGTAAGCCTTGAAGAGTATCAGCCATTCCGAACCAAGATTAACGAAATAGTAGGAGAAAGGGGGGTGGAAAGAATTCAATGAATCAGGCAAAAATACGTGGATTGATTTGGTTTGCCGTACTCTTCTTGCTCTTTATAGGAGTGAGTTATTTTTCCTTTGCACCAAAACCCAAAATATACCCGGATTACGTAACCACCTCACCTTCTCCCACTGGCATGAAGGCGTTATATACATATTTAGAAAAGGAAAAAGACGTAAAGAGCTGGAACCATTCGCCTGCGTTACTACCAAATCGGGACCAAAACCAAATGCTTATAATGGTTGAACCAGCTTTTACACCAGAAAAAGAGTTGATGCAGGCATATGTCGATTATATGCAGGCTGGAAATACGATTTTGTTATTTCAAACAAATCCAAAAGGGATGTTTACGATCGATGCCGATTTTATTGAAAAGGATCTTTCTCAAAACGAATTATCGGCGAAGGTAAAGGATCAGAACGATCAATTAAAAAAAGCGGAAGTGAAATCTGATGTTCGAATCCGCCCAATAAAAAGCGATGAACTGCTGCTGTCTGATCAGGCTGGACCAATCGCAGTAAAAAGAACCATCGGAAAGGGGCATCTCATCGTTGCCATCACTCCAGAGTGGTTGACCAATGCTAAACTATTGAAAAAAGATCATTTACCTCTTAGTTTTGAACTTTTAAACGAAGGTAATCCTGACACATTGTTGTTTGATGAGTATATACATGTTGGAGAGAACGAGCCGAACCTCTTAACCGTTTATCCAATCTGGTTCTTGGTTCTTCTTTTCCAAGGAATCCTTTTCATAATGCTCTGGTTATGGTATAGGGGGAAACGGTTTGGTCCTTTATTAAGAGAACGGGAAGAGTGGGTCCGCTTTAGTGATGAAGGGATCCAGGCGATTGCCGCCTGGTATGTAAAGGGCAGACGTTATCATGATTCACTTCAAATTCAAGCAGATTATGTTAAGCTGTTGCTCCAGGAACGCTGGAATATTCCTTATAGTAAAGAATGGCAGGATCTAACCCCTTATGTCGAAAGAAAGTGGTTAAAAAAGTCTATCCATGAAATGAAAGCATTCCTTAACGGCTTAGCAGCAATTCTAAACCAAGAAAAAATCAATAAACAAGAATACCTTTTATGGTCAAGAAAACTAGAGGAATTACGAAACGAGGTTGAATCATGAAAAAGGAATTAACAGCTTTTATAGAAAAATATGAGGAGCGAATCTTAGGTCAGAGCCTAAATATCAGGCTCCTTCTTTCTGCCATCCTTTCTGGTGGACATGTCCTGTTGGAGGGAGTGCCAGGCACCGGTAAAACGCAAATGGTTCGGACACTTGCCGACCTGCTTGGAGGCAGTTTTAATCGGATTCAGTTTACACCGGATTTACTGCCAAGTGATATTACCGGCAGCATGATTTATAACATGAAAGAAGGCACGTTTCAAACTCTAAAGGGTCCTATTTTTACGAATATCCTGTTAGCAGATGAAATCAACCGAACACCTGCTAAGACACAAGCGGCCCTTTTAGAGGCAATGGAAGAAAAGCAGGTGACCATCCAGGGGGAAACTTATCAATTGCCTGATGTATTTTTTGTGGTGGCTACCCAAAACCCGATTGAATTTGAGGGTACATACCCACTTCCAGAAGCACAGCAGGACCGTTTTTTATTTAAACTTTATATTGATTTTCCTTCTTTTGAAGAAGAGAAGAATGTATTAAAGCTAGTCATAGAAAACAGTTTCGCAGAAAATCCGCTCTCTTCCATCCTGGATATCGAAACCTTTAGGGAGATAAGAAAGGAAATTGAGAAGGTAACGGTGAGTGAAACAGTGCTTGGCTATATATTACAGATCGTGAGAAAAACACGTGAGGCAGAATCAATTCGCTTTGGGGCGAGTACAAGGGCAGGAATCTCGATCGGTAAAGCTGCTCAAGCGTGGGCGTATCTATTAGGGAGGGACTATGTAACGCCAGATGACATTAAAAAGGTTGCTAAACCGGCCTTACGTCACCGGATTCAAGTCTCTCCACATATAGAATTGGAGGGAGTAACCGTTGACCAAATCATTGAAGAGCTTGTGGGCTCGGTTCCTGTTCCAAGATAGAGGAATCTTACCTGCCAAACGGTTCTTGGTCCTCTATTTGATTTTATCTCTAGTTTTTATGATGTGTGCAATTATCGGTTTGTCTTGGTCCTATGTCATTACCTTTAATATCCTCATTCTTTGTCTTAGTTTAGTGGACCTACTTTTTTCACCCACTAAACAGCAGCTCTCATTTATCCGGGCTCTGCCAAAAGAAATGGAAAGAGGGCTCACTTATCCAATTGAAATAGAGGTTAGCAATTCCTCTTCGTATTCTTTAATGTACCGATTAATGGATGGATTGCCGCAGTCCTTTGACAGGCCGTTTCCGCTGAAAGGATCCATTCCAGAGAATTCTGCAGTAGTGGTCACCTATCATTCTACTGCAGCTGTCAGAGGGGACTATGAGGTTCAAAAATTGTATTTTCGCTATCGCAGCCGCTTTGGTCTATGGGAAAAACAGACAACCGTTTCTTTACCGGAAGAGGTGAAAGTGATTCCAGATTTAACCGAGACCAAGCAATTCTTAGAAAATGCGCAAAGTTTCTTAAAGTATGAAGGGTTACACATCCGCAGACAGCGAAGTGGTGTTGGGGATTTTTCGAAAATTCGAGAGTTTGTTGTCGGTGACGATCCGCGGAAGATTAACTGGCGCCAAACGGCCAAACTGCGCGAAGTCATGACCAATGACTATGAACCAGAGCACGGCAAATATGTTACGATTTTAATTGATTGCGGGCGGATGATGGGAGCAGAATTAAAAAAGGGAAATCGGTTGGAAAAGGCATTAGAAGCAGCCCTGACGGTTACGGCAGCGGCGTTAAAGAAAGGTGATTATGTTTCTGTTTTAGCTTTTTCAAAAGAAATCCACGTATTTGTTCCCCCTGCTAAAGGAATGGCGCACTTACAGACGATACTACACGCCATTTACAATCTTAAGGTGGACGCAGCTGAGTCCAATTATAGCTCCGTCTTACGGTATTTAGAGACGGTGCAAAAGAAACGGAGTCTGCTGCTTTTATTTAGCGATGTCCGAACTTTTTTACATGAGGAAAGTGCTTTGGCTTATTTACAACGGCTTCGTCAGCGCCATTTGTTTTTGATGATTGGGGTAGAAGACCAAACCTTACTAAAGAGAGTAAGCGATGTGCCTGGAACGGTACAGCAAGCAATGGTGAAAAGTATTGCCCAACAGCAATTGCTTATAAAAAAACGTGAAAAGAACAAATGGGAAAAACAAGGCCTCCAAATGATTGAGGCCCGTGAGGAAAAATTGGCGGTCACCGCTGTCTCCCATTATATTGAGATTATGAATCAAAATCTTTTATAGGCTGGGCTTTGGCTAGCTTTAATTTACCTAGTAAAACATAGAGGATAAGTCCGGCAACCGTTAGCACTGCGACGATATATTTTGCTTCAAGCGAAATCTTTGCCGGTGTAATAAAGCCTTCAATAATACCGGCAATCACAAATAATGGGATCGTACCAAGCAGGAGCTGAACAGAGCGTTTGGCCTGCTGCTTTAGTTGCCAGCTTCTTGTGTATTGCCCTGGAACAAAGAGCTTATAGCCCATTAAAAGTCCTGCACCACCGGCGATAAAAATAGCTGTAAGCTCAATCATTCCGTGTGGAACGATATAGGCCCAAAAATCATAGGATTTGCCGTGATGCCAAAAAAGCGCGGCAAGTGCTCCAATAATAATTCCGTTGTAAACCATTAAATAAACGGTAACGAGCCCAAAGGTAATGCCTCCAGCGAAGGCAAAAATGCCTACTTTAATATTGTTCGTCATAATACTCGCCGACATGAGTGATGAATCCACGGCATTAGTGCCCTTTCCAAGTTTGCTAGGATCGACACCTTGTGAGATTTCCGCTGGAAGGATCGAATAAATATGGAGTGGATCATTCATAACTGACAGAAAGCTTCCAATCGCTCCAATTAAAAATAAAATCATTGCCGCAGCGACAAATTTCCACTGCTCTAGCAATAAACCAATAAATTTTGTACTAAAGAAATATCGAATTTGTTTAATGCTCGACACCTGGTCTTTGTATAGGAGGTTATGTGCTTTCGACACAAGGCCGTTTAAATAGGTCGTTACCTCATCATTTGGAAAATAGGTTTGACTGTAGGAAAGATTTTGCGCTGCTTTTTGATATAAGCGATAAAATTGTGTAATCGTTTCACCTGTATAATCCTTTTTCCGTTTGCTTAATTGGCTAACGAATTGTTCCAATTGCTTCCATTCTTCACGGTGCATCTTGACAAATTGCTTGAGATTCACTTTGACACCTCTTTTACGGAGCTATGTAAGTTTTTATACTTTTCTCCTTATTATAGAAAATTAGTAGGAAAATAGAAACCATATTAGAGAAAATCAACAAGATTCAAGGGGGAAATTTGATGAAAGAAGATCATTTAGATATTAAAACACCTGAATATGTTGCCATTCAATTTCAGATCGCGGGATTAGGAAGCAGGGCGGCAGCTTTTATTATAGACCAGTTACTGTTAATGCTTGTAAATATATTGATCGTTGTGGCCCTTTTTTTTGTTATGGATGGATTTGAACAGCTGCCTTTTTTTCTAACAAGTAGTTCTTTTCCAATCGCGGTTGTTGTTATTGGTTTTTTTATACTAAATTGGGGCTACTTCTTTTTCTTTGAGTTTTTTTCTGGAGGCCGCACCCTTGGGAAAAAAATAGTTGGAATCCGCGTCATTCAAGAGAATGGGCACAGTATTACTTTACTTTCTAGTTTTATTCGAAATCTTGTTCGTCTGATTGATTCGCTGCCAACTGCCTATTTTCTCGGTATCGTTATGATCTTTTTCCATTCCAAACATAAACGGCTTGGCGATCTGGCCGCTGGTACGATTGTCGTTCATGAACGAAAGCCAAAGAAGAAAAAGAAGCTTACACCGATTGAAAAAGAAATTAATCACAGAGGAATTAGCGGGAACGATCTTGAAATCGATGAATGGTCCTTAAAATCCTTTTCAGCTAAGGACTGGAAGTTAATCAGCACCTACGCGAACCGATTTAATCAGTTACCCTTGGAAGAACGAAATCAGCTGACAAACCAGATTGCTGACTTGCTGCTTCCTAAGACTGGGATCAACGTGAATGGAAAAAATGATACTGAATTAGAAAATGATCTTTTAGTTCTTTACTTAATTCTTAAGGATGAATGGGAGTTTGAGCTTTGAGTTTAATGGGTAAATACTTAGAATGTGTATCGTCCGTATGAGATTCAGTGAAGAGCACATACTTCCTAATGTATTCATCAATTTTGGAAAGGAGCAGCCGATGCATTGGTATGAGAAATTAAATCAATATTTTCCGATTGAAGAAATGAAATCGAAAGAGCATATGGAAACTTTACTAAAAGAACGTTCTGAGATCTATCATAAAGATGAAGGACCCAATCATGTTTTAATGTACGTAGAACTTGAAAATTTTATCTTTATCGATTATCTTTTCGTTTCAAAAAATGCTCGCGGGCAGGGACTAGGTAATAAACTACTAGAAAAAATGAAGCGTAAGGGAAAGCCGATTATTCTCGAAGTAGAACCAGTGAACTATGAAGACAGTGATACTGAAAAGCGGCTTCGTTTTTATAAGCGGGTAGGATTTCAACATGCAGAGTCCATAGGATATGAAAGAAGATCACTAGCCACAAATGAGATTAACAAAATGGAAATACTTTATTGGGCTCCAAACAATGAGTCTGAAGAAATGATATTTGAAGCGATGGAAAAAACATACAATTTAATTCATACGTATAAAGACAAGCACTTCTATGGAAAATCGTATCAACCTGTTGAAGAGGTCCTAACCTTTAATCTTGAATCTGAAAATAGTAACATCCTTGAAGATTTGTAATGTCTTTGTTTTTAAAACCAGCACTTTTAAAAGTTGCTGGGTTTTTTTCATTTACCTAAGTAAATGGACTGAGGTGATTTTGGAATTGACTAATACAAACAACCTGGCCTCCAATTCTGAAGGTCAGGCTATTTATCTTATTTCATAAATAACTTGATTTTTTCCAGTCCGTTCTTAACATTTGGATAGCGGAATGGGATATCAAACTTGGTCGTTTGTTTTAGAACACTTTTTTGATGAGAGAACGTGTCAAAATTCCCTTTGCCATGATAGGCTCCGATTCCGCTGGTGCCGACACCTCCAAACGGAAGGTAGGGCGATACAAAGTGATAAACGGTATCATTGACACAACCGCCCCCAAACGAAACCTTATTTAAAAATTCTTCCTGTATGTGGTGATCTTCCGTAAAAATATAGAGGGCAAGTGGTTTCGGATGACGATGAATCCCTTCCACAACCTCTGATAAATCGTCATATTCCAGTACGGGAAGGATGGGTCCAAAAATTTCATCCTGCATTATCGAATCTTCCCAACTAATTTCCGTTAATACTGTTGGCTCAATGGTTAAACGAGATTTATCCACACTTCCTCCCATAAATAACTGCCCATTATCTAAAAACGACGTCAGTCTTGTAAAATGCCTTTCACTAACAATCCGTGTAAAATCAGGATTGTTTAATGGCTCATTTCCATACAGTTCAACGATTGTTTCCTTAAATATCTGCAGGAAAGTTTCTTTAACCCGTTTATGCACATACAGATAATCAGGGGCGATACAGGTTTGTCCGGCATTGGTAAACTTTCCCCAGGCGATCCGTTTCGCCGCCAGCTTAAGATTAGCATCCTCATGGACGATACAAGGGCTTTTTCCACCGAGTTCTAATGTTACTGGGGTTAAATGTTTTGCAGCCGCCTCCATAATGATTTTTCCTACAGGGACACTTCCTGTGAAAAAGATGTAATCAAGCTGTTGATGGAGCAGGGCCTGGCTCGTTTCAACACCGCCTTGGACCACAGCAATATACTCCTCTGGGAAAAGATCCATTATCAGTGTTCCTAATACTTCAGATGTTCTTGGCGTCAATTCAGATGGTTTGATGATCGCACAATTCCCTGCAGCAATCGCACCGATTAACGGGGCAACCGCCAGTTGAAACGGATAGTTCCAAGGAGCGATTATCAACGCTACTCCGTAGGGTTCAGGATAAATATAACTAGTTGAACCAATATGGGTAACGGGTGTTTTGACTTTTCTGGGTGCTGCCCATGAACGAAGATGCTTCATCGTAAAGCGCAATTCCTCTAAAACAAATCCGATTTCAGAGGTATACGCATCAAATTCTGATTTATTTAAGTCCATTCGTAAGGCTTCCATTAGTACTCTTTCATTCTTTTTTATGGCAGCTCGTAATTTCTGTAGGGCTTCAAGCCGGAAGGAAATATTTTTCGTTTTTTCCGTTTTGAAAAATGATTTTTGCTTGGATATGAGAGAACTGTAAATCTCCATTTCTCAACTACCTTTCTTTCATTTATCCTCGAATAGATGCTATTCCTTTATCAGCTGGTAGAGTTGGAACAGGTCATCTTTAAAGAGAATTCGCGGGACAGGATAAAGAGGATTTGCTTCGGCAAATGCCCGCTCCACCATGAGGGGAATATCACGATCAACAATTCCACTGACCTTTTTAGGGATATTCAGCCTGTCATTTAAATGTTTGATCTCTTCATTTATTGGCATTTTGTTTGGTCCTGACAGCAGGATCAGCAATGCCGATAATTTCAGCCAGTTCGGCTAATGACTTGTGGACGGATTCACCGTAATACTCAAGGACATAGGGTAAGATAATGGCATTTGCCAGACCATGGGGAACTGAATAGAATCCACCTAAGGTATGGGCAATGGCATGTACATAACCGACATAGGCCCTAGTAAAAGCCATTCCAGCTAAATAGGCAGCCTTTTGCATATTCGAGCGTGCTGTAAGATTAGTCCCATTTAAGTAGGTTTCCTCGAGATTTTCAAAAATTAATTTAATCGCATCAATACTGTATTGTGTGGTATTCTTCGTATTACTCCTCCCGATATAGGCTTCAACCGCATGTGTCAAAGCATCAATCCCCGTTGCTGCAGTGATGGAAGGTCGGAGCTTGACGGTTAACAAGGGATCTAAAACGGCAAAATGCGGGATGAGGGATGGATCCATTATGGCATATTTTTCATGAGTTTCGCTATTAGAGACTACGGCAGCGAGTGTAGCTTCACTGCCTGTACCAGCTGTGGTAGGAATCGCAAAGAGGGGAGGAAGCTTCTTTACTATCTTTAATACACCTTTCATTTGTGGAAGGGACTTATTTGGCTTTGCAACACGGGCACCTACACCCTTCGCACAATCCATCGGGGAACCGCCGCCAAACGCGACTATCCCTTGACAATTATGCTCCAAGTACATTTGGAGTGCTTCTTCAATATTTTCAATTGTGGGATTGGGGACCGTTCTGTCATAGACCACGTAGTTAATCTTTTCGTTTCTCATATCCTCCAGAAATTCATCCATCAGTCCGATTGAAGCAATTCCTAAATCGGTGACAATTAAAACGCTCTCAATTCCTTGCTTTCTAATGAGATTTGCCAGTTTTCGTAAACTATTTTCCCCTTCTAAAAGCTCGGGTTCCCGCCAAGGCAGGAGGGTGGAGGTCGTTTTCATCACCCCTTGAAACGTTCTGTAATAAGCTTTGTACATAACATTACCCCGCTTTACCTAAGATTTGGCTTTCCTTCTTACTTTGATTCATGAGGGAAACAATCAATCTACCGAAATACAGGGGGACCACATAGGAAAAAAGTTTTATACCAATGATGTATACACATTATATAGCTTATTTAATTTGGAAAAGTCGAGTTAGTTTTATGAATATAATTAAAATTCCGAAAATATGACTTATTTAAGGAACACTTGCTAGAAAAGATTATTCTGCTATTTTATTAGCGGCAAACTAGGAGCTTAGAGACGAACAATGGTGCGGGGGGATAAAAAAAAGCCTAGAACACTAGGCTTTCCTCTTAGTATGGGAATTGGGAAGAATAATTGTTAAATTGCTGATAGGCCTGGTCCATTTTTTGCTGCTCTTCAGCCTCCAGCTTATACCAGCCATGCTGGAACATTAAGTTATAAAGCTCACGGCAGCTTTGGTGTGTTTCATTAAGCATTTGCAGTAAATCTTGATGCAGCTGTTCATGGCTTGCTTCGCGGACAGCGATATTCATGCTGTCTGTTAAATATTTGCAAGTACTTAACGCATCATTAATGAAGTCACGATCATTCATTTCAGGACTTTTTACTTTTGGCAATTCACCCGTTTGTGGATTGGCAATTTGATTTTTATTTTGGTTTTGTTGTGATTGTTGATTTTGCATCACGTTTCCTCCATTTTGGTTACTGTAGTTGGGTATTTGGTAAGCTTGCTAAGGCTGCATTATTATCAACTTGTAGATGGGTTAGGATTTTTTGAAAGTGATTTTGGTGCATTTGCCCAGCTTTGTCGAGTGCCTCTTTAAATTGTGGATTTTGTACTTGCTGTGCCATTGAATGAAATTTCTTAAACGTTAGCAGTTCCCAAGACATAGCATCTTTTAAATACAAAAGATCCTTAGTCGTGATGGCTCGAGGTGGATTTGGGATTGGCGGCTGATTCATTTGCATAAGAAAAACTCCTTTTGTCGTTTAATATTAATCACCTATAGAATTTACTAATGGGAGTCATTTTATGAAAAATAGAGTACGAAGAAATCATTTTCTAATGAAAAAAACGTTGGTCATTACGAACCGACGTTTTTCATTAGAAAAATATACATGTGACTTTTAAACGTTGTTACACCTAATCCAGTTTAAATTCAATTTATTGTTGGTCTCGAATAAATCTAACAGCATTTAAACCAATCATTTGTGCAGCTAAGGCTGTGTTACCATCTGGTAAAATGGGGGATATGGAAAGGTCGGCAACTTTCAGGTTTTGGGTCCCAAATACATTTAAATAACCATCTACTACTCCTTCATCGATATTCCTGCCCATCCTGCATTGTCCTCCATAGTGATTAAGGACGTTATAGGATGCCTTTGCAAAATTGGCAAGTAGGGTTCGTTTCTTTTGTTCATCTTTTAAATTAAATATATTTTCTGAAGGATAAACCACCCTATAGATCCCCTCAGGATCCAATAATCGTGCTCGTTTTATTACATTATAAGTCTCAATATAATGGTTAACCATATACTCTAAATCATCCGGGTTCTCTAAAGGATTAAAGTCAACAGATGGATAGGCTTCAGGGTCGCTATGGGCTGCCAAAATGGTCCCTTTACTTTTAGGTTTTAGATCCACAATTCCAATACTCATGATATTACTCGGTTTATCCTCGTTAAAATCCCAATTATTAATCTGGACATCTTGAACCGGAATAAATCTTGGGAATACATTACCTAGTAATTGAAGGCGACGCCCTGACTTCCGTCCTTCTTCATCATCTTTTTTAAAGGCACCTAATGGTATTGGTTGATCAGGGTCAGATGACATGACCATTAATAGGCGGGTAGTTTCCACTTCTACCCCCATACCAACAGCATAATGTGTATGAAAATTGTATCCAACATTTGGGCTTTCGACTATTGTTGATATACCGGCATTAGATAAATCTGAAGATCTTCCGATTCCTGATCGTTGTAAAATAACAGAGGAGAAATTCCCTGCAGAGACTATTATCCCTTTGCTTGCAATTGCTCTTTGTGATTTACCGTTTCTAACGAATTCAACCCCGACAGCCATTTGAATTTCTCTGTATTGTTCAAAGATAATTTTATTCACGGTAGACTTGGCAATTACTGCCAGTTTTCTTTGACCAACTCCAAACTCATCAGGGCTCCATTCATCTCCAGGAGTAACAATATGTTTATTTAAATAACCAGTGGCAGTAGAAGAACGAACGAAATTCCCAGTATTCAATTCTTTTTGGGTAAATTGGGACTTAAGGAATGTACAATCTCTTATCCCCGTATTATAATCCTCCACAATGGGAATTCCTAACACTTCAGATGTTGCTTTAGCTAAAATAGTCGTAAGACCAGCTTTCGGTATCTTTTGTTGTCGTATAAAGATAGGACCCTTGGTTCCTCTTTCTTTTGGATTTTGTGTCCAGCCAATATATGTTTCATTTTCTTTAAATAATGGACGGATATTTTCATAACTCCATTGAGGACCTGAAAGACTTGCCCATTCGTCATAAAGATGACGACTTCCTCGAACAGCAAGCATTGCGTTGTGCTCAGAACTCCCGCCTATTACTCTGCCACCTGATAATAAAAGCTGACGCCCGATAGATTGTTCCAATTTTGATAGTATATTAAACGAATACTTATTATCAGTGGCTAAGTTCATGGCAGTCCCACCACTAGGGCTACTTAGCGCTTTTGTCATATTGGTTCCTTCTTCAAGGACAAGTACAGATGTTGACTTATCATCTGTTAATTCTTTGGCAATTACACCACCTGCGGTTCCTGCACCTATTACAATATAATCAAACGTATTTTTTGGGGACATGTGATCCTTCCTCTCCATACCCTTACCGATGATTTAATGAATACTATCATATATGTATGTGAACAGTTTTCTTGTGTGAGTGTCCATGTTACAGCGTGATTTGGATTAAATAAATCCTAAACAAAATAAGGTGATATAAGTTTCAAGTTTGTCCTTCATTTAAATCTAGTGAAAACGCCCTTACCATTTTCATTTTCATAACATAAATTGTAATGAAAATACCTAAAGGAGGGCTCAAAATGTTTGGTTATGGTGGCTTTGGAGGTTACGGTGGTTGTTGTGGCGGTTATGGCTACGGTGGAGGATTCGGCTGTGGCGGCGGTTTTGCTTTAATCGTTGTATTGTTTATCTTATTAATTATTGTTGGAGCAGTAATCTGTTTCTAAGAAAAAAATCTTCACCAATAAAAGCCCTTTTTGGGCTTTTTTGAGTTACCTATATAATTACACCTGCCAATGAAAATGATAAGAAGATACACCGTCGAATGAGAATGGGCATATATGTCTATAATAAATATATATATAAGGATTAAAGGATGAATTCCTATGATATATATTTATCATGATTATGCTGGGACACATACTACCTCTTTGGCAGCCGCCTATCATCTAAAACAATTGCCTCAATCGGAACGAAAACTAACCAGAGATGAAATATTGAATGTAAACTATTTTAATAAGCTTACGAGAAAAGATTTTGGAAAGCTTCTTTATCATGGGGAGGATGAAGAGGGCAACTCTGTTTATACAATTGGGTGCAAACGGGATAAACTTGCTGTCCCTGCAATGAAAGAACTGACCTTGGTGCTGAAAGGCAAATTTCATTTTAATGAGAAAATTATTTTCTCCCATACCTCCCCAACCGTTCCATTACCAATGTCGTTTGGAGGATTTTTTTCGAGAGGTTTGAAAATTGACTTTATTGGTGTCCCGTTGTTAGTACTTGGTGCTCAGCAATGCTGTGATAATATCTATCGATTGGTCGAAAACACGAAACAGGTAGGGCGGACGTCATTTAATGAACAGGTAATTACACTAGAAAATAAAATGTTCAAGTAAACAAAACCATCATTAACTTGCAATCCAATGATCTTTCATTGGATTTTTCTTTTATTAAAGGGGAAAGTCACGGATAATAGTTTTATTAACATTTTTTATCAATAGGCGATGATCCATTCATGATCTTGTGAATAAAAATAAGAAAAGGGGGTTAAAAATTTGAAAAAACTCGCTTATTTATTAGCTGCGTTTATCACTATCTTTTGTTTAGCTGCGTGTAATCACCAACAAGATGAATCGACCAATCAAGAAAAACCTACTTCACATGTACAAGAGGGAACAACAAACCCAGAAAAGCCAGCCACACCTGTGAAAGAGGGTACCACAGACCCAGAGACACCAGCAGCACCTGAAAAAGAAGGGGCCAAAGACTCAGATCAACCAACCACACCTGCACCGGAGACAAAAGTCTATCAAAATAACGTATTTAAAGAGGTTATCGTAACGGAGAAAGAGGACAAAATTATGGTCACCGGAAAAGCTCAGGTATTTGAAGGAGTCTTTCAATATGCTCTTCATGATGGAGAAAAAGTGGTGCTCGAAAATAATTACCAAACAGACGGGGCACCTGCTTGGGGGAAATTTGAAATCACCTTTGAAAAAGGGTTAGTATCATCAAATAATGTTAAACTCGAATTATTTGTTTACTCAGCAAAAGATGGTTCAAAAGTAAACACTTTAGAAATTCCCATTCCAAAACAGAAATGACTTCGATATAAATATAGTACCCGTATTATCAACGATACGGGTACTTTGTTGTGTTCGGACAAATGGAGCCTTCGTTCAATTACCTATTAATAATTCGTGGTCGATCTTCCATTTTAGGCGGCTCTTCAAACCACCCATTATTCATCATCAGTTCAAGTCCTTCATGTCCATATAAAAAGACATCTTTTGATAACAAAGACATTTTCATGGATAGATCGTTTCGGAGAGTAAACATAGCTCCAAAGCTGCCGCCTACTAGTCCAAATCCATTAAAAAGGGATACGCAATACATCATCAATTTATCAGAAAAGGGTGCAACGGTTGAGGTGGTTACAATACTTCCGGAGGTAGCTGAAAAGTGAATATTTGCTTCTAATAAAATTTCTTCCATGGTTTGAATTTGTTTTTTTGCAAGTTCTAATCCTTTTACAAAATATTTTCTGACCTTTTTGTTTTCAGCACATTGGGCAAATCCAGTAATTAGCTGCATGCCAATATTATTAGTCTCAATTGTGTGATGTAGGATGCCTACCTCGAGGGCACTTAAGGATCTTTTATCGCCAAATGGCTTGAAACCTTTCATGTATCTATCACTTTTGACAAACTCAACTGTTTTAGGCATTGTCATATTTGGCGGAAGAGTTAAAATTCCTTTATTCAGTAAATAAATGGTAGAAAGTTTATAGATTTTTTGAGTAACGGTAGTAAGTCCTTCATAAATTGCCATGACATCTTTTCGATAGGCCATATTCATATTGATCGTATATAACCCCATACTTAACTCTTTGAGGATCCGAAGAAACATAATATCAAATCCATTATCGAAAAGTTTTGGTGCATCCATGTTCACATCTTCGGTTCTAAAACCTAATGGAATGACCATACCTTCTTTTTCAAATATAGATTTGATTTCAATCACATAAAAGTGTAATTCCTGCCATAAACCACCCATGATATTTGTTGCTTCTTGGTCATCACTCTTCGTCATAAAATATTCTAAAATTCTA
This sequence comes from Neobacillus drentensis, assembly GCF_021560175.1. GTDB lineage: Bacteria > Bacillota > Bacilli > Bacillales > Cytobacillaceae > Neobacillus > Neobacillus drentensis_A. Next base: position 3,441,108 of record NZ_CP091110.1, on the reverse strand, counting down.
AGAATCATCGTTTTTTCCTGATAGGTGAGCCACAGTGTCCCGATTTCCGAGGCACTTAATGGGTTATTTCTTTCCAAACTATTTACCTCCAGATAGCTATGTCATTATAACTAATGTTCCCACTTTATTATTTAGTATGAGATATAACTTGTTATTTTCACGTATGGTATCCTTTTAAAAAGGGAAACTATGTAAAAAGCAGTGGAAAGGATAGAAGGTAATGCATATTGCAATTACGATTCTAACCATTTTGGCTTCCTTTAAGTGGGCTGATTGGAAAAACTGGAGAGACTACCATGCTAGTATGTATTTTATTTCCACTGGCGGTATGATGTACGAATATATTGTCCAAGAAAATACTTTATGGAAGTTTCATCCCGATTTCTTATATGGACATGAGATGGTTGTTTTAGTTTATGCTATCATAACGATGCCCATAAGCATTTTGCTCTTTCTTTCCCATTTCCCGGAAACGTGGATGAAGCGGCTGCTCTACATAATTGTTTGGTCTGGGATCTATATTTCTGTAGAGTGGATCTTACTAGTGTTTGGAAGGATCTCTTATCAGAACGGTTGGAAATTTTGGTATTCTTTTTATTTTGATATTATGATGTTCTCCATTATTGCCCTGCATCAGCACAAACCCTTTAGAGCATATATAATCTCGTTACCCGTCATCCTGTTCTTAATCTTTTACTTTGATATTCCTTTTAAGTTTGGAAAGTAACTCAAAAAGCCATTCATCAGCAGGGAATGGTTTTTTAGGTGTGTGTATTTGCTTAAAAAAAGAAGGAAACCAAGAGTGCATTGCACCGGAGGTTCCTTCAAGAAAGGTATTAGGCAAATTTATTATAGTATTGAATGGCGATCTAATCCAAGAAACTTGTCAGATTATCTAACATGATTTTTCTAGTTAATCATTATTAAAAATCAGAGGAATCGGTGTAATCGTAGCGAATCCCATCTCTCTGAGCATCCGTCATTTCTTTTACCTGCTCGTTATCTGTAGAGTGTTGAACCTCTTCGTTACCGTTTGATTGATTGTTTTGTTGTTGTTGATTTGACTTTGGCAATGAAAGCCCTCCTCTATTGTATTCTCACATCTATTGTCTCAAGAAACTGACCTATTATTCCTGGATGGAGTAGCTGCATTTAATATTCACGGCAAAATCGCTGTTTACTACCTCTACGAGGCTAAACTCCCGGGACTTTATTAAATAAATTGTCCTGTTTCTTATTTTGGTCATTCTGTAAATATTCGTTTTGATTTTCTTTTATCAACTTCAATAGCTCCTCACGGGTAATCGGTTGCGCATGTTCCATTAGTTCATACCCTAATTCACCATCCGACTCAATCGTAGCTGTATTCACATTGGAAATAAATGAAATCCCCTTTTGCCGAAGTTTCATTTCTAGCTGTTGAGTTGTCATTCGTAATTTTTTTAAGTTAGCTCCGATAATTTGACCATTCCGTATAACCACTGTTGCATTACCCGTTAAATACCGTCGAATCGTTTTAGATTTTATTTGAAGATATTGAAGGGTAATTAAATAAAGAATAAAAAAAATTAAAATGACAATAATTTGCCAGAATTTATGTTCTTTTATGGTGGCGTGCCCCATAGTAGTTCCGATTGCTAAGATAATCACTACCTCAAGATTAGACATTTTAGCCATCGATTTTTTGCCAGCAATCCTTAATAATAGGGTACTTATAAAAAGTAGACCTAATGTTTCCAATAAAAATGTAAGATTCATCCTTTCACCTCGAATTGCTAACTTCTTTGAAAAATTTGATGAGCCTGAAAACTAGTAAGTTATCTTATCTATATTGTTTCCAGTTTCCCAAAAAACAGCCATTTATCTTTTGTAATGAAAAGTTAACAAGTCCTTTTAGAGTCAGTAAGGATCCGATGAATCGACAAATTTTTAAAATTTATCCTTTATAACGACATCTGAAGGTGTTAAAGGTATCCTTTTTGGGTAAATAAAAGTATGTGATATGGAAAAGGGTATTAAATTTAACCCTTTCACCCCGTTCTAACCTAAAAAAACAACCAGTATTTCGCAGGAGGTCACTTTAAAGTGGAAAATTTACTAAATAATGTAGGACAATATAAAAAACAATATCTTATTAAAAGATTGATTCAATCGGGTATCTTTAAGAAGAATGACAAGCATTTGTATGAATGGACATTAACTGAATTAGAGGAAGAGTACTTTAGCCTAAGAAAAGAAAAAGTTAATTAAGATGAACGAATTAGTGGATTACGCGGGATTTTAAGAAAATCCCGCGTACTTTCGAGATGTCTCCAAAACAAAAAACAGATTTCAATTATCTTCAAATTATCGGTACAAATGACCTGCCCACATCCCGATAAATGCAAGGAAAATCCCCAAAGTGTAACTAAGTGCTAAATAGAGGCCAAGCACTTTCCGTTTTTGCTGAATGAATAATTGAATGTTTTCGAGCTTAAAGGTAGAAAAGGTTGTAAATGCTCCCATAAATCCAGTACCTAAGAGCAAGCTCCCAGAACGATCGACATTAGCACCAAAAAGGAAGCCAAGCAAAAAGGAACCTAGTAAATTAATGATCAAAGTAGCAAGAGGAAAGGTGGTTGGGTACCTGCCTTTAATTAGGTTACTGAGACCAAAACGCGATATGGCTCCGAAAAAACCTCCGACCGCCACCAGAACGATATTCAACATCATCTATTTTCCACCTCTACTTTTCGTTTAATCCCCAATCGAAAGCCGAGCCATGAAAATAAAAGACCGCCCCAAAGACTAAGGAGAACATAAAGGATAGCGGTTCCCCATCTAGCTGAACTAATCAAATGGACGGTTTCAACACTGAAGGTTGAAAAAGTAGTAAAAGAACCGATCAGTCCTGTTCCTAAAGCTGTGATGATATGGGGATGAAGTGATTTAAATCTCGGTAAGAAATTGGTCAGCCATCCTAAGATAAAACTACCAAGCATGTTTGTCATAAAGGTCGCTAATGGAAAGGCATGAAACCACCATTGATTAAAATAAACGCCTACTAAATAACGTAAGATAGCCCCAAAGATTCCGGCGATTCCGACAAGTATATATTTCAATTTACTTCACTCCAATAGTAACATACCTATAATAAACGAACTCCTACCAGTAATTTCTGGAAGGAGTCATTTACTCTATCGACAATTAAGTGATACTCCATTGGTTTTGCCATTTTATATGTGTATTTTAACAAAAGGAGCAGGGGATGCCAAACCTTTAATAGGAGGGAAAACAGCAAATCTGGGTTGATTTCCAGTATAAACCACAAGACAAATGTAACCGCTTCCATTATAATAGGAAGTAATAAAAGGAGAGGGGATACAGCAAATGGAACTTTTAATCGAACAATGTGATCATAACCAGGCAGAAGAACCATGTGAAAAATGTACTCCGAACATTGATAGAGAAGAAAGTATTGAAATTTCAGATTATGATTATCATAAAAGATTGTGGTTTTAATTAACACAGCATACTTCCTCAATTTTATACAGAAGTGAACATGAATGGCCTGTATCCAAGCATTATTTTGGTACAGGCTTTTTTCTATTTGGGATTAAATATGAAAGTTATGTGCTTGCTTAAAAGTAATTAAGGAATATTTTTACAGCATAAGAAAACAATAATAGTAAAAATTGTTGGAGTTGGTTTAGATGGGGTTTGCCTTTTATTTCTTTGTCGCTTGGCTGATCACGGTTATTGTTACAGTTATGAAAAAAAGGCTTACATTTGTTGAGAACTCCTTTGTATTTTTACTAATGCTCATTATTAGTATAAATTTCTCCTGGATTATTTCCTCAGAGTTAAAACTAGTTAAACTATCAACAAATCCGTTAGATTATACAGCTTTTATGATAAACCGAAGCATTGGAATTCCATTTATTATTGTTGTAACGCTTAATCTTATGAAGAGTGTTGATTCTATTGTAAAATCCTTATTTATTATGGTTTGCTCCATTATAATACAGGTGATTTTAGTGAAATTAGGAACTAATTTTGACTTTACTAATCGGGAGAATTGGAATATCTTGTACGACATAATCTACTTTACGCTACTTCACCTTTTTGCGGTTTATTCCTTAAAACTATTTCAGAAGCTTAAACAAAGTGAGGCGATTAGCAAATGAGAATGTGGGAGGATTTTGATAAGAATGAGATTTCCTTATTGATCATTTTGGTAGTCGCCTATACCGCCTATTTTCTACTGAATAGAAGGGTTAACCGACAAGTTAGAATACTGGGTTTGCTTTGGGGTATTACGATTGGGATCTTATTTGATTTTACCATCGGCGGTGGATTACTGGATTTTTATAGGATTAATGATTCGAACCATTATGAGGTGTCCGATATTTTTTATTATCTAGACTTTGGACCTTTTGGATTTTTCTTTGTTTATTTCTATGAACGCTTGCACATTCATAAAAAGACCTTTATTTATTTCACAGTAGGCGGGGCTCTTGTTGGTGTAGGTACTCAATGGCTGTTTACATGGCTGGATATTATTACCCTTCAGAAAGGGTACCATCTAGTCTATTCCTTTCCCGTTTTCCTAGTTGTACTAACCGCTACAGGTGTTTTTTTTGAACAAGTAAGGAAAAGGGAACAAGTTATAGTGAAAAGTTAAGTTTGGATTCGTCGACCGAATGGAATGGCTGCCATTGGCCGCTTTTTTATTCTTTGTAAAAGAAATTGAAAAAGCAATGCAGCTTTTGTCTGCATTGCTCTTTGAATGTAATCAGTTACGCGCTGACTTTGTGTTTTACGTTACCTGTTTCCTTTTTAGCGGTCTTTCTGAAGAATGGAACCACCCAGCGGTCTAAGCCGATTCTACCAGCATTGTAGCCTGCTGTTAAGATGATGAAACCTAAGAAGATGTCTCTAGGGTTATGAGAAACGGTTCCTGCTAGGAAGAAAGAGAAATTCATCACAAGACCGAAAAACATAGCAGTAGTTGTTAAGCATCCTAGGATTAAGCCTAAACCGATTAACGTTTCTCCAACAGGTACCATGACGTTGAAGATATCAACATTTGGCAAGGCAATGTGCTTTAAGAAGTCAACATACCAGCCAAATACGACAGCGCCGTCTGGACCTTTTACAGGGTTAGCAATTGCTCCTTTTAAAAATCCAGAAGCATCAAATCCGCCACTAGTTAATTTTCCAATTCCTGCTGTGATCCAAGAGTAACCAAGATATAAACGTAAAACAGTTAGGATGACTGCTGAAATTTTATTCTCTCTTAAAATTTTGTTAAACATAAATGATTCCGCCCTTCGTTTTTTGTTTTGTTCTTTATGGTTATAATATATACCTTTTAGCAGTTAATAACATGGCTATAGTAATAAGTTCACAGTTTGTTAGAAATGTTTTGACGGAAATTTGAACACGCCTGTACCATGTTAAAATGTGCACTTTATTAAAAGAATCCAGAGAGTGAGTCAAAATTCTCTTTATAATTCTTAATATTTTTTCAAGCTTCTCCAAACAATAGTAAAAAAGGGAAAATGGGGGGGAATGCTGTAATGGGTGGTCCGTTAGAAAGGGATCAGGTCGTTCTGATTGTAACTTCGATTATTATTGGAACGTTGGCTCGCATTATCACAATCAAAGAAGATTTCAGACAGTATCCGAGTTATCCGAATGGCTACTTAATCCATTTAGTCTTAGGGTTTGTTGCGGCAGCATTAGGAGCGGTTGCCATCCCGGCATTAATGACAAAAAACTTTATTGCTGTAACGTTTTTAACATTGGCTATCCAACAATTTAGGGATGTCAGGAAATCGGAACGGGAGAGCTTAAAAGACTTAGAAAACACAGAATTTGCCTACCGTGGGGACGCTTATATTGATGGGATTTCAAAAACTTTTGAATCGAGAAATTATTTTTCTCTATTGGTTGCTTTAGGTACTGGCATCACCATTCAACTTGTAGATAGCAAATCAAGTTTAATTAATATTGTTTCGGGTGCCATTGTTGGCTTTATTCTTATTTATGTCTTAAAACGTTTTTCGAAGGGGAAAACGATTGGAGATATTGCGGAAGTAAAAGAAGGGAAAATTGAAGTTAAAAATCATGAATTGTTTGTAGAGGGAATATATGTCTCCAACCTCCTTGGGACAGAAAATGCTTCCAAATTGTTTCAAGAGGAAGGGAGAGCTGTGGTGATTTATCCGAACAAGGAGCATGTTCGTGTCACACTAGAGAATTTTGGTCAACGGCAGGCAGCCCTTTTTGAAGCAACTAAAACATTAGGCGTTAAGCGGTACCATTTTACGCGCAGAGATTTCAACGACGGACGGGTGGTCATTGCTTTAGTTCCAATCATTAATGACATTGATGGGTTAATTGAGGTAGTGAAGAAGACGCCGTTGCTTGAAAGCAGCAAGAAAAGTCCTGCTGTTATGAAGACAAATATGGTGGGGAGGGAATAACAGTGGGACGCGAAGCAGGTACAAAAGTGAATTATGATGTCCTGGCGCTTGTGACGTTGAATAAGGATCGAATAATAGGTGGAAAACAGCTGACCTTGTTGGCAGGCGATGAAGAAGAGCAAAAAACGATGACGGCTGATATTGCTAAAGCACTGAAGGCGGATGTGGTGAAAATGACGTCAGGCGATTATTTGGTTATAAGAGGATAAGTATTGAATTAAAGCCTTTATCTTGAAGTATTGGAGATAAAGGCTTTATTATGATTATATATTCTGCGTATGATAACCATATTGGTTAATAGATAGGGGGAAAAAACATGATCTTAGAAGCTGCTATGCTTCAAGTTAAGAATGATATGGAAAAAGAATTTGAAGAAGCTTTTCGACAAGCATCACTCATTATTTCTTCCATGAAGGGATACATAACTCATGAATTACAGCGCTGTATTGAAGTTGAGGGTAAGTATCTACTTTTAGTGAAGTGGGAAACGTTAGAAGATCATACCGTTGGATTTAGGGAATCCAATCAATATCAAGAATGGAAAAAGCTATTACATCATTTCTATGATCCATTTCCAACCGTTGAACATTTTGAGCAAATCCCCCTTTAAAATTTTAAGAAGGAAATTAGTTACTAAATTTATACGAATTGACTCCTATCAATTTCAAACAAAAAGCCTGCGGAGAGCAGATCTACGCAGGCCCTTTTAATGACTAGTAATCTTCAGGACCTCTTGTATAACAGATTCTATCCCTTCCGTGGGATGATATATCCATTGGTAACTTTATCAAATCCTATATGCGGATAATAGTCCATCGCAGTTGGAGAGGCCAACAACAATAGGGTCACTTCCTCGCCAATTTGTTCTTGTACCAATCTAACTAATTCCCTGCCAATTCCATGATTTTGATACTCCTTATCAACCGCCAAATCAGATAGATAGCAGCAGTAGCTAAAATCCGTAATCGCTCGTGCGACTCCAACCAGTTTATCTAGATCCCAAGCGGTAATGATGAGATCTGCATTTTCAATCATGCGTTCCAAACGGCCTAAATCTTCATAAGGTCTTTTCAGTCCTGACCCTTTAAAAACAACTGATAATTCCTCAGGTGTTAGTTTTGCGTCCACTTTAAATTCTATATTGGTCATCCTTCCTACATCCCTTCCTCGTATATATTTTTGATTATATTTAATAGCTGATATGCCTAAAAGTGTCAGTTATAATATATTTAACCATGCCAGTTTCTTGTTGAAAGGAGGACCCGGATGATTGAGGTGACCGTCGTGTTAGAGAACAAAAGTGGAGAACCCTTATATCTGCAACTCTACAACTATTTTAAACAGGAAATTCAAAGTGGCAGCATTAAACGAGGGGAAATGCTGCCATCGAAACGAAAACTTTCTCTGCATCTTGGAATCAGTCAAAATACAGTTGAAACCGCGTATCAGCAATTAGTGGCAGAAGGGTATGTGAACAGCGTTCCGCGTAAGGGAATCTTTGCAAATGAAATAAATACGGATTTGATTTTAAAACCAAGTAAGGACTCATCAAGAAATTCGAATGTTTTTAAAGAGGAAAGTGAGCCGTATATTATTGACTTTAGCCACGGGAAAATTGCCCTAGAACATTTCCCTTTTACGAGTTGGCGAAGGTTAACCCTACAAAGCCTCTATGAAGAACAGAGTTCTTTTTTCTTAAATGGTGATATTCAGGGGGAGTTACCGCTTCGCGAAGAAATCGCGAAATACGTATATCACTCAAGAGGGGTAAAGTGTTCACCGGAACAAATTATTTTAGGGGCAGGGACGCAATATTTAATGGGATTATTAACGATGATGATTGGCAGAGATGCCATTTTTTCAATGGAAGATCCGGGCTATCATCGAACAAGGGAGGCATTTAAAGATCAAGGGGTGAATTTAATACCTATCCCACTCGATGAAGACGGGATAAGCATGAAATATTTATATGATAGTAAGGCGCAAATAACCTATGTCACGCCTTCCCATCAATTTCCGATGGGCATGGTCATGCCTATTACAAGAAGAATGGAATTGTTAAAATGGGCGGAGGAAAAGGACAGGTACATCATCGAAGACGATTATGATGGCGAATTCCGATATAGAGGTAAACCGATTCCCTCCCTGCAAGGGTTAGATCCGAATGGAAAGGTGGTTTATTTAGGAACCTTTTCTAAATCTTTGATTCCCTCGATTCGAATTAACTATATGGTGTTACCAGAAACATTACTTAAAAAGTATCTCGATCACTTTTCCCTTTATAAGCAGACGGTGTCCCGTTTACATCAACACACATTATGGAATTTTATGAAAGAAGGACATTGGGAAAGACATCTAAATAAAATGCGAACGGTTTATCGGAAAAAACAACAGACATTAATCAGCTCCATTAAGAAACATTTAGGTGACCATGTCAGAATGATTGGGGATGATTCAGGGCTGCACGTATTAGTAAGTGTTCAAAATCCTTTATCAGAAAAAGAATTAATCGAAAAAGCAAAAGAGGAAAAAGTAAAAGTCTATCCAACTTCTGTTTATTATCAAAATTTGAACTCATACAAAGGACCAATGGTCTTATTAGGTTTTGGCGGGCTAGCTGAACATGAAATTGAACAAGGTATTTTATTATTAAAGAGGGCCTGGAACTTATACTAGATTCCAAGCCTTACGATCAATTCATTTTCTGAAGTTCATTTACGGTAACAAATTTGTAACCTTTATTTGATAGTGATTGTAAAATTCCCTTAATCGTTTTTAGTTCTTCACCGGATTTATCATACATGGGGTGAATTAAGATTATGGAACCAGGCTTCACCTTTTTCTCCACATCATTTATTTTATCCTTCGATGAAGAATAGTAACTGTCTGGTTCGATACTCCATGTAATTGTATCTCGATCATGTTTGTTTAAGTAGTAGGGTAATCCAACAAGTTTTTTGCCATTTGGAGGGCGGAAATCAATTTCACCTTGAAAGCCTGTTTGTCGAATTAATTGATCTGTTTTTTCAATTTCCTCTTTAATGTAGGATGGAGATTTAAAAATCATTCGCTGATGAGAATAAGAATGATTGCCAATTTGATGTCCAGCTGCAGCGATTCTTTTCGCTTCAGCTGGATTTTTTTTGATTTCCTTGCCGATTAGAAAAAAGGTTGCTTTTGCGTTGTATGCCTTTAATAGTGGTAGAATGTCTTCTACATTTTTTGTTGGCCCATCATCAAACGTTAACGCAACGACCTTTTGCTTGGTGCTTACCTGGTAGGTTAGTCCCCCGAACAACTGAATAGTTCTGGAATTCATTAATTTATAGGTTCCAAGTAATAAAACGACAACAAACAGGACGATTAAGCTCATTACTGCTAATTTTTTTCTCATAGTTCACCGTTTCTTTTTTAATATAATTTATTTAGGGAAAAAGTCTTCAATTTCATTTGCTAGGGTCGCGGTTTCATTGGACACTAAGCATTTTTCTCACTATATCACCTCTTATCTTTATAGACGAATTTTATAGGTTTTAAGTTCCCTTTCCAAACAATCATTTACTCAATAAAAGTAAATTTTCACATGACCCAATTGGGTATCCTAATATGGTTGGTAAGGAACTTGGCCTTTTTCTTAATAATGGATTAATAATCCGTTAAAATCCGAAATATCTTCCCTTTCCGTGATACATTGTTTAAGAGAAACAAGGGAGGGTAAGTAAATTATTATTAGCCCTTTTTGATACTTTGGAGGCATTTAGATGTCATACTTAATTACATTATTTGAACAACATAGTTATTTGATCTTATTTTTGGGGATTTTTTTAGAACTGATGGCATTTCCTATATCCGGTGAATTTTTAATGAGCTATGCAGGCTATTTTGTCTATCAAGGAAAAATGAATTATCTTTTGGCCCTTCTGACCGTCCTGTTATCAGGCGGAGTTGGGATTACTGCTACTTATTGGATCGGACGAGCAGGAGGATATAAGCTTATTGAAAAATATGGCAAGTATATTCATCTTGGTCCAGAGAGGTATCAAAAAACAGCTGCCTGGTTCGAACGGTCAGGAAGTAAATTATTGATTTTTGCTTATTTCATTCCAGGCATCAGGCATTTTACTGGGTATATTTCTGGGATTACGCGAATGCCCTTTCGAAAATTTATTATTCCAGCTTATCTGGGTTCGTTTTTATGGGGGATCTGTTTTATTACGTTAGGAACTGTGTTGGGACCACGCTGGGAGGTTTTTCACCAAGCGGCAAGAAGGTATTTTATTATTTTTATCATTGTTTTTGCTATAGTGATGGCAGGGTTTCTCGCTTTCCGACTTTATAAAAATAGCATTAAAGAATTCTTTATTCACTTTTTAACTAGTTTAGTGTATCGCCTGAAGACAATTAGAAACACGGAGATTTTTCTCATTTTTTTGACGATCGCCTTAATTGGGTTGGTCGTCCTCATGCTGGGGATGGCTCAAGACTATTTATATGATAAGTTTACACCGTTCAATGAACTGGCTGAATATCTGGTTCATACCACTGTTTATAGGGGCTGGCTCAAGGTATTTTTAGTTTTTCAATCACCCTATGCAGTAGGAGTAATGATAGCCGCCGCTATTATCCGTATCTGGCAGAGAGACAAGAATAGGCTGCTAGAAAACCTTCTTCTGATTGTTTCAATTTTAGGGGTAAGAATCTTTCATGAAACAATCATGCGAATATTCTCGAAACTGGAAATTACAGGGTTTGTAGGGAAATTCCATTCGGCAAATTTTCCAGATATTAATGCTGCTCTATTAATCGTATTATATGGTACTACTATATTCTTATTGGTCCGTCACTCGAAAAAGAATTACTTTCCTATCAGTATTTCGATTATTGGAGTCATCATATTAATTGGTACCGCTGGGGCCAATCTTGAAACGACCCATGTCCTTCCGAGTGATATCATTGGGGGATATGTCTATGGCGGAGTCTGGATGTTTTTTAACTTTTTGTTATTTGAAATGTTTCGGCTTATGGTTGAAAGGTAACCAAATAGTATTATTTGTCTCAAAAATCTCCGCCTCGAAGGTGGAGATTTTTTCTTTCATTTTATCATCTCCTGATTGAAGCGAATGAAATCGTAAAGAAATTTCAATAAAAAATGTAACCGTTATTAATGCATTAGATACAGGATTTCCTAAAGCTTTAGAGTTTTAAAGCAATAAAATAGCGTGATAGAAAATCTTCCAAACTTATGTTATTAAAGCTCCCACCGTGATATAAAATACACATGCAACAGTTTAGGGAGGGAATTACACTTGATTAAACAAAAACTATTACTTGTAGGAAATGGTATGGCAGGGGTTCGTGCCATTGAAGAAGTGCTGAAACTTAACCGGGAAGATTTTGAAATTACGATTTTTGGAAGTGAACCACATCCAAACTATAACCGAATTCAGTTATCAACGGTTTTACAAGGAGGTACTTCCGTTAAGGATATCACACTAAATGACAATCAGTGGTATGAGTACAACGGAATCACTCTTTTTACCGGGGAAACGGTTGTTTCTATTGATAAGGAAAGACAAGTGGTTATGACAGATAAAGGAAGAATCGAACCGTATGACAAATTGATCATTGCAACCGGATCAAATCCGTTCATGCTGCCGTTACCAGGGGCAGATAAAGAAGGCGTGACGGCTTTCCGGAATATCAAAGACTGCGAAAAAATGATTGAATATTCAAAACAGTATAAAAAGGCTGCCGTTATTGGTGGAGGACTACTTGGTCTTGAAGCTGCTCGTGGATTATTAAATCTAGGGATGGAAGTCGACGTCATTCACATCTTCGACTACTTGATGGAACGACAATTAGACCGTACTGCAGGGAAACTATTACAAACGGAACTAGAAAAGCAGGGAATGAATTTTCTACTAGAAAAACATACCGCTGAGATCCTCGGGAAAAAACAGGTAACAGGCATCAAATTTAAAGATGGCAGTAAGATTAAAGCCGATTTAGTTGTCATGGCGGTTGGAATTAAACCTAATATAGAATTAGCTCAAAAAGCTGGTCTATCGGTAAACCGCGGAATAATCGTAAATGATTATTTAGAAACGGATACTCCTGATATTTATGCAGTCGGGGAATGTGCAGAGCATCGCGGTACGGCCTATGGCTTAGTAGCACCTCTTTATCAGCAGGCCCAAGTGTTAGCAAAGCGGATTTGCGGAATAGAGGAAGAAGGTTATCAAGGTTCTGTCCTTTCAACTCAACTAAAAGTATCAGGTGTTGATGTATTCTCATCTGGAAAAATCAATGAGGATGAGGATACAAAGGTATATAAAATGTACGATGATTGGAGCGGGGTTTATAAAAAAGTTCTAATCGAAAATGGGAAAATCGCTGGCGCTGTACTGTTTGGCGATACCAAGGATGGGAATCAACTGTTAGGTCTCATTAAGAAAGGTGCAAGTATCGAGGAGTACTTAGAGACCTCAAAAAGTCAATCGTCAGAGGTTAGTATTGTTGCCGAGATGGCAGATGAAGAAATCATTTGCGGCTGTAATGGTGTCAGCAAAGGTACCATTGTGGAAGCGATTCGAACTCAAGGTTTAACTTCGGTCGACCAAGTAAAGGGCTGCACCAATGCTTCCCGTTCATGCGGCGGTTGTAAATCATTAGTGGCCGATTTGTTAGCCTGTACACTAGGTGACCAATTTAAAGCGGATGAAAAAGAAGCGATTTGTAGCTGTACAACATTATCCCGCGATGAAATTGTGGAGGAAATTCGTGCGAAGCGATTGACATCTATCCGTGAAGTGATGAATGTCTTAGGCTGGAAAACAGATGGATGTTCCAAGTGTAAGCCGGCCCTTAATTACTATCTGGGGATGATATATCCAACAGAGTATCAGGATGAGAAAGAAGCCCGCTTTGTAAATGAAAGGCTGCATGCCAATATCCAAAAGGATGGCACTTACTCAGTTGTACCGAGAATGTATGGCGGAGTAACGACGTCTGATGACTTGCGAAAAATTGCGGACGTTGCCGATAAATACGAAGTTGGCACCATCAAGATGACTGGCGGTCAACGAATTGATTTACTCGGCGTGAAAAAAGAGGATTTACCAAAGATTTGGGCAGAACTTGATATGCCATCTGGAGCGGCATACGCGAAAGGACTTCGAACTGTAAAAACTTGTGTTGGTGAAAGTTACTGCCGCTTTGGTACACAAGATTCGATTGGCTTAGGAATCCGATTGGAAAAGAAATTCGAAGGCTTAAACACTCCTCATAAAGTAAAAATGGCGGTCTCCGCTTGTCCAAGGAACTGTGCCGAAAGCGGGATTAAAGACGTTGGCGTTGTTGGTACGGATGGGGCATGGGAAATGTATGTAGGCGGAAATGGCGGTACCCATCTTCGTGCAGCAGATTTGTTGTTCAAGTTCAAAACGGATGATGAGCTTGTCGAAATGATCGGGGCATACCTCCAGTATTATCGTGAAACAGCTAATTATTTAGAAAGAACTTCTGCCTGGGTGGACCGACTTGGACTAGATCATATAAGGGAAGTCCTTTCGGATGCTGAAACGGTAAAAATGTTGAACTTCCGTATTGATGAAGCACTTTCGATTGTTCAAGACCCATGGAAAGAAGCCATTGAGAATAAAACACTTTTAAGATACCTTTATGAGACGGTAAAAATTCCAACAGGTGTTAAATAGAAGGGGAGTTACATTTTATGGAAGAGACAATTAGACGCATTTTTATAGGAAGTATAGATGATATGCCGAGGAAATTAGGAAAAACAACTGTTATTGGCAATATGGAAATTGCTGTTTTTCGATTAGAGAATGGAGACATTCGCGCCATTGAAAACCGATGCCCTCATAAAGGGGGCGTCCTTGCGGAGGGGATCGTCAGCGGAGAGTTTGTATTTTGTCCCATGCATGATTGGAAAATTTGCGTAACCGACGGGAAAGTTCAAGCACCTGATGTAGGATGTGTCAAATCCTTCCCTGTAGAGGTTATTGAAGATCAAGTGTTTATTTTAATAGATGAAGAGAAGTAGATACTCTTTGCATTGTGAAAGGAGTGAAGTTGTTGTCATTAGTTAATCCTAATCAAGTAATTGAAAGTATGATTCAGTCCGGGGAAGCCAAAGCAAAATTACCTGTTAGTGATCTATTAATCCGAGGAGCGCTTTCTGGTGCTCTGCTTGGATTCGGTACCACATTAGCCTTTACAGCCGAAGTGCAGACGGGAATGGGGATTGTTGGGGCAGTGCTATTTCCAGCGGCCTTTGTGATGATCATTCTACTCGGGCTAGAATTGGTCACAGGAAGTTTTGCGCTCCTTCCTGTGGCTGTCTTGGGGAAAAAGGCTACTGTCGGTCAGATGATAAAGAATTGGTTATGGGTGATTGTTGGACATATTCTAGGAAGCATTTTCTACGCACTTTTATATATCATTGCTATTACTCAACTGGGGCATGTTAATAACAGCCCGGTCGCAGCGAAAATCATTGCGGTAGCAGAAACCAAAACATTGGGTTATAAGAATCTCGGCACAGACGGATTAATTGTTGTTTTTGTAAAAGCAATGTTATGTAATTGGATGGTTACTCTGGGGGCAGTTATGGCCATGACCACTAAGTCGGTCGGCGGAAAAATCGCTGCCATGTGGCTGCCAATCCTAATCTTTTTTGCACAAGGGTTTGAACACGCGGTTGTTAATATGTTTGTGATACCAGCAGGTATGATGCTTGGTGCAAACGTGACATTAGCTGATTGGTTGTTATGGAATCAACTTCCAGTAACGGTTGGAAATCTCGTTGGAGGATTTCTATTTACAGGCTTAGCCTTGTACTTAACACATAGAAAAACAGACTCAAAGATGATTTTGGAAGTACCAAAAACAGCGAAAACAACAGCAAGTCGGTAATAGTAAGGGGGCGGTTATATGGGGAAGGCCTATATCGTTGGAGCAGGTCCTGGTGACCCGGAATTAATTACGGTAAAAGCACTAAAATGCATCCGAATGGCAGATGTCATTCTTTATGATCGTCTCGTGAATCCAGATTTGCTAACTGAAGCAAAGCGAGATTGTGAGATTATCTTTTGTGGAAAACAACCCACACATCATACAATGAAACAGGAAATTATAAATGATTTGTTAGTTCAATTTACGAGCCAGGGGAAAACGGTTGTTCGTTTGAAAGGTGGAGATCCATTTGTATTTGGCCGGGGTGGCGAAGAGGCGGCAGCTTTAGCGGAGAATGGATTACCGTTTGAAGTGGTTCCTGGTATTACAGCCGGGATTGCGGCACCTGCGTATGCGGGAATTCCGATTACACACCGGGAATATGGCAATTCATTTGCTGTTGTAACAGGCCATTGCGCCAAAGGAAAACCTACCGACATTGATTGGGAAAGCTTGGGGAAAGCCGTTGATACGATTGCGATCTATATGGGGATTGGCAACCTTTCATATATTTGTCAGCAGTTGATTAGCCATGGGAAAACAGAACATACACCTGTGGCGGTAATTGAGCAGGGGACTCGGGTAGAACAGCGAACGGTTACAGGTACCTTGGATTCTATTGGAGATATTGTTGAAAAAGAGGGCGTGCAGAACCCGGCCATGATTGTGGTAGGTGACGTGGTCCGGTTTCGTGAAAAATTGCTTTCGTTACAAGGTGATGCTTCGGTCCCTGATATTGTCACAAGTGAAGAAGTAATGGCAATGTAATAGGTAGAAGAGTAGAGGAGAAAATCAAAAATTTTCTCCTCTTTTTTGTTATGTGAATCATACCTTTTTGACTTTTGGTTAATTTAACAGACATTGGAAATAACTTATGTTGACAGAAAAACAAAACAATTAACATATGGTATTTAAAAAAATTAACTAAATAAAGGAAATTAAACTTTTACATTGAATTCTTATGAAAAACCAACTGCATCGATAAAGGGAGTGTTTTAAATGTATGAACTGAAAACCAAAGAAACCGACAATAGTGTCATGGAGTTTATCGAAAATGTGGGTCACCCCAAAAAGCGAGAAGATGCCTATCAACTACTTGATATCTTTACTGAAACGACCGGATATCAAGCAAAAATGTGGGGACCGAGTATGATTGGTTTTGGATCTTACCATTATAAATACGCTTCAGGCCATGAAGGTGATGCTCCACTTGTTGGCTTCTCACCTAGAAAAGCAAAAATTAGCCTATACTTTGCTCCAGGTGAAACCAAACGGGAAGAACTTTTAAAAGACTTCGGTAAACATACTTCCGGGAAAGGCTGTGTGTATATTAATAAAGTAGCTGATATAGATATCGATGTTTTAAAGGAGTTAATTAACCAATCTGTAATATTTTTAAAAGAGACCTACCCAGATCAGCAAAGATAAAAAATGTACAAGTATTAATTTTATTTTAAACATTTATTAAATTGGAAGACTGAACTGTTTCATCCATATATCTAAAATCTAAATTAAGTTGAAGAAATGTGGTTTTTTAAGTTATACACATTCACTACAAATTCTTTCTGTTTTAACATATCGAAGGTAGGAGATTTAGTCCAGAAAGATTAAATTTCCATTAAACTGTCATTTGTGTGTTAAATGGCCATTATGTTATATGAAATAATTGCATTGATTAAAATTAGGAACAAGTGTACACAGTTAAAAAGGGGATGGCGTAAATGGTGATTGAAAGTATTTGTCCTAAATGTGGAGAGATTAATCAAGTAAAAGAAACTGGCGAAAAACTACTTTTCGTAAAGTGCAAAAACAACCATTTTTATGACCACGTTGTAATCCCGTACTCCAGAATGGCTGAGCTCAAAGATGATAAACGGAGGAAGCTCGAAGAAATGATTGTTGAAAAAAAGTTTCATCGTATGAGCGATAAGTCAACTATATGTCTGTTAATCTTCGAAAATGGTTATGAAGTAGAAGGACGCTCAACGGTCCGAGACAAAGCTGATTTTCGCATGGTAATTGGCAAGGATAAAGCTTATGAACAAGCATTGAAAAAGGCTATGGTTGCACTCGGTGCGTATCTAGTATAGGAACTAAATAAGGTTTGGTAGTTTTTTATAATTCAATGTCAATGGTAAGAAAGAAGAAATTAAATGAAGAACTAATTTTTAATTGGGAGACCATCTTTAAGGATGGTTTTCCACTGTTAAATTAAATGATTTCGTAAAATCTTTGCATGTTTGCTGTTGTTATCAATCACTTCTTCTGCTAACTTCCGGCTCTTTGGATCTAAAAAAGAATGTGATTAATAAATCTATTAATATACAAATAAATAAGTTATCATTATAGTAAATGATTACCAAAAGGAGATGTACAATGAAACCGATTGAGCATTTACGACCATTATTAAAAAGTTTTTTAGAAAAAGGACCAGCGGGATGTGCATGTTCTGTCTATCATCAAAATGAACAAATCTTTGAAGACTATGTCGGTTATGCTGATCCTGAAACAAAGAAACCAATTACTCCTGATACCATTTACCGCATTTATTCGATGACAAAGGTAGTTACTTGTGTTGCCGCATTAACGTTATATGAACGGGGATTGTTTCTATTGGAGGATCCGCTCGAGGAATACCTCGCGGAGTTTAAGAACCCTCAAGTGTACCGTGAAGGAGAAAATGGAGAGATTCTTGTAACACCTGCTGCCAAATCAATTCGTGTCAAAGACTTGTTCACCATGACTTCCGGATTAACGTATGGAGGAGATGCGAATGAAACAGAACGACAAGTCAAAAAGGCAATGAATTTGTTAGAATCAGAAGGTACTTTTTCGGTCAGGGCATTATCCAAAGCTTTAGCCAATATCCCGTTAGCTTTTGATCCCGGAACACAATGGCGATACAGTCTAAGTCATGATGTACTCGGGGCATTCATTGAAGTGGTATCAGGAAAATCTTTTGGGCAGTTTTTACAGGAGGAAATTTTTCAACCGCTTTCAATGGAAGATACATTTTTCAAGATTCCTGCCGATAAAAAGGAACGTTTATCCAGTTTGTATGATTGGAAGGAACCAGGAAATCTGCAGAAAAATGATAAAATGGATGCTGAATTTCAACCAGGTACGCTATTTGAAAGCGGGGGTGGGGGTCTGTTGTCGACTTTGAATGATTATAGCCGCTTTGCTCACATGCTGGCAAACAGGGGTACCCTCGATGGTGAACGTATTCTCGGAGCTAAAACAGTCGAATTAATGAGCATGAATCACCTTCAGCCAGAGCAAATCCCTACCTACAACTGGGATCACTTGAAGGGTTATGGCTATGGTTTAGGGGTAAGGGTGATGATGAATCCATCACTTGCGGGGAGCAATAGTTCGATTGGTGAATTTGGCTGGATGGGAATGGCGGGAACCTGGGTCATGATTGATCCAAAGGAGCAGCTTTCTGCTGTTTATATGCATCAGCTATTGCCCAATTTTGAAACCTACACTCAGCCTAGACTGCGTAATGTCATTTATGGGGCACTCTAAACCAGGTTTATAACATTATTTCGGAATAGTTTTGTGATGAATTGGTAAAAATAGGTTTATAATTGGTAAAGGAAGAATGTTATGGACCCAACCCGTATTCAACTTACTGCCTCTGAAATATCAAGTCTTTGGACTCAATATATGTTTGATTCGATGTCTATTTGTTTTATTAAGTATGCATTAGAACATCTCGAGGACCAAGATATTATTGAGATTTATCAATTTTCGCTTGAGCTTTCTGAACGGCATGTTCAAAAAGTAGCGGAGTTTTTTAAAGGTGAGGATTATCCGATTCCACAGGGGTTTTCAGTTCAAGATGTAAACATTAAAGCTCCACGTCTGTTTCAAGACCCTTTCTACCTTTATTATATGTATATTATGTCTTTGCAGGGACTGACAGGATATTCCCTTTCTGTTGGTACTTCCATCAGAGCGGACCTGCGTAAATACTATATCGAATGTAATAAAGAAACCATGGATCTTTTTGAAAAAACAATCGACACGATGCTATCAAAAGGGATTTACACTCGGCCGCCTGTTATAAGTCCACCTGAACAAATTGACTTTGTTAAACAACAAAGCTTTTTAACAGGCTGGTTTGGGACAAGGCGTCCATTAACTGGGATGGAAATAGGTGATATAACCTTTAATTTGTATAAGATGCACCAGCATGTTGCTTTAAAGGTTGGTTTTAGTCAGGTGGCTGAATCTAAGAATGTCCGTCAATTCATTAAAAGAGGGATGGAGATTGCAAATAAGCATATCTCTACGTTTGAAAGGGTTTTACGTGAAGAGAAACTAAATTATCCGATATCGTGGCAATCACAAGTAACGAACTCAACCATCTCCCCTTTTTCAGATAAATGGATTATGTATCAAATCCTCTTGTCAACCCAAGTAACGATTGCTTTTTATGGATCAGCTTTGAGTGTTACGGCTAGGAGAGATCTAGCAGAAAAATATATTGGTCTTACAAGTGAATTAATCATATATGCTGAGGATGTAATGAACCTGATGATTGATAACGGATGGTTAGAAGAACCTCCGAAGGCGTCTGATCGCAGAGCTCTTACTCAAGGGAAAAAGGAAGGTATGGGCGAAGAAGGAAAATGAATGGATGGCAATCAACAAAAGACCCATCAGAGTGGAGTAAACTCAGTATGGGTCTTTTTAGTTTACTCAGCTATTTGTTTTTGATAGCTGTTTCTTTTGATTTTAAGACTTACATTAATCACTGCAGCAAGCCAAAGGACGGACAAAATTATATACGTGAAGAGACTTATTATGTGTGAAGCTTCTAATGCCCCTAAAAGCGTTCTAATATTAGTGATGATAATAATTCCGCCCACTAGCGTTCCTAACAGGTTCGTTGGAATGATTTTAACTAAAAAGGCAGCGATTGGAGCAGCGATGATACCGCCGATCATTAAGGCAATCACCCATTGAATATTTATTTGAGTCCATCCTAATGTTAATAAGAAGCCTAATGTCGAGGAGATCGCAATCGCAAATTCACTTGTATCGACTGATCCAATGACTTTTCTTGGCTCCATTTCGCTGCTGGTTAACAAGACCGGTGTGGCTATTGGTCCCCAGCCGCCGCCGCCTGTGGCATCGAAAAATCCAGCGATAAAGCCGAGAGGAATCAATTGCTTTTTTCCTAATTTTTTACCCGAAAATTTATTAGTTGGATTAAATTTAAACAAAAACCGATAAATCACATAAACACCTAACATGAATAGAAAAATGGATACATAGGGCTTAATAATATCCCCTGGGATACTGCCTAGAAAACAAGCTCCGAGAAAGGCCCCGATTGAGCCAGGGATGATTAATTTATAGACCACGCTTTTATCTACGTTTCCAAACCGAATGTGAGATACACCTGATGCTGCAGTTGTTACAACCTCTGCCATGTGGACTGAGGCCGAAGCGACAGCTGGGGCGATTCCAAACATAAGCAATAACGAAGTGGACGTAACTCCATAGGCCATCCCGAGAGATCCATCTACTAACTGCGCTGCTAGCCCAATTAGGGCAAGTACGACTAACCTCCTCATAAAAAAGCTCTCCTTTTTATATATTTCCTGAATAGACTAGTTAAGAGGAATAAATAAACTCATTGTAATTGTCGACTAATCCAATCAAGTTTCTAACTTACGATATGAACGGACAAAATTTTGGGTTCTTTTTAATAGTAAAAATGGGTAATTGCCTAGATATAGAAGGAGCGGGGTAAGATGAAAATTTCCAGTCGGGGAGAATATGCCTTACGGGCACTGATTTGTTTGGGGAAAAATGAACATGACCTTACATCCATTGGGGACATATCAGATAAAACGTTAGTTCCGATGAATTATTTAGAACAGCTTCTGCTTCAGTTGAAAAGAAATGGCTATGTGCAAAGCAAACGAGGGGTGAACGGAGGATATAAGCTGAGTAAAGCTCCTAGTGAAATTATCATTGGTGAAGTGATTCGTAATTTAGAAGGACCCTTGGCCCCAATGGGGTGTGTTAGTATTACTTCCTATGAGAGCTGCCCCCTTGAGGAGGGATGTCAATTAAAACCTTTATGGGCTCTTGTTCGGGATACAGTCGCAAAGCTATTAGACCAAACAACCTTAAAGGATTTATTGGACGGGAATGGATATGCTCTTGACAAACTAGTTTAGAAGCTTGAAAGACTTTTAAAATGACAGCTAAAAGGTGGTTAAAAACGAAGGGAGGAATACTTGTCATGGAGTAAAAACCAGCGGTAAAATGGATTGAATCTAGTAATTATTTTCAATCTTGGAGGAAACATCATGGTGCAAATACGAAATGTTAAAAAAGAGGATTTAGCTGATTTAGTTACCTTAGAAAATAGCTGCTTCTTAAAAGCGGAGGCAGCGTCAGAAGAAGCCTTTAAAAAGAGAATCGAAAATATACCGGATAGTTTTTTTGTGGCGGAAGAGGAGGGGTCCATCGTAGGTCTCATCAATGGACCTGTAATCGAAACTGCCTACATCACTGATGATTTATTCAGTGATATCAAAACCAATCCGAATACGGGTGGACATCAAAGTGTATTAGGCTTAGCAGTGTCTCCTGAATATCAAAATCGAGGGATTGCAGGAGCGTTACTTGCACAGTTAGAAAAAGCCGCCGAAGACAAACTTCGTGAAACCATCACTCTAACCTGTAAAAAGGATTTAGTTGGCTTTTATGAGAAACATGGATACGTTAATCAGGGAGTTTCAAACTCCGAACATGGTGGAGTAACTTGGTACAATATGACTAAAAACTTGAGTTATGACTGCTAGTTAAAGATTGTTACCCCCGCATACACACCAGCTAAAAATATCGATACGATGACTATGAGATGGAAGATAATCCAGCCCCATCGCCCATATCGAAACGAGTCGGAATCAATCGGCTTTCGTAGTGGTGGTGGGACTATTTTTTCTCCAAGTAGTTCAAATAACAAAAAATAAAGCCACCACAAAGTATAGGAGTCCCAAAGATCCCATTCAGGTTTGAATTCAAAAATAGCTGTATGCTTTAAAATAACCTCCCCTGTTACCCCGATATGCACGATGGCCCAATAAAAGGGAACCTTCCAAACCCAAGTCTCTGGGCTTTTCCTCACCCCGAACAATACTCCAAATGGAAAAACTGTCGACACCAACCCATACGGAATTAAAAGATGGCCATGTAACACATTCATAGGGAATGAATAAAAACCAACGTAGGTAAATACGTAACACAATAGATTAGCCGCAGCAGCACTGACTAAATAAAGGAGCCCATATTTCTTCCAGTCGAATTTAATGAAATAAATACATCCGATTAAACAAACTATTACCACTATCAACATAAAAATAGATTCCCTGCTCACACTACAACCGCCTTAACCATGATGGATAACTTAATTTATACCCCCGAAATAGTATCTCCTTACTATCCGTTTTTAGCAGAAACGGCATGAAATAAACTAGATTACTTTACAAAAAATGGAATACGGGATGAGAGCAAAGTAAATAATATAGCGGAATGTTTTATTATCGGGATATAAAAAATGGCTGTTCCCTTAATCACACGAGACTTTTGTAAGGAGGACGTAATGGAAATCAACCATAATATCAAATTGACTGGCCCTGAAATTACAAGCTTATAGACACAATATCAAGCGGATTCATTAAACCTACGTGTTAATACCTATATGCACCATCACTTAGAAGAAGAAAATGAAGCCATAAAGTCGATCTTTCAAGACGCGATTGCCAGTTCGGAAAATAACCTTCGGGAGATAGAAAGTTTCTTTAATAGAATACATTACCCTATCCCTCAAGGGTTTACAGAACATGATGTCAATAATGATACACCAAAGCTGTTTTCCGATCATCTATGTCTAAAATATCTCCATGAAATGACGATACATGGTCTTTCCGCCTACTCTGTCGCTTTGACCGTTTCTACCTGTGGGGAGATGAGGAAGTTTTATGAAGATAAAATCCATGACACCATTAAACTATACAATCAAACGATTGATGTATTGCTAGAAAAAGGTCTATACCACAGGCCGCCCTATCTGCCAATACCGGTGGGGATCGATTTTATTAAAACAGTGAATTTCTTTGATGGTTTCTTTAGTGACCAGCGGACCCTAAACGGACAAGAAATAAGTAATGTTTTCTTTAATTTGAAAAAAAGTATTATCACAAAAGCGCTGATAACAGGCTTTTGCCAGGTGGCAAGCTCCAAAGAGGTACAGAAAATCTTGAAGAAAGCCTTGGGAATTAAGCAAAAACATATTGACTTATTTAGTCGAATTTTAACAAAAGATCAGCTCCCGGCTCCGCCATTATGGGATTCTGATGTAACAGATTCTACTGTTCCTCCTTTTTCAGATAAGTTAATCATGTACCTGACAGGATTCCTATTTGGAACGGCGATTGCCTATTATGGTGCGGGGCTGGGTACGACTATGAGATCTGATTTGGTTTTAAATTATGAACAATTTATTCTAGAGGACCTTAAATTTGCCGAGGATTGGACAGACTTAATGGTCAAAAATCAGTGGTTAGAGCAACCTCCAAAAGCAACAGATAGAAAAAAACTATCGGAAGGTTAAATTTTTATTTATTTCCTTTTTCGAATATTTCGGTAGTGAAAATAAATTTATTTTATGGTAAGATGGCACATATGAAATGAAATTATAGGCTTCATTGGAGATGGATAAGCATGCTATTGTGGAAACGTAATTTATGGGTACTTTGGATTGGAGTCTTTTTTACAGCAGCAAGTTTCTCCATGGTCATCCCTTTCTTGCCGATTTTTCTTTTGCAACTAGGAGTTCATCAACACACTGAAATGTGGTCAGGGTTATTGTTCAGTTCGGCTTTTTTTGCCGGCGCACTTTCCTCGCCATTCTGGGGCAGGATGGCGGACAAATATGGTAGAAAACCGATGATTGTCCGTGCTGGTTTTGTTCTTTTTGTTATTTATACGTTAATGGCCTTCGTCACAAATCCTTATCAGATTTTGGGCTTAAGGATCCTTCAAGGATTGTTAAGTGGTTTTATTCCAGGAGCGATTGCGTTGATTGGGACTAATACACCTGGAAACAAAGTGGGGTATGCGCTATCGATGATTTCCACTGCTTCCGCATCCGGAAGTATCATTGGACCGCTGCTAGGCGGAGGGATTGCTGACTTAGTCGGAAATCGCTGGGCTTTCGCTAGTGCCGGTATCATTGTTTGCTTGTCGACACTGTTAATCATCTTTTGGGTGGTAGAGGAGAATTTTACCCCAAGTAAAGGGAAAGGTTCCGTTAAAGCGGACTTTAAACTAGCAATAGACAACCGGCCGTTTTTATTAGTGCTGATCCTAACTCTGGTTACTAGTTGTTCTGTCATGACGATCGAACCGGTACTCCCTTTGTATATTGTCAAATTGGGTGGTTCTTCAGAAAATGCATCCTTCTTAGCAGGGGTCGTATTTTCTCTACCTGGGATTGCAAGTGCCTTATTTGCCCCTTTTTGGGGAAAATGGGCTGATAAAGTGGGGTTCCAACGAGTTTTATTTATCGGACTGCTCGGTGGCGGCATTGGCACATTAGCTCAAATTGTTTTTACGCATATTTGGGGCTTTTCAATGATTCGTTTTGTTTACGGAATTTTCTTCTGTGCCGTGTATCCTGCCTTAAATGGACTTGTTGTCAAGTCAACTGCTGAAGATTTCCGAGGAAGGGCGTTTAGTTTAAATCAAACGGCAAACCAATTAGGCGGAATGGTCGGTCCTTTGATTGGCGGTTTTCTTGGTGGAATATTTCCCGTCTACAGTGTGTTTATCGTCACGGGTGTATTACTTTTGATTGCAATGGTAACCGTCTATTTGAATGCACGTGACTTAAATAGTCCAGTAAAGAGAAAAGCTGTTTCTTAATAATTATTTAGGGGTAAGCAAGAAAAAGGGTCATCTCAGTGGTGCCTCTTTTTTTATTCCGTTTTTTCAACGTATACCCTTTAATTAAAAAAGGTATCTTTGATAGAAGAAATTCTAAGTAAGCATTATACTTTAGGTACGGCAAGAATATAGTAAGAAGTACGTGAAAGCAGTGATTAAATTCTTATTTAACATATTACAAAAAGAAAGGCAGGTACATAAAGATGGATTATGTAAAACTAGGGAATACAGGGATGGATGTTTCCCGTCTTTGTTTAGGCTGTATGAGTTTTGGGATACCGGAGCGAGGAAATCATCAATGGGTGCTGGATGAAGAGAAGAGCCGTCCAATTATTAGAAAGGCACTCGACTATGGTATTAATTTCTTTGATACAGCGAATGTATACTCAGATGGGACAAGCGAAGAAATTGTGGGCCGGGCTTTAAAGGAATTTGCTAACCGGGATGAAATTGTGATCGCAACTAAGGTTCATGGTCAGATGCATAAGGGACCTAATGGGGGCGGGCTCTCTCGTAAGGCGATTATGAGTGAAATTGATCATAGTCTTAAAAGACTCGGCACGGATTATGTGGATCTTTATCAAATTCACCGTTGGGATTATGACACCCCTATAGAAGAAACGATGGAAGCACTGCATGATGTTGTAAAGGCTGGAAAGGCTAGATACATTGGCGCTTCGTCGATGTATGCATGGCAATTTCTGAAATCATTGCATATTGCTGAAAAAAATGGTTGGACAAGATTTGTCTCGATGCAAAATCATTTAAATCTTTTGTATCGTGAAGAGGAGCGAGAAATGCTGCCACTTTGTAAGGAAGAAAAAATTGGTGTCATTCCGTGGAGTCCGCTCGCGAGAGGGAAGTTAACACGTGACTGGGAGGAAACAACCTCACGTTCTGAGACAGATGAATTTGGGAAAACCCTTTATGCCGCAACTGCTGAAGCAGACAGTCTTGTAGTGAACCGAGTGGCGGAATTAGCTTCCAAACGGGGAATACCTCGGGCCCAAGTCGCGCTTGCTTGGGTATTGCAGAAAGAGCCTGTTACTGCGCCGATTATTGGTGCGATGAAAATGCTTCATTTGGAGGATGCTGTCGGAGCACTTTCTGTAGAGTTAACACCAGAAGAGCTTTCATTTTTAGAAGAACCATATGTTCCTCATCCTGTCTTGGGCTTTAAATAATCCTTAACTATCCAACTATTTGGATGGCTTGGACAAAAATAGTACGTTAAAAAATCCTTGTGCAGCGTCGCATAAAGTATAATCCTATTATTGAAGCAAACAATAAGGTTGGTGTTATTTACACCAAATTGAGGATGTGGAGGGAGATTACATGAACGTACGTGAAGGCTTAATTCCAACTGCTTTAGGGACTGCTGTAACCGCAACTGGTTATGCTCTTAAGCAGAAACGAGGAACCAATAAAATGATCGCAAACACTGTATTCGGATTTGGTTTAGCACACGTTGTCTTAGGTGTAATCGACCTTGTAGAACATCGTCATTAAAAAAGAAGGCGCAGCAGAAAAAACTGCTCGCCTTCCTTTTATTTTTAATCGTCTAAACAATGCATATAAGCTTCTGCTTGATCCCATGTAACGGAATAACCTTGACCTTTGGAACAGAAAATAGATGTTGAGGTGTATTCCGGATCGGCATCCTTATTATATTGAAATCTTTCAATGACTTCTTTCTGGTTATGGCAAGGATAATACCCACCAACCACTAGATTCAGGCTTCCTTTCCCTTGAGTAAGAGAAGCAAACTTAGGGCCATAGTTCATAAAGGTGGCTACCGGTACTTTTCCAGTTAGAAAAACCTTGTTTCCCTCTGTAATAGGAGTGTGAAAGCTTCCATGTGCTTGTTGAAGATCTGTCAGAACTTTACCCATATGATCTAAATCTACTTTTATCTTAAAAAAGTAAAAGGGTTCAAGCAAGACGTTTTCCGCTTTTTCTAAACCTTGCCGCAATGCACGATAGGCTGCCTCTCGAAAGTCGCCGCCAGAAGTATGTTTGTTATGTGCTCGACCGGTAATAAGTGTGATTTTAATATCTGTGAGAGAGGAACCAGTTAATATCCCATGATGTTCTCTTTCAAATAGATGTGATTGAATGGTATTTTGGGTTCCAACTGTCAGGTGATCTGTATGGCAGATACTTTCAATAAAGGTGCCGCTATTTCTTTGAGCAGGCTCAAGTTTAAGATGTACTTCAGCATAGTGACCTAATGGTTCGAAATGGCCGTACCCCATAACCACTGAATCAATTGTTTCTTTATATAATATTTCTGGTTCTCCGAAATTGACGTTAAGGTTAAATCGTTCCTTCACCACTTGCTGGAGGACCTCGAGTTGAATGATCCCCATTACATGAATATGAATTTCCTGTGACCGTTCCTCCCATGTAACGTTAAGTGCTGGATCTTCAGCATTAAGAATAGTAAAAAACCGTAAGACTTCTTTTACATTGAAGCTGGAGTCATGAATAACTTTAGATTTCAAGGCTGAGATCATTTCGAAATTTGCTTTTTTCATTAAAGTACCTAATCCATCTCCGGCCGAAGCTTCAGTGAGACCTGTTACAGCAAATAAGTCCCCTGCCTCAACCTGATCAACAGTTTGAAATTTAGTGCCGTTGTATATTTTTATTTGGGTGACTTTTTCATGAACACTTTTGTCTTGTGAATTATAGGCTATTTCGTTGCGCACTTTTAATGTTCCGCTTAAAGCTTTAATAAATGTAGTTCTCGTTCCTTTTTCATCATAACGAATTTTATAAACAGTTCCTGCAAAAGGTTTCTCATTGGTAAAACTAGTTTCGGTCAATTGGTTGACTTTTTCTAAAAGATTCTCGATGCCGGTACCCTGAAGGGCCGAACCGTATGTACAAGGGAAAATTTGATTGTTTCTAAAGAGTGTTTTCATGGTGCTGAACCATAAATCAGGATGATATCCATCTTCCATGTATGTATTTAATAAGTCTTCATCCCGTTCTGCGATACATTCAATCAGTTCTTCACTCATAATATTCTGAATCAACGTATTTGTAATATCACAAACATCCTTTGTTAATTGGGTTCGAATTTCTTCTATTATTCTTAATGGATCTGCACCAACTCGGTCTATTTTATTAATAAAGAAAAACGTTGGGATCTTATGCTGTTGGAGAAGCCTCCAAACAGTTT
>NZ_CP091110.1:610000-3407500 GCF_021560175.1 Neobacillus drentensis | reverse complement strand
GAGCAGGGACGAAAGTCGGGCTTAGTGATCCGGTGGTTCCGCATGGAAGGGCCATCGCTCAACGGATAAAAGCTACCCCGGGGATAACAGGCTTATCTCCCCCAAGAGTCCACATCGACGGGGAGGTTTGGCACCTCGATGTCGGCTCATCGCATCCTGGGGCTGTAGTCGGTCCCAAGGGTTGGGCTGTTCGCCCATTAAAGCGGTACGCGAGCTGGGTTCAGAACGTCGTGAGACAGTTCGGTCCCTATCCGTCGTGGGCGCAGGAAATTTGAGAGGAGCTGTCCTTAGTACGAGAGGACCGGGATGGACGCACCGCTGGTGTACCAGTTGTCTTGCCAAAGGCATCGCTGGGTAGCTATGTGCGGACGGGATAAGTGCTGAAAGCATCTAAGCATGAAGCCCCCCTCAAGATGAGATTTCCCATAGCGTTTAAGCTAGTAAGATCCCTGAAAGATGATCAGGTTGATAGGTCAGAGGTGGAAGCGTGGCGACATGTGGAGCTGACTGATACTAATCGATCGAGGACTTAACCAAAACGAAAAGCGGAGGCGACTGTTCAACTTCGACAGGCGTTGGAGAGCCGGCACTGCAAATCCTGGTTTTGGATTTGTGGGGACGGATCGAAACGACCGAGAAGTTAGGAGCCGCAGCTGGACAAGTTTTAAAGCGAATAAACTCGTTTTTACCCCATTTCTTCTATAAATTATCTAGTTTTGAGAGAACGAACTTCTTTCAATTAAATAGTCTGGCAATTATGGCGAGAAGGTCACACCCGTTCCCATACCGAACACGGAAGTTAAGCTTCTCAGCGCCGATGGTAGTTGGGACTTTGTCCCTGCGAGAGTAGGACGTTGCCAGGCTAGGCCCCTTTGGGACTTTTAGTATTTAGGCCCCGTGGTCAAATTGTAAACACAACGGACTATTACGGCAGTATCACTGGTTCAAATCCCGTAGCGGATACCAGCTTAACTATTTTGCGGGTGTGGCGGAATTGGCAGACGCACCAGACTTAGGATCTGGCGCCGCAAGGCGTGGGGGTTCGACTCCCTTCACCCGCACCATTTAAACTGACCTTTCTCTGAAATACATAGATCCTTCTTTTAATATTTTGTATTATCGATATGTAAAAAATATATAATCTATTATTAAACACTTGGATAAGTGAGTTAATCCAAGTGTTTTTTTTTATACCTAATAATTTAATAACAATAAGAACTCTGATTTATTAGCCATTCAATGGTATTAATCAGAGTTCTTCTTTCTTTATGTCACAGTACTTTTATTAACAAAAGTGCATGTAATGGAAATATTCTCCTTCATCTCGTATAATCATGATGGAAACAGAATGTTACACATTATTGCTTTAGTTTTTGAAAGACGATAGAAAGAGTCATAGTATAAAAGCTGAAGAAGAGAGGTAAAAAAATGCAAAAACGAACACTGGGACGTAATGGTTTAGAAGTATCCTCACTTGGCCTTGGGTGTATGGGAATGTCTGATTTCTATAGTGGAAGAAACGACCAAGAGTCTATTAAGACCATTCACCGTGCAATTGAATTAGGTGTCACCCTATTAGATACAGCTGATATGTATGGTGTTGGAAAAAATGAAGAATTAGTGGGACAAGCAATTAAGGACTCCCGCAACAAAGTTATCATAGCGACAAAATTCGGAAATGTAAGGGGCAACAAGGGCGAATTTTTAGGCATCAACGGACGCCCTGAATACGTAAAGGAAGCATGTGACGCTAGTCTTCGTCGTCTTGGTGTAGATTATATTGATCTTTATTACCAGCACCGTGTTGATCCAAAGACGCCGATTGAAGAAACAGTCGGTGCAATGGCAGATTTAGTAAAGGCGGGAAAAGTCCGTTACCTTGGCTTATCTGAGGCTGCTCCACAAACCATTCAACGTGCGCACAACGTTCATCCAATAACAGCAGTACAAACCGAATATTCTTTATGGAGCCGTGACGTTGAGGACGAAATTTTACCCGTTTGCCGCGAATTAGGGATTGGTTTTGTACCTTATAGTCCTTTAGGAAGAGGCTTTTTAACGGGCCAAATTCAAAAATTTGAGGACTTAGCTGAAGATGATTATCGCCGCCATTCTCCTCGTTTTCAAGGTGAAAACTTCCAGAAAAATTTAAATCTCGTCAATAAAATCAAAGAAATTGCGAATGAAAAAGATTGTAACCCTTCACAATTAGCGCTGGCTTGGTTATTAGCTCAGGGTGAGGATATTGTTCCAATTCCAGGTACAAAAAGAATAAAGTATTTAGAAGAAAATGTTCGTGCATTAACCATTTCCTTAACAGATTCCGACCTTGCCCGTATTAATGAGGTGGCTCCAAAAGGTTCAGCTGCCGGAGATCGGTATCATGAAGCAGGGATGAAAGGTGTCAATCTTTAACTGAATAGATAAGTAATAGAGTATCAACAAATGAAATGCCAAATGAACAATATGATGGAGGGCAACGAAATGACATTAGAAACTAAGTGGGTCCGTTATGGTAAAAATCAAGAATATATTGGTTACATGGCAAAAATGGACCGTGTAAATGAAAACTTACCTGCTGTGATTGTTATTCAAGAAATATGGGGTGTAGATGCACATATTCAAGATATAACGGAAAGATTTGCACAGGCTGGCTATCTAGCCTTTACTCCAGACCTATATGCGGAGAATGGGGAACGAATCGAAGATTTAAAAACAGAACGAGTGGTAGAGGTACGAGATTTTCTAGATTCCTTGCCGCATACAGTTTGGAACAATCCTTCTGAAAGGGAGCAGGCAATTCGTGAACTGGAAGAGGGTAAACAAAACCGTGTCACTAAAACCTTCGAAAAAATGTTTGGGGGTATCCAATCCTCTGTTTATATAGAGAAACTCTTAGCAGCATCTACCTATTTAAGAGAAGAGTGCGAAGCATCAAAAGGCCAAGGCGTTGCCTCAATCGGATTCTGTATGGGTGGAGCATTATCAGGTTTACTTGCTTGCCGCGATCCACAACTTAAGGGTGCAGCTATCTTTTATGGTAATGCTCCTTCTGAAGAAGAAGTTAAAAATATTAATTGTCCATTATATGGTTTTTATGGGGAGCACGATAAGCGGATCTCTGACAAGGTAACAGATTTTGCGGATCAATTGAAAAGTCATGGGAAGTTATTTGAATATCAAATTTATAAAGACACGCATCATGCTTTTTTTAATGATACTAGGGCATCCTACAAGGTTTCCGCAGCAAGGGATGCTTATCAAAAAGTATTGCAATTTTTTAATCAAGTCCTAGGTGAGGAATAGCCCTTTCCATTAATCAAGGGAAAATCAGTAAGGTAATTTATTAAATGGAACGAACGAGGAGATAACCTCTCCTCGTTTATTTTTTTATGTAAAAAATAACACGTATCAAACAATAAAGAGATTGGGAAAAAATTTCTTCTTGTCCTGAGTTATTTATGGTGTTATGATAATAAGCGTTCTCTAAAAACAGATTACGTTTTAAGTGAATCAAGTGTTATTGGTAAAAATTACTTCTTGTATGGAAATAAATACGATGATATTATTAGTAAGCTTTATTGAAAACTTATTAATTCACCCGTTAGTAAATAATTACCATTGATTAAAAGTTTTAAATGAGGTATGATAGTTTTTGTCGCTTCTTTTAAAAATGACATTGTTCTTTGAAAACTAAACAAACAAAAACGTCAACAAACAATACTATTCATTTCTTACGAAATGAAGCCAACGTAACAAAATGAGCTAATCAACTTTCATGGAGAGTTTGATCCTGGCTCAGGACGAACGCTGGCGGCGTGCCTAATACATGCAAGTCGAGCGAATCAACAGGAGCTTGCTCTTGTTGGTTAGCGGCGGACGGGTGAGTAACACGTGGGCAACCTGCCTGTAAGACTGGGATAACACCGGGAAACCGGTGCTAATACCGGATAATCCTTTTCCTCCCATGAGGAAAAGCTGAAAGTCGGTTTCGGCTGACACTTACAGATGGGCCCGCGGCGCATTAGCTAGTTGGTGAGGTAACGGCTCACCAAGGCGACGATGCGTAGCCGACCTGAGAGGGTGATCGGCCACACTGGGACTGAGACACGGCCCAGACTCCTACGGGAGGCAGCAGTAGGGAATCTTCCACAATGGACGAAAGTCTGATGGAGCAACGCCGCGTGAGCGATGAAGGCCTTCGGGTCGTAAAGCTCTGTTGTTAGGGAAGAACAAGTACCGGAGTAACTGCCGGTACCTTGACGGTACCTAACCAGAAAGCCACGGCTAACTACGTGCCAGCAGCCGCGGTAATACGTAGGTGGCAAGCGTTGTCCGGAATTATTGGGCGTAAAGCGCGCGCAGGCGGTCCTTTAAGTCTGATGTGAAAGCCCACGGCTCAACCGTGGAGGGTCATTGGAAACTGGGGGACTTGAGTGCAGAAGAGGAAAGCGGAATTCCACGTGTAGCGGTGAAATGCGTAGAGATGTGGAGGAACACCAGTGGCGAAGGCGGCTTTCTGGTCTGTAACTGACGCTGAGGCGCGAAAGCGTGGGGAGCAAACAGGATTAGATACCCTGGTAGTCCACGCCGTAAACGATGAGTGCTAAGTGTTAGGGGGTTTCCGCCCCTTAGTGCTGCAGCTAACGCAATAAGCACTCCGCCTGGGGAGTACGGCCGCAAGGCTGAAACTCAAAGGAATTGACGGGGGCCCGCACAAGCGGTGGAGCATGTGGTTTAATTCGAAGCAACGCGAAGAACCTTACCAGGTCTTGACATCCTCTGACACTCCTAGAGATAGGACTTTCCCCTTCGGGGGACAGAGTGACAGGTGGTGCATGGTTGTCGTCAGCTCGTGTCGTGAGATGTTGGGTTAAGTCCCGCAACGAGCGCAACCCTTGTTCTTAGTTGCCAGCATTCAGTTGGGCACTCTAAGGAGACTGCCGGTGACAAACCGGAGGAAGGTGGGGATGACGTCAAATCATCATGCCCCTTATGACCTGGGCTACACACGTGCTACAATGGATGGTACAAAGGGCAGCAAAGCCGCGAGGCCTAGCCAATCCCATAAAACCATTCTCAGTTCGGATTGTAGGCTGCAACTCGCCTACATGAAGCCGGAATCGCTAGTAATCGCGGATCAGCATGCCGCGGTGAATACGTTCCCGGGCCTTGTACACACCGCCCGTCACACCACGAGAGTTTGTAACACCCGAAGTCGGTGGGGTAACCGTAAGGAGCCAGCCGCCTAAGGTGGGACAGATGATTGGGGTGAAGTCGTAACAAGGTAGCCGTATCGGAAGGTGCGGCTGGATCACCTCCTTTCTAAGGATAATGCAGTCCTTATGGACTGATAAGAAGTTGACCGCTTTTTGTTTGTTTAGTTTTGAGAGTACAATCTCTCAAGAAATTTCGTTCTTTGAAAACTAGATAATCGTATAGAAGAAACCAAGTAAAAACCGAGTAAAATCGCCATTTTAGTTTTTTCTCTCTATTAATTAGAGTAAAACCTTTTAGGTTAAGTTAGAAAGGGCGCACGGTGAATGCCTTGGCACTAGGAGCCGATGAAGGACGGGACTAACACCGATATGCTTCGGGGAGCTGTAAGTAAGCTTTGATCCGGAGATTTCCGAATGGGGGAACCCACTGTTCGTAATGGAACAGTATCTTTACCTGAATACATAGGGTATTGATGGCAGACCCGGGGAACTGAAACATCTAAGTACCCGGAGGAAGAGAAAGCAAACGCGATTCCCTAAGTAGCGGCGAGCGAAACGGGATTAGCCCAAACCAAGAGGCTTGCCTCTTGGGGTTGTAGGACACTCAACATGGAGTTACAAAGGAACGGGGTAGATGAAGCGGTCTGGAAGGACCCGTCATAGAAGGTAAAAGCCCTGTAGTTGAAACTTCGTTCCCTCCTGAGTGGATCCTGAGTACGGCCGGACACGTGAAATCCGGTCGGAAGCAGGGAGGACCATCTCCCAAGGCTAAATACTCCCTAGTGACCGATAGTGAACCAGTACCGTGAGGGAAAGGTGAAAAGCACCCCGGAAGGGGAGTGAAATAGTTCCTGAAACCGTGTGCCTACAAGTAGTTAGAGCCCGTTAATGGGTGATAGCGTGCCTTTTGTAGAATGAACCGGCGAGTTACGATTACATGCAAGGTTAAGTTGAAGAGACGGAGCCGCAGCGAAAGCGAGTCTGAATAGGGCGAATGAGTATGTGGTCGTAGACCCGAAACCAGGTGATCTACCCATGTCCAGGGTGAAGTCCAGGTAACACTGGATGGAGGCCCGAACCCACGCACGTTGAAAAGTGCGGGGATGAGGTGTGGGTAGCGGAGAAATTCCAATCGAACTTGGAGATAGCTGGTTCTCTCCGAAATAGCTTTAGGGCTAGCCTCACGTAGTTAGAGTCTTGGAGGTAGAGCACTGTTTGGACTAGGGGCCCTCATCGGGTTACCGAATTCAGACAAACTCCGAATGCCAAAGACTTATCC
The DNA here is from genome assembly GCF_021560175.1 of Neobacillus drentensis. GTDB lineage: Bacteria > Bacillota > Bacilli > Bacillales > Cytobacillaceae > Neobacillus > Neobacillus drentensis_A. The sequence goes on along the minus strand of NZ_CP091110.1, from coordinate 3,401,002 downwards.
GTGGGAGTCAGACTGCGAGTGATAAGATCCGTAGTCAAAAGGGAAACAGCCCAGACCACCAGCTAAGGTCCCAAAGTATACGTTAAGTGGAAAAGGATGTGGAGTTGCTTAGACAACCAGGATGTTGGCTTAGAAGCAGCCACCATTTAAAGAGTGCGTAATAGCTCACTGGTCGAGTGACTCTGCGCCGAAAATGTACCGGGGCTAAACGTATCACCGAAGCTGTGGATTGACATCTGCGATGTCAGTGGTAGGAGAGCGTTCTAAGGGCGTTGAAGCTAGACCGTAAGGACTGGTGGAGCGCTTAGAAGTGAGAATGCCGGTATGAGTAGCGAAAGATGAGTGAGAATCTCATCCACCGAATGCCTAAGGTTTCCTGAGGAAGGCTCGTCCGCTCAGGGTTAGTCGGGACCTAAGCCGAGGCCGAAAGGCGTAGGCGATGGACAACAGGTTGATATTCCTGTACCACCAAAGAATCGTTTGAGTGATGGGGGGACGCAGGAGGATAGGGTAAGCGCGCTGTTGGATATGCGCGTCTAAGCAGTTAGGCTGAGAAGCAGGAAAATCCGCTTCTCGCAAAGGCTGAGCTGTGACAGCGAGGGAAATATAGTACCGAAGTTCCTGATTCCACACTGCCAAGAAAAGCCTCTAGCGAGATTCAAGGTGCCCGTACCGCAAACCGACACAGGTAGGCGAGGAGAGAATCCTAAGGTGAGCGAGAGAACTCTCGTTAAGGAACTCGGCAAAATGACCCCGTAACTTCGGGAGAAGGGGTGCTCTTTGGGGTTCATAGCCTCGAAGAGCCGCAGTGAATAGGCCCAGGCGACTGTTTAGCAAAAACACAGGTCTCTGCGAAGCCGCAAGGCGAAGTATAGGGGCTGACGCCTGCCCGGTGCTGGAAGGTTAAGAGGAGGGGTTAGCTCACGCGAAGCTCTGAATCGAAGCCCCAGTAAACGGCGGCCGTAACTATAACGGTCCTAAGGTAGCGAAATTCCTTGTCGGGTAAGTTCCGACCCGCACGAAAGGCGTAACGATCTGGGCACTGTCTCAACGAGAGACTCGGTGAAATTATAGTACCTGTGAAGATGCAGGTTACCCGCGACAGGACGGAAAGACCCCGTGGAGCTTTACTGTAGCCTGATATTGAATTTTGGTACAGCTTGTACAGGATAGGTAGGAGCCTGAGAAGCCGGAGCGCCAGCTTCGGTGGAGGCGTCGGTGGGATACTACCCTGGCTGTATTGAAATTCTAACCCGCACCCCTGATCGGGGTGGGAGACAGTGTCAGGTGGGCAGTTTGACTGGGGCGGTCGCCTCCTAAAGAGTAACGGAGGCGCCCAAAGGTTCCCTCAGAATGGTTGGAAATCATTCGTAGAGTGTAAAGGCACAAGGGAGCTTGACTGCGAGACCTACAAGTCGAGCAGGGACGAAAGTCGGGCTTAGTGATCCGGTGGTTCCGCATGGAAGGGCCATCGCTCAACGGATAAAAGCTACCCCGGGGATAACAGGCTTATCTCCCCCAAGAGTCCACATCGACGGGGAGGTTTGGCACCTCGATGTCGGCTCATCGCATCCTGGGGCTGTAGTCGGTCCCAAGGGTTGGGCTGTTCGCCCATTAAAGCGGTACGCGAGCTGGGTTCAGAACGTCGTGAGACAGTTCGGTCCCTATCCGTCGTGGGCGCAGGAAATTTGAGAGGAGCTGTCCTTAGTACGAGAGGACCGGGATGGACGCACCGCTGGTGTACCAGTTGTCTTGCCAAAGGCATCGCTGGGTAGCTATGTGCGGACGGGATAAGTGCTGAAAGCATCTAAGCATGAAGCCCCCCTCAAGATGAGATTTCCCATAGCGTCAAGCTAGTAAGATCCCTGAAAGATGATCAGGTTGATAGGTCAGAGGTGGAAGCGTGGCGACATGTGGAGCTGACTGATACTAATCGATCGAGGACTTAACCAAAACGAAAAGCGGAGGCGACTGTTCAACTTCGACGGGCATTGGAGAGCCGGCACTGCAAATCCTGGTTTTGGATTTGTGGGGACGGATCGAAACGGCCGAGAAGTTAGGAGCCGCAGCTAGCCAAGTTTTAAAGCGATGTAACTCGTTTTTATAAAGTTTCTTCTACTTTATCTAGTTTTGAGAGAACGAACTTCTTTCAATTAAATAGTCTGGCAATAATGGCGAGAAGGTCACACCCGTTCCCATACCGAACACGGAAGTTAAGCTTCTCAGCGCCGATGGTAGTTGGGACTTTGTCCCTGCGAGAGTAGGACGTTGCCAGGCATGAAGAAGACAGCCTAAATGGGTTGTCTTTTTTGGTTTTCACTAATCAAGATGTTAGGATTTGCAGTTCTATGGTTATATAATGTGGTTAATTACTTTGAAGAAAAATGTTCTGCGAGAGGAAACAGAAAATGGACATCCTTTTATCTTTTATACAGACTTTGCTAATTAGTTTTTTAGAAATGTTTTATCTAGTAGGTGTGATTATCATCATCGGTTTAATCTTAGGAGTACTTGAACGGTTATCTAATACATATTTAGTACGTGCCTTCGGGGCAAAAGGAGTTATGGTGACAGCATGGATTGGAACACCCATTCATGAAATTGGTCATCTTATTCAATGTTTTATATGGGGTCATCGTGTTTCGAGGATCAAATTACTTCAATTAAATCACCCATCCGGTATTCTTGGTTTTGTGGAACATCATTACAATCCGAATAGTATGTATCAGCAAGTTGGAAATTTTTTCATTGGGCTAGGTCCTATTTTTAGTGGTATTGGTTCTTTGATTTTAGGTATGTATTTTTTGGTCCCAGATTCTTTTTTTGCTTTTAAGACAGAATTGCAACGACGTATTAAATTTGAGCAGCTGGATATTACCCTATTAAAAACGATTGTCGAATCTGTTTCGGTTATCAGTAAGAATCTTTTTACATTAGAAAATTTAATAAATCCTCTTTTTTGGATATTTTTAGTCATTGCGTTTAGTATTTCTTCTCATATTGCATTGAGTACGGCGGATATTAGGGGTTCGGCTAAAGGGTTAAGCACTATTTTTTTCATTCTGTTCTTGTTTAATATCATATCTAGAATACTTAATTGGGATACTTATGAAATGATCATAAAATTAGCAGGATATAATGCCTATGTCCTTGCTTTTGGGAGTATTGCTTTACTGTTTTCCTTTATTACTCTAGTTATTAGTATTCTTCTTTTTAATGCGAAAAGACTATGGGTACGATAGAGTATGGTGATCTGAGACTATTCGGACTTTTATATAAAAAAAGTGCAAGTCCTAAAAAGGACTTGCCCTTCCAAGCATTATTTAGCCAAGGATTTCTCCACCGTATCAATCGTTTTTTCGCTCGCAATTAACCCATTAATCGTCCAGAAAGATGGATCGTTCATCTCATAAACATGTTTATTCTTAACAGCATCAAGACCGTTCCAGATCGAGCTCTTGCTTAACAGGTCAAGGCCGGCTTCGCCCTTCTTGCTGATAAGGAAAATGTGGTCCGCCTTAATTTCCGGTAATTTCTCAAGAGCAATGGGATCCCACTGTACGGCCGCATCGCCAAGATTTTTCACAAAGTCAGGCTGTTTGATCCCTAAATCATTATAAAGTACATTAGCACTGAATCGATTATGCTCCATTAAGTAAAATTTATCCCCCATTACCCAGAGGAGGGCAACGGTATCTTCACCAATCGACTTTTGAATCTTCGCTTTTGCCTCTGCTGCTTTTGTATCGTAATTAGCAAGGACTTCTTTTGCTTTATCTTGCTTACTTAAAATCTGACCCATTTGAGTAAGCTGTTTACGCCAGTCAGCGCTGATTTCGTCCTTGAACACATAGGTTGGGGCAATTTTCTTATATTCCTCATATTGTCCTTTTTGAATCGCAGAAGGGGAGCTGAATATGATTAAATCAGGATTATTGCTAATCACTTGCTCAAGAGGGAGATCCCAGCTAATCTTAGGAACACCCTTTAACTCAGGCTGCAGATAATCTAATACCGTATTGCCGATTGACCATTGTGCCGCTGGCTTCACACCAAGTGCCACTAAAGAATCCTCTAGGTAGGGGGCAATGATTTTCTTTGAATTCGCTGGAATGACTACCTCACCTTTGGCATCTGTTAATTTAACCTCCGCCGTTTTATTATCAGTATTATTAGTATCCTTTGAGGAATTCCCCCCCGAATTACTACACGCACTTACCAAAATCAAAATCGTTAGTAAGGTAAATACGATTGCTAGGCGCTTTTTAAACATTGTTTTTCCTCCTTATGTATGAATAAACATTAGCTAATGCAAATGATAATCATTTTCAACTAATCAGTCAATATGTATATAACAATAATTCTACAAAATTGAAAAAAAGGATTGAAGGATATTTTTGGGACTACTTTTTAATAATATGTACATATTGAAAAATATTTATCTTCACTTTATACTATTGATAATGATTATCATTATAGTAGTAGGCAAATAATAATACGTTTTACTTGCTTTAATAAGAGAGGGTGTTCCTTTTGAATGAATATGCCAAGAATCATGGTGGCGTCACAAATCATTCTAAACAGCACAAAACAAAACGGAAAACATCCCTGACAGGTTCATTCGTTTTAGTTTTTGGTATTATTTTGATTATTATCTTTATCAGTGGATCTATTGCCTATGGTGCGGCAGATATTAAACTTGCAACCGTTTGGGAAGCAGTCACACATTATAACTCAAAGCTAGTCTCCCACCAAATCATCCAAGAAATCCGTTTGCCAAGGGCCATAGGAGCAGTCATGGTCGGCGCCTTACTTGCGGTTTCAGGTGCTATTATGCAAGGATTAACACGTAATCCGCTTGCCTCTCCTTCCATCATGGGCGTTACCGATGGGGCTGCGTTTGCAATCGTTATAGTGCTTTCCTTTTTTCCAACGGTCACCCTTTTAGGTTTGACCTTTTCGTCATTGGTGGGTGCCGGACTTGGTGTAACTCTTGTCTTTACAATTGGCGCTTTTTCAAAAGGGGGGCTGACACCTGTTAAACTGGCACTTGCCGGTGTGGCGGTTGGCTCCATGTTAAGCGCCATTTCAAGTGCATTTGCTCTACATTTTCAAGTGGCAAAGGATATGAGCTTTTGGTATGCCGGCGGGTTAACCTCCATCAGCTGGACATCCATTAAAATATTGTCCATTGCGGGACTCATTGGACTAGTGCTTGCGATGCTCATCTCTCGTTCCATTACGATCTTGAGTCTCGGGGAAGAGGTATCGAAGGGACTTGGACAAAATCCCTTACTAATAAAATCACTTGGTGTGATTGTTGTCCTTGTTTTAACAGGTGCTGCCGTATCTGTTGCAGGAGCAGTCGGCTTTATTGGATTGGTCATCCCCCATATTTCTCGGTTTATCATTGGTTCTGATTACCGCTGGATTATCCCGATATCTGCTGTATTAGGAGGACTTCTATTAGTAATGGCCGATATTGCTTCAAAGATGGTAAATGCTCCTTATGAAACCCCCGTTGGTGCTATTACAGCGATTATCGGTGTACCCTTTTTCCTATACCTTGCACGTGGGGAAAGGAGAGGGCTGTAATGAATGAGGTTAATACAAAACGGAGAAAATTTATCTTAACCATAAGTATTTTAGTTATCCTTACAATACTAACGTTTATGATAAGTCTTAACTTAGGGGTTGTAAGAATCGCTCCAAATGATGTCTTTAAAACATTAATAGGACAAGGCACTTCTCGCGATCGACTTGTCTTGGTTGATTTTCGACTGCCAAGAATGATTTTATCTATATTGATTGGTGCGGCATTGGCAGTTTCAGGGGCCATTCTTCAAGGGGTATCCAAAAACGATTTGGCAGACCCTGGGATTTTAGGCATCAATGCTGGTGCGGGTTTTACTGTTATTCTATTTATCTATTTCTTTCAAGGGTCAATGAATGATGTATCTTCAACATATGGTGTATTTCTTTTGCCTCTATTTGCTTTAGTAGGAGCAATAATTGCGGCTGTATTGATTTATTCTATCGCATGGAAAAAAGGAATTGATCCTATACGCCTAATCTTAGTCGGAATTGGTGTGAATTCTGGATTTGGTGCGGCTATTGTGATTTTTCAACTGAAAATGAACCCACAAGACTTTATGCAAGCAGCTGTTTGGCTATCAGGTGATATCTGGGGGGCAAATTGGCGCTTCGTTTTAATCATTGCTCCATTAATCCTTTTAGTGCTCCCGTATGCCATTTATAAGTCACATATTCTTAACGTATTAAATCTCGGCGACCAAGTGGCAACAGGACTCGGAATAAGGGTGGAGAAGGAACGAAGAATATTACTAATGGCGGCAGTTGCGTTAGCCGGATTTAGTGTGGCTGCAGGAGGAGGTATTGCCTTTCTTGGATTGGTCGCTCCGCATATAGCAAGAAAATTTATCGGACCAAAACATCAACTGATGCTTCCAGTTACAGCTATTTTAGGGGCATTGCTTCTCTTAGCGGCCGATGCGATTGGGAAAAACTTATTAGCCCCGACCGAGATACCAGTTGGAATTGTTACAGCCATATGCAGCGCTCCCTATTTTATCTACTTACTTATGAAAGCAAAATAAAGGAGGAAAAAATGTGGTATCACTTTCAACTGAACAACTTCAAATAGGGTACGGAGAGAAGATCATTGTCGATGATCTAAATTTAAGTATAAATAAGGGTGAGATCACCACGATCATCGGGGCAAATGGATGCGGAAAATCGACCATCCTCAAAACGTTGGCACGTGTTCATCATGCTAACGCTGGCGTGATTTATTTGGATGGAAAAGTAATCCACAAAATTCCTACGAAAGAAATTGCAAAAAAAATGGCGGTACTTCCACAGAGCCCAGAAGCGCCGAGCGGGTTAACCGTCTATGAATTAATCTCTTTTGGTCGTTCCCCACATCAAGGCGGTTTCGGGAGATTAACGGAAAAAGACCGGAATGTCATTCAATGGGCCTTAGAGGTAACCGGGCTGTCCTCTTTTGCTGACCAAGCCGTCGATGCTCTGTCGGGTGGACAAAGGCAGCGTGCTTGGATTGCGATGGCGATTGCCCAAGAAACCGAATTATTATTGTTAGATGAACCAACAACTTACTTAGATATGGCGCATCAGCTTGAAATATTACAATTATTAGAAAAATTAAATAAAAAAGAGGGCCGGACTATTGTGATGGTCATCCATGATTTAAACCATGCAGCTCGGTTTTCTCACCACATGGTCGCACTTCGTGGTGGAAGATTAGTGAAGGAAGGATCAGCAGAAGAGGTTATGACACACGAGGTGTTAAAAGAGGTTTTTCATATTGATGCAGAAATTGTGAAGGATCCTAGGACCAGTAGGCCTGTGTGCCTTTCTTATAATTTATTAAAAAAAGAGACACAAGTTGAAATGCAAAAAGAAGTAAGTTTTTCAAAGTGAAATTGGATGGGGATATGATGAAACTTTACGATGTAACGATTATTGGCGGTGGGCCAGTCGGTTTATATACAGCCTTTTATTGCGGAATGAGAGAAATGGAAACCAAAATTATCGAATATCTTCCCTATCTTGGGGGGAAGGTTTCTTATTTTTATCCAGAAAAAGTCATTGGTGATGTGGGTGGAATTCCTGCGATTACAGGGGAGAATTTAATAAGGCAATTAGAACAACAAGCAATGACCTTTCAGCCAACGATTGTTTTAAATCAACAGGTGAAGGAATTGGAAAGACTTGGGGATGGGACTTTCCTGTTAACAAGTCATAACGGTGAGCAGCATCATACAAAAACGATTATTTTAGCGACCGGATTTGGAGCGATTAAAAATTCTGAATTGGACCTCCTAAACGCAGACAAGTACGAAGGAAAATACCTCTATCATACCTTTGAAAATTACCTAACCTTTCAGAACCAACATGTCTTAATTTATGGCGGGGGTAACTCTGCGGTAGAATGGGCAAACCGTTTATTACCGATTGCGAAACAGGTAACGGTTGTTCATCGACGAGATGAATTCTCCGGAATAGAAAGAAATATCTACAATTTGAAAAGCTCAAAGGCGGACATCTTAACACCTTACATTCTGGATGCTTTACACGGTGATGAAGCATTGCAAAGTGTAACGGTTAAACATATCAAAACCGAAGAAACAATGGAAATTCCCGTAGATGCAGTTCTTCTAAATCATGGATTTTCCATTGAGTTAGGTGAAATCAAACAATGGGGTTTAGAATTTGAAAACGGAAGTATTAAAGTGGACCACTCCATGCAAACGAATATTGAAGGAATCTTTGCGGTAGGTGATATTGCAGGATATGCCAATAAACTACATCTCATCACTGGAGGTTTCTTTGAAGGTCCTACGGCCGTGAACAGTGCCAAAGCCTACATAGAGCCGGGAAAAAAATTAAAGCCGATTTTTTCAACCACTCATACTAAGCTCCACCGCTCAAGAGCGACCGGAAATACAAATTAATTTGATGATTATTTTTTGAAAAGGTCAGCAAAATAAGAGAGGGGAATGTCAAACCAAGGAGGATTTCCAATGTCAAAAGATAAGAATACACCTTCACCAGAAGTGGATCAAAAGAAACTTTTAAATGATAAAGTAGAAAAAGCTCGTCAAAATAATTTTGAAGACGATCACGTTCGACGTGTGACACCTAATGGGGCTCAGGGCGAATAATCATTCAAAACCTATACTTAATCGAATGCAGAATGTCATTTTAATGATATTCTGCTTTTTTCTTTCCTTTTTGGGTATATATTTAAGTGGAATGGACCTATTTCAAAATCGGTAAACTAACCTTGTTGTCCATGATAATGGTTAGGAAGGGTTTAGCGAGTAAAGGGGCCAACTAGAGAAATGGGTTAATTAGGAGGATACTATGAATTCAAAATACGCACCATTATTCGAGTCGTTTACGTTTCCGAGTGGAGTGGAAGTGAAGAACCGGATTGTCATGGCTCCAATGACGAATTTTTCATCCAATCCAGATGGAACGGTGACGGATGCAGAAGTAAACTATTACGCTAGACGTTCTGAAGGTGTGGGGATGGTTGTGACCGCATGTACCTATGTAACAGCCAACGGAAAAGGGTTCCAAGGTGAATTTGGCGGAGACAGCGATGAACTAATCCCTAGTTTACAGCAGCTTGCGACAGGTATTAAGGAACAAGGAGCAAAGGCCGTTTTGCAGATTTTTCATGGCGGCAGACAATGTCCGCCTGAATTAGTGCCAAATGGAGAAATCGTTAGTGCAAGCCCTGTTCCGGTCGAAGGAAAAGGAAAACCAGTACCTAAGGAATTGACGGATCAGGAGATTGAAGCGATTATACACGATTTTGGTGAGACGACTCGCCGAGCGATTGAAGCAGGCTATGATGGTGTTGAAATACACGGGGCAAACGGCTATTTGATTCAGCAATTTTTCTCGCCTCACACCAATCGCCGTGACGACCGCTGGGGAGGAAGTATCGAAAAACGGTTAACCTTTCCATTAGCAGTAGTGGATGAAGTGAAAAAGGTGGCGGCTGAACATGCGAAGGGCTCGTTTATCATCGGTTATCGTTTTTCACCAGAGGAGCCGGAAACGCCAGGGATAACAATGGCTGAAACGTTCGTATTAATTGATGCGCTTGCCGAAAAAAATCTCGATTATCTTCATGTCTCCCTACAGGAATTTTGGTCAAAACCAAGACGCGGTGTAGAGGATACGCGTTCCAGAATTGAAATCATTCAAGAACGGGTAGGTGACAAGGTTCCCGTCTTTGGTGTGGGATCCCTTTATACAGCAGATGATGTGCTAAAGGCCTTCCAATCAGGTGTACCATTCATTGCTATGGGCCGTGAACTGATCATTGATCCGGATTGGGTTCAGAAGGTAAAAGAAGGACGCGAAGCAGAGATTGAAACAAAAATCGATAAAAGTAAACAGCAGGAATTGGTCGTTCCTGATCCTCTTTGGCAGGCGATTATTCATTCGCCAGGATGGTTCCCAGGTATTGAGTAAATCAAAGGCATCCCAATTGTTGGGATGCCTTAAAAGAGTGCGTTAAGAATAATGGTTTTCGCTTTCCGTCTCATTGCTATTAATCATTTCTTTAACATCCTGTGAAATTTTATCAAATGTTTGATTGACTCTATTCAAAATTTCCTCATTGTCTGTTGTACCCGTGTTTGGTTGATTGTTTTTTTCCATATACTTCACCTCCATTCTTATCGTTTGTAAATGATCGATAGTTTATGACAATGAAACGTTTAAAGTTATTGTTTGTACTCTGCAGTGTATGAATTTTCACCTGCATGTACCGATAATAAGGTGTCGGCATAGCCAACTAATCGATTGATAATTTCATCCGAGATTCCATAGACAAGCTGATGTTGTTTTTTAAAATGCAGGGCCGGGTCATCAAAAATAATCGTGGTATTAATAAAGATTTCTTTGGTCCCCAACAGATTGTAATGAATGATGGCTTTCCCTGCCGCGCCGTTAGTTACAGGGTCTTTAAAGTTAGGTAAAAAGATATACCATTCTTCAGCAGAGGGGGAACGGAAATTCTTTGTAAAGACCATGCCAGATATTTCATCCTCTATCTGCTTTTTGGTTTGCATGCTGAGTACCTCTACAACCTTATCTTCCAAGGGAATTCCTTCTTTCTATTCCAAAATAGCTATTTCTTACCTTTCCCCACTTTTCAACATTGGTTACATAATCATGGAAAGGAATTATTAATAAATTGTAGAATAATAAGATGAAGAGAATTCTAACAGTCGGAGGTAGTGATTTGCAGGTTTATTATTTTTTGGAGGATATGCTCTTGCTGGTGTTATTTGTTGGAGTGGGTCTTCTGTTTGGAATTGTTGGGTGGAGAAAAAAACAGTATGCTAAAATGTATGGTGGTTTTGGTCATTTTATCGGAGTGATCATTAGTGGTTTGTTAACTTATGATGTTAGTCGTGAAGATAGCAGTAAAGGAATTGCCATCATGATCCTCTATCCACTCTTTGCCGGAGGGGGCTGGTTGATTGGCTTATTTATCGGTAAAGCAAAGGATCGGCAGGGCAGCAGTAAACAGATGTAGGGAGAGATTAGCATGTATCAAGAAGGATTAATTGACGTAACTGGAGGAAAAGTTTGGTATCAACAATTTGACGAAAACGGCCAGGGAATACCATTACTTGTGTTACATGGCGGGCCGGGTTCATCCTGTTTTTCATTACAAGGATTGAAAGAACTTAGCAAGGAACGCCCCGTCATCTTATATGATCAATTAGGCTGTGGCCGCTCTGACAGGCCAAAGGATGAGAGCTTATGGCGAATTGAGAGATTTGTAGAAGAATTAGGTCAAGTGCGGGCAGCGCTTCACCTTCATGAAGTACATATTTTAGGTCATTCCTGGGGGACCACGCTTGCTAGTGCCTACGCTTTAACAAAGCCCGCCGGAGTAAAGAGCATTATTTTTTCAAGTCCATGCCTCAGTGCACCTTTATGGGAAAAAGATCAAAAGCGGAACCTTAAGCAACTTCCACCTGAAGTACAAGAGACAATCAAACGCGCAGAAGAAAATGGAACTACTGACACTAAGGAATTTGAAGCAGCGATTGATGTGTTTAATAAACATTTTGTAAATCGGTTAGAGAAAAATTCGGAGTGGCTAGAGAAGAGACCTAAGGAATATCGGAATGCAGAAATCTATAATATTATGTGGGGGCCGTCCGAATTTACCGTTCTTGGTAATTTGAAAGAGTTTGACTGCACTTCACAGTTAAAAGAGATTACCTGTCCAACCTTGTATACCTGCGGCCGGTTTGATGAAGCCACACCAGAAACTACCGAATATTATAGCCAACTGACCCCAAACTCACGGTTCCATGTGTTTGAGAAGAGTGCCCATATGGCTTATATTGAAGAATCAGACGAATATATGCGAATCATGGGGGATTTTCTAAACTCAGTCGACTGTAAATAGGAATTTCAGGTTTTCAACATGGGCAGCTTGATGGACTCAAGCTGCTTTTTAAGCATTGGACCTATTTTGAAAAAATTAGCTTATTTAAAAGGAAAATGTAACTTTTTGGCGAATATACACAAAAAGAACTATTAATTCAGAACTATAACATTCATGAGGAAATGAAATGAAAAGAATAGGGCAAGTTATACTAGTTTCGATTTCCATTCTCTTTACCATTTTTCAAAAACTTACCGATCACCACCTTTTTTTCACGCTAGACTTTTTCATTTTTACGATGATTGCTTGGATTGTCGGATGGCAATATGATAAAGCCCGCTACTATGAGAAAAAGGCAAGAGCCAGTGAGGAGAGCTATAAAACATTAATCGATTCCCTGCCGCAGCCTGTCTATATTACCCGGAATCATCACTTTCTTTATGCCAATCTAGCGGCTGTACAGATGGCAGGCTTTGAGCGAAGGGAGGATATGATTGGGAGAAATTTACTGGATTTTATTCTTCCCGATTATAATAATCGTTTTAATGAACGATTTAACCAGGTAAAGAAAGAGAAAAGTGCTGTTAACACAATGGAATACAAGGCAAAACGAATAGACGGGTCTACATTTTTTTTCGAAGTCACCTCCTTATCTATTTCCCTTGATGGTAAAGATGCCATATTATCGATTGGAAAAGATATTACCGCTCGAAAGGAACAAACGGAAAATCTATTACAGAAATCTGAGAAATTGGCCTTGTTAGGTCAGATGGCTGCTGGAATTGCCCACGAAATTCGTAACCCACTTACTTCGATAAAAGGGTTCATCCAGTTATTTAAGGCACATCAAATAAAGGACGAATACTTTGATATTGTCTTATCGGAGCTTAATCGGATTAATGCGATTGTCGGTGAGTTTCTTTTCTTAGCCAAACCAACAGCGGCGGTATATTTGGATCACGACCTGACGTTATTACTAAATGACGTTGTGACCTTAATTAGTACCCAAACGATCTTATGTAATGTGGAGATCGCCGTCACCTACGACGGTAATCTGCCAAAGGTTAGCTGTGAAGAGAATCAATTGAAGCAGGTTTTTCTTAATCTTTTTAAAAATGCCACTGAAGCCATGCCAAATGGTGGAACAATTGAGGTGAATGTGAAGAAAAAAGGAGAAGGACAAATCTCTATTGTAATAAAAGATGAGGGAGTAGGAATTCCAAAAGAAAGATTATCCACTCTTGGAGAACCGTTTTATACCACAAAGGAAAAGGGGACAGGACTAGGCCTGATGACTTGCTATAAAATCATAGAAAGTCATCATGGAATCCTTGATATTCAAAGTATAGTAAATAAAGGGACAACGATTGAAATTACTTTACCTTCAATCGCATCGATATAATCAAATTTCACCCATATAAGCATGATAAACTAGTTGAAAATACATACGTGATTGGTTAAGCAATGTGAGAGCTCCTTAGGCTGGGGCTCTTCTTATTGATTTAAGCCCCTTTTTACTAATAAACTTAATCGATATTTTGCTATAATGGTAAATGCGCCTATTTTTATTTTGACAAAAAAAGGGAGGATAACGGAGGTTTTATGAATAAAAATAAATATGTTTTCTGGGGTCTAGTCATTACGACCTTGATTTCAGCACTTGATGCGAATATTATGCAAACGGCAAGCCCAACCATTGTAAAGCAGCTTGGTGGAATGGAGTTATTTGCCTGGGTATTTTCTGTCTACATGTTAGCAAGTACCATTACCGTGCCGCTTTACGGAAAACTATCGGATATGTATGGCCGGAAGAAGCTTTTAATGATTTCGGTTGGACTATTTACGTTCGGTTCCATTCTTTGCGGTATGGCGAATTCGATGGTCATGCTGATTGTTTTTAGGGGTATCCAAGGTCTGGGGGCAGGCGGGATGGTTCCCCTTTCGATGATCATTGTCGGGGATTTATTTACGATTGAAAGGCGTGGCAAAATCCAAGCCGTTTTTAGCAGTATCTGGGCAATATCGTCAGTTATTGGTCCAATCTTAGGCTCTTTTTTTGTAGAAGCGTTAACATGGAGATGGATTTTCTTTATCAATATTCCGATTGGGATTGCTACGGTCTTATGTTTAATACCTTACAAAGAAACGACTGAATTTAGAAAGACCTTTATTGACTATAAAGGATTTTTCTTATTTGGGATTTCCATTTCACTTTTACTTTTGTCGACCAATGTCAGCCATCCGTTATGGTATCTTGTCATTGGGATCATAGGGATGCTCATTTTTGTCTTGGTCGAGAGAAAAGAAGAACAACCCTTTTTACCCGTTTCTCTTTTTAAAAACAAAGGGATATTTAGAACCAATCTGTTTATGTTATTTTACTGCCTCTCGTTTTTTGGTACATCGAACTTTATCCCGCTGTTTTTACAAGAAGGCAAGCAGATGAGTATTTATAAAAGTGGATTGATTCTGTTAAGTATTGCAGTCGGCTGGATGTTTGGCAGTACACCGGCAGGGAAATGGATTATTCGCTTTGGCTATAAATCTTTGTTTATAGTAGGCAGCTTTATCACAACGATCTCTGGTCTGATGCTTTATATATTTGTTAATGACGTTTCCTATCCTGTTTTGTTTCTTATTTTGATGGTCCAAGGGGTGGCCTTCGGCTTGTTATTCGCGGTTGGAACTATCGCCTCGCAAGAGTTTGCTGAAGCCCATATCAAAGGGATGTCGACCTCCTTGCAGATTTTCCTGCGCAACATTGGGACATCTGTTGGGGTTACGGTAATGGGGGTGATCATCAACCACGCAGCTAATATTAGTGTTGGAATGAAAAATGTGTTTCTTTATGCGCTTATTTTAAGTTTGGTCACTGTTGGGATCAGTTTTATAATCCCAGCTAAGACAGCAGCGGTAAGGGAGCAGTAGCTGGGGGACTTTTTGATCATAAGAAGATCATTTGAAAAACCGGTCACAATCCAATGTGACCGGTTTTTTCAAAGTAATTGTAAGTATATCCCATGTAAGCGCTTTAAAATAAACAAAATAGTTAAAATAGTCAAAAAACATTGACAGACTTTTTTTTCGATGGTAACCTTATCTAAAATTACATAAGAATTGATGACGAGAAGAGTAGGATAGGTTATTTGTTTCTAGAGAATCGACGGTTGGTGCGAGTCGATAACAGGACCATCTGAAGATCATCTCCGAGATGTATGGCTGAATTAGTAGTAAGCTTTACCGGAATGTCCACCGTTAACTTGGAACACGTACAGCTGATTGTACGTTGATCGAGAGCCGCAGCCTCATTCAGGCAGCGGAAGTAGGGTGGTATCGCGAGTTCACTCGTCCCTATAACCAGGGGCGAGTTTTTTGTTGTCCATAAACGAATGTGTACTTATATAGAGGAGGAAGAAAACATGAGTCAACAAGTCGATAAAAAAGTTTTTAATGTAGAGGACATCATCATTGCAAGTCATACGATTAAGGATGTCATCTCACCCACACCATTGCAATACAACCACCTATTATCTGAACGATATGGCTGCCATGTCTACTTGAAGCGTGAAGATCTGCAAAGCGTTCGCTCCTTTAAGATTCGTGGTGCCTATAACAGGATTAGAAAGTTAAATGAAGATGAGTTAACGAACGGAATTATTTGTGCAAGTGCCGGGAATCATGCTCAAGGTGTCGCCTATTCCTGCCACCTGTTAAAAATTAACGGAAAAATCTTTATGCCAAACACCACACCAAAGCAAAAGGTAAATCAAGTAAAGTTTTGGGGTAAGGACAATGTCGAAATTGTCCTGGTTGGAGATACCTTTGATGATGCTTATGAAAAGGCGATGGAATGCAGTCTCGCGGAGAGCCGTACGTTTATCCATCCTTTTGATGATTTCGATGTTATCGCCGGTCAAGGAACGGTTGCGGTTGAAATGCTCGCTGACTGCCCAGAAAAAATTGATTACCTGTTTGCAGCCATCGGCGGCGGTGGTTTAGTTGCCGGGTGCGGAACTTATTTAAAGCATTTTTCACCACATACTAAATTAATCGGAGTCGAGCCACAAGGCGCACCTGGAATGAAGGAATCGATTCTGAAAGGTGAAGTAACTTCATTAGAAGAGATTGACCCATTTGTGGATGGGGCCGCTGTTAAAACAGTTGGTACGAAAACTTTTAATCTATGCAAAGAACTTGTTGATGACATTGTGGTGATCCCTGAAGGAAAGGTATGTACGACTCTTTTATCACTTTATAATGAAAATGCGATTGTCGTTGAACCGACCGGAGCACTTTCTGTTGCAGCTTTAGATTCTTATGCGGAACAAATTAAGGGGAAAACGGTAGTCTGCATCGTTAGCGGTGGTAATAATGATATTGGTAGAATGCAAGAAATT
This sequence comes from Neobacillus drentensis, assembly GCF_021560175.1. Lineage (GTDB taxonomy): Bacteria > Bacillota > Bacilli > Bacillales > Cytobacillaceae > Neobacillus > Neobacillus drentensis_A. Next base: position 3,384,634 of record NZ_CP091110.1, on the reverse strand, counting down.
AAAGAAAGATCAAAACTTTATGAAGGTCTTCAGCATTACTTCATTGTTCAATTTCCGCAGCGGCCAGGAGCCTTGCGTGAATTTTTATTTGACGTATTAGGACCCAATGATGATATCAGCCATTTTGAATATACCAAAAAGAATAATCGTGAAACCGGCCCTGCTCTAGTAGGAATTGAATTGAAGGATAAAGAAGATTACTATCCATTAATTGCACGAATTAAGGCAAAAGGATTTTTACACCGAGAAGTGAATAAAGACAGCACCTTATTTCAAATGCTAGTTTAATTTTAGCTCTGTTAAAGATTATACTTGAATTTTTAGCACGTTGATTGAAGCGGAAGGCGGCGAAAGACTCCTCGAAAATGCTATCGCATTTCCTTCGTGCGTGGGCGGATTCGAGGATGTAAAATCAAAGTCCTGCGGGAGTACGGGCCAGGGGAGACCCCAAAGGCGCATGTGCGCCGAGGAGGCTCCCCGGCACGCCCGCGGAAAGCGAAGCCGCCTGGAGCGGAAATCAACATTCAAGATTAACACAGCCTAATTTTAAAAGGCCATTCTCGCGCTGAATGGTCTTTTTTAGCGTTTTAACCAACAGGATACTTAACAAATGCAACATTTAATGTATAATATTATTTGTGCATGAAAACAGTTCTTGTTTTCTAGTCAGTATAAATTGTATAATCTTCAAAATTGTTATATTGAAAAGGACATTTTTCATTTAAAGCATTTTGGAAGATTCAAATTGGAAAGAGAGTGTTCAGAATGGGACGTAAATGGAACAATATTAAAGAAAAGAAGGCTTCAAAGGATGCCAATACGAGCCGTGTATACGCAAAATTTGGTGTTGAAATCTATGTGGCTGCTCGCAGCGGCGAACCGAATCCTGAGTCCAACCAAGCATTAAAATTTGTCCTAGAACGTGCAAAAACGTATAATGTGCCAAGACATATTATTGACCGTGCGATTGAAAAAGCTAAAGGGGGTTCTGAAGAGAGCTATACAGAACTTCGTTATGAAGGCTTTGGACCAAACGGATCCATGGTTATTGTGGATGCCTTAACAAATAACGTCAATCGTACCGCGGCAGATGTACGTGCTGCTTTCGGGAAAAACGGCGGTAACATGGGTGTCAGCGGTTCCGTTTCCTATATGTTTGATGCTACAGCTGTCATTGGTATTGAGGGTAAATCGTCCGATGATGTCCTTGAACTGTTAATGGAAGCAGATGTAGATGTACGTGATATTGCGGATGAAGATGAACAAGTGATTGTTTACGCGGAGCCAGATCAATTCCATGCCGTTCAAGAAGCCTTCAAGCAAGCAGGTATTACTGAATTTACTGTAGCAGAATTAACCATGCTTCCACAAAACGAGATTACTCTTGATGGTGACGCATTAGCCAAATTTGAGAAAATGATTGATGTATTAGAAGATTTAGAGGATGTTCAGCGCGTATACCACAACGTAGATCTTGGTGAATAAACAAGCTGTGAGTAGACCTAAGATTTATGAACAGTGAAATACTAACAAAAAATCAGTATTAATTACATTAACAACGATAACCCACTTTTAGGATGAGAAATTCGAATAAAAGTGGGTTTTTTGTATGGATAAACAATAATTATAAAGAATCTCTATATTTTAAGTTTCTTGATTGTTAAACTGACTAAGACAAGCATCAACTACATCAGGATCAAATTGTGTCCCTCTATTTTGACGGATTACCTTCAGAGTATGCTCTAGATCAGATCCATTTCTATAAACACGCCTTGACATCATAGCATCAATCGTATCAGCAACAGCGACTATACGTGCGAGCAATGGAATTTCGTTCCCCTTTAATCCTGCAGGATAACCTTTCCCGTCATATCTTTCATGGTGATATAAAACAATATCCAAAGTACCATCGCTCTTAAAATGGTCAATGTGTTTTAACATTTCATATCCAATTGTTGGGTGCGTTTTTATCACGTTATATTCTTCCTCTGTTAATTTCCCAGGCTTTGTCAAAATGTTTTCAGGGATGCCAATCTTTCCAATATCATGCAATAACCCTCCAGTTCGAACAATACTACATTCATTCTTAGGAAGATTCATTCTTTCAGCTATTTGCACAGCATATTTAGATACATTTTCCGAATGATTGTAAGTATAGGGGTCTCTTGAATCCAATGCTTTGGCAAGAGTGGTTACTAAATCTAAACTTTTTTCCTTAACTTTCTGAATATGTATCATCAATCCTGTTGAAATACATGTTATTACGAAGTAGCTAACGATAAAAATAAATAGTATGCTTTCTTCTGCATGTGGAACGAAATAAAATCGACAACCACTTACTACTATTGTAAAAACAACAAGATAGACAGGTTTATTATAAAAGCCGAGACCTAAAAAAATGACAGAAACATTATATAGTATAAAAAAATTATCATTATCCGAAAAAAAACTAATCAATACACTTAATGATAAAAATATAAAAAAAACATATCGGAAATGCTTGTAATCAGAGAACCATTTTTCTAAAAAGTCTACCATTGTTACCCCCCTTTATCATACAAATTTTAGTAATATTTCCTTTATAAAGTTATCATACTTCTTTCCAAATCACCCCATTGATTGAAAAGTAAGTGTTTTGAAATAATTCAGATTGTTAATTCTTATTCACATAAAATTTGTCATTTTTTTTTCAAAAATAGACCTTAGACCAATCGTGAGCAAAGGTAAAAGGTGCTTAGTTGTCGAAGATAAGCAAATTAATTAGGAGGTCTAAACTCCGAAGAATATAAACATATGGTGGTGGTTAGAAGGGATATTAGAAGTGATGAACTGAAGAAACAGAGGGGAACGAAAGGAATGAAAACCAAATAAAAGTGTGCTATTATTCTACTATTGTAAATAAAGGAAAGGATGAGTAAATTGTCATTTGAGAGTGTTAAGAAGCATTTTGAACAGTGGAATCGGGAGCAGGATGTGATGGAATTTGAAACATCCAGTGCAACCGTGGACCAAGCTGCAGAAACAATTGGGGTGAGTCCTGCGCGAATTGCCAAAACATTATCCTTTCGAGGGTCTGAGGAACAAGCGATTTTAATTGTTGCGGCAGGAGATGCCAAAATTGATAATAAGAAATTCCGCCACCAATTCGGCTATAAAGCTCGTATGTTGTCGCCAGATGAGGTGCTTGAGCAAACAGGCCATGCGATTGGCGGGGTTTGCCCATTTGGTTTAAAAAATAATCTAGAGGTCTACCTAGATGTTTCCATGCAGCGATTTGAGACAGTCTTTCCCGCATGTGGCAGTACCAACTCTGCTATTGAATTAACAAAGGAAGAACTATTGGAATACTCGGCTGCCAAGCAGTGGGTAGATGTCTGTAAAGGCTGGGGAGAGGACGAAGTGACGGCAACGGTTAATCAACAAATACAGGCTTAGAGGATCATTCTTTTTACCTATCTAATGGGGAATTTATTAATAATTTGCCTTATTGATTAATATAATTACAGTGATTTTATTTTGAATTTAACAAGGATAATCATCATAGGAAGAAGGAATCGGGTGATGAAATTCAAAATATACCGCTGTAATTGCCGGAAAACTTGGTCAATCCAGACCAGAAAGTCGAGAGTCCATGCGGGTACGGTTCTTTTAAATGCTAGTTGGTCTGCGGAACTGAAGCCGGAACGGAAGAATGATCCAAAAGGTTTTGTTACTACAAATGGAGAAACAGGAATTATTTTTAATCCAGACCGGGAATTAGTCGAACAATTTGTTAAGGTTAAGAAATTAATTTATGATAAAAAGAATGTCAATTTCAATGTTAAACAAGGTGAATGCTTATACTTTGCTGAAGATGGAACCTGTTTTATCCTGAAAAAGATGGATGAAGCTATATCATAAGAAAAAAATAGATATTCATAGTAAAAGAGCTTGGAGATCCAAGCTCTTTTTTTTCCTTTAGCGAGGGGTAACCGGTTTAACCGCTATCGCAGGGATATAACTAGTTGCTACACAGCCATCTAAGTGACTGGGCATTAATAATCCTAAATCAAGGGCAGCCTTAATTTTCGTATCATCGGGTTTTTTGATGACCTGGATTAGATCGGTCATCTTTAATTCTTCAAGTCTTTTAACGGTTTCAACTTCATGAAATTTCTCAGTTTTGCGTATTTGTCTTTGCAGCTTGAACCCGCTTACGGTAATTTCTCCTTTTTTCTGGGTACCAACTAGGTGATTAAAATAAGTTTGAAAAGCGTCCTTTAATTGAGCCAATTCCAGTTCGATTTCTTTTTTTTGTTTATTTAACTCATAATACCTCACTAACATATCACCAGTAATCAAGGACTCATTGTTGCTAACCATGCTGTCAGCCTCCCTGTACGAACGTATATTCTATAATATGTTGGGACAGTGGTGAATATAACCCAAATAAACAATTATTAACACCTTAGGAACCTACTTAATGGTGACAGGCACCAAAATGGGACTAAAAAGTATTTGCTTTCTTGTCTTTAGTCTGGCAAGCTTAATAGTGATAAATCTTCTGAAGAAAGAGCAAATAGGTGATTAATATGATAGAGGTAAAAACTTCAAAGCTTAGTGATGGGGAATTGAACAGAGGGGTTTTTGCGACTCGTGATATCGCAAAGGGTGAGTTGATTCATGAAGCACCGGTTCTTCCTTATCCCAATGAGGAACACGTTCACATCGAAAAAACGTTATTAGCGGATTATGCATTTGAATATGGGATCAATCACACCGCCATCCTTTTAGGGTATGGGATGCTGTTTAACCATTCCTATCAGCCGAATGCAACATATGAAATTAACTTTCCAAACCATACCTTTGATTTCTTTGCGTACAAGGATATTAAAGCAGGTGAAGAGATTCTGATCAATTATAATGGTGACGTTGATGACGATGAACCGCTTTGGTTTGATAAAGACAAAGAAAAGCCAGAATCGGCTAATGAAAATTAAGTTGACCGAATCTAATTACGACTGATTTAAAAGAGCACACTTTTTGTGCTCTTTTCTTTTTAGCTTCAGACAACTTGGGGCTATAGACATAGAGAATCAATGGATGTATTCCATTAGAAACAGCTGAACTAAACCATAAACCCAAGTAGTTTCTGGAAACCTAGACATTAGCCCATGCTTTTTTATTGTTGGAACATATTCTAGACTGTAACCTATATAAAGGAGAGATGCTCGAAATGATGGGAACAGGTGGATATCCAGGTAGTTATGGAAGCATGAGTATGGGAGGATATGGTGGCATGGGAACAGGCTACCCAGGCATGGGAGGTTTTGGCGGCATGGGAACAGGCTACCCAGGCATGGGAGGCTATGGCGGCATGGGAACAGGCTACCATGGTATGGGAGGATATGGCGGTATGGGAGCAGGCTATCCAGGCTATGGTATGCATAGCGGCTGGGGTGGAGGCTACCCAGGTCATGGCTGGCACGGCGGCTGGGGCGGATACCCAGGGCATGGTGGTTATGGGGGAATGGGCGGCTACCCAGGCCATGGCGGACATGGAGGGATGGGCGGATACTCAGGCCATGATTGGCATGGAGGCATGAGTGGATACCCAGGACATGGAGGAATGGGCGGATCCTCAAGCCATGGCAGCATGGGAGGCTTCCCAGGTCAAGGTGGACATGGAGGAATGAGTGGAATGGGAGGAATGTAATTTCTCCTGCTAAACAATATCAATCAAAGACGACTTAACACAAAAAGCCTTGACTCTTTCAAGGCTTTTTTAAATTTAGTTAACAGTTAAAATAGGATGGTCGGAAGGATATCTAAAAAATTGCCTCACTGCCAGCGAAATACCCTTGGCAATATTGGTTGCCATCGTGTAAATCAAATGCAGATTCGTATATAATAAAGCGCTCCCCAAAACGGCCTCATTTGTCAGGACGACCCCCATCACACTACAGTCGCCAATTGGAGGAAGGTTTTGCCCAAGGCCAAGGCCCGGCTGCAGCGGTCCTGGTCGTAATACAATGGAGTTAACAAAGTCTACAGAGCCTAGCACACTATCAATTGAAATGACAAAGCTGTTTTTGGGAAAAATATGCCCGGAAATTTTCGGAACGATGGTGGTTGCATCCATTGGGCACTCAAGATTCCCCAGTACCGTTAAATGATTGGGAAACGTGTTACGAAGCAAAGTCCCAACAAAGGGTCCCAGACTGTCGCCACTTATTAAATTAGAACCAATCCCTACCACATAAATGTGCTGAGTACCTTCTGGAATGAGTGAATATAAACTGTTGCGAATGAATAGAGGTGCTAGACGATCATTAAAAGGGATGACCTTCTCATAAAATTTTATCTCACTGTTGTACTGTTTAATACCCACTACCCTAACACCTCACTATGATGACTTCACAAAAGAATTCTTCATTTACTATAAATAATCCTTCCTGTTAAAATAAAAATCTACCGAGTGGAAAATATTGCTATACTATGTTTATTAATGTACAAGGGGGACCATACATGTTTATCCAACGAGCAACCATAACTGAACTTGAACCGCTGACGGAGTTGTTTGATCTGTACCGGCTTTTTTACCAGCAAGAATCAGATCTGGAAGGTGCTAAACAGTTCTTAAGAGAAAGAATCAGCAACGATCAATCTGTTGCCTTTATTGCCTTAGACGGTGATCAGCCACTAGGGTTTGTGCAGCTGTATCCATCCTTTTCAAGTGTCAGCATGAAGTCTTCATGGATTTTAAATGATCTTTATGTAAAAAAAGAAGCCAGAGGGAGAGGCGTTGGCAAGAATTTACTCAAAGCAGCCATTCAATTTGCAACAGAAACAGGAGCAAAGGGGCTATTTTTAGAAACAGCAAACGATAATGATAACGCCCAAAGGCTCTATGAAAAAATAGGCTTTAAAAAAGAAACAAATTACTTTTATTATTATTCTATTGCCAAATAATAAAGGAACTTCCAAAAGAGAAGTTCCCATAGTCATTTTATAAAATACTATTTTTTACAGTCGCAGAGTCACTCACATCATTATCTAGTAAAAAGGAGATGGGAATCAGCATGGGGGCAATATCGCCATTTTGTTCACCATAGCCCTGATTCCGTTTATAGGAAATAAACACATCGGTCATTTGATTTGGTCCCATGTTGAGAATGGAGCCATGGTCAAATACATTGATTTTCAAATCGCCAAAATTGACGTTCATAGGTGCAAAAATCAACTGGATCCCCCCTATTTACACCAAACTGTTTTTCGTGGTGTTGCTGTCGGTTAAATCTGGGTCCACCACATACGAGATCGGGATGTTAACCGGGGATAAATCACCGTTTTGTTCACCGACCCCTTGGTTTCTTTTATAGGAGTTGAATTGATCAATAAATTGATTGGGTCCAAGATTAATGAAGGCGGCATTATCTAATGAATTCACTTTAAAGCCTAGAAAATTAATGGCCATTGGGGCGAGATTCAACTGTATCACTCCTAAGCATATATTTTTTATCATCCCTATTCAGGAGTTTTATCCAAGACCGTTTTGTTTACTGTTGGGTGAATCGATGAGATCATCATCTAGAACAAGATGGATGGGGATTACCGTTACTGTAGCATCGGCCATTTGCTGGCCAAATCCTTGTGATTTTTTGCCATAAACATTGATTCCTTTGAGCAAGGTCGGTCCAAAATTTATGGAACTTGAATGGTCAGGACTATTAATCTTCACATCACCAATCGTTACATTTGTTGGGATAAAAAACATCTTTTAGCCTCCTTCCTTAAAGGAAACCTATTGCTGTATCTCTTACTATATTCGCAGGCAGGGAGAATCAGAACAATGGAAAGATCACCGTCAAGGCAAAAAAAAGAAAGTGGGTCTGCCACTTTCGAAAGAAGGAAAACTTTTATGGGTTAGTACAGCATATGTTGGTGCTTGTACGTGCATGTAGTGAACATGTCCATTTTAAAAAAATTTTTTTAAAAAAGGGCTTAACATATTTTTTGGATTAGCTCAATCGTATTATTCTTAGGTGAATTCACCAAGGAGGAAACCTCGTAAGTATCCATTAAATTCTCATCAAAGGGAATAAGCAAAGGTGTTAACCTGTTCGGATCGGCAATCTCCGGGTTAAGCCAGAGGGACTCATCCTCACGTTTTAAAATGACAGGCATTCGATCATGAATGTCTTTCATTAATTCATTTGGGCCTGTAGTGATGACGGAGCAGGAATAAAGTGTTTTCCCGTCTTGGGTTTTAAAACCTTCCCAGAGACCTGCCATGGCAAATAACTCATTTGACTTTAGTTTAATCCGCATCGGGGTCTTCGTTTTATCACTATGGCGTTTCCATTCATAAAAACTGTCGGCGATCACCAAACAGCGTTTCTTCTTGAAGGCATTACGAAAACTGGGTTTTTCGGTAATTGTTTCTGCTCGGGCATTAATCATTTTATTGCCAATCGAGGGATCGCTGGCCCATGGCGGGACAAGACCCCATTTTAAAAAGCCCATCCGGTTTGATGATCCATCATTGATAACTGCCAGAACCAACTGGGAGGGAGCAATATTATAACTTGGAGCGTACAGTTCCTCGTTTAAGAAGGATTGGATATCGAAACGATCCATGATCTCATCAATGGATGCTGTTAATGTGAAACGGCCGCACATCCTATTCACCTCGACGTTTAAGTTACCTTTATTGTAACAATTGATGGTTAGGATGACAAAAGTTAGCTAGAATGTAGATATTTCATCCGTTTAAATAAAAGACCGTCCGTCTGAGCGTTTTCTCCACATACAAAGTCTGTCAGATGGCAGGAGAGGTACTGTCCATAGTGATTATTTGTTTTTACTAAAAGCTCGTCCACAGAATAAACTCCATTCGCGATTCCGTCATTTAGGATAACGGCGAGGGCTGCATATAGACCGCTGGCAGCCTGAAAATAAGCAGCGTTTGTTTTAATCCGCTCCATACTACCCTCATGGGATAAGGCATGATACATATATCGTTCTTTATCAGGATAGACGAGGAGAACCCCGACTAAATTCTCCCCGATCAGGCATTCTGTATCATCATTTCCTTTAAATAAGTATCCACCTTCCATATCAAACTGTTTGCACAAGAAATAGACCGCTTCGTTTGGCATTAAACAGCCATGAAGCTGCTTGTCCCCTAATGTTGCCATGAATTCTAGGTTATAGACCTGTTCATATAGGAAGAGCGGGGTCCTATTTCGCATGAACATCGGAAAACTTTGGATGGCCGATGTCAGGAACCAATCAGGAGGCTTAGTCGTATAAACGGCATTCTTTTTAGCACCTGACTTTAGTTTTAAGAAGGAGGAATCATGTTCGACAATCAAGCAGGCTAGAGGCTGCTCGTTAGGATAGTGATTCATCAGTTCGATGGCCATCCATTGAACCACTCCAGGGTTCATTCCGGAACAGATAATCGCTTTTAGGTTGGTATACTCCTTTTTATATTTTTCAAAAAAACGAAGTCGTTCAATCAGCGGAAAGCCTTTGTACTCATTGGCATGATCCTGGATATAGATATTTTCCAAAGCACTGTTAACATAATGGACACCCAGCTGGTTGCAGCAGTCTAGCATTTCAACAGTATCGGCTAATGATACATCTATAACAATGGACGTATGGGATTCTTTTAAATAGTTCCTGAGAATAATCGTGTCCTTCAAATCCATTTGATGAATCGTTATTTGGTGGATAAGATTGGGGCAGATGCTCTGATAATAATCAAGTGGTCTTTGGTTGTAGTCAATTAAGTGGATGGTACTGTTGTAAAGCTTTTGTTGAATGGGGTCATGTGGATCTAGGCTTGCTTTATTTAGGAGAGCGAGGAGAGATCTTGCGAGACCGCCAGCACTACCTAGGATTGTTAGGACGAGTTTCCTGTCGTTCATTTTATCACCTCGATTTTTTAGGATTCTTAATAGAATATGCCAAAATAGAGGGGATGTTTGGACAACTGTATCAAAATTGAAAAGGAGACCTTTTCTTCCAAGGTCTCCTAACAGCATTGTCATCTTCTTGCAAAATCCACAAAGCGAAATTTATCGGGGCGGTGTCTTGATTCCGTGTATTGAAACAGTGTGGCATCATCTAAGTAGACATGGTTTTTAATGACCACGACATTGTGAAAACCTTCAAGATCAAGCAGTGAGCGGTCTTCGGCGGTTGGTTCTTCCACAATGATTTCCTTTTTGGCAAAGCTGATTGTCAGCTTAAGTTCATTTTCTAGATATTCATAAATCGAGTCAGCACAAATTTCTTCCGTAAGAGAAGGAACAAGTCTGCCGCATAAGTAATCTTTATCTAAAATGATTTTTTCTCCGCCCATTTCCCTTGTGCGGACTACCTTCCAAACCAAATCTTTTCCACCTAGCTGCAGCTGTTGGCGGATGTATCCGTCAGGCTTAATTAAGGCCAGCTCATTGACAAGGGTTACGGGCTTACTACCCATTTTACTTGCTAGTTCCTTAAAACTAACTAAACCGCTGACTGGAAAGTCAAATTTACTGATGTCAATGACAATGGAACCCTTTCCTCTAACCTTTTGAATATAGCCATTTTGGGAGAGCAAATTTAATGCTTTTCTGATCGTTTCCCTCGAGGTTTCATATTGATCCTTTAACTCATTTTCAGAGGGAAGAAGCGTCTGCGGAGCTAAATCTCCATTTTTTATTTGCTCAACTATTGATTCATAAATGGTTAAGTACTTGTTTGTCATAATGACATCTCCGATCAATTTTTCAGATAGTACACGATCGACTCATAAGGCCGCAGCACCATTTCTTGATTTAGGTGTGCAGGGGAGTCCTCATAGTTAGAGATTAACATTTCACTATCAGCCTCATCAAGATTTAATTGTGATGGAAGAATCAATCTCTTTTCTCGACCGTAAAAATTGTTGATAACGAGTACTTTTTCTGCACCGCTGGTTCTGATAAACGCAAAAAGGTCAGGATCTTGTCCTAAAATCAATTGGAAATCACCATCCGTAATCACATCCATCTCTTTACGTATTTGAATCAGTTTTTGATAGTGATAAAAGATAGAATCTGATTCTTGAACCGCTTTTTCAGCGTTAACTTCGGTATAATTTGCCGCTGTATCAATCCAAGGAGTTCCCGTCGTAAACCCGGCATTTTTTCGATCATTCCATTGAACAGGCGTTCTCGAATTGTCGCGGGATTTTTGCTTCAAAATTTCAAGGATTTGTTGTTCATCAAGGCCTCTATTTTTCAAAATTTGAAACATATTTAATGACTCGACATCACGATATTTGTCTATATCATTGAAGTTTGGATTGGTCATTCCGAATTCTTCGCCTTGATAAATATAAGGAGTTCCCTGCATGAGATGAAGCGTTGTTGCAAGCATTTTGGCGGATTCCTTATGATAATAGATGTCATCACCGAAGCGGGAGACTGCTCTTGGCTGGTCATGATTGCACCAGAAAAGGGCATTCCAGCCGCCGCCTTCGTTCATTTCAATCTGCCATTTAGACAAGATATCTTTCAAAGCTTGAAAATCAAAATCCGCTTTTGTCCATTTATCACCATTTGGATAATCCACTTTTAGGTGATGAAAGCTAAAGGTCATATTTAATTCAAGTTGGTCCGGGTTCGTGTAACGAATACAATTATCGATGGAAGTCGAAGACATTTCTCCAACGGTCATAATATCATATTTTGAAAATACTTGTTCATTCATTTCATGTAAGAACTCATGGATTCTAGGACCATCCGTATAAAACTTGCGGCCGTCGCTATCATCCTGAGGGAAGTGCTGGTCTTTAGAAATTAAATTGATGACATCCAAACGGAATCCGTCGACGCCTTTCTTTAACCAAAAATGCATCATTTCATAGAGAGCGGCGCGAAGCTGTTCATTTTCCCAGTTCAAATCAGCTTGTGTTACATCGAATAGATGAAGATAGTATTGTTCGGTTGTTTCATCGTATTCCCACGCAGATCCGCCAAATTTAGATTCCCAGTTGGTAGGGGGCTCGCCATTTTTTCCATCTTTCCAAATGTAGAAGTCTCTATATGGATTGTCTTTAGACGATTTAGCTTGTTTAAACCATTCATGCTCCGTCGATGTATGGTTAATAACGATGTCCATAATAATTTTGATACCGCGTTTATGCGCTTCTTCAAGAAGTAAGTCAAAATCCTCCATTGTTCCGTACTCTTCATGAATCGAGTAGTAATCACTGATATCATACCCATTATCACGCTGTGGAGATTGATAAATAGGTGTCAGCCAAAGGACATCGACACCGAGTTCTTTTAAATAATCTAATTTTTCAATAATACCTTGAATGTCTCCGGTACCATTTCCTGTTGTGTCATTAAAACTTTTTGGATAAATTTGATAGACGACTGCTTTCTTCCACCATGCTGTTGACATACTAAACACCTGCCTAAATTTTTTGATTGATCTATGTGGAAAAGGAGGGAGATGGTCTCCCTCCTGTAAGGAGTGCTGATTAATTGGTTAACTTAGACTTATTCAAACGAGTTTTTGAAAAGATAGTCGTTAAGATAAATGGAACTACTATTGCAATCACCATACAGATCGCAAACACTGCCATATGTTTTGGCTGAATCGAAAGAATACCAGGAATACCGCCGACTCCAATGGAGTTTGCCATTACACCGCTTGCCACTGATACAACCGCTGCAATCATGGAACCAATCATCGCAGCTAAGAATGGGAAGCCGTATTTAAGGTTAATACCAAACATCGCCGGCTCTGTTACACCTAGATAACAGGAGATGGTTGCTGGGATTGAAACTTGCTTTTCTTCTTCATTTTTACGGTTGATAAAGATCATCGCAAGAACAGCTGAACCTTGAGCAATATTTGATAAAGCAATCATTGGCCATAGGTTTGTTCCGCCAAATTGACTTACTAATTGAAGGTCAATGGCATTTGTCATATGGTGTAAACCAGTAATAACGAGTGGAGCATAAGCAAATCCGAATACTGCGGCAAACAACCAGCCAAAGGATGATGTTAAGCTAGAGTAAACAACGTGAGAGATACCAGCGCCAATTTTCCAGCCGATCGGGCCTAAGATGGTGTGTGCGATTAATACCGTTGGAACTAATGCAAAGAATGGTACAACAATCATAGAAATGGAATTTGGAACGATTTTTCGTAGTCTTGTTTCAAAGAAACCTAATGTTAAACCAGCTAAGATCGCAGGGATAACTTGTGCTTGGTACCCAATCATTTTAATGTGTGCAAATCCAAAATCCCATGTAGGAATTTCTTTTGCACCGGCTACAGCGTAAGCATTTAATAATTGTGGTGATACTAAGGTAATACCAAGGACGATTCCAAGAATTTGAGATGCGCCCATTTTTTTCGCCACAGACCAGGTGATTCCGACTGGAAGGAAGTGGAATATCGCTTCGCCAATCAACCAAAGGAATGAGTGAACACCTGCCCAGAATTGAGATACTTCAATAATTGTCTTTGTACCGTTATCTACTAGTTTAATATCTCCGATTATATTTCGGAAACCCAGGATTAAACCGCCGACTACTAGGGCAGGGATTAATGGAGTGAAGATTTCAGCTAAATGTCCCATCATACGCTGAATCCAGTTCTGATTTTGCTTGGCTGCTTTTTTGGCTTCTTCTTTAGAAGTGCCATCAACATCTGCAATTTTTACAAATTCATTATAAAAGCTAGGTACTTCGTTACCGATGATAACCTGGAATTGTCCGGCTTGGGTAAATGTACCTTTTACAAGTTTAATGGATTCAATTTCTTTTACGTTTGCTTTACTTGGATCATTTAAAACAAAACGCATTCTTGTCACACAGTGGGTTACGGCTGCAATGTTTTCTTTACCACCAATGTGTTGTAGTAGTTCTTTCGAAGGATCTGTATACTTCGTCATTTTCTTTCCCCCTAAATAAATGGCGTGATGACCATTTTCTTCCTTAAATTTTCTAACCTTTCTATCCAAGCGTTGTGTACGGTTTCATTACAAATCACAGCTTGTATATACAAGTTTTGTTTACGTTTTCATTCTAACTTGTATATACAGGTATGTCAACCAATATTTTTTACGTTTTTAAAATAATTTTTTAGATTTAAAGTCACTATTATTTTAGTGATAATGTAATTAAAACATGCATGGATGTAGATTAGATAGAAACGAGAAAGAGCTATTTTAATATTCTGAAATAATTATTAAAATTACTTTCCTACTTTACAGTAATAAATATTGATAGAAGATTTCGAAAATGGTAAAATGAACTTGTTTAAATTCTTCTGAGTTTAGACCTCCTAATTGTGAGAGCTTAGCCTAGACCACTAAGTTCTTTATTTGAACCTTTGAATCTATTCAAAGGTTCCTTTTTTCGTATTGGCATCCTGTAGAGAGTATTTGCTATTATAGATTTACCTACATGTCCTTATGAAAAGTGAGGTTACAAAACAGTGGAATTTATGACGTTTGATCAGTGGAATGATGAAATTTGGGACAAAGTCTGTCCGATTTATGAACAGGCATTTGCTGATAAAGGGGCAAAACCGGAAAGGATTATCCGAAATATGTTTTGGAAACAAATTTGTTTTCTACATATCTGTTTTATTGATGGGCGAGCAGCAGCGATGGCGTTAACCGGTAAATTGAAAGATACAGAGTCGTTGCTTATCGATTATTTGGCGGTGAAAAAGGAACAGCGAGGGCAGGGGACGGGGATTCGTATGTTAGAATATATCGAAGAGTGGGCGATGACTTCGGAAAATTGTACTAGTTTAGTGATTGAGGTCGAAGCCGAAGAAACGCCGGAAAATCAGGCACGGATTGTTTTTTGGGAAAAATGCGGTTTTGTCTTAACGGATTATATCCACCACTATATCTGGGTACCCGAACCTTATCAGGCTATGTATAAAAAGCTAAAGCCAGAAATAATCTTTCCAATGGATGGGGAGATTCTTTTTAGCTTAATTGGTCAATTTCATAAAGCGTCCTTTCAAGTATGATTTTTTTGAAACCAATGGGTTACTGTCCCACGTTAAGGATTATAAACCAGTGATTCACTTCTATCTAACTGCTATTCTAAAAATCTGTCTTTCCACTTAGATGATGGCAGCAGACAACTTTCGTTTCTTCCAAACCATTTATACCGGTTTGCTGCCACGATATCATAAACAAAATCCCTTACGAAAGGAGGCACGACCAGGAGAATCGTAAACAGTTTCCAGAGACCATTTAGCTGCTTGCACACACGTAAAGCGGCATCGGATTTTAGGTATAATTTTTCATCCTCTATTAAAACAAAGCTGTTAACATCCATCTTCTGGCCATGTCTTTTCAACAAACCCTGACCAATCTTTCCTTGAAGAGAGGTAAAGTGAAATTTCCCATTAGGATCTCGTTTTAAAATGAATTTAACACTGCTGTTGCAAAGATTACATTCACCGTCAAATAAAATAATTCGTTCCATTCAAAACACCAACTTTAACCAATGTATCATTAGCATAGCATAGAAGATGCCTACACCATAAAGCTTCAACATTTTTCTGATAAAAATTACGTAGAGAAGAAAATAACAGAATGGAATTACATATGGTTAACTAGGCGTTTTTGTACCAACTATTTTCAAGAACTTTGAAACGTATAGATAAATTATTCGTACTATTAAATAAAGGGGGAGTTCTGATGGAGGTTAATGTGGGGATCGATTTTTTTACCATTATGGAATTCGTAGTTCCGATTTTTTTTATCGCTATTGTGGGAATCATCTTATTTATCATCATAATGGGG
This sequence comes from Neobacillus drentensis, assembly GCF_021560175.1. Taxonomy (GTDB): domain Bacteria; phylum Bacillota; class Bacilli; order Bacillales; family Cytobacillaceae; genus Neobacillus; species Neobacillus drentensis_A. The sequence goes on along the minus strand of NZ_CP091110.1, from coordinate 3,368,823 downwards.
GTAAAACAATGGAGCCATAATAATAAACAACCACGCTTGCACGTTAACGCAGCCTTAATCTCAAAAAGATCCGAAGTAAGTGGAGGTGGAGCTGACCACTCCTCAAGTACTTGGTATTATGCAACTTTTCAATTTGAAAGCGGGGATCGCATGGAATTTACCGTCAGTGGAAGGGACTACGGCCTTTTGGCTGAAGGGGATGTCGGAGAACTAGTATTCCAAGGAACCAGGTATCACGGGTTTACCAGAAAACAAAACGATCATGAACCAGCCGCAACCAATCGTTCACTATCCTGATTGCAGATTCCCTACAATTTAAAAGAGTGTCACAGGACACTCTTTTTAGATTTTGCTTATTAAGCTGCATGAAAAAGCTTGTTTAAAATGGGGCTAAAAAAAATCGGCTACGTCATATGCACGGTTTTAATGTGCTGGAAGTTAATATGAATCGGGTCTTCTTTTGCACTTATTAATTCAACAAAATTATTATTAATGGATTGAATTCTTCCGATCACATTTTCATTTTCAGCAATATTAAATACGATTAACTCTCCAACTAATTTTTCAATCTGGACCTCAAAGGACCTGGCAAAAGAGAGGTTGCTTGGACTAACAGGCAGGCTGGCGTTACTTAGGCCGTAAGGACGCTGATTGTTCGTATATGGGATTAACCATTTTAAATGGTTTAACGAAATAAACATGGTTTTGTAGATGGGGGAGTAAAAGACAAAGTAATTATTCATGATACTAATGATATAACCATGTAAAGCTTGGTTACTTGTGACATAAATTTCTGTAAAAATTCCTTTTGCTGCCGTTAGAGTTTTCCGTAACGAGATCTCTTCATTATGATTATAAATGGGTGCTGGTTCATCGTTGAACGTAATTTCATCAATTTCATATTGCTTCATAAACTGCCAATTTTGAATATGAATGGTAGGAATATAAAGATAGTCTATTCCGTTAAAAAGAACCCATAAATCACTCCCGATATCTACTAAAAGTCCATAAATATATTTCTTTCCGGAAATTTCAATTTTAATATACTTACCAATATTTTCTTTCATTTTCACGGACTTACTCACATCCTTTCCTTGGTATTTCCATTCACAAATAGAGATGGGCTGAAAACATCAATTCTTTATCCATGTTAAAAACGCATTTGTTTGCCCAGCTCTTATTTGTAAGAGGACATGGATGCCTTAAAAATATTTGTTTGATCGAGCAATAGACATGTTTTCATGTGCAATGTGGTCAATTAAAATCTAAAGGTTCGCTTATTGTTACTTGGCCAACCTGCAAATGGGAACGTTCTTTCTTGACTGCGTGAAGCGGGTTCACCGTTAAAGAAGAAGCCTCTGGTTTCTTGGTTTGTTTGTTTCCATACTTTATTCGTATCGTTATAGACTTTCTCCTGTGAATAAGTTTCAGTTTTCTTAGATACAGCATTTACGGTTTCTTGAGGTTTTTCGTGTTTCTTTTCTTTTTTAGATGCAGGTGACGTGGTAGTTGATTTGGAACCCATTGCTTCACCCTTTTTGTGTTCTCTATGAGGCAGTTCGTTTATTGGTACTTTTATTTCACTTTTAAACATTTGCATTGGTTCAAACTCGTCAAGGAACATATTTCCTTTTGCTGAAGGATCATCGAGTAAAGATGGTTCATGTTTGTATGAACCTGACCATACCACCATTTGATTTGGCACCGTAACCTCTGATGATTCAGCTTCCATTTTTATCTCGAATTTTTCGGAGGTGGATGGGGATTTTGATTTCTTGTCACTTGCTTTGGTTTCTGTCTTATATTCTTTCGGTGAATGATTGGAAAAATGATCTTTCACTTTTTCTTTTGATTTATTCGTTTTCTCTTTTGAATCCTTCACTTCATTAGACTCTTTTGATTGGTCCGTTTCGGTTTTCTTTTTTGAATCCTTCACTTCATTAGACTCTTTTGAATGGTCCGTTTCGGTTTTCTTTTTTGAATCCTTTACTTCATTAGACTCTTTTGATTGAACCGTTTCGGTTTTCTTTTTTGAATCTTTCGCTTCACTAGACTCTTTTGATTCTTTATCTTGATTATTCGTTTCATTCTTGCTTTCCGTTTTTTCCTGTTCGTTTTTCTCTTGTTTTTCTTCTTTAATTACTCCTTTTAAAATATTAGAGATCTGGGCTACCTTGATTAGGATTCGCTCTTCGCCATTAATCAACGTAACAAAATCTTCATCAATCTCGCTTAGTACGCCGTAAAAACTTTGCTTATTAATACTCAAAATCGTTACCCATGAATATTGGAAAGAGCGTAAAAGCTCCATTAAGCTCTGAGTTTTTTGGAATTCAACAGATGCGTTTTCAGGCCGAAACTGCTTTGTATTTTTAAGAATCGCTTGGATTTTATCAATGTTATAGTAGAAAATATAGTTATTTTCAGTTTCTAGAACCACATGGTCAGTTTCTACACCAATCAATTTTCCTTTAAAGATGTCTTCACCCACATAAAGATTTACCTGAAACCCTTTTAGTAAATCCAATGCAGCTGAAAATTTTTCTAACCCCATGTTTCATCCTCCTTAAGAGATAGTGGGTCGCTTCTCTGTTTGGAGAAGCGACAATAGTCATTACTCGTTATCTTCGTTGTCCTCATTTTTTTTGCTATCATGATCCTCATTATTGTTATCAGAATTGTTGCTGTTGCTCTCGTCATCATTTGATGATTTCTCTACCATCAGGCCGTAGCTAATGTTGCGAATGTGCTTCAATGAAAAACGAACCACTTCTTCGTTCACGATGAGAGAGGCATAGTGTTTGTTAGAGTCACTTAGTACACCCTCTAAAGACTCTGGACCACCATCACGGTTTATTTTCACCCATTGAAATCTGATGCTTTCTAAAAGTTTATGAAAATTTTCTGCAGTCTTAAAATCTAATTTTTCAGGAATTTTCAAGCCCAATTTCATTGCATCTTTAGAACTTTCTGTGATACTTCTGACATGGTTCGTTTTATAGTAAACCACACCGTCTTTTTCTGTTAGAAGTACAAAGAAGTCTTCAAATACAGCAAGTAATTTCCCGATTCTGGATTCTGGACCGCCACGATCTACCCTAATTGTTTTGCCAACATGCATGTTCATAAGTTCTCTATCCATAAAAGTTTCTTCCTCCTTTAATAAATAAACATTTACACTCCATCTATATGTATCACGGGATGACGTTGTACTAATAAAGAGGCCCTTTTTCGTATTTTTTGAAAAAAATAGGCAAAAAAAAGTATATGATATTCAACCATATACTTTGTCGTCCTGTAGTTTAATTAGTTGCTGCTTTAAGTAATTATTCCGTTTTTCAATGAAACGAACAATAACGTCCTTTTCCGAATCAAGTGTATTTTCTTTTCTGTTAATATAAGGGTCCAATTGTAAATAAGGCTTCAGTGTGTCGAAGAGATTTTCTATTATTCCTATTTGGGTTTCAACCGTAAAATGGTTGTCTAAAATGCAGGAAAGAATCTCACAATATTTCTTTTTAAAATCAGGAACGTAAAGTAGTCTGCCTGTTAAGGTATTGTACCCAGTTATAGGTACAAAATCATGATCAAGCCGTTTTCCGTGCAGATCTCTGCCCCAAGTCCCGTCATAATCCCATGGAGTTATTTCAAAAGTGTTGGTTTCACTATTTCGGTAAAGTGCATAATTATGGATAAAGCCATCAAAATTTTGGGTACAAACAACTCCCGCCAGCCAGGTTAGATACTGGTCCACATTTAGCACCTTTGTTATTTCTTCTTCAAACTCCTCATTTTTAAGGGTGTTCGTTTTGATGATTAAATCTTCTACATGTGATAAATCATCCTCATCACCATATTTAAGGGTATATCCTTCGAGTAAATCCGTTTTTAATTTTTTTTTCGGTGATAACAGGGAGAAATTTGCGTAATAGTTAGTTGCATATACAATGGGTCCCTTTGGTAATTTTCTTTTTTGTAAGAGAAATTGATCGAAAGACTCGATCTCTAAATAAATCCCTTTACAAAAACCATTTATATAGAGAAGAACATGCTGGGAGTGAGGAGAGATGACACCAATGGAATCAAAGAAATCAAAGGAAAGCTTGTTACGACTAAGTGAGATATCATTGTACTCCGCGTTTAAATGGATCTCATGAGCGCCATTAACGGTGAATGGTTTTTGAAAAATAATGTTATAGGATTTCTTTTTATTCTTGCGGATCACATTTCCTCGATAGGCCAAGCCAATTGTATATTGATTGTTTCCTATTTTGAGGACTGCCGGTACATGTTCATTCATCCATATATCTTTATTGAGCTGGTTTAATGTCTTGGGATTGATAAAAATTTCATATTTTTGCAATTTAAAAACCCCTATTAAATACATATTTTTTAGAATACTATGCTCTGTCTTTAACAATGGTGCCGCTTATGGGCTACTTGGTTATTTTCAAAAAAATAAACTTTTGTCTATTACCCTTTCAGTATTTCTCCCATAAATTATCAATGAAGTATAAAAATATTAGAAAGTGGTGGAGTGTTTAAATGAAAATGGTAATGGAAGACCTGCTTACACAAGCACAAGAGAACGGGGTAATTGAATTCTTAATCAATAACCCTGTTGAATTTAAAAAAGGGCCAAAAGGTCCTAAAAAGTCTGAAGGTTCTAAAGGCAGTAAAGGTTCCCAAGGCAGTAAAGGTTCCCAAGGCAGTAAAGGTTCTCAAGGCAGCAGAGGATCTCAAGGCAGCAGAGGATCTCAAGGCAGCAGAGGATCCCGAGGCAGCAGAGGTTCCCAAGGCAGCAGAGGTTCTCAAGGCAGCAGAGGATCCCGAGGCAGCAGAGGATCTCAAGGCAGCAGAGGATCCCGAGGCAGCAGAGGATCCCGAGGCAGCAGAGGATCTCAAGGCAGCAGAGGATCCCGAGGCAGCAGAGGATCCCGAGGCAGCAGAGGATCCCGAGGCAGCAGAGGATCTCAAGGCAGCAGAGGATCCCGAGGCAGCAGAGGATCCCGAGGCAGCAGAGGATCTCAAGGCAGCAGAGGATCCCGAGGCAGCAGAGGTTCTCAAGGCAGCAGAGGATCCCGAGGCAGCAGAGGATCCCGAGGCAGCAGAGGTTCCCAAGGCAGCAGAGGTTCCCAAGGCAGCAGAGGATCCCGAGGCAGCAGAGGATCCCAAGGCAGCAGAGGTTCTCAAGGCAGCAGAGGATCCCGAGGCAGCAGAGGATCCCGAGGCAGCAGAGGTTCCCGAGGCAGCAGCGGTTCTCAAGGCAGTAGAGGATCCCGAGGCAGCAGAGGTTCTCAAGGCAGCAGAGGATCCCGAGGCAGCAGAGGTTCTCAAGGTAGCAGAGGATCCCGAGGCAGCAGAGGATCTCAAGGCAGCAGAGGATCCCGAGGCAGCAGAGGTTCCCAAGGCAGTAAGGGTTCTCAAGGCAGCAAAGGCTCAAAAGGCAGCAAAGGTTCCCAAGGCAGCAAGGGCTCAAAGGGAAGCAAAGGATCGAAAGGCGCTAAAGGTCCTAAAGGTCCTAAAGGCCCTAAAGGGAACAAATAATTGGATTTATAAGCCGGTACTTCAACAAGTAGCCGGTTTTTTTTTGTCCTTCAGAACAAAATGCTAGCAATTTTATCTAAATCTACATAAATACCTAATTCAATTAAACAGAGTAAAGTGCCTAAAAGTAACCTGCTAGGCAATTTACTATTTAGTACAAAAATATTTATCTAGATAAATGCTGATTTGTGTGATTACGGGATATTCGTTTAGAACAAGCCTTCATGTTAGACGTACTATATGGCAAGGACAAGAAGAGAATAAGCGAAAAAAATCAGAAGGAAACAAAATGAAGGGAGTAAATTAACTTTTATGTATCATCATTTGACGGTGATTGTTACGATAACAGCTTTTATTCTAACTATGGTGATGATCTTCATCCGTCCCAAAAATATGAACGAAGCGATACCAGCTACGATTGGAGCGGTTCTGGTCTTCTTGAGCGGTAGTGTGTCAACAGGTGACTTGCTTGACATCAGTTCTAAGGTAACGGGAGCTGCGATTACCATTATAGCCACGATTGTCATGGCAATCGTTCTTGAGAGCATCGGCTTTTTCAGCTGGACCGCGGCACTAATGCTTAAACTCTCAAAGGGGTCTGGTTACCGTTTATTTTGGTATACCTTGCTGTTATGCTTTTTAATGACGTTGTTTTTTAATAACGATGGAAGTATTCTCATTACAACACCCATCCTGATTTTAATTTTAAATAAATTAAAATTAAAAAACGCAGAAAAAATTCCCTTTCTTTTAAGTGGAGCTTTAATTGCCACTGCTTCAAGTGCTCCGATTGGTGTAAGCAATATTGTGAATCTGATTGCATTGAAAATTATTGGAATGGACCTTTATCTTCAAACCGAAATGATGTTTGTTCCGGGGGTCTTGGGTTTACTGTTTTTAGCCTATTTGTTGTTCCTCGTTTTTAAAAAGAACATCCCATCCCAAATCCGCTTCCATTCGTACTCCATTCCCTTGCAGAAAAACCGTCCATTCCATCCTCTCCAAGAAAATTCTGAAAGCCTATTTACCCAACAGAAGAACCTAATGATGAAAATGTTATTCTTCGTTTTTATCGTAAGAATTAGTCTTTTTGCCGCTTCGTTTATCGGCATCTCCGTTTCATTAGTAGCGGTTTGTGGCTCGTTAATTCTATTGATATGGAGATGGATGTATTTAAATGTGAGTCCAACGGATATCCTTAAAAAAATACCCTGGCACATTTTAATTTTTGCCTTTAGCATGTATGTGATCATTTTTGGATTACACAATATTGGATTAACGGCCTATTTAATTCAGAATCTTAAACCGCTTGTACAAGACAGCTTCTTACATGCAAGCTTGACTATGGGGATCATAACCGCCTTTTTATCCAACATTTTTAACAATCATCCTGCTTTAATGGTCTCCACTTTGGCATTAACAGAAATGGGACTGGACCCCCTCATTATGAAAACGGTGTATTTAGCTAATATAATTGGAAGTGATATGGGATCCCTTATCCTGCCAATTGGAACTTTGGCAACCCTCATCTGGATGCATATTTTAAAGAAAAGCAAAATTAAGATCTCCTGGGTAGATTACATTAAAGTGACGTTAATCGTCATACCGCCAACCTTAATCTTTACCTTAATCAGTTTGTATCTATGGCTCATGCTCATTTTTGTAAAATAGGTCATCTAAACAAGTTTGATGAAAGTTCCTCATTCATTAAACTTGTTTTTTATTTTGCTTAAAACATCACTACACACTTTTTTCATTTATGAATACTAAATAAGGGGGAACACTTATTAAGTTCGGGATACAAGGATGTGAAGGGGATGTGGTAGAATTCCCGCTAAACCAACAAGAATTAGCACAACGGCTAGAAAATATCTATAAACAAATCATTCAATCCAGTTATCATCTAGTGGATCCACATGACTTGCAGGGCGATGCGAGGATGTGTCGAGACAATTTGATTTCATATCTAGTACTTCGGGAACAGCACTTACTGAGTTTGCGTCAAGAACTTACGAATAAAGGGCTAGCTGATCTGATGCAATCACCTGAACACCTTTTATATACACTAGAAAAAATAGTAGGTTATTTACCGATCTCTTTACCATCGCAAAAAAATTTGCTGGTTCCCACTCCGGACGAATCAAGTAAAATCTTAACAAAACGGACAAATGAGCTTTTCGGGAACCGAATGAACCAACCAGCGATTATGGTCACAGTGGATTCTAAAGTCTTGAATAATCCGAGCCAGATAGAGGAGTTACTACGTAATGGCATGGACGTTGCTCGAATCAATTGCGCTCATGATGATCAGGATATATGGAAAGATCTCATTGATGCAATAAGAGATGTAGAGAAAAAGTTGAGGCTGGAAGGAAACTATCATAAAAATGATTGTAAAATCTATATGGATTTAGCAGGTCCCAAGGTACGGGTTGGGAAACTGCCGGCTGCTCCTATTTTAGTAATGAAAGGGGATCGGCTCCGATTATATTTGAATTCCGAAGCTAGTGGGCACCCTGCTCTTGAAAATACTCCGGCTGGCGTTCCGGTTACACTGGAAAAAGCGTTTAGAAATGTTCGCGTAAACGATTCTATTTTTATCGATGATGGGAAAATCCGTGGATTTGTCACACAGGTTACCAAAGAAATTGTGGAAGTAGAGATTGATTCACCCGCGCTCAAACCGATCCGGATCAAAGAAGGGAAGGGATTAAATTTGCCAGATTCTCTGTTAAGTTTAAATCTTCCGGCCTTAACGAAAAAGGATTTGGCGGACATACCGTTTATTACTAAGCACGCAGATATTGTAGGAATATCTTTTGTTCACTCCCCACTTGATTTACGAAAACTGCGGCAAGAATTAGACATACTTAATCGCACGGATATGGGTGTTGTCGCTAAAATTGAAACAAAGGATGCAATCCATAATTTGGCGAGAATCATTCTAGAAGGATTACATTTTAAGAGATTCGGTATTATGTTGGCAAGAGGCGACTTGGCCGTTGAGGTCGGTCTAGAAAATTTATCCTTTGTACAAGATGAAATTTTAACCATTTGTTCGGCCGCTTACACTCCTGTAATATGGGCAACAGGTGTACTGGAAAAGCTCACAAAAAAAGGGATCCCCACGCGTGCAGAAATGACCGATGCAGCCTATGGGACTCGTGCAAACTGCATCATGTTAAATAAAGGAGCTTTTGTTATCGATGCAGTGAAAATGTTAGTGAAAATAGTCAATACAGGGGTAGTTGATCCGCCTAGACAGAAGCAGCAATTGGATTTAACTTCACAATATGGAATATTTGACCCAAAAAGCAAATCATAGAAAATGGCGTGTTTCAACGATATCGTTGACACGCCATTTTCTATCATTCTATTGATAGGAGCCTTTTTTATAATCTTGTTCCATGATCTCGTCAGGAACCATACTCCCGCCAGTTGCCCAAACAATATGAACCGCATTTTCCATTCTCTCTAACAAATGTTCCTTTTTTAAAAATAAATGGCCTTTCTGCGACAGTTTTACCGGGCCAATCATCCCGGCGAGAGCCGAGGGTTCTAATCTTATATTCTCTGTATCAACTAAATCCTTTAAAAGTTTAAAAAGCTCCTCATCACTAACTGTATAAGCCCCGCTTAAAATGGGCTCAAGAATTCTGCCGACGAATCCAGAAGGCCTGCCAACAGCCAGTCCATCCGCTGCGGTAACATTATCAATACCTAAATCCTGGACGGAGATCTTGTCATGGAGCCCTGTCATTAGTCCGAGTAACATGGAGGGTGAATGAGTAGGTTCAGCGAAAAAACAGTAGACATGGTTTTGGAACAATTGTTTTAAACCAAATGTAATCCCTCCGGGAGCACCGCCGACACCACAAGGAAGGTAGATAAATAAGGGATGATCTTCATCCACTTTTATTCCAAGCTCTTCAAGTTGATGTTTTAACCTGATCGCCGCCACAGCATATCCAAGAAATAAATGCTTTGAGTTCTCATCGTCTACAAAGTAACAATGAGGATCTGATTCAGCCTGAATACGGCCAGAAGCCACTGCTTTGCTATAATCCGCCTCATATTCGATTACTTGGACGCCTTTACTTCTAAGCAAATCCTTTTTCCATTGTTTCGCATCAGCTGACATATGGACGGTTACCCTAAAACCTAATTTAGCACTTATAATCCCGATGCTTAATCCTAGATTACCAGTCGACCCAACCGCAATCGAGTAGTTCGAGAAAAAACGCCGGAAATCTTCACTGTCTAAAATAGTATACTCATCTTCCTTGCTAAGAAGTTGATTTTCGATGGCTAAATCCTCTGCATGTTTGAGGATTTCGTAAATGCCGCCTCTTGCTTTAATCGAGCCGGAAATGGGGAGGTGGCTATCACATTTTAACCATAAATCTCCCAAAAATGGCTGAGCGTAATTCTCCGCTAATTTTAGTTTCATTGCCGGAATTGCTACCAAGTTGGATTCAATGATGCCATTGGTACCTTTGGTTTCAGGAAAAACTTGAGCGATGTAGGGAGCGAATCGGTTTAATCGTTGTTCTGCGTCTTGAATATCCGCAAACGTGAGCGGAGCGTCTTGGAGGGCGTTTTGAGCCGTTTGGATAGCAGGATTGAACCAAAAAACTTCTTCGAGTGATTTCATCTTTTCGAGTAAGATTTGTTTTTCTGATGGCATTTTGGAATTCCTCCACTCATTTTTCAACATGATAAGTTAAGTGTATCACCCCTTGTTCGTAAGGTGAATGGCTGAACTGTAAGAAAATTATCGGCGGTTTTCGGAAGTTTATCAGCAGTTTTCGAAAGTTTATCAGCGCTTTTGGTTTTTTATCGGCAGTTTTCGAAGTTTATCAGCGGTTTTGCCTTTTTCATGGCGGTTTAATCGACGGACAAAACTCGAAGGGAAAGTCAGAATCATTTTCAAAAAAATTTGAACAATCATCAATACTTGGATTTTAGCGTAAGGACGAGTAAAATCTAAGTTATGGTGTTTTTACAACTAAATTATGTAGAATGGGGCAAGACCAATGATTGCAAAAACAGAAGAGGATTTTAACAGTTTAAAGGAAATTGGCAGAATCGTGGCATCTATTCGAGATGAATTAGTCCGAAGAGCCGTTCCAGGCGTGACTACGAAAGAGCTTGATGATCTCGCCGGTGAACTTTTTGAAAAAGAAGGTGCCATTTCCGCACCAAAAGGCGAGTATGATTTTCCGGGGTTTACATGTATCAGTGTGAATGAAGAAGTTGCACACGGAATCCCTGGAAAACGTGTGATTCAAGAAGGGGACTTAGTGAATATCGACGTTTCCGGTTCGAAAAATGGTTACTTCGCTGATACTGGTGTTTCCATTGTTGTAGGCAAAGGCGAGGAAATTCTTACGAAAATTTGTGATGTTGCCAAGGAAGCCTTTGAAGCAGGGTTAAAAAAAGTAAAACCGGGCGCTAGAATTACCGGTATGGGCAAAGTCGTTCATCAAGTTGCAAGACAAAACGGGTTAACGGTCATCATGAACCTTACAGGGCATGGTATTGGCCGGACCATTCACGAAGAACCAGAGTATATTTATAATTATAATGAAACCTCGGACCATGGGCTGTTGAAAGAAGGAATGGTCATTGCCTTTGAACCATTTATCTCTACCCATGACGAGGAAGTATTCCAACTAGATGATGGCTGGACGTATGTGACAGAAGAAAGCTTTGTCGCACAATATGAGCATACCTTGATTGTTACCAAGGATGGCCCGATTATCTTAACTAAATAATTCATGGAGGGAGAGCGTATAGATGTACGCTTTCTTTTTTTGACTTTTTTGAATAAAAACCACCTCTTTTTTAATTGTTGAGTTGATGGTGATACCACAAGGAAAATAAAGATATTGGAAGCATTCGTTAAATAACTCCGCTTACATGCGATTTCACAAAATTGTCATATTCCATTATACTTTTTCTGTTCACAACGGCCCCGGCTTTCATGAGAGTTGAAAGTCAAAAAAAAAAGCGAAAGCGTTATAAAAGGGAGAGGTGCTTTATTTGAATTTAAGTTCAATTAAATATTCATGGTTTGGAAACATCAAGGGGGATATCTTATCCGGGATAGTGGTGGCGATGGCCCTAATCCCAGAAGCGATTGCCTTTTCTATCATTGCCGGTGTCGATCCAATGATTGGGTTGTATGCATCGTTTTGTATTGCCGTCACTATTTCCTTTGTGGGCGGCCGACCAGGGATGATCTCGGCAGCCACTGGAGCTACGGCTTTATTAATGACATCACTAGTTAAAGAACATGGATTGCAATATTTACTTGCCGCAACCATCCTGACTGGAGTCCTGCAAATCATCATGGGGGCATTAAAACTAGGCCGTTTGATGAAATTTGTCCCACGCTCTGTGATGACGGGTTTCGTGAATGCACTTGCGATTTTAATTTTCTCAGCTCAATTAGTCCAATTCAAAGGGGCTACTTGGCAGATGTATGCAATGGTCGCTTTAGCACTTGTGATTATTTATATTCTGCCTCGTTTTACAAAAGCGGTGCCTGCTCCTTTAGTGGCCATCCTTGTGGTTACCGTCATCTCGATTATGACAGGCAGCGATGTTCGGACAGTTGGAGATTTAGGTGAATTAACCTCTACACTGCCGGTATTTTTAATTCCTGATATCCCGATTAACTTGGAAACCTTACAAATTATTTTTCCCTATGCGATATCGATTGCGATTGTAGGTTTGGTGGAAACATTATTAACTGCAACGATTGTCGATGATATGACCGATACAGAAAGTGATAAAAACAAAGAAGCCAGAGGACAAGGGATCGCCAATATTGTATCAGGTTTGTTTGGCGGTATGGCTGGATGTGCCATGATTGGACAATCTGTTATTAATGTTAAATCAGGGGGAAGAGGGCGTTTGTCTACCTTTATCGCTGGTGCATTCTTATTGACTCTTATCGTTTTACTTAAGAGTTTCCTTGTTCAAATTCCGATGGCAGCACTTGTAGCCGTTATGTTTATGGTGTCGATTGGCACTTTTGATTGGTCGTGCCTGAAGAATTTTAAGAAGGTGCCTGTTACGGATTCGACTGTCATGATTATGACAGTTATTACAGTCGTTATGACCAACAACTTATCGTTGGGTGTTTTAGTAGGCGTCATCCTTAGCGCGATCTTCTTTGCTTCAAAAATTTCTAAAGTAAAAGTAACCTGTATTTCAGCAAAAGGAGTTACTAAAAAAACCTATCAGGTGACGGGCCAACTTTTCTTTGCTTCTGTTACCGACTTTATTAATGGATTTGACTTTAAAGAAAACATAGAGGAAATTGACATCGATTTATCCAATGCGCACCTTTGGGATGATTCCGCTGTAGGGGCCATTGATAAGATTGTGATTAAGTACCATCAAAATGGTGTGAAAGTAAACCTTAAAGGGTTAAATACGGAGAGTCATAAGCTTATGAATAAAATAGCTGTTCATAACAAGCCAGGCAGTCTCGAAAAAGTGGCAGGTCATTAAACAAGGCTCGTTACCACGATTCAACGCAACACGCTGAAAAAACTCAGCGTGTTTTTTATTTGACTATTTCAACTGGATGTATTACTATTATCTCATATTCAAGATACTTAACTTCGAAATAAAATTCGAATGATTTTTGGAAACAATAGTAGAATACGTACTTTGAAAGGAGACTTTTAAATGAAACACATTTTTCAAAAAGGAAAAAATCCGGCAAAACCAACCTTGCTTTTACTTCATGGTACCGGAGGAAATGAATTGGATCTGCTGCCGCTGGCCGGAATGATTGATGATGAAGCCTCCATACTAAGTGTTCGTGGAAATGTATTAGAGAACGGAATGCCTCGCTTTTTCCGACGCCTAGCAGAAGGAGTTTTCGATGAAGAAGATCTCGTTTTCCGTACTCAAGAATTAAACGAGTTTCTTGATGAGGCAGCCCAGAAATATGAATTTGACCGGAATAATATCATTGCTATTGGCTACTCAAATGGGGCCAATATTGCGGCAAGCTTATTATTTCATTATCAGCACGCATTAAAAGCGGCTATTCTTCATCATCCCATGGTTCCGAGGAGGGTGGAGCTTCCTGATTTAACGGGAACGAAAGTGTTTATTGCCGCAGGGACAAATGATCCGATTTGTTCACCTTTGGAATCTAAGGAACTGCAAGCATTGCTGCAAGATGCCAACGCATCGGTCGAACTTCATTGGGAAAATCGCGGCCATCAATTAACCAGAGAAGAGATAGAGGAAGCAGCAAAATGGTATAAAGGAATTGTCAGTTAAGGGAGGTTTTGGCATGCAATTATTAGGACTGCATCATGTATCGATTTTGACAGGGAAAGCGGAGAAAAATTACGAATTTTACACCAAAATTTTAGGAATGAGACTAGTTAAGAAAACGGTCAATCAAGATAATACAGAATCGTATCACCTTTTCTATGCGGATGCCGAGGGGACACCAGGAACAGAAGTTACTTTCTTTGATATTCCTGGCCTTGGCCACTCTTACCGGGGAACCTCAGATATATCTACTGTCTCTTTAAGGGTCAAAACAACAGATTCATTGTTGTTTTGGGAAGAGCGGTTTAAACAACTGGGAATTGAACATGATTCCATTCAAAAACGAGCTGGCCGTGATACCCTGGCTTTTCGTGATTTTGATGGAACTCGCTTAATCCTTGTTGCGGATAATGGCGAAAAAAGGGTCCGTGCAGGGGTTCCTTGGGAACGAAGCGAGATACCAGTTGAACATGCGATTATTGGATTAGGTCCTGTAACACTGACCGTCAGCATTGCCGAACCAACAATTGGAATTCTAACAGAAGTAATGGGCTTTCGTTATGTAAGCTCCTATCCTTCTCTTGAAGGGGACTTCCCTGAGATAGTGGTTTATGCAACAGGAGAAGGTGGTGCAGGAGCGGAAGTTCATATTGAACGAAGACCTGATTTACCGCGGGCACGGATTGGACGCGGTGGCGTTCATCATGTGGCCTTTCGAGTACCAAATGAAGAAGAATACAATCAATGGGTACAACGGTTAAAGGACAACCGTATCGCTAGTTCTGGCAAGGTGGAACGTTATTATTTTAAGGCACTGTATTTTAGAGAGCCTAACGGCATATTGTTTGAACTATCGACCGACACACCAGGCTTTGCAACGGATGAGCCCATGGAAACAATGGGGCAAACCCTGGCATTACCACCATTTTTAGAACCGAGACGGGCAGAAATTGAAGCAAACTTGCGTCCTCTTGAATTGAATTGATTTATCTTTTAAAAAACAGGCGAGAAATTCGTCTGTTTTTATTTGTGTTAGTTGGTTAAATTAACTGTAATTAAGAATTATATGAAGGGGTATATAATGAAAGCAATTGTTATTGAGCAATATGGCGGGAAAGAGCAATTAAAAGAAAAAGAAATGGATCAGCCCATTCCTGGTGACAACCAGGTAATCGTCAAACTTCATGCAACTTCGATTAACCCAATTGACTGGAAATTACGTGAAGGCTACCTAAAAGCAATGATGCCTTTTGAATTTCCAATTATATTAGGGTGGGATGCTGCAGGTGTAATAGAAGCTGTAGGGAATAAGGTCGATCAATTCAAAATTGGCGACAGAGTGTTTGCTCGTCCTGATACGACAAATCGGGGAACATACGCAGAATTTACAACGGTTGATGCCCATCTGCTCGCTAAAATTCCAGACAATATCAGCTTCGATGAAGCAGCTTGTGTCCCACTGGCGGGTTTAACTGCTTGGCAATGTCTATTTGATTTTGGAGAAGTAAAAAAAGGGGATAAGGTGCTTATCCATGCAGGAGCCGGAGGAGTCGGTACATTTGCCATCCAATTTGCGAAAAATGCCGGTGCCTATGTGGCTACAACAGGAGGAACCTCAAATGTTGAATTCTTAAAATCGCTTGGTGCCGATGAGGTGATTGATTATAAAAAAGAGAACTTTGAATCGATCTTGACGAATTTTGATTTCGTCTTAGACTCTTTAGGCGGAGAAATTCAAGAAAAAAGCTTTTTTATTTTAAAAGAAGGCGGCAAATTAGTATCGATTGTGTCAGAACCAAACCAACAAAAGGCAAAAGAAAAAGGGATTAAAGCTGGTATTGTTTGGCTAGTACCAAATGGGGAACAGTTGGCTCATATTGGAGGATTATTAGAGCGTGATAAAGCAAAAGTGATAATCGGACATAAATATCCATTAACAGAAACTGCAATTAGGGAAGCGCACGCTTTAAGTGAAACCCATCATGCTAAAGGAAAGATTGTTATTCAGATCCAGTAAGCGCCGAGTCTAAAAAGTAAAAAAACAGCGGGAAGTAAACCTAGAGGGGTGAAATAATATGAACTGTCCGCAATGCGTCTACAAAAATCCAGAAGGGGTAAAATTCTGCTTAAACTGCGGTGAAAAGTTCGTTAAGAAGAATACAGAAGAGGACGATAACAGCTTATTTTATGAGTTTGCCCATTATGTAGATATGGTTCCGAGATTTGAACGTTCGGTTGAGCCCAAATTTCAAAACGTCTTTTCGCGTGTCTTTCGAAATCATAGTGAACTAGAGGCAGAGAGGCTATTTATCGTTGGCACTGCACTTACCACACCTAAAATAACGGAAGTAACGGATACTTGGCCAAAGCCTTGGCTATTTGCCAGGGTATTCATTTTTGCGGTCATTGCATTCGTCGGCTTGTTTATAGGCGTTGCGTATTTCCGAAATGTGAACTTTATCCCTGGACTTATCATTGTCGGTGCTTTTGCTGTACCCTTGACCACGTTAATCTTTTTTTGGGAAATGAATGCTCCACAAAATATTGCTTTTTATCGAATTATCTATGTTGTATTTATTGGTGGGATTCTCTCCATGTTAGTTGCCCTCGTATTTTTTGATATTCTAAGGCATACGATTAATCCGATCACAATTGGAATTGCCGAGGAACTTGCCAAAGCGATAACGGTCATCAGTTTCGTCCGATACCGTAAATACCGGTTTATCCTTAATGGACTTCTCATTGGTGCTGCCGTAGGTGCAGGTTTTGCCGCTTTTGAAACAGCGGGATATGCCCTAAGGGCCATGCTTTCCGGGGATGCTAAAACTCTATACATCACCATGCTATGGCGCGGTATTTTGGCTCCCGGTGGACATGTAGCCTGGGCTGCATTGACAGGTGCTGCTTTCTGTAGAGTCCAAGGCGATCAGCCCTTTACGTTCAGTATGTTAGTTAAGTTTAAATTTTTACGGGTCTTTTTCTTAGTTGTTTTAATGCATGCTCTTTGGGATACGCCAATAACAGGGATGTTCCCGTTTGGGCAGATTTTCTTGATGATCTCTTCTTGGATCGTAGTTTTCCTGCTGATTCGCGCAGGTCTTAAAGAAATTGGCAATAAAAAAATGATTTCAAAAACTCCCTATCCGATCATGGAGAAGTAACAAAAAAAAACCAGCAAACGCTGGTTTTTAGTTTGTGGCCTGAATATGATTTGGTTCTGTTTCCTTTGGCGCGGGAATAAAGGAGGAATTGATCACTTCACCTGATTTTTTGCTTTTCTCAAGAAAATGAGCATAACTTACCTCGAAGAAACTAGGGTGCTTATTCCATTCCTTTTTTGGCATCGTTAATACAAAAGAACCATCCTGTTTTGGGATCGAGATGGAATACCTGATCCCTCTAGTAACATTGACCCCAATAAGTGTTCCTTTATAAAAAGCTCCAGGGGCCGTTGTTGTCACAAGTGTGGGAGGTTTATCCACAATAATGGTCCCATCCTTCGGAAGAGTCACATTCATGTTAACGCTTACAGTACCAGGGAAATTATAAACTTTATACCGAGGAAGTGTATAATTGATCCCATTGTAATGAACATAGAAGTAATGATTTTCATCTTCTTCCGGTAAATAATACATCGTGTATTGCCATTGTGATCGCTAGGAGTAGACATACTAAATCCTTCGACGCCGTCTCGCCTGAGATTGACCGTTGCTCCTTGGACGGGTTTCCCTTCGGCATCCTTTAAGTACATAATTTCTTCCAAATGGGGAAAAGTAGTAAAAGTGAAATTTACAGGAGGATTTTGAATGGATTTATCCTTTATCGTAAAATCTTTTATACTATTCTTTACGGGTGTATTCCTGCTTCGGATTGCTGGGAGAAAGTCGATATCACAGATGACCCTTGCTCAAACAATCGTCATAGTTTCTCTTGGCCATCTGATCGTTGAGCCTATTGCAGAGGTAAGCATGGTTAAAGCCATTGGCGGGGCTGTTATTTTTGTTGTGTCAATTATAGTAGTAGAATATATCCAGCTTCATTTTAACAGATTTGAAAAATTAATAATGGGAAAATCCAAAATTGTGATTGAAAACGGCGAGTTAAATATAAAAAATTTAAAGAAGTTACGATTAACGGTCGATGGGCTGGAAATGCGGATGCGTAATATGGGCCTTACAAAAATATCAGATATTAAAATGGGAACGATTGAACCAAATGGACAATTAGGCTATGAGTTAAAAGAAGAGGCAAAACCACTAACGATTGGCGAGTTTAAGAAACTAATGAGGATTCATTCAGAACAAAATGAGAGTCAAGATGCAGAACAGAATATCTTCAATGAAATTTATCCCAATACCCCGCAAAAACATCCTGAATACCTAAATTAACAGGTCATAAAAAAAAGCCATCGGTGAAAACCACTTTCACCGGTGGCTGCTTTTATTTAAATAGACCTGCTTCTTTTGCTGCTTCAAAACTATTTTTCGCAAATTCAACTGGGTCGCCGACATTTTCCCAATGCATATACATTAAGCGAGGATTGTCAAATAGCCAGTGGTTGTGCACAGCTGTAACAATAAGGCCTCTTTTTCTCAATGCAGATAGAAAAGGATTAATTTCTTCTTGAAGAATCACAGTCTCACCAAGGTTAAGTGTTTTACCCTTTCTATTGTCTTCAAATGAAAGCGCAAATGGCAGTGCCAGTGGGGATTGCGTGCGTCGGCCTAAAATGGTTGCGTTGATATTTCGAAGGCGTTGAACAACACAAACAGGTGTTGAGGTAATTACCATTCCTCCGATGATATCGGCTAGTTTTTGGCACATGGTTGAATCATTACCATCCCCATGACATTTGCAATTATGATCATGTTTACGACTATTGTGATCCATCTTTTCCATCCAAATAAAATCGAATTCGTCATTTCTTAAGAAATCCATATGATCGTTCGTTGAACTTCTATAAGAAGTTTGATTTCCTAAGTTATCAAATTCTCTCCTTGCCATATAATCAACTCCTTGTCCAATTCTCACTAGATAGGATATTCTGAGGCGGGAAATGGGATTGGACAGATGGCCATAGTAAAAAAGCCTTTTTTTAAATACGACTAGCGGTAATTTCCTTAATGTAAAATTTACTGTTGAGAACTATTTTCAATTATATTTTTTTACTTTAAAATAGAAAGTGGAACAGGCAGAAAGTTGTAAGAAAAAATTCAAGAGAGAATTTGGAGTTAAAATGAAAAAACTATTATTCTTAATCATTGGCATTTTAGTATTTATTCCAACCGTTGTAAGTGCACATACGGAACTAACCACATCTAATCCATCAAACGGAGCAATGGTGAAAGAGGATCTAAAAGATATCGTCCTTACATACGAAGGAGAAATTGAATCATTAAGCACCATGAAGTTACAAAAGGATGGAAAGGAAATTCCTTTTATCAGCGTTGAACCAAAAGGGAATCAGTTGATGGGCAAGTTGCCATCACCATTGGAAAATGGCTCCTATACGATACAATGGAACATTGCAGGGGAAGATGGACACCCCTTATCCGGAGAAATAGCTTTTTCTGTTGATAAGGCGGAAGCTGTTGTCCCAAATACTACGACAAAGCAGCCTGAAACGGAAAAAGAGGTACCTAAGAAGGAAGAAGCCAAGAAGGAAGAACCAAAGCAAACAAAATCCACTAGTGAAACAACTCCATTTTCAAAAACAACGATTACACTAGTTATTGTCGTGCTTTTATTCATAGGTTTGTTCCTATTATTTAGAAGGAAGCAGTAACATGGGATTTTTAATACCATTTTTCGAGTTTGGAAATTATCTTATGTATTCTATTTTGGTGGGACATGTTGCCTTGTTATTGGTCCCAGATGATCGTAAACCCCAAACTCAAATAGCCAAACCGTTTTTACTTCTGTCTACGTTAGGTATTATCATTTTTACTTTAGGGCCGATATTGCAAACCATTTATTATTTCAAGGGAGGTGTTGGCCTCGCGATTGCGATAGAAGCGGTTTTCACAGATTTCCAAGTCGGGAGAGCGTGGATCTTCATTGGATTTATGGGAACTTTCTTGTGGATGGCCATACAATTAAATGCTTCAAAATATTTGCATGCGATCTTGTTATTATTGATGATTTTAGGAGTGGGATATTCGAGTCATGTGGCCTCATTATCTTTTTGGACAGGCTTGTTTTCACATAGCCTTCATTTTCTTATGGTGACATTATGGACAGGTATCCTGCTGCATGTAGCCTGGTTTTCAAAAGAGGAACTTAATTGGGGCAAATTTTTACGTTGGTTTACGCCAGTCGCCTTAGTTAGCCTGCTGTTTATTTTCATAAGCGGTTTTATTTTAATGATTTATATGGTAGAGCCGAAGGATTATGTAAGAGCTTGGGTATTGCCATATGGACAAATGTTGCTTCTTAAACATATCAGTATCATCCCAGTTCTGTTTTTTGCCATCATCAACGGGGTTTTAGCCAGGAAATCATTGACATTACCCTCCTTTAATCCTCGTCCATGGATAAGGGGAGAAAGTATATTTATCTTGATCATTTTTTATGTCACTGGGGTAATGGGAACCTTATCACCTCCGCATGAAATTGAATTTACTGTAAGATCCGAAGGACCGTCTAAATGGGTCGAATGGTTCTTAGAAAAGAATATTACCACCACCCTAACTACCCATTTAGCGCCAAATTTACAATCCGTATTATTAATGGTGGTTTCCTTTTTATTTTTAATGATGATTTTGCTTAGCTTTAAAAAGGTGAACCCATTATTAGGAGTTTTATTTGGAGTATGTTTTATTGTTGTCCTTTATATCGGGTTCATGTTTTCTTTAACAATTTAAAAAAAAGGGAGCAGTCATTCAAAAGAATGATGCTCCTTTTACGAGTTTAGCGTACAGTTTTTAATGCACCGCTCCAAGCAAGAACTTGGTCGAGCATGGCATTCACATTGTTTAAGTGTAAGTCCTTTGGTTTGAAATCAGTACCGTTTTCAAAATCAGTAAATAAAGATAATGTTGGGTGGACCCTGACATCGGCAATACTTAATTCCCCGCAAATTCCACGTAAGTGCTCTGCGGCGCGTGCACCGCCGGTCGATCCGTAGCTGACGATTCCTGCTGCTTTGTTGTTCCATGCCTCACGAGCACAATCAAGCGCGTTTTTTAATGCCCCTGTAATACTATGATTGTATTCTGCGACGATAAACACAAAACCGTCTAAGCTTGTAAGCTTCTCATTCCATCTTCCTAAACCAGGCTCAGAACCGTCAGTGGTACCCAAGAATGGTAAATCAAAATCTTTAATATCAACGATTTCGTAATTTGCATCGCCTCGTTTATCGGCTATTCCTTTCACCCATTCGCCGACTTGTGGACTTACACGCCCTTGACGTGTGCTTCCTAAAATAATCCCGATGTTTAACTTTTCATTTGCCATACTCGTTTCCTCCTTGGTTTCCTGACCAAATAATCTGCTAAAAAAACCCAATTCATACACCACCTGCGGCTAAATTAAAGTATGTAGAAATGTTCTCCCTTTTCTATCCTTTCATTAAGCCCAATATTAGTTAATATCTTTTATTTTGCATGACTTTATACTTATTTATAAGATTTATCTTTACAAATTATTTATAGTATTTACTTAAACCGATAATCTGATATATAAAAAAGCCTTTCTCGGATGAGAAAGACCTTCGGATATTTTTAAATACTTTCCTTAACATTCTCCATATAGGTTTCCTGCGTAACATTACCGTTTCGTTTAAGTTTATTCCAACCAACAGTTACTCCCTTTATTGCAGAGAAGATGGATTTTATCACAACATAAGTCATAAGCTGTTTATACAAGATTCGCTGTAAAAACAAGGAACCCAGTGGTCTAGGGCTTTCTTTCTCCAGACGGAACGCATATAAGGATGTAACAAAATCAAGCAAATAAAATAGGATAAATCCAATGGCTGCTTTTCCAGCGTTTCCGCTAAAAAGAGCGATGAGAAACACTATATCCGCAATCGGAGATATGGTTTGATAGATATATTGGAAAATCCACATATTTGGCAGCCCGATATATCCTAATGTGGGATGTTTTTTATTAAATAAGGACCCGCGATGTTTCCATAGACATTGTAAAGTACCATAAACCCATCGGTAACGTTGCTTTGCTAAGCTTTTAATATCTTCCGGAACTTCTGTAAAGGCATATGCCTTTTCTTCAAATTCAATTTTTTTTCCTAGGCTTAAAAGAGTAAGAGTGATATCGGTATCTTCTGCCAGTGTATCCTCTTGAAAGTAGCCTGCCTCGATTACCGCTGTCTTTCTCCATGCACCGATCGCACCTGGTACCACTGTAATACAATTAAGAACGGCGAATGCCCTTCTTTCAAGGTTAAAGCCTGTCACATATTCGATATGCTGCCAATTTGTAAGGAGGTTTCCTTTATTGCCAACTTTAACATTGCCAGAAACAGCCGCTACGTGTTCATTTTTAAAATGGTTAACAAGCAGGGTAATCGCATCTTTAGCTATGAGTGTATCAGCGTCAAGTGCAACCACGATTTCTCCGATTGCTGCCTTAAAACCTAAATTAACAGCCGAAGATTTTCCCCCATTGGATTTTTTAATTAATCTGACTATGGGGTGGTTTGCGTAAGTTTTTTGAACAACTCTAGCCGTATCATCCTTTGAACCATCATCGATTATTAACACCTCGAAAGTCGGATAATCACTGGCTAAAATAGAGTCAATCGTTTTGCAAATTACTTTTTCCTCGTTATAGGCAGCGATCACGACACTGACAAAGGGTGTAAAGTTAGGGTCAATTACAGTCTCTTTATACTCTTTAACCTGCTTTCTAGAAAGGAAGATAAATAGCGCCAGACGCAAAATTCCTAAGAAAATAGCCGAGTAGAAAAGAATGGTTAAACCTAAACGCCAGCCCTGCATGAGCTTAAATACAGCTTTGTCATAGATCATATAAGGGCTGTCATGATTAGCTGAGGGCATAATCTGACTATCCTTTTTTTCAATCAAATGACCAATGGTGGTAAAGCTGTAGCCGCGGTTTTTAAGTTCTTTAATGATAATTGGCAAAGCCTTTACTGTGTTAGAGCGGTCACCACCAGAATCGTGGAATAAAATCACATTTCCTTCTGACAGCTGCTCCAACACCCGTTTCACAATTTGATTACTAGAAGGTCTTTGCCAATCGTCCGTGTCTATTAATTCACCAACCATCGTATATCCCATTTCCTGTGCCCTCATTATTGGGAGCAGTTCGTTCGTAGTGCTTGGTTCCGCATCGGCCACATACGGAGGGCGAAATAGGGTCATCGAATGACCGGTAATTTCCTGAACTAGCCGCTGATTGGCATTTAACTCCAATTTTGTTTGCAAAGGAGTGGTAGATGCAACATTAGGATGTGAGAAGGTATGACTGCCGATTTCATGGCCATCGCTATAAATTCTTTTTACCAGTTCTGGATGTTGTACAGCATTCTTTCCAACCATAAAGAAGGAACCTTTTATATGATATTTGTTTAAAATGTCTAATATTTGTGGTGTATAGACTGGATCCGGTCCGTCATCAAAAGTGAGGACCATTTCTTTCTTATTGGGTTTTCCATATCGAACTACTTCAAAAGGCTTTGGTAATTTAGTATAGGTTTCATCTTGGATCAAACCTTGCGAATCCATTTGAATGCTTCTTTTCCCTTTTTCAGATTGGGAAATGACATTTAAAATTTCTCCCGCACCTGAATAGTGAACAGGTGTAGGACTGACTAACGTTTTAAGGGCATTGGATGGATTGTCGGATGCCTTTGACTTATTAATATAGTTCCAGATAGAAGGATCTTCAGATCCGAGGCGCCAAAGCGCGATCCCTTTTGAACCACTAGCGATTGCTGTCTTCATTTGATTATAAAATGTTGCGGCATCTAAGAACCAAATAACGTGTTTTTTTCCGTTTCTTTTGTAACGCAAATAAGGGTTACCCGCTTGTTTATTCCACTGAATTTGAAGATCCGTACCGATTCCAAGATTCATGATATCCCCGAAAGTTACCGTTTCAGCAGGATTCTTAGAGTTTTCTTCCCAGTCATACCCATAGCTTCCCAAACCCACAATCAATTTTTGGGAAGGTATATTGAGTTGGTTCAAGCTATCTTTTACCCAATTTAATGGTGCGACAGGTCCAGGTGTACTTGTTGAATTGTGCTGGTCATATAGCATGACAAACATCCGATCGACATCATTTGCTAATGAAGTATAATCAAAAGCACTGTTACTTGGCGGGACGTCGATGGTTACCATGAGACCTTGTTGATGGAATTGCTCGGAAACTTTTTTTGTAAAATTTGTCAAATGGGTTTTGTCATTTTGACTAACATTTTCGAAGTCTATATTGATACCAGCAAAGTCATTTGCTCTCACGTAGGCTAACAAATTTTTAATAAAAAGATCTTCCGCACCAGGATTAGTAAATAATCGGTGGAGAGTTGCTCTGTCCCATTTATTATTTATAAAATTATTAATTACTGG
The DNA here is from genome assembly GCF_021560175.1 of Neobacillus drentensis. Lineage (GTDB taxonomy): Bacteria > Bacillota > Bacilli > Bacillales > Cytobacillaceae > Neobacillus > Neobacillus drentensis_A. The sequence continues at coordinate 3,344,410 of NZ_CP091110.1, read as the reverse complement.
AAGAATCTTTAGCTTATGTTCTTTTGCTTTAGTAATAATAGCTGGGTCAGCGCTGCTAGTAAAGGTTAAATCGGGAGTAAGCTGCATCCACTCCGGCATTAAGGTTGTAATCGAATTGATATTTTTTTCAAAAGATTTTTTGCTGTTTTCGTCCCAATTTACGTAGAAACCAAAAACCTCTTGGCTGCCTGAAAGTTGATTTTGGTTCCCTAGTTTATTCTTTGTTTGAATGAGAGGACTTGGATTCTCCCGTTGAAGTTGTGAAGCAAGCTGTTCATCACTGAAACTTTGATTTATCGGTTGAATCCCGTTCGTTGCTTCGCTTTTTGCTAATTGAAGCCTAGGAAACGATGGGTCAGTATAAAGGCTTTCCATAAAAATAAATGAAACAAAAACTATTAATACAATAAAGCCTGCGCTCATTCGTTTAATGACCGACCAGCGTCTTTTTGCGGAATCAAGAAAAACATGTTCTTGATTCCGTTCCCCTTTTTTTAGACCCAGATTGTAAAACCAATGGAAGATAATATAACAAACTAGTCCAATTAATCCACCCAAGATTGGTGTTAAATTGTAACCCTTCAACACAGGTAGTTCCAGGAAAGGCAACTCTCGAATAGTAGGAATAAAAAGGGTTATTAACGTTCCAAGGAATAGGGAGATTAGATTAAGACGAAACAAAAGTGAAAGAACTAGCAATAATGGAATCCTTAGACTGTATATAGGCAAAAATGCCAATAAGAATCCGAGCGAACTCGCAATTGCTCCTCTATTCCCAGTAACAGGTGCAAAGAATGAGCGGACCAACCACCTAAAAACTCGATTCACCCTGATTCCTCCTTATAGGTGTGGTAATAAAAATTAGCGTTTAATTGAATAGAAAAATACGTTTTCTTAATCTACAGTTTTTTCGACAAAAAAAAGACTACCAACAAAAGGTTAGGCAGGCATGAAAGGATTTTGGGGGTAGGCTGGAATGTTTTTAAGAATATCACATGGAAGTTGAGTAAATACTTGGGTTTTATGGTCTTAATTGTTCTTTGATAAACCAAGAAACTATTGAGATACCCCCATATATCGATAGGCATTGGTCGAAATTTGTATTGATTCTTGCATAAATGAAAAAAGGGGAAAATAATGAACAAACGAATTATAGGAGCCCTAACGATGGTGTTAGTGGGATCCGTTACGTTTTCTGTCACCAACACCTTGTTAACCGATCAATCTACGTTAACCGATCAATCTACTAAACCATTAACTCATATTAATAAATTACCTTTATCCGATGACCAAAAGACAGATGATAATAATAGCCCTAAAGGAAAACCGGCAATAATACAAACACAAAAGACCGTTAGTCAAGAAGTCACCCAAGTAAAAAATACGGTGGAAGCTCCAGTTCCAGCATTTACAACGAATAGTAAAAACGTGGAGACCACAGGATCTCATAAGATTGTTACTCTAGGAGCCAGTAACAAGAATAGTAAGACAACGGCTCCGATTCAAACGAATGCGACGAAATTAAGTGCTGCTTCATCAACTACCAAAACACCAACACCAGTTACAAATATTTCAACGAATCAGAAACCTACTATATCCGGAACGACTAGCACAAAAACATCTACCATGACCGTACCGAAAATCTCACAATCAACATCAACAACACCAACAACTAAAACAACACCAACAACGGCAGCCAATCATGGAAAACAAGTTTCACAAGCAGCTAGAGAGAAAGCTGCCAACCGCAAGGATCAAATAGAAAACAGCGGAAAGAAAAAGTAATTTATTTAAAAAGGATCATAGCGATCCTTTTTTATTTTGATTTGAATTATGTTTATTTTTAAGATTAAATAATATATTCTGAAAAAGAGTTGATGTTTACAGGAAAGCTTTTGGTTACAGCTTAATATCGGGGGTTATATCTAATACATGATGAAAAGAGAGGACCACTAGAATGAAAAAACTATGGTTTGGCGGAACAATTTACACCATGGAAAAGGAAAAGGAAATGGTAGAAGCGGTTCTTACGGACGAAGACAAAATTATCGCCACAGGTACTTTTGATGAACTCAAGAATCAGGCAGATGAGCTGATTCATTTGGAAGGTGCCGCCATGTATCCAGGTTTCGTTGATAGCCATCTGCATATGATCTTTCAAGGTGAAAAGTTAATCCGGCTAGATTTATCGAAGGCCACTTCCGCAGAAGAAATGCTTAAAATGGTGAAAGAGGCAGCAAAAAACACACCTCCCGATCAGTGGTTATTTGGTGAAGGATGGAATGAAAATAATTTTGCAGATCAACGAATTCCGACGATTCAAGAGCTCAATGACATTCGCAGGGAACCTATTCTGTTAACAAGAATTTGTCATCATGTGATCTTGGGCAATACAGCAGCACTTGAAGCAGGCAGTATCTTTGAAGAAAGTGAATCCCCAGCAGGCGGTGAAATCGGCCGGGATAAGGAAGGTAAGTTAAATGGCTTGTTATATGACCAGGCAGCCAATGCCGTGACAAGAGCCATTCCAAGAAAGGGCGAAACGTATATAGAGTCGTTAACCAATTCTCTTAATCTTGCGGTTGATCAGATGTTGTCATATGGTTTAACTGGTGGACATACCGAGGATATGAGCTACTTTGGAGGGTTTATGAATCCATTAACCGCTTTCCAACGGGTTGTAGGAGAAAAACATCACTTTAGAGTCACACTGCTTCGTCATCATGCCGTGTTTGAAGAAATGATGAAAGCAAATGCTGCTTTTGACGAGCCTTTTATTGAACCAGGGGCTATGAAAATCTTTGTGGATGGTGCATTAGGAGGCCATACAGCAGCATTATCTCAACCATATGCGGATCAACCTGCGAAGCGTGGCTTATTCATTCATACAGATGAAGAATTAGAAGCACTAGTGAAATTGGCACGTCAGCATGATGAAGCCGTGGCAATTCATATGATTGGCGACGCAGGAGCAGAACAAGTGCTTAATACCATTGAAAAATATCCAGTAACGAATGGTAAAAGAGACCGACTGATCCATTGTTGTGTGTTGCGCGAAGACTTAGTGGAAAGGATGGAAAAGTTATCCATTGTGTTAGACATTCAACCAGCATTTGTACCTTCTGATTTCCCATGGGTCATAAATCGACTGGGTGGAGACCGGCTGGAATGGTCCTACGCTTGGAAAAAACTAATGGACCGGGGTTTAATGTGTGCGGCTGGAACAGATGCACCAATAGAGGATATTAATCCTTTATTTTCTATCTATGCCGCAGTAGAGCGAAAAAAACCTTATGCAGAACATGATGGATACCTTCCAGAAGAAAAGCTGTCTCTCTTCCAAGCCATTCAACTTTATACCATTGGAAGTGCAAAAGCCATATGTAAAGAACACGAACGCGGGCTTATAAAACCTGGATATGCAGCTGACTTTTCCATCTTTGATCGGGATTTGTTTACGGGAACATCCGAAGAAATGCTGGCAGCAAAAGCCGTGAAAACCGTTGTGGCGGGTAAGACGGTATTTGACAGAGTTAGATTCAATTAGGATTTAGAAATCGATTTTTAAAGTACTTCCAACCTATGAATATGGGTTGGATTTATTTTTGGCTTTTGTAGAAAAGGGTGAGGGAGAAAGGCGTTGGCTGGTACTTTTAAATATGAATAAACTAGGAAAAAACATGCAGACTATTTACTTAGATACTGATTATTTTCATTCTCAAGTCTAGTACTGAGCGTGGAATGAGGACTTTCTGTTACAAGGAAGCCCTAGCACAGGGGGGGTTTGCATGCTTTTTCTTATGAATGTATTAGGGGTTCTGGTTGTTTTAGGTCTGGTATTTCTTTGCTCTCCTAATAAGAAAAAAGTAAAATGGCGTTCGATTATTAGTTTGATTGTGCTTGAATTGTTGATTACCTGGTTTATGCTTGCTACTAAAATTGGAACCTGGATTATCAATCAAATTGCCTCGTTTTTTACGTTTCTTATCTCCTGTTCGAACGAGGGGATCTCTTTTGTTTTCCCATCTGCGATGGCGAATCCATCTGTTGATTTCTTCTTTAGTGCATTAATGCCGATTATTTTTATCATTACCTTCTTTGACATCCTTACCTATTTTGGGATCTTAATCTGGATTATTGATAAAGTAGGCTGGGTGATTTCTAAGGTTTCAGGATTGCCTAAGTTGGAAAGCTTTTTTTCGTTACAAATGATGTTCCTTGGAAATACCGAGGCATTGGCTGTCATTAGACAACAGCTCATCGTGTTGAAGGAAAACCGGCTCCTTACGTTTGGAATCATGAGCATGAGCAGCATTAGCGGGTCGATTATCGGCGCTTACCTAAGTATGGTTCCTGGTATATATGTATTTGCTGCGATTCCGTTAAACTGCCTAAATGCTTTATTGCTGGCAAGTTTGTTAAATCCGATTGATGTCAGTAAAGAAGAAGACATTGTCTATGTACCTTCCAAGAATGAACGAAAAGATTTCTTCTCTACCATTTCTAACAGTATGCTTGTCGGAATTCGCATGGTTATTGTCATTATGGCGATGGTGGTGGGTTACGTAGCGTTAACCGCCTGCGTTAATGGAATATTAGGATTTTTTATACATGGACTTACGGTCCAAAAGATTTTTTCATTCATTTTTAGTCCTTTTGCTTTTCTTCTAGGATTGTCAGGACATGATGCCATGTATGTTGCTCAGTTGATGGGTACAAAGCTTGCGACAAACGAATTTGTCGCGATGATTGATCTTAAGAAGCATCTTGCTTCCTTACCACGTCATACCGTTGCTGTGGCTACAACGTTTTTGACTTCCTTTGCCAATTTTAGCACAGTGGGGATGATATACGGAGCCATTGCTTCGATCATGGGGGATGAAAAATCTCGAATCATTGGAAAAAATGTCTGGAAGCTGTTAGTGAGCGGAATTGCCGTTTCGCTGCTAAGTGCCTTGTATGTGGGGTTGTTTATCTGGTAAAAAGCACTAGTAAAACTGGAGGAACATCATGGTCAACATCCGGAAGTTCGTTGTAACAACCAGTTTAATCCTTTTCATCCTGAATGGGTTGTCACAGAAGGTGAGTACGGCTGAGGCAGTGCCACCCAATATTGTGGGGGAGTATGGAGTCGCCATCGACGCAGTGACTGGCGAGATTCTTTACGACAAGCATGCCCACTCAAAAGCATATCCTGCCAGTATGACGAAAGTGTTAACTGCCACAATTTTGGATAATCGTTTGAACGATGGGGAAAAGTTAACGGTTAGTCGACATGCAGCACAACAAGAATGCATCTGTTTCGGACTGACAGCAGGCGAAATGATTTCTAAACAAGACGCAATGAAGGCTTTATTACTGTTAAGTGCAAATGATGTCGCTGTGGCAATTGCTGAAAATGTGGCTGGCAGTGAAGCCGGATTTGCCGAACTTATGAATCAGACCGTTAAACAATGGGGACTTAAAGACACCCATTTCGTAACAGCAAATGGATTACATCATCCCGCCCATTACACCACCCCCTATGATATGGCGCTCATCACCAAAGAAGCGATTTCGCATCCTAACGTGCTGAAAGTCTTGTCTACACAAACGACGAAAATTAGAACAAGCAGGCAAGAGAAAACGATTCATACTCTGCTTCGTAACATGCCGTACGCAATTGCCGGGAAACCTGGTTTTACGGATGCCGCACAACATACATTGGTTGAATATTTAAAAAAGGGGGATAAGGAAGTCATCTCTGTTGTTATGAAGACGGATAAAAAGTCCAAATACAGTGACATCCAGACAATGGCAAACTATTCGTTTGATTATATGCAAGCACTTTCGGCCCGCTAAAACTGGCATACAAACAAATCCATAACTAGTAAATCAATAAATTTCTAAGACACAAAAAAAGACCGCTGCATTCTTTCTAGCGGTCTTTACTAATTCCTCTACTCTTGCTATAGTCCCAATATTTAAGGGTATCCGTTTGGCCGGTCGGTTCACTTTTTAAAATATGACCATCTTTGTCTTTATAGACTTCATATTCCTCATATGTTTCTAGGATATAGCCATCCTCTTTTTTACGTTTCACAAGTCGTTCTTCTGTTTCCGGGACGTTCGTTGATGGTTTCACTTCTGCTGGAATGGCCGATGCGGGCTGATCATTTGAATAGGCATAGTCTTTATTCAGGAATGAGTATGGTGAATCAAGATAAGCTGAAAAGCCTAAGAGAATCACAACGAAAAAAACACTGATAAGGGTTTTTCTTTTCATGTATATGCTCCTCATTTTTTTTGAATCCTCAAACCCATTTTATGCATGTCCGCACAACATATGCCTTATAAATTAAGGATTGGTTATTTTCGCAGGATTCACCTGAGGTCGGAAGATCAGAAATAACACAAAGGCAACAATTGTAATCACGACCCCCGAAATGTAAGGCAGTCCAATGGTTAACGAAAATAGCCATCCGCCTAATGGCGGACCAATAATCCGGCCGAGTGAATCAAATGACGATAACAAGCCAGTAGCCCGCCCATGACCTGCTGTCGATAGTTTCGTCAATAGGGAAGAGACACTTGGTCGGATGACGCCATTTCCTAATCCAAAAATAGTTAAAAAGATCGCAGCAGTAGTAAAACTTTGGACAAGCAAGATAAGCCCGAATCCAATGGCCGAAACAATCATCCCGCCTTGTATCACTACTCTCTCACCAAATCTCTTCGTTAATCTGCCAACCAATCCCCCTTGAACGAGTGCACTGCCGAAGCCCATAATCATGAAAATATAACCAAGCTGTATGGCATCCAAACCTGCTTTTTTAGCAGCAAAATAAGCAAAGGTTGCTTCAAGCCCTGAAAGGGAGAGTGAAATTAAAAACTGAACGAAAAACAGAATCGATGTGGGTCCGTTAAGCGCCTTCCAGAAAGCGGGTCTCTTTTGTACAGATTCGCTCCCATTCCGTTTGGATTCTTTCAATAAAATGAATACAAGCACTAGGGTGATGAACGAAGATCCACTTGCCAGATAAAAAGGCATATTTAAGCTGATTTTTGAAAAGATGCCGCCAATTGCCGGCCCGAAAACAAAGCCAAGGCCTGTCGCTGCCCCGATAATCCCCATTCCCTTACCACGGTTTTCCTCAGTTGTAATATCAGCTACATAGGCCATCGCGGTTGGCATATTAGCAGAGGATAAAATTCCGCCGAGTATTCTCGCGGCAAATAACATCCACAATTGTGTGGAAATAGCCTGGATGAAGAAGGAGAGTCCCAGTCCAGCGATGCCAAGCATCATTACCGGCTTTCGCCCGATTCGGTCAGAAACCTGACCCCATATTGGGGCAAAAATAAGCTGCATTAGTGAATAAACCGCCATCAATAGACCAAGTTCCGTTGGATTAGCCCCAATTTCCTGCGCGTAAAAAGGTAAAACCGGAATGATGATCCCGAATCCAATCATGACGAGAAACATAACTAAAAATAATATCGGTAAAGCCCTTTTTGTTTGCAAAGATTTCACCCCCAATGGTTAAAAAGTCATTCTATATTAGAGTATAGCAAAGGAATGTTCGAAAACAAGCAATTACATCCCATTATTTCCTTGATTGGAAATAGTGGGAAATCAGCAGCTCCGGAAAGTTTATCGCAAACCTTACAAAAATGTAAGGTTGAACCTCCAAAGTGTAAGGACTGATTATGGTAAAGCATATGAGATTTCATTATAGTAAAACTATGGAGAAATTGGAAATGGGGGAGTAGGAATGGAATTTGTTTTAGAAGCTAAGGGAGTAAATAAAGTCTTTGGGGCAAAACGAACCACGATTGCAGCCTTGAATGAGATTGATATAAATATAGCAAAAGGAGAATTTGTTGCAGTAATGGGGCCTTCAGGATCGGGGAAATCTTCATTATTAAATGTACTCTCCTCGATTGAAGCCCCTACGTCAGGGTCTATTCGAATCGAAGGCATGGAACTGACAAAACTGAAGGAAGAACCATTGCGAGAATTTAGAAGGGATAAGCTGGGATTTATTTTTCAAGATTACAATTTACTAGATACATTAACTGTTGCTGAAAATATCATGCTGCCATTAGTATTCACAAATTGCCCGAAACATGAAATCAAGCAAAAGATGAACACAATAGCAGAAAGGTTTGGAATACAGGCCATTATCGATAAGTATCCCTATGAAATATCGGGAGGTCAGCAGCAGCGGACAGCGGTGTGTCGGGCCTTAATAGGCGGGCCGACCATCCTTTTTGCCGATGAGCCTACCGGTGCACTGGATTCAACCTCAGCTTACCAATTACTGCAAACACTGAGTAAATTAAATGAGAATCAACTTACTACGATCTTAATGGTAACACACGACCCTTTTGCAGCGAGCTTTTGTTCAAGAGTCATTTTTATAAAGGATGGTTCCTTATTCACTGAAATTCACAAAGGAGAAAGCACCAGAGAACAATTATTTCAACAAATATTATCGATTCTGTCAACACTTGGAGGCGGTCAGTATGACGCTGTTTAGTCTTGCCAGAAAAAATATACTGAAAAATCTACGTCAATATGTGATCTATCTATATTCGATGATCATTAGTATTTCAATATATTTTACGTTTGTTTCCTTACAGTACAATGAGCAGTTGATTTCTTCCTCTGTCACACGGGGGAAGCTAGAGCCGGCATTTCAAGCGGCCGCTGTCATACTGATTGTCTTTTCGGCCATTTTCATCTGGTATTCGAATGCTTTTTTTACAAAAAAGCGCAAAAAAGAGGTAGGGTTGTATGCACTGTTTGGAATGAGTAAGAAAAAAATCGGACAGCTGCTGTTTTATGAGAATTTGATTATGGGGGTGTTCGCTCTTTTTATCGGAATCACTGTCGGTCTATTATTCTCAAAACTGTTTACGATGATTATCTTTAAGATGATGGGATTCTCGCTGGAGGCGGCCTTTACGATTAAAGAGCGAGGGCTTATCCAGACGACAGCCGTTTTTCTTTTGATAACGCTGCTTACATCCTTTCAAAGCTACCGATTAATTTACCGATTTTCATTAGCAGAGCTGTTTAAAGCAGAACAAAAAGGAGAGAGCTCTCCCCTTATTTCTTGGTTAAAGAGCATCCTTTCGCTTATGTTTATAGGTAGTGCCTATACGCTTTTATTAAATCCCAACGATATAGTTAACAACCCGACCTTCCGGTTCGTACCAGCAATTCTATTATTAATGATAGGTTCCTATTTCGCGTTTAGCTCGTTGGTGGCTCTTCTGCTAAAACTGGCCCAAAAAGCTACCGGGTTTTATTTAAAAGGAGAGAATTTACTTAGTATTACGAATCTTTTTTATAGAATCAAAGGGAATGTGCTTATTTTGACCGTCATTTCCCTTTTAAGCAGTGTCACACTCATAGCCTGTATTACCACGTATAGTTTATATCGACATCTTGGTCAACTAACCGAACTAAATAATCCGTATAGCTATATGTTTAATATGAAAAATGAAGATGTAAATCATCAATTACAAACCATGATTGAAAAAACATTAGGTAGAAAGATTCTTTATAAGAAAAAAGTAGACTATCTGTCAATAAAAGCTGATGTTTCCTCTTTAACTAGAGTGCCTGATTTCTTCCAAACTATGATAATTTCGGAAAAAACATATCATGAATTGATGAAACTAAGAGGTATCACGGATAGGACCCACTTAGGCAAAAACGAGGCCATGGCCTTTTATGACGGGAACCTAGACCGTAATTCCGATCCCTTTTCAGGAAAAAAGCTTACTTTACCAGCGAACCGTTCCATTACCATTACAGCTTATAAGGATATTTCATTACTTAACCAGGGAGAGATGTTATTTCCACTCGTCATTAGTAATTCTCTTTACGAGGAGTTGAAACAGGAAGGGAATCCAGAAACACTTTATATGGTTAAAACAAGCGTTGATAAAACAGCAGAGAAACTTAATGCTAACATCGAAAAACATATAAAGCACTTAAGATATGCTGAGAATCAGCCAATTTTTGCAAGTTTTTATGAAAAGTATCACTATGGATTAGAGACATATGGTTTGCTGATTTTTATCGGCATTTTCCTCGGACTCGTTTTTTTGCTTGCTACGGGGAGTATGATTTATTTCAAACAGCTTATGGAAGCTACAAATGACAAAGAGCGTTACCACATATTAACGAAGATTGGGATATCTGATAAAATAATTAAAAAATCAATTAACAAGCAGCTTGGTTTAGTATTTATCTTACCGATCATCCTTGCAGTCTGTAACACAGGGGTGATTCTCTCTATCCTCGCTGATTTTTTACAAATTGACATGGTTCTTCCGTTTATCCTGTGTTTTGCCGTCTATGTTTTCATTTATTTAGCGTACTTCTGGGTAACAACTAGAAGCTATTTAAAAATGATTAAGGTTATGTAAAAAGCAAGCCCAAAGTGGCTTGCTTTCCCTATATCGAAAAGTAATCGTCAGGCTGGGTTCCAAATGATATGACCGCCTCTGTACCAACATTTGGTTTTGAGGAAAGAATCAATTCATGTCCAAGCTTCTCGGCTGTTTTCTTGGCCAGGAAGAGACCCATTCCTGTCGAGTGTGGTGATGTCCGGCCATTTTTACCGGTAAACCCTTTGTCAAATACTCTAGGCAGGTCTTCTGCCGGAATCCCTATCCCATTATCAGCAAGGAGTAATTGTTTTGTTTCTCGATTAACAGAAAAGGTAATCTCCCCTTGTTCCAGTGTGTATTTGAGCGAATTAAGCAAGAGCTGGCGAATGATATAACTTAATGCCTTCTTATCACTAAGCACTGTCATGCTTGTGTTTGGAACCATTACTTTTATCCGTTTGGCGATGAATGCTTTTGATTCTGCAGCTATTATTTGCTTAATTAATTTTTCGAGGCTTACTTCCTGAATGAGGTAATCTTTATTAAATTCATGGAGTCGGGAGAAATAGAGGGCTTGTTCTACATAGCTCTCAATCCGACTAATTTCCTCCTGTAGACTAGCAGATTCTATTTCCGTTTCTAACAATAATCGACTAACAGCAATCGGTGTTTTGATTTCATGGAACCAGTGTGTCATAAATTCTAGTTGTTCTTTGGATGCTTCTTTCATTTCGTGAATTTGTTGGAGATAGGTTTCGTTTACCTGTTGTATTGCTTGGATATAGGTTATTTCTTCATGGGTGCTGGCTTTTGTAAGGGAAGCTGCCTGAGTCATGTTGAATTCCTTCCATCGCTTTAATTGTTGTTTTTTAAAAAAATAGGAACCTATGAAGTAAACAGTTATGAAAATACCTGCAAGAACCACTAAGTATAGGAGGCTATTTACCGTGACTTCCAGGTTAGGGTCCACACTTATGAGAACAGAGATGATCACTAGTAAAATAGCAAACGTAACCAACAGCCATTTTTGATCGGAAAGATATTGTTTAAACGTCATGATAGGATGTATCCTAATCGTTTTTTCGTTACAATGAAATCTTTTAATCCCAAGTCATCCAATTTCCGACGGAGGCGGGCAATATTGACCGTCAGCGTATTGTCGTCAATAAAATTCTCACTTTCCCATAGTGCCTGCATGATCTCGTCCCGACTCACAACTGATTCTTTCTTCCTCATTAACAAGGAGAGGATTAGATACTCATTTTTGGTTAAAGCGATTTCGTTGTCAAGATGCCGCAAGCTTCTTTTATTCATATTAAGCATTACCCCCTTATGCTCAAGGTACGGATTCTCTTCTTGTTGATAGGTGTAGGTTCTCCTTAGGAGTGCAGTGATTTTAGCCATCAGTACTTCAAGTGAAAAGGGCTTTTGAATAAAATCATCTCCACCCATATTCATGGCCATTACGATATCCATCGTCTCAGTTCGCGAGGAGATAAAGATAATCGGCACCTTTGAAATCTGACGGAATTTACTGCACCAATAGAATCCGTCATAGTCGGGAAGATTGATATCGAGTAGAACCAAATCAGGGTTGAATTCGAACAGTAGATGTTCCAATCGATCAAATTCTTTTGTCTCCAATGGTTTAAATCGCCATTTTTTTAAATGCTCGAAAATAATATGGCTAATTTTTGGATCATCTTCCACAATCATTATTTTATACATTATCATCACACCATTTTTCAGATTTTCCTTAAAACAATTATACTTTACGTGCTATAAAATGGAAAAATTAACATATGGAAAATTGGAGGAAATTTGCTGGGGGAAGTTGGTGAGTAAACCACAACAGCCTTAGGATAGTGGTATGTAGCGTGGCTTATCCCTTAGGAAGCATCTGCTAACAAAAAGCTAGCAATTTACTAGCGGACACATAGTTTTTAAATAGCATAGAAAAAGCACATCTCTAATGAAATGTGCTTTTTCCTTATTTAACAGCTTTTCTAGTGCTTTCAGAGGCAAAATCCGCTATAACAACGAGAATCATATAACATAAGAGCAGTAAGGTAATTTGCGTGTAATTGAAAAAGCTCATGGCTAATTTAAAGTCCATTCCTAATCCACCAGCGCCAACAAACCCCACAACAATCGTTGTTCTCATAATCACTTCCCAGCGATAAAGGATGTAGGTAAGAAATCTAGGCATCATAATTGGCAGGATTCCATAAAAGAAGGATACGGTTTTAGATGCACCCGCTGATGCTAAATTACGAATGGGGCGGGAGTCCATGTCTTCAATTACTTCAGCCCATAGCTTTCCTAGAATCCCAAAATTATGCAGGGCTAGGGCAATCGCACCGGGTAATAAACCCGGTTTAAAGATAAAGATAATCATCATCGCCCAAACAAGTTCAGGCACTGCCCTGGAAAAAATATAAGCGAGCCGCACTATACCAAATAGCAGCCAATTAACCCCTTTTTTATCCCCGGTTAATTGGCCGTTTGCGATGTTCCTTGCGGCCGGAACGACCGTAATAAAGGCGGTAATGGTAGCGAACCCGATAGCCATAATACTCATTTCCAGTGTTTCAATCGTAAGCTTGAAGGCAGCGGACCAGCTTTTTCCATCAAGAAAGGCTGGGTGATCAACACCGATCCCAATAAGCCCGCCGAAAAATCTTTTCGCCGCTTCGATATTCCGATTAGAAAACAGCTCGATAAATGATGCATTTTCGCTTATTTTGATAAATACCCATGAACCAATGATAAGGAATAAGGTAAAAACGACGGATCTCCAGCCAGGACTAAAACCTCGCTGTTTCTTTCGCTCCGTTAAGGCTCTTCTGACAAAATTGCTCCATAAATCAACCAAAATGACAAGTCCGATCAGAAAAAACACAAATGACCAAACTCGATCGTACTTTAAGTCCTGAAGGGCCAGTTGAATTTGGTAGCCCAATCCACCAAGCCCGATAAAGCTCATAATAGCTGAAGAACGTATCGCACATTCAAAGCGGTACATTGTATAGCTAATCATATCTGCCCAAATCAATGGCAGGTAGCCATAAATAAGAATTTGCAACTTAGAAGCCCCTGATGTTTTTAAGGCTTTAATCGGTTCCTTTGAAACATCGTTTAACATATCAGCGAAGATCCGGCCCAAAATACCACCGTAGGGGATGGCGAGGGCAAATATCGCTGCATAAGGGGAAAGTCCCACTGCCGCCACAAACAGCCAGGCCCAAATAAGTTCATGAATCGAACGCGTAAATCCTAAAATACCTCTAAAAAACACCTTTGAAACCAATTTTGAAGTCTTTGTAGAAGTTAATACACCTGATGCTAGAATCCCAACAATAAAGGCATATAAAATCGCCAAGGACATCCCGGCAACGGCGTATGCTAGTGTAATCCACGCAGATTCCAGCCCAAGCATGAGAACATCTGGGGATAGGTCCGGATGAACTAGTCCTTCAACGATTTGCCATAAGGTTGGGATCCCGCCGGAATGAAATAAATCGGCATTCCACTGAATCGAAAAAAGACTCCATCCAAAAATAGCTGCCAACAGGAGTGAAAGGAGAAAGCGGTTATGCAATCGAAATAGGCGGGTCACTTTCATAGGGGACCACCGCTTTGTAATTGGTATAACTCAGCTAAGAGGTCATCGGTTACTTGTTCGGCTGGCAAATCAAAAAAGATCTCACCATTTTTCATCGATATGATTCTTGTAAAATACTTTCTAGCATATTCAACCGAGTGAAGGCTGGTTATTAAGGTCTGATTTTCCTCTTTGACAAACGTTGTTAGCATGGATAATATGTCATCTGCTCTCGCCGGATCTAATGATGCGACCGGTTCGTCGGCTAAAATAACTTCTGGCTTTTGGACCATAAGCCTTGCCATGGCGACACGCTGCTGTTCTCCGCCTGATAAAGTGGAGGTGATTTCAAAGGCCTTATCGTGAAGTCCGACGCGTTCTAATGCCTGAATCGCTAACTCTTTCTCCTGAGGGATTAAGAGGGAGAAAAGAGATTTAAATGTTCCCCACTCTGAAAGTTTTCCGGCAAGCACATTATGGATGACCGCCAGCGGTCCAATTAAATCGAATTGCTGGCGGATTACACCCACTTTTTTTGCAAACACTTTACCATTTTTATAAGCAGAAAGGGGCTGACCGTCAATGTGCAGGTCGCCCCCTGAAATGGGCACAAGCCCAGCAATAGAATTAAGCAGAGTGGTTTTACCCGCTCCGCTTGGTCCAATTAATGCCACTAATTCGCCTTGTTTAATCGTAAAAGAAAGGGAAGATAGGGCTATCTTCCGCTCAAAGTGCTTTGTTAATTTTTTCGCTTCAATCATATGTTTTGAAGACATTTCTCTGACACCTACTACTTAATGATGTTTAATTCTTTTGCTACCTTTTGGATTTTTTGATAATTATCATTTTTTGTTTCAATAAATTTATCGGTTTGGAAGAAATCGGTTATTTCTTTCTGATCAGTTGTAATGGAAAGGATGGCATCTTCCACTTTCTTTTTAGCACCATTCCCAAACACATCGTCTACATTGCTGTTGATCGTCCAGTTATAATCATAGAAAGAAGGAGTTGTATAGAATACCTTTACTTTGTTTGTATCGACTTTTTTTTCCTTCACGGCTGCTTCCCAGACGGCTTCGTTTAGTGCACCTGCTTTGAATGCACCTGATTCTACTAATTTATAAGTGGTATCATGTGAGCCAGAGAAGTTTGGCTTTCCATCAAAGTCTTTGCTAGCGTCAATTCCCGCTTCTGATAAATAATAACGCGGCATTAAATGACCAGATGTCGAGCTTTCGCTGCCAAATGTGAACGATTTCCCTTTTAAATCTTCAAGCTTTGTTATACCAGAATTTGGCTGCGTAATGAAAACAGAATGGAATTCGGCATCTCTTGGTCTTTGTGCGAAAGACTGAGCACCAGGAACAAGGCTAATCGCTTGAACACTAGTTAAGCCGCCAAACCAGGCCATATGAATTTCGCCGCGTTGAAACCCTGTTACAAGGGCAGCGTAATCAACAGATGGAACAAATTCCACCTTCATTCCCGTTTTTTCACTTAAATATTTTGCAACTGCTGTCATCCCTTTATCAAGTTCAGCAGCATTTTGGTCAGGAATTGCACCAATTTTGAATACTTCTTTTGTATTAGTTGAATCTTTTTTTGTATCGCTTGCTTGATTGTCCTTTTGCGTACCACATGCAGCTAAGGAGAAAACCAGCATAGCTAATAATAACATATATAACCATTTCTTCATAAATGTCCGCACCTCTTAGTATAGTGAATTCTTATTGCCTTTCTCATTATAAAGAAAGAATTTTGTCGAATAAATTCATTTAATCTATTTGTTCTATAAAGTTTAATCGATTTTATGAATAGGGAAATAGCGAGAATTAATTTGGAAACACAGTGTTACGAGAAAAAAACCTGTCAAAAGGCAGAAGTTCGGTTATCATTGTTAAACTGTCATTTGTGACCATTCTTCAACATTCCATCCTTTTGTTAGGAAGGAGTGATTTATTTCAGCTTTTTTCAAAGATTTAATGAAGAAGCTTAAACAAGCACTCCACCTTGTACATATAATGAAAAAAAGGAAGGGAGGAGTGTTTGATTGACGGCGGTCAACCGAGATGGAATTACGATTGGGACGATTTCAGGGGGGATTGTAAACTTTGGTGGAGCAGTTACGATTGCACCGATATCCATTACACGAACTACATCAGGTTCTGGTGGAGATAACGCCGGCGAAAGTATTACCACTAGCAGTGGAGCAAGTGGGATATCTGAAACGAGTCTATCAGGAGTACTAGATATAATCAGACGGAGTTTAGCCTAACCCGTCTGATTTTTTCGATATTATCTTTTTAACATCCTTGCAATTACTTTTGAAGAATGTTAAGATGAATAAGAATTATTTTTGTTCGGTGTAAAGGATAGTATAAGATTAACTTTTCGTCTTGATGATCACTGAGTGCAAGGATAGTAACATATTGTGTGCATGGCACACAGCAGGAGGAAATACAAATGGAAAACGGTAAAGTAAAATGGTTTAATGCAGAAAAAGGATTCGGATTCATCGAGCGCGAAGGTGGAGACGATGTATTCGTACACTTCTCAGCAATCCAAGGCGAAGGTTTTAAATCTTTAGACGAAGGTCAAGCAGTTACTTTTGACGTAGAACAAGGCCAACGCGGACCACAAGCTTCTAACGTTCGTAAAGCTTAATTGTAAGCTCAAATAAAAACAGGCTCTATTTTAGAGTCTGTTTTTTTATTTCAAAAAAAAACAAAACAAAAATCCCACTCACGAATGAGCGGGGCACATGAAAACAAAAAGTAATTCAAATGGTACAATCATTGTAACATACAATTTGGGAATAACCTAATTTTTTTTCATTAATGAGCTTTATGCTCTTTTTATTTTGGTTCAATATTCACTAAAAGCACCTGTTAGTGGAATAATCTCTTTTTATTTTCATAAATGAACTGAAATCCATATAAGAAAAAAGCCTTGTAAAGGAAGTAGATGAAGAATTGAAATGCATTGAATCGAACCAATCTAAAAAGTTTAATCCGTGGGAATAAACTTTTAGCTAGAATTGTAAATATTAAATGAAAAAAGGCACTTAGGGTAATAAACTTTTTGAAATTTCCATATGTCCATTTTAAAGACCATAAAGCCACCGTTAACATTGGACCTATTAAAAACGGAAATTCGTTATAAAAAAAGGAATTTGGTTTATTATAGAACTGCCACCATCTACGTTTCTTTCCAATTGGAACATCAATAAGATTTATTAAATACACAAAGATAAAGGCTGGGAAAAATCTCTTTATACTTCTCCATTCCAAAAATAACAATGGTATCCATGAGAGTAGTACCATTGAAATATTAAATAACCACTTATTTTTCATTGACATATTTAAAATTCCTCTACACTTTTTTCTTAGAATGTCTTTTAAAAAAAAATGTATTCATGCATGGCTAAGATTTAATTTACTTTTTTATATGCCAAAAAAACCTTTGATCATAAGTATCAAAGGCAAAATTTGAGTAGTAATATGTTGGTTAAAGTCTATATTAAGCAACAACTTTTCCTTCTGATTTAACAACACTTTGCTGCTTTGGCTTTGCAACATTGAAGATGATATTTAGTACAATCGCCGTTAAGCTTCCAGCGACAATTCCACTGTTAGTTAAAACTTTCACACTTCCTGGAAGGGCGTCAAATAAATTAGGAACCGCTGTAACTCCTAGACCAACCCCAACAGAGCATGCAATGATTAACAAGTTCTCTTGGGATGTGAAATCCACTACTACATTTTCTTAACATATTAAGCAAAACGGACTAGTTATTTTTTTCAATTAAAAAAGACGGTACAGGTTTATTCAGTATCGCCTTTTTCTTTATCATCCACGTATTCAAAAAAATCCTCTACATTAACTGAGAGATTTACAAATTTTATTAATATTATCCACGCTTATCGATTTAATTTTTTCTTCTCTAAAGAATACCCCTATTTCCATTTCCATGCCAGTAAACGCAGGATTGATTTCCGTAAAAAGTACACATCAGAATACATTAAAATATTAACAATTCATATCAATAAAGGAGATTAAAACTATTAGTACAGTCTAAGTTGTGCTATACGAAAATAGCGACATAATAAAAACTAAAAATCCTTATCATCAAGCATAATAGCGTCATTTAATAAAATTATATCTGTTAAAATCATTTCCCTTATAGTTTCGTTGTTACATTTATAAATATCATCAATTAGTCGACCGATTTCTTTTGATAAGAAAATTTTTATTTCGCTCATGGGTGTATTCCTCTCTTTATAGTTTCAAAGGTTTATTTATTCCATTATATGTTGGAAGTCCGAAAATTTAGACGTGCAAACTTAATTATTTCGTTATTCGAATAAGTTGTGTAATGAAGGAGATGTCAAAAATGAAGCAATACAAATTCGTTGCTCCAAAAGTAGCGAGGGATGAAATGGTCAAGGTACTGGTAAATGGTTCCTCTGCGGGAAATCACACGATTGATAAGATTAACTCACTTCTAAAATACAGAAAGCCTTCCTTATTCGGAGGGCTTTAAAATCTTTTATTCTTCATCATCATCAGAAGCATAAAATAAATCTTCGAGTAAATTCCAATATTCTAAGTCTTTTTCAGTTAAATTATCATAGTCCTTTTTATCCTTATTTTTCATTGAAATTCAACTCCTTCTTGAAAAGTTTACACTCCTAAAATAATTAGACATAACGAACGACTTATTACTTATTTATCCAAATAATCAATATTTAAACAATTAGTAATTTTTTGTTCGCTAGGAAATATATCCGTATACCCTGTTATACGTCCACACAACAAAAAGCCCTTCTCAACCGAGAGGGGCTTCTAATTTTGATAAAAAGAAAACACTTAAGAATTAATTGTTTTTCTTTTAAATTAATGCACCCGCAAAGTGACCTGCAATATTAATGACTTAATTCCTCATAATCTGTATTTAGAGGTGAAGCATACATATTTATAAATAGTATGTAAACTGGATACAGAATGACAGACCCATAAATCAGAAGGCTATATCTCGGAAAAAGTGTAACTCCTACATTAATAGGAAAAACAACAGGGAAAAAAGAGAAAAATAGAATAAAATATGGTACCCACAACAGGAGTGACAAATAGCTGTATTTTCTACCTATCGTCCATTTTTTTGTTAAGTAAATGAAAAAAATTGTCAAAAGTAGAAGTCCAATAACATTAATAGCAGCAATTATAATGTAGACATTATCCCATTCCCAGCCAGTTAAAGTACTGATATGAGTTACATTTATTATGAGTTCGATTGCTATAAACAACGCTATTGCGTATAAGGCACTAAGAATATTTAACTTTATAAAAAACTTCATGATATACCTCCTTAATTTAGAAACAGCAACACCTCTAAGTTAGTTCTTTATTCAATTATAATCATTTTAAAAGTAACCTGCCACGTTAATAAGCTATCCAAAAGATACTCAGGTGCAAAATAATGATAATCAAGTTAAAGAACCTAGTAATAATACAAGTGAAAAAGTTATTAGATTTTGAAGGATTAATTAAAAGGTTACTAAGACGTAAATACATCACAAGAAAATAAAAACAAACCACCAGTCGATTAGACTGGTGGTTTTCTATACTATGGTATTTAAGCAACAACTTTTCCTTCTGATTTAATAACACTTTGCTGCTTTGGCTTTGCAACATTGAAGATGATATTAAGAACAATTGCCGTTAAGCTTCCAGCCACAATTCCACTGTTGGTTAAAATTTTCACACTTTCCGGAAGGGCGTCAAATAAAGTAGGAACGGTTGTAACTCCTAGACCCACACCAACGGAGCAAGCGATGATTAAAAGATTCTCTTGAGATGAGAAGTCAACTTTACTTAACATTTTAATTCCAGAAGCAATAACCATTCCAAACATCGCTACCATAGCACCGCCAAGAACGGAGGTAGGAATAACCGTTGTTAAAGCTGCTACCTTAGGAACAAATCCAAGGAAAATTAAAATACCAGCCGTAGTGTAAATCACATTTTTCGACTTAACACCTGAAAATTGAACAAGTCCTACATTTTGAGAATAAGTCGTATAAGGGAAGGAGTTAAATAGTGAACCTAAAATACTAGCTAATCCTTCTGCACGATAACCTTTTACCAAATCCTGTTCCGTTAACTTTTTTCCTGTAATATCACTTAATGCAAAGTACACACCAGTTGATTCTATTAGACTAACAATTGCCACAAGTGTCATCGTAATAATTGGAGCTAATTCAAACGTAGGTGCTGCAAAGTGAAGGGGAGCAACCATGTGGAACCATGAAGCCTCACCAACTGCAGAAAAATCAACTTTTCCTAAAAGTGCAGCTACAATCGTCCCAGCAATCAGCCCTAGTAAAATAGAAATGGCACGAATAAAACCTTTAGAAAAGCGATAAAGAACAATAATGAATAATAAGGTACCAAAAGCAAGGCAAAGATTCGTTACAGAACCAAAATCTTTGCTACCTTGTCCGCCGGCAACGTTATTCATCGCAACAGGAATGAGCGTAAGTCCAATGATGGTTACAACAGAACCCGTTACAACCGGCGGGAAGAAACGAACAAGCTTTCCAAAAAAGGAAGCAATTAAAATTACAATAATACCTGAAACAAGAATCGATCCATAAATCGCACCCATACCATATTGACCGCCAATGGCAATGATCGGACCAACGGCAGTAAACGTACAGCCAAGAACGATTGGAAGTCCGATTCCAAAGTATCGATTTTGCCAAACTTGTAAAAGAGTAGCGATCCCGCTTGTTAGGATATCTAATGAAACTAAATAAGCTAGTTGCTTGCCAGATAAATGAAGGGCACCGCCAATTATTAGCGGGACGATTACAGCCCCGGCATACATTGCTAATACATGCTGAATTCCTAAAGATGCTGTTTTCCATGGACTTTGTTTCATTAGACTAATTCCTCCACTTTTTCTTTGATAAATTGAACTTCACCGTTTGCCAGGGAGGCGATCCTTGCTAATGATTCCACCCTTAAGCCACGTTCTTTTAGTTTTTCTGATCCTTGCTGAAAGGCCTTTTCAATCACAATCCCTATCCCTAACACCATAGCACCACTTTGTTGAACGATCTCAGCTAATCCGAGCGCTGCTTGTCCATTGGCGAGGAAATCATCAATTATAAGGACACGGTCCTCTTCGTCTAAATATTTTTTCGAAATGGATATTTCGTTTGTTTCTTTTTTGGTAAATGAATGGACAGACGCAGTGAGTAAGTCATCGGTTAGCGTTAACGATTTTCTTTTTCGAGCAAACACTACCGGCACATTCAGATATAATCCAGCCATCACAGCAGGGGCGATACCAGAAGATTCAATCGTCACGATTTTCGTGATTCCTTCATTAGCAAATCGTGCCGCAAATTCTTTTCCAATTTCCTTCATTAGGAAAGGGTCGATTTGATGGTTAAGAAATGAATCCACTTTTAAAACCTGATCAGACAGAACCCTGCCTTCCGAAATAATCTTTTCTTCTAGTAATCTCATAATGTTAAATCCCCCTTGAATAATAAAAAGCCCAATGGTCATCGCTCACACCGTAATCCGAGTGAGGCAATGACCATTGGGCTTCATAATTGCTAAAAAGCACAAATAGGCAAAATTCATTACCCACTCATAGTCGGATTGTTAACGGCAATCCGGTAGAAACTTGCGGGCCATATCCCCGCGATTATATGAGCGAAACTATATATTAATATAATCACATTATATCAGGATAAAAGGGGAAATCAATCCTTTTTTAGCAAATAACGAACATTAGTACAAAATATTACGTCATTATTCGCTTATTGAAACCATTTTCATGCTATTTATAGTGGGTTCAAATCAAATATTGAATAGTCATTCAGTTTCGAGTACTATTAACATACAGATATTTAGTCAGAATATTCCAAACCAAGGAGGGGTTTAGTTTGCAAAAATCAATTCCTGAAAGCTGGTGGAACCAACTCCGATTGCCGGCTATTTCTGCACCGATGTTTTTAGTGTCAGGAACTGAGCTAGTTAAAGCGTGCTGTTTAAATGGAGTGATTGGCTCTTTTCCTGCACCAAATGCAAGACCACTTGAAGTGTTAGATCAGTGGATGGGACAGTTAAATGAAGAACTAGAGGAGGCACGGGCAGTTGACCCGAATCGAAAAATTGCTCCCTGGGCTATGAATATGGTGGTACATAGCTCCTATAGCCGTTTGCAGGATGAACTCAACTTAATTAAAAAGCATCAACCACAGTTAGTCATTACCTCTTTGGGAAGCCCGAAGCACGTAGTTGAAATCGTTCATGAATACGGCGGACTTGTTTTTTCAGATGTAAGCGATTTGAAGTTTGCTAAAAAAGCGGCCGAGGCGGGTGTTGATGGTTTGATCCTCGTGGCAAGCGGCGCGGGCGGTCATGCCGGACAAATTAATAGTTTTGCGTTTGTTGATATGGTTCGGTCATTTTGGGATGGAATCATCGTTCTTGCCGGCTCAATTTCGACAGGAAAAGGCATACTAGCAGCTCAAGCGGCTGGAGCCGATCTTGCATATATGGGTACACGTTTCATTGTGGCAAGCGAAAGTATGGCTAATGATGAATACAGAGAAATGCTCGTTGAGGCCACACAGGAGGATTTGATCTTAACGGATGCATTCTCCGGCGTAAAGGCCAACATGCTTATCCCAAGTATTAAAAAAGCAGGACTTGACCCGGACCATTTGGTGAAAAAAGACCAAGTGAATTTTGACGATATGCAAAAAGAAACAAACGCCAAGGCCTGGAAGGATATTTGGTCTGCCGGACATGGTGTCGGAGCCATTGATCGGATTGAATCGGCGGCAGATATTATTAACCGGTTAGAAGTTGAATACAAAGAAGCTCTGCAAAAGATTAATAGCGCTGCTGGTAAATTATCGAGTGTAGGTGTGAATTAAGGTTTTTTTGCAGCAACTTCTAAAAATGTAAAGTAAACTGTGTATCAAAAGACACCGCAATCGCGGTGTCTTTTGGTTTGTTTTTTTTAAAATAGCCCAGTCCGTTAACATATGAACTTAACTATTCTCTGTATTTATTTTTTACCTATTATATTACCCTCCTGCACAATCTTCTTTTAACTATGGGTAGTTATTAGATTGAAGAGCTGATTAATTTATTTAAGATTGTAGGCCACCAGTCCATAACTCCCCACTTTCTTCCAAGACGAATCGCCATTGTATTGGTATCTGGACTAACGTATAGTACTTGACCTAATGCGCCTAAAGCAAAATAGTCATTAGTCGTTTTGTTATTTAAATGTCCCCACCATAAGTATTTATAATAGGCTTTATTTTGATTAAACCACATTTTTCCCCAAGGATGTTTATGATAATATCGGAAATGTTCCCTATTAGATGGCACATTATTTGGACTTACTGATTCCTCAATCCAGTCTTGGCTAATAATCTGTTTACCAGCCCACTCGCCATTTTTCATGTATAAACTCCCGAACTTTGCTAAATCAATTGCAGTCATTACTAACCCGCTCTCAATTTTTTCAAAAGAATACTTTTCACTATCTACTATTATAAAACCTGGAAATTCCATCCCTAACGGACTCCATATCTTCTCATAAAAAAAGTCAGTTACACTTTTACCTGTTGTCCTTTCAAGAATAAGCCCTAATAGTAACAAGTGATAATCATTATAATGAAAAAAAGTATCCTTTGTATCTTCTACAATGGTGAGTGCCAATTCCCTTGCATTGGGATACAAGTAAACTTTTGCCTCGTCTCTCCACGGAAAATGACCTTCCTTGAACTTTATTCCTGCGTCCATCTGAAGAAGATGTTTGATACTAATATTTTTAAGTTTTAATTCGGGTAAATAAAATGAAACGGAATCCTCTACACTTTTTATATAACCACTATCAATAGCGATTCCAACAAGCGCAGAAATAAATGATTTGGTAATGGAGAACAACTTTTGGGGAGTATCTCGTTTATGGCCATTAAAATAACCTTCATATAAAATAGTATCATTTTTAATAATTAGTAAAGCAGTAGTACCTGTATTCTCCATAAATTGGTTAAAGTCAGCCAATCTTTTTTTTCCTTTATGTAAGTGTTCAATTGTGGTAAATTCCAGTTTATTTGAAGATTCTTTAAAAGAAGATGGATTAGGATCTGATGGGAATTTCTTTGTTGAAAAGAATTGATAGTCATCGTATGCAACAGAAAACTTATTACTTACCATATAGGAAAGATAAGTGTGAATGTAATTTTTTTTATCAAAAAGATAGTTGTTATTTCCCATCAAACTTCCCCCAAAACCAATTTTAAATAGATAATCCTATTATACAAATTTTCAGTGAAAAAAAGCATAAAAATTTCTATATACTACCAAAAAACGCCTATCGAATTATCATACAATTCGATAGGCGTATATATTATATTTTAGTCGTTTTGAAATGAATGGAAGCCGTTAATAAATTAAATCGTTCCTTTTTTCTGTTTCTTTTTCGTTTCCTTCTTCGCTACGATATTGACCACTTTATAACCTGGTTTTAATTTTACTTTTTTGATGCTGTTTTCTAATGTCACTTGGTACAGGGTATATTTACGGGGTTCAACCTCTAACAGATCAATTTTTTTGATCGTTTCTTTACGAAAATGTTTATGAATCTTTTTTATTTGTTTTTCCGGTTTCTCACCGTTAAAGAAATCATATGCATAAATAGAAAAATAAATAAATACAGCTCCGATGACAATGTAATAAAGGGCAGAAGTTAAAGCAGTCATGTTCGACATCCTTTCTAAGAAGCCAAGTGTATATAGTTCAAAGTGTATTATAACGAAAAAGATATCATTTAGAAATGGTTAGTTTGACTGCAAGAATAAGATATAGAAAGAAACATCCGCAGTTTAACCTGAGTACACTAGTTTTATTGAATAAAATTGTCCGTTTGTAGTGAACAGATTACGGGGAATATGATAAAATAATCAGTAGAAACCCTTGCATATTACTACTTCAGCAATTCTCTAATGTCCATTTCAGGAGGACAATTGTTTTTTAGTCATGACAAACCCAACTTCCATTACTAAGGGGGAACATTTTGTGTCTAGTCCTATTTTAGAAACTTTTTTAAATGAAAATCTTGAAGATTTAAAGGGAAAAGGCTTATACAATGTCATCGATCCACTGGAAAGTCCAAATGGACCACTTATTACCATCAATGGAAAGCAGCTAATTAATCTATCCTCTAACAATTATTTAGGTTTAGCAACAGATGAAAGACTTAAAGAGGCAGCTAGGGACGCCATCGCAAAATACGGTGTTGGCGCAGGGGCGGTCCGTACCATCAATGGAACCCTTAAATTACATGTGGAGTTAGAGAAAAAGTTGGCGGAATTTAAACATACAGAGGCAGCGATTGCCTACCAATCAGGCTTCAATTGTAATATGGCCGCAATTTCCGCCGTTATGGATGCCAACGATGCGATTCTTTCAGATGAATTGAATCACGCCTCGATTATTGATGGCTGCAGGCTTTCTAAAGCAAAAATTATTCGTGTGAAACACTCTGATATGGAAGATCTGCGTACGAAAGCAAAAGAAGCAAAAGAATCAGGTCTATATAACAAAATCATGGTGATTACAGACGGTGTTTTTTCGATGGATGGTGATATTGCCCAGTTGCCAGAAATTGTTAAGATTGCGGAGGAATTTGATTTAATTACGTACGTAGATGATGCCCATGGCTCTGGTGTCCTTGGGGAAGGGGCAGGAACGGTTAAACATTTTGGTCTATCGGATAAAATTGATTTTCAAATTGGGACTTTGTCAAAGGCAATCGGAGTTGTCGGCGGGTATGTAGCAGGTAAGAAAAATTTGATTGACTGGTTGAAGGTTCGGAGCCGTCCGTTTCTTTTTTCCACGTCCTTAACGCCTGCGGATGTGGCTGCATGTAAAAGGTCGATCGAGATTTTAATGGAAAGCACCGACCTGAACAAAAAGCTATGGGAAAATGGCGATTATCTTAAAAAGGGATTAAAGGAATTAGGCTTTGATATTGGCAACAGCGAAACCCCGATCACACCATGTATCATTGGCGACGAGTCGCTCACACAGCAATTTAGTAAACGGCTGAATGAGGAGGGAGTTTACGCAAAAGCAATCGTATTCCCAACCGTATCAAAGGGTACCGGCCGGGTACGCAATATGCCAACTGCCGCTCATACGAAGGAAATGCTGGATCAAGCCATTGCCATTTATAAAAAAGTCGGCACGGAAATGGGCGTCATTTAAACGTTAATATAGACACTCTACACACCTAGGCAACGTATCCATAAATATAAAGAAATATTCAGCATACGTGAAGAGGACGGAGAAACGACGATGAAGCGTATTTTAATCACTGGTGCATTAGGGCAAATTGGATCAGAATTAACTTTAAAGTTAAGGGAGATTTACGGAGCAGATCAGGTCGTTGCGACAGATATCAAGAAGAATGATAGTGAAGCAGCCCAGAGCGGACCGTTTGAAACCGTTGATGTTACGGATATAAAGCAAATGATGGAGACAGCCAAAAAATACAAGGTGGATACGATTATGCATTTAGCAGCACTGCTTTCCGCTACTGCTGAAGCAAAACCTGTAGTTGCTTGGAATTTGAATATGGGCGGGCTGATGAATGCCCTTGAAACAGCAAGGGAGTTAAAAACCCAATTTTTCACGCCTAGCTCGATTGGTGCATTTGGACCTTGTACACCTAAACATCATACTCCACAGGATACGATTATGCGGCCGACTACGATGTATGGGGTCAATAAGGTTGCCGGAGAATTACTGGCCGATTATTATTATCATAAATATGGCGTTGATACACGCGGATTGCGTTTCCCCGGCCTAATCTCATATGTTGCCCTCCCAGGCGGGGGAACAACCGACTATGCGGTGGAGATTTACTACGAAGCGGTTAAACATGGACGGTATACTTCTTATATTGAAAAAGGTACTTTTATGGATATGATGTACATGCCGGACGCGTTGCGCGCAATTATTGACTTAATGGAAGCTGACAGCTCAAGGCTAAAGCACCGTAATGCATTTAATGTAACAGCCATGAGTGTTGCCCCGGGGGATATAGCAGCCAGTATCGCAAACTATATCCCTGGGTTTGAGATGTCTTATAGGGTAGATCCTGACCGGCAAAGGATTGCCGAGAGCTGGCCCGATTCGATTGATGCCAGTGCTGCAAGGGAAGAGTGGGGCTTTACCTATGAGTACGATTTGGATAAAATGACGCAGGATATGATCGAGAAACTGCGGGAGAAATTGTAGATGAATGAAACCTGAGCCAAAATGGCCCGGGTTTTTTTAGCGTGTTTGTCTCCATCTTTTGATTCAAGGATATCTTTACAAATAAAGACATACAGAAAAATGGTCCAGATTTAACTCTATTGGACAATTTATCTGTACTGTTATCGGAAACTGTCTTATAAAAGGGTTCTATTGGACAATAATCTTAAGTCTTACTGCTTAACTGTCCAATAGAACGCTTCTATTAGACAAATAAAATGGATAGAAAGAAAATCTGTCCTATAGACCAAGCCCTAATGGACAAATTCCTGGTTTTATCAGGAAATCTGTCCATTAGAAAGATTCTATTAGACATTTTCCTTGAGTTTCACTGCACCAATACCCAATAGATGCTGTATACAATTCTAAGCCCAATCTACTTATCTTTTTTTAGAAACACCATAAAGAAAGCCTGTCAATCGACAGGCTTTCTTTCATTAATTATCTTGTAAAAAACCAGCAGGTACCCCGCCGTCTACAGTGTTATCTGATAACATAAATATATTTCTCTTGTTTCTCCAACACACGGCCAACGATCGCTGCTTGAACAACGCCGTTTGCATGCATCTGGTCTACATACTTTCTCGCTTCCAGTTCATCCATGGAAATTAGCAAGCCTCCAGATGTAATCGCATCACAAAGGACTAACTGCTCTTCCGAAGAAATATCCTCATAAACGGTATCATTACTAATCCATTTATGATTTGACTTTGACCCGCCTGGAACAACGCCATTCTTCGCTAACTCTACAGCACCTTCTAAAATAGGTACCTGACTTAAGTGAATTTCAAAGCTGACATCACTGCCGCGTGCCATCTCGCTAGCATGTCCAAGTAAACCAAAGCCGGTTACATCGGTAACAGCATGTGGTTGATACTGGGTCAAAACTTCAGCTGCTGTCTTATTGAGCATGGCCATCGTATCTGTAACCTTCTGCTCCTGCTCGGCGGTTACCGCACTTCGTTTAATACCAGTTGTCAGAATACCAACTCCGATTGGTTTGGTTAACACTAACACATCCCCCGGTTTGGCACCGACATTTTTCCAAACCTTATCGGGATGGACGATCCCCGTTACAGATAGACCAAACTTAGGTTCCTGGTCATCGATGGAGTGACCGCCCACCGTAATCGCGCCGGCTTCTTTTACCTTATCGGCCGCACCGCGCAGGATATCGGAAAGCATTTCAGCTCCAAGCTTCTTAATTGGAAAGCCGACAATATTCATAACTGTTTTCGGCTGACCACCCATTGCATAGACATCACTTAACGCATTTGCTGCCGTAATTTGACCAAACATATAAGGGTCGTCGACAATTGGCGTAAAGTAGTCAACGGTTTGTATAAGAGCAATGGAGTCCGTTAATTGATAAACCCCAGCATCATCGGATGTATCAAGCCCCACAATCAATTCAGGGACAGGTTCTTGTTTCGGTAATTGACGCAAAACTTGCGCCAGGTCCTCAGGACCAATTTTGCAGCCTCAACCCGCTTTTGTCGAAAAAGAGGTTAGGCGAATCTTCTCTTGTTCACTCAACATGTCCACCTCCATTTTCATAGTATACCTCTTTCCGTATGAATCCGCACGAAGATTGCAGAACATTTGCAGAAGGCAGGGGGGATACGATAAAATATTTCTACTATCTAGATATAGGAAAATCGAAATATAGGGGGTGAACACATGAAAAATTACCATGTCGTTGTAGAATTTTGTATGCAGTGAAACTACGCGCCTAAAGCTGCGAGTTTCGCAGAAGAGTTATTTAACCATTTCTATCGGGACATACAAAAACTAGAACTAATTCCTAGTTCGGGCGGTGCATTCGAAGTGACCGTCAATGGCGAAAAAATCTATTCCAAGCTTGATACAGGAGTATTCCCAGATACAGATGAAATGATTGAAATTATCAAGACCAAATAACAAGAGGCCCTTAAAAAGGGCCTCATTTAATTTACATAATCATATTATGTTAACCTGATGAGAAAAAAATTCACCTTATCGATCTAAGGTAAAGTAATATATCTATTCTTCCCTGATCCTTTTTTGGTTTTAGAGATAAAAATCTCTAGGATTCCATTTGTAAAAGCAGCTGATATGTCCTGTTCGTTGATATAAAAGGGAAACTCGATTGAACGCGAACGTTGATGATGGGGTAGGTAAAGGGGGGGGTTGCTTGCCGAAATGGTTAATTTTTTCTCTTCTATATAAACTCGTAAATTTGATGCTTCAAAATCACTTAAGATCGCTTCAACAATCCACTCTTGTTCGGTCTCGAACAGGTCAATTTGGAACTGGGTTTGGTCGTAATACGAAGTAAGCGGATCCAGAAAATAGTTTTCAAGCCACTTTTCCACTAAAGCAAAATCAAAGGTTTGATTTTGTGGATGTTTTTTCTTCATCTTTAATCCCCCTTGCTCGTTCATTTTATTCGATTCATCCTTAAAATGTGAAGCGATTATGATATAATAGGAAAAGAAATTTTGCCACTGGACGAGCCGCGAAATGGCACAGGCTGGCGGCTAAATTGCCTGTATATCATACGAAAAAGTCAAATAGCCGACAGCTAGGTAAAAGAAGGAGTTTTTATCGTGAAAGAATGGTTACGTTCATTACCAGCCATCCATGAGCTTCAGAACCATGAGAGTTTTTCCAAATTATCGAACGAAAATCAACTTGATCATTCCCTGCTTACCAAACAGGTAAAAGAGGTACTTGATCAAATCAGGGAATCAATCCTAAAAGGCAATTGGCAAGGTGCCATACCTGGAACAGATACATTTACGGTAGAGTTGTTTCAAATCCTAGAAGAAACGATTCAAAAGCAATACACCTATACGATCGAAAAAGTTATCAATGCCACAGGCACGATTTTACATACAAACCTTGGAAGGGCAAGGCTCAGTGAGAATGCGATTACCCATGTAGTGGAAACGGCTAGAAATTACTCCAATCTTGAATATAAGTTGAAGGAAGGGGAAAGAGGCTCACGTCATAGTCATGTTGAAGCGCTCATCAGAGAAATTACCGGTGCTGAAGCTGCAATGGTTGTGAACAATAATGCCGCGGCTGTTTATCTAGTATTACGAGCACTAGCTAAAAATAAAGAGGTCATTGTGTCCCGTGGACAGCTTGTTGAAATAGGCGGATCTTTTCGCATATCATCGATCATGGAAGAAAGCGGCGCCACCCTAAAAGAGGTGGGAACGACAAATAAAACTCATTTGGTTGACTATGAAAAAGCATTGTCACCAGATACAGCTGTCATCATGAAGGTTCATACCAGTAATTTTAAAGTCATTGGCTTTACCAAATCAGTTGAAACAGACGAACTTGTGCAGTTAACCAAAGGGCAAGAAAATCTGATCTTTTATGAGGATCTTGGCAGCGGTGCCCTGTATGACTTTAGAAAGCACGGTATTGGTGATGAGCCTGTTGTGAAAGAAATCATTGATATGGGGGCAGATGTTGTAACGTTTAGTGGAGATAAGCTCCTAGGAGGACCGCAGGCAGGGATTATTGCCGGCAAAAAGGGTATTATTGATCAATTGAAAAAACATCAATTAGCCCGAGTGGTTCGGGTCGATAAAATGACATTGGCTGCTCTGGAAGGGACATTAATGGATTATGCCCGAGGGGAAAGCGCGCTAAAGAATATCCCAACTATTCGTGATTTATTAGTTTCTATTCATCAATTAGACGAAAGAGCACAATTATTCGTTACAAAATTATTACAAAAAACGAGTCATTTTCAAACGGCTATTCTTCAGGACTTCAGCCAAGTCGGAGGGGGAACCATGCCGGATGTTTTACTGCCGACGGTGGTCATTGCCTTAAAGCATGATTCGCTTACCGCAGAACAGATTGGCAGAAAATTACGAACGGAAACGAAACCTGCGATTATTGCGCGAATCCAAAAAGATGAATTTATGATTGATCTGAGAACCGTTACTTCTGAGGAAGAAACAGAATTGTTAGATTCTCTAGTGGTTATCGATTCCAACTAACGAAGGAAGCGCCTAAGCTTAAATAAGGGCGCTTCCGTTTTTCCTATTAGTTGCAGCGCCAAGAGTGGGCTGCAACTTTTTATTTGCTTAGGAAATTATAAAATTTTCGCTTGTGGATAACTGTTAATAAAAGGACTTTCGACGTCTAGCTCCCGCGCCTAGCCCCTCGATGGTCTACAGCTACTCTGGGAATGAAGGCAAAGAACGCCTTCTTTCCCAGAGCGTCTTATGCTTGTCGGGGCTGTTCAAGGCGCTTGAGCTTTTGTTCTTTTACATATCGTGTCCAGGGTTATGGTTATTTCGTGAATGGTTACGGTTCTTCACTTTATGAGAACCACTCATTGGTTCCGGCTGGCCGGATTGTTTTGGAGCATTTTTACGCATATCTTTTCCATCATTTTTGTTAACCATCATTCATCCCTCCTACTTGTTAGGATGCAGTCAATAAGTGTTTTTATGCTGAATAAATTGTATTTTTCTGTGCAATTTAACGGTATATAAAATGAAGGAGTGGAATGAAAAATGCAAAAATATCCTTATAATAAAGACAAACAACAAGCTTTTCAAGCGGCACAGCAAGGATACGAAAATGCTCAAGGCCTATATGAAACCATTGTGAGTGACAGTGCCAGCTATGGTCATCAGCTCAAGCATTTAAAGGATGAAGTGAATGAGGCTTACCAACAGATAGAAAATGCCCTTGAGGTCGCTTCAGAACACCAGAAAGCACAATTAGAACGTTTTCAGCAAGATCTTCAAACGATGGTATCCGAAGTGAATCAAGAAGACTAAAAAGCAGGAGGGAGATCCTCCTGCTTTACTATCGTCCAGCTGCAGCGCCTGATTCAGGCACTGCAGTTTTCTTTGTTATTGATTTTTCTTTCGTTTTTTATTGTTCATTCTTTCTTTTGCAGTTAGTTCCGGCTCACTGGCAAATTCCTCATTAAAGCCAGCGCCTTTACCTTGACCTTTTGCCGCATTCATCCCTGGAATTACATGATTAGACTTACGTTTTACCATGCCCATCACCTCCTGTCCTTTAATATTTCCTCCTTTACTTAATTAATGACAAAATAAAAGTTTTTTGCGATAATATTAATGAAAGCGTATTTTCCTAAAATTCTAAATTAACTCTTGTGTAGTTGAGATTCACGAAATATTCTGAACAAAATACATAAAAAACATAAGAAAAACTTATCAATCACAATAACTTTCTTGTTATTTACTTATGTAATAGGTTGTATTAAGATAAGAATTGTGAGAAAAGTGAAGATGAATGGGAAAATTCAAACTTTCAAGACTTTTCATTTAATTATGGAGAAACAACGAACAGGGGGAATTACAAATGGTAAAAAACGACGTATTTAAGGCCCGTTCTTCCTTTGAGGTGAACGGCAAACGCTACCACTACTACCGTTTAAATGCTTTAGAAGAAGCAGGCATTGGCAATGTATCGAAATTGCCTTACTCCGTGAAAGTATTACTTGAATCTGTACTTCGACAATACGATGGCCGCGTAATCGCAAAAGAACATGTTGAAAACTTAGCAAAATGGGGAACGGCTGAGCTAAAAGAAGTGGATGTTCCATTCAAGCCAGCACGTGTTATCCTTCAAGACTTTACTGGTGTTCCAGCAGTAGTTGACCTTGCTTCTTTAAGAAAAGCAATGGCTGACCTTGGCGGAGACCCAGACAAAATTAATCCTGAGAAAACGGTTGATCTTGTAATCGACCACTCTGTCCAAGTTGATGCTTATGGATCTTCTGATTCTTTAAAAATCAACATGGATTACGAATTTGAACGGAATGCTGAACGTTACCAGTTCTTAAGCTGGGCACAAAAATCATTTAACAACTATCGTGCCGTTCCGCCTGCAACAGGAATCGTCCACCAAGTAAACCTTGAGTACTTGGCAGATGTTGTTCATGTCGCTGAGGTTGATGGAGAACTAGAAACATATCCTGATACATTAGTAGGAACTGACTCACATACAACGATGATCAACGGACTTGGCGTACTTGGCTGGGGTGTTGGCGGTATCGAAGCAGAAGCTGGAATGCTTGGACAGCCTTCGTACTTCCCTGTACCAGAAGTGGTCGGGGTGAAGTTAACTGGAGAACTTCCAAACGGTGCAACGGCAACTGACCTTGCATTGAAAGTAACGCAAGTACTTCGTAAACATGGTGTAGTAGGCAAATTCGTTGAGTATTTCGGACCTGGAGTACCTTCATTACCACTTGCAGACCGTGCTACGATTGCCAACATGGCTCCTGAATACGGCGCAACTTGTGGATTCTTCGCGATTGACGACGAGTCACTTGCTTATATGCGCTTAACTGGACGTGACGAGGAGCAAGTGAAGGTTGTAGAAGAGTACTGCAAAGCAAACGGCTTATTCTTTGATCCTTCTTTTGAACCTGTTTATACAGATGTTATTGAAATTGACCTTGCAGAGATTGAAGCAAACCTTTCAGGACCTAAACGTCCTCAAGATTTAATTCCTCTTTCACAAATGAAAGGTGAATTCGTGAAGGCTGTTTCTGCTCCACAAGGAAACCAAGGCTTCGGCTTACAAACAGATGAGCTTGAGAAGTCAGCAGTGGTTAAATTTACGAATGGCGATGAAGCTGCCATTAAAACGGGTGCGGTTGCTATTGCATCGATCACTAGCTGTACAAACACATCAAACCCATATGTTCTAGTTGGTGCAGGTCTTGTTGCGAAAAAAGCGGTTGAACTCGGAATGGAAGTTCCTAAATTCGTTAAAACTTCTTTAGCACCAGGTTCAAAGGTTGTAACAGGTTACCTACGTGACTCTGGCTTACTGCCGTACCTAGAGCAAATCGGCTTTAACCTTGTAGGTTATGGTTGTACAACATGTATCGGTAACTCCGGTCCATTAAAAGAAGAAATTGAAAAAACAATCGCGGAAAACGATCTTTTAGTAACATCGGTTCTTTCAGGTAACCGTAACTTCGAAGGACGTATTCACCCGCTTGTAAAAGCTAACTATCTTGCTTCACCGCCATTAGTGGTTGCTTACGCCCTTGCTGGTACCGTAAACATCGACTTTGCTTCTGAAGCAATTGGTAAAGATAAAGATGGCAATGATGTATTCTTCAAGGATATTTGGCCATCAACAGCTGAAGTAAATGATGTGGTTAAACGCACGGTTACACCAGAATTATTCCGTAGAGAATACGAGAATGTTTTCGGTGACAACGAGCGTTGGAACGCAATCAAAACAAGCAATGAACCACTATACACTTGGGATGAAAATTCCACTTACATTGCGAACCCGCCATTCTTTGAAGGGTTATCACCTGAACCAGGTACAGTTGAACCATTATCAGGCCTTCGTGTCGTTGGTAAGTTCGGTGATTCCGTTACGACTGACCATATCTCGCCTGCAGGAGCAATTGGTAAAAATACTCCAGCTGGTAAGTATTTATTAGAAAAAGGCGTCGAGCCACGTGACTTCAACTCTTACGGTTCCCGCCGTGGTAACCATGAAGTCATGATGCGCGGAACTTTCGCGAACATTCGTATTCGTAACCAAATCGCACCAGGTACAGAAGGCGGCTTCACGACTTACTGGCCAACTGGCGAAGTTACGTCCATCTATGATGCTTGCATGCAGTATAAAGCTGATGGAACTGGATTAATGGTTCTTGCTGGTAAAGATTACGGAATGGGCTCATCACGTGACTGGGCTGCGAAAGGTACAAACCTTCTTGGCATTAAAACAGTTCTTGCTGAAAGCTTTGAGCGTATTCACCGTTCAAACCTTGTATTAATGGGCGTACTTCCACTTCAATTCAAAGAAGGCGACAACGCTGAATCAATCGGGTTAACTGGTAAAGAAACGTTCGAAGTTCACGTAGATGAAAATGTAAAACCGCGTGATCTATTAAAAGTGACAGCTACAGACGAAGCTGGCAACAAGAAAGAATTCGAAGTTCTTGTTCGTTTCGACTCTGAAGTTGAAATTGATTACTATCGTCACGGCGGCATTTTACCAATGGTTCTTCGTGAAAAATTACAAGCTTAATTAGAAAGCAAAAGCGCCTAGGCGCTATGGTTAAACTAATTTCTATGGAATAATCTTAACACCATGTCTAAAATAGGCATGGTGTTTTTATGTAAGGATTGACAAAATTAGCTCTTATTCAATAAAATGGAACTATCAAACGTAAGGGAATGAACAAAGGGCCGATGAAATTATAATCCTATCTTTCAGCACATTTTTTCGAATAGGAAAAAGTTGAACCTGTAGAATAGGATGAGTCTGTCCGTTTATGCCCTAATCGTTTTTACTGAAAACACCGTAACCTGTTATAGGTTTATTTGGTGCTGTATTTTTGGTATGGAACTATATAGGACATAAAACTCTCTTTCAGGTTCACATGAAGGGAGTTTTTTTATGCATACTAATCAAAAAGTCATGTTAAGAGTAAAGGGTTTGGATAAGAGCTTTCAATTAAGAAAGGTTCTTGAAAATCTCCAATTTGATATCAAAATGGGGGATCGAATTGGACTTGTCGGAAGTAATGGCTCAGGGAAAACAACTCTGGCCAAACTTCTGCTTGGAAAACTGAGTCCTGATGCGGGAATGATTGAAATTGCTGATCACCTAAAAATAGGTTACTTGTCACAATCGATTGAGTATGAGGTAAATGAATTTGGTCAAATACACTCCTATGTGGATAAGGACCTATACCAATATACAAAGGAATTAGGTCTCAACAAAGCCTATGACTGGAATCCCGAGCGACTTCTGCATTTAAGTGGAGGAGAAAAGTTAAAACTGGCTCTTTCTAACATCTGGGCATCAAAGCCTGACCTGTTAATCTTAGATGAACCAACCAATCATTTAGATTTTAAAGGGATTAACTGGCTTATAGCTGAAATAGGAAGCTTTGCCGGCGCGGTTTTCATCATTTCGCATGACCGCCATTTCTTAGATCAAGCAATCACTCAAATCATTGAATTAGAAAATAGCAAGCTTTCTTTTTACAATGGGAACTACAGCGATTATCTGCTCGAAAAACAAAAAAGGATCGAGAGCCAACGGCATGATTATAACGTCCAACAGCGTCAGATCGAAAAGGTAGAATCGCAAATGCAGCAATTAAAGTCCTGGTCCGACAAAGCGCACCGAGATTCCACCAAGAATGGTTCAGGTCCGACCAAAAGGCAAAATGGCATAAAAGAATATCACCGTGTAAAAGCGAAAAAACGGGACAGCCAAATTAAATCCAAAATGAAACGGTTAGAAAGTGAATTAACGAAAAACAGGATCGAAAAGCCTGCTGAAGAAGTAACGGTGAAATTCCAGTTCGATGCAAGCGGGAAAAGAGGGAAACGAATCATCGAGGCAAAGAATTTGGCAATAGAATTTGCGGCGGATCAAGTCCTTTTTAAAGATACACAGTTCTACATTAATCACGGTGAGCGGCTGGGCTTACTCGGCGATAACGGCTGTGGGAAAACCACCTTAATTAAAATCCTATTAGGGGAGGAGCCTCGCTTCAAAGGGGAGATTTGGAAAAGCGATTCCCTCCAAATTGCTTATTTAAGTCAAGATGTGGACGATCTGCCTGCCGATAAAACAGCGTTAGAAGTTCTTGGGTATACGGAGCGCGATTGTCTCTATCGAGCCAGAACTTTGCTAGCTAACTTAGGTCTGAAAGAACAATTGATTATTAAGCCAATTGGGACCTTAAGTCCCGGCGAACGAACAAGGGTAAAGCTGACTGATATGTTGATGAAAGAATACGATGTGCTGATTCTTGATGAACCAACCAATCATTTAGATTTACCAAGCAGAGAGCAGCTTGAAAAAACATTATCTGCGTTTACTGGGACAATTATTACGGTATCCCATGATTATTATTTTCTAAATAAACTATGTGATCGTTTGCTTGTTTTTGATGGTAAGAAGGTGAAGCGGGTCGAAAAGAAACCAGATGAATATTTAAATCCCGTTAAGAATCCTGAAACGAACGAAGAAGCATTATTACTTATTGATAACAAGATTGCTGTTATTTTAGGACAATTATCGATGATGGATCAAAAGGATCCGCAATATCCCCTTTTAGACCGAGAATTTAACCTTCTTCTTAAACAAAAAAGAGAACTAAAAAAATAAAATGTCACAACTTTGGCATACAGTTATTTTGTTTCAACTGAGTTTATAGTGTAAAATCGTTATAGCAGAAGATGAAACAAAGGAGGTTCCGGGATGATTAAAAAAGTGATTGCCGCTGTCGTACTTGTAAGTTTACTGACAGTAGCGATTGTTCAAGCAATGGATAAAAAGACTGAAGCTCCGAAAACGGCGACCGAAGCATCGGCAGCAAAAGAAGGACTTTCCATCGGAGCTGCAGCACCTGATTTTGAATTAAAAACGTTAACCGGAGACACCGTAAAGCTCTCGGACTTAAAAGGAAAAAAAGTGATGCTTAACTTCTGGGCAACCTGGTGCCCGCCTTGTAAAGCGGAGATGCCGGAAATGGAGCAATTTTCTAAACAATTGAACAAGGATACCGTGATTTTAGCGGTTAATATCGACCCTCAATTAGATGTACAAGGATTTGTGAATGAAAATAAAATCACGTTTCCCATCCTGCTAGATGCAGAAGACAAAGTAAATGAAGCCTATCAAATTCTGTCGATCCCGACGACCTATTTTATCAACAGCAAAGGGATCATTCAGAACAAATATACAGGCTCAATGAAGCTTGAGAACATGAAAAAATTTACCCAGCAATTGAATTAGAAGACATTGGTTTATATCAATGTCTCAGATTGTAGACAAAAGGCATCCGGATGTGCCAATCTGGGTGTCTTTTTGTTGTTTTTTTGCTCGTAAGAGCAAAAGTTAGGCCTATCCTATGCTTATTGCTACGCCATTTCTGGACTTATCCAAGTCCAATTGGCCATCTTTTTTAAATTCATGGCAGCAAAAGTAAGCATCGCTTGCATGGACAATTTTTTTAGGCCTCTTAAGGTTGTCCAACGCATACCATGCTTTTCCTTGGCATCTGCAAAAACACGTTCAATGGTTTCTTTGCGTTTTGCGTAAATGCTTTTATTCTCTTGTGTCGAACGAAGATATTCGGCTTCTTCTATATGGTGTTCCCAGACATGACGCTGAATGAGTTTTTTATGTTCCTTACTCTGCGTGCATTTTGAAAGTAAGGGACATTTTTCACATTCAATCGGATTAGAGAAGTATTGACGGTAGCCTTCCTTCGTCGTAGTTGCATACTTCAATACTTGTCCTTGCGGACAGATATAACAATCGTAGTATTCATCATAAACATATTCATATTTTTTCATGTACCCCTCTTTCGTACGAGGGCGAGTATAAGGTAAAGCAGGTGTCATATCATTTTCAAATATGTATTGGGCAATAGCAGGTGTTTTATATCCAGCATCAGCAGCAACAGCAGAAGGTTTTCCTTGTTTCTCGATTACCTTTTCCAATAGTGATTCGAAAATGACACTATCATGGACATTCCCAGGAGTTACAATTGCCCCTAATACAAAACCATTTCGATCAGCGGCCGCATGGAATGAGTATGCGAACTGTTTCGTACGCTCGTCTTTTACGTAATAACCACTCTCAGGGTCAGTAGTACTTTTTTTTATTTCCTTAAATTCCTCTTTCTCAAACTTATCTGGTGGAAATGGCTTTTTATCATGTTCTTCACGGTCTTTATTAATCTCTTCTTGTAGTCTTGCTTCGTATGCTTTCGTTTCTTTTCTAACTAATTTCTTCTCGAATTTATGTTTATTTGCACTTGCTTTTACATGGGTTGAATCTATAAATACATGCTCGCTACTAATCAATTTCTTATCAGAGGCTTCCTTCAAAATACGATAGAAGATCTGTTCAAATAAATCTGTATCTTTAAAACGTCGTTCGTAATTTTTACCGAAGGTAGAGAAGTGAGGCACTTTATCATAAAATCCAAAGCCTAAGAACCAACGATAAGCCAAATTTGTTTCGATTTCTTCAATAGTTCTTCGCATAGATCGAATACCGAAGGTGTATTGGATGAATGCCATCTTAATTAATATCACAGGATCAATGCTTGGGCGTCCTCTTTCAGTAGAATACATTTCTTGAACCAGGGGATAGATAAATGAAAAATCAATAGAAGCTTCTAACTTGCGTACTAAATGGTTGGCCGGCACAAGTTGTTCTAAAGCTATCATTTCTAATTGGTCACGATTTATCTGTGTATTCTTACTTAACATCTTATCCACCTCAAAAAAATTATCTATATCCCAATTATACAAAAAAGACTGCCTACAAACCCTTAATTTTTTCGGATTTGTCGACAGTCTGAGACATTGGTTTATATCAATGTCTTTTTTTGTTGCAATTTAAAAGGTACCGCTTTTCTTAAAATTTTCAAAAAGTTGTAATAATTGCAACCGTTTCCGGGAATAATAGCTGTTAGAATAGGAAATAAGGATGGTGAAACCAATGAGAAAGCCTAGAAAACGTTCATTTGCAGAACTTGTATTAGAAAATAAATCACAACTTTTAAAAGATCGTGCTGCTATGGAAAAAATTGAACAGCGATTAGAAGAAAAACGCCTCGGTAAAGCAGAGTAATCACATTTGTTTCCAATCATGCTTCGGCTCCTTATGGGTAAAATGTAAGTAAGGGGGGATTGGACATGGGTAATCCAAAAAAACACTTTCAAGCTTACACACCGAGTCATTTAGGTACTCAACCTAGAGGCTTTAGTGGAAATAATGGAAAGAAAATGAATGATACTTCTGGAAAGCATGCACAAGTCATTCAAACAAAAGGTGAATAATTTAACCATTTATAAGACCCGTCAGGCCTAGGCCTTCGGGTCTTTTTGTTTGAAGTTACCATTGAATCCTGTGATAAATTTTGCTTCTCGTTACAAACTATATCTGTACCAAATACACCTTGAGGAGGAATTTGACGATGACTTATAACAACAAACCAAATCCTGATGACCGCAGCGATAACGTTGAAAAGCTTCAAGCGATGATTACCAATACCATTGAAAATATGGAAGCTGCGGAAGAATCACTTGCTTTAACAGATAGTGAAACACAAAGACAGCAAATCGAAGCAAAAAATGAACGCAGACGGGAAAGCATTGAATCGTTTCGTTCTGAAGTGAAAGATGAGGCTAACAACCAAGGCTAACAGCTAGGCAAAAAGGACCTGTTCTTATACTGAACAGGTCCTTTTTAGGATGTTTGCTTTCATATTTGATTGTACTTAACGATAGTATCGCCGAGCTAAGTCCTCTTATTTTATTTGGGGTAACTTATTATGATAAGATAGTGAGTAAAACCAAGCACCAAAGAATTTTAAATAGAAGAGTGATGATTTTGAATCAATTGGAAAAAAATCGTTCTACATCCCTCGACTGGATTCAAGCGTGGGAAAAAGAACTGAATGATACAGGTGTTATTTTAAATGAGGCAAAGTTACTAACAGTCATTCGTCAAGAAACGAATCCGGTATCATTATCAAAACTATTAACGATGGGTGCTTTGTCAAGACTTCACCATCATAAGGACGATTCGATTGCGACCGTTTGGTTAGATAAGGCCTTAAAGCTTGATCCTCATAACCAAAAAGCTAGAGAATTTGCGGTTCAATCAGATTGGAAGAAGATGGAGGAACTTTTAACGCCTCTAACGTTCCCCTCCATGCGGGAAACCGATAATCGCACCGCGAAAAAGAAAACAGCAGAAGAGTATATTGACGTATGTCAACGTTTCTTAGCGGAAGCGGATGACCACCTCCATGAATTACAGCAAATGATCGATATTGCCGCTAAAATGGATAACAAGGACCTGTTACAACAGTATGAAACACTGGCCGACCTGCTTTCCACTTCGATTGAGGAGACGGGGAGTTTATTAAATGCGGCCGAAGAATACAACCAATCCATTACAGGTGTTTTCCATACTTCCACCTATTATGATGACTTAAAGCTGCATATGGCCAACTTAGAAGAAATAAAACAGACCTGGAAGCTGCAATTTGTTCAAGAAGAGACGTCTGCTGCTGTAACGGAAAATGCTTTGGATCAGCTGCAAAACATGATTGGGATGGATTTAGTAAAGAAACGGGTGAATGATTTTTACCGTTTTTTGAAGTACCAGAAGCAACGGAAGGAAAAAGGGCTTCAGATTAAGGATGAACTAAGTCTTAACATGATTCTAACCGGTAATCCAGGGACAGGGAAAACCACGCTGGCTAGGTTGTTAGCGAAGATTTATCATGAGCTCGGGGCTTTGCCAAGGGAGGAAGTCATTGAAACCAATCGCTCACAGCTAGTTGGTTCCTTTGTCGGGCAAACGGAAGAAAATGTTCGTGCCATTGTGGAACGCTCAATTGGCGGCGTGTTATTTATTGATGAAGCCTACAGCTTAAAACGGGAGGGACAAACAGGAAACGATTATGGACAAGCCGCAATTGATACGCTTGTTTCGTTAATGACAAGCAGCGAATATGGTGGTAAATTCGCTGTGATATTAGCTGGCTATCCAGATGAGATGCGTTCTTTTTTAAATGCAAATCCTGGGTTACGAAGCCGATTCCCGCAATCAAACTTTATTCATCTTCCTAATTATTCAAATGAAGAATTAATTCAGATTGCCGAGCTGGTGGCCGCTGAAAATGACTATTTCCTGACAGAGGAAGCAAAGATTGAAATTGATCATCGCCTCGAAAAAGAACGGGTCGACGATACGTTTGGCAATGCCAGAACTGTCCACAATATTGTGATTGACGCGATTTTTAAAAAAGGGGCCGACAACCATACAGCAGATGTCGATATCTTAGATATGATGCTCCTCGACCGAGAAGATTTTCAAATCGAGAAAGAGACCGTTACCGAATCACCACAGGAACAGCTCAACCAATTAATTGGCTTGGATTCCTTAAAGGTCGAATTAAAGACCCTTATTTCATTCGTCAAAATGCAGCAATTCCGCAGAACAAGAGGTCTGCCTACTGTACCGATTCAGCTGCATGCCGTTTTTACTGGAAACCCCGGTACTGGGAAAACAACGGTAGCAAAGATCTATGCGGAATTTTTAAAGGAATGCGGCATTTTAAAAAGAGGCCATCTTATTGTCGCGAGTCGTGCTGATTTTGTGGCTGGATATGTTGGACAGACAGCCGGAAAAACGAAACAAAAAATTAAGGAAGCCTTGGGCGGGGTTCTATTT
This sequence comes from Neobacillus drentensis, assembly GCF_021560175.1. Classification (GTDB taxonomy): domain Bacteria; phylum Bacillota; class Bacilli; order Bacillales; family Cytobacillaceae; genus Neobacillus; species Neobacillus drentensis_A. The sequence goes on along the minus strand of NZ_CP091110.1, from coordinate 3,301,803 downwards.
ATTGATGAGGCTTATTCCTTAATCAGTCAAACATCCGGTGATTTTGGAAAAGAAGTCATTGATACCCTTGTCGATGAAATGACAAAGCAAAATGAAAATTTAGTGGTCGTTTTAGCTGGATACCCAAATGAAATGAATCAATTATTAGAAAGCAATCCTGGATTACGTTCCCGTTTTAAAAAGTTCTTTCTGTTTCCGGACTATTCAAATGAAGAACTACTCGACATTATGGTTAATTATGCGGGTAAGTTTCAATATCAGCTTACAGAGGATGCAAAGAGCCTATTGCTTGAAACAATGGATACCGAAACTTTCATCGGGAATGGACGATTTGCGACCAATTTAGTCGATGATATGATTCAGGCACAAGCATTACGGTTAATGAGTGATGTGGTGGAAGAGGATCTTTTAGAAAAAGTGATGTACCTTGAAGTGGAAGATGTCGAACAAGCACTCGGGAAGACTTCAGGTTATTGACGAATGAAAGGAACGTTTAGAGTGGAAAACTATTTTATCTCGACTAGGGAAATTCAACTTTATTATGCAGATACAGATATGATGGGTGTGATTTATCATGCCAACTATTTAAAATTTTTCGAGCTTGGCCGGACTGGATTTATTGAGGATATTGGTTATAGCTATCTGGCGATGGAGGAATCGGGTTACTTTGCTCCAGTCTATGATATCCAAATCACGTATAAGAAACCTTTAAGATATGGGGACAAAGCCTTTGTAAAGACCTGGGTATCCTTAAATGATGGCATTAAGACCATTTATTCCTATACGATAGTAAATGGAAATGATGAGGTTTGTGCGGAAGGAACCTCGACCCATATTATTGTGAAAAAAGATAATTTTAAGCCAACATCTTTTAAAAGAGCTTTTCCGGAATGGTATGTAAAATACGAGGAAATCAAGAAGAAATAACTCCTTCTATGACTGAATTCCAACAGGGATTGAGGTGATGATGTTGGCCTTTGGAATCAAAAGACAAGAGTTAAACGAATGGAAAAGGAAAATTGACCAAGGTGAAATTGCATTTTTAACTCATTATTGGCTGGATGACCGCTTTCCTGATTGTAAAACCGTCACCAAAGTCGGATGTCTTGACCTTGACCAATTAGCTGATTGGGGTAAACGGTATGGGCTAAGGAAAGAGTGGATCCATCACCGCAAGGATGGCTACTCCCATTTTGATTTACTGGGGGAACGGCAAAGAGAAATCTTACTAAAAGAAGGCTTATCCGAACAACTTTGGCAAAAAGAAAAAGGCACTCCTGAGATATAAACATTTCAAGAGTGCCTTTTCCTATTATTTAAGCCATTGGGTCATATGCTGTTCTATTTCATTATATTTAGGGCCTGCATTTGATAAACCATAGGCCCCCGCCTTATCTAACGGAACGATTCGAAAGCTTTTGTTTTTTTGGCTTGATACATAGGTTGGTGTGAAAACGGGATTAGACAGGCCAATCGTACTTCCTTTTTCGGTGATTTGTTTGGTAATATCAATGGTCGCTAATCCGCCGATATCTCTGTAATTACTGTGCTGTCCAGAGATAAAATTTCCTAATGAATAGATCACAAATGATTTTCGTCCATCATTTGTCTTGATCCATTCCATTGGCTGCAGGACATGTGGATGGGAACCCAAGATAATATCTACCCCTTCATTGGCCAAAAACTTAGCCAACTCTTTTTGATCAGTTGTGGGGATGCGTTGATATTCGTTCCCCCAATGCAAGCTCATTACCACCACATCTGCCTGTGTTTTTGCCCGCGCAATTTCGGCTTTCATGACATTTTTATTGATGACATTGACAAGATAGTCTTTTCCTTTTGGAAGTGGAATTCCGTTTGTTCCGTATGTATAAGCTAAAAAGGCAATCTTTATTCCATTTTTATCGATCATTCGTAGTTTTTGACGGTCAGCCGCATCCTTAAAACTACCGACATGTGGTAACCCAATCTGATCTAAATAGGCTGATTCCGAGCGAATTCCTTTTTCTCCTCGATCTAAAGCATGATTATTAGCGGTCGAGACGATATCTACTCCAGTATCTAGCAGTGCATTCGCGACCTGTTGTGGACTGTTGAACCTCGGATAACCGGAGAGTCCCAATTCCAGACCGCCTATTATACTTTCTTGATTGGCGGTTAGTATATCGGGTTTCTCTAAGAGGGGTTTTACTTGTTCAAAGATCGGGTCAAAGTTATAGTCAGCTCCGTTAAAAGCATCCTGGTATACGGGTTGATGAATAAGGATATCTCCAACCGCCCCTAGGGTAATCTTTTCAGTTAATAGTAGATTTCGATCTACATTAAATAAAGGACGTAACGAAAGGTTTTGGGAACGATAGATGTTTTCCTGAATGACCGACTGTTTTTGTTGAATGAAAAGAATTACGGCAATGACAATACAACTTAATATAATAATAAAAGAAGGTAAAATGGCCTTTTTCTTCATAAAATCTCCTTATCAAGCGTACTCGAGCAAATGATTTTTGATCTCCTTGTTCATACTATATTATATTTAAGGATGATTTTAAAATAATTCATGCTATTTTCACAAAAAGAGTAGAAAGGAATATGAGATGTTTAAACTAACCGAAAGTGCTTACCATCAATTAACCGCTATCATAAATCAAGAAAAAACATCAGAAGATGAGCAGCTTTACCTGCGTTTAACCATGGGGATTGGCTGAGGCGGCCCCAAATTAAATCTGTCTCTGGAAGAGCGGAAGATTGAGGGAGATCGTTCATTCGAGTTTAACGATCTGACCGTAATTATTCACGAAAAAGATATGGTTTACTTCAATGACACGAAACTAGATTATGTTCAAGATGTACTTGGCCATAAACGGTTTCAACTATTGCGCGTTTAGAAAAAAATGGCTATAAAGAGACGAAATGTCCCTTTATAGCCATTTAATTTTAGGTTCCGTTTTATTGATAATTCGTTTAATGTTTGCGCGATGGCGGAAAATAACAAATACCGCTAAAAATAACACTACGATTAATAAAGGGATGTCCCAATCGCGAACCAATCCTGATATGATGGCAAACAACACCGCAGTAATACCTGCAATCATAGACGATAGGGATACATATTTGGATAGGTATAAACTAATAAAGAAGACGACTATTACCGTCAAAAACATATACGGTGCTGCAAATAATACGATTCCTCCAGAGGTTGCAACGGCTTTCCCGCCCCGAAATCCAGCAAAGATTGGATAGGTATGTCCCACTACCGCAAAGATCCCAGCCAATAATGGATTCATATCAAGATGGAAGATGACAGGCAATGCGGCTGCGAGTGTGCCCTTCAGGATATCAGCAAGTGTGACAGCTAATCCTGCTTTAACACCAAGCGTTCGAAACGTGTTCGTACCCCCTAAATTCCCACTTCCATGCTCACGGATGTCGACTTTGTAGAATGTTTTGCCCACGATTAGCCCAGACGGAATGGAGCCAAGTAAGTAGGCAAGGAACAAGACCAAGATAATTTGAATCATGAATAATTTCTCCTTCAATAAAAGATCCAGTTCATCTATTTTACCATGGAATGGCATAAAAACACTATTTCTTTCGATGATAAGTTTCAAAGAGTTGTAAAAAATGATAGTGAAACCGGTACTTTCATCCTACTTTTTATAGTGAAATTTTCCTTATTAAGTCCAAAGTAAGGACAATTAAAGACAAATTTATTACAAAAAAATGGAGAATTTAGCAACCCTAGGTTTAAGCGATTGAATGCAGGAAATTGTGAATCTATAATAGAGAAAAATCGTTTTATAGTAATAAAAGAACCGCCCATATCCACGCGGTGAAGGATCGGTTTTCTTACATAATGTTAGTTATTAACTGTTAAAAGAGGTGATGCTCGAATGGCGAGAAGCGTTCTACAATATCTTAACTATCAATACCCGGATATACGAGTTTTATATGTTGAGGATGAAACATTTTCCCGTGAAAAACTTCTGCGGGTTTTAAATCGCCGGTTTGCCCATATCCATGTTGCCATTGATGGCGTGGAAGGTTTACAACTCTATCAAAAATACAAACCGGATTTAATTATTGCGGATATTAAAATGAATCAAATGAGCGGATTAGAGATGATTAAACGAATCAGGGAACTAAACGAAAGGGTCCAAGTCATTGTCACCACCGCTCATGATGATAATGATTTTTTTGTCCAATCAATTGAAAACAATGTCAATCATTTTATTTTAAAACCAATTGATCTTGATTTACTGTTACAAGCCATTCAAAAATCTGTTTACCAGATTCAATTAGAAAAAGAGCTTGAAAAACAAAAGAATCTAACCCGGACGATTCTTGATTTCCAAGATAATCTTATTTTTGTGATTGAAAACGGAGAGATTGTGGAATGGAATCAAGCCTTTACAACGGTAACGGGGATTGGCATACACAAGAATCATCCCGCTAGTTACCAAAGTCAGTTTCTTTCCAGTTTTTTTGTCGAGGACCCTCACTATTTCTACCCTAAGGATAAAGGGCGTTGGATAGAAGAATTTTTAGCCACTGGGAAAAATTCAGCTAAAGTTCGTTGGAAAGGCCCGCTTGGCAATGACTATAACTATGTAATGAAAGCAGGACCGATTCCGGGCACCAAACAGATCTTATTTGTTCTGACAGATATAACCGATTTAGAGAAAGAAAGCCGTGATAAGGACCATTTAGCCAAGCTGGACCCGCTAACAAGCAGTTACACTCGGCAGAAGTTCAAGGAAATTTTGACCGGCGAAATGAGACGTGCTGAACGATTTGATCGGTCCTTTTCGCTTATTTTAATGGATATTGATTTCTTCCAAACTCTTAATAAACAGTTTGGTCAAACAGCAGGAGATAAGGTGCTTATTACGGTTTCCACCATTGTCCAGCAGCGGATTCGGGAGTGTGATATGTTTGCCCGTTGGGGAGGAGAGGAATTCATCTTGCTTGTTCCTGAAACAGATGGAAATCAAGCTGTGTTACTTGCTGAATCGATCCGGTCGATTATTGAACAATATCATTTTCATACAATTGGCCAGGTTACCTGCAGCTTTGGAGTTGCCGAATTTTCTCCTGGAAAAACAAAAGTGGAATTGCTGGCAGAACTAGACCGAGCGCTGACCACTTCAAAAAATAATGGACGAAACAGTGTATCATTATACACCAAAGAAGCGTAAGGAGGCGGTAGAATGCTCACTATATATCTTTCCTTATCGTTGGTGATTGGTTATATTATTTTAACCATTTGTTTATATGTATTTAAGAGCCGCATTCTGATGAAGAAGCTGAAAGAAAGTGAACAAAACAATCGAGAGTTAGCGGAAAAGTACGAAGCGATTAATCGAGATTTAGAAAAGAAAATCCAAGATGAGGTAGAAAAAAACAGGCAAAAGGATCATCTTCTGATTCAGCATTCAAGACTTGCTGCCATGGGTGAAATGATTGCCAATATTGGGCATCAATGGCGGCAGCCGTTAAATAGTTTATCTCTGATCATTCAGGATGTGCGTGAGGAATATGAGTTTGGTCAGCTTGATGAAATCTATATTGATAACTTCACCAAGGAAAGTATGATTCAAATCAAGCACATGTCCCGTACCATCCATGATTTTCAGAAATTCTACAAACCAAATAACGAAAAAACCCCTTTTTCAATAGGCAGTTCGATTGAGGATGCATTGGCGATTTTTTCATCAAGCTTAAAATATTATGGGATCAAGATGGAATTTGAATACCGCGGGGAGCTAATCGCTTACGGTTTTCCGAATGAATATAGCCAAGTGGTATTAAATATCTTAACCAACGCCCGCGATGCCTTTGTTCAAAAAGACATCAAGGATAGAAAAATAACGATTAAATTAAGTAAAACAGCGGAATTTGTTACAGCGGAATTCACGGATAATGCCGGGGGAATACAGCCTGCACTCCTTGATAAAATCTTTGACCCCTATTTTACTACGAGGCCGCATGGAACGGGTTTAGGCTTATATATGACCAAGATGATTCTTGAAAATATGAATGGATTGGTTACGGTTGAAAACCATAAGGCAGGTGCCCGTTTTTGCCTCTCCGTGCCAAAGGTAAACGAGGCGGTTAAACCTGAACTCATCTCTGTTTCTTAAGGGAAGCTCCCACATTAAAGGGAGCTTTTGTTTATGATAGGGGGGCCTCTATAGAACAAAACTCTCCTATTTTTAACTAAACTGTCCAATAGAAGAATTCTATTGGACAAAATCCACTTTCAACGACCCTATACTGTCCAATAGAACCACCCTATTGGACAAAATCCTCTCTCAACGAACCTATACTGTCCAATAGAACCATCCTAATGGACAATATCCTCTCTCAACGAACCTAAACTGTCCAATAGAACCACCCTATTGGACAAGATCCTCTTTCGGTGTTATTTGAGCGCTTTCGCTTTACTGTTTGCAAGCGTTTTATTTTGGTTTTTATTTTCAAAAAGGGTAAAATAAAGATACTAATCTTATTGGGGAGTGGTCAGAATGGCAATTGAAAATCCAAGCCGTGAGGAAATCGCCGCTATTTTAAAAAAGGCAAAAAGAATTGCAGTCGTAGGCCTAAGTGATAATCCAGGAAAGGCTTCCTACCAAGTATCAGAGGTCTTGCAAAAGGCAGGCTATGAAATCATTCCGGTTAACCCAGCTGTCGACGAAGTACTAGGTGTCAAAGCAGTATCTTCGTTAAAAGAAATTGAGGGACATGTGGATATTGTGAATGTTTTTAGGAGATCAGAACAATTGTTCGATGTTGCGAAAGAATTTGATGAGATTGATGCGGATGTCTATTGGGCCCAGCTCGGTCTTGCTAATGAGGAAGCCTATCAATTTTTAAAAGAAAAGGGCTATACGGTTATTATGGATCGCTGTATTAAAATCGAATATGCGATGACGAGATAAAAACTGCTGTTTTTTAGCAGTTTTTTTCTTTTTTTCTCCACAAAGACCGCCAAAATTGTATTACAAAAATAAGTTGTTTTTAAATACATATTTGCCAAAACGAAATAAATCGCTACAATAAAGCATAGACGCCGCAACAAGTTATGTTAAAATAAATGTGGCAAACATTAGTTCTATTGGATAAATTTAAAGGATAATCGACTCATTAAAACGAATGTTTTACTAACTTCATTATGAAAATGGCGATGAGCGCCATTTATGTTTTTTTAGGCAGGAAGGGGTATTTTAGTGGCAAGGAATCAGCAAGCATTTGATTACAATGATGATGCCATCCAGGTACTAGAAGGTCTTGAGGCGGTAAGAAAGCGCCCAGGTATGTATATTGGCAGCACTGATTCACGCGGTCTTCATCATCTTGTTTATGAGATTGTGGATAACTCTGTCGATGAAGCACTTGGCGGATTCGGGGATCAGATCATTGTAAAAATACACAAAGATAATTCCATAAGTGTTATGGATAAGGGTCGAGGAATGCCTACAGGTATGCATAAAATGGGAAAACCAACTCCTGAGGTTATTTTAACGGTGCTCCATGCCGGCGGTAAATTTGGTCAAGGCGGCTATAAAACCAGCGGTGGGTTGCACGGTGTTGGTGCTTCGGTTGTAAATGCATTATCGGAATGGTTAATCGTTACGATTAAACGAGATGGCTTTGTTTATGAACAACGGTTTGAAAATGGCGGAAAACCCGTCACAACACTTGAGAAAATCGGCAAAACCAATCAAACGGGAACAACGATTCATTTTAAGCCGGATACGACGATTTTCTCGACCACGACTTATAATTTTGAAACTTTATCGGAACGGCTGAGAGAATCAGCTTTCTTGTTAAAAGGACTAAAAATCGAGATTATCGATGAACGCAATAATCTCCACGAGGTTTTTCACTATGAAAACGGAATTGAGGCGTTTGTTGAATATCTAAACGAGGATAAAGAAACACTTCATCCAGTTGGAAGCTTTGAAGGAACTCAAAATGGAATTGAAGTAGAATTTTCGTTTCAATTCAATGATGGCTATTCCGAAAACGTCTTATCCTTTGTTAATAACGTAAGGACACGAGATGGCGGTACTCATGAAGCCGGCGCAAAAACGGCAATGACAAGGGTGTTCAATGACTACGCCCGCAAGGTTGCTTTTCTGAAGGAAAAGGACAAAAATTTAGACGGCAACGATATTCGTGAAGGATTATCGGCAGTTATTTCGGTCAGAATCCCAGAAGAACTGCTTCAATTTGAAGGACAAACAAAAGGGAAACTCGGTACAAGTGAAGCGAGATCCGCCGTGGATTCCGTGGTGTCTGAACACCTTTCCTACTTCCTAGAAGAAAATCCTGATATCAGCTCGTTATTAATTAAAAAATCAATTAAAGCGTATCAGGCCCGTGAAGCCGCAAGAAAAGCCCGCGAAGATGCACGGAGCGGCAAAAAGAAGAAACGGGGAGAAGCAGTCCTCTCTGGAAAGCTGACACCAGCGCAATCACGAAATCCGCAAAAGAATGAACTTTACCTGGTAGAGGGTGATTCTGCGGGAGGTTCTGCCAAGCAGGGCCGCGACCGCCGCTTTCAGGCTGTTCTTCCCCTCCGTGGTAAAGTCATTAATACTGAGAAAGCGAAACTATCGGATATTTTTAAAAACGAGGAAATCAATACGATCATCCATGCAATTGGAGGCGGAGTTGGGGCCGATTTTTCTGTTGAAGACATCAACTATGACAAAATTGTCATTATGACCGATGCGGATACAGACGGCGCCCATATTCAAGTCTTATTACTCACCTTCTTTTACCGCTATATGAAGCCGCTTGTTGAAGCAGGCAAGGTGTTTATTGCCCTGCCGCCATTATACAAAGTGAGTAAAGGCTCCGGGAAAAAAGAAATCATTGAGTATGCCTGGAATGAAGATGAGCTCCAGGGTGCCATTAAAAAAGTCGGCAGAGGCTACATCATCCAGCGCTATAAAGGTCTTGGCGAAATGAATGCTGACCAGCTATGGGATACGACCATGGACCCCGAGACTCGCACATTAATCCGCGTTAAGATTGATGATATCGCCAGAGCGGAACGCCGCGTCACGACCCTGATGGGGGATAAAGTAGAGCCGCGCCGCAAATGGATTGAAAGTAATGTGGCATTCGGTTTAGAAGAAGATGATACGATTTTAGAAAATGAAAATATCACGGTCACAGAGGAGGGAACTGAAGGATGAGTGCACTTGAAAAATTCCGGGACTTACCTCTAGAAGATGTCATTGGTGATCGTTTTGGCAGATACAGTAAGTACATTATCCAAGAACGTGCCCTTCCGGATGCCCGGGACGGATTAAAGCCTGTACAGCGGCGTATTTTATATGCGATGCATGTAGAAGGCAACACATTTGATAAAGGTTTTCGAAAATCAGCTAAGACGGTTGGTAATGTTATCGGTAACTATCACCCACACGGTGATTCTTCCGTTTATGAAGCCATGGTGCGTTTAAGCCAGGATTGGAAAGTTCGAAATGTACTTGTGCAAATGCATGGGAACAACGGTAGTGTCGATGGTGATCCGCCTGCAGCAATGCGTTATACGGAAGCAAGGCTTTCGGCGATTGCTGCTGAACTCCTAAGAGATATTGAAAAAGATACGGTGGAATTTATTCCAAACTTTGATGATACGTCAAAGGAACCGACTGTCTTACCGGCGATGTTCCCGAACTTACTTGTTAATGGCTCCACGGGTATTTCAGCCGGTTATGCCACTGATATTCCTCCCCATCATTTAGGTGAAATTATTGATGGCGTCATGATGAGAATGGATCAACCGGATTCAACCGTAGATGAACTCATGACCGTGATTAAAGGACCAGATTTTCCTACGGGCGGTATCATTCAAGGGATAGAAGGCATTAAAAAAGCCTATGAAACTGGTAAAGGGAAAATCATTGTCCGTGGAAAAGCGGAAATCGAAGAGGTTCGCGGCGGTAAGCAGCAAATTGTTATTACCGAGATCCCTTATGAAATCAATAAAGCCAATCTGGTCAAAAAAATGGATGAGTTTCGTTTAGACCGTAAAGTAGAAGGAATGTCTGAGGTTCGTGATGAAACCGACCGTACGGGTCTTAGAATCGTCATTGAATTAAAAAAGGATGCCCATGCAGAAGGTGTTCTGAACTACTTATATAAAAATAGTGATCTTCAGATAACCTATAACTTTAATATGGTCGCGATCTATAACAAACGTCCAAAACTAATGGGAATTCGTGAGTTATTAGATGCCTATATTGGCCATCAAAAAGAAGTTGTCACAAAAAGAACGCAATTTGACCTCAATAAGGCGAAAGAGCGTCAGCATATTGTGGAAGGGTTAATCAAGGCTTTGTCGATTCTGGATGAAGTGATTGCAACCATTCGTGCGTCAAAGGACAAACGGGATGCCAAAGATAATTTAATCGCCAAATTTGCCTTTACAGAAGCTCAGGCTGAAGCGATTGTTTCTTTACAGCTCTACCGTTTAACCAACACAGATATCACGGCCCTTCAGAATGAGGCAAAAGAGTTAGCGGAAAAGGTGGAGGAACTTACTAGTATTTTAGCTAGTGAGAAAAAGCTTTTATCGGTCATTAAAAAAGAGCTGAAAGACGTGAAAAAACGCTTTGTAGATGAACGTCGTTCGAAAATTGAAGCGGAAATTGAAGAAATCAAGATTAATCTTGACGTAACCGTGCCAAGTGAAGATGTGATTGTCACCGTGACACAAGAAGGTTATGTGAAACGAACAAGTCAGCGTTCCTTTACGGCATCCGGCGGACAGGACTTGGCGATGAAGGAATCGGATCGTCTCCTTGCCCAGCTTGATATGAATACCAAAGATGTCTTGCTGCTCTTTACAAATAAGGGGAATTACTTGTTCTGCCCTGTTCACGAGCTACCAGACATCCGTTGGAAAGATCTTGGCCAGCATATCGCCAATATTATTCCAATTGACCGTGACGAAGAGATCATCCATGCCATCTCCGTCAAAGACTTCGAAGAGGATGCTTATCTTGTGTTTGTAACAAAAAACGGGATGGTTAAGAAAACCGAGCTGAAAGCCTACAAAGCACAGCGGTACTCAAAACCACTTGTGGCAGTCAATCTTAAGGATGATGACCAGGTAGTCGATGTGCATCTAACCGATGGCACGAAAGAACTCTTCTTAGTTACTCATTTAGGCTATGCATTATGGTTCCATGAGGAAGAGATTAGTATCGTCGGACAGCGGGCTGCAGGTGTAAAAGGGATTAATCTAAAAGAAGATGATGTGGTGGTTGGCGGCAAGCTGATCACACCAGATAGCAGTGAATCGATTGTCGTCGCTACCCAGCGCGGTGCGTTTAAACGAATGAAGTTAAAAGAATTTGAAAAAGCAACCCGTGCGAAGCGTGGTGTTGTTATCCTCCGCGAGCTGAAAGCAAAACCGCATCGGATTGCAGGTTTTGTTGTCGCAAATGAACAAGATCTGATTATTATTGAGACGGAAAAAGGCTACACCGAAACGCTAAAAACGGTGGATATTAGCTATAGTGACCGTTATTCGAATGGCTCGTTTATTCTTGACGAGGACGAGAACGGCAAAGTAAGCCATATATGGAAAGTAGCTGCTACCGAACCAGTAACTGAATAAAACGATGAAAAGAACCTCCTTAGAAAAAAGGGAGGTTCTTTTCATTTTTTTCCCAATAATGGACATACTAAGTGAAAGAAAAGGATGTGGAGGGGAACTGGATGAAAAAAGAGATGCTGTTAGTCATCGTTTCGTTTTTTTTTATATCACTTTCGACAATTACGGGTGTATATGCGATTGAAGAAAATATAAGAACTGTTATGATTTCCAAACAAGAAGCGGATCTGACTGGAGATGGGCAAATTGAGACCATTTGGTTAAAAGGGGTACCCTCTCAAGATGACGGAGAATATTTAAAAAGTGTCTTTATTGATATCAGGGCTTCCAATGGCAGAACCTATAGCTTTCCCTTAGAAAGCGGTACGAAGGCATCCTTAAAGTTAGTAGATTTAAACCATGATGGTTTGAAAGATTTATTTGCGAATGTACTAACGGGTGAGAGCGATGGGAACGTGACGAGCTATTTGTATAGCTTAAAGAATTTTGAGCGGACCGACTTAACCGTTCCAGAGCCATTAGAGATGGATGCAAAATTTAAAAATGGCTACAAAGCGGAAATCAAATTAACCAAAACCGGAAAATCCTATCTTTTTGATTTGAAAAATCGCCAGGAGTATTATAAAAAACTAGGCTTTTATTATCGCGGGAAACTGAATGAGCCAACCGAATTAACGGTTAACTCCTTTTATAATGTAAAACCAATCCAAATCGACCAGCAAAAAATGGGATTAAAAGCGCAGCAGAAAGTAACTGGGATCGCCAACGCTGATATCATCGCCTTTGTTAATTCAATTTGGTATTTTGATCGTGGACATTGGAACCTTTATAAAGCAGAAGTAACCCATTAACCGACTTATGGTTTTTCTTCCTAGCAAGCCACCAAAACACAGAAAAATTTCTGTGTTTTTTCTTTTTGTTCCTGATTGACGTAAGGTTTCAACGGGAATATACTTAGGTTTATAAATAATTAAGCTACCTAACTATTAGGGTGGTTAATAAAAATGAGGTGAGATCGTGGCTCATTTTGAAAGTGAGACTGCACAAAAATTAATGAAGGCTTTTCAGCAATTTCGTAAAACGGGCTGGCACGAAAAGAAAATTGCTGGTTTTAACCCAAGTGAATTCAGAGTGCTCGCTCTGCTTCAACGGGCAAATGAGAATAACAGTGAGATGAAGGTTTCAGAAATTAGCCAGAAATTGAGAGTAACACCACCTACCGTGACGCAAATCATCAATGTTCTCGAAAAGGATGGTTTTATTGAACGGACCATTCATCCAGATGACAGACGCTCGGTCAAGATCAGTTTGACGGAAGAAGGACTTCAAGCAACCGAACAGGCTAGACAGACATTTGCGAATACCTTTTTAGGTCTTATTGATTATCTTGGGGAAGCAGAAAGCTTGCAGTTAGCAGAATTGCTTTTTAACGTTCATGATTACTTCAATCAATTGGAAAATCAATAAAAGATATAGAAAATTAACATGGAAAATGGAGTGGAAGCCATTTGTTAAAATTGAGTAAATACCTTAAACCATTTCAAATCCCGATCTATGTTGTCCTTGTGCTCGTGCTGTTACAATCTCTATCAGAATTGTATTTACCTACCCTCATGTCTGATATCGTAGATAAAGGGGTCGTCACGGGAGACACACATTATATCTGGAAAATTGGCGGCTATATGCTGCTAGTAGCTTTAGGCGGAATGATTTGTTCGATTGCGGCCAGCTTTTTCTCAAGCAAGGCAGCATCAGGTTTCGGCAGGTTATTGCGGAGCAAAGTCTTCTCGCATGTCGGAAACTTCTCTTTAAGTGAGTTTGATCAGCTTGGAACAGCTTCACTCATCACTAGGACAACAAACGATATTACGCAAATCCAGCAGGTTATGATTATGATGCTGAGAATGATGGCCGCTGCGCCAATGATGTGTATTGGCGGGATTATTATGGCCTATTCAAAAGATGCCAAGCTTACAGGGGTCCTTGCCGTGGCGATTCCCATTTTGATTGTTGCGATTGTGGTCATCGCTAGAAAAGGGATTCCGCTTTTTAAAGCCATGCAAGTAAAATTGGATAAACTTAATCGTGTCTTAAGGGAGAATTTAACAGGCATTCGCGTTATTCGTTCCTTTAACCGGGTTGAGCATGAGAAAAAACGCTTTAATGAAGCAAACTGGGATTTAACACAGACCGCGATAAAGGTCAATAAAATTATGGCGGCAATGATGCCGATAATGATGGTTGTTCTCAACCTTACGACGGTGGCGATTGTTTGGTTCGGCGGCCACCGGATCAGTAATGGACACATGGAAGTTGGGGATATGATGGCATTTATTCAATACGCCATGCAAATCATGTTCTCGTTCATTATGTTATCGATGATGTTTGTGATGATCCCTAGAGCTTCTGTCTCGGCTGTTAGAATTAACGAAGTACTTGAGACCACCGCCGATATTAAGGATCCAGATTCCGCAGCATTAATCAAAGGCGAAGAAGGTCATGTGGAATTTCGCGATGTGACCTTCAGCTATCCGGGTGCTGAAATGCCGGCAATCTCTAACATTTCTTTTTCGATGAATCCAGGAGAAGTGACGGCAATCATTGGAGGAACAGGCTCAGGTAAATCAACACTTATTAATTTAATTCCGCGTTTTTATGATGTGGATAGTGGTCAAATTGTGGTAGGTGGAACAGATGTTCGTGAAATGACACAAGAGCAGCTTCGTCAAAAAATTGGATTCGTTCCGCAGCAGGCCATTCTCTTTACGGGTACGATTGCCGAAAACATCCGTTATGGAAAACAAGATGCTACAGATGACGAAGTTCATCATGCGGCTGAAATTGCCCAAGCAAATGAATTTATTTCATCCATGCCTGATGGATTTAATGCCACGATTGCCCAGGGGGGAACAAATGTTTCGGGTGGTCAAAAACAGCGGCTCTCGATTGCCCGTGCCCTCGTAAGAAAGCCGGAAATCTATATCTTTGATGATAGTTTTTCAGCATTAGATTTTAAGACGGATGCCAAGCTGCGGGCGGCCTTAAAAGCAGAAACCGGTCAATCCACGGTCTTAATTGTGGCGCAGCGGGTCAGTACGATTATGGATGCCGATCGAATTATTGTCTTAGATGATGGAAAGGTTGCAGGAATCGGCACACACAAACAACTTATGGAAACGAGTCCTGTTTATCGTGAGATTGTGATGTCACAGCTGTCAGAGGAGGAAATTGCATGAGTGCAGACTCTAAAAATCAACCTAGCGAGGGTTCACCAAGAAGAGGTCCAGGCGGAGGATTTGGTCCGCGGGGAATGGGGATGCCTGTCCAAAAAGCAAAGGATTTTAAAGGAACGCTTAAGAGACTCGTCGTCTACTTAAAACCATACAAATTGCAGCTCATTTCTGTCCTGATTACTGCCATCATTAGTACGATCTTTTCGATTGTCAGCCCGAAAATAATGGGGAAGGCGACTACAAAACTGTTTGAAGGGTTAATGATGAAGCTAAAAGGGGTTCCCGGTGCTAAAATTGATTTTGATTATATTGGTCATATCATTTTGCTTTTAGTCGGCCTCTATCTATTGAGTGCGATCTTTGCTTATTTACAGGGATATATCATGGCAGGGGTAGCTCAAAAGACCGTTTTTCATCTTCGGAAAGAAGTAGAGGAAAAGCTGAACCGGATGCCTTTAAAGTACTTTGATTCGAAGACCCATGGTGAAATCCTCTCAAGGGCTGTCAATGATGTAGATAATATCAGTACCACGCTTCAGCAAAGCTTAACACAGCTGATTACATCGGTTGTTACCTTAGTCGGCGTGATTGTGATGATGCTGTCGATCAGTCCATTAATGACCTTAATTGTGATTGTGACCTTGCCGCTCAGCTTTATTGCAACAGCGAATATTGCAAAAAAGTCGCAGCAGTATTTTAAAGGACAGCAAAAATCTTTAGGTCAGTTGAATGGTCATGTAGAGGAAATGTATACAGGCCATAAAGTGGTTAAAGTTTTTGGCCATGAAAAAAGATCCAGCGAGGAATTTGAAAAAATTAACGAAAAGCTCTATCAATCAGGCTGGAAGGCCCAGTTTGTGTCGGGAATGATCATGCCGCTTATGTCGTTTATCAATAATATTGGCTATGTGCTGGTATCGGTGGCCGGCGGCCTTTTGGTCACAAAAAAGGCGATTGAAATTGGAGATATTCAAGCTTTCATCCAATATGCCCGTCAGTTTTCGCAGCCAATCGCGCAAACCGCACAAATCGCGAACGTGATCCAATCGACGATTGCCAGTGCAGAACGTGTTTTTGAAATTTTAGACGAAACAGAAGAGGTTCCAGAAGCGGTTGAACCAAAAGATATTCCATCGCCAGAAGGGAACGTCCGCTTTGAGCATGTTTCCTTTGGTTATAAAAGCGATGAGCTGCTGATTGAGGATATGAATATAGAGGTGAAATCAGGTCAAAAAGTGGCCATTGTTGGACCGACTGGCGCTGGTAAAACCACTTTGATTAATTTATTAATGCGATTCTATGAGCTTAATTCTGGAAAGATAGTAATCGATGGAATTGATACTAGAGAGCTAAAAAGAGAGAAACTAAGAAGCTTATTTGGAATGGTGCTTCAGGATACATGGCTGTTTAACAGCACCATCCTTGATAATATTGCTTACGGGAGAGAAGGGGCGTCCGAAACAGAAATTATTGCTGCAGCGAAAGCCGCCAACGCAGACCACTTTATTCGTACATTACCAGATGGTTATGAGACGATTTTAAATGAGGAAGCTTCGAATATATCGCAAGGTCAGAAGCAATTACTCACGATTGCACGGGCTATTCTAGCGGATCCCGCAATCCTAATTCTTGACGAAGCAACGAGCAGTGTTGATACCCGGACAGAGGTACAGATTCAAAAGGCAATGGATTACTTGATGAAGGGACGCACAAGTTTTGTGATCGCACACCGTTTATCAACGATTCGAGACGCAGATTTAATCCTGGTAATGAATCATGGGAAGGTTATTGAAAAGGGGACGCATACAGAATTATTAGCTCAGGGCGGATTCTATGCGGATTTATATAATAGCCAGTTTACCGGTCAAAAAAATGTGGGATAAAATAAAGCGCTTAGGAGTTTCCTAAGCGCTTTATTTATTGGTTGTTTCTTTTTACATTGAAACGGGAACCTCATATATTAAGTGAATTGTAGAGGAAGTGAACAATATGCTGAATTCGCTGTCAAAAGCAGAAGCGAAAGATAAAATCAGAGAAGTGAAACCATGGGTACGGCGTTTTGGCCGTTTAGGTTATATGGCTAAAGGCCTCGTGTATGGAATGATTGGGGTACTCGCAGCTTTAGCAGTATTCGGATCCGGAGGCGGCATGACTGGGACATCTGGTGTTCTTCATTCATTGGCCGGAATGCCATTTGGTGAGATTGCATTATGGATTATCGGAATTGCTTTAATTGGTTACATCATATGGGATTTTATTAAAGCGATTAAGGATCCTGAAAATGACGGCACTGATGCTAAAGGACTGATTAAAAGAACTGGTTATTTCATCAGTGGAGTCATTTATACGAATTTAGCTTTTGGTGCAATAAAATTAGCTAGTCACACGGGGTACAATGGTGGTGACAACTCAGGAAAAACGATTTCGGCTAAGTTAATGGATCAGCCTTTTGGTGTATGGATAGTTGGAATAGTAGGAGCAATTATTACTGGATATGGTGTTTTCGAACTTTATAGTGGTGTAAAAGAGAAATTTATGTCTAAATTCAAAACCTATGAAATGAATGATAAAGAACGTAAAATCGCACGACTGTCTGGTAAGCTAGGCCTGATTTCAAGAGGGATTGTTCTAAGTATGGTCGGCTTTTTTTTCATTCGGGCAGCATATACACATAACCCAGATCAATCAAAAGGGATTGGCGGTGCTTTAACAGCATTAGCAAACCAGCCATTCGGACAGTTTATACTGGTAATAGTGGCAGTTGGACTGATTTTATATGGCGTCTACCAAATTATTATAGGACGATATCAGCATATGAATTTTGGACATGATGGAAAATAGTATAGAGGTAAGCGATGATTAAGCTACCGCGATTAATACTGTCGTGGCAACTTTTCATTGTTTAGAAACGCAATATAAATCGAGTTTATGTAAACAATTGATTTTTATTTTATCGAAGTCCTTTTAGGCAGAAAGATGCCAAGCTTGTTGTGGCAGCCTATTGGTAAGTTCCATTATTCTAGTTATTAATTGGTATGTCAGAGGAGTTTATCTATACAAAATCTTTAAAACTACGAATGATTGTATACTGTGAACTTAAACTATAGGGTGCTTGCGTTTAAGAAGGGATTGCTGCGGCGATCCTTTTTTAGTCAGTAAAGAAAGGGTTATTCTATACAGGTATAGAATAAGTAGTTATATTTATTAAGGTGGTGTTTTGATGCTTCAACATGAATATGGATGGGTTCGACAAACTAGAGGAACTCTGTTAGATTTTTGTAGAAATTTAGATCCTAATCATTTTACACATACAAATGGATTCGGTTGGCAAAGTGTAAGAGATACATTGGTTCATATAGCTGATTGCTATGTTGCATGGCTCGGCTCATTTGTTTTATTGAAGACGAAAAAACCTCTTACTCCAAGGGAAGAATTACAAAAATTCAGTTTAGAGCAAATAAAAGCACGATTTGAACATGTGGATTCAATAGTAAATGAATTGTTAGAACTACATGGACATAATTTAAACGTGCTAATTGAGAGAGAAATCCCTTGGAGAGAAGCACCTGAACTATTATCTATTACTCCTTGTAAATTGCTAATGCACACCATCACTCACGAGTTTCATCACAAGGGACAAATAGTAGCAATGCTTCGTCAGATGGGTTATGAGCCCCCAAATACAGATGTATTAGGAACAGATGATTAATTTAATCTAGAAGTAATTTGGGCGATGTTTAATTGACATTGCCTTTTGGTTGAGAAAGTTTGTGAAGTACCGTACTTAAAGTAAAAGGTGCATGTGCGGCCGAGCATTGGTCGTATCATATAGCGGGTGGGATTCCCTTCAAGTAAGAAGAACTAGCCATTCGCTCATAGCGAGTCTTGGAGGGCTAAAGGTAACTTGTGAAAATGGAGCGTCTACATCATTACTACACAACTATTGAGAAAACAAACCAGTATTTTTGAGCTTCATTCTTCCAATATCCATAAACATAAGGTCAGTTTCTGACAATTTAGCTACTGATCACAATGGTAGGTTTATTGGGGGTTTGTTCATATGCTAACCTAAGCATAAAATATATAAATGTGGATGTTTTATATTCAATCTACTTTGGTCTCGAACAAATGTAGTGATTTCATATCCTAATTTTAGATCCTGACGAACAATATGGTGGCCAGTAGGTCCTGTTGCTCTGAAAATCAAGTTCTTCATATCCATCACTCCTATAATACTGTTAAACAGTGAAAATGAATTAAATTCGAAACATCCTAAAAAATATTATTAATTTATTGTATAACTATTTTAAGTCTTGTCATTTTGCACTACAATATGTAATGGGGTGAAAAGTATGAATATTAATAACTTCCGATACGATAAGGTTGGTTTGAATCGCTTTTTTGGACCATTAGAAGCAAAAATTATGGATATTTTGTGGAATGGAAAGGAAAAGAGCATTAAAGAGGTTCAACAGTTAATCGAAAAAGAAAGAACTATAAATTTTAATACTGTAATGACAGTTATGAATCGACTGGTAGAAAAAAAGATTCTTGAAAAGAGAGTTGAAGGAAGAACTTCGCTTTATAAACCCATTATGACAAAAATGGAATTTATCGATGAACAGTCAAAGAAAATTACTGAAAACCTGTTAGATGAGTTCGGTGATATGGTAGTAAATCACATGCTGGATTCATTGGAAGATGTTGATCAAAATTTACTTGATAAACTTGAACAAAAGCTTAATCAATTAAAAAAGGGTAGTAAGTAATGATGTGGAAAAATAAATCGTTTTTTGTCTTAAGTGTAGGTCTCTGTTGTGGTGTTTCTTTATTTGTACAGATGGGACTTTATCTGGCCAATGTTTTTTGGGGCCCTTCCTTTTATGATAATATATTTCAATTTTGTATTAGGATCTTTAAACTAGGTACAGTTGAATATTACGGTGTTTTATTCCTTGTTAATACCTATGTCATCTACACCATATTAGTCTTTTTAAATAAAATCAGACAGCAAGTGACAAACACAAACAGATTAAAGAAAAAACTTTTCCGTCATACCGATTGGGAACATACAAAGGAAGTAAATCAAAGGTATAAGAGGAGAAAAAAGGACATCGTTATCATCAAAAGTAATGAACTGATCGCAATCACTTTTGGGCTGTTAAATCCAACTATCCTTCTATCTACTACATTATTAGAGATGTTAGACGGAGAGGAACTAGAGGCTGTTATACAGCATGAAACTGCCCACCAAAAATTTCATCATACCTTAAAAATCTTTCTATTAAAGACGGTTTCTGAAGTCATGTGGTATATTCCACTTACCAAATGGGCGTATAAAAATTATAAAATTATGATTGAATTAGTTGCAGATGAGTATGCTATTAAGCTGATGGGGACTGAGATTGGCCTAAGCAGTGCTCTGCTAAAGCTAATCAAGACTCACTTAGGAACTAAAACTCAAATCCTGCTTGTACCTTTTGCTGATGGAACGATAGATTACAGGATTAAGCATTTGATTGAACCATATTATGCAATACCTTTTAAAGTACAAACAAAATCGGTTATTATTTCAGTTAATGTCATGTTTTTTTTGTTCATTTTAATGATTATTGTTTAACATTAGATGAAGGTGAATAAAGAAAAGGCGGGAAGTCCAATAAAGGACAACCCGCTAAGTTTTTTCTCTTCTATTTAATAAATAGTTAAAAATCAAATCTATTAATAAAATAATCATACCATATTGAATGAAATAATCTGCGAAGTTTAGGATACCATGGTTTGAATGAAAGGATATAAAATCCGTAACCTGATTATATAAGATGCGATCTATTGCATTTCCGATTCCTCCTCCAATTAATAGGCCCGTACCTAAATCCACTAAAAGTCTCCTATATTTAACCTCTCTGCGATATTTAAGCATAATTACACCCACTATAAAAGCAACTGGAACAAAGAATCGTCCATACCCTTGAAAAGAACTAAATGCTGCTCCACTATTTTCAATGTGGCTAAGATTCAAAACACCTTTCCATATTTCAATAGAACTTCCTA
The DNA here is from genome assembly GCF_021560175.1 of Neobacillus drentensis. GTDB lineage: Bacteria > Bacillota > Bacilli > Bacillales > Cytobacillaceae > Neobacillus > Neobacillus drentensis_A. The sequence goes on along the minus strand of NZ_CP091110.1, from coordinate 3,280,878 downwards.
CTTTTATATGAGTACGAATCCAATATTTTGATAATTGATCGATCAAAATAACAAAAGTAATAAAAAAATAGTACAAAATTAGGACTTCCTTCCTGAAAATGGGTGTTTTACTTGACGAAAAAAAATCTAATCACTACAATGTGTAGTGTAATTGATTAATTAGCACAAGTCAAAAACTATTTGTTTTATAATATGTTCGATTTAATAATAATTTTCTAGAGATCACATGTCTAGAAATTTTTATAAATTTTTACACTACACAATGTAGTGAAGTGATTTTGAGAGGAGAATGAATATGAGAAACACCAGGGAAATTGGTTCATTACTATTAAGGGTTGTATTAGGTATTACCTTCTTTGCACATGGTTTATCAAAATTCCAAGGAGGTATTGATAATATTGGAGGTTGGTTCCATAGTATGGGAATCCCTAGTTTTATGGCTTATGTAGTTGCAACCATTGAATTGGTGGGCGGAATTGCGATCATATTAGGACTTGGGACAAGAATTGTTTCGGCTTTTAATGTGTTAATCATGGCGGGTGCAATTTTAGTTGTAAAACTACCAGCTGGTCTAACCGGTAACGGGAAGATGCCTGGTTATGAATTGGAACTATCATTAATGATTATAGCCCTTTATCTTGTGTTGAACGGGAGCCGCTTTTTATCAATCGATTCGATTTTAGTAAAGTCTAAAGGGGAATCTAGAGTTGTACAAAATTAAGAACTTAACCAACCACTTTCATGAAATGGGGTGAATACATGGCTACAAAGAAAAAATCAAAATCGAAAAAATTTTCTTCTCAAATGTTCTTTTTCGGGGTTTTAGGACTAGCTATTATTTGCTTCATTGGAATAATGCTACTTAGTAACATCCAAAAAACAGATGTTTCAAACACTTCGCCAGCTACATTCGATTATCAGCATCAACCATACTTAGGGCAAAAAAACGCTCCAGTAAAAATGGTAGAGTTTGGTGATTACAAATGCCCAATCTGCAAAAATTTTAATGATACAGTATTTCCTGCAATTGATAAAGAGCTTATTCAAACAGGAAAGGTCCAATTCTACTTTATGAACGATCCATTTATTTATACAGACTCAACAAGGGCTGCTCTTTTTGCGGAGACGGTATTTCAAGAATTAGGTAATGATGCTTTTTGGAAATTTCATGAACAATTGTACTCAGAACAACCATCAGATTCCAAATATGAAAAAATTGATCTTTATTCGACAAGCTTTTTAGAAAAGACATTAAGTAAAGTGGTTAGCCAAACAGATAGTGAGAAAGTGGCCAAAGCATTCAAAATAAAAAAATATCAAAGTACTTTAGATAAAGACACTTCTTATGTTAATCAATTAGGAATTTCAGGGACACCGACATTCTTTGTGAATGGACAACAATTTAACGGTAATTCCTATAAGGATCTTATTGATATGGTAAATAAGGCTGCTACTGAGAATTAGTTTTTCTATAAAACTACATAAAATTAAAACTTCACCCCTTTAGTTCTAAGGGGTTTTTTTAATTGGTTTAATTACAAATAAAACAATTCCCGTCCAAAACATATTCAGATTATTCAATAAATATGCTATATAAGAAAGTAGTAATAAAGGAGGGAATTCAAGCAAAATCATTTAGTTAAGCAGTTAAAAAATAATTAACGGAGAATGAAATATGACATATTTTTTTAATGATCATAACTTAAATCAAAGTGCTTCCTATCTTGATGCAATATATACTGTATTGGAAAGAGGAATGGCCGCTAAAGAGGTGGTATGCTCGATTACTACAGGATTTCGATCCATTCCCTCATTAAGAACTAAACCAGGACTAAATCCATACCATGCATCTGTTGCAGATATTGGGTATGGATTTGATTCGGTGCAGGGAACCATTAATCGATTACGAAATGGGGAATCTATTCCTTTTGCATATGAAATGCTTGTTTTTGAACTTGATACATTAATGGTTAGCGAAAAACAATTAAGTCCAAATTTTGAATTAGTTGTTAAAGAGGCACTGCCAGATTTTTATTATTTAGTCGAGCAAAGCCGATATTTGAACTCTCAAATTGGTGAAATGATCAGGGAAGCCAATAGGTTAGGACGAGAGATATTAGGGGATAGGTGGCATGAAATACATTCCCGAATCCAAAGTATTCAGGCAATCCCACGACTTTAAGTGGAGGTGAAAAAGTGGTCAATAAACCATTGGTAATGGATTTTGAAGAGAGGAAACGGTTGTTAGAATGGTGGAATACAATGGAGTCAGCAAAACCAATGGTAAGAAGATTAATGTCATTAATAACCGAACTCCGCGTTCATCCTGAATCAAGTCATGCAGATGGAATGGTCCTATTTTACAGAGCAGCATCAGAGATTTCATATGGATATGCAGGAGTAAGAGGGTGTATTAGAAGAGCATTTACAGATGAATATCGAGAATCACTTCGTATGAATATGGTCATGTGCCATAGTTTTGCGGAAAAATATTCGGTAGATACTAAGGTTCTTCTAGAACGAGTAGCTCAACAAATTACTGGTCAGAATGCTTTACAACTAATACAAAGGATTCGAGTAGCCTTAGCTGAAAACGATGAAATGTTAAAAGAAATTAAAGGGAAGGCTGATGCCTTCTTTGGGAGGGAAACATTCCATTCGATGCAAAATAAAGTGAAGGATTCCATCACATTGCCTAAAATTTAAGATATTTTAGAGGAACAGAGTAAGAAGGTGTAAAAAAAGTAAATAAGAGAACAAAGGACCCAATTTGAATCAGGGGTCCTTTGTTCTTGTCGGAATCTTGTTTAAATATCACCGTTATTTGCCTGTATAAGTGCTTTGCAATAGTATTTCCCATTAGGTAAACTGATTCAGATGTATTTCCATCCACCATACACTGAATTATTTAGATTATTCAGATTCACATTTTTTAAGATTAGGATTGAATCAAATTTTTATTTATAAAACAATTGATATATTAAAAAGTTATAAAATCGCCAGTGTGGCCAGTTATTCCTCGTAATGGGTAAATGTCTAAGTCTTGGACAATACCAGAAGAATAATATGAAATTGTGATATGAAAAAGGGCTGTAAAATTATTTAAGGGGATTCTTTTGAAAAATAAAGAGGTATGTGCCTTTGTGAAATGTACTATTGGATAGGTCAATTTTCATCCTTACCAACATACGGTTTACCTTTTTTAAATAGAAAATACCGCCCCAAAGTGTGCCGTATTAGAAAAACATAAGACTATTATTTTGGAGTTAAAAATAATAGTTGGATAGACTATCTAAAGAATCATATGCGGTTCAAAAATAAGTTAAATTATCAAATTAACAAAAAACTCTAAAGAAAGCAGGTGGAAATATGAATCCAGACATGAGAGCCTATATGCCTTATCATTATGGAACAGGATATATGCCATATCCTTACGGAACCCATATGGGGTACGGATACTCAGTGCCATTGTCATTGTACCATCACTATCATCCTCATTATCATCCTCATTATAACCATGGAGAAGGCCCAATTTTTTCCGTGCCCATGGGGGCACCGGTTCGGTAGCAAAATGCAGAAACCTATTAACGTAGGCAAAAGCAACGCATATTTTAAGTAAAATTAGTCATAATACAATTGCTGGGAATTTATTGTAATAGGATGGTATTTATGTACATTATTGTACGCATGTTGTTATGGATTCTTGCTGCATGGCGTTGGGGAGATTGGCGGAACTGGAAGAATTATCAGTCCACCTTTCTCTTTGTCATCATGTTGGACTTGTTATATAACTTTCTTACATATAATTATCCGTTGTGGTCATATGACCCTACAGATATTATTCCAAATCATACTTTTAACAATCTGCTTGTAACGTTTCTCTCTTATCCATCCATTGTGTTTATATATATAGGACGGTATCCAACTGGTTGGGTAAAACAGGTTGCCTGGATCATCTTCTGGGTGACCCTTTTGTCTGTCGTCGAGTTAGTAAACTACAAAATGGGTTTAATGAGTTACCATAATGGTTGGAATTTCGGATGGTCTGTGATTTTTTATATTGTTCAATTGCCTTTTATACGGCTCCATTACAAAAAGCCATTATTAGCCTATGGATTGTCTGTCCTAATAATTGTAGGACTACTATTATTTTTCAATGTCCCAGTCAGCAAAATGAAATAAAACTTCCCGTTTCGTAATATTTAACCATTTACAATTTCCCCCCCATTCACGTGTAGAATTTGACCTGATATGTAAGATGCATCATCGGAGGCTAAAAATACATAAGCAGGTGCCACTTCAAATGGTTGACCAGCTCGCTTCATGGGAACGTTATCTCCAAAAGTTGCAATTTGTTCAGGAGGTAAGGAAGCTGGAATTAATGGAGTCCAAATTGGTCCTGGAGCAACACCATTGACCCGAATCCCTTTCGATGCCAATGACAATGACAGAGAGCGTGTAAATGAAACAATCGCTCCTTTTGATGCAGAGTAGTCAATTGAATCTTGATCTCCTAGATAGGCACTAATAGATGTTGTATTTATTATGGAGCTCCCTGAATTCATATACGGCAGAGCAGCTTTGGTCAAAATTAACTGCGAAAAAATATTTGTGTGAAAAGTGCTTGCTCGTTGTTTCGAATCTATATCAAGTAAACTGTTCTTAATGTAAAGTACACCGGCATTATTCACCAAAATGTCAATACGACCAAATTGGTGAATCGTTTGCATTACAGCTTGTTGGCAAGGTTGCTCATACCCTATATCTCCTGGAATGGTAATGCAACGTCGTCCGTATTTCTGGATATTAAACATCGTTTCATTTGCATCGCTGTGTTCATTTAGATATGAGATTGCAATGTCTGCACCCTCTTTCGCGAAGATAATAGCGACAGCTCTCCCAATACCGCTATCGCCACCTGTTATGAGAGCTACCTTATTCAGAAGTTTACCGGCTGGTTTGTAATTGGGGTTATCAAATATCGGTCTTGGAGTCATCAATGATTCAAGTCCGGGCTTACTTTGTTGCTGAGGTGGGAAACCCATCAAATACACTCCTCTCATTTTGGCTGATATAAATGAAATTCTGATATAGATTATGATTGCTGTGAGGGAAATATATCCTAGACAAAAGTTTGAATTAATATTTTCTCTCAGGAAAAGTTAACCACAGGTTCCATTTAAATTTTGGGAGGATTGCATATGGATTCATCGAAAAATGTCCAAAATTATTCAACAACTTATTGGCGTGATCTGGAGCTTCCTACTTTTAACAAACTAAATGAAGATCTAACTGTGGATGTTACCATAATCGGGGCAGGAATTTCAGGAATTACTTCGGCTTACTTACTCGCGAAAGAAGGTGTGAAGGTTGCCATTATTGAAGCTCGGAGTATCCTTAACGGCACAACAGCACATACAACCGCCAAACTAACAGCACAGCATATCTTAATTTACGACCATTTAATAAAATATTTTGGCGAGGAAAAAGCCAAGCTTTATTATGAGTTTAGTTCAAATGCAATCCCGTTTGTAGAGAATACTTCAAGGGAAAAAGGAATTGACTGTGATTTCAGCAGGCAAGATGCCTATGTTTATGCTGTAACAGATAAATATGCTAAAAATATTGAGAAAGAGTGGACAGCCTATCAAAAGTTAGGTATCAAAGGTAATTTAACGGATTCAATTCCATTTAATCTCCAAATAAAGTATAGTATTAAGATGGTAGATCAGGCTCAATTTCACCCGCCAAAGTTTTTAAGAGGGCTTTTAAATGAAGCGATAAAGATGGGTTGTAGAGTCTTTGAAAATACAATGGCAGTGGAATTAGAAGAGGATAAAGTGGGTCCCCATGTTATTACAAAAGACGGGTACAAAATAAATTGCAACCATGTAATTATTGCTACCAACTACCCATTTTATGATAAGCCAGGGCTTTATTCTGCCAGAATGTATGCGCAGCGGTCTTATATAATTGGTATCAAAACCGATCAGGAATATCCAGGCGGTATGTATATTAGTGCTGATACCCCAACACGTTCCCTTCGTTATACGCCTTTGAACGAAGGAAAATTACTTATCATTGCCGGTGGTAGTCATAAAACCGGGCAAGACATTAATACCCTTAAATATTATAATGAACTTCAGGATTATGCCGAGCATCTGTTTGGTATAAGAGATTATTCTTACCGCTGGTCTGCACAGGATTATATTACCCTTGATAGGGTCCCTTACATTGGACCGATAACACAAGGTAAGGAACATATTTTAGTCACAACAGGTTTTAATGATTGGGGCATGGCAAATGGGATCTCTTCTGCTCATTTGTTAACAGATTATGTTCTCAATCGGGATAACCCATATAAAGAAGTTTATTCTCCATCACGCTTTGATGCTAATCCTGATTTGTTAGCCGCATTAACAACTAATGCGGATGTTGCATTTCATCATATAACAAGCAAGGTGAAGTTTGTTTCAAAAGAACCAGGGGACCTTCGAAATGGTGAAGGTTCAGTCGTTACGTATAAAGGGAAAAGAGCAGGTGCATACAAGGATGAGATTGGCAACCTATGTATTGTAGATACAACCTGTACCCACTGTGGTTGTGAATGTCAATGGAATGAAGCTGAAAAGTCATGGGATTGCCCATGCCATGGTTCTCGGTATTCTTATGAAGGTGATGTTATTGATGGTCCAGGTGTTCAAGGATTAAATAAATTGGAATCAATACTGGACCAATCTGAAAAACCATAGAAGTTCTATGATAGAGGCATTGGGAAGCAACAATAACCGTATTTCTCTAATTTCACTAACAAGTAGTAATAATAATTATAAATGTCTAAGTTCTAATCTAGACGCAAAACTTTTACAATGAACTAGGGTGATTATTGTTTATCGCACGATGGGAAGTACACTTATAGTCACCCTCAAATGTTGTTACCTGAACCGTAATATTAAAGAAGAAGCTGCCTTCATGCTGTTTCTTGATATTTAGTAAAAGAAGGGGTCCGAACAACCAAATGCTCGAAAAATACGCTAAGAAATTTCAATATCAAAAAAGCCGATATTTCCTATGCTAAGAAAACCGACTTTAATAATGCTAATATGGATAATCGAAAAAAGGTCCGATAAAGGGACCTTTTCCTGTTCCATCCATCTTATTATTAGTAGAACACAAATGATGTACCAACGATGATAAGAAGGATGAACAATACTACGATTAACGCAAAACTACTTCCTAATCCGTCCATTTATTTCACCTCCAACCTTAATCATTCTTTCCGCTTGAACGTGTATTGGTTTATTAAAAAACAAAAGCAGTACCAACAATAATTAAAAGGATAAACAGTACAACGATTAAAACAAATGTACTGCCTCCGCCGTAGCCAAAACCACCACCGTAGCCAAAACCGCCGCAGCCTCCGAATCCTCCGTATCCAAACATACTTATCACCACCTGTTATTTTGTTCGAAATAAACCTTTCGCTATGTATCATATTTCAAAAGACAAGAATTGCTTGGACAAATATCATATTGAAAAGCAAAAGGTACGACATGCCTATAAATGCAAAGAAACGTTTGCTTTATAGGCAAACGTTTCTTATATCCAAAGAGGTAATATATATGTCTGGTAGCTGGCGGTGTAATCATATTATATGTACAAGATAATAAAATGAGCTGGACAAGGGCTGATTTTTTAACGAATAAATTTCTTGGTCTGTTCTAAAAATATTCCTCCAAATAAGGCTTAACCGATTGGGTACTCAAGTTAAAATGATGCATAGCCTAGAGTGTAGCCGAAAAGCCATAGTCTTGCTTAGCACATAGACTTGTCAAAGGTAGTCGCAATCACAGGAAGCCCCTTGTAAAGATTTTTTGTATTTATTAAACCTTTCGACTTAATAAAGGACTACACTAAGCAGGGCACAGGGAAGACACCCTTTGGAAAAGGGCATTAATTGAAGTTAATGGCCATCCCCTTTTTGGTATTTTATATATTTTATAGGTAACAGCTGAAGAGAGGTTATGTATATGTCCGATGGTGTAGGCTTCGCAGGTGGTGGCTTTGCCTTAATCGTTATACTATTTATCTTATTAATTATCGTTGGAGCAACCTGTTTTTACTAATTTAAATTCTCGAAAAAAGCCTTATAAAAGGCTTTTTTCTTTTTGTGTAAATAGTTATATACTCATATGGAATAAAAGGGATATTAACCAAGCTCTGCTGGAGAGCCAAAATTGGATAATGGCAATGAATTACAAAGAGCTGCTTTTCGTGAAATTATTGTTGAAGGAATTTTTTTCAAACTGCAATCTGGAGTGATGGTGAGTGGGCAGTTATAGAATCCCCTTTAAATAAAGCTAAATCTATGGAGAAACCCCAATATATATACTTAATGAAAATGACTTATTAGGCATTGAGGCTATGAGGACTTTTTTGAGGTACTTATTAAACATATTGACGATTTAATTAACATCAAATGAAAAAATACATTTTAAAATATTAGAAGAGGATTGCTGGGAACCATATCGGTTATGGAAAGACGAGAAGTTTTTGAAAATTGGTTTAGATTTGTAAATCGTGATACCGAATCAAGCTCTTTCGAGAGAAATGAGATGATTGTAGAATCTGAATCCATTTCCAGAACGACTGGGCATCATTCAAACATTGAATCTAGTTCAAACCATATGGGGCATGAGTCGAGCGAACAAATGACAAGTACTGATCGGGGGGATGTTAGGGATATAACTGCTTCAACATGCCAATGACTGGCAGATATTATCGGAGGAAAAGTTATTGCAGCAGTACCTGTTTGTACTGTAATGCGTCTTCGAAATATTAATGCTACTATTTTAGGCCGACGCACACGTTCACCGCTGGCACTTCAGTTTATGTTATCCTTTGAAAATAATGGTCTAAACCTTGGTGAATCGGTTGTTCTCCAAAGGGAACTCAATCGATTTATTGCTGCATTACGGAAAAGAGGTCTTATTGTAACGGCCTTTCATAACCATTGGCTTTTTGAAAAACCACGTTTATTGTATATCCATTGGGAGAATGTTGGCATGTCTGCGGAAGAGTTTGCTAGAAATAGTATTGCAGCCGTAAGGGAAGCAGGCCTACTCTAAAGAGAATGCCATTTGTGATACTTATTAAAATAATCACAAATGGCTTCTTTTTTCATTTTATCACCATACTCTCTAAGAACTTGCTAAGCATCTGTCGGTGGTGTTCCATCCATTTCAAATTGAAAGCAATCATCTAACAAGAAATCCCTTTGTTACACAGAGGACTGTTATATCCCCATTAAAGAAGAAGGTTTCCGTTCCCTTCTTCTTCCAAGGGTAAATAAATATGGCCGTCTAGTTGCTTACAATAATGTATACTTTCCCCTTTTTTTTGGAAAGGATTATTCCCTCCTTATTCAAAATGTGCAAAAAAAGAAACCGAATGAATGTCATTCGGTTTCTTAATCATTTATTAGTAGAACACAAAAGATGTTCCCACAATGATGAGAAGAATGAATAATACTACGATTAAGGCAAATGAATTTCCATATCCGCCGTCGCTCATTTATAACACCTTCACTTACTTTTAAGCAATATTAATAGATGAAAGCAGTCCCTACAATGATAAGAAGGATGAACAATACTACGATTAAAACAAAAGAACTGCCGCCGTAAAATCCTCCATAACCGAAGCCGCCAAAGCCACATCCGTAACCGTAGCCCATATTTTTCACCACCTATAAGATTGTAAGAAATTTATATCACTCTATGTATATTTACTAAGACAAGAATCGTTTGGACAAATATCATCCATTTAGAAAATTCGATTATTCGCCTAAATGAAAAGTCAAAAATTGGATGATTATAAAACAAATAAAGGCCACTTATCAGGGTTTCAAAAAATGGTGAGCCAAGCTATGAAGAATAAGTAGTAATAAAGTAAATCACAATTTAATAATATTTATTGGGAGGTGGTTAAATTGACCAACTATCAAGGACTTAAGGAAATCATTAGAATAGCAGATGAAATTTCATGTCACGCAAATGACAGAGATTATGATAATGACACTTATAGGTTAAAAAGGGCTTTAGATTTAACCGCCAGGGCTTTATCAATGTTTGCCAAAATGGAACAAGAAAGAATCGATGGTGAAATTGTCATTCACAATCCTTTGGAATATATCGAAGCAAGATTGTGTACAGCGTTATATTATGTCAAAAATCCAACAAAAGATGGTAAGAGGATTGACTCACCAAAACCCTAAAGACGTTTGAATAGCATCTTTGAGGGTTCTTTTAATTTGTAAATGTAAAAGGTATTGATATGACTGAAAATCAGAATAAGATATTAAAATTTTACGGAACAAGGACAGATTAGTTTAATCTGTCCTTGTTATTTTTCATTTACCACATCCAATTTTTCATATATGCGTCCACACTTTTACATAACCAATCATATTTTACTTGAAAGAGGAATAAAGAAAGGAAGAAGAATGTCATTAGTGGTGGAAGATAATAGGAGAGGAAGAACATGCAATCAAAGTTGGACGTAGAATTGAAGCAGGGACAACTATGATTAGCACAGCAGCGGTTCAAGGTCTTGATGTCCGTTTTCCTTTTGGAGGAGTTAAGCAGTCTGGTGTCTGAAGAGAGTATGGAGATGAAGGACTAAAATCATATGTGGAGACACATGTAATTAATAATCCTAAAACCTTGAGTTACCATATATACCAGAGTGAAAATAAAGTAACCAAATATAATCATGTTAATTTTTTTTAACTATGGTCATTTGTAACAATTATTGTTCGAAACATACAAAGGAGATAAATACAACATTAAAAAAAGTAACTATATAAAATGGTTAAAAGAAGATGTAATTTTAACGTAAACGAAGCATGGGGATTCGGGGTCCTCATGCTTTTATTTTATGTACATTCGTACTCTATGTTCTAGGAGCACTTTGAGACAATTGTTCAGTATTTACTTTACTAAATATCATTTTATTTAATAATGGAATAATCCAGCGATCCAATCCGATTTTGCTAGCATTGAAACCTGCCACAAGAATAAACATCCCTAATAAAACCATTTGGGGATTGGTACTTGTTGTTCCTGATAACATATAAGCAAAGTTCATAGTAAGACTCATTAATATAGAAAATGAAGTAAAAAATCCTAAAATTAATCCAAGACCCACGAATAACTCTCCCCAAGGAACCATGACATTAAATAGATCCACGTATGGAATTGCAACCTCTTTTAGAAATTTCCCCCACCAAGGTTGAACAGAAGGGTGTTCACCAGACATGTTTTTTACTGCTCCATAAAGAAAGCCACTTGCATCAAATTTTCCGCTAGAAATTTTTCCCCAACCAGCATGTAACCACTGCCACCCAAGATAAAGTCTAAGAACAGTAAGTAACAGAGATACTTTGCTATTTTCCTTTAATAATTGAATAAACATAATAAAACCTCCCAAGTAAATGATAACGACTATCATTGATATTGATTATCATTATCAAATAATCTGATATGATTATCAATAAGGAAAAGGAACTAAATTATATCGAAATCCTAGTGATATATTCCTGCAAGTCGGTTACTTCAATTTCCTTTCATGTAATTAATAAAGCCATTTTGTGTAATAACATAATTCAAAAATAAAACAAATAACATGGTATAGATGGGAGTAAAGGAGGGATAAAAAAGAAGGATCAGACTAATCTTACTGGTCATATAAGCTTGGATCAGATTAATCAGATGTTAGTTGCACCCGAATCATTTGCGGCAACTGAACAATTGTTCTTGAACGATATTGAAGACAGGTTAAATAAAAAGAAAATGAGTGAAAAACCTTAGCGGGGAGAGTGTGCAAATGGCGAAGGTAGGGAAAGATGATTTTGTAAACGGTTTTGTACCACATCATACTCATGGATCAGTGGATTATACTTCGGTGGCGGATGGTCATGTTCATCAATGTTTAGATGTCACTTCTCCTCCAATCCAAACCCAGGATGGAAACCATATTCATTACACAGAAGGTTATGTAATGTTTGAAGACGGTCATACCCATCATTATAAGGCGTATTCGGGACCTGCTATACCAGTTGGAAATGGTATGCATGTACATTATTATGATTTTTATACTACTGAAAACGATCAACATCGGCATCACGTAAAAGGAGTTGACCAACCTGCTCCAGGTAATAAATAAAAATTCTTAAACGAAACCAACCTAGAATATTAGGTTGGTTATTTATTTTTCCTAAATGCAACATTGTTTGTTCTCTATTAAACTGTTATATAACTGATAAACTGATAGTTCAGTTCAATAATTTTCTCTAGACTCACTCAATTTCCATTTGATAAGATACAAAAGTGTCTTTTTTAGGAGGTAACAAAAATGGGTACTAGGGAATCACTAGCAAAAAAAGTTGCTTGGATAAGCGTAATAAGTAATATACTTCTAACCTTCGGGAAATTAATTGTCGGCTATTACGAGAAAAGTGATGCAGTATTTGCTGATGGCATCCATTCAGCCGCCGATGTTTTTGCTTCAGTAATAGTTCTCTTAGTTATAAAAATAGCGAATAAACCTGCAGATAAGGAGCATCCTTATGGCCATGGAAAAGCAGAAGTAATTGTTTCAGGAATAGTTGGGATCGTATTACTTATCGTATCCTTTTACGTGGTCTATGAGGGAATTGTTGGACTTTTTCATCCTATCTCTGCACCAAATATACTTGCGATGTGGATATCAATTGTCTCTTATGGTTTAAAAGAGTTTCTATATAGGTATTCATTAAAGGTTGCCAAGGTCCACAGTAGTAAAGCAATTGAGGCCATTGCATTCGATCATAAAGCGGATATTGTGGCATCGATAGCAGCTGCAGGAGGGGTAATCCTATCCATCATTGGGGATAAACTTAATGTTCACGTTCTCCTTTATGGCGATAAAATTGCCAGTATTGTGGTTGCTATATTAGTTTTTAAAATCGCAATTGAAATGCTTAAAGAATCTTTTGATATTTTACTTGAAAGGAACATAGATACTGAAATAATGTTGGACTACCGTTCGATTATTTCATCATTTCCAGATGTTAAACGCATCGATAAGATTAGAGCAAGGGAGCATGGCCACTATGTATTAGTGGACCTTAGAATTTCAATCGATCACGAGAAAACCATTAAAGAGGACATGATCTTACGAGAGAAATCAAACAAGAGCTAATGAAAAAACATGATAATATTGAAGAGGTACCTATTCACTTAAATCCTTACTATCAAAATTAGTTATTTAAATCTGCTAGGTAGTTGAAAAGAAAAGGATTACTTCATTAAGAAAAAAGTCGACTCACTATTATCCTAAAATAATTAAATGTAATGTAATACTTTGTTCATAGTTTGTTCAAAATTAACCAGTATGATAAATTTGCAACTAGGACAACTTGCAAGCCTTTTAAACAAACCCCTACTAAAAAGATTCGGTATCTTGCCGAGTCTTTTTCTTTTGAACAATGCCTCCTTATATATTGGATATTTGTTCATTAAACATTAAATATTTATGAGAAATTAAAGAACTAATTGAAAACGCTCTCTTTTCGCTTTATAATAATATTAAATTTTCTGTCTATTACAAAAGTAGGTGTAACTTATGAATCTATATGAAAAATTGCCTAATGAAGTATTAATTGATTTTTATAATGAGATAAACAAAAATATCGAAAGAGGCATATTAACTAAGGCGATGTTTCATGAAATAGACTTGATTCTTTCTGCAATGAATGAGAGAGGAATAACGACAACTAAGTCTGAAGATTATAAAGATGTAGTCTAAATAAGACACTATGATCTGTACACTATGTCAAATGTATAAAGGGGGATTTATGGGGAATTTTAGATTGCACAGTAGTTTAATAGCGAAGTATAGTCATTTTGATGAATTACTTACAGTATTGAATGAGTTATCGAATAACCTTGTCCTATGTAATTATTTTAATGTTGAAATATCCCTTAATGATACATTGATTATAGTCGATGCGGAATGGGAAGATGAAACTTCTTATCGCACATCAATCTCTTATGGTAAAACCACAGAACTTATAAAGCTTGCTAAATCTATGATTTCAGGGATCGTTTTAAATAAATCAAACAGTATGTAAATTATTTGTATTATTGAATAGATAAGTATTACAAGTACACCTGCGGCTGTTTATATCAATGTTGTGAAATGTGATTGGTATACGTATATAGATTTCAAGGATAGAGTAAAAGAAGCAGCTGATGTGAAATATTTCTATTCAAATCTTTTTATCTATTTAACAGAGTGCAGAAGTGCTCTGTTTTTTATTATGAGTGGTAAAAAGCCTGGTGGAATTTCCACCAGGCTTTTGAAAGTCCATGGACAATGTAGAAAATTGTATCTCAATAAAGCATTCCCATAAATATAGAGACTATTCCAATATTCCAGATGGGACTATTTTGGGTGGGGAACTGATTGTACCAGATTAAGATGGAAAGCCTGAATTTGAGGCGGCAATGGAAAGTTTTCAATCCAATAAATCAAATCACAGGATACAATATTGGGTTTTTGATGTGATTTATTATGAAGGAGACGAAGTTACCAACTTGCCTTTATATATAATTGGAGAAGATAAGGGGTTTGTTTTTATCAAACCTGACCCCATTCTCTTTTACTTCGTACACTCAAAAGCACCAATTTCGGAACAACTTTAAATTTCTGAGATATAGGAAACGATTCGCTCAAACAAATCCACTTGATCCGCAACGATAAATGCAGGAAGAAAAATTAAAGCAATAAATACAACTAAATTAGAACCAAATACAATTTTAAAAAAATTTTTTACAAACTTCATACCAATTCCTTCTTCGTTTTAGTGTTACTACATAATATGTTGATATAACGAAAGGGTATGGACTACCTGTAAAAAACTGACTGATACCTTGAAGAAAATATTGACCTAGAATCTCAGGGTTAATCAAATTGCGGATTTTGTAGAAATATGATGATAATTGTCCAATCAAGACTTGTCCAATGAAATATATATAGATAGAGGAAAGTATTCATTTCTCATATAACTCTATAGGTACTGGAGGTGATATACATGGGTGACGGATTAAGTATGTCATTTACATTAATCGTGGTATTGTTCATTCTCCTAATCATTGTAGGAACTTCTTTTATGGGTTACTAATTTGTACGGAACTAAGGGCAAATTGATTTTATTCGTTCCCTTTGTCTAGACTACTGAAAAGATTGGAGGATGATTGACTTGTTTTTTTTCCGTGACGGCTTTAGAAGAAGAGGGTTTTTCCCTATTGAAATCGAAATCGAGATAGAGAGAAGAAGACGTATTGAAATCGAAATTGAGATAGAGAGAAGAAGACGTATCGAAATCGAAAGAAGAAGACGTATTGAAATTGAAAGAAGAGGACGCGGATTCTTTTAAGCATTTAATTTAAACATGTTTCCAAAGAGCCGACGGGCTCTCTTTTTTTTTAGGCTGTTATCACCTGATAGTGAATGAACAATTGACATGCACCAGTTATTCAATAGTAACGTGTATGTGAAGGAAAATCTCACGATTTTTCTTGTTTTCTTCAAATTCCGTTGTTGCGTATTTGATTTATACAATTTATTTTCATTCATATTACCGTTTATTTCAATTGGCAGGATTTTCATTATTTTTGCAGAAAATTATAAGATAATACTCAGATATCTTTCATTATCGTCATTAAGACATAGTTTTTGTGTACCACAATAGTGCAGAATCGTACTATTCTACAAGAGGGTTCCGTGGCTGGCTTAGGTAAATTTGAATTTGAACGGCATTCTAGCCACTAAAATGTTTTGGAGGCATTCTTGCCGACACAAAAAATCATGGAGGAATGTATATGTCAAAATCAAAACAAAAAATCGTTCCGCATTTATGGTATGAAAAGGGGGCAAAAGAAGCTGCCGAGTTTTACGCTTCCATATTCCCAAACTCAAAAATTACGAATGTCACAACCATTCAGGACACACCATCAGGTGACTCCGAGATAGTCTCATTTGAGCTGTGGGGACACAAGTTTATGTCAATCAGCGCTGGGCCTTATTTCAAAATCAATCCGTCGATCTCTTTCATAGTTAATTTTGACCCATCACGAGAAAATGATGCGAGCGAAAAAATAGATGAGGTGTGGAACAAATTGTCGGAAGGCGGCACAGCGTTAATGCCGCTTGATAAGTATCCCTTCAGTGAAAGGTTTGGCTGGATTCAGGATAAGTATGGATTGTCCTGGCAATTAATGCTTACCAATCCAGAAGGTGAAGTACGGCCTACTATTGTTCCATCACTTTTGTTTGTCGGCGAAAAATGCGGCATGGCGGAAGAGGCAATTCATTTTTATTTATCCGTATTTAAGAACGCAAAACAGGGACTTATCGCCCGCTACCCTCAAGGCATGGCACCTGATAAAGAAGGAACAATCATGTTCGCCGATTTTATGCTGGAAGACCAATGGTTTTCTGCAATGGATAGCGCACATGAACATAAATTCAATTTTAATGAGGCAATCTCATTCATGGTGTATTGTGAGACACAAGAAGAGATTGATTACTACTGGGATAGGCTATCTGCAGTTCCTGAAGCAGAGCAATGCGGCTGGCTGAAAGATCAGTTTGGTATATCCTGGCAGGTTGTGCCAAGCGAGATGAATGAGATGATGAGCAAAGGTAGACCAGATCAGCTTTCACGTGTGACGAATGCTTTTCTAAAAATGAAGAAATTTGATCTGGAAAAATTACGGAACGCATACAAGGGATAATCAGAATGCAGACTTCGGAAGATCGAAGGTAAGCTTTCATCCATTTCTCAAGCTTTCGATAAAAGCAAATATACATCTCTCCCAAAAAATTAGAGGAAATATTGGCTCATTAAGAAAACTCATATGCATATTGAGGTAAAAGGGATAGTTTAGTGTAGAAGGGATATGCAAAGAAGCATATCCCCCAATGATTTAATGACTATTTTCAATGAACATACTGTATAATAATTTACCAGCCCAAAACGCAAGTAAAATCCAAATTAGAATGAATAGCAGGGCAACAATCCAGTTTTTTGGTTTACCATTTTTTCTAATTTCTTCAGCCTTTTCTCTGTTTTCTTCAATAATGTAAGGTGGTATTAATTTTAGTGCCAGTGAAATGCCCAGCGGAACAATAATTAGGTCATCGAGATAACCCAATACAGGGATGAAGTCAGGAATCAAATCGATTGGACTAAAAGCATAAGCAACAACACAAATAGCAACCAGTTTAGTGTACCAAGGTACTCTATTATCTTTGTATGATAAATAAAGAACAAATAAATTTTGTTTTAGTTTTCTTGTGTAGTTTTTTAATTTTGCTAAAAAATTTTTCTGTTCCATCTAACTCCTCCTTGTTAGTAATGATTATAAAGTAAAATAGGAGAGAGTTGAAACTTCATAAGCGCTTTTTTGTCAGTTGTTATTTAGAAGGAATAGAGAACAAGAGGGAAGAGAAGGCACCCGAAATGTCTTCTAGAGTGGCTTTTATCTAACAAGGGGAAGGAGTTTTCATCCAATACTATCCTTAAGAATGGCTCTTAAAGACAAACAGACACCAAAATCACCAAAAAATTGTCTTCAAAATCTGCTATTAAGGACATTAAGAGAGGAGTTTGCATCCCAACTATCGATAAAATTTTTATTTCGTCTCACTATCTTAAGTATACTTAGTTATTGAGACAAATAAGCAATTTGGTTACATAATAATATTATGTAAACTGATAAAATAAAGAAAAACTGCCAGTAGGGTGACAGTTTTATTGATTGTTAGTCGATTTGTTCTTTCGGCATATCCATTTTGTCGACAGCAATTTTTAAATCATCATTCTTGATATGAGTATAGATCATCGTCGTCTGGATCGATGAATGACCTAGTTGGCGTCTTAATTTCGGAACATCATTGATCTCAGCATGGTATCTGGTGGCAAACGAATGCCGCAGCTTATGAACTGATAATGATGGCTTCCCAAATGCTGTTGCATATTTCTCAATGAGTTTTTCAACCGATCGTGCTGTCAGCCGCCGTGATTTTCCTTTAGGACCGACCGGTGCAGAAATAAACAATGCCTTATTTGTTTTGTCTACTTGATATTTAGCCGCTCTTACAGAGAGATATTCCTGGAGGTCTGCCATGGCCACTTGGCTAAAGAAAACGAATTGTTCTTTATTTCCTTTTCGAATCACTCTTACACAGTATTTACTAAAATCAATATCATCTAATTCAATGCCGACTAACTCAGAAAGCCGCAGTCCTGAACCTAAAATTAAGGATACAATCGCGGTATCACGTTCTTTATTTAATTGATAAAAGTTAGATAGTTTTTTATTTTCTTTATTTAATTCGCCATAATCATTTGCAACAAATAAACGAAACTTTTCGTATTCATCCCCAAGGAGGATTTTACCTTCCATTTTATTTGCTTTTGTTTCCATGCTGTCTTTTACTTCATTAAACTCGATTTTGGCCATTACATTTCGATTAATATAAGGCTTTAAATCTGGAGTTTCGGCGATATTTTGCAGATAATTAAACAGTGACTTTAAAGCAGATAACTTCCGATTTACCGTCAATTCCTTGTTATCTAGTTGATAATGCAGATAGTTTAAAAAGTTTTCGACCTCTAAAACGGTCATCTCTTCGAGACGTTCCAGCGGGATTTCCTTAACAGTACCTTGATGCAGCTGCTCCGTAATGATCCAATTGAAAAAGATCTTGTAGTCATGACAATAATTAAATAAAGACGCAGTCGAAAGTTTCCGCAGCTTATGATTTATGTATTCTTCGACATACCAAGGGAGTTCGTTAAGCAAGGTTTGTAATTTTTTAAAATTGGTTTGTTTATCCTGATTTACCATAATAACACCTCACTTTTATTTTACTTGGTATACTTAATTACGTCAAATTTATATTTTACGTAATTATATTTTTGGGTAATTAATCTACAAAGGCTCCCCCGCTTCCTTCCGTTTTAAAAGATTTGACGGTGTTCATCGCTTAAACTGTCTGGTTCAACTAACAACGATTTTAAGGTATCGGATTCATTATGAACAAAAATAGATTTTTCAATGACTCTATTTCTGCCCATCTACCTTAAGGTAAATAATTTTAAACCCTAACTCTTGATTTTTAATAAAGTTCTTTCTAATTTAAATGCGCACAAAAAAGCGAAATGGTCTCCCACTCCACTTTTATTGTTTCCTTTCTTATTTCCATTTGCCGGTTAATACTTCTGTACGGTCCGTTGCAGGTGAAGGTGTCCTTGATAAATTGGTAATTTCAGCGTACATTTCTTCTGTCATATTAAAATCAGCCGCTGCTAATGAATCTTCTAATTGGTCTAAATTACGTGCACCAATGATCGGAGCAGTAACAGCAGGATTAGCCTTGACCCAAGCAACTGCTAGAGTTGCCGGTTTCACATCATGTTCTTTTGCATATTTAGTGAAATGTTCAGCCGTAACAAAATCATCATCGGCCCCGTAACGGTCACCATAGCGGGCATTCTGTACAAGGCGGCCCTGCTCAGGACGTTTATTTACTCCATATTTCCCTGAAAGAAGTCCAGCACCAAGTGGGCTATAAGTTATGACACCAATTTGTTCGGAAGCAGCCATTGGTAAAATTTCAACCTCTGCTTGGCGTTTAACAAGGTTATACATAGGTTGAATTATTTCAAAACGAGCAAGTTGCTCTTTTGCAGAAATTCCTAATGCTTTAGTGATTTGCCACGCTGCCCAATTGCTTACTGCTGGGTAAAGAATTTTCCCTTGTCGCTGTAGGTCATCGAGTGTCCGTAAGGTTTCCTCCATTGGAGTTAATTCATCAAAATCATGGACAAAATAAAAATCAATATAATCCGTCTTTAAACGTCGCAGGCTATTTTCAATCCCCTGCACCATATGTTTTCGGGACAACCCTCTCGCATTCACATCAGCACCCGTGTTCCAGAACACTTTTGACGTTAAGACGATTTCGTCTCTTTCATGTGCAATACACTCTCCTAGAATTTCCTCAGAACGCCCATATACATCGGCAGTATCGAAGAAGTTGATCCCAGCTTCCCGACAGCGTTTATACATGGATTTGGATGTTTCTTCGTCAGCGTCTCCCCCAAAAGACATTGCCCCAAAACATAAATTCGAAACTTGAATTCCTGTTTTTCCTACTGTACGATATTCCATCATGTACCTCCAAAATTAATTTGTTTTTTTGTTAAATAAAGGTTAATCACGTTTTGTTACATACTTCATCCAGATTCCACCATCGCCCAGTTTTTCTATGTCCTTTAAGAAGAAATTTACGGGTTGTGGTTTTTTTAGAAAATAGCTTGTTTCAAAAAGTGTCGTGGTGTTGGACGCACCATCTGCAATTGGGACTAAAATTAGGCTCAATTCATCAATTAATCCTTCGTTCAAAAAAGAGCCATTTAAAACTCCTCCACCTTCGAGCATTAATTTATCGATAGAAAATAAGCACTTTAGTTTTTCCACTACGACAGTAAAATCCAATTGTTCTTTTCCGCCAAAAATATAAGATATACCAAGTTTTTGCAGATGAGCCAGGTAGGCATCAGATACTTGTTCTGTAAGTATTTCGATAATGTGGTCTCCTAATCCGTAGTCATCTGTAATGTAGTTTTTTGTCCATCCCAGTTTTCCAGAAGGGTCTACTACAACTGCATACCCTTTTGCATCCTTATTTGCAACGTAATCAGTTCTTGGGATAGTTGGAATGTTATCTTGTTTTAAATCGAATTGATGTCCGAAAGTAAAGTGTTCCTCCATAGTAATCCTGCCGCACATCCATGCTCTACATCCATAATGTTTATGAATTTTTTCGTATTCGTCGGTAAAATAGATAGCTCGTTCCTCTTTCAAATATTCTCCAATGATTTTCCCATCCAATGAAGTTAGCATATGGCAGATTATATATGGTCTTTCCATTTGTTTTACCCCTTTTAAACTGTAAAATACTACCTCTAAGCTGCAACAATCGTGCAGATTAATCCTATTCTTACAAGGATTTTTGCGAGATGTTTTTAAATGATCTTTTCAATTGTAACTTTAAAATTACCTTTCATACTTGCAAGCTTTTCAATACCAGATTCAATCTTCCCTAATTTAATCAATCCATTTGCAAAACCAAAATCCTTATAAAATATAGCTAAATTTCCCCAAGGAGCATAATACGTAATATCTCCGATAGAAGCTTTGGTACCATCTGGAGAACCGGTAGTAGACAATCTTTTTGGAAGATTGCTAATCTTTTCCGTTCCTGCATAGTCTTCAAGTGTTAACCTAAGCGGAAGAAGTGTTATAAAATCAATTGCTGCTTTACTGTCAATTAAAATAGCAGTATATACGTCTTCACCAACAGTTAATTTTATTTTAATTTTATTACTCACCTTCTTTTATTTTATTTTACTGATTTTGTTGGACGAATTAGGATTTCACTTACAGCAACAGATTCCGGTGTACTTATGGCATAAGCAACTGCGTCAGCAATGTCACTTGGCTTCAATCCCAAACCTTCTATTTTTGCATTTTTCTTTACTCGTTCACGGTTTTCAGGCTCGTTAATCGTCGTATAAAGTTCTGTATCTACAAGCCCCGGAGAGATAATGGTGCTTCGAATATTGTTTTCATGCTCTTCTTGGCGTAATCCCTCCATGATGGCACGAACCGCAAATTTTGTGCCACAGTATACAGCAGAACCAGGATAGACCACATGCCCTGCAATGGAGTCAGTCGCAATGATATGACCAGATTGCTGTTTTTTCATGATCGGCAAAACGGCAGCAATCCCATTTAACACACCCATAATATTAATGTCTAACATTTGTTTCCATTCATCAAATCGTGTTTCTGAAAGTGGAGCAGTTGGCATAACTCCAGCGTTGTTGTAGAGTACATCTACAAGGCCGTATTTTTCAATTGCCAAATCTACGACAGCTTGAACTTCCTCTTTGTTTGTTACATCTGCAATAGCATATGATACTTCAGCATTTGGCAATGATTCAACAAGAGATTTTAATCGATCTTCACGGCGAGCTGCAATGACTAATTTCGCTCCTTCTTGTGCAAGTTTCATGGTAGTCGCTTCGCCAATCCCACTTGATGCACCCATAATAATGACAACTTTTCCTTTAATTTTTGGCATTGGAACTACCTCCATAAATTTTTTATGAATTATTATTTTCTTGATGGATTGTTTAAATGTTGAAATACTTCAATTCCTTTTTTTAAACGCTGTAATCCATCTTCAAGCCTTGCCTTAGGACAGGCGTAGTTTAGTCTAATGAAGTTATGACCATTACCGCCAAAAATGGTACCTTCTGAAACGTACAATCCTGTCTCTTTCCTAATAAATTCACATAAATATTTGGTATCATGCGTTATTGCACTACAATCAAGCCACGCCAAATAGGTTGCTTCTGAATGAATGACTTGAAGATCCGGAAGCTCACTTGCGATAAATTGGTCAATCAATTGCTTATTTCCCATCAGATAATCTAACAATGCTTCAAGCCAAAGTTCACCTTCTGTAAACGCTGAGATTGCAGATTCGATCGCAAAAACATTTGGTTCAGCCACTTCATCGGTGTTGATTCCACGATTCACCAGCTTCCTTAACTCTGGATTTGGCACAATAATACTCGATGTTTGAATCCCAGCAAGATTGAATGTTTTCGTTGGTGCTACGCAGGTAATGCTATTTTGAGCAATCTCTTCTGAAACAGAAGCAAATGGAATATAGTGATATCCTGGATGCGCTAAGTCACAATGAATTTCATCAGAAAGGATGAGAACATTGTGTTTGATACAAAGGTTTCCCATTCTCTCAAGAGTCGCTTTATCCCATACTTTACCAATTGGGTTATGAGGATTACAGAAAACCATGAGGGTTGTTTCAGGGTCGGCTAGTTTTCTTTCTAAATCACCAAAATCAATCGAATACTGATTGTCTTTATAAATCAATTCGCTTGTAAGAACTTTTCGTTGATTGTTGACGATTGAGTTGTAAAAGATATTGTAAACAGGTGAGAGCACCAACACATTGTCTCCAATGTTCGTCATTTTGCGTACAATGGAAGAAATGGCTGGCACTACACCGGTACAAAACATAATCCATTCTTTTTCAATAGGAAATTGATGTCTCTTTTCCCACCACTGAGCAACTGCATGATAATAGTCATCTGGCACGCTTGTATAACCAAAAATATGGTGGTTTAATCTCTTTTGCATTGCCTTAACAATGGCTGGGGATGTTTCAAAGTCCATATCTGCAACCCACATCGGGAGCTCTTTATATCCAACATCCCACTTATAAGAGTTGGTGTTAAAGCGATTCGTCATTTTATCAAAATTAAACGTCACAGGGTTCACCTGCATCATCTAGTTCATATTGGGTATTGGCTGAGATGATTTCCTTATCATCGAATATTAATTCACTAATGTCCTTAGCCTTGATTTTTCCGGCAATTGGATTTTTCACACTATCAATCACTGTTGTTGCTTCCACGTCTACTGTTGAATATTCAAACGCTAAATCCGTATTGATAATTCTCCCATTTTCGATCACCAAATGATCCATGTAGCACATGCCTTGGTTGCTTTCAATGGTACAGTTTATAAACGTGATATTTTTGGAATTCCAACCTAGATATTCACCGATAATTGTAGAGTCGTATACAGTAACATTTTCACAATTCCAAAAAGCGTCTTTAGAAAGTAACTTTGCATTTCGGATTTCGATATTCTTTGCTCCATCAAAAGCGTAGTTCCCTACCAATCTGAAATTATCAATTTTAATATTTTCACTATTCATTCCAAAGTAATCGCCTCTTGCAGTCACGTTTGTTAAGTAAACATCTTTACAGTTCCAAAAGGACTCCTCCGCATTTTGCATATCAACATTGGTCAGGTGAATATCACGTGCACGTCGAAATGTTTTTGGTGCTTCTATGATACTGTCACTGATTGAAATATGATGAGTATACCAAATTCCGGATCGTGCCATTTCAAGAAAACTGCTATTCTTTACGCTGATATTTTTGGAATACCATAAAGGATACTTCCACTTAAAAATACTATTATCAATAGAAATATCACTACTTTCTTTTAGTGGTGATTCGCCATCCGCAAAAACCGAATCCTTAATGATAAGATCTCTACTCTTAAAAAGAGAGCGTTCTCCTGTTAGCATCTGTTGATTAATTGCTTCCAAAGTGTTTCTCCTCCAATTTCATTAATATCTATATCCTGGTTTTTTATACAACGTGTTATCCTTACCTAAAATATCAGGTTGATATACTTCTTCTTCCCATTTCTCACTCGGAACTTCTTCGAATGAGACAGAAATACTAGATTCTCCAGCGTCTACTGTTTCCATAACAGCTTGCACAATCTTATCTGTAAGTTCTTTCTTTTGTTCCTCGGTTCTGCCTGGTATAAGTTTTACAATAATGTGGGGCATCATATATTCTCCTCTCAAACTAAAAACTTCTTTGTTGGACTTTGCTCATTTTTTCCTTTTTAAGAACAACTCCCAAAACAATGAGGGAAATCAAAATAATAATAATTGAACTTGAAAGGAACAAAGACTGAACAGTATGAACGTGGAATAACTTTGAAAGCACTGTCCCTTCGTAAGGGGATAGGGTAGCACCAATGTTATAAGCAACTAACACCATTGTTGTTCCAAGCTTTGCCACTTTTTTGCTTTGTTGCGTAAATGTATGAAACAAATAGGGCATCATACAACGAAAAGAAAAGCCAATAGCCATTGAACAAAATGTCGTGAGTACAATACTTTCTGAAATAGTCGTGATATAGATAGAAACTCCGAGAAATAAAAGTGCAACTGGCATGATATAATCCTTCAGCAGTTGAAAAATTCTACCGAATGAAAAACCGGCAATAAATGCACCTAAACCAATGAAGGCAAGATTATTGCTGCCAATCGTAGCATTGCCTATGTGTTTTTCTAAAAGCAGTGAGGTAACCTGAATATTGTAATTAATAAAAATGGTTACAATCACAAAAAGCAAAATACCATAACCATAGACTGAGCGATAGGATCCTACGTCGTTGGGACTGTCCGATACAGTTTCTCTTGGTTCTGCTTTTCTTTTTTCCATTTTCTTGTCATTCGGAACAAAGAAAAGGAATCCCAGAAAAATTGGAAGCGCCAGAGCATAAATAAGAAACGATGTGTGCCAGTTGATTTTCAACAACTGCCCTACTATAAACGTCAAACAAATACCACCTAATCCTTCAAAGGCACTTTCCAATCCAATTACAGCTGCTTTTCTGCGCGAATCATCCTGAAATATATCACTAATCATTTGAATGATTAGGCGGTTGAATAAACCGATTCCTAAACCAAAGAAACAGCGTGAAAGAAACAAAAATGAAAAGATATTATGTTTCAGTACCGGAAAAACACCCGCAAGAAAAACAAGTGCTAAACCAATCAATATCGTTCTTTTCTTTCCAATCCATAGTTCCAAACGGTTCGCAACTAAGATTCCTAGAATGACAAACAGTGAAGGAATGGTTGTTAAAAGCCCAACATGGGTTGGATTTACTGTTGGAAATTCCTTTTCAATTGCAGGAATGTTTGCGGCAATCAATGGACCGGATGAGATCAATAAAGCAACTGACAGCAAAGAATATATTTTTAACCTGTCCAAACGTATAATATCCATCTCCTTTCCCTACGTATTTTGATGTAAGTTTCAATTTTTAGTCGTAACCTGATCATAAGACCCTTTAAAAAAATCAATGTTAATTCATTAATCAACATCTGTTTATTATTATAAAAGGAAACTGACTGTATTCAATGGTTAAATTAACGCAATTCGTTGATTACTCAACAAATCAACGAAAATTGTTGAGTATCTATAAAAGGTTGGTTAAGTCAGCATGTCTAATATGCATATCATCAACTCAATCGCTGCATTTCTAATAACTTCTTGGCTTAAAGTAAAGGCTGTACCTTTTTCAATACTGTTTCCGCCCTTTTGTTTGTATGACCGTCATAATTAACGCATCGAATCAAATGATCCGATGCGTTTGCTTTTTACAATTTGTTATAAGTTTCATCTTCAACAGGCTCTAACCATTCCGGAGTACCTGCTGTGATTGCAATGTGAACAAACCAGCTATCTTTTGTAGCGCCATGCCAGTGTTTGACACCATCATGCGTGACAATTACGTCCCCTGCTTTTAACAATTGAGCAGGTTGTCCATCTTCTTGGTACCAACCTTCGCCTCCAGTTACCAATAAAATTTGATATCCATCACGATGGATATGCCAGTTATTTCGACATCCCGGTTCAAAAGTCACATTCCCGACACCAACGTTGATTTTAGAGTCAGATACTAATCCTTTAAGATAACTTTGTCCCACGAAAAATTGAGAAAAAGGATTTTTTTCTCCTGCAGGGAAAATAACACCATTTTTTACTTCTTCATGTTTTGCCATTTTTAATTCCTCCACCTATTTATTTTAACTTTCCTCCGAATACAGGGAAGAAGCTATGCTCCCCATAATTCTGGATTTGCTCTACATTTTTCAAAGTCTCCATATCTGCATCGCTGATAACAAAATCAAGCTCTGCATTGTTTCTCATGTGATCCGGATTTGCCGTCTTTGGAATGACGACAAGACCAAGTTGGATATCATATCGCAGGCAAAGTTGAGCAACAGATACTCCGTACTTATCAGCTATCACCTTAACCTCTGCATGATCGAGAACTGCACCGTGTGCAATTGGTGAATATGCTTCTACTAGGATGTCATTCTTCTGACAGAATTTAATTAGCTCCAAAGGAGTATTGCTCACATGTGCCAATATTTGATTGACCATAGGCTTGATCTCACAGCTTGCAAGAATATTCTCTACATCATCCTGAAGGAAGTTAGAAAGACCGATTGCCTTTACCTTGCCTGTCTTATAAGCATCCTCCATTGCTTTCCATGCTTCTTTGTTTTCCTTGAAGTAACGGTTCTCTTCACGGAACTCGGTCCAAGGCTGAGGGCTGTGGATAATTAGAAGATCAATATAATCAAGTCCCAGCTTTGCTAAAGACTCATCAATGGACTTCGTGACTGCCTCATATGTCTTTAATTCTGCTGCAACCTTTGTCGTGATAAAAAGTTCTTCTCTTGCAACACCGCATGAACGGATGCCTTCGCCTACACCAGTTTCATTCATATAAGCCTGAGCAGTATCCATATGACGATATCCGATCGATACCGCTTCTACGACTGCCTGTGCAGCCTGTGCATCGTCAAGCAGCCATGTACCAAGACCTAATTTTGGAATTTCTACACCATTTGATAATTTGTAAGTTTCGTTAAACATGCTTTTGTCTCCTTTACATTGTTATATTTTTTTCAAGTGAACCAGAGATGCTTACTCTCAAGCGTTTACTAAATCCTTAACCGTTTGCCTTAATTTTCAGGAATCATTTCATTAATGCAAGCTAATGCGTTTAGTGTTCGCGGAAAGCCCATATATGGGAGGCAGTGAGTGATGGCGGTGATCAATGTCTCCTTGTCAGTGCCTACATTTTTGTTACCCAGCACATGTGACTTCACTTGGCTTTCACAACCGCCCAGCGTACTGATAATACAGAGTGTCAACAACTCCCGTGTTTTCAAATCAAGTCCGCCACGCGTGTAAAAGTCTCCAAAGCAAAAAGAGGAAAGATAATCCTGCATATGCTTTTGATTTTCTGGAGAAGCCTCACGCATTTTTGTAATGACATCACCAAAAATCTCTACTTGAGTAGCAAGTCCTTTCTCAAAACGGCTATCTTCATCTACAGTTTTTTGGCTTTCAAGTGGTAAAGTGATCTCCTTCGCTTTGAAAACCTCATTCACTTCATTTATGGCGTTTAATGTTTTGGGAAATCCGATATATGGTGCACACTGGTAAACTGCCTCTTTGATTTCTACTGGTGTCAGCCCAACGTTTAGTGCTGCAGCAACATGTGCCTTGAGCTGAGGCAATGTCTGGTTGGTAGTAAGCACTGCCAGGGTAATCAACTCGCGTTGCTTGTCATCCAGATTTCCTTGATCGAATACTTCCCCAAAAATGAAACGGCTAAGGATGTCTTGAAAATCAGGATCGGTAGCGTATGCGGCTGGTACTCCATTTCCGAATAACTGTTTGTATTTTTCTTTACTCTTTTCAATGCGGTCCATAAATAACCCTCCTGTTTGAAGTCAATTTACTTTTATTATTCCAAAAGGTAGCTGCAAAATGATTATTGATTGATTAATCAACATCTGTTTATAATTATAAAAAAGCCCTTCACACTTTCAATGGTTAATTTAGAGCAATTCGTTGATTACTCAACAAATCACTTTAAATTGTTGATTATCTTTAAGAAAAGTTGGTGGATTAGTGTGACCAAAGTAGATAGAAGAATAGCAAAAAGCCAAGTGGCTATAAAAAATGCCGTCATTGAACTGATGTCTGAAAAAAGTTTTGACGACATTACCATTCAAGATATTGCTGACAGAGCAGATGTTAATAGAGGAACCATCTATCTTCATTACACGGATAAATACGACCTCCTGGATAAGATGATTGAAGAACATATAGAGAATCTCCGGGAACTATGCCAATCGTCATCTGAGATGACGTTTCAAGAAGGAAATTATGTCTGGTACGAATACTTTGAGCGTCATTATTTATTTTTTTCAACAATGCTAGCTAGTAAAGGTGCACCCTATTTTCGTAGTCGTTTTCTTGATTTAGTTATAGAAGAGTTTGCAGCTGAAGTGGATACAACCGAAGGAAAAAATCAAGGATTAAGTGAAGATGTTATTCTTCAATTTTTTGGATCAGCAGTCGTAGGGGCAGTAGAATGGTGGTTCAAAAATGGAATGCCTTTGTCAGCTCGTGTGATGGCTGAACAAACGGGGGCATTGTTAGATAGGAATCTAGAATAATTGCAACGATTTTCTTTAACATTAACACCCCTATAGTTTAAGTATATTACTTCTTATACTTTTACTAAAAAGCCGTTTTCTCGACCAGGAAACGGCTTTACTTATCATTAATATATATTTTTCAAGTTCTATTCTTCTATAGCCTCTGTTGGACGTGGTGAATTTATAATCTCTCAGTCAACAAACGTGAAATTTGACCAGCTGCGCCTAAAATTAAAATTTTCATCTTCATTTCCTCCGTTTTTTAGGTTGAAAAAACCAATACATTTATCGTCCAAATGAGCGACTAAAAGATTGTCCAGATTGCACTATTTGCCGTGCAGTTTTTAAACGGCGAGATTCATACTCCAAAAGCGCCTCAGAAGCTGCAGACCCTTTTATTCCTTTTTCTATACATTCGGTTAAGGTAGCAGCATCTTGCAAGGAAGCATTAAATCCCGATGCAGTGAGTGGTGTAGGTAGATGTGCAGCATCTCCAGCTCGTGCAAGAGCAATCCCTGTCATTAGTCCAGAAAGAGACGCACCGACAACAACAGCATTTCCATTGGCTTCTTGAATAAAAGTGTCACTGTTTGATTCGCTCCAGTTATCCTTTCTCATAACGTTTTTCCTCCTTATTAGGAATGTTTTCAAAAAGAAAAAACCGAATTTCCAAATTAGAAAAACGGTTTTTTAATGATGAAAAACATTAAATATCGCGCTTCACAAGTGTTTCATGAATCATTATTCATGAATTTTCCACCCATTTAACATCTTAGCCGTATCAACAGTAAAATGATCAATTATTTCGCTTTTTCCAACATCCATAGTAGCAATTGCGGCCATATCTTCATCACTTAAAGCGAAATCCCAAACATTAAAGTTTTCAACAATACGTTCTTTATGAACAGACTTTGGAATTGACACGACACCACGTTGAATATGCCAACGTAAAATGACTTGTGCTACTGACTTTCCATATTTCGCCGCAATACCAGCAAGTAATTCATTTTGGAAGATATTCTTCTGACCTTCTGCAAACGGTCCCCATGATTGAATTTGTACGCCATATTCTTCCATAACGTTCTTTGCAACTTTCTGCTGGAAGAACGGATGGGTCTCTACTTGGTTAACGGCTGGTACAACTTCATTGTTCAGTATTAAATCAACTAAACGATCAGGATAAAAATTAGATACCCCAATAGCACGGATTTTTCCTTCTTTATAAAGTTCCTCCATTGCTCGCCATGAACCGTAATAATCACTGAACGGTTGGTGAATGAGGTATAAATCAAGATAGTCAAGCCCTAGTTTCTTCAAGGAAACATCAAAAGCCTTTTTTGCATTTTCATAACCAGCATCCTGAATCCAAAGTTTAGTCGTTATAAAAAGTTCTTCCCTTGGAATCCCGCTTTTTTTGATGGCTGCGCCAACTGCCTCTTCATTAAAATAGGCAGCTGCTGTATCAATTAAACGATACCCAGCTTCAAGTGCGTCTGATACTGCCTGCTCGCATTGAGCTTGATCAGGAACTTGAAATACTCCAAAACCTAAAATAGGTATTTCGACACCATTGTTTAATATAACTTTTTGCATATAATTTACCTCCAGTATTATAAAAATTGTGACAAGTAATGCTGTTGCTGGTGTTTACAATTTAAGCATCCTTGTGCTAGTATAAGCCTACCACCTTCGTGTAACACGAAGTCAACAGATTTTAAGTAACTTTTATTTAAATTTCGAGGAGGGATTGTATTGTATACAGTAAAAGAAGTGGCTAAGCTACTTGAGCTGACTGAACATACCGTTCGTTTCTACACGGATAAAGGATTAGTTCCGAATCTAAAGCGTGATAAAAATAATAATCGTCTTTTTGATCAAGAATCCATCAATTGGTTAACAGGTGTAAAATATTTAAAACAATGTGGTATGACAGTGGAAGACATTAAAACGTATGTAGATTTGTGTTTGGAAGGCGATTCTACCATTCAGGAACGCTATGAAATCATTTTGAAACAAAAAGAGATCGCCCAGGCTCAGTTAGAGGAAGCAAAACGAACAGTCAAATATATGGAAGAGAAGTCAAGTCACTACCTTGACATTATCAATAAAGTGATCCCAGATGATACTAACCCGGGGAAATGGCAGGAAAATAAAATGCCTTTGGCTCATTAATTTCTGCAATTGCCACAACCCGCTCAACCACCAATTGATGGAACTCATCAGAATTGAATTTGTCCCACTGTCCCACTGTGTCACAGTGTCATATGTTTATTACATATTCAAATCAACTTGATTGGAGTTCCCTATTATTATGTCGAATATTGTTAAATAAAAGGAATGTTTGTGACCAATCATTTAGTAGCAATTAAGGCGAATCTCAGTATAGTCTCTATATATATGGGAATGCTTAATTCAGATACAATTCGCTACATTGTTCATGGGTTTTTGATTGATTAGATTTGAAGGAGTGTACCTTATGCAGGTGGAAAATCAAAACATTCAGCAACGCGATAAAGAGTGCGAAACTAAATTTTGCAAAAAAAGAATGAATATCGAAATGAACAAAGAAGAAGAACGTAAAGAAATTTTAGAAATGTTAAAACGATTATAAGATTAAACTCCTCTTAAAAGGATAATTAAAAGCCTGGTGGATCTTCCCATCAGGCTTTTTGCATGAATAAATGTCCTATATTATATTTTTATAAAATTTCACACGATCTTCCACTGGCTTAAATTCTTTTTCTCCTGGCTGAGCTGTTGGATTACCAAAAGGCATTTGAGCAATTAACTTCCAATTTGAAGGAATATTCCATTCCTTCTTTACTTCTTCGTCAATAAGTGGGTTATAGTGCTGCAGAGAAGCTCCTAGACCTTCTGATTCTAAAGCGGCCCAAACTACCAGCTGGTGCATACCTGATGCCTGATGGGACCAAACAGGAAAGTTGTCAGCATATGTACTGAATTGTTCTTGAAGAGATTTAATTATTGCTTCGTCTTCAAAAAATAGTACAGTTCCGTATCCTGCCTTAAATGAGTCCATTTTTTGTTGAGTCGCAGAAAAATCTCCACCACCAACAACTTCTTTTAAAGTTTCAGTCGTAATATCCCATAATTTATCATGGGATTCCCCTGTCAATACCACAAGACGTGCAGTTTGGGAGTTAAAGGCAGAGGGCGTGAATTTTACTGCAAATTCTACGATTTCCTTAATAGTATCATCTGAAACTTGAACGTTTTTATTGATTCCATAATAAGTACGTCTTTCTTTTAAAGTAGTAAAAAAATCTTTTGTCATAGCATGATGCCTCCATTTATACTTTTTTGTGAAGAGAATTTTAAGGATAATAATAATTTAATTAAACAAGTCAATTGGTTTGTCTAATAAACCATCTTCCACAGTTTTTATGTGCGTAGATAGACTTATTATGTTGGATAAACAGTCTTATGATCAGCAACTATCATCAATTTCTCACCTTGAAAATGTATGTCTCCATCTGAAGAATAAAACCAAGTCTTCTCATTTTCCTTTACCTCAAATAAATTTATCTCATCTTTAAAATCTAAAACTTTCGAAGCCGTTTCTTCGTCTACAGGTAGGGATATTAGCCAACGATCGTCTTGTTGCTCAATAGTGTATCTATTCGTTTGGCACAATAATCTGCTGCCAATTGAATGACGAATCATCAACATTTAAAATTCACCCCCAGGTAAATCGATTAATAAAAAGAAACTATCTTGATTTCCCTGAATCGTTATTTCAGGAATATCAGTGATTCGGGCAGCGTCTCTGGACTTTAAAAGAAAATCATTGTTTATTGAAATTTCTCCCTCTATAGTAAAGACGTAAATCTTCCGACCTGATTCCTGTTCAAAGTTCACTGTCTCCTTTCCATCTAATCTTGACAAATAAAGTGTCAAATCTTGATGGATTCCAGCCACCTGATCAGACGCCGTATGCGAAATGACAGGCAGCAGCTGATTATGCAATTTATTTAGATCATATGAAATGTCTTCATATGAGGGCTCTAGCTTTTGCTCATTCGGAGAAAACCATAACTGTAAAAATTGTACCTCTTCCTCATTTGAAGCGTTGAATTCAGAATGAAGCACTCCAGTACCAGCGGTTATCCGCTGAATACTACCATGGTTAAGAGTTCCAGAGTTTCCTAAGTTGTCCCCATGCTTAAGAGCTCCTTTTAAGATAATAGAGACTATTTCAGCTTCACGATGAGGATGAATACCAAAACCATGTCCTGGCTGTAATGTATCATCGTTAAAAACGCGCAGCGGTCCAAATCGTATATTCTTTGGATCATAATATTCTCCAAAAGAAAAACCTAGTGAACTTTTCAACCAATCATTTTTCACTGTATAGCGTTTATCCGCAGGAAAAAGTTGAATCACATTCCTTCACTCCCTATTTAATATCTTGATTTAATAAATTATTAATTAGTATATTTAGAAATGAACTATTCTTAATTAAGACTATTTTAACATCAAATAATTATTTTCTGCAAATAAGTTGCAGTTAATGATAATAAGAAAAGCCAATCGATCAATCTCGATTAGCTTTTTAACATTTTATTCAGTTACATTTTGCTTACCTTTAAACTTATCGAATAGCTTTAATAAACCAACGAACCCTCTGATCGTAAATAAAGTAAAATTAACACTAGCAAAAGTATGGAACGGTGACCATTTATTCCATTTAAATAATCTGGTGTTCTTTTCCATAAACCATTGACCAATACTCATAGGAACACTAAAAATCAAGCTTTTTAATAAAATTTTACCGAAATGATCATTGTAAGATATTTTCACCCAGATAACACTTAAAATCGGGAAAAACAATATGTCATATATAATATTTGTTTTAAAAATTTTTGGAAAAGGACGCACTGGATATTCCACTCTTTTTGTTCCTACAACATAAGCATCAACAAGAGTTGCAACTACCCCTTTCGAAAAAAGAATTAATAGGTTCTCTCTCATTTTTGTTCCTTTAAATAAAAATGGCAATGAAATAAAACATAAAGCCGTAAGTAAATTTAATAATTTCTTTTCCATAAAAAAACACCCTTCCAAAGTGTTAATAATTAACATTATTACCATTACCCAATCAGGAAATATTATCCTTCTAAAAAGTTCTAAAAATAAAAAAAGCCAATCGAGAAATTACGATTAGGCTTTAAACGAATAATTTATTGATTTGATTTCTTAATCCACTCTGCAACGGTTACAGTACGCTTTGCTTGGTGTTTTACAGCTGCTTGGATTTGCCGGCGGATAACTTCTTTCTGGACCTCTTTTGGTGACTTGTTTCTATTCACTAATTAAATCTTATAAAAATTACTTTTAATTAAAAAACCTCTAAACTGAGATATTTTGGAATAAAAATGAATCTATTACTAATAACTTCGATTGTCAATACCTTTTTCGGTTTAGATTTAAACATGGGCTCCAATACAAAAAGACTGCGTAGGAAAAGGTTCATACTGGGTCTGTTTCTTTTCTTATACAACGGCTTACCTTTTTAATATGGCGGATGGCCTCTCTTATAAATTTATTAAGGTGTCATCATTAAGTGAGTACCCCATTTTTTCTACAAATATA
Organism: Neobacillus drentensis; assembly: GCF_021560175.1. Lineage (GTDB taxonomy): Bacteria > Bacillota > Bacilli > Bacillales > Cytobacillaceae > Neobacillus > Neobacillus drentensis_A. The sequence goes on along the minus strand of NZ_CP091110.1, from coordinate 3,246,213 downwards.
TTTTTATTTAAGCGAATATCTATCTAATTAACAGTTTTAAAAACAAATAGAATTCAGTGAGAGAATTCTATTTGCTCATTTTGTGATGATTACCATAGAGTTATAACCATTACCGTTTACTTCCTTTTTTGTATTAACCTATCCCCACTATTTTACTTTTTTCCACCAAGATGTGGTAGGAATGGACAAATCCCCATCTACTGTTACTGTTTCGCCAATTTTAGGAGCGATCATATTTGCTCCTGATTTTTCAGACGCTTTTAATGCTCGTTCTATAGGTTCTGTCCATCCATGATAAGCAAGGGTAAAGGCTCCCCAGTGAATTAACATCATATTCTTACCATGTACATCTAAATGAGCCTGAATAGATTGTTCAGGTGTCATATGAACCCAAGACCAACGGCGATCATATTGGCCACCTTCTATTAAAGTAAGATCAAAAGGACCGTACTTCCTCCCAATTTCTTTAAAATGTGTGTTATACCCACCATCTCCACTTGTATAGAAACGTGTCTTTTCTCCAAGAATGACCCAACCACCCCAAAGAGTGGAATTTCTATTTAAAGGTCCTCTACCAGAAAAATGTTGGGAAGGAGTGAATGCTACAATTAAGCCTTGAAACTCTATTTCATCCCACCAATTTAGTTCTGTTATTTTTTCATTTTTAACTCCCCAATCAATCAAGTGAGCACCTACACCCAGAGGAACGAAGAAATGATTAACCTTGTTCTTTAGTTTTTTAATAGATGGATAATCTAAATGGTCGTAATGATCATGAGTAATAAAAACAGCATCAATCGGCGGCATTTCATCTATATGATGCAGCATATCCTCACTGTAACGTTTACTTCCTACGAAAGAAACAGGAGATGCAACTGGACCTAGCATGGGATCTACAAGCATTTTTTTATTATCGATACTAAGTAAAAAAGTAGAATGACCAAACCAAGTTAAACTATCTTCCTCACTATTGACTTTGTTCCAATCAATCTTGGAAACAGGAATTTGACCTTTAGGACTACGATCTTTAGCACCTGAAAAATTTTCCTCAATCATGGAGAAATAATCAGCCGCACTCATATTTAACTTTGTTGGTTCTGGATTGATAAACTTACCATCAACATAATTGTCCAAATGACTATATTGCTCTTTTTGTTTTTTGCTTGGGTTTCCACCGAAAGCTGGATTTATGTTGATAAATAATAAGACGAAAACTAGTAATACGACTAAAAAAAGTAAAAAATAAACCATCATCTTTTTCATAACCCCCTCCCTCTTTTTATTATGATACTGTCCGTACAACGCAGTCATCCCTTATAAAAATATTTTATTTCTTTTGCCCCTCTATGCTCGTTGTGAAAATAAGTACGTAAATTGTGGTTAGTACTTAAAATTGAGTATTTCTCAAAAGAATATTTTGATATTCTATTAGTAAAGTACAGGTGAGACTTACCCAATTTATATATATATCTTTTATAGGGGGAACGAACATATGAACGAGCAATTAAGGTTCTTAGGGGAAAGCATCATTAATAATAGACTAGAAATCGCTAAAGAGGTACATACCACCAGACTATCAGGAATACCAATTTCTGAAGAACAAAATAAGCAACTACAAAAGATTGAACAGCGGATATTAAACATTAGAGCAGAATTGATTCGAATCTTTGGACAAGCTCTAATTCATAATAATGAACAAACAACAATTGCCCTTGTAAAAGAATGGGCGGAAGAAACTGGAGCTTTTATCTTTAATTTGGGGGTACCCTTAGATGAAGCATTAAAAGATACCAGTTTTTATAGAAAATTTATTTGGAAAGCTGTAGAAGAATTTGGAGCAGCGATTGAGTTATCTACAAGTACAATTTTTAAAATAATATCGGTAGTAGACCCTTTACTTGACGACGCAATATATTACTTTAGCTTAACATATGTAAGATATTATGAAAAATCGTTATACAACGCCAAAAGTGCCCTTTTGGAATTAACAGTTCCAGTTGTTCCATTGACATCAGGAGTAGGCGTACTACCTCTGATTGGCAACATTGATACAGAAAGAGCAGCAATGTTGATGGAAAAAACGTTGGAACAGGCAAGTAAGTTAAGGTTGAAATATTTAATATTGGACGTTTCAGGAGTTCTTATTATCGATACTATGGTTGCCAACCAATTATTTAAGGTGATAAATGCCTTAGCACTAATTGGAGTGAAAACTATCATTACTGGAATACGTCCAGAGGTGGCACAAACTATTGTAAATCTAGGAATAAATTTAGAAAATATAACAATTAAATCCAACCTTCATCAAGCTTTTGAAGAAATCCAGTTGATGAAGTAAGTATGGTAAAGAGAATTGGGGCCTACGGGCCTTTTGTCTTTTTTAATAGTTTCCTGCCCAATAGTTCAATTGCAACTTCTTCTTCATCATTAGCACCCCGTTCGTATGATAAGGTTAACCAGATTTTCTGTGGGGGTATTTATTTGGGTTCTTAAAAAAGGCACCCTTTTTACAAAGGATGCCAATCTACATATGTTTGGCTTTTTTACATTCAAAAAACATACTGTCATGATCAACATTACTTATTTGCCAAATACACCTCTAGCTATAAGTTAAACATCCAAGTTTCCAAAAGACCCAAAAAACTCATAATGGATTCTTTCTTCAGGAATATCCCATTGTTTTAGTGCACGCTTTACTGCTCTCATAAAAGGCTCGGGACCACAGAAATAAAAGTCGGCTTCTTTAGAAGGAAGGGATTTCTGTAAAAAGTCAAGTGTGATATATCCTTCTTCATCGTATAATTTCGATTCCCTATCTTCATCAGTTGGTTTCTCATAAATGACAAAGGGTTTCACATGTTTATTACTTTCCGCAAGATTATTCACATGTTTTTTAAAGGCATGATACTTGCTATTAACAGCGGCATGAATCCAATAAACATCTCTTTCAGTACCTTGATTAGTCACGGTATTAAGCATACTCATTAATGGCGTCAATCCTACCCCTCCGCTAATTAATACCAACGGAAGTTTACATTCCATATCTAAATAAAAGTCTCCAGCGGGAGCAGTGATTGGAATGGTATCACCTTGGTTCATATGTTTATGTAAATACGTTGAGACCACACCAGGAGGCTGCCCTTCTCCCCTTGGATCTTCTCTCCTAACACTGATTCGATAGTAATCCAAACCAGGTCGATCTGATAAGCTATATTGACGGAGGTTGGTAAACTGTTGTTCGGGGATTTCCATCTTAACGGTAATATACTGCCCTGGTGTAAATTCGGCAATTTCCCCTCCATCTTTTGGCTTTAAATAGAAGGATATAATCACATCGCTCTCTTCTACTTTACGATCGACAACAAAATCTTTAAATCCTGCCCATCCGCCTGGTTGAGCTACGGTAACCTTATAAAGCTCATTTTCCATTCGAATAAATACATCTGCTATAACCTCATAAGCATCTGCCCATGCATCCATAATTTCATCTGTAGCCGCATCACCCAATACCTCTTTTATGGCTCCCAACAAATTCTCTCCTACAATCGGGTAATGTTCAGGTTTTATTTGTAGACTACGATGCTTTTGACCGATTCTCTCTAAAACAGGCATGATTTGACTAAAATCTTCTATATTGGCTGCAGCTCCATAGACAGCATCGGCTAAAGCTTTAGGCTGATGCCCTGTTACCTGATGGGCCATATTAAAAATGTTTTTTAATTCAGGGTGATTCGTAAACATCCTTTTATAAAAATGTTTTGTGATTGCTTCACCATGTTCCTTCACGACAGGGAGTGTGGCTTTAATAATCTCAAGCCTTTTAGGGTCTAATTCTTTTACTGTTTTAACGACTTCTTTCCATGTTTCTTTTTCTGGAACCTGTTTTTCTGTAGGTTTCAAAATCGTGACCTCCTTCAACAATGTACATTGAAAGTATGTCCTTGCTTAACTACCTTATGTAATTTAAAGATTATAAATTTATACCTTATCAAATTTACTGTTATAAAAACAAATAGAATACTCAAACCTTAGTTGAGAATTCTATTTGCATATTTTGTAATGATAACCTTTTTACTTTAATTTCCGCTTTCTCCTGGGACTTACATCATTTCTAATTAGGCAGCATGTTGAGAAACTTTGATTATTCTGCTGGTCTTAGTGGTCCGTAAAAATAAGAAGCCGTGGCTCCACCGTCAATTAGGAAATCCGAACCGGTGATGAAAGCTCCCTGTTGCATCATCAGCAGCTCAGCCACATTGGCAACCTCATCAGCTGTTCCTGGTCGTCCGGCAGGGCAACTGGCAAACATATTCTTATAGAACTCTCCTCTTGGACCATTGAACTCGTCTATAGCGAGTGGCGTAACGATAATCCCTGGAGAAATGGAATTGATACGAGCGTCTTTTTCTCCCCAGCGTATAGATTCAAACATAACACGCTTTACATTGCACCGTTTCGCCATTTGATAGGCGTGCAGCGTATCCTTGATATTTTCTGACCGAAGGACTTCCAAACTAAGGAGTTCTTCAGTTGGAGTCATTGCCAGCTGCTCGTCAATTTCAACTCCCAATTGAGGCATTCTGTATCCAGACTGACTGGATATTGTTATACCAACACCTCTTGGAGCTATAACTTTTCCCACTTCCTCCAGTAATACAGCCGTTCCGTACAAATCCACTTTCAAAATGGTTTCAATAGGTGCCTGACTTGGTGATACGCCGGCAGCATTAATAAGAGTAGTGATTTCACCATACTTCTGACCTTCTGCAATCAAATTTAAAATAGATTCTCTGGAAGAAATGTCCGTTTCGACATGGACCACATCAAATCCTGCTTCTTCCATAATTTTTGCAATCGCTTTGGCATTATCTTGATTTTTATCACCAACAATAATTTTCTTACCAAAACCGATTCTTCTAGCGATCGCCATGCCAATCTGTCCAGCACCTGTCCAAAGTACAACATCTTTCATTATATTTCCTCCCTATTTTTATTCTAGGATCAAGTTACTTTTAAAATTGTCTTACCGTTCCTGTGATGTTGGACGGATGATCATTTCATTTATTGCTACATCAGCTGGCTGTTCAATAGCAAAAGCAATGGTACGGGCTATTGAACTAGCATCAATCGCACCTTCATAAATTTTATCGATACCTGGTTTTAGATCCATATCTGTAATAGAATTGGTTAATTCAGTCGCTACTGCCCCTGGTGAGATAATGGTGGAACGAATATTGTTCCCTGCCTCTTCTTTACGAAGACCTTCCGAAATCGCACGTACAGCATGCTTCGTTCCAGCATAGACAGTACTACCAGCTCCTACAACGTGTCCTGCTACAGAAGAAACGTTAATAATATGACCTGATTTTTGTTCTCTCATTGTAGGAAGTACAGCACCGATACCATAAAGTACACCTTTGATGTTTACATCGATCATCTTGTTCCAATCATCCACTTTTTTCTTATAAAGAAATGAATGTGGCATGACTCCTGCATTGTTTACTAATACATCAATTTTCCCAAACTCTTTAAGTGCCAATTCGGCCAGTTCTTCCATTTGTTCATGAGAAGTCACATCTGTTACCTTATAAACAGCTTGCCCGCCATTAGTTTGAATCGCTTCTTGCAATTTATTTAATCGGTCTTCACGGCGAGCTGCTAGAACCAATTTTGCCCCTTTAGATGCAAGTTCCCTTGCAGTAGCCTCGCCAATTCCACTAGAAGCACCAGTAATGATAACAACTTTTTCTTGAATATTAGACATATTACATACCATCCTTTCAACAAAAAAAATAAATATTAATACATTAATGAACTCACGTCTATTATTATAAAATGATATAGGATACTTACAATTGTTAAATTACCGCATTTTGTTAATTAATGAACAAAGCAATTGAATAAATGATTTACCCCTATCGTGTACTATATACTTACAATCATTAAAACTTTAACAAATTCGAGAGGGTGATAAGATTAAAGAGCTTATTTTACAATTTATTGTGCCATCTTTTTTAATAAAACACGGGTTTGTCCCCTTCCGTATTTGGTTTGCTAACACCCCAGCTGCGACGAACACCCCATTCTGGGGATTCGGCTATTTGGACGACCAAGGCGGCAATACTTTTACGGGAAATCTCTGTTCCCAAAAGCGGTTCACCCTTTTCCGTTAGTTCGTAGTCCACTTCGTTTTTGTTTGTAAACCACGTACATCTTAAAATAGTGTAATCAATATCCGAGGCTTCTAGAATATTGGCGGCTTTTCTCCAATATTCCATTCCTCTGCCAACCATATATTTGTTCCATTCCCCGAACTTACCAGGTACTTCGTCGTAAATCCCTAGGATATTAATAAAAATTCCCCTTTTAACACCAGTGGCGTGCATGGCATCGATTATGTTTTGAGTTTTTTGAACAATATCTGAGCCACCAATGTTAGCATAGACAACATCTTGTCCATCCATCGCTTCTTTCAACGTAGCAACATCGTTTATGTCCCCTTCAATGACACGTTCCCGACCTAGATCAACGATTTTTAGTCTTCTTGAGTTACGTAGATAAAGTGTCAACTGAGCATCAGTTTCCTTTAGAAATAAATTAATAGCAATACGTGCAACTTGGCCATTTGCACCTAGGATTAAAACATTAGTCAACATAAACCCTCCTCCATTTATTTTTTTAAAGTGTTAAAAATAGAAAACAATCAAAACTGCTTTTAGAAAAAAATTAACGACTGGTCAGTCCTTTTTTGTTAACAATTTAAATAATTAAATATTGATTCATTAATGAACAACTGTATATAATTATAAACGGATATAGGATGCTTACAATTGTTAATTCAACTCAATATGACTAGTAATGAACAAATCAAGTAAATTTGTTCATTATCTTTTAAGAAAGTTTGGTGAACCGTAAAATGCCTAAAGTAGATAGAAGAATAGCCAAAAGCCAAGAAGCCATAAAAAAAGCCTTGATTGAGCAAATGGCTGAAAAAAATTTCGATGACATTACCATTCAGGACATTTCCGATCACGCAAATGTTAGCCGAGGAACCATCTATCTTCATTACATGGATAAGTTTGATCTGCTGGATAAGCTCATTGAAGAACATATTAACAAAATGGGGGAAATCTGCGAAGCAACCTCCGCAGCAGAATATACAGAAGCGAATCTGCCTTGGTTTGAATACCTTAAAAGTCATTATTTATTCTTTTCAACGATGTTAAAGAGTAAGGGAGCTCCTTCATTTCGTAGTCAGTTCCATGAGTTTCTTATCGAAGAGTTTAAGGATGAGGTTGATACATCACAAGGAAAGAACGATGACTTAAATGATGATGTTCTACTTCAATTTATTGTCACTTCATATGTTGGGATTGTGGAATGGTGGATCACCAATGGGATGCCTCATCCACCTCAAGTCATGGCAGAACAGGTGGGAATTTTGTTAGAGAGGAATCTATAATAAGCATGGAGTGATTCCTCCTAAAAAATGACTATATCGAGTTTTTTATAAAAGAAAAACCTAAATCACAAAATAGGAGACTTCAAAAGCCTCTCTTATTTAGTGATTTAGGTTTTGTCTGAATGACCAGTAACAATCCATTTGGTTTTGCCTGTGTCCACTATAATTATAAACAGAAACAAAATACATGCAATTGTCAAATAATCTTGATTCGTGCAAAAATGTACAAATCCCTTAAATTTGTTAATTATCTTTCAACTAAGCTTATTTTGATTAGAAATGTGTTTCGTCAATATCGAGTTTGGTTAAAGCTAGATTTAGGCGATCTAATTCTTCTATTGTTAATACTATATCGGCACCGCCTAAGTTTTCTTCTAATCTGTGTAATTTTGTAGTACCTGGGATTGGAATAATAAATGGTTTTTGAGCTATTTCCCATGCTAATACAACTTGAGCAGATGTTGCATTTTTGCTTTCAGCAACTTCTGCAATTAAATTTAATAACGCTTTGTTATGGTCAATGACTTCAGGTTTGAATCTACCCATGAAACTTCTAAAGTCGCCTTCTTCATACGTTGTATCTTTTGTATATTTTCCGCTTAGGAAGCCATTTCCTAATGGACTGTACGCAACAAAAGAAATCCCTAACTCTTCACAAATCTCAAATAATTCTTTTTCAGGTTCCCGCCACATCATGGAGTATTGATTTTCAATGGCAGCAATCGGACAGACACCATGTGCACGTTTCATATAATCAATAGGTGCATTCGATAATCCCCATGCTTTAATTTTTCCTTCAGCCATTAATTCTTTCATCGTTTCTGCAACAGTTTCTGGTTCTACATTTGGGTCAATACGATGTTGATAATACAAATCAATGCAATCTACTTTCAATCTTTTTAAGGAACCCTCTATTTGTTCTCTAATGGATTCTGGTGTGCTATTTAAAATATGTTGCAGATGGTCGTTTACAATTTCTGTTCCAGTAATTCCAAATTTAGTCGCAATCACAACCTGATCTCTTACTGGTGCAAGTGCTTCGCCCAGTAATTCTTCATTGGATTCTCCATAAACAACAGCCGTATCAAAGAAATTACAGCCCAGTTCAACAGCTCTACGAATTAATTTGACCATTTCATCACGGTCAGCAGGCTTTCCATATGCATGGTCCATTCCCATGCAGCCTAAACCAATCGCAGATACATTTAAACCACTGTTCCCTAATGCTCTCATTTTCATTTGTCTCAACTCCTAAAGAGGTATTTCCTGCATGTATCCTATCCTAGATGTACTTAAGCAAAAAGGAAGCAATAGTAGCTCCCATTTTTGCTTAAGCCTTTATTGTTTATCTGACTAGTCCTGTTATCATTTCAACCGTTTCAGGAGCGTAATGCGAGAAGAATAAACTTTGTTCTTGATCTAGTTTCGCAATTTTATCCATGTCTTCGTTTGATAAAGCAAAATCAAAGACATCAAAATTTTGAACCATTCGTTCTTTTGTTACCGTTTTAGGAATGACAACAACATTCCGTTGAATGAGATAACGTAGGGCCACTTGAGCAACCGTTTTACCGTATTGATCACCAATCTCTATTAGAGTTGCATTGGTAAAGAAGTCATTTCTTCCTTCTGCAAAAGGTCCCCAAGATTCAATTTGAGTGCCGTATTTTTCCATTATTTTTTGGGCTTGTTTTTGTTGGTTAAATACATGTGTCTCGACCTGGTTCACCATTGGAGGGATTTCACTAAACTTAGCAATATCAATGAAACGGTCAGGGTAGAAATTACTTACACCAATTGCTTTGATTTTTCCCGCCTTATAATACTCTTCCATCGCACGATAAGTACCATAGTAATCATTAAATGGTTGATGAATTAATAGTAAATCAATGTAGTCTGTTTGCAACTTTCGTAAAGACTCTTCTATTGATGCTTTAGCTTTCTCGTAGCCAGCATTGGAAATCCAAACTTTGGTTGTAATGAAGAATTCCGCGCGGGGTATACCACTTTTACGGAACGCATTTCCTACAGCTTCTTCATTCCCATAAGCTTGAGCAGTATCGATCGAACGATACCCCACTTCAATTGCTTCACTTACGACACGTTCACATTCTTCAAGCTCAGGAATTTGATACACTCCAAAACCTAAAATTGGCATCTTAATTCCATTAGATAAAGTAACAGTTTCCACGTAAATTCCTCCTTACAAATATACCCTTTGATGCATTGCTAACATATGTGTATAATTTTAATCCATAACTGAGATGTTACAATGGTTAAATGAGTACGATTTGTTTATTAATTCACAAATCCAATAAATTCGTGTAATAAATTCTTTATAGTTAATTACTTGTTGCTATTGCATTTACTGGACACCAATTCTCTCCACGTTTCTCAAAATGCATTTTCATTTTCATACCCCAAGTAGTTCTAAAACCATAAATTCTAGCGTCAAGTTTGGTATCACAAATAAGAGTAGCCGTATTACCTTCTATTGTAATTTTTGTTTTTTGCGGCATGGTTTTGTAGTATTTCATTTGTTCATTATCTATTTGTTCAAGCCATTCTCGCTTAGGTTGATGATAGCCAGTCATGTGTACTAACATATAATTGTCATCAAGGATGTTATCCAAGCTTTGTATGTCTTTATTAACCATTGCATGATCAATCTGTTGATAAACTGCTAGGATTTTTTGTTTATCTTCGCTCATATCTGTACTTTCAACCTCCTTTTAACCTACTTATTCAGGTTTATTTACACCCAAGCTGCTACGAACTTCCAATCCTGGCGTTACAGCCAATTTAACAATCAAATCTGCAATACTTTTTCGTGATACATCATGCCCTTTAAATGGCTCTCCTTTTTGAGTTGTCTCATAGTCAATCTCATCTTTATTGGTAAACCATCCAGGTCTCAAAATCGTATAGTCAAGGTCTGAGGCTTCAATGACCGCAGCTGATTTTCGATATGGATTTAAGATGCTACCATGACTTTCTCCTGGGACTTCATTATATATGCCCATGGAACTAACCCAAATGAGACGTTTAACATCTGTATCGTCCATTGCATCCACAATTGTTTTTGCCATTTGTTCCAGATTACCTGCAAGATTGGCATAGACCACATCCTGTCCAATCATCGCCTCTTTTAGTTTTTCAAGGTCCATAACATCACCTTCAATTACTCGGACACGATTTGTATCAACGTTTCTTAGTCTTCGTGAGTTACGTAAATAAAGCGTCAACTGTGCATCAGTTTCTTTAAGGAATAGATCAATAGCTACACGAGCAAGTGAACCGTTTGCGCCAATGATTAAAACATTCGTCACATTAAAACTTCCTCTCATTTTATTATTTGGGAACCCCCAAGCAATCGATTCAGTTTCCTTTAGGATTCCCTTTTTGAACCAGTTTCTGTTTAAGTTAGATTCCGAATATAAACAAATTAGCTTTGTAATGTTCGTTTGTCATTAATCGAAAAGTGAGAAATACGAGTTTTGATTAACCAAGTTCCGTTTTGACGCACATACTCATCGTCATATCGAATACTGCTATCGGTGATGACTTCTTTCCCATCTTCTTCGCTCACTAATTTAACTTGGCAGTAAGCAATACCTGTTGCAGTATCGCCATCAAGTTTCACAACTTGTTGTCCGTTCATATGAAATGAACGTTTAACATTAGCTGTGAAACTTGTGAATACTTCTTCCAGTTGTTTTGTTCCTGAAATATCAAACAATAAATTATCACCCATATACACTTGAACTTTGGTATCAGGTGTAAATAAAGGCATTTGACCTGAAATATTTTTTTCATCGGCCAAATTTGAGAATGTATCTACTAATTCTTTTAATTCTGATTTTGCTTGTAAAATTTCTAATGACATGGAATTTCCTCCTTATTTTTAATTTCTGTTCCTGTGATTTCTAGCGAGTTAAGAACAGAAAGTTGTTTCTTATTCCTCATCTGGATGCCATTAATAATTCACATTGATGAATTATGTGACATCTGTATATAATTATAAACAGAATCAAAATGCCTACAATTGTCAATTAACCTTGATTCGTGAAATAATGCACAAATCGATTAAAATTGTTCATAATCTTTTAGAAAGTTTGGTGACTACTAATGTCTAAGGTGGATAGGAGAATACTCAAATCTCAAGAAGCGATAAAAAAAGCAGTTATTGAACTGATGTCTGAAAAAAATTTTGATCAGATTACCATACAAGAAATTTCCGACAGAGCAAATGTCAGTCGAAGAACCATCTACCTTCATTACCTGGATAAATTTGATTTGCTGGATAAACTTATTGAAGAACATATCAACGAACTAAAGGATTTGGCCGAATCCGCATCTGATATGGATTTTATCGATGGGAATCTGATCTGGTTTGAATACTTTGAAAATCATTATTTATTCTTCTCAACCATGTTAGCCAGTAAAGGAGCCCCTTCTTTCCGTAGGCAGTTCCTTGAATTTGTGATCGAAGGTTTAAAGGGAGAAATAAATGGAACAGAAGGAAAAAATCACGGTATAAATGAAGAGATAGTTCTACGATTTATTGCAGGTGCTTATGTGGAATTAGTGGAATGGTGGTTTATGAATGGAATGCCTTATACGTCTCAAATGATGGCGGAACAAGTGGGTATTTTAATAGAGAGAATTGTATAGTTTAAAAATTCCAATCACATAAAAAACCCTAATCTCCTACTTTAGTTAGGAAATAAGGGTTTTTGCTTTTAAAAAAGCTATTATTGAAACAATATTACTTAGAACTTAACGCACCAACCACATGATGTGGAACATATGGTTCTTCTAAATACGCAACTTCTTCATTGGTTAACTTAACTGATAGAGCACCCAAGGAATCTTCAAGGTGAGAAATTTTAGTAGCACCGATAATAGGAGCTGTGACTGGTTCTTTCTGAAGCAACCAGGCAAGTGCAATTTGTGCTCTAAGTACACCATGTTTTTTCGCCAATTCCGCAACTCGCTCTACAACAAGACGGTCATTATTTTCAGTGGCACCGTATTTAGATTTCTGAGTTGCATCTGTTTCAGAACGAAGAGTGTCTTCCGACCAATCACGGGTTAATCTGCCTGATGCTAAAGGACTGTACGGAATTACCCCAATTTTTTCTTCCTTACATAATGGCAGCATCTCCCGTTCCTCTTCCCGGTATATGAGGTTCAGGTGATTCTGCATCGAAACAAATCTGGTCCACCCATTTTTCTCAGCCACATGGTTCGCCTTCAAAAACTGCCATGCATACATCGCAGAAGCACCGATGTATCTTACCTTACCAGCCTTTACTAGATCATGAAGTGCTTCCATCGTCTCTTCAATTGGGGTATTGTAATCCCAGCGATGAATTTGATACAGATCCACATAATCCGTTCCAAGACGTTTCAGACTCTTATCAATTTCTCTCATAATATGTTTTCGGGATAAACCTATACTGTTCGGGCCTTTGCTATTTAAGTCTTTGCCCAATGGAAAATAAACCTTAGTTGCAAGAACAATTTCATCTCGATTGGCAAAATCTTTAAGGGCACGTCCGAGAAATTCTTCACTCGTTCCATCCGAGTAAGTGTTCGCAGTATCAAAAAAATTGATTCCTAACTCAAGAGCTTTTTTAATAACTGTACGGCTGCTTTCTTCATCAATTACCCACGGATGCATCCAGCGTTCCTTTTCTCCAAAACCCATACAGCCAAGGCAAAGTCTAGATACATCCAATCCTGTATTTCCAAGTTTCGTATATTTCATTTACATTCCCCTCTTTGCAGAAATTTTTAATCTTCAATTATAAGTATAAAAATATTTGCGAGACTTACAATTGTTAAATAGTTATTATTTGTTAATTAATGAACAGATGGAATAAAATTGTTTATTAACTTTAAAAATTGATGGCGAGTAAGTGGAATAGCGGACGATGCCTATTTGAAACAATAAAACAGCCAGTGTATATAACCTGGCTGTTTTATTCAATCTCCTAGTGATCCTCAATAAACTGATTAACATGTACGAAATCTACTTCGTTCCTTACTAATTAAAGTTCCATTACTTTTTCTGAAAAATTCATTTGTTTTTTAGGCCTATTGGAGAATAGAGTTGCTCCGCCAAAATCCTTAGATTTTAACATGGGCTTAACTTTAAAAAGCCTAATTAGTTTGATGTAGCACATATCCCCTCTGATTCCTCCCCTATTTATAAATAAAGTTGTACATACTAGGCAACTTGTCCATTCCATAACACATATTTAGAATAAACTACTAAAAAGAAATTGGAACTAATCTTTCTGCGCTTGGCTGCATTACTTTTTAAAAAAGACCTAAATGTTAAAAGGGGTTTTCGAAATGAAAAAAAGTTCATCAAATACCTTTGATTATATAGTGGTTGGAACTGGTCCTGCGGGTGCCGTTTTAGCAAAAACACTCACAGATGATAAAAAAACTTCAGTCCTTGTTCTAGAGGCAGGAGAAAATAATGATAAGGATAAGTCAATTAGTGATTCTAGATATGCTCCTGAACTTGAGGAACAATTTTTCGCAAAATATTTCTGGCAAGGAGAAGGTGTACCTCAACTAGGAGTAGATAACAGAAGCTTTGAATGGACAACAGGTCGGCTTTCAGGCGGTGGATCTTCGATAAACGGAGAACAATATGTTAGACCCACACCCTCTGTATTAAGAGATTGGGAAATGCTTTTAGGTCCACTGTGGTCACCTGAACAAGCCATACAAACCTTTAAAAAGTTAGAAAATTTTCACGGAAAAACAAAGAGCCCAGAAATTCACGGTTATAACGGGCGTTTGAATATCAGGCAAGCCCCACAAAATCCTCCTAAGATGACAAAAAAACTAGTTTCCGCCATGGAACAGGCAACAGGATTTAATAAGATACTTGATTATAATGACCCTCTAACCCCTATTGGCCCTTTTACTAGATGGCAACTATTTCAAAAAAACAATGGAAAACGTGAGAGCTCATCGACTGCATTTTTGTCATCAGACATTATGACGCCTGACGGGTTTGGTGTGAATGGGCGTAAATTACAAGTTTTATATAAGACAACTGCACTTCGTATATTATTTGATGGTAGAACTGCCATTGGTATGGAATTTCTAATGGAAGGAAAAAAAATAAGAGCATTCGCTCGAAAAAAAGTGATAATCTCAGCGGGGATAAACAGTGCCCAACTTTTAATGTTATCTGGAATTGGGCCTGCGAATGACCTTACAAATGTGGGTATTCCAGTTATTTTTGATAATCCGAATGTAGGAGAATTTTTAACTAATCACACGTTAAATACTGCTACCTTTACGGTTAACAAAAGAGACGTTACGGAGCTGCAAAACGATCCCTTCTCCCTTTATACGGGTGGTGCCTTTTTACCTAATCCACTCAGTGGAAATACTAATCGTCGTGGTGTGCAATTAGTAGGAATATTTTCAGAAGAAAACTTAACTATTGCTATTCTATTCTTACAACCTAGAAGTCGGGGAAGAATTGAGATTCAAAGTAATGATCCTTTAAAAATTGTACTAGCAGATGAAGGTTTTCTCGATAACGAATATGACATGGAAGCAGTCAAATCAATCTATAAAACGTATATTAAGGATATTGCGGAGAGTCTTTCCAGTATAGATCCGAATTACAAGCTGATTCATCCAACCCCAGAAATGATTGAAAAAGATGATGAACTTGAAGAGTTTATTAAAGAGAATTTCGGTCATAACCATCATCAACAAAGTTCATTACGAATGGCTCCCCTTCATCAAGGCGGGGTAGTAGATCGTTTTGGAAATGTACACGGAGTGGATAATTTAATGGTTGCCGATGCCTCTATAATTCCATTTACAGTGGATGGAAACACGTCAGCAGCTGCTTACCTAATTGGATATACCATAGCCCAGCACCTTATTCAGTAAAAAATGATTCAAGGATAATTTAAGCGAAAGAAGTTGGTTTGTTATAATAATTCAAAGCCATTTATGATTTAGTTATATCATAAATGGCTTTATTAATTAGAGAATGGAAATTGAAGATACGTTATCTTATTCTTATTTTTTATTCTCTTTATTGATCCAAAAAAGAAGCCAGTTGTGATTACTTTAAGAAGTATCACAACTGGCATTCTCTTTAGAATAGTCCTGCTTCCCTTGCGGCAGAAATACTATTTCTAGCAAACTCTTCCGCAGACATGCCGACATTCTCCCAATGGATATACATTAAACGTGGATTTTCAAACAGCCAATGGTTATGAAAGGCCGTTACAATAAGGCCTCTCTTCCGTAATGCAGCAATAAATCGATTTAGTTCTTTTTGGAGAACAACCGATTCACCAAGATTTAGACCATTATTTTCAAAGGATAACATAAACGGAAGTGCCAGCGGTGAACGTGTGCGGCGACCTAAAATAGTAGCATTAATATCGCGAAGGCGCATTACAGTACACACTGGTGCTGCTGCAATAACTTCTCCGCCAATAATATCTGCCAATCGTTGGCATTTTGAAGCAGTTATTTCCCTAACCTCACCACGATTAGTGCTTGTCATTCGTTCACTTGACTCATGTCCTCTAAAGTTTGAACTAGATTCAAATCCGAAATGATGCCCAGTTGTTCTGGAGCTGGATTCAAATTCTACTTCCCTTTGATCTCTCCCGAAAGAGCTTGTCTCGGTAACACCATTAACATATCTAAACCAATTTTCAAAAACGTCTCGTCTTGCCATTAAAATCACCTCCTTCACTCATACCTAAAAAACCATAAATTTAGAATAGACCTGCTTCTTTTGCGGCTTCAAAACTATTTCTAGCAAACTCAAACGGATCCCCAACGTTCTCCCAATGCATATACATTAACCGTGGTTTTTCAAACAGCCAGTGGTTATGGAAAGCAGTTACGATAAGGCCTCTTCTTTGTAATGCAGACATTAGAGCATTAGCTTCTTTTTGAAGGAGTACAGTTTCCCCAAGGTTAAGGGTTCTTCCTCTTACATTGTCTTCAAAGGATAGAGCAAATGGAAGGGCCAATGGAGATTCTGTGCGGCGGCCTAAAATCGTAGCATTAATATTTCGCAGGCGCTGAACGACGCATGCTGGGGTTGATGCGATGACCACACCGCCGATAATATCGGCTAATTGTTGGCATGTTGAAGTGTTGACTCCTCCAACAGAATTACGGCTACTATTTCTACTTGCAGGATGCCATACACGACTTGATCCCATTTCATGATGAAAATCATTTGTTCCCAATTCAATCACCTCCTTGTCCACTGTTTACTTAACATTTTATTCAGGGATATTGGACAAGCATAGACAATTGACTCAGGACAGATAACTTTTTTTAATTAATTTTTTGTTACGTACTTAGATTGATTATGTCAATATGGCGTCTATTTTTATGATGCTAACATGCAGGTCAGTTGAACAAAAAAAAGCCTAATTTCTGCTGAAATTAGGCTTTTTCTTAACTTATGCAGTTATCTAGGTTATCTGGTACCACCCGTAAGATGTGCGTCAAACATATCAATAATTTCTAGGAACCTATCAGCTTCCCGGAAAACATGGTCTGCTAATAGAGGATGAATAATGCTCTTAATTTTACATTGCTCAATTAAATCACGGGCTGTTTTTTTGAAGTCCCTAAGAGATACTACCGACACGCGATTTTGATCAAGGAATTGATCTAAGAGAGGAACTGTTTGAGATTGTGGCTTCATAGATTCTAAGTCTCTTGCTTGATACAATAATTGATCAAAGTCATTGCTGAAATTCTGTGCTAAATCAACTAATTTCCTTTCTGACGGATCAAGGAGATGACCAATAAATTTGGCATGGTCTGCCATAATTCTTAAGAAGAAGACATTTTCTTTAATAATGGCATCTGGAAGCGATTGTAATTTCCCTTCATTTAATTCAATTAATCGCTTTCTAAAATAATTAGCTTCCCTGCTAATATGGTCAACCAAAAGTGGGAAATTATTTGCCCCCGGCAATTTACATGTGAGAATTAGTCCTAAGACTTTCCGTTTATAAACGAAAATATTAGTTGCTGCTTGTTGTACCTCTGAATTAAATCTTCTTATTTGTTCGGGGTCTGTTTGATTATTATAGGAATGCGCAGTTTGTTCGATGTGTTCAAATAAGCGATAAAATTGATTAGCCTCTTGTATGAGTTGAGTATCTTCTGCTCTAAAACCCAATCGAAGGAATAAAGAATGTTCTTTCATGATCCTAGCCCAAAAACGAATTTCATTTATAGAGCGCTCTACAAACAATCCAGATGTAACACCGGTATCAGCATGCAAAGGTGTATGATCCCCGTTCATTCTATATCCTCCCCGTAATAACCCTTTTGCTCTATTCATATTTACTTAGTCCATTGAATATGCCTTAAAGCAAAAGTTCCGTTTTACATTTGAAAATTATAAAGGAAAGAGGTATATCTTTGTTCTATCTAAGATTATTGTCAAAAACCTTTATTTCCTAGTCAATGGGGAGAGGATCCAGTATTATAAAAACAAATAGAATTCTCAAAATCTTAGTGGTTCACCTCGCGGAATTTCACCCAAGGCTGTGGGCTATGGATAATTAGAAGGTAAATATAATCCACCCCAATTTCGCTAAAGACGCATCAATGGACTGCGCAGTTGCATCATAGGTCTTTGCTTCTGCCACAACCTTTGTCGTAATGAATCGTTCTTCTCTTGCGACACCGCAGGAACGGATTCCTTCGCCTATCCCCACTTCATTCATATAAGCTTGTGCAGTATCAATTTGACGATAACCAATAGAAGGAGAAGCAGTTCCTGTAATTTCTGAAGGGAAACTTTTATTAGACAACTTAAGAACATTAAGAATTTCAGTGGATGACTTCCAGACCCCTGTACTAAACAATTCTTGACTAATTAAATAAGCCATCTAAAATCGTGCTGCTGAATATGTTAAAGCACTCTTCCCCTTCCCCTAAAACTTTCAAGACATTTATTCCTTCATATTTACAAAATCATTTATTTTGTCCCGATGCCCAATAACAGCTAACTTGTCTCCGTCATTTAAAATTTGTTCGGGAGAAGGTGAAATGAACAGTTCCTGATTTTTAACGATTGCAATGGCATTTAAATCATATTTTGCTCGTAAATCAAAATCCCGTAAACTTCTCCCCGACATACTTGAAGGAATGACAATTTCCTCTATATTGTATTCGTTTGACAGTTCAATATAATTCAACACATTAGGTAAAAGAAGCTGGTGTGCTACACGGGCCCCCATATCCCTTTCAGGATGAACAACCCAATCTGCACCAACTTTTTCTAAAACTTGTCCATGACGTTTATTAAGGGCTTTGGCAATGACTTTTTTAACACCTAATTCTTTTAAAAGCAAAACGGTTAAAATACTTGCTTGCATGTCGTTTCCTATCGCTACAATCACATAATCAAAATTACGAATACCAACAGATTTAAGCGATTCTTCTTCAGTGGAATCAAGTACAAATGCATGCGTAACAAATTCTTTCCCATTCTCTACTCGATCTTCATTTAGATCAATCCCTAGCACTTCTTGCTCTGCTTCATATAATTTAGAAGCTATACTCGTTCCAAATCGTCCTAATCCAATAATTGCGTAACTTTGCTTTGCCATATTTCTTCATTCACCCCATAAGAAAACATTTTACTAGCCAATTAATATTTTTTCCTCTGCAAATCGTACTTTTGATTCTTTCTGAGTTCTTAAAAGTGCAAAAGCCATTGTTAAAGGTCCAAGTCTTCCTATAAACATCAAAATGGTTATTAAAATTCTTCCAGCGGGCGTTAAATCTGGGGTTAAACCTGCTGTTAAACCAACCGTGCCAAAAGCAGAAATCGTTTCAAACAGGATTTTGCTCATTTCTGCTTTTTCTGTATAGGTCAGTAAGAAAAAAATGATAAAATTAAAAATAATAGCTGCAACCACGATCGATAAAGCCCTATTCACATATTGCCACGAGATTCTTCTTTTGAAGATATTCACATCGTTTCGATTCGTTAGGACGGTCCAAAAAGCGAACATGATAATGGCGTAAGTCGTTACTTTTATTCCTCCTCCAGTGGATCCAGAGGATGCTCCTATAAACATTAAGGCCATCATAAATACTTGAGATGAGAGGGTCATTTGAGAAATATCTATCGTATTAAATCCTGCTGTACGCGGCACAACACCTTGAAAATAGGATGCCCAAAGTTTATCTCCCAACCCAAAGTGACCAATCGTCGAGGGATTACCAAATTCTGAAACGAATATAATTAGTGTTCCTAAAATGTTAAGAATCAGTGTCATCAATAAAGCTACTTTTGAATGCAGAGATAATTTACGAAAAGATTTTTTTCTATAAATATCTAAGATGACAGTAAAACCAATACCTCCAATAATAAAAAGGAGGGTGATAACAATATTGACTGTCGGATCTCCTACCCATTTACTAAGGCTGTCAGATTCTAACCCAAAACCAGCGTTATTAAAGGCAGAGATCGAATGGAAAACGCCATAATAAATTGCTTTTTTCAATGGCATTTCATACGTCCATCTTATCGCTAAAATAATGGCACCGATTAACTCAACGATAAGGGTAATAAGTATAATCCGCTTTACTAAGTGGACGACTCCGGAGAGTGTAAATACATTTAATGAATCTTGTAGTAATAATCGCTCCTTTAATCCAATCCTTTTTCCTAAAATAATAAACATAAATATTCCTGTCGTCATAAATCCCCAACCGCCCATTTGAATCAAACAAAGAAGAACGATTTGACCAAATAAAGTAAAGGTGGTTCCCGTATCCGCAACGGCTAAACCTGTAACACAGACAGCAGAAGTGGCTTCAAATAAAGCATCAATAAAGCTAAGGCCATGTCCATGTTCATGTGTAGCAACTGGCAGCATAAAAAGACAAGTTCCTATTAAAATTAGGCTTCCGAAACCAATAACAAGAATTTGGGCAGGATTTAATTTAATCAAATTCCCTTTTCTTTTAAGCAATTTCATAGTAATCTCCCTTAAATATCATTGTATTCAAACCTTATTATCAAAAAGAGCTGCCGAAGACATAGTTCAAATGGCTTTAAGAGTCATAATTCATCATAAACAAAACTAATCATCTATTAGCATTCTCTAGATTAAAACTGTTTGTGGAAATTTAGAAGTTATTCTTCTAATTTCACAAGTTTCTCGATAATTTGATTTTGTTCTTGCTCCGCTACTTCATTTGAAATAATATCTTCTTTTATAAGTACTTCCACGGCGTCATGTTGTGCATATAAGGCATGTCTTTGTAAGATCGTTTGCTGTTTATCTTTTAATTCAGGATTCTTTCTAAATAGATCCTCCATTTGAGTCTGCAAACCGGATAGCTCTTGTTCATATTGTGCTACGAGCTCTTGTGCTGCCGTTTTTGAAATAAACAACTTTTTACTAATCGATTTTATTTCCGTTATGGCCGTTTCGTATCGGTGTCTACGTGCGATTATTTCTTCATATTCTTTATATCCTTCTTCTTTTTTATTAACGGCTAGGAAGGATATAAGAGGTTTTATAGAAAGTCCTTGAACGATTAACGAGAATAGAACCACACTAAAGGAAATAATTAAGATGTCCTCCCGTCCTTCAAAATGACGAGGAAGACTTAAAACTAAAGCAATGGAGAGTGATCCCTTTAGGCCTCCCCAATTGATAACATGCCTCCAGGCAGAAGGGAAATTCTTAGTGAAAATCAGACTAGCATATACTGCAAGGCTTCTTGCTATCAGTACAATTAAAATGGAGATTAAAACCAAACCCCATTTGTCGCTGAAATTAATCTTAGTTATTTCTAACCCCACCATTAAAAAGACAACAGAGTTCGCTAGCAATGCAGTAACATCCCAGAAGTTATTGATGTTGAGCTTCGTTGTTGGACTCATCCCAATTTTCGCTCCATAATTTCCAAATATCAAGCCAGCCACAACCACAGCAATAACACCGGAAGCATGGACAGATTCACCTAATAAGAATGAACCATAAAACAGAATAATACTAAAGATGATTTCCATAGGATAATCATCAAATTGTTTGGTTAATTGTGAAAAACCAAAGCCAAGTGCTCCCCCAATGATGATCCCCAGTGAGATTACTTTGATAAATTCCCATAATCCATAACCGATCCCTCCTGCTCCAAGGTCAAGGTATGTAAGTAAATAAAAGGCGGATATTTTAAAAAGAACAACCGAGAGTCCGTCATTAAATAAACTTTCCCCTTCAATTACAGTTGCAAGTCTCTTGTTTACTCCAATGCTTTTAAAAATTGACAAAACACTGACTGGATCCGTAGCACTCATTAAGGCAGCAAATACAAAAGCGTTTGGGATCGAAAAATCCAACAGTCCTATCATTAAAAAACCAATGATTAAAAATGATAAAAGTGTACCTCCAAAAGCTAGAGCGAGAATGGGCCCTTTATTCTCTTTTAAATGGGAGAAGGGCAGTTTTAAAGATGCTTCACCTAATAAAGCAGGCAAAAACAGTGTAATAATAACAAAGTTAAAAACTTCCCCTTCTGTAATGAAATCCTTTAATTGTTCTAAAACAGGAATGTTTACTAGTCCAATCACTGTTCCAACAATCACTAAAGCAATGGGATAAGGTCGATTGAATTTTTTTGCAATAGCAGTTACACCTGCTGCAATCATTACTAAAATAAGGCTAAGTTCAAAAATGTGATGTAAATCTAATTCAGTCACTTTTATACAGTCCCTCCTCAACTTATCAGGTGATTACTTTATTTATTCTCTACGTTTTTTCAGGCAGGTATTTCATCCATGTTTTAAGTTTATAATTATAAATAAGATACCCTATCACAGAAGAAGTAGTTACACCTATAGAAAAAATATAAAATAAGGCTTTTCTAGTGAACCTCCCTTTTTTCCAGTATATCTAAATTTCGCTTCACTTGATGGAGAAACCTTATCTCGTCCAACATCTTTTCTTTAC
This sequence comes from Neobacillus drentensis, assembly GCF_021560175.1. GTDB lineage: Bacteria > Bacillota > Bacilli > Bacillales > Cytobacillaceae > Neobacillus > Neobacillus drentensis_A. The sequence continues at coordinate 3,223,734 of NZ_CP091110.1, read as the reverse complement.
CTTTGTGTTTGCTTATTGATTGAATGATGACTAAAACGAAAATAAAGAGAGTTTGGGTTACCAACTCTCTTTATTTTCGTTATATTTATAACCTATTCAATTTATTATACAAACATTTCATAAACACCTATCATTAATAACATAAGCCCCGCAACCATATTTGAGTATTTACCAATATTCTTCCCACAAATCTTATTCCCAAGTTTTAATCCAAACCAAATGGATAGGACCGAAAACAATCCAATCGAAATGGTTGCTAAGACTGGAGAAACTCCTGTTATTCCTGCCCCTAGTCCCATTGCTAGGCAATTTATCGCTAAAGCAAATCCTAAAAAAATCGACTCTTTTAATGATATGACCTTATCACCATTTACATCGGCTAAATCTGGATGAGTTATAACTTGTGTATAATTTGAATCAAGTTTTATCTCACTCATCGCTTTTTGTTCAAAAAAGGAATCCATTATGCATTTAATTCCAATGCAAATGATGATGAATCCTCCTAGTAGATTGGCAATTTGTATGCTGATAAAAGCTGAAATGAGTCTTCCCGCAATGATGGAAAGATAAGCACACAACATGGAAACGATGCCGATAATCAAATTAGAGATAAATGGAATCCGTGTTGATTTTAATCCATATGAAACACTTATTCCTAAATTATCAAGATTGGAGGCAATACCAATTAATAAGATAGATGCCAGATGCATATTTTCCCCCTATGAATTACATTGGTCTTAAGTTGATCTTTATGTGTATTTATATATTCAAATGGGTTTCATTATGTTAAAAGAAATTATGGGTCCCAGCTATACATAATTCCATTAAGACATAAAAAAAAGAACTCAGTTTGAGTCCCTTAATGAATAACTGTTTTCATTTTTTTTAATGCTAAAGAATCATACCTTCATCAGTTTCTAGAACAGTAATTTGTTTTTGTTTTTGTCTATAAACGATTTTAGATAACAAAACGCTTATTTCATACAATAATATAAGCGGGATTGCCACTGAAATATGAGAAATAAATTCTGGTGGAGAAATCATGGAAGCAATTAAAACCAGAAGTAAATAAGCATACTTTCTTAATTTAACAATCTTATATGGATTAACCAAACCTGATGTAGTTAAGAACATTGAGACAAGCGGCATTTCAAAGGCTACCCCAAAAGGTAAAGTCATATTGATTAAAAAACTAAAATATTTATCTGCCGTAAAGGATGCAGTCATTAAATCTTTCCCCAAATTAATGAGAAACCTCATAATATTCGGAAATATAAAGTAATAACCAAATGCCAACCCTCCTATAAAGAGAAAAAACATAGCAGGTATATACGCTAATGTAACCTTTCTTTCTAATGGTTTTAAGGCTGGTTTGACAAATAGCCAGATTTGCCATGCAGCCACTGGGATAGTCCCAGCTACTGCCACAACAGTGGCTATGTGAAAATAAATCCACATGATATCACTTGGTCCCAAAATCATTAACTTATATCCTAGATCCCCCATGAAAAAAAGATATATATTTTTCACATAAACAAGTCCTAAAACAAGGAATAAAATGAAAGCAACCACAGAAATAATTAATCTTTTTCGTAATTCCTCAAGATGATCAACAAAATTAAGTTCTTTATCCATCACAGTACCTCGCCTGCCTGTCACAAATTTATTACATTCTCCATCTTTATTACGATATAACCCTATTCCATCTTACTCTTCTTCTCCTACTCACTCTTTCCATAAAACACCTTTAAGTTATTATTGTAAATTTAAATTATTTACTTTACAGTTAATGATTTAGTTACAATTTGGACTGCGACAGCATCATCAATATAACCAATTGGAAATATGTAATCAGGTATGACATCCACTGATACAATAAAATAGATTAGTGCACTTCCTATTATGGCAAGTTCTCGTGATGTTCCTCGATTCAAACGGAATTTCTCATACAAGTCTTTAAGCTGACTTATAAATGGACCAATGCTGCCAATTTTCTTCAGTTTTTCACCAAAATTATTCAGAATAGTTCCTTTTCCCTCTTCAGTTTGTGCATATTGTTCATAATTAGCTAATTGACGCTCCACACTTACAACACTAAATTGATTATCTATTATATTTGAGGATTCAAGGAAATTTTGAATACTCTCAACAGACTTAAGAAGATTGGATTGTTGTAATCCCTCTTGTTCCATTGAATAACCCGCAACCACAAATAACTCTGAGATTGGGACATTTAAATGTTCAGCGAATTTTTGTAAATGTACAGGATTCGCCTTGCGTTTCCCGTTTACAATCCGTGAGATAGTGGCTGTGTCAATATTAGTCAGTTCACTAAGCTTCCTCATGGATAAAGAGTGTTGTTTTAACAACTTTTTCAAATGCAAACCTAGTTTTTTATCTGATTTATCTTCTGTCATATCAAGTTTCCTTTCTTAGTTTAATTGAGTGAATTTCATAAAAAAATTTAACCTCTATTAAGCTAATAAAAACTGCCAATCTTACCCTAATAAAAACAAGACCACTTAAAAATATAGATATATGTTGACAGTTTGTCAATAATCATTGTCATTCGACATTATTTCTAGATTTTTTGTCAATAAATTTCAATCAATAATAACCATGATAAAGTACGAAAATGTGTTAGAATTTCTTGATTACCGTTTTCTGTAGTAATGTTCCTTTCTCCTCCTAGTAGTCTACTAATCGTAGGGGTGGCTCCTAGAATATGATATAATCATATTGGAGGTGAATTATGGAAGGATTTCAGGAGAATACTGAAAAATGGTTTAAGATTCCCCGAAACCAAGTCATTTTAAAAATTTTTATCCCTATTATTCTTGCCATTATTCTACTAATCGTAAAGAAAATTTGGGGCGACTCCCTCCTCTCCTATACCCAGGAACACAAGTGGTTTATATTGACTGGTTTTACGGCTGTCATTCTCTACATAAGTTGGGCCTTTAAAGATTTTTTTACAAACCATAAACAAAATTTGCGGAGAACATGGTATTTCTTGTTTATTGTAGGGGTCGTATTGCTGCTCACTCAAACAGGTTTTAATGCGAAAGATTGGCAGCGATATTCTTTGTTAGCAGCGATGTTTATCTTTGTCGATTTAGCCTTATTTCTTACTCCCTCGATAAAGAAAATCGGCGGAGCGGAAATGGAACAAATCAATGAAGTGGAAAGCGTCAATGACGAAATGAAGAAGGTTATTGTCCAAACACAAAATAGAAGTTTGCAATTCACCAATATACTGGACATGATGCAAATCTCATCTTTTAAAACCCAAGAATGGGATGAAATAGAGGTTTATCAGGAGAGTTTAGAGGATTTTTTATTTACATACGGTGAAACCTGCAGACAAGAGATTACCGTCTTTAAGAAAGACAATGATCATTTTTTTAAACAAGAAGTTGGCACCGTACTCGGAGTAAATCTTACCGAAGAACAAATGCATTTGATCAATGACAATATCGTCGTTCATGTTGATAAACAAACCGTTCTAATTCCCTATCTCGAAAAAGTGTTCCCAGTGGTGATTTCGATTGAATCGGAAAAAGAACATGTGTTGGATATAGACATAGACCATATCATTAATCTATGTTTGATCCATACTTGGTTAAAAAAACCAGAAAATGAACAACCAAATTGGCAAACGTTATAGATAAAAAGGTGTTAGTTTGGTAGAATAAGGGTAATAGATAGGAAAGGAGTGGATACAAATGCCAGAGCGTACGAACAAAACAGAGGGAAATGTAGTCACGATGGTTGGAAGGCGCAAAGGTAGAGTGAAGTCTCCTTTTTTACAAGAGAAGGCTACTCGAACAGTTCCACAAACTTCTCCATCATTGTATACGAGGGAATTATTTAAAAGAAGTGATGAAGCGGTAGATCGCTTAAAGGATAGCCATTACGGTGAAGTGAGACGATAAGACAGGATTTTAATCCTGTCTATTTTTATTGTGTCTTATAAGGAACCATGTATCTTTAAAGGCTTTTTGATTAAAACCCTCATAATCGGACCATACAGACAATATATATGTACAAGCATTTGTATGGGAGATGATGTGGTGAGTGTTAGAAAAAAGAAAAGTCCTTTTTTATTGGATCAGCCCTCAGGGTCCATTCCAAAGCGGGACCAGGATCATAATTTACTTCTAAATTTGCATAAGAAATTAAAAGACAATATTGATAAATTAAAGAAAGGCAGATAGGTGTAAGTTAATGTCATCAATTCTGCCGCCCTCCCAATAAAGCAGACTACCTAGAAAGTACAATTAAAGATAAACTTAATTGTCTCTTCCAGGCTTGTAATAATAAAGATCACTTTGATGTCCAGAAATTTCATTATTATCAATGAACAGCTGTCCATCGTCTTGGTACGTGGCTAAGGTAATTTCCTCTATTTTTTCTCCCCTCTTTTCGAGTTCTCCGATCAGCCAACTATGGTCTAATTGTAAATATTTTAAATTATGATAAACAACCTGTCCGTCCAAGATCAGCGGGATAGGAATGTACTCTTTTTTAACATGTAAATTTAAATCTTTTGGTTGAACGGGACGATAATCCGACTTAGGAATCACACTAATACTTCCTGTGGCCTCCATCACGGCAATCGAGATACTTTGAATATCTGTGTACCCTTTTACTCTTAGATGGGATAATAATTCATTCATGGGCATGCGTACCTTCTTTAACCCTTTTCTATCTATGTCACCATTATGAATTAATACAGTGGGACTTTCATATAACATCCATCTTAGTTTATTATGTAAGGATAATCGGATAAAAATCTTATATAAAATGACGGTGATTCCAGCATAGGTAATCGCTTTTCCCATATTAGTTACTTCCACAGGAGTGCTAATAATATTGGTAAGAATTAAGATATACAATAAATCAAAGGTATGCATCTGAGCGACTGCCTTTTTTCCTGTAATCCTTAAAAACAAATAACCTACCGCAAAAACTAAGAATGTCCGGTAAAATGTTTCCAAATTGGCATCTCCTCTAAAGGCTACAGTGTAGAATTACCTTTAGTATTAGAAGTTTTATTCCCTACTAAACAACCCAGCCTATTTATTTTATTAAAGTTAGCTTGGGTTAAAGTCATGTTTTTCACTCCATACTTTTTAGTTCAAATGTTTCCCCAACGAAACTTTTTTTCACCTCTATTACTTAGTTAGCAGAGTGACAAAAGGTTTCTCTAGACCCACTCGACTTTAATGCTTCATAATGGAAAAGGATAGAAACGTGGGGGAAGTAAAATGGAAGAACAAGCATATTTGGACTTGAAACGCGGAGAACGTGGAGCAGTAATAAGTATTATTGCTTATATTTGTTTGTCTGCATTAAAATTAATTGTTGGATATTTGGCAAATTCTGAAGCCCTAAAAGCAGATGGGTTAAATAATGCTACTGATATCATTGCCTCAATCGCCGTACTAATAGGGTTAAAACTATCACAGCGACCTGCTGATGATGATCATCCATACGGCCACTGGAAAGCGGAAACGATTGCCTCCATGGTTGCTTCGTTTATTATGCTGGTGGTCGGGATCCAAGTGACATATGAAGCGATTTCTAGTATTTTTCATGGCCGGAATGAATCTCCTGATTTAATCTCTGCATGGACAGGCCTCCTTTGTGCAGTAGTGATGTATTTTGTTTTTCGCTATAACAAAAAATTGGCCAATGAAATTAATAGCCTATCGGTTATGGCAGCGGCAAAGGACAATCTATCAGATGCCTGGGTAAGCGTAGGAATATTCATTGGTATTTTGGGTACCCAGTTCGGTTTTCCTTGGCTCGATCCGTTAACTGCCATTATAGTAGGGTTGCTTATCTGTAAAACCGGTTGGGAGATTTTTAGAGAAGCATCCCATAATTTGACGGATGGATTCGATGAAAAAGTTACCGAATTATACAAAGAAACGATCGATAATTGCTATGGTGTCAAAGGTGTAAAGGATATTAAAGCCAGAAATTATGGTAATAACGTAGTGGTTGACATTGTTATCTTAGTCAATTCTAATCTGGATATTCGTGAAGCTCACGATATTGCAACCGAAGTGGAGATGAAATTAATTGAAGTCCATCACGTTTATGATGTTCATGTGCATGTAGAACCTAATTAAGTTTATATGATATAAAAGGTTCAAATATAAGATCGACGATTGAAATCACAGCAAAAAAAGAGACTTTTCAAAAAGTCTCTTTTTTGCTGTTTCACTAAATTTACTTCGTTTTTTCATCCAACTCTTTCAACGCATCAGTAAGTTGGTCGTTTAAGTTTCCTAATGCCTCTTTATCCAACGTTGCTGCTTCAGAACCTGCAATGGTTGGGTCTAGATAGGTTTCAATTTTCTCGTATAAATCTTTGTTATCTTTTTTAACGTCATCTTCAAAAGATGACCATTGATCCTCTAATTGCGGTCCAACTTTCTTTACCTTTGCCTGATCACCGCTATCAATTGCTTTTGACAATTCTTCCGTTGTGTCCAACATTTTATTGACACCATCTGAAACTTTTTGATCGGTTGAACTACTACAACCTGCTAAAACAAGTGCACTTCCAAGACCCAGGGCTAAAACTAGAGAGGTTATTTTCATCATGACAGCTTCCTACTTTCAAAGTTTGTATTTTTTTCCGTACTCAGTTTTTTGTTTTTCAATTTTTTAAATAAAATGATCATAACAGCAGCTACAACAAGGATTGCCTGTGGAATTGTACTTTCCCATGAAGGATAGAGTGCAAAAAATTCGATACTTGGAATACTTGATGAATTCGTTGTTTGAATAAAACCGGCTAGCTGAAGACTGTGTATGCCCATACCGGTAAACTTAATACAAAGGTAAAATACGATGATACTAGAGACCATAAAGAAGGGGCGTAACGGCAGTTTCAAACCGATAAATACCATTAAGTAGGCCAAAACCCCAAGTATCGCAGCTCCAATGAGAAAACCAATTAATAAAGACTGGATACTTATTTGACTAGCCATTCCAATGTAAAATAGGACTGTTTCCGTTCCTTCACGAAATACCGCCAGAAAAGCAAGTACTCCCAAAGAAACAAGCTTACCAGTGGTTAAAGCGGTTTGGCTTTTTTCACGAATATATCGATTCCAATCAGCAATATTGGATTGACTATGAAGCCAATAACTCATATAGAGTAACATGACTGCTGCAAAAACTCCTGTCCATCCACCGATCAGCGCATTATTATTACCAAAAGCTCCGGATGAAATAACAAATTTCACAATGATGGCAAGGAGTATACTAACTCCAAGTCCGGATAATACTCCTGACCAAATCCAGCCTTTTCCTTTTCCGGTTCCTGACTTTTTCACAAAGGACATTAGAGCAATAACTACCAATAATGCTTCCAGACCTTCACGAATTAAAATCATAGCTGCATCCCAGTATGTGTATTGAGATTTATTTGCTAAAGGAGTTAAATAATTAACCATGTTATCGATGACTCGATTAGCTTGTTTGAAATTTGGTGGATTATCCGATAGCATCGCCTGGATGGTAACTAAATCTCTCTCAGAATCACTGTATACAGAGGCTGATTGAGCAACCACTACCCCTTCAACATCTAACCAACTATCACTAGCTTTTTTGATGCCTTTTAGTGCTTCAGCTTGATTTTGTTCTTTTACTTCTTTCTTTAATACTTGTAAAAGTAAGATAAAATCATCTAAAGATAGATCTTTGTTCGTAACAGCTGCTACCTTTGGATAACCACCAGCTGAAAATTTGTCGTTAGTTGCTTTTAAATCTTTTAATGCCACTAAAACTTGATCTGGTTTTTTAATAGTTAAGGCGTAAACGACCTTTCCCATATTTGATTCAATATCTCGATAAGCAGTAGTTGAATCTGCTTTTATCCCTTCTTCAATTTGTCTCCAGGACTTGTTAAATTGATCATATGCCTTTTTTGCTCCCGAAAGGTCCCCTTTCGATGCTAAATCTATGGCTTGATCAACTGATACGTTCGCCTTCTTCATCTCTTCTTTTGAATTTCCATCTGCTAACGCAGGAGTATGTACCCCCATACCAAAAATTAATAGAAGGATAGATATTAAAAGTAATAATTTCTTGCCCATAGGGTCCCCCTAGTTGTCTATAAGTATTAAGTGATAATGAATTTCAATATCATCTATCTCCATCATATTATCTGTGAGAATGATTGTCAATTAGTTTTACTAATCAAATAGGATTTATGACTCCCTTCTTGTCCTTATCGAATCTACTTGTTCACATTTACGTAACATCTATAGTTTCATAAGTGATACCAATCACAATTTAAAAAATATGTCTATGGTATATTCCTATTGAGAAAAGTTATCACCCTCTTTTAGGAGTGAAAAGTATGTCAAAAGTATTGAATATTCAACAACCGGTCCTTCAACTATGTACCGAGTATCCAGAAATCATCCCGATAATGAAGCAACTTGGTTTTGAGAATATCACCAATCCAACTATGCTAAAAACGGCCGGGCGTGTTATGACACTGCCAAATGGCTGCCGGATGAAAGGTATTTCCTTAGATAAAGTCATCCAAACATTTGAAAATAATGGATTTACTATAAACAAGTAGAGGAGCACCTAAAATGAGTGAAATGATTAATAATCGTGAACAAGAAATGATTACACAATTAGAGAGACAAACGGTTTTAAAAGAGATTATCAAAGACCTGCACAACGGCAAAAGTGTGGAGGAAGTAAAGGCTCGCTTTGAAGAAGCTGCTGGGAATATTTCCGTAGCGGAGATTTCTAAATTAGAACAAGCACTGATGGAAGAAGAGGGTATTCCTGTTCAAGAAGTCCAGCGCCTCTGTTCGGTTCATACGGCAATTTTTAAAGGATCGATTGAAGAAATACATCGTTCTGAAAAACCGGAAGAACAGCAGGGACACCCTATTCACACCTTTAAATTAGAAAATAAAGAGATTGATCGGTTAGTAAACTTTAAATTACAGCTCCATTTCGAACGTTTTGAAAAAGAAGACAGCGCGGACAACAAATTTAAGTTACTAGACGATTTAAACCTTTTATTAGACATTGACAAACACTATAGCCGGAAAGAAAATTTGCTCTTCCCTTATTTAGAAAAGTACGGAATCATGGGCCCTACTCAAGTAATGTGGGGAGTGGATGACGGAATACGTGCCGCCATAAAAGAGGCAAAAGAGAAATTAACGAACTATAAAGGTGACAAACAAGCTGTAATCGACGCCCTATATTTCGTGATTCGAGAAGTTAGTGAAATGATTTTTAAAGAGGAAAACATCTTATTCCCGATGGCCTTACAAACCTTAACGGAAGATGAATGGGTCAAAATAGCACATGAAAGTGATGAAATTGGTTTTTGTATCGCTGGACCAGCGGGTGTATGGAAGCCGGAACGAAAGGCTATTGAAGAAAATGCGCTGACCGAAGGATACATTCGTTTAGAAACAGGGATTCTTTCGTTAAAACAACTGGAACTGATGTTAAACCACTTACCTGTTGATATCACCTTTATCGACCAAGATGATGTGGTTCGCTATTTTTCACATGGCAAAGAACGAATCTTTGCTCGAACAAAAGCTGTAATTGGCAGAACCGTTCAAAACTGTCATCCGCCAAAAAGTGTTCATGTCGTCGAAGAATTATTACATGACTTTAAAGCAGGCATCAAAGATTGTGAGGATTTTTATATTAAATTTAAAGATAAATACGTGTATATCCGTTACTTTGCCGTAAGGGATGAAGCGGGTCAATATGTGGGAACGCTTGAATTCACGCAAAATATTAGCTCGATCCAGGAAATTCAAGGAGAAAAACGGATCCTTAATTAGGTTGAACAAATAAAAAAACTGGCTCAATAGGCAGTTGCCGCCATTGAGCCAGTTTTTTTCATAACTTTGTTTTTGCACTTAAGGAATCCACATAATCTTTTGCTTCCTTTAAACCAAGTCCGGTTTCCATTCGATATCTTTTAATGGCTTTAATTTTTTTACCCTCCGCAATTAGGCTGATTAATTCATCATGTAAATCTGCTGTAACTTCATCAGGAAGGCCAATATGTTTGGCCATTTTATTTAATGTTGCGTTGGTACGAGCAAGGTCACTTCTTAATTGACTAATGGAACTTATGATACTAGTTAATAAGAGGCCCACTCCGATAATTCCCAGAATGACTAATTCATCCACATGATCACCTCAGGATATTCTTTTATTCTTAAACATTATTAAAAAAGGATTATCTTAATCGAACTTAGTTTCAACCATTTCCATTATAAACCACTTTATTTTCGATAAACAGCCAAAGAGGAAAAAACAGTGTGTTTCTTCACTAAAAAAGCATTAAATGGGATGTTGTGGAGAATAACGTTAAAATTAGGCTTTTGTCCAATCATGATAAGGTAATCACTCATAGTCTACTGTAACTTTAAAGGAAAGGATGATATTTATGTATCCATACATATATATACATCACTACCATCCGTGGTATAGCCATTACGGAGTTCCCATTATTATTCCTCCACCACCGGTACCGCCTGCTGCCGTTACCTACCGGAATTTATTAGTGCCCTACACAGTTCGAAAAAACTATTATTCCAGCATAAAGTAAATACCTTACACGAGTCATTTCACTCTTCAATAGGATTACAAAAACAAAAACAGGACATCCATCCTGTTTTTTATTTTGCGTCCTTTCTTTCCCTTCCCATTTTTTCTTTAGAGTCCCTTTCTATATCCCGTCTATAAATCCATCATTATTTAGACATAAGTTGATTTTTTGGGAAAAAGGGTACAAACCTAAAGCCTGTCTCCTTCGTGATACATATAAATACAGTACAAACCTACAAGATGGATAGATGGCAGGGAGGGACAATAGCACAGCTGCAATGGAGGTAGTGTCGTCTCAGGGTACATCCTGAATGATCAGCTAGATGAAAGGAGATTATTATGAATGATTTAACCATATGGATAACCATCATCACCTTTTTGGTTACCCTCGGGTTTATTCTTTGGAGACCTAAAGGTATGAACGAAGCGATACCTGCGGCAATTGGAGCCTTTATAGTCGTACTTTGTGGAGGTGTCTCGTTATCAGACCTGGGGATTATTGCAGAAACGATAAGTGGTGCCGCCATTACGATTATGGCAACCATTGTTATGGCGATTGTTTTAGAAAGTTTTGGTTTCTTTAATTGGGTTGCGGAAAAATTGGCTGCCAAGGCTAAAGGTTCAGGGATCCGTTTATTCTGGTATGTCAACCTTTTATGTTTTCTCATGACTCTGTTTTTTAATAATGATGGAAGTATCTTAATCACCACCCCCATTTTGGTCATGTTATTAAACAACATGGGATTGAAAAATCATCAAAAAATCCCTTATTTGCTTTCAGGGGGGTTAATTGCCACAGCCTCGAGTGCTCCAATCGGTGTGAGTAATATTGTGAACTTAATTGCTCTAAAAATTGTGCACATGAGTTTGTATTTGCATACTGCGATGATGTTTGTACCCGCAACGCTAGGTCTGCTCCTACTAGTGGGTCTTCTGTTCTTACGGTTTTACAAAGTCCTGCCGAAAACCATCCCAACGAAAATTACAGGATTGTCGTCAAAATCCTACCATCCACTCAAACCAGTCCTTCAGCATGGCTCAGACAAAGACCGTTCCAGATTTATGCGAAATGTACTATTATTCGTGTTCGCTGTCCGAATCAGTCTCTTTGTCGCCTCGTTTGTAAACATTCCCGTTTCGCTTATGGCCGTATTCGGATCACTTGTTCTGTTAGCATGGAGATGGGCTTATTTAAAAATCCCGCCTGGCGATATGTTGAAAAAAACGCCTTGGTATATCATCGTTTTTGCTTTTTGTATGTATGTCATCATTTACGGTCTGAATAACATTGGGCTAACTGATTGGCTGATTACGTTTATGCAGCCAATTGTTTCCGGAAGCCTGTTGCATGCGAGTGTGATGATGGGGGTTCTTCTAACTGTACTCTCTAATATTTTTAATAATCACCCAGCGCTCATGGTTGGAACACTTACGTTAACGCATATGCATCTAGATTTACTCTCCTTGAAAATTGCTTATCTGGCAAACGTGATTGGCAGCGATATGGGGGCATTATTGCTTCCGATGGGTACACTCGCTACGTTGATGTGGATGCACATTGTTAGAAAAGGAAAAGTGAAAATCACTTGGTGGGAGTATGTAAAAATTACAGGTGTAGTAATCCCTCCTACTGTATTATTTACATTAGTCGTATTATATTATTGGGTTTCATGGCTTTTTGGCGGTGTACTTCAACAATAAGACAAAGATTAGAAAAGGAGAATGAAAGGACAGGTAATGGAGCACCTTTATTACGGAATGTAGAGCCTATTAAAACCATTCAATTACCGTAAAACAAACAAAAAGTTCATATGAAAGAAAGAGTGATGTTCACATGTTGGATCAAAAAAAATCCACCCTGTGTGCAGACGAGGATGGATTTCTGACTCACCGATTATGTTGTTTTATGACCGTGTCGTTCCGAGACATGGTCTTTTTTTAGTGTACCACCTATTGTTAGGATATGTTATCTGGTTAAATTGGTTCAATGTATATAAAAATTTTCTTATTCAGGGATAAAACTTCTTTTTTTAAGATAGTTCATGAAAAATTCCTCGGTCCTAAACGATTTTTGATTCAGGATATTAAAAATCGGAAATGGGATATTAGTTGTAAACCTACCCCTCCTCTCTATTCTATTCATTTACAATTCATCAAGTCTTACACAAGCTAAACTTTGATTTGACAGTTCTTTGAAGACATTTATTAAGGCATGAATGGTATTCTTCGGAGCATCTACATCAGCCCCAGCCGTTTCTCCACAATCATGTAGTAGGACAACATCCCCATTTTTGATGGTTTGTAATAATCTCTTCTCTACTTTTTCACTCCCGCCTCTACTGCGCCAATCTTCCGCCATAACCGACCAATGGATGATTTGGTACTGTTTCAATAGCAGAAAATCTAATAGAGTTAATAATCCCCATGGTGGACGATAGTAAATCGGACGTTCGCCCGTAATTCTTTCAATGATCGAAGCAGTCTTATTTAGATGACGTAGAGTCGTCCAAGGAGCCATCACCCAGTTAGATTTGTGGACGTAATTATGAATGCCAATTAAGTGTCCCTCGGCGTGCATTCTTGCGATTAACTCTGGGTACTTCTCTGCTTTAGAACCAACCACAAAAAAGGTCGCTTTAATATTATGTTTCTTTAACAGGTCTAAAAGCTGCGGCGTATAGACCGGATTTGGACCATCATCAAAAGTAAAGGCAATTTTATCAGAAGTAGCTTTCCTTTTTAAGACTCCGATTCCGGCACCGGCAGTTAGGATAAATGGGATCACCCAGTAAACTCCTACAAGGAACAATACAAGTAACACGAACTTAATCATTTCCTGTACTCCCCCTTTTTCGATCATTTTCTACCTTTTTAGTGCCTTTATCCATCTTTTTTCGTAAGACTATGCTTATGACAGAGGACAAAATAAAAAGTCCAGCGCCAATTATAAAAGGAATCAATCTTCCATGTCGCACCCCTGCAAATAAAGTACTTACCGATATCGTATAAGGCAATATTCCTAAGGCTGTCGTCCATATAAAAGCCTTTTTGTTCACCCTTAATATACCTGCACCATAATTGATGAAATGATAAGGAACCAAAGGTACAAAACGGATAATTAAAAGTCCTATATCCCCTTGTATTCTCAACCATCGATCAATTTTTTCTAGATAAGGTTTTGCCAATGGTTCAATAATGGGGCGAGCAATCCAATTGGATAATTGATACGCAAGGAAAGCCCCTAATATACCACCAATCCAAGAATAGAATCCACCTGCAACTGGACCGTATATTTCGATAAGAAAAAGAGAAACAAATTCGCCAGGCGCAGGGATGACATTTACGATCGTTTGAATCAAAATAGCGACTACTACCCCAAACACACCCAAATGACGAATTGATTCAAGCCATACTTTCGCCGTGCCTGTATGAAGAAAATATAAATAAAGTCCCGTAAAAAGTAAGAAGATAACTAAACTGACAATGGACAGAGAACGTGTGATCGTTGACCTTTTTTCCTTGTGTGAAACTACCATGATAGTTTCCATCATTCACCTACTTCCTAATTGATTAACCAAACGTATACAATAGTTCGCCCAAACGGTTATGGGTTTCTTTAGCATTCATAATGACCTCTACTGATGCAAATGCTGATTCTTTCGGATGAAACTGCTTCGAATTCTCCCTCATCTGTTGAAGTAGTTCACGATTGTTCAATAATCCTGATAAATGCTGAACTAAATTTTGATCGTTTACCGCTTGAACGGCAACCCCAGAATGAACGAGAAATTTTGCATTATCCTGTTCCTGACCAGGAATGGGTTTATAAAGAAGCATGGGCAATTCCATCGCAATCGCTTCAAAAGTAGTTACTCCTCCTGGCTTTGTGATCATCAGATCAGAAATGGCCATTAACTCATGCACGTAATCAATATAACCAGTGAGAAGAATATGATGTTTGGAATTCTTTAGCTTTTCTTGCAATTGCAGTCGAAGTTTTTCATTATGTCCACAAACAATAATTAATTGAATCGGTTTTGGTAATGCATCAATCTCCTGAATGGTGGAATTCCCATCCCCAATCATGCCACACCCGCCTCCCATCACTAATAAAGTAGGTATGTGGGGATCTAAACCGAATTTCTCATAAATCTCCTCTCGTCGATACGATTGAGAAAATGGCTGTCGAATCGGTATCCCTGTTTGAGTAATTTGATTCTCTTCCACGCCTAATGTGAGGAGTGAATCGCGGACAATACTTGAACCGACAAGATATTGGTCCGTAAAAGGATAAATCCAGCAGCTATGATCTGTATGGTCCGTTATGGTGGTGACGCTAGGAATATCGGTTAATCCTAAGGATTTTACCTTTGACATGACAGCTGCAGCCAAAGGAAATGTACTTACAACTACTGTTGGCTGTACTTCTTCAATCAATTTAAGCATCCGGCCGACTCCTGTCGATAAAATAGTCTTCATTACATTGGATAATTTGTTTACTTTTCTTGTTTTTTGATAAATATAGCCATAAAAACTAGGGAATTTTTTCACACCCTGGAGGTAAATGAAACGGCTAAACTGATTGGAATAAGGATGAACCCATTCCATAAAATCGAAAATCACAGGTTCTAATGATGGGTATCTTATTTGGATTGCATCATTTAGGGCTTGGGCTACTTGAATGTGGCCATCTCCGTAATTTCCAGTAAGGATTAAAATTTTTTCCTTATTCACTACCTTCATTTATCTCCACTCCTTTAAATTGTGTTATTTCTATCTATGACGTGCGTCATGAGCAAAAATGGTTAAATAGACAAAGTATTCTCGGTAACAGGTTTTAGGTTCCGTTTTGGTAATAACAACCATCCAGTCACGAGTTCTACGATTTTATATAAACCATTCACTAATAAAATCGAGGCAACTACATCCATAATCACATGTTGTTTTATAAACAATGTGGCAAGGATAATAGATGTTGAGAAACAAATGATGATCCAGTTGATCCACTTGTTTAACCGTGGATGGTTACGAACAGCTCGTATCATTAGATAGCTACTCATTACATGAATACTTGGAAAGCAGTTGTATGGTTGATCAATTTGATAAACATACTGCAACAGTTGTGAAAGAACATCATGCCCAATAATCTCAGGGCGTACAGGTCCCACTGTTTGATAAAAATAATAAATAAGAAAACAAGCTAGTAATCCCAAGTCAAAAACGAGAATCGTTTTAAAGGCAAGGGCAGGATCTTTAAAACAGAAATAGATCAATGTTATCGTTACGTAACCAACCCAAGCTACGTATGGAATCACAAACCATTTCACAACAGGAATGGCTTTATCTAAACTTGTAACAAGCGTATGAACACCGCGACTCGGTGTATTTAAATATGGATAAATCAACATAATCGCTGGTATACTTAGCAAAAAACAAAGCATGCCAACAATTTTCCATTTTTTATTCATCCCCGATTTCCTCCTCGGTCTCTCTGTATGTATGTTACAAAAAACTTCTTAAGGAAAAATACCATTCCTTCTGAAGATTTTCTTAATTGTTAAGGGAAATCTTCAGAAAATCTTCAGAAATTCTACTGTCTTTTCTTAAGAGGAAAAGAGTAAACTTTAGGCATTAGAAAGGAGCGGTTACAATGTCACAAGAAACCATTCTAATCATTGATGATGAAAAAGAAATACGAGATTTAATAGGGATCTATCTTATTAATGAGGGGTATAACGTTCTAAAAGCAGCAGATGGATTGGAGGGGTTAAAGTGCCTGGAAGAAAATACTGTTCATTTGGTCGTTTTAGACATCATGATGCCGCGGCTAGATGGAATTCAAGCATGTATGAAAATCAGAGAAAGCCGGAATGTTCCTATTATTATGCTATCTGCTAAATCGCAGGATATGGATAAGATTATGGGATTAACAACGGGAGCGGATGATTATGTCACGAAACCGTTTCAACCTTTGGAATTAGTGGCCAGAATAAAATCGCAGCTCCGCCGTTACCTTCGTTTTAATCAGATGGATGGAAATTCTCCCATAAATTCTAACCAACAATTGGATGTGATTTCGATAGATGACCTATTAATCAATATCTCTACTCATGAGGTCACAGTAGAAGGAAAAGACATAAAGTTAACACCAAGGGAATTTGCCATCTTAGAACTTTTGGCCCGGAATCCTGGCGTCGTGTTTAGTACGGAAAAAATCTACGAACGAGTTTGGAATGAACCATTTTATGAATCAGAAAACACTGTAATGGTTCACATTCGTAATCTTCGAGAGAAACTTGAAGATAACCCACGAACACCTAGGTTTATAAAGACCGTTTGGGGAGTTGGATATAAAATTGAACAATAAGAAACGATTTTTACCTTTCCTTCCGAGAGGTAATTATTTGGATAAACTTGTCCATCTTGTGAAAACAAGCTTGCGAATTCAAGTTATTTTAGCTTTTGCACTATGTATTCTAGCTTCCACTCTTGTTGGTTTAGTCGCAAGCCCTTTCTTTGTGAATGAAGATCGCAGACTTGATTTTACGGAAGGGGTTGTTTCCATTGATGAAAGTGCACGAGAGTTGGAAATAAAGTTCAGCCAGATGAATCAAGATATAAACGGCCTCGTAATCGAATTAGGAGATGAAGATCCTGCCTTTAAAAAGAAGTTTCTAAACCGTTCAGTTTCATTTAGAGGTGGAAATGAAAGATGGATAACGGTGCCAAACGGACCAGGATCGGTTTATCATTTAACAAGAATGGAATTAATCCAATATATAATCAATACACCTAACCAAAGAAACAATATCAATGCACTCATAACAAATTCATATGGAAAGGTCCTATATAAGTCCAAAGGAGTAAGTGAAACAGAGGTCGATCTTCAAAGTGTAGGGACAAATGCAAAAAAGACACTTGTCGGAAAAGACCATAATGACCATCCCACTGTTACAAGGCTATACCCGATAACCCTTGATGGAGGAAAGGACTATTTAATTGTCTTGGGAGTCCCTAAATCCACGGCTGTTTATATTAAAGAAACTGGTGTTACGCCTTATCTACTTGGACTTGTTACTTTTATCCTCTGTTTTTATTTGATTACCAAACGGAAAATGAAAGAAATTGAGGAAATCGCTTTAGGGTTAATGGAAATAGCAAAGGGAAATTTACATTATCGGATTCGGGAGAAAAGCAGCGATGAAGTGGGTTCGCTTGCAACCAATATCAATTACATGGCTTCTGAATTAGACGAAATGATTGAAAGACAGAGACAGACCGAAAAGTTAAAGGATGAGTTGATCACCAATGTTTCCCATGATTTACGGACGCCGCTAACTTCTATTATGGGGTATTTGAGACTTGTAAAAGACCATCAGTTCAACACCCAAGTACAATTAGAAGAATACATTGATATTGCCTACGGAAAATCCGAACAATTAAAAAAGTTAGTTGAGGATCTTTTTGACTTTACACGGTTAACGTATCAAGGTGTACAGCTTAAGAAAGAAAAAGTTAGTCTAAATCAAATGATTAGACAATTAATCGACGAACTTGATCCTATTGCAAACGATCGCCATGTTATGTTTAGCGTTGATCTCCCAAAAGAACAAATCTTGATGGATGTCGACCCGAATCAAATAGTGCGAGCATTGGAGAATGTGTTAACCAACGCAATTAAATATAGTACGCCCCATGGCGACATTCATGTGCAAATGTACAAAAACAAACATTCTGTCCAGATTTCTGTCTCAAACCCATGCGAATCTCTGTCTGAAGAAGAGGTTACCAGATTATTTGATCGCTTCTATCGAGTCGATACCTCTCGTTCTTCTAACAAGTCTGGAGCCGGATTAGGATTGGCCATTACAAAAAGTATCATCGAGCTGCATCATGGTACCATCCATGTCGATTATAAAAATCAAGTGATTCAACTAACCATAAATTTGCCCTTTCACGGGGCGAATTAGCTAAAGAGGGCCGTCAAGTATGACGGCCCTCTTTATAGCATTAAATTCAGTTCCAACTACTCATAATTGGCTGGCTGGTTTTTGCCTGGCCTGCATGGGATAACCCGTATATATCTTCTATCGTTCTTAATAAATTATAGTGATTAACATCTTCCTTGTATACTCCTGCTTTTACCATCGGCCCCACAAAGAAGGTTGGAATTATATTTTTGTTCGATCCCTCATCTTCATCCCAGGTAACAATCAAAAGGCTATTATGTGTTTTTGCCCATTGGACATACGGATCAATGTTATTTTTTAACCATTGATCGGCATCTTGGATGGTACCGTCATGCATATCATAATCAAGATTTGGAATGACAAATGAGACGGTTGGTAAGGTGGAAAAGTCCTTTGGGAAATTCTTAAATGGTTGATTAGACTCCTTAGGGACATTCGTAAAGTTTGTCCAAGGATTGTGCTTCCGGGCATACCCATTTCCGGCAGACTCCTTATCATAACCGACAGAAGGTTGTCCCTCTGAAAACCCCTTAAAGGAGTAATTTTTCTCGATTAATTCACTCGCTAAGTTAGCGGTCGAGAATTTAGATTTTGGCATCTTATCATCCGTTACTCCTTGAGTGGACCCCGAAAATAAAGCCAAATAATTGGGCTGGCTTGGATGTTGGATTGCATGATAATTGGTGAAATTCGCGCCCTGCTTCATTAATGAATTTATATAGGGTGCGGATGAGTTATGTTCAATCTGACTTTTAGAATGGTTTTCCTCCACAACGATTAAAATATGATCAATTTTCGGCAGGTTCGCTTTTTCTTCCTCTTTATGTACAGTCTTTTCTTGACTAGTTTGATTCTTTGGCTCATTTTGATTACAAGCACTCAATAACAGCATGATTCCAACAAATAAAAACTTCCAGCCCTTCCTCAATGAAATCTGCATCTCCTTTCAATTGTAAAAAAGAATAGTACCATGGTTCCTCTTATCTATATTCTACTATATACCCAAGCCGGCAATCCAAAACTAGCCTACCAAAATAAGATGATAATTACTTAACGAGACTATATTTTTTAAACAAAAAAGCTGAACCAATGGCTATTTTAAGCATTAGTACAGCTTCTTTATTTCTTTGATACGTATTGTTCTAACCTCGGATAAATCCACCTTCTGAATTTATAATTTGACCCGTTATCCATTTTGCTTCCTCACTAGCAAGAAAAGCGATGGTTTGTGCGACATCTTCCGGTAATCCAATCCGTCCCATAGGAAATTTAGGCAGTAGCTGCTCTCTTATTTCGTCCGTCATCCAAGTTGAATCTGTTGGTCCGGGGTTTACAGCATTCACCGTAATTCCTAACGGGGCAAGTTCTTGAGAAAGAGACCTGGTAAAGGCTGATATAGCACCTTTAGTTGCTGCATAAGCTAGCTCCCCAGGCATTGGTCCTAAATCTTGTCCCGATGTTAAATTAATGATTCTACCTGTATCTAAATCCGATTTTTCAAAACGGCGCGCAAATTCCACACAAAGTAAAAAAGTAGATCGCATATTGACGGCATAATGGTGATCAAGTGTTTGAGCATCAAGGTGTAAATACCCATCACTCTTTGAATGGGCCGCATTATTTATCAAGATGGAAGGAAACCTTACTTTCGTTTCCACTGAATCAAGGATCTCATAGGCAGCATTCGGGTTGGATAAGTCAATTTCTAAGCTTTCACAACGGACGCCCATATTCGTAATCGTTTGTTGGAATTCTTCAATCCAAGCAGGATCAGCTTTCCAATAAGTAAAGAAAATAGATAAACCCTGTGAAGCAAATTTTCTACAAATGGCAGTCCCTATATCTCGTGGACTACTTGCTCCAGTGACGAGTGCAATGTTATTAGGAACCTGTCTCTTACTCTCCATTAGAGCTGTCGAGTCTCCAATTTAAATCCTTCGACGATCACATCTTCATCGATTTCAATTAATAGACACCGTTTGCCATTGTAAGTAATATATTGCATATTTTTCAGTTCCTTCGGGCTAATCGATAGATCTGCCACCTTGGTATTAATCTTAATGGCTTTTGGAAGGATATTGGTGGCTTTAATTTCATGTTTTTCATCGTCTACCACACTTTTAAAGGCATGTTCTACCTTCGCAGTATCGACATCCTCCACCCCACTGATCTCTAGGATATGTTCAATATCCCGAGAATCCAACATAGGCGTTTCACTTTCATCGCGATCTTCACTTTCTTCGTACTCCTGGACAATCTTATCAATTTCTTCATAGACATTCGAAATGACCCTGGAATCCACTTCGTCACCCATCACAATCTTTAAGATTTGTTCGAAGCTGTCCTTATCCTCCACCGCGGTAATAATTTCTTCGCAGTTGAGAACCTGTTCGATAAAGGAATCATCTGGTTGATTCACTTTTCCGCCGTAATAGAGAATGTGGTTCACATCCGCCGCATTTTCATTAAAGGCAGGGAACAGAAAACCAGATAACGGAGCGGTTAAATTAATAATCGGATCAACGGCGTTATTCGATTTGAATTCTTTCTCGATATAATCAAACAGCAAAGCTTTTTTAGGCTGATCGGTTTTATTAAGACTGCAAAGGATAAACTCGCTGGAATAAACCTCATCATCCCCGCCCTGCTCCGATTCTAAATCTCGTTTTTTCGTTGCCATCCGGTATTCACCACGGATAAATGTAACCACGGTATCAAATTCATAGACAGCATGAGAGAACATTTTTTCGACGATTTGCAGCATGTTCTCTTGCCACTCATCCGGAGAATCTGTCCGTAAGCCTTCGAACAGGATGGTTTGTGTGCTGCCTTCTACATCCCGCCTGAATTTCAGTTCAAATAGTTTGGCATCCAGATGGCCAGAAAGAACTTTTTTAAAGTTTGTTAAAAACAATTCCTGTGCTTCGTGTTCTAGCATTTGAAATGGCTGGCTAATCTGGTGGTAGATTTCACCTGTTTCTTTTTTTACATAAACATTAAAGATTTCTTTAATTTGCAGAAGATAGTTGTCTAGTTTAAATTGTTTTCGGATATTAGCAATGTCTTTTTTATTCATTCGTTTCAACTCCCATTTCTGATTATACTGTTCGCTCGAGAAAATAGTAATACTTTATATTTTTTATTTTAATAGGAGAAGAACAAAAAAGGCTATTCAAAAAGTCTTTACGTAACTGACTTTTTGAATAGCCTATTTGACACTAATTTAAATTTATCTTTCGATATAACTCTTTATATAGTTGTTTGCTTAGATACCTCTGTTGTTGTCCATACGAGTGGAAACGGGTTGGTTATAATTGATTCCCGAATTGATTGGATCGTCTGATGTCACGTTTCCATCTGGAAGGTGTACGTTGACACCACCATCAAAATGGTTATCACCGACAAGGTTTTCACGTCGTTTAACAACAACCAGGATTTTCCCTTCTTTAACATAACCTTCATAACGATCCGCTTCTTCTTCAGGAATTCCCATTCCAATTAAAGCGCCAGCTAATCCGCCTGCTCCTGCTCCAACAGCTGCCCCAGTTAAGGTTGCGGCAATTGGTCCAGCAGCTAGAATCGGCCCGACACCGGGTATCGCAAGAGCTCCTACGCCTGCCAGCAAGCCGACAAGTCCGCCAAGTACACCGCCTGTGGCCGCACCGGCAGCAAGACCTTCTTCTGTCTTCGTACCAGTAGCATCATTAATTCCGTTTACTTCGTCTTTGTTTTTCCCGATTACCGAAATATCCTCAGGTGCATAACCCTGACGTTTTAAATCTTCGACTGCCTGGATGGCTTCATTTTCAGTATCGTACACTCCCACCAGGTGCTTTTCATGTTCATACATTGAAATTCCTCCTTTGGACGAGTAGTCCTTATTACAAATACCCGCATGGAGGAGGAATGAAACATTTGTTTATTCATCAAGACAAAAAATAAGAAAAAGCCCAAGAAGGCTTTTTCTCATTTTAAGCGATAGTTGTAGCTAACTTTTAATTAATAAAAGCAAGTTGCTCCAATGATGATTAACAAAATGAACAATACAACGATTAATGCAAAGCCGCCGCCGTAACCAAAGCCACCGCCGCCGTATCCGTAACCTCCGCAGCCGCAGCCGCCACCAAATCCACCAAATCCTCCGTAACCGAACATACATAAAACCCCTTTCTATTCGTATTTTTTAATTAATAAAATCCTCCGCCATATCCTCCGCCCATAAAGGACGCACCGATAATAATTAGAAGGATAAATAATACAACCACTAAGGCGAATCCTCCGCCATATCCTGCTCCATCCATATCAAAAACCTCCTTTGCAACTACTCCCTACAAAGTATGATGAAATTCAAAAGGTGTAAGGGCTCTTCCAAATGAAGTTTATTTGCCTTTTTGTATGAAAATACAGTGAATTCACGGATTGTTGCCCCACAATCTTCTTAAATTAAAGAAGGCCCATTTTACAAATGAGTAAATGGGCACATAATTTTATAGTTTAATAAAAAAATAATAAGAAGAAACAACTATAAGGATTAGGCAAATGATAATGATTGAAAATACAAGGGCTGCTTGGATGGCAGCTGGTACAAATGGAACCAATAACTGCAATAAACCTGTGATCACAAAGACCTTCCCGCCAAACCGGTGCGTTTTTTTCCAAACCTCCTCATTGGCTAAGGTCCACGGTGTTCGAATTCCAACGAAATAATTAGGTTTGAATTTGGGACTCAAGTTGCCAATAAAGATAAATAATATACCAACAAGTTCAGGAACGACGTATTTTGGGTTCACGATTCCTAATCCGCTTGTAATTTGCACCAACTGAACTAAGAAAAGAAAGAATAATATTCCATTCATAATTCGAAAATAGGGTCCTTGAAAGCGCTGGAAATTACTTTTCTTTGGATCAATTTTAGGTAATACAATTGTTAATAGATACAAAACGAACATGATTCCAGGGAATAGAAATAAACCAAAGGATTTATGATCAAAGTCATCTGGTACACCTTTATAGTTCCAATGCACGGCGATCTGTTCTGGTAAATACGGATAAGAAATAAACGTTACAATAATGCTCATTATTAAGACAGCCAATCCAAACCCATATTTTTTCATTTCAACTCCCCCTCTTCATCCTTTCTAAGAAAGTCCATAAACCACGTGACGACATCTTCAAATACCGTTGTATTGAGAGAATAGATCACTTGCTGGCCCTTTTTTTCCGAATCGACCAAATTTGCCTGTTTTAATAAATTCAAATGGTGCGAAATGCTAGGCTTGGTCATATTAAAATGCTCAGCGATTTCTCCAGCAGATAAGTCTTTCTTTTTTAGTAAGTGGAGAATTTTCCTTCTGCTTGGATCGGATAATGCCTTAAAAGCATCATTCATGTTAAAGCCTCTTTTCTTATTAAAAATCTCCATGATCCTTTATTAGGTATTTAGATAATTATCTAAATATAGAATATGCCTTGGATTAAAAAAGGTCAATATTTCCTGTTAACTATTCACGAAAAATTCTAATCATTATTTATAATTTAGGCTAAAAAACAAAAAAACGGCATACGGATATCCGTATACCATTAAGGGGTGAAAGGTCAGTTCCGGCCACGCACTTCTACCCTGCATAGTTTTCATTTTCTTCAATAATGGATACACCATGAATGGTTGCGTTTGTTTGTTGTGCTTGAATCTGATTCTTCGCATCTTCCTCACTTGCAGCATTTACATTTTTATAAAAAACGACCCCGCCTAACTCATATTCAACAGAGAAGGTCTTTTGTTTGGTTTGATCCATCGTTCCATCCTTCCTCCTTAAGAGATAATTTGACGAACAGTGCCTAATTCCGGTAAACCATTATCTAAGTTAATATAAATAGCCGTCTTAATTTTCCCCAGTTATCCCTGTGATTATGTTGCCACTTGAAAAGAATTACAATTAAATAAAATTCTTCATCTCTAAGAGCCACTTTCAATAGGCAAGGAAGAAGATGTTTGATCTATCCATTTTTTCAATTGAGGAATTGGGCAGGAAAAATGAATTTAGATGGAGAAACTTTAAACATTAGTGATTTTTAGGGGAGGTTTTAAAAAAAGCCCAAAATTTATTAGCTAAATAACATTCACAGGAGAAGAAAGCACATGAGAGTGAAAGACATAACAGTTAAGAAAAACCTATCTGTAGATGAATTAATCAAGTTTATTGAAACGGCCAATAAATTTGAAAGTAATATAAAAATTAAAAGAGCGAATTTCACGGTCGATGCCAAAAGTATTATTGGTGTCCTAACCATCGTAAGGGCCGGAATTGACGTAACCATCACGACTAAAGGTGATGACGATGAGGAAGCATTGAAGGCAATTATCAATTTGTTGCTATAAAAAAGGCACTACCAACTCAAGGCAATATCTATGTAACAACGAGGCAGAGTAATTAAATAGCAGAGGATTCAAAGATGAATCAACTCTGCTATTTTTTAATAGGAGGAAAAATTCCCTGTTGAGAGATCACGACTTGACTTTAATATCCATTAAGATACTTTCGGATGCAGATCATTCGATTTCCGTCTTTTCCTTAAAATTCGTTTTTCTAGATAGTAAGTTGGAATAATAATCGCTGCCCAAATCGCAAAGTAGTTAAGAACGACAAGGAATGGACTGCTGCTGCCCCCATGTCCTTCTTTTCCTCCTCTTCCATCATGCTCGAACTTTTCCCCTTGAAAATCTCCATTAGGTGGATTTTGGTTAATTGTTCCTGTGCCCCCATTAGTGGATGATTGGCTATTTTGCTGTATTGGTGCCTTATTGAAATCCCCCATGCTTGTAGTAGCAGTTGACGCAAACCACTGAATACCACCAGCTAAAATGGCAAGAGACAGGATTACTGACGCAAGAACACCCTTCCTAAGTTTGCCTTCCTTCGACTTGAACGCTCTTTTACAAATACTCATGATCCATTGCCAATGAACCCCGATATGAAGTCCTACTAGCGCAAGTGTAGCATCAGCTGACAGTCCATGGATACCGCGTATCGAATGTCCCCCTTGAATGGCAAGGCTTGGAAAAACAACTCTGGAAATGAGAATACCCGTTACAATGACAGTTGCCATCGAAATTAATAGCAGGATATTTAACAGAAAACTAAATCGAGTTTTTTTAGGGAGTTTCGGGTCAAAAATCTTTTTGGTAGTAGTAATCACCCAGCGAAAGTTTAATCCGATGTGGAAGAGAATAGCTACTCCTATGATCACACCCGCAATTTCATGAAAGGGTAATCCATTTAATACTCTTGGATTCATTAGTAACACAAATGTGATCGCCATCATTAAATCAAGTACAATCTTTGTATAATTTTTCTTCAAAAAAATTCCCCCATATAAATAAATAACCTAACTGTTTCAGATTTTAGGGGGAAAAGCTTAAGAAAAGCTTAACTTATCGTTATAAACTGATATTTATTTTTGAAAATAATTTTGTTACTATCCCCTTTACTATATAAATAATAGGTTCGGGCTTTTTCTAAGAGACAAAAAAGAAGCCTTTTGGCTCCCTCTAGATTAATTAGCTGGTTGTTTGACGGCTTTTACTTCGTATTTCCCAACTTCTGTATTTAAAATATAGTCTGGCTTTGGCTTACCGAGGTTTGCTTTATGGTTTGCGATATGAACATCACTCTTTTCCCATTGTTTCCAGTATTCCTCTGTTTCCCAGCGAATCATGACGACGACTTCCTCTTCCCCTTTTCGGACCTTTTTCTCCATGACGGTTAAATCAATAAATCCTTCCTGTTCTTCAATAATCCCTTTTCCAGCAAACTGCTTGATTACTTGTTCGGCATATCCTTCTGCCACGGTTACTTTACGTAATTGAACGAACATACATACATCCCCTATCTTTTTATTTATTAGCGAAGAAGGACAAAAATCAGTCCTCTTTTTCCTCACTGCTATCTTGAGAATCTGTATCAGGTACTGAAGCTATTGCTTCTTCCGGATGATTAGGTTCTGTTTTCGCTGCTTCTTCTTCGTGAAGTTCAAATAATTGCATAAATTCGTTAATGACCATTTCAAGAGCTTTTAATTCGCCGATTAGGATGGGCTTAATCGATTGAAATTCTGGAGCATCGAGTTGACTCTTTAAAGTAGATCGTTTTAAATTCATCATCTCTAAAAAGGCAATTGCTCTACCGCGTCGGAACGTTTTTGCACCACGATGGTGATGGTGATGATCATGGTCTTTTCGATGATGTTTTCCTCTAGGATGGAAGTCTTTAGTAGGATCCTTAAATTCTTCGTCTTTCATAAAAGCAGCTCCCTTCGGTGTATACAATCGTATACACAAGTTATATTTATAATGTATACGATTGTATACATTAAGTCAATTGAATTCTCAAAAAATTTTGGATAATTTCTTATTTCGATCATTTCAACTGAATGAGAAAAAAAGCTGCCAGCAACTGGCAGCTCAACCTCAATCTTCTTGGATTAGGATACTTTTTTGATTTGGATCGCTTTTCCTTCTTTGCGCCACTTTTTAAATTCAGCGGTTGCTGTAAACAGGACATCAGTTGAAGAGTTTAAGGCCGTTTCAAAAGAATCCTGTAACACACCGATAATAAAACCGACTCCTACTACTTGCATGGCAACATCGGCTGGAATTCCAAATAAGCTGCATGCCAGTGGTATTAATAATAGTGAACCGCCAGCAACCCCTGAAGCACCGCAAGCACATACAGCAGATAAAACGCTAAGAATGATCGCTGTAGGAATGTCTACATGGATGTGTAATGTATGAACCGCGGCAAGTGTCAGAACAGAAATCGTAACTGCTGCCCCGGCCATATTAATCGTTGCTCCTAATGGAATTGATACCGAATAAGAATCTTTATCCAATTGCAGGTCTTCACATAATCGCATATTGACGGGAATGTTGGCAGCCGAACTGCGGGTAAAGAATGCGGTAATGGCACTTTCCTTCAAACATTTAAATACAAGTGGATAGGGATTCTGATGAATGTTCACAAACACGATAATGGGATTGACTACAAAAGCAACAAAGAGCATACAGCCAATCAATACAGCCAGTAATTTACCATAGCTTACTAACGATCCGATTCCATTTGTAGTAATCGACTCGATTACCAACCCCATAATCCCAAATGGTGCGAATTTGATGACCCAGGTCACCATCTTGGATACTGCATCTGAAAAGTTAACAATCAATGTTTTTGTCGTGTCAGAGGCATTTTTTAATGCCATTCCAAGAAGGACTGCCCAAGCTAAAATACCGATATAGTTGGCATTGTAGATCGCTTTAACAGGGTTATCCACTACGTTCAACAATAATGTTTTGAGAACTTCGACAACACCGCCAGGAGCAGTAACATCCTCCGCACCCTTTGCAAGGGAGATACTGACAGGAAAGATAAAACTGACAATCACGGCAATGAATCCAGCTAAAAAGGTTCCTAAAAGGTATAGGATAATAATGGATTTCATGTTCGTTTGGTGACCTTTTTTGTGTTGCGCGATGGCTGACATAACTAAGAAGAGTACCAGTACGGGTGCTATTGCTTTAAGGGCACCTACAAATAAAGAACCAAGGATTGTAATGGGTTTTGCTGTTTCTGGAATGGTTACGGCTAGAATGATACCGATAATTAAACCGATAATAATTTGCTTGACCAAACTAATTTGATTCCATTTTTTGACGACAGTTTTCAAAGATTGTTCCCCCTAGTTGTAGTTTATTTTTCATCAGTCCTTTGTCCATAACTCTCTATATATCGGCCTACCTCACTAGTGTGACATTACCTAATGAAGTAAGAAACTGAACAATATATCATTATTAAGTCATAATTGTTCGTGTTTTTTAAATCTATCTTTTTTATTATTATAAAGAATATACAGTTATATTACAATATCATTATTGCTTTTTATTGTTTTGGATAGTATATTTTTATGAAACATGTAGTAAAACACGAACGTTCGGAAATAGATTAAAGTCAAATAATAGGTGGTTTACTGAATGTGGGGGAATAATCTACTTAGGAAAGGAAACCCACCTTAGCTTCAACAAAAAGGTGGGTTTCCTTATTTGATAGACAATCCTAACTTCCTGAATCTAACCATGTATAAAATCCTAACCCTTTAAAAATGGGCAAACAAAAAACAGCACAAAGGATGTGCTGCTCGAAAGACTTCTTCAAAAAACTTGACTTAAGCGAAATTTTTTCCATTTAAGTAATAAGCAGACTCCAAGAAAATAGTAAAGGCAACTTCTAATTCAGAAATGCCTATGGATTGGAGCTGTTTCGTGATGATACCAGCAAATTGGTCTTGAATTTCCTGACCTCGGTCAAACCATTTTACCTCGATAAAAGGAAATCCTTCGACCTCATTTTGATTAAATACGAAGGTAGAATGGATGATTTCTAAGGTGAAATTGTCCGTTTCACACTGACAAAGGTGGGCTAATTCCAAAACTAGCGAGGAACTGATTTTTTTGACTTCATCTACTGAAATCCCTTTAAAAATTATTTGTGGCATACTATTTCCTCCAGAAGCTTGTATAGATGTAAGCAGCTTTAATCTATCACCCTTGCTACGGCATGTCCGCATTTTTTGCATTGACCGCGCAATACGATGCCGTGAGGCGAGCCTTCAACCGTATATTTTTCGATTGTAACTGCTTCCGAACAAGATCCACACCAAACATTTTTTTCCAGCATTCTACGAGTTTCTTCAGGGATTGATAGCCATTTTTTATTGGCACTAAAGGAAATGACATCTTTATCATTTTTCATTGTCACAACTCCTTTTCTACTTTAGACACTTGACTCAATAGTAAAATCTTGTTGTCGCTTTTTTTATTTAATCATTTTCGCTGCTTAAAGTAAAAGAAAAAACGCTAAACTCAATGTGAGTCTAGCGTTTTTAGTTCGTCCTATGTAATAGTCCACACAATTTCACTAGTTATGGCTGCTGCGTTCCCGCCCTGACCTGTTCCTAGTGTCCTTGTTGGACTATGACTCCGCAGGTAGGACTCGAACCTACGACCGATCGGTTAACAGCCGATAGCTCTACCACTGAGCTACTGCGGAATAAACTAAGTTATTTTGCTTATGCAAAAAATTCTGGTGCCGGCTAGAGGACTTGAACCCCCAACCTACTGATTACAAGTCAGTTGCTCTACCAATTGAGCTAAACCGGCCAAATTTGAGATATAATAAGTTTAAACACGATGGATAGTAAACGTCATCCTGACCTCAGAATGCTTATGCAAGCAGCAGCTCGGTCAGTATGCTGTAGGCTATTCAGGAAGCCTATTCGGTCGTGCTCTACCAATTGAGCTAAACCGGCAACTTTTTGCGTCATGAATATATTATACAAATTACCCAAAATCTAATCAAGATATTTTTTAAAAAAATTAGTGGAAATGACGGGAGTTGAACCCGTGTGCAAAGATATTGCCACTTATACTTCTACGAGTGTAGTCAGCAGTTTTAAGTTCACTCACTTCTTTAGCCCACTGACAGGCATGGAAGCAGCTAGTCTGGTTATTCTCTTCCCTTCATCCTCAGACAGCGGATTCTGGCGTAGTCCACTTAAAAATGAGTCCCTTACCATACCACATGGACGATGGATGGAGGAACCGCTATCGGCTGTTATTAAGCAGCGAAAGCGAAGTTGTTGTTTTGTTTGCCAGTTATCGGCTTTATCGTTTTTACGAGGCCGAATCCCTCGACTCGCCATATAAGCTCAAACTATCCCTGTCGATACCATGACATTCCCATATAAAATGGCAGAGAAGAAGGGATTTGAACCCTCGCGCCGGTTACCCGACCTACACCCTTAGCAGGGGCGCCTCTTCAGCCACTTGAGTACTTCTCTGTGAAAAAAAGATTATTGTTAACAACTTACATGAAAAACTATAACATCTCCCCCATTTGGAAGCTAGCTGTAAATTTTGGTAGTCCGAAAATCCTGGTGTTGTGATTTTTTTGTCGAAACTGCATGGAAAATCCAGAATCTCGCTCTTTTGGCTCTTCCTTGTCCGATGCTGACTCAAGTTCGGACGCAACCTCGCTCTTTCAGCTCTTCCCTGTCTGAAGTTGGTTTGACTTCGGACACCATCTCGCTCTTTTGGCTCTTCCTTGTCTGAAGTTGGCTCGACTTCGGACACCACCGTTCTTATATATGAAGAAATTGTTGTTTTGTTCTGAGCGCAAATCTGCACATCATTATTTTCACTATATCGATCTCCGTTAGGATTAATTGTTGTTTTGCTGTTGCTAGATTTCCTATCATATTGTAATCTTAAGTTTGTGTGAATTTATTACTTCTGCTTGAATTATAGATCTTCGGATACTATACTTCCTTATGCAGAAGATCGCATTTTTTGTATAATTTTAGAGGAAATTGTATTTTTAATGCAAAATACATAACAACATTATAAGGGAAGAAGGAAAAACATGAGCGAACATATCATAGCCTTTATTTTAGGAATTGTAGAAGGGTTAACAGAGTTTTTACCTGTATCCTCTACAGGGCACTTAATTTTAGTAGGTCATTTGTTAGGATTTACGGGGGAAAAGGCAAATACCTTTGAGGTCATTATCCAACTTGGTTCCATGCTAGCTATTTTGGTCCTGTATTGGAAAAGATTCTTGTCTTTATTAAATTTCAGCACAATTGGAAAACCAAAAAAGAAACTAGACGTCATACATATAATATTAGGGGTCTTCCCTGCTGCATTAGTTGGTTTAGTGTTGCATGACTTTATCAAAACTCAATTATTTTCACCCAATGTTGTAGTGATCAGCCTCATTGCTGGTGCACTATTAATGATCTTTGCAGAAAAAAAACATGGCAACTTCACTTCTAACACAGTAGATGAATTAAGTTATAAGCAAGCGTTAATCATTGGATTATTTCAATGCTTAGCGGTCATCCCTGGTTTTTCTCGTGCTGGTTCCACTATTTCAGGAGGATTACTCGCAAGGGCTAATCATAAAACGTCGGCCGAATTTTCCTTTTTAGTCGCCCTTCCTATTATGGTGGGTGCAACAGGATTGGACTTTGTTAAGAGTTTACCGTTCTTGCATTCAAGCGACATTCCGATGTTCGCGATTGGCTTTATCACTGCCTTTGTGGTGGCGTTGTTAGTAGCCATTGTATTCATTAAATTGATCGAAAAAATTGGTTTAACCATTTTCGCTTATTACCGCATTGTGTTGTCAGCCCTATTCATTATCTTTGTTATCCTCTAGGAATTAATAAAATAAGAAAAGTAAGCCTGTAATTGTTAATGAGTCAGAATTAACGATTACAGGCTTCTTTTATACCTAGCGCATGATAAATAAGTACTATATCAAGAATCGAATATTTTAAATTGGTTAGAATGACTTATACAGAGTAATTTGTAAAAGGATGTTAGTATGGTAGGTCTCCTCATCGCACTTATTATTTTTAATGGAATCGCACTCAAAATCAAAAAACGGCTATCTCTAATCCAAATGTACCATATTTGGACATTTACGATTGCCTTTCAAACCGTCTTTGATGTTTATATTGATTTTAAATATCACGGATATTGGTATTTTTCAAAAGGTGTGGACTGGAAATCATTCATTGCAATCTTTTTAGTACCACCGGTAAATGTTGTCTATTTAAATTTCTTTCCTTATAAGAAGGCACTAAGGAAGAAAATTCTCTATCTCACTAGTTGGGAAATTGTTTTATTACTTTACGAGGCAATTACGTTACTTCCTGAACCATGGGGCTTTTTTCATTATGGCTGGTGGACATTATGGCATTCGCTAATCATCAATCCCATTCTACTGATGATTTTGTTAGGATATTATAAATGGATGGTGAAATTAGAAAAAAGGTCAACCCTTGCCAATGAATTTAAGTATTAATTGAAACGGTTTGCAGACAAGGACAAAAGTGCGGTTTCATTGAATCCTTTAACGATGAGCCATACGGCTAGGATCATTTCATTCGCTGCCACTGGCAGCGCCAATATACCACCCCAAACAGAAATTTGTTCAATTACACCAAACATTACTAACAAGGCACATACAAATACACAAGTTGCTCCTGTCATACCCAAGATGGATATAAACCTTGGAACCAGCTTGGTTTTATAAAAAATATAACTGTACATTATGGTATTGATACCCAGCATGAAAAGTGGGCCCAGCATAAACGTCCAGTCGTGGATCGCTTTTAAGACGATACCTGAAGCTTGAAATGAGGCCGGATCCGGGGCTCCTGCTGCGACAAATTCCCGGCTTAAGGTCAATAGAGACAGTACACTGATTACCCCCACCGTAATGATAATCGCTTCAAGAAACCGGAAGCAAACATGCCATAGAGCGATTGTTTCATTATATTTTCTTAAAATGGGAAACATGGTAGTGGAAGTCCCAATAGCTGATACGACAAGAATTAACTCCATAACCGCACCAAGTACCACCTGATTGGCGTGTTTGGCGCCATTCATCAGGTAATCAGGGCCTTTTAGGATAGGATTATATAAATTAAGGCCTACTACCGCCGTAATGGCTGCAAGGATAAACAGTGCTCCTACGATCTTTGCTGCTTTTTGATTTGAATTCATACCCTCTCTCCCCTTCTTTTCGTAAATTGCTCTACTATTTAGTGTTCTCCCCGTAGAAGAATACCTGTTCCAACGGCAAGTCAAAGGCGTGCGCAATTCGAAAGGCGAGTTCTAGAGATGGGGAGTAGTTCCCTTTTTCGAGCGCCACAATGGTTTGTCTTGTTACCCCTACCTTGTCAGCTAACTGCTGCTGGGTCATTTCATCCTGGTTGAATCGTAATTTTCGAATATGATTGCCGACAAGTTTTTTGCCCATCTTAAACTCCTTTCCGATAATGATAAAGTTTGGTAACGGATCCAGTCACATCAGAAATGAATCCAAAAATAATCAGGATCATGAACATCACTTGTGACGGCTGAACGATGATCAGCGATCCCATTGCAAGAAGAAAGCCGACAATAAATACAAAAAAAGAGTTTCTGTGAGCCTTCAATTCTATTAACTTATCCAGTTCATCTGCAAAGGTCGGGAGCTTTTCTTGGGTCGTCATTCTAAAGATAATGTTAAAAATAATGCTGATAATGATATGCGCGATGATTGAATACAACGTTAGTTTGAGGACGAAAGAACCCCAAAAGTGAAAGGTTTCTGTCGACTCTAATCCCCCTTCGGGCAGCCGCGGGTACATGTATGAGCAATAAGCAGCGAAAATGAGGATAGCGCTGATCAACGTTACGATGCTCTTCTTTTCTTGATACGTCATAGTGTACACTCCCTGTAAGGTCACTTATACATCGTGTAAAGTATGATATGCATGATGTAAAGTAAAGTATACATAAAGGTATGAAAACCTAACCTTTTTTATTCGGAAAAGTTACAATAACGAATGTCACGAAAATAGTAAACTATTGAAACAGAACTGAAACATTACTTTGGTATTATTTTATTATCGTAAAACAAAGGAGTTTTAATAGTGAAAAAATCCCTGGTAACGATTTCAACCTCTCTTATGTTGCTTTTTGGAATTAGTAGTGGTGCTTCTGCCTCCTCTAATACATATACCGTAAAAAAAGGCGATTCTCTTTCGAAAATTGCCAAAACTTATCATATTACTGTCAGTAATTTAAAACAATGGAACCATCTGTCATCAGATCTCATTAAAGTAAATCAAAGTTTAAAAATAGTAAATCCTGGAACAACCGTGAAAAGTTCACCTGTTAAGACTACGCCAGTGAAGACTACTCCTGTGAAGGCAATTAAACAAATCACAGTCAGTGCTTCTGCTTACACGTTAAACTTTGCCCGTTGCACAGGTATAACAGCTACCGGGATCAACTTGAAGAAAAATCCCAATCAAAAGGTAATCTCCGTTGATCCGAAAGTCATTAAGCTAGGTTCAAAGGTGTATGTCCCTGGTTATGGGTATGCAATTGCAGCAGATACTGGTGGTGCCATTAAAGGAAATAAAATTGATGTGTTTATTCCTTCTCAAAAAGCAGCCATCCAGTGGGGCCGAAAAACAGTAAAAATACAAATTTTGAACTAAGCAGCTTCTCTTCGTCAAAATGTTTTGTCTTCATGATGAATATAAAACAGCGAAACTCGTCACAAGTTGGCGAGTTTTTTTCTACTCAGATGTAAAAAAGTGGCGGCTTGGGACATGGTAAAATTCACCCAGCCCGAACTTCATGCTTTACCTTCCCCCTCTATTCCTTACTTCCCATGTAAATCCATATTATTTGGCAATATATGTCTAACGGCTCCAAGTTATTAGATTGGGCATAATACGTTTAAATACAGTAGAAAGAGGGATATGATGAGGCTAAGAAATGGAGATTTTTATACAAATGTTTTTACCAATAAGGTATATAGGTTAAATGAAGATATCGATAGCAGCTGGTACTTGAGTTTGCGAGATGAAGAAGGTAATCATGAAACAGAAAAAATAGCTGGGCGTGATATGATTAGATTAGTGGAAGGTAGTTATCGAAAAAGCTAACTAACAAAACTACCTCCTTCTTGCCAAAGCACCTATAAGATTTTTTATTGGGAATAGGAAAAACTTAAAACAATTTTAAGATGGTCCAAGGAAAACGCCGCCTTTATGTCGAATATATGGAGATAAAGGAGTTATCCAATGAATAAAGTTGAGTTATTAAAAAAATTACTAAATAGTAGTCAAGGTAATATGTTTTCAGTAGAGATCTCTACTACACTAGAAAATGAAAAAGAGATTCAAGAATTGATTAGCGTATTAGAAACAGAAAAAAGAATTAAATTAAGAGAGTATTTACAAAAAGAAAACACAGTTTATATACAGGGTATCATTAAGTATGCATCCGATTAATCGGATGCTTTTTTTCGGGTGAATCGCCACCGCAATCCTTAAGGGATACAGTATACCTTCTACTAACAGACAGAAATTCATGCTGATAGCAAAAAAGCTCTTACTGCTAAATGCAGAAGAACTTTCATGTGGTTTACAATTGGTTCTTTTTTCTGATTAATTCATCCCGATCGGATGCCATGGGTGGCTGTTCCAACCATCGATTTTTTATCATGATATTAGCTCCATCTTCAGAATACATCTGAACTTCTAAGGATAGCCTGTTATACAATGAACTAAGATCGCCTCTAGGACTTAGACTAACAGCTGTACCGTAATAGCCAACACTCAAAGCAATCAATCCGCTTGTAAAGAACATCATCAGCTTATCGGAAAAAGTATAGGCCGTACTATTGGTGATTTCTGAATCCCACCCCATCGGTGCAGGAAGTTTACATTCCTCAAGCTTCCCTCTAAATAATTTAATATGTTTATTCCCAACTTCTAAACCCTTTAAAAAGAATTGTTTTACATCCTTATCCTTGGCAACCTGACTAAAACCAGTAAGTGCCGCTACTCCCAAAGAATTTCTTTGTAGATTTGCAAATAAATGATCGACTTCGGCTGCCACTAATGGTCTTTTTTCTCCGATCACATCTAACATAAACCATTGTTTTTTGACAAATTGAACCTTTTCCAAATTAGGCAGGTTCGGAGATCGGATAAACAATCCTTTGGTCAATAGTAAATCAGTTGCTTTATCATATAATTGCATGGTTTCTGTAAGGCAATCCATGTAATAGGATTTAATATCACTTCTGACAGATGTTCCAACACTACCAGCATAGGTTGTAAGTCCAACCTTAGACATGTGCTGTAAAAAATTGAGAACAAAACTGTCGGAATAAAGCCGAGGAGCAGTTAAATCAACATCCTCCTTTATACTAAAACCATTTGGAACTACATTTTTTTCCTCTGTTAGTATGGATGTAATCTTTTGAATATGTGACGTTGATAATTCTAGAGCAAATTCAATTAGAGGCTTAATTTCAACATCCTCAGCTTTTTCTAAAAAATATGAAAGAATACATATGCTTGAGCTATCATTTAAGTATTGAAGCCAGAGTTGACCAATCTCACCCGCTGTCAGCCTAATCTGCTTTTCTTTTTCCAACATAAATAACCTCCACAAAAATCTCCTAAAACTACCTTCCCCATAAATTACCTTTAGTATGTATTAGTTGACTTAAATCACTCAAAATTTAAAAAAATGGACAATATATTAATGTTTCTTCCGTTTACAGAGAATTTATGACTGATCGTAGTTTAGAAATATAATTGACATGACACCCTTTGGTGTTATAATAAAAGACGAAACCAAAAGGTGTTATAATCTTACGTTCTTTAGGAGGCAATCGAAATGGACAAGCAAGGACAAGAAAAGTTTTTAACTTTTATTTTACAAAGGGTTCAAGAAGGCAAAGAGGATGAAGCAAAAGAAATACTTACCGAAAACTTCAGAAAACAATCGGAAGGCACTTTTTCACAAGAAGATATTCAAGTGTTTATCCCTAAGATGATTAGTCTATTAAAACCTGAAAAACTAGAGGAAGTACAAGCCGTTGTGAAGCAATTTTCTGGAGATTTCGGGAATAAATAGTGTCAACCAATCCTAGTAAAAACTTTCAACTCGTAAAAGACCTTTAGTGGAAGACCATGATTAGTTAAGTTATAAGAGAACCGAGACAGTGTTAAAACGATCTCGGTTCTCTTATTTTGTTTTTAGTCCTTTTTTCAACTGTCACGTTAGCAGATCCAAACTACACTATATGTTAAAATTACCTTTCGTTTCCCTTAGCAGAATCAAAATATTTAATTTATCTATTACTCCTCTATGGATCCATTTTCACGGCAATGGCCATATTACGTAAATATTCTAATAAGGGACGCACTTCTTTCGGAGCTGTTAGATCCGTACACGAAAAAGCCAATTTTTCCATTCCATTTTCTATTTTTACTAAATAGGTAAAAGCATCTGCTCCTGTACGTGAAACATTAGCCTTAGTCATGGATTTCATTTCCAGCATTTTGGATTCCTTAAGTAAGTCCAACAATTTCTCCGCTTTTTCATCAGGCAGCTCCTGAATTTCACATTCAAACATTAAGCTGAGGTTGGCGATTCCCCCTGTACAACTAAATTGAATGTACATATTTAAGCCTCCATTTCAACCAACCAATCAGATTAATAAGGTAATCCAACTGTATTAAAAGCAGTTTTTACTGTCTTGGCTGCTGTGGCAGGAACCACTCCGCTGTCAGCAAGTTTTTGTGCTGCGGTCTCAACCATGTCCACAAATTGATTGAAATTTGCTGTTGCATATAAGCTTTGTATCGCATGATACCAGATCAACGCTGCTTGATCCGTTCCGATTTCCATTGAAACAAGATAGAAGACCTTATTTGGTATGCCGCTGTTGATATGGACTCCATTATTATCGTCTTCTCCCTGGTAATAGTTTTTCATGTGGTCAGGCTGCAGATCCTTCCCCATTAATTTATTATCAAACGCAGTTCCCGGGGCTTTCATTGAACGGAGGGCTTGTCCTTTTAATGATGGACCCATAATATCTGCACCAATCAGCCAATCCGCATCTTGTGCTGTTTGTTTTAAATAGTTCTGCTTAATGGCAATTCCAAATACATCTGAGATATGCTCATTTAACGCTCCAGACTGGCCTGCATACTCTAAGCCATTCGTAAACTGTGTGACACCGTGTGTCAATTCATGTCCAATAACATCGAGAGCATTCGTAAAGTTAATAAAAATCTCCCCATCTCCATCTCCAAATACCATTTCATCGCCATCCCAAAAGGCATTCATAAAATTATGCCCGTAATGAACGTTTAGAACAAGATCAAGTCCATTATTATCAATCGAATTGCGCAAAAATACGTTCAGGTAGTAATCGCGCACAATCCCTGCATAATCGTATGCATGATTCACCGCAGAATCCTGAGTAGATGAACGGTCTCCTTCTTTCCTAACCTCCATCGCTCTCAGTTTTGTTCCGCCTTTACAGTCATATACATGACGTGCGGATTCTGAATATGGTCTATATACCTCATTTGTGAGATCCACAATACCCGTAATATCGAATTCCTTTATTTTTCTGCGTACTCTTACCTGGCGGCTTTTGGATAAACTAATCCGTGCTTCTTCTATATTGTTTTTGGCCAAATTTTCAAGAATATAGCTAGGAATGATAAAACATTGACAATTATTCTGTGAACAGCGCTTTGATTTCATATTTTCCCGCCCTTTCATAAAACATTTTTTATAAAAATCATTCGCTTTCTATGGAGCGCAGTTTCTGTGTGGGCTCTTCTTATTTTTTCCTTTTTAACTACCCCATGTTTTTATGATAAAAACCTGCAGATCTATGGATAAAAATTTTATATTTTTTTAATTAATCTATGAAAATCGTATTGAAAGTGTTTTTTCGCCTTGTTTTTCTGATTAATAAGTGGAGTTAGCTGTGAAATTGCTTTCCGAATAAATGACTTACTTTAACAAACAATACCACTAAAAGGTGGTGGCAGAATGAACAAGGATAACCATACTCCTCAAGAATTTCAAAATGACTTAAAAGGGGATTTAACGGGGAGAGCTAATCAGAAGGACGTAAGCAATGTATCAGAAAATGACCAATATACAGACAGCTCTGTTATTATTGGAGGAGGCGACCCAAATCTTTCGCCAGATGCAGGAAAACCTTTAATTTAAGATTGGGCGTGGAGAAGTCTCCATCATGACGGAGAAATCCACGCCTTTTTATTTTTAAAAAATTTCAACCAGTTTCTTCTTTCCAGCGAATAACAAACCCATATTTAATTTAATTAAAGTGAAATCCTCTCCACCCATCGTTGGGTTTTCAAAAAAGACAGCATTCTCACCAAAAGCCTCTTTTACAGCCACCTTTTGGGTCAGCCTCCTGCTTTTTTAAAAGTATTTGGCCTAGGACTAATATAGTCTATCCCTGAATTCGCTCCTGGTGGGTATAAACATTGAAGCCTCTTCTCCTTATAAAACCAACTGCCGTAATACCAAGATCCTCTGCAAGACTTAAGGCAAGGTTTGTCGGAGCAGATTTAGACAAAATGATCCCTACACCAATCTTGGCTGCTTTAAGCAGGACTTCTGAAGATATTCTTCCGCTAAAAGCAAGGATTTTATCCTTTAAGGAAATCTTATGAATCAGGCAGTATCCAAAAAGTTTATCTAACGCATTATGCCGGCCAATATCCGTCCTTGAAATCACGATTCCGTCCTTGGTACATAAGGCGGCATTATGGACCCCACCCGTTTCTTGAAACTCTACTGAACTCTCCTGCAGCTGCGTCATTAATTGATGGCAATGTTCTGGTGTAATCGTTAACTTCGTCAAAATGGTCTTAGCGGTCATCACATCATTATGAAAATAAAATTGCCGTCCCTTTCCACAACAGGAACCAATGAATCTCTTGGAATGGAAATTTTTTTGGTTCGATTGCTTTTTGACTAGTTCCACATACGCGAAGCCCTTCCCTTCATCAATTTGAATAGAAAGGATGTCTTGAAAAACGCGAATCACACCCTCCGAAGCCAGGAAGCCCACCACCAATTCTTTTAATTTAGATGGAGTACAAACCATAGTAGCAAACTCTTCTCCATCAAGAATAATGGTTAATGCCGATTCCACGGCAATGTTATCCTCCTCTTCGATAAAGGTAAGTCCATTATATTTAACAATGTGTTGAGAAGTTGTGATTTCATTTAACACAGTCTTCACCCCTCTCATCGCTTTAAAATCCCGAAAGCTTTACGGATAGTTTCGTTTGAACCGATTTAGAAACGGTGGTCGGGATTGGCATGCTGGGCCTGATGTTCTGGCAGTTGAGTGGTCCGCTCTAAATGTTCCGTAGCGCTTCCCATCCCTTTCAAAAATTCAAAGAATAAGGCAATCGAACGGTTAATTTCAGGGTCCTTCAACGACCTGACGATATCAAAGTAACCAATCGTGTCATCATCATCCTTGCTCTCTGCCACTCTTGCGATTCCGGCGTTCAATTTGAGAAGAATCGGCTCAAGCTGTTTTACATTGATGGTACCTAGTACCCCCACCATTAACAAAAGATTTTTTAACGTATTGGCGGTTTCCTTCGTGTCGGCCTTTTTAATAAGGATTTGCAGGACTTTGTCTCCCTCGGCAAATAATCCGCTCAATAAAGGAATCACACCCCGATCATGCATATGGTTCAGCAAATCAAGTGTATCAAGCAACGCATCCTTATTTTTTAACAAGGAGTCTTCTATTTCTTGTAGATCTTGTTTACGCTGCTCCTCTTCCGTAATCTCGATTCGCTCGATTTGCTTGATTGCCTTAGCCATTCGACCGCTCCCTTTCCTTGACAAGATCACCCGGGAAGACATAGTCCTTTCGGGCCCATTTCTTTTGCACCTGAACACCTATTTGCGGCTGAGGATTTCCATACCGGAAATTAATGTGTGGCAATGGATTGATCCCATCTTGCTGTAAAATCTCCATTTTAACCCGAGTGTCCTTGTAGGCTGGTGTGTCGGTATCCTTATCCGCTGCACTGCTTGTCAAGTAATTGACAGCTCCGTCCCCTGTATCATTCATTGGCAGATACACTTCATTGCCCTTAACTCGGGCGGTAATCGTACATTTAACTTTTACATTACCAAACGGTGAAGTCAGGCGGACGAGTGTTCCGTCATTTAAGCCGCGTTGTGCGGCAAGTTCAGGTGATACCTCAAGGAAAACCTCCGGCGTCTTTTCTGAAATACCTTTTGATTTGTACGTAAGATTTCCTTCATGAAAGTGCTCCAATAGGCGGCCATTGTTAAGATGGAGATCATATTGCTCTTCAAAAACAAGCGGCTTGGTCCATTGGACTGGATAGAGTCGTGCTTTTCGATCTGGGAAATGAAATCCATCTGTGTAGAGCAGCGGCGTATCGGTCCCATCCGATCTTACCGGCCATTGCAAACTCTTGTAACCTGCTAATCTTTCATACGTGACACCTGCATAAATCGGCATCAGCATCGCGGCTTCCTCCATGATGTCACTTGGATGTTGGTAATTCCAATTGGCACCAAGCCGGTTTGCCACTAACTGAATAATTTCCCAGTCCGGCTTAGAATCACCCAGCGGTTCAAATACTTGATACAGTCTTTGAATACGGCGTTCCGTATTGGTAAAGGTTCCTTCTTTTTCAAGGCTTGGACTGGCTGGCAGGACGACATCCGCATATTGGGCCGTACGCGAAAAGAAGATATCTTGAACCACAAAGAAGTCAAGCTTTTCGTAAGCCGCATGGACATGGTTAATGTTGGAATCAACTAATCCCATCTCCTCACCTTTTACATACATGGCTTTCATTGTGCCTTCGTGAATTCCCTCAATCATATCGTGATTATTAATGCCAACTTCCGATGAAAGCTTCACGCCCCATGCTTGTTCAAATTTTGCCAGCACCTCAGGGTCGTCGACACGCTGATATCCCGGAAAATTTTCCGGCGCGCTGCCCATGTCGCCTGCACCTTGCACGTTATTATGGCCGCGGAGCGGATATGATCCTGCACCTGGCCGTGCATAGTTACCCGTAACCAGCAACAAGTTCGAAATGGCTGTACTTGTGTCACTTCCGCCCAAATGCTGCGTCACACCCATTGCCCAAAGAATCGCTGTTCCATCTGCCTCATGAATCATTTCCGCGATTTGGATGAGGGTCTCTTTCGGAAGACCTGTTACCTCTTCGGCATAACCCAATGTATAGGGAGCAAGGCTTTTTCTGTATTCTTCAAAGCTATTTACATGCTTTACGATAAACTCCTCATCTGCCCAGCCCATATCGATGATGTATTTGGTTACAGAAGAAAGCCACACCAAATCGGAACCAGCGTTTGGGTGAATGAATAAGTCAGCACGGGCCGCCATCTCATGCTCCCGCAGGTCTGCCACAATCAATTTTTGACCGTTTAGTTTATGGGCACGCTTCACCCTTGTGGCTAAAACAGGGTGGGCTTCCGCTGTATTCGATCCGACAATGATGACAAGGCCGGCCTTAGCTATGTCCTTAATGGAACCAGCATCACCGCCATAACCAACCGTTCTGTGCAGACCAACCGTTGCCGGTGTCTGGCAATAACGGGAGCAGTTATCGACGTTGTTTGTGCCAATCACCTGACGGGCTAATTTTTGCATTAAGTAGGATTCTTCATTTGTACATTTAGAGGAAGTGATAAAGCCAAGCGATTGTGGTCCATATTGACTTCGAATCTCGCGGAAACGCTTGGCGATTAAATTCAGCGCCTCCTCCCATTCTGCTTCACGGAAGCTGTCACCTTCCCGGATCAGCGGCTTCGTCAGCCGTTCTTGACTATTAACAAAATCCCACCCGAATTTTCCTTTCACACAAGTGGAAATCCCATTCGCCGGTGCTTCTGCATTTGGTTCCACTTTTAAAATCTCGCGTCCTTTTGTCCAGACATCAAAGCTGCAGCCGACACCGCAAAACGTACAGACCGTT
Source organism: Neobacillus drentensis (assembly GCF_021560175.1). Taxonomy (GTDB): domain Bacteria; phylum Bacillota; class Bacilli; order Bacillales; family Cytobacillaceae; genus Neobacillus; species Neobacillus drentensis_A. The sequence continues at coordinate 3,180,652 of NZ_CP091110.1, read as the reverse complement.
TTGGTGCGTTTCACTCGCGCATCACGCATGGCGGATTCCATGTCAGAAACCGTCAGGATCGAACCATAACCGGTCTCCACTCCTTTGGTCAATTCAATCATCGAACGGAGTGTTCCTTTTTCAATCCCAGTCAAATAGCCGGCTTCCCCAATCATTCCTTTTTCCATCATCGCATTACAAGGACAAACGGTCGAACAATGCCCGCACGATACACAGGACGATTCGTTTATGGGTACGTCATTATCCCAGATGACCCGTGGATGTGCCCTATCCCAATCAATTCTCAGGGTTTCGGTGACCTGTACATCCTGACAGGCCTCGACACAGCGTCCACACAAGATACATTGATCAGGATCATAACGATAAAACGGGTTCGACATATCCTCTTGATACGGTTTCTCCTTCCAAGGAATGCTCTGATGGTTAATGCGCATCTCCTTTACGGTGTTATGTATTTCGCAGCCACCGTTGTTGTAATCACAAACCGTACAATATAATTCATGATTACGGAGAATGTTGTCCATCGCCGCTGTTTGCGACTTTTTCACAAGGGGGCTCGTCGTACTGATCTCATCTCCCTCCTTTAACGGAGTCGAACAGGACCGGACAAGTTCACCATTTACCTCGACGATACAAGTGTCGCAAGTTTCAATTGGCCCGAGACTGGGATGGTAGCACACCTGCGGAACTTCAATGGAGTTGTCGTTGAGGTATTGGAGGACCGTCTGGCCTGCCGCTGCAGGAACAATCTCTCCGTTAATCGTAACCACTATGTTTTTTACCAATATGGCTTCACCCTTTCTACTAATAGGATAGATAGAAGATTCTCCCCTTTTTAATACCCCATCGTTTAAAAAATACACACCAAATCAGGGGAGTGTATAAAAATAATGTTGAAATCAGGTTTGCAAACTGTGAAATTGTGGTAAATAACTAAGAAAAGGACGAATCTTGATGAAATATATTATTTTAAAAACGAAAAATGGGAATGGAAGATATAGATATCGAATAGTGGACTCAATAGAAGCTTCTTCTTTAGAGGTCGCGCGTGATCTCTTATACAAGAAATTTAGACGAGAGGTAAACAAAGAGGACGGAGAAACCTACATAATTATTCCTTACAACAAAAATATGAATCTGAAAGAAAAGGAAATTCCGTTGGAAGGTGTTCACTATGGAGTCCTACAGTATCGGGAACCGGGGGATGGTTTGTTTTAAATGGATAAGCGGAGATTTTTCGGTTAAATGCAGAATGGAGCTTGTTTAGGGCTGAATAAGGGTAGTTTTTCCGATTATGCAAAGCAAAATCTCCTATTTTTGAATTTAATGGAAAAAGCAATGGAGTTCGTACCATTGCTTTTCCATTTTAATATTTTAATTTTTAATAACTAAATCAGCTTGTGCCAAAGGGGTTTCGGCCTCCATATAATAATCTTCGGCTTTCCAGTATCTATTTTGAAATTTTTCTATATTACTTTGGGTGGCTTCATTTTCACGATTGAATCTCTTTTCTCTCGAACTATCTAAATAAATTATAATATCGTAGAAATTTCTCCACTCTTTCCTTTGTAAAAATACTCCGTCGATAATTATTACACAAGTATCAGGTATATCAGTTATCTCAATTCTTTGAGCATCGGAGCCGTAATCATAAGTAAGTAACTGTAATTCCTTAGACTTCTTTAGTTTTGCGAATAAATTGTCTTTTAAATACTTAGCATCCCATTGTAAGTTGTAATACTCATACCACTCTTCATAACCAGTGTTATAACGCTTTTTTCTCTCTACAATATAGGCGTCAATATGAAGAAAGCAAACTGAAATGTTTTTTTCTTGCAGATGTAGTCCAACTTTATTTGTCAATGTAGTTTTCCCTGAACGGCTTAGTCCGTCTATTCCAAGAATAATTCTTTCACCTTGTTCAAGTTTAGGAATTTTTTTAGCTATACTAAGTATTTTATCTTCCAAAAACATCCCACTCCCTATAATATCTACCATACCCGCAAACGGAACCCTTTATTGAACTCATTGGGCACTCCATTTTTTATGATAAAACGAAGAACCTAGTTTTTCACTAAAACTTCAGCCACCGCTGCTTTAACCTGATTACTGAATACTTGCTTTAAATAATCAGCGGTCGTTAGAAATAGCAGCCCATTTCCTTCTAACTTAGGTGAATCACCGAGGGGAACCGTTCTTTTGATTAATTGCGCATAGAGTTCAGTCACAGTTAAATCTCTCTCAAAGGATTCGGTCGCAATCGCTTTGATAAGCGCTAATGCACCGGAGACATGCGGAGTGGCCATGGACGTTCCACTGAGCTTCGCATACTTCCCATCCAAATAAGTGGACAGAATCGTTTCGCCAGGAGCGACGAGATCGACTTCATTATTGGAATTACTAAAGTCAGAGATTCGTCGGTCCAGGTTGATGGCTCCCACACTGATTACTTCATTGTATGATCCAGGATAATCAAATTCATTGGTAGCATCCTGTCCATCCCCTTCATTGCCGGCCGCACATACGACAAGAATATGATTCTCGACTGCCTTTTGAATGGCTTCATGTAACGCTGGAACATCCTCAGGACCGCCCAGACTCATCGAAATAACATCAACCTTTTGTTCAATTGCATAGTAGATTCCATTAATAATCCATTCGTATTGGCCCGACCCGTTTTTATCGAGGACCTTGACAATTAATAGATTAGCTTCTGGAGCAACGCCGACAACCCCTTGTTGATTTTCTGTCGCTGCGATTGTGCCAGCTACATGGGTCCCGTGACCATTATAATCCCGATAAACCTCTTTATTCCCATTATCATCATTCGTGAAATTCCTGCAGCCGATAATCCGTTCTTTCAAGTCAGGATGAGTGACATCACAGCCGGTATCGAGGATCGCAACGGTCATGCCCTTTCCTTTTGTTTGTTCCCAGACCTTTGGGGCCTGAATCATTTCGATTCCCTTTGGCACCTCGGTTACTTCTTCTACCTCAGCAATCAATCGGTAAGGAATTAAGCGTACTTTTCGTTCCATATTATCCCCTCCTGATAGTTTCATTGAAGTGATTCTAGGATGATACTAATAGTGTAACCCTTTCTGTTCTCTTAAAACAGATTCTTTTTACGTACATTTGTTCCTGTTCTATTCTCCTATTTTATGATATCTGCCCTTTTCTGCTACTATTTATACAAAAATATTGGAAAATGAAAGCTTAGACTGACCTGTTAATATAACACAAAAAAAAGAGTCGCCAAGCAACTCTTTTTCAGCTTCAACACTTAACTTAAGTCCTTTTTCCTTTATACGGTCGTTTTTTACTAATTCTACAATGTTATAGATCTATTCAATTTTTTTTACCATTAATGAGGTGATTAAATCGATTATTACGATTGCCAGACAAGAACAAAGAAATCTTTCTAAATCAAATAAAGCAAACCCCGCCAAGACGATAAGCCCGTCAATTAATATAATAACAATTGCAATATTGACCGAAGTAGTTTTTGAAATAACTTTAGCGAGTAAATCAGTTCCCCCAGTGCTTGTCTCATATCTAAGCATAAGTGCCACTCCTACACCGATTAAAACTCCTCCAATTAAAGCACCTTCTAAGCTAGAAACATCGAATTGGGAACTGATTGGAGAAAGTAAATCGATAAATAAAGAAGAAATCAATAACCCTTGCAAACTATTAAAAAAATATCCTTTATAAAATACTGATGAAAGCATGCAAATTGGAAGACTTAATATAAACATTGTCATTCCTATCTGAACTTCAAAATAGTAATGAAGAATAAGAGCTATTCCGATGATTCCCCCATCGATCAAGTGGTTAGGAACTAAAAATCCATTTACCCCAATTCCTAATAATAAACTCCCGATAAGAGTAGCGACAAATTTTTGAAGAATAACAATCACCTTATTTTAGCTTTTAACTTATATTATGTCTCCTCTGTTAAATTAAGAATCATTTTGCACTAAGCAATTGATTTGCTCTCTCTGAAATCCTATTAAATTGTTTTTGAAAAAAATAAATGATTCATATAATAGTTCCAAAGCATAAATAGCTTAAATTGCGATACAAAAATAAAGACAATTGAGAATAATATTTTTCTACAATTAGCAGAAGCCTGCTTGGATTTACCGTCTTAATTTGCAAGAAAAAGGAGTATTTTTTCTATTCTTTATAAAATATGGAGATTCATGTAGATAAGTTTTATAACGTGGGGGCAGGAAAAAATCATCTCTATACAAAATATTAAAAATAAGACAGAACAGATGTCTTACGAATAAGTTGAAAGGTGGTATATCCTTGAATGAACTAACCCTACAACAACTCGTCGAAGGTCTTCCAAAGTCTTTATTAAATGCATCTGATCGGGATTTGGAAGGATTTCAAAAAATCATCGAAGAAACGATAAAATTAAGAGAAGGTCATCGGAACTTGCAAAAGATGGTGAAAAATTTCTCACTCTCTACCATTCAGCGAACGTAAAATTCATTGGTTAAAAATGATTAGGAAGGTAGAATTACCTTCTTTTTTTAAGCCGTTCATAAAGTTAAGAGATTTATCAAAATATTTTTGGATAAATCATTTTCAGAAAAAGGATTTCAAAAGTATGTAGTAGAGGATCGGGCTACCCCATATCCTCCCCAGATAATCTATTTTCCTTTAAAAACAGTATCCGTGATGCCAAGAATGGTAGAATCCAAAACCACCATGGAAAGGATAATGGTGATGGTGAAAACCGTAACCATAAGGATGATAACCATAGCCCATCATAGGGTAACCAAATGAACCATAATAAGGATCATTTCTACCCTTACTATTTTTATTCAAAGCTTAACCTTTTAAATAAGGAATAAGTAAATCAATGGCATCTTGCAATTTTTCGGCATTTTCCTTATATAATTTTTTCGCAGCTTTAGAATCAGTTTGTAACGAAAAAGATTCTAGATCGGCTTGGCATTTTTTTAATGATGACATTAATAAAGGCTTTTGTTGTGGAGACGGGATTTTGATTTTGTCATCATAAACATCTATGGTTAATTGTCCATATGAATCTACTTGTGCCATAAATACATTATCAAGCATGACACCAAGTTTTTTTAATTCAATATCTAACCACTCACGGTTCTTTTTGGCTTCTGTAAGAGAATGATCCATAATTTTCCCGTCCATTATGACCGTCTGAGGAACTTTTTCATTCCCAACCTTTATATTTAAATCTTTTAGAGTAACCGGTTGATTTTCTTTTTTTAAGAGAACATTTAAGTCCCCATTTTGTTCTAAAACGGCAAACTCTACATCTGCTACTTTAAACACATTTTGTTTCCTTAGTAATGAATTTAAATCATCAATGCTGTAATATTTCTTTTTTAAGCTGTCTTCCATTACCTTCCCATCTTTAATAAAGACAGTTGATTTTCCTTCTGCGAAATCTCTAAATTTTTTACTCTTTAAAGAAAGAACATCAACAGCGTAGGTGATCCCTCCAAAAAGAATAAGCACAATAATTCCATGCATGATTTTTACATCAACACCGGTAATAACTTCAGCGGCTACACTGCCAATTGTAATACCTGAGATATATTCAAAAAAAGAAAGCTGAGAAATTTGTTTAGAACCCACAAGTTTGGTCATTAAAAATAATACAGCAATAAACAACAATGACCGTAAGGCAACTTCAACCCAATCAATCACATATTTCACCTCGAGCTTAAGATGGTTTATATTGAGGTTCTTGAACTTCCAATTCAGTAATCCGTTTTTGTAAATCTTCTTTCACTTCTCCTACTATTAACATGGCATTGTGAAATGTTTCTTGAGCTTTTTCATCCTGGGAATTTAAAGCAAAAGTTGAAAGTTGTGCTTCAATTCCTTTGATCGATACTAAGCATTGTTTTACGTTGGAATATATCGTCATCATGAACTTCCTATCGTTTAGAACTTTTTTTTACTAGAAAAGGGGTTAGCATAAGCCAACCCATCATTTACTGATTATATTGTGGTTCTTCTTTTTGTATTTCCTCTAAACGCGGTACTAGACTGTCAATAATCGATTGAGTTTGTTCTGCAGCATTTTGATACAATTGCTTTGCCTTTTTATTTTCAGTTTGTAAAGCAAAGGTTTCAAAACTAGCTTGTGCACTTTTTAAACCCGCTAAAGTTTGATTTACTTGAGTAACAACTGTCAACTTTCATTCCCCTCCCTTGATTATAATTTCATTAACAAATGTATTCTCTGTTTATAAATGAGAAAGTATTAGTGGAAAAGTTTTCAATAAATTTATAATCTTAGCAAGACTGTTTACTTACGAAAAAAATCAGCCAGACTATGACGGAATTAACCGTTATGATCTGGCTGAAATCTTTTTAAGATAACATTATACCTACTACTCGTTCATAGAACCGCTGTTATTGGTGGCATTTCGGTTTTTAGAAGCATTGTTATCCCCGCCAGCTTCTTCACCGATTTGGTTTCCAAGTGCACCGCCTGCAAGTCCACCTGCAACAGTACCGATTGGTCCTAAAATAGATCCAACCATTGCCCCAGCTGCACCGCCGCCTACCGTACCTACCGCTTCACCAACGTCACTTCCGCCTTGGTTCGTTGCATTGTTACCAGCTTGGTTTGTTGCATTGTTGCCTGCTTGGTTTGTTGCATTGTTGCCTGCTTGGTTTGTTGCATTGTTATCAGCTTGGTTCGTTGCATTGTTATCAGCTTGATTCGTAGCGTTTCTACCATATTGATTGCGTTCGTTATTTTCAGTCATCTATTTTCACTCCCTTGTTGTATAGGAATGAGCTAACTCAGGTTTGCACCATTCCCATAACATATTTTGTCCAACCTAATCGGTATTACCCAATTATCATGGATTTCCTAAAAGACCCTTACAATTATGTCGTAATATTTTGGTGGATAGGTGTAAAATCTAATCCATATACGGCTGAAAAGCATGGTCACTTAATGAATATAGACAGTAGCTTTTTAAACTTATGAACGACTACATCCTAATGTCATTGTACCTAGTTATATAAAAAAGTTGGCGCTATTGTCTAGCACCAACTTCAAATTACTTCTTTATCTTTTCACATTTCTCTAATATATTTTCTGTCTGTTCGATTAAGGAGAACGTTTCATTCCAAGAGTTTTCCGTGTTGATATCCTGAGAATGAGCCAGATTGTTCCGAAGTTCTTCCAGCTTTTTGAAAAACTGTTTCCCCTTCGTCTTGTTCTCAATCCCCAACTGTTCTCTCAATGAATCCTCATTTAGGACGATGTCTCTTTTATCGCAAATCTGCAAGCAATCACTTAATTGAATCGCTTCATTTTTGGATTTTCGAAGAGCATAGAGATCTTCCGCAAATTTGATCCGATTAGAATTTAAATGGTGCTTCCAGGTATCATTTGGAAAATAATCATTTATAATCCGATATAAATGCATCTCTAATAAGGAAATCAATCCAAAAAGCAGCATCCGAATCGGCTGCTTTTGTAGGTCCGCCAAGGTGACCACTTTTGTTATTCGATTCCCTTCTAGAATAAAAATTCGTTCGATTTCTTTGAAAATAAACAGCGTCTGTAAAAGTGACGTGGATTCTGATACAAGCTCAGTCGGACTAAACCTACGATAGGATTCTTTACAGGTTCCTTCGCGCAGCTCCTCTCTTACTACATAACCAATGACAATTCCGTTCTCTTCTACACCCAAAATATCAAAGTCTTTCGTTACCATCATCTGTTTAATAGCATTAGCATCATCATGCAGCTTACATGTATCTAAATGTTCGGCAATACTATTAACAGTGATATTTTGTTCATATAAGGAACGAAGATTTTGATACGAACTGACATTATCGCGCTGCTGTACTGGTATGACTGTCATACTAATCCCCTCCGAGAAATCTCCTTTTCCACAAAATCTTAAATTTATTATAACCATAATCCTAACAAGAAAATAGAGTAGTCCTATGAAAAGCATGCTATCCCAAGACCTTTTGAAAATATACATCCCTAATCATGGCTCAAAATCCTCCAAAACACATAGGTGCCTCTATAGGTGAATACAATGTATTAAATTATTTACAAGGGGGGATGGGATGCCTGATCAATATAATCCGTTAACAACTCCACAAATGATCAGCATAATTAGAAACGGGCTGAATAAGTCAAAAGTACCGAAGAATATTACGATCGTCGGAGCCGGGATAGCAGGACTGGTTGCCGCTTCCCTATTGAAAGATGCCGGTCATAATATCATCCTCCTGGAAGCCAGTGACAATGTAGGCGGCCGCATCTATACCATCCGTTCCCCTTTTCACAACGGCCTGTATATGAACGCTGGACCGATGCGTATTCCGGAATCACATGAGTTAACCTTCGAGTATTGTAAGAAATTCGGGTTAAATTTAAACGTATTTATTAACCGAACCGATGTCGATATTCTTTATGTCAACGGAATCAAAACACGACTGAACATTTTTGAACGTTATCCAGATATGCTTCATTTTCCTGTAGCCCCAAACGAAAAAGGGAAAAGCGCCGAAGACCTGTTAAATTTAGCTTTACAGCCCATTGTCGATTTTATTAACAAAGATCCTCAAAAAAATTGGCGCTTCATTGAAAAAGAATTTAGTGATTACACCTTTGGCTCGTTCCTAAAATTTTATCATTATCAATATGGAACGACATTTTCAGATGGAGCGGTTGATATGATTGGTGTGCTCCTTGATTATGAAGCCTATATGGGAATGTCCTTTCTTGAAGTTTTGCGAGAAGCCTCGCAATTCCGAACAACTCGTTACTATGAGATCACCGGTGGAATGGATTTGCTTCCGAAAGCTTTTCTACCACAATTAAAGGATGTCATTCGATTGAATCAAAGGATGACTAAAATTAGCCAACATCCCACTAGTGTATCGATCCATTCCTCCCATCCTAAAACATTAGCTCCTTCCACCATCACCAGTGATCTTGCCATCATCACCATTCCCTTTTCCGTACTTAGATTTGTTCAAGTAGAGCCCTACCATTCTTTTTCCTACTATAAGCGGCGAGCGATTCGGGAATTGAATTATATGGCAGCAACCAAAATCGGAATAGAATTTAAAAGCAGGTTTTGGGAACGGTTCAATCAACGTGGAGGTAAGTCGATAACGGACCTACCGATCCGCTTCACCTATTACCCGAGTCAGGGGATTGGGACAAGTGGACCTGCTGTTGTGGTGGCCAGTTATACATGGGCGGATGAGGCTTTGACATGGGATGGCTTATCAGATGAGGACCGCATTCAATATGCTTTACGGAACTTAGCTGAGATTTATGGAGACCAAGTTTATTCTGAGTATATCGTTGGAACTTCTTTTAGCTGGGTCGATAATCCCTACTCGACTGGAGCGTTAGCCACTTTCGAACCGGGTCAGGAAAATGAGTTGTTTCCTTATATCACCAGACCGGAAGGAAGAGTCCACTTTGCGGGTGAACATACGACCATTACTCATGGGTGGATGCAAGGTGCCATTGAATCGGGAATCCGCGTAGCTTATGAAGTGAATGATCTGCCAAAATAATCACCGATAGGAAGGGTTGCTTGAGATACGAGCAACCTTTTAGTTTATTCAATATCAAGCATTCTCCCTCCAATAGTACACTGAGATGTGAAAAATTTAACACGTCCTTATATTTTTTTGAAAACGTTCACAAAAAATAGTGGTAATCGCTTACAATATCCTATATAATTATATTAAAATTACAACTAGAAAGGTGAAACAGCATGAAAGAATATATTTTCTTACTAGAAGAACCAGTCGGAACAAGAGAGATTAAGATATTAGCATCAGGAATGATGGAAGCTTTTAAGAAAGCAAAAGAATTTCGAAAAAATATTGTCCAAGATGCGAAAATCAATGTCGGTATGATGTTAAAAGGTGTTAGATATACGGATTAACCTTAAATAAATAATAAAGAAAGGAAACATCCTACCTTTATGTTCTTATTAAGATTAATAGTAGACAAATAAAGGAGAACACATTCACCGATTGATGAAATGTGTTCTCCTTTTTATTTATATTTTAGAAACGGTTTTCTTTAATGCACACTGGTCCTTGGAGAGCTGCATTTTTAGAGAAGCTCTTCTTACTAATCCATAATAGCAAAGGAAGGCCAGAAAACTTGCAGCAAAGATGATCACGCCCATAGGAACACCTGTAAACGCCCCTGCAACGCCCACAAGTGGAGCCGCTAATGAGCCCAGAACAAATGGCAATAATCCTAATAAGGCGGAAGCACTGCCGGCAATATGGCCTTGCGTTTCAATCGCTAAAGCAAACGATGTGGTTCCAATAATACTGATCGAACCGATAAAAAAGAAAATGGGAATCGCGACAGCCAGAAGCGGAGCTTTTAAGAGCAAGGCGATTAGTAACCAAGCCCCGGCTAGATTAGAAAGGGCTAAGCCAATCTTTAAGAACGTCCGCTCCGAAATCACGTCAGCAAAGCGGCCGACCAGCTGGCTCCCAATAATTAACGCTACCCCATTTGTCCCGAATAATAAACTAAATTGCTGTGGAGTTACTCCATAAATATTCTGATAGACAAATGGAATTCCAGATACATAGGCAAAGATCCCTGCCGTCGTAAAACCTTGTATCAGTGCGTACCCCATGAATGTTCGATCCCTGAATAAAGAACCAAAATTCTTCATAATTTGTGGTAAATTACTTGGAACACGGTTTTCTTCAGGTAATGTTTCTTCTAATTTTAATGAAACAACGAAGAGCAACACCGCGCCGATACAGGCCAAAACAACAAAAACGCCATGCCAATTGGAAAAAGCAAGGATCCCCCCTCCAGCAATCGGTGCCACGATTGGCCCGAGGTTCCCGACTAACACCATCATCGTAAAGAACTTGGTCAGTTCCCTTCCGCTGAAAAGATCTCGAACAATCGCTCTCGAGATGACCAGTCCACCTGCTGCAGCAAAGCCCTGGACTAAACGCGCGATGATAAGGAAATAAATATTTGGCGCAAACGAGCATGTTATGGAAGCCAGTAAGTACAAGGTGATAAACAATAGCAAGGGTTTCCTGCGTCCTTTTACATCACTCAAAGGACCTATCACTAATTGCCCCAATCCCAAGCCTAGTAAGCAGGATGTTAAACTAATCTGTACCAGTGATGCGGTAGTATCAAAATCTTTTACAATCGTTGGAAAGGATGGTAAATACGTATCAATTGTAAAAGGTCCCAAAAGTCCAAGTGATCCTAAAAGTATTGCCAGCTGTATTCGTTTCTTTCCACTCGGTTTATTCAATGTCCATCGCCTTTCTAAAAAAAGTATTTTCTTATGTTGTATCTTTTTTCGTTACATTACCCCTGTTGTCTGCAAATTGGATGATTTATAGAATCCCCTCCTATATGTCTGTACCCAATTGTTCCCTAATGTAACGAAAGAACTTTTCCAATTATTTCGACATCCTAAATAAAATAATGTTTATTATAACCCGATATTGCTCAGTGGTAAACAATTAAATTTATTTGAATCAAATTATTAATTTGTTCGAGGTAAAGGACAGTTTAATACCTAAATATTACGTTCGAAATCAGATAAAAGGAGCTTGGGAAATAGCCTAAGTAGTTCAGTTATCGATTCGTACGAAAATTAGCAAGTGAATTAGCAAAAAAACGCTCGGGAAACCGAGCTTTTTTTATAGCCTGTCGGAAAACTTATTTGTAAGAAGAATTCCTAACCTCGGTCAGAACTATCAGCTGTCCGAAGACGCCACGACTTCGTTCAGGACTGAAGAAATTTGGCCACCTGCTGTCCGAAGATGCCACGACTTCGGACAGAACTGAGGAAATTTAGCCAGCCGCTGTCCGAAGATGCCTCGACTTCGGACAGGACAGAAGAAATTTAGCTTTCTGCTGTCCGAAGATGCCTCGACTTCGGGTACACCAGATATAATTTTTCCTTATACTGTTCAAAGCTGACCTATTTTCAGAGTTTTCCGTCTGAAGTACCAAGGTCCATCCCAAGTGTATGTAATTGCTAGTTTTTTAAACTATTTAAATAATAATTCAAAAGATCAGGATATTCTTTTATTTCTTCCCTGCCCTTTTCGCTTATCACATAGGTACCTCTCTTAATTCTTTCAAACCAACGATAATAGTTTTTAACAAGAATGGAGGAAGTTTTGTCGCCCGTTCCTAATTGCATTAATGCTTTCGGAGATAAGGGACCCAAATCCATTAGATAACAAGCAATCATGATACAATTCTCTTTATAGGCAGTCATGATTTTGGTTCGATTGCTGCCGCCCACATTGAAGTCTGCACTTCGCCCATTAATTTCCTTCAACACAGCTGCTCTCTTTACTTTGCTTTGCCCCATACTCTTACGGCGGTTAAACGTCGATGGATGAAATACTACCTCTGCCTTCCCTCGTTTTGATGGGCTTGAAACCAAAATTAACCCCAGTTCCAGCCTTCTAATCAAGTGGCATTTATCCGCCCACTTTCGAGAATTTAAACGATGCTTTGGTTTGGGGATGGCAATATAAACTTGATCTGTTATTCGCTGGCGTTTGGCCGCCTGGATAAGCAAATCAACACTTAACGTAAGCTTCAATTCAATCACAACGATTTCGTCATCTTTTACGGCAACGATATCACAATCTTTTACTTCACCGTAAACTTCGTAGCCTTCTTTTGCGAAAAATGTCTGAATTGGTTTATATAAATCCATCTCTTGCAGCTTTTTTGTTTCCGTCATCCGTGATCACCATCCAATTCAAACCTAACAATTTGATGTTCAAACTTCTTTTTGTATCAAAGTAATGAGTTTCATAACTTATAATTTAACCCATATTTTGTTTTTGGAAAAGGTTAAAATGAATTACTCAACATCTTTGTGGTGATTGCTTTTACCTTATTAAGGTTAAAATGATGAAGACAATCGCTATGATGGAGGAAAGATCATGAATGACAATTTAACGGAGAAAGAGTTGCATAAGATTATTGAAAGAAGAAGCACAGGAAAGACCAGCTTTGTGGAATTTTTGGATGAATTAGCTAATAGCGGGGTTACAGAATACGATATTGATGTTGCTACGGGTGAAGCGACCTACAAAAGTGAACACTCAGAGCTAAAAACGGATCCTCAAGTTGACTTTGTGATTTCAAAAGACTTTGATCGAGATCAGGCACTACAAGTCATTGGAAACATGACCATCCCCTTTTTGGACTTTCTTAGAGAGATAGCTAACGCAGGAATTAAGACTTATAACGTGAATATTAACGAAAAGAGAGCAATTTACCTTGGGATGAATGGTGAACAAATCGTGGAACAACTTCAAACGTAATCTTGCACTATCGTTACCATTGGGCATCGCTCATTTAACTAATAATCTAAAATCCCCTGAATTGAAAAATCAGGGGATTTTAGGTTTTCAGGAATCTAGAGTTTGTTTTTTCCTAGTTTAATTTACTATTACTATTCCATCCTTCAGCTGTTTCCTCTCCAATAGTTTAGCATCCAGATAGTTAGTAAACTCAGATTCACCTGAATATGACAGGCAAAGAAATTGCTTTGCTCTTGTCATCCCTATGTATAAAAGAGAAACTTCTCTTTCCTTATCTTCTTCTAATGGAAACGGCATCGAATCAACATTAACAATAAAGACGGCCTGAAAATCAAGCCCCTTGCTGCTATCAATGGTACTAATCTTCACTTTTCCATCATCTTTTTTAAAAGAACGCTTGGAAACATCATTCTCTGTGATCCAATAGAATGGAATCTTATATTCATCTAACGATCGTTTAATCAAGTCGATGATCGGATACTTATGGTTTCGTTTAACACGATATAGAATTAGAATTTCATCAAGCGGCACTTTTCGCTCTTCATGAAGCTTCTTTATTTGCCTGGAAACCAGCCTCATCTCATCAAAAAAATTGGCTGCTTTGATTATCCCAGGTTCTGGGCCTTTTCTTTTCGTACTTTGGGGAGCAATGATTTCACCATCAAGCTCGCGGTTCACGACCTTACTTTTAAACACCGAATGCTTACGGTAAAAGTCCCATGCAAATTTTACAATTTGGGAGGTATTACGATAATTAATCGATAACACCTTTGATCTGCCCTGAAAACTTAACCCGGTATCTTGTAAATAAGACCGCTTCCGCTTATAAATGGTTTGCGCCCTGTCTTCTACTAATAAAAGTGACTGTGTATCGGCATTAATCAGTAAACTAACCAAACGGAGCCAATCTGCTTCAAAATCCTGGCCTTCGTCAATTAGAACGGCGTCATAGGTGGGAAGAATCGTCTCCCTTTGTTCGATTTTTTCAATGATTTGAGAAAGATTGTTCTCTTTAATTTTTAAATCATTCTTCAACCAGGCATGAAAATTACGGACAATAATGTTCTGATTTTGGACTGCCTTCGCATTCGGATCAAAATCAAATAAATCCTCAGGTTCATTTAACATATGATGGATCATCTGCTGGATAGAATTCGCAAGTGAGATATTATAGCAAAGAATGAGAATCTTCCAATTTGGATTTTGTTTTAACAACATCTTTGCCCGGCTCGCTAAAATGATCGTTTTACCACTGCCAGCAACGCCTCGAATTAAGCGGTTTTTATCACCGATTTGCTTTGCCAAGTTTTCCTGATGAAGGTCCATCGTTTTGATATCATGTAACGATAATAAAAGTTGATCTTGATAAGGGATCGGTGCTTTAAATTCCGCACTAATACGAACTTCCGGGAATAGATGATAGCGAATCGCATTAATATCCTCCATTGAAAGAGGTTCTTTTAAACGGAATGGGACAACAAACATATTTAAGATCTTCTCCATGAGAATTTCTTCGGAAAACTCTTCCTTGTCTGGATCGATCTCATCTCTGGTTAAGCAAAGATTTGGTTCAATGACTGTATATAGGTTATGTTTAATAAAATCTTTGGAAGTCATTCTTGTAAAAACAACTCCATGACCATAGGGAAACTTTAAATTAAATTTATATTTCCCGTCTAGCTGGATAAGGTTTTTATCTTTTTTTAATACGTCTACCAGATGAAATGTATAATCACGTGCTTGTTTCATAGGGCTTTTGATGATTGCTTGCTCCTCTGAAGTGGCTACAATATGCCATTCATCGTGATTAACCTGCAGCAAGGTATTTTTCGTGTAATCCTTAACTTCAAGAACCACAATCCCTAGATCCGGACCAATAATGACAAAATCAGGTCTCTTTCCTTGGATTTCAGGTTCATAGTAGACAATATAATCATCGGGTAAAAAGGTTTTTAAAGTCCGAAATAATAAACGTTCACCAGCCGTAGCGGACGAACGGATCGATTCGGGAATCGTAACTGCCATAATAACCGCTCCAAAATTTGCATTTTTCTCCATTATACTACAATTAGGAACATTCACCTAAATAATTACATTAAATACCTTTTAAATCCTGGTTTTTCTACAAAATCTAGCAACAAATTACTCCAAAAGTATTGTTTTTTCGCTGCAATGCTTTAATAATAGATTACAAGGAATAACTTACCTACATATAAATGGAAATAGAAAAGAAAGCGATGTGTCAATATTGTTGAAGGGAATCCTAGAAAGGTTACGAAATACAAATCAAAAACCTCCCCAGCCAGAGGTAAAATCGGTCAGCCAAGAGCAGGTTGAGGCAATCGTAGCGGCCAAGTTAAGGGAGCACGCGGCGACAATTGAGCAATCAGTGACAGAAAAAGTGAATTCTGCGGTTCAAGCACAAGATCAAGAGGACTACTCGTTAACACCTAAACAGGTTGAATTTGCTCTAACCTTAATTGAGAAGACAAGGAATTTTGAACTGGCCATCGATACGGCTAAGTTGACTGTGAAGGATTTAAATAGATTAATAGCCTACAACAAATTTAAAAATAAAGGGATTCTCGTCAACCTGGTCAAAAAAGGTGTCCTAAAGAGAAAGTTTGATAAACCTTCCTTTTAAAAGTTTATCCTCATTAGAAAAAAATAAAGGCTAAGAGCAAACATCCAAGGGATGTTCGCTCTTAGCCTTTATCATTAGGGTATCCGGGGCAAAAGAATGATAAATTCTGTCCCCTTTCCCTCTTCACTATTGACTTGAATTTTGCCTTTGAATGATCGGACAATTTGATAACTGACCATCATTCCCAGTCCTGTCCCACTTTCTTTTAAGGAATAAAACGGAGACCCAAGTCGATCAATTTGCGCTCTAGTCATACCAATGCCTTGGTCCTTTATGCAAATCTTTATATATCCATCATCGGTTGACGTACAACCAACCCATACCATTCCACCAGTCGGCATAGCCTCAATCGCATTTTTCAATATATTAATCAGCGACTGGTTTAATTTTTGAGGATTGGCATAAATCCAACAGTTATCCAAAAAATCGGTTTTAATCTCGACATTATGGTTCTGGGAGTAACTTTGCAGGATATTCACAACGCGTTGTACCTGATAACTTACGTCGATTCTCTGGTTATGATCGATAGTGGGTTTTCCTAACGTTAAAAAATCATTGATAATTTCATTCGCCCGATCTAATTCTTCAATGGATAGCTGCAAATATTTCTTCTTATCATTCGGCAACTCAGGTTCGTTGAGAAGCTGCAGAAAACCACGCGTCACTTGCATCGGATTTCTAATTTCATGAGCGAAAACACTGGTTAACTCACTGATCACTCGTAATTTTTCCGTGTTTTCCATCTCTGCCCGTAACTGGTAAATCTCCCTGATGGTTTCATTGAGAACTGTAAAGAACCAAGTAACTACCACCGCAAAGAGAAGATGAATGCTCTGTACTTTCAGATAATCGATGGTAAAACCTCTTAGAATACCAAAAATCGTCAGGCCAATCAGACAGTAATAAAAGGCTAGGCCAACCGCAATTTTGACCCGTTTAGCTTTTTTCGAACGCGCAAATGATTTTTGAAAAAATAAGATAACAGGCAGCGAAAATAATAGGACAAGCAGCGTATTATAAAATCCTACACTGAATCCAAAATAAAGTCGATAAAGGATAATAAGAACGGATAGGAAGATACCTGGCCAAACTCCTCCGTAAAGAGTCCCTAATAAGAAAGGAATAATTCTTAATTCGATCCGTGCATTTTCCCCAAAATCCACTGGGAAGGACATGCAAAATAGGATAGAGATTCCCCATAAAATGGACATGAGGGCGATTCTATTCCTCCTACTCTTAACCCACTCTGTCAAAAAGGTGTAGTAAGTAAATATGGGTATTACCATAAGTGTTAGCTGCAGCAAAAAATCCTTTATTATACTCATCTTTGTTACCTTTCATCGTGTGTTCTATATTTGAATCCTGCCAGATAGGTCGATTTTTGTAATGGTCAATTCCTACAAACATGGTAGATAGTACCTAATTATACCAATTATACCTTAAAATGATGAACCTTTGTCGACTTTTGTTGGTAAAAATGTAGGTAATTAAAGTTTTTTGTCTGATCCTATAGGTTTGCTCCACAAGAAAAAGGATCACCGTAGGCAACCCTTCAGAAATTTAACACCTTATCGTCTTTAATCATATCAATCGATCTCTAATAAGAATCATGGATAAAAGGATGATCTATCTATTCCTCGAACGCCGATTATAATCGCTCTCGATTCCTTTTTTCCAATTTCGATCAATCTTTTTGCCGCTTCGAAGGCTGCTGACTGCTTCATTTACCGCTTCATAATTTAATTGCGTTCCGACATCATCGGCATGGTAATCGACAGCGAAATCCTCCTCAATTCCAAATCGTGCAGCTGTTGAGATAGCGTCAATATTCGCACCCAGGAACAAGAAATCCCAGCCATAGTGTTCTTTTTGATGGTGAACCATTTTTTTAATCTTCTCCGCTGTAAATTCGCGGCTGGCATTTTCCATTCCGTCTGTGGTAATGACAAACAGTACCTTTTCGGCCTGTTCTCCCTTCCTCGTTCGCTTTTGGACATTGACAATTTTTTGAATCGTAAAGCCAATCGCGTCGAATAAGGCAGTGGTGCCGCCTACTTCATAATCCTTTTCTGTAAGAAGGGATATGCCCTTGATATGGATCCGGTCATGTAAAAGCTCGTATTGATGATCGAATAATACGGTCGTGACAATGGCTTCACCTTCTGCTTTTTGCTGTTTCTTTAACATGGCATTATAGCCGCCGATCGTATCCGCTTCTAGCCCTGCCATCGAGCCGCTCCGATCTAAAATAAACACTAATTCGGTTAGATTGTTTTTCATGATCATCATCCTTTGTGCGTTGATAAACAAAGGATACCATTCAACAGTGAGAGATTGGTCGCTTGGAAAGCGACATTTTTAAGCACCGAGGATCGGCTGATCAAAAGCAAATAAGGCTCCATTAATTTCATGGATATTGTAGTTGGCTTGTTCAACAAAGAACTCAATAATCACATCAAACTTACTGCTGCGTGACAAGGTATAGCCGGCCGCCTCGAGCAGCTCATTCGTTTCCGCTAAACTTAATTGTAATGCAATCGCAAACGCAACAGCAGTTTTCTTTTTCGGCGTATAATCAACTTCATTGCGAATTTTTGAGAATAACCGCCGGTCGATGTTGGCCCGTTTATAGGTTTCGACATCCGTCAAGCCTTTCTCATCAATAAACCGTAACAACCGATCCGAAAAAGATTCATTGAGCTGGTCTAACAGTTCAACTAAGGAATACTCTGCTTCTTGAAACAAATCATGCTGGAGAATATCTGCTTCTTGCCGCTGTTCTAATATAGAGGGCGCTTCTCGATTCCGAGTAAACGAAATTTCTGCTTCTTCTACGTAATGCTCATCGATGTATTCATTAATCGAAGAAAACAATTTCTTCGTTAACCCGAATGAACGTTTATCAAAAACCACTAGGTAAACTAGTATATCATGGTTTAGTAAAAAGGAACTGATGGCGGAAACCGCAATCTGTAAAGCTTGTTCCTTTGGAAAACCATAGATGCCCGTTGATATTAACGGAAAAGCAATCGATTCACATTGATGATTTTTCGCCAACTCCAAGGAGTTAAGGTAACAAGCCTTTAATAATGCGTCTTCCTGGTGGTTTCCTCCTTCCCAAATAGGTCCTGGAGTATGGATGATATATTTGGCATCTAAGTTAAACCCATCCGTAATAACCGCATCTCCCGTGTGGCAGCCGCCAATTTGATCACATGCCTGTTGTAACGCGCGGACACCTGCGGCCTGAAAAATCGCACCACAGACACCCCCGCCAATAAGCAGCCCCGTATTCGCCGCATTCACAATCGCATCCACATTCATCTTCGTAATATCATGGCGAACCATCTCTAACGGCATAAATGTTTACCTCCTTGAAGCATGGGGACGGTTCTCCTGCTTCCTCACCTATTTTATAACAAAAGAAAAGTTATCCCCCAATTGCCTGATTAATAGATAGAGAGTCAATCGGCCAATTGATCGATGCCACTATAGAGTTCTCTACTTTTTTAAGATATCTTTTATAAAATCTATCTTACTTTTAGCATTATCGGCTGTAATAATGTCCACATCACTGTTAATCTTTTTTTCCACTCTTTGCCCTTTAATCGCCTTTAAAGCATTTTGGACACTAATATAGCCCATATCATAGGGATTCTGCGCTACAGAGCCTTTCAACGTTCCATCTTCGTGATACTTGAGCATTTGAATAATTCCGTCTGCCCCTACAACGGGGATGTTCAATCCTTTTTGTTTTACATACTTAATGACTTCTAAAGCCAAACGGTCATCAGAGGCAAACACGCCTTTTAGATCAGGATGATCCTTCAGCAATTGAGCGATAACAGGAATCACTTTGGCATCGGCAAAACCAACCTGGAGATTCCCGCCAACGGTTTCCATTCCAACGGTATGTAAAGCCCCTTTTGCTCCTTGAATCCGCTCCTTGCCCACGTTATCTGGTGAATTCCTGCTGATTAATGCGACCTTGTCTCCAGGCTGCAGCATCGAGGACAATAACTCCCCCGCTTTTTCTCCTAAGGAGGGGTTATCGGTTCCAATAAAGGAGGTTTGACCGGACCAATTGACCGGCGTATCCACAAGCAACACCGGAATATGATTCTTTTTAAATTCCTTTAATACAGGTATCGAGGCTGGCGGATCGACCGGCGAGAAAATAAGCGCGTCTGGTTTTTCCTTTAAGACCCGTTTCAAAATAGAGAGTTGATCTTCATTATGTTGGTTAGGAGCATAAATGTTTCCCTTCACGCCAAAGTTTTTTAATCCCTTTTCAACACCTGCGACAATAATCGCCCAATACTCCGACTTTGTATCTTTTAGTACGACAGCGACGGTCGGCTTTTCGCCTGCTAATGCTTTGTAAACATAACCCAACAAACCACAGAAAAAGAAGGCAGAAACAAGGATAATCTTCCATTTGGTCTTCACTGGTACTCACCTTGCAACGATTGTTTGTCAGGTGAACGTGGAAAACAAACCGAAAAACAGGTTCCTTCGTTTCCAGACTCCACGTTGATTTTTGCCTGATGGCGATCGGCGATACTATAACAAACGGCTAGTCCCAATCCGGTCCCCTGGTCTTTTGTCGTAAAAAAAGGAGTTCCCATCTTGTCCAAAATGTCGGCAGTTATTCCTTTTCCCCCATCCTTTACTTCTAAAATAACCTGATCATCCTCACAATAGGTTCTAACGGTAAGAATTCCGCCAAAGTCCATCGCCTCAAGCCCATTTAAGACAAGATTTAAGAAAAGCTGGCGAATTTCTTTTTCATCTAAGAGCAGATCGGGACACGGAACCAACTGGTGCTGAACTCGTTTTCCAGCTAGGTTCGCTTCTGCATTGATTAACGGGAGGATCGTTTCGATGATTCTATTTAAAGATTGTCTCGTTTTATTGCTTGCTTTATTTTTGGCAAGCGTTAAAAATTCTTTAATAATACTATTCGCCCTGTTTAATTCATCTAGCATAAGATCAATGTATTCAGGTGAAAGCCGTTCATTGGTGTTTTTCCACATTTGTAAAAAACCATACACAGTTGTCATCGGGTTACGGATTTCATGGGCGATTCCAGCTGCCATTTCGCCAATCAAATTTAATCGGTCCAACCGAAACATTTCTTTTTCTAAATGCTCTCGGTCCGTAATATCATTGACCAAGATGAGAACGCAGGCTTCGTCTTGAATTTCAATGATTTCCGTTGATAACAAACCGCTGCGTAATTCCCCGTTTTTAGCTTGGTACGTCACCTTTAGATTACTCAACGGGTCATTCGTTTCGAGCGCAGCTAAATCGACCTTATTCTCATCCATATTCGTAAAAAGGGCCCAGTCGAACACTTGATCCTTTACTTCTTCATATTCATAACCAGTAAAATCGAGCCATGTGCTGTTAACATCGATAAATCTTTGATCACGGAGGGAACGAATCGCCATTAGACAAGGACTCGCTTCAAATATTTTTTTGAAGCGTTCATGGGAAACAAATAAGTTATCCGCTACTTTTTTCCGCTCACTAATTTCCTCTTTAAGCTTCTCATTGGTTGATAGCAAGTCGAGTGTACGTTCCTCCACTACTTTTTTCAGGAGATGAAATTGTTGGTTTTTGATTCTCTCGATTTCTTTCCGTTCCGTCACATCACGAATGGTGCAGACAAAAATAGGATGATCTTCGATGGTTGCTTTTCCAATTTGAATATCAACAGGAAAACGGTTTTGATCTTGTCGTAGAGCTACACCTTCGAGTATTTTTCCAATCGCGAACGTAGTAAGAACAGGAATCGATAACGAGTCCATCCGTTCCCCGTCTTGCTTTACCACTGGAATCAGCGTAGCTAAATGCTTCCCTATTAATTCCTCAGTAAAATAGCCAAACATTTTTCGAACGATTGGATTCACCGATAAAATGACTCCCGCCTCATCAAAGGTAACAATCGTATCCAGTAAGGTTTCCCCGATCACTTTTGATAGAGTCTCATTTTTATCCAAATCCACAGTTGTCCGATTCAATTTAAGCTGAACTTCTTCCAGCTCAATCGTCTTTTTCCATTCGGTCTGTTTTAAGCTTTCGGCATGACTCTGATATATTTTCACAAATTGTTCTACTTTTTGTCTTAAAGTCTCTGGATTAAACGGTTTAAAGATATAATCAATCGCTCCGACAGAATACCCATGGAGAACATGTTCCATATCTTGACTAATCGCGGTAATAAAGATAATCGGAATATTTTTTGACTTTTTTCTGGCTTTTATCAGCTTTGCCGTGTCAAAGCCATTTAGTCCAGGCATTTGCACATCGAGCAAAATGACGGCAAAGTCTTGTTTCAGAATGCATCTTAACGCTTCTTCACCAGACGTGGCCGTCACCAAATGATAACGGGGGGACGTTAGAACAGCTTCCAAGGCAACTAAATTTTCCTTAAGATCGTCCACCATTAAAATATTAATCATATCCGTGTCTGGTTTAGTTGATTTTTCGGTAAAGCTTTTCTGCTGAATGGAGTACTTCATAGTGTTCTGCATAATTGGTAAAGCGGATCTCCTCTCTATTTCCAAGCCCTAAAAAACCGGAATTAAATAGACTTTCATATACTAATTGATGAACATGATTTTGCAACTTTTTATTAAAATAAATCATTACATTTCGGCAAATAATGATATGAAACTCGTTAAAGGATTGATCGGTAACCACATTGTGTTGGAAAAAGACCATATTCTTTTTTAAAAAAGAAGAAAAACACGCTCCATCATTTTTTACCGAATAATACTCTGAAAACGCCTGTTCTCCACCAGATTGTATGTAGTTGGTGGTGTAAAGTTTCATTTTCTCTAAAGGGAAAGAACCTTGTTTCGCTTTTTCTAAATTGTCTTGATTGATATCAGTGGCGTAAATCCTTGTTTTATCCAATATTCCGGATTCATGCAGCAAAATAGCCATTGAATAAACTTCTTCTCCCGAACCGCAGCCAACATGCCAGATACGGATCGCTGGATAGTTTCTTACTAGCGGGATGACCTTTTCTCGCAGACTCTCAAAAAAAGAGGGATCCCGAAACATTTCGGTTACATTAATGGAAAAATCCTTAAACAACCTTTTCATAACAAGTGGATCATGTAGAACTTTTTCCTGCAATCCCGAGATTGTCCTTTGCTTTTCTGCAACCATTCGATTCAAAATTCTTCTTTGCACGAATGGAGCAGAATAGTTTCGAAAATCATATCCATAATGGCGGTAAACGGCTTCAAGTAATAACTCCATCTCTATTTGCTGGAGCTGAGAAATGTCCTGTTTTTGATCTATTTTGGTCATGGTTATCCCCGCCTATCTATATAGCCAAACTTGGATCAGTGAGTACAACTGATCGAGATCAATGGGTTTGCTAATGTAATCGGAAGCGCCCGCCTCGATGCATTGTTCACGATTATGTTTCATTGCCTTGGCTGTTAGGGCAACAATGGGTAAATCCTGAAATTCCGGTTTCGTACGGATGTGGCTGATGGCCTCAAATCCATCCATTTCCGGCATCATAATATCCATCAAAATGAGATCAATATCTGGGGTTTCCTGTAACACTTCGATTCCTTCCCTGCCATTCTCTGCAAAAAGAACATCGATTTCAAATTCCTCCAGTGCAGAGGATAAGGCATAAATATTTCGCATATCATCATCTACGATCAGAATCTTCTTCCCATTCATTAACGAGTATTCCCTTGTTACTTCTTCGCTGATCAGGTGATTACCCGGTTGAGACTGACCCAAGGGTTCCTCCTCATGGAGGGCAACGGCCGTTTCTAAGAAGGCTGGAACGGGCTGTTCATTTTCTTTTGGCTGATGAAGGGGCAAATAAAGCGTAAAGGAACTTCCAGCCCCTTCTTCACTTTGTAGTTCGATAAAGCCTCCAAGCAACTGGGCCAATTCTCGACTAATCGATAACCCTAAACCTGTCCCGCCATATTTTCGGCTAATCGTTCCGTCAGCTTGAATAAACGCATTAAAAACGACTTCCTGCTTATCTGTTGAAATGCCAATTCCTGTATCCATTATGGTAAAACTGATCAAAGGTTCTGTCTGCTTTGCTGAATCAACTGGAACCCCCTTTTTAATCAGTAAGGAAACTCTTCCTTTTTCAGTGAACTTATATGCATTAGACAAAAGATTTCTCAAAATTTGATTCAGTCGATGCTCATCGGTGTAGATGGAATTCGGTAGATCCTCATCTAAGAAAATAGTAAACTCTAACCCTTTTTGACGAGCTAAAGGAGAAAAATATCGTTCGGCAAAGGTCATAATCGTTTCAAATTGAACTTCTCCCTGTATGACCTCAATTTTTCCAGCTTCTACTTTGGCTAAATCTAACACCTCATTAATCAAGTGAAGCAAATCAATTCCCGAAGAATAAATGGTTTGGATGTATTCTACTTGTTTCTCTGTTAAATTTTCATTCTTCTTTTCCATTAGCATTTGAGCCAGAATCAATAAACTATTCAGAGGGGTACGGAGTTCATGGGACATGTTCGCAAGGAACTCCGATTTATACTGGGAGGTGAGAGCAAGTTCTTGTGCTTTCTCCTCCAGTGCAAGACTGAATTTCTCCAATTCCTTGTTTTTCTCTTCCGAATGGATATACTGATCCTCGAGCTCTTCGTTTATGATTCGCAGCTCCTCTTGCTGCTGCTGAAGCTCTTCTGACTGGCTTTGCAGCTCTTCTGTTAAGGCCTGTGATTCTTGTAATAACTTTTTGACCTGCATTCGATTCCCAATGCTGTTGATGGTAATACCGATATGGGCCAAAACTTCTTGGAGAAGGGCTTGTTGAATCGCCGTAAACGGTTTAAAAGACGCGACTTCAAGCACAGCCAGAACCTCTCCTTCATATTCAGCCGGCAGAATTAATAGATTTTTAGGTGCCGCTTCACCGATTCCAGAAGTAATTTTTACATAATGGTCAGGGATTTCGGAAATCAGGATTGGTTTCTTTTCAACTGCACATTGACCAACAAGTCCCTCACCAAGTTGGAAACTTCTGGACGTAACGGACTCATTGTTATAGGCATAGGAAGCTCTGCTGACCAGACGCTGGTCACCGTTCATACATTCTTTAATATAAAAGACACCAAAATGGGCATCGATCATCGGTGTGATCGTTTGGATAAATAATCGGGATAAGGTGGAAAAATCTTCAACGGACGTATACATGGAAGTCATCTGCGCCACTTTTGATTTCAGCCAGCTATGCTCCTCCGCCCTTTCGATGAATGCTTTTTCCTGTTCCGCTTTTTCTTCCAGTGCTTGGGCCATTTGATTATAAGCAACGGAAATCGCTCCAATTTCGTCTTTTGTAGCAACCTTAATGCGCGGAAATTGTGTTCCCTGATAAAGAGCCACATTGCCCATGACCGACGTCACCCGCTGCAAGTTTTTGGTCAACCCCCTAATAATCCAAATCGCGGCAATCAGCCCAATGAGCGGACCAATAAGGACGATAAAATAAATCATATTTAACTCTAGATTATAGGTTTGCCTGGTTCGTAAAAGTTGGTCTTTCAGTTCCTGTTCCTGCAGGGTAAATAACAAATCGGTAATTTGATGAAGCCGAGCGCGATCACGCTTGATATCTCCCCAAATAAGTTTGTCAAAATGAGCGTTCCGATCCGTTTTTTGTAAAATGATAATTTGGTTGCCGACATCCTCATAGGTTTTGTAGATTGTGTTAAATTTAGCAATTAAATCCTGTGTTTCTTTCCGGCTATCCACCTTTGCAAGTGTATCAATCGAGGCGCGAATCGTTAACCTCGATTGCTCCCATTCATTCACGATTTGAGGAAGGACTTTTTCTGGCGGAATCGAGGCAATTTCACTTAGCTCTCTGCCCATGTTGCTTACTTCAAACTTCAACGTGGAAGCCATTAACTTCCGCTGGTCTAAATCGGAAACGACGGAATTCATGCTAACGGTTTGTTGATTAATCATTTCAATTAAAATTACTAGAAAAATAAGGTTAAAAACGAATATTAGTCCTAACCCACCATAAAGCTTTGTTCGAAATTTCATATAGACCTCATTCTCCTGATTGTTTTAATGAATTACGTTTCGACACTTGTTCGTAACAATTGAAGGGCGGATGACTAATCAAAAAAGCGAAGATTGAAAAAATTAATCCTATAAAAGAACAGCATCCAATTATTTAACTCATTTATGTATGAAGCAGATAGAGTAATGCTTAGACATGAAATCTATCTCTACTTTTTAATAGATATTTTGGTGTAGTAGATTCTATTAAACTGTTATATATAAGCAAAAATGCATTAGTAGACTAAACTAGTTTACCATAATCGTTTTAGCCAGAAAAGGTTTGTTCAAAGGAACACATATGGCATTTCAAATGTATATCGATCAAAGCTATTATTTATTTAAAAAGACCCTCGAAATCATGAGGGATTTCGAGGGTTTTTGCCTGCCATTCCAAATGGGTAGAACTTCGGTGGATTCCCTGATAAATAGAGGGTTTGTTGTATTTTTCAATCTATTGAGCTTTGTTGTATACAATCGAAAATCTTTTTTCGCCCTTCCATTTTTCTCCGTTGGAATCTATATAAATGTTTGCCGTATAATCTCCTTCCATCTCAAATTTTGCTTGGCCAGTATAGACGCCATTTCCTGTTTCCTGCATCTTCATTGTCATATCTCCATGACTCATCCCTTGCATATCCAATTGGACACTTACCTTTGCACCCTTTACTGGTTTACCATCCTGATCTAAGATGGTTAGTTGAATCGGAGTAGCTTGGCCCGGTGTAAAGGATTTTGGTGTAGTTAGCTTTAGGTCAAAGTTAGTTGAACTGCAGCCTGTCATAAAGACCATGATTAGGCTAAAAATTAAAATCGTAAATTTGTTCATACGCACCCTATTCTTTCTATAGATTGATCTTGTTGAAAATAACTTTTTCTATTTTTTAAACTAAGAGGTCTAAAATGGTAAGTCAACATCATCTATGATAAAACAACAAATCCACCTAAGCAATTACTACTAGGTGGATTATTTTTTTAAAAAACCCTTTTTTCGCTCTTAAATACTAATATCCCGCTTCTGGAAAAACACAAAAGTCAGAATCATAAAAATGGCATAATACACAGCCAGGATTGCCAATGAGATCGGTAGTGTTATGTCCCCCAAAATCTTATCCTGCAATGCATAAATGGTTAAATCAAGATGCGGAAAAATTAAAAACTTTGCCCATGCGTATTTTTCTGCCAGAAGCACAATTAATCCGCCCAGGGTCGAAGAGATAAACAAGACAAAGATTCCGATTCCCACTGCCAAAGCCTGACTTTTAAATAAAGTGGAAAGCATAAAGGCGATGGCCGTTAAAACCAACAAACTTGGAAGATAGTAAGCAATCTTAAGGAAGAACTGCGGGCCGACTTCTGCTTCCTTCTGCCCGTCTATAGCCATCTCAAAGATTTTTGCAGTAAAGTCCCCATTACCAAATGTAATTAAACCAACAAGGTATCCAGCAATAATCAGTGTCGCTAAAAGTATAAGCGAATAGATAATTAAGGAAAGATATTTGGATAGGAGGATCGCCCATCTTTGATGAGGTCTAATTAACAGCTGCTTAATCGTTCCATCTGCAAATTCAGAGGACACACTGGCACTGCATACAATCACCGAAAGCAGGGTCACCAAAGTCGTCATGCTGAATACAACATTATTCATAAAATGCCAGTTACTAATAGCATTTGGATTAATGTTTTCATCCAGATATTTCTGCTTTTGTTCAATTTCATTAGTAATAAACTGTTTTTCTTGATCTGGTGCTGTTTTTGCATTCTGCTGCAACTCAGCAATTTGAGCCTTCATACCAGCCTGCCAGTTCGGGTCGGGTTCACCTTGTACTTTATGGTAGATAATCCCCGCCACAATGACTGCCAATACGATGATGATTAGATAAATCCAGCTCGATTTTTTTTGAAACAATTTCATCAGTTCATTACGAATTAAGGCAATCATTTCATGACACCTCCACTCTCTCTTACTTCTTTGTTCGTTATTTCTAAGAAACGGTCTTCTAGCGAGACGGTCACCCTGCTAATGCCATAGACCTCGATATCCTTTGAGATTAGTAGCTTATTAATGGTACTAATCGTAGCTTTTTCTACATATACGGAGAATTGGTCGTCATCAAGCAACTTAATCTCGGAACCGGCAAACTGTTCGTTTAGCACCTCTACTGCTTTCTGACTATTGCTTACCTCAAATATTACCTCAGTCTTTTCGTCTTCCTCCATCGTTTCTTTCATGGAAGAAATATGTATTAGTTTACCTTTTTCAATAATGGCAAAACGATCACACATCAACTGCATTTCAGCTAAAAGATGAGAGGATACTAGAACGGAAATCCCTTCATGGGCAAGGTTATGTAAGTAATCTCTAAATTCTCTAATTCCTTGAGGATCCAATCCATTTGTCGGCTCATCGAGAATAAGCAATGACGGGTTATGTAATAACGCCTGAGCTACCCCTAGCCTTTGCCTCATTCCAAGAGAATAGGTCTTAACCTTTTGGTAAATGGAATCTTCTAATTTTACTAATCTAGCCACTTCCATTATCCGCTCATCTGACACTTCTTTAATGGCCATATTCGCATAATGCTTTAAATTCTTGTACCAGCTCATATACTTGTAAAATTCCGGATTTTCAACAATCGCGCCAATTTCACTCATCGTCTTTTTAAATTGTCCATCGAGGTTATAGCCATTAACACGAACCTCTCCGTTTGTCCGTTTGATCAGGCTCACAATCATACGGATAATGGTGGTTTTCCCTGCTCCATTTGGACCCAAAAGACCAAAGATTTCCCCTTTTTTTACACTGAAGCTTACATCATCTACGATCTTCTTCTTGCCTATGAGCTTGGTTAATGATTGTACTTCTAAAGTATTTACCGCCATACGTTCCTCCTCTTTCTTGTAGTAATAAATTCTTCTTATAGCTTTTTTAATACTTGCTAACCATTATGTACGAAAAGAACACCAAAAAGTTCCAAATTTCTATTATAGTTTATATTTCTCATAAACTCAATTAAACTAAAAAGTACGTTTTAAAATCTAACGGCATAAAAAATAGCCATCAACGTGATGGCTATGCCTTCAGTTTATTCCGAATCATATGGCTTCGTTAATTCGTTAATTTTTTTTGCAAAAGAAAATGAGATAGTCTTAATCTCTTCCTCCGAACCGCCATCAACTTTCAATCCTGGCTTGATGACTTGACAACCTTTATTTTCTAAAGTTTCTTCTAATAGATTTACGGCTCTTCCAAACTGTTCATAGGAGCTGTCACCTGCACCAAATGCGGCAGCTATTTTACCTGATAAAGGGACCGCTAGCAATTCATCATGAAAACAAATGATTTCATCTGCAAGCTCCCCATCGCCCCATGTATAACTTCCGATCAGAATACAATCGTATGCCAATAGTTCCTCTGCAAACGTGTCAACGGCATCTTTTACCGTTACATGCCAATCCGCCCTGGCTAATTCCCCTGCAATGGAGCGAGCGATGAGTTCAGTGGTTCCAGTCATACTCGCATAAACGATAATGGTATCCATTTTTTCACCTCTGTTTCACATAACTTGCCAGTAGTAACTACATAATGATTATCATTCTCAATCGTTGCTACGCTTATAGAATACTGCTCTTTTCATGATAAAACCTTGAGGTACATCAACTTTTTTACGATTGGTCTTCGAAATAATGGCACCACAAAAAAATGACCGCACTACTGTGTTTCAAAGTGTGCGGCCATTCTTCCATTTTATAGAAGCAGCAATTCATCTAGGTTGACAATTTCAATCCGTTTATGTGGTTTCTGCTTGATTAACCCTTGATTTTCAAATTCGGCCAGTTTTCGGCTGATCGTTTCTGGTGTGGTTCCCAAAAAGGAGGCGAGATTTTTCTTACTCATGGGTAAAATAAATTCCTTCGTCTGAGAGTCGTTTAGACACTCGACAAGAAAAAGTGCTATCCTTGTTTCCACTTTCTCCGTAGCAAAACGGGTTGTTTGTTTTTCGGACTGATCTAACCGTTTGGAAAACTCGGCCAGTATTTTCAAAGATATGGATGGATACTTTAACAGTAAATCCTGCAGATCTGCTTGATGGATTGTGCAAACCAGGGTATTGGTCATTGCTTCCGCGAACGATTCATGGTGATTGTTATGAAATAACGCTAATTCCCCGGTAAAATCACCTGGATTTAATATCCGGACCAATTGTTCTTTTCCTGTTTCCGAGAGTCGATAAATCTTCACTTTTCCTTTATGAACAATATAGAGGGAATCAGACCGGTCGCCTGCGTGATAGATTAACTCCCCTTTCTTAAACGGGACAGATTTAACCGTTGCCATTATTTCCTCCATTTGGTCCACTTCTAAATGATTAAAAATGGGGACGAGTGACACGCAGGTTTTATGAGAGCCGGAAGTTGAACATTCATGGTTACGGTGACAAGTGTTGTCCACTCCTACTTCCCTCCCCTTCTTTTAAATAAGCCTTATTTATCTAGTATGACCGTTAATTTTGTCTTCTGGTGTCTTTTTTATAGTAAAAATAAAACTTTATATTCATCGACTCGGCCTCTCAATAAGACAGTCTCGTACCCTATTCCTTAATTATAAATATCAACCATTTTTTCTCTTTGTACTTTCTTGACGATTGAAAAACCACGTTCTTCAATAATATGTGTAATCTCCTTGCTACTAATTAAGCTATGAGTATATTCTATTACAATTTTGCCTTTAGGCAATGTCCCTTTGTAGGAAATGATGCCATTCATTGCTTTTATTTCTTGTTCGATGGAATGATTCACGTTCATGCAGCATATTCCGGGAACATATAAAGTAACTTTGTTCATAAGGGGTCTCTCCCATCCTGATTTTAGTAGGTGACTGTTATAAAATGAAAATCATTCTCATTTATAATTACATCCTTATCATATAGAATAGCAACCGCACTTTCCTTGATTTAAATCAATTTTTTCATAAATAATAAATCACACACTATTGTTCACTTTATATCAACCGGACTTTTAAACTTGTATTCAGTTTTAAAAATACGATAAATCGGTTCCGAAGATTTTGAATGAAAAACGCTTGTAGTGGACTCAGGTGTCCCCCTATTTAAGGTGAGAGTTACATCATCATCGTTTGGAAAATTAGGGTCATAGATAAAAATGGACAGGTGGCTTTCATGCAAGTCATACCCATAGGCAAGAACTTGATGGTGTCTTCTGATCGCAAAAGGATTAATGGATTTTACTCTAATTAAACCAAGCGGTGAAAGCTTTCCGTTATCAAGATCATTTTTTATTTTCGGCCATTCCTCGTTCATCGTTTTCCACCCACTACCCTGTGGTGCACCTCCTCTACGACTAGCCGATGGATCATCATCCCGAAGGAAAGGGTTCATCAAAACCATATATTTCATTAGACCAAAGGGGATATCAAAGCTATCAATCTGACGATATACGATATAGTCGAACAATGCCCCTGAGGAAGGCGCTGTCGGATTGGTCGGAATCGGCATTGTTGCTTCAAAATAATCCATAGCAGCATAAATCATTCCACCACAAAGACCGTACGATGCATTACCAATGGGAATGTGCCGACCCAAAACGTTTATTCTTTTTAACGGGACAGGTGGAAAGTTGTTTCCGAATTTAAAACCAGACGAACTGGGGAGAAAGCCTGTATGAGTTGACATACTTACATCCACCTAATTTCTTTGAAATAATGATAAAAACAGAGCAACAGTCGTTAACCTTTGGGTTTTATTATATTCCTATTTCCTGCTATCAAGAATAAACCAGATATCCCTTTTAAATTTTTCGGGTAAAAAAAAGCCTACAATTTCTGTAGACTCTCTAATTTCAACCATTCTTTTTTAAAAAGTGTCGGAGGGCTGGGATCGCTCTGCTAAATCTGCATTGATTACTCCCATATTTCCAATATGTTTGCGTGTTTTTTCATCACCCAAATAATAAAGAAAGGAATAGATCAGGAACAGCCGTCGATCATATTCTTTATTTTGGGGCTGATGATGATATTCAAGAAAAGGAACATGGGCGCGGAAATAGCTGTCCCAATCGGTTTCATCGGTTTTATCAAACAGTCGCTCCAGGACAGCCAATTGACTAGCTGTTGCTTCTATTTTAAAATCCCATTCCACTCCATATGGTTCACTAAAAATCTCGTGTGATTGAATATTAATATAATAACTGTGCTTTTGTTCTTCCATGAAATCATCTCCTTTTTATGCTTACCGAGACTGACATCGATTAAAATGCCAAGATCATCTTTATTTGTGTAATACCCGATCATTTATGAATTTAAAACAGTATCTTCTGGGTTTCACGAAGCAAGATGGTTGTTTGAGGGTAAAAAGGAAATATAGGAAATAAGATAAGATAGGCAATAGAAGTTCCCATTCGTTTCTTTAACCTATCAAAAGACAAATGAAAATGGTCGGGGACTTTACCAAACATAAATATGAATTCAACAATCCGTGTCGAAAAATGGCATTTTTATTGTTATTTTGAAATGAAAGGATTAAAATTCAAAGGATAACCGATAAATAAAACGAGAAAAGAAAGAATCTTAAAAAAGGAGGAAAAGGGATGTTAAATGAAGAGTATGAATTGATGTTAAAGAAGTCTGTTGAGGTAGCGCCAGACTGGCTAAAGAAAGATATAGATAGCATCGTTAGTAAAGAACCCCAAGGCGGGATTAGCTATCTAATTTCGGAATTACATCAAACCTATACTTTCAGCATCAGACATGTCTTATCAGCAAGCCATCTTGATGGTGAATGGTCTCGTGTTTCAAGAGAACGCCTGAACTTTATTGATAATAATATTGATATTATTGTAGCTCTTTACAAAGAGGCAAAGTATAATTAAAAATAAAAATGAAACGACCAGCGATGTCTGGTCGTTTCATTTTTATTTTTGATTCTGTTCGTCCAAAAACTCTCGAACTTGTTCTGGAGATTTGGCATTTGCACTATGTAAATGAGCAAGTTTTTCTCCGTTTTGGAAAATAAGCAAACTCGGGATGCCCATGACAGAATATTTTTCAGCTAACTCCGGAAAATCGTCACGATTGATTTCGTACCATCCATATTGAGGATAATCCTTAATCACCTCATCAATGAACATGTTCATCCGCGTACAATCCGGGCACCATCCAGCAAAAAACTTAACGATAACTGGTTGAGTTTCCGAAATCAATTGGTCAAATGTTTCAAGATTAGTAATCGCTTCCATTATATATCCCTCCTCCCACATTTTGTTTTTACTATAACGTTAGTGTAAAGTCATTTTATATTTTTTTCAATAGATTTGTTTGATTAGAATAACGAATGACAGTGCTTCGTTCATTTCGTTCTCCATCAACGTTTACCTTTAATAGAGCCTAAATGAAAATAGAGCAAGCTTTTAAGCTGCTCTATCTTGTTTCTTAGGCACTAGGACTTTACTGCTGCTGCGCTGCCTCGAGTGATTAGTTTTGTGTGGATGGTTACTTTTTTGCATATTTCGCGTTTGGTTGCGATCCTTTCTAATAAGAGGTCGACAGCGGTTTCCCCCATTATTTCGGTGTATAGTTTGACCGTTGTTAGCGGCGGAACCATGTATTGCGCGGATGATACATCATTAAAACCGACAATGCTGAGGTCATCTGGAATTTTCACGCCTAATTCATAGGCTGCCTTATAACAGCCAATCGCAATGGAATCATTTGCGACAAACACCGCAGTTGGTTTTGTGTCCCCGCTGAGCATTTCCTTTAAGATTAAGTATCCATCCTTAGGATTATAGCCGCCGATTTTGACAAATTCCTCTTTCAAAATACCTTTTTTCTTTAAATAAGACTCAAAAACATCCTGTCGCAAATCTTTGAACCGGTTCCCGTACATATCGGTTTCAACCCCACCAATAAAACCAATGTTTTGATGACCTAGATCCATTAAATAATCAAGTGCATTTTTCGTAGCGGAATTAAAATCAATGACGACAGAATCAAAATAGTTTTCGTCCGGATTTGCATCAACAAACACGGACAGCTTCTCAAAACTCTTAATTAACTCAATTTCTTCCTTCTTAAACGTTCCAAGGCAGATGATGCCATCTATTTTTGAAATGGTTTTCTTTGTATCGTCTTTACTTATGTTATAGAGCTCCATCCCCAAACGCTCTAGCTTCTTTTCCAAAGCCACACGAATGGACAAATAGTATGTGTCAATTAATTCCTCTTCAAGCGAATAGGAATAATAAAGACCGATGAGTTCCTTTTTTTTAGGTTTCTTCTTTTTTGGGGTTACGACATAATTTAATTCCTCTGCCGCCTCGAAAATCCGCTTTCTCGTCTCCGGTGCCACATTCAATGTTTCATCATAATTTAACACTCTGGAGACTGTCGCCATTGAAACCTGTGCTAAATCTGCTATATCTTTAATCGTTGCCATTTCGCATACCTACTTAACTCATATTTATATCGTGTCATGTACCAAACTCCCATTCATGTCTGGTGACTACAATACTTCCTCAATGGTTTTCTTTTTGAAAAAATGAAGCTTCGTTTCAGAAATGATAATCGCCATTAGAATCAAGATGGCTCCCATGATCATTTTTATGGTGATAACCTCACTTAAGAGGATAATGGAGAATACCATACCCCATAAAGCTTCGGTTGATAAAATAATGGCCGCATTTGTTTCCGTCGTATATTTTTGCGCAAACGTCTGCAGTAAAAACGCAATCGTCGTGGAAAAAACCCCCAAGTATAACACATAGGAAACTCCTTCTACATTCATCGAAAAGCTTGTTTCTCCTTTTAATAGGACGACAATCAATCCTAGAACCGCCGCGGTTGCCATCTGAATAATCGTTAATAGAATCGGATCCTCCTCTTTGACAAACTGTGCTGTGTAGAAAATATGGAAAGCAAATCCTACCGCACACAACAATGTAAGGAAATCTCCTAGGTTTACTTCAGACGTAAGCCTTAGAGAGATGACGCCGACCCCTGTAATCGCTAGAAGTGATCCAAAAAGCTCAAACTTATCCATTTTCCGCTTATAAATAAAGAACGCAATAAACGGAACAATGACTACATTTACCGCAGTCAGAAAGGCATTTTTTGAAGGTGTTGTATATTGCAGCCCGACCGTTTGCAGGGCAAATGCCAAGTATAAAAAGAATCCAATAACGGTGCCTTTTAAAATCGTGCTCTTTTTAATCATTTTTAGTTTCTTAAAAAATACAAGACTCAGCAAAAGTACACCAACCAAAAACCGAATCGCTAAAATCTGGTACGGTGTAAAGTACTCGAGTGAAACCGCACTTGCCACAAATCCGCTTCCCCAAATAATTGCTACAATCGTCAGAGCGATTTCGCCAACATGTTTACGCATTTAGTCCTCCATTAATTTTTTCTCTACAAGTTCCAGAAAGACACTGGATGTCCATGTAAAGGAGGTATCTACAAGGCCTTTGCCGGAAATAGGGTCAAAGTTCTCTGCCATCCCACCCACTAACGTAAGATTCAGAAACTTATCTCGAATCCTCTTTCCAATCTCACTGTAGCCAAAATTTGTTAAAGAATCAACAAAAAGATAGGTAACAGGTGCCCAAACCGGCCCAAGCCAATAGCCATTTTCTTGATAAAACGGACTTGCCATCATTTCGGTTGCCAGACCATAGGGAGTTTCAAAGTTTTCGAGTAGATCTTCAACAAGCTGATTCATGACCTCTTTATCCAAACGATATCCAATGATAACGGGCAATCGCAGGATCAAACTGGAACGGATGTTGATCTTTTCCGCATCTTTTCCAACACGTCCAAAAAAACCTTTTTCGTCATAAAGCCGCTCCATCAGTAATTCAAATAAGAAATCTGCCTTTTTAGTAAATTGTTTCGCTTCTGCCTCTTCCCCAAGCATCCCAGCAAAACGAGATAAACTATCATACGATCTGATTAAAAAGCTCGCTAAATCTGGTGCTTCGACCGGCATTCCCTGATGAAACAATGATGCATTATCCCACCCTGAGTCATTTCCATGCTTGTAATGTGGAAGTCTGCCTTCATAGGTTCTATATCGATCATAATAGTGCATGACTTTTTTAGTAGATTCATAAATCTCCCGAAGCCGATTTTCATCCTTAAAATAGTCATTCCTATCCATCAGCTTTTCATACACATACGTAAAAATCGGCGGTTTAATACAGTTATAGGATACAAATTTATCATTTACAAAATCAGGATAAGCCCCTGATTCGTCCTGGGTATTGAGAAAGATTTTTAACTGCGAATATGCAAGCTCCGGATACGTTGCCCCTAAATGCAAGGCATTAAAACAGTTATCCCATGACCAAATATTATACATCCAAAGTTTTGACATATACATCGCATAATCATTTAAGAGGCCATGGGGATGGACCACGCTTGACCAGGTAATATAGGCAGCCCGAGCAATTGAGTCCTGGTAAATCTCGCTCTTCTTCGTAACATTAGCGGTCCATTCCCGATAAAGCTTTTCGACTTTTTCCTTCCCTGCTTGAAAACTTGCGTATGGCTTTGGTTTATAAACCGTGCGATAGCTTTCTATGACAAAATGGCCATTTTTCATGCGAATATCGATAAAATCATTTCCAATTACATTCCAGGGTGCCTCGACAGAGATCTCGCCTGATAGCCTGCTGATCATCAGCTTTAATTCCTTCGGATAGAGGTGGTATTCATACACCCCTTCATCGTATTCATATAAGGTATCGTATTTCACTTTCGTTGCCTGCAAACGGACCTCGACTCCGCTTGTTTGAATGTGAAGTTCATCTTCCTCTGGAAGAATGATTTCCGCGTACTTCTCTGTATTTCCTGCTAAATGGAAGCGCAAAGCCGTTTCTGTTGCGGTAATGATGAACTCTTTTTCAACGCCATCCTCTAACAAATCAAGTTTAAACAGCTTAGATGGTGCGTCATCCCCGCCGTGTACGTCTCGTATATAAGTTTCCTTAGACTCCTTTTCCTGTGATACACAAAAATACGAACCAAATCTGGAAAAAGGAATTTCTTTGATATCAAGTTTCATAGATCTTTCTCCTTTTACACCAAGCAGAGTTTCCACTGCTTATGTTAACGTGCGGTAAAAAATTTTCTTTCTTCTGCCAGGCTGTCCTTGCTGATTTTTCTCATTTCAAATTGAAGATGGAAATCCTCGACGCCTGTTCGATACGGAGCAAGCTGTTCTTCGCCGCAGCTATTGCTTCCAACACCACTTTGCTTGTAATCAATCGTCAGAACATTGTAAGGTGACTTTTTGATTTTACGGCGGTGCTTTGCTTCTTCAAGAGCACTTGTTTCATAATCATGGATGGTAAAATCATATTCCTCTTTAAAATTGATTAAGTACATGTCGTCACCCTTTGCTACCGCTAAGAAAGAAGTATCACAGCGTGAACCATTTTCCTGAGGATACACATAATCCGTATGCATGTCTTCAACCGTCTTACTGTATAATCCCATTAATTGACTGCGTTTCGTATCTTGGTACGATTCAGAATCGCCGCGTCCATACCAAGTGACCTGGTTATACTCCTGGTTAAGATGCATGGTAACTCCGATTCGCGGCAGCATTTCCGGAATTTCCGTCCCACGGAGAACCTTTCTTCCCTTAAGGTCCATGTTTAGGGCACCATTTTTCGTGATACGGTAGTTATACGTTAGGTGGAATCCCCAAGCTTGGTTAATCGTTGATAAATATTTAGTCATTTCAATATCGATATAGTCTGCAGCCATTTCGTACGTAACCGTTCCAAGCTGTTCTTTTGTATTTTTCAGGAAGTACTTATGGATCCAATCCTCTTTTTTATACATATCGTTATCGATGATCGCTCGCCAAAGAGTTACCTCAGGGCCTTTATGGATCATTTTTTCTCCTTCTATTGTAAAGGATTCCAGTGTTCCAAATACCTTTGAAAAAACCGCCTTGAACTTGTTATTTTCAATGGTAAGCCGAGCCGCATCGTCCTCAATAGTAAAATCCGAACCGGTAGTGACGGCAGCTTTTACTGTTTTTTCAACTTTAGTTGAAGTAAGTAAGAAGCTTTCCTTCGTAATCTCATGGCCTTTTTCTGCATAGAGGGTATCTTCAGCTTCCTGATAGCTTAGATAGATGCGAACATCATCATGTTGAGCTGCTTTCGCTAAATCGACCGGTAAAACCATTTGCGCTTCTTCCTGCGCATCAATACACGGTAATTTGAATGTTTTTTCTTCGATAAGTATATCAAGGGATTTTACCGTAACATGAAGCAAGATGCCGTTTAGATTCCTAAAATCATATAGGTTCTTAACAAGAACCTTGCCTTCTTGTAAATTTATTTCCTCTGTAACGATTGGCTCAATTACCTTTTTATACTCAAGGAGTCCAGGTGATGGTGTTTTATCTGGAAACACAAGTCCGTCAATACAGAAATTTCCGTTTGTCGGGAAGTCTCCGTAGTCTCCTCCGTAAAGATAAATGGTTTCGCCATTTTCATCAGTGGTTTCAATACCATGATCGCACCATTCCCAAATGAAGCCGCCCTGTAATCTGGGATACTTTCGCAT
The DNA here is from genome assembly GCF_021560175.1 of Neobacillus drentensis. Taxonomy (GTDB): domain Bacteria; phylum Bacillota; class Bacilli; order Bacillales; family Cytobacillaceae; genus Neobacillus; species Neobacillus drentensis_A. The sequence goes on along the minus strand of NZ_CP091110.1, from coordinate 3,141,959 downwards.
GAGCTGTTGATATTCGGTTAGTCCGCCTGGGCCATTCCCCATGGCATGACCATATTCACAAAGAATATGAGGCTTCTTGCCTTCAGCATCTTTTCCGATTTCTTCAAGCGGCTTTAATCGAGTGTACATCGTGGAGTATACGTCACTGTAGGCTGCTACTCTGTCCCCTTCGTAATGCACGGGTCTTGTGGAATCAATCGCCTTGATGGCCTTGTACATAGAGGTGAAGTTACGTCCTGCTCCTGATTCGTTTCCAAGTGACCACATGATGACACTTGGGTGGTTGCGGTCTCTTTTCACCATGCGGACGGCGCGATCGACATATTGTTTTTCCCATAGCTCATTGTCGGAAATCCAATTGTAATTGCCTGTATTTTCAAAGCCGTGGCACTCCAAATCGGTTTCATCAATCACATATAAACCGTACTCGTCACACAAATCATAGAACACATCATTATTCGGGTAGTGAGCAGTCCTTACAGCATTGATATTGTGCTGCTTCATTAGTTTGACATCCTTCAGCATATCCTCATCGCTTACCGTTCGACCTGTCTTTGGATTCGCATCATGTCGGTTTACACCATGAAAGAAAATACGTTTTCCATTGACGCGAATTTCGTTATTAATGATTTCAATGGCACGGAAGCCGATTCTGAGCGGTACAATTTCTTTTTCGCCGGTTGACAATTCATATTCAAGTTCAAGTAGATAAAGATTGGGCTCTTCTGCACACCATAAAAGCGGATTTTCTACTAATCTATGGAATTCAAAAACGCCACCCACCACATCTATTAAAAATTCATCCACTATTTCATTTCTGTATCGAAGAGTCGCTTTAAGGTTCATTACGGAATTGGTAACAAACGCTCCTCCTATTTTTAAAGTGAAATGTTTGTAGTTTTCAGCAGGCAAGGTTTCAATAAAAACATCCTGAAGGGTATCCCGATTAATTGTATATAACTCAACGCTTCTAAAAATTCCGGAGAGCCACCACATGTCCTGGTCCTCTAAATAAGTCCCGTCGGAAAATTGATAAACTCTCACGGTTAGGCGATTGTTTCCCTTTTTGACAAACTTCGTAATATCGAATTCAGAAGGCAATCTTGAAACCTTACTGAAACCAACATGATGTCCATTTACATATACATCAAATGCGGAGTCCACACCATTAAATTTTAAAATAAGCGCTTCTTCCTCAGAAAGTTCGTCGATCACGAGCTCTCTAAAATAGATTCCAGTAGGGTTTTCCTGCGGTACAAATGGCGGGTTGATGGCAAAGGGGTACAACACATCGGTATAATGCATATTGCCGTAACCCTTCATTTGCCAGCTGGATGGAACGTCAATCTCATCCAACCTCTCAATCGCAAAATCCTCTGTTTCGAAGCCCTGTGGTGAAAGCTCCGGTGCCTCTACAAATAGAAACTTCCAAACTCCATCAAGTAATCGATAGCCGATACTTTCTTCTTTTTTAAAGGCAGCTGCATTTTCTCTTGTTTTATATCGATAAAAATTCGTATGTGCGGGAAGTCTATTGATTCCAGTCAAATAGATATTTTCCCATCTTTTCATTTCACGTAGCATATTATCTTCCTCCGAATAAATCTATGTTGAAATCTGGGCATTTTTTGATAACTACTTGATTGAACCGCTAATTCCTTCCACAATGTACTTCTGAGCAAACAAGAAGACTACTACAGGCGGAATAATCATAATTAAAGTAATCGACATAATCGGTAAAATTTGCAGGTTATGAATTCCCTTAAACGCTGCAAGACCCAGTGCCAACGTATATTTTGATTGGTCCTGAAGGTAAATTAATGGACCAAGGTAGTCGTTCCATACTAATAAGATATTTAATACCGCGATCAAGATAAGCGGAGCCTTCATAATCGGCAAGAATATTTTATAAAAAATCTGAAATTCATTCGCTCCGTCAATTCTCGCGGCATTTTCAAGATCCTTAGGAATATTCATAAGAAACTGTCTTAGTAAAAAAATATAATAAGCAGACCCAAAAAACGCTGGGACAATTAATGGCTTTAACGTATTAATCCAACCGAAAAGGTTAAATTCCATGTATAAAGGAATCATCGTTACATCCCATGGAATCATCATTGTTGAAAGCAAAAGGATGAAGAGGATATTTTTATATTTAAAATCATATCGTGCAAACCCATAGGCAACCAAGGAACATGAAATCAATTGTCCTAACGTTGTCATCACAGTAACAAGAACCGAGTTCATAAAATACCTTCCAAATGGCTGGCTGTTCCAAGCATCCCTAAAGTTGCCCCACTGAGGAACGTCCGGAAAAATCTTTGGCGGAAAGCTGAAAACCTCGGTCTGTGTTTTTAAAGCAGATAAAATAACCCACACAAACGGCATTAAGAAATAAAGTGAAAATAACCCGAGAAGGATGTATACGATTGTTTTGTGCTTCCTTGACATCTTCATTTCTACTACTTCCCTTCTTTTTTCACTTCATTTTCATAAAAGACCCATGCGGATGATGATTTAAAAATTAACATGGTTAAAAGTAAAATAATGACGAACATGAACCAGGCGTTTGCACTTGCATAGCCTAAATGATGGTGCTTAAATGCGTTATTAAATACATATATACCGTAAAAATAGGTTGATTTTAACGGACCGCCGCCTGTTAGCAGGAGAACCAGTGTTAATTGCTGCAATGCCGCAATGACAGAAGTAATCACGTTAAATAGAATCGTTGGCGTAATACTTGGGATGGTAATGCTAATGAACTGACGAATCGGGTTCGCGCCGTCAATAGCTGCCGCTTCATATATTTCAGCAGGAATTCCCTTAATATCCGTATAGAAAATCAGCATCATGGTACCGACTCCCCAGGCACTTGCGATAACAATTGTAAGAATGGCCCACTTTGGGTCGATTAGCCATTTCGGCCCTTCCACTCCAATGAAGGATAAAGCATAGTTTAATATTCCGTACTGAGAATTGAAAATCCATCCCCAAATAATAGAAATGGCTACACCGGAAACAACAGCGGGCAGATAGAAAATAGTACGGAATAGTTTCATTCCTTTTACAGGTTGAGTAATGAGAAGTGCAAGAATTAAGGCGATAACTAGATTTAACGGAACGAATATAGCGGCAAATTTAAAGGTAATACCTAAAGATTTATAGAATTGCGGATCGTGTGCAAACATATTTTTATAGTTGTCCATCCCAATAAATGTCGGTGCACTAGTAATGGGCCAATCAAAGAAACTCATGACTAATGAAAAAGCCAACGGTCCCAAGGTAAACACCAAAAACCCAATGATCCACGGTAAAATAAATAAATAGGGTACTTTTCTACCTACCAGCTGATAGCTATTCGCTTTCTTCGATTTACTAAACATAAGATGACCCCTTAAAGTTCATATTCATATGGAGGAAAGCACCCAACATTCTAATGTGAAGTGCTTTACCTCTTAACGTACTTTCGTTTTACTCCGCAACACTCTTTAAAGCTTCTTTTGGATCCATGAATGTGCTTGGGTTAAAAATCTCCTCGAATGCAAGATTTAAATTTTCAGATACTTGGCTCCAATCATCAACAATGAAGGAAGATGGAGTGTAGCCATCACTCTTTTCCAACATAGAGTAGAACACACTTTTCATTTCATCCTGCTCAAGCTTTTCACTTTTTACGACCGATTTTAGAACGGGCAACTCGAAATCGATTCTTGCTTTATTCGCTTCTTCGCTAGTCCAGAATTTAATGAACTCAAATGCTTCTTTTTTATGCTTCGAATCCTTCGAAACAGAAATACCTGAAGAGCTTAAAATACTGACACTTTTTCCATTTTTAAACTTCGGTAATTCAACGACACCGTAATCAATACCTGCTTCTTTTAATGGTTTTAATCCCCATGCACCATAAACAAACATGGCTACTTTACCAGATTTCATTTCTGTATCACCTGAACCCTCAGTGGTAATGGCGGTGCCTTTCTTCGCCATGTTCTGGAACATTTTAAAAACTTCGACTGATTTCTTAGAATCCAGGTTTCCTTTTAGGTTTCCATCCTTATCCACATAGGAAGCGTTGTTACCCCATAGGTACATTTCAAAATCATATGGATCTGGCTTGCCGGAGAAAGCAAATCCCGTTACTTTCGTATCTTTGTTTGTCAGCTTCTTCGCCGTTTCTTGAAGATCATCCCAGGTCCAACCCGCTTTTGGATATTCAACGCCAGCTTTATCAAAAAGGGCTTTGTTATAGTAAACGACGTGAGTAGTGTATCCAACTGGCAGTCCAAGGACTTTTCCATCAGCTGAATTGTAGTTCCACAGAGTGTTATAGAAATTATCTTTGTACTCTGCACCCTCTTTTTTAATATAGGAATCTAGCGGTTCCAAGGCATCTTTATACTGTGGGTAGTTCCACATATACATAACGTCTGGAGCATCCTTCGCTCCCATACCAGCTGTGATTTTTGTATCATAATCACTTCCGTAAGCTTCTAAATCAACTTCGATATTTTTATGAGTTTTATTAAACTGATCAATCAAACCTTGCTGTAATTTAACATCGTCCCCCACATCCCATGTCGCAAATCGAATTTTGGTTTTGCCGTCTGCTGTTTTCTCGCTGCTGCCAGCGTCTGACGATGAACTACAACCTGCTAAAAGAAAAATTGTTGCAATGAATAAAGATAAAATTGGTTTTACTAGCTTCATAGTGATCCTCCTTTTATTCTGACAGATTGATTATATTATGAGTTTTACTAAATGTAAACGCTATTATTGTAGTTTTACTAAAAATATTTTTGATTCAACTTCATTTAGGTGTGATGTTTTAAGGTATTACACGGTTTACAGAGTTTAGTAAATAAATAAACAATTAATGATGATGCAGTAAAGATGGTTTTTATATTGGGTATTTTTAGTAAAAATGAGACAAAGAACTATTCAAGGAATGCTTGCCGTATGTGTAGAGAAGAAAGAGCGAAAATGAGGTGTCACATAAAAAAAGGCCTTCCAAGAATGGCAGACCTAACAAATTAACTATTATTCTCCTTTAACTGTTCAAAAAGAACTACAAAAAAAGAACTTTCCTTAGAATGGATCGTGCTTGATGCTTGTATAAAGCCACCATCGGAACCGACCCTGCGGTAGAAAAGAGGTAACTATCCAATCTTTTGGACATTTAATTTTAGTAACTGTTTTGACAAGTTTAAAAAGAATTTCTACTAGGCTAGCCTAATTCCTCCCTGTTTTAATCGAGGAATTAAGTTTATTAAAAACTAAAGCCGGGCAGTTGAATACCGTGCCAGCCGCTTATATCACATTGACCATATTCATTATCACCCACAGCAACCACCGTACCATTCGATTTAAGCCCGATGCTATGGGCACACCCCGACGCGATCGCCACAATATTGTGCCAATCACTTACACTACATTGGCCATACTTATTCCAACCTACAGCCGTCACCGTACCGTCCGATTTAAGGCCGATGGTATGATTACTGCCCACCGCGATCGCCACAATACCGTGCCAGCCGCTTACATCGCATTGGCCATATTTATTATCACCCACAGCCGTCACCGTGCCGTCTGATTTAAGACCGATGGTATGAAGATAACCCGCCGCCACCGCCACAATATCGCACCAGCCGCTTACATTGCATTGGCGGTAACGATTATTACCCACAGCCGTCACCGTACCGTCCAATTTAAGTCCGATAGTGTGCCAGTCACCCGCCGCGACTCCTGCAATATCATGCCATCCGGTCACATTGCATTCACCTTCATTATTTCGACCCACAGCAACTACCGTGCCATCCGATTTAACCCCAATGGTATGACGCCAACCCGTAGCAACCGCTACCATATCGCGCCAGTCGTTTACATTGCATTGGTTATGCAAATTCCAACCCACCGCCGCCACGGTTCCATCTGATCTAAGACCAATTGTATGAGCATTACCCGTGTTCGTCGCCATATGAACATTACCAGCCGCGACCGCCACCATATCGCGCCAGCCGCTTACATCACATTGGCCCAATTTGTTATCACCTACAGCTATCACGGTTCCGTCCGATTTAAGTCCAACAGTATGACGACGACCCGCGGTTATGGTATCTTTAGGCCACCGTTTCACCGTTAACACTGTTTCTTTTGGTGAAGTGTAATCCATATTGTAGTTGTACCCCCTTGAATATAAGAAGCAACCCTGGAGCTACGACCATCGTCAGACCCCATTGTGGAAGACAGTCTTTTGAATTTCAATAAACCTTTTATAACACCTATATACGAAATGTTCAATTCTTTTGGAGGAATTCGGAAGGGGTAAATAGAGGCGATTACTTTACTGGAATCCCTCAAAAATAGATATGATAACTTTTTCTAGCGGATTTAAATCATAATTGCTTATTTCGGTTCAAGTTTATTGACTTTTCTTTTTACATTTGCGATTTCTTTAAATAATAGCTCTACATCTGAATTAACATCAAATGCCAATGATTTCATATCTCTTCTGATGCTTGTGGAATTTTCAGTCAGGAGTGTAGTAGTGTGTTTAATCATATCTTTTATCTCTTCTTGACCAGAAATTAAAAGTTCTTGTCCTTTTTCCAAATGATCTGTACGGCTTATTAATTGCTGTTGCCCTTTCTCCAAATTATCTGCACGGCCAATTAATTCTTGTTGGCCCTTCTCAACATTTCCCATTCTAACGGTTAATTGTTTTTGATTTAAAATTATTTCTTGTTGGCCTTTCTCCAAATGATCTGTACGGCCAATTAATTCTTGTTGGCCCTTCTCAACACTTCCCATTCTAACGGTTAATTGTTTTTGATTTATAATTAATTCTTGTTGCCCTTTCTCCAAATTATCTGCACGGCCAATTAATTCTTGTTGCCCTTTCTCAACATTTCCCATTCTAACGGTTAATTGTTTTTGGCTTTTAATTAGTTCTTCTTGTCCTTTTTCCAAATGATCTGTACGGCCAATTAATTCTTGTTGGCCCTTCTCAACACTTCCCATTCTAACGGTTAAATGTTTTTGATTTTTAATTAGTTCTTCTTGTCCTTTTTCCAATTGGCCTGTGCGACCTAATAACTCCCTCTGTCCTTTTTCCAATTGACCTGTGCGACCTAATAACTCCCTCTGTCCTTTTTCCAGTTGATCAGTGCGATTTAATAACTCCCCCTGTCCTTTTTCTAGTTGATCAGTGCGACTTAATAGCACCTTCTGTCCCTTTTCCAAATTGTCTGTGCGGCCGATTAATTCTTTCTGCCCCTTATCTAAATTACTGGTGCGGCCGATTAATTCTTTTTGCCCATTACCTAAATGTTGCAGTTCAGAAAGAATCTTATTTAATATTTCTTCCATAAAGCACCTCCCATCTTTGATTCCAAAAACATTAATTATTTCTTATCCAATGTAAAATGGTTTTTAGAAATTACTCTATACATAATCATATCCATATTTTTCGATAAACTCATCAAAAGATAATTTAAACTCATCTGGGACATTACCCAACAATATTGAAAATTCACCATTTTGATACGTAACTAAATAACTATTCTCATGGTCGACATTACTGTCAAAAAACATTCCTTTAAAAATCTCAAATTGTTCAACTGTCAACGGAATCATTAATCTTTTAATACTGAAGGTTCCATCCTTCATTTCCAATACAAATTTTCCATACCCCTTTCTTTTTTCTTCCTCAAAATAAGAAGTATTATTTTTACTATCATATATTGCTTCTCGCTCAACTTCACAACCACAGCATTGGCAGATGATATATCCTGCACCCGTTCGATAATAATAATCTTCAATAGCAATTCTTCCACATTCTGGGCATGCAACAGGTATTTGGATAGATGCCATCATATAAAACCCCTTAATAAAATGAAAAAATCATGTTTTGTTTATTAGATAAATGAAAATGATGGCACCTACCCTTCAAGAAATTTATAAGAAATGTCAGATAGATAAAGAAGACTGCTATGAAATAGGAGTATAGGTTGTAAAATGGAGTAAAGCGTGAAAAAATCTTTATGAGAATATTTATGGCGGAAAAAAATTGATAATTGAGGTTTTAACTCAGCAATAAACAAATAACGAGGAAATATTTACTACAAGAAATTATAGCATTTTTTTTAATCATATCATCGCAAACTCTAATTGTTTTCACAGATTTGTAAAGAATTAAAAATTATAATAATAAGTAGATTCTTATTTCAAGAAATATGAAATATTAACATGAACACAAACGTTTCTTTTAACTAAGCTAATCAAATATAGAAGCTGCTAAACAAATGGGGCAGCTTCTACTAATTTAATTGTACTTTATTTGGGTATAGCATTTAAATTCAGCTACTCCCCCTCTGTTATCTATGCAAAAGTGTTAGTACGCTGAAAAAATGCATCATACTTCCAGCCATTACGAAAAGGTGCCATACAGCATGGTGATATTTGAATCCCCTCCAAATGTAGAAAACAGAGCCAAAAGTATAGAACAATCCACCTATGATTAAATACGTCAAACCAGAATGCGGCATGTGTTCGGATAAAGGTCCCCAAGCGAATACAATGAACCAACCCATTACTACATATAACGCAGTAGAAGTGAATAAAAATTTCTTTACAAAAAAGGATTTAAACACCGTTCCTCCGATTGCGAGTCCCCAGACGATTCCAAAAATGGTCCATCCTAACCACCCTTTAACCACTAAAAACAGGTATGGTGTGTACGTTCCAGCGATAAAAAAGTAGATAGAGGAATGATCAAAGATTTCAAATATGTCTTTCACTTTGCTACCTTCAGGGAATGCATGTAACAGTGTAGATGATGTATACATTAATAACATGCTAGAACCAAATAAAGTGAAACTGACAATATGCCAAGCGTTGCCATGTAATGAAGCAAATACAATTAACAGTACTAATGCTGCAATGCTTAGAAGAGCACCTATACCATGAGTAATAGAGTTTGCGACTTCCTCGCCCTTGCTAAAAGTGTGTGTGTTAGCCATAAATAAATTCTCCCCTACTGGAATGGATATGATTTATTGTAACAAGTATTAGCAAGAACGGAATATACAAATGTCATAGGTTGAATTTAATACTCGAATATTTTCTTATTTAGGTTAATAGTGCCCATGCGCATGGGAAAATCAATAGAACGGGCAAAATAAAGGTTGATAGTGCCCGAGTTCATGTAAAAATCAGTAGAACGGGCAAAATAAAGGCTGATAGTGCCCGAGTTCATGTAAAAATCAGTAGAATGGGCAAAATAAAGTTTATTAGTGCCCGTGCGCATGTAAAAATCAGTAGAACGGGCAAAATAAAGGTTGATAGTGCCCAAGTACATGTAAAAATCAGTAGAATAGGCAAAATGAGGGGCTTCCTCACAAATCTGTCCATTTGTTGAAGACAACCAATAATCCCAATTCGGACACTATTAAACTAAACGGTTTCATATCCCCTTTTGAAGGATAACACTTATTGTACTAATAGGGGCAGCCCATAAAGGGGCTGCCCCTATCTTATCACTGAGAATCATATCTAATTGTATTTAGGTATCTCTAACACTAGTTTATAGGAATCTATTAAATTATATAAATTATATATTTGCGAAACTTGTTTTGCTGCCCAGCCAATATCAGTAGCATACTGATGGCTAGCATTGCCCGTTGTCGCTACAGCTTTCGGATTCCATCTCATTTTATAAAGCGTATCTTGTCCTGCATTAATATAGCCATTGGCAATGAATTGGGCTCCGCCAATAATAGCCGCTTCAGGAGTGAACCAACCAGCATTATAAGCAAATTGAGCTCCACTGGTAACAGCAGAATTGTCATATGCACCAATTCCGTACATATTATAAACCGTTTTACCATTTATTTGGACACCGTTTGCAAGCTGGGATGTACCATTACTCGTTTCTAATAGAGCATGAGAAATAAGATACATTTCATTTATGCCATATTTAGTGCCAGCCGAAATGAACGTGGAAGCTAACCCTACCAATATGCCTTTTCCGGTTAAAATTCTTGCGTTTACTTCATCAGCATTAAGACTTGCGGTTACGGATAGTTTTAGAAATTGCAGCGAGTCTATCGTCTTACCTTGAAAATTTTTCGGATCCAAATAATAACTTACATCATCCGGGCTTGCGTTAACCCAAGTTTTATCATAAGCAATTTGGTACCAATTATAGCCATCGGATCCCTTTACTTTATTTAAGAGTTGAACACTCTGCTGGTTCGTTACCTGGCCGATGACCCAATAATTTGTACCAGCTCCCCCTCTTACATTCCAGCTTCCTCCATTGACGATGGCAGCTGTAGAACTAGTCACCTTTAATGCATCTTCCCTAATGAAGGTATTATACTTCTTATCTGTTTGCGGATGAACAGCCATCTCTGTTTTTACCATGTCTGCTAAGCTAGTAGTATAGTTTTCATATGTAACTTCAGTTGAACTAGCTGTGGTATTCGGATTAAAGGGTGCTGTTACTGATAAGTACCGAGTGCTGACGTAACCAGTTAAACCATTGGCTGTTACTTTCGCCCAGCCATTATCCTCTGATAGGACAGTGACAACGGTCCCCCGCGCCAGCTTTGTAATAATGGCTGCATTTGCTGAAGCGGATGCGCGCATATTTAAGCTGGAGCCATAAATCACATCTACGTATTTTACAACCTTTTCCCCATTAATCTGTTCTGAACTGCTATCTGGGCTTGTACTGGATGTTGAGTCTGAACTGCTATCCGGGTTCGTACTGGTTGCTGAATCGGAACTGCTATCCGGGTTCGTACCGGATGTTGAGTCTGAACTGCTATCCGGGTTCGTACCGGATGTTGAGTCTGAACTGCTATCCGGGTTCGTACCGGATGTTGAGTCTGAACTGCTATCCGGGTTTGTACTGGATGTTGAGTCTGAACTGCTATCCGGTTTTGTACTGGATGTTGCATCTGAACTGTTATCCGGGTTCGTACTGCCTGCTAAATCGGAGCTGCTGTCAGGGTTCGTATTGGCTCCTGAATCAGAATTGCTTTCAGACCCTGTCGTGGAGTCTGTTCCAGGTGTAGGTTTTGTATCAGACAAAAAATCAGCACTAACATATCCAGTTTGTTCATAAACTTTGATTTTAGCCCATCCATTTGAAACGGAATAAACGGTTACTTCTACCCCTCTTGATAACTTAAGCAAAATAGATGCATCTGAGGAGGCGCTTTTCCGCATATTTAAGGAAGAGCCTACACTGACATTTACATATTTTTTGGTTGTTTGCTCCGCTCCTGATGTAGTACCGGTTGTTGGTTTAGACGCTGTGAGAAACTGAGCGCTTACATAACCCTTCTGCCCATTAACTAGTATTTCCGCCCATCCGTTTGACTCGGAATATACCATTACTTCTGTTCCATGTGTAAGTTTTGTCAATATGGCAGAACTGGTGGAAGCACTTTTCCGAACATTTAAGCTGGAGCCAGAAGTAATATTTACATATTTTGCTACAGACGGATTAGCGGTTGGAGTAGAATTATTTACAGTAACTTTTGGGTCTGTTGGTGATAGAAAACTAGAGTTAACATACCCCGTTTTTCCATAGACCGTGATTTTTGACCATCCTCCCGCTTCGGAAAGAACTTGAACAGCAATCCCTTTGGCAAGTTTGACGGTAATAGATGCACTGGTAGAAGCTCCATTGCGCATATTCAATGAGCCGCTGGAAATATTGACATACTTGGTTGTCGTTTGAGCCGCAACTGGCGTAGTAGTACTGCTCGGATTTGCAGCCGATAAAAAGCTCGCGCTGACATACCCGTCTTTCCCATTGGCCTTCACTTTCGCCCAACCGTTCGCTTCGGAGTAGACGGTGACTGCGGTCCCTTTCGAAAGAGTCGCCACAACGGAAGCGCTGCTAGAAGCTCCACTTCGTAAATTCAATGAGCCGCTGGAGACATTGACATACTTGGTTGTCGTTGGAGCCGCAGCTGGTGTAGTGGAACTGCTAGGATTTGCAGCCGATAAAAAGCTCGCGCTGACATACCCGTCTTTCCCATTGGCCTTCACTTTCGCCCAACCGTTCGCTTCGGAGTAGACGGTGACTGCGGTCCCTTTCGAAAGAGTCGCCACAACGGAAGCGCTGCTAGAAGCTCCACTTCGTAAATTCAATGAGCCGCTGGAGACATTGACATACTTGGTTGTCGTTTGAGCCGCAGCTGGTGTAGTGGAACTGCTAGGATTTGCAGCAGATAAAAAGCTCGCACTGACATACCCGTCTTTCCCATTGGCCTTCACTTTCGCCCAACCGCCCGATTCAGAGTAGACGGTGACAGCGGTTCCTTTCGAAAGAGTCGCCACAACGGAAGCGCTGCTAGAAGCTCCACTTCGTAAATTCAATGATCCGCCTGAGACATTGACATACTTGGTTGTCGTTGGAGCCGCAGCTGCGGTAGTGGAACTGCTAGGATTTGTAGCAGATAAAAAGCTCGCGCTAACATACCCGTCTTTCCCATTGGCTTTCACTTTCGCCCAACCGCCCGATTCAGAGTAGACGGTGACTGCGGTCCCTTTCGAAAGAGCTACCACAACCGAAGCGCTGCTAGAAGCTCCACTTCGTAAATTCAATGTGCCGCTGGAAATATTGACGTACTTTGTCACTGCCTGTTTGGCGCTGACTTGTGTTAAGCTCGAGTCTGCAAAAACAGCTTTTTCAAAAGCAACCGTGGAGAGTACAGCGAAACAAAACGTTGGTAATATCGCCTTCTTTACCACTTTACCCGTCAACCGATAATCTTCAGAAAATTTTTTCTTACGTGTTATTCTTGTTGGTTTCATTGCTCCTCCTTCAAAAAATATGATTATAGTAAACTTCCTCTATTTCATAATAACGGAAAAAGAGGAAGAAATTCAAAGGATTTTGCCAAATTTACGTAAAATTTGGGTAAATTTGCGGAAAAATAGGAATCCTTGGTGGTTGATTTGAACTATTTGATTGCCTCCTAGGAAATGGCCCCACGATCTCTTTTTAGATAGATGTAAATGAAAGGTTTTACGAAATTATAAAAATTTAGTTATTATCCAATAAATGAAAAAAGCCCACTTAAAAAAATTAAGTGAACCGAAAATGTAACCATTCTTATGCCTTTCCAACTGAGCTGAGGTCGCTCATAAGTTTGCAAACGTTGTGGCGATGGTTGTATATCCTGTAGATTGATAGATTCAACCATAATTATGACTTACCTCACCTGTTCTGCCAACAAAAAAGGCAATCACGAAAACCGAATGTTCTTTAACTAACGATCCGTTTAGTGAAAATAAATCCATTACATTTTTATTAAGATGCTTTTCCCTTCTCGTCCTTAAATTCCAAGCTTTTTGCGGGTGAACCTCCTCTAAAGACGACTAGGAGAATGATAATAATCAGTAAAACAAGGCTAACCGTCCCTTTGTCTATTCCCAGTCCACCATGGGCTTGAGACGCTGCTAACCAATCCGAGAACGAAGCACCTACTGGTCGAGTCATGATATAGGCGAACCAGAAAGCAAAAATTTCATTAAAACCAAAGAATCGGTAACCCAAAGCTGGAATAACTAGCAAGATACTAAATAACAAACCTGAAGATAAGTAGCCCAAGTGCATGCTTGAGGCGGTCATATCCCCTGCGGCGGTACCGAGTGCAAATGTTACCAGTACAGTAAGCCAGTAAAAGATCTCGCGGCGACGGGTGAAGATGCTGTGTACGGACAGAGTTTTTTCTTTGGAATACCAGGTTATGAGAACGGCAGTGAGTGCGCCTATAAAGACAATCGTTGAAATGATGTAGGGAATACCTAGTCCGACCCGAACCACATCTGCAGCCATTGTGCCAAATATACTAACCATAATGACAACTAACCAGTAGACCGCAGGTATATATCGACGTACTTTGAACTGTAAGATCATGGCGGCTACAAAAATGAGAACACTTAAAGGTGCTGAAATGAAAGGATTTAGATTCTCGAATAAATAATCAGATGCCACCTCACCCATTCCAGTAGTCAGAAGCTTAGTAATCCAAAAGTAGAGTGTGATTTCCGGAACTTTAGCAAGCATTTCTTTAGACTGATTCATTGTGATTGATAAAGACTTGTTCATATTACGACCTTCTTCCAATATCTTTAATGACTATCAAGCAACTTTTTAGTTCCTTTTACTTCTTTAATTAGCACGTTTCTTCCCTCTTAAAATAAAATTAAATAGTTTGCCTGTATATTTTAAAAGGGAACCGCTATTTACGATTCCTAAAAGTTTTTATTTATTTGCACCGTTAAGGACGCTTAGCGAATGGTTTAGGGAAACTTTACACTTGCTGGCAACTGGATTAGCCGAACGAGCAGCTGCTAATACAACGTCAATCGTACCATCAATTTTAGTCCATGTGGTGCCATCGATCTTCCTAAGCTTAGCTTCTGAAGTGTCCCATTGATGTTCTAAAACATCCGCACTTGTTTTAGCCGAACTAAAGTTTTTTGAGTTTACATCCGTTAGCATATCATTTTCAATTTTAATAAATCCTGTTAATTGTCCACCTAATGAAGTGTGCGAAGAATCTGTTTGCGATGCGATAGCATTACTTTTCCACACATAACCTCCAATACCAACCATTAAGAAAATACATAGTGCCGCAATGGTTTGTGTCATAACATTTTTCTTGCTTCCAATAGTTTGATTTGTTTTTGCTGTTTCACTTTTTGCCTTAATATCAATTTTTGTAACAGCAAGAAAAACGATGATCGCTAAGATAGCAACTAGAAAAATGACACTAGTCACAGTTGTACCCAATCCTATCCCGCCATTAACTTTTGGTTGAGAGAGGAAATCTCCTAATGATGCACCTAGTGGACGAGTCAAGATATACGCAATCCAAAATGCTAGTACACCATCTAGTTTCATTTTCCATGCTATGAATATACAAGCGATAATAATGATTACTGTTATACCTGTATTAAGATAACCAAGACCTAGTTGTTCGGAATATAAGTCACCTACTGCCGTTCCGAGTGCAAATGTAAATAGAATGGTGAGCCAATAGAATACTTCTCTTTTTGTTGTATAGATTGAGTGGATGGAGAGTGTTTTTTCACTTAGGTACCAAAATAGAAAAGTTAATCCCAGAAGAACAGAAAAAACAGCCGTGCTTACCTCAAGAGGTACACCTATCCCGTCTGTTAAATTATCTGTGACCAATGTTCCAAAAACGCTTATAAGCACAACCGTTGTCCAATAAATGGCTGGAACGTATTTCTTTTCTCTAAATTGAAGAAACAATACAATGAAAAACGCTATTCCTATAATGATCGTAGTGTTAGTTAATCCAAATCCAAGGTTGAAGTTAAGGAAATCGGCAAATGTTTCACCGACAGTTGTACATAAAATCTTAATAATCCAGAAGAAAATAGTCACATCTGGGACCTTGCTAAACAATTGTTTTACGGTCGGTCCTTGTCGTACCGTATTTTTAGGAACTGATAATTTCTTTGACAAAAGCCCATCTCCTTTTTTTAAACCATTATTATCTAAGCCATATTTTCATCACTAAACTCAACTATAGTATAATGATTTTCAATGTTTATTAAGGAGAGATTAAATCTATCTTAAGTGACTATTAAATTTCTATCATTTTTTATTAGTGAAATTTTAAGAACTATTCCGTGTAGTCATATAAATCTTAGAGGTGAAAGATGAGTGATTTAACAAAAAATGTTGATTAGAGCTATGCAGCACAAACGGGATGGAAAAATGGAAGGGTAAACATACGGTATTTGCTGATTAGCAAATATCCAGCAAAATGTTTCATTATTATCAATGTAATTATTTAACTATTGTGACCATTAGCACAAAAAAACGGGATCCCGCAACCATCCCATCTTTAACATTAAAAATTAGGGGTATAACTCAAGTTAAGGGAAATGTTATACAATACAAAAAAGATTAGGTAATCTTTATATGAACATTTTACTTTAATAAATGATTAATATATGAATCGAGGTTTTGAGTGATGAATTTAAAAAAGCAACTTTTCATTGCATTTCTAATAAGTTTCGTCTCACTTTTTGGATTTGGCATTATGGCACTTCTTGTTAGTAAACATGCCATACTTACCTTCGACGGAAGAATTATTTCTTTTATCCAAGGTTTTGAAGCCCCAATGCAAACAACTATTATGAGAATTTTCTCATTTATTGGTGGAACCATTCCTGTAATAGTGATTTCGCTTTTTGCTATTATTTTTCTGTATAAGGTATTAAAACATCGTTCAGAACTTGTATTATTTATTGCCGTTATCTTAGGTGCTAATATTCTCTTTGCAACATTAAAGCAGTTGTTTCATAGAGCCCGACCAGATTTACATCGCTTAGCCGAAGTAAGTAATTACAGTTTCCCTAGTGGTCATGCAACCATGGCGTTCGCATTATATGGAGTTCTGACATTCTTGTTATGGCGACATATTTCTTCCCGATTAGGGCGGACACTTTTAATCATTTTAAGTGGGTTTATGATTGTAACCATAGGAATAAGTCGTATTTACCTTGGAGTTCATTATCCTAGTGATATAATCGCGGGTTACTTTATTAGCGCCTTCTGGCTGACCTTTGCAATTGGTTTTTATCAAAGATATAAGGAAAGACAATATAAAAAGAATCTAACAAATTAGTAAAAAAGGAATAGCTCCACATCGATGGCTATTCCTTTTTTGCATCAGTTATATACGGAGGATAAACATAAGCAATGTAGAAATAATCGGAAGTAAACTGCTTACACAAAAAGCTGTAAAAGCCCCAGATGTTTGCCACAAAAATCCTGCCATTACACTAGCTGGTAATGAAGATATACCGGTTAATGCATTAAATGTTCCCATAGCCATTCCTCTTTGTCCTTTTGGTACCATATCTCTACATATGCCTTTTGAATACTTCCGTGGTTGCATAGTACAACTCTTTCCTTACGGATTCCTTCATTCACCTCTTTAAAATTATAGTAATCCTTTTTCAAAGAAACGGTAGTACTAACACTTTATTCATATGGAAAGACACAACAGGTTTTATTTCTTTTTAATAAACCGCTGTCTTTTTTTCCAAAAACTAAGGACAACAACCAACAACAATAAAGAAATTAATATTAAATAAAAACTATACTTTGACACATAAGATCCAACTAGATTCCAATTTTCACCTAACTTTGTACCTAAAGTAATAAAAGTAAAGCTCCATATTACCGCTCCAATATAGGAAAAGATAACAAATTTTCTAAAAGGATATTTATTTAATGCTGCAACATACGCCGTAAGATGGCGAACCCCGGGGATAAAGTAGCCAATTAACAAAAGAATCGGTCCGATCTTTAGAAAAAGTTTCTGCGTTCGATTGATTTTTTCTTCCGTGATATGAATCTTTGTTCCATACTTTTTTATTAAAGGCAATCCAAATTTATAACCAATGAAGTAACTAAGTGAAATCCCACCAATTGACCCCGCAAATGCACTAAATAAAGAAAATATGTATGATAATTTATTTTGATATACGTTATAACCTACATAGGCTAGGAGAACCTCATCGGGTACAGGAAGTCCAATAATTCCTCCTACTAGCAATAGAATGATTCCGAAATATCCAAAATGTTCAATTACAAAATCTAAGTGTTGCTCCACTTTTACATCTCCCTAGATCGTAATTTCTCAAAATCAAAAGCTACTGAAATAGTCAGCAGTTTTATAATATTTTTTAGAATACCTTCTCCTTACAATTAACTAATTACTCCATTTCAAAATGTAATTTATTAATCATTCATATAGAAAACTAAGAGTTTTCTATATGACCCACCTCAATTAACCTTCTTTATGGTGCCTGCCTGCACAATATAGGTTGAAGCATCTTTCCGCCCCATTGATCAAAATATTCTCCAATGGTTTTGCTCTAAGAAAGTAACTATAATGTGGTCATTCTTGGGAAAAGCTACTATGTGAGGTTGGTTTACACCAATATATAATCATTACCCTATAAACGAAGCAATAATCCAAATAAAATCATTTCATATGTATAGGTGGAAAAATGTTCTTATCTTATCCCATTCTGGCTTTTCTTTTGGGTATGTTAATTGCCCAATTCGTAAAGATTCCAATTCACTTTTTGACCTCAAGGGAATTAAGGTGGAAATTGATGTTTATTTCTATCCCTTTAAATAACAAGGAAAAAAATTTAATGACCTAATCATCTAATAGATTAGGTCATTAATTTTCTTTTTCCCTTTCATTTTCAAAATTTATTTTTAGATTATAAAAGGGTAAAAATAACTATTTACCGCAATAGTGTATTTACTGAGGAAAAGGGATCACAGTGCACGAAATATAAACATTCAAATCTTAATACATAAATTGAAATAAAGACGAGAGGATGTTTAGTATATTAATTAAAACTTGTGATGATTAATTGATATTTGTGTTACATTAGTTAATTAGGAGGTGAAAAAATGGATCAACACCTACATCATGTAGAAGAACATTTTTCTGGATCTGACTTCATTCGAGATGTTGTCATTGGTATGTCAGACGGATTGACCGTACCGTTTGCATTGGCTGCTGGTTTGTCCGGTGCTGTTGATACATCAACATTAATTCTCACTGCCGGAAGTGCTGAAATTGCAGCAGGGTCAATTGCAATGGGACTTGGCGGATATTTGGCAGGAAAAACAGATGCGGAACATTATGAATCCGAACTTGCCCGTGAACGGCGTGAAGTAATAGAACTACCAGAGCGTGAAGAAGAGGAAGTATCTGAAATTTTCAGGGAATATGGGCTTGAAGAAGACCAAATCAAATCGATTACTGAAACCATGAAAAAGAACCCTGAAAAATGGGTGGATTTTATGATGAAATTTGAATTGGGGCTAGAAAAGCCGGAGCCGACAAGAGCGAGAAACAGTGCGATTACCATTGCTATATCTTATATTGTCGGAGGGGTAATCCCTTTGTTTCCATATTTTATCTTTCATAAACCTGCAACAGCATTAATGGTTTCTGTTATTGTCACACTGATCGCCTTACTGATTTTTGGATATGTAAAAGGAAGGTTTACAGGAACTTCTCCGGTAAAGAGTGCATTTCAAACAATGATTACGGGAGGACTTGCAGCAGCAGTTGCATTCGGTCTAGCAAGAATTCTCACCTGATAGTTGAATTCGTAAGTGGTAAACAATAAATACATTCATCCCCAGCCTAATGGCTGGGTCAATTTATGTGGGGCAATGGATATTTGCGAGGAAGATGTGCTGAGGAAAACCTTAACAATAGATTGACTTTATGATGAGGGCAGAGCTAGGTTAAGCATGTACTTGCCCGATACTTCTGCACATTAATTTTCAAGGCGCTAGCTATTATGAAGGATACCATTAAATATGTAAGTTTAGACGTTTCAAAAGAAAAAATTGCCGATGTCATTGCAGATGAAGGTCGTGATGAGTCAAGGTATTGGGGGAATGATTCCTAACACTCCGGTATCCATTAGAAAGTTAGTAAAAAAGCTTGGAGAAAAAGAGAATCTTCGAGTGTGTTATGAAGCTGGTCCTATTGGATATGGTTTGGCGTTTCAACCCCCAAAAAAAGTACCGCCTTTTTTCGGTTAAACATTCTCTGTCTTTTTTTATGCTTATATTCTCTGTTTGCATTATTTATTTTATTGTCCACTCATATTGGATATCAGGTAAATTTTCCTCATTTTCGTGTCCTCTACCAATGATAGTAAATCCATTCTTTTCATAAAATCGTTGTGCGTTTTCATTTACTTCAAATGTATATAATGTTAATCTCCCACTTGATTGTTCTTTTACCTTTTGAAGTAATGTTTGACCTATACCCACTCCCTGATAGCCAATATGAATATAAAGTTGGCTTATCTCTATTTCATTATAGGCAACCATTCCAACTACTTTGTCATCAATTAGCGCTAAATCTATTTGATACTGTTTGGGTAATATATTATTTAAAAAATTAACATGACTTTTAAAACTATGATTTTCTTTCTGGCCAATAGCCCCTTCCTTACTATCTCGCCACATTTCCACTGTCTGTTCAGCGTACTTTGGAATATACTGAGTTATTATGAATTTTTGTTTGTTCACTACAATACCTCCTTTTGTTTATGGAATACATTAATAGGATGGTAACTTTTATTAACAAGACAATATGCTATTCGTTGATTAAAAATCGTGAAATCTAGGTCTTGGTATAAGGGTTAATTCTTAGGTTGCATTGTTCTTATCCTAAAGTTCAAATCAGAAATTGACCCTTTGCTTTCCATTAAGTATAGAGCTGCCAGATTCGATGGCTATTGATGCATAGTCATTGAATCTGGCAGCTCTATTTTAATGAAGGCTCTATTAAAATTGGGGAGCGCCTATAAGTTATCCTTTTGGGATACCCCATTTATATTCATAGAGAACCATATTCAAAGTCCTCATTTCGATACTCCGCCTCCTTCGTATCATTAAGTAATCTCCTATATGGTCTGAAACAGTTTCACTAAAATTGCGCGCTTGCCATTTTTTTTAGATCTCAATGTATAGATTACCCTCATATTCTAAATAAAGATAGTCTCATTAAAATAAATGTGATCCCGTAAAAATTCCGGGAGCTCTAGAAGTGAAGGTAATTCTGCAAGAGTCCCCTGTGGCTTAATTTTTGTATCCAAAATGTTGTAGCTCCATTCAATTGTGGAGGGTATATAAATTGCATTTATTCCCAAGTCGATTGCCTGCTTAATATCAGTTCTAAGTGAATTTCCAATCATCCAAGTAGAGTTCTTTTCGGCGCATATTTTGTTTAATACTTTTTGTAAGGCCATTTTATTTTTGTTTTCAAAAATAAAAATACCTTCTTCGAAGAAAGGCTCCAAGTCTAACTGCGTAATTTTTCTGCACTGGTTCTCTATATCTCCTCCTGTGTATAAAAAGAGTTGATGATGATCTGCTTTTAACTTTTTTAATACCTTATACATATGGGGAAGCGGTTCTACTTTGATTTTAAATAAACTTTGACCCATTTCATGAATGAGCTTAATCTCGTTTATCCTTAATTCTTTTTTGTATTTTTTGCAAAAGTGCATATACGTTGCTTCAAGTGTTTCTGGATATTTTGATGAGTGTAAACCGTACTTCTCCAGATAGTTCAAATGGTATTCATTGTGTTTTTCCTTGATTTCTTCAATCGGTACCTGCTCGAACCATTCCTTTAATTGTTTAACAAATTCATTTTCTGCCCTCTTGAAGTATTTGTTACTGCGTATTAACGTATCGTCTAAATCAAATATCAAGGTTTGTTGATTCATAAACCAATTCCCCCTTAATACGATGTAATTTATAATATGACTTTTTCATACTACCAATGATTGTAAGGCAATTCCCAATTTCAAATTCATCCTATTGTATTAGAATGAATCTTGTCTCAATGAATGAAAAGTATTAGTCGAATTTCTACCTATGTGTAATTGGTTGGATAAATTTTTAAAAATATACGTGAAAAATTTTTTCAAAAGGTCCAATGAATATTCATTTGGGATAATTTCAAGAAACGGCATGTAAACGTTTAGGATGTATAAGTAAAAAAAGCCTATTTCCTCCCTATTTTAGCGAGAAATTAGGCTTATGTTTTAAATCCCTCTTCTACTAACCTGCCTTTAGATCAATAAAGAACTTGTATTACAAATGAGGGAAAAGACCTTTTATACCTTCTGCAATCATCTGGATCGAAATAACAGCAAGGATCAAACCCATTAATCGTGTTACAACATTTAAACCACCTTGTCCAATTTTGTTAATAACAGGAGTTGAATAGTAAAACAGCACATAAGAAAGTGCTAATACTAGCGCAAATCCAATAAACACAAGGATTAAATTGGAGATGTCAAAGGAACCGGAACCTGTGTGAGCCATAACCGTTGCAATCGTACCAGGACCAGCCATAATAGGCAGCGCCAGAGGAGTAATCGATATATCCTCCTTTTCTTCTGCTTCCTTTTTTTCTTCAGAATGCGGTGTCTGCGCGTTTGAATTCTTTGCATGTAAAAGATTAAAAGCAATTCCGAAAATAAGAATTCCTCCAGCAATTCGAAACGCATGAATCGTAATACCGAATATAGAAAATATAAAGTTGCCTAGCACCAGAAATACGGTAAGAATACACAAGGAAACAATTGCCGCTTTCCTTGCCGTATGTTTCTTTTGCTGTTGAGAATATCCGTTGGTAAGGGAAATAAAAATTGGAATATTCCCGATCGGATTCATCACAGCGAAAAACGATACAATCATTTTAAGAAGTAGACTAACCAAAAAGTTCCCTCCTAACTCACTTTAACCTTTTTTGAATTCATCTTTATATATTACCCACATTGAGAAAACGAAACAATTTAGCAAGGATAACATTAAACAAGTCACTTCAAAAAAGAAGGCTCTGTTATAGAATATTGTTAATAATTGATACCTTTCCAAATTCATAGTATTCTTACTAAGAACAAACATTCGGGAGAGGTTTTAGATGGAAAAAGCGTAGCCGCAGTAACGAAAACACTAAGCAACATATTAAAGAACTTTTGCTAACATCATTTGTATTTAAGATGACAGAGACTTATGATAGTCTGCGTTTGTCTAAATTCAGGTATAACGCTTTTTCAACTACGGTTTAGTACAGTATAATTTAAACATTTCATATATTTTTGGAGGGAGTTATGATTTTAGTCAGTTCTTGTTTGGCGGGATTAAAGGTAAGATATAACGGTACACATAGTTTAGATGAAAGGTTAGCTAAATTAATCGAGGAAAATAAAGCCTTTACTGTCTGCCCTGAACTACTTGGAGGATTTTCAACCCCAAGGGAACCTGCTGAAATAATTGGAGGAGACGGAGAAGATGTACTGGATGGAAAGGCTAAGGTTGTGGAGAAATCGGGAAAAGATGTTACCGAACTTTATATAAAAGGAGCGTATGCTGCTTTAGAAATGGCTAAAAATACTAATGCCACATTAGTTGTTCTAAAAGAGAATAGTCCCTCCTGTGGAAGTACAATGATTTATAATGGTGAGTTTAAAGGCAAGAAAGTTGTTGGAAATGGAGTTACTTCATCCTTACTCAAAAGAAATGGATTTCAAGTAATTTCAGAAGAACAATTTGTTGTAGACCTCCTTTGAATACACACCCAACGGAGGCTTTATTAAAAAAATAGGGAAACCCATAATAAAACTGGGTTTCCTTTAATTTTAACTAATAATTATCAACATTAAAATTTAACTAGGCCAAAAAGAAAAGCGCAAGGCGTCCGTCTATCAGCGACAAGCACAAGACGGGCCTGATGAAAGGTTGTTCTTTAACCTTTTGGGCAGATCGGCTTATGACCTACCTCGACCCGATCTTGGAGTAAATTTCTGATCGTACACGTTCTTTCGTTAGCAAATGGGCGTAATCACCCTATTTATTCCCCTACTAAGCCATCACCATCGCGATCATCCATATATTTGTAGAGCCATGAATCCCGTGTAATTGGCATTTTAAAGCCAGCAGCTTTAGCTTCAGCAATCGTAACTTGGCCATTATGATTGGTATCTACCTTACTAACATCTTCATTACTATTTACCGGTTGGTTCGTTGGTACATTGTCAGTTTTCGGTGGCGTACTGTTGGTACCTGTCGTTTTCCCTAAATTTTTGTTCACTTCATCTGGGTTTACATTGTCAAATTCATCAGTAATGCTTCTGCCCTGAATTTTGTATGTGAATTTATAATGGTTAGGAATTTGCGTCTGAGTATTTGGATAGTGAATCACCGCTACGAAATCAGTACAACCTCCTGCATCTCGAATCACTTTTTCCATATAAGCTTGATCGCCGTGCCTATTGAGAATGCTGTTCTGAGGTGTAATGTTATAGGCGTTTGATACTCCCCCAAGCGAGTCAGCAATCACATGCCCTTTATCCAAGTTAGGACTCTCTGTACCAGGAACATTTGCTTCATCAGGGTAATATCGACCTGATGACAAAACATGATCAGTCTTCGAATTTTGAAGTGTTATAGTTTTCGCCTCAACACGAATGAGCTGACCGTATTCGTTTGTATACGCCCAATATTCCCGATCTCCAAATCCGACATCTACTTTGACATTCGGCCGTCTAGATCCTGACATATCCCCGCCGTTTACGACAATTAGGGTATATTTGCTGTCATCAAATCCGTCTGTTGTCCCTGTTGTCTTTAAAGTACTAGAGGCAGGAGCACTTTTGTTGGGTTCACGATCACTCGTTGGTTTTTCTGTCTCATTGGCAGATGGACTCTTATTGGCTTCAACATTCTTAGAAGCCGTGCCCGCTTCGGATTGCTTTGATGAATTTTGTTCAGTCATTTTTCCGCAACCCACAAATACAGATACTAAAAATACAGTAAATAAAATCAGCAATATTCTTTTGTTCACACTTCTGCACACCTTTCTCATGTTGCTGCCCTAGACAAGTCATATGCCAAAGGATCTCTCCCTTGACATCTGCTTACACAATCTATTCTTTTTTAAGAATCCAATTCTGCTTGATCATCCATTTCTTTTGCCGAAGCTACTTCTGAATAGGAAGAGAAAATCTCCCTATGGAATAATGGATCTTTAGGGACAGGCCTTTTCTCACCATAGAGTGTTAAATAGATCGCCTCTATTTCTTCACCTGTCAAGTCACCCTGTTTCACCAGCTCCGTTGCAATCGCGTGGACAAATTCACTATGGTTCTTTACCAGTTTCTTCACTTTGTTCATTTCATTGTTTAATAATTCGTTGATTTTAGGACGAAGTGCTTTAAGTCCTTCTTCCTGTGAACCAACCGCAAGCCAGCTGAACAATTCTTCTCCCATCCCGACAGCCCCGAGGTAGGCGCCGGCAAGTTGTGTGGCCTGCCTTAGGTCGGAGGTTACTCCGTTAAGTTTTTTACCCAGGAACTCCTCTTCGACAGCACGTGCGGCAAGACAAACCTGGATCTCAGCCAACATCTCACTATCACTTCTGTTATACCTCTCATGAGTCGGCTTGGTGGCAGCTAGTCCAAGGGCGTCTCCCCTGCGGATAATCGTTACTTTCCAAAGCCTTTCGTGCGGCTTCAGAAGGAACTGAGCCACTGCATGTCCCGCTTCATGGTAAGCTACGTTTCGCATTTCATCCTTGCTCATGGAACGAAGCGGCTGTTTGAGTCCCCATTCATAGGTTTCCATCGCTGCTCGGAAATCTTCGTAATTCGTAACAGAAGCTCCGCGTTGATGAGCGATGACAATGGATTCATTCACAATGTGTTTGATCTGCGCAGGACTGTAGCCGATGGTATCGAGCGCCACACGTTCTGGAGTCAGATCCGGGTCACGTGTTACTTTTTGAAGATAATACTGGAATATGTCGACACGGCCATCATAATCGGGTGCATCAACCCAGAGTTTCCGGTCAAAGCGTCCTGGACGAAGCAAAGCTGTATCCAATACATCCGGCAGGTTGGTTGCACCGATGGTCAGAACGGGCAATCGTTCTGCCTTTTTCTTCCGCAGCCCAAGGGAGCGGAGAAGCTTGGCAAACCCATTGTTGTCCATGTTCGGTGGGTCCATTTGCAAGAGGAGCTCATTAAGCAGGCCGGAACCGCCCATGCCCATTAATCCTCCCAATCCGCCGCCGGCACTCCCTGTATTACGGCTCATCCCGATCGCATCAATTTCATCGATAAAAATGATACAGGCACCATAAACCTTAGCCAGCTTTCGTGCCTTTTTATAAAGTCCCATTACCTTTAGATTTCCGACACCGAAAAACATATTTTGAAAGCTTGGGGCAGAGGCATATGCAAACGGAACCTGTGCTTCGTTGGCAACCACTTGCGCAAGGTATGACTTACCTGTCCCTGGAGGTCCACAGAGTAATAAGCCACGAATGGCCTCGCCCCCCATTTCTTTAAATTCTTTCACACCTTTTAATAAGGTAACGATTCGCTTGGCATTATCGACAATCTCAGGGTTCCCCCGGTAATCGTCCCAAGTCGCCCCCGTTTCACCGGGCAAAATCCAATAGGTCCGTCCCCTTGCGAGAAACCAAAATAGGGCAACGAATTGAATAATCATAGCAAACATAGCTAAAAGCAGCTGCAGAGCAATACTAAAAATCGTGCTTGCTGCACCCCGCACTTGCTGCCCTCCAGTCAACAATACAATACCAACAATGGCAAGAGCTGCGACCCAGAGGAGTACTTTACGCCATTTGATCCATCGATATTTCCTCATGGTCCACTTCCTTTTTAAACTTACTTACAATAACCCTATCTATATATTAAATAAGGTGACGGAGACTGTAAAATTTAAATTATTACCAACGTTCAATTATTTTTCATGAATCATAAATAGTTCTACCAATTGTTTAAAAAAAGCCCCGTACAACCAATCTCATTACATTAAAGAAATTGGCAGCCTTTAATATTCCTTGCTCCGGTCCTTTACGCCTTACGATCCCATTTTAGAAAGATTTTGATGAAAAGTTTTACGATACTATAGAAATTAGTTATAATAGGAATAATAATGAATAAATTAAAAAAGACCAGACATGCAGCAACATGTCCGGTCTAGCAATAGACGGTTCCCTCTAATGGCAATCGACTAGGCAGGAATAATCCACCAGAGCATGTGAACTCAAGGGTGGATTATTTTTTTGATTTAAATGACAGTACAGCTACGATTAGACTTGCAAAAGTAATCGTAATCACTAAGGTTTCATAAACTGTCATTCAGCATCACCCCCTTTCTGTTGGGAGTGGCCGACCACCCTTGAGAAATCCTATTCTATTGCTTTACTAGTTTATCATATTCCTAGTAAAAAGAGAACTTATGTTCTTATCAAATCTTCTTATTAATTATTGTTTCTTAGTAAAAATATATTGCAAGAATCTTTTTTTGTTTATTCCGAGAAATTTATAATTTCCTAAACAAAAACAAGCTGCCCGTCTCATTCGAGAGGGGGGTTGGACTATTTTAGGGGGAATTGTACCTATTTGCACATTTGGAATTTGTTATCCTTAGGCCATTACGATGATATTAGAAAGGAAAACAAGACATACGGTGATAAATGGAAGAAGATTAGCCTTTAATGGGTCAGCCATCGGATTGTTTGGAACCTGGATAAAATGGTGGTTATTGTGCATTATCACACTAGCTTTTGGTTGTTTATTGCAATGGAAAAATGGAAAGTAAAACATACAGTATTTGTTGAATAGCAAATAAAGCCTCCCAACAAGGAGAGGCTTATTTTTATGCGATTAAATATTAGATTATTGTATCCAAGTAATCTTTGCATTCCGCTCAAAATGATAATGTAGACTATTTGATACTTCAAAAAAATATTCTTTCCTAAATGGTTGTAAAAATTTTTTTATAAAACAGATAAGCATTTTTCAGTATTTTTAAGTTTATCGACTCATTCGCGCTAGGAAAAAAGTATAAAGGAACATAGTAGGATTTACTTTCATCATTATTTCTGAAAAATAAAAAGGAGAAGATGTTGAAAGGTCGTGATTGATAAGATGCTCTATATAAGAGATATTGAAAAAATAATTGAAAATACATTGCAAGAACACAAATTAACTGTTGATTATGAATTTAACAATAACCTTCCCGCACCTATGAGTTTTAACGTATCAACTACTACAATTAAGTTTAACTATTTAAAAATTAATGGATACATAGCGAATATTAACTTTAAGATTAAAGAGACAGATGAAGACTGTGTTAAACTTATTCTCTATCATCAGCTTGGATATTATTTAGCTTTTAAGAACAACAAACATGATTTAAGAGTTTTAAAGTATTTTGGGGATGAAAAAAAAGCACAGCTTCTAGCCAAAATAGAATCTAATGCCTGGAATTATGGCAGAACCTTGGTACCAGAAAAATTACTAAATTCCTATGATAAAATCCGTGAATTAGAAAAAATGCTTCAAAAAAACTATTAAAATGAAAAAAACTAATGGGGGATCAGACTAAGATGGTACCATTTTAAAAAGTTCTGAAGGGATTCTTGGAGCAGATGACCGGGCTGGGGTTGCAGCCATTCTTGAGATACTATCCAGAGTTCAAAAGACCAATTTTAGAGGAACGATTAAAGTAGCTTTTACCGTTGAGGAGGAAACTGGCTGCCAAGGCTCACGTGGAATTGACCAGGATTTTATAGAAGATGTAGATGCCGCCATTATCATTGACTGCCGGGGAAACAGGGATATTGTTACATCATTGAGCTTTTATTTTCCTTTTTGCCCGGATGAGTATGGAAAGTTGTTTGAAGAGGCGGGAAAATTAGCTGGTATGCAGGATTGGAAAATAACTCCGGGCGGTGTTAGTGATGCTTTGGTTTTTGCTGAAATTGGAATCCCATCAGTAAATCTATCAGGCGGCTACCCAAATGAACATAAGTCCACTGAAACGGTCGATTACAAGTCAACATTTGAAACGGTGCTGTTTGCGGAATCGGTTTTGCATCATCAATTAATCAAACAAAAGGTTGTTGCTTTAATGGATTAAGAACCTGAAATCTAGGTCCATATTTAAGGTTAATTCTTAAATATCATTGTGCTATTCTTAAAGTTCCAATGCAAAAAATGGCGTTTTTCTTTCTATAAAATATTTAGCTGCCAGATTCAATGGTTAGTGATGCATAGTCATTGGATCTGGCAGCTAAAAAATCATGAATTGAATTTATTTCCATCGATATCATCCAGCCAAATGGCATATTGCTCTTTATCCCCCTCTTCCAATAGATTTAATTCTTTTTTTGCCTGAAAAATGAGAAATTCATGATCCCATCCGTTATAGTTAAACATAGACCAAATCTTTTGATTTTTCTTGTGAAATTCATGAATCTTTTCGGTTAGATCATAATAAGGCAGTTTGCCCTTCTTCCATCCCAAAAAGTCTGAATATAATAATTCCAGCGAGTCTTCCGTCAGTTTTTGATGATACCTCTCGACAATCTCTCTGTCTCGCTTTCTCTCTTCTTTTGATTTCTTGCTTCTTCCCATTTCGTCTTCATCTTCCTTTTTAAAATTAGGAGACCGGGCTCATTTATCATTCTTTTCTAATTCATCATTCGTTGTAAAATGTTTTAATGTCTCTTCTGATAGTTGTGAAATTTTCAGTCATGAGTGTAGCAGTGTGTTTAATAATATCTTTTATCTCTTGGTGCCCCTTTTCTATATTAACAGTGCGGCTTATTAATTCCTTTTGACCAGTACCAATATGTTGTAGTTCTGAAAGAATTTTATTTAATTGTTCTTACATAAAGCACCTCCGCTCTTTGTTATCAAAACATTAACTGATTTCTAATAAAATGTTAAATGGATAATTGATATCGCTCTATATATAATCATATCCATATTTTCCAACATACTCCTCGTGCGACAAATAAAAATATTCAGGGACATGATTTAACAAAATCTAGCAGTAGTTGTATTAATAAGCAAAAAAACAAGTGAAAAATGGATAAGTCCGTGGGAGGAACTTTATTTCATAAACTACAGT
Source organism: Neobacillus drentensis (assembly GCF_021560175.1). Lineage (GTDB taxonomy): Bacteria > Bacillota > Bacilli > Bacillales > Cytobacillaceae > Neobacillus > Neobacillus drentensis_A. The sequence goes on along the minus strand of NZ_CP091110.1, from coordinate 3,112,369 downwards.
CTATGAAAAAGAAAACACATTGAAATGGGGAATTCAATGTGTTCTTAAGCAGCTTCTCAAATGGGAAGTACTTTTTTATTAGTTAGGCTTAACTGCTTTAAATTCGTCAATCGTTTCAGGAGTATTTTTTCCTTCTTTTCCTTGAAAAAGGTTGATATTAACAGTCACATCCATACAGCCAAGGTATTTTCCATTTTCATCACGTACGGCCATAAACTTTTGGTAAATCTGACCTGATTCACCGGTGCGTTTTGGAAACCAAAATTCCCATTCGTCGCGTGTTCCGGAACGGAAATCATTCAACAATTTTTCAACGTGGTGAGCCACTTTTGGGTGAAGCTCAAGCACAGGCCGACCAATCGCTTCTTTACGGCGACCATGGACGCGGTTTGGATTATTTGAATACCAGCGGAAAATATCGTTGGCATCGCAAAAGCCCATTTCAAATGGCAAAAGGTTTATGATTGAATCCAACGTGCTTGCTTTAATCGCACCGGTTTCAAAATTAATCACAGCTTCAGGACTAATTAAATCCGATAATTTTTCTTCAGACATTTTTAAATCTCCCTTGTAATCATATCATTTAATAAACTAACTCTTATAAGCTGATTATCATTCTCATTCGTAAATACATTTTTATCATACGGGAGATGAGTGGCTATTTCCTTGATTTATATCAAGTTTTTTATTATCAAATAGGTTTATATAAAAAAGACCTGGCCAGTTATCGAATAAAATAACGGCCCAAAAGATTTCCAACGAGGAAAACCAGAATCATGATCAAACTAACCGGCAGACTGGTGACTAGCAAATGCCAGTCCAGCTGTCTCTCTTCGACTAAAAAATAGTAGGTTGCGAGGCAGTAAGGGACAAGGAGGAACAGGGACGTTAGGATGCCAGGCGTGTAGCCCCTGAACATAATCGTTTGAACCATATGCATGAATGCCTGCAAAACAAATAAATTAAGAATCGCTGTAAATAAAAGAAAACCCCTTCCGTTCGATGAGAAATGGGCGGTCATCACGGTAGTGAATGAGATAAACAGTAAAATCCATGTAGCCGAAACAGCAAGCTGGGCAGCGGTCGAACCTGATTTTTTCCTCATTCTTATCGTTAGTTCGACGAAGTTCCTTTTCGAATTTTTGTCTTTGTGTGCAGCCATGAAAGATTCAATCGTCATGATCTCTTCTAAGTCATGGAAAATAAAAATGATCGGAAACAACCAAATTAATAGGTTAAGATTCAAAAATTGGTGGAGCGCCCCTAGCATCTTCTGCCTACCCCCTTTTAGTTGGCATGATTTCGCTAATCCCAAAGCCTACCGTCTGTTTTGGTTGGTTCATTTTATGGGACAGGATAGAAAAATATGCCCAAGGTCACGCAAGAGATTTTTTGAATAGACAAGGCCTTAAGTAATATCCTTATGTGACTCAGCATCTAGGAGCTGCCCGCCAGCCAATTTTTGATAATGGGACAGGGCAAGCAATGGGAAAACATATTCATAACAATGATAATTAAGATAAAAAGACCCTGCCATTCCCCTCCCTTTTGGGTAGGCCGTCGTCCACTCTTTTTCCTTCTTATCCACTAAAAAAGCGGCACCTTTTTCAATTTCAGGCGTAACGACAGTGGCGGCCGTGATGAGGGTGTCAAGGGCCCAAGCGGTATGAGTGCGCGTACTTTCGCCCAACGGCACATAACAGTTTTTGATATCACTTTTACAGGATTCTCCCCAGCCACCATCGGGATTCTGAATTTTCTGCAGCCAAGTTAGAGCCTTTTGAATTGCTGGATGATTCGGAGAAACGCCAACGGCAACCAATCCCGTTACAGCCGCCCATGTGCCATAAATATACACGCCCCATCGCCCCACCCAGGAACCATCTGCATTTTGCTGCCGCAACAGCCAACGAATCGCATCTTTCACCATGGGATGGTGAAGATCCAAATGGGTATAGTTTCCGAAGAACTCTAAGGTCCTTCCCGTTAAATCAACCGTCGACGGATCAATCAATAAATCCTTTCCACCCTCGATCGGTAACAAATTCAACAGTTTCTTATTCACATTCTTTTCGAATGCCGCCCAACCTCCGTCCTTGTTTTGCATGGAAATGAGCCAGTTTATTCCTCGATCCCATGCCTGCCGGCAATTCACTTGGTTTTTGGCCAACGTACGTATGGACCTCAGTGCAACGGTGGTATCGTCAATATCTGGGTGAATGGTATTCAAGTCCGCAAACCCCCAGCCACCCGGTAACAGGTTCGGTTCATGAATGACCCAATCCCCGTATTTGAGATGCTGACGGGAGAGAATGTAATCATTTGCCTTTTGGACCGTGTTGGATGAGTAAGAAATCCCGGATTCTTGCAGAGCATAATTAATTAAAGTCGTATTCCAGACCGTTGCCGTCGTGTACTGGCAGTGAAGTTCTCCGTCAATGCGGCAGGTCATCGCTTTTAATCCTTGTATGGCACGCGTAATCACCGGATGTGTAGTTGGATACCCCCTCGCCAGTAAGGCAAAAATCATCAGAGAAGTCGTGCTGAAATAATTTAAATAAGTGCCGTCTGGTTCGATTCGGTCCAGCATATATTTTTCGGCACGATATAAGGACAATTCGCGAAGATTTACATGGGATTTCAGACCCTTAATCCCCTGTTTCACCCATTTGATCACCGAGCGGGCTTCTTCTGTTTGTTCCTCTGTAAAAAAACGAACCGCTTTTTTTTGAAATAAATCGGAGAGATTGGGCGATCGAGGTGTTCTCTTACGAAAATTCGTATTGGCGAGAATCAAAAAAGGGATTATGTTCGCTCTTCCGTACACGGAGAGGTCAAAAAGATTGATGGGAAAAGAGTCTGGTAAAAGCATTACTTCAATATTAATCGGGAAGTGCGGCCACGCACATTGTCCTGTTAAGGCCAACATGATTTTCAAAAACATATGAACCTCCGCAGCCCCTCCGTTGGCCAGAATAAACCGTCTTGCAGCCTGGATTTCCGGGTCTTTTCGATTCCGGTAACCAGAATAAAGAAGGGCATAATAAGCTTCTACAGTGGAGGTCAGATTTCCCTTTTTTTCATCATGAAACAGCTTCCAGGAGCCATCTTCCTGCTGTTTTCCGGCGATCCGTTTCACCAATTCTTTTATGAACTCCTCATCATCTATCTCCAATGTCCGTAATAAGATAATCATAGTGCAGTCCGTTGCGATCCCGGTTTCGAATGGATAATGCCAGGCCCCGTCCTCTGATTGGTCCTGGATTAACTGATCAGCGATTCTGTTCATTTCCTGATAGATCCGATGTTTCATATGACCCATCCTCTCCCCTATCTTCATCTTTGTATTCATATTCCGTGAGCAATTTGAATATGCATTCCAATGATGGGGATGACCGATGCACGCAAAATGAACGTTGAGAAAGGATGATGCCGTTTTTGCTGGACTCTTTCTCAGATGTAAAAAAAGAATTAAAAAATAAGCTGAAAAAGAAATCTTCCGGTCTTCCTCCCTGTTTATCAGAAAACGATAAACAATGTATTCACCATATAAGAGAACAGACGAAGCAGCTTAACCAAAACAATGTAACACGGACGCAAGCTTATTTTCAGTTTTACCTTCAGCACCCTGAAATCCATTGGGCCCTTCTCGGACATATGGTATCGCGAAACGTCGGATGGAACATGACGGATTTAAAAGGGGAATTGCTGACAAAACTTCTGCCTGAAAGAGATCAGAAAGCTTTCTTTTCCTTTTTGGAACACGGCAGCTGGTTGATTTTTCAAGATGTGTTTCCTCAATTTTTGGTTTATGACCTGAGTGTGAGGAGTAACCAAGAAATGTTCCATCTTTTACCTTTTTTTCACACGTCAACCTTCATGGAAACGATCTGGCGTTATTTTTGGCACAGTGGGGATTGCTATACATTGGCGATTGCGACGGTGATCAATGAACAAAGCTATTTGGAAAAAAGATTGGTTCAAAATAATCATTTCAAGAAAACCGTTACAGGTACGGTCAGCTTTAAAATGCATGATTTTTTGCGCCTGAATAACATTCTTTTTCCCTACTGTGCCGGCGAAAAAGAGGAGAAAACGTCACTTGCAGGCGCCACCTCTCGGTATTTCACTTCGCTCCACGAAAGAATTTTATTTGGAAAAAAGTTATATTCCCTTCTGTTTGGGCGTGAAAATATTCTAGCGGGGGTCTTGAAATGGGCACATGACCACCCTCACACAGGCTCACGGAAAGATTATTGGCCCGATTTATATAATGATGTCAATGAATCTTTTCCCCGCTCCCTCTATAAGCGGCGGGTCAAGAATTGCATGTTGAGAAAGGGTGCATTAAGGCTGTACAGCCCGCCTTTAAAATACGCCTGGCCGAATACCCCGCATGAAGAGGCGGAGAGCGGAGATTGGTTTGAGGATTGGCATGTTCTGGATTATATTCATGAAGAAGTCAGTTTGAATGGTGAGATTTTACCTAATTATTGCAAAACCATTGAAACCATTGAACTTGCAGTAATGGCGAAGGAAGCCCTACTGTTACGAGAAGAAGAATAATTATTAACGAGCAGGGGTCCTGACACTTTTCAAAAGTATTTTAATGGTTTTGGTAACTTTTTAATATCATTTTAGCAAGATTGGCAGCATTTCCTTCAATCTTGTTAAAATGGTCTATTACATCTTAAAAGTTTCTCTCATACAACTTTGAAAGGATGGCGAAAATAAAGTGTACTGTACAGCACCACTTCTACTATTTACACCCAATATTTACAACTCCACTGTTTATTTTGGAGTTTCTGGTTGTAAGCTCACTGACACTGTTTGAATGACATTATTAATCAATTGTCGATTCCATCCATTTACGAAAAATCCCAAGAAAGAAGCAAGAGAACCGTCCCCATGATTCAGGCGATATATTTTTTTATAGCTAAAATGAAGACTAAGATGGCAGGTATCAGAAGTTGGAAGGGAATATGCATATAAAGCGGAACAATCTTTAATCCAATAAATAAGTGTTGAATGATATTTTTAGACAATATAAATGTCGAAAAGAACGTTATGGCTGCTGAGGTCACTAGCATTTGGTTTCGTTTGATCTTTGGAAACGAGTTTTCAAAGACCATGAGACCACTGCACATAAAAACCGAAATTTTAATAAATCCCCCTATTAAATTGATAATGACCGCCAAAACCTCTAAATGTGGTAAAGTCTCTAATAAGCTGGTTAGCTCCAACGCCTTTACAAACGGAAAGACATAAGAAGTAACCGTTTCAGGACCTAACAAGCCGAGGATCATCTCACCTGCTAAAAACAGAAGCACACCAGTGATACAAATTGAAATCCAGCCGTATTTTCGTAAGTGCTTCTTATTATCTACAAACGGAAATAACATGGTAAATACGATGAGTTCACCATATGGAAAGGTTAATCCAGTTGGGAAAACAGCAGACATTACCTGCTTCCAGCTTGTTCTGAAAACGGGTGTTAGGCGGCTAATTTCAAAAAAAGGTGAAATAAATCCTAATATAATGAGTACCAAAACGATCACACCAGTAAAAACAAATAGGATTAAAGAACTTCTTGCTATCGCTTCAATACCAAGATAACAACAATAAGACACCACAAACAAAAAAGTAAATGAAATGATCCAGAAAGAGACATTGTTAAAAAGCACTGAACCTATAAAAAAAGAGAAATCCTTTAACACTCTACCTGCAATATATAAAAAATAAAGACCATACATGATTCCCACTATTTTGGATAGCCATTTTCCAAATCCTAATTCTAAAATCTCAATCAAGTTACTCCATTTCCCCAAAGAATGAAGAAGCATATAGAGATAAAATAATCCTACCCCCATAGCCAATGATAAAAAAATGGTGATCCAAACATCTTGTTTTGTACTAAAGTTCCAGCCAACGACGATCGCACTTCCGAGCAAAAAGTTGACCATTAAGGTGAATAGCTCGATCGCTGCTATTTTGACCATTCATCTATCTCTTCCTTTCAAAACTTATCTGCCATTACGATGAAATGTCTCCTACATCCAAAACTTTTATCCTTACATTTGTCTGAACTTTTACCGTAGAATAGATGGAATTCCAATCTTTTTTGTTCCTGTTCCATCTATTTGGCTGTTTCCTATAGATGACTTCGCCGAAACCAATTATATCGGTTTTTTTATTCTGCGTTTTGGCTATCAACTGATTAATCTGTTGTTCAAGGTCGTGTTCTGCCTCATGTTGCAAGGAAGCAATGTTTTTCGTGTTGGACGTATCGATTTTACACGAAACATCAGAAAGCTTACCTGTTAATTGTAGCTGGAGAAGAAAGGAGGGAATTCCCTTTTTATCTCTAATACGAATAACGGGCTTACTTCTTACCTCCTTCCAGGTTACATATCCTTTTTGTCGTTGGCATTTTGTTATAATGGAGGATTTTTTAATTTTGGAATGCATTAAAGCATATAAATTACTTTCTTCTGAAGAAAGAAAATACGAGAGTTTTTGATTCTGAAAAACAGCTAATCCATCTAGTGAAAGAATCGTCTCCGGAGTAGCCTTTTCAATATTTTCCTTCGATGTTCCTTTAGAAAAAGAACCATTCATCCTGATATAAGGAATGGTCAATTCTGTTCGATTCTGAACCGCCTTTTCCCTTATATGATTAGAGGTTATGTCTGACAACTTCCCCCAGGAAAGTCGTTTCCGTATTAGCATTTCTTCAAATCTGCTTCCGGAAATTTTTTGTAAGGGGGTAAAGATCTGAAGCAGTTTATTGGCTGATACTCCCTTTGATATAACAAACCTGATATTGGCAGGTAAATTGGATTCGCGCATAAAGTAATCGGAAATAGAAGAAATGCCTTCAGATTTGGCTAATTCTTCCCCTATTACTGCTACCTCCGTATTATCTAAGAAGATCGGCCGTGCTATTTTATTTTGTATACTCTCCATTGCTTCAGGGAGGGTTCTTCCCTTTGCACTGTATGTGTAAGCACCGGTTTCTGATGCTCCTTCTTTGCTATTAGAGGCAGGATTATAGATTTGCAGGCTGGCAATATACCCCCCCTTACTCTTATCAATCCCAATCGCGGAAACCACACTAAGTTTATTTAATAACGTGTCCTGGGCCTGTTTGCTTACGATGATAGAAAGGATGATTCCAATTGCTAAAACCATATTTATATTTGACTTCATATGCTTGCGCATGAACTTGTTATTACTTTTCATTTGTCTCTTCCATCGTTTCTTCTGACATAAAATGAGATTCATCATTTGTCATTTCCACTAGTGATATCTGAATGGCACTGTCTTTTAGGTCATGTGCAACAAAAGGAGCAAAAGGAGATAAATAAGGCACTCCAAAGCTTCGCAGTGAGCTTATATGAACCAATAATAATAATGACAAGAGAGCAATACCGTATAAGCCGAGGGTCGCACCTGCCACAACAAAACAAAGAATGATATTTGCTCCTGTTATGCGCAATTGGTAAATGGGAATAACACTTAATAAAATATAGGTAAGGCACACAATCACTAAACTGGCAGGTGCCACTAATTGCGCTTCTATTGCGGACTGCCCTAAAATGATACCACCAAATATGGAAATGGTTACGGCAATGTTTTGTTGTAATCTTGTGGAACTTTCGTTTATCGCAATAAGTACAATAATTAATAGAGTTACTTCTAACGACGTTGGAAATGGTACCAACTCCCGCTGTGAAACAAATCCCACTAACAGTTTGACTGGCAAAAGGTTTGCATGATAGGTCATAAAAGCTACATAGAAACCCGGAAGATGCAAGGAAACAAGATATAAACAAAAACGAATTAATCTTGTATTAATGAAACCTGTATTACTAAAGTAATAGTCCTCTGGTGTTTGGAAAAATTGAATAAACACAGCAGGGGCAATCAGTACATATGGAGAACCATCTATAAAGATGGCGATTTTGCCTTCCAGTATTTCTGCAGCGACTACATCAGGCCGATCTGTATTGAGTACGAGCGGAAAAAAAGACATAGACTCCTTCGTAAGTACCGCCTCGATATAATTTGCTTCCAGCACGGCGTCCAAATGAAGGCTGTCAAGGCGGTCATAGATGGTTTGAAGAACTTGTTGATCCACCACGTTTTCCAAATACATCACAGAGATATCTGTATGGGTTTTGGTTCCATATTGTTTGGTCGTGACTCTGACATTCGTATTTTTTATTATTTTTCGGACAAGTGAGATGTTAGTACTCCTATTTTCATTGAAACCTTGATCAGGACCTTTTGCAACACGTTGTCCTTTAGGACTTTCTATACTGCGACCGTTCCATTTAGTCGTATCTGTTGAAAGGAATGTGCTGCATCCTTCTAATATGAGCAGCGTTTTTCCTGTAAGTAACTCAGTTGAACCAAGATTTATATTTTCTACTCGTTTAACATTTTTTGCTTGAATAACCGCTGTTTCCACAAAAGAAAGCAGTTCTTCATCTGATTGGAAAAAGGGAAATTGATATGTTAATAACGGTTCAATTATGTACTCCTGAATCCCATCCGAGTCTACAATCCCATCAATGAACAACATGGCTGCTTTCTTATCTTGACCCTTCAAGGTAATATTTCTTATTTGTAAATCAGAACTCTCCCCCAAGATCTTCTTTATAGCATTTATATTGTTACCTAGAACACTTGAAATGTCACTTTTACCGGTCATTTTCATCACCTGGGTTCAATTGGTATTGATAGGTTAGTATTTCTTAGAAGAAAAAAAATATGCAGGACTCATGATCGAGAACCTGCGCACTTTATACTTCCGCCTTTGAATCCCTCGGCGTCATAATATTAAAATTAGGGTCTATTTTATCTATGACTCCCAAGAAAGACTGCCATATCTGTTTATCTCCTTGGATGATAATAATGGAATGATTGGTAAGATGATTAGTTGTGACTAGATTGTATAATGTTTCTTTCCACATTGTGACCGTTACCTCTGCACCTGTGAAGAGATCATCCTTCAAATATCTGAAAATTCCACGTTTTATTTCCGTTGACGCCCTTTCATTACGGTCAGGAATCACAAAGTTTAGTTTGTAATCCAAATCCCCTGCTAACGGACCATCAATCCGAATGCTTAATAGATTCAAAATACTGGGGAGAGGTAGACCATCGAAAACCTCTTTTGTTCTTGTCGATATCGGAATAAGTCTTTTCCCAAAGCGCAGCTCTTGTGCGCCCATCAAATACTCATTTCTCCATGGCCCTGATTCTGCAACATACCCTAATTGTTCTAGTGCATCGGCACATAACAACTTCGCTTCTTCATGGGTTGGATTAGAATAAATCACATGTTTTAGTACTTCTGCTGTCCATTGATATTCACCATTCTGATAAGACTTTTTTGCTTTTTCAAGAATCGCTTCCTCTCCCCCCATGTATTCCACGTATTTTCGAGCAGATTCCTCTGGGAGGAGCTTATTCAAATCGATTGGATTTCCATTATACCAACCCATGTATCTTTGATAGACCGCCTTCGAATTGTGATTGGCTGTCCCGTAAAATGAACTGTTATACCATTCGTCGCTTAGGCTCCTGGGCAGCTTCACCAATTTCCCAACCTCTTCCAAAGTAAATCCCTGATTAATCAATCGCAACGTTTGATCGTGGATATATTGATAGACATCCCTTTGTTTTTCTAAGTATTGGATACATGTTGCACGACCAAAACGTGCCCAGTTGTGTGCACCAAATATACTGCTTAGCTCATTCCCAAATAGATCAATGGCTTTCTGCAAATAGAATGCCCAGGCCACAGGATCACGAACTTGTGCACCTCTTAATGTATATAAATTATGCATCGTTACAGAGGCGTTTTCTGCAATACATAAGGACTTTTCACTTGGAATATAAATATTCATTTCTGCAGGAGCTTCTGTATTTGGAGTAAGTTGAAACTGTAAAGGAACTCCATCAATAATCTTTTCTTCATAGGGTAATGGACTAGCTGGAGAAATTTCTTCGATAGTACCAGTCAACGTCACATTTCCGGTAGATATCGTTTTACCGAGACCATCATCGATCTGTCCTTTAGCATCAGTTGGCAGGTGCAGCCCGAACATAAATATACCACGTCTATTCATAGCGACCCCTGCAGTAATATTCTCTTCTATGACGGCCCTCATTAAACCCTCTGGAGCATACACCTTTACGGATTCTTCGTGAACGTTTTCTAATATACCTGAAATGCCGCCGTAATGATCTGCATGTGAATGGGTGATAATGATCGCACTGATTGAAAAATCACCTGTATATGACTGCATGAATTGGATGGCAGCTTGTGCGGTTTCCTTACTAGTTAAACAATCAATGACAATCCACCCTGTCCTCCCCTTGATAAAGCTAATATTGGCGATGTCAAATCCTCTTATCTGATAAATATTGTCTGTGATTCTATATAATCCTGTATGAAGGTTTAATTTGGCTTGTTCCCATAGCTTTGGATGAACCGTATCAGGTGTTTGTTCATTTAACAAAAAAGCATATTTACTTAAATCCCAAACAGGAGAATGAGTAGGTTTTCCTTGAATAACTGGCAAAGGAACATTTTCCAGGAGATTTTCCTTTACTAACGCTTGTTCCCTTTTTAAAATTCCCCAATCAATTTCCCTATAAAAAACCTTATTAACCCAACTAGTCTTAGATGTTGCTGGCTTTCTGGTATCATCTAGCTTATTGTCATTTTCAGATAAGGCCATTCCTACACCTCCCCTTAAAATATCTTTAAACCCTCTTATTAAGTAGATATTCCTCGAATGTAATCTTCCCCATTTTTCGGATAGGATTAGTATTTTTCCCGTCAGAGAAAGATTTGTACAGTTTTCCTGGTAAAGAAATGTTTAAAACTTTATTTGGTTCATGATTTATATTGATTTTCAGTTCAGCCATTTCTCTTAAAGTCATAATATCTGGACCAGCAAAATCTTCCGCTCTTCCTTGTGGATCTTTTTCCACTAATCCAATTAGATGATTGGCAAATTCACTAACATCCACACTTTGAAAGGGAATGTTTCCTGGGACAATATATCTTTTAAATAGAGGTTTCGATATAAAAATCTTTTCTACAAAATGGTGGAATTGGGTGGCACGGACGATGGTGTGAGGAATGGAACTATTTTTCAACAAATTTTCTGCTTTATATTTTTGTTGATAATAGTTAAATGGTATTTCATCGATCCCAACAATGGACGGGTAAAGAAAATGTTTTATGTGATGCAACTTCCCTATAAACTCCTTAAAACCTGAAACCTCGACGATCTTTGAATTTTTAATTGGACTAGTTGCGGCGTGAATGATAACATCTATATCTTTAATTGCTTCTTCTATGCCTTCTCCAGTTGATAAATCGCTATAAACCCACTCCAAATGTTCGATTCCTTCGGGTTTTCTTCTAGAAGTTAGTTTAACTTGATAATCAGAACCGTTTAGCTGCTTAAGCAAAGTGGAACCTAGTTGTCCTGACGAACCAGTGACCAGTACTTTCAAGATACAACACTCCCGTTTTATTGATTTCCTTCTATTTTATTATTCTGAGGCTGGGGTAATTATTCAACGAAACCACCTAGCGGAACAAGGAAAGCGACTGCACGTATTGAACAATCGCCCCCGTTATAGAAAGTCTATTACTCTTCATCTTTTATATACTAATTTCAATCTATTTAAAACTAGAAAGGAAAAGGTTTTCTTTCTCCCGCTAACTTCCCCATTCGTTGATTAAGACAATAAGGTTATTTTTATAGTAAAATACAATCATTACAAAAGGAGCCAATTCATATGAATATTTTAATTTTAGGTGCAACGGGACGAGTTGGAAGACATCTCGTGACTTATGCCCTTCATGACAGGCATCATGTTACGGTATTAGTTCGTACTCCAGAGAAGGTCCAAATAACTCATAAAAATTTAACCATTATGCAAGGGAATGTTTTAAATAAAGATCATATCATACGTGCCATGAGTGGGATTGAAGCTGTGATTAGTGCACTAAATACGGATGGCACAACCACTCTATCAGATAGTATGCCACTTATAATCGAAGCAATGGAAAACGAACGAATAAAACGAATCATAACGATCGGAACGGCGGGTATTCTTCAAAGTAGAACAATGCCAAACTCTCTGCGTTATCAATCAGGTGAATCAAGGCAGAGGTCAACCCGTGCTGCGAAAGAACATCATAAAGTATACGATATACTCAAACAATCAACCCTCGAATGGACGATTGTCTGTCCTACGTATTTGCCGGATGGAGAAAGGATCGGCAACTATCGAATAGAGCGAAATTTTTTGCCGGAGGATGGAGCTAAAATATCCGTACCGGATACAGCTGAATTTACATTTAAACAGATAATAGCAAGCGAGTATATAAAATCACGTGTAGGGATCTCCTATTAAAAATATTCTTACAGAAGGAACCATGAGGACGGTTCTGTATCGTCCCCCAAAAAGGCCTAAGAAAAATTATTCTGTTCAATTAAAGCTGGATGAATTAGCTTTATTCCGAAATGTAAATTTACAGCATAAAAAGAACTGGCTCTAATCAGGGATAATGATCCCTTTTTAGGGCCAGTTCTTTACTTTCGATTACATTCTTGATACGTAAATTCTTGACACCGTAAACCATTTGCAAATCTATTTTTGCTAGGATTCCTTCAAATGTTTAATCATCAAATCTTTAAATACCGCTGTCCCTCCCTCTGAGAAGAGAGTGATGCCCTGGTCCGTCGGTTTTGGGAAGATTAAATTGGAATGAACGACCTCTCCATCATCCACAAAAACTTCAACACTTGATCGATCCACAAGAATCTTTAAATGAACGTTCTTTTTACTAACGTCAAATGGAGCCTGGCTTTCCAAATACTGATGACTTTTATCAGGGTGACCTGTATCCGCTCGATTGACATAAGAATAGTATTGCTCTACAAAAATACCTACGTCCACGTGCCTGCTTTTGTCGGCTGATTCTCTCAGCCTGATCCCTACATTTTTTAGATTTGACCACGAAATATCTGTTTCAAGTTGATAGACATCACCTGTAAGGTTGATCGTTTTTGAGCCGTTTACTTTCATTTGCTTTATATACTCTTTTGCATTTACTAAATCATTGATCGCTTCTATTGGCTTGGAGGTTAAAGCGTATTCGTTGCTGCCCGTAGAGTTTAGTTCGATTTCTCGAACAATCGAATCCATCCCGTTGAAACCTTCTTTCATTGTCGGGGTGTTGTTGGCGTAATCCCATTTATTCATCCAAGCGAGTGCATAGCGCCTTTTAAATGGGGCGCTCTCTTTTCCATCTTCAAATGTGACCCCTCCGTACCAGTCAAAACCGAAATCTAACCATTTGGGTTCAAATTGATCAGGAGAAAATTCCAATCCGTTAAAACTTCCCGTCCAATAGGCATAGGTATTTGGCTTGCCAATTTCTTTTCCGTTTGCGCTAACGCCAAGCACCCATTTTAATGTTCCGTCATTTGCCCGCATCAAGTAAAAATCCGGGCATTCCAGGGTTCCGATCTTTTCCGTAAAGAAACTGCTGAGATAATGCCAGTTTTTTAAGTTGTCTGACTCATAAAACCCTATTTTTCCTCCTTCTGCTAGGACCATGATCCATTTTTGATGGCTGCTGTCCCAGCTAATTTTCGGATCTCTAAAATCCTTTGTACCCGGATTGGGCATAATCGGGATATCGCTATAAGAGGTAAACGTTTTTCCGTTATTTCTGCTGTACCAGAGAAATTGTTCCTGCTTTCCGCCATTGGCAGAAGGCTGTGTGACAATCGCAACAATCGCGCCGCGACCAAATCCCGCTGTATTTTCCCAATCGACAACAGCAGACCCTGACCACGGGTCTCCATTTTTGTTTTTATATTTAGGGATGGCAATCCCTTTGTCCGTCCAGTGCAATAAATCTTTAGACGTTGCTTGCCGCCATTCCGTCCCATTTCCAACAGGATAGTCTTTGTTGTAAAGGTAATAGTAATGATACTCCCCCCCAAAAAAGATCGGCCTCTGCGGATCATTTTTCCATTTGTCAGGAACAGAAAAGTGGTATTCAGGCCGGTATTCATTTCCTTTGGCAGGTGTTGGTAAACTGTATGGTTTACTAGTGGAATTTTCTTGATTTATCTTTCTTGCCTTGTTGTTTTGAGAAATAAGTAGTCCAGTAAAAATAGCTAGGATTAAACTATAAATTAATAAAGCTGCCTTTATTTTGTTCATTGATCATCACCACATAATAGAAAAAAAGAAAATGCCTGCTGATACAGTGACATTTTCTTTTTTATTAGTTAGTTTATTCGTTAATGGTTAATTGTCCTTGCTCAAGGATGCTGTTTGGTACAACAGATGTTTTAGAACCTTTAATGTTAAGCAAAAAGCTTGGCGCAAACGTAGAATGATGGTCTGTATAAAAACCTCTATTTGTCATATAGCTTGTTATTACTACATTATTACCTTCCTTTTGCGGTACAGCAAAGTGAGAGTAAGTCCATGTTAGATCCTTAGGATCAAGTCCCATTCGCAATACAAGTCCGCTTCCGTTTAACGGTTTATATGGACCATTGATGGAATCGGCTACATATCCTAACATGTATACATCATTCCCGCCTATTCCATCAATGGTCATTTTGGATCCTCGCGAATCTGTGAATAAATACCATTTATTGTTCATTTTAAAAATATTGGCACGTTCAATTTCATCTGTCACGGTGTTAGAAGCAATCAACGGATTCATGACTTTTTTCAGAGTATAATCATTATTTAATTCAATGATACCAAGGGCACCGTTCGCTAACTCCGCACTACTTTTCTTAGAACCTTGTACCAATTTAGCTTTTTCAGCTTGGAAGAAGACATTGCTTCCGCCATAGTAAGATTTATTGGATAGAGATTCCTCTCCTTGGTAACCATCCTCTGTCCCAGTATTAGCTTCAAAAACAAGGTACTTATGACCATTGTCTTCAACATAGTGAGGATCTCTTAAGGTATGATTATCCCACGTATTCGTATTAGGATCAGATGCTTCAAAACCTTGCAGAGCCGTTTGATATTTTTTGCCGTCTCCATCAAAGATCGATTTGAAATCTTCTACACCATCCACTTTCAGTGTAGCAGCATCTGGTTGAGATACATTAACTTGAGCGGTTGTTAAGGTTTGTTTACCGTAATGCCCCGATTCAGGTGCCCAGCTATCCCGATCCGTATAAAATAAGCGGACTTTTCCATCTGAGGTTAAAGTTGCAGAACCTGACCACTCTTCTGCTTGGTTTTTAAGAATTGGATCATTAGAAGCGAATTTATCACTATCCTTAAATACTCTTCCGGCATTTTTCCAGCTATCAACAGATGTATCGCCTATTTTTTGATAGAACATGTAAATAAACGTGTCCCATCCTCTTTTAGGGTCTCCTGCTAAAGCAAAAACGATGTGATAGCCATGATAATTCGCCGCTGTTCCATCCGCATTTTGAAGCGGCCAGCTATCCCATACATCTAAATCGATTAAATGACCAAACTGATCATAGCCCTTTGCTGTAGAAAGGTTTTTAATTTTGGAAGCATCAAATTGAGGCGCTTTAAATTGATCACTGTTTTGCTGTCCTGGAATCTTTAGCATGTCAGCGCGTGTGATATGGGAAAAACCATAGTCTTGTTTGTAATCCCCACTGGTCGTTTGCTGTGCAAAGATTTTCGGTCCGCCCGCTCCTACTAATATAGCGGTACTGAATGTTAATACAGCTGCTTTTTTAGTCAAACTTTTGAAATTCATTTTCTTCCTCCTTGAGTATGTATGAATGTGATAAGAAAGCTAGTAATTGTTTCTTATTAATGACTAGTATAGAGGAGGACGAATTGATTGGGGATGGCAGGGATTGATTAGAATTTCGTCTTAAATTGATATTGGGATGGAACCTCTTGCAAGTGTACTAAATAAAACAAAAAAAGCCCCCAAACGGAGGCAGAAAAAGTTTATTTCAAAGTGGACTTGGCTTTATCCCAGGATTTCTGGAATTCTTCTAGTAATTGGTCACGGGTAAGTTGTTTTCCTACGTACAGCTGCATGGCCAGTCCAAACTCTTCTCTTACACCAACCGGGAAGTCCGGCCAATTGGAATCTAGTATTTTCCCTGCTTGGTAGTAAGCGATGGTATCCTGAGCCAGCGGTCCTAAATGTTCCACTTTTATGTTTTTAAACGCTGGAATAAATTTAAACTCATTGGTCATAAACCTTTTTCCTTGCTCGGAGGAAACCATCCAGTTTAAGAATTTCTTGGCTTCTTTCTTCTTCACTGGTGTGGTTTGTTTGTTTACTACCCAATAGTTCGGTACACTGACGACTAAGGCGTCATTTTTTCTTTCATCATTAATGGCCAGGGGCAGAAATCCGATATTCATAGTTGGCGAGATCTGGTCAAGCATGGGCTGCACCCAGTTGCCTTGTTGAATCATGGCTGCTTTTCCTGTCGCAAATAAATTGACTTCCATATTGTAATCCGTTGAGAGCGGATTGGCATTCCCATATCTTAAGGTGACATCCAGCAGATGGATGGTATCTTTAAATCGTTGATTGTTCGTTATCTTTTCTGTTCCGTTATTAAGGGCTTTTATAAACATGGCTGGTTCTTCCTGCTGGGCAAAGGCAATATTCAACAAATGAACACCAAGTATCCACTCCTCGTAATAACCGTTTGCAAAAGGCGTTATGCCTGCTTTTTGCAATTGT
This sequence comes from Neobacillus drentensis, assembly GCF_021560175.1. Classification (GTDB taxonomy): domain Bacteria; phylum Bacillota; class Bacilli; order Bacillales; family Cytobacillaceae; genus Neobacillus; species Neobacillus drentensis_A. Next base: position 3,095,592 of record NZ_CP091110.1, on the reverse strand, counting down.
TTGGCTGCGGCTGTTAATTGAGTCAACGTCCTAGGAACGGATTCAATCCCTGCCTTTTTAAATAAATTCTTATTATAAATGAAACCATAACCCTCCAGGTTTAGCGGCATTCCGTAAATTTTTTGATCGAATTTCATTGGCGACAGCGCCTTTGGATAGGCATTTTTAATCCACGGCTGATCGGAGAGATCCTCCAAATAGTTCTTCCACAGAAGGGCATTTTCGTATCCGGTATTGGTGAAAATATCGGGACCACTGCCGGCAGAAAACTGTGCCTTCAAATCGCTTAAGTCATCTGCGGCTCCGCCTACTGTGTGAATCTTGATGCTTACATTTGGATTTTCCTTTTCATAAACGCTTGCCATTCGTTCAAACTGCTTCGAAATTTCCACTTTTGGGTTCCGAATATCCAACGTAATCTTTTGCTTTGAGGTTTCTGCTTCTTCTGGCAGCGTTTCTTTCCTACTGGTAGATCCACAGGCTGAAAGAGACATACTCAAGATGACGATAAAAAACAGCTGTAATCGTAAAGTCCTTTTCATTCCTACCCCCCGCTTATGTATTGTAACTCAGAAGATGTAGCTTTGTTTCAGAAGCTTCCCGTTAGTTGCTTATTTAGTTGGTTTCGGTATTCAAAAGGGGTTAATCCAATGACTTTTTTGAATAGCTTTGAGAAGTATTTCTCATCTTGGTAACCGAGCATGAGAGAAATAGAAAGGATACTTTCATCGGATTCTCTTAACCTAGATTTCGCCTGTTCAATTCTTAGTTTCATCATGTATTTGGACAAGGTCATGCCCGTTTCTTGTTTAAATTTTCTAGAAATATGTTCACGGCTTAAGAAAAAACGGTTAGAGAGTTTTTCCAACGTTAGCTCTTCCATGTAATACGTATCTACATACTGAACAATGTTCCGCATGCGGCAGGCATGATCTAAATCGTTCAAACGGTGAATCGCTCTGAAATTTTGATCTTCTAACTCTTTTTGTAAAACATGATAGGATATAGGAAGACCCTCCATTGACTTCAATGATGCACCATTCACAAGGCGGACAGGAATATCAAACTGTTGGCTGATCCATTCTTCGACAGATAACCAGACTCCTCTTACGGTAATGACCAGACAAAGACTATGGTCGTTCTGAAGTTCAAAAGCATTTCCCCATTCCTGATGTGCCAACTCTTCAGATAACAGTTGAATATATGGGGCGGAATGATGCATTTGGTAAAAAGAAATGAGGGTAAGGTCATATTCGTCAGCTGTTGGCAGCGAGTAAGCAATTTCGGCAGGGTCAAAAAACTCCCCAATGCAAGCCTCTGTGACGATTTGATTGATACGGAGCCTTTTCATATCGTCATACACACCCGTTTCTTTGTATTGACGGTCTACTTCTTCATTTTCCCACGATTTTACCGCTTCTGCCAGGGTATGATTAAAGGGTTCGGCCTCGATTGGTTTTAACAAATAATCGAAACTGTTGTACTTAATGGCTTTTCGCATAAAGGAATAATCGTCATAGCCTGTAATGAAAATGACCTTACCGGGATAAGAAATACTGTCGAGCCACTCAATCATTTCGATCCCGGTCATGCCAGGCATTTTTACATCGGTAAAAATAATCTCTGGTTTTTCCTTCTGTATGATTCTTTTTGCTTCTTCCCCGTTTCTTGCTTCCAATAGGTCTGTGATACCATTTTTCTCCCACTGACCAAACTGGCTTATAACATAACGAACGTTATATTCATCATCTACAATGAGGGCCTTCATCTTCATTCTTCCTCCTTACAGCTAACTTTGAGATTACAATGTTTCGAGTTCATTACTGGTAAACTTTGATTCTACTGGAATCATTAATCGAACGATAAAACCTTTTCCTTGATTGGTATCTACTTCTAAACCAGCCTTTTTCCCATAATTTAAGACCAATCGATCATGAATATTTTTCAGACCAATATGCTCCATAGAAAACGATCCTTCATTCTGTTTCGTATAAATATTTTTTCGGAGGGTTTGCAATTCTTCAGATGTCATACTGGATCCATTATTTTCTACAACAAGGTACAGTATTTCTCCTTGTATTTTTCCATAGATGCTCAATTTTGCATGGTAGAAACCTTCTTCATAACAGTGTTTAAAGAAGTTTTCCACGAGCGGCTGAAGTGTCATACTTGGAATCGTTCTTTCAAGAATCGTTTTATTTAGTTGGATCGTATAGTCCAGTTCGTTCCCAAAACGCTCAACTTGTAGAGACAGGTAGGTTTTTATATAATCAACTTCCTCACGGACTAAGACCCATTGATTGGCCCGTATTGAGTAGCGCATCATTTTGGATAAGGAGGTGACCAATCCGTAGACCTTTGGAGAATGGGCTCTTAGTGCAACCGCACCAATGGTTTGTAAAGCATTAAATAAGAAATGTGGATTGACCTGGGACTTTAATGCCCTTAATTGATTGTTTCTATTTTCAATTTCTAGTTTGTACTCGCGGGCAATATGAAGATTGATCCGATTCATCATTTCCTTTATATGTTTTTCCAAGTGCCCAATTTCATCTTGTCCATTGTCATGAAAAGGAACATCCATATCCCCGGCTTCAATGCTCTGCACTTTTCTGCTGAGGATTTTAATGGGTCTCGTAATCATGTAAGAAATAATTCCGATCATGATGAGGCCCAATAATCCTACCCCTATCCCTACAAGGATGTTCGTATAGGCGGTCTGCCTGACATCGTGAAATAAGACTTGTTCGGGTGTGATCTTTACTAACTTCCATTGATGCAAAGGCCCTGTCAATGTTTTGGACAGGATAATCTCTCTGCCCGTTTTCACGCTTGATTGATGAAGAGACTTTAACAAGTGGGATGGAACCGGTTTTCCAATTAAATCTCGGTCACTTGCGTACATGACTCGGTTCTCAGAATCCACAAGTAAGACAGATTCCTCCTCATTCTGTACAAGACTGTTACATAGGCGGGCATAAGCATTTAAATCAGTATCAAGGGTAATCACACCCAGAAATTCGTTCGAAAGAATGTCCACTACTTTATGGTGAATGGTTAAAACTTCTGTGTTATCGGATTGAGGAACAATAGCCGCGTCATTATAATTCTCAATCGGATGAGGAGGCTCGATCAAATACTTTGAATGAGACTTATTAAGCTTTTTAATCGAGTCCTCCTTTACTAGCTCCGGCTGAGATTTTCGGGTACTGACCATGGCATTATAAACAGTAAATGATTCTTTGCTTTTATCAATATAAAAACGAATCTGCCGGATATCGCTCCGCGTGAGATAAAATGTTTCGATGCTGTTTTTCACAGCTATAGGGTTGAAATAGATAGAATCTTGAAATCCATCCTTAAAGATCCGGAACAAGTCTGGATTTCGGTATATCACATAGGGGAGGTCGACTAAATCAGCAAAGTATTCCTCTAGTTCATTTGACGCTTTCTCCATTTGATTGTGGCTGACTTCCAGCTCGTGCTGTTCGACCAACTTCTTGGTATAACCATAAATAAAGAAAACCATCAAAAAATATGGTAGGATAATAAAAATAAGAAGCATTAGAAATAAGCGGCTCTGGATGCTTTTCATGTGTGATGCTCCTTTTGCTGATGTAATTCTTTAATTGAATGGTAGAAAAAACCGATTACTCTTTTATTAAATCTAATTCTATTTACTAATGCCGTCAACACGGGATCCCTTGGATAAAAAGAAGACGGAGAATGTCCTGTATTCCTATTAGGACGGGGTATGATAACGTTTACGGCGAGAAATGTAAACGCTGCTAGAAGTAAGTAAAATGAAACTTAGGAACTAGTTGTTAAAGGGTTATTACAAAAGATAGGTAGATAAGATTAGTTTTTGAAACACAGGAGTTATTTCTAGAGTTTTTTATCCTTCTTCAGGAAGGATTATTTTGTTATAATTTGTAAAAAAGGAGGGAAGGTAATGGGATTTGGGTTTAGAAAGAGTTTCAAGATTGCCCCAGGGATTCGATTGAATGTTGGTTCGAAAAGTGTTGGTTTGAGTGCAGGTGTCAAAGGTCTACGCTATAGTGTCAATTCAAGAACCGGCAGCCGGGTTACAGCAAGCATTCCTAACACGGGGATTTACTATACCACTTCAGGCGGCAGAAAACGTAATACTCCAGCTTATAATCGGCAAAGAGAAATACAAGCAAGACAGAAAGAAATGGATCGATTAAATGCGTTGGAACAAGCTGCCTTAGAGGTTGATCTCTACGAGAATAAATTAGAAAGAATTCAATCCATCCATAAAGAAGCAGATGAACCGATTAATTGGATTAAGGTCAGAAGCGCGAACCCGCCCTATAATAAAAATCAAGGACAGATAGGCTTCCATGAACAGGCAGCATTAGATAAGGTACATAGTTATAAACCGAATCTGATCTCAAAACTATTCAAACAATCCGATAAGGAATTGGAAAAACTTAATAATGAAGTGATAGAAGCAAGACAAAAAGATGAAATGGAATATCGCTCCTGGGAAAGGGACGTTCGAATAGCCACTAAGGTGATAGAAGGAGATATTGATACCTACTTTGAAGTCATCCAAGAATTCAATCCATTAGATGACATACTTGAATTTGGAAGCGGCTTCGAGTTCTTTGCTGAAGATTCAAAGACGATAGAAATAGAATTTGATGTTCACAGTGATACAGTTGTACCTAAAGAACAGCTATCATTGACAAAAACCGGAAAAGTATCCACCAAACAGATGCCTAAAGGCAAATACTTTGATATCCAACAGGACTATGTCTGCAGCTGTGTATTAAGGGTTGCCCGGGATATGTTTGCGCTGCTGCCATTGGACACTGCTTATATCCATGCAACGGAGACCATGATGGATACCTCAACCGGCTATCATAGGAAGATCACAATCCTTTCTGTAAAAATAGAAAAAAAGACGTTAAACAAATTGAATTTTGATCATATTGATTGTTCGGACGCCATGCAAAATTTCAGTCATCAGATGAACTTTAAGAAGACAGCGGGTTTTAGTGAAGTCGAACGATTAACCATTGATTAATATTTCTTATACTTCGTTGATCTCCCCTTGCATATATGGGAATGTTTTATAGAGTTAAAATAAAAAGAAATTAAAAAAGACCAGTCATGCAACAACATGTCTGGTCGAGCAATAGACGGTTCCCACTATGGGGATCGGCTAATTTAGTGTGATCATCCACCCGAGCCGTTAAATCAAGGGTGGATTATTTTTGTTTTTTATGGCTTTTAAAAAAGGGAGTAACTAACTTATTGCTAGATAGATCCATTCTTTACTAGCTTACTATATTCCGAGTTTAGCAGCAGTTCCCTATAGATATCGTTGTATTTCTTCGCGGATTGCAGCCAACTATAATCCTGACTCATCGCATCTTTTACTAACCGACTCCAAATTTTGTTTTCCTGATAATATAAAATAGCCCTTCTAACGGTGTGCAGCATGTCATGAGCATTGAAATTTTTAAAAGTAAAACCGTTTCCATCACCTGTAAACTCATGATAGGGTAGAACCGTATCGTTCAAGCCTCCTGTTTCTCTAACAATGGGGATAGTACCATACTGTAAGGCAATCAACTGCCCTAATCCACATGGCTCAAATTGAGATGGCATTAAAAATAGATCAGCCCCTGCATAGATTTGATGCGCCAACGCTTCATTAAAACCGACATATACTCCTACTTTATCGGGATACTCTTGCTTCATTTGGTTAAAAAAGTGTTCATAATGAGTTTCACCTGAACCAAGGACGATGAATTGAAGATCCTCCTTCATCATTTCCCGAAATACATGGAGCACTAAATCTAACCCTTTTTGATTAGTTAAGCGTGTGACCATCGCAATAATGGGGGTGTTATATTTTTCTGGTAATCCGAAATAGCGCTGTAACTCTTGCTTGTTTTTTGCTTTCCCCTCTAATGAATCAATATCATAGGAAGCAGCAATTTCTCGGTCTATCCTAGGATTGTAAACCGTATCGTCGATCCCATTGACTATTCCGACAAGCTTATTTCTGTGCTTTCGCAAAAGGCCGTCAAGTCCTTCACCATAATAGGGATATTGAATTTCATCTTTATAGGTAGGACTGACGGTCGTCACCATATCGGAGGCAACAATGGCCCCTTTCATAAAGTTGATATTCCCATGAAACTCCAGCTGCTCGTTGGTAAAATATTGATGACTTAATCCTAACAGATCACTCATAATCGAATAAGGGAAAATCCCCTGGAACTGCAAATTGTGAATGGTAAATACGGTTTTCATATCCCAATAGAGCGGATTAAGACGATAGTGTGCGTCTAATAAAAAATTAACCATCCCTGTGTGCCAGTCATGGGAATGAATCACATCAGGAACAAAATCTAAATGAGGAATACTCTCTAGAACCGCCTTACAGAAAAAAGCGAATCGCTCCCCGTCATCGTAATGACCATATAGAGAATCTCGGTAAAAATAATATTGGTTATCAATAAAGTAATAGGTAATCCCGTCTTGCTCTAGTGTAAAAATACCGCAGTGCTGATTCCGCCAGCCCACCTGCACACGAATCTCTTTTTGAAATTGAAATGATTTTTTTAGCTTTTCAGGAATTAAGGAGTAATTCGGTAAAATAACTCGTACTTCTGTCCCAAGATCTTTTAACGCTTTAGGAAGTGCCCCCGCTATATCAGCCAGGCCACCTGTCTTCACAAACGGAACACACTCTGATACAGCAAATAGAACCTTCATGAATGAGCAACGCCCCTTTTCACGGTACCTTTTTCAACTACAAGAGGAGCTTCGGTTGTACCTGTCATTTGGATTCCATTTCCCACAATGGCATCCTTATCTAAAATAATTCCATCCAGTACACAATTTTCTTCAATTTGACATTTCTGCATGATAATCGAGTTACGGATAACCGTCCCTTTTCCGATTTTAACAGCACGGAATATAACGCTATTCTCTACTTCCCCTTCAATAATGCACCCGTTTGCGATAATGGAATTCCTAACCTTTGAACCCTTTCTATACTTTGTTGGCGGCTCATCTTTAACCTTTGTAAGAATGGGGTCGTGGTTTGTAAAAACCTGTTCCCATATGGTTGGCTGCAGGAGATCTAAGCTAGATTGATAATAGCTGTGAAGGCAATCAATGTTGGTAATATAACCTGTCCAATCATACCTATTGATTTGAAGTGTATGGCGTCTATCATGCACGACATCAAAAAGACTGTAATATTGCTGATCCTTGTATTGTTCAAACAAAGAAAGCAATAAATCCTTGCTCAAAATATAGGCTTGTAATGATTCGCCATGATGAACGACCTCTGTGATATCCGCTCTTGTTTCTAGATGACTATCTAAAATCTGACAAAAGTCAATCGGTCCGACGGTATGGCAATTGGCAACCACTACATACTGTTGCTTACTACGCTTGAAATACGTCATATTATTGGCAAAATGTGCAAAAGATCCAAATCTCTCAATCTCCGAATTGCCTTCAGGTGAAAACACAAACAGCCCATCACGTTTTCTGCCTAAGTCCCATTGCTTACCTGATTCCAAGTGATCCATCAGGGACCGAACCTCTTGTCCTGTAAAAATAGCTACATTTGTAATTCCTGAATTCACCATATTGGATAACATAAAATCAATCAATCGATAGCGTCCTGCAAACGGAAGAGAGGCTAACGTACGGTGAGCAGTTAAAGTTTGAAACGTGTCAAACTCAGTGGTTGCATTGATAATTCCCAGCATTGAACAAGACAAATGTATCACCCTTTCTTCTTTTTTTAGTTATCTCACGATTCTTCACCTGCAAACAGGATCACACCATCCTGCCTTGTGGGACGAATGACAGCATGATCTTCCACTTCCATCCCTGGGGCGATAATGGCTCTCTCTATTACGGCATTCTTACCAATTCGGGCATCAGGCATAATAACAGAATCGCGAATCTGACACCCTTCTTCTGCGGTTACTCCCTGGAATAAGACGGAATGATGGATGTTCCCTTCCACCTTACAGCCTTCATTAATCAATGACTCTTCTATTTCTGCTGACGGGGCAATATATTGGGGCGGCCGGTTTGGATTGGCAGAGTATATTCTCCATTCTCGATCATAAAGATCGAGTTCTGTCTCTTCATCTAATAAATCCATATTGGCTTCCCATAAGCTGCTCACTGTTCCGACGTCTTTCCAGTAGCCTTTGAATGGGTAGGCGACCACCTTTTTATTTTCTTCCAGCAAAAGTGGAATAATATCCTTGCCGAAATCATTAGTTGATTCAGGATTTTTATCATCCATTTCTAAAAAATTTTTTAAAACTGGCCATTTAAAGATGTAGATCCCCATGGAAGCTAAATTACTTTTGGGAGATTTCGGTTTTTCCTCGAACTCAATGACCTCTAACTCCTTATTTGTATTCATAATTCCAAACCGGCTTGCTTCTTCCCAAGGCACTTCAATGACAGAAATAGACACATCTGCATCCTTTTCAATATGGTAATCAAGCATTTTCGTATAATCCATTTTATAAATGTGGTCACCGGACAGAATGATCACGTATTCTGGATTGTATTGTGTTAAATAATTTAAATTCTGATAAATCGCGTTTGCCGTACCTCTATACCACCTAAGACCGGAAGTTTCCGAATAAGGAGGCAATACGGTTACCCCGCCATGCATTCGATCTAAATCCCACGCACTTCCGATTCCGATATAGGAATGCAAAACGAGGGGCAAGTACTGAGTTAATACGCCTACTGTATCAATTCCTGAGTTTGCACAGTTGCTTAAAGGAAAATCAATAATTCGATATTTCCCCCCATAGGCAACAGCCGGTTTTGCTTTATCCTTCGTCAGTAAACTAAGTCGGCTGCCCTGTCCACCTGCCAGTAACATGGCCACGCACTTTTTTTTCTGTTTCAATGCTTTTACTCCCCTTTCTTGTTTTAACAGTCATAAGATGTAGACTCCAATTGGCGGGATGGTGAGTTCTTGATGTCAGAGCCAGATAATAAAGAATTTGTATGCGTTTCCAATATTCATTATCTAACTCCCGCAATGCCTTAGTTCGTTGATATATCCATTTTTTAAAGTAATCATTCATTAAGCGGTCTATCTTATTATTGTGTAATACCCAATCTACATCTTCTAAATCCTTCCATCCCAAACTCTTAGCTAATAAACAACAGTTTTTTACCTGGGTGTGTCATTAAATACCTTTACAGTAAGCAAAGTTGAGCAAATTTAAGATAAGATGATCTTTTATTAACGTAGAAAAGACCCGGTAAATGATCTAATACCGAGTCCTTTATAGTTGACTTGAGAATATAAACTAACGATGATTTGTAAATGTCCCTTTCAACACACTTTTTAGAATTCTTGGGTGCATCAGGGTGGCAGTTGGGCGAAGAAGGTGCATGACCTTAATAAAAGAATTATAGATCGTTTTATTTTCCGATGATAAATGAAAAATCTTTTTCGCATACCATTGCTGAATAGATAGACCCGCAGGCCTTCTTCCTATTGTATCTGGATAACGAAAATCTTCTGTTAATACCATATTCCATATTGGTGAAATGATTTTCATTGCCTGTTGATGAAAGGTTTCAATCATTTTTTGATTTGTGAGCTGTTCTTTCGCAAGTAATTTTTTTAATGCTAACGCTTCTAGGACTGCAATACTCATCCCTTGACCAAAAAAAGGGTCGATTCGGCATATCGTATCCCCTATCGTCAAAAGACCGCTTGGGAACTTATTCACCTTATCAAATCTTCTCCAAGTGATTTTGGGTACTCGGAAGGTGGAAGTACTGGATAAAACAGTAGCATCCCTTAGTTCATGATAAATGTCCATTTTCGGCAATTTTTTAGCTATTTCTACAAAGCTGTCGTCATTTTTCAGTACTTCTTTTTCATTTATTTCGTTATGATATCCCATAAACGTGACTAAATAACGATTGCCCTCTACCTTTGAAATTCCTCCGCCGATTTTTTCAAAGGGAGGGTTTGGATACACAAGTTTAATAGACCAGTCCCTGTTTCCGTTATCAGGGAGTTGAATGGTTTTTGTAAAATAACTTAAGTCGATTTTAACTGTGTCTTCCGGAATATGTACTTCTCGTTTGTTTAGCCATCTTGAGGATAGACTGTTTACTCCGCTTGCATCTACAATCAGGTAAGCATTTATCGTTTTAATAGAGTCATCGCCATTACTTATTTGAACCCCAGTAATTCGATTTTCTTCTTCAGTATATAAAAAGTTTTGAACGTTTTGGCTATATTGAATGGTTACGTTTGGGATACTTTTTATATATTGTTCAATATGCCATTCCAGATGCGGGCGTGTTTGAAGAATGGTTGTATAGTCTCCTTCATAGCGAAGTTTCCAAACCCCATGATGAAACCATGCAATGTCTTGGGTGGAATTGATTTTAACAGCTCCACTTGCGTTAAACTTCTCTGTAATACCAGGAAACAGCTCTTCGAGACCATTCGCACCGGAAAATAGAAGTGCATGGATATGCTCACCTTGTGGTGCACCTTTTCTCGGAAAGGGCCCATTTGGTTTTGAATCACGTTCTAAAATAATGACCTTTTGGAAAAAATCAGACAGTACACGTGCTGTCAATTTTCCAGAAATTCCTCCGCCAATAATAACAGCCTTTTCGCCTCGTAACAAATCATTGCAACTCCCATCAAAATTAGGTATTTATAAAAATAGTATACAATTCGCATATGAGATATTGGAAGATATTTATAGGATCTGATATTGTGTGTCATAACGAACTGTTGTTTACAATTAAATAAAAATTAATAGTAGTTTCACCTTTGAGATTGCACATCCAATGAGATATAAAAAAGCTACAAACTTCTATTGTCAAGTGGAGTTTGTAGCCTTACTATTTATATTTCATAGATGGTAAGAATCGATGTGAACATAATTGCTTTAAATCTATTGAACTTATGACAACATCAATTGACTTATCTGGTTTAAATACGCTTCGTCTCCTGCCTTTTCTTTCAAATTGATTAATGCTTTTGCATCTTCACCGACAATATATCTAAGCTGGGATGAATCATCAGAAGCTGATTGAAAAATAATTTTTGCCACTTTTTCAGTTGAGATCATTTTTGAATTTCCCTCTCCCTTTAGAGATGTTAAATTCAAACAATCAATGTATTCTTTATAATCCGTTAGAGAAACATCAAAGTAATTGTCTGATGGTCTTCTGCCAAAATCAGAATCGACCGCACCCGGTTCAATCAATTTCACCTTAATATTTTGTGATTTTAACTCGAAATAAATAGCTTCGGAAAAACCTTCTACAGCAAATTTGGACGCATGATATAGAGACATACTTGGGAAAGTAATCTTTCCTCCCATAGAAGACATATTCATAATGGTACCGCCCTTATTTTTTCTGAAATGAGGCAGGATGGCTTTTGTCACGTTCATTACTCCAAATAAATTTACTTCAAATAATGATCGAATCCTCTCTTCCGATGCTGCTTCAAAGATTCCCCTGGATCCATTTCCGGCATTATTGAGCAGTACATCAATCTTTCCAAACTGTCTAATTCCTTGATCGATCGACTCGTGAATGGTATCTTTATTCTCAACATCAAGCCTTGTAACAAGAACATTTTTCAGTTCCGTTAATTCCTTTTCTTTCTCAGGTGATCGCATGGTTGCAACAACATTCCAGTTTCTTTCCGCAAAATATTTAGCCGTCGCTTTCCCGATCCCAGAAGAAGAACCGGTAATCATTATAGTTTTCATAAAAACTGCCCCCTAGTTGTTAATTTCGTTCATTTTACTGTCTAAAGATTTGGAGATCGTTATGATATAAGTTATAATAAAACTATATATTGAATAAAGTAAAAAAAGACCGGACATGCTGCTACATGTCCGGTCAGCAATAGACGGTTCCCTCAAAGGGGATCAGCTAAAGAGTAAATAATCCACCAGAGCCTCTAAACTCAAGGGTGGATTATTTTTTTGATCTAAATGACAGAATGGTTACGATTAAGCCCGCAAAACCAATCGCAAACATTAATGATTCAAAAACTGACATTCAGCATCACCCCCTTTCTGGTTGGGAGCGTGCAGACCACCCTTGAAAAATCCTATTCTATTGCCATTTAAGTATATCATTTATAACCATAAATAGGAACATACGTTTCTCTTTCAAAAATTTATATTTTAAAAGTAAATTTATTTTTCCAACCCTTTCTTATTCCTAAATCATTTAAAAGATCCTCTGTATACTCAGCTACCCCTGAATGGGATGCTCAAAGATTTTCCCTCTCTCTAGCCATCAAAAAAATAAGGGGCCAACTTTAGACCCTTTTCACCCGTATGATGGCATCTGTCATGATGCCGTTTGATTCCATTTCTATCTGGAAAACTTCCAAGAAGCCGTAAAGTAATAAAATCAATATTAACCACTCAGATTAATCTCATTAGTCACGGTTGCTTTTTAGTAGATATGGTTAGTTTAGTATAGATAATAAAAAACAAGGTTAATTCAGCTATTATCAAAATATTTGGTACGACAATAATCAAATTAATTATAAAAAAGACGGCTAAAATTCCTAAAAATAGCCCTAAATGATAAATTTTCAAGCGGTGGTGCACATATCTATATTGATGGAAAACAAAGGTCGTTGACAAGAAATAGAGCAATACAGTTCCAAAAACAAAAAATAAGATAAAGGAGTAATGGACCTCATGTAAAAACAATAGTCTGATAGATGCTGCAATCATGCTTAAAGACATTAGAATAATAAGATGACCATAAATAATGATTTGGCCGGATGTTTGTAAAGACTTGTCGAGTTTCTTCTCCATGTTATCGAAATATTGCCACCACATCGATATGATTAAGATAAATGAAATGATCGCAAAGCCTATTGAATCCCAATTTCCTTGTGTAGGCTTTATGACCGCAAGTGTACTAATAAGTGCTTCCCCAAAGAGAATAATGGTAAATAAACCAAAACGTTCTAATAAGTGAGCCGTATTTGTGGGAACCTTTTCTAAGCATTTTCGTCCAAGCACGGGGACAATGATATCAATAAAGATTCCCGTATACAACACAGCATACCGAACCCATGAATCAAACAAGACAGACAATAATGAAATAACGATTCCAATCCAGAAATACCTTCCCAAAAAGAGGGCTGCTAGTTTTCGAACTCCCGTTTCTATACGCTGGACAATAAGATATTGGATAGCAGTTACTGCTCTTAAGCCAATATACCCAATTAAAAAAGAAAGGTAATAAGGATCAAAATCAACTGATAAACTTGATGTCATAATTAGTACAAAAAACATTTGCAGAATTAAAAAGATACGTTGATGAAATAAATCTTTTCCAAACCGGTTAATAAATATGGTCTGCCCTACCCAAGCCCACCAGATAGGAATAAAAATTAATACAAACTTCACTAAATATTCTGCATGGATATGACCATCTTCAACATGAAGTAAAACATGAGTCGCAGCCGCAACCGCCGCCACAAATAACAAATCATAAAAGAGTTCTAACCACGTCACTTTCTTTTCTTCCATTTCTGCACTTCCTCCATTCCTTTATAGTTACTAGTATGAAAGAAATATATGGTAATTGAAAGAAAAAATAAAATGAACATGGACTATTTTCCATAGCTTGCAAAACACGAGCCGAGTAATAGGAAAACCAAAGAGAAATCCTTACATCCCAGATTCTTTGTAATAAACTCTTCATTGAATTAAAGAATCTGAAAATTAGGCATAATGTCCCTTCTTCTATTTTGGAACATTATGGTAATATGAAAAAGATTTTAAACGAGGAGGGAATGTATGACCAAGACCATCGGCCTTATTTGTGGTAGTTTACGAAAAAATTCTTATAATCGAATCATTGCTCAATCATTAACAGAAATGAATGATTCCCATCAATTTCGTTGGATCGAGATTAATGAGTTGCCTTTGTTCAACGAAGACCTAGAAATAAGTGTACCAGAAACAGTGACATCATTTAAATCTGCTATTCAGGACGTTGATGGTATCATTATTGTAAGTCCAGAGTACAATTCTGGGATTCCAGGCGTATTAAAGAATGCATTGGACTGGGCATCAAGACCTCAAAAATCCGCTGTTCTTAGCAGAAAACCGGTTGGTTTAATTGGTGCAACTCCTGGGGGATTAGGTACGGCCTTTGCTCAATTGCAAATCAAACAAGTACTAGAGGCGATGCAGGTTCATGTTCTTCCATTTCAAAAAGTGTTGATTTCCCACGTACATAAAAAGATTGATTTTGATCAGAAACTCCTTACAGACGAACCAACAAAACGTTATCTTCAACAATATTTAGAGCATTTTATTCATTGGATCGATCACACTCCAGCTCTAGATTAATTGAAAAAGTCTAAGCATTTTCAATTAATCATTTTTATTAAAATACTACTAACCCATTTTGATTTTTTAGAATACGAATTCCAGTAATCCTTTCAATTACATTGGAACAAACGAGGAAGTTAAACATCCATTTTCCAATCTAAGAAACTTCTTCGATTACTTATATTTCATTAAAGGGAGGATAATAAAATATCTGATTTCTATTATCGTCTTAATAAAGATGATGCTGCCGTTCTTTTAGTTGATCATCAAACCGGCCTTATCTCCGGTCTTGTGCGTGACTATGGTGTGGATGAATTCAAGAACAATGTGATGGCTCTTGCTAACACTGCTAAGTTTTTTGATTTACCCGTTATTTTAACAACAAGCTTTGAAAACGGGCCTAACGGGCCAATCATGCAAGAATTAGTTGAAATTTTTCCTCATGCGCCCAAGATCGCTCGTCCTGGACAAATTAACGCATGGGATAATGAAGATTTTGTCAAAGCAATCGAAAAAACTGGAAAGAAACAACTGATCATTGCGGGCGTAGTAACAGATGTTTGCGTTGCATTTCCTGCCCTTTCCGCTGTAAACGCTGGTTATGAAGTATTTGTAGCTACAGATGCTTCTGGTACATTCAGTAAACAAGTAGCGGATGCGGCATTAACACGTATGGCACATGGTGTGGTGCAGCTTTTGAATTGGTTCAGCATAGCGTGCGAATTACAACGTGATTGGCGCAATGATGTTGAAGGTTTTGGCGCTTTAATTTCAAGCCATCTTCCTGGTTATCAAAATCTTATTGGAAGCTATAGGGGAGCACAGAGAGATTAAATGCTTGTAGAAATACACAGATAAATCGTGAACAAATAAGAATTATAGCTTTAGAAATACTTGTAGATTCAAAACAATTTTCTAATTACTAAATGTGCTAAATTCACCATGAACTGCTATTCTAATTAGACTGCTTGCTGAAATCCACTCTTGTAAATTTCTAAATTAAAATTTTTAAGAAAACTGCCGGTAAACTCGATTTTCTTCGTATCTGTCGTCAGTCTGAGCCATCAGTATGATGGCTTTTATTTTTAATTAGAGGGGCTTTTTCATAGTATTCTTTTTTATACTCCGCCTCCTCCTCTTTACTTATTAATCTGGTTGTTTCTTCTATTGGCCCACCTTGAATCTCCCAAATTACAATCTTTTACAATCAGGATTTTTAGAGTTGTGTCCCTCATTCTATATTTCCAAATTACTAATCTTTTTAGGATTATAAACTTCTAACCACTTTTCAGTCTCGCTTATCAACCAATTTCCCGCTTTATCCAATATATCTATTATTTCATTAGCATTTCCTACAGGATTAATGGCACATGTAAGTGCTTGTTTCATCATAGATTCCTTATCTGGATAATATCGGGAAAATATCTTATAAGCTGGATACAAATCTCTTGTATATCGATTTTCTTCTTCTATCACTAGTGCTAGTCCTGCCCTAACGATAATTTTCATAATCCAGCTGCAACAATCCAAAATATCCTCCATATCCATATTACCATCAAGGTCTTTCTTTGCTTGCTCAACTTGATTCTTTAGATTTACAAGGTGGTGGTTACCAAGTGCTCTATCCGCCCTATAATTAGGTAAATAAACCTTTAAATCTTCCCCAAGTACGCACACACTATGAGTCTTAATCATAAACGGTATGATTGAAAAAGTAGTGGTTTCTAAAATTTCTTCAATGTGAAAGAAACTGAATTCCACTCCATTTATACATTTGAATTTTTCATTTAAATCTCGTTCAGTCTTGTCTACCCACTTCAAATCTAACTCAATCGTATTCTTATTTGTAATAGCTATTGTATCTAAGTCTGAAACGCCCTTTATGCCCAAACCACGAGGAACTGAGCCCCTGATATATATGCTATGTAAGTCCGCTCCTAAATTTTTTTGATACTTTTCTATAACTATTTTAATTACCTCAAAAAACTCCGGTTGAATCTTATTTATACTTGTATCATTTAATATATATCCATTTGTATCCGTCGGACAAAGACGTCCCATATTTTTTATAATTGTCAACATAACTCCCCCTTTTTATCTATAATAAACCTTTGCCTATGCCTTCTGGTTTAATCCCTCTGATTTTTCGGTTCGCAAGTCTAAACTCTATTTATTACATAAAATGTACTAACAAGAGGGGGCTCGATTAGGTTAGAAGCAGGAGTTCAGTACCTATAGATATGGAAAAATACGAAAAATCTTTTAATGAATTCTATGAAAATATAACACCTTTAACCTCTTTCACCATATGAGCATTTTAACATAAGCAAAGAACATACCTTTGCCTACGGTGACAGTTTGAACGATTTGGAAATGCTCGAGTTTGTACAGCATGGCATTGCGATGGGAAATGCTTATGAAGCGGTTAAGAAAGTAGCTGATGATATAACCGATTCTCATGATGAAAATGGCATCTATAATAGTTTTAAAAAGTATGGGTTGATATAAAAAATATATGGGGGTAAATAATTACAATTTCATCCCCCCTTTCCTTTGGGCTGTTTCCCTTAACGAAAAAAATTATTTTACTTTAAAAATGGAAATCTGTAATCCCTGTATAAGGTGTTCCCTTTCTTTATTCTTCTAATGAAAAATGGCATCGAGTCTACGTTGAGAGTAAACACTGCCAAAATTAAGGCTCTTGCTGCTATCAATCGTGCAGAATCTCTTTTTACCATGCTTTTTCAAAGAATCGTTTGAACGTCATTTTCAAGTTACTATTTGAAAGACTCAGTTAATCTCCCTTCTTTCAATGTTTTGGAAAGCTGTCGGGGGTGAACCATCTTCGAGTCGCTGGCGAATCAATATAGCACACTCCTCGGAAGTGAGCACAGATGTATCGACCTCCAAGTCATAGATACCAGGTACGTGGACGAGCTGCTGCCATAAACGGACGGGCTTTGGTACATTTCCTTCAGTGGTGTATCCAACATACCCAGTTTTAAGCCGTCGTTCCATGACAATTTCAATTGGACAACGGACGCCAACAAACAAAACTGGAAGTCCATTTAGTATCCGAGCACAAGTTGGTAGAATTTCCAACGGGACAGAATACCCCTCATGGTGACCAACATCTACTACAACGTTTAACCCTAATCTACTATAAATTGCAATCGTCTCATACATAGCACGGTACATAATAGGAACAAGAGGTTCGAGGTCAGGGCGTTCACCGCCAGGCCGCAAACCGATCCCAGGCTGATATTTTTCAGGGGTCATCATCATGAATCGATCGACCCCTACGTTCATCCACACCCCATCGAACGTATTCTGAATGACTGTAGCAATGCTGGATTTCCCAGATCTTGGAGTTCCGTTAAGAATGATAATCTTTCCAGGTTGATCAACTTTTAACATTCCAGTTCTCTCCTTGAAATTTCAATATTCCATTCTGGATATACTATACTTTAATGGACTCAAGTAATCTGTTTTCTAATGTATGAATTAGCTAAAAATTTACTAAACTTTCTTTTGTATCAAGAGAAAATTTAGTTATCTAAAACATTCATCACCCAATTTTTAATATTCAGTGCAACTTCTTCCACATTACTATTTGATTCGACGATAGGCATAGGTGGAGAGTATGCTTTTTCCGCATTTTCCAGCAGCCATTTTGCAAAAATTTTGTGTTCCTCAATAAGTTCCTCTGACCAACCTCTTTTAGATAACCGTTTTTTACGGATAGCATCATCACAATGAAGGTTTAGATAATAAATATGACTAAAATCTTGATAAGTATCGCATTTTTCGACATCCCAAGGCATAATCGTTCCACAAAGAATGGTCATTCGATGGCTTTTAGCGATATTACTTGCAACTTTTAACCAGACATTTTTAAGTTTTTGCCAATCACCAACCTCTTCCGCTATGTCATCTATATCAAACACATCAAAATGATTCAACATTTCTCGAAGGTATGGAACCACTGTACTTTTGCCCGTCCCACTCGCACCAGTAATAATAAATAAAGGTAATTTATGATTTTCCAACAAATTGGACAACTCCTTAAACTATTTATTTTATGCTTATCCGTCCAATAGCGATAAACCTTCTCTAACTCCGAATATCTTTGAGCCCAATATGCCTCCAAGTCACAAAAGACTCTCAATTATACAATTGAGAGTCCTAAGACCGTAAACGATTTTTAACCTTAATTCGTCGCGATAAACTGTTTTTTATCTTGATAGACAGGCAGCCATTCGCCATGGGCCTCTATTAAATCGTCGCATAAGGAGACAATATCATCTAATGATAACTCTGAAGCAGTATGTGGATCGAGCATTGCTGCTTGGTAAATGTACTCTTTTTTCCTTGTTACTGCAGCTTCAATGGTCAGCAATTGTGTATTAATATTTGTTCGGTTCAAAGCTGCCAGCTGCTCAGGTAATTCCCCTATATAACAAGGGATGATGCCGCTTCGGTCCGCTATACACGGAACCTCTACAACCGCCTTTCGAGGGAGATTACTAATTAGTCCGCCTGTGTTCAAAACATTACCGCCAAACTTAAAGGCAATATTTGTTTCCATCGCTTCAATAATTCTTGAACCATATTCTGATGAACGTACGTGTGAAAGATTGGAGTCAGTGGTAAGAGATTCGCGCATTTCTTCCCAGCCTTTAATTTGATTTTCACAACGCCTTGGGTATTCATCAAGCGGTATATTAAACTTTTCAATTAGTTCTGGATAGTTATTTTTAATAAAGTAAGGATGGTATTCAGCATTGTGTTCAGAAGATTCTGTTACATAATAGCCGAATTTATCCATAAGTTCAAAACGGACCATATCATGATGTTTAGACTTTTGCTTTTCTAATGCTCGCTGTTTAATTTCAGGGTATAGATCCTTCCCATTCTTTTTCACTTCCAGCAGCCAAGCCATATGGTTAATTCCAGCTATTTTCTCTTCCACGCCTTCAGGGTCCATCTCTAATGTCTTAAACAAGTCTCTTGTACAAACTTGAACACTATGACATAATCCTACTGTTTTTACATTTGTATATCGAAGCATGGCCCCTGTTAATGAAGCCATCGGATTCGTATAATTTAAGAGCCAAGCGTCCGGGCATACCTCTTCAATATCCTTCGCAAAGTCGAATAGTACCGGGATTGTACGTAAAGCTCTAAAAATACCTCCGATCCCAATCGTATCAGCAATGGTCTGTCGAAGGCCATATTTTTTAGGAATTTCGAAATCAATGACTGTACTTGGCCTATATCCGCCCACTTGGATGGCATTGATGACGTATTTAGCCCCTGTTAATGCTTCGCTCCGGTTTAAATAGGCTTTAATGCTAATAGATTTATTGTAACGATTCCTTAGATTCGTCAGCATAGCCTCTGATTCTCTTAACCGCTTTTCATCAATATCATATAAAGCAAATTCAAAGCCATCAAGGGCCGGAACCATCATACAATCTCCCAAAACGTTTTTCGCAAAAACAGTACTGCCTGCCCCAATAAAAGTAATTTTCTCCATTTCCTAATCCTCCCTAAAATAAAGTTTATATTTCTAAAAACTCGACATCATATGGTTCCTTGACAGATTCCACCCCCTTAAGCCGTTCTATTTTCCGAAAACTACGATTGCAAAGGGAAAATAATCCATACGTACTGATGCTAAAAATAATGGCGCCAGTAATAGGCAATGCCATTACAAGGATGGCTGTCCCAACAAGAATCAACAGACCCAAAAGGGTACTCGGAAAATGACTAATTGAAATGAACATCGCATTTTTAATGACTGTACGCCAATTTGCTTTGTAGTGGACCATGACAGAAAACAAAAAGACGGTTGAAAAAGAGTATAGGATCCCAAAAAAGAATAGAATCGGCAGCAATATATTACGGACCGAACTAAAATGGTTCATAAACTTATAGTCAAAATATAATAAAAAAGCAATAAGCAGCCATATAATCCCTAGCAGAAAACTTTGTTTGAAATTTTCCTTAAAAAACCGGAAAAAAGGTCTAATCACACTGGAATCCTTATACAAAACCGATTGCCTAATAACCGCAAACATGGCGGCAGTTGCTGGAAAAATCGTAACAATAGGCAAACACATTAAAAGCCAAAGCAAATTGATCAGAAGTAGATTCGAAGCCGTCTCGAATACGGAATATGCCTTACTGTTCATAAAGTTCATATAACTCACCACTAGTTTTTAATTTCTTATTTAATACCTGTAATTGTGACACCTTCAATAATTTGCTTTTGAGCAACAATATAAATGATCAATACAGGAATAACAGAAATGGTGGTTCCTGCCATCATCAGTGCCCAGTCAGCGACATATAGACCTTTGAACGTGTTTAGCAGCAACGGTACAGTAAATTTCTCAGGTGTGTTTAAGAAGATTAAGGCATCCAGAAAGTTATTCCATGAACCTAAGAAGACAAAAATTCCTACTGCCGCAAGGGATGGACGAATAAGCGGCAAAATAATGCTCCAATAGATTCTAAAGTAGCCGGCACCGTCAATAATCGCTGCTTCTTCCAATTCTTTTGGAATTCCCATGATAAATTGCCTTAATAAAAATACGGCAAATGCGTTAAATAAAGCACCCGGTACAATCAGGGACAGGTGGGAATCTAACCATCCGATTTTCCCCATTATGATATATAAAGGAATCATCGTTACTTGCTTCGGAATCATCATAGTTGCTAAGAAAAGAATGAACAAAAAATTTGCGCCTTTAAACTCAATTTTCGCAAAGGCATAGGCGGCCATAGAAGCTGTCAGTAATGTAGCCAATACAACAACTGTTGTAATATAGAAGCTGTTCCAGTAGGCTAAACCGAATGGCATCGCAGTCAAAGAATCAATATAATTTGACCACTTAACGGGATTCGGGAGCCAGGCCGGCGGCACCAGGAAGATATGTGAAATATCTTTTAAGGAACTGCTTACTGTCCATAGGAATGGAAAAATCATTATGATTGCGCCAATCGTTAAAATAATATGAAGAAAGATTTGAGACGGTTTAACCTTTTTCTTCACCTTTGTTTCAATAACTGGTATGGCGTTCTTTCCTACACTTGTGACAACATTATTCGCCATAGTGAACCCACCTTTTCGACATTTTGAATTGAATAAGTGTGAAGAATAAGATGATCACAAACAAGATCATGGCTGTAGCAGAGCTATCTCCCATTTTGAAGTCAATAAACCCTTTTTGATAGATATGATAAACGAGTGTGTAACTCGCTTTCGCTGGGCCGCCGTTTGTCATAACAAAGGCCTGATCAAATACTTGGAAGGAGCCGATGATGGCCATGATGGCAATAAAAAACGTTGTTGGTGAAAGAAGTGGCAGGGTAATGTGCCAAAACTTCTGAAAACTGTTTGCTCCGTCTATTTCGGCAGCTTCATAATAACTTCTTGAAATTCCTTGCAATCCTGCAAGAAAGATAACCATGTTATTGCCAAGTCCCCACCATATACTAAGGATGGCTATAGCTGGAATAACCCAATGCGTATCCGTCAGCCACTTTGGGCCTTCAATCCCTATATGGGAAAGCAGTATATTCAAAATTCCAAAGTCACCGTTTAAAATCCACATCCAAATGACTCCGATGGAAACAGAACTTGTAACAACAGGCATGAAATAAAACACACGATAGATCTCTTTGCCTTTCACATTGTTTAAGGCCACGGCAAGGAGCAGAGAAATGACAATTCCAACGGGAATAACTAATATCATGTAATACACTGTATTTTTCATTGCCATCCAAAAATCAGGATTATGGAACTGCTTTGAATAGTTGGCGAAACCTACAAAGGTTTTAGCACCAAAACCGTCCCATTTCAAGAAACTTAACACAAGTGCGTAAGCAACTGGGAATAATGAGAAAGCAAGCAGGCCAATCAATTGCGGTGCAATAAACAAATATCCTGCTAACGCCCTTTGACGCTTATGCATGGAACTCACCCTCCACTTCAATTTATGAAAATCAGACCGCTAAGCCCAAAGCTTCTAAATTAAGCGTCTGTCATTTATCGATTTGAATAGAGAAAGGGAAGGGATAGAACGTGATCATTCCCTCCCTTTTACTCTCGTAAAATTAGTTTCCGGCTTGATATTCGCTTGTCAACTGCTTGGTTTTCTCGGTAATATTCTTAATCGTCTTATCTACACTCTGTTTACCTAAAAGCAGTAGGTCATATTGATCTTCTACTTCTTTATTCAATCCAGGAATTTGTCCTTTGAACATAAGAGGAGCACCGTTCACAAAGCCTTTTTCACGGCCATCCATTAAGTATTGTGTATGTTCGACTGTTTTATCACTTGTGACGATCTCGTCAATCCCGCTAACTGATGGTATTGCGTTACCATTTCCCTCTAAGCGAGCCTTCTGTCCTTCTTTGGAAACATAGTAGGTTGCGAAATTCATAGCTTCTTTTACATGTTTAGACTTTTTATTTGCGGCCATAAAGGCTACACCAATTTGAACGGGCTCCATTTTGTTGCCTGTGTTAGTTGGCCAGTAAATGTAATCGAAATCAAGACTTTTATTTTCACTGAACATTGGAGTTAACCAGCGGCCAGCGGCCACCATACCTACTTGATTTGACATGAACATGGCATCTAGACCTTGTCCCTTAGGAAGAGAACCAGCATACATAATTTGTCCTTTTTTTGTTAAGTCACTGATAAATTGGATTGCCTCACGTGCCTTTTGATTCTGATCTAAAACATAATTACCTTTTTCATCATAGGCACGTCCGCCGTTTGACCAAATCCAAGTATCCATCAGCCATTTTTCGGCGATAAAGCCTTTTTTACCACCGTCTTTTAACTTCTTCGTCACTTCATCAAAAGCTTTCCAATTCCATTGACCTTCGTCAAAATATTCTTGAGGCGTTTTAATTCCTAAATCCTTGAACATCTTTTTGTTGTAGTAAAGTAACAACGGGTTACAGTCTACCGGTACACCATAATATTTACCATCCTGCTTGGCTGCGCCCCATAACCCGGCAGCATATTCATCTGGCTTAGCGTAACTGTCGCCGGTCTGCATATATTCACCTAACTCCGCGACAGATCCGTTTTGCGCAAGCTTTGCCATTGTCGCGTCACCTACATAAAATACGTCTGGAGCATCTCCACCTTGCAGCTGAGTCAATATTTTTTGCTCATAACCATCGGTAGGCACTGGAATTAATTTGATTTTTACGTTTGGATGCTCTTTTGTATAGGAATCAATTCCTTTTTGATATACCTTCAACTCCGCTGGATTTCCCCAGGCAGACATCGTAAGGTTTACGATCTTACCAGAACCGCTACTACTTGAGGATGCTTTTTCCCCACTGCCGCTACACCCGGAAAGGGCCAGCATGCCGGCAAACAATACTGGAACAATCTTGAGGAGAACATTTGATTTTCTTTTCATATAAATACCTCCTATTTTTTGAGAATGATTATTCTTAAAAATCAATAGATTGTGCGCCTTGGATACCTCTATGTATCCCTTCGAAGTTTCATCTTTTTATTCCAATTTCGTTATCTCGAATAAGTATGGTGATTTTACCAACGAGCTCCAATCGTATGATCGACACTAAGCTCTTCCTATTGCAGCTCGATTTAAGTCATAGAACCATGTTACTACTGTGTTAGTTATCTATCTTTCTACTAGTCTATGACCTTTTGACTTACTACTTTGCATCTTCCAGGCTAATCCAATCACAGCCTGTCCTACTGGATAGGTTGTAGATCTTTCTACCTAATACTCAATTTCCCACCCTGCAATTCTCGTAAAGCGTCTCAAGATTTCGAATGTGCTTTCATACTTAAGGGTAGTCATCAAATACTTAAGCTGCATTCATAAAGTTGCTAGTAGAATGAGACTGCTATATAATTATAGAGACTCATTTACTTAGTCCTTGAGTCCTGGTTTAATGTCCCTATCACATGTGATGGCCGTCACAATAGGGATATTAAACCTTATAAAACATACGGTCACTTCCCCCAAATCACCTCCTTAAAGTGGTCCTTCATTCTACTGATTGGTTCCACAGCTTTGTCTAATCACTAATTCTGTAGGAACTGTTACTTTCAACGGAAGTTTTCTGCCATTGATTCGATCTAATAATAATTTAACCCCAGTTTGTCCCATCTCTTTTGTATGAACCTTTACTGTTGTTAAAGGCGTACTACAAAATTCTGCCATTTCGATATCATCAAAGCTGACGATAGCTATATCGGACGGAACGGAAATTCTTAATTCCTGAAGGGCCCGTAAAGCACCAATTGCCATAGGATCGCTCGCAATAAAAAATGCTTCTGGAACATCGTTCTGTTTGACAGCTTTCTTCATCAATTCATATCCTTGGATCATCGTATATTCACCGATGAAAACATAGGATGGTTCATAGAGTCCTTCTGATTTCATCACCTTCTCATAGGTCGTAAGGCGTTGATCCTCCCCGATGATTGTTCTCTCTTTTAGATGCTCCCTTTCGACACCCCCAATATAACCGATCCGTTTATAACCAGCTTTAAGCAAATGCTGTAAGGCTTTTTCTGTTGCTTTTTGAAAATCGACAACAACGGAATCGTACATATCCTCATCAGGAGAATGATTGATATAAACGATGTTTTTAATATGACCGCTTATTTTTTTAAAAGCCTCCTCATTTATTCTTCCAACAATAATCATCCCATCCAGTTCATGAACTTTCTGATGATCGACCTTATCATATGAACGGATCATAGTGGTTGTACTAATCCCTTGCCTTATAAGTTCTTCCTCAATTCCCTGACGTATCGATAAAAAATAAGGATCACTCAGCTCCTCTTCATTTGAAAGAAAAAGGACAACACCTATTGCAGGATTCTTTTTACTCCTAGAAGTTTGTTGTTGATTACGGCGTTCTTGGATGGTCTTATATCCCAGTTCTTTCGAGGCCTGATAGATTCGCTCGCGGGTTTGGTCCTGAACAGTGATTGTTTCATCACCATTTAACACTCTTGAAACCGTTGCAACTGATACCTTTGATAATTTCGCTATATCCTTAATGGTTGCCATCTCTTTTACCTTTCTAGTAAATAATTTACTAAAAAAACTTACAATTACGTTAAATGTTTACTTGGATAATTTTAGAATATCAGGAAGTGATAGCGTTTTCAACTAAATTTTTAAATTTTCTGTATTTTTTACTATATCAGAGAAAAGGTGTTCAAGGATCCCTAAATTACCTCTTAATAGCGCCATAAAATGTGTGAGATTTACGTGATCAGTTTTTGTATACATAATGCAAGTTACCGCCGTGTGATATGCCACATGTCATTTATGCGTTTAATCTCACGCAAATCACACTTTGGCTTGCGATCATATGTCAAAATTCCATTAATCTCCTGTTCGACATCTGTTAGCTGTGTGTAACAATAGCCATGCAGTGAGGTTGATTCATATACTGCTTTCAACACCCTTTCATAATCTGCCAGGTACTCTTCCTCGTTGGTCACAGTCGTATAACCCCAGCCATTTTCTTCTCCGACTTTATAACCAATCCCGCCAAACTCTGTTAAGAGAATGGGTTCACCACCATGTTCGAATCCTTTTGAATAGATTCTTCTTCCCGCTGGTCTTGACTGAAGTAACTGTTCAACCGTTGAGATCGAACGAAGAAACCCATTGTATTTTTCACTTTTGTCCTTATGGCCATGATTATAGTTATGGATCGCGCAAATGTCCGTTTTTGTTAATTCCCATCCGTCATTTGAAATGACTAATCTAGTAGAATCCAATGAATGGATTAAATAATACATCGCCAGTGAATGGTGCTTTTGCTGGTCATTTGTACTTATAGAAGGAACTCCCCAGCTTTCATTCATAGGGACCCAGGTTACGATACATGGGTGGTTATAGTCTCGCTCAATGATTTCAATCCATTCTTTCGTGAGTCGTGCCACAGCATCCTCACTAAAGGAAGGAGAAGCAGCACATTCTCCCCATACTAAAAACCCTAATGTATCTGCCCAATATAGAAATCTTGGATCCTCGACCTTTTGGTGCTTCCTGGACCCATTAAACCCCATTTCTTTTGCTAATTCGATATCTTTCTTTAAGTCGTGATCGCTTGGTGCCGTCAATAAACCGTCCGGCCAGTAACCCTGGTCCAGAACAAGCTTTTGATAATAGGGCCTGTTATTTAGAAAGACCATGCCATTTTCCGTATGGATTTTCCTCATCCCAAAATAGGAAGTGATTTCATCGAGTACTGATTCCTCTTCTTTCAATCTAATCGTAACATCGAATAAATTGGGCGTTTCCGGTGTCCAGTTCCACCCTGCATGATGGAACCCCGTTCTGAATATTTTTCGATTATAGAGATTGATCGATCTTTTTGCAAAACTCTCATAAATTTTAATGGTTTCTTTTACAATAGGTTCTTCTTTAAAAGTGATGTCAATTTCAAGATCTTTATTTAAATATTCACCGGATACCTCTAGTTCAATTTTGATATCTCCATTGTCAATGTCAGGTGTGAATCTGACTTTATTTATATGTGTTTTATCCACAGCTTCTAACCATACTGTTTGCCATATTCCCGTGGTCCGCGTATACCAAATCGCTGCGGATTTTTCATTCCAATACTGTTTGCCACGCGGAATGGTTTCGTCTCTTGAAGGATCTTCAACTCTGAGCACAACTGATTGTTTTCCTTCTCTTAAATAGGTTGTAATATCGAAGAAAAAAGCAGTGTGCCCGCCCTCATGAGTACCAACTAAACTTCCATTAACGAAAACCATTGACCGGTAATCTACGGCACCAAAATGCAAGATGATTCGTTTACCAAGCATGGATTCAGGTAGGTCGAATTCTTTGCGATACCAAACCCAATCATGAAATGCCGTATCATGAATTCCGCTAAGCTTCGTTTGATAAGCAAATGGAACATTAATTTTTTGCTTGAATTCTCTTTTTTTAGCAAACCATTTTTCTTCTAATCCAATATTCTCATCATCAAATTCAAAATCCCATTCACCATTTAAATTAAGCCAGTCTTTTCTCATGAATTGCGGACGGGGGTATTCTTGTCGAAATGTCATAACTTCTCCTTTACCTGATAAAATTATTTATTAAAAATTTTGTTTTATTACAAATTTTCTGTAAATTTAATTTAAAGAATACGCTTACATAGGTAAAGTGTCAATATTTTTTTGTTTAATTACATGATTTTTGTAATAATAAAAAGCCTTCTTGTAACAAGAAGACTTCTCAAATGTGTGGATGATGTTAATAGAACGATATCTTTAATTTAATATCCTGAGGATGATCACCAAATTTACTGCCAAAAAGGTTTATACCGCCTTTGTGAACGGCGTCTTCTTTAATACCAATTCGAAAAGATATATAATCACGCTCTAATATACCTAAATGTTGGACTGTTATATCGGATAGGTAAATGTCGTCAATTGTTACCTTGTCCTCCGACACTTTCCACGTCTTTAGTGTCCCATATTGGGTGCGAGTAGTTTCTCCCCAAGCCTTAGGATTCAATTTTCCAGGTCGGTCCCCAAAATCACCAGGACTTGTCCAAGTCCCAATTTCTACCCCATTTAACCAGACAGTAATGTCAGATGGCCAATTATGGTCATAATTCGGAGCCTCCGAACAGATCTCTGTGGATATCTCAACTAATTGTACTTTTGCTCCAGGTGGAATAACTAAAGGAAACTTATATTCAAAGTATCCTTTTCTCGTCCAAATAAGCTGTGCATTTGATCGAACAGGATTATAGAAATGAACCGGTTCATCTTCCGGTATGATAATTCCCTCTTGACTAGCAATACCGCATGTTGGTGAAACATGGAAGTCGGTATATTGCCCAATCGGCATTTCAAGCTCGTACATTTTATAAGTATTTATACTTTTGGGATCATTTATACTGATATGAATATCATCAAAATTGCGGGTACATACTTTCATCGCACCTCTGCTGGCCGGACGAAGTTGAGTTAGGATCAACCCGGCTTCTTCAAGAACCTTTATATGGGAAGCTGCGGTTGAAACAGGGATATCTAACTTTTCTGACAGTTGATTGATATTCACATTCCCTTTATTTAATAAATCAATGATTTTCAATCTTACCTCTGATGATAAAGCATGCGCAACCATACGAAGCTTTTCCGGCTGTTTAAGCGATAATTCTAACAAAGGGATCCCTCCGAAAACTTCAGTTTTGTCCAAAAAAATTGTTAGACAACTGAATACTAACAAAAAATGTGGAATAATATAAGTTTATTTTAATAGTATTATTACGTCAAGAAAGCGAACAAAGGTAATTGCTATGTAAAGCATTCTGCAAGTTTTTCTGTTTCGGTAATCAGTTTCTTATAGTAGTTTAAAGCCTTATATTTCTTTCCTTACTTTAAAACAAACCCTGCGAGTATTGCATCATATTAAATTTCCCAATAACCTGCTTTAAGTCTCTCACTTACAATAAGTCTTTTAAAATTTTTTTCGCTAATTATTTTCATCTAATTTCACCCATTAATAATCAAATACTTTTCCATTTCTCAAATGAAGGTAACCGGAGAAACCCAGCTCTAGTTAGGTTCCTGTATTTCACCAGGCAACGGATTAGTACGATAAAATTAAATTTATCATTCTCTGAAACTACAAATAACGGTTTTTTTTGTCATTTCCCCATCAACTTTCGCCAAGGAAGGCTTATGTGGTTGCGACATAAGCCGAAATTTAAGTTATCTATAATATCGATTTTTTCTATATTTACGGGATGGATTATACATTCTGTCATGTTCCCTAATTGAACGTCTAATCATTTTGACAAGCCCTTTACCCAACGACTTACTAACTTTATAAGAAGAGGATTTCTTTTTCCTGGCTGTAACTGGTTTAATTTGTTTTATTTCTTTTGGCTTTGGATAATCTGTGTCAAACAAATGATCGATAAAAGGTTTTGGATTTCGGAAAAACAAACGCTCTACCAAATAGGTTATGAGTGCCAAAGGAAGTCGTATAATAATCACAATAATAATAATCACAAGGAATATACATAGGACAGCTAAGAAATCACTAATTTTAAAATTCCTCCTCGTTTAAAAAATTACAGTTCCTTTGTCTAATTTGTATAATAACATGGGTGATACAAACATTTAACACACCTTATGATAATTGTAAGGCATGGCTAATGTTCATTCATTGGTAATTTATTGTCATTTATGGAATTTGCGTTTATATACAGTTGGTTAAAAATATAAATAGACCATCATTATGATGGTCACATTTCTTGAAAGGATGAAATTGTGCGTTTTATCCTTAAATCGTATCGAAGTCTTTTAGAGCGTTACAACTGTATTTGTCTATTATTCATATTTTTAGATAATTAAATTCCTTTAACTCCATCAACATAAACACCGTCTATATAGAGCATTACAACATTATAGATTGCGAAAGTAGTAGAATATTTTAACTCTACTTTGGCGGTTGTCCCATTCCTCAGTTTTAAACTACCTTTTAATGTCGCTTCACCGTTTAAAATAATATGGGTGCTTGATTTTTTATCTTGCACTTTTCCATCAACAAGAAATACAAAGTCACCATTTTATACAATTTTATGTCCCTTATAAAATGCACTATATATAATCTGCTGCCAAGATTAATCGCTCCTTTATTATTTTCACGAAATAATATTACACCGAGTCTTCTACAGCTACATTTGACTCTCTCTACCTAACCTATAAGCCTTTTTAAATATTCTGTTTGAAGCAGCGATATACTCACTATAAACTGTTCCACCTTGTAGACCGAACAGTGAAAGCATATAAAAATGTTTTGATTGGATCTTACGTACCTCCATCTCATTGTTTTTTCCATGGTATCCTGAATCCATCCCTAAACTAGCCATTTCCCAAAAAAATTCTGTTGAAAATGATATTAAATTTGACTCCTTTTTTGGTATATCTCAATAAACTTTTGGAAGTCTTTTTCATCAATTCTTTCAAGAATTAATCTCAATGATAATTTTTTTTAAGTCTTTTAATAGTAGTAGTGAACAACACTCCAAATGACTTGAGTGGTGATCGCAGATACATTGCCTCCTGTCGAATTTAATAGTAGCAAATATAAGCCGGATAATGACTGCCTAAATTTTTTATATGTATAGCTTTATTCCTCTTCAATATATTTGATATAGCATTCACCCTCAATAGAAACAATTTCTGCTTTTTTAAGAGTCATATCAATATATCTATCCATTACGGAAATAGAAGAATCAATCAATACCAAATCATTCATTTGCCTTTGAAACTCTTTATTACTAAGAATATGGGCTTCTTTTTTCTTGTTCCTTTTATAGTCAAACCAATCATTGACCTGTGCTTTTGTTTGTCCAGCTAATTCGTAATTACCAATTTTACGGCCAAGAACATCACCTAAAATTCCACTTCCAAACGTAAGAACTTTCTGTTTCTTACTTACCTTGTTAAGTGAGTTTGTTTCATCAATATAATGCTTAGTCCATTTAGTTGCTTTATCAAATAAGCCTTTATACTGATTTACTATATCGCTAATCTCGTTACGGTAGAGGCTCAATTCTTCAACATCTATAATATTGTTTAAGTTTATTATAAGTATCTGAGCTAAGTTACATAGATAAACAGCGTAATGATATTGAACCATATTATTTCTCAGTTCTTTTATGTTATTTGTTATCACTGTTTCCTTGTCAGATTTAAAAGATTCTGATTCTCGCTCTATTATTTTTTCAATCTGCTTTTTGTATAAATTGATGTTTTTTTTAGCAACTGTTCGTATACCATTAATTTGAATAAGTGTTGTACGGACTCTTTCTGAGTCATTCATTATGAAGCGTATATGTTCAATAATCTCATATAACTCTTGAAGTGCTGTCTCTAGTTCACTTTGATTAACAGCATCAATATACTGTTTTATATCATCAATTCCACCTTTGATATCTAAAAGATTCTCATTGACTTGTGCCATAAAATACTGTCCAGTCACAGTTGATAAAGCATTAAATGCATTAGAGACAACCTGCGCTGTATTAGAGATAGATAAAAACGCATCATTTTTTAACCACCGTGCTTGTCCTTTCACCTTGTTTGTAGCATTATCGAGGCCAGTTCCAATAAACACATCTGTTGTCCCTTTTATTGTCGCCAGATGCATTGATGGATTTAAAAGGCATTTATAAGAGTTTTCTGTCGCTGCTTTAAAGGCCTTCTCAACTGCACCTTTATATATTTTATCTACTAAAAGTTGTGGTGCAAGTTGAAGTAATGGTTCCACATACTTAACCTGGTCTAAGGCCATTCTCCAATATCCTTGATTTTCTAAATCTGCAGGCAACAACTCATTAACGAAAAATTCGATACCAAAGGTATTATTCATATGCTCTTGAAGCTCGTCGTTATTTACATTCTGACTTAGCTCTGTATTTTTTTCATTATCCATGAAGTATCCTCCTAAAATTTTGTCAACAAATCACTCACTCAACCTACTGTTATCAAATCAGGTAACCACCCCCTAGGTATTTTTGCCCTTTGACGTGTTTCCATAGATTAAAAATTAGAACAGCAATCAGTCCGGGCAGTTGTCCCAACCGACCATGGTCTTCTGAAAAACCTTTATTTACGGGCCTATTGTCGCCTATATTTATCAACCTTTGACATCAATACTACCGTCTCCACCTCATTTTTCTGCCAATATCCGATTGAAATGAAATACGCAAAAATCACAAGTACATTTGAATAACTGTTACTCTATTGTTACTGATACAAATGGAACAGGAGCAAAAAAAGATTCTTAACTAGGTATTTCCATTTTGGACCCCCATCTATTGTGGAGATAGTAGTATCTTAAAGTTTCCTTATAATTAACAAGCCTTAAACTCCACCAACTTCCTGTCATTAATGGGAATCAGTAACATTATGCATCGAACGGAGGAATTTACTTGACTTTGAGTAAATATTCAAAAAAGTAAGAGGTCCACTTACCCTCTTACTTTTTTTGAAAAATTCTTAAATTATTTTCTTTCAGCCAAAAGTTGCCAAAAAGCTTTGTCTTCCATTACGTCATATTTATTATTGGAAACAGCAGTTACAAGACTTTGGTGTTTCTTTAATGCTCGAATCCTGTTTGTTAGTTGTTCATTTTCTTGTTGTGATTCTGTATTGAAAATACTTTGAACTTCCTTTTTCTTCAATTCAGAAACATTGTGAACAACCCAAGTCAGAATGTATTGTGAATAATCATTATCCGCAGTGGCAAAATGGCTCATAAATTGTGTAGATAAAATTGTTCCAACACCAAATTCACGGCCCTCTTTCATAATTTTTTTTAGTGAAGCAAAATCTTTACTCAAGAAATTATCCGCTTCATCCACTAAGATCATTTTTGTTAATTCTCGAAAATCTTCATTAATAGCACTGTGCCCTTTGGTAAGCATCTGCGAATAAAAACTGTCTAGAGTAATTCCAACCAATAAATTCTGAACACTAGGGTCATATCCTGCAAGATTTATTACAGCGATTCCTTCAATTAAATCGAATAAAGGCATGGTCTCTTCGCTATATGGTGAAAATAGCTCAAAATCAACAATTTGTTTTAATGCAGCATACAAACTATCTTCCTTTGCATCTTCATTTTCAGTGAATTTTCTGTAGACATCATGAAGTGTCGGTGGGGTCATATCCCATGTATTTTTATTTGCTTTTTGAATTCCTTTTGATTCATACGCTTCAAGAATTAGATCATTTAAGAACTGTTTCTGCTTTACACCTAAACCGAATGCAGTCGAAATCGTTTCTTTGATGGTACTAGCTGTATGCAAAGGAAGAAGTGGCTTAAAGGTTTTTCCTTGGTATAGAGCCAATGGATTAAATGGCAAATGATATGGATCGTAGACCTTTGCATTGGTTGCTCTAACGAAGTCGTCTTTTATATAATCTCCCTTATAGTCAAAAATTAAAAAACCGATTGGTGTTCCATTCACATTATGAACACTCTCATCGTGGAGTTGTTTAATAAATGACTTTGTAAACTGGGTTTTACCTGTACCCATTGTTCCAATTATACCAGTATTCGTATGCATTATTTTGCTTGTTGTAGTTGGGTACCAGAATAATTTTTGACCATTTTCAAGTGATTGTCCAAACTGAATTTTCATTGGTTCATCAGCGATAACTTGATCAATTGAATGTTTATCACCATCCTGTGGGACAGTTGGAACTGGATTAACTGTAGCTGTATCTGTATCTTCATCATCTTCATCGCTGATAGGCTGTTGAGCACCTTCAAGTTCCTGCTTATATAAATTCCAAAGCAATTTTCCCTTTGAAAGGTCTCCATTTGAATTTTGAATTCTACTGAATAAATCATTTTGTTCTATTACTAAGAATTCATAACCGTCTTTCTCTGGTAATGATAGATTCAAAATCCCCTCGTTACTTAGTTCCACGCTTCTAAAGTAATTCTTCTCACCAAAAGAGATAATCCCACCTGAACCTATAAATGGTATTAATGAATCTTCAATAAAATAGTTATTGTTCAGTAAATCTCCCAATACCCTCTCATTAAGAACTGCATCCCAATTATGTTCAGGCCATATGTTATATAATTTCATTTTTTTAGCATTCACAATTGCCAGGTTAATCAAAAAGTCTTTATAGACAGTACTTGTAAAATTTTCAGCAGTTAATTTATCAATAATTATATCACTAGTTGCTTTTACTTGATTTTTGGCTTTCTCGATAACATTTGATTTGTTTTTCCCAATCTTGACTTCAATTGGATAGTAATGTACTTTAACTTGATCTTGACTTGTTTCTATCCCTACTAATAACAGATCATCACTTTGAGAGCCGGTTATGCCTAAGTTCTTTGATGAAAATAGACTATCTTTTTGGGAAAGACCAACAGATCCAGATACCCGAAGTATTTCTTCAAGTGATAATGGAATCCATACAATGTCGGGATGAGCGAAAAATGAAAGACTAAATTTCACAGCTGATAGGATACTCATTTTTTCTCTTGGTAGCTGTGAATTAGAACCAATCATTCGAAGTAGCCATTCACCATTTAAACTATTGAACAAATTTACAATCCTTTTTGTGCTATCAGGATCAACACTAGCTAAATGCTTATTAAGAAACTCCTCAATGATCATCTTAAACTGGTCAGTTTTTTGAGTTACCGTTATACTATCGTAGCTTTTTGAAGGTGTATATTGATCGCTATAATGCAGTACTAATAAATCTTCCTTATCAGCCGTATCTGTCACAAAACTCAAATCAAATTTAGGTTCCACAAAGGTTACCCAGTAAGATGATTCGTATATTTTATTTAATTTATTAAAGCCTTTACTTGAAAAAGCAGTGACAATGGTTTTTCCGAATTCATAAGGGTTTTGTCTCCCTGAGGCTAAGGTTAAACTATTATACAACTTAGAAAACTTTATTAAATCCGTTGTTTGATTTATATATTTAGTCCCAAACCCAGTCCGATAAGAATCACCAATAAATGAAGATGTTATGGATGAAAAGAGTCCTCCTAACGACAAACCAGTATCAATTTTGCTCATTTGGTCCAATGTTTCATCAACCATTTGATCCATCTCATAGAAAGTTATATGGGCGTATTCAAACAGCTCAGAACTCGAACTTTGTTTATAAAAGTGAACTTTTTGACGAAAGGCATTTAACAACTCATCCTTACTAAATTTATCAGTATTTAAACTAAGACCAAAAGTTGATTCAATTTCCTCGTACCTTGAATAAAATGAGAGCTCCTCAAATGCATTAATTGCTTCTACGTCCCCATAAATCATTAAATCAATAGGTAAGAGTTCTTCTAATTTAACGCCTTTTTTTACTTGAGCCAAATAGTAACCAAAAATACCTTGTAATACTTCTTTTGAATCACCTAAGTTAACCAAGTTTAGCTTAATTGGAGCTCTATTATTAAGTTCGAATAGATAACTGTAATGTTTTGTGAATTCCAAAAGCTTGTCAGCAACTAATTTGGAAACAAAGCTGTCTGATAAATTATATCTAGCATTCTTATAATGATGATACAAAGTCCATTCCGGTGAATGTATTTGATCGATCGGTTTGAATATTTCACTGTTAAAAAAGACGTACGGGTTTAGATTTTTAGAATCTAATCTTTCTAAAATCTCCCTAGGGATTTCCTCGTTACCTACAATCTTAATAAAAGAATACTGATAAGCAACATTTATCGGATGAAGAGGAGAATACATTAAAACAGGATATTCTTCATCTCTAGTTACTGAACCCAGATATACGATCTCTTTTTGGTGTTTTGAAAGTGTTGCACCATCTTCAATATCTTCAATACAACTAACAAACTCATCTATATATCGCTTAGCTAGAATTAATAGCTCATTATCCCAGAATGCTAAGCTTGGTAAAATACCTTTCGCTCGAAAGTAATCTACATACTCTTTATAAACCTGATAAAGATTTTCTGGTACTTGAATTTCCCGAAAAGTTACATGATGCCCATCATAGTCTAATGCAAGTGATCCATTCTCAACAAAAAAAGATTCTAACATTAGATTTTCTAAGAATTGTTCATCTTTAATCATTGATTCTTGAGTTCCTTGAACGACTCTATTTTCATCCTTAAAAGTAAAACTTTGCTCTTTTTCTCTTTTTAGTTTATAAATGGTCATGCCATCAATATATTGTAATTTGGGTGACTCTGAAACAAATTTTAAAGACAACTCCAAGTCTTCTAAATTTAAGAGTATTTGAACTTCACCACCTTGATTTTGGATATATTCGTCTGCTTCATTTACAATTACAGTATCCTCTTTTGATACAGCGATTCTTGATTGTTGCTCTAAATCAATTTTAACTGTATTAAAATCCTGTTTTTCTTGAAATACAATCTCTTTCCCCGATGTTAATATTTTTATTGCACTTTCTTTCCTCTTTGGTTCGACCTCAAAGTTTGTCTTAATTCCTGTAAAATATGACTCGGATAATGGTATAATTACAACTTTAAAATCAAAAGTGGCATTATCTTGTTTATATCTAAATCTCAGAAAATTTAGTTTCCCTGTTTCGAAGGTGTGGGTAAACATGATTCGTTTTTTTGAGACGGTAGCAGCTTGGCCAACTAAATTTTTCAAAAATTCCTTTTTAAGAAATTTATCAAACCTTAATTCAAATGTGATTTGATCCTCATTATAAGGGTTAAAGATAATGATATGACGTTTTCGAGCCTTTGTTTTGGTTTCACCTTCGGGACGGTCCCAATATATAAGACCCTCATTTGTTTCTTTAATATTTTCCTCTATGTAAGAGGGAGGAGAAACATCTATAACATTTTCGTTTGAGTTTTTAATAAACTGATATCCAAGTGTTTTCCAATCATTGTCTAATATTTCTTTGACACCAGCTTCATCAAAATGCTTGTCTAAATCTGACTCAGGATCACCATAACTAAATGCGTCTTCTATCATACTGAAAAATTCATGATTATTGTTTAATCTTTTCTCCCGGATCACTTTGTCATGAATTGTTGATAACTCTGAATCATAAAAAAGCCCGAGAGACGGATAATCGTCAGGTTTAATATTTTCATTTATTGCTGATAGGATATCTTCAAATTCAAAAAAAGATTTATTCGCTTCAGTCAGATCCTTTACTTCCTTTTTCTCTAAAACGTAACTTAATACCGTTTTTGTTTCATCGTTTAAATCTGAATTTTCGAGAGTATCGCTTATATGGTTTCTAACTGCTTGAAATGATAATGGCATCCCATTGTTTTGCAGACCTACAGATCCACCAACGATACTATCAAGTGTTGTATGGTGTACAAAAAGGATTGCTTTGTTTTCAAAGTTAGATTCGGTTGTTCCTACTGTGTTTCTGAGCTTGATTAAAAAGTCCTCAGTAACTCCCCCATCGGTTCCCGCAATAAGGATTTCTTTTTCCCCAAATGTCAGAATAAAGCTCTCGTACCGTTTTCCCAATGGGTTTGGCCATATAAAGTCATTATATATATCTAAGTTATTAGCTTCGATTTTTATAGTTTCAATTAAAGTTGATACCTCTTCCAATTTTTCAAACTGTACATGGTATTTATCACCCGGTTGAATTGTAACCTCCCGGAAATAGTTAATAATTTGAAGAGCGATAAATTTATAAAATGTATTTGACATATTGTGCATCACCACTATCTGATTTTTTCTCAAGTAAGTTTAACCTTGAATATAAAAGAGTAACTTGCTTCTTTGAGTCGCGGTCAAAGAACACCCCGCGTTTCTCTAATTCCTTAAAAAGAACATTTAATGAAATTTTTTGGTTTTTCTTAATACATAACTTAGTTAAGAAAACAATGTCCTGTTGAGTGAGATTCAGAGTATAACCTAACGACCCGCTCCGTTTTAAATAGTAATTCTTTGCTAATTCTTCATAACCTTCATAATACATAGTCGATGGTTTTTTGCGACCAGTTGTCTGGAATTGATAAGCAATACTATGCTGAAGCTCTCGAACACTGGTGAATATTTCCTGTTCTCCACTAATAAAGGGGACATTATTTTTCCTGCTCCAATCTACATCCCCTAAATAGCTTTGATAATCTCTGTTTAATTGGAGAATTTGGTGCTGTAAATCTTTCTTTTCTTCCTCGTTCATTTCAAAGACAAGATCTATAAAACGTTTATAAGTGAGATTTTCATACTTTTCATTGTTAATATGATTTAACATGACTAAACAATTAATATGAGCAAACAATTTGGGAATCTTCGAAGAGATCATTTTCCATCCCATTTTATAACTATCCCTAGTACTTGAGCGGGATTCCCAATCAACGTTAAAGTAAATAGGAAGTATCCCTTCCTCGTTAAATTCAAACATTTTGTCAACTTTAACAATAAACTGAGTAACATAGAAGAAATAATAAAACGTAACAAACTGAGAAAAATGAATAATTAATAAATCTTCTCTTTCTAATAAAAACAAAAAATCCTCTTCAAAACATTGTCTTATTTCCGGGAACATGCAGTAATAGTCTTCGTTTATTTCTATTTGATCTTTTAATTTTGGCAGTGAGTCAAATAATAGAGCTAGCAATACGTTATCTGGCTTTTTCTCATAAACTTCTTTCACAGCTAATTGAACCTTTTTAGTACTTAGAACACTCCCTAAAAAATTGGCAACCTTTGACTCATTGGATCCTCCTTTAGATAGAAAGTTAAAAAAAACGGGATGGGATAAAACCAATTGACCATTATCATCAAAAAACATTTCATTTATTATCTTTTCTAATTGATATTTTTTAGTTGATTCTACTTTGTTTTTTATGTTATTTAAAAATGCCTCTTTATCAAATGACTCATATTTCTTTTGACTAATATACCTAGAAAAATTTCCAATAACGGAATGAAAGTCATCAATAGTATTCTTACTAGCTGAATAAGGTAAGAAGCGAATTCTACTATTTTTGCTGCTTCCCGATGAATGGGTGAACCTTACTTTTTTACTTACATCATCACTTACCTTAAATTCATCCTCTAAAGAAGCCCTGTTTAATTCTGCCCTCATCATGAATTCTCCTTAAACTCATAGTATCCAAATTGATCAACTGATAGTTTATATTCTTTAATTTTTTTCCCAACCTTATTTCTAATCTGAATTGATTTCTTTTGTGATCCATCCTTAATTACCTTTTGGATAAAGTCGACAAAGCTTACAAAATTATTTTTATCTTGACTGTTT
Organism: Neobacillus drentensis; assembly: GCF_021560175.1. Classification (GTDB taxonomy): domain Bacteria; phylum Bacillota; class Bacilli; order Bacillales; family Cytobacillaceae; genus Neobacillus; species Neobacillus drentensis_A. Next base: position 3,056,387 of record NZ_CP091110.1, on the reverse strand, counting down.
GGGCTATAACCATCTTTAATCTTCTGAATTAAATTAAATAAATGATAATCAATATTTAAGGAATGAAAGACATCCTTATTTTCTATTTCAAATTCCATAGTCATATTGGTTAAGAACCGCTCCAACTTGTCCTCACTTTTTATTTCTTTTACATTGAAATGGGAAATTAGATTAAGCGTTTCACTAATCCGAAATTTCACTTGATTCTTTCCTAAGAAAATGTTTATGCTTCCTTTTTCAGCAAAACCATTCCAAAGATAGATACTTTTTATTACATCCTGATAGAGATGACGAATATTTCTTATATCATTGATGTTCCAAGAGAATAGGTATTTAACAAATTTTTCATATACTGTATCTTCATTCATAATTTCATTTTCCTCGTTCAAAGGAATAAATTTATTTGTGCGGATTAGAGTTGTAAAAAGTTGTTTTTTTAATTCGAGTGATATTCCAGTATTGAGCATTTGTTTTAGATTAAATTCTTCAATTATTTCTTGCGAGAGATAATCTTTAAAAATCTCCATTAAATTATCTGTATTAAAAAAAGTAATGATTAATTGATCTAATTTGTCTGAACGATTCGTGCCAGGCTCAAACTTTTTTATTTCCCTAAATAGCTCTGTTTTTTCACTATAATCATAAAATCTATTTGGTAATAAGGCACTGAGAAAGTCAGCCTGTTTAAATTCACCTATTATCTCTGTAATCTTATTTGAGTTACTAATCAAATCCAACTGATCATCGACGAGGATATGATAAATAAAATCAAAATAAGTTCGAGTGGATATTATGACTTTATATTTAATATTTAGTTCCGCTAATTGTTTAATGATTACGCTTCGCACTCTTTGATTAAATAACAACTCGTAATTTTTCTTTACAGGACAAGTATCGCTCACAGGACAATTACTTTGACAATGTGAAGAATATGTGCGAAAGAAAGGATTATTTTCATTATTTTCACTTATCTTTTTTAGCAATTTTTCCTGTAAAGAGGATTGGACACCTTCTGAAGTTAATTCATAAAGATGATAGTCACTCAAATTGATAAAGCGAAATGGAAGACTATAGTTATTTTCGTAATCAGATTGCTCTTCATCAATAATTTTGTGCTCATGAACAAATTTCTTCAGTTTTGTAAATTCATTTTGATATTTAGAATTTAAAAAATTGCTTAACGTTCCGAGGTTAATTGCAATTACTAAATGCTGGCCTTCTATAATTGTATTTGAAATAAGGGCGTTATCACTAAAATTTACTAGTTGTTTTCTCAAAGTATCAATTGATGTTTCGTTTGGTGAAAAGCTTTCTGTAGCATCATTATGTATTTTTATATTTGAGAACAGCTCTTGATGCTCAGCACGCAAATAGGATATAAGATGTGATTTACCGTCCCCAACACTCCCACAAACAAGGACTAAATGAGGCTTCTCTTGCGTTTTAATTTCTTCAAGTATTACCTTTAGTTCCTTCTCATATGGTCTCTCTACATGCATGTATTTTTTAAAATTATTAAAATCCTCGATATTTTCAACAGCCTCTTTAGATGATTGTTTTAATCGAGCTAATTCTGATATTAGACATTTATATGTTTGTTCCATTGATTATCCCCTTCGATGTTCTCATTTATTTCTTTTATATACTTATTTTACCATAGTTTAAATAAAATAAATCTACAATATCCCAAAAACCGAATAAAGGTTCGTCTTATTTCTTGTGTAATTTCGGTCTCCGGTTTATAATTATTTTATAAATTACGTACGTAAAATGGAGGATGGTTATGGACGCTACGTTTAGTTACAATTTCCCTGCTATTAGAGGGGTACAAGCTGGAAAATCATATTTTGTGGCAATGTGTCCCTTACGTATTATTCCAAGAATCTTTCTTTTTGACGAGGAAGAGATTCCACCTGAACACCGAGCTCAAAGAATATTAAATAAAGCAAGAATACCTGAGATGACAAATTATATTGTAGAAAATCAAAATGATTATGTATTCTCTTCCATAACTGCTTCTGTTGATGGAGAAGTAGAGTTTATTCCTTTTAATTCTGAGCCTTCATCTAAGGATTTAGGACAGTTAATTATAGCATTAGATGCCAGATTTCTAATAAATGACGGGCAACATCGACGTGCAGCAATAGAAGAAGCTTTAAAAATATCTCCTGAACTTGGAAATGAAACCATATCGGTAGTTTTCTTTCATGATGAAGGACTTAAGAAATCACAGCAAATTTTCTCAGATTTAAATCGACATGCTGTTAACACAACATCTTCTATTGGCATTTTATATGACCACCGTGACCAAATATCAATGGTAACAAAAGATATTATATCAACTACTCCTTTATTAAGTCGTTACACTGATAAAGAACGAGTCTCACTATCAAAAAACTCACCAAAAATACTAGCTTTAAACCATATTTATAATACAAATCTTAAATTATTAGGTAAAAGTAAAGGTGAATCCATCACTGATGTTGAGGAAAAGTTTTTAAGGCAATTTTGGTCTGTTTTATGTGATTCTATTGTAGAATGGAATTTGGTTTTTAAAAAGGAGTTAAATCCACGTGATTTAAGAACACATTTTATTGTTGGACACGGAGTTTTCTTGGAGGCAATTGGACTCGTAGGTCACTACCTTCTTCTTTACAATGAGAATGACTGGATTTCATATATTAATAGTCTGTCAAAAATTGACTGGCACAGAAGCAACACGGATGACTGGCTAGGTAGAGCCTTTAATCAAAATGGAAGGATTCAAAAAACATCCTACACTATTCAGTTAACTGCGATAAAAATCAAGCAATTAATCAATCTTCCGATCACTGAAAGTGAACAAACGTTAGAGAATAAATTTTTCCAAGGAGTAGTTTAATTATGAATTTCGGCATTATTAGTAACGCAATATCAGGTCAAATGCCTTTTGTTGATGAAGCAAAAGAAAATATAAAAAAGGCATATAAAGAAGATGATCGTCCTTGGGTGGTTGGCTATAGTGGTGGTAAAGATTCTACTGTAGTTGTTCAATTAGTTTTTGAGGCTTTAAATGATATGCCAAAAGAAGAATTACATAAAAAAGTATATGTAATTTCTTCTGATACATTAGTTGAAACACCGTTAATCATTAATTCTATTAATCAAACACTTAGAAGAATACAAGATGAAGCATTAAAAAGGGATCTTCCAATTGAAACACATAAAGTTAAACCGGTCTATGCAAACTCTTTTTGGGTAAATATTATCGGTAAAGGTTATCCTACCCCTAATCAGCAATTTAGATGGTGCACTGATAGACTTAAAATCGATCCTGCAAATCAATTTATAATGGATAAAGTGTCTTCTTTCGGTGAAGTAATCATGGTATTGGGAGTTCGTGAAGATGAAAGTCAGACACGCGGAAATGTTATTCGTTCACACTCAGTTGATGGAAAAACATTTATGAGGCACTCTACCCTATCAAATGCTTATGTGTATGCACCAATTCGGAACTTTACACTTGATGATGTTTGGGACTATCTATTAAATCATGATTCTCCTTGGGGAGATGACAACAAGGAGCTTCATAGACTTTACCAAGATTCAAACAGTGGTGAATGTCCTTTAGTCATTGATAAAAATATAAAAGAAAGTGCCGGTTCATGTGGTAATAGTCGATTTGGCTGTTGGGTATGTACAGTTGTTAATGAAGATAAAGCATTAACAGGATTTATTGCTAGTGGACATGACTGGATGAAACCACTCTTAGATTTTAGAAATTGGCTAACGACCATCCGTGATGACCGCACTAAGAGAATGAAATATAGAAAGCACGGCCAGGTCTATTATAAAGAAGTTAAAATTGAAGAAATTGATGGAGTAAAAAAAGTACTTATTCCGAAAAAAGCAAGTAGGGCTAAACAACTTATTGATTTTGATGAGTTTACTAAAGTTCCAAAAGAAGAATTAAATGATTATATTACAAGAAATAATATTGATTTAAGTTCTCCTGAAGATCACAAAATATTAGTTTCATATGATGAGAAAACGCTAGAAGGTCAGGTCATAAAAAAATATGCTCAACTTGGTTTAGGACCTTATACAATGGAAGCTCGTAAGGAAATACTAATAAAGCTTTTAGAAGTCCAAAGAGATCTTAAGCATCCTGAAGATCCACATTATGAGTTGATTAGTATGGAAGAATTAAAAGCGATACGGAAAATCTGGTTTAAAAACGGTGACTGGGAAGATCAGATTCCTGGCCTCTTTAACGAAATTATGGGTTACTCTTTAGATTGGGAAATGGACGACCGTCCCCTCTTCGATAAGGAACAAATTTCCGACCTTGATTTACTTGCTGACCAATTTAAGGTAGATATTAAAGTTATCAAAAAATTAATTTCAATTGAAAAAGACTACTCTGGTTACAAAGTCAGAAGAGGACTAATGGACGAAATTGGTAAAGCTTTAAAGCAAGACTATCTACATTTATAAATAGTAGAAAATGAGGTTTTAGAATGATTATAAATGAAATCCAATTAACCAATATTGGTGCATATAGAGGGAGTAATTCCTTTGATTTCCGTCCAGAGAACGGTAAAAATGTTATTTTAATCGGCGGAGAAAACGGGGCTGGAAAAACCACATTATTAAACGCTATAAAACTTGGGTTATTCGGTTCATACGGATATGGATTTAAGACAGAGAATGCTGAATACTACAAAAGAGTCCAAAGCATGCTTAATCATGGTGCAAAGAGACTCGGTGAAAATAATTTTAGAATAAAACTCGAATTTTCATTAGTTGATGATTTTGAGAAAATTGACTATATATTATATCGTTACTGGAAATTTACAAATCAGAGTTTAAAAGAGTCTTTTGAATTAATAGCCAATGGTAAACATCTAACAGATCAGGAAAAAGATCTATTCCAATCTAAATTAAAAGAAGTTATGCCTCCTCAGCTATTAGACCTATGCCTGTTTGATGGTGAAGAGATTGCAAGGATTGTTAATAAAGACCTCCTTTCTGAGTATTTAAACAATTTATCCAGGGTCGTATTTAACCTTGATTTATTCGAAAAACTTGAAGATGATCTGGAAAACTACTCAAATCAATCACTGGACTTCGAGAAAATGGAATCTTTAGAGAAAGAACTTTACACGTTAAATCAAAGTGAAAAAGATCTTAGGGCAAAAATTGGAGCAGCAATCGAAAAGGAAAAAGAGCTTGCTTTAACAAGAGAAAAACTGAATGATGATTACCAAAGGTTAAAATATGACTTTGAAAATTATGGCGGTCTAGTTAAGTCTGAACGCGAAAACATAATTAGAGAAATGAATCTAATTGAAGCACACAGAAAACAAAATATGGAGAATATTAAAGAATTTGTTTCCAATCTTCTTCCTTTATATTTATCTAAAAACCTACTCACTGAAACTAGAGAACAGATTCAAAATGAAGAATCCATGCAACTATCTAAACAGCTTAATCTAAAACTCAATGACGACAACATGACTGATATACTCAGCTCTGTATTAGGTACGTATGAGCCGAATATAGGCAATTTATTAAAAGAAAAATTATTAAACTTGGTTAAACCTGAAGTCACTATTGACCAAATTCATGGTGCCTCTTTCTCAGAAAGTAGTTTAATTGAAAATGCTTTTCTTAAGGTTTCAAGTAATGCTAAAGATGAATGTTTAAGTATTATTGAAGAGAACAGATCTAAACTTATTCACCAACAGGAACTACGGGAAAAGCTTACCATCAATGATAGTACCAACGAATTTAGCGATATGATTCATCAAATGGAGAATATTCAACAAACCATCATTAAATTAGACCAAGAAATACAAGAACACGAAGGACAACTTCAAGAATGGAAGAATGACGTCGAATCCATCATAAGTGCTATAAATAAGATTCAATCTTCTCTTAAAGATAATGATAAAACGAAGAGTTCATTCCTTGAGTCACAAAAAATCATTACTTTAAGTAGACGATTTAGAGAAATCCAATTGAAAAAGAAGCTCCAACAAGTTCAGTTTGAAGCTACAACAATGCTAAAAAGGATTTTCAGAAAGCATAACTATGTTTCATCAATTTATATTGATCCAGAGTCATACGATGTAATTTTGTTTGATTCACACAAAGAAAAAATTGAGAAATCTACCCTATCAGCAGGAGAAAAAGAAATTTTACTGATATCTATTATTTGGGCAATCTTTAAGTGCTCTGGTAGAAAAGTTCCTTTTATCTTCGATACATTACTTGGACGATTAGATAAAACACATAAAGCTGCAGTGTTATCAGAATTCATACCAAATAGTGGTAGACAAGCAATTATTCTTTCAACAGATTCAGAAATTGATCAACAGCACTATACACTCATAGAAAAAGTTGTTGCAAAGGAATATATGTTGGACTTTAATGTAGAGAAACAAGAAACTCACATTTTAGATCGGTATTTTCCTTTTAAACAAATGGAGTTGGTAAAATGAATTTTCGTTTAAAAACCTCAAAAGTAACTGGTGAAAAGTTAGTTAGTCTTCAGGCAGCTACCGGCTTAACTTGGAACATCTTATCAAGAATAGCCGTTGCTCTATCATTAAAAGACTCCTCTACTCCTGAGCTGGTGGAAAGTAAATCAGGAGTAGATATACACCGAAATGCAATGACTGGAGAAAATGATTATATTTATAAGGCACTTATTCGACAACATGCAAAGCGAAATATTTCTGATGAAGAATATTTCCCAGATCTATTTAATGCTCATTTAGAAAGAGGAATTGTCTTACTGGAAAATGAATACAAACATGCTGGTAATTATGAAAAACTACTGGTAAACCTAATAAAAATGGAAAACTAGGTGAAATCGATGCTTTATTTAGATAATAGTGCCACGACTCAGGTTCATCCGGAAGTAAAAGATGCAATGCTCCCCTATCTTATGGAGGAATTTGGTAACCCATCAAGTAAATATTATTCAGTTGCTGAAAATGCCAAAAATGCAGTAAAAGAAGCAAGGAACAATCTTGCTTCTTTACTTGGCTGTTCTAGTTCGGAAGTAATATTTACAAGTGGTTCTACTGAAAGTAATAATATGATTATTAAGGGTGTAGCAGATTATTATTCTGACCAAGGTAATCACATCATAACAACAAAAGTAGAGCACCCCTCTGTCTTGGAAACTTGTAGATATTTAGAAACAAAAGGTTTCGAAGTTACTTATCTTGATGTCGACCATTTTGGAAGAATTAATATTGAAGATTTGAAGAAAGAAATGAAAGGAACTACTATTCTTGTTTCTGTAATATGGGGTAATAATGAATTAGGTTCTTTAAATGATATGAAGTCTATTTCAAACTTGTGTTTAGAGGAAAATGTTTTTTTACATTCAGATGCTACACAAGTTATAGGTAAGATTGAAGTGGATTTATCTAATTATCCAGGTTTGACATTCTTATCTTTCTCCGGTCATAAATTTCATGGTCCAAAAGGTATTGGTGGTTCATTTATAAGAAAGGATCAATACGATATTCTGACTAAAATCACCCCCCTATTACATGGTGGAGGGCAGGAACTTGGAATAAGAAGTGGTACCCTTGCTGTCCATAATATTGTTGGATTTGGTAAAGCTGCAGAGTTAGCAAACATACATGCAGTTAAAAATAGAAATCAATTAATAGAATTGGAAAACTATTTAACTGACATCTTAAAAGAGAAATTCAATACCCATATTGTTTTTAACAATGATGTTACGAATAAAATCCCTGGAATAATTAGCGTACAATTTAAAGGTGTTAATAATGAGATATTAGTGAAAAAACTATCTCCAATTATTGCGGTTTCTACTGGATCAGCATGCAGTTCTAGTAAACCTTCTCATGTTCTAGCTGCTATTGGATTGTCGATCGATCAGGTTAGATCAACAATCCGTTTCTCATTGTCTAGCTTTCTAAGTATAGAAGATTTAGTTGTTTTTAATCAACTGTAGGATAATTATGTACTCTTCCAAATCGAACAGGCAATACAGTCAACTTTCGGTAATTTATGGGGGAAAGAAACATATAAGGATAAAAGGGAGAACTGTATCTCCCTTTTATCCTTATATTATGAAAAACTAAGCTTTAAAGAATCCTTTAAGTCATTCTCTTCTAACCACACTAATACTTGAGGTGATAAATCAGATACTGTAGCTTTGTTATCAAACACTTTTTGCAAAAATTCAATTATCGTATCATTTAAATGTAAATTTGTAATGATTCCTGTTCCCTGGCTGATTAGATCCTCTAACTCATCAAAAGATTTAGTGGAAGGTTGAACTGAATATAAATTATTCAATTTCTTTATAATAAAAATCGCTTGGTTATCATTCCAAAATAAATCTTTTACGATAGTTAATAAATTAATAACTGGTTTAATCCTCTCCCTTACCATCTCCTTCCAATTCTCAGTAAATTTATATTTAGAATTCACAAGACTATTTTTAATATCAATAAATTCACGCTCAGTTGGAATAGTTCCATGATCAATCAAATCCGTTAGGTTCTTGATTTTGATATTAAATAATTTTATGTTTAGATCAATTGAAACTATGAGGCCTCTTTTAGAAAATTCTTTCTGAAGCGAGCTTATATCTTTTTGTAGCTGGTTAATTTCTGAAAAAAACTTTGATAAATTTTTAACTTTATTATTATTATTTTTCATTTCTGCCAAATCTAGGCTTCGTGTTATTATATCTACGGTATTATCTATTTTCTTTAACAACATGAATATCACTAACTCCTAATAAGTTTAATGATTTCTTTACATTTCTTACATTACGCTTTAATTCATTTAGGTTCTCTTCATATTCAATTATTTCTTTCTCATTTTGTTTAATTGAATTCTCATATTTATTTTTCAGTTGTTCAAGTTTATTGTCTATTTCCTGCAATAAAGTATAAAACCTTGTTAGGGTCACTAAGGAAAGTCTTGATATTTTTATTAAACTCTCCAAATTGGTATCCTCTATTGTGCCAATTGTCTCCATGATCCCTACAATTTCGGAAGAAAATTTATTTATTTCCTCATCACTTTCTAATGCTATTTTATAATCCTCGACAGAGTAAAACTCCTGTGCTTTTCCGCGCAATGTATTTTCTAGGAAGGACCTAATTTTATAGATAGATTGAAGTACTTCTTCTTTAGTCACAAAGTTAGTTATTTTTTTTGTATAATTTTGCAGCTCGGCTAATTCTAGTTCCACAAGTTTCTGTATCAATGAATGAATATTTTTCATTAAACTATATGAAATATAAATTAGTGAATTTGATTCTTTTACATCAGGTATATCTGATAATTTCCATTTTATTTTTATTAGACTTTTAATCTCATTTAATACATTGTGAGCTGCAATAAATACTTTATTCGTATCAAAACTCGCTTCTCCCAATAACAGGTTAGTATTTTTTATCAAGAAATCGCTATTGTTAATAATGTCATGATCTTTGATAGGGCCGATTAAACGTTCCCAGTTCCGAGAATGTTCATTTTCCCTTATTAATTTTTGAGCGTTCATAACATGTAAATAGATTTCCTCTGCAGTTTCTTCACCAGTAATTTGTCCATTTAGTACACAAATTAAATATTGATTATATACTGCCCATTTTAGCATATCCCACTGTACTTCTTTATCATGCTTAGTTATTAAATCAACAATAGTTTTAATGTTTAACGAAATCCATTTAGATATCAGTAATAAATAATCTGTTGAATTTGGAAAATTCCAAGTACTGTTCCCCTGATATTTAAAAGTAAGAAGTGCATCTAAGAACTGAAAGTCAATATTTGTTCTTTTTAAAACTAAACCAGAACGATTGATTTCAACCGGTTGTCCTTCAATCCCTATTCGGTTAAAAGAACTGCCAAAAAAGTTGGTGGCTAAGTAGCTTGACACTCCATACTTTTCCCATTGGATAAAAGAATGAAGGAAACTAGAGATTTCCCCTCTTAATTCTCTATGATTGGATAGTGGTTTGTCCTCTTGAAACCAATCACGCAATACTTGTTTTTCTTTTTCATACTTTTTATTTGCTTCACTCTGTTTATTAGTTGAAGTTTTCGGTTCAGGTTTTTTAGTCGGAGGAGGGTTTGTAATCTTCGATAGAGCAATTTCTCCGCCTCCATTTGTAACATTACTGCTATCTGTTTCTTTCCCCTTAACAAACGGTAAAGAAAAAGCATCGAAAACTTCTTTCGGTAAATCACCTAACCGTATTTCGCCATTCTCTGTAGTACGAAAAGCGGTACGGTCTCCCCATACTCTCAGGACACAGGATAATTCGTCTGATTTATCTGGAAGTTGATTTTCAATTAATGTTTTATGCAATTCCTCAGCCCATTGAGGTACATCATAATAGTTTTTAAATTCCTGCCATTTACCTGGAAAATCTGTAGGGTTGTTAATAAATCTTTCATATACATGTTTAATAACCTGTTTTAGAAAGACACGGGGTGTTTTTTCATTTAAGGTTTCATAAAGCTGTATTATGGCTCTTTTATTGAACGGAAATAGGTAGATATCACCTAACTCTGGATCTTTAAATGCACTCCAATTATGTTTTTCATACATTTTTGATATTGGTAAATCTTTAAAGTTAGCACCTGTTAAATGCCAATGCTGCAATTCGTCCTTGCTTGTATTTATGGCATTTAAATATCTAGCTGCCATTATGACCACATCATTTTTAGATCCAAAAATGGATTCTAACTCTATAAATACCCTACCCGTTACCCTCTGTTTTAAATTATCAGGAAAAAATGAATTATAATAAGATTTCGTTGTTCCTAGCACTGTAAATAATCTACAAATTTCATCGTTATTATGATCCGATACATTTAATGCTTCAATTAAAGATTGATCAATCCCCGTAAATGAGGTAACATCCTCAATAAATAAGGTAAGTGTTTTATTTATACTCTTCAAGTACTTTCTAAGATCATAGATTACTTGTCTAAAATCTTCACCATTCATTTGAAGACAAAGTTGAATTACAGAGTCCACATAGGAGTTTAAATATTTCGATACTCTAACTCTAAAGTCTTCCTTTTTATAAATATCTTTAGCAAAATCTCGAGCGCTTCTTGTTATATCTTCATAATCTTCAATTTCTTCTCTAAAATCTAATGAAATATTAAAGTCCTCAGGTGTAAATCTTGCATCAAATTCTGTTTGAAGCTTATCTTTTGAATTAGATGAAATCTTTTGATAGATTCGATCAAATGGTCCACCGGGTGCTGCAAATAGATTCTCAACTGCATAATTACATTTTATAAATTCAATTAATTTATTCGACTCTCTTTTACTAATTATACAATTAACAAAATCCTCTTTTGATTCTAACTTTGTCAAAAAATTATTTTTAATAGAATAGAGCAACTCTGAATCATCTAATAATTCTTTAGCATTTGAAAGTTTTTGTGATATTTCTTTATTTTTTATTTCGCTAAATACATCAGATTGTAATATTTGAGCTATTGCTGATTTTAACGTATTTTGATGGCGCTTTATTGAGACAATTACATCGTCTTTTTCCTTATTTAAATCATATCGTTCCATTAACCATCTTATAAAATGCGATTTACCTGCCCCACTATCACCCTGCACCACAATAAAATTGTGTTTATTGGATTGTTTTAATAAATGTTCCGTAAAAAAATCTTCCTCTGATATACTTTTTTCAATGTCTTCACCAATACCGCTTGATGTATATTTTAAATTTTTAAATGGTAGGTGAGTTGCAAGGAACTCTGCTGGTGATGTATAAGTCGCATCGTTTACAATAACTTCATCTAAACGACTAAGTAAATGTAAATAATTCAATTTTGATCACTCCTCAATCGAATATGCGTGACTTGACGATCTACCTCGTGAAACATGCTATTTGTTAAATACCAGATATTAGGAAAGTCCTGGTGGTACTCTAATTTTATTATTTCTTGATCGTGAAGTTCTCTAAGCGCTAAAGAAAGAAAAGTGGAAATATTGTTATCTACTAAACAATTATTAAGTTCAGGGCATTTGGTTATTAACCAACTAAAAAAATCATTTAATGGAATAGCTTTGTCAGTGCTTTGTTCATTAATGTTATATTCAATAATATCCTTAATTCTAGTAGAAGGATTAGGAATAAATATCTTATTATGCAAATTTCCAATACCTAAAAAACTTGCCCATAATCTCCATTGCAAATAAAAGTTATTTTTCCCTTCTCTAATAAAATTTGGATTTTCTCTTGTATAGTCACTTACTCTAATTCCCAAGATTTTTTCATCATTACTAACAACCCATTCTGTATACATATAAAAAATGGTTTTATCTCCGTTAAATAAAATTGAATTTAATCTTCTGCGAAATAGATCAAAAGTTTCTAGATATTCCTTTTCAAAATGGAGTTCATATTGATTGGTTTTATTTTTAGAAATCCATTTACAATCAAGTAAATACTTTAAAACTTTGTTTAATTCACCATCTTTACTAATTGGGTGCACTAATTGTTTTAGTTCGTCTTGAGTGTATGGTTTCATTTCGATTAATTTTAAAAGCGAGTAAACTCTTTCTGGAGTTGCCTCCAGATTAAAATTAGTTTCTATGTTCATGAAGATCTCCTATAATTTCATTAACTGGTCCTTGAATCAGTTCATTTATATAACGAGATTCACTAGTAATGAATGTATTTTTTTTTGCGATATATAGTAGTTTATTCCTTGGAAATGTACTTTTTAGATTGTGTATATATTGGTAGATTTTATTTGCTTTTATAGAATTTTCACTTAACACAATACAAATAGTACCATTTAAAATGATATCATCACCCGACAAAAGCTCATCGTATTCATAAATATTAAATTTCTCGTGCGGAAGATATTCAAAGTCAATTTGGTTACGGTTTTCAACCAATATCACATTAAATTTGTGATCACGGATATAGATTGTATTAAAGTGTTTATCGTATTGAAAAAGTGTCTCGTTTAAAACATGTGTATTAGATGGTATCTGATATAATTTTTGTTGTTCCAAAAACATTAAACGACCTTCAGTAACAGAAATATGATGAGTACTTACAGTTGATTTTCTTTTTTTTAACCTACATGCTGGACATGAAAGACACGCCTTAGTCGCATAAGGATATATTTCTTCTAAATGATAACCATAACAGCTTTTATTTGACACTTTCAACATTTCTTTTATAAGATCTATTTGCTTATTAATTCTATTACGTTCAGATTCTCTAATAATCCTAATTTTTTCTACAAATTCATCGTTAATATTTACAATAGAAAAGTCTTTGATCTGAATGACACAATCATAATCGCCATTTCCAAGCCATTCCACATCTAAAATATCAATAAAGCCATTACGGTATAAAAACAATAAAACATATCCATACCAATTAGCAAAAGTACGACCAGTATATTGCTCGTCACGATTACGAGGGGAAATCATCGTATTAACTACTATTCGATCGCCACTTTCAATCGATTTAGGCTGAGAAAATAAGTCTGTTATTTTTTCAATAATTTTCTCAACAGTCAATACTTTATTACTCGTTAAATTGTTTACTAATTTATAGTCCTCCAAGTGATTAATAAGTGATATAGAAAGGGCCGGATAGCCATCTCTTCCACCTCTTCCTACCTCCTGATAGAACCTATCAATGCTTGGTGGCATGTATAAATGAACAACTGCCCTAATATCTTTTTTATCAACCCCAACCCCAAAAGCAGAAGTTGCCACAACAATGTCAATTTCATCATTTTTCCACTTTCCCAAAATTTCTTCCCTTTTTTCTGATGAGGTATCACCCGTAAATTCCCTTACACGTGTAAAACCATTTTGTCTAATTAAAGTAGTATAATATTCTGCATCCGCCTTTGTACCAACATAAGCAATAAAGGGTCGCGGAAGTTTGGTTAATAGTTCTTCGAAGTTTTGGGATCTCTGATGAATGCTATCACAATATTTATAGTAATACATGATTTCTTCTCTTTGTGTATCTGTCCTAATTTCAATTAAGCGACCTTTTTCGGAAAATAATTCACCTAGAAGTGTAGATGTTTCTTCTGATAAAGTAGCAGATACTAGAAGGGTTTTTAATCTTCCGTTTGTTAATTGAAGTAACTTTTTTCTAATAACAGATAACAATTGAAAGTCAATTCTAAAGAGATCGCCCCATTCATCCACGATATGTGCCTCATCAATGACAAATCTATTTAATTGCCCAGTTACGGCTAATTCAAATAAAACCTGTTTAAACCATGGCCTCATTACTACTTCAGGAGATGTATAGACCAAAGATACCTTTCCATCTTTTAATTCTGCTTCTATCTTCTTCCTTTCTTCTAGTGTAACACCTGCATGAATAACTCTTGCAGCGAATTTTTCTTCATTATAACTAGACTTAATATTTTGTTGCTGGTCGATTGTTAAAGAAACGGTTGGGACAATAACAATTGTTACACCAGCTTCATCATAAAAAGCAGGCATTTGGAAAACAAGGGATTTTCCTCCTCCTGTTCTTAATGCGGCTATAATAGTTGTACCTTCTTCTTGTTTAATTGCAGCATTTACTAAATATTTTTGCCCCTTTGATGTATATTCCTTATATCCAGTCATGTTATATAAATACCCATCTCCTACTGCTGTTTGAGGTGGATTAGAATTATATTTATATACATCTAAAATCTCATTAGCTGCATTTAACCACTCGGGAAAAGAAGGATTACATGAAATTTCTACATCAATGTCATACTTATAATAGTTAAGTCCAAAATGTTGTAAATAATTAAACATCTCATTAAACAATTTATCAGATACTTTAATTTTTAATTTTAAAATTAATAAATAATGCCGAAAAATAACCATGAAATCATTCAAGGTGACTTGTTGCTTCAAGTATTTTTCATAGATTGATATCAATCTAAAAGTGACACTTTCTTGTGGAGTATTTTGTTTATTTTCTTGTTCTTGTAACCTTGCTTCCTTAGGAGAAATCTTGCCTAACAACATTTCCTCGATGATTCCCTTGTGGTTGTCATACATGCTTTCTCACCCTAACATAAAAAACAGAATCTAGTTCATAGCTACAATTAGATATTCCTTTAACTAAAGCTTTATATAAACGTTCATCTTCAGTTACCTCCAGTTGTTCACTATCATAAAAGGATCTTGATTGGTTATGTCCTCTATTTTCCAATTTATAATTCTTCGAAAACTGTTTTTTGATATTGGATATTCTTTTAGCCGATTTTTGTTTAACATTTTCAAGGCTTGCATTTCTTGATTGAATAACAAGTTTTCTCCAACGATTAGGTGAATATAATTCAATAAATTGATCCATGTTACTAAATCTCCCACTTCGTTGACCAAGATGTGTAATTCTAGATTGACTAGTTGATTGGATTAAGCTTTCAATATCATCAATGGTAATCGTTTCATCACCAGAAAGTTTAATTAAATCTGATTCTTTCTTAACTAGATTAAATCCTTTTAAATGTTTAATATTCTCTATTGGAAATCCAAAATCTAATAGATATCGATCTTGGAAACTAGTTTTCCAATTAAATACAAATCCACTAAACTCAAAATTTCCTGCTAATTCCATTGCACAACAAGTGCCTCTGTAATTTGTGATGGCATGATTCATGATCGAATCGAAAATGGGTTCACCCGGTGCAAAAAAGGCAAGTGCTTCATTTTTTATAGCTAATTCCCTCGAAAATGTTCCAACGATTTCATTTGGCTTTTTCGATCTCTTTAGAATTTCGCTTGTCTCCAATGGAATATACCATGCTTTTCTAAAAGAGCCATGACTAAAGGTTTGCGCAGAAAACTTAGCTAGTATATTTTGTTCCATCATAACTTTTTCACTTCTAAATCCTACCATCATTCCCCATGCACCCATTGCATTTGATAAACTTTTTCCTTGATTATCATCTACATTATCTATTAGTTTTTCTATCATACGTTGGAGGCGTCGACTGAGCTGACGATTGGCATCGTATAGGCGTTCTTCTCGGAGAACTTTTTTTAATTCTTTCGTCTCATTCTTAAAATCATCCAATACCACATCAAATTCGATTTCTTCATAATTTAATAGGAAATCTTTAATTAACTCTTCAAAATCTGCTAATGCTATTTCTAGCCCACTTAATGATTCACCAAAAATATTAAAAGCTTCATTCCATATTCTCAATAAGTATTCTTCCATTGAGTCTTGAGCATATAAAACAATGGAACTTACTTCTTTATCTTGGTCCCTACCGATACGATCTAAACGCCCAATTCGTTGTTCAATTTCACTTGGTGAGACTGGCAAATCATAATGAATAATGAGATCTGCCATTTGCAGATTTCTACCTTCCCCTGCCGTATAGTCACAAATCATGACCTTGACATCTTTGTTCATTTGAAACTTATTCATTTCCCTCGTTAAATCTTCTTCTGGTAATCCTTTATAAAATCTGCTTAAACTATCAGATTCTAGAAAGTTACTAAGTAATTGATTGAGCATTTTAGCTGTTTCAGTATAGGAAGTAAAAATAACCACTTTTTGGTCATAAGCCTCTTGATCCAAATAATCTAAAAGCTTAGTTACTCTACTTCTAATAAAATCGGGATCTTCAAGATAAAGGTGTGGGTCCTCAATCTCTCTCTCCATTCCTTGAATGTATTTATCAACAACATAAAGTAATTCATCATACTTTTGTGAGGGTATTAACTTTGAATTCGATTTTAAGTAAGCCTTTAACGCATATGGTGAAGAGAACATTCTACTTAATAGTTCCTTTGCTATTTCAATATTAAGTAGTCCCTCATTTTTCAATTCATTAAGATAATCTAATAATGAAGAGTAGCTCTCGTATTCATAATAGTTTTGGTCAGCATCCTGCATCATATAGGATATTTTATGAAGACTTCTATTTGAGAACTTATTCTTCAATTCTTCACGACGATGACGTATGATATCGCGGTCAATTTGATAGTACTCTGCAATATACCCTAACAATAGATGAATCACAACTAAACTCCGGTCTTCTTTTTCTATATCAATGGAGTCAAACCCTTCATTGAAGTAATCATCATCTAAATAGTCCTTAATTTCTGCTAGTTCATCGGCAATATCCTCTAGTAATCCTTGATCTTCACTATTGCTTTCATAATATTCTTCTAACATATTTCTAATTTCACAAACATGCTCTTTAATCTTATTATTCTTTTCAACTAGAACATCAAATTGTTCTGAACTCATGTCCCCATACGTTTGAGGTTTCAAAAGCTTTAATAAATTTAAATATTCTGTTCTTCTTGAAGTAATAGGTGTCGCAGTTAAAATTAATAAATTGTCAATACGCTGGGATAAAGAATAGATTTTATCGTATATATCTTCATCCTTTATAACTTTATGGACCTCATCAATAATCGCCAAATCCCAATCCCGGTTTAATAGATTCTTATATTGTGGTTTTGTCATTTCCTCTAATGGAATAATCACGTGGTTACTAGTAATTTCACTTTTTCCATCATTTATTTCAGCTCTTAGCCAAAGTTTAATATCAAATTCATTTTTCCATTGATTCATTAAAGTAGTGGGTACAATGACTAATGTATTAAAATCTTCTTTTGTTCTATTTAATGTATTGGCAATAATAAGTGCTTCAATGGTTTTACCAAGACCTACCTCATCTGCTAACATTAATCTACATGGTGATTGTCTTGAAGCCCTCATAATCGTATCAATTTGGTGTGGAAATAAATAAGCACGTGCTCCTACTAATGTTTCAAAACCGATTGGTGAATTATCTAAAATATTGGTAAATGAACTTACCACATTGCGATTTAAATACCATTTTGGATTTTGAAATTCATATTGCAAAAGCTGTTGAACCGGATCAAATTTTGAAGATTGTAAGGATGCCTCGATCTCTGTTTCACACACTTTTACTACTTGTGAGCCACATAAAACATAGTAGTAATAAAACGGTTGTTCTTTTTTCTTAAAGGATTCTAAAATAACCCCTTTTTTTAGCTCCTTACCTTTTGAGTAAAATTTTACAGTTTCGTTTTTCATTAAATGACATCTAGTTACATCCTCTAATCTAAACAGCTTCCTGGAGGGAATATTAGAAAGATATTCCCTAAGTCCATAATGATCATAAAATCTAACCATTACTTCATTAAAATCATTTTGCTTTTCTATAACTTTTCCCATAATAAAAGTTCTAGGGAAGTCTTCACTTTCATCATCAAAAGGACATCTTACATACATTCCATTTACTATATCTTCAAACCCCATTTAAGACTCCCCTCCAATAAAAGTTTCTTTTTCACCCGAATCTACGTGAATCATTTCGAAAGTATATCCATACCTAGGTTGATAGATGGTTGTTAGTCGAATATCTTCATCGGTATAGAAGAGGGGTAAATTAAAGGAAAAATGCCTAACAGATCTTTCCTTTACCATTCCTTTTTCTCTCCACGACTCTACAATCTCAATGTTTATACTTACATCCAATGAAAATTTAGTTTTAAATATTAAACAACTTTCCTTATACTCATTTGAGTCTAATTCCATAATGAGTATTAAATAGTTTAAATACTTTAAATAAAGTTTTTTTTTCGGATAAGGTTCCTCTTCCAATTGATTCAAACTTAAAGTATCTTCTTTGAACTCAACTATAGATATATTGGGAAGAATTTTTTGAATTGAATTTTTCATCAAATGAAAATACTTAGTTTCACGAATATAAATTTGATCAATTGGATATTTTGTTGTATCGAATCGAACTCGTTTTAATAAATCTTCAAATCTTTTAATTAAACCACTACTTTCTAGCAATTCTTCTGCATTGGAAAGTGCCCTCTTTTTCGCTTCATTCATAAGCTTTTGAAATGAAAGATCCTCATACGTGCTCGGAAATTCCCGTCCGACTAAAATACACTCATAGTATTTAGTAAGGGTATTTTCTAACTCATTTGTCCCCCCACTATTATGAAGAATTTCAAAAGCTACCTCAGCTTCAACGATTTGATCTCCAAATCCTTTTCCAATATGTTCATATAACTTTCCAGTATATTTAAAGTCTTGTGGTGCTTCATCACTTTGATTGACTAGCATAAAAACGACATTAATGTTACGTATCTCAATGTAGAGTGTATTTATCATATTTAAAGTCACCATCTATAGCAAATGTAATCCAGCAATCCATACTGCATCGTAATCCTGGAATTTATACAGTATGGCAAAAGCCGATCTTTGTTTATGATTAAATAGATTTTTATAGTTATTCAGCTTCTTCAGGAATTCACTATTTGTACAATTATTTTGATAATAATTTACCCAACGGTCATCCTTGACTAGATAATCATTGCGGACCCCACTTGTCCAAAACTTTAAACGTAATTTATGATCTTTTATATAAAAATCTTCTACTAATGATATTTTAATAATGGCATATTTTTCGATATTTTTATTTAATTTAAATGCCTCAATATTTACCTTTTCTCTTTCAAAAAACTTCTTTAGCTGCTCTCGAGTGAATCTACTTTTTAATTTTTTTTCTCCAACTGGATAGGAAATATCTACTTCTCTTAAATCTTCTACCTCTGTAACCGAACCTAAATCAAAATAAATGTCTCCATTTGATTCAATTTCATTTCTATGAAGTTCAATTGATAATAGGCGAATTTTCAGTTGATCGTAACATATCAGGATATATTCATGATTATTATATTGGGAGATTGCTAATGTAAGTAAGTCTCTTCCCATTATTAGTTCTCCTTAACCTTGAGGCTGTAACCACATACATATTTTTGATTACAAACATCACATATTTTCCAATTATGTCCATCTGGTAAGAAGGGTATGTTATCATCATTGATAAACCTATCCAAATTTTTAACGAAGTTTTTATAAGGCTTTGTATTTTCCCTTGGTACAAACGTAATATTTCGAAAAAGATTCTCTCCTTGATCTGTTTTCCACGAAAAATATTTAAACTCTAGTTTAGTATCTACATATTTAGGCTCAAGTGGAGAATTTTGATCTCTAATAACCATTTTCTCTATTTGTTTAAAATCTAGGGAGGACATAAACGGAAAAAGATTTTTAAATTGATTCAAAGTTTTTAGCATTGGAATATCATTAGCTCGGTATTTCTCGATAATGGTATATGTTGCTAATAATTGTGAAACATAAAATAAATTAAATTCATCATTGAAAAAAGGAAAAGGGTCAAGACAATGATTAAATAAAAGTCTTAAATAACATGCATTGGCTGAGCGTTTCATTGAATCATCTAAATTTATATCAAGTGGAACAGTACTCCGGTCATTATATGGTAACAAAGGTTCTGTATCATCAAACGTGTCTACCTGCAGCCAATCCTGTACGGGTAAATTTAATATTTTAAAAATAGAATAAGGCTCCGCTTTTTCTTCTTCCAGTTCCTCAATATAACTTAAACTTATTGGGTTTAATGCTGATAAAAAATAAGTGCCATAGAAAAATGAAAATCTTAAAAAATGAATATATTCCTTTTTACATAAGGCAATCAATGAAGAAATTTCATTCATTCCGTCAATCATTTCTATTGTGATAGGAAACGGCAAAGATTTTTTCGTTTTATTTAAAAGGTTCTCATCTGACAATCCTGCAAAGTGGTACACAGCATTAGGTTTGCCTCGTTTTTTTTCATCTTTTGCTTTTGCTAAAAGCACTCCTCCATCAATTTGTTCAAAGTCCCTTACAATCCATTCCGCTTCTTGATCCTTATTATCGCTAGCTGTTAAATAAAAATGTAGAGTATTTCTAATATCTTCAATATCTGCAACAATATCTTCTATCTCAATGGTTTCTAATCTATTTTTAATTTCGTCTATAAACAATTGCTCTTTTTTACTAATCTCAGCCGAATTGATGTTGGTTGAAATGTATTCTATTAATTCTTTATAGTGAGATCGTAAATCATCTTGCCCATCCTTAAACAATTGGGTGGCAAAATTATTTATATATTCTATTACCTGAATAAAGCTTTCCACATCATCCTTTGTATAGCTAAAGAAGGATAATCTTCTTATTTGGTCTTTATTTGATAAGGAAACCGTTTTTCTAATTTTATCCAACCGATTCATATATTCTGTAAAAGTCTGAGCGCCTTTAAAATATAACGACATGTCATAGAACATTTGTAAAGGTGTTAATCCATCTCTAAATTTCCAAATGTTTAATGCTAGACACTCTTTAAGATTCCGTTCATCTATTTTAATTTGTTTATTCTTACTGTCCCACATATTGTAAATTCCTAAAATAAATTGCCCAATAGGATATGATAAGAAATGACGGTCTCCAAAATGTTCAGGAAAATATACTTTTAGTAAGCTATTAATCTCACTCCCATCAACTGCATAAAATTGTTCTATCATATTTTTAATAATATCGATTTTCTTTGTTGAGCCTGATTGATTTGATTTCTCTTTGGCATCTTCATAAATGGGAGAAACATAATCAGTAAAGGAAGTTAGATTATCAAACTTATAAAGGAACTCATTCGTTTTTTGAATATCTTTTACTCTTCCTTCAAAAATTGAACCCATATTTTCACCGAGTTGTCTTGGTATAATACTAAAAAGTGAACCATGCTGCTCTGTATCTCTTTTTGTCCATCTATAGACTTTATCCCAAGTATTATAAATGGAACTAAATTCCTCACAATAGTTAAAGAGAAAAATGACTTCGACTCCTATTTCATTGAGTCTATGTATAAATTTATAAATTAAAGGTGTGAATTGATGTACGCCATGTATGACGACCTTATCAAAGGAGAAAGCCCCGTCTTCACTACCAAGGTTTTCAAGTAGATTCAAAACATGTTGAAGTGAACTGTTTTCTTCATTTTTGTTGGATTTTTTGGTTAATTCTATGGCCATCTTAATTTCATGAATCCGGTCATCATCACTAGCGCTAGGTTTTGGGTGAAGATCTAAATTTCTTTCCAATTCTTTTATCATGATTTCTTTTGCGCAAGTTAATAATCCATCACTTCCACGTTCTGATTGATGAAATAGCGATTTAAAACAATCTATATCATATAGTTCCTGATATAAATCAATTAAGCACAATTGCTCTTCAGATAAATGAGTTTTATTTTGGATATCTTCAGGTTTAATTCCACATTCAATAATAAATCGAATGGATTTTAAAATATCATTTTGATTATGTTTAAAGGAGCTTTGTAATTTGTTATTCTTTATTTTTTTTATCGCATTTGACAAGTGAATCGTTTGAAATAGCTTTAGTTCATTGTCTCCATGCCACTCACTATAAAATTGCTTTAAAAAAAGATCGATGGTGCATAAAAGTGAAAAAGACTCTCTACCATAATAAGCTTTTAAACCTTCAACAAGTGTTTGAGAGACACATAAATGAGGATATTTTTTTAGCTCATTCCAGAATGATAAAGTCTGTAATTCAAATGGATTCTTGTAAGCTAACTGCTTCATTTTTTTCTCCTCTTTCCAGCAATTTGCTCCATGATTCTTTTACATTACGATTGTTGTTTTCTAGTGATTTAAACCATGTAAATGTATTTTCTGCCCGTGTCATAGCAACATATAGTATTCTTGTTTCTTCTTGTACCTTGGATGTTTTTTCCTTATCTCTCTCATTTTTAAAGATGTCATTATAAATCGATGTTTCACCAATTTTCATTTGTAACCCTATATCATTTTTATTTATAATCATTTCATTTTTATTGATTGACTCTAATTCAAATTCACAGAAAGGAAGAATAACATGTGTGTATTCTAGGCCCTTTGATTTATGAACGGTTGTACATAATAATTTTTTATTATTATCCTTTTCAATTGACCGTTCGTCCTCATGTTGTTTAGCGAATATCATGATATATAAAAAATCTCTTATTTTATTGATCGTCATATATTCATCATTTGTACGTTTAATAATGGTCTCTAATAAAAGATCCATGTTTTTCTTATAATGCTTTTTCTTCTGTAAAACTTCATGTGGATCCGTTATCCCTAAAGTGTGTACATATTGGTTCCATGGCTTAATATCAGATATCATTTTTTTAATCAATCGTATGACTGGAACATTTTTCAAGTCTGTAACATAATCATTCCACTTTGGAATAATTTTGTTATCCATAAATAAATGTGTTATATAATTTGGACTTTTGCGGTTGGCATAAATAACTCGATTACTAATTTTCCTAGAAAAATTTGATAAAGAAAGATTGTATAAATGTTTTGGACTATTGTTAAATTGAAGGGCTAAAACAAGCTTGTAAAGATCAATGGAGGATTCAAGCTCATATAGGTTATCCGCCATGTCTGTATCTACTTCAATGTTATATTTCTTACAAATTTGTCTTATTTGTTCAATTTCATAATTTGTTCTTGTTAAGATGGCAATGGATTCCTTTTCACTCAGGCTTTTTTCTAGAATCTTCAATTTTTCTATTAATTTTTTTTCAAATTCATATTCGTCATGAAATGATACCTTATTCATTAGTTTTAAAGAACTTCCGCTAATTTTTACTCCTTCTAGAGCTTTATCATATTTTAGATAATCATTTTTCCCGAGGGCTGTAAAATGTTTGTCGAAGTCTAATAGAAGTTCATTATAGGTTCTATAATTTTTTGTTAAGGAAAATTCCTTTTCCCAGTTTTGCATCCCATCTAAGAGGAGGTTAAATGCATTATCTTCAGCTCCTCTAAATCGATAGATACATTGTTTAATATCTCCAACCACAAATAATTGAAATCCGAACAGTTTCTGAAAACGTTTAATGGTATCTATTTGTAAATCATCTGTATCTTGAAACTCATCTATAAACAAATATTTAATTGGATTTGAAATATCATTTTCATTTTCTAAAGTTGATAATATCTTTTTTAAATAGATCATCAAATTCGATAGTTGCACGATATTTTTTTCAATATCTTCTCCTATTGTCTTTAACTGAACATTCTTAGCTGTTTTCAAAAGTAATTCAAATAAATCCTTATTACCAGTCACAGATCCAAAATAATATTTTTGCGATAAATCTACATTCTTCTTTTCAAATTTGTCTAATAGATTTTCAACCGATCTTACTAATTCATATTTTTCAAATGGATATGCACAACTTAAGTATTTATCATTCGATTCAACTAATAGGTTTAGTTCTCTAACAATCTCTTCCCTACGCTCATAGACCCCTGATTGAATCGAAATGGCTGTCCCAACCCCTAAATGAACAGAGTAATGTTGAATAATTTTTTTAACTAAAGAATGAATCGTTGAAATGTTCATCTTTGTAACCATTTCCATCATAGATAAATAATAGGTATTTTCGGTTAAGATAAATAAATTATTAAAGTATTCACTCAATCGCTTTTTCATATTATTTGCAGCTTCATTTGTAAATGTAATCATGTAGATAGAATCCGTAAGCGATTCTGGACTTAATTGATTTTTATAAATTAAATAACTTATTCTTGATATCATAGAATGTGTCTTACCAGTTCCTGCACCAGCAGAGACTAAGATATGACGTTTAAAATTCGCATGCTCCACTAAATATTGATCAAGATTAAAATTAGACTTCTCATGGAAAAATTTTAATGTTTTCTGGCCTTTATCATCTTCTATTTTCCCATCAATGACTTCAAAGTAGTCTACTTGCTCATTAATTACAGCTTCATATATTTCAAAATGAAATATTCTATTCATTAATTGAGCTTTCTCTTTATTAAATAATTCAAAAGATGGATAATTATCTAGGTATTTAAATGTAGGATCAAATTCCATCTGTTTAAATAAAATGTTATTTATCCCTGTTTGTTCAGAAAGGACTATGACCTTCACTCCTGATTTCCATAAATTAAGTGCAAGGTTTATTGTTTCATGGACCTTAGATATTTCATGTTTTTTCGGAATAAAGATTAGTTTGGAATAATAATTGTTTTTTGGTTTTTCATTTTTAGGAATCGTTAAATTAGAATCAGCTTTTATTTCTTCCTTTGATTCAAAAATACTTCTCAGAACTGTAAATACTTGCTCATTCACTTTTACTGTTTTTTCTCTTTTTATATGTGAAATCTTATTCATTAATATATCTAAGAAACGCGAAGGTTCTTCAAAATCTTCTTTTAATAGAGTTATTTCTCTAGGTGATATTAAATCCATAGACTTCTGATAAAACATCTCTTCTGCCATATAAGGATAACAAACAACTGGAGAAACGAAGACATTCATATTTTTCTTTTCTTTAATCATCTCAGAGAGATTTTGGCAATATTTTCTGCATTGTTTTAAAGGCGAATAGTCTGTTTCAACTTCATTATTGGCTTTTCTATATTTAATCTCGGTATTATCATGTATTGATAAAATATCAGTCCCGTCCCAACCTTTTACCTCAATTATTACGAATCCAAAGTCTGGTACCAGAATACAGAAATCTGTTTCTCTTTCTTTAACATAATAATTGTAATAACAATTAAATTTATTAGATAAATTCTTTTTTAAATACTCATAAACAAACCTTTCACATTCATAATTAATCACTGGACTCTTTGGGAACATCACTGCCAAATTTCAACACTCCTTAATACTGTGGTATTACACTGTAAAAACCGAATATTATAAAGTCGCACTCTGACCAATATATTTTAATTTGAATACAATACTTATTTCCTATATTAATATTTTAATCGAAATAGTATTCAAATACCATAATTAAACAGATAATTCCATAAATCCTTTAATAGTGGCAAATATATGTATTATTTATATAAAGCGAACATATAAAAACGTCCACCAGTTCGGTAGACGTCTTTAGTACTTTAGTATCAACATGTTTGAATGTTTCTTATTTTTAGTCTTATCCAATAAAAATAAAGTCATTGTGCCATTCTAAATAAATGGAATTGGGCTCAATTTCCTTAAATGGTTCCAGAGACTTCCCGTTTAATTCTTCAACAAACTTTATACTAAAATTATCTCTACCAATAAATTTTTTAGATACCTTAAGTTCTAGTGTTTTGGGGTTTACTCCCATTACACCTCTATCAAATGCCCAATGGTGGAATTTACAAAGGGATAAGCCATTTTCAATTGTATCTGGACCATTTTGAGAAAACCATTTTATATGTGCGCCGTCAACGCCAAATGAATAATTATTAAAGCCTGATGAAAAACCACAAAATGCACATTTATATCTAAAATTTGCTAAAACTAAACTTGAAAATTCCTTATTTCGATTCTTTTGCAATTTTACTAAATTATCTAATGGGAGACTTAAAATATTTCTCAATTCCTCTTGAACGGTCTCCGGCCACCACTTTTGTAAAATAAAGTTTGCTAATATTGCACGTGCCTTACTTGAATGTTTTAGATTATTAAAAAGTTCCTCGTCAAGGATTACAAATGTATCTTGATCTCTAATTACTTTTATAGGAAGATCCTTAGAATGCGTCATCGTCACCCCATTAGGTAAATGAATATTCCAAAAAGGGGAACTGTTTAAATATTGAAAGGGTTGATATGCTTTTGTACCACCCTTACTTGGTCTACCTCCATAGTTGTCTATTAATTCGCTTAATTCTTTTTCAACATCGATAAAATTAATCCTGTTTTCAGCAAAAGATCCTTCTTCGAACTTAGATATTATAAGTAATAATAACAGAGGTTTTTTTAATGCTGGTCTACCGTTGTGTATATTAACATTCATATGATTAATGTCATTAATGATCTTTTCTATATTCATTTTTCCATCCTATAGTTTTATTTGTGGGTGTTTTTTCTTTTATACTTGCTTCAGAATTACACATATCTTTTATATTTGTTTCTAAAAGTGACTGTACTCATCATTAATTCTGGAACAGCTTTTCCATTCCACATGTTTTTGGATTCAATACCATTATCATAGAGTTTAATAATTACATCACAAACATTTATTACATCTTCCAAAGTGTAATCATTCCCTAGTTGTTCAAACCAGTGTTTGATATGACTTGGGACTTGTTCAACCCATTTTGCACCTTTTTTGGCTATTGCTTGTGCCACAATACTTCCCCCCTTTGAAATGTTTTTTCTCGTTATATCTTTTCGATAAAAAATATAAAATCCGATTTCTGTTCCATTTTTTTCTAATTATTTATATTGCTCCAAAAGAAATACAAAAACTAAAACTTTTTACAGCTTTTTGAATACATTAATTTACTTGATAAAAACATTGACCCTTATAGGTTCCACAGGCTAATATTTAGATATCATTTAAATTGTTCGAAGTTTTAATAAAGGTCTGTATTCAAGTTTTACAATTGGATCATGCTGTAACAAAGTCATACCCATGCCCAAATTTATTCAATGTTAATATTGATTATTAAAAAGACCAAAGATTCACTGTAATTATTTTGTTATGAATAATGAATATTAGGATAATTTCCCCAAATCTGACCATAATTACATATTTCACTCATCGATAGTATTACCTTCCTCGCATCTGTAATATCACTGGTTCGTGATTTTAGAGCTTGTATTAGTGTTACATCCCCTGAAAGTCTACCGTTATTATATAAGACTTCAAAAATGTGTTGACTACTCCTATCTTTGATTACTCCACGCATCCGAAAATGATACATAAGCACCCACTCCTAAAAAAATTCATTCATTTGTAGAAAAAATGATTAACTCATAAAAATTTATTTCTTAATTATCAAAACCATCAAATATTTAGTTGCCTTCTTACTTCAGCTAGTTGCTAGAATTGTTCGCCCCCTTCTGTCCAACTAATAATTCTTACCCCACATCCTCTAAATCGCACCTTTCTCCCTTCCTGATTATTAATAAATGCCTTATACTGTGGATTTTATCTTTAAAACATTTTTATATCACTGGCATTTTTTCGAATATTAATAACACCTACATTCAATAAAAAGACAAAACTTATATCTTTTTTATCATAACCCATCCACAGGCAATTGCGGAATCAAGCACCTTCAAATTATTATTTATCAGTTAATTCTCAAGTTCAATTTTAACTACTTCCTCGAGAATGCTTTGATAGGCATTTGTATTAGCAGCCAGGCAGCAAGACCCTCGTATTCTATTTTCAGATAATATTATATAAATATTGATAAAAAAAGAATGTCGAGAATTACTCAACATCCCTTAAGAGGTATATAAATCAATAACTAAAAATATATGAAAATTATTTATATTAATCTTCATTTATTGAAAATTTATATTGATCTTTTTCCTCTTTGATTAAATACCCGTTTATCTCCTTTTTTTTAACAAAGGAAGAGTTATTAATATTATTTGAAATACGTTCCCGTAACTTTTCAGCATTTCGACGTTTAGTTCGAAACGCACTTTCCTTCATTTTAATTGTAATTTGATGTCCAAAGCGTAAAAATACCTCTGTTTGTTGGACACTTTGTGGTAATGTATCTTCAATATGATTGAGAACGAACCATATACAATTTGACTTTTTATATGATTTGCTGGGAAATAACCAGATATCTAATGAGGAACTTACTTTAATCGGGTACATATACATTTCACCTAGTACCTCTTTAGAGCTACTTAGAGCACCAATAAGACTTGATCCGTACTGTAGTAATGACTTATCTATCAGGTGAACAGGAGACATTGCCACTAAAAAGTTCTCCATATCTTCTATTACCCTAGTATATAGAGTTCCGTTTGTATAATACTCCCCCATAAGTAATCCTGTTTTTTCATTTATCAAGTAATTTTTTCTAATTTCCATGTCCTTTACCCTTCTCTCGGATTTTATTATTGGTTTTTATCTCAAAAAAGGGTATACTCAAATAAAGTTGGTATACCCAACTTACACTTGCCCTTGGGATACGTCTGCCAGGACTATCTATCCCGAGGGTTTGTTTATTTACTGGTCACATTTTCCTCACCTCCCTTTCTTTTGGAGTCATTTCACTAGCTGTCAAATCGTCTTCTTATTATTAGTTAAATAAAAATACTTCTCTTTTCCCTTAATCGTTACAGAAATTGATTCCATATCTCATTATTTCTACCAAATTCAACCCTCTTTAACTTTTTCATTCTTCCAATAAGTACCGCAACTCTCTTTTCATAGGAACAATTTTGTTCACCATTATTTAGATGTAAAGCGTCACTGACCAATTATGGATAGCTTGCTAGCATGGATTCATGATAGTTACCAATTCTTCCTGTAGGGCAAATTTAAAATAATTCGTCAAACCATATATTGATAATATCCATATATTCATTGGTTTATCAAGGGAGTTTTAAGATTATCTCTGCTGTACTGTGTATGACTTTTCCAAACATAAAGATGTCAACGATCTGACGAAGTTGTGTTAATGATAATAGGTTCTTATTATATGACCTGACAATGGCTTTTTTCTCCATTTCCACTCCTGCAGCCTTCAAATCTCATTCAGATGAGCACATGATTGGTAATCTGATTGAATTGATTTCTAGAGTCACAGGCAATCCGCTTCGAAAATGACACTTTTTTTCCTAATATATAATTGGTCTGTTTCCTCCAAAGTAAATCCTTCAAAGATTTTAAGCAAAATACTCGTATTTTCAAATAGGTAGAGGAGCCTATATCCCCTTTTTATTTCGATTTCCTTTTCACTATTGATAAACTTGAGCAGAATTTCTTGTAATTAGAGCAATGCCTTTAATCGATGAGAACCATCATTGATGGTTAATACCACATTCACTCCATTTTCTAAGCTGCCTTCTTATAGATGTGCAAGTAAGTGTGGAAAATAGATTTGTTCTTCGAGTACATTTTCAAGCATATACCGCTTTATTGCTCTTCGAAAATTGCTTCAAGTAAGCAAAAGTTCATTTGTGTTATCAGAACCTCCTTACCAAATTGATTGTATCCGCTTCCATTAATAACAGCTATCATGTCATATGTAATAATTGCCAAACCAATCACCTCGTGAACATTATAACAGTTAGATATTATTCTTTTAAAATAAAATTTTTAGATTCTTTTATAAAGATTTTTCTATAATTTTCTGTTTAGACTTTCTTTACCTTTGTACCATTGACAAGAATAATATTACTAGTATAATATTATGTTTTTTTGAATTTTTTACTAGTAATTGTTCTAAAATTTTAGTATTAGGTGCAAAATAAACCTATTTCAAATAACAAATTTCATTAATAAGTAAATTAAATCGATCATTATTTAGAAAATAATATAGATTAATGACTCAATAAATTATTTTTCTTATTCCTCTATTAAATTCACAAATATATCATAATTTGACATTTCTCACCTTTTTTCGCTATTTTTCTTAACTAACAACCTAGTTTTCCCTTAAAATTAAATATGAAATGCCTTCAAAAAAGCTTTCCATGGTCAGTTCTTATAAGTTCAGGACTCGAAGGTTCATTGTGTCTCCTTTGATGGTTTTACTAGGGTAATTGAAATCTAATCATTTGAATATCCACCTTCGTTTACTAGCAAATCTGTTCTTTCATGGGAATTAATAATCTAAACTCGTCTAAAAAAAATACCAAGCACCATCCTTTTTTCAGGATAATGCTTGGTACTATATTGTAGGTTTTAGTTTATTATTTCTTAGATTTTCTCTTTTAAA
The DNA here is from genome assembly GCF_021560175.1 of Neobacillus drentensis. GTDB lineage: Bacteria > Bacillota > Bacilli > Bacillales > Cytobacillaceae > Neobacillus > Neobacillus drentensis_A. The sequence continues at coordinate 3,025,726 of NZ_CP091110.1, read as the reverse complement.
TATTACAATAGCATTTAACTCAACCCTTTTAGTCGACAAAAATGCCCCAACCGTCAGAATAACCACCATATGGTTTACTTAAGCTATCTAATTTCTTCTGTATGTTGATTAATTCATTATAATTCAAAAGCATTCTTTTAGAGCAACAACATGCCCACTCGTCCGTTTCGTCGTCTTGATCTAAAAAACAATTAAACCCTTCTCCTTTTAATACTTGCGATAATTTTTCACCTGTTGTTTGATCAGGCACAGCCACAAAAAATTCGACTGTTTGTTGTTTTTTAAAATTTATTCCATCTTTATAAAGACTTTGTAAAGCCTCTCCATCACCATCATTAGGAAATTTCATTCGTTTTCCCTCCATCTTCTTGTCCTTCAAAGTTGTAATTATAATTCAATTATTTCATTTCGACCAGTTATAAAATAATATACAGTGTTAAAATTAAAACACTTGAACCACAACAGTATGACTCAAATTTAGCTCACCTCTTAAAATACCCTGCAATAGCTGGAAAATTCTCGATTTCCTTCCTCATTTCACGAAACGAAACCGTATCATTCCCTCTAATAAACTCAAAATCCAGGCAAGATTCGTGACAGTTCATAGGCTTTTGTTGAAAGGTCTTCCTATAGAACTGGATTGCCTCTTCAGGGTTCTTCGCAAAAATAAAGACAAAATCCTTCTGGTTCATCTTCAGGGAGTAAATGCAAACTTTATGAAAACCTAAGACATTGTTTTCAATCATTTCTGCAACCTTCAGATGATCCGCTTGTTCTAAGTCAAATTGGGATAGGTTATCCTCTAAGGTAATCTTCTTTTCTGCTAGTAAATGGTGAAGGTAATGGGCCAATGATGATTGTTCATAAAGTAAACTATCTAGATAAAGATCTTTCACCAACATCTGCTGCCACCTCATTTTCGATATTTGGGGCATCCGTATTTTTCGTACTTAAGGGACAATAAAATGCTAAGCAACGGTAACACTCGTTTCCTTTTGATCCTCAATCTTGCCTGTATTCTGGTTATAATTCACGTTGATGCTTCCAACCGGACCATTTCGGTTTTTGGAGATAATGATTTCAAGGGAATGATTGTTCGTTTCCTTGTCATAATACGACTCACGAAATAAGAACAAAATGACATCCGCATCTTGTTCCACACTGCCCGATTCCCGAATGTCAGACATCATGGGTCGTTTATCCGCTCTTGATTCGACTGATCGATTTAGCTGTGACAAACAAATGACGGGGCAATTAAAATCCTTGGCCATCGTTTTTAGGGATTTCGATATTTCCGAGACCTGTAAATGAGAATTCCCTCCGTAAATTTGACAAGTTTGGATTAATGTTAAGTAATCAATAAACAAAATTGGTTTCCTGTTTGGAAATTGATTGATCATTTTTCGGGTTTTCGCTCTTATTTCGGCAATCGATTGTCCTGCTCCATCAAAAATTTGTATTTGGGTTGCATCGAGATCACCGATCACATCCGACCATTTATCCTTTTGACTTTGATCAAGCAAATTCTTCGGATCCCGCATTCTTGCACGGTTAAAGCCACCTGTTGACGCCATTAATCGGCTTGTGATCAGCCGTTCAGGCATCTCTAAGGAAAATACGAGGGGCAGACACCCTGCCCAGCCCGTCATTTTGGCGAAATGCAGCATCACATCGGTTTTTCCCATTGAAGGTCTTGCGGCTAGAATCGTAACTTCCCCATTCTGAAATCCGCCCGTCACTTTGTCGAGCTTTTTGATGCCCGTAGTGACACTGTTCTGTATTACTTGATCCTCCCATGGTGCCTCATAGATCGTGGACAATGCCTGTTGGATAGGCGTGTGATCCACCATCTTCAGTTGATTAATGTTATCTAATTCTGTAACAATTCTTGCAATCTCCCAATCATTCATGGCTGCAACTGTCAAAATATTTCGCTTTTCCCGCTCCTTCCATTGTTCCAGAATGAGCTTTTCCATTCCTTCAAATTTTCCAAGGTCCGCAAACGATAACAGCTCTGAAAGATAAGATATTCCACCGTATGAATCAAGATCAGGTAAGGTGGTTAACGAGATCAGATCCACACTCTTACCGGCCCGATTTAACTCGACCATTTTTCGCATTAAGTCTTTATGACGTGTACTTTCCAGCTGTTCAGGTACTACCACCGTATCCTGAAGTAAATAGTCCGCTTTCAATAAGCTGCCTAAGAATACCTTTTCCACCATACTCATTCGTCTTCACCCGCCGTTAGATCGAGTTCAAATTCTCGTGGGATGTGTCTTCCGGTTGGAAACGGTTTGCGCTTGGTTACAGGCTTTTGGTTCTCCTGATAGGAATCAATTTCCTCTATGGTCAGTAACGATTCATTTTCCCAGTTTTTCAGAATCCCAACGACATAGCTCAGTCTGCGCTTATTATTGGCACATGCTATATTCATTGCTTTTAGAATCACATCTTTTGGTTGCAAGAAGCTAGAATCTTCTAACCATGCTAACAGCTGCTGTTTCGCATTTATGTTCGAAAATCCAAATCCGTTGTAGTCCCAGAATTCAATGATTTCCTTCACATCTTCAAGTTTTTGATCATTCTCTTCTTCTGGATTATCCTCTATGTATGGATAAAGAGCTTGTTGTTGTTGTTTTTCTTTTTCTTTTTCTTTTTCTTTTTCTTTTTCCTCTCGAATCGTAAAAGGCTCCGTGAACGTATCGTCTAGTTCTTCATCTTCACTGTTTAAATAGGAAATCACTTCATTTTGGTCGTTACCTTCATGGTCGAATAACTCTTCTTCTTGTTCACAAAATGATTCATAGACGCTGCGAAATTCCTTTTTAAGAATAGATTCGGCCACATATTCAATAAGTGAGCGATCTTCGACCTTTTTTAATTCAGAATAAATACAATCCATTATGGGTTTTCCACCTTTATACAGGTTATCTTTCGCCCAGTTTTTTAAGGCGAGTTCTCTTGTTTCAGGATTGTAACGAATCAATTTGTGATGTTCGATGAAACGTTCCATTAAGGCCTCCACACTTTCAATCGAATAGCCCAAATCAAATGCCATTTCTTTTTTCGTAATTTTATAGATTCCAATCTGAGTTGTTTTCGGATTGGTAAGTAGATACAGGTGAAAATACTTGTCTTCCGGGGTCATTTCTTCTAAAACAATCGGATTCTTCCAAAAATCAATATGCACGATTCGATACTTTGCCATCTTCAACCACTGCCCTTCTATTGATAGTACTTCCATTGTTTATTTATTGTTAAAAAAATAAGTAGGACAGTAGGTTTTTCATGATTATGTGAATTTTTTTTGACAAAAGAATTTCGGCTGCCTTTACAAGGTGAATCGAATTATATCCTAAAAACTAAAATTGATACAAAAATAAGCCAAAATGGCAAAAAACGGCTCCAAATTTGCAAATTTGGTGGCAAAAACACGCTTTTCATGCAAAAAGTGGCCCCAAATTAGAATTTTTGAGATTCGAATAGCTTAGCCAAAACCGGTATCTTAGAAATGCCGGAAATGTGGGGTTAACACGTTAGCTGGCCTAGATTATGTGAAGAGGTGGCTAATCGGATGAATTTAAAATCTGGCACTATTGAGGGATTTGATACGTTTTCGCAATTCGAAAGTTTAAAGGAGTTCAACCGCCATATGGAAATGTGGCTGCTTGATCACAAGAAGGATTTTTCAAAGGGTGAATTAATTGGCTTAAAAAAATTAGTCCGGTTCTCTGCCAAAATCCCTGGTGTTTGTAATGCCAAAATTGGAACAATTTTAAAAGCTATTAACCAAGAATGTAAAGAAAACATCCTTTCCCGTTCGACTTTCAAACGGATGATTCTGAAAGGCAAAAACATGGGGATTTTCACGGTCTATGAAACCGAAAGAAAGAACGGCTCTCAGTCCAGCAATCTTTATGTATTTAATCGTTATCCTTCTAATGAACCACCCAAGCAAGAAACCATGAACCGCCCTAAAGAAACTAGTAATCTTTTAAAAACTGAAAAAGAACAAAAGATAAATAAACGTAAAGAAGTACCGATTCATTTGGATCACACTTATGTGAGCAATCGTGTTCCACAAGCTTTCGTTGAAATCGTTAAATGCTTCTTTCCAGAGGCAAAGGTGATCGAAGAATATTGGCGTATGGCCCAGATCACTGCCTATGGCTATGAACTACATCATGAAACGGATCTAATGGTTAACCTTGCCATCCAATCCTTCAAGCAGTTAATTCGAAAACTTAAATTAACAAAGGCTGTAAAAAACCCGATTGCTTACTACTCTGGAATCTTAAAAGAGAAATATTTTCAGTATTATGAGGAGAGACTGAATGAACAGCACAAAAGAGGACTCATTCAAGCTAAAGCGATTTGTTTTGAGTTTAATGGCGATATACTGGAGTATGATTGGTTGAATCAATGATTTACTGCAAGTGGCTTCTAGAAAAAATAGAATCCTATTTTGGATATGATGATTGGCAGCGAAAAGTGTGAAATTATTTAGGTCGAAACATATAGGCGTAAAATCAAATTACTTTATTTGGATTGGTTTTGCGGCAAAAAAATGTCAGACACCTTAAAGGAAGCCTGACATTTCAGGATTTAGTTATTTCTCTTATTAGTTACTTTTTTGTGATTGTAAATACTCTTTCCAGGCAGTAATCCCGCCTTCTAGCAATGTGACATTATAGTTTTTTTCAGACAAGATTGCGGCGCATTTTTTGGCAGAGTTTCCTGTTGTACAGGTTACGACGATTTCATGGTTTTTAGGTAATGATGCGACTTCTTCTTCTCTGTTTTTCTCAAGTTCAAAGATCGTTTTTTTTGGAATATTAACGTTTTTGCTCCTAGGCGCTTCAATGTGATAATCATGGTATTTTTCCTCTGCGCGGACATCAAGTATGTAAGTTTGGTCATTTCCTTTCAGTCTCTCTTCAAGTTCTTTTGGCGTAATCGTTTTTATTGTCAAAATTAACTCTCCTTTTGAAGGTTTTAGTTCTAAGAAGTTTCCCATTTATTATAGCATGTGGCTCAAATCAAAATAATGATCCTGCCTAATTGGTTTTGTGATGACATGTAAGGAATGGGATATCAATTTGGAGTAAGTCATATGAAAAAGCACCTCCTTAAATTGATACATTCATGGTTTCAGGAGGCGCTGCGTGTTTTATGAAATACCGTAACTAAAATGAACTACAGAACCTCTCTAAGTAAGTGTATCACTTATAAAAGTTTTAACGTTGACCTGTATAGTACCTCGCACCCAAGGGCAACATCTTCAAAAGAACTCCACTCGTCTGGATGATGACTGATGCCATTCTTGCTCCTTACAAAAATCATTCCAATATCGGTGAGTTCTCCTAACACCATCGCATCATGTGCAGCTCCGCTTGGTAATTGATAAACAGGATACTGTAATTCTTGAAGTGAATCTTTTACTGCCTTCATCACGGTTGGTGAACTCATCACTGAAGATAGGGATTGAACCGGTCTAATTTCACACCCTAGACCGCGGTTTGCAGCAATGGTCCGAATGGATTGATAGATTTGAGTATCCGTCTTTTCACGCCGTTCATTAGCTATATCGCGAACATCAAGTGTAAAATCCACTCTTCCTGGAATGACATTGCTACTTCCAGGTTTTACTTCCAATTTTCCAACTGTCGCGACACTTCCGCTGCTGTCCTGTGCGATTTTCTCTATCGCTAGTATACATTCGGCAGCAGCTGTTAAAGCATCTTTTCTCTCGTTCATCCAGGTCGTTCCTGCATGCCCTGCTTCACCCGCGATGGTTACTTCCGCCCATTCTCCACCAGAAATCCCCGTCACGATTCCAACAGCTAAATCTTCCTTTTCTAACACTTTGCCCTGCTCAATATGTATTTCAATATAAGCTTTTACGTCCTTATTACTTAACTGAGCTTGTTCTAAAAGGTCTGGATTAATCCTATTAAAATATTCTCCTTCTCGACTGGCTTGCCTCATGGCCTCCAGATAGGTGACTCCATTTCTATCTGTTGCGGCAGCTAAATTTTCCTTTAATTTGTCTGCGCCTTCTGTCCCGACCAAAGCGGTACTGCCTACAAAAGCATAGTCAAAACGAGCCCCTTCCTCATCTGTTAAGGATACAACCTTTATCGTTCTTTCAGGTTGAAATCCTTTTTCTTTCAGCGTACATAGTACCTCTACACCCATTAGAACACCCATGGCGCCATCGAAACGCCCGCCAGAATTTACGGTATCAAGGTGAGAACCAATCAAAATGGCAGGTAATTCGGGATTTTTGCCGATTATTTGCCCGAAGATATTCCCGGCTGCGTCCATATAAGGGGATAAATCCGCTTGTTGCAGTAGTTTCAGAAACCATTTCCGTGCTTCGATATCCTTTTGGTCAAACGATGTCCGAGTGACCCCGCCATTGTCTCCTTCTCCTATCTTTCCAAGGGCCATTAATTGGTTCCAAAGGCGGTTACCATCAATCGTTAAATCTAAACTTTCCATGAAATTTGCATCCATAGGATTACATTCTCCCTTCATTTGAGTGTCCAGTATAGAGAAAATCCTGCTGTTTCCTTCCGGAAAAAAGCAGGATTATTCCTCCCCAACCTCACTTTATTCCTTTACTTGATTAAAGCAAATGAAATTTACCATCCTAGACATAGTTTTTACCACTTAATGATAAAAATGTACCACTGAATGACAGACAGTATACCACTCTAGACAGGTTATTTATATTGAAATATAGATTGGAGGTTGTGAAAACATTCACTTAAATTAACGTGCAGTTTAATTACTTCATAATAACTAGTGTTTGTTACACAAGCCGAACCCCTTCAACTATTTTTGAAGGGGTTCTTAAAAGCTACTTTTTCTCTTTGATAACAAATAAAACACCAGTAAGAATTAGTGTGGAACCTATCCAAAAGGTTACGCCTATGTTCTCCCCTAGAATAAGCCATCCCAGTAATGCCCCAACCACAGGTTGGAAGAAGAAAAATAGCCCTCCACTTGAGGCATTAAGCATTTGTAATCCACGATTCCAAAGTAGAAATCCACATGCTGTCGAAATAATACCCAAATACAAAATGCCTCCCCAAATGGTGGGGTGAGTCAGTTGCGAGATGTTAATTTCATATAACTGTGGCAAAACAAATGGGGTCAACACGATTAATGCTACCAAGATGGAATAGGTCGTTACCACAATTTGTGAATAATCACTCGGCACACGCTTTACAAGTACAGACATGAGTGCCCAAGTTAAAGCAGCAATAAGTAGTGAAATACCACCAAGTTGACTGGATAAATTTACATGACCGACTCCAACAATGAGAATAACCCCAATTGTCGCTAAACTAACGGAGATTCCCTTATTTAAAGTCAACAGTTCTTTAAGGATTAAGCGAGCAAAAATAACCATAAATGCTGGTGTTGAAGAAGTTATGATGGCTCCCATTTGTGCTGAGGATAGCATTGTGCCAGTTTCCTGTGTAACAATTGAAATGGCGTTGCCAATGACTCCGATGGCGATAATAAGTAAGAAATCCCGCTTATTAATCCGCCATTTTTGTCGCGTTACAAAGCCGATTACGAGAAGTGCGACAATCGCAACTAAATAACGCATCCAGACAAGTTCCAGTGGAGGTATGACCGATACTACAACTTTAACAACAACGTACATACCGCCCCAAATACTTGAAGCTAAAATTAAATATAAAGAACCTAATATGGTGTTTTTCACTTTTTTTACCCTCCGTTTTTTGTTTAGGTCGAGAATGCCCCTAACGGAGAGATGTAGTCACCTTCACTCCATTAAGAGCAGAAGCGTGCTACTGGCACATCATTTTCAAAAAGTGGAGTCCAATACATTTTAATTCACCTCAGTTTTACCACATTTATCTATGTTTTATTATAGCAAAGAATATTAAGCCTGCGTTATCAAGTTCTTAAGAAATTAATATGCCGAGAGTAGATTGTGAAATAGTCTACTTAAAGTAACGAGTGCTTTTGTGGAAGATCATAAGTCTAATTTCTCGTTAAAAATAAGGAGGAATTAGGCTTTTTTTATCTTTCTAGAACCCTAATGTTGTAAATGCAGTTTTCTGAAATTTACTCCATTGGTAAACACGTTGGCTACAAGTGGTGAATCTCGTGGCAATCGCTGGAAAAAAGATGGCAGAAGTGGTACATTCTTCTGGCTGTAATCATTTTACTGATTTATTACAGTAAAATACTTTATTTATGTAACCCATAGTAATTTTATACACAAAAAAAACAATACCTTCAAGAAATGTATTTACATTAATATGAATTATCAATACTGGTATGTTGATCTTTCGTTCCAACAAAAAATCACTCCCAAACATGGAGAAAACCACGTTTGGGAATGTCTCTTTCCGTCACCATCAATTATTGTAGGAAAATAATTGGATTTAAATCACCTTTGGCAAATAAAGGATGTTTTGGTTGCTTGCACTTCAATACTTCCAAACAATGGATTGACTTTTTTTCACTTGAAAGCAGCTTCAGTACTTCCTTATCCCGATTTTTGAAAGAACCATTCTCACCCCATGCAACCACCACTAGACTCGCACTCTTTACTGCATTAAGAATGTAATTATTCGTTTTTCTTCCGATAGGGTCATCCACACTTTTTAAATTACTAAAATCAGTAGAACGAAATGAAAATAGATTTACCATTTCTAATAAACCATATTTACTGTTGTGCCATCTTTTAGCAAAGTCAATGCACCGATTTAATGTCGGGTCATTGTATTCTGCGTCTGCGGTACTTGGATTTAAACAAATAAACACTACTTTTTCTTTTGAAGAATCCCATACTCTTGTCAGAGAATATCTGTACGTTTCTGTTTCATCAAAAATAGCGCTGTTTTTTAGAATAGCAGGCTTTTCAATCTTACTCCTTAACCATTCTTCAGCTTGTTTTGCTATAAATCTTTCAAATTCGTTTTCTGCTAATTTGTTTGTTTCATTTAAAACATTTAGAACATCCGTCCAAGTAATAATACTGATCCCTTTTAAATTTTTACAACCGTCTAACCTATAGGGAAGCTCTTTCTCCACATGAACTATTGATTGGCGGTATTTATTCGTGATTGAATAACCTGCAGGTGAATGTTTTTCATCCAATATCAACAACGAAAAATATAAGTCTTTCCCTTTTGCATAGTCTAAGCCGACATCAATATTACGTATGACCTGATTTCGAGATGTATCATGAGTAGTATTTTTACTAATATCGCTTTTATATTTAGCTTCAATCAACCATACAAACTCATTGGTTTCAATAATAATATCTACTTCTGTTGGACCTTCTTTTACAAGACGAGCAAGCGGTAGGATCCTTTTCCATAAGATGATTTCCACTGATTCCGATGAGTATCCACATTCTTGATGGAAGGAGTTTTTATATAAACTGGGAAGCCATATATTCGGATTAATTTGTTTAAGACTCCGAAATACATTCCATGTCATCGCATCTTCACTGTTTTCACTTTTTAAATGGTCTAACTTATTACTTCTCCATGTTTCAAGATCAGAATTGTATTTGTCAATGATCAATGAATCCCTAAAGTCTAGATTTCTTAAAATTCCGGTCATTGATTTTTCCTGCACCTTTTGATTCCTCCAATTCTGGATTGAATTCTTTTCATCCTTTTTGATTACGCCTGTAGTCCAGTCTTCATTCGTTGACGAGTACATATGTAAAAACCACTCTACTTCTTATCTATGTTTATATGTTCCACATAAACCACATTAGTCCTCTTATTCTTACATATTTTATAGGTAAAACTTACTAATGTATTGATATTAAAATTGCTAATAGCCAGTTAAAATCCTTCTATAAAATATTCGTTTATTATTTTGTTGAATTAAGATTTAAAACCAAGGCCAATTTATAAAGATTTTTAAAAAATATGCCTCTTACCATTTAGGTGGATGAAGTTCAAGGACATGCCGCTTTTAGTATTTCGTTTTAAAAAATATATGATTTACGTTTTATATATTGTTTTTTAGCCTCAAAAAATACCCCTTAATATGTAATAAGAAAGGATTAATTTTGGCTAACAATGAAATTGTTTCCTTTTTTGCTAAAAACTAAGATAATAGTAGATAAGTGATTGTTGAAACCTTGAGGGGGGAATATAGTTGAAAAAAACACTATATTATCCTGGATTTGAAATTCAGGATGAAACTTGGTTAAAATTTGCATTGTTGTATATGGATGAAATCAGTACAATAGTTCCATATGAGGCTGAATATATTTTAAGTGAGGACTATAAATTAGTACATGATGAAACTAATTTATTAAAAAAACATCCTCCAGAGAGTTTTGAGGCAATAAGAACCACAAGAAAAGTAATCGAATCTCTTTCACAATATCTCAAAAACCCTAAGAAAATCATAAAAAATTTAGGAGAAATAGATGTTGTTAATCTATGGAGGCAAAGTCATAATCAAAATTATGAATTATTCGAAACAAAGTTCAGCCATGAATTTGCACAATTTTGCAAAGATTGGGGATTTTCTCAACCCTCTCAAAACGGCATATTAATACCTTCCCAACTCGCAACCACATACATGGGAGTTTTAGCACATAATATTGGTGATAGGCATGATATGTCAATAATAACTGACATTAGACATGAAGATGAGATAATAAGTTTTTTTGATGATTTATGGACATATAATCAAGACTTAGAAGAATTACATCATTTGAAAAAATACCTTTCTCTTGTATTACCAGTTGATTTAGAGGATATCCCGATTGGGAAAATTATAGATTTAAGGAACCAGGAGGATTTCCAAAAAAACCTAAAAGCTTTCCACTTTTCATTGCAGCAGCTTTCTTCAATTTCTGACAAGAAATTAACTGATTTGAGTTTCAAGGATATAACAGAAAATATCGAATGGTCATTAAAAGAATTGAGAGCAGATATTATTACCTTAAGTTCTGGTTTACTAAATACCTCATTGGCAATATTTCTTGCATTTAATGATGGAGGCAAAGCATTAGAAATTATCAATGAAGGCCTAGCGTTTGTCCCGGCTGCTGTGAGTGCAGGACAACTATATAATAATATTAAATCTAATAAGAGGAAAATGGCTACTAAATATTTAACTGACCTTCGAAACATAAATGTTTCTCAGCCAAGACAAAATTTGTTATCGGACATCCCCATAATTTAGGTGATTCAATCATTAGAAGTAGCGTACACTAGCTACCTCTGTGACAGTAATATTGTTCTCTTTTATATGAGAAATTGATTCGGAAAAACTAAATATTCGATATAATCGCATGATTCATTGGATGTCTCATCATCATTTTTTCAGTATTCTTTCCTTTCATGTAGCAAATATATTGAAAAAAAGCCGTAGCTTTGATTAAAAAAATCAAAATACGGCTTTTGCTATATACATCACCGGAAAGGTGCGTTTTATCTAGTTATCAATAAACGTAGTTATTACATGATAATTTAATAAGTATAACTCCCCATTTTTCTATGGAAACCAGGATCTGAAGAGAGATTACAATCAATTCCTAAATCTAAAGAAAGCTTTCTGGCAAGGACTTGCAATGGTACAACAAACTCTAAAGAAGCAAAATACGGATGATTTTTAAATTCAAAGATTAAATTATGAGGATCCTTTTCAAGCCCTTTTTCAGAGGTAATAACAAAGTTCTTATTTCCTCTTTCCCTTTCAAAATAGTTTCTCATATTCATCATTCTATTATAGTACTGACCTTCTGAACCAAGATAGAACATGAAGGTATCTTGATCAATCGAATGATAAACACCATGCATGAATTCCTCTAATTCATATCCCGTTACACTATATCTAACGGCTTCCAGTACTTTTAATGTTCCTTCCATTAAAGCAGACTTGCACTGCTCATACCCCACAATGATGATTCTTCTAGATTTAAGTAATTCCTCTTTATTATGGTTATACCAATCAACACTTTTTCCAGCAATAGCCGGGATATTATCGGTTGTGTCAAGCAAATCGGATACATAGCTCTCATACTCTAACGCAGTGACTTTCTTTGATTTTAAGCCTATGTTTAGAGCCAATAATACCAGTGTTGCTACAGTTCCAATATATCCTTTTGTTTTTGGCGCTGCATATTCAGGTCCTACTGAAATTTCTAAGAAACGTTCTGCATGATCCATAATGGGTGTATTTTTCTCCGCAGATGCAGCAATGGTTGCATATCCTTTTTCCTTGGCCTTATCCAAAGCTAGGATGGTAGATGTAGATCTTCCTGCATGAGAAATACCAATGACCAACGTATTCGAATCTGGTAAAAATTCTTGATCTTTAAAATCCATCGGATAGTGAGCCATGACTGGAATCCCTAAAACCTTCTCCATCACACTTCTAGACGCTAACCCAGCATGATAACTAGTTCCTGATCCTACTAAATAGATTCGATTTATTTGCTTTGAGAAAAAGTATTCAGTTGCTTCTTTCAGAATCTCATCTTTATGATCTACCATTCTTCTTACTGCATCTTTTGATTCTACAATATAATCATACATATCCCATGTTTGTTTATTCATATTATTCTCCTCGCCTAATAGTTTAAATCCCTGTTGTTCTGTCAAGCGATTTTCAAGTTCCTATTAATCTTTCTAATTGTTTCATTTGTCCTTGTGAATTAGAAAAATCCTTTGCTCTTTGAAGGAATTTTTTCGACTGATCCACATCTCCACTAAATTCATATAGCTTGGCAAGTCTAAAGTACAGTATGACCACGTCTGGTAAGGCCTTTGTTTTTTCAATCTTTTTCTCTAGTACACTTATATAGTTCTTGTCATGATCAATATAAATCGTTTTTAATTCATTCAATTCACGGGCTAATTCTTGATTCGTTTCTTCATCGATATGATGAATTAAGAAATGGTAGATTTCTAATGCATCATTTTTGTGCCCGAAGTCTAAATAATAAGCATATACGGACAGCAGGATACTAACTAAATCCTTCATTTTGATATTTGATTTCCTTAATTGTTCGGTAATCTCTTTTATTTGATCGTATTGGTTTGTATCTAAATAATATTTTATTTTTAAAACCATGATTGTTTTTGTTGAAAAATATAGTTTCATAGGTACAGAAGACAACAATTCCATATATGCTTCTTCTTTTTTAGAACGTTTATATTCCATCAATAACGACAAATATTTTTTGGTTATACCCTTCTTATAGATAAAACTAGCGAAAATACAAATAAAGAATAATGAAGGTACTAAATAATTAGTCATGGTATCGCTTCAGCATTCTAGCAAATCGCTTTGCTGTAATATGAGGACGAGTGATGGCATTCCCAACCACAACAGCATAGGCCCCCATGTATAAACATTGTACGGCGATTTCAGGAGTGGAAACCTTCCCTTCCATAATCACCATTGTTCCTGTACCTTTTACGGCATCCACAACATCTCGCAATAAAATAAAGTCAGGTTCGTCCTTAATTGTTACTTGATCAAAGTAACCAGCCTTTGTATATCCTTGTAAGGTAGGGGCTACAAATTCAGCTCCATACCCAGCAGCAATCCTTGCATCTTCAGGAGTTGAAATATCGGCGAAAATTAACGCTTCAGGAATTTCTTTTTTTATTTCCTTTATCGTTTCATAGGAGTACATTCCATCATCTCTCTTATGTTTCGTTGCCTGCACCGCAATAATCTCCGCACCAGCATTCCAAATTTCCCTAGCAGCATTAAGATCAGGCGTTAAATAAACATCCTTTATATTCCTATCTATTTTCCAAAGACCGATGATCGGTAAATCGACCGTTTCTTTTATTCTTTTTATGTCGTCCGGTGAATTCGCTCTTATACCGACTGCTCCACCCCATGCTGCACATTCGGCCATTTTCACCGTCATTCCATCCATATAGTGAGGTTCACCTGGAACCGCTTGGCAAGAAACAATTAAACCGTCTTTCAATCCGTCTATAATTTCTTCTCTTCTCATCCTTACCTCCCCTTACTTTAAAACGCCTATTACAACACCAAGAATACCGAGTATAATCAGCCCAAACATGATCCAGGTTCCACTGACTCTCTTTTGCAGGAGACTATAGCAGCCAAACGTAATGAGTAAAGGCAATAATTTAGGCATGATGGAATCTAAGGTTTCTTGAACATTAATCTTTGCGTGATTAATGCTAATGGCCGTAGGTAATTTGATGACGACCATGGAAGCAATCAATGCTCCAATCACAACCAGACCAAGAACCTTGGCGGCTTCTGTTAATTTTTGCAACGTCCCATTTTCACTAATCTTCGCTAAAAATTCGCTGCCTCCCTTGTAGCCAATTCTAAATCCAAACCATCTTACCAATTCACTCGGTATGACATTCATCAAAAAATACAAGAGCGGTCCCAAAATACTTCCTTTAATCGCCAATGGCGCACCGATTCCCACACCAATGACTCGAAACGTGCCCCAGAAAAAGGAGTCCCCAATCCCGGCAAGCGGCCCCATAAGCGCCGCTTTTACGGAATTAATGGAAGATACCTCGAACTCTTCTTCTTCGGCATTCGCATACTGTTCCTCCATCGCACAACTGATTCCGAGAATAAAGGGCGAAGTAGATGTCGCACAATTGAAAAACTCTAAGTGCCGTTGATACCCTTCTTTTAGCTGTTCATCATCATCACCGTACAATTTTTTAATCACAGGTGTCATGGCCCATCCATATCCAGTCGACATCTGTCTCTCATAATTAAAACAACCGAGAAGCTGGTAATGTCTTACGTAAACACTCATTAAGTCTTTTTTGGTTAACTTCTTTGAGTTATTTTCCATTAGAATAATTCCCCTTCCCTTGGCTTAAATTGATAATATAGATAAGCGCAGATCGCACCGAATATGGCCGCTCCAATCGTTGATATATTGAAAAAAGCTACAAGCGCAAACCCGAGGAATAGGAAGGCAGCGTATTTTTTATCAAGACTTAACTGCATTAACATCGCAATCCCGAGAGCAGGAAGCAGATTCCCTGATTGTGCTAAACCAGCTTGAATCACTTGAGGAATATGATTGACGATCCCTTTAATGACATCTCCTCCGACCATAAATCCAATAAACACCATCAAGAACTTAGACAAGAAGTACATGAGTGAACCTGACCAATTTCCAATGGCGATTCCTTTCCAGTTGCCCTTTGCAATCTGATTATCTGCATAATGGGCAAAGGTAGTATTCAAAATTGCCACCCCAATGGCTACAAATTGAGCAAGTAACGCGATCGGAATTGCTAAGGCTAAAGTGGTTTGATAATCGGCGCCCGTTTGAATCGCTAATGCAGTGGCTAAAGCAGAGCCAACCACCACATCGGGAGGAGTTGATGTTCCAATACCCACCAGTCCCATCCAAACTAGTTCCAGCTCACCACCAATGATTAAACCCGTTTGAAAGTCCCCCATCACCAAACCAACCAGCGGACCAATGATTATAGGCCGATCTAACATGTGCTGCCCGCCTATTCGGCTTTCCATGTAAACAACTGCAGCAATTAAGGCAATCAAAATTCCTTGAATCACCATTACTTTTGCCTCCTCTTAGCTAAATAGTTTGAAATGCTTTAAGGATTCCCTCATAATTCATTCTTTCTAAAGAAGGAGTAACTTGAGCAAAAACGTCAATTCCTTTTTCATGCAGCTTTCTAGCATACTCAAAATCTTCGATTGTCATTTTGATTTGCGGCAAGGTTGAAATTAATTTTTCTTTCTTTTTTAATCCTGCTGTCCCAATATTAACCGTTTTAATACCATCAACCTGTTCACTGACTTTATAAGCATCTTCTACACTTTCCGTCACAACAAAAAACTTTTTACTTTTGTATTTTTCACTATTTAGTATGCTTATGGATTCTTCGATAGTTTTAATAATCAAACTAACCCCAGCTGGTTTCGCCATTTTCATTGTCATACTCATAAATGCATCCTTTGAAGCCGCATCATTCGCCACTAAAATACAATCCGGCTTCAATGCACTAGTCCAGGAAACTGCTACCATTCCGTGGACCAAGCGATCATCCACTCTAACTAAACTAATCATCCGTAAACTCCTTCCCTTCCATTTCTTCCATTAATTTGTTCATGAATACTAATTGTTCTCTTGACGATGTTACAAGCCTCTCAATGGTTTCCTCATTCATCGTTTCAGGACTAAACACCAATTCCAAAAGAATCGATAAATTAATCCCGCTAATCACTTTATAGCCGAATCCAGCCAAGTGTTTTGAAGCAATTCTATTGACGCTTCCACCTGGAATATCTGTCAAGACAATGAGTGGAGATCCGGATAGTTCTTTCACTTTCTCGATAAAGTCCTTCTCAAAATCGTTATGCTCCACATAGGCATTCATATAGTGAACATTTTCTATCTGACTGTTAAAAAACTTTACAGACTCATAGAATCCTTCTGCTAGACGACCATGGGTAGCGATTAAAAATTGATAAGACACGATAAACCCCCTTCCAGAAGTATGAATGGCTGTTGTATAGACATAACGTGTTAATAAAAATTATCTTACGTGAGAGAAGCTTCTGATTTTATGTGGATAGATTGACGTGTCATACCCTATGGATTCGCAATTCCTGGCAGCCATTAGTTGAAACGGCAAAATGAAAAGAATAGGACTAAACACCTTGCTTACAGGGGCAGCTAAGGATAAGTCTTTACTTCTAAGATTGATCGTTTGATTGGTGATGACAAATTGATGCTCTGTTAACTGATCTAAAAAAGACCGGAACTTATCGATTGAATGGAGCTCTTCTCCCTCAGATGCAATCATAAAAATATATTGCTTAGAGTCAAAGGCCATCTCATATCCATGAAGCAATTCTTCAAGTTCGTGGGCAGAAAGTGGTTTATGAAAGGTTTCGTACATCTTTAAATAACCTTCCATCGCAGTCACATAATGATAGCCATAACCTGCGATCGCCCCTTTTTCCATGGAGATTAGTTCATATTTGTTTTTCAGGTACCATTCTTCAATGTGCTCTATGGCAGTTGGCAGTTGACCTATATCCTTTTCCAATGTTTCCATTATTGCTGTATAATCAAGCTCTGATAGATTACCAGTTTGCTTGCCAATTTCAACAGCCAAGAGGATGGCAGTAAATACAGTAGCAGTATATCCTCTTGTTTCAATTGGAATCTTCTCTTTCCCGCAATTTAAATGAATTGTTAGCCCCGCTTCATTCGTGATGAGACTGTTTAAATCTTCGGTTAGGGCAACGGTCTGAATTCCCAATTGATTCCCTTTTTTCACTGCATTTATGGAGGATATCGACGTTCCCGACTGGGAAATAGCAATCAGCATGGTTTCTTCTTTTTTATAATTTTTACTGAGAATTTCATATCTTGAAAAAAATGTAGGGATCGAAACGGATGTTTCAAAGTCTGTATATTGATCAAAATACATTTTCATTAATAAGGCCGCATGATAGCTTGTTCCCGATCCCGTCAAATAAACTCTTTTAATTTGATTCTTTTCGATATAGTTAAGTAATGGTATACAAGTATCATCTCTGGACGCTAAGATTTTTTTTAGCCTGCTGGGCTGATCGTAGATATAATCAATCATCTTCATTCCTAATCACTCCTATTAGACTTAACAAAGCCATTTCTGCTAAACTTGTTAAAGATTCACACCTCCTACCACTAACTAAATATTCAGAAGGAAATGTTGCTTATTCCTTTCCTTGAAATGCATTTGTTATAATACTATGTATATACAAATATGAATATGTATAGATTTTTAAAATTAATGTCTCCTCCTTATTATTGATTCAACCCCTCATCTGATGGCTCAGCATTCTGAAATTAACCTTTTATAATTTGTACTACGATGTATATACAAATATAGATATGTATATAATTTTATTCTCTCTCCATCCATTAAAGTCTCATAATACTGTCAATACGGAATAAACTATTATTGCATGATAGAAAATTTTCAAGAATAAATGGAAAGGGGTCATAAAGACATGAAAAATACCCCAAAATATACAATAGTGGAAGATTATTTAATTAATAGGATTAATTCGGGGGAACTTAAAGTTGGTGACCAGATTGAAACGGAAGAACAGCTAGCTGAACTCTTTGGTTACAGTAGAATGACCATAAATAAAGCTCTAAATAAACTTGTAGAAAAAAAATATATTACTCGTATTTCTGGAAAAGGCAGCTTTGTATCGTCTTCACATGTTACAAAGTCTCTGGAAAATCAATCAAGTTTCTCAGAAGATATGAGGAGTATTGGGCTTTTACCTGGATCAAAGCTCCTTTCTTATAAACTTATAAAATCTAACGAAATACCTGTGATTTCCAAAAAAATAGATTTAAAAGACAATGTTTTTGTTCATTATTTTGTTCGATTACGAACAGGTAATGGTAATCCAATTGCTATAAGCTATAACTATGTATCTACAGAAGTCCTGCCTGCGATAAATGTAGACGCTTTAAATCACTCCTTTTATGATTACTTGAAATCTTTAGGATATTCCGTTCTTGGCAGTGAATTAGAGATGGAGGCCGTTTTGCCTACCCCTGAACAGAAAAAACTATTGCAAATCGACCAAGGGGCCCTTCTGAAATCAAAAGCCATTACTACTGTTTCTCTTGATGGTAAGGAAAGCATTCTTGGATATTTTGAGACTTTTTATAATGGTAATACCTATACATATAAATTTAATAAGTGAATTTATTAAAAGTATTCGGATAGCTCCCTATAAGAGGTCACTCTTAAAGTCCAAAGATAAAGAAAAAGGGCGAACACCTTCAACTGGTGGTTCACCCTTTTTCTTATCCTCTACCTATGGTTCTTAAAATAAAATCTTGTGTTTAGCAGCAGTTTTTTTAAGTATCTTGATTTGGTGTTGGAAATGCTTGATAAAACGTTATGTTATTTATGTTTTAGCCCGAATTATTTCGGTACTTTTTCCGACCTGTTACTCTTCGTGTGTAGCATAATATATTAATTCACTAATATTCGCCCATGCATTTAGGTATTCATATTTTTCCATGGTCGACACCTCCTTTGCACATGGATTTGGTTCGTTACCTACATACCATCAAAAGTCCAATACTGTATCTACCCCTTTTCAATCAGATGAAACAGTTATTTGTTCGTTCTATCGTAAAAGTTAGATTTATAGGGTTACTAAAACAAGAATTGTAAATGGAGAAAGACTATTCACATTTGAGGAATTAAAAAGAAGAATTGAAGAAAATATCGATTATTATACTAATAAGCGCTAAAACAAAAATTGGCAGGTATGAGTCCGGTTCAATACCATATCTGCCAAATTAAACATTTTTGGCACTACCTATACTACCCTTTTCGCTCCAATAAATGATTCCTTCCAATACGAGTTTAATACTGAAATCATCACTTTTTTACCTTGTCTATAGGTATGAAGCATTTGATCTTGTCCAATATAAATGGCTACATGTCCAATTCTTGATAGCCTTTTCCTATTTTTTCTCTCACTGGTCGTAAAAAATAATAGATCTCCTTTCTTGATTTGATCAAAAGAAATCGGAACCCCTACTTCAAATTGCTGGCGAGAGTTTCTAGGGAGAATAATTCCATTCATTTCAAAAATACACTTTATAAATGAACTGCAATCAAATGAATCTGTTTGATAGGATGGAGCGTTAAACACATAAGGAGTTCCTAAATATTGTAAACCTGTTGAAATTATTTTATTTGCAAGCATGGCTTCCCTCTTTTTTAGTTTTTACTTTATAACATGTGGTAGAGGTTTATTTTGATTGGACAAAAGAATTTAAATTTTAATAGTGCCATTTTCTACTCTTTTAAAAGCTTTACAAAGGATATGCACAAAAAAAAGACCGAGTGCACTCTGGTCTACAGAAAAATAGGAATTCGTTAGAATCCTTGATATACTGAACTGGCCTAATTTTTAAACAAATGATCAATGTGATCCCGTTCATTTTCTATTAAACTTTAAAGCCTTTTCGGAGCATAGAGATTTTCATCAGCAGTCAGAATCTCATTTAGACAACAAGAGCATTTAAGAAGGTTAGATTGAATTTAGTATATTGAGGAATCTATTGGAGAGATTTAGTGATTTTTTAGTTTATAAATTTCCCTAGAATGCACTGAAATCATTTGATCATAGTATTCGAGGTCATGTTTTGTTGCCATTGTTACCTTTATTTCTTTAACTTCCTCTGAGACGGAATCTAGTTTTTTTTCAATTGAGGTAATTTTTTCATTTGTTTGAGTGATTTTTCCGTCCAATTCGGTAATTTTCCCGCTCAATTCAGAAACCTTTCCATCCATTTCAGTAATTTTTACATTTAATGCTGCAACTGCATTAATTAATTGATGCAATAAATCTCCCTGTCTTTTTTGTTCAGTCAAAATCAAATTAAGCGTTTTTTCCATTATTCCTCACCACCTCTCTTATTAGTATTTATTATAGCCGATTTTTGTTGGGAAATGTCGATAAAATTGGTTGAAATGAATCCTTCGCCATTTCGTTTAATCATCAAATCGTGTATTTTGTAATCATCCTCGCTCTTTAGAAAAAGTTCTAGGTCATTTTTTAAATTACGGATTTGGTCCTATATTTCTGTGGAGTGATCCGGGAGATACGTTCAACCAACAAAAAAAAATGCTTGGCCTCTCGTAAAAGAGAAGCCAGCATTTCAAACAGTTTAAGCGGCAATAGATAATTTTTGCCCTTTATCTTTTCGTGTCCACTCAATTACAATCGAAAAGATTATGGGGAATCGTAAGTTACCCATGTGCTGTATGATTAATTTCGTAATGGTTCAAATGATTGCTTAATTTAAGTGAATAAGTGTACCAAGGTGAACAATCCAAGAAGGATTGACTCCTACTTTGTCTTCTCCTTTTAACCCCTTAAGGATCGCAACCCATTGACCTCTTTTTTGACCAGTTTCTACCTTTTGTTTCTGTAGAATTCCTTTCTTTTGTACCATTACATACGTCGATTTTCCAATCCCTATGATACTCGTTTCAGGAACTGCTAGAAATGGTTTTGACTGCACAACTACGTCCAGTGAGGTAGAGTAGCCAGGATATAGTCCTTTTTGTGAATCAAGACTTGCTTCAAAAGAATAGGACGGAACCGGTTCATTTTGTAAATCTTTTTCCTTTTTAACCGGTCCTTTATAAGTAGGATAATCACTTACCTCCGTTATTTTCCCACTCCACTTCTTGTTGGCAACGACATTAGAAGTTACTGTTATCGGTTGGCCCTGAGTAATTTTAGCCTTTTCTGCTTCGGTTAGCTTTCCTTCTATTTTAACCGGTGCATTCGATGCGATTTTCATGATCGCTAATTGCTGATTATCTTTTGCTTGGAAACCTTGCCCTACATTTTTGTTCAAGTTAACGATCACACCTGCAGTGTTGCTAGAGACAATTAATGAATCGAGCTCGGCTTTGAGCTTTTCAGCCTCCAACGTATATTTTTCTACCTTTAATTCTGCGGCATGAGCGTCAGCTTTTACTGTATTTAGTTCCGCATTGAGTGACAGGATGGATTGATCAGCGATAGAACCTGAATCCCCCACATCAGTTAGATTGGTTGGGTCACTTGTAACAGGTATAGTAGTAGACTCAGCTTCCAGTATATCCGTTTCTAACGATGCGATTTGCTCTTTCAGCTGTTGAGCACTCGTTTCTGCTAATTGTTTATTTACTTCAGCTTGTCCAAGTTCTGCCTTTAATGCTGAGCCTTCATAAGAAAAGAGCTGTTGTCCTTTAGCGACCCTTTCCCCTTCTTTTACAAAAATCTCCTTTATAGATCCTTTTGATGCATTTACATAAATCGTTTCCGTATCACTTTGTACCACACGTGCCGACACTGTTTTTGTTTTTATAAATGTTTTTTCTGTTGGATGAATAAAGACTAACTTCTTTACATCCCTTTTATTAAATTCTATTATTGCTAAACTTACCATAACCAAAATGAGTATAAGAACAAGGATCCCCAGAAAAATTAATTTCTTCTGACGCGGGGGACGTGTTTGTTCATTTTCTGTACCAATTCTTTTTGCTGTTTCCATAACCCTACCCTTTCAACATAGATTACTAGCGAATTTTACAATAAACGGTAAAACAAATTACTACTATATTGTCTATTTTTTACAAGTAAGTTTCAAGGGATATTTTTGGAAAAATTAACTATTTTCAGGTTTAGAATCACAAATAGGATTTAATGTATTGGGCCATTAAAAAATGCCATAAACGGCAGTATGTATTATGAATGTAAAATGAGCCAAAATTCGCAAGTAGTGCATAAAAACTTGCATATTTTAAGGCTCTACATTTTTATTGCTTATTTGCTAAAGCACCCTTTACTTTAAGTACACTTCTTCACAATCTAATTTCTCCATACAACTAATATCAGCAATAACTTTTTCAGAGTATCGTATTCTTCGTTAATTCATAAGAAAATTATCTTCTTACTTTAAAAACCATAAAATCATATATATCTGGAAATAATACAAGAGAGGTGAAAATATGGAAACGGAAAAATTAAAATTAACATCTTCTGAAGTTGGTTCTTTATGGGGTGAGTATGTAAGCGGAACAGCGATAGATGCAGTAAATAAATATATGTACTCAATTATTGAAGATGAAGCAATAAAAGCGGTTTTTAATGATGCTCTCAAGACATTCGAGAAACAAAAGAGACAAATTATCGCTTTTTTTGAGAATGAGGGGTTTCCTGTTCCAATTGGATTTAATGAATCCGACTTGTATTTAGGCAAACAGAGATTGTTTTCAGATGCATTCTGCCTAAATTATTTACATGTAATGACTTTACATGGATTATTTGGGCATATCACTGCATTTAGCACTTCTGTTAGAAAAGACCTAAGAGATTTTTACGACTCATGTGATAACGATGCGAAAAAGTTTTACCACCAAACGATAGAATTATTGCTTGATAAAGGACTTTTTCAGAGAGACCCATTATTTTATGCATATGAACACCCTCAATATATTTCAAGCAAGGATTTCAAAGACGGTTTTTTGGGAAAGGGTAGAACTCTTGCTGCTACAGAAATCATTTCTATTTCTTTTAACCTGAAAAAAAGTGTTATTGCTAAAACTCTTTCTATTGCATTCAGCCAGGTGGCGGAATCCAAAGAAGTAAGAAGATTTTTAACTGAATCCGAGAAAACTGCTGATGCACAAATAAAAGCATTAGCAAAAATACTTCAAGCTGATAACTTACCAGTTCCAAAATCATTGGAAACTGAAGTGACAATTTCAACTGACTCTCCATTTTCTGATAAGTTATTAATGTATCACATGGGATTTTTGTTTCAAAATGCACAAACCTATCATGGGGCAGGTCTTGCATCAGCCATGCGAACAGACCTTGTTACCACTTTTGAGGCTACTATTTTACAAAATCTTATGGTTATAAAAAATTGGTTCAATATTATGGTAAAAAATCAATGGTTAGAACAGCCTCCACTTGCACCTAATAGAACAGAAATTGCAAAACAAAAATAACAAGAAATGCCCTTCCAAATCGGTCGGGCATTTTATTTTTTAGAAAATCCTTATTCAACTAAACTGCCCAGTTCGTATTATAAGGTTAACCAGAATGCTAAATATTTCTGGTTGACCTTATTTATTTTGGTCTTATTATATCAGTAGCCAGGGTAGAACGTAACTGCCCGTGGGGCTTTGACCCCGTCAGCTAAACGGTTCGCCCCCTACTTGTAGAAACATGATTGAGGCTGGTTGGGACTTAGATCTCGTATAACAAGCGAAGCTGTGATACTGCATGGAGGATTAGGGGTTACTGGCAAATTACTAGTTTAGGAGGAGGATTTAGAAATGAATCCAGTCATTGGTCTGGATGTTTCAAAAGGGGAAAGTCAAGTTCAGGCATTTTTAGATAAAGGCAAACCATACCGTAAGAGTTTTAAGATTTCTCATACTATAGAAGGTCTTGATTTACTTGTTGAGTTTCTGGAGGTGGTTAAGAGAGAAACTGGTAAGAAACCACCTATTATTCTAGAAGCGACAGGACACTATCATTCCTCTGTTGTTCAATACTTGGAGGACCGAGGGTATTTATTGATAATCATTAATCCATTGATTTCTTATAAGGCTAAAAGTTCAAGTCTTCGGAAAGTAAAGACAGATGCGATAGATGCTTACCATCTCTGCGAGCTGTTTTATAAGGAGGATTTAGAACCGTACAAGAAGCGTGGTGTGCAGCTTTTAAACCTTCGGAATCTTACAAGACAACACGAAAATATTACTGGAGTATTGATTCAAACAAAGCTACAATTTCAAGCGATTCTAGAACAGGTCTTCCCTGAATACAGAGGTGTTTTTGGTGACTTATATTCGATAGTATCACTACTAACTCTTTCAGAGTTTCCCTCATCTGAAGATATTTTAGAGGCGAGTGAAGAAACAATAGCCGACAAAATCGCTGAGTTATGTAAAAGTCGTTCCTATCGATGGGCTAAAGAAAAAGCTACTCAGCTCAAGGCAGCCGCAAATCGAAATCCGTTTGAAAAGACCGTTTATCAGAGCCATATTTTAAGTCTAGGTATGTATATCAATATCATTCTTCAATACAAAGAGCACCTATCTAAGTTAGAGTCCAAGATAGATGCCCTCGCTAAAGAAGTTGAAGAATATAATATTATCAAATCTATCCCTGGTATCGGAGAAAAGATCGCGGCAACGATCATTTCAGAAATTGGAGAGATAGATCGATTTACTGATCCTAAAAAGCTGGTAGCTTTCGCTGGAGTTGACCCTAGTGTATTTGAATCTGGTAAGTTTTCAGCCACCAAGAATCGAATCACAAAAAGAGGGTCTAGCAGGCTTCGTCACGCCCTTTATATGGCGGTTCGTTGTGCGATTCGTGACTGTCGTAAAAGCAAAACAAGCGATGAGATCATTCCTCGCAATAAGAAATTACGAGAGTTCTATGATAAGAAACGTGAAGAAGGAAAACCTTTTAAGGTAGCTGTTATTGCTTGTGTAAATAAGCTCTTACATTGGATATTTGCCCTACTAAAAAATAAAACGACTTTCCAAGATATAGCTTAGTACCTATATCTAACTAAATAAAACAAAACCTTCCAAAATTAGTCTAACGGAAGGTTATTTGGCATGCACATTTTTAGTATAGCATGAGATATTTTAAGTTTTTATTGAAAAATATTGACAAACTATTAGCTGGTTTAGTTCAACAAGAAAAAATGACCGCCGTAGCGATTACATTATCCTGAACAAAAGCACCCCGTTACTTTAAGTACAATATTTCACAATCTTTCTTGTGAAATTATGAAAAGCCACTTATAACTTGATGAAACGCACTCATTCGTGGGTGGCTAACGGGCAGGATAGCGGAGTTGACTGAATTTCAGGTCTCCCTGGTTCGTTAATTCACCATAATGATAGCTAACGGACGTTAATGGTAGAATGGAAAAAACCGCCCGAAGGCGGTAGTGATTAACTGGCTTGTTTATACTATTTGAAAATTGTTTTCTTCATAATGAATCGTCTGTCAATACAGAAAGCTACCAACAAAGCTAGTAAACCGGTTAGAAGTACATTGCCGTAAGTTTCAAGAGGAAATGGTTTTCCCTCAAGATGGATACCATTCGCACGATATTCAAATCGTTTCACCGCATGCTTGGCAGTCACAAGGTCTTCTTGTTTAGCTAGGTCTTCTAATGGTGCTTCAAATACAAATCTGTTTGGTGAAGCACTATGAATCAAAAGTGTTTCTTTAGCATTACCCTTTTCACTCCAAAGTTTTATATCTGCTTCGGCTAGTGATTTAGCATTGCCACCAGGGATAATCATTTTATCTAATTTTGGTGCATTCGAAATTTGATGTCGAGCCACGATATTAAGTTGATGTTTAGTGGCAATAGGAGCATCTGAATTTGAAATGGTTGATACCTGTGTCGTTCCGGTGTCTCCATAAGAATCAAATATAGAAGATAAAGCTAATTCGTCCATACCTTTATACAGAAGTACACCCATCTGTTTCTTATTCCAATGGAATCCAAGATTTAACCAATATGTTGCAAATTTTATATCCACGTAAAAAGGGTGGTCCACCTTTGGATTTTGAACGAAGTGGTAAGAAGGATAATTGATTTCTTTCGAAATTTTTGCTGCCATAGGTTCTCCTAACTGTTGAGCTATCAAATGCAGCACACCATCGATACCTGCGCTTTGACCAGCAGTGGTTAAAGTATTACCCTCTT
Organism: Neobacillus drentensis; assembly: GCF_021560175.1. GTDB lineage: Bacteria > Bacillota > Bacilli > Bacillales > Cytobacillaceae > Neobacillus > Neobacillus drentensis_A. The sequence continues at coordinate 2,999,409 of NZ_CP091110.1, read as the reverse complement.
GAACATACCTTACGTCTTCTACCCAATGTGTGTCAGGATACTGTTTTTTCAACCCTGGGATCGCTTGCCAGTGTGAGGCGGCTGATTTTCCTTTTAATAAGCTTGCATCAGCAAGATTCTCTGAACCACCACAAATACTTAAAAAAGTGGTTTTTTCATTAGAGTGCTTCTGAATCCATTCACGAGTTGGTTGATATTTTATTTCATCAACGATTGGCATGTAAGGGACCACGACAATATCAGGACTTTTACCTAATAATTGATCTAATTCTTTATAAGAGTAATGTGGGACCACATCCAAACCTCCTGATAAAGACTTGATGTTTTTGTCCGGTGCAACAGCATATACATTGTAGGCATCCGTCATAGAAAACAGTGTGTATGGAATGAGAAAATCGAAATCTTCAGTTGGTATTGATGAATCCGCCATCACAACTGCCACAGTAGGTTTATGGGGGTCATACTGAGGGACTTTCACTCCTTGTAGCGAAGGAACCGGCTCATGGCGGACGTTTAAGTAAAAATCTTTTTGATGCCGATTAAAGCCATATAACCCGATCCCTCCCACAGACACGGCGAAAATCAATACATAAACAACGATACGTACTACTATCCTTTTCATTTTATATTCCTCCTCTGGATACGAATGTTGTTATTCTTTAATACGACCAAATCTCCCGACTCCAATGAATAAACTTTTGATACATCCTGAACAAAAGTCATTTTCTACCTCCAAAATGTGGTTATTTATTATTGACTACACTTGTGCTACATTTTACTTAGTTTGAACATGATAAAACCGCACTCTTTTTGCGTATTACCACAAAATTTCGTGATACCCCAGCAGGGTATTTGTTGTTATCTTGATTTCATATTACCTTTTTTCTAAAGCCTTAATAATCGTGCTAGAGCTTGATTTTTATATCAGACTTCAGATTTAGCTGGTTTCAGACCACAAAAAAGACAGAGACTGAAATAGTCTCTGCCAAAGAAATTGCCTTAAAAACCGATATCACGTTAAAAGAAATAGACCGTAACTTGAACAATAAATAATTAATTCGCTTTTTGTGTCAAATATGAATTAAAAGGGAGTGAATTTTCCCCTCTCTCTTCAATTAAACTCCCTCAATAAAAGAAGCGAAAACACCGATTTACTCATGTTTTCTTAGAATTTCATGGTTGTTTACCTATCGGTAAATGCTTTTATAGCTGGAGGATCTTCACTCGAAAGGATATTTTTGGACAGAGTAAGAAAAAAGAGCTATAACCCACTAACCAGTTCCTTACAGAAAATGGTGGATGAGTAAAAATATAACCGCACTGGTAGATGTCCACATTTACTCATGGAGGTCAACCCTCCCATGCCTCACAGAGTCTTCGCTCTCAAATTCCTTCGTCCAACCTTTCCATGAGGTGGATGTCAGCCATGCTGCCCCACAGGGTCCAAGCCCGTAATTTAGTTGCTTTGCCGACTAATCCGTGCTTCATATGTCTCCAAATCTATAAAAATAGAACGACTATTTTTCTAAACTAAACCAAAATTAGGCCGCCATTTCCGTCTTCTCTGTTACTGCCATATGAGGGATGTCTTTTAACATCTTTTCTTCACTAAATTCAAATTGCTTTTTACCAATGCTAAAGAAGATACGAATCAGTTTATTACACAAAGCGATCAAGGACTGCATCTTCTTTAATGGATTATCCTGACGTTGAGTATAGTACGCATGCAATGCCTTAAATGCGGAATTCTTGGCAACGAGAATCATACAAACCCTGAATAACAGGGCCCTCAGTTTCTTCCGCCCTCTTTTTGTGATGGTTGTTTTTCCTTTGTGCTTACCAGATGTATTTTCTTTTAAGCTTAAGCCGGCCAGCTTGATAATTTGCCGGGGATGATTGTATTCGTCTAAATCCCCACTTCCGCGAAGAAGCCGGCAATTGTATCCCTGCCCACACCTTTTATCGCTAACATTTGTTGAACACCTGGTATTTCATCAAGTAGACCGTCTATTTTTGCATCTAATTCTTCGAATTGTAACTGGATTAATTCATACTTAGCTAGAATGGTTTTTAACTCCAGTCTGGCCATTTCAGCACCTTGTCGAAGTCCGATGGACTTACTTGCTGCCTGTTTTAACTCCCGGATCTTGTTTAGTCCTACGCTCCGAGTTACCGAGAGTCTTAAATGGACGAGCAGTTCTTCTTCGGTGAATTCAGCTATCTCGTGGGGAAAGGCATAAAGCTTTAAGAATTGTAACGCTGCCTTGCCTTCCCACTTCTTAAACACTTTTAGGAATTCAGGAAAGTACCGGTCAATCCAGTTGTGTACTTGTCCTTGGACTGTTTGAAGGTCTTCGGTTAAAAGATCGCGTATTTTCTTTGCCACACGGAGTTCCGCATAAACACCTTGCGGTATCGTAGGTTCGGCGTATCTTCCGTCCTTGACCAACTGAGCTATGACTTTGGCATCTTTCACATCATTCTTGGTAGGTGAGTTATCATCCAACTCCTTGCTTTTCTTGACGTGCAAGGGGTTTACTGCGACAAACTTAATCCCTTTTTCTTTTAAAATATGTGCCAAGTTGAGCCAATAGTGGCCTGTTGGCTCCATGCCAACTATCACATTATCCATATTTTGTTCTTTTTTAATGTCGAAAATCCACTGAAGAAAATGCTCAAATCCTTCATGTTCATTTTCAAAATAACAAGGTGAGCCAAACTCTAATCCCCGATAGTCCTGGGCACGTGCCACATGCTTGAACTTCGCAATATCAACTCCTATAATAAGAGTTTGAGAAGTTATTTGAGATATCTTCTTATTCTGGTTATAATTCATTTTAAAGCCTCCTGGTTTTTGAGAGATTTGTCCTTTGTGCTGGCCAGCGTCAGGACTCTCTCATTCTACCAAGAGGTTATTTTTTTGTTCAAACTCCAATTTCTTTCATTACAGGAATGCTGCCCCGTTAGAACAATAAGCAAGGTTTCATAAATTTGTATAAATATTAGCATCTATGCACTTTCTCTTTGAGTAATGATTCAAAGGTGTAAATAAACATACTGCCAAAACATGCATCAATTGATTACCAGAAACAATTTAAGGCACAAATTTGATATAGTACTTTTAAGGCACAAGAAAAAAAGACCAGTGCACTCTGGTCTACGCAAAAAAAGAATTCGTTTGAATCCTTGATATAACTGAAAATAGACACATTTTTTGACAAATCCTCAATGTGTTCCCGTTCATTTTCTATTAAACTATAAAGTTCTTTTGAGTCATTCTGCCGAAGAATCAGGAATTGGAAACAGTTCTGATAACCTGATTATTTTTCCATCATCATCTTTAAATACAATGTGTTCACGTGTGAATTTACGGGGGCTTTCGATGCCACAAGCCGCTGCTAAGGCAAACAAACCAGAACGTACATTCATGATATAGTTCATGACTCGCCATTTCTTCTCCTCTGGCACAAGTGCTTCTTGATAATTTGGATCAGTGGTCGTTACGCCCGTAGGACATTTACCCGTATGGCATTGAAGAGCCATAATACAGCCGTTCGCGATCATAAATCCTCGCGCCGAGTTCACGGCATCTGCACCAATCGCAAGGGCAATGGCGATTTTATCGGCTGAAATTAACTTTCCTGAAGCAAAAATTTTCAGCTTTTTTCGTACACCAAACTGATAGGCTTTATCAACAACGGCAATTAAAGCAGGATATAAAGGAAGCCCCATGGTATCTGCCATTGATTTGTATGTGGCGCCTGTTCCACCTTCCCCGCCATCAACCGTAATAAAGTCCGGATAAATCTGAAGATGATTCATAGCCTCGAAAAATTCATCTAAACCGGAAGGATATCCAACGACGATTTTGATTCCGACAGGTTTTCCCCCTTCCTCTTGCAGCAATTTGATAAACTGCAGCGTTTCAAGTGCATCATGCAAAAATGGAAAGCGATTGGGTGAATTGATGGTCTGCCCCACTGAAACCTTACGAATAGTAGCTACCTTCGTTGTAACCTTCGACCCCTCCAGATGTCCGCCGCGGATTTTTGCTCCTTGCCCGAATTTAAGCTCAAATGCTTTTATATTCGGTTCCTGGGCTTTACACTTAAATTCATTAAGCGAAAAATTCCCCTCATCATCGCGAAAACCAAATAAACCAGGGCCAATTTGCGCGACCACATCGACACCGCTTTCTAAATGCTCAGGTGCCACCCCGCCCTCCCCTGTATTCAGCCATGATCCGCCTGCCATACGGCTCCCTTGACCTGTTGAAAGGATATAGTTTTCGCCGACTGCTCCATAAGATGTAGCAGAGGCACCAAATGGCCCTCGAAGTTTCCATGGACTTTTCCGATCACTGCCAACGACTATCGTGTCTTCCTCATGGTAAAGCCAACGTGTTGTTTGGTCCTTTTCCAGCTGTTCGTGACGCGTAAACAATCCTTCATGATCAATTTTATATTTCATGGAGTGGACTTTTTCTTGGTTATCAACTCTTAACTCTTCATTTAATAAGGGAAACAACCCATTTGCAAGATAATACCCAGGCTTTTCAAAATCACGTTTCGAACCAAAGCTTACAAGGTCACTTCGATATTTGGCAGAAAAAACAACCCCTAAAAAATCTGTCCGTGAAAATGGTTTGCCGTTGTTGTCATCATCAAACCAATATTGTCTGAATTCCGGTCCAATCTTTTCTAACAAATAGCGCATCCATCCCAAATAAGGATGTGCTCTGATAATCGAATGCTGTGGTTTCTTTGCTAAAATATGTAACCACACAAGCAAGGCAACAGGTCCTACAATAAACACAATCAATAGGAAGATAAAAATAGTCCAAACCATCTAACAATCCCACCTTTTCTAAAACTAAAATGGTGACAAGAACTGCAGCTCTGATCCTGGGCGCCTATTTTTTTCATTACTATTATGTTTATTTAGACCTTCCCTTTATATTGCCTGATATTTATCTCCAAATTATAAAAGCTTAGAGATGCAAATATCTCTAAGCCATTTTAAAAATTTTCTTTTTTCGCGAAACTGCCCTGTAAGTTGTACCAGTTCATTAGATGCTAAAACTAGTTGCTAAATAAGCGGAGATATTTCGCTTATTTAGGAAATAGCACTAAAAATTGCTTAAATAGACGGAGGAATTCCGCCTATTTATGCAAAAAACGTAAAAATAGAGGATTTTTCTTTGCATAACCGGAAAACCTCCGCTTATTTTCCCCGAAACATGCTCAGTTCTGGAATTAAACGGAAAATTTCCGCTTATTTTAAAAATCACTGGTTATTCGATTATAATCCACGTACTAAATCACAAAAAATTCACACACCCTCCAAAAATTATTTCATACCCTGTGATTTACTAGGTGAATTTGGAAACGTTAAGCATTTAAATTTCATTCAATAAAAAAACGCACTGTGAATTATATCATGAATTCAAGTGCGTTTTACAATGTTTGTATCTCTAAAGTAAACCCGTTATCCGTAAACTCAGGTTGTCTTGGTTCTATTCATTACTTCTTCTGAGACAGCCACTTTGCTAATACTTCAGCCTGATCCTTATCAACAAGACCTCCAGGCATACGTCCTCCTCCGTTAATGATTTGATTTAATATCTCCTCTTCAGTCATGGATACTCCAACATGTCTAAGGTCAGGACCTGCACCTCCCTCAAGATTTCCACCATGACAGGACATACAGCTCTTTTTGTAAAGTACTTCAGCATTCATAGCAGCCGGCTGCTTCTTATCTTTTTCTTTATTCCCGTGGCTGCCATGATTGGCGTTATCAGATTTCCCTTGACCTGCTGGATCTGCGCCCCCTGGATCTTTTGCAGGAGTTACAGACTTATCCCCGCCCAGTCCGTAGGTTACAACCTTTGTTCCAGTAACAAACGTAACGTATTGTTTGCCGCCATCCATATAAATCGCCGGAGCCATCATAATCTGAGCTCCGCCAGTTTTCATGTTCCATAAGACCTTTCCAGTTTTAATATCAAGGGCATTTACCGTTCCATCCAATTCGCCGTAAAAAGCAAGTCCTGTAGTTGTACTTGTAAAACCTCCGCGCATTGGTTGTTTCGTCTTAAGCTGATAGGCGTGCTTGCCAGTATTCACATCAATGGCGGTGATAGTACCGGATATGTCTTCACCTTTTGGCCCCAAGGTTATCGCCGTTCCTGGAAATAAACCATTTTTTGCCTCGACTTGTTTTTCATCTTTCGCTGCAACCTCTAAAGACGGCTTATTAATACCAGGAATCAATACATAATTGGTAGTAGGATCATAGGTTTCCGGAGCATAGTTTTGTCCGCCTTCCGCTCCCGGCCATTGCATCGCTGGTTTATTTGGATCCGTCGGCTGTGTGGTGTGCTGGATTTTAACAAATGGAACGCCATTATAGATGGTATCGCCTGTTTTGGCATCCCACGCAAACCATTTTCCGTTCTTTCCGCCGTGTACAACGATTTTTTGCTTTTTGTTTTTGACCGTAGCATTCAGGATCATCGGAGTTGAGGTCGCATCATAATCCCATTCGTCCTCCTCATCCATTTCCGAATTTGCCCAAATCAATTTGCCTGTTTTACTTTCAAGAGCAACGACCGAGTCTGTATAAGGGTTTTTACCTGGGCGAGCTTTCTTGAAAAAGTCAGGAGCAGGGTTACCCGTGCCAAAATACATCACATCAGAATCCGGGTCAAAAGCAATCTGTCCCCAGACGGCTCCGCCTCCTGTATATTTCCCCTTCACCCAACCTTCCCCCTTCTCAGGGACTGTCCAGAATGGTCCATCCCAGGCTGGCGTTAAGTCACTTGCTTTATAAGCCATCACGAAGCCGCGAACACCATTATCACCGCCGCTGCTTCCCACATAGACATTTCCTTTATAGTACATTGGCGCCATTGTTTCATAATATCGGTTTTCAAGCTTGACTCCTGGGACTGTATCCCAAAGGTTGATCATTTTAATCAATTTTCCGTCTTTCGCGTTAAGTTTGGCTAAGCGATTATCCGCAATAAGGACAAACACATTGCCTTCCGCAACAGCCACACCCCGGCTGGCAACAACTTCTAAAAGGCTTAGATCCGCATGGTCAAGATGGTCAAGTACATCCTTTGGCGGCGTCCATTGCCAAATTTTCTTCCCATTTGAGGCATCCATGGCAAACACTCGGTTCATGGAGGTCGTGACATACATGACACCATCTTTCACTACTGGAAAATCCTCCGAAGCATTCGGAATCTTCTTATCCCAATTTGCCAAATCTGCCTGCCAGACAATCCCCAAATCCTTCACATTGTCTTTTGTAATCTTGTTATAAGGGACATGCCGAGATTGTTGTAAGTCATACCCCCAAAGTGGGAAACCGGTATCCTTTTTGGAACTGGTCGTTTGTTTTTTGGCAGTGTCCTGTTTTTTTGCAGGTTTCTGCTGACAGCCAACAATTAATACTACCGCCAATAAAGCTGCGAATATTGCTTTTAAATAACGAATCAAAAAAAGACCCTCCTTATGTGTATAAGTTCAGAGTGATTGCCTCAATTTTTGGATGCTCTTAATTTTCCCATCCGGGGAGAACCCTGCTTTATTGGTCCTCACTCTTTTTTCTATATTGAGTAAAGGATTCCTTAATTATGCAAAAAATCATTTAAATTGAATTAAGATTTTTTTCAATGGTGGATGAGGAATATTTACCAAATGTAGAGACATTCTATAGTTGAAATAAATTTAACTAATCTCAGGATGGTGATTGAATGAAGACTTTCTCGAAAATGACGAATCGTTTGGGCAGGTTTGTCTTATTACTTTGTTTTCTCGTTGGGGGAGCATGGACTTCTTCCATAAGTGCGTTGGCTGCACCGGACAAAACAGTCGGTTCCGCGGAAAATGGAGGAATCAAACTTACGATTACGAACTATGCGATCACAAACTATGGTCAAGAGATGATTCTGTATTATACCGTAGAATCTAAAACAGGAAATTTAATGGATGAAGGCGGGAAAGAGCTGTTAAAAAACCTGGAAATTTCCATTGCGGATAATCGTCTTCAAGGGATTGATGCCGAACATCAAAAAATAAGCAGCCAGAAATATCAAGGAGCGGTCAAGGTGAATATGCCGAAATATATACCTGCCACTTCAAGTGCGGCACTTAGTACAGATGCCATTTCAAATCAAAAAGGACAGTGGACCATTAACTTCCAAGTTAACAAATAGTTATAAACATATACTCTTCGTTCCCTAGGCCAAGCCTGGGGTTTTTCATTGTAATTGGTCGAACTTGATATGGTCACTACTAATCTTTATAGACCGCCTCCTTAAAGCTCTTTTTATTCTACACCACTGCAGACAATCTCTCTTTTAACAACTACAGGTCATCTTTCCTCTTTCTTTACAAAGAATTTACCTTTTGCACCTGTAATAGTGAGAACCCGTAATGGGTATATACCAATGGGATGCATTTATTCACGAGGAGGGAAAGTATGAAAGCTGTAACGTTTCAAGGTGCAAAAGATATTCAAGTAAAAGAAGTAGCAGATCCTGCCCTTCAAAAGAATGAGGATATAATTGTCAGAATTACCTCAACGGCTATCTGCGGTTCCGACCTTCATATTTACAGTGGTGCTCTTCCGGCATCAAAAGATTATGTCATTGGACACGAGCCAATGGGGATTGTGGAAGAAGTCGGACCGGAAGTAACAAGAGTGAAGAAAGGTGACCGCGTGGTACTGCCATTCAATATTTCTTGCGGACACTGCCATTACTGCCAAAATCATATGGAAAGTCAATGTGATCATTCCAATGGAAATCCCCATATTGATACAGGCGGTTATTTCGGGTTTACAGAAAGATACGGGGGGCATCCAGGCGGGCAAGCCGAATTGCTGCGCGTGCCTTATGGCAATTTCATGCCTTTTGTGATCCCGGAATCTGCCGAAGTGCCAGATGAAGCCGTGCTGTTCTTATCTGATGTTCTCCCGACTGCCTATTGGAGTGTCGAGAATGCAGGTGTTAAATCCGGTGATACAGTGGTCGTGCTTGGCTGCGGTCCAGTGGGGTTAATGGCACAAAAGTTTGCCTGGATGAAAGGCGCTTCACGAGTCATTGCAGTCGATAATGTTCCATACCGTCTAAACCATGCAAAAAAGATGAACAATGTTGAAATCATTAATTTTGATGACTACGATGAAACAGGAGCCTATATCGCTGAACTGACAAGAGGCGGAGCTGACGTGGTCATTGACTGTGTTGGAATGGATGGAGAAAAAACACCAAGAGAAACAGTCGAACAAAAAATAAAGCTTTCCGGCGGTACGATAAGTGCGATCAGAATTGGCATGGAGGCTGTCCGCAAATTTGGCACCATACAGTTGACAGGAGTATATGGCTCTAAGTATAATCAATTTCCTCTGGGAAATTTATTTGAAAGAAACATCCAGATAAAAATGGGACAAGCCCCTGTCATACATTACATGCAGACCTTGTTCGATATGATTACATCCGGTCAAATCGATCCTACAGAAATTATCACCCACCGTGTACCGCTTGATCAAGCAAGCGAAGCATATAAAATCTTCAATGATCATGAAGACGAATGTATCAAAGTCATTTTGAAGCCATAAAGAAAAGGCTGCTGATGGGCAGTTGCATTTATGCCTATCGTAAAAACGCTTGAATCATTATTTTGATTCAAGCGTTTTTTTAATTAAATTAAAGACTTTTCTAGTTACACACCAAAACCCATATTAATTTCTTTTTTGTGATTGCAGATACTCTTTCCAGGCAGTAATTCCGCCTTCTAGCAATGCAACATTATAGTTTTTTCTGGACAAGATGGTGGCACATTTTTTGGCAGAGTTTCCTGTTGTACAGGTTACGATGATTTCATGGTTTTTAGGTAATGATGCGACTTCTTCATTACTTTTTTCCTCAAGCTCAAAGATCGTTGTTTTTGGAATATTAAAATTTTTGATCTTAGCCGCTTCAATGTGAAAGTCATTGTATTTTTCCTCTGCGCGGACATCCAGTATGTAAGTTTGGGCATTTTCTTTCAGTCGCTCTTCCAGCTCTTTTGGCGAAATCGTTTTTATTGTCAACATCAACACTCCCTTTGAAGACTTTAGATCTTATAAAATTCCCATCTATTATAACATGAGGCTCAAATTAAACTAATGATCCTGGCCAAATGATTTTGTGATGAAGGAATGGGATAGTCATTTAGAGAAAGTCATATGAAAAAGCACCTCCTTCATTGATACATTCAGGAGGCGCTGCGTGTTTTATGATTTAATACGTATAACTCCCCATTTTTTTATGGAAACCAGGATCAGAAGAGAGATTGCAATCAATCCCTAAATCGGAAGAAAGCTTTCTGGCAAGGACTTGTAATGGTACAACATATTCTAAAGAAGCAAAATACGGATGATTTTTAAAATCAAAGATTAAATTATGAGGATCTTTTTCAAGACCTTTATCAGAGGTGATAACAAAGTTTTTATTTCCTCGTTCCTTTTCAAAATAGTTTCTCATATTCATCATTCGATTGTAATACTGACCTTCTGAACCAAGATAGAACATGAAAGTATCTTGATCAATCGAATGATAAACACCATGCATGAATTCCTCTAATTCATATCCCGTTACACTGTATCTAACGGCTTCCAGTACTTTTAATGTTCCTTCCATTAAAGCAGACTTGCACTGCTCATAACCCACCATGATGATTCTTCTAGATGTAAGTAATTCCTCTTTATTATCGTTATACCAATCAACACTTTTTCTAGCAATATCAGGGATATGATCTGTTGTGTCAAGCAAATCGGACACATGGCTCTCATACTCTAACGCAGTGATTTTCTTTGATTTTAAGCCAATGTTTAGAGCCAATAATACCAATGTAGCTACAGTTCCAATATATCCTTTTGTTTTTGGCGCTGCATATTCAGGTCCGACTGAAATTTCTAAGAAACGTTCTGCATGATCGATAATGGGTGTATGTTTCTCAGCAGATGCAGCAATAGTTGCATATCCTTTTTCCTTGGCCTTATCCAAAGCTAGGATGGTAGATGTAGATCTTCCTGCATGAGAAATACCAATGACCAACGTATTCGAATCTGGTAAAAATTTTTGATCTTTAAAATCCATCGGATATTGAGCGATGACTGAAATACCTAACACTTTCTCCATTATACTTCTGGACGCTAACCCAGCATGATAACTAGTTCCTGATCCTACTAAATAGATTCTATTTATTTGCTTTGAGAAAAAGTATTCAGTTGCTTCTTTCAGAATCTCATCTTTATGGTCTACCATTCTTCTTACTGCATCCTTTGATTCTACAATATAATCATACATATCCCATGTTTGTTTATTCATATTATTCTCCTCGCCTATTAGGTCAAATACCTGTTGGTCTGTCAATCGCTATTTAAATTCCTATTAATCTATCCAATTGTTTCATTTGTCCTTGTGATTGAGAAAAACCTTTTGCTTTTTGGAGTAATAGTTTCGACTGATCCAAATCTCCAATAAACTCATAAAGCTTTGCTAATCTAAAGTAAAGGATGACAACATCGGGTAAGACCTTTGTTTTTTCAATCTTTTTCTCCAGTACACTTATATAGTTCCTGTCATGATCAATATAAATTGTTTTTAGTTCATTCAATTCACCGTATAATTCTTGATTCGATTCTTCATCGATATGACTAATTAAGAAATGGTAGGTTTCTAATGCATCCTTTTTGTGCCCGTGGTCTAAATAATAAGCATATACGGACAGGCAGATACTAACCAAATCGATCATTTTGATTTTCGATTTCCTTACTATTGCGATGGTCTCTTTTATTTGATCGTATTGGTTTGTATCTAAATAATAGTTAAATTTTAATACCATGATCGTTTTTGAAGAAAAATATAGTTTTATAGGTAAAGAAGACAACAATTCCATATATTCTTCTTCTTTTTTATAACGTTTATATTCCATCAATAACGACAAATATTTTTTAGTGATAACCTTCTTATAGATAAAACTAGCGAAGATACAAATAAAGAATAATGAGGGGACTAAATAATTAGTCATGGTATCGCTTCAGCATTCTAGCAAATCGCTTTGCTGTAATATGAGGACGAGTGATGGCATTCCCAACAACAACCGCATAAGCCCCCATGTATAAACATTGGATGGCGATTTCAGGAGTTGAAACCTTACCTTCCATAATCACTTTTGTTTCTGTACCTTTTACTGCATCCACAATATCTCGCAATAAAATAAAGTCAGGTGTATCCTTGAGCGTTACATGATCGAAGTAACCCGCTTTTGTATATCCTTGTAAAGTAGGAGCGACAAAATCAGCTCCATACTCAGCAGCAATCCTAGCATCTTCAGGAGTGGAAATATCTGCGAAAATGAGAGCTTCGGGAATTTCTTTTTTGATTTCCTTTATGGTTTCATAGGAGTACTTTCCATCCTCTCTCTTATGTTTCGTTGCCTGTACCGCAATAATCTCAGCACCAGCGTGCCAAATTTCCCTAGCCGCATGTAGATCAGGCGTTAAATAAACATCCTTTATATTCCTGTCTATTTTCCAAAGACCGATGATGGGTAAATCGACCGTTTCCTTTATTCTTTTGATGTCGTCCGGTGAATTCGCTCGTATGCCGACCGCTCCTCCCCATGCTGCACATTCGGCCATTTTTACCGTCATTCCCTCCATATAGTGAGGCTCACCCGGAACCGCTTGGCAAGAAACAATTAAACCGTCTTTTAATCTCTCAATCATTTCTTCTCTTCTCATCCTAACCTCCCCTTACTTTAAAACGCCTAAAAGAACACCAAGAATACCGAGAATAATCAGTCCAAACATGATCCAGGTTCCACTGACTCTCTTCTGCAGGAGACTATAGCAGCCAAACGTAACGAGTAAAGGCAATAATTTAGGCATGATGGAATCTAATGTATCTTGAACATTAATCTTAGCGTGATTAATGGTTATGGCAGTCGGTAATTTGATGACGACCATGGAAGCAATCAATGCCCCAATCACAACCAGGCCTAGAACCTTGGCGGCTTCTGTTAGTTTTTGCAGCGTTCCATTTGCACTAATCTTCGCTAAAAATTCGCTGCCGCCCTTGTAACCAATTTTAAATCCAAACCATCTTACCAATTCACTCGGGATGACATTCATCAAAAAATACAATAGCGGTCCCAAAATACTTCCTTTAATCGCCAATGGTGCACCGATTCCCACACCAATGACTCGAAATGTTCCCCAGAAAAAGGAGTCTCCAATTCCGGCAAGCGGCCCCATTAGTGCTGCTTTTACGGAATTAATGGACGATACCTCGAACTCGTCTTCTTCGGCATTGGCATACTGTTCCTCCATCGCACAACTGATTCCGAGAATAAATGGCGAAGTGGATGTCGCACAATTGAAAAACTCTAAGTGTCGTTGATACCCTTCTTTTAGCTGTTCATCATCATCACCGTACAATTTTTTAATAACTGGTGTCATCGCCCATCCATATCCAGTCGACATTTGCCTCTCATAATTGAAACAGCCAAGCAGCTGGTAATGTCTTAGATAAACACTCATTAAGTCTTTTTTGGTTAACTTCTTAGCGTTCTCTTCCATTAAAATAATTCCCCTTCCGTTGGCTTAAATTGATAATAAAGATAAGCGCAGACCGCTCCAAATATGGCCGCTCCAATCGTTGAGATATTGAAAAAAGCAACAAGCGCAAATCCGAGGAATAGAAAGGCAGCGTATTTTTTATCAAGACTTAACTGCATTAACATCGCAATCCCAAGAGCAGGGAGCAGATTCCCTGATTGTGCTAAACCCGCTTGAATCACTTGAGGAATATGATTGACGATCCCTTTTATCACATCTCCACCGACCATAAATCCAATGAACACCATCAAAAACTTAGACAAAAAGTACATGAGTGAACCGGACCAATTTCCGAGTGCAATTCCTTTCCAGTTGCCCTTTGTAATCTGATTATCTGCATAATGGGCAAAGGTAGTATTCAAAATTGCCACCCCAATGGCTACAAATTGAGCGAGTAAAGCGATCGGAATTGCTAATGCTAAGGTGGTTTGATAATCGGCACCCGTTTGAATGGCTAATGCAGTCGCTAAGGCAGAGCCCACCACCACATCGGGAGGAGTTGATGTTCCAATCCCCACTAAACCCATCCAAACAAGTTCAAGCTCCCCGCCAATGATTAAACCCATTTGAAAGTCCCCCATCACCAAACCAACCAGCGGACCAATGATAATGGGCCGATCTAACATGTGCTGCCCGCCTATCCGGCTCTCCATGTAAACAACTGCAGCAATTAAGGCAATCAAAATTCCTTGAATAACCATTACTTTTGCCTCCTATTAGCTAAATAGTATGAAATGCTTTAAGGATTCCCTCATAATTCATTCTTTCTAAAGAAGGAGTAACTTGAGCAAAAACGTCAATTCCTTTTTCATGCAGCTTTCTAGCATACTCGAAATCTTCGATTGACATTTTGATTTGCGGCAAGGTTGAAATTAATTTTTCTTTCTTTTTTATTCCTGCTGTCCCAATATTAACGGTTTTAATACCATTAACCTGTTCACTGACTTTATAGGCATCTTCTACACTTTCCGTCACAACAAAAAACTTCTTACTCTTGTATTTCTCACTGTTCAATATTCCTATGGATTCTTCGATAGTTTTAATAATCAAACTAACCCCTGCTGGTTTCGCCATTTTCATCGTCATACTCATAAAAGCATCCTTTGAAGCTGCATCATTCGCCACTAAAATACAATCCGGCTTCAGCGCACTCGTCCAGGAAACGGCTACCATTCCATGAACCAATCGATCATCCACTCTTACTAAACTAATCATTCGTAAACTCCTTCCCTTCCATTTCTTCGATCAATTTGTTCATGAACACTAATTGTTCTCTAGACGATGTAACAACCCTCTCAATGATTTCCTCATTTATCGTTTCAGGACTAAACACCAATTCTAATAGAATCGATAAATTAATCCCGCTAATCACTTGATAACCATATGCAGTCATGTGTTTTGAAGCAATTCTATTCACGCTGCCACCTGGAATATCTGTCAATACAATAAGTGGAGGCCCTGATAATTCTTTCACTTTCTCGATAAAGTCCTTCTCAAAATCGTTATGTTCCACATAGGCATTCATATAGTAAACATTTTCTATCTGACTGTTAAAAAACTTTACAGACTCATAGAATCCTTCTGCTAGACGACCATGGGTAGCGATGATAAAATTAGTCACTTTAAACCCCCTTCCAGAAATATGAATGTCTATCTGATTTGACATAAGGTGATGATAAAAATTATCTTACATGGGAAAAGCTTCTTGTTTTATGTGGATAGATGGACGTATCATAGCCGATTGATTCACAATTCCTAGCAGCCATTAGTTGAAACGGCAAAATGAATAATATCGGACTAAACACCTTACTTATAGGGGCAGCTAAATATAAGTCTTTACTTCTAAGAGTGATGGTTTGATTCGTGATGATAAATTGATGTTCGGTTAGCTGATCTAAGAAAGACCTGAAATTCTCGATTGATTGGATCTCTTCTCCTTCAGACGCAATCAAAAAAATATACTGCTTAGAGTCAAAGGCCATTTCGTATCCATGAAGCAGCTCTTCAAGTTCATGTGCAGAAAGCGGTTTATGAAAGGTTTCGTACATCTTTAAATAACCTTCCATCGCTGTCACGTAATTATGGCCGTAGCCTGCGATCGACCCTTTTTCCATGGTCATTAATTCATATTTGTTCCGCTTGTACCATTCTTCCATTTGTTGAATGGCAGATGGCAGTTGACTAATATCCTTTTCCAACGATTCCATTATGGTTTTATAATCAAGCTCTGATAGATTCCCAATCCGTTTGCCGATTTCAACAGCCATGAGGATGGATGTAAGTACAGTAGAGGTATATCCTCTTGTTTCAATCGGAATCTTCTCTTTCCCACAATTTAAATGAATCGATAATTTTGCTTCATTCGTGATGAAACTGTTTAAATCTTCTGTTAGTGCAACCGTCTGAATCCCCACTAGATTCCCTTTTTTCACCGCATTTATGGAGGATACCGACGTTCCGGACTGAGAGATAGCGATAAGCATGGTCTCTTCCTTCTTAAAATTTTTGCTGAGAATTTCATATCTCGAAAAAAAGGTAGGGATCGAAACCGATGTTTCGAAGTCTGTATATTGATCAAAATACATTTTCATTAATAAGGCCGCATGATAGCTTGTTCCAGATCCCGTCAAATACACTCTTTTAATTTGATTCTTTTCTATAAAGTTTAGTAACGGTATACATGTCTCATCTCTGGCGTCTAAGATTTTTTTTAGCCTATTGGGCTGATCGTAGATATAATCAATCATCTTCATTACCAATCACTCCTATTAACTTAGCAAATCCATTTCTGGTATACTTATTTAAAGATTCACACCTCCTATCATTCATGACTCATTTAATGAATGACAAAATAGTTAGAAAAAGGTAGTTGTAACTTCCTTACTGGAAGTGGATTTGTTAGATATTATGTATATACAAATATGAATATGTATATATTTTTAAAATTAATTTCTCCTCCTTATTATTCATTCAAAACCTCATCTAATGACTCAGCTATCGGAAAATATTCCTTACTTTATATGGATATTACTTCAATATGTATATACAAATGTGAATATGTATATAATTTTATTCTCTCTCCATCCATTAAAGTCTCATAATACTGTCAAGACGGAATAAACTATTATTGCGTAATAGAAAATTTTCAAAGAAAGGGGTCATAAATAGATGAAAACAACCCCAAAATATACAATAGTGGAAGATTATTTAATTAATAGGATTAATACGGGGGAACTAAAAGTTGGTGATCAGATTGAAACGGAAGAACAGCTAGCTGAACTCTTTGGTTACAGTAGAATGACCATAAATAAAGCGCTAAATAGGCTTGTTGAAAAAAAACAAATCACGCGGATTTCTGGAAAAGGCAGCTTTGTATCTTCCTCGCATGTTACCAAGTCACTGGAAAGTCAATCTAGTTTCACAGAAGATATGAAGAGTATTGGGCTTTTACCAGGATCTAAGCTCCTTACCTATGAACTAATAAAATCGAACGAGATCCCTGTCATCTCAAAAAAGTTAAATTTAAAAGAAAATATTTTTGTTCATCATTTTGTTCGATTACGGACCGGAAATGGTACTCCCATCGCTATAAGCTATAACTATGTATCTACGGAAGTCCTGCCTGCCATCAATGTAGAATCTTTAAATCATT
Organism: Neobacillus drentensis; assembly: GCF_021560175.1. Classification (GTDB taxonomy): domain Bacteria; phylum Bacillota; class Bacilli; order Bacillales; family Cytobacillaceae; genus Neobacillus; species Neobacillus drentensis_A. The sequence goes on along the minus strand of NZ_CP091110.1, from coordinate 2,982,080 downwards.
CCTTTTATGATTACTTGAAATCTTTAGACTATACTGTACTTGGCAGTGAATTAGAGATGGAGGCCGTTTTGCCTACCACTGAACAGAAAAAACTATTGCAAATTGACCAAGGGGCCATTCTGAAATCAAAAGCGATCACTACCGTTTCGTTTGATGGTAAGGAAAGCATACTTGGTTATTTTGAGACTTTTTATAATGGAAATATCTATACATATAAATTTAATAAGTAATTTATCAGAAGTAGTTGGATATCTCCTTATAAAGAAAAAGGGTGAACACCTTTAACTGGTGGTTCACCCTTTTTCTTATCCTCCTACATATTGTTATCTTTTGTTTTGCAGCAGCCTTTTTAAATTTCCTGAATTTGTGATTGAAATGCTTGATTTCCCAACAAATTCCCTTAATTTTTCTTACCTAAATTATCAAGTCAACGAATAGAACACACCTAAAAGTGAACCCGTTAATTAAATCCTTGGTTCTTTCTATTTTTCAAGTTCGTAAACCAACAAAAAATAGAGGTATTTACACCCCCTTACTCTGAAAAAAGGTCAAGTTTTACTTTACCATCCTTTGCTATTAGTAACCCGCCTCCATTTGAATCACTGAGCACAACTGTATAATCACTTGGGATGTTTGATGAATATCCTACGAAAACCTCAATAAATTTCTTCCATGCCTCCATATCCTTTTTGCCGCCAAATTGTTCAGGTTCTATATATAGGATATCTCTGTCATGTAGTGTAAAATCCAACTCTTTATTCTTATAATCAACTTCTAACGTACATCCCATAAAAGGAACTTGTTGGATTTTCTCTATATATGGAGCCATTCTTTCTTCTTCCGCATTCGCTGCAGTTTCTTCTTGTGCTTTCTTTTGTGCTTCCTTTTCTACTTCCGCTTTCTTCTTTTCTACTTCCGCTTTTTTCTTGGCTGCATCATCAGCGCGTTTCATCTGAACGGTGTCCTTAGCTAGTTGTTGTTCATCGCTAGACCAAGATGTCCAATCGCTTGTCGACTTTTTAAGTTCAGTGAGGTCCTTTTCAGTACTGCTCACCTTACTTTGGTAAGTACTTAATTTGTCTTTTAAACTAGCAATCTCTTGATTCTTAGCGATTGGTTGAGATAACGTTGTTCCTATTAATAATCCGGCAAGTACCAAAATGCCAGGCTTGCTCCACTTGAGCCACTTGTTTTTAGGTTCTTTCTTTAAGTTGATCGTACTCATGATGTAAATTCTCCTCCTAAAATATTGTGATTTCTTTTGTAAAACCTAGTGCAGAAACCACTACTTCCTCCAATTGATATTTAACGCGACAATACTATTTTGACCCTCTAGATCAATATTATTTCCATGAAATTCCATTTTTTAGAGATATCATTAGGAAATTAGAAATGAACATTTAGTAGTGGTATCTAAAAAATTTGTGTTGTTGATTCGTAAAAACTTACAAACAAATCATTTATCATTTGATTTCATAGTACTATTATAACAGTAATAACTATAAATTTAATTGATTCCCTATAATTGGAAGTAAGTTTTCAAACAATCAAAATAGCACTACTATAAACTAAAAAATTTTCACCTATAAATGTCACTCCAAAAGTCCAAACAAAATGAAAAAGGGCGAACACCTTCTGCTGGTGTTTCACCCTTTTTCTTATCACCTATATGATGGGAGAAATGAAGAAAAGCCTCCATTTCTAAAGGTTCACCGAGCAATTTTCCCTTACCAAAGCCACTCGGTACAAAGTTTATCACATTAATTACTAAGTTGTTTTTTTATTTCCTTAAGTTCGGACCTTAGAGCCTTTACTTGCTTAGAATTATCAATGCCAACACTAACTGCATATGCAATGATAAGAAATAGAACAACTAAACCAATAAAACCATAAAATATAGTTAAAATAATCCCCATAACTTTGTCACCCCGAAATATATAAACTATTACAACATTACCATAAAACGGTAAATAAGTGACATATATTTTTCCTATGCTCTTTTCGTATGCAAATTCCTCTGAAGCTTTTCAACTAGACTGCCCTGCCCATTTTGTACAAAAAGAAAAGCCGCTCTCGAATGATGGCAGCATTCCTCTTCAAAATTAGTTTTTATATATAAAATCCAACTATTATCCAACAATTGTTATACGAAGAAAGACAGGACCCGCATGGAATCCTGCCTTCTTGAAGGGGAATGCTCCTTATTTTCGTTCGCTTAGGTCTCTTTCTTTGATAAACACCTCATTTTTTAAAATGTTAGTGTTTTGATAAAGAATGATCTTTGTTCAAGCTAACCATCCCCTTGTTTCTTTATATGTTTTTCAACGTATAATGATCGGATGACGGTAGAATGTTAGGAAGCTGATCAATTGAAACGGAACTTGTCTGCGACAGACACCTCATTTCAATAGTTGATGATTTTCATCATCACTTTTTGTTCCCCTTCGAATAGTATAATGCCCGTTTTTGCGGATAATTATTAGTGACAGCTAGAAAAATAAAATTTACTTTTTTATGATACGGTTGTTCCGCTCATTAATGATTCACAACACCGTTGGTTGCAAGCGGCCATTCTGGTCCTTTTTTTAGGTTTCCTGTAACGAGGATGGAACCAAGAATGACGATTAGCGCACCGATAGCAAATTGTAAGCTAATTGGGGTGCCAATAAAGATCATTTCAGTTACGATCGCCCAAAAAACATAGGTATTATTAAGGGATTGACCTTTAGCCGTACCGATTAAATGAATGGATGTGTAGTATAAAGAATAGTTGGCAGTGCCTAATAAACCTGCAATAACAATGATCCATACGATGTTGGATGACGCTACTTGTAATGCGAAATGATGTCCATGCAGGAATGGAACAATTAATAATCCATAGCAGAGTGCAGAGGTCATCTGTCTTATATTAACCGCATATAGTGGAACGACCTCTTTTCCTTTCATTCCCCAGTCACTAATCACTCCCTCTAATCCCCAAAATATGGCTGCACCTAATGCAAATAAAATTCCAATGTAAAAGTGACGATCGACGGTAACATCCGATGGAGAATATGCTAATATAGTCACGCCGACTATACTCAAAAATACGCCGACCCAAGTTTTCTTTCTCGCTTTTTCCTTCAAAAAAAGGAAAGCAAGCAAAGCACCTATTCCAGGGAATATAGAAGAAATACTTGCCGCATAAGTTACTCCTACATATTGAATACTAAGAAAATAAGAGGTCATGGCCAAAGGACCGCCAGCCAATCCTCCTAAAACTAAAATCGCTCCACTCTTTGTTTTCAGTAATTTTAATACATTCTTAAATTCGCCCTTTACAATCATTAAAATTGATATCCAAAGTGCTGAGAAAAAGTCATGCATGAAAGCGGCTATAATTGGTGCAAGTAACACATTCTGTTTAAACGGTGTACTAGCAATTATGATGCCAATGATCACCGTGTCGATTCCCCAAGTAATCGCTGAAGTTCCACCGAGGAGTGTACCCATTCTAGCTTTTTTAATCTTTTTTACATTCATTAACTTAACCTCTTTTCCAAAATCATTTCCTGGAAACCGGCCAAATTAATCGTCAGCTTTTTTTCTGACGAAAGATTCCACTTACTATTAAATTATCAATCTCACAATATATCTAACCTTAGATATTTTTGGTTCCTTATATTGTGAGGATCGGAAAAGGGATATGCATGTTGCATTTGTTCGCCCCACTCGAAAATACAGAATGGCCGAACTGTTCCCTTCCTTTGCCGGCTGGAAATGTATTTTTTAAATTTGTCTGCACAGAATAAAGACTTTTTTAAGTCAAACAATAGTAGGCTCCAAATGTTGCTTCACTATTAGTTCCTGATTTTGATTTCCCTGTGCATGATCAGGCAGTACTATCATATAGGAGGGTAAAGAAGATTGTTTACACAATATAAACAAAGAAAAATACACCTCAACCTAAAAGCTGAGGATATCCAAGATTTTTTAAGGTTTTCCAATACCTAATTTGTAAGGATATATATATAACCGGGGATATGGATTTTCAGTATGTACCGAAAATGGTTTTAAATAAGATTAATGGATGGAAAAGGAGCCCATTGATAACTATCCATAGAGGATTAATACAGGATAATAGATTAAGTGAGCAAAAACATACACGTTTGGTGAGGTTGGCTTTGTTGAAAAATCCCAAAAGGTAACTTATTTATTATACATATTTTTATTCCTCCGTGTCAAATATTTTGAGACTATTTATAATGGTAATATTTATACATAGATAAATTTAATAAATGAAATTATCACAAGTGTTCGGATATCCCCCCACTATGAGGTCACTTCCATAAGTCTAAAATTAAAAAAGGTGTACACCTTCAATAGGTGTAGCACCCTTTTACTAATCCCTCACCTTATTCATAAAATCTTTCGTTAGTGGTTGGGCTACGCCTATAGTAAAAACGCTAGATTCAAAGTAAAGATTCTAGCGTTTTTACTGATTATCTGATTTTCTTATTAATCTACTGGACGGTTTTCGAAATCGTAGTCCACTGAAGCTGGACTTACATGTGCACGATTAAGAGCCGGTGTATCGGGACGTACAATTTGATAGGCTGATGCTCCAACAATTGAAGCAACTTGCTGCAGTTTTTCTTTACTGATATGTTCTAGCGTATCTGTTGGCTTGTGATACTGAGGTTCAACAGGTGAATGAATAAATAAAGCAGAAGGTATGCCCACGTCGTGGAATGGCTGATGGTCACTTCTTCCTAACTGTCCATACGGCACTGCCACATCATACATTCTCGATGAGGCCGACGCTCCTAAGTCTGTAACAAGATTTTTATGACCGTCAATGGTGTACATAATTAGTCCACCTAATGGATGATCTTCTCCTGCCTCTGCCCCGCCAATCATATCCATTTGGAAGTGGGCAACCATGCGGTCGGTATCACTCTGTGGAAGCTGTGATACATAATAGGATGATCCCTTCATCCCTCTTTCTTCAGAACCGAATGTCAGGAAGCGGACTTCTGTATCGATTGGAGTATTGACAAAAATTCGTGCCAACTCCAATACGGCGGAAACTCCGGAAGCATCGTCATTTGCTCCTGGTCCATTAGGAACGGAGTCATGGTGCGCACCGATTGTGACAATCTCGCCTGTATCCTTGTTCTTGTTAGGCTTTAATTTAGCCTCAACCACATAGGATGTTTTCTCTATCGTTTGGATATCGACATCTAAGGTGGCTGTAACAGGACCGTTCTTTAATTTTTCTACCAATTCTTGCCCTTGTGCTTGGGTAATAGCCACGGCGGGAATTTCCCCATTAGCTTGGCCAAAGTTATTACCATTAGGACTGTTGTTATACGTCAGTATCCCAACTGCCCCTTTAGCAGCTACATTCTGCACTTTTTCAGCGAATGTTATATCTCCCCGCACAACCAAGGCAATTTTCCCTTTCACTTCATCCGGAACCGTGCCAGCTAATGCTTTTCCAACATTAACGAGCTCTGCCGTTACATTCCCGCTCCCACTGCCGCTAAAGGCACGCCCATTTAAATCTACTCCGTCAACAATAGCCTGTTGTTTTTTTGTCTTATAATCATAGATCGGAAACGGTATTCTTCTCGTTTCTAGTCCCAAGCTCTTAAACTGGCCCTCTATGTACTCAACCCCGCGAACCTCTCCCTCGGTACCCGCTTCCCTAGGCACTGATGATAGATACTTAATCGTATTGTACATATTCTCTGCACTGATTTTTTTGATAACCTTGTTGTCAAAAGCTGTGGATGCTTGTGCATGTGGGGCACTATTTGTCTGAGCATACACCACCCCTGATGATAAAAGCATACCTGTTGCTAGGACCGTGATCATCGTTTTCCTACGAAACATGAAATTCCCCCTTTGATAAAGTGATACTTTTCCATTATTCCAAATTTAGGAATTATAGTAAATAATAATCGTTTTACAAAATCATAGAAATTCCGATATAATGCGCTAAAGACTGAATCCCCACCACAAGAATTCGTGATTATCAGGTGCTATTCACTGAACAAAATGTATTTGTTTAGGGATTTATGCAGCTTTCCTTTATAATAAGCTAGAACTCTTTGTTACCTTGTTTCTTACTATATACTTTTAAATTATCATTACATAGAGGTGTCACAATGAAGGAAATGCAGACATTTTTAAAAAAATATCATGAAGAAATGAACTGGGAAATTTCTAATGAAAGTTATGAGAAAACACGGGCTTCCCTCTTGAACAACTATATGCTCTTAACCACTGAGGTAGCTGAAGTCGCTGAAGAACTTAGAAAAGCTTTTAATTTCACCCATAGCCATATTTTAAATGGAATGAAGGATAGTGAAGCTTTTGATTTAGCGAAAGAAAATGCAAAGGAAGACTTAGGGAAGGAATTTGCTGATTGCTTAGCCTATATGATTAAATTTGCCAATTACTTTGAAATTGATTTGGAAGAAAGCTTTTACAAAAAAATGGATGAGGTCAAAAACCGCAAAAATAGGGATGTTAGTTTGTCTAGAAAATAAAGGTCTTCAAAATTAGTAGTCCTTAAGCCGATATATCAAAACCGCTATAAAACTTGCATGGTTTACAACTTAACAAAATAAAAAAACAAAATGGACTAATCAGTGATTTGATTGGTCCATTTTGTTGAATTTTAACACCCCAAAAAAATCATCTTTATTGAGATCTCTTATCTTAATAAAATAAAACCTCATCAAGTAATTAAGGATGATATTAAGCTATTACGTGAAGTATTCAAAGTAAATCCCTCCACATTGCAGTTTAGTATTAAATGAATAACACTAAGGTTATTTGACTCAATTTTCCTTCTACATTAATTTATTTCGATTCTCCATTTGAGGCGGTTCCTCAAGCCATCCGTTTTTAATCATAATCTCAACTCCTTCTCTTCCATATAAATAAATATCTTTTCCTATTAATGCTGATTTCATGGCAATATCATTTCTTAATGTGAAAAATAATCCAATGCTAGTTCCCACCATGCCAAAACCATCGAGATAGTATATACAAGACATCATGAGTTTATCAGAAAATGGTGGGATTGTTGAAGTAGTTACAGTGCTTCCAGAAGTAGCAGAGAATTGAACATCGCTTTCTAATAGAGTATCTGTCATTTCTTTTATTTGTTTTTTCGCAAGTTCTTTACCTTTTAAAAAATATTCTTTAACCTCTTTGTTCTGTGCACATTGGGCAAAACCCATTATTAGTTGCAATCCAATATTATTTGTCTCAATTCCATGATGGAGAAATCCTATTTCAATATCATTTAAAACCCTTTTATCACTAAATGGGTTAAACCCACTCCTGTAGTTTATGCTTTCTATAAACTCAGTTGATTTCGGCATCGTAACTTTTGGAGGAAGAGCAAGAATGCCTTTTTGAAGCAAATATTGAGTAGATAAAGTATAAATATCTTGAGTAACACTAGTAAGTCCCTTGTAAATCTTCGTAACATCATCATTGTAGGACATATTCATACTTATCGTGTACAAGCCCATGCTTAATTGTTTTAAAACGCGGACAAACATAATATCAAATCCATTGTCGAATAATTTGGGGGCATCCAAATTAACGTCTTCTTTTTTAAACCCTACAGGAAAAGCAATTCCTTGTTGTTGAAATAGATCTTCAATTTGTAAAACATAATAATTTAACTGTTGCCACAAGCCTCCCAAAATATTCTTAGCTTCCTCATCATCCGCATTTTTTTTAAAATATTCCAGTATTCTCAAAATAAGGGTTTTCTGACGATAAGTAAGCCAAAGTGTTCCAATCTCTGCTGAACTAATTGCCTTTTTATTATTCAAAATGTTAATCCTCCAGCTGTTTTAAATAATTTCCCAATTATATTATTCCATTTACCTTATTTTTTATAAGAGAGTCAATAGTTAGTCCTATAAATAAAACATGATTGGTAACCAAATAAGTCCAAACCTTGTAAACATAATAAACTTTAATTTTAACCTTAGGTTAATCTTTCTAAGTGTTCTAACATTCCTGCTATGGCGACCTATTTCTACCCGATTAGGGCGGACACTTTGTTCCGTGAAGTTAGTCTAACCATTCTCCATACCTGAATAAAAGTTGATGTAAAGGGTAATATACTTCTAAAACATGTATGAGGTGATGGAACATGATCAAACAAGAAGAAAAGGAAACGTTAAGAGAATTAATCAAAGACATAGACACGGCCATGCTGACCACCATATCGGAGGAAGGGCTTGTTTCTCGTCCTATGAAAACACAAGAAGTAGAGTTTGATGGTGACTTATGGTTTTTTACAAAAAAAGAGACTGATAAATATGAAGAAATTTTAGATGATCAAGAGGTTAATGTGGCTTATGCAGGTAAATCCTATGTTTCCGTCCGTGGACGAGCTGAAATCGTTGAGGATTTAGACAAGAAGAAGGAATTGTGGAGCAAAGCATATGAGAAAATTATGCAAACTTCTTACGATGATCCTAACGTTGTCTTGATAAAAGTAAACGCGGAAGCAGCTGAATATTGGGATACCGGTAATTTCACGAAGAAAATAGCCTTTCTTTATAAACGGATGACAGGCCAAAGTTCTCAATCGACAGATGTTAATGAAACGGTTGAATTGAATCAATAACAGAAAAAATGGATTGTCTGTTTATCGGACAATCCACTTTTTTGCTTTTTACCCATTCCGTACCTGTAACAGTACGCATTGCTTGATGTTTTACAGCTGCTTGAACGTCTTCAATTACATCCTGACCTACAATAACACTTCAAGATCTTCTAACATTACCTCTAGAACTAGCTCAATAAGTCAAAAAGGCTGCCTAAATGACAGCCTCGACCTACAACTATTAGACCCTTGTGACCTTCTAGTAAAATGACACAGTTTTTGCTCATTTACTACACATTTTTATATTCGAAATAAACGCTTCTAATTCCCTATATAAATACAACATTTTCCATGTTATGGTTAAATTACAATAAAATTATTGGGAACTTTTCGACTTTTCTTAGTCCCCTCCCTATTAAGGAAAAGAGGATGTAAGAATTTGACTTTAGCCCATACGAAAATTTTGTTAGAGACCTTGAGACAATACCATAATACTGAGATTTATTTAACCTTCAAAAAAGAAGATCAAACACCAATCTTGTCTGTGTGCTTTAAAAATAATGAATATGAAATAACCTATCTCAAGACTAAAAATATTCAACATCATCATCACCTTGAATCTGTACTAACAGTTATTTATGGATTGTAACCTGGCTAACAGCCTCGAAAGCCACTCGCCAAAATCCCCCTTCTCACCTCAACGCGGATCTAGAAGCCTGCCTTTGTTCGTGTTACGACTCAACATCTGTTTTGTTCTTCTCAGCAAACCATACAAATTAAAACTTTTTCTTTTTCGTCCAGTAATTCAAAATCGTGGTGATACATATTGAACGACCCCGTTGTTACACAATTTGTGTTAAATACGACCTAAAAAAATAAATACCTTCTTAAACTATCCTGCCACGTTAGCGGAACAAGAAAAGCCACTGCTCTTATAGAACAATACATCCAGTTAGTGAAGAAAAAAATAAGTTAGACTTCTATCGTCTTTTAAATTCCAATCCACAAAAATATCTGTAACTGGCTTTTTAAAAATTTCATCAAAATGTCCATGTTGGTAGAAATATTTTTTTTCCAACTTATCCTTTGTTACTAGAAGCGCTTGTTCATAACCGTTTTCAATCAGTGCTTTTTCAATCGGAACTAATATTCCATAACGTTTTACCAGATACAGCTTCGGAGTTATTTGAAAAGCTTCGATTTTATCTGGTTTTTTTTGTACTAAAATACTTATACGTTCAACCTCAGCAATAAAATCCTTATACTCTGGAAATTGTTCAACCGATTTAAAGGAAGGGATTTCTTTTTCAAAAACAGCAGTGATCATGCCAGTATTATTAAGATAGTTCCAGTCATGATAGAGGCTTTGGACATCCTGTTGAAATTCTAATTCGAGAATTCCCTTCAACTCTGTAAGGATTGTTTTCATAACAACATTTCGTGAAATCTTAGCATTGTCTATGTCTTGGTTCTCAATTAGAACATTTTCAATTGGTGATAGAAATCCTCGTATGTAGAAAATAAGAAAATGACTTCTTGAGAAAGGATAGCAGGAAAGTGGACCCTTACCAAAGTTTTGTCTTAATAATTTACTAACAAAACTGCTTATTTCCATTATTTTTTGGGTTGGAGCAGCCATGTATGAGAATCACCGCCTAGAAAAAGCATATATAAATCCTGTTAATAATACATACCCAAAGAATAAAACAATTCTACCAATTTCTTAAGATTTTTTTCAATTGTATTCCTATTACAACTCTGGAACTTGTAGCCCAAAGTTTTCCCATTTCAGAGGATGTAAAGGGTTGGGTTTCATCTAATTCGTTTGGACTTAATTTTATTGGTTTCAACACATTCATTGGATTTAATTCTTTGTCCCTGGTCAATACTAATCCTATTTTCCCTTATTTTCGTTTACGGTCCACTGGATAATAATTTAATTCCAATAGCCATTTTCTTAAACTATTCTGTCCATCTAGTACAATATTTCATTTTTTCTTCTAAAGTGAGGCAATGAGCCCTTAAATCCGTGTTCTCATAAAAAAGGGATTACAACTTTTTTCAAAGCATTATCCATCATTTCCCTTCCACTGGATGCCATTTTCCTTCTCCTTTTCCTGTTTCGATATTCAATTATTCTACCCTGAAGTCAATAAAAAAGGGGATCCTACAGTCATCACAAATCTTCAGCTCTTGGTTAGTTGAATCTATACTTAAATGATTAGTTCCTATTTCTTTTCCATATATAATTAGTAATTTTTACAATGGGGGGAGTTTGCGTGTTACAATTAAAGTTGGTCAGGGGATTGAAGCTCGTGGCTAATTTTTTACCGAGGATGATTATTTGTAATGAACCTAATTCCTATCTTTCTCCGTGAACTTGAACGATTAAAAAATGATTATTCAAAATGCGGTATTCCGCAAGTCAAAGAAACGATTCAAAGTGATATAAAATTATTAATTGAAGCGTGTGAAGTCTTGGGAGAAGAAGAGAATTAGATGGTTATACAACCTTATAGAACATTTCTTGAAATAAGCCGAAAGATACTCGGTTTATTTTTTTTTGGTCATCTTTCAATTTTTTTCTTTTTCAACTAAACTGCCAGTTAGTGCAACAAGCCAGTAACCTGGCCCTTTCGTTGAACAAGAAAGGCAACCAGTTATTGGAAACCAGTTTAATTGGTGTATAATAGTGGGAAGAAATTGTATTTTAACGGGGTGGGATTGAAAATGAAGATTTTATTTGATGAAACTTATACTTCAAATGACGGAAAGCGAACTAGCAGGAATATTTGGTATGGAGATGCTGATCTAACTGTTGATGGTGAATATGGAAAAACCATTAATCTTAATGGAGATTTTATGGATGATTTATGCGAAATCATAAAAAAAGACTACTCGAAAAATGCAACAAATAAGCCTACCGAAACAAACTGGTATATTTATGGAAGTGGTGTCACCCAGGACGCTATTGAAGCCAATGTCCGTCCGTCCATTATGGTTCGTGAGAGGTCTGATGAGTTTATAACTAATTTTAATATCAGTGACCACGATTTTGCTGTAAATATTGATGCTATTTTGTTGTTTAAGGCGGATTTTGAAAAACGATTAGCTAGTCTTTGAGGAGAAAAAGTGTTGGTGGATTTAAATATATATAGGCTCGGTTCCTATTTATTGGAATCGAGCCTATTTTTTCTATTTATCTTCGAATGTTAGCTTATTCAACTAGTGCACATTTATCTTTTATTTTGCCTCAAGGCTTCTATAGTATTCTTTCAACATCCCTTTCTCCAGTACACACCAATACGGAATAAGTAATCTTTTAACTCACGAATCTATTTAATAGTTACTGTAAATAATTATTCAGAAGACTATTGATTGACTGATTTATTTCATTTATGTTAGGATTTTCTACTTTCGTATCGTTAATGCGATAGTTCCTTTTTAGTTTAATAATTCTTTCTATACTTTCATTTAATCTTTGTTCGGAGATTTCCCCATTTTGAACAGCAGTTTTTAAAGAGGAGATAATCTTTACAACATTATTATAGTCATGCCCTACTAAAATAATATCGCTTCCTGCCTTTACTGATGCTACCGATGCTTTACCAATATCAAAATGTTCTGTTATAGCTCCCATTGTCATATCGTCCGTTATGATGACTCCTGTAAAACCAAGTTGTTTTCTAAGAAGATCCGTCATGACAGCTTTTGACATGGTCCCTGGATTCGTTTTATCTAATTGAGGCAATAAGATATGAGCGACCATCACAACATCTGCACCTTGATTAATCGCACGTTCAAACGGTATTAACTCTAGTTCTTTAAGTTCCTTAAGGCTTTTATTTACAATTGGAAGGTCCAGATGGGAATCAACTGATGTATCTCCGTGTCCAGGAAAATGCTTAATTGTCGTGATAACGTTCTGAGACTGTATCCCTTTCATCGTTTGAACCCCAAGTTTACTTACTATTTCCGCATTGTTCCCAAATGATCGATCCCCGATTACTGGGTTATTCGGATTGCTGTTAATATCAATAACAGGTGCAAAATCGAGATTTAAACCATATTCTTTTAATTCACGACCTAAAAGTGTTCCGACTTTATAAGAAAAATCGGGATTATTTACCTGTCCAATCTGTTTATTTGGTGGAAAATTAACAAGTCCGCCTGGCAATCTTGTCACACGTCCACCCTCTTGGTCAACACCCAGTAAAAGCGGTAAACTCGAACTATTTCCAGCTTTCAGTTGATTCACAAGTTGAATCACTTGTGCAGGGGTTTCAAAATTATATTTGTAAAAAATAATTCCCCCGACATGGAATTGGCCTATTAATTGTTTTGCGTTCGCATCCATTGTAGTCCCGGAAACCCCAGCAAAAATCATCTGGCCAATTTTATCTTCTAAGCTCAGTTTAGAAATCACCTCTGAAATGGATTGATTTCCTGGTTGATTTGGTTTTTCGACTTGTATTTGTTGATTTGGTTCCTTTTCAATCTGTGTAAAGAGTGAGATATGGTCAACTTTAGGATTTGGCTCTTGCTCTGTTTTTACCGGTAAAACCCATAATAAATCAGTAGTAGCCGTTGCATGATAGACTAGTATCATTTGGTCAACAGTTGAATTTTTATAGTATCGAATGGCATCGGGTTGTCCACCAGTTTTCTCAATTTCATTTAACGAGATATTTTGTAGTTCCGAATCATACGATCGTATATCATTTACAGTCTGATCGGCATAGCCGATTGTAGCATGATGACTTTCGTATTCCTCATATCTGCCTTTAGTAGTTTCCGAAATATGGTCTGATTTTCCCCATACTTGATTTACTTCCTTCCATTCTGTTTTACCAGAAACAAAGGAAATGTTCGGAACCTTGCCTATCTTAGATAAGGAAAACGTTTCCTCTACTAATTTCCCATGATTTGAATTCTGATCATTCTTCGAATCCACTTTTCCGGAAGATTGAGTTTCGGAGGGTTGGGTTATAATTTGACTTTCTTTACCTTTCTTCGTCTGTTCGCTACTATTTTCTTTGATTGCATAATAATAAACGCCAATGATTAAGGCTAAAATTAAAATTAGAATCGTAAAAATAAGTAGTTTATTTCGCGATTTCCTATGTCTTTTCATACTCCAATTCCCCTTTCTAACTTTTCGTTTTTAGCTTTTATGACATTTTTGCTTTATTACCATTGTCTTCCCGGATCGTTTGACATATTATTAACGGTCCCCCTAGGGTAAAACACGGAGTAGTGGTCCATTACCGGGTCAGGAGTGGTATTTGAAGGCTTAGGAAATACTAACAAAATTTTGTATTCCGAATTTGCAACATACCCAATAATCTCCTCACTGTTACTTTCCGCATCATATGCCGGAGTTCCAAATACTTTCTTTACCATAGAAAGTGATAATTCATTTAATTTCTTATCAAAGGATCTCGCCTCAAAAATCTGTGACCCTTTGTTGAAACCAACTACCAAATTGTATCTTGAAAATATAGCATAATTTCCTTTAGCATTAGGTACCCAATCAACCTTATCCGGATTTCCTAGCTTTCTCTCTACGTCTTCTATTACAGTAGTTTTAACAGGAAACTCTGAGTTGATGATTTTACCCTGCTTTGCCAATTGCATGATACTTGAAAGAAGTTCTCTCTGAGTATCCCCATTAGATGAGGAAGATGTGGTATTGTTACTCGATACTGACGCATTGTTTGTTTTGTCTTGCGTTGTATTGCTTTGGGTTGCTTGACTTATATTGCCTTGTGTCGTATTGCTTTGGGATGTTTGATTTATATTGCCTTGCGTTGTATTGCTTTGGGATGCTTGATTTGGAGATGTTTTTTCCACTGACAGAGTAGATCTATTGGTATCACTGGTTTCATTTGGGCTAACATCTGAACTGCCAGGTTTAAGGGAGCTTGAACAGCCTACCATAATTGTAAGAGATAGAGCCAATACTGCACATATTGCCGAACTTTTTTTAAATTGTGTAATCATCACAATTCTCCGTTTATTGTATGTACTTGCATATCCTAATGTCCCAGTAGTACTCCTTTTTTCTGAGAATAGTCTAAGCATATTGATTATTGTCTGACCGTATTTTTCGACTTCTTCTGTCTTTAAAGTGCTGATGACAGACGCATCACAAGCCACTTCACAGTCTTGTTTTACCTGATTAAGTGAATACCAGATTAAGGGGTTGAACCAATAGATTGCTTTAACAATCATAAGTAAGGTGTTTACCACTAAATCCTTGTTCTTAATATGAGTTAATTCATGGCTTAACACAAAGCCAAACTCTTCCGGGGTTAATTTGTCTATAAGCCCCTCTGGAATAATAATTTTAGGATGGATTATCCCGTAAACTGCAGGCGATTTCGAGTAATTATTATAGATTATTTTTATCTTAGAATTAACTTTAAGCTTTGTTTTTTCTGCTTCTAAAATTTCAATTAAGTCTTCTCTTTCACAGACTGAACACTTTTTCAATTTAGCCCTCATCAAGATATTTACGCATAAAATATAAAGTAAAATCGATGAAACACCTATTATCCACAGCACCGCTGCAGTATCATAACTAACAATAGCACCTATAATTCCTGGATCAGCTAATGCGTTACTTTCTTCTTTAGACGGTGTATTTCCGGTTGTGATAGTGCTGTTTGGTATTATGTTAGGAACATATTGTTCTGCTATAAAATGAGGATCAAGTTCCTTTTGTTCAATTGGAATAAAGTTCATAAAGCTTATATGACTTTGAATGTCTATTGGCACTATTAGCCTAAGTACAAGCAAAATCCAAATATAATAATGAAGCTTTGCACTAAGCCTTTGTCTAAAAATCGCCTTTACGGCAAGTATCCCCAATGCTAGAATACTACCCATAAATGACAGTAATAAGACTTCTTTAAATACTGCAGATAAAACCATACACCATTACCTGCCTTTTAATCGTTATTTTTTTTTCTAAGCAATCTTTCCAGTTCTTCTATTTCCTTCTCAGAAATCTTCTCTTCTTTTATAAAATTGGCGAGCATAAGGTGGATAGAACCATCGTATACCTTTTGAATAAATGACCTTGTTTCTTCCAGTACACAGTCTCTTTTATCTACCAAAGGATAATACTCATAAAGAGGCATCTCCTTATTTACACCTAAAGCACCTTTCTTTACCAGTCTACTTATTAATGAATGAATTGTTTTCGGACTCCAATTCTTATAAGAACTTACTGCCTCTACTATCTTCGCAGAAGTTAATGGAGATGGAGCTTCTTCCCATAGCACCTTCATGACAATCCACTCTGCATCAGATATATTGCAATCTGCTTTCTTCATCTTTCTCCTCCGTCCTACAAGTGTAATCTACAATAAAGACTACACTTGTAGGACGGAGTTGTCAACGTCCTTTTTTTACTCATCCTAAAAATTAATCGTACCTTCCAACTTAGCAAACAATGCCGCACAGATAGTAGCGCTGACTAAAGTGGGTATGTGAATAAACTAGATGGAATTAATGGATTCTTCGAACGTTTTTCAATAATGACAAACATGAGGAGTAAACAGAATCCTAATATATCTGGCAAAAATTCATCCTTCACTTGTTACACTTCCTCTTAAATTCATACGTAGGTACTCAGCAATCGAAAATAGTAGCAATTTACCGAACCATGAGAACATACGTGCTATACAAGAAAAAAGACGCTTTCTTTACTCAAGAAAAGCGCCCTATAATGGACTAACTAAATATTATTTCACCATTTCCCAGAATTGTGTTGCTGCTTTTGAAATTGATACATCTTTTAATTTCATCATCACAGGTTCTACACTAGAATCGAACTGCCTGAATTCGTATATCTTTAAATGTTCAACAAATAGTGATTTATGGTGCATATTTGGAATAATGGAGATGCCTAATCCCCGATTGACAAGTGCGACAAGCATTGGGATATCCTTGCATTCAATAATAATATTGGGTTTAACCCCATGGTCTTCAAAGGCTTTTAATAGATCTCCATGAAAGGAGAAACCTTCCATAGCACCTAGCATAATAAAAGGAAGGTGAGCAATTTCCTTTAACGTAGGTTGAGCTGAAAGGGATGTTGTCCATCTCTTAGGAACAATGAGGATGTTAGGCTCTTTTTTCAAAGTTTTCGTCTCAAATTGCTCGGTATTACTTGGTCTTATAAGTAAAGCAATATCAATTTCCTTTTGTTTTAACTTTTTTAATAAACCTTCCGATTCCCTAGAAAATATGCTGAATTTGATTTTAGCAAACTGTTCTCTAAACTTTGCAATGTAATCAATCAACATATTAGAACATGCAGAGGAGACACCTATATGTACTGTCCCAGCGCTGCCTTCTTCAATTTCGTGAATCCGTCTTTTCACTTCTTCCATTTGACTTACTAATTGTTTTGCATATTGATATAACAGCTGACCAGATTCAGTCACTTCCCATTTTTGACGATAACGGTGTATTAAAGTTGTACCTAACTCATTTTCTAATTTTTGTAGTAGTTGACTTAATGGGGGCTGTGCTATGTTTAATTTTTCAGCAGCCTTCGAAATATTCCCCTGTTTAACAATTTCTTGATAATACTGTAACTGACGAAGATCCATATTCTTAACTCCATTATACGTTTTTATATATAATAAACATTAAATATATATATTATTAATATATCAATTCCCGTGTTAATATGGTAGTTAGATTGCTAATAGAGAGAGGGATTTTTTGAAAAATTTTAATGTGACCATGAGGAGACTTTGTTTATACATTGTCGGGTTGTTTTTTCTTTCACTTGGTGTCAGCTTTTCAATACAAGCAGATTTGGGCGTATCACCAGTTTCATCCTTAGCTTATGCATTTTCACTATCTTCCGGTTTGTCAGTCGGGATCATGACAGTAGTCGCAAACATATTATTTATTATCCTACAAGTGATTTTAAGTAAACAATTCAATTTGAGGGAATCTATTGTACAATTAACGATTACATTTTTATTTGGATTTTATATGGATGTAACATTATTCCTGGTGCAATTACTGCCTACACCTGAAACGTTAGTAATGAGATGGGTATTTTTAATTATCAGTTTATTCATTGTTGCAATTGGTTTACTAGGATATTTTAATGCTAAATTCCCTTTAATGCCATATGATGAGTTAACATATGTCATAAGTGAAAAATTTCGTATGAAATTTAGTAATGCTAAAATTTCCAGTGATTTACTCAATGTTAGTGTGGCGGGTTTAGTATGTATTATTTTCATTCAGTCATTAGGATCCATTGGCATTGGCACCCTATTCGCTGCGTACTTCATCGGTAAAATCGTTGGCTGGTTAATGAAACATTATCAAAAATATTTAGTGCAATGGATTAATAAAGGTAAAGAAAAGGGATATAAAGAATTGGAAGAAAATACGACACCAGAAAAAGAAACCGTAACTCTTCCATCTTAACTTGATGACGCATTCCAAAGGGATGCCTTTTCTTGTTCTTCCATTAACTTGCTCATTCATCCATTGATTCTTATAAGAAAAAAATAATGCCGCAATCCCTTGTTTAGCTTAAGCACCCGTGACTTTAGTGACAATTTTTCACAATCTTTTTTTGTCGTACCTATTGGCTTATAATGTCACAATCAATCCCATGCATAATAAAAGGGATTAGTGATTTGATAAATTCTTCAGGTTGTACCTCTTTCATTCTTCTCCATTCAACTGTTGCTCCGTAGATTCCCCAACTTAACATAACAGCTATTCTCTTATGTGCTTGACTTTCTTCTATTGAACGTCTTTTTAACAACATTTTGTAAAAAACAATTTCCAATTGTTCCCTTATGATGCGGGCAATGGTGTCTTCGTAACCTCTATGGCAGCGATTGGATAAGGAATTTTGAAAATTCGTAATGGCTAAAAAGATACTAACCATCACTTCTTCATTTAATTCATTTTGCTCTACCTGATTGGAATCCAAATTGATCAACAAGACTTCTGATAATACTTTTTCTAATAAGTCATATTTATCCTCGAAATGATAATAAAACGTCGCACGGTTGACCATAGCCTCTGTTGTAATATCTTTAATGGTAATATCCTTGAATTCTTTTTTTCCTGAAAGTTCAATAAAAGAATCCATGATTAATTTACGTGTCCGAAGAATTCGGGGGTCCGTTTTTTCTTGAGTCATTCAAAAGTCCCTCCAACTTTTTCAACAATTTTTCAAAAGTGTTGTATATACGATAGATCCAATTAACTATCGGTATTCGTGTTTTTCATTATGTACTACAATGCAATTGTACAACAACTGATAAATCAAAACTAAATGGGCAGCTCTTTGGGCCTGCCCTTTATGGTAACAAACACAAAGGGGGATTCTTACTTGAATAAAAATAATAACATGATTTGTGATTTAGAAACAGGTGTATGTGGTGTAGTTGGCGATGAAGATATGGAGATTATTGATTTGAATCAACCCAAGAAATCGGTAGATTTATATTATGTGACAGATCCTATATGCTCTCATTGTTGGGCACTCGAACCCGTTCTTCGCCGTTTTGTCGAGCAGTATAGTCATTATTTTAACTTCCATACTGTAATGGGTGGGTTGCTGGAAAAATGGCATGATGGACCCATTGATCCCGCAAATGGTATCTATAAACCTGCTGACGTTGCAGGTCACTGGAGAGAAGTAGGCAATCATTCCCGCATGCCTATTGATGGTTCACTCATGATTGACAATCCAGTTCAGTCATCTTTCCCACCATCTCGTGTTTTTAAAATTATTCAGAAACATCATAGTGAGGAAAAAGCTTTTGAATTCCTGCGTCGTTCTAGAGAAGCTCTGTTTGCTTTCAATAAAAACATTGGTGAGAAATCTGTTCTAGTAGGAATTTGTAATGCAATGGGACTAGATGGTGAAGAAACGGTAAAAGAAGCTGACGAACCAACTGGTCACGATTTATTAAATGAAGACTTCTTTCTAACTAGAAAACTTGGTGCTAGAGGATTCCCTACAATTATCCTGTTGAATGAAGAAAATAAAGGGATAAAAATCGTTGGCGGCCGCCCTCTAGAAAACTATGTTATGGGGTTAAAGCAAGTCTTAAATCTAGAAGAACTACAACCAAAACAACAACCTCCTCTTTCCTACTTACTTAAAAAAGAGAAACTTCTGTTTTCAAAAGAAATTGAAGTGATGTACGATGTTGAGAAATCGGAACTTGACGCTTTTATTGAAAAAGAACTATCACCAAACAGTTATAAAGCGAAGGAAATTTTAGGTGAATTATATTTTACAACAACAAAATAAACAGGGAGAATGAAAATGGCCTACGTATTACAAGTAGATTTTAAAATGAATGGACCATTCGGAGATGAAATGGCGGATGCGTTTTCAGATTTAGCGAAAAGTATTAATGAAGAAGATGGCTTTATGTGGAAAATCTGGACAGAAAGTCGGGAAACCAACGAAGCTGGTGGAATTTATATTTTTGAATCAAAAGAAACAGCTAAAAAATATATGGATATGCATTCTAAAAGATTATCCAGCTTTGGAATAACAGATGTAAACTCAAAGATCTTTGCCATTAACTCTAAACTTACTGCGATCACTAAAGGTCCAGTAAAAACACCTAGTTATTAATTTATAAGATGATCTAATTTTTTAGATATAGATTTTAAGAGATTGTTTCTGAATTGGTTGAATTTATAAATTCATAATAAAATAAGATATGAACACTTGAAAAGTTGCCCCTGTCCCAAAATGGTGGACAAGCGCTCTTTTTTTACAGGGCACTGTTATTACTGATTGTTGATACACTCTGTTTGAAAAATAAGCGGCGAAATTCCGTTTAAATTAAGAAATATCCCTATTTCATTAAAAATAAAGGAAGTTTTTCCGTTAATTTTATCCAAATCTTCGGATTTTGCCTTATTTAGAGCAGTTAATCGGAAATTCTCCGCTTATATCGGCTTCTCAAGCTGTCTCTGAATACATTAGCCGGAAATTCTCCGCTTATGAAATCTCATACTTACACAAAAACAACAATGAATAATAAGAACAAGTCTACAAGATCTTCCCTTTTTTTATTTCAACCATACCAACCCAATACATAGTTATCCCCTATCGTGGGGATGATAATGGAAACATTTTGATAATGGAGTAAAAAAAATGAAATCCATTTTCCCTTCTTTAAAAAAGTTCATGCAAAGGGATATCCAGCCGGTTGCTTCAAATGAGGACTCTATATCATTTAAAGAGGTATTTCATACAATCGATGAGAATATTTCTTATTTAAAACATATCTTTTCTGATTCAGCTGATTTAAAGACGAAGGAATTCAATGAGGAAAATAATCGCGGAATCTTGGTCTTTTTAGATACGATGGCAGATAAGGATAAAATTCAAAGAGATATTATAAAGCCTTTAATGGAAGCAGCGGATGGCCAGTTCGAAAATGTACTTCATTCTATCTTTCTCAAATCCAACAACTTAATCAAAGCTCAAGAAGCACTTTTAAACGGCTCCTGCATCATGTTCTTGAATGGTGTAAATGAACTGTACATGGTCGAAATTGGCCTCTCCAAAGACAGGAGCATTATAGAACCTAGTAATGAACAAGTTATTCAGGGATCTCATGAAGGTTTTATCGAAAACCTTTCAACCAATCTTCATTTAATTAGGAAATCATGTAGAACCGCAAACCTTACCATGGAACATATAACCTTGGGTGAACATGTTCAATCCAAATTATCCATGG
Organism: Neobacillus drentensis; assembly: GCF_021560175.1. Lineage (GTDB taxonomy): Bacteria > Bacillota > Bacilli > Bacillales > Cytobacillaceae > Neobacillus > Neobacillus drentensis_A. Next base: position 2,960,687 of record NZ_CP091110.1, on the reverse strand, counting down.
TTTATATGAAGGATCTTGCCAATCCTGAAATGATCAGCGAATTCAGACGGAGGGTCAATCATATTTCAATGGACCATCTCCCCGGTACTGGAGCTCTTCAGGAGTTGATCGAAGATTCCACTTGGTCACCCTTTCCTCAGATTTTAAATACAGAGAGAGTAGATCGTGTTATAGGTCATCTCAATGAAGGAAGAGTGGCGGTCTTGATGGAAGGATATCCTGCTTGTTTAATTATTCCCGTCACCTTTTTTGCCTTTTTCCATTCACCTGATGATTATAATTCACGCTGGATGATTGGTACCTTTATCCGTTCCATGAGGCTCGTCAGCATTATCATTGCGGTAAATTTACCTGCTATTTATATTGCGGTGATTGGTTTTCATTTTGAAGTATTACCGGATGATTTAGTTCTCCCTATTGTAAGTTCAATCAAAAATATCCCTTTTCCTCCGTTAATTGAAGCCCTTGTCATGGAGTTGACCATAGAACTGATTCGTGAAGCGGGGGTTCGCCTTCCGTCAAGAATTGGTCAAACCATTGGTATTGTCGGAGGTTTGGTTATTGGTGATGCCGTTGTCCGTGCCGGACTCATTTCGAATACCATGATTGTGGTTGTGGCAATAACGGCCATTGCAGCCTACAGCATCCCTGCCACAGAAATGAGTGATGCCGTACGATTTTTGCGGTTTCCCCATATGATTTTGGCATCAACCTTCGGCTTTGTAGGAATTATCTTTGGGTTTATGTTTACTTTAGCTCATTTATGCAGGTTAGAATCATTTGGCACAGCCTACTTTTCACCTTGGGCACCATTTCGATTAAAAGATATTAAAGATACGTTTATCCGTTTACCTCTTTGGAAATTTAATACACGTCCGAATGATTCAAAACCGAAAATCCTGAAAAAGCAATCTTTGGCAAGGGGCTGGGAGAGTAATGAAAAAAAGCAAGAATAAAATTACGAAAAAGCAGCTTGTCTTTATGATCATTCAGGCCCAAATTGGTGTAGGAATATTATCGTTGCCCCATGATGTGGCATTAATAGCCAAACAGGATGGCTGGATGTCCACACTACTAGCAGGAGTCATCTCACAAGTAATTATCTTTTCCTATTGGGGACTATGCAGAAGATTCCCCTCGCTTTCCTTGTACCAAATACTGCCGGAATTACTGGGTAAGTTTGCCGGAAAGCTGCTTATTCTTTGTTATGCACTCTATTTTATGGTAACAGGGAGCTTAGTTTTAGCAAGATATAGTGATATTCTTGATAAATGGATTCTGCCGCGTACCCCTAATTGGATTACTATGGTTTTAATCCTCCTCACTTGCATTTACATTGTTAATGCAGGGTTAACCAGTATCGCGAGATTTTATGTACTGGTATCCCCCATACTGTTTGTATTATTCGTGTTGATTGCGTATGCAATGAAGGATGCGAACTTCCTGTATATCTTTCCAGTCGGGGATCATAGTATTCCAACCATATTGAAAGGGTCAAAAGAAGCTGCTTTCTCTATGTTGGGCTTTGAATTGTTTCTTTTTATTCATCCCCATGTGCAATCATCTGGAAAAGAGAAACTGATTGCCATCACAACTGCGAATATATTTGTCACCTTCTTTTATACCTTTTTGGTGTTTGCAGCCCTTGTCTATTTCGAACCCAATATAGATATTGGACTGACTCCAGAACCATTATTATATATGATTAAAGCCTATTCCTTTCAGGTAATCGAAAGGACGGATTTATTTTTCTTATCGCTCTGGCTTGTCGTCGTTGCCACTTCGATTGCAAACTGGCTATTTTTATCTGCAATGGGGTTTGCCAGCCTTTTTAGAAAAAAACACTATGCCCGCTATCTGCCTATCGTTGCAGGTGTTTATTTGATTTTGGCTCTTCTACCTGACCAAGGAAGAGACTTTGAAAATTTTAATCACTTTCTTGGGCCGACGCACTATATTTTTATCGGCATCATACCTATACTTCTCCTTATTCTATCTTTGATTTTGTCGAAAAAAGAAGTGGTGAGTAAGCCATGAAAAGCAAAAAGCCTATCGTTTTACTTCTATGTTTATTACTTACTGGATGCTGGGATCAGCACCTAATGAAAAATGCCGTATTGGTACAGATATTAAGTTATGATTTAGAAGATAATGACAAAATGTTATTAGGAGTTTCCATTCCCATAATCGAGGAGTCCTCTGGAGGACCACAAGCAAGGGTAAAAAGTGAAACACTTTCTGCAAAAGGTCATACACCAAGGGATTGTCGACTTAAAATCGATCGAGAAGTATCAGGAATATTAGATTCATCTAAAAATAAACTGATTATGTTCGGCGAGCGGATGGCGGCTGAAGGTATTTATCCACCATTAGATGTCGTATGGAGAGATCCGCGAAATTCACTGGGTGCAACACTGGGTGTAGTGGATGGCAAAGCGGTGGATCTGCTTGAAATTCGTCCAAAGCATGAGCCAAATGTGAGTGAATATATACAAGACGCACTTACTAGCGCAGAAGAAAACTCGATCATTCCAGATCAAACCATCCAGACACTAGCCTCAGAAATGCTTGATCCAGGAGAAGATATCGTCCTCCCTTATCTTAAAATGAATAATAAGAAAACCGCAGTAGTTGTCGGCCTAGCTCTGATGAATGAAATGAAATATTCAGGAATAAAATTATCCCCAGAAGATTCTTGCCTGCTTCTTTTATTGAATAACAAAAAAGGAAAATACGCGCGATTTACAAAACAAATCAGTAATAAAGAAAAGCCGAAATTAAAAAATTATGTTTCGTTTAATGTCAGCAATATGAAAAGAAAATTATACGTTCATGTAACTAATGGAGAGGTTTCTGTTCATTTTAAGTTACATTTAAAGGTAAATGTGGATGAATACCCCAAGGGGGATGTTCCAAAGGATATCGAACGACTAAATAAGGTATTAACAAAGGAGCTTACAGGAGATGTGAAAAGGGTTATATCAAAATTACAGCAGTCGAATTGTGATGCATTTGGAATTGGGAGGAAGTTGATCGCATTTCACCCCAAAACTTGGGAAAAGCTAGATAAGAAGGAATATTTTAAAAATGTTACGTTTAGCACGAATGTAAAAGTAGAAATTATCAAACAAGGTATTGTCTTGTAATGTTTAGAAATAATACAGTGCACGATGAAAGGGAATTTCGTAAGCTGTAAACTAGCCTTACTGTGTTAAACAGTAAGGCTATCACTATGCTCCATCGGAACTCATATAGAGTTTACTCACTGATGAGAAAATGGAGACTATAAGAATCTATGCTCAGTTAAGTGGAAGCTTACGCCAAACTGAGCTTGTTTCAAACCACTTTTTACTTTGTTTAATTTTTATTTTTCCACTACATTGGATAAGGTACTTACTGAATTAGATGAAGTATTATGTGCAGGACCCCAAATATTTAAGACCACTACTCCAGTTACGATCAACAAAATCCCGATCATACTTCCGATCGTTATTTTTTCTTTCCAAATTAATACTGATATTATAACTGTAGCGATTGTACCTAGGCCTGACCAAATAGCATATGCTGCATTCAATGGGATCGTCTTTAGTGATAAAGATAAAAAGAAAAACGCAATGGAAAAACTTACAAATACACCAATGACAGGAAATACTTTTGTAAATCCTTCAGAAGCTTTGACCATCGAGGTACCAATGAGTTCAGAAATAATCGAAACCATTAGATAGATATATCCCACCTAAACTCCTCCATTTACATAGGTATAAGATCCAGTCATACACGTTCTTGAAGTTCGATCCATAAGACCACTTTAAGGAAATGGTCAAGATTACTATCTATTAATGGGGTTCAATATCCAGTCAATCCTACTCCTCTTCCCTATGTTATTCCTTCTGCTTTTTGAGTATATTTACTTTCTATAATCATTTTCCAATTTAACAACCTAATTCATTGGATGGCGTTGTATGATTCTGTCGTTTTTTTAAAACTATTGTCGAATCTATTCCTTAAGCAGAAAAATATTCTATAATTACTTTGTATGTTTAATAAACTAATGAACTAGGAGAATTTATTATCATGAATAATACATGGTCTAAATTATTACTGTTAAAAACTATAGATGAAATGAAAAAGAAATTGATTGAAATAGATTTAAACACAGGTTTGAATAGCCAAGAAACTTTATCATGCAGTCAAAGACTTGATGATTTACTCAACCTACATCTAAAATTTTTACTCAAATAAGAAAATTACGGAATAAACGCTTCAGATTTCCTATAGAAATACAATAATTTCCATGTTAAGGTTAAAATAGATAAAATTACCGGGAACTTTCGACTTTTCTTTGTCTCTTCCCTTTAAAGTAAAGGAGGCTGTAAGAATTTGTCTTTATCCTATACTAAAATGTTGTTAGAGACCATCAGCTATTTTTATGATACTGAAATTTATTTAACTTTCAAAAAAGAAGATCATACACCAATCTTGTCTGTGTGCTTTAAAAATAATGAATATGAAATAACCTATCTCAAGACTCAAAATATCGAACATTATAATAAACTTGAATCTGTACTAACAGCTATTCATGGATTGTAACCTCGGTAACATCCTCGACAGCCACTCGCTCAAACTCCCCAGGCTTCACCTCAACGCGGATCTGCCAAAAGCCTGCCTTTGTTCAAAGTACGAAAAAGGAAAAACTTTTTAACAATAATTACATGCTTGTCCCTTTCAAGTTGTCCCCTTTAGCATAAAATGTATTACCTCTTAAAAAGGAGGTGAGCTTACATGAGCTACCAAGGCGGCGGAATGGGCACAAGTTTTGCTTTAATTGTTGTTCTATTCATTCTTTTAATCATCGTTGGAGCATCCTTCATGGGTGGAGGATACTAATTTAGTTACAAGGTGGTTAATTTATTTAGAGGGTTCTGAAACTTATTCAGAACCCTCTTTATTACTAGACCAAAAAGGATTACCCTATCTTTAAATAGTATTAATAGTTTATTAAAAGCTCGTCTTTATAATGTGAAAAATGTAATGAATGACAATAATGTAGATGCTATTAACATAGCGATAAATGGACGTAGTGCTTTTGTACGTAATTCTTGCAGGTTTACATTTAACCCTAGCCCGACCATAGCCATTGTTAATAATAAAGTTGTTAGATTGGATGTTTCATTCAAGATAGTTGGTGGGACATTTATTAATTTTCCCAGAACATAGCTTCCAATCAGGCTCATAATCAAAAAGCCAATTAAAAACCAAGGAAAATCAATTTTCGTATTCAAGTAGACCCTACCTGTTCGTTTCATCCAATACATAAGTATAAAACTTAAGGGAACTAAAAGAAACACTCTTCCTAACTTCGCCAATATCGCTATTGCCAAAGCATCCTGTCCTGCTGGTGCCACGGCTAAAGCAACGTGAGCAATTTCATGCAAGCTTATTCCAGTCCAAATACCATATTGGTTATCCGTTAAATGTAAATATGGTTTAAAAAGAATATATCCGATTGAGAATATTGTACCAACGAGGGCAATAATTCCTGCTCCTATTGCGGTATCCTCTTCTTTAGCATTCAATATTGGTGAAACTGCTGCAATAGCTGCTGCACCACATACTCCTGTACCGATGCCCAGTAGTAGGGACAAAGAAAAATCTGCTTTCAGTTTTTTGGCTAACCACATCGTTAGAAAGATGGAAAATACAATGGTTCCAATATCACGAACAAGTAATCCCATTCCTTGGTGGAAGACGACATCAATATTTAATTTTAAACCGAATAAGATTATTGCGTATCTTAATAGTTTTTTTGTTGCAAATTGGATACCCGAACGAATTTTTTTCGGATACCCAAATATTTGAACATATGTTACAGCAATTACGATAGCACTTGCTAATGGACCTAAGTGATTAAATCCCGGTACTTTTGCTAAACCAAATCCTAGTGCCGCGATGATAAAGGTAAAGGAAATACCAGCAAACCATAATGAAGCACGAGATAAAAATGAGTGTTTAAGTTGTATTGGACGAGTTTCTAATTTACTTTCGGTTTGTTTTACTTTTCCATTTTGCATTTTGCTTCACTCCTTTTTTTTCAAGTTCATCATACGATTGTTTTTATCATAAGGAAAATAAATTATAATGATTATTACCATAAGTAAGTTGATATAATTCCGAACGCAGTTGCGATAAAAAAAGGAAGTGAAAAAATGGACCAGCACCTACTTGTTTTTGTCACCGTTGTAGAGAAGCAAAATTTTTCCAGAGCAGCAGAAGCTTTACACATGACTCAGCCAGCCGTAAGCCAATATATACAAACGCTTGAACGTACTGTTGGGACAAAGCTCTTAAATCGGAGCAATAAGTATGTTCGCTTAAATAAAGCTGGGGAAATTGTTTATCATCATGCAAGAGAGATTCTTGGGCTTTACACGAAAATGCAAAATTTAATAGATGATCTAACAAATACAGCAACCGGAGGTCTATCTATTGGGGCGAGTTATACTTTTGGCGAGTATGTTCTTCCACACATCATTGCAAGGCTACGCGAACACTTTCCTTTAATCAAACCAACCATAACAATTGGAAATACACATGAGATTGAAGAACTGGTGAATAACAATCAAATCGATTTAGGAATTGTGGAAGGGGAACTAAAAAGTAAAAAGCATCATATTGAGGCAATTGCGGAGGATTTCATGTATATCATTGTCTCTGCAAAACATCCTTTAACTAAGCAGAAGAATTTGGCACTAACAGATTTACAGGAAGAGACATGGATTGTACGGGAACAGGGGTCAGGTACAAGGGAAGCAACCGAGGGAATGTTTGAGAATTTTCAATTTAATCCCAAGGAGATGATGGAGTTCGGGAGTACACAGATTATCAAAGAATCAGTCGAGGCGGGACTAGGTGTATCCCTTCTCTCACACTGGGTTATTCACAAGGAATTGAAACTTCAAAAGCTGTATACCTTAAAGATTAAGGGATTTCCGATTATTCGTAAGTTCCTGCTAGTTACTCCATCCACAAAATTTCAAACAAGAGCATCAGAAATCTTTATTAATCTTTTAAGAGATCCAAAAGGATACGATATAATTTAACAAAATACATTGTTTCAAAAATATATGTAAAATTTTCCTCCTTTATATTGGAACGAACATTCATTCGTGTATAATTATGATATGCCTATCGAAGGAGGAATTATTTTGAACTCAATTGATTTAATTATTTTAAACTTTAATGAAGTTAGAAGAAGAAGCATACAGGTTTGGACATCTATTCCTAAAGAAAAACTCCAATGGAAGCCAGATGATGAAGCAATGAATTGCATAGAAATGATTAGACACGTATTGGAAAGCGAACATTATTACCACCTGGCAATTAAAAATAGAGGGAGTTTATCTGTTTTCAACTCCCCGTTCGAAAATAGAGCATTCACTTCTGTAAAAGCAGAATTGGAATTTGCAGAACCATTTCGAAATGAATTCTTAGATACAATCAAGTCCTTTACTGAAGAAGACTTGGTAAATATAAAGATTGACCGCTCCGATTCAGGGTACATAAGAGATTTGGGTGACATGCTTTTACGTGTTGCTTATCATGAATCCGTTCATACTGGTCAGTTATTGGATTATTTAAGAACAGCAGGCGTTCCACGAATTCGTATCTGGGATTAGCCATTACATTGGTGCAATCACAATAGTGATGCACCCTTTTTATTAGAAAGTTTTTAGGATATGAATGTTAGACAATATCCAAGTTCTGTTCTTGAACTTTAACACAATCATTTTTTACCTTAACAAATATAATCCCTTAATGTGCAGGGACATATCAAAAAGACGCCTTCCTACTAAAGAAAAGCGCCTGATTGTTGAATTTCTATATGAAAGGAAAAATGAATTCTAAATTTAGTTCTTCAGCTGTTTTTTAAGACTTCTTTTGCAACGGAAATATCTTGAATAGAAAACCGGGTTGAATCATGTATTGTTATTATTTCTTGTATACCTTCATATCCGCCCCAATGCAAACAATATGTGTTCCTGCTTGTACCCAATCCTTACTTCATATTCCCACCAGTAATGATACAGAGTACGTTTTTATCCATAATATTTAAATTTTATTCTGTAATAATGTTGCATTCGTAAAGCACTAGAGCCAGTAAGACATAAAAAAACAACAGCCGTTCTTATGTTAGAACGGCTGCAAAAAGGGAGGTGAAAAGTATAATTCCCGGATAGAGTATATGATCTTTTATTTAGAATTTAACATCCTGGCCATAAAATGCGGCTACATATAACTTCTTCATATCTTCTACAGAAGTTTCACGTGGATTAGTGCTTGTACATGGATCTTGTACAGCATTTGCCGCCATTTCGTCTACATGTTTAGTAAACATCTCTTCAGATACTCCGTATTCTTGAAGTGTATTTGGAATGTCCATTTCACGGTTCAAGTCACGAATCCAAGAAATTAATGAATCCACCAATTGCTTATTCGTCGCTCCTGCTAGACCGAGTCGTTTCGCAATCGTTGCAAATCGATCTTCGACTACCGTACGATTAAATTGAATTACATATGGTAAATAAATCGCATTGGCACAGCCATGTGGGATATTAAATGTCGGGCCACTTTTGTGTGCGAGGCAGTGCACATTTCCTAGTACAGCATTTGCAAATGACATACCAGCCATCGCTTGTGCATAGTGTACTTGTTCACGACCTTTTAAATCACCCTGGTAAGAAGACAGAAGATTGTCTTTCAGTGCCTCAGCTGCTTCAATCGCCAATGAATCCGTGAAAATTGTGCGTGGCTTGGCTACATATGCTTCAATCGCATGAGTTACTGCATCCATACCACTATAAGCGATCATATGTTTAGGCATATTTTCAATCAAAATAGGATCAATAATAGCAAGATCAGGAGTTAACTCGAAATCTGCCAAAGGATATTTGATACCTGTCTTTTCATCTGTTATGACTGACAAATTAGAAATTTCAGCAGCCGTTCCACTTGTTGTTGGAATTCCAATGAATTTTGCTTTTGTACGTAGTTTTGGCAATGTGAAAGGACGAGCTGCCTCTTCAAAAGTTAATTCTGGGTGCTCATAAAATAGCCACATTGCTTTTGCAGCATCCATAGGTGATCCCCCACCAATACCAATAACCCAATCGGGTCTAAATTGATTTAATTGAGCTGTACCTTCTTGTACCATGGCTACAGTTGGCTCGGACACAATTCCTTCTACAATATATGTTTCGATATTGGCTTCTGAAAGTAACTGTTGGATTTTATCTAACTGACCATTTTTCTTAATAGATCCTCCACCAATCACTAGCGCTGCCTTGCTTCCTTTGAACAAGCAGAGAAATTGGTAAACCAGATTTTAGAGTCCAATAAAATCTTTGTGGCCGGTGCGGGCAGATCCGGATTTATGGGGAAAGCCTTTGTTATGCGTATGATGCACATGGGGATTGATACCTATGTTGTAGGTGAAACCGTAACAGCCAACTTAGAAAAGGGCGATCTATTAATTATTGGCTCAGGTTCAGGAGAAACTAAAACGTTGGTTGCCTTTGCCGAAAAAGCGAAAAGCTTAGGAGGTACAGTCGCCGCTATCACCATGTCTCCCGAATCTACCATTGGAAAATTAGCTGATATAATTTTTAAATTACCGGGAGTAACGAAAGATCAATCTGCCGGTGATTACAAGACTATTCAACCAATGGGATCTCTATTTAAGCAAACGATGTTGTTATTTTATGATGCCGTCATCTTACGCTTTATGGAGAAAAAAAGCTTAGATTCTACTAAAATGTATGGTAAACATGCCAATCTAGAATAGAAAACAGCTAAAATATAAAGAAAAGACCACATTTTTTAATTGTGGTCTTTTCTTTATAATCTCCCTTTATTTTATCCGCAATGGTTCTCTTCATAAAAAGCCCTTGGTATTTTTTGATTTTTTTCCATTTAATTAAGTTTTATTCTAAATCAAATGAATGTTAAGAATACCTACTTTGTTAACCCTCCACGCAGAATAAATCCATTACGAATAGTCAAAAATAACCATACAAAATTAAAGGGGCAATCAAATGCAGCAATTTTTATCGAACTTGGACTTAGGTGCAAATGGATTATGGTTTCCTGTTACAGCAAGTATTTTATTTGCATTAGCAGTCTTAATCATCCCAAAAAAAATTATTTCTTGGAGAGAAATCTATATTACATTTGGGGTTGTAGGATTTATTACTTGGTTTAGTGATGGTCTCATTGCCAGGCAACTCGACCTTTTTGATATTGGAGACCCGAAAAAGGCTGGAATTGGGGATCTTATGAGTTATACGTTCATACCCAGCTCACTTGCCATACTTTATTTAAATTACTTTACTCATCGTAATAGATGGAAATTAACAATTTGTTTCACTTTCATTGCGCTTTTAATTGAATTTTGGATGGTTTATGTAGGGTATATGAAATACAAAGGATGGAATTGGTATATTTCTACCATTGTTTTTCTGATCGCTTTTGGGTTTTTATTACCCATGCATATAAAGTTTATTAGAAAACAGTGAAGGTTGCTTGATTTTTATAAACTCTAATCTTTTTAAAGAGGACATTATTCTGCTGGATAATGTCCTCTTTAACTATTTTTATCCTAATCTCCCATGACTTGAATAAAAATTCTTCTAACTTGGGGTCCATCAAATTCAGCAAAATAAATATCCTGTGCAAATCCGCATTGAATTTTACCATCTTTTATAGGCATTACACAATGATTACCTGATAAGATAGACTTTAAATGTCCAGGTGCATTCCCACCGGTGGCACCATAGCTTGGTAAAAAATGTGAATGTACATAAGGAAAGTTTGTAGGTATTAATCTTTCCAACGTCTCTTCAATATCAGTGTATAAGCAATCTAAATTCTCATTGACAATAATTCCTGATGTAGTATGCGAAGTTATAACAAACACCACTCCATTTTGAATTCCTGATGCTTCTACGAAATCGCGCACATCTTGTGTTACAGGGATTAACTGAAATTCTTTCTCTGAAATGTATTTCTTTTCAATCATTTGAATCATGGCACTAAACCTCCAATCCTAAGAATTTAACTGCATTTCCTCCAAGAATCTTGGCCTTTGTAGCAGGACGCCAATCGATCGAATCCAAACCTCTTTTAATTCTTGCTGTTCTAAATCTAGGATTATTTGATCCAAACATCACTTTATCTTTCAAATTATTCTCAATCCACAATGGTCCCAGCTGTTTTTTCATTATCTCATTGAGAAAAAGCTCAGGAGAGTCCATGTAAAGCATGGATGTGTCTGTATAAATATTAGGATATTTTAAAATAAGAGCTGTTGTATCGTAAATCCAAGGCCATCCAAAATGAGCTAAACAAAAGCGTAATTCTGGGTATTTTAATGCCACTTCTTCAAAATTGAGAGGCTGTGAATATTTCATCAGACAATTAGGCTCCCATGACATACCGGCATGGAACATAATGGGCTTATTATATTGAATACATTTTTCATATAATTTATCCATCATAGGATCTGCTGGATAGAAGCCTTGCTTCGAAGGATTGAGTTTCAAACCCATTAATCTTAAATCCTTAAACGCATACTCCAATACTTCAATTGCATCTTCTCTATAGGGATCAACGCTAGCAAACCCATAAAACAAATCCGGTGCTATATCCATCATGTTTCTAATTTCTTCATTTGATACAACATAACCTCCCATTTGCGTTGTTAAATCTAATGGTAAAAGGACTAATTTATCAACTCCAGAAAATTTCATTTGTGTTCTGGTTAGTTCTACGGGAAACTTAGACATTAAATCCCAACCCATCGCTTTTTTCCTGAATTCAAGTTCTTCTGTATTCCCGCTAATTTCTTCATAAAAGCCAGGATGTACATGCATATCAATGATCATTTTCATTTCCACCCTTCCGTATATTTCTAACCTTTCACAGAACCATTTGTCAGCCCCGCTACAATGTATTTCTGCATAAAAATAAAAATGAGCACTACTGGTAAGACAACCATACTGCCAAATGCCATGGACCGGCTCCATTCAATTCCATATCTTCCCACCACATTATAAATACCTGTCGTTACCGGCCATTTGGTTGAATCTGAAACATAGGTGAGGCTGTAAACCATATCCCCATATCCAAATAAAAAGGAGAAAACAAAGCAGACAATAACACCGCCTGAACACATTGGAAGCATAACCCTTAAAAATGATTGAAGAGAATTACATCCGTCCATGCGTGCAGCTTCATCAATTTCTTTTGGTATACTTAAAAAGTATGTTCGCATCATCAACACACAAAACGGAATGGCTAATGTGCAGTTTGATAGAATGGGTGCCCAATAGGTATTATAAATACCTATTTTTTTAAAGATGATAAAGTTGGGTATTAATGTAAATATCTGCGGAAGCATCTGTGATACTAGAAATAAGAAAATCAGAATCTTAAATCCTCTAATTTTAAATCTTGCCAAGCCATAAGCAGCCATAATGGACAATATAGCCGAAATGATCATGGTTGATCCAGAAATCAAAAAACTGTTTAATAAGGCTCTCGGTATGTCAAAGGTCGTCATAGAAAGTTGTGTTGTGTATGCAGATAAACTGGGGTTTAAAGGAAAAAGTTCTGGGGGACTTGCAAAAACTGTTGTTTCATCCTTTAAAGAACTAGTAAACATCCAATATAATGGAAATATCATAATCATAAAGCATATTACAGCAATAAATATACTTATATAGTTCCCTACTTTATTTTTCACCTTATAACTTTTGAAATAGTTCATCTACATCACCTCATCTTTCTTAATCATTTTCGAGTAAAAAATACCGACAATAAATAATATCAAGAATAAAATATTGGAAATGGCTGCGCCTTCAGCAAAATTAAAATTAATAAAAGATGTTTTATAGGATAGAATAGCCATGATTTCTGTTCCATTGACTGGTCCACCGTTTGTCATTACATATACGATTTCAAAGACTCTAAAAGTATAAACAAATCCCAATACTAATACCGCTTCAATAGAACTTTTTAATGATGGAACTGTAATAGCGAAAAATTTTTGGAAGGCATTTGCTCCATCAATCTCTGCACTTTCATAAAGATCTTTAGGAATATTGGCTAATCCAGCTGATAATAGAATCATATTAAATGGAACACCACACCAGATATTCGCAATAATGACAGATAACATTGCTGTTTCCGGGTGTAACAGCCATTCAACAGGTTTGTCAATCAGCCCAATAGTTTGTAAAAATTCATTTGCAATACCGCCATTCACACTAAAGATGAATTTAAACACTATTGCGCTAACTGTTGCTGGTAAAATATAGGGCACCAACATAACGGCTCTCATAAATTTAAATACTTTATTTTCTCTATTAAACAGAACAGCAAGTAGAAAACCAAATGAAAATTGAAAAATAATACACCCAATCGTAAAGGTAAATGATTTGACTATCGCATTTATTAATACCTTAGATTTAAAAATATTAATATAGTTATCAAACCATATAAACTGTTTGTGAGGATTCAGTAAGGTCATCACATCTACTTTTTGCATACTTATGACAAAATTATAGATGATTGGATAAAACATTAAGGCACTCATAAATACTAATGCTGGAAGAATAAATAAGTATCCAATTCTGTCACCTTTGGAAATGGTTTTCATCATATCTCACCCCACTGGACAAAGTCCGTACATTCCCTTTAAGAGAAGAGATACTTGAAGATAAAAATCACAAGTACCCCTTCAACTATTTACCTAGTAACTTATCTTACTTATCCTTATATTTCGCCAGTGCTTCATCTATCATTCCTTGAGCTTCTTTAAGGGCTTGCTCTGGTGTCTGTTGTAATGATAAGGCGCCTTGAATGGCTTGTTGATAGGCAACTGATACTTCTGGATAAGCTGGGGTAACATCTCTGGCTCTTGTATGTGGGATCATATCAATAAATGGCTTCCAGTGCTCATCCTGTGTATATTTTGGATCCTGTAAGGTTGATTGTGAGGCAACAAATTCATCTGTGTATAAGTTCCATTCACTATTTCGATCATAATCTAAGAACCAATTCATAAATTTAGCCGCTTCATTCACATTCTTCCCTTTCACGATGGCTAAATTTTCACCCCCATAGACGGATGCAGAAGTAACATCTGAAGGTATTTTTGATACTCCAAAATCAATTCCTTTCGTTTTATAATCTGTAAATCTCCATGGTCCCATCACTTCCATAGCTACTTTTCTATTGGCAAATTGGGTGGACAATTCTCCTTGGCTCCAACTTATAGACTCTTTCGGCATAACCCCATCTCTAACCATATCTGAAAACATAGTTAATACTTTTTTACCAGCTGCACTATCAATCTTCATCGTTTCTCCACCCGCAGACCAGAAGAAAGGAAGGAATTGATACGTTGCTTCTTCACTAGCAACTGCTGACATGGCAAATCCATATACTCCGTCTTTCGTTAAGGCCTTCGCTGCTGCCTTTAACTCTTCAAAATTTGTCGGAGGTTTAACTCCAGCTGCGTCCAACATATCTTTATGATAAATAATCTGAAGGTTATTTGATTCAACTGGTAAAGCATAAATCCTGCCCTTATACTTACCAGTTTCTAATATTTGAGGAAAATAGGATTTGGTCGTCTTCCAATCTTTCACTACATCTGTAATATCCTCAAACATTCCCATTGCTGAATAAGCAACATTATCGCAATTGTCTATAAGTACAATATCAGGTAACGAATCTGACGCTGCGCTAATGGTAAGCTGTTTCTTAAAATCACTAAAAGGCAGTACTGTAACCGTAACATGAGATGTTTTGCTTTGAGCGTTATATTTGTCCACATATTCCTGAAATTTCGTTTGAATACTTTCTGTACCAAAATAGTGCCATATTTTTATTTCCTGCTTTCCACCACTAGCAGCTTTCTGCGTACTTTCTGGTTTGGAGCACCCAGTTAGAATAGTAAACATCATTATTACGATAATAAGTAAAAAAGTACTGATTTTTTTCATATAAATTCCCCCCTTTTAATCATTCGAGAATACAAAGCTTCAAGTACTCATTTTGAATTTGATTTAGCAGAACAAGGTAAGAACTTGTTATATTCACCCCCCTTCAAACATTCTGTTTTAAGTAGATTGAAATCATCTATTGATCTAATATTTCACTTTCCACATATATCTACGATTCGTATATGGATGCTTTTTCACTTTGGCCAGTTCTCTTAAAAATACATTGTTTAACACCGGAGCAAATATTAAATGATTAAAATATTCCGACACACTATCACTTATTCTGTTAATGCCTAAATCTTTTGCATCCAAAACAACTAGCTTCTCGCCATAAGCCTGTAAAAATTTTAATGCCCTTACATCTACTGCTCTTGTTCTTCCTTCACTCATTAAAATAAATAAAGGAGTATTTTTATCAATTGCCTCAAATGGTCCATGCAGCAATTCACCATGGTTGACTGTTGGTGAATGGATCCATTGCATTTCCATCAAGTTACAAATGGAGAATATATAGGCAGCACCCATGGAAGGTCCGGCGCCTAATACATAAATACATTCTTCATTTTTGAAAGCCTCTGAAAAAGCTTTAGCACGAGGTTTACAGAACTTAACCGCATCCTTATAAATGTCGTCCAAAATATTAAACGCTTTCATCGCATCTTCATAATGCTCATATCCTTCAAACTGCTCCAGAATTTCAAATGCTATTCTTAAAGCAACACTTGAGTTAACTTCTTCTTGTCTAGATGCCTCTTCAGCAATACTTTGATATTTATATCTATAATCCGAATTTTCCGTCAATTTTGAATCCAGCACATATAGCGCAATGGTAACTGCTCCTGCTTCCCTTGCGATCCTCGCTGCTTCGATCGTTTCTGGTGTTCCTCTCATGGAGCAACAAATGACTATTGTGTTATGGCCGCAATTTTTTGGCAATGCATGGACAAACTCATTACTAGTAAACATAGCAGTCCTTAAAGTCGTCGACTCATGTTCGAGCAAATAGAACGCAGGATAAAAACCCCCGTAAGATCCACCACATGCTACAAAGTAGACGGTATCGATTGTTTTCCCTGGCACTTGTTCTTTAATTGAGCAGATGATTTCTTTGATATTCATCATCGATCCTACCTTTCTGTTTTTCACCTGTTTTTGGTAGGTGCTCCATTAATTCGATAGTCCTCTTGCTCTGAACCATCCTAAACTTTTTGCATAAGCAGGCTCAGGGTTTTCATGATATCTGTCGCTTAAAATTTCCAGTGATAAATATCCTTCATATCCAAAATCCTGTAAATCTTTTAAATACTTATCCAAGGGCAATATTCCATCACCAAGCGCCAGATGGCCCCCCGGCATACCATCCACAAAATGTACGTGACAAATATCTTTTCCCATTACATCTAAATATTCTTTTACCCCTTCACCTACACGTGCAGCCATGTCCACATCCACCATTGCTTTTAGATTAGGACCGCCTACTTCATCCATCATCCGCTTTAAGTCTTTTGCGGTAATACATAGATTGGTAGTCGCGGCTGTTAGATGTTCAAGCATTATTGTTGTCCCCATTTTTCCTGCGTAGTCAGCCAATATATGTAATGAATCTGTACAACGTTTCCAAGCCTCATCTACCAACTCATTTCTATATCCCTGTCCTACAGTAACTAACGTCTTCGGTGCTTCTACTTGGTTTGCAATTTCTAAGGCTCTTTTCATATAGGCAATACTTCGATCCCTTACTATTTTCTCTCTCGATGCAATATTAATAGGATACATACATTGCTCCGGAGTATAACAAACTACTTTTTTATTATGTTCTTTAATTTTTTTATAGAGTTCATCTACCTTACCTGGTGTGCATTCGTCTTGATATAAGTGAGGACCTGCCCCCCATAGTTCAATATTCTCAACCCCGAGCCTATCCATAGAGCCTAAGAAATAATCGAAATCGAACAACAAATAGGAAAAGTTGCCGCAAACAATACTTGACATATTCATACATTTTCCTCCAAAGAACAATATATTTTGTCGAGTAAACAACTTTCTTGAATCTGAGCCAATAATCAAAACCCAAAGATAGGTGGAACGATGCTTTTAGTGAAAAATAGATTCAAACAATAACGTTAATTCCAAAATCATATTGGAAAAAGTAAATGGATTGATTTCGAGATATTTGGGAGGTGCTAATGGATTTCATTCCATTTTTCATGTGAGATACTTAAGAGGTACTAATGGATTCCTGTGAGATAATTAAGAGGTACTAATGGATTCCTGTGAGATTCATGAGGTAAATGGATTCATTTCATTCTTTTTGGTTTATTAACACCCCTTTTCATATAATACCATATAATACAATATATCGATAAACATATTGTATCATATGGTATTATACAGTCAATACTTATATTTGAATTTTCAAAATTTTTTTTAAATTAAAACTATCTGTTACTCTAAAACAATCGGTAGATTACATCACCTGCATTTAACAAGTTATCTAAATAATAAAGAAAGTCCCAGCCTCGGAGAAGGCGGGGACTATTTAAGGTTTAACTTTAAATATTTGTTTACTAATAACATCGTATTTTTAAATCATTTTATATTAAAAGGAATTACCATCTCATATCGGTCGGCATTTATTACCTGCTTGCATGTATGCACCGGAATGCCGTTTTCATCTTTATTCAATTCTTTTTGTAATATTAGTGCCTGATTTGGATGTATATCTAGTATCTTCGCTTCATCTTCTGTAGCATAGCAAATATTAATAGTTTTTATTCCTTGGTTAATCATTACCCCATGTTTGTTAAGACTTTTATTGATTGAACCTGATAAATCTTCCGAAAGCAAAAAAGAATATCGCATTGGGAAATGACTTTCCTCTATGATCACAGGAACTCCATCACACTTTCTAACTCTAATAATACGAATAATTCGTTCTTCTTCTTGTAAATTTAGTTTTTCAACATCACTTATTGGGGCAATAATGAAATCCACTTTAATCACTTCTGAAGAAGCCTTATATCCTTGCATTTCACAAAGTTGGGTAAATCCCATAAAACTCTCCGACGTTCTTAGGAGTTTTCGAGTTGCTACAAAGGTGCCTTTTCCCTGTTGTTTTACCAGTGTTCCCTCTTCAGCTAATAAATCAATTGCCTTTTTTACTGTTATAAGGCTAACTTCATACTTTTCACTTAACTCTGTTGCCGTTAATATTTTATCATTTTCCTTTAATATTCCTGTATTTATCTGTTGTTTTATTACTGATGCCAATTGTTGATAAAGGGGAATACTACTTTCCTTGTTTAGTATATGCAACCTACTCCCTCCCTAAAATTATTTTCCATTTACCTTACTCCGGTAAATCTAAGGCAAAATCCTATAAACCTGGATAGGTCGGATGATAAACATATTAATTGCAATCACTTCCGAAAACATTCTGTTATATAGAGATCTTTTTAACAATAGAATATATATATATTTATATTGTATTATAATGATATAATTTGTCAACACCTGTTTAATGACTAAAACTCCAAAGGATGGCTGTAATTAATGCCCTCAATTGCACCTATACCGGCTTTCTTTACTTTAGAAAGTTATATTCGTACAGATATCTTGCAAATTTATACCCCTACCAACAATCTCTTTTTTCAAGATCATGTTTGTTAGTAACGTCTTTAGGGTCTTCCATAAAAAAATAACTCTTCACAGAAATTTGTAAATATGCTATATTTTATATATCAACATGAGATGTTATATATTGTTATATGAATATATTACTAATGGAGGTGTATTCAATTAATGAGGATAGCAGCTTTAGGTTTTTGTTGTGTTGATTTTTATGAAAATATTAATAGACATTATGTAACAGGTAATGGAATTGATTGTATAATTAACCTGTCAAAAAAAGGGATTAAATCTTCGGCTGTAACTGTCGTGGGTACGGATCTGTACGGGAAAGAAATGTTAGAAACATTGAACAATTATAATATTGATACCTCGCATATACAGGTTCGGGATGGTTCTACTTCGATTTACCGTATGGCTCTAAAAAACGGTACAGATAGGGTACATTTGGAAAACATTGAAGGTGTAATGAAGAATTATACTCCAACACCGGAAGACATTGAATTTGTAAAGCAGCATGAATTTGTACATACAGATTTAACTGGGAAAGTATTGCACTTATTACCAGAAATCAAAAATGCGGGATGCAAAATTGTATTTGATTTTTCGATTAGAAAAAACGAAGATGATTTTAAAAAAATTTTGCCAAATATTCATTATGCTTTCTTTTCATGTGAAAAAAAGGATGATTCTATCAAAGATTTTCTGATCCATGCAAAATCTTATGGGCCTGAATTAGTAACTGCCACTTTTGGTGAGGAAGGCAGCATGTGTTATGACGGTCATCATTTTTTTGAATATGGTATTAATTCTGTACCTGTTATCAATACTGTTGGTGCAGGGGATTCCTTTATCGCCGGTTTTATATATGGAATTATGCACGGTTGGGATATCCCTGCATGCCTAAAGAGCGGTGCAGATCTATCATCAGAAATTGTTCAATTATTTAACCCCTACTAATCATTTTTGGCCGAAACAACCTATTAATAAACAATCTCTACTCAGGATACCAGGTCTGGCTCTCACCAAATAATGAGAGCCGGACCTGGTATCAACTTTTTTGTTTCAGTCCAATAGCAAAGTCTTTTTCTTACTACAGGGCTTGTCTAAAGACAATTGCATTTAGTGATTGGGTTAATGAATCTAATATTTCAATATTACCAGATGCCACTCTTACTCTTAATTGATAAGTATGAGTACCTGTCGTAGGTGGTACGTCCACCCATGTGAGACTTTGGTATAAATTTTCCCTTTGCATAACATTCTCTGGTTTAGATGCATCTTTATTTATGTCGACAAATGCTATCAGTATATTGTCACGATATAAAAAAAGTTGTCCTCCTACTCAAAACCTTCCAAAATTGGACTAAAGGAGGGTTATTTGGTATGCACATTTTTAGTATAACTGAAGTTAGAAGAAGAAGCATACAGGTCTGGACATCTATTCCTAAAGAAAAACTCCAATGGAAGGCAGATGATGAAGCAATGAATTGCATAGAAATGATTAGACACGTATTGGAAAGCGAACATTATTACCACCTGGCAATTAAAAATAGAGGGAGTTTATCTGTTTTCGACTCCCCTTTCGAAAATAGAGCATTCACTTCTGTAAAAGCAGAATTGGAATTTGCAGAACCATTTCGAAATGAATTCTTAGATACAATCAAGTCCTTTACTGAAGAAGACTTGGTAAATATAAAGATTGACCGCTCCGATTCAGGGTACATAAGAGAATTGGGTGACATGCTTTTACGTGTTGCCTATCATGAATCAGTTCATACTGGTCAGTTATTGGATTATTTAAGAACAGCAGGCGTTCCAAGAATTCGTATCTGGGATTAGCCATTACATTAGTGCAATTTTAATAGAAAGTTTTTAGGATATGAATGTTAGACAATATCCAAGTTCTGTTCTTGAACTGCCCCATTAGTTGAATAACTCTGACATTCTGCTTACTTATCTTAGTAATATTAACTTAGTCAAAGTGGAACAATAGTCAAAGCTATAAACTTGAAAAGGAGTTAAAAATGCAAAAACAAAACATCTTATTTAACCTTGATGATACATTATCATACTGTAATAGATATTTTAACCTAGTAATAGACGAGTTCGCTGACCAAATGATGACGTGGTTTAAATCGATTACCGAGGAAGATATAAAACAGAAGCAGCTTCAACTTGATGTTGCAGCTATTAGTGTGCACGGACTAAAGTCAGATCGGTTTCCTGAGTCATTTGTTGGTACTTATAAATACTATTGTGACTTAACTGGGAGGGAAAAGAAAAAAGATGAAATCCAATATTTAAGAGAGTTGGGTTTTAAGGTATTCGAGATTCCTGTTGAACCTATTCCGTATATGAATGAAACTCTGCAACGTTTAAAAGAAGAGGGACATGAATTATATTTGCATACAGGAGGAGATGAGCCTAATCAACACAGAAAAATTACCCAGTTAGAATTGACTACATATTTTGAACATCGCATTTTTATTTCGGAACATAAAGATACAACTGCTCTTTCCGATATTTTAAAAACCATTAAGGCTGACCCTAATGTAACATGGATGGTTGGAAATTCATTAAGAACGGATATTGTTCCAGCACTGGAAACGGGTATCCATGCAATATACATTCCAGCAGAAACTGAATGGAAATATAACCTGGTTGAAGTTAACGTTGAGCATAGTAGCCTTTTTATAACAGTGGATTCACTTCAAGAAGTTCCTAATGTAATTTATAAAAGTATCCAAGATCCATTAATGTAAGTGAGGAATAACCTTATTTTAAGAGCAAGGTTTAGTATACCCTACCTTCCTTGAAGGTGGAAAAACTTCTTAACCCGTCGAGTTCCGTAGTTGGAAAATCGGCTTTTTCATATAAATTTGTGAGAAAATATACTTAAACTAAAAAGCGACGTTAGCGAAACAAGAAAAGTGACTACTCTTATTGAACAATCGGACCCGTTAGTTCAATAAGAGCAGTGCTAAATCTCCCATTTGATGCCAAGTTCTTCTAATGATATTCTACTTTCGGTAAGACCTTCCTCATCGTCTGATTCAATCATTTTAATTTCACTCTTCGTCAATATAAATTTACCACAATAAGAAAAAGCATTACCGTCGTTCCAGTAATGCTCCCGATCGTTTAAGTGCTATTGTTCACAATCTCTTTTTTCACTTAATATAACTCCTAATATAGGGTTAACTCTTGAATATAAAATTTTTTAGCAACAATCCTAATGTAATACCAAAAATGATGGTGCTGAAAATATGAGAATAATAATCATTGATGGGTCTAATATCGATATACTTACCTTCTATTAATGTTGTAAATAATAGTTCACATACTAACCAGGCAAATAAACTTCCCACGGTTGTTTTTATAACCAAATGGCTTGAACCAAACTTTTCAAATATAAAGAAAAGTAAGATTGCCAAAACACTACTAACTAAAAAATCCACGATTAATCCTATGGTAAATACAACTCTGTTAAATGTAATAATAAGACTTGATAATTCATAAATACCAAACTTTCCGAAGCCAAAATGTACAAATATCCTCGAAGCAATCTCTCCTGGTATTGTTGAAAGTACACCTAATATACCTATTCTTAACATCCTATCTTGGATCATATCATCATTCCTTAATCGTAATGTGGCAAATTTAGTATTTAAAATATATAAAATTTTATACGTAATAAAGCACGACACTTTTATATATGAAATAAGGCACCAGTCTACCTAATGAACTTATAGTACCCACTTCTTATTAAACTATTCTGTAAGTTAGTTGAAAAGGAAAAAGGCTGCCGCAACAGCCTTACTTTCTTGAATTTAAGCACTCAACTCAGGCTCTTCATCACCGATATTCTTATAAAGATTATCCCTGGTTTATTAGCGGATAAAATTCGTTTTAGCAAGATCCATAAGCTCGTTGCCATGCCCGTTCAAAACGGCTTTCATCATCCAAAGGCTAAATCCATGTGCCTGTTCAAATGTGATTTTCGGAGGAAACGTCAATTCCTGGCGATTAACAACCACATCCAGCAACACTGGACCGTCATGCTGAAGGGCTCGCTGAATTGCTCCCTCCAGTTCTCCAGGGTCCCCCACGCGAATCCCTTCAATCCCCACCGCTTTTGCAACATCTGCAAAGTTAGGGTTATCAAGAGCAGTTCCTGCTTCCAGGAATCCCTGTGCCTTCATTTCAAGCTCGACAAAACTCAGCGCACCGTTGTTAAATACGACTACTTTTACAGGCAATTTATGTTGCCTTAGTGTGAGAAGATCGCCCATCAGCAAGGTATTTTTATACATTTTCCGTTTTATGGGATTATATTCAGAATCAAAGGATTGGACTCAATTGTCACTCTTCTTGTAAAAGTCTCTGGAGAACAGCAGCAAAAACGGCGATCAACTTATAGTTCTTAGGAAGCTCAATACGAAAGAGTATAGGATGAAACATTAGGGGGTATGAGAGGCGCCTTATTTTCCTTTATTATTGGACTTTTGTTCTATCTCATTTATGAAGAGTTTTTACGAATGAAGCAAAGTATAGGGGCATTGGGGCAGTTTGTCTTTGACCGCTTTAATAGATTTCAGTGGACGAAAAATAGATGTAGGTTACGGATGGAAAGACTTATTCCATTTCCTTATTATTGATCACCCCATAAAAGTAGTGATTATCCTCCTTAAACACCATAATATGCTTGTCATCATCAAAGTTACTTACCATTATTGGTTCTGCATTCCCAAGATCTTGAATAGATGGCCCATACCAAGGGAAGCCTTTTTCTTTGTTGTCTCTCAGCCAAAAACCCATTTTACCATTTTCCATTTTACAGACTACTCCGAATTGTCCTGTTTTACTTTGAAAAAATATTGGATTTCCCGTCACACCTTTAGCAAAAGTTTCACCTTTGTACCACTTGCCTTTAGGATGCTGCCAATAGTGAGTCAAAGTAGAATCTGACCGGACAATCAGCTCTAAATTACCAAATGTACTTTTGATTGGCAATGAAATCGAATATTCATCTGGATTTTTTTTATACCATGGGAACTCCTTACTATAGTACTGTTTTTTATTTAGTTCACCATTCATATTAAGAATTAGATTCCTAACAGGTTCCTCTCTCTCTCGTATTACAGGATGAACTAAGCCGCCGCTTTCCTTATTATTAAGCCAGGAAATTACTTCTTCCACCGAGGCAAAAGGCCGATAGCGGATCATTATTGAGTCCATAGCTTTGGGATACTTCTTTAACCTAAACCCTAATTCCTTTGCCATGTTTACAAAAACTACCTCATCCATACCGAAGGAAGAAGTTTTTATTAAAGCCTTCTTTAACCTTTGGCTTATTTCTGGCTCAATCAATGATTTTACTATGGGCCTCGATATTACTTGTCCAACATTGAAAACTCCATAAAAGGGCTTAACATTAAAAAATTTCTTCCATCTATCCATGTCTTTCTTAAGTTCGTTACCAATATACCAATCTTCCTCGGGGATTCTAAGCAAAACAGCCATGTAATCCGTATCTTTCATTTCCGTTTGGATGAATTCTTCATATCCTTTTTTTATGAACAAGGCATCCGAATCAATATTAATAAAATATTCATACTCAAGTCCCAATTCTTCTAACCATTCCATTACTTCTAGAAAATAGATGGTTGTCCATCCCCGCTCTAACTTACGACTAGAAGGACAGACTGGAACACCTAAATCCTTACAGAGCAGGGGATCATCTCCGCCATTGTATAAAACGATTGCGCTGTTGGGACAATAGTATCGAACATTATCAATTAGTTGCTTGACTAACTCTTTATCTTCGTGAACCAGAATGGCAAAACATATTTTGCTTTTAGGCGTTTCGAATATTTTATTTTCCTTACTATTTAATAAGTTGATCGTATTATCCCGATCATTTTTTAGATTAGAATTTCTCTCCTTAATCAGTTTCAACATGGCCGTCTTATTCCCGCTTGCTCGTTTATAACGATTTAGAAGATCACCATTTGCTTTACCATTGGGATTTGTTTCGTAGTTTGAGCTCGGATGCCATAAATGAAATATTCGCCCTTCTACATTTACAATTTCTCCACAAAGCGTACGGACTGCATGTGAAAAAGCATCATCTTCTCCACCCCACCCAATGAACCTTTCATCAAAACCGCCCACTGCTTCGAAATTTTCTCTAGGAATCACAAATAACTTTCCGGCAAATCCTTCATATAACCAGTCGGATTTCGTACATTCATTAGGCTTTATGGTAATAGAAACTGGGCTTGTTTTGATTAATCTTTTTGTCCCTTCTTTCCCCACATCGTAAATATCAGTAAATGGAACTACCCATGATGCTCCTTTATTTAGTAACTCTAAGGATTTAACAATGAGATTGGGGTCATAAATCACATCTGCGTCAGCTATTACTAAAACTTTTCCTGTTGCTTTTTTGGCAGCGAGGTTAACTGCTTTTGCTTTATTAATTTCCTCGCCATTTATGAGTCCTAAACATATTTCCGTCTCAGGCATAAATTGAGCGTAAAACTTTTTAACCAATTCAAATGCCTCCGCTCTTGGCCCGTGGTCTGTCTGGAAAGGAATAATGATCGAAACATTTTCTAACAAATTAACTCACTCCTCTTCTAAGAAACAATGGACTTGCCATTTTTTTGCTCATCTTACTTACCACACCTCTCTTCACCTCCTCTGGTATTATTATTATTACTATGCGAATTGTTTTGAAAAGGAAACAACTTGTACTATCGGTTTAATAGAAATTTATTGGAAAGGAAAATGATATAGCGTTGTACTAGCAGCCATTCGATCTTCAAGTTTTTCGCTCTATTCAGTTTTGGAATACCTAGTTAAGTTTTTAGGAACTATAAGCTATAACGTAATTCATTAGACCTTATTTGATCACAAAGCAGGGAGGAATTGACGATTAGTAACAATAAATGGGGGTGGCTTTTTGTCACATCCTTTAAAGGAATCTCCCAAGTCATTTTCATTGATAATGCTGTTTCCGGCTTTATTATGTTGATAGCGATCACTCTTGCTTCCTATCCCTTAGGCATCATAGCTCTGATTTCGAGCATGGTGGGAACCTTAGTAGCTAAAATCGGCGGTGCGGACAATGAGAATATTAATCAAGGCTTATTTGGATATAATTCGGTTTTAACGGGAATGGCCCTTTCCTTGTTTTTAACAGGAAATGACCGATGGTTGATTGCGGTAGTCGGTGCAGCCATTGCTGCCATTGTAACGGCAGCCATGATGCATTTTATGAGGCAAACGAATATTCCCATTCTTACTTTTCCATTTATTGTGATAACCTGGTTTTTACTGCTTTCTACTTACCGATTGGTCAGCTTTAACATCAGTTCTGCCCTTATTCCCCAATCCTTATCTCATTGGACACTGGATATTAGAGGACAAATGAATTGGCTTACTGGAGCTTTGGACAGTATGGGGCAAATTTTCTTCCTTGATCATGCATTGTCCGGAATCTTGCTTTTCATTGCCGTATTTTGGGCGGGGTGGAGATGGGGGCTTTATGCGATGGTTGGAACCGTTGCCGCATTGTTAACTTCCTATTTTCTTAGAGGTGAACACACCTTGATCTCCCACGGACTTTATGGTTACAATGCAGTTTTAACCATGCTGGCGGTATCTGAAGTATTCAAGGAAAACCATCGATATAGCGTGGTGACCGGTATTTTTGCCGCATGTTTAACCATTCCTATTACAGCAAGCATTGATACTTGGCTTTTGCCCTATGGCCTTCCTGCACTTACCATGCCGTTTGTGGTTTGTACGTGGATATTCTTAGCGGCTCGAAACGTGATGTCCCAAATTTAATGGCTGCCTCAAAGGGATTGAGACAGCCATCTAGTTATTGCTCCTTATAATCACTCATCATGCCGATTACCTTTGATTCTATTTTCTCAAGCTGTTCCTCTTCTAGCGTCTCTTTCGGATGGGGCTGGTACCAGTGCACCTTATCATCTTGAATCATACCTTTATACTCACTGCCATTAACGCTCAAAGAAAAATGCGGATGTTCTCTAGCTGTCCCCTCGAATTGAGGGATTATTTCAAAGTTTTCAAACATTTAATCCCCTCCTTTCCTGATAAAAGGAGTTTCTCCTTTAGGATAAGTGAATATACAGGACTAAAGCCAAAGTCTAAATAAACCATCGTTTACGCCCAGATTATACATATAGTAAACTCCAAATAATGTGCTAACAGCACCTGTCGTTAAAATTAAAGCCTTGCCTGTAACCATTCGTTTCATGCTTAAAATAAAAGGAATCCCGATAATGGTAGTAAAAAACAACATTCCCACAACCGTTCCCGCTCCAAAGATGAAAATATACAGTGCTCCCTGCCATACAGATTGAACAGTGCTCATTGTCAGTAGAACCATAGCGCCGCTTCCGGCAATCCCATGAACAAACCCGATAAAAAGAGATTTATAATATGTACCTTTATTCGACTTATACGTATTCTGTTCGTTTTCGTGATGATGATGACTTGAAGGGTGTCTCTGTTTTTTTCGAATGGATAACATCGCTGTGATTCCAAGGTAAACCAGCATAATCCCTACCAAAAATTCTAACGTTAGCGACCATTGCGCTGGTATTTCGTCCTTCATCAAAATGAGGATAGTCCCAATGACAAAAAGGGTGGCTGTATGCCCGATGCCCCAAAAAACACCCGCCAGAGATGCTTGCCATAATTTTTTACTCTGGCTTGCTATTGTTGAGACCGCAATCATATGGTCGGGTTCCATGGCATGCCTGATCCCCAAAATAAACCCCAGTGCTAAAACTGAAAACAATGTGATCTCCATCTTTCGTCCTCCCCCAAACAGCTCTTTATTTTTATCTATTCCCGGCAGATTCAATGAATTTGCCGGGCTTTAAAACTAATATTTCCTTAAGAAAAATGGTTGGGATTGATACCATTCTTGACTGATCATGAGGTTAATTTCCGAAAAGATTTTCTCGATGACCTGTGTTGAATTTGATAATACACGAATCGTAAAACCTGGTACTGGAAGTAAGGACAATCCGACTTTACTATCCAATGTATTCTTTTCAAGAATCGCATATAACCTGTCAAGCAAGGAATTATCCACCTGGGAATCCACCACCATCATTGATCCCAAATGAGTAAATCCTTCCAAAAACCCTAGCCCGCCAAGATTTTGAGACGCAGGATTTAATTTCAAGTGATCGTATACCACCAATTCATCATCCATGTAGATCTCATTCAGCAATTGGACGGTTTTATAGGAAAACCGCTCTCCTTTCGGTGACCAGCCTGGAGTAATGATGTCCGAACAAATCAAAGTAGCCGTACGATCCATCCGGATGACATTTTTTTGTTTATAATGAGCATGTTGGTAAGCGATGAGCGGGTCGGGGAAATACTCAAGATAACTTCCGGCCTTCAAAATAATCTCCGCTTCTTGGTAGGCAAAGGATTTTGGTGTCTTATAGACCTTTGTCGCCCCCTGAGTTGTCAAGGTCAGTTTTGCATTCTCCGCCAATGTGAACTTCATTTGATAGCGGTCCCCGTCCAAATAGCCGCCGCCTGGATTTAATAAATAATAGCAGGCCCTCCCCGAATCATCATGGTAAATAGGGCGCATCACTTTCAATGCACCCTGAAAATAAACGTTCTTCGCCACAGTCTTTCCTTTTCTATTTTCTGCGTCTAAATGTAAAACACCTGTCCACTCTCCCATATTAGTCCAGTCCTTTTAATAACGCATTTTGCTTCAACCAATCGATGACGTTATCGAGTCCCTCTTCCTCTTTTAAATTGGTGAAGGTAAACGGCTTATCCCCGCGAAATACTTTTGTGTCAGATTCCATCACATCAAGGCTGGCCCCTACATGCGGTGCTAAATCCGTTTTATTGATCACAAACAAATCGGATTTAATCATTCCCTGACCGCCTTTCCGTGGAATCTTTTCTCCTTGTGCAACATCAATAATATAGATTGAAAAATCAACCAACTCCGGACTGAAGGTAGCTGCGAGGTTATCTCCGCCGCTTTCCACAAAAATCAATTCGACGTCAGGATGTTTTTCCTTTAATTCATTAATGGCTGCAAAGTTCATCGATGCATCTTCGCGAATGGCTGTATGCGGGCAACCCCCTGTTTCCACGCCAACAATCCGGTCAGCAGGAAGAATCCCATTGTTCATTAAAAATTTTGCATCTTCTTTTGTATAAATATCGTTCGTCACCACGGCCATACTCACTTCACCATTTAAACGGCGCGTCAATTTTTCAACCAACATCGTCTTCCCTGCACCGACAGGTCCACCTACTCCAATTTTAATCGGTTCCATAAAAAACACTTCCTTTCTTCTTTTACGACATAAAAATTCGAATATTAACACGTTCATGTCTCATTTGTGCCAGCTCAATGCCGGGCGAGACAATACCAAAATCTTCTTCATCCAACTTGTCAATCTCCCCGGCAGCCTCCATTAGGGTACTTTGGACTTCACGAATGATTTTCTGACCTGCTGTTTGCCCCAAAGGGATGCCTCTTACGGCATTTTGAACAATACTCGATACCACGGAATAAAGGTAAAATAAGATCCCTGTAGACTTTGGAACACCAAGGTGATGGGCGACCATTGTGAAAACAATGGACGGGTGACCAAAAGACTGTTTCGATTGAATGCGTTCCCTATATAAAGAAAGAATCGGGATCTCATATAAGGATTGGACAAGCTCAAGCATCCGTTCCCCCATCCTCGTCGCGCCTTCACGCGTTTCACGAGGCAGGTTTTGTACCATCAACAATCGATCCATCTTCCAAACCTTTTGAAAATCTTTTTCTACTAAGGCTTGGTATACTATTTGGCATGCCAATCCGTCAGAATAGATCAGCTGCTCAGCAATATATACCCGAAGCCATTGCGAAAAGGTTTCCTGGTTATGTACGGTGTTCTCTTGAATATAACTTTCAAGGCCATAGGAATGACTAAAAGCACCAGTAGGAAAATTGGAATCACAGAGTTGAAACAGGGCCAGCATTTTTTCATCCATGGCTATGTCCAATATGACGAAACGCCTGCTTTACTTTACGATTATCTCGTTTATAGGGAATCTCCAGCTCTTGTAACAGTTCTTCCACAAGATAATCATATTGAACCATCATCATATCCTCCTCAAATTGAGCCGGAAGATGCCGGTTTCCTAACTGGTGAGCAATTGTCCCCATTTCTTTGATCGTGCGAGGGGTGATCACCAATAAATCATCCGCAATTACATCTATGACAATCATGTTTTTTTCGTCCATATAAAGGACATCTCCAGCAACAAGATCGCGCGGGTCCTTTAACCGAATGCCGATTTCCCTGCCGTGGTCCGTGGTAACCCGTTGAATCCGTTTTACTAAAAGATCACTCTCCAGGTAAACCTTTTCGATATGCCTTTTGATAATTTCTTCCTTTTCCATCTCTTCAATATTCGTTTCAATTCTCTCAATTAACATGCTCTTTCACCTCAAAATAGAAAATAACGCTGTGCCATCGGCAATTCTTTTGCTGGAGCACTTGTGATAAGCTCCCCATTTACCCTGACCTCATAGGTTTGCGGGTCAACGGTTAACTCAGGTGTTTCCGAGTTTAGTTTCATGTCTTTTTTCGTTAATTTCCTGATCCCATGTACAGGCAGGATCATTTTCTCTAAGCCAAGTTTCTCATGCACTTTTCCTTCATATGCTGCCTGTGATATGAACGTAATGGAGGTTTTTGACAAGGCTTTGCCAAACGCCGCATACATGGGACGACTAACCACTGGCTGCGGTGTTGGAATCGAGGCATTGGCGTCTCCCATCATTCCATGGACAATCAATCCACTTTTTAAGACTAATTCTGGTTTTACACCAAAAAATGCCGGATTCCAAATGACTAGATCCGCAACTTTTCCGACCTCAATGGAACCGACATAGTCAGAGATTCCATGAGTAATCGCAGGATTAATCGTATATTTGGCAATGTACCGTTTGGCCCGATTATTATCGGAAAGCTTGCTATCGCCTTTTAGAGAGCCTCTTTCTTTTTTCATTTTATCGGCTACTTGCCATGTTCTAAGAATAACCTCGCCGACCCGGCCCATCGCCTGGGCATCCGAACTGGTCATGCTGAAAATCCCCATATCCTGGAGCACATCTTCTGCCGCAATGGTTTCCTTTCGAATCCGTGAATCGGCAAACGCAATATCTTCCGGTACGGATGGATTTAAATGGTGACAAACCATCAGCATATCTAAATGTTCATCGACTGTATTAATCGTATATGGCAGTGTTGGATTGGTGGAGGATGGCAGTACATTCATAAAGCTGGCTGATTTGATTAAGTCAGGCGCATGGCCTCCCCCTGCCCCTTCTGTATGATACATATGGATAACCCGATCCTTAATGGCTGCCATCGTGTTTTCAACAAAACCTGCTTCATTTAAGGTGTCGGCATGAAGAGCCACCTGCACGTCATATTGATCGGCAACCCTTAATGCATGATCAATGGCCGAAGGGGTTGCACCCCAGTCTTCATGCACTTTCAAGCCGATTACCCCTGCTCTAACCTGTTCCGCTAATGGCTCTTCAGCCGCCGCCTGGCCTTTACCTGTTAATCCCACATTGATGGGAAGCCCCTCTACTGCCTCAAGCATTCGGTGAATATTCCATTCCCCCGGGGTAACCGTCGTCGCTCTCGAACCCGCAGTAGGACCTGTACCACCGCCAATTAAGGTGGTCAACCCTGACGTTAAGGCCACTTCCACTTGTGCAGGATTAATAAAATGCACATGTGTATCAATTCCACCAGGTGTCACAATCATCCCTTCGCCGGCAATGATTTCCGTGGAGGCACCGATGATAATATCGACACCATCCATGACCAATGGATTTCCGGCTTTTCCGATAGCGGATATTTTCCCGTCGCGAATTCCGATATCTGCTTTGTAAATGCCTGTATAATCCAAAACGACGGCATTTGTAATGACTACATCCGGTATTCCATCACCGCGTGTAACGAGTGGGTTTTGACCCATTCCGTCGCGGATCACCTTCCCGCCCCCAAAAACGACTTCCTCACCATAGGTGGTATGGTCTTTTTCGATTTGAATGATTAAACCCGTATCCGCCAGGCGAATGGAATCTCCTGTCGTAGGACCAAACATCTGGGCATACTGTTTTCTTGGCATTTCAAAACTCATTAGCGATGCCCTCCTTCGATCGAGCCGTCCGTTTTGTTGTTAAAGCCGTATACTTTTCGTTCTCCTGCATATGGGACCAAATCGACTGCTTTTTCATCCCCCGGTTCAAAGCGGACAGACGCGCCAGATGGAATATTTAGCCTTCTACCATACGCTTCTTCCCTAGTGAATTTCAACGATTCATTCACTTCATAGAAATGAAAATGTGAACCCACTTGAACCGGCCGATCGCCCGTATTCGTAACCTTAATCCTTAAAACGTCTCTTCCCACATTGCAAATAATGGGTTCTTCTTTTAAAAACAATTGCCCTGGTTCCCATTCCACCTGAAATCCCTCCCATTGTTGTTACCGAATTGGATCATGCACCGTTACTAGTTTTGTTCCATCCGGGAAGGTGGCTTCGACCTGAACATCATCAATGATATCCCCAATTCCTTCCATTACATCCTCCCGTGTTAAAATAGTTGCGCCATATTCCATTAATTCCGCAACCGTTCTCCCATCTCTTGCCCCTTCGAGCACTTCATAAGTAATAAGGGCTACTGCTTCGGGATAATTTAGTTTCAAGCCTCTATCTCTTCTTCTTTTTGCCAGATCAGCTGCCACCACAATCATTAGCTTGTCAATCTCACGAGGTACAAGTAACATTATCCATCCTCCTTTGCTTTCGATAAGTTCCAGCACACCTACCATATTTCTCCATTAGGTGACTATTTAAACGCACATGCAAATAAATAATTGTGCCCGAATAGTGCCAACTAACTAGGCAAAAACATCCTAATTTTTGAAATCATTCAAATTGTACATTCATTCACCTAAACGATTAGGATGCGGCAAAATTTATTTAGTTGGAGAGCAAAAAAATTAATAAAAAAATACTATATTGTAAGATCGTTCGTTTACTCACGGATAAAAGAAGGCAAGCAAACGTCTACATCTTTCTATGACTCATTCTGCTATGTTGATAGCTATAATAGTTGAAAACTCTTTCATTTTAAGTATAGTAAGAGATAAGCAAATAGTGATAAAAGTAAAAATGGAGTGATTCTCATGGCTAAAAGAAATTGGGCAGGTAATTATCAATATAGTACGAATAACTGGCATGAACCGGAAACGGTTGAAGAGGTTCAACAATTGGTTTCAAGTTTAAAAAAGCTGCGTGTGGTCGGATCGCGTCACTCTTTTAATAGTATCGCAGATTCTAATGAGAATATGGTTTCATTAAAGAAGCTCAACCAGGTATTATCCATTGATCGTGAAAAGCGAACCGTAACTGTTGAAGGGGGAATCAGGTATGGGGAACTTTGTCCTGTACTTCACCAACATGGCTTTGCCTTACATAACCTTGCTTCCCTTCCGCACATTTCGGTTGCCGGGGCAATTGCTACAGCCACACATGGTTCAGGTAATGTCAATCAGAATTTGGCTGCAGCGGTCCGTGGGATGGAAGTTGTCACGGCTGATGGAAGTATTGTCACTTTTTCAAAAGAACAATCGGAAGAAGAATTACATGGCGCTGTGGTTGGACTTGGTGGATTAGGTGTAGTGACAAAGCTTACACTAGATGTCCATCCAACACATCAAATGAGGCAGGATGTTTACGAGAACCTTCCGTTAGCACAATTAGATCAACATTTTGACACTATTTTTTCTAGTGCCTATAGTGTTAGTTTGTTTACCGATTGGCAGGATGAAAGGTTTAACCAGGTGTGGCTGAAGAGCAATCTGACGGATGATCAGACTGTTTCGTTTGAGGAGGACTTTTTTGGAGCAAAAGCGGCCAAAGAAAATCTCCATCCCGTACCAGGGGTTGGAGCAGAGAATTGCACAGCGCAGCTAGGGGTCCCAGGGGACTGGCTTGACCGGATGCCCCACTTCCGAATGGATTTTACTCCTAGTAAAGGTCAAGAGCTGCAAAGTGAATATATTATGGCACGTAAGCATGCCTATGACGCTCTTTGTGCAGTTAGTGAAATCCGGGAACAAATCGCACCACTTCTATTAATATGCGAGGTGCGGACCATTGCGGAGGACGAGCTGTGGTTAAGCCCATCGTATAAGCAGGATTCTGTTGCTATACACTTTACTTGGCAGGATAAATGGGCGGATGTTCGGAAGGTGCTGCCACTTATCGAAGCCCAGCTTGAACCTTTTCAAGCTAAGCCACATTGGGGAAAACTGTTTACTACCTCCCCTGCAAACATACAGTCACTTTATGAAAAAATGCCTGACTATTTACAACTGCTTATGAAGTATGATCCAAATGGCAAGTTTCGCAATGCTTTTTTGAATAAATATATCTTTAATGAGGCAGAGTGAGAGCACAGCCCATTAAAAAATGTATTCAGAGGAGAATAGATCATGAAAAAAATTGTCAAAGCAAATGAACCTTTGGTTGACCATATTTATACGGCAGATCCTTCTGCACATGTATTTGAAGGCAAACTTTATATTTATCCTTCCCATGATATTGAACATACTGGAAAAACGATTGATGATGGTAGTGGTGATCAATATGCGATGGAAGATTACCATGTTTTGTCGATCGATAATTTCCATTCCCCCTGTGTAGACCACGGCGAAGCACTCCATATTCGAGATGTTCCTTGGGCTAGTAAACAGATGTGGGCACCCGATGCTGCTTTTAAAAATAACCAGTATTATTTATTTTTCCCAGCAAGAGATAAGGATGGGATCTTTCGACTCGGTGTTGCGACAGGCTCTAATCCTGCCGGCCCTTTCAAAGCGGAAGAAAATTATATTCCAGGAAGCTTCAGTATTGATCCCGCCGTTCTAGTGGATGACGACAACCGAGCCTATGTGTATTTTGGCGGTCTTTGGGGTGGACAATTAGAGAAATGGCAGACAGGTGCATTTATTTCTGATGCCGAGGGTCCTGATCCCTCACAACCGGCGTTAGGACCAATGGCAGCAGAATTAACGGAGGACATGCTTCGTTTTAAGGAAAATCCGCAAGAACTATCGATTGTAGACGAAGATGGCAAGCCCATTCTTGCCGGAGATGAGGAAAGAAGATTTTTTGAGGGCCCGTGGGTCCATAAATACAATGGGAAATATTATCTTTCTTACTCTACTGGTACGACCCATACCATTGTTTATGGAATCAGCGAAAATCCTCTAGGTCCATTCGTTTTCAAAGGGAAAATCCTGACCCCTGTCATCGGCTGGACCACTCATCATTCAATTGTTCAGTTTGAGGATAAATGGTATTTATTTTATCATGACTGTTCTCTGTCTGATGGGGTTGACCACAAACGCTGTGTAAAATATACCGAACTAACATACAATGAAGACGGAACCATTCAAACCATCGATCCTTACTCAAAGTAAATAAATGCATAAAAAGACCTTGAAAAGCTTTATTAGCTTCCAAGGTCTTTTTTACTAAGATTGATGCCTGGAAATGGGTATCCTTTTTCATTAATCCTTCCCCATTATTTCGCTCTCAAACTATGTTTTTCATTCCGAATATGTTATTTAACTGTTTTGCAACAGGTCATCCTATTCCTTAACCATCTTGGCATCTTCAAGGAATTTTTTGATCACAAACGAAGCCGCTCCGAGGACAGGGGCATTTTTGTTGAGCTGGGAGATGAAAATCTCACTTTTAAGCGGTATATGCCTTGATATCCTACTTGAAACCGTCTTCTTAATCGATTTTAAAATGATGGGATTCGCCTCAATCAAGTTACTTCTCAAGACAATCGAGTCAGGGTTAAACGTATGAATCAAGTTCGTTAAACCAACCCCAAAATAATACCCATATTTTTCTATTTCCATCAATAGATCGCCATCGTTTTCCTGAATCATCTTAGTGGCCTTTTCAAGTGTCAGTTCCCTTCCATTTTTTATTTTGGAAAGATTCTTAAAAAATGCACGTTCAGATGCATACAGCTCCCAACATCCTTGGTTTCCGCAGCCGCATTTTTTTCCATTGAATTCAATGGTCATATGCCCCATTTCTCCAGAAACTCCACCTGATCCGCGGTAAAGCTGGTTGTTTACCATGATCGCCAGACCAATACCAGTTCCTACACTGATATAAATGCTGTTATCGGAATTCTTAATGGCACCATACAATTTCTCTGCAATAGCTCCGGCATTTGCTTCATTATCAATGAAAACAGGAAAGTTAAAATGGACTTCGAGCAAATTTTTTATGTCCACTTTGTCCCAATTTGAATGGGGAGTATATAAGACCGTTTGATTCTCATTCACAAATCCATGTACCCCTACACCGATCCCAATAATGCCATATGGAGATTCCGGTGCATGCCTCGTCACCAGCCTAATTCGATCAATTAAAATTGATTTAAGCGCTTCCAATGACTCGTTTGCAAATTCAAATAAGTCAGAGAAAAGCAAATTCCCCTCTAAATCACTTAAAATCGTTTGAATATAATTGGCAGCAAGTTCAACTCCGATCGCATAGCCGGCATTTTTATTAAAAACTAGCAATATAGGTTTTCGGCCCCCGTTCGACACTCCTACCCCAATTTCGGAGACAAGCTGTTTTTCGATCAATGTATTCGTTTGCAAAGAAACGGTTGCTTTGTTCAGATTGGTTATTTCCGAGAGGTTTGCCCTAGAGATTGGGTAGTGTTTCATAATTGTACTCAAAATAATGTTTAGACTATGCATTTTGCTATCGTTTTGTTCTGCTAGTTTCACCTTTTCTCCTCATCTCTTTTGCTGATTATCTTTTCAATCTAACGGCCGATTCCTGAATTTGATTATTTTTTTATTATATCGTAAAAATTTATAAGTTTGTATATTGTTCAATTAAAAAAGATGTGTTAGTATAAACACACAACTTACTTTATCTGATGGACAAACTAAGTTAAAAGTAATTTTGTTGTTTTTGTACTAAAGTAGTGACGGTTTCAGAGTTATATTTCTAGTTAAAGAGGTGAAATAAGGCTTTACAGGAAAGTTAATACAACATATTTACTTTTTAGAGGATTTTAAGTATTGTTTAGGGTGATTAGATAAAGTATCTTCTTTGTTTATTTAAACAAACAAACTAAAGGGGTAAATGAATTTTTTCATTCCTTCTATTGAAAGATTTCTAGTTTGTTAGTGAATGTATCGTTCACTTCATAAAGTATTCAACTCTTAGAGTAGTTGCTGCTAATTTTTTACCATCGGTGAAAGCGGTTAACCCTACTTTTGAGTCTATAAAAGATCGATTGGCTCATCTTTTCAACTAGATTTTTTTTAAATGTCTATTATGTAAGCGGATAAACTGATTGAAAATTTAACCGTAAAGGAGATTTATCACATGGCTTTAATGGAATCAACCGTTAAACAAATGAACAAAAACACACAAAACATTCAACAAAATGAGTACCATAAGCTCAGCCTTTCTGAACGAATCGGTTACGGCCTTGGGGACTTTGCCCAAAACCTCGTATTTGGTACTGTCGGAGGATTTCTGGCTCTCTATCTGACTACCGTCAATGCCATTGGTACAGCAGCAGCAGGGTTCATCTTCTTGTTTGTCCGAATTGTCAACGTTTTCTGGGATCCAATGGTTGGTACTTTCGTCGATAAACATACATTCAAAAACGGTAAATATCGTCCTTGGCTTCTGATTGCAGGTGTTCCACTTGTTATCTTAGCAGCGATGCTCTTTGTTCCAATTCCAGCCATTCGTGGTTCAGTGCCAATCGCCTTTATCACATACTTTTTGCTTGACTTGGTTTATTCTGTCGTTAACATTCCTTACGGTTCATTAAATGCATCCCTTACACGTGACCCTGAATCCGTAGATAAAATCACAACCACTCGTATGATGCTGGCTAACATTGCTAACCTATTGGTTTACACACTGTTTCCGATGTTTGTTCAAATGGCAGCTCCAAAAGACCGCTCAATGAAAGACACTGGTTTCTTTGGTCTTAAGATTAATATGGGTACTTATACCGATGCATCTGCAAGCCACGCTTGGTTTGAGGTTTACATGGTTTACATGATACTCGGGGCTTTGGCTTTGTTCTTCTGCTACCGTCTCACAAAAGAACGTGTTGTGGCCACTGCTGAACAATCCGCAGAAGTAAAAACTTTGGACCTGTTCGTTGAATTGAAGAACAACAAACCGCTCATTATTCTTGGTTTCTTCTTTATGCTTGCGTTCACCTTCATGTTCTTCATGAACACAGTGAATGGATTCTTTAATCAGTACACGGTCAACCACTCAGACTGGATGGGTGCAGTAGGTCTAATCGCTTCCATTCCTGGTATTGCTTTCCCAGTCTTCTGGCCAAAATTGAGAAAAATCTTTGGTAAAAAAGGATTCTTCCATTTCTTCCTTGGTATGTTTGTTGTTGGGGAAATCCTTACTTGGGTATGGTCGTTAGATGGCATGCATGATTCACTCTTCCTTGCTTATTTTTCAACTTTCATTAAGCAATGGGGTCTTACTTCTGCAACTGGTTTCATGTGGGCACTTGTTCCTGAGGTTGTCTCTTATGGTGAAATGAAGTCTGGTAAACGTAACGCTGCGATCATCAACGCGATCATGGGTCTCTTCTTCAAGATTGGTTTTACTCTTGGTGGTGCCATTCCGCTTTGGTTCCTTGCAGCTTTCGGCTTCGAT
This sequence comes from Neobacillus drentensis, assembly GCF_021560175.1. Classification (GTDB taxonomy): domain Bacteria; phylum Bacillota; class Bacilli; order Bacillales; family Cytobacillaceae; genus Neobacillus; species Neobacillus drentensis_A. The sequence continues at coordinate 2,922,126 of NZ_CP091110.1, read as the reverse complement.
GGCAATGCGGCGAAACAAACAGCTAGTGCTCTTTCCGGTATCAATATCACAGCAATCTGGATTCCAGCGGCGCTCGCGATTGTATCGATGATTGTTATGGCTCTTTACCCACTTACTGATAAAGACGTCGTTGATATCAATAAGCAACTTGATGCGGCTCGTGCTAAGATCAAAAAAGCTTAAAAATAGAGCTTCTAGTAAGAGTTAAAATGAAAAAGGGGCAAACATTATGCCCTAGACTTTACCCGATAGAGTAGACACGGTAAAAAGGTCTTCTCTATTGGGTACTTTTATTTAAAATGAATTTATAGCTATTTCAATCCAGTTTCATTTTTGGCAGCTCATTTATCTATTTTTAACATATCCTCAAGAATCTCTTCTGCAGCTCTTTCCCCAGACTCAACTGCTCCATTTAAATACCCCGGATACTTAATGGATGTGTGCTCACCCGCAAAGAATATATTCCCTTCCCGTTGTCCCAAAATACCACCAAATTTTGTATGTTGGCCAACCTTCAAATAGGAATAGGAGCCTTTAGTCCATTGGTTGCTAAGCCAGTGATCAACAGTGGCTAGTCCATTCCAATTCCTCTTAATTCCTGGTAACACAAGGTTTAACTTGTCCAAGAATTTGTTAGTCCTTTCTTCTATTTTATCATTTGTTAACGCAAACAGTTTGGCAGCCGTTTCTCCTCCTGTGAAGTTAGCAAGAATTCCTGATTTACCTTGTTGGGCTCGTGAGGACTCGAATGTCTGCTGATAGCCTGCATCTGCAAACGTCTCTCCATTATTTCCAAACTCATTCCAAACTCTTCCGTCGAATTGGACATGAAGTTTGGTATTAACACCCATACCCATCTCTTTAATCGCCTGTTTTTTTAATGAACGGAAGCTTGCACTCTCATAATCTATCGTTCTTAAAATACTAATAGGGATTGCTAGAATGACCTTGTCCGCAAAAACATCCCATTCCTTTATATCATTTTGAAAAACAAGCCGTATTTCATTTTGGCCATCATGTTCAATCTTTTTAAGCCGGGAATTAAATCTAATTTGTCCATTAAGATTCTTTGCTAAAATGTCCGGGATCTGATCATTTCCACCCCTCACATGAAGGCATTCATCTGAATCCCCGTACATTTGAAATTTTTCCCTTTGAGCAAACCCTAATAAATAAAGTAGATTTAATGCACTTTGCTTTCGGGCATCAGCGCCATTTTCAATCGTATACGCCAATGCTAATAATTTACCAAATCTCGATTGCATGCCTCCTGGGACGATTTCATTGATATAGTCAACAATGGACATATGATCCAACTCAAATCCCCGCTCTGTGTAGCAATCGTAAAGTGTCGTTTCACTTGCTTTTATTAAATCAGTTTGAAGTTTCGAGAAGATTTTTTTAAAATCCTCTGTCACATCTTTAAAGGAATAATCGCCCCCATCAATAAAATAAAATGGTTTGGTACCTCTAGCTTCTGCCTTGGTTAAATGATCTAATTCTAATCCTAGCTCTTTTGCCAGCTTCTGAATCTCTATATGACAAGTATCAATGAATTCACCACCGCGTTCGACGATCTGTCCTTCTTTAAAATAGTCTCTTCTTGTCCAACAACGTCCCCCAACCCGTTCCGCTGCTTCATAAATAGTCGATTCAATCCCACCCTGCTTCAGCCGGTAGGCACAAGTGAGACCTGCCAAACCTGCTCCGACAATAACAATCCTTGGAGCCATTTCTTCCTCCTCATGAAATTTAGAAAACAGCTTCTTTTCCTTTTCAATCGAGACAAGTTCTCTTTTTGGAAAAATACCATCCTGGTCAGCAGCTTGTCCATTGCATTTTTGTCCTTTCCATTCTTTTTCTGCCAATTGAAATGATTTTTGCAGGATCCTTGCTAATGACGTCCGTGCCAAACAACCAACTCCTTTATGCAAAAAAATAAAAACATGCTTTTTTATTGAATTGCTATCGTGTGATAGTAAATGATCTTTCAATAAACTATGCATCGTTTCTTTTATTTGCTATAGGAAGGAAGCCGGTTTGTCCTTTTTTAACATTTATAATTTTTTGTTTTACCGAACGAATGTTGCTCTTATTCAGAAGTATTGAAGAACAGCTGAGAAAATCAATATTCTCGAAAAAAAAAAAACACTCAAAACGTTGACTTCACAACATTTTCGAGTGCTTCTTTATAAAAAAATTTGTTCCAGAATTCATCTAACCATTTATAATTTCATTCAAATGTAACAAGGTATTAGATACTAATTAACTTTATTACCAGATTGGTACGAACCCTTTTATTTCCGCCAAAACAGATTCGATTTCTTCTAGAATGGTTTCTGGAATTCTGAAGCCAGATGCTATTGCATTTTCCTCCACCTGCTCCGGACGGCTCGCTCCAATAATGGCAGAACTTACTCCAGGCTGCCTTAATACCCACGCTAGTGCTAATTGGGACAATTTGATTCCTAGACCCTGTGCAATATTTTCAAGTTTTTGGACGCTTGTTAAGACAGCATCATTTAAGTAACTTGTAATCCACCTGTTTGTTTCCTGATTGGCCGCACGGCTCGATGATGGGATGTCTTGCCCAGGTTTATATTTTCCAGTCAAAATCCCTTGCGCCAACGGTGAAAATACGACTTGCCCCATTCCGTGTTTCTCACTGACTGGCAGTACCTCTTTTTCAATATAACGGACCAGCATATTATAAATGGGCTGATTGGATACAATCGGCCTAAAATTCTTTTCTTTTGCCACATGGGCCGCGTCTGTGATTTGTTCCGCCGTCCATTCACTCACACCTGCATACAGGATTTTTCCTTGTGAAGTTAAATCATCTAATGCTCTGAGCGTCTCTTCTAACGGTGTTTCGGAATCATAGCGGTGACATTGATATAAGTCAATATATTCGACCCCAAGACGTTTCAAACTTGCCTCGCATTGTTCGATTATGTGTTTTCTCGAAAGCCCCTTGTCATTTGGGCCGTCTCCCATTGGGAAATAAACTTTTGTTGCTAACACATAACTGGAGCGGGTGTATTCCTTTAACGCTTCCCCTAAAACTACCTCTGCTGCTCCCTGGTTGTAGGCATTGGCTGTATCAAAGAAGTTAATCCCTAACTCATATGCTTTATGAATACAAGCAACAGACTTCTCTTTTTCTACGGCAGTTCCATATGTCAGCCAGCTGCCTAACCCAATTTCACTAACCTTTAAACCTGAGTTTCCTAGTCTACGATATTCCATACCATCCGCCTCCTGTTATTTGAATTAGATGAAATACTATTTTTTTAATACTTTTCATCCAGATACAATGGACTTATTATCTCCCTCTATTTCGTTGGTTGTTCGCGTCCTCATTATATGGATAGGTCACATATAGATCACTAGCTCTGTTTAATCGGTCGATTTGCTCTTTCGTTAAAGACCAGCCTGCTGCACCAAGGTTTGCTTCCAGTTGTTCCATTGTTCTGGCACCAATAATTGGAGCGGTTACAGCTGGTTGATTTAATAGCCAGTTAATGGCTGCTTGGGCCGGTGTTTTTTCAGCTTCTTTTGCCACAGCATATAAAGTCTCTAACACCTGCCATGTGAAGTCATTGTTATAATTGTTCCAAGATTCTCCCCAGCCTTCTTTTTCCGCTAAAGCTACACGAGTATTCTCAGGAGGTTTCACCATATCCCTGGTATATTTACCGCTCAGCCATCCGCCGCGCAGCGGGCTCCAAGGCATGACACCCAATCCTTCATTGATACAAACGTCTAACAGTTCCCATTCTGTTGCCCTGCAGAGCAGATTATATTGCGGCTGCAGGCTGACAAATGCTTCCCAACCATTTCGGCGGCTTAAATCAATCGCTTTTTGCAATTGCCAGCCTTTAAAGTTACTGGCACCAATATAGCGGACTAGTCCCTCGCGTACCAAATCATTTAAGGTGCTTAAGGATTCCTCCAAAGGAGTACGAGGATCCCAAGCGTGAACCTGATAGAGATCAATATAATCGGTGCCAAGGCGGCGCAAGCTTTCCTTAACACCAGAAATGATATGTTTTCGGCTTAGGCCGATATCATTTGGACCCTCTCCCATGGCAAAGCGGACTTTTGTGGCAAGGACAATATCATCCCGTTTTCGGCCTTGCAGCCACTTGCCAACGATTTGCTCCGAAACGCCTCCTGTATAAACATCGGCTGTGTCAATAAAATTTCCGCCTTCTGTAACGAAACGATCTAAAATGTTAAAGCTGTCCTGTTCACTTGTTTCACGGCCAAGCGTCATCGCACCCAAGCAAAGCTCACTTACCCTTAAACCAGACTTCCCTAAATAACGAAATTCCATTGATTTCACTCCTTAAATTTTTATGTAGGAACCATGTTTTTTACTGATTAAATGGATATACAGCGGCTGGAATCAGTACCTATTCACTACCTGGAAAATCCGGCTTACAGTTTAATAGTTTATTAGCTTTTTCATCAGATCCTTCCCTTATAATAGTTTGTCGGCTAAACTAACTAGTCGCTTATAAAACTATTATAAATATTTTTTTAAAAATATTATAATATATTTAATCGTGAATTTTAAAAATTATTCTTTAAAGTTAGTTTACTGGATAAATCAAGTTTGGTAAAATTTAATAGAAATGCGAAAGCGTTTTCTATAGTGGACTATGCGTAACATGGATGAAAATGGAGGGATAGAATGGGCCAGACAAATGAATTTGCACACAGAATGGCGCGCAAAACCATTAAACTTGTTGATGAATCAGGAAATCCTGTTAAAGGAAAGGAAGTCTCACTAAGACTAGTAAATCACCAGTTTTTATTCGGCTGCGGTATATTTGATACGATTGAAGTAGCAAATTAAAGTGTACCAGCAGACAGACTTGCCTTTTTGGAAGATAAAATGGATAAGTTCTTAGATGTTTTTAACTTTGCCACCCTGCCCTTCTATTGGGGAGTTTTTCCTGACTACTGGGACGGATTTGAGCCTGAAAAAGGCAAACCTCGGACAAAAGAATTAAAGGCTGCTGCACAATGGTTAAAAGAAAGAAACGTAACCGTGAAAGGACATCCCCTAGTCTGGCACACAGCAACAGCTCCATGGCTTTTGGATATGAGCAATGAAGAAATTTTGAAAGCACAACTGGCCCGAATTGAACGTGAAGTAACCGGCTTCAAAGGGTTAATTGATATGTGGGATGTCATCAATGAAGTAGTGATCATGCCCATCTATGATAAATATGACAACGGCATTACCCGGATTTGCAAAGAGCTTGGCCGTGTTGGCATGATTAAAGAGATGTTTGCCAAAACACGTGAATGCAATCCTGGCGCGACTCTATTATTAAATGATTTTAATACATCCATTAACTATGAAATCTTAATTGATGGATGCTTACAAGCAGGGGTTCCAATTGATGCCATTGGGATTCAATCTCACCAGCATCAGGGTTATTGGGGACATGAGAAATTGGAAGAAGTACTAAACCGTTTCTCCCACTTTGGACTTCCGATTCACTTTACGGAAAACTCTTTGTTATCTGGACATCTTATGCCGCCTGAAATTGGCGACCTGAATGATTACCAGATTCCAGAATGGCCCTCTACCCCAGAAGACGAAGAACGCCAGGCTAAAGAAGTAGAAGAAATGTATTCGATTCTGTTTAAACATCCACTAGTTGAAGCCATTTCATCGTGGCAGTTCAGTGATGATGGGGCCTGGATTGGTGCTCCTTCCGGCTTTATCAGAAAAGATAATAGTTTAAAACCATCTTATAAAGTCCTGAAGAAACTAATCAAAGAAGACTGGTCGACAAATGTGTGCTGCAAGACAGATGAAAATGGAATAATTTCCTTTGAAGGATTCCTTGGAGAATTTGAGCTGGTTTGTGGAGATAAAATAGTAAGCTTCCAATTAGATAAAGATGCTGAAAATGTACAGCTCGTTAATCTACTCCAGACAGATGTACTAGTGTAGGCTTCCCTCCCCTTTCTGCGGGTTTCTTAAGCATTGGAAATGTGTTTGGCGGAACAATCCATTTGGAAATGGCAATCAAGGAATTGTAAAGAAATACAATATGCAGCGAAATATTAATAGAGGTGAACTTGGCATGACATATCCAGAAATTAAGAAAATCGATTACAATCCGTCTTTGAAAGGCTTGGCACACATATTACCAGATATTATCTATTCGCTCTCCCAACCGAAAGGTACGAAGATGACGATTATATCCCCACAGATTCCCGAAGACTCACAGGAAAAGTACCCATGTATTGTCTTCGTGCAAGGCAGTGGCTGGACTTATCCCAATATGTACTATCAAATTCCACAACTCTCCCAACTTGCTGCAAAAGGCTATGTGATTGCCACCATTACTCACCGGAACAGTTTGGAAGAAAATCCGTGGCCAGCATGCTTTGAGGACGTCAAAACGGCAATCCGATTCATGAGAGCAAAGAGTGCCGAATATCATATTGATGCTGATCGAATTGGGATCTGGGGTACTTCCTCCGGAGGAAATATGGCTTTGCTTGCTGGACTTACAGCTGATGATCCTACCTATCGAACAGAGGAATATGCCGATTATTCGGATGGAGTTAAGCTGGTCGTGGATTGCTTTGGTCCGGCAGATTTACTAAAGCGGGAAGCTCGGCTTGAAAATCCAACACCAGTCGATATCGCTCTGGCAGGTGGAAATCCAAAAGAAAATTTGGATGTTTTTAGGGATATGAGTCCCATTTACAAAGTAAAGGAAGGAATGACATATCCGCCATTTTTACTGGTACAAGGAAACAACGATGAGCCTGTGCCATATGAGCAGAGTCTTACTATGTTTCATAAATTGTGTGACTGTGGGACAGATGCCCAAATGATTGAGGTTGATCATGGACCGCATGAGGGTACTTTCTGGAGTCAGGAATTATTAGATCTGATTTTTGGGTTTATCATGGAACGTTTATAAAAATTCACATGCCGTCTGCTTTCAATTTATAGACAGAAAATAGATGGCTCCTTTTGAAAAATAAATAAATAAATAACTAAAGATGATTTTACCTTTCCCTTAGACTGATGCTTAAGGGAATTTTTTTGTAGAAACATAATAATAAACATAATTATTGGAATCTCATAGGTAAAACTCCAAAACCATTGTACTATTAGTAAATAAACGCTCAAATATATTAAGTAATTCTAACTAATTTTATGCTTTTTCGGTTATTTTATAGGTTTATACTATTTACAACTTATGAATTGCATCGTCCCCTCTTTATCTTTGTTTCATATCCGTTTTTCTTTCTATTATTCTGCCGCTTAAGTTCAACAAGCAAAAATCAATACAGTATCATGTACAAGTATTCACAAACTCTTAAATGAACTTTGGGACTAAACTCTGGTTTCGCACCCATTTAGGATTACTTTATATTTCTTTCTTCAAACATCCCCATAATTTATCCAGGTTCGACTGAACTGGCCCTTCAACAAGAAAGAGCTGCCACGATGACAGAACAGATCTAAAACTTAAGCACCCGGTTCTGTTAAGAGAAATATTTCACATTCTTTCCTTGAGGTTCAGAAAAAATCCATCCTTCATCTTTAAGGAATCGCACCATTAAGTTAAACAAGTCTAATCTTTTTGGAATTTCGTTATCAGTCAGACTAAATATCAAGTATAAGTTAGTGTAATAAATTTAAAATTATCATTAACAAGATGGATATTGATATGAAGCCAGCCATAAAATACCCAAAATATTTTAATGGTTTAGGCAACTTTTTTACCGCATTCCTGCTAACAACATTAGAAGCATTTCCTTCTATCCTGTTAAAGTGGTCTATTACATCATTAAATGGTTTGTTTTCGTCCTTCATAAAACACCCCCCTTTACTAAATTTTGAATAATCTAACCTGAACTCCATTATTTTTTTAATACCTTATCAAATATATATAGATTTATTTTTCTGTAATTTATTATCGATATATAGGAATAAAATGTGTAACATTGTAATAATAAATGTCATCTGTAAAGACTTAATAAAACTAACACCTACAAAATAGTAACAACTAAGTAATATAGCAATAAAAAATATTCCCACACTTAGTATGAGTTTAAACATGTTATCCCCCCAACTTTTATTATCATTATATTCCATAAATTGGATTTTTCCATTTTAAAAAAACGTTTCCTTCTTGAAGAGTCACACTAGTTCGTGAAGAACAGGTCTGTATCAAAATAATTTAGCCCCACCACATCACACAAACAAATACTGACCATAGGGATACGCCTATACCTATCATTCCAAAACCATATATGTATATTGAAGTTACTTTATTATCAATTTTTTTTCCCCTTTTCAACAAATATGCTAATAAAAAGGTAACGAAGTATAGGATGACGCTACTAACCGTAAAGACGGTTACGTAATAGATTGGATGATTTGTATTAGCTATATTTTCATCCACATAATAGGCTAAAGATTGTCCGTATACGCCTAATACGGTTGCAACGATCATTAACATCCATATAAAAAAATGCACCTTTTTCAATCCCACTCCCCCTTAAAAAAGATAGACAACACATCCGTAATAGTGTAATTTTACACTAATTATAACAAATATCTCCTTAATTGGAAATGCTTTTTATTAAACGATCTGCCTCGTTAGCACAATAAAAAGAGCTGCCGTAACGACAGCCCTGTTTCTTCAACTCTTGCACCCGTTCGTAATATAAGGTTAGCCAGATATTTCTGGTTGACCTTTTTCTATATGGTCTTATTATATCGGTAGTCGGGGTAGAACGTCGCACCCGTGGGACTCGTTCCCGTCAACTAAACTGTTCACCCCCTACTTGTATAAACATGTTTCAGGCTGGTTGGGACCACGATCCCGTTTAACAAGCGAACCTATGACATTACAAGGAGCATTAGGGGTTACCGACTAATTTGTATTTCTAGGAGGAGGAGAAAATTAATGAATCCAGTGATTGGTCTGGATGTATCAAAAGGAGAAAGTCAGGTTCAAGCGTTTTTAGATAAAGGTAAACCCTATCGTAAAAGTTTTAGTATTACTCACGATCTTAAGGGATTAGGATGTTTATTAGAGTTCCTTAAAGATGTTGAAAAGGCTGCTGGTGGTCATCAACCTTCGGTTGTTTTAGAATCAACTGGTCATTATCATATTCCCGTTATTCAGTTTCTAGAGGAACAAAATTATGTTTATATTATCGTCAATCCCCTTATCTCTCATAGAGCTAAGAGCTCAAGCCTCCGAAAGGTAAAAACTGATGCAATTGATGCTTATCACCTTTGTGAACTGTTTTATAAAGAGGAGCTAGAGCCTTACAAAAAGCGTGGAGTTCAACTATTAAACCTACGTAATCTGACAAGACAACAGGAGAGTATTGCTGAAATATCGGCTAAAACAAAGATACAGTTACATTCTTTAATTGATCAGGTTTTTCCCGAGTATCGGGGTGTATTTGGAAGCCTATATTCGAAAGTATCACTGCTTACTTTACTAGAATTCCCTACTTCTAAGGCTGTATTAAGTGTGAGTGAAAAAGAGTTAACGGATAAAATAGCTTCATTATGTACGAGTCGTTCGGAGTCTTGGGCAAAGGAAAAGGCACAGAAGTTAAGAGAAGCAGCCCTTTGTGATCCTTTTCAAAACAATCTCTACGATAGTCATATTTTTAACCTTGAAATCTTGGTTAAGATTGTTCTTCAATACCAAGAGCATCTATCCAATATTGCGGATGAAATAGATGCCCTCGCTAGTGAAATTGAAGAATATGAAATCCTTCAATCTATCCCTGGAATCGGAGAAAAAATCGCTGCCACGATTATTTCTGAAATTGGAGAGATAGATCGATTTAATGATGCCAAGAAGTTAGTTGCGTTCGCTGGAATAGATCCTAGTGTATACTCTTCTGGGAAGTTTACTGCATCAGTAAACCGAATAACTAAACGTGGATCTTGTAGACTTCGACACGCCTTATATTTGGCTGTTCAAAGTGGTATTCGGGATAGTCGAAAAAAGAAAACAACTGATGAGATTATTCCACGTAATAAAAGACTACGAGAGTTTTATGACAAGAAACGAGAAGAAGGAAAACCCTTTAGAGTAGCCATTATTGCTTGTGTAAACAAACTCTTACATTGGATTTATGCCTTACTAAAAAGCAGAACCACTTTCCAAGATATAGTTTAGGAACTATATCTAACTAAATACAACAAAACCTTCCAATTACTAAACAACGGAAGGTTATTTGGCATGAACATTTTTAGTATATCATGTGGTTATTAAACTTTTTATTGAAAAATGTTGACAAACTATTAGCTGGTTTGGTTTAAGTGTACCACTTCACAAAGAGTTACCTTTTGTTCTGGGAGGTGCTCCATATGATATAAAAGGAAATGTGAGTAAATCATTGAACTCCTTGTTATTCTTTTCCGCTAAACTCTAAAATATTTAACCCCTCGGATGCCTCTGGTGCTTCAAAAAATTTTGTAACATGAATAATCACCGCTTCCGTGTCAAAAGCTGCTCTTTCGGGTTGTTCGTTCCGCCTTTGAGCAATTTGACGTAAGCATTGCTCGTTATTTAGATTAAGGAAAATTAGTTGATGGCTTGCATTGACCTCTGACGCCATATCCAAAAACCACTTTCTCAGTTTTTGAGTATTAGCTGGAAAATCCATCACTACATCTGTACCGACACTTAATATGTTTTGGACATGCTTTTTCACCAACGGCTTGAGCTGTGCTGAGAATTTTAGATAGTCCTCAAATGATGCAATCTGATTGGGATATAGAGATGAAAGCCATTCATCTTCAGACAACAGTACCGCATGTTTATCTATCGCCAATTGTTTTGATTTAGTTGATTTTCCAGCTCCCATTTTTCCACAGAAAAAGTATAGCGTCCCTGATTGTTTCATATTTTTTAACCCCCGAGCTTATTTTAGTTTAAACCTTTTACTTCGTTTATTCCCATAGACATTCTCCTCTTTTGAATATTAGACGTTAGGATTTATATCCAATTTCTTATTCTACCAATTTCATTTATATTCCTTCTTTAATAAACTTGCCCCTTTACTTGAAAAACGATCATGAAAAAGGACTGCCGAAAACAGCAGTCCGATTGTTCTTTTACTAAACCACCCAGTTCGAAAAAGATTTTTCTATATTGGAGTAAGTTTTTTTATTATAAAATATACTATTTGAGAGAGTACAAAAAAACCAATAAATGAGTAAGTATGTGTCCAGTTATGTAAAGCAAACATCTGCCCTTTTATAAATAGAGGCTCTATTATATATGAAAAACATCCAGATAGTAAAAAGGAGAAAACCAAGTAGGTTTTAAAAGTTTTTGTGTACTGGTACATAAACATATAAGAAATTGGAATTACTGTAATATCAGCAGGCAATAAAGGAGGTACTGTCGGTAACAACTTATCTGGATAACCCCATAAAATCATGTCTCCCCCAATTACATCGGTTATCGAAGCGAAAGTTGCCCAAATTAAGCCATAACTGAGGATTTCAAAAGTTCTTTCTTTATCGCGAAACCTTATCCATATAAGCCATGGTATTGTAGCTGAGATCAGCAGTAACCACCACTTCCACGTAAATAGGTCATCATGGAACCAGTGATTAATTGAAACATCCCTCAGAGTTTCTCTTACCTTTTTGACATCTTCAAAAGTTGGATGTTTCAAAAGTATACACTCCATATTTCACAATTTATACTTTCTTAATTTATCCATCAATTCTCGATATATTCATATCTTCTTGGACTATAGCTAAGATACTTTATCCAATTTTTCTTCGATTCGTTTTAGTTGTTCGTTGCGTTTCTTCGTAGAACGGACAAATACGACTATCGCACTAATAAAAGCAATTGGAATAAGGATTGCAATTAACTGAAAGGTAATGTCCCCGAAATTCACCACAGTTATCCACCCCTTTTTTTACCATATCATACCATTCTTTTTAAAGTAGCAAAATTATTTTTAAAAAATCTGTTTACCTAAAAGTAAATTTCAGAAAAGTGTAAAGACAATAATAACTATTCCTAACAATATGAGTAGTATTCCAACCATAAATATTCCTGTCACATATTCAAATATGGTAAAGAAAAAGGCTATCTTGTTTATCTTATTTCTCTCTTCAAATAGAAATTTTAAACCATCTTTAACTTCATAAAAACTAAGTGAACTTAAACCAAATCCAACAATAATGCAGCCAATACCAACAAATAATAATGTCATAACCTGTTTTCTCCAATTTTTCAAATTGTTAAATAAAAGCTGAGTAGCTAATGTTCTTATCCTCTAAGACAGCTTTGATCCTTAACTTTGGCGCTTAAAGTAAAGTGTTTTCTAGTATATATCCATTCTCATAAGTTCCTATTAGTAAAAACCGGTCATCATGGCTGAATTCCCCAAAACAAGCATATTGGATTTTTTCAACTACAATGGGTTCTAAGTCATCATATCCCAGTATTAAAACTGTCTTACTATAAGTAATGATAATAAATTGACCACTATTTGATAGGTGAATGTGTTGAAAATAACCAAGGCATTCAGGGTATTTATCATTTGTTATGCTAAACTTCCTTAAAACTTTTTTAAACTTTCCATCAAGTATAACTAGGTCATAATTCTGAACCACAATATAAATGCTATGAATAGAACTATAGATGATCGATTCCCAATACCAAATTTCTGAGTTATGGATCACTTCTATTGACCCTTTTTCAATTGGCTCTGTTACTTTTACGATTTGATGATCTATGTACCCCCGGGTATTTTCATAAGTCATAGTAAATAAATAGGAATTTTCAGCTTCGATAAACTGATTAAGCTCAATAAGAGTTGAATCTTTAAAATCAGTAAGTACCGTATGTTCCCCCTGTTCAATATTGATTAGAGCCAGCTGGTACCCGTCTTTGGTATTCAGTGTATCAAGGATAAGGAAGGGAGTATTAGTTATTGCAAAGTCCGCTTCAACTAGTTTGAATTTTTTATTAGATTTTATGGTTTTGATTAATTGAAACCCTTCTGTTTCATAAACGCAAATTGTTCCAATTGTCCTTTTAATATATAAATAATCATCGTTCTGTGAGAACTGAATATAGCCTGGATCTTTAGGTTTACTAAGCTCCGCAATTTTTTCCCAAGAAGTTGAATCAAAAACCACTGTTTTACTACCCATTGTATGGCATAAAAAGCGTTGATTATTTGAAAATTTTATTTGAAAAGATGTTTTAAGTTTTTTAATTAGGTGCATTTGAAGCATACATACCGAGCTCCTTACACATTCTTTATTCACAAAAAAAAGGCAGGCCGCCCTGAGTAATAATTCCATCATCAACTAAAGCACCCGCAGTTTAAGTCCTCAGTCTAATTTAGTTTTTAATTTGACTAGTCGTTTAAATTTTCTATCATAGCTTTGTCGTTCAAGGAGATGATCCAACCAGAATTTTGCTTTTTCTATGTCCCCATTTTTGACAAACGTTTCAATTGCCTTTTTAAAATTGCTGCTATAAAAAATTTTCTCATCTATCACTAATTCAAGCCCTTGGTTGTAACAATCTGAAGCTTTACCGTAATCTTTTATTTTCGAATAAAGTATCCCCAAAAATATATAGCCACTGGCTATTTCCTTTTTATTGAACTTCTCATTTCTAACCGCTGATTCCATTACTTGAATAGCCTTTTTTGTTTGGAATAATTCATCATAAATAACTGCCCTATATACGTAATCGTCATATTTTTTTAGTTTTAATAATGAAATAATCCCCATAAAATCTCCTCTTCCTAATGGTTCCTGTATCTTATTGCATGACTCAGCCAAGTTACTAGTAGGAGAAAGCATTACCATTGTTCCATTTAACACCTGGTAGGTGAACTAGATGTTTTCAATTTTCTTTTAAATCTTTTCAATTACTATAAAAAAGGACTTCTGAAAAAGTCCATTTGTTGTGAAAGGTAAAGCTAATCCGTTGAAAAATGTGAGGAAATGAAAACTAAACCCTCACCCTTTTCACTTATTGGAGTAATTGCTAATTATTTTTTAAAATTATAGTTTCTGATTCATCATTCCAAGTTATGGTTGCAGTTATTTTTTCATTTTTTTGGGTAACTGAACAACCACTACAGGAATCTTCACCTGTTACCAATACTCCATTCTTTAAAGGAGTTTCACCGCCTGTATTTCCAGTAGCAGTTTCAACAGTATATTTTATCTTTTTAGGAACTGGCTTTTCTCCGATATATCTTATTGTAACTTTTGATGATTCACTTTTTTCGGCAAACACATTTACTGTATATTTAACTTGCCAATTTTTACTTTCACCAACGAAATTCATCAATTTAGAATCTGAACAAGCAGTTAATAAAAAAGTAAAAAAAAGAAATAACATTAAAGCCTTTTTTATCATATTGACCCCTCCCTTTTTAATTATATGTTAAAGGAATGGGTTTTTCTTCCTTTTTTTCTTGCTCACTAATGTTGCCAGTTAGTTGAGAAGCAATTGAAAAAAGAGCTGCCGCAACAACTCATTACGTTTTTCAACTCAAGTACCCTGTAGTTTAAGTACAATCTGTCTCAATCTTGTCATGGCGTAGTTTTACGAAATTCATTCTTTAGTGGAGTCTTGTTATTCCTGCTTCTAAAATAAAGCGGTAGAACTATAAACAAAATGATTATTAACTAGCAAAAAAAGACCACCTTGTCCCTTGGTTGTCTTTTTTAATTTAATCAATTGAGTTAGCGATCTTTACTAATATTTCGGGTGTAACTTTGTTTGATACCTTTTTGTCAATGCCGAGCATATATTGCCAATTATCTTTTTCAAAAACAAGAAAATTCATAATTGGAGCATCATCCATATAAATGGCTTTTTGACCATTTTCAAGTGTATAGACCTTTTGATTGCCTCTATCCTTAAAATTTATTTTATTTTTTAAGGGTCGAATATCAACTTTATAATTATTATCTCGTGACTTTTCATTCACAAAATGGATTGATAGAAAATCATTTGAGTCATAATTCTTATCTTCATAAAATCTTCCGAATTGATGGGTGAAAGGAATTGAAGGCTTGATTTTTGGCAAATTTACATTTTGTTCAAAGTGATTTTCAAATTCCTTAACTGCTACATCAGCAGATTTATATCCACCTTGAGTGAACATTTCCTCAAATGAAGGAGGAGTATCGTTTGGATGGGCAAAGGCTATATCATTAGTTGGTACAAAATAAGCTATACAGAGTATTAAACAAATAAAGTTAATTCTTTTATTCAATGCTCCATCCACCCTCTTTATCCTTTTAAAAAGTATTCTTCCCTATTTATGAAAGATTATTTATCGTGACATATGTAACTAACCTGCACAGTTAGTTAAACAAAAAAATGATTACCGCAGCGATCATCATCCTAAACAAAAGAACCCAGTTAGTTGAACAGGTCATTCAAATAAAGTGCTACCAATTAAAGGTAACACCTATTCTCGTTACTTATGTTGGTAATCCAATACTTCTACCTAAAAGCCGTGACTACCATCCAATTTTGGACTATTACAAGATGGAGAAACTCTGACTTTAGCCAGGTCTTCTTTATATTCAAATGGTTTATTGTTACTATCGGGAACTTGAATTTTTAAGGAAATATCATAAGAATGATTGTTGTTATAAACAATATTAACAATCCTCCGTTGCTGCCAGCCAAAACCAGAAGCTTCTTTTCCTTCATAACAATAATCAATCTAAGTTAACATAATCCACATTAGTACAAAAAAATACCCCATCTTCAAAGTAAGTTGTTCTCTTTTGGAGTACCCACATAGGAAAAAGCATATATAAAAACAAGTATAAAAGCAGTGGATTTCACACCCAAAATCGCAATTCTTTTTGCATTATTAAGAGGATTTGTATGGTAAAATTAGTAAAGAAACTTATTGAACTAACAGGCGGGTTACTTCAATAAACGGGTGTAACTGAATCGTAATAAAAACTATAAAAAATTTAAAAGTGGTGATAGAGTGAATTTCAAAACAAAAAAAGGTGAATTTAATAATTTAGAACAGTTGATTGGGTCAATTGATTCAATTCCTAAAAAACAATCAACCTTGTTAATTGGAATAGATGGTTGTGGGGGTTCAGGAAAAAGTACAATTGCAAAAAAATTGAAGGATAAATGTTACGATGTAACTGTTGTACATATGGATGATTTTTATTTACCATCCTCACAAATAATAAAGATACATCCGGAGAAAAAACCAATTGGTGCAGATTTTGATTGGAAACGTTTATTAAATCAAGTTCTTGAACCTATTAATCAAAACAAAGAAGGACATTATCAGAGATATGATTGGGAGACGGATGGTTTAACAGAATGGCATACTGTTCCCATCGGGGGAATTGTCATAATAGAGGGTGTTTATTCTATTCGTAGGGAATTAGCTAAAAAATACGATTTTACTATATGGGTTCATTGTCCTCGAGAACTAAGGCTTTCACGGGGACTTGAGAGAGACGGGGAAGGGGCTCGTGAAATGTGGGAAAATAATTGGATGATTTCAGAAGACCTATATATTCAAGAACATAAACCTTTTGAAAGAGCAGACCTTATTGTTAATGGGACTAAATAAATATCTTATTAAGCTAACGGAAGCTTATGTTCATAATAAATTTTAATGACGACAGGTGAACTGTCGTTTTTTTTAGTTATCCAATTAGCAGGTATATTAACACTACAAATAGCAAAAGCATAATTTTTATTATGCTCATGCTAATTTACCCGCTATTTATAATGTTAATTTTGGGAAAAGAATTGTCGTAAACTCATCAAATCAACAAAATAGCAGAGCGAATTCTTATGCGAATGACTCTGCTATTTTATCTGCTTTTATATGTGTTTTTATACCTGCGGGTACTCCAAAAGAGAATGGCTTATCTTCAAAGATAGGTATTTAAAAAAAAAAAAACATTAATATCATTTCGCTAAAGTTGCAATATTTCCCATAGAAATTGAAATCCTGTTCCAACTATTTATTTGGTTTATTAGAATAATAAGGTCCACATATTCTTTTTCTGTGTAGTGTCTACGCACACGATTATACAATACATCAGGTACACGCATAGTCGGTATCAATGTCACATGCTCAGTTAACTCTAAAGCTACTTTTTCTGCTTCTGTATAGAACTCACACTCTTTCCAAGCACTAATACAATATAGACGTTGCTCCGTTTCTCCCATTTTTCTAGCATCAGCTGTATGCATGTTAAGACAAAATGCACACCCATTTATTTGAGAAGCCCGAATTTTTATAAGTTCACGAACTTTACGGTCTATACCTGTTGTTTTCGTATACTTCTCCATTTCCATCATTATTTTAAGTGCTTCTGGTGCTACATTGTAATAATCAACTCGTTGTTCCATTTCAATGACCTCCTTATACTTCTTTTCCTTCTTTTCAGTTATGACATTATTAATTTAGATGCTAATCTTGAAACAGCTTCCTCAACTTCTTTATATGCTTTTTCTAATACCTCTTTCGGCTCTAATAAATTAGTTCCTTGTGCACGAATGATTTGAAAATCTTCAATCCCAAGGAAATTAAACATTGATTTCAGGTATTTGTGAGAGTATTCAACTTCTGTATACCAATCATTATTTGTATAGATTCCTCCACTTGCTTGGATGACAAGAATTCTTCGTCCGTCTTTAAGTAGACCCACTGAGCCATTTTCAGTATATTTAAAAGTTTCACGAGCAATCATGATATTGTCCATATAATCTTTTAACTTTGATGGAATATTAAAATTATGCAAAGGTAAAACGATGACATACGTATTTGCACTCTTAAATTGTTGTAAGATCTCGGACATACGCTCCGTTACTTTTTGTTCTTGGGGAGTTAGCTCCTGTTCTTTTCTTTGTTTTTCCCATGCACTTAAAACCGTTTTATCTATCATCGGCACTACATCACTATACAAGTTAATCTGTTCAATTACTTCGCTATCATGAATTAATCCTTTATAAGTTTTCAAAAAGTGGTTAAAAACCTGCAAGCTAACTGAAGAAGTATCATCTATTTTTGGATGTGCGTTAATAATAAGTGTTTTGTTCATTTTTATTTCCCCTTTAAGGTGAATTTTAAGATCCAATTAAAGATCAATCCTATCGTCGATTAACATTGTCTATAATATAGGCTATAATTATTTTTGTCAAATGAATACGATTTATCCAAAAGAAATTTCTTTTATTTGACTAACACTCTAAATATTTCTAAGATACAATTTAATAACCCTTAAAATTAAAAGTAGGTGAGTTTATATGCAGTATAGTGTCGGAGTTGAATATGCTTTACATTGTCTGGTTTATTTAATCGATGTTCCTTCCAATGAAAGTGTTGGGATAAAGGATTTGGCAGAATTCCAAGGACTTTCTGAGACATTTCTTTCAAAAGTTTTTGGTAAATTATCTAAGGCTGGCATTGTAAGTTCTGTACCTGGTGTAAAGGGAGGATATAGGTTATCCAAGTCACCAGAGGATATTTCCTTTTGGGATGTAGTTGAAGCTGTTGAAGGTCCTAAACCTATTTTTCAATGCAAAAATATAAAAGACAATGGCTATTTGTATAGAGAAAACTGCTGTTCAGCTCCCTCCTCTTGCACTATCAATTTAGTTATGCTCTCTGCTGAAGAAAAAATGCGTGATTACTTGCGTAGTAAAACACTGTCATGGTTAAATGAAGAACTTGATCGTGTCTTACCCAAACAAATACGTGAAGGTACTCAAAAGTATTTTTCGAAGAGCAGCATATAAAAAACCTCTCGTAAAATTCCTAAATTAACAGGAATTTGGAGAGGTTTTTTTGCTTAGTACAAGGAAAAAGCTCGTTTAATTTTCTATCAATCTGCAAATCCATTTCCTCAATAATATCTCTTAGTTTTACTTGTATGCTCATTATTAGTTCACCTCAAAAAAGTAGGTTAAACAACAGCTAGATAAACCAGGTAAGTAGTGTAGCGATAAAAAGACTTTGTCCCATTAGAAAATAAACATTTCTCTCTTTTGTTGATCTGCTAGGTAGGATTTTATTTACTATAAAGTTGATTGTAGTAACTACTAATAATGTAAAAATAAAAGATAAAACAAACTCATATAGCATTAATATCACTCCATGCTTCATTGTTTTGTATAATATTCCCATTAAACCCTTGATTAATAAACTTATTCTGTAAAAACAATTACATAGAAATTCTGTTTAAGTGAATTTTGAATTATAAACTCTTAATGAACTAACCGGCCGCTTTACCAAATAAAAAAAGATCGCATCAGCGACCTATATTCAAACATGAAGTACCCTTTAGCTTAATTAGAGCCAACAAAATACCAATGTTCATCTAACTTTTCTATTTGTTTAAAATCCCCATCAAAATCGTTATGGCTTGGCTTTTTACTATATGGTGAGTATACGAAGCCAGAGAAGTTATCTAATATCCCACGATATGTGAAGAACAAAATCAAGTCATTGTTTTTTTCGATAACTATCTCTCCGCCACCTTTAGATAATCGGTGATATTGTTTAGGTAATTGGATAATTGATGGGTCGTAAGAAATGTTGGGTTTCAAAGTACCGTTTTTCACCATTTGCACTACTTCTTCTCTTTCCGTTCTATTCGATTTGAAGTCAAAATCTAAAATAACTTGAGTAAATGGAAAGTACAACCACAATAAAATTGTTATTAGTTGAATGGTTAACGGCTTCCAATCCTTATTTTTAAATAAATGTATGGTGACCTTTACAGTAATGAAAATAAAAAAACCAAAGATCACTAACCAAACAGGCAGCATCAAAAATTCAGTTATTTTATCGACCAAATACCATTGAAAAAATCCAAGTAAAATAACCAATATACTACTTGCTAATGCCAAGAATAAAAGTTGATTTTGTTTCAAATATTCCACACTTTCATAGAATCGCTTTTTGGCTTCATTTTATAGATATAATGACTAGAATATCAATGGTATTTTGTGACAGACCTTCTCTTCTAACTAGCCAAAGTAGAACAAATAAAAAGCCACCAGAAAGGCAGCTGGGTCTTGGATACTTGTATAATCTAAAATTGCTATTCCCCGTTTTGTTGATAGAAATAGGGTCCACAAAAGTATTCATGAGTATGGACATATGTCCATAAAAAGTTTTTATCAACCACATAAACATCATTTATATAATCATCAAATTTATTGATAATGTCTTCGGACTTTAATCTTGTAATGTTTACAAGTAATAATACATATTCATTGTCTTGATAAAAAATATAACAAGCATCTTTCTTTGTCTTATTAAAGGCATCCCTTGCTTTTTGTTCTTCTAAACAAGAAAGTTTATTATAGCTAAATATATGCCATAAATGCTGATGTAAATATATTTTTCTTTTTTGGGATTTGCTAAGGTGCTTAGCGAATGTTTCTTCCCATTGTTTCCGAAGTTCGTTTCTCTTGTTTTTTAATTCGGTAACAATGATTCCCTTGGCTTTTAACAAATCAATCTGTTCCATTTTGTACTCCTCAAGCTTTCTCCCGGATATTTTACTAAATTACTAAAGCACCCCAATAATTGTAGGTAATTTCCCCTTATAATAAGCTTAAATACACAAATCACAGCAACAAAAAAGGCAATGGAGTGAATTCCACTGCTTACTTTTTCAAGCAAAAGTATTACCCTTTATTAATTTTTAACATCGAGTTAGCATTTACCTGAAATTCATATGGAACTTTAACTTCTTCCACGGAACAACCAGTTTCAGTTAGATAACTTATTATTTTATCTAAATGTTCATATCGCTTTCCTTCCAAATCCACCAAAGGAAAAATACGAATTTCTTCCTTGGTAACTCTTAATAGCTCGTCTAAAGTGTTTATATGAAATTCATAATCTAATCGGTCAGCGTACATAAAAAGAAAATGGGCAGAAAGAAGAACATCAAATTCTCCATCCTTAAAGGGTAATGAGGGTAAAGTGACCGGAACGTACCTTTCACTTGATTGTCTCATATCCTTTGCACAATGATTTAAAGCACGTAGGCGATGTTTCCTAAGCCCCTCTATATCATTAAAATAATCCCAAATAAAATTAGTTTTTGCTATTTCCATCTGTTCCATCGCATGTTCAACATCCTGTATTCCTTTAACATAAAGATCTTCATTAGAATGATAATATGCGATATCGGCAGCTGTTATATTTAACCCTAATGCATTTCCAACAGCAGTAAAAGAACATGCCCCAGCTGGACAGTCAAGTATCCTTTTCCCCTTCAGTTCTGCTACCGAAAGAGAAAACATGTCCAAATATTCTTCAAACGTTCTTCCAATGAAAATAATTCTCTCTAAATCTAACTTAGTGCTCTGCTCAGCTCTACTCATCTAAACTCACCTCTATAAAAGAATTAAATTCATATTATCATAGTGGGCTGGGAAACTTAACCTTTTTTTGAATGTTTTTGTATTATTCAGTTTCCGTAGTGCTGCGAATTGAAAAATGAACTTATTCATAGTGGTAATAAAAAAGCTGCCTTTAGACAGCCTTCATACCTCGATTGAACTTAATTTAAAATATGTCCTTCTTATATAAAATAAGATACAGGATAAACACCTGGAGAATTTCAATTATTTATATCCCAAGGTGATATAAATAATAATGACCTTTAGATAAACACTCTGAAAATGCAATAATTTGATTAAATTGCTTAATTACTTCATCTCGGTTGATGACAATCTTGTCATAAACTCCATCCTGCTCGTTGTTCCCATCCACATAATTCCCTGTAAGGAAAAGGGGGTCAGGTGCATTACCGAATAAATCCCTCCAAGAAGTAAAAATACCCTTTAACCTAATGGAAGATTCATTATCAAATAACGTTACACCGTAATAGTTAATTCCTTGACCAATGGGATTTCCTAGTTTAGCTGGATTTTTACTAGGAACCCATTCTAAAGTGTCCGATATGTATTGGATGATATTATCATGAATCACAACTTTGTCAATGATGCAGTTATCTTTGTCCTTATTGCTCCAAAAACCTTTTAAATCGGTTGTGATAGGAATTAGATAAAACCTATGTTCTAAGCTCATATATATCTCCTTACACCTATTCAAAAGCTTATAGTGATACTAGCCTTGTTTAACAAAGCGTTTTTTAGTTAAAAGCAAGTCGAATAAAATCGTCTGTAACCGGGTACCAAGCGCTAGAGAAATGAGAGAATCGCCAGTAACCGGGGGCTATCCGCCAGAGAAAGGAGTGAACCGCCAGTAACTGGGTGCCAAACGCTAGAGAAAGGAGTGAATCGCCAGTAACCGAGTGCTATGCGCCAGAGATATGAGTGAACCGCCAGTAACTGGGTGCCAAGCGCCAGAGAAAGGAGTAAACCGCCAGTAACCGGGGGCTATCCGCCAGAGAAGTGAGTCAATTCAATATAATAGTATAAACGCCAACCTTTTATCACCCAAAATAGAAATTAGACCAAAATGATACTGTTTAACAATAAAAATAAAGGGTATAAACATATTGACAAGGAGGATGATATTATGAATAAGATTGTTAGCACATTAGCCATCGGTGGAGCCGCTTATCTGTTGAGGAATAAGGAATCTCGCTCTAAAGTCATAAATCAACTGAAAAGCATTGCCTCTCCAGAAAACATCGAAAAGATAAAGAACCAATTCCGATCACTGACCAACCAAACCTTAAAAGAGAATTCTGACCAGCCAAAGTTATTAGAATCTTCGTCCGGCCCAACAGCAATCCCGGATTACGTAACCACAGCAAGAGCTAATACAGGAACGCCCTAATGATATCTAACCATAATCACATCTAAAAAAGGAATCAGCTTAATGGCTGTTTCCTTTTTTGTATATTTATAAAAGTTTTAACGTTGTCCTGAATAGCACCTCGCACCCAAGGGCAACATCTTCAAAAGAACTCCATTCCTCCGGATGATGACTGATGCCATTCTTACTGCTGACAAAAATCATTCCAATATCAGTGAGCTCCCCTAACACCATCGCATCATGCGCGGCTCCGCTTGGTAATTCATAAATAGGATACTGTAATTCTTGCAGTGAATCTTTTACTGCTTTCATCACGCTTGGTGAGCTCATCACAGATGCTATGGATTGAACCTGCCTAATTTCACATTTTAACCCACGGTTTGCAGCTATGGATCGGATCGAATCATAGATTTTAGTAACGGTATTTATCCGACGTTCATTCGTTATATCCCGAACATCCAGTGTAAAATCCACTCTCCCGGGAATGACATTACTGCTTCCAGGCTTTACTTCCAATTTTCCTACTGTCGCGACACTTCCGCTACTGTCCTGTGCGATTTTCTCAATCGCTAGTATACATTCTGCTGCATCTGCTAAAGCATCTTTTCTCTCGTTCATCCAGGTCGTTCCTGCATGCCCCGCTTCACCTGTAATGGTTACTTCGGCCCATTCTCCCCCCGAGATCCCCGTCACGACTCCAACAGCTAAATCTTTATTTTCTAACACTTTTCCCTGCTCAATATGTACTTCAAGATACGCTTTTACGTCATTTTTACTTAACTGAGCTAGTTCTAAAAGGTCAGGATTAATCTGATTAAAATATTCCCCTTCTAGACTGGCTTGCCTCATGGCGTCTAGGTAGGTGATTCCATCTTTATCTGTTGCTGAAGCTAAATTTTCCTTTAATTTTTCCGCGCCTTCTGTCCCGACCAATGCGGTGCTGCCTACAAAAGCATAATCAAAACGAGCCCCTTCCTCATCGGTTAAAGATACAACCTTTATCGTTCTTTCAGGTTGGATTCCTTTATCTTTCAACGTACAAAGCACCTCAACACCCATCAGAACACCCATGGCGCCATCGAAACGCCCGCCAGAATTTACGGTATCCAGGTGAGAACCAATCAGAATGGCAGGTAATTCGGGATTTTTACCGAGTATTTGCCCAAAAATATTCCCCGCTGCGTCCATATAAGGGGATAAATCTGCTTGTTCTAGTAGTTTCAAGAACATTTTTCGTGCTTCGATATCCTTTTGGTCAAAAGATGTTCGAGTGACCCCGCCATTGTCTCCTTCCCCGATCTTTCCAAATGCCATTATTTGATTCCAAAGACGTTTTCCATCTATCGTTAAATTTAAACTTTCCATGAAATTTGCTTCCATAGGAATAAATTCTCCCTTCGTTTGAATGTCTAGTATAGAGAAAATCCTGCTGTTTCCTTCCGAAAAAAGCAGGATTCCTTATGTTTCTGTTTTGGTGACAACTGCCAAAGTTAACGGTTTATCTCTCCAATAATTTAAGTACGGATTGAACCATTAATTTTACTCCAATTTTAATGGCCTCTTCATCTACCATAAATTTTGGGTGATGCCAACCATATTTAATCCCTTTTTCTTCATTTCCTGAACCAAGCCACACATAGCAGCCAGGAACTTCTTTTTGGTAAAAAGAAAAGTCCTCCCCACCCATGGTTGGTTCAGCCCGTACCGTATTTTCTTTCCCAACGATAGTCTCAGCTGCTGACTGAACAATTTCGGCCACCTGGGCATCATTATAGACAGCAGGAAGTAGAAACTCGTACTTAATTTCTACTTCCCCACCATGGGCAGCCACGGTATTTGTTACAAGTTGAGTGAATACCTCATAGACTTTCTTTCTCACTTGTTCGTTAGACGTTCTAACCGTTCCTTTAAGAATCGCCTTATCCGGAATGACATTATTCGTCAT
The DNA here is from genome assembly GCF_021560175.1 of Neobacillus drentensis. Lineage (GTDB taxonomy): Bacteria > Bacillota > Bacilli > Bacillales > Cytobacillaceae > Neobacillus > Neobacillus drentensis_A. The sequence goes on along the minus strand of NZ_CP091110.1, from coordinate 2,897,345 downwards.
CCCTGCTTGGAAGGAACCGATGGTGACAACTGCCGATTCCTTAGATGAAATCGTACGGCTGACTAATGTTTGCAGCTGACTGACAACGGCACTGCCAATAACAATCGGATCAATGGTTTTCTCCGGAAGCGCAGCATGTCCGCCTTTCCCTTTAATGGTTAGGGTAAAATCATCTACACTTCCCATTAAAAATCCTTCCTTCACACCGATTTGACCAACAGGAAGTTCGGGAACATTATGAAGACCAATAATGGAACTTACTCCCTCCAATAATCCTTCCCGGATCATAGATTCCGCGCCGCCTTCAAATTCTTCAGCTGGCTGGAACAAGATCCGAACATTCCCAGGGACCAGATCCTTCATCTCCTCTAAAATAACCGCCGCCCCAAGTGCAATCGTTGTATGAACATCATGGCCGCACATATGACTTACACCATCTATTTTGGAACGAAATGGAACATCTGCTTCTTCTTGAATCGGTAGAGCGTCAATATCCGCTCGTATCGCAACCGTTGATCCCTGTTCCACACCCGTTACTTCTGCAGCTGTGCCCGTCGCCAAGCTAAGTGGTATTTGTTGAATCCCAAATTCCTGTAACCATCCGTTTATTTTTTCTGTTGTTTTAAATTCTTGATTACTAATTTCAGGATACATATGAAGGTTCCTTCTTATTTCCACTAATTTAGGAAACCATTGTTCTACTTTATCATGAATAATTGAAGTTATTTCTGTCTTTGAATCTTTCACCATATGGGCTCCTCCTCTATCTAATATGCCCTAAAAATTCCTTCGTCCGATCATGCTTTGGATGGACAAAAATGTCTTCTGGAATTCCTTGTTCCATAATATTTCCACCATCCATAAAGATTACCCGATCCGCTACCTCTTTAGCAAAAGCCATTTCATGAGTAACAACGACCATGGTCATCCCTTCCTTTGCCAACTGCTTCATGACCGAAAGTACTTCCCCGACAAGTTCCGGATCAAGGGCAGATGTAGGTTCATCGAAAAGCATGACCGTAGGTTCCATGGCTAATGCCCGTGCAATGGCGACACGCTGCTTTTGCCCTCCCGATAAACGGTTTGGATATTCATCCGCTTTTGCTTCAAGCCCCACTTTTTTTAGAAGCTCGATTCCTTTTTTCTTTGCATCTGCTTTAGTCATCTTTTTTAATAAGACTGGTGCTTCGATAATGTTTTGCAATACGGTCATATGTGGAAAAAGATTAAACTGCTGAAAAACCATTCCGATCTCTTGACGAAGTTTATTCAACGCAGCCTCTTTGTTTTCTACCATTTTCCCATTAATCGTAATACTCCCACCATCAATTGACTCTAATTGATTCATACACCGAAGGAAGGTACTTTTCCCTGAACCACTAGGTCCAATGATGACCACCACTTCACCTTGCGAAACATGTAAATTAACACCCTTTAAAACCTCTAACTCACCAAAGGATTTACTCACATTTTTGCATGTTATCATTCATAAGCACCTACCTTTTTCTCCACTTTTCCAACGATAAATGTCATGATCGTAGTAAGCACTAAATAGATTAAACCAACTAATACAAAGATCTCCATATATCGGTACGTACTACTAATGATTTGCTGACCCGTTCTGAGTAAATCGTATAAAGCAATCGTTGATACAAGGGAGGATTCTTTAATTAAGGCAATAAATTCATTTCCCAGCGGAGGAAGCATACGGCGAAACGCTTGTGGTATAATAACCCGTCTCATCGCTTGTCCATAACTTAATCCAAGCGACCTTGCTGCTTCCATTTGTCCCTTATCAATCGACTGAATGGCGCCCCTGGCAATTTCCGCTATATAGGCAGCAGCATTAAGTGACAGTGCGATGCAGGCGGAAACAAAAGGAGGCATCGTTAATACGGGAAAAACAGATGGAATTGCGAAATGGATGATTAATAATTGCACTAAAAGCGGAGTTCCCCGAATCACCCAAATATAAAATCTGCTAATTTGTGAAAATACTTTATTGCTAGAAACACGGCCGAGACCGAAGAGTAATCCGATAATACTTCCTGCTATTACCCCAATAACGGCAATTTCAACTGTTACCAATGCCCCTTGTAATAAGTAGGGAAGATATGTTAATGCAAATGATAGAAAGTCCTTCATTTCCCTCTCTCCTTCTGAAAAAACAAGACGGATAAATCAGCATTCCGATTTATCCGTATCCTTTTTATTCCTTAGATTTATCTGTTCCGAACCATTTCTTACTAACTTCTGTGTAGGTTCCGTTATCCTTTGCAGCTGCAATTGCTTTTTGTAATGCTGCTTCAAGGTCGTTATCACCTTTACGTACAGCAATCCCTACTGGAAGACTTTGGAATGAACTGCCTACCACATCAAACGCATCAGGTTTGGACGTTTTGTAGTAACGACCAACCGCTTCTGCAACAATAACTCCCTGTAAACGGCCAAGACCTAAGTCATTAAATACATCTGTATATCCGTTGTATGTCTTTAATTCTTTAATTCCCTTAATCTCTTTCGCTGCACTTTCACTAGTTGTACCTAATTGAACACCGACTGTTTTTCCAGATAGATCTTCTTTGGTTTGAATCTTCAGTGGATTGCCTGTTTTTACTGCAACCACTTGACCTAATTTCATGTACTCTACAAAATCAACCTTTTGCTTTCTTTCATCTGTAATATTCATGGATGACATAATAATGTCATATCGTTTAGCGTCTAATCCTGGTAGAATTCCATCCCAAGCAGTTGGTACAAATTCTACCTTCACACCAAGCTCTTTTGATATTGCAGTTGCAAGGTCAATGTCAAAACCTACTAACTTGTTTTGATCATCACGGTATTCCATTGGTGGAAATGTATCATCTACCGCAATTTTAATAACGCCTTGCTTTTTGATATTATCATAGGTATTACCTTCAGTTCCTTTTTGGCTCTGCTCGCTTTTTGATTGTGCAGGTAATTTAGGCTGAGTACCGCATGCAGTTGCCATTAGAGCCACTGCTGCAATGATTAAGAACTGGATGACTTTCTTCATGTTGTTATTCCTCCCCTATTCCACTTTATCCCTTTACCGATTTATCACAGTAAAATGTTTTATTTATGTAACCTATTGTAATTTTATACATAAAAAAATACAATACCTTTAATAAATGTTTGATTAATAAAATTATTTCAATTATTATGATATTAATTAAAAAGGATTATTAACCTCTAATCCAAATAAAAAAACACTCACAAACATGGAGAAAACAATGTTTGTGAGTGTTACGTTTAATAATCAATGAGCTATTTTCCCTCAATAGATTCTTATTTTAATATACATTATTCTTGATTGAAAATCGAAGTTTGTTTACATAATCATTTTTAAATGATTTATGAGCTTTTCCTTTTTCATTACTTTCACTTTTTTCATTGTTCAAGCAATCCATCTCCTTTTCTAGGATTTTTCCTCCTTTAAGAAAACATTAAATCTCATTTTCTATTAATTCGGTATGATACAGGGCAACTTTAAACAAGTATTTGTGCTTATTTGGTATTTCTTCGGACATCATCACATTTTTTTGGTTTCCTCTTGCCCGAAGTTGGCTCGACTTCGGACACCACTTCGCTCTTTTGGCTTTGCCTTGTCCAAAGTTGGTTCGACTTCGGACACCACTTCGCTCTTTTGGCTTTGCCTTGTCCAAAGTTGGTTCGACTTCGGACACAACCTCACTCTTTTGGCTTTGCCTTGTCCAAAGTTGGTTCGACTTCGGACACAACCTCGCTCTTTTGGCTTTGCCTTGTCCAAAGTTGGTTCGACTTCGGACAAAACTTTGCTCTTTTAGCTTTGCCTTGTCCGAAGTTGGTTCGAGAACTTTCTGGAGTCAGGAATGATTAAACCGATTTTGGGGTTAATAACGAACCATATAAAAAAAGCCGACTGTTGTCATTCGATAGCATGACAGCAGTCGGCTTTTGCTTCTTATAGGTATTAACCACTAAAAAAGACCGAACAAAACAACTGCCCTTTTGCTGTCACCTGTTCCAATGGTATATTCATGCAAAAAGAGCATTCCTTTAACGAGTCTATTCACTAATGATTTTTAATGCCGTATTTAATGCATCCACTACTCTATCACACCAATGGTCAAATTCCTCATCCGGTGTTTGCAGTTCTGGATGAGCGACAATGTACTCAACCGTTTGTTTAATCCCCTGGTAAAATCGGGTCGTCGCTACAAAATCTGGTACTAGTCTTTTCAATTTCGTATTATCGAAAACGACGGAATTGGCCTTATCTCCCAACAATCCACCTCGATAATCCTCTTTACTACACGCATCTAAAAAATCCGATGATACATGAATGGCATGGAGTTTTACTCCGAGTGCGTCCGCAATCGCTTCGTAAATTTGATTCCAGGTAAGACTTTCATCTGAAGTAATATGAACAGACTCCCCAATTGCATGGATATTGCCCATTAAGCCAATAAAGCCTCTCGCAAAATCACGATTGTGGGTCATCGTCCATAACGATGTTCCATCACCATGAATAATCACGGGTTTATTCTCAAGCATTCGCTTTGCTACCTGCCAGGACCCTTTGCTCCCATGGACGCCAAGTGGAATCGAACGTTCATCATAGGTGTGACTTGGTCTGACAATCGTAATTGGAAAGCCTTCTTCACGATAAAGTTTCAGCAAATACTCTTCACAGGCAATCTTATTTCTCGAATATTGCCAATACGGATTGAATAATGGCGTTCCTTCTGTAATTCGATAATCAGACAAAGGAGTTTGATAGGCAGAAGCAGAACTTATAAAGATAAATTGTTTCGTTTTCCCTTTAAATAAGCGATAATCCCTTTCCAGTTGGGCAGGTTCAAAGGCAATGAAATCAGCCACAACATCAAACTCTAACCCCCCAATCAATCTGGAAACTTGGTCTTCATCATTGATATCAGCTTTTAGTAAGTTTACGCCTTCTGGCAAGCGATTCTTTTGATTCCCTCTATTTAGAAGGTAAAGTTCAGCTCCATTTGTGACTAATTGTTTTGTAATGGCAGAACTAATGGTTCCCGTCCCACCGATAAATAACGCCTTCATTTCTCCACCTCCGCTAGGTTTAAAGCGATCCATTCTATTTAGTACGTTAGCAAGTAAATATTCTATATTGAATCCAAAATTCCTTTTTTCCAATCTATAAAGCTTCCAATCAACTGCTTCGATCCGTCGTTAATTCATAAGTAATTAGCATTTGACTTTTCAGAACTATAAAAACTTCTAAAATAACTTCCATCCTCTAACATCCCAAAATTCAAAATGCTATCAATTGTTTCTTCGTTAACTTGAAGATATTCAGCAAGTTGTTTTTTCGTCATAATATCTTGACTATTCACAGTTGAAATCGACGTTGAAGAATTTTTAACGATAGAATCATTTTGATTTGTAAAAAAAGTCCCCTTTAAGATCGAGGCACCCACGATTATGGATATTCCAATAATCAAAGCACTAATTGGATAGATAATAAATTTCATTGAACATTTCCCCTAAATATATTTTAGGAATTTCTTATTCTAAGCATCGAATCCGACATAAAGTTTTCATAAATCCCGATTTTCTTACTACGTTCATGTAATTTCCATTGACCTGACTCTAATAATCTCTTAGTATTTTACTGTCTTAGATTTTTAAAATTTTTACTGAATAAGGAGCTTTTTTTATGGAAGATAAACAGAAGAAACCTCTATCGCTATCGTCAAATTCCGTGCGTTTAGGTGTGTTATTGGCTTTGGTTGGAGGATTTCTAGATGCTTACACTTTCATTAGCCGGGATGGAGTATTTGCGAATGCTCAAACAGGAAACATGGTATTATTGGCCGTAAAAGCAGCCAACCGCGATTGGATGGGGATGTTACTCTATATTCCTCCCATTATTGCGTTTATATTAGGCGTTTTGATTTCTGAAATTTTCAAAACACCCCGTGTTAGACATTTAGTGTACAGCTATAGACGATCCATCCTCCTATTAGAATGTCTCGTGTTGATTTTTGTTGGGTTGTTACCGAGCAGTGTCCCGAACATGGTCGTGACAGTGTCCATTGCATTTGTGTCTTCCCTGCAAATTTCTACTTTTAATAAATTAGACCGGTGGGCGTATAACTCCACGATGACGACGGGAAATTTAAGGACGGCTACTCAAGCAGCTTATTTAGCGATTAAAGAACATAACCAAGAAGCTAAAAAGCAATTTCAAGAATTCTTTTTCATCATTTCATCCTTTATATTTGGTGCTTTATCAGGGACATTTTCCACTACGTATATAGGGAATAGAGCGATCTGGATTGCCTCAGGTATTCTGGTTGTTGCGCTTATCCTTTATCATAGAGACCGAGGATTTATCCGAAAACAGGAAGCGTGTCTGAAAGATCAAATGAAACTTGCTCAAGGATAAAAAGCTTTTAGGCCTGTCCACTACTTTGGACAGGCTCTTTTTGTGAGGTCTAGCCTGCTTTTTCTACAAGACAGGTTTTTTCCCATTTTTCATATTCCTTTGATGCAGTCCAGCTTAACCATGAGACTAGAATTTTCACTTCATTTGGCCCAATATACCAGTATTCCCAACGCTTCTTTTCTGAATTTTGATAAATGCCAGTTTTGTAGACATACGTCATGTGAACACACTCCTTGTTTTAACATTATTTTAAAAATTTTCAGAAAATTAACTAATAAAATAAGTATTCTCCACATAACCTAAAAAATCCTGCTAAAGCGCTATCATTTTAGCTGCAGCCACTTTCACCATTTGTTTAATGCTTCTTTTAAGAAGGTAATGAACGTTACGACTTCATCCGTTTCTACTTTTGTTAAGACATACGTAAAAGAGGTAGGTGGAATGATGTTACATGGTTTAATTTCGATCAATTTATTCCGATCCATTTCATCCTTAACCACAGTAGCTGGTAGATAGGAAACTCCAAGCCCTTCTTCGATAAAACGCTTGGTAACCTCTACTTGGTCAACTCTCATGTTCTTTACGGTCGGATAATGCCTCTTGATATGATCGAGCAAATTATCCCAATAGTCTGGATGGTTATGAGTAATTAGCCTATATTTATGTAAAATGGTTTGTTCATCAAGGGTAGAAGTTTCTTTGCATTCATTTGGTGCAACTAGAAGGACCGATTCCTTATGCACAATATGACTTTTTATATTGGTTTGCATGGGTAAAATTCTCGTAAGCCCTATATCTGCATTTCCAGCACTGACTTCCTCCCCTATTTCATAAGACTTGAGGACTTTAATTAAAACTTCTAAATAAGGATTTTCATCCATAAATCCCCTTAATATAGAAGGCAGGATGGAGGATGCAATTTGCGGGGCAGCAGCGATGATTAACTTCCGATTATACCCTTGTTTCCAAGATTCAAAGTCTTCCACACCTTGCTCATATTTTGATAGGATCTCCCTTGCATAGGATAGATACTTATGACCTGCTGGTGTAAGAATCACTTTTTTACCGAGTCTTTCAAACAATTGAATGTTTAGAGTTTCTTCCAACCTTTTAATATGCTTTGTTACAGCAGGCTGAGTCAGAAAAAGTTCCTCTGACGTTTGACGAAAATTCTCATACTTTGACGCAATGATAAAAGTCTTTAACCATTTAATATCCATCGAATCCCCTACCCTAATAACAATTGGTTATTAATCTCCTTATTATTTGTTAATATAAATTATTTCACTTTTCCATTATAATCGATTTATGGAATTCGATACACATTATTCCAATAGATTTGGAGAGGAGTCCTGTTCGGTGATTCAAACTGTTTTTACTACCCTTTTTCAAGTGATTGTTCCACTATCTATTCCCGTAACCGTCGGTGCCCTTCTGGGACGTTTCAAGCAGCTTGATACGAAGCCGTTGTTGACTCTGTACTTATATTATTTAAGTCCTGCGATTATTTTGGATACCTTACTGACCGCTCACGTATCCCATCATGATATTTTTCAAACGGTTGCCTTTTCCCTGCTTAATCTTGTCCTGCTTTGGACCATTGCCAATATTTTAGGAAAAGCTTTTAAACTTTCCGCGTCTGAAACGGCTGGGCTGACACTGATTTCATCCTTAACGAACAGTGTCAATTACGGACTGCCTCTTGTCTTACTCGCATTTGGGAAACTGGGGCTTGATAAGGCATCCGTTTATGTGATTGGTCAAATGGTCATTGTGAACACCTTAGGGGTATACTTTGCGGCCAGATCCCAATTTTCCATTAAGAATGCGATTAAATCAGTGTTTTCACTTCCTGCCATCTACGCCGCCATTCTTGCGTTCGTGCTTCGAACATTCCATCTTTCCTTACCAGTCGACATTGCAAAAGGGGTTTCGATGGTGGCAGATGCATACTCTCCGGTTGTTCTGGCGATTTTAGGTGTACAGATGGTCAATGTGAAAATAGCCAGAAATAAAGAGAAATTTGAAACCGCCTTTTGGACGGGAATGGCTGTCCGATTGTTCGTATCGCCGATCGTTGGTCTATTTTGCATTTACCTTTTACATATCAGAGGAATCTTACAATCTGTTCTTTTTGTATTGGCTTGCATGCCTGTTGCCGTGAATGCCGTGATTTTGGCAGAGAAATTTAACGCTTCGCCTAAAATGGTCTCGAAATGCATTCTCTGGACCACCCTGATTTCTTTTTTCGTTTTGCCCTTCCTGATTGTCGTGGTGAAATAGATAGTATGGGTGCTAAAAGTAAATTTGTTTCATAATTATGATCTAACTTCAATATGAAAGCTCAACTGATTTATGGTAAAGATATTGAAATTATTAGAGCACAAATCGAAAAAAATGGTTTGGAAAATTTTCCAAACCATTTTTCAGGATATCTTAATTTTTAGGAATGAAAGTATCAATTAAATGAAAATTTTATGAAACTGGCGAAAAACTCTTTTCAATATGAATTTTAAATGCTATTATTCCTATTAATGTAGTAGGAATAGTGGGTGTTTTTAAAAGTGTCTTTATATGAAAAATTACCAAGTGATTTTTTGATTCAATTTTATTATGAATTGAAGAATATGATATCAAAAGGATTAGTTTCTAAAAATATGTACTATGAATTAGGACTAATAATTGCAACTGCGTCAAGAAGAGGGATACTATTGGGTAAGCCAAAAGATTTTGAACAACACCTTAGCCAGGAAATATTAATGGAATAAAGTAACTATACTTCCACTGTGGTTAAATAAATAATTAATCGTAAGAAGCCTTCCATCATACATACAAAAAAGCCACTGACATAAATCAGTTGCCTCCCCAAAAATTGAAATCGAATATAAAATTTCTCTGTTAGATTGGTTTAGTCATAACTTAATTAATTGGATGTGCAACCAGCTATGGTCGCACATTAAATTTTCCCCTCCTGGTCCTACAATGCACCCAATCGTTTAAGTATAATAATGCTTCCTATTAATAAACGTTTTACGAATGAATTGGCATGTAAATCCCTCTTCTTCTCTGTCATCCTCCTATGGGAATCAAGATCATTTTTAAGGACTTCAATTAGGATATTAATAAATTTAATAGGTAAAAATAACAAAGGACACATTTGATTAGTTTGCATTCAGATATATTTCCAAACAGGGGGTATTCAAATGAAGGAAAAGTGGAAAATGTATTTGTTGCTAATATTACCTTGGTTTTCTGTAGCAAAGATTGGTAAATTTTCTTTTTTTCGATTCTTTCCTACTATTATTTTTAGTGACTTAGTAATTGCATTAATTAGTGAGTTATCTCGAGAGTTAAAATGGTGGAAAGTAAAAAATCCTATTATTCCAAAATTAGCTACAGATATATCATTTGTTTTTGGTCCATTTACAATCCTAAACTTTTGGATCTTCAAAGTAACCTACAAAAGATTTTGGATATATCTAACTACCAACATTTTAGCTGACTATTTATTTGCTTATCCATTAACTACGATAGCAGAGAAAATTGGAATATATAAAATGGTAAGAATGAGCCGAAAACAACTTTTCTTTATAAGTATTGCAGTAGCAATCCTTAACTACTTGTATCAATCATTATTTGTTGAACCTTTAAGAAGGAATCATAATAAATGTGAATGAGAATGCCTTAGATACTAAAGGACCCTAGATTAGTTGTTGCCTAGACCAGGGTTCTTTTATTGTCTCAAATACAAAATGGGTTCTAATCTTATTATACAAAACCGCACCGTTAGCAACACAAAGAGAAAAAATTGCTGCAGCGGTCAATAATGTAGTGTTTTCCTAATGGATAGGAAAATACATACTACCGAACAAGCATAAAAGAGTAGAGCTGTTTTAAAATTCATTCTAAATTTAATTGTATAAGTACTCACTAACTGAACCTTTTGCTTAATAAGAAGAAGCTGCTGTAGCACCCCCTCGTTAAACTCTTGCACCCAATCGTTTAAGTGTAATATTTCACAAATTCCACCAAAATAAATAAAAATAACAGGAAGGTGTATTATTCTTTAACGTCACCATTTATATTAATCAAGAACGTCTCCCCTTTTTCATCAAATGCACGTTTAAAATCAAATGCAAAAGGAGTGGGACCATGCTGAATATAATGATTATATCTCCTGAATGCCTCCTCCCATGAGACATCGCTCACCATTTCTGTCCACCAAACTACATAAGATAGGTGTTTCTCTGGGTAAGGTTCTATCCATCTGCTTCTAGCTTGTAATGCTTGCCTATGCTTTCCTGAATAAGTAAAGCGATATAAGGATTGAAGGCTTCTCCATACTGAAAGTGTAAGGATCGCTGAACCCTTTCCTTTTACGGTTTCTTCAGGAAAACGGACTCCTTCAGGTGAGTACAACTCTATAAGTCCTGATTTCGTTGCTTGACGATATACTTCATCTCCCACTTGAAAAAATTCACGAGAGACTGGGTGGTTATAGGGGTGATTTAGCCTACCAACCGTATAGATTGAAACTAATGACATAATTAGCCCTCCATCTATAATCTTTACCTAAGATATATTCCAGTTAAAATGAGAAAATTCCCACTTTAACTAACACCCTATCGTTTAGGTACAATCCTGCCGAAAATGATAGCTATTCTTTACATCTTGCACCCGATAGTTGAATAAAACAATAAAATACCTTTTATAGTAAAATAGTAGTAACTACAAAAGGAGCCCCATTATATGAATATTAGATTAACCCATAAGGTAAATCGGATCTTGAAACTTCACCCTTGGATGAACTCTTAGTAGGACTGTCCAAAAGTGTCGGGCTTACAGTGGGAAGTTGGGTAATCAGAATGGCTTTACTATTGATTTGTTGTCACGGAAGAACAAAAGCCTGGGAGATAACTGTTTAAGCAGTTTTTCCAAGGCTTTTGTCTATTTTGGTAACGACGAATTTTTTTAGGTGATATTGATGAAGAAATCCGGATTAAAGTATAGGTCAAATCGGTTTACAAAACAAAATCTATATCGAAAGTGGGAAATAAGTTAAATTTTCATCTATTCAACCATTACAATATTTCAATAAAGCCTTCTGTTCCATGGACGCGAATTCGTTGCCCATCTTTGATCAGTTGAGTAGCATTTTCTACTCCGACAACTGCCGGTATGCCATATTCACGTGCAATGACTGCACCATGGGTCATCAGTCCACCCACTTCTGTGACTAGGCCTTTTATGGATACAAACAATGTTGTCCAGCTAGGGTCAGTAAAGCGCGTGACTAATATATCTCCTTCTTCCAAATCAGCCTCTTCCAAATTTAAGATGACACGCGCTCGTCCCTCGATCACTCCGGAAGAAACAGGCAAACCTGCAATCGCTTCGCCTGGGAGATTTTCTCGGTTGTACTTACCTGTAATGATTTCACCATCCGATGTAATTACACGCGGAGTAGTCAGTTTTTCATATAATGTATACTCGTCTTTTCGCTTATTAATAATCTGGTAATCCAGCTTATTGGTGCGTAAGGCTTCGTGGAGTTCTTCCAATGTGAGATAGTAGATATCTTCTTTTTCATGAATAACCCCCGCTTGCACGAGTTGTTCGGCTTCTTTCAATAAAGCCTGCTTATAAACGAAGTAGCGATGAATCATGCCATATTTCGGATATTCACGGTACCCGATGAAATTCCGGATCAGATCAATCATTCGTTTTGTTTCTTTGGATTTTTGTTCACCATCCGGTAATTGCTTCAAACCTTCTACTAACTCTTTTTCCTTTTCCAAAGCCACACGCAGCCCTTGCTCGAATTTTCGCTTGCCAGCATTGGGCTCAAAGTTTTTGATGTTACCAATGAGCATAGGGACAAGGATCATCGGTTTTTCGCTCCAACGTGTTCTCGTCATATCAATTTCACCGGCACATCGCATTCCATATTTGTTAAGAAAAGCTAGTATTGCGTCTCTTGCTTCCTGCCCACCATCAACCTTAACTAGTCCATCCAAATAGTTTTCATCTTTTACTTGTTGTAAATAATCGATAACTTCTGGATAAGGACGAATCACATCGGCAACGTCCAAAAGGGCCAGACCCATTTCCGAAGTTATATTGTTTGGGACAGATTGTGAAAGCGTATCTGCTGCGTTTTTTTCACCTAACCACTCGTTCATTTTTTCATTAATCCAGGTTGAAGCATTGATAGCCGCCATAAATACAGCTGTACTTTGTGGGTCAAATAAAATCTTCCTTAATTCTTGAATATCCTCAAGAATAAAATCAACTAAGTCTGGGCCTGATTTGGTTAGAATGTTTTGTTTTAACTCTTCAATGGATAGTTGGCTGCGCTTAATTAGATCAGAAACAATGGATGGATTGTTTTCGATTTGTGCCATACTATCGGTATTGCTTCTCGCGGGCCTCGGTGGTTCATTATCATTTGGTAACGATTTTATAAAATCTCCACGTTCGATGATGTTCATAATGGCATCTTTCATGAGTGGATCATGTTGTCCCATCACATGTAATAAACCGTTTCTACTGACAGGTGAGGCCAGTTGAGGTGTGATATCGACAAACAGCCTGCCGCCCGCTTTACGCATAGGGGCACGTGTCGTTAACAGGAAAAAAGACAATCCCAATGGTTTGATGGGATCTGTCATCATTTGCTGATGGCCGACAGATATAAAAACATGGTTTTCTTGATCATTCACTTCAGGGATGGGAAAAAGAGTCGTGATTGGACGGCTCTGGACCATATAAAAGGTATCATCAACCAAACACCATTCGATATCCTGCGGACAGCCAAAATAAGCTTCAATCTGTCTTCCGATCCGTGATAGTTGTAAAATTTGTTGGTCAGTAAGTGTTTTCGCCTTTTGCTGGTCAGGAGCGATTTCTTGTGTCACGGTCCCGCCTTCTTTTCGTGCATAGATAGCCAATTTTTTTGCTGCTATCCTCTTATCAACGATGGTATTCTCTTTCACTTTATAGCTATCGGCAGAGACTATGCCTGAAACCATCGCTTCTCCAAGTCCATAACTGGCATCGATGGAAAGCAGCTTTCGGTTATTGGTAATCGGATCAGCGGTAAATAAAATCCCGGAAGCCTGTGGGAAAACCATCTTTTGCACGATCACGGATATATATACTTGACAATGGTCAAATCCATTTTGTAAACGGTAGATGACTGCGCGATCGGTAAAAAGAGAAGCCCAACATTTTCTGATATGCTGCAAGATGGCTTCTTTTCCGATAATATTTAAATAGGTATCTTGTTGTCCAGCAAAAGAAGCATGTGGTAAGTCTTCAGCAGTCGAACTAGAACGCACTGCATATGCATGTTCACCGCCAAACTTGGAGAGATAATCAACGACTGCCGTGACAACATCAGAGGAAACTTCTATTTCTGTAAGGAGTTGACGAATCTTCCTGCTGATTTCACCAATCTGATTTCGATCTTCTACTTTTAACTGTGCTAGTTGTTTCAACAGTGCGTGGAACGCGTCGTTTTGTTCGAGGGCTTTTTGATAGGCTTTTGTCGTAATACAAAATCCTTCTGGCACGTGTATTCCGTGAATTTTTGATAATTCACCTAAATTTAACCCTTTTCCGCCAACGAGCAAAAGCTGTGATTTTTCCATTTCCTGAAAACCGAGAACCAAAGAATTCATCCTACATCTCTCCTAACCATTAAGGTTCTATTGATTGTAGCAGTAGTTTTTGAGAATAAACAGTCTATATTATCCATTTTTTTCATGTTATAATGAAAGTAGGAAGAGTTACATGTAGTAACATTTAAAGGTAACTCATTTACCATTAGGGTCGATAAACATTCTTTGTTCCGTTAAACATTCTTCTTCAGGCTTCATGTTCACCTGTTTCCATTTTTCATTGCTTCCTTTCCGAAACTGAGCCATTTCTACGTCAGTTCCATTCGTCAATGTTACAAAAATAAAACAATAATCAGCTCCATCGTTACCACGAAAGTAAATATTCTTAATGTATCCATTCTGCACTGTTGGGTACATCTGTTGAATCAATTTACACCAACTTCCATACTTTACCCCTACGATATCTTCCCCGTTATGGTCCCAACCATGATACGGTGCGCATAAAAAGTCTTCTTCTATCTTGGTCAAATCTGAAATCCGAAAACCATCTTTTTCATAGACCAGCTCAATCCATCCATATGAATAACCAAAATACTCCGCTCGCTTACCTTTAAACCCTTCAATCGTTTCAATCTCATAAAAAAACTTTATTCCTCCTTTCATATCTGGTACTCGACTAAGCTTTATTAAACTGGTATGCCCTATTCCAGCAAACGAATGAAAATAGACTTCATAGCTTAGTTTATTTTGATACTCTTTAGCTAGAAAGTTATAGGCAATTGGAAATGGGGTACGGGCCTGACCAACCGTCCCGCAGCTTCTCCCTCCCATATTTTCAGCTTCACGCAGGACGCTAAAGTAGTTAAGAAGAGTATCTTCAGGAGTTCTTGTCAATTCGGAAGGCAATTTGATTTGCTCATGAGTTTTTTCAGCAAAAAGTGAATAGAACTCCGAACTGGTAAATCTTAAATTTAAAGCTTTTAAGCAAGATGGACGAAAATATTTTTGATGATAGGAAGTGACGTCCATCTGGTTCCGTTTTTGCATATTGATCACCCACTCTTAGTTTATGGGTGAAAAATCGATGGGTGAAATATAAACAGGAAAAGCTGCCTATTTGGCAGCTTTTATTTACTACTCACAGGATCTGTTACGTAAACAAGCATTTCCCATCTAGCTCATATTTTCTTCTTAGAAGTATTTTTAGGTGTTGGCTTTATTAAAAGAAGAATGGAAAAAAGCCAAATCCAACAAATGGAACGATAACAGGCGGTCTAAAAAATGGCCGTCTGACAAACGGTCCCGGACCAAAAAACCCAAATCCATATCCAGTACTAGAACTAGAAAAACTTAATTCTTCAATCTCAAGGCCTTCTTTTCTTACCTTTACCACTTTTCCAATGGACCATTCGCCTTGATCATTTTTATAATGAATCATTTTCCCCTCTAAATTCTTTGCCTGATGATAATTTAATTGCATTCTAACTTCTCCTTTCTAAATGAACATACTTTACTATATGGAAGTTGTCCCTTATGTGAAATGGAGATTAACCCAAACTTGTTCAAATATTTTTTAAATTCATTCTTTTCCCTTTTTATTCATCTACACCTAAATATAACTCCAATCCCTTAATTGTTGTTCCAGAATTAAGTCCAATGCAAAAATACGCTTTCTTATTCAAGAAAGCGACCGATTCTTTAGTAAATTCAAATTTATGTTTTATAGAAATTCTTTCTATCAATGGGCTGCGGAGGCTTCTCCATCCAGCCTCGTTCAATTAAAAGTTTCTGCCCTTCGTCGCCGTACTGCATTACCTCTGCTATAAAAAGGGAATAATGGGCCACTATATCCTTTCTCATTGAGACAGATAACGCATCCCCAAGCGTAGAAACAGCAATTGAGTTTGCAGAACCTATAACAAACAGGATTAATCTTTCAGAAAATGGAGGAATTGTTGAGTTCGTCATTGCCAGAGGAACTGGGAACCCGACAAAATGGTCATTTTCTTTCAATAATTTATCAAATGTATCTATTTGCCTTTCAGCTAGTTTTTTTCCCTTCAATAAATATTCTTTTATTTCCTTATCTTTTGTTACCTGTATTAATCCTAGCAGAAGGACTAAACCTATTGCATTTCTTTCGAGATCTTGAAATATCTCTGCAATTTCTAAGGTGTTAAGAGGCCTTTTCTCACCAAATAAAGTATTGATGAATGATGGATGATGTTCGATAAACTCTACACTTTTTGGATATTCCATTGTTGGAGGTCTATCATTTAATCCTTTAGAAAGCATAAGACTTAATGCTTTCTTATGTAAGTCCGTCTTACTTATTAGACACTTTTCGTAAAAAGTATAAATATCGAGCCTAGTCACTTTTGTAAGGGCATTCGCAAGAAAAGGCACAATTACTTGCGTTCCACGATAAAGAAAACTTAATGCAAATGAGTCTATATATAAAGCAGGAGCTGATAAATCAATATCTATATCTGAAAATCCCTGTGGAATTGGGAAATTTTCATCCGAAAAAATTGCTTCTATCTTATTAATATGTGATTCAATCAAAACCAAAGCTTCTTCGACAATTGATTTTATTTCATCATCTTGAAGATGTTGAAGAAAATGTTTGTAAAAACATCTTACGGCAGTGTTGTCATTATAATGTCTCCAAAGAGCTGCGATTTCGGCAGTAGTCAGTTTAATATTACTTTTTTCCATATAACAACCTCCATTCAATCCATCAAAGAATAATATCTCCCTAATGGGATAAAAATATGAATAAACAACCAAACAACAATACATCAGATCAAAAAGAGCACATCTATGCTACTCACATGTTAAATATTGGTGCCCCTCATGAAGCCAGTCCGAGTTTATTAGGTTATGAGAAAAGTGAAATTACGAGGATTTATGCACAGTTCAGTTGAAGTTTAAGGCAGGAGCTTTATAGGAAGTATTTTTATAAATGAACACAAAAAAGCAATGCTGAAAAAATACATTGCTTTTCTTCGATTCCTACACCTGATAGATTGAGAGAAATCTTTAAAGTTGGGGATCTAAATCATTTAAAGTCCCATTCAATATTTAACTGATCTTCTCCGCCAACTCTATAATAATTCCCTCTGGACCACGCACGTAGCATAACATATAACTTTCTTCATCAAGACTTTTGGCTTTCCGGCTTGCTTCTTACCATAAAAATAGCCCCTAAATATAATCCAATCCCTATTAGATGCATAATAACGTTACCTGTTTTACCAAAGCGATCTACTGTAAATCCAATTAAAAAACTCCCTAGCAAAATAAGTAAAATAGGAAAACCTAATTTCAATTACATCCCATCCTCCTAACCCAACAACAAAATCAATTCGACGTTCTCATATAACAATCCTAAGTACATTGAAAGATTTTGAGGATTTTGCGTAAAATACCTTATGTACGATTTAGTTCATTTATGCTGAATTGGAGGCTATACATGATGCAGGAAAACAAGAAAAACACCGTTAATATCGTATCCAACGATGCCGTTGTCGGCAAACCGTACCTGGACATCGATCGTGTCATCCCCGAAGGCAAATCGGGAAACGCAAACCACAAGAAATAGGCAGGTAGTGTCAGGCACCTTGGTGCCTGACACTAGTGAAAATATTTTTTATCACTCTTTATGACTGCCACTAACTACATTTCAGTCGAGCTTGGATCAATATGCTTTAATAAAACTTTCTTATCTAGTAAGCTATTTAATCGTTCTGAACTTAGGAACATTACGGCAATAAAAATAAGGATACAAATTGGGAAGATTCCTATTGTTGAATGTGACGCAATGAAACCGAGAAGAGGCGGCATGAATGTTGTGCCCGTATAAGCAAGCGCCATCTGATAGCCCATAATCGTTTGAGAATGTTTTTTTCCAAAACGTGCTGGTGTTTCATGCAACATACAAGGAAAAATCGGTGCTAATCCTAGCCCAACAACGATAAAACCAATAAGAGAGAAAATAGACGGTAATGGTAAGAATACAATAACGGCCCCCGCTAACGCGACCATTTGTCCGGACCGAATTAGACTTCTGTTAGACATTTTAAAAGTAATAAAGCCTGTTATGAACCGACCGATGGTAATTCCTGCGTAATAGAATGAAACCCATTTTGCAGCAGTTGCCGCATTTAACCCTTTGATTTCCACCAAGAAACTGCTTCCCCAAAGACCCACGGCAGCTTCGGCACTACAATAAAACAAGAAAGATGCCAGAGCTAGGTTTACTCCCTTCATTTGTAAAGGTTTTAAATCCTCATTCAAGACCTCTATCAAATCTTCGCTCTCTTCCTTTACAGCCATATTGCTCTTATTTTTCACTCGGTTCCATAAAGGCAAAGTAAAGAGAAGGACCAAGACTAATACAAACTGGAGACCAGAAATAACAAAATATCCACTTCTCCAAGAATTTTCTCCCATCATAAACTGAGCCATAATGACCGGGCCGAGAGTCGCTCCAACTCCCCAAAAGCAGTGTAACCAACTCATATGATGTGCTTTATAGTTGATCGCCACATAATCGTTTAATCCTGAATCAACTGCTCCTGCTCCTAATCCAAGAGGGATCGCACATACCACTAACCAAGCAACCGAAGGAGCAAAATAAAATCCTAGAAGAGCAGCTGCAGTCATTAAGACACTAACAAAGGTGACTTTACCCGTTCCGAACCGTTTAAGTACCTTTCCACTCAATAAACTGGAGATAATCGTGCTACCTGCAACGGTCATAAAAAGGTATCCAGCCGTCTCAAGCTGAGCACCTAAGTCCGTTTGCATGACCGGCCAAGCTGCGCCTAACAATGAGTCAGGTAAACCCAAGCTGATAAAAGCCAAATAAATGATTATTAAAAGGATTGTTGTCATCGTTCATTCTCCCCGAAGTTCTTATTTCACTTGCATAAAATGCTGAAGTTTCTTAACACTCATTTATTGCCTTGTAAGGTTAACAGTTGAATGATTGTTTTCATGACCGCATCTTCTTCATTAGAACGTGTAATGTAATTCGCAGCATCTTTTAATTCTTGAACAGCATTTCGGACAGCAAAGCTATATGTTGCGCGGACTATAAGCTCTAAGTCATTATAACCGTCTCCGAATGCCATCGTTTCCTCCGGTGTTACATTCAATAATCGCTGTAAGTGTTCAACTGTCGTGCCTTTATGAACATTCGCATTTGCTATGTCAATCCAGGCTGCATCCGATGCGACAATATAAGCAGATTCAAAAAAGCGGGATAATTTTTCCCTAGTTTCGAAACACCTAAGGGCTGGATCGTGAATGGTAATCTTAACAAAATCCTCTGTTATTTCTCTGAAATCACCTACTTGCCTTACTTGTGCATAGGATCTTCTGACAATAGCTGCTTCTTCAGGGGATAAGGTTTCTTTTATGACTGCACCACTTCTAGTACATGCAATAATGGTATGATCTAGACTGATCTCTTCGAGCAACTCAATCATTTCCAGTCCCAATTTATTACTTAGCAGAGATTCATAAACAAACTCTCCGTTATGCTTGATTCGAGTTGCACTATCGCCTAAAATCCATAAATCTTTCGCGTCATCACCAAATAGCTCTTCTACACGTTCACACTGCTTACCGGTAATAGGAGCGAGAACTACCCCTTTTTCCTTCATTATTTTTTTTACATCTGTGTACAGATCCTTGTTAAAGTCACCGTTATTATTTAAGAAAGTTCCATCCATATCAGTTAACACTAATTTAATCATCTAATTTCCTCCTAAAATTCCTGTTTTTTTAAGATACAAGTTAAATTATCTCAAACGAGCTTCCTCATCCAGATCTTCTTGAGTGATTTCTCTGTCCCTGTAATAATGTTTCATATCGTGTTCATTGATGGTGCGCAACACTTTGCAAGGATTGCCAACAGCAACGGAGTTAGCTGGGATATCTCTCGTCACTACACTTCCGGCACCGATGACACTGTTTTCGCCAACAGTCACACCAGGACAAATGATGCTGCCTGCACCAATCCAACAATTATCCTCAATTTTCACCGGATCCGCATACATATATCCTCTGTATTTAGGATTGATTGGATGACCCACAGTAGCGATGGTTACTGCCGGACCAAACAAAACATTTTTTCCGATGATAATTTTCGTATCATCCACAAAATTACAGTTAAAGTTAATATAAGTATCTTCACCAATTTCAATGTTTGTTCCATAGCAAAAGTAAAACGGCGGCTCAATCCATGCCTTTGTTTCTTTACCAAATATTTCTGTCATAAGTCGAACGCGTTCCTCCAACGTATCCGGTCCTGTCGCATTAAATGCCATCATTCGTCTTTTCGCTTGCATCCTATCCTCAGGCAGACCTTCGCAGTAATCTGTAAATAATTTTCCAGAAGAAATTCTTTCCCTCATTGTCATTGTACTTTTCTCCTTTTATCATTCTATTAGTTCTCTTATATTGATCAAAAGGTGATCATCGATTCACCTTACTCATGTAAAATCTCTTGTACTATTGTTTAACCATCTGTATGGTCGGTAACGAATCGCAGCGATCGGCAGCTTAATTATTTCATCTAAACTAATAGATATCCTAAATGAAAACATATTGGCTATACTTAGGACACGTTGTATACTTTTCTTATTTTATCAAAATTGTATATGTTTCCTCTTGTTGATTCCACCATTATCGAATATAATTCTATCAAAATCGTATATTTCAGGAGATGTTGTTATGAGTTCACAGTTGGTAGTGTTTTCAGATTTATCGGAAAAGATAAACTATAATCTACCTGATTTTCCACTTTATGTCCGTAAAGGTGCTCTACATCTATTTGATCGATATGCTGCAGCGTGTCATTGGCATCCTGATTTGGAGTTTATTTTAATGCTAGACGGAGAAATGGAGTATTTTGTGAATGGAGAAACAGTGCTTATTGAGAAGGGGAAGGGAATTTTCGTAAACAGCAAACGCATGCATTATGGTTTTTCGACCGATAAGGTCGACTGTTCTTTCATTGTGATTGCTATCCATCCTTCACTGCTTGGTGAGAGTACACACGTAGGTAAAGTGTACCTGGATGAAAAATTTGGGCCAGACACTGAAGACTATATCTTGCTTACACACCAAAGCCCCTGGAAAAATGAAATTTTACTTTCACTGAAACAGATTTACAATGAAATGAACAGTAAGACTTGCAATCCACTTCGTCTTCTTTCACAGGCGACGTCGCTTTGCGCCAATATCGGAGATCATATCCAAAACGTTCCTGGGCAACTAAATGATGATCAATCATGGATGGCTGTTTGGAAAATCACTGGATTCATCCATCAGTATTATGATAATAAGCTAACACTTGATGACATTGCAGCGGCAGGTTCTATATGTAGGAGCAGATGTTGCGAGTTGTTCAGTAAGTATATTGGTCAAACACCCAATACTTATTTGGTTCGTTATCGTATTCAAAAGAGCTGTGAGATGCTGCAGGAAACGAATAGAACGGTCAGTGAGATAGCGATGGTGTGTGGTTTTCAAAGTGCGAGCTATTTTACCTATGTTTTTCGTAAGGAAACGGGCTTAACACCACAGGATTATCGAAAGAAAGTTACCTTATCTATGCATTAAGTATTATTGAAGTATTCTGCCCCATTGGTTCAGCAAGAAAAAACTGCCGTAACGACAGCTTGAAGATGCTCGTTATGTTCTACCTAAACAAGAGATCCATTCTTTTACGATCAAAATTTAAAATCCAATCGTTAAATTCCTCATAAAGATAACGAATATCCTCTTTATTGGCGGCTAAAATATCGCATCCACGATCATCATATAAGTGAAAAATAATTTTTTTAGATAGATTAACAAAATAAATTTCATATCCACTTTCTTGATGATTTCTCAAGATAGTAGATGAATGAGCAAAGTCTTCATAACAAATGGCTTTCAGTAGTGGGGCATACCGAATCGTGTCTTTTTTGCACTGAAGGACAAATCGATGAACAACCATCTGATCCCCTTCATCTTCGAGGGATCTAACTAAGAGTTGATGCTGTAATTTGTATAATAAATCTTTATCTTTTAAGTATTTTTTATAAACATTTAAAGGTTTCATCTGGAGAAAGTGATTATTTCTTGTTGTAAGGACATCGGTAACCAGTAGAATTTCATCTTTCGCTTCAAACACCCTTTTAAACAAAGAAATGGAACGGTGAAAAGTTTGTTGCAAATTTTCTTTTGCACAGGATGGTAGTACTGGATTTGAGATTTCGAACCTAATGCTATTGTTCCAATTATAAAATAAGGGGGGCTCTAAAATTAACCCCTCAAAATTCTCATTTAAAAATGAATTAAGATTTCTAATCATTTTTCCTCCTACTTTGGTCTAAACAGACATCTAAGTCAGAAATTTATAGTATCCTGTCGGGATTCGAACAGTAACGAATTTAAGAAGCTGAAGGTTCTTAACATTCATTAAATCTGGCCATTATATAGGTATTATAGTATTTTCCGTCTGAGAGGATTCTATCTTTTTTCATTAAACCCTCTATTTCAAATCCGAGTTTTTTATATAGTTCAATGCCTCTTTCGTTTGTTTCAAGGACTCCATATAATACTATTTTTTTAATACCGATCCTATCAGCCCAGGAAATGGTTTCTTTCATTAAATTTTTTCCAATCCCATAACCCCAGTAGTCCTTCAGCACACCTAATCCAAATTCCGCTTTATGTACAAATCTTTTTAAATCATTACCTACACATCTAGAATAACCAATCAATCTGCCATCTAGTTCCGCAACTAAAAACAAGTTTTTCGCGTGGTTGGTATCGGTTTCAATCATTTCTGCAAATCGTGCCGGGTCAATATAGTCCTCTCCCTTTTCTCTGTCCATATTTTCGGATTCACCATCAATCTTTAGCCTTAATTCAGATAATTTTGTTGCATCGCTTTTATTAGCAGGTCTAATCGTATAGTTTAAATCTTTAATATAAAATAGTTTTTGATTGATAATCATTAAATTCACCCTCATTTAAAAAAGAATAGACATAAATTAAGTAAGATTAAAATCCACTTTGCAAACCAAGCTACATAATATGCAGCAGGAATAAACAAGATCTGAGCACCAATTGTCCCCAACAAACTTGAACTAATCATAGTCAATGAATAACTTTTTAAATAAATATGCTGACTTGGATTTTTCATCACTCTATCAGCTAACACTGAAGCTTTAGGGTCAATAAACAAGATTAATAAAATAGTAGCTATACCATTAATAATTCCAGATGACATTAGTGGGAAAAATGACCACGCAGCGATCACATCATCCTGAACCAAAGCACCTGTAAGATTAAGTACATTTCACAAATTTTTTTGAAAATTAAGAACTGAAAAATCAGCTATTGTCCAATTAATTTATAACGCCAATTATTGCACCGCATAAAGCTTCCTGGAGGATATTCAAATTTGCATTCAGAAATAAACTGAAAGTCAAGCTTCCGACAGATTGCATTAGAAGCAGGATTATCAATCGATGGGAATGCGTGAATGTATTTATATTTGTTCTCATTAGCTGCTTCTTCTATTGCTAACTTTACTGCTTTTGTAGCTATTCCTTTCCCTTGAAAAGAGGGTAGAACGCTCCATCCAGTTTCATAAACACTTTTATTATTCCAAGTAGTTTGCCAATAACCCACAGAACCTACTGTTTCTAATTTTGGCGACAATATAATGCTGAACATACGTCCTCTATTACCAAGCTCAAGATAGCGTTTATGTCGTTTCAAAATCTGCTCTTTACTCTCTGAACCTCCAAGATGCTGCATCATTTCTGGAGTGTTTAAACGAAAAAGTAAATCAAGGTCATTATCCTCCCAAGGCATTATCTGAATGATATTGTTACTTGTTGACAAATTTCCTTCATCCCCTCACTACTTAATTACTTATTCTTTCTTTATGAAAGCTAAAAATCCTCTATTAATTGATATTTTGTTGAACTAATGCTGCTCCTTTAGCTTAATAAGAAATAAGGTATGGGAAC
Source organism: Neobacillus drentensis (assembly GCF_021560175.1). Taxonomy (GTDB): domain Bacteria; phylum Bacillota; class Bacilli; order Bacillales; family Cytobacillaceae; genus Neobacillus; species Neobacillus drentensis_A. The sequence goes on along the minus strand of NZ_CP091110.1, from coordinate 2,873,244 downwards.
AAGCAGTGTCCTGGATGTCCTATCCATTTTCATATTATAAATACATATATTAATAAATACACAATAGCAGAAATGGGGATTATTTTTTGAATCAAATAAAACAGTTAGTTAGATGGCTTTTTAAACGAGGTTCCAGAAATATTAGTGGATTAATATCTTATTTTTTTGTTTTTACGGCTATCCAGTTTTTTGATTATAATCTCGTGAGAAATAACCCATTAATACTTATTCCTTTATTAATTGCTTTACTAATTCTTAACCAGCTGATTGAAAGCCGGCTATGTAAAATATTGGGGGACAAAAATAAAGAGATTGGATTTGGTTATTTTGTGTTAACAATCATGATAATAATAGCCTTTTCCTCCGCTTCAACTTAAACCTGTTGCTAAAAAGGCCCTTGCTTTGGTTGTACGGTAGGGGCTAGTATTCGTTACTGGAATTCTTTCCTGAAGTAACCTGCCCCATTAGCATAATAGCGAATTAACAAAAAAGTTCAAATCACTCCAAAGTACCGCTCATGCATATTTATTAATCGAAACAAATGTGATAAAGATAGCTACTACAAAGTATAAAATCCCCATCATCTTCATTGACTTTTGCTCACTGAATAAATTATCTATTCCTCCAAAAATAAACATACTCACCATAAGCATTTGCATAGTTAAAAAACTTTTATCCGAATAATCCTTCCAACTATATACAACATAAGATAACAATGTTAATCCACTCAAAATTGACAACATCTTTAAAATTTTGGTTAACAAAATCAACCCCGCCTCTCCAGAAAGACAGTTTTATTTTATCTTTATTCGATTGTTATAATGAAAGGTCCTACTTTAGCTAACCTGCAAGTTAATTGAAGTAAGGGGCTAAAATTATCATTATTACTGAACAAGAAATTAGCTACATACTAACTTTTTTCGAGAGTTTTACCTTACCAGATCCTTTGTAAAATCCAGAAAATTGGAGTTTGTTTCTATACAATACAAATAGTAAAATCAGGATTGATAATCCAACTAGCCAAGGACCATTGGCATTATCTACATTTATTCCAAAGCTCGTATATATAAATTTTAAGAAAGCTCCCTTTAAACCACCAAGAATAAGAAGGATTACGATAATACGAATGAATTCCATGATTACTCTCAATGGACTCCCTTCCCTTCCGAAATACAAAATGAATTCTCAAGAACAACATTCATACACTAATCTTATTATACTAGCTTGCCACAAAAATCCTTATCCTTGTTCCACTAACATGCCCTATAGTTTAAGTGCAACATTTCACAATCATATTTATGAAAAAGAAAACAAGCGACCTTCATTACGAAGTATCGCATCCATTAAGGCTTTATAGTTACTGGTCTTATAGTTACTTACATAAGTATATCTTTAGAATTATTAATAATGCGACCTGCTGCGGTGATTTCAATTCGTTCCAATGGATCATGATTCCTTAGGTTTCCAAAGTCGAGGCCAGTTAAGTTTTCAATAGTTGAAACTTTTACTTGATAAGTTTTAAATTCTCCATAGGCAAATTCCAAATGATCGAGTAAATTTTTTTGAGTTTGCAAATAGGCAGTCGCAGATAGTTCCCCATTTTCCTTAACCATAACAGCAACTTTCCAAAATTCTGCAGGTATTTTAACATTTCGATAGATTATATCGTCATCCCGAAATACTGGACCTGTAAACACGGTAACTTTCAAATTCAATTTATCAGCATTTTCTAAGATATAATCTTCTAAATCCAACCATGTTTTCTGATTTAAATCTTTATGTTGTGGAGAAGAATTCGTATAGTGAAATGTATCCTTATTTGCCTGATCAGCATTATCTCCCCATACAGGATCTCTTCGGCGGACGAGATGTCCTCTATCAAAATCATTATTATCGTAAAGTTCTGGCCCGCACTGATATTCTTCTTCAATACGTGGGTCAAACGTCCAGTTATTTTCACGACCAATGTTCACTAATCTTTTTCCATCAATGTTCACTACAGTATAGTAGGCTAGACGCCTGGACTTACTCATCACGATTGAAAAATGTGTATAATTTAACACAGTGTCACCGTTCCTCTGTGTTACGATGTCCCCTTTAAGGTCAGAAGGAAATCTTGGATGAGGAACTTCATAGTTGTCGCCAAGAAATTTAGTATCATAACCAGTCGAAAATTCATCATGCCATTCTTCCGTTTTTGTATCAATGCCTTCCCTATTAGCTACAATCCCATCAATTAACGCTTTCTTTCCATCACTTAAATTGACACTCTGTTCCATAACAAATTTTAAAATACTACTAATTCTGATAGCCTCATTGGATATGTAATTAGTAGTATCATTGGGATCTGGAACACCTGCATGGTGCAGACCCACTACTATCCATTGATCGTTAAAAACGGGAGAACCGGAAGATCCCGGCTGCGTATCAGTTGAGTAATGAATATAATCATCAAAGACATCCGTAATTTTATTTTCTCTAAAGGCTACAGCTTTTGGGGCACCAGATGGATGCTGAATAATGGATACATATTCACCAAGTAAAACCTTCCCTTTTTGAGGAAGTAATGGTAAGAATCCAAAATCACTGGATTTCGATCCATCTGCTGAGGTCTCTTCAATGGCTACTAAAGTAAAATCTAACTTCTGGTCTGTAATAAAAAGCATAGTAGGTTTTAATCGGAAGCTTTTAATCGGACGTTCCTTTTGATCAAAATCCATTTCATAGTTAAATTGTGCAGCGCTAAAAAGAGCAGATTCCTCGTTTTCTATTACATGATTATTTGTTAGTAATAGATTGGAAGAAACAAGAAAACCAGTGCCGTATCCAAGAATTCGGCCTATTCTATCACGTACCTCAATTCTACAGACAGGCTTCGCTGCTTTAAGCCCTGCTTCAAAATAAGAAATAGGAAACAAATCATTCTCCCCAAATATCCGTTCCAAAGCTAGTCCATCCCGAGGGTTTATCATTTTCTTTCGAGCAGAAATTCTCTCTGGTGTATCCATTTCCAATGGATACTTACGATTTTGGTTATCATCCGTTCGTTCTCGCTCATTTGAACGTTCAATATAACGCTTTAGTGCTTGTTGTTGCTGACTAGTTACAAGGTCCTGATTAAATTTTTGAAAATCTTTAAACCGTATAATAGACATATTCTCCCTCCTAAAATATTAATAAAAATCCCTCTACATCTTTATTTACTCCGGCATTATAAAGGGGATCTGTCACTTCATACTGTCTCGAACGCGATAGCAATCGCGGTCATCCCCCATTTCTTTATTACCCTTATTATACACGAACAAACGTTCTGGATAAATAAAAAAAAGAAAAACGCTTCTCTTCCTTAGAGCGCTTTGCTTTCTAAATACTTAACATTATCAAAAGGAATTAAAACCGTATGCCCAAAGCTATTTATTCCTACAAAATAAGTAACATGTAAAGAAATAAGTTTAAATTCTACCGCTGTCCCGTCAATAAAATGAGCAGTTACATAAGAGCCTGGAGTAAAATCGGACATACCTATTCACCTCACTTTTTTTATCATATTCCTTATACTTGAATATGGTTAATAAAAAAACGTCACCGGTTAGGATGACGTAAAAATTATAGGTGATCTTCTGGGATTGGCAATTTATTTTACTTTTTCAACTGTAACCCCAGCCCACTCTTCTTAGCATTTAATGACGGCGCTCATATCTTCTGAACCATATCCTTTTGCTTTAGCCATTTGAAAGATTTCTTTTACTATGGCGAGAACAGGCGCTGAAACTTCTAATTCTTTTGCTACATCCGTTGCTAAACCAAGATCTTTATGTATTAAATTTGTCATAAAGTGTGGTGTAAAATCGCGATTTAAAATCTTGGGTGCCTTATTATCGACTTGGCCGCTTCTAGCTCCTCCGCCATTGACGACCTTAACAAAGATTTCCGGGTCAATGCCAGCTTTTGTTGCCATTGTGACCGCTTCAGTGAACGAAAGTAGATTAATGGCAGACATAGTATTATTAGCTAACTTCGTATAGGAGCCCTTCCCATTTTCCCCCATATAATAAGCACCTTGTCCTGTCGCTAAAAACAAAGGCATACATTTTTCAAAAATTTCTTTTTTACCCCCTACCATAAAGGTAAGAATTCCCTCAATGGCTTGCGGTTCACTGCCTGTAACCGGAGCATCAAGCATATCCACTTCACGATGTGAAAGTTCCTTTGCCAACTTTTTGCTTGTAGATGGTGAGATCGTACTAGAATCAATCACGATTAAACCTGGATGGGCACCGTAAACAATCCCATTTTCACCAAGCACTACTTCCTCTACAGCCGCATCGGCCGTAAGCATCGTAAAAACCATATCACTTTTTAAGGCAACTTCCTTAGGAGAACCAGCAAGGATGGCCCCCTCTGCCTTGAGAAGATCCATTTTCTCTTTGGTACGATTAAAAACCGTTAGTTCATACCCATTTTTCAGCAAATTCTTTGCCATTGGAAGCCCCATCGTTCCTAAACCGATAAAACCAATTTTCATTAATCTAACACTCCTTTAGTAAAAAAATAAGTCCACTTTAACATTCACCTGACACACCCTAATATCCTTTAGGATAGTTGAATTTCTTTCACTAAAAATAACCAGAAGCCAAATTTGGCTTCCGTTTTATCATCAATCCTATCTCGTGAGATTTTATTCCCTGCTCTTTAATTTATAAATTCGTGCTTCATAAGGTCTGAAGGTTATTTCGTGCAAATCCTCTTTCTCCACCTTGTAATTTGAAAGTAACAGCTCCGCTGAAAGACTGCTCAATTCTTCGGGCAATGTAAATTCAGGCGTTCGATCAAAGAAATTCAAGATAATCAAAAACTCTTCTTCTTCAAAATTACGAGTATAAACGTAGAGATTCGGGTCAAGAGGCAACAACAGTTTATACTCTCCATACACTAACCCCTCATGATTTTTCCTCAAAGCAATGAGCTTTCGGTAATAATGATAGATTGAATTTTCATCCTTTAGCGCTTCTTGAACATTGACTTCCTGATAATTAGAATTTACCATAATCCAGGGCGTCCCCGTCGTAAATCCTGCGGCATGGGAATCATCCCACTGCATGGGAGTACGCGAATTATCCCGGCTTTTTTTCCAAATCGCCTCCATCATTGTATCAATTGGAGTCCCGGACTCGACAGCCTGTTGGTAATAGTTAAGCGTCTCAATGTCCCGATAGTCCTGAATCGATTGGAATTGAGGATTTGTCATCCCAATTTCCTCCCCTTGATAGATATATGGGGTTCCTTCTAGGGTTAATAGGAAGGTCGCTAACATTTTGGCGGATTCTTTTCGATATTTACCATCGTTTCCGAAGCGGGAAACGGAGCGAGGCTGATCATGATTACAAAGATAATTGGCGTTCCAGCCTTTTTCGTGAAGGACTGTCTGCCATTTACTCATAATGTTTTTTAAATCGAGCAAATTCCAGGGCGTCAGCTCCCATTTACCGGTTCCTCCTGTAGCAGAATCCAGCAGCATATGCTCGAATTGGAACACCATATTCAATTCATGCCGTTCGTTACCAATATAGTTTAACGCCTGCTCAGGACCGAGCCCGGAGGTTTCACCCACAGTCATGATGTCATACTGATACAATACTTTATCATTTAAATCTCGAAGCAGCGTATGTACCTTTTCTAGGTTGGAAAATAATGAGTAGGCCCTCACATAGGGAAGGTTGTTTGGATTAGGAGCATCTGGAAGATTTTCAGCTTTGACTATGTGTGCAATGGCATCCATACGGAATCCGTCAACACCCTTATCCAGCCACCAGCGAACCATCTCCTCCACATCTCTGATGACATTTTCATTTTCCCAATTTAGGTCTGGCTGATTTTTCGTATACAGGTGCAGATAGTACTCATCCGTCGTTTCATCATATTCCCAAACCGATCCGCTAAAATAGGATTCCCAATTATTTGGCGGCCCGCCATTCTTCCCTTTTCTCCAGATATAATAATCCCGTTTAGGATTATCGAGAGAAGAACGAGACTCAATAAACCATGGATGCTCGTCCGATGTATGGTTTATAACCAAGTCCATTATAATTTTAAGCCCCCGTTCATGAGCTTGTGCTAGCAGTTCATCAAAATCCTCCATCGTCCCGAGCTGCTTCATAATGGCCCGGTAATCACTGATGTCGTAGCCGTTATCGTGATTGGGTGACTGATAAATAGGGCAAATCCAAATGACATCGATACCTAAGTCCTTTAAATAATCAAGTTTTGAAATAATTCCCTGTAGATCCCCAATACCGTCGCCGTTTGAATCCTTAAAACTCAACGGATAGATTTGATACACTACACTTTCCTTCCACCATTTCTTTTCCATCGTTTGAGATTCCCCCTTGCCAAATCTAAGGTTAAAACATTACTAACTCCATACATCCTTCGAAAAACTTCAGCTTGTCAACATTATGGATACTGTATTTTTTACTACCCAATATCTTTATGGCAAAAACATTTGAATAGATGGGTGGTTAACATCATCAATCAAGATGTTTTATTAAGAATTCTTTACGAGTTCATATGCTATCCGCGAATGGATAAATAAAAAAAGTCTCGTAAATAATTTTCGAGACTTTTTGAACAATTATATATAAGTAAAATTTAAGGAATGATGCAGTTTTGAAGTTTGCTACGCACCAATTTTGTGGTATTTAATCTACCTTCAAGTACTGATAAGCCCTCCTTCAAATTGAATATCCCAATCTTCTATATTATCGTCTGTTTCACAATCGTCCACGTCAGTATAAAGAATGGAATCGACTGCAATTCTTCTTATTTTCATTGTCTCCAATTACCTATCACCTCTTTAAATTAAGTCCTTTTACTAGCCGTCTTTGTTTCTCTTTTAATGTAGATAATCTAAAAATTCTCCAAGGCTATTTAAAATCCTTCCTGATCTAAGCCAAACAAGAAAAAAGAGCCAGTGCCGCGGTTTCACAAGCTTTTCCACCGGAAATGAACAATGCTTCTTAAAAACCCAAAAATTCTTATAGAACCCTCCTTTTAAGGTTTCTTTTTTTACATTATCAGTTAATTGGTTCTTGATGTTAATTTTATTAAGTAGAATGAAAATTCTCACATATCTATTGTTTATCTAATTGGAATATATTACTATATAAAAATATAAACAAATTAGGAGTGATCATGTGAAAAGCAAATTTATGTTTTCTTTTGTGGCATTACTGTTTGGATTATTGACCATTGTAGGAGCTGCTTCTGCCCAAACCATTACATATAAACCATCCCTAGCACACAAAGATGGTGCAATGGCCTACGAACACATGAAATACCTTACGTATGAAATCGGTCAAAGGGTAGCAGGAAGTCCAAATGAAAGACTAGCAGAACAATATATTAAAGGTCAATTTGACCGAATTGGGCTTAAGACGAAAGTACAACCGTTTACTTATACAAGTAGAGGGAAACAAATTTCATCTTCCAACGTGATTGCCTATAAACCGGGAAAGTCTGCTAAACAAATCATCGTAGGCGCTCATTATGACTCCGTTTCCGTGGGGCGAGGGGCTGATGATAATGCTTCAGGCGTGGGAGTGCTATTAGAAGTAGCAGAAGTTTTGAAGAATATAAATACACCTTACTCCATTGTATTTATCGCGTTTGGAGCTGAAGAACCAGGATTAAAAGGTTCTAGCTATTATGCGAATCATATGACATCCGATGAAATTGACAATACGGTTGGGATGATCAATATGGACAGTCTTGCTGTTGGGGATCACATGTTTGTTTATGGAGATGAAGGCGAAGCGGGCTTCATTCGTGAACAAGCATTAGCTATTGTAAACAAGAAAAAATTAAACGTGGGAACAAACCCTGGGCTGAACCCTGATTACCCAGCTGGCACGACTGGAGATTGGAGTGACCATGCACCATTCAAAGCAAAGGGTATCCCTTACGGATATCTAGAATCCACTAACTGGGAAATCGGCGATTTAGATGGCTATACTCAAACAGTGGAACATGGTGAAGTTTGGCATACACCAAACGATTCGATTGATTTTATCGAAAATGCGTATCCAGGAAGAATTCAGGAACATTTGTCTACCTTTAGTGTTTTATTAACAGATCTATTAAAATTTATGGACAAGACAAGCACTTCTAAATAGTTCCAGCTTAAAACGGATGGCTGCCTCACTCTAATGTGAGACAGCCTTTCTTAATTTTAACAATCATGTATAGACATAAAAAAGTATTTCTAAGTTTTTTAGAATCCCTTATTGCGACACCTTGTTAAACTAACGCACCATATAAAACATTTTTAAGCTAAAGATACTATTGAAAATAAGCCGATAGTATGCAACTCTGTATAAAAAGCTGCATAATATCGGCTCTAAGGACCTTATAAGTTATTGAAGATTTGCTTTTTATTACATTAACAGAGCCTTTCTAATTAAAAATTAGAGGAAAAGTAAATGTAACGAAAGCTGCCCAAAGTCCGTAGACCGGCAAATACTTAGTAACGGTATCTTGGATAGTTGAAGGTCCGGATTTGTTTTGTAGAAAAAGGATATAGGAAAGCATGATTAAAATTAGATTTGCCCAGATAAGTATGTTTACTCCTAAAACAGCAAGTCTGTTAGGCGTAATCCCATAAGAAGAAAGTCTAAACAAGATGGCTGACAAAGCCACACTGTCAATGATAAGCGCAAGAACAATTAAGGCAAAATTAATAATATCTGAAATGCTCTTTTTCTCGTCTGGGTCGCTTTCAGTAATGGAAAATATGGTAACGGCCAATACACCAAGAAGTATTCCATTGAAGGCGATGAGGAAATTGCGGTCTAAGAATGGATTTTTTCCGACGCATATAACCGTTATAAGATAGACCAACAATGTAACCAGGACAAGCGGACTAAAAATTTTAGCTATATAGGGTGTAATATTCTTAGCAAGTTTAAGATTCATTGATACCAGGTACGCAGCTACAACCGCAAGAGCGGCAGCACCAAATAAAACGACATTACTAAAATAGAAGTCTTCTATATTCAAGCCAACAAATCGAAATAACTGCATGGTTAATGCTGCTAGCACCATTCCGCTAACTGCCATGCTGGCGTAGAGAATACAAAATTCCAAATTAAATTTAATATAAGCTAATCTTGTATTGCCTTTTGAATATTCATTTCCTGTAAATGCAACCCCTGCTAATACCCATAAGAATATGGGAAGGTGTAAATAAACAAGGATCTTAGTGTCGTTATCATTTAATGGCAGCATATTAAGATAAAACCCAGAAATAAGGAACAACGCTGCAAGGGAATAAATAACACTTTTTTTCGGTGTATTATTGTAAATAAAATAGGCAGCAATAAAGGGAATGATACCAAAAGCCAGATTAATTGGAGCAATTGCTTCCTGTTCGACAAAATGAAAAATGGTCCTGGTGCTTATTCCGGACAGAATGGCTAAAATACCCATAATTATGAATCCTTTTTGAAGCAAGAAAATTCTCCCTGTATTTGCCGTCTCCTTGAAATACAATCGTTCATACCATACGCTAAGAATCTGAGAATCAGGATTTTGTTCCCAAGCGTGTGAAAATGACTTTTTAAAAGCTTTCGAATCTTTTCTATACATTCTCTCCAGCTCATACGGATTAGCTAAATTTTCAATAATCAAATTGTGAATGTCCATGTTATACCTCCTCTGATAATGGCTATATTAAATTCTTCCACCATGTTTAACTGTCTTCGTCACTTTTGTATTCTAAAATATCTCCAGGCTGACATTCTAAAGCCTTACAAATTGCCTCTAAAGTGGAGAATCGAATCGCTTTAGCCTTTCCATTTTTTAATATAGAAAGGTTCGCCATTGTTATTCCAACCTTCTCCGTAAGCTCTGTTACGCTCATTTTCCTTTTTGCTAACATCACATCAATATTGATTATAATTGCCATTGTTATTCACCTCAGACCGTTAGATCATTTTCCGATTTGATATCAATTGCTTCTTGTAAAAGTTTTTGAAGAACAGCTGCAAAGACAGCGATAATTATCGAAGCAAAAGGAACAACCAAGCCTACAAAGATAACCCCTGGTGCGTCGTCTACTTCCGCAAAGATATAGAAGAGCGGCCAAACTAGCACATGCAAAATACTGATGGTGATTGCACAGTATTTGATTTTATTTAAAGCTTGCACAGATAAATCGGAGAAAGCTTTATTTTTGTCGATATAGCGTAAGAGTTTGAAAGCCAGATACAAAGCAATGTAAAAAGGGATCGCCGATGCATCAAAAATGATGAAAACGAGATATTTTATAAAAGCGAACTCTGGAAGCAATTTTGCTGCAAGATCCGCCATCTCAGGCACCAAAAAGATGCACAGAGCAAGAACTGGGATTCCTAAAAGAATAACCGCTATCTTTAAAAACAACGTTGTTACTTTTTCCATATAAAGCACCTCACTTATATTTCTGTTTTTGATTTTAATATATATTTTATCGTTTTTCAATAAATATTTATTATATTTAATAATTTATTTATTGTTTTCTTTTTTACACATAAATAAAAGCATTCCCGATCAAAGAAATGCTCTAAAACTTTAAACCATAAAATTTATAACTCGTACAGCTAACCAGCCCCGTTACCACAATAAGAAATAAGTTATCAAAAATACGGATTTAAGACCGTTGCAAAACTAAGGGTGGGTCACGCTTTTTAGTAGGGAAAAGCATCAAAGAAATTCAGGGAGAAAAGCTCGAATTCTTCATCCTTTACAACAGCACCTCATAGTTTAAGTACATCGGTTCACAAACACCCCCGAAATAATGGTAAAATAAGGTTAGAGGTGATTTAATGAAAAGAATAACGAAATATAAATTTAATTTTATTGTTTCATTTATTTTTCTTGTTATAGGTATTATCCTTATACAAATACTTCCTAACGCAATACCGACTCTCATTCTTTTTGGCTATTTCTTTCTTTATTACCTAGGATCTTGTATTTTTCATTTTATTAAACAAAGAAAGAGTCAAGCTCACCTTTAAATTAAAGAGAAAGACGGATAACCGTCTTTTTTTATTTGGAATGGATTCATCTATCGCTAGCCTGCCCGAGAGTGGACAAGAAAAGGCGCCCAAGGAGCATCATTCTACTATTAAAATAGGTATTCAACTAGTCCACAAAATTTAAATTTGAATAGACTAATGATATACCAAGACAAATTCATATGGAGGTCATCGAATGATGAAAAGAAATAGAAATGTCCCACCAAATATGTTTCCGAATGCCATGCCAAACGCCTTGCCTAATCAGATTGCTCCTATGCAACAAATGCCATCCCAATTCTGCCCGCCACCACCATGTCCACCTCAATACTGTCCACCACAAGTGTTTCCTACACAGTATGATCCGGGACTAGTTGACCCTGCGCAACAATATGTAAAAACAAATTTATTTAATAAAGTAGTTACACATTTACATCCATCACATACAACAACCGTTAACAAGCTGCATGTTAATCATCAACACTATTTTCCACACACAGAGTCCTGTGTAAATGAATGCTGTGAAACACATACTATGTGCGGTGTTCCAGTCAATCCTTGTTGTCCAATGGGACCTTTTGGATTTTAGCTTCTTTTTAACCCCATTTATGGGGTTTATTTTTTATCATTTTCTGGTCATTTGCATAAACTAAAATCATTCCTAGATACAAAATCTCCTTGTACCCAAACGGTACCTTTTTTTATTTTAAAAAATTAGCTGTTCCTACATCACTATTTGTGGCCAAATCCGTCTAAAAATCTTATACTATCCTGCCACGCCTGCTCTGTATGCAAAATAAAAAGCTGCCACTCTGACAGCTTTAGAAAAGTGAACATAAACGATGTCTTCTTAAAGCATCGCCTCATCTAAAGAGTTAACTTCAAATTAGAATATTATCTCTTTTTTGATCTATTGTTTACAAAATCAACCATCATTTTCATCATAATAAACATTAACAACGTGACCAAAAAAGAATAGAAGTAGTTCCAATCTTCTAATTTATACAATCCCCAAAAAACAAAAATCGGTATCCCGATAAAACAAATTATTACCGACATAATAACAGTGGCAACAAGATAAGGCTTCCACTTTGAAAAGTATTGATAAGTTAAAGCCATCATTACGGGCATCACAGAAAAATCTACTGCATTAAATCGATGCGTAAAAACAAGGAACTGATGTGGATAACTCCAAAAATCAAAATAAGAGCCTATTTCATCTCCTATACCAACAATTACAAAACTAACTATAAAAGCAAAAGAAATTAATAACGTTCTATAGCGGTCGATTAAGAAAATGAACATGATAAGAAATAATATATTTATAATGACGATACTAACCAGCCAAAACTAAATAAATCATGATGAAGCCATATATCCGTTTGAAGTGAATGATACTTGCTACCCGTTTTGTCTGTTTTGCTGTACATAAATTGATCCCTCATTATTGAATGATATTAACTCTCTATATATTGCACCAGTTTTTTCTAACTATACTGCCATTTATATATGGAATTTCTAAAAGAAACTGGATAATTTGATAAGCAAGAGGGAGTAATATTTTTCAAATTTTCTCCAATTTTCCAACCTCTGCAGGAAAATAGGCACCCACTACCCAGAACAAATGGAAAAGGCGATGCCTCTATAGAGCATCGCCTCCGACAAGGAGCAAAAACTGAAAAAATTAATATCTATTTGATTATTTTATAAATGCTCCCTTAAGTATCTTCCCGTGATTGACCGCTCTTCATGGATGATGTGTTTAGGTGTTCCCTCGAACACTACCTGTCTACCTTTGGTGCCTAGCTTTATTACACCTCTTGCCCCCCTACATTTTATTTGGAAAGGTAACCATAATACTTCACAAACTTATACAGGGATACTCCTGTTAGCTTAATAACTCTGTTGTCTTTTTTGATAGTAATTACCGATAAAATAGCTGCAAATTAACCCTATAATAAAAGGAATTAAAGAACCTCCAGCTTCGAATCCTTTTGAGGTTTCTTGGTAAAAATTAAACATTAAAAATTTAATATCCAACCAAAATCCTATTGATATTAGTAAACTGCTTACAAAGATAAATGATATTAAACCTACACATACTGTTTTTTTCAAAATCTTCACCTCTTTCCATTGTCCCGCTTATCCATGTTTTGACATAAAGGGGATTAAAAGAAGAAAATTTTATCGTATTTGTATAATCTAACTTGTACTCCCTTATTTTTTTAACACCTTAACTAACTTAACCATTAGGTATCCAAAAATAACAAGACCTGCTAATATTGCTATAGGTGTTATTGTATTTAATATCATATACATCTCTCCAAAGGTATTTATTTACAATTATACAATAAATACCAATTATTGAGGATAATTATTGAAAAAACCTGCCATTTAGTTGTTAATGGTAAGCACTTTAGAATCTGTTATTGAAATATGAAATAAATTAATCCGGAAATTAATAAAGAAAGTATGCCTACGAAACCAGATATTAACGCTATTTTTGTTCTGGAATTTCTGTCTTCTGGGGTTTCTGAATAAAAATTTCCTCTTTGACGGTCTCCATCAACCCAAGCCCCGATAAACACACCTGAAATCATAATACCTACTATTCCTACAATTAGAAAAAACTGAAACAAAAAAATTCCCCCTTGATTACCACCTTACCAATACATACGCAATAAGGGTCTCTTTGTTTCATATTAGTTTTACTTCTTCAACTGTTCTACACGACTCTTTGTTAAACTCAAGCACCCTTTAGTTTAAGTGCATTGCTCCACAAACAGTCCCGTCAGTAGACAAAGAAAAGGCGATGCCTCTATAAAGCATCGCCTCCGATAAGAAGCAGAACTTGAAAAAATTATTTTTTAGAATAAGAGGAAAGACCGCGTCCGATAAGGTTTGCTGAAACAGGCTTTCTTCCCAATTCTCTTGCCCAAACTGATAGTTGTCCAATATGGTGAATTTCGTGAGCAATGGTATGTCTCATAACTTCACCCCAAGTATCCGTTACAATTCTTCCATCTGGCATGGTATCGTAAAATAATTGATTTTCCATACTAGATTCCCAGTTGTTCACAAAGTTCTCCACATCTAAATGAAATTCTGCGTCCAATTTTCGAACCTTGTTCAAGCTTTTATAATGATCGAAACTTTCCTGAAAGTCAGTCTTACCCTGTAAGAGACTTATCCAGCTCCACTCAACATCAACAATATGGAAAAGCGTATGTAATATACTTCCCATACCACCCGTTCGGTTTTGCAAAAGCTCTTCTTCACTTAACTCTTCACACCAACGATACCAATCTTCTCTTACCATCCAGTTATATCTAAATAGTGTTTGCAATACAACCCCTCCGCAATAAGAAATAAATACTCGGTTAAAATATATTCTAGGAATATTAAAAAACCTTATTTAATATGACCATTTCAACAAACATTCCCAAAACTAAAAACCAAGGAAATCATAAAATAACCCCCACTTCTTCTTATTAACAATAAACAAAATCCACTTTCTTCCCTTCCGTTTTTTACTCGATAAAGGAGTTATTCTCCATACAATCAGTAAAATCCTTCCATTTTCCTTTTTAGTAAAGGCTTTGTTAGCCTAGTTAAAAAGAAAAAGCCACCATTTGGCAGCAGGACTTTAACTATTAAGATTTTCAATCATCCTTCATCGCTTTATCAATACGGACAAGTCGCCTTCAAAAACTTTTTCATCTTTATTATTAAAAGTAGATAAAGATACTGTAAGGATGCCTGTTTCATCTAATGTTGCTTTCTTATCAATAACTTCAACATGGACAAGCAGTTCATCTCCAGGATACACAGGCTTAATAAATTTAATATTATTCATCCGTGTTCCAGCAATAACATCCTCACCGTAGAAACCTTCTTCAACCCAAAGCTTAAAAGAAATGGCTAACGTATGTATACCAGAAGCAATAATTCCATCAAACCTGCCCTGATTTGCTTTCTCCTCATCCAAATGCATATACTGAGGGTCAAATTCTCCTGCAAACTTCATAATATCTTCTTTTGTTAATTTTAATGATTTAGTTTGAAACTTCTGTCCAATTGTAAACTTATCTAACTTCATTCTTACACCCTCAATTTAGTTGTTGTAGTCGTTGTTGTCCATGTTTATTATAGCACTAGGTACTCAACCAGTGGAAAATTTCAAAGTTTTCTTAAGCTAACCCACCAGATAGTTCAAGTACAAATATCACACTATTTCTTGTATAAAAAGATAAAAGGCGACCTCTTCTTGAAGATTCTCACCTGTTTCCTTTCGATAGTAAGTATTTATCTGAACAGAAATTATTAAGTGTAAAACTCCAGGTGTTTTTTTTCCTTTTTATAATAATCGAGCCTATCTTGTAAAGTACCTGTATGAAACTCAAACTTATGACCATCAGGGTCAGTAAAATAAATGGATTTTTTATCTCTTTCGTCTCTGGGACGACCTGAAAGGATGTTTACATTCAATCCCTCAAGTTTACGGTACATATCATTAAACTCAACTTCTTCTATTGAAAAAGCAATATGAGTGTATGACTGTCTGATTTCATTGCGGGGAATATCTGTTTCTTCATTTAGAGCAAGCCATATACCTTTCAAATCAAAATAAGCTGTACTTCTGCCCCTGACTAACAACTTTGCATCAAACACTTTTTTATAAAACTCTATCGATTTCTCTAAATTTGATACTGAAAATAAAAAATGATTAAGACCTTTTATCGACATAATAACACCTCTTAGTGTAATACTTCACAAACTTCCCTTAACCATTTATCTCTACCTTTTTCCCATTAGTATAGGTGTATCTTTAATATCAGTGTAATTCTCTAACTAGCCTTACCATTAGCACAAAAAAACGGGATACACATAGATATCCCATCTTTAACATAAGTACCAATCGTTTAAGATGATGTCTTTAAAGTTGGAGGTCTAAATCATTTCAAGTCCGATTCAATATTTAACTGATTTTCTCGGCCAACTCTAAAATAATTCCCTCTGGACCGCGAACATAGCATAATTTATAACTTTCTCCATATTGCTCTATCTCACTAAAAATTTCTGTACCCCTCTTTTTCAATTTTGCAACAATAGCTTCAAGATCTTCAACAGCAAAGCAAATATGTCGGATCCCCAGCGTATTTGCAAAAGGTTTCTGATTATTTCTTTCATCTGACGGCGTATAAAATTTGACTAGCTCTATCCATGCCTGACCATCTGGCATCCCCATTCCTACACATGCCGTTTTAACATCTTTAAGCCCAACTATTCTGTCCAATTGTTCTCCATCCAATTCCCATTCTGCTTGCACTTCAAGTCCTAAATCAAGAAAAAACGCTTTAGCCTCTGAAAGATCATTTACGTTTATACTCACATGATCAATTCTATTGATCTTCATTTCTCATACCACCTATATTCCTGTTATTTTCGATACCTGTATTTATGTAAGGTTTGTTTGAATTTATAATTCGCTTAAAAAAGAAAATATCCTTCCTCGACAAACCGAACCCTTTCGTGGAACAAGAAAAAGAGTGCAGCTACTACTCTTTGTTAAACTCAAGCATCCGATAGTTGAAGAGGAACTTCTAATTTTTAGTACCTTTTGCTAATTCTTCACGTAATTTTTTTATCTCTTCTGTTTGGTCTAAGATATTATTATTCACTTTTCGTAGAGCATCAAAAACTGAAAAAATTGCCGCCAATATTAGGAATCCCACCAGCAAATCCATTTTCACACCAACTTCACTTAAAATAATAAATTAACAATAACCAGATTTAGGTAATTCTTTATTATCATATTGTTCTATATTAAACTAAACTATCCATTCCTTAAAGAAGGAAAAAGCGATCTTTCGCTATGGAAGAATTACTACCTGTTAGTTCAAGTACAGTAATTTTCATCGTATTTTATAAGATGAAAAACATTATCACGTTAATGAATAGGATCGTTATAATCAAACCCAATATAAACTTCTTAACAGTAAATTTTATCCTTCCGTTTTGTACGCCTCTAAAAACTAAAATTGATATGAGTAACAAGAGTAATATAATTGGCGTTGGCACCATTTCACCTCTATTTCTTCATCAATAAAAGCACCATGTTAGTTGAACAATGATTATGCTAATCTGTCATCGAGAATATTTATTTACCAATAATTTTTATCTCCTTAATAGGATAATAAACTATTTTCGTTGTTCCTATTACCTTATCCATTGGAATAGCCCCTATTCGGCGGCTGTCCTTGCTTTTTCTTCTATTATCACCCATCACAAACAACTGCCCTTTAGGAACAGTCGCACTGCCGACTGCCGTTTCCTCCAGTTTAAAAGACGCTGTAAGTGGACCTGTCTCGATTTCTCTTTTGTATTCGTCCAGATAAGGCTCTTTATATGCCTTACCATTTACAAATAGAGTATCATCTTTATACTCAATACGATCTCCAGGCAAACCGATTACGCGTTTGATATAATCTGTATTTTCTGTAGCGTGAAAAACAACAATATCAAATCTTTTGGGTTCTCCTACTTTTGATACAACCATTCGGTCTTGGTCTCGTAATGTAGGCATCATAGATGCACCCTCTACTACAATTGGTGTAAGGAAAAAGGTTCGGATAATAAAAGCAAATAATAGTGCAATAAGAAGTGCCTTAATCCATTCCCAACTTTCATTTCTATCTTTTGCCATTTACTTTCATCCTCTCAAAATGGTCATTTACTTCTGCATTTTCAACCTCATATTGTGGACTTATAACTAGATTCCTCCTGTAATTAGAATACTTAGGAAAGCTGCTTCAAGGAATATATACCACAAAGTTGGTGGAAATTCCTTTTTTTACTAAACTTCCCTGTTACTTGAATAGGAAAAAAGCATTACCGCTGTTCTGGTAATGCAACCGATAATTTAAGTACATTTGTTCACAAACTTTTTTTTGGAATGGCAATATAATAAAAGTGTTGTAATTTCAATCATAAAAAAAGAACCGAATTAGGTCCTTTTTGTGCTTGCTTGTTCAATTGTTCAATTGCTTGTTCTTAAAATATCCGACAAACCGTGGTCGTCTCCGTATTCGAATCGCCCGATTTTTCCTTCTTCTTTTGTAGAGAAGAGAACTTCACCTTCTACATTTGCAGTTTTTTCTTCGTCTCCATTTTTCTGATAACCGACCTTTGCTATGAAGGTATAACGATAAGGAATTTTCTCACTTTTCTTAATCGTGACACCCTTAAAGCTTAACTTATAACCAGTGTTGTAAGCAAAGGTTGGGTATTGAGTACCAAATGCATCTATGAATGAATCGAGCCCAGAATCTGTAAAGTAAGGTCCGTATACCTCTGCTACATACTTATCAAACTCTTTGTTCTCTTCTTTATTATTCACAACAGTCCTATATTTAGGATTCCACATTAGATCCATAAACTCCTCATCTGGACCAGTAAACTGATGCTCAAGAACTTTTTTAATTGCCTCTTTATTTGTGTCTTCTGCATCTGCAGCCTTTGAGCAAGCAACTATTAAGAACCCTAACATTAACAACATTAAACTTAAAAAAATAATGGATATTGTCTTGTTATTATTTGTTGACATTACACCCTCTCCCTTTTAAAGATAATACGTTTGCAATACATTTAAGATTCGGATTAAAGCGTTTTTTCCTTCAAGTAACCTGCCCGGTAGTTCAACAAGAAAAAGAACGTCGCAGCAATCATTTGTTTAACACTCGCACGCGTTACTTTAAGTGTAATATTTCACAAAGTTAGTAAAGAAAAATTAATAAAAGTAATCCAATTCTATTATTGATAATGGTACTTTTTGGATATTATACTAGAGGTGAATTACCATTTAATAATGAAGGGAGATTTACCATGGAGGTAACATTTACAGTTAGCAAATGGGATGAAAATCCAGTAGACGACACTAGAAAAGAATTCCCTATAAATATTGCCCATGTCGAATATGATATTGAGGGTGAATTAACAGGAAAAGCTTTTGTTGAATATTTATTATTTTATATAGACTCTACTATAGTTGATGGTCACTTAGCCACTTCTAAAATTTCCGGATTTCTGCATTTTGAAGGAACTTACAAGGGAAAACAGGGGACATTTACTGCTTTAGAGCAAGGAATATTTGATAAAGGAAATCTAGATTGTCCAGCAACAATCATCAAAGCTACCGGTGACTTAGAGAGCTTGAAAGGGTCCTATAACTATAAGTTTACAGGTGAAACCAGTAAGATGGTTCTAGACTTTAAATTCTAACAAAGCAGTAAAAAGGGCATTTCTGTACTACCAGGAATGTCCTTTTCGTCGAAAGATCTTCTTCAACTATCCTGCCCCGCTAGTGCAATAAAAAAGGGATCGCAGCCATCCCAATCTTTAACTCTTGCACCAGTTAGTAGAACAAAGTAACAATATTATCTTTGGAATACAATATTATTAACTTCCGTTCAAACGGTATATTAGTTGAACAACGCCAGAAGAAAACTTTCTTGTTTTAACCATTTTTAGATTTGTTCTCTGTTTTATGTCAATAAATAAAGGTTTTCCTTCTCCCAAAATAATTGGGTGAACAGATAATCTAAATTCATCAATAAGCCCTAAATTGATAAAAGTTGTAATAAGACTTGCTCCGCCATATAACCAGATGTCTTTGCCAGGCTTATTCTTTAATTTATTTACTTCTTCAATAATATTATCATTTATGAAAATTGTTTTATTTTCAGTCTGTTTTTGCTTTCTAGAAAACACATATTTTTCTTTACTATGAACTAATTCCCACATTTCTTTTTCCGTATCAGTTGCATCATTTTCTGGAGTATATTGTCCCCATAAATCGTAGCTTTTTCTTCCATATAAAATAGTATCAATTTCATTTAAAAAATTAATAAACCCCATCTCAGCGTCCATAATGCACCAATCAACTTCTCCATTTTTACCTTCAATTAAGCCATCTAAAGTAACCGCTAAATCTAAAATTATTCTTCTTGGTCTTACGTTATCGGACATAAATTCTTGCTCCTTTTTTATTAAGACATTGTTCCGCTAATATTTATTATCAACAGTATTAATTTCTAAATAAAGTTACTGGTGTTTATTAAATTAACTAGCCCCGTTACTTCAATAAAGAAAAGCGTCTCCACTTTGCGGAAACGCTTTTCTTTATTGAAGACATTTTCTTAATGATTGCCAGCCTTTATACCCTCAATTTGTTCTTATTCACAAAAATACCACCAATATATCTTTGGGATTCTATTCTTCAATAAGCATTAAAAATCCTTTCTAAAGTAACCAGTTCCGTTAGAGGAACAATAGATGGGGCTGCTCTTATTGTACAATCGCACCCATATTTAAATAAGAAAAAGGACACATATTCCACAATCGCTTGCTATTCAACTAAAACTTTCATTACTTTAATTACATAATTCCAATCTCTAACAGTTAAGTTAAATTGGCTTATTTTCCCTACCTATTAATCATAATTATAAATACTAGGACTACGATTAATAATGCTATTATTACTGACAGCCATCCAATCTTCACCCTACCTAATAAACGATCAATAATAAAGAATAAGATAGCAGAACCAAGACCAAAAACTTGTAATACTCCTCCACAGCAACAATGAATTATAAAGGAGGTAATTTCGCGAATATAAGCTCTTTTAGAGATCTTCCTACTAAGCCAGTCACTAAAAAAGGAAGCAATAACTCCGCACGTAATTACAAACATAAAGTTTAAAAAATATAAATTTAAATATAAATTAAAAAATCGGTTCACTTCAATGCCACCAAGTACTGAAAAAACAAGTGCAAATAACAAACTACTAAGAATAGCAGTTAATATTTTTCGCTTTAATATAATAGCAATTTCCCACTCTCTTATTTTGTTAGTAATAAACTAAAGCCTCCTTACAATATATTTCAAAATATTATATAAAACTTCTCCATCAATATCCATCTTTAGAAGAGGTTGTCAAAGCCGTTTATGGATTAAGTTAAAAATATTTTGTTCAACATTTATAACTCCTTCTTTGAAGTCTATATTTTTAGCAACGCTCCCGTTTGTTGAGGAATATGTTTTGTTTGCCCAATAACCCCCACACAGGTCGATAACATTCTCTAAAAAACATAGTAAAGTACTAGATATTGCAAACTAACATCCAACTATCCAAATAAGTTGCTGAGGACTTAAAATAAGCAACAGCAAACTACCCACGAACTACATTGCTGCTTGAATGATTTGAGTCACTGTTTCGGCAATTCCATTAGCTTTTATTAACTCTTCAGAAGTTACATAATGCGGAATCAATGTCATTCTTATCGGGATTGGCACATCCATCAGGAACCGCAACCAATGCAAATAGAAAAAAGATTAAATAATAGTTGGATGCTGTTATACCAAGTAAGATCATCCCTAGAAAAACAAGCAAAGTTGTCTAAATTGACTATTAGCTATTGGGAGATTTTAGATTAGATTGTTCATTTAAATGCCTTTCTCCATCAAAAAAGGATAAACATGGGGGGTGTAAGTTTATCTCAAATTGAAATCCCTTTGTACATACGTTTTATTACAATTAAAGCTTTGTTTTTAGGATATAGTTATTTCATCAATGGACTTAAGTAAAAAAGGATGTATCAATAATGAAGCTATTAAATAAATTATTTAACAAACAATTCAAGATAGATATAGAATTTTGTCAAAAAAATCTTGACATATTTCTAACAGAGGAAAACTATTCTGATTACGATTCTTTCTTACAATCAAAGTACATCAACTATAAAGAGTATGAGTGTCAAAGTCGATGTAAAGAATGTAAGCAGTCTCCATATGCGATAATCGATGGTCAGTTTATCTCAAAAGAAAATTCAAAGGAATTATTAGAAGCTCTTCAACAATTCATTGAACGTAAAAGGAAAGAATAGGCTGAACCTTAAATCTAGCTATCTGTTTGTTAAAGATTCCTCCATTATACCCTTACATAATAAAATAAGCCCTTTCTGTTTTAATGCAGAAGGACTTGAATATGGATTATAATGGATTTTATTTTTTGATTAATTCATCTCTATCAGGAGCCATAGGAGGCTGTTCTAGCCATCCATTTTTAATCATTATATTAGCCCCATCCTCAGCATACATAGCTATTTCAGCAGTTAGTCCTACATAATGCAGAGCTAAATCTTTTCTAGGACTCATCGCCATACTTGTACCATAAAATCCAATACTTAGAGCAATAAGGGATGTAGTATAGTACATCATAAGTTTATCTGAAAAAGTATAAGCTGTAGACTCAGTTACATCTGAATCCCATGACATAGGTACTGGAAGGTAATCCTTTCTAAGGATAGCTCCAAAAACTTCACAATGCTTTTTTGCAATTTCTACACCTCTAAATAAAAACTTAGCTACCTCTTTTGACTGTGCAACTTGACTAAATCCTATTAAGGTTGCAACTCCAAAAGCATTTCTTTGAAAATTAACATAGAGGTTTGTTATTTCTGTACCTAGTAATGGTCTCTTTTCCCCAAAAAAGCCTTTAAGGAAACTTTGTTTTTTAACAAAATCAATATCATCCGGTATAGGTAAATAAGGAGATCTGATATAAAGACCTTTAGATAATAAAAGCTCTTTTACATCCCTAAGAAAATTTATTAATTGTGAAATACATTCACTAAAATGACTGTAAACATCTGCCCTAACTGATACTGGCAGATGGATACTGTATCCTTGCAGAGCTATTTGTGATGCTTGATGGAGGTAATTCAAAAAATATGTGTCTGAATACAGCCTAGGAGCATTTACATTTACATCCTCATTTAGATTAAATCCATAAGGTATTGGGTATTTTTCTTTGTTGAAAATCTCAGTTAGTGTTTTAAGATTTCCTTGAGCAATTTCAAAAGCATGTTTGACTAATGCTTTAATCTCTTCATCCTCAACTATGGTTAAAAAGTATTTAAACTGACAAGCAATGGCAGTATCATTCATATAGGATGTCCAAAGAGCTGTTATCTCTGCTGATGTAAGCTGTACATGATTGCTTTCCTCCATAAATAAACCCCCATCTTACCAAACAATCCTTATATTTACAATTTTCCCTATTTTTCCTAACAATATGTAAATGAAAAAGCCTGCTGCTTTATACAGTAAGCTAAACAATTTACTTCCTAACCATTTCTGCCCGTTAGAGCTTACGTACAAATATTCACAATCTTATTAATTTTGGTTAGATTCTTTTGAGATAGCTTGCTCTACTAATAATTGATACAAATAAATAATGATTGCCATAAAAACAGACAAAATGAAAAAATGTTTAGGTCTCATTTTTTTAAACTCAAAAACCCCAACCTTGGTGAACAATTTTGCAATAGGAAATGAAAAGACTAAATCGATCATAATATTGGTTGCAAGATATTTAAAAAAGTTTCCGAAGGTTAATTTAAATACCCAAATGGTTGTAATAAAAAAAAGCCCAAGTAAATAAGAAATATCCAGCCGATTTTTTGGGAATAAAGGATTTTTAACCTTCCACCATTTATTATTGTCAGCGGTCTCACTTAAAAGTCCGAAAAAATAACCAATAAAAGTCGCAACTGGCATAAAGCGGATAAAAGTATTCTTACCAATTAAAGGGATTGTCAACCAAGGTATGACCAATGTGCAAAATGAAAGTGTTTTTCTCTTGTTTATCATATAGTCCTCCAACCGCTTGTTATAAATTTATTATCCATAATATGACACTTTTTATACTCATATAAAAGTTTACAAGCGATTCAAGTGGATCTTTCCGTTTTCTCGGTATTTTTATAAACAATTTATATGAAAAAGTACCTGGTAATAATGTAAGTAATTGACTAATATAATCAATAATGTACGAATTTGTACGCATCATCTAAATCTACTAGAATGTTGGTGTAAATATAATTGGACTTTATAAGAGTAGTAAAAGGCAAGAATAGCTGGAAGAGGTATTTATGTTCCTTGATTGTCATTATTTTATTTATTGTTGTTGGGGCGCTGCCTTATACCATCATTAGTGAATGGATTGTGAATACGGATGGAAACCCCCATACCTATTATGATAGTGTTAAAGAGGATTATGTGGGGATCAACCCGTTACTCTATTTTACCCTGATGAATTCACCATTTTTGTTTTGGCTTTTGGGGCTTTATGTCGCGATTCGATTTATTCATAAACGGAAATTCACATCGCTCATTACACCAAATAGAAAAATAGATTGGAAGAAAATAGGCTTTGGATTTATAACCTATTTTGTCATCTTAGCTCTGACTACGATCATTGATTTCCTGGTAAACCCTGGGGATTACTCCTTAAACGATGTCAAAGTTTCTGATTTTTTGATTTTATTTGTGCTGGTGCTGGTTTTAACTCCCATTCAAACGACCTGTGAGGAATTATTTTTCAGAGGATATCTCATGCAGATGATTGGAAAATGGATTCGTATTCCTTTTCTTTTATCTCTTATTGCAGGGTCCATATTTGGTGCCCTCCATTTCACCAATCCCGAAATGGGATACTCCCCTATATTGGTTGGAGCGGATTATTTGCTAACTGGATTTATTTGGTGTTATATCACAGCAAAAACGAACAGTGCTGAATTGTCGATCGGAGCGCACGCAGCAAATAATATGCTGTTGGGATGGTTCCTCACGATGAATGATTCTGCCTTAGGTGACCTTCCCTCTTTATTTGTTGTCACCAATATTAATCCGGCTGTCTCACTCATGTGGACAATTGTTTCTCTTGGCATTTTCTTATTTATTTCGTTGAGAAAATACAAATTGACGAGACTTAACTAAAGATGCCAGCCACCTTGCTATTTTTGCAAGGTAACTGACATCTTTTTTTAATGAAACGAAATTTTAAAAAATGGAAAATGAAGTTACAACACTCGATTGTCCAACTCCGCCATGTATCCATTTACAAAATACTCAATCGTTTCCAATTCCTCTTCATTTAACTCCCGGTTTAATTCTCGTGCAAATTCCAATTTTATTTGGTCTGCATTCCCATTACATTTTTCTATGTAATAGGCTGCCGCCTTTAGTAACTGCATTTCAGCGTTAAACTCATCCTTGGATATTGGCTTCGAATGGGAAAGGATATACGTCTCCGCATCAAACTGTTCGAGAATGGCTGTCAGTTCCTTTGTTCGTTTTGTTGTGTAGTTCGGTTTGGGAGAAAAAATATCTGGATAGATGCTATCGCCTAAAAATAATAATTTTTCTTCTTTAAGATAGATGACCACAGAATCTGCGGCATGGTCCCCGCCAACATGCTTTAACAAGCAAGTTACTCCACCAAGGTCAATCTCGAGTTCACCTTCAAATACAACTGTAGGGAGAGTGATTTGAATATCCCGATGATCCTTAAACTCCTTTTTTATACAGCTCGAACAAAATTCGATTTCTGTACCTTCCCTTACCCGCTCATCTAAAGCCTTATCCGTCCAAGATAAAGGGATTAGTTTTTCCATTTCTTGCTTTGTTGCTTTTGAAGAAATGGACACCGCTTCCGTTAAGGAAGAAAGTCCAAAAATATGGTCCCAATGCCAATGTGTTAACACAACCATATCCGGTTTTGCGACATTTTGTTCTCCCAGCATTTCTAAAAACAGTTGGGCATGGGCTTCTGAATTACCTGCATCAATCATTAATGTTTTTTCTTTTCCCACTACCATTCCTACTATCGGTCGATCGGTCTCCGATACTGGTGTCATATACCAAAAGGAATTTCCAATTTTGTTTATTGTTTGCATGGTACTCCCCCTTGTTCTTCATTCATCTATGTTTTATAATCCCTTTTTACACAATGATATATAACAAAATCATAGTAGATAAATTATTTCCTATAAAAATGGAATGGCATTGCAAATAGTCGCCTCAATAAATATCCTATCATGGAATGATATGATTTTTACTTGTTACGATTAGCTTTCGTGTTTTGGCTTCATATATTTTATAACTAATTTCAAACATATGGTCTTTTGTAACTGTTACCTCACAATAATATGGGATGGACTTTCCATAAGCATCAAGTTTAGGAATATCTTTAAAGGTAAACATTTCATCGGTATCTAGCATATTAATGTCCGCTTCAGAAGAACGACCTGATGAATCGATATCGATCACACATTTTCCACTTACGACATCATATTTTTTTAGCACTACATATTTCAGACTTGGGAGAGTAAACCCTAAAAGTAAAACACCAATACATAAGATTCCAAGGCATTTCATTATATTTAAGAATCGAAAGTCTGTCGTACCATACATAACCATTAAGGCAATTACAGCACCAATTGCAAATAAGGCTCCAAGTATGAGCATAAAATAATAAAAAAACATGTTATCACTTCCTCTAACTATTAAATCGAATGGAATATACTATTACTACTTCTCCCATTATACTTCCTCGTTATTTCAATAAGAAAGAGCTGTAAATCTTTTATAGAGATCATCTGTGGCATCCATTTCTTTTGTGACAGGTGTCCCCGCTTGTTCGTATAATAATTAATATGAACTTCCAATCAATAGCTAAGAAGGTGTGCTGGTATGAGGGTAAAATTATCCGAGCAACAAATCGCGGAAATAAAACGAATCATTCAAAAAGAACTTTTTATAAAAGGGCTCGAACCAACAGATGAATATCTATTTATCCATTGTTATTCGAAAATACATAAGGAAACAGTCTATTATCATCTGTTTAAAGAAAAGGATACGTTGATCATCCGCTGCTATGCACGCCTGTTTGACAACTTAGGTCTAAGCGAGATAGTCCGAGGCACGGCAAAAGATGTATTTTACTATGTAGTAAACCAAACCGGATTACAAATCACTATCTATATCGAAAACGGGAAAGAAATTACATGTTAGGTTACCCTCAATCGTTCACAAACGATGCAAACCAACTAGATGGTTACTATTCATCTGGTTGGTTTGAAAATAGATGTTTATTTCTCCACTTTGAATTTTTGTGAAGAATTGTACTTGAACTAACCTGCTTAGAAAAGTGGCGCCCCTTGACTTTAGTACGTCTTATTTAGTTTGTTGGATTTCGTAAAGTTTTATTAAGTTTTGTTGATACCTATTTGTCTTTTGAAAGTTTTAGAAGTTTAATCAAGCGAAATTGACAGTTTATGGCGAATATTATCAGAATATTTGTATTACTAGTTATTGTTTTCATATTTTCATAATGTTATCATCTTTATGGAAAGCGCTACCAGGGCTTTCCTATAAACAAAAAAAACTATATTTTAGGAGGAATTAGATGACTCAATTAACAGTAGTTTTAAAAGAAAAGGTTGAAAGGTTCCTAAGTGGGAAGAAAAAATTATTTATTAATGGTGAATTCGTGGAGAGTAAGTCACAAAAAACCTTCGATACATATAATCCAGCAACAGGTGAGGTATTAGCATGTGTTTATGAAGCAGGTGTAGAAGATATTGATTTGGCTGTTAAAGCTGCACGTAAAGCATTTGATGAAGGTCCATGGTCAAAAATGAGCGCTTCTACTAGGAGCCGGCTGATGTACAAGCTTGCTGATTTGATGGAGGAAAACAGTGAGGAACTAGCCCAGCTAGAGACTTTGGATAACGGCAAGCCGATCCGAGAAACAACCAATGCCGATATTCCTTTGGCAATCGAGCATATGCGATATTATGCAGGCTGGTCTACGAAGATTGTTGGACAGACAATTCCTGTCAATGGACCATTCTTAAACTATACACGTCACGAGGCTGTGGGCGTAGTTGGGCAAATTATCCCTTGGAATTTCCCACTATTGATGGCAATGTGGAAACTAGGAGCTGCTCTTGCAACTGGCTGTACCATTGTTCTAAAGCCAGCTGAGCAAACCCCACTATCAGCGCTCTACTTGGCTGAATTAATTCAGGAAGCCGGATTCCCAGCAGGTGTTGTCAACATCGTTCCTGGTTTTGGAGAAACGGCAGGTCAACCGCTTGTTGACCATCCTTTAGTTGATAAGATTGCTTTCACTGGTTCCACTGAAGTTGGAAAAATGATCATGGCCAATGCCTCTAAAACATTGAAGCGAGTGACACTTGAGCTTGGAGGAAAATCACCAAACATCATCCTTCCTGATGCTGATTTAACAAAGGCAGTTCCTGGTGCGCTTAACGGTGTTATGTTTAACCAAGGTCAGGTTTGCTGTGCAGGTTCACGCGTGTTCATTCAAAAGAAACACTTTGATAATGTAGTTGCAGATATGGCTACACATGCAAAATCGATTAGACAAGGTGCCGGACTTCATGCTGATACAGAAATTGGACCTCTTGTTTCAGTCGAGCAACAAAACCGTGTATTAGGTTATATTGAGAAAGGACTAAATGAAGGTGCACAGCTTGTGGTGGGCGGAAATAAGCCTCAGGAACAAGGTTACTTTGTTTCCCCTACTATTTTTGCAGATGTACGTGATGAAATGACGATTGCCAAAGAAGAAATCTTTGGACCTGTTATTTCTGCTATGCCATATGATGATTTAGATGAATTAATTAATCGTGCTAACAATAGCGAATATGGGTTGGCAGCAGGTGTGTGGACGCGCGATGTTGCTAATGCCCATTATATTGCAAACAAGCTCCGCGCTGGAACTGTTTGGGTAAACTGCTACAATGCATTTGATGCTGCTTCACCGTTTGGCGGATATAAGCAATCAGGTATTGGACGTGAAATGGGATCCTATGCCCTTAATAACTATACAGAGGTTAAGAGTGTCTGGATTTCAATGCAATAAAAATATTTATTAGTCACACTAAAAGAAGGTGCTGAATCCAGTAACCTTCTTTTTTATATCCTTATTATTAAAGCATCGCACCGTTATTGAAGCAGGAAAATTTATATTGTGCTAATCACACTTACAATATTTCGACCTATTTCACTAAAATAGGAACTTTCCCACACCGATTAGACTACTAATAATTCCTATTCCATTCATGGTGCCTTTTCCCGCTTTAAGTAAGCTTCCAAGGATGCCCGGCTGGCCATTACCATTACCATTGCTATTGTTATTCCCCCATCCCAGGGGATTTACATGTCCACCCCAGCCCCCAGGGTTTCCAAAACCGCCCCACTTCGCCTGCTGCCCACCGGCTTTAAAGCCAAAAGGATTGACGGACGGCGGCAGCAAAGCGGCGAGAGGTCCTTGTGCGAACATCCCCGCATGATTGACCTGCTTTGCCCAAGGGAAAAGCTGTTTTTGGAAATTGTAACCCGCATGGTTGGCTGATGGCGGCCAACCATGAGGCTGCCCTTGTGCGAACATCCCTGCATGGTTAATCGGCTGCGCCCATGGAGTAGAAGGCCCTTGAGACATAAAACCTGGATTTCCGGGAAAATGCGGCCAGTTGGCCGGCTGAACTTGTGACTCCCATAGTTTAGGATTGACCTGCTGCAGCCAATTTCCTTTGTGTTCTTGAGACATAACACCTGCATGTTTGGGAAGCTGCGGCCAATCGTCAGACTGTTCATGTGACTCCCAATCGTCATGATTGACCAGCGGCAACCAATTTCCGAGTTGTTTTTGAGACGTGGAACCTTCAGTGTCCGCCGTTTGCGACCATTTTGTTGGCTGCAACTTCACCTCCCAATCGTCATCATCCACCAGCGGCACCGATTTCCCGGTGTGTACATGGGGTGTTAAGCCCTTATGGTCGGCCGGTGTTGTCCAACTAGAAGAAGACTCTTGTACTAAACTCACCTGGCGGACGCTAGAAGTCCAATTATCTGGCATTTCCATATGATCAAAACCCTTTAAAACCCCAGGCCTCTTCCACCCAGCATGATAGACGTGACCACTCCAACCTTCGGGAATACCAAGACCCATTATTCCTCCAAGATTGGGTAATTGGGGCTGTGAATATAATGGTACTGAAATTTGGTTATGATATAGCTTTTCGCTCCCTCTTGAATTCACATACCAATACTGGTGCATAGCTTATTCTCCTCATTTTTAAAACGTAATGTTAGACTTAACCTATGTAATATTCCTATTTGTGGCTGGTTTAATAACTAGATCTACAAGCCCATATTTAAAAGAATGGGTTCATGGTTATAAAAAAAACAACTTTCTTTAAAGAAAGCTGCTCTATAACCTAGCCCTATTATTGAAAAAGGCACAATTCCTTTTCAAGAATTGTGCCCTCTAATGGAATAACATGACTGGCGTTTTTAAACCTCTTTTTTTGGAAAGGAAATGAAGTTTCATAAATTTTACCTTATAACTTGTGAACGAAATCAAACATACCTTGCTTCATGGGAGAAACTGAAGTCATCGCCTCCCTGTTTTTCTCTCGTTTCTTCTTCCTAACTTGCATTCCAGAAATATTTTCTTCCAATTCCTTCTTGATCATATTCACGATAAAAATGACAAAGAAAAATCCCAAAACTGGACCAAATACAGACCATGTTATAAGAACAAAATCGTGAAAATTTTGACCGATTAATCCTGCCCACTCATTTGATAACGTTGCTCTCTTTTCTGGTCGATCGAATCCCAGTACTCC
Source organism: Neobacillus drentensis (assembly GCF_021560175.1). Lineage (GTDB taxonomy): Bacteria > Bacillota > Bacilli > Bacillales > Cytobacillaceae > Neobacillus > Neobacillus drentensis_A. The sequence continues at coordinate 2,842,631 of NZ_CP091110.1, read as the reverse complement.
CCCTCTATTTAGTCCTCCTAAAAAATAGCCAAAAATCCCTAGATGCATAGTAATCTGTAGGGTGCCAATATCTGCTGAACGAAAAATAATATCCCATAGGATCGAATGTATGGCATTAATTGTTTTCTAACGATATGCAATTTGCTGGCACCCATTAGTAAAGAGCTCTTCACAAAGGTTGTTCTCAGTAATTCGTCCATTAAATCTGCGGTAAATATCGTCACCGAAGGAAATCCAATGAACACTAAAATAATAATTTGATAGGTTACGATCGAAGAAATGGCAACATCAGTAAATCCACCGACAATTGGCAGCATCAAAATAATCCCAATCAAAACAGATGGTATATAACGAAAAATCAAAAAAAAGTCACTGAAATATTTTTTTAGAAATGGTGCCCACAGGGACAAAAAAATCCCAAAAACACCACCAAACAGCACTCTTAACAGCGCTACTCCAGAGGCTGTTATTAGAGTAAACTTAGCACCATATAATAGTAGTAAAAGGATATCTTTACCGTTTCGATCCGTTCCTATCCAAAAATGCTTAGAAGGTGGAAAAGGTGCTCTACCAATTACCTTTCCTTTGGAGTCAGTAATAAGTGTTAGTTGATTAAAATCCAAAGGGGCAAATTTAGTGTATAACAAACTAGCTAATAATAGCACGAGTAGGATGGCAGAGCCGATTATTGTTTTTTTGTAATTTCTCATATATTCAAATCTACCTTTCCCCGGATGAGTTTAGTTACGAACTAGCCTGCACTTCAATAATAAGGAGTGGAAACATAAACATCAGTAAACAGATGATAAGTGAAACAATATCTCCACCTCGGAATAGAATAAGTTCGAAAAATCTCGTAAAACCTGGAAGATTGAACATATATTCTACAAGATAAATAGTTGATAGGATTACCCAAACAATTGTCCTCAGCTGCAAAACAAAAAGTGGGAGAACATTCCAAAAAATATGTACCAGTAAAATTCTCATACGACTTAAACCTTTTGCCGTACCGAACAATGCATACAATTGTGTCTGCTCCTCCGCCAAAATTTTCACAAGAAATTGTGTTAATAAAAAAAGAGGCAGAAAGGATATAGTAACAATTGGAACAAAATATGGTCTAGCTCCGAAAACCCCATAGAGTTGCATTAACTTAACCCCAGTTGTCTTAAAGAGCATAATAACGAAAAATTGAATAAAGAAGATCATCAGTAAATCAGGTACTGCCTCAAAAAAATCAATCATCCTTTTTAAAACAGTCCTGATTCTACTTGGTGCCATCATAACCAAAATCGATAGGACAGTTGAAAGAATCATTACAACCAATAGACATCCTAGTAATATCTTCATTGTGTAGCTATAACTTTCAAATAAAGTTAATTCCCTTAAAAGATCGAAAGCCTGTGAATTCTTGATGTCTAACAATCGTTGAAAATCTGTTATTACTGAAGCCCAAAACGGTTCGAAGTTTACTAAAATCGTTGTTTTTCCTATGCCTAATAAAAATGGAAGATTAATAATAAATAGAAAACCTGCTAATATGAGTGCAAGCCTGATCGGCCATTCCAAAAAACGTTTTATTTCTTTTACCTCGTTTTAAATTATTTGTAAAATAATATCTTCTCCTTTTTTCTCCATTTTAGCATTATATTCTCAATAATCATTATTTTTATAGAACAAATTTATTGTCTAAAGAGTAAATATTCCTCAGATATATGTTTAGACAAATACACCTATTGTGTTAATGGGTGCGTTAGTTGAACAACAAAGAAAAAAGACATTCCTTTAGAATGCCCTTTTTAACAGATATTTTCTCTAGTAGCAATATCCTTCACAATTTCTTCTAAAGTAACATTTCTTAAAACCTTCTCCATTGCAAATTGTGCTGCTGTGAATACTTGTTCTATTGTATTCTGGATGTTCCTCCCTACAAGACAATCAGGATTTGGATTTTCATGTATGCTAAACAATTCTTTCTCCTGTACAACATTAACTGCCTTATAAACGTCAAACATGGTAATATCAGTTAATTCCTTTGCGAGTTTAGCTCCTGCAATACCTGGATGTACCTCGATCAAACCAGCTTTTTTTAGCATCCCCATTAGTTTTCTTATTACGGCTGGGTTCGTGTTAACACTTGAAGCTAAAAATTCAGAAGAGGTTATTCCTTCTTTATTTATTTCAATTAGAGTCAATATATGAATTCCGACAGCGAATCGGCTGCTGATGGACATGTTCAGTCACCACCCCTATTAACGATGCGTTATTTAATTTTATTTCTTCACCATGTAATTAATTTGATTACAAGTTTATTATACCAAATTACAACCAAAATAATAAATAGTATTCTACCTGTTGACAAATAGAGTACAAGTAACTAATATGAATACATGTAATCATATTAGTTACAGATTAAACTTAAATAACAGGAGGAACATAAAATGAAGATCGGAATTATTGGAGCAAGTGGTAAAGCAGGAAGTGTTATTTTAAAAGAGGCAGTTAGTCGAGGACACGAAGTGACAGCTATTATAAGAGATAAGTCAAAACTGAAAGACACGAATGTGGCGGTGATTGAAAGAAACATCTTAGACCTTACACAGGATGATATTACGCAGTTTGAAGTAGTAGTAAATGCTTTTGGTGCTCCACTTGGAGAAGAGCAATCACATGTGGATGCTGGGCATGCATTAATTGAGGCTTTAAAAGGAACTACTACAAGAGGTATCATTGTCGGTGGCGCTGGAAGCCTTTATGTCGATGAAAATAAAACGGTTCAGTTAATTGATACACCAGAATTCCCAGATATTGTGAAGCCAACAGCAAAAGGTCAAGGGCGAAATTTGCAAGAATTACAGACAACAACTGACGTTAAATGGACATTTATTAGTCCTTCTGCTGTATTTGATGCGGAAGGAAAAAGAACTGGAACGTATAAGTCAGGAAAAGATCATCTTCTTGTAAATTCAAAAGGTGAAAGCTATATCAGTTATGCCGATTACGCCATTGCAGTTTTAGATGAAATTGAACATCCACAGCACATAAACGAACGGTTTACTGTCGTTGGCGAATCAGAATAAGTAGTGACGGTGTAAAAAAGGTTTGAAAGCAACCATTTTTTAATCAGCATCATTCAACTTAGCTTAACCCGACCTTCTTCCCTTAAAAAGGTCGGGTTTGCAAAATAGGAATTATGCAATGCCAATTAAGCAGCTATTCCGTCTTTAAGAAAAACCGGTTTGTTTAAGTACCAACCTTCACCATCTGACATAAATTATTAATTAAAAAGAAAAAATTTTTGATACTCTTTCTCTAAAAAATGAATAGTTATGTTCAGCATCTATAATAATAGCAAACTCTGTACTCGTTACTTTCTCTTTTAACCTATCAAAGATGGCTTTATTTGAAGCTATAAATTCCTTATTTATGTTTTCAGTATATCCAGATTCTTTATCTCCACAGTCTAAGTAAATCTTTTCAATTAAAGACAAATCAGAATCCTTTATCAGCTTTTCAATTTCCTCTTGGTTCCGGTAAAAAGCAGAAGATAATACGAATATTTTTTTGAATACTTGAGGATAACGACACATAGCATATGTGGTAATAAGTCCCCCTAAAGAGATACCTGCCATTGCAGTATTGTCCTTTAAGGTACGGTATTTATTGTCTATAAATGGCTTTAGTTCATTCACAATAAAGTCAACATACTCCCTCCCTCTTCCCCCAGATGTACTAACGTATCCTAGTATTTTTTTGCAATATTCCCCATTTACCCAAGGACAATATTCATTTATTCGGTCATTTGTATTTTGGTCTATTCCCACAACAATAACTTCTATTTCATTTTTATCTAAGTAGTTTTCTAGTTCTAAAGATGCGCCACCAATCGCATCGTCATCATTAAAAATATTTTGTCCATCATGCATATATAGGACGGGGTATTTTTTACTTCCTTCGTTGTAATTCTTAGGTAAATAGACTCTTATCTGCCTATCTTGTTTGAAGGAAGTGATATATACAGGAAATATTTCTAACAAAATGATTCCCCCTTTGCGTTTACTCCTATATTTTTAAATTTACCATATAGTTCATCTATTACAATTCTTGAGTGTTAAACTAGCCTCCAAAAATGTAGATTGAGAAAACGATTTGCAGATCGTGAGTAATTTTAACCTCAGTGATCCCATACCTATACCGAACGCTTGGTAAAATTATTTTATTTAATTAAGGTTAAACTAACCCTAAAAGTTTAAAAGGAGTTTTGAAAATGCCATCCAATCTATATGCAAAAGAAAACACTCAAAATTTAGCTCAATTAAAAGATTTAGCATCTGAACAATTAAAAGCTTTTAATGATTTTAATGTTGCAGTATTTAAAGAAGGTGCTCTTACTGTAAGAGAGAAAGAAATCGTTGCTGTGGCAATTGCTCATATTACTCAGTGCCCGTATTGCATTGACTCTCATACTAAGAAAGCAAAAAGTGCAGGAGCTTCATTAGAAGAACTTGTTGAAGCTGTATTTGTTGCTACCGCTGTGGAAGCAGGTGGTGCGGTTACTCATAGTACGCATGTACATAACGCAAAAAATGTCGATGCATCAGATGTTCTATATGCTCGTTCCAATTTAAAAAATTTAAGCAAACTGGGTAAATTTGCTCCTGAGGGGTTCAAGAGATATTCAGCATTTAGTGCTGCCAGCACTAAAGAAGGAAGACTCACTGCTAAATTTAAAGAAATTATCGCAACTGCTTCTGGAGTAGCCAGTCAATGTCCATATTGCATCGATGTTCATACGAAAAAAGCCGAAAAACTCGGTGCTACAAGTGAAGAACTTGCTGAAGCGATCATGGTTACTTCCGCATTACGCGCAGGTGGTTGCTTTGCACACATGGCCAATATGATTCAAAGTTACCAAGACTGAGGGTATATAGTATTAAGTCTTCCAAAAAAGGAAACATACGAATAGCTAGAAAACTCATACACTCAAGGCTATCAGACGACATCAGTTCCGATATTATGGCAGCTATTCATATAGAAAAAGGACAGTTTTACCATTACCAACAGTATAATTTATATTAAAGATAAAAAAATAAAGAATAGACCTACTAACGAACGGTTAGTAGGTCTTTTTGAGTACTAATATTATATTTATTCACTGATTTGATTACTTCGATTTTAACAGCTGACTATTTACTAAACCAAACCGAATTACAAAACACAATCTATATCGAAAACGGGATAGAAATTAAATTTTAGGCTCAGTTAAATATAAAGATAGATTTTTATTTTAGTCTTAAGGAAGATCTAAGAAAAATAACCCTCATCAGGAATAGAATGAGGATTATCTAATCGAATCCAGTCACTTCTCTTAACCACAGAAACAAACTGCCCCAACTATGATTAACAAAATAAACAACACTACTATGAGAATAAAATCACCGCACCCATGTGTAGGAAAACACTCTGCATAAACAGGAGCCGCATAGGAGTAAGACAATGGCTGGGGAAGAGGAGTAATTGGTATGGCATTTGGCAAAGCATTTGGTATTGCATTCGGTATTGCATTCGGTATTGCATTTGGTATAGCATTATTCATTTTTTTAACACTTCCTTTCGAATGTAAGAAGTCCTATTATGACAGTACACTATATATTACACTCAGAGAGGAAATTGGAGCCCGTCTATATGATATATGGGCATGAAACAGTGAAGGTTACCTTTTGTAATGGAAGGACCATATAGTGGCAGGCGATGGATTTCAAATGAAGCTTTTTATTTCTAAATGAACAGTGTCAACATTGTGAAGAAATCAGTCTTATTGTATATCTTCTGTAGTAATACAAATATTCCCTTCAGCTATAAAAGGGGTTTAATTGCCGGACTGTGAACCAATTTATGTGCTATAAGATAAATGACAAAAAAGAATGGAAATGACAAAACCGAGTTCCACCCAGGATACTTATAGTAACCTAACCATAAGAAAAGTGGTTCGGCCAGAAATGCTGTCATGCCCGCAAAGATTAGCCCTTTAATGATTGAACTTACCTGAGGCTTGATTTGCAAAAAAAACATAATGGTAACTGGCATAAGTGCGAAATCCCATGCAATATAGTCTGGGATTAACGGAATTAATTTGTTATAGTACCGCCAAAGTCCTAGAGTTACCCCAACGTAATCCAGCCAAGAAGATATAAGCATTGCCCACAACCCACCCAACATTAAGCGGGTTGAACTTTCTTTATTCCGAAAAATAAACCATACAATCCATGGAACTATTGTTAAAAGCAATGTTGTCATCCACCCGAAAGAGAATAGAATATCCTTTTGCCAAATTCCGCTTAATCGAGAATGCGCAACATCAAGTGCTTTATATTGTTCATTTATTAATTTCTGTACATGATTGGAAGGATGTATCATTATTAGGGACTCCTTATTTTTTCCTTATAATTCCCTCTTTCCTTCTTATTATGATGTTAGCGTAGGGGGACTATTTATATCGGGAACGAGCATACCATACGTTATTTTAGGTTGGTTAATATTTCTGATAAGGCTAAAAGTTGCTCAACAAGGAAAAATGACCGCCGCAGCGATCATTTCCTAAAATCGATCTTTCACACAAACACCCAATCGTTCTAAGCTTTACACCGTTCACTTTATTTTAAATTTTCAATAGGCGTGAGTTTCTCTATTTAAGAAGAGTGAAACATCTACTATAAAGTGCGTGTAGTTTCCCCGTCAATTAACTTAAAATGAATATTTTCAGATGTTCCTTCTTCAATATGTTTTGGAACATCTGATAATTCGAGTAATTCCTTCAAATGGATAGACTTTTTACGATTAGCTTCTATCGTAATACTTTTCGGACCAGCTAGATTCATAAGTGACTCCATTCGGACTTCGTCTTCCATGAAAAAAGAATCTATAAATTCTAGTTCAAATGACACTGCCTTATTACTTCGATTATGTAATACAAGATTGCATTCCCCATTCAATAAGTCTTTATTCACAGACTCAAATTTGCACTTGCCATTCCCATCGTATGAAATTGCTGCAATGCCACTTGCTAACGTTTCTTGATATATCATAATTAGAAGATTGGGTAAAAGTCCATATACGATTACAACTACTATTATTGTTCGAAATTGATATTTCTTCATACCAATGACAAGTAAAATCATGGCGATTATAAACAAAACGGACCCAATTATCCCAAGGAAAATATAGCCATCTTGATTGCTAATTGGAAACGACATGAATGTAGAACGTGCTCCTACCATTATATTGTTAGGAAACGGGAAATATAAATACATACATTTACCTAAAATAATCACTGAACTAGTCAGTGCCAATTTACTTTTAACCATCGTAATCTCCTCTCTTTATCCCATGTAACTTTTATTTAAGGAAAGCACCCAGTCTGTTTAAGTACATATTTTCACAAACTAAAAACCTTGGTCACTTGTAATAATTTCAACTCCATTAGGGTCTACAATAGGTGATGAAATGAGGTTTTTTATTACCACTTGTTTGATTGTAACCACTTCTCCAACTTCGGAACTAATGTTAGATGCAGAATTACCGAATATAGAGTAAAGGTCGCTTTCTAATCCTGCTTTTTTTGTTGTTAATTTTAATTCCTGGATTTTTACCTGGTGGTTAAAGGCATCTACTGCATCTTCATTGGTTTGAAGTTCAATTCTAAAATTGTATGGTGTTGCAATAAAGGTTCGACGTTCCCCTTTATCAACCTCCCAATTCATTTTTGCTGCATTTTCACATAAATCACCTTGTTCTTCTTTTGAAACTAAAAAGCCAATATGGTCAAACATAATCTTCTTTCCAAAACCAAAAGTAATATTTACTGCCCCTTTTCTTGCCTCTATAATACGAAAAAGAATCTTTTTTTCACGAAAATCATTCCAATTTAATGGAGGATTAAAGGCCTGAAAATCGCCATTGTATTTTCCTATACGTTGAGAAATACGGAATCCATTTTCTAAATAAAATTTTTCTGTTTCTTCTACATAAGGGGTCCAAAAATGATAATGAAAAAGCATAAGGTCTCCTTTTTTAAAAAAATATTTTGATTATCTATTCGATACAAAAAATCAGAATTCCTTGTTGTACTAACATGCCAGGTTAGTGCAAGTGAAAAACATTATAATTTAAAATTTCTTTTTGCTTGTTATGCAAGATTATGGCCCTAAAATGGAAAAGGCATTTTCCTTATTGCAGGAAAACGCCCGATTTATGGAAGAGATCAATCAATCATTACTCCTCACCGTGGTTTAACACTATAATGTCTCATTGATTTTGGTATTCCTTTTAGTTCAAGGAATCGACTATATATTAAATACCGAATCCTATATTCTAAGAAGAAAGCGTTAATCACTTCATTTGTCCCTGATAACCAAAATGCCACTTATGCGACTGAGTTATGTTAATGCATGGGCTTTTCCCATGCGCCTTTGACCTCAACGCCGGTTTCCTTTGCCGCTTTTTCAAGTTCGAGGATTTCCTGGGCTGACAAATTTACCTCAGCAGCTTTAATAGCATCCTCAATATGGGAGATTTTCGTAACACCAATAATCGGTACTGTCCCTTTTGCAATGGACCAAGCAGTCGCAATTTGTGCAGTTGATGCATCATGTTTGCTGCCAATTTCTCTCATTACGTGGATTAAGCTTTCGATCTTGGCAAGTACGTCGGGACTAAATGCATCGCCTCTTCTGGTGCCACTTGGCATAGGATTTTTCGGATTGTATTTGTCCGTTAATGCACCTTGTTCCAATACCATATAAGAAAAGAAAACGATATGATTGTCATTGCAATAATCAATAATTCCGGCTTCTTCCGATGAACGATAAAGTAAGCTGTAATGATTTTGGACAGCAGAAATTTTTAGTCCTGCTTCCGCCAAGATGCTGGCTGCTAATTTAATTTCGTCGAGATTATGATTGGAAACCCCTACATGTTTTACTTTTCCGCTTTTCATTAAAGGGATCAATTTTGGGGTCCATCTTTGCACATCTGCCGGGCTGTGGATCCAATAAATATCAGCATGATCCACGCCGAGCCGGTTTAGGCTTCCGTTCAAGTGTTCCTCAACGGCGTTGTCATTGTCTCCTGCCATTTGTGGAGTGAATTTAGTGGAGATTAGCACATCCTCCCTGCCTTTAATGAAACTTCCCAAAATATTTTCTGAAGCGTTCATCCCATAAACAGCCGCTGTATCCCATAAATTAAATCCAGCATCCATCGCCGCGTCAAATATCGGCTTTAAGTCCGTTTCTGTCATATAATTTCCAAAAACAGCATCCCCACCGTTCGCACCTGTCCCCCAAGACCATGTACCAAGGGCAATCGGAGGGATTTTCTCATTTTGCAATTTGATATAATTCATAAAGTTTCACTCCTCTTAAAACTTGAATACTCTATTTATTTCCTCTTGCTAACGTGTTATTCACCTGATACTTGTTTACCCAACTATTTATTTATCAAAAATCAAACTGTCATCCAATCCGTTGTCTCTATCATTTTTCTATATAAAGATGTTTTAGATTATACCAAAATAGCAGAGTGATACATACAGGGACCGTCAGTACTTCTTGACTTCAATTCCCCTTCGTATACACATGCTTCATTTAGCTTAATTCCTTAAAATAACCAATCATAAATTCCCGGAAATCCCGAACGACCTTTGACGTATACCGCTCCGTTTTCCATGCCATTCCGATCGTTCGTTTACAGACAGGCTGTTCAATATGCAATGGAACCAATTTTTCGTAGTGTGAATAGCGAAGGGTATGTTCGGTTAAAAAGGATATCCCTAATCCCTCCTCTACATAGTGATGAATGGATCCTGGTTCTTCGAGTTCAAAGGCGATTTTTGGTGTGAATCCTGCTTTTTCACAAAAACCATCCGTTAGCATTCGGAATGGATTTGTCGGCTCTCTGTGAATAAATTGTTCATCTGCCACTTCCTTTAACTGAATGCTGTCCCTCTTAGCCAAATGATGGGTTTCCGGGACTACGATGAATACTTCATCTTCCATAAGATCAATCCAACTGATTCCTTCTTTCTCAATAGGAAAGTAAGTTACACATAAATCAATTTCCCCTTTTTCCAATTGTTCGACAAGTCGCAAAGGAGAATGCAAACTTACTTGAAAACTGACGAATGGATAGGTCTTACGAAATTGACTAATCATATTCGGCAATAAGGGGATATGCATGACCGAAAGGGAAATTTGGTTTCTGCTCTCTCCTGCGAGTTCCGCCATCTCTTGCTGGGCAGATTCTAATTCAGAAAAAGCCCGATCTACTCCTTTTAAAAAAATTTTCCCAAATTGATTGAGTTTAATATTCCTTCCCTCACGATCAAAAAGGGAAAAACCCAGCTCTTCCTCTAAACGAGAAATGGTTTGGCTTAGTGATGGCTGTGCAATCGTAAGCTCCTTGGCAGCCCTTGTCATATGTTCAAACTTGGCAACCGTTTGAAAATACCTTAATTGTAAGAAATCCATTTGTTCACCTCTATTGATAGTCCTTAACCTATTAGTAAATAGTAATATATATATTAGTCGTTATCAATAATTTGGAGTATGATTGAGGAAATCAATTATTTTGGAAGTCGAAATAAATTTTAACGGATAAGAAAGGTGTTTATATGGAGATTTGGAAAAGAAATTTATTTGTTTGTTGGTTCGGTTCATTTGTGACTGCCGCTGGGATGAGTCAAATCTCCCCTATGCTGCCACTATATATCGATCAGCTAGGGGTACACGCAACTACAGATATTGAAAAATGGTCTGGATTGATTTTTGGTTCAACTTTTTTAATCTCAGCCATTGTTTCACCTATATGGGGAAAACTTGCAGATAAAAAGGGCAGAAAACTCATGTTACTCCGTGCAAGCCTTGGTATGGCCATTGTCGTTTTTATGATGGCATTTGTCCAAAATGTTTATGAATTGCTCGCGTTACGGATGTTAATGGGAGCCGTTTCCGGTTACATTTCTGCAGCGGTTACATTAGTTGCAACCCAAACACCGAAGAAAAATTCAGGCTGGGCACTCGGAACACTTTCAACAGGCTCCGTCAGTGGCGGACTTCTAGGTCCTTTAATGGGAGGGTTCATTACAGAATTCTTTGGAATTCGAAGCTGTTTTGTGGTAACAAGCGTGTTATTGTTAATCGGCTTCATTGCCGTTCTTATTTTGGTAAAAGAAGAATTTACACCTGTTCATAAGACACCGTTAGCCTTCAGCCAAGTTTGGAAGCGAGTTCCTGATACGAGATTGCTTATTTCATTGTTTGCTAGCACCTTTATTTTGCAAATTGCCAATATGTCCATTCAGCCATTAATTACGGTTTATGTAAAAGAATTATCACCACATGCAGCCCATTTATCGATGATCGCAGGAATGGTGGTGGCTGCTGCCGGCTTTGCCAATATTATTGCTGCTCCACGATTAGGTAAGCTTGCTGACCGGATTGGTTCTAGAAAAATATTGATCGGAGCACTTATTGCTGCCGGAATTATCTTTATTCCTCAAGCATTTGTCAAAACACCATGGGAACTCATGGGACTGCGCTTCTGTCTTGGACTTGCTACAGCCGGATTATTGCCATCCATTAACAACCTTGTCCGAAAAAGTGCCCCAGATGATATTGTTGGTCGTATTTTCGGGTATAATCAATCTGCACAGTATATTGGTACGCTCGGAGGATCGGTATTAGGCGGGCAAATGGCCGCGTTCTATGGCATTCATTATGTGTTCTTTACTACAAGTGCTTTATTACTGCTAAATGCTTTATGGGTTTACAGTATTAATCCTATTGGTATTAGTAGAAGGAACATGTCACATAGTCATTAAGAAGCACACTGAAATTTCAGCGTGTTTCTTTTTTTCTATATTTATATTTAAATATCGACTTCATAAAATCCATCATTGTATAGGCATTCATATGCCGTTTATACTGAATGATAAGATATCTATCAAGACCAGCAACCAAAATAAAAAGGGAGTGATTATTTAATGAAACTTGATATCTACGTTAACTATCGAGGAGTCTGCGAACAGGCTTTTCGGTTCTATGAACAGCATATCGGAGGCAAAATCACATCGATGATGGCTTTCAACCAACTGCCAGATTCGACGAACGTTCCGAAAGGTCGGGAAAATGACATTTTGCATGCTACTATCGAGATTGGGGAAACGGTGCTTAGAGGAGCTGACATCCCTAACGCTGAACCAATAAGGAGTGTCTATCTGACACTCCGAGTTGACAGTGCAGAAGAGGCGGAGAGGCTTTATAGCTTGCTTTCTGAAGGTGGAGAAATCTTTATGCCCATGGAAGAAACCTTTTTTGCATTGCGTTATGCTCAACTGAGAGACAAATTTGGAACATCCTGGATGCTCCTGTGTGAACATCCGTCCACAGAAGCCTAGTCTATTCAAATGAAGTCCACAACCTTCGCTTCTTTGATTAACCTCTCCCGTTCGGCTGCTTTTTTAAGCAGCCGAACGTTTTTGTTAGAAATGCTACCCATACTTTGAAGACAGTTAGTGAAACAATTACAAACTCCCTGACAAGTGGTACTTATACATGAAATAATGAATCATTTTACTTTTGCTACTCCTAATGCAAAGTGGCTCCAAAGTATATCTTCTACTAATTCAGCTTGTGATTCTTTGCAATCAACTATTAAGATTACTTCAGAATGTTTTCCTTTTAAAACTCTTTTCTTTTTCTTTATAACCAATTCCATAAAAAGACGAATAGCAAATCCCAGAACAAATCCAACAAACGCACCTATCAGTCCACAATAAATCGGTCCCCAAGCTAATTTAAACCCAATACTTGCTCCAATAACAGAAAATGCAGTACCAATCCCCATTCCAATATCAATCAGGCTTGTTCCGTCTGACCGATGTAGGGTATCAAAAATTTTACGTTCTTCCGCTCTATTATCCAGAGGGACAGCAAATATACTATCTTTTTTGATCCCCTTATTTTCTAACGTAGAAATTGCGAGTTCTAAAAATCCAGTGGTTTCAAATGTTGAAAATAACTGCAAATCTATCACTTCACTTTTTGTCCTTTTAGAATTTTAAAACCCTCTGATTGATAATTCTCGATTAAATGATTCCTTAACTCTTTTTCAAATAGTTTGTTATTCTCAACTGTATTCATATACGAATCATAAGCTGCAAACCCATAGTGTGAAGGGATAAAAAGAAGCCATTCTGACTTTAAAACAGATGTTGCTTCCTTTACTTTTCCTAAAAACAAAAGTATAACAGCTTCTTGTGCATGAGAATAATAAAAAAACACCACTAACCATATGATTACAAAGAAAGCAGTTAAAATCCTATGTATATAAAGCTGCCCAAGCCCAGGGATAAACAACGACCACATAAGGGAAAGAATGGGATTTCGCTTATCTAAGTAGTTAATCTCTAACGATCCTAATGAAAATGAACTAAAACGATGTTCTTCTCGCTCGGTCAATAGATAGACCTTATTCATATCTACTGTTGTCCGGTAACTGTCCCAAATACCGAAAAGGTAAACAGGGATATACATAAGAAGCCATCTTGGATCTAATACCTCTTTTGCCATATCAATATTCCCCTGAAAGGAATACACCATGGAAGAATTAACATTTGATTTAACATTTACAACAACTTCCCAAATAAATAATGCATATCCTCTAAGATATTTAGATAATAGCAAATGCCCGAATCCAGGAAACGCAGCAGACCACCATGCGATGATGTAAGGATTTCTTAAATGCAATTGGGTTGTTCCTAAAATACTAACATGTGCTTTATACCGTCTGGCAGTATTATCATTTGTATAGTTGTTCATCTAATCCCCTTCAGAAATGATTTATTATATATTTCCTAATGTGGGATATATTTATTCAAGTCCTATTATGCGAACCTGCCCCGCTAACTCAATAAATGTTCTGTTCGATTTTTCTTTGGAGGTCATCTAGTTTTTTGAATTTTTTATCATAACTCTGGCGTTGAAGCAGATTATCCAGCCAATATTGTGCCTTTTGTTGATTTGCATTTTTGATAAACGTCTCGAATATCTTTTTAAAGTTTCCTCTGTACTTAAACTTTTCATTTTTCATTATTCCAATGCCTTATTAAAAAGATTAGAAGCCTTTTCATATCCCTTTGAAGAGGAATATAAAAGTCCAAGATATATTAGACCGCTTGAAGTTTCTTCTGCTAATTTTTCAATTTGTCCAAACAAAAAATTTCCTTACAGTGATTCTATTAAAAAGAGTTTCTAGTAACTACTTCTATCAAAATAAGATATAATGATAAAAAATGCATGAGGTGAAGATAAATTGGATTTTCAATCTGAGTCAGAACAACATAGTGAACAAGGCAATGACCAAGAATATAAAACAAGCGAATCTACTACTAGATTAGAAGCCGAACAGGAAATAGATGATAGCGGATTTCAAAAGTGGTTTAAGAATCGGAAAAATACAGGTCATGAGGCCAAAGGGAGAGGTAGCTCACCCTCTAGGTTCCGCTCGTCAAAAAAGAAAAAGAAATTGGAGCTGTCTTGGGTAAAACTTCTTTTTAAAATCATTGTAGTAGCCATTGTTTGTTACAACATCTACTATATGTTAGACTTTGCGAAAAATCCGTTTAGTGATTTTACAAAGATAGTATCTGTCGTTGTATTTCGTGCAGCAATAAATTTTATGGCCGTTTGGATCCTCTTTTATAAGAATCCAATTATCCGATTTTATCTTTCTTTAATGGCCATTATCGGATCATTTGCTTATTATTTCTATGTGAATTATCCGAATCTTACCTTTTTGGGGGATAACCTCATCCCTTCGATTCTTGTTCTTCTTTCCGTATTGATGGCGGTAAACCCTAAGGTAAATTACTATTTGAAAAGTATCATCTTACTATTGATCCCTATAGCAGGAATCTATTTTAACGGTAATAAATTTGCACTCGTGTGGACGCTCATGTTTAATGCCGGGTTAATTCTATTCTTTAGAGTGTCAAAGTCAAAAAAATCGAACAAAAATAAAACGGAAGACCAACCAAAAAGAAATAAAAGGCAAACTGCTTAATAACAGCTCTTTGTTAAAGACATAGTAAAGTTTGAGGATGATCCCTTCTTCCTCAAACTTTTTTGTCTGATAACAAATCTAAAACCGCCATAAACCTATTTGTACGATGATTTTTGCCAAACTTGATGAACCTTCTAAGCTAAATACGCTTCCTGCACTTGCTCATTGGAAATCAATAAAATATTAAAATAAGGCAGCTGATCAATTGTGATAGATTCCCCGTTTGTTAGAAGTGTCATGTTGAACCGAGAAGATGTGCCTGCATTTTCTACCTATCCATTTAATCTCCCAAGTATAAAAACGCTGACTGAGCTTACCTTGCATCCCAAGGTTACCTACCTGGTCGGTGAGAACGGAATGGGAAAATCCACCTTATTAGAGGCCATTGCGGTTTCCTTAGGATTTAATCCAGAAGGAGGGTCTTTTAACTTCAACTTCTCAACCTTTGATTCCCACTCTGAATTAACAAACTATCTTAAATTGATAAAGGGTATTGATAAGCCAAGGGATGGTTTCTTCTTACGTGCTGAAAGCTTTTATAATGTGGCTTCCAATATTGAGGAATTGGACCAGGGTGGCGGGGCTCCGAAAATTATTAACTCTTTTGGCGGACAATCCCTTCATGAACAATCACATGGAGAGGCTTTTTTCTCAACCTTTATTCATCGGTTTGGAGGAAATGGGATTTATATACTGGATGAACCTGAAGCTGCTCTTTCTCCTTTACGGCAAATGTCAATGGTTACGAGAATACATGACTTAGTGAATGAACACTCCCAACTCATTATTGCTACCCATTCCCCCATCATTATGTCGTATCCAGATTCCATTATATATGAATTAAGTGACGATGGAATACAAGAGAAAAAGCTTGAAGAAACCAATCATTTTCAGATCATGAAACAGTTTTTAAATGATCCGAAACGAATGCTTCGACATCTTCTGGAATAAGAGCTAGAATTTCCCCCTAGCTCCTCTATACAAGAATTTCTAAAATTAACGATCTATTGGAGAGACTTGTATCATAATTTTAGTAACATAATGTTCCTTATGATTCATTACTACCGTATCGTAAATATACTCTTCAAAAACATACTCACTTAAGGCTAAATTTAAACGTTCCATTTCTTTAAAAAGTCGCTGATACGTTTCACTAATTGTTTTCTCATCTCCAACATGATAGCCAATCAGAAAATCACCCTTTACAGCCTGAAAATACGGATATCCTACCTTTGGATTCGGTTGCTCAATGTATAAATAGCTATAATTAGAGAATTCTCCTTTTATTACCTGCTCCCGTTTGGTTATACCACCTATTGGATAGCCTGAATCCAATTGAGAAACGCTCAATTCATTAATAAAATCCGAAATGACCTCTACAAATTCTTCATCTGTTATATTTTCGATGTTTCTACTTAAATAAAGTGTTGCCTCTGGTAATGGTTCAAACGTAATTTGCTGAAAATCAATTTGTGACGCCTCTTCCATTAAGGTGATTTTTGCCTTGATCATTTTTTCCTTCTGATCAATTTCCTGTCGCATTTTCACAATCTCTTCTTTTTTTTGATACATTAACGATAAAAAACTTTCCGGAGATTTATTTCCCATGTATTGTTGAATATCGTTCAGCGACATCCCAAGTTCTTTTAATAAATCAATCACAAAGAAAAGTTCTATTTGATGAATGGAGTAATAGCGGTACCCTTTGTCATTTTTCAATTCTGGAGACAAAAGCCCAATTTGATCATAATAAAAAAGTGTCTGTTTGTTTACTTTGCAAAGCTTAGCAAATTCGCCTGTGGTTAAATATTTTTCATTTTTTTTATTCATTTTTCCAACACCGCCCTTGACTATATAGTAACTATATACACTAGGATAGAAATTGTAAACAACTGATAAATTCCCCAGATTTGTTTTCAATTTTAGTTTTAGTAAGGAGCAGTAGAAAGATGAAGACTCGTAACGTCACTTTAGGATTATTATTAATGAATTTATTCATTGCTTTTTTGGGAATTGGTCTCGTCATCCCAGTCTTACCTACACTGATGGATGAATTAGGGATCACGGGGAAAACAGTAGGTTATTTAACAGCAGCTTTTGCATTCGCTCAATTGCTTGTTTCACCACTTGCAGGGAAAGCAGCAGATCAATTCGGCAGGAAAATCATGATTGTTATTGGCTTATTTATTTTCGGTATGTCAGAATTTTTATTTGGGATTGGAAAAGGAATTGAAATGCTATTTATTTCCCGTATTTTGGGTGGAATTAGTGCTGCGTTCATCATGCCGGCTGTTACTGCCTTTATTGCTGATATTACCGATTTGGATTCGCGCCCAAAGGCACTCGGGTTTATGTCAGCTGCCATTAGTACAGGATTTATTATTGGTCCAGGCATTGGTGGATTTTTAGCGGAGTTTGGAACACGTATACCTTTCTTCTTTGCAGGGGCACTTGGAACGATTGCGTCTATACTTTCTATTATTTTATTATCTGAGCCGAATCGTAACGAAGATGAAAATGAACAAGTCTCCAATGGTAAGTTTGGCTTTAAGCGTATTATTGCCCCTAAATATTTCCTTGCGTTTATTTTAATTTTTATCGCCTCATTTGGCTTAGCCGCTTTTGAATCTTTCTTCAGTCTATTTGTGGACCATAAATTTCAATTTAAACCATCCGATATAGCGATTGTTATCACAGGCGGTGGCATTTTTGGCGCAGTTGCACAAGTCCTATTATTTGATCGGCTTACACGAATTTGGGGTGAAATTAAGTTGCTTCGATATTGCTTAATTTTATCAACCTTACTTGTCTTTTTAATGACGGTTGTTCATTCCTATTTCTCTATTTTACTCGTCACATTTATTGTTTTTGTTGGATTTGATTTATTCCGTCCAGCCATAACATCCTATCTTTCCAATATAGCCGGGAACGAACAAGGTTTCGTTGGTGGGATGAACTCCATGTTTACAAGTTTAGCAAACATTAGCGGACCCATTCTAGGGGGGATATTATTTGATATCGATATTAACTACCCTTACTATTTTGCATCGGTGATCCTAACACTTGGAATCGCGATTACCTTGTTTTGGAAGAAGCAGGCAAGTGATTCTTCTATCAAAGTGAAGGCTAGTCTACTGAATAAGTCAAATTAAACTCATGAAACAGTTTTTAAATGATCCGAAAACAAAAGGAAGCACACGTTCGATGTGCTTCCTTTTGTGCTATGTTTGAATTTTCTGTGTTGCAAGACCGTGCCAACTAAATACAATTCGTGTCCACTACCTGTCCGGATACCGACATTAGTTCATTTATGTTCACCCATCCACCAATATTTTGTGATTGGTCGACATCTTCTATGGTAAAAGACAGGCCAATATGGTTGGGAAGTGTCAAAGTGGCCCTTTTACCTATGCAGTTCTGTGCTTTTTGAAGAGAATCCACCCTTACACCTTCACATGAAATCATATAACTTTGCATTGGTACATAAATTAATACTCCCCTTGCAAGGTCATAGGTCCTTATAAAACCTTCCACAGTTGTTCCATCTCGAAAAGATAATCGAATCCACCGCTTCTGCTGATAACAAGCAAGAATTTTTTGAAATAGTCCTTGTCTGTAGTCATAGTAATATGGATAGAAAGACTGGTAAGGATCATTTGGGTACAATGCAGCCTCCCCCTTTCTTTCTTCATTAAATCTTTTCATGTATATGAGAAAAAAAAGGGTTGGTGCTTGGCATCACCGGGTGTGTATAAGAAAAGCGAATAGTGCTTACTATTCGCCAAATGAAGAAAGGCAATCTGTCATTTATTTAAAGGATTCATAATAGATAATTTCTTCTTTAGAAGGAAGTTTCTTAGCATTAGGCTTATTTTCTGGGTATCCAATCCCGAGTATCGCTAATACGCGCCGATCGTTAGGGATATGTAGTGCGTTTCGAACCCATTCCTCACGTTTGGCCGATTCTTTCGCATCTTCAAAATTGTAAACCGCCCCAAAGCCAACACCCACTTCAAGCTCTGTTGCTCGCAACCAGATAAAAGAGGAAGAAATGGACCCATCTTGAATCCAGTATTTACTTACGTCTGGGCGACCTGTAATGACAATTGCGGCAGAAGCTTCTTTTAACCACTCCATGTAGGGGGTTGTTTTTTCCAGCGTCTCGAGGTTCTGCTTATTTGTCACTAAAATTAATTCTCTTGACGGAAGATTATTGCCAGTAGGAGCCAGGTAGCCTGCATCAAGAATACTTTCCAGTATGTCATTCGGAACGGGTTTGTCTTGGAAACTAGTAATCTCACGTCGTGTTTGAATGGCTTTTACTACGTCCATAAAGGAACCTCCAGTTTATGTAGTTAATTCTTAAACTTGTAAACCTTTATGTTTAAAAATATGACCCCGACAAATGAAAGGCTATAAAATACAATGCCAGAAACCGTGTTCGGTGATAAGTAATCAATCCATTCCATTATAATCCCCCACTTTAAAATTAGTTGTGATATATCGTATTAGGATATATTTATTGTATTTAAATTATATCGTGTTAAGATATAAATATCAACATGAAAGGCGGACTTTTATGTCAGAAAATTTAAATAAAGAAACCTATGAATTATTGGCTGAATTCAGATATCAATTGAAGAAGTTTCTTCATTTTAGTGATTCCGAGGCACGGAAAGTGGGGATGACACCTCAGCAGCACCAACTTTTATTAGCCATTAAAGGGTTCCCTGGACGTAATACGGTTACACCCCGTGAGCTTGCTGAGCGCTTATTCATTACGCATAATGCCTGTGTAGGACTGATCGACCGCTGTTCGCAGCTTGGCCTAGTAACAAGGATGAGTAACCCTGATGATGGACGGAGTGTATTGATTACATTGACCATACATGGAGAAGAAATTTTGCAAAGGTTGTCTGAGATTCATTTAGAAGAAATCAGGAAGATTGGATTTTTAATCGAAAAACGGGATGGTTTCTTAGAACAACAGGAAGAGATAAATTGAGGTTACACCGATGGTTCGTTGATTACCTAAATGGCTTAAGATTAAAAAAAGTGCATTAATCCACGATTAATGTACTTTTTTTATCCTGTTCACTTTATGGGTAACTTGCTGGAAATGCATCTAGTTTATAATTAGCTGATAAAATGACCTCTACTCCACTCATTGCTTTAGTAAAGCATCTGTACTTACAAAACGTGGAAAATAGCATTATAAGTAAAATTGTTGTCCATTTATATGATACATTCAAAACCAGTCGGGAGCCTCCACCTCCTTCGTTCCAACAGTCGTATTTAGCCCTTTCCCGTCGTCTACAGAAAGTTCAAACCAGGTGTGTTTACGAGCTTGAAAATCACCAGGTATCTCATCTGAATCTTCACTATCCATGTTAAAATGAACAACAATTGCATTTTCATATTGGCGGAGGCAAGTTACCGAATAAAATAAATCATCTCAAGAATAATTAAGCTGCTACCTGTAATACTGCCATATGAGGAATGACCCTTAACATTCGTTCTTCACTAAATTCACATTGTTTTGTACCAATGGTAAACAAAATTCGTATAAGCTTGTTACATATTGCAATCAGCGATTGCATCTTTTTTTATTTGGAAGTTTAGTAAAATAATTATGTATTGCTTTAATCACGAAGAAAGTCGTCCTTTTTCCCCACTCTTCTTTAGTTTACATAATAATACTTTAGTTAACTATAATTTCTGAGTAAACTAAAAAGGTCTGCATTCGAATTATGATGCAGACCCGTTTTGTTTTTCATTATGAATTGGTGATATTATTGCTCTCTGAGCTGTTGCGTGGTCTGAGGAATATCTGCTTAAAGTCCACTTCTAACAGAATAAGCGATAACATAATCAGCATCCCTCCAACAAATAGCTCTACCGTAACAGCTTCAAAACCAAACGCTACTGAAAAAATACTTCCAAAAACTCCTTCAAGCATCATTATTAATCCCGCAGTAGTTGCAGTAGTATGCTTTTGAGCTAAAACCTGAACAGTCTGACCAACAAACGAACAAATTATTCCCATATATAACAATGGCACAATGGCAACAGACCAATGGATAGTTGTAAGCTGTCCTTTCTCTACAAAGAAGAAAAAAAACATCCCCCCTATACCTTGCACAACTGCAAGCATAAAAGCTAGAATGCTTCCATCGGTCTCTCTTGCTCCGTAGCTGAGATATACAATAGAGGCTGCATAGAAAAACGCACAAATAAAAGAATATACGTCGCCGATATTAATGGTTATTGCGTGGTTAAATATTCCAGCTAAGATCATCATTCCAAGTAAACAAAAGGCAATGGAAACAAAGCTTTTTACAGGAAGTTTCTTTTGATAAATACCCCAAGCCAAGAAAGGTATAATGACCACATATATGGATGAAATAAAGGCGTTATTGGATGGAGTCGTGTACTCTATGCCAATCGTTTGTGTGATAAAGCCGCCAAAATTAAGCAATCCCGCAATTAGCCCAATCTTAAAGTCCTTAAAGGTCATTTTAACTATCTTTTTATAAAAAAACATAAGGACCATCACAACAAAGAGAAAGCCTCTGAAAAAATTGATGAATCCAGCAGACGCATGTGCATCTAGAGCTATTTTTGTAACAACAAACCCAGATCCCCAAAGTGCCGAGGTAATCAATAGGAGCAGGTTTGCCATGGATTTTGTCATTTTCAAAAGTTGTTTCCCCTTTTCTTTTAAATAAAAAATCCCGCCTCTTAAAAAGTAAAGAGACGGGAACGATTTACTCTATACAGTTTTCATTGATCATTCAACGATAATTAGTAACGGAATTAATTTTCCGACATACCTTTAATAGGTTTTGGCAGTTTTTAAGAAGCATTGTTCTTTCATAATAACATATGTTTTCGTCTCTCCCAAATAATTCTTCTTTATGAACCTCCCACGATTAAATTCATGGGTTTCAGCGTTATTTGGTATTTCTTCGGACATCATCGCACTTTGTGGCTTTGCCTTGTCTGATGTTGGCTCTACTTCGGACACACCTTCGCTCTTTTGGCTCTTTCTTGTCTGAAGTTGGTTCAACTTAGGACACAACCTCGCTCTTTTGGCTCTTCCTTGTCCGATGTTGGCTCAACTTCAGACACACCCCCGCTCTTTTGGCTCTTCCTTGTCCGATGTTGGCTCATCTTCGGACACAACCTAGCTCTTTTGACTCATCCTTGTCTGAAGTTGGCTCTACTTTGGACATAATCTTGCCTTTTTAGCATTCCCTTGTCCGATGTTGAACCGATATTTAAGCTGCCTCTATTTATAATACGGCTCACCGTTTCCTCTTAACCGGCAGTTTTTTAAAGTTCCTATTTACATAGCAGCATGAACAAAAGAAAATGAACATATTTATGCCACAAATAGTTTCTCTGGTTTAAAATTGCTCAGGCCACCAACTCTTATCGGCCAGTTTTTTTATAAGGCTCTTTTCGTAATCTTTGTTGCTTCTGGTATAAAGTTAAGGGTCACTTACTAATTTTCTAGGCAATTTTCGAAAAAGTTCTTACTAAAAGATGCCACGAAGCATCTATTTATACGGTTTGATAACCTTATACGATAAACAACAATCTTTGCAAAACTAGCCTTTAATACAGCAGTAGGGTTACGGCTACGGAACCTATTATACCAAGATGCTACACGCTCACTCACTCTGATTTTACTGAAGATTTATTTTTAACAATTGAAATTCATTATGCCTGGAAAAATATCAACCCTAATCGAGATGAAGTATTAGGGACATGGAAACAAGATGGAAGTTCCCTGCATTTTTATGTTTATTTATATATTGATCAAGGGGAATATTCTATAGATGGATCTGCAAGACTCAATGAAATATTTAAACGTGAAATACCACTTGCATTAACAGCTATTCGATACGGCGACAGGTTCTTATTCGACACATACCCTAATCTAGAAAAATATTTACTCATAATTAACTTTATGTCCGCCTATCCTCAGGTTGCTAGACAAGAAAGTTGGGGAACCTTCCACCATTACTCATACAGATAATTATCTAAGATCGTATGTTACACCTAACAAAGGCACTTTATCCATCTCAAAGGCTCCCTATTCGTGCCTTTTATCTACCCAATTGATATATTAATTCCTAATAAATTGTTAAAAGCAGTGCGATTTCACTCTCGAAACCCACTGCTTTTAAATTTGTTTTTATAGATGTTTTTATCATGGTAGCAATGGACATGATGAATAGGATTATTCTTCAAATCCACTCCATTACCCATTCACTTTTTGTTCAATGATAGTAACCAATTCCTCAATAATATCATTCAAGGACATCTTACTTGTATCTTTATTTAGTATTATAGATGTTTTATTAATCAACATTTCTTCTTGCTCATTCACAACAAAAACCTCCAATATACTATTCTATCTGTCTTAACCTAATCCAACTGATTTTATTTTTAAGACTTTCTAATGTATCAAAAAAAGCAGCGTGCCAGTGAAGGTAAAGCTGCTTTTTTTGTGCCAAAAGAATATTACTTAACAGGAAGAATTCATCTACTTAAGAATTGTTTTTCTTTAAATTAGTACATTATTTATTTCCAGGAATCAGTATACGTAAACTATCTTCGAATCGTTGAGCAATATTTTGATGAATGTTTCTAGTTTGCTTTAAATAATTGTCTGTGATAGCTTCCCAAGCGTTCCATGCCTCATTTGTAGATTCAATGAATGACTCACTACTTTGTTCAACAAGCTGCTCGGATTGTTCCATTAAGTCAAAGGCAGTGTTAATTGGAGTTAAATACAACTCCTCTAATTTTTTAGCTACCTCGTTTACTTGACCATTAAAAGATTCAGTCACTTCTTGAATTAATTCATTTGTTTTAACCATTGAGTTTTGGACTAAGCCATTCCGCAAATCGTTATTAATTTCTGTCGTTTGCTCAAAAAGGCCCTTTAACGTATTTCGGTATACACCATTGAACTTTGTTGTTTCCTTTATAGCTTTTAGGAAAAGATCTTGGCCTTGTGCTCTAAATTCTCTATTACGAGATATTGCACCTTCAAATTGATCCCAAAATGTTTCAATAAATGACTCTGAAACATAGCTTGTTTCTCCTTGCGACTCTACTTCTTGGAACTCAACTTTTGGCCCCTCTACTATTGTAACCTCTACTTTTTTTACTTCCTTTTTTTGAACTTCTTCTTTTGGTTCCATTACCTTTTGTGCCATTTTCATTCCTCCTCATGTTCTTTGTTAAATTTCTCTATTTTTTCCTCCTATGAAACGAAGGTATGTAGAGTCCAATAATCTTGGTTATGCTTTTATTTAACGAAATTACTATATATGTATTTTACATATATCAGTAATACTTAGTCAATTAAACAAGCAAAATAAAATAAGAAAATTTTAATTATTTTAAAAAAGCCTGGTAGACCCGAATGACTTTCAAAAACCACCAGGCTTTTACTTGGGCTATCAATGGCACAAGCCGCAGATACCCAGATTCTATATTTATAACTTAGATGCTTAACAAGAATTAGTTGACCAACTAAAATTGAATCATTTCGGATTCGAAGAATTAATCAGTCCTGTTCAAGTGTGGGAACATAAGGTTTGGGAAAAGGAAAAACGACAGGAAATAACAATTGAATTGGTGACAAAAAAGAATTATTCCGAAGCATTAAATATTGAATGCAGTATTAGAGAATTTGGAGGAAAAGCAATTAGTGAAAAGGCTTTTGAGGTAGAATTTAATCATCCTAGCTTTAAGAATTATTTACTTCGTTATAAGGGTGTTGCCTGTTAGTAAATCATGGTAACGGATATCGTTGATGGTTCAGTGAAGTTATGGTCCATAAAGGGAGCTGACATATTTTATCAACTCCCTATTTGGCTATTGCTTGAAGGAAAAACTCTTCCGATTTTAAATTACATTGTCCTGGTATTCCTTTTTAACCGATTTTAACTGAATCGAATCCCAATTGGTTCGATAAAAGCGAATCATCACGCTTACTCCAAATACCGTGAGATACGAGTATAAGGCGATCCATGCGCCCATACTGCCCCAATCGAGCATAAACGTGAAAATATAACTGAGTGGAACAAAAAATAACCATCCCAATAACAAAGAGATTTTTAATAAAAACGATGTGTCCCCAATTCCTCTAAGACCACCGGCATAAAAATTTAATAATCCATCAAACAATTGTAAAAATGCCGATATCATCACTAATTCTGCGGCTACTTTATAGACTTGGGCATCGTGGGTATAAATCTTCGCGATCGGTACTGCCCAAAAGAATTCAATCACACCTAAAATCATCAGAAAAATACACCCTAAAATGGCCGTGTTTGTCCCTGCTTTTCTTCCTAATTGTGGATTACCTCGCCCGACTTCTTGACCAACCAGAATGGTTGCAGTTGATCCAAAAGCAAAAGCGGGCATAAATCCAAGACTCATGACACTTAAGGCCACTTCATTGGCTGCTAACGCATTGGTCCCTAATCTCGTCACAAATGCTGTAAAAACAAACATGGCCATAGCCATCGAAAATTCCTGTATCCCTAATTTGGCACTTTCTCCGAAAATTAACTTTCCTTCTGCTCGGTCGAAGGCAATTCTTGTGCGAGTTTCATATTTTTGGTGTAATTTTATGAAATAGAAGTAAGCGCAAATAAGAAACGTAACCAATTCACCCGTAAAAAAGGCAATCCCTGCCCCAATTAAACCTAATTTTGGAAGAGCAAAATGTCCATAGGTTAGCCCATAAGTAAGAAAAATCATGACGGCTCCACCGAATATGGTACTGATCATCGGAATTTTGGTATCCCCAATCCCGCGGAGAAAGCCATGAATAACAAAAGTGAAGATCGAAAATACCATCGCAAAAAAACGAAATTCAAGATAACTTTTCCCTTGTCTAATCATCTCAGGTGAACTGCCCAACAGCTTAAAAATCGCTTCTGGAAATAGTAAACCAACCACTAACACCAGTGTCGCAGCCACTATACAAAGATAAAAAGCGATATAGGTCCGTTCCACACCTTTTTTCATAGTGTTGGATCCGTAATTTTGAGCCACTAAATAATTGGTCGTATGTCCTATGCCTGAAAATAATGCCCAGGCATTATACATAATAATGTTCGAAACCCCCACGATCGCAATCGCCAGAGCACTTAATTGACCAACTAATATCAGATTGATGGTCCCGGTAAGTGTCGAGGAAGCAAATGAAGCAATCGAAGGTATGGCAAGCAATAATATCTTTTTCCATTCTTTCAACATGTTGTTAATCCCCTATGTTTTTTTAGATGAACTTTACAATTTAGGGAAACCATCTTGCTCTTTCCATTTAAGCGATGATCCACTCCCTATATAATAGATATTCTATAATGTATCCATAATTCCTTCTATACACGGTTCCTATTAACTTGTTCTATTTACTCACTAAAGTGTACAAAAGAAAGACTGCTGCCCCCCACATGACTAGGGCTGATAGTTTATTTAACATCAGTAAAAAGTTACCTGATTGATCAAGCTTTCCAGTCAAACGTCCCATCAGTGAAAGTCCAAAAAACCAAAGCCATGAAACCAAAATACAAGCAAAAGCAAAGATTACTTTCTCTTCCCCTTGATACCTTAATGAACTTGTGCCAATAACACCCACAGTGTCCATGATGGCATGAGGGTTCAGTAAGGAAACCGATGCTGCAAACACTACTTGTTTCTTTAAGGAAAATTTATCCCTGCTTCCTTCTCTTTCATTACTTGGTTTACTATTCCATGTAATCCATCCCATATAGAGTAAAAAAATACAACCTGCCCCAATTAAGATCATTTTGATCCAAAATGAACCTAAAATCAGAAATGAAACACCCAAAACAGATACCAAGATTAATAGCGTATCACACAAAGAAGCTGTTAGGATAACTGGTAGCACCTGAACAAATCGCGGCTGTAGGGCCCCTTGATTAAAAACAAACACATTTTGCACACCAAGAGGAAGTATCAGCCCTAGCGCAAGAATAAATCCATGAAAAAATGGTTCTAACATATAATTTCGCCCTTTCTTATATCGATCAACGAGTCTTATTTTAGTAGGAAATTTTGCTTTTGTCTCCAACCAATTGGATGGAATTCAAACCAACCAAGTTATATAATAAAAACAAAAAGGAGAACCATCTTATGTTTAACACCGATTGGAAACCAAATAAATCATCACCAGTACCACTACATAAACAAATAACAGACTTTATGAAAGAAAAAATAGCCAATGGTGAGTGGACAATCGGCTATAAGCTCCCTCCCCAGCGGACGTGGGCCAAACGTTTAGAAGTCAATCGAAGCACCATTGTAACGGCATATGACGAATTAATAGCCGAAGGACTTATCGAGGGAAAAAGCGGCAGTGGCACAAGAGTCATAAACAACACGTGGAACCTGTTAGCTACTACCCCGCCTCCTGATTGGAATTCGTATGTAAAGTTCGGAACTCACCAGCCAAACTTGCCAACAATTCAGGAAATAAATCATGCAGAATTTACTCCGAACATTATTCGTCTAGGAACTGGAGAATTATCTCCAAATCTAATCCCTAGTCAATTTATGAAAAAAATTTTTCAGCAATTGTCAAATAAAGAAATTTCTTATGGCTATGAAGAACCAAAGGGATTGCTGCCCTTACGAGAACAAATCGCAATTTATTTGAAGAGCATAGGGGTCCATGCTTCTCCTTCTTCCATTTTAATCGTGTCAGGTGCATTACAGGCACTACAGCTTATAAGTGTGGGTTTATTACATAGGGGTTCTACCGTACTAACAGAAAAGCCATCCTATCTTCATTCTTTAAATGTCTTTCAGTCAGCAGGTATGCGTTTAATGGGGATTCCTATGGACAAAGAAGGAATTCAAACCAAGCTAATTCCAGCATATAAAAAACAACAAAATGCTGCTTTACTCTATACCATCCCAACATTTCATAATCCAACTGGGACCTTAATGACTTTCGAAAGACGTAAACAATTACTAGATACTTGCCAACAAGAACAACTGCCCCTGATTGAAGATGATGTGTACAGAGAATTATGGCTGGATGAGAATCCGCCTAAACCCATTAAGGCTTTTGACAAACATGGACTTGTCCTTTATTTGGGAAGTTTATCGAAGTCGTTAAGTCCCGGTCTTCGTATCGGCTGGATTGTGGGTCCAGAACCAGTAGTGGAGCACTTAGCAGATATTAAAATGCAAACTGATTATGGGTCTAGTTCTTTATCACAATGGGCAGCTGCTGAATGGTTTTCCAGTGGACTTTACCATGAACATCTTCAAGAAGTAAGAAAACAACTGAAAACTCGACGAGATTTTACATTAAATACTTTGAATAAGTATTTTTCTGATCTTGCCGTTTGGGATAAACCAACTGGAGGATTTTATATTTGGCTGCGGTTGTTACCGTCCATTTCGATGAGAAAATTATTTGAAATGGCCCTTACAGAAGGAATTTTACTGAATCCAGGAAATGTTTATGATCATAAAGCCGAACAGTTTCTTCGTATTTCCTATGCATTTGCATCTCTTACAAGTATAGAAGATGGTCTTAAACGCTTATCAAAAATAATCAAATTAATAGCCAAATAAGGGCTTCATTTGAAGCCCTTATTTCAGTAAAGCACCCGTTGCCCCCCGTTAGTGGAAGATGGGTGCTAAAATTAGCATGATGAATGAACAAAAAACCAGAGAAATACCCACTTTTTTCGGGAGCTTTTCCCTCCCTGCTGATTTGTAAAATCCTGAAAATTGGAGTTTATTTCTATACAATACAAAAAGTAAAATCAGGATTGAAAATCCAACTAACAAAGCGCCATTGGTATTATCTACATTTACTCCAAAACTTGCATATTTTAACTTTACGATATCGCCCATTAAACCACCAAGAATAAGAAGTATTGCTATAATACGAATAAATTCCAAGATTACTCTCAATTGAATCCGTTCCCTTCCGAAGTAAAAAAATAATTACCAGAAAGCCCAATCCTTGCTCAACTCAACTGTACGTTACCTCAAAAGAAATTAGTGTCTCACTTGTTGTCATAACATACCCCGTTAGCTTTACAAGACATAATTATTAATGTAAGTCAGCAAAGACATACATAAATGTAAAAACAAAAAAGAAGGTCAGAACCGCACCAAATATTGTCTGGTTCCTAGTATTTCTTTCTTCTTTTATTTTCTTTAACAAGGAAACGAGATTTAAAAACCACAGAACTCCTAACATAGGTAGTACAAACCATAAAAAGAACAGAACGATAGGCATAGGCTAACCCCTAACTTTTTGGTATGATTTCCTAATTATCCTATTCGGTTTCCAATATATTTTTACCTTCTTTCTTCAACCATCCTGCCTCAGTTACTTTAAGTGCGTTTTTTCACCAAGTTGTGCCAAAACAAGCCGTTTCCCAAAAGGAAACGGCTTGTTTATTGTTAACCCTCTAAATTTTGATTTTGTGTTTTGTTTTTTATTGAATTATAGATGTTTATGACGTACTCGAGCAATTGGAGAATGATGTACTTCAATATTGTAAAAAAGAAATTGTAGAGAATGTGTAAAGTTATACTTTCGAAGAATTTCTCGATGCAATCGCATCTTTTATGAAGTGAAAGGAGAGAGAATATGTGTCCGTCTTATTAAGTTCTAGCGGGAACCCCATGTTTCTACAAAAAACCAAAGACACATTAAAGCCTATAGTGCGAGAAAATCTGACGTTTTCTCCTGATAGTCAAGAGTTTGAATTCATTTTGAATTTTATATTACAGGCATGTTAGGGTCCTAACACACTGGTATCAGTATAGAAAAAACATCCCAGCAAAAGATGTGGTAGTCCCTGTGCAATCACTAATAGCGGGTAAATTTTCTCCTATTTTGCCCTTTCAACAATAAAGCTGCCAGCGACATGAAAAAGGACAGTACCAAAATTAATGTAAATGAGTACCGTCCTTTTTTTAATGATTATTCAACTAACTTCAATAGTTCAAGTTCATTCCTTCACAATGTTCTCTAAAAATGAGATATCCTTGCTGCGCTGTATAGGTCTACTACGTAATAAAAGAGTTACTCCACAATCTGGCCCGATTGTGGAACAAGTTAAAATTTTTTTCTTCAACTAAACTGCCATTTAGCCTAAGTACATTGATTCACAATATCATCGAAAGATGACGTAATAATAAATTTATGAATTTGGATTAAACTACTATAAACTGAAACAGGAGAACAAAATATGGCTAACCGATTTGAAAAAAAGGTTTTAAGGATATTATTTGTTTTTGGAATCGCCACATTTATAAATTTAGTTAGAAAGCCACCATTAAAAGATTGGTTGATCATTTTTTTATTAAAAAGCTACATTGCTTCAATATTGGATAATCTTCTAGTAAAAAAAGGCTACCTTAAATATCCAGTTAATTTATTTAAAACTTTTGACATTAGTGTTTTATTTAGTTACTTACTTTTCCCTGTAAGCTGTATTTACTTTAATCAATTGACCAGAAAATCAAGTAACTTAGGTATTATTATTAAGGCGTTATTATTTAGTGCCCCATCTGCATTAGCAGAGGATTGGATTGAAAAAAACACAAAGTTAATTAGCTATAAAAAATCATGGACATCAATACATAGTTTTTTTTCAATTGCCACAACCTTTATTATGGTCAGGTATCTTATGGGGTTAATTAGGAAATTATCAAAGAAACAAACAGAAAACACACAATAGTTTACATCCGAAGCGTTATTCAACGCTTCATATTTATGCCTTCTTTTCTTTCAAATGCAATTCCTTCTTCAGCTAACCTGCTCCGTAAGTTCAATAAGAAATCAACATTGTTCTTTAACATAGCCAATTTAAATAAAAAAGCTACCGTTTTGTGGTAGCTAATCGACAAACAAAAAAATCTATCTTTTGACGATTCCCATCGAATTCAGTGCTTGGCGTAAAGTGGAATAGGTAGAAACACCATTAAATTCGAGTCCTAGCCGTACTGCTGTTTGTGCGATCTCAGGTCTAACTCCTGAAAGAGTAGATGTTACCCCCATTAATTCCAATCCTTTTATCAGTTGAAAAATCTGTTGTGCTACCATTGTATCAATCATGGGGACGCCTGATAAATCAATAACAAGAAAATCCACTCCCAGATGGGCACACTGGCTCAATGTTTTTTCAAGCATTACCCTTGCCCGTCTAGTATCTATTTCACCTACCAAAGGAAGTAACGCTACCTCGTTATCGAGAGAAATAACTGGTGAACTCAACTCCTGTATAAGTTCCCCTTGCGCAGATAGTTTTCTTTGTAGATAGTATTGATGCTCTTCAACAAATCCTAACATAACTTTATCAAATGCTTTTAAAATCACTCGATTCCAGCTATCGATCACTTCATTGGAATACTCATCCATATGTAAAACGACAAAATCTTTAATATAATCGAGGTACTGTTCCCGCACCCTGAAAAATTCTCTTAACATAAAATGGATGGGGGTCTTTAAATGCTGCGGATCTTGCGCAATCGAAAGGATCCATTTTTGAAATTCTTCTAGGAACTCTGTTTCTTCTTTAATAAAAACCTCACAAAGATGTAAATGGAAATCAAAGTTTTGTTTTTTTAAAGTATTGATTACTTTAGGGTCATCCGAGGCATATACTCCTGAAGAGTCTTTTTTATCTAGAGAATTATACCATTCCTCTGTTAGATCTCTTGCCTTAGCCAATAGAAACGAGTGTAATTCTTTATTTTTATGCAACTTCAATACCCCCTCCATCAATTCAATCTAATAGTAAGTAAATTTTACCTTATCTTATCATTTAAGTCTTGCTGCATGCATCTGTTTGTTGTACTTACCTACTATGTTCGTATAAAATTTCTCTTTCTAACCTTGTCCAAGCCTCTTATTTTAGTATTCAGGAAAAAGGAGAGCGATGGTGAAGAAAAATAATTTCGCCATACTTTTATTTCTTGTTGGTGTAGTAGTCGGTGCACTTGGTTATTATTTCTTTACAAACGTATTTATCCCAAATATGATGTAATCTAAAGCATTTTCTATGAATCAGACACCCAAAACAAACATAATAGTTAGACGGGGAAGTCCGTCTCTTTTTATACTTATTTAGATACAAATGTACAACTCAAACCAATGAGTAGGGAAAATTGCAAGGAAGAAATACACTGGAGGAGAAACTATGTCTCACCCTAACAAAAATCGCTTTCTTTTTATTACTGCTGTTGCTTTGGGAATATTGTTGAATCCATTGAATTCGTCGATGATTGCCGTTGCGCTTTCCCGCATCCAAAATCAATTTTCTCTTTCGTTTACGGATGCATCTTGGCTGATCTCCACTTATTATCTTGCCAGTGGTATCGGTCAGCCGGTAATGGGGAAGCTCGGCGATGCGTTCGGCCTTAAGAAAATGTATTTACTCGGTCTGATTATGATTGCCGCCGCATCCTGTGCGGCTCCTTTTTCCCCGAGTTTTGGCTGGCTGATTGGAATCAGGATTATCCAGGCCATCGGAAGTTCAGCTCTTTTCCCGGCAGGAATGGGAATTATCCGCAAATCCATCACGGAAAACCAAGCACAGGCACTGGGGGTCCTTTCGATTTTTTCATCCGTGTCGGCTGCATTGGGTCCCTCTATCGGTGGGTTTCTCACCCACTACTGGGATTGGCAAGCAATCTTTTTGGTTAACTTTCCATTTATTTTGGCAGCCTTTTTTCTGGGGCTTTTTATTCTTCCAAAAGATAAAAGAGATCAAAGCCGGAAAGTCACCATTGATTATGTCGGAATCCTTCTGTTTGCCTTGTCCATTTTAAGTTTGCTCTTGTTTTTGCTGTCATGGGAAATTGGAGTTAACTGGGGTGAACTTTTGGTAAGCCTGATTTTTATCTTCGTTTTTTATAAATACGAAAGCAAACAATCGCACCCATTTATCAATGTAGTAGCTCTTAAAGAAAACCGGAATATGAGTTTTGTGTATGTGCAGTTTATCCTGGTCAATGTGATTTTCTACTCGATCTTCTTTGGGGTGCCGCTCTATCTGCAAAATGTTCGCCATTTCGATTCCAAGACGACGGGTCTTATTATGCTTTCCATTGCCGGTTTCGGAATTATCGTGTCGCCACTTGCTGGCCGATGGATTGACAAACGTGGTTCAAAACCTGCTTTAATCACAGGGACATCCTGCATGATTGCAGGTTCCTTGCTTCTTCTTACTATTCACGGTTCATCGACGGCGGCATGGATCTTCTTTTCATTATCGGTCCTTGGCTTAAGCAACGGCTTCAACAATCTTGGTTTGCAGACGGCCCTTTACTCCTTTGTTCCTCCTGCCGAAACCGGTGCGGCTTCGGGGCTTTTTATGACGTCACGATACATAGGAACGATTTTTTCTTCTAGTTTATTGGGTATTCTGTTTGGGAAGGATTTTTCAACAAGCCATTTTCATGTAATGGCGGTCATCTGTGTGATCATTGGAATTTTGATTATGCTGTTAACACTACGGATGCCACAGTTACAGAAGCAGAGGCAATAGCAACAGGGACACCGAATTGTGTCCCCTTTTGGATAACTGAATTCATGGAAAAGCGGATGCCGGAACGGTTTAAATAAACAGGATTTGTTCCCAACACGGTAAACCAGAAGCCGGAACGGTCAAAATAAACAGGTATTGTTCCCAATATGGTAAAGCTGAAACGTGAATGGTCAAAATTAATTGGAATTGTGCCTATCACGCTAAACCAGAAGCCGGAACGGTCAAAATTAATCGGAATTGTGCCTAACATGCTAAAGCTAAAGCCGGAATTAAATTCCAATACAAGATAATTTGACTAAGAAACTATTCGGTCTTTTTGTTGAAACTATAAAATAATAAGCATTCAACACCTCATTGAAATAAGTTACGTTCTAGAATCGTAAATTTTTTAAAAACCAGTTTACATTTATCCACAAATATTTTATTATCATTATTAATAATGATAATAAATTAAGCACTAAGTGATGATAAGAACAAAAAGGCAAATTTAATCCTGCATCTGATTTGAAAGGACTTGTAGTTTTGTTTCAGAAATACATTTATAATACACCGGGTAAAGGCTAAATACGGACGATTACAACATTTAAGATTCCGGATGCGTAGAAAAGGAGCAGATTTCATGAGTTATAAAATCAAAGAAGAGAATGCTGTAATTCACAGTGAAGTAAAACTTTCAGGTACACTTACCATACCGATTGGAACAGAGGAAGTTTATCCTGCTGTCCTGATTATCCCCGGAAGTGGTGGAGTGACCGTGATGGGAACGTCCCAAAATTCAAAATGGGGATCTATAAAGATTTGGCTGATTTCCTAACAGGCCTCGGTTTTGTTACACTCCGCTATGATAAACGCGGCACCCACCAGAGTGAGGGTGACGCCTATACACGTGGATTCCGGGACTTGGCAAACGATGCAACCGCTGCCCTTCGCTATCTTAAACAGCATCCAAAAGTAAATGAAAACCAAACCATTATCCTTGGCCACAGTGAAGGGGCACAGCTTTCACCAGCGGTTTACGCCCAGGAGCCTTCTGCCGGAGTGATCCTTTTATGTGGTGGGGCGATGCCTATGCAGGAAATCATAAACTGGCAGCGCCAACAGGCGTATGATGCCTTAAATCAACTTGGCGGATTTAAGGGATGGATGATTCGAACATTACATGCAACAGAAAAAGCAAAAAAGACAAATGCTAAATTTGATAGAAAAGTATTGAACAGCACTGCGGAGACCATGAGGGTATTCGGAAAGAAATTTCCCGCTAAATGGCTGCGAGAGTTTTACCAATATGATGTATTTGCAGACCTCCGTAAAATCACCTGCCCTGTTCTTGTTATAGCCGGTGAAAAGGATTGCCAGGTACCGCTCGCTGCCTGTGAACAAGTCATTCCTTCTGTGTCAGGTGAGGTGGAACTTCATGTCATCAAAGATATGACTCATATTCTAAAAAGCTGGTCCGGCATCATGGACGCCTCTAACCCTTTGAAAATTTATAAGCAGTTATTAGAAGAGCCTCTTCCAGAAGAATTTAGGAATTGCTTGTCCGCGTGGCTGGGCGACCATATTATGGGTAGAGATATTGACAGCAAGCAGATTGTTGGCAAATAGAGAGACTATTTATCATGGTTTTGACTAAAGTCTTAATTACAAATCTGTAAATCTGGGGTTATAGACCTTTTTTATCTGTCGGAGCTCATCATTCTTGTTGCGTACAGGGGTTATGAACCCTTCTTATCTGTCGGAGCTCCCCCTTCTTGTTGCGTACAGGGGTTATGAACCTTTCTTATCTGTCAGAGCTCCTCCTTCTTAGACCGTACAGGGGTTATGAACCCTTCTTATCTGTCGGAGCTCTTCTTTCTTGAGTTGTTCAGGGGTTATGAACCCTTCTTATCTGTCGGAGCTCTTCCTTTCTGTTGCGTACATGGGTTATGAACCCTTCTTATCTGTCGGAGCTCTTCTTTCTTGAGTTGTTCAGGGGTTATAAACCCTTCTTATCCGTCGGAGCTCTTCCTTCTTAGTCCTTACAGGGGTTATGAACCCTTCTTATCTGTCGGAGCTCTTCCTTCTTAGACCGTACATGGGTTATAAACTCTCTTTATCTTCCCCCAACAGTATCCAATAAAATCGTCGTAAAGTAATGGACTGTTCTACCATGCAGTCAGTTTCCATCAAAAGAGGGTAATGGCTAAACCATTACCCTTTCTATCTACTCTCTATCAGCGAATTTTTCCAATCTTTCCAACTTCACTTCAAATCTATTAATCATTTCATGTAATTCCTCAAACCCATGCTTACATTCCTGTAGTAGAGTTTTCAATGCTCTTTCCCTGACTACTCTTCTTATGGCTTGACTAACTAATCTCCCATCTTGTCTCATCTGCTGGACTCTTTCTAAATCAGCAATATGAGTATCATTTAAATATTCAAATTCCTTTATTAAACCATATTTTCTGTACTCGTCTCTAAGATCCGCTAATAATGATTTGCTGACACCAGTCATTTCCCTTACTACCTTATCCGGATACATTCTACCAACCCCTTAAGTAGTTCTTTACTAGAATCTATTAAAGATAGTTGGGATTTATACCACCACAAAGCAAATCCAAGCCAGGCAGTTTCAAAGTTCAAAGCAAATGGCTCAGTATCCGGACTGAGCCATCTGCTTTTTCAGTTCAAAAAATGAACCAAATACCATCAAATTTTGAGGTCATTAAAAGGAAAATGAACAAACTATAAGCAAGGCCAATCGGCCCACTTCTTATTTGACTATTACTTTCCCAACCATCCCCTCTTGGAAATGGTACCGACATATCAGATCATATGTACCAGAATTTGTCGGGCTCACGGAAATGGTTTTTTCTTTTCCAGGCTGGATTTCTTCGTCAATTCGGAGCTTTTCCACAGTGAAGGTGTGCTCTTTCCTACCATTGTTCTTCAATATCAACGTTGTCGTTTTTCCATTCGGAATGGTGATCGATTTTGGATTAAAGTAATCATCGTTCAACTCGACCTGAACCGCTGTTACTGGTTGAGCAGGCTGTATTACGACCTCAGATTCCGCAGTTACACGGAGTGAGCTTGTAGTTGTCACACCCACCATCATCGCGAACAAAACGACCAAGCCAGTTACCCACTTTTTCAAAAACATTTCTATCCCTCCTTTCCTAAGACTATTTTTTTCCTATTTATAAAATATTATTAGATAAGGTTGGGTTCACAATAAAAACTAGCAGCAGCAGGTATCTAAAACAGCTATACACCGTTTCTTATGCACAAGCATCAGTCAAATTCTTACCAAAAGATATCGTCCATAGGTGGAATCGGTTGATTTTCGATTTCTTTTACTTCCTCTGTTATGTCAATTGATCCGTTCACCATTACCTCTTCAATTAATGTTCTCCGATACCCCGTTTCATGTTTAATGCTTTGAATGTATTGATGGGCAACAGCTGGGATGTCTTGTTTGTTCCGTGCTGAAAATCTTCCTCTAACAAATAGCCCTGTTCCTTCAATTTTTAAATGTACTTCTAAGTTAAACTCCATATCCGAACACCTCTTTCTTAATTATTATAGAACAAATGTTCTTATATAGTATATAATAAATAACTGGAAGTATTCTCTAAATAGGTTTATTGGCTATTGTCCCATACTCATTACTTATTTCGGTACTTCAACGTATCGTCAAGTTATTTAGGAAAAATAAATAGGTTGAAAGCTCTTCTATGAAAAGACTATTATTACAAGGTAGGTAAAATTTTAACAGTGCGTTGAAGGCGAGGAATAATTATGCATGTATTTACTATAAGAAGAATTTTTATGACGGTGATTGGAAACTTATGTATCGGAATTGCCGTTTCCCTATTACGTTTAAGTCATTTTGGAACTGACCCTTTTAGCACGATGAATTTAGGGGTAAGTGGATTTTTACATATTTCGTTTGGTGTTTATCAATTAATCTTTAATTTATTCATACTTATTATTCAATTTATTTTTGTTCGGAATGCCATTGGGTTTGGTACCATTGTTAACATGGTTGGAATTGGTTTCATTTCCGATTTTTTTGTAAATGGTTACCATGTGCTACTCGGCCCTTCTCCGCTGTTCATTACAAAAATTATATTCCTCCTTATTGCTGTAGTCTTGATTGGAATCGGTGTTGCCCTTTATATGACTTCCGATTTGGGCATTTCTCCATGGGATGCTATGCCGCTAGTCATTCAAAAATTATCGCGTAACAAAATACCATTTGTCCTCGCTCGAATGATGGCAGATGTAATAAGCGTAGTGATTGGTTTTTCCTTCGGGGCCATTGTGGGGATTGCCACCGTCATCATGGCATTTGGAACCGGCCCTCTTGTCCAATACTTCCGGAAGCAGCTTGCAGAACCATTGTTACGAAATAATCACGCAGCCTTACCAGCGTCAGTTGACCTTCCTAAATAATGGCTGAAAAACCTCTATTTCAAAATAGAGGTTTTTTTGGGATGCAAGGCCCTCATTTCCTAGGCAAGCGCATGATTTGACAATATCGGCGAATGCGGGACTTATCTTGATCCAAGCCAGTCCTGCTCGAGTTTAAATTGCATTTTTATTTAAATGCATTTCTTCAATACATCTGCCGTTGACCATTTTAAAAAAGTACGTAAAATGGGACTCTAGAACTTTTCCGTTTTTGTGCTCATCCGCATACCATAAAGTATCGGTTGCATAAACGGAAAGGAGGAGTGGATGTTGAGCAAGGAGAAAAAAGGAAAATCAATTTGGCGCCCCTTATTGGCAGCACCTGCTTTATTTTTTCTTGCGCCTGTTTCCATCGGATTGTATCTAACACATCCCTTCCCGGCAAAAACCCTGAAAACACCGAAGGAATACGGTCTTGAATTCGAAGAGATTGAATTTTTCAGCCGAAAAGATCAAGTTAAGCTTTCTGGCTGGTGGATTCCAGCAGCTTCCAACCAAAGCAAGAAAACGGTCATCACGGCTCACGGATATATGAACGAACGAGCCATGGAAGGAATTGAAGGACTACAACTCGCCAAAGTTCTCGCGGAACATGGATATAATGTCCTGATGTTTGACTTTCGTAATGCAGGCAAGTCGAAGGGAAGAACCACAGGGATTGGATATTTCGAAAGACACGATTTGTATTCAGCGATTGACTATGCCATTCAAGAAAAAAATCAGGAAAAGATTGCTCTCCTCGGCTGGAGTATGGGAGCTGCTGCTGCTCTTATTGCCGGATGTGAACATCCTGCTGTTTCCGCCATCATTGCCGATAGTCCCTTTAGTGAATTAGGACCTTTTTTAAAAGAAAATCTTTCTCACTGGACCAAGCTGCCCAAAAGACCTTTTACATCGATAATCTATCACTCGATGCGAATACTCCTCAAAATCGACCCCACTGAAGTATCACCCATTGAACATGTAAGAAATACGAAAGGAAAATCGTTTTTCCTTATTCATAGTAAAACGGATGAAGCGATTCCTTATGCAGAGAGTGAAAAAATCGTGCAAACGATCTCATCTGATAACCATAAAGAATTGTGGCTGACGAAAGATTGTCAGCACATTAATTCCTATCTTTTAAATAAAAAAGAATATACACACCGTGTACTCCGATTCCTGGAAAATCACTTAAAACTTGGCTAGGCAGTAAACAGCAGAGGGATCTCTTTTAAACATCAAGCTTTTCTTAGATTTTCCAAATTTAGCGTTATCTAATTTTCTCCTTCTCTCTCTTGTGACGATACAGATGTAAAAAGAGCGATGACACCACTGTCTGTCATCGCTTTTCTTTTGCTTATCATCATCCCTACTTATTACAATTCGTGTCTACCTGCCCAGTTGCACTAGAAACCTTTGATCCCATGAAACTTTTCGGGAATTTTTCCACTTAGAGTTTATTTCTATCAGCTAAATATTTAGCATACAAAATTGTATTTTTGGCTACATCTAATTCAAGACTATATATATTAGGTGGGCCTGGTCTCCAATTCACTTCAAAAAGCCATAGTTTTTGATTTGCATCTATTCCGACGTCAATCCCTAATTCATCCAATTCACTGTCATATAAAGAATCAAAATGATTTGAAAAACTGATTGCAAACTGTTCAAGATACTTTTTCATATCATACCAGGAGTCACCAAACTCTTGTTTTAAAAAAATATCCAGGTAAGTACTATAACCTCCACTCCCCATATTAGAAGTGATCGTCCCTAAACGCCCGATCCTTGGATAAATAGAAGTAATCACCCATTTTCCTTCTCCATTTTTTTGTACATGCAACCGGAAATCAAAAACATGTCCAGATTTTGTTTGACTCGTAATAAACTGTTGAACGACGTAATCTTGTTCTCTTATTTTTGGCGATAACCAGTCTAGCATTTGTTTTTCATTAATAGATGATTCCTCTCCGGCTTCATTGATTTTATAATGATTAGAACCATCTTTTTCAATAAAAACAACGCCGCCGCCTTGATGGCCAGATAATGGCTTGATGATCACCTTTTGATAACGATTGATCATGTCTGTAAAAATCTGAATGTTTGTTAATTCATAAAAAGGAATAAGATATTGTTTATATTTTTTTGCTCTTTTTATTCTGTTATATACAGATAATTTGTCCCCAATCGAATGACTTGTAAACGGAATCCGCTCATACAAATAATCAAAGATCGGTCTAGTTTTCTCAGTTTCTTTATAACTTGCATTATAAATGACATCAGGGAAAGGAAATTCCTTTTCAATCCATTGTCCATTTTCATAGGATTTTCCTAAGATTTTCTTTTGTTTTATATTCACCTTCCCTGGGGTAAAGTAAAAAAAGGTTACACCTTCTGCTTTGGCTACAGCGGCATATGCATATGCTTTCTTTACTTTACTTGGATCTTTACGATGATGAAGCATGCCTATTAACGTCATTTTGCTTCTTCTCCACCTCTCCAAGTTCTGTTTCTTATAAAAAGACGATAATCATTGTTCATTCATTAAAGCTCACGATGAACATCATACACATTATTTATCACTCGGAAATGTTAAAGAGATTCAAGGTAGAAACGGATATTGCTGGCTGCTTGCATGGCAATTTTTTCCGCCTCTATTTTATTATCTGAGGATGCCAAAATATATCCCAAGCGATCTCCCATTGATAAAGGCGGTCGTACGATCTGGCCTTTTCGGGGCTTTATATACACCTCTTCGACACCTGGATAATTAGAACTGAGTTCTTTCCCCGTTACCTTTATTAATTTTCCCCTAGAACCAACGGTAAAATAATGTGCGTATACATACTTACTGTATTTTTTAGTAAGGCAAGGCTCATTTCCTAGCATTAATTGAATGGTTTCCTCTACTAAATTAATTCCATATCCCACTTCAATGATTCGATTCATCGCTCCGCCTGAGATTCGCGGGTTAATTTCGATTAATTTCCACAACCCATTTACCATGCGCATTTCTAAGTGACAGGCACCATTTTTCATTTGAAAAGCCTTTAAAATGGAACTTACGGTCTCATAGATACTATTGTATAAACGCGGATTGATATATGGTAGTAAACAATATCCGTTTACGATAAATCGTTGTGAAAAGGCAATCTGTTGTTCGATTATTGCCACAATATGAACTTTTCCATTGTGGACAAGAACTTCAATTAAATATTGAGGTCCTTCTAGATATTCCTCTAGTAAAATCTGTTTATTATTTTCAAGTAATTTTTGCATTGCCTGCTTTAACTGGTTCACGTTATTGGCCAAAAGAACATCTCTTGAGCCGGCAGATGTGGGAGACTTTACAATAAGTGGTAAATGATCTTTAGCTTGTTCAATAAAATTCTCTAATGGATAATCTGGTGTATAAATTTCATAGAGGGAAGATAGTGGATGGTCTTTGAGAAGTTCACGGGTTAAAACTTTATTTTCCATTTTTAATATGGCTTCAGTAGAGACTATACTTGAACAATATTCTTCTGATAAAGTTGCTGCTACATGGACAAAAGGATCTACAAAACTAAGTATCCCTTTTATTTGTTTACCCTGTTTTTGTAGTTTGCTAAGGTTGTTTTTTAATTCATCATAATTAGATAGATCCACTAAAATCATTTGATGGACATCAGGGAATTCTGTTCTTTGTTGAATGTATTTTTGTTTATTGGTAAATAACACCGTATAATAGCCGAGTCGTTCTGCGGCTTTGATTGCTTCTCTGCTTGACCCAGATTTGTTCGTTTCAATAAATACAATAGTTTGCATACGTTCATCATCCTACCTTTATGGTTTTATGTAAGAAGATTTAGCTTTAACAGCAATGTGGAAGAGTAAAGTACAAACGCTTTCCTTTTTAATATATTGTCTTATGACAAGTTTGGTTTGGACAATCATACTAATTCTTAAGACCGAAATTTAATAAAGATAAAAATAAAAAGAGCGGCTGCAATAGGTGCAAATCGCTCTTCAAAAGTAAGATAAATGGAACCGTGTTGTGGGTTAACTGCAGTAATAGTATAAAGAACATTCCATAATGAGAGCTGTTCTAAAACTTCCTAATTTTCTCCCCTTAGATAATCGATGATCTCATCGAAGTCATAGCCATTACCGGCCGTTTTGAAATAAACAATATCATTTGGGAGTAAAAACAAATCAAAAAAATTCTTTATTTCATCTACTTCTGTAAAATGATAATGCGATTTTACTCCCGCCTCTATTGCTGGCTTTGCAAAATCTTTTGCAATCGATCCTTTCGTAATAAGAACATCAATCCCCAAGTCACCTACCAGATGACCTGCCTTTTCGTATTCTTCATCTGCATATTTTCCAAGTGCTTGCATTCTTCCCAAAACAACAATTTTTCTTTGAGCTGCCGATGCGATCTTACATAATGTTTCTAATCCTGTTCTTAAGGAAGCAGGATTGGACTTCCAAGTATCATCCACCAATGTAATTTGATTTCGCAGTTTAATAATTTGAAAATGGGATCCCATGTGATGATAAGTGGATAATCTTTTTAACGCATAGTTAAGATCCACACCTAAGCTCGCAGCTGCAGCTAATGAAGCGGCTGCATTATAGACATTATGCTCCCCTAGACCTGGTATATATCCTTTGTAATCATTTTGCTTATATTCAACCCAATAAGTCATGCCGGATGTATTATATTGAATCCTTTTTATTCTAAAAATAGCATTCTTGTTTTTTCCGAATGTTATAATCTTCCCTTTAAACTTTGAAGTATCTATGGTGGAGAGATATGGGTCGTCCTTATTTAGAATAAGCGTTCCCTCATTGTTCATTCCTTCCATAATTTTTACTTTTTCTGCTACATAATCATCGAATGATCGAATTTGATCCGTATGATCCACATCAATCATTGTCAAAATCCCAATCGTTGGGTAAAAATACTTACAGGATTGTGTCATATCCCCTATTTTAGATACAGCTGTCTCAAACACGGCCACATCCGTATCTTCATCAATTCCCAGTAAATAAGAAAGATTGTAATAATCAGCATTTTTGCTCGATATTGTTGCTTGGACATTGTGTTTATCTTCTAAAATATGTTTTAACATTTCCTTCGTAGTTGACTTTCCGCATGTACCTGTAATGGCAACTACAGGAATGTTAAACAGATGTCTGTAATATGAGGTGAATTTATAGAAACTGTCTTTCAGATCTTTTACCATAATGATTTGCTCTGAATGTAATCGATCCATATCTGAAAATGGTTTATCTGTAACGATAAATACATTCTTGTACCTTTTTATCTTTTCAACAGGTACTTCTTTGTTGTTATAGCGAAAATACAGCGTATGACTACTAATTTCAGATCTGTCATCCGTGACCGTCTTAATCCGTATCCCTTTTTGCTTTCTAGTAGGCTGAATGTTCATGGCAGTTAAAATGTTCTCCAATAATAATGTCTTCAAAA
Organism: Neobacillus drentensis; assembly: GCF_021560175.1. Taxonomy (GTDB): domain Bacteria; phylum Bacillota; class Bacilli; order Bacillales; family Cytobacillaceae; genus Neobacillus; species Neobacillus drentensis_A. The sequence continues at coordinate 2,799,011 of NZ_CP091110.1, read as the reverse complement.
TCTCCCTGCTACTAAAAACATAAACAAATACCATCATTTATTTATGCTAGATTATTTCCTGCTTCTTAGAACCCGATCTCGCCACTTGCTCGCTACTATCGTCTGCACGGCTCTCCACAGGCGTTAATTCGGATGTAGCCCACCCTATATCTATACATTACCGTTAAGTGATAATGGTATAGTCCATGGCATATCTCAGATTTAAACTCGCATTAAAATCTCTTTCTATTTCGATTCCACATTGGTCACAAATGAAAATCCTCTCAGATAAGGACAGGCTCACTTTCTTGTGCCCACAGCAAGAACAAAGTTTAGAAGATGGAAAGAATCGACCTACGAGTCGCAATTCAATCCCATTCTGCTTGCATTTTTGTTCCAAGCATGTGCGGAAATAATAGAAATTTTGTTTTCTAACGCGATCGGCAAGATGTTTGTTCTTTAACATGCCTTTGATGTTCAAATCTTCAATCGTAATGTATGAGGGTTTGGCTTTCACCACTCGGGTTACGACATCACGGACATATTCTTTTCGAATATGGGTTAATCTAGCATGTATTTTTTGAATCACCTTTACTTGTTTTTCAATGTTTTTATAGCAGGATTCACCACCTTTCTTTTTGTTTTCATATTTCCGGCTAAGCTTTCGCTGCTGACGTTTTAAGCCTTTTTCTAGCTTCGTATTTCTGGGTGAAAGGTTTATATTCCTATATATATCCGCATTACTGCAAACTGCAAAATTCTTTATGCCTACATCGATTCCAATTCCATCATTGTTGTTGATTGTCTTTTCTTTAGGCACCACTTCACATAAAACCGATACATAATATCGTCCTGCTTTTTGCGAAACCGTTCCGCTTATAACTTTGAAATTTGTTGGAATATAACCGAATTCCTTCAGCTTAATCCACCCCAGGGTAGGAATCTTAACCCGATGGCGTTCGATTGTCCAATCTGTTTTATTGTTCTTTGGAAAATAAGCTTTCACATCTTGATTCTTTTTCTTTTTGAATCGTGGAAATTTTGCTTTCCCTTCAAAAAAGTTTCTAAATGCTTTTTCGCCATTCATAATCGCTTGTTTTACTGCTTTACTAGATACTTTCTTGATCCAAGGGTCGTTTTCTTTGGTATAGATATTATTAAGCCATTTAGAAAAATCAAATCCACTTATAAATTTCTGTTCTTTTTCGTAAAGCTCATGATTTCTTTCCAGATATAAGTTGTAAACATAGCGGCAAACCCCTATCGTTTGGGTCACTTTCTCTGCTTGATTGGAAGTCAATTCAATTTCAGTTTTATAGGCCCTTTTCATAACTCATTAACTTCTTTCAATTTCTTTTTGTATTTTCTTAAACACAAATACGACAAGAAAGAACATGAATAATTGAAATTAAGTCCTAAACGGGTTCTTCTTTTGGGAGAGTCGGTTTCATTGTTCACAATAACCATTTCCACTCCACATTTTTGCAAAAGACCTTCAAACCATTCAAATCCGAAACGTACAAACCGATCTTTATGAGAGATAAGAACAGTTTTGATTTCTCGCTTTTGAACCCAGTCGAGCAATTCATTCCATTTCTTTCGCTTATAATTTAGTCCACTCCCAATATCGTTCAGGATCTCATCCACAATCCATCCCTTGGAATTGGCAAAATTCCTTAAAAATTCAATTTGGTTTTCTAAATCTTTTTTCTGATTGCGGTTGGATACTCTCGCATAAATGATCGTCTTACCTACTTTATTTTCCTTTGGAATCCCCCTGTATTCAAGATCCTGCGTTTCGGTATAGTACCTTCTTCCTTTAGGGTTTCGATAGGCGACCAATTTACCTTCATTAGCCCATCGGTGAAGGGTAATGACACTTACGCCCACTATAGACGCACACTCTATCGGTTTGTATATTTTTTCCATATTTTAATTTTATTACTTTTGAAGAAATTTGTATGTGTTTTAAGTCACTGTTAAATATCTCCTGAGGTTCCTTTTATGAAAAAAGCATCTCTCCCAATTGCAGTAATTGAATCACTATGAATTCAAAGCCTAATGTATCATATGATTTGCCCCCTCATGCAGGTGTGTGATAAATACACAGGCAAGTATCGGAAATATTCTTCTTCGGTTTAGTTTATGGGTGAAGGAAAGTAAAAGTTAGGTGATAAATTACGTTCAACCGTTAGTTAGATAAAAAAAAACCGCCAAATTTATGGCAGCTAGTTCAATGAATATTATGCTTTCTAAAATTACCGCCCTTCACTTCTGCTACATCATAAACGGTAACAAAGGCTCTTGGGTCTATTTCATTGATGATTTCCTTTAGTTTAGTTTCCTCTAATCGGTTAATGACACAGGTAATTTCTTTAAATTTTTCATGGGAGAAACCGCCATAAGCTTCTTTATACGTTGCACTTCGACCTAACCGATCCCGGATAGTCTCTACCAGTATTTCGGGTTGAGTGGTGATAATTTGAAAGCCTTTCGAACCACTTAGACCTTCTTCGACAATGTGAATGACTTTCGAAGCAATAAAGTAAGCGATGGCCGAAAGAATCGCTCCTTGCAGACCAAATACAATTGCAACGAAAATAAACACAAATATGTTTAAGAAAAGAATCAGATCACTGGTACCAAACGGTAATTTCCGAGATAGAAGTACGGCAAGCATATCAATACCATCTAATGCACCGCCATTACGCAAAGCTAAGCCCATCCCAACTCCAAGGATAATCCCGCCAACAACGGTAATTAACAATGTATCCCCATCAATAATAGCTGGAGTATGGTGAAAGAGGAGTGTACCAACCGCTAGTGAAGCAATTCCGATGATTGAAAATAGGGCAAAGCTTTTTCCAATTTGTTGATACCCTAACCAGATAAAAGGAACGTTTATAATGGCAATTAGAACGCCTAATGGTAAATCAAATAGTTCTGAACCAACGATACTAAGACCCGTCACTCCCCCATCCGATACGTTGTTTGGAATCAGGACCGTTTCTAGTCCATAGGCAGCGATAAATCCCCCGATAATGACCATTAATCCTCGCAGGATCAATTTTAGTTTATTTGGTTTATGTATTTTGTTTGTCTCCATCAAATTCCTCTCTTCCATTGTGTTTTAGAACTTATAAATTTACATCGATTTGAGTGGTAATCACGTCTTCTTTCGTGATCCCTAAAAACTTCAGAGTCTCTGCTGGTGTAGAATGGTTAAAGTGTTTTTGTAAAAGGGCAATCGAGACACCTTGTTTGAACGCATGAAATCCAAACGTCTTTGCCAGTGAATTCGTCCCAATTTTCTCTTCTATGCCTACTTTTACTGCAGCTTCATGAATAATTCGATAGGCCTGTTGCCGCGTTATCGGTTGTTTAAACTTACGTGATTGGAATAAATACATCTGTTCTTCTCTGTTGACTTGATTTAAGTATGAGACTACAGCTTCCTTCACTTTGTTATTTAAAAATACGGTTTTCCTCCTTTCACTCTCCATTTCTGAGTAATGATAGAAATCCTTGATTTCTCCTTCACTATTAAAAAGTTCCTGTACCTTAATCAACAGCAGTTCAGATATTTTTAGACCTGTATTAATTCCAACCACAAACAATAAATAATCCCGGTAGGATTGTTTTTTTAGGTGTTCTTTCATGGAATTGATTTGTTCTAGGTCTCTAAGTGCATCAACTGTTTCCAACTTATCATTACTCCTTCAATGTTACTTAATTTAAGTTTAATTTATAATTGAGTAACATTCAAACCATACGCTTGTGAAATACTGATTTATTTATCTTCTGAAATTTAATCAGCAAGTATACTTTTATACATCCAGATTTTTATCAAAATGCACGAAAAGAATAGAAGCTATTAGTAAAAATTTCACAAAAAATAAAAGGCAATTCCCCTTGCAGGAATCGCCCTCGAAAATTATTGTATTTAAAAACACGTAAACGACATAATTCTCCTTGTATCAATACCAAAAATCATCCAGGACCACCCATTCCATCTAAAACCAGCAACCGATCTTGGACCTACAAAAATAGGATAAAACCAAAACGCTTCACCATTGTTCAGCCAAATAAAAGTATTACGGAACTGGCACAACCTAATTGCTCCTGGATCAACCGCAAATGGTGAAGCAACTGCTTGTTGCGGAATAAATGGTGGAGGAGGAGCAGTTGGAGCTTGTGGCATTTGTGATCCGGGTACACCTGGAAAACCTGGTGGTCCCGATAAACCAGGACCAGGTAAACCTGGTAAACCCGGTAGTCCTGGTAAAGAGGGCATTGGTAAACTAGGAAATTGACGTTCCATTTGCTGATCATAAGTTATATAGGAATTTACTGTCTGATTATACATTTAAAAGAACACCACCTAATCTTAAATAGATCTCTAAAGTATTAGTATGTTGTACTGTTCTTTTGTGAAGCTTATTCGAAAGTTAATAACTGCCCATTTGTTACGGACTGTACCTAGCAAGCTTCAGAAATGTATTTCTAATAGCAACAGAAGTGTTGTAATGGTTAAGTGTTAGGAACGCCAATCTGAAATGAACGAAGAGGAATTCTATGAATACTTTGCCCTTGTTAGGTCTATAAAAATTTCTTTTTAAATTTGTTTATGTTCGTGTTTTCTCCAATGATAAAGAAATAATCTCCATTTTGAAAAGGAATTTCTGCAAAGTGAGAGAATACAGGCTCTCCATCTCGAATAAGAAAGGAGACTGTAAGTCCATATTTTCTAGAAAAGTCCAAACTGCTCAATGAATATCCAATCATTTGTTCTGGTACCTCTATCTCGATCGCAGTAACATTTTTTGATATTTCCAGATATTCTTTTAAACCCGCCATCAATTCTTGACGTGCTATTTTGATCCCCGCTTCTTCTTCAGGATAAATGACACGATCAGCACCTAAACTCATTAAAATTTCGCCTATTTCTTTATTGTTCGCTTTTGCAATAATTTTTTTCGCATTCCGCTCTGTAAGCTTCTTTGTAATTAAAATCGCCGAAAAAGCGTCCGTACCAACTGCTACAAACACAGCATCAAAATCGCTGATCACTAGTTCATCCAATACATCATTTTCTCTCAAATCCCCCACAATCGCGTGCGTTGTAAATGGTTCAATATCATCGAGAATCTTTTCATTTTGGTCGACTACTACCACTTCGCATTTATGAGTGTAAAGTTCCTTAACAATCCCACTGCCAAATCTACCAGCACCAATCACTAAATATTGTTTCATCTAAATTCCCCCCTATTACCCAACTGGTAAATCTTCTTTCAAATATCTAGATTTTGTTTTTTCAAAGTTAAATACGAAATAAATCAATGTAAAAATACCGATCCTTCCGACTAACATCAAAATAATTAAGACGATTTTGGACAACACCGTTAAATGGGAAGTTAATCCTAATGAGATTCCGGTTGTAGTAACAGCCGAAACAACCTCTAATAAGATAATTTCTAAGCTTTCGGTTTGAGTTAACGCGAGAAAAATAGTCGATACCACAATCAAAGTCATAAAGCCTATGGCTATTAATATTGAATTGTTCACTGCCTCTTCTGAAATGGCCTTTTTCCCAATCACGGTGTCCTCTTCTGACTTAATAATAGCTTTCATTTTAGCTAACAGAACTGCAAATGTGGTTAAGCGAATTCCCCCGGAAGGACTGGACGAAGCTCCCCCTATGTACATTAAAACCATTAAAACTAATAAAGAAGCCATCGTCATTTGACTAAGGTCTACCGATACAAATCCCGCACTTCGAGAAGAAGCTGAGAAAAAGATGGCATTCGATAGCTTGTCTATCCAAGATATGTGAGAGAATCCATGATTGTATTCCAAAGCCAAAAAGAGGACCGCACCAATTACTAGTAAAGAACTGTGCATTTTTAAATTAATCCGAGAGAACAAACTCTTTCTCTTATTAAAATAAAATAAATACTCCACGATCGTTGGATAACCTAATCCTCCTATAAAAATAAGCGCAGCTGTGACTAATAAGAACTGGGAATCATGCTGAAACGAGATGAAACCGGTACCGAATAGGTCGAAACCATTACCGGTAAAGCTCGATATACTGTGAAATATCGTTACAAAGATCGCTTCCTTTGTACTTTGAATCATTTGGTGAATATCGTTGTACATTAATAAACACCCGATACCCTCCACTAATAACGAGATCACCAAAACCGATAAACTTAAAGATCGAATCAATTTGAAATTGCCTTGATTTTGATCTCGAGACACGAGCAGCATATTTCCCATTGTTAATCTTTTCCCCATCATCATAAACAAGTAACTGATCAGAACAAGAATCCCAATTCCTCCAGCTTGCATCTCCACAGCTAAAATGATCTTCCCTGTCCAAGTAAATTCCCCTAAAATATCGATCGTTGACATCCCCGAACCGCTCAAGGCACTCGTCGAAATAAAGATTGCATCCAGTATCCCTAACTTCTGCTTATGAGAAATGGGTAACAACAAAAGAATTGAAAATGTAATGATACTCACTATATATACTAAAAAAAACAAACGAAATGAGTTTATGGTAGATTTGTTTTGCAGCATAACCTGGAAAAATCCCCTTTATCTTCTTCTGTATTTTCATCTTGTCGTTTTGTTCGTAGTTTTTCGGTTTTTTACTTATTTTATCATTACTGTACCTATAATAATAATATTGTTGTCTGTTATATGAGCCTTTCCTAGGACAACAAGAAAACTCCTTTCTTAATATAAAAGGAGTCTTTATCTGTTAATGAATTTGCTTTTCAAATAACACATACCTGTCATTATTTTTTGAAATGATACTCCATAATACGAGATTCACCATTAAAATTCCTACTGATATCAGAAGGATTAACTGAACTCCTAGAAAAAACAGTCCACTAACCTGGCCAATCATCATGGCAATTACAGGCAGCACGATAACACCGCCAAGGTTCTGGGCTTCCTGATAGGTCTTCACCCTCGCTGATATCAAGATATTCAGCAGCACCGTTAGCAAAATAACCATTGGGGAAAGACAGGTAATTAACACCACCCAGTTACCCGATGGGAAGATCAGCTTGCCAAAAAAAGGATATCCCAACGAATTGATGATAATGCCGCTAATGACAAAACTGATGATGGAAACAAACAATGGCGGGATAAAGGAAGCTACGATCTTGCTCAAAAATAATTTTTTTATAGAAATTGGAGAAAACAATAAACTCTCCAATGTTCGATTTTCCTTCTCGCCAACAAAGCTGTTAGCGGCCACCGTCATAGCCGTAATGATTGGAACCAGTAAAAAAAGGTTAGGAAGCATAAAATTAATGAAAACATAGACAATCTGCTGCTCAAGTGTATAAGAATTTACCTTTTCCCCTGCCGTACTGGAGAGAAAAGCATCAATCAGTTTTCGCCCATCTTCTCCTGCCATTTTTTCGGCATCAAAAATTAAGGCACCGCCTAACACAATGGATGGGAAAATGACAGAAAATAGAATGGGGATGATAATCATGGTCACCAGCAATGTTTTACTTCTAAGGATGACTTTAAGATCTTTTCTAATCAAAGCTTTGCTAATATACGTACCCATTATTTATCCCCCCTAACCCTGAAATAAATTGATTCTAAATCATTGTTCATGATTATGACCGAATAGACAGGATCCCTCTTCAGTAAGTTACTTAGCAACTGAGGGATATCCTTTTTAGAAGGCAGATCAAAAGCTACCATGTCTGCTCCCACCACTTTGCATGAAAACCCTAAAAAATGCTTTTCTTGCGGCTTAAATGTCGTACCCACTTTTACGGTGACGTTTTGAACATATTTATCCTCTAGCTCTGGTAAAGTTCCTTGTTCAACGATCGTCCCATTATCGATGAAAGCGAACGAATCGCAGATTGTTTCTAACTGATGCAAGACATGTGAACAAATGATAATCGTAGTCCCTGTTTCCTGATTATATTTTTTTAGATAAGATATGACCATTTGAATTCCATCAGGATCTAATCCATTTGTCGGTTCATCCAAAAACAGAATGTCCGGTTTATGCAGCAGGGCTTTCGCCAATGCCAGCCGCTTTTTCATTCCGGTACTATACTTTCCCACTGGTTTATCCTGATGTTCTTCCAAATCAAACAGGTCGAGCAGCTCTGCTACTCTTTTCTTATCTGTTACCCCATATAATTCCTTGAATAATTCCAGATTCTCTTTTCCGCTCATCTGGTGATACAGCCCGGCACTTTCCGTCACAATGCCAGATATTTTTCTAATTTCATCTCCCTCTGAGGCAGAATCCATTCCGTTTAATGAAATTGACCCTTTATCGGGTTTGATGACGCCATTCAATATTCGGATAAAGGTCGTTTTCCCTGCGCCATTTGGGCCCAATAACCCAATGATTTCCCCTTTTTCCACCTGAAAGTTTACATTTTCTAATACTGTTTGCTGGCCAAATGATTTATACAAGCCTTCTACATTTATAAAACTAGTCATTTTTCACGAACCCTCTTATAGATATATTTATTTGGGTAAAATTTACCATACTATATATTCCATATTTAATTCCTAAATACCTTTATAGGCTATTGTATTTCTATTAATTAAACTTCAGGCATGTTCAGCTGTTCAATAAGCAAAAAGGTAACAATCCTATGAAAACACAAATTTGCTTAGTATTCTTCATCAACTACATTCGCACCCACTTATCCTTTTGTCACGAAGTGTTCAAATCTTTTTGACTTGTTTATGAACAGATTACTAAAGACCTCCAATTTTAAAATCAATGATTCTATAATGACAATGTAAATAAGCTGATTATATTGTTAATCGCTTTTGATCCTTATTCAATTATTCAATTTAAAAAATGTGTTCAATGGAGAAGAATTAGAAATCGAATTTCATTCACTGGAGGAATTTATCAATGAGTATGTTTTGTTTTCAATGCCAAGAAACCTCAAAAGGAACAGGTTGTACAGTTGTTGGAGTCTGTGGAAAAAAAGATGATTTAGCCAATATGCAAGATTTATTGATCTACACGATTAAAGGAGTATCGATTGTGAATACAATCGCTCGTCAAATTGGGATTAATCAAAGGGAAACTGATGAGTTTGTCGTAAATGGCCTTTTTATGACGATCACCAATGCAAATTGGGATAAAAATGAATTTTTTAATACTGTAAGAGAAGGATTAAAGCTCCGGGAAGAAATTAAAGCAGCCGTCATAAATACAGGCTACACTGTAGACAACACTAGCGACTTTGTCACTTGGAATGGTGAAACCAATCATGAGCTTGAAATGAAATCTGCTTCTCAAGAAGTTAGTATTTTAGCGACAACAGATGAAGATATTCGTTCATTAAGAGAGTTAGTGACTTACGGTTTAAAAGGAATGGCTGCTTATTTAGAGCATGCGGCAAACCTTTGCTATGAAAATGAAGAGCTAAATGCGTTTATGCAAAAAGCACTTGCCATGATTACAGATGATTCTGTAAGTATGGAACAATTGATTGACCTTTCCATGGAATGCGGAAAATACGGCGTTCATGCCATGGAGCTTTTAGATACAGCCAATACATCCACTTATGGCCATCCAGAAATGACGAAGGTAAACATTGGTGTCCGTCAAAATCCGGGTATTTTAATTAGCGGTCATGACTTGAAGGATATGGAACAGTTATTAAAACAAACGGAAGGCACGGGGGTAGATTTGTATACACACAGCGAAATGCTTCCAGCACACTATTACCCAGCATTCAAAAAATATGACCACTTTGTCGGTAACTATGGAAATGCCTGGTGGGAACAAACTCGTGAATTCGAGAGCTTTAACGGTCCAATTTTAATGACAACCAACTGTATTGTACCACCAAAAGCATCTTATAAAGGAAGAATGTATACAACTGGGGCAACTGCTGTTGACGGTGTAACTTATATTCCGAAAAATGAAGATGGTACAAAAGATTTCTCCGTTATAATTGAGCATGCAAAGCAATGCCAGCCGCCAGTTGAAATTGAAACAGGTGAAATTGTTGGAGGATTTGCGCATAACCAAGTGGCTCAAGTAGCGGATCAAGTGGTAGATGCGGTGAAAAACGGTGATATTAAACGATTCTTTGTGATGGCTGGCTGTGATGGCCGTCATAAGAGCAGAACGTATTACAAAGAATTTGCTGAAGAGCTTCCAAAGGATACAATTATTTTAACAGCCGGTTGTGCAAAATATCGATACAATAAGCTAGATTTAGGTGATATCAACGGAATTCCAAGGGTCCTTGATGCCGGTCAATGTAACGATTCCTACTCTCTAGTTATGACGGCATTGAAACTGAAAGAAGCATTTGGATTAGAAAGTGTAAATGAATTACCGTTATCTTACAATATCGCATGGTACGAACAAAAAGCGGTGATTGTTTTCTTATCTTTACTTTACCTAGGTGTGAAAAATATTCACGTTGGTCCAACCTTACCTGCTTTCTTGTCACCAAACGTTACGAACTTCTTAATTGAGAATTTTGGTGTAGGCGGCATTTCCAATACAAAAGCCGACTTGGAAATGTTCATGAACAGCTCCATTGAGGTTCAAGAAAGTACAATAGTTTAATAATAGACTAGAATGATGGATAAAGGGAAAGTCAGTGGCTTTCCCTTTATTTTTTTCGTTTAAATACTACTTAGTCAATTGTCAAAACAAGTTTCCCATTTCCTATCCCTTTTTGTAGCTGTTCAAATCCCTGCGACGCTTGCTCGAGCGGCAAAGTTGTCCCAATCATTGGACGAAGTGCACCACTCGTTAGCATACCAATGACACCATGAATGCTTTGTTCATATTCCTCTTTTGGTGCATTCCAAAGAGCGGTTGCTAAAATATCACATTCCTTTTGCATGGCAAGACGTGGATTGATTTCGATGGAGCCGCGATTTCCAATAATGACAATTTTACCGAATGATGCAATCAGCTTTAAATCGGTTTCTAAATTCTTATTGGCTAAAAACTCAATAATGACATCTGGTCCTTTTCCACCTGTTAAGGCTCGCACCTCTTCAATCGTTGCTTCTGTCACATGATCAATAACAAAATCGGCACCCGCTTGCTGCACCAATTTTTTACCTTCATCTCTGCTTGCCGTTCCAATTACGTTAGCACCGTGGGATTTCGCCATTTGCACAGCCTGTAATCCAACCCCGCCACTGGCTCCATGAATCAGAACGGTTTGCCCTGGCTTCAGAAAAGCTCGTTGAAATAGTGCACGATAAGCGGTTAATGCAGGCACTCCTAATGCTGCCCCTTGTTCAAAGGTTACCTGTTCTGGTAATGGATGAACCGAGGCTGCATCACATACTACTTTTTGAGCAAATGTACCTGTACTCTTTCCTCCCATTAAGGACGCAATAAAGACACGATCACCAACACGAACATTCGTAACCTCTTCCCCAATCGCCTCGACAATCCCAGCGCCGTCTAAGCCTGGGGTATAGGGCAGCTGAGGTATACTAAACGCATATGTACCTGTTAAGGTGTAAGTGTCACTCGGATTGACGCCGGCGGCATATAAACGAACACATACCTCTCCCTTTCCTGCTGCTACTTCCTCTACATTAGTAAAGACTAATTTCTCTGGTCCCCCAAATTCTGTAACTTGAATGGCTTTCATGTTATCAACCTCCTCGTAATAATTATATATCGAAAACTATCATTTACTGTAGTATCAGGGTTTGGACTATGGATTTTCACAAATTTCACTTTTTACGAGCTTGTAGGATGGTCGATCGTTAATAGCTCTATTGACTACTCCGTTTCCTTATTTTGGGTTGGTCAAACGTCAATACGCTCTAATGGCTATCTGGGTTTTAGTTTTTGAATGATTTTCAGTGATTTGATAGACTACTCTACTTTCAAATGCTCCACGAACCGGCCAAGTAAATCACTTAAAACCATTATTTCTTGATCATTGTAAATATGATAAGTCTGGGCATTAAAATCGTTTCGTAACGATTTCAATTGCTCATAAACATGGATTCCTTCCTCTGTTATTTTCACCCGCGTTCGTCTTTTATCTTCAGGGTCTTGAAATAGGGTAACTAAATTTAACTGCTGCAAACGATTGATCATCCCGGTCATATTTTGTTTCGTGACAAGCATTTCTTCTTTTAGTTCCCCGATAGAAATGTCTACTCTATTTATGATGGTTCTAAGAATGACCCATTGCTGTATACTAGTCAGTCCAACCTCGGAAACCATTTTTGCACCATATCTATTTAAGAGATTGGATATCCTAAAGAAATCTAACGTTATGTTTGTTTTTACTTCTTCCATACATACCTCCGCATCTTTAAATTATCACTATCTTAATGCAGTGAAAAAACTTAGTCAAGTAGTTGACTAAGTTACAAGGATAACTTAAACTAGTTTAGTCAATAACTTGACAAAAGAAGGACTTATATCTAATTTTTTAAAAATAAAGGAGACAAAACATGCCAAAAACAACAACGAATCGTAAAATGGTAACCGTTGCGATGCTGGTTGCGATTTTATTAGTCGCGATTGATGTCACGGTTGTCAGTACCGCCATGCCGCGGATTGTCAGTGACCTCAGCGGGTTAAAATTAATCAGCTGGGTATTTGCCATCTATACCCTGACCACTTCGGTAACGACCCCTATTTACGGAAAGTTATCTGATTTATTCGGCCGAAAAAAAATCTTTATCACAGGGGTTATTTTGTTTGTAGCAGGCTCCATGTTGTCAGGTGCTGCACACACGATGACTCAATTAATTTGGTTCAGAGCCTTTCAAGGAATTGGCGCAGGTGCGGTTATGCCATTAACCTTTACGATTATTGGTGACCTCTACCCTGGGGAACAACGAGCCAAAATGCAGGGAGTATTTAGTGCAGTCTGGGGAATTGCCGGTCTTCTGGGCCCACTGGTAGGCGGCTTCTTTGTAGACCAAATCAGCTGGCGTTGGATTTTCTATATAAATTTGCCGGTTGGGTTAGTTTCACTTGTGTTAATCTCTGTCTTCTTCCATGAAACCGTTGAATTGAAAAAAGACCGAAAAATTGACTATCTTGGAGCGATTACGTTTACAATTGGGATTTCGACTCTATTATATGCTCTACTAAATGCTGGCCCAGGACAGAAATATGCATGGAATTCGACAGCTATTTATATCCTGTTTGCTGTTGCGGTGATCTTTATTGTGCTGTTTGGCTATATTGAAACCAAGGTGAAGGAACCGATGCTTCCTCCATCCTTATTCAAGATTCCCGTGATCCTCGTTTCCAATCTTATTGGATTTCTAGCAGCTTCTGTCCTGATTGGGGTAAATGTTTATTTACCAATGTGGATCCAGACGATTCTTGGCCACAGTGCAACGAGCTCAGGACTTACGCTTATGCCAATGTCGATCGCATGGCCATTGGGTGCTACTTTTGCCGGCCGATATATGTATAAAATTGGCTCTAAGTTTACAGCTATCCTTGGTGCTGTATTGATTGCCCTCGGTGGCACATGGCTGCTTGCGGTGGAGCTGGACTCCCCGTATTGGTATTTTGTAGGAATTATGATTGTGATTGGTCTTGGAATGGGTTACGCGACCACTCCAACCACCGTTCTCGTTCAATCAGCGGTAGGCTGGCAAATGCGTGGTGCGGCAACTGCATCCAACACGTTTACTAGGTCGATTGGCCAAACGGTTGGGGTGGCTGTCTTTGGAACGATTTTTAACAACTCCTTGATTACTTATGGGAAAGAACATGCAGGCGGAGGTTGGAGCGGCGGAGGCAATATTAGTAATGTCTTAAGCTCCGAAACGATTAATAAGCTGCCTGCTAATGTCATTACAATGATCCATGAAGGGCTCGCTCATGGAATGCACTTAGTGTTTATTCTCGTGTTTTTTATTGGGGTCGCGAACCTCATTGCGACTTTCTTCCTTCCTTCACACAAGAAAGTCATGGAGCATCAAAAGCAAGTTCAACATTAGGTTTTAAGCCGCCAATTTGGTGGCTTTTATTTTCCACAGTGTTGTAATTTTGGGGCCGTAATTAAAAGCTTAGTGTTCTTTTTCTCGTTTGCATGACATAAATGATTTTTAAAAGATCTTAGCGGGTAACATAATTCTATAAGTTAGTTTATTGCAGTTCAAATGCTTACACATCGGGGGACCTTATGCGTTATTCAATGTTTAAACGAGCCTTAATTGGGAAACCGCTGAAAACGAGTGAGTTAGGCGAACAACGATTAGGTAAATTAAAAGCACTTGCCATCCTGTCATCAGATGCCTTGTCCTCAGTGGCATACGGTCCAGAACAAATCATCATTGTGCTATCCACTTTAGGTCTTATTGCCCTCTGGTATTCGGTTCCGATTGGAGTAGGTGTCCTCGTCCTTTTAGCTGCACTCATTTTATCCTATCGTCAAATCATCTACGCATATCCTCATGGCGGGGGTGCCTATGTTGTCTCGAAAAGTAACTTGGGGAAAAATGCAGGCCTTGTAGCAGGCAGTTCATTATTAGTCGATTACATCTTAACAGTCGCCGTAAGTGTTTCAGCCGGAACCGATGCCATAACATCGGCATTTCCACTATTACATCCCTATAATGTGGTTATCGCTTCCTTCTTAGTTATTTTGATTACGATTTTAAACCTCAGAGGTATTACGGAATCTGCATCTGTTCTCGCCTATCCCGTCTATATCTTTGTCCTGGCGTTAGTCCTTTTGATTGGAGTTGGACTGTGGCAAATTGTTAGCGGTCATATTCCATCCCATTTACATACACCAATCGGGACGGCTGTTCCTGGGATTAGTTTATTTTTCCTGTTGCGCGCCTTTTCATCAGGCTGCTCGGCACTTACAGGAGTAGAGGCTGTTTCAAATGCTGTTCCAAATTTCAAGGAACCTGAAGCTAAAAATGCCGTTCATACGTTAATGATCATGGGGGGCATTTTAGCGGTTCTTTTCACGGGCACGATGTTTTTAGCCTATTGGCTTGGGATTTCTCCCAAAGCAGATGAAACCGTTGTTTCCCAGATGGCATCTAAAATTTTCGGAAGAAATTTCCTATATTACTTTATCCAGGGAACTACAGCTCTTATTTTGGTACTTGCTGCAAATACAGGATTTTCTACTTTCCCTATGTTAGCGGTTAACTTCGCGACCGACAAGTATATACCGAGAATGTTCCTAAACCGCGGGGATCGACTAGGCTATTCAAATGGAATCCTTACGCTAAGTGTGGCATCCATTCTATTGATTATCATCTTTGAAGGAGCGACAGAACAACTTATTCCCCTTTACGCAGTAGGTGTATTTATCCCTTTCACCCTGTCACAAACGGGTATGATTGTGAAATGGATTCGAGAGAGACCTTCTGGCTGGCAATGGAAAATGACCATAAATCTAATTGGCGCACTGATTACTTTCACGGTTGTGATCATTTTCTTTATCACAAAATTTTCTCAAGTCTGGTATATTCTCATCTTCTTACCGATTATTGTCTTTGTGTGCCATCGGATTAAAAGGCATTATGATGCCGTTGGTGAACAACTTAGGATTACTGCGGGTGATGAAGCTCTACCGTTAGAGGGTAACATTGTTATTGTCCCGGTTGCGGGGATTTCTAAGGTTGTCGAAAACTCATTAAACTATGCGAAGATAATTGGTGACTCCGTTATTGCCGTTTATGTAGCTTTTGACCGTGAGAGTGAGAAACAAATGGAGGATACGTGGATGGAATGGCAGCCAGATATTCGTCTTGTGACTTTGTATACATCCTACAGAAGTTTATTACGACCAATTGCACGCTTTATCGAAATCGTTGAGGAAAAGGCGAATGAACAAAAGTACACAATAACCGTATTAATTCCTCAATTTATTACAAAGAAAAGATGGCACGATTTCTTGCATAACCAATCAAGCTTGTTATTACGGCTCTACCTCATTTATCAAAAAAATGTGATTGTTTCAACCGTACCCTTCCGATTAAAAAAATAAACGGCATTCTTTGATGGGCAGAAAACAAAGTGCTAGGGAATCCAAAAATAAATTTGGGGATTCCCTTTTTTTATTCAAAGGTAATTAGGAGAATTGGAGATAATAGTTGCCGCTTTTACTCCTCGTTGACCTTGTACCACGTCAAAAAAAGCATTACCGTTTTCCAGTAATGCACCCGTTAAACTATGTATACCTTTCACAATTCCCTTATAACTTTGGTGGCATATTTTTTACAATGCGGCCAAGGTGATTTCAGCTTTTATTCCACTTTCTAAAAACCCTTAAATTCGTATATAAGACAAAAAATATTAGAGGATAAAGACAAGCAGAATACCACAATTTCCACCCATTATAGTACAGATAATCTGTTTGTACGATTAACCACTCAAATAGAGTTGAAAAAATGGACCAAATCATAATGTATCTTAATTTACTCCAGAAGCTCTCTCTTATTGGAAAGTAGTTTAGAAATAAAATATTTACTGGAATGAAATACATAAAGCAACTAAAGAACCCTTGCCATTGAAACCCATGTTTGAAGTAACCGTAAAGGTTTAAATGCAGGTCTAAAACCTCGTCAGTAATAAAGCCGTAAAGTACAGAAAAGAGTGAAGTTGTGTATAACTCTGATTTTGTTAAGTTTTTATGTACAAAATATGAAACCAAGATAAGAATAATAAAGAAAATGTAAACTAAAATAGTCATTTAATTCTCCCATTTTTGTGTTTGTTTGACTTATAAAAGATGATCGGGGGAACAAAATTCTCGGCTTATCTCTTGCTTAATTAACGTGACTGAGCTATATTTCCCTTTATAATTCTTAACCTATACAAAAATGACCAGATTATCCATATCATTAACCAGATTGGAAACATGAACTATGATTTAGTTGACCTTAACGGCATTTAATAGTAATTTGTATATGCAAATGTCAAATTTTATGTAATGAAAAAGGCTTTACTTCTCTTTGAAGTAAAGCCTCCGTTCGTAACAACAAAAGGAATTAATTAGATCTCGATTATTCAGCCGCAAAAGCCTGTGCTTTAGTTAAATGAACCGTACCAAATGGATGTTGTGGAGGAGCATAGATCGAGTAAAGTTTTAACGGGGTATTACCTGTATTGGTTACATTATGCCAGGTGCCAGCCGGTATCATAATGGCAAAATCATCAGATACCTTTTGAACAAAGCTTAAATGATCTTTTCTCTTGCCCATTTGCACAATCCCTTGACCTTGTTCAATCCTTAAGAATTGATCAACGTTAGGGTGAATTTCTAAACCGATGTCATCACCAACATTAATACTCATCAAGGTAACTTGCAAATGATTTCCTGTCCACAAAGCGGTGCGATACGTATTGTTCTGCTTGGCAGCCTCATTAATATTAACTACAAATGGTTTCCGCCCATAATCTTTTACCCTATTTCGTGCGTCATCATAAATATTCCAGTAATCGGGTTGTCTTATATAATGATTATAATTTGGGACATTGCCATAATTACCATATGGTTGATATGGGTATGGCTGCATCCAAGGGGTATAGTACATCTTATCCAATCCCTTCACAAATTTATTCTAATTATCTTATGACAATTTTGTGGGAATGTACTTATGCGCAGGGCGAACTTAGCCCAAAACCGTTGGTCCACTTAATGGAACTATTGAACAAAAGTTAAACACAATCTTCAACTGCTGCCACTTTAACTTGTATACTTTCCTGTAAGCTTTGATACTCTTCTGAAATATAT
This sequence comes from Neobacillus drentensis, assembly GCF_021560175.1. Taxonomy (GTDB): domain Bacteria; phylum Bacillota; class Bacilli; order Bacillales; family Cytobacillaceae; genus Neobacillus; species Neobacillus drentensis_A. Next base: position 2,781,285 of record NZ_CP091110.1, on the reverse strand, counting down.
GTAAAATAACTCCAGTTTGCTTAAGGTTGTCAACCCTCAATTTCAGTGAAAATTTAACTATTTTATCACACTATTAGACCTAATTAGTACTTTCTAAAAAAGTTTCCCGAAAGTCTTAATAGATAAGGGTTCTAAAGTTGTTTTATCTAAATAAAATTCGCCTGAATTGCTTTGACTGTAAAATCGTCCCAGAAATATGACAAAAAACATATGTTAGGATAATTATATGTTAACTAGTAAACTTTCATACAGGAGGATCTTAACATGTTATTGAGTAAAACAATTCTAACTTTAGCAGCATCGGGTGCCTTGTTTGGGGCAAATCCTACATTACATCAAGATCATTCATCAACCACACCTGTACAGCAGAAAATTTATTCGATTCAAGGAACCAATGTAAATTCAGATGAGATTAACAGAATGATAGAAGTATATTTAAGTAAAATGGAAAGCAACTCACAAACTTCTGTTTCCCAAAAGCAGCCGGCCCAGACTCAGCCTGCTCAAACGGGCCAACAGCCAACTCAAGCTCAGCCAGTGCAAACCGTCAACACACAGCCAGTACAGCCGTCAACAGCGAGAACAACCACTACAACTCAAACAACCGGCACATTAAGTGCTTTTGAACAAAAAGTGGTTGATCTAACAAATCAAGAGCGAGCTAAAAATGGCTTACCAGCCCTTAAAGTGGATACAACGTTGAGCAAAATGGCACACGAAAAAGCACGTGACATGTCGGCAAACAACTATTTTAGCCACACTAGTCCTACTTATGGGTCTCCTTTTGATATGATGAAGAAATATGGCATTACCTATAACTATGCTGGTGAGAATATCGCCATGGGACAGCAAACTCCTCAGGAAGTTGTCAATGCATGGATGAATAGTGAGGGTCACCGCAAAAACATTCTCAGCCCGAACTTCAACTACATAGGCGTTGGTTATGTGGCTCAAGGAAATTATTGGGCACAGGATTTTATTGGTAAATAAAAAAGTTCATTTATCTATATCCAAAAATCTAATTTTTGTTCATATAAAAAGGCATCATCTAATTTGAAGATGATGCCTTAATGATCACTCATATAGATTCACCTAAAAATAATAGCAATGGCTAAAATTCCCCAAGCTATATAGATGGATGTATCTCAATACGATCGGTTCTTGTATAGATGTTTAAAGAATGATTGCGGAGAAAACCAACGGTCGTAATTTGTAGCTCTTCCGCCAGCCTGAGAGCCAATTCGGTCGGAGCTGATTTTGACAGAACAATGCCGCATCCTATTTTGGCTACTTTTAGTAGTACTTCCGAAGATAGTCGACCACTAAATACAATGACCTTGTCTGAAAGGGTTATTGAATGCTGTAAGCAATGACCATAAATTTTATCTAGGGCATTGTGTCGTCCTATGTCCGTTCTGTCGACAATGATACCGTTACGGTCACAAAGGGCTGCATTGTGGACTCCGCCTGTATCCTGAAAGATAGCAGACGACTCCTGCATAAGTCGCATCAAATGAAAGCATTGGTCAATAGAAACCGTCACATCAACGTTATCCAGTGGTTTAACGGTTCTAGCATCATTATAAAAATAAAAGCTTTGACGGCTTTTCCCACAGCAAGATGTTACTACTCGTTTAGAATGGAACAATTCATTTAGTTTGTTGACCCTATACGTATTTACAATTGCACGGCCAGTTGCTTCTATAATCGTAAGCTCTTTAATTTCTGTATGACTTCTGATGATTCCTTCTGACGCCAAAAAGCCAACTACTAATTCTTCTAAGTGCTCTGGGCTACAAACAAGTGTAGCAAATTCCTGATCATTTAGAACAATGGTGATCGGATATTCAGTGACGATCGTATCCGTTACTCTGAGTATGGCCCCATCCTCATACCGCCATATAATGGTTTCCATTTTCATTGGCTGATCCATACTTTTCACTCCTAATTACTTCCCCTCAATCGTTTGGTCAAATACGAATACAGTCATAGCAATATCTTCATCAACATTAATATCGGAAAATAACCGTATTACTTTTGCCCCCATCAAGTTTTCAAATCTTAAAAGGACCTCTGGCTTTTTATATATATTCTTCACAAATGTCGTTCTCGTTTGATGTACCATCTTTTCGCCATTTTCTGAATGAAGCATAAACTTCTCTATATTTGTCAGGTTCCCTTTCATTTCACTGATCGCCCAAGAACCGATAAATTTTGTGGTGATTTCCTTCGGACCATTTCCTACATGTTCTTTCCTAATTTCGCGAACAAGCATACTAAATTGATGCTCCAGATTCTTTCCCATTACTGTCCCTTCTTTTCCATACAAGTTAATTTGATTCTATGGAGGAAACCCATTTATTAATAAAACGAATGGGTTTCCGTTTTGTATCTCTTGTTACTCTTTTAAACCTTCACCCATCCCTTTTAACAGGTTAAATCCAAATCCTAACGCCCGGTTAATATCAGGATCCTTTAAGACCTTCATTAAATCAAAGAGTCCTAGCTTGGAATCGGCTTTTAATCCTTGTTCCGCCTTTTTCAATCCAGCCGTCAAGCTTTTGGCTAGCTTATTTGTTGTTTCCGGGTCCAGCTCAGTCAGAATTCCTCCTGCAGCCATCGCATTATTAATCATGTTTGTGACAGGTTGGCGTGTAAGTTGACCAACCGCAATTTTTGTTGCTTTCTCTTTCGCTTTTAGAAGACTTCCTAAAGCGTCCATAATACCGCTATCGTGTAATTCCTGTATCAGATTCAATGTCTCTAGCAATGAATCCTTATTTTGTGCAACCCCAGAGAGGAGATTCTCCAGGGAATGCATTTTCTTTTGTTCTTCAGTCAGTTCTGTCTTTTGAATAATTTTAATCGGTTTTGCCATTACGCATTCCTCCTGTCATAGAATCCAGGCTTAATATGTTCGTTGACACTGGCAATTGGAACATAATCACCGCGTTCCCACTTGCGATAGATTTCAAGGCCCATTTGCGGTATACGAGTCGCATTACGCGGATTGTACCTTGGAAGCGGATTTTCTCCGTCCAGTTCAAGGACTTCCATCCGCACTTTCACTTGTTTGTAAGCCGGTGTATGTGTCACGACATCAACTGCCCCACCAGTAAGAAGGTTAACCGCACTTTCGTGACTTGAGGAATGCATTGGTACATATACGGTTTTTCCTGTCACACGATCTGTTACAAGAACTGGTAGCTTAATAGCTCCGTACGGTGATAATAGACGTACAAGTGAACCGTCCTTTACACCGCGTTCTTTCGCAAGTTCCGGTGATACTTCAACGAAAACTTTCGGGAATTTATAGTTAAGTCCCTCTGATTTCTGTGTTAAGTTACCTTCATGGAAGTGCTCCAACAGACGTCCATTATCTAATGAAAGATCGAATTCTTTCGGAAACTCCATAGGCGGTACATAATTGAACAAACCGAACCGTGCTTTTTTATCTGGGAAAACAAAGCCGTCTTGGAAAAGCAGCGGTGTGTTCGATCCATCAAGAGATCCCCAGTGGAAACTGTTCCACCCTTCGAGAACATCATAGTTACACTGGCTGAAGAATGGGGTTAAGCTTGCCATTTCGGCAAAGATCTCACTTGGATGATTATAATTCCAATCAAAGCCCATCTTTTTAGCGAGCTGTGTAAGAATCCACCAGTCCGGTTTACTATCGCCTAGAGGCTGTAATGCTTGGTACAAGCGCTGCACGCGACGCTCGGTATTTGTAAAGGTTCCATCTTTTTCAAGAGAAGGAGTCCCTGGTAAAATAACATCTGCAAATTGGGCGGTTGTTGTTAAGAAGATCTCTTGTACGACAAGGAAATCTAACTTTGCAAGCATAGCCTGTGTATGATTCGAGTCAGCATCAACCCATGCCATATCCTCCCCAGCAATGAACATCGCTTTCATCTCGCCTTTATCAACAGCCCCGAGCATTTCAATATTGTCTAGACCTGGATTTACAGGGATTTCAACCCCATAAGCCTTTTCAAATTTCTCACGAATTTCGACATTTGTAACTGATTGATATCCTGGGAAGATATTTGGCATTGTTCCCATATCAGCTGCGCCTTGCACATTATTATGCCCGCGTAATGGGTAAGCACCAGCGTTTGGACGCATCATGTTGCCTGTTGCAAGAAGCAGGTTGGCAATCGCAACGGATGTGTGTGAACCTGCGATATTTTGCGTTACACCCATTCCCCAGCAAATCGTTGTTCCATCCGCATCACGGACCATTTCTGCCATTTGAATTAATGTTTCTTTTGCAATACCTGTAATCTTTTCTGCCTCTTCAAGACTATATGGCTCCATCATTTTTAAAAACTCGTCATAGTGATTGACATGTTCTGTGATAAATTTCACATCATGCCAGCCTTGGTCAATGATATACTTCGTAATAGCGGAAAGCCAAACATAGTCCGTTCCTTGTTTTGGACGAACAAACAAATCCGCACGGTCTCCCATTTCATGTCTGCGCACGTCAACGGTAATTAATTTTTGTCCGTGAAGTTTTTGCGCCCGTTTAATACGTGTGGCAAGTACAGGATGTCCTTCTGCAGGCGCGCATCCCACAAGGATGACAAGCCCTGCACCCGCGATATCCTGAATCGATCCAGAGTCGCCTCCGATGCCTCCCGTTTGCTGTAATCCCCATGAAGCAGGTGATTGGCAATAACGGGAGCAATTGTCCACATTATTGGTTCCAAACACTTGACGAGACAGCTTTTGGATGAGGTAGTTTTCCTCGTTCGTAATTTTAGATGACGAAATAAAACCAATCGCATCGCTACCATACTTTTCTTTTATACGGCCAAGCTTATTCGCAACGAGAGAAAGAGCCTCATCCCAACTTGCTTCCACAAATACATCACCTTTGCGGATTAAAGGTGCGGTGATCCGTTCTTGTGAATTGACAAAATCCCATCCAAATTTACCTTTTACACAGGTCGAAACACTGTTTACAGGGGCATTTTCAGATGGTTCAATTTTGAGAATTTCACGGTCTTTTGTCCAAACTTCAAATGAGCAGCCTACCCCGCAGAACGTACAAACGGTTTTTGTTTTCTCAATACGAGTTTCACGCATGGCTGCTTCTACTTCTGAAACTGCCATGATTGTTTGATAATCAGGCTCTACCGCTTTGACAATGTCGATCATGGGTGTAAGTAAGTCGTCAGAAATTCCGGTCATAAATCCAGCATTTCCCAGCATCGATTTTTCCATTAATGCGTTACAAGGACAAACGGACACACATTGACCACAGGATACGCAAGAGGATTCATTAATGCTTTTTCCTCCGTCCCATAAGACACGCGGCTGCCCGGTTTCCCAGTTGATGGTTAGCGTTTCATTCACTTGAAGATCTTGACATGTTTCCACACAACGGCCACACAAAATGCATTGATCAGGATCGTAGCGATAAAACGGGTGAGACATATCTACTTCATAGCCCTTTGAGCGATGCGGTCGTGTTTGATGTTCTATTCCCATCATTTCTGCTGTATTATGAACACGACAATTGCCATTGTTATTGTCACAAACTGTGCAATATAATAGATGGTTCTCCAGAATACGGTCCATTGCTTCCTCTTGGGCTTTCTTTGCAATCTCCGATGAGGTCATAATGTCCATGCCATCTTCCAGCACCGTTGAACATGCGCGCATAATGCTGCCATTTACTTCACACATACATGTATCGCAGCTCTGAACCGGACCCAAGACATCCGAATAGCAGATGTGTGGATGCTCCATTTCCTGTTGTAGTAAATAATCTAAAATACGCGTTCCTTTTTCTACCTCATGTTCTGTTCCATTAATAAACACATTTACCTTTTCTTTCACTGTACGTCCTCCTACGTTCAAAGCAAGCAAAGAATATCTATTTAACAACCAATAAGATCACATTTAATGACAATGTATCAGGTATTCTCTCTTACCTAAAACTAGTCCTTCTTTTTCTATAAAACTATTAATATGCATAATGTACAAAAACAAATACTAGTCGTTAACTAGCTTTTTTGATACTTGGCTTTGCTATTGCTAGTGTTTGAAAAGATTCTTTATGAATTATCCAATAGATGAAGGCAACAAAAACCGCACCTCCAATAGAATTTCCCATTAATACTGGGACAAAATTAATAAAATAATTTCCCCATGTAAAGTGCCCTGAGAAGATAGCTGCCGGGATTACGAACATGTTAGCTACAACTTGCTGAAAGCCGATCGCTACAAACCCCATAATCGGCAACCAAATGGCACACATTTTTCCAACAATATCATTTGAACCAAAAGCCATCCAAACAGCTAAGCAAACGAGCCAGTTACATCCAACGGCGGAAATGAAGCTTTGAATAAAGGTTTGGTGTATTTTCTCTTCTGCGATTGCAACGGTTTTGTTTAGGAAAGGACCTGTTTCCGTTAACCCGACTATGTGACCAAAGAAGTAGGCAACAAAGATTGCTCCAATAAAATTACTTATTAATAGTAAGAGCCAATTTTTCATTAACTGTACGATCGTCGCACGCTTTGCTAGAACGGCAATCGGAAGTGCCATCATATTTCCTGTTACCAATTCTCCCCCTGCAATTACGATTAATATTAGTCCTATTGGGAAAACCGCAGCACCTATTAGTGAGCTGAAGGAACCCCATTCCTCTGGTAAATTTGCCGTTACTCGAATATCTAAGAGGAATCCAAATGCAATAAAGGCTCCACCTAAAAATCCTAATAAAAGTGTATGTCCAAGCCTCATTGATGCCTTTTTGGCACCAGCCTCAACTGCTAATTCTACAATCCGCTTGGAACTATGAAACGCCATATTCTTTTCCTCCCGTTAGTTAATTCTAGAAGCATGGGGCGGTTCTCTTGCTCCTTTAGAAGCAGGAGAACCGTCCCCATGCTTCCCCTTGTTTCAAAAACGCAAAAAAGCCCACCATAAACCGGTTTTCATGCTAATGCATGTACCGTTTTATAGTGGGCTGATAGCTGAGCATTTTATCATACTAGCAATCTTTCCCGCCATAGACACTATGTCAAGACAGGATGCTGCAGTCAATTTTTTATTAACTGGCATCTATGAACTTGCCATACTCTATAAATCTATCTAATATTATCATGGAAAAGTACATTTGTGAACATTTTACGAATTTTTTTGTTTTTACATTCGGAAAAAATTTTTTTAAAAATATAACTTACCATTTCAAAAAAAATACATCCTCTTTATATAACTATGGTACTTGCCTGCCTTTAAGTTTCGAATGTATAGTCGTCTGGAGTTCTCTCACATTCGACTTTTTTCTCATTATTATAACTTCATCTATTATTTTTACTATCTGAAAATTGCTCTAAACAAGCGTTACCTTCTCTTTCTCCAATACTTCCTGTTTGATGTATTGATCGATTTGTTCCCAACTCCTATGTTTGGATGACTTCTCAACAGCCTCCATAATAGCTTGAGTAATGTAGCCATCCATAAAATTTGGAGAAGGCGTTTCCCCTTTTTCAATTCCATTCATCAAAGTAGCGATCAAATTAATGAAGGTATGCTCGTATCCAATAATATGCCCGGCAGGCCAATAGACTCCCGCAAATGGATGCGGCTCCTCGGTACAATTGATTTTCCGGAACCCTTGTAATCCGGGTTCATCAGAGGCGAGATAAACTTCTAACTCGTTTAAATTTTCGGCATTCCATTTAATCGAGCCCTTCTCCCCATTGATCTCAAATTTATTGGCATTTTTATTGCCTGCTGCAAATCGAGTGGCCTCGAATGTGCCCAGGGCTCCATTCTTGAATCTGGCCACAAAAATACTGGCATCATCCACTTCCACTTTTTTGAATTCGGTCGTAGAAGCGATACCACTTAAGCCTGAACTGTCCGCCACTGCCGGACGTTCTTTAATGAAAGTTTCCAGCACACCAGAAACCTCTTCGAACTCTCCCACTAGGAAACGCGCCAGATCGATTAAATGGGCGGCTAAATCGCCGTGTGACCCGGAACCGCAAACCGATTTCTCCAGTCTCCAAACCAAAGGGAAGTTCGGGTCCATGATCCAATCTTGAAGATAATTAGCCCGGATATGATAAATCTTGCCTAGTTTCCCTTCATCAATTAGTTTTTTCGCAAACTGAACTGCAGGAGCAAACCGATAATTATAATTCACCATATGAACGACCTTATTTTTCCTTACTGCTTCGAGCATTCTCTTCGATTCGTCCAGCGTCAGCGAAAGCGGTTTCTCGCAAAAGACATGCTTACCCGCTTCGGCCGCAGCAATCGCGATTTCTGCATGACTGTTATTCGGAGTCACAATATCAATCAAGTCGATATCATCCCTGGCGATCAATTCCCTCCAATCGGTTTCATTACTATTCCAGCCGTATTGCTCTGCCGCTTCCCGGACTCCCGCTTCATTTCTTCCACAAATGGCTTGTTTTATTGGTTTGACTCCCAATTGAAAGAAAGTGGATAGACCTTGATAGGCATGCGAATGAGCCTTTCCCATGAATTTATAGCCGACCAGCCCGATTCTGACTTCTTTCCTTATGCCCACCATAATTCCTTAGCCCCCTCTTGAATCACCATATCCTTGAGGAATGTAACCGCTTTACTAAACCCTTCTTCTACACTCATAAGCCCGTCTTCATGTTCAATGCTAATAGCCCCTTGGTATCCGACGACTTGAAGAGTACTAATGATCTCCCTCCATACCTCTTCTCCATGACCATATCCGACGGTTCTAAATACCCAGGATCGGTTTGCGATATCGCGGTAGGATTTGGTATCAAGAACCCCATTCAAAAGACAGTTTTGGTTATCGATCTTCGTGTCTTTCGCGTGGAAATGGACGATTGCCTCTCCTAATGCCTTTATACTGGCGACCGGATCCATTCCTTGCCAGAAGTAGTGGCTTGGATCAAAGTTAATGCCGATTCGCTCGCCGCACTCCTTGCGTAAGCGCAAAGCCGATTCCGTATTATAGACCACGAAGCCTGGGTGTGGTTCGATGGCCACGCGAACATTACACTCCTCTAACAGTTCCACCTGTCTCTTCCAATATGGGATGACTTTCTTTTCCCACTGCCACTGAACCACCTGGGAAAAGTCATCTGGCCAAGGATTTGTGATCCATACTGGGTGTTGTGAAAAGTCCGATTCACCTGGACATCCCGCGAAAGTAACCACACTTTCTACACCCAAAACAGATGCAAGCTTAACGGTATCAACAAATACGTCATGGTGTTCATAGGCGATCTCTGTATTTGGATGCAGCGGATTTCCATGACAGCTTAATGCACTGATTTTGATCCCTCTTGATTCGAATGCTTGTTTAAATTGCGCCAATTTGGTTCGATCTCCAAGTAATTCCTTCGGGTTACAATGGGCATTTCCGATATAGCCTCCTGTACCAATTTCGACTGTGTCCAACCCGCTTTCCTTTACGTGATCCAACATTTCGCCTAATGACATTTTAGAAAATAATACCGCAAATACACCTAGTTTCATTCTTCTCCACTCCTATCAATTATTTTTCGGAACCTGCTGTGATTCCACTTACTATATACTTTTGCAACAGCAAGAATAAGAGAATGATTGGTGCTGCTGCAATAGTAGAAACCGCCATCAAATTATCCCATTGCGTTCCATACTGACCGATAAACTTCGTTAACCCCATGGTCAGTGGTCTGATTTTTTCATCTGTTGCTAGAGTTAACGCGAATATGAGGTCACCCCAAGCAAACAAAAAGCTAAATGTCCCTACAGTTAGAACAGAAGGTTTCGTTAAAGGCAAAATAATCCGCAAAAATGCTGTAAATCGATTACAGCCATCCACTACCGCAGCATCCTCCAACCCCTTTGGAATTGATAAAAAGAAGGGCCTCATGACCACAATCGCAAATGGAAGTGCGGTGGTTGTGTTTCCGATAATCAAAGCCATATAACTATTTAATAGACCAAGCTTCGTAAACAAGATGAATAGAGGCATGGCGGTCATAATGCCTGGGATCATCTGTGTAACTAGTAAAATTAATAGTAAAATCGATGCTCCCTTTAACCGAAAACGTGCGATGGCATAGGCACATGGCAAGCTAATAAGTAACGTCAAAGCTGCCGTACCAATCGCGACAATAAAGGAGTTCCTTAGGTAAGGCAGAAGACTTTGGTCTTCGATTAAATTCTTTACATAGGCATCGAATCGAATCGTTTCCGGAATGATCATCGGTGGTGTGGCAAAAACATCCTGAATGGGCTTGACCGATGTTGTCACCATCCAGTAAATCGGAAATAAAAAGATGATGGTTATCAGGATGGCAGCAAGAAGTAATAAATACTGCTTGACCGTATACTTCTTCACGCTGACTCCTCCTTCTTAACCAAATATAAGTAAACGAGTGAAAAACACATCAATATGACGAGAATAATTGTCGCAACGGCACCGCTTGCACCAAAGTTAAAGTTCACAAACGCCTGCTCATAGCCAAAGAATGGCAGCACCTGGGTTGCGTTTACCGGTCCACCGCCCGTCATGACTAAAATAATGTCAAACACTTTAAAAGTATAAATAATACCTAATACTAGGATGACGAAAAGTGTTGGCTTTAAAAGTGGCAATGTGATTTTGCGGAATGTCTGGAATCTATTTGCCCCATCTATTTTTGCTGCTTCATATACATCGAGTGGAAGCGCTTGTAGCGCAGATAATATCAGGATCATATTAAAAGGAATCCCTATCCAAATGTTTGTCACGATCACTGCAGCTAACGCTGTACTTTCTTGTCCCAGCCAATTGACCGGCTTATCAATGAAATGAAAATTCATGAGAAGTTCATTGATGACACCATAGTCAACATCGAATAACCATTTAAATAGAGTTCCAGTGATGACTAATGGAGTCATCCAAGCTAGTAGAAAAATAGAACGAAAGAAATTTCGGAATGGAAATTGCTGATTGAAAAAAACAGCTAATAAGTATCCAAACACTACTTGGAAAACGATACACACACCTGTGTAAATAAATGTATTTTTTAACGCAATCCCAAACTTTTCTGATTTGATTACTTCGAGGTAATTTTCCAAGCCTATAAAAGTACCGCCAGTTTTTAAATTAAGTATGGTTAGATTTTGAAAACTGACAATAATGTTATAGATGATTGGGTACACCATAAAGCAGATGATGAATAATACTGCAGGGAGGATAAAAAGATAGAGTGGTAAGCTTTGCTTCAACACAGAAAACTTTACCACGCTATTGCCGGCCTCTGTTCTGTTGATGGTATTGGTATTGGTTTTAGTTGAACTGTACATACTGAACCCCCTTAAACGGGAGAGAAAAAAACTCTCCCATTTATTACTTAGGTAATAGTGGCTTAATTTTATCTGCCGTAGAACCCATAACTTTTTTCACATTTTCCCCTGTGATGGAACGTTGGATGGCTTCTTGGATGGAGGTAGAAATTTCAGGATACTTTGTTCCGTACGCACGTGGTTTGGCGGTTTTCAATTGCTCCATATAACTCTTCACGTTCTCGTCCTTCGCCCATTCATATTGAGTATCAGACGCGACATCTTCCCTGCTTGGTAATCTTCCGCCAAGTTCATGCATTGGTCCTAGGACCTCCGGCTTCTGCGTCCACTTGAGGAAATCCCATGCTGCTTTTTTGTGCTGAGAATTGGCAGTGATTGCCCAGTTTTCCCCTCCAAGGACGGAAGCGGATTGCTTATCGCTTGGCATCAGGAACACACCCCAATTAATGTCCTTTGATTTTTCCTTTAATATAGGAATCTGCCAAGGTCCATTTTCCATCATTGCCGCCTTTTGGGTTTGGAACTGCACCAATACATCCGACTGATCCCAGTTGATCATATTCTTTGATAATGAACCATCCTTCACAAGGCCTTGAATATAGCCCATTGACTTTTGGGCTTCTGGACTATCAAAGGTGTTAATATCAGCGCCGGCTGACCATAACCAAGGCAAGAACTGGAATGTCCCTTCTTCGCTTTTCTTTCCAGCCATCGCAAACCCTTTGACATCCCCTTTTGTTAACTGCTTAGCCGTTTCTGCAAACTGATCCCATGTTTTAGGTAACTCCGTTATACCGGCTTGCTTAAATAAGTCCTTGTTGTAATAGATAGCCAAGGCGTTGCTGTTATTTGGAATCCCATAATACTTGCCATTCAGTTTGGCCGAATCCATAGGTCCTTGAAAATATTTATCCGCCTGGCCCCATGCTTCGACTTCCTTCGTTATATCGGCAAACACACCCGCTTCAGCAAAGGCCTGATGATCCGGGTTATCAATGACCACGATATCAGGCAGTTCATTGCCTGCTACACCTTGAAGTAACTTTGTTTTCAAATCGGCAAAAGGTATATACGTTCTCTCTAACTTGATATTTGGATTTTCTTTTTCATATTTATTAATCAATGCTACCTGCTCACGCGCTGATGAGGAATCGGGTGCTAGATAATCCCATATTTTGATGATTACTTTCCCATCTTTCGTTGTGGCTTCCGTGGAAGAAATGGAAGAATTGCTACAAGCCGCTAATAAAATAAGCATCAGAATACTTGCGAAAATCAGAATTTTATTTTTCATCTAGGAAATCACACTCCTTATCCCTAGCATCTCTTGAACATCGATTTCTTTATTTTGTTGGATGGATTGTAAGGCTGCACCCACTAAAGCGAAGCTTTGAATATTATCTGATAGAACCGTTGATGGGATTCTGCCTTGTTTAATGGCTTGTACCATTTCGAAAATGGAGTACGCTCGGTCCTCAAATTCCATTTCCTCTAGCTCTAGTTGTTTGGTTTCGCTGTTTTCAAGCGTTATCGTGGGACAATTATCATTCAATTCAATAACACCTCTTTCTCCAACCAATTTAAAATCTCCATTCCAAGGTGTCTCTTTCCCTCTTGTTACCCAACTTCCGAAGTAATTGATCAGAATATCCTCAAAGCTCAAGATTAGACTTGCAGCACTATTGCCGTTAAACCAACTCCAGGATGGTTTTAAGCTTTTAGCAAATACAGTGGAAGGATTTACACCGAGCAGGTATCTCATTAAGTCAAAGTGATGAATGCTCATATCCTCAATTAAAATTTCGGAATACTGATCTCGCCAGCCTCCGAACTTGGTTGCCCGGCGAAAGTTCCATTCCACATATTCTACTTTTCCAATAACATTTTCATCTAGTGCCTTTTTTACAGCTTGTATTTCTGGTCTCCAGCGATAATTTTGGCTAATCATAATGAATTTCTTGTATGTGCCGGACTTTTCTAGCAGTTCTTTAGCGTCTTCAAATTTTTGAGCGATTGGTTTTTCCATAAAGACATATAAGTCATAGGCTAATGCATCAAGCGCCAGCTTCTTATGCGTCTGCGGCGGGGTGACAATCACAGCGATGTCTGCCTTACTTTTAGCAAAAGCTTCTATGTGGTCCGTGTAGTATTGGGGGGAATTATTTTGAATAAACTGCTTCGCATTTTCAAGATTTTCTGGATTGACATCAACTACTGCAACTAATTCGATTTCTTGAAACTTATCCAATATTTCAAGCCAAGAGGATCCGAATCCCCCTGTTCCAACTTGTATCGCCTTTAATTTATCCATTGTCCGTCTCCTTTGTTATAATTTTCTGTTATTTGAGTAACGTACATCATTTTGTGCCAAAGGATGAAAATCTAATTAAGTGATGCTTAATGATTTACTTTCAGGTAACCCAAATAGTTAAATTTGTATAATAAATCCTTAGCATTCAAATGATGTACGTTCATCATTTTATTCAAAAATAAAGTGTCTTTTGTGTGCAATCATAGGGAGAATAGGTATTGTATTACTTATGTATTTTCTAGAAGGAGAAGTAGGGAAAGGCCGCCATAATGAAACACTTTCATTTTAAAATAAATAAAAGTTCTCTTCCAATTATGTAAACCTAGATGAAATGATGAGAATTGAGTTCTCTATTATTGGTATGATAGGAGAAATTTACTCGAAGGAAAAACTTATGATTCTTAAATTAGCGCATTGAATTCACCCCCCAACTCATTTCGTGAAGATAAACATCACACAAATCAATTAATTCTGAAAATTAGGTGATTTATAATCCTATCTTAAAGGCTTTTATGATGTACGTCAATCATTTTTTATAAATTAATAGTTAATATAGTACTTTGCATTTGCCTTTGTCACAATTTCTAACTTTATAATGGTATCACTTTGATCCCTTCTATCTTCTAGAACCACATACTCAAATACCTTTTGTACCATCCACCTTGCTTGACTAGAGGGATCTTGACAAATGACTGATTTAATTACATTATTTTGAAGGTAAAGATGAATTTTTTCACTCATATCATGACCAATCACGATTTTGTTATTCTTATAGTTTTTATGATCAATATAATCGGCAATTTCACCCAGCACGCCATTCGCTACATAAATCGCATCACTTGAAAGCAGCATATTGCTTTTCCATTCCTCAGAAAGTTGGATATTATCGCTCATGACTGGAATTGTTTGTATATTCATTTGCCCCTTTTGCTTCGCAAAATAATCCCTAAATCCTTTTTCCTTATTAATCATTTGATAGGTATTTTCATCTTCTCTAATGATGACAACATTTTGCAATTCCTTTGTAAATGATTGAATTAGCTCCGCAGCTAAATATCCAGCGGAATAGTAATCTGTTCCTACAAACGAGATTCTGTTGCTTTTGGGTACATCGTTATTTAATGTGAATATTGGGATACCCTTTCGGACACCATCATTTATTATTCCGACATAAGGATCAGCATCGTGAGGAGAAATGACGAATGCATCAAAAACATTCTGTTCGAGCAAGTCTTTGATAAATCCGATTTGAATCTCTTTTGGGATTGTATCTACTCGAAAAATTTGTACGTTCAATCCAAAATCTTCATATAACTTTGCTGAGTTGATAATTTCTCGTTCTAATTCGTCCCAAAAATAGCGTGGAATAACAGGTAAAATGAAGGCGACATTCATACTTTTTTGTGTAGCCAAAAATTTGGCTGCTGCATTTGGTCTGTAGCCTAATTCGGCTGCTTTTTCTTTCACTCTTCTGATTGTCTTTTCACTTACTCCGCTTCTGTTATTCAATACTCGATCTACGGTGGCCGTAGATATTCCTAATTCTTTCGCGATCATTTTTGCCGTAACTTTCATTCTAGACCACCTTCCTATTTTTCATTGTATTCTAGATATAACATACAAATAGAGATTTTCGCTATAGAAAAAGTCGCATTCTTCAAAAAATTATTGTGAAATTATGCTTCCAAGTCAACAAACTGTTCAAAATGCTTGTTGAATCCCAGTTCCACTTTATATCAAAAATCTAATACTTTTTCATATAAAAGGCATCATCTACTTCGAAGATGATACCTTTAATACCATATCTTCCCGTTTGAGCATTAGCAATCACACCTTCTCGGCTAATAAACGCTAGATACAGAAAAAGCCTGCTTTTTCATGAAGTTACTTTCCTCTATTTATATATCAAATTTAGAATCGTCGGTCCGATTTAATAAAAAGTCGGCCGGCTCTTTTCCGTATAAATACAAACGATGCATCGGCCTTGTCATCGCTACATACAACAATTTAATGTCCAGGTCTGCTAGTGAATACGCCTCCTCCAAGCATACGAGCAAAACAGAATCAAACTCAAGGCCTTTTGATAAATAAGAAGGTAAAATCACGACATGCCCCTTCTTCATTTCTTCTTTTTCCTCTAACAACTGAATCGGCAGATGACTATTTTCGAAGAGCTGGTAAATTCTTTCGCTTTCTTTATCCGTCCGTCCAATTATGGCGATCGAGTGCAGTTCTTCCTCTTTGAGTGAAGTAATATCTTGTTCGAGCAGTAGCCTGACCTGTTCATACTCCGAAGGGTCTATCGTTTTAAACAGTGGTTTTTGCCCATGACGAATAACAGGTTCGACCTTAGGCAATTCTTGGTCCATGAACATCAGGATTTCATTCGCTAAATTCATGACTTCGACCGTCGTTCGATAGCTTTTTTGTAAGGCTTGATAATTTGCATTCGGGAAGATCTCTTTCAATACTGGTGTCCAGCTATTTAAACCACGATAGGAATGAATTCCTTGGGCTAAATCTCCGACAATTGTAAACAAGTCCGTCTCAAAGCCTTCCTTTAAAGCCGCAAATTGAAAATAGCTATAATCCTGCGCTTCATCAATGAATATACTGCGCATTTTATATTTATCATCGATGCCTTCCAGCTTTGATTTCATGAAAAAGATCGGCGCCAAATCCTCCAATTCATACGCACCACGTTCAAAGATCCTCACACAGTACTTACTAAGGACCTTACATTCTTTATCTGAAAGAGTAGAGGAATGCTTTTTTAGTAATGCAGGAGAAGACATAAGTTCTCTGTAAAGGGTGAAAATATCCTTCATGACAAAGGCATCCATATATTTTTTTACAGCGGTCTTTGCCTCTTGTTCTACCCTCTTTTTTCTCTCTTCCTTTCGTTCCATTAAGGAAACAACAAGTTGCTGCCTTTTTTCTGATTTCATTTTCGTGTTATAAAGGGCTTTCTCCAGTGCTTCCTCGTATTTTTTGTTCAGATTCGTTAACATAATCGCCTTTTTCTTTTTTAGATCATCTTCTAACAGGTTTTTTATTTTTCCAAGCCTTTTGTAGATGGGCAGATACGTGTATTCTTTTAAAAATAGTTTTTTCAATTTTAGGCCCTTCATCAGAACGGATTTTTCAACGACAAAATCTTCATGTGGGGCAAGATTCTCTTCCAATTCATTGATATATCGCTGGATTAGTTCCTTAAATTCGAGTGAGCCCTTGAAGCTTGAAATCCATTGCATCGATTTGGTGGTTCGGTTCGCTTCTAAAAGCTTGATCAGCTTAGAATTTGGCGAAAATAGTTTGAGTTTAGAATCCAAGCAGCTTCTCATAAAGTCTATATAGGTGGTTTGATTAATCTTGTTGACCCCTAATTCCGGTAAGACGGCCGAGATATACTCAATAAATAGTCGGTTAGGTGCCAGTATCATTAATTTTTCTGGAGGAAATCGAAACCCAAAGGAATAGAGAAAGTAGGAGATTCTATGGAGTGCAATCGTTGTTTTCCCGCTTCCGGCCGCCCCTTGGACGATAATCGGGTGCGTTAAAGAAGCCCGGATCACTTCATTTTGTTCATTTTGAATCGTCGCAACGATTTCTGTTAAGCGATTGTCAGCTTTTCCTGACAACGATTTCTGCAACAGTTCATCGTGGGTGGTTAAATCGATGTCTCTGATGTCTTTTAATAATCCATCGATGATCTCATACTGCCTTTTTAAGGCTAAGTAACCGGTTTGTGTTTCCCCGTATGCTTCATAGGAAACCTCTCCCAGCCGGCCGTCATAATAGACATTGGCAATCGGTGATCTCCAATCGACGATAATGGGCTGCTGCGAGACACGGTCAAACAATGACACTTTACCTATGTACAAAACTTCTTCTGTATTCGTGCTAGTGCTCGTAAAGTCAATCCTTGAAAAATAAGGTTTACCGATGACACTTTCTAACCTTTTCAGTTCACTTTCAGCCAATTCAAGAAAATTGGCATTCGCGAGGAGATCAGTGTAACTGGTACTGCTATCGTTAGAATTCAGCTCGGCAAACGATTGTTTCATACTTTCAACAGCAAACTCTTTATTTTCTTTCGATATGTCTAAAACGGTTCGTATATATTCCTTCGTAAACTCTAAGCGCTCTACTTCTGCTTGGTAGTCTTTATGGTCTCGGGCTGACACTTGATCTTTGGCACTCATCCTTTTTACACCTCACCTCTCCATACCATTTTGAAATCTTGGGATAATAAGAGTAAACGAAGTCTTTTCTTCCGTCAAGTTTTCCACATGGTTAAATCCATCCTTTTCAATCGAAAGGATGGATTTTTTTTGTGCTTTATTATTACCTTTTCGTTAATTCATATATCGATATTCCCTCAGTTGATTTAAAATAGAAATCTCCTGTAATAGTTCTTTACCTGTATTTGTTTCTCTAACCTTTTTTCGTACCAGTTCTTTATCGACTACTCTTTTTACTGATAAGACATCCGTGCCGTCACATAAGACATCTTCTTTGGAATGAAACTGTTTATGGGCAACTAATTGCATACCGTAGGAATTATAAAGCAGTGTATATCCTGCAATACCTGTTACAGATTGATAGGGTTTGGAAAAACCGCCATCGATGACAATCATTCTTCCATTCGCTTTGATCGGATTTTCTCCCTCAATTTCTTTTACGGGCGTATGTCCGTTGATAATATGCCCCTGCTCAGGGTCGAGATCAAATTCAGCCAGTAACTTTTTACAAATATCTTCGTTTTCTCGTAAGTAATAATAAGGGTTCTTTTTCTCCTTATGTGTTTCCTTTTCCTTAATAAAGTATCTTTCAAAGGTGGTCATTGCTCTTTTTCCAAACAGGGATGAGTATTCTCCGGTCCATAAATACCATACCATATCTGTTGCCAAGTCATCTGTCATTTCCGGGTGTTTAAAAGCATATCGCAAATAATATTCAAACGTATCAAGTAATTCACGGCCTGCATATGTTTTATTTTCAATCGTCATTTTTTCCATATTTCCTTCATCATCTAAAGGAATACAACCATGAATTAACAAGTTACCGTTATATTTCAAATAAAGGCTGCCTTTCTTCATTAGAAAATTCATATGTCTAGCCAGCTTTTCAGAATGCTGAACGGAAAATAGCAACTTGTCGATCACTTGTTGTTCTTCATCTAATAATTGATATGGCTGATTTGGATTAACCGTTGCAAAGCAGCTATTTTCTAGCGGGTAGGTTTTCCCGTTGATCGTTATTTCGTTCTTTTCATAATCAATTTTCTCAAGTAATTGCCTTTCTGACATATTAAAATTCGGGCGCCGCTTGATGATTGGGATTTCCAGCTTGAATTGAATCATGGCGATGGCTTGATGAATTTTTGTAATTTGCAGTTGTTCATAGTCAGATAATTTTTTTTCGGAATGGACTTTCGGTCTAAATGCTGGATTATCTTCGTAATACTTTTCCGCTAAATTAAGTAATGGTCTTAGATTGATTCCATATACGTCCTCAATAATATCCAAATTATCGTATCTAGCACAAATACGAATAATATTCGCGAGGCATACCTTTGACCCTGAAAAAGCCCCCAGCCATAGGACATCATGGTTTCCCCACTGAATATCGACCGAATGGTAACCGATCAGCGTTTCGATAATTTTATCGGGCTCAGGTCCACGATCATAAATATCCCCCACTACATGTAGATGGTCAACTACTAATCTCTGTGTCGTATAAGCAAGACCTATGATCAGCTTTTCGGCCTGTCCTAAAGAAATGATTTGCTGGACAATTTTCGAATAATAATCATCCTTATTGGTGGAATCATTTTTTTTGTAAAGCAACTCTTCAATCATGTAGACAAACTGATTTGGTAAAGCTTTGCGTAACTTAGAGCGTGTGTATTTAGAAGAGGCATACGAAATAAGCTTAATCATTCGCACAATAATTTCTGTATACCATTTATTTAACTCTAATTCATTATAAAAATGATTTTTTATGAGCTGAAGTTTTTCTTCAGGGTAATAAATTAAGGTTGCAAATTCATTCCGTTGGTTTTCCGATAAGATATATTGAAACAGGTCATTGATTTTCTCTTTTACCTTACCAGAACCATTTCTTAATACATGCTGGAAGGCTTGGTACTCGCCATGTAAATCACTGACAAAGTGTTCAGTCCCTTTTGGCAGATTTAGGATGGATTCGAGATTAATAATTTCTGTTACTACTTTTTCAGCACTATCATATTTTTGAGCTAATAAATCCAGATATTTTGCATTCACGAATATGTATCCCCTTTCAAAATCGACTATGTATTCTCCTTTTACTAAATTCTTACTTCCTATTATACTGGAAAAATAGAATATATTTAATTTCTTACTACATATTTTTATCATTTTATTTATTTTAATAGAGAAAACTTCGTTATGTACATAAGGCCTATGCACACATGGGCCTTTACCTATCATGCATAATGATAAGTGTGAGGTATTATTTTATCTGATATAATGATTGTTAAAATAATTTTTTTAAAAGAGTGATTCAGTTGGCAAGAGAACGATCATCTACTAACAAAACTTCCCATAACTTGAGGAAAACCTATTTCTTTTCTGCAGTGGTTGTGATTTTTTTGGGGCTTGCTTCTCGAAAATACGGCCCATATCTGCCTTTATTTCTAGCCGAGAATGCCGGCGATGCGCTGTGGGCCATGATGGTCTATTTTGGCTTTCGCTTCCTGCTGGCCAGAAAGAACGTGCAAATCAGCATCTTTTGCAGTTTGTTGTTTAGCTTTATGATTGAATTCTCGCAACTTTATCAAGCAGAGTGGATCAATCAAATCCGCAGTATGTGGCTCGGTGCTCTGGTGTTAGGCAAGGGGTTCCTAACAGCAGATCTTGTTCGCTATACCGTTGGGATCCTCATTGCGGCATTTTTAGATTTACTATTGATCCGGAACCATCGGTTTTCCAAGTAGGTTACCTGCCTATTGAGGACAAGTTAGGCGAACTTTTTACCTTTCTAGAACTGGGTTTACTCACATAAAAAAGCTCAGAGATCGAACACTCTGAGCATGGGATGTTTCGTTTAATTCAAAGAAAATTTGCCAAATGTATTGATAGGTACACCCAATCTGTCGGTCAACCACTTTTTCTACTTGTATTGAAATCCTTGATTTCTAACCGTAGGACTGGAGTTTTTTCTGTATTGTTCAAATCCGTTTTCATAAAACTGTGCAATTTTAATTGACCAGTCACTAGAATCCTGTCCGTTTGTCCGTTCGGACAGATAGGATGAAATGGTCTGATCATATTGGTCAATGATTTCCTTTTGTATCTTAGCATCGTACTGTTCTTTCTGAAGGGTAGCCTGCAGTGGCAGCCTTGGTTTTTGACCAGGTACGTTTCGTGGATGTCCAACCACCAGACCTGAAATCGGAAAAACATATTCCGGAAGATTCAAAAGATCCACAAAGACTTGAGGATTTCTCCTTAATCCTCCGATTGGAACGATTCCGAGTCCCATCGATTCCGCAGCGATTACCGCGCTTCCGAGTGCGATCCCGACATCAGTGGATCCAACCAAAATCGCTTCTAAATCCTCGACGATTTTAAAATCAGTCCCATTTTTTTCAGCTGCCAGCTTCGCCCGATAAAAATCCATGCAAAACACGAGAAACACGGGAGCTTCCTCGATCCATCTCTGGTTGCCTGCCGCTTTCGACAATGCTGCTTTTCTGTCAGGCTCTCTTACTTCAATCACAGTTACTTGCTGACCATTAATCCAATTAGGCGCAGCCATAGCTGCCTCCATAATCGTTTCAACCTGGGCTTCACTTACCTCTTTTTCAGTGTCGAATTCCCTGACTGAACGGTGGTTTTTTAATAGTTGAATCGTTTCGTTCATGTAATCACTCCTTGTCTATCCGATTTTTTCTCATAAAAGTGCCTGTCACCACCGCAGGTGGTGACAGGCACCATTTTACTTATTAAGAAGCTCGAAAAAGGAACAAATGGTTAGGATCCCTTTATCAAAGTTTTCCAAGTTAAAGTGTTCGTTTGGTGCATGAAGGTTTTCATCCGGTAAACCGAATCCCATTAAGACCACAGGCACATTTAGAGATTGGTTAAAGTCAGATACAATCGGAATCGAACCGCCTTCTCTTTTATAAACTGGTGCTTTTCCATAGACATTTTCATATGCTTCGGCCGCTTTTTGAATCATCGGGCTATCAATCGGCGTTAAAAATGGATTACCCGTATCTTGTAAGGTAACTTCCACCGTGCATCCGTTTGGTGCTTGTTCTTCCAAATGCTTTTTGATTAATTGTTGAATCTTTTCAGGGTTTTGATTATGGACTAAACGGCAAGTGATTTTGGCATGTGCCTCATTCGGGATAACAGTTTTGGTTCCTTCCCCCTGAAATCCGCCCCATAGGCCGTTGACTTCTAAGGTTGGACGGGAACTAATTCTTTCAGGATAAGGAAAGTTGTGTTCCCCTCCGGTTAAATCGGTTAACCCTAACGATTTTTTTAGCTTTTCTTCATCGAAGCCCAGTGCTTTAATTTGTTCCTTTTCAAAATCTGTTAGTTCGACGACATCATCATAGAAGTGCTCTACATTTACTTTCCCGTTTCCATCGTGAAGGGTAGAAAGAAGCTGTACCAGTAGATGGTTAGCGTTCTGAACTCCCCCGCCAAACATACCCGAATGTAAATCAGAATTAGCGGTTTTAAGGGAAAATTCCAAGGCACATAGACCTCGTAAAGAATAGGTGATAGCTGGAACTCCTCTGTCCCACATATCAGAATCAGATATAATCACCACATCACATGCTAATTTTTCTTTATTATCGGATAAAAATGGCGGAAGATGCGGACTTCCGATTTCTTCTTCTCCTTCGATGCAAAATTTAACGTTTACAGGTAATTTACCTTCTACTTTCAATAGCGTTTCGACTGCTTTGATATGTAAGAATGTCTGCCCTTTGTCGTCGGTTGCCCCTCTCGCATAGATCTTCTCATCACGGACCGTTGGTTCAAACGGAGGAGTTTCCCATAAATGAACGGGATCAACTGGCTGTACGTCATAATGACCGTACACTAAGACTGTTGGCGCATTTTCCTGATGAAGCCAGTCTCCATAGATAATCGGATGGCCTTTTGTCTGAATGATTTCAACATATTCCATTCCAATGCTTTCTAATTTATTGGCAATCCATGAAGCTGCTTTTTGGATGTCCTCTTTATGCTCAGATAAGGAACTTACGCTGGGAATCCTGAGCAATTCTTTTAATTCTTCGACATTTTGTTGATGATTTTCGGCTAATACCTCGGATAATTGACTCATGTTCTCACCTTTTCTTTTTATTTACTATTGTTATTTTATACAAAAATTAGAAAGAATACCTACAATTAGCTCTGAAACAATTTAAGCTTTGTTGCTTTTGGACCTTATTAAGGACCATCTACTATGTTCCAGGGCAATTTTCGCAAACGTTCTTATCTTACAGGAGATGCCACGAAGCATTTAATATCACGGGCTGATAAACTTTTACGAAAAACAACAATTTATGCGAAAATATCCTTTATTCAAAACAAAAAGCTGCCAATGGCAGCTTAAACCTCAATGAATGGACCTTTTTCTTATTATGGTAAATGCACGAGTAGAATATCTTCTAAGATTGCAAGTTCTTTTTTCAAAATTGGAACGATAGTGGTAACGGATCTTTCATCCACCTCACAAATGGTAACAGCTGAACCGCCTTTTTTAGCCCGTTCTAGTCCCAAACGGGCGATGTTAAACCCATGCTTATTAAGAATATTCGATAATTCCGCAAGAAATCCTTTTTTGTCAATATGACGGATCACAAGTGTCGGCCGCTCACCCGAGAATTTTAACGGGTAATCATCCAATTCTTGAACCTCCACTTTTCCACCACCTAATGAACTTGCCAATATTTTGATCCTTCTAGTTTCTCCTTCCAATTCAATGAGAACCGTATTAGGATGATAACTTCCTAATATTCTTTTGGTAAATTCATAAGATAAATCATTTTGCTCTGCCAACTGTTTTGCATGGGGTACTTTTTCATCACTTGTTGCCAACCCGAGTACCCCTGCTAATAAAGCTACATCTGTCCCATGGCCTTCATAAGTTTCCGCAAATGAGCCCATAAAGGGGAACTTCACATGAACAGGTTTTTCATTTAATAACTGATTGGCAATTCTGCCGATGCGAACGGCGCCGGCGGTATGGGAACTAGAGGGACCGACCATAATCGGGCCAATAATTTCATACGCACTCTGATATTTTGCCGGCTGACTTACTGTTTTCTTATTAAACACTTTTCCCATTAGTTTCTTGCCAGTTGGAGTTCCTGCCAGACCTCCTATTCCCGTTTCCCTTAATGATTCCGGCATTTGTTGTCCTACTTCGTGCATCACATAAATCACTTCATCGGGTGGGATCACACTATTGACGCCTGCTAACGCCATATCGGCTGCCGCTTGCGCCGTGATGGCATGAAGCCCATTTCTGATAATGCAAGGAATTTCTACTAGTCCGGCCACTGGATCGCAAACCAGCCCTAGGGAATTCTTTAATGCGATCCCCACCGCATTTCCGACTTGGGATGGTGTTCCCCCTGCTAATTCAACCAACGTACCTGCTGCCATCGCTGTTGCCGATCCCACTTCTGCCTGACATCCGCCAGCGGCTCCAGAAATGGATGCTTTATTCGCAATAACTAATCCAAGTGCAGAAGCTGTGAACATAGAAAGAACAATCTCATCACGTTTAAATCTTCCACTTTCGATAGCATGAATAAGAACAGCCGGTAATATGCCAGCTGCACCTGCTGTAGGTGTTGCAGCAATCCGCCCCATGGCTGCATTGACTTCAGACACGCTCAGCGCGTAGGAAAGGGTATCTAATGTTTTGGGGGCGATATACGACATCCCTTTTCGAGCATAGAGTTTCATACGATATCCATCCCCGCCTGTCAAACCGGTCCGAGACTTCACAGGACTTTCTGTCCCTTTTCGTACCGCTTCCTCCATTACACCTAATTGCTCCAACATTTTCTCCAATAATTGATGCTTAGGAATCCCCTTTTGTTCTTCTTCTGTTTTTAACATGATCTGAGCGATGGTTGTGTTCCCCTTTTCTGCCAGTTCGATTAATTCTTTTAAAGAAGTAAAGGACATATAACGTACTCCTTTCCTTGTAGTCACTCATATTATTCCTTATAAATACTTTTGCCCTTCCACCTTATAGTAGAAGGGCAAAAGTAATGGAATTCATCTTTTATACGAAATTATTATTTGCTTGCTACCATCAATTTCGGAGGCATCAAACCTGAAGGAATCAGTGATTCATACGTTTGACCATCAAGCGTTTCATTTAATTCTCTTTTGGCGTTTTCAATTAATTCGGGATTCTTGAGTGCAGAAATAGCTGTACAAGCGATCGCTTTTCCTGCGAGTAGCATGGCATCGTGTGCATACTCTTCTTTGCCTTGTGCGACAACTTGCCACGTATGAAACGGGGTACCAAACGCCCAAGTTGACGTGACACATTGTGCAGTGGGAACATTCCAGCTGACGTCAGCTACATCCGTCGAACCACTCATAAAACTGACCTTTTCGGAAAAAGGAACAACAAAATCGGCAATAGGTCGTTCAGCGAGCCTTCTTGCCATGTCTTTACCGACAGTGGCTGCAGCACTTTGTTTCTCTTCATCTGTCAAAGTGGCATACATCTCGTGTGCAAAATCGATACTCGAATCTGTTACACTTGGAAAACCTAATTCTTGCATATGCTGATGCATTACTTTTTCAAGTGTAAGGTTTGGAATTAAATTATGGCAGGATCCCTGTATACTGTGCTCCATTGCTGTTTGTGTCATCAGTGCTGCACCACGTGCGCAATCTACCACTCGATCAAATAAATCTCTTACCTGATTGGGCTTGGGTGCTCGAATTAAATAGGTCACCTCTGCCTCAGATTGCACCACATTCGGTGCTAACCCGCCTGTATTGGTTACGGCATAATGGATGCGGGCCTCGTCAACCATATGTTCTCTCATATAATTGACACCCACATTCATTAGTTCAACGGCATCGAGGGCACTTCTGCCCAGGTGTGGAGCCGCACCAGCATGGGCACTTCTGCCTGAAAATTTAAAATCCACATGAATGACGGCGTTTGAGGTTGAATGCATTACAGCGTTCATTGTTGCCGGATGCCAAGAGAAAGCCACATCAACATCCTTAAACAGCCCGTCCCTTGCCATAAACGTTTTGCCATAGCCGCTTTCTTCTGCTGGACACCCATAATATCTTACAGTTCCTTCCATTCGATTCTCATCCATATATTCTTTAATGGCCATTGCTGCGGAAAGTGCACCAACCCCCAATAGATTATGCCCACATCCATGTCCATTTCCATTCACCGATACAGGGTTAAAATTTATACTGCCTGCTTGCTGACTAAGCCCCGCTAACGCATCAAATTCACCAAGTACCGCAATGATTGGGTGCCCCTTGCCAAATGAACCAATAAAGCCGGTTTCCAACCCCGCCACTCCCCTAGTTACTGAGAATCCTTCATTTGTTAATGTTTGACAAAGCAAATCCGCCGAGTGAAATTCTTCAAACCGTGTTTCTGCAAATTCCCAGATTTGATCACTTACATTTGTAAACAGAGAACGTTTACTCTCAATTATTTTTGCTATTTTTTCTGTTAAATTCAACTTGTTCATCTCCTATCCTACATGTTGACTAGTTAACTCAATTTGTTTTTTTGGCCGAATTGTAAATAATGAACCTGCACATAAAAGAGCAAACATAACCAGCATAATAAATGCTGCATTGTATGAACCATTAAAGGCATCCACTAAAAACCCAATCAACATAGGTGTTAGGACACCTGCAAACTGTGCACCTGTATTAATAAAACCATTTGCCGTCCCCACCACATCTTCTGGAAGAATCTTCAAAGGGACAGTGGTAATCAAAATAATATTAAATGAGAATAAGACTGTAATGATACTTTGGTAGATTACAAACATAGTAATGTTAGGCGCAAAAGCCATTAGAAGGAGTGAACCCGCTGAAATTATCGCAAAAACTGCTGCCAAAAGCTTGTCCTTCCCCTCAGGTAATTTATCTAAGACATATCCACTTAAAAACATCGCTAAAACACCTGCGAGCGGAGGAATAGCAGATACGTACCCAACAGAAGTTAAATCGAGCCCTTTTACCTTCACTAAGTATGTTGGCATCCATGAAGTTAATCCCCAGTTCACTGCATAAATACTAAAATAAGCAATAAACAAATTCCAGATCATCGGTGTCTTTAATACTTCTTTTAACGGTTGTTTCTTTTTACTAGAGGTTTTCTCTCCGTCTACATTAGTCCTTGTTTGTTCCTTAAGAAGAAATACAAACAATAGGGTAATTACAATTCCAATTACACCAACGGAGTGAAATATACTTCTCCACCCAATGCCTTGTATAAGATGCGTTCCAACAATCGGGGTCAAAACCCCCATGATGGTTCCCGAAGAGAGCATAATAGACATAGCGCGACTCCGTTCATTGATTGGAAACCAACCGGCTATTCCTTTTGAAGCTGATGGAAAGAAACTTCCTTCCCCAATTCCAAACAGAAAGCGGATGAGAATCATCGATAACAAGGACCATGCGAAGCCTGTTAAGACGGTAAAGATGGACCATGCCAGTAAGGCGGTAATAATGATTTTCCGGAAACCGAATCGATCGGCTAGCCATCCACCTGGAATCTGCATGATGGCATATCCAGCAAAGAAACTACTTAATACAATTCCTGTCTCGGATGCACTAAAGTGTAAATCTTTTGAAATACCTAAAACCGCATAATTCATAATAAAGCGATCAAAATTCCCTAATGACCATCCTAGAAAAAGCATGGTGATAATAATATACTTCCAATTTTGCTGTACTCTCGTTACCATATACCTACCCCCTATCAAATTAGTAATGTGATGTTATCCTAAATATAAAAAATTCTGACTATTTCTACAATGTTTAACTGTACACCTTTCAGGTAAAATTAGTGTAGTTATATACACTCTAAATAGGAGGGATCCTTATGAACACACTAATAAAAATCGATCACTATTTGACAGAGCAATGTCGCCTTCCTAGTTATCAGTTATGGGAGAGTATCAATGGAATGGATTTTTCTCTTGTTTCCTCTCATCAATTTCATGATAAGACCCCTCCTCCAAAGACTCTGGGAAAAAAAATCGTCTTGGCTTATTCGGAATATACTGAGTTCCATTTCTATTACCCAAGCCACTCGACCATTGTCCTAAGAACACCAAGATCGAAAAGGTTGGAAATCTATGATCAGGAACACCTTACCTTACTTGTGGATCTTCATTATTTACAATTGATGTTAGATAGAGAGAAACATATTCGGAACAAGTTAATAGAGAGTATACGAGATATATCTGTTTTAGAAGATTTAGACTTCCTGCTAACAAAAATCCTTGAAAATGCTCTATCAGTTATTCCTAGTGCGGATATGGGGGTCCTTTGGATGTATGACGATGACATAGGAAAACTAATTCCAAAGGCATGGACAGGAGGGCCTAGTGAAGAAATTAAAAATATGAAAATGAACATTGGGGAAGGCATCATCGGTAAAACATTTCAGACCAATCAATCAATTAGATTGACTTCGATGGATGATATTCTTAGAGAATCAGCAACGATGTCATCTGAAAATACCCAGCACCTACTTAATTCCTTTCAATTTGAAACATTGCAATCGATTATTTCGGTGCCAATAAAGGTAGAGGAAAATACCTTATGTGTATTAATTGTTTATCAGAATGGTCACACGTCCCTTTTAACAAAAGAGGACCAGCGATTGCTAACAAGTTTCTCTGACCAAGTTTCCATTGCTCTAAAAAATTCAAAATTATTTAACGATCTCAAATTACATAATCATTTACTGATACAACGTGATGAAATTCACGACACCTTTATTAAAATATCCCTTCAAAGTAAAGGGTTGAAATTCATCGTAAACGAATTAAATAAACTAATCCAAAAGCCATTAATCATCTTTGATTTTTCCGAGGACCACGTGTTTTCAAGTCCTGGCGAATGGTTATCGGAGTTTCCTAACGAATTAAAGAAACTCATTACCTACTGTCAAGAACCATCTTTTCATTCTATACAAGTTCTAGGACAAGAGGAAAAGCTTTTATTCATTTATCCCATTCTAGCTATCGATGTACCTTTTGGTCTAATCATAGTAGAAATGAATGATGGTATTCTGTTGCCCTTAGATAAAATGATTTTAGAACAAGCTAGCTCAATCATTGCATTAGAAATGATAAGAAAACACACACTCACTGAATCGTTTTATCAAAAAAATCATGATTTATTCCATGATTTCCTTGAATGTAAAGATAATTATTTACTAACACAAAAAGCTGTTGAACTAGGAATTGATGTTACAACTAATAATATAGTTATACTGATTAATATTCCAACTCACTTGGATATCCAATTGACCAATATCCAAATTCATAAACTTATCTCACTAATCAAACAACATTTTCATTCATATACCCCTATTGTTTTCGGATATCGGAACAAAATCACGATACTTTGTCAATTTTCAAGTCAAAGCGAGAAAAATTATTTATTAAATAATCTTAAAACAATTCAAACGAGTTGGAAGTACTTATATAAAGGAGACTTAAAAATCGGGGTAGGTTCCACTTATCAAGAGCTTGAATCTATACAAAAAAGTTATACAGAAGCTGAAAAGGCCATAACGTACCTGGTTTCCAAAAGACTGACGGGTATCATGAACTATGACGAAATTGGAATTAATCGGCTTTTTATTAATCATCCGAACGAAGAATTAAACGCATTTATTAATGAGGTCTTCCTTCCACTTCAATCAGAAAAGGATAAAAGCTTAATGCTCGAACAAACACTGCTTGTCTATATGGAACATGACCGAGCACCGGGAAAGACTGCACAATTTTTACACGTTCACGTTAATACTTTATATAAAAGGCTTAAAAAAATTGAAGAAATCCTTGATATTTCTCTGACGGATACAGAAGACATTCTGAAATTGCAGCTTGCATGTTATTTAAGAAAGACGAGTAACTCGATTTAGAGGATAAAAATATAAAAGATTTAATAACCTAACAGCAAAGTTGAAAAAGTACAACAAAAATAATAAGAGAACCTTAGTGTGTTAAATTACACAATTGGGTTCTCTTATTCGTATTCCTAAATAGGCTTGGTTTAAGCTTATCACGGGTTTAACGTCCTATTTTTTGACTTCTATAAAGATATGACGAATTCCCTTTGATTTTTATACCTCGAGTTCCCAGCTGAATCGGTGTTAACGGTACCGCTCTTCTTTAAATGGATTTGCAGTCATCGAATAGCCGAACTCTTCCCAAAATCCTGCTTGATCTTCTGTCATAAACTCAATTCCTGACACCCACTTGGTGCCTTTCCAAAGGTAAAATACTTCTGGTGGAATAAACCTTAGTGGATAACCATGTTTTGGATCAATATCCTGCCAATCATGATTTTGATCCTTCCAGCGGTAAACAAACAAAGAATCGTCCCCTAATAAAGGCTCGAGCGGCAGGTTGGCAGAATATCCAAATCTCTCCCGATTATAGTAACCATTAATTTTGATGTATTTTACCTCTTCCTTTAAATCAACAAGCTTTACTAACTCTCTGAGTGCAATTCCTTCAAAGGTTGTATCAAATTTAGACCAGGTGGTTACACAATGCATATTAACGGTAGAAATCGTCTTCGGAAGCTCCATAAATTCCTTATAGGATAAAATCTTTTCTTCTTTTACCTCACCAAAAAGTCTGAAATTCCAAGTGGTTTTATTGAACTCGGGAACGTCCCCTTTATGAAGTATTGGCCATTTTTCTGTTTCAAATTGGCCTGGCGGAAGCTGTTTTTCCATCCTACACCACCCCTTCTTCCTCTTATTTAAATTACAGTTTTTCATATAGTATGATACCAAATAATGCAAGCGAACCCAATTGGTAGGGCTCTCAAAATATGAAAAAGGGTAGCATCTCCAGTATAAAACCGTCCCCATGCATTCCAATAAACTTTATTTTGTCTGTACACAGAGTTTACACGAGCTTAATATTAACATGATATGATGGGTTTACCCACAAATGAGGAGGCAGAATAAATGAATGTGCGTGCAATATTTATTGATATGGATGGTACACTGTTAAAAGCCTCAAACAACATTTCCGATCGTAATAGGGAAGCTATAAATAGTCTTATAAATCAGGGGATTAAGGTTTTTCTAGCTACAGGACGACATTATGAAGTAACCGTTCCCTACCACAAAGAACTTAGATTATCCACTCCCATGATCTGTTTGAATGGTGCTGCTATTCACGATGCCGAGACAGGCAGAGCGATACAAATGAAAACCGTCCAACTGAATGAAGAACGATTCCACCATCTAACCGCTGAAAAACCTTGTAATGTTATGATCCATACAGCGAGTGGGCTATATTGTAAGGAAACAAATGAAGAAATCGATTATTGGACAAAAGTTGGGCAAATTCCGCCACGATATTTTGGAGATTTAAGACTGGCAAATTATCAGGATGTTCTTAAATATAGTGTTCGCACTGGTGCACCAAGTCCTGAATTATCTGCATTGTTTAAGGAAGAAGCAGAAGTCATCGATTGGGAAGACGGGTTTGAGTTGATTGCTCCTAATGTTTCCAAATGGTCTGCTATAAAAAGCCTGCTTACCGAATATCGAATTAGCCCAAAGGATATCGTCACTATTGGAGATGGACCAAATGATATAGAGATGCTTCGTCATGCCGGTACAGGTGTGGCAATGGGGAACGCTAGCGAAAAGGTTAAAGCAGCAGCTAATTTTGTTACAGGACACCATGAAAATGATGGATTAGCTGAGTTTATCGAACGTTATCTGCTTAAATCATATGAATCATATGCTATTTAGAGTTGTTTATAATGAATTCCTATGACAAAATTACCGGTACTTTTCATTTAGACCCGTCCTATAGGACAAAACCAACCTAAAGTCATCCTTATTGTCTAATAGACCCATCCTATAGGACAAAACCAAATCAAAGTCGTCCATATTGTCCATTAGACCCGCCCTATAGGACAAAACCAAACCAAAATTCATCCATATTGTCTAATAGACCCGCCCTATAGGACAAAATCAACCTAAAGTCATCCTTATTGTCTAATAGACCCGCTCTATAGGACAAAATCTACTTAAAGTCATCCTTATTGTCTAATAGACCCGCCCTATGGGACAAAACCAAAGTCATACAGGTAAGTTTCCTAACACAACCAATAAAAATGTATAAAAAAAAGCTATCAATTTGATTGCCATTTTGCAGCTGCCATATTGGTGGCTTTTTCTTGTGAGCTAACTGGCAGGATCGTTAAAAAACGTTATAAATAAAAATACTTGGAGAGTTCCCCAAGCTTATTGCCTTGCCGTATAAAATTTTATAAAAAACTTCGTCAATCCATAAGCAACTATTGAAATGATTAAATCGATAAAAAAAAGATGAACAATGGTAAATCCGTTTTTTAAGGAAATGAGTCCCATCCCCTTCTCCATGGGTGCAAAACCAAAAGCCAATATAGCACTTATTCCCGCTGCCCATACAAAAAAATTCTTATCAGGTTTGAGGCAATATTGATATACAAGCATTAATGAAATAGGTATAAGGGATGCTGTTATTGCCAAGCCTTGTGGCAAGAAAGGCAATAGGAAGTTGTTATGGTCTAAAAAACCTTGTCTTATAAGCGAG
Organism: Neobacillus drentensis; assembly: GCF_021560175.1. Lineage (GTDB taxonomy): Bacteria > Bacillota > Bacilli > Bacillales > Cytobacillaceae > Neobacillus > Neobacillus drentensis_A. The sequence goes on along the minus strand of NZ_CP091110.1, from coordinate 2,748,777 downwards.
AGATCTGTATAGGTCCATAACATATGTACTGTGTAGCCAAAGAAAAGAATTTCAAAAGTTCTTATTCGGTCAAGCTTCATCAAAAGCACAATCAATGGTGCTAGCAAGAAGAGCAGTATCACCCAAAACTGCCAGTTTCCCCAGTCTGAATACTTATGCCAATAAGAATGCATTAACGATGTAACCTTCTCACTCGCCCTGTTTATTTCATCCCAGTACTGTTTCCCTGACATGCTAACGCCTCCTGCCTATACAGTGAAAAGTCACCTATATCCCTATAACAGGCAGCTTCTATTAAAACATACATTCTTTTGCTAAACGATTCGCCGTAGGGTGAAGCCTACTATATTAAACTAACCAAGACCATTGCGTTTATACATAAAAAGGTAAATGCGACGACATATCATTTGTTAATGAAATAATACAAAAGGAAATTTCACCGTTTCCATTATGTAATAAAATGATTAATCGTAAAAGTTGACGGGTACTAAAGTATAGAATTTTAATGAACAAAGGAGGATTTTATGTTTCGTCACCAAAAGCAATTACAGTTTGAGGTAAAAGTAGACCGACCAGATCCAATGCTCGCCCGACAAGTACAGGAAGTACTTGGTGGTCAATTTGGAGAAATGACCGTCATGATGCAGTATCTATTTCAAGGGTTTAATTGTCGTGGTGAAGAAAAGTATAAAGACATGTTGATGGATATTGGCACAGAGGAAATAGGACATGTTGAAATGTTGTGCTCTCTAATCAGTCAATTGCTGGATGGAGCTTCTCCAGAAGATCAGGCTGAAGCTGCAAAAGACCCTGCTATTGCTGCCATTATGGGTGGAATCAATCCTCAGCATTTACTCGTTAGCGGTCTTGGCGGGCTGCCAACTAATGCCAATGGAGTACCTTGGAACGGTGCATACATTGTTGCAAGTGGAAATCTATTAGCAGATATGCGTTCTAATTTACATGCTGAAAGCCAGGGTAGACTTCAAGTAGCCCGTCTGTACCATATGACAACCGATGAAGGTGTCCGTGCAACCTTCCGCAAAATGCTTGCCCGTGACCGTTATCACCAATACCAATGGATGGCGGCCATTGCAGAGCTTGAAGAGAAAAACGGTGTGGTCGTACCCGCTTCCTTCCCTGCTGTAGCTGAACAGGAATCTCAACCCCAGGCCTATGAATTTTGGAATCTCTCCGAAGGCAGTGAATCCTCTGAGGGACTTTGGGCCACTGGAAGTGCACCCGATGGGTCGGGGGACTTTGTGTTTATTAAAGAGCCAATCGCCAAAGGACAAGTACCTAATCCAAGTATCCCCTCTGAAAAATTACATCACGACTTAGATCTCACTAAATTACCAGCGAAATAAGAGTTATTTAACAAGATGATCTCTTTCCGAGTTCATCTTGTTTTTTTGTTCTTTTGGGCGTAGCATGAAAAGTAATTTTATTTTATAAATAATCTACATCTATCTAGGTTTTTTTTCATACTTATATTTTGGAGGTGAAAAAATGCCAAGAGTAAACTATCGTACATCGGACGTTGCCTTAATGGCAAGGATGATGAGAGCTGAAGCCGAAGGTGAAGGAAAATTAGGGATGTTATATGTTGGAAATGTAATAGTAAATCGCCTTGTAGCTAATTGTTTAGACTTTAAAGATTTACGTTCGATTAACCAAGTTATTTTCCAAGTACAAGGAGGAAATTTTTCCTTTGAAGCTGTTCAAAAAGGAAATGTATTTTATCAAAGAGCTAGAACGTCTGAAAGAAGATTAGCCAAACAAAATTTGGATTATTGGCGACAACACCCAGGGAAATATGCCCTTTGGTATTTTAATCCACATGCTCCATGTCCTCCCACCTGGTACGGTCAACCACAATCTGGTCAATTTAAAAATCATTGTTATTATGAACCAAAAGCTGGAACATGTGACTCCGTTTATAGAGGTTAGAAAGCATGATTTTCTGTTTCATCAATTGGTACCATATGTAGAAGGGACCACACCATTTGTACATATACTGGTGTGGTCCCTTGTTTAATGTCAAATTAAAAACACTCCAAGCGTAGACTGATCCAATAGAAATAGGAATGCCAATAGCCGAGAGAGCGATCAGCCACCCGATTTTTTGTTAGTTATGTTTATTCGTCATGAGTAATTATCATCTTAGAAGCTGCTAATGCGGCACGCTTCCTTGCCTCTTCGACTGATTCTCCGTTACTCAACACAACGCCCATCCGTCTTCCCACTTTTGTCTCCGGTTTTCCAAACACCCTAACCTGTGTGTCAGGAGTGGATAAGCTTTCAGAAACTCCAGTTATTTGGTAGTTCTTGCTCTCCTTCGTTGCTTTTATCGTATGGCTTGCACCAGGTCTCATTAGCTGAACGGAAGGAATCGGGTAGCCTAAAATCGCTCGTATATGTAAAGCAAATTCGGACAGGTCCTGGGTTACCATTGTCACCATTCCAGTATCATGTGGCCGTGGTGATACTTCACTAAAATAAACACCTTGTGGAGAAAGAAATAATTCCACTCCAAACAGGCCGTATCCGCCAAGAGCATCGGTGATTTTTTTGGCCATATCTTGCGCTTCAGTGATTTGTTCGATTGACATGTCATGCGGCTGCCAGGATTCAATATAATCACCATCTTTTTGAACATGTCCGATTGGAGCACAGTAGGTTGTTCCCGAAGTGGAACGAACGGTTAGCAGGGTAATTTCTGATTCAAAATGGATAAATTCCTCTACAATTACTCGAGTTTTTTTGCCTCTTCCACCTGAAATAGCCTCTTGCCAAGACCATTCTACATCCTCGATTGAACGGCAAACGGTTTGCCCTTTTCCAGATGAACTCATGATTGGTTTAATCACACAGGGAATCCCAATTTCTTTTACAGCATCCTTTAATTCCTCTAGTGTGTTTGCAAAAGCATATTTTGCTGTAGGAATTTCTAGTTCTTCACTTGCCAATCGGCGAATTCCTTCGCGATCCATGGTCAAGTTCACTGCTTTAGCAGTCGGTACAATCCAGAATCCTTCGTTTTCAAGGTCGATTAACGTTTTTGTTGCAATTGCCTCAATTTCAGGAATCACGAAATCCGGCTTCTCTTGTTCTATCACTCTGCGAAGTTCTTCTCCATCCAGCATATCCACCACATAGGAACGGTGGGCCACCTGCATGGCAGGAGCGTTTTCATATCTGTCTACAGCTATGGTCTCAAGTCCTAATCGCTGTGCCTCGATGATCGTCTCTTTACCAAGCTCACCAGAACCGAGCAGCAACACTTTCTTTGTCTGGGTACCAATCATTTCATACAACCCCTCATTGTTTGTCTTTTGATTATCGTAACCTATATTTACACTTCCTTCAAGTGGTTTCTTTATTCAAAACACGAACATTAATTATCACTTTTATTATAATGATTCGTAATTTTATTCAAAAACGCAACCAACTATTCATAACAAGTTTACTTGTGAGGTGCAAAATGGTAAATAGTAAACCAAACCACTTTAAGTTCATAGTATATTTCATTCTCAAAAAGGCTTAGAGATACAAATATCTCTAAGCCTCAGACTGTCGACAAATCCGAAAAAATTAAGGGTTTGTAGGCAGTCTTTTTTGTATAATTGGGATATAGATAATTTTTTTGAGGTGGATAAGATGTTAAGTAAGAATACACAGATAAATCGTGACCAATTAGAAATGATAGCTTTAGAACAACTTGTGCCGGCCAACCATTTAGTACGCAAGTTAGAAGCTTCTATTGATTTTTCATTTATCTATCCCCTGGTTCAAGAAATGTATTCTACTGAAAGAGGACGCCCAAGCATTGATCCTGTGATATTAATTAAGATGGCATTCATCCAATACACCTTCGGTATTCGATCTATGCGAAGAACTATTGAAGAAATCGAAACAAATTTGGCTTATCGTTGGTTCTTAGGCTTTGGATTTTATGATAAAGTGCCTCACTTCTCTACCTTCGGTAAAAATTACGAACGACGTTTTAAAGATACAGATTTATTTGAACAGATCTTCTATCGTATTTTGAAGGAAGCCTCTGATAAGAAATTGATTAGTAGCGAGCATGTATTTATAGATTCAACCCATGTAAAAGCAAGTGCAAATAAACATAAATTCGAGAAGAAATTAGTTAGAAAAGAAACGAAAGCATACGAAGCAAGACTACAAGAAGAGATTAATAAAGACCGTGAAGAACATGATAAAAAGCCATTTCCACCAGATAAGTTTGAGAAAGAGGAATTTAAGGAAATAAAAAAAAGTACTACTGACCCTGAGAGTGGTTATTACGTAAAAGACGAGCGTACGAAACAGTTCGCATACTCATTCCATGCGGCCGCTGATCGAAATGGTTTTGTATTAGGGGCAATTGTAACTCCTGGGAATGTCCATGATAGTGTCATTTTCGAACCACTATTGGAAAAGGTAATCGAGAAACAAGGAAAACCTTCTGCTGTTGCTGCTGATGCTGGATATAAAACACCTGCTATTGCCCAATACATATTTGAAAATGATATGACACCTGCTTTACCTTATACTCGCCCTCGTACGAAAGAGGGGTACATGAAAAAATATGAATATGTTTATGATGAATACTACGATTGTTATATCTGTCCGCAAGGACAAGTATTGAAGTATGCAACTACGACGAAGGAAGGCTACCGTCAATACTTCTCTAATCCGATTGAATGTGAAAAATGTCCCTTACTTTCAAAATGCACGCAGAGTAAGGAACATAAAAAACTCATTCAGCGTCATGTCTGGGAACACCATATAGAAGAAGCCGAATATCTTCGTTCGACACAAGAGAATAAAAGCATTTACGCAAAACGCAAAGAAACCATTGAACGTGTTTTTGCAGATGCCAAGGAAAAGCATGGTATGCGTTGGACAACCTTAAGAGGCCTAAAAAAATTGTCCATGCAAGCGATGCTTACTTTTGCTGCCATGAATTTAAAAAAGATGGCCAATTGGACTTGGATAAGTCCAGAAATGGCGTAGCAATAAGCATAGGATAGGCCTAACTTTTGCTCTTACGAGCAAAAAAACAACAAAAAGACACCCAGATTGGCACATCCGGATGCCTTTTGTCTACAATCTGAGGCTTAGAGATACAAATATCTCTAAGCCTTTCTTGAATTTTTTTACTAGAGCACCCGTAAGATGTATAAGTTCATTAGCCTTTAAAGCGAGTTTGATAAATAAGCGGAGAAATATCTCTTAATTAGGATTTTGTTCTGAAAATGGCTTGAATAGACGGAGAATTTCCGACTATTGCCTCAAAAAAAATGAAAATGGGCAATTTATATTTTCTTAGTCGGAAAACCTCCGCTTATTTTAAAGCAAAAAAGAGCACATCCTCGATGCCCCCTTTTCCTTTGAAAAATAATCCTCCATATGCCTCCACATTCCTCAATGAAGCTCGATCGTTTATTTGGATTTGAACTTTTTTATAAATTTAGTAAACATAGGAGAAATTTCTTTCAGCAATGGTTTATATTGTTTAGTTGTTTCGACCAGCATATCAACCGTTTCCATCAGCAATTCGACATCCACTTTATTAAGAAGATTACCAATTTGTTGTTCTAGTTGACTTTGAGGAGTGGGCGGACTGTCCTCCTCTTCATTTCTCCTGGAGGCAAAAAACCAATTATCAAACTGATTGGATTTACGATTAGAAGGCGGTACCTCTTTTTGGCCCAGAAATTCTTGTGAACTGCTTTCATACTTTGTACGTTCTTCTCTGTGTTGATGGCCTCCAAACATTAATTTACGGTCCGGAATTTCTTGTGAACCACTTTCATTCTTTTTACGTCCTTCTCTGTGTTGATGGCCTCCAAACATTAATTTACGGTCCGGAATTTCTTGTGAACTACTTTCATTCTTTTTACGTCCTTCTCTGTGTTGATTATCGCCAAACATAAATGCTCGGTTCGGAATTTCTTGTAAATCACCTTCGTCCTTTTTGTTTCCTTCTCTTCGCCGATTGGCTCCAAACATTAAACTCGAAAACCGATCAAATTCTCCATTAGGTTCCCTTCTAACTCTTTTCTCTTCCCCCAATGATCTCACTCTTCTTCCCTTCATCCTCTTTTAGATAAAATATGATTGGATTTGTAACAAGGTGTGGACAACATAATAAAAAACATAAAAAAAAATCAGGATATCCTCCTGATCTTTTATGTCCCTACTGATAAAACATCATTATTCGTTAAAAGCTCCATGTAGAATCTTGATTATGCGCTCCCATTTTTCCCTGATAAACCAACATAAATCATAAACCAAAACGGTGCCATCATCGCGATTCCTCGGATGAACCCAATAAAAAAATTGAACATAGCGATCTCCTCCTTATGAGTTGAAGATAGAAAGATTTCCTTCTTGGTTTTTACTCCCATTCGAAATGGTTAGAGGTCCCTTTGGTTAAGACATAAGCATTGGCAACGTGACAAACCGCTCTGATAAAAGGATTTTCATCCTTTGAATAAATCTCCATCGCTTCAGCCCTTGTCACTTTGTCTTTCTAGTAAAATACCCGTTTTTTGAATAGAAGAAACAGAAATTTATTCATTCAATAAAAACGGAAACTAAACCTTACGCTAAACAATCCGGCAGCCGTTATTCATCCTATGGTTAGGTTTTTAATACCACAAAAAGGGTATATGTTTAGAGATTACTAGCAACTAACAAAAGGGATGTGACTGATAATGCTATCTACAAACCAGCTTGATCATTTAAAAAATAGTCTTGAAGAGGATAAACAGGCCATTGAAGGTCAAATAGATGTTAATCGTCAATTGAATACAAGCTTGAGGGAAACAGTCGATGAATTATCAACCTATGACAATCACCCTGCTGATCTGGGGACAGAATTATTTGATCGTGAACGAGATCTTGCCTTAAAGCAACACCAGGATGAAGAACTTAGAAAGATCAACACGGCACTGGAGGCCATTGAAAATGGGACCTATGGAAAATGCCTGGTTTGCGAAAACGATATTCCTTACGAGCGGCTCGAAGTTCTTCCTTCTACCTTGTATTGTGTCAATCACTCCCCTGAAACATCTGGAGGAGATTATCGTCCAGTCGAGGAAGACATTATAGAACCACCTAAGATTAATTCCTTCAGGCATGAACCAAAAGAAGGTGTAATCGATACCCAAGATAGTTTTCAGGAAGTGGCCAAGTTTGGAACCTCGGAAACTCCTGCTGACCTCGTTGGAGATTATACGAACTATAATGAACTTTATAACCGTGGTAAAAATGAAGATTCCTATGCGGAGGATTACGAAACTTATGCTGCAACAGACCTAACGGGTCAGCAAAAAACCGTTCTGCCTTCCAAAAAGATGAAAGAGTACGAGGAACTGCTAGATCGTGAAGGGATTGACTCCAAAATTGGAGATATTCCGTATAAATGGAAAGATAGTTATCTAGAGGATAAATTAGATGAGAAGAAAACAGAGACTAAGTAAAGTCTCTGTTCAGACTGTCGACAAATCCGAAAAAATTAAGGGTTTGTAGGCAGTCTTTTTTGTATAATTGGGATATAGATAATTTTTTTGAGGTGGATAAGATGTTAAGTAAGAATACACAGATAAATCGTGACCAATTAGAAATGATAGCTTTAGAACAACTTGTGCCGGCCAACCATTTAGTACGCAAGTTAGAAGCTTCTATTGATTTTTCATTTATCTATCCCCTGGTTCAAGAAATGTATTCTACTGAAAGAGGACGCCCAAGCATTGATCCTGTGATATTAATTAAGATGGCATTCATCCAATACACCTTCGGTATTCGATCTATGCGAAGAACTATTGAAGAAATCGAAACAAATTTGGCTTATCGTTGGTTCTTAGGCTTTGGATTTTATGATAAAGTGCCTCACTTCTCTACCTTCGGTAAAAATTACGAACGACGTTTTAAAGATACAGATTTATTTGAACAGATCTTCTATCGTATTTTGAAGGAAGCCTCTGATAAGAAATTGATTAGTAGCGAGCATGTATTTATAGATTCAACCCATGTAAAAGCAAGTGCAAATAAACATAAATTCGAGAAGAAATTAGTTAGAAAAGAAACGAAAGCATACGAAGCAAGACTACAAGAAGAGATTAATAAAGACCGTGAAGAACATGATAAAAAGCCATTTCCACCAGATAAGTTTGAGAAAGAGGAATTTAAGGAAATAAAAAAAAGTACTACTGACCCTGAGAGTGGTTATTACGTAAAAGACGAGCGTACGAAACAGTTCGCATACTCATTCCATGCGGCCGCTGATCGAAATGGTTTTGTATTAGGGGCAATTGTAACTCCTGGGAATGTCCATGATAGTGTCATTTTCGAACCACTATTGGAAAAGGTAATCGAGAAACAAGGAAAACCTTCTGCTGTTGCTGCTGATGCTGGATATAAAACACCTGCTATTGCCCAATACATATTTGAAAATGATATGACACCTGCTTTACCTTATACTCGCCCTCGTACGAAAGAGGGGTACATGAAAAAATATGAATATGTTTATGATGAATACTACGATTGTTATATCTGTCCGCAAGGACAAGTATTGAAGTATGCAACTACGACGAAGGAAGGCTACCGTCAATACTTCTCTAATCCGATTGAATGTGAAAAATGTCCCTTACTTTCAAAATGCACGCAGAGTAAGGAACATAAAAAACTCATTCAGCGTCATGTCTGGGAACACCATATAGAAGAAGCCGAATATCTTCGTTCGACACAAGAGAATAAAAGCATTTACGCAAAACGCAAAGAAACCATTGAACGTGTTTTTGCAGATGCCAAGGAAAAGCATGGTATGCGTTGGACAACCTTAAGAGGCCTAAAAAAATTGTCCATGCAAGCGATGCTTACTTTTGCAGCCATGAATTTAAAAAAGATGGCCAATTGGACTTGGATAAGTCCAGAAATGGCGTAGCAATAAGCATAGGATAGGCCTAACTTTTGCTCTTACGAGCAAAAAAACAACAAAAAGACACCCAGATTGGCACATCCGGATGCCTTTTGTCTACAATCTGAACAGAGACTAAGTAAAGTCTCTGTTTTACCTAAACCAGTCTCCTACTTCTCCCGTTAAATAAAAGTGAGATCAAGTTTTTTTATTTGTTCCCCTTTCAAGCCCTTCCCTTCCCATCATTGAACCCAAATCAAAAACGAACCATAACAACCACTCCCCAAATGTCGTTTTCTTGTGAATCATTCCCCCTGATCAGGGATTAAGCCAATCTTTGGATAAAAAATAACATCTTCTAATTTATGGTAAAATATATATAAGTAATATTCTGTAAAAATAAAAGTTTAATAGAATATATCAAAACCCAGAGGTGATGCAAATGAATAGGGAATTTTACAGTAAACACTTTACACTTGAAAAGGTTAGTGATGGTGTATATGCGGCTCTAGCAAAAACAGGTGGAGGTGCTGTAGCAAATGCAGGCTTTGTGGATTTAGGAGACAAAGTGATCGTTTTTGATACTTTTAACACGCAACAAGCATCACAAGATCTAAAATATGCTGCTGAAATGATAACTAACCAGAAAGTCACTTTAGTTGTTAATAGTCATTGGCATGGCGACCACATTCGAGGTAACCAAACCTTTAAGGATAGTAACATCATTTCTAGCCAAACTACTCTTTCAAAGATAAAAGAGCTTCATCCGTTAAGAATTAAGAAACAAAAAGATGATATACAGGGACTATCAAATTATATTGATTCCCTAAAAAATCAATTAGATAAATCCAATAACTCGGAGTTACAAAATCAAATTAATTTTTTAAGTGAGATAAAAAATTCGTTGCCGACCCTGGAATTAGTATTACCAAGCCAAACATTCATGAACGAACTGAATATTCAGGGAACAACGCGAAATGCAAAGCTCTTTACGTTAGGAGGAGGGCATTCATACTGTGATGCGATGCTTTATATTCCCGAAAACAAAGTAATTTTTATGGGAGACCTGCTATTTGTTAACTGTCACCCAACGTTTTTTGAAGAGTCGAATCCTAAAAAATGGATTGAAATTTTACACCAGGTTAAGAACCTGGAAATCGAAGCAGCAATACCAGGGCACGGTTCTATTGGCACAAAAGAAGACATTACAAAAATAATTACCTATATAAAGTATTTGATGTCCATCATTATAGAAAACAACAAAGCCGATAAAGCCGAAATTCCTACTATTTATAGAGATTGGACTTCGCCAGAGGTTTATCACCAGAATATCAAAAGGCTAGAAGAATCACTAATTAAATAAGATTAGTCTGAAATCCCTTCCCAGTTGAGAAGGGATTTATTCTTGAATTAGAATTTTATTATTCGATAAATTCCCGGGAATCCCCTTCCACTCTCTTTTTCAGCTTCCATGGGCACAAATTTCTTTTATTGTGACCGGTCCACCTCTTTTTCGGAGTCCACGGGCACAAATTTCTTTTATTGTTACCGGCTTCCCTCTTTTTCAGCTTCCACGGGCACTATTCTCTTTTATTGTGACCGGTCCACCTCTTTTTTGGAGTCCACGGGCACTATTCTCTTTTATTGTGACCGGTCCACCCCTTTTTCGGAGTCCACGGGCACTATTCTCTTTTATTGTGACCTCCATTATATAAGCATTGGTATCTTTTCCTTAAACGCTTGAATCAAAAGCCCTAATTAAACTTCAAGGTTTAAGCATTAATGATTACGTTTATACATAAGTGATACCTATTTTGGAGGGAGGAGTAACGATGTGGTATGCAGCCATGTGGGGAGCCATTTCCGGTTCGGCGGTTTTCCTAGGTGCCCTTGCGGCGATGTTTCTACCCGTAAAGCAAAGGATCATTGGAGACATCATGGCTTTTGGTACAGGAATATTGATTGGAGCAGCTTCCTATGAATTGCTTGAAGATTCCCTCCACGATGGAGGTTTAAAAGCAACAGCGATTGGATTTATTTTGGGTGCTCTTATTTTTACAATCCTAAATTATTTCATTTCGAAAAAAGGGGCGCATCAACGAAAAAGATCAAATCAGCAAGTAAAAGGTTCAGGGCTTGCCATTTTTATCGGGACAGTGATGGATGCTATCCCCGAATCCATCATGGTAGGAGCCAGTCTTTTGGAAAAGCAGTCTGTCAGCTGGTTGTTAGTTGCAGCGATTTTCCTTAGTAATATACCCGAAGGACTTTCCAGTACCGTTGGTTTAAAAAACAGCGGGTATCATAAAAGCAAGATTTTTCTTTTGTGGGTATCCGTTTTGGTGATTGCTACCGTTAGTGCCTGGGGAGGATACTTTTTCCTATCAAACGCACCTGACTATCTTTTGGCAGGAATCGCCGCTTTCGCAGGGGGCGGGATCATTGCTATGATTACTTCAACCATGATGCCCGAAGCGTATGAAGAAAGCGGAACCGTTACTGGTTTGATTGCTGCTCTCGGATTATTGGTATCACTGGTCATGGATCATTTTTCGTGACAGATGAGAAAAAGGTGCTTTCCTTAAAGGAAAACACCTTTTCTTTTAAATCATTCCTCTACTTCGAAACGGTCGCTAACGTTGCTTCCGGAGTGGTTACCTGATCATAAAAATTCACGAACTGGTCACGTTCGTTGCTATTACGGTACGCCATGGCGACCCGAGGATGTTCATTAAGCACACCAGAAATCATGTAAGGAATGATATAGCCCCACTCCCACTTATTTCTCATTTCTACCATGTGCTTTTCAATTACACCCAGTAACGGTCTCAGCTCATAGCTTGATTTTTGAATATAGCTAACGAGAAGCTCTGTGTTGCAGTTACCTGCCGCACGTCCCATGCCATAAACAGATGAATCTAGGAAGATTGCTCCATTTTGGTAGGCCGTTAAGGTGTTAGCGAATGCTAGCTGCATATTATTATGGGTATGAATCCCAAGCTGTTTGTTAGGGAGCATCGACTGAAACTTTTTCACCTGATGGGCAATTCCAGCAGGATCTAAGCTTCCAAAGGAATCAACGACATACACCACATCTACAGGGCTTTCTTTTACCATTTCCATTGCTTCAATCAGCTGATGCTCTGGCACGCTGGATAAGGCCATAATGTTAAGGGATGTCTCGTACCCTAAATCATGGAACATTTGGACAAGTTCTAAACCTTTGTCCACTTCACGGACATAGCATGCCACCCGAATCATATCCAATACGCTTTGCTCACGGGGCAGAATGTCATTTGGATCGACACGGCCAATATCAACAAGAGCTGATAACTTCGTGAACTTTTTCTCAGGAATGACTTCTTTTAGGAACTCATCATCCAGAAATCTCCATGGATTATGCTCCTTCGCGTTCAAAAGCTTTGCGGAATTTTTGTAGCCAATTTCCATATATTCCACACCAGCTTCACTTAGTCCATTATATAAGTCCTGAACAAATTCGACACTGAAATCCCAATTGTTTACTAATCCCCCATCACGAATCGTACAGTCTAATATTTTGCTGCTATGTGCCATAATTGTAACTCCCCCTGTTATTTACTCTTTCGCCATATTATTTGCTATTATTAAAGGGGTTATATCATGATTCGAGCAAAGGTGTCAAATTTATTTTTTCAATTTTGAATATTTTATAAGATTAACTTGGATTTTAGGTAATGGTAAACCCCATCTTCATCACAAGTAAACTCTGTTACATCATCTGTAACTTCTTTTATACTATCAGGTGCATTTTTCATAGCCACTGCATAATTCACGAGACGCAGCATCGGTAAGTCATTGTCGCTATCACCGATGGCCATTGTTTCCCTCTCGGACAAATTAAAGTGCTTTAACATTTGTTGGATTCCGGTTGCTTTGTTGACGTTCGCCACCATCAATTCGACGTTATACTCTGTTGAAATGGAAGTGGTAAAATCTATTTCTTTCTTTAATAGCTCCAGTTTTTCTTTCCAGTGATTGATCTGTTCCTTTGTTCTGGCAAAGAAATAGAATTTGGAGAATTCATTCCCCCTTATTTCATCCGCCCAGTTAATTTTTTCTTTAATCGCATCCTTACGAGAACTCCACTCATTTATTCCTACACCCTCCGGCTTGGGGTCTCTTATTTCATTTTCTACGTAGTCCCTGTCCTGCTTTAATGTGATTCGGGGAGAGCCATATGGAAACAGTTCATAATACACCTTGTTTTCCCTTGCCATTTTAATAACGGTTTCCACTAGCTCACGAGAAAGTGAATGTTTAAAAATTACTTCATGGCCTGCATATCCAACCATCCCATTCGAGGCTACAATCCCATCTACTTGAAAACCAGGCGGAACAATGCCTTCAATTTCTTCAAATGCTCTGCCTGTAGCGATGAAAACGTTGATCCCGCGGTTTCTAAGTTCATCAATGATTTCTTTTGTATGTATACTTACCTGGTTTTGATGGTTTAATATCGTTCCATCCATGTCTAAAAATATCGCTTTTGGTGTTACCTCCACCTAAATTTCCCCCTTTGCATGCAATTGAATTCATTTAGTTAGTATACACTTTATTTCTTTTTCCCACTATAATGCCATCTTCCCTCCTCAATCTCGGGTAGGATTCCTCTTATATATTCCTTTAGGTTCTCCGGCAATTCATCTTTTTCAAGTTCATCAAGTGTAAAGTAAATAATTTGTGCAGCAGCTGGATCCATGACTTGGACTTGAATCTGTGTATGCCCTTTTATGTCTGAAATTTTCCTTGTTAGCATGATATGATAAGACATCTTCATCACCTCAATACCATTATAACAGAACAAATGTTCTTGTTTTGGGGAATTAGCTGAAATTCAGATTTTTAAAATTAAAAAACCCTTACGCAAGCGTAAAGGTCCCTTTATCGTTATGGTAAATATGCCCTAGCCTTATTTATCATCCAAAACGAAATCATCGCAACAATGGCTAAATATAATTCCACCACCCATAAATTTGTAAAACGACCCGTCTGTACGAATATGAGCGGGAAATCAATCGCTGCATGAATCAGAATGGCATATATTACGTAAACAAACTTCTTTTTTACAACGGCTATCAATACCCATAAACTAAAGGCGATCTGCATGAAGACGGCGAAAAACCGTTCGACAGAGGCTAATAAATAATAGGAAATACCATTGTTTAATAGGGAATCTTTAATAATGGCAAGCTGGTCTGTTGAGATTTGTCCTCCCAACGATTTTTCTAGTGTTCCTGCATTAATCATAAAGGCAAACAAAATGTTTGGCACGATTATCGTTAACATTAGCACCACTGCCTCAATGCCGCCCCAGCCGACGCCAAAAGAAATCCCGCCTTTGTAGTCATGGAATTTTTTTAGCAGCCAAGTATATAAAAGAAAGCGGCCCAGTTCTTCGAATATGCCCGCTGCCATCCCTCCATACACCCCAAAAGCCCAAGGGTGGTCAGCATAGTGGGGAAAAGCCGTGATGACCGCTAGATGGAGCGCTTTTTCCAAAACCTGTGACATCACCACAAAACCAATCGCCCCTACGATGACTGGCTTTACTGCAATCCCTGACCTCTTACGAAAAAATAAAATCAACCCAATAAATAATGCAAATGAAAACACAATTGGAACAAACATTGAAATAATCGTTGCTGTACTAACCATTATTCTCCCCCTATAGAAACCACTGTTTATTATCATTATTAATAATGATAATAATTGATTTACCATTAACTGTCAACCACAATTAATAAATTTAAAAATAATAATAGGCTTTCACTCTTTCAACCCAAAAGTTTATCAGACTGCTAAACAGAACAGACGTTTTGCTGTACAATAGTGATTGTCTGTTTTTGTTTTATGAGATTAATAGGATGAAAGGTGGAAATACATTGAATGGTACCGCACATGCAGTCATTGGATCAGCAACAGGATTTATTGTGGCTCATACCTATCATGCCCCTCCGGCTGAGACACTCTTGTTTGTCGGACTAGGAGGTGTCTCAGGATTAATGCCAGATTTAGATATTGATGGTAAACTGCGCGGAAAAATTACTCTGCCGCATGAGGTGATTCGGCTATCAGCCCTGATCATTGGATTGATGATGATTGTCTATAGTTTCGTAGAGAAAGCGGTTTTAGAGCGCTGGCTGGGGGTTGGCATCGGCGTGTTAATTATCGTCGTTGCCTCCTTCATTAAGCAGAAACACATGTTAACGATTACCGGGATAGCGGTCATGACGGGGGGATTCTCGATAGACGAACGATGGTTAATTCTGCTCGGAATCTACCTTATCATTGCGTCCTTTTCTTCTCACCGCAGCTATACCCATTCCATCATAGGAGTTGTTTTCTTTGGAGTAATCGCTTCCAATTTAGAGGCTTCACTGGGGATCCGTGGTGTGTTCTATACCTGTTGTGGGGCTTACATCAGTCATCTGATCGCTGATTTAAAAATCCTGCCATTTAATAAACGTGGGATAAAGCCATTTTTACCTCTGTCACACAAGGAAATTTAACTCTAACAACTATTGTATGGTGACCACTTGTGTGGCCAACCCCCTCATTGTTGTCCGGTAACTTATTTGCATACATACTCGCTTAACTTCCTGATGTTTATTTAGTTAATTCTTTTTTTAAAAGATTGAATAGTATTAAGTAAAAGTGATTTTACACCATTGTGGAGGAGAGGAATTTGAAGGCTGCAAATCAAATCGGTATGGAGATTGGAATTTATTCATTAGCGGAATTATACCCAGACCCGCTAACAGGGAAAACCATCAGCGCAAAGCAGCGGATGGAGGAAATCATCAAAGCGGCCAAGTTAGCGGATGAAGCAGGGCTGGATGTATTTGGCGTGGGAGAACATCACCGTTTAGATTATGCCGTGTCCTCCCCGTCAGTGGTCCTGTCAGCGATTTCCCAAGTCACTAAGCGAATTAAACTTACTAGTGCTACAACCGTGCTAAATACGGTAGATCCTGTTCGATTATTTGAGGATTTTGCCACACTGGATCTTTTATCCGATGGGCGGGCTGAAATTATTGCGGGACGCGGGGCTTTTTTAGACTCCTTCCCCCTTTTCGGATATGATCTAACGAATTATGATGAATTGTTTGAAGAACACTTGGAGCTTTTTCTTAAGCTAAATGAGCAGGAAATAGTCACCTGGAATGGCCGTTATCGTTCCTCCTTAAAGGATGCTGCCATCTCTCCCCGTCCTATACAACGGAAGATTCCCATATGGGTAGGTGTTGGAGGGACAGTGAAAAGTGCGGAACGAGCTGGCAGATTAGGGACTGGATTAGCGTTAGTGATTCTTGGCGGAGATCCCAGTTTCTTTCAGCCGTTCGTCGAGCGGTACCGAGAATCGGCAGCTTTAGCCGGCCATGCTTTGGAAGACATGAAGGTTGCTGTTACCGGGCATGCCTATATTTCCAAAACGAATCAGCAGGCAATCGATGAATATTACCCGTATCATTCCAATTATTGGCACCAGCTCAATCGTCATCATGGGGTCAATAAGACTTTGCCGAAGGCAGAATTTGAGCAGATGTGCAGCAAAGAAAAAGCCCTATTTGTCGGAAGTTCACAGGAAATTATCGAAAAAATCCTGCGCCACTACGAGTTGTTTGGACACCAACGATTTTTAGCCCAAATCGATATTGGTGGAATGCCCTTTAAAAAAGTCGCCGAGAACATTGAACGGTTGGCAACAGAAGTTGCTCCCGTTGTACGGAAAGAAACTAGGAAGTAATTACAGACTAAAAAATTGGAAATTTAACTTAGTATTGACAGGTTTGGATAAAAAAGGATAAAATAAAATCACTACTATGTATAACAAAGTAGTGATTTTTTCATTTACTACCTTGCTATACAATATAGTTAGGGACATCTAAAAAAGAAAGGAAGCTTTACCATGTCCTTAAGAAGTCAATTATTAAAAGGAATATTGGATGGTTGTGTCTTATCCGTAATTGAAAAGGAACCAGTGTATGGCTATGAATTGTCAAAGAAACTGCAAGAAGTGGGATTAGGGGAAGTCAGTGAGGGTACGATCTATCCTGTTTTGTTACGATTACAAAAAAACGGTCTTATTTCTGGGCAAATGCAGCCATCGGAGTCTGGTCCAAATCGGAAATATTATTATTTAACCGAACAAGGCAAAGAATCACTAGATACGATCACTACAGAGTGGATGCAAATTGTAAATCCTGTTCATTTATTATTCAAGGGGAGGAATTTTTCGTGAAGGCTAAACAATTAATTGAGGAAAATAATCGAAAGCGTGAGCTTCTCAACCCAGAGAACAACCACTATTATAGTGACATGTTGATTTACATCCGTCTAAATCTCTCTCTATCTGAACAACAATCCGAGGAAGTTTTGCTGGAAATGCTCGATCACTTAATTGACGGTCAGAAGGAAGGAAAAACAGCTTACGATATTTTTGGTGATGACCCAAAACGTTATGCCGATGACATTATTCACAACCTTCCAAAAGAAAAGAAACGGGAAGTGATTCCTTTTCTTTTGGGAATCGTTTTACATCTGATTAGTTGGATGTTGATTCTTCGAGGTGTCGGCATACTAGTAACCTCATCATTTAGGGAAGTAGAAAGTACTGTCTATCTGTTCTCTTCTTTTATTATTTTTGCTGTTATTTTGGCATCCGTTGCATTCGGAGTATGGTTTATCTTTCGGATCATCCAACAATCCTTGTTTCATCAAGCTAAAAATGAAAAGAAAAATATGGTCATGGTTGGTGGTATCGGAGCGTTATTGATGGGAATTGTTATTACTGTAGGTATGTTCCTTCCACGCTTTGGTCCAACGTTAGACTTCACGTGGTGGGCATCTCTGCTAACAGGAGGAATACTTTGGATCATTATAACCATGCTGAGAAGGGTAAATGTTGGGTTTCGGTGAGAAAAAAATATCCCCATTAACTAGTTCACTAGTATATTGGGGATATTTTTTTCTATCATTCATTAAATGATGATGATATAGATTAGCGAATATCTCGCTTCGGAGAGCTTTTAACCAGCTTAATCTCTCCATTTTTAGGGATTAGTTCACTGATATTTTCAAATTTTTCTTCCCTTTGGTTGGGACCTTCCCAAACATATTCCTTAAAAGAGCAGCAAAAGAGTTTCCGGGCCACTCTTCCTTTTTCTCCAATTAAGTTGAACCAGCCTTGTCCAACATAAAAAGGATTAGTCAAAAATCTATCAATGATATAAGCGATACCGTCCTTCTCTTCCCCTGGATTAAATTTCGTTTTAGAAGAAAGAGCTAAGATAAAATAGTTTTTTAACGGATCTAATTCAAGTAATTGCAGATGGTACTTTTCACTTTGTTTTTGATTGAAATCCCCTACTATGGTTTTGATGCTTTTTTCAACATCTATGCCAAATTTACTTGCATCGTTCCATGTCATTAAACGTGAATCAAAAATGGACAAGGTTAGGATATAATAGGCCGCAAAATTTTTGGGATCAAATACTTTATTCTCCACTCGCTTTTCATCTTCTGGTTCAACAATATACCTCTTATAGTCCGCAAAGAAATCTTCCATCACATCGTATACCTTCTTTCATACTTTGATAGAATGAATGAAAAAAATGGCTTTCGTTTTATATTCTAAATATTCCTTTAATAAGGGTAAAAATCCTGCTATTTCTTACAAAAATCCACATTTTTCATGAATTTTAATCAAAAAGTCCTATGAAGGTTTCATATTTTGTCGTAATCGATAGTTACATTAAGCGATTGTCGTGACGGTTGACACTCGGCTGAGTTTCCCGTCCCAACGGGCACGATTATCTTTTTTTGTGACCTTTTCGACTGTATCTCCCGTCCCAACGGGCAAATTATCTTTTTTTTGACCGATCAACTGTATTCCCTAACCCAACGGGCACAATTATCTTTTTTTGTGACCGCTCAGCTGTATTCCCTATCCCAACGGGCACAATTATCGATTTTTGTGACCGATCAACTGTAGTTCCTAACCAAACGGGCACAATTACCTTTTTTCTGACCCGTTCGCCTGTATGTTTTATCGTCTGTTCACTTATTATCAAAATTCGCTACCACAGCCACTAAAGCCCCATTGAGTTACATAATTCGCTTTGCCCCAGATGTTTCGTTTTTCTATTTTTGCTAGATTTTCGTCCTCCAGATAACGCTCTAGGTACCGATAAGGTGGATGGATGATATAGGCGACTCGAGCCAATCCTTCTTTCAGCAGAGTTTCTTGAACCGAGTTTCCATTTACAAACACATAGGCGAGCAGGCGTCCATAAGAATCCCTGTCATTCCCTTTCTCCACTTCAAGTGTGATCTCTCCTGCTCTCACTAGTTCCTCATTTCGTTGAAAGGCTTCCATCGCAAAAGGCTGAACACACATGCCTGGCTTCTTCGATTCCGGTGTATCGATCAATAAATATCGAACCGTTTCAATGTTGCCTTCCACCCTTACTTTAATGGTATCCCCATCAATCGTGGCAACCCATGTTACAGGTACCCCACTGCCTGCCTCTTCTACGATGGAATCGCCTATTCGAGCCTCATTTTGAATGATCTGTTCATTTCCGGTATCCTCTTTGTTCTGTGTGCCAATTGGATGAAAAGCTAGAATCGACGTGGCAGCGATCAAGGCGCATCCGGCTACTCTTTTTCGCATAAAAAAATCCCTCCCGAGGAATGTCTTTTTGATTGGCCAAGACTCCCTTCCCATCGGTCATCCGCCTTTCATCGTTTAAATATAGAAAAAGAGGCAAAAAGGTTAGACTTGTTTCAAATCTTTGCAAAAAAAAAACTATCCCACTAATTTGGGATAGCTCGTCTTGTAGTTAATTATTTATCACAATATCATCAAAATTGATTCTACTCCCCGATGTACCAGAAACGACCATTCGGAAGCGGACTGGAGCCGTTTGGGTAAGGGTGAACGTTTTAACGGTTAAAGTGGATGAACTAGTATTCGTACTCCCCACGTTTGTCCAGGTCGAACCGCTATTCGTCGATAGTTGCAGCTGCCAATTAGCACCGCTGTCTGTCCCGAAATTGGCATGAGAAATCTGAATACTCTTGGCCCCGCTGACATTGAAATTCATCGTAAGTGCTCCAGCTGCTCGTACACGTGCCGACTGCAAGCCGGTTTTTTTATCGGTAGATAGATTGCCGATAAGCGCATTATCAAAATACCAAGAACCGCTCGAAAGCGTGACATTTCCTGAAGTGTACGCTGTTTTAGAACCGGATTCAAACTTTTCATTCAAGGTTGTCGTTGTTCCACTAGATCCGCTTGAACCATATCCATAGGAACCGGATTTAAACGTGCTAGAATCATACCATTTATAACCTGGATCTGGTGCAGCCCATGGTTCTACTTGCGGCTCAGTTGAGGTTTGTGGATTTTCCATCGATAGCAAGGCGGTTGGCTGATCTAGCTGCAACCCGCTAACCTGGGTTAAGGAGGTATAACTTTCCTGTTTTGCTAACCAATCGATGATATTCACAAGTAATGTACCATCATTTTGTTCTTTAAAACCGTCATAGGTTGTCTTCTTTGCGCCTGTTTCCTCACGCAAATATTTGGGAGTCGCATCTTCAACAGCCGAGGAATCACCGATAAACGCTGCTTTTCCTAACCCAAGTTTGGAAACGGCCGCATAAGGCCCCTCTGCTCTGCCTCCGCCATTATAGACGCCCTGATCGACTGCATTACCCCAAGCTAGTGTTGTTTTTGGAAGATAGACAATCCCTTTCGCCTTGGCTGGATCCGTAATCGCTAAGGTGGCTCCGGCATGCATGGCAACTGTAGAGACCCCTGTTGTTATTCCGAAGGCTTGACTCGGTGTGACGATATCATTGGCTGTTACATCCCCAATCGCATTGTAGCGGAAGCGGATTCCGAAGTTGGCTGACAGCCAGTCAGAGCCGGTGACCCCCTGCATGGCGGCAGACGAAGCCTCTTCTGATGTCATTCCTTTGGTCGGATTGGCATAGGCACCGCGACGATAGCCATTAAAGACCTCCGAAGCATCCCAGCGGTTTTTGTTGCGATCCGCATTATAATGATCGCCAATGAAAAAGATGCTCCCGCCATTTTGTACATATTGGATCATTGCTGCTTGCTCTGAAGTTTTGTAGGGGATATTCGCTTCCCCGATGACCAACACATTGTAGCCTTGTAAATCTTGATAGGTAATCGGCGTGGTTTTTCGCAGCTCTTTTGCGTAATAGCCTTTATTGGCTAAAGCATTGGCAAAATCCGAGAAACCTCCATCCAACACCCAGTCTGCTGCACCGGCTGTTTGTCCATGGGTATTATCAAATAAAATTTTCTTGCCATTGTCTGTCCCGACAGGCTGTAGTTGTGGGGCAGGATCGAGCGCATTTTCTGCTGAAGCAAGCGTTGGCAGATAAAGAGTTGAAGTCAAGAGCAGAAGGACCAATGCGAAAATGGGAAAGCTTTGACGTTTCATTCCATCACTCCTCGTATAGGTTGTCCTCCCTAAAATACCACACTCATGTTAGGTGAATCTTAAGAAAAGTTAAACTTTTAAAATTTTCCCAACTATCCTTACCTAGATGATTGACTACCCTTTGTTTCCTTATTCAAGTGCATTAATTTCAACTAAATCCCAAGAGGTAATGATCCCTAGGGGCTTTTCGCTCTGGTCCCCTGTTTCCGTTAGGATGACCGCTTCTAATTTTTTATTTTTCTGATGATACTCTTCAAATATTTCTTCCACAACAAACATATCTGTATCCTTTCCTACAAACTCAACCGCAAGGGGCCGATTGAAAGAATATAGATCTTGTACCCTTACTTCATCTAAATAAACTGTGCTTTCCAACAAATTTTGAGAAAACCATTGAATGATTCCTTCAGCTGTTAACAACCATTTATATCCACTTTGATTGTATATTGGATAAAGAGAATACCTTTTACGGTCAATGACCTTAAGAATATCCTTTAATTTTGCATCTTCTTGATAATAAAATACGGGTTTGGTAGCAATCGAAAGGGCCGTCCTTGGTTCATTAATCTTGGAAGCGATCAGTTCAATTTGTTCGACTACGCTCATATGTGGTTCCGCGATATAAAACCCTGGTTCCACTTTGTCATGAACAATGGAGTTTCTAAGCCGGCCGTATATTTTTAAATCATCATAATGTTTTCTAATGATGGCATGGATCGGAAAACCGATTCTAAGTAATTCCGTGTATTTGGTTGTTTTTGCATGTTTAATATTTTTTTGCAGCCAAGTATGGATTTTGTTAAAAGCCACTTCAAAACGTTCAGATAATTCATTATCTGTTCCTGTTGTCATAGTAAAATCCCTCTTTTCCGTCTTATTTTCTATTTATGTTTCCTATTCTTTCTTCATAAGACTCAGAATAAAAAAGTAGGAGTCCTAAAGAACTAGGAACTCCTGCGTTAATGGTCATTTATCTAGTTTTATTCTTATTGACTACAGGTTTAATAGGGTCCTGCGTTTTTTCCGATCATAGAGCTCTAAAGCAACTAAAAATAATTTTCTTTTCATTAATTCCTGTTCTAAACTTCTTAGGTTTTGGTCCCACTTATTCAATATGCTTACTACATATGCCTCTACTATATTTTCGTCACTAGCTTTCTCCCATTCTAACTCCAGTTCCTTTTCCCAAGTAAGAGCAATCAAAATATAAGCCTCCTAAAATATATTCTATTTTAGGCAGCTCAGCCATCATAGTGTGAAACCTTAGACCTGTAGCTTTGCGTCCCAATCTTTCGAATGGTTTGCCTTTATCTATTAAAAGTTTTAACTAATAGTAAATTATATTACATTTATTTCAAATGTTACAAAATAATATAACAGAAATTTCGACATTGCTATAAAATTCGAAAGGGCAAGGAAACTGGTTCAGGCAGGAAATACTTTCCATAGTTGTTACCAGAATCTTTAACTGTGCAAATTAATAGTATTGAGCTTATAGTAAATTATGATATTATTTAAAAAAAGAAAGGGGTTATCAAATGAATACGAATACAACATACTCGCCAACAGCATCAACGAAAACAAAAGCTCTAGTCATGAATGCACTTTTCATCGCATTAACCCTAGTTGCGACCATGTTTATCAACGTAAAGCTCCCAATCATGAGTAACGGAGGCCTAATCCATCTAGGTAACGTACCTCTTTTTATAGCCGCTTTGGTTTATGGTAAAAAAACAGGAGCCATCGCAGGTGCTTTTGGAATGGGCTTATTCGACCTCATCTCTGGCTGGGGAGCTTGGGCACCGTTTACCTTTATCATTGTAGGGGCAATGGGCTTTGTCGCCGGCCTTATTGCTGAAAAGGTACCAGGGAAAAGAGCGCTTGTCTTTTCACTTGCCGTTGTTGTTGCCCTGATTATCAAAATCGTCGGCTACTATTTTGCTGAGGTCATCCTTTATGGAAACTGGATTCAGCCACTCGGCTCCATCCCTGGCAACTTTTTGCAAGTCACCCTCGCTGGGATCATTGTCGTTCCTCTTATCGGACGCTTACAGAAACAAGCTGGACAGAAATAGACACAGCCGGTTCTCTGATGGAATACCCGTTTTTGCAAGGATAAAACCATCTTTAAACTAAAAAAAGCAGAGTGATTCATTTTTTGAATAAACTCTGCTTTTTTACGTTTATGATCGCTTTTATTTATTATAACCATTTCTTGACCGGTATTGTTGCGGAGCTCGGGCAGGATACCGCAATGGAAAGCTAAACATATGAACAAGTTTCGTAAAGGGTATCGCTGCAAATAAGATAAACGAACAGATGACGTGAACCTTGAATAGAGTCGGCACCCCCAACATAAGCGCTGATTTTGGATGAAAGGTAAACAAACTTCTAAACCATGGGGCGATTGATAAACGATATTCATATTCCCCTACAGTTGTATTAAAAATGAGGGTCATGTACGTTCCTAAACCCGCTACCACTAACAGCCAAATGATCGTAAAATAGGAGCCGCCCGTGGTGTGGGCACGAACTCTAGGAGAGACAAATTTACGAATTAGCATCAGAATCAATCCGAGGACGACCATCAGGCCAGCCACCCCGCCACCTACTATCGCAAAGAAATGGTACATTTCATCTTCTACACCGAGCGCATTATACACTCCGATAGGAATTAATACACCCATTACATGTCCAACAAAGGCAAAGATAATCCCATAATGAAAGACAACCGATGCCACTCGCAGCCACCTTTTCTCAAATATTTCAGTTGAAGGGGCGGTCCAACTTTTTCCTCGAAAAACAAATCGATAAAAGGTTGCTACAATCAGAATGGTTCCGCAAATATAAGGGAAAATCGTCCACCAAAATAATACCTCCATCATTGGCCCTCCTTTTTAGCGATACATCAACGGATATGGCAGTTCATCTAAATCTGCTTGTTCCCGGAGTTGTTCAAGTGCCGACATTTCTTCCCCATTTGGAGCCTCAAAAACAAACATCATTAAGATTTCGACCGCCTTTTTGTAAGGATTTTCATCACTCAGCTGGGTATGGATCCGTTGGATGGCGCAGGCTAGTCTTCGGGAAAGGTTGTCATATCTTTCATCTTCGTCTGCAACGGCCAGAAATTCTAATAACATCGGGATATAGTCCGCCAAATCATTCCCTGCCAATTCAAACCCTTGTTCAGAAATAAGTTTTTGCAATTGAATCAGAGCAAACCCTCGTTTTCTGCTGTCTCCTAATTCTTGAGCCGTTAAGTATAGATTGGCTTGTTCCTTGTAATCAAAGGTATTGACGTATAACTCTTGCAAATCCTTTAAGGGCAGCTCGTAAAGGGGATTCATTCTCCCTAGCAGTTCCGTTTTTATTTCGTCTGAAGCAATCGATTCATCAATAAACGAGTGGATGGACGCTTGTTCAACGAAAAACGATTCATCTGGATAATCCATTAACCGTGACAAGATTGCTAAAAGAGCTTTTTGTTCATTCGTCATGCATTTTCACTTCTTTCAAATGGGTACGTAGTCATCCCTTCAGGTGGTGCTAAATCTTCAATGCTGCAAGCCCCTTGTTTGTAATAGAGGTCATCTTTCATTTCACGGCGGCCTGTTGGAATCACAAACCTCTCGTTGTATTTGGCAACCGCCAGCAATCGGGCCATCTCTTCAAGTTCTTCACCCGTGGTACTCGCTTCATCCATTAATTTAGCCATGTTTTGCGCATCGATTCCACCGACCGTTTTTGACCGCATATAGACTCTCATCGCAGCCATTTTTAATAAAACCTTACGAATGACGGTTGTATCATCAGCGGTTAAAAGGGATGCCAAATATTCCATCGGGATTCTCATTTGATCGACTGCTGGAATATAGCCTTCTGCGCTTAATTCTTGCTCATTGGTGATATGATTCATAATCGGACTTAATGGCGGTACATACCAAACCATTGGCAAGGTTCGGTACTCCGGATGAAGCGGCAAAGCAATTTTCCACTTAATCGCCATTTTATAGACTGGTGATTCTTGTGCACTTTGAATCCAGCTGTGATTAATGCCTTGTTCCTGTGCTTTTTCAATCACTTCTGGGTCAAACGGATCTAGAAAGACAGACAACTGTGATTCATATAAATCTTTCGGATCTTCCACTGATGCAGCTGCCTTTACTTTATCGGCATCATATAACACCACCCCGATATAGCGAATCCTGCCAACACAGGTTTCTGAACAAATGGTCGGCAAGCCTGCTTCTGTCCGTGGATAACAGAAATTACATTTTTCCGCTTTATGGGTATTCCAGTTATAGTAGACCTTATGATACGGGCACCCGTTGGTACAAAAGCGCCAGCCGCGGCAGGCATCCTGGTCCACCAACACAATCCCGTCTTCATCCCGTTTATATAATGCACCTGATGGGCAGGAAGCGACACAGGATGGATTTAAGCAATGCTCACAGATCCTCGGCAGGTACATCATAAACGTTTTCTCATATTCGGTTTTGATGTGTTCCTGAAGTTTGCGAACGTTCGGGTCATTTGGAACAGACTCGCTTCCGCCGGCTAAATCGTCATCCCAATTGGGGCCCCATTCCGGTTTATCGATATACTTCCCCGTAATCATCGAGCGCGGTCGTGCAACAGGTATACTTTCCCCTTTCTCCCGTTTATGGAGATGCTGAAAATCATATGTCCACGGCTCATAGAATTCGTTTAGGTCGGCCATGTTGGGGTTATAAAAAATATTGGCTAGTTTTGAGAGCGGTCCGCCCGCTCTTAGATGCAACTTTCCATTACGGAGAACCCAGCCTCCCTTGTAGCGGTCGGTGTTTTCCCATTCTTTTGGATACCCCACACCTGGTCTGGTTTCGACATTATTGAACCATACGTACTCCATTCCTGGCCGGTTGGTCCAGACATTTTTACAAGTGACAGAACAAGTGTGGCAGCCAATACACTTATCTAAATGCATGACCATGGCCACTTGTGCTTTAATCCTCAAGCCAATCGACCTCCTTCAATGGCCGGACAATCGTCATGGTGTCCCGTTGACTTCCGGTTGGTCCATAATAATTAAATCCATAGCTTAATTGAGAATAGCCGCCAATCATATGGGTGGCTTTTGGATAGATTCTCGTGACACTATTATGCGTACCGCCACGAACTTTGTTGATTGTATTCCCTGGTACGCCCATATGGCGGTCCTGCGCGTGATACATATAAACGGCCCCTCTTGGCATCCGGTACGTTAACACCGCTCTTGCGACCACCACGCCATTCCGGTTATACATTTCAATCCAATCATTGTCCTTTATACCAATGGAAGCGGCATCTTCTTCGTTCATCCAAACGACTTGCCAGCCGCGGAACAACTGGGACATATTATTCGTATCAGTAAACATTGTGTGAATGCCCCATTTTTGGTGAGGAGTCATATACCTAAGTGTGATCGATTTTCCGTTGTTTTCAACTTCTTGTTCGCCTTTGACAAAAGCCCCTTTGGTAATCGGTGGGATGTATAAGGGAAGTCCTTCCCCAAAATCAAGAATAACTTCATGGTCGAGATAAAAGCTCTGTCTTCCCGTAAGCGTATGCCAAGGGATATTAAATTCTTTGTTGACGGTGAAGGGAGAATAACGGCGATTATCGTTTTCCATTCCGCTCCAAACCGGTGTAGAGATGGCAGGTCTTGGCTGGATGGTTAAGGCATCTAAGGTATAATCCTCTTCTTCGCGCCCTTCAGAAACATGCGAGAGCTTTTTGCCTGTCTTTTCCTCCATTGATTTCCAGCCTTCCACCGCTCGTTTTCCATTGGTGGCGCCCGACATTAACAGAATTGCGTTAATAGCCTTTTTATCCGAATAAAGATCAGGATACCCTTTTCCGATGCCGGTGTGTTTGGACGGCCCTAATCGGTCGAGTAATTCTTTGTATACTCGATCACCCGGGATCTTCACCCCTTTTGTTCCATAGCCATTCTTGATATTCGGTCCGACGGTGATCCACATGTCATAAACATTGGGATAATCCCGCTTGACAAAATTAAAGTTTGGCAGTGTTTTACCTGGGATAGCTTCCACTTCGCCTTTGCGCCAGTCTTTCACTTTTCCAAATGGCTGAGCAATTTCATTTACCGTGTCATGTGCCAGTGGTGATAACACAAGGTCCTCTTGTGCTGGAAGATGTACTTTTGCCAAATCTGAAAAACTTTTGGCAATTTCTCTGAACGCATCCCAGTCACTTCTTGTCTCCCACGGAGGAGAGATCGCTGCATTGAAGGGATGGACAAATGGATGCAAATCCGTACTGCTAATATCGTGTTTTTCGTACCAGGTAGCAGCTGGCAGGATGATATCAGAAAAGAGGCCTGAACTGGTCATCCTGAAGTCCATGCTGACAAACAGGTCTGTTTTTCCTTCTGGCGGCTTTTCAGAAAGATTGATTTGCTCCGGCTGCCAAGAATTTTCCGGATCCCCTAATACGGAATCCTGTGACCCAATTAAATGCTTAACGAAATACTCATGCCCCTTGCCGCTATCCCCTAAAAGATTCGAGCGCCAATTGAAAAAGACACGTGGGAAATTGCGGGGATCGTTTGGATTTTCAATCGCAAAATCCAATTTTCCATCGACCAGTTGTGTGGTAATGTCTTTGATGACGGCTTGGTCATCCTTATTCCGGGCTCGCGCCTCTTTCACCACATCCAGGGAATTTTGCGATAGCTGCGGAAAACTTGGCAGCCATCCTAAACGGGCTGAAAGCGCATTAAAGTCCGCCGGGTGCATAGTGGAATACTGACTGCCCCATTCGGTTTCTTCTTCTCTTTTTTCATATTCATATCGAAACTGTTCGGTTGCAAAATAAAAGAATGACGTTCCGTTCATAAATCTTGGCGCTTTCACCCAATCATTTGCAAAGGCAATTTGGGAGAAACCTTCTAAAGGACGTACTTTTTCTTGGCCAACATAGTGGGCCCAGCCTCCGCCATTGACCCCTTGGGATCCTGTTAATAAGACAAGATTTAGGATCGACCGGTAAATTTGATCACTATGGTACCAGTGATTCGTGCCGCCACCCATGGCAATCATTGATTTCCCTTTGGTAAGGGCCGCATTTTCGGCAAATTCTTTTGCCACTTGGATCACATGGGATCGATTTACGCCAGTGATACTTTCCTGCCAGGCAGGCGTATAAGGACTTTGTTCATCTTGATAATCAGTTGGATAATCACCTTTTAACCCTCTGCTAATCCCCGTATGCGCAAGCATGAGATCAAAGACGGTGGTAATGATTAATTCCTGACCTGATTTGTCTTTTATTTTTTTTATTGGTACTTCCCGTTTTACGATCCCGCCGTCTTTCTCGCCAAAGTACGGAAATTCGACCATAGCGGTTTCATCCGAATCATCTAAAAAACTCATTTTCGGATTGATTTGATATAAATCAAGATTCCACTCTTTTCCATTGTCCCAGCGGAAGCCCTCGCTGCCATTTGGAATCGCAAAATCATCGGTTGTTTCATCCCAAACAACCGTTTTCCATTCGCCTAGTTCCGTTTGGTCAGAAAGGTCGGAAGCTCGCAAGAAACGGTCAGAACGATAGGTTTCCTCTTTTTTACTTAGTGTGATTAAAAAAGGCAGATCGGTATATTGTTTGGCATACTCCAGGAAATAGGGCGTTTCTTTATCAACATAAAATTCTTTTAAAATCACATGTGTCATCGCCATCGCCATCGCCCCGTCTGTTCCTGCTTTAGCCGGAAGCCATAGGTCCGCAAACTTCTCATATTCTGCATAATCCGGGCTTACGCCGACGACTTTGGTTCCGTTATACCTGGCCTCGACCATAAAATGGGCATCCGGGGTTCTTGTTTGGGGAATGTTGGTCCCCCAAATGATAAAGTATTTTGAGTTGTACCAATCACCGCTTTCCGGTACATCGGTTTGATCGCCCCATACCTGCGGCGA
The DNA here is from genome assembly GCF_021560175.1 of Neobacillus drentensis. GTDB lineage: Bacteria > Bacillota > Bacilli > Bacillales > Cytobacillaceae > Neobacillus > Neobacillus drentensis_A. The sequence continues at coordinate 2,719,357 of NZ_CP091110.1, read as the reverse complement.
GGCAGGCGGAAGGTCTGCATACCAATCATAAAAGCTTAAGATTGTACCGCCGATCAGCGACAGAAACCTTGTCCCGCCAGAGTAGCTGACCATCGACATCGCTGGAATCGGACTAAAGCCGACGATTCGATCTGGACCGTACTTTTTGATCGTATAAATGCTGGCTGCGCCAATCATTTCGCAAATGTCTTTCCAGGTTCCCCGAACAAAGCCGCCTTTCCCTCTTGCCTTCACATATCGTTCACGCTTTTCCGGGGTGGTCACGATATTTTCCCATGCTAGGACCGGATTGTCCGCTTTGGCCATTTCCTCTTTCCATAACGCATAAAGGTCCCCGCGAACATAAGGATATTTCACTCGAGTAGGACTGTAGGTATACCAAGAAAAGCTAGCCCCACGCGGACAGCCTCTTGGTTCATATTCCGGAAAGTCATCCCCTGTTGAAGGATAATCGGTTTGCTGCGTTTCCCATGTGATGATGCCGTCTTTGACATGGATTTTCCAACTGCAGGAACCCGTACAATTCACACCATGTGTGGAACGGACCACTTTATCGTGCCCCCAACGATTCCGATAAGAGGATTCCCAATCATGCGGTCGCGGACTTTCCTCCGTCCAGCCATCATTAATGCGCTCTCCCCGGACGAGATGTTTAAGGGAGTGGAGCAAATTATTCTTGTTCTTTTCCATTGAATCCATCTCTTCCTTTCACTATGTCCCGGAGCGGATTGAAATTGTCTCCCACTAGGCGATACGCTTTACGGTCGGAATGAAATTCCTCCAAAAAAACAGGCCAACTGGCAGCATTGGCAGCAGATAAGATTAGGCGCTGCAAGGCATTCATATCATCGATGGCATATATGTCCTCAATCATTTCACCGGGAATCGCTCCAAATCTAATCTGAAGTAAGGCGATTAAATCTTCTCGATCATCCACAAGTAGGGCATCTGATTCAAATGAGAACAAACTCTTTCAGCTCCTTTTATCGTTTCATCATTTTATAGTAATCTGCAATTAGGAAGGATTTACATGATTCTGCCGCTTCTTCAAAAAAGCGAGTCACTTCTTCATCCGGTACTTCCCCTTGTTCAAAGCTAAACTGTTTTGTAACCAATTGAGAAAAATCACTTGTAAACCGTACTAGAATTTCATATCCATTCTCGTTTTTTAACACGGTCGCTTGAACATCATGGGGATGAATATGATAGGCTGCAAAGATTTCTATCATTCGGTTGTATAGGGCTGGAACCGCAAAACGTAATAGTCTTTCTTTAAGCAATATCTTCACCTTTTTCCAATATTTCCATTGTATAGCTTTCGTTATATGAGAGGAGTTTATTCATTTCATCTTCGTTATGGATGGAATCGACGATAATAAGAGAATCGAGTAAGGAAACCATTCGTTCATCAATCTCATCATGGATCAGCAGGTTCTTCATTTGTTCCACCATTCTTCGCATCAGATCGTGGTCACGGGTAAGCTGGAGGACAATCGGGTGTAAAGAGGGATGCTCTGCCACCATTTCCTTATATAATCCTTCTTCCTCAGAAGCAGCATGTTGCAGAGTTCTAGATTCCCAATGTTCAATTGTTACCTCCGCTACTTTTATGGCCTTTTCCTTTTGATCTTCTGTAAGGCATTTTTGTAACAACATTCGTAAATCAATCGCTTCGTTTAACGCCGATTCATGGATAGAGGTATGGGCATCTTGTTTTCTTAAACTTGGTCCTGACATTCCGATTCATCCTTTCTATTTCATGGTTGGTTACATTATTAGTAAGTTTTACCAACCTATAATCCTCTATACCCAAAAAAAGAAGAGCTGAAATGATCTTCAGCCCTTTTGTTCACTTATATCGCTAAATAAACCAATATAATATTTTACTTCCCCTGCATCATTTTTAACTTCACTTATGGTCAGCCATTCTAAATAGACTTCACCATTTTTCCGTTTATTCCAGATTTCCCCTTGCCAATAACCCTGTTCACGGAGGGAATTCCACATTTTTTGATAAAAATTCTCGTCATGTTTCCCGGATTGCAGGATATTGGGATTATGTCCGACTGCCTCTTCCGCTTTGTAGCCGGTTACCCTTGTAAAGGCATGATTGACTTTCTCGATCATTCCCTTCGTGTTTGTGACCATCATGCTTTGACCGACATTCTCTAATATTTTTGTTTCCATATTTAATTTTTCAAGGTAATACATCCACACCACAATCACAAAACTGGCGAGCGAAAACATGGCGAGCGACATAAAACCGATCGCATACTGTCCCGTCATTCCAAATACCAACGACAATACGAGCGGTGGAAAAAATCCACCTAATCCGCCCATTGCCGAAACAATTCCGTTTGTAATTCCCGCTTGTTTTGAAAAGTAGTACGGCACCAGCTTAAAGATGGTTCCATTTCCAACCCCCGCACAAATGGCAACCAGTAAGCAGCCAATCGTATAGATACTAATTGTTGGTGAAAAGGATAGTAGAACTCCTGCTAAGGTTAGTCCGCCAAAGACGAATAATAAAATTTTAAATGGATTATATTTATCTCCTAACCAGCCGCCGATTGGGCGAAGAACGGTTGCTAGGGTAATAAAACCAGCTGTCCTAAGACCGGCATCCACCGTTGTTAAGTTAAAGTTTGTGACTAAAAAGTTTGGAAGATAGACCGTAAAGGCAACAAAGGAACCAAAGGTGATAAAATAGAACAAGCTTAAAAACCAAAGTTTTTCATTTTTATACACACTTTTGATTTGTCCTGTAAGGGGGTTATGAACCTTTTGCTCTTTCCGGTCACCAAATAAGAAGTTGAGCACTGCAAACAAAATCACTGGTACGAGAAATAATCGGACCGCACTATGCCAGCCCATCGCATTGGCAATGACCGGTGCACTAAAGGAGGTTACGGCCGTGCCGATATTCCCTGCCCCATAAATCCCGTTGACAAATCCATGCCGTTCTTTTGGATAATACTTTGGCAGTGACGTCACACCGATGGAAAAGACGGCCCCACCCATACCGAGAACTAAACCGCCAATGATTAAATCTGTGAATGAATCGGCCAAACTTAAATAGAAGACTGGAAAAATTAAAATGAGAAAGCTAATAAAAAACATACTTCTTGCACCAAATCGGTTGGTCCAATAGCCTAAAAAGACGCGTAAAATTGAGCCTAAAATAACCGGTATCGCTGTTACCAAAGCCACTTGGTTAGCAGTAAGTGGAATATCCGATTTAATTTTTGTCATCAGGGATGAAAGAATTACCCAGCACATAAACCCGACCACAAGACTTAACGTTTGCAGGGTTAATTGCCATTTTTGAGATTGCATAGATCCGTTTCCTCCTTTCAAAATAGTCTTCTCTTAATCATGTTATAGGTAATTTGTGCATTAAATAAGGGATATAAACCCATTTTTTGTATGGATTAAAAACTCAGTTATTCCTGAACGAATAAAAGCTGCCATTGCTTGGCAGCTTCTTTCCTGTTAGTGATAAGCAAGTCCACAGGAACAACGATTTTTCCCAAGTAAAACGTGATAGGATGCCGGAAATTCCTGATTGACTCTTTGGACTTCCATAGCAAATTCCCTGCTATCCTCTGGTACTGGCGAAAGAGCATCCGCTTTTGCTTGGGTGTCAATATTAGCTCCAGGTGGAACGAAACGATTCGGTGGAATGCGAACACCATTTGTTACGACCGCATTATAGGAAATAAACGAGCCTTTCCCGACAATGGCATTATAAACAATGGCATTAAAGCCAACAAATACCTTGTCCCCAATAAAACAAGGGCCATGAACAAGAGCTCGGTGGGCAATGCTCACTTGATTCCCAATGAAGATCGAAAAGCTTTTCGGTCCGACCGAAATTTTTCGATTTAATAAACCATGTAAAATGACTCCATCTTGGAGATTGGTATTGGACCCTATATAAAATGGGGTTCCTTCATCAGCACGTATACTAACGTTTGGGGCAACATATACATTATTTTTAATCGTAACGTCCCCTATTACACTGGAAAATTGACTAATAAAGGCTGTTTTATCAATAGTAGGAAAACGCGGAACGGGATTAAAAGAAGTAATCGGATTGGAGCTGATAAATGGTTTAAAACAGCAGTCTGAATGGTTGTTTGATGATGACTCTGAATGGTTTTTTTCGCTCAAGAAAACACCTTCTTTGCATTTTAATGTTATAGAATTATCGTATGCAAAAAGGCTGCGTGTGAATGGACAAGTGTTTAAAAACAATATATTTACTCTTCCAATCACAAAAAGGCCACCACACAGTGACCTTTCGTTGTTGTTTAGTACTTCCTTTTACTCCTAAAATAAATCGATTTCTTAGATTACGCCCTGCTCAATCATGGCATCCGCTACTTTTACAAAGCCAGCTATATTGGCACCAACCACAAGATTTCCTGGGGCATCATAATCTTGTGATGCTTTCAAACTCTTATAATAGATCTCTTTCATAATGTCTTGTAATTTGGCATCCACTTCTTCTAGTGTCCAAGCAAGCCTTGCACTATTTTGGGCCATTTCTAACGCGGAGACTGCCACCCCTCCGGCATTAGCAGCTTTAGCGGGCGCAAATAAAACATGATGCTCCATAAAAATATCGACAGCCTCTTGCGTTGAAGGCATGTTTGCCCCTTCGCCAACGGCCTTTACTCCATTCGAAACTAACATTTTTGCTGCTTCCTTGTTTAACTCATTTTGTGTTGCACATGGCAAAGCAATATCGCATGGGATGGCCCAGATTCCTGAACATCCTTCTTGATAAATAGCTTCCGGATGGAGGGAAACATATTCAGAAATTCTTTTATTCTCCACTTCTTTTAATCGTTTGACGGTATCTAGGTTTATTCCGTTTGGATCAAACACATAGCCGCCGGAATCGCTGCAGGCGACCACTTTTGCACCAAATTGCCTAGCTTTTTCAATCGCATAAATCGACACATTGCCTGAACCAGAAACCACCACTGTGCTTCCGTTAAAGCTTAATCCCTGACTTTTCAGCATTTCTTCTACAAAGTAAACTGTTCCATATCCTGTTGCTTCTTTCCGGCCCAAGCTTCCTCCGTAACCAATGCCCTTTCCAGTCAGTACACCCGCTTCATAGGCACCTTTTAATTTTTTATATTGGCCAAACATATAACCAATCTCTCTAGCCCCTACTCCAATATCTCCTGCAGGAACATCGATATCTGGCCCGATATACCGGCTGAGTTCGGTCATAAAGCTTTGACAAAAACGCATGATTTCAAAATCCGATTTCCCTTTTGGATCAAAATCCGATCCGCCTTTGCCACCGCCTATTGGCTGACCTGTTAAAGAGTTTTTCAGAATTTGTTCAAACCCGAGAAATTTAATAATGCTGCTGTTAACGGAAGGGTGAAATCTTAGTCCGCCCTTGTATGGTCCAATCGCATTACTAAACTGAACACGATACCCACGATTTACGTTTACCTTCCCTTGATCATCCACCCAAGGAACCCGAAAGGAAATCAATCGCTCTGGTTCAATTAGCCTTTCTAGAATGGCTTGTTTCATATAGATTGGTTTTTTGACAAGGACAGGTACTAAAGAATCAAGTACTTCTTTTACCGCCTGTTGGAACTCCCCTTCATTTGGATTCCGTTGTTGAACACTTTTATATAAACGATTTACATACTCTTTCACAATTTCTGTTTGATTCTCTTCCACTTTATCCAGCATTTTCATTTTGTTCAGCCCCTAATGTAGTTAAAATTGAGAAAATTCCCTTTTCTTAAATGTGTTTTCATTTTATAATTTTATAATTGATAGTTTCAATATGAATTTCCGATTAAACCAATGCATAAAACGCATGAATGAGGAGGGATTACAATTGGAGACGCGGCAAATTCACTATTTCCTAGAAGTCGCAAAAAGAGAGCATGTAACCGAAGCCGCTGATGCTCTGCATGTTGCCCAGTCTTCCGTTAGCCGGCAAATTTTCAATTTAGAAGACGAATTAGGGGTCGAACTTTTTATACGTGAGGGAAGAAGGGTCAAGTTAACCCCGTTAGGGAGAATTTTCTATGAACGGATGAAACAAGTGTGGAACATGATGGAGGATGCCAAGCGTGAAGTAGAAGAATACTTAGACCCTGAGAAAGGGACCGTTCGAATCGCTTTCCCGATTAGTATGGCCGCTCATACCTTGCCTTCAATAATTTATGCTTTCCGGACTCGATACCCTGAAGCTAAATTTCAAATGAGCAATGCTCTTTATTATGATTTAATTGACGGTGTGATAAATGGTGAATTTAATTTGGCCATGATGGCCCCGATGCCCAATCAGGAAAAAGAACCAAAAATTAAAGGAGCGACACTGTTCACAGAAAATATTGTGGCCCTCATCCCTCTCCATCATCGATTAGCTGATCGGAAATCGATTAGGTTACGGGATTTACATGAGGACCCGTTTTGTGTCCTTCCGGAGGGTTTTGTCTTTCGCGAACAAGTGGTCCGAGCATGTCATGATGCTGGTTTTAATCCACAAATCGCCTTTGAAGGCAAAGATATCGATGCCTTAAAAGGGCTCGTCTCAGCAGGCTTAGGTGTGGCATTAATGCCCGAGATGACTTTGGTCGATAACACGCCGAGGTCGACTGTCATTGTCCCCCTATCCGATGCAAATCTGACCCGGACTGTTGGTGTAATCTACCCAACCCAACGGAAACTGCTCCCGACGGAGGAGTTGTTTTATGATTTCCTGCTTGAAACGTATGAAAGATTAAATCAATTTCGATCGTAAAGCATTGATTAAATTCAAGTACTTACCCATACCAAGGTGGGAAAAAGGGAGCATGGACTCACCTTTAGAAGCAACAGAACCGTCCCCATGCTTCCCCAGGGTTTAAAGGCACCAGAACTTCTAACAAAACATACTCTGTTAGTAGTGGTTACTCTTTTTCGTTTTCCATGATTTTTATTCATCACTTGGTGGAGGCTAATGATGCAAAAAAGAATTATTAATAATTTGGTGATCAATGGAATTGCTGTAAATTCGATTGATACGTCTTCGGGGATTTTTGTGGGAATCAATAATGTTAATAACTGGTCTTCCTGTCGAAAAAATAATCATGGTTTTGGCTCTGTTTCTAATTCCTTGGTCTCTACAAATTTTAGCTTAGTTATTGATAATGATGTCATTGACACCCCAATCGAAAATAATGCTGTGACTTACATGGATGGCAGGCAGGATATCAACAACATTGAAGTAACTGAAATAAATGTCAACTCATTGGATTCTAACGCAGCCGTTTCCATTGGCGATAATCTGTTAAATGGATGGAGTTCACATGGAAAAAGGAATGATGGAACCGGCAGATCGACAGGTATTACTCAGAATAAATCCAACACCAGTATCGTGATTGATAATGATTTAATGGACTGTCAAATTTACGATAATCTAAAAGTTTAATATACTTCACTATAATAGGGGTGATTTCTTTGGCCATTCCTTTAGCCATCGGGGCAATCAACGTAAATTCATTAAATACAAACGCTACCGTATCCGTGGGAGAAAATCAACTGTCTGGCTGGTCTTCGCATCGGAAGACGAACAATGGAGTTGGTATTCAAGTAGGAATTTTTGCAAATTCTTTAAATTACACGATTATCCTTGACAATGACCTAGCTGATGCGCAAATGATCGATCCAGATATTATTCCTGGAGTTCAGACTCAGGCTCTTTAAGTTTATACTTTAAGAGCCTGTTTTTATCTATTCATACCAAGTTATTTTCACCTTTTTAGCATTACCTTTAAAAAAAGTACATATGGTTAACTATAGATTAGTAGTTCGATAAGGAGAGTTTGCATGTGGTAAAACCTCTTTTTCACTCCCAGGTCAAGCAGATGTTAGGATCAGATTTTTCCGAATTATTGCAGGAACTCTCCCCCTTTGTTGAACCAAGGATCGACATATATGAAGCAAATCGGAACTATGTGCTTTCCGTTGATTTAGCGGGAGCCAGTAAGCAGGATCTCTCTGTAAAATGGCAGAATCATACCATCATGATTGAAGGAACCATTAACCATCCTCATCCTGGGGAAAGCATTAAAGTGATTAGGCGGGAACGTTTTTACGGAACTTTTAAAAGGGAGATTTCCATTCCTGAAAAATGTGAGCTCGAACAGCTTCAGTCTGTTTTTGAAAAAGGAATTTTATTGATAACCATCCCATTTAAAAATAGTAAGGAGAACACTCATGACATCGATTAAATATGGTTCGTTAACGATTGCTAACATAAGTAATTCTTCTGGATTATTTGTGGGAACAAACCTTCAAAAAGGACGAAAAAACGAAATAGTGATCAATGAAGGATTTGGCACGATTAAAGGAAAAAATAGAGTCAAATCTAATACTGGAATGGTAGAGAAACGCTCTTAAAAAGGAATGGGGTTTGATGGACCAAACAAATATTCTAGGAAAAATCGAGGAATTGTTCGAAAAAATTAACCATCTTGAGAAATCCCTCCAAGAAAAAAGCACTCCACCTATTATTGTAAAAATGGACGTCAAGGACCTTCATTTACAGGAATTAAAACTTGAGGAACTTGCCTTTCACCTTGATAAACTGGATATTAAAGAATTAAGTGGAATGTTAAACCTTGGAAATACTTTCTCTCCCGTCGTCCACCGCAAACCCATGCCGAAAAAGCGTGCTGCTGAAGAGAATCAAACGAAAAAGGAAGATAAACAAAAAGGCAAAACGCAAGATATTGAAGTTAAAATAAATGGAAAACAAGTGCCTTACACCATCAAATAGGGAAAGGATGTTGGAATTGAAACGTTTTTCCCCCTCTTTTTTTATTGGTTCGATTTCGATTGGAACGGTTGAAGGTGCTTCATGTGTCAATCTCGGAAACAATCTTCCGAGTGGTTTTGTCAATTATAAAAAACAAAACCAAGGGTTTGGTTCCATCTCCGGTGACAATAATGATATCCATGATATTTTAGCGACGATTGAGGAAGAAGCGATAACTGATACATTTCATTATGATGTATTAGCCCAATCAGAAAATGAACAATTTGTTGATAAGATAAAAAAGGAGATGTTTGAAGCAGAACTAAATATTGGAGAAGAACCTGACGAAGAGAATAGTGATCATAATTACGACCAAGATGTTTAATTCAGCCGATTCTCCGATAAAAACAACAATTTATTACTATTCTTATGGTCATAAATAACTCTTTCAATATGTACAAGCACTTTTATTATGTTCATAAAAAGTTTAAAAAAACCCATCCAGTTGGTGGGTTTTTTGTTTACATAATAATTTTACTGTTACTTCAAACTGCATTACCTTTTATTTTTTCAGATTTGCTTTTCTTAATAATTTGATTGTTTCCTATTAAGGTAATCTCACTAAAAGGATTAGGATCTCCCACATGCACATTCGAGTAAATAAACGATTCACTACCGACGATTGCTCGATTAATCACCGCATTTTCACCTATAAATGTACCTGGCATAATCACTGAATCCTTTATGACGGCCCCCTTGCTCACCGTCACGCCATGATAAAGAAGCGAATTTTCAACTTTACCAAACACTTTACAGCCCTCAGAAACTAATGATTGACGTAAGGCCGCTTTTCCGTCCAAATAGAAAGGCTGATGAGACGTTTCACGGGTATAAATCCCCCACTCTTCATGCTGGATAATAGGATTCGTTTCATAGGAAAGTAGATCCATATTCGCTTCCCACAGGCTTTGAACGGTTCCGACATCTTTCCAGTAACCATTAAAACGATAAGCGTACACTTGACGATTATCATGAATCATTGCTGGGATAATATCCTTACCAAAATCCTTGGATGAGAATCGTTTTTTCTCCTCTTTTTCCACATATTTTTTTAACACGCTCCAATTAAAAATATAAATCCCCATTGAAGCTAGATTTGATTTCGGTTGTTTAGGCTTTTCTTCAAAATCTAGGATTTTTTTGGAGCTGGAATCCATATTCATAATCCCAAACCGATGAGCGTCTCTCCATGGAACATTAATCACAGAAATAGTCGCTTCAGCTTTGGTTTCAATGTGTTGTTGGAGCATTTTCCGATAATCCATTTTATAAATGTGGTCACCCGATATGACAAGGACATACTCAGGATTATGACTTTCAACATACTCCAGATTTTGGTAAACAGCATGGGCCGTCCCTTCATACCACCGATCCCCCTCCTCACTTTGATACGGGGGAAGGATCGTGAGACCGCCATTTTTCCGGTCTAAATCCCAATGCTTGCCGTCTCCAAGATAATTTTGCAATGTATGAGGCTGGTACTGGGTTAAAACACCAACGGTATCAATCCCGGAATTGCTGCAATTGCTTAAGGTAAAATCAATGATCCGGTATTTACCACCGAATGGTACGGCTGGTTTTGCCATCGATTTGGTCAGGTCTTTTAAACGTGTCCCTCTTCCCCCAGCTAAGAGCATCGCTATACATTGTTTTTTATTCATAATGTTTCTCCTTCCAAAAATTTTTCTCTATAGTATTTAACTTCCCTTTTCTAAAAGTTTTTAAACAATCATATAGCTGTAGAAAAACGAGATTGATCCTAGTTGGAGCATTACAATCAGAGCGGAACACTAAATGGATGTATTTCAGGTATGGTGGCTAATTATGGTTGTTAGTTGGTTGGGTACACGAGGATAAATAGGCAGTCTTAAATTCTCTTTAATTAAATAGTAAACTAAAAAATCTTCTTATCAAGTTTATCGGAAGATTATCTAACAAAGATATTGTGAAATAATAAGAAAGTTTATATTTTTTTAGATTTAAACGGAATACCTCTTCAAATGTATATTCGGCTGTTACGATTGACATGACTTTTGCATCCTGTATCTTTATGGGTCATTTTCCCGTTAAGGATCACGTGGAGCGATAAAAAGAGAAGAAGCAGTCTAATTCAGTTACGAATTGGACTGCTTCTTTTGATTTTTTGTATTTTTCATGAGAAACAAGCCTTTTATTTGAGGAAGGCTTCGTGTTTAGAAACACGGATTCTATCATGAGGGAAATATTTTTTAAAGTATTTCTCCACCCTCTCATGTATATCTTGTCGATACCATTCCGCTAAACCATGCTTCTCAAATAATGCAGGCATGCCTAGCTTCTCAGACCGTTTCCCCATTAAACCATCGCCGATCCTTAACGTATCAATCCAAATGTGGTCGGCACTTCCTACTAATTGTTTAGGGAAATCAGGGGTAAAGGGCAAAACAGGTGAAATGGAAGCTTGGGTGGCGATTCCTGCATCATGCATTGCTTGCAAAGCTTTTAACCGTAATTTTATTCCGGGAGCAACTGGAGAAAAAATTTTTTTTATGTCTTCCCTGTCCGTTTCAATTGTCATCGACACTAAAACTTTACATTTTCCCTTCAATTTCACGATCAAATCAAGATCCCTAGTGATCAGTGGGCTTCGTGTTTGAATCTGCAGAAAATCTGGCGGATTTTCAATCATCGCTTCAACTATTCCACGCGTTATCTTTGTTGAGCGTTCTATCGGTTGGTAGGGGTCTGTGGCCGAAGACATAAAAATATTTACAGGCTTATTTTTCTTCCGCAGTTTCAAGATTTCATTTTCGTAATTTTCCGCTGCGTTTGTTTTTATGTCCAGCCATTCTCCCCAAGGGATGTCTTTAAACCGTTGAATTGGCATTTCTCTCACATAACAATACCGGCATGAAAATGCACAGCCACTATAGGGATTCAATGAATGGGTAAATCCCACATCCAAATACCCTTTTGCCTCCGTAAGGATTTTCTTGGCAAGAATGTTATTTGTCTCCACCTAAGTCTCCTCTCTGGTTGAATTTTTTAAAAAGTAGAGAAAGCTGGCTTGCTATATAACCCCTTAAACCTACTTGACAACTGACATAAATCGTATCGTCCTTTGGCAGTTTCTCCAATCGATTCCTCAAACCATTTAAAGAAAGATAAGCCATATATGGCGGAAGTTGTCCACAACGTCCAAAGAGATGCATAGCTATTTCTGAGTTAGCAAAAAATATGGAAGAGGTGAAAAAATGGAAAATAATCATTTAAAACTTACATCTTCCGAAATAGGAACACTATGGGGAGAATATGTTAACGGAACAATGACCGAGATCGTTAATAGGTATATGATTTCTATTTTGGAAGACGAATCAATAAAAAAGGTTTTTGAAATAGCCATTGAGACATGGGAAAAGCAAAAGAAGGAGATTATATCCTTCATTGAAAATGATGGATTTCCCGTTCCAATTGGATTTACTGAGTCAGACTTGAATAAAGGTGCAGAGAGATTGTTTTCTGATACATTCTGCTTAAATTATTTACATATTATGACTATACATGGTCTGCTGGGCCATACAACTTCTTTAAGTGTTTCTGTCAGAAAGGACTTACGTGAATTTTACAATTTATGTGATAATGATGCAAAAAAAATGTACGATTTAACCATAGAGTTATTGCTAGAAAAAGGAAAATTCCAAAAAGACCCCTATTTCTATCCTACAGAGAGACCTGAATTAATTTCTACCCAAGATTTTACTGATGGATTCTTCGGAAAAGGGAGACTCTTATCTGCTACAGAAATAATCAGTATTTCTCTAAACATTAAAAAGAGCATTATGGCAAAAACGCTTTCAATCGGGTTCAGTCAAGTCGCTAAATCGAAAGAAATAAGATCGTTTTTTGGGAAAATTGGAAACAAGGCAGATGAAAACATACTAGCCCTTTCAAGTGTTTTGCACAAGGATAATTTACCAGTTCCAATGTCGTGGGAATCAGAGGTTACAACGTCAACGGACTCTCCTTTTTCAGATAAATTAATGTTGTATCATATGGGTTTCCTGGCTCAAACTGCACAAGTTTATTACGGTACAGGACTAGCAGGAGCCATGCGAACAGACCTAGCAGTAGTTTACGAAAAGACAATCTTAAAAACATTAGCAATGACAAAAAACTGGTTCGATATGATGGTGGAAAATAAGTGGTTAGAACAGCCACCACTTGCTCCTAATAGAAATGAACTAGCAAAAGAAGAATAAAAACTAAAATGTCCATCCTCATGAGGCTGGACATTTTAAATTATTATATAATTACACTTGATGGAAAATAGATTCAACCATTTTCTATTAAAATTGATAGGTAAAATCTCTTTTAAGTGGAAGGTAAAGTTATGATAATCATTAGTGATTTTTTAGCTGATTTGATCGGTGATTTGTTTGGTGGTCTAGTGGAGGCAATTTTCCCTACTTCGAAGTCAAAACTAGAAAAAAACATAGATGAATTAAAGAAAGAGGAATGGTTCTCCAACCTGTATCAAGATGTTCGATATTCTTACATCATTTGGCATAACAAAAGGGTTAAGCACTACTTACGAAAGACTGAAAATATTAAAGTCCTCAAAAGTAGTGCAGACGAACGTGAAAAATTTATTCAGCTTGTTATTAAGGAACATAAAAGATTCGTAGGGATACGGTAAGTTTTTGCAACATATAAGCCCAAGTCATCCTGTTTCACGGCAATTTCGGTTGAAAGAAGAAATTAATTATGTCCAACGATTGCGTGTGGTACATATGGCTCTTCTAAATATACAACTTCCTCATTTGTTAACTTAATGCTTAAAGCACCTACGGCATCTTCGAGATGAGATATTTTTGTCGCTCCGATAATAGGAGCTGATACTGCTTCTTTCTGTAACAACCAGGCAAGTGCGATATAGATACGTGGAACACCATATTTTTCTGCGATGGCGGCAACTCGTTCTACAACCAATCGATCAGCATCAGCGGTCGCATCATATTTAGATTTTTGTATCTGATCCGTTTCTGAACGATACGTTGTTTCCGACCAATCACGCGTCAATCTACCCGATGCTAGCGGGCTATACGGTGTTACACCAATTCCTTCCTCCCTACAAAGTGGCAGCATTTCCCGCTCCTCTTCACGGTAAATGAGATTTAAATGATTTTGCATGGATACAAACTTAGTCCATCCGTTTTTTTCAGCAACGTGTAATGCCTTTTGGAATTGCCAAGCATACATGGCAGAAGCACCAATGTATCTTGCCTTTCCTGCCTTGACAACATCATGCAAGGCTTCCATTGTTTCCTCAATAGGAGTATGGTAATCCCAGCGGTGGATGATATAAAGGTCTACATAATCCGTTTCCAATCTCTTGAGACTTTTATCGATTTCACTCATAATTGCTTTTCGGGAAAGACCAGATCCGTTAGGACCCTCATGCATTTGCCCGTGTACTTTAGTTGCGATTACAACTTCATCACGATTCGCATAATCCTTTATAGCTCGTCCAAGAAATTCCTCACTTGTTCCCATCGAATAAACATTAGCCGTATCAAAAAAGTTTATTCCAAGATCCAATGCTTTTTTGATAATAGAGCGGCTTTGCTCTTCATTAAGTACCCATTGATGAATCCACTTTTCTGCTTTCCCAAAACTCATACAGCCAAGGCATAATCGAGATACATCTAAGCCTGTGTTCCCTAGTTTTACATATTCCATATTATATCACCCTCATTTTTCTAGAAATATTAATCTCATATTGGTGAAAATTTACTTATGACTATTTATATTATGCAACAATATAAAGGACAATCGTTATCCCATTCCTATCAAGTTTTTGCCTAATCCTATCAAACGCATTTACATAATCGACAACTATGAGATAGAATGTGACTATCATTGATGCGGGAGAAACTATATGTCTGAAGAAATATACAAACAGCAGCAGGAACTTGCCAAACTCATTAAACGTTATTCAAACCAGGACGGGGTTCATCCGACTGCTATTCCATCTTTATTTTTAATTCATGAATCTATCGTTACCGAACCAATTGCTAGAATAAACGAAACATCCTTTTGCATAATCGTCCAAGGAGAAAAGGAAGTATTATTAGCGGAGGAGCGCTTTAGGTACGGTCCTGGTGATTACATTGTTGCTTCCGTTGACTTGCCGGTTACCGGGCAAGTAGTAAACGCCTCTTCTGACACTCCGTATTTAGCTCTCAAGCTTGAATTTACACCGAATCAAATTTTAGAAGTTTTAACTGATTCAGACATTCGATTGGGACAGAAAAAAAATGCCAAGCGCGCTATGTTTGTCAGTAAAGCAGGACCATCTCTGTTGGATGCAGTAATTAGGTTAGCTCGGTTGGTGGAAAATTCAAAACATATTCCGGTGCTGGCTCCATTATTCACAAAAGAAATTCTCTATTGGATTCTACAAGGTCCACATGGTGAATCTCTGAAACAAATGGCAATAAAGGGCAGCAACGGGGATCGAATCAGAGATGTTATTGAACAGATCATCAATAGTTATGACCGCTCTTTCAAAATTGAGCAGCTTGCAGAAATAGCGAATATGAGTGTTGCTTCTCTACATCGGCACTTTAAAGAGGTTACAGCTATGAGCCCCATCCAGTTCCAGAAACAATTGAGACTCCAGGAAGCAAGACGCATGTTATTAAATGATTCAACAGATATCGCTGATGTTGCCTTTCGGGTCGGCTACGAAAGTCAATCACAATTCAGTCGAGAATATTCCCGTATGTTTGGTTATTCACCAAGAGAAGATCTAAATCGCCTGAGGGAGCAATCAGAGAAAAGCCAGTCTTTCAAATGAAAAATTGGCTTTTTCTGCTTTTAACGTCCCCTGCATACCTGCTTATGAAAAAGAGATCCTTCGCTATTGAAGGATCGCGCTTATTACCCATTTCCATTTACCGCTTTTGCTTTATTTGATTTCCAATAATAATTGGCCAGTATATCTGAAAATACATCGACGGTATGATGGAGCTCGTCCATATTATTATCTACACCACCAATTTCTAACAACATGGCTTTATTGGATATATCTTGATTATAGACTCCGTTTCCATCCTTATAAGATTTAAGAAAAACCCCTCGACTAAGCCCAGGATACTTTTTTTCCAGCTCTGCGTTCAGTGCTTTCGCGAATTCCAAGTTTTCTAGATAATTCTTATTCTCTCTCCCTATTATAAATAAGAGCTTTGCGTAGGAAACACCATTAATGGTTTTTGTCGTAATTTGTTTTCGTGACGAGTCCCGGTGAATATCAATAAAATATTGTAGTTCATTATTTTTGGCTGCTGCTGCTTCAACGATTTCCCGCGATTCTGTATAGGCTTGTGTTGGCTTCCATTGTTTCTTTAGTAACTCCTGCGTCATATTTGTTTTATCATGGTCAACGCCAATGCCTTTTCTCATTAAATTCCTGGCTAAACGGTCTCCTAACCCAATTACATTTGCTCGTTCGTCAGAACTTATTGCGTCGTCAGGGTTCTTAGCATCCTTCAAAACTGGCAGATAGGACTCCCAGCTATGAGTATGATAAATCATTACTGTTTTATGTTCAGGATTCGTTATAGGTTTATTGTCGTCTGTGGTTTGATTGATTAATTCCTCTGAAGCTTTTCTCTCATTTAATAAAACCTCAGTTGGAGGTGCAGATTCATATGGTAGATTAGTAATGTTGGTTCCTTCACCAGCTACGACAATCTCAGTGTCATACATTCTTAATCCAGGAATCTCATTGCCTAAAAACGTTCGTGTATCTGTAGGTTTAATCGTGGTTCCTATTTGAAAAGCTAAATTTGTCAATTTGGAAATAGTGAAATCAGGATTAGCCATATTAGGGAAAAAGGTATGATTCTCAGATTTGAAAAATTGCAAAAAAAGTTTTTCCCCATTTACTATTCCAATGGAATTATTCATTTTTAGGGAGGAGATATTCAAGTTGGAAATGACAATCAGAGAAATCATTAAAAACGTAAATATGACCATTAGAATCGACCGGAACGTAACATTTAGTGTGATGAATTTGATGGATTTCATTGTAACCCCCCTTAGCCCATATATATGAGGTAAGTAGAGTTTTATTGCAGAATTTTATTGGACTCAAACCACACGCCAAGTTACAATACACAAAAATTATTCGATTAAAAGTTGATTAGGTCGTTTATCTAATTAGATTGACTTTTAATAGGGGACTTTTCCCACCATAATTTACCACTTATATCTCCTTTTCCTATCAATAAGGTATTGGAATCCATATAAGATAAAAGCTTTATAAAATAAATAAAGGAAAAATTGAAATTGATTTAATCTAATTAATTTAGCTAATTTTAACTTTTCGGTTACCTTTGTTATAACAAAAGCGAAAAAAGTATTAATACTTGCATTGAGCAAAATAAACTTTTTAAAGTTTCCATAAGTTGACTTTAATATCCACAATGTACTTACAAAAAAAGGTCCAACAATCATAGGAAATTCAAAACGTAGAAATGAGTTTGACTTCTTATAAGTAACCCACCATTTTCGTTTTCTTGCAATATGAACGTTCAATACTTCAAAAATAATGATAAATATGGCTGCAGGAAGGAATCTTTTTAAACTTCTTCTTCCAATAAACGGGATGGGTAGGCATGAAAGTAAAATCATTGTAATATTTATGAGCCGCTGATTTTTCAAAGACATATTCATTCAACCTCCCTTATTCCCCTAGATTTTCCTAACCCAATTTTTTTATACTTGAATGTCTAAGTCTCTCTTATATTCTAATATTTCTACAGGTTGACTATTTAAGATGACAAAATCTCTTCACCCTTATTTTAAGTGCCAATTTTTAAAGGGATTCTCTAACTAGCTTTTGAACAATTTTTAAAACAATCACAAGGATACAGAACAGAACTGGATATGAAAAGGCGGAGTACAGATAAGTCCAACCATTATGATAAAAATAACCAGATTTGACCGCTATGTACTCGTACAAAACAGCAAATCCACTCCAAACAAGAATGTACACTACTTTATTTCGCCATTTTCTTTGAAATGGATAATAATTTAGAAAAATGATGGTTATTGCTGGGTATATTCCAATGATTGCGATTAATGTCCTCCATTGAATACCTTTAGTAAAATATCCATACAGATTATATTTACCATCAAGATAAATATCTACATTATCTTGTAAGGTCATCGCAAAGAAGATCGTGGAAAAGATTTCAATAGGGGTTAATTTCTTTGGCATAAAAATAGAATAAATACTAAATATAATAGCGGAAATGATTAAGAACCACATAAAAATTAACTGCACCACCTTATCAAAGGTATTATGCCCTCTGAAAATAAAAAAACAACAAACCATATACTGTTCTAAGCCGTTTATCCTTCAACTAGCTTGTTAGTTCAATAAAAAAATGGGCTGCGCAGCAACCCAAATGTCCACTAAAGACTCTTTATGATCATTACATCTTTTACAATTAGAAGAGAAGCATCAATAGGACAACCCCTTTTCCGTTCTTTATTGGTGTTATTGGTGATTTTTTACTCTCTTTTCCATCTGCTCGGCAATTTGTTTCGAATTTGGATTTCCTTCGTTTTGTAAACTTTCAATGATGGTGGTATAATCCGTTTCATTTCGGTTCTGACTTAATTTATAAGCAGCCTGGACCTCTTCCACTTTAATCTTAAAACCAACAATACCTTGTAGCTGATTTTCTACTAGTTCTGAAGAAAGTTTATCCCATAGAACTGGATTTTCACGATTATGTTCATATTTCTCTAACATTCCTGTTAATTCTTCTATTAACTCATCTCTCGTTAAAATAGTTGCTTTTCCGTAAAGATGGATAGCCTGATAATTCCAAGTCGGCACATTTTCGTGTGAATACCACGAAGAAGAAATATAAGCATGCGGCCCCTGAAACATTACAAGCACATCTTCACAAGTTTCAAATGTTCGCCACTGAGGATTTCCATAAGCCATATGCCCTGTAATATAGTAATCATCACCTTGTTTATTTAACCCTAAAGGCACATGGGTGGCAATTGGCCTCCCTTGTTCAGTTGTGACAATCGTGCCAAAGGCATTTTTTTGAACAAAATCCCAAATTTCATCCCTATTCGTGACCTTAAAATAGTTTGGAATATACATAATAATCCCACCTTTCAAAAAAGTTACAAGATAGTCTTGATCATGATAAAGTCAATTTGTTCTTCATCCCCCATATAAAAAGAGTGGGCACCCGATTGAACAAACCCCATTTTCTTATAAAAAGCAATAGCATTTTCATTTTTTTCCCATACGCCAAGCCAAATTTTCTTTTTATTGCTTTCCATCGCAATTTCCATCGCCTTATTAAAGAGAAATTTACCAAGGCCATGTTTTTGAAATTTGTCCCTTATATAAATTCTCTCAATCTCAAGTGATTCATCCCCCATCTCTTCAGACTGAGCTTCATTGGTATTGACTTTTAGATACCCAGCGACTTCACTATTAACATAAACAAAATAGAATTGTGACGAACTAATCGCTAATTCCTTTTCCAATTGGTTTAAGTTAAATGCCTTTTCCAAATAGGCATTCATATTTTCGGGTGAATTTTGTTCCTTAAATGTTTCATCAAATGTTTCATAACTAATTTCTTGTAGCATACGTAAATCATCATGGTTACATTTTTTTATCGTTAAAGTCATTTTGTAATTGCTCCTTTTGTATCCTTAATAATTTCGCTTGTTTCCTTTTTTCACCCATTCCCAGTCTATTTCAATATTTTCTCTAACTCTTTGAAGAAGATTGAAAATGGTTTCTACTTCCGTTTCGGATAATCCAGCTAATGCAACGTGATTTGAGTAATCATTTTCTCGTCTTATAAAAGGATAAACATTTTTCCCTTTCTCTGTTGGAAAGAGTTTTTTTATTTTTTTGTTATTAGCATCATCTTTCTTTTCAATAAAGCCATTCATTTCAAGTTTTTTTATCGCACGAGCTGCTGTTGTCCGATCAACTTTAATCATCTCAGCTACCTTTTCTTGAATGATACCAGGGTTTTCACATATTCGCACAAGGTACAAATACTGTCCCTTTGTCAGGTCATATTCTTTAAATTCTATATTGCTTATCGAATCTAAGGCCCTGGCAATCATTCCAATTTCTCGAAGAATTTCCTTCATAATAAAGCTCCTTAGTTCTTGATTTTGTTGCAAACGCAATAAAAAATGCTATATATTGAATTTAACGTAAATTTGTTGTATTTGCAACAAAAAAGTAATTAAGTAGTCGAATAATATTAGATAGGTTATTTGATAGCAGGAATGTCATTTCTTGTTTACTTTAACGTTATTTTGATTTTCAGAATGAAACCTAACTCTTGATCATATATTAATCTGAGGTGATAGGAATGGATAGACATCTAGAACAAATATTTGATGTCCGTTATTTAAAAATTGGTTCGATGGTCAATGGCGGAGTTTTGCAAATTGGTTGTGGTGGTGGTATAGTTCACCAAGCTCCTCCGGCTGGTTACACTACAGTAGGAACTACATTAGTTGGACTATCAGCTCCTCAACAATTCAGTGTCCCATTACAATCCGCAATTCGGCCGAATAATAAGATTTAACTCCAATCAAATATGATTTAATAAAAAAGGCCGCCTATAGTGGCAGCTCGATGGTACAGAAAAAAACACGTTCATTATGTCATGTCAACTTTTTGATTGATCCATTCTAACGCATGCTTGACATGGGCAAATGTTTTAAAGGACAACATGTCCATTCCACTTCTTACAACTGTCAGGGCTAGCTCAGGTCGCATCCCCGTAACAATCACATCTATACCTAACAAGCCGAGTATATCTCCGACCGATTTCAAGCTGCTTACCAGTTCTTGATTGAGATCTATGATACCTGAATAGTCGATGATCAGAAATTGCAATTGCAACTCTGCAATTTTAGGAACACCCCTATCTAAAATATAACTAACTCGATAAGAATCTATTTTACCCACTAACGGAAGAACCGCAACACCCTCCTGAATCAAAACGACGGGTGCTGATAGTTCCGCCAATTCTCTCCTTGTCTTTTCCTCGTATCTTTCCGTTAGCATTTCAAATGCTAAAATGGTCTCGTTTAAGCTGACGTCGAGCATAGAGTTAACCTTTTTAATAATCGATTTACTTTCACGTAATGAAATCCCAAAGTCGTCGCTGAGTTTGGTTATAAGGTCAGTAAATACTTCTCTTGTGGGTGGATACCTAACTGTAATCTCAGATATTTTTCCTCCAGAAGTGACTTGTTGCTCGGCGTTCTTTTTACTCCATGATAAAATGTCCTCAGCTATATCCTCTGTTTCCTCCAAAATCGACTGTCCTAAAAACTCAAAAAATTTTATATACATTTCGATGGCATGCTGCTTTTCTTCTTTGGAAATGATTAAATTCATTCTTTGAAGAACACCTTCAACAATTTGCACTGCTAGTGAGGATGCATTTTTTGTGAAATAGGCAGCTATTTTATTTTCTAGTTTCATTTATATGAATAACCCTCCTTTTCCATATAGTAAGATTATACCTTAAAAAAGAGAACACTTCAGTAACTGTTCATTATTACTATATCAATCCTCAACCAAATAGGATTATGAATTAAGGGCAAAAAAAAAGCCACAGTCCCATTTATAATAGATCTGTTGCCTTAAATGATATTTCCCCTGATGGTAAACCTCTATCATCAAAAATAATATGCTTATACAGTTTTCGAATTAAACTTTTCATCTCTTCAGGAGAATAAGCGATTATGACAACCTGTTCTTCCTGATTATTCCCTTTCATTGTTACATGGTACCTCTTTCTTCTTCTAACTTGTTGTCTTGATTCCATTTAAAAATCAACCTCACCTTGATGAATTAATCAATATTGTATTCCCAGTTAGCAAGACTTTTAAACAATAGTAACAATAAATTGATACCCAGATTAGAATACATTTTGAAGACTATCTTATTTAGTACATCTCGAAAGGATGAGTATTCCTCCAATAATAATTACCACGGTGATATCTTGGTAAGACAGCCGCCTTGTGATAAAGCTCCCAAGTCACCAACTATTGAACGGTTTATCGATTCCCCTAAGTTACCCGTTGGATTTATTTTATTCTCTTCTATTTGTTTTTTATCTTGTTCGTCTGCTTTTCTCACAAATCCACCCCCAAATGATTCCTAATAAACGTTTATTCTCTACTAGTCAAAATTAATCCTTCTTCCACGAAACTACTTGTTCAATAAGAAAAGCCGCCGAAGTAGGCAGCAAGTTTTAAAATTCACCTTTTTATTTTTATTTTCTCGGGGATCGTCGTCCAGTACTTTGGGTCTTCTAAGCCGAGCCGCCAAATTCCAATTCCTCGTAAGTTATATTTTTCTACAAGGTTTAGCTTAAACCTCAGACTATTGCTATTCTCAAACCACACTTGGTGGCTATGATGGTTTTTATCTACATAACGGAAATGAGGTGTTTGTGAACGAGAGTCCCATTGGACTTTGGCTTTATATTTTGTTTTCTGATCCATTAACAGTGCATAAGAGCTATACAAGGCTTTGTCTGCTGTTGTATCCCAGTCCCATCCATAACCAGCGATACCAAGTATTATTTTTGATGATGCTACTCGATGTTTCAAAGCATAGCGAATCGTGGCTTCTGTCCAATTAACTGATGCTGACGCCCCGGGTGTTGTTCTTGGGTTGTGCTCATCGTAAGTCATTATCATTAACCCATCTGAGTATTGACCAAGCTTTTCGTAATCAAACCATGGTGACCAGGGATTAGCTCGGGAATCACCCGTGTTTGCCGGGACTGAAACCGTAACTACTTTCCCATCGCGATGCAGAGCATTAGACAATTCCTTTATCAGCAGACTAAAGGAATCTCGATCAGTCAAATACAAATTTTCCATGTCAATATTAATACCGTCATAATGAAACTGATTCATTTCATTGCATAAGTTTTGAATGAAAAGATTACGGTTTTTAGCGTTATCAAGTACATGACTTGCAGCCTGCTTGCCTTTCTCCAAAGTTTCATATAAGAGATTATGTACAACCATGAATACCTTTAGGTTTTTATTATGAGCACTCTGAATAACCTTTTTCTTATGATCTGCTGTAACGGAATCGATAAGACTGCCTGGACGTTTATCATCCAGCTTATACCAAAAAGGTGCAATAATGCTTAAGCTGTTGAAATGCGAATCTACAGTAGGTTGAGACCCTGGATACGTCCCTTCCCTTTCTGTGTAGAAACCTAAAACTTCACGAGGAGTTTTAGGCTTCTTGTATTCCTCTTTTTTTTGTGATTGTGAGTGACTACATGATGATAGGAGTAATAAGGCCATACTTAAAGAAATAATGGTGAATGACCGATAACGATTTTTCGCCATGATACACCTTCTTCTAGTTTGTATATTCTTTAAGTTGATAAGAAAAGGGGTAACTTATTCACGAATTGATTTTTCTTCCTTAAAGGGTCCAGAAAATAGAGCTCCACAAGTTAATTTTAAGTAGGTTGATACCTATTTTCATTCTGAAAGGTCTGTAAAATACCTTCATAATTAGGTATTCGAACTAGTCCGAACTAACAAATTCTCACATAGACTAATGATATAACAAGACAAATGTAGATGGAGGTCATTTAATGATGAAAAGACAAAGTGGATTTGGTGGTTTCCCGCCAAATATGCCAAATTTGATGCCAAACGCGATGCCAAATATGTTGCCAAATGCAATGCCAAATCAAGTAGCACCGATTCAATCATTACCAGCCCAATATTGCCCGCCACAACCATGCCCACAGTACTGTCCACCTCAAGTGTTCCCAGCTCAGTATGATCCGCCACTTGTTTCACCCGGACAACAATATGTGAAAACAAACTTATTTAACAAGGTTGTACAACACATTCATCCTTCGCATACCACAACAGTTAACAAATTACACGTTAACCACCAACACTATTTCCCACACACAGAATCTTGTGTAAATGAATGCTGTGAGACACATACTATGTGCGGCGTACCAGTCAATCCTTGCTGTCCACCGGGACCATTTGGATTCTAATTTTCCAGAACATTCAATATTAAAAATTTGTTAACAAATACGAAAATCTTATATGATAAAAGTTCATTGAAACACCCTCGTACCCTGTTGGGTACTTTTTTGTGATAAAAGGTGTACTGCTTTGCTTTAGATCTCAGTTGTGATAGTTAGAGATTATATTGACGTTTAAATTCAAAAATCTCATCAACAGCCTGGTGATACCCACCTGATTTTTGAAAAGATTCCCTAATAGATGCAACAGCTTTATGAACAGAATTATGACTTAACACATAATCCACAGCTTCACTTAGTTGATTTGCAGACAAGCCTTCCATTTTTAATCTGATACCAGCTCCAATCTGGGCTACTTGTTCAGCAATGATCGGCTGATCCGCACTTTGCGGTATGACAATTAGTGGAACCCCGAAATAGAAGCCTTCGTGGGTACTGTTCATTCCACCATGTGTGATAAATAATTTTGTGTATTTCAGTACTTCCGTTTGTGGAACATAATGTTTTACAATGAAGTTTGCAGGGATCTCCCCCAAATCAGCTAGTTGAATTTTTTCGCCAATAGACATGACAATGGTATGATCCGTGTTTCCGAATGCCTGAAAACAAAGCTTATAGAAATTAATGGCTTGGTTAAAGACGGTACCTAGTGAAATGTATAGCAGGCTTGTTCCCTTAATTTCAGAAAGATCGAAGTCTTCTATCGTTAATCGGGAGGAGATGGATGGACCGACAAATTTGTATGTTTGGTCAAATGCCTCACTAAAAGGTTGAAACTCCCTCGTTGTATAAACGATTGTCAATGGAGCAGGATTACAAAAAACTTCGTAAGGAGAATCGATTTCCACATCATATTTTTCCTTTATTTTTTCCGTCAAGCCTTGAAATTCATGAACGATTTCAGTAGGAATGGTTTTAAAATGTTGTTCCATCATTTTATCGAATGAAGCCTCTGACTGGGCAAATGAAGTACAAGAATTAATGGCTGGAAGTTTAAGGATTTTGGCAAGTAAATAACCACATCCAAACATGGAATCGTGAATGATATAATCAAAATGTTCTCCTTCGATTTGCTCTAGAACACTAGGTATCACGATATCTGCCGTCCGTAAAAGACCGTTGATTCTTTCGAGTAAGTAATTTCTTCCACCTGAAATAAAGGCTTTTATAAATTTTTGTCCATCAAATGTTCGTACAGTCGCCCCTGTTTTCTCTAGACGCTCTCGAAAATCTTCGATTGCAAAGTAAACTACCTCTTCTCCACGCGAAATAAGTTCTTCCACCACGCCAATGGTTGGATTGATATGCCCTTCTGATCCACCATTTATAAATAAAACACGTGCCATTACAACATCTCCTTATGTTAATATATTCCAGGTTTTGTAAGAGTAAGGGACACTAGAAAGGGCTGCCGAAACACCATTCCCTTTAAATAACCCAAAACCAGCACCTGATCAATAAAGCTATAGTTTATTATACCTTTATTAACTATACATCGAAAAATCTAAAAAAGGATTCGATATAGATGTGTTATAATTTTTATAAAATGGAACCATTTGAAAACAGCGACATACAGAATCCCTGTTGACCTGAAATAAATAACATGTTCGTGGGTGATCATATGAAAATATCAATAGAAGAAATAAGTAAAGAACTGGGGGAAGAAATCCTTATTAGATGTCATGAGGTAGATGATGAAATATACGAAATCGTAAACAAGCTGAAAACGAAGGACCTCATTTTACTAGGATATCAACATGATCGAGTTCACCGTATTAAGCTTAGTGATGTCTATTATTTTGAGGCAGTGGACGGAAAGGTTTTCAGTTACTGCAAGGACAGCGTTTTTGAGGTGAAACAAAAGCTTTATGAGTTAGAGGAATTATGCAAAGAAAAGAACTGTTTTCGTGCATCGAAATCAACTATTTTGAACATCGGTAAAATTTCCTCGATTTATCCATCCATAAGCGGCCGATTTGAAGCGGTGCTTGATAACGGGGAACGTGCTGTCGTATCAAGGCAGTATGTACCTGTTCTTAAAGATAGGCTTGGATTGTAATGGGAGGGATACATATGACGCTTACTATATTTTTACAAAAGATTATCAAGGATTTCCTGATCATCTTCGCATCCATCATCATTATTATTACGATTTTGCGGCAAATTTATTATCCCCATATGTCCTTTGAGTTGAAGTCCATTTACATTATAATGGCATTTTCATTTATTAGTGCATTAATTGGATTTATCTTATATTCACCTAAGGATTTAAGTGAGCAGAAAATGCGGTTAAGAATTATCATTCATTTTATCACGTTGGAGATTCTATTGATTGCCCTGGCCAGCGTATTTACAATTGTGAATAATGCATTAGATGGAATCATTTTAGCCCTGCAAATTGCTGTCATTTATTTCCTTGTTCGTTTGCTTTCATGGAAAAATGACAAAAAAGACGCCGAAAAAATTAACGAAAAACTAAAAGCCTTAAAACAAGACGTTTAGGAGTAGTCCATAAAATCTACCATCAGCAGGTGCCTGACACCATTAATTAAGCGGTAAGCTTTAGAGCTTACCGCTTTTTTTGCATCTTATTTGCCCGTGGGAGCAACTTACTGTTTTTCTATATACTTCCTTTTCGCCATTTATTATGATGAACACATAAAAAATCATTTGAATGAAAAGGAGTATCTGTTATGGGAACTTTAATTTTATTGATTGCTTTGATATTCGAGATTGCCTTTGCAATCTACTGTGTGGTAACGAAACAAAACCATAAAAAAATAATAAATTGGATTCGAATTGCCCTATTTTTCACCTTTGTGATTCTCACACTTTCTTCGGTAATTGTGTGGAGCTTCCGCTGGATCCTGCTTGCTATCCTACTTTTCATCTTAGCGGTAAAAGGAACCGTTTCACTTGTCCGTAACAAAAGGAATACAAAAAAATACAAAACTTCTTCTATTGTGTGGAAATCCATGATGATGATCGTAGCATTCTTATTTGCCCTTGCACCAGCCATTGTTTTTCCACAGCATAAATCACCAAAAGTGACAGGTAAGTATGCAGTCGCAACCGCCACTTACACCTATGTGGATCAAAATCGTATCGAGGAATTTACCGACAAGGGAGACAATCGATTGGTTAATGTGGAATTTTGGTATCCCGAGAATGGAGATGGAACATACCCGCTATTGGTATTCTCACATGGTGCATACGGAATTAAGGCAAGCAATACCTCTACCTATACTGAGCTTGCAAGCCACGGTTATGTAGTCGTTTCAATCGACCATCCATATCATTCTTTTTTTACTCGTTCAAAGGATGGAACGGTTGCAACCATTAATGCAGAGTATAACCGGGAGGTCAGCAATCTCAATAAAGATGGTATTTACACAAATGAAGAACTCTATGGACTCATACAAAAATGGATGAAGCTACGAACAGATGATATGAATTTTGTCATTGATACGATCCTTAAGAAAGCCAAAAATGACCCTGATCCGATTTATCAAAAGATCAATACAGAGAAAATTGGTGTCTTCGGGCACTCAATGGGCGGCGCAGCAAGTGTTTGGCTTGGCAGACAACGTGATGATATTGGTGCAGTTGTAAATATTGATGCCCCGTTCTTTAGTGAGCTGGTTTATAAGAAAGGCAATGATGCTTTTGTTGCAAGCAGTGAAGCCTACACCACCCCGCTTCTTAATCTTTATTCTGACGATGTTTGGGGACAGCTCGACAGCACGCCCATTTATGCAGCGAACAAAGCCAATAATGAACAATTTAAAGAAGCATATACTAGTCATTTTAAAGGGGCAAAACATTTAAGCTTGACCGATTTACCACTATTCTCTCCATTACTTGCCGATCAACTGCAAGGCGGAAAAGCCGACATTGATCCATATTACTGTATTGAAACTGAAAATAAACTAATCCTTAAATTTTTTGACTATGAATTAAAGGGCATTGGCCATTTTACTCCTGAAAAGACATATTGATAGATGAAAACCGAAAATTACAGAATTAAATAAAATCGTACAATAGTAGAAAAAGGATCGTGGCAACGGTCCTCTTTCTACTGAATCATGCTGCTTTTAAAATTCACCAAGCTAAAATTTTTATGGAACTCACTTTCATTTATTGAAATCCTTACCGATAAATCCATTGTTCGTAAAACAAACTCTTTTACACCGATAAATTCAGATTCTGCAATCAGATAAAATTGTGTTCCTTTTTTCAGACCATTAAAATTTTTCTTTAGTTTATATACCTTCATGTTTTACCTGCTGTTTCACTAAGAAATTTGGTTTAACTTCACTAGGACAGATTTAATTGCCACGATATTCCGAACCGATCATTTAACCAGCCAAACCTCTTGCTAAAACCATAAGCCCCAATTGGCATAAGAGCTTGTCCACCATCTATAAGTGTTTGATAAAGGTTATTAATTTCCTCTTCCGAATCGCAAGTGATATAGATAGAGAAGGAAGGAGTAAAGGAAAATTGATGTTTAACATTACTGTCAATGCACATAAATTCCTGCCCTTTTAAGGAAAAAGCTGCCTTCATCACAGTTCCTTCATCCCCACTCTCATTGGCTCCATATCGAACGATGCTTGTAATATGCGAATCTTCGATTATTGACGTATAAAAATTCATTGCTTCTTCTGCATTTCCCTCTTGAAACATTAGAAATGGTGTAACCTTTCCCATTGTATTCGTCTCCTTTAACTAGTTAATCAGATCCTCGTTTGTCTTCTGCCCTTTAATAGGATCATTAGTGGGCAATCCAAGTTCAATTTCCTTTAATTATAGATTTCCCATAAGAATAATTCAATCCGCCATCTATTCTTCGTTGATATGCCACAAAAAGAAATCAGAAAAAAAGGGATGTTAGCACCCTCTTTTTAAATTCTGCTGCTGCTTGTGCCCCTTCCCAGTTAACAACTTCAGAAATGGACCTGACATTCATTCGTGAGGAGATTTTTCTTAAGAGGTTTATGATGGACAAAAAGAGGCTAGTTAAATAGAGACCTAATTAAAAATTCTAGGGGGGTTGGTATGTGGATTAAGAGACCTTTTTTTAAATATGCAACAGGAACCCTGTTAATTTTATTAATCATTTTCTTATTTGGCAAAATTGATTACTTTGTATGGCCTTTTCAAAAATTAATTGCGACGATATTTTTTCCGATCCTCATTTCCGGAATCATTTATTATATCATGAGGCCATTTGTAACCTTTTTTTCCAAATATCTCAGCAAAAATATAAGTATATTGATTGTTTATCTCCTATTCAGCGGGGCGGGATATCTTTTTATTCATTTTACTGGTACTCCTATTGCACAACAAGTCCAGCAGCTTTCGGAGCAATTTCCAAATAAGTTTGATAAGATCTCGAATGTCTCCCATAATATGGTTAAGCATAATAGCTTGGGAAACAGTTCGTTAAGAATGCTTGAAAAAAAAGCAAGTTCCCTCTCAAACTCCTTTTTACTGCATGCCGAACAAAATATCACGAGTATCCTATCCATTGTCACTAGTATTGCAACTGTGCTTGCAGTGGTTCCCTTTATCGTTTTTTATTTTTTACGGGATGGCGAGAAATTGAGGCCCGCTCTCTTAAAAAATCTTCCCGTTGAACACGTGGAAGAAGGAAATTTGATTCTGGTTGATATCGATAAGACTTTATCCGCGTATATCATCGGCCAATGCATCATCGCGTTATCGGATGGAATCATGATGTATATTGGTTTTTGCATGATTGGTCTGAACAATAGTCTAGTGCTTGCCATTTTCGCCATGTGTATGACGATTGTACCCTTTATTGGGCCTGTGATTGGAATGGTCCCGGCCATCATTGTCGCACTTTTACAAGGTCCGTTTATGGTCTTGAAAGTCGTATTTGTTGTAATTGTTGCGCAGCAAATAGATGGAAATTTTGTTACACCAAGAGTTATGGGAAAAAAGCTGAACCTTCACCCGTTAACAGTCATTTTCATTTTGTTAATTTCAGGGGCTATTTATGGATTTGTAGGAATTATTATTGCCATCCCACTCTATTCTGTAGTTAAAGTAACCCTTAAAAATGTCATTCGTTTTTATAAACTGAGAAAAATTGAGAATAGGTAGCCAAAATAAAACAGAGTTTCACGGACAGTGATGGTCTGTTTTATTTTGATCATTTTTGTCCTTAACGAGGGTAGAGAGATAAACTATATAACTTCTTCAATTATGGATTCTCCCTCACTTTGGTCAGTATCTGTCCATTTCCACTTCTCATGTAATCTAATTCTTCCATCTGGCAGTGTTTCTGGAGTAGAGTAACATTGACCGCCTCTTATTTCATTTCTGACGTTCACATGGTTATACCTAAACTGTAAACTTCCATCCTCCTTTACTATACCAATTAGTGTCCCTTTTACAATTTCTCCTCCACTATAGGTGGCTGTCAGGATGTTCTCTTCTTGGTTGTATTCAAAAATCGTGTTTGAAGAAACTTCTCCGTTTGCAGTGTTTTCAACTGAAACAAATTTTCGTCGATTATAATTAATCAATCTTTCGTCCTCCAATCGTTGGCTCCTAGTCATCAACCGCTTTTTTGGTACCTTTACTGGTATAAGGTTTTGCACTCTTTGCTTTGTTTGCGCTAGCTTGCCAACGATTCCAACCCTTCTTGCCTGTTCCTCTTCCCGTTCCACCTTTTCCTTTAGCTTTACTCATATTATCGCCTCCTTATCATTTGGTCGAGTTACCTATCTAGTTTAAGTCATCATTTGACTCTGTTATTAAAAAGCTTATTTAGACCTTAAGTGAATGGGGCACTTCCAGCAATTCATAATTCTGCCCTCATAAACATTCCAATTGTTTCGAATTTTATAAAAGGTTACCCTCACTGAATCATTTCTGTGGTAAATAAATTAGAAGGAGGTTTCCCATGCAAACAAACGAGCTTGATTTTCCCAAAGAATGGGTTGAACTGGTAAAAGAAGCTATGAAATCAGGCATAAAAAAAGAAGACTTTAGAAAGTTTTTAATAAAAGAGAAAGACAAAAGGGAAAACAAAGGTTTGACTTATTAAAGTAGATGGAATCGAAATACTGTTTGAACTCGAATGGTTTAACAATAGATAAAATTAAGCCTTTATAAACGAAAAAGTAAAATTTTTTGTTTTAAAGGCTTATTTATTTTTAATTCGTGATTCATTAAAACCCTGGACAATGAAAAGCTACTTTTTATTGTTTTTTTTCAATTCAATTGTAATCTCATTAATGCGTTTTTCTACTTCATAAAGGTTCTTCTGCATCCGATCCCGCCGACTGGTCAAGACCTGTAATTCCTGTTTTAATTCCTCTATTTTGCTCATAATTTCCCCTCCGTTTGACGATAAATCAGTAATATGCTTGCAAAGAAACATTTTTAGACAGGTTTCTCTGCTTTCTATTATTCTTATCATAATCATTAAAAATTCATTATATCAAATTGATTATTTAATTTGTTAAAAACTTGTTCACATGTGCAGAATTGTTAAAAATATCCCTTTGCTAATTTACTTTTAGATAGCACTTGTCCATTCCATTTGTTTCTAAATGCATATATTATCAATACCACCAAGCATTAAATACCTCCAAATGAGGCGTTTGCATTGATTGCAGACGCTTTTTTTATTTTTTTAAAAATGGTATAAGAAAATCGTTGATTTCTAATTAACATTATGACGCTTGTCCAATCATCCTTTATTTTAAGAAATATATATATATAGAAGATAATACTTCAAAAAAATCAACTAGGTGGTGAAGTAATATGTGGGGATCTTATGGCTACGGTGGCGGCTATGGTGGCGGCTATGGCGGCAGCAGCTTTGTATTAATCGTTGTTTTGTTCATTCTGTTAATCATCGTTCTGAGCGCTTGGGTTTAATATAACCACCGTTTGTTTTGGTCTGAATCATTTCCTATTTTAGCAAGGAATGGAGGTGTTTTACATGGATGGATTAAGAAATAGTTTTGCTTTAATCGTCGTATTGTTTATTCTCCTTATCATTGTTGGATCTTCTTTTATGAGAGGTTATTAATTTGTACAGAAACAATTTGAGTTTGATAGAAAAAGCCGTTTCTATTAAAGCTAATGGTTTTAACATGGATTCAAGGAGCCTTCGGGCTCTTTTTTTATAAGCAAGGTGTTTTATTAGGAAGAAAAATATAAACTAATCTGTTATGTTATATCTATACGTTTATTTTAAAACAATTTTTACAGTAAAAAGGGGGCTAACATTGAAGAAGATAGTTATTGTACCGATCTTGTTTATTTTTTTATTATTAACTGCTTGTGGTGCAGCCAGGGTCCCTATGCACACAAATCAAAAACAAATGATGAATATGAAGCCAGTTAACGGTGAAGAAACACGCTCAGAGTGGTCTCTACCCGATGGTATTAGCGCTAATAAGCCCGTGACTATCTCTATCCTTATCAAGGATAAACACAATAAGCCGATAAAAGAATTTGAAACTGTTAGCACTAAAAAAATGCACCTAGTAGTGGTCAGCAAAGACCTTTCTTACTTTGCCCACATTCACCCCACATTTAAGGGCAATGGCCGTTTCGAGATTACAACTAAATTTCCTGCAAGCGGCGACTATAAACTCATTGCAGAAATGACACCTGTTGGGGCCAGTGATTACAGTATTGAAAATCAGTGGTTAACGGTACAAGGAACTAAACCACTACCAAAACCGATTGAACCTCAAAAAGAACGAACAAAAGTGATTGATGGAACAAAAGTAACCCTTACTTTTGATGAGAAACTAGCAGCAAAGAAAAATATCGATATGAACTTCACTTTAGCTGATGCTGCTACGAATAAACCTATTAAGAACTTACAGCCCTACCTAGGTACAGTTGGTCATGCAGTCGCAATTGATAAGAATGTTAATCAGTTCATGCATATTCACCCATTGTATCCGAAAGGAACAGGTCCCAAGGTTGTTTTTATGACCTATTTCCCCACCAAGGGCGTTTACAAAGTCTGGGGCCAATTTAATGTCAATGGACATATATTGACTGTTCCATTTGTACTTAATGTTGAATAGACATGAAAAAACCTGTTCAATCTATGAACAGGTTTTTTTCCATCTTCTTTTCTCCTCTGTATTCTTCTTTATTTTATTGACTGCCTACTCTCACTTTGAAGTCAGTATCAATCGTTTCTAGATCTTTGGTCAGAACATGGACATGTACGTTCCAACGACCAGCCATATTGAAATTCATTCCCTGTCCTTTATATTTGCCATCTTTGACTTTTGTTAAGGTCTTAGTATCGTCACC
Source organism: Neobacillus drentensis (assembly GCF_021560175.1). Taxonomy (GTDB): domain Bacteria; phylum Bacillota; class Bacilli; order Bacillales; family Cytobacillaceae; genus Neobacillus; species Neobacillus drentensis_A. The sequence continues at coordinate 2,686,081 of NZ_CP091110.1, read as the reverse complement.
CATATCCATTTCTAGCGATGTAAACGTAAGGGTAACTTGCTCAATCCCCTTCATAGGCTGACCTTTTTTGTTTTTCAATGATAAGACGAAATCATTTTCCCCTATAACATTAGGAGTCGCCTCAAAAGTAATGCTACTTCCCTGCTTATCTTTATTTGTTTCCTTAAACGGACCTGGAGATGCCATAGCAGTGGGCAAATTGGTTAATAAAACTGAAAGGATTAAAATAGATATTCCTAATAATAATTCTCCCCATAAAGATGAGGTCAATCCTGTTTCTCTGTTTCGTTTCCCTTTAACAAAATTAACTGCAGCAAAAACCATCATGATCATCAAAAGAAAAATCTTACCTAACAACACACGTCCGTAATCAGTAAATAAAAGACTCCTAAGATTAGGAACAAAGGAAATACTGCTACAAAACCCCGTAATGGTTAACAAGAGGACGAATAAGATTCCCCATTTAGAAAATCTATGGATTGTGTCAAAATACAGTGTCTTTGTATCCGTCTTTCTACTTAAAGGAATCAAAGCTACTAGAGTAACTATACTCCCTATCCAAATCGAAGCAGAAAGTAAATGGATAAAATCTAAAGGAATGGTTAGATAAACATTTGTAGATGAAGTAGCATGACTCGTAAATGTTTTTGATAGTATCAAGCCTATGCCAAGAACAAAGGAAATCCATATCCATAACGGTTTGAAGTTTGTTTTATGTACGAAGTATGTAGCAACAAAAACGAAAAATAAGCAACAGATTTGAAGAATCCACATTTCTCCAAAAAGCGTGTTCTCGAGTATATCACTAAATACTTCGACGCTTAGAACCTTCCCCCAGCTCAAACCCGATTCAATCGTCGCCTGCAAAGGTAAACTCAAAATTATACTGAGAGCTAAAATCATGATTGAAAGTTTTGCCATTTTACTTAAAATAGTGAACACCCATGTATCATTTAATAATTCTTTACGAAGAACAAAAAGGCTAAAGAATAGTATTCCAAGGAAACACGCATTACTCATATATTGGAGCCAACGAATAATGATGAGATCAAATTTTGGGCTATAACCTTTTGATTCATGATCATTTGAACTATCTTGGGCACCTCCATTTCCTATTTGGAATGGAATAACCCCCTGTACGGGATGACCATCACTAGATACAACTCGCCATTGGATGCTGTAGGTTCCATTGGGGAGATTTTTATCTAAATTACATTCAATAATGGATGGATTTTCAGCATTAACCCCTCCATTTTTCTGGTCCACTCGCTTACCTGATGAATCAAACACTTCTATAGAATGAAAAGACGTCTGGATTTTCTCATCAAACTCAATAGATACCTTTTTTGGTGCTTCTTGTATGATTTCGTTTTCGTATGGGGTAGATTTAAGTATGTACGCATGAGCTGAAGCAAATGAAGGATAAAAAAAGAGAAAAAGGTATAATACTGTTATAATCAGGCTGCTGTATTTAAGCTGTTTCACCCTATCACTTCCTGCTTTTTGAAATGACCGCATATCAAACTCCTGTTCTTTATTAAAATTAGTTCAACAAATATACATTAGGATAATTTTTCAATTTAAACAAGTTACACATGTTTATTTTGGGTAAAAGTTTAATTAATTCGCTTTTGTTTCCCAAAAATGAAGTTCAAATTATGTATTATTCTTAACGGTGCCTCCCCTCTTTACTGCTCACCCTTTAAGAAATAAAAAAGACCGCCGCAGCGATCCTGATAGAAGATTAAAAAATTATTTATTTAATGTTAATGTTAATTCAGAGAAATGAACAAGTTCTATTTCATGTTGACCTTTTGTTAGCTCAGCAATTTCACAATAACCAGAGGCAAATTGGTGAATGATCATGTATTCTTTGCCCTTATAAATAACTATTATCTTATCCAAAGAGCTCACATCCTTCGAGTTTCTACATCTATCATAGTGTAAATCCCCTCAAAGGTCTGTGTCTTTTTAGCGACAATTATTCAATTTACCATTATTTATCCTTAGAATCGTTACGGATTCATTTTTCATTTTTCCTCGAGCGCAGCATGGATTTGTTTATTTTCCTATTTAAATGGCAATAGTATAGTATTAGCATATACATGACAGGAGGAACCTCTCATTCACTCATCTCAAGGGATGCATAAATCTTTTTGGGAATACCATAAAGCTTATGATCACAGAATGTTTGTATGGAAGCATGAAGTACTATTTACTTGGGAATGGTGGTTGGGTATTATACTTACATTCATTCCGTGGATTGTATGGATTGTTTTTAGAGAAAAGAAGAGCACCAGTCGTTTACTTTATGCGGGTACCTTTGTTGCTCTTATTTCTTTAACATTGGACAATGTAGGAGTTCAATTATCGGCATGGAATTACCTGAAACCTGTTACACCTATTATTCCTTCCTATATTCCGTTTGATTTTTCCTTAATGCCCATAACTGTAATGTTTCTAATACAATGGTTTTATAATAAAAATCCATGGATTATTGGTTTCATTTTTGGAAGCATTACTGCTTTTATCGGTGAACCTATTTTTAAATGGCTTGGCTTGTATGATCCTGCAAATTGGAAATTTGGGTACTCTGTTCCCTTTTATGCATCTATCTATTTTGTAGCTTATAAAACCGCCATGAGTAAAAAATTCAGTGAATTACGGGCATCCGAGTGATGCCTTTTTTGTGTTTGATTTACTAATGTATAAAAAACATACTAACATTAGTAGCACAGACCGAGGCCATGGTTTGTGCTACTATTTTTTTATAGTAGAAGTGAAGGAAGGTCGAGACACCTCTTGGATCCTAGAATCCGTATTAAAAAACCGACTGCCTTCACACCCTTATTTGAATCAGTTTAGTATGTTGGATCCTCGAGATCGTGTAAAAGAAAATGGAATCGATAAGGCACTGTGAAGACTTCTATGTTTTGGTCAATGAGGAGAAATGAATTTGAAACATGTATTTGCATTTGATGTTAGTATGGGGAAAAGTACAATGGTAGTCTATAATGGCTATCAAAAATGTGAGCTTGAAGTTGAAATTCAACACAACAAATCATCGTTTAAAGCATTAAAAGGAAAGATTGTTGAAATCACTAAACAAGATGGAGAAGCTCCCGAAATTGTATTTGAAGCATCAGGAGTGTATTCTACACCGTTAGAACACTTCTTTCAAACAGAAGGTTATGCCTATCATCGTCTTAGTCCAATTGAAGCGAAACTTCAAACGGCCTCAATGCGTCGCCATAAGACCGATCAAAGTGATGCCCACTAGCTTGCTAAATCCATTTTCGAGTAGAACGGGAAAAGACATTTCAAGAAGAACACTATTATAAACAAATGCGTGCACTTACACGTTATTATGATGAATTAGATCGGGAAATCTCACACATCTTCAATCGAATGCACGCCATTTTACAGCTAAGCTTCCCTGAATTAGAAGGTCTTTTTTCTACGCGTTCTGCACTCTTCTTAAATATCGTTCAACTTTATCCTCATCCAGATGAAGTATTAGCTCATTCTAAAACGGTAGTACGGAATCGGTTAAAAGCAAACACTCGAAAGAATTTATCACTTGCGCGTGCAGAAACGAAAGGTTTGGCTTTACTTGAAGCTGCTAGGGATTCCTATCCAGCTATTTCAAAAGAAGATGTTCGATGTGAACAAGTACGGGATTATGCCAAACGAATCGCAGATTTAAAAGAGAAAAAAGAACAGCTTATTAAGCAAATGGTTGACCTTTCAAAAGAACGAAACGAATAACAGGTGCTAATGTCCTTCCAAGGAATTGGTGAATCTACAGCTGTACGACTAATTGGAGAAATTGGTGATATAAGACGCTTTCAGAATCATAAACAATTAAATGCGTATGTTGGTATTGATATTATGCGTTATCAATCTGGTAATACATTTTATAAAGATAAAATTAATAAACGTGGGAATAACAAACTTCGAAAAATTTTATATTTTATGATTCAAACTATGATTACTCTCCGTAAAAAAACGAATAATCATATTGTGGAATATTATGATAAATTAAAAACGCAACCTCAAGGGAAACCCCACAAAGTTGCGTCGATTGCTTGTGTGAATAAGTTCCTGAAAGTCGCATTTCACCTTATTACACACAATATCACCTATGATTACGAAACAGCGTTAATCTGTCCGTAAATAGTACTTTAACTATACCATACTTGACCTTGCGAAAAAAAGAAGCTTCGTTAGGTCTCCTTGGCATACGCAATTTTATTTTGAGGGGGAGGTGTCCCCCCTTTTAAAATAAACATTATTAAAAATGCTTGACTATAGGTAAGAAAGAAGGTGTCCCTAAAAGTTAAACTTTTGGGAAACCTTCTTTTTTAACAAACACGTTAGTGAAATTCCGAAAAAGGATCTACGCTTTCATCATTTTGCTCTATTTGATTAATTTTTTCACGAATGTATTTATTGGAATATACCAATAATATAAGCATTATACCTAAACAACCGCTAATAATTAATAAGAAATACTGAAACCAAACACCGAAATCTAGGATTTCCATTAAACTTCCTCCTTTTCATTTTAACTTCAGGTTGTTTGCAGTTTTTTTAAATGTGCCTTTTACTCCGTTCTACCCATGACTTTTAGAGAATTGCTTAAAGGTAGTTCATTTTGTTAAAGTATATACCCTAATACTTTTAAATGAATCATTTAAATTAACTCTTTGATCGATAAAAAACAGTCAAAAAGCGGTTTCCCCTTCCGATTTATTGTTAAATATTTAATGTTTCCCCTTCCTAATTTGACTGATATAATTGTGCTTATGATCTATTTAGGAGGATTCCGCCATGACTACATTTGAAAAATTAAAGCCAATAATTGCAGACCAACTGGGTGTCAAAATGGAGAATATCAGACCAGAAGCATCATTCAAAGATGACTTCGAAGCTGATTCACTTGATATGGTGAACCTGACGATGGAAATTGAAGATGAATTTGCGATTGAAATTAGTGACAAAGTCGCCGCAAAGCTTCAAACCGTCGGTGATGTCGTAAACTATATTCAAAACCGTTAACACAAAAAGAGCATCGAAATGGATGCTCTTTTTGTATTCTATAAAGTATAGCCTTTATTTTCTCATCGCTTAACTTATACAAATAACTTGATTAAATCATCTTTTGCGGTAACTTTTCCTTCATTGGCTGGCAGCACATCTAAATATTGATTCGTATTGGTGATGACAACAGGTGTTTTTACATCATAGCCTGCCGCCTTAATGTTTTCTATATCAAATTCAATCAGCAAGTCACCACGCTTTACTTCATCCCATTGTTTTACATGTGCAGTAAAAAATTTACCCTTTAAGTTAATGGTATTCACTCCCACGATAATTAAGATTTCTGCTCCACCTTCCGAGGTAATCCCAATCGCATGCTCGGTTGGAAATAAAGTCGTAACGACTCCATCAACAGGTGCTACCACTTCACCCTTTGTTGGTTCAATCGCAATCCCTTTTCCAACCGTCTCCGTAGAAAAAAGAGGATCTGAAATTTTGTTTAATGGAATAATTTCTCCACTTAATGGACTTCCAATGATTTCCCGCTGTACATTCGAGATTCCAAATTCTTTAACCGTTTTAGCAGCAACGGTATCGTTCTTTCCTTCATACCCCAAGACAAGTGTCAAAACTAGTGCAATCACTAAAGCTCCTAACGTACCAATCAAATATAATCCAATCGGTGTAAAAACTGGAATGGACAAGAAACTTGGCAGTGCAAATCCAGTCCCTTTTACCCCAAATGCCCCGTTTATCGCTCCGCCAATTGCCCCTGCTATGGCAACAATCAACATGGTTCGTTTGTAGCGTACTAATAGACCGTAGGTGATGATTTCTGTTGTACCTGCTAAGGCACCTGGAATAAGCCCCGATCCAGCAAGTGTTTTCAAGTCTTTATCTCGAGTCTTGAAGAAAACCCCAAGAGCCATCCCCATTTGAGCGAATGGAGCTGCAGCTACCATCGGGCTAAGTGGATCTAAACCTTTCGATGCAAGGTTGGCAAGAAATATAGGAATAACCGCCCAGTGAAGGCCTAATATCGTCAGAAAGGACCATGCAGCACCCATCACCGCACCTGTTAAAAGACCGCTTCTTGCACTTAAAAATTGAATTAGAATTGCCAATGCCTCACCAACATATGTACCAAATGGACCAAAAATAAGAACAGTCAAGGGAACAATTACAATTAATGAAACAAGTGGATTAACGAACATTTGCAAGTCTTTATAGATAACCCTTTTAAGAAGCTGATTTAATAAGGAATAAATAGAAACAGCAATCAAAATCGGAAAAACGGTGGAGGCGTAGTTCGCCAATATCACTGGAACTCCTAAGAACTCCACGTTTTGGGCCTTTGCTGCTACCAAATCTGTATAATGCGGCTCTAAAAGTGCGGCGCCAATCGCACCGCCGACAAAGCCATTCGCTCCTAGCTTTGTCGCTAATGTAATCCCTAAAAAAACCGGAAAAAAGTAAAAAATAGCATGCCCAGCTGCAGAAAAGATCGCATAGGTACCACTCTCATGAGATAACCATCCTAATGAGATCAAAATCGATAATAGAGCCGTAATAAGTCCAGATCCAGCAAGCACGCCTAAAATAGGTGCAAAACTTCCACTGACTGTTCCTAAAATTTTATTCATCACGGTTTCTTTTTTTTCCACTGTACCCTCACTTGTATTAATCGCATTCATGTTGTATTCTCCTTGATCGTAGTTTTACGGTTGAGTATTTAGATAATAATACCTTCTTGAATAAACCTCCTAATTATTTTTAGCCATAAAGGACACAACCATTCTCAAATCTCATTCATAAATTTTTATCTTCCTTAAACATAAGAAAGGAGATACCGAAGTATCTCCTCAGACTGTCGACAAATCCGAAAAAATTAAGGGTTTGTAGGCAGTCTTTTTTGTATAATTGGGATATAGATAATTTTTTTGAGGTGGATAAGATGTTAAGTAAGAATACACAGATAAATCGTGACCAATTAGAAATGATAGCTTTAGAACAACTTGTGCCGGCCAACCATTTAGTACGCAAGTTAGAAGCTTCTATTGATTTTTCATTTATCTATCCCCTGGTTCAAGAAATGTATTCTACTGAAAGAGGACGCCCAAGCATTGATCCTGTGATATTAATTAAGATGGCATTCATCCAATACACCTTCGGTATTCGATCTATGCGAAGAACTATTGAAGAAATCGAAACAAATTTGGCTTATCGTTGGTTCTTAGGCTTTGGATTTTATGATAAAGTGCCTCACTTCTCTACCTTCGGTAAAAATTACGAACGACGTTTTAAAGATACAGATTTATTTGAACAGATCTTCTATCGTATTTTGAAGGAAGCCTCTGATAAGAAATTGATTAGTAGCGAGCATGTATTTATAGATTCAACCCATGTAAAAGCAAGTGCAAATAAACATAAATTCGAGAAGAAATTAGTTAGAAAAGAAACGAAAGCATACGAAGCAAGACTACAAGAAGAGATTAATAAAGACCGTGAAGAACATGATAAAAAGCCATTTCCACCAGATAAGTTTGAGAAAGAGGAATTTAAGGAAATAAAAAAAAGTACTACTGACCCTGAGAGTGGTTATTACGTAAAAGACGAGCGTACGAAACAGTTCGCATACTCATTCCATGCGGCCGCTGATCGAAATGGTTTTGTATTAGGGGCAATTGTAACTCCTGGGAATGTCCATGATAGTGTCATTTTCGAACCACTATTGGAAAAGGTAATCGAGAAACAAGGAAAACCTTCTGCTGTTGCTGCTGATGCTGGATATAAAACACCTGCTATTGCCCAATACATATTTGAAAATGATATGACACCTGCTTTACCTTATACTCGCCCTCGTACGAAAGAGGGGTACATGAAAAAATATGAATATGTTTATGATGAATACTACGATTGTTATATCTGTCCGCAAGGACAAGTATTGAAGTATGCAACTACGACGAAGGAAGGCTACCGTCAATACTTCTCTAATCCGATTGAATGTGAAAAATGTCCCTTACTTTCAAAATGCACGCAGAGTAAGGAACATAAAAAACTCATTCAGCGTCATGTCTGGGAACACCATATAGAAGAAGCCGAATATCTTCGTTCGACACAAGAGAATAAAAGCATTTACGCAAAACGCAAAGAAACCATTGAACGTGTTTTTGCAGATGCCAAGGAAAAGCATGGTATGCGTTGGACAACCTTAAGAGGCCTAAAAAAATTGTCCATGCAAGCGATGCTTACTTTTGCTGCCATGAATTTAAAAAAGATGGCCAATTGGACTTGGATAAGTCCAGAAATGGCGTAGCAATAAGCATAGGATAGGCCTAACTTTTGCTCTTACGAGCAAAAAAACAACAAAAAGACACCCAGATTGGCACATCCGGATGCCTTTTGTCTACAATCTGAGGAGATACCGAAGTATCTCCTTTAATAAAATATAAGAATTATTGGTAAGATGGTTCTACTGCCCTTTTATTTCTCAACTCGTTGTTCACATACTTTCTGCTCTTATACAAAAATGAAGTTAATTCTGTCTCAGTTAATTCCTTTTCACTTTCATCACAATAATCTAACCCTTTACCATGAATGGTCCATTTCTCTTCGTCTGGATAAAACATTAATGTCCAATCCCCATTTCGGGTATGATCTTGGAATATAAAATAATGTTTGTTCCCCTGTTGATCAAATTCTGCGAGGTCTAAGAAGTTATTTAGAAAATACGCAATATCTTTCTTGGATACTATCAATTTCATATTTCCCTCTACCTACCTTTTCTTTTTCTATTTATTTTAACATAATCTGCTAAAAGTCTGATAGAGGGATGTTTCTCTCTTTTGGATTTCTAACTGAGGATTGTAAAGCTAGCATCAGTGTTAGCAGCCAAAACTACCCTTCTGCAGGGTTATTGGTCATGCAAATAGTCGGACATCTATCAAACAAAATTACCTATTCTTTTATGAAGTATAGACATTTAGTATTCATCCAAATACTCTCTGTTAATGTAAAGTGAATGTCTTTTCCGTTCCTTCAACAGCAAAACCCATTTTTTTATATTTATAAGTTGGTAACAAAGGAATTAACCTACCAATGACTTATCGATTTATTCCTGATATATTATCTAATGTCGCTTCAAGAACAATTTAAAAAGATGAAATGGTGAGTAGTCGCGGTTCCCTTATGGGAGCTGAGGAAAGTCCAGGCTCGCACAGTGCTGAGATGCCTGTAGTGTTCGTGCCATTCGTAAGGGTGGGCAGTCGATCTAAACGATACGACTGACGGCGGTGAAATCAGGCTAAGTCCTTAGCGATATGCTGAGAGTAACCTGAAAGTGCCACAGTGACGTAGCTTTTCTGGAAACGGAAAAGGTGGAACGGGTAAACCCCACGAGCGAGCAACCCAAATTTAGGTAGGGGCATCATCCTGCGGGAATTGGAACCAAAGGGATGAATCGGCCATTGGTCGATAGTTACATGACTACTACTTCCTGTACGAGGCTTGCTGCCGTTTGTAGTACGGAAGTACAGAACCTGGCTTACAGCCATTTCATGAGCTAATTTAATCGTTTATTTGGAGCACTAAATTATAGAGGGGCTATTGGTTAGTTCACGCTTTATATCCTGCCCCAACTACATACTGATTTATTTTTTTAAAAGTATTTGAAAACGCTTAATTCCCCATTTTATTTATAGCCGTTCTGAATGACCGCAAAAAGACTTATAACGGATGATGAAAGTCATCCTGTCCATTTGTTAAGAGATTTGCCAGGATAGCAGAGTTTTCTTGATCTGCATCATATTGTAACACATCGTCATATTCAAAAAGTTGGAACGTATCTGGAAAGGTATCCCTCATATTCTGAACAAAAGCCTCCACATTTTCTTCACCATTTCTGCGGAATTCCATCATAATTGACCTGAATTTATGAGGCGGAATATCACAATTAATATGATAGGATTTTGTAAATCCTATTTCTTTTGAGCTGTACAGATTATATGTAAAAGACATGATCGTCACCATCCTTCCATTATCTTTGTTAATTTCTCCGTATTTAGAATTTTGGATATACAAGAGAATTGTCCATATTTTTTCTATACATCATCCACAGCTATTACATCAGCAATGAGCAGAGCCTCTTGCGAAAAAAGGCAAAACAGGTCTGCCGAATCACTTTGCAGTTGTGTGTTTCGGACTGTAAAGCCATCATATCGCTGTTTTAAAAGTTGTTTGCGAAATTTATCATTGGCTTCTTCTTTATTTAATAGAGTTGCTTGATCCTTCCAAGTAAGGTTCCCCTTCTTGGCCGCAAAATAATCACAATATGGGTCCCGCTCCCTCATAAACGATTCATAGGATTCATATTCCTTTAGGTTTGGCTCATCAATAAAGACTCTGTAGATAAAGCCGTAGACAGATTTGTCATATTGCACGACTTTTGGTTCCCCATCGTCCCAAAACTCAGTTTTTGATTTTTCGATAACCGTCTCGGTTCCAACAGCAAAAGGTTTCGCTGCTTTTATTTCCGACACAAACCAAAATCCAATTGTATCGATATCGTTTGGTAGTTGTGGGATGGTTGTTGTTTGTGTAAAGCGGTCAAATTTTACTATGGAACCATGATAAACGATCATAAGCAAACCCTCCTTTTTTAGATTGCCCATATTTTAAAGAATCATTTAAGGATGGATAAGAATCAATCAATGTTATGATACCCTGGGAAAATTAGGTCTTTTTTACAGAGAAAGTATAATGTTATTTTCTCAAACCGCATGTATAATGAATGTATCGTGCTAGACGGGGAGGTAGCGGTGCCCTGTACTCGCAATCCGCTCCAGCGGGGTTGAATTCCTTTTCAAGGTTAATTCGCTGTAGGGTCAGTCTTAAAAAAGTGATGTTGACGTCTTGGTCCTTCGCAATGGGAATCCATGAACTATGTCAGGTCCGGAAGGAAGCAGCATTAAGTGGAAGCTCTCATGTGCCGAAGGGTTGCCTGGGCTGAGTTATCTTTTTTTCGCAACGCTTATGGAGATTAATCGACAGAAGGTGCACGGTTACATATATAATTGAAAACTCATCCATTTGGATGAGTTTTTTTGGTTAACTAAGGTTAGTATTTGGATCTCCAGCTCGAATATCAACTTAAGCTAAAAGGTTTACTAACCCATTTTTATTTACTGGTTATGATTTTGTTGGGATTTTATCGCTAATTTTTCAAGTCCATTTTCTCGGTCAAATTCTACATCAGCTACTGGTGCGCCTTTTTTATTTTTTGAAAATCTGCTTTTTTTGTTTTTAGCCATTTTGACACCTCATAATGTTTGTTTTATTTTAACAAGGATGCTTTTTCTGTTTTCTTTATCTGCACCCACAATATTAGTTTTGCTTTCTAATGACCAGGCTATTCGATTATCTTTGATGACATAAGAAAATGACGTGTGCTGATGCACACGTCATGAATAGGTCTTTTCTATAATTAGACGTTACGCCGCTTTTCATGTTATCGTTCTAGCGGGTTGGAAAACCTGATGTATACTGTCTTGGGACTTCTGTTTCTTGCCGAAGAGCTGATGCGGCTTCTAAGGTCCAATATGGATTTCTTAACATTCCTCTTCCGACTGCCACAAGGTCCGCATCTTCGTTGCCAATCACAGCGTTTGCCAATCCTGGCTCATCTAGTCTTCCTACAGCGATTACAGGGACATGAAGTGCTTCTTTAATGGCTCTTGCTAATGGTACTTGGTACGCAACGTGCGTTCCAGGTCTTCCTGCCGCAGCGATGGGACCTTCTCCCCCTGCACTTATATGGAACATATCTACTCCTGCCTGCTGATAAACCCCGGAAAATTCAATCGCTTTGTCGATTCCATAACCGCCCTCTACGTATTCTCTTCCAGAAATGCGCATGATTAATGGCATATTTTCAGGCATTTCACTTTTTACTGCCTGAATGACTTCTTTGCCAAACTTTGTTAAATCCTGTCCATACTCATCTGTTCGTTTATTGGTGTATGCGGATGTAAATTGATGAATCAAGTATCCGTGGGCACCATGAAGTTCAATTACATCAAATCCTGCTTTTACAGCTCGTTGTACAGCCAAGCGAAATTTTTCTACTATTTCGTTTATTTCTTCTGTAGACAGGGCCCTTGGAGTTTTCGAGTTTTCGTCGAATGGAATCGCAGATGGAGCCACGGGTACTTCTGCATCTTCCGCTTTTCTTCCCGCATGTGCAATCTGAATCCCGACTCTCGCTCCATATTGATGGCAGGCGTCTACAATCCGTTTTAATGGAGCAATCTGATCGTCTGACCATAAACCTAAATCATAATCAGAAATTCGGCCATCTGGTTCCACATCCGTCATTTCGATAATAATTAAGCCGGCACCGCCAATCGCTCGGCTTACGTAATGTACATAATGCCAATCTGTCGCTAGTCCATCTTTATTAGTAACCGAGTACTGACACATCGGTGGCATGACAACGCGATTTTTCAACTGCAGTCCCTTTAACTGGTAAGGTGTAAATAAATGATCCATGTGAACACTCCTTCAATCGATTAGCATTTAGTTGAAAAAGGTTGATTTATAAAGTAATACAAAAAGGATAGCGTCTACTTTTTTCGCCATTTTAACCAACCTATTTCACGTCTAAAAAACTAAGTTATAAGTCACATCCATAAAATGCATGTGCATGCATACAAATTAACACACAAAAAAACCACACGTCAAGTAAGATGATTTTCACTAAAAAACGGGACCAAGCAACCCGGCCTTTTTAACCATCCCGATTTTACTTCGTCGCATTTCCTTTTAATTGACCCATTAGTTGTTGTAATTCTTCTATAACCGTTTCTTTCGAAAAGGTCCTTTCTAGTGTTGCATGAAACGTAATCATTGCCTTGTTAAGCTTTTCTTCTCCTTCCGGTGTTAAGGAAGTATAAATCGCTCTGCGGTCGTCTACGCAGATATTTCTTTTTAAGACACCACAGTCCCTTGCTTCAAATCGGCTTACCAACCTAGACATGGCGCTTTGACTTAAACCGACCAAGTTCTGTAGTTGCTGTAATTTTAATTTTTTTTCAGGTGCTTCATTCAAAAATAAGAGAACATAAAACTCGTTCAGTGATAATTGATGTTTTTGTTGAAGGCTGCTCTCTAACTCATTTGTAATATTCATCTGAAAATTGGAGAAGGATAACCAATTGGTTATTAGTTGTTTTTGTGGAGTCGATTCCATCTGTACCACCCTATTCTTGTCCAAAAGGCCCTAGAGCCTGTGTATTATTTACCTTTATACTATCAATTAATTTAATTACTAGTCAATTGGTCAGGATGCTTAAAATAAGCAAATAAATTCTGTGAATATAGCAATATTTTAATTTTCTTAAAATACGTGAGATTTTCTAACAAAGAAAAGGCAAATGTTTGGTAAGCCAGCTTGTGTTAGTTCATCTTATTTGCTCCAGGTACTACCAAAAAAATACCCATTAGGAAGTCAACTAGAATTGGAAAATACATACATATCCCAATTATGCAAGGGTTACACTAATAAAAAGTATTCGACAGGTGGTCCCGAATGAATCAAAAACTAATCCATGCCTCACATATTTATATCTTACTGATTCTTTTCTCAGGGTTTATGGTTCATGTCCTAAGCCTCCCGATTTTGTTATCAACCGCTAAAAGAGATGCTTGGCTTTGCGCTCTTGCTAGTGCTGTTCCGATCACGCTTTGGTTCTTGTTCATTTTCTATATTTATAAAAAAATAAACCAGCAGGACCTTCTCTCATTTCTAAATCATGCTTATAGCAAATGGGTCTCGATTATTTTTTCAATCATGTTTGGTGCTCATTTCTTTATTATTGCCTTAATTACTCTTAAATTTACGATTTATTGGTCCAATGCCAATTATACCTTTGATGTTCCGAATTATGTGGTTGTTTCCTTGTTTGCCTTGATTTGCTATTATTCATCCGCTAAAGGGCTTCGCGCCATTTGTACCATAGCGATGCTGATCCTGCCCATTGTTGTCTTATTTGGATTATTAGTTGGGGTGGGAAATATACCGAATAAGGATTACGAGCAATTGTTCCCTGTTTTTGAAAATGGCTATATCGATTTTTTTAAAGGATTAGGATATGCATGTTCCGGTTTAGTTGAAGTATCCTTTATCTTATTTTTAACCTCAAACGTTAAAGGTAAATTAAAAATGAAATGGCTCATATTAACGGGGATCATACTTGCAGGGTTATCCTTTGGACCCTTAGTGGGTGCGATTACCGAATTTGGCTCAGTAGAAGCGGAAAAAATGAGGAATCCGGCTTATGAAGAGTGGAGATTGCTTACAATTGGATTGCATGTCACTCGCCTTGATTTTCTTTCTATTTTCCAGTGGCTGTCAGGTGCCTTTATCAGGATCAGTTTATCTTTATATATCGCTGCAAAGGGCTTTTCGCTGAATACGGAACATAAATGGGTCCTTCCAATGCTTTATGTTTTATTAATTATTGCAGCTAGCATTCATTGGGATTCCGTCTCCTTTATTTATTTTTTGAAAAACTTTTATTTTCCCATTAACCTAATCTTTCAAATTTCCCTACTGCTGCTGGTTTTCCTACTCATCAAGTTAAAAGGTGTGAGCCATGAAAAATAATCAGTCTTCTAAACAAACCATAGACATTGTCCAAGTGAAAAATTGGTTCGAAGGTTCTTCTGATATAACAGTCAAACAAAGAACCTATAAAGTGAAGAATTCCACTTGCTCATTAGAATTCTTCTTTTGTCCCAATTTAGTGGATATAAGATCGTTGAACGAAGTCATTTTTCCTCAAATTAATATGGTGATAGAAAAGCACGGTTCTTTCACCATTGAGCTTTTAAGCAAGATTATGGAGGTTAGCCCGCTTAAAGAAGGTAAAAATATCAAGTCTGAATTGGAAAAGAAACTGTTTTCAGGTGAACTACTTATTTTTTGCTATGCTGTGAATGATTTCTTATCGATCCCTATCTCCAACGCTCCAAAGAGAAGTCCAGAAGAATCCACTTTAGAGACTTCCGTCCGAGGACCAAGAGATGGATTTGTTGAAAATGTCTCGGATAACATGGCATTAATCCGGCAGAGATTAAAAACCTCTTCTTTAAAAAGTATGGAATATACACTAGGTGAGCGTAGCCAAACCAAAGTATTGTTGCTTTATATCGATGACATTATCAACCCTTCCCTTCTAGATGAAGTAAAAAAACGTTTAGAATCCATCAAGATTGATATTATTGTCAGCAGTTACGAACTAGAAGAGCATCTCTATGATAATCTTTATTCTATTTTTCCATTAATGGACCATATCGGAAGACCAGACTTTGTTGTTCAATCTTTAAACCAAGGGAGGTTTGTCATTGTCGTAGATGGAAATCCTTCAGTTATTTTAGGTCCAACTAATTTCAATCAAGTT
Organism: Neobacillus drentensis; assembly: GCF_021560175.1. Taxonomy (GTDB): domain Bacteria; phylum Bacillota; class Bacilli; order Bacillales; family Cytobacillaceae; genus Neobacillus; species Neobacillus drentensis_A. Next base: position 2,670,581 of record NZ_CP091110.1, on the reverse strand, counting down.
CTCTACTCACCCGAAGACGTACATCAAAGTTTTTATTATATAAGCTTTATTCGAATCCAACGGATCATTGGTGTTTTTACTACCGTTTTTTTACCAGGCTTCTACATTGCCTTAATCACGTTTCAATTAGATCAGATACCCTATTCACTATTGGCAACCATTACCATATCGCGAATGGGGCTGCCTTTATCCGCACCTGCAGAGGCTATGATTATGTTGATTTTATTTGAATTATTTAAAGAAGCTGGTGTACGTCTTCCGAAAGCGGTTGGCCAGACGGTGGCCGTTCTTGGAGGGTTATTTATCGGTGACGCTGCCATCCGTGCCGGGTTAACCTCTCCCTCTATGTTAGTGATTGTTGCTATCACCGTAATCTCTGGTTATACATTGATTAACCAAACCATTGGCGGTAATATTGCCCTGCTTCGTATGGTTGTCTTACTATTTTCATCCTTTTTAGGTTTATTTGGTTTCTTTATTGCTTTCTTTCTGTTATTAACCCATGTCGTCTCATTGGAAAGTTTTGGACAGCCTTATATCTCTTATTTATCCGATCCAAATAGAGCCGACATTCTTAAAAACTTCTTAAAGATGCCATTTCCATTTCTCAAGAAACGGAACAAAGCCTATCGTCCTATCGATCCCGATAGTCAAAAGGAGTAATGAATGATGAGATATATATTCCTTTCTATACTCAGTTGTCTCCTCTTGATTGCGACAGGTTGTACAGGTGCAAAAGAAATTCAAAATGAAACTTATATAACGGCCATCGGATTTGATTATTCTAAAGGGCAGTATACCGTGTATCTTCAAGCATTGAATTTTTCCAATATCGCCAAACTAGAAGGCAGTTCTGGATTGCAACAGGCTGCACCGATTTTAATTGGTCATGCCACAGGTAAAAGTATCCAGGCAGCCATCAGCAAATTAGAGCAGCATGCTACTCTTCCGCTGTACTACGGTCATGTGAATACTTTTGTTTTAAGTAAAAATGTCATTGAGAAGCATTTACCTACTGTTGTTGAGTATATCGGGCAGAACTCTTACCTCAGGTACAATTGTTGGCTGTATGGAACAAATGGTGATATTAAAAAGGTTCTTTTAGCAGAAAGTTTTTTTAATTACCCCTCTATCTATACCGTCCTCCATAGTCCTAGTCCGTTATTAAAGGAAAACTATTCAATGCCAATTGAAAAATACAACCGTATTATTTCAAAATATAACCAATCAGTAGGTACCTTGATCATCCCGAGCATTGATATCAAGAAAAAGATTTTCTTGCAGGATGAAAAGCCCATAAATATTGCAGCTTTGACCGGAGGATTTGTTGTTGCACAGCATCAGTATAAGGGCTGGGTCAAAAAACATGATCTAATTGGGTTAAAGTGGTTTTCCGAAAAGGCAGGTCGAATCCCGATTTCACTCTTTAAAGAGCAAGTAAGTGTACAAATTATAAAACCAAAAAGCTCCATTAAAGTAATAAGTGGTCCACAACCTGCCTATGACATAATTGTAAAAGCCAACGCCTATATCAATCAAAATGTAGAGAATTTGAGTGTGAGTACCATTGAAAAAGAATTAGCTCAGAAAGTGAGAAATGAAATTCAACTAACCTTGGAAAAAAGCGATCAAATAAATGCTGACCTTTTAAATATTACTGAAATACCCTATCGTTATCATCACAAAAAGTGGGACATTAATGTTATTAATAATATTAATAAGACCTCTGTAAAACATATCAATGTTGACATAAAGATACAACAAAACATACATTATAAACGCTAGTACGAAATCCTCATATTACGTTTTTTTATTAATTTACCTTTTATTTCATTAACGGCTCTTGTATACTAAACAAAGTTAAATATTTATAACTAGGGGAGTCCAATAGATTGGGCTGAGAGAGAGACACGTTTAAGTTTCTTGACCCTTTGGACCTGATCTGGATCATACCAGCGTGGGGAAGTTGACCAATCATCTTTATTAAGATTAACTTCTGCATACATATAGCCGGGTCCATCCTTTTATGGACCCGGCTTTTTTATGTGCTTTTATTCCCCATTTATGTTCTAGAACTCGTCCTTTACATTTTTAATAAAGGGAGAGATTATCAATGGCAACAACCTCATTAAATGAAAAAAACATTTCCATCATGTCCAATTTTTCAGGCAGTAAAAAAGTTTATGTAGAGGGTTCAAGACCCGATATTAAGGTGCCAATGCGGGAAATTGAGCTAAATCCGACAACAAGTACCTTTGGAGAGGAAACTAATCCCCCAGTACGAGTGTACGATACAAGCGGCCCTTATACAGATACAAATTATTCCGTAGATATCACAAAGGGTCTTCCTGCGCTAAGAAGTACTTGGATTCAAGAACGATCTGATGTTGAAGAGTATGAAGGCCGTGAAATCAAACCAGAAGATAATGGGTATCAAGATCTACAGGACCCTAGGGCTAATCATAAAGTATTTCCTGGATTAAAGCGTAAGCCATTACGAGGAAAAAAAGGGAAAAACGTGACACAGCTCCATTATGCAAAACAAGGAATCATTACCCCTGAAATGGAATTCATCGCCATCAGGGAAAATATGAAGCCTGAATACGTTCGTGATGAAGTCGCAAGAGGCCGAGCGATTATTCCTTCTAATATCAACCACCCAGAGACAGAACCGATGATCATCGGACGGAATTTTCATGTAAAAATAAATGCTAACATTGGGAATTCGGCGGTTTCCTCCTCCATTGAAGAAGAAGTGGAAAAAATGACGTGGGCCACTCGCTGGGGTGCCGACACAATCATGGATCTTTCTACCGGTAAAAACATCCACACGACTCGTGAGTGGATTATTCGAAACTCAGCCGTTCCCGTTGGTACGGTTCCCATTTATCAGGCACTTGAAAAAGTGAACGGAATTGCCGAAGACCTGACCTGGGAAGTTTTCCGTGATACCTTAATTGAGCAGGCTGAACAAGGTGTAGATTACTTTACGATCCATGCCGGTGTTCTCTTACGATATGTTCCGTTAACAGCGAAACGGTTAACCGGAATTGTCTCACGTGGCGGTTCGATTATGGCCCAATGGTGTTTACATCATCATAAAGAAAACTTTTTATACACTCACTTTGAAGAAATATGTGAAATTATGAAGTCATTTGATGTGTCCTTTTCATTAGGAGACGGGCTGCGTCCTGGGTCGATTGCAGACGCAAATGATGAAGCACAATTTGCTGAATTAGAAACTCTAGGAGAATTAACGCAGATTGCTTGGAATCATGACGTACAGGTAATGGTCGAAGGTCCAGGACATGTACCGATGCACCTCATTAAAGAGAACATGGATAAACAACTAGAGATTTGTAAGGAAGCGCCCTTCTATACACTGGGACCTCTTACAACGGATATTGCTCCCGGATATGATCATATAACTTCTGCGATTGGAGCTGCGATGATTGGCTGGTTTGGTACCGCCATGCTATGTTATGTGACTCCAAAAGAACACCTTGGACTACCTAATAGGGACGATGTCCGCGAAGGAGTGATTACCTACAAGATTGCTGCACACGCGGCTGATTTAGCTAAAGGGCATCCCGGTGCACAAATTAGAGATGATGCTTTATCTAAAGCTCGGTTTGAGTTCCGTTGGAGAGATCAATTTAATTTATCATTGGATCCTGAGAGAGCATTGGAGTACCATGATGAAACACTGCCTGCTGAAGGGGCAAAAACAGCTCATTTCTGCTCCATGTGCGGACCAAAATTTTGCAGCATGAGAATCTCACATGATATTCGAAACGCTGCAAAAGAAAACCAACTTGATCAGAAGCAAGAGATCGAAAAAGGAATGAAGGAAAAAGCCGAAGAGTTTAGACAATCTGGCGGTAACATCTATCAGTAAGCAAGGGTAAGCAAGGGGACGGTTCTTGTGCTTCCATAGAAGCGTGAGAACCGTCCCTATGCTTCCACGCTTCTAGAATTCTTCGTATGTAGCTGGGTCTTGGTTGTTGATTCTTCCATCTGGGCGAGTTAATCCTGAGATTAAGTTCATTTCTGTGTCAGTTAAGGAAAAATCAAAAATGGAAATATTCTCAAGCTGCCGTTGTGGTGATGCAGATTTAGGGATTGAAATGGCCCCGAGTTGATAATGCCATCGTAAGATAATCTGTGGTATCGATTTATGATGGTGTTCGGCAATTTGTTCAAGGGTATCATTTTGTAACACTTCATTTGCCCGTGCTAATGGACTCCAAGATTCGGTTATAATCTTGTTTTCTTCGTGCCAGCTTCTTTGTGAGGCTTGATTAAAAAATGGATGTAATTCTATTTGGTTCATGCTCGGTTTTACGCCTGTTTCCTTTTCTAAACGCTCAATATGCTCTGGCAAAAAATTGCAAACCCCAATTGAACGAATCAGACCCCATTTTTTGGCGTCAATTAAAGCTTGCCAAGCTTCAACATAGGTATCTTGATTCGGATTTGGCCAATGAATTAAATAGACATCGTAATAATCTAAATTTGCTCGATATAACGATTCTTGAATGGTTGTAACAGCCTTATCATAGGTTTGATAGCGGCCTGGCAGTTTGGAGGTTATCTTTAGCTCTTCTCTTGGAACAGCACTTTGTCGAACAGCTTCACCGACAGTTCCCTCATTTTCATAATTATAAGCTGAATCGATCAATCGATAGCCGGTATCAATCGCACTTAAGATCGATTTGACACCTTCATTCCCCTTAAGCTTATACGTGCCTAATCCTATAACTGGCAATGTCAGCCCATCATTCAGTGTAATCTCTGGAATCGATTTCCCCATCTCTCATCTCTCCTTTCAAGTCTATCTCTAAATTACCATAATGATGATTAGATTTCGTCGAAATAGAATGAAGTTAAAAGATAAGTCGGCTACCGCGTGATTTACTTTTTAAAAATATGGGTATGATACATACCAAACCATTTCTTTAGAAAGAAGGGATATTAATGATTTGGACAATTGTTGGGTTATTACTATTATTCTGGGTACTTGGGCTTGTATTCCATATAGCCGGAGGACTTATACACCTTCTATTAGTAGTGGCTGCCATAGTCATTATCTTCAAATTTATTTCCGGCAGGACGAAGAATCGAGCGTAAAGAACAAAATGGTGAAATAACGGGGACGGTTCTTGTGCTTCTTTAGAAGCATGAGAACCGTCCCCGTGCTTCCTCTATTGCTTTTTAATGGGAGTAACAACGGCAAATAAGTTCTCGGTTGGATCGGAGACGTTAAATTCGATAATTTTATATCCATTCCCTCCATTTTGGTTGTCGTTTTTCTGTGGTGTTATTACTAGCTTGTTATTCATTGTCATACTTCCTTCCTGACTTTTCTAGCACAGAAGTTACTATATGATGGATAGTCGAAAATGTGACTTCTCTTTTTACTGATAGGGAAAAACTACTCACTGCACTATAACAAAAGAGCTGCCACAAGTGCAGCTCTCAGATTGTAGACAAAAGGCATCCGGATGTGCCAATCTGGGTGTCTTTTTGTTGTTTTTTTGCTCGTAAGAGCAAAAGTTAGGCCTATCCTATGCTTATTGCTACGCCATTTCTGGACTTATCCAAGTCCAATTGGCCATCTTTTTTAAATTCATGGCTGCAAAAGTAAGCATCGCTTGCATGGACAATTTTTTTAGGCCTCTTAAGGTTGTCCAACGCATACCATGCTTTTCCTTGGCATCTGCAAAAACACGTTCAATGGTTTCTTTGCGTTTTGCGTAAATGCTTTTATTCTCTTGTGTCGAACGAAGATATTCGGCTTCTTCTATATGGTGTTCCCAGACATGACGCTGAATGAGTTTTTTATGTTCCTTACTCTGCGTGCATTTTGAAAGTAAGGGACATTTTTCACATTCAATCGGATTAGAGAAGTATTGACGGTAGCCTTCCTTCGTCGTAGTTGCATACTTCAATACTTGTCCTTGCGGACAGATATAACAATCGTAGTATTCATCATAAACATATTCATATTTTTTCATGTACCCCTCTTTCGTACGAGGGCGAGTATAAGGTAAAGCAGGTGTCATATCATTTTCAAATATGTATTGGGCAATAGCAGGTGTTTTATATCCAGCATCAGCAGCAACAGCAGAAGGTTTTCCTTGTTTCTCGATTACCTTTTCCAATAGTGGTTCGAAAATGACACTATCATGGACATTCCCAGGAGTTACAATTGCCCCTAATACAAAACCATTTCGATCAGCGGCCGCATGGAATGAGTATGCGAACTGTTTCGTACGCTCGTCTTTTACGTAATAACCACTCTCAGGGTCAGTAGTACTTTTTTTTATTTCCTTAAATTCCTCTTTCTCAAACTTATCTGGTGGAAATGGCTTTTTATCATGTTCTTCACGGTCTTTATTAATCTCTTCTTGTAGTCTTGCTTCGTATGCTTTCGTTTCTTTTCTAACTAATTTCTTCTCGAATTTATGTTTATTTGCACTTGCTTTTACATGGGTTGAATCTATAAATACATGCTCGCTACTAATCAATTTCTTATCAGAGGCTTCCTTCAAAATACGATAGAAGATCTGTTCAAATAAATCTGTATCTTTAAAACGTCGTTCGTAATTTTTACCGAAGGTAGAGAAGTGAGGCACTTTATCATAAAATCCAAAGCCTAAGAACCAACGATAAGCCAAATTTGTTTCGATTTCTTCAATAGTTCTTCGCATAGATCGAATACCGAAGGTGTATTGGATGAATGCCATCTTAATTAATATCACAGGATCAATGCTTGGGCGTCCTCTTTCAGTAGAATACATTTCTTGAACCAGGGGATAGATAAATGAAAAATCAATAGAAGCTTCTAACTTGCGTACTAAATGGTTGGCCGGCACAAGTTGTTCTAAAGCTATCATTTCTAATTGGTCACGATTTATCTGTGTATTCTTACTTAACATCTTATCCACCTCAAAAAAATTATCTATATCCCAATTATACAAAAAAGACTGCCTACAAACCCTTAATTTTTTCGGATTTGTCGACAGTCTGAGAGCTGCCACAAGTGCAGCTCTTTTCTGTTGCAGCTATTCCGTTAAAACTCTTTTTGCACCAACATAACGGTCTTTCCAATACTTTAACGTTAACGATTGAATCGATACACCCTTTGAGGTAGCCGCGATAAATTTATTATTTCCAAGATAAATCCCGACAAAGGAAATATCTTTTCCATTGGTATTAAAAAAGACCAAGTCCCCTTCTTTCAGGTTGCTCTTAACTACAGACTTTCCAAGTTTGAATTGATCCTTCGAAGAATGTGGAAGTTTTATTTTAGCAGCAGATTTATAAAAAATATATTGTGTATACCCCGAAGCATCGAATCCTTTCGGAGTTGCACCAGCCCATTTAAAGGGTACACCAACATATCGATTAGCCACAGCGGTTACTTCCTGCCCCCAAGAAGTTGATGCTTCTGCCTTGTGTAAAAAAGGAGTGAATAAAAACGTCACTGCTAATGCCAAAGATGTGAATCCAGCTAATACCCATTTTGGTAACCGTAAACTTTGAATCATTTTTCTAACCTCCAATTAATGTCATTTTGTTGATCAACATTTATTTAGACCTTAGGAGGAATGTTTTAGTTTCAATACATTAAAAAGTTTCACTCGACAAAGTATTTTACATCTTTTGACACAATTTCTTTAGAAGAAAATTCAAAAAATGAAAAACCCTATTTCCAAAATCGGAAATAGGGTCTCTTGATCCCGATCAATTCGGTTACCAAGAAGCATTACTGTGCCAGCAGCTTCTGAGCGACAATATAGCCGGAGCCGCCATTCACTCCATGTCCCGGCCAGGTAGCGGCACCAAGCATATAGACATTTGGAATGGAGGTCTGATGACCAGGCTGCCCTGGAAGGGGTCTAAACAGATAGCTTTGCGCCAAATCGTGTGCCCCGCCATATGGATCCCCTGGGCCTGCATTTGGGTTAAATCTAGCGATTGTATCAGGTGTAACCACATATTTACCAATAACTGCACTAGGAATGTTCGGAATATGTCTGCTCACTATATCTAATACCCGTTCGGTAAACCGCTCTGTTAAATCATGGGTCCAGGTTCCATTCCCCACGGCAATTTGATTAGCCGCATCCCCACGCGGACGAATCGGCACTTCCAATACCTGAAGCCGCATAATCGCTTTGCCTTCCGGGGCACGAGTTGGGTCAAGATTTGTCGAACAGTCAACCGTGAATGTTGGTTTAGCAGGCAGCAAATCAGCCATCCCTTGAGCAATCGCCAGTGTAAATCCGTCCAAACCGTCCGTTAAATGAGGCTGCCCCACACGATGAAATCGTTCATCCGGCCACTGTGGCGGTTCGCTAAGGGCTAAATGAATCTGCACACAGCCGCGGCCATATCGGAACTTTTCTGCTTGGGCACGAAGTGGTGGTGAAATTTCCGTATCCTTTAAGAGGGAGAGATAGAGTTGATCAGGAGTAGTCGTAGCTGCCACAGCCTGTTTAGCAAAATATTTTCTTCCCTTAGCTGTCCGAACACCCACTGCTTTCCCATTTTCCACTAAAATTTGCTCAACTAAAGATTGCGTTACAATCTCCCCACCCTGGTCTTTTATTAGTTGGACCAAAGCGTGAATCAGTTTTTCACTGCCGCCCTCCGGAATTGGCATTCCCCCGCCCATCAATGCCATCGTCGTCAGAGGCACCCAAATCCCGCTCCCTACTTCATCTGGCGTTCGTCCCAAATGTGTGACCCACGATGCGAGCATTGCCCTCGTTACCGGTGACTTAAGGGAACTAACGGTATGACGGGCTGTGGTTACAATAGATGCCGCAAAAGGTGAATAACCACTTCCACCCTCTTCATGTAACAACCGCTTAATAATAGGAGAAGCTTCAGGGCTTGATAGATCCATGTTAAATAATCCGAATACATCGTTCACATAAGGATTTAACTGTTCAAACATGGCTGCCAAAGCCAAGCCATCATCGTGAGCAAGCCTTTCTGCTTCTTCTATGAGTGCTGCAAATGAAGTCGGCAGAACCGCTGTACGTCCGTCTTCCATCGAAACTCCGGTAGGCAAATCCGTATTTAAGTAGGTTAGTCCCCTCTTTTCTAGGTCCTCTCTAAGTTCAGCATACGCGGGACCTGTGGTAAAAAGCGGATGTGCTGCTGCAAAAACATCGTGCTTGAATCCGGGTAATGTCAGCTCATCAGTGCGCAGAAAACCGCCGGGACGATCATTTTTCTCTAACACTAGCACACTACGGCCTGCGCGAGTTAAATAGGCCGCTGCTATTAACGCATTATGGCCGCTTCCAACTATAATCACATCATATTTTCCCACTCGATTCTCTCCTCCATATAGCTTATAGCCAAGTTATACGTAAAAAGATATTCTTGCATTTGGATATTAAGTACTAATTCTAGCTTAAATTTATTAGATATTTCGTGCTATGTCGTTCAGAAATGGCTACTAGAAAACTAGAAGAGAGGAACATCCTTTAAGACGTTCCTCTCTTCTAAAAAAGACCCCTATAAGCTTAAGTTACTGGTATCGTATGTCTATTTAACTTCTTCCCAATAATACTGAATTGCTTCTTTCCTAACTACCTCTGGACATTCCACTTCCTCTTCCCAGTGGTCGTAATTGTTCTCTCCATTCACATGTTGGATATCAACACTATAATATTTATCTTGATATTTAAAAATAATCACGAGCATCTCAGAATAACCTGCATCATCATGTCCTAGCTCTTGGACAAATTCTAGTCCATAGCTTTGATGATTTTTTCGTTCGGCAACAGAATCTAGTAGAATATTTTTAGGAAACTTCATTTTTTTACTGGCTCCTCCATTTTATATACGTTTTTTACTACATAATAAAATCATATTATAGGGTTGATTGCAAGGGCAAAATCTTGACTCTTTTTCTAGACAGCCATTCTTTCCCTATTACTCTCTACTTTATTTCTAAAACCTTTATTCGTATGGATTAGGATTTAACATCTATTTTTTCAAAGCCCCTGCTTTTCGATTCGTAGATGATCCCCCATTCCTCAGCATTTTATATTACCACCTCACCCTTTAGATGGGATTTATGGAAAATTAATTTTGATTATGTCCAAAGCGAAAAAGGTTTTATTATAATAGTTAATAAGATCGTATAGATGGGGGATCGCATATGAAATTGATTTCGATTTGTCCGAGCAATACCGAATTAGTAGCTTATTTAGGGTTAACATCATCCTTAATCGGGATAGATAATTTTTCTGACTGGCCCGAAGCAATCAATGGTTTGCCAAGGCTGGGACCAGATTTGTATATAGATATGGATAAATTAGAAAAGTTACAGCCTGATTTGGTTTTAGCCTCCCTTTCCGTTCCAGGGATGGAACGCAATATTTCAGAAATGGAAAAACGTCAGATCCCATATGTCATTGTTCCGAATCCACAAACCTTGCAAGAGGTAGCAGACTGTCTTTTGTTTGTCGGAAGAGCAACCAATACCGATGACAAAGCTCACCACCTTTATGAAAGATTTACGCGTATTCTTCAAACCTACGACTCTTTAAGCCTGCAAGTAAAAACACCAAAAACACTTTATTGGGAATGGTGGGCAAAGCCCATATTCACTCCAGGTGCTGGGAACTGGTTGACCGAAATGAGCAGGCTTGCCGGTGGACGAAATATTTTTGAAGATTATTCTGAAGCAAGTGTCCAAACAGATTGGGAAGATGTAAAAAGCAGAAATCCAGACGTTATCTGCATTGTATGGGTAGGTGTTCAGAAAAAGAAAGTAAACCCAAAGGTCATCCTCAAACGTCCAGGTTGGCGGCAAATGAACGCTATTAAAAACAGACAACTCTATATTCTCGATGAACCTCTTTTTTGCAGGCCATCCCCCCGCCTATTAAACGGGTTGGCTAGAATTGGATATTTCCTTCATCCTGACATTTATCCACAGGTAAACGAACATCTCGACTTGTTAATAAATTCTTGACCGATTCGGAATAGCTGGATCACAAAAAAACACTTACTCTTGGTAAGTGTTTCAGATTGTAGACAAAAGGCATCCGGATGTGCCAATCTGGGTGTCTTTTTGTTGTTTTTTTGCTCGTAAGAGCAAAAGTTAGGCCTATCCTATGCTTATTGCTACGCCATTTCTGGACTTATCCAAGTCCAATTGGCCATCTTTTTTAAATTCATGGCAGCAAAAGTAAGCATCGCTTGCATGGACAATTTTTTTAGGCCTCTTAAGGTTGTCCAACGCATACCATGCTTTTCCTTGGCATCTGCAAAAACACGTTCAATGGTTTCTTTGCGTTTTGCGTAAATGCTTTTATTCTCTTGTGTCGAACGAAGATATTCGGCTTCTTCTATATGGTGTTCCCAGACATGACGCTGAATGAGTTTTTTATGTTCCTTACTCTGCGTGCATTTTGAAAGTAAGGGACATTTTTCACATTCAATCGGATTAGAGAAGTATTGACGGTAGCCTTCCTTCGTCGTAGTTGCATACTTCAATACTTGTCCTTGCGGACAGATATAACAATCGTAGTATTCATCATAAACATATTCATATTTTTTCATGTACCCCTCTTTCGTACGAGGGCGAGTATAAGGTAAAGCAGGTGTCATATCATTTTCAAATATGTATTGGGCAATAGCAGGTGTTTTATATCCAGCATCAGCAGCAACAGCAGAAGGTTTTCCTTGTTTCTCGATTACCTTTTCCAATAGTGGTTCGAAAATGACACTATCATGGACATTCCCAGGAGTTACAATTGCCCCTAATACAAAACCATTTCGATCAGCGGCCGCATGGAATGAGTATGCGAACTGTTTCGTACGCTCGTCTTTTACGTAATAACCACTCTCAGGGTCAGTAGTACTTTTTTTTATTTCCTTAAATTCCTCTTTCTCAAACTTATCTGGTGGAAATGGCTTTTTATCATGTTCTTCACGGTCTTTATTAATCTCTTCTTGTAGTCTTGCTTCGTATGCTTTCGTTTCTTTTCTAACTAATTTCTTCTCGAATTTATGTTTATTTGCACTTGCTTTTACATGGGTTGAATCTATAAATACATGCTCGCTACTAATCAATTTCTTATCAGAGGCTTCCTTCAAAATACGATAGAAGATCTGTTCAAATAAATCTGTATCTTTAAAACGTCGTTCGTAATTTTTACCGAAGGTAGAGAAGTGAGGCACTTTATCATAAAATCCAAAGCCTAAGAACCAACGATAAGCCAAATTTGTTTCGATTTCTTCAATAGTTCTTCGCATAGATCGAATTCCGAAGGTGTATTGGATGAATGCCATCTTAATTAATATCACAGGATCAATGCTTGGGCGTCCTCTTTCAGTAGAATACATTTCTTGAACCAGGGGATAGATAAATGAAAAATCAATAGAAGCTTCTAACTTGCGTACTAAATGGTTGGCCGGCACAAGTTGTTCTAAAGCTATCATTTCTAATTGGTCACGATTTATCTGTGTATTCTTACTTAACATCTTATCCACCTCAAAAAAATTATCTATATCCCAATTATACAAAAAAGACTGCCTACAAACCCTTAATTTTTTCGGATTTGTCGACAGTCTGAAACACTTACTCTTGGTAAGTGTTTTTTTAATATTTGTTTCATTTACGAAGCTAAAAATTTATCGATAGCGGACTGGTTTTCATCCAGGTTGACGCGGAGGACTGCTCCAATCCCATCAAATGTTTCATTTCTAAAAGAACCATCCACTGGAATACGTATGGTTTTTATGTCACCGGATTGGTTGGTTAGCACATCTTTCCCCAAAGAAAACATCGTTGATTTATTTAAATTGGTATCAACATATGAACCAACAACACCCATTATTTTTGGAAGTTTTACTAAGGTCCCAACACTTAAGGCTTCATCCTTTAGTTTCCCAATGACTTCCTGCTGTCGCTGCACACGGCCAAAGTCACTGAGGTTATCATGTCTAAAGCGGACATATCCTAATAACTTATCACCATGTAAAACTTGCTTTCCTGGCTCTATGACCATGCCAATCCCTGAAGACATTTCATGTGGTACATCTACCTTAATTCCATCAGGTGCTACGATATCTACAATTTTAGAGAAACCTTTAAAATCAACTACAGCATAATAGTTTACATCAATATTAAAATTTTCCTTAATCGTTTTTCTTAGTAATTCTGGCCCGCCAAATGCATACGCCGCATTGAGTTTTTGCTTTCCATGACCAGGGATATCGACATACGTATCTCTCATGATGGAAATTAATTTTGCTTTATGGCTGTTTTGGTCGTAATGGGCAATCATGATGGAATCCGTTCTGGAATGCTCTTCTCCCCGGGAGTCACTTCCTAACAGAAGGACATTTATTTTTCCAAACTTCACTTCTTCGCCATTAAAAGCGTATGCTTTTTTTGTATTATTGTTGCCTTCCTTACCGAGCATAACTCCTTGAGAATACTCATAAGCACTATACGCACCAACCCCAATGATCATTAAGAGGAATAAAAACATAAAAACTCTTTTCCATTTAACTCTTCTTCTTCGTCGCATTCTCTCCATGGTACACCTTCTATCATTATTATAGTATATTATTCCGGAAAAATTTCATTTTGAGGAAACTAGTAAACTAGTGATGATCTATTTTCAAAAAAAGGACAACTTAGATTTCCTAGTTTTAAAATATACTGATTTGTGGCTAATTTGTCAATTTTTCATTTGTCCTAGACGAATTAGCCTATATTTCTACCATTAAATTGATCCACTCTGAATTCATTACCTCTATTCCTCCTTTTTGCATCCCTAAACCAAAGGGTTTGGCCTATTCAATTAAAGGTATTTTATTTCATTTCAAGAAAATAAGAGTGTTTCCTTATGAACACTCCCAATTGTTCGTATTTATTTTATTTGCTCGTCTATTTTTTCAATAATGGTTTGATAATATCCAGCTGGGTGTGGAACAAATTGATCTCGTCCAACGAGCTGATCAATAGAGTGCTTACTTCCATCTGCCTTTATTTCATACCCCGTCACTCGAATCACATCTTTGGATTCATCCCAGAGTTGGCGAAAGTCGTTAAAATAGACTTTTACAATCCCTGCCACTTCTTCTTTTTGAAGGTGAAAGTCCTTGATTTCCACATGGCATTTATATAAGAATACGTTCGCTATTTCATTATCGATATAAGTTCCCTGAATCGAGCAATACTCAATGATTCCTAATGGCACTAGCTCTTCAAAAGGAACATCGACACCAAGTTCCTCTTTCACTTCACGGACACCATCTGCTACCGTTTCATCGGCTAATAGGTGACCGGCAGCAGTGATATCCAACAAGGACGGATTCTCTTTTTTTTGTTCACTGCGAACCTGTAATAGGAGATCATTATGGCTTAAAAACCAACAATGGAACACTTCGTGCCAATATCCCTTTTTATGTACCTCTTCGCGACTAGCCACACCCATTTCATTTCGCGCTTGATCGAATATTTTTATTTGTTCGGTCTCCATCTTGATCCCACCTGCTTCTAGTTAATGAAGATAATCATATGTATTTTTCGCCAGCAATAAAAAGGTCACGACGATGAACAAAGCGCGGACATAACCACTTCCCCGTTTGATCGCAAATTGCGAGCCGCAGATGGCCCCAGCGAATTGGGCAATCCCCATCAATATTCCATAAGCATAATGGATATGTCCTAAATACATAAACATTAACAGTGCCGCAACATTACTGCCAAAATTTAAAAACTTGGCATTCCCTGCTGCTTTTAAAAAGTCAAAACCAACCATTAAAAAGGCAAATATTAAAAATGAACCCGTTCCCGGGCCAATAAACCCATCATAGAAACCAATCGCAAAAATAAGGATCAGAAAAATGGTTAAATGACGAATGGATAATTTCTTATTGGTGGTTACACTTCCCCAGTCCTTTTTAAAAATGGTATAGATCGCTACGGCCGCGAGCATGACCAGCATCAAAGGTTTCAAAATTTCAGGGTTCATCAAATGTACGGTCCACGCACCAATCATTGAGCCAATAAACGTTAATGGAAATAGCTTAACTATGGACTTGATATCAAGCTTTCCGGAGCGGTAGAACATAATCGTACTGGTTAACGAGCCAATGGTTCCCGCTAATTTATTGGTGGCCACCGCTGCCGCGGGTGACAATCCTGTAAATAACAAAACTGGTAAGGCAATCAGTCCGCCGCCGCCGACAACTGAATCGATAAATGCGGCTAAAAAGCCAAATACAATTAAAATAACGAATAAGGATGGATCTAAATCAAATGGCATCTACTCACACTTTCTTATATAACTATAACTATAGAAATAGTAGCTAAGATTTTCATAATTGTAAATAGTCCTTATTAAGTTTACGTGCTTTACTTGTGCTGATACGCTTGTTTATACAAACAGAGGATTGATTACTTTATTAATAAAATGATTCTTCCTACCCAAAAAAGTTGCTCCCATTTATGGAACAACTTTTTTCCTAAATAGCTTGTACTTTGTAGATCCTGTTGGGCTTGTTTATTTCATTATTTCTGATTAAACAGGTTTTTTAGCATATCTGCCAAAGATGACGTTGGCTGATTGGCAGGTGTCGCATATTTATCTTTTAGTGATTGAAACGATTCTTCCTGGCTTTTCTTTAGATTTTCTCTAAATTTATTTTTTCGACGTTTCTTGGCCTGCTCATCAAGCATATTTTTGAATTGCTGCTGGTTTAATTTCTGGAGTTGTTCCAGCCATTCTTGGTTTAGTTCACTCATTCTAATCCCTTCTTCCACTATTTTTTTTGTGCTATCCAATGGAGGAGTGCTATATCTCGTAACACCCCCCATAAAAAAAGGCCAGCACTCATTTAGTTGAACTCTGGTAACTTAGCTTGTCCGCGCTCAGCACTGCCTGATTTCATACAAAATGAGGCATAAAACAATGTATGGGAAATTTTTTGGATGGTTTGTATTATTATCCTACTATCTTTTCTAAAAATAAATAAATGGTTAGATGCCCAACAAGCCGCCCCAGATCGATACACTAATACGAAAAGGTAACAAGGGATTCCTTGTTACCTTTTTAAGCTCTTTATTTCTCGAAAGAGTAAGCCCGCTCCACTTTAGAAATTCTAACGGTATAGTTCTGATACCATTCCTCTTTGCCTTTTTGCTGTGCAAGTCGGTGCACTGCATGGTTTTTCCATGCCTCTATCGCTTCCACTGACTCCCAATAGGAAACCGTAATACCTAATTGTGAATCCCTCGCGCTTTCCATTCCTATGAAACCTGGCTGTATCAACGCCAGTTCCTCCATTGTTTTTGACATTTTTCCATAGCCCTTATCCCCATCTGTGCGCCCTGAAGTAAAAATAACAGCATAATAGGGCGGCTGTGGTGCTTTGTTCATCCTTTTTCCCGCTTTTTTTGGTTACCTTATTTCACTATATACATAGTTTCATATAAAAAGGAAATAATATAAAATATTTCCTTTTTAGTATTGCGTTTTCTTTTCACATGTAATAAAATTATTACATATGAAAGACTTAAAACATGGTGATGATCTCCTTAGGATTCTGGAAGCCTTGTCAAACCCTTACCGGTTAAAGATTATTGCGATTCTTCATCAAGAACGGCAATATGTGAGTCAGTTAGCGAGAGATCTGGGGATAAGCCGTCCCTTACTCTACCTTCATCTGCAAAAATTAGAGGAAGTTGAACTAATTCGGAGCCATCACGAAATTTCAGAGAATGGTAAAGCGATGAAATATTATGAGCTAGACTCTTTTAACCTCACATTAAACGAACAAGTCATCGCTGGTTTAGCTGACAGCCTAACGTTAAAAAAACGAAAGGAGTAACTTTAGAGTATTATTTTTAAAAATTTTGGAAAGGAATGTTACCTATTATGTTTTCTAACTTAAATGCAGGCGATTTTATATTTCCTATAATTGGCCTCGGTTCGTTCATTTTGCCAATTCTGCTTGTGATTGTTTTGATCGTTTATATCATTCGGGTTGTTAGAAGGACGGAACGCCGTGCAGAAGAACGTCTAAAATTAGAACAAGAAAATACTCATTTTCAACAGCAGCAATTAAAAGCGATTAATGATTTGAGCACACGTTTAACCAATATTGAAAGCATGCTTAAAGAAGTTGAATAGTCGCTCATGATGAGATCTCCAATGTGAGATCTTTTTTGTACAATTTTTAATGAACATGGTCTCTAATTTTATAATAATCATATATTTAGATGAGGATTTATTTCTAACCCATTCTATATGAAAAAAGGTGAGACTAAATGTTTGCCGTTCATTTTTTTGAAAACAAAAACCTTTTGTTAAGCCAGCTCCTTCAACGGGTCCCTTCCGTTGGGGAAGAATTAAAAATAAAAGGAAAAAAAGGAACCATTTCAAGTGTTACCAATGTGGAAGAAAATAAGTATCATGTTCAAGTGGTATTAGAAAAAGTCACAAAAGGGAAAAATGCCGTTGCTGACCTGTCCAAGAAGAAAAAACGGTAATAGGATACAGGTATCAGTCCAGCCTCTCTTTTTATCAAAAAATATCATTTAAAAAAGGACTGATTCCTTATGACTTCAGCCAACACTCCTTTAAATGATGATTCAATGGAAGATCGACTCGAAAAAATTATCCAGAAAGAGAAGGAAAAACTGGATACCCTCGAACAAAAATTAAACGAATTAATGAACAAACTGGAGAAGTACTCAAAAAAAGATAAACAGACATAAATAAACACCCCAAAAGTCAGATTTCACTCTAACTTTAGGGGTGTCTTTTTAATTTAGACTAAGTAAAAGAACCCTGTTGATTGGAGCGGAAGGCGGCGAAGACTCCTGCGGGAGTACGGGACAGGGGAGACCCCGCAGGCGCTAAAAGCGCCGAGGAGGCTCCCCGGCACGCCCGCGGAAAGCGAAGCCGCCTGGAGCGGAAATCAACAGGCAAATTACATACACAACTCTTATTTAAGGGGATTTTTAAGAACATGAGAATCGAAATATGATACTTAAATTATTTTATAGATTGTTCTACCGCCCTACACCCATTTTTTCAGTTCCTCAATAAAGCCAACAACCTCTTCCTCTTTCGTTGCCCAAGAAGTCACTAATCGAATCGCCGATTGATCTTCATCAACCTTCTCCCAAACATGAAACGAATACTTCTTCTCCAACTCAGCAATCACCTTAACAGGTAAAATCGGAAAAATTTGATTCGACGGAGAATTCGTTAAAAACTTCACATCCGCTTGTTTGAAAGCATCTTGAAGCAAAGCAGCCATCCGATTGGCATGCTCCGCCAAATCAAAAAACAAATGTTCCCGGAACAATTCAAGAAATTGGATCCCGACTAATCTTCCCTTCGCTAAGAGCGCCCCTTTTTGCTTAATATGATAACGAAAATCCTCCTTAAGAGACTCGCGGCAAATCACCAATGCCTCGCCCAACAACGCTCCATTCTTCGTTCCACCGATATAGAAAGCATCAACAAGGTCAGGCAAATCACTTATTTGAAGATCATTTTCCTTTGAACAAAGTGCAGACCCGAGTCTTGCCCCGTCCATATATAAAATAAGATTCTTTTCCCGACAAAAATCACTTAACGCCTGCAGCTCTTCTTTTTTATAAATCGAGCCGATTTCCGTCGAATTGGATATGTATACAAGTTTTGGTTTAACCATATGTTCATCAGGATGACCTTCTAGGACAGCTTGCACACCTGCTGGTGTTAGTTTCCCGTCCTTACTTTCCACCGACAGAACCTTATGCCCTGTTGCCTCGATCGCACCCGTCTCGTGGCCAAGAATATGACCGCTACTTACAGAAATAGCCGCCTCATGCGGTCTTAAAAATGCCGAAATAGCTGTCAGATTTGTTTGCGTCCCTCCTGTTAAGAAATGTATATCCACGTCAGCCCGTCCCAGTTTTTTCTTTATCAGCTCGATTGCCTGTAAAGAATAGCGGTCTTCCCCATATCCTTCTTCTTGAACTAAATTGGTCTCCATGATTGCCTTTAGGATTTGTGGATGTGCTCCCTCACTGTAGTCATTCTTAAAGCTGTACATTTTCAGTTCCCCCGTTTTTAATTTACCATTTTCATTTCACCCTTTATCCTACCATAATCCGACAATTCAAGTGAATCCCTACTCCCCTAAGTGAGAATAGTCATATCAATATTTACCTCTGTCTGGTCTCGAATAGTTCCCCTCATCTAGGTGACGATATATATGTACCACATTATTTTTAGGGAGTGAAGTTCTTGAAAAAAGGTTTAGTCACTTTCGTATTAGCTTCTACCCTCGTTGGTTTAACTGGTTGTGCCGATAATGGAACTAAAAACAACCTAAGAAATGACATGAACAACAATGCGCTTGATGTTCGCAACGTCAGGAACGATAACAATAACCGCCTTAATGTTAACAATGTAAATACTCACAACTTACGCTATTCAAACCGTGCAGGACGAGCGGTTGAGAAACTGCAAGAAGTGGATTTAGCACATGTTATCATCCGAAACAATGACGCATATGTTGCCGTCCGCTTAAAAAACAATCGCTTCCAAACGGGAACGGGTACCACAAACAATCGTAACAACACAACAGGTACTAGGGGAACCACTGGCATCACTGGTACCAATAATAATTTAGGGACCACTGGAACAAATGGACGTGACAACCACCTTACAGCACGTGGTGCAGGAACTGGTCTGAACGGAAACTACCCTAGTACGACCGGTGTAAATGCGCTTGACAATACAGGGACTGGCTTAAACCCTGGCGCTGGAGGTGCTTCGAACACCCGTGGTACAATTGGTATTCGCGGCACAAATAATAACAACAACACAGGGACCATGAACAACAACAATACTACTTTTACCGGCACAAATGACGGTACTGCTGGAACAAATGATGGGACTACTGGTACGAACTACCGCAGCGTGTCATCACCTCTTGATCAGCGAATTGCCGATCAAGTCCGTACAGCAGATAAGGGAGTCCACCGCGTCTATATTTCATATGATCGGGACTTCTTTCGTCAAATGACCAACTATTCAACTGATTTAAACACAAAAGGACGTAACAAAAACAACAACAACCTTTGGAACGACTTTAACAATACCGTTAAGAACATCTTCCGTTAAGCGGTAAAAGGAAGCATTGCTTTTCCTCAATGGGAAATGGCAATGCTTCTTTTCTTGACGAATTCTAACGATTCATCAATTGATCCTTATCATCCGCTTGCGGAGGTTCCTCCATCCAGCCATTTTTTATTAAAATATTGGCCCCATCTTCCGCATATAAGGAAATTTCAGGAATCAAAGAGGCATACCGAAAGGCCAGATCTTTCCTAGGACTTGCAGCCATAGCCATTCCATAGTTACCAACTCCAGCAGCAATCATCGCTGATGTCATAAACATCATTAACTTATCTGAAAATATCGATGCTGTGGAATCCATTACAGCCGCATCCCAGCTCATTGGTGCGGGAAGATCTTCTTTCATGAGGAAATCGCTAAAGATATTCATGTGTTTATGAGCAATTTGTTTGCCTCTATTCAGGAACTGCTTGACCTCTTCGCTCTTGGCGATCTGACCAAATCCTGTGATTAAAGCTTTTCCAATCGCATTTGTTTGTACATTCATAAACAGATGAGTAATCTCAATCGATGTCAACGCTCTTTTTTTACCAAGAATTCCGTTTATAAATTGCTGTTTCTCGACAAAGTCTACTTTATCAGGTGTTGAAATAAACGGTGGTCTAATATATGTCCCTTGTTTTAACATCAAGTGGCGCGTTAGGTCTTGCAGTTTAACCGCTGCTTGTAAAACTCGTTTATGAAAAGATACTACATCTTCTCGTGTCGTTAATCCTAAAGCCGCGCTGCTGGCGGTCATGGCTAGAATGGACATTTGTCTTAAAAACATCAAAACGAACGTATCGGAAAACAGTTTTGGCGCTTCCGGCAATACATCCCTGTCCGTAAAGCCAAATGGAATGGGAAAGTCTTCTTTATTAAAAAAATCCTGTAGAAACTCAACATGAATTTTCGCTTCAGTTAAAGTAAATTCAATAATGGTTCGTACTTCTGGGTCAGTAGCTTTTTCTAAAAAGTGCCTGTTCACACAAATAGCAGAGGTATCATTTATGTATTGAGACCATAAAGTCGACATTTCCGCTGCCGTCAGACGGATTTCAGATTGACCTACCATTTAGAACCCTCCTCACGGAATGAGTTACCTTTTTTCTTTTAAAAAATGAAAACCGTAAAGCAGCATTGACTTTATAAAAAAGAGGATTGAAAGCTGATATTTCTTCAATTGGATCAAAGAAGCGATTCTAAATTTTTCTAAGAAGCTTACGAATGGAAAGGTAAAAGCTGTATCAATGACAAGATTGGTTATGGTGTAAATCCAAAATTTCCCATAGGTGAATTTTAAGATCCACATCGAGCCAATAAAGAAAGGGCCCCAAATTAACGGGAATTCTCCGATTGCGTTCGGGCTTATCTTTTCATAAAAATACCACCAGTGCCTTTTCTTCGCAATCATACTTTCCAATCGTACAACGATGGCAATAAAAAGGCATGCCGGCCAGAATCTCTTGACTGTTTTCTTTCCTAATAACGGGATGGAAAACCAAGGAAGAATTAACATAATGAGTAAAAATAATTTGGATTGTTTCACTAATAAGTGCCTCCAATTCATTCTTCTGATGTTAGGTTTACCAAGCAGAGAGAGAAATATGAATGGTTGTACAATCATTCCAGAAAACAAAAAGAGCGATTTCCCAACCGCTCCGTCATCTGTTTCTTTTTTTTACCTCATACAGTTTTCGTTTGATTTCTTTTTCAAGCTGCAGGAAAAAGCTTTCTACTCCCTTGGTGGCGCCAGAATCTAAAAGCCTCTTCCCTGCTAACCCCAGTGCCCCTGATACCTCGCCTTTTGCTTTACAGGTTAAGTGGGTTACCCCTTTGTTCTCTTTAAATAAGAGTAGAGCCATGCCATTCATTTGACCCAGACTGCCATCCCCGTTGATCTTGAGTCGTAATAAGGCTGGCGATTTTTCTTCAGCAAGGTGAATTTCTAGCTTAAAAAGATCTTGGATTGGTCCCATATTGATTTCCATTTCACCCGCGTAAATGCCAGGTGATGTCTCCGAAAATGACTTGCATCCCGGTAGTGATTTCTTTAGAACCTTTTCATTTTTAATATACTTCCAAACCATTGATCTAGGTAATCCGAAACGATACTGGTATTCAATTTCCACCGTTTCTCCTCCCATAACCAGCAGATTCTTGCAATCCTATGCTACTCATTATTCTTATTCACGGATGGGCAATGTTGTTAAAAGAAATCGTCTGGATTGGAACAGGGCGTAAAAAAAACTGACTCGCATCATCGTACGTAACGACTTGCCCGAATCAGCCTTTTTCGACAGAACTTATTTATTTTTATTTTCTTCTTGATTTGGAGTCAGTTCCACCGAGAATTCTGTTAATAACTCTGGTTTGGATGGGATTCGATTCCCGGTTTCCTTTTTAGTTTGGGCACTAGAGCGATATCTCATCACAAAATAAATAGCGGAAAACAAGACCACCATGATAATCCCAGACACGAGCCCTGTTCCTTGGCCCGGAATTAATGGCATACTCAAAAGAACAATGATTAAGCTAATCAACGCTATATAGGAGGTATAAGGAAAGCCCTTAACTTGACAGTTCCCATCAGGTGGACAGCCTGCCCTTTTGCGAAACCGGATATGGCTGGCCATAATGACGGCATACGTAAAAATCAACGTAAATCCACTGGTGCTGATCAAGACTAAATATACTCTAGGAAACAACAAACCGAAGCCTAAACCTAAGAGCATGGCGAGGCCAGAAAAAAGAATGCCGCGATAAGGTACATTTCTATTATCTTTTAGCAATTGCGGTGCATGTCCCTCATCCACTAATGAACGAATCATTCTGCCAAGCCCAAAGATGGCAGCCAGCATCGCCGACAAACTCGCCGAAATCAACACCAAATTGAGGGCCGAACCTGCCCAGCCAATTCCCCATCGATCGAGTGATGCCACCATCGGACTAACGGTTTCATTTAGAGCTGCTGTCGGAATCAAAGGAAGGAGGACGGCTGCATAAAGGATATACAATCCAACTAAAGAAAACACGGTATACCGAATGGCCTTAGGAATCGTATTGCGGGGATCTCGGGCTTCTGAAGCGGCTAAACCAATGATTTCAAAACCAGCATAAGCAAAAACGACCAGTAACATACTGCCGGCAATACCCTTGATCCCGCCGGGCATTAAGGATTCTCTTGCTAATTCCCCAGCACCGACCGCTTTTGCTCCAGGAAACAGACCTGCGATTAACACGATTGCTGTAATGATAAAGAACACGATGGCAAAGATTTTTACTCCTGACAGTCCGCTGACAATCTTCCCAAACTTGTCCGCTCCTAATAAGTTGACGAGTGTAACCCCAACAATGAGTATGCTTCCAAAAATAGCAATCGATAAATGGGGAAACCATTCACGAAGCAGGATGGTTATGGCTGTAGCTTCACTCGACATCGATAAAACCGTACCTGTCCAGTACAACCAGCCTACGACAAAGCCAAACCCTGAACCAAGTTCTCGCGCCGCGAAATTACTAAACGATCCGACAGTAGGATCAGCAACCGTCATTTCGGACAAAGCATATAAAATTAAATAAACAAGGACGCCTGCTAAAATATAGGACAATAAAATAGACGGCCCAGCTGCATGGATGGCAACGGATGATCCTAAAAAGAAGGAACCTCCAATGACACTTCCAAGAGCCATCATCGTTAACTGCCACGCGGACAGTCCTTTGCTTTTTGTCTCCATTAAACGCTCTCCCATACTCTAAATTTTGTCAACAACAGATAAGGATATTATTTGCTCCGGTAAACCATTTGATTCTGGAAACAATTTTGACCATTGTGGTGAGAGTATATATTCCATTTTAGCCAACGAAAAGAAACCGCTCAGGTCTCTCCTTGAGCGGTTTCTTTTCGTGCTTATGTTTGAATTAGCTGAATATTACCTATAAGTATGTTGGCTGGGCTCATTTGCCATGCCAATGTTTACGTATTCTTTCTCTAATTCGCTCAGGGTCATTTCGTACAAATGCTTATTTTTTATCTTATACACCCCTGATTGGATTAATTGTTCCATTATACCTTGTCTTTTATCGTGGACAGCTTCCTGAAGTAATTCACTCACCTGAGAAAACCTCCATTCATAGACTGTTATTTTTGACCTTCTGCCCTTAATTATAAATAGTCCTATTTTAAAATATTGTCGAATCGGCACCTGAGCGGAAACTTTAACCTTATTTTAATGAACGTAACAATTTTCCAATATGGACATAATGTTTTATTACAATATTTAAAGTGATTGTTACATTGTTCATTTTTGATGGTTGCATGAAAAATTGCTATACTCATTTTAAGTACAAACTCTCGAGAGACCAAGGTGAAGAATGATGATGAGATACGCAAATTTAGATGATGTTGAAAATAAAAAAACATTTAAAGATATGCGAAAATGGCAAAAAGAAAGAAAAGCCAAGGTGAAGGATTTAACGAGTCAAATTGAACAGTCACCAGTAAAAAAGATAACAGAACTCAACGAAAACAGGAGCAAAACTACCTTTACCTGGATCGGCCATTCCACCTTTTTAATCCAGCTAAATGGGATGAATATTTTAACTGACCCCGTTTGGGCCAAGCGGATGGGTTTTCAGAAGAGATTAACGGCACCCGGCATAGCCTTAGAGGACATGCCAGAAATTGATGTTGTGGTGATTTCGCATGGCCATTATGATCACTTAGATTTTCCAACGTTAAAAAAAGTAAAAGGCAACCCTCATTATTATGTACCAGCTGGTTTAAAATCACTCTTTTTAAAAAAAGGTTATCAAATAGTAACCGAACTGAACTGGTGGGAAAGTGTTGAACATCAAGGCATTTCCATTCACTTCGTCCCTGCTCAACACTGGACAAGGCGCTCCTTGAATGATATGAATATCTCCCATTGGGGCGGATGGATATTTCAAAATGAGAAAGAAACCCTTTATTTCGTCGGCGATACCGGCTATTTTAGCGGTTTTAAACAAATTGCTGATCGGTTTGAAATTGATACGGTGTTTATGCCAATTGGTGCTTACGAACCGGAATGGTTTATGGCTGTATCGCACATTAATCCAGAGGATAGCGTCAAGGCCTTCCTTGAGTTGCGAGCGAAAACCTTTGTTCCCATGCATTACGGTGCCTATCGCTTAGCGGACGATACTGGACCGGAAGCATTGGCACGGTTATACCGCGAGTGGGAAAAACAACAGAGGCCCAAAGAACAATTAAAGGTCCTTTTACTAGGGGAAACAATCGTATCATTTTAAAGAAGACCTGTTTGTCTAAGAGCCAGCATGAAGTTGACAACATTAGCTCGCGTAAAAGATAATCTAAAAATAGGCTGGTAAAAGGTTATTGTTGATTGGAGTGGAAGGCGGCGAAGACTCCTCGTAAATGCTATCGCATTTCCTTCGTGCGTGGGCTGATTCAAGGATGTAAATTCAAAGTCCTGCGGGAGTACGGGTCAGGGGAGACCCCACAGGCGCAATTGCGCCGAGGAGGCTCCCCGGCACGCCCGCGGAAAGCGAAGCCGCCTGGAGCGGAAATCAACAATTAACACTGCCTAAAAATAAGAAAGTGTCAGTTTGAATGGAAATCAACTCCTACATATTTCTGTTGTTTTCCTTGCTATAATGGAATATCAGGGAGTGAATAAAATGAAGTTTTTAAAGTACCTAATCAGTTTCGTATTGATTATCGGACTAGGTTCAGCAATCTGGATCTATTATCCACACTATCAACTATACCAAATGAAAAAACATACAGTTAAAGCCCGGCAGTCTGACAATCAAGTTTCCTATCTTACTTATTTTAAAAATAAAAAAGCTGCCACCTTGTATCATCTAGCCATCGGTGACTCGGTGATCCGTGGCGTTGGCGCCGAACAAAGTAAAGATCTGGTTTCGCAATTTTCGAATTCACTGGGCGAACAGGCAAATAAAAAAATAGCGTTTAATAACCAAGGCATTAACGGGATTACGAGTAGTGAATTAAACCAGCTTGTCCAGACCGGGCAATTTGATGACGCAATTAAACAGGCTGACATTATTACGATCAACGTGGGCGGAAATGATATCATTCATGCGGCCAAAGGACTAGATCTCCAATCGGTCTTTCAAACCTATGACGAGCTGCAAGCCACCTTTACCAAGAATTTAACCGACATTACATCTCGAGTTACCAAACTAAATCCTCATGCTACGGTGGTTTTATTAGAATTATATAATCCATTATCTCCGGATAATCAAATGTACGCACTTGCTGATAAACTGCTGCCTAAATGGAATGTCCATATTTATGAAGTGGCAAACCGTCTGCCCTCTTCGATAGTAATTGAAACGACAAAAGTGATTAACGGCGAGCATTTACAAAATTTATCTGCCGATGGTGTCCATCCAAATTTAGCAGGTTATACCGCCATTTCTGAGCAAATGATTTATCAATTTAAACATCAATATCGAAAAATAGCCGCATAAAAAAACGAAGGAGCATCACTCCTTCGTTTTTTTGCACATTCATGCGAACGTTTACAGGTCAAATAAAATTTTTATTCACTCTTTTAATCCGAATTTCACTTTTAGAGCGCCTTCTTTTTAAACGATTGACTCGTTCTTTTTCATAAAAATAATGAACGACGAAGTATGAAATAACGCTAAGGATAATACCAAAAATGGTCATTCCAATCAGAGCGTGAAATCCACCATGAATGAGGCTTACCAGGCTGTGGAAATCACCATGCAACAGCTTTTGGAATGAAAAGGAGCCATTGTGTCCAATTTTCACCTTCATTGGAAGGATTACTTTCCCTAATTTTCTGGCAAAAGGCAATAGAATGACGGGCAGCAAGGTCAGTTTTCCAATTACATTACCGATAATCGAAGCTGGAAGCGATCCTTTCGCCAAGCGGACAATCGGTACGAATAATATATATATGAGGGAGGCAGACGAAATGACTAACATCTCAAGTCCGAATCCAATTGCAAAACCCAATGATACTTTCTTTGCCCCTCCAGGAGAACGGAGAAGTTTTAAAATGTTTAACTTAAAAGCACGTCCTAGACGTTGAAAGAAATTATACTTTTTATGTTTTATGCTCATAAGTTAACCTCCCTACCGAATACAATAAAAGATTATAAGTTAATTATATTCCAAAAGAACTAAATAAACCAGAAGTACTATACAGGATATTGCTGGTTTTTTGAATATTAATATAAATTTAATTTAACGAGTAGATTTTTTATTAAAAATTAAGGTGACATGAAATTCTAAAGCGGGCTCATCCGTTTTCCATATCATATGCTAAGAACTTCATTTTGTTCCTTTTGCAGGACTTTTATCCTCACAGACGATTTCCTTGTATTTTCACAATTAGTACGTGTACCATAAAGGTAAAATGGTACTATTTATTGTATGATAATCTTACGTCTAATTATTGTGAGGAGTTAAAGCCTATGTCGCAAACGTTTAAAGCCTTGATTGTTGATAAGCAGGACGAGCAGTTTTCTGTTGAAGTACAAACACGAACATTAACTGATCTTCCGGAAGGAGAAGTCCTGATCAAAGTCCACTATTCGAGCGTCAATTATAAAGATAGTTTGGCGAGTATTCCGACTGGAAATATTGTCACACGCTATCCATTCATACCGGGTATCGATTTAGCCGGTGTAGTCGTTTCGTCTAGAGACGCTCGTTTCCAAGAAGGCGATGAAGTCATTGCCACGAGCTATGAAATCGGTGTCTCCCATTTTGGAGGATACAGTGAGTATGCCCGAATTCCCGCTAAATGGATTGTTCCGCTCCCTGATGGACTAACTTTAAAAGAAGCAATGGTCATTGGTACAGCCGGTTTTACTGCTGCCCTTTCGGTACAGCGTTTAGAAGAGAATAGCGTTACACCAGAAAAAGGTAAGGTTCTCGTTACCGGTGCGACGGGCGGGGTCGGAAGTTTTGCTGTCTCCATTCTTGCTAAGCGTGGCTACCAAGTGGAGGCAAGTACGGGTAAAGAATCCGAGCATGACTACTTGAAAAAGCTCGGTGCAGCAGCGGTATTACCCCGTGAAGAAGTTTATGATGGAAAAATAAGAGCCTTAGGCAAGCAAAAATGGTTCGCCGCTGTGGATCCGGTGGGTGGAGAACCACTCGCTTCATTATTAAGCCAAATTCAATACGGCGGTTCAGTTGCGGCTAGCGGCTTAACAGCCGGAACAAAATTGCCCACCTCCGTGTTTCCATTCATTCTTAGAGGCGTTAATTTACTGGGGATTGACTCTGTTTATTGTCCGATGGAAGCTCGCTTAAAAATCTGGAATCGGCTCGCCTCCGATTTCAAACCAGCCAATTTGGAAGAACTCATCCAAGACGAAGTCACGCTTGAACAACTGCCTGAAGTCCTTCCTACACTATTAAAAGCGCAGGCAAGAGGAAGAACGATTGTTAAACTAAGCTAATGTCCGGTAATAAAGAGGCTGACCCAAACGGTGGTTGATGAATAATTTTTGCACACTCTGTTGATTGGAGCGGAAGACGCGAAGACTCCTGCGGGAGTACGGGGCAGGGGAGACCCCGTAGGAGCGAAGCGACGAGGAGGCTCCCCGTTCCGCCCGCGGAAAGCGAAGCGTCTGGAGCGTAAATCAACAGACTAGTTAAATGTACAAAAAAAGAAGGTGCCCCAAAAGTTATTCTTATGGGACACCTTCTTTTTTGCATTTACTAACGGTATTTTGGTAAGACATGTATTTTTAGCGGCAGGTTTTGCTCAGTTATTCCCTCAACAAGCAATTGGGCCATTTGCCGTGCTCCATAGACTTGAAAATGGGTACTGTCCATTACTCCATCCGGGTAGTTTGGGTACTCGCCTGCTTTCAACCATAAAAATAAATTTTTCGTTTTAGCGGGTCCTAGCTGTTGATATAATTTTTTACTCTTTGCCGCTAAATCAATAACAGGGACATTTTCTTCCCTAGCCAGAGCTTTCATCGCCGCTGGATATCGGCCGTGTGTTTCCATTGCCTGGCCATCGCTAGAAAACCTATATCTTTGCACGGGTGTCACAAGTATTGGAATTGCCCCTTTACTCCTAGCGCCCTCAATATACTTTTTTAAGTAAGTCTTATAGGTTGTGTTTGGATCGGTATAAAGTCTTTTAAAGCTGAATTTCTCATCATTATGTCCAAACTGAATGAAGAGATAGTCACCCTTTTGGATTTGATTCAAAATCAATTTTAACCTTCCTTCATAAATAAAACTTTTCGTACTTCTCCCGCGCTTTGCATAATTCCGAATCGTCACTTTTGAATCTAGTATGGATGGCAGCACTTCCCCCCAGCCTGCCCGCGGGTAAAGTGATTTTGGATAATTGGAAACAGTGGAATCCCCGGCAAGATAGATCGTGACTGGCTTGCCATTTTGCTGGGCCATAGCACGCTTGGGTGGCTCTTCTGATGTTTGAACAATTGTGAAGGCAGCGACACCTGATACGATTAACAAAAACAATAACGATAGCTTCCATATAATTCCTTTACGCAATTTCAACCCCCCTATGTAAAATCCATTGATGTCTTAGTATTTATATAACCATAACCATAGATTCAAATCATATTTTATTTTTACACCTTTAGTGGTTTCTGTACAGCAATATCATTTTTTGGGATAAACAAAAAGGCAAATGGACAGAACTTCCAAATGGTTAGTCTGTACCTAAATAACGGTAGTTTCGCTGCAGAAAAATTCACAATGTTTTCTTTTTTCGGTCACTTCTATTTATTTAATTGATGGTAAAATAAGGAATAATAGGAAATGAGACATAAGCTATGGGATATGTTGAATCTTATTAGGGGGGATAATATGGTCGGTCATTTAGGTTTTTCCTATATAGGTCTGATCTATTTATTGATGTTATGGGTTCCCAACACTATATGGAGTAAGCATAAGCCAATTGATTATAACCCTACAGAAGAAAACAAACTATTATTATTTTTTGAACGTGTTGGACAAATATGCTGTACGTGCAGCATCCTAATTTTTAGCGATTTTAACCCTGCTCCATTCTCAGCATGGAGTTCTTGGTTACTAGCATCAGTTGCTTTAATGATTCTATATGAGATTAGTTGGATTAGATATTTTATTGGTGAGCATACGGAAGAAAATTTTTACCGAAGTTTTTATGGAATTCCTGTGCCTGGTGCAAGTCTCCCTGTGATGGCCTTTTTGCTCTTAGGCATTTATGGAAAAGTGATTTGGTTAATTGCATCCGCGGTCATCATTGGGATTGGACATATCGGAATCCACATTCAGCATTTAAAAGCAACTATGGTTAAATAAAGGCTTCTTTAGGTTTGTGAATCCTTTCACAACACATTAGTTATGTTAAGGGGGCGCAAGGATGAAAAGGCAAAAAAGTAGAAAATTACTCTTACTCGTCTCTATGTTGCTATTCCCGATAACCATCTATTATCTTTCACCACAATTAATTATTTTAGGTGCAAGAGACGGGATTATGACCGGAAGCTTCATTGTTTTTCTCGCATTGCTCGTAAGTTCAGTTTTTTTAGGAAGATTATTTTGTGGATACCTCTGTCCTGCAGGAGGAATTCAGGAATGTGCTGCGATTATAAATGATAAAAAACCCAGCCAGGGATGGAAAAATAATATAAAATATGTCTTTTGGTTGATATGGGTAAGTAGTATTATATTTTGTTTTATAGGTAGAAAGCACGAAATATCCCTAAATTTTTTCTATCAAACTACTAATGGAATATCGATAGCAAATGTATATGATTATATCATTTATTATGGGGTAGTTTTGCTCATTTTCATTCCAGCTGTTGTGTTTGGTAAAAGGATCTTTTGCCACTATTTTTGCTGGATGGCTCCGTTTATGGTAATAGGAACTAAAATCGGGAATCTGCTTCATATTAAACGAGTCAGGTTACAGGCAGATAGGGCTGCATGTATAAACTGTCATTTGTGCAATAGGTCCTGCCCTATGAGTCTTAATGTATCAGACAAAGTTAAAAAAGAAGCCATGGATGACAATGAGTGTATTTTATGCGGGTCATGCATTGATCACTGTCCTAAAAAAGCAATTACTTATATTGTAAAGGAACAAAAGCGTAAGCGCATTGGTTAGCCCCGACAAGCATAAGACAAGCCTGCCGAAAGGTTGCTCTTTAACCTTTTGGACGGATTGGCTTATGACCTCGAGGGGCTAGGCGCTGGAGCTGGACGTATCAAACATGTAAAAAGTTATCCACAAGTGGTAAATCTATAATTTTTCTAGAACATAAAAAAATGGCTTAGTTCATATGAACTAAGCCATTTTAAATAAGCTGCCTCTCGATCTGTATCCACTTTATTCGTGAAAATTGGTACCATCAGTGGTTGCTTTTACGATTTCAGCACGGATGACGAAATCACCAAAGTGCTCGCCTTCCAATCTTTCTTTCGCATAGCGTGGAAGAATCACGCGCAACTCTTTCAAAATCTCTTCTTCACCGATATTTTCACGGTACATTTTGCTTAACCGGCTGCCATCATGTGCTGCGCCAAGATACATATTGTATTTACCTACCGCTTTACCGATAAAGCCAATTTCCCCAAGTGCGTGTCTGGCACAACCATTCGGACAGCCTGTCATCCTGATGGTAATTTCCTTATCACGTAAACCTGATTCATCAACGATATCCTCAATTTTTGTGATTAGAGATGGTAAATAGCGCTCTGCTTCTGCCATCGCTAATCCGCATGTAGGTAGAGCAACACAAGCCATTGAACTGCGGCGTAAAGCAGAATAATGCTTGCCGTCTGTTAAACCATATTTTTCAATCAAATCATCGATTTTCTTCTTTTTCTGGCTAGAAACATTGGCAATAATTACGTTCTGATTACCGGTTAAGTGGAAATCACCCGTATGGACTTTAGCAATTTCGCGTAAGCCCGTCTTTAATTGATAATCTGGGTAGTCCGCCACACGGCCGTTTTCGATAAATAAGGTAAAATTCCATTTACCTTGAACCCCTTTAACCCATCCATAGCGATCGCCATTCGAGTCAAATTGGAAGGGCTTCGCTTCATCGAGGCTCCATCCTAAGCGGTTTTCAAGCTCAACCTTGACATTTTCCAAACCAAGTCTGTCAACTGTATACTTAAAGCGGGCATTTTTACGAACGGAACGATTTCCGTAATCGCGTTGGATCGTAATCGTTTTTTCCGCTACTTCATAAAGTTGGTGCGGTTTAACGAAGCCGATTATTTTTGCAAGTTGCGGATAGGTCGCGGTATCACCGTGTGTCATACCCATTCCTCCGCCAATCCCCACGTTAAAGCCGATTAGTTTGCCCTCTTCGACAATCGCAATGAAAGCAAGATCTTGTGAAAAGACATCAATGTCATTGGACGGCGGAACAGCGATACCAATTTTAAACTTACGTGGCAGGTAAGTCGGACCATACATTGGTTCTACTTCTTCAAATTCAGGCGTGCCGGCCACTTTTTCTTCATCCAGCCACACTTCATAATAGGCTCTTGTTTTTGGAAGAAGATCTTCACTTAATTTTTTAGACCATTCATACACTTCCGCATGAATCTCAGATTGATAAGGATTCGAAGCACACATTACGTTACGGTTTACATCACCGCAGGCTGCGATCGTGTCCATAAGGGCACCATTAATTTCCTGAATGGTGCTTTTCATATTCCATTTAAGAATTCCGTGCATTTGCCATGTCTCACGTGTGGTCAGCTTCAGTGTGCCGTTACCATATTTGTCAGCAAGTTCATCCATAACAAGCCACTGGTTCGGTGCTGCCACTCCCCCAGGAAGGCGGACACGAAGCATGAATTGATAAGCTGGTTCAAGCTTTTGCTTAGCGCGTTCATTGCGAAGGTCGCGGTCGTCCTGCAAATAGCTGCCGTGGTGCTTCATAAGACGGTTATCGTCGTCCGGAATACCGGCACTCATTCGGTCCAGCATTACTTCTTTCAGTGTACCGCGCAGATAGTTGCTTCGTACTTTTATATCCTCAACATCACTAGGTGGTCCATCTGGTGCTTTTAATAGTTGATTAACCATGTTGAAATAAAACTCCTTCCCCTTTAAATCAATATACATCCCGCTGGTAGCGTTTTTGTTGCTGCATGTCGGCAAGGTAAGCTTCTGCTTGCTCTCGGCTCATGTTGCCTTCTTTTTCAATGATATCGATAAGTGTTTGATGAACATCATGTGCCATGTGCTTCTCATCACCACAGATGTATACTGCGGCACCTTCTTGAAGCCATTCGAATAACTCCTGGCTGTGCTCAAGCATACGGTGCTGTACATATACCTTTTGGTCAGTGTCTCGTGAAAACGCAACATCCATTTTTGTTAAGGTTCCGTTTGCTAGCCACTTTTGCCATTCAACTTGGTAAAGGAAGTCCGTCACGTAATGTTGATCACCGAAGAACATCCATGCTTTTCCTTCTGCGCCCGTTTCTTCACGTTCCTGCATAAAGGAACGGAATGGCGCTACACCCGTACCAGGGCCAATCATAATGATTGGTGTTTCTGCGTTTTGTGGCAGTTTAAAGTTTTCGTTTTGCTGGACATATACATTGAGAATATCCCCAGGGTTAATCCGGTCCGCAACTAACGTTGAACATACACCATTCCGACTGCGTCCATGTGCATCGTAGCGTACCGCACCGATTGTCAAATGAACTTCATCAGGGTTTGCCGCTAAGCTAGAAGCGATGGAATAAAGACGGCCTGGAATTTTTCGTAATATGGAAACAAACTCCTGCGCCGTAACGTTCCAAGGAGCGTAGTCACGAACTAAATCGATTAAATCGCGTCCATGAATATAGGCTTTTACTTCTTCTTCTTTACCTGGTGCAAGAAGCTCCTGTAACGCTGCATTTCCAGTCAGGTCTGCAGCTTTTTGAAGAAATGGCTTTGTTAGAACGCTAATTTCATAATGAGAAACAAGCGCATCTCGTAAAGTACGAACGTCTCCCTGTTTCACTGTTACTTTTTCATCAGGGTTCATATTTAATTCCTTGATTAATAGATCCACTAACTCTGGATCGTTATCTGGATAAATTCCAAGGGCATCTCCCGGTTCAAAAGTAAGGCCAGAACCTTCAAGTGAGATTTCCAGGTGATGGGTTTCTTTATTTGAGCCTCTGCCGTTAAGGTTGATATTTTCAAGAACTTCTGCTTTAAACGGATTTGTTCTCGAGTAAACCGATTCGATTGCTGGGTTTACTGCCGTTTGAGCTGTTGCTTGAGTTGCGCCTGCGGCCTCGCCTAAGCTGGCAAGAACCCCTTCAAGCCATTCTGCAGCTGGTTCGTCGAAATCAACATCGCAGTCAAAGCGTGGGTATAGACGTGTACCGCCTAGTTCTTCTAGACGAGCATCAAAGTCTTTTCCTGTTTGGCAGAAAAATTCGTAAG
The DNA here is from genome assembly GCF_021560175.1 of Neobacillus drentensis. GTDB lineage: Bacteria > Bacillota > Bacilli > Bacillales > Cytobacillaceae > Neobacillus > Neobacillus drentensis_A. The sequence continues at coordinate 2,635,954 of NZ_CP091110.1, read as the reverse complement.
AGCTGTCGCCAAGAGCTAAAACTGAGAAATGTAAGTCTTCTAGTTTTGGTGCTCTTTTACTATATAAGAACTCATGGAAGCTAATCGCGTTATCAGGCGGATCCCCTTCTCCATGTGTACTCGCAATGATTAAAAGATTTTGCAGTTTCTTAAGATTGTTTGGTTTAAAATCGCTCATCGCGCTGACGGTTACTTGGTAGCCGTTTGCTTCAAGCGATTGTGCTGATTTTTTTGCTAGACTTTTAGAGTTCCCTGTTTGAGAACCGTAAAGAATCGTTACCTCTTTTGAGATTTTTGAATTTTCGGTTGGAAGCTGCGCCAATTGGGCTGGTGCGGTTCCCAATTGGGAGCCGGCAAGATAGCCGCTGAGCCAAACCTTTTGTGTTTCGGACAAAGTTGGCAGGAGTCTGTTAAGAAGCTCCACCTGCTCCTCTGTAAACGGGCTGTTCAATACCTGAAGTTGCAACAATACCACCTCACATGGAATTAAAAAATAATTATTTTGCAATATTATTGAGAAAATTCTCTTAGAATCTAGCATGCCATTTTTTTATGATTCAGACAACTATTATTCTAAAAATTTCTCTTTTTTTCAAAATTACTTTGGTTGGGACTTTTATCCGGTTTCAGCATTATAAACTGCTCTTTTCTGTCGGAGCTGTTCTTTTTTCCTGGCTTCGACAGTTATGAACACGTCTTATCTGTCGGAGCTGCTCTTTTTTCATGGCTTCGACAGTTATGAACACGTCTTATCTGTCGGAGCTGCTCTTTTTTCATGGCTTCGACAGTTATGAACACGTCTTATCTGTCGGAGCTGCTCTTTTTTCATGGCTTCGACAGTTATGAACACATCTTATCTGTCGGGGCTACTCTTTTTTCCTAGCTTCGACAGTTATGAACGGCTCTTATCTGTCGGATCCGCTCTTTTTTCCTGGCTTCGACAGTTATGAACGGCTCTTATCTGTCGGAGCTGTTCTTTTTTCCTAGCTTCGACAGTTATGAACCCTCGGTTGCCCGTTCCACCACAATATCCTCAATCACCCGATGCTCGGAAAGGATACCAGTATGATAGATTTCGCGGCCCAGCTTCGTCCACTTACGAATCTCCGCCGTTACCTCCGCAATCAGAAGCCCGGAGAATAACAAATAAGGAATCACAATCACCTTGCCCTCAGCATCATCCATAACCGCAGCTAACCCTTCCAAAAACCGGGGCTCCGCCGCCGCCAAATAACAGACCGAAACACCTGTGATACCAAGCCGTTCCTTCACGCCATCCGCAATCAAGCCGAAATCGGCCAGTGTGGCTGGGTCACTGCTCCCTCTTCCGACAATCAACACCCGATCCTCGAGCTCCACTGTCCCTACGGTCTCTCGAGCGAGTTCAGCGACAGCATCAAGAATTTTACCTTGAACACCGAAAGGATCCTTAACATCGATTAAAACATTAGGATACTCCACACTTAAATCCTCTAAAACATTCGGAATATCCTGTTTGATATGCCCGGCCGCAAGTAGAAATAGCGGAACAACTGTTACTTCTGCTGCCCCTCTCTCCACACAGCGCCTAAACCCTTCTTGAATCGAAGGCTCCGTTAACTCTAAAAAACTGATCTCTTGAATCGTCACATCCACCCGCTCGCTCACTCTCGCAATGAAGGCTCTTGCCTCATCTGCTCCTTTTTTCGAGCGTGTGCCATGACCAATGTATAGTATAGCTTTCATCTTCATCCCCTCCAAACACTACCCCTGTACAAGCGGCAGATTAGGAACTATTTCTTCTTGATACCAGTTTAACCGATGATGCAGCTTTACAACCTCGCCAATCACAATCATGCTTGGATTCGAGATTGCCGCTTTTTTCACAAGTTCCTCGATGGTTTCAAGCGTTCCTGCCACCGTTTGCTGATCAGCCAGTGTCCCCCAATGCACAAGGGCAATTGGAGTCTCAGGAGATTTGCCGGCCTCGATGAGCTGCTCGACAATATTTGGCAGATGGGATACCCCCATATAAATACAAAGCGTATCAACCCCATTCGCCAGATGGTACCATTGATGTTCAGCCGCCACATTGCCAGCAGCCTGATGACCGGTAATAAAAGCAAAACTTTTGCTCAAACTTCGATGGGTAACAGGAATCCCGGCATAAGCAGCAGCGGCAATCCCGGAAGTAATCCCGGGAACCACTTCAAACGGAACATCGTGTTTCACACATTCTTCCGCCTCCTCGCCGCCACGGCCGAATACAAAAGGATCTCCGCCTTTTAAGCGAACCACCTGATACCCTTTTTTAGCATACTTCACTAAAAAATGGTTAATCGTTTCCTGCTTCATCGTATGATAATTTGGGAGTTTACCGCAGTAAACCAACTGCGCCCCTTCTTTTGCTAACTTAAGTAGTTCAGGATTAACGAGCCGATCATAAAGGATGACATCGGCTTCCTGCAGGTATCGTAATCCTTTGACCGTCAGTAAATCTGGATCTCCAGGACCCGCACCTACTAAATAAACCTTGCCAGCCATGGCTGTTCATCCTTTCCGAAAGACTAGATTATGTTCTTTTCTTGCAGGTTTTGAAAAATTTGGGCAACAGCTTCTGTCACTGTTAATTTATCAGACCGAATCGTAATTTCTGGACGCTCCGGTGCTTCATATGGAGAATCAATTCCAGTAAAATCTTTAATTTCACCGCGCCGTGCTTTTTCATAAAGCTTCTTAGGATCACGTGCTTCACATTGTTCAAGCGGGCAGTCAATGTATACTTCAATAAACTCACCTTCTTCAAACAGTGCACGGACCTGGTCGCGGTCGGACCGGAATGGAGAAATAAACGCAGTCGTTACGATTGCTCCACTATCCACAAAAAGTTTGGCTACTTCGCCGATTCGGCGGATATTTTCTGTACGATCATAATCTGAAAAGCCCAGATCCTTGTTTAAACCATGGCGGATATTATCACCGTCTAAGACATATTCATTAATGCCCTGGCGGTATAATTCACTTGAAACGGCATTAGCAATCGTTGATTTACCAGAACCGGAAAGTCCAGTAAACCACAGAACACAGCTGCCATGACCATTTTGAGTCCGGCGGTCTGCTTTCGAGACTGTTGCAGAGTGCCATGTGATATTCGTTGCTTTAGACATTGTTGTATCTCCTCCTTAGACCGTTGCGGTTTCTTCTTTCATACCTTCGATTAATACTTCTACAACTTCTTTACGGCTGAAAGTTGCAGGAGGAAGAACTCCGGCACGAAGCATTTCTCTAACCTTTGTTCCAGAAAGGATCACGCGGTCTTCTTTGCTATGCGGGCAAGTTTTATCAGATGCCATGCCTTCACACTTTGTGCAATAGAAGCTGTGTTCAAAGAACATTGGTTTAATGCCAAGCTCGCCTTCTTCAAAATTACTGAAGATATGCTGTGCATCGTATGTTCCGTAGTAGTTGCCTACACCAGCGTGGTCACGGCCGACGATGAAGTGTGTGCAGCCAAAGTTTTTGCGGGCAATCGCATGGAAAATGGCTTCTCTTGGTCCAGCATAGCGCATTGCTGCAGGGTACACACCAAGCTGTACACGTTCAGCTGGATAGTAATTTTCTAGTAATACACGATAGCTTTTTAGACGAACTTCTGCAGAAATATCGTCTGATTTTGTTTCCCCTACAAGCGGGCTAACGAATAGTCCATCAACCGTTTCTAATGCTGCTTTTTGGATATATTCATGAGCACGGTGGATTGGGTTTCTGGTTTGGAAACCAACGATTGTTTTCCATCCTTTTTCTTCAAACATTGCACGAGTTTCTTTTGGTTCATGCCATACATCAGCGAATACGCCTTTATCTGATTTTTTAACCAGAACAATATCACCTGCTACATAAACAGGTCCTCTTTCATAAAGACGTTTCACGCCTGGGTGAGCGACTTCGTCAGTTTTGTAAACTTCGATGGCTTCTTTATCTAAATCGGGCTCATACCATTCAGATACTGTGATAACCCCATAAACCTCACCTTGGTGTACCAACTTGATTTCTTCTCCTGCTTTAAGAGTTGCAGCAGTTTCATAGGATACAGGCAAAGTTACTGGAATGGACCAAATTGTATTGTCAGCTAAACGCATGTTAGAAACAACATTTTCATAGTCTGCTTTTCCAAGGAACCCTGTAAGCGGGCTGAATAGTCCAACACCAATCAACTCAAGATCACTTAATGCAATCGCATCAATTTCAATCTCTTTTTCGATGTTTGTTAAATCATAAGTTGGGTCAAATGCTTGAATTAGTTTTCCTCCGTGAGGTGCTGGTAAAAATGACACTGTTAATCAAGTCCTTTCTTTTTTAAAAAAATAATTTATCAAATAAAATATGAAACTAACAAATTTAATCTTTCACAATCTCCTGGTGTACCGCCATACCTGGTTTCTGTTTTTTCATTAAAGACATAACACCAAAGACGGAAATTAACACACCTGCCATTGCGATGATGGGATAAAAGTTATGTTCAATCAACATTTGAATCATTGTATATGATAGTACCATGGATAAAACTGGCGATACAATCCAAACTGTAAGAAGCTGTACAACTATATCTTTTTTCAAAACAGATTTGCCGTTTTTAGCAAAGCCGATTCCAATAATCGAGGAGGTCGTAATTTGTGTCAGCGGAACTGGAATTCCAAAAACAGAAGCGATCGTCACAATCGTTGCGCCTGTTCCAGAGATGACGCAGCCCTCTTCTAAGCGCAGTTCCGTGATTTTCTTCCCATTGGTTTCAAGTACACGATAACCAAGGAGCAATGCACCCCCGGCTACAAACAACCCGCCCCAGAAAATCCCGTTCTCCGTCGAAATGATTTTAGCTCCGACTAACGGACCAACCGCATTGGCTACATTATTCATTCCTGCTGAAAAGGCTTCAAACAGGCCCATAAAAACGACTAACACCGACAGATACGGCACTGCCTTCGGTGCTTCCATCCATTTTTTCAGATGTTTATTTTTTAATAGAAACGTAACACTAATCGCAATAAAAAAGGCAACAAATGGGGTAAGCAGCCAGAATAACAAAATCCAAATGATTTTAGTGACTAACACGGATTGGTAGACAATCCCGGCCCCAATGACAGCTCCTACCGCAACTTCGCTCGTCGAAAGAGGAATTCCAAATAGGTTAGCTAAAAACAGTGACAATGCTGCTGAAGTTAACACAATTAAGGCGATCGGGATTGTAAACGTACTGCTGGGTACAATTCCGCTGCCTAACGTTTTAACCACTTCTCCGCCACCAAGCCATGCGCCAAAGAATACGGTGATACTGCAGAGCAGCAAAGCGAGCGGCTTTTTGATTACGCCGGCCCCGTAGGCAATCCCCATCGAAGCGGCTGCCCCGCTTGCACCTATATTAATAGCAAAAAATAAACCAATCGTTACTGCTATGATTGTGAGCAATTACATTACCCTCCTTTAATCCCGCATTACGGACGATCCACCGTCACTCTAATGATAGATTAAGAGACCGTAACGGTGAGCACCGCCCGTCATGCCAGATTGGCCCAACAACCACGGTGGGGATTTCCACTGTGGTGGAGGCTTTAGCTTATCGGGTATGTAAGCCGCATTCTGTCTTACCGCTGCCCGACCAGCGTCCTGCACGTGAATCGCCGCCATCCCCAACCGGCTTTGTACAAGGGAAACAGCCGATGCTTGGATAGTTTTGATCATGCAAGGTGTTGTATGGAAGATCCTTACTTCTGATGTACTCCCAAACCTCATCCCAAGTCCAATGAATCAATGGGCAAATTTTGATATTCTCGAATTTATCATCCTTATTAAGGAATTCTGTGTTGGCTCTGGTTGGTGACTGTTCACGGCGAAGTCCGGAGATCCACGCTTGTTTAGCGGTTAATGTCTCCCTCAAAGGAATCACCTTGCGAATATTACAGCACTGGTTGGCATCTCTTAGCCACAGTGCTGAGCCATATTCTGCGGCTTGTTCATCTAGACTTACTTTCGGTTGTTTCCGCTCAATTCTTAATGTTGGGAAACGAGCTTCGATTTTGTCGATGACGTCGTAAGTTTCAGGAAAATGCAGCCCGGTGTCTAAGAACACGATATGGGCATCTGGTTTTACTTGCTGAATCAGGTCAATTAACACAATCGCTTCCGCTCCGAAGCTGGATGCATAGACGATGTCTTGATCGGCGTACGTGTTGTATGCCCACTTTAATACGGAAAGTGCCCCTTTTGTTTCATCCTCAAAAGGAAAGGTGTCGGAAATTTGTTGCCAATTTTGATAGGTTATTGCAGCTGTCATGCTACATGCCTCCTTTTTTTCATAAAAAAACGTCTTCCTGGGCGGCTGACGTTGAGACAGCCTCCAGATGCCTGGTCAGCAGTTTTTATTTTGATTAAGACGAACCTTTTCATTTTTCTCTATTTGTACAATCTTGCCATCCTGAACAACTAGAGTAATCGAGCCAAATTGTAAAGAAACCAGCATATTCTCTAAATGCGTGATAAGTTCTTGTCTTTCAATAGCGTTCAGCTTATTCGCCTCCTTTTTACAAAAAACACCTTCCCCACTTTAGGAAAGGCGCTCACGAAAGTCCAGTAAACACCTTATCTACCAAAATGATAACATTTTGCTGGAATTGGCACCTTGCTTGGCAGGTTGCCGGGCTTCATCGGGCCAGTCCCTAAGCCTCTCTAGATAAGAATAATTGATTGATGTGATTAATCCTACCATACCAATAGGATTTATGTAAATAAGAAAATATAAAATTTAAAAAATTCTTCATTGTCATCTTTTTAGGATGAACTTTTGGCAAAAAAATTTTGTTAAACCAATGCCCTTTTCTGATTGTTTGCATTTACTGTAATGTGAAGGAGGATGAGGAATGTGACGGAATTGAATTTTCATCAAATTGCCCATGAATTGTTAAAAAAGGAAGTCGAAGTCGTAACTCTGCAAGGGAATTTTACTGGCAGGCTTCTTGAGGTTGGCAGAGATGTGATTGTATTGGAATCGAGAGGCAGGGGCCGCAACCGAGTTTTGGCGATTAGAATCGAAACGATCGTGGCGATTTTCCGAGTGGAAAATTTTATACCTAGAGGACCTTTTGGATTTGGACCTGGGGAAGTCGAGGAGTCATCAGAACATCGTGAAAGCAGCAGTAGTAGCAGTAGTCATTAAGACTACTCACCAAGAGAAAGCAATCCAATGCTTTCTCTTTTTTTGCAACAAAATCATCCCGTTACTGAGATGGAATTGCTGAAAGCTATATACATAAGGATGGGCCCTTACCTCCATAATGTCTCTTATTACCCTTTTACACATCATCGTGCTAAAATAATGAAATGAATGGGGATCTAACCCCTCATAAGAAGGACTCGGTTAAAAACTAATAGACAGAAGGGTTTTGTTTGAATCATTCACTAAAGAATTTAGACAATAAAATACTTCGTTTTACTGTTACTCTGGTATCAGCTTTCATTGGGGGAGTGGTGTTCTCTTTCCTTCATACCCCGATTCCTTGGCTGCTTGGGCCAATGGCAGCTGTCTTAATCGGCGCCCGGTTTGGAAAAATTGCGTTTTACTGGCCGGTTGCGATTCGTGATACAGGCTTAATTGTTGTCGGGTATTCGATTGGCTTATCCTTTACAAAAGACGCGCTCCTACAAATTATCGCCAAACTTCCTTCGATGCTGCTGATGACGACTTTGCTTGTCCTCTTTTGTGCAGGGATTGCCTGGATCGTTTCTAAATTAACCGGGGTTGACTATCCAACGGTCTTGACCGGAAGTATCCCAGGCGGACTTTCGCAAATGATTATTTTTGCGGAGGAAATGAAAGGAATCGATATTACGACGGTGACCTTCCTGCAAGTGGCTCGTTTGATGATGATAATCTTCGTCGTTCCCTTTTTAATCCTGGGTCCATTGTTTCATCATCCAGAAAGCGGTGCGGCCGTGGATGTAGTAAATCGTGCCACTCAAGTATCAGGACCGGTATTTCCTAATTTTATTATCTTAGCGATGATCTGTGTAGTGTGTGCTTTCCTGGCGCGGAAACTTAAATTTTCTACTCCTAATTTATTGGGCCCGATCCTGGGCACTGCGATTGCCGGTATTTCGGGTCTGCATGGCCCTGCTTTGCCGCCAAATGTATTGGATATTTCACAGTTTATGATTGGCTCCTATATTGGTTTATTATTGAAACCTGAAAAACTGGAGCATAAAGCGAAGGTCATTAGCCTGGCGTTTTTAAGCGGTTTGTTGATGATTGTCGGGTCTGTCGGCTTAGGGCTCCTGCTTATTTATTTTTACCATATTACACCATCAACAAGTTTATTGAGTCTGGCACCGGGTGGGATGGATCAGATGGCCATCCTCGCTCATGAAGTCAATGCTGATTTATCGATGGTTACGGGCTATCAACTATTCCGGCTCTTTTTCATCTATTTTGTCGTCCCACCGATGCTGCGGCTGTTTTTTAAAGTTGGGTCTAAAAAAATAAAGAGACCCGCATAAGTCTCTCATAAAAAAGCAATGCGATTGAATTGCACCGCATTGCTTTTGCTTTTATTTTGGGGAAAGGATTTCATCGATAATCCCGTACGCTTTTGCTTCCTCTGCGCTCATAAAATAATCCCGGTCTGTATCTTTGGCGACTTTATCAACGGGCTGGCCTGTTCGGTCTGCTATGATTTGATTAATATGTTCTCTTAGTTTTAAGATGCGCCGGGCTGAAATTTCGATTTCAGTTGCCTGCCCTCTTGCTCCGCCCAATGGCTGATGAATCATAATTTCACTATTCGGAAGTGCGCACCGCTTCCCTTTTGTTCCAGCTAATAGTAACATGGCGCCAAACGAGGCAGCCATACCGGTGCAGATCGTCCGAACATCAGGCTTAATGATTTGCATGGTATCATAGATCGCAAATCCTGCAGTGGTCGAGCCGCCCGGGCTGTTAATATAGAGCGAAATTTCTTTTTCCGGGTCATCCGCCGCTAAAAATAATAACTGTGCCACCACGCTGTTGGCGGTATGATCCGTGATTTCCTCCCCTACGATAATGATTCTGTCCTTTAATAGTCGGGAATAAATATCGTAAGAACGCTCACCGCGATTGGATTGTTCAATTACATATGGAATCGTACTCATTGTTTATCCTCCTTGAAGCGTTTATTAGGCTAGGCAGCCATACAGAGAGTGCTTGAAGGAGATTGATTTATAGAAGATGACATTGGGTAGAAACTTGTGACGGTACTTATGGCCATGATCGATGGAATGGCCTCTATTAATAAAGTTGGATCCTGTTCTTTCAAGGCCTCATAAAAAATTTCAGTGAGCTCCTCTTTTTCTTTTTCATCCCAAAATGAGTCGACTGAAGAAGCTTCATCTTCCTCGTTTGTTTTTGCCAGCCGTTTTTTTCCGCGATGAAGACTGGCCTTTACCGCCGTTTCCGTTGTGTCTAGAATCTCGGCAATTTCCTTTAATTGATATTGAAATGCCTCTTTTAGTATAAAGATAACAGCCTGTTTGGGCGTAAATTTGTTAATTAGCATTTCAACTGCATTCGTTATCTCATCGATTTGTTTCGTTAATTCGTAGCTGGAGATGTCTAGTTCAGCCTCAGGCCTTTCCTGTTTTCTTTTTCGAAGCTGATCGATCCAATGATGATAGGCAATTTTGTTTAGCAAACCCGTACGAATCTGGTGCTGATGATATTTCAGCGCCTTCAGATAGGTCTCCTGTGCAATGTCCTCTCCATCCCATTTGTTCTGGGCCAAAAACCGGCAATAGCGTTGTAATTTAGGATAAACTTCAGCCCAGTGGTTCTCTTCCTCCATTGAACCCAGGGTCCTGGATGAGTTAAGCTTTAATGACATGTGTTTCACTCCTTTTGCACTCTCTGCTATATAAACGTTTTGGGAAGGAACAAAAGATACGGGTTAATTAATTTATTTTATTATATGTTAGTTTGCGAAGGATCACATTAACCGATGGTGTTTATTTTTAGTTTACATAACATTATTATACGTTTAGTAAAGAATATGTAAATTCTAAACTATTAAGTTAATAAGGCTTGAATTACATTGAAAGACATCCTACAATGGTTGTAGCTTCGATTGGAAAAAATGGGATTTATTTTGATGATAAATAACCATGGATTATTTTGGTCAGCCTGATATAATCCAATTTAAACAATACATGTTAAAGGTGGGCATTATGGAGAACACAAGTCGATATGTTGTCAACGCACTTGGAAAAGGTGGGGAAACATATTATACTCTTTGTAAAGACAAACAAGAATTACAGAAATGGATCCACAACAATCGTGAAAAATTAGTTATGGATGAACTGATCATAAAGGATAAAAAACAAAGTTTATTCTCCAAATGGTTCGGCCTAAAAAAACTATATTAACAACAGACGCCATTCCCTAACAGGAATGGCGTCTTCTTTTTGTACTGGTGTCAGGCACCATTTATAACCTTCCCCATAATAGAATCGTAGAAAGATTGTTAATGGTGCCTGACACCTCTATTGTGTTGCTGCGGCGCTGTATCTATTTTTTTGGATATGGATGAGTCTGATGGATAGGGCGATTCCTGCGGCGAGCAGGCCGATGGTGAGTCCAATCCAGTATCCTCTTGCCCCTAGGCTGGTGAAATTGGCTAGTAAATAGCCCGCTGGCAGGCAGATGAGCCAGTACGCAACCAGTGTCATGATGAAAGCGATATTTACGTCTTTATAGCCTCTTAATGCCGCTTGTGCCGTTGCCTGGATCGCATCGCAAATTTGGAAAAACAAGGCAAAAATTAAAAAGTTCGCAGTTAAGTTAATAACGGCTGCTTCTGTCGAATATAGTCCGGCCACCTGATAACGAAAAGCCACGACGACCAATCCCGTCCCTATCGCAATTAACACCGCGATTCCAACGCCTAACCAACTGTACTGTTTGGCATCCTTATATCTTTTAGCCCCGACTTCATAACCAACAAGGACGGTTAACGCTGTTGAAATACTAATCGGAATCATGTAAATAAACGAGACCACATTTAAAGCCGACTGGTATGCGGCGATGGTTGTTACATTAAACTTGCTTAACAGGATCGTCACAATCGCAAACACAGTGGTCTCGAAGAAAACAGACAGCCCCATTGGCACACCGATCTGTAGAATTTCCTTACACTGTTCCCAGGAAAACTCTTTTATCTTTGAAAAGATTTGAAAGGAAGAAAACGGGTCCTGTTTTTTTACGATGAATATCGTCATCCCTAAAAAGATCCAATCAGTGATGGCCGTGGCATAGCCTGCGCCTACTCCGCCAAGCTCTGGAAACCCTAACTTCCCAAAAATCAGGACATAGTTCAATACCAGATTGATCGGTAATGATAACAGCATAATCACCATAATGACACGCGTTTTACCCAAGGCATAAATAAAAGACCTTAGCACATTAAAAATAAATAGTGGCAGCAATCCATAACTTAATCCAACCAAATAATCGAAAGCGGTTTCTTGAACTCTAGGTGAAAGCTTCATTAGATCAAGGATTGGGTTTAGAAAAAAATATCCAAGAACGATAATGATAATCGCAATGATAACGGAAAGAAATATTCCATGTTTGACGACCGCAGCTACTTCGTCCTGCTTTTTTTGTCCAAATCGCTGGGCGGCAATCGGCGAAACCGCTAGAAAGATCCCGCTAATGCCATTAAAGACTGGACTCCAGATTGAAGTTCCAATGGCCACTCCTGCTAAATCAGAACTACTATATCTTCCTGACATGATTGTATTGAAAAAGACCATGGAAAACATGCCAAGCTGGGTAATTAAGATGGGTACTAATAAGACAAAGATTTGCTTTGTCTTCAGACTGTCGACAAATCCGAAAAAATTAAGGGTTTGTAGGCAGTCTTTTTTGTATAATTGGGATATAGATAATTTTTTTGAGGTGGATAAGATGTTAAGTAAGAATACACAGATAAATCGTGACCAATTAGAAATGATAGCTTTAGAACAACTTGTGCCGGCCAACCATTTAGTACGCAAGTTAGAAGCTTCTATTGATTTTTCATTTATCTATCCCCTGGTTCAAGAAATGTATTCTACTGAAAGAGGACGCCCAAGCATTGATCCTGTGATATTAATTAAGATGGCATTCATCCAATACACCTTCGGTATTCGATCTATGCGAAGAACTATTGAAGAAATCGAAACAAATTTGGCTTATCGTTGGTTCTTAGGCTTTGGATTTTATGATAAAGTGCCTCACTTCTCTACCTTCGGTAAAAATTACGAACGACGTTTTAAAGATACAGATTTATTTGAACAGATCTTCTATCGTATTTTGAAGGAAGCCTCTGATAAGAAATTGATTAGTAGCGAGCATGTATTTATAGATTCAACCCATGTAAAAGCAAGTGCAAATAAACATAAATTCGAGAAGAAATTAGTTAGAAAAGAAACGAAAGCATACGAAGCAAGACTACAAGAAGAGATTAATAAAGACCGTGAAGAACATGATAAAAAGCCATTTCCACCAGATAAGTTTGAGAAAGAGGAATTTAAGGAAATAAAAAAAAGTACTACTGACCCTGAGAGTGGTTATTACGTAAAAGACGAGCGTACGAAACAGTTCGCATACTCATTCCATGCGGCCGCTGATCGAAATGGTTTTGTATTAGGGGCAATTGTAACTCCTGGGAATGTCCATGATAGTGTCATTTTCGAATCACTATTGGAAAAGGTAATCGAGAAACAAGGAAAACCTTCTGCTGTTGCTGCTGATGCTGGATATAAAACACCTGCTATTGCCCAATACATATTTGAAAATGATATGACACCTGCTTTACCTTATACTCGCCCTCGTACGAAAGAGGGGTACATGAAAAAATATGAATATGTTTATGATGAATACTACGATTGTTATATCTGTCCGCAAGGACAAGTATTGAAGTATGCAACTACGACGAAGGAAGGCTACCGTCAATACTTCTCTAATCCGATTGAATGTGAAAAATGTCCCTTACTTTCAAAATGCACGCAGAGTAAGGAACATAAAAAACTCATTCAGCGTCATGTCTGGGAACACCATATAGAAGAAGCCGAATATCTTCGTTCGACACAAGAGAATAAAAGCATTTACGCAAAACGCAAAGAAACCATTGAACGTGTTTTTGCAGATGCCAAGGAAAAGCATGGTATGCGTTGGACAACCTTAAGAGGCCTAAAAAAATTGTCCATGCAAGCGATGCTTACTTTTGCTGCCATGAATTTAAAAAAGATGGCCAATTGGACTTGGATAAGTCCAGAAATGGCGTAGCAATAAGCATAGGATAGGCCTAACTTTTGCTCTTACGAGCAAAAAAACAACAAAAAGACACCCAGATTGGCACATCCGGATGCCTTTTGTCTACAATCTGAAGACAAAGATTTGCTTTGTCTTTTCTTTGATTGTAAACGTTTGGTTCATAGTATGAATGCTCCTATAAAAAAATAAAAATCCGAAATTTCATTATACCCTACTATGGATTGATTTTCCTCATAAAGTTTAAACGTATAAAAAAATAGGACCTGATGACAGGTCCTATTTCTTAACAATTTTGGATGGATTATTGATTTTATACAACACTTTAGCATCGACCACAAAATCCTCTGGGGCATCCTTGCCTTTCCCCAATTTCTTGGCAGCCACTTTTCCATCGAATTCCAGTAAATCCCCTGCTGCCAATTCAAATTTTTTCAAGGTTTTACTATGGCTGCACCAGGCCAGTCCCAAATCAATGGGAGTCTCCTGAACAATTTGCACATTTTCCAATACGACCACTTCGTCATTTTCTTCATTAAAAGGATTGTAGACAAGGGCAAACTGTTTCACAGCAGCAGTAAAATGGACTTTATCAGCAGGCAGTTCGATTTTCGGTGCTTTCTCCTTTTTGGGCTTGGGTTCCTTAGCAGGTTTCGCGGCCTTTTCTTTTTTTGGAGTGTCTTGAGTTGGTACCGTTTCAGATACCTGAGCTGCCTCTTCTGATTTTGGCGCTGCAGCCTCATTTGAAGGATCTTTTTCTTCAAGATTAATTAAACTCTCTTTGCCAAAACTGGACTGCTGCATTTCTTTTAAAAATGCCGGGTGGATACAGGTCAAATTGCCATCTTGGAATTCAACCACTAAGGTGTTAAATTCTCCAGTATTGCCATAGGTCTCATACCCTTTGATCGTCACAAGACGCTGATAATTACCTTCTTTATACCAAAATTCCTTTTTCGCTGTCGGCAATCCCCATTCCTTGAGTTTTTCTTTAAAATGATCGTCATCGCGGAATGGTTCATAGTCCCCTTTGGGCGGAATATATTTAGTTAAATCAGACTGTTCGATTTGTGTACGCAGAATGGCCATAACGACAAATCCCTCCATTACATATGTATGTTCTTTCATTATAGCATTTATTTCCGAAAAGAATAATTTACCACAACAGGAGTAAATCAGCATAAAAAAAAGACTCTCCAATGAGAGTCTTTTTATATATGGGTTAAAATTATAATTTACGAACGTTAGAAGCTTGTGGTCCACGTTGACCTTGTTCAACGTCAAAAGATACTGCTTGACCTTCGTCTAAAGATTTGAAGCCTTCGCCTTGGATTGCAGAGAAGTGAACGAATACGTCGTCTCCAGCTTCGCGCTCGATAAATCCAAAACCTTTTTCTGCGTTAAACCATTTTACTTTACCTTGTTCCATGTGTGGTTCCTCCTGCTGTGTGCTTTGCACACAATTTGTTACTATCCTTGCTCAAATCTTCAAGACAAAAAGCAGTTATCACTTTAACGTTCTTTCCGACTCACAAAAATAATTCTACTTAAATATAGCAGATAGCACGGAATAAAGCAAACTCATTTGCAATTTTTGTTTTTTTGGTAGAAAAGTCCGCCATCCAAATGTGTCCTTTTGACCATATCCTGCAAGCCTTTTCAAAAAAAAATTAGCGTTACTAAATTTTTAAAAAACATCTAATTTTTCTCTATTAGATTATGTTATTTGATTGTATAATTACTAAGAATTTAAAAAGAAAATGGTGATGGCACATGCGGACTTATAACGAAAAGATTAGTATTTATCATGGAATGGTGTCTACCATCGCAGCGAATCTAGCAAGCAACTATTTTCCTATCTTTGCAATTTCTATTTTAGGAGCAACCAATTATCAGGTGGGGTTAATCAGTTCCCTTCCACCTTTGGTCGCGCTAATTATGACGGTTCCAGCAGCTATTTTACTGAATCGATTGGAATTGCAAAAGAAAACGGTTGCGATGTCTGTCCTTTGGGCGAGAATCATGTTTTTACTGTTGGCAGGAGTCATTTTTATCCATTCTTCCTACCAAGCATGGGCATTTTTGATTATTGTAGCGCTGATGAATGTTCCTGGTACAATTTCGAACATTGGCTGGCAGACATTAATTAGCGGAATGATCAAAGAAAAACGGCGTGGGGCCTTTTTTAGTGACCGGAACCGTCTCTTAACGGTTGTGGGAATGATTACTACTTTAATTATCGGGGTTGTGATGAAAAGTCAGACCCATCATGCGTGGGCCTATCAAATTTTATTCATCATTGCTTTCGTTTTTGGCATACTAGAAGTACTTTTTTTAATGAAGCATCGAGAAAAACCACAAGTGAAGCTGGCGCAAAAAAAATCCTCGATGGATTGGTCGATTTTTAAGGACCCAGGTTACAAGTGGTTCCTGATTACAGCTCTTTGCTTTAACTTTACTTGGCAAATGGCATGGGGCTTATTCAATATCTATAATGTCCGCTATGTTCATGCAACGATTCTTTGGATCAGCATTTTTTCGGTTGCCAATCAGCTAGTGCAGATTTTCTCGTTCTCCTTATGGAAAAAATGGGCTGAGCAAAAATCTAACACGCTGGTGTTGGTATGGGTAGCAGTGGGAATGGCGACAGCTCCCGTTTTAAACATCATATCGACGAATGTATATTATATTACCTTTGTTTCGATGACCTCCGGATTTTTTGTTTCCGGTACCACGCTTTTATTGTTTAATCTATTATTGGAGCAATCGCCAGAGGAAAAGAGAACGTACTGTATTACTACCTATAATGTCCTCTTATCCTTCGTCGCTTTTATTGCTCCGCAAATCGGGATTTGGTTCTTAGAAATCTCTAACATGAGAATATCAATGGAAATTTGTACCCTTTTACGGTTTATCAGCGCGTTTGTCTTTTTCCTCATGTATGTAAAATTTATGCGAACCAAAAAAACAACCAAAATCATGTCATCTATATAGTAATAATGGTGTCAGGCACCAAACGTGGACACTGTCCTTCCGGAATGGACAGTGCTACTTGTCATCCATGGGGTTCATTTTGCGGAGCAACGTAAATAATTGGTCCGTTTCTTGTGTGGTTAAGTGATGGGTTAATCGCTGGTGGGAGCGATCTAATAGTTGGATAAGGATTGGATAAAATTCCAGTCCTTTTTGGGTTGGATACAATTGATAGGAACGACGGTCTTCCACATCTAAAACACGTTCGATGTACCCGGCTTCTTCTAATTGTTTAACCGCCCTAGCTGTGGTCGCCTTATCAAATTTTAGTTCTGTCGTTAATTTATCTTGATTGACCCCGGGACATCTTAAGATTTCGATTAAAAAACTATGTTGTCCCCCGCCGCCAATGTTGAACGGTTTAAGTTCTTTTGTCAGGAATTTTTGGTGCTGTCGATTTAACTGCGAAATCAGCTTGCCGATCGGTTTTCTTTCCATGTTCATCCCTCATTAAATGTGTCAATACTATCAAGATTATCTTATTTTAGTTGCAAGTGCAACTATATCCGGTTACACTCTATACACAGATAGTTGCACAAGCAACTAAAATTAAATGATGAGGTGAGTTCCCGTGAATCCCAAAGTTAAAACGTACCAAGAGGATGAACGAATCCAACGGAAGAGATGGATCATTTTAGTGATCCTCAATCTTTTTGTATTTATGTCCACACTCGATAGCAGCATCGTCAATATTGCCCTGCCTGTCATTTCTAAAACGATGAATTTGCCAATTGCAAAAATACAATGGGTGGTTTCCATCTATTTAATTGCGATTTGTACGTTTATCTTGTTATTTGGAAAGTTGGGTGATCAATATGGAAAAATAAGAATCTTTAAAACGGGGATGATCATTTTTTTAGTCGGCTCGCTTTTGTGCGGATTTAGCACCACATTGCCATTCCTGCTCCTATTTCGGATGATTCAGGCAGTCGGGGCTTCTATGACGATGGCAAACAGCCAAGGGATTGTAACTGAAATATTCCCGCCGACCGAACGCGGCAAGGCACTCGGCCTGATTGGCACCTTTGTTTCGTTAGGAAGTATTGCCGGACCCAGCCTGGGAGGCTTACTTGTTTCAGCATTTGGGTGGGAATATATCTTTTGGGTAAATATCCCGATCGGGCTGATTGCTATTTCATTTGGATGGAGAATATTGCCCGCCGACCTTACCTTTGTAAAAGCAAAGTTGGATGTGCTCGGCAGCATTTTA
This sequence comes from Neobacillus drentensis, assembly GCF_021560175.1. Lineage (GTDB taxonomy): Bacteria > Bacillota > Bacilli > Bacillales > Cytobacillaceae > Neobacillus > Neobacillus drentensis_A. Next base: position 2,618,396 of record NZ_CP091110.1, on the reverse strand, counting down.
TTTTCCGTCTTTATTATCTCGCTGTTTTCAGGTCTTCTGCTGGGACAGCAGTTCGGCTATCAGGATATCCGGATACTTGGGGCTCTTATTCTAGCTGTAGTTACCTTTATCTTCTTTTTATGGACTGAGTCCCGTACCGAGCAGCCGATGTTACAATTTTCCTTATTCAAAAATGCCTCTTTTTCGTTGAGCATTTTGTGTGGCTGTCTCGTTTTTGTGTCGACCTTTTGCTTTAATATTATTTCGCCTTTCTATACACAAAACATCCTGCACTTGCCGCCGCTTAGCGCTGGGTTACTATTAATGCTGTTTCCGATTACCATGTCAATTGTGGCCCCATTAAGCGGAGCATTATCAGATAAAATCGGTTCGGAACTGTTAACGTTTATCGGACTGGTCATTATGGTGATTGCCCAAGTTGGTCTTTCTACCTTACACGCCAGCAGTTCAATTCTATTCGTTGGTTCCCTGGTTGCAATATTAGGTTTTGGAAATGGGCTTTTTCAGTCTCCAAACAATTCGTTAGTGATGTCTTCCGTTCCACGGTCACAGCTTGGAATTGCCGGCAGTATTAATTCCTTAACCCGGAATATTGGCATGGTCGTCGGCATCGCGGTTGCTACCACCACTTTGTTCAGCGTGATGAGTGCCAAGGCAGGGTATCGGGTAACAGGGTTGATCCCCAACCGGCCTGATATTTTTATCGACGGCATGCATATCGTCCTTATAGGCTCAGCCAGCATCTGCTTCGTTGCTGCATTGTTAACAGGAATGCGTTTGTTTAAAGCCAAAGTGGCCGTGAGACAACAGTAAATTTTATCAACTGACAAATATATTTTAAAAAGATTCATATTTTAGAAGGTGAGATGATTTTTGATATCGGGAGGTTCCTATGATTAGAATCAATCATCAGGTTGTTGAGCTGGGAGACCTTAAGGGTATTACCAAACCAGAAGAAAAAAATATTATTAAACTAATGGCGGACTATCATTCGATCTTTGATTATCAATCGATCCAACAATTAGAATTTGAACTGTTTTTTCGTACCAACACGTTGAAAGCTGCACAAGAACTTAACAAGAGCGGGATTAAGTTTACGACTTTCACGTACGCCTTTTGTAATAAAACGTATTGGGATCGATTAGGGAATGGGGGGTTTTTGTTAAAGCCGAATGTTAGTCCTTCAACAGCGATCTTAGACATCCTCAAAAACGGAAAGCTTTATGCGACTGAATGCTCCACTGCCATTGCGATCGTTTTATATCTTGCTGCGCTATATTCGATTGGACGGGAGCGGTTTGATTTATTATTTGCTCGGCTATATTTAATGGATTGGCAATTCGATGAGGATCTTCCGATTTTTCAGCTATATTCGGATGATTTCCTCCCTGGAGATGTTTTACATTTTAACAATCCCGATTTTGATCCGAGACAGCCTCATTGGCGTGCCGAAAATGTGGTCTATTTTGGTGATGACAAGTATTACGGTCACGGGGTCGGCTTCCAGAACGCCAGCGCTATAATCAACTTTCTAAACAAAAAAAGAAAACCGAATCCAATGTATTCAGCATACCTCATGAATATGATCACACGTCCGTATTATCGATCATTATCATACGGATAATAGTGAAATTGGTGACAGGCACCGCCCGTGGACAATGTCCACGGGCGGTGTTGTCACCTTGATCTGTTAAAAGTTGATAAATGCGTCTTTTGCTTTTACATTGGATTTGATTACTTTGTTTTCTTTTAACCAGTCGGCGACTTGGTTCCATGTTTGCGGATCTTGGTAGCCGAATGATTTGTCTTTTGCGTCCATAAGCGGCAAGAGAATTTGTAAGCTCTTCGTTTCAATGTCCTTCTCTAATGGTGAGGATTTATCTTCATGCTTTAATAAAACGGACAAGCCTGCTTCTGGGTGGTCCTGAACATATTTTTGCCCCTTCCCAATCGCAGTCATAAACTTCTTAAATACTTCCGGTTTTGCTTTTAGTTCCTTTTCACTTCCGACCAATACTAATTCATAGTAATCAGGAACCCCATAGTCAGCAGGATTCAAGGTCCGCATTGGATGCCCTTCTTTATCCAGCAATAACTTTTCATGGTTGATATAGCCGCCAATCAAGGCATTGGTTTTCTTCGTTGCCATCGCCGGAATCAAGTCCCAGCCCACATCGACCATTTTTACCTTCGAAGCATCTCCCCCGTCAGCCTTTACCATGGATTGTACAATCGCCTCGTCAAGTGGAATCGATGGATAGCCAATTGTTTTCCCAGCTAAATCCTTAGGTGATTTGATGGAACTATCAGCTGGCACCATTAATTGATTGAGCGGATGACGGACAATGGCACCAAACGATTGAACGGGAATTTCTTCCCCGCGCGCCACCAATACCTGCGGCTGATAACTGAGTGCCATGTCGATCTGGCCGGCAGCCACAAGCTTTAACGGATCATTGGTATCGGCTGGCATTTCAATCTTAACATCCAAGCCCTGCTCTTTAAAATAGCCCTTTTCCTGCGCTGCATAAAGGAAGGAGTGGACCGCGTTTGGATACCAATCTAACATTAAGGTCACTTTTTCAAGCTTTTTGTTACCGTCTGACGTTTTCTCTGCGGGTGACGTTTGGTTGTTTTTTCCACAAGCACTTAATATCAGTAATAATAAACTTAGCAGAATGAATGCACTTTTCTTCATTTGTTTTTTCTTCCTCTCTTAGATGCGGACTTTATTTTTCAAAACTTGCTTTTCTAGTAAACTTATCAATAAAAATAAGACAATTCCTAGTAATGATAAGAGGAAAATCGCCGCAAACACAGCGTCTGCCTGTAAGCTGCCCGACATGCGCCGGCTGAAGTACCCGAGGCCCTCACTGGCACCGAGCCATTCGCCAATCGTGGCCCCGACCACACAATAAACCACCGACATTTTTAAACCTGATAAAAACGCAGGCAAGGCCATTGGCACCTGAATTTTTTTAAAAATCGTCCAGCGGCTCGCCCCCATCGTTAACAATAATTCACGGTATTCGTTCCCACCTGATTTCAAGCCATCATACGTGCTAACCACAATTGGAAAGAACGCCGTTAAAATCGTGACAGCAATCTTGCTCCAGATCGAATAGCCAAACCACATAATAAAAATCGGCGAAATCGCAATCAACGGAATCGTTTGTGAAATAACCAAGAACGGATAAAGTACCTTCTCTAACGGACGAAAAAAGTGCATGCCGACCCCAAGTATGGTGCCGCAGCTCACCGAAATGGCAAAGCCTATGAGAACTTCATTTAGGGTTGCAGGCAGATGCTCTCCAAACAGGAGCTCACGGTTGTCGATTAATGAGTTCCAGACCGAAGAGGGAGCCGGCAAAATAAAGGCTGGAATAATCCCACGTTTGACGACCATTTCCCATATACTGACAAGAAGAATGACAATGATGATAAATAATCCATAATCACTCGTCCATTTCTTTACACTAGTTTTCATGTTGAATCAGCCACTCCAGTTCTTTTCTCATCCTAATAAAATCAGTTTGGTAGATTAGTTCGGAACTTCTGGGTCTCGCTAAGTTCACTTTCCATTCTTCAATCCCGTCCCGTTGGAGGATATAAATTCGGTCGCTCAGCAATAAAGCTTCCTCTAGATCATGGGTGATAAATAGGACCGTTTTTTGCAATTCGCCCCACAGCCCCAGTAACCAGCTGTGCATATTCCGTTTCGTCATCGAATCCAGAGCACCAAACGGTTCGTCTAACAGAAGCAAGTCTTTCCCTGTCATAAGCGTTCTTAAAAAAGCAGCCCGCTGCCGCATTCCTCCTGACAGCTCATTGGGGTAAGAATTTTCATAGTCAGCCAGCCCAAAGCGAACGAGCCACTCGCGCACTTCTAGTAATTTGCTTTTCTTCTTTTCCTTTGTTACCTCGAGCGGAAGTAGAACGTTGTCTAAAACCGTTCTCCACGGCAAAAGCAGGTCCTTTTGCGGCATATAGCCAACACTTCCCAATCTCTTGCCGGACCCGTGACTCCTGTTAATCAGGATTTCTCCCTGATCTGGTTCAAGTAACCCGGTAACCAGCTTAAAAAGGGTACTTTTCCCCGAACCACTTGCCCCGATTATGGAAACAAATTCTCCTTCTTGTACCTCAAGTGAAATCTGTTTGAAAATCGGTTTTGAACCGTCAAAGGTGTAGGATAGATCGTTTATTTTTAACATCGTTGGTCTAGACAGGCCATTCGCCCCCCTGATAGACCATATCCCAAAACATATATTCAAACCGGGAAGTGGTTAAGAAATGTTCTTCTAAGATGGCTAACTCCCTTTCCGGTTTTCCTAGAGTCAATTGGTCTAACAAATCGATCAGCCACTCCGCAAGACGGCCAAATTCAGCAGAAGAGTACATTTTTACCCACTCACCATATTGATAGTGGCTGCTAGCACCATGATATTCTTTTGCTAACATCTTGCCGATCTCCCAATAGCTCCACATACATGGCAATAATGCTGAGATTAATTCCTCTAGAGAACCATTTTGCGCCACGTTTAACATGTATCGGGTGTAGGCTAAATTGATCGGGGCAGGTTTCGTCTCTTCTAGCTGTTGATGGGTAATCCCGAACTTTTCAGCATATTGGCGATGCAAGTCCATTTCCACGTGCAATGTCTCATCAAGGAGCTTGGCGAAAGCTGCCATAGTCTCGATGTCTCTTGCTTTTACTGCTCCAAAAGCAAACAGCTTGGAATAATCGATTAAAAATACATAGTCTTGCTTCATATAACGAATAAAAGATTCAACCGGAAGGTCGCCGTTCCCCATTCCAACAACAAAGGGATGCTGGTGGGTTTTCTCCCAAATACCCTTTACCTTTTCAAAAAGACGCTGAGAAAATTTCATGCTGTTACTCCTCCTTCTTGCTGTTACACCACTCAGCGATAAAAACAGCTAATACTTTCGAAAAATCCAGCAGCTGCTGGATTTCCAGCTTTTCATTCACGGCATGCGCATCCTCTAACTTTCCAGGTCCAAAGATGGCGGTCGGAATTCCGGCACGCCCCAGCCAGCCGGCATCGGTTACAGTTGTGGACATTCCGAGCATCGGCTGTTGGTGTACCATTTTTTCAAAAGAGCTGGTTAAAAGTTTTGTACCAGGATGCTCTTCTTCTAATTCTAATGAAGGAAAAATTTCACCGCGGTCGACGATCATCGATTTTCCTCCCCAAACAAATTCGGGAGGATTGTCTCTAAGCCACGGATCAGATGCTGCAACCGCCAAAATATGCTGTTCAATTTCTCTAATCACTTCTTCATAGTCCTCATTTGGATAAAAATGGACCGTAACCCATAATGAACAGCGATCGGCTACAAATGCTGCATGCCGTCCTCCTTCAATCACCGCAGGATTTATCGTATTCGTACCCGGTGGAAAACCTTCATAGCTTTTAGTCACAGCCCAGTGGCGTTCGAGATCTTGGAGACCAGCGATAACCTTCATCATTTTCTCAATCGCACTAGCCCCTTTCACACCACCGCCGGCATGAATCATTTTCCGGCGGATTCCATCATGATAGGTTTCTTTGCTTTGAATGGTGATCCAGCCGGTAATGACGCCGCCTTGCCCTTGAATATGTAAGTCACTGGTATCAACTACAACGGCATAGTCTGCACTATATCCCCGCTCGACACAGGCTTGGGTCCCTGCTTCACCGACTTCTTCGCCAATGACCGATTGGAATTGGAGGTCGCCTTGTAATGAGACACCCAGTTCCTTTAATAGTTTTATGGCAAAGAGTGATGCTGCAATTCCGCCTTTCATATCGGCTACGCCCCGGCCAACTATATAGCCATCCTTTAGGTAAGCTTCAAAAGGGGATGAACTCCATTCTTTTGTGTCGCCAACCTCGGCCACATCGACATGACCATTTACAATTAAGCTATTAAACTGGTTTGGAGATGCCCCCGGCAAAATACCGACTACATTTGGGTCACCGGGGTACACATCCCACTTATCCGTCGTAAATCCTAACGTTTCTAAATATCCTTTAATAAATTCTTGAACACTGTCGGTATTACGGGCAGGAGGGCTGACTGTCGGAAAGGAAACAAGCTCTGTCAACAGTTCAAGTAATTCCCCTTTTCTCGCCTCGATTTCACCTGTGATTTTTGCCATCAATTCCTCGTTCAATTTCCACACACCCTAGTTTTTTATAGCTGGAGATTTATTTTCATTCATAACTAATACTTTCTTTCTTAAAAATACGACTAAGACCACAAATCCAAGCAGTGCACCTGCAAATGAGCTGAAGATAAATAACGGAATAAATCCAAATAGTGTTGCTTTTTGTCCAAGGATTAACGTGGCAATCGGATACGATAACAGCGCACCAAGGATCCCTGTTCCGATTACTTCACCGGCAAAGGCCAGGTACAACTTTTTTGTTTTTAAAAATAAAAGGGACGCCAGCAATGCTCCCACCATACTGCCTGGAAAAGCAAAAATAGAACCTGTTCCCATTAAATTGCGGATTAATGAGACCAAAAAGGCCTGGGCAACGGCGTAATACGGCCCTAGTAAGACAGCAGATAAGACGTTTAAAAAATGCTGCATGGGGAATACCTTTGTAAACCCGATTGGTATAGCTACGAGATTACTAGTAATCGTACCGATCGCGACCATCATCGCCGTTAGTGTCAGCTTATACGTTTTATTCATGTGATCAGCCCTCCACACTATTTTTTAATGCCTTTGCTGCTTTAAGTGGTGAATCTGCATGACTGATGGCCGTAATAACCGAAACGCCATCTGCTCCGGCCTTTACGACTGCCGCTGCATTTTCACTCGTAATCCCGCCTATTCCGACCATTGGAATCGTATAGTTTTGTTGGCGGAAAATTTCGATTAACTCTGTTCCTCTGACCGGCTTGGCGTCATCCTTTGAGCTAGTAGGGTAGATGGGTCCAATACCAAAATAATCAGCACCATCGTTGAGTGCTATCTCGGCTTCTTCCGGGGTATGGACAGAAACGCCAAGGATTTTACTGTCGCCAATTTTCGAACGTACCACCCTTACTGGCTCATCTTCTTGCCCGATATGGACACCGTCCGCATCCAACTCGATCGCCAGCTCAATGTCATCATTAACGATGAAAGGAATTTCATGTTCTTTGCAGATCCTTTGTAACCGTCTAGCCAGTTCGTACTTTTCTGCCCCAGTTAAAGCACCCTTCCCTTTTTCACGAAATTGAAAAATGGTAACGCCGCCAGCGATTGCTTCTGTTAAAACCTCGACCGGCTCTTTGAGGCAGTTAGGGCTGCCCATGATAAAATAAACCTTTAAAGCATCTCTCAGGTTTTTCATCGATTTTCCAGCTCCCTTCTTTTCCGAAACGCCCCATGGTTGGTCGGGCCATGCCCATGACCGATATCAATGCCGTCCTCAATGGCCGCCTGGATAAACTCCTTCGCTGTTAAGACTGCATCATAAACAGAAGCACCTTTCGCAAGTTCAGCCGTGAGCGCCGCAGAGAACGTACACCCGGTTCCATGTGTATTTTTTGTCGGAATTCGTTTATTGGTAAAGGTATGAAACTCTAGACCATCATAAAGTAAATCCGTTGACTCTGATTCATCTTCATCATGACCGCCCTTGATGACGACCGTTTGAACACCCAGCTCAACCAATCTTAAGGCAGCTTCCTTTTTATCTTCGGCACTTCTTATGGTCAATCCCGTTAAAACCTCCGCCTCCGGAATATTCGGTGTAATCACCTTTGCGAGCGGTAATAAATAGGTTTTCATCGCGAAAATAGCTTCCTGCTGCAGTAAAGACGCACCGCCTTTGGCAATCATCACAGGGTCAACCACAAGGTTCTCCCACCTATATTTCCGTACTTGCTCAGAAACAGCTTCGATAATATCCGAGCTAAACAGCATCCCTGTTTTCACAGCATTCGTGCCGATATCTTCGCCAATCGCTTGAATCTGTTGGACTACCGCTTCTGGCGTCATCGGATAAACTCCATGAACTCCCAGCGTATTTTGCGCAGTCACAGCTGTGATTGCCGACATGCCAAAAACAGCTAATTCTTGAAATGTCTTTAAATCCGCTTGAATTCCTGCTCCGCCGCCGCTGTCTGAACCTGCGATTGTTAATGCTCTTTTCATCTTACAAACCTCCGCTAACATTTTCTGATTGAAACATTTGAAATAATATCTTCTTCGGCAACTAGTGCTAATTGATTCAAGAATTCAATTTGGAAACTTCCAGGTCCCGCTTCCGCTGTCTTTCTTGCCGCCTTTTCTGCAGCAATCCCGTAATAGGCTAAAGCGGCCGCAGCTGCACGGAGAACATCCTTTTCCACTCCCGTAAAGGCACCAATTACTGAGGTTAATAAACAGCCCGTGCCCGTAACTTTCGTTAAAATGGGATGACCTCCGGAAACAACGTACGTAGTTTCACCGTCTGAAACGATATCCTCTTTTCCGGTGATCACCACGACACTGCCCGTTGTTTGCGCAGCCTTGATCGCAAGTTCGAATGTGTTTCCATTTCCTGCTCCAGCATCAACACCTTTAATTTCCCATTTTTCGCCTATTACATTTGCAATCTCTGCAGCATTTCCGCGCACTACTGAAATCTTGACTTCCTTCATTATTTTGTGGGCAGTTTCCGTTCGGTACGGAGTTGCCCCTGCTCCCACTGGGTCGAAAATAACTGGAACCCCGTGCTCGTTTGCCGCTTTGCCAGCAATAATCATGCTCGTAACGTTCTCGCTATTTAACGTGCCAATATTCAACACGAGTGAACTGGCAATCTTCGCCATATCAGCAACCTCTTCCTTGGCATAAGCCATAACTGGCGACGCACCCAAGGCAAGCAGACCGTTCGCTGTAAAATTTGTTACGACCACATTGGTGATATTATGTACAAGCGGACTAACCTCTCTTACTCTATTTACAGTTTCAACCACATAGTTTTTTTCCAACTTACTCTCCCCTTTTCTTTTTTAAACATAGGCTGTGTTAATGGTAATTGTTGAGTTTTAACATGTTGATTGGAGCGAAGCCGCCTGGAGCGGAAATCAACATCCAAGATTAACACAGCGTAAACATAAAAAAACCAGCTCCAAAAAATGGACCCGGTTAGTTTTGAATGCGAAACAAAAACTATCTCACTCGACTACTTTCCTACGCTGGTATTACCCAGATCAGGTCCAAAGGGTTAAAAACTAACTGTTTTCTCTCAGCCTGATACACAGGGCACCCCTAGTAGATCTTCTACTATTCAATTACTCACTCATATTAACGCTAATATTCTTTTATGTAAAGAAATTGTTTCTCAACAAAGACTAACTCTTCGCTAATTCGATGATTTCTTTTAGCTCATTGGTAAATCCCTTGACGGCTCGTTCATTGAGCACGGTGACTGGCACGCCCAGAAAGCCGTATTTTTCCACTTCTTTTTGAAAAGCAGGATTTTTCGAAATATCCCTTGCCTCAAAAGGAATTCCTTCTTCCGTTAGGACCCGTTTGACCATCGTACATTCAATACAATCGTTGGTTGTATAAACGACCACTGTTTTACTCATGTGTTTCTCCTTTAGTTGAAAAAGATATGCTCTGCTTCCATCGTATCACCTATCTGAAAAATCCCAAAGGAAAACAGCTTCTGACGCCGTTTATCTGTGGGGGAGCCAGGGTTAAAAAGAAGGATCCCATTTTCAGCTTTTTTCACAGGGATATGAGAATGGCCAAAAATAATACAATCGACTTCATCCTCAGCAAATGCTTGGATGGCCCGCTTATCGGTCGTTTTTCCTTTGCCGTGACCATGGACAATCCCTATCTTAAACTCGCCCAACTCTAAGATTCTTTTTGCGGGGAAATGTTCCTTGATCGTATCATCGTCGACATTGCCGAAGACCCCTTCGACTTTAGCATAGGTTTGAAGCTCATGAAACACTTCGATTGTTTGCCAATCGCCCGCATGAATAATTAAATCTGTATCAGCTAATTCCGCCATTAATCTGGCGGGAAGTCCTTTGGCACGTTTAGGCAGATGGGTATCGGAAATAATGACAATCTTCATCGTATATCCCCCGTTCAACATAAAGTTTAGTCTATCTATTATATAACAACAGTTCCATTATGTTGAATTCTAGAGATTGATGCATTTTATTCCTCGGGAAAGCGCAGAAACAGACATTTCTCGCACTAGAATGTCGAAAGTGGACTGTTATAGTATACAATGCCAAATGCAAATAAATGGGGCAAAATTCGGGCTTAGTATTGATCTTTTTGCTCTTTTAGACTTAACGCTCTGGTCTGGTGAAGAGAATACCAAAACCCATTCCAATAATAACGGCAAGAACATGGACTGTACCTGTTGAAATCGAAAGGAATTTGATAATACTTCCATAGCTTTCATTTGTTACCTTCAATAATAATCCCTGAACGATTGGCTTATATAGAAGAAAATAAGAGATTAGTACTAATAAAAGAGAAGACCAGTTTCTCCCTAGCAGATACCTTGCTAAAACAAAATATAGAATAGCTAATAAAATCGCCAATCCAAACACAAAGGTATTTATGTATCGGAGAGCGCGGTCTGGCTGATCTAAGAAGGCTAATACAACCAAGTAAATAATCCACGATAAAGATACTACTATGGCAATAAGTTGTGTCTTAAGTAAATACTTCATCTTACAGTCACCTCAACAAGCTGATTCATTAACCTTCTTACCATACCACAATCCAGAAAGAAATGACCAATAAATCATGGTGCCTGTCACCATTTGCACTATATACGGCTTATTGGACGTAAAAAAGGACAAGAAGGAATGTTCTTCTTCTTATCCTTTTTGTTTGGTCCTATTTTACTTTTCGTTAGCCGACGTTAAGGCCAAAGTCAGTTGCGATCCGAGCAAGGCCGCCTTGGTAGCCGGAACCGACTGCTGAGAATTTCCATTCCCCGTTGTGGCGGTATAGTTCGCCTACGATAATTGCCGTTTCGATGGAGAAATCCTCTCCTAAATCATAACGAATAATCTCTTGATTCGTTTCTTCATTTACCACACGGCAAAAGGCATTCGCTACCTGTCCAAAATTTTGGCCTCTTGCTTCCGCATCATGAATCGTAATAACAAACGAAATGCGTTCCACTTGAGCCGGAACAGCCGCTAAATCTACTTTCACCTGCTCATCGTCGCCGTCTCCTGCGCCGGTACGATTATCGCCTGTATGTACAACTGAGCCATTTCCGCCTTCAAGCTGATTATAGAATACAAAATCCTTTTCAGAAGAACACTTGCCATTCGCATTTAAAAGGAAGATACTAGCATCCAAATCGAAATCGTTTCCGCCATCATAACGGTTGGTGTCCCAGCCAAGCCCTACAATAACCTTCGATAAACCAGGATTCGTCTTCGTTAAATCGACCTTTTGACCTTTAGATAATGAAATTGCCATACTAACACCCTTTCCAATTGTATTCTACAGGATGATCGGATCTCTATAAAAAAGTTCCAATACCTTCCTTTATTCTACAAAAATTAATTTAGTTTTACTACTTTTAACACATAAACCATCACAACAAATTCTTCGGTTTTAAATTGATAAAAATGGTTAAATTAAGAAAGTCCAACCTAAAATGGCAGGATATGCTATAATGGACTCTTGGCTAAACTTTTAGCCGTTTATATTTAAGCAGGGAGCGAATCATTTTATGATAAAAATTGAAATACCAAATCCAGATGTCGTTGTTACAAAAAGCAGACAAGTCGGCGAAAAAGTCGAAGCCCCTTTAAGCAGTGTTTACGGTTTTACTGATTATAATAAAATCCCGCGGGACAAGGGTGGCATCATCCTCTTTTTTGACGCCAATGATGACTTGCTTTTTGTAGGAAAAGCTAGAAAGCTGCGGCCTCGGATTAAACGCCATTTTGAGGATACTGTTTCCCCAATCAAGAATCATCGCGATGAAGTATATAAGATTGCTGTATTAGTGGTCGAGGAACCAATGGATCGCGAAATCTACGAAACCTATATCATTAATACCCTTCATGCTAAATACAATATCGAAAAAGTTTTCTATAAATAAAAAAGAAGGGCAGGTTATTCATTTTTAATGGAAAAACCTGCTCTTTCTGTTAACTTATATCACCGTACGTTAAAATCATTTCTTTTTCAATGTGACTTGCTCTGATACCAAATCGAGGCTTGACTGGGCCGATTTCCTCCCCTAATAAAACCTTAATTGCCATATAGGGAATATTGATTCCGGAAAGACAGCTGAAATGAAGTCCGCCGCTCATCCGTGGATTGATTTCCAGCAGCTTTGGCACCTCTTTACTGTATTTCACCTGAATATTAAAAACAAATGGTAATTGGTACTCTTGGTGAAACCGCTGAGCTATATCAATCAGTTCGACACTTTCTACCAGTTCCCGTACACGTCCATCCCCCTTCATCCGTGGGATAGCCGCATACAACCTGTCTTGTGAGGCTAAGCAATCAATACTATATTCCCTTCCATCTAAATACTCCAGCAGCATTAAGTCAGGAAATGTCTCTTGCTGCCCTAAAATTTCACAGGCGTGATCGTAGGAGATTCGATAGCCTCCCCCGCTATGGAAAAGATGATGGATGGACTCTCGTTCTTCCTTAATGACCCGAAAGCCCATTGCCCCTTCCCCAATCACTGGTTTAAAGCAAACCGTGTGTCCCTTTTCCTTAAGCAATGTATACGCCAACTTAAAGTCATCTACGTTATTCACGACCTCATAGTCTGGGATCGAAAAAATCGGTACCCCGTTTGTTAAGGTTTGATATGCGGCAGCCTTGTTATCCATCGTTTCCATCAGGGCTGCATCCGGACAAACGAGGACCTTTACCCCTAACTCCGCAAATTCAGACAATCGCTTCGAAATGAGCACATTTTCTTTGCGGGGAATAAAAATATCGATTCCGTGCGTTTGGCAAAAATCAAGACAGAACTCTATATACTCATCCCCGGAAACATCCGGTTCGACAAAGGCTTTATCACAGTTTTGTAAATATAGGGCATCTTTATTAGGGCTTGTTCCATAAATCGTAAATTTCCGATGATCCTCGTTGTCACGAATCATATCCATATAATGCGAAACCGTCGTAAACCATCGATTAAACCAAATTTTCATTGTGAACCTCTCTTACATTAAAATTGACTTTTCCATTATGGACAAAGAGGTTAGATTTTATAATCTTTTTTTGCAAAAAAAAGCGTTCCCGCAAATAGCAAGAACGTTTAACCCCAATTCCCCCTATAAACCCGGCACCCTAAACCTTCATCTTCAAATCATTAAACCGTGAAGCAAATTCCATGATGGCATCCATATCTAGCTTCGATTGATCAGCTGTAATCCCATCCACTTTTTTCACGACTTGTCTCTCAAAAAAATTCATTTCCGAAACGAGAAATTCACCGCCAAACAAACCTAACGCCACCGAATTCTTCCGCAAGTCCTGCGGATAGGCATTGTTAAATTGCTCAACAGCCAATTCACCCTGTCGCATGCAAACGAGAAATAGACCAAGGTCCTTTTCCAATAGTTCATGGTGATGGGTCTGAATAAACTTTTTGATTCGCCGTTGAATCATACCGGCATGAATGGAACCGCCTATGATAACGGTATCATAATCATTTAAGTCAATAATGGTTTTATCCCTTTTTAAATCGACCGACACCACTTCACCTGCAAGGTGTTCGCTTAATATTCCAACCACTTTTTCTGTAGTCCCATGGGACGAGCAATAAACAATTAAACTTTTCATGCTATTAGCCCTCCTTTTTAGTAAAGAAAACAGCCGCGATGACACTCTGGAAACAAGATGCGAATATACTAATTTCATTATAATTCCTTTTTAACCCAACGCCTGCAACAAAATTGGCAATATTATTACAAACTATAACCACAGTGAAAGAATAAGAAATGGTGCCTGTCACCAATGGAGGTGATTAAGTATGGGCTTGATTGAGTTTCCGTTTGTTTTGGCTGGACCGATTGTGCGGCGGGTGGAGCGTGGGCAGGTTTTTATTTGGGTGGCGACGAGCAGGCGGACGGAGATTGAGGCTGCTCTTTATGAGGTGGAGACGGTTAGTAATCACCCATCAGACGTGTATCATCTGATGGAGACAAAAACAGAAACCACTTCGGTAAGAGCCGGAAAACAGCTTTACATCCATTTAATTAATGTTACACCCACACATGGCTGTTTTCCGAAAGAAACCCTTATTGGCTATAACCTCCACTTTGTCCGTGCCAGCGGCACCCGAACGGACGATTTACAAAGTCTTCACTACCTATCCCCTGATCACCAACACACTATTGTGTACGGAAACTTGAAATACCCTGCCTTCCTGATAAGAAGTGGTGACAGCCAAAGTCATATCTTCTATGGTTCTTGCCGAAAGCTGCATGGGGATGGTCAAGATACACTCGCTCTTGCTGATCACATACTAGAAAAAGACTATGAAAATATCTGCTCCCGTCCTGATGCCCTTTTCCTTATGGGCGATCAAATCTATGCTGATGACGTCGCTGACCCGCTTATTTTAGCGATTTCAACCATCAGCCGGGAACTAATCGGTCATAAAGAACCACTGAGCAAACTGGATGCCCGCCTTGGTCAAGAACCCTACTCTACTGCCCTCACTCAAATGAACGGGAGACAATTTATAATGGAGCACATCGCTCAATTTACAAGCTCCCAAGCGCAAAATCATTTAATAGAGCTTGGTGAATTCGCGGCGATGTATCTTTTGTCTTGGAACCCCGAGCTTTGGTCCGCCATACAGAAACACCAATTACTTCCCTCTTTTGAGGAAGCCGAAGAACAGCAGTTAATCCATTTTTCGTTTCCAAACACTGTCCTTTATCAGAAGGAACACAAACTCGAACGGCAAAAACTGAAGGACCGCTACCTTGAGCAGCAAGAAGCACTGATTACGTTCCAAGAATCTCTCACTCGTGTCAGAAGATTACTGGCGAACATTCCCACCTATATGATTTTTGATGACCATGATATTACCGATGACTGGAATCTATCGGCCGAATGGAAAATGTCGGTCAACAATGCCCCGCTTGGGAAACATGTGGTGGCAAACGGCCTTTGTGCCTATTGGCTTTTCCAAGGCTGGGGAAATGAGCCAGACACCTTTGATGATGATTTTTTAACCACCATGACAAACTATCTTAAACGACTTCGCAAAGGGGTCACCCATCGTAAATATTACGAAAATTGGAGGGAGTTGCTTTGGGAATTCACTTCTTGGCATTACATTGCTCCCACCCACCCAAAAGCGGTCTTTCTAGACACGCGGACGATGAGGGACTATGATACATCTCCAAAACCGCTTAAATTTGGTCAAATCATCAAAGAAAGCGAAGGCTGCCCGCAGCTGGTAAACGAAACGGGATGGTCGCTTATTACCGCCAAACTCGAAAACAGCGGCTGGAAAAAGGAAAGCCCATTAATCGTGGTTTCGGCCACACCCGTTTATGGCATGGGCCTGATCGAATCTTTTTTACACGACTATGTCTATCCTGTTCAAGTGCTCGGCGTAAAGGTGCAAACATCATTTGATTTTGAAGCATGGAAATACAATGGCAAAGGATTTACAGAATTTCTGAGGCATACCTCCAATTGGGCCCCCCTGCCGCTCATCATTTTATCAGGAGATGTTCACTACGCTTCAGCCGTTACAGCAACTGTCACTTTTGCCAATGAAAAAACACTCCCAATCTATCAATTCACTAGCAGCCCTTTTAAAAATATGAGCTTCACCGGAATCTGGGGCCTATTAATGAAAATGGTCATCGCCATCAATGCCTTCAGCCGGAAAAGAGACGATATTTACCGAACATGTACCCCTGATTACACCATCACCCACACCAATCCTGCTGCAGACAACACACCTTACCTATGGAAGGATCAACTCCGTTATCAATTCATTGACAAAGGGTCCATCATCGCAACATCCAATAATCTCGGCCTGGTATCCATCAAAGGCGAACAAATCCAAAACTCGCTCTTAAAAAAATAACGTGAAGGCCGTCATTTTGGCCTTCACGTTTTCATGATTCGTCTAATAAATTGACCGATTTCCCTGGTAGCTCTTTTCGCTTCAGGCAAGAGGTCACCACTAATCTGCCAAACATGCCACATACCATCCCAAACCTTTAACGATACATTTACACCTGCAGCCTTTGCTTTAGCGGCAAGCGATAAGGCATCACTTTGCAGAATTTCATGCGTCCCTGATTGAATCAACATGGGCGGCAATCCGGTTAGGTCTGCAAACACAGGTGAAATCAGCGGATGGTCGAGAGATTCCGACCCCGCATACATTCGGGATGCTTCCTTTACAGCCCTTACACTTAAATAGGGATCCACATCGCCATTTTTCTGATAACTCTCTCCACTGCTTGTTAAATCTACCCATGGCGACAGACAAACAATCCCAGCCGGAAGCGGCTCATTTTGATCCCTTAAGACGAGTGCCGTGGCTAGACACAAGCCGCCGCCGGCCGAATCGCCTGCGAAAATAATGTCTTTGCCAGCATATCCGTGCTTTAACAACCAGTGGTATACGTTGACCGCATCTTCAATTGCCGCCGGAAAAGGATGTTCAGGTGCCAGACGGTACTCAGGAAACAGCACTTTCACACCGGCCGATGCCCCAATCCGTGCAGCAAGCGGCCGATGCGTGTTCGCTGAGCACAGGGCATAACCACCACCGTGAAGATAAAGAATTACCTTATCCTTCAGGGCAGGTCCCGTCGTCAACCACTCTGCATACAACCCTTCGATATGCAAGGGAATGACCTCACAATTTTTCGGAAGTTTGCCCATCTTACTTGCAGCGGTATCAAGCATCTGCCGCTGTTCCTCTATTCCCCTTTGCGATATCCCTTTTTTGGCAGCCCGTTTTACTGAGAGCTTAATTGCTTTTTCAAAAAAATAACTTTGTAAACTTGGCATGATTCCAATCCACCTTTATACCAATAATTACTAATTTTATTATACTAAAAAAGAATATCAATGCGGTAATCATTTTGCTATTACACCTAATATTCCAAACTTTTGTAAATATTCTGTAACAATTGGTCCTGCCTATAGTACAATTAGGCTAACAGGAGGTGTTCAATGAACCGGCTTACCGATCATTTAATCCTTATTTCCTTTGACTGTCTTTCAGCTTTAGACCTTCCCATCTTGCACGAGCTGCCTCACTTTCAAACCATCTTAACAAAGGGCGCACTAGTGGAACAGGTTGAATCCATCTACCCTTCCGTCACTTATCCCTGTCATGCGACAATCGTTACCGGTAACTACCCGAACCGGCATGGTGTTATCAATAATACCCTTCTGCAGCCCGGTAAAACCTCCCCAGATTGGAACTGGTACCGGAAATGTATCAAGGGAACCACCCTTTATGATGAAGTGAAAAAAGCCAATATGACCACGGCCGCCTTTCTATGGCCCGTCACAGCAAAAGCAAACATCGACTACAATATGCCGGAAATCTTTGCCAATCGCCCATGGCAGAATCAAATACTTGTTTCTTTACTAAACGGGACACCCCGATTTCAATGGGAGATGAACAAACGCTATGGTTACATCCGCAAAGGACTTCAGCAGCCGGAGTTGGATGATTTTGTGCTAGAGGCAGCTGTGGATACGATTAAAACAAAGAAACCTAACCTATTAATGGTCCACTTTACCGATTTAGATACCCAGCGCCACGAACATGGTTTTTCATCAAAAGAAGCGATTCAATCCCTTCATCGGCATAATCACCGGCTTGGTAGATTACTAGAAGCTTTAAAAGAAGCCAACATCTTTGAACATTCCACGATCATCGCTTTAGGTGATCACAGCGCACTTGACGAACAGAAGGCGATTAACCTCAATGTCCTTTTACATCAACAAAACTTAATCACCACCAGCGCAACTGGCAAACTAATAAATTGGAAGGCCTATTGTAAAAGTTGTGATGGCTCCGCATATATTTATCTAAACGCCCCTGAAGATCAGTCAACCTTTCAGACGGTTCACCATCTCCTTGAATTGTTAGTGGAGGAACCAGACTTTGGAATAGAAAAATTCATAACAGGAGAGGAAGCCGCCGCAAGAGGAGCAGATGGCACCTGTGCGTTTATGATTGAAGCAAGACCTGGATTTTATTTTCTAGAAGACTACAACGGCGAATTTATCAAACCGATTACGAAAGAGGACACAAAGACCAATAAAAAATATACGATGGCGTGCCATGGTTATTCACCCGAAAAAGAAAATTATGGAACCATTTTAATGGCGGCCGGGAAAGGAATTCAACAGGTCACCCTGCCTGCAATCCGTCTCATTGATGAAGGGCCAACATTCGCAAGGCTTCTGGGTGTCAGCCTTGGTCATACTGATGGAAACGTAATCGAAGAGTTGTTAACTTTAAAGGGGGAAGTAACATGAGTCGAATGTCAAAGCAAGAAAAGAGCTGGGTATTCTATGATTGGGCAAACTCTGCCTATTCCATCCTGATTACAACTGCCATTTTTCCATTGTATTTCAAGGCAGCGGCGAAAGAAGCAGGACTTGCCGCGTCTACCTCCACGGCTTACTGGGGCTATGCCAATTCGATTGCAACCCTATTAATCTCACTTTGCGCTCCTATTTTAGGAAGCATTGCCGATTTCAAAGGCTTCAAAAAACGATTCTTTACTTTCTTCTTCGCGCTCGGCATCATTTTCACCCTCTTACTCGCTGTTGTTCCAAGCGGCCAATGGCTGACTCTCTTAATCTGTTATATGGTGACGGTCATCGGTTTTGGCGGAACCAATATTTTCTATGATGCCTTCCTTGTCGATGTAACGACCGAAGAACGGATGAATCAAGTTTCCTCTAAAGGCTATGCCATGGGGTATATCGGCAGTACCATCCCGTTTATATTGGGAATCGCACTAATCCTATTATCGCAGCAAGGGATCCTTCCAATCTCCGTGACAGTTGCTAGTCAAGCAGCATTTGCCATCACTGCTTTGTGGTGGGGGTTGTTTACGATTCCCATGCTAAAAAACGTCAAGCAGGTTTATTATAAGGAACGCGTCGCAAATCCTGTAAGAAATGGGTTTCGCCAGTTATTTTTAACCTTTAAAAAAATAAGATTATATCGGCCGCTCTTTTTATTCCTATTCGCCTATTTCTTCTACATTGATGGCGTCAATACCATTATTACGATGTCTACAGCCTATGGATCTGATTTGGGCATCACCTCAACCAATCTCTTAATTATTTTGTTTGCTACTCAAGTGGTTGCGGCTCCCTTTGCTTATTTTTATGGGAAGCTTGCCGACCGTTATAAGGGGAAGACGATGCTGTTAGTGGGGATTTTTGTATATGTGGTTATTTGTATCTATGCCTATTTTTTAAAAACTACCTTGGATTTCTGGATTCTCGCCATGCTGGTCGCTTCCTCACAGGGAGGTATTCAAGCATTAAGCCGTTCCTATTTTGCTAAGCTGGTCCCGAAAGATAGTGCCAACGAATTCTTTGGATTCTATAGTATTTTTTATAAGTTTGCTGCCATCTTAGGCCCCTTTTTAGTCGGATTCACGGCCCAACTAACCGGGAATACCAACAGCGGTGTTTTTAGCCTGATTGTATTGTTTATCATCGGCGGCTTGATTTTGATTAGGGTACCCGAAAAAGACACGATTGTAGAATCTAATTCCCTTTCACAATAAATTAGAGTCACACAAAAACAGTGCCTTTCACATTTGAACGAGCACTGTTTTTTATTTATATTGATTGCAGAACTAGCGTTCGGTTATAATAATACTATCAACATCCTTGTTGCTAGAAAACTAATCCCAAACAACAAGGAAAAAGGAGAATTTTATATGATTGCACCGTATTTAATGTTTAACAGACAATGTGATGAGGCCTTTAAAATGTATCAAAAAGCCTTTGATGGTGAAATGGTTTCAATCCAAAAATATGGTGACATGCCGCCAAATCCTTCCTTCCCTGTAGCGGAAAGCGATAAGGACCTTGTTTTACATGCCCAATTGAAATTAACAGAATCAGGATTTATTTATGGTTCGGACGGAAATCGGGATCTTGGAAATGGTGCAAAAGTGTCAATCAGTGTAGAGCTTGATTCCGAGGAACGTGCACATCAAGCATGGGAAATTCTCAAAGATGGCGGCTCTGTTTATATGGATCTGCAGCCCACCTTCTTTTCTAAACTGCATGGTTCTGTACAGGACAAATATGGGGTAACTTGGATGTTTACCGTCAACTAGGAAAGCGCAAACGCAAAGGACAAATTGTCAACGTTAATGAAAAAATTAGCACCCAGGGCCTAAACCTGGGTGCACTCACTTATTTTACATCGTAACCTTGGTCATCAATGGTTTCTTTAATTTTTTCAAGTGAAACGAGTTTCCCATCAAACTCTACAGCCACTATGCCTTCTGCAAGGTCAACTGCCACTTTTTTTACACCCTGCAGCTCACCGACACTGCCTTCGACCGCTTTCACACAATGTCCACAAGACATTCCACTCACCTTTAAGGTAACTTGTTCCATTATTAGTGCCCTCACTTTTTCATTAATTTTTGTATGGTCACAAGGACCTCATCGAGGACCTCCATATCGCCCTCTTGGATTCTCTCCACGACACAGCTTTTCATATGCCCTTCAAGCAATAGTTTTGCCACACTATTTAACGCTGATTGCGTGGCAGCGATCTGGTTAATCACATCATCACAATAGGTATCTTTTTCAATGAGGCCTTTAATCCCGCGGATCTGCCCTTCAATTCGATTCAGCCTAGTAACTAAATTACTTTTCACCTTATCTGGATGATGACTCCGTCGATGGCTTCCCTCATGTTCGCAGCATGTTTCGATCGTTGGCTCCTGCTCAAGTTCTTTTTCATGAGACATTTAAACGCCTCCTTTTTGGTCTAATTATATCATACCACCGTACCGTATATAGCCGCTTCCCATACAATCAACAAAAAAAGAAAAGATAGGCTTTGATTTATTTACAATCCAAGCCTATCTTTTAGAAAAACACTTACAATCCTTCTACAATTCTTTGTTGAATATTGCGAATGACATCTCCTCGGCTGATAACACCTACGACACGTTTTGCACCATTCACGACAGGCAATTTTTTAAAATGATGCTTTGACAAGATGTCGACCACTTTTTCCATATCATCTTCAGGCTGAACTGACATAATCCCATTTGTTTTCGCAAACTTAATAATCTCCCGGTTGATAATCTCACTTAAATGAACTTGTTTATCCTCTACGGCTATATAAGTAATAAAACTAAAATAATCATGAATCCGCCGATCTAAGGGCTTAATAGCGCGGATAATATCGCCATCTGTTACGATGCCGCATAAGGTACCATCTTTATCTGTAATTGGAACCCCGCCGATTTTCTTTTCTACAAATACAGACATAACATCTTTAACTGTATTTTCTGGTCGAACTGTAATTACGTCTCTCACCATAAAATCTCTAACTTTCATCATGGTCACCGCTTTCTTGGGATCAACTCAAAAATAAATGATGTTTTTTCCTTTATTTTTTGTGCTATTGTCAGGTTGACTTGAATATAATAAATTCCATCTTTCAAGATATTATTTTCAAATTTTTAAGGATTCATGAAAACTTATTATTTATTCGGCTCCTCGATCATTAGTGGAAAGCTGTTCTAAAACTCTAGGTGGGAACACCATACGGCAAATCAGTTTGGCAATATCTTGATAATCAGACGGTTTCTCAGACTGGCTTATTTTATCAAGTCCGTTCTCGACCATGACCATAATCGCCCAAGAAAGGGTGTCTACATCCAGATCATCCCAAATTAATCCTTTTTCTCCCGCTTTTTTTAATCCATTAGAAATCCTAGCATGAATTCTTTTTCTAGCATTGTCCAGAACGGCTGCGAGCTCGGAATCCTTTGATAACAGCTCTGGCAGAACATGACGAAGTCCGGACTCATGGATTCGGTCATAATGATTTTCTAAAGAAGACGCCAATGCTGCCACTGGGTCGCTTGAAAGCCAGCTTATTTCCGGTGGAAGAAAGGTCTCAATCTTGTCCTCAAGCAACGACATCAACAGCTGCCGTTTATCGGTAAAATATCGATAGAAGGTTCCGGTTGCAACCCCTGCATGCGCGGCAATTTCTTTTGCCGTAGTCTGCTCATAACCCTTTTCTTGAAACAAGGCATAGCCACTTTCGATTAACGCATTTCTTTTAGCTTGAGCCCGTTCCTGTTTTGGTAAAAATGGAAATTCACCAACCAGCTTTTCATCATCTGACATGTTCTCACCTCGATATTATCTTACCACTTTTCGCAAATTTGAACCATAGTTCATGTTTAAATTGACAGAAATAGCGGATTATGTGATACTTGAACTAATGTTCAGGTTATCCAAGTTGATCATTAATTATTTTTGAGAAAAGTTATTTTACGAAGCAGGAATTTAAGGCTTCAATGCGAATAATTTAGAGTAACTATTTTAATTTTAAAAACATCTTAAAATAATTGGAAGGTGTTGGTTCATTTGGCAAACCAATCTGATTCTAAGAAACTATCTGTTAATTCCACTATTTCATTAAAAGGAATTGTCAAAGCCATTTTCAACGATACCGTTCATGTTCAAATTGGCGGAAAAATCATTCCAATTCCCGCTTCTGATTTTATTATGGAAAAACCAACAAAATAATAACCTTTAAGAAGACCCGTCACAATTGTGACGGGCCTTCTTTTATCTATAATCCTCTGAGTTCAGGCGCTGGTAACACTTACAACTAGTAACATGGTCATTCACCATCCCCACTGCCTGCATAAAAGCATAACAGATGGTTGAACCCACAAACTTAAAGCCTCGCTTCTTTAAATCTTTACTTAAGCGGTCACTTATTTCTGTTGTTGCCGGAACCTCGCTCATTTCCTTGAAATGATTTTGGATTGGCTTTCCATCTACAAAGGACCAGATATAGGCCTGAAAAGACCCAAATTCATCGATGACCTTAAAGAAAGCTTTTGCATTGGTAATAACTGCATTTATTTTCATCTTGTTTCTAACGATTCCTTCATTTTGTAATAGTTCCGCCACTTTGTTTTCATCATAGTGGATAATCTTTTTGGGATCAAAATAATCAAAGGCTTGACGATAGTTGTCCCGTTTTTTTAATATAGTATACCAGCTTAGCCCCGCTTGTGCTCCTTCAAGATTTAAATATTCAAACAGCAGTCGGTCATCATATACGGGTACTCCCCATTCGTGGTCATGATAGTCTATATAGAGTGGGTCCTGATTGACCCAGCTGCATCTTATTTCTTTATCACTCATTCATGTTCTCCTAAATAAATGTCTTTATTTTTATCCCTATTAGTATTACATACTTCCCCCCAAAAAGGTATGCTTACATTCAAAAAGCCGGACACCTAGCAGCAGGTTTCCGGCATAGAATCATTTTATTTTACTAATTCATCCTCTATTAATAAATTTTCTTCTGGAGCTGTGACTTTACGAAAGGTAATCAGCACATTCCAGCTGCCTGAAGACTGACCGTCTGCATAGAAAGTAGGCTTACATTCAAAATCAAGCATGCTTAGCAGCATAGCAAGATGACGCCCGCCTGATTCGACTCTTGCTAACCTTGCATATTCTGGCAGCATATCATATGCGGATTGATAATCCTTGTTCATCACAAATTCAAGAAATTGCTTATCTATTGCATGCTCAGTGATGGTTGGTTTATTATGTCTGCCTCTTACTAAATTATGTGACAAGGCACCACTTGAAATAAAGACAACCCTTTTACTTGTTTCTTGTAAAACCTTTGCAATTTGCCGACCCCACTGATAGGTTTCTTCGATACTGGCTGCCAATGTAACGGATAAATTGATAACGGGTATATCCGCATCTGGATTAAGGTATCGCAATGGAACCACACTTCCATAATCCCACAGATAAAATGGATCATTTACTCCCTGGACCTGAAGGCCCGCATCTTCACCGGCTTTTACGAGCTTGTTTGCTAATTCTTCATCACCTGGGTAGTTGTAAGGGAGGTCTTTAATTAAGTCTGGGGCTTCGAAGGCAGTTAATATCCCTTTATGAACCGGTGTACAATCTACATAATGGAAAAACGTCGAAGGCCAGTGACATGATACTAACACAATCACATCTGGATTTATTTCTTTTATTTGTTTAGCAACTACTTTCATGGATGAGGCCATATCCATTTGAAAATCCGGTACTTGGTCTTCATGACACATACTGGGAACATGGGGAGCTATCATACTAAATTCAATCGTCATAATATCCTCCTATAAAATTGATATCAAAGTTAACGCTTACATCACAACTAAATTGTGGGGAGCAATGATATTCCCCATGCTCCCATTTATCAATCTTTATCTTTCTGACGCAGGTATGCCTGCAATGCCCCAATGGGTTTTTGGTACCTCTGTCACAATGACTCTGATACTTTCCTTTGGTGCATTCAAGGTTTCCTCAACCGTGTGAGTGAGATTTTTAATTAGTTCTGTTACTTTTTCCGGAGGTCTTCCTTCCATAATTTGAACATTAATTAGTGGCATGCTAATCATCCTTTATTTTAGGCTGGGTTAATCTTGAATGTTGATTTCCGCTCCAGGCGGCTTCGCTTTCCGCGGGCGTGCCGGGGAGCCTCCTCAGCGCATTTGCGCCTTTGGGGTCTCCCCCAGGACTTTGATTTTGCATCCTCGAATCCGCCCACGCACGAAGGAAATGCGATAGCATTTTCGAGGAGTCTTCGCCGCCTTCCGCTCCAATCAACGGGCTAAAAAATAAACAATAACCTTTAACACAGCCTTATTTTAAAAAGTACTTCGACTTAATCAGTCACGGTAAAGGTTACTTCTCCAAGCCCATCAAATTTCCCGCTGACGACATCACCATATTTCAGCATAACTGCACTGGTAATCCCGCCTGTTAAAATCACGTCACCCTTACGAACCTTTTCACCTTTTCTGGCTAGCATATTGGCGAGCATCGCAACGGAATGTGCCGGATGACCTAAAACGGCTGCACCTGCCCCAAGTTCTTTTATTTCTCCATTAATGGATAAAGTTGAGCCAAGTAAATCCAATTCAAATTGCTCTGGTTTCTTAAAGGTTGTTCCAAAAACCACTCTTGAGGTTGAGGCATTATCCGCAATCACATCTGGTAAAGTGAAATTGAAATTTTCATAACGACTATCGATGATTTCTAAAGCCGGCAGCACATATTCCGTTTTGGCGAGAACCTGTGCACCAGTTACCCCTGGGCCTTCGATATCTTCCCCAATCACAAACGCGATTTCCGCTTCCACCTTCGGATGAATCATTTCATGTAATGGCAGTTTTCCGCCATTTTCAATCAACATATAATCAAACACATACCCGTAGATGGGATCTTCAATTCCCATTTGTTTCATTTTGGCAAAACTAGTTAAACCCATCTTGGGACCAACGATTCTTCTGCCTTCTTGCAGTTTCATTTGGACGATTTCTTCCTGAACCTGATAAGCTTCCTCTACGGTTAAATCCGGTTTTAGGTTGGCCGTTACCTTTACAACCTCCCGTTTTTCAAGCTCGGCAGCAGCAAGATAATTAGCGATTTCCTTAATTTGACTCACATTGTTCCCCTCCTTTTCTCCATATTAAAAGTGCACACTGACCTGGCCGAGATGAGCAAACCTTGCCGTAAAGGAATCTCCCTTTTCAGCTGCCTCTGCAGCCGACAGCGCTCCGGAAAGGATCACTTCTCCTGCTCGAAGCGGGATATCAAATTCTGATAGTTTGTTGGCTAACCATGCGACACACGTAGCTGGATTTCCTAACGCTGCTGCACCGACGCCAGTATTGACGAGCTCACCGTTTTTCGTTAAGACCATGCCGATTAATTCAAGATCAATATCTTCTATTTTAGTAGGTTTTCCACCTAACACATATAGACAAGATGAACCATTATCAGCGACCGTATCCTGCAGCTTAATCTTCCAATCTTGAACCCTGCTATCAACGATTTCAAGTGCCGGTACGACATACTCTGTGGCTTGAAGAACATCAAGAGTGGTCACATTGGGTCCACGCAAATCTTTTTTCAAAATAAAAGCAATCTCTGCTTCTACTTTTGGCAATAGAACTGATTCTATTGAAATCGTTCCTCCATTTTCCACTACCATACCATCTAGTAAATGCCCGTAATCCGGCTCATCCACTCCAAGCAGGTTCTGCATTGCTAATGAAGTTAAGCCGATCTTCTTGCCAACGACTTTTTGTCCTTGCGCTATTTTTTTATTAATATTTTCAAGCTGGATATAATAAGCTTCTTCGACTGTAAGCTCGGGATCAACCGATGTTAAAGGAGCAATCCCCACTTTGGTCGTTTCTGCCTCAGCTAACTGCTCTGCAAATTGTGTTACTTTACTAGTCAACGTATTTCCTTCCCTTCTTATAGTTTGATCGTGACATTGGAAAGTTCGGAGTAAAAATCGATACTATGCATGCCGCCCGTTCTGCCGATTCCACTATGCTTCATTCCGCCAAAAGGTGTTCGTAAATCGCGTAAGAACCAAGTGTTTACCCAAATAATTCCAGCTTCTAGCTGATGTGCGACCCGATGGGCTCTTCTTAAATCGTTTGTCCAGATCGTTGCACTTAAGCCATAATGGGTATCATTTGCCTGCATTACCACTTCTTCTTCCATATCAAATGGCATAACGGTAACCACTGGTCCAAAAATCTCTTCACGAACACAGCGTGAATTTCGATCCAGCCCAACTAAAATCGTCGGTTCTAAGTAGTAACCTTTTTCATATCCATCCGGACGCTTTCCGCCTGTTAGGATGGTGGCTCCGTCTTCGCGGGCGATATCAATATAGCTGTTAACCCGTTCATAATGTTCTTTGCTGACAAGCGCTCCTACATTTGTATCGGCTTCGAGCGGGTGACCGACTTTTAAGGTTCTAACCCGTTCCGCAAATTTTGTTAAAAATTCTTCGTAAACTGGGCGTTCAACGTAAATCCGGGAACCGCATAAACAAACTTCTCCTTGGTTTACAAAGCTTGATTTGATTGTAGTTTCAATCACTTCATCCAAATCAGAGTCGGCAAAAATAATGTTTGGATTTTTCCCGCCTAGTTCGAAGGAAAGCTTTTTCAAGGAATCGGCTGCTGATTTCATGATCGCTGTACCTGTTCTTGGCTCACCAATAAAGGAAATCGCATCCACATCCGGATGTTCCGAAATCGCTGCACCCGCGGAATTTGGTCCAAAACCATGGACAAGGTTTACGACACCATCCGGAACCCCTGCTTCTTTACAAATTTCCATTAATACAGTTGCGGTCATTGGCGTCCACTCGGCTGGTTTAATAACTGCTGTATTCCCCATGGCTAAACATGGCGCTAACTTCCAAGTCAACAGTAGTAACGGCAGGTTCCAAGGTTTAATAATTCCAACCACACCGACTGGGCGGCGGTAAGAATAATGAAGGGCGATATCATCCTGCATATTGGAATCGGTATTAACAGAGATCATATAATCAGCGAAAAAGTGAAAGTTAAAGGCTGCACGCGGAATATCCACACTGTTTGCTAATGAAAATGGCTTACCCGTATCCATGGATTCAAGATGTGCCAACTCTTCCTGTCTTTCAAGAATTAAATCGCCAATCCGGCGGATAATTTTTGAGCGTTCGACAATCGGCATGTTCTTCCATTTACCATTTAACGCTCGACGCGCTGCCGCTACCGCAAAATTAACCTCTTCTTTTCCCCCTTCTGCAACGGTTCCTAACACTTCTTCAGTTGCTGGGTTGATATTTTCAAACGTCTTGTGATTCTGTGATTCGACAAATTGGCCGTTGATAAAGTGCAAACAATTAATGGCTCTTACTCTAGTTTCTACTTGCATGTCGAAATTCCTCCTACTAATTAATTGATATTTTAATATTTTCTTAACATTATGGTAACGCTTCCGAATTTCACATACAACGCCACTGTTGCTCTATATGCAACAACATAAATATTTTTATAAATTTTTTAAAAAATTCTTAATAGTTAAAAATAGTATTTCCATTCTCCGCTTTTTCTGGTATATTGCCCACTATAGAGCAACGTTGTTTAACATAGTGAAACACATCAGAAAGAGGGATTTCATGTGGACACAAATATCGAGAAGGAAAGTCACCTTTCTTCTGTAAAAAATGCCCTTCGGATCTTACAATCTTTTACCATGGATGAGCCCGAAAAAAAGATCAGTGATCTATCTGCCGCGCTCGGTCTTAACAAAAGCACAGTCAGCCGAACAATGACAACGCTTGCAAGCGAAGGGTTTGTTTTCAAAGATCCAGAAACAAAGAAATATCGGTTAGGTCTTTCCATTTTATCGTTAAGTGGGATTGTCAGCAGTCAGATGGATATCTACAGGGAATCACAGCCTGTCTTAAATCGGTTGGTGGAAAATATCGGGGAAACGGCACATATTTCAGTTTTGGATCAGTTAGACGTGATCTATCTCCAAAAGGTTGAATGTAATCATCCTGTCCGTTTCCTAACCCATATCGGTAAGCGAAATCCTCCTTACTGTACGAGTTCAGGTAAGGTCCTGCTTGCTCATTCTCCCGAAGAAGTCGTTAATCTGGTCATTGCGAAAGGCTTGAAAAAATACACCCAGAATACCCTCACAAACCCGCAAAAGCTTCGGACATATTTAAACCAAGTGAAAGAAAACGGTTATGCCAGTAGTACAGAAGAAATTTTGGAAGGGGTAACCTCCATCGCCGCCCCTATTTTTGATTACAGAGGAAAGGTCATTGCAGCACTATCAGTCGTTGGGCCAACCCAACGAATACAGCAGCATAAAATACAAGGTTTAGCAAAAAAGGTCATGAGTGCAGCAAAAGAGGTTTCAACAAGAATGGGTTATCGAAGTTAGTAATCGATTATTTTAAAATAGTAAAAAGGGGCTGTTTCGGTTGTATGATTTTCACACTCATTTTATCCCATCGGACGTTTTAAGTTGGTTGAAGGATCACCAAAAAACAGTAAATGCAAAATGGATAAAAAAAGAAGAAAGTAAAGATGATTTCTTAGTCGTTAACGAAAAATGGGGCTTCGAATTGAAGAAATCGTTTACGGATGGCGAATTATACCTAGACGAGCAGGCAAAAGCCGGTGTTGATCATTCCGTTTTATCACCGATCCCCCAGCTTTTTATGTATGATTTTCCTGAAGACATCACGCTTGATCTATCCAATGTTTATAATCGTTCATTAGCCGAGTGGACCAACACGTCGCCAAATAGACTCTCAGCGTTAGGAACCGTTCCACTTACCAATCCTATTAAAGCAGCAAAGGTCTTACAAGATGCCATGAATTTGGGTCTTAAAGGGGTTATCATCGGACCTGGTCTGGATGGTCATATGTTATCAGATGAATATTTCACCCCCTTCTTTGAAGAGGCAAATCGGTTGGAAGCAATTGTTTTTATTCATCCCTTACTATGCGAAGACCCTCGTTTAAAGAGAAGAATGATGCCTAATTTAATTGGAGTTCCTTGGGAAACTACAGTTTGTGCAACGGACCTCTTGTTAAGTGGTTTGATTGATCAGTTTCCTAAAGTGAAAATATTATTTGCCCATGGCGGCGGTTTCCTTCCTTACCAGATTGGCAGGCTGGACAAGGGATTTAACCAATGGCCGCAAGTTTCATCCCAGTTAAAGGCCAAACCATCGGAATACTTGAAACGCTTTTGGTATGATACGGTGTTATGGAACCAAGATAGCCTGGATTTCCTAATCAACACGGTTGGTGAGAATCGTGTTGTCCCCGGTTCTGATTATCCATTTGACCTATCTGTTTGGCCACCCACAGAAAATCATGAATTGGCCGTTCGTTCATTACTCGATTAATACTTAAAAAGTTAGTTTAGTTAAAAATGAAGCAGGGAGCTCCCTGCTTCATTTGCTTGGAATTAAATCGGTATAACAGAACCTTATTTGACCAGTATAGATGTCGTTGGTAAACTTTTTCTCGCCCAATTTAAAGCGAATAGGCTCTTTAAATATAGGACCATCAAAAACAAATGAATGGTATTCCCCGTTTTCCCCGCAAGGGTCTACCTCAACTGGAAGGTCCGCCAAAAATGATTGAGTGATTTCCTTGCCTGAAAAACCCTCAGACAATCGAGTCAAATCTACACAAGTCGTAATCGTCCGATATCCTAGGGAAAGAAAGCGATGAATCAATTCCGAGGTGTTTAATCCCCATAAAGGGAATACTGGTGTGATCCCTACAGGCTTTAACATTTCCTCCCTATACTTGCGTACATCTTCCAAAAATAAGTCGCCGAATGCGATATGGTCAATCCCTAATTCCTTCATGGCATCCATTTCTTTCAGCATAATTGCTCCATATTCTTCATTTGAACAGTGTTCCGGGATTCTGATTTTTATCAATGGAAGACCGATAGACTCTACTTGGGCCTCTAGCAATTCTTCTCTTACACCATGAATACTGGTCCGATTAAATCCATCGGTGACCGTTGAAAATAATAGTTTGACCTCATATTCTGTTGAACTTAATAGGTCATGTAAAGCCAACGTTGAATCCTTACCACTAAAGGAAACGGCTGTTTTTTTCATTCTACTCCCCTCCTAATGGTATGTTAACAGACTTTTCATCTCCCTTGTGCAATAAAATCTAGAAACTTTTTTCATCTGTTTCATATAGAGCAACTGTTGCATATACAACCTGGCTTTTTGTTACTATAATTCAACATATTGTCTATGTTGCTTCTAGCTATTTTTGTAAGCGTAATCATTTTTATTTATCCAATGAAGGAGGCTTGTAAATGCAAACAGTTAGTGTTTTAAATAAAAGTTATCTTAATGGAGAATGGATCGAAGGAAAAAGCAGCCGTACTTATGATATTTTGAATCCTTATGATCGCTCGGTTATTGCAACAGTTCGTTTAGCGTCAAAAGAGCAGCTGGATGAATCATTTGATAGGGCTAAAGAAGCACAAAAACTCTGGGCAAAGTCGACCGTTGAAGAACGGCGAGGCGTTCTTCAAAAAGCAGCGGAATACTTGAAGGCAAACCAAGAAGAATGTATTCAAACGATCGTGCGGGAAACGGGCGGCACTGTTTTAAAGGCCCATGTTGAGTTTCAACTGACGTTAGAATTTTTAGAGGAAGCGATCAAATATGCAGACGAAGTTTATAAAGTAAGAGAGATTCCAGGGTCTCCTGAAAAATTAAATCACATTTATCGTCTGCCTTTGGGAGTCATTTCTTCTATTTCCCCCTTCAACTTTCCTATGAATCTATCAATGCGGACGATCGCTCCTGCCATTGCTTTAGGTAATAGTGTTGTTCACAAGCCGGATATTCAGGTTGGTCTCTCGGGTGGTTCGATTATTGCGAAGGCATTTGAGTATGCTGGCCTGCCAAAGGGAGTTTTAAATGTAATCCTAACGGACATCGAAGAAATTGGCGATGGAATGCTAAACAACCCTCACCCAAAGCTGATTAGCTTTACAGGCTCTTCTGCTGTCGGCCGGCATATCGGAGCCATCGCTGGCCAAAACTTAAAGCGGGTAGCTCTTGAATTGGGAGGTAACAGCCCCTTTGTTGTCTTATCTGATGCTGATGTCGATCAAGCAGTGAATGCCGCGATTTTCGGTAAATTTATTCACCAAGGACAAATCTGTATGATTATTAATCGGATTATTGTTCATCAGGACCTATACGATGAATTTGTAGACAAGTTTGTTGCCCGTGCCACGGGTCTCTCCTTTGGTGATCCGAGTGATCCAAACACAGTAATCGGCCCGTTAATTAACGAAAAGCAGTTAGAAAAAGCGCTTCAATATATTGAAGCAGCTAAACAAGAAGGCGCGACCATTGCTTTAGAGGGGAAACGTGTTGGGAATGTCCTTACACCATTTGTGTTTACCAATGTAGACAATTCCAGTAAATTAGCGCAAACCGAGCTATTTGCTCCGATTGCCACAATTATTAAAGCAGCGACTAATAATGAGGCAATCGAAATGGCCAACGATACCATTTATGGACTAAGCTCATCTATTTTTACAAGTGACTTGGCTCGCGCTGAAGAATTAGCGCTGAATATAGACAGTGGGATGACACATATCAATGACCAAACTGTCAATGATGCTCCAAATATCCCATTTGGCGGAAATAAAGCGAGCGGCTTAGGGCGTTTTGGCAATCCCTGGATTGTAGATGAATTTACGGTAACTAAATGGGTTTCTGTGCAGACAACACAACGTCAGTACCCATTTTAATCAACTGGATCCTCGTAATGAAAAAATAAATCCGAAAACAGAGATTACCTTAAGAATGGTTGGAAGTTTTCTTCTATCCATTCTTTCTTTTTTGTTGTTTATTAAACTACTTTACCTTTCGAAAAGCCCTTCTTTCGGCGTATTCTGAGCAAGGAATACAAACCTTCACCTCTTCCCCTTTAACAAATTCTTAATTGGATTCATTTGTAATAAGTTTTTTTCCTAGATTTATAGTAAGATGGGTTAAGACCAAAGTATAGAAAGGACACATCAAACATGTCATATAAAATGATTGTACTAGATTTAGATGATACTTTACTCCAAGACGACCACACCATTTCCCCTCGCACGAAACAGGCGTTAATGGATGCTCAAAAGGCAGGTGTAAAGGTTGTATTAGCTTCAGGGCGTCCAACCTCAGCCATGTATGCTATTGCCGATGAACTTAACCTGAAAGATTATGGCAGCTTCATTCTTTCCTTCAATGGTGCCAAAATAACGAACTATAAAACAGGTGAAGAGCTTTTTAGCAGCACATTATCCCCAGAAACCGCGCACCAAATATATGAACTAAGCCGCCGTGAAGATGTGTTTATTCACACCTATGTTGGCGATTTGATTGTTACCGAGGCAGGAAATCAATATACCAATATAGAAGCTGAAATTACCGGCTTGGATGTCTTGGAGGTCGACAGTTTTGTTGAGTCGGTCAATGAACCGGTTGTAAAAGTGTTAATGGTCGATGATCCTGATAAACTTGTCGAAGTAGAGAAAAAGCTTCAGCAAGAATTGGCGGAGGAACTCAGTGTGATGCGTTCAAAACCGTTCTTTTTGGAATTTACGGAAAAAGGAGTTACAAAAGGAACCAGCCTAAATCAGTTAATCGGACAACTTGGTATTAAGCGCGAAGAAGTGATTGCCATTGGAGACAGCTACAACGATTTAGCGATGATTGAGTTCGCTGGACTTGGTGTTGCCATGGGTAATGCGCCGCAAGATATTAAGGATCAAGCAAATTATGTGACAGACTCTAATATGAATGATGGTGTAGCAAAAGTTGTAGAGAAATTTGTTTTAAATACGCCCGTCATTGTTTGATTCCAAACGCTTGGATATTCCAAGCGTTTTTTGTTTTATCATGTTCCCTAGCCCAATCATGTCCCCAGATTCAATCGCTTTGCATAAACTATCACAATCTAACAAATAAAAGGCGGAGAGAGGTATGGGACTATTCATTAATAAGAAGGAACATCCGAATTTATTCAAAAATAGCAATCAATTGAAGGAAACAAATCAAGTGGAAGCAAGGCAAGATTTCCTAACTGAACTAATTATGGAGCAGCAAAAGGCGAATACAGCTCTGAACCAGGCATTATCGGAACTTCAGATACGGTACAAGGAGCAAACTGATGCTCAGAATACCCAATGGAAACAGGTAGATTATCAACTAAGCGACTTAAAGAATAGTACGTTTAGACAGCAGAAATTTGAAAACGAAATGGTCACCAATTTACATTCTCTACATGAAAAGAATGTCCATTTAGAGGCTATTATTGAAAAGGAAACACAAGTAAGGGAATCCTTGTCTGGTCAAATCAGTCAAATTAGTAAGACATGTGACAGTATTGCAGAACGTTTAGATAAGAATGAAGACACTCAGCTACAGCTTGCCCAACAAATGCAAGAACAACTTGAGATGCAGAAACAGGCAGCAGAAAAGCTTACGAAGCAAGAAGAAATTCACGGCGGAATGCTAGAGCGGCTTGACCAGCAGGATGCATTATTAGATAAACTAGCCCGTCAAATAAACCATATTCGATCCATTCTATTTGAACGGACTAATTACTTGGCAGGAAAAATAGAGGACGGCTATAAACTTACCTCATCTTATGTCTACAAATTAATGACTGGCTCCGAACAACCGCTGACATTTTTCTTAATGAATCAAAAGAAAGAAGAAACGCAAGATGTTGAATAAATTTCCTTCGAACCACAGGAACAAAAGCGCAAGCGCCTTGGTTAGCCCCGACAAGCATAAGACGAGCCGGCTGAAAGGTTGCTCTTTAACCTTTTGGACGGATTGGCTTATGATCTCGAGGGGCTAGGCGCTGGAGCTGAACGTATCTAACCCTGTAAAAAGTTATCCATAAGTAGTAAATCTATAATTTCCTAGAACACAAAAAAACCGACCATGCTAAGCATGATCGGTTTTAGTTTTGCACTCTATTAGATCCCTTGATTAAAGATATCAGTTAATACAGGAACAATTTGTTTTTTACGTGATACAACGCCCTTTAAGGTTGCTGTATTATTTTCTAATGAAACATTGTAGGCTTTTTCAACCGCAGCCGCTTTGCTTCCAATCGCTAAACCAACAGAATCATTTGTTAAGATATCTGTAACTACAAACAAGAATAAATCTAGGTTCTTATCTGCAACAATGTTGGAAATAGCCGCTTCTAATTCAGCTTGACGTCCTAGGACATCAGCAGTGTCCACCACGTTCACTTGCGCAATTTCCACTTTGCTTGAACCCATCTCGAATTCTTTAGCATCAAGGCTTAGAAGGTCAGCAATCGATTTATCACGAACGTCCGCCCCTGCTTTTAACATTTCCAAACCATACGTTTCAGCCTCTACACCAGCAATTGCCGCTAATTCCTTAGCCGCTGCCACGTCTTCAGGCGTGCAAGTTGGTGATTTGAACAATAAAGAGTCGGAAATGATCGCAGATAACATAAGACCAGCGATTTCTTTCTTAATTTCTTTACCGTTTTCTTTGTACATTTTATTTAAAATGGTTGCGGTACAGCCAACAGGCTCACAGCGGTAGTACAATGGATCACTTGTTTCAAAGTTAGCGATACGGTGGTGATCAATAACCTCTAAAACACGAACATCGGAAATATCATTTGCACTTTGCTGGCGTTCGTTGTGATCAACCAAGATAACTGCATTTACTTCAGACGCAACAGCTTCCACTAAGCGAGGAACTTCAGCGTTGAAGGTTGTAAGCGCAAATTGTGTTTCGCCATTGATTTGACCAAGACGAACTGGTTCGGCGTCTACGCCTAATTGTTTTTTCAAATCTGCATAGGCAATTGCCGAACAGATTGTATCGGTGTCTGGGTTTTTATGACCGAAAATAAGGACTTTTTCCATTTTACTACTCCTACTCATTAAAAATTTTATGTAAATCAATCCAATACTAAAAAGGACCCTATTGCAAATTATATATCAAGATGTATATGGATACAAAGCAAAAACTACAAAAAGAAACAAAGGTATGCTAAGCAGAGTACCTTTGTTTATGTTCAATCCTTATTTTACTGTTACAGGGACAACCCTCTGTCCAATCGCAGTAATTAATTTAGGCGGCATTGGGAAGCTAAGCGCAGCAGGGTCCTTCATGACAGCCGGAATCGTTGCGGCCAAGTCCTCTTCACTAATAGTATACTGCTTAAAGTCTGCTGGCAATCCGACGCTTTGCTGCAGCCATCTTATTTTATCTATCACTTTAGCAAGCGCCGTTTGAGGGGTATCATCCTTTACATCGACATCCAATGCCTGGGCAAGTTCTGCAGCCTTTGGCAAATACAATTGCGGAACAAGCTCCATCACCACCGGTAAAAAGACGGCATTGGCTAACCCATGTGGAATTCGGAACAAGGCACCATAGGCATGGGCCATATTATGAACAGGGATCGCATTAAGTGCAAAACTAAACGCAGTAATTCCCATTAGACTTGCCTGCAATAAATCCATTCGAGCATCTAAATTGCCGCCATCATCTACTACCACCGGAAGATTTTTTTCAATCAATCTGATCGCATGCAGGGCATAGGCGTCCGTTAGACCTGTCGCTGTTGGTGATGCTAGTGCTTCAATCGCATGTGTCAAAGCATCAAAACCTGTAAAGGCGGTAATCACAGGTGGCAGGCCAACGGTTAAATCAGGATCCAATATCGCCAAATCGGCATTTATAAATGGATTAATGATATTCGTCTTCATTTGAATGTCTTCATTAAAAATAACGGCAATCGGCGAAACTTCTGATCCTGTTCCCGCAGTAGTCGGAATCGCAATATGCGGGATGGGGATATAGTTTGCTTTCGGAAATTGCTCATATAATAAGCCGCCTGGAATAGCTTCTTTTATATCCGATAAGCCTTTATGAAGAGCATACTTAACCCCTTTGACAGTATCTAGTACACTACCGCCGCCTACCGCTAGTAAACTATCAGCTCCCACTTCCTTCACATAGCGGACCGCATCATTAATGCAGCGGCTTTCGGCATCCTGAGCAATGTCCAAGTAGGTTCCGACAATCTGCGGTCCAGACCCGTGACCAGTCAATTCAAAAATCGACGCTACTTTTTCAACAATACCGGCTTTTTCTAAACCGCGGTCACTTAAGAGCAGGACCCGTTTTGCGCCAAGACCGGCAAATAAACTTGGCACCATTGCCCGAGAATTTGATCCGCTGTAAATACCAGTACGTAACATAAACTGTGATAGAGTTGTTTTCATAATCTTCTTCACCTCTTCATTAGTTTTGGCCAAACAGAATTCCATACCAGTTGCGTCTATCCAATTCAGGGGACATGGAGGTATGAACATGCTTTACTTGTGTATAGGCATCAAGTGAATGCTTGCCCATCTCCCGACCGATTCCGCTTTGCTTATAACCGCCAAACGGTGCATCGCTGCGGAGCATATGCCAGTCGTTGATCCAGACAACACCCGCTTGAAGTTTCCTAGCAACCTCATAGGCTTTATTCACATCACGTGTCCAGACACCTGCGGCTAATCCATAAATCGTATCATTAGCCATTTGAATCGCTTCATCTAGGTCTGAATAACGGATCACACAAAGGACTGGTCCAAATATCTCCTCCTGAGCAATTTTCATATCATTTGTGACATTGGTAAAAATCGTCGGCTCGATAAAGTGACCTTGCTCACAGCCAGGGACGATCACTTCCTTACCGCCGCAGACAAGTGTTGCCCCTTCTTGCTTACCAGACTCAATATAAGAGAGAATCGTTTCTTTTTGTTTCTTTGAAATCACTGGCCCGACATCTGTTGCCGGGTCGAGAGGATTGCCTAGTTTTAGTTTGCCGGCGAGGGCAGCAAGTCCGGCTACCACTTGATCATAGAGTTTATCGGGTACAAATAAACGTGTTCCAGACTCACACAGCTGACCGGAATGAAGGAATACACCGAAAAGGCTCCCTGGCAGCGCAATATTCAGGTCCGCGTCCTCCAAGAGGATATTGGGCGATTTTCCTCCAAGCTCCAAGGTTGTGTTTTTAATCGTGCCGGCAGCAAGCCCCATAATTCTTCTGCCGACCTCTGTTGAGCCAGTAAAAGCAACCTTATCGACCTGCGGATGGTTGACTAAGGCTTCTCCAACTTCCCTACCTCCTCCAGTAACAACATTGATGACACCTGGCGGGACCACTTCTGAAATAATCTCTGCTAATTTTAAGGTAGAAAGAGGGGTGTAACTAGCTGGCTTGATGACGATCGTATTACCCATTGCGAGTGCAGGCGCTATTTTCCATGTTGCGATGACCATTGGGAGGTTCCATGGAGTAATGGCCGCACATACACCGATTGGTTCACGCCAAATGAAGTTATGTGCAGGTCCCGGGAATGGCGGAACCGGAAGCGTTTCTGAGAAGGAATATTCTACGGTAAAGTTGGCGAGTGTCTGAAACAAGTCGACCATTTGTAAAATATCGCTATTGCCAATCCGCCTTACTGTCCCGCCTGAACTGATTGCTTCTAAGTATGCTAGTTCTTGGGCATGCTCGGCGATTTTATACGAAATGGCATAGAGTACTTTGGCACGTTCCTTTGGATTCATCGTTTTCCAGTCACCCTTGTCAAAAGCGGCGCGGGCAGCTTTTACGGCAATGTCCACATCCTTTTCGGTCCCTTTTGCTACTTTCGCCACAAGCTCCCCGGTTGCGGGATTGAACACATCAAAGGTTTCCCCGATGCTCGCTTGCTCCCACTTTCCATTGATAAAGTGGGGAAAGGTTTGTACGTCTACATTTACTGTCATTATTTCTTCCTCCTCTGCTAACTGTTTTTTTAGGGCATATTTTGAGTTTTATTTGGACCACTTTACCGTCCAACTAGACCTGTATGGGCATAAAAACTCTTTTTTGTGACCGAAGCACCTCTATACCAGGCAGCCATGGGCACAATAAAATTCTTTTCTGACCAGCAATGAACTTTCATCACTAAAACGGTCACAATTATTTCTTTTTGTGACCGTCAACTAGCTTTTCCCTCCTAAAACGGGCACAATTACCTCATCATTTCATTCATCCTACAACACACCTAACTCACTATCTGTATATCTATAAATCTCTTCGATCTTTTTGCCTCTTGCCCTCGCTAAAATTTCCATTCGAACAGATAACTGTTTGAGCGTAAAATTCATCACGTCATCAGGATTGCCTCCGAATGCACTAACCTCCCTTCCTGCAATGCCCTCCTGATTGAGCCGAATCGCTAATGGGGTCAGTTCCCCCATTTTGGCAGCAACAAAATCAAATAGATGCGGGTGTTCACAAATCAAACGCTGCAACAGGAATGTGCCATAGCCGATATGGCGTGACTCATCCTTCTTTAAATTTCCAATCCCTTCTAAAAGCCCTGGCATAATCCCAGCTGTTTCAAGCGCCGCATAAAAAGAAAAGTAGCCAGTTTCCGCCAAGACACCTTCCACAAACATGTTATAGACCACAGATGCTTCAGCAATAGCCTCTGGGGATTGATCGGTCACAAGGCGGCCCATCGCTGTCGGCAGAATTTCATAGAAAATCTTTTGATAGGTTTCCGTATGAAAATGGGACAAATCGCCCTTCTCGCCGATTGCATTCAAGACCAACCGGAAGAACTCTGTGTGTTTTGCCTCCTCATATAAAAAGGTCGTTAAAAACATTTCTTCTTCCAGCCGTCCTTCTTTGGCAATCGCCATCATTAGTGGCAGTAAATCTAATGTAACTGCCTCCTCACCCGCTTGAAATTGAGAAATTAAGCGGAGGATATCCTCTTGCTGTTCAGCTGTCATCGACTTCCAATCCTTTTGATCCTGTGTAAAATCGATATCTGCCGGATTCCATGTACCTAAGCGTTTTGCTTTTTGATAAAGACGATATGGGAATGATTCTTCCAGCAATCCCCTAGTGCTTGTCGTTAGAATCGTTCTTTTTTCCATCGTAAAATCTCCCCTCCGTTTGGTCTTAACGAATCACAATATCTGAAGCCGTCTTGCGCAGATGGGTCTTTAAAATTTTACCGACCCCATTTCGCGGCAGTGCCTCTAGGAAAATAACTCTTCTCGGTGTTTTGTTTTTTGCCAGGTGTTCCTGACAATAGCGAATTAACTCCTCTTCCGTTACCTCGTTACCTGGTTGCTTTACCACACAGGCGACCAATTCCTCTCCCATTCGTTCATCAGGAACTCCAACTACAGCGGCTTCAAACACAGCCTGATGACCATTTAAGATTTCCTCGACATCACGCGGATAGACATTAAAACCGCCGCGAATAACTAGATCCTTTTTCCGGTCAACTATATACAGGTAGCCTTCATCATCAACCCGGGCCATGTCCCCTGTAAATAACCAAGAATCTTTTAACACTCGGTCGGTTTCTTCCTGATTTTGATAGTAACCAGGTGTAACATTATCACCACGGACGACTAATTCACCGACCTCGCCGGCCGGAACCTCCACCCCGTTTTCATCGATAATTTTGATAGCGACTCCAGGGATTGGCACACCGACAGAACCTGGTTTAACCTCTATTCGTTTACTGTGAGCAGTTACAACCGGTGCAGCTTCTGATAGTCCATAGCCTTCAAGCACTTTGGCACCGAACTTTTGTTGGAAGGCATTCAAAAGGGCAACCGGCAGCGGTGCCGATCCCGATCCTACTGATTCTAGACTTGAAGTATCATAGTCATCCGCATTTGGGTAGGAAACCATCGCATGAATCATCGCGGGCACAGCTGAAAAGGTCCGTACGCGATAGGTCTCGATTGCTTTGAATACCTCTTTGACGTCAAAGCTGGAAAAAACATCAATCGCACTGCCGGTGAGGTAACATACGTTGGAAACCGTTAATCCATAAACGTGGGCAAGCGGGAGAACGCCCAAGGTGGTGCCCCTTTCTGTATCATTGTGCTTCGCTGAATTTAAAGCATTTGAAAATAAATTTTTATGGGTTAACAAGACTCCTTTCGGGTTTCCCGTTGTCCCAGATGTGTATAAGATAACTGCTGTATCGTCCACGTTACCGTCATCCACTAAATCGGACTCGGCTTGGTTCATACAATCATAAAAGTTTGTTAGATTCTCATTTGATGGGAGATCGGTTACAATGACTGCAGGTCTTTCAGGCAAAGCTTCTAACGATTTTTCAACATTTTGAAGGACATAAGAAGAAGTTATAACTGCTTTCGCTCCAGAATTTCTGGAAATATAATGAAGTTCTTTTGGATGAAGGGTAAACATAACAGGTACAATTATGGCCCCAGCTCTTGTTACCCCCTGATAGGCAAAGAGGACTTCCGGGCAGTTCGGCATACAAATCATGACTCGGTCACCTTTTGCAATTCCCATTCTTCGCAGGCCGGCAGCAAACTGGTCTGCATATCGTCTGGTTTCTAGATTGGTATAGGTTCTCTCCTTGAAAAATAAGAATGGATACTCTCCAAAATCCGCAATGTTGGTCTCAAGCAGATCCTTTAGCTTCACGGAATCCTCTCCTTAAGTAGAATGAAGAATCTCTCTAAATAGCAAAATACTCTACGATCGATCCATTTTGAACAAAGCCGACCTTATCCCGCGCTTCCAATAAATCTAAATGACCTTGAATTTGCGACAAACCTAAAAAGATCATCTTTCCTGTTAGCCGCGGGTACATCACTGTACAAATTTCAAAAATACTTTTTCGAGTATTGGCGATAATGTTTAATATCTGTTCACAACGTTTTTCCTGCTCTTGCATTCGTGTTTGAATTAAATCGATGTGATTAGTAAAGGGCTCGCCATGGCCAGGGTAAATGGTTTTAAGTGGAAGCCGGCTGATTTTTTCTAGCGAGTTTCGGTATTGTAATAACGGCTTGGGCCGCTCTTCTTCGTCCGATGATGGTGGTTCAATGAAGGCGTTGACAGAAAATGCCTTGATTAAATGGTCACCCGCAAAGACATCCCCCGTTTCAGAATTCCACAATAACAGGTCGGATTGACTATGACCCGGCACATAAATCACTTCAAACGGTTCGCCCCCAATTGAAACGGACTCTCCTTCGTTTAAAAAATGAACATTTCGCCAATTTTCCTCCTTAAATCCGCGCTGCACAATGTGTTTGGAGGGATCGGCCCCGCAGGACAACAGAAACTGCTGGAAAAACTGCTGGTCGCTATTAAACTTATGGATACCAGTATTGATTGATCCTTTTGCCTGTTCATGAACAAAAATCGGAAGATCCGTTTCCTCTTGAATGGAAGGAATGCCGCCCGCATGATCAATATGGATGTGAGTCAGGATGATCTTGTCTAGATCCTGCAATGTAACACCATGTTTATGTAGTTTTGTCTTGAGTTGTTTGAACGACTCTTGTCCAGGATTCCCTGTATCGATTAAAGTCACCTTTTCGCCCACTGCCAAAAAGGCATTAACCGTCCCTTCGGCAAAGTCGGTTTCCAATACAAGGGGGATCATTTTCAACAAAAAACAGCCCCTCCCTTCTTCTTAAACTGTGCGGCTAATCCTTTGTCGAAGAGAGCTTTAGGGTGAGGATGGTCCAAACGGGTGACCTCCTCCTGATTCATCTTAATGCTGTGCTTTTACCTTTTCTTCTTCTTGAAGGGTGCGCCATAATATTTTTCCGCTCGGGGTCATTGGAAATTGATTTCTAAATTCAATCTTCCTTGGATATTTATAGGCCGCCATATGCTGTTTCGCCCATTCAACGATTTCATCCTCACTGATTTTCCCTTCATAACCTGCATTTAAAATGACAAACGCTTTAACAGTTTCACCTCTTCGTGGATCAGGAACTCCGACTACACAAGCCTGCTGAATGGCAGGATGTTTATAAAGATAGGATTCCACTTCGGTTGGCCATACTTTAAAACCAGAGGCATTGATCATCCGTTTTACCCGGTCAACCATAAAGAAATAGCCTTCTTCATCATATCGGCCAATATCGCCTGTTCTAAAAAACGTTTTTCCATCGATTTCTATAA
Source organism: Neobacillus drentensis (assembly GCF_021560175.1). Classification (GTDB taxonomy): domain Bacteria; phylum Bacillota; class Bacilli; order Bacillales; family Cytobacillaceae; genus Neobacillus; species Neobacillus drentensis_A. The sequence goes on along the minus strand of NZ_CP091110.1, from coordinate 2,575,709 downwards.
AAGAACTTCTATTTTCATCGTCGCGGTTATAATAACCGACCATGACCTGTGGGCCGTTGACAATAATTTCGCCAATCTCGCCAACACCCAGTTCTTTGCCTGTTGTTGGTTCAATGATTCTAGCATCCACATCAAAGGACGGAATGCCCAGGCATTGCATTTTTGGCCGATCTGGCGGGTTGAAATGAGTCTGAGCAATAGTTTCCGATAATCCATACCCTTCTACGAACCGCAATCCAGAGAGGTTAAATAATTTTTCACCAACTGCTTCCGGTAAGGCAGCTCCCCCGCCTGAAATCGAGGTTAAGGTTGCAATATCTTTCTTCTTCAAATTCGGATTGGCTAGAAAATCGACAATCATCGTAGCAATCGTCACCCAATGGGTACAGCCTAAATTTATAATTAGATCTACTGCCATTTCACGGTTCCATCTAGTTAAAATGACCATTGTACTTCCGCTAAAAATAGGCATATGCATACTATGGACCATTCCTGTTACATGAAAGAGCGGCAGTGACATAAGATGAACAGCATTTGTCGTCGTTGATGACCAATGAAAGGCCCCCACCGTGTTGGCATTCACTGTTCGATTTGTATGCATACATCCCTTAGGCAGACCGGTTGTTCCAGAAGTGTATGGCAGACAGGCCAGGTCGTCACCCTTGGCTGTATGTTCGGAAGGTGACAGACCTGCAGCAATGGCCTGATTCCATAGATAGTGTCCACCTTGAGTAAAGTTGAACCTTGCAGCTTCCACTTCTTGTGGAAGCATGCCAGCAAATCCTTCGCCGGCATAATCGGAATAAGCGGCGATCACCAAATTTTCTAAGGTTGTTTTTCCGAGGAGCGGACTGATACGATCATATAATTCCTGGCCTGCGAACGCCGTCTTAATCTCGCAATCTCGCACATAAAACTCGAGTTCGTCTGTCACCAGCATCGGGTTAATTGGCACTACAACCGCATTGGCCCGGAGGATCGCATAATAGCCAATCACAAATTGCGGAGAATTTTGCATGAAGAGCAATACCTTATCCCCAGTCTGGACACCTAACTTGTGTTCTAAGAATCCGGCAAGCGCATTAACCTCAGCATCGAGCTGTTCGTAAGATATTTTATTGCCATAGTAAATAATGGCATTCTGGTCCGGATAACGATCCGCGCTGACTTTGAGGTTCTCATATAGTGAAGTGGACGGAACTTTTAAAGATTTAGAGATTTTAGGCCAAAATGGATAGTGAAGAGTAACCATTAACATCTCTCCTAGCAATTAGTTGTAAACGCTATCATTAATAGATATACCATTGAGGATCATCTGGACGAAAATGTCGACAATCTTTTCCTCGGACACCTCACCATCTGGGTTATACCAGTAATAACTCCAGTTGGTGATCCCGAGGATTCCCATTGTTAAAATATCGGAAGGCAATCCTGATTTGAATTCACCTTGCTGCATCCCAGCTTCAATTAATCTTTGCATATTTTTTCGAAACTGATTTCGTTTATCTTTGATTTCTTCTAAGTAATGGCCACTTAGATGGCGCATCTCTCTTGTAAAAATTCTGGCGCTTTGCCGCTCGGTTCTGATGTTTCGAATTAAAAGCGTCACAATCTCATACAACTTTTTTGTAAAGCTTGTTTGCCGATTTTTGATGATTTTTTCCTGCTGTTGGACAAGTTCTTCAATATAGATCAGATGGATGTCCTTCAACAGCTCTTCTTTACTGTTAAAATAATAATAAAAGGTCCCCTTCGTCACCCCCAATAATTGAACAATATCCTGCACAGATGTTGACTTAAATCCATTTTGATCAAACAACTGGATCCCTGTTTCGATTAATTTATGTTTCATAGGATTGTTCCTTTCGGTAGTACGCCAGCAGGAACCAACCGCACTCCCCGACCAGCGCTACTGATGACTTTTACTGTTACCTATCAATATGAGAGGGGGCTATTCACGTTCAATGATCGTGGCGATTCCCTGTCCGCCTCCGATACAAGCGGTTATTAAGGCATACCTTCCTTGGGAACGCTGCAGCTCATAGACGGCTTTGGTTACCAAAATCGCACCTGTTGCCCCAAGCGGGTGTCCATGGGCAATCGCTCCTCCGTTGACATTTACCTTTTCAAGATCCATTTCTAGTTCTCGGTTACAGGCCAAAACCTGCGCCGCAAAGGCTTCATTGATTTCAATTAGGTCCATCTGCTCTAAGCTTAGACCTGATTTTTTTATGACTTTTCTCACGGCCGGGACCGGTCCAATCCCCATGATGTTTGGGTCTACTCCTGCTACTGCATAGTCACGGACCACGGCCAGCGGTGTTAGCTTTAATTCCTCCGCTTTTTCCCTCGACATGATGATAAGCGCCGACGCCGCATCATTTAAGCCTGAGCTATTGCCTGCTGTTACGGTTCCACCTTTTAAAAAGGCGGGTTGCAGCTTTTCTAGGGCTTCTAAGGTTGTTTGCGGTCTTGGATGTTCATCCTTTTGAAAAATAATCGGCTCTCCCTTTTTGGTTGGAATCGCGATTGGAACAATTTGCGCATCAAATCGTCCCTCCACCATGGCACGAGCCATCCGCTGCTGGCTTTGATAGGCGAATTCATCTTGTTCTTTTCTGGGAATGCCATATTTTTCAACGAGGTTTTCAGCCGTAATTCCCATTGGCGGGTCACCGATTTCTTTTGGAGACAGCTGTGATTTTCGAAAGCTCGGCGGCATCGGACTATATGGTTTTTCAGGACGGTCTAGCAAATATGGTGCCCTGCTCATGCTTTCAGTTCCTCCGGCAATATAGACATCCCCTTCGCCGGCACGAATGGCCTGCGCAGCAAGAGTAATGGCGTTAATACCAGAGCCGCATTGCCTATCTATTGTTAATCCTGGTAGATTAATTGATAGTCCTGTTTGTAATGCTGTTAATCTAGCAATATTACCTCCACCAGAGAGGACATTGCCAAAAATGACATCGTCGATGATTTCAGGATTTATTGTAGCTCTTTTTACCGCTTCCTTGATGGCTTCTGCACCTAGGATATGGGCAGGCACACTAGCCAAAGCGCTGCCTTGGCGGCCAATTGCTGTCCGGACCGCGGAAACGATGACTGCGTCTCTTTTCATTGAGTGGAATCCTCCCTTTAATTAGTGGTTTGACCGTGCTCAGATTGTTTTTTTATTTTGGTTAGCTTCTAAGCGACCTCCGGATACCTTTTTTCTATCTATTTTTTTATTTGATTTGTTTTTCGCAAGTTGGCTTGTGTTATACGCAAATGAAAGTTGCCTATCCGCAAGTTGGAGACACCCATCCGCAAGTCACATCGCATGCGCCCCGCCATCGACCACTAAAACATCCCCCGTCACAAAATCAGAAGCCGGCGATGCCAAAAACAACGCGACCCCCTTCATATCCGTATCCGAGCCAAACTTCCGCAGCGGCGTCCCTTCGAGAATCGCTTCCCCGCCCATATCCAAGAGTCCCTTTGACATCTTCGTTGGGAAAAACCCTGGCGCAATCGCGTTCACATAGATTCCCTTTGGACCCCACTTTACGGCCAAATCCTTCGTAAAGGTAATAACCGCCCCTTTACTGGAATTATAGCCAATTGCGTTCATCACCTTAGGGTTGCTTCCCTTTAACCCGGCAACCGAGGCAATATTTATAATTTTTCCGGATTTTTGCTCGAGCATCACTTTCCCAACCGCCTGAGACATCAGGAAGGTACCCGTCACATTTACATTGATTACTTTTTGCCATGCCTCAAGCGGCATCTCCTCTACCGGTGCTCCCCAGGAGGCGCCGCTGTTGTTGACGAGAATGTCAATTCGGCCAAATTTCTCAACCGTCCGTTCGACCACATTGCGGACATCATCCGGATTGGAGACATCGCATTTCACCGCTAGACTATCCACACCAAGCTTTCTTAGCGCTAAACTCACTTCCTCACAAGCTTCCACCGTACGAGAACAGACGACCACATTTGCCCCGGCTTCCGCAAATCCTTCCGCAATCTGCTGACCAAGCCCTCTGCCGCCGCCTGTGACAATCGCCACCTTGCCAGTTAAATCGAAAAGTTGTTTTACATGCACTTGTGTTTCCCTCCTTATCGGTATTTTTTTAATTCGTATCTGGCAACCGCACGCTTATGGACTTCATCCGGACCATCCGCTAATCTCAACGTGCGGATATTCGCCCAACTGGCTGCAAGCGGTGTATCCTCACTTACCCCAGCCGCGCCAAATGCTTGAATGGCCCGATCAATAATTTTCAGCGCCATATTAGGGGCGACCACTTTAATCATCGCAATCTCTGCTTTTGCTTCTTTATTGCCAACCGTATCCATCATGTAGGCTGCTTTCAGCGTGAGCAAGCGGGCCTGTTCAATCTCAATCCTCGCCTCAGCAATCCATTCTTGGATCACCCCTTGATCTGAAAGTCGTTTACCAAAAGCTACCCTTCTTTGAACACGCTTACATAATTCTTCTAAAGCCCGTTCTGCGGCACCAATCGTTCTCATACAGTGATGGATTCTGCCTGGTCCAAGCCGTCCCTGTGCGATCGCAAACCCCTTTCCTTCCCCCCAGAGGATATTAGTAGCCGGAACGCGGACATTATTATATTCAATTTCTGCATGACCGTGCGGTGCGTGGTCATAGCCAAACACTGGTAAAATCCGCTTAATTGTCACGCCTGGACTTTCTAAAGGAACTAGAATCATAGATTGCTGTTCATGCGTCGGGGCAGACGGGTCATTTTTCCCCATGACAATCGCAATCTTACAGCGGGGATCTCCAGCCCCTGATGACCACCATTTGGTCCCGTTCACAATATATTCTTCCCCATCACGGACAATACTCGCTTGAATATTAGTCGCATCAGAGGAAGCGACATCGGGCTCTGTCATCGAAAAACAGGAGCGGATTTCTCCTGCTAATAGCGGCTTCAGCCATTGTTCTTTGTGAGCTTCTGTCCCGTAACGAACCAGAACCTCCATATTACCGGTGTCAGGTGCCGCACAGTTGAAGACTTCCGGGGCAATTGCTGAACGACCCATAATTTCACAAAGCGGTGCGTATTCCATGTTTGTCAAACCAGCACCAAATTCACTCTCTGGTAAAAACAAATTCCATAATCCGTGCTGTTTCGCCTTTTCTTTAAGCTCCTCCATAATAGGAGGAATTTTTAAAAAAGGGTCAGTTTTATCAATTTGCTCATGATAGAGCTTTTCATTTGGATAAACATAAACGTCCATAAAGTCTGTCAGCTTTTTCTGCAGTTCTTGGACCTTATCGGAATAACTAAAATTCATTAGATTTCCCCCCTCAACATACCTACTAGTCAGTATGTGTTACTAATCACATCATAAGGTAAATTTTCAGAATACTCAACCGCCAACCTTCCGACAATTTTCTTCCCTTACATACGCTCAATCATCATTGCCATCCCTTGGCCACCGCCAACACAAAGTGTTGCAATTCCTCTTTTTTGCTGTTGCCGATTTAATTCAGAGAGTAAGGTAGTTAAAATCTTCGCTCCAGTCGCTCCCAACGGATGACCTAAAGCGATCGCACCACCGTTGACATTTACCTTCTCTATATCAAGTTTAAGCGAACGAACAACGGCTAACGCCTGCGAGGCAAACGCTTCATTTAATTCGAATAAATCGATCTCGTCTAAAGGTAATCGCGTACGTTCTAAGAGCCTCCTAACTGCAGGAACAGGACCAATGCCCATTACCTCAGGCGAGACGCCAACAGCTGCCCAATCTACTATTCTTGCGATTGGTTTCAAGCCTAGTTTTTCAGCGTGACTGAAAGAAGTCAGTACCAAGGCTGCCGCTCCATCATTTCGTCCGCAGGCGTTCCCGGCGGTAACGGTGCCGTTTTCTTTAAAAACAGGACGTAGTTTACGAAGGGCCTCTAGGGTGGTTTCAGGCCGAGGGTGTTCATCAATTGTAAAAGCAAACGAACTCTTTTTTCCGGTCAACTCAACTGGGACAATCTCATTCTCAAATCGATTTTCTAAAATCGCTTTTGCTGCGCGCCGCTGACTTTCCAGAGCAAAGACATCTTGATCCTCGCGCGTAATCGAGAATCTTTCAGCGACATTTTCTGCTGTAATGCCCATCCTGAGATTTCGCCCATAAATTTCATGCGGCTGCTGCCCGGTTTCTGAATTAGAGTCCACTAACTTAGCAGCATCCCCGCCAAAGCGGGAGTTTCTAAGATAGATGGGCGCATTGCTCATGCTTTCCGTTCCGCCAGCAACGACAATTTCAGCTTGTTGAGTGAGAATTTGCTGTGCAGCTGATGCCACTGCCTGAAGCCCTGAGGCACAAAGGCGATTGACTGTAAAAGCAGGAATATTTTCTGGAATACCTGCTCGTAACGCCGCCACTCTTGCCACGTTCGATGACTCGGTCGATTGCCGGACCTCACCTAAAATCACCTCATCAACTTGACCAGCTGTTATTCCTGCCCTTTTAACCGCTTCCTTCACAACAATAGATGCCAGACAACCTGAGTTGATCGTTTTTAAGGCACCTCCGTATCTTCCAACTGGCGTACGGACGGCACTTAAGATGACGATATCCAAGTCTTCATCCTCCTCGTTTTTAATCAGCGAGAAAAGTCTTCTTCCAAAGTAAGAGCTTGGTCAAGAGTAAAAACATTTTACTCAAGAATTAACCCTCCGCCTCGCGAGAATATACCTCACAGTTTAGCTGTATTCCTTCTCTAACTGTGCAGCAATAATATTTTTCTGAATCTCTGATGTCCCCTCGTAAATTCTGGTAATCCTAGCATCCCGATAAAAACGCTCAACCGGATAATCAGCAATATAGCCAAGCCCGCCATGAATCTGCACTGCTTTATCCGCGACACGGTTATAAACTTCAGACCCATAGAGTTTTAACATAGCGGCTTCTTTAATCACTTTCATCCCCTGATCCACCATCCAGGCTACCCGATAGGTAAAGGACCGCAATGCTTCGATTTCAACGGCCATCTCTGCCAGCATATGGCTTACTGCCTGGTTCACGATGATTGGTTTACCGAATTGAATTCGTTCCTTGGCATATTTCGTTGACATATCTAATAACTTTTGACATGAACCTAAATTACGGGATGCCAAGCCGGCCCGGCCGTTGGCTAGGATTTTTAAGGCATTGACATACCCCTGTCCTTCCACCCCTAATACATTCTTAACGGGTACCTCACAATTTTCAAAAATTAATTCCGCGGAATGCGAGCCGCGTAAGCCCATCTTTTTCTCAACCGCTCCTACCTGAAAACCGGGAAAGTCTTTTTCGACAATGAATGAGGTTATTCCCTTGGCCCCTTTGTCTGGATCGGTTACCGCCATGACCGTAAACACGCTAGCTACTCTGGCATTCGTTATATAATGCTTTAAGCCGTTTAAAATGTATTTATCTCCTTGACGAACGGCTGTAGTTTTTAAATTGGCCGCGTTCGAGCCGGCATCAGGTTCTGTTAAGGCAAAGGCGCCAATTTTCTCGCCGCAAGCCATCATCGGTAAATACGTTTGCTTTTGCTGTTCATTGCCCATTTCGACAATCCCGACTGTCCCAATACCGGTATGGGCCCCGATTAAGGTTGTATATCCGTTATGTGTCTGGCCAATTTCCTCATATAACGCGCATTTGCCAACCATCCCAATCCCTAGACCGCCATACTCTACCGGTATACTTAATCCAAACAGACCAATATCTTTTGACAGCTGTAAGATCCTTTCAGGAATCTGGTTTTCCTCTTCAATCCTCATCGCCGCTGCTTCTACTTCTGTTTGGATAAATTCCCTAACATTCTTTTTCAAAAATAAAATGTCATCGTCGAAGGCAAAATCCAAAGTTGACACCTCCTAAACTGGTGGTTTATGTAGGGCCGTGTCTTTCCTTCCGGCGAACATAAATAACCCAGCATGATCAATAGGAGTTACACTGCATGCTGGGTATCGTTTCGCTGAAGCTATTTGTATTGGTGATAGACTACCTCACCTTTTAAGACTACATTTCCCTGCTGATTCACCGCCTGAACGGTAAAACGCAGATTTTGATCCTGTTTTTCCTTCAATGTTGCTTTCAGGGTCACCACATCATTTAAAAATACCATCCCTTTAAAACGAATCGAGTAATCCTGGACAAACCCTTCCTCATAAGAAGCAGTAAACAGCTTTGCCAAATTGCCCATTGTCCACATCCCATGGGCAATAATTCCTGGCAGTCCTGCTTTTTTCGCTTCATCATCAATGGTATGAATAGGGTTAAAATCCCCAGAGGCACCTGAATATTTTATAAGATCCATCCGTGAGACCGGTTCAAGCTGCACTTCTGGAAGAGACTCACCCACTTGCAATTGGGTTAACGTACTCATTTAACCAACACCTTCCTCACTGCTTCCGAGATGACAATGGTAGAGGTAGAGCTGAAAATAATATTTCCGGCTTCATCTTCCCCGAAGCTTTCTACTACCAAGAATCCCATCTGACCAAAGTTCCCTTTTTTCTCGAAGTAATTTTTTACTTTGGAATAGCAGTAAACTTCTTCACCGACTACTAATGGCCGGTTGTAATAAAAGGTTTGTTCTCCATGGATTAAACCTTTGTTCGGAAGATTTAGCCCTGCTATCACACCATAATCAAAAATCCGTGGAAAGGTTGGCGGTGCAAGGTTGTTTTTGTATCTTGATAGTCTGCCTGTATCTTCATCAAAATAGATTGGATGAAGGTCGCCAATGGCTTCAGCAAATTTCTTGACGGCTCCTCTTTCTACCGTATTTTTCACCTTGTTTGATATTTTACCGATTTGTTCGTTAAACAATGATCTTCACCTCACCTTATTAGCATTTTGGTCCTCCGGCCACATAAATGACCTGGCCATTAACAAACGAGGATTTTTCATCCGCAAAGAAAGCAACGGCATTAGCAATATCGGCCGGTTTTCCGCTTCTACCCACCGGAATCTGAGCCACGCTTGCCTGGATTAACTGATCAAAGGTAATTCCTATTCGGGCCGCCGTTTCTTTGGTCATTTCTGTTTCAATAAAGCCTGGTGCCACAGAGTTAGCGGTGATGCCATATCTTCCTAATTCAATTGCCAGTGTTTTAGTAAAGCCCTGCAAGCCGGCTTTTGCCGCAGCATAATTGGCCTGGCCGCGGTTGCCCAGCGCTGAAGTAGACGAAATATTGATAATTCGTCCATATTTTTGCTCGACCATATATTTTTGAGCTGCTCTTGCGGCATTAAATGATCCTTTTAAATGCACATCCATGACGGTTTGCCAATCGGAATCTGTCATTTTAAATAATAGATTGTCTCTGATTACTCCAGCATTATTGACTAATATATCAACTGAACCAAACGTTTCATAAACTTCTTTAAAAGCATCTTCTACTTGGTTAGCTTCCACCACATTTGCAACCTTTGAATAGACTTCATAGCCCTTTTCCTTTAATTCACTGGCAGTGGCATTTAATGCCTCTTCATTTAAATCAATTAACGCTACTTTTGCTCCCTCTTCGGCAAAAAGCTCCACTATCCCTTTACCAATCCCCCGGCTTCCACCTGTTACAAATGCTACTCTTCCTGTAAATCTTCCAGCCATTTCTCTTCCTCCTGATTAGGAAATATAGTAGATAACGCTTACATTTTTTCTATACGTATTGCCCCACCTTCACATGACCCTTTATTAAGTTGCGGGCGATTATCATGCGCTGGATCTCATCCGTTCCGTCGTATATTCTCCATAATCTTGCTTCACGGTACCAGCGTTCAATTGGCAATTCCTTTGTATATCCCATTCCGCCATGAATTTGCAGAACACGATCGACTACTCGATTGCCCATATTAGAGCCATAAAGTTTAGCCATCGAAGCAAGATGACGATTATCTTCACCTTGATCGAGCGTAAACGCCGCGTTTAATACAAGCCATCTGGCCGCTTCAATTTCAACCGCAGAATCGGCAATTTGCCATTGAATGGCTTGTCGTTCGGCAATTGGCTTTCCAAAGGTAATCCGTTCCCGCGAATAATCAATTGCCATTTGCAATAACCGTTCAGCCGATCCAACAGCTCTTGCCCCTACAATCCATCTGGCAAAACCAATCCATTCCAGTCCGAGGTTGTACCCCTTGTGTAATTCGCCAAGGATATTTTCCTCTGGAACACGAACATTATCAAATACTAAGCCGGCTGGACCCCATTCCCCCATCGTATGTATATACTCGGATTTCCAGCCCATCTCACGGTCGGCAATAAAGCACGTTACACCTTCACGGCCTTGTGTTTCTTGATGCCTTTGTTTATCGGTAATCGCAATAACCATGACAAAATCAGCTTCATTCCCGCCGGTAATAAACGTTTTTTCACCATTTAAAACCCAGTCATTTCCGTCTTTCACAGCTGTCATTTTTATATTCCTTGTATCAGAGCCTGCACCTGGCTCAGTCATGGCAAAGCAGGATTTTTTCTCGCCATTAATGGTTGGAAGTAAATACTTTTGTTTTTGTTCTTCATTTCCATAATAAAGAATATTATCTGCAGAGCCCCCAAATGAAAATGGGACAAAGGTTTTTGATACTTCCATTAAAACGATGGCCATCATCATTTGTCCTAGATCAGCACCGCCATATTCCTCTGGCGTATTGATTCCCCAAAAACCAGCTTCCTTAGCCTTTAACTGCAGCTCTTTTAATTTGCCGGGAGATAGACTTGGCCTGCCTTCTCGTTCATTTCTCAATACATCGTTTTCAAGTGGAATGAGTTCTTTTTCTACAAATCTTCTAATTGTCTTTTGCACCATTTTTTGTTCGTCCGTTAGGCGTAAATGCATTTTTTTCACTCCATTCTTATTCTTGAAATCTAGTTTTTTCTTCTATAAAAGAGTATGCAGGCACAAGTAGATACATACCTACCGGTTAGTATGTCATCCTTAATTTTATTCGGAACTTTCAGATAATACAAGTGTTAATTGTCTTTTTAGAAAAAAATCCTCCGCAAACGAACGAACGACAGAGGATTTATACTTGTTTGTCCTTAATGGGATCGCTTTTCTTTTCGGACCAGTCCTTCAGCTGCGAAAGCCAGGGTTATTTTTTAAAAAGTTCTGCCATGCTCCTTTAATTCCTTGCATAATTTCTTCTCTTGTCGCATGAAGTCTCTCTTTTGTGCCGCCATAACCAATTTCAATTTCACCTTTTTCAAGTTCGGCAAAAATCGTGTCGGCAAAATCGGTTAACGGAGCACCAAATGTATGTAAACCAGCTCCTCCTAAATCGGTGTTGACTGCAGGAGGCAGGATTTCAATGACCTCTATGTTTGTTTCGGCGAGTTGATGGCGCAGTGATGTGGTAAAAGAATGAAGTGCTGCTTTGGTTGCACTATACACGGGCACCCATACACCAGTCATAACCGCTAATCCAGAGGTTACATTTAAGATGGCTGCCTGCGCTTGTTTTTGAAGGTGCGGTGTAAACAGCATCGTTAAATGAATCGGACCGTCGACATTTATAGAAATTTCATTGCGGTAATAGTCCCAATTCTCTTGTGGATTCAAAAGGTTGACTCTTTGCTGGATACCGGCATTATTAACCAGTACATTTATTTGAGGAAATTCTTTCGTTGCCCATTCAAACAAACTTATTCTTTCGTCCTGCTTTGAGACATCGCATACCTTGGTATGTATATTTGGAAATCTGTCCTTAACTTCACGTAATTTTTCTTCGCGGCGGCCGACAATAATGACTTGATTGCCTCTTTCCAAAAAGCGCTCGGCAAATGCTAATCCAATACCTGATGCCCCGCCGGTAATTAAAATCGTATTTCCAGACATTTTCATTTAAACATCATCCTTTTTCATTGTTTTTGACTGTCTTTTTATTTTAACGTTTAGTTATTTTTTGATTCATTTAAGATTATTGACTATTTTCCTTCCTTTTTACAAATAATAAGGATGATATTCTTTGGAATATCCGTTTCAAATCCTATGATGAGGTGATAGTTGATGAGCTACAGAGATCAATTAGATTCCCAATCGGAGCTTTTTCACTACACTTTTACGAGACCTAAACACACCAAAGCACAGGTGAATGGTCAAACAAGAGTGTCGCAAAATCAGATCATCTTAAGGAGCAATGCTAAGGCCCATCGCTGGTAAGTGAGAGCCTCAGTATCGAAACGACAAATGGCAGCCAATATGGTGCCATTAAAAGAAAGGACCCTTTTCATTTTTGGAAAGGGTCTTTCTTTGAAGATTAAAATATAAATATTGACTTTGAAAATTATCCAGCTTCAGCGCCCTAGCGGCTAGTGTCCTTCGCGCTCCGCCCTACGATAAGTCAACATCGAATCGCTGCCGCTCTTCGTGTTGTCTAGCTCCGGCGCCTAGGGGCTCGGGGTCATAAGCCAATCCTTCAAGAAGGCTAAAGGGCAGCCTTCTCGCAGGCTCGTCTTATGCCTGTCGCCCCTGATCAAGGCGCCTCAGCTTTTCGACTTTCCTTTATCTCGGTTGGAGCACTCCAGGCCATACGCCGCTGACCAGGGCGCTTGCGCTTTTCTTGTGAATTCTTCTTGTAATAAAAGGTATACCGAGATATCATAAAATCTATCTTAATTAAAACGGAGTGGACCTTTCCTATGTATGAAGCTATTTCAATTAGAGATGCAGAAAAAAATGACATGTCGGCCATTATTGACATCTATAACACCACCATCTCAGGACGGATGGTTACGGCCGATTTAGAACCGGTATCGGTTGAAAGCAGGATGCCGTGGTTTAACGAGCACTCAGCCTCGTTTCGTCCCTTATGGGTGGTCGAAATGAACGAAGAAATTTGTGCCTGGGTCAGCTTTCAATCATTTTATGGCAGACCTGCCTATAACGCCACCGCCGAGGTAAGTATTTATATTCATCCCGATTATCGCGGGAAAAAGCTCGGCAAGTACTTGATCCAAAAAGCAATAGATGCTTGTCCAAAGCTTGGGATTAAGACCTTACTTGGGTTCATTTTCGGACATAATCAACCAAGCATCAAGCTGTTTACAAGCTTTGGATTTGAAAAATGGGCTCACCTTCCAAATGTGGCCGAATTAGATGGAGTCGAAAGAGATTTACTGATTCTCGGAAAAAGGGTCTTCTAAAATTACACATTGAATACGGTGTAACTTCCATAAAATAACAGATTGCTTTTTATTATTCCAAAAATCAACATTTTCTAGTACTATATAGTAGAAATGTTTTCTATTATTCTGGGAAACTAGTTCCTAGAAAGAACTGGAGAAGGACATGGATAAAAAAAAGCTGGTTTTCCTTTATATAATAAGCAGTGTGATTTGGATTTATGGATCAAACTATCTAATTGAAGAATTTGTCCCATCACCACATATTTGGATTGTTGAGAGGTCAAAAGAAATCCTATATATCGTTGTGACAGGGGCATTTATTTATTTCTCGTACAGTAAACAACAGGAACTAACTGATTCCAAAGAAGATCAAAAAAAGCTTTCCACCCTTATCAATTCAATGGTTGACTTTGTTAACTTTAAGGATGGTGAAGGCAGATGGATTGAATCAAATGAATTTGGTCTGCAATTATTCGGTCTAGAAAATGTAGACTATCGTGGCAAAAAGGACTCCGAGCTTGCTGATTATTCCAACTATCATGGCGATGCGCTCCGATACTGTGAAGAATCTGATGAGCAGGCATGGATGAATGGAGATATAACCCGAATCGAAGAGGTTCTTCAAATGCCTGACGGGACATCTAGAACGTTTGATACCATCAAGGTCCCGCTATTCAATCCTGATAGCAGCAGACAAGGGTTAGTAGTTATTGGACGAGATATTACTGAAAAAAAGGAAATGGCCAAACGATTAGCAGAAAGCCAACAGAAATATAAATCATTGTTCGAATATAGCCCGGATATTGTCTATATGCTTGATTTAGCAGGAACCATTACCAATTTAAACCCTTATTTTGACTTGATTACAGGATATAAACGAGAAGAATGGATTGGTCAATCTGTAACAACCTTTTTACCTAAAAAATATAAAAAATTCCTGCCAACTTTTATTCAATCTGTTGTTGGAGAAGTTAAACCGATTATGTATGAAATTAAAATTCCCCATCGGAATGAGGATCCTATTACCTTGCAATGTACTTCAGTCCCGATTATTGTAAATGGGAAAATATCCGGAATAATTGGCTACGGCCGCGATGTCACTACTCTTAGAAAAACGGAGGAACGGCTTAGGAGAACAGAAAAGCTTACCGTCGTAGGGGAGCTATCTGCTAGTGTGGCACATGAGATTCGTAATCCACTTACCTCTTTAAAGGGATTTGTGCAGCTTTTACAAATGGAAAACGAAAAACACCAGTTCTATTATCGAATCATGCTTGATGAATTAGATCGTATTAATCATATTGTCGGCGAACTATTGCTTTTAGCCAAGCCGCAGCATCTTAAATTTTCTACAGCCGACATCCAAAAGCTTTTAAGTGATGTCATCTCGCTATTAAATACGGAAGCCATTTACTATAATGTGCAAATCGTTTCTTCTTTTCCGGAAGAGGAAATCTTTATTGAATGTGAACCTAATCAGCTTAAACAATTGTTTATTAATCTTATTAAAAATGCAATCGAGGCTTCTAGTAAAGAGGGATCGGTTGAAATTGCCATTCATCCTGCACAAGGTGAACAAGTGATGATTACGGTAAAGGATAATGGCTCAGGTATTTCTAAGGAACGGTTAGCAAAGCTCGGTGAGCCGTTCTATTCTTCGAAGGAAAAAGGAACCGGTCTTGGATTAACCGTCAGCTTTAAAATTGTACAAACTCACAATGGAACCATTCGTTTTAATAGTCAAAAGAATCAAGGAACATCCGTTGATATCTCCCTGCCGATTAAGCAGAGATTGGCAACAGCAGTCAGTAGGACTAGATAAAAATCAAAAAAACTGCCATCTGGTCTCATTATTCCATGGGCAGTTTTTTTGATTTCTCCGCCTTTTGTTTCCTGTTTCGAAAAAAGGCAATCATTAACAAAAATGAAGGAATCAAGATTTGAAATGGCCAATGCAAATAGACAGGGACCACTTCAAGCCCCTCTTTGATATGTTCAGCATAATTGGATGCAATCGTAATAGATGCAAATAAAACAAGTGCCCCCATTGGAAAGCTTAGCTTTGTATAATTTTTAAATCCAAAGATATCAGCGGCTCCTGCAACAGCCGCATAGAAAAAGATGGATATTTTAAAAAAACCGCCAATGACCAGATATAGCATAAAAAGGACGTCGAGCCGTTCAATAAAGTTGGCTAATTGGATCCTGCTGATCGTGGATAATAGCGGAAAATTAGCTCGTGTAAATAAAGCTGAACCTAATGCAGCCACATTAATGACCGCAGTGATCGTAATATTTATGCCAGCGAGAATCATGCCGCCTAGACATACCCATTTTGCTTTTTTTGAATCATTTAAATAAGGCAGTAACATGGTGAAGACCACCATCTCTCCAAACGGAAAGTTAATGGTTTCCGTTAGAAAAGTACTCAGAACGGGTTTCCAGCCATTTTCTAAGACAGGCCGAAGATTTTCCAAATGAATTAATCCTGAAAACATGATTAATCCGAACCCTACAAACGCCATCATATAGATCACAATAAAAAACAGCTCGCCCACCCTTGTAATTACTTCAAACCCTTTATGGATCCCATAAATGATCGTAAAAATCATTAAACAATTAATGACAATTAGAGGGGTCGCGGTGTATATGGTAGAGGTTAGCAATTCCCCAAAGTCTCGAAGGACCCTGGCAGCACAATAGAGGAAATAAATGATATACGAAACCCCGATCATTCGGCCAATCCATTTACCTGCAATTTTTTGCACATAACTAGTAAGGGGGATGTCTTGATAATATTTATACAATTGATAATAAATAAGAAAGACTGCTAACCCCCCTACTAGACCTAATAAAATCGCGATCCAGGCATCCTGCTTGGCCTCGGCCCCAAGGCCTACGAGGATTGCACTCCCCATCTCAAAAAGAACGATTACGACAAATAGTTGATAGGCATTAATTTTCGCGTTTTCCATACACACCCCCCCATGCCATAGTTTATTCGTTCATTGAAGACCAAAACGACTTCGTTCGAATTCCTTCGCGGCGAATATAAAAGTCTGCTTTCACATTGACCTTTAATGTGGCAAATTCTTCATCCCAATTCTTTTCGAGCTTCTTCCATAGAGTAGGATTTGCAATATGCACTTTATCTCCGAATCCAAAAATATCACATTTTAATTTTTGTGCGGCTTTAACCGAATCCAGAATTTGACTGCTTATTTCCTTTTCAACTAGTGTATCTATTTGACCTATAATTTCGGGATTCGTTAAATCGATGTCTGTGTTGGCTTCACTAATCCAGCCCTCACTATCTACTTTAATATTTATATGCGGCTTTTGATGAATAAACTGAACCGACACCTTTGTTTTTGAGCGGATCGGTGCCACAACAATTGCCTTTTTCTTCTTTTTCCATGCGATACTAATATCCGTACTTTTCAGCTTATCCAGAATCCAGATAAATCCTCGAGCTTTGTCATTATTGACCCAGCCCCGTAATTTCCCATCATGAAAAATCGCTAACCCATTTGAAGACAGAAACGCATCGGTTGTCGTTTTTTCCAGGTTCTCTTTTGTTCTAGCTTTTGATTTTATGCCGACAAGGCTGTATCCATTTAAAAAAGGCTGTTTTCCCTTACTTACTAAACCGGTAAGAAATTCATCAATATTTACCGATGCATTTTCACCGAGCATCGCTTCTGATGCTTTAATCTGTTTAGTAATCTTGTTAACTGGCAGCCTGTCGAGAATGGTAAGGGTTGTGACTATTTCTTCTGCTGTACAGCCTTTTGCGACAACCATCTCAGTCGTGGTTCGAAATTCGGGATCACGGTCTAGTGCATCAATAATATAAAGCAATTCTTTTTTGGCAATCTCTTCACTGACGACAACAATATTGGTGTGTGCATAATAAAGGCGCCGGGAAACCTTTTTAGTAGCGTTTCTAGCCGCCTCTGTGATCGTGTCCCCGGTACTTCGATAAACAGCAATTGGGAGCCCTTGACCCCCCCCGCCTCCATTTTGTCCGGTTGTTACGTTACCAGGATTGACAAGTTGAAAAGAGATTTTAAATTTCTTATCCTTTCCCTTGTCAATTCCCATTGCCATGACAAACGCCAAATCAGTTAGTTCCTTCTGATTCCAGCATGCACTAAGCAGAGGCAAAAGCATTAGCATAATCGTTACGATGATTAGACTTTTTTTCATGACTTTTCACCTTGATTACTATTTCCATCATCAGGACTAGGAGGACCTGGCTTTTGATCCTTTCCCGTCCTAATGATATTTCCTTTCGCAATAAATGGGGGTCTATTTTTCATTGCCCATAGTGGAAAGCGTACAAAGGCATCTTGTTGATTCTTTAAGTTAAAAGGTGCTAGCGGCATCATGTAAGGGATCCCAAACGAGCGTAGCGAGCATAAATGAATCGCCATAAACATGAGACCGAGCATCATCCCATAAAAACCTAACATCGTCGCAAGTCCCATCAAGACAAAGCGAAGTAATCTCGCAGCAATGGCCATGGCAAATATAGGGGTGGAGAAGTTGGCGATGGCTGTGACCGACACGACGATAACCATAACAGGTGAAACAAATCCTGCCTGTACTGCAGCCTGTCCGATAACTAACGCACCCACAATCGAAACAGCTTGGCCAACGGCACGTGGAAGTCTTAAACCAGCCTCCCGTAAGATTTCAAAGGTAATTTCCATAATAAGAGCTTCAACAAAGGCTGGAAAGGGAACATTTTCACGTTGAGCTGCGATCGCAATGGCCATTGTGGTTGGAATCATTTCTTGGTGAAACGTGGTAGCAGCAATATAGGTGGCTGGTCCTACCAGGGCAATTAAGAAAGCAATAATCCTAAGGAGTCTAATTCCTGTTGAGATATCGAACCGGGAATAATAATCATCTGGCGCCTGAAAAAATTGCACAAATAAGGCTGGTGCTGTCAGCACAAATGGTGTTCCATCTACCACAATAGCAATTCTTCCTTCAAGCAGCTGTGATGCGACGACATCTGGACGTTCCGTATGAAATGTTGTTGGGAATGTGGTCCACGATTGATCTTCAATTAATTGCTCAATATATCCTGACGCAAGAATAGAGTCCATATCGATTCGTTGTAATCTTTCTTTAACTTCCTTCACAATTTTATCGTTACTAATTCCCTTTATATACATAATCGCAATATCCGTTTGGGTAACAGTCCCTAACTTCATCGCTTCTAGCCATAAATTAGGGCTTTTAATCCGCCTTCTGATTAACGCTGTATTGGTTCTAAGGGTTTCTGTAAATGAATCCTTTGGGCCACGGATCGATAGCTGTGTAGTAGGTTCCGTGATTGAACGCTTTTCCCAACCCTTTGTTTCCGCACTAATCGCTTTCGTACAGCCATTTATAAAAATGACAGTATTTCCAGATAGCAAAGAATCATATACCTGATTCCAATTATCGATCGATTGTACACTTCCCATAGCAACAGCTTTATCGACGAGATATTGAAATATATCCTGATTTTCTGGAATGACCGTTTTCTCCATAAAAGGCTCCAGTAGAAAATCACTAATGCTTACGGTATCGACTAGTCCATCAATATAAACCAATGCAGTCTTATGACTGCTGACTGTAACCGTGCGAATCGAAACGTCAGAACTATTTCCTAATTCCCCTTTTATTCTTTCTAGATTTTCTTTAATATCGCGCAGGATGGGCAATTCCTCTGGCTTAAGTGGATCTTGTTTTTGCCGATAATTATCATTCTGTCGATTTTGTTGTTTCTTTTTCAATATTTGTGACAGGATTGACACAAGCCTCCACCCCATTTCCAAGAGATTGATAATGGCTATTTTCCCCAAAAACCACACCAATATCCATTCAAGCAAAATTACTTTGGGAACACAGTATAAGGAGTTTTATAAATCTGAATACTATCGGTAACATGAATGAGGGTGAACAAAATGAAAGCCATAATGGTTGTTTTTGTCTTAGCCGGCGGGATGCTCGGCTTAATTATTCTCCTGGATTTCATCATGGGTACCGAACCTAAATTGCTTATTTGGAAGGCCTTAAACCCTTTCCGAGTAATGGAACCAGCGGAATACGTAATTGTGTTTTTATTTGCCTTGTTCTTTAGCATTCGATTGTTCCAATCTTTTCTTAAAAAGATGAGAAAACAGCGTGAGTCAAAAACCAACTGACAAGTTTTAACAAAAATAAAAAGAAAAGAACTCCATTATAAGCTGGAGCTCTTTTCCTGATTTTTTGTTTCGACCACAATTCGTTTGTTTCGTTTAAATAGCCGTAAAACAACCAGCCATCGGTGTTTCCATTTCCCTCTCCTCTCAACGTTTTTTCCATACACATACCGATTCCAACTATAATAAATCGATTCCTCCAAAACGACAAACAGGAAGAATGCCGCTGTAATGATGTACCAGACTGACATATCCAGGCCCCTTTTCTATCGGTTCATAATTTTTTAATTTGCCATTCATTCAAAGGTGCATGATCTTTTTTGTTAATTTTTTCCTATATAGTTTATCTTATCAAAGTTTTTCCAATTTGTAGACAATTTGGGCATTTATATAGTATTTTTATTTTGTGCTTCGAAATTTTTGGGAGGAGTGGATGTTATGGAATACCGTCGTTTGGGGAACACAGGCTTGAAGGTTAGTGAAATTAGTTTGGGAAGCTGGCTTACATATGGAGGATATGTTGAGGAGCAAAATGCTGCTGCCTCAATTGACAAGGCATACGACTTGGGAATTAACTTTTTTGATACGGCCAATGTTTATATGCGCGGGGAAGCGGAGATTGTTGTTGGTAAAGCGCTAAAAAAATATGTTCGTGATTCCTATGTACTGGCAACCAAGGTTTTCTGGCCAATGGGTGATGGACCAAATGACCGTGGTCTTTCACGAAAGCATGTCATTGAACAATGTCACGCCAGCTTGAAACGCCTAAATACTGACTATGTGGATATTTATTATTGCCACCGTTATGATCCAGAAACTCCGCTCGAGGAGACCCTGCGGGCATTAGATGACCTTGTCCGTCAGGGAAAGGTATTATATGTAGGTGTTAGTGAGTGGACAGCCGAGCAAATTACCGAAGCCGTTCATCTTGCAGATAAAAAATTACTCGACCGGATTGTCGTCAATCAACCACAATACAGCATGCTGCAGCGGTATATTGAAAAAGAGGTCATCCCTGTCTCCGAAAAACATGGAATTGGCCAAGTAGTATGGTCTCCGCTTGCTCAAGGAGTATTGACTGGCAAATATAAAAAAGGGGAAAAAGCCCCTGCAGGCAGCCGTGCAGCTCAAGAAAATTATAAGGGTCTGTTTGGATTGTTAACGGACGAGAATCTTGATCGAGTCGAACTTTTAAAAGAGGTAGCCGCTGACAATGAGCTTTCCTTAGCTAATCTAGCACTAGCCTGGATTTTACGACAAAGTAATGTCGCAAGTGCATTAGTGGGTGCAAGCCGTCCTGAACAAATGGAGGAAAACGTCAAAGCCTCTGGTGTTAAGCTAAGTTCAGAAACATTAGCAAGAATTGAAGATATCCTAAGATAATCGTAAGAAATGCCTCCAAGGTTTTATGGAGGCATTTTTTATAAGGCTTTACTATCGATAGATTTCATTTTTAGGAATGACCTGTTACCGCTAGAAAAGAAGACGATACTGAATAGGGAAATAATTGCGATGACTATAAACATGATTTGCCCCTGGAAATGACTAAGAAGAAAACCGCCAAAAATGGGTCCGAGAAAGTTCCCGATCTTTCGAAATTGCCCTGCTCCGAAGTAGGTTCCCCTTAAATGCTCAGGTGCCAGTTGATCAATCATTAAACTATTAGAGGGAAAAATTAAAATTTCACCCAATGTTACTAGAACCATAGCAAGGACTGCTGTGACCCAGCCATTCACAAAACTAAAACCGATTAACCCTGCTCCTATAAAAAACGATCCAACAAACATCACCTGCATTAATCTAAATTTTTCGGCTAGATGACTTATCGGCATTTGTAAGAAAACGACCATAATAGCATTAATCGATAATAGACTCGAAAAAATAACAACTCCATTTTCAAATTTCCCTTCTAACACTTGTGGCAAATTAGAATCAATTTGCGCGTAGCCCATATTAATAAGCGTAATTCCAATAATGAGATACCTTAAGGCTTTATCCGTTCGAATAATTCTAAAAGCATCGCCGAAGGGAACGTTCTTCTTAACGTGTTGACCTTGGTTTTGTATAACCAATTTATTTAAAAAGTACACCAAAACGATGGCATAAAGTAAATAAGTCGTTCCTGTTATCGCAAACGATAGCTTAGCAGAGGCAGTAGCTAAATATGCACCGATTAAAGGGCCAACTGAAGCACCGATATTCATGGCCGTATACCTTAAGGAATAAACCTTCATCCTCCGCTCCTTATCCGTTAAATCCGCCATCAATGCTTGAGAAGTCGGTTCGAAGAACGAGTTGCTCAGTCCATTTATGGCGTTTAGCAGAATAAACCAACCTTGTCCTGTCGCAATTGTAAATCCGTAATAAACAAACGCGACAGCAAATAGTGAGATCAGCATCACTGGTTTACGGCCAAACCGGTCCGACAAATGTCCGCCGATAAATCCTCCGACTGTCCCCATTAAAGGACTCATCCCCACCGTTAACCCAATGATAATCGGCGAAAGATCCATAGTTCTTGATAAATAGATGGAAAGAAACGGTAAGGTCATAAAGGCCGATCCCCTTGATAAGACCGTACCAATTAATAAAACCCATACAATGGGATGAAACTGACCAATATAGTTTTTTGCTTTAACCATTATGTAATCCTCACAATCTTAAAGATTCATTTTCTAGTAAACCAATTTATGGAATCGATGTAAAGATTATTTTTACATTTTTTACAACAACGAAGCCAGTACCATATAGATACTGACTGTCAGTCCAGATTATTTAGGTTCTTTGTATTGTAGCGCTTGGTCTGAGTCTCTAACCCCTTTAGTTGTAGGATCTTGGATAATACCCACCATAGACAACAACACAAACACTGCATTAACAATCGTTAAAATTGAGTTTTGTACTGCATCCGTTAATTGAAAATGAATGAGTCCCATTGAGTTCAAGCCGGCAATGACCATTTCTGCTATAATCATTATTTGAGAAATAAATGCAATGACCCAATTCCGGTTTTTAAACCGGACTTTCCAGTTAATCAATATTCCCACCCCTTCCATATCCTTTTTCTACTACTATATGCTGACGAAATGGAAAGGTTGTCCACGGTTATCACGTGTTTCGTGCCATATGTCTAAATATTGGTTTTTTTAGTTGAGAAATTCTATAATAAAGAAATTGAAAATTCCTTTTTGAAAGTTAGGAGATAACATGGACAAATTACAGCCCTTTTGGGGAATGATGGTCCGTTTCTGGAAAAAGACACATCTTACCCAAATTTTATTATTACTGCTTCTAGTTGTCGTCTTAGTTACGATTGCCTATTTTGGCTGGCTGGCATCACGGGCAAACGTTGATCAATTAAAACAAGGCTTAAGTCAGCCAACGGTTATTTATGATAAAGATGGACAAGTGGCCAGCAATGTGGCAACCAATCGAACGAAGGGTATAACGATTAGTGAAGTACCCAAATATGTCCCTAACGCAGTGGTGGCGATTGAGGATGAACGCTTCTATGAGCATGGCGGCTTTGATATAAAAGGAATCGCCCGTGCCCTTTTCGGGAACATATTTGCTGGAAGGGTTACCGCCGGCGGCAGTACCCTAACCCAGCAGCTTGCTAAAAATGCCCTGCTTTCCCCTGAAAGGACCTATAAACGAAAGGCAGAAGAACTGTTTTTAGCTGTAAAAATTGAAAAGGTTTATACAAAAGATGAGATTCTGCAAATGTATTTAAATCAAGTTTATTTTGGCGGCGGTGCTTGGGGAATCAGCAATGCCTCGAAAAAATATTTTAATAAGGATATTAAGGATGTGACCATCAGCGAAGCAGCGATGATGGCAGGCCTCTTACACTCGCCGAACTATCTTAACCCTTATAATAACTACGATTTAGCGATGAAGCGCCGAAATGTTGTCTTAGCAAAGATGAAAGAACAAGGGATGATTACGGCCGCTCAGTACAATACAGCAAAGAATGAAAAGATTAAGCTTCACGATGGCGGCGGCAGCACGATTGAACGGAAATACCCATACTATGTCGATGCTGTTTTAAATGAGGCCATCTCTAAATACGGATTGACCCAGGATGAAATTCTAACAAGAGGTTATCGGATTTATACGGAGATGGATCAAAATCTGCAATCTGGAATTGAAAATGTTTATAGAAAAAATTATCTTTTCCCTAGGGGTACGGGAGGGAAATTGGTCCAAAGTGGTTCGGTCCTAATGGATCCTGCCTCTGGCGGTGTGCGAGCCCTCGTTGGCGGGCGCGGTGAGCACGTTTTCCGTGGTTTTAACAGGGCCACCCAATTACAGGCCCAGCCGGGGTCCTCCATTAAGCCTTTGGCAGTCTATACTCCTGCCTTAGAAAATGGCTATCAATATTCCTCAGAGCTCGAGGACAAACCGATCACTTTTGGAAACTACAAACCAGAGAATTTTTCAAAGACATTCTCTGGCGAAGTTCCAATGTACAAGGCCCTTGAGGAATCATTAAATGTTCCCGCCGTATGGCTATTAAATAAAATTGGCTTGAACAAAGGCTTGGATTCCTTAAGGCGGTTTGGAATTCCAGTAGAAAAAGAAGACGAAAATCTTGCGGTTGCCTTGGGCGGGATGAGTAAAGGTGTTTCTCCGCTGCAAATGGCCAATGCCTTTTCAGTGTTTGCGAATGAGGGCAAGCGGGAGGACAGTCACTTAATTACCAAAATTGTTGGTCCGACAGGAAATGTAATCGCCGAGCGCCAGGAAAAGACTACTAAAGTAACCACTAAAAAGGTTGCAAATGACATGACTTCGATGTTATTGAATGTAGTTGAGACGGGAACGGGAAGAAAAGCCCATATCCAAGGGGTCCAGATTGCCGGTAAGACAGGCTCTACCCAACTGCCATTCAACGGGGTAAACGGAACAAAGGACCAGTGGATGGTGGGATATACACCGAACCTAGTCGGGGCAATTTGGATTGGCTATGATCAAACGGACAGACAGCACTATCTGCCAAGTGCTAGTTCATCCAATGTCGTACCGATTTTTAAAGAGATTATGCGGGAATCGATCACCCATCTCCCTCATGAGAGCTTTGAAGTGAGCTCGATCAATGACCAGCTGGCGGGTAAATCAGCCGTTAAAAAGAGCATCAATGATCAAGCAAAGGCCATTGGTGCAGAATTGAATGATAATGCAAAGAAAATTGGCTCAACCATAAAAGAGCATGCACCTGAGTTGAAAAATGGTCTTCAAAAGGCCTTATATACGATTGGGGAAGGGATCAATGCCTTAATCGATAAAGCAAAAGAGCTTAGTAAATAAGAACAAAAGCGCAAGCGCCTTGGTTAGCCCCGACAAGCATAAGACGAGCCGGCTGAAAGGTTGCTCTTTAACCTTTTGGACGGATTGACCTAAATGTGGAGGCGACTGCCCTGGGACGAAGGCATAAGACGGCCCCCGCAAGAAGGCGCTTTTTGCCTTCTTCGAGGGATGGCTTATGACTCGAGTCCCAAGGAGCCGCAACTGGATAAGCTTATGACCTCGAGGGGCTAGGCGCTGGAGCTGGACGTATCTAACCCTGTAAAAAGTTATCCACAAGTAGTAAATCTATAATTTCTTAAAACACGAAAAAAACTCCAGCAAAAACTGGAGTTTTTTTATTCTAATAATCCATACTTCCGTTTAAAGCGACTTAAAATCTTCACCCAGATCCCGCCAAATACGACTAAAAAGAAGACGTTGGAGATGGCATGAAAGGTATCAAAGGTGGCACTGCCTGCCATATACAAGACAAACGCCTTCCAAGACTGCGCACCGCCAGACTGAATCAACGCAATAAATCCCCACAAATTCATAATCCAGCCAAACAGGTAACCCCAGATCACTCCAAAGAGGATCTGCCCCCATCTTCTTTTCATGAACGCAGTATTTCTTAACAGACCGGCCGTCAGACCCACTAAGCCCCATGAGACCATCTGCCATGGCGTCCATGGCCCCTGCCCCAAAATCATATTCGAAGCGAGTGCAGCTACAGCCCCAATGACAAAGCCGCTTTCCGCCCCAAACACATACCCAGACATGATAATGACGAAGGTCGTGGGCTGAACACTTGGCAGACTAGCGAATGGAATCCTGCCTACCGCTGCAATGGCAGCAAGGACGGCTAAAAGCACCAATTCCTGCGGTTCCACCTTTCTTGTCTCAAACCGAAAAAGAAAAAGAATAATCGCTAAAAAGACTAAGCCGAAGCTCAACCATAAATAGGAATTCTCCCAGATATAATTTAGTCCTAATAACACAAACATGATAATAAGAATTAAGCCGCTGATTACGGCCCTATTTTTACGCATTACTGCATGACCCCCTTGAGAGTCATTGGAATTTCCTTCTCAGACAGCCCGCGAAATACCTTTTGGATCATCGTCGTATAAAAGAAGTTACCTTTGAAAAACTTCTCCGGTACATCTTCAGAAGTAATCTTTCCTTGAAACATCATTCCGCATTTTGTCGTATACTGTGCTGCAAACTCAACATCATGAGTGGACATCAGGATTGTCATTCCAGTTGCATGAAGGGACAAAAGAATTTTTGCCAAATTCTTTTTTGAAATGGGGTCCAATCCTTTGGTCGGTTCGTCCAATAAAAGAACCTCAGGCTTCCTGACTAGAATACATGCCAAGGCAGCCTTTTGTAGTTCTCCGCCGCTAAGGTCATAAGGATGATTAGACATCAAATGGGCAATCCCTAATTGGTCGAAAAGCTGTTGTGCATCGGTAGGTTTTGATACCTCCCACTGCGCTAACGCCATCTGGAGCTCTTTTTCAACCGTGTCCTGCATAAAATAAAGTTTAGGATTTTGCGGTAAATAGCCAATCTTCGCCGCAATTTCGACCTGTTTATATTTTTTCATAGGTTTCTCATGAAAAAATACAGTGCCGTTATCAGGTTTTAACAAGCCAGCCATCAACTTTAACAAGGTAGATTTCCCTGAACCATTTCCTCCCAGCAGAGCATAAAACTCACCATGACTTATGCACAGTTCAAGTTCATCTAGAATATAGTCCCCTTTTTTTTCATAACGAAAGGAAATATTTTTTAGCTTGATCCGTTCTGTCATTTTGGGAGAGACCCTTGAGGCTCCTGATAAAGTAGGTATTACGCTTTGTTTTTGGACCCAGTCCCTGCCCTCTTTTACCGTTAACGGGAGACTGCCATGCCCATCCATACTTAAAAATAGGGCAGGAATCTTCGGAATATATGCCTTATATTCCGAATTCCACAGCTCACGAAGGACCCGTCTCGGTTCCCCGGAAATTTCCACTTGACCGTTTTCCATCATGACGATTTTGTCGGCCAAGGTAAAAACTTCTTCAAGCCTGTGCTCTGCCATAATAATGGTCATCCCAAATTCTTCGTTCAATCTCTTAAGCAAATCGATAAATTCTCTTGCACTGACGGGATCAAGCTGAGCAGTAGGTTCATCTAGCAGTAAAATACTAGGCTGCATTAATAAAACAGAGGCTAAGTTTATTTGCTGCTTTTTCCCTCCGGAAAGTTCTTGCGATTTTCGATTCAGCAAGGATTCTGCCCCGAAAAAGTGAACCATCTCCGCCACTCGGTTTCTCATTTCGTTTGGATCTAGGCCGATATTTTCCAATCCAAAGACAATTTCATGTAAAACATCATCGGCGACCATCTGGTTTTCCGGATCTTGAAACACAAAACCAACTTCCTGGCTTAGCCCTAGTGTCTCTGCTACAGCCTGACCATTAATGGAAATCCTCCCTGCCAGCGTACCATGCGGCTGGATTTCTTTTTTTAATAAACGTAACAGCGTGCTTTTTCCAGAACCTGATGCCCCAAAAAGGACAACGAATTGCCCCTTATCGATGTTTAGAGAAAGATTCCGAATGGCAGGTTCCTTACTGTCTGGATAGGTAAAACTGACATCTGTTAATTCGATAAGCGCCATCGGAACATTCCACCTGCCTCAACTAATAATGGGAAACTTAAAAATAATGTGTAAGAAATGAAAACTGCTGTATCCATCGACGAAAGATGCCAAGTTTCCATCAGTGGGTAGATTGTAAGAAAACCATATCCTGAAACCCGTTCAACTAAGATAAAGGACAACAGACCAAGTAGATAGATCATTGCAATCCGATCTGCTTGGTTCATTTTAAAATATTCATAGGAGGAACGTGGACCGCGCCCGTAACCCCGCGCTTTCATTGAGTCAGCAGTCTGAATGGCTTCTTCTAATGAAAAGGTTAATAATGTTTGAACATAGAGCATACCATTCTTAGCTCTCGCCCTCCAGCTGCCATGCGTTACGGAAAGACCTTTACTTCTTTGGACCACCGATATCTCATCCAGTCTTCTTCTCATTAACGGAATAAATCTTAGGGTTAACATGAGAAGGACAGCAAATTGTGGTAAAATTTTGGCAAATAAAAATAATAGTTTATTCGGTGTCATGATGACATTATAGGACACGAATATGGCGATAATCCCAATAATCGAGAGGGCATTCATTCCACCATAGACAACCGCTTCCACCGTGACACGGTGTTGGTTGATTTCTACTATCAAATGCCGCCCCCGCTCATTGAACAGCGGATTCATTATCACCATTAGCACGAAGGTCGCGAGAATAAAGAACGACCAGCGCCGTAATCCGTTTAGGCGATCGTGAAGGATATTAATCAAAAAAACAACTGCAATCGAGGTGACTAAAAAAATAGGATGCAGCATGACAATAAGCAAGGATACCGCTCCAGCATAAAAAAGAAAGGGTACCAACGGATGAAAGCGATCAAACCGTAGTCTCATCGCTTGTTCCTCCTAAAGTTATTATTCTGTATAGTAGCATTCAATCCGATCACCAGCTTTTACCTTTATGACGCCGATGCTCTTGGTGATACTAACACCATTGTGCTTAAACACCCAGCCGCTTTTTGCTCCATAATCAAATTCATAAATGTTATCAATACCCTCTATATACGCTGTTGCACCGCTCCCTCTTGAATCTATTTCAATATTTGTTCGTTTTACAACATCAAAGATTGTATCACCATCATTTATTTTTATCTTAGTAGGAGCAAGAATGGTCCCTTTGTCTTTCGGCCCAACAATTGATAACGTAACCGTCGTCACTGGCTTTGGTGCTGGGGCTGCCGGCTTCACAACAGGAGTAGTTGTGGTTGTCTGACTTGTGGTTGTCTGAGTTGTAGTCTTCGTTTTTGCTGGTGTGCTTGTTGTTGCCTTTGCAGCTGGAGTTGTAGGAGTGCTTGCCGTTGTTCCAGCCGGCTTTGCTGCAGATGTTGCACTTTTATTACTAGTTGTAGCTGGGGGAGTTGGCCTTGCCTGGGCAGAATTTTTTTGAACCGGCTGTGCACTTTGTCGGCTTTCCGTTTGCGGAGCCGGTTTTGAGGCTGCCTGCTGCTTTTCTTCTGTTACGGCCGGAGCTGCTGCTAACGGTTTCGTTTGGTCAACTACATTCTGTTGCTGTGAGTCTTGCTCAGCTTTATTGTCTGCTTTTGCGGTTACTTCAACCGTTTTTGTTTCTTTCTTCGTTTCCTGGTTACTGGCGGAACTTGAGCCGCATCCGGTTAAACTAAAGATGACTACTAAAATGGCAAAAAGAACCGCAAAGTTAAACTTGCTTTTCATTGTTTTACCTCCAAACAATCCCCTCTTATCATTCAAAGAGGGGATTATTGATTTTTATGGGTTTTGTTTTCTTTGTTTGATATAAAAAACGCTACCCGCGATGATCAATAAAAGTCCTAAAGCCAAAAGGTTATACATATTCGTCGCTGTATTAGGAAGTGCGTGTCCTGTTTGACTGTTAGTTTTCACAACGGTAGCTGTCGGTGCCGGCTGTTCCGTTTGCGGAGTGACAACAGCCGGGGTCTCGACGGCTGGATTATCTGCCGAAAGGGTGAGATGGTATAAAGAACCTTTTCCATCTGTAAACAGTTTATATGCAACTAATGCTTGAACCGCTTGTGAGGTTGTAAACGGATCACTCACATCTCCTCCCTGCCAGTCAAAACCGCCATCTTTATTTTGGAATGAGAGCATATATTGTACAAGCCCGTTATTGTCTTTCGAAAAATCACCGCTATTGGCATCCATTCCTAGCGCCGATAATGCGATAACCACTTGGGCAGCTGTTGAACTATTATCAATTTTGGATGCTTGATATTGAGTAGACAGATACTTGACGGATGCCTCAACCTTTTCCTTTACACCAGGCTGATCCTTAAATGGTGCAAGTGCAGTTAAAATCATTGCAGTCGTATCAATATCGCTAGTTGAACTTTCGTCCCATGCCCAGCCGCCATCACTGTTTTGTCGATCCGTTAAATAACTAATTAGTTTTTCTTTTGTCCATAGGGCCGAATTCGGTATTGTGAATTCCGCGCTGTCTAAGGCAACTAATGCATAGGCAACCCCATTTAAGCCTTGTTTTGTCACATTTCCATTATAGATTGCTTCAATTAGATTATATCCTTCTACATTTGTCGGATTACCACCCGCAGCTAAAATCCCTAAAGCATATCGTTCGGTATCAGTAATTCTTGAAAACTTTCCTTGTTTTTCTTTCACGATTGCCTTAACTCCAGCAAGATAGTCCTTCGGAAGTGCTTTTCCCGCTTGCTTTAAGGCAATGACCTGCCATTCGCCCACTTCGTTTTTCAGTACATAAGCACTCGTAGAATTTACCGCAGTTTGAAGAATATCAGCTGATATTCCCCCTGGGGATGGCGTTGTTGGTGTTGTCGGTGTTGTCGGTGTTGCCGGTGTTGCCGGTGTTGTTGTTTCTCCATTACCTCCATCTCCTGGAGCAGGTGTATAGGATTCAAGTTGAAAACTGATTTGATTTCCATTCTGAAGCTGGTAACTTTCTGCACCAACAGGAGCCATTTTTCCATCCACATAGAATCCCCAGAAGTTAGATCCCTCGGCTTTAATACCTTTTAATGTGGTAATCATCTTACCATACTGTGTTTCCTCAAACCCAACCTGATCATTTCCTAACGCTACTTGTAATAACTGAAAAGCATTAGGATTCCCAATCACTTCTAACGATGAAAACTCTGCAACTGGGTTCTTTTTATCATCGACAACTTTTAAAGAAACCGTCGACTGTGCTGGTTTAGTATAATCGGTTAGCCTAAATGTTATTTTGTCACCATTTTGAACTACATAAGAGTCCGGTCCAACCTGAGCGGAAATACCATTAATAAAAAAGGCCCAAAATTGTTTATCCCCTGCTTTTACTCCATTAATACCAGTTAGCATCGGTCCATAACTGCTATCTGTATATTCAAGATTTTCTTTACCAACCGCATCAATCAGAGCCTCGGCAGCTGTTTCTTTCTCCCTATATTGGAGTGTTTTTTCCGGTACTACAGCTGCCGTGTCCAACCCTAATACCGTGACACTACCTTGGTTTCCCTCTGCCGCTAGTACTGGTGTTTGGAAGCCGCTTGTCAGTACCATCATGACTAACAACAAAGCCATCCATAAATTCTTTCTTTTTAACATTCTACTTGCATCCCTTTCATTAGAAAAATAGACATAAAAAAATCCCCCTAATAGAAGGAGGAGTGTTATGTACGTTAAGCTAGAAACCATAGTACGTTTCTATTCTTAACACTCTCCTATCCGCGTAGGCTGTTGTGTCGAAAACAGGCAGGTTTCCTGGCTCATGATCATCGCTTCCTGCGTCTTCCCATCTTTCGACAGTGACATCTGCAGGCTGCTCCCATTTACAGTGGCGGGACCGCGTTGGCTTTAAACCAACTTCCCTATTAAGCTTAGAGTCTAGTAAAGACTTAAGCACCTATTTTACCGTGCTATTTTTTTATGATAGGACTATTATATCGACAAATGGCTTCCTTTGTATACACCTATCTTAAAATCATAAATAGTTTAAATAAGAACAGGCATTATCCTGCCTGTTCTTATCCTTTACTGCCCACAGGCATTACTGTTCAATATTTCTGCACAAATTCGCCATTTCAATGGCTGATACTGCCGAATCCCAACCCTTATTTCCAGCTTTCGTACCAGCACGTTCAATCGCCTGCTCAATTGAATCTGTAGTAAGAACGCCAAAAATGACAGGAATACCGCTTGCTAATGCAGTTGCATTTATCCCCTTAGCTGCTTCGTTACAAACATAATCAAAATGTGGTGTGGCACCGCGGATTACTGTTCCAAGGGTAATAACCGCATCA
This sequence comes from Neobacillus drentensis, assembly GCF_021560175.1. Taxonomy (GTDB): domain Bacteria; phylum Bacillota; class Bacilli; order Bacillales; family Cytobacillaceae; genus Neobacillus; species Neobacillus drentensis_A. The sequence continues at coordinate 2,544,135 of NZ_CP091110.1, read as the reverse complement.
TACTTTTTACTGAATGCCATCTTTTGAGCAATCAGCGGTAGTTCAAATGCGCCCGGTACCCAAGCGATATCTACGTCAGATTCGCTTACACCATGACGTTTTAACGCATCCTGCGCACCATCTAATAATTTACCAGTAATAAACTCATTAAATCTCCCGACCACAATCCCAACTTTTAACCCAGTCCCTACTAAATTACCTTCAAAAATATTTGTCATGTTGATTTCCTCCAAGATTAATTTATTTATTTTCAGCCTTCGTTTTTGACGGGCTTTCTTTTTTGGTTTGATACTCAATCAATGCTTCAATGGTAATCATTTTTAGGTTCAATTGATCAGCTAAATTGCGAAGCTGTGGTACACGTGCCATTGTGCCATCTTCATTCATGATTTCACAGATCACTCCGGCAGGCTTTGCTCCACATAATCTGGCTAGGTCAACGGCAGCTTCTGTATGCCCGTTTCTTACCAAGACCCCGCCTTTTTTCGCCATAAGCGGAAACATATGTCCAGGCCTTTTAAAATCCTCCGCTTTTGCTTCTGGATCGAGTAAACTTAACACTGTGGCCGAGCGTTCATAAGCCGATATTCCAGTCGTTGAAAATTTATGGTCAATACTGACAGTAAAAGCCGTTCCATGATAGTCTGTGTTGTGTTCAACCATTGGCTGTAAATCCAGTTTCTTCGCTAATTCTTCCTCTATAGGCACACAGACTAACCCTCTGCCATGGGTAACCATAAGGTTAATAACCGCTGGAGTTGCTTTTTCAGCCAAGGCAATAAAATCCCCTTCATTTTCCCGGTCTTCATCATCACAAACGATAATGACTTTTCCTTCTTTTAAATCCGCTATGGCTTCCTCTATTGAATCGAACATCTAATCACTCCTTATCTTTTTCTATCATTAATAAAATCCGTTTTCTTCTAAGAAACTTTGAGTAAGCCCAGTTTTTTTCTGTTGCTTTGATTCATTACCAATACTTTTGATAAAATGGCCGACATATTTGCCGATCATATCGCATTCTAAATTGACGATATCGCCTGAGCCCTTTAAGCCAATTACAGATTCGGATAAGGTGTGTGGAATGAGCGAAAGGGTAAAACTCGTGTCTGAAACATCAAATACTGTTAAGCTTGTCCCGTCTACCGCCACCGATCCACGTACAATCACATATCTCAGAACCTCAGGATCAGCCTCAATTTCATAATAAACGGCATTTTCCAGTGCTTGTTTTCTTTTAATCATTCCAGTACCATCGATATGACCCGAGACAAAATGTCCGCCAAATCGGCCGCCAGCTGCCATTGCTCTCTCAAGATTGACCCTTGTTCCACTCTGGACATGATTTAGGCTGGTCGCTTTGACTGTTTCCGGCATGACATCCACTGTAAACTGCCTACTTGAAAAAGAAGTAACCGTCAGGCAAACACCATTTACAGAGATGCTGTCACCAAGATGTATATCCTGTAGTATCTTTTCCGCTTCTATCGTTAATACATACGAATTTGCCGCTCGCTGGATCTTTGCCACTTTACCTATTTCCTCAATGATTCCAGTAAACATTATCCTTCTCCTTACTTTTGCTTGCCTTTTTCTACTATCTTTTAACAGGACTATAAAATCTAAACTCCTTCAGAGTATAAAAAAGACCCTAAAGAAACGAATTTCTTTAGGGTCTTTGAAAATGACAATAGGAAATAAAGGGTATTGATAGGCATATTTTTTCCCTATCCATTACCCGCCATTTTATCCTTCTCCCATCCAGACTTTAACTGTCGGCCCTGGAGTTTCACCAGATCCACCGTTTAACTTATGGTTAAACGGGTCACGGACTAAGAAGCAATCGCTTCATCACCGCCGGTTAGGAATTTCACCTGACCCCGAAGGAAATATTTAGCTTTGTGTGTTATTTTATTATACTAAAGGGAAATAGTAAAGGGAAATGCTCCGGTCACATAATTTTAGTAACCGAGTTTACAAACTCCTTCACCACTACAATTTATAGGTTTTCACCGGTAAACAGATTTCAAAATACAAGTCTCCTGACCTATTTTGATGCTTATATTCTTCTTTAAAAATTTCTAATCCTAAGGCTTGGTAATCCTGTTCATAACCATATTCCTTCATCCAAGTGATCAGCTGTCGATATGTATTTGCTACCTCATTCAAGCTGCCTTTATGGGTTGTACAAACATAGTTTTTTCTCGGAATGGAGAATCCCACCATACCATCCGGTACATTTTCAATTTCCCCAACAGGTTTTGTAACATAATAAGTTAACTCTGTCTCCCTGCTATGAAACGGTGCAATCACAACCGGTTCGCTGGTCAGGCAAGAAACTTCCTCTATCCGATCCTCCATTTTACGAAAAAGATTTGGAATTGATTGTGCTTCAGAGAAGGTACCTGTCCAAGGTATACCAACTACTTTTAGTTCGTCTTTCTCTATCACCTTAATACTCACTTTGAAGACCCCCTTTTTTTACTTCATCCTATTCCTATAATTCGAATAATATCCATGAATTCCTTCCTAAATCATTCGACCTTCACAAAAATTTTTCTACAAAAATTCTTTTTTATGGATTTGTTTTTGCTACAGTTGTTTTTTCAGACATATCTCCATTTTCGATTGTTAATCCCCCATAGGACAATCCTTGAAGTTCCTTCCAAACAGCTCGTTTTTCTTGATCACTTTGGTTTACAATTTGGTCGTGTGATATCCTAAATGGAACAAAGGACATCTTCATTTCTTCGTTATCAATATCAACATGAAGAATTCCAGTTTGAGCTGCGTTCCCTTTTATATAATTGGGGAATAAAAAGTTCCCTAGCGAATAGGCAATTGGCTTCCCTTTGTAGTATTCAAATCCTTGGAGCACATGGGGATGACTGCCAATTACCCCGTCTGCACCTGAATCGATCATCTTCCTTGCCCACTCCCGCTGAAACGGCTCGGGAGAACGTTTAGTTTCTACTCCCCAATGGATAAACACGAAAAGATAGTCAGCGGTTGGCTTTTCTTTTTTAATAGTGGATTCGATTAGGCTTAGATCATATCCATTAGCAAGGCCGGGTTTAGTCTCTGTTGCGACCCACGAATAGTCTGGCAGCACCCTTGAGAAAGCGAGTATTTTTACTGTTCTCCCTTTTAATGTGAAGGTTTTTGCGCTATAAGCTTCCTCTTTCGTTAATCCTCCGCCGACGTAATCTAATTGAACCTGTTTTATGGATGCAAGTGTATCGGTAAACCCTGTTTGTCCAAAATCAAGAGAATGATTGTTCGCTAGGCTGACAAGCTGAAAGCCCGCATTTTTTAATCCCGGCAAGGCACTTGGATTTGAACGAAAGGTATATTGCTTTCCTTGTTTTGTCCCACCCGTAGTAACCGATGTCTCCAAATTCAGGATGCTAAGATCACTTGAAACCAGTTCATCTCTTATATGTATAAAAGGATAGTCCGGTCCCTTTTGCTGCACCGTTTCTTTTACGGACCAATCCATCATCGTATCCCCAGCAAAGGTTAAGCGGATCGGCTCCTTGTGAACCTCGTTGAAATTTTCAGTATCATTTCTTATTCTTTCTCTCGAATAATCCCTTCTAAGAAGTGTAACCTGTTCATAAAAGGTACCCCTAAGGTTTAATTGAGCGGACATTGGAAAGAATCTACCGAACCTATTCTTTAAATAGAAGGAAGAGTTTCCAAAGTTGATTTTGTTGTTTTCCTTATTTAATACTATTGTCTTACTGTTTTCCTGTGCATGGACTGGAGTACTTATTCCAAATAGCAGGATCCATAAGAAGGCAAATAATAATTTTCTAGACATGAAAGCAATTTCCTCCTATCTGAAGACTAGTGTAATCAGGAGGACGTAAAAATGCTGTCGGAATTTGTTGAAAAAATAAAAACAGTGGCTGACCCAAAAGTGAGTGATGAATAATTTTAGCACACTCTGTTGATTGGAGCGGAAGGCGCGAAGACTCCTGCGGGAGTACGGGGCAGGGGAGACCCCGCAGGAGCGAAGCGACGAGGAGGCTCCCCGTACCGCCCGCGGAAAGCGAAGTGCCTGGAGCGGAGATCAACAGACTAGTTTAATGAATAAAAAAGAAGGTGCTCCTAAAAGTAATACTTTTGGGACACCTTCTGCATTCGATTTACTTTACTTCCTGCGGTATAGCCAATCCCAACCCTTTGGCAATTCGCTCGCCATATTCTGGATCTGCTTTATAGAAATGCTGAATTTGACGCAATTTGATATCCTCTCGCTCGACCGGTTTCATCGCCCCTACAATCGTATTGACTAATCGAGTTCGCTCCTCTTCAGACATTAAGCGGTATAGATCACCAGTTTGCGTATAATGGTCATCATGGTCGTAGGCAACTTGTGCTGCAGCACCTGTTACCTCAAAAGCAGTTTGACGATGTTGGGCAGCTTCCTTAGGACCGCCATAGCTGTTAGGCTCATAATAAACGGAGCCGCCGCCATTATTGTCAAACCGCATAGCACCATCACGCTGGTAGTTATTCACCTCTGCCTTTGGACGATTGATTGGCAGGAGGTTATGGTTAGGACCTACACGGTAGCGATGGGCATCAGAGTAGGCAAATAATCGGCCTTGAAGCATTTTATCAGGTGAAGCCTCTACCCCGGGTACCATCGTTCCTGGCGAGAAGGTTGCCTGCTCAACCTCGGCAAAATAGTTCTCCGGGTTGCGGTTTAGAACCATTCTGCCGACCTCAATTAAAGGATAATCTTTATGAGACCAGACTTTTGTGACATCAAATGGATCAAATCGATACGTATTGGCATCTTCAAATGGCATGATTTGGACATGAAGCCTCCACGCTGGGAAGTCACCATTCTCAATAGCATTAAATAAATCCTCCGTATGATAATCCGGATTTTCTCCAGCTAATTTTGCCGCCACGTCCGCAGACATATTTTTAACACCTTGTTCACTCTTAAAGTGGTATTTTACCCAGACCGCTTCACCATTCTCATTCACCCATTTAAATGTATGGCTGCCGTAACCATTCATATGACGCAATGTTGCCGGAAGACCACGGTCACCCATTAGATAGGTTACTTGGTGTAAGGATTCAGGCGATAATGACCAGAAATCCCAGACCGCATTCGGATTTTTCAAATGCGTTTTTGGATCTCTTTTTTGCGTATGAATGAAGTCAGGAAACTTGATCGCATCACGAATAAAGAAGATAGGTGTATTATTTCCTACCAAGTCATAGTTCCCTTCCTCTGTGTAAAACTTTACGGCAAAACCACGCGGGTCACGGACCGTATCAGCTGAACCCAGCTCACCAGCAACCGTAGAGAAGCGAATAAACATCGGCGTGCGTTTGCCGACCCCATTAAACAATTTTGCCTTTGTAAATTCCGACATATCTTTTGTCACTTCAAAATAACCATGTGCACCGGCACCCTTGGCATGAACCACACGTTCAGGAACTCGTTCACGGTTAAAATGAGCTAATTTTTCCAGTAAGTGAACATCTTGAATTAAGGTTGGACCTCGTGAACCTGCCGTCATGGAATTTTGATTATCTCCTACAGGGGCACCTGTTCCTGTCGTTAAATGTTTGTTTGTGTTACTCATTTAATCACCTCGTAAACTATTTTTTAAAACTTTAACTAGATTATAATATAAATTTAGTAGAAATCAATACTAAATAATAATTATTATAATCTAATAAACAATATCAATTCTAACTTGTACTCACTATTACATTCGTATTAAAAAAAGAAGGACGTTATTCCCAAAAATAAGAAATAACGTCCAAAAATTTTATTTATTTTGGTTAGAAGTGGAAACCTTCGTGTAGGAAGTTAAATGGAGAAAAAAAACAGACCCTCCAGGGAGAGAGTCTATTTTGCTGATAGGTCTATTGTTTTTGAACGTTGACTGCTTGCGGTCCACGTTGGCCATTTTCGATTTCAAATGTAACCTCTTGACCTTCATCTAAAGTTTTGTATCCATCTCCTTGAATAGCTGAGAAATGAACAAATACATCCTCTCCGCCTTCACGCTCAATGAATCCAAATCCTTTTTCACTGTTAAACCATTTTACTTTACCATGTTCCATTTTCGTTGTAGCCTCCTAGCATGTAGCCATATCATAAATTTTGCAAAATAAACTTGCACATCTAGTTTTACCAAGGTGATAACTCTTTATACCAGTAAAATTTTAATTATTCTAGTACCCATTTTTGTATTGCTTTAGCGACCCCATCTTCTTCATTTGAAGACGTAATCCAGTCGGCTTCTTCCTTCACCACTTCTTGGGCATTTCCCATGGCTACCCCAAGTCCCGCCTCCTTAATCATCATTAAATCATTCCGGCTATCGCCAACCGCCATCACATTTTTCATGTCTATTCCTAATCTCTCGCAGACAACCGCCAGCCCGCGGGCCTTGTTTATTCCGGCCGCATTGACTTCTATGTTTTTTAAAGTAGAATTAGTTAATTCAAATTCACCCTTTGCGGTGAGTTCATTTAGTACTAATTCCCTTGTTGCGTCGTCATCAATCGAAAAACCAAACTTCAACCATTCAAAATTGTAAAGATCCTCTGGTAATTCATTATGCAAGGTCCGTTCTGTATTGATTGCCCAGAACTTGGCTTTATGCTGATTTGAAAGATTCCACATCCACTGGATATGCTCAGGGCTTACGAGGTTTCTCTCAACTAATTCCCGATTTTCATCCCAAATCTCGCTCCCATTTACGGTTACCAAATAGGAGCCGAGTTCTAAGTCATCTGCATGTTCACGGCAGGTTAACAATGAACGGCCGGTACTTAGAACAACGATAACCCCTTTATCTTTTGCAGATTTAATGGCTTGACGATTGGCTAGTGAAATACACCCTTTATTGTTTAATAAGGTCCCATCCATATCGAGCGCAACTAATTTAACCTCAACATCACTTTTGAAGTTTTCCATTATTGTCATAAACTCCCTTCTCCCGTGTTCTTATATAAGATACCATTATTACTAGGTTGATTTCAAAAATGATCAATCATCAGTTTACATAATATAATTATCGGTGCAAAAAATTCCTGCTGTCCCAGCAGGAATTGGATTATAAATAAACTTAATGATGGTGATGATGTCCACCTTTTGAAGGGTTCGTAATCAGCCACTCTTCATTTGGAACATGGAAAAATTGGATCCAGATATCGTCTAGGTATTCATCATTTTTATCGAGGATGAAATCTATTTCCTTATCCGATTTGACTACTTCGTCATTTTCAGTTGGAGTATCAAGCTTCAAATCATAATGGGCATGATCTCCGTGCACACTTGTCACATAAACGCGAAATAATTTGCCTTCTGCCCCAGCTTCTTCCAACATCTTTTTCAATGCTTTTGCCGCATGCCGATTAACTTTTACCTTCATCATGTGCTCTCCTCTATTATGTATTCTGCTTTATTATCCCACGATAGGCTCAAAATAGACAATTTTAAAACCTAAATGAGCTATAATGTAGGTAAATTGGTAATTCATTTCCCCTTTTCCATTCCATTTCCAGATTAGCATTTTAAATCCTTAACAAATTTGTCACAACTTTTTCAATAAACCTATATAAACATTATGGCGAAATTGTTAATATTGTGATAGCAAAATTGTTCAGCTAATGAATATTAGTTAAGAATTAATTTAAATTCAATTACTTGTAATTTCAAAGTAAATGTATTATTCTAATGAAGTTTGTGAATACATTCACGTTGGAATTGTGAACAAATGAACAAATATTTTTGGAGGGAAATAAAACATGCTTAAAAAGAACTATATTGTTCCACTTTTGGCTTTATTGCCTGTGCTGCTCCTTAGCGGATGTGATTCAAAAATGCTTGTTTTTGATCCAAAAGGGCCTGCAGCAAGAGAAATTCTTGACTTAATTAACTGGTCATTAGTCTTTATGGCTCTTGTGGTTGTTGTTGTAGTTGGTTTATTCGGATACATCGTTTGGAAATACCGTGCAACAGATGCGAATAAAGACTATGAGCCTCCAGAGGAACACGGCAGTACAAAATTAGAGTTAATTTGGACTTTTATTCCAATTCTAATCGTTATTGCTCTCACGATTCCGACTGTAAAAACGATTTACAAGCTTGAAAAGGTTCCTGCTGGGTATGAAAATAAGAAGCCGATTACGATTAACGTGACCTCAGCTGACTGGAAGTGGATTTTTAGTTATCCGGAACAAGGAATTGAAACGGTCAATTATGTGAACATTCCTGCTGGCACACCTGTTAAGTTTAAATTAACATCTGCCGGTACAATGCAATCATTCTGGGTTCCACAATTAGGCGGTCAGAAGTATACAATGAATAAAATGGAAACTGAATTGTATCTTACTGCCGATCAAGTTGGAGAGTACTTAGGAAGAAACACGAACTTTAACGGAAGAGGCTATGCTGATATGGAGTTTACCGTTGAGGCTAAGTCTACAAAAGACTTTCAAAAATGGGTTAAAGATGTAAAATCTAAGGCTCCTAAATTAACAGAGAAAAAATACGACGAATTGCTGAAACCAACCCATTTAGGGCGTGAAACCTTCGTCGGTACACATCTGCAATGGGTTGACCATGGACAAATGAACTCAAAAACTTATACGAATCCAAAATTATATGAAGTCCATGGCGTAAAAGGTCAAATCTTTAAGGATGAAGAGCCTTCTACCGAGACATCAAAAGAAACATCGGATAGCTCGAAAGATAATTCAAACGGAGGTGAACAATGATGGGAAGCATAAATTGGCATGATTTCTTTATCGTCGGCAACCCTCTCATCCTAGGTTCGCAGATTGCTATTTTACTAACTGTTATTGGTATTGTAGCTTTAGTAAGTTATTTAAAAAAATGGAAGTGGCTTTGGCGCGAATGGTTGACCACTGTTGACCATAAACGAATTGGGATTATGTATATCCTTTCGGGTGTGTTAATGTTTTTCCGCGGTGGTGTGGATGGACTTTTAATGAAAGCCCAAACCTCACGTCCGGAATTAAAGTTTTTAGATGCGCAGCACTACAATGAAATTTTTACAACACACGGCGTTATCATGATTCTTTTTGCAGCGATGCCATTATTAATTGGGATTATGAACGTTGTTGTTCCTTTACAAATTGGGGCACGTGATGTTGCGTTCCCACAATTGAATGCACTAAGCTTTTGGTTATTCTTTGCAGGTGCGATGCTTTTCAACATTTCGTTTGTTATCGGCGGATCTCCTGATGCAGGTTGGACTGCCTACTTCCCTCTAGCGGGTAAAGAATTTACTCCAGGTATCGGGAACAATTATTATGCGGTCGCTTTGCAGATTGCAGGTATCGGTACCCTGATGACCGGGATTAACTTTGTTGTTACAGTTCTAAAGATGAGAACAAAAGGCATGGGCCTTATGAAAATGCCAATGTTTACTTGGACTTCTTTTATTGCGTCTGTAATCATTGTGTCGGCCTTTCCAATTTTCACAGTTGCCCTAGCGCTGATGACTTTTGACCGTATTTTCGGTACTCATTTCTTTACATTAAGCGGCGGCGGAATGGATATGATGTGGGTTAACCTATTCTGGTTATGGGGACACCCTGAGGTTTATATCGTGGTACTTCCAGCATTCGGGATGTTCTCTGAGATCATTTCAACTTTCTCTCGCAAATCGCTTTTTGGTTATAAATCAATGGTATTTTCGATTGTCGGTATTGCAGCCTTAAGTATGTTAGTATGGGTTCACCACTTCTTTACAATGGGTTCAGGCCCTGCTGTTAACTCCGTATTCTCCATCACAACGATGATGATCGCGATCCCGACAGGAGTTAAGATGTTTAACTGGTTATTCACGATGAGAAAAGGCCGGATTCAATTTACGACAGCGATGCTTTGGGCACTTGCATTCGTTCCTTGCTTTATCATCGGTGGTGTCACAGGGGTTATGCTTGCAATGGGTGCAGCAGATTATCAATATCATAACACCCTATTCCTTGTTGCTCACTTCCACTATGTCTTAATACCTGGTGTCGTGTTCGCGGTATTCGGGGCGCTATATTACTGGTGGCCAAAAATGTTCGGTCATATGTTAAATGAAAAGCTTGGTAAAATTCATTTCTGGTTATTCGTCATTGGTTTTAACGTAACATTTATGCCAATGTTCTTCCTTGGTCTTGATGGAGCGGTACGCCGTGCGTACACATTCTCTGCGGAATCAGGATTTGCACCATTGTTCTTAGTTTCTGCTATTGGTGCGGTAATTTTAGCGGCTGGTTTTGCGGTTCTTTGCTACAACATTTACTGGAGTGCTAGATATGCAGACCGTAATATTTCTAACGATCCATGGGATGCAAGAACACTAGAATGGGCAACTGCTTCACCTGTTCAATTCTATAACTTTGCTAAACAACCAGAAGTAAAGTCAATCGATGCTTTCTGGTATATGAAAAAGCATAATGAAGGTCTTACTTTGAAAGACGAAGAAATTGAAGAAATTCATATGCCTAGCAATTCAGGTCTGCCATTCTATATGGGTGTTATCTTCGGAGTTGCCGGTTTCTTCCTTGTCTTTGAATGGAAGATCGCTGCCCTTGTGGCAACTGTCGGTATCCTTGGCGGATTAATCGTACGTTCTTTCGATTATAATGACGGCTTCCATGTGAAAGTCGATGAAATTAAAAAAATTGAGAAGGCATGGCGCGGTAAAGATAAAGGGGTGAACAACCATGTCAGCTAATGTAAATACAGCTTTACCACTTGAATATCAAACAGAACAAAACCGTATGAACTTTCTTGGCTTCTGGATTTTCCTAGGAGCCGAGATTATCCTCTTCGGTACACTTTTTGCAACATTCTCGGTCCTTAATGCAAGATATGCGGGTGGTCCTACTCCACATGATCTTTTTGAAATAAAGGGTGTCATGATTGAAACCATTTTGCTGTTAACAAGTAGTTTTACCATGGGTCTTGCTATTTATGAAATGCGCCGGAATAATCGTAATGGGTTAATTCTCTGGTTTGTCATTACCCTGCTGCTTGGTGCAGGCTTCGTATTCTTTGAAGTAACTGAATTTATTAATTATGTTCATGAAGGTGCTACTATGCAAACCAGCGCTTTCTTATCTAGCTTCTTTGTCTTGCTTGGTACCCACGGTCTTCACGTAAGTATGGGTATTGGCTGGGCAACCATGGTTATTATTCAATTACTGCAAAGAGGTTTAACACCTGTTACTGCAAGAAAGACGTTTATTATCGGCCTATACTGGCACTTCTTGGATGTTGTTTGGATCTTTATCTTCACATTTGTGTATTTAGCAAGGATGGTGGCATAAAATGGCTAAAAATACAAAAGGATTTCCGTTAACTCACGTCTTGGGCTTTATCGCTTCGTTGGTACTTACCTTCGCAGCATTAGGTATTGCTTTAAAAACATCTCTTTCCTTCAAGACCATTCTTTGGGTGATTGGCAGCTTAGCCGTCATCCAAGCTGCCCTGCAGCTCTTCATGTTCATGCACTTGAACGAAGGTGAAGACGGCAAATCAAATATCATCAACATCGCTTCCGGAGTGTTCATCGCATTCGTAGCGGTAGCCGGATCTATTTGGGTCATGTCATTCGGAATGTAAGTTTAAATAGTGATAACAGTAATAAAGGTGACAGGCACCATGTGAATTCTCACATGGTGCCTGTCACCTTTTCTTTATTTTGTCGTGTGTTTTCTTTTTGTCCGGACCATTTGGTAACCAATGAAGGCTACATAAAGTGGGATGGCGACATAAATGAAGTATGGAAAACGGTGCGATTCTTTTTTAAAGACAATGTAGATTGCATATCCTAGGAATAGAGTAATGATGATTCCATATTTCGGCAAGGGTATTTCCTTTAAACTTGGGATTTTAATGGTACTCACCATCAAAATGCATAATACGAAAAAAGCAATTACAAAAATGAACCCTGGCATTTTCAATTGAAATAAGGTTAAAAGGGTTAATAGACCGCCTGCTGCTGTAATCGGAACACCTGTAAAATGTTTTAGTGAGGATTTAACAGCGTTGATATTAAACCGAGCTAACCGATAGGCGCCAAATAACGGGAATAGTCCAGCAACAGCCATTCCAAGTATGCCAAAGGAAGAAAAGTACGAATAATAGGCCATCATCGCAGGAGCCACTCCGAAAGTGACAATGTCGGCCAATGAGTCCAATTCCTTCCCTAATTCACTATCCGCCCGCAGCATTCTGGCCATCCGGCCATCCATGCTGTCAAGCATCATCCCAATTAAAATTAGAATCGCTGCATTCTTGTAATCCCCTTCTGCGGAACTCATTACAGATAAAAAACCAAAAAATAAATTTGCAAGTGTAAATAAGTTAGGAATACTGTTTCTGATAATATGTATCACTCCAAAAAAATAATAAAATTAGGCAGGTTTTTTTTGCCGGTTATGATTTCTATTATAACGCTTTTCTTTGTAAATTTGGAAAAACAAAATGGCCGTTCCCACCCAAAAGCCACTTGCAAAATACCCGCCAATAATATCACTCGGGTAGTGAACCCCGAGATAAATTCGACTCCTCCCAATCAATATAAAAATAAATATGCTTCCCACTAATAAAATAGCCCGGCCCCATCGATATGAAATGTGACGCCAAAGCAAAAAAGTGATGGTTGCATAAACTGTAAAAGCATTCATCGCATGACCACTGGGAAAGCTATAGCCGCCAATCTCAATTAATCGATTAAAATCAGGACGCATTCGATGAAAAAATTGCTTTAAAAGTTGATTAAGTATGGCTGAACCGATAACAGCATAAACAAATAAAATGAGTTCCAGACGATGATGCAGAACTTTATATAGAAAAAATAACAAGATGAGACTTAACACTACAACAAATGGCGCTGAACCAATAAAAGTAAAAAACATCATGATCCGAGTAAGGGCGGGAGTTTCCCATCCTTGGACATACCCAATAATGGTGCTGTCAAAACGAATAATTTTATGGTCACTAATCCATAATGACATAAAACAAAAACCAATTATAGAGGCTAAACTAATGAGGAACGCCAAAGTTAAATGTGATTTTAATTTCATGAATGATCCTCTTTAGACGCTAATGTGTCCTAACCTTAATATCTCTTTTACTTGGAATAGTATGTGAAACATAGAAGGACACTACCTTAGAGAATAAAGGAAAACTCGCCAAATGGCGAGTCCTTTCTCAAACATTTGCTTTTTTTGTTTCTCGCTGCTCTTTTGAAAAGACCCAGCCAGCTGCTGCAATTCCAACTAACACGAAATAAAAGCTTACCTTCCATTCCGTGGAATGGGCAAATTCCTCATTTAAAATCGCCAATGATGGATGTGACAGTGTATAAACAGCAAGCTTTACTCCTACCCAGCCCACAATCGTAAAGGCTGCAATTTCGAGTCCAGGTCTCCTTTCCAACAGTTTTACGAATTGATTTGCGGCAAAACGCATGATGACAAGGCCGATAATACCACCAGCAAAAATGACAAGGAATTTACCACCATCAAGGCCACCGATATTTGGAAGCGGTGTGTCTGGAAGAACCACTGCCATCGCTACTGCTGCCAGAATTGAATCAACGGCAAAGGCAATATCCGCCACTTCCACCTTAAATACCGACATCCAAAATCCGCTGCTCTTCTTAGAAACTGTTTCGACGTTGTCTTCTGCTTTTCTCTTTACTACTTTCCGGAAAATATGGTTTACTGCCATAAAAATTAAATATAGTGCTCCAATAGCCTGCACCTGCCAAACGTCTACAAGGTACGAAATAACAAATAAAGAGGCAAAACGGAATATAAACGCCCCTGCTAAACCATAGAACAATGCTTTTTTTCGGTCTTCTTCAGGAAGATGTTTTACCATAATTGCAAGGACGAGGGCATTGTCTGCTGCTAGCAGTCCTTCTAAAGCGACCAAAATGAGTAACACCCAGCCATATTCCAATAATAAAGTAACATCCATACCTAATTCCTCCCTAAGGGTCCATTTTTTCAAATACTCCCTCACGCCATAAAAATAGGCCTTTACTGTAACAGTAAAGGCCTAAAAAACACAGAAAAGACCTTTACAGTAAAGTAAAGGTCTTGCTAACAACGTTCATGTTGCCAATAAAGCCGGAGAAAGTTATTTCTCGAAATGACGACTTTATTGTAGCAGCTACTCCCCTTTAAAAGGAAATATTTAATTACTATTAATATACTAAACTGGAATAAAGATGTCAATGATTTTTATAGGCCATATACCTCTGTATATTTTTTCTCCAGATATTCGATGAGGTAATCGGCATTTAACTCCTCACCAGTTACTTTAACAATTAACTCATTCGGGGTATAAAGTTTTCCATACTGATGGATATTCTCCTTCAACCAGTCTTGAATAATCTCAAGATTGCCGTTTTCAATCTGGCTGTAGAGATCCGGGATGTCCTGTTGAATGGTGCGGAGAATTTGCGCTGCATATAAATTTCCTAATGAGTACGATGGAAAATAGCCAATCCCGCCAAAGGACCAGTGTACATCCTGCAAGACCCCTTCTGTATCCGTACTAGGCGTAATCCCCAGGTAATCCCTCATTTTCTGATTCCAAATTGCCGGTAAATCCCTAGCTTCAATTTCTCCGCCGATTAAGGCTTTTTCGATTTCATAGCGCAGCATAATATGCAGGTTATAGGTGAGTTCATCTGCCTCGACACGAATCATTGAAGGCTCAACGGTATTAACGGCACGATAGAATTCCTCCTCCGTCACATTCTGCAATTGAACGGGAAAATACTCGGCAAGCTTAGGAAAAAAGAAATGCCAAAATTCCCTGCTGCGGCCGATCATATTTTCCAAAAATCTCGATTGTGATTCATGAATTCCAAAAGATGCCCCACTCTGGAGTACGGATTCTTCGAAGCTTGGATTGATATGCTGTTCATAAATGCCATGTCCTGCCTCATGAATCGTCCCAAATAATGCCGAGCGCACATTTTTTTCTAAATAACGCGTTGTTAAACGGACATCTCCAATATTAACGGTTTGCGCAAACGGGTGGACAGTTTCATCAAGTCGCCCGGCCTGCATATCAAAACCAATCAAAGGTAAAATAAACCGATTAAAGGCCTTTTGTTTTTCAATCTCAAAGGATTGATTAAACATCTCCACATTTGTTGGTTGACCATCCTTCCTGATTCTGTCTAACAAGTGCACACTTGATTTCCGTAATTTGGCAAATAACGGATCCAATTTTTTCACCGTTAATCCTGGCTCATACTCATCGAGCAAAGCATCATAAGGGTGGTCATCATAGCCATATATTTCAGCAAATTGCCTTTTATAGTCAATTATTTTTTCTAAAAAGGGCAGATAGCTGGCAAAATCATTGTTTTCTCTAGCTTCTTCCCAGGCATCATTGGCCTGGGCAGTTAGAATACTATATTCCTTGAACAGATCAGCAGGTATGGCTTGAGATTTTTGATAATAATCGTTATATTCGCGTACTTTTGCCTTTGTCACTTGGTCCAATTGTGAACGATTTTCTTTTAGAGTAAGCGTTTCTAACAATTGACCCATTTCTTGTGATACCGACAACTGAAAGATTTCGGTTCGTAAGGTTCCGGTGGCTTTGGCAAAAACGTTGCGGCCTTTTTTCGGCGCCATCACTTTTTGGTCCCAATCCACTAATCCCAAGATGCTAGAGTAGTGCGTTATTTTCTCGTCCAGCAGGTTAAACTGTTCCAATGTCTTTTTTAATGAGGATGGTTGAACCATGTTCTGCTCCATTATAGACGACCCCCTATCTGACTTCATACTCATTTATTATAAAGTAAAAATTCAAATATTGGTGAAGTTTCTAAAAACTCATTTCTCTAAGTTTTAAAGGATCCTCCCACTTTACTATGCTAAAAAATAAATGGATCAACCAAATTCACCTATATTTCCTATTACAATCAGGCATAATAATGAAAAGGAAACTATTTGGATAAAAGGATGTGCGACCCATTTGGAGAAGCAGAAAAAGAAAAAATCCCATTTTCCTTTTCGCCTAAATTTGCTTTTTTTTGGAGTGTTTTTTTTATTTTCCGTTCTAATTCTAAGATTAGGTTTCGTTCAAATTGTTTACGGAGAAAACTTTAAAAGGGATTTGGAAAGAAAAGTAGACATTACTGTCAGTAACCCTGTCCCTAGAGGAAAGATTTTTGACAGAGATTATCAGGTGGTCGTTGATAATGTCCCTAAGAGCGCCATTTCCTTTACCAATGAAGGCTTTAGTCAGACAGATATGCTGAAAACAGCTGAGAATCTTGCAAAGCTCATTGAGCAAAAAACGGATATGATCACTGAGAGGGAGAAGCTAGACTTTTGGATGATGAAGCATCCTGATCAAGCTGACGCCAAAATATCGGATCAAGAAAAAGCTTTATATGCCAACAAGAAACTAACAGATCAAGATCTTTACAAATTAAAATTGGCGAGAATCACAACCGAAGAATTAAATCAATTAACACCTAATGATCTTGAAATATTAGCGATTTATCGGCAATTTAGCAAAGGCTATAAATTTATCCCGGAGATGGTTAAGAATGAAGGTGTTACCGAGAAGGAATATGCCGTTGTTAGTGAGAATCTACAGTCCCTTCCTGGGGTGGAAACCACTACGGATTGGGACCGCTCCTATGCCTATGGCAATACAATAAGGTCTGTTTTAGGAAACGTGACCAATTCCGGAGAAGGACTTCCCGCGGATCAGTTAGAACATTTTTTGGCCAGAGGCTATAACCGAAA
The DNA here is from genome assembly GCF_021560175.1 of Neobacillus drentensis. Taxonomy (GTDB): domain Bacteria; phylum Bacillota; class Bacilli; order Bacillales; family Cytobacillaceae; genus Neobacillus; species Neobacillus drentensis_A. The sequence goes on along the minus strand of NZ_CP091110.1, from coordinate 2,527,332 downwards.
TGACCGGGTTGGAAAAAGTCAACTGGAAATGCAATACGAGGATGTCCTGCACGGAACTAAATCAAAGGTAAAAAATATCACAGACAAAACAGGAAATGTCATTGAAACCGAAACCGTATTGGCAGGTAACAAAGGTAAGGACCTTGTGTTATCGATTGATATGGATTTGCAAATCGCTGTTGATAAAATTATTGAAGAAGAGCTTTGGGCTGCAAAGAAATGGCCGGGGACTCGGTTTACCGACCGGGCCTATGTGGTCTTAATGGATCCCCACACCGGGGATGTACTTGCGATGTCAGGAAAAAAAATCGTCAAAGACAGAAAAACTGGAAGGGCAGTCATGATAGATGATGCCCTCGGAACGTTTACGACCACCTATAGTGTAGGCTCTACTGTAAAAGGGGCCACGATTTTAACCGGATATAAAACAGGCGCTATTTCCCCAAATACTTATTTTGATGATGCAGGAATTAAAATTAAAGATACTCCAATCAAAAAATCCTATACTTATCTAGGCCGTTTAAATGAAATTACTGCCTTAAAGAAGTCGTCAAACGTATACATGTTCCGTACTGCCTTAAGGATTGGCAAAGGCCATTATCAATACGACAAGCCCTTAAATTTCTTAAATAAACAGGCATTTGAAACAATTAGAAATTCGTTTGCCTCCTTTGGATTAGGGACAAGAACGGGAATTGATTTACCAAATGAGCAGACAGGTTTCAAGGGACAAAGCAGGCTTCCTGGATACTTACTTGACCTCGTGATTGGACAATACGATACTTATTCAGCTATGCAGCTTGCACAATATGTTTCAACCATTGCGAATGGAGGCTATCGGATGCAGCCGCATATCGTTAAAGAAATACGGGAATCATCCCGCGATGGCGAGACGATGGGTCCAGTGCTGAAGGAAATCAATCCGACTGTCTTAAATACGGTCGATGTAAAAAAAGAATGGCTGAGACGTGTACAAGTTGGATTTAAAAAGGTAATGCAGGAACCTGGCGGAACTGCTTACAAATTTTTTAAAGGTACTCCCTACTCACCAGCTGGTAAAACAGGAACGGCTGAAGCCTTTTATGATGGACCCTTACGCAGCCATTTTGGCAAAGAGCCGCCGCCAGTCATGAATTTAAGTCTGGTAAGTTATGCTCCCAGCTCTAATCCAGTGGTCGCGATGGCTGTGATCGTACCGTGGGCATACGATGGCAAAGATGATAATCGGGCGAATCTAAAAATAGGCCGCCGTGTTTTAGACACCTATTTTCAAATGAACAAGAAATAGGGTGCCCGTTGCACCCTATTCGTGTTTTTTGGAAAAGAAAAACGCCTAGCGGTTAGTTTGACTAGGCATTGCTAACTTTTTCGTAACACCGATTTTACAGCTTCTTCTATCTCTGCATAACTCGTGCAGCGGCAGATATTGGATTCCAGCCATTCCTTAATCGTTTCATCATCAGCCTCAGGATGCTGTTGGATTAACGAATGACAATTCATAATAAAACCGGGCGTACAATAACCGCATTGAAAAGCAAATTTTTCAATAAACGCTTTCTGAATAGGAGCACCATTTAGACCTTCAATTGTCGTCACTTTTTTCCCTACTGCTTCCACTGCCAGCATCAAACATGACTTCATCGGCCATGAATCAATATTAATCGTACATGCGCCGCAGTCACCATTTAAACAGCCGGGCTTTGCGCCAGTCAGGCCTAGGTAACTGCGAAGGGCAAATAATAGAGTATCAGCCGGTCTGACCGATAAAATATGACTTTCTCCATTTACATCCAACGTTATGGGATAGCTTCTCAAACCCTTTCTCCTCCCCTATTAATACTGTTCACGCTCCAGACTTTCTACCGCATCCAAGAGTAAATTTCGCAGCACAAATAGCCGGTATTCCTTGGACCCCTCAATATCTTCTAAAATTGGCTGAGGTAATCCAGCAATGGCTCTGTCAATCCTTGTTGCAAGCGATTGTCCCTGAGCATTGAGCGATTCCTCCACTGCGGAAGAGCGGAACGGAAATGGGCATAACCCACTAACTGCTACTCGGATCTTTTGATTAAATTTTATGGCAGCCAACGTAATCAGCGGATAACCGGTCTCCCATTGCTGCCTTCGTTTAACGGTAAAATACGGGGCCTGAATAAACGAAAGATTCGTAGCCGTTTGCACTAAAAATTCTCCTTTGTTTAAGTGCAAATGACCTTGAAATACATCATTAATTGGAACAATTTTTTTTCCTTCAGGTCCATTAATCATGACTCTGCTGTCGGCCAGTAAAAGGGGCAGAACCGCTTCCCTGTAAAAAATCCGCGCACAGATATTGCCGCCCAATGTAATTTTTCCACGAGCCGAATGATCGGCAACTTCACTGGCTGTTTTCGTTAAAAGTGGAAAATGATTCGCCTCCTCGATAACAGTTAACGAGAGTGAACTTCCGAGCAACAATTGGTCTCCACTTACCTCCATGGCCTTGCATTCAGGAATCCCTTTAATGTCAATGACTGCCTCGGTGTACGCTAAGTCAATTCTTCCGAGCGTCAATAATTCCGTTCCACCCGAAAAATAAAACGGCTGCTTCCCCTGTTGATCTAAATATTGAAATAAATCGACCGCCTCTTTTAACGTTTCTGGGCGGTAATAATCAAAATCAAAGGGGAGCATGACCAGCCGCCTCCTTTGCCTTCCAGATTAATTCAGGGATGAGCGGAAGATTCCCAAGCGAAACACCTGCAGCGATCGATAAAGCATTTCCGAGCGCCCCTGGCATTCCCATTAGCCCATGCTCCCCGACCCCGCGCGCACCATACGGGCCATCTATCTGGGGTGTCTCGACAAAGCCAACCAAATACTCGGGATGTTCACCGTAGCGTAACGGCCGATACGTCCGCAGCTGAGGATTTAAAACCCGGCCAAGTTCATCAAAATAAAATGTTTCTCGTCCAGCAAAGGCCAATCCCATGCTCATTGCTCCCATTACTTGACCAAGGGCTGCCTTTTCGTTCATTACTTTTCCAATATCTACTACCGTACATGCTTTTAACAGCCGATAGGTATAATCCCTTCGGTCTAACTCAATTTCAACCCCATAAGCGGCAACAGTCCAATCTGGACCTGGCTTTCCTTCACCTGTTTCCGGGTCCAAGTGGGTTAGATGGCGTAAGATAAATTTGCCACGGCCAATAATTTGCCCCCCAATTGAATTTCCATTTGGGTATTGATAGCCGTAGCCTACATCCTTGAAATCAAGACCGATAGACGGATCATCCCGTAAAAAGACACGACTGTTGGCGACTTCAAAATCTTCGATTGGTGCCCGCAGGACACATGATGCAGTCTCTTTTAACTGACGAATCACATCATCTGCTGCATTAAGGACGGCCCTTCCGCCCATGTAAGTACCACGGCTCGCCACGGTCTTCCAATGTTCAGGAGTCGTTTGTGTATCAACTTCCATTCTGACATGGATTTTATCCACATCCATTTTCAACCGTTCGGCTAGGATTTGAGCAAGAATCGTTTTAGTGCCAGTGCCTATTTCAATGACCCCAGACATCAAATTTAGACTGCCATCCCGGTTGAAGGTAATAATCGCCCCTGATGGTGCGTTCGGGTCAATGGTCGAAGTTTTCCAGCTGCAGCTTACTCCCTTAACCCTCACATATCGTTCATCTATTTCCTTTATCGCACCCTCATCCCATTTCATTAAATCCCGGACCATGTCAATACATTTTTGCAGATTACCGACATTGCTTTTATTCAGCCTCACCCTTGTTGGCGTGGTATGACCTGGCATAATTGCATTGATGTAGCGCAGCTCTAGCGGATCCATATTTAATCTTTGCGCGAGGATATCCATGGTTCGTTCTATACAAAACGACAACTCTGAATGACTAAAGCCCCGAAATGGCGAAGCATAGGGATGATTCGTATACATACAGTAGGAATTACACCAGACATTTTCAATGTTATAGGGTCCCGTACAATCGACAGCACCAGACCGGGTCACATCAATTGCCTTATCTGAATAGGCACCACCATCCCATAGAAATTCGATTTCCGCCGCCATTATTTTCCCATTCCGATCTGCTCCTAATTTAATGGTGGCATCTAAGCCAATATGACAGGGAGAGGTAATGATATCTTGTTCGCGATCATTTAGTATTTTAACAGGCTTTCCGCCGACCGCCTTGGAACCAAGGTAAGCAAGGACCTCTAATTGGACGGCTGCTTTCCCTCCATAGGCGCCGCCAACCAGCGGTGTATGGACAATAATCTTGCCCATATCTTCATTAAAGTATTTAGCGATTAGCTGTTTGACCATAAATGGAGCTTGTGATGAGGTCATGATGATGATCGTTCCATCCGGCCTGATTTCAGCGGTTGCACATCTTGTTTCCATGGCAGCATGATCAGAAGGTGCAAAGGCAAAACTCTCTTGGACTGCTATTTCACTCGCTGCCCAGCCATCCTCCAAATTTCCTTTCCGAATTTTAATCAGGGTCGCAATATTGGTTCCAGGTACCGGGTGGGAATCCTCATCCTTATCATAGTTACCAAGCTCTTCATGGACCAGTGGTGCCCCTTGTTTAAATGCCTGGGTCGGCGAATTGACAACTGGAAGCAATTCATATTGAACCTTTATCAGGTCTGCCGCCTTCTTAGCCTGAGCAGGGGTATCTGCTACGACAAGTGCGACTGGTTCACCGTGGTATCGAACCTTATCAACCGCGATAGGCGGCCGATCCCGAATCGCTTCCCCTGTTAACGGAAAGTGCCGGCCGGCAAGGATCGCTCTGACGCCCGGTACCTGTGATGCTTCCATTGTGTTAATACTAACAATCTTGGCATGACCATACGGGCTGATGACCATTTTTCCGGACAGCATTGGCTTGTTAAAATAATCATTCGTATACATGGCCCGACCTGTCACCTTATCGAGCGCATCTTTACGAATAACACTTTTTCCAATTACCTCCACAGTAAAACCTCCTAACACACATCCGTTAATCTGGAATGGTCCATAGCAGTTCAACTCTTTCGTGCGCTGGTTTTCTCCATACTTGAATCATTTGTGCCACGATACTAACGGCTATTTCCACAGGACCTCTCGCCCCAATTGAAGTTCCCATCGGCGAAAACATCCCCTTGGGAACTTCTTCCCCATTTAGCAATCGTCTTGTTCTTTCTTTAGGTCCCAAAACTCCTAAATAGCGGATATTTTCATTTAAAATTCTTCTTACTAACTCTTGATCTCGTTTAAATTGATGGGTCATAACCACGACAAAATCATAAGGGGAAAATGAGATTTGTTTAAGCAGATCCTGTGGAAATCCCTGAATCACTAAAGCTGCTGCTGGAAAGTGCTTCTTTTGACATAAGGCTTCCCGCCAGTCACAAACCATGACTGTAAAACCGGTTTCGGCAGCTAATGCTACAAGTGGTCTTGCATCAGGGCCCGCACCGAAAACAATTAAACGCGGTTTCGGATAAATCGTTTGTTGAAAGATAGATGACCCATCTCTTGTAATGATGCCGCTTTTCGAGGTAAATTCAATTGTCGGCAATGATCCCGACCAGTTTCCAAATGGCTCCCCATCCTCTTCAATAAACACATATTCTCCAATATCCACCAGTTTTTTTAAGAGAATAACAGGCTTTTGCTGACGTAGAAGTTCTTTAACCATATGAAGGTCCTCTGTTAATTGCTCGGTTACCGGTTCAAGTAATATATCAATTATGCCATTGCAGCCTGCGCCCTGCCCCCAGTCCAGATCATCCTCCATGTACAGATCGTATTGGATGATCGTCGCCTCTTGTTTACGAAAAACTTCTCTCACTTTTACAGCCAGGTCTTCTTCTAGACAGCCTGCCGTTAACATCCCTATTTGTGTTCCATCCGAAAAAAAGAGCATCGAAGAACCTTCTTTTTTATAGGCCGACCCGTTTACACCGACGATGGTTGCGATGACTTTTTCTTCAGGATAATGAAGAACATCTAAAATTTGATAAAAATCCTCCACACTTTTCCCCCACTTTTAAGCATAAATATCCACTATTGTTATTTATATTAAGCGGGATGCTATTCCTAGAATGATTTATTTATTTCTACGTCGGAATTGTTGCAGAACTCAACCCTATGAGTATCTATTAAAAACTTCAAAAACTATTAATTATTCCTTCATAGTTTAGTCATAATTATCTTTTAAGATATAAATAGGTTCTTCGTAAGAACCTTTAACCTCCGCCCCCCTTTATATAGATTAGGTTTGATTTGCCCGGCATTTGCCGGGTTATTTTTTTAACAAAATGGCTGTGTTAATCTTGTATGTTGATTTCCGCTCCAGACGGCTAAACAGAATCCATTTACACAACTAATAAAAAAAGCACGCACATCGAAATGTGCGCGCTTTTTTGCTTTAGCGGAATGATGGGACTTGGTTTTGTTGGAATGTCTGGGTTTGGAAAGCAGGCTGTACATTTGTACCTGTTTGATATCCATATGTCCCCATCTGTCCCGCAAGCTCTCTCTCCAATTGATTACACTGTGCAATAACTTCTTGGCATCGTTGGATCGCTATCTCATGCCCTTGTAAGCTTTGCTGAATCGTTTGAACCGCCATTCTTTCTTTTTGCAGCATTTGCTCGAGCATTCGAACATTTTGCTGCTCGTTTTGCAGCATTTGTTGGTATTGCTGATTACTTAATTGTGTCTGCTGAATAAGCTGCTGTGAAAGCTGACGGCATTGAAAAACGTGTGTAATCGTATGTTGAGCGTTCATGTCATTACCTCCATTATTTGGATATCAAATGCAATACAACCTGCTGGATCAATGGATTGAAAATTCAACCCAAGATTATAATTCGCACTTTTAGAGGCATTCATTCTGAATAAAACTACCAATAAATGTGTGAGTGTCACGTTATTATTAGGGAAAAACTAAGGAAAAAAGCTGTTCCCCTACAAAAAATCATCTCCACTCTCTAAGTATACTTCTAACTATCCCTGTCAATAACAATACCAATGGAACTTGAGAGGATGATAACAATGAACGGAATATATTTTATTAATGACCGTATTTCCATTGGAGGTCTAACTAGGGAAGAAAGTAGTATTTTACAAGAACAAGCCATAAAAAAACACCTTGAGGAACAAAGTATTCAGATCGTTACCCTAAACCCGTATCAATTGAAGGAGTATTATTCTGTTCCCCATGCGTTACTGTATGATTTACATAAAGCGAATACCTCATTTGATTATTTCATCTATTATTCCCAACAAGCCGTTGAAGAATTTATTAATTCCTATCCAGCAAAATGGCTTATATTAAAAAGCTATTTTAACAATACGATCATGATCAAAAAACAAACAGATTTTGAGCAACAGCAAGCCATTTAGCTGTTAATTGATTCACAGGGGAGCCAAATGGAAACGGTTGTCCCATTTCCTTCTTGACTTTCAATGTTGATCCTTCCTTGATGTGCCTCGACAATTCGGTAGCAGGTCATGAGACCAAGGCCTGTCCCTCTTTCCTTTGTTGAGTAAAACGGCTCGCCAAGCTTCGATAATCGTTCACGGGGAATGCCGCAGCCATTATCGTTAATTTTGATTGTCACACCTGTGCTCTCCGGCATCACTTTAATATGAACCTGTCCCTTCTTTTCTGTTGCCTCGAGCGCATTTTGAATGATATTTAGAAACACCTGTGTTAACGAATTCGGATCACCCATAATCGATAAATTCGACCGTTCCACATAAAAATGTAACTCCTTACTTGTCAGATTTGCGTCGGGTTTTAACAGTTGGACGACCTGTTCAACTAATTGATCAATACAAACATTTGTTAATTTTTCCGTATGTGGTTTGGCCATTGTCAAAAATTCAGAGATAATGACCTCCACTCGATGCAATTCATCAAGAACAATTTTTAAATAAACCGGGTTCATTTCTTTTTCTGCATTTAGCAACTGCATAAAGCCCTTAATGGGTGTTAACGGATTTCGAATCTCATGGGCCACAGCGGCCGCCATCTGCCCTACCACTGCTAATTTTTCAGATTTTCGCAGTCGATCCTGCGTCTCCATTCGCTGCTCAATATCCCGTGTAACCGTGACGATCTCCTTTACTTCTCCAGTTTCTGGATCACTCAATGCCTTAACCGTCGATTCAATCCAAATAAAAGAACCGTCCTTCTTACGACAACGGCAGGTAATCAGCTTAATTTCTTCAACTTGGGCACAAATTTGCTGTTTTCTTATTTCGATAAGGTCGTCAGGATGGATAAATTCTAGAGGATTTTTTCCAATCATTTCTTCAGGCTGATATCCTAATAAGGTTTGAACGGAAGGAGAACTATAAAGGCAGGTAAAATCAACTTTATGTAACATGATGATATCAGAAGAATGCTCAGCTAGAAGCCGGTATTTTTTCTCTCTATATTTTAGGGCGTTCTCCATTTGTTTTTTCTCCGTGATATCGAGAACTTGACCGAGTAAAAACTCCTCACCCGTCAACTTTTCCTTGATCCTAGATACCGTTAGTACCCCTGTTTTAATTTCACCTGACTTGTGGATATACCTCTTTTCAAACTGATATTCATTTCTTTGATAATCTAATAGTTCTTTAAATAACCGCGTATCGGTTATCATGTCATCAGGGTGAGAAATCTCTTCCACCGACAATTTTTCCAGCTCACCGGACGAATAGCCAACAAACTCACAAAAAGCTGGATTAAATTGGACCATGGTAAAATCGATTGTACTTATTAACTGCGGGATTCGGGATTGATAAAAAATCTCTCGAAATAGTGTTAAATTTAACATCTAAGCCTCCAACCATTCTATTCCATTTTTTGAAGATTTTGAGGTCATCAGTCATTTAGAAAAAAAAGACACTTTATAAGTATATAGTGAAACGGCTAATTCTTAAAGTATTAATTTTCTGATTTTCAGAAAACTTAAAAAGGACATCTCTAACGGTCCTTTCGCTTTAAGACATCCTATTTTTGAAGTATTAATTTAACACGGTTCGTGCGCCAAGATATCTTGGTTTCCAATACAAGTTTGTCATATCAGCAATTGATACTCCCGATGAGCCAGCTTGTATGAATTTGTTATTGCCTAAATAAATACCGACATGTGTAGGACCAGGTGCATACGTTTCGAAAAATACAAGATCTCCTGCAATGGGGGTACTAACTACTTTTAAGCCTGACCACTGCGTGGCAGCGGTCCTAGGAATAGAGATTCCTACTTGTTCAAATACGTATTTTGTATACCCACTGCAATCAAATCCAGCCGGTGTGTTTCCTCCCCATAAATAGGGTGTACCGATGTATTTATTGGCCACATTCATGACCATTTGTGCTTTTGGAACCGTAGTTTGTGGAGCAGGTAAGGTGGTATCCGCTGTAGGAACTTTAAGGACTTGTCCTACTCTAATCATATCTGATGTTAAATTATTAATAGATTTAAGCTGGGTGACAGGAATGTTAAAGCGATTACTAATTTTCCAAAGTGTGTCCCCGCTTTGCACCGTATAAGTGGTGTCATGGCTGTGCGGGGCCAGTAATGATAGTTTTTGATTAATGTAGAGTGTATCACTTGTAAGCTGATTCCAAGCCTTTAAGTCCATTACAGATATTTGGTTAGCTTGCGAGATTTTCCAGAGCGTATCACCAGATTGGACGGTATAGATATTTTCATGTGCACTCGCAGTGCCACTAAAAGATGCAAATAAGATGCCTGCAGTTGCCACAGCTGACAATAAGGGCCTTTTCATAGATGGCAGCTCTCCTTCGATTCGTTTTTTAATACTTTTATCTTAATAGAGAGCTGTAGATGGTTGTACTGCCAAAGATATGGTTTTCAATAAAGGTATTGCCATATATGGAAAAAAAATCATCAATTGTGACAACAGGTATTACCGAAAAATCCACAGATAATCAGGTTTGTATTACAAATCTCTTAAACTCCACTCATTTCCCTTCATCAAATTGTAACATTCTTGTAATAATATAAGCCATTGGAATCGAATGTAGAAATATTGTAACAAACCCCTCATCCAAAGGAGATTGGCATATTTATAATAAAACTATAGAAACAATTTAAATGGTAAGAAAATAATTATGAATTTTGGTGATAATGATGCAAGGAATTAGTAAGGGACACCCACAAAACATAGGTCATCCACATGGGGCCGGAAAAAAGATAGATTATGATGAAAACCCTTTTATTGTAATTTGGGAAGTAACCAGGGCTTGCCAGCTAAAATGTGTTCATTGCCGGGCAGACGCTCAGCTTACCGCTGATCCTAGGGAATTAACACATGAAGAAGGCATCAATCTAATTGACCAAATCTATGAAATGGATAATCCAATGCTCGTATTCACTGGCGGGGATTGTATGATGAGAGAAGATTTATACGAACTTGCTGATTATGCTATTAAAAAAGGTATGCGTGTCTCGATGACTCCAAGCGCAACGGCTAATGTAACAAAAGAAAAAATGCAGCTATTTAAAGAAGTTGGACTATCACGCTGGGGCTTTAGCTTAGACGGACCTACTCCAGCCATCCATGACCATTTCCGCGGAACTCCAGGTTCATTCGAATTAACAGTTGAAAAAATTAAATACTTAAATGAACTCGAGATGCCATTACAAATCAACACCGTTATTTCTCGGTATAATTATGACTCTCTTGAGGAGATGTCGAAATTAGTTGCCGAGCTTGGGGCAGTGATGTGGTATATTTTCCTGCTTGTCCCAACAGGCAGAGGCCAAATGGATGCATGTATCTCACCTGCTGAACATGAAAAGGTATTCAGATGGTTATATGAGTTAAGTAAAACCGCTCCATATGATATTAAAACAACGGCTGCTCAGCATTACCGCCGAGTTGTCCTACAGCAAAAAACCCGGGATCATTTAATTGAAAAAGGAGAAATTCACTACGAAGATTCCATTACAACCGATTTTGCCTCCATGCACGATGGCTTGAAACGTGCTCCAAAAGGGGTTAACGACGGGGATGGATTTGCTTTTGTTTCACATATCGGCGATGTAATGCCCAGCGGCTTGCTCCCAATTGTCGGCGGTAATATTCGTGAAACTCCGCTTGCAGAGATTTATCGTGAGGCAAAAGTATTTAAAGAACTGCGTCAGCCTGATAACTATAAAGGGAAATGCGGCGTTTGTGAATATAATAAAATGTGCGGCGGCTCCCGTTCACGTACGTATGCGGTAACAGGTGATTATTTAGAAAGCGAGCCATTCTGTGTGTACATTCCACAGTCCATGCGCAACAAAGAAACAGCACCTACTCTCTAACCTTCCTAACGCTATGAGGCATTCCTACTCGGAATGCCTTTTACATTGATCGGAACAACAGAATTGGAGATGGAACAGTCGAGACAATCATAATCTTAACATTACTAACCTGGTTATGTTTCTTTCTTATTGGGAAAGTTGTTTTTAGCGTTAACATCTGGAATTGGACAAATTTAATCTTCTTCTTTTCCGGTCATTCCTATATAGTAAGTGTATTGATGTTGATAAAAAAATTTTTTATTGTTAAAAAAGGATGTTAAAAATGATAAGATTCTTGGGCGTTACTGAAGAACATATTCTGGAAAAGCATAGCTCCATCCACAATCTAAATTTTGAGAAATATAGCCGATTTTGGGTAGATATAAATGACCCAACTGATGAAGAGAACAAATGTCTATCAGATATTTTTCATTTTCATCCGCTTGCTATTGAAGATTGTCTGAATAAAATACTCCAAAGACCAAAATTAGATTACTATGATGACCATACATTTTTTGTTACCCATATTGTTCGGGAAAAAGAAAATGAGATCTTAAAAGAAGAGTTAGATTTTTTTGTTGGCGAGAAATTTATCGTGACGTTTCAGTTTAACCCGTCAAAAGAGGTTTCCCAGGTTTGGGATGAAGCATCTACTCAAAATGATGTGGATAAATTCGGAAGTTTACATGTGTTTTATCGGATTCTAGACAAAATAGTCGATAATTACTTCCCGATCATTAACAGGATTGAAGATAAATTAGATGAAATCGAAGAAAATACTTATAATAAACCAATGAACAATTTATTGAATGAATTGTTTGACACAAGGTATATGTTACTTAATTTAATGCACACGGTTAATCCAATGCGTGACCTGCTTTATCGGATGCTAAACTCGCATCGTCTTAGTGATATTATCAATAGAAAAGAATATTTCTCTGATATCTATGACCATCTTTTAAAACTTTCCGATATGGTCATGTCGAATCGTGAAATAACAGCAGACATTCGAGAAAATTATCTGTCAATCAATTCACATCAAACAAATAATGTGATGAAATTTCTAACGATTATGACCTCTATTTTTGCTCCATTAACCCTAATCGCAGGAATCTTTGGAATGAATTTTAAACATATGCCTGAATTGTCATGGAAATATGGCTATGGCTATTCACTTGGATTAATGGGGATCATTGGATTATCGATGTTTCTTTGGTTTAAAAAAAAGGGATGGTTTTAACTGCAAGCGGAAAGCATCTAAAAAATCCTGGCAAATTACTTCGCCAGGATTTTTTGTTTACTTTTGTCTTGTATGATCACTCTTTTTTATAGTGGTAATTTGATCGGTTTACGGGTATAAAACCCTTCGGAGAGTAGAAACGAAGTAAATCACCATTTACGACTTTATCGGATAGGATTAACTTTTCATCCACCATTTTCTGGTCTTTCCCGGCCTCAGATAACTGGTCCTCAGCTAATTCCTGACCCGTAGCTGTGTCATAGTACTTTCCTTCGATCGCGGAAATTTTCGAGCTAACAAAGTCACCATTGCGGAAAGGAATCAGGTCATCATGCTGGGTCGACAGTAAATCAGTACCGAATTGGATATATTCTTTGGAATCAATCCCTAACAGGTGAAGAAGGGTCGGAAGAACATCAATCTGCCCGCCATATTCGTGGTTTATCCCTCCCTTTATACCTGGAACATGAATGAATAAAGGCACTCTTTGTAATCCGGTGCTCTCAAAAGGAGTTATTTCCTTTCCGAGGATTTTCCCCATTTCTGGATTGTTTTCCTTTGAAATCCCATAATGGTCGCCATATAAAATAACAATGGTATGATCGGCTAATCCAGATTCTTTTAAATCAGTAAAAAACTGCTTTACAGCTTCATCCGCATAGCGGGCAGTTTGAAAATACGAATCAACAGATGGGACACCGGTTGAAGCTGGTTTGATCGTGGCGTCTTTTTTATCAATAGGAAATGGAAAATGATTCGTCAAGGTTATTAGTTTCGTATAAAATGGCTGCTGTAACGTTTTTAAAAGCGGCATGGACTGCTTAATAAACGGTTTATCCATCAAACCGTACTCTGTCAGATCTTCTGGATTCATCGCATAATAACTTGAATCAAAAAACTTATCGTATCCAAATGATTTATAAATGATATTACGGTTCCAAAAGCTTCCCGAATTACCATGAAAGACGGCCGAGGTATACCCTTTCTGTCCTAATATCGCAGGAGCTGCTTGGTAGGTGTTGTAGCCTTTTAACATGTAAGCAGAGCCTTGTGACAGCCCGTATAAGGAATTTTCCAGCATAAATTCAGCATCAGAGGTTTTACCATGTGATGTCTGATGGAAAAAATTATCAAAATAAAGGGTATTTTTATCATTGGTCAAGGAATTTAAAAATGGAGTTACCTCTTCACCCTGTAATTTGTAATTGATCAAAAAGTTCTGGAAGGATTCAAGATGATAATAGATGACATTCATTCCCTTGCCTTTTCCAAAGTATTCGGGATTTGGTTCAGCATAATTGGATTTTGTATAATTATAAACTTCTGTAATATCATTGCTGTCAGCCATTACTCTCTGAGCGGATGCTTTCGTGCTTTGAACGATATCATTAATGGAGTAATTGTATAGACCTATATATTTTATTAAATAATTGTGGTCAAACTCTCTCGTTAATAATTCAGGACGGTCTATTTCAGCAAGCCCTATATTCGTACATAGAATAGTTAGGGTTAGCGAATAGAATGCACTAACTTTCCGACGTTTCAAATCTTTCATTTCCATTTTCACAAATTTGAAACAAAGTAGTAAAAGCAGCAGGATAAAATCAATAAAAAATAAAAAGTCATACGGTTTTAATAAAGAAATGACACTACCGCCTATTTCTCCAGCATTTTTTGTCTGAGTCAGTGTCGGCAAAGTAATATAATCACTAAAGAATCGGTAATATAAAATATTGCTGTACAACAAAGCGGATAAGAAAAAATAGATGACCATAAGCCAAATATACTTTTTCCGTCCTTTTAAAAAGTGGGCCAGTCCTAAAAAAAGAAGTGATGAACCCAGAGGATTAATAAATAATAGGAACTGCTGAAATGGGCCATCAATTCCCAATTTAAACTGTGTTAATTGCGCTAAATATGTTTTAATCCACAAGAAGAGAACAGCTAAAAAGAAAAATCCCAAATACTTGTTCATCATTTGTTGACCTTTATGAAGTAGATTACTCATGCTGCTCCTCCATTTTGTTCGATCTGATCTTCAATGTTTCTTTCATAATATGTATATCGGACATATTGGTTTTTGCCATAAATAAATAACACAAAGCAGACGGAATAAGAAAAACTTCCAGGAATGATAAGGTCATTATATAGTTATTTGGTTCCTGATAGTGGACAGTAATAACTCCAAGCAGCGTACCGAATCCCAAGTTTCCAATCGTTCTCCCTAAACTATTGAAGAGGTTAGCAACACTAAAGGCTGTTCCACGGTGTTCAGGAAGATTCACATCTGTGATGAGCGCAAGCCAGTTTGGAGTATTGGCGGACTGTGCTGCGGATGCAAAAAAAGCTACAACAAACAGTAAAGCAATCCATGGATTTAGAAAGATTTGTTTAATTAGATTGACTAAAATCAGAATAGCATGATCGTCATGAGGCAGTATCAAGTGATCCATTGGAATACTAAACATTCCGATATAAAAAGGCATCGTAAGAAAGACAAAAATGGCTGTAAAAAAAGCTCGCCCTTTATAGGATTTTTTTTGAAATTTATCGCCAAGATGACCGAAATAAGCGGAAGTCATCCCGCCAATTTGTAAGATACCATAAAGATAACCCGAGGCGATCATGGCCGTTTCCACACTATATCCTTGCTGTTGAATTTTAAATATAAATAAGGTCGGAATCCAAATTAGACTTCCCGTTGAAATATTCATAAAAAATGCCTGTAAAAATAGTAACACATTACTTTTCTTTAATAAAATAGAACGGATTTGCTTTGCATCAATAAAATGATCATAGGCCTGTCCCTTTTTAATAAAATGGCGCAATTCAGGATCCGACTGGCCTCTCGATGGTTCTTCTACAAAAAGATATAAAAAAATCAGGAAAAAGCCAATAATACCTACGATTTCAAAGGGCCATCTCCAACTGTGGCTTGTTGCAGTCAAAGAAGCCAATAGCGATCCAGTGATCCCTCCCAGCCCCTGCGCCATACCCCAAAGACTCAACACCGTACCTCTTTTTTCATAGTGAATAAAATCTGTTAATATACTAAAGCCAATCGAAGCAATACAACCTAAACCAATTCCCGTTACCATTTGAAAAAAGATAAGTTGCATATAACTTTTGCTTATGGCTGTTAGAAACACAGCTGCAACCCAGATTAACGTTCCGATGATAATCAATCGTTTTCGTTTAAATTTCCCAGAAAGATAGCCCCAATAAACAGAAGAAATGGCTGTAACGATAATATTAACAGCGGAAACAATCCCCAATTTAGCGATATCTACATGTAAGTCTTGGGCGATAAACTTAAATAGTGGTGGAAATAATCCAATAATAATATTATCAAAGGCTGCCAGCGCAATAAATACTGCTATCGTGAATTGCGTTTTGGCATTTTTATTTTTCAAAACATCCCCCCCTATCGTTTGCCATTGCTGAAAAGACTTGCCATCATACAGAAAAGGTGCGGAACGGATCGTTCCTCACCAATCGTTTTGCTTCTTATTAAAAATAAACTCTTTTCCTAACTATTAGGCAAGCTGCAGTTTCCTCTCAGAACGATTTTCCTCCTCTAAAAGGAATTGAATGATTTCGTCTGCCACTTCAGGCTTTATATAATTTTTTTGACAATCGATAATATTTTTTAGTTTCTCCGCTTCATTTGCAAGTAATTCGGAGATCATAAGTTTAATTTCACTTGTCCCCTCACAGATTACCCCCAAATTTAAGCTTTCCGCAAAGTAGGGATTGTCCTCTTCTTGACCAGGTAAAGCTCCGGTTATAATAATGGGTGTATTGGAAGAAATGGCCTCAAACATAACATTTGGGCTTCCTCTGGTAAATGCGATATCGGAATCGAACATAAGATCTTGAATGTTTTCGGTAAATCCAAAAATCTCCACTTTGTCTCCATACTTGCTTGAGAGCGATTCCTTTAACATTGATTTTAACTTTTTATTTCTTCCTGCTACAATTTTTACATGGCAATCAAAATGATCAAGCAGAACTTCGGCAATATTCAACATATTGCCAACACCCTCGCCACCGCTCATGATTAAACATTTTAAGGGTTCCCCACCACTATAACTTACCTTTTTATTCGTACTGTCTCTAAAAAATCTTGAGCGTACAGGAAATCCTAACATTTTAAGTCTCTCTACTGGTATGCCATATTCGATACACTTGTCCCTTGCTTCCATCGTTGGACAAATCGTATAATCAACTCTCTTATCGGCCCAAAGCGGGGATATGTTCACAAGATCGGCAATAAGAACAAAAAATGGTATTTTAATAGGAAGTTTTTCTAAAATATTTAAAATTGACCCATTAAAATTGGGATGAACAGATAAAATTAAATCAGGTTTTTCTTCCGTCAATACTTTTAAAAAAGTATTTTTTATGAGATTTTCTATAAATTTATTAATCAATTCTGGGTTTTTAGCCGAAAAGTTAAAGACCATTTTCCATAAATTTTCTGACATTCTTGTTATTGGGCCATACGACTTGCCAATTCGCATCAAAAATGGTCCGCCAAGTGAAAAGCCGTCTATTACTTTAACCTCGATATTAGGGTCGAGTTTGAGTTTTTCATTCAAAGATTCTGTAATACTTTTATGTCCATGTCCTGTATTATCAGAAGAAATAATTAAAATTTTTTTTACCATACTTATGACCCTCACTTAAAACCGAATATTCATGGAAGGTATCCCATTATAATTCTATAATAACAAAACTGAAACGTTTAATCACCTTCAAAAGAGGTAGAAATATCCAAATTTGAAATAAATCTAATTACAGACTTAAACTTAAATATATACCCTTTCTATTTTTAATAAAAGGAATTTACTATTAAAAGTTTATTAATTTATCGCCTAAGACCCTCAATCACTATAGACCAAACAACCTTAGGTAAGAAAAAAGACTCAAGCGGATGGACACTAAAGTCTTTTTATCGAAAAAAAATAAAAGCTGTTTTTCCTATTGGTAAATCTAATAGACTTAGAGAAACATCATATACTAAAAAATATTTCACCACAAATGACAGCCAAAATGATAAGGAAATCTACTATGATTAGTGTCCAAACGAAGTATTTCATGTCATAATCATCCTTTTATATATTTAGAGGTGTTAAAATAAAATAAAATACTCCTACACGATTATTAATAGATTACCATTTAACATGATCTAAAACTAGATTGTCCATAACGAAAAAGGGAATATAAAAGTACACGCTGCTGCATCCGCTGATGTTTTCCAAACTATTCACTTCCAATCCTCGTATGTAACGGTGCCTCCCGTTAGATCAATGGTATTTCGTTCCCCTTTATAATAAGTCTTTCCATTTTTTTTAATAATAAAATTATCATAGGTGTAGACCTTTTGCCCATTTGGCAAGTGAATCACCACTTTTTCTCCTAGTTGCTCTGAAGGTGCGTCAATTTTAATGGAACTTTGATCGTAAAAGCGAAAAACAAAGAAACCGGCAGTTAAGATTAAACTTACTGCTATGGAAATAATTAGACCCTTCCACGGAAACTGCTTCGTTTTTTGTTGATGATATAGCTCTAATCTGGTCAACTTCTTCTCCTCCCTATTCTATAAAGCAGGTTGAATCAAGGTCCAACCATTGATTTTTCTATATATGTCATATTCCCTTTATTCCCAGATTCTATTATTCTTATTCCTAAAGATTAAAAATACGACCTTTGTTAACCTATGCATCAATAGCAAAAAGTTGAACCTAAAATGGTTTAAAAACACTTCTTTAGACAAGATTAGGTATAATAAAAGAGAGAGAAAACAGAAAGGGGTATTGCAAGTGGTTCAACTAAACTCAGATGAAACAATGAAGTTAATTGCAGATTTAGTCTCTATTCCGAGCCCAACCGGAAATACGAATGAAGTCATCACTTTTGTAGAGAAATTCCTTAAGGAGTTAGAGGTTGATACATATCGGAATCGAAAAGGCGGCTTAATTGCCACTATAAAAGGACAAGATAGCAGCAAACATCGAATGCTCACCGCCCATGTAGATACTCTTGGAGCGATGGTAAAAGAAGTAAAAGCAAATGGCAGATTAAAAATTGACTTAATCGGCGGATTTAAATACAACTCAATCGAAGGTGAATACTGCCAAATTGAAACGCAAAATGGCAAAAAATATACCGGAACCATCCTGATGCACCAAACCTCTGTCCATGTGTATAAAGATGCGGGCAAAGCCGAGCGGAACCAAGATAATATCGAAATACGTATTGATGAGAAAGTACATACTGCTGAAGAAGTGCGTGCACTTGGAATTGAAGTTGGTGATTTTGTTGCGTTTGATCCGCGTGTAGAACTTACCCCGAGCGGCTATCTAAAATCACGCCATTTAGATGATAAAGCAAGTGTAGGGATTCTTTTACAATTGATTAAACAAATCAAAAAAGAAGGAATTACTTTGCCATATACGACACATTTCTTAATTTCAAACAATGAGGAAATTGGCTATGGCGGAAATTCCAATATTACACCAGAGACAGTCGAATACTTAGCAGTCGACATGGGGGCTATGGGTGATGGTCAGTCCACAGATGAATACACGGTTTCAATCTGTGCAAAGGATTCTAGCGGCCCTTATCATTATGAACTCCGGAAACACCTGGTTCGTCTTGCCGAAGAACATAAGATAGGCTACAAACTGGACATTTATCCCTTCTATGGTTCAGATGCCTCTGCGGCAATTCGCTCCGGACATGATATCGTTCATGGCTTAATCGGACCTGGAATTGACTCATCACATGCATTTGAACGGACACATGTATCTTCGATTGAAAATACGGCCAAACTTTTATATTATTACGTTCAATCTAAACTTGTTATTTAGTATTGTCATCATCAAACATCGGCCGGAATGCATTCTCCCGGCCGATGCTTAAAACTCCCGTACATTAAATTCCCCTTAAAATTAAACATTTTTCCTATTTGTCATTTATAATCAAAGAAAAGTTGTAAGGAAGGTGATAAAAATGAAACAGGGTTCCCTTTCACAGAGAAAAACCGGCTTCTTAGCGAATTTCATCGCTAATCCGAAAGAAAGACGAAGAACCAATTTATTTTTAATGATGATGGTTGTCATAATTTTGGCTGAAGTATTGTTTGTTTATTTGGATCGAGAACAGCTAATGGCCCAAGATTTCCGACAATACAAAGGGACATTTAAACAGTTTGGTTCCATTGCACAAATCGGTTTCTATGCCGCAGTCTCTATTTATCCTGTTTTTCTACTAGTAAAAAATAAACAGCTCAAAGGGATTAAATGGGGAAAAATTGAGTTAAAAACCATCTTACAATTTGTCGGTAAGCTGGTCCGAACTTGGCATGTTCCAATTGCATTACTTTCTACAGGAGTCATATTTCTCCATGTTTATATGGCCATTTTACGGGGGTTTAAGCTTGATTTTACTTATATTTCAGGAATTATGACAGTCCTTATTCTTCTCCCCTTAATCTATATGGGACTTAAGCGTTTTAAGAGAAATGACCGCAATTGGCATTTCAAACTTGGCATCACTTTCTTGATTATATTTTTCATTCATGCGAATTTCTCTTAAAACATTCTCCCTAGTACAATCGACAAAAAAACGTTATAATAGCGGTTGAATAATTACAACTCATCACTAGGAGATGAAGATATGTTTTCTAATATTGGTGTACCTGGCTTAATCTTAATTTTAGTAGTAGCATTAGTCATTTTTGGACCAAACAAACTTCCTGAAATCGGACGAGCATTTGGGAAATCGATCCGCGAATTCAAACGAGCAACAGAGGGAATCGCAGATGATATCAAGGAAGAAATTAAAGAGGATCTTATTGAAGCAAAGAAAGACCAAATCAATTTAAAAAAATAGGGAATAAATAGAGGCATCTCCTGACTCGTCAAGGGATGCCTCTGCGTTTACCGTTTTTTTGCCATTGCCTGGAATTGATCCATTAATTTTTTTCGCGAATCGGGATTTCGTAATAAATAGGCTGCACCTAAACCAATAGTGGTCATCATCAGTGTTTTTCTTTTCAAATCATCAACCTCCTCGGAATTTCTTTCCTTATTAATTTTCCCTTTAAGTGTGCTATTAAAACACAAAAGGGAAAAAAGCCAACCCCAGATGGAAATTGACTTTTCATAACACTTAGTCGAAAACGGTAATTCACCGGTTCTACTTAGCTAGTTTTTCTTTCATTAGCTTATTATGCTGTTTCGTTTGTTCTAACAGCCGATTTAACAGAATCGCTGCTTGTTTGTTATCCTTTTTATCAATAGCAATTCTAAGTTCATGGAAGGTTTTCCAATGTCCCATTTCTTTCCCGCCATGTGCTTGCTTCATAAACTCCTCTTTTGTAATCTTTCCTGATTCAAACTGCTTCTTCAGTCCCTCAATTTTAGCGATTCTCTCTTTTTTCCATTGCTCTCGTTTGGCGGAATTTTCCGGGCTCATCCATTGGGTACGGAGGTCTTTCTTTTCCTTGAGAACCCTAGACCATTCTGCCTTTTTTTCAGGGGTATATTGACTTACCCAGCCAAGAAGCTTTTGCTCCCTTTCCGCCATCATGACCTGCCAATCTTTATGATTCATATGGTGACGTTTCCCATCTTTGCAATCACATGGTTTTGCCTCATGATTCGCAGGGGTCGTATCATTAGCCAGCGCAGCAGCAGGCATTAAGAATAATGCTAGTGTAAAAATTAAGCCTTTAAACTTCATCCTAACTCTCCTCCATTTGTGTTAAAATTTCTTTTTGCACGGAATTATCATGCCCTCTTTGTCAAAAAAAATTTACCAATCTGACAAATTTTTAACTAAAAACCACTTGAGATTTTTTTAGGATTAGCGTATCCTAAAATCATAAACTATATGTGAATTATTTCACAATTAAAAAAGAAGGAGCTTTGCTCTCTTTTTTAATAAATTGAATGTGAATAAATTCACAAAATAAAAATAGATAAATAGGTTTGGAGTGGGGAGTTAAATGAATAAGCCGAAAGTTGTCATCTTAGGTGCTGGATATGGTGGAATGATCACCAGTAAAAGTCTTGAGAAACTTTTAAAATCAGGAGAAGCAGATGTTACCCTGATTAATAAGCATGAATATCACTACATTACCACGCAGCTTCACAAAACAGTAGTTGGAACCGCAGCCGATCGTCAAATTGCGATGTCCATTCCTGAACTAATTACTCCTAGCAAAACTCGCTTTCTGCAATCAGCTGTTTCATCTGTGGACATTCATAAACAAGAAGTACACCTTGAAGGCGGCGATTCAGTCCAATATGATTACCTATTAATCGCGCTTGGGTTTGAGGTTGAAACATATGGAACGCCTGGTATTAAGGAAAATGCTTTTCAAATTAGAAGTTTTCGAAGTTCAAAAGCTATTTATAATCAAATTATTAAACAATTTAACTTATATAAACAAGATCAAGACCCTTCTCGCTTAACTTTTGTTGTTGCCGGCGGCGGTTTTACTGGTGTCGAGCTGCTGGGAGAGTTGGCTGATGGACTGCCAAAACTATGTGCTGAACACGATATTCCATTTGAAAAAGTAAAAATCGTGGCGATTGAGGCGGCACCTTCTGTCATTCCGTTCTTCCCTCAGCAATCGATTGAATATACAACAGAAGTCTTAGAAAAGATGAATATTGAACTGATTACAGGTAGAAAAATTATTGAATGTACACCTGAAAAGGTTGTCATAGATCCAAATATCGACATCCCAACCCGGACTTTAATCTGGTCTTGTGGTGTAAAAGGAAATTCGATTGTTCATAATTGGGGACTGCCAATTGTAAGAGGAAAAATTGAGGTTGATTCATACCTTCGTGTGAAAAACATGAAAAATGTCTTTAGTCTTGGAGATTGCTCGCTATTTATGAAGGATGAAAAAAATGCATTAGCGCCAACTGCCCAGGTTGCCCTGCAGCAAGCACCTATATGTGCAAAGAATATTATTGCTTCCATTCGCGGAGAATCTTTGAAGGCTTTTGACTATCATCATAAGGGCTCTGTTGCCTCTATTGGGCTAAAAGTAGGGGTCGGAAAGGTTGGAAGTGTCCGCTTATCCGGCTTAATTGGCGGCTTTATGAAATTAGTTATTGAAGCTCGCTATCTGTTTAATCTTGGCGGTCCATCTTTAATCCTTAAACAGCATTTTGGGGTTAACCGTGCACCTATTCATGCCGCAGCAAAAAGCAAGATAAATTAATTTGTTTTCTTTTCCTGGTCAGAGGAATCCCCCTCTTCTCTGCCATTGATTTGATAGATTCCAAAAAGTGATGGCCTGAAATCCCCTGATAGTAAGGCGTACCCCCGATTCCATAAACTAAAGGGATCGGGGGTTTTTATTTTACAAGCATCTCTTAATCCCATTCAATAAATTCAAGCCGATTGCCAAATGGGTCAATAACATGAATTCTCCTTGCTCCTGGGAGGTTATCATCTTCTGTAAAAGCAACTTCTTGCTCTTTTAGGTGGCTTTTTAAACCTTCTAGATTTTCAACGATTAATGCTGGATGTGCCTTTTTAGCAGGTAAAAATGGCTCTTCTATGCCAATATGCAGCTGAAAGGTACCAAACTCAAACCAAACTCCTCCGCGTTTTTTTAACTCTTCTGGTTTCTCCACCTCTGTTAATCCAAGGATGTCTGAAAAAAATGCTCTTGCAGCATCTTCGCACCCTTTCGGACCGGCAAGCTGCACATGATCAATTTTTTTTATCGCAAATGTCATTTGATCCCTCCTTTTTTCGTGTGTCATCACTATTTTATAAAATTAATAATATTCAATCAAATTTTAAGAAATACCACTTTTCACTTACCTAATAGTCTAGGAACACACAAAATAAAGCTATTCCCAGAATAGGAATAGCTTCTAAGCCTAATAAACATCTTTTTTTGTAAAGACAGCGAAAGAAACAAGTAAAGCTACAGCCCACCAAATAAATAGGACCATCATGGAAAAGGACAGATCCATTCCCTCAATCGGCGGCGCTGACCCCTTCATGTAATCCGTTAATCGTAAATTGACCATAAAAAAGTATTTAGCGGATTCCCATGAAGATACCATGTTGCTTAAGATTGCTCCTGATATGAGTGCTGCGAGCATAACCCCCATCCCGGCGGCCGTGCTCCGGATAAGGACTGACAACATAAACGATAACGTACCAACCACAATCGCGACAAACCAAACTAATCCAAAATCCATCAATAGAAATTTCCATAAGCTGAGAAGTTTTACATCCGTGGTATTTAATCCTGTATCAGTCACGTTAAATCCTGTCAGGATTGGCGCTCCCCAGCCTTTATAGCCAAAAACTAATCCAGAAATGAGATAAGACAGGATACCGGTAATAGCAATAATTAACGATACCGCTAAACAAAGCGTAATGTACTTACTTAAAAGCACTTTCCACCTTTTAACTGGCCTCGTCAGCAATAGCTTAATCGAACCAAGACTGTGTTCCGAGGAAACTAAATCACTGGCAATAACCATGACCATCAACGGGATAAATAAATCAATAGAATTCTCTAAAAAGATACGCATAAACGTGGGTGCACCAGGCTCTGATGGGTTGATATCATGATCCAAATAATATTGTTGCTGCTGTAATGAGATTTGCAGCTGCTTTTTCCATTCGTCAGATAATCGGCTGCTGCTTAAACGGTTGGTCGTATCGACAATCTGCTGCTGGAGAATCGTGCGCCAATCACTTGTTCCTAATTTTTCCCGCTGTGTCTCAACTTGTTTATATTGGGCATATGTAAATAATAACACTAATACACCGATGATCAGGGCAATGACCACTAGCCTTTTCTTGGCAATCAGCTTCATCATTTCATTTTGAATTAATTTACTCAATCGAGTCACCCCCCGTTAGTTCGAGGAATAAATCTTCCAACACAGGCATTTTTCGATTAATTTCCGTGACAGAAACCCCTGCCGTCACAAGCTGTTTATTCCATTCCGGTATCTTCTGTTCATCATATTCCGTTACAAATGTCCCATCGTCACTTACTTGCATTTCCGTTAATGTACTTAATACCTGTTTCCCTTTTTCAAGTGGGGAAACACGCCAGACAGCCCGTTCACGATTCGCAAGGAGCTGCTCGACTGTATCAATTTTTATAATCGTTCCTTTTGAGATAATCGCAACCCGATCACACAATAACTGAATCTCACTTAATAAATGACTTGAGACAAGAACGCTTAGCCCTTCTTTTTCTGCCAGAAAACGGATAAATTGGCGCATTTCCCGAATTCCAGCAGGATCTAAACCATTTGTCGGTTCATCGAGAATTAATACCTTAGGCCTTCCTAAAAGGGCTTGGGCGATTCCAAGGCGCTGCCGCATCCCCAATGAGTAAGTTTTCACTTTATCGTGAACCCGGTCCGATAAGCCAACCAGCTCGGTGACTTCTTTAATGCGCTCTTCGCCGATCCCGTCTAGCATACGGGCAAAATGGAGCAGGTTGTTATAGCCTGATAGATACGGGTATAATTCTGGATTTTCGACAATACAGCCGAGATTGCTCATCGCCTTTTGAAATTGATCCGCTACATTGTAGCCGCAAATTTGGATCTTACCAGCTGTCGGTTTGATGAGTCCGACCAGCATCCGGATGGTGGTCGTTTTCCCTGCGCCATTTGGTCCCAAAAATCCAAATACTTCCCCTTCGCGCAAATTAAATGTTAATCCTTTAATAATTTCCCGTTTTCCAATGACTTTTTTTAAATTTTCCACAGCTAAGGTGATTTTTTTCTCCATTTTTTCTTCTCCTTACCAGGTAAGCAGTGAGGCTACACGTTCTGCAATTAAACGATACCCTTTTGCGTTCGGATGAAACTTATCGGAATATAGATAATCATTTACTTTTAATTCAAACAAGTCAAATGTTGGCACAAAGACAATTTTCGGATAGCCAGCACTTACCTCGGCACTATCATAGTTCCAATGACGGACCACCTTTGACATCTCTTTTCCCTGATCTAATTCAATAAATGGATTGTACAATCCAATGAAAAACACATTGGCGGTTTTGTTGTTCTTACGGATCTGCTCAAAGATAAACTTTAAATTAGTTAAATATTTTTTTTCAATGGCTGCGATATTACCAGTTGAATAATCGGTTAATCCTTGTCCGCCGCGAAACAAATCATTTCCGCCAATCGTTACTAACACTATGTCAGCCTTTTGGATTTGCCGTCCGACTTCTGTTTGCAGGACCTGTTTCCGAAGTTGGTCGGAGGTCTGCCCATTGATGCCCAAATTGGTGAGCTGAACCTGCTTTTTTGTTTTTTCTTTTATTTGATCAGTCAGATCCCCAACGTAGCCTTTTCCTGTCTCATCACCAGTCCCCCTGGTTAACGAGTCCCCTAATGCCACGATTGTTAGACCTTTTTTGTTCTCCACTTTTTTGCTAACAGTTTTTGTCATCGGAACATTGTCCGGTTTGTCGGCATAATATTGACCTACTGCCCAGCCAAGTCCAATCAGCCACAGGAGACAAAACAATACTCCTATGGCCGTGAAGGAGCGGATGGTATTCTTACCCATGTGTGACACCCTTTCTGGCCTTTTTCTATTATTTAATCACAGTTGTGGTTTGAAACAAACTTTTGACGCTTGTGTTTTCCCGTGAAAATAAAAAATTCATTATTTGTTAACATTTTATTTTATATAAAAAAGGCTGTGTTAATCTTGAATGTTGATTTCCCCTCCAGGCGGCTTCGCTTTCCGCGGGCGTGCCGGGGAGCCTCCTCGGCGCACTTGCGCCTGTTGGGTCTCCCCTGGCCCTTACTCCCGCAGGAGTCTTCGCCGCCTTCCGCTCCAATCAACTTGCTAAAAATCAACAATAGCCTTTAACACAGCCATAAAAAAAGCCGATTTCCAAATTGGAAACCGGCTAATTCATTTTCTATTCTTCTAAATTCCCCATTGGTCCAAAGAACTCAAAGTGAATTCTGCTTTCATTGACACCTAATTCTTTTAATGAACGGTTGATGGCTTTCATAAAAGGCACTGGTCCACAGAAATAAAAATCTGCTTCCTCTATTAATACATTTTCCTTTAGCCACTCACGAGTTACGTAGCCCTCAACATCAAATCGATTGTTTAGGCGGTCCTCTTCTGTAGGTGTATCATAAAACACATATGACTTAACATAATCGAGATTTGATAATCCTTTCACTTCATCACCTAGGGCATGAACATTGCTATTTGCTGCTGCATGGACAAACGTTACCTGACGTCCAGGCTGCGCCTCTACAACTGTTTTTAACATACTCATCATAGGTGTTAAGCCGACCCCGCCACTTAAAAGCACAACAGGAGTCGTCTTTTGAGTATCAAGAATAAAATCACCTGCAGGTGCGCTGACTTTAAGTATGTCTCCTTCGCTCACCTTGTCATGTAAGTAATTAGAAACCATTCCATCAGGATTTGCCGTTCCAGCCTCTTTCTTTACACTGATGCGGTAATAATCTTTGCCAGGGGCATCTGACAAACTATATTGACGGATGTGAGTAAACTTCTCACCGTCTATTTCTAGTTTAATGCTAATGTACTGGCCAGGGATGAAACCAGCGATTTCGCGTTGATCTTCAGGCTTTAAGTAAAAAGAGGTTATAACGTCGCTTTCGATTACTTTACGGTCAACTACAAAATTACGGAAGCCGCTCCAGCCCCCTTGTTGATGTGCAGCTTCATCATACATTTCTGCTTCCACACTGATAAAGGCGTCCGCAATTAAATTGTAAGCTTGTGCCCAAGCATCAATAATTTCGTCTGTTGCCGCATCGCCCAGTACATCCTTAATAGCCATTAGAAGGTGTTTTCCGACAATAGGATAATGCTCTGGCTTAATTCCAAGACTTCTATGTTTATGGGCGATTTGTTTAACTACTGGCAGGATAGCTGCAAGGTTATCAATATACATAGCAGCGGCATATACCGTCCCTGCAAGTGCCTTTTGCTGTCTTCCCTGTTTTTGATTGGCATGATTGAAGATATTTAATAATTCTGGGTGGTTACCAAACATTAATTGATAAAAGCGGGTTGTTATGGTTTCTCCATGTTTTTCTAATACCGGTACTGTTGATTTAATAATATCGATTGTTTTTTGATCTAACACAATGAAACACTCCTTATTTAGTTATCACTATTTCCATAGTGATTATATGAAATAAATCATCACAACTAAGTGATTCAAATCACACTTTAATATTTTTAAATAACAACTCCTGTAATTTTCACAAAATGTTCAAAGTTTCATATGACAAATATAACTAGTGAAACTGTTTTCAATATAGTAATGTTTAATATATTGAAAGTTTTTACCGGAGGAAAAAATATGAGCAAAGCAAAAATTGCATGGATTACTGACACAACTGCTTCTCTTAGCAAAGACTTTATTGAGAAAAATCATATCTTTGTCGTCCCCTTACACGTTGTCATTAACGATGAGTTTTATAAAGAAACGATTGATATATCAGAACAGGAATTTTATGAGCGGATGAAAAACGAGGAAGGAAAGTTCCAGTCGTCTCAACCTTCCATTAACGACTTTGTTGAACTTTATAAAAAATTGAAAGAAGACTATGATTTTGGAATCGCCATACATGCCTCTAGTACTTTAACAGGGACCTATCAGTCTTCCCTCATGGCCGCTAATATGGAAGATTTCAAGTTATTTGCGATCGATTCTAAAATTGGATCCTATCCACTTTCATTTTTAATAAAAAGAGGAATGGAGCTTGTCGAGCAGGGTGTGGAGGCCGAGGAAGTGGTTGAACATCTAAATGCTTTACGGAGCAATACTCGATTATATTTAGTCCCATCAAATTTGGATCAGCTTCACAAAAGCGGCCGGGTATCTGGCGGCCAAAAAATCTTGGCCTCTCTCTTTAATATAAAACCAATCTTAGCTATAGAAGACGGTACTGCACAGATTAAAGACAAAGTTCGTACCGATAAAAAAGCGATGTTCTGGCTGGCTTCTAAATTAAGAGAAGATCTTGAAACAAAAACAGTAAAAAAAGTTGCGGTTGTTCATGCGAACGATCCCAAAAAGGCTTCTGAGTTTGAAAAATACATTAACGAAAATTTTCCTGGTATTGAAACAGAGGTTTTGATGCTGATCACTGTTGCTGGTGTTCATACTGGTGTCGGGACCATGGGGCTTTCGTGGGTTTGTGAGTAAAGGACTGATTCTCATCAGTCCTTTTTTCCTTTTATAAAATGCCTTTCGTTTTCGCTTCGTTTATCCATCCCGGAAACTCATTTAGCAACTGGTTAAATAATTCCTCATCTGTTGTTTTTTCAATCTCTTTTATATGAAAAAAGTTAGCATTATCTACAAAGCGACCTTCCATTGTATCCAATTTTTCAAGTATCTCAAAATTCGAATCCCCAATGCCAACAAATTGCCAGAAGATTGGCTTAGTCGATGATTCAACTACTGGTTTCTTAATCGTTCTTTTACATCCTCCATCATTAATGAAAACGATAAAAGCAGGATCCGAGGAAGGTGATTCAATCGTATATTTTTTAATTACATCTTCCATGACAGGAGGTTCATCGTTTCTTCCGAATTTATGTATCAGGTCGTTGTTTAAAATATACTCTTCAACATAATTGACGAAGTCCTGTTCGGTAACTGATTTTAATCGGGAAAATTCATTATCATATACCCAAACATCTAAAGTACCATCATCATCAAATTGACTGGCAACAGCAAGGATTCTCTCCACTACCCTTTGGACAGTACCATTTTTATATAACCCTCTCATAGACCCTGAAATATCCAACACTAATCCAACTCTAGCAACGACATTCGTAAGCTTCTTTTTTTCTAAAACAATTCCTGCTTTTTGTTTCAATAAGCTAATGGATGACATTATGTACCTCCCATTTCTTTATGGTGCTATTCGTAGAATATCAGCATCTTCTATTATTATACTTCATTTCAAAAATATGTTAGATTATTTTGTATAATATAGTCATATAAATTTGTGGAATGGATTTGAACTGATGATGAAAAACAAAAGAGTGCAATGGATTATAAGTTCCTTTGTTGTAATGAGTCTGATATATGTTGCCATATTACACATGATAATTAGTCAATATAGTCATTTAATTGCTCCTAAAAACGCCGATTATCTAATTGTTCTCGGAGCAAGGGTTAAAGGTACGGAACCATCTAAGGTATTAGCCAGTAGGATCGATGCTGCAGCAAAGTACTTAAAGGAAAATACTGATACACTTGTGATTGCATCCGGGGGTAAAGGTCCGGGCGAAGATATAACGGAGGCGGAGGCAATTAAAAGAGAGTTAATAAGTCAAGGTATTAACAAATCTCGTATACTATTAGAAGAGCATTCTACGGATACGTATGAAAATATTGAGTTCTCGAAGAAATTCATTCCTCCTACTGCGGAGCTAGGTCTAGTAGTAACCAATACTTTCCATATATATCGAGCCCTTTCAATTGCGAATTACCAAGGTTTACGTGTGAAAGGTCTTTCTGCTGAGACTCCTTGGTCAGCCGTAATAAAGTCCTACTCACGTGAATATTTAGCCATTACAAAATTCTATTTAGAAAGATATATAATCGGTTTCAAGTAAAAAACTCGACGGCGTCGAGTTTTTTACTTATTATTTGATTTTTGCGTAGATACAAGTATCGCGGAGTTCTTGCTGATCGGCAGAAATTCCGTCATTTTTTAATATCCCTTCTAAGGTAAAACCTAATTTCTCAGGAATTGCTCGGCTTTTGCTATTTTTACGATCACAACGGATTTCTACGCGTTTTGCGTTTAGTTCACGAAAGGCAAATTCCGTGATTGACTCTGCTGCTTCCGTAATATATCCATTTCCGCTTTGTCTGGTATCAATCCAGTAGCCGATTTCAAATTTTGGTATGTCCCAATTCATCCGGTGCAAACCAGTGGCACCGATAAACTCACCTGTTTCTCGGTTGAATATATGTAGTCTTAGGTCCTCTCTGGTTAAAAATTTCGCATGGGATTCACGCATGTTTGCCTCTACCTCTTGCTCCGTTTGCTCTCGATTAGCCCAGGGCATCCACGGTTTCAGTTCATTTATAGATGCCTGCATGGCTCCAAAGACCACTTTTCCATCTCCAGGCATCGGCTTTCGAATATATAGTCTCTCCGTATAAATTTCTTCTGGAAAATCTATTAAGATTGGTTTCATATAGGTACTTCCCCCCTTCTGAATCATTAAAATTCGCCATAGATCTTAAGTTTTCCTTTCTTTTAGTGTCAATTTGAGAGATCTTTTGCAAACATTCACTAGATTTGACGACCCTGGTTTTTATAAAAGTATCATGTGGACAGGTTGCTTGGTTTCTTCTCTTGGATTGTCCTCATGAACCCGTCATGTGGACATGTTGCTTGGTTTCTTCTCTTGGATTGTCCTCATGAACCCGTCATGTGGACAGGTTGCTTAGTTTCTTCTCTCGGATTGCCCTCATGGACCCGTCATGTGGACAGGTTGCTTGGTTTCTTCTCTTGAATTGTCCTCATGAACCCGTCATGTGGACATGTTGCTTGGTTTCTTCTCTTGAATTGTTCTCATGAACCTATCATGAGGACAAGTTGCTCGGCTTTCTCTCTTTGATTGTCCTCATGAATCCGTCATGAGGACAAGTTGCTCGCCTTCCTCTCTTGCATTGTCCTCATGAACCCGCCATGAAGACAACTTGCTCGGTTTCCTCTCTTGGATTGTCCTCACGAACTCGCCATGAGGACAAGTTGCTCGGTTTTCTCTCTTGGATTGTCCTCATGAACCCTCATGCCTCCACACGCCCGTTCTCCCATTATATAAAAAAGACCCTCCCGAAACCGGAAGAGTCCTCTAATATTTTAGTAAGCCTTAGCCCAATAAACCATTTTGTCTGTTTCTTTACCACAGCAAACACATTTATCAGCCACTTTTTCCTGTTCAAAAGGAATACAGCGGGAAGTTGCGCCAGTATCCTCTTTGATCTTTTCTTCACAGGCTAAATCGCCGCACCACATAGCTTTGATAAACCCTGGTTTCGCTTCAAGGCTATCCTTTAACTCCTCAAGAGTCGTCGCAACCGAAGTTCTCTCTTCACGATGATTTAATGCCTTATTGTAAAGGTTTGATTGAATATCATCTAACAATTCAACCAGTTTTGTTTCTAACTCGTCTAAAGAAACAACAATCTTCTCTAATGTATCTCTTCGAACCAAGACAACCTGCTTATTTTCAATATCCTTAGGTCCGACCTCAAGACGAACAGGAATCCCTTTCATTTCATACTCATTGAACTTCCAGCCTGGTTTTTTATCGCTGGCATCAATATCAACGCGAGCAACAGAAGCTAGAGACTTTTTCAAATCATAAGCAAAATCAAGCACGCCTTCTTTATGCTGCGCAATCGGAACAATCATTACTTGAGTTGGCGCAGCTTTAGGAGGTATTACCAAACCGCGGTCGTCGCCGTGAACCATGATTAATGCACCGATGATTCTGGTTGTAAAGCCCCATGACGTTTGATGAACATACTGCAGCTTGCCTTCTTTGTCTGTATACTGAATGTTAAACGCTTCAGCAAACCCTGTACCAAAGTGATGGGAAGTTCCGGATTGCAATGCTTTTCCATCATGCATTAAACTTTCAATCGTAAAAGTAGCCTTAGCACCAGCAAACTTCTCTTTCTCGGTTTTCTGACCCTTTACCACAGGAATAGCAAGAATTTCTTCACAAATAGCCGCATAGACATTTAACATCTTAATCGTTTCTTCCATTGCATCTTCATCTGTTGCATGGGCAGTATGGCCTTCCTGCCATAAGAACTCTAATGTCCGTAAAAATGGACGGGTTGTTTTTTCCCAACGGACTACGTTAGCCCATTGATTATATAGTTTTGGCAGATCACGGTATGAGTGAATGATATTACTGTAATGCTCACAGAATAATACCTCTGATGTTGGACGGACCACTAAACGTTCGGCTAATGGTTCAGAGCCGCCGTGAGTAACCCAGGCTACTTCAGGAGCAAAGCCTTCAACATGGTCTTTTTCCTTTTGAAGCAGGCTCTCAGGAATAAATAATGGCATATAAACATTTTCATGCCCTGTTTCTTTAATGCGTCGGTCTAACTCGTTTTTAATATTATCCCATAATGCATACCCATACGGGCGGATAATCATTGAACCGCGAACACTTGAATAATCAATTAAATCTGCTTTCGTGACAACATCTGTATACCACTGGGCGAAATCCTCGTCCATACTGGTTACATCTTTTACAAATTCCTTTGCCATTTTGACACCCCATTATTATTTTTATATCGAAAGAATGATTCAGCCTTTACTCGCTTTTTGAATACAAAAAGACCCTGATCCTAAAAAAGGGACCAAGGCCTGGCGGTACCACCCTAAATTCAAAAAGCAAAAGCTTTAAACTCTCTCGCATGATAACGGATTTTATCCGCATGTATCTTCAAGTAATAATCCGATACAGAACTCGTGAGGCAGGTTCAATTGATTGTCTTAAGAAACCTCACACCAATGGTTTCCTCTCTTGGTAAGACCACGTCAATTTACTAATCCCCGTCAACGTTTCAAATAGTATTTTTGAAAAAATTATATATTTCTCTATAATAAAAGTCAAATAAATTATGAATTATTCTACTCTTTGAGCTAAAATTAGGACAAAAAGGGGTACAAGAATGACAAAAGAAAAGGACGAACTAGCACAAGAAGAAGCAGAAAAAGAAATCTTACTCGAATATATGAAACTTCAAAATGAAGTCTTAAAAAGAATTTATAAAAACACTCTGGATAAAGACAAAAGCGACGGCAACTCTTGATAAGAGTCATAAAACGTTCATATAAATCACAGAAAATACAAATTACAATCTATTCTTTACATTTATAATACTCTTATGTTGTTTAATTATTAAGGCACATAAGAGGAGACAAAGCATGAATATATTTTCGATTATTTCAGCCGCTTTTGTGGCCATTGGAACAGGCTATTCAATTTATCTAGTTTATCGAAATAAAAGCAAATTGAACAATACGCCGGGAATCCTGGTAAGTATGGTAATTGCTGTGATCACTGGGTTACTTGCCGGAAGCATCATTGGGCTGGTTTCCGGTGAAACCTTCCTGACAGTAGGAATCAGCATGATTATTGGTTTCTTCGTTGGTTTCTTAGCCGGACATCCGGTTGGGATCTTAGCGATTTTGATGGGAGCCATATCTGGTTTAATGGGCGGAATAAATGGCGCTATTCTTGGACTTTTTCTCCAGTATATTAACCCTACAATATTGCTGGGCATCTTATTAGGATTTTATGTTGTCATCATTGGCTTTGTAATAGTTTATATCCATGTCACGACAAACAGCAAATTTTCGATTAACACGGAAGAACTTTCACCTTTTGCAATAATTAGTGGAGGCATTGTCCTCGTTTCTTTGTTCTTATTTATGTACAGTAGTGATATGGTAAAGATTCCTGGTAAAAGCGCAGCTGCTCAAACTCCAACTTCCCAAGCAGCTGATACAGCCAAAACAGAAGTAAATGTCACCGGAGGTTCTGCCCCAAAGGTCCAAATGCTTGTAACAGATAAAGGATATTCCCCCAACGTGATCCGGGTTAAAAAAGGGGTTATGGTCGAACTTGATATTACTAATCCTTTAGACAGCAGTAACTGCTTATCTACCTTTATGATACCAGAGTTAAACATTAACAATATAAAATTGAAGACCGGAACAACAAAACTGTCATTTACTTCAGATAAAACAGGTGAATATACATTTAGCTGTGGAATGCAAATGTTTAAAGGGAAAATCATTGTCGAGTAAGACAAACAAGCACACGAGCAAAGTCTCGTGTGCTTGTTTTTATCAGATATCACTAAACATATCTGTTTGACGTTTTTTTCGTTTCGCTTCCGCACCTAGGACCTTAATTGACAAGTAGATTCCAGTACCTGTTAATGCGATCATGGCCAGCGCCACTAAATCGATTAACCATTTAATATTGGTATTGCCAATTCGCCCTTCATGGAGACCGCGGATGATTCCCATAACTGAGGTTTGTCCCATTCCTCCTCTGTTCATCATCATACCAGCTGGAAAGTTCCCATTTCCGCTAAAATTACGGCGTCCTTGAAATTGGCCATTATGATTAAAATTTTGGTTTTGATTCCCATTTTGTCCTTGTGGTTGACCGGACGTTTGTCCAGAATTCTGCGTCATACCTTGTCTTGCTTGTCCCTGATTGGTCTGACCGTTATTGAATTGGCTTTGATTCATTTGACCCTGTTGAAAATTGGCCCTGCCGCCTTCCATTGATGTTTGTCCGATTAACCATGGTTCATTTATCAATAGACCAGTAATCGACTCCATAAAAATAAAAATAGACGCAATTAAACCAATCCATAAATGAGTTTTTCTAGTATTCTTCACCTGTTTTTCTCCCTTCAAATATCCTAAAGCTATTGTAAGTAGTCAAACAAATTATGAATCGGTTTCCTTAAGTTTTTCTTAAGATTTAAACAAGCCCCAAAAATTATTTTTGGGACTTCGGAAAGATCATTTCAATTTTTGTTCCTTCACCTAAAGCGCTCTGAACCCTTGTCTTACCATGATGTTTCTCGATAATCCACTTAGCAATCGACAAGCCGAGTCCAGCGCCGTCAGCTTCCGTCCGAGCTTTATCACTTTGATAAAAACGGTCAAATATCTTTGGAATGTCATTTTCGGGGATTCCGATTCCTGTATCGTTTACTTTTAGATAGATAGAGGAATGACTTTGCGTGCAGGAAAGCGAGATTTCTCCACCCTCTTTTGTATACTTTATGGCGTTGTCCAATAGAATGACAATTAATTGATGAATCCTTTCTTTATCGGCTAGAAACGTAACAGGCTCAGCAGCTTCTAGGAGCAAGGTTTTCTCTTGATACATCGCAAACTCTTCGTACTGTTGAATAATCTCTTTTAAAAGATCATCCAATTGGAATTCTGATTTTTTCATTTCCATTTGATCAGAATCCGACCTGGCCAATGTAAGTAAGTTTGTTACCAGTTTTGAAAGCCGCCTAGATTCCTTTGAAATCGTGGAGATATCTAATATTTTTTCCTGAATGGTTGCCGTTGGTGAGCGAAACAGGATATCTGTTTTGGCCTGAATAACGGCTAATGGCGTTCTCAACTCATGTGAGGCATCGGAAACAAACTCTTGCTGTTTGTTCCATGATTTTTTAATGGGAACCAATGCTCTTCCAGCAAGGAAATAGCCAGAAGCTACCGCACAAATAATCCCTGCACCGCAGCCAATTAACAGGATTAACAGAAGCCTGTCAAGTAGTTCATTTTCTGAATTCACATTACGAATTACTTGGACTGTAATATTTCCTAATTCAGGAACTTGCGCCTTAAATGCCACATAGCGAAAAGTAAAATTTTCGACATCGACGTCCTCTAATGTGCCGTATTTCTTGGGACGAATCCGTTTTTCATTGTCCTGAAACAGAGCTGCACCGCGATCTTGCCCTGCCAACAGATTCCCCTTTTCATCCCAAATTAACGTAATAATCCGTGGATCTCTACGCATAAATTTTGGTTCTGTCTGATCATCCCCATCAGGTTTCCCATCTTGTTTATCCATTTGCCCGATTGGCTGCTGATAGTGTTCAACAGAATCCATTAAGGATTGGTTAACGTCCTGATATAGTTTATTATCAGTATAAAAATAAATAATGCTTCCTAGTATACTAATTAAAACAATAAATACGATTGAATTAATAAAAGTAAGTCGAATATGTGTTTGACGAAACATAGGCGGCCCCTATTCTTCGTTCAGCATGTAGCCCACACCGCGGATCGTTTTAATATCCGTATGGTAGCCGAACGGCTCTAATTTTTTGCGAAGATGATGCATGAATACCTCTACAATCGCAACCGTAGTATCGGAGTCGAATCCCCATACACGATCATAGATTTGTTCTTTTGTTAAAATAACTCCCTTATTTTGAATTAAATATTCCAATAGCTCATATTGCTTAGCTGTTAGTTTAATGGATTCTCCATCGACCAAAATATCACGTTCCTTGCCTAATAACTCGATGCCGCGATATTTAATGGTTTGATCCGTCGTTAAGCTGCCGCTTCTTCTTAGTAACGCCCTGATTCTTGCCTTTAATTCGGCAGCTTGAAACGGTTTTACTAAGTAATCATCACCTCCAAAATCAAGTCCTTTTACACGGTCCTCTAAAGAGTCTCTTGCTGTCAAGAATAAGACAGGGATCTTTAACCCTTCCTTGCGGATCGTCTGCAGCACTTCAAAACCATCGATTTCAGGTATCATGACATCCAAAACAATAACATCATGGATGTTTTGCATCGCTAAGAATAAAGCATCCTCTCCGTTTGAAGCTTGATCAACCTCAAATTCATCGGATAAAAGTTGAACAATCGATTCTAATAATGAAAGGTTATCCTCTACCACCAATAAACGCATTTCTATCTCTCCTTAACATAATTTCATTCATCCCATTATATAAGAAACGAAGCGGACGCAACAGCAGCGACCGCTTCTATTTTTAATCATTCGTATCTTAGAGCCTGGATTGGATTTAACTTGGAAGCTTTATTTGCTGGGAATACACCGAATACGACTCCAACTACTAACGAGAACAAAAATGAAAATAGGATTACGTTGGAAGAGAAGGAGACACTTAAGCTAAATAGAGATGATACTAATTTCCCGATCCCTACCCCTGAGATAATCCCGATTAGTCCGCCGACACCGCTTAATACGACCGCTTCAATTAGGAACTGGACAAGGACATCCCGCCTTTTGGCGCCAATTGCTTTACGGATACCTATTTCTTTTGTTCGTTCAGAAACAGATACGAGCATAATATTCATAATACCAATTCCACCGACCAGCAAGGAAATACTCGCAATACCGCCGAGCATCAATGTCATCGTGTCCGATACGGAGCTCATTGTGTCCATGACATCCTGCTGATTTGTCACACTATAAGAATCAGTTTGAGTTGGGAAAAGGGACGCCATTTTTGTTTCAACCAAATTCATGACTGCATCCATTTGGTCTTCACTTTTCCCTTTTAAATAGACTGTGCTAATCGTTGTACTTCCAATTAAACGCTGGCCCGTGCTAAGTGGAACGATCACGGTATTGTCGCCGCCTTGTCCCATTGAGCTTCCTTTCGAAACAAGAACACCAACAACTTTATAGGAGGTTCCTTCAATTTGCAGATATTGACCAACAGGGTCTTCTGTTCCAAAGAAAGTTGTCGCCGTAGATGAACCAATAACAGCAACCTTTTGTCTATATTCAATATCCAAATCAGTAATAAATCGTCCTGCACTTATTTTGGTATCACGCACCTCCGAATAGGCAGCATTGGTTCCTGTCATCGTCACCTGTGAAGTTGTCCGGCCCTTTTTAACGTTGACCCGTCCTGATACAACAGGTGATACTGCTTTTACACCATCTAATTTACTAATTTCGCTAATTTTGTCCTCTGTTAAAGCCACATCCGTACTAAATGTATTAATGGTTAATAGATTGGTCCCTAATTGATTGATTTGACTCGTTACATTTTTTGTAGATCCTTGGGCAATGGACACTAAAACAATTACAGATGAGACCCCAATAATCATCCCAAGCATGGTAAGTATCGATCTTAGTTTATTTCCCTTGATACTTTTAAGAGCCATTTTAATGGATTGCAAGATGCCCAATGAGCTCACCTCCTTTTTCCTGTAATTGACCATCCTGGATACTGACCATTCGTTTTGCTTGTTTGGCAATTTCAAGGTCATGAGTAATGAGGATAATCGTATGGCCCAATTCATTTAGTTGTTTCATAATCTGCATAATTTCCTTACTTGTTTTACTGTCAAGGGCACCAGTTGGTTCATCGGCTAGCAGGATAGCTGGATTACCTGCGAGTGCTCGGGCAATAGCAACCCGCTGCTGCTGTCCGCCCGACAGCTGTGTTGGCAAATGACCAGCCCTCTCCTTTAATCCCACTTTATCCAAAGCTTCGAAAGCTCTCTCCCTTCGTTCCTTTGTGGATACCCCAGCGTATAATAAAGGAAGCTCCACATTTTCAATTGCTGTTAATTTTGTCAGCAGGTTGAAGTTTTGGAAGATAAAGCCGATTTTTTGATTTCGAATTGTCGCCAATTCATTGTCATCCATTCTAAAAATATCCTTACCATCTAGGTGATATTTTCCCGACTGTGGCTTGTCTAGACATCCGATCATATTCATTAAAGTTGATTTACCCGAACCTGATGGGCCAATAATTGCCAGGAATTCTCCTTTTTGAATTTCAATGGAAACATCATTTAATGCATGGACGATTTCTCCGCCCAGTCTGTATGCTTTTTTTAGGTTACTAATTTGCATAATCGGTTTAGTCATTAGTTTCCACTCCTTCCACTAAACTGTCCAGTACCGCTGCTGCGATACATTCCTCTCATACTACTTGTTCCTCCTATACCACTAAATAAACTATTTCCTTGTGTTGCAGTAGTTGTTGTACTTGCTTTCGCTAATTTTGGAAGTAGTACGGTATCTCCCGCTGAGAGCCCTTCTGTTATTTCTACATAATCTTCATTGGCAATGCCTGTTTTTACGGTTTTCTTTGTCATGTTTGAAGAATCATCTGATGAAACAACATTGACATATTTTTTACCATTTGACGAATGGACTGCATCAAGTGGAACATACATGACATTTTGCTTACTTTCTGTTAATATGCTAGCCTCCACGCTCATACCTACTTTAAGGTTAGCAATTTTATCAATCGTGATTGTAACGGTAAAGGTAGAAATTCCATTTGAAGAAGTACCTTCTTTTGAAATATCGCTGACTGTTCCAGTATATTTCTCATCTGGGAATGAACTTACTTTTAAATTGACCGTTTGTCCTTTTTGGATTTTAGAAATATCAAGTTCATCAATTTGCACAGCTGTTTGCAATCCACTGTAGTCCGTTACATGGGCAACCACTTGTCCGGAAGTAACACTATCTCCTGCAGAAACAGATAATGTCGTAATCTTCCCAGCTGCAGGTGCTGTGATCGGGTCACTGCCATCCATAAATGTAATCAGTTCATCACCTTTATTTACCTTTTCGCCTGTCCCGACCAATACTTCATCAATTTCATCATTATTAAATGTTGACATAATGTCTTGACTAGTAACTGCCTGAACAGTTCCGGACCCACTGATATTGACAGCTACTGTTCCTTTTTTCACCATGGCCGTACGTTCTTGTGATGATGTAGTCTTGGCACTTGTTTTTACTGCGTACCATTGATAGCCCGAGAAACTAACGACTATGGCAGCCACCGCTATTAAAATCCATTTTTTCATCTGTGCTGGCTCCTTTTCCTATACGGTTTTCATTTGAATAAGCCTATTATTATCTTAGTTTCTTAACTTTTCCTTAAAGGAATGAATTGACGGTCAATTTCTTTTCGATTATAGTTAAACACGTGAATAGTTAACGAGTTTAACTAATTTTTAAGAGGTGATATCTGGAATGAATAATCCTACCATTCAAGAGTTAATTGATCGCTATGTATCCGTTTCCTTTCGTGTTCATAAAAAAGCTGAATCCTTAATCAAGGGTCAGATTGGCGATGAGTTAACCAATGATCAGCACTACATATTAAGATATATTTCACAGTCTGAAGAATGCACATC
Organism: Neobacillus drentensis; assembly: GCF_021560175.1. Classification (GTDB taxonomy): domain Bacteria; phylum Bacillota; class Bacilli; order Bacillales; family Cytobacillaceae; genus Neobacillus; species Neobacillus drentensis_A. The sequence continues at coordinate 2,486,982 of NZ_CP091110.1, read as the reverse complement.
GTCTGAATTAGCTGAGGCTTTTGAAGTAAATAAAAGTGCTATTACAGCTATTATCAACCGGATGGCTGAAAGAGGACTAATTGAGCGAACTCGGGATCAGAACGACAGGCGTGTCATCTATTTAACGTTAACAGATGCAGGAAAGACACTCTATCAGACTTGTCAGGAAAAAATTGAACAGTTAGTAGAGTCAATCATTTCTCAATTTGACGAAGTCGAAATAAAGAATTTTATCAATACCTATGAAAAGTTAGCATCTATTTTAGACAACAAGAAAAAGGAAGAAATGGAGGAATAGCGTGTGAGAGCTATTATTAAAGGAAGATGGTTTATTCTCATCGCATGGATCGCTGTTATCGCTGCCCTCTTTATGGCAGCGCCTAATATGGAGTCACTCGTCCGCGAAAAGGGGCAAATATCGGTTCCAGATGGATATTCATCCACGATTGCATCCAAGATTCTGAAAGATGTCCAATCAAGTGAAAATACAGGCAGCAGTTTACAAACTGCGCTGGTCTTCCACAGTAATAAGAGACTGACAAAGGAAGACTTTGCGAACGCTGAAAAAGCGGTTCATACACTTGAAAAAGAAAAAGCTCACCTTGGCATTACTGAGATCCTAACTCATTTCAATCAAAAGGAGTTAAAGGATCAGCTCGTTTCAAAAGACGGGAAAACCATCCTTGTTTCCGTAAAGGTAACAGCGAACGGACGGGAAGCAAAAGAAATTTCAAGGGATCTCTATCACGCCATTGATAACATTAAGCTGGATCATTATTATACCGGAAATTGGGTCATCAGCGAGGATCTTGTCACCAATTCTCAGGAAGGCTTGAAAAAAACAGAAGGGATTACCGTTGTATTTATTTTAGCGGTACTTTTGCTTGTATTTAGGTCGGTAGTAGCTCCAATTATACCGTTGGTAACAGTAGGATTCAGTTATCTAACAGCTCAATCAGTTGTTGGTTTATTAGTCGACCATGTGAATTTCCCATTATCCACATTTACGCAAACCTTCTTAGTTGCCGTCCTTTTTGGAATCGGAACTGACTATTGTATCTTACTTTTAAGCCGCTTTAAAGAAGAAATGGCGAAAAAGGATAATGTTATCGAAGCAATTGTAGAAACCTACCGGACTGCTGGAAAAACGGTTTTCTTCAGCGGAATTGCTGTTATGATTGGGTTTGCCTCCATTGGCCTATCCACCTTCCAGCTTTATAAGTCAGCAGCAGCGGTAGCTGTTGGAGTTGCCATTCTTTTACTTGCCTTACTTACAGTTGTTCCTTTTTTTATGGCTGTCCTTGGAAAAAAACTTTACTGGCCATCAAAAGGCAAGCTTGAACACAGTGACAGTAAAATCTGGGGCACCATGGGTAGATTTGCTCTATCGAAGCCTTTGCTGGCTTTTATCCTTGTTGTGATTATTTCCGTTCCATTTTTATTTACGTTCCAAGATCAACTATCATTTAATTCATTAGAAGAAATAAGTGATGAGTATCCTTCAATCAAAGGATTTAATCTTATTGCAGACTCTTTTGGTCCCGGTGAATCGATGCCAACGCAGATTGTCATTAAAAATGATGATCAACTCAATACTTCTGAATATATAACTCTGACAGATAAAATCAGCCAGGAATTGTTGAAAGTTAATAATGTGGAAACTGTTCGCTCGGTCACCCGTCCGACCGGCACACCGATCGATGATTTTTATATTTCTAACCAAGCAGCAAGCCTTGGTGATGGACTTGGCCAAGGAAATGACGGCATTAAGAAAATCAGTGCCGGCCTTTCTGATGCCGGCAGCCAAATGGCTGCTAATCAGCCCAAAATGAAGGAAGCAACAGATGGTATTAGTCAACTTATCACAGGGACTAATCAACTTAAAACAGGAATGGGCTCCCTTCAAGATGGACTAACAAGAATACAAAATGGTCTTAAGGATAGTTCGATCGGGGCCAAGGAAGCACGTAACGGGTTAGCAAATATAAAATCTCAATCTGAACAGCTTTTAGCAGGTTACAAACAGTTATTAGCAGGTTATAAGGCTGCCAGTTCTGGTCTTGCCACACTTCAAGGACATTATGATGAAATTGCCGGCGGCTTATCTGTCATTCATCAAAATCTTGTCAACACCGACCAAGCCTTTGCTAATTTAGAAAAACAATATGCGGACATTGCTCAAAATCAAAACTATCAAGCTATTAAAATGACAGTTGCTGGAGTGAAAACGGCTACCGATGCCACGGTGAAAGACCCAAGGGTATCTTTACTTACAAGCCTAAACACTCTCAATGCTGGCTTAACTAGTGCACAAAACGGCATTGAAACTGCCAATCAAAACTTAACGAAAATGATTGCCGGTCAAGGACTTCTGATTGATGGAATGGACCAGTTGATCAATGGTATTGGGCAGCTTGAAACTGGGCTTAACCAAATGGAGAAAGGTCAAGGAACAGCAATCGCCAATCTGCCAAAATTCTCAGGCGGCTTACAGGCACTCGCAACTGGTCAGCAGCAGCTTTTGTCAGGGTTCCAAGATATTGGCGGCCAAATTACGAAACTATCAAATGGTTTAACACAAAGTGCAGACGGCTTAAATCAAGTATCAAACGGCCTTAATTCAGCACAAGACTATCTTTCAAATGTTTCAAAACAAAAACAAAACGGCTTTTATATTCCACAAGATGTCCTAAATGGCAAGGATTTTCAGAAAGTGTTAAATTCCTATATGTCGCAAGATCGCAAGGTCATGACAATAGATGTTATTTTTAATAAAAATCCTTATTCCAATGAAGCCATTAACAGCGTGACTGACATCAAGCAAGCAGTAAACCGAGCGGTGACAGACACGAAGCTTGAAAATGCGAAAATAGAAGTTGGCGGTGTATCCAGTATGCACCATGACCTTGATACGATTTCAAAAGCGGATTATGCACGAACAGTAATATTAATGCTTGCAGGTATCAGCATCATACTCATTATCCTTCTTCGTTCACTGATCATGCCGCTATATTTAATCGGTTCCCTCGTTCTAACCTATTACACAGCAATGGCTATTTCAGAGTCTATTTTTGTCCATATTCTTGGCTACACGGGAATAAGCTGGGCTGTTCCGTTTTTTGCCTTTGTGATCCTCGTAGCACTTGGCATTGACTACAGCATCTTCTTAATGGACCGATTCAACGAATACCGGGATATGCCTGTCCAACAAGCAATCCTGCTATCAATGAAAAAGATGGGCAGTGTCATCATTTCTGCTGCGGTAATCTTAGGGGGTACATTCGCAGCAATGATGCCGTCTGGCGTTCTTTCATTGGTAGAAATTGCGACGATTCTCTTGATTGGATTGGCCTTGTATTCCTTGGTGATTCTACCATTGTTTGTACCGGTAATGGTAAGAACGTTTGGTCAGGCAAACTGGTGGCCGTTTATGAAAAATAATGATCGCAGGATCAATCATACCCTTTAAAAGAAAACACACTGTTCGACCGTGAACAGTGTGTTTTCTCTTATCAGCATGAAACTTTTTAACGAGTCATTCGTAAATAGTAAAGAAACGATCTAATCAGGTGAACTAGAAATTTTTCCCTTTTATGATTTACCTAGTATAATCTACATAGAACATATGATGAAGGAGTGAAAATTGTGGGTGTAACTCTTAGCAAGGGGCAAAAAGTTGATCTAACGAAATCTTACCCCGGTCTTAAAAATGTGGTTGTCGGATTAGGCTGGAATATTAGCCAGCTGGGCTCAATTTTTGACTTGGACGCTTCGGCCTTTTTATTAGGACCTTCGGGGAAAGTAAACAGCGACCAAGATTTTGTTTTCTATAATAACCCTTCGGGCGGCAATGGTTCTATTATTTATAGTGGTGATAATCGGATTGGTTCCGGCGTCCGTGATGATGAACAAATTAAGATTGATTTGGCAAAGGTTCCAGACCATATCCACCGAATTGCCTTTACGATTACAATCCATGATGCACAAGTAAAACGGCAAAATTTTGGACAAATCTCTGATTCTTACGTTCGAATTTTTAACGAGCTTACCAATGAGGAATTATTGCGTTTTAACCTAGGAAAAGATTTTACCGTTGAAACAGCGATTGTTGCAGCAGAGCTCTACCGCCATAACGGAGAGTGGAAATTTAATGCCATTGCCAGTGGTTTTCAGGGTGGATTAGCGGCTTTATGCCGAAACTTTGGAGTTACGGTTGATGACCCGCCTCAAGACTCCCAAGTTCAGCAGCCAAATTATCAGCAGGATTTGAGAACTCAACCTTCTAACACAAATCCATATCAACAAAATCAGCAGACCTATGATCCCTACCAGCAAAACCAGTTCAATCCAAATACAAACCAACCGCGCTTTTCTCTTCAGCCCGAATTGACGCAACGGCAGCCTGCCTATGGGTATCCGCAGTCAACTCAAGCACCCCCGCCAATTTCCAGTCATTCTGTTTACGGCGGAGATGAGATTATGTGTCCACGCTGTCATTCGACCAGTGTGACAACGGGAAAAAAGGGATTTGGTTTAGGAAAAGCCGCCATCGGTGGTTTGATCCTTGGACCGGTTGGATTACTTGGTGGTTTTATTGGAAAAAACCAATTAAAGTTTACTTGTAATCATTGCGGTAATGCCTGGTCCCCTTCTCAAACAGATTATGTGGAATGGGCAAATAATCAAAAAAGAAAGGCTCAAGAATTGTTCACTCGGTATAAAAGTCAGGACCTTCTTGATGCTGTCACAGCTGCCTGTGCGTTAGTGGCCATGGCAGATGGTTATTTAGATCCGGCAGAGCGGCAAAAGATGATGGAATTTGTCCATCAAAGTGAAGAATTACGCGTTTTTGATACAAATAAGGTTATTCAGAAATTCAACCTATTTGTATCACGGATGGAAAATGACCGTATGATGGGTCGTGCCGAGGCTTTTCGTGCCCTTGGAAAAATGAGGACAAAACCTGAAATAGCTCGATTAGTGGCCCGCTATTGTATTGCCATTGGCTATGCGGATGGGGATTTTGATCAAAATGAAAAGCAAATGGTTGCTGACATTTGCCGGGAGCTTGGCCTAAATCCAACGGAGTTTCTTTCTTAACAAAAGCCTCCAACCCATTAGGGATGGAGGCTTTTTCTTGATTATTTTTTCCAAACACGTTTATTTTCGACACGCTTGGTGATTCCTTTGGCGTCCAATCTTTCTAAAAATGGGATCATGTATTTTCTTGATAAATCGAGGACATCCTTTGCCGCTCCCACCTCAAACTCGTCACTCGTCCCCTTTTGCAGTTTTTCAACCGCTTCTTTGAAGACATCCCCATGGTAAGCAAATTGGTCATCAAGCTGCACCAGTAAATGTTGGTCTTCAAGAAATTTTCTTAAATCATATTCGATTGATTCGGGAATTCCTGCAGCAGAAAAATAATCTTTTAGATAGCGTACCTTAAGCCCATCCTTTTTGAGATCTTGGAGGAGATTCTCTGCCCGTTTTGCCCAGCTTTTCGGCACATGTGGTACAAATCCTGCAAGAGAAACAAATTGTTCTTTTCTCTTAAACGCCCCACTCGTAATTCCATTTTCTACAACAAAATCAAGCAAGGATTTAGGAAATCTTTTTTGCAGTGATTGTAAAAGTTCCGCTTTATTCATTCCTGCCTTCATTGAATAGTATTGATGGAACTCTTGCAAGACATCAAACATGTCTTCTTCGATTGAATCGATTAGGAGTTTAAGTGTATATTCCTTCCCATTATAGAAAACAAATTCAGGGTGAACCAAATGTTCCATTAATGTTGAGTCATCCAGGGCAGTCCGCTTAATCAGTTCCGTTAATGGAAGGCTTTTCGCATCCATGAGTGCAGCGGTAATCCGCTCTCTAGGCGTGCCTGCTTTCTTTTTTTCTAACTCTTCGATCGTCTGGTTCCCAAACCGATATTTATTCGCTCGCGGGTCGATCACCCAGCCACCGCCAATGGTTTCCTGTGGACTTGGACGACGTAAAATGAAACGATCCCCCCGCTTGGTCAAAATCTCCTCTTCCAGTCGAAGCTGACAAAGGATATCCCCGTTTTCTTCTTTAATTTCATTTCGGTCGAAAAACACAATCCGGCCCATGACCTCTGCTGTTCCTATATGAAGCTTTATCGGCATCCGCTGTTTGACAATATGTTCTAGGTCCTCAACAACTCGAATGGCGACATCCACTGTTTTGGATACAATGAAATGTTCGGATGACACTAAAACATCGCCGCGTTGCAGGTCTTCCTTCGACACATTTGATAAGTTAATCGCTGCCCTTTGACCAGCATAGGCCTTTTTTGCAGGATGATGATGGACCTGTACTTGCCTTGCTCTTACTTCAAGACCTTTTGGCATGATCTTTAAAACTTGTCCCTCTTCGACTGTTCCTTCATATACCGTTCCGCGCACAACCGTCCCTTGTCCTTTAACTGTAAAAACCTGGTCAATCGGCAGACGAAAGGCTCCTTTTGCATCACGCATTTCTAGGCCCTTTAACGTATCAATGATTAATTCTTTGATTTCAGGGATTCCCTTTTTGGATAAACTATCAACTAAAACAAAGGGGGCGTCCTCAAACACGGTCCCAGCAAGCTCACCTAAAATATCATCTTTCACCAGTTCAATGAATTCTTCATCCACTCGATCCATTTTTGAAATGGCTACGATTCCATTTTTCACGCCTAAAAACTTTAAAATATCGAGATGCTCCTTCGTTTGCGGCATTACCCCTTCATCTGCTGCCACCACGAGGACGACTAAATCAATCCCAGCCACGCCGGCAATCATTTGACGGATAAACCGTTCATGTCCAGGAACATCGATCACAGAAATTTGAATTTCTTCGTCTTCATAAAGGGGCGCAAAGCCCAATTCAATCGAGATTTGCCGTTCCTTTTCTTCCTTTAACCGGTCCGTATCCACATTGGTTAAAGCTTTTGTTAAGGAGGTCTTCCCGTGGTCAATATGCCCGGCCATCCCAATCGTAAAATATCGCTTTTCCAAGATTAACACCTTCTTAATCGTTCTACCATTCTACTGTAGCCTTAAATAGGCATTTGTACAAGCGAACTTTTTTTTAAAACAAAATGCCTCTTCTTTCACGAATCCTCCACATTATTCATGTCCACTGGTAAGGAGGATATGCTATGTTGAGGATACTACATTCAAACAACAAGGGACGAAGACAAATGAAAAAAATAATGATAACAATGCTTACTTCTTTTATCCTATTAGCTGGCTGTCAAAGCAATGACACAAAGGCAAGCGAACCAAAACAAGCCCATCCACAGCACAAAATAGCAATCGTAACAAAGTCTGTGCAAAGTTTTCCTTATCCAAATTTGCTTGCTCAAGACGAACGGACTTATTCTCTATTAGTCATAGGAGAAACCGAAGAACAAACTCCGATTGAAAAAAATCAAAAGGTCACCGAACATGTAAAAAACATCTTGAGTTTACCTAGTCAGGAACTAGCCCAAAAAGCGTATCCCGAGCTTGAGATTAGTAAAACCATCGCCTATATTCTCTTCAACCACACGGGGATTGTTCATCAAGCAAAAAACCTGCCAGAACTAATCAGTTTTCTACAAAAAAATCCTCCAGCAAACTAAACCAGAGCTTTCTGGTTTTTTTATTTTAAAAAAACACTATTAAACTAGGCAAAAATATACACAAATATTGTGAAATTTATTATAATAAAACTAAAGAATTTGCACGAGTGCAACATTTGTTGATTAGCGAACAAACCTTGCGCCTATGAAAAACAAATGAAGAAAGGTTGGTGTCTTATGAGTCAGTCAGATTCCTTTGCAGTTGATAAGGCTCGAGCCGCAGAATTAAAAACAGTTTCTGCCGCAAGAGATGCCATAAATGGAAAAGTAAAAGGCATCAGGGCCTTATTGCCCTTCCTTGGACCAGCTTTTATTGCTTCAATTGCTTATGTAGATCCGGGAAACTTTGCCACTAATATACAAAGTGGAGCCCGTTTTGGTTATAAAATGCTTTGGGTAATTGTTTTAGCGAACTTGATGGCGATGCTCTTGCAGAATATGTCAGCCAAGCTTGGTATTGCTACTGGCAGGAGTTTACCTGAAATATGCCGTGATCGGATGCCAAAATGGCTCACGATGATTATGTGGATTGTCTCAGAATTTGCCGCTATGGCAACGGATCTCGCTGAATTTTTAGGAGCAACACTGGCACTAAACTTACTAGCCGGTATTCCCATGATCTATGCCACAATCATCACAGGGGTAGTAACCTATTTAATCTTAATGCTTGAAAAATTTGGCTTCCGGCCGTTAGAGAAATTTATCGCTGCTTTCGCAATGCTAATTGGTTTATGCTACTTGGTGGAAACCATACTGTCACGGCCTGATTTTTCGCAGATTGCTTATCATAGTGTGGTCCCATGGCTCGGTAATAATGAAAGTATTATGCTAGCTGTCGGCGTAATTGGGGCAACCGTTATGCCGCACGCCATCTACTTACACTCAAGCTTAACCCAGAATAGAATCGTGCCAAGAAATGATACAGAAAAAATAAAGATCCAAAAATTTAGTACAAAAGAAATTATCATTGCGATGACATTGGCAGGATTCGTTAATCTGGCGATGATGTATATGGCGGCCTCTGTTTTTAACACAACAGGTCAAAGCCATATTGCTGACTTGACCACTGCCTACCATACCCTCACACCGTTGCTAGGCGCAGCTGCCGCTAGTGTTTTCCTTGTCTCATTGCTTGCTTCGGGTCTTTCAAGTTCAGTTGTCGGAACAATGGCGGGTCAAGTGATTATGCAGGGATTTGTAGGTTTTAGCATTCCGTTATGGATACGCCGGTTGGTAACCATGCTTCCAACTGTCATTATTGTGGCACTCGGAGTCGATCCAACCCAGACACTCATTATTAGCCAGGTCATTCTAAGTATTGTACTACCCTTCCCGATTATCGCCTTGATTTATTTCACACAAAAGAAAGATTTAATGGGTGTACTAACCAATAAGAAAATTACTACCATCCTTTCTTCCCTCTTTGCCATCATCATCCTTGGCTTAAATATTTGGATGGTTTTGCAAATAGTAATGGGTTGAACAGAATAGAATAGAGCGGAAAAACACCATCATTGGCGATGGTGTTTTTCCTTTTTAAAATGGCTAATAAATAATCCTGGGATAACCTCAAGGTCAGATACATGGTTGAAACCATGTTTTAAATATAAATTTTTAGCGGGAGGATTATCCTTTCCTGTTGATACAGATAGAACGGAAATGTCCGGATTCTGCTCTTCCACTCTCGTTAACAGCTTTTCGGCAATTCCTTTCCGAAATTGGCTTGGATGTACGACCATCCGGCAAATGGTCAGTTCATCCTTCTCAATCGTGTAAGAAATAGCACCAGCAAGATTTTCACCTTCATAATACCCCAAAAAGGTTTCTCCACACTCTTTTAGTTCCGCCATCGTTTCTAGTAAAGGGGGAATATCATAGTAATGGATTAATTGTGCCTCAATTATGTACGATGCTCTTTGCAGTTCAAAGACGTCTGTTACTATTTCTGGATGATGTAAATCCAGTTCTTTAATCATTTGGTTTCCCCTCCTAACAAAAAATCCCCCACCTGGTGAGGGACCCTATTTTAGGCAACTTTAATTGCTTTTCCAAATGGGACGCGCGGCAGAAAATCCCCAGGTACAAGCCAAAATAATTCAAAATCAACCTTTTCCATATCCTCTGAAAAAAAGCCGGTAACATCGGTAATATAAAATAGTGTATCAATCTTCTCTTCCTTTGCCCACTCTAAAACTAATGTATAGGAAGATTTCCCATGTGTATGATATTTAATGGAATCGCTTTGAACGGGGGAAATACTTCTAATTTTAAAATCCGCTTGAACTAACAACGTATCTGGTTTTAATTGTTCAAACAGTTTGACTATGTTATTAATAAGAATAACCGGCGCTTCATTTGTTGACGTATCTACTGCTAATGCAATCCTTTTCTCCTGCCTCTGCTGAATCATAGAAAGTATTGTTTTATGCCATCTCAACCCCAACAACCCCTTTGCTTTGAATGAGTGAACTATCTTATTTTGGGTTTTAAGGTAAGGGTTTATGATTGGTTAATTGCGGGAAAATAGTGTCTATTTTAATGAATTTCTGTAGGTATCTGCCAAGTACTTCCAATCCTTGATAAAAATCGGCCAAAGATTTGGCCGTCGTCTTACTGCCAAAGGATGGTAACTAGCCGTAGTATGATAACCATGGACTTTATGTAATTTTCCATGCAATTGCTTTACATTCACTTCAGCATCCTGAAAAAAGGACTGAACCGCTACATTTCCAAGACAAAGAATGAACTCAGGCATTTTGACCGAGAGCTGTTGATTTAGATGCATCATACATGTTTTCCGGACCTCATCTTTATCATAAGCCCTGACTGGTTTTCTTTTTAAGATATAGGTTACATACAAATCCTCTTCTGTTAGACCTGCCTCTTGTGCCGCTTTTTGCAGTGTTTGTCTTGTACCGCATACAAAGGGATTCCCTTCGCGGTCTTCACGGGTCCCCGGATTATCAAGAAGAATCATAATTGGTGCATTCGGATTTCCTTCCCCCCAGATTAGCCTTGATCCATGCTGATCAAGTCCGCATTCACCACAATTTATATATGCTTCCGGAGCTGGCTCTTCCGGCCATAATATTGGACAAAAGTCAGTCAATGCTTATCCCTCCGATGGCTTGCTTCTTCGTCTAATGTTACCCATGGTCAAGTTCATTTTTAATTCAGGATTATTTTCTCAGGAGAATTTTTGTTTTACCGCTAATAATAAGCTTAATGGTTAGAAAACTCTCGCTTTTTCTTCAAGTATTCTTTTTCACATTTTAAAAGCTTATAATGAACAATATTTCCTTCTTGCTTTTTCTTCCCTACAACCACCCACTTAAGGTCTGAGAGCTTTAAATGCACCGCTACATTTGTATTATCGGGCTGTTTATAAAGTAAATAAGCTTCCGATGGTTTCACAAAAAGAGTCGGTTTTCCACGAGATGCGACAATAAATTGTTCATGTAAGGACTGATAATTTTCATCGACTTCTTTTCCGCCGTAGATAAGATGGGCAGCATCTAAATCCTTGTCCGAAACCTCTAAATAGTTTTGCGAATCAATATCCAATCCAAGTTCAGTTATGATATCTCTCATGATGGCTTTATTATATAATACATCACGATTTTTCATATCTTCAAGGCAATCGGAAGACAACCTAGGTAGATCTTCGGCACGTGTATTGAGTGGACAGAGAGTTACGAATAGACTCCACAAGAGGATTGCCATTTTCTTCATCTAAAAACCCCCTAACCATGTTTGAACTTATTATTCGATATGGCTGGAAAATTTATTCAATTAGAGGAAAAACGCCCTTTTTTTAGATAAGAAAGTGACAGCTTTAATAGATTATACATGCTATAATGAAAATATTGACTATTCAGAAAACAATACGTCTGTGAAATGAGGGATAAAATTGCCATACGATGTCATCGTAGTGGGGGCTGGTCTGGCCGGCTTGGTAACCGTTGCCGAACTTGCTGATGCCGGTAAAAAAGTATTACTTTTAGATCAAGAACCGGAAGCCTCTCTTGGCGGCCAAGCATGGTGGTCATTCGGCGGTCTATTTTTAGTAGACTCACCCGAACAGAGAAGGTTGGGGATAAAGGATTCGAGGGAACTTGCCTGGCAGGACTGGCTAGGATCGGCCGGCTTTGACCGTGCGTACGATGAAGATTATTGGGGTAAAAAGTGGGCAGAGGCCTATGTTGATTTTGCTGCTGGCGAAAAACGTCAATGGCTCTATGATATGGGGGTCCGTTTCTTTCCAGTGGTTGGCTGGGCTGAGCGTGGAGGGTATACAGCAGAAGGTCATGGTAACTCTGTTCCCCGTTTCCATATCGTTTGGGGGACTGGCCCCGGACTTGTCAAGCCGTTTGAGGAACGAGTCCGGCAAGCAATAGCGGAAGGTCTTGTTGACTATCGTCCGCGCCATCGTGTGAATGAATTAATAAAAAATGCTGGAACGGTCACTGGGGTAAGGGGTGATGTTCTTATCGCTAGTTCCGCTGCTCGTGGGGAAGCAAGCTCCCGGGAGGTTGTTGGGGATTTTGAGTTCCTTGCCCAAGCAGTTGTGGTAACAAGCGGCGGCATCGGCGGAAACCATGAGCTGATTCGAAAAAACTGGCCCTCCCGGTTAGGTGAGGCACCAAAACAGATGATTTCCGGCGTGCCTGAACATGTTGATGGCAGGATGCTCGCCATTACTGAAAAAGCCGGCGGCCGAATTGTGAATCGTGACCGAATGTGGCACTATACAGAAGGCATAAAAAATTGGAATCCCGTATGGTCTAACCATGGAATTCGAATCCTTCCTGGTCCCTCCTCCCTCTGGCTTGACGCTAAAGGGAACCGCTTTCCCGCACCAAATTTCCCAGGCTTTGATACGCTGGGAACTCTGGAAGCAATAATGAAATCAGGCTACGATTATTCGTGGTTTATTTTAACTCAGAAAATTATTGAAAAAGAGTTTGCCCTTTCCGGATCGGAACAGAATCCAGATTTGACAGAAAAGAGTATTAAAAAGGTATTGGCCCGAGTCCTTCCAGGTCCGACGGCACCAGTGAAAGCGTTCATGGATAAGGGGGAGGATTTTGTTATTGCGAAAACGTTGGATGAATTGGTTACAGGGATGAATAAGCTGACCGGTGATCAGCTCCTCCATGTTGATGTAGTAAGACGGCAAATTGAAGCACGTGACAGGGAAATCGATCATAAATTTACAAAAGATCTGCAAATTACTGCTATGCGCGGGGCTCGAAATTATTTAGGGGATAAACTAATTCGCGTAGCACCACCACATAAGATTCTTGATCCAAAAATGGGCCCCCTCATTGCTGTCCGTTTAAATATTGTCAGTCGTAAAACGCTGGGCGGTCTGCAAACCGATTTATCCGGAAGAGTGCTTGATGCTTCAGGCAGCCCAGTGCCTGGATTATATGCCGCCGGCGAGGTATCAGGCTTTGGCGGCGGAGGGATACATGGGTACCGCTCCCTTGAAGGAACATTCGTCGGGGGCTGTCTATTCACAGGCCGGCAAGCGGGACGGGCACTTGTACAAGAATTAAATGGGTGAAGCAAAGGGACGGTTCTTATGCTTCCGAAGCATAAGAACCGTCCCCCTGCTTATTTTGACCGTTCTAACTATTTTTCCCGGCTAGCGGGCACAATTACCCTTTATTTTGACCGCTTCAACTATTTCTCCGGGTTAACGGGCACAATTACCTTTTATTTTGACCGTCCAAACTATTTTTACCCGATTCGCGGGCACAATTAGAATCCAACAACAACAATAAAGCAGTGAATTCCCCTTTCAAAGGAAACCCACTGCTTTTTCAAATTAATTCGTAAACATAAACTCCGTCCGGCTGCCCGTCTGACCGGCAATTACTTCAAGTCTAACATCGATTCGCTCTTTTAGTTCGGGTACGTGCGAGATGATACCAACCAAGCGGCCGCTGCTTTGGATATCCATTAAGGCTTCAATGGCTTGGTCAAGTGATTCAGGGTCAAGCGTACCAAATCCTTCATCAATAAACATCGTCTCCAACGAAACGCCGCCGGCATAATTTTGCACTACATCAGCAAGCCCCAAGGCCAACGACAACGATGCCTTAAAACTTTCTCCTCCCGATAACGTTTTAACATGACGCTCCTGACCGGTATATTGGTCAAACACAAGCAATTCCAAACCGCTCTGGGCATTCCCTTTCGACCGATCTGTCTTCCGCTGTAACAGATAGCGCCCAGAGGTCATCTTTCGCAGCCGGATATTGGCTTCATGTAAAATATCATCCAAGAAAGCAGCCAGAACATATCGTTCAAATGTTATCCGTAAATGATTCTGCCCCCTGGAAATATCAGAAAGGTCGCCAATAATACTAAACCGTTCCTCAAGCGCCTTTACCTCGTTATTCAGGCGTTCAACCCGCTGATAAATTTCCTCGTTATCCCGCTTTTTAACATATAAATCGGTTCTCTCTTGAGTAAGCTTTTCAATTTCGGCAGTAAACTTTGCTAACTCCAGCTTGATCCCCTCAACATCCGGTGTTTTCACATCAGTAAGGAGCTCAGTCAGTTCTTTCAAGCGGTCAGATACAGATCGTAATTCTTCACGGTAGCTCCGAATCTCATCTTGAAGGTACTGAATTTCTCCTTCTGATTTTTTAGAAGCAGCATAAAGCCCATATTTTTCAAAACCCTGCTCTGATAATTTGGCAACAAAGATTCCGCGTTCCGTCTCCAGCTCCTGCTGTTTGGCAGCATGATGCTTCTTTGCATCTTGTAATCTAGCCGTTTCACTCGATAGCTTTTCATTCACCTCTTGGAGGCGTTTCTGTGCTACTTCCAGCTGTTTCACTAACATGTCATGACGATTTCTTAATGATGCAAGCATCCTCTCATATTCCACTTCTGAACGAAGATTTTCCGGAATCACCTTCATCATTCTAGTAAGATCGGTTTTCTTTTCAGTAAACTGAACCGTTAAATCATTCACCAATGCTGACAGCTGCTGAATTCCGGACTGTAAGGCTACTCTTTCTGACTCTTTTGTCTCCATTTCTGACTTGAGCCGTTCAAGGAGCTTCATTTGTTCCTCTAGCTTGTCTTGACGTTGAACAAGTTGAGTTTTAGCCGCAGATGCCTCCATTTTTACATTTGGCAACTCTTCAACAGTAAAATCTGGACGATGCAGGCATATTTCGTTAAGTAGGTCCTGAACTGCTTCTTTCTGTGCACTTTCTTCCGAGCGACACTGATAAAAACTCGCTTCTACTTTTGATTTTTCATTTTCCCATTGTGAAGCTTGCTCCTTAGCAGACTTCAAATCTTCTTCCGTAGGAATCTGATTTTCTTGTTCAATCGACGGTCTAGGATGATCCAAAGAACCGCAAACAGGACACGCTTCACCAGTATGGAGGTTAGCAGCTAGAATGGCTGCTTGACCATGGATCCATTTTTTCTCCAACTCTTCGACAATCGCTTTCGCATCATGATAACGAGCCAGTGTATTTTCGAATCGTCCTGTAGTTGTAACTAGGTTTTGTTCTGCCTTTTGATGACGTGCAAGCAATGTTTCTAGCTTTTCGAGCCGAGCAAGATCAACTTTCAGTTTTTCAAGCTTGCTTTCATTTTCTAAAAAGGTTAGCTTTCCTCTTTCGATTTCTTCTTTATGAGACTTTAACGTACTGATTCGTTCATCCAATTGGTGAAGTCTCTGTTCATGATTGGCTTGCTTTTCCTTTGCTTCCTTGAGCTCGGCATCCTTTTGTTTTGTCTCTTTGAGCAATGCCGAAAACGAGTAGACATCTTCCTTCATGCTTACCAATCGATTCACTTCATCGAGCACAGACTGACGCTCACCCTCACGCTCCTGCTCCCTTTGCAGCTGCTGTGCAGATTCTTCAGAGAGTCCATTTAATTTGTCAATCTGGGCAGCAATCACGTTTATATTCTCCTGAAGCTGGTCTGCCTCCCGTTTTAACCGGTGGCATAACTCCTCTTGTTTCGCTAAAAGTGCGGCCTTTTGCGCCCGCTGAACTTGGATTTCTTTCTCTTTGTACTCATCTTCTTGAGCGAGCAAACGCGACATTTTCCCTTTTAACTCCGCTTTTGTTTGCAGCTGTTTTAGGATTGCTTCTGCTTCAAATAGCTGTGCCTTTAGTTTGTCTTGGGCTTGTTCCTTGTCTGTTAATTGATTAGCTAATTGTTGGAGTTTTTCGACCATGCCGGCAATTTCTACTTGTAAAAGCGGCATGATAATGGTGTGATTTTCTGGGTCCGATTCTAGCGCTTGACCGAGCTCATCATTTGTAAATGCATGGATTCGGCGTAAGGATTCATTTCGTGATTTCTCAGTTTCTTCCACCGTCTTTTTCAAATCACTTGCTTCCTCTCTCAGCTTTTCTTCTATTAGTTTATAAAGCTGGGTGTGAAACAGACGCTGCAGGATCATTTCTTTATCCTTACTGTCTGACGTTAACAGCTTGCGGAATTCTCCTTGTGGAATCATCAGGATTTGCCGAAATTGATTGGCATCAATCAACATGATTTCTTTAATTTTTTCCTCGACATCACTTGTTTTCGAGGCAAGCAATTTTCTTTCCCCATCAGCATCCCACATATATAATTCCGCTTTCGCGCCAATCGTGGTATAGCCATCGCCTCTATCTTTCTTTTTTAGCTGCTGCGGTGAACGGGTAATCGAATAGACTTTGTTACGCAGGGTAAAGTCCAGAGAAACCTCTGTTAACATCTCTTCCGTTGCGAATTGGCTCCGTAGTTCGGGACCGTTTCGGTCTTCCCCGCTGGCCTTTCCATAAATGGCATAACTAATCGCGTCAAAAATGGTGGTTTTTCCCGCGCCCGTTTTCCCGGAGATGACAAACATGGTCCGGTTTCCAAGCTGGTTAAAATCAATTTCCTCTTTGCCTGCATATGGACCAAATGCCTGCATAGTCAATTTCAAAGGTTTCATCTATTTCCCTCCTCTCGTAATACCTTTTCAATGATCTCGGTCATAACAGATCTTTTTTTCGTTGTAAATTCAGAGGTTGTCATATCTGTATAAAATTGTTCGAACAGTTCAAGCTCAGACTTCTTCTCACTTTTTAGAGCCATGTAGGATTGTTTTTTCTTGCTGTCTGTCAGCTCAATCTTTTTTTCCAGATGAAGAACATTTGGATAAACCTGACGCAATTTATTAATCGGATCGAGCAAGGCCCCTTGATCCAGCAAGGTAATTTTTAAATAATCATCCACTCGTTCATTAGCATAAAAGTTAGGGTCAAGTAATTCTTCGATATGTCCTTCAATCTCTCGCATGTCATGTTTTGGTGTAAGTGAACGGTAACGGTGAGTGAAATTTCCTTTTTCGTCCATTTCAATGATTGATATCGATTTTCTTTGCTTTGCTTCGGAAAACGAATACTTTAAGAGAGACCCTGAATACTTTACGTTCTCGTGGTTAATAGCATCCGGACTATGGAGATGTCCAAGAGCTGTATAGGAAAAAGGAGCGAATAATTCTGCTCCGACACAACCTGAACCGCCAACAGATAAGATCCGTTCAGAATCGGAAGTTTGGCCGCCTAGAACAAAGGCATGTCCCACTAAAACGTTTGGTTGATTCGGGTTCAAGGTCTCTTCTATTTTTCCAATCAGAGCCTTCATCGCCTCTTGATGGGAATGAATGGAATCATCGTCAAGCAGCTGGCGAACAACCCCCGGCTCTGCATAAGGAACAAGGTAAAAATTAACTCCATTAATCTGAAAGGGCTTGAAGTTATTTGATAGTTTACCGGTTAAATAGAATTGACTATGTTTATACCATGAACTGCCGAAGGATAGCCGCTCTGCACTGTCATGGTTCCCAGCAATTGCTACAACAGGTGTTTTTAGCTCAACATTAATTTTAAAAAGAATTTCATCTAATAACTCAACCGCATCAGTCGGCGGCACAGACCGGTCATAAAGGTCACCGGCAATGACCACCGCATCCGGCTTTTCTTCTTCCACAATTGATACAAATTGTTCAAGTGCAGCACGTTGATTTTCCGTCATATAGACACCGTGGACTAATTTACCTAAATGCCAATCAGCGGTGTGAATAAATTTCATTTTGGTCACCTCTTGCATATTCGAATACTTCTATTATAGCAAAATACCAATTGGAATGAGCTTGGTAATCACTTGTATTTGGACAATAAAAAACAGCCTGAGACTTTTTTGTCCAGGCTGTTGAGATTGTAGTTTTTGGTAGGATTACTTCTTTGTTACGTTAGCAGCTTGTGGCCCACGAGCTCCTTCAACAACTTCGAAAGATACTTCTTGACCTTCTTCTAAAGTTTTGAAACCTTCTGTTTGAATGGCAGAATAGTGAACGAATACGTCGTTTCCATCTTCTGCTTCGATGAATCCAAAACCTTTTTCTGAGTTAAACCATTTTACTTTACCGTTTTTCATGTAAAAAAATCCTCCTATTGGCTTACAATGAAGCCATGTGTAAAATTCACCAAAGGACAACGTGATAGCTTTACTTCATTTCCTCATCCAAACATCAGTTAAAACTTTGAACAAGCTGTAACATAAATCTAATCTCGTGTTCAACGGCTGTCTAAAATTTATCATTTCTATTAAAATATGTCAAGAAAGGGCTTTATGACACAGTTTTACAAGGTTCTGCAAATCTCTATATCTATCTATTTCATTCTACCTTCCTATAATCCGCAACAAACCAGTTTTGTCGATTTTTGAAGAAAAATAGTTAGGCGGATTTCTATTGTAGTACAAATTTTTATAACCAGAATGATCATTTTGTGTTATCTATAAGAAATTTCCCTTTAAATCCATAAAAATAGCCGAAGACATTAAATCTTCGGCTGTGGCAGGACTTCTTCTTCCTCTTCCTTAAACTTATCGAGGATGGTAATCGTATCGACTAAATGATTATTAAAAATTTGGCGGGCAACGGCCAGCAGTTCAATAATCATAGGATCCTTCAATGTATAAATGACCTTATTTCCTTCCTTTGTACCTGAAACAATATTTTTCGCCCGTAAAATGGTCAGCTGCTGTGACACAGCAGAACCTTCGCTTCCAACAAGGGTTTGAATTTCATTAACATTCTTATCCCCTTCTGCCAGCAGCTCCAATATTCGGATTCTTAATGGATGGGCAAGTGCCTTGAAAAATTCTGCTTTAAATTGCTGCATCTCTAAATTCAAATCATCACTTCCTCTTATCTTAAAAGGTGGCTGTTAATTTTGCCCGATTTTCCACAACCTCTTTTGTTGATAGTTGTTTACATTCTCTAAAAGCAAAATGCTTGCAGCCAAGGCATTTATTTTCATTTATCTGTGATAATCCATATTGAATAGCATCCCCTGTATGTTCAAAAAAATGGTCCTGCCCAATTAAATCAAATAGACCTGTCTTTCTAAGAACATTTTCCGGCTGTGAATTCAATCCTGATACCAACACTATACCACTTTTGGCAAAATGTTTCACAATGCTTGCAAGGATGGCTTCACCGGTTGTATCCATTAACGGTACCTTGCTCATCCGCAAAAGAAGGATTTTAGGGCGATAGTTAATGGTTTCCATAATGGTCTTCTCAAATGTTTGAGCTGCTCCAAAGAATAACGGTCCCTCCACATTAAAGATACTAATTTGCGGGCAATCGTGAGTATCAGTAACCATGGATGTTTCAACTTTTCCTTGTCGATTCTGTGGATTAGGCAGCGCCTTTGCCGTCGTAGTCACATCACTCATTCGTTTCACAAACAGTATCGCAGACATGACTAACCCAATTTCAACGGCTGTTGTTAGGTTCACAAATACGGTAAGGAAAAAGGTAACCAAAAGCACGATTGAATCCGTTGATCTTGTTTTCACAATGTGAGCAAATACCTTTCGTTCGCTCATATTCCAAGCAACCACCATTAAGATGGGCGCCATACTCGCAAGTGGTATATAAGATGCCTTTGGGGCAACGAATATTAAAACAAGTAGAACCACGATGCCATGAATCATACCGGAGAACGGGGAAACTGCTCCGTTTTTAATATTTGTCGCAGTCCGTGCTAATGCCCCCGTGGCTGGAATACCGCCAAAAAGCGGGGTAATCATGTTTGCTATCCCTTGACCTATCAATTCTTTATTACTGTTATGGCGGCTATTGGTCATTCCGTCAGCTACAACAGCAGAAAGAAGGGATTCGATTCCTCCAAGCATCGCAATCACAAACGCCGGCTTTAACAGCTTTGTGATTAGGTCCAGATTAAGTTCAGGTACATGTATCTGTGGTAATGTACTAGGAATTTCCCCATATGCTGTACCGATTGTTGCAACTTGACCTGGATAAAATACTGCAGCCACAAGTGTTGAAACCAAAAGTCCAATTAACGGACCAGGAATTTTTGGCGCAACTTTTGGCGTTACTACTACCATCATTAAACAAACCCCTGCCGTAAGCAGACTAAATAGATTGATTGAGTCTAAGTGAACAAAGATTTCCTTTACGTTGAGAATAAATTCTTCATGTTTTTTGATTCCTGTTAATCCTAGAAAACTAGCAATTTGTCCAGTGAAAATCGTAACGGCTATTCCTGCTGTAAATCCGATTGTTACGGGTCTAGGGATCCATTTTATTAATGAGCCTAATCGGAATATCCCCATTAGTGTTAAAATAATCCCCGCCATAAATCCTGCGATAAGAAGATTTTCATAACCATATGACATGACGATTCCAAATAAAATCGGGATAAACGCTCCAGTTGGTCCACCGATTTGGTATTTTGAACCGCCAAGAAGGGAGATTAGAATCCCAGCTACGATCGTCGTATAGATTCCATATTCCGGCTTCACTCCTGAAGCAATGGCAAACGCCATCCCCAAAGGAATTGCAATCACACCTACAATTAAGCCTGAAAGCAAATCCTTTTGAAAACTTCCTACTGAATAATGTTGGAACCTCTTGTCAAAAAACATAGTAACCCTTCTTATCGTTTTATTTTAGTATATCTGATTATTTGAATATGGAGGAATACAAAGTAATATTCAAGTAGTTTACTTAAAAAAGTTTTACTTGTTTTCTTGATTATTATCGTGTTATAATGATTAAGCGATGAGCTGAGTTGTGTAAGCCGAGAAACATTCCTTTCTGGAGCACACTATGTGGAGTGTGGTTTTTCGCCTCAATACGCAAAGACGCCTGTATATACAGGCGTCTCAGATTGTAGACAAAAGGCATCCGGATGTGCCAATCTGGGTGTCTTTTTGTTGTTTTTTTGCTCGTAAGAGCAAAAGTTAGGCCTATCCTATGCTTATTGCTACGCCATTTCTGGACTTATCCAAGTCCAATTGGCCATCTTTTTTAAATTCATGGCAGCAAAAGTAAGCATCGCTTGCATGGACAATTTTTTTAGGCCTCTTAAGGTTGTCCAACGCATACCATGCTTTTCCTTGGCATCTGCAAAAACACGTTCAATGGTTTCTTTGCGTTTTGCGTAAATGCTTTTATTCTCTTGTGTCGAACGAAGATATTCGGCTTCTTCTATATGGTGTTCCCAGACATGACGCTGAATGAGTTTTTTATGTTCCTTACTCTGCGTGCATTTTGAAAGTAAGGGACATTTTTCACATTCAATCGGATTAGAGAAGTATTGACGGTAGCCTTCCTTCGTCGTAGTTGCATACTTCAATATTTGTCCTTGCGGACAGATATAACAATCGTAGTATTCATCATAAACATATTCATATTTTTTCATGTACCCCTCTTTCGTACGAGGGCGAGTATAAGGTAAAGCAGGTGTCATATCATTTTCAAATATGTATTGGGCAATAGCAGGTGTTTTATATCCAGCATCAGCAGCAACAGCAGAAGGTTTTCCTTGTTTCTCGATTACCTTTTCCAATAGTGGTTCGAAAATGACACTATCATGGACATTCCCAGGAGTTACAATTGCCCCTAATACAAAACCATTTCGATCAGCGGCCGCATGGAATGAGTATGCGAACTGTTTCGTACGCTCGTCTTTTACGTAATAACCACTCTCAGGGTCAGTAGTACTTTTTTTTATTTCCTTAAATTCCTCTTTCTCAAACTTATCTGGTGGAAATGGCTTTTTATCATGTTCTTCACGGTCTTTATTAATCTCTTCTTGTAGTCTTGCTTCGTATGCTTTCGTTTCTTTTCTAACTAATTTCTTCTCGAATTTATGTTTATTTGCACTTGCTTTTACATGGGTTGAATCTATAAATACATGCTCGCTACTAATCAATTTCTTATCAGAGGCTTCCTTCAAAATACGATAGAAGATCTGTTCAAATAAATCTGTATCTTTAAAACGTCGTTCGTAATTTTTACCGAAGGTAGAGAAGTGAGGCACTTTATCATAAAATCCAAAGCCTAAGAACCAACGATAAGCCAAATTTGTTTCGATTTCTTCAATAGTTCTTCGCATAGATCGAATACCGAAGGTGTATTGGATGAATGCCATCTTAATTAATATCACAGGATCAATGCTTGGGCGTCCTCTTTCAGTAGAATACATTTCTTGAACCAGGGGATAGATAAATGAAAAATCAATAGAAGCTTCTAACTTGCGTACTAAATGGTTGGCCGGCACAAGTTGTTCTAAAGCTATCATTTCTAATTGGTCACGATTTATCTGTGTATTCTTACTTAACATCTTATCCACCTCAAAAAAATTATCTATATCCCAATTATACAAAAAGGACTGCCTACAAACCCTTAATTTTTTCGGATTTGTCGACAGTCTGAGACGCCTGTATATACAGGCGTCTTTTTTATTTTTAAAGCTGTGTTAAAGGTTATAGTTGAATTTTAGCACGTTGATTGGAGCGGAAGGCGGCGAAGACTCCTGCGGGAGTACGGGGCTGGGGAGACCCCACAGGCGCTTTAGCGTCGAGGAGGCTCCCCGGCACGCCTGCGGAAAGCCAAGCCGCCTGGAGCAGAAATCAACATTCAAGATTAACACAGCCATTTTTAAAAAGTGGAGGGCACGGTTGGTGAAGCCTAGTGTACCTTGAAGCATAACACTGTTAAATTTACAATGCTCCCTGATTTGTTATATTTAAAATTAGCACTTTTTTCCTAATTTTTTTATAATAAAAATAGGCTTATATTTTATTTAAATGTGGAGGGATCCGGATGAATAACCACCAAATCGATTTTAAGATATATGGCGATGATATGCAGTTCGTTGAGGTCGAACTTGATCCGCAAGAGACGGTTGTGGCGGAAGCAGGAAGCTTTATGATGATGGAAGATGACATACATATGGAAACTATATTTGGGGATGGGTCAGGCGGTGCTGGCAGCGGGCTAATGGGCAAATTATTTAGTGCTGGAAAACGGATTATTACGGGCGAGAGTCTGTTTATGACTACCTTTACCAATACAGGCGTTGGTAAAAAACATGTTTCATTCGCATCCCCCTACCCTGGTAAAATCATTCCAATGGATTTAAGTGAACTAGGCGGCAAAATCATTTGTCAAAAGGATGCCTTTCTAGCAGCAGCTAAAGGGGTTCAAGTAGGGATTGAGTTCCAACGAAAAATCGGTGTCGGCTTTTTTGGCGGAGAAGGCTTCATCATGCAAAAACTCGAAGGCGACGGCATGTGTTTTGTTCACGCTGGAGGAACAATCGTTCGTAAAGAGCTCCTCCCTGGCCAGTCACTAAAAGTAGATACCGGTTGTTTAGTCGCGATGACTAGCAATGTCCAATATGATATCCAGTTTGTAAAAGGGGTTAAGACGGCCTTGTTCGGCGGTGAAGGTTTGTTCTTTGCAACGTTACGAGGACCGGGTTCTGTTTGGATTCAATCACTGCCATTTAGCAGGCTGGCAAGCAGAGTATTTGCTGCTGCCCCATCACGCGGCGGCGCTAAAGATGAAGGAAGTCTCGCACGTGGAATTTTTGATATGTTTAATGGAGATTAATATCTCTGGCAGGGTCGAAATCGGGACCCTGCTTTTTTATGTTTTCCATTCGTCCCAAATGGCTAAATGAACTAGGCTACCCTTCCACCTTCCTCCGGCCAACAAATTCAAAGTCATCACCTAATGAAGGTTGGACTGAAACCTGTTTTACTATTTTCCTTTTCCGATACCTTTTCAGTACCTCTCGTCCATCTAAATTTTCCTCTAATTCCTTTTTAATCATATTCACGATCACAATCACCACAAAGTAGCCAATAATCGGAGCTAAAATCGTCCATGGTGCACGGATAAATTCACTGAAATTTTGGCCAATTAAACCTGCCCATTCATTCGATAAAGTCGCTGGCTTGGGCGGTTCATCATACCCCATAACCCCTGCCCGGTTGCGGCCTCCTAAAAACATTCCAAATAGGCCAAGCTGCATCGTAATGTGCAGTGTACTGATAATCTGCTGAACTGTAAACAAGATACCATATGAGCGGATATGCGGCCATAATTGCCGCCTGATGATATGCAGTTTGCCTGCCCCCATTAAATAGGAGCTTTGTACATAGGTGGTTTTTAACAGATCATCGGTAACATCTGAAGCAAACAGCGTTACCGATGGGATCCCAATAAAAACGAGAATAATAATTTGATAGGTAACAATAGAAGATATCGCAACATCAGTAAAGTCCCCTACGATTGGCAGCATTAAAATAAAACCTAAAAGGACAGATGGGATATACCGAAAAATAATAAACAGATCCTGTATATAGCTTTTTAAAAACGGGGCCCAAAGGGAGAGAATCAGGCCTAAAACCCCACCACCAAGAACCCTAATGAAAGCTACGCTCAATGCCGTGATCAGCGTAAACTTTGCACCGTATACTAACAATAAATGAATATCCTCACCATTTCGATCCGTTCCCAGCAGATGTTCTCCAGAAGGAGGAAACGGTGCACGTCCAACAACATCGCCATGTTCGTTAGTAACAATTACCTGATGATTAAAATCCATCGGACCATAACAAGGATAAAAAAGACTAAGCATTAACAGGACGAACAAAATGCTGGACCCCATTATGGTTTTTCGAAACATCTTCATCTATTTGCTTCCTCCTTTCCTATCATCCTTGTCGATAAGTACCAGCCCACTGTTTCAATAACCAGCATGGGAAACGTTAACATCAGTAAGAAGATAACAAGGGTCGTTATATTCCCACCTAAAGAAACTACTTTTAATAATTGTTGATTAAACCCATTGATATTTAAGATCGCTTCTACTAAATAAATATTGGATAATAATACCCAGACAATCGTCCTTAATTGCACGATGGCAAGCGGAAAAATGTTCCTCAAAATATGGATAAGCAGTACCCTGACTTGCCCGATTCCTTTCGCTTTTGCATATTCCACATAGGGCTCTGTTTGTTCATCCGTAATGATTTTGATTAAAAATTGTAACATTAAAAATAATGGTAAAAACGAGACTGTCATAATAGGCACAAAATAAGGTTTATTTCCGAAAACCCCATAAAGTTGTAAAAATTTCAAACCAGTTGTTTTATAAAGGGTTATTACAAAAAACATAAATAAAAAAATAATTAGTAAATCTGGTACTCCCTCAAAAAAATTGACAATATTTTTTAAACCGTTCCTCACTTTGGGCGGTGAAAGAATCACAACAATAGCCATGGACACGGCTAAAATGATGACTATTATAAAACTTAGCAATAATATGGTCATCGTATAACGGTAGCTTTCCACTATGTCTACCGTATGGAGGAACTCCCAATATCTTGGATCATTTATCGTGATAAGACTATGAAAATCATATCGAACATTGCTCCAAAAGGTATGGAAATGGATTTGAACTCTGTCTGTTCCTATCCCTAATAAAGAGGGTAAATTAAAGACAACAAGAAAACTTACTAGTATTAGTACAATCCTAATTACTATACGGAATAACCGTTTCATTTCATCCCCCATCCCTTATAATTTTGTATTTCCCTAAATTTTCCTTTATCCATTGTAACCTATTTTTCCTAATATTCTCAATTCAAAATCTGGTAACTGAAAAAAGCATGCATAGTTTATGCATGCCACGAAACCAAAAACTACTTAATTGGAAGTTCGTTTAATTTTTCCGAAACTTGTTCTCTTTTTAGATTATAAGATTGCCAAGTATGACTTTCCGCTCGGGATTCGAGTTTCTTATCACGTAATATTTTTTCTAATTGAGGAATGGATTCACCGCGTTTATATAATTCTACTAATCCAAGCACCCCAGTTGCCGATAAACTACTTAAGTAGTACGCATCAATTTTACCGGTTTCTTCAAAACGGCTGATATTTTCCTTAACCACTATTCGGTCCAGATCCATAACGTTTATAGTCGTATAGTAAATCAACGCCGTGATAAAATAAAAGTGAAACAGGGACAGTTTTTCCACCCAAATTTTGACCAATGTATAGGTAAAAATGACAACCAGAAAGATCATAAAGGAATGAACTAAAACCCTAGTGAAGGTAAATCCATAGGCTTCCTCATACATTCCTAATCGTAAGAAGGCGGAGCTAAGCATAACTGCGCTCGAAAGAACAAGAATGGTCAGCAACACCTGCCTCATTCTTCTGATTCCATTTTTCCCGCTCTCACCAAACGATAGAACCACGATGGTGATTGATAAATTGATCAGCGTCACAAAAAGCAGTTCAAAAAAACCTTTTCTTGCATATTCTGCGTAAGTATAATCCCCTTGCAGGCTGCCGCTGAAGAAATATCTAAATTGAACGATCGTAAATAGGATATAAACCAGATTAATTAAGACCAGAACGGTTACCGAAATAATCGTATCAAGCTTTACCGATGCCTGCCAAACCTGCTGGTTCATGGCTTCGACTTGTTTTTTTACTAGCACTTGCATCAATCCAAAGAAAGCACCCATACAAATTAGAACAACGACCAGTCTCATGACCCCTTCAGCATCAACCACTCGAAACAGATTGGGAATACCTCCAACCATCAGCGCAAACTGGCTATCAGCTTTCATCAACAGCTGCAATACGACGGCTAGAACAGGTAAAGAAATAACAACCCCAATTAAGATCTTTTTCCAAACTAAGAGCTTATGATCGTCAACACCGTTCTTTGCAGATTTTCCCAATGATGCCGTAAATGCCACATTATATTTTATAGCGCCAATAAGTTTTTTGCAGATATAAAGAATAAATGTCGGCTGGTTCCAACGGAAATGTTTTGGGCTGGTTACTAACACAAGATGAAAGATAACCAATACTGGTATCCCCACGATATTCAAAATGTAAAAAAGGATATTTTCATTCAATACATAACCCGCGGATAATAACCAAATACAGATTAAAACCAGATAGCCTAAGCGTTGGTGGGAAAAGGAAAAGCGTTTGTATCTCCAAAAAAATACTGCATAAAACGCCATGATAAAGATAAGATATGAAATTCCAATTAAACCTCGGAAAAAAGATTCTTCCGCTAAAACTCCAAGCAGCAAGCATAATAATAAAAACAGCCAATCTTTTTTGTTTACGTTTATTTCCATTGTGTATCCCTCACCTTTGTATAGAAATTCTATATATATAGTTTTACTAGGTATATAAGCAAAAAAAACTGCTTATATCGAAGCTTTCCTTCCCCACCGGTATCCCAGCCAGCTAACCGGATAAAGAATAATCGTAAAAATGATACAAGCAATAATAAAGGTTTTTGTTAGAAGTGGCGCGAACCAAGAATGCGGAATAATTTCAAATACTGTCAAAATCATCAGTATGATATTTGGAATCAAAGATAATAAGAAAGTTTTTCTTAAAAGTCTCCGTCCTCCATGTCCAAAGCCCTTGCCAATTTCATACCCAAGTAAGGCCCAGAAAAACAGGTATAAAAAAGCAATTAAGGTTCGAATGGATGTTAATTGACCCCAAAGGGCCGTTAACCAGCTCCATTCATAAAGATTATGTGCGAGTGTAATCATACTTCCGCCGCCAAAAAAGACTATGTTTAGGAAAATAAAGAGCCACTTCATATTACTAGGAGTAACCGACAACTCTTCCTGCCACATCGCGGCAATTTCCGCAGGGCATCCGAGCCTCGATACAAGTCGGTCCATCACTTGCTCTTCTGTTGAACAATCAAAAGACTCCAGCAGAATTTCATCAATGTGGGATTCATATTCTAGAAGGATACTCTGCCTCTCTTGATGGCTGCCAAGCCCTTTATCTAATTGTCTAAGAAAATCATTCTTCGGCCGTTCCATGTGTTGATCTCCCTATTACCTTGTTCATTACTTTAACAAAATCCTGCCATTCCCGCGTTTTCTCGCCTAACAAGTCTCTTCCACCATCGGTGATCCGATAGTACTTACGTGCTGGTCCCTTTTCCTGTTCCACCCAATAGCATTCAATGTATTCCTGTTTTTCAAGTTTATGAAGCGCCGGATATAAAGTGCCTTCCTTTACGCTTAGCCCATTGTCACTGCGCTGTTCTAACTCTTTTACTAATTCATAGCCATACATATCGCGCTCATTTAATAATTGCAGAAGGATTAGGGAAGTGCTCCCTTTTACCAATTCACGATTAAACATATTTTCACCTACCTAGAATTTTTAGGTACATAGAAATTCTATAGCTATTTTGCTTCTTTGTAAAGTAGGTTTTACCACTTTTTCAAAAAATAAAAGTGACGAAATGTTCGTCACCTGTCCAATCGTTATTTCATTTTTAAATTCTTTTTCTGTCTTTGAATGAATTGATCTCGCTCGCCGCCATCAGATAATTCCTCGGAAAATTCGTGATCTGGTACTTTCCCGACAAATTCGCCTGTTTTTAACGTCTTCGGTGCTAAATTATTATTGGGGGCGGCCTGTTCATTCCAATCTTTCATAACAATCACCTCTTTCATAGTATTCTTTTTTTCAGTTACTTTATCCCAAAACAAAAGCGCTTGGACGGAGCCAAACGCTGTTGATTTGATTTAGATAATCATTTTTTTATTTTCATTTAGATTTAATTCCTGTACAGCCCCCCGTTCCATTTCGCGGTTCTTTTTGATTTTAAAATGGTAAATTATATAACAGGCTACAACAAAAGGAACGCCTAAATATAGGGCCAGACGCTGTTCAGAATCAAACGCTAAACTTGTCAAAACCAGACAGTTTAAGGTTAAACCAATAATCGGCAAGATTGGGAATAGTGGTGTTCTAAACTTTAAGTCCTCAACTTTTCCGCCTTCACGAATAAATTTCCTGCGGAAGGCAATTTGGGAAGCTGTAATCGAAATCCAGCCAACCTGTGCACCCAGTCCAGCCACAGATAACAGCCAAACAAAAACTGTTTCTTCGGCAAAAAAGCCTGATAATAATGATAGAAGTGCAATTCCAATGGTTAAAACAAGCGCGTTAAACGGAACCCCTTGTTTATTGACTTTTGCCAACCCTTCACTTGCCATCTTCTCTTTTGACATCGCATACAACATCCTTGTTGCGGCATAAAGGCCTGAGTTAGCAACTGAAAGTAACGCAGTTAAGATAACAAAGTTCATAATATCGGCTGCATATGGAATACCGATACTGTCAAATACGACAACAAATGGGCTTTCGACAACCCCTGCTTGTTTCATTGGGATTAAGCTTGCTAAAACAAAAATGGCTAAGACAAAGAAAAACAATGTACGCCAAACGGTTTGTTTAATCGACCTTGGAATCGTTTTCTCGGGTTCTTCGCTTTCTCCTGCGGCAATCCCAATAAGTTCTGTTCCTTGAAACGAAAAGTTAACGGTTATCATTGTAATTAAAAGGGCGGTAATACCATGAGGTAACAAACCATGGGCAGTGAAGTTGGATAAAAATGGCGCGGGTTGTCCACCCTTCAAACTGATTAACCCAAACATAGCAGCGCCGCCCAGAACAATGAATGCTAAGATTGCGAAAATTTTAATGCTCGAGAACCAAAATTCTGTTTCGCCAAATGCACGGGCAGAAAGTGCGTTAAGGGAAAAAAGAACGATGGCAAAAATCGCACACCATATCCAAACAGGTGAATCAGGAAACCATCTTTGCATGAGCTGGCCGGCAGAAAGTAACTCCAATGCAACGGTTACGGACCAGCCTAGCCAATACAGCCAGCCTAGTGCAAACCCTGTGCCAGGACCTATAAACTTTGTGGTGTAGGTTTGAAATGACCCGGAAACCGGCATTGCGACCGATAATTCCCCTAAGCAAAGCATCGTTAAGAACATTATAAAGCCGCCGATAACGTAAGAAAGAATCGCTCCCATTGGACCGGCCTGACTAATCGTATAGCCAGAACCCAAGAAAAGTCCTGAACCAATAACCCCTCCTAAAGAAATCATGAATAGATGCCGCGACTTCATCGTTCGTTTTAATTCATGTGTGGTGTTGTTTTCTTGTAAATTCATTAAGTTTCCCCCTTTTTCTATTCGAGAATACGCTTACAATATTTCCCCATCCCATTCCAACCTGGAAAGTAAACATTCAACAGGAACACTTCCAGTTGATAAAAAGATCTTAGCCGACCTACCTTTTACGAACAACTAAATCTTTTTAATTTTTTCACTTTTCCAATCATTATATTGCAATTTTTGTGCCAAACATAAAACGCTTAAATGTGAACATTTTTTGACCTGAACCGCCAATTTTTTTGGCATCCTTGATAAAAATTTTGCATATTGATGCAAAAACCCCCTTTCCAGCTTAAGGAAAGGGGGTTCCTTGATCAGTCACTACCCGTAATAATTAAATCGTCCTCTATCACTGCCAAGGCAGTTTCAGTATCCACTTTTTGGCCATCCTTCACATTTAACGAAGTGATATGTCCGCTTATGCCAACCGAAATCTCTTCAATTTTACCGTTGTGAGCTTTAATTAAAAACAGCCTCTCCCATTCATATACATGGCTGTCTTTTTCTGTTAATACTTTTTCAACGGTACCAGAACATGGACTGTAAACAGTTTCTTCAATCTTTAACAAATTGTTCACTCCTCATATCTTGAATTTCGTATTGACAAAACGAAATCATTCTTCTATACCCAGCCACGGAAGCTAGAGGCCTCTGCTACTTTTCTGATCCCGACCATATAGGCTGCTAGGCGCATATCTACTTGATGTGCCTTGGCCGTTTCATAGATCGTTTCGAAGGACTTAGTCATTACCTTTACTAGCTTTTCAGCCACTTCTTCCTCCGACCAGTAATAGCCTTGATTGTTTTGAACCCATTCAAAATAGGAAACCGTTACACCGCCGGCACTTGCCAAAATATCGGGAACAAGCAAGACACCTCGTTCCGTTAAGATTGTGGTTGCCTCCAATGTGGTCGGCCCATTAGCAGCTTCCACAACAATCGAAGCCTTAATATTGGCGGCATTTTGCGCGGTTATCTGGTTTGAGATTGCCGCAGGGACAAGTATGTCACAATCTAACTCTAACAGTTCTTGATTGGTAATCGTGTTAGTAAATAATTGCGAGAAAGTACCAAAGCTATCTCTTCTATCAAGCAAGAAATCAATATCTAGTCCATTTGAATCGTAGACCCCGCCGTATACATCTGAAACAGCTACTACCTTTGCACCGGCATCATGCATAAATTTTGCAAGATAACTGCCAGCATTTCCAAAGCCTTGAATGACAACACGTGAGCCTTTTAATTCGATGCCTCTCTTTTTAACCGCTTCTTCTATACAGATTGTCACACCAGCAGCTGTTGCCGTCTCACGGCCTTTTGATCCTCCAAGGACTAATGGCTTTCCTGTAATAAAACCTGGTGAGTCAAACTCACGTAAACGGCTGTACTCATCCATCATCCAGGCCATGATTTGTGAATTGGTATACACGTCTGGTGCAGGAATATCTTTTGAAGGCCCAACAATTTGGCTGACCGCCCGTACATAGCCGCGGCTTAGTCTCTCAAGCTCTCTAAAGGACATTTGTCTTGGATCACAAATGATTCCACCTTTCCCTCCGCCATAAGGAAGATCGGTTATCCCGCACTTTAGGCTCATCCAAATCGATAAAGCCTTTACCTCTTCTTCATCCACCTCTGGGTGAAACCGAACACCGCCTTTTGTTGGTCCTACAGCATCATTATGTTGTGATCGGTAACCTGTAAAGACTTTAACCGTACCGTCATCCATTCTGACAGGAATTCGAACCGTTAATAAGCGAAGCGGGTCCTTTAAAAGTTCATACATTTCATTTGTATAACCTAACTTATTAAGTGCTTTTCGAATGACGGTTTGCGTGGAATAAAATAAATTTAAAGACTCTTGTTCCTTTTGTTGTTCTTTTGACATTTCATCAACCAATTTATTTGCAGGCATTTATGCCACCCCTTATTAAGTTAGACTTATATTTTATGATAAAACGCTTTGAATTTTCTCAATAGCCCAATCAATTTCTTCTTTCGTAATAATTAGTGGCGGTGCAAAGCGGATCACGGTATCATGCGTTTCTTTACATAATAACCCTGCTTCTTTTAATTGTTCGCAATATGGCCTTGCTTCTTCGGTTAATTCCACTCCAATAAACAAGCCTTTTCCACGGATCTCTTTAATGATTGGATTGCTAATCGCTTTCAATTGATCAAGGAAATACTTTCCTAAATCAAGCGAACGTTCTGCTAGATGTTCTTCCTCAATAACCTCTAGGGCAGCAAGTGATACGGCACAAGCAAGCGGATTTCCTCCAAATGTGGAACCGTGAGAACCTGGATTAAATACACTTAATACGTCCGAGTTGGCAACAACACATGAGATTGGGAATACCCCGCCTCCAAGTGCTTTTCCTAATATCAGCATATCTGGCTCAACATCTTCCCAATCACAGGCAAACATTTTTCCTGTACGAGCCAAACCAACTTGAATTTCGTCAGCGATAAATAATACATTATTTTCTTTACACAATTCAGAAGCTTGTTTTAAGAATCCTTCAGGAGGTAATAGGATTCCTGCTTCCCCTTGAATAGGCTCCATTAAAAATGCTGCTGTATTTGGTGTGATGGCTGCCTTTAATGCCTCTAAATCACCATATGGAATTAATTTGATGCCTGGGAGCATTGGTCCAAATCCGCGTTTGTACTCTGGATCCGAGGATAATGAAACAGCCCCCATTGTCCGGCCATGGAAATTTCCATCGCAGGCAATGATTTCAGCCTGATTTTCAGCAATACCCTTTACATCATAACCCCAGCGACGCGCTGCTTTTAGTGCTGTTTCGACAGCTTCTGCACCTGTATTCATCGGAAGTGCCATGTTTTTATTTGTAAGTTTGCAGATTTTTTCATACCAAGGACCAAGCTGATCATTATGGAAGGCACGTGAAGTTAAGGTTACTCTGTCTGCTTGGTCTTTTAATGCTTGAATGATTTTCGGATGACGGTGCCCTTGGTTTACAGCTGAATACGCACTAAGCATATCCATATAACGATTGCCTTCAGGACTTTCCACCCATACCCCTTCCGCCTTCGCAATCACGATTGGCAGTGGATGATAATTATTTGCCCCATATTTATTTGTTTGTTCAATAATTTCCGTCGTTTTCGTTGTAACCATCATGTTCATTTCCCCCTTTATTCTTAGGGAGCACCATAGTGCCCCCCACCCCTTATAATCTTAAAGCATTTCTGATGTTGTTTTCGCCTGCATATGAAGAAGTAAATAATCCGGTCCGCCCGCTTTTGAATCGGTTCCAGACATATTGAATCCGCCGAATGGCTGGTAGCCTACAATCGCACCCGTACATACACGATTAAAATAAAGATTTCCTACGTGGAATTCTTGTCTTGCTCTTTCAATGTGCTCGCGGTTATTTGAAATCAATGCTCCTGTTAAACCATAATCCGTGTTGTTGGCAATTTTCATCAAATGATCAAAGTCACGCGCCTTACAGAAGGTTACCACTGGTCCAAAAATTTCTTCCTTCATAAGGCGGGCATCCTCATCCAAGTCAGCGAAGATAGTTGGTTGAATAAAATAACCCTTGGAGTCATCCCCTTCGCCTCCTGTCATTAATCTGCCTTCTTCTTTTCCAATTTCAATATAGCTCATGATTTTTTTGAATGATCTCTCG
This sequence comes from Neobacillus drentensis, assembly GCF_021560175.1. GTDB lineage: Bacteria > Bacillota > Bacilli > Bacillales > Cytobacillaceae > Neobacillus > Neobacillus drentensis_A. The sequence continues at coordinate 2,453,292 of NZ_CP091110.1, read as the reverse complement.
TCAATAACTGGTCCCATGTAAGTTTCTTTTAATTCTGGATTACCAAGGGTAAGAGTTTTTGTTAGCGCAACCGCCTTTTCAAGCACAACATCATATACATCTTGGTGAACAACAGCACGGGAACCAGCTGAACATTTTTGACCGGAGTAGCCAAATGCTGAGTAGACGATTGAAGCTGCAGCAAGATCCAAGTCTGCTTCGCTATCGACCACAACGGTGTCTTTACCACCCATCTCGGCAATCACACGTTTTAACCAAATTTGTCCTGGATTTACTTTTGCAGCGCGTTCATAAATACGGCAGCCTACTTCGCGCGAACCTGTAAACGATACAAATCGAGTTTTCGGATGATCCACTAAGTAATCACCAATTTGAGCACCGCTGCCAGGTACAAAGTTTAAAACTCCTTTTGGCAGTCCAGCTTCATGCATCAGCTCTACAAATTTTGCAGCAACGATTGGTGTAGAATTAGCTGGTTTTAAAAGAACCGTGTTTCCAGAAACAATTGCTGCAACCGTAGTTCCAGCCATAATCGCAAGCGGGAAGTTAAATGGTGAAATGATGATTCCCACTCCAAGCGGAATGTAGTTGTATTGATTATATTCTCCTGCACGGCTTTTTACAGGTACACCTTCTTTAATGCTTACCATTTGTCTCGCATAAAACTCGATAAAATCAATTGCTTCAGCAGTATCGGCGTCTGCTTCGTTCCATGGCTTCCCTGCTTCTTTTACTAGATAGCTAGAGAATTCATGTTTACGGCGGCGAAGCATTGCAGCTGCACGGAATAGGATATTAGCACGATGTTCTGGGCTCCATGTTTTCCAGTTCTCAAATGCTGCTAAGGCTGCTTGCATCGCTTTTTCAGCTAGTTCTTGATTGGCCATTGAAACGCTGCCAATCACCTCTTCTTTATTGGCTGGATTGATTGATTGAATTTTTTCTTCTGTTGTGATAGGTTCGCCGTCAATGATAACCGGGTAGTGTTTTCCGAGCACACTTTCGACTAAGGCAAGTGCTTCTTTAAAAGCCTGTATATTTTTTTCTTCCGTAAAATTAGTGAATGGTTCATGTGAGTATGGATACATTGTTTTTCCCCCTTTTGTTGTTCATTAAAAGTATATTGCAAGTTCCGTGCCAACTTGAATTTTGCAGTTTAATAGCTTTTCTATGGTATTAACAGCAAATAATTTTTGCATATATTTAAAATTTTTAAATAAAACAGCAAAATTATTTTGCATTAAGAGATTTTCTTTGCTTTAATAGATACATATAGGAAAAACAAGGGGAATAGATAAAATGGAAAAATCAAAGATTGATTTGCTCTATTTAACAAGGATGTATAAGAGGATTTTGGACGAAATCGATGTGGGAGTCCATGCCGTCGATGATTCTGGTAAAACCATTATTTATAATAAAAAAATGATGCAAATGGAATCGATGGATCTCCAGGATGTTATCGATAAAAACCTTCTGGACGTGTTTATGTTTAAAGACGACCAATCTAGTACACTAGTAAAAGCGCTCCAAGAGGGAAAAGAAACGAGTAATGTAAAACAGACTTATTTTAATAATAAAGGACGAGAAATTACCACTATTAACAACACAATCCCGATTTTTTCTAATAAAGAACTACAGGGTGCCGTGGAAATTGCTAACGATGTAACAAAACTCGAACGTTTAATAAAAGGCAACATGACGAAAGGAAGTACTAAATACACGTTTGATCATATAATCGGGACCAGTCCTGCTATAAAAGAAGTAATAGAATCGGCTAAACGTGCGACAAGAACTTCTTCCTATGTATTGATTGTTGGTGATACCGGAACGGGTAAAGAACTCTTCGCCCAAAGTATTCACAACGCAAGTGAGCGCTTATCCGGACCTTTTATTTCGCAGAATTGCGCGGCTTTACCAGATAATCTAATTGAGAGTCTTCTGTTCGGGACCAAACGCGGGGCCTTCACAGGGGCTATGGATACTCCGGGGTTATTTGAACAAGCGAACGGCGGCACTCTGCTGCTTGATGAAATTAACTCCTTAAATATGAACCTGCAAGCAAAACTGCTTCGAGTCCTTCAAGAGAAAATGATTAGACGGATCGGAGATACAAAGGACACACCTGTAGATGTCAGGGTCATCGCTAATATGAATGAGGATCCGATTGATGCGGTTGCTAATAATCGGATGCGAAAAGATTTATATTATCGGCTTGGAGTTGTAACAATCTTTGTTCCACCTTTAAATGATCGTAAAGAAGATATTCCGTTATTAGTAGAGCATTTTATAGAAAAGTATAATGACCGATTTCAAATGCAAGTAAAAGGCTTATCTGAGGAGGTCAAACACTCATTCTTTGAATATGATTGGCATGGAAATGTACGTGAACTCGAGCATATTATTGAAGCAGCCATGAATATCATGATGGATGGTGAAGAATTTATCATGTACCGTCATTTGCCATATCAGTATCGAAACAAAATGCAGATGAAAGAACGAATGATGCCCATTTCAACAGTTGATACGTTTATGAAAGAAACGGGGGATGTTACTGTTCCTTTAAAAGAGCAAATGGAGTTATTTGAAAAGACCTATATTGAGCATGTACTCAAGAAGAACGAGTTTAATATTTCCAAAACGGCCAAGTTGCTGGGGTTAAGCCGTCAGAGCTTACAGTATCGATTAAAGAAATTAAATCTTGAGGTAAATAATTAAGAGTCGCCATACAAAAGCAGGCTGAGGAGAACGAACTTTGGACTTTAACGGCCCAAAGTTCGTTATTTTTTTAAAAATTTTGTACAAGCATAATAACGCAAGACTCACTTTCTGGGAAGCTATTTCATATAATATAGCAGGAGCAAAATGAGATCTATCAACATTTTTGTAAAATTACCCTTTTTAATAATAAAACATACAAGCATAAATATTCCATTTTTCCCCCATACTAAGAAAAAACAATGAGGTGAAGAAAATGGGACTACTCAACTCATTTAATCAATGGAAAGAGGCAAGGTATCAAAATCATGTCTCTACGATGAAAGACCAAGGCAAATGCCCTGATTGTGAGGGTAGAGGATATACGGTATATCCTTATAATGAGTTTGCCTACTTTAATTCATTTGAATGCCCTGGATGCCAAGGCAGTGGTCAATATGTTGATTGGGAAGAAATGAGGTAGTTGGTAAGGAAAAGATAAAAGAAATAAAGAAGGTGTCCCAAAAGTATAACTTTTAGTGGCACCTTCTTTATTTCACATTGAACTAGTCTGTTGATTTCCGCTCCAGGCGCGAGCGGTACGGGGAGCCTCCTCGTCGCTTCGCTCCTGCGGGGTCTCCCCTGCCCCGTACTCCCGCAGGACTTTGAATTTTCATCTTCGAATCCACCCACGCACGAAGGAAATGCGATAGCATTTTCGAGGAGTCTGCGCGCCTTCCGCTCCCATCAACAGAGTGTGCAAAAATTATTTATCAACCACTATTTGGGTCAGCCTCTTTATCTTTTAACTCTTTTTAACTAGATTTTGATAAACCCTCGCGGTTCTAATTTCAACCGTGAGGGATCCTCTCCTGATAGTTGACTTTATCATAAGGGGCACACCAGTCGTATTTTTAAATCGAAAATCGTAACCGCCATAAGAAACCGTTGCATCCCTTCCAGTTGGGACATAGCCCACATGCAGAGAGTGATGATGTTTTTCAATATAACTAACAGCTAATTTATCAATTGCGTTATACAAGGTGGACGAGGTTTGACAAATGCCGCCGCCAATTCCGTCCACTAGCTTTCCATCAAGGGCTTCCGGTGCAGGTTGATAGCCATGCTCAGCATCACTTGGGCCTACAGTGGTGTTAAAGGAAAAGGAGTCTCCGGCACCAAGGATAACATGATCAATCGCCTCAGCCGATAATGCAATATTTTTCGACCTGCCAGCCACGCCGCTATTAAAGTGGGTCGTATAAGATGCAACGACTACCTCTCCCAACTGAGCTGCCTCCTCAGGCTTGTAGCCGCTTGCTGTCACATACAACGGGATTTCAACGTCACCGCCTTTTAAAGAGGCTTGGATGATTTTATCGGTCAGTTCTTCCTCTTCCAAGATCGTTTGCGGTGAACCTTTAATTATCTGTCCATTTTCATCAAGCTTGTCGAGGATCATTCTTTTGTCATATCCAGGCGTATCGTTTGTACCCCGCGCCAATTCCCTCGTTACTTCGGCTAATTGAGCCTTATATTTTTCATCATCTGAGCCATAGCCCATTTCTTTTGGTTTTAAAGTTTTAATTACACGTTTGGTATTCGGATCGATCAGATTTACAAAAACCGGTTTTTCCACTTTCCTTTTCTTCTCTGCCTTCAATTGTTTCTCTTTTGGACTATTTTGCGGACCTGCCGCATGCGCTTCTTTTTCTTTTGTTGTCTGCTCTGAACAACCAGCTAAACCTATTAAACAGCCTGCCAATAAAATGGTGATGATTCTAGTAATCTTTTTCATTTTCCCCCAACTTTACTCGTTATTTCGTTTGAATGATCCTCTTAATCTATTACTATATGATTTGACGAATATCCCCTAATTTGGTTTCATTCATAATCCTATTTATTCCATTTTTATTTCCACTTTCCTACATTTGACATGGGTTCATTCTATCACTTTTTCCTAGTAATAAGATGACTTTTCTGATGTCATGAAGAAAATAATTTTCCGCACTAAAAATCTTGAATAAATAAACGAGAAAGGTAAATAGTAATACCTAGGTTTGTTCATTTATAGGAGGTGCTTTAATGTCTGTATATGTCCATCAGACGTTTGTCATTAAACAAGATAAGTTTAAAGAAGGAATAGATAATTTAAGGGAAATTAAAAAGTTTAGAACCGAAAATTATGATCACAAGGTCGAGATCCTGACCCCTATATCAGGAGAGGATCATACTTACGCCCTCCTCTCCATTTATGAGGGATTAGCAGAAATGGAATTACAAAATAAAAAAATGTTTGAAGACGATGAATACATAGAGCTAATCGGTCCCTTCTTTCTTGAAAATATTGAACAAGGCAGTATGTATACACAAATTTATCGTTCCTTAAGTGACAAAAAGCCGGATAAGAAGAAGGAAAAAGAAAAGGAATAATAGAACCTCAAAAAGCAAAAAGGGCAGTTAGCCCTTTTTGCTTTGTTTTATAACAGCATATTTATGAGCAATGCTCCACCAAACGCAACAAACGAGAGGATGGTTTCTAAGACTGTCCATGTTTTAAATGTTTCCGGAACACTTAATCCTAAATATTCTTTTACCATCCAGAAACCTGCATCATTAACATGTGAGAACATTAACGAACCTGCTCCTGTCGCTATGACGAGTAATTCTAGATTCACGTCTGTCATCCCAGCAACCACTGGCGAAACAATCCCGGCGGCCGTGGTTAAGGCTACCGTAGCTGATCCAGTTGCAATCCGAATTAATCCTGCAATTAAAAAGGCCAAGACTAGTGGTGATAGAGATAAATTCTCAGCCATCCGTGCAATGGTATCCCCTACCCCGCTTTCAATTAAAATTTGTTTAAATCCACCCCCAGCCCCAATAATTAAAGCAATCGAACCGACGGGCATTAAACATTCCTCTGTCAATTTTTTTACCGCTTCTTTATTCATCCCTCTACGCATTCCAAGGAAATAATAGGCTACAAAAACAGAAATTAGCAGGGCAATGATTGGACTTCCAATGAAAATGAGAAATTTAGTGATTCCTGCTGTTAATTTTAAGTAAGGGGCAATCGCTGAGAGAATCATCAATAATACCGGCAATAGAATAATAAAAAAAGAAATACCTGTGCCTGGCAAAGATTTAGCTTTATTGCTAATTCTGATTAACTCAGGTTCACCTTGTGGTATGACTCTTTTATTAATCCACATGGCAAACAATGGTCCAGCGATAATAAGTGCAGGAATCGCAATAATTAGTGAATATAATAGGACTTTTCCTAAATTAGCTTTGTAAATACTGATGGCTGCTAATGCCCCTGGATGTGGAGGAACCAAGCCATGGACGATTGATAATCCGGCAATACAAGGCAAGGCAATAAGCAAAATATTCTGCTTAGATGATTTATGAATCGAGATAACTAAAGGTAAAAGGATCAAAATTCCCACTTCAAAAAATATAGGGATCCCGATAATAAAGCCCGATAGCATCATGGCCCATGGTAATTTGTTAACCCCAAAAACACGAATAAAGTATTCTGCAATCTGCATGCCCGCTCCAGAGTCTGCCATCATTTTACCTAGAATGGTTCCTAAAGCCAAAATGCCGATTAAATGCCCGAGGACCCCGCCTACTCCCGTTTCATAGGCAGCCACAATTTTATCAAGTGATAACCCTGATACTAATGCTAAAAATAAACTGGCCACTAGCAAGCTGATAAATGCATGCCATTTAAACCATGATACTCCAAGAACAACAATGACAATTGAAACGAGCGTCATCAATAATAAAAAACTATCCATACAAACACCATCCTCATCGATCTTGTTGTTATCTATCACTCTTATTGTTAACATTTGTTCTATTAAAATTCGGTTTTATTTTAAGTAAGGATACGGTAAAACGTAAAAAAAAGCCTTCATCCTAAATAAATTAAGGATGAAGGCTCATTTAATTAATCTCGATCTAAAAGCACAGCACCAGCTATTCCTGGTTTAGTCATTTCAAATATATTTAAGATAAGGTCTAATTCTTCTTCCGTCAGCACATCATGCTGCAAACATAATTCACGAACCGATTTCCCACTGACAATCGCTTCTCTGGCAATTCTAGCAGCCACTTCATAACCCAAATGCGGATTAACAGCTGTGATAATACCGACACTTTTTTCTACATATTCTTTTAAACGCGCTTCGTTTGCTTCAATTCCCTTTAGGCAAAAATCAGTAAAGGAACGAAATCCATTATTCATAATACTGATCGACTGAAGTAAATTAAACACCAATACAGGCTCCATTACATTCAATTCCAGTTGGCCAGCTTCTGAAGCAAGACAAATGGTATGATCGTTTCCGATTACCTGGAAGGCAATTTGGTTAATTAGTTCCGGCATGACCGGGTTTACTTTTCCTGGCATGATGGATGAACCTGGCTGGCGGGCTGGCAAATTAATTTCCCCAAGTCCAGCTCGCGGACCAGAAGCCATTAAACGAAGGTCATTGGCTATTTTCGACATATTCATCATACAAACTTTTAATGCAGCCGAAACCTCGGTATAGGCATCTGTGTTTTGAGTTGCATCGACGAGATGCTCAGCATTGACTAATGGGAGTCCGCTTATTTCGGCTAACTCTTTTACCACATCTTTAATATATTGGGGATCGGCATTTAAACCTGTCCCAACTGCTGTAGCACCCATATTAACCTCATATAAATGTATTTTCGAATTTGAGATCCGCTTTATATCTCGTTCAACAACACGTGAGTATGCTTCAAATTCTTGTCCAAGTCGGATCGGAACGGCATCCTGCAGGTGGGTTCGTCCCATTTTGATAACGTTTTCAAATTGTTTCGCCTTCTCCTTAAAAACGGCAAGCATTTCATTCATCGTATCAAGTAATTTCTCCAGTAATGTTAGAGAAGAGATATGAATGGCTGTCGGGAATACATCATTCGTAGATTGTGACATATTGACATGAGTATTAGGACTTAAGTGAATATAAGCACCTTTGGCATGGCCAAGTAATTCAAGTGCACGATTGGCGATCACTTCATTTGCGTTCATGTTCATTGATGTCCCCGCGCCGCCTTGAATCGGATCGACAATAAATTGGTCATTCCACTTACCAGCAATAACCTCATCAGCTGCTTGACAAATAACCTCACCAAGCCCTGAATACAACCTTTTCGTATTCATATTGGCTTTTGCTGCTGCCTTTTTTACCATTGCCAATGCTTTGATTAATTCTTCGTGAATGGAGTACCCCGTAATCGGGAAATTCTCAACCGCCCTTAGTGTTTGGATTCCATAATAGGCGTCCAGTGGGATTTCTTTTTTCCCTAAGAAGTCTTGTTCGGTTCTGTTTGTAATCATAGCTTTTTATCTCCTTTTTATAAACCAACTATCCTCACAAAAAAATAATAACAATAAAAATTGACTCTGTCTCTACTTTTGGTCATAATTCTCGGACAAATCCAAAATTGTTCTGTCAAAATAATAACATTTCGAGATGCGTTATAAATTTTAAATTTGTCTTGCCAAATAATCCGTCATTTTGTCATCAAACCTAACAGAAGAAATGGCAGTTTCATGCTGTTTTTTGACAACAATGTAGAATTTTTTCATAATCTTTGTTTTACTACTATCTTATATTACTAAGTTTTTCATGTTATTATCATCTGAATATTATTTCAAAATTGTAAAATTTGAAAATACGAAGGTGATTTGACTACTCGTTACTGGTAAATTCCAGCCAACAACGATCACAATTAAAAAGAGGTAACCAACTCATCGGTTACCTCTTTGCTTTTTCTATCAGTGGTGGCAAATTTACCGTTCTAAAAAAGAATAGTTAAATTTTCTTAGCAGCTCTCCAAAAACACGGCACTCCTCTTCCGGCCAATCTTGAAGTAATTCTGTAATGCGTTCGAAACGCGCCTGCATATGTTCTTTTAGTACTTTTTTTCCTAACTCTGTAATTTCAAACGTATATGCTCTTCCATCTAACGGGTCAGGTATCTTATATAAATAACCTTTCTGCTCTAAAGCAGCGGCTTGTCTGCTGACCGTTGATATATCCAGTTGAAATTCACCCGATAACACCTTTACGCCGACTGCCCCTTTCATGGCGATGCGACGAAGTAACAGATAGGCAGATCGGTCAAGACTCCCAACTTTCTTATGGTTATTATCAGAAGTCGTTCGTCGAAGCAAGATCGCTAATTCAAGTTCGATCATTTCTAGAGCATTTTCATTCATTTTATAACCTCACAATATTCAATATTCCTATCCATTATCATATCATAATCATAAGTCATTTTTTATTTTCTCGTCAGCAACAGAAAACATCATTGACGTAGTGAAAAATAGTTGTATAATACAATCATATACTTTCATTATACAACTATATTCGCACAATTAAAAAGGAGAGATGTGAATGTCATCCACACCGCAATCGATTGCGTCAACGTCAAAACCAGAGGTGCAATCATCATTACTAACACAGCCAAAGTCAGTATGGGCCGTGTTTTTCGCCTCTATCATTGCTTTCATGGGTTTAGGCTTAGTCGACCCCATCCTACCTGCTATTGCAGAACAATTGCACGCCACACATAGTCAAGTTACCTTACTGTTCACTAGCTACAATGCGGTTATGGCAGTCGCCATGCTCATCACCGGGATGATTTCTTCAAGGCTCGGTATTAAGTGGACCCTTCTTTCTGGCATTGTCATCATTGCTGTCTTTTCCGCACTTGGAGGATTTTCAAACGGAATATGGACCCTCGTAAGTCTTCGCGGCGGCTGGGGACTAGGAAATGCTTTATTCGTTGCAACTGCACTTTCAGCCATTGTCTCGCTATCCAATAGCGGAACAGCCAAAGCCATTATTTTGTATGAAGCGGCAATTGGTCTGGGTATTTCTGTAGGGCCGCTGCTGGGCGGCTGGTTAGGGGCAATGTCCTGGAGAGGACCGTTTCTCGGTGTTGCCGTCCTAATGGTGGTAGCTTTTATTGGATTAATTTTATTAATGCCAAAGTCTCAACAAAATCAACAGTCTAACCAGGCAAAAACATCTATTCTAGACCCATTTCGCGCCCTCAAACACCGTTCATTACTTGTTTTCGGAATTGCAGCAGCCCTTTATAATTTTGGCTTTTTCACGCTTCTCGCCTATGCCCCGTTCGTCATGGGATTGGATGAACATGGACTGGGCTTTGTATTCCTAGGATGGGGGATCTTACTTGCGATAACCTCTGTCTTTATGGCTCCTGAATTACAGGCCCGGTTTGGAACCATTAAATCGATGTGTGCGATGTTAGTGTTGTTCGGTATTCTCCTTTTTGTCATGGGTACATGGACATCATCACATGCAGTTATTATTACTTGTGTTATTGCCGCCGGTGCATTATTAGGCAATAACAATACACTCATTACTACTGCAGTAATGAATGCTGCTCCTGTACAACGCTCAACAGCGTCAGCCGCATACAGCTTCCTTCGCTTTATCGGTGGTGCAATTGCCCCCTTTATGGCTGGTAAGCTTGCAGAAATTTATAATCCGTCTGTTCCTTTTATTGTTGGAGGAAGTTTTGTCATCATCTCTGTGCTGTTCCTTTTACTAAACAAAAAACACATTAACCATGTTGATGATGTTGAATTAGGTCATTAAACGTACGTAAAGGGATCTGTCTTGATGACAGTCCCTTTTTCTTTTTCCAATCTGTCATTAGTCAATGAATATCCCGCTTCTTAAAACGGCCGCCGCGAACTTCTGCAATATCAGCAATTGCTAAAAATGCGGTAGGATCAATATCTTCAACAATGGTCGTGAGTTTTGATTCTTCCAATCGAGAAATGATACTGAAAATAACTTTCTTATCATCTCCTGTATAGGCACCTTCACCATTTAAGTAGGTTACTCCCCGTCCTAACCGGTCATTCACGGCATTTCCAATTTCATCGGCATTGTCACTAATAATCCAGACAGATTTAGTTTCTTCGAGCCCTTGTACAACGGTATCGATGGCTTTCGAAGCAATGACATATGCTAATAACGAGTACATGGCACGATCCCAGGTAAAGACAAAGCCTGCTGCGCCTAAGATAAAAATATTCATAAACATGATGATTTGACCAACTGAAAAAGGAATCTTTTTGCTAATTACAAGAGCTAGGATTTCTGTGCCATCTAATGCCCCGCCATTACGAATGACAAGCCCCACTCCTATTCCTAAAATCATTCCGCCAAAAAGGGTGGCCAAGAGGATATCTTCTGTAAAAGGGGGAATGGGATGAAAAAACGAAGTGAAAATGGATAATACGATAATTCCATAAATAGTTGAAAATGCAAAGGTTTTTCCCATTTGTTTGTAACCTAGATAGACAAATGGCAGGTTCAAAATAAATAGAAAGAGTCCTAATTTCCATCCGGTCAGATGTGCAAGCATGATGGAGATACCGGTGATCCCCCCATCAATTACGTGGTTCGGGACTAAAAATATTTCTAGTCCTGTTGCCATTAGAATAGCTCCAATGGTTATGGCGATAATTCGAAAAATAACCCTGCTCAGAGGCAGTTTACGATGCTGAAAATTTTCCTTAATCAATTCTGTCATTAAACCTCTCCTTAATCATTGTATTTTTCCATATGAACATCTTATCTAGTAGGAAAACCCATAATATGTTCTTTATATGATTATATCATATTTTCAACAAAATTTGAACCGTAGTTCATATTTTTAAAAAAGAAAAAGGGATTGCAGCCTCTGCAACCCCCTTTTCTTATACCATTACCTTACATATATTATTTGTAAATTCGACTGGATCTTCAATTGGTAAGCCTTCAATAAGCAATGCTTGATTATATAGTAAGTTTGTAAATAACGTCACCTTATCCTTATCCTGTTCAAAGGCATCCTTTAATGATGCAAACACCTCATGATGGACATTAATTTCCAAGATCTTATCTGCTTTAATATTTTGGCTGTTAGGCATAGCATTTAAGATTTTTTCCATTTCAATCGAAACTTCCCCATCAGTAGCTAAACATACTGGATGAGTTTTAAGTCGTTTCGATACTTTTACATCTTTAACCTTATTATTTAGAACATTTTTCATAAAATCAAAAAGTTCTTTATTGTCTTGTTCCTCTGCAGACATATCTTGATTTTCATCCGCTTCAAAGCCTAAATCACCGCTGGAAACTGATTTAAACTCTTTTTCTTTATAGGACATTATCATTCTAATCGCAAACTCATCAATCTCATCCGTGAAATAAAGAATTTCATAGCCCTTATCCGCAACTAATTCCGTTTGTGGCAGTTTATCAATACGATCATTCGATTCACCGGTTGCATAATAAATATATTTTTGGTCCTCTGGCATTCTTGATAGGTATTCGTCAAAAGTGACCAATTTTTTCTCCTTAGATGAATAGAACATTAATAAATCCTGGAGTTCTTCTTTATGGGTTCCATAATCACTGTAAACACCATATTTTAGTTGTCTGCCAAATGATTTAAAGAACGCTTCATACTTTTCACGTTCATTTTTTAAGATCGACAATAATTCACTTTTGATTTTCTTATTAATATTTTTGGCAATTAGCTTTAATTGACGGTCATGTTGAAGCATTTCTCTGGAGATATTTAAGGATAGATCTTCAGAGTCCACCATACCCTTCACAAAACTAAAATAGTCTGGAAGTAAGTCAGCACATTTATTCATGATTAACACACCATTGGAATATAACTCTAACCCTTTCTCAAATTCCTGTGTGTAATAATCAAATGGAATGTTTTCCGGGATATATAAAATAGCATTATATCTTACCGCACCATCAACGCTGATATGAATATGTTTAAGCGGCTTATCAAAACCGTATCGTTTCTCCGTGTAAAAAAGTTCATAGTCTTCTGTTGTTAAATCCTTCTTATTCTTTTTCCAAATAGGAACCATTCTGTTAATGGTTTGTTCTTCCACTACTTCTTCAAATTCGTTTTCACTGCCCTCGTTAAGCTTGCGTTCTGTTACATCCATTTTGATTGGGTAGCGGATAAAATCCGAGTACTTTTTGATGATTGACTTTAACCGGTACTCGTCAAGATACTCATCATAATTCTCATCTTCGGTATTTTCTTTAATTTTCAACATAATCTCGGTACCAATTGAATCTTTCTCACATGGTGTGATGGTATATCCGTCTGCTCCTTTAGATTCCCACTTGTACGCTTCATCACTGCCTAATGCCTTACTTAGCACCGATACTTCATCTGCCACCATAAAGGCTGAATAAAAACCAACCCCGAACTGACCAATGATATCATACCCGTCTTTAATTTCATTTTCCTTTTTGAAAGCTAACGAACCGCTTTTAGCAATCGTACCAAGGTTATTTTCAAGTTCTTCCTTCGTCATCCCTATCCCGGTATCGGTGATTTTCAATAATCTATTGTCCTTATCAGCAGTGACTTTTATGTAATAGCTATCTTGGTCAAACGTCAACGTATCATCTGTTAAGGCCTTATAGTATATTTTATCAATTGCATCGCTTGCATTAGACAATAACTCTCTTAAGAAAATCTCCCTGTGTGTGTAGATAGAATTGATCATCATGTCTAATAATCGTTTGGACTCTGCTTTAAACTGCTTCGTTTCCATCAAGACCTCTCCTTTATCAACAATCTATAGTATATTTTAGCACTCTTAACTCGTGAGTGCTAACCATTATTTTAATAACACATTTTCTGTTTTGTTGTCAAGATAAAAAATAGCACCCTAATGGATGCTGGATCAAACCGAAAATAAAGGAAAGAAATTAAATACTAAATACAAACATCTGTTATTGAATAATTTTTGAACTTTTTGCCAGTGCTGCTGTCTTTTCAATGCGCTGGCTTAAGGGTTTTTTTAAGACAAATGCTAACAGAAAGCTGACGGCAACAAAGAGAAGCAAATAGGAAATATCCTTTATCACTACATCCACTACCATCCCGCCGACTGTTTCGCGGAGCATACTTACTGCATACGTAAACGGCATAAAAGGGTAAATCTTTTGGAAAAATGCAGAGGTGGTACTAACAGGAAAGGTCGCACCGGAACTTGATATTTGCAGAACCAAAAGAATGATAGCTAAACCTTTTCCGATTGTGCCAAAAACAGAGCATAACGTAAACGTGATAATAACAAACACAATCCCTATCAAGATACTGAGAAGCACAAACCAAAGTTTATCAACTGCATACGTATGGATGAAATATAAATCACCGAGTGAAACAATAACAGCTTGAAGGATTCCGATCGTAAGGAAGGTAAGCAGCCTTCCGAAGTAAACCTGATAACTTTTATACTTTTGAGCATCTTCTACATCTACACGAAGTGAGGCAATGAGAAAGGTAGCCCCCACCCAAAGGGCCAGCATCGTGTAAAAAGGGGTCATCGCCGATCCATAATTCGGAATAGGGAAAATTCTTTTTGTTTTTAACAGAACAGGGCTCGACAAAAAGCTACTTTCTGCTTGCGGGTCATGTTTCAAAAATTGAATTAAATCATTCACATTAACACTGCCTTTTAATCTTCGCAGTTTATCAGCCGTACTTCTTATCTGTGCTTCAAAGCCCGGTAAATCATTTCTTGCAAGATTCGCAGCCTTATGGACAGCCGCTTCCAACCCCGGGAGCTTTGTTCGAATGAGATTTGCGGCCTTCCGAATATCGCTAATGACAGCAGGCAAATCATTTCGTACAAAATTAGCCGCTTGATGAATCCTTTTTTCAATAGTGGGAAGATCATTTTTCATGAAATTGGCGGAGCTGTTTATTATTTGTTCCCCGTCTGAAACTTTCTGCTTGAGTTCAACCCGAGCTTGCATCACGGTAGTGTGAAGGTTTACTAAATCATCATGAAGAGTTGTTAACTTTGACGTATTAGCACTGGTTTCAGCCTGTGCGGCAGCTTGTGCGGTACGCTCAATTGCTTGATTAATATTTGTCTCGATTTCGGATAAATTGGCTTCGACTTGAGTTATAATTCCATTTACACGATTCAAATCAGTCAATTTGTCTTGAAGTGCCAATATTTTATCGCTTGCTTCATTGACGAGCGGAAGATTCGCTTCAACTTTTAGAATACTGTTGCCTGCTTGGGTAATTTCAGGGATTCTTTGCTCCAGTTCGATGATTTTTTGCCCCTTTTCTCTAATTTCGGGCAGTTTTCCTTCTAACTCAATCGCTTTCTTTCCCATTGCATCGATTTCCGGTAATGCCTGTTCTAGTTTGAAGATTTGGTCCTCCATGTTGTGAATCGATGGCAAGGCCTTCTCTAACTCAATTCCTGCTTTATAAAAACCGGAAAAAATGGCATCCCCCACTGTTTTGACAAATGCCTGACTAATTTGGTTGGTTATACTTGATGCCCCAGAACTCGCAATTTTTGGAGCAACGGCATTAATTTTTTCATTTACCCCAAACAAGATCTGTGGCTTTTTCGGATTTATTTCAAGAATACTGGTCATTTTTTTTGAAAAATCGGTTGGGATATAGAGATAAGCATAATAATCCCCTTTTTCGACCCCTTTTTTGGCGGTAGTGTAATGAACAAATACCCAGCCAAGTTTCTTGTTGTCTTTTAGATTTTGGACAATTTCTTTTCCTACGTTAATCTTCTTTCCTTGGATTTCCGCTCCTTCATCTTCATTGGCAACAGCCACCTTAATTCCAGAGGTATTGCTGTATGGGTCCCACATTGCTTTAATATTAATCCAAGCATAGGCGGAAGGCAGTATTGTAAGTGCCCCCAATAACAAGATCGCAATAGGCACATTGCTTATATTTTTCCAATCAGTCCTATAGATGCTCCATATTTTCCCCATAGTCCCCCGCCTTTAGTAAGAATTTCTCCACTTAGCTTTCCACTAATTACTTAACTAGATTCAGGGAAATGAATAATCATATTTTTTGCGTGAGCTATTTAGGCATTTCGTTCAGGTGATAAAGAGTGTGACTGCATATGCTGATATAAAATACTTGATGAAAGGGGCATTTCTGTGAGTAATTCATCGGACAATTCAATCATACCTAATTCGGTGATTGATTTACTTGTAAGTGATATTTTTCGAAAAAATGGGATCAGTTTAGACAAAGCGAAAGGAAACTTATCTGAGGAACAAAAACAAATGTTAAAAGATTTAATCAAAGATTTATCTCAGCAAGTGGATTCGTTTGTTAAAAACCCCTCAAACGAAAAGAAAATAGATGAATAAACGAACCACTTATGACGCCTCTATGGCGTTTTTTTTAGGCCATTTTTTAAAATAGGCTGTTTTTAGGGACTCGTCCAATCATAACAGGAGACAACCTCATATATTAAATCGAAACTAACAAAAGGAGTGTTTTATAAATGGGATCATCCAGCAGGGATAGACACAAAAGCAGCCGTAGCGAGAAAAGCTCTCGTGACTACGAGAAAAAAGAGTATAAATCCAGCTCCAAGCATGACGACCAAGAAAAGAAACATCGTAATGCAGAAGTAACACAGGAAGCAGGCCAATTCTCCTTTGTCGACCAAGAATCTGATGAGCTAATCTTTATTAAAGATTCTTGCAACGTCAAGGTTCACTCAACTGATACACAAGCAGCGGTTTCCTTACAAGTGGGACTACAGCTAGCTATTGCGATTGTCGTTAGAATTACAATTGGAGATTCTCCAACAGGGCAAAGTGTTTTACAAGATCTAATGCAGGTTTTTGATTCAGAACAGACAAACAAGCAAAAAGTGATTGTCGAAAATTCAAAAGATATCTGTATTACAACTACTGATACAGACTTATCTGTCAATATTCAAGCCCTATTACAAGTACTTGTTTCATTAGTGGTTAAGTTAGACGTTCTATAAAAAAACAATAAGAGGTGAAAAAATAACATGAGCGAAAATAAATGGAAAGCATTGGATCACTGCGATGATAATTGTAAAGAAAATGAAGCAAACGTTTCACAAGAAGGAGACCAAGTGACTTCAACAACACAAGAATCCTTTGAATGGATTGTGGTAAAAGATTCTGAAGGCGTCACTGTTCACACAACCGATACTCAAGCAGCAGTTTCCCTACAAGCTGCCATTCAGGTAGCCATTGCTGTTGTCATTAGTATCACGATTGGAGATTCAGAAAAAGGCAGTGCAGTCGCACAAGATTTTAAACAATTCTTCAAATCAAAACAACGTAATTCTCAAAAAACAATCATTCATGGAAGTAAATGTGTGGAAGTGACAACAACAGATACACAAGTCTCTGTGAATATCCAAGCATTACTTCAAGTTCTAGTTGCGATTGTTGCAAAATTAGATGTTCTTTAATTAAACGGTTTAAACAAAAACAATAAAGGCTGCCCATCGGCAGCCTTTTATTATTTAGTCGTTTCCTCTTTTTGCGCAGAATTATAATTATATTTTGAACGGTCAACAGGTGTAAAGTTTTTTGGCGTATAGAAACGTAATAAATCGCCATTAACTACTTTATCTGAAAAAGTTAATTTTTGCTGAACCATTTCTTTGTATTTCTTTGCTTCAACCAGTTTGTCCGATTCTAACTTAAGCCCAGTGGCTGAATCATAATATTTACCATCAATCGATGATATTGTTGGGCTCACATAGTCACCGTTTCGGAATGCCACTAAACTATCATGCTGTTTAGACAGTAAGTCCGTACCAAATTGAACATTATCTTTTGTATCGATACCTAATAGATGAAGAACAGTTGGTAGAAGGTCAACTTGACCACCATACTCATGGTTTACCCCACCCTGCACGCCAGGGACACGGATAAACAACGGTACACGCTGTAATCCAGCACTATCAAAAGGTGTAATTTCTTCTTTGCCAAGTACTTTTGCCATCGCTTTATTATGATTTTCAGAAATTCCATAATGGTCACCATACATAATAATAATGGAATGATTATATAGCCCAGACTTCTTAAGATAATCAAAAAATTGCCTTAATGCTTCGTCAGCGTATCGAGCTGTTTGGAAATATCCATCTACAGACTTATCACCTGTTGTACCCGGTGCAATCGTTGCATCTTTTTGATTCATCGCATATGGATAGTGATTGGCAACCGTTATAAATTTAGTATAAAACGGCTGTGGCAATGATTCCAATAGTGGGATGGATTGCTGATAGAATGGTTTATCCATTAAACCATATTCTGCCTCATCGGATGAATTAATCTGATAATAGTTGGCATCATAAAATTTGTCAAAACCAAACGATTTATAGATTTCATTTCGATTCCAAAAACTTCCGGAATTACCATGAAAAACAGCGGAAGTATAGCCATTCTGCCCTAAAATAGCAGGTGCAGCCTGGAATGTGTTTAACCCTTTCGTTGTAAAAACAGATCCCTCTGGTAAGCCAAACAAAGAATTCTCGAGC
Organism: Neobacillus drentensis; assembly: GCF_021560175.1. GTDB lineage: Bacteria > Bacillota > Bacilli > Bacillales > Cytobacillaceae > Neobacillus > Neobacillus drentensis_A. The sequence continues at coordinate 2,435,168 of NZ_CP091110.1, read as the reverse complement.
ATAAATTCGGCATCAGATGTTTTTCCCTGCCCTGTTTGATGAAAAAAGTTATCAAAATACATGGTATTTTGCTCTTTGATCAATGAGTTTAAAAACGGTGTAACCTCTTCCCCATTTAACTTATAATTGATCAAAAAGTTTTGGAAGGATTCAAGGTGTAAGTAAATCACATTCATACCCTTACCTTTAGCAAAGTAAGCCGGGTTTGGTTCGGCATAGTTAGACTTTGTGTAATTAACAACTTCAGTTATATCATCACTGCTAGCCATTACTCTTTGTGCGGATGCATGTGTGCTTTTCACTGCATCATAGATCGTGTAATTATACATTCCTAGATATTTAACAATATAATTCCGGTCAAATCCTCTAGTTAATAACTGTGGACGATCCATTTCCGCCAGCGATAAGTTTACACATGAAACCATCAGCGCTAAAGAGTATAAGACAGAAATCTTTTTACGCTTTATATCGCTCATTTCTATTTTAACAATCCGGAAAGAAAGTAGAGCAATTAAAACGATAAAGTCTAGAAAGAATAGGATGTCATATGGTTTTAATAAGGTAAGCACACTTCCACTCACGTCCCCAAAGTTTTGAGTCTGTGTCAGTGTAGGCAGTGTAATAAAGTCGTTAAAGAATCGATAAAAAACGACATTCGCAAATAATAGAAAAGATAATAAGAAATAAATAACCATCATCGAAATATATTTCTTTCTTCCTTTAAAAAAGGCGGATACTCCTAAAAAAATCAAGGAAGAACCTAATGGATTAAAAAACAAAAGAAATTTTTGCAATGTATTTTCTATGCCCAATTGAAATTGTGTTAATTGGACTAAATAAGTTTTCAACCATAGGAAAAGAACAGACAAAAATAAAAAGCCAACATATTTATTTAAAATACTTTGACTCTTAATTCGTAACTTATTCATGTTTCACATCACCTCATAGTGCAATATTATGACAAAAAAGATTTGACAATTAAATAGAAGTTTGTACCCAAATTGACTAACATCTATCTTAACAGGTAAATATGAACAATTCATGAACAAAAGTTAAAAATGTTTCTGTATGGACAGAAGAAACTACTGGGTAAGAGAATGAATTCGGAAATGCGTAGGAAAACTATCTCTGTGCACTTCAAGGAAGGAGGCACTAGTCCTGAACAACTTTTCTAACACTTTAAGGAGGGTAACGATGGGAATATTAAGTGGGAATCCAAAAGACGAGCCCTTACATTATGGCGAGGTTTTTGATATTTGGGCTTCACAATTAGCTGGAAACAATATGATTTCTGGTTATAAAACAATGTTAAATCATGCTGGTGATGAGGATTTAAAAAAGGTACTTCTTGAAGCAATCGAAACAGGCGAACAGCAAAAGAAACAGATTGAAGAACTTTTGAAGGAAAATGGAGTTGGTTTGCCACCAGTTATGCCTGACCCGCCGGAGGCTTGTTTAGAAGACATTCCAATAGGTGCCAGAATTCCGGATCCAGCGATTGCAGCTACCCTTGCAGCAGACACGGCCGCCGGTTTAGTCGCTTGCAGTCAAGTCATTGGAATGTCTATAAGGGAAGATGTTGCCATGATGTATGGACAATTCCATACTCAAAAAGCAGCACTTGGTGCAAAAGTTTTACGATTAAATAAAGAAAAAGGCTGGCTGATCCCACCACCGCTTCATCTTACTAAACATCACGACTGTTAATAGCGAGCATTTCAAGCTCTTTTCATCATCCACATTGGAGGAATTATAATGACTAAACAGGACCCTAAGCAGCCAAACAATAATGCAATAGAAAGTGCCCAAGGATCTGGTTCTGAATATCACCGTGAGCACGCTGGCAATGTTCCAGATTATGGTGGAAACAGTATGGAGCAAATTGCTAAAGACGAATTAAAAAATCAAACCGACAGTACAAATATGTAATCTAAAAGCAAAAACGTTTACAAAAAGAGCCGTTATTAAACATAAAAGAGGCCGACCCAAAAGATGGTTGATGACTAAATTTGCACACCTGTTGATTGGAGCGGAAGGCGCGAAGACTCCTGCGGGAGTACGGGGCAGGGGAGACCCCGCAGTAGCGAAGCGACGAGGAGGCTCCCCGTACCGCCCGCGGAAAGCGAAGCGCCTGGAGCGGAAATCAACAGACTAGTTTAATGTAATAAAAGAAGGTATCCCAAAACTTTTGGGACACCTTCCTTTATGTTTAGATTGGTGCTTTCTGAGCTGTTAATCTATTTCGTCCACTCATTTTAGATTCAAGCATTAATTGGTCAGCTTGAATATATCCTTTTTCTATTGGTAGTCCCTCATTTAATTTAAAAAAATAAAGACCCATAGAAGAAGTATATTGAACCTGTATCGTTTCACCTTTGTACTCTAGGTTTAGGGTACAATTTTCAATGTGCGTAAGAATTTCTTTTAACAAGAAGGTTGTTTCCTCATAAGCTTTATTTCGAATAAACATAGTGAACTCTTCGCCGCCACTCCTAAATAAGAAATCATTCTTTCCAAGAAAGGTTTGAAGTTTTTTTGCAAAATGGATAATGACTTGGTCTCCAACGGCATGATTATAGTTATCATTTATTCTTTTAAAATTATCAATATCACCGACTACAATCCCAATCCATTCCTCACAATGGTTAAGCTCTGTCATTTTCTTATCCATATAAGCCCGATTATGTACACCAGTTAAGAAGTCCGAAAAGGCCATTTGTTCAAATTGATCACGCTCAAGCTTGTGCTGAATTAATTGTGCCTTTGAAATAAACGAATGACCTACTAAATAATTGATGATAAATAAACCAAGGACCATTTCCCATAACCCCTCTTTAATCAATAGAAATAACATCCCATTTATAAAAGAAATACGAAGGAGATCAAGAATACTTCTACTTTTTACAAAGCTAATCAGTTCTTTTTTTGTGCTGATTTCTTTCATCAGATAAAAAATAATAACTAAAAAAGTATCAGATAAAATAGCATTTACAATGACTAGGATAAACATTAAAATCCAAAATCCAAATGGGACAGCAGAAAAGGATTGGTTTAGAATTTGGTATAGAAAAAAGGTGATCGTATTTTGCAGGACAAAAGAACCGATGTTATAAAAGATGTGGAGAAACTCTTCAGGGTCATCCGTTTTTGTTACTTTTTTATAAAAATAGGCTGTAATCCGAAAAAGGGATTCATATACTAATAAACCTGCTGGACCAAATATTAAAATAAACGATAGACTATAATTGAGCCCATAATCAACCGTAACATTCCCTTTTTTACTAATCGTTCGTAAATGGAAAGAAAGGACCGTAAAGATCCAGTAGATGAGTAGTGCTTTGAAAAAAAACGTTTCACCGAAGAAGTGACTCTTTGGGAGTAATGAGCCTAACAGTGATACTAAAAATAAGATCATGATATAAATTTTATCCTTGCTCATACTGGATTGGTCCTCTCTTCATCTACTTTTGTGCTTACATCATTAGAAGTTATGAATCGCCCATAATAAATAATAATAATATATTAACAAAATATTAAGAGATAGGTAATCATTATTTTTAATTAACTTTAACTTTTCAAACTATTTGTAGATTTATTCCTACTGGTTGGAAGTATAGGTAAAATAAAAAGTCCATCCCAGTGTCGGAATGAACGTTTTACCTATTAAATTTCACCAAAAACTCCTGCGTTTTATTGTAGTAAATAAACCCGTTCGGGTCTGCCAACTGTTCCATAGGACAAATCAGCTTCAATTTTTTCAATTGATACTAAATGTTCGAGATACCTTCTTGCGGTGGTTCGACTAACGCCTACCTCTTTCGCAACGGTTTCTGCTGTAAGTCCGGTGGTTACTTTTCCAAGGACTTCAATGACTTTTTCAAGTGTAAGAGGATCAATCCCCTTAGGAAGGTAAGCCCTTTCATATGTCGTGTTATCGTTCTCTTTCCAAAACAGTTTGTCCACCTCCTGCTGCGAGATATAGGAATTCTCCTTGGTTAGTTTTAAGAATTTGGCATGATATTCCTGATATCTTTGTAAGGACTGTTTAAATCGTTCAAAAATAACCGGTTTAATAATGTAATCAAACACACCTAACCGAATGGCCGCTTGGACCTTATCAATCTCTTTGGCCGCTGTAATCATGATGACATCCATTTGTTTCGTTTGGAGCTTTGTTTCTTTTAATAAATCTAATCCGTTCATATCAGGAAAGTACACATCAAGGAGAATCAAATCAGGCTGCATTACTTCTATTAGCGTTTTGGCCTCTACATAGCTCACGGCAATTCCAACGGGTTGAAAGCCATCTATCAGCTCAAGAAATCGTTTCTGGATTTCTGCAATTCTCAAGTCATCTTCAACTATTAACACTTCGATATCTTTGTTCCCCTTCATTTAACATCCCCCTGCACTTTGGTATGGCTGCCGTGAAAATGGTCCCTTCCCCTTTAGTAGATGAAAAAGTCAGATACCCGCCTAAGTCATCAATGGCCGTTTGTGCCAAGCTGAGACCGATACCGGAATTACTGTTTGTCTTTTTGGTAGAAAAACCAGGTTTAAAGATGTAATCCTGAACTTTAGGGTCTATGCCAACTCCATTATCTTCTACTTCAATAATTAATTCCTTGCCAAGATCCGTTAAAAAAAGTGTGACTCTTTTTTGATTGTTTTGGCTTTCTCTAACTGCCTCAAAAGCATTGTTGATTAAATTTCCGATAACCGTTACTAACCTATCTCGACTAATTTCAACAGGTACATCTTTAAAACTGCTGCCGCGATCAATGGAAAGGCCAATTTTCAATTCGCTGGCGAGACTAACCTTACCTAAAATAAATCCCGCAATAATCGGATCAGGTATCTCTTTCATTAAAAATTGGATAAAACCTTGCGCTACATCTACTTCCTTTGAGATAAAGTCAATTGCTTCTTTATAAGAGCCAAGCTGAATGAGGCCAAGCAATGTGTATAACCTGTTTGAGTATTCATGCGTTTGGGCCCGTAATCCCTCTGCATATGCTTTAATATGAGATAGTTCCTTTAATAAATTGGCCAGCTCTGTCTTATTCCGGAAGCTTGCAACCGCACCGATTACCTCTCGTTTTTTATCAAAAATCGGAATGCGGTTGGCGAAATATACATCACCGTTAATGAGAATTTCTTGGTCATATTCTGCCTGTCCAGATTGAACCACCTCATACAGTTGGGTATTTTCAAGGATTGTTTCAATTCGTTTGCCACGTAAAAGGACTTCATTCGGAACACCTAAAATGGAATGGGCCGTTTCATTTACCACCGTAATTCGCCCAACCGTATCGATGGCAATGATTCCCTCATGAATAGACTCGAGGATGGCATGCTTTTCTTGATACATCCAGGCAATCTCTCTCGGTTCTAACCCAAATATCGCCCTTTTGATATTTAACGAGATTAGTATGGCAGCAATCAGACTCCCAATTAAAATAATTAAGGTGGTAACAAAGATTTTTCGCTGTATTTTTGCTACCTCTTTTTGAATTTCTGTCTGAAGGTAACCGACTGAAACCACCCCAATTACCATTCCTTCACTAATAATAGGCGCTTTGCCTCTAAGTGAAGGACCAAGGGTTCCGGTCGATTCTGAGATGACAGATTTCCCAATAAAAACACGACCATTATCACCGCCAACCATTTTTTGGCCGATTCTGTTCGGATTGGGGTGGGAATACCGGATTTCGTTCCGGTTCCCAACCACAATAAACTCGGCTCCAACCTGTTTTCGAATTTTCTCAGCGATCGGCTGGATTAATGCTGATGGATCATTTGCTCGAAATGCAGTCTGGATATCCGGCATATTTGCGATGGTTTGCGCGACTGATAAGGCCTTCGTGCCAATCTCATGTTTAAGATTGGTCTCCATAATATTTTTAAAGGAAAATTCGATAATTGTCCCCATGATAATAATTAATATAGATATTCCGAGCATTAATTTCGTATGTAAACGCATGCATACACCTCTATCTCCATTATATAAAAAAAACTCCTTATTAAAAGGAGTTTTTAAACTATTTAAAAAATTTACCCTTCCACATTTATAATGACTTCCTTTCCTTTACGCTTCATCATAAACGGAATCACTAACCAAAGAGCAGTAATTAGTAGAAAGACAAGCGAAATCGGACGAGTAAAGAAGACACCATAATCCCCGTTTGAGATCGTTAAGGCTCTCCGTAAATTATTCTCAACCATTGGTCCTAAGACGAGACCAAGAACAAGCGGTGCGATTGGGTAATCATGTTTACTGAGGAAATATCCAAAAACCCCGCATCCGAGTAAAAGCAACAGATCATTAGTTGAAACTTGAACCGCATACACACCAAAAATAGACACTGCGATAATCATTGGAATTAAATATTTCTTAGGTGTCTCAATGATTTTCGCAAATACTTTCACAAGCGGCAAATTGAGGATGAGCAGCATGATATTTCCAATAAACATACTGGCAATTAATCCCCAAGCCACCTGTGGATGGTCTTCAAATAATAACGGACCCGGCTGAACATTATACATCATTAATGCACCCATTAAAATGGCCGTTGTACCGGAACCAGGAATCCCAAGAGTTAGTAACGGAATCATCGCACCGCCAGAGGCTGCGTTATTGGCTGATTCCGGTGCAGCTACCCCGGCAATCGCACCCGTACCAAATTTGGAAGGGTTTTTAGAAATTCTTTTCTCTAGTAAATAAGAGAAAAACGAGGCAAGTGTTGCACCGGCGCCTGGTAAGATACCAACAAAGAAACCTAAGAGGGAACCGCGGGCAATCGGACCTGCTGACTCCTTAAATTCTTCCTTTGACGGAAGTAAATTAGTAATTCTAGCAATCTCACCATCTTCGTCTTCTTTTTCTAAAATGGTCTTAAATACCTCGCCAAGCGCAAACAATCCTACGGCAATTGTCAGGAATTCAATCCCTTGAAAGAGCCAGGGAATGTCGAATGTAAAACGGGCAATTCCAGAAACTGTATCAATTCCGATTGTCCCAAGCAATAAACCGCAAACTGTCATGATTAATGCCTTGGTAACTGATTTTCCAGCAAGACCGCTTACTGCGCCAAGGCCCAAGAGCATTAATGAAAAATATTCGGCAGGACCGAACTTGAGGGCCACTGCGGATAATGGTTTTGCCAACGCAATCAAAGCAACTAATGTAACAATCCCTGCCACAAACGAGCCGATAGCCGCAATCGATAGTGCACTTCCTGCTCTCCCTTTCTTAGCCATTTGATACCCATCGAGTGTAGTAACAACAGAGGAAGACTCACCAGGGGTATTTAAGAGAATAGAGGTGGTAGAACCGCCATACATCGCCCCATAATAGACGCCTGCTAATAGAATAATTGCACTGGTAGCTGCCTGTTCTGGCGGAAGACCACCTGTAATGGAGGCTGTGACGGGAATAAGTAACGCGACCCCGCTCATCGGTCCAATTCCTGGGAGCACCCCAACGGCGGTACCAATTAACACACCAACAAAAGCAAATAGGATATTATACCAAACAAGTGCTGTTCCAAATCCTTGCAATAAATAATCGAGTGTACTCATCTTTGCACCCCTTCTAGTGATTCAATTCTTATCTAAAACCAAATTGGCCAGCCTGGAAGTGTTCCCTTTAAAACATCTACAAATAAGAAATAGACGATCCCTGAGAAAGCTGCCGCAATTATAATAGAAGAAATTAGTTTTCTTCTCTCCATGGTTTGGAAACAAACCACTAAAAAGAGAAAGGTGGTAATGACATACCCGACCGATTCCAGGGTTAAGATATAAACCAACGTAGCAAGAATAATAATGATAAAAGGCTTGTACTGCAATTCCTCATTCTTGCTATGGCCATACTTGTTAATGAATGTTTCATAAAATAATCGGATACTAAGTAAAACAAGAATAATTCCAAGGACAAATGGAAAAATATCAGGGCCGACGACACTTCCATAGGAAGAGCTCGAAATATGTTTGCTCCCAATTATAAACAGAACACCGACAGTTAAAAATAAGATAGATGCAAAACGATCAAATTTCATCTCCACATGAGTCACCCCCTATAAAAATAAGGAGGAGATTTACCTCCTCCCCTTTCTGCTTACTTCTGCATCCCCAAGGCAGTTAATAATTGTTGGATCTGCTGATCTTGTTCTCCTAAGAATTTTTTGAAGTCAGCGCCGTTTTTGTATTCTAATTCCCAGCCTTGTGTCTCAACTTCTTTTTTCCATTCAGGGGATTGAACTAATTTATCAATGGTTTTTTCCCAATACCCGAAAGCTTCCTTAGACATTTTTTCTGGACCAAATATCCCGCGCCAAATGGTAAACTCGGCATCAATTCCTTGTTCTTTTGCCGTTGGAACATCCTTATAATCGCCAGCTAATCGTTCTGAAGCAGTAATGGCCAAAACCCTTACTTTTCCTGCTTTTAAAAACTCCTTTACACTCGACGCATCGGTACCAATAACGTCGGCATTACCACCAAGCAATGCCGTAATCGCTTCCCCGCCGCCATCGTAAGAGACATACTTTATTTTGGTTGGATCTACTCCAAATTTATAAGCAGGAAGGATAGAAATTAAATGGTCCATCGAACCTGGAGCGGAACCGCCAGCAAATGTTAATTTTGTTGGATTTTTCTTTACTTCTTCTAACACTGATTTTAAATCCTTAAATTTGGAATCCTTTTTAACCACGATTGCCCCATAATCTTTGGTTAGCTGTGCGAGTGGAGTTGTATTTTTGTAACCATATGGACTGTTCCCTTCCTTTTTCAGATTGTTGATAATAATGGGCGGTGAATTCACAAACAGCATGTCATTATTTTCAGCTTGTGCGGTTGCATATTCGGCCATAAAGACTGCGCCTCCGCCGCCCGGCTTATTCTCCACTGTCATTGGCTGGTTGACTAGTTTTGTCTCACCTAAAACCTTTGTAAATGAACGGGCCGTTAAATCCCATCCTCCCCCTGCGCCAGATGGAGCCACTACGGTAATAGCTTTTGTAGGATAGCCAGTACTTTCCTCTTTTTTACCTGGATTCGTCCCTGCTGTTTCCTTACTACTGCTGCAAGCCCCCAAACTTAATGCCAAAGCACCTGCACACATCACTGTTGAGATTTTTTTAAAAGAAAACATTTCACATTCCCCCTTGTAAACGTTTTCTTAATTTTACAAAATTTACGAATGTTTTAAATATTGTATATTTAAGTCACATTAAAAACTTAATCACCATTTTGTTCATAAACTTCATGAAACCAAAAAGAGGACCACTAGTTTTGTCTCTAGGGGTCCTCTTTTTATTGTTTACTTTTTGTCAAACTTGCTATATTCTATCGTCCCTGTTTTAAGAGATATTTAGATGTATTTTCTAAGATTGCTAAGCGGATAAGTTTCACCTTTATATCCTTACTAAGTGAAAGCCATTCAGGTTTATTAATTTTCAACTGAAACTCCCCCTTCAGATCATAGTTCAACATTTATTTAATTAATCCAATGGTTTGATATAACAATTATTCATATTTATGTTCTTCCCGCATCTCCAATGAATCTAACCTTCTTTTCATCACCAATTTATTTGAAAATTCTACATGTTTTTCATCTAGTTATTTGGTTCTAGTTAAATCAATTATTTTACTTAACATTAGTAGTATATTACCAATTTTCAAAATTTTTTTAATTGATAGTTTATTAGATAAACGAAGTATGTTAGTATTTCTTTGATTAAATAACACTTGGAGGGAATAAGTGATGAAAAAGAAAAAAGTATTCGGATACATACTATCAACCGGCATTCTAGCTGCTACACTTGGATGCGGCACCACGGCAGTTTTTGCAGAGCCAACCACAACGCCAAATGGACCATGGGTACAGGACCAACAGAATCTTTCCTTTGAAAGTTTTATGTCGAATGAACAATTAGAAGCAAAATTGAAACAATTGGAACAAGCCTCTAATGGAAAAATGAAGTTGGAACAATTTGGCTCATCCAATGATGGCTATCCCCTTTATGTTGCGAAACTAGGCGATAACAATCCGAACAAAAAACGTGTACTAGTGTATACGCAAATTCATGGCAACGAACCGCTTGGTACTGAAGCTGCTGTCGAGTTAATCCAAAAACTATCAGCTGGAGGCAAAGAGGCTGCTAATATATTGGACAAGGTAAATGTTTGGTTCGTCCCTCGAGTCAATCCGGACGGTACAGCAAATCAATACGAAGGCAAGCCATTCCCTGTTCGATACTCGCACCAAACTTGGAATCCAGAAGAATTAGGACTGCCAGCCGGCACTACCGCTCCTTGGTATTACAATGCTGAAGGCAGTGAACGGGCGCAAAATAATGAGGGAAAAGTCGTATACGGAATCCCTGGTTTTGACCTAAATCGTGATTTCAATCCAAATTACGACTTTAATATAAACAACGAAATTAAAAAGGATCCACAAAAAGTTGCCAATCTCCTAAATAGCACTAGCACGAACAATGGTTCACAAGCATCATTTGTCTTTTCGCCTGAAACACGTGCCTTAACATCATTAGTAAAACAATTTAATCCGGATGTGGCGATTGACCTTCACCACCGCGGTTTTAACCAATTATCAGAAGAAGACAATCGTTCCGTCTCTATTCAGCTTTTAGCTCTATTTACAACTAAACCATACGTAGATCCTTTCAGTGGAAGGACGTATAAAGTGGATAAAGATGTAGAAACATTTAGCAAAAAGGTAAATGCAGTTGCCTATGAATCCTTACAGCGGGGAAATTCCTCTTACGGGGCGATTCAAAAATATCCTCAGGTTAACTATCCAGGATCAGGATTAGGCGCCATTCAATTAAATGGAACTGCCACCATGTTGATTGAAATAAAGGGACAAACCCAAACATTGGGTCAAAAGCAAAATGGGATGTTAAAGGAAACAGCAAAAGTACCGGTTATGGCTGTTCTTAATAGTTTAGCAGATGGTTCAATTGAGAACGTAGATCCGGCAGTTTATGATGCAATCCCAGATTATTCATTGCCAGTAAACGCAGGCGGGAATAAATAAAAATAATGATACAAGGGATGGGCTTTTTTAGCTCATCCCTTGTACTTTTTTAAAAACCTATTTATGACTCTCCATTTCGAGATCGGTAGGAATATCTTATCACCCCCAAATTTTTTTACTTTTTGTGTAAGGAAACCTAACACATTCAATGAAATCCTTATTTTTCTCCTATATACTTCAACTTATCAACCAAATAAAGGTTTCTCGACTTTTAAAAGAGGAACAAAAATTGCTCTCTAGGGTTCCGTTTAAAGAGGTCTTGAAAGACTCCTTTAAGGACTGGTCCGAGAGGGAGCGTACAGTTCACTGTATACACGGAGGGATAAAAGCCCGGGAGAATTTTATTTATAAAATTCTCCCGGGCTTTTTCTTTTCCAACCACAACGGAAAAGGATGGATGAAAATGAATGGAAAACCAACACTTGCAAAATCACTGACACTGCACCAAGTTGTTTTTATGGGGCTGGCCTGGATGACACCAATGATCTACTTCACTGTCTATGGAGTAGCCTTTGAGGCTGCCGGAGGAATGCTCGCTGCTGCCTATGTAACAGCATTTATTGCGATTTTCTTTACTGCCTATAGCTATAGTCAAATGGTCAGGGCCTATCCCATTGCTGGTTCTGCATATATCTATACGAAAAAAGCAGTCCACCCCATTGCTGGATATTTGGTTGGATGGGCCCTTTTACTAGATTATATTTTCTCACCAATTATTGCGATTCTGACTTTCGGGATTTTTATGAATACGGAATTCCCTTCTATTCCTGTTTTTGTATGGATTATCGTGATGAACGTTGTCCTAGCCATTGTTAACATTGTCGGGATTAAATCAGCTGTACGTGTTAGCGGCTTGTCGGTCCTTTTCCAAATTGCCTTTATCATTCTATTTTGTATTTTAGTAGCGAAGGATATTCTAACTGTCCAGACTGGTTCTAACTCGATCCTCTCTTTGGCCCCATTTTTTAACGATCATATTTCTATTGGCGGAGTTCTATCGGGCGCTGCGCTCATCTGTTTTTGTTTCCTCGGCTTTGACGCTGTGACAACCATGGCAGAAGAGACAATTAATGCAAAGAAAACGATACCGAAAGCGATTTACCTGATTGTCGTCATTGCCGTCATTATGTATCTTGCCATATCTTATTTATCACAAATTGCCTTTCCACATTTCACGTTTACCAATCCGGATAATGCCGCATACAGCCTTGTTCAGCTCGTTGGAGGCAACTTGTTAAGCTCGCTCTTTATCATGGTACTAATCGTAGCGACTTTTACACAGGGTGTCTCTTCCGTAACAAGTGTCAGCCGCTTCCTTTTTGCTCTAGGCCGTGAATCGATTTTACCAAAAAAATTATTTACGACGATTCATCCAAAATATAAAACACCGGTTTCCAACATATTGTTTGTTTCGGTCATTTCTCTTTCAGCTGTGTTCATTAATCTTGATTCAGCCGTGTTATTTGTAAGTTTTGGAGCACTAACTGCGTTTACCTTCGTTAATCACTCAGTCATCTTTCATTACTATATCAAGCAGAAAAGAAGAGCACCAAAAGAAACATTTTTGTACTTAGTCTTCCCTCTCATTGGTGCTGGTTTTATCGGTTGGCTGCTTACTTTGCTTGATAAAACCACCCTTATGATTGGATTGATTTGGGTAGCTGTTGGGTTTGTTTACCTAATTGTTAAATCAAAATGGGAAGTGGCTAAGGAGAGAAAATACTCCATTTCAAAGGTGAAACAAATAGCTGACTAATAAAAAACGTGTTAGAAAATATAACATGAATGTTGTTGAAGCTCACAGCCTAACGATATACTAAATTCATCTTAAATAATGGTTTCCGCAAAAAGTTGGAAACAAACAGCTGTCTAGGGTTCCGTTTAAAGTAAACTTTAAAGACTGGTCCGAGAGAGAGCGTACAGTTATGCTGTATACACGGAAGGATAAAAGCCTGGGAGATTCATCTCCCCATGGTTTTTATCCTTTTTTTATTACTGAATAGGAGGAAAAATGACATGAAGTCTCTATCACCATCTAAAATTTCAAAAATGATTCCAGCTGGCGGAAAATGGTCAACTCTGATCAGACGTGGAAAACAAATCACCTTTACTGCTCTCGAGGAGGGTGCGAATGTTTCCCTGCTGCTATATAACGCAAATGATCTGTCCGAACGTTACAATATGCCGGATACCCTGAAAGCCCAGCACACTGCCCATTTAACCAATGGAAATGTCCTCATGAGCGACAACGGCAGGGTCCTTGCGAGCATCATTGAAGATTCACTCGGCTGGCATGATCCCCTTTCTGGCTACACTTCACGGGTACTTACCAATCAAAAATATGGAATAACAACTTATCAAAACGAACGGAATGATTATTACAGAAGCGGTGAAGAAAACTTTGCAGTGGAGCTATTCCGCAATGGTTTAACGCCTCGAGATCTTATGCCAGTCGTTAATTTATTTTCTAAAGTTTATTGTGACAATGATGGAAATCTGCATTATGTTTCAGATCACAGCAAAAAAGGTGACACCATCACGTTGAGAATAGAGATGGACGTTATTTTAGTTTTATCCAATACACCGAACCCGCTAAACCCAGCGTCCACTTACCCATCCGTACCTGTTCAAGTCATAATTACCGAAGCTGAACCCATTCAAGAGAATGATAGTTGTTTCAACCATCGTCCAGAAAACCAGCGTGCATTTGAAAATACATGGGAATACCTTTCACTTTCCAAAGGAGGAATTCAATAATGGCCGTTTTAAATCATGCAGTTAGTGACAAAAAAAATGAAAATGTATTTTTTCACAAAACCATCCCTGCTGGGGAAGGATGGATCTACACCCTTGAGCCGGGTCAGGTTCTTCGAATCGTCGACCTAGAAGGAAATCAAGCGGCAGATACACTTTTTTATGACGCTGATGAACCTTCTGATCATTATAGTGCCGTCAATACCATTCAAAGGCAAGGTAACGTTTATTTATCAACAGGATCCGTGCTTGTCTCCGAATCCGGTAAAGAGCTAGTCAAAATTGTCGCAGATACATGCGGCCGTCACGATACACTTGGGGGTGCCTGTTCAGCGCAAAGTAACACCGTTAGGTATTCGCATGAAACCCTGCCAATGGACAATTGCCGCGATACCTTCATGCTCCAGTTAGCTAAGCATGACAGCCGGTTTTCAAAACGCGATTTGGCTCCAAATGTTAATTTCTTTATGAACGTGCCTGTTACACCAGAAGGAGGATTGACATTTGAAGATGGTGTCTCAGCACCAGGCAAATATGTTGAACTGCAGGCCATTAGCAGAACGCTCGTCTTAATCAGTAACTGCCCGCAGCTTAATAATCCTTGTAACGCCTATAACCCTACACCTATTCAAGTTTTGCTTTGGGATAAATAACCACAACAAAAGGAGTGCTCATCCATGTTTAAAAATGTATTAATAGCTAACCGCGGTGCAATCGCCGTTCGAATTGAAAGAACACTAAGAATGATGGGCATCCAGTCTGTCGCAGTCTATACAAAAGCAGATCAAGACTCTCTACATGTCGACCTCGCCGATCACGCCATTTTAATCGGAGATGGGGCTGCTAAAGAAAGTTATTTAAATATGGAACTAATCTTAAAGACTGCTTTAGAAAATAATGTAGATGCCATTCATCCCGGATATGGTTTTTTAAGCGAAAATGCTGATTTTGCCCGTGCTTGTCGTGAAAAAGGGATTACCTTTATTGGGCCTACTCCAGAACAGATGGAAGTGTTTGGTTTAAAGCATTCCGCACGTGAAATTGCTGTAAAGGCTAATGTTCCTCTCCTTCCTGGAACATCACTTATTACTGAGTTAAGCACTGCCTTAGTAGAGGCAGAGCGGATTGGATATCCGGTGATGTTAAAAAGCACTGCGGGCGGCGGCGGGATTGGAATGCGTGTTTGTCTAGAACAACAGTCCCTTCGCGATGCGTTCGAATCCGTCTCGAGGCTGGCAGAGGCCAACTTTAATAATGGTGGAGTATTTTTAGAAAAATACATCCAAAAGGCCCGTCATGTTGAAGTTCAAATTTTTGGAAACGAGTTTGGTGAAGTGGCTGCTCTCGGTGAACGTGATTGTTCGATTCAACGCCGCAATCAAAAAGTCGTTGAAGAAAGTCCTGCCCCGTGCCTCCCTGCTTCCGTAAGAGATGATATGCTGGCTTGTGCGAAACGATTAGCCCAGGAAGTTGGCTACCGAAGTGCGGGAACAGTCGAATTTTTATATGATCCAGATGAAAAGCGCTTCTACTTTCTCGAAGTGAATACACGTCTTCAAGTGGAGCACGGTGTGACGGAAGAAGTATTGAAGATTGATTTAGTTGAATGGATGGTTCGTGAAGCGGCCGGTGAATTACGTTCTTTAGATTCACTGTATTCATCACCAAAAGGACACAGTATCCAAGCTCGCATTTATGCTGAAGATTGCTTAAATGATTTCCGGCCAAGCGGCGGTCAGCTTGATAAGGTTCAATTTTCAGATGCTGCCCGTATTGAAACATGGGTTCGAGATGGTTTAGTTGTGACTCCTCTATATGATCCAATGCTTGCGAAAATCATTGTCCATGCAGAGACCCGTGAAGAAGCGCTTAATCAATTAAGTGTAGCTCTCGGGCAAACCCGCCTTTATGGTGTGACTACAAATCTTCAATATATACAGGCGCTTTTAGAAGAAGAAGATTGCCGTACAGGTAATGTCCATACGCAAATGTTAAAGGAATTTTTCCCGGATGAATCTGCGATTGAGGTCCTTGATGGCGGCATCCAATCAACTGTCCAGGATTGGCCTGGCCGCATCGGTCACTGGGATGTAGGTGTACCGCCTTGCGGACCTATGGATCCCTTTTCTTTTAGGATAGGAAATAAATTAATTGGGAATGAAGATCATGCAGCTGGCCTTGAATTAACACTTCGCGGCGGCTCCTATCGCTTCCGCAGTGATATGAGGATTGCTCTTACAGGTGCTGATATGAGTGCAAAGCTCGATGAAAAGGATGTTCCAATGTATCAGGTTCTAACGGTTAAACGCGGCCAAGTGTTGTCCTTTGGTGAAACGGTATCCGGCATGCGAACCTATTTATTAGTAGCAGGCGGATTGGATATGCCGCTTCATCTCGGCAGTGCATCAACATTCACACTCGGTGGATTTGGCGGTCATGGCGGCCGTGCACTTCGCACCGGTGATGTATTACGTGTAAATAATAGTAAGACTATGGCAGTAAGTGTGCTTCCTGCCATAAACCAACCTTCTATTGAACGAAACTGGACCATTGGTGTAATCCCTGGCCCGCATTGTACCGAGGAATTTTTATTACCAGACTATTTAGATCAATTAACAAGTACTAGCTGGGAAGTTCATTTTAACAGTTCACGGACTGGTGTCCGCTTAATTGGTCCGGCTCCGCTTTGGGCACGAGAAGATGGCGGCGAAGCAGGTCTCCATCCATCGAATATACACGATAATGCCTATGCAATTGGAACACTGGATTTAACTGGAGATATGCCGATTTTACTTGGACCCGATGGCCCTAGTTTGGGTGGATTTGTATGTCCTGTCACTACCGCATCAGCTGAATTCTGGAAGATTGGCCAGCTTCATGCGGGCGACCGTATCCAGTTCCGGTTACTAACTCTTGAAGAAGCAGATGAACTACGCAAACAGCAGGAGCAATTCTTGGAAGGACTTGGTACAAATGATCCAAGCGTTTCTGCAGTTCCTTCCTTGCCTGGTGAGGTAAAGCAGTTTTCAACAGACTACCCCATTCTTAAAAGAAATACAGATGGGAATTTCCCAATGATCATTCGTGCAGCTGGTGATGCGAACATTCTGATTGAATACGGAGATTTAGAGCTTGATCTTCTCCTTCGATTTCAGGTTCACGCTTTAATGGAAGCCATCAAAGTGCAAACTGAAATTCCAGTTCTTGATTTGACACCAGGCATTCGTTCATTGCAGGTTCATTTTGATTCAAACAAAATGTCAACCCTATTAGTCTGTAAAATGATCGAATCTATTAATGAAAAACTGCCTCGCCTTGAGGAAATGGAAGTTCCTTCGCGGATTGTTCGTCTGCCGCTATCATGGGATGATCCGGCTACAAGACTGGCAATTGATCGCTATCAACAAAATGTTCGCCCAGATGCTCCATGGTGCCCTAGCAATCTAGAATTTATTCGTCGAGTAAATGGTCTCGATGATATTGAAGATGTGAAAAGAATAGTTTTTGATGCCAACTACCTTGTGCTTGGTCTTGGTGACGTTTATTTAGGGGCTCCTGTTGCTACACCAGTTGACCCCCGGCACCGTTTAGTGACAACGAAGTACAATCCGGCGCGGACATGGACGCCGGAAAATGCCGTAGGAATTGGCGGCGCCTATATGTGCGTATACGGAATGGAAGGGCCAGGAGGTTATCAATTTGTTGGCCGTACGGTCCAAGTATGGAATCGACTTCGTGAAACAAAGAGCTTTCAAGCTGACAAACCATGGCTGCTTCGCTTCTTTGACCAAATTCAATTCTATCCAGTCAGTGCCGAGGAATTGCTTGAAATGCGTGAGGACTTTTTACGCGGCCGTTTCGAAGTGGATATTACGGAAACATCTTTTAAACTAGGTGACTATTTAACCTTCCTCGATTCTATTAAAGAAAGTACTGACGATTTCCGTGAAACCCAGCAAGCTGCCTTCCGTGCGGAGCGTGAAAACTGGAGAAAAAATGGTCTGGCTGAATTTGTTTCCGAGCATGAAGTGGTAGAGACGGTTGAAGAAGTTCTGCCTGAAGGTGCTGAAGGGGTTCGCACCTCCCTTCCAGGAAGCATTTGGAAAGTGCTTATAGCTCCTGGTGATGAAGTAAAAAAAGGTGACACATTAATAATAGAAGAAAGTATGAAAATGGAGTTTCCACAGCTGGCCCCATGTGATGGATATGTTCATTCTGTCCATGTTTCACCTGGAGATGAAGTTCATGCAGGTCAGTTAATTGTCTCTATTACTAAAGAAACGCGAGGTGCGCACGATGCAAACCATCAACATGTTACAAACACTGTTCATTCATGATTTGAAGAAAAACTATCATTCTAAAAAACTTACCCCTGAGGCTGTTTGCAAGGAAATTGTTAAACGTGCTGAGGCAGACAAAGCGTTTAATATTTGGATTATCCCTCCTTCGATGGAGATGATCCAGCCCTATCTTAATGGTTTAAAAAAGATGGACCCAGAGCAAACACCACTCTGGGGAATCCCTTTTGCGATTAAAGATAATATTGATTTGGCAGATGTTCCTACCACTGCTGGCTGCCCTGACTATTCTTACACCCCTACTGAGCATGCGACAGCAGTGAAACGCTTAATAGAAGCGGGAGCGATTCCTATCGGCAAAACAAATCTCGACCAATTTGCAACAGGACTTGTAGGTACTCGCAGCCCTTTTGGAGAAACGAAAAACGCCCTCTCCCCCGACCTAATCAGCGGCGGCTCAAGCTCTGGTTCTTCGGTTTCCGTTGCTCGGGGACTTGCGGCTTTTTCACTGGGTACAGATACAGCAGGTTCGGGCCGTATACCAGCAGCATTAAATAGGCTTGTAGGCTTTAAACCAAGTCTTGGAGCTTGGCCGGTGAAGGGAGTGGTTCCTGCTTGCGCAAGTCTAGATTGCGTAACCGTCTTTGCTAATAGCCTTGCGGATGCATTACTTGTTGATGAAATAGTCCGCGGGTTCGAGGAAACTGACCCTTGGTCTCGTGAGCTAAAACGCAGCACAAATGCTTTGCCGGAAAAAGTTGTGCTTTTAAAAGAAGAACCTGAATTCTTTGGCCCGTTTGCAGACGAGTATCGACAAGCTTGGGAGCAGACTGTTGACCGGATTAAGAGTCTTTCTATTCCAATTGAATTCATCGATGGAAGTTATTTTTCAGAGGCGGCTTCGATCCTTTATGATGGACCATGGGTGGCGGAGCGCTGGTCCGATTTAGGATCATTCATTCAGTCGAATGAAGAAGCTGTATTTCCAGTAACAGAAAAGGTGCTACGTAATGGAGCTAATCCGGATTATGATGCCGCCTCTGTTTTTAAAGCCATTCACAAACTGCAAGCATTTAAACAAAAAGCACATCAACATCTTAAAAATGCGGTTTTGATTATGCCTACTTCCGGTGGTACCTGGACCCGTGAACAAGTACGGGAAAATTCAATTGAAACAAACAGTAAAATGGGACTTTATACGAATCATTGTAATTTATTGGACCTGTGTGCGATTGCTGTACCTTGTGATGATGCTGCGAAAAATCTTCCTTTTGGAGTGACGATGTTTTCTAGTCATGTGAATGAACACTTGATTGCCGGCCTATCGGATTTATTTTTAAATGGTGCAGGTTCCTCAGTAAATAAAACTACTACACTAGTAGCAGTTTGCGGCCTTCATATGAGAGGATTTGCGCTTGAAAAACAAATGAAGGATCATGGGGCGTTATTTGTTCGAGCAGCTAAAACCGCTCTTAAATATAAAATGGTTAAATTACCCTCACTTCCTCCAAAACCAGGGTTAATTCGTACAAATGGTGCAGGGGCTTCGATTGAAGTAGAGTTATGGGAAATGCCTTTGTCAGAGCTTGGATCCTTTGCTGCTCTAATCCCTTCCCCTCTTGGACTTGGAAGGGTTGAACTGGAAGATGGGACAGAAGTATTAGGATTTGTATGTGAGGCCATCGCTGCCGAAAATGCCGAGGATATTTCATATACTGGTGGCTGGCGCTATTTATGATGTATAAAAAGGCCATGTAGACAAAGTACATGGCCTTTTTATCTTTTAAAGCTGATACTTAAGCCGTCTATCTCCTTGATTGACTACCCAGTTGGTTTTTTCAAGCCAAGATTGGACAGCTCAAGGCAGTAATCACGCGGGGCTGTCCGAAGTCTTGCCATGTTCGGACACCTCTAGCCTCTAATCCCCCGGAGCTGTCCGAAGTCTTGCCATGTTCGGACATCTCTATCCACTAATCCCCCGGAGCTGTCCGAAGTCTTGCCATGTTCGGACACCTCTAGCCACTAATCACGCCGTGCTGTCCGAAGTCTTGCCATGTTCGGACACCTTTACCCTCTAATCACGCGGGACTGTCCGAAGTAAATTATAGTTCACTCTAGTCCACTAATTCCACCTCTAGCCATTTCCGTACACTGTTAATAAACCAAATCTTTGAGCTCTGCCGCAAGTCCGAAATGGTTAAGACTTTCTCATGGATCTTTCCATCCTTGATTAATTTCTCTTGAAAGGTACCTGCCAGCAAGCCGCAGTTCACAGGCGGTGTCCATAATTCCCCCTCTATCTCCAAGACAAGGTTTCCATTCGTAAATTCCGTTAACTCCTCATTTTTATTCCAAAGTAATACATCAAAAACGTCCGCAGGCTTCGTTACCTGAAAATTAGTATAAACCGATCGATTGGTTGTTTTGTGGTAGTAAAACGGATTATCCATATCAATTGATTTATCGGCAAGTATAACCTTTATTGGGGCTGGCATAGGTAAGATCGGTTGGCCATCTAGTGTTACTTCACTTTCCTTATTTACCAAGAGCCGCACTTTTAACCTGCCGCTACAGTTTAAGCGGGAGAATACATCCAATTCCCTTTGGATTTCCCCCATTTGAATAGAAAACCCAAAGTATTTGGCAGACTTTTTCAACCGCTCCATATGTTCCTTTAATAAGAAATACTGACCATTATCCAGAAGTAAGCTTTCTAATAGGTCAAACTCGGGTCTATCTTCCTCCAGTAAACTCGCTTTTGCAAGAACTTCTTCATATTCCCCTTCAGAAGTAGAATCCCAAGTAATTCCTCCTCCTACCCCATAGGTTGCTCGACCGGATTGCTGATCAATCAAGACTGTTCTAATTGGAACATTAAAAACCGCTTCTTTATTTGGAGACAAATAACCGATGGCCCCGCAATACACCTCACGCGGCTCCGGTTCCAAGTCCGCGATTATTTTCATCGTGCTAACCTTAGGTGCGCCGGTTATCGATGCACAAGGAAAGAGTGCCTTAAAAATATCAACAAACTCCGTCTTTTCAGATACGGTTGCTGTTATAGTCGAAGTCATCTGATAGACGGTTGGATAGGGTTCGATGTCATACAGTTTTGATACTTGAACGGTCCCTAATTCAGCAATAACAGATAAATCATTCCGCAGCATATCGACAATCATGACATTTTCAGCTCGGTCTTTTTCGGAAAGGTAGAGCCATCGGGCATTCGCCTCGTCCTCTTCAAAGGACCTCCCTCGTTTAATGGTCCCTTTCATTGGCCGAGTAGTAATCTGGTTACCCTCCAAACGAAAAAACAATTCAGGTGATGCCGATAAAATGCTATGCTCCCCCGTATTAATATACGCACAATAATCCGAAGTCTGTGCTTTTTTCAACCTCTCAAAAAAGGCATAATCATCCCCTTGAAATTGACTCTGCAGCCGGATCGTATAGTTTGTTTGATAGGTATCCCCTCTCTCAATCCCATGCTTTATCGCATGAATGGATTGAGTATATTCTTCTAAACTAACGGATGGCTCCCACTCTGTTAATGTATAAGATCCTTGAGTGCTAATGATTTCGCCCCCGGGTTCCGTAAAGATTCCAAACCATAATAACGGCATTTTGCTGTCTGAATTTGTAGTAAAGGCAGCATCAAATGCCGCCGCACTTTCGTATGATAAAAATCCTGCGGCGTAGTAGCCATTATTTACTTCTTCCTGAACAAGCTGAAAACAAGGCAATACTTCCTCTATAGTAAATGCTGAAATTACTTTTTTTGGCTCTTTAAATATAAGGGGTTCAATTTCACCGTCTCGATTAGCAAATTCAAAAACGATCCATGGTTCTCTATGTTTTGTATCCATCATGACGTCCTTTAATAATAATTTTATTACATTATAAATAGTGACAATAATTAATCTGAAAAGCAACTCTTTTCCTTTTATTTTATCTACTATTATAATAGGTTATAGAGCATCGAGAGAATTTAAAAGGAGCTAATGAAATGATTAATGTTTTATTTGTCTGCTTGGGGAATATTTGCCGTTCACCTATGGCGGAAGCGTTATTTCGTGACTTAGTAAAAAAAGAAGATTTAGCTGACCAAATAAAAGTCGATTCAGCTGCTACCAGTTCTTGGCACATTGGATCAGCACCCCACAAAGGAACCCTTGCAATTTTAAAGAAATATAACATCTCTGCCAATGGTCTGGTCGGACGACAATTAACCAAAAGGGATTTTGAAAAGTTCGATTATATTGTTGGAATGGATGAAAGTAATGTAAAGAATATCTTTGAGATTACCGGAAAGCCTAAGCATCCCAAAATTCTTCGCTTACTTGATCTAACGGAACACAAAAAGGATGTGCCAGATCCGTATTACACGGGCGATTTTGAAGAGACTTACCAACTAGTTTCCGAAGGATGTATAGCATTACTGGAGAAAATTCATACCGAACAATCTTAAGATAACGCTATTCAGCTACTTAGTTGCTGTTTAATGACCTGATTTAGTAAATGAATTTTTGAGGTGAACTTTTTGGGAGATAAATCCGCTCGAACCTATCTATTATTTCTTAGTTTGTATGCCATTTCTTATATGGGCAATGCTGTCTACGGTACATTTATGCCTGTCTACTTAAAAAGTATTAATTTAAGTCAGACCACCATTGCTACACTTTTAAGCTTCGGCCCATTAGTTGCCATTCTGGCACAGCCACTGTGGGGAAGCATTGGAGATCGAGCAGAAAGTAAAAACCGAGTCCTGCAATTATTAGCTTTGGGAAGTGCGGTTTCCATATTGTTACTGCCGGTATCCAATCAGTACCTTTATTTATTGCTAATCATTTGTCTTGTCACCTTTTTTCAAACATCAATTTATCCTTTAAATGATGCAATTACTTTAGAACATCTTGCTCGAACCAAATGGAATTTTGGTCCAATTCGTCTAGCAGGAACGATTGGATTTGCAATCATGTCGGTTGCTTTTGGGATAGTGGCGAAAAAGAATATTAATAGTATATTTATCGTTTACTCTCTTGTTATGCTGCTAACCCTTTTGATCTGCACTCAATTGCCCAAAATAAAAGGCCATCAGTCTAGTAAAAACAAGGTTTCCCTACTAGTTTTATTAAAAAACCGAAAACTGATGTTGTTTATATTATTGAATTTTATCGTTCAAATTACCCTTGGGTATTATTATGCATTTTTCCCGATATACTTTAATCAGTTAGGCGCAGATAATAGTATGCTTGGCTGGTCGATGCTTTTCTCATCCATCAGTGAGGTGCCTTTTTTACTATTCGGCCATAAAATCATTGAGCGATTTGGTATTCCCGTTGTCTTAGTAAGTACTGCCTTTTTCGCTGGTCTGCGGTGGCTGTTCTGTTATTTTGTCCATAATCCGTATCTCGTCCTTCCGATTCAAATGCTGCATGGATTAATTTTTATCGTATTATCCGTTACGCTTGCTATCTATATCAATCAGGAGGTACCTAAAGAACTTAAGGCCTCAGGACAAACGATGAATGGATTGATTAGTTTAGGTTTAGCTAGAATAATAGGAAGCATGGCAGGCGGGATTGCCAGTGAATATATTGGGATGCGTGAAGTATTTTTATACAATTCAGTGGTTGCTTTCATTACCTTTTTGGTATTTATCTTTATTTTCTTAAAAGAATCAAGAACCGTGCAAAAGGCGACGGTTTAACCATGCATATACAGCTCTATAGCAAGTCATTCCTGATTTATCTAAAACTTTTAAAAAAAGCTGCCTCAAAAAAGTTGTCTTTCAACTTACTTTGGGCAGCTTCTTTTATTTTTGTCTTCAATTTACTTCAATACTGGGGCAACCCGCTTTTTCGAGAGTTGTTCCCAAGGTTCTACCACAGACATCACTTTTAAAATAAAATACCTGACAAATACACAGTAGTTGTCACTGTAATCATGCTAAGTATAGTGGACATCAAAACGACTTGAGCTGCAAATTCAGGATGATTTCCATACTCCAATGCGAATAAAGCGCTGTTTCTTGAGGTAGGAAATGAGCTTGCAATGAACAACGCCTGTGCAGTGGTTCCCTCCAAATTTAATGTTGTAATAATAGCCATCGCGATTAAGGGCGATAGAATTAAACGGCCAAACAGACTTAAAAATAGCGGTAAGGACAATTGACGTATCTTTATATAAGCACTTTGTGCCCCAAGAGTAACTAACGCCACTGCCAAGAACGCATTGGACGTATTATCTATTGGTGTCCAAATAAAATTCGGAATTTTAACATCGCAGGAATGTAGAATCAAACCTAATATAAATGCATAAATGACAGGATTCTTTAGAAATTCCTTTAATGCACTAAATCCTCTCTGTTCAACTGAAACCGAATTAAACAACCCATAGGTATAGGTTAACAAATTTTGAAAAATCATTACCACAATCTGAATGGACGCCCCTAATGGGTTATGTTGAAAGACCAACTGACTTACAGGCAGCCCAAAGTTACCGGAATTATTTAGAACGATACTATTTTTAAAGGTAGAAGATAGTCCGTTATCAAACTTTGCTGCCTTTGATATTACTGCACTTATGATCATTAAACATGTACATTGAATAACTAAAAAACCAATTATATGCACAAGCGTTTTTCCGCCTACATTATTTTGATAAATATTTACAAAGCCAACGGCAGGCATTAGAAAATAAGTATTTAATTTAGATAGTGTGCTCATATCAAACTTAAACTTCCGATGCAGCAATACACCTGCTGCAATTAAAAGAAATACTGGTAAAACTACATTTAATAAAATGAGAAAAAAAACTTCCATATGACTCTCCTATTTCTTTAAGACAAAATCCAAAAGCCCCAATCAAGGAGCTTCTGGATTTTAACTAGATTATTAGATTGGAATTATTGATAGTACCAGTGCGACTAAAATCATTACTGCAGTCGAACCGCAAGCCCATTTTAAAAAGGAGCGCTGCAGATCTCCAAAATCTTCTCCAACCATACCGACTAGTAAGTAGGTGGAAGGAACTAACGGGCTTAATAAATGGACTGGTAAGCCTAATAATGATGCCCGGCCAATCATCGCAGGATCAATGCCATAGCCATGAGCCGCTTTCGCAAGGAGTGGGAGCACCCCGTAGTAAAATGCATCATTTGACATAAAGAATGTAAAGGGTGCACTGATAATCGCTGTAATCAGAGCAAAATGAGAGCCCAAGTCTGCTGGTATATGCGTAATCATCGAATTAGCCATCGCATCCACCATTTTTGTTCCAGCAAGAATACCTGTAAAAATTCCGGCAGCAAAAACCATTGAAACAACTGATAAAGCATTATCAGCATAGTGCATAATCCGTTCTTTTTGTTCAAGAATATTTGGATAGTTAATCGTAATGGCAATGGCAAATCCAATCATAAATAATACGGTGCTCGGCAATAGTTCCTCAATAAGCGCCACTAAAAGGATGATGGTAAGAAGGTAGTTTACAACAATTAACTTTGGACGTTTAAGGTAAGCATCCTCTGTTGTAGCTGCCATCATAGAAAGAGTACTATAATCGATTTCTAAAACACCAATGCGCTTTCGTTCTTTTCTTCCCAGAACAAACGCCATGATTAACACAAACAACACACCGCCTGCCATACTCGGAATAACCGGAGTAAAGATATCACCCATTTCCAGATGAAGGGCGGTCATGGCTCTTGCAGTAGGCCCTCCCCATGGAAGGAGATTCATTACACCAGAAGCAGAGACAGCAATACCAGCAAGGACTAATGGTTTCATACCAATCCGTTTATACAAAGGAAGCATGGCTGAAATGGTAATCATATAGGTAGTAGTTCCATCTCCATCGAGAGAGATTAATAAGGCAAGGACGGCTGTTCCGATGGCTATTTTTACAGGGTCCCCTTTTACCAGTTTTAAGATGGTTGAAATAATAGGATCAAAGACTCCAGCATCAATCATAATTCCGAAAAAGAGTATTGCAAATAGAATCATAATTCCCGTTGGTGCGACACTTTTAATCCCTTCAAGCGCCATTGGTCCCAGTTCTTTGCCGAATCCCCCGATTAAGGCAAAGACAACAGGCACCACCATTAATGCAATCATGGCAGATAGACGTTTGGTCATAATCAAAATCATAAAAATAAGTATCATTAAAAAACCCAGAATTGCTAACATATTCCCACCCCTTTTGTTTGTAAATTTATAATAGTCTAATTATTAGAGGTTGAAAACGATTACAAAATTAAGTTTTTTAAGTAATTTAAGGTGTATTTTGTACATATTGTTCACGGTCCACCTGCATTTGGACTCATAAAAAGAAGATGCCCTTTGGCACCTTCACTATTTTGGATAATACTTTCTTTCTGGTCTTCCTACAATTCCATAGACCACTTCTGCTTTAGCTTCATTAATCGAGGAAAGATACTCTAAATAACGGCGTGCAGTAATCCGGGAGGCGCCAATTTCTTTCCCCACTTCTTCAGCGGATAATCCATGGTTTTTATTTAGAAGGACTTTTTCCACCTTACTGAGGGTAATCTCATCAATCCCTTTAGGTAAACCATTCCCTTTTCCCACAATTTCGGTCTCTTTTCTGCCAAACAATCGATCAACATAGTGCTGATTTATTTCCTGTTCAGATGTTAACAATGTGTGTTTTTTTACATATTCTAAAATAACTTCATCAAATCGTTCCCTGTTCACTGGTTTAATTAGATAATTCTCTACCCCATAGCTTAATGCTTTTTCAACAAAAAGTTTATCAGTTGCGGCGGTTATCATAATAATACTTACTTTTGGAAACTGTTCTCTTATAATCGGAAGCAGCTCTGTTCCAAGCATATCAGGCATATACACATCTAGAAGCAATAAATCTATGGCTTCCTCTGTCAGCAATTTCAATGTCTCTACCCCGTTTAATGCTTTTCCAACTACTTCAATTTCCTTAAACTTTTTTAAAAATTTTTCATGGATCATGGCAACTCGAAAATCATCTTCTGCTATCGCTGCTTTTATCTTATGCACGTCCTTGGCTCCTCTCATCCTGCTTAGGAAGATACACGGTAAAGATGGTTCCACTGTCCGGGTTAGTTTGGACCTCAATCATTCCATTCATATCGACCACCGCTTCTTCCGCATTGGATAGTCCAAAGCCCCTCGGCCTATCCCCATTTTTCAAAGTAAATCCCCGCTCAAATAAAAGGGGAATATCATTTTCACTAATCCCTTTCCCATTATCTGAAACTTCAAAAATAATATCACTGCCAATATCTGTGGCAAAAAATTTAACAATAGGAGGATTACTCTCAGTGACAGCCTCAAAAGCATTATCAATTAAATTACCCAAGATCACAATCAAATTAGATAGCTTCATATGGGTTGGCAAATGGTCTAAATAACTTTCAGTAACAATCTCAAACTTTATCTTTTTTTCTGAAGCTTTTCCTAATTTCCCCAATAAAATTGCTTGGACTTTAGAATCTTTTATCTGGTTAAATAAAATCGTATTTTGAACTTGTAAAATTTGTGTTTCTGCTTGGATCATCGCAATCGCCTGTTCAAATTCACCGAGTTGAAGCAAGCCTGATAACACATACAATTTGTTCGTATACTCGTGTGTTTGGGCACGAAGGTCCTCCGAATAGCTCTTTACTTCTGATATCGTGTTGACCATTTGCTCAATTTCTGTTTTATCACGAAAAGAAGCCACCACCCCGCTGATTCCGTTTTCATCAAATAGCGGCGTGCAATTAACGATGACCGTTTTATCTTTCCAAATTAATTCTTTATCAACGACCGGGTTTCCCGCATTTAACACTTGATATAAATAGTCTGAAGGAAAGAGACCCTCGACTTTTATATGGCGGACCGAGCCTTTAATATGTAATAGTTTTTTTGCAGGCTGATTCATCATGGTAATAAATCCATCTTTATTAATGGCTAATATACCTTCTTTTACACCGTGGAGGACTGCGTTTTTTTCTTTATAGAGTGCGGCGATTTCATATGGTTCGAGACCAAGTGTATCTTTACGAATATCCCGGCCGAGCAGCATACTTCCGAAAAAAGAAATGAATAGAGCAACAATCGAGACTAAGAGTACTTTTTTGATATTTTTGGTGATTTGCTGGTTTACATCTTCTAATAGAAATCCCACGGATACGACCCCTATCACTTTCCCACTTTTATTTAGGATCGGTGATTTCCCTCTAATCGAAGGACCTAGTGAACCGTTTGCTTTGGAAACATAATACTCCCCTTTTTTAATCGCCTTATCATTGTCTCCGCCCTTCATTTTTTTTCCGATCATTGATTTTAAAGGGTGTGAATACCTTGTCCCATCAAGGTTTCCTACTACCACAAATTCAGCACCCGTTTCTTTTCGAATTTTTTCTGCTAAGGGCTGAATGATTTTTGATGGATTACTAGATTCGAAACCGTCAATAATCGTTGGCATAAAGGAGACTGTTTTTGAAATTTCGAGGGCCAATTTCCCCTTGTTTTCCTCTATTTGCTTACTTTCCATATAGCTATAAAATGCGGTCATCAGCAGGATTAACAATAATCCCAATAATAGGGCCAGCCCAAAGATTTTTGTCTGCAACGATAGATTTTTAGTTTTCAGGCCACAAACCTCCTTTTTGAACCTCCGCCATAAAACATGGTTTTATTATAACTTTTGTTGCTAAAAATTTCTTTTGAAAAACGAAAAAAAACTATCAAAATGATAGTTTCTGATCGGCCCATTTAATGATCACGATTTACCATATAATTTAATAAATGCTTTAAGAAAGTGATATTACGAGGAACTTCTTGAAGTGCCTCCACGGCTAGACAGTAATGCTCCCACATCTCTATTCTTGCCTGTTCAGGACCTAGGATGGATACAAATGTGGAGTTATTATTCTCCTTATCAATACCAACTGGTTTACCGAGTTTATTTTGATTCCCTTCCACATCCAGCAGATCATCCTTGATTTGAAAAGCAATGCCCGCATGCCGGGCAAATTTTTTCAATGCCTCCATTTCAGACTCCTTCGCTTGAGCAAGGATAGCAGGCATAAGGATGGACGCTTCAAAAGCAATTCCAGTTTTATAAAAACTCATGATGGTTAATTGTTCCAATGTTAATGGCTTTCCTTTTGAGCCCAAATCCATTGCTTGCCCCATACACATATTCTCGGTCATCCTGGCTGAGTACTGGATCATTTTCAGGACTGTTTTCGCATCAAATTCATGGAGGGATGCTTGTTCCTCAATTGCTTTCTGGGTTAAAAACAAGCCGGCTAATTCTGCAATTGCTGCGTTATAGACTGTATGCAGGGTCGGACGGCCCCTGCGGACGGAGGAATTATCTTGTGACGGAAGATCATCGAAAATGAGGGATGCTGTATGCATATATTCCAATGATTTTAACAGCGGCATGATGGCAGTTGGATTTAATCCATATCCCTTTACGGCTATTTGCCAAGCGACAATCGGCCTTAATCTTTTTCCATCACCAAAAAGACTATAGTTGGCAGCGTCCGTGATTAAGTCATCGATCAGAGGAACATGATCTCCCGAGTTGATTTTAAGACCGTTATTAATTTGATTGCGGACCGTGTCGATTTCTTTTAAAAAGTCATCTTGTTCTTGTCGTTCCGTTTTTAAAATCGTCATGATATGATCACGAAGGAGCTTATCAAAGAAATCCACATCATCTGCTTTATCAACCATCTTTTGGATCAGTCGATTAAAAAGTGGATTTCCCGAAGCAAACAGCTCCATCACTTCATTGTATTTTGGAGTTCCCATTCGCTCCTTGAACCGTTTCAGACCATTGATGGCACGGTCGAGAATAACCTCACAGGTTTTTAGATCGGATTGATAGACTTGATGAATTAAATGTGAGATAACCGCCCAGTATAATTCAAAGGGATTGATCAGATCGGACCGCTTATCATGATAGGTTAAATAATACGTATAGGGAGTAACAGCCCCCTCCTTCCGATCATCAAACATATCAGCAAAATCATCCGCCAGCTGATTGTAAATGCCATAATAGAAGGTCCTGTTATCAAAACCTTCATCTTCAGGAGCACTGATTACGGAACGGACAATCAATCTGGACGAGGCGGATTTTAAGATAACCGGTACATAAATCTCTTCATTCGTGTAGTTGGCATTTGAAAGATCTTTTTTGCGGTCTACTTCCTGTGAATTAAAAAACACGTATGATTGATCAAAAAAGGCCTTTAATGTCTCAGCCTGCTGATTAGCTTTAATGTATTCATAGGCCTCACGGAGCTCAGAATGGATATAGTGAATGAGTGAACTGTTCTTTCCATCCCACTCCCCCAACTCGGGGACAGTTCCTGTAATAAGTGTCGTCCGAATTAACTGGGTGTAACGGTTTTTCTCCACATCTGATAAAACATGGGAATCGAGCAGATCATCAATGAAGGGATAGGTCAAACCATAGGAGTAACCAAGCCTCATGGCTTTTTCTAATCTCCTTTTACGATCAAGAGGCGAAATTCCTTCTTCCATCTCTACAACCACGTGCATGATCACACCTGCAATAATTTTGATTAGTTTTCGCTGGGCATGTTCTGCATCCATACCATCTGGAATATTTTGGGCCACTGTCTTTAATTTGTCCAAGACCCAGATCATCGTGGTTTCAATTCCTTCACGCTGAGCCCATCGGAATAAAGCGGCCATACTAAACGATTCGTTTTCCTCTTCTCTACCCTTTGTCAGGCTATTTTTTAAATGATCAACAACCTGGCGAATTTTTATCCTGGTATCAGAAGCATCCAACGCTTTGCCCAGATCGCGCATAAATAGGTAGGAAATGCTTCGATCCAGGTAGTTATCCAGTTTTCCTGTATAATCAAGCCAACGGATATAATTGGAATAACCTTGGAGCTCCGGTTTATTCTTTCTTCCCGAAAAAATGGATAATAGTGGATGAAGATGTATATGGTTTTGCTTCCATACGTTTATATCTTTTGTTAAAGCAGGGACATAAGACCTTTCAATGACTTGGAGATAAAGTGATTGAAAATACTGAGCAGCCTTGTGCTCAGCTAATTGATAGGATTTATCCGCATTTTTTATTAATTTTTCATTCATATTTATCCCCTGCCCAAAGTTCCTTGTTCTACCTGCCAAACAGATTTTATTAAACAATCAATACATGTATACCTTAAAGTATAGTAAGGTATAATTTTTTTCACAAATAATTAATGGTGGCAGGTATCTTATTTTATTCGATTAATTTAACTACAAGAACAAATTAATCCTTAAAGTAAGATTGTACTTAAAAAGACCTGTTCCATCTATATTGAAACAGGCCTTTTTTTGTGTATGCTAAGCATAAGTTTCCGTTTCGATTCTGTTAAATAGTTGAAGCAGGTCCTTTAATGGATAAAGTCTAGCGGTTAAAAGATATAGCTCTTCGTAGTTGTTTCTTACGTAATCATCGATAACATCGATTCCCTTTTTAAAGCCATCAACTAAATAATAAGTATACTTTCCATCCCATGAATACTGGTTGATTCGCATTAATTCGTCCGCAATCATCTGAAACTTATATTCTTCAACGAGGAGGTTGACTTGATACAATTTATCAATATTAAATCTAAAGCTATTTTTATTCTCATGGCTTTTTCGGACATATTTTATAAATTCATGGATCGTTTCTGCTAACATAATGGCTTTTTGCCTTTCAAACTTCATATCTCCAACTCCCTAATTTGTTAAAATGCTTCCTCTAGGAAAATTGTATGATTTCTTTCGGTCATCTGACACTTCAACGTTTTATTGTTGACATTCCTACATGTCCCTGTTTATAATTTACTTCGCATACGAAATGTTCTTATAGGTAATATTAGATTTTAGAAAGAAAGGAGGAATTAAAACTGGACATATTAAATAATGAAGTTTTAGTAAGCTTTTTGGAAATAAATAAAGCCTACAATAGGCTTGTTAAATTTGATGCAGAAAAATTAGGGATTACCCCTGTCCAATTAAAGGCACTATTTAAGATTAACAACAATCCTGATATTAGTTTGGGAGAACTCGCTGAAAAATTAAGACTAACGAACAGTACCGTTAGTGGCGTGATCGATCGCCTTGTTCATAACGGACTAGTCGAAAGAGTGGTACCTCCTGGCGATAGAAGGACCATCTCTATTCATTTAACAAGCGATGGAAAAAAAACATTAGCACAATTTAATTCTTCTGAATCGATGCTAATGAAGAAGGTTCAAGAAGTCCTTGAACTACCAGAGGAGGAAATCTCTCATCTGTTGCGACTTCACCAACTCGTTTTAAAAAGGCTAACAATTTAGGAGGAATAATTGAATGAGTACGAAACGTTTACTTTTGGTCAACATTATTATTTTAATTGTCTTGGTAGGTGGAGGTTTTGCAGGATATGCCTACTACAATAAAACCGTTAATTATTTAACAACAGATAACGCGCAAGTCGCAGGACAACAAGTAACAATTGCTGCCCCTGCAAACGGAAAATTAACAGATTGGGCCGGTAAAGTAGGAGATCATTTTTCAAAAAATAATCCAATTGGAACCATTCTTACCACTGGAGCAAATGGCGAGCCAACTGAAATGAAAGTAACTCTGCCAACTGACGGAACAGTTGTCCAAACTAGTGCAGTCCCAAATTCATTTGTAGCAGCAGGAACTCCGCTTGCACAAGTTTATGATTTAAACAATTTATGGGTAACAGCTAATATTGATGAAACAAAGATTGACGAAATTGCCGTTGGCCAGGATGTTGACATTTATGTGGATGCTTTCCCTAATTCAACTTTAAAAGGAAAAATCCAACAAATTGGTTTAGCAACTGCAGGTACCTTTTCATTGTTACCTAGTTCAAATAACACAGCTAACTACACGAAAGTGACGCAAGTGGTTCCTGTGAAAGTATCCATTGATGATAATAAAGGTGTAGGAATTGTTCCTGGTATGAACGTGACCGTGCGAATTCATAAGTAGGTGATAAAATGTCAATATATATCACGGTTTATGCCATAATATGTATTTTGGTACTGCTTTTGATCAATTTTGGTGTGTTAAAACAAAAAAAATCGAAAATGGATCAAAGTGAAATTAAAAATCAAGAGGTAGAAGCTATTCCTCAATCGCCAATCCTTGATAAAAAGGATCTTCAGCAAGATCTGGATCTAACAAGTCAAGTAGAAGAAATGCTTGAAGATAACGCGATAGCCGAGCCCGCTTTAGAGTATGTTCAAGCGGAAGTTCAGCCGAAAACACAATCCAAACAAGCAGAAAAGGAATCCGAAAAATCTTCAGGAACCGGAAAAATTCTTACTGCCTTAATGCTTGGTGCATTTGTCGCCATTTTAAATCAAACTTTACTGAATGTTGCTATTCCACATATTATGAATGATTTAGGTGTTTCAGCAAGTACAGTGCAATGGCTATCAACTGGTTATATGCTTGTGAACGGAATTCTAATTCCGGTTACAGCTTATTTAATTGAAAAGTTTGGAACGAGAAAGCTTTTCCTTGCTGCCATCTTTCTCTTCACGATTGGTTCTCTGGTTTGTTCCCTCTCATTTAACTTTTCTATGTTAATGATTGGGCGGGTCATCCAAGCTAGTGGTGCAGGTATTATTATGCCCCTCTTGATGACGGTCTTTTTTGCCCTTTTCCCTCCTGAAAAACGCGGAAAGGCCATGGGTCTCATGGGGGTTGTCATGATCTTTGCTCCCGCTATTGGCCCGACCTTATCCGGTTGGCTGATTGGACATTATTCATGGAGATTATTGTTTGATATTGTCATTCCTATTGGTGTAATTGATTTAATTTTAAGCTTCATGTGGATGAAAGACGTAACGAAAACGACGAATCCTAAGTTTGATTTCCCAGGATTATTATTTTCAACCTTAGGATTTGGTTTCTTATTATATGGGTTTAGTGAAGCAGGAAGCGACGGTTGGACCAGTTCAACGGTTGTCCTTTCATTAACGATTGGAATTTTGTTTTTACTGGCTTTTATCTGGCGTGAGTTAACGACTGACAAGCCAATGTTGGATTTACGGGTGTTTAAATATGATATTTTC
Organism: Neobacillus drentensis; assembly: GCF_021560175.1. GTDB lineage: Bacteria > Bacillota > Bacilli > Bacillales > Cytobacillaceae > Neobacillus > Neobacillus drentensis_A. Next base: position 2,400,940 of record NZ_CP091110.1, on the reverse strand, counting down.
GCCCTAACCACTATTATTAGTATGATTGTTAATATGGCTATGTTTGGTGCCATGATCTTACTGCCAATTTATTTGCAAAATATTCGAGGGTTTTCTGCATTAGATTCTGGTTTATTGATGCTCCCAGGAGCGATCGTGATGGGGATTATGTCACCGATTTCCGGTGCCCTTTTTGATAAAATCGGGGCAAGATGGCTTGGCGTTATCGGATTGACCATAACGGTTATTACAACCTGGCAATTTACTAAATTAAGTATGACAACCAGTTATTCTCATCTCCTCCTCCTATATGTATTTAGGATGTTTGGAATGTCATTCATTATGATGACAATCATGACGGAAGGTCTAAACCAATTGCCTCGTCACCTCGGGGCACACGGTACGGCAGCTTCCAATACGGCAAGACAAGTTGCTGGAAGTATTGGTACGGCATTCCTTGTTACCGTAATGACAACTAGGTCAGGGGTACATTATGGTGAATACATCAGTACCATGACGAGCGCAAATCCCTTCATTGCGGGTCAATTTTCACAACTTACTCAAAGTCTTGGAGCTTTAACACACATGCCGGCTGCGGGTAAACCACTTACCACCTATTTACTTTATGGTCAAGTAATGAAACAAACGACTATAGACGGGATTAATGATGCATTTATTGTGGCAACCATGATTGCTTTTGTAGCCTTGGTTTTAGTATTCTTTGTAAAACGGGCACAGATAAAGAATTAATAATAGTTTAGATTGAAAGAGGCATTCCCAAAAGCAAAACTTTTAGGAATGCCTCTTTTTTATACATTATACTAGTTGTTGATTTCCGCTCCAGGTTGGCTTCGCTTTCCGCGGGCGTGCCGGGGAGCCTCCTCGGCGCACTTGCGCCTGCGGGGTCTCCCCTGCCCCGTACTCCCGCAGGACTTTGAATTTGCATCCTCGAATCCGCCCACGCACGAAGGAAATGCGATAGCATTTTCGAGGAGTCTTCGCCGCCTTCCGCTCCAATCAACAGTGTTTGAAAACATTATTCGTCAACCACCTTTAAGGTCAGACTCCTATTAACACTTACTATCAAATTCCTAGTAGTTTTTTTGTTAAAGGTCCCACAATACCATCCACTTGCAGATGGTGGGCTCTTTGGAAATTACGAACAGCTGTATCTGTATTTGTCCCAAAGATGCCATCAAACCCTTTAGTGTTGTAGCCTAAAGCTGTGAGTTTTTTCTGAAGCGTTACAACAGCTGGCCCACGACTTCCTTTTTTAAGGATTTCATTGCTCGTACTTACAGGAACAGAAGGCGAACCTTTCCCACTTTTCAATCCGTTGGCCATTGCAATTGCGTCGAAGGTATTTTGGGACGTTGTAATAACAACCGGTGTATTTACTGGCACTTGATTGAATAACCATTCTACTTCATTATCATACATTCGAACACAGCCGCTGCTCACATACCCTCCAATCGAACTAGGGTTATTATTCCCATGAATCCCGTAAGTTGTTCCCCAAGTTCCGCGGGCATTTAAACCCATCCAGCGGTTACCTAGTGGATTGCGTGGGTCTCCTCCTGGAATGTGCCCTTTGTAGTATGGGCGGTTAACAATTTTATTAACAATTTTGAATTTTCCTTCCGGAGTTAGTGAACTACTTCTCCCTGTTCCTACTTTGAATTGTTTTTTCAAGACGCCGTTTTCATAGTAAGCGAGGCGGTTGTTTGCTTTGTTAATGATAATAAATTTGTTAACAGTAGCCGCCGAACTAGAAGGTACATCGAAACATAAGCTAAACAACAAAAGAAAAGCCAAACTAATAAAGATTAACCATTTTCTTTGCAAATAGATCCCCCCATCACCCATTAAATTGACTAATCCGTGTATTTTATGTTTGCTAGCATATCCACATTACAAATTTGTTAATAATATAACAATCTAGTATTCTGTGTTACGCTAGCATTTCCATAATATTAATATTTCTACATATATTCTCTTTTTTCCTTTATAACGAACAAAAATAAAAATATCCTAATTTAGAAAGATAACCACTAAAAAAACTAACCCACTATGTATGGATTAGTTTTTTCAGGTTATTTCATAATCGTTATGCCGAAGCTCTAATATTGTTATCCTTTTTTTTGTTAAACGAATACAAGATAAATAAAAGAATAAACCATATTGGTGTCAATAATAAAGCAGTACGAGTTGCCTCAGCAAATAACATGACAATGAGAATGAAAGCAAATAACGTTAAGACCGCATAATTAATAAACGGTGTAAATGGAGCTTTAAAGGTCGATTTTTTCCGGAGATCCGGGCGTAATTTCCGATATCGTATATGGCAAACTAAGATAATCCCCCAGACCCAAATAAAACAAATCGCACTAATCGTTGTCACGATACCAAAAGCTTGTTCTGGAATTAACTTGCTTAAAAGGGCACCGCCTGATAGAACAAGTGCTGAAACTAATAAAGCATTACTTGGTACATGATTTTTATTTAATTTTGCAAATTGGGATGGGCCTTGGGCTTTAGAGCTTAAATTAAATAAGATTCGGCTGGTTGAAAACAAACCACTGTTACAGGCCGATGCTGCAGACGTTAAAACAACAAAATTAATAATTCCGGCCGCTATTGGAATCCCGACTAAACTAAATGTTTTTACAAAAGGGCTGTTTTCTGCATTCAACTGGGTCCATGGATTGATACATAATAGGATAAACAGGGCTCCCACATAGAAAAATAGAATTCTTAACGGAATTTTATTAATCGCTGATGGGATATTTTTTTGGGGATTGGCTGTTTCTGCTGCTGATACACCCACTAATTCAACACCCACATAGGCAAAGACTACCATCTGAAAAGATAATAAGAAACCTGACACACCATGTGGAAATAATCCGCCATATCCCCAAATATTTTTAACTGAAACGGCTGCCACATCTGTTTTGAATCCAATTACTAATAAAATAACGCCTATTCCGATTAAAGCAAGTATCGTGATGACTTTGATTAAAGCAAACCAAAATTCTAATTCGCCAAATAGTTTCACAGTTAATAAATTCAGACCTAATAATAGTACGAGGCAGACAATGGCTGGAACCCATTGCGGTATATTAAACCAATATTGTACATATACACCAACGGCAATAATATCAGCCATGGCAGTCATAATCCAACAAAACCAATACGTCCATCCAGTTACAAATCCGGCCCAAGGTCCGATGTAGTCTTCTGCAATATCTGTAAAAGATTTATAACCTGCTTTTGATAAAAGAAGTTCTCCTAAAGCCCTCATGACAAAGAAACAGGCGATCCCGACAATGACATAGGCAAACATAATTGATGGGCCTGCTAACTGTATGGCTCTGCCTGAACCCAAAAATAACCCTGTTCCAATCGTTCCGCCAATCGCTATTAATTGTACGTGCCTGTTTTTTAAATCCCTTTTTAATTCTTGTTGTGCCACTTAAAACTCCCCCTAATGGTAGTAATATTTCTTCTTGAACCTGTGAAACAATGAACAAGAAGTAACCAATAAAAAAGAGACTGGAATATCTCCAATCTCTTAAGGGCGAAAGAATAACAAATAATATCTATTACTCTATTTGTAGTAGAATAATAAATAGTCTTCGTACTCTTCTGTCCTTTTGCCTGAGATTGTGAACCCTTCGGCGCCGCAAGTATTTGCGGTCTCTCCAGAAGCTGCTCCTGCTATAGTGTGATCCATAGCAATCATAGCTTGCTAAATATTTAATTAGTAAGTTTGAAAAATAAATCAATTTCAAACTATCGCTGAATAATTTATAATTTTAGTAGTATTTTATCTAATTGTCAATATATAAAATGATCAGCTGATCAACACTGATCCAGTAAACCAACTTTGCACACAAAAAGAAGGTCCCAAAAGTATAACTTTTAGAGTACCTTCTTTTTTTATACATTAAACTAGTCTGATGATTTCCGCTCCAGGCGCTTCGCTTTCCGCGGGCGGTACGGGGAGCCTCCTCGTCGCTACTCTCCTGCGGGGTCTCCCCAGCCCCGTACTCCCGCAGGAGTCTTCGCGCCTTCCGCTACAATCAACAGGTGTCTAATATTATTCATCAAACGCCTTTTTTGGGTCAGCCTCTGTTTGCTATTCTGCATATTGTCGGCTTTTTCTACGATGTCTTGGTGAGTTTTAGTCTCTACTCATTTTTGTCCTCAGCAGGAGCATCTACTAAATTTAGATTCTGGGATTCTAGAACTTCAGCTCGGCTTTGACCATATAGCCCGACATAGATTTGCTCGATCTCCTCGCCTGTTAGATCGCCGCGCTTTAAAAGCTCCTCCGCAATTTTGTGAACAAAATCAGCGTTATCATTTACAAGTTTCTTGACTTTCGTCATTTCACTCTTTAGCAGTTCATTGATTTTGCCACGCAGCGCTCTAAGACCATCTGTCCGCGAACCGACAGCGAGCCAGCTGAATAACTCTTCACCCATCCCGACAATCCCTAGATAGGCACCAGCAAGCTGTGTTGCCTGACTTAAGTCGGAAGTAACCCCGTTTAATTTTTTATTTAAAAACTCCTCCTCCACCGCACGTGCTGCCAAACAAACTTGGATTTCCGCTAATATTTCTTTGTCGGTCCGATTATATCGTTCATGGGTTGGTTTTGTAGCTGCGAGACCAAGCGCACCGCCCCTGCGGATAATGGTTACTTTCCATACTCGTTCATGGGGTTTCAGCAGGAACTGTGCGACCGCATGACCAGCCTCATGATAAGCAACATTTCTTTTTTCGTCCTCACTCATCGACCTTAACGGCTGTTTAAGCCCCCATTCATAGGTCTCCATTGCGGCGCGGAAATCCTCATAACTTGCAACTTGGGCTCCGCGTTGATGAGCGATCACGACCGCTTCATTTACGATATGCTTGATTTGTGCCGGGGAGTAGCCAATCGTATCAAGTGCCGCACGCTCAGGGGTAATCGAAGAATCTCGTTTCACTTTTTCAAGGTAGTATTGGAACACATCAATACGGCCATCATAATCGGGAGAATCAACCCAGAGTTTCCGATCAAAACGGCCAGGACGAAGCAGTGCTTGGTCAAGTACATCGGGAAGGTTAGTTGCAGCAACCGTTAAAACAGCAGGACGGTCTGCTCTTTTCTTTCGAAGTCCGAGCGACCGAAGCAGCTTGGAGAACCAGCCATTATCAATGTTTGGGGGGTCCATCTGGAGGAGCAGTTCATTTAGCAAACCCGAACCACCCATCCCCATCATTCCACCGAGCATTCCCCCAGCGCCGCCTCCTGCCTGTCGGCTCATACCAATAGCATCAATTTCATCTATAAATATAATGCATGCACCATACACTTTGGCAAGCTTTCGGGCTTTCTTATATAGCCCCATTACTTTAAGATTACCCACACCAAAAAACATATTTTGAAAGCTTGGGGCCGAGGCATAAGCAAAAGGTACTTGGGCTTCATTTGCAATTACCTGGGCAAGATAGGATTTCCCAGTCCCTGGCGGTCCACATAACAGTAAGCCGCGAATGGCCTCCCCACCCATCTCCTTAAATTCTTTTACCCCCTTTAGGAGGGTAACAATCCGCTTGGCATTCTCGACAATCTCGGGGTTACCCCGATAATCGTCCCAAGTGGAGCCTGTTTCCCCTGGCAGAATCCAATAGGTTCTGCCGCGGGCAAGGAACCAAAAAAGGGCAACAAATTGGATAATCATGAATAGCATGGCAAAGAGCAGCTGTAGTAACAAACTAACAATACTTATCACGACACCCCAAACTGTCGGCCCACTATTAAGCAGATAGATACTTAAAATGACCACAGCGGCAACCCAGAGGATGATTTTACGCCATTTTACCCATCGATATTTCCTCATGGCCCCACAATCCTTTCTGAATATTTAGAATATTTTTGTGTTATTAGACCGTAAAACTGTTAGGCCTCCAAATTATTTAATCTAGAATACTGATATTTATTCTTATTTCCGGCTAGTCATACCTATCGAAAAAGGTAAATTTATCCGTTGATTTTCAAGGTCTGCCGTCCTAATTGAATTATTTAAAAAACCCTCCAAAAAGGATAGGAGGGTTTCTAACGGGATTATTTAAATTTTTTTATAATGTCTAATAAATACTTAATGGCAACAGCTAATCCGCCAACGAAAAAGAAGGCTATTAAAATCCACCCAGAAGGGTCGATTGGGAACATAGATATGAGGAAGTTTAATGGAATAACGTAATATAATAAATCCTTCAAATATCCTAAAATAAAATCTGAAGTAAGCGTGCCTTTCCAGAATGACTTTAAGAATCCTAATAAAAGATCAAGAATCATTAGTCCAAAAACAGCCCACATTGTATAAAGCATCCAATCTGCTAATATCATTTTTTCATCACCACCTTGATACATCATATGCTTGTAACAGAAGCAGGTGAGAGTACTTGGAAACTTTTTGTTCACAGAATGTTCACATTACAGGAGGGCAAGAAAAAAGGATGTCCGCTAAGGGACACCCTTCATTTGTTAGTTCTCTGCAAGCTTATTGACAACCTTTGTTTCCGAAGCCTTCAATTCTTCAGGATCTTCAGCTTGTTTCGCCCGCTTAATAAAGAAGGCAAGTACTAGAGCGATAAGAGCAATTCCTACAGAAACAAGGAATGCATCGTTAATTCCTTCTAACATAGCCTTCATGCCAATTTGCTCTTTCATTTGGGCTACCATTTCCGCCGTCGGTTTTCCTGTAACGTGTTTCATCGCCGAATCAGCCAGTTCAGTAGCATGTGTTTTCGTGCGGTTCGACATGATCGTAATTAAAAGAGCTGAACCAATCGCACCAGATACCTGTTGTAACGTGTTATTCATCGCCGTACCATGCGGATAATAACGGGCAGGAAGCTGATTCAATCCGTTTGTCATGACCGGCATCATGACCATCGACATACCAAACATACGTGCTGAGTAAATAAGCATTAATTCCGTATAGGTAGTATCTAATGTTAATGTACTAAACATATAGCTTGTAAAGATGGTAATGGTTAAACCGATAACAGCAAGAACCCTGCCGCCGAATTTATCAAATAATTTCCCTGTAATTGGACTCATAATCCCCATTAAGATGGAACCTGGAAGCATCAATAATCCTGATTTTAACGGTGTAATGCCACGAATACTTTGTACATAGATAGGTAACAGCAGCATTGCTGAAAACATCGCCATGGCAATTACGATGGAAATGACTGAGGATAGAGCGAACATCGGATATTTATAAACTTTGAAATTTAACATTGGCTTTTCAAGTTTGTTTTGACGAAGTACAAACGATACCAAGCTTATTGCGCCAATGATAATTGTTACATAGACTTCCGGGCTGTCCCAGCCCTTATCACCGGCAGAACTGAATCCATAGAGTAATCCACCAAATCCGACACTAGATAATAATAATGATAACTTATCAAGACGAAGATCCACTTTGCCTTTTTTATCTTTTAATAAGAAAATAGCAATAATAAGAATCAAAGCCGCGATTGGCGATACAAGATGGAATAAAATCCTCCAGCTATTATGTTCAATTAAGTAACCTGATAGTGTTGGTCCCACTGCTGGTGCAAAAATAAACACCAATCCAAATAGCCCCATTGCTCCTCCCCTTTTTTCAGGCGGGAAGCTTGTTAGCATCACATTCATTAATAAAGGCATCATAATCGCTGAACCTGCAGCTTGAATCATCCTCGCTGCTAATAAAAGTGGAAAAGCATGTGCGAATCCAGCAAGAATCGTCCCAGCCGTAAATAAAGCCATGGCTGTTAGAAATAATCTTCTTACTGTATATTTTTGAATTAAAAACGCGGTAGCTGGTATCATGACCCCATTTACGAGCATATACGCTGTTGCCAGCCACTGTACGGTAGACGCATTTACATCTAAATCCTTCATGATGGATGGCAATGCCACGTTCAAAAGTGTTTCATTTAACATTGAAATAAATGCCCCGATCATCAATATAGCGATAATCCCATATGGCGGGCGATCATATTTAATGGTACTTTCCAACTTAATTCCCCCTAGTAAACTAATAGTTCATTTTTTTGTACCCTTGTTTCGCATAGACAATATCATATACCGATAGTTCATTTTTTGCAATCAAAAAATCTCAAATAAATTACTGATTTGTATTCTACCAATAATTAAGGTACAATTATTTTTATACTAGCAGTCTAATGGAATTCAAGGTGAATGTAATGAACGAAAGAAAACAACATGTTATCAATAAAGCACATCAATTGTTTATCGATAAAGGTTTTCAAGCTACCTCAATTCAAGAAATTATCGATTATAGCGGGATATCGAAGGGTACTTTCTACAATTATTTTTCCTCAAAAAATGAATTACTTATGGCAATCTTTACTTACTTGAGTCAGAGGATCGAGCATGAACGAAATGAACTTTTAATTGGACAGGATATATCTGATATTGAAATTTTCACCCGTCAAATTGAACTCCAAATGGCGTTTAATCGGAGGAATAAACTTTTTGCTCTTTTTGAAGAGGTATTTGTCTCCAATGATCCTACCTTAAAGGAATTTTTAAAACGGATGCAAATTATGTATCTTGATTGGATTTTCAATCGATTTGTAGATATATTCGGTATAAATAAGCGCCCATACTTATTGGATTGTGCCATTATGTTTATGGGGTTGATGCAGCATAATATTCATTTTCATTTTTTAGCAAAAGAATCCGATGCGAATATTAAACAAGTCATTCGGTATTCGGTAAAACGGATCGAAAAAATGGTAGAAGAGGTAGAAACTAGCGGTGCGCAATTATTGGAACCAGAAATATTAGAAAAATGGCTGCCTGATTGTAATCCATCTTCACATGAAATGGAGAAAAAGTTATTCCATACCATATTGCGATTAAAAAAGTGTGTGGGTGTTGGAGAAGTTCAATTCAAAAACAATGAACTATTGGACTTTATCCAAGAAGAAATGCTCCATTCAAAAACACCGCGAAAATTTCTTATTAAAAGCGCACTGGCTTCCTTAAATGAATCACCAAGTGCCCCTTTTAAGCAAGAAATGCAAAAGCTCGAAAAACTTTTGGAAGAGTTCTTCCTTAATTAGGTATATAACTAGCTAAATAAAAGCTTGTTGTTTAGGTGAGATCCTAAACGACAAGCTTTTTTTATGCCCGAAGCTTTTAGTCTTTATTTAACTAGTTTATTAAATGGATTCTTCCACTCCATAAGCGTACCATAGTTGCATGATTCTTCATCATCCAAATAATTCATGACTACCTTTACAGGAGAGCGACCGCAATGAAGGAGAAAAGAAATCACTGGATCGTTTATTTCTCCTTTGACAACGGCATCAATATATTGTTCCGGTGACATATTATTTTCATATTTATAATATCCCGGCATCCTGCCCCCGCCAAGTAATCTTTCCAAGCGTAAATGAACCACGACATCGTACATCGAAAACATTAACCACTTACCCAATCCCCATTTTCGATAGGCTGGCCGCACACCAATATCAACAACGTACAAGGTGTTCCCATCAGAATTGTGGTTTCGGATATATCCATTATCTGTCATTTCTTTCCAAGAGTGATCTGGATGTTTTGGATCAAAATCAACAAGCAGCCCAGTCATCGAACCTGCGACTTCCCCATTTATTTCGATACACAATGCACCTTGTGGAAAAAGTGTTACGTGATTTATTAGTTGCTCCTCATTCCACCATAATTCAGATGGAAATGGTGGAGGAAAACTTTCCTGTTGAATACGAATCAAATCTGGAAAGTCCCTTTCCTCATAGTTACGGATCACTGCTGGTACGGTTCTTTCTCCGTCGAAAACATAAAGTTCCTTTCGATACATGTTGAACCTCCAATAGTTAACTGTGAACGAGCTGTCTTTCTGTTTCCCAGTCGGGATAGAGATCAGTACGACGGTCACGCCAAGTCGTAACTGATCCTTTTTCACGAACTTTGTAAAGTAATTCTAAATTAAGATCTGCCGTCACAATCATATCCTGATTAAATTCCCCTTCTACCATGATACCTTGTGGCGGGAAGGGAATGTCATTTGGAGTAATAACAGCCGCCTGTCCAAAATTGGCCCGCATGAAATCAACAGTTGGCAGCGAACCAACTGTGCCTGTCGTTACAACATACACTTGATTTTCAATTGCTCTGGCATGACTAGTATATCGAACTCGATGGAACCCATGGCGGTCGTCTGTACAAGATGGGCAAAAAATGACGTCCGCTCCCTTCGCTTTTGCCATTCGCACGATTTCTGGGAACTCAATGTCATAGCAGGTTAACATAGCGATTGTACCTTTATCGGTTTCAAAGACCTCAAGTGAATCTCCGGCACTCATATTCCACTCGTTTACTTCCGTTGGGGTAATATGAAGTTTGGCTTGCTCAGCAACCCGGCCATCTGGGTAAAACAAATGAGCTACATTGTATAGCCGGTCATCCCTGCGAATAACATGAGTTCCACCAATAATATGCATTTTGTACTGTTGAGCTAACAGAATAAATAATGAACGATATTGTTCCGTAAAGTCAGGTAATTCCTGAATGGTCAACGCATCCCCATAAGTACTGCCAATTGACATAAGCTGAGTAGTAAAAAATTCTGGAAATATAATAAAATCCGAACCAAATTCCTCAGCTGTTTTTATATAGTGTTCCACTTGATTGGCAAATTCTTCAAAGGAATGAATCGTGTGGAGATGATATTGAACCGCTGATACCCTAAACTGCATAAAATCCCCCTCTTCCTAATTGAGTCTTTAATCCTATTATTATCAAAAAATATATAGCAAACAAGTACTAATTTATTAATTACATTATGTGAAAATTATACTTTAAAATAGGAGAGCCTTAATGTCAATCACTGTCTATGAAATTTATTGAGGTTAAAAATAACAATATCATTTTTAACCTTTTTTATTTTATAAAACAGGGACTAAAAAATAAGATGAAAATCTATCACTCTTAAGATAATTAATAAAAAGGAACCATGACATTAAAAGGTTATGATGTTCATGTAAGCGAAGTCAATCAAAAACAAGATGAAGGGAGATAGTTAAATGAGCAACATCAAAACATGCGTAAGCTTATATAGTTTGCAAGATGAATATTTAAATAAACGTATGAACTTAGAAGATATTTTTAAATTTTTGGCTGAGAATAAGGTAGAAGGAATTGAAATCATTCCTGATCAGATGCTGCATAACACCCCCCATCCCTCAGAGGAAACATTAGTAGAATGGGATAAATTTGTAAGCACCTATAAGATGAAACCAGTCATTGCCGATGTTTTCTTGAATACAAACTTATATAAGAATAGAGAATTAACCAAAAAAGAATGTGTTGATTTATTAATTGAAGAGATTAAGCTTGCCAACCGGTTAGGAATTAATTTAATCCGGTTAGTATCGATGGTACCGGCTTTTGTTATCGAGCCATTATTGCCATATGCTGAAAAATATAATGTTACCTTGGCTCTCGAAATACATGCAGGCTTAAGCTTTGATGTTCCAAAAACCCAAGAATTTATTAAAGAAATGAAACGATTAAATTCTCCTTATGTAGGACTAGTTATTGATACCGGAATTTTCTGCCGCAGGTTGCCAAGAGTAATGGCTGATTATTGTAAACAACATTTAGGTACAAACCAAGAAGTGATTGATTATATCAACAACATATTTGCCCAAGGTAAAGACCCTAGGAAAGTATATTTGGAAAATGGCGGCTTTCCAGATGAACTAATAAAATTATTAAAATCCGAAGCGGATCACTTTTTTGCCCATTTCGCAGATGGATATGAAAATGAAGCCTACAGTATTTTGGATGAATATATACCATATATTAAACATTTCCACTTTAAATTATTTGAAATGACCGAAACAGGCGAAGAGTATTCTATGGATTACAAAGGGATTCTCCAGTACTTGCACGAAAAAGGATATGACGGTTATGTTTCTACAGAATATGAAGGAAACCGCTGGGTACTTCCTGGACATCCAATGGTGGAAAAAGAACAGGTCTTAGCTCATCAGGCACTCATTCGCAATGTTATAAAAGAGTTAGAAGGACAGGAGGTCTATTAAGATGTTTGATAATAATGTGTTCCTAGAAAACACTTGTAAAAATATTGAAGAAGCTAGTAAAATTACTGGATTTGAATTAAAAACTAACATTACCTACTATCGAGGCATTCCACTGTCCATGGTAAATGATATTCGTGTGGAAGTGGACGGCGAAAAGGTTCCACGTGAGAATCTTTTATGTTCAGTAGACGAGGTGGACTGGTTTACGTTAGATGAAATGGAAACTGTGACAAGCTATAAATGGGAATATGGCGAGCCATTAATAGTTCGAATACTTCAGGATGGCGGTTTATCCAAAGGGACTCATGAAGTCGCTTTAGATGTAATTGTTCGGACTGCCTATATCCCAGTACCATTAGCGGGAAGAAAGGTTAGAACTATAGAGATCGCATAATCGAAGGTCAAAAAAAATCAGCCCAGCGGCTGATTTTTTTTGACTGCTTCTATTATTGATTTTTATTTATTATGAGGAAATTTATTTAGGTTCGCTAATAACGGCCACAAAATCATTATTCCTTTTAGCCCTTTGATTCCAAGCTGTACACATAAAAAGGCTTCCTATTAAAATGAATGCTCCGAAGATAAACGGAATATTGTAGGAAACATCATAGAATATTCCTGCTAATGAAGGCCCGATAATATTACCCAAACTGCTATAAGCATTATTCATACCTGCCGCAAAACCTTGTTCAATTCCTGCCATTTTCGATAACATGGTATTAATTGCTGGACGTAGAATCGAAGTAAACAAGAAAAACATTATATTCATTATTAACATATAAATAAAGTTCCCAGAAAACAAGACGAGAATCATCGATACAGCCGAAAGTAAGAAACATACATTAATGACTTTAATCTCATCATAACGGCGAAGCAGCCAATCTACCAGCACAGCCTGAATGATGACCCCAACAAGTGCACCAACAGTCAGAATGATAGAGATATCTTTAGGGGTATATTCGTACTTTTCACTTACAAATAACCCATAGATTGCTTCAAAATTGGCTAATCCAAAGGTCATCGTAAAAACGAGTAATAGCAAGACAAAATAAGGCACTTTAAATGATCGTTTGATTTCATGAATCATACCATCTTTTTCTGAAGTTGAATTTCTATAGACTTGTTGCTGTTCTTTTGATAAGGATTCTGGTAAGAACAAGATGGAAACGATCATAGCAATTCCTGCTGCAATCGCAGATGCATAAAACGGTACGCGCAACCCAAACTCTGCTAAGAATCCGCCAATCCCTGGGCCAATAACAAAGCCGAGTGAAATGGCTGCCCCAAGTAACCCCATCCCTTTTCCGCGATTTTCAATTGTTGTAACATCCGCTACGTACGCCATATTCGCAGGTACTAGTATTCCAATACCGATTCCCCCAATTAAGCGGGATAAATATAGAAGCCATAAATCAGAGCCAATACTAAACATAAACTGTGACAGCATGATAATTCCTAAACCAGCGATGGTAATGATTTTTCTTCCGTATTTATCTGATAGCTTCCCACCTAAAGGGGAAAATAGAAATTGGGTCAGCCCTGTTGCAGCTACAAGGTATCCTTGATCCTTCCCAGTCGCGCCAAATTCTAGGATAAACTTCGGAAGAACAGGAATGGCTAACCCTACCCCAAGCAGGGCGATAAAAATATTCACCATTAGAATAAATAATGGCACATTGATCTTTCTAAGAAACGTAAACCGTTGCATCAAATTTCTCCTATTCTAAAAATTAAAACCTTGTAATTTAATTTTACACCTCCTGATCACTTATTTAATTTCACTTATTTAATCTATTTGCGAAGCAATTTTTAACCTAACTTATTGATGATTTCAAAAATAAATAAAGAGATTAAAAATCTTATGCTGATTTTTAATCTCTTAAATTACTATAATTTATAATCACTCATTTCAGACATGAAGAACTGTTTTACCGTTCAGACTTAATTCAGTTTCAGTATAATCAAACCACTCGAACTCCGCCCTATTTTTACTTTCTTTTCCATTGGAACTGGCAAACATGCAAAGCATGGTTCCAACCATACCACCCACTGATTCGGGATTTAATTTCCTGCCATCTGCGTTCTCATAAAGTAACTGTAAGTTTTCTTCCTCACTGCCATAATAGAAGTTATACGATTGCCCCTCTGCTGAAATACTGAGAATGATTTCTTCTCCTTCTACTTCCGTTTTAGCAAGCTCCTTTTCTGTCGTCATACATTGAAAGTGTGGCTGGTGAGGGTATCCGTTTATCTCGCTAGTACACTGGATCAGTCTCAAAATTTGTTTTCCTTTTTCCAGGGAACGCTCTAACCTGAATTGATGGTTACATGCCTGCATGATGGCAAGACCAACTGTCTCATTATCTTCTAATGCTAAAAACTTCAATTTTGTTGACATTCGGAAATTCGCATGCTGCTGTCTGCGGCCAATAAACCCGAGGGTTGGAACTTCTTTATTTACTTCTGTTGCATGTATGTCAATTTTACCAACCTCTTGGCTGATGGAACGAGGAAGAAGTTTCATTGTCAGTTTACTGTCTGAGAGCGAGTAAAAATCCTCATAAGGAGTCCCAAAGAATACCCAGTCCATTTCAAGTTTGTCACCTTCGAAATCATTCCTCGTTGGAACTACTCGTTCTGTAGACGCTGGCAGATCTGGCGCTGGATAACTCCATTCGACTTTCCCTGTTCCAGGACTGATAACGGGCCAGCCTTCTTCCCATACGACTGGTGCAATAAAAGTTTCTCGTCCAAGGTTCTTATGATAGCCTTCAATTACGCGAGAGCCAAGTATGACGGTATACCACTCACCATTTTTCAGTTCTACCAAATCTGCGTGGCCCACATTACAAATCGGATAATGTTTCCCTAGATGACGATGGGTTAGAATTGGATTACCTGCATAGCCCTCAAAATCATTAAAAATCGTTTTACTGCGGGCTATCGTTACAGCATGAAAGTGCTCTGTACCTCCCTCAGCAATCACTAAATAATAATAGCCATCTTTTTTGTAAAGATGAGGAGCTTCTGGTGAAGCGCAATTTTTTAACGCTCCATTCCATATTGACCGCGCCTCTCCAACAAGGCACATCCGGTCTAAGTCAATTTCACTAACCCAGATCCCCTGAGACCTTGTACCATCTGTATTTGTATCCTCTCTTGTACCTGTAAGGTATGCTTTTCCATCCTCATCAAAAAATAAGGATGCATCAATCCCAGGGCACCCCTCGAGCCAGTAAGGATCTGACCATGGACCACGAGGATCTTTAGCCGTCACAATAAAATTCCACTTATCGCTAACATTCGTTGTAATCATGTAAAAGGTACCGTTATTATATCTTAATGTTGGAGCCATGATTCCCGCTGTCATATGATCTGCCGTCACATGAAGCTGGGATTTCCGATCAAGAATATGACCAATCTGCTCCCAATTAGCTAAGTCGGTACTGTGGAAAATTGGGACACCCGGAAATAAGGAAAAGCTCGAGGTAATCATATAAAAATCATCATCCACCCTACAGATGGAAGGGTCTGGATAAAACCCTGGTAAGATTGGATTCATTAACTGTTTTGACATTTTTAAAATCACTCCAACTTTTAAAAATAATTTTTTAGTCTATATCAAATGCTTTTACGTAAGGGTCATTTAAGCTATATGGAGTCCACTCGTTGTTATTTATGTTAGGATCACCAAATTTAATAAAGTTTGTCCATGCAGAGACCATTCGCCCTGACAAATCATAATCTGCTGCTAAGTTGGGACGCCAATTCCTCTTTAAAGTCCCGAACATGTACCAAAGCTCTCCAGAATGGAAGGCACCGCTTTCATCACCAGGAAGATCCCGGGTAAAATAATAAACATAGGCAGGATTTCTTCCAAGCTCCTCTAACTTATGACTAAATCCAATACATCCTCGGTAAAGTGACGAACTTTCCCCACCCTTTGATGTAACAGAAATATCGTCCTTACAACATCCCAACATGTATGGTATGTCCTTTATTTCTCCTTTTTCTATTAACTTATCATATTCATTTTCAAGCACATAACAATCAATAATAGGGAAAAAGAGATTCGCTTCTTCTCCAGTCTCCCTTCTATGACTGTAGTAACTTTCGACCTTAGCAAGTAATTCTTCCGCTGATATTTCTCTTAACTCCTTCAAACTTTTAATATTGGCAAAATTTAAGAATTCTTTTCCAATTTTCTTGGCGTCCTCTAATTTTGTATTTCGTGTGATAGGTGATTGATAGCCTCCGCCGCTCTGCATAATGGCTTTTTTAATCATGTTGCCTGTAAGCTTGGATGAAATCAAAGTTTGAACACTAACTGCCCCAGCTGATTGCCCAAAAACGGTAATATTTTCAGGGTCACCGCCGAAGGCCTCGATATTTTCATAAACCCATTTTAAGGCCATGATTTGGTCCAAGATTCCATAGTTACCGGATACACCCTTTTCATTTTCCTTGCATAACCATTCATGCGCGAGGAAACCAAACAAACCGAGTCGATAATTGATCGTAACTAAAATAACACCTTGTTTACAAAAGGATTTTCCATCAAATTCCATTTCTGACCCAAATCCACCTAGAAAGCCACCCCCATGGATCCAAAATGCCACTGGTAACTTTTCTGACGTCTCCTTCGCCGGAGTCCAGATATTTAAAAATAGTCCATCTTCACTACCTTCTACCATAAATTGAGAATTAGAATAAAACTCTTTAATATAAAAAGAAATTTCCTTCGGCAGTTCACTTTGAATACATTTGTTTTGAAAAGTATCTGCTTCATATACTCCGTCCCATGGGGCGGTTTCCTCAGGTGCACAAAATCGGAGTTCTCCTATAGGTGGTTTTGCATAAGGAATTCCTTTAAAAACCGTATACCCATTTTGTTTAATACCAGATATCGATCCGTATTTTGTATTAGCTAAATCCAAATTTCTTCAACCCCTCACTTAACCAGACAAAATTCATTCATGAGCCCAACCTACCCTTAAATAAAAACAGAAAATGTTCTAGAAGACGATATCGTCTTCTAGAACATTTATTCTAAAGGTTACACTAAAATTAGCTTTCTCTTATGTGGAATTGCACCAAGAACCGTATCAGCAACTGGTGGAAAATAGGAGCAGCTATACGTATAGCTTACTTCAATTTCATGGCTGCCGGATTTTAGTCCGCCTTCTTTTGCCACTGTAAGAGTTGCTGGTTCCAAGATACCCCAGTGAACATCTCCTAGTGAAACCATTTCAGTTTGTGTGTAGGTCACACCATTAATCGTCCATGTAATCTGATCGCCTGAAAATGTTTCACCATCTACTGAAACGGTAGCGGGACGTAATTGTGAAAGCCAGAGGCCTCGATAATACAAAGATCTAATCTCAACCTGGAAGCCAATAATTTTTCCATTTTCCTCAACATTTTTAAAGCCTCTCGATTGAATACAAGGTTTTTCTAACATAGTAGGTACTCTCCTTCTCTTTTATTCTCCCAAAATTCTTTTCATCATTACATGTTGTTTCCGAACCTGTTCTTTGGCATAGCCGGTCACATCTTTGCTTGGACCTTCATACTCACTCACCATATAGCCATCCCAGTTATGGTCCATTAATGTATTAATAACCTTTTCATAAGGAATCGTCATCTCTTGAAAATCATCTGCAATTTTTACAAATTTAGCATGGCAGCAATAGACATAAGGTAATAATGGGATAATATCCTCTACTGGACTATGTTCAGATGGCGGCATGGTAAAATCATCGGGACCCCATTCACTTGCAGGCAAGGCTTGCGTCTCAAATACACCAAAGTCGATGTTTAATCCGAAATACTTGGTTCCTGTCTCTTTTATAAACTCAACATAATCGTCTACCATCTTCGATTTCAAAAGTGTTGGTGCATGAATCTCCGGGCACATGCGGACATTGTATTCTTCAGCTAGCGGAAGGGCCATTTTGATAAATTCTCGCCAGTTTTCTACAGGGGTAAGATTATCATCGATTACCCCCAATTTTGTCCGAAGAACCGTAAATCCGAGCCGGTTAGCAAGTTTGAAATCACGTTCCAACATTTGTAATGATTCTTCTGAAGTAAGATGTCTTCCCTCATACAAGCGTGAATCGACCCAATGACCGTATTCTGCCGGAACAATATTGTATTTTTCTATTAATCGATCCCAATTTTCCAGCCATTCCTCACTAGGATTTGGGTAGCCTTCAATATGTGAATTTGCTAATATTTCTAATCCTCTTGCACCAATATCGTTCATTTCGGCAAACATGTCTTCTAAAGTCATGGTTACTCCATATTCACCCGCATAACTATAAAGAGAAACTCCTCGTTTTGGCTTTCTAAGATTCCCAGCTTCATTATTCATTCCAGTGTACTCTCCTTTTCTTTAGCGTTGTTACCGCTTCCAATTTAACTATAAAGTTTATTTCTATTAAATACCTTTACTTATTTAACTTTATAGATATAGATTTTATTTCTTTTCGCCTCTTTTTTTAGGAGTAAATATAATAGGTTAAAAATTTTATGGTAATTATTATCCTTACTTGAAAAAGAAATATATTAAAACATCTGATAAAAAGGTTTATCATCTTCCTGTAACTTTTTACAAAAAATATTAAAAACTCTTTATTGACTAGGAGAATTTTGACCTGTATTGTATCAAATACGGACCGAATACAGGGGAACGTAGTTAGAAATTTTTCAGGAGAGAGAAGGGGTATGGTTAATGAAGCAATACAACACGCGTGCCATCATGGCATCGCTGCTCATTTGCGGTTTTGTTGGGATGTTCAGCGAGACGGCACTTAACATTGCAATTAGTAATTTAATGGATGTGTTTCGAATTTCGGCAGCGACCGCTCAGTGGTTGACGACAGGATTTTTGCTTACTCTCGGCATTCTAATGCCGATGACAGGATTGCTGTTGCAATGGTTTACAACGAGGCAATTGTTTATCGGGTCGCTCGTGAGCTCTATTGTCGGCACATTGATTGCAGCGCTCGCATTCAACTTTGAAATGCTTATGGTCGCTCGCGTTTTACAGGCGGCAGGCATGGGTCTTTTGATTCCGCTCATGTTCAATACAATCCTCGTTGTGTATCCACCTGAGAAGCGTGGAGCAGCGATGGGCTTCGTTGGACTTGTTATCATGTTTGCGCCGGCAACCGGGCCAACAGTTGCAGGTCTCCTAATCGAATATTTTACATGGCACTATATCTTCTGGCTCTCGCTGCCGTTTTTGGTTATTGGGCTGTTAGTAGGGATAAAATATTTGGAAAACGTCACAGAAGTAACGAAACCTCGGATTGACTTACTGTCTGTTGTATTATCAACCATCGGCTTCGGAGGGATTGTCTTCGGCTTCAGTAAAGCAGGAGAAGGATCGGAAGGTTGGACCAGTACGGTCGTGATTACTTCGATTGTCATTGGGTTAATCGCGCTTGTTTTGTTCATATTACGGCAGATAAAGATGAGCGATCCGATGATGGACCTGCGGGTCTTCAAGTATCCTATGTACAATGTAGGATTACTTATGGTGCTCTCGTGTATGATGATCATTTTGTCGAGTATGATTATTCTGCCAATGTTTCTTCAAAATGGTATGAAACTGACTCCGTTTACTGCCGGGCTCATGTTATTGCCGGGCAGCGCACTGAACGGCATTTTATCGCCGCGGATGGGACGTTTATTCGATAAGTATGGGCCGAAGTGGCTCGTTATTCCTGGACTTATTGTCGTCGCGGTAACGTTATGGTTTTTCTCTAGCATTTCGACGACATCATCGGTCGCTTTTATCGTCGTCCTCCATATCGGACTAATGATCGGCATTTCCATGGTGTGGATGCCAGCACAGACTAACGGTCTGAACCAGCTGCCTTCAGAGCTATACCCACACGGGACGGCAGTCATGAACACATTGCAGCAGGTCGCAGGTGCAATTGGTACAGCAATCGCAATCATCATCCTAACATCTGGAATGGAGAACTATTTGCATGACTCCTCCGCACCAACTCAGCAGACCGAGGTGGCTAACGCTATGACGGCGGGCTCTCAGCATGTGTTCTTGTTTGCGATGATCGTAACGCTGGTCGGTCTCGCTCTGGCCTTCTTCATCCGCCGCGTTGTCGTCAACCATTCAGCAATGAATTCAATACACTAATTTTAAGTCTAATTTTTATGAGGACTTCCTATCTACAGGTTGTCCTCTTTTTAGTTCCAGACTTCTAATGTAGTTCTCTAAATTTCGCTGGCGTCGTACCTTCTTTTTTCTTAAATACCATCCCAAAATAACTAACATCCTCATAACCGCACATTCTACTAATATTCTTGATTTTCTCGTTCCTTTCTTTAATTAGTAAGGTTTTTGCATTTGCTAAACGAACATCTGTAATATAGTCAAAAATCGAAAATCCGTTTATCTTTTTAAATAACTGGCACAGATATTCTTTTGACAATTGAACCTTTTCTGCTAAGTCAGATAACACGATGGGCTCGTTATAATGTTGGTTTATATAGTCCATTACGAGATGTACTTTATTATTTTGATTTTGAAGCATCCCCTCATTTGGAAGCGCTGTCGATTTCGGGAGCTCCAGTAAAATAGCATAAAGCACTCTTGAAAAATCATACATTTCCATTCGGCTATCGCGTGTATAAATTAAAAATAATTCTTCCATATATTGCTCTACTTTTTCAAGATCGTTTAGTTTATAAATACCCGATTTCTCAATCCCGATGTTATCAAAAAAATCCTTGGTCCCATAGCCTCTAAAACACATGAAATGAACAATCCATTCGTTGCTCACTCCATAGTATTTATGACCAACATTTGGGAAGAAGAGTATCCCGCTCCCTTCCTCTACCACATACTGTTTATTGTCTATTTCTAGCACACCGCTTCCCTTAACGGCTTGAATCCACTGAAAAAACGGCAAACCTGAGGGTCTGTTAATGTATTCCTGAGTATGATTTAATCCTAACGAATATAAAACAAAAGGAAGTTTTAAATTTTGTTCTGTATATTTTGTAAAAAAAACCTTTTCCATAATCGAAAATCCTCATTCTCATCTTAATATTTTCATACACACCATAAAATTTTAAGATTTATTCTGACAATAAGATTTATTAAGCTATTAATATAATCTTATTATGAAAGGGTGCTTTTATCATGTCAACAATGCCTCATATTAAAAAGTACAATGATATTCCAACATTATTCGTTCGTGACGAACCCTTTATTGCGTTAGCTGGAGAAATCCATAATTCTAGTTCCTCGGACCTGGAATATATGGAAAAACAGGTTTGGCCAAATTTAAAAACATTAAATATGAATTCCGTGATTGTTCCTGTTTACTGGGAATTAATTGAACCAGAAGAAAATCAATTTGACTTTACCCTCGTTGAAGGACTGATCACCCAAGCGCGTGAAAATAACATGCATCTTATTTTCCTTTGGTTTGGATTGTGGAAAAACTCAGAATCTATGTATGTGCCCCACTGGATGAAAAAAGATACTAGAACCTATTTCCGTGCTTGTAAACCAAGCGGTGAAGCAATAAATACCATTTCACCTTTATGTGAAGCCGCAATTGAAAAAGATGCTAATGCATTCTATCACTTAATGAAATTTATCAAATCGATTGATTCAGAAGAATATACCGTAATTGTTATGCAGGTTGAAAATGAAATCGGACTTTTAGGGACGGATCGAGATTATTCTATTTCAGCAAATAAAGCTTTTTCACAAGAAATACCACAATGCGTTGCGGAAGAATTCCAAGTTTCTGGAACATGGGAAGAAGCATTTGGCTATGATGCTGGCGAATACTTTATGGCTTATTATTTTTCATCTGCAGTAGAACGAATTACGAACGAAGGTCAAAAAGCTTATCCTCTTCCATGCTACGCCAATTCGTGGTTAGAACAGTTCCCGTGGCGTGCGGGAACCTATCCAAGCGGCGGTCCTGTCATGAAGATGCGTAAAATGTGGAATTTAATGGCTCCTTCTCTATTTTGTCTTGCACCGGATATTTATGTTCCATATGTACCTGATGTAATGGATGAATATAGTCAGGATGGCAATCCATTATTCATTCCAGAGGTCCGAAAAGATGCTGTCTCAGCTACATATGCCCTATATGCTGTTGGTGGTTGTAACGCTATTTGTTATGCCCCATTTGGCATTGAAGAATTATTAATGAATCCGGAAAGCATTGACAAACCACCAGTAGAAATAATGTTGTCATTAAATATTGATCCCTCTGCATTTGAAATTGAAGGCAGCGCAGCCTATCTAGCCAAGAGCTATTCCATAATCGAAAATATCAAACCAATCTATTTTAAATATAGAGGCACCAGTCATTTACAGAGCTATGTTAAGAGAAATGAACATGACTTTGGTAGGTTCCTTCATTTTGATGCTTATGATATTCTCGTATCTTATTCTCCCAAAGCACCAAATAAGCCAACTTCAGGAGGATTGATTATTGAACTTTCGGAAAATGAATTCGTCGTTATCGGAACAATGACGAAGGTTCAATTCTTTTCAAAACGAGGAAAAAATACACACGTGGAATTATTACGATTCGAAGAAGGCGAATTTATAAAAGGAGAATGGAAAGCAGGACGTGTTTTAAACGGTGACGAAAAAATGATGATACAGTTGAAAGATATGCCTTCAGCATATAGAATTCAAGTATATGAATATTAAAAATTAATATCAAAAGCCCATACATACATGATATTTTGATAACTTGTATGTATGGGCTTATATTTATTAACTATCTAGTTTGTTTCACTAACGATGCCGCTCCAATGACGCCAGCATCATTCCCTAACTGAGCAAGCTTCAACTTCGTACTCGTTCTTACTGTCGGGAAGGAAAACTTTTGGAAATATTCTTCTACCCCATTTAACAGCATGTCACCTGCCGCTGACACTCCCCCGCCAATTACAATGGTTTCAGGGTTTAAGATGTTCCCGATATTTCCGCAAGCTAGTCCTAAATAATAATAAAATTTATCAACAACGATTAAAGCCAATTTGTCTTCTTTTTTGGCCTGATCAAAAACAGTCTTAGCCGTCACTTCTTGTCCATCATCAATTAACCACTTTAATTCAGATTCCCCAGCATATCTTTCTGAAAAATCTCTCGCTAATCGAACAACACCTGTTGCACTAGCGACGGTTTCCAAACAGCCTTGATTTCCACATGTACAATCATAACCATTAGGTTCCACAATGATATGGCCAATTTCTCCACCTGCACCAACCTTACCATGAATAAGATTGCCATCTGCGATAATACCGCCTCCGACACCTGTTCCAAGTGTAACAAAGACAACATCCGCGCCATCTTCCCCGGCACCCTTCCAACGCTCGCCTAATGCAGCCACATTGGCATCATTATCAATACAAAAAGCAATGCCTGTTCCTTTTTCAATTTGCTCTTTTACTGGCTGCAAAGAACTCCAGTTTAAATTATAGGCTCCAATGACTGTGCCTTGGGCGCGGTCAACAGTCCCAGGAGAACCCATTCCGATTCCTGAAATATTATCAGTTGAAAGCCCATACAAATCAAGACGATGTTTAATTGATTCTATAATGTTTGGAACGATATTCTTTCCTTCATTTTGAATATCTGTTTCGATACTCCACTTTTGTTGAATTTCGCCTTCTTCAGTCAAGATTGCAAATTTCACCGTTGTTCCGCCTAAATCTATACCGATTAGTTTTTTCATTCTTTCCCCGCCTTATGAAATAAATACAGGTGTCAAATACCCACCTGTATTATTATAAACTATTTACCTAATAATTTCCGCTCCATTTGTAAATGACGTTTAGTCATTTCTAAAGCTCTTCCCGATAAATGATCTTCATATTCTGAGACAATATAACCATCAAAATCAGAGTTTTGAATAATCGGTAAGATCTTATCATATGGAATGCTTGCTTCTTCCAAACTCTCATCAATATAATGGAATTTTCCATGGAAGTGAATGATGTGTGGCATGATTTGCTTTAACCCTTCATAATCCGGTTCGTTGTAGAAAGTAACGAAGCCATACATTCCTTGGAAAGCACCCATGACAGCACCACTTGCACCAGCATCAAGTAAACGTTGTCTTGCTTCCATCATTGGCACACCATCATAACGTAATTGAGCTGCCATTTCTAATAATTCCAAAGGCGCTCCATTCGCTAAGGCTTCATCCCAATGCGGTTTATTTGGACGAGTCGCAAAGGTACCAAAATCAGTGACAAATCCAAGATAAGGAGATCCTGTTTTTTCAATTACCTCGGTGAACTTCTGGATGTTTGGTGATGTTGGTGTTTCAGGATTATGAATTTCAATTCCGACCTTTATGCCATAAGCCTCTGCATAAGGCGCTAATTGGGCGAAAACGGATGGCCCAATAAGATACTGGGCACGCATAATTTTACAACCCAATTTATTTGCAGTTTTCAAATCAATAATAGACGACTGAAGCAATTCGTCTTCTGTTAAATCACGATCCGATCTGACACCGCGGTCTGCATTCGCTCCGTAAGAAATAAATTCAATCCCATAGTGATTCGTCATGGCCTTAAATTCATTTAAAACTTTGTCATTTACATATGGGTAGGATGGCAGCATTTGCGTACCTACCAACTCAAATCCTTCCGCGCCAAATTCAGCTGCGGTGCGAATGCAATCCTCTAATGTAAATGTGCCTTTCACATATTCATCAGTAAAGCTATAGAGAGAAACACCTAATTTAATATTACTCACTTGATGTTACCTCCTTTCTCCTAATCTCTCACCTGTAATGTTTTGCTGCCGCAAGAATCTAACTGCGCATAATCATGTTCTTTTTTACTGCCGGGAACGGCCATATAAGGGATTCTTAACATCATTTTCACATCAATATGATGTTGCCCTTCTGTTAAACCGCCAGGAGAAAATACACTAATCGTAGCTGGGTCTATCAAATTCCAAAACTCTGAAATAAGACCTGGCAGCTGTCTTAAGGTAAACTCTTTTTCATTAAGTTCAAAGGTGATATCATCAGAATTCACTTCTTGACCATCAACTGTAACCACAAATTCCTCAATACAGGATAAGTAATGTCCGCGATAGTTACTCAAGCGAATTTGGAATTCATACCCTAACTTATTACCATTCACATAGGTATTTTTTAAACTTTCATCGCAAACAACATCGACGAAAGGTAATTTCATACTAAATGCCACACTGTCCACCTCCTATTTGCTTGCAACTGTTTCCTGTTCAAAAACAACTTCTTTTCCAGTTTCAGCAGAACGATAAACAGCATCTAAAATTTTTGTTACAACAAATGCTTGTTCTGGTTTTACTAGTGGTTCTTTATCATATTTAACTGCTTCTAACCATTGTTTTGCTTCTAGTACTTCTGGTTTATTAGCTCCGCCTTCAAAGAATGCAATCGCGCCGCCTGCAGAGTTTCTCTCTTCTGTTAACATACCATTGCGTGAGCTATTATAAATTAACTCATTGTTGCGGAAGCTCATGCCGGAATCGATTTGTGCTCCTGCCTTTGTTCCACAAAGAGTTGTAGCCGCTTCTCTTGATTCTAGTACATTAAGTGCCCAAGATGATTCAAGGAAAACCGTTGCTCCATTTTCCATTTTGATGTAACCAAATGCTGAATCTTCCACTTCAAATGTTTCTGGATCCCAAGGACCAAACATGTTTCCTTCAACTGCTTCTGGTAGATTACCTAATTTATTGAAAACCGAACCTGTTACGGAAACTGGTTTGTAATTATCCATCATCCATAAAGTGATATCAAGAGCGTGTGTACCAATATCGATTAGAGGACCGCCGCCTTGTTGGGATTTATCGGGAAATACTCCCCATGTTGGGACTGCGCGGCGGCGAAGGGCATGTGCTTTTGCAAAATAAACATCTCCAAGCTCATCTTTTTCACAAGCTTTATAAAGTGACTGAACCTCTGGACGGAAACGGTTTTGATATCCAATTGTGAATTTCTTGCCGGATTTTTTCCAAGCTTCCATCATTTTTTGAGCCGCTTCTGTATTGTGGGCCATTGGTTTTTCACACATTACGTGTTTACCTGCTTCAAATGCTGCAACTGTAATCGGGCTATGGCTTACGTTTGGAGTTAATACATGCACAAGATCAATCGATTCATCTTTTAATAGTTCTTTATAATCAACGTAAATTTTTGCATCTTCAGTTCCATATTCTTTTGCCGCTTGTTCAGCACGTTCAATTTGAATATCACAGAATGCCACCATTTCAGCAATTTCTTTAAATTGTGATAATGCTGGAAAATGCTTTTGATTTGCAATACCACCGCAGCCAATAATACCAATTTTTAATTTCCCCATAATATTCATTCTCCTTTTTTGTTTAAAATATTTTATTAGATATATAAATTGATAATCTATTTAAGCAAAAAACTGGCTCAAATAGTTTTTACTAATGTTAATGGAATCTTTTTTGGATTTAAGTGAATCTTCAAATGCCTTGTCCTCTACTTCAATGACAGCGAATCCACGATAACCAATATCGGTTAAAGCGGATACATATTGGCCCCAATTGACATCTCCAAGACCTGGTAGTTTAGGCGAAATATACCCAAGCGGTGTTGCCATGATTCCCACATCGTTTAAGCGATCCTTATAAACCTTGATATCTTTGAAATGGATGTGGAAGATCCGCTCTTGGAATTCATATAAAGGCTTAATATAATCCATTTGCTGCCAAACAAAATGCGATGGATCAAAATTCAATCCAAAGTTTTTATTGGGGATTAATCCAAATACACGACGGAAGATGGCTGGTGTTGTCATAAGATTTTGTCCGCCAGGCCACTCGTCTGTAGTGAATAACATCGGGCAGTTTTCAATTGCAATCTTGACTCCAAGCTCTTCTGCAAACTCTACGACAGGCTTCCAAACCGCTGCCATCGTTTCTAAATTTTCTTCCACTGTTTGCTTTTGGTTTCGACCAATAAATGTAGTGACCATGTTAACATCTAGTTTGCGTGCTGCCTCAATACATTTTTTGATATGGGCAACGTAGTATTCACTTTTCTCTGGATCCTCATCTAAAGCATTCGGATAATAAGCAATCGCGGAAATTTTGATTCCTTTTGCTTCGGTATAATTCTTGACATAATCCACATCTAAGTTATCAACATCAAGATGGGTAACACCAGCATATTTACGGGCCGCTATCCCCTTCGGCCATGCACAAAGCTCCACACATGAAAAACCGTTTTCAGCTGCATAGTCAATTACTTCTTCAAAGGTGCATTCATTTAATATTGCGCTGTTAAATCCAAGTTTCATTGTGTCCGGTCCTCCTATGTTTCTATTAAATATTTACTGATTCCGCTTACATATATATCATAACCTCTTTATAGAAAGGTTCCCTTACTTTAATTAACCATCTCCGGTATAGATTTTCGTCCTTTTTCCTAGATTCTTTATTTTTATATGATTAACAGATTAAAAATGATAGTGTAATTTTTAACCTTATCCAAATATCCAAAAAAAACCTAAAAGGCGCATGTTAAACTGCGCCTTTTAGGTTTGAAATACAAGCTTATTTTTGGTTTTTTGCCCATTCATCTAATTGTTTCTGTTTTTCTGCAATGATCTTATCAATGCCAGCAGCCTTTAAACCTTTAATGAACTCAGGCAGACTCTTATTAGGATCTAATGAACCTGATTCAAGTCCTAGTGCGTATTTAGCAACGACGTTGGTAACGGCTGTAACTTCTGTTTTAACGGATGAACTATCAAAATTAAATCCAAGTGCTTTCGATTTAATCGCGCTTTTATTAAACTCCTTCGTTTCGTTCCATATGTCTGGATTATTCCCTTCGAATACATATGATAGAAAAGAATTCCCCATTGCAAAACTCATATTTAAGTTGTAACCATTGTTTCCGGCATTTACCCCATCTGGATATTTGATCACATTATCCGATACTTTTACATAATGTTTTCCTTCAATCCCCCAGTCTAGCAAATTCACGATATCTTTGTTTCCATACATTAAATTAAGAAATTTCATTGCTGCTTCCGGAACCTGAGAGCTCTGTGGAATTCCCCACATCATAGTGGTTACGGCTGATGTGGTAGTAACTGGTTTTGAAAGTGAAGTAGTCACCATTGGCTTAGCAGTTATTTGTGATTCTTGTAAAGCAACACCAGGTTTTTGAGGACCGAAATAACTAAAGCCTGCATTTGACTTCACTAACGTTGTACCAGGGTCTACATTGGTAGTAGCATTTTTTAATGTAAGTCCTTCCTGATTCCATCTCCTCATTGTCTTAACAAACTGCGCATATTCATCTGTTTCATATAAGTCTACTACTTTCATATTATTGTCGTAGTTTGGTAGAACCCCCATTGTATCACCTAGCGGATCGAACCAGTTATAAACGACAGTTGCCTGTGCTCCAGGCTGAAAAGGAACAAATGGAGTGATCCCTTTCTCATTTTCCTTGATCGTTTTCAGAGCGGCCTCTACATCATCCAGTGTTTTGATTTTATTAATGTCAATGTTATATTTATCTGCCAAGTCCTTGCGCATATTTATACCAGGTGCTCCTGCCATATCTCGAAGAGTTGGAACAGCGAATAATTTCCCAGAAACTTTGGCAGCATTCAAATAATCCGGATCCATTGTCTTTTTAATATCCGGGCCATACTTATCTACCAGATCGTCCAATGGTAATAATTGTCCTTTCGCTACTTGTGATGTATAGCCAAAAAAGGAGGTAACAAGCATTAAATCCGCTTTTTCATTACTAGATAACATCAAATTCATCTGTTGAACGTAATTACCTATATTTATGGGTGTTAATTTTACCCTTACCTTGATCTTTTCTTCGGATATCTTGTTAATTTGATCCTGTACTAGTTTGAGATCTTTGGGTATCTCAGTTGTAAAAAAGACCATATTCACTTCAGATATTTTTTCACCTGAACCTGAACTTTCAATTGTAGCACTCTCTTTATTCGAACTGCATGCTGAAAGAATTAGTAAAAAAAACGCAAGCATTATACTTATTAACTTTTTATTTTTTTGCATTAAAGAACCCCCATTTTTTTATTTCTTTGAAACCGCTGTCATTTTTAAATAAGACCATAACTAAAATCAATATAAACTCTGAAGGTATACCCCCTCTTTCCAAATGGTTATATTATTTTAACCATCTGTTCATATACCGCTTATTATAAGGAGGAAAGTACTAGAAATCGTTCAATTAATTAAGAAAAATCATATTAATTTTTAATATTTTCTGAATATATATAATTTTCAAAAATAAAACCGCAAAGGTTCAACGTCTTCGCGGTGAATCATCTTTATTCAATTCTTTTTTTAATTATTACCTCTTGGTCTACTGTCATTTCTACTCTCTGAATACTTTTCCAATTCATTCAGATCGACTTCTTCGGTATATTCATAACTTTCGATTCCTTTTGCTTCATTTTTAAGAGAGTTACCCAAGGTTTTCTGCTGATTTTTTCTGAACTGATAGGGGGTTGTATGAAAGGTATCTTTAAACAATTTGTGAAATGTATTTAAACTCGAAAAACCTGACTCCATGGCAATCTGAATAACTGGCCAATTGGTCTCCAATAAATACATTACTGCCTGTTCCAGTCGAATCCCGTTCAAATATTTTACAAAAGACTGCCCCATATGCTGCTGAAAATATCGTGATAAATATGGAACCGTCAACTCTTCATTTTCAGCAATTTCATTTAAGGTAATCGGATTCATATAATTTTTTTGGATATAGCTGGTAATCCTTGTTAGACGTTCTATATCTTTGCTGCTATTTCGGTTTATTAGCTTATGATTTGTCACTCTAAATTGACTTATAAGATTGTAAACGATGTCTAAAAGTAATGAATGAATTTTAATC
This sequence comes from Neobacillus drentensis, assembly GCF_021560175.1. Lineage (GTDB taxonomy): Bacteria > Bacillota > Bacilli > Bacillales > Cytobacillaceae > Neobacillus > Neobacillus drentensis_A. The sequence goes on along the minus strand of NZ_CP091110.1, from coordinate 2,370,875 downwards.
TCATACCCTAGCTCTCTTTTTCTTAATGTAAACATCAGCTGAATCATCGACATACGAATATGATCAAACCTTTCTTGATCATCAGTTTGAAAGGATTGACACTCAAAGGATTCCTTTTCAATATTTTCGTACCACTTTTCAATAAAAGTTAGCGGTATTTGAAGTAGTAATACCCGGTTATCTTCGCTTGATTCCACACCGTGAACTTCATTGCTGTTAATCAGGAGCAAATCATTTTCTTGTAGTGGATACTCCTCTCCCCCCACAAAAACATGAATTTGACCTCTCAAAACAAACAAAAATTCAATCCGGTCATGCCAATGCATCGCGACATATCTCACACTTGTCATTAACATTAACATCGGAATCTCTTCGTTTATGACCGCACTTTCATATGGATATTTCATGAGCGCCTCCCCTGCAGATAATCTATAGAACTGTTAAAAAAGGTGTGCCTCTTAAGGTTACACACCTTTTTTAGCATCATCATTAAAAGGACAACGTAATCTTTCCAAACATACCGGTTGGGTCTATAGGATCATGCCATACAATAAATGGAGGTTCTGGATGATTAAAACGATCCCTGTCCAATGTAGTTGCTACTTCAACACGGATGGTATTGGTGCCTTCCCTTAAATAGTCCGCAACATCATAAATATAAGGTGGACAAACTTTCATTCCAACATATTCATCGTTAATCAATAATTCCACGGCTTCGTAAACAGATTCAAAAGCTAAAATCCCTTGTCTTGGAACTTCTGCAAGCTCAAATGTCTTTTCGTACTTAATAATTCCTGTAAAAGCTGGGTCTATAGCAGAAATTGGGACCAATTCATTCATTTGAGTTACTTCGCCAAAATTCGGATAATCCATGTTTTTTACCAAAGAATAATTCCAGCCTTTGGATAAATCGATCGTTTTCTTGCATTCATTAAGCTTTATTGAGTAAGGACGATATTTTTCAAACTCTCCGTCTAGGGTTTTGTCACTCACAAATAGAACACAAGAGTCATATGGTCTTAGCTCCAGATGAATAATACTTTTTCCGTTTACATTCCTAACTTCTATCTTCTCAAATTTATTCTCAAGTCCGTTATAGATTATAGCAAATTCTCCACCAGAAAGTTCAATTTCTCCACTAAAAGTTTGATGTGCTGATTCATTCTGAAACATGTAAATACTAATCTCTTTTTCATAATGATAATAGGTTAAATCCTTGAATGGTTTCTTTAATTGAAGATCAACTATTCCTTCCTCTTTAAGCTCTTTAGCCAACTCACTTAGAGGTACAACCTTATATTTTTCCACCGCTCTTAATAGTTCAGACACTTCCTGTCCATCTACAACATTAGAAATCCCTTCAGGTTTTCCATCAACAAAAATAATTTCTAAACCAGCTGCATCTCTAATAAAAGCGGCCAACTCTTTTGTTATATATTGACTATAAGGAATAACTAAACATTTAAATTCTTCGCCATTAATCGTTAAATGGTTATTCTCTAACTTTCCATTGTAGGTTTCTAAGTTATTCAGCATATCAATCGAAACAAAATCAAAATCAATTTGATTTTCAGTAAGGGCTCTAGCAGGCTTTTGCATTTTCATATATTCACCTGTCCATTCACTCTCCCCGTGATACAAAACAGCTACAGGTGCCACATGCCTGCCGCCATTAAAAATATGGCATAAGCGGTTAGCATAGTGCATCAGATAAGCAAAATGTTTAAACTGCGGATTATGTCCACGTGCATAGAAATGCGGAGGACAATCAAAGTCAGGGTATTCACGCATTGAAAATGCATGTGGAACAAGGTGATTGATGCCACGGACAACTAGATGGTCTAAGATATACTTCATATCTCTAACGCCAAGCTTCCACCCATAAGCACCAAATAATTCACACATGGTTCGCCCTTTTTTCTTCGGATCGAGATGTCCATAGGACGAGCCTAATTTCCCAAGAGTGTAGTGATAGAATTCTCCATCTCCCTTAAAAATTCCACGGCGTTCTAATCCGGCACCGCCAAAAATCACTTGCCCGCCAATCACATCGATCCCGGACATATGCTGGCCTGACAATGCTCTAAAGAAATGACCCGCTCCACTGCCTAATCTGCTATGCTGATCATTATCTTCTATCACATGCCCGATATACTCAACATTATGTGCTTCACACCAATTGCCCAATTGTTTGCTAAAATTCTTTTCATATAAACGGGTAACAACATCCATGTAGATATAACGAGTATGGACACAAATGTTCATTTCTTCAGTGCTATTCCATAAATAGGGTAAGAACGCTCTCCAGTTATCCCCTAGAGCTTCAGAAAGCAAAGTTTTTGCTTCTTCACTCCAAGGTAATGGCATGTCTTTCCTTCCGATTGATTCATTAAATTCAAACCCATTAACATTTCCGAAAGCGGGCTCATCTGAGAAAAATCCGGCAAATGTCTTCCCAAATTCGTCTTTGTAATGTTGAAAATGTGGTTCATATACCGCTTCAAGCTGAGTGCTGACAGAATCTTCATCAATCATATTAATATATTTCGGGTTGCCGCCATCGGTTTTCGTCTCATAAACCACATAAATCCGCCATGATCCTTCTGGTAAGGTGCAGGTTAAAAAATCATCCTTAACATGGTCAGTTAAATCGATTAATTCTTCAGTAATTATTCCATCTGTTACTAGTTTTCCAGCTACAACACTCATTAATTTATTATTTTTTTGTTCCTCTTTGTCTATTGGTTTCCCAATATCTAACCATGAGGTCTTTGGTTTTAACATCGGGCTGATATGTATCGTTACTTCATTTTGTGCACCTAATACATCAACTGAATTATAGTTGATATATGTTTTCCTTCGGTTCGGATATTTTTTCTCAATTAATCCATTGGCATAACCTGTTGGAAAATGGGCATCGTCTAATACCCAAACCCTCATTCCTCTTTGTTTGGCCTCATCCATGACAATATCCAGATCATGCCACCAGCCTGGACCTGCAAAATCAGGGTGCGGCCTTGCTTCGACACAAATTCCTCGGATCCCGCATTCAAAGATTCTAGCAATTTCTTCTCTGATAACTTGTTCTTCTTCCCCTTTCATCCATAGAAAAGGCAGGATATAATTTCCGGTTTGATGAGTCACTAGATCTTGTATGGTCTTATCCATGATACAAACCTCCTATTAAAATAGCTTATAAGCTACACAGCTAGTGTAACTTATAAGCTCATCACATACTATTTTACAAAGTCAGCTCCGGTTCGTCTCTTTAAAAGTTCATCTGTATTCTCCATCGCTTTTGCTTTCGAGATTTTATAAAAATACAATGGAATGGTGGCTAAGAGATAAACAACACCTGGTCCTAAATTTACTAACATATTTATACCATGAACTACTTCAGGGGTTTGTTGTTTATTGGCCACATAACCAATTGCTCCCAGGATGGTTGCACTGATTGCTCCTACTAAAGCGCTTGCAATCTTGGTTGAAAGACTTGTAAAGGAATAAATCGCACCGTCAGCCCGTATACCTGTTTTTACTTGATAATCGTCGATACTATCCGCCACCATACTAAAAACCATTGGACTGGCAAAACCTGTTGGTAAACTTGATATGATCGTCCATACAATAATCATATTAATATTCGTTGCCGGTGTAAAATACATGGCAATAAAGGCAATCCCCGTTATCGTCGACCCAACGATTAAGAGTGTTTTCTTTTCAAAAAACTTTGCAATAAACGGTAGGATGAAAGAACCGATTGCGCCACATACGGAAAGAATTGTAAAAGAAACAGCAATTAAATCCGGACGATTTAATACATAAATGCAGTAATAAGTTACAGTCCCAATTCTTCCAAAGACACCCAATAATACTACGAATAGACTTACTATGATTAATAGTAATGGTTTATTAGCACCTACAGCAACTAACGATTCTTTTATTGATGGTCTTTCATTTATTGCTGGCTCAATTACTTCTTTACAATTCTTATAGGTTAAGAATAATAGTGGAGCAGACACGACTGACAATACAATGGCTGCATAGAAGAATCCATGTTGCTGGTTACCATGTCCTAATAAAGTAATTAAAGGCATTACCGCGGCACCCGTAAGAATACCAGCAACTTGTCCAAAAACTCCTCTATAAGCATTTAAATTGGTTCTTTCGTGAGTATCCCGCGTCATGACTGTTGCAAGGGCACCATATGGTACGTTTACTACAGAGTGGACCGTACCTAATAATAGATAGGTTACACCAGCGTATATAACCTTACCGGTTCCTGAAAGATCCGGAGTGTAAAAGGTTAATATATTTAGAGCAGCAAGTGCTAATGCACCGTATAGAATATAAGGTCTAAAACGTCCATGTTTGCTCTTTGTCCGTTCCATGGTTAAACCGAGAATCGGGTCGACAAAGCAATCCCATACCCTTGCTACAAGCAAGATTATAGCTGCAGCACCGCCAGCGATGCCAAAAACGTCTGTATAAAAAAATAATAGATAGGAAGACGCTAAACTCCAAACGACACTGGCAGAGAACTCACCAAATCCATAACTTAACTTTGTAAGAAAACCAAGATTACCATTAATTTGAGGCACTACCAAACTTTCTTTTGTTTGTGGAACTGCTCCATTTGCCATCTCTTATCCTCCTAGTTCAAAATACCTCAAGTATAAACTTGTAAAACATTCAGTAGCTACTGTTACAATTATCGTACCGCAGACCATATGTAACCGCCTTCAATTAATTAAACACATAAGTACAATTTTTTATCCTTTATCGTGAGCCTTTATGTGTTCCTACGATAAGATTAAATAAGTAGGTATAATTCTTAACCTTTTTTCATTAAATTCCGACATTTATTTTATCAACCGACATTAGTTTGATTTTTTTAGCCATTTTATCACACTTTAATTAAAAATAGATTAATAATTACCTAGGACAGGCTACCTATAGTTATCTTTTTTGAGAGGATAAAAAAACAACCTATAACAAGTGATAGGTTGTCGATCCATTCTAATTTATTTCTCTAAAACTTTAAATTCGCTTTCTAGTCCTTCTTGAGAGTTTGACCCGATGAATATTTTAAACAAACCAGGTTCAACTATATACTCCATCTCCTCATTATAAAAACCAAGACTATTAATATCTAGTTCAAATGTAACAGTTTGCCGTTCTCCTGGCTGCAGATCGATCTTTTTAAAGCCTTTCAATTCCTTAACCGGTCTTACCCTGCTAGCAACGACATCAGAACAATAAAGCTGGACAACTTCTTCACCGGCACGTTTCCCTGTATTCGTTACATCTATATTAATCGTTAAGATACTATCCTTGGTAACCTCTAGAGAATTTGCAACAAGGTTGTCATAATTAAATGTCGTGTAACTTAAACCGAAGCCAAAAGGATACAATGGTTCGCGTGGTCCATCTATATATTTTGAAGTGAATTTTATCTTACTTGCAGGTCTGCCTGTACGCGGATGATTATAGTAAATAGGAACTTGTCCAACTGAATAAGGGAAAGTTGACACTAATTTACCACTTGGATTGTAATCGCCAAACAACACATCCGCGACAGCGCTGCCAGTCTGACTGCCCAGCTGCCATGCTTCAACAATAGCTGATACATTTTCTTGAGCCCAAGGAATGGATAATGGTCTTCCGTTAATTAGGACTACTATGACTGCTTTACCTGTCTGGTGTAATGCTTTTAATAATTCTTCTTGTTGTCCAGGGAGATTCAAATCCATTCGGCTGGAAGCTTCACCGCTCATGTCGGCATTTTCACCAACAACTGCAATAATGACGTCTGATTCATTGGCAATCTCTACAGCTGCATTAAAGTCTGCCCCTTTATCTCCAATGACTTCACAGCCCTTAGCATAGACTATCTCTGTGTCCTTATCAACCGCAGAAGTTATTCCAGAAAGAACGGTAACCACATCTTCTTCATTACCAGTGATGGCCCAAGTACCGAGCATCTCCTTTTTATTATCAGCCAATGGGCCGATTACTGCAATTTTGTTCAGGTTCTTCTTTAATGGTAAAATATGATCCTCGTTTTTTAATAAAACAATTGAACGTTTTGCCATTTCTCTCGCTATTTCTACATGTTCAGGTGCCAATAAAGTCTTTTCTTCAATCTCGTTGTTGGTTCTATAAGGTTTCTCAAAAAGTCCCATCTGAAATTTTACGCGCAAAATTCGTCTAACGGCTTCGTCTAAAACCTCTTGAGGTATTGTTTCGTTCTTCAGTTGTTCCGGTAAATCTTCCTTATACGTCCCCTGACTCATATCCATTTCTAAGCCCGCCAATAATGCCTTTTTACTGGCTTCTTTCCTATTTTCTGAATCTCCATGAACAACTACTTCAGCTATCGAGTTGGCGTCACTTACAACAAACCCATTGAATCCTATCTGCTCTCTTAAAATATCCGTTAATAGATATTTGTTTACCGTACATGGCACACCATTCAAATCGTTAAACGCACTCATGAATGTACCGACACCCGCTTTTGCCGCAGCCTCAAACGGTGGCAGGTACACTTCGTGAAGAGTTTGCAGAGACATGTCCACGGTATTATAGTCACGGCCGCCAACTGCTCCACCATAAGCAGCAAAATGTTTTGCACATGCTAGTATTCTCTCAGATTTAGTTAAATCCTCTCCTTGAAATCCTCTGACTCTAGCAGCAGCAATCATACTTCCTAGATATGTATCTTCGCCTGCCCCTTCAGCAATCCTTCCCCAACGCGGGTCCCTTGTAATATCTACCATTGGTGCATAGGTCCAATGAATGCCTGCAGCTGAGGCCTCTTTTGCGGCAATTTCTGCTGTTTTTTCAATTAATTCCAGATCCCAGCTGCAGGCTTCTGCGAGAGGAATAGGAAAGATTGTCCTATAGCCATGGACTACATCTAAGCCAAAGAGAAGCGGTATTCCTAATCTGGACTCCTCAACGGCAATTTTTTGTAATTCATTTGAAAGATCTGCACCGGTAACTCCTCCCATGGAACCGAGGAGACCATCTCTAATTTCATCTTTATGATAGTTTCTCTCCATGGCTTGAAATTCCTCATATGAAATTTCACCTTCGACCAATTTGGCAATAATTTCGTCTTTTGTCATTCCAAATGCGCCAAATATAGATGGAAGAAATTGTGTAAGCTGGCCCACCTTTTCTTCTAGTGTCATGTTGCTAATCAATTCATTTATTTTACTTTCATAATCTTTTTTCATCACTTTTTCCTGATTACTTACGTTTAGCATATATTATCATCCTCTTTCCGTGCTATCCATTTACTTTTTCCTTTTTTTGCAGCAATACGGCAATTATAATGATCATCCCTTTAACAAGGCCTTGTAGATAGGGTGAAACATTCATTAAGTTAATCACATTATTTAACACACCTAAAATTAATACACCAAAGAAGGTTCCTACAATACTTCCCTTTCCCCCAGATAGTCTGGTCCCACCGATGACAACCGCTGCAATGGAATCCAATTCATAGTTTAATCCCGAGCTTGACGATGAAATGGAATTCAAACGTGAAGATTCAATTATTGCGGCAATGGCGACCAAACCGGAACAAAGCATATAGGCCATTAATTTAATCCGATCAACCCGAATGGCTGACAAAATAGAAGCCTTTTCGTTACTTCCAATCGAAAATAAATACCTTCCAAATTTCATGTTATTTAATAAAATGTAAACAAAAATGGTTAACAAAATAAACAGGTATATCGGATAGGTAATTCCTAATAGTATTCCATTAGCGATATTTGTAAAACTCGATACAGTCCCGCTTATACTTCCTCCGTTTGCAAGATAAAGAGTAAGGGAGCGAGCCATTGCCATGACACCAAGTGTCACTATAAATGGGGCGATTTTTCCCTTAGTCACCAATAACCCGTTTACTAATCCAATTAGCAGGGCACACACGATCGTTGCAATAATACCGATGAAAATGCTATGGGTGGAGTTTAATATTGATAGACCGCAAAATCCGGACAATGCAAGCGTGGCACCGACCGACAAGTCAAATCCACCGGACAAAATAACAATCGTCTGACCAAGAGCAATAATCCCAATAATCGCAGATTGCCTTAGAATATTTAGTAAGTTATTAGACTCTAAAAAGTTTTCATTTATGATACTTGAGATAATAAAAATAATTAAAAAGGCGATTAAATAACTATATTTACCCCAAATGGAAGAGAACCTCTGAACGGTACTCATTTAGTGAAAACCTCCTTCATTTTGGCTCCCGTAGCATACATCATAAGCGTTTCATCGGATGCTTCTTTTCTATCTAATGCTGCAGTAATTTCACCTTGATACATGACGAATACTCGATCACAAACTCTCCTAATTTCACTGAAATCGTTAGTCAGGATAATAAATGATTTACCTTTCTTCGCATATTCAACAATTAATTGATAAATATCATTCCTTGCTCCTATATCAACACCTTGGGTTGGATTGTCCAAAATAATGACTTCTGTGCCAGCTTCAAGCCATTTGGCTAAGATAACCTTTTGCTGATTTCCACCACTCAAGTTAGCGATGGACGAATGAATATCTGCAGCTTTAATATTTAGCTGTTGTTGATATACCTGATAGGCTTGCTCCTCCTTTTTTTGATTGACAAAAAGGGGGGCCGTAAATTTTTTAAGAGAAGATAGTGTCATATTTTGCAATACACTTAGATCTTTCACAATCCCATTTTCTTTTCTATTTTTCGGAACAAATCCAATTCCCTTTGAAACTGCTTCTTTCGGATGATTTACCTTTACTTTTTCGCCCTTTACCAAGATTTCACCAGAATATTTAGTACGGAAACCGAAAATAGTTTCAAATAGTTCCGTTCGTCCATCTCCGGATAAACCCGTAAACCCAAGGATTTCTCCTTTTCTTAATGAAAAATGAATGTTATGAAATGAGTGTTGAGCAGATAGATTTTTTACTTCTAACAATGTTTCACCTAATTCTCTAGATACATATTGCTCTGAACTGCTAATCTCTTTCCCAATCATATATTTAGCTAATACCTCTTCCGTAACATCCTTTATATTACCTGAAGATGCTAGCTCTCCATCACGGAGGACCGTATAACGATCACAAATCGTTAAAACTTCTTTTAATTTATGAGAGATGAAAATAATCGAATAACCGGATTCTTTTAAATTCCTCATTACTGTAACCAGTTTAGTGATTTCCTTATCTGTTAAAGATGTAGTTGGCTCGTCCATAATGATGATTTTGCTATCTTGAAGAAGGGCCCGGGCAATTTCTACAATTTGCTTCATCGAAACATCAAGATCAGAAATAAGTGTTCTTGGATTTAAACTAACATCAAGAAGTTCCAATACCTTGCTAGTTTCTTGAACCATTTTCTTTTTTTCCAAAAAACCCAGTGAGTTTGTCCTTTCTTTTCCTAAAAAAAGATTTTCATAGATGGTAAGATCACTTACCAGATTTAGTTCTTGATGAATAAAACCAATTCCTAAATTTTTAGAAGTATGTGGATTAGGAATGGACACTTTGCTTCCATATAGCTCGATTGTACCCAGATCGGATTGGTGAATTCCCCCTAAAATATTCATTAAAGTACTTTTTCCCGCTCCATTTTCCCCTAATAGTGCATGAATTTCACCTTTCCCAATTTCTAAATCGATTCCTTTTAAGACAGGTACTCCATTAAAGGATTTTTTTATACCCGACATTTTTAGCGCAATCTCCATTTAAACCCCTCCATGCGCGTTTAGGCTGCCCCTAATAAAGGGGACAGCCATTTTCTGTGTTACACATTTTAATAGTTCGCATTCGGATCGAGATACTTATCTACATTATCCTTTGTCACTTGTTCAGCTGGCAGCACGGTATCCTGTTTTTCAGGAGCTTTTCCTTTTGCCATGTCAACAGCTTGATCAACGGCTGTTTTAATCATAAGCGGTGAATAGGTGAAGGTTGCTAGATCGATATCATTGGAATCTTTAATAGCTTGATAGAAATCCTTAAATCCTCCTGCTCCTGTAATAATTTTTATATCATCCCGGTTTGCTTCTTTAATCGCTTGCAATACACCGATCGCCATTTCGTCATCAATCGTATAGACAGCATCAATTTTAGAATTAGCTTGTAGTACGTTTTGCATTACTTGATAGGCTTTTTCTTTTTGGAAGCTTCCGCTTTGATTTGCTACCACTTTAAGATCAGGATACTTTGATTTGATTTCATCCGTAAAACCTCCGACACGCAGTGTATTAACAGAACTTGGATCAGATGAAATAATCGCTACCTTTCCTTTTCCATTTAGTTTTTCTCCAATAAAATCAGCCGCATTTTTACCAATTCCAGAATTGTCCCCTTTAACCAAGCCTGTATAATTCTTATCATTTAATTCACGGTCAAAAACAAATAAAGGAATATTAGCGTCCTTCACTTCTTTGGCAACTGGTGTCATCGAGTCAGTTTCGATTGGAAGAAGGACGATCGCATCCACCTTTTTTGTAATTAAGTCCTCAACATCATTTGTTTGTTTATTCGGATTGTCTGCCTGTGATACGACCATTTCAACGCCCAGTTTTTTAGCCTCATCCTTGGCATTTTGAATGACGGCCCCCATCCAGCCATGGTCCGCTGCTGGGAATGACATGCCAATCGTTATTTTATCAGTGTCATCCTTTTTAGTAGAGGAAGCTTTATCCGTATTGCTGCTGCCACAAGCTGCCAAGAAACACGTCAACATTCCGGTAATTACGAAGGAGGATAATACCTTAAATGGTTTCATACTCTAAGACCCCTTTTTAATAGAAATTAAGACTATTTCTACCTATTTTATTTCTTAAAATGAAGAAGAGAACAAAAGAATATTGTCTTTACTATTTTCAAAGGTTACTGGTTTTTGCTTATGTGCTGCTTCATAAAAATGGTCGATAATATTCATCATGTAAACTCCATGTTCTGCAGGTGCAATTAATTTTTCACCAGTTAAAATACTATTTACAAAATGTTCAAACTCATTCTTTAGTTTAATATTTGGATTCAGAATTGGCGATATATCCACGCAAGTATCCAATAATTCAGAGTGTAACTTTAACTCACCATTAATAAGGCTCACTCCGCCTTTTGTCCCTACTATTTCCACAAACGTTTTGTCTTGTGCAATATTAGAAGCCCAGCTAAATTCAAAATTCACTGTTGCCCCATTTTGTAGACCTATGAAGCCAATAGCTGTATCTTCAACATTAAAGATACCGTTTGGATTTCCTTTATAACCGTTACGGTTACGTGTAGTGGTATGACTGAAATTTTGGTGAATGGCTCCAGTAACGTACGATGGTTCCGGCATCCCGATAAGATATAGTGCTAGGTCAAGATAATGAACACCCAAATCAATCATCACTCCGCCGCCAGCACAATCCTTATTGGTAAACCAAGTGCCTTGCCCTGGAATCCCGCTCCGTCTAATCCAGCCAGCCTTTACTTGATAGATATCTCCTAAGTAACCCGCATCAATATATTTTTTTAAATAAACCGCCTCATTTGTAAAACGATTATTTAAGCCAACCATTACCTGTTTACCCGATTTAATCTTTGCTTCGACTATTTTTTGTGCTTCTTTTGCATTAATGGCCAGCGGTTTTTCACAATGCACATTGACCCCTTTTTCTAGTGCATAAATCGTTATCTCTGCATGCAGGTAATTGGGGGTACAAACACTCACTAAATCTAACTCTTCCTGGTTCAGCATATCCTCATAATTACTATAGACGTTTGGGATATTATATTTTTGTGCTAATCTTTGTGCATTTTCGATATTCACATCACAAATGGCGGCTAATTCGACATTAGCTAGTGTCATATAATTATTTAGATGCTTTCTTTCCGCATTACTTCCCGCTCCGATTAATCCATAACGTAGTTTCTTGTCATTCATTTGACCACTTCTCCCCTAGTTAAAATGCTAGTTTCCTCATATATTCAATCGTGTAATCAATTCCCTTTTCCCCTAGTTCTCCAGTCCATACAGGAGAATGTGGTTCAATACTTAATCCGCCTGTATAACCTTTTACTCTTAATAAGGAAATGAATGTTTTCCAGTCTGTTTGGTCCAACCCTGCCGGCGGGTCATCTACTCTCACACCATTGATGATCATGGACCCCTTTAAATGGACATGGTTGAAACGCTCACCCCAATCAAGTGTTTCTTGGAGGTAATCACCGCCAAAATATCGACTGTGTGAAGGATCAAATTTGATTCCTAATTCCTTCAAGTGACCATGAACAATTTTCCAGACATCAGGAGTATTGACAAAATTCACCTTTCGGCAGTTGTAGGAAGAGACCTTTACTCCTTTTGGTTTTGCATAATCAATCAAGTGTGAGAAAAACTGAATGGCAGCTGTACAGTTTTCATAGAAAGATAACTCTTCCACATAATTACAGCCACTTACAAAGTTAGTACATCCTAGTTCACTGGCCACATCAATCAACCTGCGGCATCTTTTTAACTCTTCTTCAATGACACGGCCTTTTTCATCAATACGAAGTGATTTCCATCTTCCAATCGAGCCAATACTAATACCATATTGATTTTTCCAATTTAGTAAATTTTCACGATTACGATAAAACGCATCCACATCTTGACCTTCATTGACACAAACTTCTATAAAGTCTAATCCTTTTTGCTTTGCTTTTTGAAAACTTTCCTCTGTTGGTGCTGCAATAATTCCAAGCTGCATCATTATAAAACCTTCTTCCTATATTGTTAGAACATCATCTATATGCCTTTTTAATTTTTGATTACCGCTTACATTTTTATTTTAATCAAAGTACAAGTTGATATCTTTCTTACAATTAACCAATTAAATAGTGATTTTCATTCTTTTTTTTTAGAATGATGAATGATTTAAAAAAAGAGATTAAAAATCTACACTAGATTTTTAATCTCTTTAGTTTTATAACACTTATAGATCACTTATTAACAAATTAAATTCAAATAACCTTACCTCGTGCGGTTGTAGTTCTCCTGTTAAAACAATCGATTCATTTTCCACAATATGATGTTCTACCTTCATATCCGGAACACAAACCTGCTTTAAATAGTCTACTTCATCTGGTTTCATATCATCCACGGCACCAAATTTTAACCATTCATCAAGTACACTCCCATGGTCGCGGTTCAATTTTAGCTCCTTGACACGGTACTTCCCATTGGCGAGACCTTGTATTTCTAATGATAGGTTTAACGTTTCATTGTTCTCAAATATTTCGTATTGCTCATGAATTCCCATACTTCCTTCAGGATGTAAATAATAAGAGTAGTTAAAATGTTTGTAGTTATAACAGATTACTTGATAGCGATGTCCAGAGCGCTTCGTCACAATATAATGGTCACCTTTGGCCACAAGAATTTCACCCAATTGTTTTAACAGCATATAAGCATGGTAGCTTGGTTTCTTTATCCCACTTTTCGTCACCAATCCTGCCCCGCCATGTAAAAGTGTTTTAGAATCCCAAAAATCACTAAAAATATCAGAACACAACCAGTAGCCTAGTATATTTACTTGATTTTGGTTTAAATTTTCAATGATATTCTTGACCAGGTAAGAAGCTTTAAAACAGCTATCATTAAGAAAGTTTCGATTAGATATAGAAATATTCCATTCTGTTACATTCAACTCTAAACCATCAAAACCAGCCTTTTTTAACGCTTTTCTAACCTCATTCAGTTTATTAATGACATAATTAGGATTGTTAGAGTGAAGATTTTTAACCGGTACCCGATACTTATCACGATGAATTTCAATCGGATAAAGGGAAATGGATAGAAAATCAGGCTGGATTTCCTCTTGTTTCCATTGTTCTAGTAACAAATCAAGTTTGTCGCCTTCTAAATCTATACTTAACCCACATCCACCAACCTTCGCTGAAGGAATTAGTTCCTTTGTCTGCTTTTTAAATTCGCTAAATATTTTAAAATACTCTTTAAAATCGCTTAGACCAACATGTTGATTATTCTTGACTTGATCTAAGAAATCTTTTTCACTTTGTACACTCGTATTAAATACATCTGTGTGCGGTTTCCACATCTCAAAATACCAAGTCTCGACTTCATCGATTCCATAGCGCTGAATGCATTGCAATAAAAACGCCCTAAAAAGATTTGTCCATTCTTCTAGTGTCCTTCTACTTATTGTTTGGACAACAATGGTATCTCCTATGGCTTTTTGAATAATTTTAGGTTTTGGACCAATTTCAATAAAAGGTTTTAATTTATTTTTGACCAGGAAATCCAATAGCTTGTTTGTATTAGAAAAATTGTAGGTAATTTTTCCACCAGAACGATCTTCCACCAGCATATCATCGCCAAACAATCCCCAAAATCTGGCATAGGTAAAGCCGATTTCGCCTTGTAAGAGAGTGATTTGCTCTTGCATATCCGAATTTAAAATATCTTTTGCATACCCAATATTCAAAAGCTTATTCCAATACTTCGTAAAGGCATCCAATTTCCCTATTTTTATTGTCTCTGTTTCGATTGCTCCTGTCGATTGAGAATAGGTTTGGACCCTTTGCTCTACTGAACTGTTTAGATATTGCTGCAGCTCAGTAAATGCTTCATCACGATCATCATCACTAATTTCTTCAGTACTATTTTCCTCTTTATTAGTTGTATCTGACATCTGTTTTCGGAATTCCACAGGCTTTAACTGATAACCTTCATTAAAGACTCTGTTAAATGCCGCCAAATTAGGAAATCCATTATCTAATGCAATGCGCGTAATTGGCTTATCCGTGTTAACTAATTCGTTAACAGCATGGGCGAGACGAATTTCATTTATATATTGAGAAAAGGTTTTTCCTGTTTGTTTTTTAAAAAATTTAGACAAATAAGGAACAGAGATGAAATGGAGACCGGCAACTTCCTCCAACGTGAGGGGCTCCCGATAATTATTTTGTATATACTCCATGATTTCAGATAATCTTTCATTTTGACCTTTATTCGTTGTGTGGTTTTGTAATTCGAGCTGATTCGTACTCTTTAAATAATGTAATTTTAATAATGAGAGTAATTTAAACGTTTTCTCTAATGATTCGACCTCTGAATCATTTCTCTGCTGCATATATACCGATAATAATTCTTCCATGACATTTCTTAATTCCTGATCGGAAGAAGGATTCTGCAAGTTCGAATTACAAGTGAATAATAAACTTTTTTGACCAAATAATGAACTTAATTCTAAATAATTAAAATGAAAAACAACAAATAAATTATCCTTTTCAGATTGAAAAGAGTGAAATTCATTGGAATTGACCAAGATAAAGTCGGATTTGTTCAAGTGGTAGATATTATTGGTTATTTTCACTTGAAGCTGGCCCTTTATCATATAGATCAATTCAATGTCTCGATGAGCATGCTCTAGATTACTTTTACGGTTCATTACCGAAACCGTTATTAACTTGGAATCTATTGAAGATTGGAAAATGTGTGTAGCACTCAGTTCAATCACCTCTTTAAACGCTTAAACTTTTTAAAAGTTTTGTATTTCTAAATATAGCACAAAAAGAAGACACTTCGACATTTATTTTATAATCTTCAAGTAAGCGCAAATAATAAATAGCATAAACATTAAATAGGAACCTTTTCAAGGTTCCTGACAACATTCTAATTATTTAGTAAGTTGCTTAATAATACTTGAAAACGTTTACTATCCGATCTCATTTAAAATATATCTCTTTATTTTAAGTAAAACTATTTTGTTTTCTCCCCATTTCCCTATACTTTTTTATCCATTTTCCATTTTAAAAGAATCTATGTAATCATTTCAGTTTAAATATGTAATGCATTTTTTTAACCTATCTCCAAATGCGACTTAAATTAAATTTAACTTACAATTAACAAAAGGAAGGATTTTACACCTTCCCTTTCCAAATTTATACTTGAGCTGATATCTCATTATTGCTCAAATGGTTTACTTTAATCGGTGCGGTTTCTCTTATACCAAAAGTGAACAGGAACCCAACAAATGCGGCAGCTGCTGTAACCCATAAAGGAGTCATAAGTCCAAATCGATCAGCTAGGATTCCTGACACAGTTGGACCAAAACTGCCGCCGATAATCTCACTGGTTAAAATAACAAAGCTTATCGATGTTGCTGAAAATGCCCTTGAAACAGATTCAGCAGGAATAATATTCATAATTAATGGCTGGTAGCCATTTCCTAATGAGAAAACAAGAATGGAGATGAGTAGCACTCCGAAGTTGTGGTAAGAAAAAGCTATTGAGATAGGAAGGAATATAGCTAATAAAGAAAATACTTTAATTGCGGGTAATCGACCAATACGGTCGGAAATAGCTGCACCCCCGAACTGCCCAATAAACATCATCAGACCCATGAGGCCTAATAACATACCAATTTGTGCTTCCCCATAATTAGTAGCTTCTGCATAAATGGTAGGTAAAAAAGCAGTAAGTGATAAAATATAAATCATATTGCAAATACCAACAATTGTACTTAACCAAACATTTCTTGTCTTAAAAACACGAATGTAATCAGCTTTAGTTGGTTTTGACTTTATTGGTACTACTTGAGAGGACATACTTGGCTTTGGCTCTTTTAAAAACTTCCAAATGATCAGACCCATCAGGATCCCTGGGATCGCAATGATATAAAAGGAAGATCTCCAGCCAAAAGAAGCAGCAAGAGCTACAGTGAGAACAGGTGCTAATGTTCCTCCAATTAAGGAAGAAGAACTTTGCACGATTCCCATATTTAGACCTCTTCTTTTTTCCGAGGACTCCTGAATCACAATCGATTGAACCAGCGGCATTACCGGGCCTTCCGCCATTCCCATGATACCCCTTACTAATAGTAATGTAGCAAATGAACCGACAATCCCTGATAATAAGGTAGCAATGGAAAATAGAAACACAAAAATGACAAGCATGGGTTTCTTTTTACCTAAGAAATCGGAAAGACTGGCAAAAATCAAAGTGGATAGACCAAAAAATAGTCCAGTGACAGATACGGTTATTCCTAATTGTGTATGGGACAATCCCAGCTCAGGAGCAATTTTCGGAAAAATGAATCCTAAACTTAACCGATCTAAAAATACTAGACCAACAACTAAAAACATGGTAATAACTAGGAAATTTTCATAACGAAAAAAATCTCTTTGTTTCTCCATCCAATTGCCCCCTTCAATCTTTTTACTAGATTGATACCAATAATGGAAACGAATCCAATCTTGTATACGTCTCTACAGTGTGTTTACCTCTGATAAAAATGGTTCATTCATTTTTGCAAGTGTTTCATAGACATACTTACCAACATTTACATTCTCATTCATCTGACCGCTCCAAGTGAGCAATTCCCATTCAACTAACTGGTCTGAATTCTCAACAATCAGTCTGCAGCGATCATACCGTTTCTCCATAAAAATCTTAAACGTCTCTTCGACCCCAAGGTTAGATTTCAAAATATCAGCCAAAACAATGACATCTTCAATCGCGATGGAGGCACCTTGTCCAAGATGTGGAGCTGTTCCATGGGCTGCATCACCGACAAGCAAAATATTTCCTTTATACCATGGGCTTGGCAGCATATGTGTAAAGATTGGCCGATAAACTACCTGATTAGAGTCTGTTATTTGATTGGCCGCTTCAGCAATCGCACCACCGAATTCTGTCAGTCTTTCTTTTAGTAATACATGAAGCTGATCATTTGGAAACCGAGGATTACCTGGTTCATGAGTGGTTACAAGCAAATACATTTCATCCTCTGACATCGGAACCAAACCAGCTTTTGCCTTTTGCCCGTAATAGAACAGACCCCGGTCCACTTCTTTCGGACGTGGCAGGGTGTAACGCCATACCCCTTGACCGCTATAATTTTGAACAATATCCCCGAATAATAATTTTCGAACCTTTGAGTTTGCTCCGTCCGCCCCAATGACCAAGTCATAAATGGCCGAAATTCCGTTACTTAACTCAACCTTTACACCATTTGAGATATTTTCCATTGCTTCAACGGTTGAACCCATATATATTTTGGTTCCAATCTTTTCAACAGCATCTAAAAGAAATTCATGTAGTTTCCTTCTTGATATTCCGTTAACACCCGGATATCCTTCAATAGTTGGCGAGTCTCCCTTAAACATAAAATGGCCTTGCCCTGTGTAATAATCGAAACCAGGATAGGAATACCCCTCCTTCATACATGCATCAGCCAAGCCAATTTCATTTAGCGCCCTGAGAGCATTAGGCGGCTGAATGATTCCAACACCGTAGACATTCCATTCCAGTTCCTTCTCAACGATCTCTGCGTCAATCTCAATTTTATGAAGAGCAACAGCTGCTGCTAAACCGCTAATTCCACCGCCCACTATGAGTACCTTTTTAACAAATTGATTTGTCATTATAAACACCCCTCATTGCCTTTTAATCAATAATCGCAACAGCCCGAGTCCAGCCTGCACTGCCGCCTCTTATTTTTACAGGAAAAACAGATACTTTAAATCCAAACGCTGGTAACTGGTCTAAATTAGCTAGTTTTTCAATTTGGCAGTACTCTTTTTCTTTTCCGGCAAAATGGGCCGCCCAAAGGACACCAGAACGCGGATTTTGTTTATAATCTTCAGCTTGAATGGATAACGGCGTGTCCCAGCCCCAACCATCCGTTCCCATAACTTTTATACCTTGTTCAATCAGCCAAAGGGTAGCTTCTGCGGAGACTCCTACATGGATTTCACTATAATTCGGCTGATACCTTTTCTTATCAGCATCACATCGGATCATAACAATATCAAACGGCTTTAACTTGTAATCTATCTGTCTAAGTTTTGCTTGAATATCTTCTATTGTCAAAGCATATCCTGGTGGTTTATCTGTAAAATCCAGAACAACCCCATCGTTAAAAAACCATTCAAGCGGTAATTCATCAATCGTACGCGCAGGTTTTCCTTCAGATGTCGGCCAATAATGCCATGGTGCATCGACATGTGTACCGGCATGACTCGTCAACGTAAGAAATTCTCCGGCAAGACCTTTTCGCTCAGGAAAATCCTCTGGTGTGACACCGACAAGTTTCGCTCCAAATTCTGCCCCTTCTTCATGTGTTTCAAAACGAATTGAAAACGGAAGAGGATCTTTTAAATCCTCTTCAATGGAAACACTCAAATCCACAATTTTCGCCATAAAAGTTCCTCTCCTTTCATACATCTTAAATAATTCTATTTTTCAATGTGCCAAGATTGGTAATCTTTAATTCTACTTCATCCCCAGGTTCAAGCCATCGATGTACTTCTGGACCGAGCTCCATAATACAGCCAAAACCGACTGTACCTGAACCAATAATATCTCCTGGATATAAGGTGACTTCCTCTGACGCCCGCTCAATCATATCGCCAAATGTGTAATAAATATCCTTAAAGTTTCCCTGGGATAGAATTTCTCCATTTACCGCTGCTGTCATTTCTAAATCAAATCGTCCATTTGTTTTATATGGTTCTAATTGATCTTTTGTTAGAATATAAGGACCCATGCTAGTCGCGAAGTCCTTTCCTTTTGCCGGACCCAAAAGCACTTTCATTTCCTTCATTTGAATATCCCGTGCAGACCAATCATTTAAAATCGTATAGCCAAAAATATAGTCCTCTGCTTCTTCAGCTTTTATATTGGTTCCTTTTTTTCCAATAATGCAAGCAAGCTCGAGTTCATAATCTAAGCGTATACATTTAGCTGGTCGTTTTACTTCTTCTCCCGGTCCCTTCATAGCATGAGGGTTAGAAAAATAAAAGATCGGCATTTCATACCACTCTGGTGCCACCGTATCCCCTGAGCGCTTTGTCGCATTTTTGACATGGGTTTCAAAGGCGACAAAGTCTCGAAAAGTAATCGGATTCGGCAAGGGAGCGGTTAATTGAATTTCCTCAAGCGAATAGCATGGAAGATTCGCTGATTCACTTAATCCCTCTATTATGGACAAATACTTTTCGTTATTTTTGATAAATTCTAACATACTATCAGGTAATTCACCTTGGGAGGCAATCTTCATATCAATCACTCTATCTCCATCCAGCCACCCCGAACGGATCTGTCCATCCGGATTTAAAAAGGTAACGAATTTCATGACTCCACCTCCGGACTACTTCGCTAACTGTTCTTTTAACCAATCATACATCTCATAGGTTTCTGTAATATTATCGACCTGACAATGAGATGAGCCTGGGCTGCTAGTTGGTATGATTTTTAACCAACGAGGGCAAGTAAGATCATTGTAAACATTGTAGGCATTTTCAACTGTATTCTGCCGATCGTCCTCACCATGGACAATATAAGTTGGCATTTGGATTTTTTCCGCCACCCCACGTAAATTATAATGCTGCAGTTTTGCCCTTGCAGCTGGCATATCTTCCACACCAAAAATATGCTGAAGGATTTTTGCTAATGGATGATGATCCGGGCGTTTGGACCAGACATCATTGTAATCATAAACAGCTCCCCAAATCGCACAGGCTTTAAACCTTGGCTCAAAAGCGGCACATCTTGCTGCCATATAACCGCCCATCGAAACAGCCATCACTCCAATTCGCTCTGGATCCACATCTAGATTTTCAACTGCCCATTCATAAGCCGCTGTACCAGCTGTATTGTAATCATGTCGTGAATGAATATGATGGATTCGTAAAGCTCCGCCTTGGCCAGGACCATCAAGGGCTAAAAGTGAAATACCCCGTTCATTTAATAGCTGTGCAGGTCCATAATATAATTCCTCTGCGGTTGAATCCAATCCGCCAAACATCACCATCAATGGTCCGTTACTTTGACCAGGTGCTTCAAAGTAATAACCAGGCAATACTGCATGCTCAAACGGAATCGCAACAGCCTTCGGCGGTGAAGCAAGCAGTTCCCCGCCTTTTCTGAATGATTCTACACCTTTTAAATAGGTTGGAAGCTTACGTTCATCATCCGGCTGCAAGAAAAATTCTGCCGTTCGAAAATAGTTTGCTGCCCGTAAATAGCTGGACCGGGCCGTTTCTTTAGATCCCTTGTCCATTGCATCATTTGCTTTAGTCAATGATTTATTCCCAAGTCTCATCCATTCGTGATGGAAACTTTCATAATCTCCCAATTTCATTCGGCTGGCTGCATCCAATATTTCATTTACCTCACCGCCGCCAAAGTAAGATTGGCTAATCATTCTCACAATTTGATAAGACCACATGTAATTATCCGGAAAGAAATGCCACATTTCGATTTATCCTCCTGCCTGAGCTTATTTAATTACTTTACCAGATGCATCCCAAGGCATTTCGCGGCCCCATGCATCGTTTGGATTTTCTGAAAGACTCCATCTGTACGGCCCAAAATCAGGTGCAAACACAAGATGTGCTCCTGCATACAATTCAAAGCGATTTCCGCCTGGCTCATCTACATAAAAGAAAAATCCTTCTGCAAGTGCATGGCGTGTCGGCCCGCCCATGGCCAATTCATAGCCGTTTTCTAAGATATGATCTGCTGCCAATAGGACTTCCTCCCTGCTTTCAACGGCATAACACACATGGTTGAATCCTCCTGGTTTGCCGCTATGACCTTTTAAAAAGGCAATATCATGAGAGAGATTTGTGACAGATAACCAAGCACCAATTTCAGGGCTTCCTGGTTCATCCGCATTTAAGAATATTCCTTCATTATAGCGGAAGCCGATATTTTGATAGAATTCGCGGTCTTTTGTTACATCATTACTGAAAAGGGTAATGTGATCGATTCGACGTGGAGAAATGCCGCGGCCAGTATTTTTTTGCGGGCGATTTTTCCATTTACTGCGCAACTGATCTGGTGCTTCATATAGTTCTACATCCCAAAAGATCTCTTCCAAGTGTCCATCAGGTGAAGTGAATTGATAGGCCCGGCCATGACCAAGATCCCCTTCTATCCAGCCAATCCCTTGTCCAAGTTTTTCAATATGGGCCGCTGCCTCTTCCAGTGCTGCCGGACTGTCGGCACGCCAGCCAATATGGCCTAGGCCTGGTTCGTTTCCTTCTGTTATTTTTAAACTGTGATGGTAATGCTCTCCCCATGCACGAAAATAAACGGATTTACCTGTTCGACCCGACTCTTCTAACCCAATAATATTTTTAAAGAAATTGGCGGATTCTTCTAATTTCGGACTGATGATTTCAACGTGAGCTAGATGAGAAAAAAAGTGTGGATTTTTATACATAATTAATTCCTCCAAATAAAATAATCATGAACAAACCATGTGGTTGAAAGCGGTTTATCTATGATTATTATAAAGAGGTTTTGGTTTAGAAACGTTCAATTTTTTATCAAAATTAATATCAATTTTTATCTTTTTCTGAAAATACTAAATATAATTTCCACTCTTTTTTGTCTTCTCCCCCGCTTAGATCGTCCCCTTCTCTTTCTTTTTCCTATGGTTGTATATATAAAAAAATAAAAGGTGCAAAAAATGATTCCGCACCTCAAACACGACTATTTTTAATGAAATTAAACAGGAATCGAAATGATAAAAGACGTCCCTCTGCCAATTTCACTATCTACCAGTATTTTTCCATTTATTTTATTTATGGTACTATAGACCATAAGCATTCCAAGACCGGTTCCTTCTTTTTTGGTAGAATAATAAGGATTTCCTAATTGTAAAACCTGCTCTTTAGTCATACCAACCCCGTTATCTTCTATCTTTATCACAATATCTTTTTTTTGCTCGGAAACATCGATCGTAAGAACCCCGCCTTTTTCTTTCATTGCTTCAATTCCGTTTTTATATAAATTGATTAAACACTGCTGAATTTGGTTTTTATCATATTTAAAAGATAACGAGTTAGTAAACGTATAGTGAAGATCGACTTGGTGCATGTTTGCGTAGGGAGTAATAATGTTTTTTACATACTCTGTTTCTTCCTTTAGATTCGAATAAATCATATTCTCTGACTGCGGCTTCGCAAATGCCAAAAAGTCACTCACAATATTTTCTGCTCTTTTTAACTCTAATAATGCGTACTCAATATAGGTTTTTTCATCTGCTGTTAGCGTTTTGGATTGATTTAACAGTTGTAAAAAACCGTTTGTAACGGTAAGCGGATTTCTGATTTCATGTGAGACACTGGCTGATAAATCACTTAAAACATTAAAACGCTCGGATTGTATCGAAGATTTAAGGGTATTAATATTATCAATTATTTTCTCTATTAATATCATAATAATAACCATAACTAATGTGTAAGTAGGTAAAGCATTAAATGTTAAGATCCAAAATTCATTGTCCAAAACTGGCAGTTGGGCAGCGAGAGAAGTTAAATAAAACACCATTGTAAAAATAGATACCAAAACGGCCCACAAGATTCGTTTCCTTGCATTTTGCCTCAAAAACCATTTACTTAATAGAGGTACTAACATAAAAATAATCGTGGAAAAAAGAAAAGATTGCAGAATGCCCGCTCCACCAATCATGGTTCGATAAATGTTTAACACCATATACAATGGAATCGTATATTTATATCCGCCAAATAGGGCAACGATAATAAATGGAACGAAACGTAAATCAAAAATAAATCCAATTTCCAATTTAATTGGAAAGGCCATGCACAACACCATTGAAATCGATGAGAGAAGGATAAGGATATTTTTATTATATGTATGCAGCTTATTTTCAAAAAAAATCAGGAATAGTAAAACCGGGAAAAGTAAAAACAGAAAGTTTAACAGTAAAGATTCAATCAAGATGAAACCCCTTCCATACGGTTGAAAACACAAATATAAAATACTACTATAAATGCCCGATTATTATTTTACTACATTTATCGATCCTCGTTCTATATCAATTATTACTTTTTTGAATAACTCTTATTTTCCACTAAACAAAAAAAGGCAATCCCTTCGCAGAGATCACCTTTAATCTGTCGCTAATTTCATCGCATATTGGTAAATAAGTTGAAAGGGAACCCCATGATTCCTTGCGGCCTTTGCTACATCCTCATATTCAGGTGCTTGGTGAAGCATTTTGTTATCTCTGAATGCCTGCTTTACCTTGATGTGTCCATATGGAGTTTCCACCTCAATAAATCTTCGATCAAGAATATCACGGCTCCACATACTTCTTCGTACCCCAAGAGTGGTCGTTTCTTCCAACAAAACCTTTTCACAATCATCGGCTAATTCCAAGGAAACTAACACTGTAACTAGGGTGCCAGGCCGATTTTTCTTCATGAAGACTGGCGTATAAAATACATCAAGCGCGCCTGCTGCTAAGAGTCGTTCCAATGTATAACCAAGCCCTTCCCCCGTCATGTCATCAAGTTGGGCTTCGATCACATAGATCGATTCCCGATGTTGATTGGACCCCTCTATACTGTGCATAAAATCGGTAGGGGTAAGGAGTAAGGCCCTGAGTACATTCGGATGGTCAAAGTCTTTTTCTCCAGCTCCATAGCCAATCTCTTCCACCATATGTCCGCCGATTGGCATGAACCTTTTTACGAGTGCCCGTAATATCCCTGCCCCTGTCGGTGTAGTCAGTTCCCCTTTAACGTTTAATTCTGCAAGCGGTATCCCTTTTAGCAGCTCCATTGTAGCGGGAGCGGGAATTGGATAAAATCCATGAGCCATCCTCTTTTTTCCATAACCAGTTGGTACGGGAGAAGCATAAATATCTGCAATTTCGAGGCTTTCCAGCGCCAAGCATACCCCGATTGTTTCAATAATGGAGTCCATTGCCCCCGCCTCATGGAAATGAACCTCCTTAGGATCAGTTCCATGTATCTTTCCTTCAGCTCTAGCAACTTCTTGAAAGATCGCCAGGCTGCGTTCTTTAACTCTCTTGGGGAGATTACTATCCTCAATCAACGACAAAATCTCTTTCGCACTCCGATGTTCATGAGGATGTGCGTGGCCATTGTGGTGTTCATGAACTTCTGATGGAAAATGTATTTTCAATTTCTTTGCTGCTATCCCGCGTTTATTGACAGTATGTACTTCGATTTCAAAACGATCAATCGGTAATTTTC
This sequence comes from Neobacillus drentensis, assembly GCF_021560175.1. Classification (GTDB taxonomy): domain Bacteria; phylum Bacillota; class Bacilli; order Bacillales; family Cytobacillaceae; genus Neobacillus; species Neobacillus drentensis_A. Next base: position 2,345,834 of record NZ_CP091110.1, on the reverse strand, counting down.
TCAACTGTTCTACTATATAGGAGAGATCTGCTCCTAGATCAATCAGAGCAGCCAATGTCATGTCCCCTGCAATTCCAGAGATACAATCAAGATAGAGGTTTTTCAATTTTTTAGTTCCTCCAATGTATTTTTTAAAGCCAATTTTTAGGATTTCATTAGCTGCATGCCTATTAACATGAAAAAAGAAATCCCGACCAGACACATTACCCATAACCAAGCTAAATTCATATCCCCTGCATCCATTGCCACATAGATCGCGGTTGAAACAGTTTGGGTTTTCCCTGGGATGTTACCGGCAAACATTAAAGTTGCTCCAAACTCGCCTAAGGCTCTTGCAAAACTTAGAATGGCACCTGAAAGAATTGCTTTTAATGCTAGAGGAATGGAAATCGCCAGAAATAATTGCAGTTCATTCGCCCCATCCACTCGGGCTGCATTCTCAATATCTTCATCTATAGCTTCGAATCCTGCTTTAGCAGATTGATACATTAAGGGAAACGCAACAACTGTCGAAGCAATCACAGCAGCCGACCAAGTGAACATAACAGGCTGCCTAAAGATTTCTTCAATCACTTGTCCAATAACACTATTTCTTCCAAACAATACAATTAACAGGAATCCCACAACAGAAGGCGGTAAGACTAATGGTAAAAGGAATACCGTCTCAACTACAGCTTTCCCTTTGAATTTTGTCTTAGCCATCAGCTTTGCAAAAAATAACCCTAAGATTAATACCCAAACGCCAGAGACCGCGGCTACTTCAATGGAAAGTTTGACTGGTGACCAAAAATCCGTTGCCATCGTAAGATTAATCTAATCCTTTAAAGCCATAGTTTATAAAAGTCTTCAAAGACTTTTCCGTTTGCAGGTCATCATAGAATAATTGCGCCTCTGTTGGATGGGTACTGTTCTTCATCACACCAACAGAATAAACAATCGATGCATGAGTCTTTTCATTTGCCGTTGCTGCAATCTTAACTTTTTTTGAACTCAAGGCGTCACTTTTATAAGCAACACCTGTGTCAGCATTTTGGTTTTCTACATAGGTAAGCACTTGCTTTTCCATACCTCTCTTCCTTTAAACAACTTATCATCAACTATATCTCATTATAATTAGTAATAAATACAATGGATAGCATAATACTCTATTGTTCTTATTTTATACCATTTGATTAACTGCAGCTATATGACGGAAAACAAGTTAATTATTTCACAAAAACAAAAACACACGATTTTCCGTTTAGGTTACTATCGTGTGCCTATAGAATTTATTTAATTAAAGGACTAGCAAATATTGAATTTGACCAGATGAAAGTGGTGTGATAGCGATAATGTGGTAGCCAATACTTAGCAGCTGTGATATTGTTTCTGCACAATTTTGACGCGGCGGTTCAATTGGGGCATGAAAACTTTTATAAAGATGAATAAACTGATTATCGATTGTACAGTGGAGCAAAACAACATGTTTCCCCGTCCACGCTTGACCAATTATTGGTTGAGGTGGTATTTCCCTACTATATCTCATCTTATTACATCCTCACTCATTGATATTCTTAGATTATGTGAAAAACAGGTCCATTGTTCGCTTAGGAATCTTTAGCTGAACAATAGATTGGAACATATTGTTCATTAAAATAAACAACTTTCTATATTAGTATAGATATATATACTTTTTATCTATATAGAGGAGGTTTTTATGCTTAAGAAACTATTTTCAACTATGGTCTCCTTCTCCCTTATTCTTTCAGGAATTCTGACAGTTTCAATCATAGATCCAGAGGAAACGAAAGCATCTTCGTACAATAATTTGGCTGAGCGGCCATTTATGGGTTGGAGCAGCTGGAGCTCCATCCGTAAAAAACCAACAGAAAAAAACATGAAAGCAGCAGCAGATATTATTGCAGCAAAATTCAAGGCCCACGGTTATGAATATGTAAACCTTGATGATTATTATCAGCTTGATTGGACTTCTAACGTGGACAAATATGGCAGATGGGTAGTAGACCCGAAGAAATTCCCTAATGGTATGAAGGCGGTTGGGGATTATATCCATAAAAAAGGATTGAAGTTCGGGTTGTACGTCACGCTCGGCATTCCAAAAGGGGCATTGGATCAGAACACACCGATCGAAAGAACACCCTTCCATGCAAAAGATATTGTCGATCTTAGCAAAGGTCAGAAGGTAAGTTTTAATTTCGATAATATGTATGCGATTGATTATTCGAAGCCAGGGGCACAAGAGTTTATCGATTCGTGGGCTAAACTATTTGCGTCATATGGGGTGGATTACCTTAAAATTGATGGTGTCCGAAACGAGGATATCCCGGATATCGAGGCATGGGCTAAAGCATTGAACAAGACAGGAAGACCCATTCATCTTGAGTTATCCAATAACCTTGATTTCGATCAAGTTTCTACCTGGCAGCAATTATCTAATGGCTGGCGGACGGACCATGATGTCGAAAGCTATGGAAAACCAACACTTACCGATTGGGAACATGTTTTTAGAAGATTTAATCATGCGGCAAAGTGGCAGCCTCATGCTGGACCAGGCGGCTGGAATGACTTTGACTCACTCAACGTGGCAAACGGCAATAAGGATGGTCTAACAGCAGATGAAAAACGTTCCTATGTATCACTTTGGGCCATTGCTGCCTCACATTTTGTGATTGGCAGTGATCTAACGAAACTAGATAACTATGGAATTAGCCTTCTTACGAATGACGAAGTGATTGGAGTCAACCAAAGTGGAGTTGCTGGGAAACGCCTCTCCAAAACACCTGCCTCTCAAGTTTTTTATCAAGAATTGCCGGATGGTTCTTACAACATCGGTCTTTTTAATACGGTTTTATCGCCACAAAAAGTTTTCGTCAATTGGAAAGATTTAGGGTTCACTGATTCAGCAATGGTGCATGACTTATGGAGCCATGAAGATCTAGGTAATATGAAATTTGGGTTCACGGCTGCTCTTTCTAGCCATGCTTCTCAAATGATTCATGTGGTCCCTGCTTCTACACTTACAGTCTCTCCAAAAAGTGGTCAAACCGAAGTTAGTCCTTCAAACGTAACGTTAAGCTGGGGTGCAGAATCCGGAGTAGACAGCTATCATGTCCAGGTAGCGCAAGATGCTGGCATGAAAAATATTATTTTTAATCAAACCGTTCCTTCTGCTTCTTTAACGATTAAAAAGCTTGCAAATGATACACGATACTACTGGAAAGTGTCATCTGTTACGAGTAAAAGCGAAAAACGGAAAGGAATTTATTCCTTTCATACCAAAACGACTAAAGCTCCAACTGCGCCAGATTGGGTAATGGCAGACAAAAACAACAATGAAACTGTTACACTTACCTGGAATCCAACTGCTGGGGCAACTTCCTACACGGTCTACCGTAAAAAGGTAAATATCCTAGGATTCAGCCGCTTCAAACCGGTTGCAACAAATCTTACCAATTCAAACTATAAAGATAAATCGGCTGCACATGATGGCAACTATTCATATGTTGTAACGGCAAAGAATGACATAGGTGAAAGTGAACAGTCGATCGAGGTTCAAACAGATAACCACCAAGCAACCATCCAGTTGATCATTCTTCTAATCGGATTTTTGGTGATCGTATCTGGTGTTATCTTTATTAGGGTTACAAAAGACAATTTCAAAGCGAACTCGGTTGAAGGTCCGTTTAATAAAATCGCATAATAAAATTTTAAATGAGGGTCTACCAAAGTAACGTATCCGTTTGGTAGACCCTCTTTTTGGATGTAACTTTTTTAAAGACCCTTCTAATCCTGTAGTCTAGGTTTGGCAGGATCACAGTTTGGCGGATCTAGACTAGCCGATTCAGCTAATTTCATCAGATAATAACATTCTTCACGAAACATATGATCCGCCATTAATGGTGCGAAGGTCCCTAATGCCTGCTTAGTTAATTCAAGTTCTTCTAGTTCAGCTAAAAAATTTTGAAATAACTTTATTTCTAACTGGCTGTCTACATTCATCTTTGATAAGGCAGGAAACGTAGTCAATCCCGTCCTTAAATATCCAGCTAGTTCAACCGCTTTAAGATAAAAACCTTCAAAATCCTTCATGAATAAATGACTTTTTTCTTTTAATTTCTTTTCAACACCATCTAAATTGGAGGAAATTGCCTCAGAATGCCCTGCCGCATCCAATAACCATAATAGATGGTGGTGCAGCTCGTGGTAGACAGGTGGTAATTGACCAGCCTTCAGGTGATTTAATATTCTTACATACTCCTCTAATTCATTAACCATATGATTTAGAAAGGTCGGGGTAAGGTGAATTTTAATTTTACCAACTAGATGCTGGCTGATTAATTCTAATTTAAATTCCCGCAGATTTAAAACCGCTAACTCGGCATCAGTAGTTAATGACATCAACTCCGCAGTTCTTGCACGATCTAGAAGTGCATCAAAGACTTGAATAAAAGTGGAAGCTTTTTTAATTTCCTCTTCTTGAACTGGTGCCAGGGCCTCATAAATAAACCGAGAATGATCACCTAAAATTTGCAGCCAAAAACGGTGTTCAAATCGAGCTGTCCTTTCAAAGACCTCATTCATATTTATTCCTCCTCCATATCGCTACCCCCACTAATGTAAGATTTTATTCTCCTTATTAACATTTTATTAAGAAAATAGGAAGGAACGGCCAGTCCTTTTTTAGTGCAGAACAATTAAGAAACTACTTAATATAACGGCACAACAAAATTCCCCAGTTATTTTAGTGTTTATTCTGTTTAAACAAAAATAAGAGCCCTTCATAAGGGCCCTAAACAAATGATTTATAAGTAGCTTTTTGTTTTAGTAGTCTTAATTTCTGGTTCTTTGTTAAGATTCTCCATAATCTTGCTTTGAATACCATAATATACCTCTCCTCTCAGGGATCATGTATTTTCATGTCATTTTATAACCTAAAGCATAGATATAAGTGGCTGTGTATCTATTGTAGCAAACATATTTTGTAAAAGAAATTTCAAAAAGTCGACTATTTATACCTGGAAATTACAAAATCTACGTTAGATTACCTATTCGAAAAGGAAGTTTAGGAGATTATTCGTAGAACTTTCACTACTCTTGTCGAAATATGAATTAAAAATTTTGAATAAATATGTCAATACTGTGAACTATTAAAAGAAAGAATTTTTACAATTTCTTTTTAAAGAATATTGATTTTTTTAAAAATAAATTATATTATAAGACTCGTTGATTTTCTTTCGACAAATTTTGCACTACTTTCATTGTTTATATTTTCACAATATTTTAACAAGGGTATGAAAAGAAGGGAAGTTTTTATGGAGATTTTCAGGAAAAAGTCCATAGAGGATTTAATAAACCAAGCTGAAAAAAAAGAAGGGTCCTTAAAAAAGGAGCTTGGCGCCTTTGATTTATCCATGCTTGGAATAGGAGCGATTGTCGGAACTGGGATTTTTGTTCTCACAGGAGTAGCAGCAGCCGAACATGCTGGCCCAGCCTTAATTCTATCGTTTATTTTATCAGGGCTAGTCTGTATATTCGCTGCACTATGTTATGCTGAATTCGCATCAACCGTTCCCGTATCTGGGAGTGCTTACACATACAGTTACGCAACATTCGGAGAATTCATAGCATGGATTTTAGGATGGGATTTAATTCTCGAATACGGATTTGCCAGTGCCTCGGTGGCCAGTGGCTGGTCCGGTTATTTCCAAGGGTTGATTGCAGGATTTGGGCTTCACATTCCAAAAGAGATCTCTAGTGCATTTAATCCGGCAAATGGTACCTATGTGGATGTGCCGGCCATTTTGATTACGTTTGTGATAACCTTCTTATTAACAAGAGGCGTTAAACATTCGGCACGTTTTAATGCCACCATGGTCATCATTAAATTAGCAGTGGTTGTCATTTTTCTAGCTGTTGGAGCATGGTATGTTAAACCAGACAATTGGACACCTTTCATGCCATTTGGCTTTTCGGGAGTCGCATCTGGTGCTGCTACAGCGTTCTATGCCTATATCGGATTCGATGCTGTTTCAACCGCCGCTGAGGAAGTAAAAAACCCGCAGCGGAACATGCCCATTGGGATCATCGCCTCACTAATCGTTTGTACCATTTTATACGTAGCTGTTTCCGCTGTATTAACCGGGATTGTTCCATATCAATTGCTCGATGTAAAAAATCCCGTTTCATTTGCATTAAACTATATTCACCAAGATTGGGCTGCAGGACTTATTTCCCTTGGGGCTATCGCTGGGATTACGACTGTTTTAACCGTGATGGTTTTTGGACAAACTCGGTTATTTTATGCCATCAGCCGTGATGGCTTGCTTCCTAAAATATTTTCCAAAGTTGATCAGAAAAAACAAATTCCAGTGGTGAATTCATGGATCATCTGCCTGCTTGTTTCTATTTTTTCCGGTTTAATTCCACTTGGAAAGCTGGCAGAATTAACGAATATTGGCACTTTATTTGCATTTATGTCTGTTTCCATTGGAATTTTATATCTGCGCAAGACACAAGGAGCACCTAAACGAGGCTTCCGAGTACCACTCGTTCCGTGGATCCCATTAATTGCTTTTTTATCATGTGGATACCTAGTTCTTCAGCTCCCAGGGATAACCTGGATTAGCTTTTTAGTTTGGCTCGTCATCGGTTTAGTCATTTATTTCAGTTATGGAAGAAAGCATTCCAAGTTAAATGATCGAACAGTGTAACAGGAACATAAAAAGGCCTTCTGTAAATATTTTCTTACAGAAGGTCTTTTTATGTAAGAACCTTGCGTTTTCCATTGTATTATAAGATATAATGCTTATATAAAGTAATTCTAACTTAATTGAGCCGCTATACTAAATGAGGTGTTTAGAAGTGATAACTGCTGATCAAATGCTAGTCAAAAAAATAAATCAAAAGCTTATATTAAATGAAATCGTGTCCAACTCCCCTATTTCAAGAGCAAAATTATCTGAAACCATTGGGTTAAATAAATCGACTGTTTCTTCCCAGGTAACTACCTTAATTGAAAAAAATCTTATTTTCGAAATTGGACAAGGGCAATCAAGCGGAGGAAGAAAACCTGTGATGCTGGTATTCAATAAAAATGCAGGTTATTCTATTGGGATTGATATTGGTGTCGATTATCTTAATTGTATATTAACGGATTTAAAAGGAAATATTGTTCTGGAAGATTATCAGCCATTAGTTGACCAGTCCTCTGAAGATTTGAAGGATGTCTTATTCTTAAAAATTAATAACTTAAAAGCAAAAATGCCTGAATCTCCCTACGGGCTAATAGGGATTGGGTTATGTATCCCTGGACTTGTCAATACTGAGCAAAAAGTCATCTTCACTCCTAACTTGGAATGGAATTATGATTTAGACTTAAAACCTCTAATCGAACAGGAATTTAACGTACCTGTCTTTTTAGAGAATGAGGCCAATGCCGGAGCTTACGGTGAAAAAGAGTATGGAGCTGCGAAAAACTACGAAAACCTAGTTTACGTAAGCGTTCATACAGGTATTGGAGTCGGTATTATCATTAATAACGAGCTTTATCATGGAGTCCGAGGTTTTGCTGGAGAAATGGGCCATTTAACGATTGACCTGAATGGGCTCAAATGCAGTTGTGGAAATCGGGGCTGCTGGGAGCTATATGCTTCCGAGAAAGCTTTATTAAAATCATTAGCGAAAAATCAACAAGGGAAACTATCTAATCGGGAGATCATTTCTCTCGCTAACCAAAATAACCCAGACATTCTAACGGCACTTCAAAAATTTGGTTTTTACTTAGGGATTGGATTAACAAGCATATTAAATACCTTTAATCCCCAAGCCGTTATCATCCGAAACAATATTGTTGAGGCCTTGCCAATGGTATTAAACTCAATCAAAAATTCGGTGGCATCAAGAACCTACCAACAACTTGAAAATAGTTATGAACTAGTAACCTCATCCTTAGGTAAAAATGCCCCTGCCTTAGGGGCAAGCTCCATTGCAATTGGTAATTTTTTAGAATTGTTTACTGCCTAATAGTTCGCATAAAAATTTAATTAAAACTGGGAAGATGGTGTCATTATGTCATGGTTGATATTTGCGATTCTATCTGCAGTTTCAGCAGCGTTAGTTTCTATTTTTGGGAAAATCGGCTTACAAAATATTGATGCGAATACGGCCACCGCCATTCGTTCTGTCATAATGGCGCTCTTTTTAATTGGGGTTGTTAGTGTACAGGGGAATTTGGGCAAAATCCCGGAGATTATCGGACAAAGAAAAGCCTTGCTGTTTATTGTTCTTAGTGGTTTAGCCGGTGCCACTTCTTGGTTGTTTTACTTTTTAGCCTTAAAAACTGGAAAAGTATCACAGGTGGGTCCAATTGATAAACTAAGTGTCGTGATTGCGACCGTTTTAGCGATTATCTTTTTTGGAGAGAAACTTAGCCTCGTTAACGGAGTCGGGGTAGCATTAATTGCCATTGGGGTTATTTTAACTGCACTTCAATAAAGTTAAATATAAATATTAAACACAAAGTTGAAAAGATCTTGAATAAAAAAGCTTGTCTACAGAAAACCACTAGTGAACACTCACTTTGTGGTTTTATTTTTTTATGTCTGGTTTTATTTGGGCTTTTGCCGTCTCTTTAGACATGTTAGGTAAATATCATGTCAGAAAGGTCAGTTAATCTTGACTATTTGAATCAACATTCAGAAGAATTTGAGGAGGATTTATACATGGAGCTGCTCGCTTGTATTCATCAACAATTAGGTAAGTTAACAAGTCCTACACTTAAGGAGTTAGGAACTTCCTTAAAAAGGATTCCAAATCTTTATGAATTAGTCCAGCCTTTTATTACTGATCCAGACCAGTTTTCATATGGGAGGAATGTGATTTTTTTAAATGAACAATTAGAAGTAATCATAATAAATCTCCCTCCGCATATAGAAACTGCCATCCATGATCATGGTAAATCGATTGGTTGCGCAATGGTTATCGAAGGAAAACTGCTTAATTCCACTTACCGTAACAACGAGAATCAAACTGAACGAGCTGCTGCCTATTTTGTTCAAAAAGGAGATTGTCTTTTCGCACCTCAGGGTTTGATCCATAAAATGAGTAATCTTCAAGATGAACGAATGATTTCACTTCATGTCTACTCCCCTCCACTTCTTAATATGTCTAGTTATCAAGAACAAGCAGCAAGCGATATCTTACCTGATCTTGTATAAAAGTGGTCAACTCTAAAAGAGGCAAATTCTCACTTGCCTCTTTTGGGTCTAAATTAATAACTTCATACAGTTAATAAGGATGGTTTAATACTAGTTAATAAAGAACTTAAGCGACTTTTGGCCTCAGAGTCTAATTCGTAACGATTATTTTCTAATTTTTTGATTTGACTATCTAATAGAAAGGCTCCTTTTAAAATATGAGTTGCTCCTAAAGCTGTCAGAACCGGTTTTAAGGAATAATCAATCATTAATAAGTGCCCAAACGTGCCACCGACAGCAATGGGTAAAATGGTTTTCCCCTCTAGACCACTTTGCGGGAGAAGATCTAGGTAAGTTTTCAAAACACCAGAGAATGAAGCTTTATAGACCGGAGTTAATATGACGATAATGTTCGCATCCTCCACTTTTTTATTTGCCTCGATAATTTCTTTCGAATCAAACTTCGCTTGAATTAAAGCCTCTGATGGAAGATGGCGGACATTTATAATTTCAGGTACAATCCCATTCCCATTAAAATGATTGAATACCTCGTGTTGAACTCCATTTAATCTTGTTACCTCTGTAGGACTTCCAGAAATTATTGTTACTTTGCTCATCGTTAATCGTCCTTTCTTCTATTATATATATATGGATGATTTTCTATTTCGATTTTTTATTGATTATTTTTAGGGAACCTAAATTACAATGTGGATGTTGAATCTCTTTGAATGCTTTATACTCATTTTCTAGTTCCGTTAGTGATAATTCAAATAGGTGTTTATCTTCTTTCTTATATACATTAAAGGCAATTAGTTTATCGATTAACTTTTTGCGCTTATTTTCAACAGCGTCCCGAAGAATATTCCCCACCCGAATCACTCCAATTTATGAAATTAGGTATAAATGAAACGTTTTTCGTTTGGATCATAGACTTTTATAAATATAACCTAGCAAAATCAGCGCTCTAGTAATTCTCGCACACTTCCATATAAGAAATAAGCTGCTTTTAAAAGCGCTGATTCATCAACTGTAAATGCAGGATGGTGCCAATCCTCATTCCCATTGGTTCCAAAAAAGGCGAAAAACCCTGGAATTTGCTGAAGATAATAAGAAAAATCTTCCCCCGCTGTAGATGGTTCTGGATGGATGATCTCCAAGGAATGTTGTCTGGCAGCTCTTTCTACGATCTCTGTCACCGACTTATGATTAATAAGTGGCGGTGGACCTGGAAACCAGTTAAGCTCCACTTCTTGCGAAAAAGCCGCAGCAATTGAATGTACAATCGTGTAAAACCTTTTTTTCACTTCTTCTCGTACAATTGGATCAAAGGTTCGAACCGTCCCTTCCAAGCTGACATCACCCGGTATCACATTCCACGTGCTCCCTCCTATTATTTTTGTCACACTAATAACAGCACTTTGCAGCGGGGACACATTTCTGCTGACAATCGTCTGGAGGGCTGTGATCAGCTGTCCGGCAGCTACAATGGGATCATTCCCATTTTGCGGTAGTGCCGCATGACTCCCTTTACCATAAAGTACGATGTGAAAACGGTCGACTGCCGCCATTAGCGGTCCTTCTTTTATTCCTATCGTACCAACAGGTAAATCTGGTTTATTATGCAGTCCAATGATCGCTTCGACATCTTCCAATTGTCCATCCTTTATCACATGGCTGGCCCCTCCACCTAACTCCTCAGCTGGTTGAAAAAGCAAACGGACAGTGCCAACTAGAGTTGACTGACTCTCTTTTAATAGATAAGCAGCCCCAATAAGGGCGGCTGTATGAAAATCATGACCACAGGCATGCATAACACCTTTATTTTTAGAAGCATAAGGCAGTCCCGTTTGTTCTTCAATTGGCAGTGCATCAATATCTGCCCGAATCGCTACAATGGGACCAGGTTTTCCTCCTTTTATGTCGGCAAAAACACCTGTCTTCAAATCCGTTTCTCGTATCGAAATATCAGCGTCCCGAAGCCATTGTTCAATCGATTTAGTGGTTTCAAATTCTTGGTTTGATAACTCTGGATACTGATGTAAATGACGACGAATCGAGCGTAAGAATGTCTCTAATTCCTGTTGAATCATAGTAAGGGTCCTTTCTTATAAATCATATCGATAGCATTTTACCAAAATATCATGATTATAAAATTCTTTGCTATGATCACGCTTGAAGCCAAACCATTCATACAAGCGGATCGCCTTTTGCATTTTATCACCTGTGTGCAAATACAACTGGTTTGCTCCTTGCGACTTTGCAAACTGAAGACTAGCATTTATTAATGCTTGTGCTATGCCCTGTCCCTGTGCTTCCGGATGAACAGCCAATAATCGGATCACGGGTGAGAAAATCTGTAATTCTGGTCTTTGATAGGCCTTTTCTGATGAAAGAAATAGCTGTAAGGTCCCAAGAATTTGATCCTCATTTTTGGCAATTAAGATTTTTTCTACGTCTGGATTATCAACAGATGCCTTGATATTTGTTAAATACTCCTCCCAAACTTGCGCTGATTGATACTCATGCTCATACTGTTGATAACTCTCCACTAATAATTGTCGAACGGTCTCTTTTTCTTCTTCTTTTAATTCATCTATCATAATTTGATTAATTGCCATCGTTATCACCCTTTCACAATATAAATTTGTCTTTTAATTAATTTGCTCTTTTAACGGTGTAAACAAGGATTCACCTGAAATTCGTTGTAAAAAACGACGTGTACGTTCTTCCTTTGGTGCATGGAATATCTCTAACGGAGTTCCTTCCTCTACTATTACTCCCCCATCCATAAACAAAACACGGTCAGACACTTCTCTTGCAAAACTCATTTCATGTGTAACTACTACCATCGTGATGCCTTCTTGAGCTATTTCTTTAATAACGGAAAGTACTTCTCCAACTAATTCAGGATCTAAGGCAGATGTCGGTTCATCAAATAAAATGACTTCTGGATTTAGTGCTAATGCTCTAGCAATCCCTACTCTCTGCTGCTGGCCACCTGATAATTGCGACGGATAAAAATGTAATTTATCACTGAGACCCACTTTTTCCAATACTTGTTCACTTAGAATTCGGGCATCCTTTTTCTTTACTTTTTTTGCAACAATTAGTCCTTCCATTACATTTTCTACCACTGTTTTATGAGCAAATAAATTATAATGTTGAAAGACCATAGCAGATTGTTTCCTGATCGACAACATTTCCTTTTTCGTTGCCTTAATTGAATTGACCTGAGTATTGCCAATTTGCACAATACCGGCTTCGGGTCTTTCTAAGAAATTTAAGCAGCGAAGTAACGTTGTTTTCCCTGAACCACTTGGGCCAAGAATCGTCACCACCTCACCACGATTTATTTTGAGATTAATCCCTTTTAACACGGGTAAGTTGTTAAATGATTTTTTTATTTCTTTTAAAATAATCATGACACGCCTCCTCGACTATATGATGTCATCCTTTTTTCAAGTAATAACGAAATTCCCTCAACCATAATCGTCAGTCCCCAATAGATAATTCCTGCCGCGATATAGGCCTCTAAAAATTTCAAGTTAGTGGAAGCCACAATATTAGCAGCACCTGTCAACTCTTTTTCTGATACAAGAAAGGCTATCGACGAAGTGTGCAAAAATCCTACAAAAATATTAGTGAAATTTGGGATAGACTGTGCCAGCGCCTGTGGCAGGACAATTCGAAACATGGCTTGAAGTTTCGACATCCCCACCGAGTAGGCAGCTTCCAATTGACCAGTCGAAACACTAATAATCCCTGAGCGGATAATTTCTGATAAATAGGCACCTGCTGCTAATGACAGAGCAGTTAAAACAAACAAAATAATCGGGAGTTTGCTAGATTGGATATTGAATGAAAACTTTAACGATACTTGGTCTATTAATAAGGGAATTCCATAATAAATGACCATGATATGCATAATAATGGGAGTTCCTCTAAAGAATGACACATAGCCATTTGCTGCCTGGTATAGAAACTTCGTTTGATAAATCCTGACGAGTGCAACCACCATTCCGATTAAAAAACCTACTAATAAGGGAACAATTGTTAAGATTAGTGTAATGGGAAGAGATTTAATAATTTCTTTAAAAGCAGTCCATATAAAAGGAAGATCGATTGTCATGTATACCCCTCCTTACTACGCGGCAGCTGATAAATCAGCTTTCTGATAACGATTGAAATATTTTTCTAGTTTGCTAAATATCTTTTCAAACAATAAAACCACTGCATAATAGATAATAGACAAGGATATGTACACTTCCAAAGCATGAGCGGTGGCTGAAATCAGCGTATCTCCTCGGCCCACCATATCCATCACCCCAATAGTAAAAGCAAGGGAAGTGTCCTTTAAAGATCCAATCACTGAGTTTGCCAGATTTGGAAACGCAATCCGTAAGGCCTGTGGTATAACGATTCGAAAGAAGTTTTGAGTGCTGGTCATTCCTACTGAGTAGGCGGCTTCCGTCTGCCCTTTATCTACAGCGCGAATGGCTCCGCGAAAAATTTCAGAAAATCCGGCTCCATTACTAATTGCGTACGTAATAATCACAAAATAAATGGCATCTAGCTTTGAGATATCAATCTTGAAAATCATTAGAACTGCGGGTAAACCATAAAAAACCAGGAATAATTGGATTAAAATCGGTGTCCCGCGAATAAACGAAACATATAAAATGACTAGTTGATTTAAGATAGGAATTTTAAACAACCTCGGTATAGCGGCTGCTACACCGAGGATTAGTCCTAGAAAAATAGATGCTGCTAAAATCTCTAGAGTTACCCCGAGATAATGCAATAGTGTGGGTAAAAACTCAATTATTAATAAAGGATCAAACGCTTTGCCCATTGGTAACCAACCTCCAAACACTAACAATCTACGATTTAAAAGTTGACAGTATAGTCAGCTCCTAACCATTTTTTACTTAGTTCGCCAACGACCCCTTCTTTTTTCAACTCAACGAGTGCTTCGTCAATTCTCTTTTGTAGTGGTGTTTCATCTTTTCTTAGAAGAAAATAAACTTTTGAATTTAAAAGTGGTTCACCAACTACTTTTTCTTGAGCATCCACTTGCTTATTAAGGAAATCCACTGAAAATGGTGTGGTAATGGTGGCATCTGCTCTTCCTGTTTTTATTTGATTAATCGTAGAATCTGGTCCATTACCTGCATAAACAATTTGAATACCTGCGTTATGTTCCTTGTTATACTTTTCAATAAAGACAGCTGAGTTACTGGTCGGACTTACGATAACCTTTTTCCCTTTTAAATCTTTAATGGAATTAATCTCATTGTTATCTTGTTTCACTGTTACATGAAGAGGAAAAATATTATATGGTTCACTATTAAAAAGAAACTTCTTTTGCCGTTCTTCATTGACTTCCATCTGGTGGGCAATAAAATCGATCTTATTTGTTTCTAAGCTGATTAACAGGTTGGAAAACTCCATTGTTTTAAACTCAAATTTGTACTCTGGCAGTTTTTCATCTATTTTTCTAACTAGTTCCACATCATAACCGGTTAACTTTCCATTTTTATCGATAAAGCATACATTCGGAAACTGTGTACCTGTTCCCACGATTATTTTTTGTACTTTAGTTCCTCCGTTAGCTGTATTTGAGCTTGCTTTGGAAGTTTTGCTTGTTTCTTGTGACGAGCATGCCCCAGCCACTATTGAGGTTACTAGCGTTAAAGTTAATAGAAATGTTTTTTTAAATTTCATCATGAGCCCACCCTTTATTCACATTTTTCTCCAACTATTTATACAAAGTTACTAGCTGCTGTACTATGTAGTGCATCCTAATACCCTTTTGAACTAGTAAACATATGAATTTAGTCGGAATTACGTTAGACTATTTTGCTTTTGAAATTTTTCAAGTACTTCTTCAAGATGTTCGATTCCCACTTTCGTTACCCCTTCATACACTTCACCTTGACCAATTTCAACGACAGGCACATGACGAACACCATACTTAATTTCCAGAATATCTCTACGCTCATCATGATGTGTGACATCAATGGTTTCGTAACTTATTCTTTTATCTTCTAAGTATTGTTTAACTTCTCCACAATAATGACACCCTTGCTTTGCCCAAACCAAAACTGATAACTCTTTTCCCATCCTTATTCCTCCAATGCTTTTTTAGTTTGGCTGTGTTAATCTTGAATGTTGATTTCCGCTCCAGGCGGCTTCGCTCCAATCAACAGGCTAAAAATCAACAGCCTTAAGCTATTTTTAATAAAATAGGCTCCCTGTTAAAGATTTAATCTTAAATAGGGAGCCTCTAGTTGACTAGCAGGCATACAGATATATGTTTATTTTGTTTTTTCAATGGGTGATCACCTTGTTCTTGGCATTTTGGTTTTCTGGAAAAGGAATTCCAAGATTACCTCGTAAGGTTTCAGCCTCGTATTCCGTTCTAAATAGTCCTCGTTTTTGCAGAATCGGCACGACAAAGTCTACAAAATCATTCAATCCGTTGGGAACAGCTGAGCCAATAATAAACCCATCTGCTCCACCCGCTTCAAACCATTCCTGGATGAGATCCGCTACTTTATCCGGGGTTCCAAGAAAAGCAGGTCGTGGTGTTGTCTCTCTTAATGCTACCTGGCGAAGGGTTAAATTCTGTTCCTTAGCTTGCTGTTTAATACGATTTGTATGACTTTGGAAGCTATTCTTTCCTAAGTCCCCTAGTTCTGGAAATGGTTCATCCAGCGGATATTGTGAGAAATCATGATGCTCGAAATATCTGCCCAGATAATCGAGCGCTTTATCAATGGATACCAGATTTGCGATTTCTTGATATTTTCTTTCTGCCTCTTCTTCTGTGGCAGCAATAATGGGTGCAATCCCTGGAAGGATGACGAGCTCATCTGGATTACGTCCGTGATCTTTTGCTCTCGCTTTAACATCCCGATAAAATGCTGTAGCGGCTTCTAATGTTGGATGTCCTGTAAAGATCGCATCAGCTTCTTTAGCTGCAAGGTCTTTTCCTGCCTCTGAAGAACCTGCTTGAAATACGACCGGTCTGCCTTGCTTCGATCTGCCGATATTAAGTGGTCCTTGTACGGAGAAAAACTCTCCTCTGTGATTTAATGGATGCAATTTATCTGGATCAAAAAACACGCCTGTTTCTTTATCCCGAACAAAGGCATCGTCTTCCCAAGAATCCCAAAGCCCTTTCGCGACCTGCAAATATTCAGCTGCAATACGGTACCTTTTTCCATGGTCGGGATGTTCTTCAATCGTTTTACTAAAATTTAATGCCGTTTTTTCCAGCGGTGAAGTAACAACATTCCAGCCGGCCCGGCCATGACTGATATGATCAAGTGACGAAAACTGCCTTGCCACATTGAACGGTTCGCTATAGGAAGTGGATAGTGTCCCTACGAGACCAATTCTTGAGGTGACAGCAGCAAGAGCTGATAAAATCGTTAGTGGTTCAAACCGATTTAAAAAGTGTGGAATGGATTTCTCATTAATGTGCAAGCCATCTGCAATAAAGACTAAGTCAAATTTTCCTTCTTCAGCCTTTTGAGCCTGATTGGAGTAAAAATCAAAACTTACACTTGCATCTGCTTGAATAGCTGGGTGCCTCCATCCTGCAATGTTTCCGCCAACTCCATGAATAATTGCCCCAAATTTCAATTTTTTTGGATTTGACATTGAAGCTCCTCCTTTTTTACATTTAATTCTTAGTTATTTGATAGGAATACTTTTATTACGATTATCCTACCACGGAAAGAGTTGCGTTTCTATACTTTCTCTGATAGAAAAACTTATAGTTTACATTGATAAAATCTATCAAAAATATAATTGATTTAATTTAATATAATTAAACTCATCAAATTAGTTGGATTTAAAAAATAAAAAAACTTCAAAAAGACGATTATTATGGAAGTTCTTTTTAGCTCAACTAATAGTTACAAATTGATTTACTGGAAAGGGCAGCTGATAATGATCTCTCAAAGTAGAACCTGAGTAATCCATTCTAAATAACTGCCTGCGCTGTAATTCTGGGATAACTAAATCGACAAACTGGTTGAAATCTCGATTCATTATTTGCGGCATGATATTAAATCCATCTGCTGCACCGTTAAGAAACCAAAACTCAAGCTCATCGGCAATACGCTTTGGTGTCCCGCTAATTGTATAATGGCCTCTCCCACCCCCTAAGCGAATCAATAATTGTTTAAGGGTAAGATTCTCACTTTGGGTCAATTGAATGATTAAGTTTGTACGACTTTGGTGCCCTTGTGTTTCTTTCAAATCAGAAAGATTGGGGAGCGGTTCATCCAACGAAATGGATGATAGATCCACGCCGAGTCTATTCGAAAGCTGAATCATACTATGATCGAAATTCATGAATTCGGACAACTCTTCTGCTCGTTCATCGGCCTCTTCTTCTGTATTCCCAATCACAAAACTAATTCCCGGCAATATTTTCACTTGCTCAGGGTTCCTGCCATTTCCAGAAATCCTTTCTTTTACATCTTTATAAAATTCCCGTGCATCTTCAAAGGTTTGCTGAGCGGTAAAAATGGCATCAGCATAGAGGGCGGAAAAGTCCTTTCCGTCCTCTGACGTTCCTGCTTGAAAGAGAACGGGTCTTTTTTGTGGAGACCTTGGAAGGTTTAACGGTCCGCGAACATTAAAAAATTCTCCGTTATGATGAATTTCATGAACCTTTTGTTTATCTGCAAAAATACCATTCACTTTATCTAGTAAAATAGCATCATCCTCCCAACTATCCCAAAGCTTCATGCTGACTTCTATAAACTCTTTTGCTTTTCTATAGCGTTCAGAATGATCAGGAATTCCAGCAAAATTAAAATTTTGAGCCTCATGATCGGTCCCAGAAGTAATAATATTCCATCCTGCTCGCCCATTGCTCAAAAAATCAAGGGACGAAAATCTCCGCGCTACATTATAGGGCTCATTAAAACTGGTTGAAACTGTTCCAATTAATCCAATTCGGTTGGTAACAGATGCGATTGCTGATAATAATGTTGTTGGTTCAAAAGAAATGAGCGAGCCATGTTCAACAGCCTTTGGTGAAGTAGAAATACGATCGGCTAAAAAGATAGAATCCATTTTTGCCTGTTCTGCTTTTTGAGCCAATTGTTTGTAATAAGTGAAGTCCATCAATCGATGAGACAACGATTCTGGATATCGCCAGGAGACCTCATGATGTCCCATATTATATAAAAATAAATTTAAATGCATGGTACGCACTTGATTGCTCATTGATAACTCCTCTCGATCAGAACACGACTAGGTGAGATAAAAATAATGGCTAAGATTCCACCACTGCCTGCTCCACTTCCCAAACTGTACTAGGAACCTCGCGTTCAAGCACTGGGATCACTTCCGCCGCAAACCTCTCCAGCTGCTCATATTGTTCTTCCTTACTTATGCCTCCTACACTTATACTTTGTACCTGGTGTCCAAACGCTTGATGGTATTTAAGGATTTTTTCGATGACAAACTCTGGACTTCCTATTAGAGCTGAGCCGTTTTGGATGTGATCCCTAAGATCCTTGAATGGAGACTGATTATGTTTTGCTGCTTCTGTTGTCATTTGACTATCATAGTAGGGCTGAAAACGGGTAATGGCTTCTTCCGTTGTATTGGCCAAATACAAACTGCCAGCACCAGCACCGACAATGGCTTTAGTTGAATCATAACCATAGAACTCTAGTCGTTCCCGATAATGGTCAATTAATTCTTTATATTTGGCCATTGGATGGAAAGCATTAGATGAAAAGATCGGTTCACCATTTTTTGCTGCTAATTCTGTAGAAAGTGGACTGGATGCACTGCCATGCCAAATAGGAATCTGTTTTTGATACGGTCTTGGTTCTGTTGTAATATTATTTAATGGAGAACGGTAGGTCCCTTCCCATGAGACATTTTCTTCAGACCATAAGCGTTTCAGCAGATCATAGCGCTCAGCAAGTGAAATCCATTGCTCTTCCTCAGTAATTCCAAATAACGGGAAATGGCGCGGATCATTTCCTTTTCCAATCATCATCTCTAATCTTCCTCCGGACAGATGATCAAGTGTGGCATAATCCTCTGCTACTCGCACTGGATCAAGAACACTTAAAACTGATACGGTTGGCAGTAAGCGTATCTTTGAGGTTCTGGCTGCAATTGCGGTTAACATTACGGCTGGTGAGGAGGATAAAAATGGAGGTCCATGCCTTTCACCGACACCATAGCCATCAAATCCAAGAGTTTCAGCAAAAACAGCCTGGTCAATGACAAGCTGAATCCTTTCTTGAGAAGTTAAAGTCTCTCCTGTTACACCATTTGGATGATTACTCATTAAATCAAATAATACAAATTTCATTTATATCTTCTCCCTTTTTTATCCTTCATCTTAGCTGAATTACAAAGGATGGTGGCAAGCAGCCCAATGCCCTTTTGTAACTTCCCTGAATTGCGGCTGTTCTTCTCGACAACGCGCAGTAGCTGCCGGGCAGCGATTATGAAATCTGCAGCCACTTGGAGGATTCGCGGGAGATGGTATTTCTCCCTGAATAGAGAGCCGTTCTCTAGCGTAAGCAGGAATTGCGACTGGAATCGAATCAATTAAACCTTTTGTATAGTGGTGGGCGGGATGCAAAAACAATTCTTCACTATCTGCCATTTCCACTAATTGACCTAAATACATAACACCAATCCGATTTGAGATATGCCGGACAATATTTAACCCATGTGCGATAAATAAATAAGTTAAGTTCCTCTCCCTCTGTAAATCCTGCAATAAATTCACAATTTGCGCCTGAACTGATACATCTAAAGCCGAGACCGCTTCATCCGCTAAGACAAACTGAGGGTTTAGTGCAATAGCTCTAGCGATCGCAATCCGCTGACGCTGTCCTCCTGAAAATTCATGAGGATAGCGATCAAATCCGCCTTTATTAAGACCAACAATCTCTAATAATTCTTGAACTCTCTCATTCTTTTCTTTAACATTAAGTGATTCATGAACCTGAAGAGGCTCTCCTATGATATCTCCAACCTTCCAGCGTGGATTGACAGAACCATATGGGTCTTGATAAATCACTTGCATGTCCTTCCGTTTTTCACGCAATTCTTTTGCCCCTAATAGTGACAAATCCTGCCCTTCGAAAAAGACTTTTCCACTGGATTGTTTTTCAAGCTGCAAAAGGACGCGGCCTAAAGTCGATTTTCCACTGCCTGATTCTCCAACTAGACCAAATGTCTCCCCTTTTTCAATGGTGAAAGATACATTGTCAACCGCTCCAATCCAGGATTGGTTTCGAGAAAATACGTTCTTGCTAATCGGATAATATTTACTTAATTCCTGAACCTTAAACAAAGGTTCACCAGATTGTTTTTGGATATCTTCTTTTTCAGAGAGTACGACTGCTTTTTCTTCTTCAATAGGCTGTTTCCCATTTTCGGACTGTAAAATCTCCCTTGCATACCAGCAAGCCGTATCTCGATTATTCACTTCCATTAACGGTGGCGACTCCTTTGAACAAAGATCGGTTGCAAAGGGACAGCGCGGATGAAACTGACAGCCCGATAGCGCGTCAGCCAATCCTGGAATAGATCCCTTAATAGCATAAAGTTTTTTACTTCGATCGCTCTCCATTGTCGTAATCGACTGAAGTAATCCACGTGTATAAGGATGATGGGGCAGTTCAAACAATTGTTCTGCCGTTGCATGCTCGACAATCCGACCAGCATACATGACAATGATCCGATCCGCCATTTCAGCCGCAACGCCCATATCATGAGTAATTAAAAGAATCGACATACCAAACTCTTCTTTCAACTCTTGAAGCAGTTGTAGTATTTGAGCTTGAATGGTGACATCAAGTGCTGTCGTTGGTTCATCCGCTATGAGAAGATCAGGACCGCAAGCAAGCGCCATCGCTACCATTGCCCGTTGCAGCATTCCTCCAGATAACTCGTTTGGATATTGTTTTAATCGTATTTCCGCATCGGATATGCCAACTCTATTTAACAAATAAAGCGCACGCTCCTTGGCTTGCCATTTAGTAGATTGTTTATTTTCAAGAATGGTTTCGATGATTTGACTTCCAATCGTAAACACGGGATCAAAAGCAGCCATCGGTTCCTGAAAAATCATAGCCACCTTCTTACCTCGAATCGAACGGAGCTTTTTTTGCGGTAATTGGGTGAGGTCCATTCCATCTAGTACAATGCTGCCATTTGAAATCTTGCCATTTTCATAATCAATGAGCCGCATGATGGCTTTCGAGGTAACACTCTTGCCACTTCCAGATTCCCCAACAATGCAAACCGTCTCCCCGACTTTAATATGCAGCGATACATCTTTTATGGCTGTAAGATCACGGCCTTTCATTGTAAAATCAACTTTTAAATGTTGAATATCGAGCAGCTTTTCCATCTAAAGTTCCTCCTTTACCTCGTACGGCTTGTTTTTGGATCAAAAGTATCTCGAAGTTTATCGCCAATAATATTTACAGAGAGAACAAAAAGGGTAATGGCTAAGCCAGGGAAGGTAGAAATCCACCAGCCAACAGTCAAATATCCGCGTCCCTGGGAAAGGAGTGCGCCCCAATCAGGAATTTCTTTGATGACACCTAAGCCAAGAAAGCTCAGTCCTGATCCAATTAAAATAGAGGACCCGAGACCAATGGTCGCCATGACTAACAACGGGGACCAGGAATTCGGTAATAAATGCCAAAGAAAAATTCTCCATTCAGGTGTTCCAATTGAGCGAGATGCGTCTACATATTGGCGTTTCTTAATCGAAAGCATCTGCCCTCTCATTACTCGTGCGTATCCTGGTATAGAAGCGGCTGCAACAGCTAATACAATATTAAATAAGCCAGGTCCAAGTGCAGCAGCAATAGCTAATGCCAACAGAACACCTGGGATGGTCATCAAAATTTCAATAAACCGCATAAAAACAACATCGATTAATCCGCCAAAATAACCGGATATTGCCCCGATCGTCCCGCCAATCAGTCCACCTATGAGAACGGATGCCAGACCAATGATAAGGGAGTCCCGGCTTCCATAGATTACTAGGCTATACACATCTCTGCCAAAATAATCGGTTCCGAACCAATGTGCTGAACTTGGTGCACTTAAAATAAGTGATGTATCCATGTAGGTTGGAGAAAAAGGCGCAATCCACTTTGGAAATAATGCAGAGGCGATGATGAATAGGACAATCATTCCTGCTGCATAAATAAACAGGCTTGAAACGGAGAAGTTAGTTTTTAATCTTGTAAACTTCCATTTTGGTACTTGGAGCACCGTTTTGGTGTTAACCACTTCCTTCATTATATAGTCCCTCCTGTTTTTAATTTTTCTTACGCTTGGCATTGTCTCTCATTGTTCTCGTCCCAGCTTTTTTCCTCTCTCTTCAGAACTCAGTGACCTGCTCACCATAACGGTTACCCTTTAATTAGCTCGGCGTACCCGAGGATCAATCAGTGAGTAGGATAAATCAACTAAAAGATTGACGATTACATAAACAATGGCGCTAAAGAACACAACACCTTGAATGACAGGGATGTCTTTCGCCATAATCGCATCAGCTACAATCCGGCCTATTCCCTGTCTGGAAAATACAGTTTCAATGACAACTGTACCTGCCATAAGCTCCCCGATATTCAGACCAATAATCGTAATAGCAGGTATCAGTGCGTTCCTTAAGGCGTGACGATACATGACTGCCCGCTCTGAAAGACCTTTTGCCCTTAGAGTAACAATGAATTGCTCATTTATTACCTCCAACATGCTATTACGGACCATCCGAATAATTAACCCCGCACCTACAAAGCCGAGGGAAAGGGATGGGAGTACAAGCGTTTTCCAGCCATCCGACCCCATGGCAGGAAACCAGTTTAAAAAGTTAGAAAAAATAAGAATAAGTAAAATTCCCGACCAAAATGTCGGCATAGAAATCCCAAATAAACCGATTAACCGTACGACAATATCCATCCATTTATTCCGATAAATCGCTGAAAGGACGCCAAACGTAACACCTATCACAACAGATATGATTGCGCTTGTGAACGTTAAGGCGATTGTGGCAGGAAAATGTTCTAAAATTTTGGGAAGTACCTGGTCGCTATTAACGATTGATTGGCCAAAGTTCCCATGAAGAACTCCTATAAAATAGTTCAAGAATTGAATGTAAAAGGGTTGATCGAGCCCCAGCTCCTTGCGTAAATTTGCAATCATTTCAGGTGTTGCAGCAGAGGGATCAAGCATCGATAGCACTGGATCCCCCGGAAGCAAATAGATGATGCAAAAGACAAGGATTAAGGAGCCTATTATAGATACAAATGCAGTCACTATTTTTAAAAAGATCTTGTTCACTAAACCCACAATGTATCAGCTCCAATTCTTGTTATTGGTCAATTCTTACATCATTGAACACTGGATAGCCTAATGAATCAAAGGAAAGTCCTTTTACTGTTTTAGAGGCTGCTACGGTATATGGAAAAACATAAATCGGAATAATCCAGGCATCTTTGATAATGATTTGCTGGGCTTTTTTATAGATTTCTTCCCGTTTCCCCGAATTGGCTTCGATCGTTCCCTGCTCTAGTAATTTATCTAATTCTGGATTAGATGCACCTGTTAAACCTTTAAAAACAGCTTCCTCTTCTGGTGTACGACTATGGTAGATGGCACGAAGCGCATTTGGATCA
The DNA here is from genome assembly GCF_021560175.1 of Neobacillus drentensis. Classification (GTDB taxonomy): domain Bacteria; phylum Bacillota; class Bacilli; order Bacillales; family Cytobacillaceae; genus Neobacillus; species Neobacillus drentensis_A. The sequence continues at coordinate 2,321,941 of NZ_CP091110.1, read as the reverse complement.
GAATTTACTTGGCTGTTTCCATATAAATCGTAATCAGCATTTTTATAAATCACTGTGGCAATATCTTTTGTAATATTAATTTCTACTTTAATACCGACCTTTTTTAACTGCTGCTGGATGATAACAGCAATATCATTTCTTTTTTCGCGATTCGGTGATCCGTCCACATAGTTCAATGTAAATGGCTTTCCGTCCTTTACCCGTATGCCATCTGATCCTTTCTTGTAGCCTAATTCGTCAAGGATTTGATTGGCTTTTTTAATATTTGCTTTTGTGCTGCCTTCGAGAGATGGATCATAACCAAAAATACCAGGTGTTAATGGTGACCAAGCCCTATGATACGTTCCTAGGTACAATGTCTTGACGATCGAATCAACATCCACTGCGAGCTGTACCGCTTGACGAACTTTCACATCAGTCCAAGGCGCTTTTCTTTGATTGAAAAAGAGCGTATATGGTAATCCAATTGTATTTACTTTCAGTAATTGAGTTTTCGGATCATTTTTTAATGAAGCAATATTTTGTGGCGGTACTGTTTCAGCTGCAAGCACCTGACCGCTTTGAATACTGCCGATCCGTGTGGCCTCTTCTGGAACGATTTTAAAGGTGAGTTTATTTAAATTTGGTTTTCCTTTATTCTCAACGTTAGGTGGTCCCCAATTGTAGTCACTATTTTTCACAAGGTGAATGTCTGCATCTTCAGACCAACTAACAAATTTAAAAGGTCCAGTCCCGACCGGATGTTTGCCAAATTGATCACCATATCTTTTTGCGGCTGTTGGTGAGACAATCCCAAGTTGATTTTGGCTTAAGTTACTTAAGAATGCGGCAGATGGTGTGGCCAGATTAATCTTGATGGTATAATCATCGATGACTTCTGATGATACATATGGCTGGAGAAGTCCTGGTGCATTTCCTGATTTTGATTTTGGGTCGATAATCCGGTCATAACTATATTTCACAGCTTCGGCATTAAAAGGTGTTCCATCTTGGAATTTCACATCTTTACGAAGCTTGAATGTATAACTTTTTCCATCATCTGAAACGGTCCATTCTGTTGCCAGCCATGGTTGGATCGTGTTATCCTTCGCCTGAAAGACTAAGTTATCAAAGATATTTCTGAATACACGGCCTGCTACAGCTAACCCTGCCCTGTGCGGATCCAATGTATCAGGCGATGTAGCGAGAGCATAAGTTAATTCCCCGCCCTGTTTTGACTGCGATTTACTCCTTTCGCTTGCTTCAGCTGATTGATTGGTTGTATTTGCATCGTTTGCACAGCCTGACACTAGAAGTAACAATACCAATAGAATAGTAAATAATTTTGTCTGATGAACTAGTTTCATATCAAACGCCCCTTATCCCTTTTTTACTGTAGATTGTGCATAACGATTAGTCGGGAATGGGAGTCCCAGATTCCCTCGTAATGTGTCAGATTCATATTCTGTGCGGAACAATCCGCGTTCCCTTAGGATCGGTACTACGTCATCAATAAATCTTGTTAACGTGCTTGGGAGATTAAAGTGAATAATAAACCCATCTTCTCCAAACCCTTCGAACCACTCCTGAAGCAGGTCGGCTACTTTTTCTGGTGTTCCAATAAACGGTGTTCTTGGAGTTGCCGCTCTTAATGCAACCTGGCGAAGGGTTAAATTTTGTTCTTTCGCATCTTGTTTAATTCGGTCTGTTCCACTTTTAAAGCTGTTAGAACCCAAATCACCGATTTCTGGAAATGGTTTATCGAGTGGATACTAGGAAAAATCATGGTGTTCAAAAAATCTACCAAGATAGTTCAATGCCTGTTCAATTGATACTAAATTAGCAATCTCTTGATATTTCTGTTCGGCCTCTTCCTCCGTTTTTCCAACAATTGGCTCAATACCTGGCAGGATAAGAATATGATCTGGATTTCTGCCATAGTCAGCTGTTCTGCGTTTAACATCTTGGTAAAATTCTTGAGCATCCTCCAATGTTGCTTGACCAGTGAAGATGGCATCAGCATCTTTCGCAGCAAGGTTTTTCCCATCTTCAGAAGATCCTGCTTGGAAGATAATCGGCCGTCCTTGCTTGGATCTGCCACTATTTAACGGCCCTTGAACTGAGAAAAATTCTCCTTTATGATTTAATGAATGCAATTTTTCTGGATCAAAGAATACCCCTGTTTCTTTATCGCGAATAAAGGCGTCATCCTCCCAGGAATCCCATAATCCTTTGGCAACATCTAGATATTCAGATGCGATTCGGTATCTTTTTGGATGATTAGGATGCTCCTCGATCGTTTTACTAAAATTTAAGGCTGTTTTCTCTAATGGTGAAGTCACAACATTCCAGCCCGCCCGACCATGACTAATATGATCAAGCGAGGAAAATTGCCGTGCAACATTAAACGGTTCACTATAGGAAGTTGATACGGTGCCGGCAAGGCCAATCCGGGAAGTGACAGCCGCAATTGCCGATAAAATGGTCAGTGGCTCAAACCGATTCAAAAAGTGGGGCAATGATTTTTCGTTAATATGCAAGCCATCCGCAATAAAGACAAAATCAAATTTAGCCTGTTCAGATTTTTGGGCCTGCTCCTTATAAAAGTCGAAATTCACACTGGCATCTGTTAATACCTCAGGATGCCTCCAAGCCGCAATATTCCCGCCAACTCCATGAATAATCGTTCCTAGTTTTAATTGTCTTTTTTGGGACATCACAATTTCCATCCTTTCGATTTTCATAATTTTTATAATTCCTACCCGAATAGTTGGTTTTACAGGTTAAAAAAATAAGCAAACTCTGAATCCTTATCTAATTAGCGACTGAACATTTGTTATACCTAGCGGGCTTAATAACTGAAAGGATTGAAACCTCGCTGCTTCTAGTTCAATAGGTGTATGTATGATGAATTCATCGACCTGGTAGGTTTTTTGAAGTTGACTTAAAACTTCCGTGACATAACCCGGTGTTCCCGCAATGATGTCTGCTTCTTGTTCCGTGATTTCATATGGCTCCCCTGATTGCCTTCCAAAAACCTCTGCTTGGTCAATGGACTGTACCGTAACCGAACGTCCACTCTGGAGATGGACTTTGACTATTTTCCTGTCCCCAACTAATTGTTCTGCTTCTGTTTGAGTAGGCGCCGCAATAACAGCTAGTGAAACAATCAATCTTCCATTAGGGAATACTGCCCGATACTGATTGGCTGCACTCTCAAGTACCCGATCATCACTATTGATAAATTTAGCAAAAACAAATGATATTCCCAATTCAGCAGCAAGCCGAGCACTGGTTGCGCTAGCCCCAAGCAGGAATATTTCAGGTTTTTCCTGAGGAATTGGGGTTGCTTGGATTCCCGCAAGCGGATGTGCGCTATCAACCGAGTTTTCAATTAAGTCTACTAAAAAGGAGAGCCGATCTGAAATGTCTTTCCCATCATTGACTGTTCCATACTGTAAGGCTTTTGTTGACAGTGGAAGACCACCTGGTGCTTTCCCAATCCCCAGGTCAACTCTTCCAGGTGCAAGGTTCGATAAGACATGGAAGTTTTCAGCCACCTTATATGGACTGTAGTGCTGAATCATCACTCCACCTGAGCCAACTTTGATGGTCTTGGTTTGCGACAATAAATAGGATATTAATACTTCTGGCGATGATCCTGCTAATTTTTCTGCATTATGATGTTCTGATACCCAGAAACGTGTATAGCCCCATTCTTCTGCTTTTTGAGCTAGTAATACGGTTTGTTGCAATGCATGTGAAGCAGTAGTACCAGGGAATATTGGACTCTGATCCAGTATACTTAACCTGTAACTCATTTACGTTTCCTCCGTTTTATTCCGACTTTACTAATCAGATAAGTTGGTTTTAGTTTATTGCTGTTTATCCTATCATTGGAAATAAGGAACTGGCAATAGTTTCACTGATAGGAAATAATCAATTTTTGATTAAAAAATTCTATCATTACTGTTTTAAAATGAAACTAACCCTTATCCATGATAAAATCATTTAGCCTTTTGGTAAGACCACCATGACCAAAGCGAATAAATTTAGATGACTGCGGTTCATTTAACTGATCTTTAACAGAATCTAAGAATGCTAATAGCTGAATTCTGCGGGAATAGATATTAACGACCCCATATTCGTAAAACCATTGATCAATCGTATTGTATATCCCTCGATTCACCTTGAATTGCTGATTACACCAGTTAAAAAACTGTAGATCTGGCATATTAAGATAGTTACATGCTGCAAAGGAGTTTTGCTTTTTAGATTTTAACAATGGGCTTACATCATGTACATTTTGTGCTTTCATACTTTCTTGCCTCCCTTTTAACCAATAACCAAGAATACACACTTGAATAGTCGGATTTTAAATACTATTTTGCCACTATTCATCTAGAATACTGATTTGTTCTTTAATGAGATTAATCCTATCAGGGAAAAGATGGATCCCGCAATACGTTAGCTGATAGAAAAATTTTATCAATTCATCGGGAACTTTAATTTATAGCGAGATAACGGTGATTTTCAAATTCTTTAACGGACTCAAGGATATCTTCCCAGACCAGCGAATATGTGAATCCATTGTGTAAATGGGCTACAAAAATAGGCTGATTAATTTCTAGAATATGTGACACATCGATTTCAATAAGGTCTCCCCGCTGCAGCTCTTCCTTAATACTTAAGGATGGTAAAAATCCAATGCCATTTTTACTTAGAATAATAGATTTGGCTACCTCAAGATGGTCCACAAGAAACTCTATCTTTGGTTCAATATTGGCCTCTTCAAATAAATGATATACACGATTCCAGTCAAAAGCCCCACATTCAAAAAATACCATCGGTTCATTTGCTAATTGCTGAACAGAAATTTTCTCTTGAAATTGAAATGGGTGCCCGGGATGTACAACTAATTTAAGTGAATTGTCGAGAAACTCTTGCTTTTGAATCCCCCGATGAGAAACATCCTTCATGAAGGCGATATCTACCTGCTTCTGTAGCAATTTATCAAGCAGGACCTCATTTGGAGCTGAGATAAATTTAAACCGCAACTCTGGATGCGCTTTTTTTAAGAGAGGAAGGGCAAACGGCATAAAATACTGTGAGGTGATGAGATTCGCCCCAATGACCAGCTCCTCGGGATGGTCTTCCTTTTTTAGCAGCTTCTTCCCTTGTTGGTAAGTATGAATAATTTGTTCTGCATATGGGATAAACGCTTTTCCTTCCCCCGATAAGGTCAAGCTTCTTCCCTTCCGTAAAAATAAATCGATGCCAAGATCCTGTTCTAATGTTTTAATCCTTGCTGTAACAGTTGGCTGAGATAAAAAAAGTGCTTCCGCTGCTTTATGAATACTTTCCAAATGAACGACATACATAAACGCTTCAAGATGATCAATATTCAAAACAATTCCCCCTTTTTCACTTCCTATAGGTAATAAGAAGGACCTTGGCTTTTAAAGAAATAAAAAAGGCTCCTCTACGCATAATGCGTTTAGGAGCCTTTGGTTGACCAATCAGCTTAACTTTTTGAATTCTCTAAATTTTAACCTAATTAATCCCATAAGTAAAGTGGGAATAAGAAATATTTTATATAAAAAAATCTATTTCTTGTGTATTATTTGATAATTTAATATAATTATTGTTACCTATATAAAAAGTGAGTGTGTTTAAACACTCACTTTAGGGTAAATATTTCTTAAAGCAGGATGTTAATTAGAACGTTCAGCAAGCCATTCTCCAATGGTTGGGTAGGTAATCTTGGAAGCTTGCGAGCCAAATGTAATCGAGGTATGACCTACTGGCAGGTTTTTGTATTGTTTATCTTTACTAGAAATCGCGTCCATCAATGCTTCTACCATATGCGGCTGAGCAATTAGATCGTTTTGACCTGATAAATTCAATACATTAGCAGTGATATTTTTCAGATCAACCTTGCGGCCGCGAACGACCAGTTCCCCTTTAATCAGCTTGTTTTTCTGATAAAAGTCCCGAATCCATTGACGATAAGATTCTCCTGGGAATGGAATTCCGTCGTTTAACCATTTTTGGAGAAGTTTAAAGCTTTTTACAAAATTGTCATTTTCGACACGGTCAACTAGACTTACAAATGGTCCATAGAAGTTACCCATCGGCTTACTTAACTTGTTTCCAAAGTCAATCATTTCAGGAGGAATCACACCAAGGGTATCTACTACTTTATCAATATTAAAGTATTTTTCATTTAGCATGGCGCCATATGATCCTGTATCCGCAAAATCAAACGGACTTGTCATAAAGATCAAATTGCGGATTGGTAATTCTGGATAAAGTGCTGCAAAAATGGATGTCATCGTACCGCCCATGCAATAACCAAGAATGGAAATTTCATCAACATTCGAAGTCTTTAAAACCTTTTTTACCGCCCGAGGGATATAGTCAATAATAAAATCATCTAGTTTCATATTTCGATCTTCATAACCAGGAGTACCCCAATCAAGAAGATAAACATCAAACCCATTATTTACTAGATATTCTATTAAACTTCCACCCTTAGTCAGATCTAAAACGTATGGTTTATTGATTAATGCATACACCAACAATAATGGAATTTTATGCTTTTTTGGTTGTTCCGAAATATAACGATAAAGTTTCGTTTTATTTTTAGTCCAAACCACCTCTTTTGGAGTTGGTCCGACCTCTGGCTGAGGATCAACAGTTAACACTTGGGTTGCCTTCATCACACGTTTCATTTGCTTACCATACTCTTCAGGGAGTGCGTCTAGAAACATGTCCCAATCTTTTTCCGCAAGTACGCTCACGAAAGTTCACTCCTTCCACTTCTTAATTATTATTTACTATATACATAGATTTCTGCCTTCATGACAATTACATGTAAAGTCCGCCATTAATATTAAGCTGCTGACCAGTAATATAAGCTCCATCACTACATAGGAAAGCAACGCCACGAGCTACTTCTTCCGGTTTTCCTAGACGTTTTTGCGGAACCTTTTCTACAATTCCAGCAAGAACTTTCTCAGGGATTGCTTGGACCATTTCCGTTCCGATAAATCCTGGGCAAATCGCATTAACGGTTACATTTGTTTTCGCAAGCTCAAGGGCAAGAGATTTTGTGTATCCAATAAGTCCGGCTTTTGCTGCTGCATAGTTAGTTTGACCAAAGCCGCCAGCTTGTCCAATGATGGAAGAAATATTGATAATACGGCCTGCATCCGATTCAAGCAGATAAGGAAGTGCAGCAGATGTTGTGTTATAAACACTGTTTAGGTTAACATCAATTACTTTTCTCCAATCCTCTGAGCTTAGCTTTTTAAATGTGCTATCTCTTGTAATTCCTGCGTTATTAACCAAGATATCTACTTTTCCGAAATGCTCGATGGCCTCTTGAACAAGATGGGCAGCTTCATCAGTATTGGAAACATCTGCACGAACTGCATAAGCTTCTGCACCGATTTCATTTATATCGGCAACCATTTTTTCTGCTAATTCTTCACGAGAAACATAATTTAGAACAATTTTTACACCCTGTCTTGCAAGTTCCATAGAAATCGCTGCACCAATGCCTCTGCTGCCGCCTGTTACAATAGCTACTTTACCAGTTAAATTTGTCATGTTTTTATCCCCCATTAGTTGTTAGTATGTAGTTATTCTTAAGCTTTTAAAGCGGATAGAATTTGATTAAGTTTCTTATCTAAATTCTTCATTTCGGATTTCAATTCAGCTATTTCACTTTTTAATGGCACTTGATTATCTGTGCTCTCGAGTTTATCCTCAAGCAATTCTTCTATGCTATCAACCTTAGCATCGACATTAACAATTTGAGCAGATAAGTTAGCAAGATCCTTACGGGATGGCAGGTTGCTCAGTTCTAGATACTTTTCTGTTGACTCGTCAATAAATTTTTTTAATTGTAGATTCATGTCCAAAAGTTGGCCAATACCCTGGGAAGGAAAGGATTCCATGATTTTTTCATCGTATAAATTACTAGTTTGGTTATATAGATCCTTCCAAGCTTCAAAAACATTAAAATTTGTCGTCAATTTTATTCCTCCTTAAACTTTTTATCGACATTTTAATCATACTAACATCCTTCAAACAATTAAAGAACAAACATTAAAAATAATCAAAAAATATTATTGCATTTTACGACAAATTTCTAACCTCTATGTAGATTACATATATAGAATTTTTTCTAACCTAAACAAACCCAATAACGGCAATGGTTTAAGCGTTTTCAAAACGGAGGATATTTTTTCCTTAGTTCTATTTTTGTTATGAATTGAATAATATTTTTAGCAAATCGCAATTGCTTTTAAGAGGATAATTCCTTATTTGAAGCTGCTGGATCCAGCGTTCTTTCAACACGAATCGACAAATTTATTTTCTTTGCTGTTATTTTGTTCACAATTTAGACAAATTTCAGACTGATTGGTTTCTCTTCGTGAATTCTGGTGTATGGATGAATTTAAAAAAAGAGGTGGTAAGTTTGAAGTTTAATGAAAGCGTTGTTTTGATTACCGGCGGAGCACAAGGAATTGGAAAAGAAACAGCAAAAAAATTTCTACAAGAAGGAGCGTTTGTTGTTATATGTGATTATGATGAAGCAGCTGGAAGAAAAGCATTGGAAGATTTGAATGATGAAAAAGCTGAATTCTTCCAAGTCAATGTAACGGACAGCTCCCAAATCAAAGGAATGGTTCAATCTATTATCCAAAAGCATGGTAAAATTGATGTCCTGATCAACAATGCCGGGATTACCCTTGATGGCTTTCTTACTAAGATGGACGAATCAGATTGGGAGAAAGTGATTTCTGTTAACTTGTCAGGTGTATTTAAATGTACCAAGGCAGTCGCTCCTATTATGCTAAAACAAGGCTCTGGCGTGATCCTGAATGCTTCTTCCGTTGTTGGAGTATATGGAAATATTGGCCAAACTAATTATGCTGCAACAAAGGCTGGGGTAATCGGGTTAACCAAAAGCTGGGGGAAGGAATTTGGACCGAAAGGAATTAGAGTGAATGCCGTTGCACCTGGCTTCATTGAAACAGGAATGACTGCAGCAGTTCCAGAAAAGGTTCTTAATTATATGAAAGATAAAACACCACTTAAAAAACTTGGTCAACCAGAAGATATTGCAGCTGCGTACCTGTTCTTAGCTTCAGATGACGCCAAGTATATTAATGGAACGGTTTTAAGTGTAGATGGCGGTTTAGTTATTTAGAATGAGTCCGATAACTTAGCTGAGATTTGTATAGAAAAGAAATAAGATACAAGGGAAAAACCTCCATGTTTTTCCCTTCTTTTTTTAGCAACAAACAAGGAAAAACACTTTTACTATTGTAACAAACTGATTTGGCTGATTTACTAGAATTTTGTCTTGTAAACAGGACAGTTGACTACTCATCCAAAAATTTATTTCTACAACAACCGCTAAATTATTTGAAATTTCAACAAAATTCGCTCTATTTATTTTGTTCGATTTATCTCTTCTTATTTTGGTTCTTTTTTGAGTAGAGAATTATCCTATTCTCCCACTCCCAACTGAAATTACCTCCCAAAAGACATTCCTCTCAATCGAGTAAATTTACTGCCATCCAATTAATCATATAAAAAATCAAGCTACTAAATTTGTCGAAGAATTACTTAGAAAACTAGCTACTAGATGTAGTATCATATGGGAGAAATTATACATAGGAGTATAATAAATTCGTTATGGGAGTGATTCAGATGGCAGTAAATGAAGTTGTTATTGTAAGTGCTGTTAGAACACCAATTGGAAGTTTTCTAGGAAGTTTACAAAATGTTTCGGTTAAAGAACTTGGGACCACAGTGATAAAAGCGGCTATTGAACGAGCAGGAATATCTCCTGCTAATGTTGATCAAGTTATTATGGGAAACGTGTTACAATCCGGCGCGGGCCAAAACCCTGCTAGACAAGCTTCCCTTGCAGCGGGAGTACCACAGGAATCACCTGCCATGACGATTAACATGGTTTGTGGTTCTGGCTTAAGAGCGGTTCACTTGGCAACACAAGCCATTCTTTCCGGCGAAGCTGAAGTGGTCGTAGCTGGAGGTATGGAAAATATGAGTCAAGCCCCCTATTTATTAAAAGGCGGCCGGAACGGATTTAAAATGGGAGACCAAAAAATTCTCGACAGCATGATTTCTGACGGTTTATGGTGCGCCGAAAATGATTATCACATGGGTGTAACAGCTGAGAATCTCGCTGAAAAATATGAAATTACCCGCGTGGAGCAAGATGAATTTTCTGCCTGGAGTCAACAAAAGGCCCAAGCTGCAATTGAATCCAATCGATTCGCAGATGAAATTGTTCCTGTTGAAATCCCAGGTCGCAAAGGCCAAGTAAGCGTCTTTAGCCAGGATGAGTTCCCTAAGTTTGGAACAACTGCAGCCGGGCTAGAAAAACTTCGCCCAGCCTTTAAAAAGGATGGAACGGTTACAGCCGCAAGTGCTTCAGGAATTAATGATGGTGCTGCTGCATTAGTGGTTATGAGCCGGAAAAAGGCCGAGGAACTGCAGCTTAAACCATTAGTCGTTATTAAAGCGAATGCGGTTGCTGGGGTTGATCCAAGTATTATGGGAATTGGTCCAGTCCCAGCAGTAAATAAAGCTCTCCAAACAGCTTCTTTATCATTAGAAGAGGTGGATTTAATTGAGGCAAATGAAGCATTTGCTGCCCAAGCAATCGCAGTAGATCGGGAATTGCATTTTAATAAGGAAAAATTAAACGTAAATGGCGGTGCGATTGCCCTAGGTCACCCAATTGGGGCCAGCGGAGCAAGAATTTTGGTTTCTTTAATTCATGAGATGAAGAAACGTGAGAATCGTTTTGGTTTAGCTACCTTGTGCGTCGGTGGAGGCCAAGGTGTCGCAACAATTGTGGAGAACATTTAAACTCCATAAAATCTTAAGAAGGACAACAGAACAATCCTCTTCTGAATTATTATAAGATTCAAAATAAATTCACGATTCGATTATTCGTCGTGCATGATTGGTCTTATAATTGGCTTAAAGGGAAAAAGAAATCTTCTTCTCTTCCCTTAATTATTCAGAAGGGAGGTCCTGATCATGTCATTTGCTGATTATAACGATATTTTCCGAATTTGTACTAACTATAATGGTGGTGGGCATTCGTTGGGTATCGGTAAATTAGGAATGGATATGAAACCTAGTTCTTCAGTTGATGATTTACAATCGGCACATTTTAACCGTTGGTGGGAACTTGTTGAAAAAGAAATTCAACAAGAAAAAAGAGAAACAGTCCTTATCTAGCTATTTTTGAGAATAACAGGTAAATGGAAGTCAGCATTTTATTCAAGTTAATTAGGCATCCCTTGATGATTCTCTTATAAAGAATGCAAGGGATGTTCATTTATCCGTCCTAATTTTACTTATTAACCTACGATCTCTTGAAACAAATAGGTTCTCCTATAAAAAACCAATCTCTAGTGGTTTAATTTTCTTTACTCGCGGCCACATTCTCATTTTAACAAGAAGTATTAGGAGGGATTAATTTGAAATTTAATGAATCTAACATTAATAATGACTTTAATAAAATGCTCAATACTGATCAAATTCGGTCAGAAAACCTTACTCCAGAAGATCTCTTTAAAGAATACAAACGATTCTATGAAACTGAAAGCTTCCTGGAAGCATTCGATCTTCTTGCTCAAATGCTCCATAAAGGATTTCCAGCTGCAGAGTTTGAAATGGGGAAACATCATTATTTTGGAAGTGACCAGTTAGGTATTACTAAAGACTACCTAAGGGCATTTGAGTATTTTTCTGATGCTGCTGTTCTAGGGCATACAGGTGCTCTTTATTATCAAGGGATGATGTATCTTAAAGGCTTAGGGGTTGCCCTGGATATTAATCAGGCTTTACAGTCCCTAAATACGGCTGCAACCCAGGGGGAAATTGAGGCATTAAATGCATTAGGTAAAATCTATCAGTTCGGCTATTCTGATATTTTACCAGATTATAAAAAAGCAGAAAGCTACTATAAGCATGCCATTCGTTTAGGGTCTCCACCATCTATGTTAAATCTCGCCGTATTGCTTGAAAATCAGTTAAGGTTTGAAGAAGCTTATGAATTAATCATTGAATCAGCAAAGCATGGGTATATGGGGGCCATACAGTATGGCTTGAGTACATACAAATAATGTATTCTCTCCGTATTATTTTTATATTTTAGAATACTATTTTACATTTTAAGTAGGTTGTAGAAACTATCGTACTATTGTTTTATTACACACGAAAAATGCCCCCAAACTGGGGGCATTTCCATTTAGTTTGAATTACTCGGTATCTGGCACCTACTAGCGGCAATCATTTTGATCATGCCTTCAACAAGGAGTGGAACCTCTTCAAAGGCATTTTTCATGTGTAGTCGCTCCGTGCGTTTATGGGCATCTTTTCCAAACGGACCGATATTTAAGACAGGAGCTTGGAGTTGGACCATTGCATCGAAAGGAATGGTATAGCTGCTCCCCCACACAGGCGTATTTGTTTTAAAGGCAGTCCAGCCTTTTCCTTCATCTTGATAGTTTAGATAACTTAAGTCGCTGATTCCATTGAAATAATGTACTTGTTTGACAGGTAAAGCAAATTTCTTCCATCCTTCTTCCCTAACATATTGAACACACTTTTTCACAAGATGGTCGTGAGAAGAATTGACTGCTGGATAAAATGGCGGTGCATAAATTAACACGATCGCCGGAGCAAGTTCTTGGCACTCAATCATTAGACTGTCGGCAATTCTTAAAGATTTTTCACGGTCATCCCAATTGGAATTAGCTTGAACCTCGTCCTTCACTTTTTCGACTAGTTCCAGACCAAATTTTCGAATCGCATGCATTTGTAAATCTTCAAAACGCAAAACCCGGACTTCACCAATTGGTGTGGCGGATTGCTTAAGACAAACCTCTTTATAAGATTGATTGCAAGCTCTCGCAGCATCTTGAGCAATTTTTTCAAATATCTCCATAATTTCTTCTGCAGTCCGTTTCATTAAAAAAACGTTATACAAGGCTGCTGATCGATATGGAGTTTGAACGGAGTATTCCAATCGTAAATCCTTTTGCTGAAGTGTTACGGGGAGCGGTGTGGTTTCTCCCATCACATTTTCCTGCAGGTTCATATTCCACTCCATCCGCTGTGTTAAAAATGAGGCAATATAGGGTGCGGTAATACCGCTAAGCGGTTCACCTACATGGGTTTCTTTCCCATAAAAAAGTGCGGAAGGCATAATTTTTCCGATGGAACCAGAATAAACATAAAAACTTCTGTCCCCAGGTTCTTGAGTAAAGACAGGCTCTCCATTTAAGAATAACTTATAGTCGAGTTGATGTTCTTCTTTTAGTTCTAATAGTTTGGTCACAGCCGCTCGCATGCCTGATGAATTAACCTCCTCATCAGGAACGGTAAGTAACAAGAGATTAATCGGCCATTTTTCAACCGCTGCTTTTTCTAGTAACCCCATGTGCATCGCGAGGCCCATTTTCATGTCCATGGTCCCGCGGCCAAATAAATATTGCCCCGATAAAAGATCAACCTGTGCGTCTCCGTTTAATTCATCCATTCTATCGAAAAGGAATTTTGTCAAAGTTTCAGGTTGATAGGCAAATGGCTCAAGGTCTCCATATTCTTCCGTGTTTACTGTATCAAAATGACTTATTAAGACAATTGTGTCCTTTACTTCCTTATGACTATATAATGCGGTTAAAAAACGACGACCCAAATCAACTTCATTCAGTTTCAGGTTAAGTGGATTGTCGCGAAAATATTGGAGTTCTTTCAACTTCCCCAGAACCTTACCGGGAAATTCACGTTCACCCTCCGTTAAGGTCATACTATGCCAACTCACTAGTTCACACAACAATCCTCTTAATGCTTCCGGTGTTCCCCACCTAAGCTGCTCCATGTTCGTTACTCCTTTGAAATTAATTCGCAAAATAATAATTACTATAGTAATAGTTAAACTTAATGTTTTTGTGAAAAATCACTGTCCACCTGTGATGGACTTTGTACATTTGTGGTGCCTGACACTCTATTTTTGAAATAGAAGGATAGGTAGCAAATCAGCAGGAATCCTAATCCGATGAGGAGTCCTATTAATTGGGTTGGATCAAATGCTAAGAATATTAAGATTGAAACACAACATACAATGCAAATGAGGGGGATTAACGGGTAGAAGGGAACTCTATACTGTAAGTCCTCTAATTTCCCACCCTGCTGCAGGTATTTACGGCGAAACATGAATTGAGAGAGGGCAATCCCGATCCATGAGATAGTTACCGATATTCCTGCAATGGACATCAATAATACAAAAACTGTATCAGCAGCAAGCACGCTAGTTAACAAAGATAGTAATGAAAAAATCATGGTAAAGACGAGGGCTGTAAACGGGACCTTTCGTTTGGATAATTTACCAAACACTTTTGGGGCCATCCCATCATGGGACATCGCCCACAGGAGTCTAGTGGATGCATAGATACATGAATTCCCAACTGATAAAATGGCTGTCAGGATCACAAAGTTCATGATATCTGGTGCAAAAGGAATTCCAGCCAGGTCCATTAAGGTCACGAATGGGCTTTCCAATAATCCAAGCTCCTTCGTTGGAAAAATGGCCGATAAGATAATAATGGAGGCAAGATAAAAGACAATAATTCTAAACAACACGTTGCGAATGGCACGAGGTATATTCTTTTGAGGTTCTTCGCTCTCACCCGCTGCAATGCCAATCAATTCAGATCCTTGATACGAAAAGATCACATTCATCATCGTTACAAACAGAATGGCAATCCCAGCCGGGAATAAACTAGTTGGGGCCAAATTTTGCAATAAAGGAGCTGGCCGATCCTCTAAAGGAATAATGCCAATTATTGCCCCAACACCAATGATAATAAAAAAGATCACGGCTACCACTTTAATTCCCGAAAACCAATATTCAGCTTCAGCGAATCCTCTTGTTGTTAAGGCATTTAATAAAAACAACAGGAGAATAAATACAGCACACCAAACCCAAACAGATACATCCGGAAACCATCGCTTCATAATGATTCCGGCTGCGGTGAATTCTACCCCTGCCGTAGTCGCAGACCCAATAAAATACATCCAACCCAGCGAAAAGCCCGCCGATGGATTAATAAATTTACTGGCATACGTTTGAAAGGAACCGGTAACAGGCATATAGACAGCAAGCTCCCCTAAACAGACCATAACAAGATACAAAATGATGCCGCCGAAAATATACCCAATTAAGGCACCGCCTGCTCCTGCTTGATTAATCGTATAACCAGCATTCAAAAACAACCCCGTTCCGATGACTCCCCCTAATGAAAGCATAAACAAATGACGGCGTTTCATTGACCGATTTAATTGTTCCTGCTGAACCCCTTGATTACCCATCCGCTCTCCCACCCCTCTTGAAAATGCAGTCTACTAAAAACGCAGTGACAAACAGCTTAATCCGCCATCCAACTTTCGAAACTCAGACATGTCGAGTTCAATGGTTGGATAGCCGGCTTCATTAATTCTTTGTTTCGTTACCGGGTTGCCAGCAGGAATAATGACATAGTCATTGACCCGGATACAATTGGCCGCATATTCCTCTTCAGGTGGAACAATAATTTTTTTAAAAGAGCTGAAGTCAGGGTGGTCTATAAATTCTCCAGCAACAACAATGGTTTGGTCCCCTAAATAGGCGATCCCTGTCTTTAGATGAAAAAATTTCTCCAAATAAATAATCGTCGCTTTATAACCCTCGGATTCGAAAATTTGTTTTAATTGTCTGGCTCCTTCTACATTTGTTCTCACAGAGACACCAATATAGAAATGATCTTCTATTTGTAAAATATCTCCTCCATCAAGAGTCCCAGGAGCTTTAATATAATAAATAGTTTCATAGAAAGACTTAATAACAGGTTCCATATCACGGATTTCTCCATTCCGTGATATGGCTCCTGGGTTGGAAATAACAGCAAATCGCGGAGTCAGTACCGCTGTATCCTCGACAAAAGTGGAATCTGGAAATTCAATCGTACTCGGTAAAACCGTCACCTCCGTCCCACATTTTTCTAAAGCACGAATATAGGCTTTATGCTGTTCTAAAGCTTGTGCCAGTTCTGGTCTTCCCAGATCGGAAGTGGTTAAACCATTTACATAACTTTCACCTGGTATTTTTACAATTGTATGTTTAAACATGTTTCGTCCTCCTCTATTTTTATTCACGAACAACTGGACATGAAAGACATGTCGGCCCCCCCGTCCCTAAATACGAGATTTCATTTCCGTCATATTCATGAACAACTGCCCCTGCCTCAATTAATTGTTGCTTTGTATATGGGTTTCCACTGACGATTACGCACACTCTTGGAGCTAAAGCAAGTACATTACAGCCAAGCCGATCGTATTCGTCATCGGGTACCTCTATTAAATCAAAGCCTCGTTTGATAAGTAGCTGTCTTAGAAAGACAGGCATTAACTTTGAATAAACCACTGCTAGATTTTCATCTACGATACTGATGAACGACATAAGATGAAGACATTCCTCTTCTCCTTGATGATGCGGCAACTGAACAATTATGCATTCATCCACCAAATCTTTTGTGATTTCTTGAATTTGGCGGATGGCTTCATCATTGGTACGATATCCTCGGCCAATTAACAACGTACGATCGTCGAGCCATACTAAGTCTCCTCCATCAGCTACCGCCTCACCAGTAAGTTCTCCTAGGATCGGAATGTTCTTTTCTTGTAAAAAATGTTTATAAGCTTGTGCTTCCGGCTGACGCAGCCTTTTCCCTGATTTTAAAATGATGGCTCCCTTTTTGGTGAATTTAACAGGGTCATGGGCGTAAAGAGAATCTAATCCTACTGTTTCTGTAGCTGGTAAAAACTCTATTTCAGCTACATGTTCTTTCATAATGGCAAGAAACTGGTCAAATTCTTGATGCGCCTTTATGTAATCTGGTTCTTGGATGTAATTGAAATTTTTCCAGGCATTACTCAAATGTTCTTGACTGATAAAAGCATCCTTGGGATGTTTCAGAATAACTTTAGTTAACTTTTTATACATGGAAGAAACCAAATCAACCTCTCCTCCCGTTTTCCGCATAGTGGAAAATATTTTCTTAGAATGGAATTCTATAATATGATATTATAGTAGGTAAAGTTACATGTCAATATATTTTGAATTTACAGATTATTTTATAAAAAGAATAAAGATAGTTGATAGGAGTTGGCCTCATGCAAACAATTGACCGAGCCATGCACGTAATTAAAGTACTAAATGATAGCGATATAAAAAGATGGTATTCTATAACAGATTTATCAAAGGAATGTGAACTGCCGGTCAGTACCATGCATCGTCTATTACAATCCATGATTAAACACGGACTTGTTCAGCAAGATCCGGACCTAAAACTCTATTCAATGGGCAATACCTGGTTAGAGTATGGCTTAAAGATGTATGACACTTATGATTTTGTCGGGCTGATTCGTCCCGAAATGGAGAAATTAATGCAAGAGGTAGAGGAGTGTGTTTATTTTAGCAAACCAATAGGCTTCGAGTCCTTAGTGATGGAGCGGATTGACTGCCCGCATAACCCCATCCGAATTTATGACCAACTAGGAATCCGTATCCCGCTGAATATTGGTGCTGCCAATAAGGTAATGTTAGCTAATATGCCAAAGACCGAAGCCTTATCGATTGTAAATCAATTAGTTTCGAAAGAAGATACAGAATCATTCTTACAGCAGCTAGAGTCCATTCGAAAGCAAGGATATGGGGAAAGCCATGAGGAAAGAACCAAAGGCACCTCCTCAGTTGCAGCCCCCATCTTTAATCACTCAAACGAAATAATCGGAGCGGTCAGCATCGGTTATGTTAACTTCAATTTATCAGAAGAAAAGCAGCGCTATCTAATTGAACAAGTAATACAATATGGTATACGTATCTCAGCGAAGCTTGGAAGAAGACAATAAACATCTTTACAAACAAAAAAGGTAAATGCATTTTCTGCATTTACCTTTTTTAGGATAATAAATCTTATTTATTTGATTGATTTCCCTTAGCATCACGTTCTACTTCCATTTTTGTTACAGGAAGGTATCCTTGATCTTGTAATAGCTTGTTTTGGATATCTTCTGACATCATATAATCTAGGAATGCTTTAGCAAGATCAGTAGCTTCACCCTTTGTATAGGAATGCTCATATGCCCATACAGGGAATTTACCAGTTTGTACATTTTCGGCAGTTGGTTCAACACCATCAATGGAAAGAGGTGTTACAGATTTATCAGTAAAGTATGAGAATGCAAGGTAACCAATGGCGCCATCTGTTTCATTAATAATCTTTTTAACGGTGTTAGATGAATCTTCTGTAATACCTTCAGCAGGTGTTGCGCCATCAAGAGCAAACTTATTGAATACGGCACGTGTACCTGAAGAGTCAGGACGGTTTACAAGAACGATTTTTTGATCTTTTCCGCCAAGTTCTTTCCAGTTAGTGATTTTACCAGTGAATACTTTGATTAAATCGTCTTTTTTAATATCTTTAATCCCTACTTTAGGGTTAATAGCTGCTGTCATACCTACTACTGCTACTTTATGATCCACTAGTTGATCCGCAGGGATGCCTTCTTTTTCTTCAGCAAATACGTCAGAGTTACCAATTTGAACGGATCCTTCAGCAACTTGTGATAAGCCTGTACCAGATCCACCAGCTTGTACTTGTATATCAACTTTAGGATTTGCCGCCATGAATTCTTCAGCCGCTGCTGCTACTAAAGGCTGCATTGCCGATGAACCAGAAACAGATAATGAACCTGAAAGTTCTTTCTTTTCCTCAGTTTTAGTTGTTGATTTGTCGGTGCTACTTGCTGATTTGTCTGTAGATGTTCCGCCTCCACATGCAGCCATGAAAACCATTACTGCTGCGAAAATTGTAAGTAGGCTAAGATTTTTCAAACGTTTCATTTGCTTTATTTCCCCCTAGTGATTCATATCAATTTATGAATCTATTTGTTTTCCTTACAAGGTTTAATATAGACCATAAGTATTAATTCAGTTTTAATTACATGTAAAGGTTTTGTAAAGTTCTCTTTTTGTTGTTTTGATAGATTTAGCAAAAGCTATCTTTTTTGTCTTGAATCAAAGAAGTGCGAAAGAGCGGAACTCTGCGTTCAGACGCCTGAGTTCCGCCCTTTCTATGCTTAAAATGAAGTGCGATAAATAATTATGCTGATAATCCTTGCTGCTGTTTTATAGTTGAATTATTTCCTTTCCCACTCAACCATTTATATACAATTGGGATAATCAACAGGCAAATAAGCGTAGAACTGATCATACCTCCAACAACAACAATACCGAGTGTTTGAGAAATGATCGTGTCCCCTTTCCCTGACACAGCTAACGGAAGGACTGTTAAAATAGTCGTTACCGCAGTCATTAACACAGGTCTAACTCTTGTTGACGTTCCACTCAGAATGGCTAAATTTAATTCTAATCCTTCCGAAAGGTTTCTTTCAATCTTATCAACAAGGACAATCCCGTTTGTGACCACAATTCCTGTTAACATCAACAATCCTACTAGTGCCGCCAAATTCCATTCAAGTCTAAAAATAATCATTGCCATCACAGAGCCGATAAACGCTAATGGAATGCACACTAAAACGGATAAAGGTGCTCTCCACCCCCGGAATACAGCACTAATAATTAGCAGAACAAGCAAAATGGAAAAGAATAAAGCGATCGCCATCTCATAGATCATTTCATATACTTGCTCAGGAGCACCTGCAAAGGAATACTCGATCCCTTCTGGCAGCGGAATTTTCCCTAGGGTACTTTTAACTTGTTTCGTGACTTTTCCTATATCACGGGAAATGATGTTTGCTGTAATCACCGCATACGGTTTTCCATCTTTCTCTTGAATCACCGAGGAACTTACTGGTTTTAAAGTAGCAAGTTGATCTAATGTCACTTTTTGTCCTTGGTTAAGTAGAAAGGACTCGCCGCCCATTAAAGTGAAAATATCCTTTGTACTGCCATTTTGTTTATCTGTATGAATGACAATTGGAAATGTATTTTGATTAATAGAGATGAACCCTTGTGTTCCCTCAGCAGTAAATTGCTGAATTCGATTTAAAACATCATCTAGCTTAATGCCATAATGTTCGATCGCCTTGCGGTTTAATGTAATCTGATACTGGGGTATATGATCTTCATCATCCGCCATCCCCTGTACGGATAGTCCGGGAACGAGCTTAAGCTTGGTTCGCAAGGTTTGGGCCATTGTTTCCAGTGTCTGACTATCCGCCCCGGTAAGATTGATCTTTAATTGGGAATCGTCACCGGCGATGCTTTGATTCGAAACAGTGTATACAGCTTTACTTGACAATGTATTTAATTGTTTCTGCAGACTCAGGATAAAGGCATCTACATCGGTATCCTTCTTTACCGTTATGGACAAATTGGCAATATTCGGTTTCTGAAGCCATCCTCCTCCTGCATCAAAAACATCATCCGATTGCGGGGTAAAAGTGGAACCGAGTCCTGATGAAAACGAGTCTACTTTGGAATTTTTTTCTACTAATTCTTCCAACCTTCTTACTTCTGCGTCTACTTCCGTTAAAGCAGTATTTTGTGGCAGTTCCACTTGTACCGCGATTTGTCCTTTGTTAGTAGACATTGGTAAAAAATTTACGGGAAGGAAGGCGGCACCCAACGATGATAATAAAAATAAAGCTATAAATGCCAAAACCACTTTTTTCTTGTGAGCAAACACCCATGTGATTATTTTATGGGCAACCGGTTCTAATTTATCATCGTTTGAGATTGGTTTACCCTTCCAAAAAAGGTTGTAGAGCGCTGGAACCACCAAAATAGAAACAAAGAGTGAGATGATCAAAGCAATCACCACGGACCAAGCAAAACCTGAAAAAGCCGAACTAACTAAACCACCTATAAGTGCAATCGGAATATAGACAGCTACAGTAGTGGCCGTAGATGAAACAATCGCAGGGATCATTTCACACACGGCACCTGTCAGCAATGATAGACTGTTTTTCCCCTGTGCTTTATTCACTTTCCGATTCATATTATCAAGAATGACGATTGAGTCATCGACTACCCTGCCCATTGCAACAATAAGACCAGAAACGGTAAGAATATTGAGACTGATTCCCATTGTTTTTAATAAACCAGTTGTAGCTAATAAACAGATTGGCAAGGAAATGACAATTAGTAAGGTGGAACGGACTTTACGGAAAAACAGAAAAACACAAATCATCGAAAACAAGCAGCCTAATAGACCTTCTTTGATTAAACCTTTTAATGACGCATTGACCTGATCGCCTTGATCAAAGAGAATAGACGTATCCTTATTTTTCAATGCAGGAATATCCTTCATTTTCTCCTTGACCCGATCAGATACATCGGTAATATTGGAGGATGGAGTCTTTAAAACATCGATTAAAACACTCGGTTTCCCGTTGGTTCTTGATATAGTCTCTAGGTTGACAATAGAAGTTGAAATGTCGGCCACTTTAGAAAGTGGAACCGTTATACCTTCTCTGTTATGAATTGGCAACTGCAACAAATCTTGTTGATTTAATACCCAGCCGGAAACCTGGACAGGAATGGATACTTGGTTGTTAGAAACTTTTCCCTCTATTCCGGTCGTATAGTTTTCTTCGAGGGATTGTTTTACGTCATTTACTGTTAATCCAGCCTTATTTAAATCTGCCATCCGCAAGTTAACTGCATAACCTGCTGTTCCCCCACCGGATACGTGTACATCTTTAACCCCTGGCACTGTTTTTAATCGATTGACGAAATCTTCTTGAATAGTGGTTCTGAGCATATTTTCTGTTATATTTTGAGACGAACTAATCAGACTCATTCTTATAATCGGCATGGAATGAGTACTAAGACGGGTTACTAGCGGCTTTTCAATATCGTCCGGCAATTTGATATCCGTTAATGCCCTTGTCACCTGTTCCTCCGCTTGCTTCATATCATAATTCATGGGAAAGTTCAGACTGATCAACGACCCGCCATTGAATGAGTTGGTTTCGACTTCTTGAAGACCGTCCACGATCCGGAGTGCCTGCCCAATCGGTTCTGTAATTTTCGCCTTTATTTGATCGGCCTGATAATGATCGGCACGAACAGTGATGGAGAGAGTTGAATTATTAATTTCCGGCAGATAGTCACTCTGTATTTGTCGAGCCGACATTCCACCCCATATAATGATCAGAACCATTAAAGTGACAATGAGAATCGAACGTTTCATCGTTTCATTTATCAATCGTTTCATATGATTTAATTTGGGCAATGGAAGCCCAAATTCCCCCCTCATTTATGTATTTGGTACTTGGTTTAACAACAATAGCTACCCTTATGGATAGCTATTGTTGTTTATTGACTGTTTCAACTCAGCTGACGATTAGTCATTCTCAGCAGGATTTGGAGCAAAGCTTTCCGGCTGCTTTTCTACCTCATCTGGTGTATGAACTTTTTTATCACCTGGATATGGTTTATCAAAACCTTCTGTTGAATACCAAACAGCATGATTTAGCATATTGGCGTTAACTTCATCTGGTGATGCATGTTTACCAGTAAACTTGTCCTTATTCTTGTTAGACCATTCCGTCCACTTTTTAGAAAGTTCCTTTGTCTCTGGCGTCACTTGCTCTGTGTTGGCAAGGGCAGCAGTATTAGACCCAGGCTGACCGTTTAAGGTGTCAAGCGGGATTTGGTTTGGTTCAAAATTGTATGGAGTAAAATCAGGCTTATTTGTAAAGAGTTCGCTCATTGGCTCTGCCGCTGCATCGTTTTGGTTCATGGCAGGAAGGCCAAGAATTTGCTCAATACTGCGAACCATGTTGATGACAGTCCAGTAGTGACTGTCAGTAATACCTTTCTTCACCCAAGGACTAATGACATGTGCCGGCTCACGATGGCCGTCCACGTGATCTAACCCATTCTGTGCATCATCTTGGGTAATGAAAATGACAGAATCTTTCCAATATGGGCTATGTGAAATCAGGTCAACGATTTTACCAATAGCCAAATCATTGTCTGCCACCATTGCCTGTGGTGTTGGAGAACCTGTAGCATTTCCTGCCGTGTGGTCATCCATCACCCACATCGTATTTAATGCTGGTAGGTCATTATTTTTAACATGTTCTTCAAAGCGCTGTTTAAAGATTTCGTATCGGTATTGATCTGGAATATTCGTATCAAACGTCGGGAACGGTTTATACGTGATAGGTCCAAGAGATGGAATATCGTAAGTAGCCGAATAATTTCCGATTGGTACATGAAGAGTACCTTGTTTTTGTCCCGAAAGGATTAAGTAATCGTTATACCAATCAGTCCAAGTGCCAAATGGGGCTGAACCTGTGAATCCTGTTGTATCTTCTCCGAAGTTTTCGACGGATACATTATATTTAGCAGCTTGATCCCATAAATGTCCTGTAGGAGCATATGCCATTGGATCCCCGGCCCCGCCTGGATAGCTTTTAACATTAGCTGTATCGGTTTCTTTATCCTCATAATCTGTGTTCGTTCCTTGCATAACCCATTGATGTCCGCTCGCTGATTGGATACCTGAGGTATACACATTATCAAGAAGCGGGAAGGTAGTCGCAAGTTTATGAATGTTAGGAGTTACAGCTTTAGGGAACTGTGTTAATCCTACTTCTCCATTACCTTTCCCTAGGTCACCTAGTACTTGGTCATAGGTTCGGTTCTCTTTGATAATATAGAATACATGTTTAATCGTTGATGGCTCGCCAACACGTTCAGGCATTGCGACAGGTTTCTTGTTAGTACGCGGTTTAGCGTTTAGATTCTTTAAGCCATACCAGTTATTGTCAGCGTAAACCTGTTTTGTTCCCTTAGCTAGATCCTCAGCCGAAGGGAATGGGATTAAGGAAAGAGATCCCATTTGCGCATAGGAAGAGTGGCCTGAAACCTTAATTCCTTGAATCGTCAAATCCCGTGCTGGTCCTTGTGAGCCAATTCCATCCGCATTTGCCACTACTAGATTTTTGTTTTCGGAATCCACTGCAATATCGACTGGGAACCAGGCAGTCGGTAAGAGACCTTGTAATTCTGGAGTCTTATCAGGGCCTTGCCAGTCATACACCGCAATGGCGTTATCACGGCCAAGGCTGACCATTAACTTGTTATCTACTACCTTAACAGCGTTTGGTGCAGAACCTTTATGCGCATTTGGATACGGTTTAATATCAATTGTTTGTACGACCGTATTTGTCTTAGAGTCAATAACGGAAACCGTGTCACTGTTTGTATTTGTTACAAATATGTACTGACCGGACTGTGCCATACGTTCAGGCTGCACACCCACTTCAATGGTCTTTGTAACTTTGTTTGTTGTCAGATCAATAACTGATACTGTTCCTGTTGACGTCGCACCTGTCTTAGGATCCACGACTACTTGCGTACCAGAAGAGTCAACGGTTGTATCCCCAGCTTTCGCTACCCGTCCGCCTTGGTTTGTAACATAAGCCGTATTACCATCCACTAAAACACTGGTTGGAGCATTTTCCACTGCAATTTTGGCTGTTAATGCGCCTGTTTGCGGATCGACCACTCCTAGGCTGTTATCACGGTTAAGTGCAACTAAAAGCTGGCCTTGTGGTCCAACCGTTAAATCAAGCGGATTGATATTTCCACCTACAGCTGCATTTGGAAGAGTATACGTCTTTTGAATAGCAGGAGTTCCATCTGTTCCAACAGACATAACCACCACTTTACCTTTTCCTCCCTTAGAGCCTGTTGCAAATAGCTGATTTCCGTCCTTCGAATAGGTTAATCCCCACATTGTGGAAAGGCCTAAATCGAAATCTTTTAATGTCAATTTACCTGTTGCAAGATCGACGACGTTGATTCCCTTGCCGCCATAATTGTTACGCCCAACAATAGTTACCGCCGTTTTCCCCTTTGGATTAACAGCAACTGAAATCGGATTTCCGCCAAATTCAATTTGCTTACCAGCAGGTGTAATCAATTGATTAACAGGTGTTTGCACAGAACCATCCGCTTGTGTCCCAACTAAATTACTTCCAAATGCTCCATCATTTGCAGCGTAAGCCCCTGCTGATCCCATTAACACAGTACATAAAGTTAGTCCAGCAAGCAGTTTTTTCTTTTTTCTAAGCTTTTTTAACATCCTTTTCATCCCCTTCTTTATTACTTTTATAGAATACAATTCTTTTATTAAGCTATAGTTGAAGCAGTGTAAAAGATAAATAAATAAAATTCTGACTATATATCCATAACTATATAACTAGTTCTTTTATGCGAATCTACTATTATAATAGTTAAGTCATCTTTACATAGTTATAATTAATAATTCTTTAACATTTGCTTCATCTTCTCTTAAAATACTTTCCGTATAATTTGTTTATGTAATGGATTACTACAAAAGGAGGCAATAGAATGTTCTTGAAAAAGTTAGCTCAAGGTGGACAGATTACGGTTGAATATTATAAAAATGGAGTTTTAAGGACCCTTAGAGGACGGGTTCGCCGCTTAAATCTTAAAGATCAACTGGTTTCATTAATAGATGAAAAAAAAGTGCTCCATTCCATCCATTTATCTGGTATTAAACAAATTCATTAATGCTTTAAATTGTAAGAAACTAACCTTTCAGTGTTAAGGTTATTTTTTTTGTCCTTCACCTCTAGTCAATGGACTCGGAATAAAACAAAAGAACCTGAATATATCACTCAGATTCTTTTCGATACCTATAATTTTGAGTAAATGATTAGCTTGGATCACCGGATTGCAATAACTCCGGTAACAATTAGATTACCGGAGTTAATTAGAGAAAACTATTTATTTCCAAGCGAGTAATAATTTATTTGTTATTTAAATCGTTTTTTACATCTCTATTGGTATTTTGCAAGTCTTCTAGAGAAGGTAACCCGGAAATATAACCTACTCCACCAGTTCGATCAATTCCGATTTCTTTCTCCATCGCTTGTTCTAATTCGGTTTTATCGACTGCTGTAATCTTCTTACCTTCTAATTCATCCCCTGGATGCTGGAAATTACTCATAATGTAAGAGAATCCATTTCGGTTATCCACAGCAAACAAACCAGTTGATTCTGCTCCAGCTGGAACAGATAGAATTCTTGTTAATTCTTTTGTATCCACATTATAGGCCCATACAAAGTTATTTGTATGCATTCCGCTATCCTCGCCAATAAATAAGGTCCTTAATGCTTCTGAATAGCTTAAATTATCTGTATTGGCTACTTTATTGACATTCGCTGTATTTCCGTATGTGTCCGCAGATGACATGTCTTCACCTGCGATTAGTCCAGACATACTGGCTGCCACATATTTGCTATTAATCTTTTGACCTGTGCTATCTTTTTGACCCTCAGTTAAATCTAATTGATACGTAACACCTGATTTTATTTTTGGCAGCTTCATATCATCGACTGGATCAGCAGCATTTTCGACCATCCCATTACTTTGATCGGAAATTGCAATGTAAACTTTTTTATCCTTTTCGTTTAGGGTCACACCTTCCATTTTGTTAAACTCAGATGTTGCTCCAAGCATGGCTGCATAGCGGCGAGACTCTAAAAATGCTGCTGCCTTTTCCATGCCAGGCTTAAGCTTTAAGTATTCTGTTTTTCCATATGAGTATTGCTTGATCGCTTTGAAGCCTTCTTTTGGTACATCAGAAGTTTCGAAAATATCACTGAACGTAACGCCACTATCAATGATTTTCTTCACTTCTTTATCTGTAGCATGACCAATTTTTATCCATTCTAGATTCCCAGATCCGCCATTTTCTGTGCCGGTTTGATGGAATTTCGCTGCATATAGGGTACCCGCTGTAAGATCTTTTGCTTTATCTGCTACATACATAAACATAGTTGTATAGGAACCATCATCTCCAAAGAATGCTGTACGCTGATCAGGCATCATCTTCATTAATTCATGAGAGAAACGGCCAATACTATAGTGTTTTGCAACAGAATCTTCTCCTTGTTTATCTACTTTAATTTCAGGAATGAATCCATAAAAATACGGATTTGCCTTTGACTTGTCCCCAAAATAAAGCTTTGCAAAACTTTCTACCCCAGTTCTTGCAGAGGAATTGGGATCAAGTTCAAAACTGCGTGCATCTGGCTCATATTCTTCAGAACCTAAATGTGTATTCCATGGTGAAAGAGAACCGTTACATGGTATCCACAATCCATTTACACTTGAAAAATCAATTTTCTTAACCTCTTTAGGGGTTAATTCCCCAGTTTTTTTATTTTGTTCCAATGTAGATAATGACATGGAAGCAGGAACAATACCATATGCTGATTTACCAGCAGCATCAATTGTTTGGTATTCATAATGGGTAACCATAAATTGTTGTCCATGGATTGGGTTCAATAAACTATTGGAATCTGGTGCATCTGATACATAATAGGTAGGTTTTCCTTCCACGCTTGTATCCATGATTGGGTCACCATTAACATCGATTGGTGTGCCTGCAGGAATCAATTTTCCTTTGTTCATTGCTACTTTATCTTCTGATTTAAATAGCCTCTTATAAGAAAGTGGAAAATTCTTTACTTCACCATTACTATACTTTACATCCATTGATGCGTTTGTATAGGTTTGAACCATTTTTTCGATTGTTTTCGGTGCTTCCATCCCATTAAACTTTACGGAATCAATCGTAACATGACCATTGCCTGCGGCAGCAGCAGGTGTTAATGCCGGAATTGTAAAAGCTAGTCCAAGTGCGATAGTAGTCGCTTTTTTACTAAAAGTATGTATTCCCATTGTTCTCCCCCTAGTTTCTAGAAACTTTTTGATCACTTAATCTATTTAATAAAAAAAATATTAACCTAGGGTCTCCAGAATGTTAAGGGTTCGTAAAGTTAGGTTAATTCCTTGTAAAGTTTCTTTAGATTAAATTGTAAAAAACAAAAGCTAAAATTATCATAAAAGAGACCAAGCCTAACAAAGGGTAAAATTAATGAAAATTGAAGATTGTCATCCTATTAGAATAACGGGGGATTTTATGAAACGTAAAATACTAGTAATCGATGATGAACCATCCATAATAACGTTGCTGCAGTTTAACTTGAGCCGGGCAGGATTTGAAATTATAACGGCTATGGATGGTGAAGAGGGGAAAAGATTAGCTGAAACAGAGGCACCAGATGTCATTCTATTAGATTTAATGCTCCCAAAGTTAGATGGGATGGAGGTTTGTAAGCAACTTCGCCAGAAAAAGATTATGACTCCTATTTTAATGCTCTCGGCAAAAAATGACGAACTTGATAAATTAATCGGTCTTGAATTAGGTGCTGATGATTATATGGTTAAACCATTCAGCCCGCGTGAAGTGATTGCAAGAATTAAGGCAATACTTAGAAGAACTCAGATTCAAACTGAGGCTGCGTTGGACATTGCCACAGCAGACGCACAAATAGAAATTGGTGAATTAGTGATGTTTCCTCAAAAATTTGAAGCCCATTTCAAAGGAAACCAACTAGAACTAACTTTGAAGGAATTTGAATTACTGCTTTATTTAGCGAAAAATAGGGGTAGAGTTCAAAGTCGTGATGAATTGCTCAACACTGTGTGGAAAAATGATTTTTCCAGCGACACGAGAATTGTAGATGTCCATATTTCCCGATTAAGAGAAAAGTTAAAAGAGGAGACGAAAAAGCCAGTATATATTAAAACATTTCGAGGAATCGGTTATAAGTTGGAAGAGCCAAAGTGTTAATGGTCCTGTTCTGTTTCTTTTATCCATATTTGCTCTGGCTTCATCCAGTATGACATCATTGTTGTTTGTATATGGTTAAAGCTGACTTCTAGCCTTCTAGATGGTTCAAAAAACAACCTGATATAATGAGGTAAACGAAAAACAGTTCCAACCATTTCTGAATAAGAACGTATTATATAATTACCTAATTGTCCTTTACGGGCTCGTCTTCCTTACATACACTAATAGGAATTCATCATTAGGAGTGAAGACCATGTCCTCTAACATTGTTTCAAATGTAAGATTTGCCTTGGCTTATACAATACGAGCCATTCGATATACTGAGAGTGCGTTAATTTTTTTTCGAGAACTGAATGCCTTTCCTTTCCCGCCAAATCCGATTAAAGAACAATTCTACCAAGATGCGATTGATAGTCTTACAGAGGTTTATCTTGCGATTAAAGGTTTACCTTTTGATACTTATTTTCCAAGCGATCCAATATTTCAAAATATACCGATCGCCCCCGAAATTCAAGATAACCAACTACTCATTAATCTATCTGACAATCGAATTACGTTGGCATTTGACAAGACGAACGAAACACTTGCGTTCATTAACGAAGCTATTTTACAAAGCGGTAAAACTGATAAACTTCAAGGGCAGTTGGCGTTTATTAAAATTGAGTTAGAAGCAGCACGAGATTCACTGGTTTCCGGTATAAACTCACCTGATTTTATGATGAATTAGAAAACGAGTACTGTTCCTTTTTAGGACAGTTCTTTTTTTGTGAATACTATTTAATCTAGTGATTCTTCAAGGACAAATTTTATTTTTTTTAGGTCTTTATTGTTTGCTTTTTTCATCATCGTACCCATGAAGGGAGTAAACAATTTTGAAAATCCAGTTGGGTTCCCTTTATTTCGCAGCGTCATTCTAGTTAGATTGTTTTCAATCGGTTCCCAAGTGTATACGGTTTCCATTGGAAAAGGACCATCAGCCGTTTTCATAACAAGCTTTTGTCCACCTATAAATTCGACTACTTCGTAAACATAGGCAAGTTCTCTGCCTAAGAATTGTGCTTTGAAGGCCATTTTCGAACCCACTGATAATGGTTTAGGTGACAACCACTCAACAGATTTAATATTTACATACCAGTTAGGAGCATGGTCAGGATCTGCTGCATACTCCGCAACTTGTTGAAGCGGACATCGGATGGTTATTTCTGTTAACACGTCTACCATATCTTCGATTTAATCTCCTTACACATTATTTTGATGAACGATTTTGTTCTAGATAATTTTTCAGCAGAGTACCAAGCAGATATTTCCATCCTTCGGAATGTTCTTGTTCCCAGTTTTCCTGAATGATTCCAGATGCATGATGGGATAGTTGCAGCACTGTAGATCCTTCCTTCTCAACGAGACGATACGTATAGGAACTGTTTACCGCCCCTTGCATACCGAGATGACCATGCAGGCGGATTTCTTCAGGTGCGTTCACATAGTAAACATTCCCCCAGACGGCACCTTGATTTTCACCCCATTTTTCAGTAAATTGCCCTCCCGGAACAGGTTGAAAGGTAAACTCTGATGGGACTCCTTTTGGCGCCAATCGGAACTCCCACCAATCGCCGGCACGTTCTGTTAAGGCCTTGAAAACTTGTTCACGTGGAGCATCAATTAATACCTCTTGCTCAATTTTAAAAACTTGGCTTTGATCTTGGTTTGATACTTTCATATCTAATTCTCCTCCTGTTTTTTCAACTACTGATTGTAAATTTAACAATGAATTGGCTGCTGATTGCATGTACTTCCCAATCCAGCGATTATGCATCTTCTGAAGTGGAACAGCATTTAGAAAATTGCGCCGATATTTCCCTTCTCTCCTGACGACCACTAAGTTTCCTTCCACAAGTAATGACAAATGCTTCATAATTGCATATCTAGTGACTTCCGGAAAATAGTTGTTAAGTTCTCCTGTTGTTTTAGGTGAATCCTTCAGAATATCAAGAATTCGTCTGCGAATTGGATGTCCCAATGCTTTAAAAACTGTGGAAAGTTCGTCTTCCATTCCAACGATCCTTTCAAAGAAATATAGTGAATCACATGTGACTTAATAGTCACATGTGATAAGTGACTTTATGGTAACATGTATCACAAGAAAGATCAAGTTACCAAATATATCCAGATCTTACCATCACTGTAGTAGAAACAAACATCTTCTCTCGGGACAAGCATAAAATAGAATAACACTTTTTTTGCTGAGAGGAATGTCCAGTCCATGACCCTTACAAGTTCTAAGTTAACTGCCTCGCTTTATGCTTTCATTTCAATTAGTTTTTGGGGAATTTCATTTGTATCGACGAAGGCAGTTCTAGCAAAACTAGACCCGTTTTCGATCGTTGTATTTCGATTTGGAATAGGAGCCTTATTTTTACTGCTGCTTTTACTAATTCAGCGAACCCGGCTGCGTGTCTCAATTAAATATCTTCCCCATTTATTGGTACTGGGTATTCTTGGTGTTTTTGTTCATCAATTACTCCAGGTGACAGCATTATTAACCATTCAAGCATCTTCAGCTGGATGGCTCATATCGTTCTCCCCCATCTTTACAGTTATCCTTTCCGTTCTCTTTTTGCATGAAAAAATGACTTTATCTAAGGCAGCGGGAATGGTATTAGCCATAACAGGTGTACTGCTGGTAACAACGACAAGAAGTGGGCATTCCTTTGCCTTCAGCATGAACATCGGCTTTTTTCTTATGGTTTTAAGCACCTTGAACTGGGCTGTTTATTCTGTGCTTTTAAAAAGTTTACGAATTCCTTATTCTCCTCTGTTGGTGACCTTTTATATGAGTTTACTAGGATTGATTCTAACGACTCCTTTTATGATCAGGAACAAGGGCTGGAAATCCCTGTTACTGTTAAATCATACAGAGTGGGCGCATTTGTTGTTTCTTGGTGTCTTTGTTTCTGGGATTGCTTATTGGTATTGGGGAAAAGCACTTGAAGTTTTAGAGGCCACTAAGGTATCCATGTTTCTATATTTGGAGCCTGTCTCAACATTAGTTGCAGCTGTCTTACTATTACAAGAAAAAGTTTTATTCATAAGTATTGCCGGAGGAATCATAATTATAATGGGAGTGATTATTGTTAACGGTCAGCTTATGCCTCTTTTGTTCAGCCTCTTCAAGAAAAAACGTCCATAGGAGGATAGCTTTATGACTTTGACAAGTAGGATAAAGAATGTATTAGATCCCTTAAAAAGTCCCTCAAAAGCACAGTTAAAAGAAGCATTAATAAAACTAAATATACACCTTAGAGATTTTGACGACCTGCCACAACCAACCCTAGGTAAACCGTATAACCGAAAACTATTATTTAAAAATGAAGAAGTCGAGATGCTCGTGATGAATTGGTCTCAGTTGGAGTGCGCCCCACATGACCATGGCCATTCACACGGCTGGATACAAGTCCTCTCCGGCACCTCTCTAAATACGGTTTATGAAATGAGCGGAACTGGCTTACCTGCTGAATTGTTTCAGGAGTACCACCATCAGGGGAAATATTTTTATGCTCCGAAAAAAGCGATCCATAAAATGCAAACCTCTAACCAAACAGATTTGATTACCCTTCATCTTTATTCACCTCCTATTACCGGAATGATTGTGTATGACCTAAAAAAATGTGCTGCTTGTATCGTTTCGGATGACTGCGGCGCATGGTGGCCGGACGAACAAAAACAGAAGATAAAAGAGTTCCAACTTAAAAAGGAAAGTTAAAATGTTAAAGACAAAAAGAGGGTTTGCCGAAAAGTTTCCTTTCCCTTTCGGCAAACCCTCTTTTCATTTCTTAAAAATGATGAGGAGGAGAGTCAGTTTATTTATTCAATAATGATTAATCATTGTAATACAAAGGTATTAAAAGAATCAGGCTCTAAGGTAGCACGATACTTTTTATGATCTAGTTCGATACAAAGTTCACGTACATCATTAAATGGATTGGCAATAACGATCACCTTAGAACCATCAGGATTTTGAAATGCTACTGTATTACCAGTCCAAGGACCTTTTGTATCAATCCTAACAGCACCAGGAGTAATATAATGAGAAAAATGTTTCATGACATAGTACTCTGGATTATACATTACTTCCTTCGTATCTGGATCTATCGTAATCATAGAGTTTTGTTCCCAGCCCCATGTACTCCGGCCAAACGGCTCCAACACCATATTCCAATAAACATAGGAATTAGCTCCATTTACAAAGTAATGTCGGAACAAATTATAGATATAGTGTGCATATTCCCAAGAGTTCTTTCCATCTCCACATTCATTTTCGGTCTGCATATAACGCAGCTCTGGATAACTTTGCACCGCTTGTTGGATTGTATATTTACCTGCCCATTGAAAACCGACACCTTTAATGTATGGATAAGCATGAGGGTCACTTAGAACGGTATTTACCATTTGATCATAGTCCGAAGCTGAGTTTTGAAATAATTTTTCTACAATTCCATTAATGGTTCCCAACCAAATTTCGGTGTCAAGTCCATGCTTTTCAAAGGCTGGACCTAAATAGTCGCTGATAAATTCCCGAAGCTGCTCACCTGACCAGACACAGGATGGAAATTTCTGATCAGCAACGACTTCATTTTGGACATGTATTTGATCGATCGTAATCCCTTCCTGTTTGTATGCCTCCACAAATTTAACAAAGTATAAGGCATATGCTTCTAATACTTCTTTTTCCCAACGGAGCTTTCCATAATTATAAGCTTTAGGGAATTTCATCCATGTTGGCGGGCTCCAAGGAGAGGCAAATAATTTCATTTCTGGATTACGTTTTAACGCTTCTTTTATGTACGGGATTAAATATTTTCGATCCCTGTCAATATTGAAATGCTCCATATGATAATCATTTTCTACTTCATTATGACTATACCATTCTAATGCATAGTCACTTGCCCCAATTGGAAGTCTGCAAATCGTAAATTTACACTCACCCTCTGGGGCAAATAGTGCATCAAATACAGTCTTTTGATCTTCTTCACTTAAATGTTGCATGGCTGTTAATCCCAATTCATTAAAGCAGCCTCCAAAACCGTCGATCCTGCGTTGAGTTACATCCGTTAAAGATAAATTAGGAGAACCTGTTTCTGTATCAAAAATTTCTCGTGTGTTCCAACTTCTTTGTTTTGTGGTAGATACCCATTGAATACTCATTCGTCGATTCCTCCATTTCTCATGTATTGCATTTTAATCATTAAATAAAATTGGTTCTGTTGTAAATCACTTACGACAGAACCAAACATATATTTACTCTTCTTCTATAATAAGAACTCCCCAAGGTTCAATATCGATTGTTTGCTCGATTGATACAGTGCAATCGGTTAACAATTCGACGCCATCTTTATGGAAATACTTGATACCATTTGGAAGATCAGAGTAATTAAAGTAAAAGTGAACATTGTTACCCTTTTCATTTATGCCTGACTTGACAATTAACGGAAACGCTAGTTCTTGGTCCGCTCCCCATAAATTTGCTTTTTTAACGGCTTGCTCGAGTACCTTCTGCATAACGGCTTTACTTGGAATGCAACCAATATAAGTTGCCATTCCTTTACCATAACGATTTTCCGTTATAGCCGCATATTTCCCCCAGTGAGGATGATCATAATAAGCTAATACCTCAGCCGTAGTTGGGGTTAAGAGTTCCATCCAAGTTTCCACTGTATTATTTTCAGGACTCACCTCAAAAGGATTATCTTTCAATGAAACATTCTTCGGTTCAACAAACATATTGTAATAAACACCGCATGCCTCATTAATAATCCCTGGCTGATGAGTCGTTCTTACTTTTACTTGTTCATCTGTAAATCCACTTTTAAAGGTATAAACTATGTTTCCACCATTTCTAACAAACTCGTTTAATCTTTCTAACAAACTGTCAGGAGCCGTATATAATGCAGGAACAATGATCATCTCATAGTCTTCAAAATTATCACTAGACGGATTGACAAAATCACAGCCAATATTCATTTTGTAAAGCTCGTCATACATCATCCGAACAATATCATTGTAGTTTTTAGTGCTGGAAAAATTAAATTTAAACCACTCGATTGCCGTTAACGATTCATTGCTGACCAATATGGCAACTTGATTATTTTTCTTAAGGTTCACCAGATGCGATGAGAGTCTTACGAAATCCCTGCCGATTGTTTTGGCTTCATTATAAACGGGATTTGGTTCAAAATCGTGGCTTAACAGCCCTTTCCAATAGGTTTCAAACGAGTTGTGGATGGAATGCCAATGCCAATAGGCGACCATGTTTGCCCCAGAAGCTAAATGGGAAAACGCCTGCAGCCTTAGCTGCCCTGGGTACGGAACCCAATTGGTAAATGCCTGTGCTTCTGTTTCGACGACAAGATAATTGGTTCCCTTCGTAGAACGGGCAACATCGCCGCCAAACGAAATTTCAATTCCGGTTAAATCGTCCTGCGAAGGATGATAGATATCCACTCCAGTTACATCAAATGGTTTAGCTGCTTCAAAATGATCTACTCTTGGCTGAATCCCGTAGGAATAGCCACGCCATTCAAAATCAAAGTTTTGCATTACAAACTGGTCCTGTCGTTTATACTCATTCACAATCGAGACCTGCCAAGAAAGAAACTCCGTTACTAGCTGCCGTTGAAATCTTGCAAACTCCGCTCCTAAACTTCCATTTATGGTTCCAACTACAGAGGGGAAATCCTCCCAGCTATTAATGCGATTGCTCCAGTAATCTAATCCGAATACGCTGTTAATAGTATCAAGTGTTTTAAACTTTTCTTTCATGTATTTTACGAATAACACCTGCACATTCGGACCGGCGGTGTCATAATGTTTTGTCTCATTATCCGTTTGGTAGCCAATTACGGCTGGGTGATCCTTTACATGACCAATCAATTTTCGGATAATCCGTTCAGCATAAAACAGATACGTAGGATTGGTGATATCCATTATCTGACGAGCCCCATACTTTCCTGGTCCGTTTTGGGTAATCGCCAATACATCTGGATGTTCCTTTACCATCCATGTGGGGATCGCATAGGTGGGGGTTCCTACAATTACTTTTATTCCGGCCTTATGCATAGCATTCAGTACTCGGTCCACTGATGTAAAATCGAAAACGCCATTTTGCGGTTCATGGGTGCTCCACGTCGATTCTGCGATTCGAACCACATTTATACCCGCATCCTTCATCATCACGATATCTTTTTCTAATCGTTCATAGGGCATATATTCATCATAGTATGCTACACCGTATAACAACTGTTTCATTACATTTTCACCTTCCTAGTCTGTTAAGCCACTAGCTTATTTAATCGCGCCATCTGCAATTCCCTTAAGAATGTATTTTTGAAAAATCGCATAAAACACAACCACAGGCAGAGCCGTAATAATAAGTCCTGAGAGGATCTTTGGCCAATCGCTGTTGTATTCCCCGAATAACATGTTAACCGACAACATCAGAGTATAATTATTCACATCAGTCAACATGATCAAAGGCAATAAGAAGTCATTCCACAACCATAAAATATCTAAAATTAGAATTGTGGCTGTGATTGGTTTTAGAAGAGGAAAAATAATTTTTGTGAAGATTTGTAGGTCATTACATCCATCAATTCTTGCCGCTTCCTCGAGCTCTTTAGGGATGGTTTTCACAAAACCATGATATAGAAAGATGGCCATGTTTACCCCAAGTCCAATATAAATGAGTCCTAACCCATAAATCGACCCCTGTACATGTAACCCCTTGGCTACCTTGGTCAAGGTAATCATGATGGAATGAAAAGGTACAAGCATTGAAGCTAAGAATAGCGTAAAGATAAAATTGCTTAGTTTCCCTGGAGTCCTAGCTAATTTATAACCGGCCAGTGAACCGCAAATAACAATACCTGCTAATCCTATTACCGTGACTAGGACCGTATTCCAGGCACTATGAAATAAATTTAGCTGTTCAAACACACCCGTATAATTTTCAAAATGTAATTTTGTCGGCAGTTTTAAAACGGATTTAAAAATTTCCCCTTGTGTTTTAAAGGAATTAATAAAAGCCATGTAAATGGGGAAAAACGATATGGCCGCAAAGATTGCTAGAATAAGAGTAGCTGCTGCCCCGTATAGTTTTTTCATTATGCTTCCACCTCTTTCTTTTTCAACACTTTCACTTGGATCAAGGTAATCACTAGAACAATGAGAAAGAGTATCATTGCTTTTGCATTGGCATAACCATATCTAAAATTATTGGAAAATGCCTCTTCATAAATATTTAGGGCCATCACCTGTGTCGATCTCCCCGGTCCGCCTGCAGTGAGTGCATAAACAACATCAAACACTTTAAAGGCACCATTCAATGTTAGGAAAGCACAAATGGTAATGGCGTGCATAATCATTGGAATCGTTATATGAATAAGTCGTTGAAACGGATTTGCCCCATCAATCATGGCTGCCTCTTTAAGATGTGATGGAACACCTTGCAGTGCTGCCATATAAATGACCATCATATAGCCAATACCATGCCACAATGACACGATAAGAATGGAATAGAAAGAAACTTTTGCATCCCCAATCCATGGCTGGTCTAGCAGATGAAAAATTGCTTTTTTCGAAAGTTCAGGAAGTACATTCGAGAAAATAAACGAAAACATCAATGCACTAATGATTAAACTTAACATATTTGGCATAAAGAATAGGGTTCGAAAAAAGCCTTTCGTCCTCACCCTGGTTTCAATAAAAAGTGCTAGAAGTAACGCGATCACATTCTGGAAAACAAACATGAAAGCCGTATATTTTAAAGTGAAGAAAAAGGAATGACGAAAATCAGGGTCATCTTTAAATGCTTCAATATAGTTACTAAAACCAACAAAATGAAAAGTTTGCGCTAAGGCATTCCAATCGGTAAAGCTATAAAAACCTGCGCCAATCGTTGGAATCAATAAAAATACAAAATAAAAGATAAAGGCCGGAAGAACAAATAATAGTAAACTAAGAGTACCTTTTTGTTTTTTCAAACTTAAGCTGCTTTTAGAGCTTATTTTCGGTTGAACTTGGTTGATAGCGATTTGATTGCTTTGTTTTCCTAACTGTGGCATTGCCCCCACCCCACTGACAGTTAATTTTTGATAATGATAAAGACAGCTGTGTAGAGCTGCCTTTATCGTTGTCTGATCATAATCAAATTACTTATTGTTTTTATTGAATTGATCCCAGGCTCGATCCAACCCTTTGATGACCTCAGCTTTGGATGCATCACCTGCAAGATAACTCTGGAATAATTTTTGTGACTCGTCTTTCACAGCAGATGGAATGGCAGGATCCTGATAAGCTCTTCCTTTTGAAACATACTCCGATGATTCTTTTAACCATGGAAATGGTGCAAACGTATGAACTTTTGAGATTGGATTAAATCCAAGGCTTTTATAGAAATCACTAGAATCTTTATCATCAAGGATATAATTAATGAGATCTTTTGCCACTGCTTTGTTTTTACTCATTTTGGAAACAGCAAGCGATGTTGATGTACTCAAATTCAATAAAGTTGCTTTTGGATCATCATTAATAGGCAGTGGTGCAACCCCAAATTCAAAGTCTTTATTCGCACTTACGATGGAATCTGCCATCCATGGTCCTTGTACCCACATCGCAGCTTTGCCATTTGCAAAATCAGAAGCACCTTGATCTTGTCCATTTTCAAAGGCACGTGGTGTTCCATTGGAGTTTACTAAATCCATGACATTAAACAAGTCTTTAACATCTTTAAACGAACCTTTGCCTTCATTCATGCTCTTAATAAAGTCTGGAGTCGTTGTACTGACGTCCCCACCTACAGTAAGTGGTAAAAATAATTGCGGGATGTATGCATCTTTATAAGTTAGTAAAAATGGTGTGATCTTATGTTGTTTTAATACTTTAATCGTTTCTTTCATTTCAGACATCGTCTGTGGTAATTTTAATCCTAAGTCACTAAAGATTTTCTTATTGTATAAGTATCCCCATTGAAGAGTCTCTAATGGAACTGCTACGACTTTACCATCGGTTGTGGTGACAGCTGGTTTAACCGTGTCATACAACTTATCAGCAAACGGTTCCTTTGATAAATCTTCTAGATAACCGGCCTTATTAAAAAGAGGGATATCATTTATCGCATGAAGACTGAAAATATCGGGGCTATCACCTGAAGCTAATCTTGTTTTTAATAGCTGGGATGCCTGATTTACATTTGGTAATTCCAATTTGATTTTGACATCAATGTTTTTATCCTGTTTCTCCTTTTTGACAAACTGATCAAAATACGTTTCATATTGTGTCTTAAATCGTGGTTGTCCAATAAAAACTTTAAGTTCAACTTGTTTTGACGCCTTTGTGTCATTTTGGCCTGAAGCAGTATCATTTGAACTACAACCTGCTAACAAACCAATCCCAAGAATCAAGCTAAGTGCTGTTGAAATCGCTTTCTTCATCTTTTGTGGCCCCCTGATAAAGTTTTAACTTACACTCTTATCATAAACATTTCACGCGTATTCGAATATTGAAAATATTAGCGCTTACATTTGGACTTTTTTAACCTTGCCTCATTTCTCCCGGAGAAATTTTAAAGTACTTTTTAAAAACACGATAAAAATACGACAGATCTTCATACCCCGCCATTTGGGCAATGCTTTTAATTTGAAGTTCATTTGCTTCAATTAATTTTTTCGCATATTCCATTCGTCTGCTGACAATATACTCTGTGATATTACATTCGTACATAGCTTTAAATGCTTTGCTTAAGTATTCTTTACTAACGAAAAACTTGTTGGCTAATACATCCAAAGAAAGATGGGATTCTGTAAAATTCCGTTCTATGTATTCTTTTATTTCTTGGAGATCTACTCTGCCCTTTCGTTTCTTAACCTGGAGCATATATTCCACATAACGCTTCCCTAGATCTTGATGTTTCTTCATGATTAACTCAAGGGACAAGCCGCTATCATAGCTTAATTCTTCATTTTTATACACTTCTTGGACATTGCAATCATTTTTAATCATTTGCGCTTCTAAAATCAGAATAAACTCGTGTTCAATTTTAGCTAGAGCATGGTTGTCAATCCCATCGACTTCCTTTAATTCATTAAAAAAACGCTCCATGGCATTTTCAAAGCCCTCTGTATTTAATTCATCCAAAAAAGAGATGATAGGTTTTTTATAATCCATTAGTAACGTAGAGATATCTTTATTTAAAAAAGAAAAAGGCGTTAACTGCTGCCTGGATTGATGGTGAATCTCTTTTACACATTTTTCTAAAGTTAGGTTTAATTCGTTTGCATTGATTGGTTTAAGCAGATACTCATTGGCTTTTGAGCGAATCGCCTGGCGCATATAATGAAAGTCATCATAGCCGCTGGCTACGATCAACTTAATCTGAGGGAAACGTTCAGCTACAATCCGAAGTAATTCCATGCCGTCCACACCAGGCATTTTCATGTCGGTAATCACAATGTCCGGGGACCATTGTTCGATTAATTTTAACCCCTCTTGTCCATCAGCAGCCTCCTCAATGGCTTCAATGCCATATTCCTGCCATTTTCCAAACTGTTTAATCGTCTCTCTTGTCCATTTTTCATCGTCAACAAGTAATGTTTTTATCATGTTATACCTCCAATAGCATCCTTGCAGGGATTGTAATTACAATTTGTGTTCCATGATCCACTCCGCTTGAGATATCAAGACCGTATTCTTTACCAAAGTACAATCCAATTCTAGCGGCGACATTTTTAATTCCAATACTTCCTTTAGTATTCAAGGGCTGCGATATATCGTTAATTTGACTTATGAGTGTTCTCAGTTTCTCCTCAGGTATTCCTACGCCATTGTCTGTAATGGTTATCTCAATATCATCAAAGACTTTCTGCACCTCTACAGTGAGTTTCCATAGACCCACTTTTTGTTCAAACCCATGATTAAATGCATTCTCTACCAAAGGCTGTATCGTTAACATAGGAATTTCGTACCTTTCAGTACCTTCTTCTATATAAATATCCGTTTCTATTTTTCCATCAAAACGTTGATTTTGAATATAGAGGTAATTTTTTATATGTTCGATTTCATCTTCGATCTTAACCATGTCTCCTTGCTTCCCTGTAATATAGCGGAACATATCACTTAGTGCACTTATCACCCTATATATCCGCTCAGCATTATGAGCGACTGCCATTCCCCCAACTAACTGAAGGGTATTGTATAAAAAATGAGGATTGATTTGTGCTTGCAGTGCCTTAAATTGAGCCTCTTTTGTAGCAATTTCACTTTTGTATTCTTTTTCTATCAATTCATTTATTTGATAAACCATAGATGTAAATCTTTTTTCAAGCAGGCCAATCTCATCAGATCGTTCGGTTTCAATTCTTACATCAAAGTTGTTTTCTTCCACTTTTTGCATCGCATCCACTAAATGAATAATGGGTTTTGTCGTTCTTAAAGAAATAATAATAGATAAAAATATGGTTAGAATGATAGAAAAAACACCGATGATAATGGCGTAGATCAATGTCTTCGTTACACCATTCATGATGAGTGTTTTAGGGATAACTTTCACAATGACCACTTTTTGGTTAAATGCCTTTTGAAAGAAAATATATCCACTTTTATCATTAAGATAGTAAACATCCTTCTTACTATTGTTGATTTGCTTTATTATTTTTTGGAAATCAACGGATGGAGTTTTAGTATGGTTTGGATTGTATATGATTTGCCCTCTGTTATTTAGTAGATAAACAGAGCTTTCTTTTTCTGATTCCAGCATCTCAATGACATTGTCGACCACATTCCAATTCACATCAATGGATACCCCGCCCACTATTTTTCGGTCCTCAAACCGAATAATACTTCTTGTTAGTGAAAAACTTTGTTTTGAATTTTTACTATCAAAAATATAATGGGGATTGACACCTAATTTAGCCCAGTTGGTTCCCGAAAGATTGGCTATCTTTGAAACTTTGAAATCTTCTGCTGTCAAAGAATAAACGGTGCCTTTTTCTTTGGAATAGATGGAAAAACGATCAAGGTTTTCATTTCGATAATAAATGGAATATAATTTGTCTTTTATGTAGTTTAGTGTACTAAAATTTAATGGAGTAGTTTCATCACTGGTTTGACTTATACTGGGTATTAATTTTTCGTCAAGTAAACTAGAAAAAAGGATTTTGTCACTTTCTTTTAATTTTTCATCTACATACTTTCCAGCTAAAACGATCCTTGACTCATTTGAACTGATGATTTCTTTTTCATAATTTCGTTGCGATACATTGATTGAAAAAATAATGAGGATCAGTAATGGGACGATCATGACAGATAACAGCAGGAACATTAATTTATAGCGGATATTTCCCGCAAGTTTACGAAGAATTTTTTGCTGGAAATTCCGTATCCTTATAGGGAGCCGTGTAATTTTCAACATAGCGCTCTTTCCTTTTCTAAGAGGATAGTAAGTACAAAATTAATTATATCAAAATTAAAAAGGAGTAAAACTCTTACTCCTTTTCATCGACTTTATATAAAATTTAGTTAGCAGAAAAACTAAAAAGCTTTTCTAAATTGCGAACCACTTCATTATTATCCGCTTCAACCACTTCTAAATACTGTGGTTTATTAAACAATTGATTGATTTCCTCAGGGTATGTCTGCTTAATATCACAAAGCTCAATCGATTCATTAAACTTCGCCGGATGGGCTGTTGCCAGTGTTACACACACCTCATTCGAATGATTACATTTTTCGTAAGCAGCGACACCGCAGGCAGTGTGTGGATCTAATAAATAACTTGTTTCATTATAATATTTACTGATCGTCTGCAAACATTCTTCCCCTTCCACTCCATGTGCTGCAAAATCCTTTTGAACCTGTTGGAGCTGTTCTTCGTTCACAACAATTTTTCCTTCTGCCTTAAATTTGGCCATTAAGTCGGACACTGCTTGTGGATCTTCGCCAAGCAAGTAGTACAGGTACCGCTCAAAATTGCTGGCTACTTGGATATCCATCGAAGGGCTGTAGGTACTTCGGAATTCACCAGGCATGTACACACCATCCTGGATAAAGCTTTCTAATATATTATTCTCATTGGTTGCGACAATCAGTTTACCTACAGGAAGACCCATTTTCTTAGCAAGATAACCAGCAAAGATATCACCAAAGTTTCCTGTCGGTACGCTAAAGTTAACATTCATAAGGTCATTCTCTTTTTTCACTTGGAAATACGCATAAAAATAATAAACGGTTTGCGCCAGGATACGTACAAAGTTAATAGAATTAATCGCGCGAAGATGATACTTGTTTTTAAGGTCTACATCTGCGAACAATTCCTTAATGATTCTCTGACCATCATCAAATGTTCCTTTTATGGCTAAATTCAACACACTTTTATCCGCAACAGTCGTCATCTGCAATTCTTGTACCTTACTTACTTTTCCATGCGGATGCAAGATACAAATGCGAATGCCTTCTTTTCCTCTAACACCTTCAATGGCAGATGCACCCGTATCACCAGAAGTTGCTCCGAGAATATGAATCGTTTCACCTGTTTTCTTTGATACATAGGAATATAAATTCCCTAAAAATTGCAGTGCAATATCTTTAAAAGCAAAGGTTGGACCATGGAACAGTTCCAGCACATACAGATTATCTTTTACTTTTTGTACGGGCGTTACTTCCGGGTGGCGGAAGGTAGCATAGCTTTTCTCGATTAATGCCTTTAGCTCATTGCCTGGAATTTCACCATCCACATAATAGGAAAAAATTTCGTAGGCCAATTCTTGATACGTTAACTTTGACATTGCTTCTAACTTTTCGGCAGGAATATGCGGGATGTTCTCCGGTACTAATAGTCCCCCATCATTTGCCAGTCCCATTAAGACTGTCTCAATAAATCCAATTTTATTTACTTTTCCTCGTGTACTAACAAAGTTCATAGCGCCCTCCAGGTTTATATTAAAGTTGTAAGTCTTGATTATCATACTTGTTCAATTTTTATATCATAAGATTACTATATTCTTTTTTTGAATTAAAATATATAACGTTTATTTTAATACATAATTTAGCGAATAGTCTATAAATTTTGTTTTAGATAGAAAATTTTTTGACGATTTACATTTTTCGATAGTAGATTTCCTCATAATTACTCAACAAATAGGAGGAACCCTCACATTTCATAAGAAAGTGACGATGAAAACTCTTCATACCCATACAGGAAGAAAAGATTTTATATGGAATTATACTTTTACAAGGAAAATAACCTTGAAACAAATCAGAAAGGTTGTGAGTTTATGAGACTTTCAGATGTACTGCCTAAGAAAAACTTTAGCTACATCTTCGTTCAATTTCCAGGAATGAAAATGAATGTCCCCATGCTCTCGAACGGTGAGGGAAAGGCGGTGAAAGAGGATGTTGCTTTATGTGTCCAATTAGACAGTAAAGAAAAGCTGAATCAATTATACTT
The DNA here is from genome assembly GCF_021560175.1 of Neobacillus drentensis. Lineage (GTDB taxonomy): Bacteria > Bacillota > Bacilli > Bacillales > Cytobacillaceae > Neobacillus > Neobacillus drentensis_A. The sequence continues at coordinate 2,277,654 of NZ_CP091110.1, read as the reverse complement.
TGTCCGCACTCAAAGTATAAAACCGTTCGACTTCACAGCTGAAGGAATTGGAGCAAAAGCATCTTACCGAGTCATCAAGCAAAAAGAGAATTCTCAAGACTCACACTTGAAAGAACCTGATGAATTTGTCACGGTTATTACGGATGAAGTAGAAATTGTCCAAAAGAAAACGGACACAGGGTATAACTTCGTCCTAGTATTAAATAATCGTGAAATTGGTTTAGTTGCTTCAGTTGAAGCAGAAGGATTACAGCCAGTGAAAGATTCAATGCATCATAAAGAGAAAGCGGTCGAAACGGTCAACTCTATCATGGAACGTAAAATAATTAAGACTGGCTTAGCTAGGAGAGCCAAACAGATAATGATCTCAGGAGGCCATCTCTTTCAGGATCAACTAGTTAGAGAGCCAATCCGAATTCTATTGGAGGGAGTTAAAAGAAAAGTTGCCGTATTTTCTCCTGCCGCATTAGATTTTATCGGTCCGGGTGATCAGAACCAAACAATCTTAATCAAGAGGGGGTGGTGAATAGGTTTGTCCATGATGGATTCCACAACTTCATATTAGTATCTATCGAAACAAACGGATTAAAAGGATAATCCGTTTCGATGGAAAAAATATTAAGGAAAGGATATATCGCTGACTTTTAATAGAATAACGTTACTATACGCAAAAGACTTAACCACGGGGGTTAAGTCTTTTCACATTTAAGATTATTTTATTCTAATTCCAATAAAAGAAGTTCAGGGTCCTCTAATAATTTTTTTATCTGGTTTAATGCATTTTGGGCGATGACCCCATCAATGACACGATGATCATAGCTGAGGGAAAGAGGGAGTGTCTTTCCAATTGTAATTTCACCATTTCTAACGACCGGTTTTTCGATAATTTCACCAAATCCCAGGATCGAGGTTTCAGGATGGTTTATAATCGGGGTAAACCATTGTCCACCAGCCGAGCCGATGTTTGAAATCGTACAAGTCCCCTCTTTTATTTGCTCCATCGTTAATTTGTTTTCTCTAGCAGTATTTGTCAGTAATTCAATTTCTTTTGCGAGTCCTGAGATATTTTTCTGGTCTGCATTCTTAATAACAGGGACAATTAGACCATTAGTTGTTTGAACAGCGATTCCAATATTATAAAACTTTTTATAATAAATGTTCTCTTCCGCTTCATCTATGAATGCATTTAATTCTTTAAAACCTTTTAAAGCACTTATCAGAGCTTTTATGACATAGGGAAGGAATGTTAGTTTAATTTGCTTTGACTTCGCGATTTCTTTTAACCTGTCTCTATGAAGCACCAACGCTGTAACATCCGCCTCAGCAAAATGGGTGACATGAGGAATCGTTTGTTTTGAATGTGTCATTGCTTTGGCAATTGCTTTACGAATCCCCCCAAGTTTTACTATTTCAACTTCATGAAGGGTCTCAGATGGCATTTTCTCGGCAGGAGCTTTTTCTTCCTTCACCACATTCTTATCCTGTTCCTGTTCTCCGGCAAAACTTAAAACATCTTCACGTTGAATTTTCCGATTTATTTTTTCATGTAATTCTTCAAGATTTATCCCTTTCTCCCTGGCTAGCTTTCTTACAGAAGGGGATGCGATTACCCTGGGTTTCTCACTTAAAGGATTTACATGAGGCCTTTCAATACTAAGTTGTCCGTTTGCAGCTTTTTGTACATCTTCGACCGATATTTCCCCCTTTTTACCTGATCCAGAAACAGCAGCTAAATCAACCCCTAAATCTTTTGCCATTTTACGTACTCTTGGAGATGCCTTAACAAATGATTTATGAGTTTGCTGGTTTTCATTTTTAATTTCTATAGAAGTAGAGCTGGATTGTTTTTTAATAGAATTAGGTATATCTCCATCTTCTTCCGCTATGCTAACAAGGGCATCACCAACTGATATCACTTCCCCTCTTTTTTTGTGGATGGTAACAATGACACCATCCGTATCGGATTCGATTTCCGAAACAGCCTTTTCGGTCTGAACCTCAACCAGAACCTCTCCTTTTTTTACAAAGTCCCCTTCTGATTTATGCCAAAAGGTAATAAGACTTTCTTCATCCGCATCAGACAAACGAGGTAATTTGATCTCACGTAAGGTTTTTGTGTCTTGCATTTCAATCCCTCCTAATAAAATCATAAGAAAGCGGCTATTCTGATCCCGAACAGCCGCCTGCTAAATATCAAACTTCTACTCTTCCATTAATTGCATGACTGCATCGGCAATTTTTTGTGCGTTTGGTATCACATATTTTTCGAGATCACGGCTATATGGGATTGGTACATTGGGAATCGCAAGCCTCTTGATCGGAGCCTCCAATTCATAGAGTGCTTCTTCAGCAACGATTGCAGCAATTTCAGAAGTAAACCCAAACGACAGATAATCTTCGTCCACCACCACTATGCGATGTGTTTTGCGAACAGAATTTAAAATAGTTTCTTTATCAAGCGGGACAAGCGAACGGATATCAATTACCTCCGCGCTGATCCCCTGACTTTCTAGCATTTTCGCAGCGGATACTGCTTGGTGGGTCATCATCTGGATACCTACAATCGTTACATCCGCTCCTTCCCGTACCACTTTAGCTTTTCCAAGCGGAACGGTATAAGACTCCTCCGGTACTTCCCCCACCGACTCATCAATCTGATCCATCCAGCCTAACCCTTGCAATGTTTTATGGAACATAAACACGACTGGGTTATCGTCTCGAATCGCTGACGTCATCATTCCTTTGAGGTCATATGGAGTAGATGGTGCAACTACTTTCATTCCAGGTAAATGGGCAAAGGTTCCGTAAAGAGTTTGTGAATGCTGTGCAGCATCACTGTATCCACCGCCAACGCCCGTCATTAAGACCATTGGCAATTTGACCGATCCGCCTGACATATAGGGGATTTTTGCCATATGGTTATAAATTTGATCCATGCACACACCAAAGAAATCAACAAACATAAGTTCAACAACCGGTCTCATACCCTCTGCCGCAGCGCCAATGGCTGCACCGATGAAGGCAGTTTCGGAAATTGGTGTATCCAGCACTCGTCTATCGCCAAATTTCTCAATCAATCCTTGAGTGGCTCCAAATATGCCGCCATATTTTCCAACATCCTCACCCAGGACAAATACACCTGAATCTCGTTCCATCTCTTGAGCTATCGCTTCTGCTAACGCTTTGTTCCCTGTGAGCATACGTTTAGTTGTTTGCATCTCATTCATCTCCCATCTAGTAAATTAACAAAATAGGTCTTCAAGTGCGGCTTCTGGACGAGGGTATTCGCTTTCCCTGGCAAATTGGAAAGCTGAATCCACCTCACTTTTTGCCTTGTTCTCTAGCAGATTTATATCATTTTCAGAGGCGATTCCTTCAGAAAGGATGTTAATTCTTAATCTATCAATTGGATCTCTTTCACGTAATGATGGAACTTCTTCTTTTTCACGATACAATTCAGGGTCTCCTTGGAAGTGGCCTAAAAACCGATATGTTTCGATTTCAATAATGGAAGGTCCTTCTCCACGCCGTGCTCTTTCCACTGCTTGTTGGGAAACGCGGTACATTTCAAGAGGATCATTATCTTTTACATGGTAACCCATTGTATTGTCGTAACCTGCTGCTCTCTTATCATTCGAAGCAATGGCCGTTGAAGCCGTCTTTGGAACAGAAATACCCCAAGAATTATTTTCTACAACAACTATTAGTGGAAGTTTCCAGAGCGCTGCCATATTAAGTGTTTCATGAAAGGCACCCGCATTCGCTGCTCCTTCACCGATAAAGGCAACAGCTACCCAGTCTTCCCCTTTTTGCTTTGCCGCAAGTGCTGCTCCTGCCGCTTGGGGTATTCCGGCAGCAACTATACCGCCACATGAAAATTTCACTTCTGGGTCGAATAAATGCATATGACCGCCTTTCCCTTTTCCAAGACCTGTCTCTTTCCCAAAGATTTCAGCAGTCATACGGTTTAAATTCACACCTTTAGCAATTGCATGATGGTGAGGACGGTGCGGTGATGCAACTGTATCATCTTTTGTCAAATGGGCACAGATTCCAACAGCTGCTGGTTCCTGACCATTAGAAAGGTGCATTTCTCCAGGAACAGGGCCCGCCCCAATATTAAAAACCGGTTTTTTCCCTTCAGCATAAGCCTCGACAAGCATCTCCTCGTAATAGCGGCTTTTCACCATTGTTTCATACATCCAAAGCAACTTTTCCTTAGGGATTGACATGATAGATCCTCCTTTTGCTAAATAAATGCTCACTTTCCTTTAGTTGCAAGAACCATGCCAATTTTGGCAGCGTTTTCATTAGTAGGTAAAAAAATAATAGGAAAAGCCTTAAGCACTTGTAATATATAGTAAAAACTACTTTTTTTTAACGCCCCTAACCGTAAAATAAACTTTTGAATGGTAATGATCAAATAAAAGTGTCCCATTTTGTATCAAAGTGTATCATTTAATTTGATACACTGACACAAAACGAGACACTTCTATCTCAGGTTGAAACGTTCCAGCCTTCTGTATAAGGTGCTTCTTGAAATGTTTAATTTCTTCGCAGCTTTACTATAGTTATAGTCACAATTCATTATCACTTCAAGTAAAGCCTGTTTTTGCAGAACGTCTTTTCTACTCACAAGATTTTGGTCAGATGGTGTGTCAATATTAACGGTCTGGATTTCATCAGGCAGACACTCTATAGAGAGAACCTCTGTAGTACACCGATTCAGTGATCTTTCAATTACATTTTGTAGTTCGCGGACATTTCCAGGCCAGTTATATTTTTCAATTGCCTTCATGTAGGACGGTGAAATGGTTTCGATCTGTTTAGGAATTTTTTGGTTATAATGTTTGACAAAATGAGAGGCTAGTAGAGAGATATCCTCTTCCCGATAACGTAAACCTGGGATATGAATGGGGAGGACATTAAGGCGAAAATAAAGATCTTCTCGAAAATTCCCTTTCCGAACCTCGTCTTTCAAATTTTTATTAGTAGCAGCAATAATTCTTACATCTACAGGAATTACCTTATGGTCCCCAATTCTATTAATTTCCCGGTTTTGAAGAACTCTTAAAAGCAAGACTTGCATATCTAAAGACATTTCTCCGATTTCATCAAGAAAAATGGTTCCACCATCGGCCAGCTCAAACTTTCCTGAACTACCACCTTTTCTTGCACCAGTAAAGGCCCCATCTACGTAACCGAATAATTCGCTTCCTAGTAAATCCCTGGGAATAGCTCCACAATTTATGGCAATGAAAGGCATTTTACGACGATCACTTTCATTGTGGATTGCCTGCGCAAACAAGTCTTTCCCCGTCCCGCTTTCACCTAAAAGCAAAACATTTGATGGTGAATTAGAAGCGGACTTGGCTTCTCTTAGACTAGTTAAAAACAACTCATTTTCACCAATTATTTCCTTAAAAGTAATATTGGCTCGGTTTCCAGTAAAACGGTTAACCATTTGCCGAACTTTTTGAATTTCCTGTAAAGTCAGCAGAGATCCAATCTGTTTCTCTCCTTGATAGACAGATTGACTATTTAACACCACATGCTTTGAATTACCTCTTTTTAATTTTAAGTGGATATCTTTATCTTTTATTTTTATCGCATAGTTACCATCCTGGAAAATTTGGTTCGCAAACAGCTCATAAATTTTTTTGTCGATTATATCCTCTTCTAGCTGAAGCATATCGAGCAAGGTTTTATTAGCCTGTATGATTTCTCCCTGATGGTTTACGAGGATAATGCCTGAGGTAAGTGTATTCATGGTTGCTTCTAGGTAACTCTTCATTAATTCATTTCTATTAATCTTATCTTGCAATTTCATCAGATTTTCTACGGCCCTTGCAGTGGAAACCACCATTCCCAGCGTGTGTTGATGTACTTTCTCATACGGACCTGAAACGTTTAAGACACCTAATAATTTTCCATCATTTCCAAAAATCGGTGAGGCTGAACAAGTCCATTCCTGGCAAATTTTCATGTAATGCTCATCATGAAATACTTGAAGTGGGATTTGTTCTTTAATACATGTACCGATTGCATTAGTGCCAACGGTTTCTTCACTCCAATCGGCACCTTCAATAAAAGAGATTTCCCGAGCCTTTTGCAGGGTGTCTTCATCCCCAATTGTTTTCAGTAATAATCCATTTTTATCACAAATCACCACCATGAACCCTGTACCTGCAACTAATTGGAATATATCCTTCATTAATGGCAGTGTGGTATGAAATAACTCCTCATTATGTAGAATACTTCTTTGCCACAGTTCTTTATTAACCTTACCTTTTTTCCTATTGGGATCGATTTTGTTTTCTCTTGATCGCATTAATGATTGGTGAATAATGTTTGAAAAAGTGGAATCTGACCTTTGTGCGTTAAGAATGAAGGCATTTGATAGTAATAACTCATTAATGTTCGTCATAATGACCACCCCTTATACTTTTTTGTTTATAAGGAACAAAAAGATTTAAATCAATAAATTAAATTCACCAAAAGATAAACCCGTATAGAATTAATTCTATACAGGTAGTTGAAAATCCTATTTAATTGAACTAATCTCGGCAAGTAGCTGTTTTCGTTTATTACTTATACGATTTTCCTGAAAACATCCTTTAACGTTTTTACAATAAACGCCAAATCTTGATCTGTTGAGGATAATGGTGGAGAAAGCGTAAGAATATTATTAAACCCCGCAACCGTAGCCCCATTTTTACCAATAATCAATCTCTTACTTTTACATTCAGCAATGATTTGATCAATTATTACAGGCGAAATTGGTTCCTTCGTTTGTTTGTTTTCAACCAGTTCTATACCGAGCAAGAAACCAAAACTACGGATATCACCAACAAGTGGATGATCCATGAGTTCATTCAGTTCTTGTCTCAACTGTTTACCTAATTGTTGAGCACGCTCCACTAAATTTTCTTTTTCGTAAATTTCGATATTTTTTAAGGCGACTGCGCAAGCTGCAGGGTTTCCACCAAAGGTATTTACATGTCTGAAAAAACCATATTCATCTGAACTCTTGAATTTGTCGTATAACTCACGACGAACGGCAGTAGCTGATAAAGGAAGATATCCGCTCGTTAGCCCCTTCGCCATGGTGACTATATCAGGTTTGATGTCAAAATGCATGTGACCAAATTTTTTCCCAGTTCGTCCAAAGCCGCAAATGACCTCATCTATAATGAAGAGGATGCCATACTTTTGGCAGATTTCCTTAACCTTTTCCATATAAATTGGCTCCGGAACTAGAACACCTCCCCCAGTGATAGCGGGTTCCATTATGACCGCAGCAATCGATTCCTTGCCTTCCCAAATGATGGTTTTTTCTATTTCTAAGGCGCATTGCAGATTAAAATGTTCGATCTTTTGCCCTTCTGGACGGCGATAACTATCGGGCGGGCTGACATGAATAAAGCCTGGAGCCAGTGGTTCATAATTAAATTTCCGTACAGCCTGGCCTGTCGCAGCTAAAGCCCCCATTGAATTCCCATGATACGCTCGATAACGCGAAATAAATTTATAACGATTGGGTTCTCCATTTTGCTGGTGGTACTGACGGGCTATTTTAAAGGCAGTTTCATTTGCTTCCGAACCGCTGTTCGAGAAAAAAATCACATACTCTCCTTCTAGCCACTCGTTCAATTTTTCGGCTAGCTGGATGGCCGGAATATGACTTTGTGAAAGTGGAAAATAGGGCATGCTTTTTAGTTGTTCATATGCGGCCTGGGCTAACTCTTCTCTTCCGTATCCAACGTTCACACACCATAATCCTGACATAGCATCTAGATATTTATTGCCATGGATATCCGTAATCCACGATCCTTTTCCTTCAACAGCAACAGTTGGTGAGGCTTTTTCTTTATAGGGGGTCATATGATGCCATAAATACTGCCGGTCTTTTTCGAGGATTTCCTCTGCTTTATTTTTGGTCATGCACATTGTCCTTCCTGTTTTAGAAATTTCAGGCTTTTGTTTAAAATTATTGAAAACGGGAACGTTTTTTCCGTTAAATATATAGGGTGTACCAGTCTTTCATTAACCCTGGGGTAGCCATTTTTCATATCGTTCTATGAACCGCCCTTTCATTTACCTTGAAGGGCTCCTTTTCCTTTCTTCGGGCAATGAACCCCTCTCTCATTGACCTTGGAAGGGCTCCTTTTCCTTTCTTCGGGTAATGAACCACTCTTTCATTTACCCAGAATGGCTCTACTACCTTTTTTCGGGCAATGAACCTCTCTCTCATTCACCCAGAATGGCTCTATTTCCTTTTTTCGGGCAATGAACCACTCTTTTATTGACCTTGAAGGGCTCTTTTTCCTTTCTTCGGGCAATGAACCGCTCTTTCATTGACCCAGAATGGCTCTACTACCTTTTTTTGGGCAATGAACCGCTCTCTCATTGACCTTGAAGGGCTCTTCTTCCTTTCTTCGGGCAATGAACCGCTCTCTCACTGACCTTGAATGCAATCAACATCAAGTTGAAGATCCTTAAAGAAAAAGCAACACTGTCTCTCATCCTATTGATATCGAGCTGTCACCATTTTCTTTCTTGTATAAAAGTCAAATCCGTCTGTGCCATTTGCATGTAAATCCCCATAGAACGAATCCTTGTACCCGGAAAATGGGAAGAAAGCCATTGGAGCTGGCACCCCAACATTGACTCCGAGCATTCCTGCATCAATCGTTTCCCGGAACTGACGCACGGCGGAAGCACGATCAGTAAATAAGCAGGCACCGTTCGCAAATGGTGAGGCATTTGCCACATCAATCGCTTCTGCCAAATCTTTGACTCTAACAATCGAGAGAACCGGTGCAAAAAGTTCATCCTGCCAGATTTTCATTTCTTTCGTAACATGATCGAAAATCGTTGGTCCAACGAAATAGCCGGGACCGTTAACCGCTTCATCCTTTCGTCCATCCCGCACCAGTGTAGCACCTTGAGTAATACCTGACTCGATATACTCGATCGTACGCGTCTTATTTCCTTCACGAATGACTGGTCCAAGGAAAACCCCCTCGGTAAGTCCATTCCCTATTTTGATGTCATCAGCCAAAATTGATAAACGCTGGACTAATTCATCAGCAATACTTTCTTCGACAGCAACTACGGCCGCTGCCATACAGCGTTCGCCTGCGGAGCCAAAGGCAGCGTTCGTAATTTCTCTTGCCGCAAGCTCTAAGTTTGCATCTTTTAAGACGATGGAATGATTTTTGGCACCAGAAAGTGCTTGGACCCGCTTCAAGTTGGCTGTTCCTTTTTTATAGACATATTCGGCAACAGGCTGTGAACCGACAAATGAGATTGCTTTTACGTCTTTATGTTCGAGCAGCCCATTGACTACATCATGCGCACCATTGACAATATTTAGGACTCCACTTGGTAATCCGGCTTCTGTCATTAATTCTGCAAGACGTGCCGCAAGAACTGGTGTCCTTTCGGATGGCTTTAATACGAATGTATTTCCGCAAGCAATCGCGATCGGGAACATCCAGCACGGAACCATCATCGGAAAATTAAATGGTGTAATCCCACCTACCACTCCAAGAGGATAGCGATACATCCCGGATTCAAGATTGGTGGCAATATCGGGCAGCTGTTTACCCATCATGAAAGAAGGGGCACCAGCAGCAAATTCAACACACTCAATTCCACGCTGTACCTCACCCGCTGCTTCCGATAGAGCCTTCCCATTTTCTATAGTGACCAGCCTCGCCAATTCATCTGAATTTTCCACAAGCAGCTGCTGATACTTAAATAGGATTCGGGCCCGCTTAGGAACAGGTGTCTGTGACCATATTTTAAAGGCCACCTTCGCAACAGCAACGGCATGATCAACATCTTCTTTGGTAGATAGCGGTATCTCAGCAATTGCTTGCCCTGTTGCTGGATTGACAACAAGTTCCGTTTTATCAGATTTTGAGTCAACCCATTCTCCCCCAATATAGTTTTTTAAATGCTTGATTCCTTGTGTAAAAATTGTCATTCAAACGGTCTCCTTTTGATATATAAGGTTGTATGTTCGATTCCCCGATGGTCCTTACTAAACTGATAGACTATCATTATTAATCATTTGTTCGATCTTGGTATAACTAAATCCATGGGCATCTGCCACTGCTTTAAAGGTAACTTTTCCACCGATCACATTGATTCCTTTCAATAAAGCAGGTTTGGAACGTGCAGCAAGATTTAAACCTTTGTTGGCAATCTCAATACCGTATGGAACGGTTACATTTGTTAAGGCGATGGTCGCTGTACGAGGGACAGCACCTGGCATGTTGGCAACCGCGTAATGAACTACGCCATGCTTTTCATAGGTTGGGTTTGTGTGAGTGGTAATCCGATCAATTGTTTCTATGGAGCCGCCTTGATCAATTGCCACATCGACCACAACAGAACCGGGCTGCATCGTTTTTATCATGTCCTCCGTGACAAGTCTCGGTGCCCGTGCCCCAGGAATAAGAACCGCACCAACCACTAGATCTGCTTTTTTTATCACTTCAGTAAGATTATAAGGATTGGACATAAGTGTCGTTAACCGTCCTTGAAATAAGTCATCTATTTCTCTTAAACGGTTTGCATTAATATCCAGGATGGTTACTTTAGCACCAAGGCCAAGCGCCATTTTAGCTGCATTCGTTCCGACTATCCCGCCGCCGATAATGACAACCTCAGCCGGAGCAACACCAGGAACACCTCCAAGTAGAACTCCTTTACCACCTTTCGGCTTTTCTAAAAATTGGGCACCGATTTGGATCGACATTCTGCCCGCTACTTCACTCATCGGCATCAACAATGGGAGTAATCCATTTTCGAGTTGAATGGTTTCGTAAGCAATCGCGATTACTTTCTTTTCCATAAGAGCTTTCGTCAGATCATATTCCGGGGCCAGATGGAGATAAGTAAATAAGATTAATCCTTCCCGAAAATATTGAAATTCTTCTGGCAGCGGCTCTTTTACTTTCATAACCATATCGGCTGACCATGCTTCTTTCGCAGTCTGAACGATTTTGGCACCGGCAGCCATGTATTCCTCGTTCGGGAAACCACTGCCCATTCCCGCATGGTTTTCAATCCAAATTTCATTCCCATTGGCAATAAATTCAAATACTCCTCCAGGTGTTATTCCCACTCGATTCTCATTGTTTTTAATCTCTTTGGGTATGCCGATAATCATGCTCCTACATCCCTTTCTGGTTGAGCGTTTTGTTGTTGAATCACTCTCACGGAAAAATACTTCCGAGCCGCAGGAGTTAATAGTTGGATCGTTTCCCTTTCCATTTCACCATTGCTGTTTTTTTTCTCAAAAAGAACAAAGGCTCCGCTTAAATTTTCGGTACTATTTTTAATTAGGTACCCCTTTTGAAGGTAATAATCCACAAGATCCCGTTCTTTTAAATACTGTTGATAGTCAGACATTTTTCTCCTCCCTTTATTTTGCTTCCACTCGGCAAAGGGTTAAGAATCTTAATCCTTAACCCTTTTTCCCTATACAATCTCTTACAATGTTACCGTTTTTTCCGATTCTGCTTTTTGATTTGAACCGTATTTCTCTCGTTTTAAAAACTGTCCTGCACCTGGTTTACCAACAAACTGTTTATCACGGATCACAAAATCACCACGTGAAAGGACAGATACAGGCTCACCAGTAACCTTGAACCCTTCGAATGCATTATAATCAACAGCCATATGGTGCGTTTCAGCTGAAATGACCCGTTCCACATTTGGATCAAAAATGACAATATCAGCATCAGCTCCTATGGCAATCGTTCCTTTTTTTGGATACAAACCAAATAATTTTGCCGCCTTTGTTGAGGTAATTTCAACAAACTGGTTAATGGAAATTCTTCCTTTCTTAACCCCTTCGGAGAACAAAATACTTACGCGGTCCTCAATAATTGGTCCACCGTTTGGAATTTTTGAAAAATCACCTTTCCCAAGGTCCTTTTGACCGACAAAGTCAAAGGAGCATTGATCAGAGCCCACGGTTTGCAGCTGTCCTGTTTTTAAAGCATTCCATAACTCAGCTTGATTCCATTTTTCACGTAACGGAGGCGACCAAACGTATTTTGCTCCTTCAAAATTTGGCTTTTCTAAGTAAGATTGGTCCAATACTAAATACTGCGGGCACGTTTCTCCCCAGATATCGGCGCCTTTGCTCCTCGCTTCGGCAATCTTCCGGGCAGCTTCGGCACAAGAAACATGGACAACATATAGTTGAGAATTTGCTAATTTGGTTAAGGTTGCCGCTCGGCCAGTTGCTTCCGCTTCTACTTCCGGCGGCCTTGTCAGCGCATGATAAATGGGATCCGTATTCCCTTCTTCTAAGGCTTTTTTCACTAAATAATCAATCACATCGCCATTTTCCGCATGAACCATGACGAGGGCGCCAAGGTCCCTTGCAGCAATCAATGTTTTAAAAAGGGTTTCATCATCAGCTTGAAACTGATTTTTATAGGCCATAAATACCTTAAGGGAGGTGATGCCCTCTTCTTCAATCATTTTAGGCAGCTCGGCTAGCTTTTCATTGTTCATTTCAACAATTTGCAGGTGAAATCCATAATCAATGACGGCCTTATCTTTTGATTTGGCATGCCAGGCATCGACGGCACTTTTCAATGTTGCCCCTTTGGTCGTTAAGCAGAAATCAATGATGGTGGTTGTTCCACCAAAAGCGGCTGCCATCGTACCGGTTTCAAAATCATCTTTTGTAACTGTTCCGCCAAACGGCATATCGAGATGGGTATGGGGATCAATTCCGCCAGGAAACAGGTAACAGCCTTTTGCATCAATAACCTCTGCACCAACAGTGGATAAATTCTCGCCAATTTGCGTAACGACTCCATTTTCAATACAGACATCGGCTCGATAGGTATCCGCTGCCGTCACGACGGTTCCATTTTTAATCACTTTTTTCATAATGAATGACCCTCCCTGTTTTAGTAGAAATTGAGTCTATTATTTTTTAACAATATCCGTTTTAAACGAAAGCGCCCCGAGTGCTGCCTGGCGTTCATTCCATGTCATTGGCGGCAGTCCACTTGGTACTTCAATCATATCAATTGCACCTTCTACCGGGCAGACGATGGAACATAAATTACAGCCGACACAGTCTTCTTCCCTTACTTTGAGGATGCTGTTTCCATGTTCATCCTTCAGCATATCGATGCATTGATGGGAGGTGTCCTCACAGGCAATATGGCATTTATTGCAATGAATGCAAACATCATTATTGATTTTAGCAACCACACTATAGTTCAAATCAAGATTGCCCCAGTCAGAATATTTCGGTACTGCTTTACCAATTAAATCCATGACAGAGGCGATGCCCTTATCATCTAAATAATTATTTAATCCTTCAATCATATCCTCAACGATTCTAAAGCCATGATGCATAGCTGCTGTACAAACTTGGACCCCGCTTGCACCCATCAACATGAATTCGACAGCGTTTTGCCAGTTTGAGATTCCACCGATTCCAGAGATTGGGATATTAATCCTAGGATTTCGGGCACACTCCCCTACCATATGTAACGCAATCGGTTTAACGGCCGGCCCGCAGTAACCTCCATGTGCCCCTTTCCCGGCCACATGTGGAATCGTGTTCCAGGTATCAAGATCTACCCCTGCTAAACTATTAATCGTATTAATCATACTAACGGCATCCGCACCACCCTTTACCGCAGCCTCAGCCGTTGCCGTAATATCGGTTATATTCGGTGTCAGTTTTACAATGACCGGAGTCTTCGCTACTTCTTTTACCCAATAGGTTTGTTGTTCAACTAGGGCTGGTACTTGGCCTGATGCCGATCCCATCCCTCGTTCTGCCATTCCATGTGGGCACCCAAAGTTTAATTCAAGACCATCGACACCAACTGCTTCTACTTTTTTTACGATCTCATGCCATTTTTCTTGCTTCGGCTCGACCATTAACGAGGCGATGATGGCGTGATTGGGGAAACGCTTCTTCGTTTCGGCTATTTCTTTCAGGTTCACCTCTAGCGGGCGATCCGTAATCAGTTCAATATTGTTAAAGCCGGCTACTTTTTGTCCGTTAAAGCTGACGGCTGCAAATCGGGAAGACGTATTGATAATAGGCTCTCCCAATGTCTTCCAAACGGCACCGCCCCAGCCGGCCTCAAATGCACGTTGGACTTGATATCCTGAGTTTGTTGGGGGTGCTGAGGCAAGCCAAAATGGATTTGGTGAAGTTATTCCAGCTAAATTAATCCTTAAATCTGCCATAAACTACCTCCTTTTATTCTTTATCCGTAAGCCTATTCTGTTTCAACAACTGAAGACTTCAGTAATTGATGAATGGCATAAGCACTCTCTTTCCCTTGTTGAACAGCCGTTACGACCATCGCATCCCCCTGTAGTCCCTTTCCATAAATAACATCGCCACAAGCAAATACCTTCTGATTGGAGGTTTGATAGGTAGTGGGATGAATCTTGACTACGCCTCCGTTATGTTCTAAATGAAACTGTTCGATTAGTTCCACATATCTGGATTGGCCATTTGCTTTAATGACTGTATCGACTTCAAGGATAAATTCAGTTCCTTTGATTGGAACAGGCTGGCGGCGGCCATCCTCTCCTGGTTCTGTCAGCTCCATGCGGATACATTCAATCCCGATTACATTTCCTTGCTTATCACCTAAAATCCTAACTGGCGCCGTAAGCCAACGAAATTCGACGCCATCTTGTTTAGCGAATTCATATTCGAATTGATAAGCAGTCATTTCCTCTCTTGTTCGTCTATAAAGGATTTTGACATTGTCAGCACCGAGGCGAATGGAATTGGTTGCTGCATCAATGGCGGTGTTTCCTGCGCCAATTACGGCAACCTTTTTTCCTAGAAGCTGCGTAGTAAGTGGTTTGGTTTTCGTTTCTTTAACAAATTCAATCGCGTCAAACACTCCGGTTAAATCCTCACCAATTATCCCCAATTCCGGAACTTTGGACATACCAATCGCGAGGATAATAGCATCATAGTGATTCATTATTTCTTCAACTGCTATATCTTGCCCAACTCTTGTGCCGGTGCGGATCTCAACATTTAAGCTCTCAATCTGCTTTACTTCCCAGGAGGAGATGGTAAGCGGCAGTCGGAATGGCACAATTCCATAGGTGTTTAATCCACCGGCCTTTTCTTCTGCTTCAAAAATAGTAACCTTAAACCCAAGCAGTGCTAGTTCCCTTGCAGCAGACAACCCTGCTGGCCCCCCGCCGACAATCGCCACGGATTTTCCATTTTTCTGTCCAGCTGTAAACAAGGATTGTTCATTCTGGATCGCCCAATCGGTCGCATAACGCTGCAGGTTCCCAATCATAATGGGCTTGGTGGAATGGTTCAAGACACAGGCGCCCTCACATAATTCCTCTGTTGGACAAACGCGTGAACAACTAGCACCAATCGGATTTGCCGTTAGAATCGTTTTGGCAGATCCTTTTAAATTCCCAGAAACGATTTTCTTAATAAACGACGGGATATCAATTCCTGTTGGACATGCTTTTATACATGGTGCATCGTAGCAGTAGAGACATCGATTCGCCTCTTCCACTGCTTCCTGCTTGGTTAGTTCAGGAACTATTTCTTGAAAATTCAGACTTAAATCTTCAGATGAGATGTTCGAATGATTGATAACACCCAATTGCCAAAACCTCCTTTAAAGATCTTTGGTTAAAACGACAAAACCGTTTCCAACAGGACATTTACTCCCTTGGCACAATCCTCCCAAGTAGTCAGCTCTTCTTCACAATGACTCTTTCCATTGATACTTGGAACAAAGATCATCGCCGTTGGAATATAACTTGCTAGAAATTGAGCGTCATGACCGGCGCCGCTATCCATTCGTTTATACGAGTAGTTTAATGACTTAGCAGCATTCTCTAATAAATCGCATAGATCATCATCAAATAATACAGTTGAACGATCCCATAATTTCTCGGTTTGAATATCACAGCCTTCATTTGCCGTGGATTGGGTTAGACCAACGATTATCTCTTCTACTCGCTGAATTACCGCTGGATCTTTGTGTCTGGCCTCTAGTGAAAAAACTACTTTATTAGGGATAACGGTGTGAATGTTTGGCAGAACATTCATCCGTCCCATCGTGAAAACTAAATCCTTATCTACAGCCCCAAGCTTTTGGCGGGCTTCCGTAATTAAGTTATTTGCCGCAAAGAGTGCATCCTTTCTCATATCCATTGGAGTGGTTCCGGCATGGTCCGATTCCCCTGTTACCGTGATTTCATAACAAACCATTCCCAGTACACATTCCACTACCCCGATTGAGAAAGATTCCCGTTCAAGGATCGGTCCTTGTTCGATATGTAATTCTAAAAAGGCCGCAGCTTTCTTTAAACGAGATTCCTCCTTACCAACATAGCCAATCGACTGTAATGCGTCTTTAAACGTGATACCATCGACATCCTTTTTCTGGTGCATAGCGGCTTTATCGAATTTACCCGACAATACTCCAGATGCCATCATCGATGGTTCAAATCTGGCTCCTTCTTCGTTTGTGATATCGGCAATGACAAGCGGAATCTGGGGCTTAACATTATTTTCAACCAACGCGCGGGCCACTTCTAAACCAGCGACTACCCCTAATACGCCATCAAACCGTCCGCCTTTTTTGACCGAATCTAAATGCGAGCCAATGACAAGCGGCGGCATGTCTTCAATCCCTGCTAATGTCGCATAAATATTCCCCATATCGTCAATTTCAACCATCATCCCTAACTTTTTACAGCATGAAATAAAGTAATCTCTCGCTAAACGATCCTCCTCCGATAGGGCTAAACGAGTTACGCCATTGTTTTCGGTACGGCCGAAATTAGCAAATTGCTCAAGCGTGGATTGTAATCGTTCGGCACTGATTAACATTTTTTGTTGTTCCTTCATCTTATTTCTGCCCCTTTCCTCTCACTAGCTGTCTGCAAAGGCTTTTTTCTCCTATTTTCTTTATCTGAGATTTCCTCCTATTTGCTATGCTTTAACCTAATGTCTTTTATATGTCTTTAATTTACGTTCAAGATTGATTATCTTCCTTATAGGAAATGCATTCCATTATCTGGTAAGGTAATCTTATATAATAATTTACGATAACGCCTGCAATGATGGCGCCCTTTATTTGGCTCATCCCAGTAAATGGTTAAGGTGTTAACAAGTATGGATCAAGATTTGGCTTTCCTTCTTCATTCACTAGTTTTGCTAATTCTGTAAAATCAATTTCGTACACAATCCGTGGCCGTCCTTTTTGATGTAAAGACTCTTTCCCTATGATGTTAGCAATCTTCTTTTCACATAAATTTTTTAAAATTCTTGCTGCATGGCGTTCACTTGTATTCATCCCGATACTTAATTCCCTTGTGGTAACTTCTTTTTTTTGCATCATTGACAACCATGCATAAAATTTACGAACTGTTAATGAATTTTGCTGATTATCGTTAGATTTTTGTAAGGGATAATTCACTGTTTCTTCCGTTCCAAGTGGTCCGTAAATTCTTTTGTCTGCATCAATTAAAAAACTGCTCCCTCTCTTCTCTCTGAGTGAAAATTCAAGGGCATTTCTTGCATTGTAAGCAGCACTTTCAGCCGTATTTCCATAGCCAATTCCAAGATTAACCGTAACGGTAAAAAGTTCATTTAATTCTTTTAAAAAGGAGAAATCGCTCCATTTCTTCGTTACTTTTTCAAAAACACCGCGGGTTGTATAAAGGGTAATGACCTCGCTATCCGATAAATTCGTGCTTGAAAAAAGCAAGTTACCAAATTCTACGATTCTTTCTTTTATAAAAAGACATTCTTGTTGTAATCGGTCATTTCGTTCACTCTCGTCTAGGATCATCTGAAATTGAAGGACCGTAATTTGAGCCTCCTCTTGTTTCTGATTCAGCCCACTTAGCACCGCTTTGCGTAATGTATCTCGGATATTAGCATTTGTGTGTTTGATTAAAAAAACGGGTATATTTAGGAATGTTAATCTTTCATAGACAGAATTTAGCGTAGTAGCAATCACCTGTACTTTTCCTTCTTTCCATAAGTTCAAGTGATAGTTTGCTAATCCATCACTATCCACTGGATCTTCGTTAAAGGTGATTAATTGATAGGGGATGCTAGTGATCCCCATTTCCTCATAGATTTCTTCTAAGTAATGGGGTTCGACAATATCATAACTAATGATTGGATAGTGATGGTACATCTCAAAAACCTCTAATAAAAGGCGATAGATATCCGAGCCCTCAAAAGGAATATAATAGGAGATTACATCCAAGGGGATCGTCTCTTTTGCAATAAAAAAAGGTGTTGGACCAGCAAAAATATAAATATCCTTCGGTTCTTGGAGTTCCCGAACTAATTTTGCTGATTCCTCTACCTTTTCATAGAAAAGTGATTTTGTTTTAAGTTCATGAAATTCTGAGGCAATCTTGCTTATTTTATGAACTAACGGTTCTGGTCCGACAATAACTACTGTCAGTTTGATCATTATCACCTTCTGTTCAATAGTAGTGAATGCATCTCACTTGTGCCTTAACTAGCTCGTTAGCCTAATTATCCTTAGAGTGTTTAAACTAATCCATCACTTTGAAATAAAAGCTCACATTGAAATTTATGTAAACGGATACATTTTAGAACAAAAAAACCTAATCCCTATTCGATGTACCGAAAGGATCAGGCTTTTTGATGTCTTGAAACATATTTATTTTTCGTCACCCAGAACCGCCATGGATAGTCCTTTGCTTCACCAGAATTGTTAATTCCAATCCTTTTTCCAGCTGATATACTTTCCGGACAGATGCCCTTAGCAATAAATAAAGGGGAAGAAGTCAGGGTGTGGCCATAGTCCTCGATTGTAATACCCATTGATTTAGTCAATTTTCCGGGGCCATTTGTCAGATTGGTCAGGACCTCAATTCCTCTTCTTCTTTTCATAAGCTCGATACCAGCCACAGGTTCAAGTGCCCGGACCAAGACTGCTTCAGGTTTTTCTTCACCGCCGCTAACCACGTTGAAAAGGCAGTGGGTATGCATTAAATACGTATAGGCAAGACCCGAACGCTGGAACATGACTTCGGTTCTTTTCGTACGCCTGTTTTGATAGCTGTGGGCAGCCCTGTCTCCAGGTCCTATGTAAGCCTCTGTCTCGACAATATAACCTGCCGTCATTCCTTCTGGTGTTTCTTTTACAAGCAGGCAGCCGAGTAATGCCCTTGCCAGTTCAAGAGTTGGCTGGTCATAAAACTCCGAGGGTAACGGATTAATTTCCATTAACGTATCTTCCACGCCTTGATCACTCCTTAAAAAGGCTTATCTTTCTCTGTTATAAACCATCCATCAGGTTTTCTTTCAATATGAAACAAATTTTCATCAAACTTTTTTCTAAGTAATTTATACTCCTCATTTTCAAATTTCACCTGTGTTACTCTAATTTTCTTTAAAGTTATTTCTGGCTTCACGACTTCAAAAATCAGGTCGTCGATTACAAAAAAAGTTTTCTGATGTTTCATTCTTTCCACTCCTTCCCCTTATAAATACATACGTATATAATTTGTTAAAAATGAAAAATATCCTTGTTAAATTTCTGCAAATAAGCGGAATCTTATATGAGTGGCTATCATGATAATGGCGAAGATGGAGCCATTATCTATTCATTATACGCTAATTCTGAAAAAAGCTTAACCGATGACAGCAAAAGATACAGACTTATTACTAAATAAAATTATTTGACATTTCAAACAATGTTGATAATATTATACATGCAGGTAATGATTACAAATTTATATGGAAAATATATCCGCTAGAGGTGCCTTTTTAAAGGGCTGAGATTGAAGTACTACTTCGGGACTCTATGAACCTGATCTGGGTTATACCAGCGTAGGGAAGTGGAAAACAGGCTATTTGAATGCGTCCTTTTCTCTTTCAAATAATCAAACCACTTTCTAAACATCGGAAAGTGGTTTTTTTGTTTTTCACTTGTTTCATTAGTGGAATCTTCTAAAGAGGTGACGCGAATTTTAACAAAGCTTAACGAATTACATATCATTTCGAACGGTAAGATGCCAATCGAGCAGTTACGAGAGATTTTAATCGATATTCACCCTTATGTAACGTCGATCCACCTAAGGGAAAAGCAAAAAACGGCACGGGAACTTTTTCAAGCGGTAGATTTGCTTTCTAGGGACATCCCTCTTTCAAAAATAATGTTAAATGACAGGGTGGATGTTGCTTTCGCTGCAAAAGTCGCAGGGGTCCAATTAGCCTATCATAGTTTGGATCAAGCGATTGTAAAAAAAGAGTTTCCAAGTTTAAGAGTAGGAAGTTCCATTCACTCTTTTCAAGATGGAGAAAATGCTCTGCGGGATGGTGCAGATTACGTTCTGTTCGGCCACGTCTACCCTTCCCTCTCTAAACCGGGCAAGACTCCAAAAGGTATAGAAGAATTATCAAGGGTAGCTAGACTGCCTATTCCGGTCATTGCCATTGGCGGGATCACACCTGAAAATACGAAACCAGTCATTCAAGCCGGTGTAAATGGTATCGCGGTTATGTCAGGTGTCTTAGATTCAAGCGATCCTGTATCGGCAGTAAAAGCATATGTACATGCATTAAAAGATGGAGATGGTAAAAGGTGAAAAAATCATTTGATGTTGCCATTATTGGCGGCGGAATAAACGGGAGTTCCATTGCCTATCAACTTTCAAAGCTTGGGAAAAAAGTGGTTATGATTGAGAAGAACCATTTGGCTTGTGAAGCATCCAGTGCCGCTGCCGGAATGCTGGCAGCACAAGCAGAGATTGAAGACGATGGTCCCTTTTTTCAATTAGCTTTAAAAAGCCAGGCAATGTTTTCTTCCCTCTCAAACGAGTTATTTGAGATTACCGGAATCGATATTGAGTTTGTTCGTAAAGGCATGATTAAAATTGCTGAAACAGAAGAAATAGCAAAAGAAGTTAGACAACAAGCAGCGTTTCAACGACTTTGGGATCCGGAAATAGAATGGCTCGATTCTCAAAGTATACGAGAATTGGAACCCTCCCTCTCCCCAGACGTTGCTGGCGGGATGTTCATCCCTAACGATGGTCATGTCCAGCCTGCTAAATTATCAAGCGCTTATGCAAAGGCCGCTGAACAATTTGGGGCGACCATTCTGAAAAACACAGAGGTATTTTCATTCAACTATGAAAATGACCGAGTCAACGGGGTTAAAACCACTATAGGAAATATCGATTGTAACCAGGTTGTCCTTGCCACCGGGGCATGGGCTTCAAAGCTAATGCGTGAAACCGGGCTGGATCTTTCAGTTTATCCGGTCAAAGGGGAATGCTTTTCTGTTAAGACAGATATACCGATTATAAACAGAACTATTTTTTCGGATAAGCGATGTTACTTGGTCCCAAAACGCAATGGTGAAATCTTAATTGGTGCTACCCAAATTGATCACACATTTGATAAAAGAGTGACACCAAGCGGAATTGCTACATTAGTGGAAAGAGCCAGTCAATTGGTTCCACAAATCAAGGATGCCCCTTGGGAGCGGGTTTGGGCTGGTCTTAGACCCCAAACTGGAGATGGCCTCCCTTATTTGGGTGAACATCCATTATGGAAAGGATTGTTCATTGCAGCCGGACATTACCGGAACGGAATTTTACTAAGCCCGGTTACAGGTATGCTTATGGCTGATTTATTGGATGGCAGACCAGATGAAAACCTGCTTTCAGCTTTCCGAATCGACCGACATAAAACATGGGTGCATTAGGGGGTTAAACATGAACGTTTTATTAAATGGAGAGTTTATTACATTACCAGATGACATTGTTTCAGTTTCCGATTTACTTGCACATTATAAAGTCCATGATAAAGTCGTTGTCGTCGAAGTGAACGGGGAAATTTTAACTAGTGAACATCACCAATGTACTAGATTATCAGATAAAGATCGAATCGAAATTGTCCATTTTGTAGGAGGCGGTTGAAATGTTAAAAATAGGTCCATTATCATTTAATTCTCGTTTATTACTAGGAACTGGGAAGTACCCAAGCTTTGAAATCCAAAAAGAAGCGGTTGATGTTTCTAAAGCTGAGATTCTAACGTTTGCTGTGCGGCGAATGAATATCTTTGAACCAAGCCAGCCTAATTTTTTAGAGCAGCTGGACACCAATAAATATACTTTGCTGCCGAATACAGCTGGGGCAAAGACTGCCGCAGAGGCCGTGCGAATTGCTAAGCTAGCAAAAGCTTCCGGTCTCTGTGACATGATTAAAGTCGAGGTTATTGGCTGTGATAAAACATTGCTTCCTGATCCAATCGAAACTCTTAAAGCTACGGAAGAGTTAGTAAAAGAAGGATTTATTGTCCTCCCTTATACTTCTGATGATGTCGTCTTAGCAAGGAAACTACAAGAAGCTGGTTGTCATGCGGTTATGCCAGGAGCCTCCCCAATTGGTTCTGGTCAGGGAATCATCAATCCAGTAAACCTTTGTTTTATTATCGAACAAGCAGTGGTGCCGGTTATTGTTGATGCTGGTGTTGGTTCCCCTGCCGATGCTGCATTGGCCATGGAATTAGGAGCCGATGGTGTCTTATTAAATACAGCTGTTTCAGCCGCAAAAGACCCTCTAAAAATGGCCAAAGCGATGCGTTTAGCGATTGAAGCTGGACGCTTAGGCTATGAAGCTGGACGAATCGAGAAAAAGCGGTACGCTGCTGCCAGCAGTCCAAAAGAAGGAATGAGTATCGGGTGAATAATCGGTACTCACGCCAAGAACTTTTCCCTCCAATCGGAAAAAGCGGACAGGAAAAAATTTCAACGAAACATGTTCTCGTCATTGGAGCTGGGGCTCTTGGATCCGCATGTGCCGAAGCACTTGTGCGTTCCGGAATTGGTCAGTTAACCATCGTTGACCGGGACTATGTTGAATGGTCCAATTTACAACGGCAGCAATTGTATACAGAAGAAGAGGCAGAAAATAGATTACCCAAAGTCATTGCTGCTAAAAATCGATTAACAGCGATTAACTCTTCTGTGGCCATTGAGGCTGTTATTGCTGATGCCTCTGTCTTAGAGCTTGAAGAATGGGCTAAACAAGTCGATCTTATTATCGATGCAACGGATAATTTTGAAACCAGAATGATGATTAATGATGTTTCGCAAAAGCTTGGAGTTCCATGGATTTACGGTGCTTGCGTGGGGAGCTATGGCATCTCCTACACCATTATTCCTGAAAAAACTCCTTGCCTAACTTGTTTATTAGAAACAGTTCCATTAGGAGGATTAACCTGTGATACCGCAGGAATTATCAGTCCAGCTGTGAGCATGGTTGTTTCATACCAAATCAGTGAAGCTTTAAAAATTTTGGTTGGCGACCTGGAGTCCTTACGGAACAAACTGGTTTCTTTTGATTTGTGGAAAAATCAACATAGTGCCATAAAAGTAGATAAATTAAAAAAAGAGGACTGTCCTTCTTGTGGGCAACACCGCTCCTATCCCTATTTGTCGTTTGAGAATCAAACAAAAACAGCGGTATTGTGTGGCAGAGATTCCGTTCAGATACGCCCTGCCCTTTCCAATCGCTGGGATTTAGAGGTATTAGAAAAAGTATTAATGAATCAAGGGGGAATTGTCCAGCGAAATCCTTACCTCCTATCGTTTAATGTAAATCCTTACAGATTGGTCGTTTTTAAAGATGGTCGAGTTTTAATACACGGAACGAAGGATATATCGGAAGCAAAGGCGCTATATCATAGATATTTAGGCTAAAAAACAAAAAAAAAATTAGAGGTTCCTTCTAATCCCGTGACTATAACGGTGTGTTGGATGGAAACCTCTATTTTTTAATTGTTTGAAATATTGAGAGGGCTGCATGATGAGCGTTCTACCAATTTATGTGAAACAATAATGCGTTTAGTAGGTTCTGAACTATTTTCTATTTTTTTGATTAAGCTCCTTGATGCTTCAACTCCAAGCTTTAAAATATTGATATCCATGGAAGTTAAAGGCGGCTTTGACATTTCTGACAACAGGATATTATTAAAGCTAACAACTGAGATATCCTCTGGAACTTTGATTCCTAATTCATCTAACTTATTAAGGACGCCCAGCGCCATAAAATCATCAACTACTAAAAGAGAGGTAGGCCGTTGTGGAAGTGCCATTAACTCACTAACTGCTTCTTGACCCCCTTCCCTTAAGAATTCCTCATGTTTGATATATTCCTCATTTATCGGAATGTATGCTTCCTCTAAAGCTTGTTTATAGCCATTTAGACGATCTACGGTTACCATAAGTTCCGTGCTGCCGCCAATAAAAGCAATTTGCTGGTGTCCCAGTTTAATCAGGTAATCGGTCGCCTCTTTCATGGCACCAACATTATCATTATCAACATGTGCAATTTCTTCTGTATATTTAGCTGGTTTTCCAATCACAACAAACGGAAAATCCATTTTTCTTAAGTACATGATGACCTGATCCTCCACCTTAGAATGTAAGAGAATCATCCCATCTACTCGTTTTCCTTGGACCATTTCAATGACTGCTTCAAAGGTTTCTTGTTCTGATCTTCCTGTTGTCATTTGCAAGGCATACTTTTTTTCGTGTGCCCCTTCGCTAATCCCCTGCAACACCGTCGAAAAAAAAGGATTTTGGAAAACAACATCTCCAGAGCTTGGCATTACAAGCCCAATGGTCTGGGTTGTTTTACTAGATAGACTTCTTGCATTTAGGTTAGGATGGTACCCCAGCTCCTCCATCACTTGTTTGACTTTTCGTTTCGTTGCTTCACTAATTCTCGGATTATTAGCAATTACTCTTGAAACCGTAGAAGGGGCAACATTTGCAAGCTTTGCGACATCTTTTATTGTTACTGTCATATTTTTCACCCTTCTTAATAGGGATTTTATTTAATTTTATCATAACAGAAATAGTACTTTGGTAGCACCATAAAAAGACCAGGCATATTGGGTTTCGTAAGAATCCCCTTTTAAAAACAAATCACCAGCATTTCACAGAAATTTTCGTCTATTAAACTAATTTTCTATTGAATTAACCCTCCAAAAATAGTATTATTTGTATATGAAAACGGTTGCATTACTTTTTAAAATTGTAAAGATCCTCCTATATTCATCTCAGGAGGATCTTTCTATCACATTTTGCGCAAACGATTTCACAAAACAATCGAACAAAGGGGAAAGGGGTTTTTTTATGAAAAAGAAGCAGCGCACACTGCTGTCGCTTGTCACCATTACCGGATTAATACTCCAGCTGTTAACAGGTCTCTCAAGCGGAACTGTAAAGGCAGCAGAAACGTCAGTTAAGCAGGTTGTACTTGTTGGGAACCTGCAAACCGCTCTAGGAAATTCTGGGGATTGGGATCCATCATCCACCATTACCAAAATGACCGACAAAGGAAATGGTCTCTATACATTAACTGGGACATTACCAGCCGGTACATATGAGTACAAGATCGCCATCGGCGGCAGCTGGAATGAGAATTACGGAGAAGGAGGCACTCCAGGCGGGAACAATATCAAACTATCTCTCACTGAACAAAAAGAAGTAACATTCTACTACAATGATAACACTCACTCCATTGCCGACAGCAGCCATTACACTCCATTAACAGGAGACAAACAGCCTCGTATTGCCGGCACCATCCAGCCTGCCATTCAAGCCGGTTCAGCATGGAGCCCTGCCGAATCAACTGCATTGCTATCAGATGATCATTTTAACAATGTCTACTCTTTCACCACAAAAGTACCCAGAGGCAGCTATGAATACAAGATTGTTTTGGGCAAGGACTGGACAGAGTCCTACCCATCTTCCAATGAAAAACTAAATGTCCTTGCAGATACTACGATCACCTTTTTTTATAATCAGCAAACAAATGAGGTGTATACAGATTACAGACCAGCTGGGTCTGATGGTTTAATTGATAAGTCTGCACTATATCATGATTCATGGGACAAAGTCTACCGGACGCCTTTCGGAGCAGTACCTGCACAACAACCTGTAACACTAAGCGTATCCGCTAAGAAGGGTGACCTGACGAGGGCCAGTTTGTATGTAAAAAACTACAATACAGGAACATCAAATGTCATTTCTATGAAGAGTGCCGGCTGGACCGATAAAACCGACAAAGGTCCTCTTGAGTTTTGGGAAGCCTCATTCACCCCTTCTGAAAAAGGCATCTATGGGTACAAATTCATTGTTGGGGATCAAGATGCTACTGCCGAATATGGTGAAGATACACAGGAAGGCCACACTGGAAAAGCAGAAGATAAAAATGCAGGATTATTCCAATTGACCGTTTACGACCCTGCCTATAAAACACCAGATTGGATGAAAGAAGCTGTTGTTTATCAAATCTTTCCGGACCGATTTAATAATGGAAACAAAGCGAACGATCATGTTAAGGACAAAATTGGCGCACGTGGCAGCCAGCCAATCGAACATCCAGCTTCTTGGAGCTCATTGCCGGATAATCCATATGAACAAGGTACTGGATCCTATACGGGGGATGGAGAGTTCACCAATGACTTTTTTGGCGGCGATCTTGCCGGTATTAAAGCGAAGCTTGATTATCTGCAGTCTCTTGGCGTTAATACCCTGTATTTAAATCCAATCGCACTTGCACCATCCAACCATAAATACGATGCTACTGACTATAAACAGGTCGATCCAATGTTTGGGACGCAGAAAGAATTCGCAGATTTTGCAAAGGAATTATCAAAACGTCATATGCATCTTATTTTAGACGGGGTCTTTAACCATGTTTCCGACGATTCCATCTATTTTGACCGCTACAACAAATATAAAACCGTAGGTGCATATGAATATTGGTCCCGTATTTATGACTTGATGAATCAAGAAAAGTTGACCGAAACAGCAGCCAAAGATAAAGCTAAGAAGCAATTTCTAGCCGAAGGCCAATCCTTTAGTCCCTACGGCTTTGAAAACTGGTTCGATATCAAAAATGAAAAGGTAGACAACGAAAAAGTTAACGGCGTTTCAACAGGTCAGCATTATAAATATGATGACTGGTGGGGATATGACAGTCTGCCTGTGTTTAAATCAGTGGATGGTACGAAGGTCGACCACCCAAGTGAGCTAAACAATACACAATTAGCGAATTATATTTTTTATGACAAAGATTCCGTAGCAAAATCGTGGATTGATCAAGGTTCCTCTGGCTGGCGTCTCGATGTAGCCAATGAAGTGGACAGCTCCTTCTGGCAAGAATTCCGCAAGCAAATGAAATCCAAGGCGATGACCGGTGCGGGAAAAACACTTCAAAAAGAGGAAGAACCCCTTATTTTAGGTGAAATTTGGGATGATGCATCCAAGTATTTCTTGGGAGATCAATATGATTCAGTTATGAACTATCGGTTTCGCGGGGCCATTTTGGATTACTTAAAAAACGGTAATGCCGCTAATGCGGAGAACACCCTCCTAGCTGTACAAGAGGATTATCCTAAAGAAGCGTTTTATGCCCTTATGAACCTAATGGGATCACATGATACAGCTCGGGCTATTTTTCTGTTAGGCAATGGAACAGATACGTATTACCGGGCAGAACAAGACCCGAACTATAATTATAATGAAGGTGTTAAGCGACTGAAGCTGGCTTCCATACTTCAAATGGGCTATCCAGGAGCACCGACTATTTATTATGGAGATGAAGCAGGCCAGACAGGATCGAAGGATCCAGACGACCGCAGGACCTACCCTTGGGGCAGGGAAGATAAGTCCCTCATTGCC
Source organism: Neobacillus drentensis (assembly GCF_021560175.1). Taxonomy (GTDB): domain Bacteria; phylum Bacillota; class Bacilli; order Bacillales; family Cytobacillaceae; genus Neobacillus; species Neobacillus drentensis_A. Next base: position 2,249,886 of record NZ_CP091110.1, on the reverse strand, counting down.
CATTATCAAAAAATTGGTCAAATCCGGAAAGAAAATGCCGACCTATTTGCTTATGGGGATTTACACCACATTTATGCTAAAGGCGATATATTAGCCTATGTCCGGACAAAAGGAGCAAAATCCGGCCTTGTCATCATTAATAGAGGGAAAAACGCTCAAACGGTCGAGATCGATACAAAAGAACTGCTAGGGAATGGTCTTCGTTTTGTTGATCAATTAGATAAGAAATATCAAGCTGCTACAAAGGATGGAAAATTGAGCTTAACTGTACCGGCTGAATCAGGCCGTATGCTAGTATCAGTTAATGAAGTCAAGAAGCCAGTTTCCGTAAAAGCTCTAACCGGAACAGCAGGTTCAAAAAAGGTGATGTTAACCTGGTCAGGAACTAGTGCCAACTACACTGTTTATCAATCTACAGTATCTGGCGGCTTATGGACAAAAGTACAAGAAACAACTGATCCATCTGTCACCATTTCTAACTTAGATAATGGCCGAACCTATTATTTTGCTGTTACATCTGTGGATGAGAATGGGAATGAATCTGTCCCTGTTGCCACTTCTGGATTAGTCCCTCACTACGATGTATCGAAGGCCAGCATCAAAGATCTGACTAGATTAGATAACAGTGAACTGAATCTTGCTCAAGCCTCAACTGTAAAAGCAACTTTTTACTTGTCTAGCGCCACAGAAACAGGAGCAGCAGAAGGAGTGACAGCTGAGCTTCAAGTAAGGCTAAAAGGACAAACAGAATGGCAATCCTCCCCTGCCCTATATAATGGCCAGACACAAGATGGCGCGTCAAATGAATTTAAAGGAAACTTCACGGCATTTGAAGCGGGCACGTATGAATACCGGATGGCCTTTACGCCGGATCTAGGAACGACCTTGGTATACTCCTCAACAGGAGAAGTGACCTATACTCAAAATACGACTGATACCACTCCACCTGCTAAACAAATTGTATTGGATACACCAGTAAAAGAGTCCGGTCAGGTTAATCTAACATGGAAACTGTCGGAGCCTGATCAGCCATTTAAAACGCTCATCTACCGAGACGGCCAAGTTCTAACCACATTAAATGGGGATGTTACCTCTTTCCGTGATTATCAGGTAGCAAATGGCACGGCCTATAAGTACCAAATCCGTGTCTTTGACCAGGCTGGTAATTATGTAGATTCAAACACCGTTAGTGTGACACCGGAAATTGTCATGGTTCAAGTGAGCTTTAAGGTGCATGCACCGGATTACACTCCTTTGTCCGCTCAAGTCAATATACCTGGCAGCCTAAATGGATGGAATACAGGCGCTTGGTCGATGAGCCGCAATGGTGCCGTTACACCGGATTGGGAATATACGATGGAGTTAGAAGAAGGAACCGAACTCACTTATAAATATGTAAAAAACAATTCTTGGGATCAGGAAGGTTTAACAGACCATACTCCAAACGATTCTACGGATGACGATATTAGTTACTATGGGTATGGTGCCCAAGGAACGGATATGAAGATTGTCATTACCAATCAAGGCAACAATAAAATGGTTGTCCAGGACACCATCCTGCGCTGGATTGATATGCCATTAGTCGTGAGTCAAATGAATGTGAATGGTTCAACGATGACGGTAACTGGAAATGCAATTAAAGGCGCAGACTTGACTATCAATGGAGAGAAAGTAGCAGTGGGCAAGGATATGAAGTTCACACAATCCTTCACACTCCAAGCAGGTCAAACTTCTGTACCTGTTCACATCGAGCCTTCTACCGAAACAAAGTCGACAATTTTTAAAGGTGATGGCGGATCCATTAATAAAAATACTAAGGACTATTTGATTGATGTCTCAGGAAAAACAATAAGTGAAGTGAAAAATTAGGATAGAAAGAGGTCTGCCAAGTGCGGCAGACCTTTTTTCATGTAATTAATTGGGTAAAGATGAGGTCTTTTTACTCTAGTCTTTTGGTTGATTAAATAGTAATCTAACAACTAGACTAGAATAAGAATTGGATTAATTAGCCAAAATAAGATATCCATTTCTTTTCGACACTTTTTTTGAAATTACATAAGGTGGAAGAAGGTATAATATGACTGAAAATATGGCACTGGTTAATATCGGGCTGTTACTTATTCGGCTCGTGATCGGGCTAACTTTTTTTGGGCATGGCGCACAAAAGTTATTTGGCTGGTTTGGCGGCCCTGGTATAGCGGGTATGGGAAACTGGCTTGAAACACTCGGCCTTGAAAAGGGAGCCAAGGTTTGGGCGACTCTTGCAGGCCTATTTGAGTTGATAGGCGGATTACTTTTTGCTGCTGGTTTTCTTACTTGGCTTGGTGCAATCATGATTGTAATTGTGATGATTGATGCTATTTTTACTGTTCATGGCAAAAATGGCTACTGGATGACCAACAATGGATTTGAATATAATCTTGTATTAATTGCTGCTGTTATTGGAGTAGCGCTCATTGGCCCTGGTGACTTTGTTTTGTTTTTTAACCTTAAATGATGAATAAAAATTAGAGTCGTCAATAGAGCTTATTGACGACTCTCTGGCTCAAAAATAATTCATCTGGGTCGTCAAGAGTACCTATTGGCGACCGTCTTTCTCAAAAATAATCCATCTGGGTCGTCAAGAGCTCCTATTGGCGACCGTCCTCCTCAAAAATAATCCATCTGGGTCGTCAATACCACCTATTGGCGACCGTCCTCCTCAAAAATAATCCATCTGGGTCGTCAATACCACCTATTGGCGACCGTCCTCCTCAAAAATAATTCATCTGGGTCGTCAAGAGTGCCTATTGACTACCGTATTCCTCAAAATAATTCAGCAGCGTCGTCAAGAGCTCTTATTGTCGATCTTCTACCTCAAAAATAACTCATCAGAGTCATCAATAGAGCAAGTAACTAGTAAGCAATCTCACCCATCACCCAATTGGTTCTTGCACCGGACACTCCCGTACTTGGGCACTCTTTGCTCTCTCCTGATAATTCAGCCACAATGGTTTCTACAAGGTATTGATGGACATGCATCGGCGGTTCAAAACTCCATTGCTCTGTTCCACTAGCTGTCGTTAACACAATGGGCTCGTTTCCAAAAGTGGAAAAGGTAATTTTTCCTTCACTGCCGACGATTTCATTCACATCTACATCTTCAAACGCAGAAAAACACCAATTTCCAACACCGTGGACTCCGGATTCAAATCGATACGTCCCTGTGACGATATCTTCGGCATGATAATAACCTGCTTGATTGGAAGTAAAACCTTGTGCCTCCTTAATTGGCCCCAGTAAGAAATCTAATAAATCGAGTGTATGACTTGCCAAATCAAAAAATAGCCCTCCTCCTGACAATTCAGGCTGAACCCTCCATGGAAGAGCCTGTGAATCCTTTACATTTTCAGATGCTGTTTGATATTGTGTTGTCGATACAAAACGAACATCTCCAATTGCTTTCGTTTCCAACAACTCTTTTATTTTTACAAAACGAGGCAGCGCTCTGCGGTAGTAAGCTACATATAAAGGAACACCAGCCATCTTGCAAGCAGCAATCATTTCATTACACTCAGCAAAATTAAGTGCCATTGGCTTTTCTACATAAACCGGTTTGCCGGCTTTTGCAGCTTTTATTGCATATTCTTTATGTGAACTTGGTGGTGTCGCGACATAGACAGCATCCACATCTGGATCGTTAATAAGCGCATCAGCATCATCATACCATTTTGGAACATGGTGTCTTTCCGCATAGTCTTTTGCAAGTTTACTAGTTCTCCTCATCACGGCGACCAACTCTGAATGACTGATTTTTTGGAATGCTGGTCCACTTTTCACTTCCGTTACATCACCGCATCCAATAATTCCCCAACGTACTTTTTCAAATTTCATAAATATATTCCCCTTCTCTCGTATAATTCTATATCTTTCATCTTAATGCGTCCCGCTGACATCTAATATCGTATTCGTGACATGCTTTTTCTTAAATGTGGAAGAATGAATTTTCTCTTGTAATTTTTCATAATAAAGGTCTGCGTCTACGGGCAAATCAACCGTTTCGTTTAACCATGAAGATAAGTAGATACCATTTGAAAATTCTAACGCCTTGACACCGTCTTCCCCAGGTGAAAGTAATGGTGAACCATTAAGAATGGCATCAATCCAGTTTTGAACAATGGCAGCATGATTACCATTATCACATTTGACGGGAATTTTAATTTTTTCACATGGCGGCTGACCAAATCCGCCAGTGTACGAAGTATTAAATTCACGTTCTGATTCGCTTAATTGGTAAAAGATAAGTTCTTCATTTTCAATCACTATTTTCCCACGATCTCCAACAATCTCAAAACGGTTTGTACCCGGTGCTTCTCCTGTCGATGCAATAAACACACCCGTCGCCCCATTTTCATATTCCACATAGGCAGTTACATCATCTTCCACTTCAATATCATGATATTTTCCTAGACTGGTTATGGCACGAATGCGCTTTGGCATATAACCTGTCGTCCACTGCCAAAGATCTAATTGGTGAAGGGCCTGATTTAAGAGGACCCCGCCACCTTCACCTTTCCAGGTAGCTCTCCATTTACTTGAATCATAATAACTTTGTGGACGGTACGAATCGGTAACGATCCAATTGGTCCGCTTAATTTCACCCAGTTGATCTGTTTGAATAAGCTCACGTACTTTTTGATAAAGTGGATTAGCCCTTTGGTTATACATGATACTGAATACTTTTCCACTTTTTAATGCTGCAGCATTCATTTCCAGCACATTTTTGGTATAAACCCCAGCTGGTTTTTCAATCATCACATGTTTTCCTTTTGCAAAGGCTTTTATAGCTAGCTCCGGATGACTGTAGTGCGGGGTTGCAATGAGGACAGCATCAATTGCTGTTTCATTAAAAAAAGACTCGACATCTTTAAAAACCCGTACATCACCCTTTGTATGGTTCATTACCCAGTCTATTCGGCTATCATTGCTGCTGCAAACGGCAGTCAACTGTGCTCCTTTAATTTGTCCTTCGCTTAACATTTGCACATGTGAGCTGCCCATATTCCCAATTCCAATCACACCGATTTTAACAATACTCATCTAAATTCCTTCTTTTTAAGAATTATGGTTGCCACAATATATAAATCTAGTAAATCATCCCAAAAAAATAATCTTAAATGGAGACATTAATTGAAAAATTTTTATTATTAACCACATTGTAGTACAGTTGTATCACATAATGGTTAATCTTATTATAATGAAAAGTTAAAATACAAGTCAATAACTATGTATTATTCTTCCCTCATACAGGTATTAGTATAAAATGGAATGGATAGAAAAAAGGATATATAAGAGAAAGGAAAACATACGTATGACAAACGATAACCAGGATCAATCTAAGGCAGCTAATGTACAAGTTATTTCTCGTGCTGCTAAAATCTTGAGGACTCTTAGAGCTCATCCAAAAGGATTAAGCTTATCGCAAATTGCGAAAGAAGTAGGCATGGCCAGATCAACGGTTCAAAGAATTGTTACCACACTCGAACAGGAAAGGTTTATTGCTTCCGCGTCTGTAAATGGCGGTTTCCGCCTTGGACCTGAGATCGCGATGCTTGCAGGTGCTGTTCATAGTGATTTACGAGAAGAAATCAGGCCATTTTTAATAGAATTATCCAATCAAATTAATGAAACAGTAGACCTCTCTGTACTGGATAATGGTAAGGTGCTTTTTGTTGATCAGATTATTGCGCCACATCCATTGCAAGCAACTTCACAGCCTGGGGCGTCTTTTCCACTGCATTGTACAGCAAACGGGAAGGCCATCCTCGCCTCTCTGCCATTAGCTAAGGTAGAAAATTTGTTGCCTGAACACCTGCAACAGTATACGGAACATACAATTACAAGCCGGGCAGAGCTGTTAAGGGAGTTAGAACAAGTTCGGATAAAAGGAGTCAGTTTTGTAAGGGAAGAGCATATTCTAGGGATTTGTGCAGTGGGAGCATCGGTTGTTGATCGCATGGGGAATATAAGCGCTGTTTCGATTCCGCTGCCATCCACTCGTTTTTATGGCCATGAAGAAAGACTAGCTGCGGCCCTGAATCATACTTGCCAAGCGATCAGCCGGCACTTTGAACTAAACTAATGTCTTGTTTAATTAATCGTTGATGGGATTAAATAGTTCTTATTTATCTAAGTAAAACACATATAAAGGGTGGGAATAATGAAGAGATACCATTGTTCCCCATCAATCCTTACATAATCTTTACCTATTTTTAACGGTATCTTAAGAAGATAACGCCTAATGGTCTAGTATGATAAAGGGATTACAATTTATTTTGAAGGTTGGAGAGCCATATTATGAAGAACCACAAGTTCAACTTTCCTAATTCCATTATTCTTTTAAAAAAATAAGCTGACTCATAAGCTCATTGATTCACAACTTTTTGATTCAGCTTCCCCTTTTTCTTTTGAAGAACGATGAAATTTTGTTACTAGCGTTAGTTTGTATGCATCAATATATTTCTAAAAACAAACTCTGGTCTTTCCTCCGTAATTAAATGTCCTGTTTCTTCATAAGTAATTAATCTCGCATCTGGTAAATCCTGAACTAATCTTTTGCCCACTTCCACTGGTACCACTCGATCTTCTTCTCCCCATAATAATAATGTTGGAATTTGAATATCCTTTAGTTGTTGTGGCAACAAATCACCCTCACGGTGACGGATTAGTCGGATTAAAGCTTTATAAAATCCTTTTTCCGCCAGCGGTCTGCCAAATTCACGAATCAATTCATCATTGATTAAGGATTGATTAAAAAAAACATTCCCCAAGTGATATTTGACATCTTTTCTTCCAATATAATAATGAATGACTTTATCAAAGAATGGTAAATAGGAACTGCAAATGAGAAGTTTTTTTGCACGCTTTAAATAGCCTGAACTACTTAATAAAATTAGTTTATTAATTTTCTCAGGAGCGATGCGCGCCATATTTAGAGCAATTTGACCGCCCATCGAATGGGCAACAATACAGGTCCTAGCAAATCCAAAATGGTGGATACATTCAATCATTAACTTTGCATAGTTTTCAAAACTATAAACAAACGAGGTTGATTTCTCACTTTTTCCAAAACCGGGGAGATCAATGGCTAGTATTGAAAACTTCTCTTGTAATAAAGGGATGATACGACGAAATGTATAAGTAGAAGAGGCGAAGCCGTGGATCAGAAGAATCGGTGGTTTATCATTTAATAAGTATTCACAGTACAAATTAATATTATCTACTTTCATGTAGGTTTGTTTCAATCCGTCGACACACAATGTGTTCCACTCCTCGGGAATTTATCATATAGTATTTATTATTGTTCAAATCGTTCATGAGAATGCAAAAAATATCTCTCCTAGTTAACTGAAAGTAATTTTTTTCCAAATATACTATAGACATGTTCTATTTTTATTTTCTTAGTTTGAAATCTATATTATTTTCCCATAATGAAATATGTGTAGAATCCACCTTTGAAAAATTTAGCATTCTATGTGCTGTCCGGTGATTCTCATCAAACTATCTATTTTTTTTCGAGGTGATCATATGAGTTTACAACGCACGTTTATCATGGTGAAACCTGATGGGGTGAAACGCGGGTTAATCGGAGAAGTTATCCGCCGCTTTGAACAAAAGGGCTTTACCCTATTGAATGCCGAGCTAATGACAGTAGACCGCAGTAAAGCTGAATATCATTATATGGAACATCAGGAAAAGCCGTTTTTTGGAGAATTAGTCGATTTCATTACCTCAGATCCTGTTTTCGCCATGGTCTGGGAAGGAGAAAATATTATCGAAGTTTCTCGTCTCATGATTGGAAAGACAAGTCCGTCGGAAGCAGTGCCAGGCACCATTCGTGGTGACTTTGCCTTTTCAAAAGAAGAAAATGTGATTCATGGCTCCGATTCTCTCTTAAGTGCCGAACGAGAAATTGAAAATTTCTTTGGCCTGCTGAAAAAACGGATCTCAAGAGATGATTTTCCATTCGAGGATCGACAATCTATGTAATTACATAAAGGCCACTTCCCTACTCGGAGGTGGCCTTTTGCATTAAGTAAAGAGTCTTTAGAAGCTCCCTGCCTTAGGACTAATTGTTTATAGGAAATACATTATAATAGTTCTATTATTTCTTCCTAATAAATTGATCCTATGACTAAGTTAGGACTATTAATAGTTTAAATAGACAAAATAGTCGCATATTCCACTAAATTTGTCGTTCTTTATCGAGAGGTTATTATTCCCAAGTAGTGGCAGTTGGACTAAAATTAATCTGTTAGATCCATTATTAAGGAGGTTTTTCTATTGAAAAAAAGAAAAAAAGCAATGGCTCTAGCAGCCACCAGTATCTTAGCAATCTCCCTATCATCTTTCAATCTGCACACTTCGGCCACATCACCAACTAAAAGTTTCCTCATCGCCTACAACCAGTCTTCATTACCTAAAACCTATCAAACAGACATTAAGAATGCCGGAGGAGTTGTAATCAATGCTATTCCGGAAATTGGCGGTTTAGAAGTCCGCTCTTCGAACCCTAATTTTCTCAGCAACTTGAAATCCAATGCTAGTATTATTGCGGCAAACGTAGAAATGAAATATAGACTAGATGACGAACAACCAGCAGCTGCGGATGGGAAGCCAGTAACACTTACTCCGGATCAAGATGGTACATACTGGAGCTCACAGTGGGATATACAGCATTTAACTAATGATGGAAAATCATTTGGCATCGAGTCAGGTGGTACAGAATCAAATGGTAAGGTCACCCATAAGGCGATCGTCGGAGTCATCGACACAGGTATTGACGCTGAACATCCAGATCTTGAAGCCAACTATGTTGGCGGGAAAAGCTTCGTTCCTGCAGGTGGTTATTCTGGAAATGACAAGAAAGAAACAGGCGATCCCAATGATGTACTAGATCGTGAAGGTCATGGTACACACGTTGCCGGTTCGATTGCAGGCAATGGAAAAATTAAGGGAGTCGGCCCAAATCTAGGAATCAGGGCATATCGTATTTTTGACAGCTCTGGAAGCGCCCCAACTGCCCCAATCGTTGAAGCGATCATCCAAGCTGCAAAAGATAAAGTCGATGTTGTCAATATGTCGATTGGCGGCTATGACAATCTAAAATATGAATTTAGTGGAACTAGATATAGCGACATTGCAGATGTTCTCCTCTGGAAGCGTGCTATCAAATATGCTGTCAATAATAATGTCACGATTGTGACTTCTGCTGGAAATGAGTCATTAAACTATGCAGATAAAAAATCACTTACTGACTACTTGAATGCCAATTATGGTGATACGAACCTTGTCTATAAAGGAGTCACCATTGAAACGCCAGGAGGCCTACCGGGTGTTATTACTGTATCCTCTTCCAACAAATGGTCAAAAGATCAACTGGCATTCTACTCGAACTATGGCAATAGCTTTATTACGGTAGCAGCACCTGGCGGAGACAATGGCCCTAAATATGCTGAGACTGCAAATTTAAACGATCGTGACTTTACTTACCGTACCTTGTCGACTTGGCCAACCTATTTAGCTCCATATTTCACCACAATTGATCCAGAGCATCCAGAGCATCCAGGCTACGCCTACCTCCACGGAACTTCCATGGCTTCGCCAAAAGTTGCCGGTATTGCAGGAGTCATCAAAGCGGCGCATCCGGACTACAAACCAGCCCAGGTGGAAGCACTTATTGAAAAGACCGCATTAGATTATGGAAAACCAGGTCATGATGCATACTTTGGTTCCGGTGAAGCAAATGCTTATACAGCATTAACCGGTAAGTAATAGAACAAAACAAAGGCCCCTCTTTACTAGATGGGCCTTTGCTTTGTTCTACATTATTATTGAGCAAAACAGAATTTGGAAAAGTACTAAATAGAAATTTTGACCTCGGCATTCATTCCTGGAAGTACCTTACTTGAAGGATTTTCAACTAAAATTTTCACAGGTACTTTTTGAGTTACCTTTGTATAGGTGCCGTTCGAGTTTTGAGACGGAAGAGCTGAAAATACGGAATTGGTCGCATAACCAATTTCCTCAATCTGACCATTAAAGGTTGCTTCAGCATCCCCGTCGACCGTAATATCGACAGTATCTCCTACTTCAATATTGTTTAATTGGTCCTCATCAATGTTGGCAGTAATATATAAATGATCCATATCCGCTGTTTGAGCCAAAACCTGACCAGCCTGTACCAGTTGATTTGTTTTTGCTTCATTTTTGATGATGGTTCCTTTAGCCATGCTATCCACAGGAAGAGCTTGTTGTCCCGTTGAGATTTTCCCAATTTCTTGATGTCCAGTGACAACTTCCCCCTCTTTCGCAGTCCAATTGGTCAGTAAGCCTGAATTAGTAGCGACGATTTGATTAATTTCTGCTGATACAACCGCATCATCGGTTTTTACATAGTTCTGATTTTCATAGTAGAAGTTTCCACCTGCTGCAATTACTGCCAAAACAACAATCATCCCCACAACATTAATCAGTAATAAACGACCTTTACTCATGTTTGAAATCTCTCCTCACATATTTTAAAAATTTCCTTGTAAATTTAAACAGATGTCTCCATTCCAGCTTTCGCTTTTTTATCTGGTAAGAGCACTCTCTTCTGTTTCTGAACCAATGACCGTCCTTTGCCAGTCAAAGTTTTTCCTATTGAGCCAATCAGCATAATAATGCTGAGAACAAGTAAGAACGTAAACAAATCATGATAGGCACCCAAAATAGCTGATTTTTTAGAATTGGCGACTAGTTCATAAGCTGCTGTACTTTTTGCATCGGATAAAGACACGTGTTTCCCCATTAAGGAACGAATTAATTTTGTCATTTCCGATTTAAATTCTGAACTATTTGGGTCAACTTGTCCGCGTATGTCTTCATAGTTTTGAGCGTTTTGTCTTGTTAAAAACCAGCCGATCACTGGTGAAATAACTGCACCAATAAAATTTCGAATAGAGTGCAAGGTGACGGACCTCATAGATGCCTGATGAATATCTCCGGCTAATGCAGTTCCAAGTGCACCTGAAACGAGAGTCATACTGATCCCGGCGCCCAAACAGGCAACTTGAAAATATAATGAAGATAAAGTTGTTTCTGGACCAATCACTCTCCACTTAATGCTTATATATAAAACGATAAGTGAGCCCATTATTCCAAGTACGCCGGCCCCCCATTTGTCATAAAATAGGGTTTTGAATATGGCAGTAAACAAAATGCCTGCAAAAAACCAAAAGTAAAAATGGCTTAAATATAAAAATGGCAGGTTCAAATTATTTCTTAAAAATCCGTTTATCCCTGCAATGGCCACGATAAGCGAAACATGGGATGCGACAGCCATAATGGTTCCGGAAATAGGTTTTGGTGCCTTTAAGGTCCGAAACGGAACGATGGGTGTTTCGGCTTTTACGTCCACATAAATAAACAAAAGTAACAAGATTAGCCCTGCAAGTAGAAAGGGCCAAACATATAAGGAAGTAAACCCTTTTTCTAACAAATTACATAGTGGAAATGCTAGTACAATCATAAGAAGACTTAACAAAAATACGCCTGTTTTATCCACGGGACTATGATCATGAACAGGCTCTTCTTGCTTAGGCAAACCAAAAAAACCAATTATTAAGCAGCATATTGATGCAATAACATTTAAAACAAATAACCAACGCCATGCATCAGCTCTTAAAGAAATCGAACCGAATAAAGCTCCAATGGCACTCGATCCAAATAATCCGGTAATGACCATAAACAAAAAGGTATTTCGGATGGCGTTTGGGAAGGATTTTAGACTAACTGGCAAAATGGTTAAGAAAAGCATTCCTGCACTTAAACCTTGAATGATTCTACCTACAATTAAAATAATCAGTCCAGGTGATAGAGCAGAAATAATGGAGCCACATAAAAAGATAAACACAAACCTTAAATAATTTTTTCTTAATCCAAACTTCCTCGTGAGTACTGAACCCAGTGGCACACCGAGTGCAAATGCCAAATTCGATAATGTAGATGGGATTAGCAAATGATTTGAACCTAGCCCCAGTCCGTTTTGAATAATTCCTTGGTTTAAGATGTAGGACAGATTAGAAAAATACTGTGAACCAATCGCAAGGATTGTCAAGATGGATATAACCAAATATTGTGGGACAGCAACTTTTTCAGTCTCTGAAGCTGCCGTATTGATTTGTCGACTCATCAATTTTCCTCCTTTCAATATCTGAAAAATTTCGTAATAGTTTTGTTTCATAATGCTTGTCAACATAATCACCATATCTATATTGCATACGGCAACTTGTATTATACAACTTATAACAAAAAAATCAATGATAAACTTTATTTTATACAATAGTGAAAACAAAAAAGATCGTGACAACAGGTCACAATCCTTCTCCATATACAGTTATTCTTAATTTTTGGGAAATATTAAAAATAGGATCATTTCCTTTTTTTAAAATCCATATTTAAACGAACTAAGTTATCCTCCAATTGTTCTAATTCTGTCTTCGACCAATGTTGAAGTACTTCGGAATAAAACTTATAGCGAGCAGTTTGAACAATGTTTAAGATCTCTTTTCCCTTATTGGTCATTTCAATTAGACTAATTCTGCCATTGCCTGGGTCTGGAAAACGTTTAATATATTCTTTGGTTTCTAACGTACCAACCTGCCTGCTCGCTGTTGATATGTTTAACATTAGTTTTTCAGCAATAACATTAATCGCCAGCGGGCCATTTTCATTAATTTCACTCAATATAAGATACTCTGAACGGTCCAATTCACCTAATTTAGGACTATAAGCTGTTGTAAGCCGAACCAACAAGGCAATTTCATATTCAATAGATTGGAGTGAGTCGCGATTCAAAAGTCCTTCCCCCTTATAAAGCAAACGGTTCTTCTTATGGTAAACAAACTGATTTTAGTATAATACTTGGGTTCTGGACAAGCAAATGCAAGCACCTAGATAAATGTAAGGAACAGAATCAAAGGCCCGTCATCAATGAGGGGCCTTTTTTGCATACTAGTCGCTTGTTTGAAGTCCTTTTTGTAAATTTACAATCTCATTTTGGATGCCTGGAAATGGTTCTATTTCAGGAACTCTTCTCATAGTTGGCGACCTTTTCAGATCTGCCGCGATGGCCATTGTTTCACAAACATAAAGCAATTGGGCTAGTATCTCATCCGAAAGGGGCCGTCGGGTACCTGTTTTAGCACAATCTTCCAATAAATAGCCTAAATGTTCGATGGAGAATACCACAGTCCAGTAATAATCCAACGCTTTTCGATCAGCAGGAACTTCACCTAAAGCTGTATTATATAGGGTTTTTAAATTATAGATATTCGTTTTCATCTTGCTTAACCCTCTGTTTTCTCTCGACTTTAACCCTTTTCCTTGGTCAGAGAATAGAATAATCAACAATTGTGCTTGACTCCGAATCGTTTTCGATATCAGGTGAGGAATACGACTAGAGGCCGACCTCCTCCCTACTAACCATACTCCCAAGAGACCAATGATACTGCCAATTAAAACATCCATCATTCTTGCAGAAGCAAAATAGGTAAAGTTAAAATTCCCCAAACTGGTGCTTTCAGCCATAAGTAAAGCGTTCGGTGTAAAAAACAGTGCGGCTAATCCATAATTTTTCACGATAAACAGCTCTGTTATAAACGTTAATAATAAAACAAGCATAGCAATTAAATAACCACTCGGATGAAAGGAAAGTATGATACTTGCGATTAAGATTCCTAGCAATGTACCAATTCCTCTTTGGATAGCACGATGAAAGGTGGCCACAATCGAGAATCCTGACATAACAGCTACACAGGATAACGGTACCCAGTAAGACCGCACAAGTCCAAATTGAAAAGCGATAATGGCCGCTATCGTTGTGACAATACCAAATCTTAAAGCTGAAATAAAAATAATCGAATTTTTGTCAAATGCCCCCCCAAGCACAGTCTTTGTGGAGGACTTCGCAAATTCAACTTCTTTATTAATTTTAGAAGCGGGTTCGTTAAAGATTGCATCTGCATCATAGATGAGTTTAAACAAGTAAGCAATTTGATCATCCATTACATCCGGCTGTAAAATTTTTTGTTCGGAATAATGACCCTTCCTTTTAGTGTCTAACGATAAAGTCATTTTCCGAAGCGAATGCCCTAATTCAGATGGTAACTTGACAGGATGTTCGGAATAATTTTCAAGTATGTACGTGAATAACGCACGAGCCGAATTATTTAATACATATAATCTTTTAAAAAAGTCTGTTTGATTCCAGGAAATATAACCCGAAGCAAGTGTTCCTTCGGCCTCATTCAATATTGACATGACACGATGTCTCGACTCGTTAAAACGTTCAGTTCCGACAGAATCAAGAAATGTTGCTAGCTCGAGTAAGGTCCTTTTCATTACACCCTTTTCTGGACCATGCGGGTCAAAAAAATAACCAAGCATCGCAATGATCCACGACAGACTCCCGCCAAGGAAAACAAGTCCTGCTCGAACAAGGGCTAGTTCTGGCTGAACAGGCATACCTGTTGTCATTGAAAAAACCAGAACAAAAAAGATGGCCGAAGGACCTGTAATTCTTAATGCTCCAAAAGAGAATATGGCTGCGGCTCCAATCAGCCCCATTAAAATGGCAATTGCCATTGGATATGGAGCAACAAGTGTCCCTAACGCAGTTAGTACAGACAAAGCAACTAAGACAAAAAATATTTTTTTAGCCCTCTGAGCATATGGAATATTAAATACGTAAAGATAGGTGAAACCACCCATTCCAGCGATCAACCCATATTTAAAATTGCCTAATAATAAGCCAATCAAAATAGGCAAAGACGCAGCTACCCCTGCCGAAAATGCCTTTAACCATGGGAACGGCTTTTTATTAACCGATAAAGCCTGTTTAATAATCGATGAAGAGATCGAGGGGATTTCTTTCATTCTTTTCACTTCTTTCTACATACCTAATTCAACTTTATACGCATTTTTAATATATAAATAAGTTAAAATGCCCTCTTATATTATTATCTCCCAACTAGACAAAAAACCCAAGTGAAGTACATTCACTTGGGTTTTTTCTTAAAAGGACTCCACTTTAGAAAATACAGGGAGCTGTTTTTTAGAACCTTTTCCTTTTTTCAAACTAATCATAGCGATAAAGGAGATGCAGTAAAGTACGGCAAGATAGCCCATTGCGACCTTTACATTTGTATGCTGCAGGATGTAACCAACTAAAATGGGAGATAATCCGCCCAATGCTCTGCCAAAGTTAAAGATGGTATTGGTTGCTGTGCTGCGAATTTCAACTGGATAATAATTACTGATTAAGGCACCATATCCGGCAAACATTCCATTTGAGAAAAATCCGACAAGCGCCCCGCCGATTAAAAGGCCTGCACTTCCTGATGCATAGGAATATAAGAACACCGCTAAAGCAGAAGCAGCAAGGAACATTCCATATGAGCGCTTCATTCCGAATCGATCGATAAATTGGCCAAATGTTAACATTCCGGCAATCATCCCTACAGCCGTGCTAATCGTCCAAAGAGCCGAATTAGATACGGATAATCCTTGAGATTGCTGAAGCATCGATGGCAGCCAAATCATCAAACCATTATAACCTGCAATTTGGACAGTAGCCATAATGGCTAACGCAATCGTTGTGACTGAAGTTCTCGGATCAGCAAACAATTGCTTTAATTTCCCTTGCCGAGGCAGAAGTTGTTTTTGCTTTTGTGCCTCTACCCAAACAGGCGATTCGTCTAATTTCCTTCTTACGATAAAAGCGAAGATAACTGGAACCAAGCCGACGAAAAACAATCCTCTCCATCCCCAGGCAGGAAGAATCATGGCACTTAGAAGTGCTGCAAGGATCACACCGTATTGAGCACCGATACTAACGTAGGAAGAAGCGCGCCCCTGTTTATTCTTTGGCCATGCTTCCGCGACAAGCGCCATACCAATCCCATATTCTCCACCTGCACCTAAACCCGCTATAAATCGAAAGGCGTAAACCTGTTCAATATTTTGAGCCAGCCCTGTTAACGCTGTTCCAATCGCAAATAGTAGAATCGTATAGGTAAATACTCGAACTCTCCCGAATTTATCTGCCAAAATACCGAAAATCATTCCTCCAGCTAGCATTCCTATGTTTGTAATGGAGGAAATAAGACCTCCCGATACCATATCAATATGAAACTGGGCAATAATCATTGACATGGCAAAGGAGATGAACATAATATCCATACCCTCAAGTGTTAAACCTGCTACTGATGCAACTACTGTTTTTTTACGATAATCCATTTTTGTCGTTCTCCTTTCAAGCCTCACGGGACTTTGATTAAAAGATAGTCGGCAAAATAAAAGCCCTTTTATCCAATGGACAAAAGGGCATTATATACATAAATACATATATAAAGTTTACTTTTGCCTTTTTGGCCTCTCTGGACCAAGTTAAAGGAATTAATTTCATCTAATAGTAACACGATTGTAGGTATGTGACAATATGTTTATATTATTTTTTAAATAATAATAAAACCACAGCATTTAATGGAACGCCGTGGTTTTACTATAAATAAGCCTAATCTCCCTAAAGAGAATATTATGGAAAGATAGAAATAATGTCCGACCGAACAAAACGTTAAAACCAATAGAATTAATAAGCTAAACTATATAATGCTTTAATATGTGATAAATATCGAACATTACTAGCTTCTTTCATTAACGAAGCTGGAAGTCCTTTAAGTGGGATGGAGTTAGCACCAATGGAAGCAACTGCATCTTTACGTCCCAAGCTTGCTAGTGTTCCAGAGTTAACTTGAGTAAACTCTTTAAATGATTTATTTTCCAAGAAAGCAAATACATTGTAGCCTGTTTGCTCTCCCATTTGCCAAGCTATTTGGGCAGTAGGAGGTAATGGGCGTCCATCTTCTCCAAAAACAACCGCACTGTCACCGACAACAAATACGTCTTTATGGGAAGTAGATTGAAGATATTCATTTACAGTTGCGCGTCCACGATCCACATCAAGGCCTGATTGACCGACTAGTGGATTACCTTGTACGCCGCCAGTCCAAACAAAAGTATTAGCGGTAATCTTTTGTCCATCTTTTAAATCAATGACATTTCCGTCCACGTTTGTTACAGGAAGACCTGTTAAGAACTGAACACCACGAGCTTCTAGACTTGCAGTTGCACGTTCGATTAAAGCTGCTGGTAACACTGGTAAGATCCTAGGACCTGCTTCAACTAGCATCAGCTTAACTTCTTTAGGATTTACGCCATAGCTTCTCGCAAGTTTAGGCATCATATCCGCAATTTCTCCTACCAACTCAACGCCGGTTAAACCGCCGCCGCCAATAAGGATCGTTGCATCTGCTTCATTTTTAGTTTTGGCATATTCAGCAATTCGTTCTTCGATATGTTGATAGATTTTATTGGCATCGTCTGCTGATTTTAACACCATGCTGTTTTCTTCTAACCCTGGAATACCGAAGTAAGCAGTTTTGCTTCCCAATGCTACGACTAACGCATCATAGGATAAAGAAGATCCATCTGATAGTTTTACTTCTTTCTGATCTGCAGAGAAAGATTCAACCTTTGCGATTTTAAGATCAATATCTTTTCCTTTGAATAGCTTCGCTAAAGGCATCGCAACAGCTTGTTCTGCCACACTTCCTGCAGCCAAACGGTGAAGCTCTGTGATAATTTGGTGTGTAGGGTACTGATTAATCACAGTTACTTGTGCTTGATCTTTATTTAAATATTTACGAATATTCATTGCAGCTAATAGTCCGCCATAACCGGCACCTAAGATGACAACTTTTTTTGACATGGTCTCTCCCCCGTCTCTATGGATGTATTGTAATAATTATTTTGCTGAACGTTCTCCGGAAACTTCAAGGTATGCGTTAACGAAACGGAAAAGCTTTTGAGCTTGAGGATCTTTAATCATTTTCAAAAGTCCGAATAAACCAATCACTTCATTACTATCCTCTGCACGATCTTTTGCTTCGATCACTGTTGCAGCAACGCTTTTCACTGTATCTTTAATAGGTTCAACAATCTCTGTAATGGCACCGACTGTATCGTTTTTTAATACTTCGTCCGTAGCAACTGACTGAGCAAAGTCATACGATTTTGTTAAAATATTCACAAGTTCGGTCAGTTTTGGAAGCTGCTCCACTAAAGTAGTCAAGGACTCCTGAACCTCTGGCTTTAACAATTGGTCAAGGACATCCAGTTGTTCTGCTTTGAATTCCTTTGATTTTTCCATAACTTCTAACATCTCTAATTCCCCTTTCGATTGGCCGGTATGGATTATTTAGGTGGATCGATTTTTAATAACAATTATAAAAAGCAACTTTTTATAAAAATTGATATTCCCACGAGCCTTTTTTTATTAAACAATATATACACTATAAAAAATTAATTAACAAAGAAATATAATAGAGTAATTGAGTACTTTTTTCAAGGAAAAAGCTTCGAAACACTAATTTCTAAATTTTTTGTAAAATTATTTATGATTATCTGAATGTTTGGCAATGGTTCATACATGTGTTAATTGACATGGATTTGTCTATTATTAGCAGTTATTCATCATAATCACATACTCCCAATCGATTTTTATACAAGATCCATTATAGCTGATGAATGAGGGTGATATCACAGGCCTATACTACTATGGGTGATGAAAATGCCATGTCAAAAAAGTAGCGAATTAAAGCTATTAGTCGAAGAAGCAAAACGTTATACAAAAGATGGCAAGGTTGCAGACTATATACCGGAGCTAGGGAAAGCAAATCGGGATGATTTGTCCATTGCGATTCATTATCCGGATGGAAAATGTATCTCGGCCGGTGATATTGATAAAAAGATTACGCTGCAAAGTATCTCAAAGGTGATAAGTTTAGCCCTCGTTTTAATGGAAAGAGGATTTCAATATGTATTTGAACGGGTGGGAATGGAACCAACAGGAGACCCGTTTAATTCAATTGCCAAATTGGAAACAATGGCTCCTGCTAAACCGTTAAACCCCATGATCAATGCAGGAGCACTTGTGGTGACGCATATGATCAAAGGGGATTCTATAGCGGATCGGTTTCATCGCTTATTAAGCTTTATTCGGGAATTGGCCGATGACTCTTCCATTGGATATTGTGAGCAAGTAGCTCAATCCGAATTCGAAACAGCTGATTTAAATCGGGCATTATGTTATTTTCTTAAGCAGCATCATATCATCACAGAGGATGTCGACGCATTATTGGATTTATATACAAAACAGTGTGCTATTGAAATGAACTGTTTGGATCTAGGTCGCATCGGGATGATTTTTGCAATGGATGGAATGGATCCTCTTAATGGGAAAAGGATTATGCCTGAAGATGTAGCCCGAATTTGCAAAACCTTTATGGTTACATGCGGTATGTATAATGCATCTGGAGAATTTGCCATCAAAATCGGGATTCCGGCGAAAAGTGGGGTATCGGGCGGGATTATGGGCGCGGTTCCAGGTAAATTTGGAATCGGAATTTTTGGTCCTGCGCTGGATGAAAAAGGTAATAGTGTGGCGGGAATTAAACTTTTGGAACTTTTATCAAGAAATTATCGGTTGAGTATGTTTTAGGTTTTTTTCCTAAAACCATTTGCAAGAAAAAGGCATGGTATGTTTATCCATGCCTCTAATCTGTTATAGATTCTGATTCTTTTCTCATTAGGGGGTTATGAATCGTTCTTATCTGCTGTAGCTCTTGGCTGCTTTCTCCTTCAGGGGTTATGAACCCCTCTTATCTGCCGTAGCTCCTGGTTGCTTTCTCCTTCAGGGGTTATGAACCTCTCTTATCTGCCGTAGCTCCTGGTTGCTTTCTCCTTCAGGGGTTATGAACCCCTCTTATCTGCCGTAGCTCCTGGCTGCTTTCTCCTTCGGGGGTTATGAACCGTTCTTATCTGCTCTAGCTCTTGGCTGCTTTCTCCTTCGGGGGTTATGAACCCCTCTTATCTGCCGTAGCTCCTGGCTGCTTTCTCCTTCGGGGGATTATAGCGTAATATATACTAAAAATGCCTCATATTCTATTATTTAATACACCATAGTAATAAAAATCACCACTAAATCCTTATTGTAAATTAAATATTTTTTTCATAAAAAACATGAACCCAGTAAGTACCGAGTCCATGCCTACCTCTAATAAAGCTGTATTTTACTTAATAATCAAAACAGGACAATGCGATAGCTGAGAAACTTTTTGGCTAACACTGCCAAGCATTAAGCCTTTAAGATTTCCTAGACCTCTGCTGCCCATGACGATCATTTGATAATTTCCTTCCTCTGCCTTCTTGACGATTTGAATCGCCGGTTCTCCCATGACAGATTGGACCTCTATTTCGATCCCTTCCCTCTCTGCAAGAGAAACAGCATGTTTTAATAAATCTTCGCTCTCATTGTTTTGTTCTTTATAGAGCAGGTCGATTGTTGCATTCGGCATTCCTTCTGAAATTTTTAGATTCTTTTCAACATGGATCACGCAAATTTTAGAATATCTTTCCTTCGCTATATCCAAAGCCGCCCTTAATGCTTTTTCACTCATTTTAGAACCATCTATTGCTACAAGAATGCGATTAAACATAAGATCAACTCCATTACAAAAGTATAGTTTATTAAATCCTCTTTTTACCATTTATTTAATAAGACCATAAACAAAAAAAACCGAAAATAAAAAGTTTTGACTAAAAAACTCTATTTTTTCGGCTTTTTAAGTTTTTTGTTTTCTACTTATAAAAGACCTACCATTTGAAGACCATGGAGAATTCCATCTTCCTCAACAGATTTTGTTACATATTTTGCCGCAGATTTTACTATTTCTTCGCCATTTCCCATCGCCACACTATTTTGTACGGTTGAGAGCATTTCCATATCATTGAGTCCATCCCCAAAGGCATAGTGCCGTTCTGATGGAATACCTAGACTTTCAACAATCTTTTTAATCCCTTGGGCCTTTGATCCTCCCCTTGGGAGTACATCAACTGAAACAGGATGCCATCTTACAAAATCAAAATCCTGAAAATCCTGTTCATATTGTTTTTCTTCCCCTTCTGGACAAAAAAGAAGCGTTTGAAACAGCTCGCGCCCTTTGTAATAAAGTGGATCATGCGTAGGAAAACGGCTAATTTTTAACGTTGCTATACTTTCAGTAATATACGCATGCTCTGGGACATTCGCTCTCATATCCTCGTGATCCATAAAGACGACAGGGTGATTATTATGTAAAGCCACTTCTGTTAACTTTTCAAGAGAAGTGATGTTTAATGGATTTCGATATAATTCTTCCCCTTTTAATACAACGTATTGCCCGTTATAACTAACATAGGTGTTAATATCTAATTCTTTTCGTAAATCCTCGAACATAAATGGAGCCCGACCAGTTGCAATCGCTACTTCATGTCCAAGTTCCTTTAATTTAAAAATGGATTCTTTCGTTGAGAGAGGCAATTTTTTATCATGGTTAAGCAACGTTCCATCAATATCAAAAAAAATAATGCTTTGATTCGTCATTTTTGTTTCCAACTTTCGATGTTTAATCTAGTTTTCTTTTTAATCTCTACCTGAAATGGTTTGTCTCCATTCTAATATGTTCTGTTACCCTTTTTCAAATCCTAGATACATTTACTATCGTTTACCCGGCACTATAAAAAAATAACTATCTCCGTATACCTGTATTTTACCCTATAGGAAGTCCTACTTCGCTTATTGAGATTCTCCCATAGCAAAAGAGGCTTAAATTAACAAAAATAAGGTCCCACCTCAATGAGATAGGGCCTATATATTGGATTCCTTTGAAGAAGTGTGGACAGGGTGCAAATCAAGATACATCAGAGGTATATTTTCACGGTATTCTTTAGGTGTACATAACGTTTTCTTAACAAAGTTGCGATTGAATGAACGAATGTTATCATAACCACAAAGATAAGCAATCTCAGTCATATTTTTTTCTGTCGTTCTCAGCAGATGACAAGCATAGCTAATCCTAGTCCCATTTAAAAAATCGGCAAAAGTCGTTTTAACATTCGCATTAAAATATTTCGATAAATAATTATAACTATACCCAAGGGTAACGGCGATACTGTGTAACGAAATCGCTTCGGTAAAGTGTTCTTGGATATAGGTTAGCAGGGTATGAAGCAGCTCTGAGTCTTTTTTTTCTGCTTTAATGAAGGTGGTTTGTACCATTAGTTCTGATAATAATAAATAGAGACTTCCCTTTTGTGCTAGTAAATTTGTGTCATTTTTAAAGAGGGTTCTAGAAATAATCTTTTCTGCCTCTGAGGATAGGAAAAAAATAGGATTTTCAAGGGAACGATTTTCGATCATCCTTTGAAAGGTCGGAATATAATCTGGAGAAAAAATACATATTTTAGCCCTAGCCTGTGATTTTGTCACGATGGAATGAATTTCATTCGGTAATATTAATAAGTATTGTCCAGTATGTAAATCACAACTTCTCTGTTCAATTATGACTTCCATATCTCCCTCAACGACAAATATCAATTCATAACAACGATGGAGATGGCTTGGAAAGTTTAAATTGATAACCTCATAGTTTTTAATCAAATCAAAATGGTGGGGTTCATAGATTAACATTTAGATTGACCCTTTCAAAAAGGATAAATTTTGTCTAGGATTATATAAGTTTTATCTTGTTGTGTCAAACGTAGAAATGATACATTTACCAATAGAAGATATACATTTGTCGTAGTCTAGGTATCCACTTCATTAGAGACAACTTTTAAACTTCTTCTTGTTTCAATTATCTAGTATCCGACACTAGAATCCAAGAGTTCTTTTTTAAATCTATAACTATCTAATTTTTTAAAAAAGGAGATTACTATGGAAAAACTTAGAATTGGCATGGTCGGCTATAAATTTATGGGTAAGGCACACAGCCATGCTTACCGGGACCTTCCTCTATTCTTTCCAAACACTGTTCATCCTGAAATGAAGGTTATTTGCGGCCGTGATGAAAACGCAGTGGCTGCTGCTGCCAAGCAATTCGGCTGGCAGGAATATTCAACAGACTGGAAGAGTCTCTTAGAAAGAGATGATATTGATTTAATTGATATCAATGCACCGAGTGATGTACATAAAGAAATCACGATTGCTGCCGCACAAGCAGGCAAGCATGTTTTTTGCGAAAAACCGTTAGCGCTTATATTAAAAGATTCTAGAGAAATGCTTGAAGTGGTTGAGGCTGCTGGGGTTAAACATATGGTTGGATTCAACTACCGCTTTGCCCCTGCTGTTATGCTGGCGAAAAAGCTGCTGGATGAAGGCAAATTAGGTAAAATCTATCATTTCCGCGCCTGGTTCTTACAGGATTGGCTCATTGATCCCAACTTCCCGCTAGCTTGGAGACTTCAAAAGGAAATTGCAGGATCAGGTTCTCACGGTGACCTTGGGGCACATCTGATTGACTTGGCCCACTACCTAATTGGTGATATGACAGAAGTTATTGGCATGAACGATACCTTTATTAAAGAACGGCCCATTCCCTCTCAGATGACCGGCTTATCGGCAAAAGGCAGCGATAGTGGAGAAAAAGGTGAAGTGACGGTCGATGATGCTACCCTTTTCTTGGCTCGATTTGCTAACGGAGCATTAGGCAGCTTTGAAGCGACACGTTTTGCTGCAGGCCACCGCTGTACGAATTCTTTTGAAATTAACGGCAGTAAAGGCAGCGTCATCTTCGACTTTGAGCGCATGAATGAACTCCAGGTTTACTTCACGGATGACAGAGATGACGTACAAGGCTTCCGCCGCGTATTAGCGACTGACCCTTCCCACGCTTTCTCCGAAGCATGGTGGCCGCCAGGACATACAATCGGCTATGAGCATACGTTTATTCACGAAGTAGTGGAACTTATGGAGTCTTTCCGTGAAGAGCGTGAACCAGTTCCCAACTTCCGTGACGGCGTAAAGTGCCAAGAAGTTTTGGAAGCGGTGGATTTATCGATTGAGAAACGCCAATGGATTCGGATTTCTGACGTTTAATTAAACCTATAAAGGAGTGCTTTTACCATGAAAAAAAGTGCATTAATCGTGTGGGGTGGATGGGATGGACATCAGCCTGAACAAGTTGCAGACATTTTTAAAGGAATCCTTGAGGAGGAAAATTTCCAAGTCGAGGTATCCAATTCGCTTGACACGTATGCTGATAAAGAAAAGTTGAAATCAGCGGATTTGATCATTCCCCACTGGACGATGGGTGAAATTGAAAGAAAGTATGTTCTCAATATCTCTGAAGCAGTCGCAGCCGGTGTCGGCTTAGCCGGCTGTCACGGTGGAATGTGTGACTCGTTCCGTAACAATGTCGACTGGCAATTTATCACCGGCGGCAATTGGGTTGCTCATCCAGGGAATGATGGGGTGGAATACACCGTAAACATCAAACATTCCTCCAGTCCACTACTAGAAGGGATCTCCGATTTTAAAGTCGCAAGTGAGCAATATTACCTTCATTATGATCCGTCCGTGGAAGTCTTAGCCACTACCCGCTTCCCTGTGTTTCATGGACCGCATTCTGCCAACAAGGCAGTGGATATGCCCGTTGTCTGGACGAAACGCTGGGGCCTTGGAAATGTGTTCTATAGTTCATTAGGCCATCAGGCCAATATCGTTGCGATGCCAGAAGTTTCTCTTATTATGCGCCGTGGATTTTTATGGGCCGCTGAGGGAAAGAAACGGGCTGAAGAATTCGATGTGGATTCTATTTATGGAAATATACGTTCCTATACGGGTATGGGAGATAGTCAATAACAACAGTCAAAATCTAGGAGGAGCTATTTTGAAAAAACTAAAAGTTGGCATCATCGGCTGTGGAAATATTAGTTCAATTTATATGGAAAATTGTCCGAAGTTCCCCCACCTCGAACTGGTTGCCTGTGCAGATTTAGATGTGCAGCGGGCCCAATCTCAAGCAGAGAAATACGCTATTCCGACCGCTTGTTCTGTAGAAGAACTACTGTCTAACCCAGAGATTGAACTAGTGATCAATTTAACCATTCCTAAAGCACATGCCTCCGTTTGCATCCAGGCACTTGAAGCAGGAAAACATGTTTATACTGAAAAACCACTGGCTGTTACACGCGAGGAAGGCAGACAAATTTTAGAAACAGCGAAGAAGCGAAATCTCCTTGTTGGCAGTGCACCTGATACCTTCCTAGGTGCAGGTATTCAAACGGCCATCCATTTGATTGAACAAGGTGAAATTGGTGTACCGATTGGTGCATCTGCCTTTATGATTTGCCGCGGGCACGAACATTGGCATCCAGACCCTGCCTTTTATTATGATTTAGGCGGCGGACCAATGTTTGATATGGGACCTTACTACTTAACAGCTTTGGTGGCTCTGCTAGGACCAATTAAACGAATTTCTGGTTTCACTCGGATTAGTTATCCTGAAAGAACAGTACTTAGCCAGCCAAAAGCAGGTACCAAAATTGAAGTATCCACTCCTACTCATATCTCAGGTGTCATTGACTTTGCATCGGGGGTAATTGGAAACATTACTACTAGTTTTGATGCGTTTGGCGGTACAACCCTTCCTCCAATCGAAATTTATGGAAGTGAAGGAACGATACTTGTTCCAGATCCAAACACGTTCGGCGGCCCTGTCAAAGTAAGAAAACGGGACGAAGATGAATTTAAAGAGGTTCCACTTGCTTACGGACACGCCCAAAACAGTCGAGGACTAGGTGTTGCCGATATGGCCAAAGCCATCCTCGAAGGCGGACAATATCGAGCCAATGGGGAATTAGCGTATCATGTTTTAGAAGCGATGCATGGCTTCCATGATTCCTCGGACAGCGGCAGCCACTATATAATGGAAAGTACCTGTGAGCGTCCTGAATCCGTGTCTTTTGAATTACAGAAATAAATATGATTTCAATCCATAGTTAAATTTACAAGGGCTGCCCCTTTTTTGGGGAAGGCCCTTTTTTGTTGAGCTTTTTTTAATTATTGCTATTTAACAGCCTATTTAACTAATCCCCTATTGTATGTTTCTAGTTATCTTAACAGATAATATGGGAGGTAGACTATTCAGGAGGTGAGAAGATTGAAAACAAAGGATGATTTTCTAGAAGGCGCGAAAGTAACACAGGATAATCAAATCTATGGAACGCCTAATAGTAAGAGCAAAAATGGAACTGGTGATTCACCAAACGATAATGTAGGTAAGAAAAATTCAGAACGCAACCGTTGAACTTGCAGCCGGCTTATGACCGGTAAGCTTGATAAACTAAGTACGGGTCCTCTAATCCAGCCGACTGAAATATGAACAGCCCTCCTCATTGTTAAACGCATTCAAACAATGAGGAGGGCTGTTTTTTATGATTTTACCGATAATTGTGTCATAACGTTCGTCATCTGAGCTTAAAATGATAGTACATCTAGTTGTTTTTGGTTTGTGGCGTGTATTGATTAGCTAAATTTAATTTTATTTATACCACTTTCAAAATTTAAGATAAAATGTGATAAGATGAAATCAATAAGAGAAAAAGGGTGGCAAAGAAAGATGCGAAGTCTATTTGGCAGGGCTGACATCACTAAATACATGAACAGCTTAATAGATATAGTAGAGCAAATGGGAGGAACTGTCCATTTTTCACACGAAAATCGGGTAAGCTTTAGACCCGATCTAACGGTCACAATCCCGCCGATTGCAGAGCAAGAAAACCTCTATGCCCTAGCACATGAGACTGGGCATCTCATCGACTTCATCGAAGGAAACTTAGACTACGACCAGTGGATTTCGAACCGTCCCTATCGTATCAATGCAGAAATGAAGGCATGGGTCAATGCTTATCAGCTTCTCAAAGAGATAGACGCCCCATTGGATGAGTGGGAACAGCATGTACAAGAGAAATTGTTTACGTATTTTCAATTTGAAGAGGTATCATGAGCAAAAAGATACCTCCTTTTTTATGCCCAAAAAGTATATACGTCTAAAAAGCCGTCTACCATTTTCCACTCGGCGTTACCATTTGTAAATGATGTTTGAGCACGGTAATATGACTCGGCGTTCTGGTATACACTTCCCCATCCATATCTGCATCCATGTCCTCTTCTGTATAAATGGTGATTGATTTCCCAGAATAATGGTCCATTTCCTGGCTTAATTCATTATCTTGAATCGTAATATCTGTCGTAATCAGTTCTTTCAACAACGTTAAGTTTGTATGTTTAATAATAAAGACATCTGCGAGTCCATCATGATAACTGATTGCTTTAAAAGGCAGCCTATTGGTTCCTATATAATTCCCATTGGCTGCAATAATTAAGAGCGCCTCTCCTTCCATTTTCTCCCCATCAATATCTAGTACATATTTAAATTGATCCATATTATTCATCGTTCTGATTGCACTGAGCATATAACCTACTTTACCAAAATGATCCTTTTCTGTTGGTCTAATATTATTGGAAGTTTCTGCGATTAATCCTGTCCCCCAAAAGTTTAAACTGTACTGATCATCCACTTTGAGAACGTCCACTGGCATGCTTCCACATGAGATAATTTGGTTCGCAGCTAAGGCGATATCCTGTTCAATCAATAAGCTCCTTGAAAAATCATTACACGTGCCCGCAGGTAATATGCCAATGATTGGTCGATGGTCCAGATTTGATAGTCCGTTTATACATTCATGGACAGTACCATCTCCACCAAGGATAATGACCAAATCAACATCTGGTCCATGCAGCTGACAAAGCTCCTTTGCATGGCCGCTTCTTTGTGTTTGGACAATCATTAAATTTGAAATATTGGATGATAGAATCGGGACAGCGACCCCGAGTGCCTGTTTCATATCCTTTTTCCCGGCATTTCCATTATAAATTAATAGGGCTCGCTCGAAACGCATATAAACCACTTCCTCATTTTCATCTTCTTACTTATATACCCATTCATCTGCTATTCATCACTTTTTCAATTAATCTAAGATTCTTGGAAAGAGATGATAAAAAACTGTTTATTTAACTACCAATAGGGTAAAAAATAGACAAAAGAAAAAGGAGTGAGTGGATGGAGAATAAAAAGAACAGCGAAAGCTACCAAACAAATAAAATGGATCACCCGGAACAATATGAAACAACTAACGAAAGCTTATTTGATAAATTTGAAAGTGAAAGAACAGTAGATCCAATTCCGATGGAAGACCTAAATGAAGAAAAACAAGAAGAAAAGCACAAGCGTGATAGCAAGAATACTTCCTCTAGTGAAAAAAAATATGGTGGCGTTTAATCTTTTAAGGCAAGAGAATTTATAATGGGAGGCAAAACCGATGGCAAATAAAACAGATAACCATAGTGACCGCGATCAATATTTTAAGGAGCGCGCCGGGACCGATGAGGCAAGGTTCCATGTAGTTCCACATGACGAGGAAGGCTGGGCCGTGAAGATTGAGGGCAAAGAGGAGCCAGCCTGTACAACTGATACAAAAAGTGAGGCTGTAAAAGAAGCCAAAAGGATGGCAGAAGAATCGCAAACGATGGTCTACATTCATGATGATGACGGTAAAATAGAAGAACAGCTTAATTACATGGAATCGTAAAATGCCCCGGGAAGGAAACCTTCCCGGGCATTTTAATGTATTCTTAAACAGGATCAATCAACGATCATCCTTCATATAGAAAAAAGTTAGAAGCGGCCTGTTTTAATGATCGAATAAATAATCCATAAAAACATTAAGAAGGCAATAACAAAGCCAACTTCTACTGCGTGAATGCTGGTGAGAATGGTGTTAGTTCCGAAAGTAGCCCCTACTATTAAGCCTAAAACGACAATACTAAAGGCAAGTAGGGTTAAACTAAACGAGAATTTGTTGCTTAAGCGGTCAATTTTCGCAAAAATATCTTCCAGTTCATGGACACTAATTTTTACCTTTAAGTCACCTTCCGAAGTCTTCTGGAGAACTTCCTCGAGCTGCCCAGGAATTTTTGTAAAGCTTTCCGTCATATCCTCTGCATCTTTTAAAAGTCTCTTGCCAAATTTAATAGGATTATAGCGTTCCATTAGTAATTGTTGACCATAAGGCTTGGCGAGTTCAAGCAGGTTTAAGGAAGGATCTATATCCTTAATAATTCCTTCCAACGTTATTAACGTTTTTCCCAGCATCATGAAATCGGTTGGGATATAAATCTCATGATTATGTGCAGTCGAGAAAAGTTCATTGATCGTCAATCCAAAATTCAATTCACCTAGAGGAGTATGGCTGAATTTTTTTCTGATTCTGTCAATGTCGTCGTAAAATTGCTTATCATCAACGGATGATGGGACATAGGTCAGTCTGTACATGGCCTTCACGATTAAATCCGTATCCTCGTTCATAAGACCAATCATCAATGTGGTCACATCATATCTTTTTCTCGAGGACAATCTGCCGACCTGCCCTAAATCTATAAACCCGAGCTGCTTCGTATCAGGAATGTAAAGAATATTACCGGGATGCGGGTCTCCGTGAAAAAAACCTTCCCTTAAAATTTGCGTAATAAATGATTCGATCAACAAATCAGCTATCTGTCTTTTTTCCTGCTGAGTTAGGTCAAGCTGCTGTATCTCGGTTATTTTTATTCCGTCTATCCGTTCCATCGTAAGTATTTCGGCTGTCGTGTAATCCCAATAAATTTCAGGGACTTTTATTCCGGAATGGCTTTCAAATTGAAGCTGAATCGTTTCCGTATTCCGGCCTTCCTCCATGTAATCCAGTTCATTTTTGATCGATTCAGCCAGCTCATCCATCAAATCAGTTATATGGTAATGTTCGGCCCAATCGTAGTGGGTTTCCATCATCTTTGCTATATCCTTTAATATTCCAAGGTCAGCATAAACCGTTTCTTTTATGTTAGGCCGTTGTATCTTTACCATGACCTTCTGGCCGGTCGGCAAGACCGCTTCATGAACTTGGCCAATAGAAGCAGATCCGACCGGTGTTTCATGAAAGCTAGTGAATACGTCCTCAACCGTCCGTCCGAATTCGAGCTGAATTTTCTCCTTAATCTCCTTAATTGATACCTGATTCACATTGTCCTGAAGAAGTTCCAATTCAGAAATGACCTCTACTGGAAGCAGGTCACTTCGAATACTAAGGAGCTGGCCTAATTTAATAAAAGTCGGGCCAAGCTCCTCTAATAAATGGCGTAAGCGCTGTCCCATTTCCTGTGAATTTCCCTGTTTAAGATCTGCTATGACCCGGTCTTTCATGGAAAGGGTATCGGTTAAACCAATCTCCTGAACTATGTACCCAAACCCATGTTTGACCAACAGGGAAACAATTTCTCTATATCGGTTTAAACGTCTGATTCCATTCGTCCCCATCCTGCCACCTATTTCTGTTCTTCGTTTGTTTGATTATTTTTCAATTGGACGATTTCTTGTTGAAGCAGTAATAGTTGGGATTGAATGTTATGAATTTCCTCCCAGGCCACGAAACCCAGGTCCTTTAGTTGTGACTGTACCATTTCTTGATATTGTTGATTCCAGCTCTCGCTTTTTTCTTCACCACGCTTCAAAAAATCTGTGACTAGAGAATTTGCTTCTGATTGGCTCACGATACCCTTTTCAATCATACCTTTCACCAAATCATCCAGTTTTTCTTTGCCATACAGTGCAGCCCCAAGCCCTAAAAGGAATCCATTTTTAAATAGGTCTTTCATTCATCTATTCCTCCTTAAATTTGCTATTTACTATTCCATACCCTTAAATGGAGGAGCTGTATCACTACATATCGATTTGTTTTTTATTTAGGCGCCATATTATACTAATTACGAGAGGTGATTATATTTGATAAATAGAGTAAAAGAGAAATTGGAAACCGCTTTAGAAGATTGGGAATTGATGAAGAAAGCCTCAGAGGATGAAAGCGAAGAATGCGCTGAAAGGTTTGAACGGCATTTTTATGAGTTTATTGACGAATTAAAGAATTGGTACCAGCATTTAAAACAACCTCCCTCTACGATCGAGGAAGCAGAAAATCTTTTAGAAATTAAGGAAATAATGGAACGATTACCTGCACCGCTTGAACTTAACTTTCTTACAGAACTTGAGCTCATTATAGACGGAGAAGATCAAGTTCGATATGATTAAAACTAGTCCCTGAGACTAGACAAGACCAACGTCTCAGGGGCAGAAAATCTACCGCAAAGTCAAAAAACAAAACGTAAAATTTGTGTATTCCCGTATATAAATAGTGGGGAGTGGAATATGGAAAATAATGTTTTTGAACAGATGGCAAAAAGATATGAAACAGAAGAAAGAATTGAATTAGCTAAAGTGATTGTGAAGGAAGTAAGATCAGAATTACATAATAATAAATCTAAATCTTTACTAGACTATGGAAGTGGTACTGGTCTAATTAGTTTGGAGTTATCTGATTTATTAGATTCGGTTTTGTTGGTGGATTCATCAAAACAAATGCTGGAGGTGGCGAAAGCTAAAGTTTCACATAAAGGAATAACCAATGCGAAAGTGCTTTATTCAGATTTCACTCAAGAAACCCCTGAACTTAAGGCAGACATAATTTTAATGTCACTAGTCCTTCTTCACATTCCGGATACTAAAAAGATTTTACAAGAATTGTTCAACATTTTAACTAATGGTGGCATGCTAATTATTATTGATTTTGACAAAAACGATAAAATAGATCATCCGAAAGTTCATAACGGGTTTTCGCATGAAGAACTGAAAAAAGGATTATCAGAAGTAGGATTTCATTCCATTGAAATTAAGACATTCTATCATGGTAATCGTATTTTTATGAATCAAGATGCCTCAATGTTTATATCCACTAGTTTAAAGTGAGTTCCTGTTTTTTTTATTTTTCTCCATAAGAAGTCCCCTTCCAAAACAGATTTAAATGCTTTTCTTTATCTGTTTATGGAGGGGACTATTTTATTTTACCTTCCTCTTCAATTTATTTTTTCTTGTTTTTTTGGTTTGATTTTTTAGAATTATTATTATTTTTGTTATTGCTATTCTTTGAAGCCGAAGAATTTTTTTTATTGTTGTTTGATTTTTTTGCCATAATCATCACCTCTATTTCCTTGGAATGGATGGTACAAGTTGCGTATTATAAACTATTCATAATCTCTAAATAGGACATCAAAAATAGGCGTCGCAGGTCGCCTTTTTTTGTCCCACGATAGGAGTTTCAATTGAAAAATCGAGATGGGAAAATTAACAGCTTTTTGTATTGCGAAAAGGACATCAGGTCGATACTAGTAGCGGAGAAAAAAGGGAAGCAGCTCAAAAAAACAAACAAAGTTGATATTTTAGTGGAGGAGAAAAAACAATGACTAAAACAGAGGTAGTTAATTTATTAATACTAATCGAATCCGTTTATTCCAACTTCGTATTCAAGGACGAGACGGTTCAGCAATGGTTCCAATTCTGTTCTGAAATGGATGTTGAAAAAGTGATGGCGAAACTGAAAAAACACATTCGAAAAAGTCCTTACCCTCCAACAATTGCGGACATTGCGGTATTCCCCTTTGAAGAAAACAATTTTCCAGCGCTCCTACAGAAATGGATGAAGACAGGACCTGAAAGAATGGAACACAACCAAACAAAACGAATCACAATTCCCGATTGGCTAACTGAATATTCAACAAGAAAATCTATTTGAAACAGAGGGCATCCCTAAACAATTGGGCTGGTTGCTAGTTCCACAGAATGGGTTAAAAAGAAAAGAAACTCTCCATTTAGAAGAGTTTCTTTCTTATACTATATTTAGTACTGATTCATTTTACCTGCGCTACTTCCGTTCCCTGATAGATTCGAAAAGCAGGAACAATCGTATCTGTAACAATTTCTTTTCCTTTTTCACGAATGAAGTCCAATTTATAATAGGCCTCAAATCTTTGACTAATTTCCGTTTTCACCAGTTCAGGCGGCGTGACGACAATGAATTGGAACTTCAATTTTTCGGCAACTGCGAAGATCGGGTCAAGAACATGCGCTGATGCAGCTTGCCCAAACGGGTTATCACAAACTAACGGAACCCAGCTTTGATCGGTTTCACTTTTAACGGATAATAACATCATCATCATGACCATTCGCGCCGATAACTTTTGTCCGCCGCTGCCATCGGATTTCGTCCTAGAACCCTGATTAATCGTCTGCCAGGTTGAATAATGCTCCCTTTGCGGTTTTCCGTACATAAAGGCATTATCCGTCCGCATATTATAGACAAGCAGCTCAGGATAACGATTCCGCAGTGAGACAAATAAGATTTGCTCATCACTAATGAGCTGTTTTATTTCTTGATCTAAGGCTTGATTTCCATCATCTATGACATCAAATTGTTTTGTTATTTTATTAATTGCAGTAACAAAATGCTGCTTCAATAATGGTTCGATATCTTCTGCTTTTTTCGGTAAGATATCTTCTTTGAGCTGGACGAGCGGAAAAGAACCTCGTTCATTTTTTAACTTCATTTTTGCAATCATCGAACGAATGGCCTCTGCAATACTCATCACTTTCATGCTGGCCCGGCTTGCCCAGAAGTTTTGAGCATTTTCTGCCCGTTCTTTATCTCGTTCTAATTGCTCCAAACCACTTTGTGAAAAACGCTTCATGTTTTTCACGATGGTTTGGATATGTGCATAATGCCTTGTATCCATATGATCGAGTGTGGTGAGGACTTCATTTTTAAAGCGTATCTCCCAATCTTTCCCCTCAATCGCAAGCTTTAAGTTACGCAAGGATTGTTCGATTTTCGCGTGCTTTTCTTGGCCTTCGTCCTGAATCGCTTGATGGTCTTCACACCAGGATAGGATCCCTGCTTTTCCTTGGCTGTGAATTCTTTCGACATCATCGTCTGTAAAGGCTGCTGCTTCCTCCTTTAAGATAACGGATAAGGTTAATAAATCCCCTTCATAACCCGTAATTTTCGTTTCTGTTTCTTTTTGGCGTTTCTCTGCCTTCTTTACTTCGTCTTTCGTGAGCTTTGTTTGGTCTTTAATTTCTACTTCCTTAATCTCTAGGTCGAGGTCTTCCCATGCTTCAGCCTGTTTTTCATGCTTTTCGATCTTTTTTCCTGACTTGCTGCGTTGCTCGGTCGCAAGTTTTAAGGAGGTTTCTGCTACGGTTACAGCCGTTCCTTGTTCCCGTTCCTCTTTTTCCGCTGTCTTCGCTTCCTTTTGTGAGGTTTGCAGCATATTTTCTAATATACTAATCGGTTCCTCTGGTTCTGGAGCTTGATTCCATTCCTTATTTTGCGAATCGAGTTTCTTCTCTAATTTCTTTTGCTGCTTTTGTTCGGTTTCTTTTCTAGCTTGGATCACAAGCAATTCTCTCGCCTGTTCCTCTTTTGATTTTTGGAGCTGTTTTAACTCATGCGTACTTCCATTGATCTCTTCTAATAAATGTGGGGATAAACTCGGAACCTCTTCACTAAGATCTGTTTTTTCATCCGCAGGAAAAGCTGCCCCTTCTATAAAGAAGCTTATCTCTTTAATAGCTTGTTCGGTTGTAAGCTTCCATTCTAGATACGTTTGACTCCACTTATTTTGCAGGTCAAGAATGTCTTGATGCTCTTTGACAATTTCTTGCTGCTTCGAACCTAAAGCATCCTTTTGTTTCTCTTTTTCTAGTCTCACCCGTTTATTTTCTTGATAAAGTCTCGTTTCTTGGTCAAACAGCTCTAATGTCTCAATATTTTTTGAAAACTTCCCTATTTTTCGCTTCGTTGTTTCAAGCTTTTCTTTGAGCTGAAGCTGTAATTCTCTTTCTTTATCTTCCCTGGTGGTGATTTCCTGTAGGTTCGCTTTCTTTGAAAGAAGGGCGTTCTGTTCTTGTTGGAGTGCTTTTTCGATATCACTCGATAACTCGCCTGATAAAAAACGATCTATTTCCTTTAAAATACGACGGTACAAGGCTTCTGTTTTTTCAATTTCAACTAGAGTATCTTTCTTTTCCTCTATTTGTTTAGCAATCTTTATTTTCCAGTTGGTAAATTGATTCTTATCGGTTAATAGCTCTCTCTCAGTACCGTTGATAATCACAAAGGATGGCTGCTGATTTTCGCGGTTCATTTCCTCACGCAAGAATATCGGAACAGGACTTTTAAACAACCTTCCGGAGAGGACCTGCTGATTAATCTTTTGCCATTGATGCTGGCTGACAACCAAACCATATGGAAGAAGCGGATAGTTCAAAAGGTAGTTTGTCATTTCCTCCGTACTTAATGATTGCAGAAACTGAGTTCCATAAAAGACATCAATGCCCGTCTTCTCGTCGATCCATTCCTTTAATTCTTTTACATCTTTGTTGGCAATCCAGAAATGCTCATCATTTAAGGAATGGTCGAGTTGGGTTTCCCAAAGATCTTTTTTAATTTGTTCCCCTTGTTCACGGTTATCTACGAGCATTTCTTCGATCTGGATGACATACTTCGAAAGAAGAGAATGAGTAAACGGCGCTGTTACATCATCTAATAAACCATGCAGCTTATCTAGCAGTTTCGTTTCTTTTTGCTTTTGCGCTTCATTGGCAGCCTTTAACTCTTCACATTTTTCTTCTGAAAATTGAATGGATTGGAACAGTGTCCCATGTGAGGTGGCTAGTTGATTTTGCCTTTCACTAGATTCCTTCTCTTTTGCTTGCAGCTCCTCTAAGGTAACCTTTTTGTCTTCCATTTGTTTTTGAAGGCTTTCAATCAGTCCCTTTAAATCATAGGTTAAGCGGTCGCCAAATTCTTTCACCAATTCCGCTTCCTTCGACTCAAAGTTATGTATATCCGTATAAAGATAATCAATTTCAGTACTAAGCTTGGCAATGTCTTTTGTCTTTTGATTATCCTGTCTCGACAGCTCTGTTCCTTTTTTAGTTAAGTACTTTTGATATCCTGCATATTGTTTAACTGCTTCTTGAACGGAGAGATAGGCATGTTCCCATTGCGAGTTTGCTTCTTTTTTGATTTCATTCATTCTTTGATTCACTTGCTCTAAACCGCTATTTTGTTCCAATTTCTCGATTTGCTGTGAAAGCGATCGGATGCTCTGTTCGTTTTCAAACCACTCTTTCAGTAAAAGTTGAAACGAGTATTGATCTTTTCGATCCAGCTTTTCTTTCACAACCTCTTGCAACGAAGTATGCTTGGTCCGTTCTTCGGCTAATTTCTTTTCCCAATCCATCACTTCTCTGTGCGCTTTTGCATACTCTAAGTTGTCTTTTTGAAAACGCAGATCTGCCTGCCTTACTATTAATTTTTCAATCTCTTTTTCTAAAGTAACTAGTGTTTCCTCTTCCGTTTGTTTTAAATGCTCTAAAGCCCCAAGCAGCTGTCTGCCTGCCTTAATGCTTTCCTGAACAATTTCTTTATGTTCTACGCCTTTAGCAAGGTGCTCTTCAAAGGGAACAATGTCTTCTAAAAACTCTTTATGGGCTTGTTCTCTTTTTAACAGAACAGGCAGGTCTTTTGCGATACTGGCTTGACTCTTGAAAATCTCCACAAGATCGTTCTTTTGATGTTCGGTTCGATGTAAGACTTGGCTGACGGTCGGTATAATTCTCTTTTGGAACAAGGAAAAATCATCCTCCGCTCCTTCAAAGTATTTCCCAACGCCCCCTTCATCCTTGTTGATGTCCTTCATAATATCCCAATCTTTACGGTTAATTCCGTATGTATCAAGGATGCGATAGTGCTTCTTCGTATCTCGGTAAACGTCATATCCATTCCATTTTAAATAATCCTTCAAGCTTTCAGTTTCAGCCACCTCATCATTTTCAAAGAGTGGAATATGCTCAAGTGCTGCCTCTTCTTTTCGGTCAAATTCTCTTGTATAAAAAGTAATAGTAGGAAGGATCTTGGCTTCTTGTTCTAGTGTTTTACTTTCATTTCCACTTTCTTCACTCATCGAAATCCGCTGTTCAGCAGAGAACATTCCTCCCGTGACCAGATGCCTGCGGTCAGCTCCGTCCAATTCCCATTGAATCAGGACATGAAAGGTATAGGGAATAAATTGTTCTTTATTATTAAAAAAGAACTGCTGATAATAACGGTTGTTTTGTTTTCCCCACGAAGTTCCAGGTTTCAATATCTGGAAAATCGTTTGCAGGAACACACCTTTTCCGCCGCCATTCATCATCGCAATGAGGCCGTTTGTCGATGTCTCCTCATTATGGAAATTAAAAGTGGTATCTTTGTATTGCTTTTGCATGCCATCATACTTGAGGCCAACAATTCTAATTCTGTGGATTTTCGGCATGCTCATCCTCCTTTGAAGTCATTAACTGTTTAAATAATTCATAACGGTCATAATCATGATATAAGTATTCAATCCGCTCAAAAAGCTCTTGTTTGGGAATTGCCTTTGGAATATCGTCGCGGTCAAGGATGACAATTAACCCTTCCGTCTCTAATAAACGCATCGCGCCGGCAATTAACCCAATTCTGGTTCGTCGATTGCCTTTTTTAACCCCATAATCGTCCGTGTCGACCTCCATGTATTTCCAGGTAGTCACCACTTCTTTCATATCAATTCGTTCTTCTTCTCCAAAGGAAGGTTTTGTTTTAAGGATGCTATCCCAATTCATAATAAGATCGTTCACTTGCCGCTCTAACGCGTAGTAGCTGATTCCTTCCCGCTTGGTGCGAATTTTTGCTGCTTGGTTACGGTCGATGGCTCCCAAAAACGCCATCATAACAACGCTCATCAAATGGAAGTGTTTCTTCGTTTCAACTTGCCGATGTTTATCTTTCAAATGAGTAAAATTAGTCGCAAAGACAGAGCCGGTTGGCTGGACCACCAATTGAATGCGCTTCGGTGATTCAATGATATAGGTACCAGATTCGTCAGCTAATAAAAGAACGGTCTGCCTCACTTCAGGATGAAAATAAGCCTCGAAGTGTTCACTATTCTCATCGATTACTTTTTCTTTTAATAGAGTAAAATAGACGGCCGACGCCTGTTTAATCGTTTCTGCGTTCATTACTTCTCCTCCTGTACACATATTTTAAAAGGAGTGATTTTCATTCTGTACCAGGTGAAAGGCTCCGCTCGATGATCAAAAGTTGTAAAGAGCTTAGAGCCTTCAAACACTTGAAATTGCGGATACTCCATCATTAATTTATAAAGAAGGATTTCCCTCTCATCGCTTAGAGTATCTTCTTTTCGATGCAGCACCTGAACCTTCAGCGGCTTTTTATCAAACATCATCCATAAATCAATTGTTTCAGATTCTTCAAGCCATAAGTCCTGCACTTCTAAAGGCAGTTCTTCAAGATCAGCTAACGAAAACTCTCTGGAAGTTTGTAGAAATTGAAAAACATAACTCCAGGCCTTGATGACAGATTCCCAGTTTGTTACGCGCTGACGAGTAATGCTTTCTTCCACCTCATCTTCGAGTACAACATCCTTCGTTTGAGCTTCGTCAAACTCTTGTTCACCCCAAATCCAATCGAGCGGCAAAATAAACTCATTCTTCGGTGAAAATAAAGGGGAAAGCACTCGTTCTAATTCATTAAAACTTTGAACGCCTTCCTTCATGAACCAATTTTCATAAAAATGCTCACGGAAGGAAACCAGGCTATTTTCCCAGAACAAGGAGGGGTTCTCCGCCTTTAATTTCATCTCATAAGAGATATTTTGAATCACTAATTTAGCAAAACGATCATGTAATTGTCTTGTATGGCCAATTTTTTCTTGAAGAAGAACGAGTTCCTTCTGAATATAATCATCTTCTTCGTTCCTACGTTTTGTTTTTTCAATCATACTAGTGATCGTACGGAAGTGGTTTTTTTCTTCTTCAAACTGCTTTTCAATTTCCACACGATTGTCTGCCCGCTGCCATTCTTCTTCAATCAATAAGATTTTGGGATTGTTAATCATTTCCTTCTGAAAGGTAAATTCATTGGCCATCAGGCGGTTTACTCGTGAAATGAGGTGATCGAGGTTTCGCGTAGCTTTGCGGAAATTACCGTTTTTAATCAGCTGCATACTATAGAGCTGCTCAATGGTGATGGAGAACTCCTCCGCCATTTCCCTGCTCATAAAAATCATTTCTTGCGCAACATCCGTCAGTTTATACACAATCGATCCGCCCATCTCTAGATTGGTATATAATTCATCCATTGCGACATAGCGGAAAGTCTGTGTTTCCCAAGATTGTTTGATTTCATCATAATAGAAGGCTTCAAACGGTTTACTATACTCTTCTTTTCCCTGATATAAAAGCCCGCTTGTAATCCGTTCAATCTGCTTATCGTCTGCCAGTAACCTCATCTGCTTAATGGAATCTTGCACCATATACTTGATATCCGCTTTGCGTCTATGATCATCATCATTTAATTCTCGATAAAAGATGATGAGGAGCACTTGCATGAGGATGGTTTGGATATACGGTTTCAGCTCACCAACTTCCATTCCCCTCCCAAGCTCAAACAGTGGATTCAGCCGTTGCAGCCGCTTGCCAAATCCTTCCCATGATTCGTTCACTTCCATCTCCTCCATGATTCGATAGTTAACACTTCTTGAGCGATCCTTTGATTGTTCTGCCATAATTGCTGTAATATCGCTTGCTCGTCGTCAGTAAACCATTGAAAAAAACGATCGCGGTATTGGGTGTTTTGTGTTTGGCCGGCTTTCTGGTCATTCTTTTGATCGAGACATTCAAGCATTTTGCGATAAATTTTCAAGGCCGGCTGGATACAACAATCTGGATATTTTTCAATCAGACGAATGAGGATCCCATATCCTGCAGCATCAAGATCTCCTGCATAATAGAAAAGGTATGGCTTAGGTGGAAACATCCGAAAGAAAAAGGAAAAGCTCCGTTCAATCTTCGTCCCTTCCCCATAAATAATCAGTTCAGGTTCATAATCCAGTTCATTTGCTTCCAATAATTTAATGGAAGTATGAAAGAAAGATAGATTCTCTACAATCAGGATCCGCTGAATATCTTTGAGTTCTTTCCCTTGCTTGATCCAGAATACAAATGGCTCCCCGTAGTTCACCATTTTAAGCTGCTCTTCTGATACTCCGATTCTAGCCAAAAAGCCTTTACCGTCAGGAAAACTATCTCTATCTTGTATAAATTTTTCATGTCCAAAGAGTTCCAAGCTTCTTTCTTCTAATGACACAATTTCCCGTTCCTGACTGGACTTAAGAAACATATATACATTCTGGATTCGCTCCCATTCATCTTTCGTTTGCCATTCGGGATGCCGTTCATAATAGGAAAAATCAAACTGATCACTTAATTTCATCATCTCAAGACGATCCCATTTGGAGACCTGAACTTTTATATTAACCCAGTAATATAATGGAAGAGCAGGTAATCTGCCGTTATATTGGTTATTTTGAATCGGAATAAGCTGGCCTTCAGCTTGCAATGTTTCTATGGCATGATAAAACAACGAATAGCCGTCCATCTCAAAATAATCATTCAATAGTTTACGCAACTGGATTTCTAAATCGTTTATATTAATCTTCTTCTTTTGTTTAGGGTGTTGAATATCTCCAATAAAACCCCTCACCCTTGTTTCAATAACATCGATTGTCCTCACCTACTTAACTCTTAAATCTCCTAATTATCATAGATAGATTTCAAAACCTATTTTGGCCATCCTTATATTATAAACTAGTTGCTTTATGGTTGGTAAATGAAATTTTCTTAACATAATAACAGACTGCAAATAAACTTCGATTTCTACAGTATCCTCTTAACAACTCTTGTTTTAAATGATAAGAAAGGCGCAACCGGCATGCTGTTCAGAATATGGTCCTAAGCCTGACCGATTCATCACCCCTCATATGGTACTATTAGAACATTTCAACTCATATTCTTTTAAAAGGAAACCATACGAAGGGGTGTAAAATTAGGTGAAAAAAGTGAAGGTTCGTTTACAACCCATTGTAAGTAAGATCAATTTACCCACCGTTATAAAAACTGCTATCCTCCCGGGTGGCACAATGGAAGGATTATTTATTGCAACCCAGGTAGGTGAGATCTTTTATATAGAAAACGGAGGGATAAGGACATTTTTAGATATTCGGCCCCAAATCATAAAACTAGGTGCATCAAGTGGCGGTTATGATGAACGGGGATTGCTGGGTCTAGCCTTTCATCCCGAATTTTATTATAATGGTTTGTTTTATCTTCATTATTCTGTGGCAGGAACACAAGGTCCAGGGGCTCTTTCTGAACATTTTAGCCCTAACCCGTGTGATCCCAAAACCTTAAACCAAACGTGGAAAAATAGAGAAACTCACTATGATCATATTGATACGGTAGAAGAATGGATTGTACCATTGAACGGTCAACCTCAAAAACGCCGGACCTTACTTAACTTAAGAAGACCATTTATGAATCATAATGGTGTCAATAGCTTAAACTTTTCACCTGAAACAAGAAAACTTGTTTTAACTACCGGTGATGGAGGATCAGGCTATGATCCTTTTAATTTAAGTCAGGACAATATGGAGATAGCCGGTAAAATAATCGAAATCGACGTATCCAAGAATACCGTTAGCCATCATCCACCTGTGGTTACACGTTTTAATGAACTTCCTGTCCCTATTCAGGAAACACTTACAGTAATGGCCAAGGGGGTTCGCAATATACCAGGCATTTCATATCAACGTCTTTATAATCAGTATATTAAATATGTGGGAAATGTCGGTCAGGATTTGGCAGAGTCAATTTTTTCATTCCTTCACTATAAACCCATCCCGGTTACACAGCTTATTCAAGACCATGTAAGAAACACCGAACCTGACCAAGAAGCATTTATCAACCTTGGCTGGCGTGGGTGGGAAGGTGCTTTTCCCACTTCCATTATCAGGGGCTGCCCGAATAATTCGAATTTGGACGAGAAAACAATGGCCTATTACAATGAAGCTGTAAACACTTCAGCGAGGCGTCTCGAGCCTCTAACGAGTTATTTTCATCAAGATCAACGTCCCGATAAGTTTGCGGGAACTGCCCTGACAGCAGTCCAAGCCTATCTGGGGAATGGAATCCCTGATTTAACGGGCAGCGTTTTGTTTACCGACCTTGCCCGAAAAGAACCTCCTTCCCCGGTTAGAGGGGTTTTAGCTTATACCAGGATAAGAACAGATGGTAAACAAAATGATTTTAGTGTGATTGAAACCGATTATAACTTTGGATCCCAATCTTCATATTATGTAAGTTTGGGAGCGAATCTGGATCAAACCAGACTTTATTTAGCGGTTTATGGCTCTATGAAAGTGACTGATTTTAACCTAGGTACTGTTTTTGAATTGGTTCCATAA
This sequence comes from Neobacillus drentensis, assembly GCF_021560175.1. Taxonomy (GTDB): domain Bacteria; phylum Bacillota; class Bacilli; order Bacillales; family Cytobacillaceae; genus Neobacillus; species Neobacillus drentensis_A. The sequence continues at coordinate 2,207,591 of NZ_CP091110.1, read as the reverse complement.
TTCTTATCTATTTCACTCATTTAAAATGTAGAGAATGATTAAACTCTAATGGGGTGGCAAATTTAATAAAATGACAAAATAAAAACGACTCTAGTTCACCAATAACGTTAGCGAAACGTTTTCGGTGAAACAGAGCCGTTTTTTTATCAGTACCTTATTCTTTCATTCCTGCTGAAATATTGGAACCTTTAATAAAATATTGCTGGAACAGGAAGAAAATCAATAGCGTCGGAATCAATACCATCACAGACATGGCCATTAAATAATTCCACTGCGTTTGGACACTGCCTTTAAATGTCTGAAGCCCCAACTGAAGGGTATACAGCTTTTCATCACTTAAATACAATAATGGACCCAGCAGGTCATTCCATGCGCCGGTAAAGGAGAAAATCGCCACGGTGATTAACGCTGGCTTAACAAGCGGCATCGCAATCGACCACCAAATCCGAAAGTGGCTGGCCCCATCAATCGTCGCAGCCTCAATGATATCTTTCGGAATCGTCAACATAAATTGTCTAATGAGAAAGATATTAAATGCACTTCCCAAAAAGGCCGGCACGATGAGCGGCAAGTAGGTGTTAACCCAGCCTAATTTTGAAAACAAAACATATTGCGGCACCATCGTTACAAAACCGGGAATCAGCATCGTGGAAAGTACCAAAACAAAGAGAGCATTCCTTCCCTTAAAACGTACCTGTGCAAACCCATAGGCGATAAAGGCGTTGACAAAGACATTACCAATGGTATTGACAACAGCAATCAGTAAGGTATTCAAACTCCATCTCGTAAAATCACCGGTTTTCCATACTTCTATGTAATTGGAAAAATGAAAACCCTTTGGAAAAAAGGTTGGCGGGTATTGCATGATCTCCTCAGGAGATTTTAGAGAAGTAGAGATCATCCACCATAAAGGAATTAGTAATACGATACTGCCTACGAAAAGAATTAGAAACACCATCGATTTTTTGACGTTTTGCTTCCTGTTTTGCACGGACCTTTTTACTTCTGCTCCAATCACTTGTCATCTCCTCCATCATAATAAACCCATTTCTTTCCTGCTTTTAGATTAATAAAGGTCAGACCCATTATTATGATAAATAAGAACCAAGCCATGGCAGAAGCATATCCCATATCAAACGATTTGAACGCGTTGTTCCACATATGAAGATTGTAGAAGAGCAGCGAATTGCTTGGTCCGCCTTGTCCATTCTGTGTCATGACATAAGCTTCTTGGAAAATTTGAAACGATCCAATAGTACTCGTAATGATGTCAAAGAAGATAATCGGCGTTATCATCGGAAGGGTAATATGGAAAAATTTTTGAGGTCCACTTGCCCCATCTAAATCAGCAGCTTCATATAACGAGGGAGAAATGCCTTGCATTCTACCGAGATATAACAGCATGCCTCCCCCTACACTCCACATTTTCATCAATATCAGTGCCGGCTTTGTCCAGTGGGGGTCGAAGAGCCATGAAGGACCATCGATTCCGAATAGATGTAAAAATTGGTTGACTAACCCTGTAGACGGGCTTAACATCTGCATCCATAAGAAGTAGACTGCTACCCCGGACAAAATAGATGGAAGATAATAAATAGTCCGGAACACCTTCATCCCTTTCACCTTTTGGTTTAATAAAACCGCAATCATAATGGCTCCGGCCGTTGTTAAGGGTACAGAAAAAATCACATAGTAAAGAGTGTTCCATAGCGCTGTCCAGAACATATCGTCTAATGTGAACATTCTTTTATAATTTTCCAGTCCAATAAAATTCATTTTGGAAGTAATATTATAGTCTGTAAAGCTGGCAAACAGGGAAAAAACGAGAGGACCTGCTGTCAATCCAACAAAACCAATCAGCCAGGGTAAAATAAATACATAGCCGATCAGATTCCGTTTCCACTTTACCCTGGGAACCGACGGAACTTGGGCTCTTTTCTCCTGTGTGCTAAGCGGGATACTCGACATTCTTGTATCCACTTGACCTGTTACTTTTTCCATTCTGCTCATCCTATCCTATCTCACACGAGTAAGAGAAGCGTTGAACGCTTCTCTTTTCTCGTCGTTATTTTTTCATCTTTGCGACATCTTTTTCTGCCTCGTTTAAGGCTTGCGCCGGTGTCATTTTGCCGTCGATTGCTGACTCTATTAGAGGATTAATTCGTTCTTGATAGTCAGGATACTTATTAGGAACTGGAGATAGAGTTGTATACTTCAAGGAATCTACTGCGTTTTGGTACACCGTCTTAGCGTTACCATTTAAATCATTCAAAACGCTCTCAGCCGCTTTAATATTGGCGACGTTATCATAGTTCTTCTCAGCCCAGTATTTTTGAGCTTTTTCTCCAGTTAAATATTTAATAAATTCCATCGCTTCTTTAGGATGTTTTGCTCCTTTTGGAATCTCCGCCACAAATCCGCCGCCATCACTCCATGGCTTGCTGTTTTCATCAAATGCAGGCATCGTAGTTACACCAAAATTCATCTTTGTACCAGAGTCACGGATTTGAGTATAGAAGGTGGCTACATCTGTAAACATGGCAACCTTTCCTGCAATAAATGGATTGGTTTGCCCGTTGCTGAATTCAGCTTGATAGTTTTGGATCGTCTTAACTCCGTAGCGTTTTTGCCAGTCAGCTAACCATTCTAATCCTTTTAATTTGTTTGGCGTGTTTATTTTTAACTCTCCGTTTTCGACGTACCCAATGCCATTATCCGCATTTTTCAGCCAACTTGGAGCACCAAAGCCGCCAAACAATGGATAAAATCCAATCCGGGTATATTTGCCGTCTTGTTTCACATCTAGCTTCTTGGCATCTTCTTCAAGCTCTTTCCAGGTAGCAGGCGGTCTATTAGGGTCTAAGCCCGCCTCCTTAAATGCATCTTTATTGTAAAATAGCAATCTTGTATCGGTTGTGAACGGAACTGCATAGGGCTTGTTTTTATATAAGACTGTTTCCCAAAGATTCGGGTAAAATTGTTTTTTTAATGTATCTTGATTTATGTATTTTGATAAATCCTCTGCTTGATTGTTTTCAGCTCGCTGCGAAACACTATTGATATCATTGATTACGACGTCGGCAGGGTTGCCTGCTGCCACAGCGGCAAGATTTTTGGTCCAAATATCTCCCCAAGGGATAAAGGTATGTTTAACCAAGATTTTGTCCTGGGATTTGTTAAAGTCGTCGACCAATTTTTCAATCACCGGCCTTCTTGTTTCCGAACCCCAAAATGTCCAAAAATCAACCACTACCTTCCCATTTGAACTAGCGGCACTGCTTTTGCTTGAACATCCTGATAGGATGGTTGATAAGAGTAAGAGTACGATAAGAGATAGACTTCCAATTATTTTTTTCATATAATATGTAGCTCCTTAGGTGGTTAATCAGGTTAAAAGACTTCCGGAATCTTTTCTATTAAACGTATACCCTTGTTTCTGTCTAATAAACTAACTTTTTGTCAAAAAAGAAAGAAAAGTCGCATCAAGTGAGGCAAAACAGCAAAAAAAAACCGCCTGCCCAATAGCGGCCGCCGGTTCTCAATTCTCTTATTATTACTACTATTTCATACTATAGATACCTGAAAATATGTAGAGGTTAACCGAGATAATTATTTAATGTTTGCTGTAAGGTTGCTTTGGTTTCAGTAAAACTAGTAAGATCAATACCTAAATGTACCATTTTCCGAACAAGTTCTGGGCGTAAACCCGTTATGACTGATTTAGCTCCCATTAACGTTATACCAATCAACACTTTTTGAAAATGAGTAATCGTTACTTCGTCCATATCTGATATTCCTGATAAATCTATAATTAGGGTTAGAATCCTATGCTTTGATATGTCTGTTAATACTTTCTCTTCTATAATATCCATTCGATAAGAATCAAAAGTACCAATTAATGGCAATACAGCTACTGTTTGGCTAACTGGAATAATTGGTACAGAAAGATGTTCAACTAATTGCCTTTGGGAAAGGATGAGTTCATCTTTATACTGTGAATAGCTAATGAAAAATGAATTAAGAAACTCATCAATTCCATCATTAACCAACTCTTCCAATTCAAAAAAACCTTTAGCCAATTGCTCATTCTCATGTGTTTGATCATAAAGTCTGATAAAATACCATAAAGCACGCCTTATGGCATGTACCCATTCTAATTTGAACGCTAGAGTTAATGAATGTTTCGCCCAAGCAATTCCTTCTTCTTTCGCAAAGATAGTAAGGTCATCTTTTCTATTTTCCACAACATAAAGAACTAGCTTTTGAGCATTTTTCAATAAATCAATATTACCTTCTCTTAAAATACCTTCAATATTTGAGGCAACATTGACAGCTTCAGTTAAAAGTTTATTCTGAAAATCTTCATTATGGTTGGTAATATATTCCGAAATACTTTTCGTATCATAGACGTTTTCCAAACTTTATTCCTCCCTAGAAGTCTAAGTACAACTTTTATTTATTATATATTCAATCATATAAGAGAGGTTTTTGTTAGAGAAGTTGACCTACAATATAAGTCAGGTCATCTTTTCCTGTTTTCGCATTCCTCTCTAAATAGTTCGAGATTTCTTCAATCGAACAAGAGGAACTTACTAATGACTTAATACCGGGAATGGCAAGACCGTCCGTATGAAGAATAAATTTTGATCCCTCTTCATAGGAATATGTTTGGCAGCGGTATTTTTGGGGCTTCCCAGATAAATATCCTAGGATAGGCAGTGGATAGATAAACCGACCAGAAGGGCAAGAAAGAACAAATTGAATGTTTCCTACCGAGCTATAGGTGAAGGTCTTTTGTAAAAAATGCACCTTTAATATCGATATAGTAGCACCCCTTTTATCTTTTAGGACCTGATTGCAGCTATCGATTAATACCTCTACCTCTTTATCATGGTTTTTTTCCACTTCTTGACTAATCGCGTTGGACGAATGATACGCATGCTCCCCGCTCCCTAAACCATCAGCAACCACACATATAAAGTATTCGGCCGTAACTTTCATAAAAAAGCTATCCCCGTTAAATACATTCCCTTCCTTTGGAACTTGATAGGCAATTGCCTGAATATGTTGGTTAAGGTCAAGTTCAAGCATTCTTTCACTCTGCATCATTACCAAGTGCCTTTCATTGATTTTTAGTTACTTTTCATATGTTTCAAATAAAATCTACCCGATTTAGGGAGTTTTAAACTCTTTTTAAAATGATGAGCGTAAAATCATCTCTAATCTCAAAATTCTGGAGTCTCTCGATATGACGATAAATGTTTTCCACCATTTCTTGTGCGGGTAAATGCATAAAGGATTGAATTAAATCAGTAATGACCGAACGTTCAATAAATCCATTCTCCGTCCTGGATTCAGTCACACCGTCTGATAATAAAACGATCATATCTCCAGGTTGAACCTTTTTTTCATACTGTTCATATGTAAAATTCGGTTCTACCCCTAACACAATGCCCCTTGTTTTAATGTCCTCAAAGGATTGAGAAGAGGCATGGTAATAAAACCCTTCCTCATGCCCCGCAGCAGCATAGGTAAATGAATGCTTAACGAAATCATATATTCCGTAAAACATGGTAATAAACATAGTTGAATCCACATTATTTTCTACGACTCTATTTAAATTGGTTAACACATCATTCGGATTTTTTCTAGAATTTGCTACACTGTCCATTGCATACTTCATCATAGACATACAAAGTGCAGCAGGTATTCCTTTGCCAATTACATCTGCGATCGCAACACTAATACTATTTCCATCCTGAACAAAGCGATAAAAGTCCCCATTCATTTTCTTGGCTGGTATACTTATGGCACCGATATCGACTTCCTCAAGCTCCGGAATAGGCGTTTCTAATAAGGTTTCTTGGATGCTGGCGGCGATTTCAATTTCTGATTTTATTTCAAACTGCTGGTCCCGTAAGCTCAGATGTTCTTGATAGGCTAAACCATAGTTCATCATAAATTCAATTAGGAAATCAAACGATGCTAATATGTCAGGATTAATATTTGGAAATAACTCCTTTAAAGCTTTACAATGGATACTTATAATTTCTTCAGGAGATATTTGCTGTTCAATCGATTTCCTGCTGAACATTTGTCCTTGATAAAGTGCTTCTTCAGAAGAATTTTCTATATACCTCCGAAGGATCTCTCGATAACTTGATTCTAATATCGGTTTAAAATCCATCTTCTAACCAACCCTCCTATCTCGAAGCCATTTTGCTACCCGAATGGTAGTCCCTTCTCCAAGTGACGAGGTCAGATCGAATTCATCCATTAAACGTTTCACTCCTGGTAATCCTGCCCCTAAACCCCCAGATGTTGAAAACCCATCCTCCATCACTCTCCGAATATCCTGAATTCCTGGGCCATGATCAACCGCCATTACTTTTAAACCTCTTTTTTCGAAATCATTGACTGGCTCGAAATGAATCTCTCCATGCCCGGCATATAAATAAATATTACGTGCCAACTCAGAAATTGCTGTGGTGATTCTTGCCTGGTCAACGGTTCCAAATCCTAGCTCTTTGGCAATATTTCTCCCTAGTTGCCTAGCTGCAACAATATCCCATTCTGATATTATCTGTACAGAGGATTCGTTTTCCATGCTTTAATCCTCCAACTCCCTTTGTATTGTCTCTAACCCCTTTTCTAGATCTATTGCTGTAAGTACATCTTGGAGGTGAATCCCGAGTTCAACTAACGTAATCGCTACAGCTGGTTGAATGCCAGTCAAAACTACTTTTACACCCATCAGTTTGGACATACTAATCACATCACCTAGAACCTTAGCAATAAACGAATCAATCATATCGACAGAAGTTAAATCGATCACTACACCGCTAGCACCAGTTTCATGTATTCTTTCAAGCAATAATTCTTGAAATTGTAATGCTGTTTTGTCATCAAGCTCCCACTGAATGGAAACAAACAAACAATTATATAGCTTTAGAATTGGGATTCTTGTATTCATTTTATTCCTCCGTTGATACAATCTTTCGATTTGTCATTTCTAATGCAGCCATTATCCCCTTTTGCAAGTTGCTTTTTGTTATAACCTGATTTAGATTAATTCCTAAATTCACAATGGTTTGGGCTATCTCGGGCCTTATCCCCACAAGTAAGCATTTTGCCCCAACTAATCGAACTGCTTCAATGGCTTGCATAATGTAATGAGCTACCATTGTATCCACTACAGGGACCCCTGTTATATCAATTAAGACAACTTGGGACCGATATTTGACAACACCGTCAAGCAAATTTTCCATAATACTTTTTGCCCGCTCTGTATCAATAGTTCCAACGAGCGGCATAACGGAAATATCATCAAAAACAGGAATAAGTGGTGCAGCTAATTCATCAAGTGCGATTCTTTGTAGAGAGATCGTTTTTTGCCAGGAAGCTGCGTACTGACTGTATAATTGATTGTTAATCGGACTGATCCACTTATCGTAATCCCACACAAACTCTATTTGCTTTTGGTCTATGTCACCTTTGGTCATTTGAAAGAAAACAATCTTTCCAAATTCGTTTATACAATCCATCATAAAATTTAATGTCCACCCGAATTGAATTAACTTTTGAGTGAACGCACTTATTTTGAGTTTAACTATATCCTCATCAATTGAATCATAATTTAATAGATTTATGTATCCATTACAAATATTGAAATAGCTTTGGTCTGGTGTCTGATTTTCTACTAAATTGTTTAGTTTATCTACCCACTCATGGACCAGCTGTTCTCTATTTTTTTGAATATATTCAAGAATAGTAATAGGCTCCCCCATTTAATTTCCTCCTTTCTTATACAAACACGCTATTAATAGTATTATACCAATAACATGAATACTAAGAAAAGCGGTAACTCTAGGAAGCTGTCGGTTTCCCAGTTTAAAATTATCTTATTTTGAATGGCTTAAACTGAGTAATCAAAAAAAAGGACTATCCATAAGATAGTCAAAGTTAGCAGCAACATAAGGATATGGGGGAATGTAGCTAATTATTACATACCCGTATTTTAGAAAGATAAACCAAAAACTGCATGAATTTATTCATATTTCTAGTGAGTTTTTTAAAAAAGTGGTTAAATAGTCTACATTGGTTATCTTTTTATTGCATTCGCTGCTATCTGCACAAATTAGATTGCCAATGGACTTGTAATAATCCGGGTTTTTAGCCTTTTTTTCTTTTGTTACGGTGGAAAAATAGGCAACCTCGCCTAAACAATGGCAGACGGAACAATAATTATATTTGCTAGTAGGCGTAAATTTACATTCAATCCCAACCATAGTTCCCTCCAGCTCATATACGATGAATTTTTTATTGGATCTTAAATCGTTCCAGCTTAAATAGGTTAACTGACTGTGATCTATTTTTGATAAATCAGGCAGCTTTAATTTCTTATTCTTCGGAAACATTTTTTTCAGTTGCTGATCAGTGATTTGTGGAAAGGGCAGCAACAAGGACGAAATACGCTGGATATATTCCTCATATTCGTCATCTGTTCTCAGTCTGGATAGATCCAGCATTTCTTGTTGATCATATGAAGCATTTGGAAAGAGGTCCAGTATTTTAGCATTGGCTAAGTCAATTGTAGCCATCAAAACGTTTTGAGGTACATTCTTTTTGGTCGTGTCTTTAATCAATTTAATCTGTTTTTTTATAAAATTTAACTGTTCATTTTTGATAAATTTCTCGGTCATTACATATTTCTCCAATCATTTTGCAACGTCTCTTAACACATTTTATAAAATAAAGTCAGCTTTAGAAATGGAGAAAATGACTTAGAATCGTTTTATACATAAAAAAGCACTAATGAGGACTTTCATCAGTGCCGTTCTTTTTACTTTTTATGTGAATAAACGATCTTTTTGATGGTTTCGGTTGAAAGGTAATATTCCTCAGCTAATTGCTGGATACTGCTGCCACTACTAAAAGAATTTTTAATGGCGGCATTACGACGATCAAGCAGCCGTCTCCCGCCACTTGAGGTTCCCCATTTTTGATACTTTGTTTCCTGCTTGGGAATGTATAAGGTTTCCCCTTGGATATACTTTTGGATTTCCACAATTAGCTTCTCAGGTAAAACTTTGGTTGCGTTAATATATTTCATTTTGCCCGCTCCTTATTTTGATTTAGAAAAAATAAGGTGCAAAGCCAAAATATTAGAAAGCTTGTTCAGCGATAAAACTAAAGGTTTCGCCCCATGCAAAGTATCGCCTTTCTAATAATAGGCTTTGCATGAGTGGAAGAATTCCCAGACAATCGTAACTGATTCTCCATCTGTTAACACCCCCTTTAATTTATCATTATAACGAAATTTACGATTGGATTGAACCGTAATTGCTTTGTTTTTTATGATATTTTTCAGACAGGCTTTACTTACTACATAGTAGTAGACTAGGTTATTAAGTTAGAAAGCGCTAGAGGATAGATCTCTAGCGCTTTCTAACTTAAGACGTATGTTAGGCTTAAGAGGAAGGTCTTGTTTTTTCTGTTTTTTTATCTTGCGGTTTCATTTCAGAAGCAAATTCGGTACTTGTTATACTTTTCGCACTTTGCTTCCCTGATTTAGTTTTAATATTCCGTTTTGTCATGTTTTCACCACCACTGTTAAGATGGTTATAATTTAACCAGACAGCAAAAAAACATTCTATGTGTGAAATTCCTTTGTACACGGATTCAGCCCATTTTTACCAAAAGATTCAAAACATAACCTCGTTCATTACGGTAAAAAATATCAAAATGATAACTGATTATTGGGAACTCTTTATTAAGAGCAATATTTTTAAAAAGAAAAAAAGACCATCGTCATGATGATCTTTTAAACTCGCTTTGCTCCAATATATCTTGGATGCCAATATGGGTTGCTAGTGTTGGTGATAATAACCCCTTTTGAAGAAGATGCCATGATCATTTTCCCGTATCCGATATAAATGGCAACATGGGTAGGAGCACTTACTTTGGACGGGCCATAAAACAGTAAGTCACCAATCTGTAAGTTGGATGGTCGATATCCGTTTCCATAGTACATTTGGGCAGCAGTACGATTTAGTGTTCTTCCCGCTTTTCCGTATGAATACTTCACAAGACCTGAACAATCAAATCCGCTAGGCGATATCCCGCCCCATCGGTAAGGAACTCCAATATGAGATTTCGCAATTGAAATTGCGGCTGTATGATAATTATAAGTTGCTGCTTCCGCTTTTTCACCCTTGGCGGCGAACAAAGAGCCACAAGAAGCTAATATAGTAAAGGCTACGATGAATTTCTTTAGCATGATTGTTTCCTCCTTGTGTGAGTTGATAGCCTTACTATACTAGAAAGATATAACGGACTCATCACAGCTATATAACAATTTCATTACAAAGTATTTTAATATAATTTTTAAAATCAAAGGCAAGCAGGAATACTTCCTAATTAAGCTGTTCGTTTAACTTGCATGAAACTAAGTTCATTTCCATTTATATATCGTACGAACAGCAGTCGGCACTTAAATAAAAAAATACCTCTGGGCGTTTGTGCCTGCCCAGGGGTATTTTACTTACTTGTATAATATCATGTTACCAATCGATTCGTTTTCCATCTCTGAAGAATCCCCCGCTAGGTCCTTCAGGTCCAAGTGTCGCCAACCAAAGGATCGACTTAGCTGCTTGTTTCGGGGTTCTTGGAGCAGAAGGTCCACCCATATCTGAGCTTACCCAGCCTGGATCGGCAGCGTTTATTTTAATATCCCCTTTGATTTCTGCAGCGACTAATTGGGTCAATCCATTTAGGGCAAATTTAGACAACTTATAAGCACCTACACCTCGTTCAGCCATTTCACTCATCGCCCCATATTCTGAAGAAATATTAATAATTCTGCCATAACCTCTTTTTTCCATGAGCGGCAGAAAAGATTGGAGACAGTTGTAAACACCAAAGAAATTAGTTGCCATCGTTTTCTCTAAAATGGAAGGGTCCATAGTCAACAACTTCTTATTCTCATCCAAATACACACCAGCATTATTAATCAATACGTCTAATCTTCCATACTCCTCTTTGATGGTAACCGCAGCTTGATGGATGCTTTCTTGATTGGTCACATCCATTTCCACAAACGAAACATCCAAATCTAACTCCCTAAGTTTCTGTGCCGCTATTTGACCCTTTTCTAGATCCCGACTTGTCAAAATCACCTTGAAACCATTCAAAGCCAATTGTTTGACCAGTTCATTTCCAATTCCCCGATTACCGCCAGTTACAAGCGCAACTTGTTTATCGTGCATTCTAATCCTCCATTCCACGCTCTTTGATTGAATGAATTCTATAAACTTAAAGGGTATACTCCTAAGTGGAGAGTTGTTTTGTAGGACTATACCGATAATTTCTTAGTAAAATGGTTACCAAACTTAGTATTAATGATAGGATTCCGACTAATACAACGTACTGGGTGCCCATTTCTGTTATAAATAACCCGCCTGCAGCTGCACCAATAGTTGTTCCTATATTACAGGATGCGATAAATAAACCGTTGGCAAAATCAGGCGCTTCTGGAGCTGCAGTCGAAAGCCAATATTGATTGATGTTACCCCCTACTCCACCTAATATCCCCCAAATTAACGTAATGAACGCCATAGGGAAGGTAAACTGTCCAAATAAGAACAATAGGATGTAAACGATCCCTAATACAAAAGGAAAAGCTGCAACAAACTTGTTTGCATTTTTCGTTAGTAATTTTCCTGCCAGAATATTTCCAATAATATTGGCTCCGCCGTATACGAATAATAGTAAACTAATGGTGTTCGCAGGCATATTCGTAACAGTTTTCAGATAATCAGCCAGATAACTAAAAACTCCAAATACGGCTGAGTTTAATAGAATAACAGTCACGATCGAAAGCCATGTAATCGATTTTTTTAAGACGGAAAATTGTGAACCATAAGAAAGTCTTTCCTCAACTGGCATAGATGGTATAAAAATTAATGTAGCAAGGAAACAAAAAGCATTAACAAGAGCAAAAAATACCATCGCCATTTGTAAAGAAGTTGCACTTGCAATAAAACTTGCGATCGGTACGCCGACAACCATACCCGCAGACACCCCTATAAATACTTTAGAAACAGCTTTTGGAGCTTCTTCTTTACTTACCGAGGCAGCAGCCACAGAAAATGCCAAAGAACAATAAATTGGATGGAAAAAGGCTGGAATGATACGTGCAATTAATAGAATGGTAAAGTTAGAGGTAAATATGGATACGGTGTTCCCCACAACGAAAACACCTAGTACCAGTAACATAACCTTCTTCCGATTTATCCCCGAAAACACTAACGGCATCGTTGGACCGGATACGGCAACAACAAGCGCAAATAAACTCACCAGCCATCCAGCTTTTGATATGCTGACATGAAAGTGTTCAGAAATGGAAGGCAATATTCCAATAAACCCCATTTCAGTATTTAAAATACCGAAGACTCCTATGGTTAATATGAAAATCAACAAATTATTTCGTTTAGTCAAAAAAACAACTCCTATATTAAATAATAGACAAATTAGATAACATTCTTTCTTACTCTTTTTTCATCCTTTGTTATTTATTGTAACCGTGCCTTTTTTATATGCCAAATACTTATATCATATATCAAGATATGCTTGATAGGTATTTCTAAAGTGGATATACTAAAACACATTAAGGAGGAGTGTTGGTTGGAAATTAGAGTTTTACGATATTTTCTTACAGTTGCAAGAGAAGGAAGCATTACGGGGGCTGCTGATTTTTTGCATATTACACAGCCAACCTTATCAAGACAATTAAAAGACCTTGAACAAGAGTTAGGGAAAAAACTATTTATTCGCAGTAGTCACAGTATCATTCTCACAGATGAAGGTATGCTGCTTCGAAAGAGAGCAGAAGAAATCGTTGATATGGTCGATAAATTAGAGGCAGAATTTAGTTCCATGGAAGAAATAATAAGTGGGGATGTTTACATAGGCGGCGGGGAAACAGAAGCCATGAAACAGATTGCACGGGTAGTGAAAGAGTTACAGTTACATTATCCAAATATACGGTATCACCTTTACAGTGGAAATGAAGACGATGTGACGGAGAGGCTTGATAGAGGGTTGCTTGACTTTGGGATTTTAATTCAACCAGCTGATTTATCAAAATACAATTATATCAATATCCCTGCTAAAGATGTCTGGGGTGTTGTGATGAGGAAAGACAGTCCTCTAGCTTCCAAAAATACCATTCAAGCTGTGGATTTATTAAATGTTCCGCTAATCTGTTCCCGACAGGCTATAAAACAGACATTTTCTAAAAATGAATTTGCCGATTGGTTTGGTGAAGATTTTGATAAATTAAACGTCGTAACTACATACAATCTTGCCTACAATGCTGCGATTATGGTTGAAGAGGGAATTGGTTATGCAGTCACCCTTGATAAAATAGTCAATACGTCTAGTGATAGTAACCTTTGTTTTAAACCGTTAGAACCGCGGCTTGAATCTGGCTTAAATATTGTTTGGAAAAAGCATCAGGTTTTTTCCGCTGCTGCTGATCTGTTTTTTAAAGAGATTCAGGCGAAATTTTAAATTTCTTAAATTAATAAATGCTGAGAAAAATTTAAAAGGTAAATTAGCGCAATTCGTTGTTTATTCAACAAATGATTTAAAATTGTTTTAAATAGACGGAAAAATTTCTCTAAATTAGTAAATAGCATTGAAAATCGCTTAAATAGACGCAGGAATTCCGCCTATTGACTCAAAATACGTGATAAGGGGAGATTTTGTTTTGCATAAACGGAAAAACTCCCCTTATCACCCCCTAAACGAGCACCATTTTACATATAACCGAAAAATCTCCGCTTATCTAACTACTCATAGAGTTCCCGCATGGCTAAGAGTTAGCTTCCAATCCAAAAAAGCCCTTGATTCTTTCAAGAGCTTTTCCAATTGGTAAACAAGTAGTAAACTCACCTGCTATTTATCATTTAAACCTGTTCCCATAACGACCGGGCGATCCTTGCAAAGAGCAGTGCTTGCGTCCAGCGGTCGCTCACCTCACACGCCGTGTCGTCCGGACCGCGAACCGTTATTGCATAAGGTGGCGGCCCCAGCTCGCAGACAAACGGCAGCACTTCGTTTTCCAGTGCTGTTTGACGCCAGCTGCGCATCCCTTCAAGCCACCAACGTTTAAAGTGCTTCAACATCGGGTGTTCGAACTCAAAGTCCTTGACACCCTCCTCCCCCACAATTTCTAACATGGGAATATCAATCTGCACCTGTTCCCCGTTCGATACACGGGCATGTATGCTCTTCGTACGTGAAAGCAGGGTCTGAAGCAGCTTTTCTGCCTCGTCCGTCACCGTAGTCATTTCCCCTGCCACGACATAATGTGAGAAGTCGATTGTCAGCTCAAGTTCAGGTAAAGCTTGAGCATACTCTGCCGTGCGCAGTAGATCCTGCGTGACTGTTCCGCGGTGTGTCTCTATATAAGCCGGGATACCCACAGAATGCGACACCTCTGCCATGTCGGCAAGCAGTTGCATCGCTTGTTCTCCGACGAGAAACGGCCTTATTACCTGTACATTGACGAAATCAACCCTTCCGAACGATTTTGCCTTGCGAAGAAAAACGTCCAGCTCCTCCGCTGTTTTCGGATACGCGTTTACGCTGTATGAAAGGTTGTAATGATCCAGCAGCCTAAACAAGCGTTCGCCCTCCCTGCCCTCAGGCAGGAAGCCGTTAATGCCGTCGTAGCCTGCTTCGGCGATGCGACCCACCTTCTCCTCCATACTCCATTCGTCACCAGCGCCATTTTGAACACCCAGTCCGTTCATCCCCCACCAGGACATTTGCACCTCGAGCCTAGGTTCACGTTTAGTGGATATATGGTGATTCATATTCAACTCCACACGGACCTCCATTCGGATTGGTCTCCAGTTCCACCTCGGTGCCGTCAACTTTGAACAGCGGACGATAATACGTGGCAATACGCGTGGCCGAGCTGTTGGCATAGTGGCAAATGAACGAGCGGCGGAAACGATCTTTTGTCTTATTGCGGTATGAACCGTGAATCAGGTTCCCATTGAAAAAGAGCACATCGCCCCTGTCCATCACAGCCGGAATGGCCTTCTGGTCCTTCGGCGGCTTCACGTAGTGGGTAGTGAACGATTCCTTGGCATCGGACAATTCAGGACAAACAATATCATAGGCACTCGTCTTTGGCACAACTAACAGCCCGCCGTTCTGCTCATCCGCGGCATCGATCGCCGTCCAAGCGGCAATGCAGTTACCCGGCTCGACTTTTAAATAAAAGTTATCCTGATGAAGAGCCTGCCCCCGTGCGCCGGGAGGTTTATAATAAAACATACTTTGGGCAGCCAACGGTTCTTCCTCATACAAATCAGCAAGTACATCCATTACCTGTGGATGCAGCATATAGCGTTTAGCCGTTTCATTAAACTGGTGCGGATGCATGACCCTCGGATACCGTTTTAGCGGGTCAATCGTTTCCTGCTGCAAATCTGGTTCAAAATGACCCGGGATTGCCTGACGGCTAATGTCCTCAAAGGTTTGGTCAATCTCCGCCAGTTGCTCCTCCGTAAACAATCCTTTTACGATTAAATAACCTTCCGTTTCAAACTTACCCTTTTGCTCATCCGTTAGTACTCGGTTCTTATATACCACTTCTTTACCCTCCCCTATTTCTACTATAAGTGACATATATCACTGTCTTTATTATATAGTTGGAATAAGGAGTAGAAGAAGGATGGATCTTGCTAACAATGCATACGATTCTGCTATATCTCAACAATTCCACTTGTTTGCCGCCGACAGTTAAACTAAACTAATCTTAATAAAGTACTTCTAAGAAAAGGGGGATAACCATGGAGCTTGACCGCCCTTCTAATTATGACGGATTGGCCAACGGTATGGTGATTGCCGGGCATTTTCATGAGCACGAAACCTATTCTACCGTTCGTCCGGACGGCATGAGTGACTGGCTAATCACGTACACACTAGATGGTGAAGGTTATTTCGAGGCAGACGGCCGCGAACTACGGGTAAGGGTCGGTGACATAGCACTGTTAAAGCCGGGAACACCCCATCGTTACGGTACACCTAAAGGAAAAAGGTGGCATTTTGTTTGGGCGCATTTTACTGGCGGGTTCATGGATGCGAGTCTTCTGCCAATTGATGCGCTGACCATCCGGCAAATTGAGCAGCAAGCGGTTCGGGAGCGTATCTACCACGCTTTTCTCCGTATTCTGTCTGACTCCCGGGAACGTGCCGCTTATTGGCACGAGCTCTGCTTGAGTGCACTGCGGGAGATTCTAATGCTGCTCGCAAAGCAGCAAACCAGCGGGGTTGACCCTCGAATTGAAGAAACGCTGTATTTGCTCGCCCAGCGGATGCAGGAGACGGTTCGAGTCGAGGAACTGGCACGCAGTGTGGGGCTCTCCGCATCGAGACTGTCGCATTTATTTAAAGAATATACCGGCGAATCAATTGTGGAGGCACTTAATCGAATGCGAATTAAGCAGGCCGCCTTACTTCTTGCACATACGAATCGGAATGCAACGGAAGCAGCCCATGACGTAGGCTTTCAGAATTACAACCATTTTACCCGGCAGTTCCGCAAGTATGTAGGTCTGACTCCAAGCGAATTCAGCCAGAGTGCCCGGTCCAAAGAGAAGCAGCGTCCTAACTAAGTTAATTTATTTAATCTTTGTTTCGTTTACGAAATGTTATAGAATTCTCTCTAGTAAGATCCCCAATTCTTTTACTATTGACTAAGGAGGCGCAGGCCTACCCTGTATACAATGCTTTAAAAAAGTGTATTTTTGAAGGTGAAATTAAGCACAGCAAACCTGAGTTTGAGAAGCTTTGAGTTGGGATTGGGGAATTAATCGAAGGATATGGGGACCAGCCTTACTTTGTGTTTGAATCAAATGGTGTTTATTCACGGCAATTAGAACGTTTTATGCAAGAGCAATGGTTGGAAAAAGAACCAATCATTTTAAACAGATTGGTTCGTTGTTTTAAATGTTTTAGATACGTTCCCAAATCGAGGCAATTCCTTGCCCGCCGCCAATACAAACAGCAGATACACCGAATCGTGCGTTTCTTCGTTGTAATTCATAGATTAACGATAATGTAATTCTAGTACCGCTTGCCGCCAGTGGATGTCCAAGCGCAATCGCTCCCCCATTGACATTTCCAATTGCCGGATCGAAACCTAATACTTTTTGACATGCTAAATATTGTGCTGAGAAAGCTTCGTTGATTTCGATTAAATCTAAGTCTTCAACCTTCAGATCTGCTTTTTTCAACGCAGTTTGAATCGCAGGAACAGGACCGATCCCCATATATTTAGGGTCAACTCCAACCACACTCCATGACACAAGTCTTGCGAGTGGTTTTAATCCTTTTTCTTCTGCATAGTCACTTGAAGTAACAATCACAGCCGCAGCTCCATCTACCATCCCGCTTGCATTGCCAGGAGTAACCACACCATTTTCGATAAACCGAGGCTTTAATTTCGCTAGTTTTTCCAGACTTGTTTTTCGGACATGTTCATCACGGTCCACAATGATTTCTTCTTTTCTGCCTTGTACGGTTACTGGTATAATTTCTTCTTGTAAATAACCTTTTTCAATCGCTGCTAAGGCCAGTTCATGACTAGAAAGTGCGTGTTGATCGACCTCTTTACGCGTAATCTCATATTTTTCCGCCAAATTTTCTGCTGTATCAGCCATGGTACAGCCGCCTACTGTATCGTATAAACCATCCCATACCCAGTCCTCAATAACTGGTCCGCCTAGCGGACTCCCCCATCTCATCCCTGGAATGACATGGGGCACATTACTCATGCTCTCTGTTCCTCCAGCAAGTACAGCCCTTGCTTCCCCTGTCAAAATGTAACGTGCTGCCGTTAGAATCGCTTCTACACCACTTCCACATAGACGATTTATAGTTAACCCTGGTACATGGATTGGCAGCCCTGCCTTTAAGCCAACATGCCTCGCTAAAAGATGAGCATCTTTACTAGACTGCTGAACATTTGCGAAGACCACCTGATCAATGTCTTCCGGATTGATATTTGCTTTTCGAATCGCCCCTCTTGCTGCCTCTGCACCTAGATCTGTTGCAGATATACCTTTGAATGTCCCAGATATTTCTGTAAATGCGGTTCTAGCCCCTTCTACTAAAACGATATTGCTCATCTTCTCCATCTCCTTTTCAAAACGCTTTCATTTTTATATAAAATAACTTATTCTATTTCTATTAAAATCTCTTTTTTCAAGATCTTATTTTTATTGTAATGACTTAACTTACATTTTGTTATCCGCACTATATAGGAAAAACACCACTATTCTTCGTTAATATTGTTGAATTTGTTTATGCTTTAATACATATAACGGTTTGGAGGGTTTATTACGGTTGAGAAATAAAATCAGCCCTTTTAAACTCGCAGGGCTGATTCATTATTATCTTTATAAAAGGTAAAAGGTATTACCGTTTGGTCCTAACGGAAGATGTCCTTCATTTAAAATGTTTACTAAAATTGAAATCATTTCTTTTTCATCAGCAAGTTCAGCTGTGCAGGCAAGTATACATATATACATCGCATGACCAACTAGAAATTTAATCGTATTCTCTTGATTAAAAGCCTCGTAAGCATGTTTATATACTCCATGAAACACAGCCTCTGGGACCTTATCCACAACATCAATTAGAAGTTGTTGGTGACCTAGGCTATCTATCTTATTACTAAGCTGACCAGGTAATTCTTTCATAACTTCCCAAAGTTCACTATTTTCAAATGAAAGTTTTTCAATTGTTTCAGCGGTCTGTCCTTTTGTAATCCATTTAATTTCATAATTATGAACACCAAGACCACTCATAAACCTGGCTAGTTTGCCTTCCACATCCGGATTATATTGACCTGCTTTTGAATACCAGTTAATCGAGGTTAGTTTTTCAATTAACTCATTTACCAACCGAGCTGTAAGACCATATTTTCCTTCATTCATTAACTGTGCCACTGCCATTCTATTCTCTCCTTTCACGCAGATTAATATTTTGTCGTTAATTCCGGCGGACCAAATTTAGGACCATAGGGACCCTCTTCTAACCACCGGCCTAATCTTGGTACAATCGAAACAAGTGAAGCAGCAAGTTCACGTTTCATATTCATCTCCGGAGAGTTCCCTTGCAGGTGATGCAGCGCTGTGGTTGAACAGTCACGATTCCAATTGGCAGCAATATATCGTTCATTAGCAGCTAAATGAATTGCCTGTCTTCGGTCCTCCTCTGAATGGGAGTCAAGTGCTTTTTCAATTCCAGCTATTGCCTTGAGAGCATCTGGAACACCTGAATTAAGACCCCGAGCACCAAATGGAGCAAATAAATGAGCGGCTTCTCCAGCGAGTAAAACTCGGTGCTTTTCATCGGTAAAGGAATTGGCAACTACCTGGTGGAATCGATAAGTCGATACCCATGTAACCCGTTCCGCATACTTAGGATCCATCACCTTTGGGAGCCACTGTTTTACACCTTCGATGCTAGTAAAATCGTCTGGGTTGTCACCTTCTAACAATTGAAGGTCAACACGCCAACCTCCTTTAAATGGAACAAACATCACATTTCTTCCATCTGTTGCAGGATGCTGATAATGGAAGGTACGTTCTAGCGGCAGAGGGTTCTCTTCGTCTTCTTTTACATCCAGTACTAAGAATGTATCCTCCGTCCTAGGCCCTTCAAAGGTCAATCCTGCTTGTTGTCTTACAACAGAGCGGGCACCATCGCACCCGATAACATACTGTGCTTCCCAAACTTCACCCGATACATTGGTGACGACGACCCCATTATCACTAATATCAAGTTTAGCTACAGGCAAATCCCAAATTACCTCTACCCCGGCTTCAACGCACGCTTCATATAGGTGTTTTTCAATTTCATCCTGATGAAGAGAAGTAAAATGCGGCAATTTAGTTGGATCTTGGTTATTGGTGATACCATAATTGCGAACGTATACTTCTTTACCTTTATATAGAGTTCGATTGATTGGCCAGATGATCCCATTACGGGCTAATGTAAAGCCTAATCCTGGGTATGTTTCTTCCAGATGGTTAAGTGTGGCATTGTGGATATAGATGGCTCTGCTTCCAGGGCGTGGACGCCCAAACGGGTCCGCCTCAATCACAACAGATGAAATTCCCTTTTGTTTTAATGCAAGAGCTGCTGTGAGACCAACAGGACCAGCTCCTACTACAATCACATCACATTTATTTTTTACCATGCTGTTTCGCTCCCCTTTTGAAATGTTTTATTATTTGTTAAGTTAATTATAAGAAATGGGATTGCTAGAATAATATGTCGTTGTCTATTAACGACCGCGATTCTAGTAATTCTAACTTTTCGGTAGACAATCAACCTTATCGGCGACGGAGTTTCTTGTAAATCACGGATTAGCATTGACATTATTTAACAAAAAATCACTCACGAAGGATATACTCCTTCATAAGGGATCATTCAGCTAACTTATTTACCTGACGCAATATTCCGTTACAACTTTCTCCGCATATTGGACATTGACGGTAAACGCCCCAACTTTTTCAATCTCAATTCGAACGCAATCGCCAGCCTTGATTGGCCCCACTCCTTCAGGGGTACCCGTGGCAATAATATCACCAGGATGAAGTGTCATATTTTGATTGGCTGCTTCAAAACATTGGTAACAATCATAGATCAAGTGCTTGGTACTGCCATCCTGACGTATTTCATCATTTACCCATAGCTTCATTGCTAAATCATTAGGATCCTCAATCTCATCTGCCGTCACAATCCATGGACCAATCGGTGTAAACGTATCAAACGATTTTCGCCATGTTCTTTCTTCGTTACCTCTAATAGAAATATCCAACAAAGCGAAATAACCGAAAATGTAATCCTTGGCTTCAGATGCCGGAACATTTTTTGCCTTCTTTCCAACAACATAACCTAGTTCAGCCTCATGGTCCGTTCTCCGCCCCTTGATTGGCAGTAAAATCGGATCTGCTGGCCCTGATAGCG
Organism: Neobacillus drentensis; assembly: GCF_021560175.1. GTDB lineage: Bacteria > Bacillota > Bacilli > Bacillales > Cytobacillaceae > Neobacillus > Neobacillus drentensis_A. The sequence continues at coordinate 2,186,531 of NZ_CP091110.1, read as the reverse complement.
ACTCTGGGGATTTTAAAAACAGTTTAATCTCTTCAATCGTCCGAGGTGCATTGTTAAACATTTTATTCATTTCTAGTTGATGATTGCGATAATTAACAGGTGCTGCCCATATTTTTCTAGTTTCAGGAACAGGGGACTTAAGTTTCACCTCTGACAAATGATACGTAGGACAAAACTCAATCTCAGCGTAAATTTTACTTTTTAAATCCTGATAGTTTTCTACCAACTTCAAAAATGATTCATTTGGATTAACCGTATCCCACCCTACCACGCTAGAAATATCTGCTACTCTTTCACCCATTACTAGTCCAAGCAGATTTTCATTAAAAATAGCAATTTTCATTTTGTATCCCCCTACTTATTCAACTGAAGTATCTGGAACAAAGACCTTTTCAATTACTTGATGACCGCCATTGTCTTGATAAGCCTCACCATATTCAAGCTCCAATTTCTCCATAACAGGTTTATCATTAAAAGAGAAAAGATAGACATCGCTAGATCCAGTATTTACGTGTTCATGCTGACTCCACGGCGGTAAAATAAAGAAGTCACCCTTCTCCCACTCAAACTTTTGCCCATCAATAACGGTATAACCATTCCCCTCAAGCACATGGTAAATAGCACTATGCACATGCCGGTGTGCTTTTGTTTGCTGTCCTGATTTTAATTTTTGCATCATGGTACCAATACGGGAATCAGCAGAGCCCCCTGTTATTGGGTTAATATATTCAATCGCATAACCATCAAATGGATCATGATCCGTTTCCTTCATTTGATCTAGCAAATATTTTACTCTATCAAACTTGTATCCATAAATGGGAGATGGATAGCCAGGCTGTTTGGATTCGTTCAGCTTTTTAAAAGCTCCCATTGAAAATTGCATGTTTGAATAATTTTCAGGAGCTTCCATTGGATAGTTTTCCTCTTCATATGGTTCAAAAAAGGAGGCAGCTAATGTGCGAACAAGCCCCACATCCAGACCATCAAGCCAAAATACCGGTTCGGTTCCTTCATGCTTGTGTTCATGCCATGTCCATGCAGGGGTCAAAACCATATCGCCTCTTTCCATATAGGTTTTCTCCCCATTTACGGCGGTATAGGCTCCGCTCCCTTCAATAATGAACCGAATGGCAGACTGTGAATGGTGATGGGAAGGAGCATTTTCTCCTGGAAGCAGCAACTGAATCCCAGCATAGAGAGTATGCGTTCCGTACCCGACAAGTCCATGTTTTAATAGACTTGGATTCTGAAGATACACAACCCGCCTTTCTGCATCTTTACCAGGTTTTAGCAACTCCCCAGCTTTCAGTACATACTCACGAATTGTTTTCCATTTCCATAAATAGGGCTCAACATCATGCACAGGTTCTTTTGTAACCATATGGCCAAGATCATACCAGAGTGGACCCAAGTGGTTTTTCTTCATCCCCTCATAATACAAATCTAAATGTTCCTGCGTTTGTACATCATTTTTTGTCATAATGGTTCACTCCCATAGTAATATAGTAAATTGTCTAAAAATAAAAACTGATCCAGGGAAAAAAATCTGAATCAGCCCTCTCATCTTTCTTCTTTCATTCATTTAGCAAAAATAGCATTCTTTCATAATGACAGCATCTGCAATTCTGCGTTTAACGACTATAATATTTTCCGAACTGCTCATAATGAGGAGACTGGCAATTCGTGAAAAAATCTCGCCATCGCCGAAATGATTAATCATATTTAACACTCTAAGAGCAAATTGTTGAGAGGTTTCAAGCGAATATACCTTAGTACAGTCAATCTTTTGTCTATTCGCTTCCTCCCCGGATTTCTGGATTGCTTTTTCTGTTCTAAGGATGGCGCTTTCCATGCCAAAAATCGTCATAACTAAATCTGCAAGGAAAGCCGCAATTTCTTGCTCGATATTCAAATTGCCCATTGATTTTTTATTTACAGACTCAATTGCGGCATCAAACAGTTTTTTCAACAGGTGAAGCACTTGCTTCTCACGCTGGAACACACCGTTTTTAATATCATTGTCCTCCGTTCGCACATGATGATTTTTTGCCGCAGTAGTAGCGATAAGTATTCGATTAATCTCATTGGTTCCTTCAAAGATTCGATTGATTCGGGAATCCCGGTAAAGGGTTTCAATTTCATATTCTGCCATATAACCATAACCGCCATGGATTTGTAAGGCCTCATCGACAACAAAATCAAGAAATTCTGTGGACATCACTTTATTGATCGAGCATTCCATTGCATATCGGGCAATGGTTTCTCCATAATCATTGCCAGTCTGCTTCATTCCCTCGAACCCATCCTGCATCAATCCTGCTGTTCGGTAGACAGCACTTTCATTCACAAACGTTTTTATAACCATATCGGCAATTTTACTTTTGATTAAATTGAAACTAGATAGAGACTGACCAAATTGCCTGCGTTCATTTGCATAGTTGACAGCAATTTCGATCGCTCGTTTAGCTGTCCCAAGCGAGGTTGCCGAAATTTTATGACGGCCTATATTTAATACATTGAATGCAATAATATGCCCTCTTCCAACTTCACCGATCACATTTTCAACAGGTACTCTCACATTTTCTAAAATAAGTGATCGAGTCGAGGAACCTTTTAGCCCCATTTTCTTTTCCTCTGGGCTTGTAGAAACACCCTGGTAACCTTTTTCTACAATAAAAGCGGTAAACTTTTGTCCATCTACCTTTGCATAGACGATAAAAATATCGGCGAATGCAGAGTTTGTGATCCATTGTTTTTCGCCATTTATCACATAATACTTTTCACAATCTGACAATACAGCATTGGTTCTAACACTCATAGCATCTGTACCGGAAGATGGCTCTGTTAAAGCATAGGCTGCTATTTTTTCGCCAGTCAAAATGTCCGGAAGATACTTTTCCTTCTGTCTTTTTGTTCCAAAATATGCAATTGGCAGCGCCCCAATACCTGTTTGGCCGCCAAAGGTGATCGAGAACGAGCGGCCAGATGCCATTTTTTCAGAAATAATCGTGGCACATACCTTCCCTAATTCCAACCCGCCATCTTCTTCGGGGATATCGGCTCCAATCAGACCAAGCTCCCCGGCTTTTTTAATCAGATTAACCGTTTCCGAAAATTCCTGATTCTCGATTTTCTCTAGTTTTGGATAGACTTCATTTATGACAAATTTAGTTGCCATATCCGCGAGCATGATCTGTTCATCTTCAAAATCCTCAGGGGTAAACACATCCTCCGGAAAAATTTCATCATATAAAAAGTGTTTTTGATCCTTTTTTTCGGTTAACACGATGTTATCCCTCCACGGTTTCCGCTTTTGGCATCATTTTTTCTCGGATACGATCTGGAATAGGCTGTGCTTTTGGTTTATCTTTAAAGGATGTCCATGCACGAACTTCATACCCTTCTGCTGCATTTTGATCCCCTTTTACAAATACATGCTTGATTTTAAAAACCTTGTTATGTAGTTCTTCCACATAACTCTTTACGATCACCTGGTCTTCAAACAAGAGCGGTCGTTTAAAAGCACAATTTGCCTCCAATAATGGTACTCCAATCTGTTCTTCAGCAAACAGCTTGGAGGATGGATAGCCAATCGCGGCTAAATACGCATGTGTGGCGTCATCCATCCATTTATAAAAATTCGGGTAAAAAACAATTCCTGCAGCATCCGTATCTCCCCAGCGTACTTGGAAATGATGTTCAGATTTCACCTTATTTTGCTCCCTTCAACTTTTAATCGTTGGACTTGTTTTAGCATTAATCTCTTCCTTTAGTCTAAGTTTTTGAATTTTTCCACTCGCGGTTACAGGGAACTTATCTGTAAATACGACCGTTTGCGGAACCTTGAAATTTGCCATTTTTTCCTTTAAGTAATTTTTCATTTCTTCCTCTGTGCTTTCTTTCCCGTCCTTGAGCTGAATCACTGCACAGACGACTTCACCAAGTGTTTCGTGTGGAATACCGATGACCGCAGCTTCTACTACTTTAGGGTGCTTAGACAAAACGGCTTCAATTTCTTGAGGGTAAATATTAAAGCCGCCTCGAATGATAATTTCCTTTTTCCTGCCAATAAATTTCAGATTGCCCTGATCATCGAGAATACCTAGATCACCGGTGTAATACCAGCCTTCGTGATCCAAAACAGCAGCTGTCTGTTCAGGCAATTTATAATAACCCTTCATTGTGCCAAAGCTGTGAATCGCGATTTCCCCTTTTTCTCCAGGAGGTAATGGCATCCTATTATCATCGACTATTTTTAACTTTACACCTGGAAGTGGTTTTCCAAGTGTTTCAATCATATTCTTTTCCTCGTCATCATAAGGTGTCAAAGTAACCGAAACAGTCTCCGTAATTCCAAATGACTGACAAAGATTGATGCCCATTCGATCCCTTATTTCTTTAACTTTCGTCGCTGGAATAGGTGAGGCTCCGACAACACCTGTTCTTAATGAGGATAAATCGTAGGAGTCAAAATCCTGCGTTTCTAATAATTTTATAAACATGGTGGGTACTCCATGAAGAATGGTCACTTTTTCCTGTTCAATTAAACTGAGAATGTCTGAAGGATGAAATTTTTCTACTAAAACGATCCGCGTACCTGTAAAAGCGGCATTAAACAAATTTACAGCCATACCAAAGATGTGGAATAAAGGTGAGGGAAGAATTAAAACATCATTATCTGTACAGCGCAGTTCAATCCCCATTACATTAGCGGATTGCACAACACTGCGATGGGTAATCATAACGCCCTTTGGAACACCGGTCGTACCCGAAGTATAAAGAATACAAAATAAATCGTTATTTACATCAATTACTTCTTCTTGGCTAATTTCTAACGTATCATCATTTAGTAAATCTTCATAAGATGGGAAATTATTGATGATAGACCTTACCGTAATGATTTCAGGTACAAAGTAAAGTGCATCGTTAAATCCGAAATTTTTTTCAAATTCTTCTGTGGCGATTAACGCTTTAGGTTCTGAATTCCTTAAAATATGGCTGACTTCATGGGCCTTATATTTGGGGTTGAATGGTACAAGTACAGCTCCAATTTTTGCAGCAGCGAAAAATATTACAATCGTTTCATACCAATTCGGTACGGAGACGGCGATTCGATCCGTTTTTTTAATTCCACGCCTGACGAATGCGGCTGCCATTTTGTCCACATTAGCTTTAATTTGTGAGAATGTTATTCGATTATTTAAATCAAATACAGCTTCTTTTTCACCAAAAACTTTTGCAGCATGTTCAAGGATTCCATAAACCGTAAAATGATTACGATCATTCACCATTTCGTATCATCACTCCAATAGTTTCACTATGATACTTTCTTATTTAAAATAAATTCGAAAAGGAAGTATCCGTCACATGATCCCGGATACTTCATGTTGGTTTAAGTGTTAGCAATATAATATGGTCAGAAAAAAGTTATCGTCCTGCAAACACCGGTTTTCTTTTTTCTACAAATGCCTTCAATCCTTCTTTACGATCCTCTGTTGAGAAGGCATTTGCAAAGCAGGTACTTTCAATAATTAATCCCGATTCGATATCAGTGTTTCCTCCCGTATTAACAGCCAATTTCAACATTTGCAGGGCAACTGGCGGTTTTTGGGCTAATTTGTTGGCCCATTCCTTAGCTGTCTCAAGAAGTTCTTCCCCAGGTACCACTTTGTTTACAATTTGTAGTTCTAAGGCACGATAAGCATCAAACATTTCCCCAAAATAAAGCAATTCCTTTGCTACTCCCTGACCAACGATTTTTTGCAGGCGCTGGGTACCGCCGCCGCCAGGGATAATTCCAAGACCCACTTCAGGGAAGGCAAATTTCGCTTTACTTGAACTAATACGTAAATCACATGCTAGTGCGAGTTCAAGACCACCGCCAAGAGCAAGCCCATTTAGTGCTGCAATAACAGGTTTTGCTAGATTTTCAATTTTGGAGAAAACAGCTCTGGATGTTTTGTTCATTTTATTTACACCGACAAGGTCCAAGTTAGCCATTTCAGTGATGTCCGCACCAGCTACAAAAGCCTTCTCCCCTCTTCCAGTTAAAACAATCGCCCGTACTTCTTCATTTGTTTCCAGATAGTCGAATAAATCGGACAATTCGTTAAACACCTGTGTGTTCAATGGGTTTACAGGTGGTCTGTTGATCGTTACAACCGCTACTTTATTTTCGATTTCACATAATAAAAATTCATAACTCATAATTTTCCCCTCCAAATGATTATTCGTAATCGTAGAATCCTGCACCCGTTTTCTTCCCTAATCTGCCTGCTTTAACAATTTGTTTTAATAAAAGCGGCGGTGCATAATAGTTTTCGCTATATTCCTCTTTAAAATAGTTCATAACATGGTAGCCAATATCGACACCGGCAAAATCCTGAAGTTCAAATGGACCCATTGGATAATTTAATCCAAGTTTTACGGCCTTATCGATGTCCTCGTAGGATGCAACGCCTTCTTGGACCAGCCTAATCGCTTCAATAAACTGAGGAAGCATAATTCGGTTGACAATAAATCCAGGAGAATCCTTTTTTACTTCAACCGGCTCTTTTGATAGTCTCTTAGATAACGCTTTCAATTCTTGCACGGTTTCATCACTTGTTTTAAATCCTCGTACCACTTCAACCAGTTTCATGATTTGTGCTGGATTAAAGAAGTGCATGCCGGCAACCAGCTCAGGGCGGTTTGTTGCTGCCGCAATTTCCGTAATGGACATGGAAGAGGTATTTGTTGTTAAAATGACTCCTTCTCGAACAATTTTGTCCAGATTTGAAAATACTTCTTTTTTAAGATTAAGATCCTCAAGGACTGCTTCAATAACAAGATCCACATCTTTAAAATCTTCTAAGCTAGTCGTAGTTTGTATACGACCTAATGCCTCTTGCTTTTGTTCCTCTGTCATTTTTCCTCTTGCGACACTCTTATCCATAAATTTACTCATTCGGTTTAAAGCGCTTTCTAAAAAGTGTTCCTCAATATCTCTTAAAACTACATTAAATCCATTTATAGCGGCAAGGTTTGCAATACCTGTCCCCATCGATCCTGCTCCTACAACACCAATTGTTTGAATGGCCATATCTGCATCTCCTTAAATTTTAAATTTTTTGTGATTTCTGTAAATTTATTATAGCGAATTTGTACGGTTGAATTGTACCTACACAATGTAGGAAAAAACAGACTATTTTTCATCTATTTTACGGTTTAATAGAATAAAAGGCATGAGACGCTACAGCAACAGGTCGATAAAAAGGTCAATAATCTGCTAAATGGATTATTGACCAAAAATGAGGAAATATTTATTACTTTACATTTAATAATATGTTTTTCACCATTTCGTTACCATACATATCATAAAGTTTTAAAGCCATCATTAAATTAAATCTTACTTCCGCATCGCTTAGCTGAATATCTAAGAGTGATTCAATTTTTTCAAGACGATAAAGTAATGAACTTCGATGGATATAAAGTTCTTCAGCTGTATTTTTGACATTTCCATTGTTTTGGAGAAACGTATGAAGTGTATTAGAAAGATCTGTATTTTTACTTTCTGAATAGGATAGCAGGGGTCCGAGTTGTTTTTTTACAAATAAATCAATGGCCACAGAATAATTTAAATGATGAAGAATCGCATAAGAACCTAATTCATCAAATAATGTAAAACCGCTTTGCCGTAAACGACTGGTAACAATGTTTAATGCCTGGATGGCTTGTTGATAACTCACAAAATAATCTTGCAAGTTATTTGTTTTTCCGCCCACACCCATTAAAACCTTGCATTTTATAGCGGTTTCTAAGGTCCACTTGTTTATTTTAGAATAAAGCGATTGCCAGTATTTTTTAGGAAGAGCGCTTTCATTTTTTAACGGTACAATTAATACATATTTCTCATCATGATAGGCAGTGATAATAGAATCTTCTATCTCTTGTAAATGAGATTTAATATATTCCCATACTTGGTTTTTTTTCGACTGCTGGTCAAAAAGATTGCTGTCTTTCATCTCTCTGTCATCAAGCGTGATTGACAGAACGGCAATTTGATGACTTTGAAAAAGATCCCACTGGAAAAGGTTAGCGTATTGAAGAATGCCCTCTTGATCTTCAATGTTCTCCGTTAGCAATTTATTGATAAAACTATCTTTTGCCTGCTCTTTGGCATCGAGAACCAATTTTTGTTTGATAAATTGGATGGAACAAATATTTCGCGATAATTCCATGGTTAAACGATCAATCTCGTCCATTTCTCCATTTGGTCTGCATACGGCAAGAAACCCTAGTAAACTTCCTCCACCATTTATCATCAAAAAGGAGAAACTACTTGAGGAATCTTCCGGATCCTCAACTGAAAAATAATCGAGACCTCTATTTTTATTTCTCCTATTTTTAGCAATGTCAGCGATCTGTTCTGGAAGCAGCACCCGAGTCTGATTATCAAACATACTAAACGAAATGGGCTGCATAAATCGGTCAAATAAGATAACTGGATTTTGGAATAAGTTTGCAAGCATAGATGTAATCCCATCAAAGTTATCGACTTCTACTGTTTCTTTCACAAGCGCTTGTTGGAAATCCAACAAAAATTGGAGACGGTTCTTACTCTCCTTTTCATTGTTAAATAAACGGGCATTTTCCAAAATGGCAGCAACATGATTCGATAATAACTCTAACATTTTTAAATCATTTTCGGTAAAAATAACATCCTTATTATTCTCAATATGCAAAACACCAATCGTTTTTAAATCAATGATTAAGGGGATCGTCATTTGTGTTCCGCCAGGAGTCTCTAAAAACGGAAAATACTTATTAAGCATATAGTTGTCTTCGATCATGATCCTATGCGGAAACTCACTTTCTCCATAAGCTGGCGGCTGAAATACAAAACTATTTTCCTTTTCATTATATAAATATATACAAGCAAAGTCGGCATTCGTTCCCTTACCTGCTCGCATTGTCAGCTCTGCAATATGTTTCTCAATCGGTGCATTGAGGGATAGATTCTTACTGATCCATTCAATCCCCTCAATTTTTTTCAATTGGGATTTCTTTTCTCTTGCCATAGCCATGGCTACCGCAATATCTTTTCCGAATTCTTCAAAAGGCATCTCCATATCTAATAATGGCACATAATTTAAAAAACCGACAATACAGAACCCTAAATTGTAGTCGTTATCATAAAGGGGCACAGTAAACCAAGTTTTAACATTGGCATCTTTAAGTACTTTTGAAAGTTGGCAGCTTTCAGGTGAGTCGGCACGATCGTTTGTTAAACTCTGACGCAGAAGCTTCGGGGAACATTTATGTATTTCGATTGGAAAAGAATTTGTCACCGCAGGCAGGTTTCCGCTCCATGCTTTGGGTACAAAATTCCCTGTTTCATTTAGGATCACACCGACAAAATCACAATACAGCTCAGAGTGAAATACAGCTGTTAAATATTGGAGAACTTCATCTTCCGTATCAAATTTAATCAGTTGTCTGGCTGTAGAGCGTAAATGGTTTTCTAATTTCTTCATTAGTTTATCCTTGTCTATATACGGCATAACCCATTTCCCCTCATCCATATTTTCTTCTTCCCTTCTTATTTTAATAGAAAAATATTTTTTGAAAAGTATAACAATTGGTAATTTACTATTTTTAGACCTATTTAATTTCTAATTAGTTAAATCCCGAAGAACAATCTCCGGGATTTTTAATCATTATTTTGCTATTTTCAAATTCTTATCATGAGAAGCTTTTCTATCTTTATGATAATCTCCATGCTTTTCTTGAACAAACAACATCGCAAAACCACCAAGAACAGCAGCCGATGCAATCGCTGCAAAGTTAAACTGAGGCATTAAGTTCATAGAAAGTAAGACTCCAACAAATATAGGTGCTACAATTCCTCCCATTCTGCCAAAAGCCATCGTACTGCCCAAAGAGGTTGACCGCATGGAAAACGGGTAATATTGAGAAACAAAAGCATTTGACATATTTTGCACTCCTACAGAGGAAGCCCCAATGACTGAAATGTAGATAAACGCTAGCATTGTGCTTTTAGTAAAGCCGATTAACGATAGGGCAATCGCTCCACAGAAAAATAACGGAACAAGAACTTTTTTAAAACCCCATTTATCAACTAGACGGCCAAAAATTAAAGTACCTGCAATCGCACCTAATTGCATTACTGCTGTAAAGGTGAGACTTGAGCTAAGGTCATAGCCTGACTGCATCATCAGCCGTGGTAACCAGGTATTCATAGAATAAATAAGGACAAAGGCGCTAAAACAAGAAATCCAAAACATCAACGTACTCAATGCTCTTTTTTCTTCAAATAACTTGATAACAGGCGATCCAGGTGTTTTAGCTTGCTGTTTTTCAACATGAATCGCTGCTTTTAAATCCAAGCTAGAATCTATCTTATAAAGGATTTTCTTTACCTTCTCTTCTTTGCCCTTATTTACTAGAATACCAATAGATTCTGGAATATTTCTCAGCATAAATGGAAGAAACAATAATGGAACTCCTGCCAGCCAAAAAACAGGCTCCCAGCCCGCCGTTGGAAGAAGAGTCCGGCTCGTTAAAGCAGCCACAATCGCACCAACGGAATAGCCACAGAATACAAACGAGACAATTGCAGAACGTATACGTTTAGGAGCATACTCGGTTGTTAAGGCAATAACATTTGGCATAACTCCTCCCAAACCAATACCAGCCATGACACGAAAAACGGTAAATGTAACAGGGTTACTAGCAAAGCCAGAAAGTAAAGTAAACAAGCTAAATAATAACGTCGTTAATAGAATAATATTCTTGCGCCCTAATTTATCTGCGGCCATTCCGAACATTATCGCGCCAATTGCGGTACCAATGACGGTATAACTTCCAATCGCTCCAGCCGTGACATCGGATATCCCCCATTCCTTAATAAGAGAAGGAACAGCAGCACCGTAAATAACCACATCATATCCATCAAACATGATGACAAGGAACATCCAAAAAATAAGCCTCAAATGGTAGGAATGAAATCTACTATGATCGATTACATTGTTAGGATTAATAGAATTTGCTTTCATTGTCATAACCTCCATGTATTACTTCCTCATGCTCCAACGGTCTTAATACCTAAATAAGCAGACATTACCTGTGGGTCAGAGCTGATTTCCTCACTTGTTCCATTTAATATGATTTTACCTTGATCTAGGACATAAGCTTTATCTGAAACTTTTAGTGCCGCTTTGACATTCTGCTCTACTAAAATCACCATCGTTCCAAGATCCTCTTTTATAATCACTAACGTATCTAATATTTCGTTGACGATTTTGGGAGCTAGACCCATACTTGGTTCATCAAGCAGGATAATTTTTGGATTGGACATTAACCCTCTGCCAATCGCTAGCATTTGCTGCTCCCCGCCGCTTAAATTCCCGCCAAGATTATTTAAGTGCTTTTTTAAACCTGGAAACATATCAAGCATTTTGGTTAGGTTTTCACTAACTAGCTTTTTATCTTTATAATATTTAGAGAACATTCCTAGCATTAGATTTTCCTTAACAGTAAGATTAGAAAAGATCTGCCTCCCCTCAGGTACGAGGCTTAATCCTTTTTTGACCACTTTAAAGGCCTGGAAACCACTTATCGTTTCACCTTCAAGTGTTACCGTTCCGGCAGTTGGACGATATAGCCCAGCCATTGTATTTAATAATGTACTTTTACCTGCTCCGTTTGCGCCAATAATCGAAACAATTTCACCTTTGTTCACTTGAAAGTTGATATCATGAAGGATTTGTATTTTTCCAATATGGGTGCATAAACCTTGCACTGATAACATTATCCAACCTCCTCCCCTAGATACGCCGCAATAACCTTTGGATTTCGCTGGATGTCTTCAGGCGTTCCTTCGGCAATCTTCTTTCCAAAGTCAAGGACAACAATTCGGTCCGCCAGTTCCATAACAGTGGACATCTTATGTTCAACAAACAAAAAGGAACTTCCTTTTCTTTTTAACTCTTGAATAAACCCACCCATTCGATTGGTTTCGGAGTCGTTTAATCCTGCCATCGGTTCATCGAGCATAATCAAATCCGGTCCATAAACGATTGCTCTTGCAAATTCCAGCTGTTTTTGAAGGCCGTAGGATAATTGTCCAGCCTTTTCATACATTAACTCCTCTAATCCGACTAACTTAATGACATCAAATGCCAATTCATAAGCTAATGTTTCATCCTTTTTTATCCTTGGGAGCCTAAATGCTGCATTTAATACATTGGTTTTCAGTTTGACATGTGCCCCCATCATCACATTTTCAAGAACCGTCATATTGTGAAAGATCTGCAGATTCTGAAAGGTCCTAGCCATTCCTAAAGCAGCTAGCTGCGGAATTTTTTGCCCTGTTAGCTTTTTTCCTTTGTAATTTACCTCTCCGCTTGTTGGAGCAAGAAAACAAGAAATCATATTAAATAAAGTCGTTTTACCTGCTCCATTTGGTCCGATCACAGCGACAATTTCTCCTTCTCCTACTCCAAAACTTACATCTGACACAGCCGTAACTCCGCCAAATTGTTTCGTTAATTCCTTTACTTCAAGTAGTTTAGACATGGTTATACTCCTTTTTGAGAAATCATATCTTTTGTTGTTTTTGCAGGTAGCTGTTTTTTGTGTTTGAGTTTTTGCAAAGGCTGGGAAATAACCGAAATCAATCCCTTTGGTAAATACATCATGATCAAAATAATGATTAAGCCATAAACAACGATTTCTACCTCGCCGCTGATTCCAAAGTACGTATGTCCCACAAACCGAATGATCTCATTTAAAAACATAATAATAGCAGTACCTAAGAGTGCACCCCATACAGAACTTGCTCCCCCTACCATGACCATGATCAAAAAGAGAATCGATTTGGTTATATAAAAAGTAGGTGGGGCAACAAAAGTAATATAATGGGCATAAATACTTCCAGCCAGCGAAGCAAAGGCTGCACTTAATGCAAAGATTGCGACTTTATAGTTAGAAACCTGAACGCCAAGTGTCTCTGTGGCTATTTCACTATCGTGGATACTTCTAAGTACTCGGCCTACATGTGAGCGAACAATATTTAAAGACAGCAACAGCACAACTAAGCAAGAGGCCCATACAAAGAAGTAAAAAAATACTTTATCTATCAGTGAAACCCCAAATACAGACAGGGTAGGTATACCAACTAAACCTGCTGCCCCTCCTGTCCACTGGTTTAAACCTAAGATCAAAATGAAAAAAATAATATTAATTCCAAGCGTAGCCAAGGCAAGAAAATGTCCTTTCAGCTTTAAAATGGGGATTCCAATCAGGTAAGCAATGAAAAAAGTAGCGGCCATTCCAATGACAATGGCAAGCCAGGGAGAGATTTGAAAGTGTGTCGTCAATATTCCGGATGTATAGGCCCCGATTCCAAAGAAGGCCGCATGCCCGAGCGAGATCTGTCCGGCATATCCGATCAAGAGACATAAACCTATGGATACAATTGAATAAATTCCGATTAAAATAAAAATTGTAAAGAGATATTGAGACTTCACCACTAAAGGCAAGATTAGAACGAGTGCACCTAAAAATAGGAGAGGTTTTAATCGACTCCCATATAAAACGTTTTCTAGTTTCGACATCCAAATTCCTCCCTATTAAACTCTTTCACCAGAAGCTCTTGCGAATATCCCATTGGGTTTTAAGAATAAGACTAAGATTAATACGGTGAACATAATCGCATCACTATAAAAGGTAGAAATATAGGCGCCCGAAAAGGTTTCTAATAAACCAACGATTAAAGCACCCGCTACGGCTCCCGGAATGCTATGCATGCCGCCAATAACCATACCTACAAATCCTTTCACCCCAATAAGAAATCCCATTTCATAGGTTGCATCAGTTATAGGGGTAATCAGGATACCGGCAATGGCACCTAAAGCAGCTGCTAAAGTAAAAGCCAAAGCAGACATCGTACTCGTGTTAATCCCCATCAACCTTGCAGCGCGTGGATTCTTTTCACTTGCCCTTAAGGCAGAACCGATATACGTTTTTTCAAAAAATACGTATAATACGGCTAGGAGGACAAATAAAATAATAAAAATAACGATACTCTGCGGATTAATAACAGCCCCCATAAATTGAATGGGATTTGCTTTTATGATTGGAGATAGCTGTTTTGGATTTGTTCCCCACACAATCAGACCCATTCCTTTTAGGAACGTCGATAATCCGATTGTAATAATGATTAAAACAATAACGGACGTATTTCGTGCATGAAGGATAGCCGTTCTCTCTACAATGAATCCAATCACTGCCGTAATCAAAATGGCAAGAATGATCGCTGCAAACATAGGTACCCCCGCATTGACTAAAGTAATGCATGTCATGGCTCCAATCATGGCAAACTCGCCTTGAGCGAAATTTAATATTCCAGTAATGTTATAGATGGTGACAAATCCAATTGACAGTAATGCATAGATACTTCCAACGGTTAACCCCGTTACAATATATTGCATGAGTAAATCCATGGACGCGCCCCTTTCTTCATGCCAATGGCAGAAACCTGAGATTCTGCCATTGGTTCATCTATTCTTTGAAAGTATTCACTGCTTAGGTTCCATTTGACCTCTTCTAATTTCAATTAAAATTTAATCGCGATACTTCCATTTGTTATTTTCAATACCAAGAACGGCGAAGCCATCTTCATAAGGACCTACATAATTAGACTGGAGTTCGAAGGTACCTGTAAGGCCTGGATATTTACCTACTTCTTTTTTTAGATAATTATGGATTTTAGCAGGTGTCGTATTCCCTGCTTTGATCGCTTCAATAATTAGATGGAAACCATCAGCTGCATGGGCAGTAAAGTTATCTGGGTCACTATTAAACATCGCCCGGTATTCTTCACGAAACTTATTTAAACGCTCCTTTTGCTCACTATCAGCCAATTGATCAACAACACTTAATTTGCTTCCGATTACATAGAGGTTCTCATTGTTATCCTTCACTTGGTCTAAGAAACCTTGATTTGCAGATGCAGAGGATTGAATCATTGGAATATCGAATCCAAGTGTTTTAAAGTTCCGGGCAACGATTCCAGCACCTGGAGTTCTTGACCATACGATTACGGCTTCAGGATTCTTTTTGCGAATATTGGTTAATTGTACAGTCATATCTGTAGCCGTAGCATCAAACTCTTCGTGGGCAACAATCTCAATTTTATTCTCTTTTGCAGCCTTTTCGAATGGTGGAAGTCCATCCACACCAAAACCATCTCTGGCATTAATCCATGCCACTTTCGAAATATTATTTTCTTTTAAGAATTTAATAATTAGTTTGGCACTAGTTGAGTTACTTGGTGCCATTTGATAGATATTTTTTGTGGCTGGATTGACCGGAGCAACCGTCATTAACGGAATGCCTGCTCCTGAAATCTTTGGTAAAATCGCCATGGAAGTACTAGCTTGCGTGGCGCCCACGACCGCGACTACTCCCTCAGAAATTAATTTATCAGCCGCCACTACGGCTTTGGTGTCATCTGTTTCATAATCTTGCATGACAATTTCAATTTTCTTTCCATTGATCGGACCTGCTTCGTCTAATTGCTTTTGAAGAAGCTTCACATAATTTGCTTGGGTTTTTCCTAGAGTGGAAGCGGGACCGGTTTCAGCAAAAATGGCACCGATCTTAATGACCTTTCCACCTGCTTTTTCACCGTCACCACCGCTGCCGCCAGAGCTTTCCGCATTACAGGCGGCCAAAGCAAAGACTAGTCCAAGAATGAAACTTAAAATACTTAACTTTTTAATTATCTTTTTCATATTCAATCCCCTTTTCTATTGAAAGATCGCAAACTAATCCCATAAAGTAATGACACTCTTTTCTAAGATTCTTACTTTTCCCTTTCACCTCCATTTACGCAAGTAGAATAGACTTGAACAGAGAAGCTAACTTCTAGTGATGTAATCGTTTTCATCTTAAAGCAATGAAACGATTAATAAGGATAATAAACAGGAATCGCTTTTTCAAAAACTGCCATCTAGCAACTAGCTCCTGCCTGCAAGCTCAAGTTTATATTTATGAATGTTCTGAATATTTGTATTTTCATTATAGGTGAAGGAAAAATAAAAAAATACGTACACGATGTACTAAAAAATAGGATGATTTTCATTAAAATTGTGGAACTCTTACCCATAATTTGATTAGACACTTCAAAGATAACGCAAGGATCGCTTCCTTTAGCTATGATTAATATGATAGATTGATAGTCTTCACAGTTCTTACATACGTAACAGAGGGGCATGCCCTGTTCCCTATAGAGCACGCCCCTCTGTTTCTGGATGGCTATTGGTTAAGTCCCGAACCCCCTGAACTAGGCTTACACTGGAAGCTTGAGGCTACTTCCGGATCGCCCTTTGTATAGCGGGCCACAAGCGGGTATGGGCAAAGAGGACGGGAACGGTCAGGTGCCCAGGTGGATGGTACATCCGGGTTTACTCCGCCCGGATTGCCCTCACCGCGCGCCGTGGCGATTATTCGGTCTGGCGCTGAGCCGTTCTCAACCCACTTGATTAGCGCACCAAGCCCGTCAAACTGATCGGTGGCGGGACCGCCACGGACGTGCCCCATGCCAGGAACCTCGAAGTAGCGGACGAACTCCTCGGCTTTGTTCTGGTAGTTCGCGTCGAGATTCTCATACCAGCGTGCTGTGTCTGCAGGGGAGAAAACTCCATCCGCGGCACCGTGAACCACGATCATCTTGGCCCCTGAATTGCGCATCGTATCCAAATTAGTCGGGTTTGGCGGTGTCATGAACTCCATGGCGCTTTCGGTGTACAGTTCGTTGGACTTGTAAATCACCCCCGCCTGAGTATCCACATTAAAGTTAAGGGCATAGCCTAAGGTGTCCTTTAACATGCTTTTATCCACCGGTGGTGTTGAGAAGATGAAGCCGACAGCAACGGGGTCACGTGGACCCACAGAGCTCCTGAACTTCCATTCGGCCCAGCCGCCCTGAACGATCCCTGGATCAAATGGGAAGGAAGAGTAGAGCTCTTTTCCAGAACTTGTCTTAGCTCCTGCGAAAACATCCTGCACAACATGCTTCTGCTCTTCTGTCAAGCAGGTTCCATCTCGTACCGTATCGCAAGTTGGGACGTCCCGCTGAACGTCGAAAACCTTCTGGCAACGATTGCTGTCCTGCACCATGCCGTCAACCAATCGGTCCAGGCTATCACAGCGGGCTAGGATCGCTTGCGCTAGCACTTGTCGCTCAGCCGGTGGAAGCGCCGTCTCAAGGTTATCTGTCGTAGTCGCTACCTTGGCCCACTGCTGAGCTCCCCACAATTGGGCTACCGCTGCCTTTGGCAGGTTGAAGCCTGGAGCAACTGCGAGGAATCCGTCGTACTGATCCGCATAACGGGAAGCAGCAACCATGGTGTGCCGTCCTCCGTTGGATCCTCCAGCAAAGTAGGAGCGGTCCGGCTCACGACCGTACGCAGCCTTAATCAAACTCTTCGCCATTGGAGTGAGTGTTCCAACTGCCTGATAGCCGTAATCCAAACGGGCCTGCGGATCGAGCCCGAACAGAGGATTCTGCGCTCCATTGTGGCCTGCGTCTGAGCTCATAACAGCAAATCCCATCTGCAAACCGTTATTAAGCTGGCCACCTGTGATACTGCCAAGAGCAGAAGCGACAACACCATCTAAGCCGCCATTGGCTTGGTAAAGGAATCGGCCTGCCCAGTCGACAGGAAGACGCATCTCAAAACCGATCGCATAGGTCTGTCCGTCTACAGGGCTAACGCGCTCATTCATTTTGCCCTGGATAAGGCAATGTTGGCCAACTGGCTTACCTCCATTGGACAGGGCTCCTTCAGGAACGAGCTCTGCTTTCGTGATCTTGGTATTCTTAAAGTCAAAAGATAACAGTGCCTCGCACTTCTTTAGTGTGCCTGGCTGAGCAGGAGATAGCTGCGGAATTGGTCTGGATGATCCCCGCTCTGTTTTTAAATCCTCAGTATTTTTTAGTGGTGAAGGTTTATCCTTTTTTAAAGCGCTTCCACTTTCCGCCATAACAAAGGAAGGAAAAAGGGACATCATGATTAGGATAATCGTTAGTAGAATGGAAAAACTTTTCTTCTTGTTCACAACTATTCTCCTTTCTTCTTTTATTCGAATAAAATCTTGTTCACATAGATGATAGATATTGAATTTGTAATTTAATTATAGGTGATGGATTTTTAAAAGAATACGTACACGATGTGCTAAAAGACGTTAGTAATTTCATAAAAAATGTGGAAACTGGCATATAAAAAAGCTAACAACTGGACAATTCGTCCATAACTTGTTAGCTTTTTACTATTTATTCTGCTTTCTTCTAACATTAAATTTATTTAGTAACGACCTTTTTAAATAATATCCAAAATTAAGTAAAATTACCGTTTAGCGTAAGAAATGGGACAGTAGGATGAGGAACAACGGATACATCAATAAAAAGATATAGGTTTTTTATTTATGAGATATTTCCTTCCCTATCACTATTTAGAGGAGCAGCTTCCGAAGTTCTTCCTTCCCAATCCTGGGCATGGTTTAGAAAAGCCTTCATAGCGTTTGACCTTTTCATTCGATTATTAACAACAAGTGCGGTGGTATGGTTGATTGATTTCTCCAGCCTGATTAATGAGATATTAGCCGTTGAAAAATATTCAGCTTCCTTAGATGTTATTAATGAGACACCTAATCCTTCCGCAACAAGCCCCACAATAATATCTATTTGACTGCTTTCATGAGTAATATCTGGTGTAAATCCAGCCTTTTTACAGGCATCCATACAAATTTGAAAAAGAGTACTTGCTTGATTCATCAAGATAAACGGTTCATACTTAACCTCTGATAGACTTATAGCTTCACGATTTGCATAAGGGTGACCCCTTTGGGTAATCAATACCACTTCATCCTTTATCATGGGATAGGCCGAGAACGCCTCTAGTTTTTCAAAGTTTTCAGGCAGGGCAATAAAGGCCATATCTAGCTCCGCTTTTTTTAGAAGACCAATTAGTTCACTGCTCATCTTTTCCGTGATATCTAATTGTATTTCTGGATACTTTTTCTGGAAAGATGCAAAAAGACTAATCAGTCCCCTGCTGCTATATACAGGTATGGTTCCTACCGAAAGTACTCCTCTTTCTCCATTTGTAAACGTTCTCATTTCATTCAACATATGATCATATTCATCCAAAATGCGATTGGCATATTTAGCAAACTCCTGACCAGCGGCAGTGAGTTTAACCGTTCTAGTCGTACGATCGAATAATTGTACCCCGCCTAGTTCTTTTTCCAACTTAATAAGGTATTTGGATAAAGAAGACTGTGAGATGGAAACCTCATAGGAAGCATTCGTAAGATGTTGATGTTTGACAATGGCCATAACATATTTTAATTGCTCAATATTCAAGTGAACCTTCCTTCCTGATTTATTCCCGTTTGGAATTAATTATACAGAAAATTGGAATTGTTTACACTATTCAATTTCATTTACACTATATTTACAAGGCTTATGTCACATCCTATGTACGGATGTAAGCGTTTTAATTAAGTAAAGGAGGTTAATGACTAAGAGACATTTTTTTAAAAAATTATATTTATCAAAAAGGAGAGTTTTGAATGATTCGTTATAAAAAATTAGGATATGTTGCATTAAATGTTACCGATGTAAACAAATCAGCCCAATTTTACCGAGATATTGTTGGTCTTGAACTGGTAGAATTAGTCTCAAATAAAATAGCCTATTTTAGATGCAGCAATGATCATCATAATCTGGTTCTTTATCCCGCTCAACATCCTGGATTAAAACGAGTTGCCTTCGAGGTGGAAGACGAAAACCAGCTCGACATTGCCATTAAGCGGATTACTAAAGCAGGAGTAAACTGGCAGGAGGTGGATGATTCAGAAGTTGAATCACTCCATCAAAGTCGTACGATTCGCTTTACCGAGCCTACATCCGGGGTCACATTTGAATTATATTCTGATATTGAGCATTTTGAATTACCTTTTGCCTCCAAACCAATCAACTCCAAACCAGTGAATATTACTCAGTTAGGCCACGCTGTCCTTGAGGTTGAAGATCAAGACTTTGATGACCTATATAAGTTTTTAACAGAAACATTAAACTTCAAAATATCGGACGTTTCCGGCGACCAAATTGGCTGGGCATGGTTGAGGGCCTTTCCGAATCCATTACATCATTCGTTCGCGATTAATCGTGGAAAAGAGCGAAAGCTTAATCATATTTCATTCCAAATCGAGGCAATCGATGACTTAGGAATTAGTCAAAAACGGTTAGTAGAAAATAATGTCCCAATCGTATTCGGTCCAGGCCGACACGCCCCATCTGGCAGTCTATTTTTATATTACTTAGATCCTGATGGATTAACATTAGAATACAGCCAAGGAATGGAAGAGTTTTCTGAAGAAGCTCCACGCCAGCCAAGGGTTCTGCAACCGACTCTTGAAACGTTAGATATGTGGGGAGGGACTCCAGATCCAAGGTTTGGTTCAATCGGTAAAATTGGATAAAATCCCGGAATTGGAGAGCAAAAACAATGACCGTAAAGCGAATTGACTTTCACACTCATATTATCCCATTCGATATCCCAGATTTCGGGAAATCATTTGAAGGTGATCGATGGCCTTGGATCAAGAGATTGGATGAAGATACAGCCAACATAATGGTTCAAGGAAACGTTTTTAGAAAAATATCAAAAGAAGCTTGGGATCCGTCTAGGCGAATAGAAAAAATGCAGGCAGAAGGAATCGATATACAGGTCCTTTCCCCTATCCCAGTAACACTATGTTACTGGGCACCTATACAAGGGGCTGTCGAATTTGCTAGATGGCAGAATAACTTTATTGCAAATGTTATCAGAGAGCATCCCAACCACTTTTTAGGGCTAGGGACCGTTCCACTTCAAGATGTTGACGCTGCCATCCTTGAAATGGAGCGGTGTATCCAGCAGCTTAAGTTAAGCGGCCTTCAAATAGGCTCTAATGTAAATGGTAAAGGGTTAGATGACCCTAGTTTTTTACCCTTTTTTGAGAAAGCATCACAATGGAACGTTCCACTATTTATCCATCCCTATGAAATGATAGGAAAGGAACGCACAGTGAACGATAACCTTAGCATTACGGTAGGAATGCCAATGGAATTAGCGCTCACTGCAACTAGATTGGTGTGGTCCGGAATTTTCGATAAGTTTCCAGCGATTAAAATTTGCCTGGCACATGGAGGCGGAGCATTCCCTTATATTCTCCCACGAGTAGATACTGGCTGGAACTCATGGCCGGCATTAAGAAAAACAGAAAATCCGCCTAGTTTTTATGCCAATAAATTTTATTATGATGTATTAGTTTATGACAAGGTCAATACGAAATATCTGATTGATTTGATTGGCTATGAAAGACTATTAATGGGCTCAGATGACCCCTTTATCATCAGAGAAACCCCTCCTGGTAGAGCAATTTTAGAACTTGAAGATGTGAGCCTAGAAATAAAAATGGCTATGTTAGGAGGAAACGCTTTACGCTTTTTAGAAAAGTAGAGTAATAGTGTAAGGAGTCTTGCGGGAAGGAATATATAGGGGGGAAATTATGAAGATTACGAATACGCAACAGTTAATCGATCAGGCAAAGTTTAATAAGTATCATCTGATGATACTCTTATGGTGTTCATTTTTAATGATCTTTGATGGCTTTGACTTAACCGTATATGGGGCCGTTGTACCTGTACTTATGAAAAATTGGAATATTTCGCCTATTGAGGCGGGCGTTCTTGGTAGTTATGCCTTATTCGGAATGATGTTTGGTGCGATGATTTTTGGCACTCTTGCTGATAAATTAGGCAGAAAAAAAGTCATCTTGATCTGTGTGTGCATTTTTAGTATATTTATGATCCTCACAGCTTTAACTACCAGTCCAGGAGCCTTCGGGCTATGTCGGTTTATTACCGGTTTGGGGCTTGGCGGCGTAATGCCAAATGTTATTGCGCTTATTAGCGAATATTCACCTAAAGCTCTTCGCAGCCGAATGGTGTCCATAATGATGGCTGGGTATTCAATCGGGGGAATGATTGCTGCTACCCTTAGCATTGTCTTAGTACCTAACTTTGGCTGGCAATCTGTTTTTTTCTTCGCCGGCCTGCCACTCTTATTTATTCCCTTTATGATACGTTACTTACCCGACACAATCGGGTCACATCTGGCCAGAAAAGAAATTACCAAAACAAAGGAGATACTTGGAAAACTAAATCCACTTTACAGCCCGGATGACCGTGAACAACTCACGATTAATAGTTCTACTAAATCTTCCTTCCCTGTCTTTACCTTATTTAAGGAAAGCAGAGGGGTATCCACCATTCTATTTTGGATTGCGTTCTTTATGTCCCTTCTAATGGTTTATGGTTTAAACACTTGGCTTCCAAAATTAATGACGACAGCTGGATTTCCGCTTGGTTCAAGTTTAAGCTTCCTGCTTGCATTAAATATTGGAGCTACCATTGGTGCTTTCGTTATGGGATGGTTAGCAGATACCTGGGGCGCAAAACGAATCCTCATTCTATTTTATAGTCTTGCTTCACTAACCATTATGTGCTTGGGATATGCTCATAATATGTTTTTATTGTATCTATTAGTAGCGCTTGCAGGTGCTGCGACGATTGGCACACAAAATATAGCTAACTCCTATGTTTCACAATACTATCCTATTTCCATGCGCTCTACTGGTTTAGGCTGGGCACTTGGAATTGGACGTATTGGTGCCATTGTTGGTCCAACTGTTGGAGGGATATTACTCTCTTCAGGCACATCCATTCAATTTAATTTTATTGCCTTTGCGATACCTGGGGCAATTGCCGCGTTTGTTATATATCTGACAAATAATAAATTAAGCTCAATGACGATCCATGAAGATCAAACTGAGCAATTTACTTAAACCGAAGTACCATTAATTTTCTAGCAAAAATTCTAAAAACTACTGAAAAAAGCTAGAAGGTTCACCCTCCCTGGTGAACCTTCTAGCTTTTTCAAATGATATTTACGCAAAATTTATCAGGTAACCTTAAAGAACTTTAATAGTACATTCTCTGGCAATCTAGTAGCATAACACACAAAAATGCAATTCATCATCCATTTATATTTGTCACTATATGTTTCAAAAGTCGGAGTAGTCCGGAAATAATAGACGCCAGGGTCAACAAACTTTCCAGCCTTCACATCTTCTACATATTTTTCTGGTACTGTACGTATTCCATTGTTTTCAATATAAATGGCAGTGCCATCCTCTAATTGAATGGCATATCTAGCTAAAAGTTCACACCTACCATCTGGACGAATAATTTGGCTATCCACACCACCTGGCAAAACCGTTCCTTTAAAGCCATTCCCGTTTACTTCACCAGATAAAATCGGAATTAATTGCCGTCTGCCAACAATATCATCTTCACCTACAACAATAGGTTTATCAACGACAATATTAATACTGAATACTTCTTCTAATCCTACCTCTTTACTACCAAAATTTTTCATCTAATTACACCCCATCTATGTATTATTTATATATCGAGAAATAGATCCGTAGTGTGTATGTTTAAAAAACTTTTATTTAAATAAAAGGAAACACTTTAAATTACATTGGATTTCTGACTTTTGCTATCTTCCTAAACAAATGACATTTAATTAAGGAATAAGGATTTTTTCCATAATCATTACATCAACAAAACGCCCATCTAATTTACCTTGGTTCTTAAATACCCCAACTTCCCTGTATCCATTTTTTCTATAAAGACCCTGCCCCAAGTGATTGAAAGGTAATGTAAATAGAACAATTTTATTAAATTGATTTCGTATGGCAGTACACTCGATTTCCTTTAACAAAAATGATCCAACTCCTCTTCCTCTATAATCCCTTCTAATATAAATGGATAAATCGGCAACCCCAACATAGGCGCAACGATTGGAATATGGATTTAATGAAGTCCATCCAACTATTTCATCGTTATTTTCGATTACGATAACCGTAAAACGTCCGTTATGGATGTCAAACCATTCTGTCATGTATCCAATATCTTTTTGGTCTTCCTCCAACGTTGCAATCCTATCCTCAATCCCTTGATTATAAATGTGTAAAATCGATTTTAGGTCATTTATTGAAGCAAGCCTTGTTTTAAACTCATCATCATTTTTCATTTCTTTACCTCCTAATTTTTATTGGCATATAACCATTATATAAAAAATTTTCCATTTTAAAAGGAATACTAGTTGCATTTTGCAAATAATTATAATATAAATAGATCAGAGGTGAAAATAATGGAAAACGTTAGAGAATTGTTTCAAGTTATGACTAGGAGATTTGGTCTTTTAAATAAAAACTGTTGTCAGATAGGTGAAACTGAAATATCCCTTGTACAGAGTCATATCCTTTATGAAATTCTACGAAATGATAAACCTTCGATGCAACAGGTTGCTGATACTCTGGGGATCGATATAACCACTTTTAGTCGCCAAATTCAAACTCTAGTAAAGATGGAGCTGGTTAAAAAGTCGCCTCTTCCTGATGATAGACGTGTTTCAATTCTTACTTTAACTACACAAGGAAATTATGTTGCTGCTAAAATTAATGCGGAAATGAATCAATACTTAAATGAAGTATTCTCACATATGAGCGAATTTGAACGAGAAATGGTTATTAAATCAGTAAAATTACTTAACGAAGCAATGTCAAAATCCACTGTTTGTTGTAAACCATTAATTTGAGCAAGAATCACTTGCTCTTTTATTAAAAATTAATACTTGCAAATCGCAAGTGAATGAAAGGAGGGATTATTTTGTAGTCAATAAATTTTCACATTGATCCGTTTACTGTCCACTTTACCAGTTTTCAATCTTACCTGTTTTAATTTCTTAGTTCTTTGATAAATAGGAGGGATTTATGGTGTTTAACGAGTATGAAGTATATCAAACCATGAAAATACGTCAGGAGGAAAAGGAAATGAAAGCCCAAAATGCTTGGAAATTTGGAGACATCCAAAAGGAAACATTCCTTGAAAAAGTCGTAAAGAAATGGAATGAAGGTCGAAAGTCATCAAGAGTACAACCAAATTGCTGCTGTTGCGCCTATTAAACCGTTGTTTAAAAAATAAATCCCAATCATATTATTGATGATTAATCAAAATAAATTTTTAGGAGGAAATTTAAATGAAATATGCACATATTGGTCTTAATGTTACTAACCTAGAAAAATCCATCAAGTTCTATAGTAAAGTTTTTGGAGTTGAACCAGTTAAAGTAAAGCCTGATTATGCAAAGTTTCTTCTTCAAACACCAGGATTAAACTTTACCCTTAATCTTCGAGATGAAGTAAGTGGAAATCAAGTAGGACATTTTGGTATTCAGGTTGAAAGCACAGATGAGGTTAGTGCGCACAAGAATAGACTCGAAGCAAACGGTATTCGTACACAATACGAAGAAATAAACACCACATGCTGCTATGCCCTACAAGATAAATTTTGGATTCTTGACCCTGATGGAAACGAGTGGGAGTTTTTCTATACAAAAGCAGATGTTGAAGTTAACAGTGAAAATGCTTCTTCTTGTTGCACACATGAACCGAAAGATGAAAAAGTGGAGTGTTGTTCAACGACGGCTCTAAGCAAAAATACAACTAAATGCTGTTCTTGAAATATTATAATGAGTTAACGAAGGGTCTCATTTTAGGAAGAGACCCTTTTTTAGGGGGATAATTGTATGACCGTGAATCATGCAGGTGCATTAAAGAAGGAGTATTTTTTATCTTATTTAAACCTAATTAGACTTTCACGAAATTGCACGATTGAGCAAGCAAAAGAAATTGCCATGGAGCTATTTTTCCATTACAACATCGAGGAATACGGCTCCCAAACTTATCAACAATTTTTAGCTGCATTTCATGAACTAACAGATAAATTAAAAAAAGACCAGTAAAGGTCTTTTCTAACAGCATCTTCCCGTATTACCGATCATCGAAATTCCATAACCATTTCCACTACGATCAAGGATAAGGTCTTCGGTGCTCGGTTCAATAATTGGGTCGATTGCTACTTTTATATCATTTATAGTGACGATAATATCGTCTGCTTCTGGCTCATCCAGAGCCAGTCCAATCCTCGGCTGTCCTCAGCCAAAGCCATCAAAAAAGATACGAATGTTTTTAGCATTCTCTTCTTTGAACATTTTTTTAAATTCATCACGTGCTTCATCAGTGATTTTCATGTCCATTCCCTCCTGCTTGTTTTACCTATTTATTTTAATCCACTTCTTTATAATAAAGTAATAAAATTGCTTAAAACTTAAAGCCAGGAGATTATAAAATCTCCTGGCTATTCAATCCTCTTACTCACCAGTTTCAGCAAAACGCTTAATGCGATCTTCGATTTCATCTCGAACACGTTGGAAGTATGCCCATTTTTCTTCTTCCGTTCCTTCTGCTTTAGCAGGGTCATCAAATCCCCAGTGCACTCGTTTTACATGTGGAGGTGTAACTGGGCAGTGTTCTGCAGCATGTCCACATAGCGTAACAACCAAATCAGCATGGTTTAAAATTTCAGGGTCGATCACATCAGATGTTTGGGTTGAGATATCAATTCCCGCTTCGTTCATGGCTTTTACGGCATTAGGGTTTAATCCATGAGCTTCAAGCCCAGCACTTTTCACTTCCCACTCATCACTTAAATGCTGTTTCGCCCAACCTTCTGCCATTTGACTACGGCAAGAGTTCCCTGTACATAAGAAGTAAATTGTTTTTTTGTTATCCATGTTGATTTCCACCTTTATGATTAGTTTTAAGCTGCTTGTTCGTTAAAATATTTTCTTTTGAACCATAAAGCCACGTTTACTAATGCAATCATTACGGGTACTTCTACGAGTGGTCCAATAACGGCTGCAAAAGCTGCACCAGAATGGATACCAAATACACCAACAGCTACAGCAATCGCTAATTCAAAGTTATTACTTCCAGCTGTAAAAGCAAGTGTGGTAGTTACAGGATAGTTCGCTCCAATCTTCCTTCCTATAAAAAAGGAAACAAAGAACATGATGACAAAGTAAATTAATAAAGGAATGGCGATACGAACTACATCTAATGGCAAGCTCACGATAGCGTCCCCTTTTAAGGAGAACATGATGATAATCGTAAATAGTAACGCAATTAATGTAAGGGGACTGATTTTAGGTATAAACACTTTTTCATACCATTGTCTGCCTTTAGCCTTTACCAACGTAAACCGAGTAACCATACCAGCTATGAAAGGTATTCCAAGATAGATGAAAACCGATTTCCCCACTTCGATCATCGTAATGTTTACCACAGCCCCTTGGATTCCTATCCATTTAGGGATAATGGTTACAAACACATATGCATAAACCGAGAAGAATAACATTTGGAAAATAGAGTTGAATGCTACTAAACCAGCAGCGTATTCCGTATCTCCTTTTGCAAGATCATTCCAGACAATGACCATCGCAATACAACGAGCTAAACCAATCATAATGAGACCAACCATATACTCCGGTTTATCAGGAAGAAAAATAATGGCTAATAAAAACATAAGGATGGGTCCAATGATCCAGTTTTGTACAAGGGATAATATCAATACTTTTACATTTTTAAATACTCGCCCTATTTCCTCATAACGAACTTTCGCTAAGGGAGGATACATCATTAAAATTAAGCCAATAGCTAGTGGAATCGATGTAGTTCCCACCTGCAAACTGTTCATACTATCGACAAATCTCGGAAAGATAAATCCCAAACCAATTCCGATTGCCATAGCAAGAAAAATCCATAGCGTTAGGTATCGATCCAAGAACGATAAACGCTTCTTTTCTGTCTTTCTCATTTTCTCACTCCTAATTTAATAAAACTAACATCCACATCGAAGGGTGGGATTGCTTTTTTCAATCATTTTAATTTTCTCTGTTTGTACAGGCACATGTTCTAAAATATCCTGAATGAGTCCATATAACTCGCTTTGTTGATTTAGGGAATAGTAAATCCACTGACCTCTTCGTTCTTCCCTAACCATCCCGGCATCTTTTAATTTTCGAAGATGCTGACTGATGGATGGCTGACTCATTTCGAACACTTCAAGAAACTCACAAACACAGCATTCACGTTGTTTCAAAATTGCAACAATGGTTAATCTTGTTTTATCCCCTAATAATTTTAAAATGGTTGCAGAGCGCTCCAAATCAACAATTGATTTCACCATAAAAAACACCCCCGCTTCAAGTTTATAAGTAAATAGTCATTTACTTATATGTATGACATAATTATAATCACTTTTAGTGTTTTGCTGGATTAGGTAGACAAAAAACTGCAAAACAAGTCCTTTAAATTAAGATATAATTATTTGCTTATATGTTAATATAAATAGTCCATGAATTCAAGCTTAGGATTGTAAAGTTACTGTAAATATAAAAAACTGCACCTCCAACTGTTAGGATTGTCTAACAATTGGCAGTGCAGTTCAAAAATTTTTTGTAGATTATCTCTTACTTATATCACTTTCTCCTCTAAACCTAGGTCATTTGCCTTTTTTCTAGAAAATAAACTTCTAAGTGCATCTGGAAGTGCGATCATCGCTGGCAAAAAGACAGGCAGCAGGATAAAGCAAAGTACTACGAGGCCTGTAATGACAGCTATTGCCAATTCAAACAAAAGCAATATTCCTGAAGGCATTAGTGTCGCAAAGGTGCCGCCAAGAATGATGACAGCAGATATAATGACCCCACCTGTCTGCCTGGAAGCCAATACGATGGCCTCTTTAGGCGACAATAGCGGATATTCCTTAAAGCGCATCATGAGGAATATACTGTAGTCCACTCCTAAGGCAACAATGATAATGAATGAGAAAAATGGAACAAAAGAAGAAATCCCCTCATACCCAAGTAAATCTATGAAAATATAATTGATGACGAACATGGCTGAATAGTATGCCCCTAAAAGAGAACCAGTTATGAAAACCGGAATCCAGAAAGATCTGATCACAAAGAACAGCACGAGTAATACTCCGATAATGACGATCGCTGTTGTTTTATTCAAATCCCGGCTCAGAATATTATTCATATCGTTTGTAGTAGCACTTGGTCCTGATACACCAAACTTTGCGTTTGAAAGGCCTGTGCCCTTAAGTCCATTAGAAATGGTTGAATTAATTTTACTGATTGTACTTAACGCTTCCTTGGAATAAGGATCAGCTTTCAAAACAATTGTCATTTTTGTTATTTTTCTATCTTTGGACATAAATGCATCTAATGATTTTTTAAAGTTTTTGTCCGTTAACGCTTCTTTTGGAATAAAGAATGTTTTATTGGATTTAAATTGCGTTAGGAACCCATTCGTCTGGCCTAGTCCGTCAGAAATTTGCTTTAACCCGTTGTTCACATCCGATAGCTTT
Source organism: Neobacillus drentensis (assembly GCF_021560175.1). Taxonomy (GTDB): domain Bacteria; phylum Bacillota; class Bacilli; order Bacillales; family Cytobacillaceae; genus Neobacillus; species Neobacillus drentensis_A. The sequence goes on along the minus strand of NZ_CP091110.1, from coordinate 2,157,067 downwards.
TGTCCAAAGGTACTGAAACCATTAAGGCCTGCTACAAGCTGTTCCTGTCCTGATTTCATTTGGCCAAGCCCATCGGAAACAATGTTCATATTCGTAACAATGGTGCCTATTCCAGACGATGCTTTCCCAAGACCGCTTTCAAGTTTTTTCAAACCATCTGCCATTTGCGATAAGCCGCTGCCCATGGTGTCAAGATTTTTATTGGCGGTCGCAAAACCAGCCGTTACGGCATTATAATTTTGATTTAAGGCTTGTATTCCTTCAGGAGTAATTTGACTTAAAGACGAAGATACCTGATTGATCGTTTGCTTTAATGCCTGGTAATTCGCATCACTCTCTGAATCTGCATAACTATTTCCTAATGCAGCCACCATTAATTGCATTTGCGAGAGAGCACTTTTTACACCAAGAAGTGCTTGAGCCGCACCTTGGTAATGAGTACCCATTTCTTTATAACCAGCCTGCATTTTTCCATAATTATCAGCTAATACCGCCACTCCGCTACTCATCTTGGTGAGATTGGTTTCGATCGTGGCTAAGCCATTGCTGATCGTTTGTGATTGATTAGCTCCATCATCAATACCAGCTTGGATTTGCTTTAATCCATTGGTTAAAGCAGTCATTCCATCTTGAAGCTTGGCCGTCCCATCGACCATTTGGTTAACCTTAGAAAAGTCTGCAGATCCAAGCTTTTCTTGCGCCAGCTTTAATCCATCATTGATTTGATCGACACCATTCTGCGTTTTTGTAATTCCATCCGTAACGGAACCCATTTGACTGTCGACGTAAAAATGATCAATTTGCTTTCCCTGAGGTTGCGTGACTGAAGAAACCAGCTTAACCCCTTTCATACTCTTAAGTCTTTCCGTTAAGTTATCCACTACGGCAAGTGGTTCATTATTATCAAGGGCTTTACTAGTTTCAATAACCACCGTAGCAGGCATGGCCTGACCTTTACCAAAATGGTCCGCAACTAAATTAAAGCCTTTAGAAGAAGGATATTTATTTCCAAGTTCTCCAATCGTATCAAAGTTAAGCTTTTCCTCATGAAAATATACCATCGGCCCTATGATCAAAAGAATAATAAGAACGGGTAAAAGAGGATGCTTGGTTGCATAGGACGAAGTCATACCCCAAAACTTATTTTCCTTATGACCCAATACATTTTTGGAAGGCCAAAATAGTTTTTGGCCTAAAACTTTCATAATGAAAGGTGTCAGTGTCAATATTTCCAATAATAGTATCGTTACTCCGATTACCACGACCACACCGGATTTGTAAATTGGTGATTCCGCAAAAACGAGAGCAAGGAAAGCAATAAATACCGTGAGTATACTATAGGCAATCGTTTTACCTGCCGTTTTATAGGTGGTGACAATCGCATCATCAATAGAGTGGCCATGGGAAAGCTCCTCCCTAAAGCGATTAAAAAGAAGAATGTTGTAATCAGTACCAATCCCAAACAGAATTAGGATGAGGAGCATTTGCGTAAGACTTGTAATCGGAAATCCAGCTTTATCAATTAATTGAGCGGCAATTCCCATCGAACATAGATAGGAAAAAGCTACAGCCAATAACGATATCAAAGGAGTAACAACTGATCTAAACGCGATGATTAATACGACTAAGATAAAGATAACTGTCAGTGCAGCACTTTTCTCTACCCCACCCTGAGATGCTTTCAAATAATCATTATTGATGAAATCCTCACCGCTTAGGTAGTATTCCACAGGTACTTTACTTAGTTTGCTATCCAGTTCTTTTTTAATATCATCAACTTCTCTTGATTTCTTATCAAGCTTAAAGCTGACCATAAGAGTTGTGCCATCCTGAGAAACTAAAGAGCTTTTGGCATCCGGCATACTAAAAGGATCGATCATATTAGTAATACCGAGTTCGGAGCTGCTGTCGCTAATAACCTTGACCGCATCACCGATTTTGTTCATTTCATCGTTTGAAATTTTATCTTTATCGTAAAATACGATAAGGTCGTTTGTTCCTTTAGCGGTATCGATCTTTTTTAAGATATGATCAGCGATGACTGAAGGGCTTTCGCTATTGGCCCCTTGCTGCCCCTTTTGTCGCAAAATGGCATTGATGTCTGGCTGAATCACCGTAAGCACGATTGTTGCGATTAACCATATGGTGAATATTGCCCAACGGCCCTTTATGATCTTTCTCACCTTGTATCCTCCCTGATGATTTATATATGATATTGATTTTCCCCTACATCCCACAAAGACAACTAGTTATTATTCAAACACTCTGTTGATTTAATGGCGTAAGCAAAGTATATTAAATCTAATGACAAGTAACAATAAGCAAATTGGAATATCCATGTTATTAAATAGACAAATTCTTTTGTTTTGTTTAAAGAAAACAGCACTAAAAGATATTTGATTGATCATTAGGAGGAGCATTACATGGTTGGTATAAAAGGAAACCGAAGAACATTGTATAGTAAAAAAGTAATTATCAATGCTTTTTTAAAGCTGCTTCAAGAAAAAAACTTAAATAAAATTACCGTTACCGATATTTGCAAAGAAGCTGATATTAATCGAGGAACTTTTTATTCGTATTACAATGATCCGGTTGATTTAATGAGAAGAATCGAGGAAGAAATGGCAGAGAAAATGATGAGTACCATAAATATCTCGGGGGATGAGTCCATCAAGAATATATTGAGTGATATTTTTAAATTGATACTTGAAAATATAGAGCTTTGTAAAATTATTTTTAATGAAGAAAATGGCTCGAATGTGCTGAATACCATTTTGAAATCTGCCTATGTAAGAACAATGGAAGAACAAAAAAAGCGGTTTCCCCATGCTAATGAGACTCAATTAGAATATTTTTTCACGTATATAACAGGAGGAACGATTGAAATCGTTCGAAAATGGATAAATGATGATATGAAACTTCCTTCTGAAGAAGTTATACGCATCTTAGAAACGATGTACATGATTTAATCCATACAATATTATTTAAAAAAGTCAAAAAACCGTCGAGATCAGTCTCAACGGCCTTATAACAATCTAAATAGGTAACCAATTATTTTAGATCCTTAAATCCATACTTTTCTAACGTCTTCATTGATTGATCATTTTGAAGATAGTAGTAGAATAGCTGGGCTTCTTTTGGATGGGTACTATTTTTAATTACCCCTACTGGATAAATAATTGGATCGTGTGTGGTTTCCATTGCAGTTGCAACAATTTTAACCTTTTGAGAAGTCAAAGCATCCGTCTTGTAGACAATTCCTGCGTCAACATTGTTCGTCTCAACATATGTAAGCACTTGGCGAACATCTTTTCCATATACCACATTTCCGGCAATTGATTTCCAAACATTTAATTTTTCTAATGTTTCCTTGCCATATTGTCCAGCTGGAACGGACTCAGGGGTCCCAATTGACACCTTATCAGCTTTTGTTAGGTCTTCGAAAGTTTTCATTTCTTTGTTTGAATCCTTTGGTACTACCAGGACAAGATCGTTCCCCACTAAATCTATTCCCTTTTTCTTTTCAATAAGGCCATCATGTACTAATTTTTGAAATTTGTCCTCAGCAGCAGAAAAGAACAGGTCGACAGGCGCTCCTTGGGAAATTTGCTGTTGCAGTGCACCTGATGCTCCAAAGTTAAAGTTTAGTTTTACATTTGGATGTTCCTTCTCAAAGTCTGCTTTAATATCAGTTAAGGCCTCCTGTAAACTTGCAGCAGCCGAAACCGTCAATTCCACTTTCTTTTCAGAAGCTGCTTGTTTCTGCTCTTCTGGTTTTTTAGTTTGTTCCTTTGTTGAACATCCAGATAAGGCTAATACAAATAGCATCAATGTGATAAATAATAGATTAAATTTTTTCATCAAACTCTCCCTGCCAAACTAATTATAATCAGATATAACTTATTATAATTAGTTATAACTAAAAAGAATAGAAATAAATATCCCCGTCAAACAGGTGCAAACTCTGGCAATAAAGTGGCCTTCTTATTACAAGAAAATTTATTTTAGACCCATTTTATGGAGCCAAGCTCACCATGTGGATGGTTTTGTAATTTAAATCTCCTATACTCATATTCTAATTTCGAAAGTGGCAGATTATAAAGTTGTTGATCTTCTTTGTTATAAACGTTAAAAAATATTAGTTTATTGATAAGTTTTTTTCGCTTTTTTTCATCGTTATTTCTCATCATAAACACTCCTTTGATTTTACAAAAATCCCCTTTAAATCCTACACTCAAAATTTAATCCGATTAAATTAGTAGATTAATTGTATTATAAACTCATAATTCCTATCTGTAAAGTAGGAATTAAAATAAAAATCGCTGGTACTCTCATCATGACAGTACGTTAGCGATTTTTATTTACTAATGGAACACTTAATATAATGGTAATTATCCATGGCATAGCCTGCTCATTTCAAAGAGCAACATTCAATGGAAAACCTTATACAATCTCTCTACGGCTCCAGCTACATTTTCTTCTCTAAGATTAGCAAATCCTAATACTAAACTAATTCTGTTTTCGTTATTAACGCTCTTTTTTAACATAAATCGGCGCATCGAATAGATTTCAAGCTTTAACCGTAAGGCGCTTTCTTCTATTTCCTGATACCCTTTCCCCGTATGAAAATGGGCAAGAAAATGAAGGCCTGCCGAAACATCTTCTATGTCAATCTCCTCTTTAAAACGCTGTCGAAGCTCAGTGATTAACAATTTTCTTCGTGTCTCATACTGATGGTTCATCCGTTTAACGTGTCTTGCATATTCACCGCTTTCAATGAAAAACTGCAACGTGAATAACATAAGAGAGTTACTGTATTGAATCGAGTTGGAATAATGCTCCCTGTATTCCCTTATAAACTCAGGTGGCAAGACCATATAACTAATCCGCAGGCCTGGCAGTACTGTTTTTGAAAAAGTCCCCATGTAGATGACTCTTTGGTTCCGGTCTAAACTTTGCAAGGATGGAATATTATCTGTTCCATATTTAAATTCGCTATCATAGTCGTCTTCAACAATGTATCTGTTTTCGCGTTGAGCTGCCCAGTTTAATAGCTCAATTCGTCGGGAGATTGGCATAATTTTACCTGTAGGGAATTGGTGTGACGGGGTGACAAACACCACATTTGCCTTTACTGACTCAATCTCGGTCATATTAATTCCTTGGTCATCCAATGAAACAGGGTGAACAGTTAAATTCATCTTTTTCAAAAGCTGGTAAAAGCGGGCATACCCCGGGTTTTCGATTGCAACAACTGTTCCTATGCTTTTCATTTCCATCAATTGACCTGCCAATAGCTGTGTTCCTGCGCCGATGATGATTTGCTCCGGCTCACAATTGACTCCCCGAGTCAAAGCAATCATGCGGCAAATTGTCTCTCTCACAACATATGGCCCCTGGGAATAAGACAATTCCGAGAGCTCTCTTTTATACGATTTAATTGCTTTCTCTTGACACTTCAGCCATTCTTTAAAAGGAAATAAAGAAGTATCTGATGCCATATGAGACAGTGAAAGCCACCCATCTCTGTCGACAAGTTCCTCCTTTAGTTCACTTGGCAGCTTTTGTTTCAAGTGTTTCTTTTGTTCAATAAACTCAGTAATATTTTCAACAAAGTATCCGCTCCGTTCAATCGTATAAATATACCCCTCAGCAAGCAGCTGTTCATAGCCAAAGCTGACGGAATTAACGCTAACATTTAATTGTTCGGCTAATGACCTTTTTGAAGGAAGCTTTTCATTTGATTTTAGCTTTCCTGTTAAAATATTTTCTTTGATCCCTTCGTATATTTGTTGGTAAATATAACTCGAATCCCTCTGTTTATCGATCAGTATGAACATATTATTACTCCCCATCTGGTACCTATTTTTTTTCGATTATGGTACTTTTCATTATACCAGCTTCCTGAGATACTTTTCCTATAATTCAGAAAGTAATTGAAGGAGCGATCAGGATGCCAGTTACTTATTCACAAACCGCAGAATTACAAGAAAAAAGAAAAAATTTTATCCCGAAAGGTGTAAGCAACGGGAATTTAAACTTTGCCCATCATGCCTCCGGGGCAACCGTAACAGATATTGATAACAATGAATGGATTGACTTTGCAGGTGCAATTGGGACGTTAAATGTAGGCCACAGTCATCCAAAGGTAACAGAAGCAGTCAAGAACCAAGTGGATAAGTTTTTACATCCTGGATTCAATGTTATTATGTATGAAAGTTACATCAATCTTGCTGAAAAGTTATGCCAAATCACCCCTGGAGATTTTGACAAACAAGCGATTTTCTTTAACTCAGGTGCAGAAGCAGTGGAAAATGCGATTAAAATTTCCCGCCGCTACACAAAAAGACCCGCAGTTGTTTCGTTTGTCCGCGGCTACCATGGACGAACTAACTTAACAATGGGCATGACAAGCAAGGTAAAGCCATATAAATTTGGGTTTGGTCCCTTTGCTCCGGAAATCTACCAAGCACCATTTCCTTACTTGTACCATAAACCATCCGGGATGACGGAAGAAGAATATGTGGATCAGGTCATTTCAGACTTTGAAGATTTCTTTATTTCAACAGTTGCTCCGGAAATGGTTGCTTGTGTAGTCATGGAGCCTGTTCAAGGCGAAGGCGGTTTTATTATTCCACCGAAAAAGTTTATGCAAGCTGTGAGCCGTTTTTGTAAGGACAATGGAATTGTGTTTGTAGCCGATGAAATTCAAACTGGATTTGGCCGAACTGGCAAATTATTTGCCATCGAACATTTTGATGTAATTCCTGATTTAATCACGGTTTCAAAATCGTTGGCCGCTGGTCTGCCGTTAAGTGGTGTGGTCGGAAAAACAGAAATTCTAAATGTTGCGGATTCCGGTGAGCTTGGCGGTACTTATTCGGGGAGTCCTGTCGCCTGTGCTGCAGCTCTAGCTGTTATTGATATTGTGGAAGAAGAAAATTTAGTGGAGAAAGCTGAAATCCTTGGGCAAAAAATTGAAGCGAAATTACAAGACCTCAGCTCAAAACATGACTTTGTAGGAGATATTCGCCGTTTGGGTGCGATGGTTGCTTGTGAGATCGTGGAAGACCGCTCCAGCAAAAAACCAAACAAGACGAAAACATCACAGATTGTTAAATATGCAAACGAAAATGGACTATTACTTCTTTCAGCCGGCATAAAGAGCAATGTAATTCGTTTCTTAGCCCCATTAGTGATTTCTGAAGAAGAATTAGCAAAAGGATTAGCGATTTTGGAAAAGGCTTTTGAATAAGAATTAGAGACACCCGGTCCGAAATTTGATGGATCGGGCTTCCTTCATAAAAGCAATGGGTGGTGTATATAAATGACAAATCTATTACAAGTGAAGAATCCGGCAACAGGTCAAGTTATTAAAGAAATCCGGATTAATACAGAAGAAGAAATCAAGCTAGCACTAAAAGCCGGGCATGACAGCTTTAAAAAATGGGCAAAGGTTAATGCCCATGAGCGTGCCCGATTATTAAGAAACTGGTCACAAATCATTCAAGAGCATAAAGCGGAAATCGCTGAAATCATGACATTGGAAAATGGCAAGCCGTTAAGCGAATCACTCGGTGAAGTAGATTATGCTGCAAGCTATATTGATTGGTATGCAGAAGAAGCAAAACGCATCTACGGAAGAACGGTCCCTGCGTCTTCTGAAACAAAAAGAATCGTTGTTACAAAACAGCCGATTGGTTTAGTGGCTGCAATTACGCCGTGGAATTTCCCGGCGGCGATGATGACAAGAAAAGCAGCACCTGCTTTGGCTGCGGGCTGCCCATTTATTGTAAAACCGGCAGTCGAAACACCTTTAACAACAATCAGATTAATTGAACTTGCCTACGAAGCAGGAATTCCTACTGATGTCATCCAATATGTAAATGGTTCTGGCTCGATGGTTGGGGATCTTTTTACAAACAGTGAATACGTCCGTAAAATTACGTTTACTGGGTCTACTCCTGTCGGAAAACAGTTAATCAAAAACAGTGCTAATACAGTGAAACATGTGACAATGGAATTGGGCGGGCACGCTCCGCTTATCGTTGCCGAAGATGCGGACCTGGATCTTGCTGTCCAGCAAACGCTCCTCACTAAGTTTCGGAATGCCGGACAAACATGCGTATGTGCAAACCGGATCATTGTCCATGAAACAATTGTTGAGGCTTTCTCTGCCAAATTAGCTGAAGCAACAAAAAAATTAAAAGTTGGCAATGGACTTGATATAGATACACAGGTAGGACCGATTATTAACGAAAAAGGCTTCAACAAAATCGTTAGCCAAATTAATGATGCGATTGAAAAAGGGGCAATGGTCCTGGCTGGAAATCAATTCAACGCTGATAAGGAACAAGGTTACTTCTTCGTCTCCCCTACTGTCTTATCAAATGTTACGCTTGATATGAACATTATGCAGGAAGAAACGTTTGGTCCAGTAGCTCCGATTATTTCCTTTAAACATGTAGAGGAAGCAGTCGAAATCGCCAATAGTACACCATATGGTTTAGCTGCCTATTTCTTTACCAATAACTATAAAACCGGAACCTATTTAAGTGAAAGCCTGGACTTTGGTATTATCGGATGGAATGACGGGGCACCATCGGGAGCTCACATTCCATTCGGCGGAATGAAGGAGAGTGGAATAGGCCGTGAAGGCGGGCTCGAAGGAATTGAACCCTACTTGGAAACTAAATATTTATCGATAGGAAATCTTTAGAACCTCACAATAAAAAGAAATAATGCATTTTTTACTTGCCAAAAACATTTTTAGAAGAGTTTCTTTTTACATGAAATTCAAACAAGGCTATTACGATGTGTACTTATAAACAACGTAATAGCCTTGTTATTTCTATATTTTAATTATTTTAGTCTTGATTTATCATGCATTAAGGAGTGGGATGAGTGAATACAATTTTTATCGCCGGACATGCCAAGCTGCCAACAGGTATGGCTGCCAAAAATGTTTTCGAAACGTTAACTATTACTGCAGAAATCGATAAACATTATGGGGTAATTGTAGATGCTTCTTGTACATTGGCTACTGAACATGGCAGGGATTTTATCAATAGGCTCCTCAAAGGTCATAGCTTACGGAATGGAATCGAACTTCCTCTTGATCAGTTAAAAACAGGCTATTTAGGAAAAGCAAATCATGCCCTGATAGCTGCCTTAAAGGACTTATATAAACAATATGAATCACTTACTAAATAAATCATAGTTTCGAAGTAAGGGCTCCAATAAAGGAGCCCTACTTTTAACTGTTCTTTACAGTTTCCTTTTCAAATGGCCAGGCTGGCAGCCCCCTGTTTAATTCTTTATCCTCCCGGTAACCAAGTACATATTCTGCCTGCATAATAGTATGAATTTCCCTTGTTCCTTCATATATAACGGGTGCTTTTGAGTTTCTTAAGAATCGTTCAACAGGGTATTCACTACAATAGCCGTATGCCCCATGAATTTGTACCGCATCGTCGGCCGCTTTATTGGCAAAATCACATGCCTGCCATTTTGCAAGTGAGGTTTCCCTTGTATTCCGCTTCCCTTGATTTTTTAGCTCGCCTGCACGATAAACCAATAAACGGCTCATTTGCAATCCCGCCTCCATGTTGGCAATCATTTGCTGAACCAGCTGGTGTTTTCCAATTTCTTTACCAAATGTTTTTCGTTCATGACAATACTTTACACTTTCCTCTAAGCTTGCCATAATCAGACCAACAGCCCCTGCAGCAACCGTAAAGCGGCCATTATCAAGTGCGGCCATGGCAATTTTGAACCCTTCCCCCTCTTTGCCTAGTAAATTTTCCTTTGGAACTCTTACCTGGTCAAAGAACAATTCACCTGTATTGCCAGAACGGATTCCTAATTTCCCTTTTATTGCTTTAGAAGAAAAGCCAAGCATGGTTCGCTCAACGATAAATGCGGAAATCCCGTGATGTTTTTTGTCTTTATCTGTATAAGCAAATACGATAAAATGATCGGCAATATCACATAAGGATATCCATGTTTTTGACCCATTTAGAATATAATCATCGCCATCCCTAATGGCTGTTGTTGAGAGCGATGCCACGTCTGAACCAGCCCCTGGTTCTGTTAATCCAAAGGCAGCGATTTTTTCGCCTTTGGCCTGTGGAACGAGATATTTTTGCTTTTGTTCCTCAGTTCCCCACTGCAATAGAGTTAGACTATTTAATCCGATATGAACGGAGACGGCCGTACGAAAGGCTGTGTCGCCTCTTTCCAGTTCTTCACAAACAATGGCAAGGGAATTATAATCCATACCGCTGCCGCCATATTGTTCAGGGATACAAACCCCCATCAGATCTAATTCACTTAAACGCTTCCAAATAATAGGATCAAAGTGTCCTTGTTCATCCCATTGTTTCATATTGGGAATTATTTCCTTATCGACAAAACTTCTCACCATTTTTCTTAACATCTCGTGCTCTTCTGTGAAATCAAAATTCATAGCTAATACCTCCTGGTTTTTTAAATGATTTTATTTTCTTTTAATTGTGTTATCTCCTCTAAAGAGAATCCAGCTTGTTGAAGAACCTCACTGTTATGTTCCCCTGCCATCGGAGGGTGTCGTTCTATTTTCACCTTTGTTCTTGATAATTTAATAGGGGAACCGACAAGTTTTACTAACCCTGCTTCCGGATGTTCGACTTGAACGACCATGTCACGAGCGGTAACCTGCGGATGTTCAAACACTTGATCCATTGAATGAATCGGACCACATGGGATATTTTTTTTCGATAATAGCTCTATCCACTCTTCAACAGATTTCACTTGCAGCAGATTTTCCAAAATTCTTGTCAGTTCTTCTTTATTTTTAACTCTAGCCTCATTTGTACGAAATTTTTCATCCTCCCCTAGCTCCCTATATCCCACCACTTCACATAAGGTGGTAAACTGCCGATTATTCCCTACAGCAATAATGAATTCACCGTCTAATGCCTGAAATTTTGAATATGGGACAATATTAGGGTGATCATTTCCAATTCTTCGTGGAACATTTCCTGAAATCAGATAATTGCTGGCAACATTAGCAAGCGAGCTAACGGCCGTATCCATCAGTGACATGTCAATTTTTTGACCCTCGCCGGACTTTTCTCTTTCATACAACGCTGCTTCAATGGAAATGGCAGAATACAAACCTGTCAAAATATCAACCATTGCCACACCTATTTTTATAGGACCGCTTTCCTCACTCCCGGTTATACTCATCAATCCGCTCATACCTTGGATAATATAGTCATATCCGGGTAAATGATGGAACGGTCCCGTTTCCCCGAATCCAGTGATGGAACAATATACTAACTGCGGGTTTATATTTTTCAAAGAGTTATAGTCTAGCTGCCATGTTTCCATAGAACCTGTTTTGAAATTGTGTATAAGAACATCTGCATCGATAGCCAGTTTCCGAATAATTTCCCTTCCTTCTTCTGTTTTCAGATTGACAGTAATGCTGCGCTTATTTCGATTGGCACATAAATAATAGGCACTCACACCATTTTGAAACGGAGGCCCCCAGCTTCTCGTTTCATCGCTTCCCCCAGGGCCTTCTACTTTGATGACATCTGCACCGAGGTCTGCTAAAATCATCGTACAATGAGGACCAGCCAGCACCCTTGTTAAATCTAATACTTTTATACCTTCTAATGCTCCTCCCATACTGCCTCCTCCACTTATTAAAAATTTATTTATTAAAAACATAAAAAGCCAGCCCAAATACACACAATTGTGTTTTGGACTGGCTTATGCTCCATTTTAACCAACCTGCAAAGGCCGGGAGTGGAAACTTATCAGTCAATAGTATAAATGTTTACTTGTTTTCTTCACTGCCTTCAGCTGTTTAAGCGGATAGGATGAAGCTCATTGTCATTTTACAACAATATTCAGAATAGTTCAAGTATTTTTCATTATCACTTTTGGTGACTGTTTTTGATGCAAAAAGGATTCAAGGATTATTTTACATATTCTCTATTTTCTTTAACTCGGTTTCGATATACGATCTGCTATGGTCAAACCCAATAATGGCCAAAACGTTACCGTTATGATCCGTTAAGGGCGCAAAACTTGTTTTCCATTCTCCATAAATATCCTCATATAAAGAAGATACTCCTGCTTTCCCTTCCATTGCCTCTAATGCTACTTCCATCATTTCAGGAGGTCCCTCATAAATATGTCCAGGTGGAATCACGAAATCTTCACTGGCTACAATCGTCAGCATTTTATTATTATCTAAAACTTTAAAAATATATACCCACTCAATGATTCCTTCTTGTTCACGTATTTTCGTTAATTTTTTCTGAACATTTATATAGGTCTGGTTGGATGGCTGGATACTAGGTTTCACTAATTCAAAAACTTCTTCTGGAAGAATAACAGTAGAGGTAACAATCGCCATGGATCGTAATTGTTTATTTAAATGTTCTTCCAGTATTTTTCTTTTATTTTGAGGAGAAAGAGTTTTGTGTTGCAATTTCTCACGAATTTTTTTATATTTTCTACTCATTGTAGGTTGACTAACATCCAGTACTTTTGCTGCAAGCTTAACAGATTTATATTTATCGATGGCCATTTTAATCAATTGTTCTTCAATCAAATCAACTGCTTCTTGCAGTGGCATAATGTGATGAATCATAGGAGGTTCCTTTACAGAAGCCTTTTTAGGAATGTATTTGTAAACTAAGCTTGAGTCCACGTCGATTTCTTTACTCGTCACAACGATTCGTTCAATTGTATTCTCTAATTGCCGAACATTTCCCGGCCAATCGTAAATACATAATAAATCAATCGCATCTGGTAAAATATTGATGTTTCGATGGTATAACGTTTTATATTTTCCTAGGAAGTGATAAATTAAGTAAGGAATCTCTTCTGTTCTTTCCCTTAATGAAGGGATTTCAATTGGTACTACATTTAAACGATAATATAAGTCTTCTCTAAATCGTCCCTCTTTGACCATTTTTTCTAATGATTGATTCGTTGCAGCTATTATTTGGACATCAATATGAATCGGTTTTGAACTTCCTAATGGCGTGACTTCCTTTTCCTGTAAAACCCTCAGTAGTTTTACTTGTAAGTACAGTGGTAATTCTGCGATTTCATCAAGGAAAATAATCCCTTCATTTGCTAATTCAAATTTTCCGGGAGCCCCATTTTTGTTTGCACCACTAAATGCCCCGCCGACATAACCGAATAATTCACTTTCTAATAAATTTTCCGGAATGGCACCACAGTTCACTGCAATAAATGGTTTAGACTCTCTATTTCCTAATTGATGAATGGTTTTAGCAATCATTTCTTTTCCTACACCTGATTCCCCTAATAAAAGAACTGTTGTTGAAACTTTTGACACCATTTCGATTGTGTGAAATACATCTTTCATTTTCTGACTATGGACAACCATGGAAGGCGTGTGTTTTATCTCTGGCTCATCGGTTATTTCATTAGAATCCATTAGAAGATCGGAGATACTTTTTAATCCCCATATCATTAACTCTTCACTAGTACCATTTGATTGGAACACGGTTATTAGAATCGTACTGCCGTTCCAAGCCTTTAATTGAAGAGAATGTGCCTCTTTATTTAACAGTTGAAAAATAGAATCACCAAAGAATGAAATCTCCTCTAATTCAGTAAATGTTCTTCCTATCAGTGAGGGAGAGTTTGTGGACCAAAAATTTTTCAGTTTCCCACTACGAAATAAAATCGTTCCCTTTTCATTCGTTACAATCATCTCATCATAAATAGATAGAAAACTAGATTGATAAGCTTGTAATAGTTGATCATTTGTCAAAGTCATAGACATCACACATTTAACCCTTCATCTAATATACTTTTAAATTTAAAGAGTATTCAAAATATATTATTTCATATTTGAATAATGAATTCAATTTTGAATTTTAATAAAGGTTGAAAGATTAAATTGTGGCTATTTTATGAATGTTTTCTATTTGGCATAAAACTTGCTAATAGTTATAACAAAGGTTTAGAAAAGAGAAGGTCTATAGAACTGACACTATATAGTTCAAGTGCAGCAAGTAAAATGGATCTTTTTCCAACGATTCAATCTGAAAATGAGATGATTATTCAAAAATTAAAGGAGGAATTTATCATGTACAAATCTACTAATCTGGATCTTTTTCCGTATCCTTTTCGTTACATTAAAGAAGGTACCAACTATCGGTATTCAAATGACTTAAAAAAACTTGAAAAGAATGAACAAAATTGTGTAGTGATAACACCAGAATATGAAAAACAAATAAAACGGAAAAGGGAATTACTTAAGGAACAACCTGAAGTAAGATTCCAATCCTATCCACATACAATGGAAATGCAATGGGAAGTAGCAGAAATGCTGATTAATATGGCGGTTGAACGCTACCCGGTGCATTTCCAAGTAGAAAAGAACGGAAATCACTGGACTTTTCATAATTCCATCTTAAATGAAACGGAATCTTTTATATTTGGTGATGCATCCAGCATCGAGCTTGAGCCACTTGATTTAATTGGCCGTCATTTCGCCACTGACTTTGTATTAATGGTTCTTCGGGATGACAATCTTTATTTGGAAGTTGCTCAAGAATCCTATGCAGCATTATTCTCCCCTCACTGGAATAAAGGGATGTCCTTTGATGAAATTCATGGTCCTGTCCCATTTGTGTCACGCACAGGTGTACCGCTGGCCGAAAGAGTTCGTAATTTCTTAATACGCAATGTTTTACCAGGTGAGCCATGGACCCGAATCAATTGGAATTTGATGGCAAACCGCTGGGATGTAAACTATGAAACATTTGATACATGGGGACCAACACGCTCCCTAGTTACCCCAGAAAATGCCGGTGAACTAGTAAGACTTCGGGTAGAAGAGCAATTTTTCTATCGTATGCCAAGGAGTAATGCGATTTTATTCGTATTAAATACTCAATTCCTGCCAATGGAGGATTTGGCATTAAGACCCGAATGGCTGGAGCAAACATACTCTATTCTCTCAGATATTCCTAAACCAATGGCTGATTATAAAGGATTTACCCCGTTTATCGAACCTACAGTAGAATATTTGAAAAACTTGATTGAAAAAGTAAAAATACACACTAACTAGGAAGCAATGATTGGAGGTATATAATGTGGTATACAACAGCCCGGTATTATTCGATCAATCAGAAACAATTGTAGAAAAATTCACGGTAAGACATGATAGGAGAAAATTGCTGATTATTTCTGCAGAACAAAAAGAAGCAGGCACAATCCAACAATTTACCAATGAACTAAATGGCCTAAAAGAATATGAACTTATTGAAATCACTGATAAATTAAAATTAAAGAATATTAGCGAAGTATTAGATTCTCAAAAGATGGGGACACAGCTTTACATTTCAGCTAAATGGGATGATGCGGTTTCTATTTTTTCAGCAGCAATTGAGGCTGGCTTTTCGGAGGATGAGATTCAAACATTTATTTCTGGCGAGAAGAGACGATATGTTTATTGTTTAAAATGCTATCATCTACAAGAAGTTCAGGCCAAGGAAACAGATACGACTTGTTATCATTGCCAAATCAGTTTAGAAATAGGTCCCTTTTTCTCAAGAGAGCGGAAAGGTTATATTGGATATCCTTATAATCCTGCTTTCGTAACATCAAATTAATAGTCACTTGAGAAGTAAGAAATAGAATTATAGTTATAACGATAGGAGTAATGTGTATGAGAGCATTCGGAAAGATTAAAGTTTCCGTTGGAAAAATAGTACAGGAAACAAAAACGGTAAAGCGCTTCCACTTGTATCCGGTTGATCTAGAATTACTGCCTGCATTTACTGGTGGTTCCCATATCGCTACTTATCTAGAAAGTCGTAATGGCATTATTGAAAGGAATTACTCACTGGTTAGTCATCCAACTGACCGTACTCAGTATGCGATTGCCATTCGTAAGGATGATCATTCAAAAGGTGGGTCTGTTTACTGGCATGATGAAATCAAAGTGGGCGATCAATTAGATATCAGTTGGCCTAAAAATCATTTCCCACTGGCTTTCAAAGCAGCTAAACACCACGTGTTTTATGCAGCTGGAATCGGTATTACACCATTTATAACCATGATGGAAGATTTAACAGCTGAAGGTAAATCATTTGAATTACATTATGCTGCTAGAACAAAAGAAGATTGTGCCTTTTATGATTATTTGGCTGAAAAATATCCTGAAAAATGTCATTTCTATTTCTCAAGAATGGAAAACCCTGTTAAAATGGCACCTGCCACTATGGCTGAACATCGGATTGGCTCCCATGTGTATTTTTGTGGACCTGTTTCAATGGTAAAAGAATTTCAGGCAGCAGCGGAAATCTACGGTTACCCAAGTCATTCCATTCATTTTGAGTTATTTGCTGCGACTGATGAAGGCCCAAAAAATCCTTTTATTGTAAAGTTAGCTAATAGCGATAAGAAGGTGGAAGTTTCAAAGGAAGAAACCTTATTAGAGGCACTATTAAAGGCTGGAGTAGAGGCTCCCTATTCTTGTAAAGTAGGCGGTTGCGGAAGCTGCGAAGTCCAGGTAGTTGAAGGGGACGTTGATCACCGGGATCACTTCTATAAAGATGAGGAAAGATGTACAAAGAAAGTTATTTTAACTTGTTGCTCAAGAGCAAGAGAATCTGAAAAAGAGCTCATTTTAATCCTATAATAAAACCTTTCTTTATTAATAGATTTATATAATAAACATCCACTATTTAGGAGGCAATTCTTATGACAATTACCACTCAATTATTAGAACTAAAAATGTATATTAATGGTGAATGGAAACTTTCTAGTAATCCAGATACCAATAAGGTAATTAATCCGGCGAATGGTGAATTAATTGCTATTGCTCCTAGAGCAACAGTTGAAGAAACCAAAGAAGCCATTAAAGCGGCAAAAGAAACGTTTGAAAGCGGTGTTTGGTCTAATCTAAGTGCACAAGAGCGTGCGGATTACCTATTAAAAATTGCTGATAAAATTGATGAAAACCACGATGAACTAGTAGAACTTGAGGTAAAAGATAATGGGAAAATTAAAGCGGAAGCTGATATTGATATAAGTGATGCTGCCTCTTGTTTCCGCTATTATGCAGGCCTAATTAGAACCCCGGATGGACAAACATATCATGTTGCCGATCCAATGCAAGCGATGGTAGTACGTGAACCAGTAGGGGTTACAGGGTTAATTGTTCCTTGGAATTTCCCATTACTGATGAGCGTCTGGAAATTTGCTCCTGCTTTAGCGGCTGGAAATACGATTGTATATAAGCCAGCTGAAATCACTCCAGTAACTGCAACGAAATTAGTTGAAATTATTGAAGAAGTCGGTGTCCCGAAAGGTGTTGTCAATTTAGTATTAGGAAAAGGCTCTATAATTGGCGAGGTAATCGCAGCCAGCCATGATGTAGATATGGTTTCATTTACAGGTAGCACTGAGGTAGGAAGAAGTATTATGCGTAACGCTGCAGGCAATTTGAAAAAAATCTCCCTTGAATTAGGTGGAAAATCACCAAATATTATATTTGCCGATGCCGATTTTGAAGCCGCTGTTGATCATGCATTACTTGGTATTTTCTATGGCTCTGGTCAAGTATGTTCTGCAGGAAGCCGAATTATTGTTGAAGAAAGCATTTATGATCAATTTGTTGAGGAGTTCGTAAGACGCGCCAAAGATATTAAAGTTGGACCTGGATTAGAAGAAGATTCCGAAATGGGTGCCATTGTTAGTGAAGCACAGCTTAATACTATTCTAGATTACATCGAAATTGGTAAAAAAGAAGGTGCAACATTAGCCTGCGGTGGGAATCGTGTTACAGAAAATGGGTTAGATAAAGGATTCTTTGTTGAACCAACCGTATTCATTGATGTATCTTCAGAGATGAGGATCGTAAAGGAAGAAATCTTCGGACCTGTTGCCGTTATTCAAAAGTTCAAAGATGAAGAAGAAGCAATTAAACTGGCAAATGACACCATCTATGGTCTTGCCGGCGGCGTATTCACTTCAGATGGGGCAAAAGCGCTGCGTGTGATTAAACAAGTACGTGCTGGTATTACCTGGATTAACGCTTATGGACCAACTTACAATGAAGCGCCATGGCATGGATATAAACAAAGTGGCATTGGTTCAAGCCTTGGAACATTTGGATTAGAAGAATTTCAAGAAGTGAAACAAATTAACATTAATCTTGCTGTGGGGCCAACAGGCTGGTTTTCAAACAATAAATAACTTTCTAACTAAGTAATGGTTGTTTAATAGTAAAATAACTATATAGTTACACAGTAATGGCAAATAGGAATATAACTACTATTTTAAAGGAGGCTCAAATTATGCAAGAAAATCTGAACAGCAAAAATGGCGGCTCTGCTTCAGAACATCATGATAGTGATGCTGCTCATCTTGAATCGCTTGGATATAAATCTGAATTCCGTCGCGACATGAGTCCATGGGCAAACTTTTCACTTGGGTTCACTTATCTTTCTCCTGTAGTAGGTGTATACACACTATTTGCCTACGCACTTGCGGTAGGCGGACCACCAATGATCTGGAGTTTTGTTATCGTTGGACTTGGACAATTATTAGTCGCACTTAACTTTAGTGAGATTGTTGCGCAATACCCTGTTTCAGGGGGAGTTTATCCTTGGGCCCGAAGATTATGGGGGCGCAAGTGGGCTTGGATGACTGGCTGGGTTTACTTAATTGCTTTGCTTGTTACGATTGCCAGTGTTGTGTACGGAGCTGGACCTTTTCTAGGACAAATTTTAGGTTTTGAAGCGTCTGTTGACTCAACGATTATAAGTGCTTTAATCATTCTTATACTAGCAACTATCATTAATTTTCTTGGTACGAAAGTTCTTGCAACTGCAGCCATTATTGGTTTTGCTGCTGAGATAATTGGTGCGCTTGTAGTTGGTGGCTGGTTGCTATTAACAGAAAGACATCACGGTCTTGAAGTACTCTTTGATTCTTTTGGTGCTCAGGGTAGTGGTAGTTACTTTGTTGCTTTTGCAGCAGCTTCATTAATTGGAATTTTTCAATATTATGGGTTCGAAGCTTGTGGTGATGTAGCTGAAGAAGTACCGAATCCGGGTGTTCTTATCCCGAAGGCAATGCGTCGTACGATTTACATCGGTGGTGCTGCGGCAACCTTTGTTTGTATCTCTTTAATCCTTGCCGTTGCTGATATCCCAGCAGTTATCGCTGGTAAGGACGTTACGCCAGTAGATACCATACTAAACAATGCATTTGGCCCTATTGGAGCAAAAGTTGTATTGGGTATTGTAGTAATTTCTTTCCTATCTTGTGCAATGAGTTTACAGGCGGCAGCAAGCAGACTTGCTTATTCGTATGGACGTGATGATATGATCGTAGGAAGCCGATTATTAAAGAAGTTTTCCACTACTCGGCACATCCCACCATACGCCCTTCTTCTTGCGGCTTTTGCTCCTGCCATGATTGTGCTTGGATCAAAAGTGTCAACAGACGCGATCACAAAGATAGTCAGTTTTGCGGCTTTTGGCATTTATCTTGGATTCCAACTAGTTGTCCTGGCTGCACTTCGAGCTAGAATTAAAGGATGGAAGCCAAATGGCAGGTATCAATTAGGTAAGTGGGGACTGCCTATCAATATTGGTGCACTTGTTTACGGAATAATCGCTATGATTAACATGTGCTGGCCAAGAACGCCAGATGCACCGTGGTATGATAACTATATCGTGCTCATTTCAGGAGTGGTAGTTGTTGTTACTGGATTAGTGTATATGATGATTCATCGCAGCTATGGACATAGTAGTATGCCGTATAATGATGCGATTCCTAAAAAATATAGCTCTGAGCAAAACGAGCCAAAAGAAATATCTATGTAGGATGAATGAGTCTTCTAGTGGTTACTTAAGAAGAGAAATCGTGGATAACTATTTTTTATACTGAATTGAAAAAAGCAAAGGACGTTAACACTATATAGGATGAATCATTCCTCTTATATAGTGTTATCTTCCGAATTAATGCCGAGTAAATCGTTCCATTAACGATTGGACAGTCTCAATTGAATAACCCAGATCAAAAGCCATTTGCTTTTTCGTAATCTTATAGATTCCAATTTGAGTTGTATTTGGATTGGTCAAAAGGTATAAATAGAAGTATCTGTCTTCTGGCGTCATCTCCTCCAAAACAATCGGATTCTTCCAAAAATCGGTATACACCATTCTAAACCTTGCCATTCTCAACCACTGCCTTTCTTCTATTAAAATTCCTTCATATACGATATATAGATAAATGAGGTAAAAGGACATATGTTATTCATTAGAATTGTGAATTGTTTTTGACAACCCTTCATCATTCTTTTCTCTGCTAGGGCTTTATGGAAAAGTCCCTGTCATCAACACCTCTACAATATCGATATATGCGAAGTAAAGCGAACGACCATTTTTCGAATTTGAGGGCATTTCTTGGGGCTAAACGCAAAAAACGCCTTCAAATTCGAAATTTGAAGGCGTTTTTTGCAATTTCAGCCTGATTTGATAGATTTTTTCTATGAAGCCATTTAATCTCTATTATTTTACTCGTACTGTCCATGGATTTCTCACTAGCTGGGGACCAGAATTTGTGCGAAGAACCACCGTTTTCGTCCGTTGCTCAATAAATTCTCGTAATAAAAACGCACCGTTCCCCGTCTCCACTTGAATATCAATCCGAATACTTAATGTATCTAATGTTTGAAGCATTTTTTTTGCTTTGTTAAAATCAAATTCCTCCGGTGCATCTATCACCAGATCGAGATCACTTGTTACTTTCAAAGCTGGATATCCGGTTGTCATTTCAAAACCTGCACTTCCAGTAGGACCCCAGTGCCATTCCGACATGATTTCCATGACTAAATCCATAACAGCTATAACAGGCAGCTGTTTTCTTTCATCATTTAATCTTTTCCACATTCTCTGTTCTTTCAGCCAATAAGGAGAAAGGATGTTTTTAATACCATTTTGATGAAGGAATGCAGGTTCACGCTGATTACGATGATATCCACGAATTCCTACGGGGATACAATCCTGATTAGGCCTTTCCGCTCGGCGTACAACTACGAAAGGAGTACGTTCCAATGAGGGGCCTGCCCAATCATTCTCTTCATTCCATTTCAATAGAGATAAGTCTGATATTTCTATCAGATCATGTGGTCGAATTACCATTGTTCTGACAACCGCTCCCGAACCTTGATGGTTGCAGCACGTCCCCCAGCTAATGCTTCTTTTGTATTGAGCCGGAAACTTAAATCTGTTACAGTGCCTTTCGTGCTATTAATTGCTTCCACCAAAATTTGTTCAATTTCTTCAATATTTTCTTCTGTTGGTTGATCAGGATTAATAGTTGAAACCAGTTTATATAATGCACCTAATGTACGATAGCTGCGAACATCATATGCCATTGCAGGTACCTTTTTCGTCGCTTCCTCTAGCTCTGTAATGGAACGTTTTGTAACTCGGGCAGCAGAAGCTTTTGACATCGCTTGAATCGTAATTTTTTCATCGTCTAATGCAATAAGCCGATTCGACTGCAGCCCATGCGCCAAAAAGCCGCCTGAAATAGCGTTCCCTACAATCAGCCCAATAACAGGATGTCCTTTTTGCCGCGCTGTTGCATATGCGTCTGCACTTGCTGCCAACGCTAAGTTAATCCCAATCAATTCTTCCTTATATCCATAGGCTTGACTTGGAACATCAATAATAGCTACAATCGGGCGTTTCATCTCTTTGTTTTCATCTTGTTGAATAACATCCCGTACAACTTGAGCAACCGTCCATCCTTCCAACAGCCCTGCTTCGCCATTCCGTACACGAGGAAATTTATTAGTTGGATCTGGAACAATGGAAATATACCGGCACAATTGACCATTCTTTTCAATATCTGCAGCTAATACCGATGGGACGGAACTTGTCGGATGAACGATACCTGTTAGATTGGAGAACCATTTATATCCTCTGCTGTTTGAAGAAGCTGACTGCCCTTCTCTCGCCAGCGGAACAGCTTGTTGGACCGGCTGAAGCTGATTAAAATAGGCCGTATACTTTTCTGGTGTCCATTCTAAGGATAAATTGATGTCATTTAATAAGGTTAGATAGAAATCTACTTTTTCCGTTTTGGCTGGATTCGCTTTATGAGTTAAGGCTGAATCAAGGGTATGATTAATGACTTCCGTATCATCTTCCACCACTGCATCTATTAATCCTATTTTAAGCCGCTGTTTCGATCCTATTGTATTCCAAATTAAAGCTTGATCCTTTGAATCAAATTCCATTACACCCGCTTCTTGTTCAATCACTTCCGGTCCATTTAGTCCTAAACGTGCTTTATTAGTGGCAATTAAAGTGGTACATAATACGGCTGTAATGGACATTCCACCGAAAGCACCTACCCGGCCGGGAATAATTCCAACGACTGGAACATAGTTTCGCAGTGCCACAATTTGATTGGCAATTTCGGAAATAGAGAGCAAGCCATAATTGGCTTCCTGTAACCGGACACCACCCGTATCAAATATGATGATAGGATAAATGGTTTTACCTTGTTTATTTTCCTCAAGAACCAATTCAAGTGAGGCAGAGATTTTTGCTCCACTAACTTCACCGATACCTCCGCCTTGAAAAGCACCTTCCATCGAAATGATGAGAACATTTTTCGAGTTGATTTGACCAAGAGCTAAGATAATGCCATCATCACTCTGGGGGACGATTCCTTGGGGTTCTAAATGTGGGGATTCCAACCGATCTAATGGACCAAGCAGTTCCCGAAAGGTCCCTTTGTCAAGTAACGCTTTTGCCCGTTCACGTCCATTCAATTCTACGAAACTATTCAGCATGGTCAAGCACCTCCAACGCTTGGGTTAGCCTTAACGAAACCACACCTGGTGTAGCGCCAAAATCATGGATAGTTATTTTTGCAGTAATTGGATATCTATTAAAAAAACGGGTTAATACATTTTTCCATATTTCCCCAAATCCATTACTACCTGTTAGGATATAGACCTCTGTTTTGTTTCCTTGTATTGGTTCAAGGATAATTTCTAAATCCCCCGACCCCACGACACCTATATGTACTGCTTTCTCAATAGGTTGTGAAGTGGTATACTCAAATTGTAGTTTTTCCATTCCAGTCCACCTCCAAAATTTTCCTATTAACTTATTAAAAACAAAATGGCAGCCAATAAATCTGCACTTCCCCCTGGAGAGAGTCTTCTAGATTCACAGTATTCGGTTAAACAATTAAAAGTCTTTCTTCCTTTGATCGTTTCAAAACCATCCCACAACAAAAACTCTTTTGCCATTCGCTTAATTTCTACTAAATCTGACCAGCTTCCACGGTGCAAAATGCATGTATCATCTACTGAAGCCATGAGTGCAAGCAGTGATTCAATACGAGCTTCTTGCTCAGACTTGCCTGCCTTCCTTGCCCTAAGTAAAGCAGGTAATCCCGCGTCTCGAATCGTAGGAAAACCCTGTTGCGCTTCTTCTTTCGCGTTCATGATCCGGTATTTCTTCTTAACTGCTTGCCCATGCGTCTTGAGTAACGGCTCATATCGATCCTTGAAAGAGGCAATCTCGCCAGCAGTCTCCATGATTTTATATGGATTCTTTTCTTCCGGAAAGACAGCGCTTGCACTTGTCAATAATCCGATGGCCCAAATAGCTCCTTTATGTGTATTGACTCCCCCCGTAGCTAAAAGCATCTCCTTTTCTCCAAGACGTCCGATAAAAGCTATTCTCTCTCGCAGCTCTTGATTGACAGGGTGAAGGTAAGAAACGTTTGCTATATCTCTGAATGTTGTTTCTAATGATTGGGCAGATTGCAGCATGAGATCAATTGACATATCGGAATGGGAGCCACTATTACTTGTATCTACTAATCCTGGCTTTGGTGTTAGAAGGGCTTCATCTATTAATGCTTTTACCGCTTTTGATGCTAACTCCTTCCCCATGGCTACTTGATTAAGGGAGAGCATTTTAAGACCAGCTCCTGAACTTGGAAGTAGGCTCATACAAACCATCTGACCATTTCACTAAGTCGCTAATGGATTGTGCTGCAAGCAGTGAACGTTTTGCATGTACCCTTGAAATACCAAGATCCTCCGGATAAGCAACAATCCCTTTTTCACGTAATTTCTTTACGTCTTTTTCATTACTTTCCATTCCAAAAGGTGTAACCCCTGCAATGGCTGCCAGTGCTTTTTTCCGCTCATCAAGGCCTGCTGCTTTATAAAGGTAAGCAATCCCCTCTTCTGTTACGACATGTGTCACATCATCCCCATAAATCATAACAGGTGCGATGGCAAGTCCAGCTTCATTACGAACTTTAATGGCATCTAATTTTTCTACAAATACTGGCTTTTTATTTGCACCAAATGTTTCAACCATTTGAACAACTAATTTTTTGCCTTTTGAAAGTTCATGCGGATTTTCAATCATATCCAGCCAGGCTGGTGTTGAATGCCTGCGTCCACG
This sequence comes from Neobacillus drentensis, assembly GCF_021560175.1. Taxonomy (GTDB): domain Bacteria; phylum Bacillota; class Bacilli; order Bacillales; family Cytobacillaceae; genus Neobacillus; species Neobacillus drentensis_A. The sequence continues at coordinate 2,132,558 of NZ_CP091110.1, read as the reverse complement.
CGGATCATGACCCATGTTTGGTGCCCCGCCAAAACCTGAGAGACGGCCTGCTGTAACTGTAGAAGAGTTCCCTTCCCGATCCATTTGAAGGGTGGAGCCAATAAACATATCAACAGCAAATTGTCCTGCGACTTGGGAAAGCGCACGGTTGGAACGCATGGAACCATCTTTTCCCACAAAAAATATATCCGGACGGGCCGCAATATATTTTTCCATTCCTACTTCACCGCCAAAGCTGTGTATACTTTCTACCCATCCACATTCAATTGCCGGAATCAACGTGGGATGAGGATTTAAGGTCCAGTGCTTTGCGATTTTCCCTTTTAAACCAAGCTGTTCACCGTATGTAGGTAATAACAGTTCAATAGCAGCGGTGTTAAATCCGATTCCATGATTGAGTGACTGTACTTGATGTTTTCCATAGATTCCTTTAATGGCCATCATTCCCGCCAGGATTTGTAATTCTGTAATATTTTGGGGATCGCGAGTAAAAAGTGCCTCTAACACATACGGTTTGTCTGCTTTCACAACCACATCTACCCATGAAGCCGGAATATCCACTCGTGGCAGTTCATCCACGATTTCATTCACCTGAACAATCACGATCCCATCTTTAAATGCAGCCGCCTCCACAATGGTTGGTGTTTCTTCTGTATTGTTCCCTGTATATAAGTTACCATCTTGATCTGCTTTGTCTGCAGCAACCAATGCGACATCTGGAATTAAATCAACAAATAGACGGCCAAATAATTCTAGGTAAGTATGAATATCTCCTAATTTCAAAGTGCCATCTTCAACCATTTGTGCAACCCGTAAACTTTGTGAACCACAATAGGAAAAATCAATCCGTTCAGCAATTCCTCTTTCAAAAATATCCAAATGTTCAGGTCTGGAAATACTTGACATAATCATATGCAAATCATGTACTTTTGATGGATTCACCTCTACTAGTTTTTGAGATAAAAAAGAAGCTTGTTTTTGGTTATCCCCTTCTAAAATGACCTTTGACCCTGGCTCGATAAGCGCTTCCATTACTTCAACAATTCGTGAGGTATCGATGAATTTTCCATCCATCAAGCTGTTTATTCTTTCTAATTTTTCTAATTTCCGATCACGTTTCTGTGTCCATGAGCGTGTTATTTTTTTCATTCCTCTTGCTCCCTCCATTTTTTTATTAGGTATTGCGTCGCTTCCAAACCAACCTCATCCACAACGATCTGACGAGTGGTTTCATGTGCCTGCTTAACAAGATTGGAGAGAACATGACCTGGAGGCATTTCAATAAAACAATCTGCTCCAGATTCCACACACACTTCTGTCATGTCATTCCAGCGAACAGGATAAGCAACATTTAGGGCCAGATCTTCCGAAATTTTATTCTTATCTCTTAACATTCGCCCAGTACGATTGGCCAGGTAAGGAATATTGGCATCATTTAGGGGTAATTTACTGATTAATTCCAGCAGCTCTCCTGAAAGTTCAGCCATCAATGGGGAATGAGAAGGGATTGGAACTTGCAATATGGTTGTCTTCTGAGCTCCAAATTGTTGTGCAAACTGAAAGGCTTTTTCAATTCCCTGCCACGAGCCTGAGACTGCAATTTGCTGTTCAGCATTAATATTGGAAAGATGAACAGGGAATTGTACCTGATATGCAAGGTCAACCGCTTTTTTAACTTCCCTTTCAGTCAGACCGCAAATAACTCCCATTCCAAAACCTTCGGGATAGGCTTCATCCATTCGTTTTGCTCGATGCCATACCAATTTGAGGGCATCTTCAAATGTAAGTACACCTGCTATAACAGCAGCAGCAAAAGCTCCAATAGAGTGGCCAGCAACAAATTGAGGATAGACATTTTTCTCGATTAATCGCTCGGCCACCGCTACACCTTTTAAAAAAAGCGCCAGTTGAATCCAGATGGTAGATTGAAATGCTTTTTCATCATCGAGTATAGGTACCCCGATGATCCTTTCCGCCTTTTGCACATAATCCGGAACATCCAGAAGCATTCCCGGTATTTGTGCTCCTTGTCCGGGAAATGTAAAAACAATTTTCAACTTTCCACCGCCTTTTATTGAGATAATTTTATTTTCATACTAGAAATAACATCTTGGTTATGAGAGTTTAAAAGCTTAGCAGCTTCAGCTATATTGCCCTTTGTTAAAAGGTCAATTAACATTTCGTGTTCGTTTACTGATTTTTCAATGTTTCCTTGACTCGCGAACGAAAGACTTTGGATCCTAAGCAGAGGCCAGCCCAAGCGGGAATACATCGTTTTAATAGTTTCACTTTTACTCATTTCAACAAGTTCCATATGAAAGGAGTGATTTAATTGGGTATACTGATGAACATCCGTAATATTCTTCATTTCTTTTAAAATAGCAGCCATTTTTTGAAGACATTCCTGATCGATTCCATTTCGCTGAATCCGTTCAATGGCCATCGTTTCAAGCATATTGCGTATTTCTAGAAGGTCATAAATTTCATTCTCCGTATAGTCCTTTACAACCGCACCTTTCCGCGGGATTCTCTCTACAAGTCCTTCAATTGACAGTAAATAAATGGCTTCCCTTACTGGAGCGCGACTTGTTCCATACTCCTCTGCATAAATATGTTCAACCAGTTTTTCCCCCGGTCCTAACTCTCCCTTTATGATTTGCTCGGTTATATGTTCGGCGATATGATTGGATAGAGCATTTTGAGCAAATTTAGATTTCATTAGTCATTCTCCTTCACTAAAAAAATTCGGTCGACTGTCGATTTAAAATAATTATAACTCGGTATTTTAAATGATTCAATATTTTTAGAAAATTATAAAAATAAATTGACACTTTGTCTCTTCTCGTTTTATTATGGATTCTAGGAATACAGTCGACTGTAGATTTTTATATTGCAAACGCTTACTAAGTCCGTAAGCATTCAATCTCCCATCTTAGACTAGACCCGCAATTGTTTGGTTTTTCTCTCCGCATTACGTGTTTTTCCCATTTGTCTAAAACAAAAAAATCAAAAGGAGATGTTTTATGGTCATTTATGGTGTTGCGTTATTATCCTTTGCCTATTTAGCAGGCCAAATCTTGGGTGATCTATTAGGAAAGCTAATTGGGGTTAAGGCGAACGTCGGTGGTGTAGGAATCTCCATTTTTCTGCTGCTCCTGCTTATTGAATACTTCACTAAGAAAGGGAAATTAAATATCCCATCACAGGAGGGCTTGAAATTCTGGGGAGCTATGTATATTCCCATTGTTGTCGCCATGGCTGCACAGCAAAACGTAATGGCAGCGGTCAAAGGAGGGCCCTTAGCCTTGCTTGCTGGGGTTATTACCGTGATCATTATGTTTTTACTAATTCCGCTTTTAGACAAAGTGGGAAAAAAGGAAGATCGTCATGATTTAGAGGAAGAACTAATAGAACCTAATTTGGAGTTAAAAGCAAAATAATAGGGGGGAAATAAATGCTTGAAGTGGTTTTTAATTCATTGATGAATAACGGTCTTATTACTGCCTTTGCGGTTATTGGAATTACGATGTATATTTCCCATTTTATTTCAAGCAGGTTTACCAAAGGCAGAGTACATGGTTCTGCTATTGCTATTTTAATCGGGTTAGTTCTTGCTTATTTCGGCGGGCTAAATACTGGCGGCGAAAAAGGTCTTGCTGATATTACCATGTTCTCAGGGATCGGCTTAATGGGTGGTGGCATGCTTCGTGATTTTGCCATTGTTGCCACTGTTTTCGGAGCAAGGTTTGAGGAATTAAAAAAAGTAGGATTAATTGGCCTGATTTCTCTCTTGGTCGGTACTGTCGTCCCTTTCATTGTCGGTGTTACCGTAGCTTTAGCCTTCGGTTACAATGATCCAGTCAGCTTAACCACCATTGGAGCAGGTGCCATTACGTATATTGTTGGACCTGTTACCGGGGCAGCGATTGGTGCAAATTCTACGGTAATGGCGCTTAGTATTGCAGCAGGGGTGATTAAATCCATTACCGTGATGCTTACGACACCGTATATGGCAAAGTTTGTGGGTCTTACCAATCCCAGAACCGCAGTTATTTTTGGCGGAGCCATGGGGACCGCCAGCGGTGTGGCCGGCGGACTAGCTGCAACAAATCCTAAATTGGTGCCTTATGGTGCGATGGGAGCTACGTTTCACACAGGAATTGGATGTCTGTTATGTCCATCCGTGTTATTCCTCGTAACTAAGTTCATATTTGGATAGCATTGTGTTTTCTTTTAACAATGACAAATCGCAAATTTCGTTGAACTTGCGGCAGTTTTAAAAATGGTTGATTACCTAATGATTGAAAATGTACAACCCTCCTATGACTAGGAGGGGATTTTTTTCTTAATATCTTAAAAACATTTTTGGAAATTTGTGTATTCTACGGTAAGGTGAAATCCTGTTTCTTCTTTAGGCCACAAATTCACTCCCTCCCTTTAAACGAATATGTGGTCTTTCTTTTTTATTAACTTAAAGTAATATCTCTAACTAGACTTCTCTATTTACTACTTGAGAAGGTTGTTCAAACCATTTTTCTTTTATTACTAAAAGTAAACCTAGTCCATAATACTTTTTCATATCGTCAGATATTTTGTCCAATTTAGAATGAATATCAGTTCTTAAGCTAGAAGTCATAGCCTGACTTACCATGGAAAAACAGAATATTCCCAGACAAGTATTCACAAAGAACAACATTAACTTATCGGAGAATGGAGACATCTCTACTTCGGAAATTTTATAGTCCCCCGATGCTGATATCGGAATATTTTCTTTATCAAGAACTTCTTGAAGAGCATCTAATACTTTTTGGATTCCAACTCTCCCTTTACTAAAATGGTGTTTTAACTCTTTTTCTTTCGCTAATTTATGAAAAGTGACAAATACCATTTTTGAAAACTGGGCTCTATGAACAATTCTGGATAGATTAGCAATTTCAGCAGTATTTAGAGGTCTTGATCCTCCAAAAAAACCATTGAGGTATAGCATGGAATCAGCAAATTCTACTTCACTATTTATCGCTACTTGTGGATGTCCCAAATATACTCCTTGTGATAACATTAGTTCTACCATTTCATTTTGAATTTTTACAGAAAATGCTATATTATTTTGAAAATGTTCTCGTACATCGTTTCTGCTGCAATCTGATATTGCAATTGGATATGTACTCATCGATAAGTGTGTTAAATCAAAACAAAAATACAAAATAAATGTATCGGAAAATACTTTGAGTGCGTCAACTCTTACGTCTTCATTGGTAAAACCAAGTGGAATAGTAAGATTCTCTTTGATAAAAATCTCTTTGATTTCATTAAGATTATTTTGAGATTGATTTAACAACTTTTCTATCACTTGTTTTATTTCGTTATTTTCTGTACTTGCATAAAAATATTCGCAAAACCTTAGTTCCATACCACTCTTTAAATGGGAAGACCAAAGGTCAGAACTTCATTTGAGGTTAATTCTATAAAAGGCATATCGTTCTCTGAATGACTCATCTTATCCACTCCTTTCTGATTAGTTTCTCCAACCCCTTAACTTAATATTAATGGTTAAAATGGCAATCAACGTGCATACTCATAGCCCATTCAGTACTGTTAAAAATAACTTTTCCAAAACAGAAGGAACGTAACAAAGTTGACTTCTTGGGTGTTGGTACAGCAACACGTTTCTATGACATAGAAGCCGAAATAACGATCTCAGACTAAGCAAAGAATAAAAAACGATGAAACCATGTTCATCATAAACCCTAGTTTCATCGTTTTTATTTCTAATACAACTGTCAAGCAGCATGATGGTACAAGAGGATTCTCCTTGTCTCAGGAGTAGAATATAGGAAGTAGTTATAAAGATGTTTTAAAACTAAATGCGACACGCACTCTACATGTACGGAGTGTATGTGTCAACTCATGGGGTGCTGGTGAAGGATACCTTGCAAACTCAGCAAATAGAAACTAGATACGCAGGAACTAGTTCAATAATATTTTCTTTTATCTTGGGCTGGTAATACCCGCCTACTTCTCTGTATGCAAGATTCAGATAGCTTAGAAATCTTATTTCGATTCCAAACATAAATTCAATGCTAAGTTGGTCATTAATCATTGTTATTCTATTTTCAAAAAGTCATTTGCATTTTAACATCTTGAAATATGTTCAGTTAATAATTTCGCCCTTGTTTTTAGCTAAATTTTCGTGCCATTCGCGTCGCTCTATAGTTGTCAATTTCGCCCATTCTGTTACTTCACCAATAATTCTTAAAGGTTCTTTTGAACGATAAGAACGTGTTAAGTTACCAGGAAATTTTTTGTCAGTAACATTTGGATCGTTTTCAAATTCACCTGTTGGTTCAATTATATAAACTCGTTCTCTTCCTTCTCCTTTTGCTAAAGCTGCTGCAAGTCCTGCGCCATTGACAATAGCAGTGAAATAAATGTGGTTCATTTTAAGTCCAGGTTTGTAATTTGAATCTCCACCTGCTGTTAGTAAATCACCAACCTTCAAATCTGCCTTTGTCCCATGGTAAAATGGTCCTACATCAGAAGATTCACCCTTAAATGAATTTGACAATTCATAATTTCTTTTTGCATTCTCAGTATCACACAACTCCTCATAACATTTGGCAATGTTTAAATATAACGTTGAGTATGCACTCTTCACATTATCATCATTTATTTTTAGAGCACACTTTAGAGATGTTTCCATCCATTTTAATTTGTCTGTAATACTCTTTTGTTGACGAGCTAAATGATAAGCAGCAATAAATCTTTCATAGTCGTCTGTTGCTTCGTGCCATGCTTTATGAAACACCTTGACTGCATCTTCAATATTTCCACTCTCCTCTAATCCCATCCCACTCATACAGAGTTTAATAACGACGTTATTTGGATCAAATTTTATATTCATCTAATTACCTCCAAATTAATTGATTGTTATTAACTCTCGAAAACGCCCTCTTGTACACGCGCTCGTTGGTCATAAAAAGGCACTTCCTTTCAATTCCACCTTTATTCACCATCGCACGATAACGCGATGCCTACCTAATTATCTCCCATCGGTGATTTACCAGTAGCACAAAATGACAAGTAATAAGGCCAAAATTGTGAATACCGTTGCAAACACATTAGGTAACTACCTACATCCCATTCAAAATCTTTTATAATAAATGTATTAATTCAATTGACTTATCAAAATTACTTTACTGTATACCTTTCATTAATTATCGTCTGAATTTGCGCTACTGTTGCTGGATCTTCAAGTCCTGTGATGTCTCCTGAAACATGTCCTGACATAAAAATTTCCTTTAATAAGCGGCGCATGATTTTTCCGCTAACTGTCTTTGGAAGTGTTTCTGTGAAAATGATTGTTTTGGGCAGAGCAATTTTTCCGATAAGCTGGATAATCCGTTCATTTATTTTTTCTTTCAATTGTTCTGTCCCTAGCGAAGTATCATTTACTCGGGCAAATACGAGAGGTACCTCTCCTTTAATTTCATCCGGGACACCAATGACAGCGGCTTCAGCAACCCCTTCACATTCAAGCACTGCACTTTCAATTTCCATTGTACTTAAGCGATGCCCGGCAACATTGAAAGCATCATCAGAACGACCAACGACCCATACATAGCCATCCTCATCAATGAGAGCCAAATCACTAGCAAAATAGCTGCCTTCGACTTGGCTAAAATAAGAGGAAATGTAGCGCTCAGGTTCCTTCCATAGCGTGCGGCAAAGCATTGGAAATGGCTTTCTAATAATTAAATTCCCTAATGTCCCCGGTTTCACTGGATTTCCCTCTTCATCTACTACTGCAATTTCAGCCCCTAAAAATTGCTTTCCGGCTGATCCAGGTTTCATTGGGGTTAACCATGCTGCACCAGCAATTGGACAACCGGCCGTTTCCGTTTGTCCCCATGTATTATTGACACATATCTTTTTCTTACCTAGTACTTCATATGTCCATTGCCATGATTCTGGATCAAAAGGTTCACCAACTAGGGAAATGACATCCAGGCATGATAAATCAAATTGATCCAAAACCTTCTCCCCCAGGCTCTTTAACATTCGCAATGCCGTTGGAGCGGTAAACAATTTATTGACACGGTATTTCTCAATCACCTGATAAAATCTGTCCTTTGTTGGATAGTCCATTGCGCCTTCATATACGACCGTGGTGACCCCATTTGCTAGAGCACCCGCAATGCCCCAAATATGCATCGTTAACCAGCCAATATCCGCCGTACACCAGAAGACATCGTCATCATGATGATCCATATGATATTTGCTATAGATGTAATTTTGGGTGACAAAGGCCATACCCGAGTGAACAACGCCCTTTGGCTTACCTGTTGTACCGCTTGTATAGAACACAATTCCATACTCATTCGCATCTAGCCTCTCAGGTTCACAATGGATACTTGCCTTTTTTGTTAGTTCCTCCCACCAGAAATCGCGTCCTTCTTTCATTATGATTTCCGTGTTTAGGCGATTTACCACAATCACCGCTTCAATAGAGGGAATATATGGAATGACCGCATCCACTTTTTCCTTCAAGCCAACCTTGTTTCCCCTTCTTGTGGTAGCATCCGCCGTGAGAATAATCTTTGGCTCAAAGCTAACAAGTCGGTCCTTCAAAGACTTTTCAGAGTAACCTGAGAATACGGTATTGTAAATAGCCCCAATCCGAAAGCATGCGAGAACAGCAATTATGGCTTCGGCCAAATTAGGAAGGAAAATCGCCACACAATCTCCTTTTTTCACACCGAAGGAACGAAGGACATTAGCAAAACGATTCACTTCAGCTAGCAGCATATTATATGTAAAAAACTTCGTGTCTCCGTTTTCTCCCTCCCAAATGAGAGCCGTGCGATTTCCAGCACCGTTTTCAACATGGCGGTCGAGTAAGTTAATACAAGGGTTACTAATACCGCCTTCAAAAAAACGAAAATCTGGAAGACTTCCACTGATTGTTTTTCGCCAAGGTTCATACCAAACTAGTTCTTTTGCGACATCGTTCCAAAAAGCTTCGGGATCTTGTTGGGATTTTTGAAGTAGTTCTTGAAAGGCTTCACTGCTCCCAATTGAGGTATTTGATTGTTTTTCTTGACTTGGATTAACCAGTTTACTTTCTGCAACTACTTTTAAAATTCCACTAACATCCATCTGAATCCCCCTATAAATGAAATATAAGAAACCTATCTTAGTTGTCGTTTTCATCTGTTGCACTATTGAAAAATCAAAACACTTATCCTTCATATATATTCATATATAAGCCAAGTTATAGAGAAAACTAGGACAAAATTTATAGAAAAATATAACTCCCTTTTAAAATGACTAGTGAATGAGTTAGGTACACAGTTTATGAAAACGCTTTTATTTTTTGATATCAAAAAATCGCCGCAGATAAAATTGGCATCACTTCCTTCCACAATTCTATAAATAGTAACACCAATAAAAAATTAACATAAATATTCCGAATTTTCAATACATTACCAAAGAAGAAAATCATTCTAGTATTCTACTATAAAAAAGAGAGCTGTAACCCCTGAGGCTACAGCTCTTCTCTTTTTGCACCGTCAATTTCCACGCCTAATTAAGTCTAACATCTTATTTATTCTGTTTTTCCCACTTTTCAAGTTGCTTTTGCTTTTCTTCAATAATCTTATCAATACCGGCAGCTTTTAGTTTTTCTTGGAATTTTGGCAATTCTGTTTTTGGATCAACCATACCATCTTCCAATGCGCCCTTATACTGATTTATAACGTTTGATACGGCAGCAATTTCTGTTTTCACCGGTGAAGAGTCAAATAAGAAACCAAGAGCTTTGGATGCTTTTGCGTTTTTATTAAAGGAATCCATCTCTTTCCAAAGATCAGGAGAGTCACCTTTCCAGATATAGGATAAAAATTGATTACCGAATTGAAAACCTGAATTTAACCCATAACCTGTACTGTTTGCATCAACACCCTGCGGGTAATCAATCACACCGGTGTCTGTTTTCACATAATGTTTTCCTTCAATTCCCCAATCAATCAAATTGACTAAATCCTTATCGGAATACAATAAGTTAAGTAATTCCACGGATTTTTGAGGATTTTCTGCAAACTGTGGAACTGCCCACATAAAACTAGTTACTTTTTGAGTGTCGGTTGAGACTGGTGTTAATGGTACACTTACTACTTCTGATCCAACACTCTTTGATACTTGACCATCAATTCCCGGTTTTGAACTTCCCATGAAGGCGAATATTTTTTTTGCCTTCATTAGGGATTCTGCGGATTCCTTGTTTGTAGCTGCACCAGGTAAAATATATCCTGCTTTGGACCACTTTCTTGCCACTTTTACTAGTTCTGAATATTCGTCAGACTGGTAATAATTACTAACCTTTAATTGGGATGAATCTAGAAGCACACCAAGATTATCCCCTAGCGAATCACCCTCTGGAAGAAATAGTCCATCAACAATTGTTGCAGCCCCAACTTGTCCAGGCATTAATGGAGAAACCCCAGGTTCATTTTCTTTAATTGTTTTTAAAACGGCTTCTACGTCATCTAAGGATTTTATTTTACTGCTATCGATCTTATATTTATCTACTAAATCTTTTCTCATGATTAGACTTCGATTTCCAGCCAAATCTCTTATTGATGGAATACCGTAGGTTTTTCCGTTAATTTTACCCGCATTGATAAATTTTTCTCCAAGAGAAACAGATATACCTTTCCCATATTTTTCAATCAATTGGTCTAATGGGAGAAGCTGTCCCCTTACAGACTGCCCAGAATAATCTAGAAAACCTGGTATGTTACCTGTAATAAGTAGATCTAGTTTTTCTTTACTTGATAACATCAGATTCGTTTGCTGTGTATATTGACTGGCATTAATAGGCAGTAATTTAACTGTTGCGTTAATTTTTTCTTTCGTCAATTTATTAATTTCAGTTTGAACCAATGCCAAATCCTTTGGCGGAGGACCAAATGCCAAAAAGGCCATGGTTAATTCGACTGTTTTGCTATCTTTATTAGCATTTTGATCTTTTTTGTTTTCACTTGAGGTCTTGGTGTTGTTACTACAGGCAGCTAGAAGGATCATGATAGAAATAATGATAGAGAAGAAGCTGTATTTCTTTTTCATTTTTTACCCCCATAACTAATTATTTTTTATCCTTTTGATCGTCTAAGCTATTAGGAACTGCCACCCCCCTGGATTGAAAGCGTTTTATGCAGCTTTACATCTAATATATCATCTGGTTTTCAGTAAAACAATATGTTATTTTCAGTTTTTTCATAAATTTTCACGGTATTTTCTTTTGATTTCATCTTTTTTTCATTGTTCTCAGAAAATAAAAGCAAATGAATTCACTAATTATTAAAAAAAAAAAACTGGATAAGAGATATATCCAGGCTTTTAATCATATTTAATTAAGGTTTGATTGATTATGAAACGGTTGATCCTCGTTTAAGAAGTTTATGTTCAATTAATACTCTTCTACCCGTAGAAATTTCACCTTTGATAATACTTTCAAGCATTCTCATTGATTCGTACCCAATTTCATAAAAAGGTTGATCAACAGTTGTTAGCTTTGGATTGGTCATTTCCGAAATTTCTTGATTATCAAAACCACATACGGCAATATCCTCAGGAATTCGATAACCAGCATCTTTAAACGTATTTAAACAAGCTACAGCCAAATTATCGGTTACACAGAAAACACTATCAAATGGAATTTGTTGTTCCATCAATTTCATCGCCGATTGGGCACCGCTCTCATAACTGTTGTCACTATACTTCACTAACTGTGGATTAAATGGGATACCGTTGTCTTCCAATGCTCTACGATAACCTATAAATCGATCTTTTGAAAAGTTTGTGGAAATACAACCTTCTCCCTCTTCAATTCCCATACCAACAAAAGCAATCTTTCTTTTTCCTGCCTCAATTAAATGAGAGACTGCATGATAAGCAGCATTTACATCATCTACGGTAACTGCATATGCATTTGGGATAGAGGTATACTGGCTGCATTGCACAACTGGAAGGGTATCACTTATTTCTTGAAGCTCTTGTTCATTAAATAGCATATTTAAAATGATTAACCCACCTAATTGCCCTTTTGGTAAGAAGCTCCAGGGTTGTGAGTTTTTTGCTTCACTTGCATGATAGCTTATCATGATCTCATAACCATGTTGTACTCCAAAATCCTGTATTCCAGCAATAATATCATGAATGATAGCTGCTGCAAGGACAACAATTACTTTTTTTTCATTACTTTTTTCAGTTCGGACGGTGGTTTTAGGAACATATCCAAGCTCCTCAATCGCTTTTAATACTTTATCTTTTTTCTCTTTTGTTACTATGTAATTACTATTTAAAACACGAGAAACCGTTGCAACAGATACCCCTGCTCTCTTCGCAACATCTATAACAGTAACCATTTTATCACCTGTTTTTCTGTAAATAACTCAGGCTTTTTCAGCCAGCTTTGAACTTATAGTACCACAACACTTTCCAGTTATAAAGGTTGGATTTCAATAACGATTATTTGCAAAAAAATAGAGGCCCATTTTCAAACGGCCCCCTCATGGTATGATCAATACATCCTATATCTCTTCACCAATTAATCTTGAAAGCATCTCCTGGTGACGTCTTACTTGGTCAACCTCATCAGCCAAAAACTCAATACCTCTATCTTGCTGATCTCTTTGTCCTTCATATTCAGAATTGATATATCCCTTGAATCCATTTTCCTTTAAATATTTAATAGGAGTTTCATAATCAATAGCTAAATCTTCATAACATCCTGGTTTACCTGGTATTTCTGTCATATTGTAGAATTTCCCATGCATACTTACGATGTATGGGATAATATCTATAATATCTTCAGGATTTGCTGAAGATTCATGGAGACTCATTCTTTCAATCGTTCCCGGATCAATTTTATGAGTAGGATATTTTTCACTTAATACTGTACCAATATCGTCTAAACTATAATTTTTACTGTTTTCTAAAAGAAAATCAATCGCTTCCGGAATATTTGCTTGTCTCTTTGCATAATCAATGGATACTTGAGATGGTGAGTGTTGGAAAATCCCAAAATCAGGTACTAATCCAACATGTTTACTTCCAGTACGATTTGCTAGTTCAATAATTTGCTCTGACATTCTAAAATCAAGGGCTGATGCCATTCCTGTTTTAGGTTGTACCCTTGTTCCTGGCTTAATAGGAAGTGGTGCATGAATTTCTTTTCCAATCCTCACATTATATTTTTCTGCCGTTTCAAGTGCCATCTCAATTACTTCTATTGGTACGAGACAAAGCGGACGCACATTTTTAAACCCTAATTTAGCAGCAATTTTTATATCATTTTTTAATCTTTCTGCCGCCTCTCTATGAGTCATAATATGATCCCTAAATTGGTGTACATCTAAATAGACATCCATTGTGACTGCATTCATATTATATCTTGCCATTTCATTATTCCAATCAAATATAAACTGTTCAGATGGAAATGGATAATCTCTAATAATGGCTTCATCAATAATCTCAATACCATCTGTTTTAAGATGTTCGTGAACCTCCTTAATCATATCCTTCCAGTTCATTTGTTTAAAAAATTGAGCTTGCTGATAACTATATAGTGAGACCCCTCTTTTAATAGACATACGATCATCTCCTTTCCTGTAATTCTAAATTAAATGAACAAATATTTGCTGTTTTACCTGAACCTGCCCCATATCCCGGAACAGGTGGATTTTTTAACCATTCTTCATCCCATGGCATATAACCATATGTTGCTAGAATCGATTGTTGAAACATAATAGTATGCAGACCAGGTGTTAACCCACCTTCTTTTTCGACATAAACATACCCTTCATCATCATAATTCCAATGTTCCCAAACGCACTTTTTAATTTCTTCAAAATCCCTTGGCTCTTTACCATTTATTTCAAATGTTTGTACATCTTTTGGATATTCGACCCCATCACATTCAATATAATATCCATTGTGCAATGACAAGAAACAACCTCTATAATCTGCTATACGGACTGCAAATTTAAATCCTATCGCTTTATCATCCTTATATACATTTTCAAGACTATCTTTTCTAATTAAAAAATTATCAAACATTATTATTCTCCTTTCATTTTAACTATTTTTCTATCTATTTTGATTTTACCTTATCATTTTCAGAAAATAAATATACTTTTCTTCTTTTTACATATATTTTCATTATATTTTTTCTTTTATTACACTTAGATTTTACTTTTTAGGTTAAAAATTAGATGCAATTCTTTATCATAGCATTATGACCTGGTTCAAATAAAAACCCTTGCAACGCAAGGGTTCTTCTGCTTTTTCCAAACTATTTAATTTAGTAATTTGCCAACAATCGAACAAACTTTAAGTTAAACAGATAATTCTACGGTAATCTGAGCATAATCCTGAAATTAAAGATATTTTATGTAAAATTTTTTCATGAAGGCTTAGAAAACAAAAAATACTGTCATATTGTTTTAGATAATCTTATAATGGTATTCTTTGCTAATAATAGGACTTATTTAGAAAAGGGTATGCCTAAATTAATGGAGGCATACCCTTTTCTTGATTAATAATTGATTAAGTTGATAGCGAATCTTCTTTTCTAGGACTTTAATGCATTCCTATTGTCCCCTCAAAGGCATAGGTGCTTAACTATAGTCAAATGATTTCAATATCGAATTCCATATACTTATTTAAATTATGACTTAGTGGACCGTCTTCCGTAATTAAGTAATCAAGTTCTGAAACAGGGCCCACTAAGTAATTGGAAATGGTATTAAGCTTACTTCTTGTTACCAAGGTGGCGATTTTATTTGAACTTTTAATCATCTGACGTTTAACATGAGACTCTTCTATATGAGGAATGCTGATACCAAAATCAGGGTGCAAGGAATACACTCCTAAAAAACAGAGATCGACTCTAATGTTTTTAAGCACTTCAATGACATCTAATCCGACAGTGACAAAAGATTCCTTAAAAAAGGTTCCACCCAAAAGGATGATATCTGTATTGGGATGTTTTGATAACGCCAAACTAATAGAGGGACTATTCGTGATAATGGTCCCTTTAAACTCCATTGGAATTTCTTGAGCCAGAAAAAGATTGGTTGTACTTCCATCTATTAAAAGAACTTGTCCATCTTTAATCATCTTAACCGCTTTTAAGGCTAACTCTTTTTTTGCATCTATATTTTCTTCCGTTCTTTCAGAATAGGTTAAAGCGCTCGCAGATACCGGAAATGCCCCGCCGTGTACTCTTTTAAGAAGACCTAATGAATCCATTTCTCTTAAATCTCGTCTAATGGTGTCCTCGGAAACATCCCATTTTATGCTTAATTCTTTCGCAACGACTTTCCCCTCTTTTTCAAGTATTTTTAAAATTTCGCTTTGTCGTTCTTTTCTAAGCATAACAGTGCCAGCCTCCGTGTTTTTGCATGTTTTTTCTTATATTATATAGTTTTTTCTTGAATTCACCAATTTTTTTCAAAAAAACGGCAAATTTTTTCTTGTTTTTTCTTGTTTATGGAGATAAAATATTCTCAAACACGGAAAAACTAGCATAAAGAAGCAAAAACAAGAAAATTGTTACCTATTTTTCACACGAAATTAAAGGAGGAAAAAAAGATGAATAATAGTATTGAAACACTAGCTGTAAATACAATTCGTACCTTATCAATTGACGCAATCAATAGTGCTAATTCCGGTCATCCAGGCCTGCCTATGGGGGCTGCTCCAATGGCCTATGCACTCTGGGCGAATCATCTAAATCATAATTCTGCCAATGCAAAATGGTTTAACCGGGATCGATTTATTCTTTCTGCAGGACACGGATCTAGCTTGTTATATAGTTTGCTTCATTTAACTGGGTACAATGTATCTTTAGAAGATTTAAAAGGTTTTAGAAAGCTTAATAGCAAAACACCTGGTCATCCTGAATTTGGTCACACAGATGGTGTTGAAGCAACCACTGGGCCTTTAGGACAAGGGATTGCCAATGCAGTCGGAATGGCGATGGCGGAAGCGCATTTAGCTGGAAAATTCAATCGGGATGGACACTCTATAATTGACCATTATACATATGCTTTAGTGGGCGATGGAGACTTAATGGAAGGCGTCTCTTATGAGGCCATGTCTATGGCCGGTCATATGAAACTAGGAAAATTAATTGCATTATATGACTCCAATGATATTTCTTTGGACGGTGAATTAAACCTTTCCTTTTCAGAAGACATTCAAAAAAGAACAGAATCTGCTCATTGGCAATATTTACGAGTAGAAGATGGCAATGATGTGGCTGAAATCTCAAAAGCTATTACCTTAGCAAAACAAAATACAGAACAACCAACCTTAATCGAAATTAGAACCACAATCGGTTTTGGAAGTCCCAAAGTGGCAGGAACAAACAAGGCACATGGTAATCCACTTGGAGCAGAAGAAGCCCGTGCAACTAAACAGGTATATGGCTGGCACTATGAAGAGGATTTCTTTGTACCAGAAGAAGTTAAAGCCCATTTTGAAGAGCTAAAACAAAGAGGAATGGGTCAAGAACAACAATGGAATGCATTATTCCAGTCTTATCAAGAGGCATACCCTGAATTAGCAAAAGAACTGCAACAAGCGATCACGGGAGAAGTTTTAATTAATGCGGAAGACATCCTGACATTTGAAACAGGTAAAACCATCTCAACTCGTGTAGCCAGCGGAGAGGCTATTAACCATTTTGTCAAATCAGTTCCTTCTATTTTTGGAGGAAGTGCGGACCTTTCCCACTCCACCATGACAGATATAAAGGAAAACGCAGCATTCGCAGTAGAATCATTTAGTGGACGGAATATCTATTTTGGTGTCCGGGAACACGCAATGGGTGCGGCTGGCAATGGTTTAGCTCTTCATGGCGGGGTAAAACCATTTGTTAGCACATTCTTTGTTTTCAATGATTATCTCAGACCCTCCATTCGTCTGGCAGCCTTGCAAAAGCTTCCTGTCACTTATGTATTTACGCATGATTCGATTGCGGTTGGTGAGGATGGACCAACTCATGAGCCAGTTGAGCAGCTAGCCTCTCTTCGTGCTATCCCAGGGCTAACCGTCATTCGCCCATCAGATGCAAATGAAACAGCAAGCGCTTGGGCATATGCACTAACAAAAACAGATGGTCCAGTTGCAATGGTGCTGAGCCGTCAAAACCTGCCTGTATTCGAAGAAACACAAGCGGGCTTAGACAACCTTTCAAAGGGAGCTTACGTATTAACGCAAACAAATGACCAGCCAAAGGTTATCCTGATTGCAACCGGTTCGGAAGTGTCATTAGCCACTAACGCAAAAGCTGAACTTGAAAAAGAAAATGTATCGGTTCGCGTCGTCGCTATGCCAAGCTGGGAATTGTTTGATCGTCAACCGAAGGAGTATAAAGAGCTTGTCCTCCCTGCTTCTATTAAAAAGCGTGTGGCACTCGAAATGGGTATCTCTCTTGGATGGGAGCGTTATGTAGGATTAGAAGGCAAAGTATTATCCATTGAAACATTCGGTGCTTCAGGAACGGGCGCTGCTGTTATGGAGCTATTTGGATTTACGACTGAAAATGTGGTTCGTACGGCTAAAAGTCTACTATAATCTTAAAATGGAGGAAAAATACGATGAAATTATTTATTGATACTGCTAATCTTGTAGATATTAAAAAGGCTTATAAAATTGGTGTTTTATCAGGTGTTACAACTAATCCTTCCCTAGTTGCAAAAGAAGGTGTAAAATTCGAAGACCGGATTGAAGAAATCTGCCAGGCGGTTCCAGAAGTAGAGTCCGTTTCCGCTGAAGTAACTCCAGATGCCCTTACTGCTGATGAAATGATTGCCCAAGCTGAAGAGCTTATTAAAATTAACGGCGGAGATGAAAAAATCACCATCAAGCTTCCGATGACTTTAGCTGGCTTAGAGGCTTGCCGTTATCTTGCCGATAAAGGTGTGAAAACAAATGTCACCCTTATCTTCACAGTAAACCAAGCACTTTTAGCAGCTCGTGCCGGTGCAACGTATGTATCTCCATTCTTAGGCCGCTTAGATGATATTTCTGAAGACGGTGTCCAATTAGTATCAAAAATAGCTGATTTGTTCCGCATTCATCATTTTGACACACAAATAATTGCAGCATCTGTTCGTCATCCAGATCATGTAACTCGTGTAGCAATGGCAGGTGCACATATTGCAACCATTCCATTTTCAGTCATTGAGCAAATTTCTAAACATCCACTAACTAATCAAGGAATTGAAAAATTTGCTGCTGATTGGGAAAATACTCTTAAAAACTAAGTGAAACAAAAAACACGACATGTTTATCCTAAAGGGTTCTCTTAAATAGTTCACGGGGATAAATTGACACATGAAATGGCATGCGAATTGACGCATGCCATTTTTGTTATAGTATAAATTAATAGAAAGATAGTAAGACTCAACCAATTCTTTCATTTTTTGTACAGTTATTACCAAATGGGAATAACACATATCTTGCCTCCAGGTTCGGTTGTATAATAGACTTTTATCCAATTTATATACACCCAAGTTATTTAAAATGGGACATATTTCAATTTGGCCCAAAGATAAAATTACATTTTTCAAAAAAATAACTTCTAGATAGAAAAAGCAGCCAAAATCTAGTAAGATATCCACATATGATATTAGATAAGGGGTTAAATAATGAGTGTATTAAACGTACAAAATTTAAGCCACGGTTTCGGTGATCGTGCGATTTTTAATAATGTGTCGTTTCGACTTTTAAAAGGAGAACATGTTGGACTAGTCGGGGCAAATGGTGAGGGTAAGTCTACTTTCATGAATATTGTGACTGGGAAGTTACAGCCCGACGAGGGAAAAGTGGAATGGTCACGAAAAGTTCGTGTTGGTTATTTAGATCAGCATGCTGTACTTCAAAAAGGTACAACAATGCGTGAAGCTTTAAGTTCTGCTTTTCAATATCTTTTTGATGCTGAATCAGAAATCAATGAACTTTACGCAAAAATGGGTGATGAAGGTGCTGATATCGATGCATTACTTGCAGAAGTTGGCGAGCTACAAGAAACTTTAGATAGTAATGATTTCTATCGAATTAATGCAAAAGTTGAGGAAGTTGCTCGTGGTTTAGGATTAGACGATGTTGGACTCGATCGAGATGTAGATGATCTCAGCGGTGGGCAGCGTACGAAAGTTCTGCTAGCTAAATTGTTGCTAGAAAAGCCTGAAATCCTATTACTAGACGAGCCTACGAACTATTTGGATGAACAGCATATCGAATGGTTGAAGCGCTATTTACAGGAATATGAGAATGCATTTATCTTGATTTCACATGATATTCCATTCTTGAACAATGTTGTTAACTTGATCTATCACATGGAAAACCAAGAGTTGAATCGCTATGTTGGTGACTATGATAACTTCTTAAAAATTCATGAAATGAAGAAGCAACAGCTAGAGTCTGCTTACAAGCGTCAACAACAAGAAATTGCTGATTTGAAAGATTTCGTTGCTCGTAACAAGGCAAGTGTTGCGACTCGTAATATGGCGATGTCTCGTCAGAAGAAGCTCGACAAAATGGAAGTAATTGAATTAGGGAAAGAGAAGCCGAAACCAGAGTTTAACTTCAAAGAAGCTCGTGCAGCTAGTCGTTATATTTTCACGGCTGAAGACCTTGTTATTGGTTACAATGAACCACTTTCCCGCCCTCTGAATTTGAAAATGGAACGCGGGCAAAAAATTGCATTCGTAGGTGCAAACGGTATTGGTAAGTCAACACTTTTAAAAAGTATTCTTGGGCTGATTGATCCAATTTCCGGTAAAGTGGAACGTGGTGAGTATCAACACATCGGTTACTTCGAGCAGGAAGTGAAACAGGCCAACTACAACACTTGTATCGAAGAGATTTGGAGCGAGTTCCCAAGTATGAATCAGGCTGAAGTCCGTGCTGCTCTTGCAAAATGTGGATTAACGACGAAGCATATTGAAAGTAAAGTCGAAGTCCTTTCTGGTGGCGAAAAAGCCAAAGTTCGCTTGTGTAAAATTATTAACACAGAAACGAATTTATTAATTCTAGACGAACCTACCAATCACTTGGATGTGGACGCAAAAGAAGAATTGAAGCGTGCTTTAAAGGCATATCGCGGAAGTATCTTGATGGTATCCCACGAACCTGATTTCTATCGTGAAATTGCGACTGATATTTGGAATTGTGAGGATTGGACTACGAAAGTGTTTTAAATGAAAATTAAGGGGTACCCAATGAATAATATTTCACTTGGGTACCCCTATTTATTAACCATCCAAAATTTTTAATAAAGTTATACTTTTAGATTTCTTAAAAAAGCTCATGCGAATTAAATTTTAGAATTTATTAATCCAGAAGGTTACTCTACAGGCTTTTTATTTGAAATAGAATTAATTTAAGTTCTGCTTCGTAATCTATCAAGAAGTACGGCAATAACAATTACGATCCCTTTTACAACTTGTTGCCAGTAATAATCCACGTTAAGTAAGGTCATTCCATTCGTTAACACGGCCACAATCAAAACCCCAATGATCGTTCCTTGTATACGGCCACGTCCCCCTACAAAACTAGTACCACCTAGTACTACAGCTGCTATTGCATCTAGCTCAAATCCTATTCCTACCATAGGCTGCCCTGAAAACAAACGTCCTGCCATTACAACGCCACTAACACCAGCCAATAAGCCACTGATGGAATAAACATGAATCAGGGTGCGATTCACTTTAATCCCTGTAAGATGTGCAGCCTCTTCATTACCGCCAATAGCATAAACATGTCTCCCGAACATCGTATACTTTAAAACGACTATCATGATGATATAAACAATTGCCATCACATAAATAGGCGTAGAGATCCCCAGAATTTCACCTGCTCCAATGAACTTGAACTGCTTTGATGCCAAAACTACAGGATATCCGCCGGTTATAACATAAGCCAACCCCCTCAGGTAGGTCATACTTCCAAGCGTCACGATAAAGGCTGGCAACTTAGGTACAGCTGTTAAAAATCCATTAATAGCCCCTGCAACATATCCTACAGCAACTCCTGCTAACATAGCGATAACTGGAGGAGTTCCGGCATTTGATAGTAATACAGATATAACACTGCTCAATGCAAGGGTTGAGCCTACCGATAAATCAATTCCTCCTGTTAATATCACTAAAGTCATCCCCGCTGCCAGAATGGCAGTGATTGAACTCTGCTTTAGTACGTTTAAGATATTACTTGAGTCTGTGAAATTCGGTGCAAAAATAACCATAACTATAATTAATAAGGCAAGAATGATAACCATGCCCAGCTGGTTAAAAATCTGTTTTGACCGTTCCTTGAATGAAACTACTGATGGACTTGACATTTGTAAGTTTGTATTCATTGTTTAACCTCTCCTGTAGCATAGTACATGATTTTTTCTTGTGTAGCTTCCTCACGAGATAGTTCAGCTCTTAGTTTCCCCTCATGAACCACTAAAATTCGATCACTAACTCCTAAAACTTCTGGTAATTCAGAAGAAATCATCAATACAGCAAGCCCTTGTTCTGCTAATTTAGTTATGATTTTATGAATCTCAGTCTTTGCACCTATATCTACACCTCGGGTCGGTTCGTCAAGCAGCAGAACTTTAGGACCAATAGATAACCATTTAGCAATAACAACCTTTTGTTGATTTCCTCCGCTAAGGCCCATAACATTTTGTTCCTTTGATGCCGTTCTTACCCCAAGTTCTTTAATGTATCGATCCGCATCACGGTTCATTTGCTTATACTGCAAAAGTTTAAATTTACGATAGGTTGGCAATTGTGCCATCAGTATATTTTCTTTTACAGATAAGTTTGGTAATAACCCCTGTTCTTTCCTGCTCTCAGGAACGTGAGCAATGCCAAGTTTTATTGCGTCAATAGGATTTTTTATATGAACCTGTTGGCCATCCAAAATGATTTGACCCTCTGACAGTTCGGATAGTCCAAAGATTGTTCTTACCAGCTCAGTCCGTCCCGCACCGACAAGGCCTGCTAAGCCTACAATTTCACCAGGGTAGATTTTTAGTGATATGCCCTTTACAATCTTCTTGTCAGAGACATTTTTTAACTCAAGGACAGGTTTTTGTTCAGACCTATCAATACTTTCGACTCTTTCTCTTACAAATAGCTCATTTAACTCTCTTCCTACCATAAGTTTTACTAGATTCTCGGGATTTGTAGCTGAAATTGGCCCACTTGTAACCCAATGGCCGTCTCTAAGAACTGTAAAGCGATTTGAAATTTTAAAAATCTCATCCATGCGATGAGAGATATAAACAATAGCTACGCCTTTTCTTCTTAATTCTTCAATGATGCCAAAAAGCTTTTCTATTTCTTTATCTGTCAGAGATGCCGTCGGTTCATCCATAATTAAAATCTCAGAATTAAGTGATAAAGCTCGAGCAATTTCTACCATTTGTTGTTGGGCCACACTTAAGGTGGAAACATCCGCTCGAGGATCCAGGGAAGATCCTATGGATTTTAAAACTTGGGCAGCTTTTTTATAAATATCATTCCAATTTATTAGGCCCAGCCTATTTTTCTTAAATGATGTCCCCATCATAATATTCTCACCAATAGACAAATTCGGTGAGAGGCTTATTTCTTGGTGAATAACACTGATCCCCTTATTTCTTGCCTCCATTGGATTATTCCAATGTACTTCTTGATTTTTATATTCAATCGTTCCTCCATCAGGCTGGTACACACCAGCCATGATCTTCATTAAAGTCGATTTTCCTGCTCCATTCTCCCCCATCAAGGCATGAACTTCCCCTTTATAGAGTTCGATATTAACGTTTTGCAACACCTTGACACCGGAAAATTTCTTCGTAACTGCCTTCATTCTAAGGATGGGTAACTGACTCTCTGGTAGATGACGATTTATTTGTTCTTGAACCTGAAATACTGCCATTAGTGCCACTCCCTAAATCTCTTTTTAAGCCCTATTTTACTAGGATACAAATATAGTGCTCCTAATCAGCACCATATTTTACCTCCACTAGAGGGAAATCAATTACCAGCCACTATAGGAATCAACATTTTCTTTAGTGATAAATTTAGTTGGAATAAGAACTTTTGAATCAACTTTCTTTCCATCAATGACTTTTAATGCTAAGGCAACACCATCAATAACCATTTGATTCGGGAATTGTGCTGAAGTACCAGCAAAGCTTCCGCCTTTTTTCAACGCATCAACCGCAGAAGGCGCACCGTCAACACTTACGACAAAGAATTCTTTTTGTCTACTAGCTTGTTCTTGAGCAATTTGTACTCCGACAGCCTCTTCATCATTTATTGTAAATACTGCATCGATTTTTTTGTTTGCTGTTAGTGTACCTTCCATTACGGTAAGAGCCTTTTCACGATTACCCTCACCATTTTGTTTAGCCACAACCTTGATATCTGGATATTTTTTAATTACTTGGTTAAAACCTTTAATTCGGTCTGTCACTGCTGAAACAGGAGGTCCATCAATAATAACAATATTACCTTTTCCATTAAGTTGTTTTACAAGGTACTCCGCAGCTAATTTACCTGCTTGAACGTTATCAGACATAACCACTGTGTCAATGCCGCCTTCTGCAAATCCATCAAGAGCAACAACCGGAATACCTGCTGCCTTTGCCTCACTTACTGCACCAGCAATACCTGCAGAATCAAATGGGCTTAATAATATTAAATCAACTTTTTTTGTAATAAAGTCCTCGATTTGTGCAGTTTGTTTAGCAAGATCTTGATCCGCACTGACAGTGGTTACATCAGCATTATACTTAGAAGCAACTTCTTTAGCCCCTTTAGACATCGCTACAAAGAATGGATTACTTAAATTTGGAACAGTTAAACCAATCTTTAGCTTTTTTTCAGTATTAGACATATCACTTGTTTTCCCTGGATTAGAAGCGCTTTCATTATTGCTGCATGCGCCTAAAAGGCATAAAGTTAAAATTAATATTACTATATTAAAAATTTTAAAGTTTTTCATAATTTGTAATTCCTCCCAAAAATAGTTTTGTAAAGTTATAGATACTTCTACCAAAACACAGTTCCTTGTAATAGAATCTGTCATACTGTAGAATAAAAATGAGTGCTAAAATTAGTATTAATTTTAGATATACTCAGGCGGGGTTATGATTTTGGGCTTTTATCCATTTGGTCGTGGTTGCCCTTAATCGTAACCTTTTTTGTGTTTCTTTCATTTTTCTCCCCCAAAGAATAGTTAATTAATACGATTAAAACCTCCTTCTATTATTTTCACATCTATAAGCATCACCTCCTCAAAATGATGTGGATATTCCTTTAAAACGCTTTCATTACTTCTTTTATCTGATATTAGCTCCTAAACTACGGGGGGAATCAGACTACTCTAGCATTCTTGTTTAGTAAATCTAGTACGGTCGTTATTCTTTCATACCGTACATAGCATTGGTTCCCTCCAATTCATATAAAATGCGACCTTTGACTGTTTCTAGTCACTTTTTGAATGAATTTGATGTTTTATGCTCATTTTTGATTATATGTGCTATTTTACCAATTTACAATATTAATTTCTAGATAATTGCGAAAATTTTAATATTCATTTGGTCCTAAAATTGAATGGAAGAGGAAGGTCCTTACTGGTTTCCAACTTTTTCTTTTAAGCCCACACGCATTTAACATGGCTATAGATATGTGGTATCACATGAGGTGTTGGTGAGTTTTCACTTGTTATTAAAGTTTTTTTTAGAACTCAACCAATTCTTTCAGTTTTTGTACGAGGCTGGGACATAACTAGCTTCAATAAACGAAAAAAGTGAAATCGTTACGCCGATTTCACTTTTTTCATTTTATTGGTAATCTATTCAGGTTTGCTTCAATTTTTGTACCATCAATAAAAATCGCTTCCTGTTCCCGCTATCACAAGTCTGCGATTTCCCATGCTATTTCCACCTATCTCTAAATGGATAAACTACACTTAACTCCTTATTTGGACGGAATGAAAATAGCTTCCGGTCCCTTTTTTTATTTCCTCTTCCATATTTTCCTGATAAGTAACAAGGAAACATGTAGCCGGGCCAGCGGATTTTACTAGATCAATGTCCGTGATGATTTGCTCCTTTAAAAATGTCTTGTTCTTAAACATTTGATTCAATTCAGATTGGATCCCTTTGGAACCGACCGGCCAAACCCCAATCCCTTCAAGTCTGCTAATCTTTTGAAAAATGGGTAATGGAACAATTTGATCTTCCTGTTCTATTACCTCATTGCCAACCAACGGGTTACCGATGATAGCGATTTTCGACTGTTCGTTAAAAACGATCTCATCCATTTTTCCAATCTGCTTTTTGCCAAGGACAATGATCCCAACGGCCGATTGTTGCATGGAGAAGTTGCTTTCCGTACTGCCTGTAATCGGAAGATTCTTTAATTGAAGCTCGCCTATTCCTCTTTGAATTCCACTTGTCAGTTCCTCCCAAGCTTCATTCCCGCAAAAATTGTGAAGGATAACGGAAATAGGGTCTCCTCCTGCTGCCATACATTCCATCACGGCAACTCGAAAAGAATAGTAGGCGACCGTTTCATATGATACAAAAACAAGATCATCCTTTTTCATACCAATCGCACCACTGTTATCGCTGGCAACAATGAGGTTGCCTGCCTCTTCAAACGGAAGGGTTAAAACGTTTCTCATCAATGTGCATCTCTCTTTTTCAATACTTGCTGTGTCAAGGATGAAAGTCTTGGAATTAAAATCACAGCAAGCACTGTATTTAGGAAAGAACCAATTAAAAGGGAAGGGACAATTGCAAAATAAAAGCCTTTATTCATAAGAAAAATAAACGGTACAGGAGCGATAAAGGCATTCCCCACGATAAAAACGAGACTAGCAAGGATTCTTTTGTTTTGTTTATATAAAATCCCAAAGCTCCAAACAAGTGCAGCCATTTCTACTGCAATTAACAGATGCATAGGGCCCAGTGGAAATCCTCCGATTAATGCCGAGAATAAATGACCTAACGCTCCAGTAATCGCCCCGGCTCTGACACCCAATAATGCAGCAGCTAGAAGAGCCGGTAAGGCATCCAATGCCACACTATCAATCACAGCAGGAATTTTGATGCTTGCTCCAACTGCCGACAGTGCAATCATCAAGCCTAGCAAGCTAATCGTTTTTCCCTTCAATTTATTTTTCCTCCTTGCGATTTCCTGTACGAAAAACTTTTGCACTGCGTTCATATTCTACGTCTTGCACATGCAGGCGAAAGTTTATGACCCTTGCCAATGCAAAAAAATAGTCTGAAAGCCGATTTAAATATTTCTGTGCTGTTTCCGGTGGTTTTTGATCTGTCTTCGAAAGCCTGACGACTAATCTTTCTGCTCTTCTTGTTACCGTTCTAGCTATGTGAATCGATGCGGCGGGCTTTGTTCCTCCTGGGAGGATAAATCGTTCCAGCTCCGGTGCTTCAGCAATATATTCGTCAATTTTTGATTCCAAGTACTCAATCGACTCTTCTTGAAGTTTGATTTCACGTTTTTCGGTTATGTTTGCAAGGTCTCCTCCGCAATCAAATAATTCATGCTGAATTTTTTGAAGATCAGCAATGACATCCCCAAAAATTTCCTGGTCCAATTCAACCATTGCCTGCCCGACAAAACAATTAACTTCATCTACTGTTCCATAAGCTTCTACACGGGTGTCGTCTTTATCCACCCTTCCACCGATGATGCTTGTTTTTCCTTTATCCCCTGTTCGTGTGTAAATTCTCATGTCACATTCTCCTTTTCTTTAATGGTTTTATTGATACCGTACCAGATGACATCCACTTTTAGTGCCTTGGCAGCGGTATCTTGATACGCCCAGCCTGTTAGATCCCGCCACAATCGATTTTCTTTTTCCACAGGTACAATCCCCTTAGTTATATCCGTTCCGATTATAATTACATTTCGGCCGGCCTTTTCCTTCTCCCATTTCATCCAGTCATTTAAGCAGCTATTCCAAATTTCTAGGGATTGCTTTACATCAACCTGCTCGGATAAAAGCTTTAACCAGATTTCGATACCTTCCAAGATGAGAAAATTTTGATGATGGTTTACATTCCGTGGCAGCGGATGGTATTCATAGGCTGACAACCAGCTTTCATCCTTTTCGACCTGGTATGTTTTTATCACCCATGCTCTTTTCCCGTTAAAGGCACCTCCTGTAATAAAATGCACCGTTCTCTCCTCCTAAGTGCTTCTCGTTCAAAAATAAGTTCAATCCCGTAACCATGTGGCACCCTCCAGCTCCAAAATTCCTTTCTCTCTGGGGCAAATTCTGCTAAAAGATGTTTGATCACTCCTCCATGAGTAATCAATGCACAGCGCTGAAAGTTTTTCGTAAGGATTTCTTGAATCACTCTGTCCCAGCCATTTTGAACTCTTTTGCTAAATTGCTGAAAAGATTCTCCCTCCGGCGGTGCAATAGTAAACGGGTCTTCAATCCATAGCCGGTAAAGCTTTTCTGTTTTCAACTCTTCATACGTTTTTCCTTGCCATTTTCCAAAATCCAGTTCCCGCAAATCTTTCAAAAGGAAAGGCTCCTCGTTTGGAAACAATACATTTGCTGTTCTTATACACCGTTTCAGGTCACTGGAAAAATAACAATTGTAGGTACGGGTTGTTGCTAAATTATATGATTCTGGGCATAAGGGGGAATCATTCCAGCCTAAATACGCTTTTCGTTTATTTTCTTCTGTTAAGCCATGACGAAATAATGCAATAACCACACGGTCATCCATAAAATCAATTCAGTCCCTTCTACTGTCGCTCCTAAAACATCACCCGTAATACCTCCGAACCATTTGAGTGCATTCCTGCGAAAAATCAAATAGCAAAGGATTGAAGCTAAAAGCAACAGGCACATAGGGATGAAAAATTCCCTTGACCAAAAGACTGCTATCAGAAAAACAAGGATATAGCAAGGATAAATCCAAAGCACTTTTACGGTTGCGGCCTGTTGAAACATACGGCCAAGACCTTCATTTTTAGCCGATTGAACGGATAGCAGCACCGCGCCCATTACACTTTTACTAAAAAAAGGCAAGGCAGCAATCAGGTAATAGATTACAGGCCCAATGTTCATGGTCAGTTCATAGATAAAGAAAAAACGGCAGCTCAGCAACACAATAACCGAGATGACTCCAAAGGCACCTGTTCGCGGGTCCTTCATAATCTCGAGTCTTTTTTCCTGATCCTGATACGAAAAATAAGCATCACTTGCATCCATCCAGCCATCCAAATGGATGCCTCCTGTAAGAAGAATGGTCGCTAGCCACAAAAGAAAGGCAGCAGCTACATGAGAAAAAGGAGTCCAGTTCATCACAGCATACAAAAGGATTGAATAAGAAACTCCTTGAATGAATCCTACTAACGGAAAAGCCTGAACCGCCCCGCGAAGATTCTGTTGATCCATAGGCAATTCCCGCTTAATTGGAATAGACGTGAAAAATTGCAGGTTAATCATCAACCCCATAAGCAACTTCATGCTCTTCTACCCCATTGATTAATAATGTGATGAAGCAAATCCCAATTGATATGATCTTTCATTTGCCGGGCTAATTCATTAAATCTTTGATCTTTAAAATCTTTTATATGGACCACTTTTTTGTTTGGAAGTCCCTTCCACTCCCGAATACTATTCAACCATTGGTTTCTCCAACCGTCATTATGAAAGAGATGATGGAGATATGTTCCTATTATTCTGCCGTTTTTGTCGTAGTAGCCCTCTGCTTTCCCATCAGTGGTTTGGAGAAAAGAACATCCTTCCCGAGATAGGATGGTACTGCCTAAATGAATCTCGTACCCTTCTAACCTATGACAATGGGGTAGACCGGTGTCCTTGTGAAGTTGGGCTGCTGTCCTTGTGGTTTCTTTTTCACGTTTAAAAAATGTTTTCGCAGGTATCATCCCTAATCCCTCTACGCAGCAGTAGGTTTTCCCTGTATCTGAACCAGCTTCATCTATCAATTCATCCCCCAGCATTTGATAGCCGCCACAAATTCCTACCAAAAAGCCGCCATCTTCCAAATGTCTTTGAATCGATTGATCCAGATTTTTTGCCCTAAGATCATTCAAATCGCTGATCGTGCTTTTTGTACCGGGGATAATCACTGCATCCGGCCTGCCGAATTCTGAAGGATCTTTCACCCAGCGCAGTGAAACATCTTCTTCATACAAAAACGGGTCCAAATCACTATAATTTGAGATAAATGGAAGTTGAATCACAACAATATCAAGGTCAGCTTTTTTTCTGCCTCTAAATTGCTGATGAATCGATAAGGAGTCTTCCCCATCTATCATATGGTTTTCCACATATGGCAAAACTCCTAAAACAGGGATTCCTGTTTTCTCCTCCAACCAGCGAATGCCATCTTCAAATAATGAGCGATCTCCCCGGAATTTATTAATCATCAGGCCTGCGACTCTCTCTCTCTCAATAGGTTCCAGTAATTCAAGCGTGCCAACAATACTGGCAAAAACTCCTCCCCGATCGATATCGGCAACAAGGATGACCGGCACATCCGCCATTTCTGCCACTTTCATATTGACAATCTCTCGATCTTTTAAATTGATTTCAACAGGACTGCCGGCCCCTTCTATTACCAATAAATCGAATTCTTTTTGTAAATGGGAGAGCGATTCCTTGATCACCTCTAGCCCTCTTTCATAAAAGCGGTTTCGATATTCCTGACCTGATATGGATTCAACAGCCTTTCCCAAATACACCACTTCAGAATGCATATGCGATCTTGGTTTTAGTAAAATCGGATTCATCCAGACACTCGCTTCCGTCTTCGCTGCTTCTGCCTGCATTCCCTGAGCTCGTCCAATCTCTTTGCCATCATGAGTGACATAAGAATTATTGGACATGTTTTGTGATTTAAAAGGGGCAACTTTTATTCCTTCATTGGCAAACATTCTGCACAAAGCGGTCACAATTAAACTTTTTCCCACATCAGATGCCGTCCCTTGAATCATCACTCCCCTCATCACATCACCTCCTTCATGACAATCGGTATTCCACCTTCAATTAAATACGCCTGATCTGCTTCCTCCACTAACCTTTGATGGATTTTACCAAGCAAACGTTTATAGGCTAAAATAAGTTCATTCTCCACGTTCGGTTCGTGTAATACTTCATTACTGACCACAACGATAGCTCCGGCTTGCCTTTTTATCGCCAAAATTCCGGTTATGATCTTTTCATACACTGTATCCAAGATAGGTTGGTCCCATTTATGTACAGCCGAAAACAGTTCATTGTTTAATAAAGTTGTCACACAATCAAGCAACAAAAAATCATGTTCATTATAATGGGCAGCTAATTCACCAACGCTTAAAGACTTCTCCACCGTATGCCAGTAAACCTTCGCATTTTCTCGGTCCTGCTGATGTTTTTTGATTCGTTCTTTCATTTCGGAATCAAACGGTACACCCGTTGCAATATAATGAAGTTTTCCGCCAGTTTCAGCCGCTCTTTCCACTGTAATCCGTTCTGCAAAGCTGCTCTTTCCGCTTCTGACACCACCTGTGATAAAAATCAACAATGGTGCTTTCTCCACTGGTTCAGCACCTCCATTAACTGCTCGTTTTCTTGACTGTTTTTAATGGCAAATCGCAGCCAATTCCCTTCTAAACCAGGAAAATTAAAGGTATGGCGTGGGATGATTCCTTTTTTTAACAGGAATTCAAATAACGCAAACTGGTCTTTTTGATAGGGGTCCTGCAATAAATAAAAATTCACTTTAGAAGCTGAAATCATAAACCCCTGTTTTTTGTAATAAGTGAAAAGCCTCTTTCGCTCATTTGCAATATATGTTTGGGTCCTTCTAATAAATGCTTCTTCCTCTATACATAATTCACCAGCTGCCAAAGCAATTGCATTGGTACTCCAATGGGATTGCAAGTTTTGAAGCTTCGCAACCGTGGCTGGATCTCCAGCTGCATAGCCGAGCCGAATCCCCGGGATCGCAAACATTTTGGTCATCGAACGAATCACTAATAAATGGGGAGATCTCTTAATATATGGAGAAAGCGATTGATAATCCTCCAAAAAGTCATAAAAGGCTTCATCCAATATAAACAAACAATCGTGTTTCTCACATTCTTCCATCAGCAAGATGATGTCGGATTTCGTGTAGTGGATTCCTGTCGGATTGTTTGGATTACAGAAAAACAGCGCATCTGCATCCCTTAATTTCTGACGGATGCCATCAAGGTTGAGTTCAAAATCCGGCGCTTCCAATTGATGGATAATGATCTCGCAGCGATTGACCCTGCACGCATGTTCGTACTCCGAAAACGTAGGCTGAATCAATAACACCTTTTTCCCCTCCAGCATTCTTGCGGCAAGGGTGATTAGCTCTGCTCCGCCGTTTCCTATTAGCAGAGAATCGATCGGGATCTGTTCATTTTTTGACAGTTGTTGCTTCAACGTTATGGAATAAGGGTCCGGGTACACCGTTACCTTGTTATAAAAGTCATTCCACTTCGTTTTCAATGCTTCCGGCGGTCCAAGCGGATTGATATTGGCGCTAAAATCGAGGTACTGATCCGGAAGCTTCATGCCCATTGCTTCATAAAGATATTGGGGATTCGAACCATGTGATGGCCATTTCAAGGCACATCCCTCCTGCCCATAAGAAAAGTATAAATAAAAAAACCGTTTTGCTTAAAATTGCATTTGCTGCTTTTATCTGTTCCAGCTGAATCGGCTCAATCGGATCCCCCATTTTTGCCCGGTTCGATATGAGCCCTTTGTAATAATTAATCCCCCCAAGCTGAATTCCTAAAATAGATGCAACTGCCGCTTCGCCCCATCCACTGTTTGGGCTTGGATGTTTTTTGGCATCGCGGAACAAAATCGTCCATGCTTTTTGATAGCTTGTTTTTCTCGGCCTATTCCCAAGCATCATGATGATTCCCGTCAAGCGGCTCGGAATCCAGTTCATCACATCATCCCATTTCGCTGAAGCCCAGCCAAATTCCTTGTAGCGTTCATTCTTATAACCGACCATTGAATCACACGTATTGGTTGCCCGATAAACCATCGCAAGCGGCGCCCCTCCCACTAATGCCCAAAACAAGGGCGCTGTGACCCCGTCACTTGTATTTTCCGCAACCGTTTCAATTGCACCGCGGGCTATTTCTCCTTCCTCCAACCGATCCGTATCCCTGCCGACAATATAGGATAATTTTAATCTTGCTGTTATGAGATCTCCTTCTTTTAACGGCCCATACACCTCAACAGAGGCCTGTTTTAGGCTTTTTTGCGCAATTGTGGTTGAAATAATTATGCTCTCCAGAATAATTCCAAGGGCGGGATGAAGCTTATAACCGATAAAAATAAGGAGAAAAACGAACGCAAAAACAGCCACTAAAACAATCAGAAGCATAAAAGCCCCCTTCATACGTTTTCTTTCTCCTATATTCCAACGCTTTTCAAAGAAAGCAATCATCCGGCCCATCCATTTGACAGGATGCGGCCAATGAGGCGGGTCTCCAACGACCATATCAATAAGGTATGCGATTGTGATTGAGATTAAATGATAAACTATCATGATCGAATCCTTTTTCGCGATTTTTGTAACGCTTTTGTTGTACACTGATACACAGCTTTGCTGATGAGTTTTCCTAAAGGAGTAATCGTCCCTGCAAATTCCAAACATTTTCCTTGTTGTGTGGCGGCAATTAAAATGCTGTCGGTGGAAGTTCCAGTCGCAATCGTTCCCGTGACCTTGTCAATCACCTTTTGGTCATTCATCACCTTACCTTTTGCTTCAGTTGCCGTCATAATGCTTTGAATAAATGCCTCCTCGGTCAGTTCACCATTCACGAAAATCCAAGTATTAATGGTTCCCGGAGAAAATTCATAGGAATGCATTTCACTCTTCGAAGCATCAATCGCATTGCTAACACCAGCTGTCACCACAACAAAAATCGAAAAATCATCGTTTTCATACAATTGATAGGCCGCATCATCGAGGAAAACTGCGGTCATCATCCCGACCGTCTCTGCCGGTTCAAATCCATTTGCGCTAAGAAAAGCCGACATTTCCTGGCGGTGATCACTGCAGTTATAGTTTTTATCCACATGGCGATTCACGAACTTTTGATACCAGCCGGTCCCCGCCCCAACTACACCGGAAGACATCGTTCGGAGCGGTATGGAAGATTCTAATCGGATGTATTCTTTAAAAAAAGACAGACGGCTTTCATCAATACACTCGGCATTTTCGGTTTGCTGTAAATTTGGTAAGAGGGCCATTTGCGGAGCAGCCACTTTTGGGTGCGGATGCTTCTTGATGTCGGTATGAAATACTTTTCGAATTCGCTCTTCTTTTAGTACTTCATTCGGAATATGTTGAATATTCACTGTCCCTTTTTCCAGCAGGAGAAGCCGATCACAATAAAGCCCGGCAAGATTTAAATCATGAAAAATTGACACGACGGTTAAACCTTTATCAATCGTCCATCGTTTGAGGAGATCTAATAATTCTTTTTGATAGGATAGGTCCAAATGGTTTGTCGGTTCATCCAAAAGAAGAATTTCAGGCTCCTGGGCCAGTGCCTGCGCCAAAAAAACACGCTGCTTCTCACCACCGGATAGTTCCTGTATCGTTTTATTTTGTAATGAAGCTACACCCGTCTGTGCCATGACTGTTTGGACAATCTCTTCATCTTCCTTGCTCCACGATTGAAACCAACCTTTTTGATGGGCATAGCGACCGAGTGAAACGGTATCTTTTACTGTATAGGAGAAAGATTCGAAGGAATGCTGGGATAAAACAGCAACCATACGCGCTAACTGTTTAGTAGAGAAATCTTGAAGCCTTTTTCCCTTTAAGAAAATCTCTCCACCACGAATGGCCAAGATTCCGCTAAGCAGTTTTAAAAGAGTCGTCTTTCCGCTGCCGTTTGGTCCTAAGACACCAAACAATTCCCCCGTTCCGACTTCAAAAGAAACGTTTTTTAGAACGGATTCACCTGTATATCCACCTGAAATATTTTCAACTCTAATCATTTCTTATCCACTTCTTTCCTTCCTTTTTCTTTGTAAAAGAATGAGAGCAAAGACCGGTGCACCAATTAAAGCGGTAATCACTCCGATCGGTAATTCAGTCGGAGAAATGATCGTCCTTGAAATGAGATCCGCAATGATTAAAAACCCGCTACCGGTTAAAATCGATAATGGCAAAAGGTGCTTATGGTCCGGGCCCCAACATAATCTCGCCAAATGTGGAATGACAAGCCCTACAAATCCGATGGTTCCGGAAACAGCTACAGACGCCCCCGTTAGGATGGAACCGGCGATTAAGATCATCAATTTTCTGCTTTGGACATTGACACCTAAATGCTGTGCCTTCTCTTCACCGAACGACATTGCATTTAATTCTTTTGCATTCATCATCAAAATGACCGATCCAATGATAAGAAATGGCAGGATAATCTTGATGTACTCCCAGCCTCGCATCGAAACGCTGCCCAAAAGCCAGCTGATAATTTGCCTTAGTTCCTCACCCGTTAAAGCAATCATTAAGGAAATTACAGCCCCAAGAAAAGAGCTGAAAATAATTCCTGTTAAAATAATGGTTTCCACTCTCATGGAACGCTCCATTTTTCGCGCGAAGACAAGAACAAAAACGATGGTAACAAGTGAAAATACGATACTTACGAATGGCAGGGTAAAGGAACCAATGAATGGTATCGAAAGTTGAAAGAACAATGTGATGACCGCCCCGACCGATGCACCGGATGATACCCCCAGTGTATATGGGTCGGCCAACGGGTTTCTTAATAAGCCTTGAAAGGCTGCTCCTGCAACAGCAAGAGCAGCCCCGACAAGACCGGATAAGATCACTCTGGGGAGACGAATATCCAAGACGATATTGATGAACATTGAATCAATTTGTTCCAGAGAAACAAATCCAAAAAGTTTCGCTTCGATTATTTTTATGATTGTTAGAATTGGCACATTTACCGTACCAATGGACGTACCCAATAGAATGGATAGGAGCAGAAAGATTCCTGCAGTTAGATAGGCATAATATTTATTATTTAAATACATCCGGATAGATTGCCTTAGCAAGCTCCTCTACTCCTTCAACAACCCTTGGGCCTGGGCGGTCGACAAGGTCTGAATTAATATCAATTACTTGTTTATTTTTTACCGCGTCCACGTTCTCCCAGCCTTTTCTTGATAACACTTGTTGGACAGCATTCTTTACATAATATCCATATGTAGTGAGGATGACATCAGGATTTTTTTGAATAATCGCTTCCTGATCAACCTTAATCCAACCTTGTTGATTGTTTGCGACATTGTCAGCTTGAATGGTTGTTAGCATTTCGTCCATAAACGTATTTTTTCCTGTTGTATAAATATCGGGTGCAGGAGCTACTTCCATATACACTTTTTTCTTTTCCTTTATGGATGCTGCCTTTGCCTTAATAGCCGCCAATTGATCCTTCATGCCTTTTACAACTTCATCTGCTTTTTTTGATTCTCCGGTTGCTTTCCCGATCATCTCAATAGAGTTATAAACCTGTTCAAAGTTTTGTGCATTAGCAACAACCAGAACGGGAATTCCTGCATCGCGAAGTTGCTGAAGTGCATCCTTCGCGATCGAAGCAGATGAGGCATGCGCCAAAACTAGGTTTGGTTTTAATCCAATGATTTTCTCCGTATTAAATTGCTGCCCGCCAATTTTTTCTTTTTTTAGAGTATCTTTTGGATAATTATCATAATCCGAGACTCCCACAATTTCTTTACCTAAGCCTAAGGCATAGGCAATTTCAGTATTGCTTGGCATTAGCGACACAATTTTCTCAGGCTTTTGCTTCATCACAACTTTGTTCCCTAAAGCATCCTTGATGGTTACCGGAAAGGCGGCTGTTGTATTTTCTGTTTTCGCCTGATTTCCTTCCTCGTTCGGTTTCGTTGTTCCAGCACAACCTGCAAGCACGCCTATTGTTAATAAAACAACCAACAATAGTGAATACACTTTCTTCATCTTTTTTCCCCCTGATTTTATTTTGCAGCATAATGAAAATAAATCCTGCCAATAACGCTTCAAAGCTGGAAAACAAAAAACATCTCCATGAAGACATGGAGATGTTGGTATGGATAGATTCTAATACGAAACGTAAAGAGTCCAGCATGCCACACATTCCTATCCTCGTAGGTTTTGGCTTGAATAAACAGGTAGGTCTCCTGGCTCATGATCATCGCTTCCTATACCTTCCCATCTTACGACAGTGGCTATTATAGGATGCTCCCATTTACAGTGGCGGGACCGCGTTGGCTTTCAACCAACTTCCCTATTAAGCTAATAATCTTTAATGATTTTAGCACCTGTTTATGAAATCTATTTTTTTATGCTATAGCAATTATATATAGTAGTTAATCAATTGTACATGTTTTTCAGAATACTATTACCATTTCAGGTACAGTTGGTGGAAGTATGATTGTTTTGCCAACGGTCTGCCACTAACTGTTTCCACTTTCCACTTGTGTGGAGTGTATGTGGCAACAAATGGAGTGCTGATAGCTTTTGCTAGAGAAGCCTGAGATTCTATTACTAGACGAGCCTACGAACTATTTGGATGAACAGCATATCGAATGGTTGAAACGCTATTTACAGGAATATGAGAATGCATTTATCTTGATTTCGCATGATATTCCATTCTTGAACAATGTTGTTAACTTGATCTATCATATGGAAAACCAAGAATTGAATCGCTATGTTGGTGACTATGATAACTTCTTAAAAATTCATGAAATGAAGAAGTAACAGCTTTAGTCTGCGTACAAGCGCCAACAACAAGAAATTGCTGATTTGAGGGATTTCGTTGCCCGTAACAAGGCAAGTGTTGCGACTCGTAACCTGGCGATGTCTCGTCAGAAGAAGCTCGACAAAATGGACATTATTGAATTGGGGAAAGAGAATCCGAAACCAGAGTTTAACTTCAAAGAAGCTCGTGCAGCTAGTCGTTATATTTTCACGGCTGAAGATCTTGTTCTTGGTTACAATGAACCACTTTCCCGCCCGCTGAATTTGAAAATGGAACGCGGACAAAAAATTGCCTTCGTGGGTGCAAACGGTATTGGTAAGTACTCTTTTAAAAAGTATTCTTGGGCTGATTGATCCAATTTTGGGTAAAGTGGAACGTGGTGAGTATCAACACATCGGTTACTTCGAGCAGGCAGTGAAACAGGCCAACTACAACACTTGTATTAAAGAGATTTGGAGCGAGTTCCCAAGTATAAATCAGGCTGAAGTCCGTGCGGCTCTTGCAAAATGTGGATTAACGACGAAACATATTGAAAGTAAAATCGAAGTCCTTTCTGGTGGCGAAAAAGCCAAAGTTCGCTTGTGTAAAATTATTAACACAGAAACGAATTTATTAATTCTAGACGAACCTACCAATCACTTGGATGTGGACGCAAAAGAAGAATTGAAGCGTGCTTTAAAGGCATATCGCGGAAGTATCTTGATGGTATCCCACGAACCTGATTTCTATCGTGAAATTGCGACCGATATTTGGAATTGTGAGGATTGGACGACGAAAGTGTTTTAAATAAGATTAAGGGGTACCCAATGAATAACTTGGATACCTCCATTTCAGCTTAACAGAGTAGAAAGTTTCAAAAAAACAAAAATACACATTTTATGCATGTGAGGACAATGAAATTTAAAAGGATCATATTTAATCTCAATCTATGATTCACTATATATTGGTTTTAATATATTATTGGAACCTCCAATAACCATCCAACATTTCAAAAAAGTGACTTTGATTCGTATCAGTCAGGTTCACTAAAAAAGGAGTCTCCCCTTTTTCTTTTAATACCTTAGCTGCAGGACCATCTCCAATTGGTGTACAAAATAATAAATTAGTTCCGTTCAATTTTACTATTCTACAACGTGCATTGATTTCCGTATCAATATACTCTTCGCTTTGTTTAAGGCCAAACAATTTTGTCCAAATTTCTATTGTATTATCTAAATTATTTACAACTAAACCCACACTCTCCAATTTTGGTTGTCCTAATACGTGTGACCCTATAAGTCTTTGGTCCTCTAATTCTAAATGCCTTTCTTCATCTGATTTTTCCCATTCAATAAAAAATGGTAAAGGAACCTTGTTTTCCACGTATTCAGGATATAACGTTGACCACCTGATTACTTGGCCGTCAGCACGAACTCTCTCCCCAGTAAGCGGTCCATATACTGTAAGTCCTTCTGCTTTAAGTTTGCTCGCTAGTTCTTCTATTTGATTGGTTCGAATTGCTATTGTCGCAGGACCTTCCCGACTTTCTTTTGCTAGTTGTTCAACAATTTGCGTAATCAATCGATTTTCACTATGCTTTTCGGCTATTGATAAATTTTCAATTCCTAAAAATTCAACATAACTTAAGCCAAAATAGGTGAGGGTATTATAGGTTCCCCAAGATTCATGGCGGCCGCCTTTCACTATATGAAGTCCTCTTTGTTTTAAGGGTAAAATTGCTTGCTCTGGTTTCTTAAAGAACCAAACAAGGTGATCAAAGAAAAAATCCATTTTAGTACTCCTTTCACTCAATATTGAGTGTTAACATTGTTTCTATTCTGATGCTAATCTAATTATCGTTTGCATGAGGAGATTAACGCCATCCGAGATATCCTCTTTACTGCTCCATTCCTTTGGATTATGACTGATCCCATCCTTGCTTCTAACAAAAATCATGCCTACATCCGTAATATTGGACATGATCATCGCATCGTGGCCAGCCCCACTTACGATTCGAAACGGTTTGTAAGCCAGTTCTTGACATGCTTCTTCCATCACATCTACAATCATATTCGAACATAAGACGGGTGGAATATCCATATTCACAGTCAGATTATGTTGCAATGACCGTTTTTCACAAATATTACGAAGAGCTAATTCAATCTCCGATTTCATTAGCTCCCTTTTCTCGGCATCCGCATGGCGTAAATCAATCATAAAGCTAGCAGATTCAGGAATAATATTGACACCGCCAGGTTCAAAGTGAATCCTCCCGATTGTCCCTACCCCTTGATACGCTTTGGCAATCTGTTCGACTTGCAGCATTAACTCTGCTGCGGCCAAACCTGAATCACGCCGCAGATGCATCGGGGTGGTTCCGGCATGGCCAGATTCACCCTGAATGGTCAATTCGAGCCACATCGGTCCTGCAATTCCCGTGACAATTCCTACAGAAAGATCTTCATTCTCCAGTACTTTACCTTGTTCAATATGAATTTCAACAAATGCCTTGATACTACCAGGTTCTCTTCTTGCATTTTCATAGTTATCTGGATTTAACCCAGCTTGAAGAAAGGCTTGGGAATAGGTAATCCCATCTTGATCGACCATTTCATCAAGATGGTGCCGGCCAAAAAGGCCGCACATTCCTTTGCTTCCGGTAAAACTAGCTGAGAAGCGAGCACCTTCTTCGTCCGTAAACGAAACCAATTCAATAGAACGTTTCAGTTTTACCCCATTCTCTTGAATGGTCCGAACGGCCTCGAGGGCACCAAGAACTCCTAATGGCCCATCAAATTCCCCCCCATTGAGGACGGAGTCAATATGCGAACCAGTCATAACAGATTCAGCTATTGATTCATCGGTTCCTGGCAAACGTCCAATAATGTTTCCAGCTTCATCCACCCGTACCTCCAGGTCCGTTTCCTGCATCCAATTAATGAGAAGCTTGCGGGCGGTTAAGTCTTCTGGGGACAAGGAAGTCCTGGTTACTCCGCCACTTTCTTGTTTACCGATTTCGGCCAGCTCCATTAATTGAGACCAAATTCGTTCCGTATTAATCGAGATTTTCGCAATTTGCTTTGCCATCAAGAAACATCCTTTTTATTTAAATGAATGATTTCAGCAACTGCCTGTACAGCTGACCGCAGGGCACCTTCAAGATGTCCACTATATTCTGAATTCGTCTCTGTACCAGCAAAAATAATGTTCTTTTCCCATACACCTTCTACTGGAGGTGGACCATAGCTCTGGTAATTTTTAAGAGGACTTAAGTCTTCCTCAACAGTGGTTTCAGAATCGCTGGACCAATCTTTATAAAAAATAGCCTTTAAATTTTCAGCTTCACTTCCAAAGAGTTTAACTAATTGGGCAACAACCAATTTTAAAACGTTATCTTGTCCCATTTTTTCACGTGCTTCTGGTGGCATTCCGAAGAAACCAAATAATGCACCAGGGCCTTTATTAGGGGAGGCATCATATATTTCTTCTAAGGGACCAACGGCACTCAATACATATCCAGAAAGCCCTGATTCTCTCCAGAAGGGACGATCATAGACTGCAACTACCTTGGCCTGTCCCGCCATCCATGTAGGTTTTTCTACAATGTCATTCATAAGATTTGGAGGGAGCGAAGGAGAAAATTCAATGTGACGCGCCACAAGACGAGGCGGCAATGCTAGAATAATAGCTCCTGCAGGAATTTTTTTCCTCTTCCCATCAGAAAGCTCTGCTTCAACCGTGATATCACCAGCTTCATTCAGCTGAATTTTCTTCACTCGTGTTTCTAGTTCAACTATTTCTGAGGGAATGGTCTCTGCTAGAGCATCAATAAGAGACTGCACACCTCCACTCAATCGGACCCATTTTTCGTCAGAGTGTTCTTTCAGCTCACAGCGCTCTGGTGGCTTGATTTGGAATCGTTCTATAAGTATTTCGCCTTCCTTATATTGTTCGAAAGTTTCTAAATTTAGTTCTTTAACAAGGTTAGCAATTTGGCTTTCATACTGTGGCCAAAACCAGGTAGGGCCAAGGTCAAACCTGTCTAGGTTAGGTCTGCTTGGATCTGAAGCACTCAAAACCCTTCCACCAATCCTATCTCTTGCCTCTAGTACGCTACATTTAATGCCTTTTTCAGTAAGCAGTGATGCAGCACGCAGGCCACTTAAACCCGCACCAACAATGATTACAGGCTTGTTCATATTTTCTCCTCCTTCTGACTGTTCCTATGTTGTAAAAATTTATTTTCGAAAGGGTTATTCCATTTAATATTGGTCCCCTTTAAATGAGTTTTCCTTATGTGAAAAAAATGTGTTTTTATGATTGGGCCAAATTTATAAAAGAGTTGTTTCTTTTTCTAATTCACGATGCAATACTTCTCCCATAAGTTTCATACCTTCAATAATTTTCTCTTTAGGCATATTTGAGTAATTTAAACGTAAAGTATTTTTCTTTGTTCCATTTGGAAAGAATGGGGCACCAGGAACAAAAGCAACATTATTTTCCAAACATTTAACGAATAATTCCCCAGAATCAACAGATTCAGGAAGCTCGATCCAAATAAATAATCCACCTTCTGGCAAACTATAGTTTATATTTTTTGGGAAAAATTCTTTAATACAGGATAACATAGCTGTGCATCTTTCTTTATAAACAGCTTTGATTTTATGAATGTGTTCTTCGATATTGTTAAGTTCCAAATATTTAGCTGTAATTCTTTGAGCAAAGCTGTCAGTATGTAAGTCAGCTGTTTGCTTAAATGCAACATACTTTTCAATGAAAGTTTCGTCTGCACAAATCCATCCAAGTCGTAGACCGGGAGCAAAAATCTTAGAAAAGGTACTTATATAAATTACTCTACCCTCTGTGTCAAAATGTTTCACAGGCGGAAGTGCCTCTCCAGCAAATCTAATAGCTCCATAGGGATTATCCTCTACAATCAATACATCATATTGATTAGCGAGCTCAATCATTCTCTTTCGTCTTTCGAGCTTTAATGTGCGACCTGTAGGGTTTTGGAAATCTGGAATCGTATAGATAAATTTGGTGTTAGGATGCTCTTGCAGCTGTTTTTCTAATTTCTCCATAATCATACCTTCATCATCCATAGCTACTTCAACAAATTTGGGATTGTATGACTTGAATGCATTTATTGCGGCAAGATAGGTTGGGCTTTCACAAATAATAGTATCTCCCTCATTGATGAATATCCTACCAGTAAGGTCGATTGCTTGCTGGGACCCTGATGTGATAAGAACATTTCCAAGCGGAGAGTGGATTCCAATCACTTTCATCCTCTGACAAATAGCTTCTCTTAAAGGAATATAACCTTCAGTCGTACTATATTGAAGAGAAGCCGCACCTTCTTCATTCAATACAACATTGCATACATCCTTAAGAGCTTCTACAGGGAACAACTCTGGAGCTGGCAGGCCTCCCGCAAAGGAGATAACTTCTGGCCTTTCTGTTACTTTTAATATTTCACGTGTCTCAGAAGGTTTTACTAAATGAGTTCTCTCAGCAAATTTATTTTCCATTGATCATCATTCCTTTTTTATCTTAGTAATGAATTTCAGTTAACTATTATTTAAAAAAAGTTTACTAGCTACCTTTGCTCCCGATTACCCTGAATTTTCAGTTATTTTTTATGAGACCTTACTCTGATTACTACCGGCCCACATAATTAATGGGATAACAGTAATGAATGCAATCACTAGCAATTGGAGCATACAGAGCCCTGCGTCTAAGGCCGAGGGGACGGTGGGGTTGCATCGACAAGGATTGTAGTGCTAATTCTAGTTCATATAATCCGCCAACTAGATTTGTAATATTTTAACACGCACAAAAAAGCCATACAACATTATAAGTGTATGGCAAACAATTTTTCAATCACTTTATAACTATGGAAAATAATCATTTTTATTTAGAAGGTGCTCAAATAGAGAGCAAAGATGGTACATTCATATCATCATTTTCTTTTAATAGTTTTGCTTCTTTAATAATGTTTGTAATCGCTATTTTGACATTCTCCGGAGTCGTT
Organism: Neobacillus drentensis; assembly: GCF_021560175.1. Classification (GTDB taxonomy): domain Bacteria; phylum Bacillota; class Bacilli; order Bacillales; family Cytobacillaceae; genus Neobacillus; species Neobacillus drentensis_A. The sequence continues at coordinate 2,089,652 of NZ_CP091110.1, read as the reverse complement.
GCCAGGTTCAGTCTGACGTATCCTTTATAATCTGTACCGAACCATTCCCCAAAGTCCACAGCTAGTCGACAGCGATCTTGAATAAATTCTTTTGTTTTTTCTGCTGGAACAATTTTATTTAGGTTAATAAACATTAAATACGTTCCTTCCATAGGTGTAACTTTAATTTCCGGAAGCTCTTTATTAAGGGTATCTCTTGCATAAACAAAGTTTGAATAGATAACGCTTTTCAAGGATTCCAACCACTCACCTCCGCCAGAATAACCTGCCTCTGCAGCAGTAAGTCCCATCGTATTAAAATCTGTCTGATTCACTGTTTTTATATAATTATCATATTTTTCTCTTAGTATATCGTCTGTAATGATAATGTTGGAATGAATCAGTGCTGCTAGATTGAAAGTTTTTGAGGCAGAATTCACTGTAATAATTAAATCCCGATATTTTCCGCCTTTAACTACTGCGGCAGGAATATGTTTATGATCCTCGTAGGTAAAATCCTGGTGAATCTCATCTGACACAATCAAAACGTTATGTTTCTTGCAAATTTCAAATAGTTTATCTTGTTCTTCTTCCGTCCAAACTCTGCCAGCTGGGTTATGTGGAGAACAGTGGATATACAGTTTGGCACGGCTATCGATGATTGCTTGTTCGAAACGGTCATAATCAAGGGTGAAAATACCGTTATCATTATTTAATGGGCAAGTAATTAGTTTCCGACCACAATCACGAACGGCATTATGGAATGGATAATATACTGGAGTGAGAATGATTACAGAATCTTCAGGTTCAGTAAAAGCATTAATAAACCAGTAAAGTGCAGCAACGACACCAGTCGAATAGCGAATCCATTCTTTTTTCAATGGAAAAGAATATCTTTCCTCCATCCATTTGAAGTATGCATCAAAATAACTTTGTGGAACGTAAGAATAACCAAACACACCATGGTTCACGCGATTTGTAAGAGCTTCTGTAATGGAATCTGAGGTCCTAAAATCCATGTCCGCTACCCACATGGCAAGTAAGTCTGGATCCCCAAATCGTTCTTCTAATAAATCCCATTTTAAAGATGTTGTATTATTTCTCTCTACTTTATACTTTTCTACAAATTCTTCCATATTCATGTCTGGTCTCTCCCTTTTTTGCAACTACTACTATAATAATTCACCGAATCAGGAAGCTCAACCCAATATTAATCCTTCTTCCGGCTTACTGTACGATCTTCGATATCTAAACTACCTTTCTAAAAAACTAATTGTATAGCTATATTCCTCGAACCAGATTTGAATAATTCCACCACATAAAAACCATACAATTTTTAAAATTGTATGGTAAAAATATTACAATGTACCATTTATAATCTATTTAACACAACATTTAAATCCAAAGTTTTTGTTCCATCTTCTATTTCAAAAAAAGGAATTCCTATTCCTTCTGCTTCACGTACGGCATCATAAAGGGCATTATTTTCCCTAACGTGCAAATAATCCTTTAGCGCAGAAAAGCTTGCAGAAAGATTCGCAAAATCGATATTGGCATTTTTATCTTTCAGTTTGCTGAGAGCGTATAATGTATCTGGGCACAAGTGGCTTCCAATTACTTTTACTTTCATAGTGTTCATCCACCTTTCAAATTTATATTTATAAATTATTTAATACTGGTTTTTTGGCATGACAGCAATCGCTTCTATTTCACAAAGAACACCTTTCGGGAGTTCCTTTACCGCTACGCAGCTTCTAGCAGGTTTTGATACAAAATACTTTGAATATACCTCATTAAAGACCGCAAAATCCGCCATGTCTGCTAGGAAACAGGTAGTCTTAAATACATATTCAAATCCACTTCCTGCCTCTTCAAGAATTGCTCTCACGTTTCGGCAACTCTGTTCTGCCTGTTCTTTTATAGTATTTCCTACCGTTCCATCTTCTGGATTTACCGGAATTTGACCTGAAGTATAGATCAATCCATTCACTATAAACCCCTGTGAATATGGTCCAATTGCTCCTGGTGCATGTACGGTTTCTATTATTTTCATCATCACTTTCCTCCAATATTTTTATATATTTAGGTTCTGCAATAATCTAATTTTCACAAATTTCTTCATCTAGTAAACCCGATTAAACGGATCACATAAGTTGCATTCCTGTAAACAAGTAATTTCTAAAGTAATTTTTATCCGCCAAAATCTTCTAATGTGTCTTTTGTAATATCTGTATCATTTGTAATATCCTTTCCGGTATCCTTTTTTGTATAGAACTTATAAGCAATAAAAACTATTACAACCCATACAGCCGACACAACCAAGGACATTCTTTCATCCGGTAAGAATCCCATACATACTATTACCACAGCCATAAAGAACAGGCCGAAATAATTGCTGTACGGATAAAAAGGCATCTTGTAAGTAAGCTTGTCAACTTCATTATTTTTAATCTTTATCTTCCTGAATTTCAAATGACTGATTAGAATCGCAGACCAGTTGCAAATTAAACCAAAGACAGTAACTGAAGCAAACAATGAGAAAACTTTTTCGGGCATAAGGAAATTCATTAAAACCCCAAAAAGCATTGAGGCAAAAACTAGGATAACTCCAGCAAATGGTATATTTTTACGGTTAACCTTGCCAAGTATCGCAGGAGCGTTCTTTTGTAAAGCCAAGTTGTAGAATGTACGGGTGTTGGCAAAAATACTAGAGTTTACTGCAGATAATACTGCTGAAATAACTACAAGGTTCATAATGGAAGCCGCAGCTGGAATATTCATTTTAGTAAATATCTCAACGAAAGGGCTTCCTTTCGAACCAGCAGTATTCCATGGAAAGATTGTTACCAAAATAAAGATTGCCCCTACGTAGAAAATCATAATTCTCCAGAACACAGCGTTAACAGCTTTAGGAATAGTAGTCTTTACATTTTTTGCTTCTCCAGCTGCAAATCCGAGGTTTTCAACTCCGCCAAATGCAAACGCTACCATAACAATCGATAAAATAAATCCATTCATTCCAGTCGAGAAAAATCCCCCATGGTTTACAAGATTACCGACTCCGACCGGATTACCATGATTGCCAACTCCGAAAATAATCATTAAAGCTCCAAATATGATCATAAAAACAATTGCTGTGACCTTAATCAAGGATAACCAGAATTCAGTTTCTCCATAGATCGATACGCCAATAATATTAATGGTGAACATGATCATTACCACTGCTAAAGCGCTTAACCATACTGGTATATTAGGAAACCAAAACTGTACATACTTTCCAAGTGCATTAAGATCGGCTGCACTTGTAGCAATTAAGAAGATAAATGCGTTCCAGCCAGATAGAAAGCCAGCAAAGCGATGAATATAACGATTCGCATAGGATACATACGTTCCCGACACAGGTTCTTCAACAGCCATTTCACCCAAAGCTCTCATAATGAAGTAAATGGCTATCCCAACTATTAAATACATCAGCAGAATTGCAGGTCCCCCTTGACTAATAGCCCAGGAAGAACCATAGAATAGACCGGTACCAATTGCACCTCCTATGGCGATCATCTGGATGTGACGATTTGATAGATCTCTCTTCAAGTCTTCTTTCTCGTAAGACTCTAAGTGTACTTTGTCACTCATTTTTTTTCCTCCCTCTATAGTGGTGATCGCAGAAAAGATATATATAAACAGTAGTGTTTACCCTAAATGTAATAATAAAGACGTTTCCCGGTTATTTAATAATCTCTTTCTTCAAATTAGCTAAATCAAACGGTACCACTTAAAAATCGTTTTCGTTCTCCTACTAACTCGCTAGCCTTCCAATCGCTAAACCTGCTGTTCACCACCATAGAGGAAGACCGATCAACCATGTTACAATTCTCAAACCTCCATTTTCACATTCGTTTCGGATTCTGGAATTTCTTCTTTCTTGGCATTGATTGCATCGCAGATTCGTTTCAGGCCTTCAGCCAAAACAGATCTCGGGCAGGACAGATTTAACCTAATGTAGCAGTCTGAATTCTGTACAAACATATTTCCCCCTTCTAATAGAACACCAGCCTTATAGGCAAAAAACAAAGGAAGGTTCTCATTTTCTTTGAAGTAAGCACTTACATTTACCCATGCAAGGTACGTTGCTTCCGAAATTTCAAAAACTGCTTTTGACAAATTTTCTGCTAGATATTCTCTGGTAAAAATAAAATTGTCATCAAGATAAACCCTTAGTGCTTCTAACCAAGGTTCTCCCTTTTCATAAGCGGCTTGGGCACCAGCCACACTTAAAGGATTATCAAAATTGTAATGTCTTGAAAGCCAAATTTCTCTTAATCTTTCATCCGGAATAATAACATTCGAAAGCATCAGTCCGGCTGTGTTAAATGTCTTACTCGGTGCCATACAGGTAACCAATTTTTCATACTCAGGAAATATTTTTGCTAACGGAATATGTTTTTTATCCATCCTTAGAAGATCACAATGAATCTCATCTGAGATAATCCACAAATCGTTTTTGACACATATATCGCCCAATCTTTTAAGCTCTTCTTCCGTCCATACTCGACCTGTAGGATTATGTGGATTACACAAAATAAAGAGAGTTGTTTTTTCATCGGCTGCTTTCCGTTCAAAATCCTCAAAGTCAATACGATAGCGACCTTTTTCATTAATTAGGTCTGAGCATACACTTTCACGGTGATTATAATCTGCTGCATATTTAAAATAGGCATATGATGGAGTTAAAAAAATAACCTTTTCATCTGGCTTGCAGATATACTCCACCAGTTCAAATAAAGCAGGTATTACTCCATTAGACATGACTAGTTGTTTTCTCTCAAAGCTCCATCCATATCTTCTAATACACCAATCTACAAAAGCTTTATAATAATAATCTGAGAGTATACGGGTATAACCAACTATTTTTTTATCCAATCTTTCTTTTATTCCGTCAAGAATTACCTGGGGTGTTGCAAAATCCATATCTGCCACCCACATTCTGATAAACTCCTCATCTTTGTAAGGAAACGTCATCGAACCATCGTTGTCACCGAAAATATATCCCCGGAAACCATCTGTACTCATTGCATTTGTATTTCTTCTGTCAATAATTTCGTCAAAATTATACATAAGCTCATCACGCCTTCTAAATTTTTGTTAAGTCTACTTAACCGGGTTTTCTAGATGTTGGAATATTCGAAAAATATTTTTTATTGGGATCCCTCTATCTGTAATCATCATAACAGGCACAAAAAAGCCACACAACACAATGATTGTATGGCGAACAATATTATTTTGTGTGGCAAACAATCATCGTGTTGTATGGCGACTATTATTAGGTGAGTTCATTTAATAACCGTTTAAGGATCATTAACCCTTGCTCAAGCTCTTCAAGCGTTTCTGGTGCACAGACAGCAATCCTTACAGCCCGCTCTGGACTACTATTTCCAACTACAAACCGTTCAGCGGCATACACTTGTACCCCCTGCTGTGCCGCTAACGTTTCAAATTTAGCACCTGTAATTCTGCCTGGTAATTTCAACCATCGAAATATGCCTGTTTCAGCACCTAAGCACGCATAGTCTGCCAAATATCGATTTACGACTTGGTTTATACGAATGGTTTGTTTCCGATGCTCCTCAATTAAGACTTCAAACTGATTCGATACAATCGTACGTGCAGCCAGTTCGGCTAATAGAGGGGAAACTGAGATATTCAAATTATAAAGTGCCTTTGAAATTAACTCCTTATATTGGTTCGGCACCGCCACATAGGCTAGTCTTAACCCCGGTGCTATTGATTTAGATAAACTTGCAATATGGATGACCTGTTCTGGTGCAAATGATGCAATGGCTGGAATTACTTTTTCTTTGTGGAGATGATATGTCGCGTCTTCAATTATGAACTTATTATACTTTTTGGCAATTGTTGCAATAGCTTTTCTATTCTCTACTGACATACAGCGAGTTGTCGGATTATGATAATCTGGTATTAAATATATCCCTCTAATATTTTCATTTTTACACGCATATTCAAAGGCATCTGGACTCATTTCATCGTTCTCTGATTTTATCGGCACTATTTTCAAACTAAGCATCGCTGCAACAGTTTTTAAGCCCGCGTATGTATGATGGTCAGCACCAATGCAATCACCAGGGTGACAAAGACTCGCAAGCGTGGCAGCAATCGCATTTTGACCCCCATTTGCAAATAAAATGTGATCAACTGTTGTTTCAACCCCGCCTCTTCTGATAAGCTTTACAGCGGCATCCTTTTGCCAAAGGCTTTCGCCTGCCCTGCCATAGCCAAACCATTTTTCATAATGTGGCTCTTGCAGCATACCCTTCAGTTGGTTCAGGAGTGGCTCGTAAGAAGCATTATCTGGCAGCGTTGCTCCCATCTCAATTAAATGTTTGGGCTTTGTTTCTTCAAGTAAATACGCATTCGATAACGCATCATATGATACAAATGTGCCACTTCCAACAGATGAACTCAACAAACCCTTTAACTCACAGACTTTAAATGCTTTTGAGATGGTACTCAAATTTAAATCTAAATAATCGGCCAATTCTCGCTGTGGGGGCAGTTTTGTCCCCGGTATTAAAACTCCGTTTAAAATGTCCTGTTTTAATTGTTCTGCGAGTATTTTATAAATTGGCTTTTTGGTTTTATCAATGGATGGCTTCCAGCTCATCGGATAGTTTTCAAAAGAATTAATCGGCATGATACTCATCCTTTCTCGTACAATTATATGATTGTGTGGTTTATAACACAATTATAATTTGTATCATAGGAAAATAAAAACTGTATCTCTAAATAGAGACACAGCCTTTATCCTTTTTATATCTACCTTTATGGATTTTTACCTTCCTATACTACTGAACTGCATTGAATGATTAATCTTAAAATACTACACGGAGGCAACTAAATAGCCTCCTATATAAATATTACATGTTCATCATATCATGACCACCAGCTGAACTGGATCCTAGAGCAGGATCAATCATTCCGAAAATCATGGCAATATGGGCTACGACCAAGAAAATACTAACAAAGATTGCATGGATTTTAAGTCTCTCTTCTTCTTTTTTATTTCTATAGATAAGACCTAGATCAAGCAGTGCCATACCGAGGAATGGGATAATACCAAGCAGATAGAAAGTAACAGCTACTACATCAATCCAGCCTTTCCAGTCTCCGTTAACAGTAAGAGGAATGTAGGCTGTCTTCATTAAGTAAATAAATATACCAGTAAAATAAACTCCTGCAAAAATACCGGTAAATTTATTTAGTTTTCTCAAGGTACCATCTAATTTTCTTGTGAATAAGATAGCAATTTCTGTAATCGCCAAAATTTCAGCACAAATAACCGGAACCGCCATAAAAATTAATAAATTCCAAGGCTGATTGTCTGCGAGTAACCCCATGTAATGCGTCATGTTCATGTTTAACTCTCCTTTATTTATCTGATACTCTTAATATAAGAAAAAAGTATGCAGAAACTTAGCAGAAACTTTGAAGAATTTGTGTAAAGATGTCGATAAAGACAAAAAGCCGTAATCCCATGGGATAACGGCTTTTCAGATTTAAGTACGTTCTATTTGAGTTGGACTGTATTGGGGGATTTGTTAATATATCCTGAAATTTGTTAATATCCTATGATATTTTGTTAATATCTAATAGAATTTTGTTAATATCCCCCTATAAATTGTTAATAAAGTATTAACGCACTAAAGGATACCAAAATAATTAGCCAGAATCTCTAAAAACGATGTCAAAATACAGTAGAAAATGAGCTGTAGGAGGGAAGATTTTTTCTAAAGATCATCTTCTCCTACAGCTTATCTTTACAATTTTACTTTTTGTAAACGTAACGCATTGAGAACGACAGATACTGAGCTAAATGCCATGGCTGCACCTGCAAGCCATGGTGCAAGTAATCCGATAGCAGCGACAGGAATACCAAGCGTATTATAGGCAAGAGCCCAGAATAAATTCTGCTTTATATTTCTAATCGTTTTCTTACTCATAAAGATGGCATCGGCAATACTATTTAAATCCCCGCGGATAAGGGTAATATCAGCCGCTTCCATTGCAACATCAGTACCAGTTCCAATAGCCATTCCAATATCGGCAATCGCAAGGGCGGGCGCATCGTTGATTCCATCACCAACCATTGCAACCTTCTTCCCTACAGCCTTCAATTTCTTTACTTCATCGGCTTTTCCTTCAGGAAGAACTTCAGCAACAACATGATCAATACCAACTTGTTCAGCTATAGCTCGTGCAGTCTGCTTATTATCCCCCGTAATCATGATTACTTCGATTCCCATATTTTTGAGACGGCTAATCGCTAATTTGGACGTTTCTTTAATGGTATCCGCTACAGCTACCATCCCGGCGTATCGGCAGTCGATCGCGACGAGCATGGCTGTTTTACCAACCATTTCTAACTCGTCCATTTGACCAAAAGCTTCTTCTGCAGCTACATTGTATTTACTCATTAATTTCCTCGTACCAACTAATAGTTCTTTGCCATCGACCGTTGCTTTAATGCCAAATCCAGGGATTGCTTCGAACTCCGTTACATCCTTTAAAGGAATCTCTTTTTCCTTGATTCCTTGAACAATAGCTTGTGCTAATGGATGTTCCGATTGTTTTTCGGCAGAACCCACTAATGAGAGGAATTCATCTTCTATGAGAGTTTGGACGGTTATTACATCTGTTAAAACAGGTGTTCCGTTTGTAACAGTACCCGTTTTATCTAATACAACCGTAGAAATTTTATGGGTCATTTCCAAATGCTCGCCACCTTTAAACAGGATGCCATATTCCGCTGCACGACCAGAACCAGCCATAATGGATGTTGGCGTTGCTAAACCCAATGCACAAGGACAAGCGATAACTAAAACGGCAATCAATTTTTCTAGTGCTTCTGCAAAATCGCCAGGAGCCACCCATACATACCAAACGATAAAAGCTAATATTGCTAGTGCAACAACTATAGGAACAAACACACCTGAAATCTTATCAGCAAGACGTTGAATTGGTGCTTTGGATCCCTGCGCTTCCTCTACTACTTTTATAATCTGGGCTAAAGCCGTATCTCTGCCAACTTTTGTTGCCTCAATTAATAAAAATCCATTTTTGTTGATTGTAGCTCCGATTACCTCGTCACCAATGGTCTTATCAACCGGAACACTCTCTCCTGTAAGCATTGATTCATCAATCGCAGAATGACCTTCCAAAACTTTGCCGTCTACCGGTATTTTATCACCGGGTTTAATACGAACAATGTCACCAACGATTACTTCTTCAATGGGGATTTCTTGTTCTACTCCCTCTCTCTCAACAATGGCTGTCTTTGCCTGAAGTCCCATCAGTTTTTTAATCGCTTCCGATGATCTTCCTTTAGCTCTTGCTTCAAAAAGTTTTCCAAGAATAATCAGTGTAATAAGAATCGAACTCGTCTCATAGTAAAGTTCTACGGAATGGTTCATACCTCCGATTGACATCAATGATAAATATAAACTGTAAAAATAAGCTGCCGATGTACCTAAAGCCACTAGAACATCCATATTGGCGCTATTATTTTTTAATGCTTTATAAGCTCCAACATAAAATTGTTTACCAATAAAAAATTGTACTGGGGTAGCTAGAGCTAATTGCACCCATGGATTCATAAACATTTTTGGAACCCAAATAAACGAAGTGAATGAAAAGTGACCCACCATTGCCCATAAAAGTGGGAAGGAAAGAATCGCCGAAAAGATAAACTTCCCTGTTTGTCTTTCAATTTCCTTTTGTCGATGATCACTAGTTTCTTTTGCATCTTCCTTTATTTGAGCGCCATACCCAAGGGCTTCTACCTTGTTAATAATTTCACTTTGGTTTAGGACCGCACTGTTGTACTCTACAGTCGCTTTTTCGAGTGCTAAATTGACATTTGCTATCACGACACCATTTAATTTGGTTAAACCTTTTTCTATCCGTGTAGCACATGCTGCACAAGTCATACCAGTTATGTCAAACTCCGTTTTCTCATTAACAACATCATAACCAAGATCTTTAATCTTTTTTTCAATGTCCCCAATATTTATCTTCTCAGGATTATATTTCACATTTGAACGCTCTAAAGCAAGATTTACATTTGCTTCTTCCACGCCTTCTAATCTTTGAAGACCTTTTTCAATTCTCACCGCACATGCAGCACAGGTCATACCTGATATTTGTAAATTTGTTTCTTTCACCATTTGACTCATTTTAAGCCAACTCCTTATACCCCATATAGGTATATTTTTCTTCGAAAAGAACGTGCTATCACTAGCACGTCTTTTCGATCTCTTTATTTCACATCATAGCCTTGATCTTCGATTGTTTCTTTAATTTGATCTAGTGAAACCTCTTGATCATTAAACTCAACATCCACTTTAGCATCTTTTAAGTCAACTTTAACGGAACTGATCCCCTTTAGAGCACCAACGCTTCCCTCTACCGCCTTTACACAATGACCGCAAGACATTCCTTGAACATTTAACGTTACTTTTTCCATTTTAATACTCCCTCTCTTATCTTAATTATTTTTTTATAAGTCTTTGAATGGTCGTTAACAATTCATCTACAACCTCATAATCGCCCTCTTGAATTCTCTCCACCACACAACTTTTCATATGGCCTTCCAAAAGAACTTTCGCAACACTATTTAATGCTGCTTGAGTTGCTGCAAGTTGCGTAATGACATCATCACAATAGGTATCTTTTTCGATTAGACCTTTAATACCCCGAATCTGTCCTTCGATACGATTTAATCTTGATACAAGATTTTGTTTCGTTTTATCTGAATGATGACTTTTTCGCTCTGATGTTAAGGAATCACAGGAAACACCGTGCTCATTAAATTGATTCAGGTTATCAGGATCGTAATTATTCATTACCTCCCTCCTTTATTTTAAACTTACCATACCCCCCTACCCTATGTAAATAGGCGTGCTTAAAAATTTTTTCTTTTTAGCTCCGCCTTCACAATTTGTCCACCTATCCAGCCTACTTTGAAAAGTGACTGTTATTTAGTCTTCTATATTAACTTTAGCAAATAAATATCGAGAATCTGTGCATTTAGCAATTATTTCATCAAGAGTTCAATTCTTTTATCCCTATAGAAGTTATTATGTTAACGGGAAAGTGCAGTGGAAAAGAAGTATTCTGTTTTGTGGGAAATTATGCCATCTGATTCATTAAATTTAAAATCATAAATAATTTAAAAAGCTGGAGGAAACAATGTAGTAAATGTACAATTTTTTAGACCACTTTTGAAACAAATTATTGGGAGGTCATAAAGAATTGGAAAGTAAAAAATTTGCAACTGGAATTTTAATGCTAATATTAGTATTGATGTTATCTGCATGGACGAGCAATAGTAGTCCATATAGTTCCGATAAAAATATGAATACGGACGATAAAAAGAAAAATATAAGTAAAATGCATTTAGGTTCTTCCGAAGTCCCTAAAAGTTTAAAAAAAGCAGAAAGTCCAACTTATAAAGTTGGTAGTCAAGTTATTGTTAAAGCTGACCACATGAAAGGGATGTATGGTACTAAAGCAAACATTGTAGGTGCTTATGATACGACAGCATATGCTGTTACCTACACTCCCACTACTGGAGGACCAATGGTGAAAAATCATAAATGGGTTATCCAAGAAGAGATTAAAAAGGCTGGTCATAAAACCTTAAAACCTGGAACGGAGGTAACCTTAGAAGCAAATCACATGAAAGGCATGATGGGGGCAAAAGGAACTATTAATTCAGCAGTACACACAACAGTTTATATGATTGATTACATTCCGACTACTGGAGGACCAATAGTAAAAAATCATAAGTGGGTTATAGAAAGTGAACTTTCAACTAAGTAATGAACAAAGAGTCTAGTTATAAAATATAAAGTAACATTTAATAATGAGTGCTTAAAGTATGGGTGCTGTTTCCAATATCAATAATATTCTATCAAGGAAAAAAGATGTGAAGGATTTCACTTATACTAATGGGTAGCTTCCCACAATAAGCTATAAAAATAAAGAGCCTAAAATATGCAAGTTTTTAGACAATACTTGCGTATTTTGGCTCTTTAATATTCATAAAAGATACTGCCATTTAGTATTTTTTAATTTCTAAATACAGATACTTTATATTCGTTTAAACCCTATGCATCATTGGAAGTGAGAATAAATAAATGTTTGCTACTGCTAGTAATATCATTAGTACATAGTATGGAGCTAATGCTTTAAATGAACCCTTATTACCAATACGGTAGGCAGTATAAATGGAGCCAATCATTCCTATTACTATAATAATATATTGTAATAGTTGAACGGATGATGCTGGTGCAAATGCAAGGTCACCCCTTGTTACATTCATACCAAATAATGCAGCTGAGTTGTACCAAATCGCTTTACCTTCAGTAATAATATGGAATAAGTTGTGAGCAAGGTGCCCAGCTAAATCCAATGGAATAATGGCATAACCAAATCTGATAAAGTTTTTCTTTACTTTCTCTACTGAACCACCTGTTAAGGTAGCAAGTTTGGCTGTTCCATATAAGAGTCCAACTGGGATTGCCATTGCAATAATGAAGGCGACAGTAAAGTTCACATTATAATTATCTGTTCCGGTTACAGATCCAATTGCGTTTAAGATATCCTGCCATATTGCTACCATTGTGATGTTTTGAACAAATACAATCCCCATAATAACTGCCGCAAGGAATGTATGCTCCAACATTGGTTTTTTAATTCCCCATAGTTCAGATGTAGGTACCCGTGGGGATATACGAATCGAGTTATTTGGGCAACTTTTCACACAGTTTCCACATAAGTTACAATCAGCTGCTGTATCCATTGTTCTAACAAATTGAAACATTGGGCAACCTTCCGCTTTTTCACTTCCTTTAAAGCAAGATTGCGTTTTACAAGTCTTACATATTTCAGGTGTCCCTCGAAGTTCTAACGACCCCGAACGAGAATAGTTACCAGAAAGACCCCCTAGAAAACATAAAGTTTTACAAAATGTTCTTCTTTCGTAAAAGATAGAAGTACCAACTACCATTGTCACAAGTAAAAGAAGTAAATAACCAGATCCTCTCGGTGATTCAACAATCCCCCAAATATGATCGCTATAGGTAATGGCAATAAAGAAAAGGTCAATCATCCAAAGTCCATACTTTCTCAAGAACTTTGGCATTGGACGATTACTGCCGATCGTTTTCCGAACAATATCACTTACTTTACCAAATGGACAAATCGTACACCAAAATCTACCGATGACTAAGAAAAAGATTGGGATTAAAGGCCACCATAACACCCATGTTAATGATGTTCCCACATTTCGGGTCGGATCCACTGTTCCTGCCACCAATTCATAAACAATTACAGAGAATACAGCGAGGACAATCCATTGGAAAATGCCAGGATACCATTTACTTTGTATGAATTTCTTAACCATAGGTATCGTTAATAGATTATAAGGCTTCTTTTCTTCCATTTGTTTTTTCTCTTTAGACAACTTGTCTTTTGGAATTGCCATTGGACCCATCCTTTCTTCTAAACCATTTATTCCAAATGCCGATTACGATAAAGGAAAGATTAACCGCACCAAAAGTTCCTAACACCTTAAGGTTTGCTGGTTCTTCTTTGACAGGTTCATGACTGTGACCTCTACTGCCCTCCATATTCATACCTTCCATGTCTTCCCCTTCAGTCATTCCTTCCATATCATGACCTTCACTTGTTTTATGGTCACTACTGGTGCTTTCAGTGTTGCTTCCCCCGCTCATGTCCATGCCTTCCATATCATGTTCCTGGCCATTTAGGTTAGCTGTGGATGGAGCCTTACCATGATCTCCATCTGCCAAAGCTATTCTTCCCCCTGAAAATACAACCACAAGGATAATCATTAACAACCATTTTCCCTTCAATGTCTTCACCTCATTCCAAAGTATGTGTATATACGATAATCGCTTAACAACTTACACTTTAATTGAAAAGTGTGCAGAAACTTTGAGTTTTTTTTGTATAAAATATGTCATCTACATAAAAACCCCCATTTGACACAAAATTGAAATAAAGTTTTATTATCCTAATTTTCTAGGTGAAATTTTTCGGAATATAGAAAAACTATTAAATCTGCAAAGTTTCTTTAAAATCCCCTTTATTATAATGGTAAAAAATTTGTTAAGTTGGTGAGGATATGAAGGCAATTTTACTTGTCGATGATGAAACTAATGCCTGATCTTTTAGGATTATATATAGCCATCATGGTTATAAATGCGTTAAGGCCAACTCAGGAAAAGTGGCTCTAACTTATTTTGAAAAGGAAGAAATTAACTTGGTCGTCCTGGATATTATGATGCCCGAAATGGATGGTTGGACAAGCTGCAAAAAAATAAGACAGCTTTCGGATGTTCCTTATAATTATGTTGACAGCTAGGAGTGAAACGCTAGAGATGATTAAGAGGCTTAAATTGGGGGCTGACGAGAATCCATTTTAAAATCCAGTCATTGGTTAAAAATGGAATTCTTCACGAATTTGTAATTTTTCTAATTAATATCATAGTTGTTTAGATGTAAAATTAAGGTAACATAGTAATTTCAGATTTAAATCCACCTTAGATCGCCTTATTAATTCAGCCATTTGAAGAACTTGGCATAAGAATTTGTAACAAAGGACGTTTAAAGGAGGAAAATATCTTGAAAAAACTTTATGAAAGAAATGCAGTTTTACATTCACTTGTTTGGTTAGGAATTTATCTTGTCCTTAACACCATTACAGACAATATAGCCAGTTCAATGAATATAGGATTTAATTTGGTAACTGCCATTCCTAATTTGATATTAGCAGTTGTTTGCTTTATGTATTTAAAAAGGACGCATATTTCTGAGGATATAGGGCTTTCGTCAAAGCCTACGGAAAAGTCATCTATCATGTTATATTATGTACCTTTGCTCATTTTACCTTTTTTAAATTTAATTTACGGGATTAACTCATCGTTATCTGCAACAGAAATTACTTTTATGGCAATTATGTACATTGGTGTGGGGTTTATGGAGGAGATCATCTTTCGCGGTCTCATGTTCAAAGCACTGGAAAAGAAGTGGAACCATTTTTTAGTAGTTGCTTTCATTAGCTTTACCTTTGCAATAGGGCACATCATCAGTATGGTGGCAGTTGCCCAATCTGGTGGGGATACAATCCTTCAAATAGCTAATGCATTTGTTGTAGGCTTTATGTTTATGATAGTAATTTTAGCAAGCGGAAATCTTTCTATCTGTATAATTACTCATATTTTGTATAATTTTGTTGCAAACATATCAATGGTCGGATACACACACATACAAATAATTATTCTTACCATAATTATCACTGCATTCTATCTTGTGTATTTGATTCTACGTGGAAAAAATATAAAAATATTTTTTAGTAGTAATACGATTTCTATATAAAAGGTTTCAGTATCGTTCGTAATCAACAAACCCCTCTCACTTTTTCTTGTAAGAGTAATCAATATAGACAACACATCTATGTTATTGGAGTTTACAGGGTTTAGAAAAGATTGTGAAGAATTCTACGTTAAAGTAACCGGGCTTTAGTTGAATAAGAAGATACAATTATCTCCGCTACAAGAGCAATCAGAAGAGCATGAAGGGCATTTCCCTTCTTTGGATTTTTGAATAAATTTATATAACATCCTGCCTGCAATTACAAAAATAACAATTCCAATAACCCAATTAATCATTTTTCGCTCCACCCTTCACTAAATCTTTAGATTTCTTACCAACACTTAGTGTATTAAATAACTTCCTAAAAAAGCTTTGTGACTGATTTTCTCTTTTAATTGCTGCCTTTCTTTCCATCTCCATTTGGTGGAGAGTAAATTTCATAGGTTTCTGACACATAAGGGGCCTCCTCAGTATTCCTTTATAAAATCATACAGTACCTTTATCTGCTTTGAGTTTAGTAAATAAGTTTGCAGAAAGTGACAAGAATTTATTACAATTTACCGAACTGTAAATTAGTAGATGGAGCCAATGCTGAAACCCATGAATTTCGTTATCTTGAAAAAGATTTACCTCTTTGTTCTTACTGGGTAAGTGAAACGGCAAGTATCTGAATTGTATTGCCTTTTTGTAATGGATTAGAGGGTGGGCATTCCGTAAGAAGATCTTCCTTATATTTTTGACTGTCTTTACACTTTCAAACAAAAACAACGATCAAATATCGTTGTTCTGTTTGCCTCTTTTTATAGAGACCAATATGTGATTGTATCAAAGATACCTAGTATTAACATTAGAGCTCCAGCAATCTTTTGAATAACCATTCCATACTTTCTTCCTTTTTTCATTACCACACCACTTCCCCCAAGATACCAAATAATTAAAATAACGATTAATAAGGGGATACCTGTTCCAACTGCAAAAATGGGGGGAAGAATAAACCCATAAGAGCTAGACAGTACAACTGGCATTAATGTAACGAAAAATAGGATAAACATTGTAGGACAGAATGCGAGTGAAAAACTAAATCCCAACATAAAAGAAGCAAATGGATTTTCATGCTTATAATCTTTAGATAGTTTTAATAAATTAAAGGTTCCCCTTATTTTAATGAATCCCAGCATAAACAAACCAACGAAAATTAATAAAGGGCCCATCATCCTCCTCAGCCAAGGAAAAAATAAAGGCAAATTTTGTTCAAAACCTTTACCTAGTAACCAAACCAATACACCTAATAACGAAAAGGCTGCTATTTTACCCAGTATGAAATAAGTAACATCCTTCCAAGCTACTTTCTTTTGAATGGAACGATTGCCATAAAGTGTAACGGCACTAATATTCCCTGTAAGCTGACAAGGTGCAAGGGCTCCTACTAGTCCCAGAATTAAAGCAAAGACAATGGGCCAAGATTCCAAACTATTTGCCATACTAAAAAATGGTTTACTTAATACGGAACTAATTTGACTTAATAAACTGTACATATGATCACCTAACAGACTATTTTAATATCTTAAGGTTATCATAAAAAATTGCAGAAATTATGAAGGTTTTCTTACAGAATTATTTAAAACACTACAAATTTAAGGATTGTTGCTTCTTCCTCGCTGCACTTTTTTGATTAATAAAAAAAGGATTGCATCGCAACCCTTTTCCTCTTTAACTCTCTTATCAAAAATTTTGCACATTATTTAGCAGATAGTTCACTTTCTGTTACCCATTTATGATTTGTTACTTTTTCCCCACCAGTAGTTGGTGTGTAATCAACCATATATACAGTTGTTTTTTCCGCTGAATCAATTGTTCCCGTTGCACCATCCATACCTTCCATGTGGTCTGCCTGCATGGTAACTTTTGTTCCAGGTTCTAAGGCTTTATCCCCAGCATCTTTGATTTCTTCTTGAATAACCCATTTATGATTTTTTACTGGATTTCCTCCAGTAGTCGGTGTATAGGTAACAGCATAAGCTATCGTATCAAAGGCACCAACAACAGTTGCTTCAGCACCGTTCATCCCTTCCATATGATCTGATTTAAGAATAGCTTGGTCTCCTACCTTATATTTTGGATTCTCTGCTACCTTTAATCCTGCAGGAATCTCACCAGAACCTGAATGATCCATATCACCCATGTCCATACTTTTATCATCCGAATTCTTATTATCCATCTTCATGTTTTGATGATCCATTTTTGAACCTTTGTCAGTGCTATTATCCGTACTATTACCTGAACAAGCAGCTAACATGAACATTAAAACTAACGTGAAAATCCCTATAAACAGTCTTTTTGGTTTCATTTAGATCCTCCTTACATTTTGTTACAAAACCTATCCTACAAGAAAAGTTTGCAGAAAGTATGCAGTTTGAGAAAAAAGTGAACTTTTTTATTAATAAGGCACTAGCCATTTGATTTCCCCCCGATTATCGAGAAAGCAAATGACATTTTAAAAATGGATGAAAATCTGATTGCTGGGATCATAAATGCAGCAATAACTAGGGAAATTGCTTGAGTTTAAGTATTTCCTAAGTTATAAACATATTACCATTCCCAAAGCTGCCATAAACGTTTCGGTTGTATGTTTTGGTGGAATAGCCATGTAAAACTTTCAAATAAAAAACGCCTACCAATTCGGTAGACGCAAATAAGTTCACTGATCAATTTTTGCTGTTTTTTAATCTAACTTTCTAACTAGAAAGTCTCTGTTTTCGGCTATTTTACTTTACTAGTTTGAACTTTAAATGCCTCGGAATTTACCACAAAATTTAATAGGTTGATGACATTTCTTTGCAAATCCGCAAGGGTGCATCTGCCCTCTTCAAGACCGGCAAGCACTTGTTCGATGACTGGGGGCCCTCCTGGCATGACAATGTCATTGCCAGCGGCAATCGCATCTGCCCCGTCAACGACCGTATCCATGTCGCCCCAGTCCGTGACCACAAAGCCGTTGAAGTCCCATTCTTCCCTAAGGATAGCTGTATTCAGATCATGGCTTCCTGCGGCAAACACTCCATTAATTTTATTAAAAGAAGTCATGATATTCATCATCTTTGTTTGCTTGACCAACATTTCAAATGGCTTCAAATATAATTCCCGGGCCACCCGCTCTTCGACAATACTATCAACTGCATCAATATTCCGTATGCTATGTCCGCGGCGATAGGTTTCCTGCTCGTTGAGGGCAAAATGCTTGGCACAAACCGTGACAAGATGGTTTTCCTGCACCCCATTCGCCACTGCCACCGCGCACTCTCCACTTAATAACGGATCCTCTGAATAATATTCAAAGTTCCTTCCCCCAATCGGGTTTCGATGAAGATTGACGGCGGGAGCAAGCCAGGAATCCACTTGCTGGCTCTCGGCTTCTTGCCCGGCGGCATCACCGAATTCATAGAGAAGTTCACGATTCCAAGTATTAGCCATAACGGTTTGAATCGGCCACGCCGTCATTCTGACTCCAGCAGGTCCATCTTTATAAAAAATAGAGGCAACCCCTAAACGTTCAATTCCCGGTGATACATAATTGTTTTGGCCCGTAGGATGCGTATTGCTACCGATGTCTTTTCCGTCCTCATAGCAAATAGAATCGGGCACATCCAAGCCGATTCCTCCGAACGGTACCCCTTTTCCGTGCCCATTCACCAAAACGGCCAGTTCCTCTTTGGTTAGCTGCGCCACAAATTGTTCCATAGTAATTTTTCCTTGTTTGACATCTTCTAAAGCAAATTCGGTATGTGCAAAGGGATGTTCCTCAAATTGGTTTGCAGGTTCCATTTCCTTAAAGGTTACATCATCCTTCGTAAGAACCCCTACGCAAGCTGATGAGGAAATTTCCTCTAACTCGCCCTCGTAAGTGATGGATGACACGCCTTCCTTGCTTAAAAATTCTATCTTCCCTTGATTGGCAGGATGTAAGACTAATCGATTGGAAAGCTGCTCGGTCACAATGGTAACGGGTACACTGATTTTACCGACAACATGCGTATTCCGTGAAGAGTTCCCCACTCTTAGGAGATAGTCTCCAGCTTCGATTAGATAGGAAGCAGTCTCTTCATAGTAGGAAGCAAGCTCGGAAAACGGAAAGTTCAAAGCGAGCGTTTGCTTTTCTCCCGGCGCAAGGTCTTTTGTTTTTGAAAAAGTGGTCAGCTTCTGATAAGGCTTTTCGAGCTTCCCATCAGGCTCACTGATGTATACCTGAACCACTTCTTGGCCGGAATATGTTTCGCCGGTGTTGCGAACATCAGCGGTTATCCGAATTATTTCCTGATCCTTATCGATGGAAACAGCCACATTCGTGATCTCAAAGTTGGTATAGGAGAGGCCATGTCCAAACGGGAACATCACCTTTTTTCCAAATGTATCAAAGTAACGGTACCCCAAATAAATGCCTTCTTGATAGACGGTAACCGGACTCATGCTAAAACCGATGCTTCCATTTGCAGCTGCATCCAAACCATAGCTGTCATAAGTTAAAATACTTTCCGGAAGGTCCTTGTTATAGCTAAAATGCCTTGCCGTTGGGTAATCGTCATAGCTCAGCGCCATCGTTGCTGTAAGTTTTCCTGAAGGAGAGTATGATCCGGCTAGTACTTCTGCTAAAGCTGTGCCACCTGCCTCACCTGGCAGTCCAAGATACACCAAGCCCTCAATATTTTTATAGTCATTCGTCCAGGCAGTATCCACATAACCGTTTGTATTAATCACCACGACTACATGTTTGAAATTGGACGTAACCTGCTCTACCAATGCTTTTTCTGATGGCTGTAAATAATAATCATCTTCCACTTTTCGGTCACTTTCTTCTCCGCCGGAATTTCTAGATAAGACAATGATGGCAGTTTCAGCTTTTCCAGCAGAAGCAGAAACCACTTTATCATCTATAGCCAGTTCTTTGGCCGGCGGGTTATAGACGCCCCAAATCTCATAAATATAGCCACTGGTGATGATCTCCATGAAATCGGTCATTTCTTGCTTGGGTTCTAATGATAGTTGTTTTTGGTATTTCGATGCCAGCTCTTGATCTAGGTTAAAGCCGAGACTTAGCAGACCATCCATGATGGTGCTGGCATTTTTGGAGTCTGATGCTCCCGAACCGCTTCCTCCAATTTGGGTTGCAACCTGCCCTCTTCCAAAAACAGCAACAGGACTGGTTGGATGTAATGGAAGGATTTGATTCTCATTTCTTAGAAGGACAATTCCTTCTCTGGCTATTGTTTTGGCAAGCTCGGTTCGGCTTGCTTGGTCTTCGTATGTACGGTTGGCCATCTTTTTCACCTCATAAAATTATTAAAACGCATTTTTTGTTTTTCAACTTTTGAGAAAAATATGTAGCCATAAGAGAAGAGAACTAGTTACATTCTCACTAGCTCTCTCTCTTATTAATTAATTATTCTTTTTCCACGCATCAAATTGCTTTTGCTTTTCAGCAATGATTTTATCAATGCCTGCTGCTTTTAGTTTTTTATTAAATTCTGGGAAAGTCTTATTAGGATCTAATGCACCAGCTTCAAGTGCAGCTTTGTACTGATTGATAACATTTGTACTTGCTGCAATTTCTGTTTTGACCGGATCAGGATTAAACTGGAAACCAAATGCTGGAGAAATGACCGCTGAATCATTAAATTTAAGCATTTCATCCCAATAGTTCACATCATTGCCTTGCCAAACACGAGTCAAAGCATTGTCTCCAAGTTCCCACTGATTGAATACATAATTTGATTCTTTTACTCCATCTGGTAATTTAATCGTTCCATCGGAATTAACCTGGTAGTGCTTACCTTCAATACCATTCGCTAACAGATTCATAATATCTTTGTCGGTATAAAGTAGGTTCAAGAATTGCATCGTTTTTTCCGGATTTTGGCTGTTTCTTGTGATTGCCAAGTTAAGCCCGATTGCAGCATCTGTGTAAGAATATGGCTTTGTAAACGTAACAGCTACCATTTCATGCCCTGTCATTGCTGACTCTTGAAGAGCAAATCCTGGCTTCTGATGCGAGAAGTAACCAAAGCCTTTACCTGATTTAACCATAGATACGTTGGCATCGGTAATGTTTGCTGCATTTTTCAAGGTATATCCTGCTTTATACCATTGTCTTGCAAGATCCACAGCTTTAACATACTCTGGCTGTTCAAATAAATTTACAACCTTTTTTTCTTTAAAGGATACTACACCTAAAGAGTCTCCCAGAATATCAAAATTCCCACCGTCTATAACCATTGCAGGTTGGTTAAATGTTGTGGTGTTAGCAATTGGTGCCATGCCAGGTTCGTTTTCTTTTACCGTTTTGAAGACATTGGTTAAATCTTCAAAAGATTTTACTTGGGATAGATCGATATGGTATTTGTCTACAATATCCTTTCGCATAACAAATCCATAATTAGCTGCGAAGTCTCTTATACTTGGAACTCCGTAAATTTTGCCATCGACCTTAGCTCCTTCAAGTACATGCTTAGGAACAGCATCGATAATGCCCTTTCCATATTTCTTTAATAAATCATCTAAAGGAAGAAACTGTCCTTTTGTTGCTGGCAAAGAGTAGCCTGCAGTTCCTGTTGCCAACATAAGATCGACTTTTTCATTACCTGTTAATAATAGGGTTGATTGCTGCTGCCAAGCCGCAGCTTCAATCGGCATAAGTTTTACAGTTGCGTTAATTTTTTTCTTGGTAATTTTGTTAATTTCGGCCTGTACTGCAGGAAGGTCATCAATTTTGGTAAAATACAAGTAGGCCATTGTGATTTCATATGGCTTGTCCTTTGAATCTCCTCCACTTGCCGCCCCGCTGCTTTCCTTCGATGAACAGCCTGATAAAACTACTGAAACTACCATTACCAACATCAGAAAAAATGATAACGCTTTCTTTTCCATTCGTTTTCCCCCTTTTTTATTTAACAAGTATGTACAAATGTCTGATTTTTTGTTTTTTGAATTTTCAAACATCCGTATCTCTAGTATAAAAGAGTTAGATTAAATTGAAATACTACTATTACGACTTTCTATTTTCACTTTTACGACTTTTTGTTTTAATTAACCTTTGCTCAGAATCCAAGGAGGATCTATTGATGTAAAAAATACAGGCGTGAATCCACAAAGAATTCACGCCTGCATTTTTTCTCGGGCAATCGGTACGGCTTCAGCCGTCAAGCAGTTTTGAAGATCTATACCATATCTATTTTTTAGGATCATGAGGTCTCATTCTTTCAAGCGAAGTTGCCTTCAATTACTTTGATTGGCAAGTTTTTCTCGATCAACTGATTTCGGAGGTTCTTCCAACCAGCCATGTTTTATTAGTATATTTGCGCCATCTTCCGCATATAAAGCAATTTCAGTTGCAAGGCGTGCAAAGGTAGCACTTACATCTATTCTTTGACAAGTGCCAGCAGCCATACCGTAATTCCCAATCCCTGCTGCGATCATATAAGTTGTTTGAAACATCATTAATTTATCTGAAAAAGGTGCGATGGTACTATCTGTAACATGTGCGTCCAAACTCATGGGTGCTGAAATGTCTTCATCAATTAGGATTGAACCAAATTTCTTCATATGTTTATTTGCAATTTCTTTTCCTTTTATAAGGAATTGTTTAACATCTTCATTTTTACACACCTGAGCAAATGCCATCATCATCGCTTTACCCATAGCATTTGTTTGAAAGTTGTTAAAAAGATGTGTAATCTCAATTGCTGTCAGAGGCCGTTTATGCTTACCCAAAAAATCAAACAGGAAACCCTGAGTTTCTACAAAGTTAATCTGATCTGGACTAGGTATTTGCGGTGGTCGGACGTATACACCTTTTGCTAACATAACTTTTCTAACCTTATCGTGTAATTCAGACACGGATATAAGTAATTTTCTAAAAAAGTCGCTTACATCTGAACGAGCGGAGAGACCAACTGCCATACTTATACTTGCCATTGCTAGTACTTCTACTTTTTGAATATACATAAGGATAAACGAATCTGAGTACAGCCTAGGTGCATCTATATTAACATCTTCATCCGTAAATCCCACTGGTATCGGGTGTTTTTCTTTTATAAAGATCTCAGAAATAATTCTGATGTCATTTTTTGCTATATTTGAGGAATTTTCGATAAGAGGAAGAATGTCTTTATCCTTACAAATATATTTGAAATAATCCATTACACAAATATCTAAAGTATCATTCATATATTGTGCCCAAAGAAACCCTAATTCCGAAGCAGTAAGTGGAATATTACTTTCAGCTATTACCTCTTTATCATTAAGATTTGTCATATCAATCCCTCTCCTCTACACCACTTCAATAGTTAATATGATGAAATTATCCCTAGTATACGATCGACGTCATGAATCAAACTTGTGTAAAAAAACGTCATCCCAAACAGTTAGCCTTTTGAAAAGTTACTTCTCTTGCTCCATTATCTTAGGAGGTTGTTCCATCCATTCTCTATCAATCATTAAATTAATACCATCTTCCACAAATGCAACTGTCTTTGCTATAAAATTGGCATACATGGCTCCTACATCTCTTCGCAAGGAGGTTGAGATTCCTGCTCCATACCCAGTAATCCCTAAAGCAGACAGAATGCCTATTATGTATAACATAAATTGATCAGAAAAAGGAGCAACCTCTGCGTTGGTGATACTCTGATCCCATGGCATTCCAGTTGAGACTTCACTTTCTTCTATAACCTCGTAAATGGAAGCTGAAATACTCTTGCATAATTTCTTACCTCTTAGAAAATAATCCTTCACCTCTCTATCCTGGGCTACTTGTGAAAAACCGGTACATAACACCTTTCCCATATCATTTTGATACCCATTGCTTGATAAATGTGTGACTTCAATCCCTAACAACGGCCGCTTTTTTCCGAACCACCCTGTTAGAATATTTTCATTGTTAATATAATCTACTTTTGATGGATAATTCATAGCAGGCAATCGTATATAAATTCCTTTTTCCTGCATACAATTGACAACTCTATTGTATAAATGGGAAACATCATCAATAAGATCCTTAAATAGGACCCGAATATCCTCTCTTGCAGCAAGTGTAAAGCTCGCTGTATGTGAGGTAATTCCAAATTTACACATTTGCAAAACAGACGTTATATAAAAAACGTCCGAAAATAATTTAGGTGCATTAGATACAACATGTTCATTGGCATTAAAACCATTTGGTATGGCGATTTTTTCTTTTAAAAATAATTGCTCTATTTCATTCTGATGTTTTTCTGCAAAATGATTTGTTTCTTTGAGTATTTCCAGAATATCAGGGTCATTGCAAGTTTCCAGATAATGAGTCATAAAGCAGTTTACTACATTTACATTCAAATAAGTTGACCATAGTGTAGAGATTTCTGCACTGGTTAACTTGATTATTTCAACTTTTTCACTCAAAAACATCCCCTCCTTTTCTTTAACTTCCCCTTCTCAAAATTTGGTTATTCCTTGAGCAAAAGAAATTATTATGAAAAAGCAGCATTAAGTATCTGACACAGAACGAAATTCAAAAATAAACCATAAGCATTCGACGAATCTTTGTGTTAAAATAAATAGTCTGGTGGATAGAAAGAGAGAGGAACAGCTATGAATCAAATGCAAACTAAAACACCTAAAAATTTCTTTATAAACCTTATCAGCCTCATAAAAGGGAAAGTCTTTGTTATCAATGTACTTCCTGTGTTGGCAGGATATTTTTTATCTTCTCATATCAATCATCTTCCACTTGCTGAACATATTGCCTCTTTCTTTGTTACATTAATAGGAAGTGCCTTTGTCATTGCAGGTGCTTTAATGTTGAATAATTGGTACGAAACCGATTTAGATAAACTAATGGAACGAACTAAAAATAGACCGAGTGCTACTGGCGAGTTCAGCAAGAAGTTTGTTTTAATTTTAGGAGTTACAACAAGCATAATAGGATTTCTAATATTGCTTTTTACAAATGCCGAAGTGTTACTATTTTCATTTATTGGTTGGTTTTTTTATGTAGTCTTGTACACATTTTGGAGCAAACAAAAATACTCATGGAACACGATTATTGGTGCCGTATCAGGATGCGTAACACCTTTAATTGGTTGGTCTGTGTTATCTAGCAGTTTTCAACTTATTCCTATGATGATGGCACTCATCATATTCATTTGGCAAATGCCCCATACTTATGCAATCGCCATACGAAGATTTGATGATTACAAACGGGCAGGATTCGCCATGTTACCTGTTGTATCAGGCATCAAGAAAACGAAAATCCACCTTTTATTTTATCTTATCTGTTTGATTCCAATACCATTCTTCATGAAATCTCTTAGTATGTTTTTCATCGGATTTATGACACTATTAAATATTGGATGGATCATTTTATCTATTAGCGGATTTTCTACACAAAATGAAGATCATTGGGCGAAACGGATGTTTAGATACTCCGTTATTCATATGATGTTATTTCTTATATCTATTATCGTGATGTCCATTTAAAAAGAACCCTGACTCAAGGGTTCTTTTTATTTACTCTACATCCTAAAGTACTGGATATATAATATAATCTTTTTTACGTCTTAAGCTGAGCTACCAGCTTTTGGCGTTTTTTTGTGGAAGAGCATTATGAGAATTCTATTAAAAAACGTCTTCGAAGGTTTAACCTTTATGGATAGGGTTACTAGATATATAGAAGTAAATTAAAAGGAAGGCGGGAGGTAATGGACAAGTTACATAAAATTTTTAACAGTATTATGGAGGACTCTGACAAGATTATTAAGGAAAGTCAGTATGCAGAAAATCCATTAGCAATTCTTTTTAGGACAGTATTGGAAGAACAAAAGGATACTTGTGAGAACCTAATTGAAGTTTTACAAAGGAAGGAACAGGATTTTAAAACATATAAAAAGGATCTCTCTATTTTATACTATGACGATTCGGTTGCCGATTCAACCTTTCGGGCTTGGGGAAGAGCGATAACATGGCAGGATGAAAACAATGCCCAACATGTTAATGACTTGGATTTACTATTCCAGAGGATTAAAAAAAGCCTGAAAGAAGGTGCCAAAGAGTTAGAAGTTCAATTTGGTCCTGAGAAAATTAAATATGCTGTACCAGAGGTGTATTTGCCTAAGACACAAAGAGAGGGTGGAAAATAATGGCTTGGGAAACGGAGCGTACGGATATAAATGTATATAGTCAGGGAGAGGTCGATAAATGGGTATACAGTACTTGTAATATCTGTTCTGTCGGCTGCGGATGCCATATAGCCGTTAAAGATCATAAGGTTGTGGGGATAAAGGGTAATTCGAAGCATCCTATAAACAGAGGAAGATTAGGACCAAAAGGTGAAAACCAATGGCATGCAAACAACAGTCCGGACAGGCTTTTGACCCCAATGGTCCGGGATGCGTTTGGACAGCTTGTTCCAGCCTCCTGGGACGAAGCGATGGAACTAATTGTTAAAAAGGCACGGGAAACCATCAAAGATAAGGGCGGAAATGGAATCGCTATCTATTCAACGGGACAGGGATTTCTAGAAGACTATTATACGATAGCTAAAATTGGCAGAGCAGGAATTGGAACTCATTTGTTAGATGCCAATACAAGGCTTTGTACAGCTACTACTGAATTTTGCCTGCTTCAGTCCTTCGGTGCGGATGGTGTTCCTGCATCATTTGACGATATTGATGAAGCAGATACACTTTTCTTGTTCGGTCATAATCCTGCCGAAACGGGAACTGTTTTATTTGAAAGAATTATGGAAAGAAAAAAGAGAACCGGAAAGCCGTATATTATCGTTGTAGACCCACGGAAAACAGCTACGGCCCGTATGGCCGATATGCATCTTCAATTATATCCCGGAACCAATGTAGCATTATTAAATGGACTGCAGCGCCTTATCATAGAGGAAGGAAGACTGGATGAGCAATTTATAAAAAACAATACTGTTGGTTTTGAAAAAATGGCAGAGGCTCTTGGTGATTGGGATGTAGAACACACTAGCGAAGTTACCGGAATACCAGCAGGATTGATTAAAGAAGCTGCAGAAATTCTTGGTAATACCGAGACTCTTGTAACTACTACCCTCCAGGGTACGTACCAAAGTGCGGATGCAACAACAGCATGCGTTGCTATTAATAATATTCACTTAATTAGAGGGCTGATTGGCAAGCCTGGCTGCGGGCCGCTCCATATG
The DNA here is from genome assembly GCF_021560175.1 of Neobacillus drentensis. GTDB lineage: Bacteria > Bacillota > Bacilli > Bacillales > Cytobacillaceae > Neobacillus > Neobacillus drentensis_A. Next base: position 2,061,994 of record NZ_CP091110.1, on the reverse strand, counting down.
GCCGGCCAGCCTAGTTCCTCAGCAAACCGTACAGCTGGTGGAGTTGGAACTTATCCAGCAAATAGAAATCCAAATAATCCAGACCATATTCGTGAAATGGCAGAGCTATGGAACGTGGAAGAAAAGAACCTGCCAGTTGGCCCAGAAAAAGGGATAGAAGAACAGATTGATATGATCGAAAATGGAGAAATCAGCTTTTTTTGGAACATTGGAACAAACCCTATGGTATCTCTTCCTAACCGGACAAGAGCTCGAAAGGCTCTGGAAGAGGTTTTTGTAGTAGTGCAGGACCCATTTTTAACAGAAACAGCAGTTGTTGCTGATGTTGTCCTTCCAGCAGCTTTATGGGGAGAAAAAGAAGGAACGATGGAAAATGCCGATAGAACTATTAATTTATTAAGAAAGGCAGTAGACCCTCCTAAGGGAGTTAAATCCGACTTTGAGATACTGCTCGATTTTGCAAAGAGGATGGATTTTCGTGACAAGGATGAAAATCCATTGATCCAATATTCAACTCCAGAAGAATGTTTTGAGGAATGGAAAAAAGTATCAAAAGGAAGACCTTCTGACATGACCGGCATTACTTATGAAAAACTTGAAAAATATAATGGGTTAAGATGGCCGGTCAATGATCAAGCACCGGAAGGAACTACCCGGCTTTATTCGGATGGCCGTTTTGCAACAGAAACCAATTATACTCAATCGTTTATGAAGGACCAGTTTACTGGAAGACCGCTATCTAAGGAAGAGTTTGAAGAATTAAATTTAAATGGGAGAGCGATGCTCCATCCAACTAGATATCTGCCCCCTGTGGAGCAGCCAAACAAGGAATATCCTTTATGGGTTACTACTGGAAGACTGGTTTGGCATTGGCATACAAGGACCAAAACCGCACGTTCGCCATACCTTCAGGCGGCTGCTCCTAATGGGTATGCGGAAATTAATAGCGCTGATGCATTGGAACTAGGGCTGATCGAGGGCGAGAAAGTGAGAATTATTTCTGCAAGAGGGGAAATTGAGGTCCCCGTGAGAATTGGTGAATCCGTACAAAAAGGATTAATTTTTGTGCCATTTCATTTTGGAAGCTGGCATAAAAAGGAGGCTGCAAATGATTTGACTGCAGATTTTACCGATCCTTTATCGAAGCAGCCAACCTTTAAGCAGTCCGCCTGCAGAATCGAGAAATTGAGAAAAACCCATATCGTAGGAGAGAAGGATACTCTCGGAACAATTGCTGAACAATTTGGTACAAGTATTGAAGCCCTTCAAAAAGTGAATGGGCTTGTATCTCCTTACGACCTTCAAATGGGAATCAAGCTGGAAATACCTCTTTCGGTAACCAATGTACCGCTGCCAGAATATCTGCCATATAAATAAAAATAAAATACAAGAAACATTTAGTCTTGTCAATTTAAAAAGAACCCTGGCTCAAGGGTTCTTTTTATTTCTTCACTCAACATCCTAAAGTTTGTTCATTGACCAGAAAATAAAAGATGGGTTTTACACAAAGGGAGGAATATTATAAAAGTAAACAATCATTATTAAAGTAAATAATCTCCGAAAGAATTTTATTCCCATAAATATTCTTAAATGCTTCTCTCGCTTCTTGCTCCGTGTTAAACTCATACATCATTATGATTTTTCCCTTTGAGAATACAGTAATATTCCACATCGGAATCCCCTCTGTTAACGGCAAATTATCCTCTGCATAGTTGTCAAGTCACTTTTTGTCGTAAGTGTTTCCCATTTTAGATGATGACAATGAATTATCTCATTAGTTATTAAAAATGAGGCAGTAAATTTAATAAAAGTGCCATGACCAAACCAACTAGCCCTATAATTGATTGTATAATGGTAATGGTTTTAAAGGTTTCACCCATTGACATACTAAATGATTCTTTAACTAACCAGAAGCCAGCATGGTTAGCATAGTTAAAGAATAATGAGCCTGCACCAATGGCTACTACAAGCAATTCTTTATTAATGCTCGGATCTGATCCAACAAGTGGTGCCAACAAGCCTGTAGCCCCAACAATGCCAACAGTAGCAGAACCTGTGGTAACAGATAATAAAGCAGCAATCAGCCACCCGATTACAATGGCGGAAAGTTTCAAACCGGAAGAAAGATGGATGATCGCATCCCCAACGTGGGAATTCACAAGTACTTTTGCAAATGCACCACCTCCGGCAATAATTAATAAAATGCCCGCAATTGGCTTTAGACTCGTACCTAATGAATCTCGAAGTTTTTTTGTATCTACTCCCCGTCCATATCCTAATAGAATGATTCCTGCCACTAAACCGATTAGCAAAGCAATAATGGGTTCTCCTATAAATCCTGTTATATTATTTAATATAATTGAATTCTTAAACAAAGTTTCTGCCAGCGTACGGCTTAACATGATGACCATTGGCAGTAAAATAACTACAAATGAAGTGAACGTTGAGACTGTAGGCTTCTCTACTGCTGCAGCTGTATATTTCGAAGCCTCGTTTGTTTTCTTCTCTGACCCTCTTATGGAAGAGGTGGTATACTGCTCCAACAGTAATTGGTCAGGACAAACACTTAACCGTGGTGCAATGAATTTACCATATACAGGTCCCGCTAATACCGCTGCAGGTATGGCGCAGATAAGACCATAAAGCATGGTTATTCCCAGATTGGATTTAAATCCTGCAATTGCAGTGAGTGGACCAGGATGTGGCGGCACCATGCCATGCATAGTTGCAAGGGCTGCGATTACAGGTACACCGATTAAAACAAATGCTGAACCTTTTATTTTTCCTTGCTTTTCTACTTTGGAGGCAACAGCGAAAACAATTGGTAAAAGCATGATTAAGCCTACCTCAAAGAACATTGGAATTCCGATAATAAAAGCCACAGCCCCCATTAACCATGGCAACGTGCGGTTAGTAGAGCCTCTTAAGATGGTTGCAGCAATTTTGTCCGTTGCACCGGAATCGGCCAATATTTTTCCTATCATTGCACCAAGTGCCACTTGAAGTCCTACTCCCCCCAGTGTTCCCCCTGCCCCTTCTTCAATTGAATCTACAACGGTTTTCGCGTCAAGACCCGCTGCAAATCCAACAGCAATTGACACCACTAAAAGCGCTAACATGGGATGGAAACGTAATTTTGAGACTATGAGGAAAACCAGCAGCAAAATGCCGCATACTGCAACAATAAGCAGTGAAAGATCATGACCTGTCATAAACATACACCCCTTTTTCCATCGTTAAAAATTTTTATAAATAGATAATTTTTGAATAAGAGAGCGCTCTCATTCTCCCTAAAAATCAGATAACGTTTTCAAACTGTCGTTTGAATAAGTTATTAATCTAAATGTACAGGTTAGAAAGAGGATTTTGAATATTAACTAAATTAGTTGAATTAAATTAATTAAATGGTTATTTACATTTATTGTAAGCGTTTTTACAACAAAAAAGAGATTGGCCTTTTGCCAATCTCTTAATGATCATTTCTCTTCCATTTGTACTTGCGTTCTGGCCGGCCAACCGATCCAAATTTGACATCGACATACATTTCATCAATAGATGTTAGATATTCCAAATACTTTCGAGCAGTTGAATCTGTTATTCCAAGGAGGATTGCTAATTCCTCAGCACTAACGCTCCCCTTTTCAAAACAAAGTTTGTCCCGGACCCTCATTAATGTAAATTTATCGATGCCTTTTGGCAGTTGTTTTTCCCTGTTATTTTTCGTATTGGGAGGGTTCGCTAAGGAGAATAATGTATCTATCTCCTTTTGATCCATTGTTTTTTTAATCTGAAGCTGCTCCATGGTCAGTTTATATCTTGTCAGCTCATCGGTGAATTTCTTCACATCAATCGGTTTGATTAAATAACTAAAAACTCCACCGCGAATCGCCTCTGTAACTGTCTCCGCATCATTTGCAGCAGTGATTGGAATAATATCAATCCCACGATATTTGATCCTTATGGCCCGTAATAAGTCGATGCCATTCATATCCTGCAGATAAATATCCAACAAAATTAATTGTGGCTTAAATGTTTGAAGATAGGCAAATGCTTCATTCCCAGAATTTGCAATGGCGGAAATTTCAAAGCCGTCTATTTTTTCGGTGAATTGCTTAATAATTTTCGACCCAAGAGGATCATCTTCAACAATCATGACTTGAATGGGGTTTCCTGCCATAAACTTCTCCTTTTATTTTTTTGGAATCACAAGGGTGAATTTTGAACCACCCAGAAAGCTGTTCGTAATAAATACTTGTCCATGTAATTGTGCAAGGGAATTTTTGACGATACTTAGACCAAGACCTCGGTTTTTTCCAGTTTTGGTGGTAAACCCTTCTGAAAAAATAGAGTTTTGTTTATCATCTGGAACGCCTGGTCCATTGTCTTGTATATCAAAAACAAGGTCCCTGCCAATGTCCGTGAAGGACACGGTGACGAAGGCCTCCGCTCCGTTTTTTTCTTTTGCAGCTTCCATCGCGTTATCAATTATATTGCCGAGAATGGATACAAGCAATTTGGTATCCATTGAATCATGTATATCTGTTAAATTGCTTTCTTGATCAATTTTCAACTCTACCTTTAACTCTTTTGAACGATTAATTTTACCTAGCAAACAGGCTACAAGGAAAGGATCTTTTACCGCAGTCATAAGAAACACAATCGTGCTTTGACGTTCTTCCACTTCACCTGAAATAACTTCCCTTGCTTTATCGTATTCCTCAATGCTTAACAAACCATATATCGTGTTTAATTTGTTTAAAAATTCGTGATTGAGTGCCCGCATGTTTTCAGAGTAAGTCTTAATTTCTGAAACCTCATCAAACAATTGCTCTATTTCAAATTCTGTGCGAATCGTTAAGACCACACCTGCGATATGGTCCTTTTGAGTAACCAATGAAAAATCAATGACATACAATTGATTACCTATTAAAATCTTTTGATTGGCTCTCCCGTTCTTGTAATCTATAACCTCTTGAACCATCTCTCTTAAACGAATATTTTGGATTTTAGAATCATTCAGCTGCAAATTTAGCGCTAGCAGCTCGCGTGCTCTTTTATTCATAGAAAGGACTCGAAAATCCTTATCTACCGCAATAATTCCATCCAGAATCGATTCTAGTATCGCTTCTTTTTCTTTAAAAACATAGGAAATCTCTTCGGGTTCTAGACCAAACATTTTCCGTTTTATTTTCCTTGCAATAAAAAATGAAGCTGCTACTCCAATTAGCAGCAGCAATAAAGCAAGTCCAATAATTTCTTCCTTATAGGTTAAGATTCTTTTTTTTACATCCACCATTAAAAATCCCACTGATGAAACGCCAATAATGTTCCCTTTTTCATCTATAATTGGGGTTTTGGCTTTAATCGCAGGACCCGAGATCCCTTCGCCAACATAGACAACGGATATATGCTGTTTAAAAACAGGCTCATTGCTCGTTCCCATTGATTTACCGATATATTTCGGAATGGGGTGGGAATAACGGATCCCCTGTTTATTGCCGATAACAATATAACTCGCACCTGTTAATTTTCTCATCTTTTCAGCAATCGGTTGAATTTCCTTTGAAGGATCGTCGTTTTTAAAAGCACGGATAATCCTGTCATCTTGTGCAACTAATTTTGCAACAGACATCGCTTCATGGCCGAGATACTGTGTTGAAAGATCGTCCATAATTCTGGTGAAGAATACGGCTGCTAGGATGGAAGTAGCACAAATAACCAAAGATATAAGCAATACCATTTGGGTGAATAATTTCAATTTGAAGTTTGGCAATTTCATCAGGTTATAACTCCAACATAAAAGTTTACTATATCCATAGTATATCAGATTGCATTTAACGAAAAACGATTTATTTCTTACTATATTTTGGCAGCGGATCTTTTTAGATATTAAATTAATGGATTAAAAGTTAAAAATTCCACGTGTAATCTTTTACTATATTTGATCTATTGGTCTATTTGGGGAACATTTTGAGGTGGGGCCTCAAGTGCATTAACTCGCAGTATAATAGAAAAAGTTAACCAGAGAAACTGGTTAACCTTAAAATTGAATAGGGGCAACAGCAATTTTTGTATTTCCTATACCACATAATTACGTAATTTGCCGATATTTTCCACTTCTACAGTTACGATGTCGCCTGCCTTCATTGGACAACTTCCGGAAGGTGAACCAGTAGCCAAAACATCACCCGGCTCCAGTGTCATAATTTGTGAAATCCAACTAATAAGGAAAGGAATTGACAGTGACATCTGATTGGTATTACCATCTTGTACGACTTTTCCGTTTAATGTCGTAACTATTCGTAAATTAGTTGGATCTAGACCTGTCACCATCCACGGACCCAATGGGCCAAAAGTGTCAAAACCTTTTCCGCGTGTAAACTGGGGATCTCTTTTTGTAAGATCTCTTGCCGTTACGTCATTAAATATGGTACAGCCAAAAACATACTCCAATGCATCTTCTTCTTTTATATTTTTGCCTCGTTTACCGATAATGAGTGCAACTTCCCCTTCCATCTCCACCTGATTTGTTAAATCACATGACGGAAGAATAATATCCCCGCCATTTGGAATCAATGAAGTTGTCGGCTTTAAAAACAAAAATGGCTCTTTCAGATTTGCCTTTCCCCCAGTCTCCTTCGCGTGTGCCGCATATGTCCAGCCGAAATTAATCACTTTCGAGGGTGCTACAGGCTCCAAAATCTTTACATCACTAAATTTAACTTTTATTCCATCATAATTTAATTCATTGTTTACAATTTCAGTAAAATTACTGGACAATTGTAAAATTTCATCATCCTCAACAATACCATAATATATTTTACCGCTATGGTTCTGATAACGAACTAGTGTCTGTGTTTTTTGTAATAACTGCATTACCGTACCAACCAACTCCATCAACAAATTTACATATCATTTATCCTGTACTAGGGGGAATTTAATTAGCTACTAAATCGAAACATGGATCATTAAAATAAACAATTTGTGTAAGAATCTTATTTCCTTTAATACTATCGAAAAAATTTTTTGCTTCTTTTTCTGTGTTAAACTCATACATTCTTAAACTTTTTCCATTATTAAACACAGTGATATTCCACATTCAAAAATCCCTCACTTTTTCAACTATTTTACGTTTCTCTTCAACATGGTTAACTTCAAGTTTTAATTATATCTCCTGTGACAGCTAACTCCCCTCACAAGGCAGGTTTGGATAAACTAAATTCCCCATGGATTTTCTATCTATTCCCAATACCTCCGTGCTTGGGGTTATTCCTTTGTTTTGTCACTTTCATTTATAGAATAATAGATTGCCTACGATTAAGGATAATGCAATAATAGAAATAAATAAAATACCAAAAAATTATATTAACCTATAAGAATTTTTTATATCGAATAAAATAGGGTGTGAACAATGGAATACCGTGATTGGGAAATACTGAAAGTTCTTCATCGAGAAAAAAACTTAACAAAGGCTGCTAAGCATTTGTTTATTACACAACCTGCATTAACCAATCGTTTAAAGCATATGCAAGAGGAATTAGGGACGACAATTGTAACGCGTGAAAGTCGGGGGATTCATTTTACCCCGCAAGGAGAGTACCTTGCCCTTTGTGCAGAGGAAGCCCTTGCTCATTATCAAAAAATAAAAGAAAATCTGCTCAATATGGGCAGTACAAAAGATAATGAGGTGGCAGGTATACTTAAATTGGGAGTCTCCAATTTTTTTGCGAATTATAAACTTGCTCATATTTTGAAATTATTCAAACAACAGTATCCTCATGTGGAATTTAAAGTGATCACAGGGTGGAGTAAAGACGTTTCTCAACTTGTGCATAACAATGATGTTCATATTGGCTTTGTTCGGGGAGATTACAGTTGCCGGGGATTAGTGAAACATCAATTATTTGAAGAAACTATATGCGTCACTTCTAAAGAAGAAATTGTCATCGCTGATCTTCCTCATCTTCCTAGAATCGATTACAGAGGGGACTATTTATTAAAATCAGTAATTGATAATTGGTGGGCTGAAAACTTCACACAATCGGCTTTTGTGAGTATAGAAGTCGACCAAGTGGATACTTGCAAGGAAATGGTTAAAAATGGGTTAGGCTATGGTATTCTTTCGAGCAGGACACTTAACGGGATAGAGGATTTAAATAAAATTGATTTAATTGATAATAAAGGGAATCCTATCTTGCGACGAACATGGATTTACTATCATGAGAGATTTCTGGAATTGAATGTGGTAAATGCATTCGTACAATTTATAAAAGAATTAGATTGGAAAGATATATAAAATACTTGAATAGGCTTTTGGCTGAATTGCCTATAAACCAAACCTAACAGAATGACCCGAAGCCTCTCAAGCAGTTTTGAAGACCCCACCCCCAAATTATGAACAAGTCCTTTAATCGCATGAGCAGTCAAATTCATCATTTAACAAAAGATATATATAATGAAAAATTGCGCTCGCAGCAGGCAGAATTAAAACACCTGCAATTACAGATCAATCCGCAGTTTTTTCTGAATTCGTTGAACATCATCTTTAGTTTGGCAACGGTAAAGGATTTTTCTTTAATTCAAGAAATGACTAGGTGCTTGGTGGAATATTTTCATTTTATGTTTCGAAGCAATTCCCAATTGGTGATGATTCAATATCAAACTCAGCAGGCATAAATCAATGGAAATACAAGGCCATAAAAATACACCCCAAATGTTAGATTTTACTCTAACCCTCGGGGTGCATTAAAGGTTACAAATAGCATACTCTTTCTTCTTTTACCAGTTGAGAGATAATTAAAAGCTGCAAATCTTATTATTCATTAATCTTCATCGGTATTTTTAATACCCTTTTGTTTATATATGTTTTTCTCTCATTCATATGTTCTAAACTTTTCATCATTGATTCTCCTTCAACATCGATATTTGGCAATAGTTTATCTAACCATTTCGGTAAATACCAAGCTGATTTACCCATTAACATCATTACAGCGGGAACTATGGCCATCCTTACGACAAATGCATCAAAAAGAACTCCAAAAGTAAGAGCAAACCCCATTGATTTAATAATTGGATCTGGTGCAAGCATAAACCCTGCAAAGACCGCCATCATAATCAATCCAGCTGCAGTAACAACTCCTCCACTATCCCTCAGTCCAGCCAAGACCGCTTTCCGTGCATCTCCTGTATGCGTAAATTCTTCACGCATTCTGCTTACCAGGAACATTTCATAATCCATTGCCAAGCCAAATAAAATTCCTATTACGATAACAGGTAGAAAACATAAAACTGGACTTGCTATTGGAAAGCCAAACAAGCTAATTAAATTCCCATCCTGAAGAACAAAAACGACAAATCCTAAGGTGGCTCCCAAAGAAAGTATAAAGCCTATTACTGCTTTTAAGGGAACAAGTATGGACCTAAATACAAGAACCAACAGTATAAAGGCTAAACCAACTATGAGTAAAGAGAATAAAGGGATTGCATCATTTAGTTTTTGAGCTATATCAATATTGACAGCTGTAGATCCGGTTACCAGCAATTCTATACCATGCTCTTTCTTCATAACTTTCGAATAATCTCTTATCTTATTGACAAGTTCTTTTGTTTCAATATCATTTGGCCCGGTTTTAGGAGTAATTGATATCATGTATACTTTTCCTGAAGAACCAGGAATTGCGGGAGTAACACTCTTTACATTAGATAACTGACTTAATTCTTGCGTAGTCTCACTTATGGCTTTTTGTGCATCCAGTGTTTGTTCACTAGTTTTAGCTACGGCAACAAGGGAAGCATGGTATCCAGGACCATATGCCTCAGAAAATAGATCATACGCTCTTCGCTCAGTTGTTTCCTTTGACTTCGTCCCATTATCGGGAAGTCCCAATTCCATATGGAAAAACGGGATGCTTATCACCGCAAGCAAAGCCACACCAACGATAGAGACAAACAGGGGACGTTTTGTAACGAATTCCCCCCATTTATTAGAACGTGCGTGCTTCTTATCTAATCGGCTTAATCGTTGTAATAGCTTGTTTTTCTTTGTAGGGCCAATTTTTTCTCCGATTATACCTAATAATGCAGGTACAAAAATGACTGCAATAATGATTGCAATTAATACACAAACCGCTGCTGATACTCCCATCATGGTTAAAAACGGGATTTTTGCAACAGATAAACCAAGTAAACCAATAATAACGGTTATACCAGCAAAGACAACGGCGCTTCCAGCTGTTCCTGTTGCAATGGCGATCGATTCCCTAACCGAGAAGCCTTTTTCCAATTGCTGCCGAAAACGTGAAATAATGAATAAAGCGTAATCGATTCCGACTGCAAGCCCTAACATAGCGGCTAAAGATAGAGAGAAGGAGGTTATATCGAGAAAATGCGTACCTATTAATATTGTCATTAATCCGATTCCTAAACCTATTACGGCCGTGAAAATTGGCGTCCCCGCAGCTAAAAATGATGTAAAAGTAAGGGCTAATACCAAGTAAGCTACAAGTACTCCAATTCCCTCCGAAACTCCTCCAATCTCCATTTCGGAAAAAGCTACATTACCTGCTAACTCTGTTTGAATGCCAGCATCACGTGTTTTTTCAATCTTCTCAAGAATACTTTCCTTTGAAGCTTCTGTTACTTTATCCGCTGCCATATCATAAGTAACCACAGCGAAACCAATTTTTTTATTTTGACTTATATTACCGAGCTCCAGTGGTGTAGCCACAGAAGCGACTGCTTTGTCTTCTTTTATTTCATCAAGGGTTTTTGTAATCACCTTATTAACCTGTTCAGACTCCATATTTTGGCCCTTAGGTGCCTTCATGATTAACTGTACTTCACCTCTTGCAGGCTGACCTGATGTTTGAAACTCCGTCTTAAGCAATTTCCCTGCTTCTTCTGATTTAGTCCCCGGTATCGACATATTGTCCTGAAATGTTGGCCCCATACTTAGAGCAAGGATCACCATTGCTATAAGTATACCAATCGATCCAACCATTATTTTTTTTCTATTTTTGACTGACCACTGGCCTAGCCTATAAAGATACTTTGCCATTTAAATCCCCTTCCAGAATTTGATTCTATATATTGAAAAGCGTTCTACTTACATTTTTCATTCTAACAGGGAAGAAAATAAAAAAAATCGTACATATGGGCAAGTTCCAAATGTACGATTGGGCATATTATATTTTTTATAGGCGGATCAATTTGTGTTCTAGGGCAACTGCAACCGCTTCTGTTCGAGTATTGACACTAAGTTTATTATATATGTTCGTTAAATGTGCCTTTACCGTTCGTTCAGCAATTCCCATATCGAAAGCTATATCCTTATTTCGATATCCTTTAGCCGCTGCTTGGAGTATGAATAGATCCTTTTCAGTCAAATTATATACTTCTGAAGGAGACTTAACATTAGGTTTCTTTTCTTTTGAAGAAATTAGTTTGGCCATCATTTCCGGTTGTAATAATGTTTCTCCCCTAATGGCAGATTCAATGGTCCGAAAAAGATTTTCTCTACCTGTATCTTTTAATAAAAATCCTTTCGCGCCTAACTCCAAACCCTTAATCATTAACTCATCCTCATTATAGGTCGTTAAAATAATAATCGGGACAGAAATTTGTCTATCCTTTATTGTTTTAATGGTATCCAACCCACTCAAGATTGGCATATTCAAGTCCATTAAAATAACATCTGGTTTTTGAAATTGTAAGAACTCAAGGGCTGCTTTTCCATTATCAGCCTCTCCGATCACTTCAAATAACTCATTTGTCTCTAATATTAATTTCAAGCCTTCTCGAACAACCATATGGTCATCAACAATTAACACTTTATATTTTTCCATGTCCAGAACTCCTCTTATGAGATGGGCACATCTATAATAATTTTTGTACCCATTTGAAAATCACTTTGAATATTTATCTTACCGCCTATAATTCTAGCTCGTTCTTTTAAACCTAATAAACCATACTTACCTTTATGTTTACCGAGTGAATTGGAATCAAAGCCAATCCCGTTATCCTCTATATTAATCCTTAAATGATTAATTACTTCATTAATAGTTACGTTCACCTTATCTGCTTGAGAATGCTTGGCTATATTGGTTAAACACTCACTAATGATATAAAGACTGTGCTCCGTAATTAAAGGAGTTACTTGAAGTGTCGGCTCAATATGATAGTCTACATTGATTGAGGTTTCGTCCTTAAATCTTTTTATCTGTTCTATTACCTCATAATAAAAATTTGTCTCTTCTATAGACATTATTCTCAAATTATCAATTGCTTTCCTTGCATCTCTTAATGTTTCTCTTGCCCGTTCCATTGACTTTTGGATAATCTCACGCGATCTGTTTATATTACCCTTTTCTAAATGCGAGTCAACTGCTTCTAATTGCATAATAAGACCAGCCAATCCTTGTGCCAAGGTATCGTGTAAATCTCGGGCCATACGCTGCCTTTCATTTGATAACGTAAGTTCTTCAACTTTTTTGTGTGCCGCTTCTAAATCTTGCAAATAATGTTCCATTCTTATCCTTGCATTAACTTGTCTGTTGTATATTACTGAATAAAAGATGACAATCGTAAGGATTATAAAAAGGATAATTATAAATTTTGGTAGTTCAGCAAGACCATATATAATTCCTATAACATAACAATAAAGCAGGTAAAAAATAATAAAAACCAGGAACACTTTTAGTTTATGCTGAAACTTGGTTATACTTTGAGAAATAAGTATGGGAAGTAACCCTAAGAGTATAACAGGAGAACCGTTAGGCAGAAGCAAGGAGCATGTGAAAATAAGACAACCTTGCACCAAAAAATAAAGCCCATTATTTAGAAAACTATTGGAGAACCAGTACATTACATTATGAATAGTTATTAAAGCTGTAAACAATAAACTTTGTATTAAAAGAGGCTTGCTAATATGCTGCATTATGATTGCTCCAATAAATACAAGAGTGATCCATAAACTGATTGGAATTCTGGATATCACTAAAATATCTTGTACGGATACACTAGAAAAATAACTATTATCCTTATTTTTCGGGTACAAATAAACCACCAACTTCAACAAATTTAAATACAAATATATCATGACGATATTCATATCTTGAACGAGAATATAAAAAACTCGTACATAAGGACTTCCTATTTGTACGAGTTTTTATCATTATAATTATATTTTATCCTATTGAAATAAATAATTACTTTATTTTAATGGATATACAAGTATTAATAATTATAATCCATTCTTACTACCTTAAAACAAGAGAGGGATTTCTTTTACGCCCCTAATAATCATCCCCGTACGCCATTCAATCAAACTCTGGTCAGTTTTTAATCGTATTTCAGGCATTCGTTTTAATAATGTATTTATGGCTATTTCTCCTTCTAACCTAGCCAAAGGAGCACCCACACAGTAATGAACCCCTTTACCAAAAGCAATATGATTATTAGCCCCTCTTGTAATATCAAGGATATCAGGGTTAATAAATTGTTCAGAATCCCTATTTGCAGAAGATAAAGCTACAAAAAGCATATCCCCTTTGTGAATGTGTTTTCCTTTAAACTCAATGTCCTCTGTAGCAAATCTAATATTGCTTACTTCTGCTGGACCATTGTATCGTAAAATCTCTTCAATTGCAGAATGGATAAGTTCAGGCTGATTTTTCAACATTTCCTTTTGATCAGGGTGCTCTAATAAAGCTAAAACCCCATTTCCAATTAAGTTCACTGTGGTTTCGTGACCGGCTATTATCAATACAAAAATCAGAGCATATAATTCATGTTCAGAGAGTACATCCCCTTCATCCTCTACACTAATTAGATCACTGATTAGATCTTGCTGTAGATTATTACGCCTTTTTCCAATCAGTTCTTTTAAATAATCTACAAATTCAATCATTACTTGTTCGCTTTGTTGTGAAAAATTTGGGTTGTTAACACCTTCCATAATCACATCAGACCATTCACGGAATTTATCTTGATCTTCAATCGGAACACCCAACATTTCACAAATTACAATAATTGGTAATGGAAACGCAAAATCTTCAATTAAATTCATTTCTCCTTTATGTTGCACCCTGTCTAGGAGCTGATTAGTTATCTCTTCAATACGACTCCTGAGCCGTTCCACCATACGGGGTGTAAAAGCCTTTTGCACCAAACGTCGTAATCGGCGATGATCGGAAGGATTAACACTGAGTAAATTACGAGATATTATCTCCTGATGAGGTGGGAGCTTTGGTTCACCCGTTTGGTTGTTATCTGGGAAGTTGGTAACAAAGCGTGAATCATTTAATATTTCCACTGCCTCTTTATACTTTGTGATAATCCAGGCAAGGTGACCGTTTGGCATTAGAAACCGATAGATAGGATCTTTTTCTCTAATTTCCTTGTATATAGGAAACGGATTACGTATAAATTCTTCATTTAAAAAATCAATCTTAGTTTCATTGTTTCCTCTTAATTCATTCGAATTCATCATAGCTCCTCCATTCAGATTGTTTAGTAACCTCTTACAATATCCATTTTAGTAGTAATGGCAAAAAAAAAAATCGTCCGATTGGGCAAATGTATATGTACTAATGGGCAAGTGATAAGGGCCTCTAATAAACTAATTAACTTTTTCCCAAAAAGAGAGTGGATTTAACGATACTTAGCTGGGGGTATTTATTTAATTATTTATCGTTATATTCTTAGAAAAACATTAATTATAAACGCTTCTTTATTTCCTCAGATAATAACAAAATAAAGCCTTTACATATATCAAGCCTAATTGCTTTATTGTAAATTTTAATCAATTCCTCTGTGCTCAGTCTTTCCATATTATTATCACTCACTTACTTTTATCTATTTAAAGTTTGTAATTTTTAGTGTTTAGCAGATAGTAAAATCCAACAACTAGTGTCCTACTATTGGGTTTTTACCCAATTACTATAATCATCCCTTTGTAAGAAATATTTCTAAGGATTTTATAGCTTTACATTCATCAATTCCATCCGCAATGAGGGTAATTTCCTCTCCTTTTCTAATTGCTAAGCACATAACACCCATAATACTTTTAGCAGCTAACAACCTTTCATCTTTCAGAATCTTTATATCACTACTATATTTAGTTGCTTCTTTCACAAACTCAGTAGCATTATATGCTTGAAGGCCTCCTTGTAGGTTCACTACAATCTTTTTCTCACGCATCTTCTTTAACTCTCCTACGATGTCTATCATCCTATGTTGATTTCAATCTTATTTTTAATTGAAGGTCTTAATAAATATTGCTTAAATACATATAAACTACGATTTTATATCCTGAATAATATCCTTTGAATAGTAATTATTTTCATTTTTATCATGGAGTGGGTACCACACTTGTGCAAAAAACGGATTCCTTTTAGCTTCTTCATCATAGTTCCATGGAGCAGGGAAACAGTCTGGACACCAGTGACCACCTAGTAAAATCAGCGTTGGACTAGCTTCGAACTCATGCTCAAAAGCACAACGCCATTGGAGTTTTGTAGCTAAATCTCCTTTTACCATTTTAGAAGATAAGCATTTTCCTCCTCTATATTCCGCTGCAGCCTTCATGTCCACTATATCTAACTCAGATTTAGGCTTGCTCTCATCATATCCATGATTAAGACGAATTGGCTGTTTTGAGGGTTCAACAAACTTAAAATTATCCCAAGTTGGTATCTTGTCCCACTCTTCTCTAGTTCCAAAGAAAGCAGAGATTCTGTCCTTATCGTTATTCTTAATCCAATACATAGTTCCTAGTTCTTTATTAGCTACTGGTTCCATGATGAATTTCTTGATGATAAAAGATGGTACATATTTAGCTAATTTCATACTAAAAGGTGCATTTGCTTTTAACTCATTGATGAACTGATCGACAGACCCGCTTCGAAAGTGCAGATATTCTTCTAATACATCTGAATCTTCATACCATTGACCATGAAAATTTCTCGTTGCAAACCAATTCAAATCAAAAACTTTTCTGAAATCATTCATGCCTAACGCTTGAAAGCTTTTTTGCATGAATTCATAATTGGTAGTCCGATATTTTTCACCGCCGCCAATATTATAAATTCTTCTCCAAAAATCATCCGGTATATCATCCTCACAAGCGTTTGCTAAAAGTCTGCCTGAATCACGGGCAGTAGCCCATTCAAATACGCCATTTACCGGTTCGTGAAACATGATTGGATCCAAGTGGTTTAAAAGTCCACTATATAAAACCCCTGTTTGCCTTAATGAAACCCAATACTTTAAACCAGATTCAATTACTTCTCTCTCGGCAATGGTTTTTGTAATTGCATAATTATCATAAATACTGATCTTAATTGGGTCTCCGGTTCTTCCCCAATGAATAGGAGGATTTCTATCCCCTGTTTCAGCCACTGTTCCGATATAAACCAGTTTAATTTCATCGGGATTAGGTTGGGCTTTAATAGCCTTTATAATGTTTCTTATCGCACCTATATTCACCTTAGTAGTCATAGATGGACGATAGTCTGCCGCCGGAGATACCAGCCCTCCTACATGGAGGACGTAATCGGCTCCTTCTACACACTTTAAAACATCTTGATAATTTGTTAAATCCCCCCAAACGATTTTAACGCCAGGCTCTTTTTCATATTTGGTCATTATTTTTCTATCTTTCTCTGTCGGTAATACCAAGGCCACAATATTATAACGATCTCTTCTATCAAGCAATTGCTTAAACCCTTCATACCCCATGTTCCCTGATGCACCTGTTAAAAAAACTGTTTTTTTATGATTCAATCTTTTCACTCCCTCATTTCAAATACTTAGGAACTTCAAAACCTTAAGTTAAGAAACATTCTATTAAAAGGCAAAGTAATTTTATATTGTAATTTGAACAAAAATAGGATTAATTGTATATCCAATTTTTTTAGTTTTCATATGGGTTTTTTCCCCGCTTCAAAAAAAAAATCGATAGGATTAACCTATCGATCAAAATTTAACCTTTTTGCTTTGTATATCTCAGCGTATTAATTTGTCAAAACTTTATTCTGAAGGGTATCGATTTCTAGTTCTTAAGAGTTGTTTCATCTTAGACAAAACCTTTTTTTATTTGATCCATAAACTTTTAGTTCCATAGAATTTATCGAGTTCAGCACTAAACCATCGTCCATTTAATACTTCGCTTATAATTTTTTTCTTAGCTTCAGTTGAAATTGTATTATCTTTATCCAATTCTTTGATGATGTCTTCATTGCTTATTGTTTCTCTAAACCTATTGGCAATTACATTTTTTTCATCTGCAGTTAGGACAAAATTCCCTGGTTGCTCAGGGGTCCACTTATCCCATTTAGTCAAGTTTTCTCCATTTGGATTTCCCTGATGAATAAAGTTTGATAAATACTCTTTAAACTGTCTGCTTAGCTCTTGGGCTCCCTGTAAATTATAAGATTCCTTAAAGAATGGCAAGTAAGTTTTATTATTACTATCTAGTAGAGGAATAAAAACACCATGGAATGAACCTAACAATGCCATGTCATTGGTGGCAGTAAGACCTTCACCGAAAGGCATTTCAATTGTGTAAATTGGAGCCTTATAATTAGGATACATTTTAGAAGCGGATTCTGTTGTATTAAACACCTTATAGAGTTTGCTGCCATACTTATTGGCAAATGCAAATTCAGCAAATTTCGATGGATCGGTAAATAAACTTAAATCCTCCAAACTTTTTGCAAAATAAGGATCTTCCAGTTCAAAAAATGAGAATTCTGTTGTTCCAGTCAGCATTATTAACGGGACTGAATTATATTTATCAGTATCAAATTTTCCCTTGGGCAGTACTGTTCCATCGTTGTATAGATGTGGAAAGGCACTCATTCTTATAGCTGCATCCCCCATTAAACTACTTAATCGTTCAGCTGATAAGGAGTAGAGGTATTCTTTTACTTCTTTGCTATCTTTTTGAAGCCATTGATATGCCTCATCTTCCGAAGATTTTACTCCATCCTTAACAACTAAAGGTGCAATGGCCTTAGCAAATACTTTAATACTATCGTTTTGGTCAGCCATCGTCATTCCACCACTAAAAGCGATCGCTTTTTGGAATTTGCCCTTAAAAATTGGGGAGGCCAGCATAGCCATGACATCCCTACCCCCAGCAGAAAATCCAGAGATGGTAATATTGCTAGAATCTCCACCAAAACTTTTTATATTTTCTTTAACCCAATCCAGAGATTTAGCAATATCAAGTAACGCATAGTTTCCAGAGTCCCCTAGTTTATCTCCAGTATTTAAAGCTGGAAGAGGGTTAAATCCTAATGGCCCAAGCCGGTAATTGACAGAAACAAAAATTGCATCTAAATCATTAACTAACGCATCTCCAGTGATTTCTTCCGATGAACCAGTTTGGTTGTTGCCTCCATGTACATATACTACTACAGGTAAGTTTTTTTTATTTGTATTTGGTCGATAGATGTCCAGATTTAAGCTATCTTCACTACCTATGATACTGTTTTCAGACAACTGAATAGCCGTATTTCCTGGTTTAGTTGCATCAAACGTGCTTTCAAATGGCTCTGGATCTTCAGGGGCTTTCCACCGCAACTTTCCAACTGGAGATTTTGCATATGGGATTCCTTTCCATACAAGTGTATTTTCATCATGATTAGCATAGCCCTCGACATTACCATATTTTGTGTTTTGCAATGTCCCCTGTTTATAAGCACGCGAGGAAGATACTTGTTCCTTAGCACTTGCTTGTCCATCGGTTGTCCCATTAAAACTCACTAAATTTGTTGTAAGAAATAAAGATAATAAGATACTAATTTTTTTTTTCACTTCTCCTTATTCACTCCCTCTATTTAAATACTTAAAACGTCTATCACTTTATTTAATTTTTGTCTAAAAAGGTAAAAGCATTTTTCTTAGGAGTATAGGTCATTCGTTATTATTGGATTACCAAAATTAAAGCCAATAAGTTAACCAAGATTAACTTATTGACTTCATTAGGTTTAACTAACATTACCTTTTACAGAAATGGTAGAAGTTCATATTATTCCTATTATCATAGGAATTAAATCAGTTCAAAACTTTATTCTGACTTTGGTTAAGGGCATCAATGACCATTTTAAATAATTGTTCCGTTTCACCCGGAGCATTAGCCAGAATTTCAGTAATAGATAACTGATAGGCAAACTGGATCATTGGATTGTTCATTAGATCTGGTGCATATTGATTCAAAATTTGTAATGCCAAAGGTTCATCGATGATTTCCTTTAGTGTGGATTCAAATGTAAATCTGTCCATTTCTATAGTAGTTTCCGTCTTATAGTCGTAATGGTAGGATCCGGAACCTAATTCAATTGGCTCATCTTTCTCCGGGAGATATAACACCGCCGTGGCATTTGCAGGAATCTCTACATCTACCTTAATCCAGTTATCCTTACAAGACCATGCACTCTTTATTTCTCCGTAAACGGAATTAAATGTTGCTTCTACAGAAGTGATTCCTTTGATGAATTGAGGCTTAATTAAAATTTTCTTATATCCAGGCTCAAGATGGTTGATACCTGCAAGCCTTTTGTACATCCAATCCCCAATCGAGCCATAAGCATAGTGGTTTAAGGAATTCATACCAGAGGTATCAAAATCTCCATTTGGTAATATGGAATTCCAGCGTTCCCATATGGTTGTAGCCCCCATTTTTACAGAATAGAGCCAAGAAGGATAATCCTCTCTTAAAAATAAAATTCCGGCTAAATCATGATGATGATTTTCCGTCAAAGTATGGCATAAGTAAGGAGTTCCTACAAAACCGGTAGAAAGATGGTTTTTATGATTGGCAATATTAGTTTCTAAAGATTTTAGGATTCTCTCCCGATACTGTTCTTCGGCTAAATCAAAATAAAGTGCTAATATACAGCCAGTCTGTGTTTCACTCACCAGTCTGCCGGTAGAAGTAATATATTCCTCGTTAAATGCCTTTTTAATTTTTACATATAAATCATTGTATTTTTCGGCATCTTCTGTGTTATTGAGAACTTTTGCCGTTTTTCTCACTATATCAGTAGAATAAGCATAATAGGCATTCGCCACTAAATATTTGTCCGTTGCCCCGGTCCGGTCCGCACTTTCTTCTTTATCTAACGCCAACCAGTCTCCGTATTGAAAACCAGTCTGCCATAATCCATTGCTGCCGCAACGTGAGGAAATAAAATCGACCCAGCCTTTCATACTTTCATATTGTTCTTCTAATAGTCGGACATCACCGTAAGTCTGATACATTACCCATGGTATAATGGTAGCCGCATCACTCCACGCTGCTGCCCCTTCTTGTTGCCCTAAAATATTAGGAATCACATGAGGAACACCGTATTCCGCCGTCTGTTCTGAAGCTAAGTCACGCAGCCATTTTGTAAAGAATAAGGCAACATTTCGATTATAGGCAGCCGTTCCCGCAAACACCTGAGCATCCCCTGTCCATCCAAGTCGTTCATCTCTTTGTGGACAATCGGTTGGGATATCTAGAAAGTTTCCTCTCAGGCCCCATTGGATATTGCTTTGAAGCTGATTTACAAGAGGATTGGAACTTGTAAAAGATCCTGTCTCTTCCATCTCCGTATGCAATACACATGCCGTAAAATTCTCAAGCACTATTTCATCCAGTCCCTCGATACAGATATAACGGAAACCATGAAAGGTAAAGTGTGGTAAGAAAATTTGATCCTCACCATTACAAATATAAATATCATGAGAAATGGCTTGCCTGAGGGTATCGGGATAAAAATTTCCGTCTTTATCCAATACTTCTGCGTGACGAATGGTAATTTTCTGCCCTGCCTCCCCTTTTACCGTAACCTCTACAAACCCCGTCATGTTTTGACCAAAGTCTATTAATTTCTCTCCTTTTGGAGTAATAATGAACTCTTTTGCAGGAATTCTTTCTGTAATCCGTACAGGCTCACTTTCTTGTCCCACGATAAGGTTTTTTTCAAAAGAGAATTTAATGGTTTTTTGCAGCTCTTCCCCTTTAAAGCGAGAATCGATAGTTTCCCCCATATAGATTTCACTGCTGCGGATCTTTCCGGTTGTCACCGTCCAGCTTTCATCGGTTTTAATGATTTCTTTTGTGCCATCGGAAAAAGTAATATGAATCTCAGCTAGAGCAGCCACCCTGTCCCCATAATTATTTGGGGTCATTGCAAAGCCAAAGATCCCTTTATACCAGCCGTTTCCAACTGTTATTTCAATCATATTTTGCTTTTGGAGCATGTTATCTGCTTGATAGGTCTGATATTGTAGCCGTTTTTTATAATTGGTCCAACCCGGTGCAAAAAAAGTGTCTCCCACTTTTTCTCCATTAATTTTAATTTCATATACACCTAATGCAGTAGCATATACCCGGACTTTCTCAATCTCTTTTTTCACCTTAAATTCCTTGACAAAAACAGGGCATGCCGTTTCTTCAGATGGGAAATCATGTGTAATAAAGTCAGCGTTAAAGTTTGTTCCATTTAATAATCCTGTTTCAAAACTTCCTTGTACCAAAGCCTGATTTCCTTTGTTATCCCACACTTCAATCTGAACCTCGTAAAAAGAGCAAGCTTTAAGTTCGATCCCTTCATATTCAATTAAAACAGAATCACTGCTATCTCTTTTGCCGGTATCCCAGATAACTGTCCCCTGTTGTTCTACAGTAATTCGGTATGCTGTTTGTAAAACATTTTTCTCTTCTGAGACGATTTTCCAAGAGAATCTTGGTTTCCTTACATCCAATCCAACTGGATTCTTCCGATATTCAATGCAGAAATCTTTTATGTTCATATATTAACAACCCCATCTTTTTATATTTGGTGTAAATTTTCGTATCTACTATCAATTAAAAAGAATGGCTTTTAAGTATCCAATAAATAGGCATTCATTGTTACTGCCTTTTTACTATTTACATATATTGTTTCCAGTCTCATGATTTCACTCCCTTTTTAGCGTACTTTTGAAATTATTCTATTAAATTTGGAAACGTTTTTATATTATTATTTGTACAAAAATAGTAATATATGAATATTCCTCGAAAAATATTAAGTCAATATTCTAATAAGGTTAGAAAATAGATATGTGGTTAAAGTTACATTCTTTTCAGTAAATTTGATTGTTTCTGTTTTCATTTCAATCCTCCTACGTATTATTGTATTAATACCATTCCTCAGTAACCTCGTTCATTATTAAACCTTTCACTTCATTAATGATTATAGTTATAAATAAAATTATCATGTAATGGCTATATCTTTACAGATGATTTCCCATAAAAAAGAGAACATTTAGAAATTCATTCCAAATGTTCTCTTTTGTCGAATTTCAATATTAATTCTTATTTGCTCTTCTTTCCTCTAACTCTTTTATTATCTGCGGATATTTCTCATCTAGATCGTACTTTTGAAGAAGCACATAAGTAATGACTAGCAAAGCCAATGGAAGATAAATTGTTAAAACTAAAATACTAGTAATAGCAGAGTGAGGTTGAGATGCTAGACTGCCATCGTATTTACCAAATGCAAGAATCCATCCAACCATAGCTGCTGCTAAGCCTGTTCCAACTTTCACTCCAAAACTGCTTGCACTGTTGGCCATACCCACCAATCTTTTCCCAAACTTCCATTCACCATATTCCACCGTATTATTAACGAGTACTCCTCCTACTGCCATCATAGGAATTGTGGCAAAAGTAGCAATACCGCCTAGAACTAATGCAGCAACAAAATTGTAAGGCATAAAACAGCGAATCACTGTTGCAATAATCCCTAAAATTAAACCAATCCTAGTTGTCTTTGCAAGACCAAATTTTTTAATCATTGGACCAACTGCCACAAACCCCAGTACTACAGGAACTAGTCCAACCGCACCCATAATACCAACGAGATTCTCATTACCAAGTATATATTTTGTATAATATATTCCCGTCGAGCCTGTAAGTGTAATCAGCATATTAGCAAATAACTGCACAAACAGCATCATCACCCAATACTTATTCTTAAATAATAATCCAATACTTTCCAAAAACGGAACATTGTCTTCCTTCTCATTTAAGGAAACTTCTTTATTGTCCTCTTTTGAAGAAAGGAATGTAAGATACAATGAAATACTGGATAATACCCCTAGTACTACTGCAACTTCTATCCAAGCAATTTGTCCGCCACCCAGCAGATTTGTTATTGGAATTAATATAATAGCAATAACCATCCCAATAATGTAGCCAAAAATTGCACGAGTGATTCCAATTTTTCCACGCTCTTCCGAACTCTTAGTCCGCATCGCCATTAAACCTCCATATGGAATGGCAATAGCAGTGACCAAGAGATTTGCAAAGATAACGGTTGCAAAAGCATATATATTTTTGGTAGCAACTGATGCATGGGATGGTACGGTAAAAAGTAAAATAATAGCCAATAAAGTAGGGATTGCAGTCCATAACATCCAAGGACGTGCCTTCCCATATTTAGACTTTGTTACATCAACAACTTTGCCCATGACAAGATCTGCTATGGCATCAAGGATTTTTGTTAGCAACATAATGGTCCCTACTGTTGCGGCTGCTATACCAACCTTATCTGTATAAAAATAGGTTAACATTCCAATCAAACCATTAAGAGAATTTAAGGCGATCTGGCCTGCCCCGTCTCCAAGATAATGACGCAATTTCATTGTTTTCTGAATCCCCTGTGAATCAAGCCCAAGTTCTTTTTTCTTTTTTAAAGATGGCATTTTCGGATTTAGAACTTCTTTTTCAGCTTTCATAATACCGCCTCCCAGTGATTTTACCTGCTAGTTTCTAATTAATACTTCATAAAGGAAATAGACCGGTCAGTGATTCCCTCATGTGGTTTAATTAATACTCATCTTATAGAACTTGTAAGCGGTTTTATATTGTAATTTGCACAAAAATAGTATGATATGAACTACATTAAGATTATTTTTTGTATATTTAATCTCTTTACAAAAAAATCGATAGGAAATTTAACCTATCGATTTACAAGACTTAATTATATATCATTTTCCTCTTGATGATTCTATTCATATTTCGAAGGTCCCTGTTTCTAGTCTTTGAATTGAACCATTGTAATAAGCAATCTAACTCAAAACGTGACTGTTTTTTCTTCCCCAGGATGTAACGATTAATTTTTAATATCTCGTTTTATTTAAGAACCTTTAATAGAAATAATTTCGTTATCTAATGAACCTGCTGGACTTTATTCTTAGATTTTACTTGAGTTGAGATTTGAATCTTCCCCATATATGGAACTAAAATTAATCCTAATAAAATGAATCCCACACTACAGATAAATACCAAATGAAGAGAATCAACAAGTGATGCCTTCATGATAGGGACCATTTTATCTGTCATTAAATTCGGTAATTTACCTATAGCTTCTGGGCTAAGCAGTGCTGAAAAGAGGCTTTGCGGATCGTTATTTATTTCAGAGATGATTTGATACTTTAAAGGTTCTGCATCCTTTGGTAATTGATCTAAAACAGGATATAGGTGATCAATTAAATATTGGCCTGACCTTTGATTCATCACAGCCCCTAATATTGTCATCCCAAATGTACCGCCAATTTGTCTAAAAAAAGTGCTGGATGATGTAACAACTCCAAGCTCGGAATCAGGAAAGCTTTCTTGCAATACTAATGTCAAACTGGGCATAATAAGTCCTAATCCAATTCCTATTATTAAACTATATAAAGAGGCTGCTAATTTCGTGGTATTCATACCCATCACGGAAAGAAATATAAACCCTGCTGCCATAAGGATAAGACCAGCTGTCATCTGTACTCGTACACCAGTTTTGTGAATAAACAAACCGCTAATTATACTGGCTATAATCATGGTTACCGTCATCGGCATCATAATGGTTCCTGACGCGGATGCACTTACGCCAACAATCCCTTGCATAAATAAAGGAACAAACATCATAGCACCAAACATTCCTATACTTACCAAAAAGCCAATCAGGTTGGTTACGGTAAAAATTTTACTCTTAAATAGGCTTATAGGAAGGATAGGTTCCACGGCTTTATTCTCTATCCAAACAAAGGCTATCAAAGCCATAGTAGAGATAAACAAAATCCCTATGATCTGCCATGAATTCCATGCATAATCTTTACCTCCAAATGTTAAGGCAAGGAGGATTCCCACCACTCCTACGACCATGGTAATAATTCCTGGAATATCAAAGATCACTTTGCCAGCTTTTCGATGTTTAGGCAATCCAAGAGCTATTAAAAAGGTCGCAACTATACCAACAGGAAGATTAATATAAAATACCCATCTCCAGTTCCATGAATCTACAATCCAGCCACCTGCTTGAGGGCCAATAATACTAGCCACTCCATAAAGCGAACCAAAGATTCCCTGCCACTTTGCTCTTTGAGCACCCTGAAACATATCACCAACTATAATAAAGGCCAACGGCATCATTATTCCGCCGCCTATCCCTTGGAAGGCACGATAAATGATCAGTTCGTTCATCCCCTGAGCAATTCCACAAAGAGCTGAACCAACCATAAATATTAATAAACCTGAAACATAAACAATCTTTCTCCCTACTAGGTCTGATAATTTTCCAGCTATTGGGACAATAACTGTTGAGGTTAACATATAAGAGGTTGTTAACCAAGCCATTAATCCCAAACCTCCTAATTCCCCGACAATCCGCGGCATAGCTGTTCCCACAATCGTACCATCTAATGCCCCGAATAACATCGCAATAAATAAACCTGCAAGAAGCATTTTCTGATGCTTAAATGGCTTATTCAACTGATTTTCCTTTAAAATATCATCCGGATTCAAGATACCACCCTTTGCTTTTTACTTTAAAAACCCGCCTGCATTAAATGAAGCGGGGTAATGTAATATTTTTAATTCACTTTGGAAGTTAGATCCTTATTTTGCGATGCCTGGTTTAAGTGAAGTAGCAATTCATTTAACATATCATAATTGAAAGCGCCACTACTAAATGAAACGAATGCACGCAATGGCATGTATTTCATCATCGCATTAATCATATCTGATTGTTCATTATCTGACTGTGGTGCGCCCATACTTTGACCTAGGCTTGAAAGGAAATTCATAATAATTGGACCCGCGATGGGGTCTGCCATCATATCACCCATTGGTGTGTTTTGGGTAAAGACCTTTCTAACTTGCACAGTCGAGACAACATTGATAATCCCTTTTGCAACAATCTCTTGTGATGATTTTCCAATTAAAATTTCATATTCGCCGCTCTCTACATGCCAATCCTTTAAGGAGACATTATAATAAGCAAAGGCCCTTTTATTTAACTCAAACGTAACTGTCTTTTCCTCACCTGGTTGAAGGAAAACTTTATCAAAACCTTTTAACTCTTTTTCCGGTCTAATAACACTGCTATCTATATCTCTTACATACAACTGTACAATTTCCTTACCTGCTGCTTGGCCGATGTTTTTTACATTCACTGAAACGGTAAGCGTTTCTGTATCTTTCATTTCCTTTTTACTTAACGACAAGTTGGAGTATTCAAAATTGGTATAGCTCAGTCCATAACCAAATGGGAATAATGGTTTTACTTCCTTAGTATCATAATAGCGATATCCAACGAACAATCCTTCTTTATATTCAACATTATCGCCCTCTCCAGGAAAATTCAGGAAGGAAGGATTATCTTTTAAACGAACGGGAAAGGTTTCTGCTAATTTGCCAGAAGGATTTGTATCACCAAATAATAAATCAGCAATAGCTCCCCCTAATGCCTGACCTCCTAAATAACCTTCAAGCAAACCTTTTACTCTATCAATCCAAGGCATTTCAATTGGAGCACCATTGCTAAGAACAACTACTAGGTTCTTTTGCCTTTCAGCAACTGCTTCAATTAGTCTTGACTGATTTTCAGGAATTCGTAAATGCTCTCTGTCATAACCTTCAGATTCGTATCGATCTGGTAGTCCGACAAATATAACAGTAACGGAGGATTGACTAGCCGCTTCCCTTGCTTCTTGCACAAGTTGGTTGTCAATATCATCACTATTTAAATCGTAACCTTGTGCGTAAATCACTTTTGAGTCACTACCAGCTGATTTTTCAATCTCTTCAAAGATATTATCAAGTTTAGTAGGGTTAATGTGAGAACTTCCACCCCCTTGATATCTAGGAGATTTTGCGAAGGCTCCAATTACGGCAATCGTACCTTCTTTTTTTAGTGGAAGAATATAATCTTCATTTTTTAAGAGAACCATGCTTTCGCTCGCAACTTCCCTTGCAAGAAGGTGATGGTTTTCTATATCATAAACAGCGTTTTTATTTTTATTGTCAACTGCTTTAAAGATAACCTTTAATAATCGTTCTACTGCTTGGTCTAACTTTTCCTCCGAAACTTGACCATTCTTTATGGCTTCTACAATTTGCTGATCGCTCAATCCTCCTGTCGGCGGCATTTCAAGTTCAAGCCCGGCAGCCAAACCGTTAACCCGATTATCTACCGCTCCCCAGTCAGAAACAACGAACCCTTCAAGTCCCCATTCTTCTTTTAAAATAGTAGTAAGCAAATATTCGTTTTCTGATGCATAAGTACCATTTACCATGTTGTAAGCACTCATTACGGTCCACGGTTGCGCTTTTTTAACAGCCCCTTCAAAGCTTGCAAGATAAATCTCCCGTAATGTTCTTTCATCAACGACCGAATCAACCGACATTCTTCGGTGTTCTTGGTTATTGGCAGCGAAATGCTTTAAGGAAGTCCCTACTCCTTGACTCTGTACGCCATTAATATGGCTGGCGGCAAGTTCAGATGATAAATAGGGATCTTCTGTAAAATATTCAAAGTTTCTACCACATAACGGGGAACGCTTTATGTTTGCACCAGGCCCAAGTAAAATCGCTACATCCTCTGCTTGACATTCTTCCCCTAATGCGACACCCACCTTTTCTATTAAATTTCTATCCCATGAACAAGCTAATCCGGCAGCTGAAGGAAAACAGGTAGCTGGAACACTTTCGTTTAATCCTAAATGATCTGCACCTTCTTTTTGTTTCCTTAGACCATGGGGACCATCTGTTAAAACGATGGATGGAATACCTAATCTTTCAATCCCTTTAGTACGCCAGAAACTAAGCCCCGAACACAAGCTCGCTTTCTCTTCCAGTGTCATTTGTGAAATTAGTTGTTTAATATTTCTTTGCAAAATGCTTTTCTCTCCTTTACATCATGGTCACTCGAGTTGAGATTATTGTATTGCTTATGAAATCGTTTTTATGTTACGATTTGTACAAAAATCGTGTAATTTGTATTTCTTTAAAAAATAATTGGGGTGCAGAGATGAATTTAGACGAATTGGAGTATATTAGCAGAATAGTATTTGAATCCTGTAAAATTCCTGTTACTTTTCTAGATACTAATGGTGAAATTAAAATAAAGTTTCCAACACCTTTTATTGAAAACCCAATTAATTCGAATAAAAAAGAGCTATTTTCACAGCTCCTATATACAGGTGTTACTTCGGATTTTCCGGTAATCAGGACTACCAATTATTTAGAAAATTACTTAGTAATCACTATTGAAACTGGCTCAATCATTGCAGGACCTTGTCTTTACAACCGGATGTCAGAAGATGTCATCTCCGGTATAATGAACGACTATAAGATTTCATATATTTATAAAAATGAGTTAATTTCATACTACCAAGAACTGCCTATTATGAATTCATTAAAATTCATGCATACAGGATTGTTGCTTTATTACTTGATTTTCCGAAAGAAACTGGATATCGGAGAGGTCCTCCATCAGAATGCAATAATTGAAAATACTAATGAGGATTCAAGGAGCGTCGAATCCCATATGACTGTGAATCGTCAAAATATCTCGTTTCATCATGATCCTTCATTTGAAAATCTTTTCCTTCAGGCAATAAAAGAAGGACGGAAAGAAATATTAACACAATATGTTGCCTTAAACCCTCCCGAAGGAATGGGTGTCTTATCAAAGAAAAGTCAATTAAGGAATGAAAAAAATTTGGCTATCTGTGGAATTGCCCTCTATACAAGGGCAGCGATAGACGGGGGACTTCAGCCAGAATTAGCCTATACCATGAGTGATCTATACATTCAAAAAGTAGAAGAATTATCTGCAGTTAGTGATATAAATGGTTTAATGGGAAAGGCATTTATCGAGTTTTGCGACCGGGTCCAGAAGAGGAAACAGCTTCAATACTCCAAGCCAGTATGGGTCTGCCAAGATTATATCTTTAATCATATTTACGAAAAAATTACTATTGCTGACCTCGCGGAAATAGTTTATCTCAATCCAGCTTATTTGTCCCGATTATTCAAAAAGGAGTTAGGGATGCCTCTTAACGACTATATTCAAAGAGAGAAAGTGGAAGAAGCGAAAAAACTACTAAAAGATTCAACCCATACACTCCCGGAAATTTGCTCTTTACTTAATTTCAATGATCAAAGTTATTTTATTAAGATATTTAAGAAGTTTACTGGGGTCACTCCTAAACAATTTAAAAACGGACAAACAAAAGCAATACATGAATAAAAAGCAGCGAAGCCGGCTGCTTTTTTTGTGTTTTTAGTTCTATTAAAAAGAGATTCCTAAGCTCCTCAATGGGTCGAGGCGCTGGAATATTTTTTGTTACCTTAATATCATCATTTTGCTAAGGTCTGAAAGAAACCTAAGGCCTACTTTTTAGCATGACTCTCTCTGTAAAGCTCGTTTATTTTTCTTTAAAAGAATCTTATTATAATTTTATTTAACAATAGAAAGGTTTTATGATGTATTACTTAATATTTGGCAATCAGTTAAAAATTAGATCATAATAAAAGGGCTTTCGGTTAATTCACCATAAGCCCTTTTATTTATAAATTCTATTTCACATATGGAATTACTACTTCCTGCATTTTTTTGAAAGACTTAGCTAATCTCATACTGTAATCAATTTTTGCCTACAACTGCTTTACCTGTCTTAACAGGATGTTTTCCAACTTTCACCAGGGCTGATGTGCAATGCGCTCTTCTTGTGCATAACGGATAAGTGCTAAATAACGATAGACGAAGTGCGCAAATTTAGTATATGGAGCTGTGAAGAATAGCGCTGCAACACTTCCTAAATGAATTGCCAACAAAATTCCCATTGCTGCCGTTTCACGAGCCAGCAACAAGATCATCCCTGTTACTGCAACAACTAGTAATACAACGATAAATGAAGTACCTGACTTAGCTGCTTTTTCATCGCCGACTTCGGGGTCACTTTTTCCCTTAAGTATCAACAGTCCAATGGTTCCAATAATAAGTCCTAGACCGCCTAAAATTCCCAGTATTACTACTGGATGATACACAGAATATGGTGCAGGAATGTGTAGGATATGTGCGTAAAAAGCCCCTAATGCTGTTGAAGCAAGGTCAAGCATAAAACCATAAGATACTAAATGGTGAAACTTACGGCGAATCGTAGAAGGCTCTTCTGTTGGATAATTACAGCCTGCACCTTCTCCTCCTAAATAACGAAGGCTTAGCGCGTATTTTGTACCAGTCACAATATCTTTACCAATGATTTTTTCAGACTTAGTCGACTTAATGTCCTTCCAGAATCTGCTCATTCCGATCAACCAGCCGCCAACCATCCAAATTCCTAAAGCCAAGAAAACAATAATCATGACAGCTTCTGACATAGACTTATAAAATGCTCCTGTTCCTACATGCGCATTTAAAAGTCCAGAAATTCCGTTAGTTCCCAAGATTAAAGCTAACATTAAAATGATTCCAAAGAAAAATGTAATCCAAAAACCACTTTGTTTTTCGCCGAGTGCCTTTGCAAATACTCTAGGGCTTGCGTACTTTCGATAGGTTTCTTCACGCAATTGTGCAAACAGTTTTGGAGGATTTATGCCAAATTCATGTGGTGTTGTAAATGGACATGCATGGTAGCAGTCCCGGCAATCATGGCACAAATTTGCTAAGTAAGTCATATCATTATCCGTAAAATCCCGGCGCCACTCAATCGATTGCCATACGGCACAGTACCCTTCACAGTAGCGACAAGAATTACATAATCTCATTTGACGTTTTCCATCATCTAGTAGCTCTTTTGACTGCATTTGCTGCTTCCTCCCCTGCAATTCTTCCTAATACTGCACCCATCGTGAGTCCAAAACCAGCCAGATACCCTCGACGAAGTACATTACCTGCTGCCATTTCTCCTGCTGCAAACATATTTTCACAGAGACTTCCATTATTCCACTTGATTCTTGCCTGCTCGTTTACTGCTACTGAAAGGTATGTGAATGTAATACCAGTCTTCAGTGGATAAGCATAAAACGGAGGCTTATCGATAGGTACCGCCCAATGGCTTTTCACCGGAGCTAATCCTTCTGTTTTACAATCGTCTAATTCACCTGGATGAAAAGTTCCCGGACGAACGGCCTTGTTAAAATCTTTAACCGTTTTAGCAACTGCTTTCGGGTTAAGGCCCAGTTTTTCGGCCAATTCTTCGATTGTTCCCGCGGTTACTGGTTCGAATACCGAAGGCATGAATCTTCCAAGTGCCTTACTGTCAATAATCGAGTAAGCAACTTGATCTGGCTGCCGGGCAATCAGTCCTCCCCAAATAGCATATCGTTTCGGCCAGAAATCTTCTCCTTCATCATAGAAGCGCTCACCATTCTTATTGACCACAATCCCAAATGGAACACTGTCAAGCCGGGTAACAATTCCCCCGTCAAACTTTGGAGCCCTGCCGTCAACCGCAACAGCGTGAAACGCATCGGGTTCTCCTATCTTTTCTGCACCTTTATTAAGAAGCATTTTAAGAACATTCCCCTGATTATATGGAGTACCACGAATGATAAAATTCTCAGCTGCATCTCCCCAGTACCGTTTATGCCACTCTATATTGGCTTCAAAACCGCCTGAAGCAAATACAATCGTTTTTGCTTTAATAGTCTCGATTCGGTTATTCCTGCGAACTTTAGCAGCCTTAAACTTAGTGCCGCTCATATCTATATCTTCAAGCATTGAATCGTACCAGACTTCTACCCCTTTTGCTTTGGCAGTTTGATAGTAGGAATTGATTACAGCCTTACCGCCGCCAAGCTGGAAGATATTCGTTCTTCCTAAATGAAGGGTCCCAGATAGGGCCGGCTGCCATTGAATCCCCTGTTTGTTAAGCCAGTCCGGAAGTTCCTCGGATTTTTTCACAACTAATCTTGCAATAGGCTCATTTATTTCACCCCCGGCAACACGCCTTAAATCTTCCATGAATTCTTCCTCATGATACTGGCCAGTCATATACTTATTCTCACGTGTATTCATCACCCTATAGTCCCGGGTGAGTCTGCTGTTACCGCCACGATAAAATTTAGGAGCCCTTTCAATTATCAGCACCTTTACACCTCGATCACGAGCTGATAGTGCAGCAGCGAGGGCAGCATTCCCGCCACCGACTACTAAAACATCCGTCTCCATTATTAAATCCCCTTTCATGGTGTATCGTCTTTAATATAACTTTAATATAATATTAGGAATAAAAAAAATATTAATAATTTATACGAGTTCATAAAATTAATTTATGATAGATTATTAGTGATATAAAAAAGGTTAAAACTAGTATAAAAATGAAAAGAAGCTAAAACTAGTTTAGCTTCTCTCCGTAAGATCACCTTAAATCCCATATAAAATAGTGATTAAAACATTGCCGCCTGATTCATACCTGTAAAAATAGAGGCAGGTACATATGCATAACCTTCCATTAACCTTCTTGCTGTTCGGCCATTTCCAGCATGATTTACCGCCCATTCATCTCCAATTTCTTCTACATCTGCAGCTGCAAATAAGATCCCCGAAGGATGTCCAACCCGGATTCCATTAAGCCCATCGGAAACAATTTGATTCGGAATCGTTCCCGTAATCTTTACTGCGGCTGCAAGACCCATTGCTCCGCTTACTGCATGTGCACGATGAAGGGATCCCATCGTAATATAACGAGAAAGAACATCAACATCTTCATTTTTGACAAGTTGTTGATCAATCGTTTGATAGTCTTTTGGATTTGAGACCATCACAATTTTTGGCAATGCATGAGTGGAAGGAGAAACCTGTTCCCCTACTTTGATAAGACCAATCTTGATTCCGGCTTTGACACGAATTTTTTCTAGTGTATCTAATAAATCAGTATTTGCGTTTACTTCGTTGGGAAGCTCTGTTCCAGTTTGACCAACATCTTCTGCGCGTACAAATACGAGCGTATTGACACAATCAACAATGCTCACTTCATATTTCCTTCCATCTTCCATTTTGATGTGATCTGTAGGGTTATTGGTTGGAAGTGTTTTTCCTGTAAATGTTCCACCTGCATTTAAAAAGTTAAGCATGATTCGAGCTGCTGTTCCTGGAACACCAGCAATCGAAAATTCACCCTCATATTGAATTTGCCCATTTATCACCGGTATTTCCGCAACGATCATCTTGTCTGTGTTTGTGTTATATATGTTCACAGAAGTGACTGGTTCAGTTAATGGGACATATCCTTCTTCCACAGCATACAATCCAACTGCAGTAACAAAATTTCCGCAAGTAACATTATAATCAACCACTTGCCGATCCAGGCTGACTTGGCCAAAAGTGTAATCAATGTGTGCATCAGGATGGGTGGAAGGACCAACGATTGCTAATTTGCTGGTGGTTGAGGTTCCCCCTCCTAAACCATCAATTTGGCTGTTGTCAGGACTGCCATAAATCCTTAAGATGACTCCATCCCTTAAAGCAGGATCTGAAGGAAGGTCTGATCTTCTTAAGATAAGTCCTTTGCTGGTTCCTCCTCTCATAATGACAGTTGGAATTTTATGTAATTGGCCATAATCAAACATGTTGTTTTACCCTCCCGTTTTTCGAGAACTCAGAAAACAAATATTTATACCTGGTGAATGGAAATGACACCCCGCATGGTGCCATTTTTTCAGTCTAAAGATTGGACGATGCTGGGAATTTTTTATTCGATTGTGTGCCGTTTATTTCTTCAAGACTTCTCTTAGAAGTACGCGGACCAAAGAATATAGCTACAGCTGTTAATACCCAAACAAGTGAGATTAGAATAAATACGTTTAAATATCCAAATCCTGTGTAGACAAAACTAATAATAAATGGTCCGATAATATTGGAAGCACGGCCGATACCATATGTCAATCCTTGTCCAAAAGATCGCACTTCTGTTCCGTAAAGTTCTGATGTATAAGTATATAGATTTGATGAGAAGGTTCTTTCGATATAATTAATAAGGAAACCAAAGATAACGATCATAACAGGATTTAATGTGGCTCCGAATAAGAACACAGCAATTGCAATGAAGAAGGAAGCAGCAATAATATTTATTTTTCTCTCAAAGCGGTCCGAAATCATTGCACCCGTAAATGCACCTAATGGAGCACCTAACGTAATTAATGTGCTATAAAGTAAGGTATGCGAGATATCAATTCCTTGATTTACCAATAGTGTTGGAACCCATGATCCAAATCCATAGAAAGCGATTGTTTGAAGGATCCAAACTGAAATTAGAATGATTGTACGTTTTAGATATATTCCCTTGAAGACATCAGACATTTTACCTTTAGTTATTGGAGCAACTAAAACTTCAGGGTCCGGCTTAGCTAAAGGACCTTTTTCACTGGCAACGATTTTTTCAATTTGTTCAATGGTTGCTTTCGCTTTACTTACTTGTCCCTTCATTTCATACCAACGAGGTAGTTCAAACAATTTTACGATACCGAATAAAGCAAAGATTCCCAACGCTCCCCATACAAATACAAATCTCCAGCCAAAATCCCCCATAGGAATTAGCCGACTAGCAACATAACCCGTAATTGGGATACCCGTAATACCAATACCTACCGCTAATGCTTGATACTTACCACGAACGGCTTTAGGGAAGAATTCAATGATGTAAGTATTAGCATTCACCAACAAAGCTGAAGCAGCCATCCCTGTTACAAATCTGGAAATTGCAAGTGACCATACATCCCAAGCGAGCGCATTCAACGCTGAAAATACAGATAAAATTATTAATCCTGTAATAATAGCTTTCTTTCTTCCTACTTTATCGCCAAGCCATCCACCTAAGGTAGCCCCCAAAAACATTCCGAAGAAGGCACTGGAGTTAATGGTTGCAATAACATTCATTGGAAGATCCCACTGTTTCATTAATACAGGTGCAGCGTATGAAAACGTATTCAAATCTGCAAATTCAAAAAAATAAGCAATTGCTAAAATAAAAATAACCTTCTTGTGGACCGAAGAAATAGGTAAACGATCCATACGATTTGCAATGTTAAGGCCCGTTGCTCTACTCATGACAATTCCCCCCCATTTTTTCATATCCCCGTCTTCTCTTTGTTACTTTTTCTCAACTTAATAAGCTTATTAAAGGTGATATTTAAAAGTTATCATAATTTATTGAATAAAAATAATATTGATTGTTTATAAACTACCATAAAATTTCTTTATCTTAGAAAAGTGATGTTTCATATGATTAAATTACAGCCTAATAATAGAAAAATAACAAAAAAATGATATATACAAGTGATAAATATCCAAACAAATAACTTATACATTTAATCACAACAATAGAAACCGGAAATAGTTTGATTAAAAAATAGCCCGCCTAATGGAAGGTAGTTCTGTTATAGGGTACTCTTTTCTATTTTTTGCACAAAAATGGTATTTTTATATTTCATTTTTTTTATTAATAGTATAATATGAATCATAAAAATAATTTGTTTATTTGCTATTATTAGATAAATATTGCTTATGGATAGGGGGATTCCTGAACGATGAATGAAAAGGATTGGACCATTCTTCAGACGATCTATGAAGAGCGTAATATTACTAAAGCTGCTGAAAAACTTTACATTTCCCAACCGGCTTTGACCTATCGCCTTCAGCAATTGGAAAGAGAATTTGGAACGATGATTGTTGCTCGAGGAAAAAGAGGAGTAGAATTCACCTCTGAAGGTGAATATATCGCCCGATATGCCATGAATATGATCTTACAGCTTCGAAATACAAAAGAATACGTCCAAAACATGGGCCAGGAAATCAAAGGAGTACTAAGAATAGGAGTTTCAAGTACTATCGCAAGGTTTCAACTCCCCTTCATTTTAAAAGAATTCGCATCCCTCTATCCGAATGTTGAAATTCATTTAAAAACTGGCTGGAGCACTGAGGTTAACCATATGCTTCATAAAGAAGACGTTCATCTCGCTTTTGTAAGAGGAACTTATGTCTGGCCAGAAGGAAAATATTTGTTTCGTGAGGAACCTATTGTCATCGTCTCCAAAGATCCAATCAAAAATATTAAGGACTTACCTAAACTTCCTAGGGTTAATTACGAAACTGACCAATCCTTAAAGACAACAATCGATAATTGGTGGCAGGAAACCTTTGAGAACCCTCCTACTATTAACATGGAAGTAGACCGTATTGATACATGTAAACAAATGGTTCTGATGGGTCTGGGTTACGCAATTCTGCCTTCTATGTGCTTATTAAAAGATGAGGATGTTCATAAAATAAAAATCTCTAAAAAAAATAACAAACTAATAACAAGAAAATCCTGGCTGCTTTACCGTGAAAGATCGCTTTCCCTATCGCCAGTTAAAGCATTTGTCGACTTTTTAAAAGAATACCCAAATGAATAAAAAAATAAGAAGGGCAAACCTGACGTTTGCTCTTCTTATTTTCAACTATTTTGTCATACTAATTTCTTTCTTTGTTATTCGCCGCTCTAGAAATTTAAATACTGCTGGTAATACCGTAATGACAATGCCGATTCGAAGCACCTGCACGACCACCACGAAAGTAGAATCTGCATCTAGGGCAACAGCTGTAGCTGCCATTTCTGCAATTCCACCTGGCGCGAAGGCTAAAATAGCTGTAATCCAACTAATATCGGTTACTTTTGACATCACGGTTGCACAAAGCGCTATCACTATAATTAACCCTACCGATCCTAGTGAACCGACCAGCAATGTCCGTTTGATTCCAACAAACATCCGACTCGTTAATCGAGAGCCAATGCTAAGCCCAATTAATAGCTGTGATATGATGAGCAGCCCGTGCGGCCAATAAATGACTGAAAAACTTTCCTTATACAGACCACCTATTACCTGCCATATGGCTACCACGATCATACTGCCTAGCAGCCATGGAGTAGGGAATTTTAAATATTTTGCTAGGAATGAACCACCAACAGAAAGAATCACTACTAACCCCATCCAAAAAAGGTGATGGACCTCCACTGGAGCATCACTGGCAAGTACACTGGTATGCAACTTTTCACTGCTGTTCGTCCAATAAATGGCCAAAAGCGGCACCGTACCAATCACTAATAGAACTCGGATGATTTGAATGATACTAACTAAAGCGGGATTCGCCCCTATTTCTTCGGCAAAAATAGGCATGACTGAAATCCCACCAGGTGCCGTTCCAATAAAACTTGTTAAGAGATCCGTTTGACTAAATCGCCATAAAAAATAGCCGGTAAGAAGGGAAAATAGAATGGACACGAGAAGTATGGTGATGACATAAAGCCAATTTTCAATAAATAGGTGGAAAACGCCCGTATTCATTTTTTGTCCCAATTCCACCCCCAATATCCATTGACCGATAAACATCCAGTATTTCGGAACTCCTGGTACCCCTTCGGCAGGGTTAATCCAAGACGGTATCCACAGAGAAAGGATTCCACCCATCAGGAATGCCCCAATCATCCAACCAACAGAAATGCCTGTTAAAGAAACAAAATACCCCGAGAGGATACAGAGTAATAAAATATAAAGTCTTTTCCGATTCACCTATACAAACCTTCTTCCTGTTTCAGGAAATTTTCAATCCTCCTATTAAAAGGAAAAGTCTTGCAACATCCACAAGACTTTTTCTACTCAATCACTCTATTTTATTGAATACTCTTTTCGGCAAACTTATTGTTTACAACCTGATCAAAAGGCGCATTTACTCCTTCAAACTTAACATTCATCTCAAATCCACTTTTGGTTATAACCGGTGTCCGTGCAAACGCATCGAAGTTGTTTTCAAATGCGGCATCGAAGGTTGCCTTATCAAGCTTATCAAATGATTTTCTGACTGCTTCTTTCGCCTCTTCTTTATTCTCACTTATAAACTTTTCTGCTTTCGCAATCGCATTCGTCATTTTTTGGATCGTTTCTGGATTCTTTTTAATAAAATCTTTCTTTGTTAGTAATGTACTATGTGTAAACCCATCTAATTCTTTCATTTCGCCCTTCGACAGGTTTATCAATAACATACCATCATAACTAGTAATGGCTTGTTCAGTTGTAGGCGAAGAGAATACAAATGCCTGAATTTGATTATTCTTAAACGCTGGGAGAACGGCTTCCGCTTTCCCTAGAGGGACAATCGTTGCATCCTTATCTGGATTCAGATTTTGACCTTTTAATAAGTGGCGAACTAAACGATCACTGCCGCCGCCTGGCTGTGTAATTCCAATGCTTAAACCCTTCAAAGCCATAATTTTCTGATCAATAGATGAATCTTCGGTGACACCTAGCTTCTGAGCCACATCTTTCCTAATCACCACATTTGATGCATATTGATTAATTAAAGAGGCAAATGCTTGAACGTCCTGACCTTTACTATTCACATCCATTACCACGGACAAGCCAGTGGCCCCAACCTCTGCTCCACCCCCAACTACTGCGGAAAGAACATTGGTAGATCCTCCGGCAATTGTCACTTCAACGTCCAAACCTTCCTCCTTAAAAAAGCCTTTCTCTTGGGCAACATAAATCGGTGTAAATAATAAGCTGGAAGAGGATTGAGCAATGGTTATTTTTTCTGTTTTCCCCTTTTTTCCTGCTTCGTTTGAAGATTTTTCAGCACTACAGGCCGATAATAATAACATACTTGTTAATAACCCCGCCGCAAATGTTTTTACCCTACGCATAGATTCTCCCCATTTCCTTTTGTTTAGTTTGAATGATCAGTCTTCCAACGCAAGAAGCGCTTTTCAATTAACCCGGTAACGACGAAATTTAATGCAATTGAAAATAACATTAGAACAATTAAGGCCGCAAAGGTGCCACCCGTGTCATATTGCCCAGCTGAATATTGAATTAAGTAACCAACCCCTCTGTTCGAGGCCGTAATTTCACCAACAACAGCTCCAATTAAAGCATAGGGAATAGATGTTCTTAGTCCAACCATGATCCAAGTCAGTGCAGAAGGGAGAACCACTTTAAAGGTAATTTGTCTTTCAGAAGCTCCCATAATCCGAATGTTTTCCAGCATATCTTTATCCACATTTCTAACACCCGCATAGGTATTGATAAATACTAAGAAAAACACTGTAACCGCAGCCAAGATAATTTTCATATCGATTCCAATTCCAAACCAAAGAATAAATAACGGTGCTAACGCAATCTTAGGCAAGCTGTATAAAGACATAATGAAAGGTTCGAAAATTTTCGCGCCATATGTCCAGCGGCCGAGCAAAAATCCTACAATCCCCCCTCCCAATGCACCGAATACGAACCCTAGTATCGTTTCTTGCACTGTGATGGATAGATGGTAAAACAATTCGCCACTAACCGTCCACTTGTAAATCGCTTGCAAAACATCAGTAGGAGAGCTGACCCAAAACTTATCTATCACTCTTCCAGATAAGAAATGCCAAATGGAAAGAGTAAAAATGATGATACATAGTCTAATAATAGAAAGTTTAATAAATTCCTTCTGTTTCCTCATTTTCCTTTTAGAAATGGCCTTTTTCTTTGGCTGTTCGATTGTAATTACCTCTAAACTCATTTGCTAACCTCCAATTCAAATTCATCTTTTAGTGCACTCCAAAGCGTTGTATGCGCTTTCGAAAATTCCGGTGAAAGACGAATATTATATACATCTCTTGGTCTTGGAATATTGATTTTTTCGATCATTTTAATGGTTCCGGGACGCTTGCTGAATACTGCTACTCTATCGCCTAAAGAAACTGCTTCGTCGAGATCATGGGTAACAAAAATAATGGTTTTCTTCGTTTCTTTCCATATTTCTAATAATTTATCTTGCATGATTAACCGTAATTGAGCATCTAGGGCACCAAACGGTTCATCAAGCAGTAATGTTTCCGGATTATAGGCCAACAATTGAGCCAAACTTACCCGTTTTCGCATTCCACCGGAAAGTTCTTGAGGATATTGTTTTTCAAATCCATCCAATCCTACCATTTCAATATAGCGCCTACATCTTTTTTCTCGTTCACTTCGACTGATCCCATGGATTTCTAACCCAAGTTCCACATTTTTCATTACTGTTCGCCATGGCAGCAGGTTATCCTTTTGGGTCATATAGCCAACTTTAGTATTTACCTTTTTGACCGGCTTTCCATCATACAGGATGGATCCCTCATCGGCCTTCATTATTCCGGCACACATATTTAGCACAGTTGATTTTCCGCAGCCGCTTGGACCAATTACTGTTAGAAACTCCCCTTTTTCAACCTCTAAATGAATATCGCGTGTAGCCCAAATTGTTTCATCATTACGTTCAAATTGTTTGGATACACCAGAAAATTTTATTAGTGCCATTTTTAACATGTCCCCCTTCGCTATAGTAATAACCTATCATAACTAAATTAAATTTTAAAATTCAAAAAATTTACAATAGTCAATAAATATAATCTATTAAAAAAATTTTCTGTGTTATCAAACGCTTTTATTAGCTGAAGCCGGAATAAGTCTAACACAGATTAAGGGATGTTTAGGGCATAAGGACGAGGATACCTCAAAAAACCTTTATTCTTCAATAGTTACGAGATGCTAAACCTTCAGACTATTTAAATTACATAAACCAAAGCATCCTGCCCTTTAAAGTTATATCTTCTCTCTACCTGCTAGTTCCGCAATATTCTTTAATTACCCATTCAGTAGGAACAATTACTTTCAATG
Organism: Neobacillus drentensis; assembly: GCF_021560175.1. GTDB lineage: Bacteria > Bacillota > Bacilli > Bacillales > Cytobacillaceae > Neobacillus > Neobacillus drentensis_A. Next base: position 2,021,010 of record NZ_CP091110.1, on the reverse strand, counting down.
AAAGTTTCCCGCCACTTATTCAATCTAATAATATTTAAATGGCAGTTTGCCCCATCCCTTTTGTACTGATCTTTACTGTTGTTAAAGGAGAAACAAATAAATTATTGTACTCCTAAAAATCTTTTAATTAAAATTTATTGCTTGTATAATTAAAGATAAAATGAATTGTTTTATCGGACATTAGAAATAAAAATAGATGGAGGGTAAAATCTTGCTGTTTGATCTACCACAAACTTCCGTTGGATTTCAATTTGTAATGCCTATGTCTCTGTTAATGTTAAAGGGTATCGGATGGGAAACGATTACGTCTGTTAATTATAAATGGGATGGAAGAGAACGTGAGGATGACCATTGTTTGTTTCAGTACACTTTAAGTGGACAAGGAGAAATCGAAATTAATGGTACCGTCTACCGTCTGAAACAAGGGGATGCGTTTATTGTTGAAATACCAGGTGACCATTGTTACCGTCTGCCTGCTGATTCTTCTGAGTGGGAGGTACTTTATATTGAATTTTCAAAAGAAGCATTACCTTTCTGGCGTCAACTGTATTCCCTAAAAGGACCTATTGTTTCCATAGTGCCGGATTCGTCTTTTATTCAATTAGCGTGGAATACCTATGAGATAGCGATAAAAGACCAAATACATGATGTATATCAATCCTCAAAATATGCATATCAACTAGTTATGGAATTAATCAGTCATGTTTACCGAGAGAAAAAAATTGAGCCACTGCCATCAAAAATTGAACTATGTAAACAGTTCATTGAATTAAATTATCAAGAACTTATCGGGTTGGACGATATAGCGACTGCTATAGGAATTTCAAAATTTTATCTTATTCGAGAATTTGAAAAAAAAATTGGAATGACTCCTAACCAATATTTGACCAAAGTAAGAATCGAACATGCAGCTAAGTTATTAATTTCATCAGTTGATCCAAATATAGAAGATATTGCAAGACAAACTGGATTTTCAAGCTCAAATTATTTTGGGAAAGTTTTTAAAAAGGTAATTGGTTCCTCACCAATGGAATTCCGTAGAAAAAACAATTATTATGAAGTACATCGGGTCTTATTTGAAAAGTGAGTGAAGTAAGAAAACAGAAAGCAACCTCGATCTTCCTCTTAGGAATCACAAGGTCGCTTACACTATTTCTTATTTCTTTGTTACTGAAGTCCTTTTAATATTTTAAGAGAGATCTCTCTAGCTAATAATTACTCTAGTCTCACCCAAGAAAATTAAAGGATAACTTCCCTGCCTTGACTGGATAACTTTCGTTCCTGAAGTATTGAATCAACACACGTGCTACGTCTTTCCACTTTAACCGATGCTAATATATACTTTTTCTTCATGGCCGGCAGCACGAAAATGTCGGCCACATCGTTAAAAAGCACAATTTGAAAACGAAAAAAAGTATGTTCCATAATCCTACATTTGCCTACTATAATTTAAAGCAATATTTTACCCTCCAACCACACTAACTTACCATTGAGGTTATTATATAAACGTTTTACTATTATTAAGACAACAAAAAAACAAAAAGTTTAATACGGGACATCATCTGTTTTTCAGGCAATTTTTTATCCTTTCAAAAAAAAGCCGATAGGCAGTCCCTGTTTTACTTTACAGGAGGTAAATTTATGTCAAAAATCACGTTTATTGGAGCAGGAAGTACCGTTTTTGCAAAAAATGTTCTTGGTGACTGCATGTTTGTTCCCGCATTAGCCGGGTTCGAGTTCGCATTATTTGATATAGACAAGCAGCGCTTAAAAGACTCAGAAAATATGTTAAACAATTTAAAACAAAGCTTACATGCAAACATTGTAGTAAAAGCGTATTCGGACCGGAAAGAAGCATTGCGAGGAGCAAAATACATTATTAATGCCATTCAAGTTGGCGGCTACAAACCAAGCACCGTTATCGATTTTGAAATTCCTAAAAAATATGGCCTTCGTCAAACAATTGCTGACACAAGCGGGATTGGCGGAATTTTCCGTTCGCTTCGCACCATTCCCGTGATGTGGGATTTTGCCAAAGATATCGAAGAGGTTTGTCCGGATGCCCTGTTTTTAAACTACACAAATCCGATGGCAACTTTAACAGGAGCCATGCTGCGCTATACAAACGTTAAGACAGTTGGATTATGCCACAGTGTACAAGTTTGCAGCGAGCACCTGTTTAAAGCCTTAGGAATGGATCATGAAGGAGTGGAAGAAAAAATCGCTGGTATCAACCATATGGCCTGGCTCCTTGAGATCAAACGCGACGGCAAAGATTTATACCCAGAAATTAAACGCCGTGCGAGAGAAAAACAACAAATAAAACATGATGATATGGTCCGCTTCGAATTAATGGATAAATTCGGATACTACGTAACGGAATCATCTGAGCATAATGCCGAGTACCATCCGTACTTTATTAAACGCAATTATCCGGAATTAATCGAAAAATTCAATATCCCTCTTGATGAGTATCCACGTCGTTGTGTAGAGCAGATTGAACGCTGGGACAAAATGCGTGACGAGATGGTCAACAATACGCAGCTTACCCATACCCGTACTCACGAATATGGTTCCCGGATTATTGAAGCGATTGAGACGAATGTTCCATTTAAATTTGGCGGCAACATTTTAAATACGGGGCGCTTAATTAGCAATTTACCAGAAAAAGCTGTTGTTGAAGTATCATGCGTTGCTGACCGCAGTGGAATCAACCCTTGCTATGTGGGTGATCTTCCAGAACAATTAGCGGCTCTTAACCGTACAAATATTAATACACAGCTTTTAACAATTGAAGCAGCGGTAACGAAAAAGAGAGAACACATCTATCAGGCAGCAATGCTTGACCCTCATACTGCCGCTGAATTATCAATGGACGACATCATTGCGATGTGTGATGATTTAATTGAAGCACACGGTGACTGGATTCCAAAATTTGAAGATCGTAAAACAATTTCGTTCGTATAACAAAAAATCATTACACATGTCAAACCTCATAATTTTAATCGAGGAAAAGAGAAGCCAACTACTTCATTTAAGTAGAATGTATGGATTAAACAACTTTAGAACCATCCAATGCAGTCAACAACTAGATAAATTGATTAATTTAAATATGAAAAGCAAAATGAATAATTATGAATATATAAAAAAGATGCCTCTTTGAAGTAACCCCGAAAAGTTAGAGTTCTCTATTAAGCAGCTAATTGGCAGGTATGGGTACCGTATTGAACCAGACTCATACCTGCCAATTTTTTCTTTATGCACTTGATTTATATATAACTTCAACTCACTTTGGACAGACTTCACCCCTTGTTGAATATGTCTTTTTTTCAACATGTGCATCACCTCCACTCCACAGATGATCTATTTGGCTGTTCGAAACGTTCTGAATCCTAGCATAGAACAGACGTATTTAAATAGTTGAGCCGTAAGGAGGCGCGATAACTTTACCATCTATATCGAATTCTCGAAACCCCTTTTCCACTCCTCCCTCACAATATCCCAATACCGTGAGTCTAGGTCTTGTAAAATAACGGCTACTTTAGGTCTATCTTCCGTTCTAAGAAGCTTGACTATACATCCTATTACAGCGATCAGAAAGACAGCGATAATTGAAAGGATGATCCATTTCTATTTTCATGATTTATCTCCCTTCTAGAAGGAATAGTATCAAGTTTTTTCGAATTAACAACGTGAAGGACAAGCATAGCTCTATAAACATTTCCTGCTTAGCTCTATTCAGCAAGTGATTTACCAACAGCATGAATCTTCATTATGTAAAACTAAACGCAAACGCGTTGCACAATGTGCTGCAGCAGAAATATTTTCTTTGCCACCAAGAGCACACAATATGATATTGACACCTCCTTTTTGTGTGTATCATTACCCAGTACGGCACCACCTATGATTTTTGTTTTGCGATTGTCAGTCACTTTCATTCTATATAGGAGTTCTTTTTTATTCGGATCTTAAGCCCTTTTTTCCACCGTCTAAGCAGATTGTTGTCTAATCAAAAGGAAAACAGCAAAACCAGTTTATCGGTTTTGCTGTTTTAGCTTTAATTTCATTCATACTCTATGAATTTTTAGTTAGCAGGGTCTGTGTGTTCCGCTTGCCCATCCTGTAAATAATTTTTAAAAATCTTATTTAAAATTATTGAATTAATGTATATAGTTGCTGAAAAGCCAATAAATATATATGAGAAAAAAAATGAAAACGAAGCATTCATGCATATCACAAATGGTACTATGAAAATTGCCATTATTAAAATTGTATAAGGCAAATGTCTGATGGACATCGATAGGGAATTTATCATGGTATTTTTAATTTTATTGCTGAATTTACTCTGTATCGGAAAAACATATAACATTACAAAACAGGAAATTATTCCTAAAAAATAAAACAGATATTTTGAGTATGATCCGATACCTTTTATAAAATTATTTGTATAATATATATCTCCTGTTATTATTCCCCCAACAGCAATCAAAATCAACCAGATAGAAGTCGATTGTTTGAAATTTTCTTTAAAAGCTTTCAGATAGCTTCTGATGATATAAGTATCCTCATTGTTAATCATTTTCAATGACACATAATACATGGCTGTAAAATTTATTCCTATAGTAATAACAGGAATGCACATGATGATGAAAATTAAATTCAGGATAACTAAATCAAATAGCCGACTCATAAACTGCGAAAATTTGCTGTTTATATTAAAAATCCCACCAAAACTCATAGTTTACACCCCTTGTTTATCCTTTAACACTTCCAAGTACAAGTCCTTTTGTAAAATTTTTCTGTAAGAACGGATAAATCAGTATTATAGGAATTGAACCCAGGAACAGTTGTGCAGCACGTCCTGTTCTTGCATTCATCTTTGAAAGCAGGCTTTGAATATCATGGGTGTTATCTGATAAAAGCAATTGATCAAAATTCTGAAGAAGAGACTGCAAATATGTCTGAAGAGGATAGTTATCGGGATTACTCATATAAATCATACCACTGAACCAGTCGTTCCAATGACCTACTATGCAAAACAACCCAACAGTTGCCAAAGCAGGTTTAAGAACCGGCAAAATAACACGAATCAAAATCTGCAAAGGTGTCGCTCCATCAATTTCCGCAGCCTCTTCCATCTCCGCTGGCAATTCCCGGATAAAATTCATCAGAATAATCATACTATATACCGGCAATGCTCCCGGCAGTATTAGTGCCCAGATAGTATCCTTAAGACCTAAATTTGATACAACCAGATAGGTAGGAATCATACCTCCGCCTATGAGCATGGTAATAACAAAAAATAACATATAATACTTTCTGCCAGCCAATTTTTTAGTGCCCTTTGACAATGGGTATGCAGTCAACACCATTAAAAGCAGATTAATGCCCGTACCAATGATAACCCTCTCGATAGATACCATCATTGCTCTAAGAAATTTCCCCCCTGACAATACAAACTCGTAAGAGGATAATGTGAAATCTTTTGGTATTAGCCCGACCTTTCCAGCAGCAACCGCAGTACTACCGCTAAAAGAGATTGCCAGGAGATTTACAAATGGAAGAATACAAGTTATACACACAAGCCCCAGAAAAATCACCAGTACTACATCAAAAGTACTATATTTTATTTTCTTTATATTTTTCATGCTATTCAAATCAAAAGTACTATATTTTATTTTAGTTATAGTTTTCATGCCACTCTCTCCTAAAATACCTTATATTTAGCAAACTTATCCGCCATAACGTAGGATGCAAGAACCAGTACACAGGAAATTACAGACTTAAACAAACCAACTGCTGCACCAATCGAATACTGGGCCTGTTGAAAACCCAAACGATAGACATAAGTATCAATAATATCTCCTGTCTGATATACGCTTGGGGAATAAAGGTTATAGATCTGATCAAATCCGGCATTCAATACATTTCCAAGAGATAAAACCAGCATCAGTACGATCGTCGGTTTAAGCAATGGAATGGTAATACTTTTAATTTTCTGCAATCTGGTAGCACCGTCCAGAATTGCAGATTCATACAACCCCGGATCAATGCCAGCCAATGCTGCCAGATAGACAACTGTACCAAATCCAAAGCCTTTCCAGACATCACTGATAATCATTGTCCAAGGGAATAATTTATCACTTCCAAGAAAATTTATGGCTGGGAGTCCGATCATCCCAAAGATTTGGTTGATTGCACCGTCTTTGGAAAGTAGATCCATCAATACACCTGCCACAATAACCCATGAAAGGAAATTGGGGATGTAAATCAGTGTCTGAAAAAAACGCTTCAAACGCTGGGAAATCATTTCATTCAGCAAAACGGCAAAAAACAATGGAACAATAATGCCTAATATTAATTTCAAAGCGGAAATAAATAATGTGTTCCATATTGTTCTGACAAAAGTCGGCTGATTAAATAAAAACTTGAAATTATCCAATCCAACCCACGGCGATGAAAATCCGGTTCCTGGATTATAATTTTGAAAAGCCATAATTAATCCATACAATGGTATATAACAAAATATAAATGTCAGAATCACACCCGGCAAAAGCATAACATGATACTGCCACTGATTCTTGATTTTATTCGATAATTTCATACTTCAACTCCAATCTATGCATTTTTATAGGGTTGTCGCCAAAGCTTCGACAACCCTGCACCTTATTTCTTATTTATTTCCATAAGCTTTGTTGACTTCCTTTGTAGCTTGTGCACCACCTGCTTTTTCCCACTGTTCCACTAAAGAATCAAAGTAGCTGATTTTTTCTTCTCCAGTGATAATTTTGGTAAATCCTTCAGTCAGGATATCATTCAGGGTACTTCCATATTGCATCAATGTTTCAGTTTCCTTCCCCCCCGATCCCCACAGTGCATTTTTTACATAATTCCCGTTATCAAGGTAATTCTTCGCAATCCCGTATGCAGATTTGTCATTTCCCTGCTGAAGAAAATCACCTACACCATTTGGATCCTTTTTGGTTTTCCAATTCACAATACTGTTATATTTGGATGCATCTTTTCCTAATTCAGTAACATCTACATTGTTTCCTTTTGCGATCGCTTCCTTGATTTTGACAAACTGATTGTAGTCTGTAAGAGGATTTATAACATTCAATCCATATGGAATATTAGGATAGTTATTGTCAAACAGAGAGCTGATAAATTCTGGTTTTTCTTTTCCAGCTGCATCATCCATCATATAAGCAAAGAAGTTAATAAGCTTAAGAGCTGCCTCCGGATTTTTGGCGTTCTTACTTATTACAATATATCCACGGTTTCCAAAGCTTACACTACCTTTTACCTCTGCTCCATTTGCTGATGGAATCGCATATGGTTCAAAGATTGCATTCGGCCCCTGATTCTTCACAATGTCTGGACCTGGCAGATAACCGAACCACTGTGCCATAGGAGCTACACCCGTCTTGCCATTGATCACATCCTGAAACATCTTTTGCTGATCATATGTGGTAAATTCCGGATTGATAAGTCCGTCTTTAAACCACCTTGCATAATCTGACAGTACTTGTTTCATCTCCGGTTGTACAGAACCGTATGCGATGGTTCCATCTTGCTTTTTAACCCAGATTCCCGGATGTGCACCCCAGGCAACCGCCAAACGGTTCATGGTATCCAGAGTCTTTGTCTCAGTGATCGGATATCCTCCAAAGTTCTTCTGGAATGCTTTTGCCACATTAACTACATCATCCATGGTCTTTGGATCCTTCAGACCAAGTTTTTCTTTCCAATCCTTACGAATCCACACATAATTAAACTGGTCGATTATACCATAGTTCAATTGTGGAATTCCATACAGTTTCCCATCAAGAACTGCTGTTTTATAGGTATCTTTATCATTCTTCATATAACTCTTCAGAGTATCCGATCCATATTTATTAAACAAATCCGTCAAATCCATAATAAGACCGGATTGCTGAAGCTGAACCAACTGCTGGGTATTCACATGGAAAACATCCGGAATCTTACCATCCGCGATGGAAAGATTCAGCTTGGTAGTATAATCGTTGCTTACCCAAAGATTTTTTACCTTAACATTAAACCTGTCCTTATATGCACGATACCAAGGATTATGATCGTAGGAATCCCCCTTCTGGAAATTGGTTCCAGCATTTTGTTCCACTACTGTTGTCAAAGTTACCTCTTTCTTGTATGGATCCCATAGACCTTTAGGCACATCAACTGCCTTTGTAGTGTTGTTGGCTGTCTCCATACTACATCCTGTTATGCTTGCACTTAAAACAGCAGCCAGACCGAGAGCAACCCATTTTTTCATGTTTCTCCTATTTTTCATAAAACATTGACTCCCCTATAGTATATTTCTCATAATATTCTGATTTTTCTTCAAATTTGTTAACCTCTTGATATACATAAATGATATTATTTTGTTCCCCCCTTATTTGATATAGCTAATTAAATTTTTTTGTATAGTAAAGGTCAATCATTATTTAATTTTTACCGCTTTCATTTTAATCAATGTCAAGTCATACATACAGTTAACAAATTTTTTGCGAAACTTGTACTTCCTGTCCAATAAACGTGGTTTTTGACATAAATTTATCTCCTTCCTGTAAGCTGAAACTAGGACTGTCTATCGGATCTTCTAATAAGATAAAAAATTGCTTTCAAAACAGATTAATAGACCGCATTCAGCATTGTTTTTTTTGTTGTTATAATGATAATAAAACACTTACACGGTATCCTCAACGGTAAGTTAGTGCGATTAGAAGGTAAAATATTGACCTGCGTTAGTTTTACAGGTACATTTTTCAAAGATTTATATTCTCTGTCTAAATAAAGAGGAGAATCTTTAAAAGTAAAATCATTTTTCACTACACTACCATGAAAATTAGTTTCTGTAAGAACTGAAAAATGGCAATACTTAAATAGACGCAGCTCATTCATTTTTTTAAAAAAGGGGAGGAGCGTCTGATCTGGTGTTTATATACTTGTTTAATTGTATAGTCATCTTTATACCAATTCCGAAGACAGAATATATTAAAACTATTCCAAGCCAAATCTAGTTATTTTTACTAAGATTTTTCTAAATTAATTGTCTTTGTTTTTATTCATCTGCAAGAGTGTGGATGGCAACAAGCCCTTTTTTCCCATAAATAAACCAGTAGAATCATTGTGGTCCACGACCGAACTGCCTGAAAATATGGCCCTATGTTCATCCGGACGTAGAGAATGGTGCTGCCATATTTTCAAAATTCTTTTTGGAGGCGAATTCTTTGTAACGAATCATTCAGGTAATCTTTTCGTCTTTTATATTATCACTTTTTACCTATGAAAAAAGGATGGATCTGTAAGCATTTACGAATCCATCCCATTTAACCTATTATTCAGCACTCAATCTCCACATAAGGCTTGTAAAATCTCCATTCATATGAGGAATATTTATTCCAACGTTCATTAATTCATCGCCATAAAAGCTTCTATTTAACTCAAATACTTTATATTTTGTGTCTGGATCTAATCCCTTTAATCGAACCTTAGTGAATGAATCATTCGGTTCAGATAACACCTTTACATAGGTGAAAACTGCTTCTTTTTTATCTGTAGAAACATGCATCCATGCTGTATGATTTCCCATAAATGGATTTAATAGACGGTAAAAGTCCCCAAATTGGATAACTGATCTTATTTTTTTATAAAAGGCTACTTGATCTGAAATGATCTCTTGATCCTCTTTTGATAATTTTGTTACATCCAGTTCATAACCAAAGTTTCCTGACATGGCCACATGGCCTCTTACTTCCAGCGATGTTATACGTTCCACTTGATGGTTAGGAACTGCAGATACGTGAGCCCCCATAGCGCTAATAGGATAGACAAGGCTCGTTCCGTATTGAATTTTCAAACGGGAAATGGCATCCGTATTATCACTAGTCCATGTTTGAGGCATGTAGTGAAGTATTCCCGGATCAAAGCGTCCACCGCCGCCAGAACAACTCTCAAACAATATGTGGGGGAACTTTGTTGTAATTTCCTCCATTACACGGTATAAACCAAGCATATATCGGTGTGCTGTTTCCCTTTGACGTTCAGGAGGTAAACTAGCAGATCCAACCTCTGTCATATGGCGGTTCATATCCCATTTTACATACGTAATGGGCGCACTCTTTAAAATATTTGAAAGTCTTAAGATAATTTCATCACAAACATCTTTTCTTGAAAAATCTAACACCAATTGCTGTCTGCTTTCGGAGCGTCGACGTCTCCTTTTTTGATTAACATGAATTGCTCAAACATCTCTGAAATGGAATATGCATATCCTCCAACATTTACTGATTTCGCTTCACGATTAACCTTTCTTAATTGGTTTTGTCGCAAAATAAAAACCCCTTCCATAATAAAAATTACGTAAGAGGTTGAACGGTTTTATGTATCAGTCTAAAACGGTTTTTCATTACAGCCTAACACAGTCTTTCGTGAGACTGGTCGAAATCCGTTTGGGAATAAGTCCAAACACTTATTCGGTGTTGTTTCAAGCATCTTAAGTTGGCGGGACTGCGTGGGAATCGAACCCACCAGACCTGGCACGCAGGTCTCAAGCAGTTTTGAAGACTGTACTCATTTATAATCACTTTTTAATAGGAGTAAATCCATTCAAATCCCCTTCAAATTAACGTCAAAGCAGTATAAAACCAATAATATCACTAGTATTTTTCTTAATTTAATCACTAGTATTTGTGTCTAATTCCCTAGTTTTATTATACCCCATTTTTATTCTTTATCAATATCCATTTATACGTAAACTCAAACAGAAATCGTAGGTTTTAAAGGTAGAAATAAATATGCAATATGATGAAATTTCCACAGTAATCCTTGAAGTACTATATTCAGACTCCATAATGGATATCAACAAATGAGTTCGAGGTTGTGGTTATCGAGGGACACAGTGAAATTGATTTGATGAATGTGCTGCCAAATAATGTACTTAGTGACACTTATCAACAAATATATGGTTTTCTTTCAAGGAAACTGAGGTAGGAAAGTACAACCGTACTTGTAAAGCCTGTCAGCAACCTTTCAAAACAAACTCTAAGAATAAGTTAACGTGTAGCGATCACTGTAGAAAAGAACTAAGAAAAAAGACTAATAGTGACTATTATTTAAGACAAAGTTAAACTCTGGAACCCTTGATATATAAGGATTCTTACTATTCAAAACTAAGGGGTTAATACTAATTTAGCCACCCCCTTAGTTTTCAGACCTAACAAAGTCTTAATCTTAAAAAAAGCAGGGTTATTATGTAGGATATTCTCACTTATTCATCAAAGAATCAAATTCTCTCTTAAACATCCACTTATATCCAAATGCTGTCTTCTGGTTTCTATTACATGCAGATGAAATCCCTTTATAGTTAACCCCAAGTTCTTGTCCTGCCTCTGCGGCACTGGAAAAAACTTTAATAAAGGTATTATCCATTGATAGTTGCACTACTGCTTTCTTATGATTTTCCCTGTTTAAATCTGCATTTTGTCTCATTATTTCTTTTGAGTCGTAATCACACCATCCCAATTCTTTTCCAAGTTTTAAATATCTAATAACAGTATTAGAATGAATTCTTAAATCTTCTCCAATTTTCACCGTATTGTTAACCCCATTTTTCCACATCAGACAAACTTTCTTCACGATTGAATCACAAGCGTATTCATGGCATTTTGACCAGTTGATATTTGCTAAATCTAATATTTCACTTAATTTCGAATTGATAATATTATTTTTTAAATATACTGGGTCAGATTTAGAACAATCAATTATTATATAATAATTGATTCCGTTATTGATTGAGAGTGATTTTTTGATATGGTCATTCTCTTGTTCTTCAACTAAAGTTCTACCGCCCGCTGAACTAAAACTTTTTTTATAATGCTGAATTCCATGAGTTTCAATAATACATTTTATTGATGGAATGTAAAAGTCATAAATTTTATCTCCACTTAAATTTTTATTCACATGAAAAATATTTTTTGACCAATCAAAGATTTTATGAGTTTCAAATGAAATGTTTAATAATGTTTCTAATTGAAACAATAAACTAATCATAAATTTCTCCGGATAAGAAACTCCATCACCACATTGAGGACATGAAAATCCATGTTTACTTACATCAGCTAGTCTTTTTTTTCGTATGACATATCCACAATCATTACATTTAAAATCCTCTTTTTTACCACTTCTTACAGTTAATTCATAACCCCTTTCCTGATTTGCTAGATATCTAGCAATTTCAGGGCTAGTTGTCCATAAATCATTAAATCCTCTCAAGACCTTTTTATTTGCACAGTATGGGCAATTGGTCTTTGATTCAGTTCTGCTAGCTACAGTTGTTGGAAACTCACCCCCACATCTATTACAATTCCATAGAACTTTCTCATTAGACTTATATGGTATTTGACTGGGTAAATATTCATTCTTAGAACTAAATTCTTCTAACAAATAGTTTTGCTTATTAAGAATTGCTTTAAATTCTAATGTATTTTCATAATCAATATTTTTCTTTCTCGTTTTTCCTATTTCAGAATAACCACATTTAGAACATCTATCTTTTCCGTCCCCATCTTTTCTGCGACTTAGTATTTGTCTATATACCTGATTAGGAATGTGTTTCCCACAACCGTCCACATCACATACCTTCGTAACTTTAACATTGGACCCTTCAGGTAAATCCTCAATTCTAACTAAAATCTTAGTATCTTTTTTAACTATTCCGTTAACTTTAGGAATAGTGTATCCTAAAGATTCATAATAGCTGATATTCTTATAATATAATCCCACCCAGACTTTCTTCTCTAGTATCATTTTAATCCCTCTTGTTATTAACAGTTTAATTGAAGGTAATAAACATTCGTCTACTTTTTATTATTTGTTCGTAAATGTTAGTAAATAGTACTCAGGACTGCAAAGTATGCAAAAATTGAGGCATTATTAACAAATAGGTAAAGACGCCTCTTTTTAAATCAATTCCTTGCAACTTTCAATCTATTTTAAAATTATTTCTTTAAACCATTCATTTAATTTATCGTTATTATCATCTTTATAAATTTGATTTAACTTTTCATCGTGTAATATATAGCCAAAAAGTGACCTTAAATACTGATCAAATTTACTAGACATTTCTCTTAATTTATCAATATCTCTAAATTTTTTAGATAATTTATCACCATGAATTGTTGATGATCTAACAGCATAAGCGTTTTTAATAAAAGTAAATATTTCTAACCGTTCTTCATAAGTTTCACCTAATATCCTTGCTAATCTTTCAGCAATCTTATGTGTGATTTCGTCCTTATCAGTGGATAATAATGTTTCCAGTAATGTACAGTACATACCGATTCTACTAGGTAAATGCGTTTGAGTCCTAGTTGCTTGTAAAAAATAATAAAACCGTTCAATCCTATTTGTCTTACTAACTAACATAGACATCTCGTGAGTTTCTTTTTCGATTTTTTCCTTATCTAAACTTTCTATTGAGTCAACTAATTCCTTTAGTTCTTCGTTTGTAAATCTTATATTTTCTCTTTGACACTTTGAATTAAAGAATAACGCAGTTCTCATATTAGATGTCATTGAATGCGGGCTTCCATCAGGGTATTTAACATATAGAAAACCTTGCTGTACTGTTACGCTATTGTCTTTTGATGTCCATAGATAATTTGAAAATGTTTGGGCAATTTTAAGGTAGTAATCTAATATGTCGAATCTTTTTTCTCCCTTATCAGCTTCTGCTTCATTAATATTACCCTCATAATATAAAAATGGTTTGTCGTACAATTCGTCTACTTCTAGTTGTCCTGCAAGTTTTGTAAAGAAATCATCAATAAAAGTATCTAGCCTTGTTTTACTATTTGATAGTCTAATACCTTCAATAACATTAATCCCCCTATTAAGCACCCTATCAATTTCTAGATTATAAATACTTGCTACAAAATAAAACTTCATGTAATATCAATCTCCACTTCTTTTATTATAAATTGTTTTATATATTACATCTAAAGCCCCTTACCCGTCTAACTCAGTTAAAAGATTCAATGATTTCTTTCACCCACGGTGTCTGTCCAGTCATAGTTACACCCATTTATATTGATTTCAATTAAGAATTAGAATACACTGTTTTACTTAATAACCAAATTATATCTTTGAATTTATTAGAAATAAGATAGTCTAGCTAACATCATTACACAATGATCTTGATAAAGTTTTAATTAAACACATGGAAGGAAACTGTAAAACAATATACATAAAAAGCCACCTTTTAAGGTGACCCTTTAATGATACTTCGATGATTAATCCTTTTTATCCTCTTCTGTCTCTTTATTAGGAACAACAGGAAGAAGCATTTCGCCACCTTCAGTATTATTATCGATTAATTGTGTTTTATATTTTTCCGTAAAGTATTCTAATACGTATGTCTGAAAATCTCGAATGATTTTTTCTACCTTATTTTTCTCTTCAGGTTCTCCAACTTTTTTAAGTAGGAATTTGTTATATTTCCACATTACTTTATCTTCATTTTCAACAAATTGTTTCCAACTAACTTCTTTACATTTATTATAAAAGTAAAAAATGGTTAGTTCTTTTTTTGAAAAAGCAGCGACTATTGTTGCAGTAAATCCAGGTAGATTAGGAAACCTAGGTTCTAAATTAATTTTAATTCGATAAAAAGGACTTTCTTCTGTAACACTAAAATTACTAACAACTTCTTTTTCTATCATTCTATATTTCTTTTCTGGTTGAGTACCAGTAAGACTATGCGATAATCTAAGTAAAGATGACTGCAAAGGGTTAGTAATTTCTACTTTAACATTTATATTCTTATATTCTATTTGTACAAAATAATCTTCCTCTTTTGACAGTTGTTCCCCAATAACATTAATTTTTGGTAAATCGGAATAACTATCTATATCGAAAGCTGTGACCTCATAAAGGGAAGTTATATCTTGATTATATTCATAATTAAATATTGTTTCTCGCACCTGTTTTAATAACTCATATGCTTCTTCTGGTGTTTTACAATATTCTTCTGCTTCTTTTTGTATTATCTCTAATAGAGTCATTGATGAGTTATTCTTTTCTTTTTCTATACTATAATTTTTTGCAAGTAGTAAAGATAATTTACCTACTAACAAATCCCTTAAAGGATCGGTAACATTACAAAACACTTCAGTATAACTAGCTTGTGAAACAAAATAAGGAATTTGTGTATATTTCGGCTGTGCAAAATCATCTTTAATACTACTAATAATATCTAGATATCTCACCTCACCGTTATGGGAATTAATAATAGCTTTTAAAAAACTCCATGTAAAATGGCTAATTTTATCTGTTGCACCAGAATTTTGATTTGTATGAGAGGAAAACATAAAATAGCAATTTTGAAAAGCATGTTCCTCGTGACTAATTATTTTTTCAAAATTAAATTCCCCAGGTTCCTTTACATACGAAACTCCAGATTTACATGCATCTATAAGTTTAATTGCTAATTTTGGCTTTAAATTTCTTAGAAGATTATCTAATTCACTGTTATTTAAAGAAGTGCTATTAAGTCTTTCAAAATCAAAATCTGATAATATGTAGTGAAACTCTTGATTATAAACTTGTCCATGACCAGAATAATAGAAAAAGACCTCTTCAATATCTTTTTCTTTATTTTCAGTATACTTTTTAATAAACTCAGTTATTTGTTTTTTAACATTATCACTAGTAGTATCGTTTTCAATTAATAATATTTCATCATACTTGTTAGTTGATTTTAGTAATGAATTCATTAAAATGGCGTCATTTTTACAAGCAGTTAGGTTATCAATTTCTTCATGATAATACTCACTTACTCCTATTAATATAGCTAAATTCATTTAATTCCCTCCAGCAAAAGTGTTAATATACCTAAATTATATATTATTTGTAATAAATAATGGTAATTTTTTCATTACTTTTAATTAGATGTATTTTTAGTAGTACTTGATGTAATTCATAATGGAACATAGATGACGAAGAAAGATACTATTACTTAAGTGAATTAGATGAAAAAACACGAGATAATAAGTGGATAAAACAGTTAATTGTATAAAAGCATACGTTCATTAATTAGTCATGTGAGTGTGAACTAATAATGAATGTTTTTGTTTTTTTACTATTCTTATATTCCAAGCTGTTATATTTTAAAGTGGAAGGGAAGTGTTTTATGTCGAAGGAAAAGTGCAGCCTCATTGTGAGTTTTGTCGTAAACCTTTTAAAAAGAATGATTTAGTTTACACTGACACCATGTTTACACAAATACAGCATGCTAAATGCTTTATATACAAACCCGAATTTATTAAAGATAAAGGTACTTATGAAGAAATAGTTAATAAATATACTGAGTACAAAAAGTCATTTATTGTATCGGAGAAGCCAATTACTGAATTAATGGTTGTTTCTTCACTTAGAAAAGAGAAATGATATACATATTTTTAAAGAGTCAGGATTTTTTCTGATTCCTTATTTTTGTAAAAACGGTTAAATATGTAGTATGTTTAATTGATTACTATTAAACGTTATAAAGGGGAAGAGAAATGTTAATAAACATAGGAAAAAAATACCACCATATTTTGGCGGAAATTTACAGAAAAAGTGGGGCAGAAATAATCTTTGATGAATGGTTTCCAACTAAAAATGAACTTGATGAGAGAAGAAGGGAAATTGAATCAGATTATGACACCGAAATGCCTAATATTGTAGAGGTAAGAATACTTGAAGAAGAAGTAACACTACAGGAAATGTTTAACCGATTAACTGTTAATGAGATAATGGAGTTGGATGAAGAAATTAGAGATTTAATAGATAGGAATACACACAGATAATTTATAAAATGCATGTCCCAGAACTAGGTAATTAGGTATCACCTAAACATATAAAATAGTTAAGTTCACTATTACCTTAAACAGGCGGGGCTAATATAATAGCCCTGCCTATTCGGTTAATATTACAAGCTATACTCCCCACCATTCTTCCATGTCTTCAAATATTCCCATTTCTCTCCAAGACTGAAGATTTAATAGTATCATTTCAATATAATCACTTAAGTCATCTAAATCTTCGATCATTATCTCATGAATTTTAACCTTTGAGGTATGAATATCATAATCCTCTTTTCTAACAAAACGTACTTCTTTATCACGTGTTTCTAAATCCAATTTTATCATTCCTTTATATTTATTTAGGACGTCCTATCCATAATATCCCCCTTGAAAGGGTATTTATACAAATTTTATATTTTCGTAGATTACACGAGTTTTCACTAGATTTCACTAGGTCACACGAATGATATATGGGAAATCCTGTGCAAACTAATAAACAAATAAACAGGCGTTTACTAGTTTAGGTTCCTAGTAAAAACTAAAAGTCGATTTTCCAGCAATGTTATTGTATAGTAAATTTATACCATAAATAGGTCTCTATCTATGCATAAGTTTAACTGTGGATAGTTTTCACTGTTTTTAAAAAGATTGTATTATACTTTAGGATGGTGACAAAATTGAAGAAAAATTTTTATGTAATTTGGAAAAGGAAGCAGGGCATCGATATTCGATCTTATGATTTTAATCAGAGGATAGAAGCACTCTTTTATGATAACCAAGAATTAAATAGTGATGACATAACTTTTTATACCGATTGGAGTGACGACCACGAACAAAATATGCATTATGTCAAAAGACGAGTAAAAATAGGTGAGGAAACTGTTATGCTGGAATTACCATGGTCCAACGAAGCAGTCCCTTCCACTAATCCGGTTTACAAAGAGTGCATTGAGGAATTCCAATGTTCAAGCGATGCATTAGATTATGTTAATCAGTTATTATCTGAAGTGAACCAAGTTCCTATTAAAGATACCATCCATTTAGTTGATGAAACGGTTGGGGTTTATAGGATACAAGATAGGGATGGATATGGTAATCTTTATGAGTCCCTTGATTTCATAACCATGTCCCCTAATACGGTATCAACTATGTTATTTTTTGATTCACAATTAGAAAAAATTACAAAAACTAAACTACGTTGTGATTTAAAAGAATATTTAAGTTTACGAGATACTTTAACTCCTGTAAAGCAAAATTAGGAGTTTTCTGAAATAGTTTTTTGGGCACACATCCGCTTCGGAACACAGTTTCTTGTAGCGGTCAGGGTAGCCTGATTAACTACCCATGTTCTCCATAGTTTAGTGTATAGGGGGTACCATTTTGGTACCCCCTAGTCTATTTGTTGGTGGAGTAAATTTATTAAATAATATTTACTTTATTTATTAGTTTTGCAATAGGAAAAATCACCTTGTTCTTATTGAAGAATGAAATGTTCTTTGTTAAGATATTTCTATAAACTATTAAAATAAAAGAGGGGTTAATATGCTTAAGAAAGTGAGTAAACTAAATAAGAAAATCTTTTCTGTTGTATTCATCATTTGTTTGATTGCGTTTACTAATATAGCAAGTGCCAACGAAGACGCTTCTCAAGGTTCGGTGTCAGGACCAGTAGATCTTCTTACTTATGATGAAAACCATGTTGTTATCGGCGGTTTTTTCGATTTACAAGTTTATACAATTCAAGGTGGAACATGGTCTACAAGTTTTGGTGAATTTTCTGGTTTAAGTCCAAACCATATAGTTCTTCCAGCTAGTAGTGGTTTAAAAGAAGGTGATAAAATACCGCAAGAACTTATTGACAATTATAATGAATCAGCAGTTTTATCACCTTTTACTATTTATACGGATAAAGAGTTAGATACAAAAGTAAAAGCATTGGAAGGTAAATTGTCCGAATACGAAACAAAATTAGGAACACTTGAAGAACTTCAAGCGAAAATTTCAGAATTAGAAAAAACAGTGGGTTCTATTGAAGAAATGCAAAATCGGATAGATCAATTAGAAGAAAGACTACCTCAAACGCAGAGACCAAGTAAAAAGTAGTTAACTTTACTAAAAAAATATATAAAAAAGGACCTTTGGGGGGTCCTTTTCAGCTTCAACCAAGAAACTTTTGGTATAATTTAGGTTGAGAACAAACTGTGAGGTTGGATTAAAAATGAGAAAGTTCACTTATGAAGAGGTTAAAATATCCTTTGAAGATAGGGGCTATGAATTATTAGAAAATGAATATATAAGTACACGTGTAAAAATGCGTTTTAGATGTCCTAAGCATCCAAATGATGAACAAATCACTAACTTCGATCAATTTATGAGATTAGGGATTGGCTGTACTTGTTGTTCTGGAAATAAAAAATCTATTGATGATTTGAAAGTTGATTTTGAAAAAAGAGGATTTAAGCTATTAGAAACTAAATATGTCAATGCCAGAGAACAAATGAGATATATATGCAAAAAGCATCCGAACAATATAAATTATATGAGTTATGATAGCTTTGCCAAGGGCAACGGATGCCCTCTTTGCTATAACGAGATAAAAAGTGAAAAGCTTAAAAACAGTGAAAATAACCCTAACTGGAATGGAGGAATCACTCCATTAAGTAATGTTTTAAGAAATAGTATAAAGGAATGGAAAAAAATATCATTGGCCAAATATGGGTTTCGGTGTGCATTATCTAACGAATGGTCTGATGATATACAAATACACCATCCTAAGTCCTTTGAAACAATAAGAGATGAGGTTATGAAAGAATTAGGTTTTTATGAGAGGAAAAAACTTGATAATTATAACCAAGATGAAATTCAATTAATACTTGAGAAGCTAGAACTTCGAAATGAAGAAATTTTAGGTATACCTTTAAAAAAAGAGATTCACATTTTGTTTCATAAGCTTTATGGAAGAAAAAATAATACTCCACAACAATTTGATGAATTTAAGAATAGATGGGAAAAAGGTGAATTCGTGGGGCTTTTTCCTAATAAGGATGGAATATTAATGAACCTACCTAAAAGTAAATACGTCGAACTATTTTCATTACTGACTGGACATACTAAAAGTTTTGTAATAAGGAACACACGTGAATTTGGTGAGAATAGTGGATTTCGTTTTATCTTTGGAAAACAGACCTATCAAGCCTGGATAAAAAATGGTCGGATTCATTGCGAGATTTTTTTAGAAAACGCTTATCAGAATACTTGGTATTTTGATTTTACATCTTATGAAATCGACTGGGATTCAATTGAAAGGGAACAAGCTAATAAATTAAAAAGATGATCTTTAATCAAAGGTAAACCTTAAAACCTATAAGAGTAGAGTTAATTTCCTGTAGTCGTTCCTATCGTTAGTCCAAGTTTTTCAATCCGTACCGTGTAAATAGTGGATGCTAGACCGAGGGCAGAGGCCCCCCAGCCCCCCTTAGTACCCTTGCCCTGGTTAAATGGAAACGTGATCGAGGGGGTGACAGATACCCTAAAGGCATAGCTGTAAGACAGATATATATTAATCCCTAATGACAGTGACTAATGCTAGTGACTCAATCCTTGGTATAGTGTTGTCCTCTTGGTACTTACGTTAGTGTGTTGACTACTGTTAGTCCCTGACGGTTGGTACTGATATCCTACCTCTTACCCGTGTACTGTGGCTGTCCCTGTGGCTGTCTGTATGCCGTTATCCATGTCCATAGACTCATTCATTCTATTCCCCTAATCTTTACAGCCCCACTGAGAGGGTGTATAAAGTCCCCTATCGTTAATACCCCTCAGTAATACCTTAGTTAATAATTAATACCACTCCTAATTGTTTAGCAGCCATTCACTTATTTTAAAAAACCCCTTTAAAACTCCCTATCTGTAACGGAAGGTATACTTCCAATACACCGTTTTCTGACAATTATAAACCACTTGGTATAGGGATTTTATTTTGATAATTTTGTAACGAAAGTTTGTAACGTAATTAAAACATTGCTATAGTATGTGTAACCAAACTAATACATACAAATTACGTTACAGTAAAGGGGATAATCAAATGAGTACAGTATACGGCTATGCAAGGGTGAGTACAGTAGGTCAGAATTTAGCAACCCAAAGACAACTATTAAGACAATACGATCAAGATATTAAACTAGTAGAGGATAAGGCTACAGGTAAAAATAAAGAACGTGAGGGGCTAACTAAACTACTCAATACGTTACAGTCTGGTGATACCGTTGTAATTACCCGTATTGACCGTATAGCCCGTAACGTAAAGGATTTACTACAGATAGCTGAGGATTTAGAAACAAAGGGAGTTACATTTGTTATATTGGACTTACAGGGGTCTATAGTAGATACCTCTACACCAATGGGGAAATTTATGATTACTGTTCTAGGGGCAGTAGCTGAATTAGAAATAAATACATTAGATGAAAAACGTAAGAATGGTATGGAACTAGCTAAGGCGAACGGTAAACACATTGGTAGAAAAGCGGATTTAACACTAGATAACCCCTCAGTACAAGAGGCTATTAGAAAATATCAAGACGGAAAAATCCCTGTTACATTGATCTGTGAACAACATAATATCAACCGAATGAAGTTCTATAGATTATTAAAAAGGCACGGTATTACTAAAGTATAGGGCTGAGTTATCTCAGGCCCCTTTTTTTCGTCTACTGTGATTATATTCTAGAGGCCTTGCAACCATATCCCTAAAAAACCTTTATCCGTCAAGCGTTTTAACTTGACTTCATATGAAAAAAGATTTCCAATTCCTCACAATAAATCACCCTTGTCCCTAGTTTTTGAGGCAGGTCCATTAGATCAAAAAAGGACTATCCAAAAAAGGATAGCCAAGAGTCAAAAATTAGATAGGGTTGGGCAAATGTGTAGCAGCAATCTCTATATATTCCCGTATTACAGCAAGTTAATCATAAATATAAAAAATGCTGTCATAGTTCCTACCAGCTTTATATGGCTATAAAGGATAATTGTCAGCCCTAACCTTCCTATACTTCCTCAGGAACGTTTAAAACCTTTATCGTCTTAAATGCTGGAATCATTTTGACCCTTAAATCATATTCAGAATGGATTATTTCAAACTCTTGTTCTGTAACTGTAAATTGCATAGAAAGAACACCATCCTGATCTATTAGGACATAGGAATTTTCGTTCGAATATAGCTTGTAAGATTTATGTGCTATTAGTGTCCAGCCGTTCAGTAATGTTTGACTCTTGTTCATTCTAGGCCCCCTATTTTACCTTCCACTATGTTTAATATATAATAGCAATTCTAATTAGATTCCTCAATATGAGACACTAGTTTAAGGCCGACCCGTTAGATCAAAAGAAAAAGAACACCCCCTAAAACGAGGTGCCCTAATTCAACAGGGAGTTTTTAGAATTTGGCTGTATATTAGGTGCCGAATATTGTTTACCACTTATTGGCATAGCTAAACATAAAATTAAAAATTTATTCAGTACATGTTGAAAACGTACATATGGAAAATTAAGGACTACTAAATAATAAAGAACTAAATAATAATACTTCCCCTAACGGGTCAGGTGTTTCGGCTAACGCCTCACACTACTAAAAACTAACCCCTTAATATCTTAGTTAAATAATTTCTAATAATGGTTTTAAAGCCGTGGGTAGTCGATAGACTATCCCACGAAGGGCGTTAGCCCTTTAGATAACGCGTTAAACTGTTTATACTTTTTAATATATACTTATATAAGGGGATCGCTAAAAAACCCAGTGTTATCAAGGGTTTCAGCGATTGTTTATACCTTTTTTAGTATAAACGGTATATTACCTCAAATACTCCTCTAACAACTCCCTCATTCTTTGACTAGGAATATAAAGATTAATAGGTTGTCCATTTCTAATCCTACTTCTAAATATCCATTGAAGTAATTCTGATAGTGCGAATAAATCCTCATCTACAGTTACATTTTTAGATAAGAAAAATTGTTTTAAGATTGGATTCATAAAACGATTAGCAAAATAAATACAAGTTGACTTATTTACATAGTCATTAGTGGCCCTTGCTGTTACCTCTACAAACTGTTTCTTTAAATTCTTAGGAGATAGAATTTTCTCAAAGTCCTTAAATGTAGTCCACATAACCAAATCAACCGGTATCTTACATTTATTTATATAATAGTTGAATCCATTATTTTTAATTAGTTGTCTTAGTTCATTATTTTCTACAATTTTTTTTAAGTGGGATACACTAAAGGAATACCTACCCTCACCAATTTTATTAAGGTCCACTTTATCAATTGGCTTAGAATAATATATCTTAATCATTTCCCTCAAATGGGACCGATCCTCTTTATCTAGTGGGATATAATCAATAAGCTGGTAAGAATCGTTAACATTAGTAACAGAATGAAAAGAATAAGCTAGATTAAACAAATCATAATAATACCGCTGTAGCTGACCATTAAACATATAGGTTAAAACAAATATTTCCTCAAACCCTTTAAAGGCTGAAACAGGTAATAACCAGTACATAGCTGTATTCTCAAATATCATTAAATTATTAACGACAGCCAAATTTCTAATTTGTGTGAAGTTCCCCTCAGAATAATCCTTTTCATTCCATTGTACAAATCCATTTTTATCTATTGTGATAAGTGATTCACCAGTTTTAGTTTTTGCTGTTAAAAGGACTTGGATATCATCTTTTGTATATTTGACTTGTTCTATTACGTTCATTACCTCATCTAGTATCAATGTGTAGCCCTGCATCTCAATTAGTTCTATAAGGTCATTGTCAAATCGTTGAAATAGTGCATGAGTAGAAACAATATCCTCACCATTTAAGATCAATTTCTTGAGATTATCCAACTTTGATTTACCTTTTATATTCTCAGGTCGTACAAATTCCCTTTCAGCAGCATTTAGCACCCTTTCCACTTCATTTAGAAATGGTGTTATATAAATAAATTTCTTATACCGTGGTGCCTCGTTCATGTATTGAATAGCCCATGATGTTTTACCTGACCCCATAATTGAATCTATAATGTTAATTTTTGTTTTTAATGGTTTTTTTACTAACATGAATTATCATTCCTTCGTAAGTATACTTATGGGTAATCTCCCCACACTTACTCACTTGCAGAAATGATAAAGAATAGGACAATAAATAAAAAAACTACCAGTCGTTGACCAGTAGTTTTAATTAATTTTAATCTATCCTTTTTTCCAGCCGGAAAATCAGTCCTTATCTAGGGATTTCCGAGTTGGAATATCACGTTCCCTTAAATATCTTAGTAAGGTATTACTTACAATCTTTGTTTCCTCTCTTATCTTTTTATATGACTCTCCTCTTATATACATTTCTATTGCTTTATCCAATCTTTGAAAAAACATCTGCTTTTTTAATTCAGTATTAGTAGGTTGTCCATTATTAACTTCTCTTGGATTATCAAAGCACCAATAAACATACTTTTTGTACTCTTCTAAAGACAATCCGTTTCTCTCAGCAATCTCAGTCATTATTTCATTAAATCGTTCCATTGTAAAATTAAACTGTTTATGTTTGAACTTTGCCCATTCAAAAATATTGTTGTCGACTTTAGAATTATTTAGGTCACCTCTTAAAGCAATCATATTTCCGTGAGTAGTTCCCCCATGTCCTATATTTAAAGGAATAACGTGATCTAAGTGTATGTTTTCTTTATCACCAGTTAAACAACAGCCTCCTGCTAATAACTGGTCTCGTTGTTCAGTCGTTAAGTCAAATGGTAGTCGTCTAATTTTTGCCCTTCTTTTTCTTGTCAATTGAACTTGATATTCTGAGTTCTCCCTAGCCCAGTTTCGACTATGTTCTCTATACCGTTCAGGGTCTTTCTTACGATACTCTCTTTGTTTATTTCTAATATGATTCCAATTTTTATAATAACGTACCTTAGCTAAACAATTTAGACAGTCTTTATTTTCCTCTCTGTATTGCCGATTATATTCTTTATAGTGTTCTTCATTTTCTTTACGAAACGTCCGCCCTTTTTCAATACAGCATAGTATACAATGACTGTCCTTGTTTCCAATGAATCCTTTTCTATCCCGAAAATCCTTATCTGCTTTAATCTTTTTGCACTTTGTACAGTCTAGATAGATATTTCCTTGATTATCAGTTAACTTTCGTCTACCTCTCTCTGTTACTTCTTCAACTGTTAAGCTTATTTGACCTAGTAAAATAACCTTACCTAATAACTTTTCGTATTTGAAATATTTTTTTCGTCTACATTCGTAGCATTTACTATCCTTACCATAGAAACCTTTTGGTGAATTTATATAACTTTCTAAGGCTTTGGGTTGCCCGCAATTGCTACAATCTAAAAATACCTCATCAAATTCATTTCTATATGCCTTACGCTTACCCGTTTTTGCCTTATCAATTACTTTCAGTTCCACAATCCTCCCCCCTTACCTTCTTCCAAATATACTTTTAAGTGGCGAATAGACATTATGCTGTCTTTTAACGTCTGAATCTGTCATTTGAATATATTTCCGAACCATAGACATATCAGAATGACCTAATATTTTCTGTAATGAAAATGGGTCACCGCCATTCATAATATAAAATAATGCCCCAGTATGTCTGAATGTATGGGGTGAAACCCTCTTATTATCAATACCAGCTGTTTCACCTAATTCAGTTAGTCGTCTTCTCCATGTATTGCTTAGGATGTCTCTTCCATCATATGTTACAAAAAGGAACTCACTTCTAAAATCCTCTGATTCCCTCATATACTCTTCAAGTAGTTTTATTGTCTTGGTAGATATTGGCACGCTTCTTGTCCGTTTTGTTTTTGTTTCATGAGGTTCTAGTTTAATGTAACCACCCTTTAAATCAATATTAGCCCTTTTCATATTTAGTAGTTCTGAAATTCTAACCATAGTATCTAGTAATACGTAGATCATCACTTTGTCTCTGAATCCCACAAAACGTGAATCGTCAATTTGGTTCAGCAATGCCTTTACTTCCGCTGGTGTGAATGCCTGTATTTCATCCTCTGGTGTTTTAATTGGTTTAAATTTTTCATGGATTGGTATCTGAATCCAGCCTTCTTGAAAAGAATATCGTAAAAATGCACGATTAGTTCTTATGCGGACATTAACAGTAGTAGGCTTTAATCCCTGTTCGTGAAGCATGTAGCCAATATACTCCCTGAATAATTCCACTGTAACTTCTTCATTAGGAATATCTCTACCTAAGTAGTCATTAAGATAATGAAAGTGTTCGTAATAACCTTGTATTGTAGGCTTTGCTAACCCTTCCGTCTGCTTGTAATTCATAAACCGTTCAAACATTTCAAACAGTGTCATCTTTTGTTCTAAATTTTTCAAACGGCTAATGTTTTTGTTACTTCTAACTCCTTTACGTTGAGTTTTTCTAACAACAGTTTGCATAAAAAAATCCACCCTTTTTATAGAAATTGGTGGAATTGACACACTAGGACTCACAAAATCAGTCTCACTAGTACTATGTAATTTATAGAAAAAATACTGGTGACTTTTAACTTGCAAATCACGGTTCAAATCACTGTCAAATCACAGTACAAAAACTGTTCAAACCGTTGATAACACTGCAAATAGGTTGGCGGGACTGCGTGGGAATCGAACCCACCAGACCTGGCACGCAGGTCTCAAGCAGTTTTGAAGACTGTGGAGGACACCAGTACCCCATTCAGTCCCATATGAATGATAAATCTTCATAAAAAAGAATCTTATTCCTTTAAATAACAATTACTATCTTGATATCATATTACAATGGAAAATAGTATTAATCAATAAATTTGGCCGAATTGTCATTTTTTCGACAAGCAATTCCAATCCCATATCGCATTTTTCCTATTTGATTAAAGCCAAACTTGTGACGAATTCTTGTCATCCGCCCAAGAAAAAGACTATAATAGATAATAATATCGTTATTGTAGGTGAATAGCATGCTTCAAGGTTGGTTTCTCTGGTTTATCCTATTTTGGGTAGTCTTTTTAATAGGTTCCTTTTCAATTGGCGGCTTCTTTATGTTCCGAAAGTTTCTGAAAAAGATGCCAAAGGAAGATGGCAAATCGGTCATGGATTGGGAAGAACATTATGTAAATGAATCTCTTCACCTCTGGGGTCCTGAAGAAAAGGCCCTGCTCAATGATCTTGTCAGTCCCGTGCCAGAACTATTCCGTGATGTAGCAAAACATAAAATCGCAGGGAAAGTTGGTGAGCTGGCCGTAAAAGAAAATGCCTCCAAAATAACAGAAGAACTCGTTATTCGCGGCTATATTCAAGCCACACCAAAACGGGATCATAAGTTTTTGCGTAAAAAGCTCTTTCAAAATCAAATTGATGTTACTCCGTATGAACATCTATTTTAACCGCCCTAACAAGGCGGTTTTTTTCTTTATTTACATATAAAAACACTGACTCCCGGAGGAATCAATGTCATTTTACTTACTATTATGAAGTTCTCTGTAGAGTTTCATATATGAACGGTACATTGCCACACGCCAAGGGACAATCATGCTGAAAGCCAACAGGAAGAACATCCCGCTTAACTGTCCGATATCAATCGTAGTACTCAAAATTGCTTTTAGAACCAGACGAAGAATTAACAACCCGACAAGGATGTAGATAAAGGCCTTCGACCGTTTTAAATAAATATTATTATCTCGAATTTCAAAATTTGAAGTCTTAATCAATAAAATGGAAAACAGCATCCCAACTATAATTGCCTCACCAATTTCCATTGGGGTTAAGCGAAACTCCGGTACCACATACATCAATGCCCCAGTCGCCATAAAGAAAGGTGGCAGGATAATTTTTTTTGCATTGGTCGGTTTCTTTGCTGCTTTCATCCGAACGAACAGAGCAAGAGAGCCCATAATAACAGCTCCGATTGAAGAAACAACTACGTAATTCATTGGATTCATTCATCCCTTATCTTTATCTAATTATTTACTCAACCATTATATATCAAATGATGAATTTTGAGAAAAAATAATCACTATTTTTACCTTTAAAATATTCAAATGTTCAAGGAAATCCATGCAATAGATGGAAAGCTCCAAATAACTTCCAAACTAGGAAATTCTTAAAAACCAGTAAAGCCGCCAAACATTCCTTGAAAAAGGATAATAATTTTCGTCATCCAGTCAAAGAAGAGTACAATTCCCATGACAATCATGATATAACCGCCGATTTTCATAATTTTCCCGCTGTGCGTTTTGATCCACTTCATCCGGCCGACAAAGAAGGATAGGATTAAAAATGGAATCGCAAAGCCTAGGGAGTAGGCAATCATATATAATACGCCTGAACCAGGATTGGATGCAGCTAAGAGAATGACGGATGAAAGAATCGGTCCCGTACAAGGCGTCCACCCAGCAGCAAATGCCATCCCAATTAATATGGATCCGATATAACCTGATGGTCTGTTTTTGAATTCAAAGCGGCGATCCCTCATCATAAATTCCGGTTTAAACACACCGACAATCATTAAGCCAAATAAAACAATAAAGATTCCGCCTAACTGCCGAATCAGATCTTTATAAGATAAGAAGAAGCTGCCAAGAAATGAGGTTCCAAACCCAATCGCGATAAAGATAATCGAAAAACCTAACAAGAAAAATAAGGTATGCAGCAAGCTTCGTTTTTGCAGCATGGCATTTTCATCTTTTAGTTCTCCCACAGACATGCCCGTTATGTATGAAAGAAAAGCTGGATAAAGCGGTAAACAACAAGGAGAAATAAAGCTTAAAAAGCCGGCCCCTAATGCGATAAATAGATTTACATCAGACATATATTAACACTCCCACTATAGTCGATACCTTCTCATTCTAACAAATATGCTCTCGAAATGATAATGGTTAACGTGAAAATTTTGTGTCTCGCTGTTCACACGTCAAAAAATAGTAACTTTTTCAAATAGAAACAAATAAAATGGATTTATTCTTACAAATCTCTTTGAAGTAATTTACATTATAGGTTATACTAGTAAAACAATGCCCTTTTAAATGGCAATAGACTATTTTTTTTTACTAAAAAATTTTAGGAGTTACTCCGGAAAGGACTTCGGCCGTGTTGAAACAAGATCTCATTACTATGATAGAAACAAAGCGAGCTGAATTAATTCAAGTCGCCACGACAAACGGCTTGACATCCTCCGTTGCAATTCGTTACAGTCAGGAACTTGATAAGCTATTAAACGAATATAATAAAATATATATAAAAAAGGTTCCAAATACCGCAGTATAGAAAAGCGTAAGCGCCCTGGTCAGCGGCGTATGGCCTGGAGCTAGACAACTTTAAAAGGAAAGCCTGGCATTATGCCAGGCCTTTTTCTATTAATTCACCGCATCCTCCAACCGCTCTAGTACCCCGTTTTGCAGCAGGAACATCTTATGATAGAGACCTCCTAGGGCAAGCAGTTCTTGATGCGTCCCCCGCTCAACAATTTCCCCTTGGTGCAGGACCAGAATTAATTCCGCATCTTGGATCGTTGACAAGCGATGAGCAATAGCGATCGTAGTACGACCTTTTCGCATCTTCGCCAATGCGGTTTGGATCATTTCTTCCGTTTCCGTATCAATATTGGCTGTCGCTTCATCGAGGACCAATATTTTTGGATTAGCCGCAATCGTCCTAGCAAAGGCAATCAATTGCCGCTGTCCACTTGAAAAAGTAGATCCCCTTTCAACTACCTTATGATGATAGCCATCTTCTAATCTTTCAATAAACGGATGGGCTTGCACAAACTTCGCTGCCTCTTCTATTTGTTCATCTGATAGACCATGATTATAAAGGCGGATATTATCTTTTACCGTCCCAAAAAACAGGAATGGATCTTGGAGTACAAGGCCCATTTTTTTCCGTAACTCGGTCTTTGTGTAATTTCGAATCGATTCCCCATCGATTAAAATCTCCCCACGTTCAAACTCATAAAAACGCATCATCAAGTTAATAATCGAGCTCTTCCCGCTCCCCGTATGTCCTACTAATGCAACTGTTTCCCCTGGATGCGCTGTAAAGCAAATATTTTTCAACACATCCCTTTCACCATCATAGGAAAAGCTGACATTCTTAAACTCAATTTTCCCTTCTTCAATGGATGTGCTCTTTTTCAGTTGTTGCGCAGGGGCTAGTTCCTCTTCATCTAATAATTTAAAAACACGTGAACCAGCCACAATGGCCTGCTGGTATAACGAAAGCCTCATCATCATTTGATTAATTGGTTCAAAGAAACGGTCTAAATAATTGATAAAGGCGTAGATGACACCGATTTCTACACGGTTCTCAAAGGAAGTGATCCCAAAGTAGCTGAGAACAAGAATCAAGGCAAAGATATAGATGAGGTCAATCGCCGGTCTTAACAGTAAGCCATCAATCTTAATATTTTTCATTCCAGCATTATAGTGCTGCTCATTGATGTTACCAAATTCTTGACGGAGGCGTTTTTCTTGGCGAAAAACTTGAATT
Source organism: Neobacillus drentensis (assembly GCF_021560175.1). GTDB lineage: Bacteria > Bacillota > Bacilli > Bacillales > Cytobacillaceae > Neobacillus > Neobacillus drentensis_A. The sequence continues at coordinate 1,990,623 of NZ_CP091110.1, read as the reverse complement.
ATCGCCATCCCGGAAAGCGATTCGGCCAGCTTTGCATTTAATTGACTCAATCGCTCCCGCATATCGAGGTAAAAACGAGAGCTCAATTTTCTGTATAAGTTCATGACAAACATTAAGATTGGCAAAATAATTACGCATAACAGGGCAAGCTTCACATTTAAGAAAAACATGGCAATAAAAATGCCGATCAGTAAGAATCCACTTTGAATAAACGTAGCGATGACCGTTACGAACATATCCTTAATGGCTTCTGTATCATTGGTGACCCTTGAGACAATACTCCCTGCTGGTGTTTTATCAAAATATTTTAATCCAAGTGACTGTACCTTGGAAAAGACATCAATTCGAAGCTGCTGAATTATATAGAGGGCAATTTCCTGAAATTTAACTAATTGAAAGAACATGAGAATCGCTTTAACGACTTGAATCCCCATATAAACGGAGCCAAGAATCAGTAAGGGCTGAAACTCAAGCTTTCCTGGTGTTAAATAATTATCAATAAACACTTTCACGATTAACGGAAGTACAATATCGCCAATCGTGGTAAGCAAAAGCAGGACAAAGGCGAAAGTGATCATTTTTTTGTGCGGCTTTGTATAGGAAAGAAGACGGTATAAGACCTTTCGTTGTTCACGTTCTGATAGTTCTATTTTCTCGTCCATATTAACGTCCCCCATGTTCGACCAGCTCTTCTAACTGCTGGTGCAAATACATTTCCTTATACCATCCATCTTGTTGCATTAAGTCTTCATGCTTCCCTCTCTCAACAATTTTCCCGTCATCCAGGACCAGAATCAGATTGGCATGCTGAATGGCACTTAAGCGATGGGAGGTAATCATCGTGGTCTTCCCTTCCCGATTTTGTCGTAAGGAAGAAAGGATGGCCTCTTCTGTTTTCGCATCGACTGCAGATAACGAATCATCCAGCACTAATAGTTCAGGATTCATCAAGAGGGCGCGGGCAATGGAAATCCGTTGTTTTTGTCCGCCTGATAAAGAGACACCCCGTTCTCCAACAACCGTTTGATAGCCTTCGGTAAATTGAAGAATGTCATCATGAATATTTGCAAGTTTTGCCGCCTTTTCGATTTCGTCTCTTGAAATATCTGGGGTTGTAAACGCAATATTTTCGGCTACGGTCGCGGAAAACAGAAAATGGTCCTGGGGAACATAACCAATCGCTTCCCGAAGTTTTTCGAGCCTATAAGCTTGAAGCGCTTTCCCGCCAAATAAAATTTCACCCTGATAGCGCTCAAATTCACGGATAATAAGTTTGAGCAGCGTTGTTTTTCCTGCACCAGTTTTCCCCACAATTCCAAGTGTTTCACCTTTCTTTATTGAGAAAAAGATGTCTTTTAAAATTGGATTTGTGGCGCCCGGATAGGTAAATTCATTTATCTTAAAATCAATATCACCAATCGGCATGACGTCTAATGCGTCATCATCATCGGTGATTTCTACCTTTTCTCTTAAGAGCACAGCGACACGATCATAGGAAGCGCGACCCCGTTCCACGATATTAAACAGCCAGCCAAATGCCAGCATCGGCCATATTAGAAGGCCTAAATAGGTCGTAAACGAGATTAATTCACCGATGGTTAGCTCCCCATTAAGAACATATTTTGCCCCAAAAGCAATTGATAGAAAAAAGGAAATCCCAACAATGATGGATATGGTCGGGTCATAGAGAGAATCGATTTTGGCCACAACAATATTTTTTCGAACGACATCTTCTGATTGTTTGCGAAAATCCTCAATATCCTCTTGCTCTTGGCCGAATGTCTTAATCACTTTAATCCCGGTGATGCTTTCTTGTGTTTTATCATTTAAAGAGGAAAAAGCCTCCTGTGCTTTGTGAAAACTTTTATGTAGCATCGTGCCAAACCAGCTGGTCAGCATCGCCATAACCGGCATCGGTATTAAACAAATCAACGTCAGTTTCCAGCTGATGGTAAAGGCCATTGCAAGTATCACAAATCCGCCAGTAGAAAGTGAATCTACGAAGGTTAACACACCTGCGCCAGCTGTTTGCTGGATCGCCGATAGGTCATTGGTTGCATGGGCCATGAGGTCCCCAATCCGGCTTTTTTGATAGAATGATGGGGACATCTTGGTAAAGTGGCTATATAATTGGTCGCGGAGGATCCTGCTTAGCTTGACGGATGAGCCGAAGATCATAATTCGCCAATAATAGCGAAGAACATACATCGATAGTCCCACAACAACTAATACCACGACCCATTTTACCAGTATGGCGGATGTGATCGTTCCTTCATGAATCTGGTCGGCAATGATTCCAATTACTTTAGGAGGAATTAACTGCAGTGCCGCCACAAATAATAAAATGAAAACCCCTGATAAGTACGCTTTTTTCTCTTGTTTAAAAAACCAGCCTAATTCTAAAAATACTTTCAACTAAACACCCCCAACATACATGACGAGCTCTTGTTTCATAACGAATTCTTCGAATACCGAGGTACCTATTTTATCAAATTTTTACAAAATAATAAATACTTAGAAATTATCGGTTGTCAAAAAAAGCACCACATTAATATGAGTGCTTGTCGGTTTAGTTCGAATATTCCCAGTCATTGACTGCTAGCATGAGGTTCATCCTAGCTGTTTACCGTATATATAAATAAATTTGGTTATTGCTGGTTTATATGCTACAATGAGTCTACCATTTGATTTACTTTTTTACATGTGCCCTGTTCATTCGTGAGCAGGGCTCCTTGTTTTTTATAAAATAGGTACTGGTATTATTAATTGTGGATTTTCGTGTGGTATTATAGCCGGAGAATTTCCTGCTAATGTATATAGAGGAAGCTTAAGAAGCAAATATAAGCGCAGATATTCCGATTAACCGCTCGAAATAAGACAAAATCCAAACATTTGGATAATATAAACGGAAATACTTCCTTTATTATTAATGAAATATGGGTATTTCCCAAAATAAACGGAATTTTACCGTTTATTTTTCAAATACATTGAGATCAAAAGCTAATAAAAAAACAGACTCTATAAAGAGCCTGTTTTCTTTTGCTTTTAATTAAGCTTTACGAACGTTAGCTGCTTGAGCTCCACGTTGGCCTTGCTCAACGTCAAAAGTTACTGCTTGACCTTCGTCTAAAGATTTGAAACCTTCGCCTTGGATTGCTGAGAAATGTACGAATACGTCTTCTCCGCCTTCACGCTCGATGAATCCGAATCCTTTTTCTGCATTAAACCATTTTACTTTACCGTTTTCCATTTTGTTTCCTCCTGCTGTGTGCTTTGCACACAATGTGTTACTATCCTTGCACTCAGTGATCATCAAGACGAAAAGTTTAATCTTATACTATCCTTTACACCGAACAAAAATAATTCTTCTTTATAATAACATAGTTTATAAAAGTATGCAAGGTTTCCAAAATTTAACGACAATAATTTTTTTACTTCGATTTTAATTCATAAAAAAACCACCTTCCCGGTTCATCAGAAAAAGTGGTTTTTGGATTTAAATTATGAAGGGTAAGTAATTAATTGACAAAGAATGACCGTTAAACTCCCCTATCTTCTAATTACTTACAAACAAGTGATGAATCCTTTGGAAAAGGATTTTACATGGATGCTTGTCCGGTTTATTTAGATTGCTGCTTGTTCATTGCAGCCATCATTTGGTTGATCTTCTTTTGTGAAGGTTTCATACCCATTTGCATCATCATCATTTTTAACATTTGTTCATTGATTGGCGGATTTTTCTTTAAATAGCTCATCATATATCTGCGAGCAATGAAAAATCCTAGTGCTACACCAGCTGCTAATGCTAGTATACCAACTAGAAAATATAACATTAAACTTCCTCCTTCATGTTGTCTATCATACAGTGTACTAAATTAATCGGAAGAAAACAATATCTCATTTTAATTAGACAAATTTTCTTTCTTTAATAGGTTTTAACCAGCCAACCCGCTCATGTTCAAGATCAATGGCTAAGAAGGAAGATTCACATTTTCTGAGTACTTCAAAGAAGGCAGTTTCCGCTTCATAGGTACCTTCTGCTTCCACAGTGATTAATTCTTGAAAAACTTCTAATCTTGCCGTGCTTAGTTTTCCGCTTAGGAAAATCGTGTATGCACCCTGATCCGCTTTAAACCCCTTCATTTTTCCGAGCTGTTTTTGAAGCAGATTGTGGATTTTTAAGACCTCGACCCGTTTTGTAATATATGAAATTTGTTTTTGCGTTATAAATTTAAGTTCGCCGTTAGAAGTTTGATGTTCTTGAAAAAGTTGAAAAAATATACGCTCTCGTCCGAAGTAATGGGCGGCAAATTCATCTTCTATTAAGTAAAGCTGATATTTTCTCACCACTGTTCTCTCCTCCGTTGAAACCCTTTTTTCTATTATAAAAAAGCATAAACAAAACGTTTGTCTTACGGCGGCAAAAACTTTCACTACTTTTGTCGATTAAATATTACACAACTACTATTTCGGTAGAATTCATGAATTTTCCTCTAAAAAACGCCATTGTTCAAAATATTGTAATAACTATATCTATTATATTTACCCGTGATTGACGGTATTGGCTCATTTCTGTGAGTAATTGGCTCAAAAATAGGTACTAATGGCTCATTTCAACGATGGATTGGCTCATTTATTTGTATTTATGGCTGATTTTTATCATCGATTGGCATAATTACCATACTTTTACATACACACAGCAAAAAAGAGAACGGAATCTCCGTTCTCCTTCTTTATCTTATCAGATTATTTTTGTAATAGAGCCTTAACACGGGCAACAACATGATCAACGCTAAAGCCGTATTCTTCCATAATTTTTTCACCTGGTGCTGATGCTCCGAATTGGTCAATAGCCAATACATCGCCTTCGTCACCTGTATATTTGTGCCAGCCAAGCGAGGCACCCATTTCAATTCCAAGACGTTTTTTCACACTTCTTGGAAGAACTGAATCTTTATACTCTTGAGATTGTTGCTCAAAACGATCCCATGAAGGCATGCTGACAACCGATACATGAAGACCTTCACCAGCAAGGACTTTTTGTGCTTCAACAGCTAGACTTACTTCGGAACCGGTTGCCAAAATTAACGCATCTGCTGTCTCTTTTTCTGCTGGAGAAACCACATAAGCACCTTTTGAAACTCCTTCATATGCATTCGTATCAGTACCTTTTAATGTAGGTAAATCTTGACGAGTCAAGATAAGTGCAGTTGGTTTATTAGTTGATTCAACCGCAAGCTTCCAAGCTGCTGCTGTTTCATTACCATCAGCTGGACGGATGATCGATAGGCCTGGCATTGCTCGTAATGCTGCAAGCTGCTCAACAGGTTCGTGTGTTGGACCATCTTCTCCAACAGCAATACTATCATGCGTAAATACATACGTAACAGGAAGTCCCATGATAGACGCTAAACGAATCGCTGGACGAAGGTAATCAGAGAATACGAAGAACGTACCGCCGAAAACTTTTACTCCGCCGTGAAGGGCAATACCATTCATTGCGGCACCCATAGCAAATTCACGAACACCGAACCAGAAGTTACGGCCTTCATAGCTGCCTGGCATGAAATCGCCTGAGCCTTTAATCATGGTTTTATTTGAACCAGCAAGGTCTGCTGAACCGCCAATGAAAATTGGAAGGTTTTTAGCGATACCATTTAGGGCTTCACCAGAAGAAGCACGGCTTGCTAGACTCTTACCTTCTTGGTAAACAGGGATATCCTTGTCCCAGCCTTCAGGAAGTTCATTGTTTAACGCTTGTTCAAGCTGAACAGCTAGTTCTGGATATTCCTTTTTATATTGTGCGAAAGTGTCGTTCCATTCTTTTTCCTTTTTCTCACCGTTTTCAACAATAAGTTTTTGGAAGTTGTCGTACACTTCTTGTGGTACATGGAAATCTTGTTCAAACGTCCATTTATATGCTTCTTTTGTAAGTTTTAACTCGTCCGCACCTAGTGGAGCACCGTGAACACCAGAAGTACCAGCACGGTTTGGTGAACCATACCCGATGACAGTTCTAACTTCAATCATTGTAGGACGGTCAAGGTCATTTCTTGCTTCTTCAAGTGCTTTTGCGATTTCTTCAAGGTTATTGCCGTCTTCAACACGAAGGTATTGCCAGCCATAAGCTTCAAAACGTCCTTTTACACTTTCAGAGAAAGACTTGTTTAGGTCTCCATCAAGAGAAATATCATTTGAATCATATAAAACCACTAAACGGCCTAATTTTAAATGTCCTGCAAGTGAAGCAGCTTCTGCAGAAACACCCTCCATAAGGTCACCATCACCACAAACACCGTATGTATAATGGTTCACAATTTCATAGTTGTCTTTATTATAAACACTAGCCACGTGGCGTTCTGCCATAGCCATTCCGACAGCCATTGCAATTCCTTGTCCAAGTGGACCGGTAGTTGCTTCGACGCCTTCTGTGTGGCGGTACTCAGGGTGTCCTGGTGTCTTACTGCCCCACTGACGGAATTGTTTGATGTCTTCCATACTTAAATTATAGCCAGATAAGTGAAGCATGCTGTATAACAACGCAGAACCATGGCCTGCAGATAAGACGAAACGATCACGGTTGAACCAATGAGGATTCTTTGGATTATGGTTCATAAATCTTGTCCATAATGTATAAGTCATTGGAGCAGCACCCATCGGCATACCTGGATGCCCAGAGTTTGCTTTCTCAATTGCGTCTATGGAAAGCGTACGAATCGATGTTACTGATAAATCATCAATAGTATTAAACATGAAATACATCCTTTCTTGTTCACGGTAACTAAATACATCCTTTATATTATCTTTCATTGCCTATTAATTCAACAAATAAACAATAATTAGACCGAAAATTTCCTGTTATTTTATTTTGACTCTACCATAGTGAATGTATGTATGGAATGGAAATACCCCGCCTTTTTTAGACGGGGCTTGATCATGCAAAAGGGTAGTACCCTGCCTATATTGTTAATGAAGAGGCCGGTTCTTTCTAGCCTTCAATTTTTCAGGTGTTACATCAGTACCTTCTGGATCGATAAATTTTGTATTCGTTAAGGTATCGAGCATATTTGCCCGGAAAGTTGCCAAGTATTCACTTCTTAATTTGGATTGTTCTTTTGCTTCTAGCTCTGTTAATCCTGACGATTTTGCTTTTCTAGCCAGTTCATTAATGCGAGCCATTTTTTCTTTTGAAAGCATTCCCACCCATCCTTCCTATTAAATAAAGACACTTGATTTTACTAAAAAAAACCCTTTATGACAAGTAAAGGGCTACTGATTCTGCGATTCTATATATTCCTGGTATCTTCGATGAACGGTTGCTTTTGAAACATTATACCCAAATCCTCTAAGGGTGGCGGCGATTTCCGCAAACGTCAGGTCATTGTCCCGCAGTCGTATTATTTGGTCGATTGGTACTTCGATTTTGTCCCTGCCGGAGGATTGTCCAAGATTCTTTAAGTTTTTTTCCGGTTTATAGCCTTGGTCTACGGCTCGTTTCATGCCTCGTTTAATTTTCACATTATGTAGTTTCCGTTGATATTCTTCCACCATGCTGACTATTTTTAATACCATTGAATCAGATTCAGACAGTTGTAATTCACCATTATGAGAAATGCTATAAAGTTGAATTCCTTCTTTTATAATACAATGCAGGAGGGCTATCTTGGCATTTCCTCTTCCCAGCCGTGTTTCATCTTGAATTAACAAGGCCTGAACTTGTGGTTCTTTTATCCGCTCTAATACCTCTAGTATCCCATCTCTTTCAAAATCATAACCACTAGCTTGTTCCTTAATGATGGTATCGATTTCAAATCCACATTGGTGTGCAAGCTGAATTAATTCTTCTTCCTGACGTTTTAATGAGGTTTCCTGTGTTTCTTTATTGGTACTGACTCGGCAGTATATAATTGCTTTCATTCTATTTCCCTTCTATTCTTTTGGTGCACTTGCAAGCTGTGTTGGTTGGGAAGTTTCCTTTTTACTAACCGGAATTACAATTTCTTCACCAGGATAAATTTGGTCCTTGATATTTTCATTATGTTTTTTGACCCAGCTTACGAATTCCTTGTGTGATAAAGAATGCTGATCTTCAAATTGATCAGAAATCTTCCATAATGTGTCCCCTTCAGAAATGGTTACTTTTACATATTGTTCATCAGAATGATGGTTTAATGATAAGAAGAAAGCTAATGTGCAGCTTAAAAGAATAAGAGTAATAGCATACGAGTATTGGTTCCATAATTTTTTCATGTTTCGCACCTCTTATAAGAATATATGTTCTCTTTTGATTTGATTTTATTATAGTTCGAACACTTGTTTGCTGTCAACTATTTTCTCGAACTTATGTTTGTATAGTAGGGTTCAACATGCTATAATAAAGACAACATTAACCAGGCGAGGTGCATTTTATCATGGTAAAGATATCAAAGCGACAGCAAGATATCCTGGAGTTTATCAAGGACGAGGTTAAAAGTAAGGGATATCCTCCTTCCGTTCGGGAAATCGGTGAAGCGGTGGGGCTTGCATCCAGCTCTACTGTTCACGGTCACCTTGCGCGCTTAGAGAGTAAAGGCCTTATTAGAAGAGACCCTACTAAACCAAGAGCGATCGAAATACTAGATGCGGATGAAGCATCACAGATTCCTAGAAATAAAGTTGTCAATGTTCCTGTGGTCGGTAAGGTAACGGCAGGTTTGCCGATTACAGCCATCGAGAATGTCGAAGAGTATTTTCCACTTCCTGAAACCCTGGCTCCTGCAGATGAGCAGGTGTTTATGCTAGAAATCATGGGTGAAAGTATGATAGAGGCGGGCATTCTTGACGGTGACTACGTAATCGTCAAGCAGCAGCAGACTGCCAATAACGGGGAAATTGTTGTCGCGATGACTGAGGATGATGAGGCAACCTGTAAGAGATTCTTTAAAGAGAAAGATTACATCCGCCTGCAGCCGGAAAACTCTTCGATGGATCCGATCATTTTACGAAATGTATCGATATTAGGGAAAGTGATTGGGGTTTATCGTCATATTCATTAAAACCAAGAGAGCTGATTATCAGCTCTCTATTCTTTTGGCTCTAATGCTTTACCATCATACATAAAAAAGCCTTGGCGACGAGCGCCAAGGCTTTTACTGTTTTTTAGTATATGCTCATGTATTGATCGCGTTCCCATTGGTGAACGACTGTACGGAACATATCCCACTCGATTTCTTTTGCTTCAACGAAGTGTTCGAAGATATGCTCTCCTAAACCAGCTACGATTACTTCATTAGCGCTTAATTGATCTAACGCTTGTGCAAGGGTCGCTGGAAGATCGATGATGCCTTCTTCGATTCTCTCTTCCTTACTCATTACATAGATATTGCGGTCTACTGGAGCTGGAGGAGTTAATTTATTTTTAATTCCATCTAAACCTGCTTTTAATAGAACTGCCATTGCAAGGTATGGATTTGCTGATGGGTCCACACTGCGTACTTCTACACGTGTGCTTAGGCCACGAGATGCAGGAATACGGATAAGTGGTGAACGGTTCATAGCAGACCATGCCACATAACAAGGTGCTTCATATCCTGGAACTAGACGCTTATAAGAGTTTACAGTTGGGTTCGTTACCGCTGTAAAGGCAGGAGCGTGCTTTAGGATACCAGCAATAAATTGACGAGCTGTATCACTCATATCTAAGTCGCTGCCTGGCTCGTAGAACGCATTTTCACTATTTTTGAATAATGAAAGGTTCATGTGCATACCAGATCCGTTTACACCGAATAATGGCTTTGGCATGAATGTTGCGTGTAAGCCATGCTTACGAGCAATTGTCTTTACAACAAGCTTAAACGTTTGGATTTGGTCACAAGCTGTTAATGCATCTGCATATTTAAAGTCGATTTCGTGTTGTCCTGGAGCTACTTCGTGGTGAGAAGCTTCAATTTCAAAGCCCATTTCTTCTAGCTCAAGAACGATATCGCGACGGCAGTTTTCACCTAGGTCAGTTGGTGCTAAGTCAAAGTATCCGCCTTGGTCGTTAAGTTCTAGAGTTGGTTCACCTTTTTGATCTAGCTTAAATAAGAAGAATTCTGGCTCAGGTCCAAGGTTGAAGTTAGTGAATCCTAACTCTTCCATTTCTTTTAATACTCTTCTTAGGTTGTTACGCGGGTCACCTTCGAAAGGTTTACCTTCTGGAGTATAAATATCACAGATTAAACGAGCCACTTTTCCTTTTTCTGCTGTCCAAGGGAAAACTACCCATGTGTTTAAGTCTGGATATAGAAGCATATCAGATTCTTCAATCCGAACAAATCCTTCAATGGAAGAACCGTCAAACATCATTTTGTTATCAAGTGCTTTTTCCAATTGGCTAATTGGAATCTCAACATTTTTAATGGTTCCAAGAATGTCTGTAAATTGAAGGCGAATAAATTTTACGTTCTCCTCTTTCGCCATCCGTTGGATGTCTTCTCTTGAATACTTTGCCATTTTAATTCCCCCTATTTTCATAAAGAATGATTAACATTAATGGAAAAATCGAGACATATCGCCTTGGCGTAATGTAAATCGATTGTTTCTGCCTGTATGCATTAATTCATTGCGGAGAAGCTTTCTAAGTTGTTCATCTGTTAAGTCTTGTTTTGCTTTCTCGGTTTGTTTCTCTACTATATTTGATTGCTGCTCCTTGACCATGAACAAGTGCTTGATTCCAGCCATGTTCACACCTTGGTCAATCAAGTCTTTTATTTCTAACAGTCTATCAATATCATTTAGACTGAATAGACGTCTGTTTCCCTCGGTTCTTGCTGGAGAAATCAATTGGTGTTCTTCATAATAGCGGATTTGCCTTGCGGTTAACTCGGTTAACTGCATGACGGTTCCGATAGGAAACAATGGCATGGAACGACGAATTTCACTTCCACTCACCAAATTTCTCCTCCCTTACTGGTAAATCATAATGCTATTATATTTCGTGTAAGAAAAGATGTCAATGTTATGTAAGATTTTCTTACATCATTTTTCAAAGAATATTTGAACAAGATTTATTTTGTTAAACATGAATATGCCCGATTAAAGTTCCAATAGTCCTTTTTCAATTAAGTGATCAATGGCTATACAAATGGCCATTTTCACATGAGCATAGGTTAAACCACCCTGAACATAGGCCACATACGGTGGTCTAAGCGGGCCATCCGCCGTTAATTCAATACTTGCTCCTTGAATAAATGTTCCTGCAGCCATGATTACATCATCTTCATAGCCAGGCATATAACTTGGATGTGGTGTGACATAGGAGTTAATAGGTGAGGCGAATTGAATGGCCTGACAGAACGAAATCATTTTATCGCGATCATCAAATTGCACGGACTGAATAAGATCCGTTCTTTTGGCATCCCATTTTGGCGAAGAATTCATCCCCAATTGTTCAAGCAATGCGGCAGTTAGGACTGCCCCCTTTAATGCCTGGCCCACCACATGCGGCGCCAGAAAGAATCCTTGGTACATTTCTTGAAGGCTATATAACGAAGCGCCAGCCTCCGCTCCAATCCCAGGTGATGTCATTCGGTAAGAACATGCCTCAACCCATTGTTTTTTACCAACGATGTACCCGCCTGTTTTCGCAAGTCCGCCGCCAGGATTTTTGATTAACGAGCCAGCAATTAAATCTGCCCCAACATGACATGGTTCTTGTTCCTCTACAAATTCACCGTAGCAATTATCAACGAAAACTACAAGATCCGGTTTTATTTCTTTGACAAAGGAAATCATTTGACCAATTTCCTCTACCGTGAACGATGGTCTTGTGGCGTACCCTTTTGAGCGCTGAATGCCAATCATTTTCGTGTTTGGATTTATTTTTCCGGCAACCTCATCCCAATTAATCGCCCCGTCATCTGTTAGGGCGACACTGTCGTAGGAAATCCCAAATTCCTTTAACGAGCCTACCCCATTACCGCGAATCCCAACGATTTCTTCTAAGGTATCATAGGGTTTACCGGTGATATAGAGGAGTTCATCCCCTGGTCTTAGGACCCCAAATAAGGCAATGGAAATCGCATGTGTACCAGAAATAATTTGCGGGCGGACAAGCCCAGCTTCTCCGCCAAACACATCTGCATAGATTAATTCCAAGGTATCTCTGCCAATATCATCATAGCCGTATCCAGTAGACGGCATAAAGTGCGAATCACTGACCCGGTGCTTTTGATAGCTTTGCAAGACCCGAAATTGGTTATTTTCCACTTTCTCATCTATTTCTTTATGTACTTCAGCAATTTGCTGCTCCACTTTTTTAACAAGGGAGTAAAGCTTTTCCCCATTTTGCAACTGTTGAAACATGTTGTTACTCCAATCTATATCGTGAATTTCTGTAATTGTCCGGAGATTTGATGATCCGCGAGTGTGTACCCTTTACAACGGTATAATTGTCCTTCCTCATCAAAAACAAGTTCTCGGAGGATGGTCTCATTTTTCAATTGTGAAAGCAGTTTCCCTTCCGTTGAAGGAATGCGCACTTCGTAGGACTCCATCATCTCCATGACAACTTTCTCGATTTGTTCCTTTAACGTATGACGATCATTTTCATCAAAGGCACTAATGAAGACGGTTGTCGTACCTGCTGTGGGAACAAAATCAGGATGTTGAATATCTCTTTTATTATACACGGTTATTTGCGGGATATCTTTTACATCTAAGTCATCAAGTAACTTTTTCACCGTCTTTTCATGCTGGTAATAGTCTGGATTGGACATATCAACCACATGGAGAAGCAAATCCGCTTCCTTTACTTCCTCAAGGGTTGAGCGGAATGCGGCAATCAACGTGGTTGGCAGGTCTTGAATAAATCCTACTGTATCCGTTATTAAGGCTAAGAAGCCACTTGGTAAAATCAATTTGCGTGTCATCGGATCGAGTGTCGCAAACAATTGATTTTCCTCATATGACTCCGCTTCTGATAACCGATTAAAAAGTGTCGACTTGCCTGCATTTGTATAACCGACGATCGCGACTTGAAAGGTCTTATTTTTCTTCCTGCGTTCCCGGTATCTGTCCCGGTGCTGAACTATAACGGAAAGCTGACTCTTAATATCATCGATTCTGCGGCGAATATGTCGTCGATCTGATTCAAGTTTTGTTTCCCCTGGCCCTCTAGTCCCGATTCCGGCACCAAGTCTTGATAGCGCTGTACCTTGTCCAGCCAGGCGGGGAAGTATGTATTGCAGCTGTGCGAGCTCAACCTGCAGCTTTCCTTCTTTTGAACGCGCTCTTTGCGCAAAGATATCTAAAATGAGCTGGGTCCGGTCAATAATCCGTGCTTCTATTTCTGAGCCTAGATTTCTTTTTTGGCTTGGTGAAAGTTCATCATTAAAGATGACGATGTCTGCTTCAACCTCTTCCACGAGTGCTCTCAGTTCTTCTACTTTCCCTTTGCCAATATAGGTTGCGGGGTGGACACGGTCTCGTTTTTGGATTACAGAAGCAACGACTTCTCCTTGAGCGGTTTCGGTTAGCGCTCCTAACTCTTCCATCGAATAGTCAAAACGTGAATCCTCTTCCCCGTTTGTTTGACAGCCAACGAGAATGACCTTTTCTTTCGTTTCCTTTTGTTCCACAGGCATCCTTCCTTCCTTAACTGTTCTTATCTCTCATCATAACAAAAAAACTTTGTAATCACTAATTTTCCCCAAGCTTTTAGATAATAAAATAAATGTTGTATTTTTCCGTCATCATGATAAAATTTTATTGTTCAATTGAGATCGGTTTTTACTATTAGCATTGTGGTTTTGTGACCTTACAACAGAGGGGAAATCAACTATGACATGGGAAGTTTTAAGTATGATCGGAACCATTGCCTTTGCTGTCAGCGGTGCCATTGTGGCAATGGAAGAGGATTATGATATATTAGGAGTTTATATTTTAGGAATTGTTACAGCGTTCGGCGGCGGCGCGATACGGAATCTGTTAATTGGCGTACCAGTATCAGCGTTATGGGGACAGGGATTATTTTTTCAAATTGCCCTGTTGTCGATTACAGCGGTGTTTTTATTTCCCACTAACCTGCTGCGGCATTGGCAAAAATGGGGCAACCTTTTTGATGCTATCGGCCTGTCCGCCTTTGCAATTCAGGGTGCGATTTATGCCGAAAAAATGAACCATCCGCTAAGTGCGGTGATTGTAGCCGCTGTTTTAACCGGGATTGGCGGGGGGATTATTCGTGATCTGCTTGCCGGCAGGAAACCAATCGTGTTGAGAGCGGAAATTTATGCGGTTTGGGCTATCCTGGCCGGTCTAATCATTGGTCTAGAGATTGCTGTTGATTCTTGGCAATTATATACTCTATTTGTGATCATAACCGGCTTACGAGTACTGTCTTATACCTTTGACTGGAAGCTTCCTTCCCGCCATCTTGGGGTTTCCCCAAAAATTCATAATCAAAAACAAATCGGCGGATGATGATTCCGCCGATTTTTTCTATTTGTTATTAATCTTCCTCAAATATTAAATCATTACTCCGAAGGGTCATTAATTCGTGTCTGTCATAGCTATTTAGCATCAACAATCTCATGGCCTGCGCCCGTACTGATTTTTCAATTACATTGCGGACATACCTGCCGTTTGAAAAACTAGTAGGATTTAAAACCGCCTTTACCCAAATCAAATGGTCCTTTAATTTTTTTTCGGCCTCGCGGCTTAACGCATACTCTCTTTCCTTTAACATCCTGCCGGCAATATCCATCAGCTGCTCGATATTATAATCGGGAAAATCAACCACCAAGGGAAACCGCGAATGAAGACCAGGGTTTAATGTTAAAAAATGATCCATTTCCCGCGAATACCCGGCAAGAATTAAAATAAACTCATGCTGCTTATCCTCCATATGTTTGACCAGTGTATCAATCGCTTCCTTGCCAAAATCTTTTTCACCGCCGCGGCCTAGCGAGTAGGCTTCATCAATAAACAGGATTCCTCCTTGAGCTTTCTTCACTAAATCCCTCGTTTTTTGGGCAGTATGACCAATATACTCACCGACAAGGTCGGCCCGTTCCGCCTCAATGAGATGGCCTTTGGAGAGTACATTCATCTTTTGAAAAAGCTTGCCTATTAACCTGGCAACCGTTGTCTTCCCTGTTCCAGGATTCCCTTTAAACATCATATGAAGGGCTTGCTTTCTGGCCTTCAGCCCCATTTCCTCACGCTTCTTGTTCACATAAATCCAAGCATAAATTTCTTTAATCATGCGTTTCATTTCTTCCATGCCAACCAATGCCCCGAGCTCCTCTTCAATTTCTTTTAGTGCGGTGTGCTCTGGGGGAATGACCTTTGGAACAACTTGAAAATCGGGTACCTCTTTTCTTATCGTAGTTCTTTCATGTGAGTTGAGAACCACCCTTATTTGGCCGTTACTTTTCGTTCGAATTGGTTGATCCAAAGCTATCACCTCTCATTCTGCAGACAGTATACGTAAGGTAGCATGATTTAAGCTACTCAGAAGTGTTTTAGGTTAGGCATAATCCTTCCCTCTATGTGTATTCACTACCCATGCAATTCATTAAAGAAGATTTCCTTTATTTTTTGAAATAAAAAAAGAGCCCAAGGGTTGAGGGCTCCATTTTGATACTAGTTTATTGATTATCCAATTCAAGTTGGACATTGCGCTGCGGTGCAAACGTGGAAATAGCGTGCTTAAATACCAATTGCTGTTTACCCTCTGATTCAAATAATACGGTAAAATTATCAAAGCCCTTAATTTGGCCTCTTAATTGAAACCCATTTAGAAGGAACACCGTCACATTGGTGTTATCTTTACGGCACTGGTTTAAAAATTGATCTTGAATATTAATGGTTGTTTTCATTCGTATATCCTCCTCTTTTATCTCTACTAATATGTATTCGATTTTACTTGAAGCTTTCCTTCAACATATTGTGAAATTTCCGCTATTTTTTTTGCAAAATTATTCACATATGTCATATCAAACCATTGTACATCCATTTTGTTACGAAACCAAGTCAACTGCCTTTTTGCATATCTCCTCGAGTTTTGTTTTAGCTGCTCAACGGCTTCTTCCCAGGTTACACTGCCATCTAAATAGTCATAAATTTCTTTATACCCGATCGCTTGAATCGACTGGCAATTACGTAAACCTTGGTTGTATAAGGATTTTACCTCATCTAGCAGTCCTTGCTCAACCATTATATCTACTCTTCGGTTAATGCGCTCGTAAAGCTTTTCCCGTTCCATCGATAATCCGACAAGCGCTGTCTCATACATCAGATCCGGCTGCTGTTTCCTCTGAAAATCCAGCATCGTTTTACCTGTCAAATGGAATATCTCCAGTGCCCGGATCACCCTTCTCAGATTATTCGGATGAATTTGTGCGGCACTCTCTGGATCAACCGCTTGTAATTCTTTGTACAATGCTTCATTACCAATTTGCTTGGCTCGTTCCTCTAGCTCAAGCCGAAAAGCTTCATCACCAGGTACATCTGAAAATTGATAGTCATAAATAACGGACTGAATGTATAACCCTGTTCCGCCAACGATGATCGGAAGCTTTCCCCTTTTGGCAATCTCATTTATTTTGGCACGAACCAGGAGTTGAAATTCTGCAACGGAAAAATTTTCTTCAGGCTCCTTGATATCAATTAAATGGTGCGGGATACCCTGCATTTCTTCTTCCGTTATTTTTGCTGTCCCGATATCCATACCACGATAGATCTGCATGGAGTCACCCGAGATAATCTCTCCGTCGTAGCGTTTAGCCATTTCGATGCTCAAATTTGTTTTTCCCACTGCGGTAGGACCAATGATAACGATTAATTTTTGGTTGGAATCCACTATTTTCTCACTGCCTTATGCTTTTTTTCAGTGTTGGAGGCTATTTTCACCTGCTGCCATCACTACATGTTAACACAATTTTGTAAAGCAGTAGAACATCAAACAAGTATATACAAAAAATTTGTTTCTTATGCGTTTTTAGGGAAATGAAATTTTTATAACAGATTCCTTCAAAATGTGACAAATAAATTTATAAGGTTACAAATGGATAACGGTTCTTTTACAAAAAGCTATTTACCCCCACATTCATGGTAGGCTTATACGTAGTTTTTAATGTATTTAATAATTTAGGAATAGGTGAATAAAAATGCTTTCTAATTTTGATATTGGGATTGATTTAGGAACCGCTAATATATTGGTATATAGCAAAAGTAAAGGAATTGTACTAAACGAGCCATCGGTTGTGGTAATAGATACAGAGACAAAAAATGTAGTTGCATTTGGAATCGAAGCGAAAGAGATGATCGGTAAGACACCGGAAAAAATTGTCGCCATTCGCCCATTAAAAGATGGGGTTATCGCTGATTTTGATGTCACTACTGAAATGCTTAAAAACGTGATGCGGAAAGCTTCTAAGAAATTAGGTTTGGCCCTTCGCAAGCCGAATGTAGTGGTTTGCATTCCATCAGGTTCCACTAGTGTTGAGCGCAGAGCAATCCAGGATGCAGTCCGCAATGCTGGTGCAAAAAAGATATCACTCATTGAAGAACCTGTTGCAGCGGCAATTGGGGCAGGTATGCCTGTTGATGAACCTGTTGCCAATGTGGTCGTTGATATCGGCGGTGGGAATACGGAAGTAGCGATTATTTCCTTTGGCGGTGTAGTAGCCTGCCATTCTATTAAAATAGGCGGCGATCGTTTGGATGACGATATTATTCAACATGTCCGCAAGGTGTACAATGTATTAATTGGCGAGAGAACTGCTGAGAATATTAAAATGGAAATTGGTTATGCTCTGATTGACCATGAGGAAAAGTTTATGGATGTTCGCGGCCGTGACCTCGTAACTGGTTTACCAAAAACAGTTCAACTATCATCCTATGAGATTCGAAATGCGATTAGAGAATCCTTGCTGCATATTATGGAGGCGATTCGCGCCACGCTCGAGGATTGCCCAGCCGAGTTGAGCGGTGATATTGTCGATAGAGGTGTGATTCTGACTGGCGGCGGTTCGTTGCTAAATGGAATGGAAGCATGGTTGAGTGAGGAAATTTTTGTTCCGGTTCAGCTGGCATCAAGTCCATTGGAATCTGTGGCTGTCGGAACTGGACAGGCATTGCAGTTTATTAATAAGATTCATGTTGGGGTAAAATAGGGTATTTTAAAAGGCTGCAGGATTTTTTCCTGCAGCCTTTTGTTATTTTGATAGTTTTGTGTTGCTTTCTAGAGGCACAATTCTTTTTATTATGACTGTGTGCTCTCTTTTTCGGAGTTTACGGGCATAATTATCTTTTATTGTGACCGGCTTCTCTCTTTTTCGGAGTCCACGGGCACAATTATCTTTTATTGTGACCTTCCACTCTCTTTTTCAGAGTCAACGGGCACAATTCTCTTTTATTGTGACCTTCCACTCTCTTTTTCAGCTTCCACGGGCATAATAATTTTTTATTGTGACCGTTCCACCTCATTTACAGATCTCACGGTCACAATAACATACTACATCACCCGTTTAAACATCTTCTCCATCTCATAAATCGAATAGTGAACAATAATCGGTCTGCCGTGCGGACAGGTAAACGGGTCTGATGCTTTGCGGAGATCATCGAGAAGTGCCTGGATTTCATCATTGCGCAAATGGCGGTTTGCCTTAATCGAGGCTTTACAGCTCATCATGATCGCCGCCTCTTCCCGAAGCTTCTTAATATCTACCTTTTTCATCAATAATACCTGTTCAATCATGTCCTCAATAATCTGCTTCTCTTCCCCTTTAGGAAACCATTGCGGATGCGAGCGGACAATAAAACTATTTAAACCGAATTCCTCTAGGAACACGCCCACTTTTTCTAGTTCACTAAGATTCTCTGTTATTTTGACATATTCATCGGTTGAATACTCCAAAGTTATCGGCACGAGCATTTCTTGCAGCTCGGACTGAACCTGTCCTACTTTTTCCCGGAAATACTCATATTTCAATCGTTCCTGTGCGGCGTGCTGGTCGATAATATATAAGCCATTTTCATTCTGCGCAAAAATATACGTCCCATGCATTTGACCGATTGGATAAAGACGCGGGATCCTGCTTTTGACATCATCAGGATCAGCCGGTGCAGTGTACTCTGTCTGCGGTTGAACATCACTTGGTTCGATTTCAGGCGCTGACGCATGATCGAAATACTCTTGGTCAAACGTCTCCTCATTCGGTTCAAACGAAGTTTCTTCCGAAAATGCAAACGTCGGTGCCTCCTGCTTAACTGGAATATAATCAAATCTTGGAACCGGAATGGACGTCGTTTCTTGAACCGTTTGAGCAAATACCGGACGCTCCCACGGAGTTTCTATCGGCTTACTTGTATGTGGCGTCCCTTCATCCAAAACGAACGCTGTTTGCTCAGATTTGGGTTCTTCTTTTTTCACATGTGTGTAGGCGGTTGGAATCAAGATTTTCGATTTGAAGGTATCCTTAATCATCGTCGTGACCAACTCATACAGTTCGGCTTCCTTACTGATGCGGACCTCCATTTTCGATGGATGCACATTGACATCAACCAAGAGCGGGTCCATCTCAATATTAAGAAGAACAATCGGAAATCGTCCGATTGGAAGCAACGTATGGTACCCTTCCTGAATCGCCTTGGCCAAAGCGTAGTTCTTAATAAAACGGCCATTAATCATCGTAGAAATATAGTTTCTTGAAGCCCTCGTTACTTCCGGCATGGAGGCAAAACCGCTAATCGTATAATCTAGGGATTTACCGGAAACAGGGACAAGCTGTTTCGCAATAGCCATCCCATAAATAGCAGCCAACACTTGGCGGACATCACCGTTTCCGTTCGTTTGCAGCAGTTTCCGCTCATTATGAATTAACCGAAATGCTACCTCAGGATGGGAAAGCGCCAAGCGGTTCACGACATCCGTAATGTTGCCAAGCTCTGTATGAATGGTTTTCATATATTTCAAACGAGCAGGCGTATTGTAAAATAAATCCGTAATCGTAAGATCGGTACCTCGTCGGGCCGATGCTTTTTCAAAAACTTCGACCTTTCCGCCCTCAATAACCACTCTGTTTCCGGCACCTTCCCCTGTCGAGGTCTTCATCTCCAGTCTGGAAACCGAGGCAATACTCGGCAGGGCTTCCCCACGGAATCCGAGCGTCCGAATCCGGAACAAATCATTTTCATTTTTAATCTTACTGGTGGCATGGCGCTGAAAGGCAATTAATACATCCTCTTCCTCAATCCCATAGCCGTTGTCTGTAATGCGGATTTTAGCAAGACCGGCCTCTTCGATTTCAATTTCAATCACCGTACTGCCGGCATCAATCGCATTTTCAACCAGTTCTTTCACGACAGAGGCAGGCCGTTCGACAACCTCTCCAGCCGCAATTTTATTTGATAAAATTTCATCTAATTGAATAATCTTGCCCATCAATAAAGCCCCCTTACTTTAACTTTTTCTGGAGCTCATACAGCAGGTTAATCGCTTGTAGTGGTGTTACATCTAATAAATCGATTTCTTTAATCTTCTCTAACACTCGTTTTTCTTTAGGAGTTGGCTCCGCTTTTTTCGGTGATGCGGGCTCATCGAAAAAGGATAACTGGGCCGGCTGCTCCACTGGTTTTTCCATCTCTGCGACCGGTTGCTCAACCACTTTTTTCACGGGAGCCGTCTGAGCGTCTGTCGCTTCAAGTTCTGCTAAAATTTCACTTGCCCGTTTGATTAACTCCACCGGAAGTTCCGCCAGCTGCGCTACATGAATACCGTAACTTTTATCAGCTGGACCTTCTTTAATTTTATGAAGGAAAACAACCTTGCCGTTATGTTCAATCGCACTAACATGAATATTTTTCAACTTCGAAAGTTCTTCTTCCAACACGGTTAACTCATGATAATGGGTTGAAAATAAGGTTTTCGCTCCAATTCGCTCATGAATGTATTCAATAATCGCCTGTGCTAGGGCCATCCCATCATAGGTAGATGTTCCCCGGCCAATTTCATCGAATAAAATTAAACTATTTTGCGTTGCATTCGCAATTGCATTTTTTGCCTCAAGCATTTCTACCATAAAGGTACTTTGTCCAGAAATCAAATCGTCCGCTGCGCCAATCCGGGTAAAGACCTGATCAAAAATCGGCAATACCGCTTCTGATGCCGGTACATAACAGCCAATTTGCCCCAATATCGCGATCAGGGCGATTTGCCGCATGTACGTACTTTTACCTGACATATTCGGTCCTGTGATTAAAAGGACTTCACGATCGCTGTCCATCATGCAGTCGTTTGGCACATATTCCTGTGTGTTCAACACTTTTTCAACAACCGGATGACGGCCATCCTTCAGCACGACCCGGCGCTCATTCGAAAACTGCGGCTTGACATAGCGGCGTTCTTCACTGACTTGAGCAAAACATTGTAAAACGTCTAATTCACTAACAGCTTTGGCCAACGCCTGCAAACGCGGGATTTGTTCCTTAACCATTTCGCGGATTCCGGTGAATAAATCATATTCCAGCTCTCCGCATTTTTCTTCCGCTTGTAAAATTAAAGCCTCTTTTTCTTTTAATTCCGGTGTAATAAAACGTTCTGCATTCGTTAACGTCTGTTTCCGCTCATATTGCCCTTCTGTTAAAAGGTGCAGGTTCGCACGGGTAACCTCGATATAATAGCCAAACACACGATTATAGCCAACCTTTAAGGACTTAATTCCGGTTTTCTCGCGTTCTTCCCGTTCTAGCTGGGCAATCCACGTTTTTCCATTGCGGCTGGCATCCCGATATTGATCGAGCTGCTCATGATAGCCGTCGCGAATGATATTTCCTTCTTTTAAGGAAAGCGGTGGATTATCAACAATGGCCTGTTCAAGGAGGTCGGTTACCTCTTCACAGGGGTCAAGCTTTTCAGCAATGTCATTCATTTGCTCATTTTGCATTCCAAATAGGATTTGTTTTAAAAAGGGTACCTGCATTAAGGAGCGCTTTAGCTGGACTAAATCCCGGGCATTTACATTTCCAAACGCCACCCGTCCGGCTAATCTCTCTAAATCGTAGACTTCTTTTAAGTTTTCACGCAGCTCCTGACGCTCAAAATAATGCTGAATTAACACATCTACCAGATTATGACGCTGCTCAATTTCTGATTGTTGAATCAACGGCCGGTCGATCCAGTGCTTCAGCATCCGTCCACCCATGGCTGTTTTTGTTTCATCAAGCAGCCATAACAAGGAGCCTCTTTTTCCCTTTGAACGAATCGTTTCGGTTAATTCGAGATTTCGTTTTGAATAGTAATCAATTTTCATATATTGCTGAATTTGATAAGTGGTTACAGGCTGCAAATGGTCAAGACTTCTCTTCTGTGAGCGGAATAAATAATGAAACAGCCTTGCTGCCGTTTGCTTTAATTTTTCCTGATTCAGATCCTCAAGCAGATGGGCAAAGTCCATTTCAATTGAACTGTTATCCTCTATCGAAATCGCCAGCACATCGCGTTCACGCATCTTCTTTTGCAGTTCCCCATCAAAATTGCTATCAACCACAACCTCTTTGGCACTTAAGACCGCCAATTCGTTGAGAACTTCATCAAAATTAGTGGAAAGGAGTGTGACTCGGCTCTCTCCAGTTGAGATATCGTTGTAGGCAAAACCATAGGTTTGGTCGTCAAAGGCTGTAATGGATGCAAGATAGTTGTTCTCTTTATCCGTTAGTCCTTTGCCATCCATCACGGTTCCTGGTGTGATGAGCTGAACGACTTCCCGTTTGACCATGCCTTTTGTTTCCCTTGGGTCTTCCATTTGCTCCGCAATTGCCACTTTAAAGCCTTTTGAAATCAGTTGTTCAATATAGTTTGGTGCGGAATGATAAGGCACGCCGCACATGGGGATTCGGTCTTCGCTGCCGCCCTCGCGGCTAGTCAGCGTGATCTCTAATTCTTGGGATGCTTTGATGGCATCGTCAAAAAACATTTCATAAAAGTCGCCTAAGCGAAAAAATAAAAAGGCATCTTGATAATCTGCCTTAATCGTTAGATATTGTTGTATCATCGGCGTATAACCAGCCATAATGACCTCCAGGGTATTAATCTATTTTATTTTAAGGGGATTCCCCTCTTGATTGGGTATTTTAAGAAACACTCTTTGTCCTTAGAGACGTGTTCATGTGGACATGGTTGGTGCTTTTTTTGCTTTTCTTGTCCTCATAACGGCTCCATGCGGACATGGTTGAATCGTTTCTGGTTTTCTCTGCCCTCATGACGGCTTCATGTGGACATGGTTGAATCGTTTCTTGTTTTCTCTGTCCTCATGACGGCTTCATGCGGACATGGTTCATACTTTTCTTGCTTTTTCTGTCCTCATAACAGCTTCATACGGACATGGTTCATACTTTTCTTGCTTTTTCTGTCCTCATAACAGCTTCATACGGACATGGTTCATACTTTTCTTGCTTTTTCTGTCCTCATAACAGCTTCATACGGACATGGTTCATACTTTTCTTGCTTTCTCTATCCTCATAACAAATTTCTTGGCTCTTACTATTCTATATTCGATTTTCTTCGACATACTATTATATCATATCCGAGTGGTGTCAGGCACCCGTTGAATATTTGCCAAATTAATAGAATAAATGGTTCTTACTTTCGACTATTTCCGTAGGTTAACCATGATATGATGCAAATTAAGGGGGGATTTATGTATGGGATGGTTTGGACGCAGCTATAAAAACTATGATTTTGAAATGTTTTCCGTAAGCCATTTTATCGTTATAACCCTTTTAGTTTTAGGTGTAACATGCCTATTTTTGTACAGGGATAAAATTCAGTCTGCACAGTTAAGACCTTGGGAGATTGGAGCAGCCATTTCGCTAATTATAATAGAAGCAACCTATCATGTTTGGATGTTAATCAATGGAAGTTGGCATGTTAGTCATGCGATCCCGCTAGAATTATGCAGTATTAGCCTCATATTAACAGTGATACTATTGCTATCTAAAAAGAAGATCATTTATGAAATTCTGTTATTTACCGCTTTGTTGGGCGCTTCACAGGCAATTTTTACTCCATTACTAAATTATGATTTTCCGCATTTTCGCTTTTTTCATTTCTTTTATACACACTTAATGAGCATTTTTGTTCCGCTTTATTTTACTTGGGTAAAAGGATATCGCCCTACCCTTTGGTCAGTTTTGAAGTTGTTTATCTTTTTAAATGTCCTGATGCCGGTTATTATGCTGATAAATAAGTTGGTGGGAGGAAATTATATGTTCCTGAGTCACAAACCAAACGGCACAAGTTTGTTAGATGTTCTTGGCCCCTATCCTTGGTATATCTTATCATTGGAAGGTTTATTAATTTCATTAAGCTTAATTGTTTGGGCCCTCTTTCGTGAAAAAACAAAAAGACAAACGGAAGTGGAGAGGAACTTCCCAATGCCTTAACTGATCTTTTTATTGACCTTTTTTAACTTTATTATTATAATAAATAACGTTCCTTATATTTGTCCCGATAGCTCAGCACGTATGAATACGCTTCGGTGGTTTTGCTACAGCGTACTGATCGAGCTGCTTCTTGATTAATCTTTCTGAGATCAGGACGGGGTTATACTTTATTGTGTTAGGAATCTAGATATGTTTTATTAAATTTGTCCCGATAGCTCAGCAGGATAGAGCAACAGTTTCCTAAACTGTAGGTCGGAGGTTCGAATCCTCTTCGGGACGTCAAAAAAGCCTTGAAAAATCAAGGCTTTTTATTTTTGTCATGCAGAAATAGATAACGCAATTCACCTTTGCATAAAAGAAAAGGAAAGGAACTTAACTATCAAAAAAGATTATTATCATCACTTTTTCATGAGAAACTTTTTATCAAATCAGATCAATATCCAGACAAATATTCAGCAATCAAGTTTTTAGGGCAAAAAATTATAGACTTTGGTTCAGCAAATTCTAATTTTATTTAATCAGTCAAAAAAAGAGAAAAAATGTCATCTACTTTTTTTGATACCTTCATACTTCCACATGCAATTAATTTGAATTCGAAGAAAACGATGTTTTGCGTTTTAATTAACTGGATATTCTTATATACCGAAAACTTTTCTTCCTTATCCTTTCACAAAAAAAGAACTGCTCTTGAATAAGAGCAGCTTGTTAGATAATTTTGAAAACTAATTTTTCTTGAAGTCAATTAATCTTTTTTGTTTTCCCTTCAATTAGTTACTTTACCTTATAAAATTGAAGCCGAATGGTAGATGATGCACGGAGTTCTTCTCCTGCACAGACCATAATGGTTCTATTTAACCAAGAGTACTTTCCTGCTGATGCTCGAAATATTGGAGTGGTTCTAAAATAAATTAAACTAGGATCCACCTTTTCTCCTCGATCTAGTAAATCAAGCACTTCTTTTGGGGCAAAATAATACCCTCTATTATCTACATATATTTTATGCCCATCATCTGTTTCAATAGTATAAGTAGCCTTCACTTCTGAAACCCCATCTCTTCTATCTAATAGAAAATCTGCTCCTATCGGAAGTACAGTTCCCTTTAAATCGGGTCCTTCAAAAGTTCCTCCTATAATCGGAATCATGTACTGAGTTCCTATAGGGGTTTCACCAATTAATACAGAATCAGAGACTAAAACTCTTGCCTCAAAGGAGAATTCTAATTTAAGATCCATTCTTACTCCTCCTTAAATCCATACTTACCAAAATCGCTTATGGAAGCAGTATATTATAAATTAATTAATCACCTTTTAATTTCTAGTGAATACTTTTTACTTTTCCTTGTTCAAACACTACTTTTCCGTCTACAACTGTTAATTGAACCTTCGTTTCTACTATCTCTTCAGTAGGAACATCAAAAAGATTTCTATCTAATACAATGATATCAGCAAGCTTTCCAACTTCTATCGTTCCTAATTCATTTTCTCTGAATGTTCCATATGCAGGCTCCAAAGTATAGGCCTTCAAAGCTTCAGCTAATGCAATTCCTTCTTCCGGGTTCCAAACATTTTCTATGGATCCTGAATAATCGACTCTCGTAACCGCACGATAGATTTCTAACATTGGATTTAACGATGTAACAGGAAAATCACTTCCAAATGCTATTCTTGCACCGGCTTTTTTAAGTGTATTTACAGCAAAAGTTAATTTATCGCGCTCCTCCCCCAATCGAGAAAGATAAACTTCCTTATGCGTTAGTGCCAAATGCTGGGGCTGCATAGAGGCAATCACCCCCAATTGTTGGAAGCGATTAATATCGTCTGGATGAATCGACTCAATATGTTCAATTGTGTGCCTAGAATCCCTTACACCATTTATTATCTGAGCTTCTTCAAATGCGTCCAACGATAACCTGACTCCAGCGTCACCAATCGCATGTATGCGAATTCTAAAACCTTCCCTGTCAGCATTGATGACCATTTTTTTGAATAATTCCGGAGATATTGAAGTACTACCTCTTGTTTCTGGCTTATCACTGTATGGATCTAACAAGTATGCAGTGTAACCTGTAATAACCCCGTCGATAAAATATTTTAATCCTGAAAATTGAAGTTTATTAGATGTATAAGTGCCTCTTAAATCTTTTGAACGTTCTAAGTCATTCGTTAATGCCGGTAGCAGGTGAATCCGGGTTGGCAATTCCCCTGCGTTCTCTAGTATTCTAAATAACTCAAAATCATCAAGAAAATCACTTGTAGGAGCATACATATCATTTACAGAAGTTATTCCGTATTCAGCCGCTAAATGAAAGAATTTCTTTAGAATCTGTGATTTCTTTTCTCTCGAAAAATCATAAGCTCCTTTGTGAACCAAGTCCATTGCTTTTTCATAAAGAATACCTGTCAATTCACCATTTTTGTCCTTTTCTATTTCTCCAAATGGTGGATTCGGAGTATCCCGAGTAATCCCCATAATTTCCAAAGCCTTACTGTTCACCCAGGCATAATGTAATTCTATAAACATTAAAACTACTGGTCTATCTGGTAGAACACGGTCTAGTGAAGCACGGGTCGGAAGTTGTTTATTGTCCCAATTTGAATTGTCCCATGAAAAACCTAAAATCCATGGATCTTCAGGCCTTGTGTCAGCAAATTGACGAACCATGTCTGCAGCCTCTTCTTCTGACTTTGCATCTAGTAAACTAATACTATCTAATTCAATAGCTCCTGGAATGATATGAAGATGAAAATCATGAAACCCAGGCATGATCAATTGGTTCCCGTAAACGTACACTTGGGTATTGGTTCCAATATAAGGGACAATCTCATCATATGAACCAACAGCAGCAATTTTATTCCCAATAATAGCAATTGCTCCAGGTTTAGGACGATTATCTAACCCAGTAAAAACTGCATCACCAGTTATGATAATATCTGCTTTTATTGAACTGTTCATTTGTTTATATCTCCAATCTAATAAAAAGTATTAATCCATAAAACTAGTATTATTTTCATCAAATTTTAAACTTACTGACTTCATACCTTTAAATTTTACTAAATACATAAGGTAAAACACCCCAAGTACTGTCCAACAAATCCCAAGGATTATTGAATGTACATTTAGTCCAGAAAGTAACCAAACAATAAAACCAGCACCAATGAGAGGCAAGATCAGGTAGGAAACAATCCCCTTAACTGAACGTTCCTTCTTTCTATTAAAATAATGTGCAATGACAGATAGATTGACAAATAAAAAGGCTACTAGTGCCCCGAAATTAATAAAAGAGGTAGCAACGGTAAGCGAAAGCACTAGGGCGAGTAAAGAAATGGCACCTACCAAAACAATATTAAAGATTGGTGTGTTAAAACGTGGGTGCACATAGCCAAAATATTTCTTAGGTAACATTGAGTCACGCCCCATAGCGAATAATACACGAGATACACTCGCTTGAGCCGCAAGGCCTGAAGCAAATGTCCCAACAAGCGTAGCGCCTAGAAAAAAGGATGTAAATAAATTCCCTCCAACCATTGTAGCCATCTCTACTGCTGCAGCGTCTGGATTAGTAAAAGCCGTAAAATCAGGTTGAACCATACTAGAAATGTAAGAGACACCGATAAAAATTAATGCCCCTGTAATTAGGATAATAAAAATTGCTTTTGGAATTGTTTTAGTTGGATCAATTGTTTCTTCAGCTAATGTTGTAATGGAGTCGAATCCGAGAAATGAAAAACATAGAAGTGAGGCACCAGCAAGAATTAGGGAAAAGGAATGTCCGGAATCAAAAATTGGTGAGGTTGAAAAAAGTGTGCCGGTCCCCGTTCCATCTAGCACAGATTTAATAGACAAGAAGGAAAATAGGACAATAACAAGAATAGAATAAACCATCAATAATGTGTTTATGACCCCAACAAGCTTTATTCCCCTTATATTAATGACTGTGGTCATTCCTATTAGTAAAAGAATCCATACATACGATGGAATAGCAGGTATTACAGAAGATATAAAGATCCCTGCAATAAGATAGTTGACCATTGGAAGAAGCAGGTAATCTGTAAAAAGAGCCCAACCAATAAGAAATCCCATGTATGGATTAAAGGCTTGCTGAACATAAGTATAGGCTGATCCTGAAGTAGGATAGGCCTTTACCATTTGTCCATAACTATATGCTGTGAAAGCTAAAGCAATTGCTGCCACAGCATAGGCTGCCGGTACTTTGCCTTCTGTAATTTGAGAGGCAATCCCGTAAGTAGAAAACACGGTACCCGGTGCCATTATTGATAAACCAATCATCACTACAGAAAATAAGGTAAGACGTTGATTAAGATTTGCTTTTTTCAATTAATTTCTCCTCCTTTAAATCTGAATTTTCTGCCTTTTTTATATTATTTCATTTACTATAAATATTACAATCAACCAAACGGGTGATTTAAGTTTCATAAAACAGAATATAAAGGGGAAATAAAAATAGAGTGCCCGAAAATAATGTGCACCCTTACATGTAATGACAAGTCTATATATTTTAGATAATCCTTTGTTCATTTATAACAGAATTTTTTGATTGATTTTATAACACAACTCTGTCCGATTCGTTACTTTTAATTTTTTAAAAATATTTAATAAATGTGTTTTTACTGTATTAATGCTGATGAATAATTGGCGGGAGACATCTTCATTTGAGAGCCCTTTTTGAACAAGTTCGAGTACTTCTCTTTCTCTTTTAGATAAAAAATCCAAAAAATGGCTTTCAGAATGAGATTGATTATGGGAAGAAAGGTCAGTTTGAGACTCAATTAGGGATTGCCAGATTTTTGGAGACATAAATTTAGAAATAATTTCAAGTTGCATAACATCCACCTGATTAAAAGGGGTATCTTCTCTTTGTCTTGAAAAGGTAATACAACCAAATCTTCCTTTTTCATGATAAAAGCACATTGATAACAAATCGTAATATCCGTATATCTCCAAATAATCTTTATAAAATCTAGATTTTTCATAATCCTCCTTAGAAACTACATCAAAAATTTTTATTACGTTAGTCCCATTCGGTGGAAGTGCACGTCTAGGGTGCCAATTGAAATCTGTTTGATCATAATGAAAATACTCATCAATTGCTTTCTGTTCAATGTTAATAGAATGAAGAAGTGTCAAGTCATAATTTTGATCAAATAAATACATTTCTGACCGGGAATACCCGAAATATTTTTCAAATAGATACAAGATTTGTGCGTAATTAATTTTTCCCTTTAGATAATTTATTTCATCCATAAAAATTAATATATTTTTTACGTTTTGATCAGATAGGAAGTTCATTATTTTTCCCCCTTGTATAAGAACATGTACTTTGCGAACGCTTTCTTATTAAAATAAGTTTACTCATTCTCTCCAAATGGGAGTATTTTATAATATATTATAAAACAGCAATTCGGAAAAATCTAAAAATAATTTTATGTATCTTTACTATGTCTAATAAATTATTCCGACACTTGTACAATGTCACTTCATCCTACCTTCTAAACGTTTTTGAATGTTGTTATGCGTTGGACTATTGGATATGACCCCGCCTTGTTTCGTAATAAACACGTAATTATTTTGTGCACAGTATTCTAACGTATCAGTTTTGACCAATATCTACGTATTTCCATTTACGCCCTCAAAAGAAAATTGTTTACAAAACATTCATGACAATACGTTGACATATCGATGACATATCGGATAGTTTCCTAAACTGTAGGTCGGAGGTTCGAATCCTCTTCGGGACGTCAAAAAAGCCTTGAAAAATCAAGGCTTCTTACAGGCCGTTGAGAAAGTAAATTCTCAACGGTTATTTTTTGTCATTTTGTCCAATCGGGTTCAAAATAGGATATAAGAGGGATTGACAATGATTGGTAAAATTATTAATCACCGTAATGATCAGGTCACTACTTCTATAGAGGCACTTGACCCAAAAGACCACTTTTTAAAAACGATTGAGAAAACCATTGATTTTTCTTTTATTGATGAAAAGATCTCCCCATATTACTGCTTAATAATGACCGGCCTTCTATTCCGCCAATTATCTTATTCAAAATGATGTTTATTGGATATTTTTATGATTATTGCACCTGTTACTATACCTAAAAAGTAGCAGCCTACCCCCGTAAAGACAGGACCTATTGAATTTTTACTGCCATAAACAACGCCTACAGTTGTAAACATAGCAGATAAAATAAAAGGCACGGAATGCGAGACAGGTGGTTTCTTGTTGTGATCTCGAATAAATCCATCCTTATATGCGTCCCAATGGGCATAGGCATAACCCGATGGATAATTTAAAATCCACTGGTAATTAATAATTGAATTTGCTTTTTCAATCTCCCCCAATAAACTATACATCAGAGCAAGATTAAGGTGTCCGAACAGATTATTTAAGAGATTGAATAAAAAAATAGTAATCCTTTTAAATATTGCTTGTTATAAAATTGGCCAAAGCCTGTACATAGCCAACTGTGTAAAATGGCCATAACGCTATGTTTATTAAAAAATGAATGAACATGTCGAACTATTGTCGTCATCATCAATAATCTCCATCCATTAATCATTAGAACCTTTATGATTAAATTATTTCCTTAAAAACAGATTTTATTTGGTCTTACCTTCTTCCTATTACAATTTTGGGTATTATCCATTTTCGAATGCAAATATATATCCATAACTGGACCTATTTGGTACGTACAAAAAACCCTGTAAAACCAGACCTTCTAGGTTAGTTTTACAGGGTTTTGACTTTTTAGCATACTTAAAAAGATTAGCTTGTAGTCAAGTAATCTTATTACTTACTTCTTAACTACGCGTCACTCGCCAATTGTTTTCAGCCTTTTGGCATCTTGCTCATATCCATATACAACGCATTCCACCGATGGCCGTCCGGATCGGCAAAACCGCAGCCGTACATCCAGCCGTCCTTTTCGCCCGGCTTACCGTATACAGTGCCGCCGGCCCGTTCTGCTTTCAAAGCTAACTCATCAACTTCCTCCCTGGAGTTCGCCCCCAGGGAGAATAATACTTCCGTGCCCTGCCACGAATCCGCCACCGCATTACCAGCAAAACCGCGGAACGTGGATTCCGGGAAAAGCATTAAAACAACCTGATTATCGCCAACGATAAAACTCACTGAACCATCTTGACTCGCGTACTGCTCATTCAACCGAAAACCGAGCTCAGTATAAAACGCCTTTGACCGTTCTGGTTCTCGGACTGGCAGGTTCAACCATATTTCTCTCGACATATCTAACAACCCCCTGCTATAGAGATCAGTGATTCACTCACTTCTATATAAATTCAATGCTTATCCTATTCTTCCCTTCTTGGTTAGAAATAAAATCCTTACAGAGTTATGCCCATCCCCTTCAATTAAAATTATCATAGGCCGTTTCACATTTCATGTTTTATACATACTTTGTAATTAACCAGCGCACCAGTCCAATTCACTAACGTCTAAATACATAATGCATTCCAAAAAAAGGATCAAAGTGGAAAAGAGAATGAAAAGGGGTTACATCCATGATTAACGTTTTATTTGTATGCCTAGGGAATATTTGCCGTTCACCCATGGCTGAAGCTTTGTTTCGCGCTTTAGTCAAAAAAGAAAAGCTGTCAAAAAAAATAGCCGTTGATTCCGCTGCAACCAGTTCATGGCAAATCGGCTTCCCTCCGCACAAAGGAACTCTTGAGATTCTTAAGAAATACCATATCTCTTCTGAGGGGCTTGTTGGACGCCAATTAAAGAAAGAGGACTTTTTGAAGTTCGACTATATTATCGGTATGGACAATAGCAACATAAAAAATATTTATAAGATCACCGGCAAACCTAATCATCCCAAAATCTTCAGGCTGCTCGACCTGACCAGATACAAAAAAGATATCCCCGATCCCTTTTTCACAGGAGATTTTGAACAGACTTATCGTCTTGTTTCAGCCGGTTGCCGGGCATTACTCCATAAAATACGCAGCGAACAAAAATTTTAACAATATCTTTAATTCTTAAATCCTTCTAACTCGAAAAACAAAAAAAGCAATGCCCTGTAAGCATTGCTCTGTTACCTAAAGAAAAAAATCCTTATAACGGACGTTCCCAAAAACGTCCTTTTGCCATTCCCTCAATAAATGAAGTAATATCACCTTGGAATAAATTATAAACACCTGGTGCATCTAACTGCACACGGCATCGTTCAAGCGCATTCTTATCTGGAACAGCTAGAGCCAAAGGTTTAAAGTGTTTAAAGGTCGTTTCAATAAATTCCAATGCACACGGCTCTACTTCAGAACTACTACTAATTAATATCGCGGCATCAAAAAGACTGGAATCGGCCGTATCAAACGTATCGGTTACTTTTAGTACAGGACTAATCGTATACACTTTCTTTGCCACAATACTATAATTTATATTGTATTGGGCCAGTGTTCGAACCCAATCCGTTACTTTTTCATCATCGGGTTCACCGTTTAACAAGATGGCTGCACATTTAGTAGACGGTTGGCTAACGGTGTTTGCCATACTAAGTGCCGGAGACTTTTTATCCGAGTTTACTTCAAGATTTTCCTCAGGGAGCTCCGCCCCAATATTGTCAGCGACTTCTTCGGCTACTTGCCGATCAATATGATTTAACAGTGCCACCGCATTATTTTTAACCATATCCGATTTACATTTCCCAAGCTCAAAGCTCAGGGCATCTTTCAGGTGCTGTTGTTCAAATGGAGCAAGACTGTTGTAGAATAACTTCGCTTGAGAGTAGAAATCTAGAAAACTCTCACTCCGGCCTCTGACTTTACGGCCTTCTATTTTTTCCTGATAAGATTCATAGCCACCTAGTTCAACTGGCGCCGGTTCAGGCTGATTGGCATTTAGACCGTTGCGATGGTAGCTTGTTTGCCCTTGATGAATCGCCATTTGATGCATTCCATCCCGCTGATTGTTATGAAACGGGCAAACAGGCTGGTTGATCGGGATCTGATGGAAGTTTGGACCTCCCAGACGGGTAAGCTGTGTATCTGTATAGGAAAATAAACGGCCTTGTAAGAGTGGATCGTTTGAAAAATCGATACCTGGCACTACATGACCGGGATGAAAAGCAACTTGCTCTGTTTCTGCAAAAAAGTTGTGGACATTACGATTCAAGGTCATTTTACCAACGATTTTTACGGGAACATCCTCTTCCGGCCATAATTTGGTTGGATCTAAAATGTCAAAATCAAAATTAAATTCATCTTTTTCAGGGATGATTTGCAGACCTAACTCCCATTCCGGGAAATCTCCTTTTTCAATTGCCTCATATAAGTCTTGACGGTGGAAGTCTGGATTTTTACCGGCGATCCTCTGTGCTTCATCCCAGACGAGTGAATGAATGCCAAGGACAGGCTTCCAATGGAATTTTACAAAATGGGCTTCCCCATCCGCATTGATCAGTCGGAAAGTATGTACACCAAAGCCTTCCATCATCCGTAAACTGCGCGGAATAGCACGGTCACTCATGGCCCACATCACCATATGGGCTGATTCATGATTTTGGCCAATGAAATCCCAAAATGTATCGTGGGCGCTCGCGCCTTGTGGAATTTCTGTATGCGGTTCAGGTTTAAGAGCATGTACAAAGTCAGGGAACTTAATTGCATCTTGAATAAAGAAAACTGGCATATTATTCCCAACCAAATCAAAGTTGCCTTCATCGGTATAAAATTTGGTTGCAAATCCGCGGACGTCACGAACTGTATCGGCTGATCCTCTTGAGCCTTGTACTGTTGAGAAGCGGACAAACACCGGAGTCGTTTTGGCTGTGTCTGTGAGAAAATCAGCCTTGGTATATTCAACCAAAGATTCATAGAGTTGAAAGATTCCATGGGCCCCTACGCCACGGGCATGAACAACCCGTTCAGGAATCCGTTCATGGTCAAAATGGGTCATTTTTTCTCGGAAATGGAAGTCCTCCATTAATGTTGGCCCTCTTAACCCAGCTTTTAAAGAAAACTCGTCCTCCGACACCTTTAGCCCTTGGTTAGTAGTCAATGGTGCCTTTTTTTCATTATCAATTGAAAAATTCTCTAATTGAACGGCCTTCTTATTTTCCATCGTGATCCTCCTCACAAAATAGGTACTAAAAAGATTAGCAGATAATTAAATTACCCCCTCCTTCGGTACCCATTTTGCAGGAAAGTGAAACCTGTCGTGAACATTGGATGCAACAAAGCATCTAGGAAAATGAACAAGAAGAAATGGCATCTTGTATTTTTTACCTAAAAAACATGACAAAAGTAGTATTTTTTTTACTAGAAGAGCAGTATCATAGAATAGGTATACTATTTGCTAGGAAGGATGAAAATATGAAACTGTTTAAAAAAGTAACTGCGCTAGTCTTGATGGGGATGTTAACGCTTTCGTTTGGGAAAGCGCCAATCTACGCATCAGCAAACACAATCTTAGGACCTGAAGTAACCAACTATATTCATTCCAGAGGTAATACCGTTTCCGTGGGCGTTTACGATGCAAACACGGGTAAAACTTATACATACAACTCTTCTAAAACCTACTATACTGAAAGTGTTGTAAAAATGTCGATGTTGGCAAATGTGCTTTACAATAAAACACCCATTACCAGTTATGAAAATTCCCTGCTGACTAAAATGATCGAAAATAGTAATAACAGTGCGGCAAGTACAATTTGGCGCCAGCTTGGCAGTGAACAAAAGGTTCAGCCCTTTTTCCGAAAAGTGGGGATGCTTCAAACAACTGCCGGTACTGGCGGCTGGTGGGGACGCACCACCACAACGGTCTCGGATCAGCTTACCATGATGAAATACTTTGCTTTTCATAATGCCTTATTGACTGATTCACAAAGAGCATATGGTCTGAATCTTATGCGGCACGTCCAGTTGGATCAACGCTGGGGCACAGGGTATGGAATTCCTTTTGGAGTCAGTATTGCCTTAAAAAATGGCTGGGTCACTTCCAATCCGCCAAGTAAACTCTATGTCAATAGTGTCGGATATATAAATGGACAAGGTAAAAACTATGTAATTGCAGTGCTCACCACCAATAATAAAACCTTCTCCTATGGGAAAGAGACCATCAATAAAATTTCAAGCTTAGTATGGAATGAAGTTCCAGCATCCTATCCTGCGATTGGGTATATCGATGCACCTGTGAATAACTCTACTATTATCGGAAAAAGTATCGTAAAAGGCTGGTTCCTAGATAATAACGTGGTTTCCAAGGTTGAAATATTAGTAGATGGAGTATTGGCCGGTAAAGCGGTCTATTGGGATCCGAGACCGGATGTCCAAAAAGCCTATCCTCAATACAATAATGGCAAAGCTGGCTTTCATTACCTTCTTGACACTGCCAAGTATCGGAACGGAAAGCATACAGTGACCATTCGGGAAACAAGTATGAACGGACGTGTCACGACATTACCTGGAAAAACAGTAACAGTCAAACACTGATAACCGTTTTGGGACACGGTGATCATATATTGATAAAAGAAAGGCCGCAATCATTTTTGATTGCGGCCTTTCTTTTATCTACTATTATTGTTCACAAGCCCAGTTATCTTTATCGCGGTCATGCCTTGCCTCATAAGCAGGATGCGTTGATGGCACACCATTCGGATACACTTTTCGCATTTCCGTACAATTCTTAAACGACTCCGTACCCGCATTAGTCTTGCCCTTTCCGCTTGAAGGACTATTTGATGGATTCCCGCCTGTCGAGGCACCAGAACCATTGCTGCTGGAGCTTGAATCTAAATCCCCCTTCGTTGTCCCTTGGCTGCCGAATGCCCAAAGACCTTTATTTGCCTCCCTTGCCTCTCGGGCAAACTTAACAAAATAGTCACTATATTTGACATCTGGTGGATATGTGGACGGCTCGGCATACCCGTTTAACACTAAATCAGCATTAAACATTTTCGAGCGAATTTCCTTTTCATCCTGATCATTTGTTGGTACACCGAACCAGATGATCCTTAACAATCGCCCATATCGGTCTGTTTCGGAAACATCCTTTTGCATCCAGATCTGCTTCCCATTTAGCTTTGACACTGTATAATTACTGGCCTCTTTGCCGTATTGCTCATGTCTTGTCGTCGATTCTGGTGTATTGACGCCGATTAAACGGACCTTCCGTCCATCGGAAGTCACAAAGGTATCCCCGTCCACCACTCGGCCAACGGTAATCAACTCTAACCCCAGACTCTTTGCTAATTCTTCCTGCGATTGTTTTGCTGCTTGTTTTTCCTGTGCAGCTTTTTCTGCTTCTGCCTTTTCTGCTGCAATTCTTTCTTCCTCTGCTTTAGCCTTCTCTTCGGCTACTCTCGCTTCTTCAGCCTTTGCCTTTTTTTCTGCTTCCGCTTTTTCTTTCGCTTTCTTGGCTGCTTCCTTTTCCTTATTCACCGCTTCTGTTTTTGAGGGATCCGTTACTTGTTTCTGTTTCGCAGGTTCCGAGAACACCATTGCTAGTAGAAAGGAGGAGATGATTCCTGCCGCAATCAGCCAGCCTCCCTTAGCAAACCGAATGTTTCGTTTTTTGTATTGGCTGTTTACTACCATTCCGATTAGAAAAATAACAAAACCGATAAATGAAATGGGTGCTGTTATACCCAAAACGAGCATAAACAATATGGCTAGTATAATAAGAATAGCTTTGATGAATTTCACTTCTTTTTCTCCCCTTTTGCTCACTTCTTCTTATTATGTCTAGTTATTATTTTTTACGGTCAGATTTTTACAATTCTAGTTCACCAGTCCCCATCGAAATAAGGCACATGAATGTTCATGTGCCTTTGTTGTTCTTTTTAAGAATTCAATTTGACTGTTTCTTTTGCCGTCTGTTTGGACAGTAGTGGTCGGTCGTTGTCCCATTGCACCTTAACAGGTAAGTTAAAATACTGTGTAAGCGTATCGCTGGATATCATCGCTTTCGTTTCTCCTGCTGCAAAAACTTGTCCTTTTTTCAAAAGGAAGGTTTTACTGAAAGCAGGCAGGATTTCTTCCACATGGTGGGTAACATAAATGATGGTCGGTGCATCCAGTTTATTGGTGATCCTTTCAACCGATTCTAATAATTGCTCGCGGGCAATAAAATCTAAGCCATTTGTCGGTTCATCAAGAATCAGCAACGCTGGATTGGCCATTAATGCCCGCGCAATAAGGACGCGTTGTTTTTCGCCCTGTGATAGGGTAGTATAGTCACGATTGGCATACTCCATGCAGCCTAGTTCCTCAAGAAGCGCAATTGCATTTTTTCTTATGTCGTCGGTTGGTGTCTCGTATAAACCAATCGAGGCGAAGGCACCGCTTAAGACGACTTCGAATGCGTTATCATCCGGGTGAAATTTTTCTTGGAGCGATGATGAAACAAATCCAATTTGTTTACGAAGTTTTTCTCCCAAATAGGTTTTTCCAAACTCCAAATCTAGTACCGTAATTTTCCCCTTTGTTGGGAAATTATAGGCATTGAGTAAATTTAAAATGGCTGTTTTTCCAGAACCATTTAATCCGAATAACACCCAATGTTCTCCTTTTTTAATTTGCCAGTTAATATCTTGCAGAATCCATTTCCCATCCCGCTTTAAGGAGACGTTTTCTAGTTGAACAACCAATTCTATCACACCTTTCATCCTCTAATAATATCAAAATTTTCAGAATCAAAGAAGCAGGAACCCCTACTGTTTGACAGGTTCCTGCTTCACCTATTTATACGAGAACTTTTTTTAATTTCTCCGTCAGCGCAGGAATGACCTGCTTATAATCCGCAATCACACCAAGATCGGCCCGTTTAAAAATAGCCGCCTCCGCATCCGTATTGATTGCCACGACCGTTTTGGCATTGGAAATGCCGGCTAAGTGCTGGCTCGCACCTGAAATACCTACCGCTATATAGAGATCAGGTGCCACAACCGCTCCTGTTTGACCAACCTGGAAATTGGACGGAACCCAGCCTGCATCACAGGCTGCCCGGGATGCTCCCACTGCTCCCCCAAGCACATCTGCCAGGGCCTGCAGTTCTGCAAAACCATCAGGTCCTTCCAGCCCTCGTCCACCGGAAACAATAATGGCTGCATCTTCTAGGCGAATATCGGACAAGGCCGACTGAATTTTTACGACCAGCTTTGTTAAAACAAGCTCTTCTTTAGGTTGATAGTCTACCGAAATAATCTCCCCTGTTCGAGATTCATCAGGCAGAGGCAAGTTTTGACTTTTTTGGCGGATCCCCACTACCATTAGAGAGCGGTTGGCCGAATATTCTCCAAATGCCTTATCCCCATAAATGGGACGAACCCAGGTGATCTTTTGACCTTCCGTTTTAAAATCAACCACTTCTGTCATGGCAGAGGCGCCCACCCTTGTTGCGATCCGGCCCACAAGGTCCTTGCCGATTTGATCAAAGGAAAGGACAAAAATATCTGCACCGGATTGCTTAAAAATAGTAGAAAGACAATCCACATAGACGTCGGCCTGATATTCGGCAAGCAACGGATTAGAAACCGTGTAGACTTTATTCGCACCGCAAGCAATCGCTTCCTTGGAACAAGTCACAGCTGCAGGACCTGTTAAAACAGCTGCGACTTCTCCACCTGTGCTCTTGGCTAACTGACAGGCAAACGCTAATGCCTCTTTAGCACTCGGACTTAAGGCATCTCCCTGCTGATTTGCAAAAACAAGAATATTGGACATGTTGGACTCCTCCTAAAGAATCTTGAGCGCCAAGAGCTTGTCAGCTAATTCACCCGCAAGTTCTGCTCCATCCGAACCAGGCAGGACTTCACACGTAACTTCTCTGTTTAACACGTAGGCCCGCTCAAGTTTGACACCCGGTTGACACCGTTCTTCATCTAGTTCGAGATCCTCTGCCTCATATACTTTAATCGGCTTCGTTCTCGCCAGCCGAATATCCTTTACTTTCGGCAGTCTCGGAACATTTGTCTCAGAACTAATAATCGTGAAGACAGCAGGAGCCGGAACGCCCACCACGCTGTAACCGCCCTCTGCTTCACGAGTAGCCTTCAGATGACTTTCTTCTATTTCCATTTCGGAAACTGATGTTAGACAAGGTACGCCCAGCTCTTCAGCTAGAACAGGCCCCACCAGGCCTTCCTCTATATCACTGGCTTGGCAGCCTGTTAAAACTAGCTGCGCGCCGCCGAGTTCCTTAATCGTTTGGGCCAGAATATGACCAACAGCCTGACCGTCTAAATCCTCCCACTCTTCGTCCCAAACTCGCACGGCATGATCAGCGGTGAAGGCAAGCGCCCGGCGCAAGGCATCTTCTGATTCATCATCACCTAAGCAGAGAGCAGTGACAGTCGCTCCTGGCGTTTTATCGCGAAGCTGAATCGCTAGTTCAAGCGCATTTTCTGCGAAAGAATCCAAGACCAGATCTGAATCTACATTTTCCGGCCGATTTGTTTTAGGATCTAACTTGAAATGTCGTGGAGTAATTTCTGGATCGTATGACTGTTTGAGACACACGACGATATGCATTTCCCCATCACCTCTTTATCTTGTAATCTATTAAAAAAATACAGAATTACTGCACAGTGTTCGTTTCGCTCCCTCTAACTGCTACTCCCCGCTCCTGCTTTGGGTCTGGAGATGCTTCGAGGTTGTATAATTCCCGAAGTCTTTCAACTGCTTCTGCAGGTGGTTTCGCATTGAAATAACCGCGGCGGGTCATGTAAACTCCGGAGTTTTTACGCAAGTCCACTAAGGACTCACACATTTTGATTCCAGCGGCAAAAGAATCAATCACGGGAACATCGCCGATTCTTGAAACACCATGGGTGGCAAGGAACACATTCATAGGTCCCTCACCTGGAACAATGATATCGGCTCCGTCTGCAATCGCGGCTTCAGCTGCTTTTTTAAAAGAAGCAATCACGGGTTCCGGATCATTAAAACCGGCTAAGACTTGATCAAAGCCTACTTCAGTTTGAACAATTGTCCCCAGCTTACTGCCTAATCCATAGCGGGCAGCATTTTGCCGCAGTTCATCGGCAAGCGGACCAAGAAAATTCACTACGCCAATGTTATCTCCCAGCATGGAGGCCATATGAAAAGAGGCTTGGCCATAGCCAACTACCGGAATATCGACTAGTGTTCGGGCCTCTAAGAGACCAACATCAGGAATGGTCGCAATAAACATAGCATCGTAGCCAGCCTTTTCAGCCATTAAGGCCGCCCGTACAAACTGTTCACGATGCAGGTTTTGCAAGTAAGAATAGGTGATAAACTGCCCCGGATAATGGGTGGGATAGGTTTCTTCCGACATTCCGTGTAAAACGACCTCTACATCGGGCCGGGCAATCCGGCGGACATGATTGACAATGGCATCGCGATACTGGGGAACGCGGTCGATCGTGGTTAAGCTTTGATGCCAAATTTTCATCTTGATTACCTCCTTTTTTAGGAAAAGCTGTTAGCTCGTTTCTTCGAGTTTTGTTTTATCAGCGGTTTTTTATGATTATTGGTGTTTTTTTGATGTTTACATGCGGTACTCACATGCTTTTTGGCCGTTTCAAATATTTATCGGCGGTTTTTTCATGTATATCGGCGGTTTCTACCTATTTATCGGCGATTTTCATATCTTTATCAGCGGTTTTTACATCTTTATCGGCGATTTCAACTAGAAGGCTTTAATTACCTTTTAATTAACTCCGATAATGCCCTAGCCGCAGCCACCCTTCCAAACACCGCTGCCTTTCCAAGCGAACTTCCCGTCATATAACCGGCACCGTGGAACCCGCCGGTTACCTCCCCTGCCGCATACAATCCCGGGATTGGCTCACCAAACGGATTTAGAACCTGGGCAGCGGAGTTGACCGCGACTCCTGCATAAGTTGCCAGCATCGCCACAGTCGATTCAAATGCATAAAAAGGTGCTTTTTCTATCGGAGTTGGTTTTCCATAGTTATGTGTTAATGTCTTCCGACCAAAATCAGGATCCTCGCCGGTTTGTATCCCCTGATTGTATCTAGAAATGGCTTCTTCTAATACCTCCAAAGGGACATCAATACAATCAGCCAGTTCTTCTAAAGTATCCGCCGTATAAAGAAGACGGCGACGGCGGAGCAGCTCGAAATCATAGAGCGGGTCATCGCCCACACTCTTATCCATCACGGTTTGATCCCACACCTGATAAGTAATTTTATCAGGCTGCTCAAAGGCAGCTTTTCCTAGCAGCTTATAGGATATCGATTCATTAACGAATCGTTTCCCCAATTGGTTCACCATGATTGCCCCTTTATAAAAGGCCAGCCCCTGCGTTTTAACTGCGCCGGATGCACTCGGATGGAATCCGTATGTTCCGTTCAGATAAGGTAAATCACTAACCCAGGCCCCGTGTTCCCAGGCCATCTTAATACCGTCTCCATGGTTCCCGCTCCCGCCAATTCGAAGCGCTCCCTTTAAATGTGGGGCAAACTGTTCAAGCAATGCCTCATCCTTGGCAAAACCACCAGAAGCAACCACTACCCCTTTAGTCGCTTCAACTATCTGTTCTGCCCCATCCAGCTCATAATGGACTCGATCAATTCTTCCTTCGCCGTTCTTTAACAGGCGCTTGGCAGGTGCACAAAAACGGATGGTTACATTCGGAAGCTGTTTTGCTTTTTTATAAAGTGTTTGAATGGCTTGATGCGGATCAATGATATGTCCACGAGGAACACTGTGACCGCTTACCGCCTCTAATGAGCGAAACTCTATCCCAAGCTCTAAAAGCCATTTATAGGTATCCAACTGATTCTGTGTATAAAACGTTAGTAAGGCAGGGTCGTTCACGCCTCCGCCCACTTCTATAAGGTCGTTTAAAAGAGATTGATTGGAATCTACTATCCCTGCCGCCTCTTGCATATCAGTTCCGGCAAATGCCATATAGCCGGAACTTAAAACAGTGCTGCCGCCCAGCTCGTCTTGTTTTTCAAGGAGGAGGACATGGGCCCCTTTTTCTCCAGCCTCGACTGCCGCACACATGCCGGCCAGGCCCCCGCCTAAAATAACCAATTCATAGGATTCCATCGGTTCACATCCTCTTACATTTGTTTTCTATTATTTTTTTAACTAGAAATATTTTTACCGTTGTGTGAAATATCGATTGGCTCGGATGAGTCAGTATCTAAATTCTTATCTTTCGTTTCCGGGAAGACCCAAGCCCAAAGACATAATGCGAAGAAGAATCCTGCTCCCATAAGTATGATCGGTTGATACCCATAAACCGGAAAGATTGCAGCCGTAATTAAAGGCGGAGCAAATGCAAGTCCTCTTCCAATTTGAAGTGCCCAAGAAATTCCTGTACTTCTTACATCAGTAGGAAATATCTCACTAAACAACGAACCGAAGATGGTTGCCCCATTCGATCCCATGTACAGGAAGAAAATTGGGACAAGTATCCACAAAGAGTGCAATAAAGAATCCCAAGTAAAATATAGAAGCAAACCGCCAGCAGCCGCGATAAATGCTAAGTACGAAAGAGTAATCCTTCTTCCCCACCTGTCGGCTGTATAGCCTCCAATAAGTGAACCAACCAATCCGGCGAAGGCTGTAAAGAATAACCACCAGGCTGTTTTCCCCATTTCGAACCCTTCATATTTTACGAGGTAAGTAGGTAAAAAGTTGGTTATTCCATAATAAGCAAAATATTGAAATACAG
This sequence comes from Neobacillus drentensis, assembly GCF_021560175.1. Lineage (GTDB taxonomy): Bacteria > Bacillota > Bacilli > Bacillales > Cytobacillaceae > Neobacillus > Neobacillus drentensis_A. Next base: position 1,947,547 of record NZ_CP091110.1, on the reverse strand, counting down.
CTGCAACCAAAGCTATGAAAAACGGCTTCCAAAAACGCTTCAGGCCAAACTTTTTCTTAAAATCGGAAGCGCCAGCAGTTTTAATCGTTTTTTCCCATACCTTTGATTCTTCGACATCCTTTCTAAGATATAGCGCTATTAATATAGGAGCTGCTGAGATGGCAAAGGTCCATCTCCAGCCAATAACTGGTAATATAAATCCTCCTATAAATGCCCCCATAAAAATACCTATATAGGCTCCGCCATAGAGAAGAGAGCTCCAAAATCCCCGTTGTTTGGCTGGTACCACTTCACTAACTAGTGCCTGGCCCGCTCCGTATTCTCCTCCTAGTCCAAAACCTGCAACCGCCGTCCAGAACACTAGCCAAGAATAATCAAAAGTAAATGCTCTCATTAAAGTAGCAAAACAAAAAATAACTAGTGTCCATATTAATATCTTTTTACGGCCCACTCTATCTCCAAGTAAACCAAATACAATGCCGCCTAAAGCCAATGAGGCCAATTGAACGGAGAATAAGGATGCTACTTGCCCTGTTGATAATGAGAGGGATGCAGCCATTGGAATGACTAAAAAACTCAAAACAAATACTTCATAGTAATCAAATATCCAGCCGATATAGGCACCAAAGAAGGCTTTATATTTCGCTTTATCCATTTTTTCGTATTCAGTTGCCTTCAAACTCATCCCACCCTTTTATTCTAAATCCGGCCTGTGCTGTTCAACACAAGCCGGGCTTATATGCCTTTTTATTCGTATTCTTTAATCACTTCTAACGCTGCTTCACAGACCTGCATATCCTGGGTATAATGTCCCCCGCTCACACCAATTCCGCCAATCAGTTCCCCCTTGAATTTAATCGGGAAACCGCCTCCAAAAATCACTAATCTTTCCGTGTGAACAATGCCATGCAATAATGGAGGATCATTTTTGATTTTGTCATACCATTCATGGGTTGGCCTATTGTAGGCAGCTGCAGAAAATGCTTTATTCTGAGCAATTTCTATACTTAATACAGGTGCTCCGTCAACAGCTGTAAAAGCCTTTAAATTTCCAGGTCGATCTACAATCGCAATGCTAAATGGAATCCCCAGCTCTGCCGCCTTCTCTAATGCTGCCTCCATCATTTTATTTGCAAGTGCTAGACTTATATTTTTTGTTTCCACCGTCGTTTTTAAGTTTTCCATCTCTCTTACTCCCTTCAAATTCTCAAGTTTTATACATTTACAGGCCGGCCATAGCCAAAAGCCTCCACTGCGGTTGCAGTAATTGCTGTCGATTTAGGTAAACATAAATCGACAATGACATTGGCGATATCTATTGGTCGCAGCCAATTGTCTTTATTTACATCAGGTGCTAAATCTTCCATCATCTTTGTGTCGACAGGACCTGGGCAGACAGCATTTACCCTAATTTTGTGTGGCTTTAATTCTTCACCCAATGCTTTGGAGAAACCGATGACCGCATATTTTGAGGTAATATAGGCACTTCGATCGGGACCACCTTTCGTTCCCCAAATAGATGAAAGATTAATAATTACGCCTTGCTTTTTTTCAATCATTTTCGGCACGATTGCCCGAGAACATAAAAAGCTTCCTTTTACATTGACTTCTTGTAAAAAGTCCCATTCTTCCACGCTTGTTTCTAGAAACGGTTTTAAACTCATTACACCAGCATTATTTACTAAAATGTCAACGGAGCCGAGTTTTTCTTCTGTTTCTTGGACTGCTTTATAGACATTGAATTCGGAACGAACATCTCCGACGATGAAGATGGCTTCCCCTTTTAATTCATCCTTAATATAAGCAGCCGTTTCTTTGCTTTCTGCTTCGTTATTTGAAAAAACAGCTATTTTGGCACCTTGTTTGGCTAAAAGTATACAGGTTTCCCTGCCAATTCCCCGGCCGCCGCCAGTCACAAAGGCTACCTTTCCTTTTAATTCCAAGAAAATCATCCTTTCCTTAAATAACGTAACATAATGGCTTTTTATCTAATTTTGCTTAAAGCTCGAGTTTCTTTGACTGACACACATAGGATACGGCATGTTCTCCGGCCTTGCGTCCAAATACAAGTCCTCTTAGTACCGATGTTCCGCCTGGATACTTTCCGTAATACAGCCCTGCCGTTTCACCCACCGCATATAAACCAGGAATGGCATCGTGATCCTGTGATAGAACTCTGCCATTCGTATCGGTAGCTAACCCGCCATTTGTGAAAACATTTGAGCAGACAATTGGATAGGCTATATAAGGTGCCTGATCAATAGGGATTGCCCAATTAGACTTTGGCGGGGTTATTCCGACCGCTTGTTTGCCATCTTTTTTATCCCAGTGAAATTCACCCGGTTGAATAGCGGCGTTATAGGATTCCACGGTAGCCGTTAATTGTTCAACCGGCAAGCCTAACTTCTCGGCTAATTCTTCAAGCGTGTCAGCAACTATAGCAGGTTTATCCGTTTCTACTGCGCGCTCATAATTTGGAATATCATACATTTTTTGATCGCCGATCATATAGGCAATATGACCAGGAAGATCATGGAAGATTTTCCGGGCTACTTCCTCATATTGCTCGTCAACAGTTGTTTTTCCCTCATCGACAAAACGGTTTCCATTTTGATCAACCAAAATGAAGTAAGGATAGGTCATAACAGCCGCTTCTTCCCGCTTGCTTCTTGGGTCGACCGGTTCAGCATGGAACGAATCAAACTGGCCAGCTGTTTTTGCCCCGATGGACATTGCCATCCGAATGCCTTCCCCTTTGTTGAATAAGCCGCCATCGGCAACTGTCCGAATCTTATGGGCATCTCTGCCAACATATTGGGCCATCATCTCTTGATTTCCCTGGAATCCACCGGAAGCTAATACAACTGCTCCGACAGTTAATTCGAGGGATGTTCCGCCTTTTACACGGATCATTAACCCATTGACGCTACCTTCTTCATCTAAAAGTAATTTCCAAGCAGCCGCTTCATAAATAATCTCAACACCCAGTCCACCTGCACGGCGCGCTAATGTGTCAATAATCGCCCGACCGCCGCCCACTGGCAATAAACGCGGCTTCGATGCAGTTAAAAACATCGTTGGCAGGTAGTCGAACTCAACGCCTTTTTCCTCTACCCACCGTAATGTGCTGCCGGCGTTCTCAGCGAGAGTTTCTATGTACTCTCGATCGGAATAGTTGTCTGAAAAAGCCAGCATATCTTCTACGAAGTTGTCAGCGACTTCATCAAGGTTTTTCATCCGCATATAAGAGGCAGTCCAACGGGAGTTTCCCCCCCTATGATCATAATCAGCTCGTTCCAGGATGGCGATTTTTAAGTTTTTATTGGTTTTCTTTGCCGTTTCTGCGGCAGCTAAAGCTGCTGAGGTACCAGCCACTCCACATCCAATTACTACAATGTCATAATCTACTTCTCTCACCACTTCAGCTTCCTCCTCTAAATGAGTTTTTACTTATTAATTAATGACTGATTTTCTGCATACTTGTTTTCCCATTCTTTAATCTGATTAAGTTTAAAGAGGGATTGGCGCTCTTCCCATGTACAGATCAAGTCGTTAACATTCTCTTGTGAACCTTCTGCTTTTAAGATTTTTAGTGACTCCGTGATACCTTTAATCGCTGAACGAAGAACGGTATTCGCACAAAGCATGATTTTAAAACCAATCTCTTCCGCTTCTTTTAAAGAAACCAGCGGGGTTTTACCGCCCTCTACTAGATTAATGATCTGGGGGATACCTGTTAAAGAACTGGTTATTTGCCTAAGTTGTTCGATCGTTGTAGGCGCTTCCACAAAAATAATATCGGCGCCAGCCTCCGCATAAGCATGTGCCCGGTCCAAAGCATCCTCCATTCCATTTACAGCTAATGCATCCGTGCGGGCAATAATCGCCAGGTTTTCATCTTGCCTTGTATCCAAGGCTGCTTTGATTTTTCCAATCATTTCACCTTTTGAAATAACATCCTTCCCATTGAAATGACCGCATTTTTTCGGCGACACCTGGTCTTCCATTTGAATGGCCGCAACCCCAGCACGCTCAAACTCACGAACTGTCCGCATAACATTAATGGCATTACCAAACCCTGTATCAGCATCCACAACAATCGGAACTGTTGTCACATCAGCCATCCGAGCTACGATATCAACTACTTCTTTTAAAGAAGTCAGCCCGACATCTGCCCAGCCTAATTGGGCATTAGATATTCCAGCCCCTGTCGCGTAAATTGCTTTAAATCCGATTTCTTCTATTAATCTAGCAGACATCGAATCATAAGCTCCTGGCAGGATAAATGATTCTTGTTGTTTCAAAAGTTCCTGGAAATCTTTAGTTTTATTCATTTATTGGATCTCCTTTTTTTATTTATATACATTTAAATTTTAGAAAATTAAAACATTAATTACAAAGGTAAAAACCATTCGACTTTTGGCAATTTTCCAATAATTTTTACTAGTTTTTCTTTATAAAATTACTTTAATAGTTTTTGAAATGGTGAAAAATCATTAAAAAGAGATAAAGTGTTTCTTATTTATTAATTTCAAAAATTTTTAGTGAATTAGAGGTAATTTATTTAATAAGTCATAATCAAGGTTATTACTTATCGTTTTCCATACTTCTTCTGGAGCATCTATGTTTGCAAATAAACAACAATCAATAAATTTATTCTTAACCTCATCAAAAGTCACTATAGGAAGGCAACGTTCTATTTGTCTTTTGGTTCCTTCAGCAGTTATTACCTTAATATCACCTTGAGGAAGCCCAAGCGTATTAGGTTGTGTCTGTTCAACCCTTACAATTTTTGACAATTCTAATACTTGAAAATCCATAAGAGCCTTATCTGTAAGATTATTCAAATTGACATTTCCATGCACAAATGCAAACGCAACCATAAAAGGGATACTAAATTTAGCATCTTGTAATGTTTGGGGATGGCAACGCTCCGGCATTGGATGACATAACATACTTGCCGTTTCATTTACTCCGATTACAAGGTTTTCGATTTGATTGTGTTTTACTTCATTACGAAGGTCTAGCGCCGATTTTATGTAAGGGTGTGAATAACGACAGCTAGGGAAAAGTTTTATTGATGTATCTGAAAATGCCCACGTTTCAGTATCTAATAATATTTTTCGTTGACCTTCGCTAAGATTTTTCCCAAAATAGTTTCTAAAAAGACCTGTTTTACCATCCAAACTACTCGATGGAGCCGATACTCCCTCTCGAGCCAAAAATGCTGCTTGAACACCTCCCATAGATGCAAAGGCAGGATAGATCGACCTAGCTTGAGAACCTACACCAACTCCTGGCTCTTTTCCACCAGCTAATTGCATGTAAGCTAGACCTAGGGCATGGACTAATTTAGAATCATCTAACCCCAGAACAAGACCGGCAGTGATTGCAGCACCAAGATAACCAAAAAGTTGACTTAAAAACCATTTGGAATCAACGCCTATACCTCTAGGTTCAATTGCATATCCAAGCCGGCAAATCAACTCATTTCCTAGTCCTACCGCAGTGACAAGATCCGTAAATCTAGAATCTTCAATGTCAGCAGCAGCTAATGCAGAAGCTAAAATAATTGGAGTAGGATGTATTCTCGCTAAATCATTTATATCGTCAAAATCTAGTGCATGTGCCAAAGCAGTATTGGAAAATGCTGCATAGGCAGGAGGTAATTGATAACCACTTCCAATTACTCGGCCATCACCACCTTGTACTCCCAAAGATATCCCAGATATCGATTGTAAAGCTATAGGTGCTCCTTTATGAGCCGCCAATGAGATTCCTATAGTATCAGAAATATGAAGTATTACCTTTTTACGGACTTTCTCTGGCAAACCCCGTTTTTGTCTTTGGCGAATGGCATTAATAATATCAAAGCTCAATGATGACAAATATAAGCCCCCAATATTTCTCAAGATAGTTTTCCAAATAAAAAATCCTCCCTGCTTTCAAAACTCATCAATATCTAAGGGAGTATATGAAAATCTTAATTCAGAATTATTAAGTTGCGATCTGCTCCTTTTTTGGTTCTTGAAATAATAAACAAGCTGTCAAACTGTTAATGGACGTTTGTAATAAAGCAGGCTCAATACTTTTGCATTTTTCCATCGCCACTGGACAACGAGTATGAAAATGGCAGCCTTGTGGAGGGTTTGAAGGACTCGGCAAATCCCCCTGTAAGATAATTCGTTCTCTTTCTCTCATTTCTGGATTAGTTTGAGGTACAGCCGAGAACAGTGCTTTAGTATAGGGATGATGTGGAGATTCAAATAATTCCTCTGTCTTGGCAAATTCAATAATTCTTCCGAGATACATCACAGCAATTTTATCACTAATATGTTTAACAGCTTGGATTCCATGAGCAATAAAAATATAAGATAATCCAAAATCTTGTTGAATTTCTTTTAATAGATTTAAGATTTGGGCTTGAATGGACACATCCAAGGCTGAAACCGGCTCATCACAAACAATGAGTTTTGGCCTTAAAGCAAGCGCACGTGCAATCCCAATTCTTTGTCTTTGTCCGCCGGAGAATTCAATGGGGTACCGAGTGCCATGGTAGGAAGCGAGCCCAACTCTTTCGAGTAATTCATCCACCCTTTTCTTAATTTCTTTTTTTGAGCCAATTTTATGCAGAAAAAGCGGTTCAGCAATAATATTGGCTACTGTCATTCTTGGATTCAATGACGAATAGGGATCTTGAAAAATCATTTGTAGATTTTTTCCTAATTCCTTTTTGTTTTTGAAATCACTTAATCTTTTTCCTTCAAATAGGATTTCACCGCTGGACGGTTGGCCTAATCCAACAACCATTCTTCCAGTCGTTGATTTTCCACAACCAGATTCCCCGACCAGTCCAATGGTCTCACCAGGAAAGATATCAAGACTAATACCATCTACGGCTTTTACAACTTGATCTTTTTTTCCGAATAGTCCGCTGCCAACAGGGAAGTACTTTTTTATGTTTCTAAGAGACACTAGAGGTTGTTGCATAATCCAAACTCACTCCTTCCTTTACAAGGGGATTCCAACAAGAAACGCTGTTTCCTGTAGAATACTTCACATGTACGGGCGCTACTTGTCTGCACTTTTCTGTTGCAAATGAACAACGGGTTACAAAATTGCAGCCAGATGGTAAATCTAATGGATTTGGAACAACACCAGGGATGGTTTCCAATTCGTCTATCCTCGGCCCAGTTAATTCAGGAACACTATCCATTAACCCTTTGGTATAAGGATGACGTGGATTTTTAAACACTTCTTTGACTGTTCCTTCTTCAACAATCTTACCGCAATACATTACTAGTACACGATCTGCTATTTCAGCTACAACTCCGAGATCATGAGTAATTAATAGAATAGAAATACCAAATTCATGTTGAAGATTTTTTAATATATTCAAGATTTGTGCCTGAATGGTTACATCAAGTGCTGTTGTTGGTTCGTCAGCAATAAGGAGTTGTGGATTACAAGCAAGTGCCATCGCAATCATGATTCTCTGTCTCATCCCACCTGACATCTGATGTGGATAGTTTCTTAATCGACGTTGTGCATCAGGAATTCCTACCTTATTTAGTAAATCTAATGCTATCTTTTCGGCTTCCTTATACTTAATTTTTTTATGAAGTATAATAGACTCCACAATTTGCTTGCCGATTTGGTGGACTGGATTAAGGGAAAACATTGGATCTTGGAAGATCATTGCGATGTCATTTCCACGTATTTTCCGCATTTCCTTTTCTTTCAATTTCAATAAATCCTGCCCATTAAATAAAATAGTACTTTCGGTTTTATATTGAATTGCACTAGCATTGAGCCCCATTATAGAGAGAGATGTAACGCTTTTTCCGCTTCCTGACTCTCCTACTAATGCCATAATTTCCCCCTTTTGAATAGTAAATGAAACGTCGTTAACCGGCTTGATTTCACCTTTAGGAATAGGAATGAAAGTTTTCAAATTCTTTACTTCTAGAAGTGGTGGTGTTTTCATACTTCTGTCCCCCTTTGTTAGACCTTTTTATACTTTGGATCAAGTGCTGTCCGTAGACCATCTCCAAGAAAGTTCCCAGCAAGTACAGTAAGCATGATTGCAAAACCTGGGTAGACAATCATCCAAGGTTTCATATTAATCATGCTGTATGCCTGTTGTATCATATTCCCCCAGCTAATTTGAGGAGACTGCGCTCCCATGCCAAGGAAACTAAGAGATGCTTCAACAAGAATGGCATAGCTTAGATTAAACGAAGCCTGAACTATTACCGGCGGAGCTATATTCGGAATAATGTGTTTAATCATAATCCAACTCGCTCCAGCGCCAGAAATTTTTGCTGCTTCAACATAGGGCTCTGTTCTGATTTGTAATGTTTGTCCTCTTGCAAGTCTTGCAAATTGGGGAATCGAGACTATTCCAATGGCAATCATGGCGTTCCATAAGCTAATGCCTAATGCCCCTGTTATTCCAAGTGCCAATAATATGGAAGGAATAGCAATAATTCCATCTACAATTCTCATGAAAATATCATCAACAATTCCTCCTAAATATCCTGAAAGAATTCCAATGGGCACTCCGATAAAAAGTGGAATCAGTATAGCGAACAAACCAGCTTTGATTGCAGCCTGAGATCCGATTATTAATCTGCTAAAAATATCACGTCCAAGCTCATCTGTACCTAACCAGTATTCGGTATTCGGACTAAGCAAAACCTTCGTTAAATTCTGCTTTAATGGATCATGTGGAACAATATAAGGCCCAATTAATGACATGATTATAAGGAAAACTAAAAAGAAGAAACTAATAAAGGCCATCCTTTCGGACATTAACCTTTTAACGATAGTTTGAAAACTCATAGTCACACCCCCTCTACTAGTACTCGATCCGTGGATCTAAAAGCGCATAAACGATATCAGTAATAAAATTAATGAGAATGACCATGACAATCATAATCAGGACAACCCCCTGTAGCATCGTGAAATCATGCTGTAATATCGAATTTACTGCAAGCTGTCCTATACCAGGGATGGCAAACACAGTCTCGATAACAACTGTTGCACCTAACAAATGACCGAATAAAATCCCAATTGTCGTTACAACAGGTAGCATAGCGTTTTGGATACCATGTTTTAGAATAGCTTGCCAACGATTAACTCCCTTTGAATAAGCTGTTCGTATATAGTCCGCACTCATTACTTCCATCAATGATGACCGTAAATGCCTTGTAATTTGCGCAGTTCCAACTGCACCAAGAGAAATGGCAGGTAACAATATCCCTTTAAAAAATTCAACAGGATTCTCAGTAATACTAGTAAAACCTGTCGCTGGGACCCAACCAAGGTGTAGACTGAAAAATAAAATAAGCAGCATTGCTAGCCAAAAATTAGGTAGTGCAGTTCCTAGTGTTCCAAAGAACCTTGAGACATAATCGATCCAACTATTTGGGGAAAAAGTAGATGTAATAGCAAAAAACATTCCACCAAAGACAGAAATAATCATTGCTACTACAACAAGTTGAAATGTAACGGCTAAACGTTCAATTACTGCTTCATGTACGTATTGTCCTGTAAATACAGATCGCCCTAAATCCCCCTTTAAGGCATTTATTAACCAATCGAAGTATTGCGAAATAATCGAATGATCTAGCCCAAGTTGCTGGCGCAACTGGGCTACTTTTTCTGGGGTTGCATTCTCTCCAAGCAAGGTTAAAACTGGATCGCCTGGTATCAAAAGGATAAAAGAATATACGATGAGCGTTGTTATTAATAGCATTGGAATTACGTATAATATACGCCGAAGTAAAAATTTAAAAAACAATTTAATCGCTCCCTTTGTCATTTATTCCTTTTTCCAAAGTGTTGAAAAAACTGGCTTTTCTAATTTATTTGGCACATATCCCTTTAACGATTGATTCATGATGGCTGTTCTTGGCGTAAAGAATAATGGGATTCCAATTGCTTCTTCTAAAATTGCTTTCTCGCTAATCTGCCTATATAATTTAGCACGCTTTTCTTGATCATAAGTTTTCCCCGCTTCAGCAATCAGTTTATCAATTTCTGCTGTGGTATGACCTGTATTATAGTAGCTCCCGCTAGAGTATAATGCTTTAATTGTAATCTGCGGATCTGGACGGGCTGACCATCTTCCAAGGAAGCTGTTTGCTTTTTTTTCATCCCAAAAGTTAGCTAAAGCAGCCTGCTGCTCCATCGCTTGCAGTTTAACATCAATTCCAATTTCCGCCAGCTGACTTTTTATTGCTTCAGCAACCCTTTGATCATAGGCCATTGAATGATGCACCAAAGTAAATGAAACTTTGTTAATCCCAGCTTCTTTTAGAATTTGTTTTGCCTTTTCCGGGTCATAGTTAATCTTTAAATCTTTATTTGCAGCCCAGTATGCTTTTGGAAATGGCTGATATGCAGGCTCCCCAATTCCAAAATTAATAGCTTTAATAAGTGCTTCTCGATCGATACCGAAATTAATGGCTTGTCGTACAGCTTTGTTATCTAGCGGAGCTTTTGCATCATTTAAATACAACATTTTAAACGGTAATGATATCTCTTGTATCACTTTAAGATTTTTATCATTTACTAGTGATGAAACAGTACCAGGAGAAATATTTTCTGCAAAATCGACTTCACCTGATTTCAGTGCATTTATTCTAGTAGTTTCTTCCGGCATAATTTTAACCGTCATTTTATCTAAATATGGAAGGTCTCCATCCCAGTATTCTTTATTTGCTTCGTAAACAATTTCACCATTTGGTACATGCTTTAACATTTTAAATGGACCAGTACCAATAGGATGTTGAGAATAACTTTCCCCGTTTTTTTCAACAGCAGTTGGTGAAACCATCATTCCAGCTTGATCCGATAGCGCTAATAAAATTGATGAATCTGGTTGTTTTAAGTTTAATTGAACAGTTTTGTCATCTATCACTTTTACACTTATGATATTTTTCAAATCGGTCAACATAGATTTATCAGAATTTATGCGATCGATATTAAATTTTACTGCTTCTGCATTGAAGGGAGTACCATCATGAAATTTAACATTTTCCCTTAATGTAAGAATCAATGTAGAATCATTTGAGTATTTCCAAGACACGGCCAATCCTGGTTGAGGCTCTAGATCAGGAGAAAAGTGAATTAAAGTGTCATAGACTGGAAACAATAAAGGAAAATTAATTCCTCCGCTTGCCTTAATTGGATCAAAATTAGCTACATCTGTTTCATAAGCGATCGTTGCATTTCCACCTTTTTGAGGGGCACCTTCATCCACCACTTTTTTACTGTTTTCTAAAGCCTTTGTGTCAGTTTTTGAGGAACAAGCCCCTAAAACGATTGTAAATGTAAGTAATAATAAAACTATAAAACTCATTTTAAATTTGATTTTTTTCATATTGATTATTCCCCCTATAACTTGCAAATTGAGCTGCTTTCTCACCCGCAATTTTCCCAAAAACAGAGCCTGCCATTAACCCAGCGCCACCTGGGTAGTTAAAATAGAATAGTCCACCTACTAGTTCTCCAGCTGCATACAATCCTGAAATGGATTGCAGCAATGTATCCTGAACCTCAGAATCAGAGTTAATCCGTAGCCCCCCGTATGTGAAGGTAATGCCACATGTAACTGCATACGCTTCAAAAGGAGCCTGATCCAAAGTATTAGCCCAATTTGATTTGTTTATTGATAATCCTTTTGTACATCGACCGTCTTTAATATTGGGGTTAAATGGTATGTTGTTGCGAATAGATGCATTGTATTGCTTTATTGTTTGTAAAAGACCGTCAGGGTCAATATCATCAAGTTTTTTAGCTAATTCTTCTATTGAATTTGCTGTTACCTTAGTAACCTGTCTATGTTTATATTCCTCACGTAAAAGATGGGATACCTTGTTATCAAATATTTGCCAGGCAAATTGTCCGGGTTGTTCTAGTATTTGTTTTCCAATATTCGCGTAGGTATAATTGCGAAAATCAGAGCCCTCATCTACAAAACGCTCCCCCTTTGCATTTACTATAATTCCGAAAGGATAGCTTAGCTTTTGAAAGCCTTCACCAAACTCTGGTGCATATCGATCTCCACCAACTGCATGTGCTCCTGACCAATTTCCATGGGAAACAGCCCAATATCTAAAGCCATTTGGATACCTTCCCCTGTATTAAAGCGACTCCCTCTAACTTTTGCTATATCCCATTTTTGACCTAAATATCGAGTTCTCATTTCTGTGTTAGCATGAAATCCTCCGGAAGCTAAAATCACTGATTCTGAATAAATTTCTTTTGTTTCACCATGATGCTTAAAAACAACTCCCTGGACACCTTTATCATCATGTATAAGCTTTGTAGCCATAGCATTATAAAGTATTTGAATCCCCAAATTTTTCCCTTCATTATGGAGAGTTTCTATTAAACCATTACCACCACCTACTGATTCGACAACCATCCCACCCCAAAATTTGAATTTTCCATTAACCTTAAAAGCCTGACGACCATATATAGGCACAAATCTGATCTTATGAGATCTAAGCCATTTCATCGTTTCAAACTTTTACTTGCTAATAGTGATGATAATTCAGGATCAGTCCTATATTCACTTAGTCGACATAAATCATCGTAGAAATTCTCTTCAGAGTAAATTCCTAAGTCTGTATTCTCAATTTCTTCAGTTGTAAGGTCCGGCATAATTTGTATTAGATCTTCTATAGAGTTATAGGCGAACCTAATAGATCCATGGGTGTAAGCGCTGTTTCCGCCTTTTTCATTTTCAGGTGACTTTTCTAGGACAATAACATTGGCTCCTTGCTCCCTTGCTGCATTCACATTTTTCCCCTTCTTTCGTAAATTTGCCCCCAAATTTCTCAGGATCTAATTAGGCTAGCCTTTACAATCTCATGCCTTTTATTGACATTAGTTTTCTATCTACATGAGGAACACTAAAAATCAACTAGTCTACAAAATTTCCAAATGCATCAACCTCCAAAAATGTAAACGTATTTATTTTGAACAAGGATGAAATGGCTAAATTTAGGGTTGTATTGGATATGAAGATGAATTATCACTATCATCTATCAATTTTAAATATTTTGAAAATTTTACTTATATTATAAGAGCTCAATATTTGAGCTCTACTTAAAGATGCTATTAATCAGTTGTTTTCATCAATATTTTGTTGAAGATGTGCTTCAATTGTATGAACCGCGGCCTTTAAACTATTGTTAATATGTTCTCTCATTAATTTCTCAGCTTTATCGGGGTTTTTATTGGAGATTGCTTCAAACATTTCTTGGTGTTCTTGTGCCGCCTTTCTACTTCTCTCATTATTTTTAATAGGTCCTAACCTACGGTATCTAGATATGTGATCATTAAGTTGATTTAAAATCTTATTTGCAGTTTTATTTTTGCTAATTTGATAAAGATATGAGTGAAATTCACTTCCATAATAAACAACTTCTTCTCCTCTATCATTATTAGCCGCAGTGACAATAAGTTGAGTAAATTGACCTAACTTTTGTATATCGTTTGCTGTTGCCTTTGTCGTTGCCTCCCTAGCTATCAGCCCTTCAAGTAAGCTTCTAACATGAAAAATTTCCCCAACCTCTTGAATTGAGATAGGTGCTACTTTAAGGCGCCCATTTGGTAACCTCTGGATAAGTTCTTCGATTTCCAGCCTCTGTAAGGCTTCTCGAATAGGTGTTCTGCTTATATTGAGTTCAGTTGCTAAATACTCTTCATTAATTGGTTGATCAGGAGCTAAGATACCCTCAATAATTTTTTTCTTTATTTCGAAATAAACAAAGTCCTTTGTAGATAACCTCCGATTCATTTGAGATGAATTCAGCATTATTTAAGCTCCCTTTTTAGTTAATTTAGTAATTTTAATAGTGTAATTAAAATATTGTATAACAGTACATTTGTGTAATTGTATACAATTATATGTGTTAGCCTAATTTTATTAGAAATTTGCTCTAATTGTCAATATATTTTTACAATTAACTAACCGCTATTATTTTCCTTGGTAAAAGTAAATGTTAAATTGACGTGATATACTTTTATACACATGTTTTTCCGAAATTCAGGCTTCGGCAGATAGAAAAAAACTAGGTGGTAAGACTCCTGTAAAGTACAGAATTCTTACCACCTAGCAATTAGTATACTATTTTAATTTTGGGTTCTGTTCAAAGTTAGCTTTTTGCTAATTTTTCTTAAAAATTTTTAGAGTATTTGCCGTTATCTACCACTGAATATTTCTTCTTTTATCTTATTATCCATTCCAAACAAAACGGTATTTCGAAGAGTGTAACCAATCCCTTTCGCTAATTGAATTCCTTCTATCTTTCGTTAGCCGCTGGTGCCAAGTAACCGAAACCGCTGTATCACTCTTTATGAATCGTTCCGAAACATTTAGAAGTGGAATCATTTTGTTTTCACCTGTCACAAATACCTCTATTTCTTGTGAATGACATCCGCTTGTTAATGTAACAGCATATTTGCCCTGACCTGGCAGGGTATAATAAGGTTTAACTTTTAATGCACTGCCGTCCCATTCACAACTCACCTCATAAGACCGTCCTAAAAAGGCAGGCAAGTCTTCTACATTTCCCTTTGCTAATTTTTCCCGAATGCTTGTTGAACTAATTTTCTCTCCACGGCATTCGACTTTATTGACTTTCGTAACTTCGAGGATTCCGCCTGAATCTCGTTTCAAGCGATCCATATTCCCTTCACCGCGAAAGCCATACGTATAATCAAATCCTGCAACTGCATGGACGACACCGAGCCCGAGTAAATATTTAGCAGCAAACTTTTCTGGCGACAGCGATGCGAACTCTCGATCGAATTCAACAATATAAAATAGATCGACACCGAGTTCAGAGAACAGTTTCTCTTTCTCAGGTAACGGCATTAGATATTCTACTTTTGTTTTTCCATTTGATAAAACGGTTTTGGGATGCGGAAAGAAACTCATTACCGTTAAAAGTAGATTTTCCTCTTTTGCCTTCCTAAAAGCAGTTTGAATGACTTCACGGTGACCGATATGAATGCCGTCAAAAAATCCTAACGCCATGACGCTCGGTTTTGCCTTTTGCTGCCAGAGTGTCAGATTATCGGGATTCAAATAAATCGTTTCCATGCAGGTGCCTCCTCTTAGTTCACGTAAGTCTTACCCATTAATCGATACGTTAAAGCCAAATTGTGTTTTTCCAAATGCTTCTACCGAGTCTTCGTAAAGATTGGATCGGTGTGTACATACTGCCAAAAGATCGCGTATGAACATTTCGATCGGATCGCCTTTAAACATTGAAAATCCGCCAAGTGTCAACAAAATTTTCACAGCAATATCCGCTACGTTTTTCGTGATTTTCGCCCTAATTGCAGCAAATTCACCACGTTTATCTTCTTTTCCCATTTCATAGTTTTCTAATAAAGAAATATATCTGTCTAATAGACCTTCTGATTCGTAATATTTAATCGTTAATTCTGCTAATACCCCCTGGTGACGGGAATCTTTAGCAGAATTTCCTCCTAATCGAACCCGATGCTCCGTCCGTTTCTTAAATTCCTCTAGTAAACGCTCCGCGCCGCCTAGTGCGACCATAGGGAATCCAATACAAAAAGATGAGAAAAATGGAACATCATAAAGAGGATAGTCTTTATCATAACCTTCCGGAGGTCTGCCTGTACGATCTGCAACAGTAAGCCGTATTAGATGATGCTTTGGAACGTAGACATTATCGACAATTACCTGGTTGCTTCCTGTTCCCCTAAGGCCTAACGTATCCCAATTTTCTACTATTTGTACATCAGATACCGGTAATGTCAGCATGCATAGCTCATTCTCTTCGTTGTCGTCTACTTTTATTTTCACTGCAAGAGAAACCCAGTCGCTATATAAGATTCCGCTTACAAAACTATACTTACCGGTAATCCGATAACCATCCCCATCCCTTTCCACTTTCCCTATCGGAGCAAAGATATCTGCGATTAATCCCCCCTGATTAATCACTTCTTCTGCTCCCTGTTTCGTCATAAATGCTACTAAACTATTATGAATGGAATAAAGAAAAGTTAACCAAGCAGCAGAAGTATTATATTTTCCAACCGTGCGGATAATCTGGGAGTACTCTCTTAAATTCACTTGAGGCTCTCCATATTTTTTCGGCAGTAATAACTTGGATAATCGAGCTTCTTTTATCGCATCAATGACATTTTTTGAAACGGTTTTGTTCTGGTCTGCTTCGAGCGCTTCTGATTCTGCAATTTTCCCAACCTTTTCTGCCCCTTTTAACAACAGGCCCAAATCGGATTTGTTTTCATCCAATACATTGTTTACCATATTTCGCACCCCTTTTTAATGTAATCTCATAAAAAGATCTCAACTATTAAACCATCTCTTCTTTTCCTAGATGGACAAATCGTGCAGCATTTTCGCCTGCAATTTTTCCAAAAACAGAACCTGCCATTAAGCCTGCACCACCAGGATAATTAAAGTAGAATAAGCCGCCCACCAGTTCACCAGCCGCATATAACCCTGGAATCGATTGATATAAAACGTCCTGTACTTCTCCGTTCGAATTTATTTTCAACCCGCCAAAAGTAAAGGTGATGCCGCATGTAACAGCGTATGCTTCAAATGGGCCTTCATCGAGGGTATTTGCCCAATTGGATTTCCTAACCGCCAGCCCTTCTGTACACTTGCCATCCTTGGTATTAGGATTAAACGGAATATCAGCCCGGACCGCCTCATTGTACTCCTTCACTGTTTGTAAAAATGCTTCCGGATCGACCCCGTCAAGTTTTTTGGCCAATTCCTCCAATGTATTTGCTTTGACTTTTGTTACTTGTTTGCCACGATATTCTTCCCGTAATAGACCTGACACCTTTTGATCAAATATCTGCCAAGCAAATTGCCCAGGCTGTTCCAGTATCAGCTTGCCGTATTTTGCATACGTATAGTTGCGAAAGTCTGCGCCTTCATCAACAAAGCGTTTGCCCTCTGCATTTACGATAATGCCAAATGGATAGCTTAGCCTTTGAAAGCCTTCCGTGAATTCCGGCAGGTACCGGTCTCCGCCCACCGAATGGCAGCCTGACCAGTTTCCACTGGCAATTGCACCAATATTTAATGCCATTTGAATCCCTTCACCCGTGTTATAACGGCTGCCTCTTGCATGAGCCAAATCCCATTTCGGACCTAAATACCGTGTCCGCATTTCCGGGTTGGCGTGAAAGCCCCCAGAAGCTAAGATTACTGCTTTAGCACGAACTTCCGAGGTTCTCCCTTTATGTTTAAAAATAACTCCATGAACTCCATCGTCATCATGAATCAGTTCTGTCGCCATGGCATTAAATAATACTTGCACACCCAATCGCGAGGCTTCCTCATGCAGTGACCCGACTAAACCTGGACCACCTCCGACCGATTCAGCAATCATACCGCCCCAAAATTTGAATTTACCATCCACTTTAAATGCTTGTCGGCCATAAATTGGCACAAATCGAACTTTATGGGATACCAGCCATTTCATTGTTTCAAAACTATTGCCAGTTAGGAGTGATGCGAGCTCTGGGTCGGTACGGTATTCCGTCATGCGGCACATATCATTAAAAAATTCCTCTTCCGGATAGGTTCCGAAGTCTGTGATGGCAAAATCTTCTGCAGTCAGATCAGGCATGATTTGTTGTAAGTCTTCATTGCCCTCATAAGCAAACCGAATCGAACCATGGGTGAATGTGCTGTTTCCGCCTTTTTCGGATTCAGGTGCCTTTTCCAGCACCATGACCGAAGCGCCATTTTCTCGTGCGGATATGGCCGCACACATAGCAGCATTTCCAGCTCCTATAACCACTATATCTGTTTCAAATTTTCGTATTTCAGTCACAGACCTCTCCCTTTCTTTTAAAAAAGCTGACTCAATATGGTGATGAGTCAGCACTTTAATTAAGCTTCAATGGTCGGCTTATTCATTTCCTTATCCATCACAGAATCTCCCCAGTAGGTATTACCAATCGAGTGCTCTGCTTCTGTCCACTCCACCGGCTCCCAATCGGGCTCTAGTATTAAGTAGGAACCGCTAAACAATTCGACACGGCAGCCGCTGCCAGGATCCAATACATAGAGATAAAATGCTTGAGATACACCATGTTTTCCAGGTCCGATAAAATTAATGCCGTTTTCTTTTAAAATATCAGCAGCCCTTAAAATGTCTTGGGCGTTATCATGCCAATACGAAATATGATGCAGTTGGTTTGGTGTTTCTGCCTGCGGTCTCGAGATAACGGCAATATCGTGAACCAATGGAGTGACACTCATCCAGCCTGCCACTTTTTTGCCATTATTGTATTTCACATATTCACGGAGTTTAAAGCCGAGCTGACTCCCTAAGTAATCAATAATTTCACCAACATCCATCGAAGTAGCAATATTGACATGATCAAATCTTCGAGGCGAACAGCCGCGGGCCCATGATTTATAGGTCTGATTTTTCAAGACGGATCGTCTCTTTTCATCTGCCTTCGGTTTTTCTACGTCATAATAGATTTCGAAAGAATGCTGACTTGGCAGTTTAAATCGGATGGCCCGTCCTTGCCCTGTCTCTTCGCCTGCTTCAATCCATCTGACTTCTGTTCCAGCCTTTTCTAACAACTGCGCAAATCCTTCTACATCCTCAGGACGCTTGGTTCTCCAAGCAATGTGGTCAATATAGCCTCGGTCCCCCGCTGTAAGGGAAAGCGTATGATGTTCAAAGTCGCCCCAAGCCCGCAAATAATAGATCCCATCTTTCTCTTCGGTTACTTCCAAGCCTATTACATCCCTGAAAAACCACAATGATTTTTCAAGGTCAGGTGTAACAAGAGCCACATGTCCCAGCTTTGCAATTTCCGGTAAAGTCATCCCCAAAACCTCCATTAGAGTTTATTAGAAAAATAATCTTGGATTAATTGATTAAAACTATCTTTCTGTTCAATTTGCGTCCAATGTCCTGTTTGACCGTAGACATGAAGCTGGACATTTGGCAAATAAGATAGCAAGTAATAGCTTGATTCAATCGAGCAAACCATATCGTCTCGTCCGTGTACTAATAAAACGGGGTGTTGAATTCGTTTTAAAGCCGTAACAGGGACAGGAACAGCAGCAGTAGCAAAGATGGCATCATTGGAGCGTTGAATTTCCGGACGCATCGCCGTTTCATAACGGGATTCTGCCAAGGCATCAATTTCCGGTGCTAGTTTTTCAGCATCATAGACAAACCAGCTCATAATCTGGCGCATTTTCTTTTCCGACGGATTATCATAGAATCCCTTTGCACGGGCAAGCTCCGTACTAAGTTTGGTATTAGGTGTCCCGCCCGGTCCCATTAGGACAACACTGCTAAACCGTTCCGGATGCTCCAAGAGTAATTCTAGAGCGATCGAACAACCTAACGAATTGCCCACTACATGAGCTTTTTGAATTCCCAATTCATCCAACAGTTCGATGATTTGATTGACCCAAAGATCGGACCAGCCCTGGCGATTCTTGGGCAGCGTTTCGGGATGGCTGCTATTGCCGAAACCAAGCAGGTCAGGAGCAAGGCAATCATAGTGCTCACTGCAGGCATTTAAGGCATAGCGCCAATTCGCCCATGCGTACACCCCCGGACCAGATCCGTGTAAAAATAAAATTGCCTCCGAGTTTCCTTCCCCTGTACGATTAAGAAATGTTTCAAAGTTTTTGGTTTTAATTACTTTTTGTTTAATCTGATCCAAATTAAATTCTCCCTTCTTTAGGTAAGGGGTTAATGAAACCCTTTACATTTCTTCATAATCTAGTTCTTGATTAAATTTTAGAAAATTGAGTGTTTTAATTCTAGAGAAAAAACCATTTGATTTAATTCAATTTTCAACTATTTTTTATTGGTTTTGGTTTAACTTTTATACATAAAAAAATCCAGGTTATAAGCCCGGACTTAAGTAGGTCACTTAATGATTCTATTAATTTGGTACTTCTATGATACCGTCTTCGGCCAGATCAGACTTATTATTAGGTAATAATTTAAGAGTTGTAAGAGTTATCAAGCTGATTAAAAGGAAGCCTGCGATGATGAACATGGCTTGGGTAAAATTGAAAACACCCATAATCATAGGCCCCACGAATCCGCCTAATGAGGAAAGAGTGCTTACTAAGGCGATGCCGGCTGGTGCCGTTGATTCAGAGAAGAAGAAAGTAATATAGGCATAAAAAGTTCCGGATATCCCATATAGTCCTGCAGAAGTAATCGAAAGCATCAATACCATCATGGGAACACTTGACACGAAGGCACAACCTAAAAAGCCGACCATCGCTACGGTTACACATGCAGCTAAATGCCATTTGTGTGAATTTGTTCGGTCCGCGTTCCAACCCGTAAACAGAATAGAGGGAATAGCTATAATGGAAGGTATCATGGCTAGCCAGCCGATCTGCAGATTGGTTGTAGAAGAGGCCGATAAAGATTTAATGATCGTTGGCATCCAGTATGACAAGGCATTAACTGCGATAAAACCAGCAATATTAAATAAAGCTAACTTCCATACTTTTGAATCCTTTAACATACCTAGATGGGAGGTTTTATTTAACTTTGCACTTAAGACTCGCTCCTTGTCCAATTCCCCTTCGAGCCAGGTCTTTTCCGCTTCGGTTAACCACTTGGCATTGGCCGGTTTATTGGTCAAATAAAATAAAACGACAATCCCCAAAAGTACGGCCGGAATTCCTTCGATAATAAACATCCATCTCCAGCCTGCTAAACCTCCCCATGAAATGGTGTCCATAATCCAGGTTGACAGTGGTGCTCCAATTAACGCACTTAACGGCAAGGCCACGAAAAATAACGCGGTTGCCCGCCCCCTCTCACGGCTTCGAAACCAATAAGTTAAATAAAGGACGATTCCAGGAACAAAGCCTGCCTCAGCTGCGCCCAGTAAAAACCTTAAAATGTATAAGTGAGTAGCGGATTGAATAAATGCTGTTAAGATCACCACAATGCCCCACGAAATCATTATTCGTGAAATCCATAATTTTGCCCCGACTTTGTGCATAATCAAATTACTTGGAACTTCAAAGATAAAATAACTGATAAAGAATAATCCTGACAGCAAACCGAATGCCTCTGCGCTTAAGGCCAAATCAGCATTCATTTCTAAGGCCGCATAGCCCATATTAACCCTGTCCAAGAAAGCCACAACATATAAGAGTAAAATAAACGGCAAAATTCTGTTCATCGTTTTCTTGACTGTACTTTTTTCAATCGATAGACCTTGATTCAATATCGTTTCCCCCTATTCATTAATGAAAACCTTTACATTTAATGATTTTAGAAAATTCAATCAACTATTACTAGAATAAAAAGTAGTTAACATCTTGTGATTTTTAACTAATTTATATTGGAAATGATTTTTCGTAAGTTTTTATTGGTTTTAATAAAGGCAGTATTAACGGATACTGTTGATTTTAAGCCATGTTGATTGGAGCGGAAGGCGGCGAAGACTCCTCGAAAATGCTATCGCATTTCCTTCGTGCGTGGGCGGATTCGAGGATGCAAATTCAAAGTCCTGCGGGAGTACGGGGCAGGGGAGACCCCGCAGGCGCAAGCGCCGAGGAGGCTCCCCGGCACGCCCGCGGAAAGCGAAGCCGCCTGGAGCGGAAATCAACATTCAAGTTTAACGCAGCTAACAAAAAAAGCACTCCTCTTGATGGAATGCTTCGCAGGATTATATATCTAGTTCCCCTAATGCCAAAAGAGAATCTAAAATTAACTGCAACTGATAACTTTGAGTGGAATCACGTAAATCTTTTTGAAGCAGGCTTTCAATTTTATTGATTCGATACATGAGCCCACTCATGGATAGAGCCAAATCATCCATCGTTTGCTGCAGCTTACCTCCATTCGCTAGAAACACATAGAGAGTTTTAACTAATTCCTTTTGTTTGGCCTCGCCTAATTTAAAGAGCGGTCCTAATTCTTGTTTGGCTATTTTCTTAATGCCGCTGACATTTTTGGAATTTATCAACACACCGACAATCCCTAAATCTTTAAAATGAATAATCTTCTTTCCTGTCGCCATCCTTAAGGCAATCAATGATTCTTCTAAGCTTTCCAGAACGCTCTCAATCTCTTCAGCGGAGTCACTTATCCCCATTTTACATTCATAGAGGGAATGCGTCGTTTCAACATGCTTTATCATTTTACCAAGATGACTTAACAGTTGAGTTGATTCGGGAATCAGCATAATAATTTGACCTCCATACTGGCCAATTAACGCTTTATACCCCTGGATATCCAAATACTTGGCAAGGGTCTCGAGAAATTGGTCGTATTGGTCTTTCTTAATCCCTGAGGTATTCCCCTTTTCCTTTAAATCTAATGCTGCCACATAAAACGGTTCCTCTAAATTAATCCCCATATACCTGCCTCGATGAATTACCTCTTCTCGGGCAGAATATTGGTGTTTTAGGATTTGCTCCAAAAAGTAACCCTTCATTTTTTCCAGAGCTTCAAAACTTGTTTTTTCATTCAAGAGAAACAGGGAGGCGGCGTTGGCTACCCGTTCAATAAACATAATGTTATTGTCTTCTGTACTAGCACGTGAACGTTTGGGATAGAGGAAGCTGCAATAGCCAATTACTTTCTTTTGGACAATAATCGGTGTGATCAGGCGTTCTTGGTGGACTGTTTTCAATCTAGTTGTTTCAGTAAACAATGGCAGACTCGAGTTGTTCTTTCGACTTTTTCGGACCAAACTATCCTTTAATTCGAGACTCAAGTTTTCGTACTCTTCTTTCTCTATTCCTGAATAAACAATTTTTTGGAAGCCTAAATCTTCAATGGAAATGGGCAGGCCTAGTAGTTTAAAGGTAATGTCAGCGATATCTTGAAGATTACTCCCATTTGAGACACTTTCCGTTAGTTTTTTATGGAATTTAGAAACCATTTCTACAAGTTTACGCTGCTCTAGCAATTGCTCGTAGGTATACTCGAGTTCTTCGATGATATTAATTTCGTTATAAAATTTTAATTCCTCTTGAATCTCAGCACCCCAATCTTCCTGCAGTCTCGCTTCGAAACAGCATTCGAGATCTCCCTTGGCAATACATCTTATTTCTTTTACAATGACACTTCTTTTGCAAACCGTAGACATATAACCGCTAGCATAGCCGGTTAACGTATGACAGGCTGGGATATCTGATTGACCATGATGCTTTAGGTGTTCGTTCGCTTCAAAGGAATCAATCCATTTTCCTTTGCCAAGAATCGATTTGATCGTGTCAGAATCGCTCATTTCGATAATTCGTTCCGATTGAATATCTTTAATATGGCCTGTGCTTAAATGAAGGATCGCAGCTTGCTGAAGGAGTTCATCAATATTGGAAGTTTTTTTCATTGCTTCCTCGGCATCGGTAACACCTAGGCTCCAGCCGTAACGAAGCAGAAATCCCTTTGCCCGTGTCATTCCTAAATTTTCAATAATCCCTTTACGTAACAGTCCAAATGCGGAGGAAGTGGTGATCATTTTTTTATTCTTTTCTTCACTAGTAGTTAGCTCCAGTATACTAGCCAGGTTCCCCTTCATGGCCACACCCCTTATCGATTAATTAGAATCGAAGCATTCTTTATAAAAGAAAGACTCCTTATCGTTTTCTACAAGGAGTCTAAAACACATCGTTATTTAAGCGTTACTGCCTCTTCTTCGGTTAATGAACGGTAACGGCCGCTGTAAAAAATGAGCGGTTCGGCATCTTCAAGCTGAATATCTGTTACCCTGCCAATAAAGAGGGTATGGTCCCCCTCCAAATGTTCGGCTGATACCTCACAAGCGATTTGGGCAACCGCACCAGCTAATACCGGCTTTCCATCAAGGCGGTCAAAAATTACCTCTCGGTGCTCCTTTAGCTGTCCTGCAAAAATCATCGACAGTTCTTGTTGATCTGCCGCTAATATATTCACAGAGAATGTCTTACTCTGTTTAATTTTCTCAAGAATACGAGCCTTTTCCCCAATCGAAATGACAACCAGCTTCGGGTCAAGTGAAACAGACATAAAGGCGTTCGCTGTCATTCCATGTACATCTCCATCCACATCAGTGGCAATCACCGTAACACCTGTTGCAAATTTCCCCATTGCTGTTCGATATTGACGATCATCCATCCCGTTGTTCCCCTTTCTATCTTTAAACTTTGTCATCTTGAAACGCTATGCTTCTATTGTTGGATTGTTTTCTGGCTTATTGTCCATTTGATCGCCCCAGAAGGTAAAGCCGATATCCATCTCATCCAATGTCCATTCGATTGGCTCCCAGTCAGGTTCAAATATTAAGTAACCGTTTGTAAACAATTCTATTCGTAATCCGCTGCCTGGATCGATAGCGTAGATATACATAGCTTGTGAAATTCCATGCTTACCAGGTCCTTTAAAAAAGATTCCATTCTCTTTTAAAATATCGGCGGCTCTTAAAAGGTCCTGAGAATTATCGAGCCAATAGGAAATATGATGGATTTGGTGTGTTGTTGGTGAGAATGGATCATGGCTGACAGCGATATCATGAACCAATGGCGTTACACTTAACCAAGCCCCCACTAACGAATCATCTGGTGCTTTTACGTATTCTCTCATTTTAAAGCCTAATTTCTCCTTTAAGTAGTCGGAAATAACATCCGCTTTGAGAGACGTTAACAGGTTTACGTGATCAATTCGTCGCGGCGATACCCCGCGAGCCCATGATTTATAGGTTTGATTCTTCAAGACGGAACGTTTTGATGGCTCAGCTAACGTTTTTTCCATATCATAGTAAATTTCAAAGCGGTGTTCACTCGGTAATTGAAAACGGATGGCTCTACCTTGACCGGCCTCCACTCCCGCCTCAATCCAAGTAACTTCGGTACCTGCTTCTGTTAATAGATTTGCAAAACCTTCTACATCCTCAGGGCGCTTGGTTCTCCAGGCGATATGGTCGAGATGATTTTTGTCTCCCGCTGTGACTGAAAGGGTATGGTGTTCAAAATCTCCCCAAGCACGTAAATAATGGGTCCCGTCTACCACTTCAGTTTCTTCGAGGCCGATGACATCCTTATAAAACCAAAGTGATTTCTCTAAGTCTTCCGTCACTAATGCGACATGTCCTAACTTTGCAATCTCTGGTAAACTCATATTAAATCCTCCTAGACTATTATTTATTAGGGAAAGCCCTTACATTTTTATAAAAAATATGCGCTAGCCTGTTGCCATGCTCTAGAAGTATTGTTTATACAAAATAAGTGTTCGGTTCCTGTCCGCATAGTATTCTGCCGTACGTTTCTATTAAACTGGATGGGGTGATAAAGCCGTGTAAATGCATCGTCAAGAAATCCCGATAAACCCTTTGTAATGCGTTCGTCTCATAGGTGAACATCGAACCCACTCCAGCAACAAGGAGATCGATCGCTTCCTTACATAATTGGTTTACATAACCAAAGTCCGCTTTCACTTTGACAATTTCATCTTTATCCATTACGATTCCCCGGTCTGCATAGTCATCAATCTTGTCTACAGCCCGGTAAAGATGAAGTTCTGCCGAATCAATTTTAAGCTGTGCCTGCGCAACCTGCAGATGAGTGATCGGTGCCTCGTTTTGCTTACTATAGAAGGTGTTCCCAATCCCAGCCTTTGGAAGTCTCTCCATATATAAATCCATTGCAGCCTGAGCAAGTCCTAATGCCGGGGCAACGATCGATAAGGTTAGTGAAGGCACAAAGGACGAACGATATAAACCCACATCCTTAAGCGGGTCAATTAAATAATGACCTTTACTTGCCAGACGGTCCAACGACACGCGGTGTTCAGGAACAAAGACGTTTTGGATTTTGCAGCTATTACTGCCCGATCCCTTAAGACCCATTACATACCAGTCATCTAGTACTTCTAATTCGTCCCGTGGAATTACCATAATCGCCATCTCGATTCCGCCGTTGTCATCGACAAGCGGGAAGCCAAAATAGCACCAGTCAGCGTGGGGACTGCCGGAAACAAACGGCCATTGTGCTTCTTCAATAAAATAGCCGCCATCTACCTTTTTAATATTGCATTTGATTGGCTTAAAGTTACCGGCCAGCACTACATCTTTTCCAGGAGGGTAAATTTCGCTTAGTGCCTTTTCACCAAACGTATATGAGATCATATAATCCCGTATATTACTTAACGCCACAAACCAGCCAGCCGATCCATTTCCTCTAGAAATTTCCGTTACAACCTCGGTATAGGTCCGCATATTGGTTTGAAAACCGCCAAAGAGATGGGGGCGTAACACTTTAAGGGTACCTTTATTTTTCATTTCCTCAATAATTGCCTGGGGTAATGTATTTGTTTTTTCAATTTCCTCACCATGTTCCCGTAATGTTGGGATTAGGGACCGAGCATTCTCCACCAATTCTTTTTTTAATTCAACCACACTTTGCTCCATTAATAGGACCTCCTGGATTAGTAGTTTTTGGACTAGCTTAGGATACGCCGCTTTAGTTCAATGCCCTGATATTTTTCACCAACCAGCTTGGCTACTCGGCGCATATGTTTTTCCATCAGATTTTTAGCGGACTTGCTATCATTTTCCTTCAAGTAATAGAAAATCATCCAATGCTCGGTTTGTGATTGTTGCCGCCGGTCACTTGTGAATAAGTCCTCCGGGTTTCCGACAAAATTCAGATAATCCCATAGCTGCTTTGCTAAGTTGAAGGTAAAAGTTAACTTAGAGGCTTCATAGATTGTACGGTGAAAGTCAATGTTGAGGCTGTCATATTCGTCAGCAGACAATTCCGGTTGATCCATTCGTTCTAAGATGGACTCCATATAAGTAAATTCTTCTTGCGTTAATAATAATGCGGCCTGCTCGGTCATCAATGCATCCAGATTCGCACAGACTAGAAGACGTTCTAATACTTCTTCAGGATCAGGTCTTTTCACATAGACCCCTACCTGCGGCACAATCGAAAGAAAGCCTTCTTGTTCCAGCTTGGATAGCGCTTTGTGTACGGGTGTCCGGCTCATCTTTAAGGTCTCGGCAATTTCATTCACATTAATGGCGGTATCGGGCTCTAAAATTCCTTCGATAATTAATCTTTTTATATAACGATAAGCCTTTTCAATTTTCATCACATACACCTACTAGTTTTCAAGAATTTAGTTACCCCTATATTATGGTAATTTTTTCATGAAGTCTATTATTATCTAAACTACTAATATTAGGGAAGCAACGGTGTATGGGAAGTTGATTTTAAAGTTCACCGTTGAAAAAATCGGATGTTAATTTAATAAATCTTTCTTTTTGCTCTACCTGTGCCCAATGGCCGCAGCGTTTAAAAATGTGGAGTTGAGCATTTGGCAGATAGTCCATAACATAAAGACTGCTTTCCATTGGTACGAATCGGTCTCCATGTCCGTGGATTAGTAAGACCGGATGGTCCATTTGTTTTAAGGCAGAAGGTGGGATTAGCATATCTGAAAGATGTGATTTGGTGAAATTTTCCTCGTAAGATCTTCGTACTTCCGGTTTTAAAAACATTTCTAATCGCTCGGCCACAATGGCGTCGAGCTCATTTTCAAGCACGCTTTTATCATATAAGAACCAGCTTAATAAGTTTTTAAAGGCTACCGGATTAGGATCCTTATGGAAGTTTGCCAGTTTGGCAAGCTCTGGAGTTGGTTCGGTTAAACCACCGCCTGCCCCCATTAAGACTACACGATCAAACCGATTTGGAGCATACATGAGGAGATGAAGAGCAATCACACCTCCAAGAGAGTTTCCAACCAAGTGGGCTTTGTCGATTTCTAATGTGTCCATTATAGCCAATACTTGCTGCACCCGCTCACTCATCCATTCAGCGCCATTTTGGGGATATTCATTAGGATGATCGGTTTGACCGAACCCAAAAATATCAGGTGCGACTACATGAAATTTTTCTTTAAAATGCGGTAGGATATGCTTCCAATTTGTGTTAGCACTTGCCCCTGGTCCGCTTCCATGAAGAAAAATAATTGTTTCAGAAGGCTTTTCTCCACCCTCATGGATGTAAGTTTGGTAGTTTCCAGTCTGAATTTTCTTGGTTTCAACAAATGTCATTCGTTTACCTCCGTTACCAGAATTATGTTCATTATTCATAACTAAAATTTTAGTATTAGAATTTACCACTGTACAAAGGGTGAATACCCTAATTAAAGCGCTTTCTCTAATTAACTATAATTTTACCTCTACTAATCTTTCCTTGTCAATAAATTCTAAATATTTTTTCTTTATAAGGTTTAGCCTACTATTTTTTCAAGATAAGCGGTCTTTCAATAACCTTCATTACATCGGATGCAGGTAGTCCATTTTCAATTAGCTGGACTATGACCTTCAGATATCGGTGTATATGGTGAAAGTACTTTTTGTAGCCTGCACACAAATAATTTAGCCCAGGTTCCCCATCGGGTGTGTGGAGGAAACGATGCTTAGGGCATTCTCCATTACAAGCAAAACGAACTTCGCAAGTTTGGCAGTATTTAGGAAGTGAAGTCTTTTTATTCTCACCAAATACGCGCTGTTGATTAGACTCCATCATTTCAGTAAAGGTCCCATCCAGAATGTTACCCAATTTATATTCCGGGTACATATAGTGGTCGCAAGAATAGACATCGCCATTATGTTCTACCATTGCTGCCCTGCCACAAGTTTCAGAAAAGATACAGGATGTTGAAGGCAGCCCTAGCCAGGAGGTTAGTGCGTGTTCAAAATTCATTACATGTACGGTACCTACGTCATTTCTCACCCACTCATCAAAAATAGCAATCAGAAAGTCTCCATATTTCTCTGATTCGACCGTCCAAGAGGAAACGGTTTGTTGTAAATCTTCGTGATTAACAGGTGGCGGTGTTGCATGACGGAGACCCAGTTTTTTTGCCTCCACATCCGGCAATCGTTCCACAATTGGAATAAATTGAATAAACGCTGCACCTTGCTCTTTTAAAAAATGATAGATTTCAAGGGGATAGTTTGAAGAGTAGCTCGTTACACAAACTAATACATTAAACTCGACCTTGTATCTTTTTAAAAGATGTAAGGCGTGTTGAACTTTTTGAAACGTCGCCCCTCCCCCCCTATCTACCCTGTAATGATTGTGAATATTTTCTGGTCCGTCGATACTTAGTCCCACTAAAAAATGATGTTTTGCTAAAAATTCACACCACTCCTCATTTAATAGAGTACCGTTAGTCTGCAATGAATTCGTAATTCGCTTGCCTTTGCTGTATTTTGCTTGTAATTCTACCACTCTCTTATAAAAATCCAGCCCCATTAAAGTCGGTTCTCCCCCCTGCCAAACGAAAGGAATATCGATCACCTTTTGTGAGGATATGTATTGCCGAATAAACTCCTCTAAGGCCTCCTCTGACATGTGAAGATACCTGTTACCCGTGAATAAAGCCTCCTTTTCCGTATAAAAACAATATTTGCAATCTAAATTACAGATTGGGCCTGATGGTTTTGCTATTATGTGAAATCCCTTATCTTGCTCTTGAACGCTGCTCATCTAACTTCCCTCACTTCTAAAATTTAAGCCAGTAACAAATTTGAATGTTACTGGCTTCTGTCCTTTGATTATTTAATAGACCTTATCCTAATTTAGTTGATAAATCACTTTCTCTATTTCCCCTGTGAATTTAAACTCACCTTCATCTTTGTATTCCGAACTAACTGGATAAAGCGTGTCCTTTCCAATATCCAACCCTTCAAAGGCAATTTTATATTGATGGGTGTGCTCAATTGTTCCTTCGCCTACTTCCTGCCCATTAATAAATATATGACCTATGCCTTTATTTGCTTCCGTTTTCGTAAAATCGTAGCGAATAGTGGATGGACCAGTAGGTACCTCACTATTGGATTGAATTCTATAGACAGCATTTCCCATGTTGTATTCGTAAATGAGCTTTTTATTTTTAATATATAATGTATAGCCGCTTTCGTAGCCTCCTAATGCAAGGAGAACACCATCATCTGAAGCCTTATTACGATTTATTGGGATTGTGATGGAATACGAGCGATTTATGATAAAGGGGGAAGCGGCCTCGGACAATCGTGACATTCCCGGATAAAACGTGAAGCTATTCTTAGCACGGTTAGAATCTGAAGGAATCGTTAAAAAACCATTTCCTGCTATATCTGTCATTGGGAAAACTCCGTACTTTCTGGCTTCCTTCTCCCATAAGGCTTGTAACTCCTTTAGCTTTTTTGGATATTTGGCTGCGAGATCTTGGGTCTCAGAAAAATCCTCCGCTGTATGATAAAGCTGCCAGTTATCATTTTCATAAGGGTCACCCGACTTATGAAGGGCCACCGCTTTCCAACCGTCTTCATAGATGGCACGTTGACCATTGTTTTCATAATATTGGACATCCCTGCCGGAAGCTTTTGGATTGTCAAATGTGTCAGCAAAACTTTTCCCTTGAAGGGGCATTTGTTTTACTCCATTAATTTCCTTTGGCAAATCGATTCCTAAAACATCATATACCGTTGGTGTAATATCACTTACGTGAAGGTATTGTTTTCGTATGCCCCCCTTATCCTTTATCTTTTTTGGATAATAAATGATCAATGGTGTATGTACACCGGCCTCAAAGGTTGTGGCCTTATAAAATTTGAATGGGGTATTACTTACTTGTGCCCATCCTGTCGGAAATTCTGCTCCTGCTCGATCGCTTCCAATATCGTCTATATGTTTAACAACATCCGCTAACTTTTCTGGTACGTCGTTATACGGTAATGTATGATTGATGGAACCCGTATTTTTCCCCATGGAACTCGTCCCGTTGTCTGATAGAAAGACAATCATGGTATTATCCAATTCACCTAAAGAGCTTAATTTATGGATAAACCTGCCTATTTGCTCATCTGTATGCGTTAAAAAGCCGGCATACGCTTCTTGGAAACGAACAAATACCTTTTTCTCCTCGTCTGAAAGTTGCACCCACGGCTTTACACCTGGATTCAGTCCAGTTAATTTGGTGTCCTTTGGGATAATCCCTAATTCCTTCTGCTTATTAAATCGGTCTTCACGGATTTTATCCCAGCCCTTGTCGTAAACCCCCTTATACATATCGATATACTTTTGAGGAACCTGTACGGGTTGGTGCTGTGCTCCAAACGATAAATAAAGGAAAAAAGGTTTATCCGGATTTACAGATACTTGGTCCGTCACATACTGGTCAGCTCGATCTACAATATCTTCTGAAAAATGATAGTTTTCTTTTTTAGGTACATCTACTGGACTATTATCTTGTATAAGTTCCGGTCTGTATTGATCACCGGAATCCTCAAGAAAGCCATAAAAACGGTCAAAGCCCTTTCCAAGCGGCCAATTTTCATAAGGACCTGCAGGGGTAACTTGATGCGCAGGTGCTAAGTGCCACTTACCTAAAGCATAATTGTTATAGCCATATTCATTTAGTACTTCAGCAATCGTGCCCGCCTCAGGATAAATTCGGCCACGTTTATTAGGATAGTCAGGGCCCATATCAAAATTAGCTACTGTCGACATTCCAATGTCATGAGGATTTCTTCCTGTAAGTAAAGATGCACGTGTTGGTGAGCAAACTGGTGTGACATGGGAATTGTTGTATCGCAGTCCATTTTCCGCTAACCAGTCTAGGTTTGGAGTTTTAATTTCTGATCCATAGCTGCCAATATCAGAAAACCCGGAGTCATCTAAAACGATATAGACGATATTTGGTTTAGACGAATTTTCTCCATTTTTCTGAGTTTTATTTTGTTCGTTGGTCTTTGTTTTTAAAACTTCTGCTTTTACTTCCTGACCCGTGATCATTTTAGAGGAACAGCCTGACATTAAAGCTAAAGCAGAAGCTACAACTGTCAACTTTTGAAACGGTGATTTTCTTAGTACCTTTAAACCTTTATCCACTAAATCCTCCTCCTAAATATCTTCATGGGCTTAACCTTTCAACCTCACATCCCATCAAAGAAATTATTAAAGCTAAAATAATGAAAAATGACCGCATTATTTTAGCTTTAAATATTAGTATTTTTCTAGTCTTACTGTCCGATTGGAACCTCTACGTCACTTTTTGGTGCTCTAATTGACAACGCCCAGATCAGCGCCAAAACAACTAAACCTGCCGCACTTACCGCTAATGGGAATCTGCCAATTCCTTGATGAAACAGATTTTGAACTACTTGGAACCCAAATGGCCCCAGAATTCCGCCAAGTCCTTGACCGACAACAACTAAACCAGCTCCGGATGCGGCTCCAGCCGGTGTAAGCTCGTTAACCTTTGTAAATACTCCTGGAAGTCCAACTCCCATCCCAAACCCGCCGACTAAGCTTCCGGCAAATATAACTGGCAAGGAAGGTGCAAAATAACAAATCGCCATCCCAATTCCTGTCATGATGACTGCAATCGGCAAGTAATAATTCGGAAGTTTATGCTTGATTTTCCCGAATAAAAACCCGGCAAGCAGCGTTCCAAAAGTAAAAACAGAGATTGCCAAGCCCGCCTCAGTTGCACTTCCTAATTTATCTGCTTGAATAACAACGGAAATATTCGTAACATATCCAAAAATGAGTCCTGAGAATAAAACCTGTCCAAGGCACACCCAATAGATTGCTTTTGGTAATTTCACTTTTACACGAGTTTCATTTCCTGCTGATTCAATTGGCAGTTTCTTTTCAGGCTCCGGTAAATAAAGAATCGTTACAGCTAAGATCCAAATCGGGAAGAGGTACGTTAAAAACCCATATTGCCAGCCATAAGCATCAGCTAAAATCCCACCAACTAACTGGAAAAAGATGGCCCCGATACAGGCAATCGTAGAGGTCCCAAAGCCAATTAAGAAATCTCTTTCTCTGCCTTCAAAGAAATCAGTAATGACATCCACTGATAAAGGCATGGTAATCCCTACACCTAACCCTAAAACTCCCCTCATCGCAATAATCAATGGCAGACTGTCCATAAATGTTGGCAGCGTACCACCGATGATGAAGAGACCTAGACCAACAAAAAGAAGTGTTCTTTTCTTAAACGTTTTGGAAAGTTTGCCATAAAAGAGGGCTGGTACTATTTGAATTAATCCTGGAAAGGTTGCGACTAGCATGACAATCGTCGGGTCGTAGTCTGGAAATGCTTTAATAATATCTGCCATGATCGATCCTGCTACCCCTGCAGCTACATCTTGAAATGCAAGAATTACAACCAAAAACTTAAGAAAATTTCTACTGATTGTCTTCATTGCCATTGTGGAACCTCCTATAATCTAAAATAGATGCAAAGATGTTACCCAGAGGTGATGATACAGAATAGTTTTCTGTTGTTTTGCCGGCCACCAAGAACAACAGAAAAAAAAGTTTTAGCTTACCTAAGCTAAAATTTCAACCTTAAAGATTTCAGATGATTACTGAATAAAAACGGTAAAAAAAGCGCTTTCTTTTACTAACTGTAATTCTACATAGGCCAAATATACTTGTCAACATATTCTAAATATTTTTTATTTTCAGAACAAAAATCATTATTGTACTAAAACACAAAAAAATACGCTGATTCTTTCAGCGTATTTTTTATCCCGACTATCTAATAAACTATTACGAATAAACTTACCATTCACAGCGTTATTTAGCGTTTAAGCTTTAAAATTAGTAAAAAACTATTATATGAGCTTATTCTTCTGCCAGCGCCCGGTATTTTCCACTAAAATAAATGAGCGGCTCAAAATCTTCAATGTGGATGTCCGTTACCCTTCCGATAAACAGGGTATGGTCCCCCTCGACATGTGCCGCCGAAATTTCACAGGCAATCTGTGCCACGGCACCAGCTAATACCGGAACCCCGCTTAACCGCTCAAATTTCACCTCTTGCTGGTTTTTTTGCTGCCCCGCAAAAATCATCGATAGTTCCTGCTGCGAACGGCTTAGGATATTAACGGAGAATTTTCCGCTTTGGTTCATTTTTTCTAACATTTGTGCCCTTTCAGAAATAGAGACTACCACCAGTTTTGGACTGAGTGATACAGACATAAAGGCATTCGCCGTCATGCCATGCACGCTGCCCTCGACTTCCACAGCCACAACGGTTACCCCTGTGGCAAACTTGCCCATTGCATTGCGAAAGTGACGATCATCCATCCTGCTTCTCCCCCTCATCCTCCTAAATTGGTTATTAAAATTCCAGCACAAGCTGAAAATAACAGTATATTTAGCCCTAAGCCAATTAATGCCCCCTGCCCTAAGCGTTTCTTTCCCATTGAGAAGGATACAATTGGGAAGACGATAAGTGCAATTCCAGCAAGCAGCATATAAGGAAGAGTTAGGGTGGAAGAAGCTATTAATAATAATACACCCAGAAGGTATATACCTAGCGCAATCCCTATTCCCAACCATAGTTGCTTTAATGAACCATCGTTTTGATTCTTGCTCAATGAATGACCCCCTAATTACATTTTGAAAAAAAATTATTCTGCCTGAATGTAAGTTTTCCCCTCAAGTTCAGCCTGAATTTTCTTTAATTCCTGCTCTTTATCATCGCGGTAAAATAAATTATAGGTATCAAACGGAATAATTCTCCCATCCGGGTGTGCGATATGAACACAGGATTTCTTGACGGAACGGACATCGAAGTTATATGCATCTAAAAATTGCATGATAATCACCCGAAATACATTATCATAACCAATTTGTCCCGGCATTGATACCTTCGGCAGACAGCATAAAAGATCCTGTAAGGATAATGCCGATGAATCTGGTGAATGATTCAGGGAAAATAATTTAAAAATCATCTCCTTTATATGGTCATCTTGTTCAAATACAATCGTATTTCGTTCACCTTCTAAGAGAATGTTAGGATCAATTAGACCGGTTAAGGGCGTAACCGAATCATTTTGTTTTAACGCATAACCCATTGCTAAACAATCAGGGTGACATGGGACAGGAATGATATCCTTTGGGCCAAACACTTCCGATTGATCGATGATCATCTGCCGCACTTCACTTAACGTTAACCGGTTCGTCGCTGGGTCGTATTCTTCCAATCTCCCTGCCGCTTGGATTGGCTGAAACGTTACCCCTCTCACACATCTTTGTTTCAGGCCATATTGAATGATGGTTCCAACCTCGTGATCATTCAATCCCTTCTTAAGGGTCACTACTAAGGTCGTCGAGATATTATACTCATTTAAATTTTCGATTGCTTGCTTTCGAATGTCCCTTAGGTCCACTCCCCTTAGCTCCTCAAGTGCCTCTTTTTCAAAACTATCAAATTGAAGATAGATTTCAAAGCCGGGAGAATAGGCAGCCAGGCGTTTCACAAACTCCTTATCGGTCGCAATGCGAAGACCATTTGTATTAACCATTATATGACGGATAGGCCTTGATTTTGCCAAATCAAGAATGTCAAAGAACTGGGGATGGATTGTAGGCTCCCCGCCGCTGATTTGAACAATATCAGCATGCCGTTCATTCTTTATAATATTATCAAGCATAAATTCAATTTTATCTAAGCTGCGGAAACTGCCTTTTTGCGGTGAGGATTCGGCATAGCAGATGGGACATTTCAAATTACAGCGTTCCGTTATTTCTAACAGAGTTAAACAGCTATGCTGCTCATGATCCGGACAGAGGCCGCAATCATATGGACAGCCATACTTAATGGGGGTATTCCAGCGGTAAGGCATTTCGGATGGTTTGATAAACTCCCGGCACCATTTATAATAGGCAACATCGGTCGATATCAGTACTTTCTCTCGCCCATGCTGAAAGCAATTTTTCACCAAATAGACCTTTTCATTTTCGATGATCACTTTCGCTTCTACTTTTCTTAAACAGGTGGAACAAATACTATTTGTCAGCTCATAAAATAAATAGGGGCGATTAGGCATGAATCTCTCTCCTTTTTTCGGTTTGTTTTTTTAAGACAAGCGCTATGTAATAGATGATTCCTAGTAAACTAGCAAGTTGAATGTTGTTAAGAATAAAGTATGGATGCGGGGTTGGTTTGATAAAATCAATCAAAAAACGGAAGATTAAATAACCAAGCATAAATAATTGAAACAACCAGCCTTCCCAGCCTAGCTGTTTTCTTTTTAAATAGGTTAGCGTGATGATGAGTAAAAGTAAGAAAATGATTTCATATAACTGGGTGGGATGACGTTTTATTCCATCGCCAAAATCAATTCCCATTATCCAAGTAGTTGGAGTCCCATAGGTATGATCATCTAACCCGGTTAAAAAACAGCCGATTCGACCAATCATCATGCCTATTGTTAATGGCAGCACAAAGTCATCACCGGTCGATCGTGTCCAGCCAATGCACTTTTTGGCACTTTCAACACCAATGAGTCCGCCTAATAACCCGCCCACAATCGTCTTCCCTTCGACTAAGTAAATGATATTATTCCAGTTTTCAACCGTTTTCACTGGGCTTTCAAACCAATATAAAACTTTTGAGCCTATCGCAGCACCTAATGTTGCACCAACGACCACCCAAATGGCTTTATCTAATGGGATTCTTTCTTTATTTCTTGTATATAAATAAACCCTGAATCCAATAAAATAGGCCAGAGATTCGAACAAGAGATGTGGGTGGATGCCAAATAGATAGACAGGAAAATGCACGTTACAGTCTCCTTCCTGTAAATAGATACTATTCTATATTATCAGAAAACTAAGTGGATAGTTTATTTTTTCCATTTTCTTTTTAATCTTCGATACATCCGATAACCTTTACGAATTCCGTCAACGACTGAAAAAGGAATGGGCGGATGGTATTTAAACAGAAAAGGCCGATAAATTTTGTAATAAGCCTTTTTCAAATCGTCCCACTTTTGGCAATAGCCTTGTTTATAAAAATCAGATACATCCACTATATAGCCTCTTCCCGCAAACATTACGACATTCTTACCATGGACATCAAAAGGATTTAAGCCGACTGATCGGGCATACTCTAAACCATCCTCAATATCCTCAATGACGAGCTTAGGAATCTGAATCCCTTTTATCAGGGCATTAAATAACGTGATGCCTTCTAGCTTTTTTAAGACCAAGTAATTTTCTCCATAAGCATAAAGTCTTGAAAAGGTTTCATGTATCCCTAATTTTTGATAAACCTCCATTTCGTTGACAAGCTCCGCATGATTTCGGCCATACACTTTTACTACTAAATCCGGGTAGGACTCATGTAAGAAAACTCCTGCATAATTGCCACAGCCAATCGTCTTCCATGAATTGGAGCGATTTTCCACCACGATTGGATCAAATGGATTTAACACAGATAAGTTTATATTCGGCAATAATTCTGTATCGATCAGGTTAATATACTCTTTAATGTTCATTTACACACCTTCTACCATTCTTGACTTTCGTCTCTTTGTTTGCATTTTACCAAAAATATTCATCCATTGTTGGGTTTAGCCTAGATATTTCTATTCAGCCAATATACAATTAAAGAAATATTTGCTCTGACTGCCATTATAGATGGAAACGGTGAAAAAAAGAGGTGTGTCGATGACTTTTCCGATTTTGGAAACGAAGAGATTAAAACTAATTGAACTAACCCATCAACATATGAATGCGGTTTATGAGATACTATCATTAGATGAAGTGACTCGTTTTTATGGAACCAGTCCCTTCACCTTACAAGCAGAAGCCACTCGATTAATTGATATGTTTCACAAGCACTATTTGGATAAGCGGGGAATTCGCTGGGGAATCAAATTAAGGGAGAATCAAAGAATCATTGGTACTGTTGGTCTAAACGTTCTCAATCTTAAAAATAAACGGGCAGAAATCGGCTATGAGCTGCATCCCGCTTTGTGGAGACAAGGGTTTGCAGCCGAGGCTGTCAGTGAAGTCATTCGGTTTAGTTTTGAACAGCTGGGATTATATCGAATCGGTGCGATTGTTTATCCAGAAAATATTGCCTCCCTGTCATTACTGGATAAATTAGGTTTTAGTCACGAAGGGTTACTGCGAGGCTATATGTTTCAAGAGGAACAGTTCCATGATACGTTTATGTTATCGTTATTAAAACCAGAATGGGAAAAGAGCCAGGAAAAATAATCCTGGCTTTTATTCTTCAAAGTAATCCTTTACAGCTTTTGGGTCTTTTACTTCTTCATCCTGATAATAAGGATTATTTTCTGTTACGTTTTTCGGGTCAAGATTCGTTTTGATCACGATCATGGGCGTTGGTGTACTTTCAAGAATAATCCGATCATTTAATTGATCAAAATCAGGCATTTTTTTATTTCCAGTTTGTCGCGGCTCCATATTAGCACCTCCTAGAATCTAGCTTGCTGAGTTTTTCAATAATCATTCATCAAACTTACATCCAGGCAGAATTCTTCAGAACATCCGCCAACCGTCAAGGTCCTCAGGGCGCTGCTCTACCATTTGGGGCTTCGTTTATTCTGTCAGTCTAAAGCCGGAATTTTTTTCATATGTTAATAAAAAGAAAAAACTAGGAAGTGTTACCTTCCTAGTGTCCTTACTCTTCTTCCCCGCCAACTAAGAAATCTGGGTTTAATTCCTCAAATTCTTCGTCATCCACATCTAATCCCCAATCATCATCTTTGTCTTTGCAGGCTTCTAGGCTTACTCGGACACATACCTTCGTTTCGCCTATAACCTCGACAAGGAATTCCCTTTCGACATGGACGATGATGCGGTTACCATTAGGGGAGATGACGGCTTCACAGCAGTTCGGCTGTTGCAGCACTCGAGCACAAATTTCATTGTCATCAAGGCAGTCATGGTCACGATACTTTAACTTAATGGTGTCTTTGTATTGAACGCATTCAGTTACAACCTCTGTTTTGGTATTATCATTATATGAATACCAAACATTGATATCATACGAGCCATGTATCTCTACCGTTTTGCCCACTTTTTTCGCTTTGTATTTATGGTTGATGATCCAACAGCCAAGAATACTTGTTGGATTATGCGCCGGGCTAATCGTATGATTGGACTGAGTGAATTTACGTCCTTTCGCTACTACGGCCTTTGTAATTATCTCTCTATATTCTCCCATTTCGCGCGAACCCTCCTCATTCATTTTCATTTCATCGTATGCGTGAACTTAGACTAGTGTGATATATAATTTTGTGAATACTGGTTAAAAGTTTAGTCATGCTTCATTTTATGCGGGATTTATAGGTGTGTGACTTACAATACCTGTACTTTAAAAAGGAAGATGATGGGGATTTTGTCTAAAAAAGAACAAAAAGAAAACCAGACTTCATTGCGAAGTCTGGTCAGTTATTTTAATGGTCGTGATCACAGTCGTTATGGTTATCACAAGCCCCGCCGCCATTTTTCAAGCTTGAACCTGTTTCCCCCATTAATACATCCCCGCCTGTTGAAAGGATGATTTCATCGGTAACCGTATTAGAAATAGTGGAAGCAATCAACTGAAGTAGTTCATTTACATCTAATTGGGATTGTTTGAAATCCTGAACTACTGGAATCTCATCCAATTCCTTTTCGATTGTAGTGATTTTATCTTCAACCTTCTTCAATGCTTCTGATTTACCATAATGCTGTAAGTTCACAGCCTGCTTTTGCAGTCCCTTAATATCAGAAATTAACGTTTTAACCTTTTGATTTTCATTAATATGAGCTTCTGCCCGTTTAAAAAAATCTACTTCGTCTGTTTCTGCAATCATTCGAGCTAGATCTGCTGCACGAGCGACGATATCGTCTTTTGTATACTTCGCCACTTTATTTCACCTCAACTGGTTCTAATTCTTCAACCATTTCTCCATTTAATGACCATGTTTTTGCATCTGTAATCTTTACTTTAATGATTTTTCCAATCGCTGATTTTGGTGCGATTACATTTACAAGCTTATTTCTCGTCGTATAACCTGCAAGGACGTCCGGATTGTTCTTACTTTCCCCTTCGATCAATACATCAACCGTTTGACCTACATGCTTCTTCATGGCTTCTAACGACAGCTCATTCACCAAATTGTTTAATCGTTGAAGACGTTCTTTCTTCACTTCTAACGGAACATTATCTTCCATTTTTGCAGCTGGTGTACCTTCACGTGGGGAATAAATAAAGGTATACGCCAATTCGTACCCTACCTCACGATAAAGTGACATTGTCTCTTCAAACTGCTCATCTGTTTCATTGGGATAGCCAACAATGATATCGGTTGTCAGGGCAACATTTGGGATCGCTGCCTTAATTTTTCTTACTAGCTCTAAATATTGTTCTCTTGTATATTTACGAGCCATAATTTTTAAGACATCAGTTGAACCTGATTGAACTGGAAGGTGAATATGATCCATTAGGTTACCGCCCTTAGCAAGAACCTCAATCAAACGGTCATCAAAGTCGCGCGGATGGCTTGTAGTAAAACGGATTCTTGGAATATCAATTTTACGTAATTCATCCATTAGGTCTCCTAGACCATAGTTCAATCCTTCTAAGTCTTTCCCATATGCATTTACGTTTTGACCTAGTAAGGTAACTTCCTGATAACCTTGTGCGGCTAAATGGCGTACTTCCTGGATAATTTCTTCTGGTCTGCGGCTCCGTTCTTTTCCACGTGTATACGGAACGATACAATAGGTACAGAATTTATCACAGCCGTACATAATGTTTACCCATGCTTTGATTT
Organism: Neobacillus drentensis; assembly: GCF_021560175.1. Classification (GTDB taxonomy): domain Bacteria; phylum Bacillota; class Bacilli; order Bacillales; family Cytobacillaceae; genus Neobacillus; species Neobacillus drentensis_A. The sequence continues at coordinate 1,906,909 of NZ_CP091110.1, read as the reverse complement.
TCCCACGACGTACTTTTGGAAGGTTTTCAATGACGTCGCCTTCTTTTGACCATACTTCGACAACCATTTCTTTTGACATGTAAGCTTCATTCAAAATATTTGGAAGGCGGTGGATATTGTGTGTGCCAAAAATCATATCCACATGATGATAGGTTTTTAGAATTTTATTAACAACCGATTCTTCCTGTGACATACAGCCACAAACGCCTAGGAGCAAGTCCGGCTTTTCCAACTTTAGTGCTTTTAAATGTCCAAGCTCGCCGAAAACTTTGTTTTCCGCATTTTCACGGATCGCACATGTATTAAGAAGAATAACATTCGCATCCTCCGTGTTGTCGGTTGGTTCATAGCCTAATGCAAGAAAAATCCCTGCCATGACCTCCGTATCATGCTCGTTCATTTGACATCCATAAGTACGGATATAGAACTTACGGCCTTCACCCATTCCACGAAACTCTTCAGGTATCGCAAAGTCATTATGATACTTTACTTCTTCCTTACCACGTTTTTTCGCATCTTTTAAAGAAGGTGCCGTAATCACTTGTTCGAAGTATTTGCTGTAATCCTTGGCGGATTTTTTGTCCGAAGAATTAGCAGTTGCTACTTGTTGACCTTCTAATCGTTGTTTTTCATTCATGTTCATAAACCCCTTTCTTTAAAAATAACCTCAAATGTCTATTAATTTTCCAATTGTTATTTATTACCTGTGCTTACTATGAAAGTCCACACATTATAATAGTATAAAGGTTTACATGACTGAAAACAATAGAAATCCCTGTCAACACGCGAGTTATCATGTGAAATCAGAGATAAGAAATATTATTAAATAGACGTTCTTTAATAGCCGGGGTGTCTCTTAAAAAAAACGCTAAAAAACCCGTGGAATTGTCCACGGGTGGTGTAACATCAATTACATAAATTCAGCAACTAACTTATCAAAGTGTGCCTGATCAAGGTTCAATTCCGCCTTCGTTAATGGTTCTTCCGAATAACTAGGAATTAATTCTTGATAAGAAGGACGCTCAGTGTTTTGGTAGATTAGACCGGTTACTAAGCCGTTATGCTGCATTAATGTCTGCATTGCTTGTTCGCGATTAGAAGGATCATATCCTTCAATAGTACTTAGTTTTGTAAGGTTTTCCTTAAACCAGTCATATGTGTTGACTTTATTGTAAGTGACACATGGGCTGAACACGTTAATTAAGGAGAATCCTTTATGTTTAATTCCTGCTTCAATTAATGCTGTCAGATCCTTTAAATCTGTCGAGAAGCTCTGTGCGACAAATGTAGCGCCAACTGTTAATGCCATCTCCATTGGAGAAATTGCTTGTTCAATCGAACCCATTGGAGTGGATTTTGTTTTAAAACCTACGGCTGAACGAGGGGATGTTTGTCCCTTTGTTAAACCATAAATTTGGTTATCCATAACGATGTACGTAATATCAACGTTACGACGAATCGCATGAATGGTGTGGCCCATTCCAATTGCATACCCGTCACCATCACCGCCTGAAGCAATGACAGTTAAATCACGGTTTGCCATTTTTACACCTTGGGCAATTGGAAGTGAACGGCCATGAATGCCATGGAAGCCGTATGAATTAATATAACCAGAGATACGTCCTGAACAGCCGATCCCTGAAACAACTGCTAAATTTTCTGGTTCTAAACCACAATTTGCTGCTGCACGCTGCATTGCTGCCTGTACAGAGAAGTCGCCACAGCCAGGGCACCAGTTCGGTTTAACATCATTTCTAAAATCTTTAAAAGTGGCCACTTAGAACAACTCCTTACATTTTGAATGAACTTCGTGCGGTAGGAATGGGTTCCCATCGTATTTAACATATTTAGTAATTTTATCAGCATGACCAATATTCATTTTCATAATGTTTGCTAACTGTCCAGTTGCATTGTTTTCAACAACGAGTACTTTTTTCGCAGCTTGAACTAATGGAAGTACTTCGTCAGTTGGGAATGGATGAATTAGGCGAATTTGGGCATGATTTACTTTCAAGCCATCCTTCTCCAATCGAACCATTGCTTCCTCAATGGCACCGCGCGTAGAGTTAAACCCTACGATTAAGATGTCTGGATTTTCATATTGTGCATTTTTATAAACAGGTGTGTTAAAGCGAATCTTTTCAACTTTACGGAAGCGTTTATCCATTTGCGCAATCCGGTTTGAAGCTGATTCAGATGGTTTACCAGTTTCCGCATGTTCAACACCAGTAACATGGTGAATTCCGTTCTTCATACCAGGAATGGTACGAGGTGAAATGCCATCTTCTGTTACTTCATAGCGCTTGAAATAGCCTTTGTTTTCAATTTCAGGAAGCTCTTCGGTTACAAGCTTTCCGCGTCGGATTTCTACTTTAGATACATCTAAAGGTTCAACCGTTTGCTTACCTAATGATAATTGAAGGTCAGACAATACGATGACCGGACATTGATATTCTTCAGCAAGGTTAAAGGCTTCTGCCGTATCATAGAATGCTTCTTGAACAGTACTTGGCGCTAAAACAATTTTTGGAATTTCACCATGTGTTCCGTAAATCATGGCCATTAAGTCAGACTGTTCTTGCTTTGTTGGAAGACCTGTAGAAGGACCGCCACGCTGTGTATCAACAATAACAAGCGGAGTTTCTGTAATACCAGCTAGTCCGATTGCTTCCATTTTCAAGGATAATCCTGGACCTGATGAAGCTGTGATCGCACGAATACCACCGTAACTTGCACCAATCGTCATTGTACATGCAGCAATTTCATCTTCTGTTTGAATTACTGTGCCGCCAACAGCCGGTAATTTCTTAATTAAATATTCCATGATATCAGAAGCAGGTGTAATAGGGTAAGCAGCCATGAATCGGCATCCGCCTGCCATAGCACCTAATGCAATCGCATCATTTCCAATCATATACATCCGGCGTTTGCCATCTGCTTTTTCAAGTACCATCGTCGGTACAGATGCATCCATTTTTTCTTTCATATAATCGTAGCCTGCTTTAATGGCATCCATATTTTTGGCTACAACCTTATCACCTTTTTTACCAAAAATCTCTCGAACTACTTCTTCAAAAACTTGAATATCCAAATCAAGAACGGCAGAGGTAGCCCCAATGGCAACCATGTTCTTCATTAAGGAAGTCCCTAATTCTGTTGCAATTTCAGTGAATGGAACCGCATACAAGGAGGCTTCAGTGTCTTCAGGTTTCTTTGGATCAAATTTTGCATCAGCTAAGATTACACCATTACTGTGCAGTTCTTTGTAGTTAACATCAATAGTTTCTTGGTCGAATCCTACAAGGATATCCAGGTCATCAGAAATAGAGCGAACCTCTGTTGTACTAACTCTGATTTTATTATTTGTATGACCGCCTTTAATACGTGATGAAAAGTGACGATAGCCATACAAGTAATATCCTAGGCGATTCAGTGCGATAGCAAAGATTTCCCCAGTACTTTCAATACCTTCCCCTTGTTGTCCGCCAACTTTCCACGAAAGTTGATTGATCATTCCCTTACACCCCTTTGGATATGTATAATTAAGTAGTCTAAATCATTTTAATTGTAGCACAATTCCAAGTAACCCACTAGAAATTAGCCTATGAAAACGCCATTAAGACTAAATAGTCAGAATTGAGAATATGTACTAAACGCTTACAATTCTAGACCTAAGAACTCAAAATTGCAACCCTTTGGCATTAAATATTGTCTAAAATATGAATATTTTTTTATTATTAAAAAATGGCTATTACATCACTAGGAAAATTACGTTAAAATAAACGTTTAGATACGCAAATACTAGATTTCTTTACTATAATTAGAATTCTCGTTTAAGTTTGTGTTATATAGCAGAATAGTATTTTTTTAATTCTTATATACTTTTAACAGCAAAAACCTGCCGGAATGATTTCCATGCAGGTTTTTGCTGTTTATGTCTTGAGGCCTATCTCTTTCAACGCGGCTCTACAATTAGCTTAATAGCTGTGCGTTCTTCCCCGTCAATCAAAATATCGGTAAACGCAGGGATACAGATCAAATCAACTCCGCTAGGTGCTACAAACCCTCTTGCAATCGCTACTGCCTTAACGGCTTGATTCAATGCACCCGCACCAATTGCCTGTATTTCTGCTGCACCTCTTTCACGCAGAACTCCGGCAAGTGCACCAGCTACAGAATTAGGATTAGATTTTGCTGAAACTTTTAATATTTCCATTCCTAGCTCCCCCTTAGAAAAATCCCGATCCCGCATGAGCATTTCATGAACAAATCAGGTTATAACATTCCACTGCTACTATATTCAGCTGTGAAATGACATATTCCGGCTTGGACGAAAAAAGTCAAGATATTCGCAATAAAACTAACTCACTAATCGGCGATTTTTTCAGGGAGTGTCATCATACTTTTATAAAGACTCAAAAAAAACTTCCTAACTCGGAAGTTTTTAACTATAAAATGGATGGTCGTCATTAATTTGGATGGGAACGATTTTTTTAGCCAAACCTGTTTTTCGATCTAATTCAATGTAAACGGCACTCAGCTGGTTTCTGCCGGACGTAGGCACTTCAAATCGAACTGGTAGGCTTGTTAGGAATCTTTTGAGCACAGCCTCCCTTTCCACTCCAAGAATACCGTCGTAAGGGCCTGTCATGCCCACATCTGATAGATAGCCAGTACCGCCTGGCAAAACCCGGTTATCAGCCGTTTGGACATGCGTATGGGTACCAACAACAGCCGATACTCTTCCATCTAAATACCAGCCCATGGCTTGCTTCTCACTGGTGACTTCCGCATGAAAGTCCACAAAAATGAACGGCGTCCTTTCTCTGGCAATTTGGACTAATTCATCCGCTTTTTTAAAAGGACAATCCAATGGCGCCATAAAGGTTCGACCCTGAAGATTTATAACAGCTATTTCGAATTCATTTATTTTAAAAAAGGCAAGTCCTTTTCCCGGTGTTCCTTCTGGGAAATTCGCAGGCCGTACCATATTTTTTGCCGAATCGATAAACTCAAATATCTCTCGGTTATCCCATGCATGATTACCCAGTGTAACCGCTTGGGCACCATGGCTCAAAAATTCACGATAGATTTTTTCGGTTATCCCTTTTCCACCCGCTGAGTTTTCACCATTAATGATGGTAAAATGCGGCCGGTATTTTTCCTTTAACTTTGGCAGATATTCCTTCACCATGTCTCGACCCGGGGAGCCGACGACGTCACCGATAAAAAGTAGGTTCATGTTATTCCCTTTCGTTGATAAAAATTCGTATTGTTTAAATTGTATCACATATGGTTCTTATTTAATCCAAATAAGACTGTTCAAAAAAATAAAGCAGTGCATTCGCACCGCTTTATTTTGCATATTCAACAGCCCGTGTTTCACGGATTACTGTTACTTTAATATGTCCAGGATAATCAAGTTCCTCTTCGATTCGTTTACGAATATCTCGTGCTAATCGATGTGCAGCAAGATCATCAACTGCGTCTGGTCTTACAATAATACGGACTTCCCTACCTGCTTGAATCGCAAAAGATTTTTCAACGCCTTCATAAGACTCTGAAATCTCCTCAAGCTTTTCAAGGCGGCGGATATAGTTTTCGAGTGTTTCACTACGAGCTCCTGGTCTAGCAGCTGATAAAGCATCTGCTGCGGCCACAAGGACGGCAATGATGGATGTAGGTTCTGTATCACCATGGTGGGATGCAATACTATTGATTACAACTGGGTGTTCCTTGTATTTTGTTGCAAGTTCTACCCCAATTTCCACATGGCTTCCTTCTACCTCATGATCTATTGCTTTACCGATGTCATGAAGCAATCCTGCACGACGGGCCAGTGTTTCATCCTGACCAAGTTCAGCAGCCAATAAGCCAGAAAGCTGAGCCACTTCCATAGAATGCTTAAGGACGTTTTGACCGTAGCTAGTACGGAATTTTAAGCGGCCAAGAATTTTGATAAGATCCGGATGAAGTCCATGAACTCCCACTTCAAAGGTTGTTTGCTCTCCGACTTCACGAATATATTCATCCACTTCCCGACGGGATTTTTCAACCATTTCCTCGATACGGGCAGGATGGATTCGTCCGTCTTGAACTAACTTTTCTAAAGCTAAGCGAGCTGTCTCTCTCCGAATAGGATCAAAGCCTGATAGAATGACAGCTTCAGGAGTGTCATCAATAATCAAATCAATTCCGGTTAATGTTTCAAGGGTACGAATATTTCGTCCTTCACGGCCGATAATCCGACCTTTCATTTCGTCATTTGGAAGGTTGACGACAGAAACAGTCGTTTCCGCAACATGGTCAGCAGCGCAACGCTGGATGGCTAGGGAGAGAATTTCCTTCGCTTTCTTGTCGGCTTCCTCTTTCGCTCGATTTTCACTTTCTTTAATCATTATAGCCGTGTCATGGGATAATTCTTGTTCCATTCTGTCGACAATGATTGTTTTTGCTTCCTCGCGCGTTAAGCTCGATATACGTTCGAGTTCAGTTTGTTGTTTTCGTACCAACTCGTCCACTTTGCTTTCCATCTCTTCAATATGCTGTTGTCTTTGGTTTAGAGAATCATCCTTCTTTTCTAAAAGATTTTCACGCTTGTTTAACGTTTCCTCTTTTCGATCTAAATTCTCTTCTCTTTGCAGTAAACGGTTTTCTTGTTTTTGCATTTCATTTCTTCGTTCACGAACCTCACGTTCAGCTTCAGTACGAAGCTTGTGAATTTCATCCTTTGCTTCTAGCAAAGCTTCTTTTTTCAATGAATCAGCATCACGTTTCGCATCTTCAAGAATCTGCTCTGCAGCATTCTTTGCACCTGCTACTTTTGCATCAGCAATGGATTTATGAACAAAATAGCCAACAACGGCACCGACGATAAGGCCAAGCAAAATGGAGATGATAGTAATTAAATCCAATCGTTACACCTCCTCTTGCTATGAACTTTTGTTTTTTTTTTTAAGTGTCGGCATGTACATTGTTTAGACTCAACATACAGCAAGCACCAAGGCTTTTCGCAATGTAATATTTCCAAAAATGTAAAATATACATGTTAATTGTAAAGCTGTGAATATTTATTGTCAAGGCTTTGTCCGATTAGCTTTTTGAAATATTTAGAAATTAGCTAATCTAATCAATAGGTTATAATACCTAATGTGTATATTTATAAATATCGATGGATATTTATTAGTTTTAACAAAAAAGCAAAACCATTTCCAGGCTTTGCTCTACTCAGACCTATTCTAATAAATTAATCTGTTCATCTTCATCTTCTGATTCCGTTACAACCTTTTCCCCATCTAAACCGAAGTGTTCACGGATTTTTTGGCTGATTGCATCTCGGGTTTCAGTATTTTCTTTTAAGAATAACTTCGCATTTTCACGGCCTTGGCCAACTCTTTCATTATTATAGGAGTACCATGAACCGCTTTTTTGAACGATATCTAATTCAGAACCTAGATCGACGATTTCGCCTTCTTTAGAGATACCTTCTCCATACATAATATCCACTTCAGCCGTACGGAATGGGGGTGCTACTTTGTTCTTTACGACTTTAATTTTGGTTCTGTTACCAACCATTTCCGTGCCTTGCTTTAAAGTTTCAGCACGGCGCACTTCAAGACGGACAGTGGAATAGAACTTTAGGGCCCGACCACCAGGTGTCGTCTCGGGATTTCCGAACATGATTCCTACTTTCTCACGAATCTGGTTAATAAAGATTGCGATTGTTTTAGATTTATTGATCGCCCCTGATAGTTTACGAAGGGCTTGCGACATTAAGCGGGCTTGTAAACCTACGTGTGCGTCACCCATTTCGCCTTCAATTTCTGCTTTAGGAACTAGTGCAGCAACGGAGTCAATGACAATAATATCAACTGCACCGCTTCGTACTAAAGCTTCAGCGATTTCAAGTGCCTGTTCACCTGTGTCAGGTTGTGATAATAGTAATTCATCAATGTTAACACCAAGTTTTTGTGCATAGGTTGGATCAAGCGCGTGCTCGGCATCGATAAACGCAGCTTGTCCGCCTTTTGCTTGTACTTCTGCAATTGCATGAAGGGCAACGGTTGTTTTACCAGAACTTTCTGGGCCATAAATTTCAATAATACGTCCTCTAGGGTATCCGCCCACTCCAAGTGCCACATCAAGTGCTAAGGAGCCGCTCGGAACAGTTTGTATTCTTGTTTCGGTTTTTTCTCCCATTTTCATAATGGAACCTTTACCGAATTGTTTTTCTATTTGCTTTAACGCCATTTCTAAGGCGGCCTTACGGTCACTCACAAATAGTTCCTCCTTTTATATATAAAGAATTAAAGTGTTGAAGTCTATGAATATAAATCCTATTATTACTATACCTTCTTTTAGTCTATTTGTCGAGTAAAAAAGCGAACATTTATTCGACTTAATTATTAACAATTTATACTAGGAAAACAGCTGTTTTAACCCTGTTTTTGTCTTTTTACTGTTTAAAGCTAGCTGATAATTACATTTTCTCTATTTATCTGAAAAATGAAACTTCTATGTTTTTATAAAGAAGGAATTTTAGAGAGGTCCTCATTAAAAATTGCTTATTGGACAAAACTCTTTTACGGCTCTTGTAATTTGTCTAATAGCAGGGCTCTATAGAACAATACCCTCTTATTCCTTAGCTAAACTGTCCATTAGAAGAGCTCTATTGGACAAAATCCTCTTTCATCGAACCTATACTGTCCAATAGAACCACCCTATTGGACAAATTCCTCTTTCATCGAACCAAACTGTCCAATAGAACCACCCTATTGGACAAATTCCTCTTTCATCGAACTAAACTGTCCATTAGAACCACGCTATTAGACAAAATCCTCTTTCATCGAACCTAAATTGTCCAATAGAACCACCCTATTGAACAAAAACCCCTCGCCTTCAAATAACTTGTCCAATAGCAACCAAACATCACGATCTCACGACTACCCCCACTCCAAAAAAAGAACCACAGAACGCTATTAAGCATTCTGTGATTCTTTTAACGTTTTCAAGACAAAATAACAACCATATTTCACCGCACGATTGCGGATTGCTTCCCTTGTTCCTCCAAGAGTAAGCTTTTCCACTATCGTCGGTCTTCCCTTAAGCGCAACCCCTATATAAACCGTGCCTACCGGCTTTCCTTCTAGCTCATCCGGACCTGCTACACCCGTGAAACTGATCCCAATAGCAGCGCCTACTAACGAAGCCGTATTTTCCGCAAGCTCTACCGCACACTGTTCACTGACCGCACCTTCATTGTCAAGCGTTTCCTGTTTCACTTGCAAAATCTTGTGCTTTACTTCATTTGAATAGCAAACCACTCCACCTTTATAAACAGAACTTACACCGGCAATCGAGGTTAACTCCTTCTGGAACAAGCCCCCGGTTAAACTCTCCGCAGCCGTAATCGTTAGGTTTCGTTCTTTTAATACTTTCGTCAATTCAGCAAATAATGAAGTTTGATCATATCCATAGATATACTGACCAACACGTTGACTAATTGTCTTTTCCACTTCATCCAGCATCGACTGGGCAACATCCTCATCCTCGTGTTTTGCCGTTAGGCGCAGGGTCACTTCCCCATCGCCGGCAAGCGGGGCAATCGTAGGATTACTCTGTGCATCTATGATATCGATAATTTCCGTTTCCAATGCCGCTTCCCCGATTCCAAAGAAACGCAGCACCCTAGAAACAATTTTCTCATTCGCCACATCCTTAGAGGCCAGGGCCGGGCAGCCATAATGCTGAAACATCGGTTCCATTTCCTTTGGAGGGCCAGGTAAAAGCATATACGTGTTACCGTTTGTCTCCAGTACCATTCCAGGAGCCATACCGTGGTCATTTGGAAGAATATGCGCGCCTTCTAATACCAATGCCTGCTTACGATTATTTTCCGTCATCACACGACTGGTCCGTGCGAAATATTGCTCAATCGACACTAATGCCTGTTGGTCGATCACCAGATTTTTACTTAGGTGACGGGCAATTGTTTCCTTGGTTAAATCATCCTTGGTTGGTCCCAACCCACCGGTAAAGATAATGATGTTCGCTCGGCCTTCTGCTGTTTTAATGGCAGATAGCAGCCTGTCAGGGTTGTCCCCCACAACGGTATGAAAATAGACATTAATGCCAAGCTCCGCTAATTGCTGTGAAATAAATTTCGCATTGGTGTTGACAATTTGCCCGAGCAATAACTCCGAACCTACTGCAATGATTTCAGCATTCTTCAAACCTATCCCTCCTTAAAAACATGGCAGTCCTATTTTGAATTTTTTAGTACATGGCTGTTTTTTGCAAAATAATCCCAGCCAGACCAAATCGTAAAAATCATGGCTACCCATAATGATAAAACATCAAATCGAAATGAGATCATTTCAAAAAATATATTATGTAATAAAAGTGAAGAAATGGCGATAATTTGGGTCCATGTTTTAATTTTGCCAAGCATATTCGCTGCAACAACCTCACCTTCACCTGCGAGTAACAAGCGAAGTCCAGTAACCGCAAATTCTCTGCTGATAATAATGATGACGATCCAAGATGGGGCATAGACATTAGGAAGTTCAACGAGAACAATTAAAGCAGCTGACACTAGTAATTTATCAGCCAATGGATCAAGGAATTTCCCCATATTCGTCACAAGGTTATATTTACGGGCATAATGACCATCCACCCAGTCTGTGCATGAAGCAATTATAAAAATAAGTGCACCTACAAAATGGGTAACAGGTAAATCTGCCCCGAGAAGATGCATGTTTCCCCAGTCAAAAGGTACAAGCATCATAATTAAGAATATTGGAATTAATAGGATCCTGGATACCGTTATTCTATTAGGAATATTCATATTTTTTTCTCCTTATCATTGAAAAAGTGAAAAATAGCCATCAGCAGATGACTATTCATTCTTCAGAACATGTTGAATCTTGATATTCTGAACATTAGCTGTTGCTGGTATTGCATACTCAAGCTTTTGATCATTAATATAAATATCTGTATCTGCAGCATTTCCGACTCTAATCACAGCCATATTTTCTGCCGATAAATCTTGAGCTTGACTCTCAGTTGTCCCTTTTTTAAGGGTACCTTGGAAAAAGGTTTTCTGTTTTCCATTTTTGATGCTTACCCATGTTTGTCCTTTAGATACTATCTTAATGACAAATTTATCAGCATTTTTTAAATCATAGGTTGTGGTGTTCCCCTGTGTTTGAACAGCTGTTACCACCTGTTTTGGAGTATCAACTGGCGGGGTTGTTTCCTTATTTGGCTTAGCTGTTTCTGTGTCTTTTTTGGTCTCGGCTTTTTTAGTTACTTCATCTGCTTTAACTTTTTCAAGTTTTGTTGATTTTTCAAGTTTAACCTGTTCCCGGTCATTACTGATCGTTTCATTCTTCGTATCACTGGCGTGGTTGGCAATAAAGTAATATAAAAGACTAGCAATCCCTATAACAAAAACACCTATTAAAACCTTTGGCAAGAAATCAAATACTTTTGAGTCCCCTTTTGAGATCGCTTTGTGCGTATTTACTCGTGATAAATGATGAATTTCATCATTATGGGAGGCTGGAATTTCGTTTTTATAGGTTTCAAAGATTTCATCGGGATTTAGGTCCAGTGCTTCTGCATATTGCTTAATAAAAGCCCTCACATAAAAATTCCCAGGCATGCTGGCATAATTGCCTTCTTCGATCCCTACTAAATATCGCTTTTGAATTTTGGTTATGGTCTGAAGATCGTCTAAGCTTAAGTTTTTAGCTATTCGGGCTTCCTTTAATCGATTCCCTAGTTCCGTCACCTTTAACACCTTCCAATTTATTAAAAATCAAAATCTCCAAAATCAGATCCGGAGAACATATTATGCTGATCAACGACATCGTAGGTGATTTCTTCTTCAGCGTCGTTGCGAAGTTCAATGATATAATCAAAATCGTCTAGCGTGTACTCTGAGTTCTGCACAAAGATATCAGGATGCTCAATCACTTTAACGGAAGGCAAGCGCATAATTTCACGTACCAGCTGCCAGTGCCGTTCATTAGCACGTCTAGTAGAGACAATTCCATCAAGTATAAACAAATTGTTGGCGTTATATTCATCCTCAATCAGCTGATTACGGATCGTTTGTTTTAACAACGTCGATGAAACAAACAACCAGCGCTTATTGGCACAAACACTTGCTGCAACGAGTGATTCTGTTTTACCAACGCGAGGCATTCCACGAATACCGATTAGTTTATGCCCCTCCTGCTTAAATAATTCTGCCATAAAATCAACTAATAATCCAAGCTCATCCCTCACAAACCGGAATGTTTTTTTATCATCAGCGTCCCTTTGAATATAACGGCCGTGTCTAACTGCCAGCCTGTCACGCAGTTTTGGCTCTCTTAGTTTTATTAGTTTTATTGTGTCCATAGTATTTAAAATTGACTCAAGCCGTTTAATTTGATCATCATCTTTTGCTAAGATTAACAATCCACGCCTGCCTTCGTCCACACCGTTTATGGTGACAATATTAATTGCAAGCATCCCTAATAAAGAGGAAATGTCACCCAAAAGACCAGGTCGGTTTTTCTGAATCTCATATTCTAAGTACCATTCTTTTTTCATTAATAAAAAACCCCCAAAAAGAAGTTTCGACAAATTTTTTACACTGTCACGTCTAAACCTTATAATAAATGATTTTGATAGAAGATGAAAGGAAAAACAATGAATATGATATATTTATTAAAAATCTTAATGAAAAACATTGGATGTTTACAAAAAGCGAAAAGAGAGACCCTCAGGTCCCTCTTTCTTAGCGTGATCCGTTATTTGAAATTAATTTTACCATCATGTTAGCAATTGCCTGCTGTTCTTGTTTATCCGCAACAGACCAAAGATCTGCAAGAATTCTTTCCTGTTCATTTTTCGGCTCTACTTGGTTAGCTAAGTAGTCACCAATTTGGTAAGCAAGGTTACTAACAGCCCCTTCACTCATGCCTTCATTTTGCGCATGATGAAGCCGATCCGCTAAGAAGTCTTCCCACTGTTTCCAGTTTTCTAAAACAGACATTGTATTCCCTCCTTTAGAATAGTACAAGGTTATTTTGCGAAGAAGCACCCTGAACTATTCATTGCTAACCATGAAATTTTTTCTTAGGTGTACCATCCCCCATTGACCGACAGCACCTGACCTGTGATATAGGAGGACTCATCAGAAAGTAAAAAAGCGGCACTAGCAGCAATTTCTGCAGGCTTTGCCAATCGTCCCATTGGAATTTCAAAGGAAACTTGCTTTAGTTCTTCAGATGTGAAGGACTCCATCATGGGTGTATCCACAGCGCCTGGAGCAATGGCATTGACGCGAATTCCATTTAAAGCCACTTCTTTACTTAGCGCTTTTACAAAGGCAATTTGGGCCCCTTTTGCAGCAGAGTAAGCAACTTCACAAGCAGCACCTGTTTGTCCCCAAATAGAGGTAATCACAATAATATTCCCTGTCCGTTTCGTTACTAATTTAGGTAATAATTCTTTGGTTAGCATCAGGGGATTTAGTACATGAATATTCATTAAAGCTTCGGCTTCGTCATGCTTTAAATCGACCAGCAGTCCATAATGACTTTTCCCCCCGCAATGGATGATCGCATCTAAAGAAAAGATTTGCGGCAGCACTGATTGATAACCATTCGCTATGGAAAAATCAGCCTGAATGGGGATATATTCAACGCCATATGGTTCGAGCTTGGTGATTAAATTCCTGATCGATTGTTCGTTTTGATTGTAATGCAGATACAAATGATACCCTTTCGCGGCTAAATTCATGGCCACCGCTTGTCCAATTCCTCCACTTGCTCCCGTTACTAACACATATTTTTTCAATTACATCACTCTTTCATTTAGTCAGGCCCACACGCCACTAATTTGTTGCTATCCGCCAGTATTGTGTCTTGGCGCCACTAATTCATAGCCATCCGCCAGTATTTCATCCTCATGCGCCACTAATCTCTTGCTATTCTCCAGTAGCGTGTCTTGGCGCCACTAATTCATAGCCATCCGCCAGTATTTCATCTCTTGCGCCACTAATCTCTTCTATCCGCCAATATTCCGGCTCTTGCGCCACTACCAAATGCTATCCGCTACTAAACCCACACAGCACCACTTCTCACCCATCCAACGCCAAAGAAGCGCCGGGTTACGACGCTTCCTCGCCTACTTTTGTTTCGGGACCACTTGGCATACCGAAAATCGTTCCTCTGAAATCACTTCAGAAGCTAACGTTTGTAAGTCCTGCAGGGTTATCTTTTCGAGCGTTGGTACAACGTCGAATAAATTCATATCATTAAACGCATACCGAGTAAATTGGTTGGCAATATACTCAGGTGAATTCACAGCTCGCAGGAAGGCACCAATTTTCTTCTTTTTCGCTCTTTCTAACTGTTCCTCATTAAACACACTGCCTTGTTTTGCATCAAGAAGCATTTGTTTCAGACTGTCAGATAGTTTATCCGGCTCCGCCGTATCTCCTCCAATCATCGCAAACCCAAAGCCTTGTTCCTGCGTATAGTCATAGGAAAAAGTTTCATCGACAAGACCCTCGTCATAAAGCTTAGTATAGTTATCCGAACTTTTTCCAAACAATAAATCAAGCAGCACATTCATGGTTAGCTCGTTTTTAAGCAGCACTTCACCTGTCTGGTCCACATGAAGGGCTTTAATTCCTAGGAGAGATTTGGAGGTTTGCACATTCATTTGAAGAACCTGTTTCTTTTCAGCAGCCTGCGGCGGCTCCTCTTCAAATTTCCGTTTAATCTCCGGCATCGCCTTATAATCTTTTTTGTCCTGATTCTCTCTCACTTGTGTCATTATTTTATCCGGGTCAACAGGACCGACAATAAATAACAGCATATTACTTGGGTGATAAAAGGTATTGTAACACTCATACAGCCAATCTTTATCAATTTCTGCAATCGATTCAATGGTCCCGGCAATATCAATTTTCACTGGATGATTTTGATATAAATTCTGGATTAAACCAAAGTATAACCGCCAATCAGGGTTATCATCATACATGGTAATTTCCTGACCGATGATTCCTTTTTCCTTTTCCACCGTTTTTTCGGAGAAATAGGGGCTCTGGACAAAATCAATCAGTGTTTCTAAGTTTTTTTCGACATCAGACGTACTAGAAAATAAATAAGCCGTCCGTGTAAACGAAGTAAACGCATTGGCCGATGCCCCTTGACGGCTAAACTGCTGAAACACATCGCCATCTTCTTTTTCGAACAGTTTATGCTCTAGAAAATGGGCAATCCCATCTGGGACTTTGACATACTCGTCTTTGCCTAGCGGAACAAAGGTATTGTCTACCGAACCATATTTGGTTGTAAAGGTACAATAGGTTTTATTAAAACCTTTCTTTGGCAGGATATATACATTTAAGCCATTAGACATTTTTTCATGAAAAAGTTCTTCTTGAAGCTGGTCAAACGTAATTTTTTCCATTATTTGCCCGCCTCCGTTCCCGTTAAGAAATAAATCGTATCAAGCTGAATCTTTTCTGCCACTGCTGTGATTTCTTCCTTTGTCACTTTATTCATTTCATTCATCCAGGTATCAAGAGCTATCGTCGTACCTGCCACCACATTATGATACAGAATTTCGGTTAAGCCTCTGGCCGTGTCCACTGTCTCCATAATTTGATTTTGGATAACGGCTTTGGTCTGCTCTAACTCTTGGTCGGTGAAATCTCCTTTTTTCATCGCATCCATCTGTTCATGAATGATTCCGACTGCCTGGTCATAGTTTTTCAAATCAATCCCTGACATAACTAGCATTAGGCCTTTATGGCTCTCAAGCCGGCTTGCCGCATAGTAAGCAAGACTGGCCTTTTCACGAACATTAATAAATAGTTTTGAATGTGAAAAGCCTCCAAAAACCCCATTAAATACTTGAAGAGCAAAATAATCAGGATCTCCATACACAATATTTGTCCTGTACCCAATATTTAATTTACCTTGTTTTACATCCTGTACTTCTTTCACTTCATTCACATTCGATCTAGAGGCTGATTTTTCAGTTTGTACTTTTTTCGGGGTACGATTCTCAAACTGTAGTAACTGGCCTGCTAGTTGTTTTACTTCTTCTTCTTTCACATCACCAATTACATAAAGATCCATTTCATCTTCTGAAAACGCCTTTTGATAATATTCGTATAAATTTTCCGGTGTGATTGCATCAACATCGCTGGCTTCCCCATTAACCTGGAGGGCATATGGTTCGTCTTTACACATTTCTTCTAATAGGCGGACACTCGAATAGCGCATTTTATCATCGAAAACAGATTGAATCCGAGATTTTAGGACTCGTTTTTCCTTTTCCACTGTATCCTGATCAAAGGCATTTCCACTTGCATTTGGATTTGTTAAAATCTCTGATAGCAGTTCAAATCCTTTTTTCAACAGCGGTTCTGGGTCACTTAAGAATTTTTCATTGGCTATTTCTAAGGATACACTCATCACATGGTATTCACCTTTTTTAGCCAAATCAACATAAAGAGTTGCACCGTAAAGCTCATCTAAATAAGAGCGTAATGCTGTTGTAGATGTATGTTTGGCTGAGCTGCTTTGTAAAACATGCGGAAGCAGGGCCCGTTTCGTTACATCTTCTTTTGTTAAAGGTGCTTTCATTCGCCAAACGAATGTATTGGTCTTATACTTTTCGGTTGCAATAACATGGAGTTTATAACCCTGCAATTCTGTGATTTTTTCTGCAGTTGAGTCCATTGTAATCCTCCTTTTTCTAAAGGGCTTACTTATAATATGTAAACATTTTTCTTTATATCTTTTCCTTTTGTAAAAATACCTATACTTCTTACTATAATTTGCCAAGCCCGTACAATACAAGAAATTACGCTTATTTATTAAAAATGCTTCGTTAATCCTGAATATTGATTTCCGCTCCAGTGGCTTCGCTCCAATCAACATGCTAAAAATTAACAATAACCTTTAACACAGCCATAAAAAAAGAGCTCTCATTTGCTGAGAGCTCTTCCAATCACCGACTGCCTTTAATATAATGGGTACCACTTGCTTTCGGAGCATCGGCACGGCCGATAAATCCGGTTAAAGCAAGGATTGTTAATACATATGGAGCAATTAACAAGTAGACATTTGGAATTTCTTTTAAGAACGGTAAACTTGAACCGATAATACTGATACTTTGAGCAAATCCAAAGAAAATAGCTGCACCCATCGCACCAAGTGGATGCCATTTACCAAAAATCATCGCTGCGATAGCCATAAAACCTTGACCACTGATCGTAGAGTGGCTGAAGTTAGAGGTAATCGATTGAGCGTAAACTCCGCCGCCGATTCCACCTAACGCTCCTGAAATGATTACACCTAGATAACGCATTTTTGTCACGTTAATCCCCATTGTATCTGCCGCCATTGGATGTTCTCCTACCGAACGAAGACGAAGACCAAATGGTGTTTTATAGACAATGTACCAAACGATAATTGCCACAATAATAGCAAGGAATGATGTCCAATAAGTGTTTTGGAAGAATATTTCCCCAATAATCGGGATATCTTTTAAAACTGGAATATCAATTTTGTTAAAACCTTTGTTGATAATATCTGTTTCACCCTTATCATAGATAAGCTTGACTAGGAACAAGGTTAAACCTGTTGCTAATAAGTTTATCGCCACACCGGAAACGGTATGGTCAGCACGGAAGGTGATCGCTGCAACCGCATGTAACAATGAAAAAATCGCACCTGCTACCATAGCAACGAGGATCGCAAGCCATGGAGTTAGGCTTCCAAACGTGTCAACAAAGGTAAGATTGAAAACAATCGCAGTAAATGCCCCGATTACCATTAAACCCTCAAGACCAATGTTTACAACACCGGAACGCTCTGAAAAAATACCGCCTAATGCAGTGAAGACAAGAGGAGCTGCCCATAATAATGTGGATGGAACGACGATGATTAAGATTTCCATTAAGCTCAACTTACTTCACCTCCTTTTTACTAAATCGGTCAAGAAATACCCTTATTATATAACTTGAAGCAACAAAGAATACGATCAAGGCAATAATGATATCAACTAGTTCATTGGGAACACCGGCCTCAAGCGGCATATTCAATGCCCCTACTTTTAATGAACCAAATAGTAATGCCGCGAAAAATACTCCTAATGAGGTATTGGCACCAAGTAAGGCAACCGCAATCCCATCAAATCCGACACCAGTGAAACCGCCTTTTACTGTCGCATAGCCAAAAGTACCTAATCCTTCCATTGACCCTGCCAATCCAGCAAAGGCACCAGCAATAACCATAGAGAGGATAATATTTTTATTTACACTCATTCCTGCGTAATGAGCGGCATGCTGGTTAAAACCAACAGCACGTAATTCAAATCCTCTTGTTGTTCTTTCAAGTAAAAACCACATAACAATACAACCAATAATGGCAATAACAATACCCCAATGAAGCCGTGAATAATCCGTAATACTTTGTAACCAGTCCGATCTTAAAGATGCAGATTCCTTAATCATATCGGTTTTATCTTTATTATCGGTGATGATATTTTTAATAATGTAATTGGAAACGTGTAAGGCAACATAGTTCATCATAATTGTAACGATTACTTCATGAACTCGGAAACGAGCTTTTAAAAAGCCAGGGATGAATGCCCACAAAGCCCCTGCTGCCATTGCAGCTAAAATGGCAAGTGGCAGATGAATAGCTTTTGGAAGATCAAAGGCTACTCCCACCCAAACTGCGGCAAGCCAGCCGACAAGAAATTGTCCTTCTACCCCGATATTAAACAGGCCTACGCGGAAGGCAAATGCAACAGCTAAACCAGCAAGAATATAAGGTGTAACCTGT
The DNA here is from genome assembly GCF_021560175.1 of Neobacillus drentensis. Taxonomy (GTDB): domain Bacteria; phylum Bacillota; class Bacilli; order Bacillales; family Cytobacillaceae; genus Neobacillus; species Neobacillus drentensis_A. Next base: position 1,888,040 of record NZ_CP091110.1, on the reverse strand, counting down.
CTTATGGATTCCCCTATATAATAAGATTCACCAAAAGCCCCATTCCAGAGGGCCGCGAAAGCTGCCACAGGATCATAACCGCTGATAACCATGATAATGGTACCAACAATAATACCTAATAAAACAGAAATAATCGGTGTTAAAATACTATTAAAGCGTTTAAGCATGGGAGTGTTCACCTGCTTCCTTTCTATTTGACCCAGCCATCAACAAGCCAAGCTCCTGCTCCGATGTTTCTTTAGGATTGACGATAGCAACGATTTTCCCTTCATAGATGACAGCAATTCGGTCACTCACGTTGAGAATTTCATCCAATTCAAATGAAACCAGTAAAACGGCTTTACCATGGTCACGCTGTTCAATCAGCCGTTTATGAATAAATTCAATTGCCCCGACATCCAAACCACGTGTAGGCTGTGCTGCAATTAACAGATCCGGATTCCGATCGACCTCGCGGCCAATAATCGCCTTTTGCTGATTACCGCCGGATAAGGCACGAGCCAAAGTATATTCGGTTGGTGTTCGAACATCAAACTCACTAATTAAAGTTCGTGCTTTTTTATAAATTTCTTTAAAGTTTAGGACTCCGCCTTTTGAGAATGGCTTTTTATTATACGTTTGCAACACCATGTTCTCGCCTATTGGAAAGTTTAAAACAAGTCCATGTTTATGACGGTCCTGCGGGATATGGCCAACCCCTGATTCTGTAATCTTGCGTGGTGTTTGGTTAATAAGTTCTTTTCCGTTTAATTTAATGCTGCCGCTTTCTGCCTTTCGTAATCCGGTAATGGCTTCAATTAGTTCAGTTTGCCCATTACCATCAATCCCGGCGATACCAACAATTTCACCAGCTTTCACACTTAGATTTAAATCGTTGACAATATTAATGCCGCGTGAATCTTTTACGACTAAATCTTGAACAGTAAGGACGTCTTGTTGTGGTTTTGCTTCAGTCTTTTCTGTTTTAAAGACCACTTCACGACCAACCATTAAGCTCGCCAGTTCATTAGGATTTGTTTCACTTACATTAACGGTACCAATCCCTTTACCTTTACGGATGACCGTACAGCGGTCAGCTACTTCCATAATCTCTTTCAATTTATGGGTAATGAGAATAATAGATTTACCTTCTTTTATAAGCGTTTTCATAATTTGCATAAGTTCTTTAATTTCCTGAGGTGTAAGTACAGCAGATGGTTCATCAAAAATGACGATCTCCGCACCACGGTATAAAGTTTTTAGAATTTCGACCCTTTGCTGCATTCCCACGGAAATATCAGATATCTTTGCTTGCGGATCCACTGCTAGACCATAACGTTCAGAAATTTCACGAACCTCTTTTTCTGCCTTTTTAAGATCTATTCTTCCGCCCGTTGTGATTTCTCTGCCAAGTATAATATTTTCTGTTACCGTAAAAGTATCGACAAGCATAAAGTGCTGGTGCACCATGCCGATTCCTAGATCATTTGCAATGTTAGGGTTGGTGATTTTCACAGGTTTCCCTTTGACACGAATTTCACCTTGCTCCGGCTGATATAGCCCAAAAAGAACGTTCATTAAGGTGGATTTACCTGCACCATTTTCACCAAGTAATGCATGAATTTCGCCCTTCTTTAACTGAAGGGTAATGTTATCATTCGCAACGAAACCGCCAAATTCTTTACGAATGTTGAGCATTTCAATTACAAAATCCATCTTTCTCACTCCCTGCGATAAGATAAAAGGAAAAATTGACCAATAGTAGTAAGAGGTCAGACCTTTCAGATTTTTAAAAAAACAGGGATTACTCCCCGGTAAAATCTTAAATGAAAGGTAGAATGTGCTTCTACACTTCAGTTAGGATTTCATTAAGAAGGAATAAGCAGGCAGCAAGACCAGCTTATTCCCTATTATTATTATTTTGCGCTGAATGTTTTTAATTCTGCACGAGTACCTGGAACTTTTATAGTACCTGCTTTAATTTTGTCCGTCCAATCTTTGACAGCAGTTTCAATAGCGGCTTTATTTGGTGCTTTGCTATTGATTGGTGATAAACCAACACCGTCTTCAGCTAGACCGTATAAGGCAACTTTTCCGCCAGGGAAATTACCATCTTTCGCTTTTGTAGAAACGTCGATAACAGCATTGTCTACTCGTTTAAGAGCGGAAGTTAAAACAACATCTGGACCCATATTAGCTTGATCACTGTCAACCCCAATTGCCCAAATCTCACGTGATGGATCTTTTTTCTTAAGGTCATTTGCTTCTTTGAATAAACCAACACCTGTTCCACCAGCAGCATGGAAAACAACATCTGCGCCGGAAGAGTACATTTTTGAAGCGATTGATTGGCCAAGTTCTGCTTTATCAAATGCACCAGCATATTGAATGTCAACAGTTGCTTCTGGCTTCGCCGCTTTAACACCCGCTACAAATCCTGATTCAAAACGTTCAATAACAGCACCTTCGATACCGCCAATAAACCCAATCTTGTTGGATTTAGTTGTCATTGCTGCTGCCACGCCCGCTAGGAATGAAGCTTCTTGTTCTTTAAATAGGATACTTGCAACGTTAGGTTGTTTCACTTCAGAGTCAACAATGGCGAAATGCTTATCTTTTTGCTGCTTAGCAATTTCTTCAACCGCACCCTGCATTAAATAACCAATACCAAATACTAAGCTAAAATTTTGACGAGCAAGTGTATTTAAGTTAGTAGAGTAGTCAGCATCAGATTTTGATTGTACGTAATCATATCCGCCTTTACCTTTGGACATGTTATTGTCTTTACCAAATTTCTGAAGACCTTCCCAAGCTGATTGGTTAAATGATTTGTCATCTACACCGCCAACGTCAGTAACCATTGCTACAGAGAATGCTTTTGATTTATCTGATGTTCCACCCTTGCTTGTATCATTGCTTTTTCCACAAGCACCTAAAAGTGTTCCAGCAGCAAGAACTAGAGAAAGCGCCATTCCAATTTTACGTATTTTCAAAGAAATATACCCCCTAAGAATGTTGTTTGATTTAGTAGAAATGTTGACACTTCATTTGTTTACCGTTTACACCTATTAACAAAAAAATTATGTTCTTTTTCTTAATACATGAAAACTAAATTTATCCGCCTTAAAATAGTTTACCGAGAATAGGACAGGTTCATCCGTTTCATCGAAATGCATTTGCTTTAACACTAACAAAGCAGTTTCTGGATCACATTCTAAAATGGGTGAAATTTTCTCGTGGTAACCTAAAGGTTCTATTTGGGCAACTGCGTATGTAATTCTGCGATTTGCCGCCTCATCTAAAATCTGAAAAATAGATTCTTCCTCATGGGAAAATGTTTCAGGCAAAATGCTTTCCGGAACCTTGTCTATGCAGTAAACTACCGGTTCTCCGTTTGCAGTTCTAACCCTCTCCATCACGAAAATCTCCTCATTAGCAGAACATGAGAAACGACGAATATCCTCCTCGGTAGGACCTTGAGTTGATGAACTTAAGAAAATAGTCCCAGGTTTCATCCCAACTTGTTTGATCATGTCAGTGACACTATTTAGTTGTTCAATCCCAGACGTAAACATGGGTCTTCCGTTTACAAAAGTACCAACACCATGGCGTCTTATGATAACGTTCTCCTCTTCTAGAATACGGAGTGCTTCCCTAAGAGTTGCCCTGCTTACCCCCAGTTGTTTCGCAAGATCGAATTCTGAAGGCAGCTTTTCTTTTTCTTTATAGACCCCATTTTCAATATCCTGCTTCAACCGATCGATTACTTGTAAATATAAGTGCCGGTTATCTGACCTAATAGACATGCTGTTTCCTCCAGCCTTTTTCCTAAGACATCAGACATCTGATATCATTCCTACTAATCGGATTTATATTAACATTTTTTTTGTGATAAATAAATAGGAATATGGAATTTCGTCGAAAAAAGGGGGAAATAAACCAACATTTATAAAAACGCTTACAAATTTCGGAAGAAAACCATGAATTGTGTCGAAAAAAGTAGAAAAATAGCAATAATCAATTAATGAGCTATCACTTCCTTCCACTACTATAGTATCACTTTTTATAGAAAATAGACTTACAAAAAAAGAGCCGAATGGCTCTTTTTTACTACTTTTTTTATCTAGCTGAGAAATTTCTTTTCTAAAAGAGTTTAGGAACTCTGCTCTTCATTTGGTTTTGCCTGTAATACGGTCCGCGGCTTACTTCCTTCATATGGTCCTACAACACCACGGGCCTCCATTTCATCGATAAGACGTGCAGCTCTCGTATATCCAATCCGGAACCGGCGCTGCAGCATGGATACTGATGCCGTCTGCATATCAATAATTAAGTCGACAGCATCGTTGTATAATTCATCATCGACGGCTCCTGTTACCTCTGGAATATCATCCGGAATCATTTCTTCTTGATATTGTGCTTTTTGCTGCGAAATAACAAATTCCACTGTATCTTCTACCTCTTGGTCTGAGAGAAAGGCACCTTGAACGCGAACAGGCTTGGATGCTCCTACAGGCAGGAATAGCATATCCCCTCTTCCCAGCAGTTTCTCTGCGCCGCCCATATCGAGGATCGTCCTTGAATCGGTCGCACTTGAAACAGCAAAGGCAATTCGTGATGGAATATTCGCTTTAATAACTCCAGTTATGACATCCACAGATGGCCGCTGGGTGGCAATAATTAAATGAATTCCGGCAGCTCGGGCCATTTGCGCTAGTCGAGTAATCGAATCTTCAACATCTGATGAAGCAACCATCATTAGATCAGCCAACTCGTCAACAATGACGACAATATATGGTAATAAGGGCTGCTTATCATTTTCTTCAAGATTATGTCTTCTTACATGCTCATTATAACCTTCGATATTACGTGTACCTGTATGAGAAAACAGTTCATATCGTCTTTCCATCTCACTTACTACTTTTTTCAAAGCTTGTGATGCTTTTTTTGCATCGGTTACTACCGGTGCTAGCAGGTGTGGAATACCATTATAAACATTTAATTCGACCATTTTCGGGTCAATCATCATTAATTTCACTTCATGTGGCTTTGCTCTCATAAGAACGCTTGTGATAATTCCATTTATGCAAACACTCTTTCCGCTTCCAGTAGCCCCGGCAACAAGTAAGTGCGGCATTTTATTTAATTCAGCTAGAACGGCTTCTCCAGTGATGTCCCTTCCAAGACCAATTAATAGTTTGGCATCGGGCTTATCATTTTGCGTAGCTTCAAGTACTTCCCGTAAGGAAACCATGGCTACTTCGGAATTTGGAACCTCAATTCCAATCGCCGATTTGCCTGGAATTGGTGCTTCAATCCGGATCCCTTTAGCAGCAAGGGCTAAGGCAATGTCATCACTTAAGCTGACAATTTTACTAACTTTTACTCCGACATCAGGATGGACCTCGTATTTTGTAACAGCAGGTCCTAAGTGAACTTGGGTAACGCGGGCTTTTACTCCGAAGGATTGGAATGTCCGTTCGAGCTTTGCCGCATTGGCGTGTATTAATTCATATTCACCACTCTGATCTGTCTTCCTTGGTGCCTTTAAAAGCCGGAGCGGCGGTAATTCGTATGTTACGTTTTCCACTACCTCTTCGGTAAATGAGATTGGCGGGGTATTGTCATCGTCAACCTCTTCCGTCTTACTCTTTTGTTCTTTCCCTTTTGCTTGTTCTGTTTCAGGTTTAGGGATGGATGGTTCATCTATATAGGCCCGATCCGCAAAACTAGAGATAATAGGCTCAGGAATAATAGTTTCTTCCTGTTCATGTTGCACATTGTTGGGGACTGGGGCAGGCTGTCTTTGACGATTCTCTTTTTCCTGTTGTTTTTCGGCAATGCGCTCATTACGGCGCTCTGTTTGTTTCTGCTTCCATTCGGACATATCCAGTTTAAATGCTTCCCATTGACCTCTTGAAAAATCGAAAACAGTCATGATAATTTTTCCAACGAAATCGCCAATTGACTTTCCTGTTAGCAAAATGATTCCGATTAGTATAAAAATAAATGCAATAATTTTTGTTCCTGTTTCTGCGAATAGATAGTGAAATAACGCAAACAAAACTGCCCCGAGTATCCCTCCGCCAAGGTCAGTGGTGCTTGTCTCCCCTCTGACTTCCATCATAAATAACTCCCAAGTGTTACTAATTACACTAGGGTCTTTAAATTTCCCATTATTGGTAAGCAAATGGAAAAGTGTTACATGACTCAATAGGAGGATTGCCGAAATAATAAAATAGGTGCCAACTAACTTAATATGAAAGAAAAAAGGAACACTCCGTTTCCACATTAAATAAACACTTAATATAACTAGCCCTAACAATCCAAGCATGTACCATTCGCCCATCCAAAAACGGAAGAATAGAACGGTGGCTTTTCCAACTGCTCCGAGCTTGGCAATTGAAATAATTGCTAGCGCTAAAATGGCAAGGGCCGATAATTCAAATTGAACGGTCCGTTTTAAATGATTGTCTCTCTTTTTTGGTTGTCTTCTCTTTTTTTTGGCCATTTAATCACCTTGTACGAAAAATATGTTATTCAGCTATATACTAAAGTCTTACTCATCTATATGTATAAAGAAAGCAGCCCAAATTTGGCTGCTCTTTTTCTCCTTTGATAATTATACCATATTCTACTATTACAATGCCGATAAACCTCCAAGGTTAGCAAAAGAAATTTTTGCACCCGGGCAAAGCTGCTGATTTAAATAATGTTGCGGGTCGCTGCTTAAAATACGGACCACTTCGACATACTCGGAGTCTGTTTGCTCTACCAGCATGGAGACACCCTGATAAGTTATCAGTTTTTGTTTGCTCTGTTCCACTTGTTCGGCTGGAAAGATCAGTTCACTTGGCATCATCGTATATAAAATCATTGAATCAGCCCCTCATTTTCCCCTTTTCGGAGTTCAATCATTTCATTTAATTTCTTCATCGCGGGTCCTAGACCGCCTACTTCATCAATTAATCCGTATTTAACCGCATCAATACCAATGACATTTGTCCCAATATCTCTCGTTAAATTACCTTTCGCAAACATTAAATCTTTAAAGGTTTCTTCTTTAATTTTCGAATGTCCCGTCACAAAATTAACAACCCGCTCTTGCATTTTGTCTAAATATTCAAAGGTTGCAGGAACTCCAATCACGAGTCCAGTCAGGCGAATAGGATGTATGGTCATTGTAGCAGTTTCGGCAATATATGAATAATCACACGAAACAGCAATTGGCACCCCGATGGAATGTCCTCCCCCTAAAACAATTGAAACAGTTGGTTTTGATAGGGAGGCAATCATCTCTGAAATAGCTAGGCCGGCTTCTACATCACCGCCAACCGTATTCAGAATAATCAGGACCCCTTCAATTTTCGGGTTTTGTTCAATAGCGACTAACTGTGGAAGTAAATGCTCATATTTGGTTGTTTTATTTTGTGGCGGTAAGGCAAGATGTCCCTCTATTTGGCCTATTATGGTTAAACAATGTATACTAGAATCGGCTGAGAGCTGCGGCACATTTGTTTGTCCCAATTGTTGTATTTTTTCTAATAATGGAGAAGACTTTTCCTCTTTTTGAGGCTCTTGTCCTTCTTGTCTGCCGGTGTCATTATTTTGATAATCGTTATTCATTCTACTACTCCCTCCAAGCATGATATATGTTTAGTATTTACTCGAGAGACAATTTCATGCTTTAAATATAAAAAGGCACTGGCTTATTCACCAGTGCCTTTTTATATTACACTTCCATAATGATTGGAAGTATCATTGGTCTTCTCTTTGTTTTTTCATATAAGGATCGATTCAAATCATCTCTTATTTCCTGTTTTAAGCTCGCCCATTCAAACGTACCTTTGGCTGTATTTCTCTCTACGATATCACGGACTAATTTTGTAGAATCATCCATTAACTTTTCTGACTCACGTACATAAACAAAGCCCCTTGAAATAATTTCAGGTCCTGCCGCAATCTTCTTTTCCTGCTTTGTCAACGTGACAACAACAATCAGTATACCGTCTTGAGATAAAAGCTTTCGATCACGTAACACAATATTGCCCACGTCACCTACACCAATCCCATCAATTAAAACATTTCCTGATGGGACTTTACCGGTAATACCAATGCTGCCTTCCTTCCATTCGACCACATCACCGCGGTCAGGTATGACGATTTGTTGATCGGTAAGTCCACATTCCAATGCCACTTTCCTGTGTGCTTTGAGCATCTTATATTCACCATGGACAGGAATGAAAAATTTCGGTTTCATTAAATTAATCATGAATTTTAATTCTTCCTGGCTGCCGTGACTAGATACATGAAGGGCCCGTTTGCCAGAAATCACATTAGCACCCGCTCTAAAAAGCATATCAATCGTTTTAAATAAAAAGACTTCACTTCCCTTTAGAGGTGAGGCGGCAATTAAGACTGTATCACCCTGTTGGATGTTTAAAAGTTTATGTGATTGCTTGGCCATTTTCTGTAATGCCTCAATCGGTTCACCTTGGCTGCCTGTCATTAAAACGACAATTTCACGGTCCTGGTAGTTTTTAATTTCACTAACAGGGATAATCAGATCCTCATCCACTTCTAAATAACCTAAATCGAGTGCGATATGATAAATTTGTTCAAGACTCTTTCCAACAACCGTAACTTTACGGCCATTTTCACTTGCCGCATTAAAAATATGCTGGATCCGATTGATATCAGATGCAAAGCAAGCGGCAATAATTCGGCCTGGGGCATTATAAAAGGCGTTAGACATTTCTTGTTCAACCTTGGTTTCCGAAGTGGTGTATCCAGGGACTTCAGCCTCTGTACTATCAGATAGTAAACACAATACTCCTTGATCTCCAATGGCAGCCATCTTGCCGACCTCAGCTTTATAAAGCTTTGTTGCCCCCTGGTCAAATTTAAAATCACCTGTATAAACAATAATTCCTTCGGATGTATGAATGCAAACGCCAACAGAGTCCGGAATACTATGATTCGTTCTAAAAAAACTTGCCTGTACCGTATCTAATTCCAGCGTCGTGTCTGAATCCACTTCGATAAAATTAGCTGTACCAGTAAATTCTTGTTCCCTTAGCTTTGCATTTGCTAGTGCAAGGGTAAGTTTCGTTCCATAAACAGGGACATCAACTTGTGCGAGTACGTAAGACAGCGCACCAATATGGTCTTCATGACCATGTGTTAAAAAAATGGCCTTCACCCGTTCCTTATTTTCTCTTACGTATGTAATATCAGGAATGACCATATCGATACCCAGCATTTCTTCCTCGGGGAACATTAAGCCAGCATCAATAATAAATATGTCCTTGTCCACCTCAACAAGATACATATTTTTTCCGATTTCTCCAATACCACCAAGTGTAATCAACTTAATGGATGTATTCTTTTTCTTTACCAATTTCCGTTTCCTCCTATGCTGACAATAAATAGATACTTACATAAAGTCCAGCAAAGCAACCATGAATGAGCAATAAGCTAAGTATGATTGTTCACTTTTAATCGCCGACCCAAGATCAGTTATGATTATTATACTTGATACCTGAAAACCTTTACAACCAATAATCATTTTTTTACAGTAATATGGCGTTTTTTTAAAAAAAGAGCTAACCGAACAGAACATTCGATTAGCCCTCTTGTCATTTATATACTTTTAAGAAGCGATATGAGTGCAGCACGTTCTTCCCCTGTTAGACCAACAAGCGGAAGCCTGACTGATCCTACATCCAACCCCTTGATCTGTAAGGCTGTTTTAACCGGCCCAGGGCTTGGTGCTGCAAAAAGCCCTTGCATGAGTGGCAGCAGGTGTTGATGTAATTTAGCAGCTTTAGCCTGTTCTCCATCAAAAAATGCCTTGACCATTTCTTGTAATTCATTTCCAATCACATGTGATGCCACAGAAATAACCCCTGCACCACCAATTGATAGAACTGGGATAGTTAAACTATCATCCCCACTATAGAGGACAAAGTCATCTGCCGTATTTGCAATAATATGTGTCATTGCGTTTAAGTCTCCGCTAGCTTCCTTTACCGCTACGATATTTGGAATTTTAGAAAGACGGATCACCGTCTGCGGCTGAATTGTAACGGATGATCTCCCCGGAATGTTATAAACCATCATCGGCAGGGGTGTGGCTTCTGCAATGGCTTTAAAATGCTGGTACAAACCTTCTTGGTTTGGTTTATTATAATAAGGACCAACTGCCATGATGGCATCAACACCAAGCTGCTCAGCCTTTTTGGTTAATTCAACCGAGGCGTACGTATTATTACTCCCCGTTCCAGCAATGACTGGAATACGTTTTTTTACAACTTTAACAACATGATCAAATAGAGCCAGCTTTTCTTCTTTGGAAAGCGTAGGGGATTCTCCCGTTGTTCCCGCAATCACAAGGGAATCAGTGCCATTATCAATTAAATAATTAACCAATTGAGTGGTTTTTCCAAAGTCAATATGCCCATTTTTATCAAAAGGGGTTACCATTGCTGTTGATACTCGCCCGAAATGAACCATTTTAGTACTCCTTTCAATACAATCGGAACTTATCCGCTGCAAAAAGCAGCATTCATTAAAAACGTTCTTTCTTCTCCATAGCCCTAGAAATCATACTCGACTGTTTCTTCCTCTAATTGAAAGGCATCGTGCAAGGAATTGACGGATTTAACTAAGTCCTCTTGTTTAACCAGTACCCAAATAGTTGTATGGCTGTCTGCTGATTGTAAAATACGAATTCCATAATTTGATAAGGCGGTTACGATTTTAAAGGTAATTCCTGGTACTCCTGCGATACCTGCACCTACAACGGAAACCTTTGCACAATGGCGCTCGACTACCGGTTCATGACCTAATTCTTCTAGGACCTGAATCGCTCGATCGGTCATTTCATCTGTTACCGTATAGACAACTCCGTTCGGAGAAATATTGATAAAATCAACACTGATTTTTTCATTTGCCATCGCTTTAAATACTTCTGCCTGAAGATTATATTGATCTTTTTTAGCAAAGACCTTTATTTGTGTCACATTAGATACGTGAGCGATCCCAGTAACTGTTCGTTCTTTTATATCACTGCCGCGATTTTCTTTATTAACGGACGTGACCAATGTTCCAAGTGAATCAGAATAAGTGGAGCGAATTCGAATCGGCACTTTTGCCTGCATGGCAATCTCAACCGCTCTAGGATGAATGACCTTTGCACCCTGATAGGCTAGGTTACATACCTCTGTATAGGTAACAACAGAAAGTGGCCGTGCGTTTTCAGCAATACGCGGATCGGCCGTCATAATCCCTTCTACATCTGTAAAGATATCAATCCATTCAGCGTTCAAGGCGGCACCTAAAGCAGCAGCTGATGTATCACTGCCGCCGCGTCCAATCGTGGTTACATCCCCATTTTTGGCTGCTCCTTGAAACCCTGCCACAACGACAACATCATTCGTCTCTAATTCCCTTAGAATTCTGTCACATTTCATCTCGATGATTTTTGCATTGGTATGATCATTATTAGTACGGAAGCCTGCTTGTGCTCCAGTTAGGGCTGTGGCGTTGATTCCTCTCTCTAGTAACATATTGGTAAAGACAATACTCGAGATAGCCTCACCGCAGGATAAAAGGAGATCATGTTCCCGTTTGGATATTTTACTAAGATTACCGCCAATTAAGGATAAAAGTGTATCAGTTGCATACGGGTCGCCTTTTCTACCCATAGCAGAAACCACTACAACCACTTTGTAGCCTTCACTTAATGCTTTTTCAATATGGCCTTGGGCATGTTTTCTGCTTTCGTCATCTTTTACAGATGTCCCGCCAAATTTTTGAACAATTATTTTCATTTAACACCAAACCCTGCCTTTATGATGTAGCCTTATTTAACTAGACCTAATTCTACTAACTTTTCAGCAATTTGAACTGAATTCCAAGCTGCTCCTTTAAGTAAGTTATCTGAAACCACCCACATATGGAAGCCGCGGTCTTCATCAATGTCTTTTCTAATACGTCCTACGAACACATCATTCTTTCCTACGCAATGTGCAGGCATTGGATATAGTTGATTTTCTGGGTCATCCTGTAAAACAACTCCAGGAGCATCCTTTAATAAAGCCTTGATTTCCTGAGCACTGACACCATCTGTTTCCACTTCAAAATAAACTGATTCTGAGTGTCCCACCGCAACAGGAAGTCTTACACATGTTGCAGAAACTTGTAAATCAGGAAGATGCATGATTTTTTTCGTTTCATTAATCATTTTCATTTCTTCAAATGTGTAGCCATTTTCTTGAAATTTATCTATTTGTGGAATTGCGTTAAATGCAATTTGATAATGATTGTTGTCAGCTTTCACCGGTAAAATTTTAGGTTCGACTGTTTCTCCCGCTAAAATCGATTTAGTTTGCTCCATTAATTCTTCAACAGCAACAGCACCTGCACCAGAAACTGCTTGATAGGTGGATACGATGACTTTTTTCAAGCCGAATTTTTGACGGATTGGTTCTAACGCAACAACCATCTGAATCGTAGAGCAGTTTGGGTTGGCAATAATGCCCGTGTGTTCATGTAAATCTGCTTCGTTTACTTCAGGTACAACTAATGGCTTATCTGTATCCATTCTGAATGCACTAGTGTTGTCCACGACGATGGCACCACGTTTAACCGCTTCTGGAGCCAGTTCCTTAGACACATTACCGCCTGCACTAAATAACGCAATATCAACACCTTCAAAGCTTTCAGGCTTTGCTTCTTGAATGGTAATTTCCTGTCCATTTACTTCGACTACTTTTCCAGCCGAGCGGGCCGATGATAGTAGGGTAAGTTTGCTAATAGGAAAATTCTCTTTCACTAGTGTTTGGATCATTTGTTGTCCAACCGCTCCTGTTGCTCCTACCACTGCAACGTGAAAACCTTTTTGCTGACTCATTTCTAGTTCCCCTTTCAAACCTGCACTGAACATTAGTGGTTATTCTTAAATTTACATCAGAAGGGGTTGACCCTTCTGATGAAAGATTAATTTATTTTAACATATTCTTATTAAGAAATAACCTTTTTTAGCGAAAGTGGGGGAAATTTAGTCTGAATCCTTATATCTCTCCACTAAAACTGGCTGGAGTTGTTTCCCTTCAAGTGCAGCTTCGACTGTTTGCGTTAGCAGCGTCATTCTAGCAACCATTGAATTTGGCTTTTTGTCTGGATCGTCTTGACCATATGGAATAAAATAAATATTTTTAGTGGCCATTAGTCTCATGAGGTTGATACCATTTAACCCTAGAGCATCATTCGTTGAAATTCCAAGGACAACGGGTTTTAAATTCCTTAGTGTCGCCTTAGCAGCCATTAATACCGGACTATCATTCATAGCATTTGCAAACTTACTCATCGAAACACCTGTTAAGGGTGCAATGACCATGCAATCTAGAGGAATTTTAGGACCTAACGGCTCTGCTTTTACAATCGAGTCAATGACCTTATTTCCAGTTAAGTCTTCAATTCTTTGAATCCAATCTTCCCCTTTGCCAAAACGTGTATCTGTATTTTTAACTGTAAAGGTTACAACTGGCATTACCTCCGCACCGGCTTGAACGAGTTTTTCTATTTCCGGGAATACAGCATCATACGTACAATGTGAGCCTGTAAGACCGAAGCCAATTCTTTTACCTTTTAAACTCATTTCACTTTCCCCTTTCGCTTTCCTACATCCTCTTGAAGCAGTTGGGCTAGGATATTGGCAAGTATTTGACCTGCTGTTTTAGGCGCTACAATTCCTGGTAATCCGGGAGCGAGCAGTGCTTTTATCCCTCTTTTTTCTGCATATCTGAAATCCGTACCGCCAGGCTTGGAGGCCAGGTCGATAATGAGGGTATGGGCAGGGAGTTTGGAGATGACCATGGCTGTAACAATTAGATGTGGTGCCGTATTAATTAAAATATCGGTATCTTTTACTTCATTCACCAATTCACTTAAGTGGAATGGAGTTAGACCCATTTCTGTAATCCTTGCCAGGTGCTCGCTTTTTCTTGCCCCAACCTTTACCTTTGCTCCAAGAGCTGCAAAAGTTCTTGCTACACTCATCCCCACCCTGCCTAAACCTAGTACGGTCACATTCGATCCATGAATCGTAAAGTCTGTATGCTGAATGGCCATCATAATGGTTCCTTCGACAGTCGGGATCGAATTGTAAATGGCAACATCATCCCGTTCAAATAATTGAATCAAGGGCCGTTTTGCCTCTTTTGTTATTTCATTTAAATAAGAGTTGGTGATGCCTGAATATACGGTGCAATGTTCGGGTGTTTTGCTTAAAATATCACCTGTTAAAATCACCTTTTCGTTTGAAAAGATGGTTTCTACCTGTCCTTCTAAATTTGTTCCAGGCACTGGCAGAATCAGGGCATCCATATTGGAAAAATCAACTTCATCGACCTTTTCTTTGACGGCACCGGTAAAGGCGTGATCAAGCTGTTCAAATCCAATAAGCGATAATCTCGCGTCTAATTCAGTTAACCTACGGATGATTTCCAGCTGTCTGGCATCACCGCCCATTACGGCTATCTGCATCCCTGTCAGCATGAAAACATTCACCTTCTTTTTTTTAAAAATCCAACTTAGAATTCCTTTTACTGTTATCACTTCAACATCTTATGTAAGATTGCTTGATTCGGTGAGTTTTCCATGAAAGGAAATAAAAAAAGCCCAAGCAACGTTTATTTTGCTTGGGCTTCTTTCCTAGCGACTATCTTCTCCTGGAACATCAATGATAATCATATCGGAACCTATTTTTTTTATATGATGCCATGGCACCCTGACTTCCTCCCCTTGTTTACGAAAACCAAACCATTTTAGGGAAGGAATTAGCAGTGCTTGAATCTGACCTGTGTTTTCATTTATTTCTAAATCTGTTTGTCCTAGTACCCCAAGACGCTCTGCCTTTTTTACATCGACAATTTCTTTCCCGCTTAATTCACTTAACCTCATAGCCCTGCCCCCCACCAACACTTTTTCTATTAGTGTATAAAGGAAGGACAAATTTTAGAATAAGAAAAGCGGATTCGCACGTTTAGCAAGCAAGTTCCATGCTGCTAGGAATTTGAACTAACACGACAGAAAAAGAGGTATCCACTAAAACCGGGATACCTCGTTTGTTTAAGCTAATTTATTTGGAAATTCACCGTTCGGACTAATTAAAGTTACCGAGTATTTGTCAGTAAAGATGTCTCTTGCCATTCCATCGACACTCTTTTTCGTAACCGCATCAATCTGCTCGATAATTTCATCAAGTGAGCGATGGCGTTTTAATAGAAGCTCATTTTTTCCATTACGGCTCATGCGGCTATTGGTGCTCTCTAAACTCAACATCAAACTGCCCTTTAATTGTTCTTTGCTATTTGTAAGTTCCTTTTCGGTAATTCCATCTTGTTTTAACTTCTCTAACGTTTCCTGAATTGTCTCAAATAAGAGATCCAGCTGTTTAGCCCCGGTTCCTCCATAGACTGTCAAAATCCCGCTATCTAAATAGGCTGAATGGTACGAGAATACAGAATAGGCCAACCCTCGTTGTTCACGTACCTCTTGAAATAACCTGGAGCTCATGCTGCCGCCTAATATATTATTTAAGGTAATTAAACTATAAACATCCTCGTGTCCAACCTTCAAGCCTTCAAAACCAATACAGAGGTGAGCTTGTTCAGTTTCTTTCTTTCTGGAAATTCGGTTTGAATGAAAAACAGGGATATTCTCAGGTGCTTCCTTTGAATCACCTTGGTAAGAACCAAAATAATTTTCAACTTCCTTTATAAAACTCTCGGATACATTTCCGGCAATCGAAATAACGACATTTTCAGGTGTATATCGTTGATGAATATATTCCTTTAATGACTCACCTGTAAATGTATTCAAGGTTTCTTCGGTCCCAAGGATCGGATATCCAAGCGGATGGTCTTCGAATACTGCCCTGCTCAACAAATCATGAACAATATCATCTGGTGTATCTTCATACATTTTGATTTCTTCCAAGACAACATTTCTTTCCTTGTTTAACTCTTCTTCGACAAAAGTTGAGTTAAAGAACATGTCGGCTAATACATCTAAGGCAAACTTAGAATGGGTATCCAGTACTTTTGCATAGTAGCAAGTATATTCCTTCGATGTAAAGGCATTTACTTGACCGCCAATACTATCAAATGATTCAGCAATTTCCTTTGCTGATCTTGTTGTTGTTCCTTTAAAGAACATATGTTCAAGGAAATGAGAAATACCATTTGTTTGCGGATCCTCATTCCTAGAACCCGTTCCAATCCATACACCGATTGCAACTGACCTTACGGTAGGGATATTTTCTAGAACAATTCTTACTCCGTTTTGGCAAGTGTACTTATTAATCATTGACTTCCTCCTGTCTATACAGCGAAACCTTCAAACAGCAAGGGGATGCCCCACTGCCTAAACTAATCGGACTTTTACAGGCAGCTGCCCCCCGCCTATAGAATATCTTCCTCTAAGTTTTCAAAAGCTGTTGTCTTCTTATTCATGTTTAGTAGGATTAAAATGCATACGCTACTACTCCAATTATTTATTATACTTACTTAAATGTATTTTCTCCAATTTCTGAGATAATTTGCCTTAATTATTTATTATTCTTTCCTCATCCATTAATTCACTAACCGTACCTATGTGCAAATTCTTTTTTTCAATTAACGTAATTAACCGATCTAGAGATTTTGCTGTCGCTTCAGTAGGGTGCATAAGAACCATTGAGCCTTTGTCAATTTTAGAGATAACTCGATTAATCAAAACGTCAGGAGACGGCTTTCGCCAATCAACTGTGTCAACCGTCCACATCACTGTCTTCATGTTTAAATCATGAGCAATTTTAACCGTTTCATCACGGTAGCTCCCGCTTGGCGGGGCAAACCATACACTTTTTTCACCTGTTGCGGCTTCAATAATTTCATTTGTTTTGATCATTTGTTCTTTTGCCTTCGCGGCGGTGAGCTTGCTCATATCTGGATGTGAATAGGAATGATTTCCTACCTCATGACCAGCACTAACAATCATTTTGGCGAGTTCAGGATTTTTTTTTGTCCAGTTCCCTTCAAGAAAAAACGTGGCCGACACGTTATGCCTTTTTAATGTTGCAAGCATATCGGATAAATATTCATTTCCCCATGCTACATTTATAATAAAAGAAACCATTGGTTTATCAGGATGGCCTTTATAAATGGGAGTGGGAGGCAAATTTTCTAGATGTACCTTTGGTTTTGTTTGGACGAATACAAGCTTTTGCTCATCAAATTCGCCTTTTTCCTTCATCTTTTTATAGGAAGCTGCAATATCTACTTTCATTCCATTATATCCAGGAATGGCCTTCCAAACAGGATCAATCTTTGCATCGGAAGGCGGGACTTCATATGTATGTGCATTTTTTACTATTTTTTGATACAGAGGATCTGTCTGCTTCACGACCGGAAGTGCAGATTCTGTTAACGATGCTATATAGTCTTCAACAATAGGATTGTTGACGGAAAACCAAGCTGCTAAACAAATGACAATTAAAATTCCAGCCCTTTTCATCTACCATTCCCCCTTCCTTAAAGATTATGTCTAAAGAGGACAAGGTAGAACGAACAATAGAAATCTAAACCGGTTTGCATAAAAAAAGCCAGGGATTCCCGATTCCCTGACTTTTTCCTTTTACTATGACTTCAAAATTACTGTTTTTCTTCGGCCTTTTCACGCTGTTCTTTTAAAACTGCTTTACGAGACAGGTTTACCCGGCCTTGCTTGTCAATTTCCGTTACCTTTACCAAAAGTTCATCGCCAATTTTCACGACATCTTCCACTTTTCCTACACGCTCTTCAGCAAGTTCAGAAATATGAACAAGACCGTCTTTTCCAGCGAAGATTTCAACGAAGGCACCAAACTTTTCGATCCGCTTAACCTTACCAAGGTACATTTCGCCTACTTGAACTTCACGGACGATATCTTCTATGATTTTCTTCGCCTTTTGGTTCATTTCTTGATTAGTAGAGGCAATAAAGACTGTACCATCTTGTTCGATATCGATCTTAACGCCGGTTTCTTCGATAATCTTATTGATTTGTTTACCGCTTGGTCCAATTACATCACGAATCTTATCTGGATTGATGGTCATCGTTAAGATTTTTGGAGCAAATTGCGATAGCTCTGTTCTCGGTTCCGTAATCGTTGCAAGCATGGAATCTAATATATGCATTCTGCCCACTTTTGCTTGTTGCAAGGCCTCTTCTAAAATTTCACGAGAAAGACCTTCAATTTTAATATCCATCTGAAGAGCTGTAACACCCTTTGCTGTTCCAGCAACCTTAAAGTCCATGTCCCCAAGATGGTCTTCCATACCTTGAATATCAGATAAAACCGTATAATGCTCACCTGATTTAACTAGTCCCATCGCAATCCCCGCAACTGGAGCCTTGATCGGAACACCAGCATCCATCATCGCTAGTGTACTTGCACAAATACTAGCCTGTGATGTGGAACCATTGGATTCAAGTACTTCAGAAACAAGACGGATTGTATATGGGAAATCTTTTTCAGACGGAATCACTGGTTCAAGGGCACGTTCTCCAAGTGCACCGTGTCCAATTTCACGACGGCCTGGACCACGGATCGGACCTGTTTCCCCTACACTAAAGGATGGGAAGTTATAGTGGTGCATAAACCGTTTTTCCTCTTCAATTCCTAAACCATCAAGGATTTGAACATCTCCCATTGCCCCAAGGGTACAAATACTTAATGCTTGAGTCTGTCCACGAGTAAATAAACCGGAACCGTGTGTCCGAGGTAATATACTTACCTGGGAGGACAATGGGCGAATTTCATCTATTTTACGGCCATCAGGACGTACCTTTTCAACCGTAATTAACCGGCGGACTTCACCCTTAACAATCTTGTCCAAGATTTGCTTTACTTGCTTCATATCTTCATCGGTAGCTTCTTGTTCTTCGTATCTGGCAATAACTTGGTTTTTAACCTCTTTAATGGCATCTTCACGAGCATGCTTTTCTTGAACCTGGATCGCTTTTACCATGTCAGCTTCGCAAATTTCTCGAACCTCAGCTTCAAGTTCTTGATCGATTTCATATAAGTTAATTTGTCGTTTTTCTTTCCCAATTTCGGCGACAATTTTTTCTTGGAACTCAATTAAACGCTTGATTTCATCATGACCAAACATGATAGCTTCAAGCATGATTTCTTCAGGTACTTCCAAAGCCCCTGCTTCAACCATGTTAATCGCATCTTTTGTGCCGGCAACCGTTAAGTGAATATCACTTTTTTCCGCCTGCTCAACTGTTGGATTAATGACGAATTCATTATTTACACGTCCAACTACAACACCCGCAATTGGCCCCTCAAAAGGGATATCAGATGTACTAAGTGCCAACGAAGAGCCAAACATAGCAGCCATTTCCGTTGAGCAATCTTGATCAACGCTCATGACAATGCTGATAACTTGTACATCATTTCGGAACCCGTCAGCAAAAAGCGGACGAATCGGACGGTCAATCAAACGGCTTGCTAAAATGGCCTTCTCACTTGGTCGTCCTTCCCGTTTAATAAAACCGCCAGGGATTTTACCAACCGCATATAGACGTTCTTCGTAGTTAACCGTTAATGGAAAAAAGTCGAGGTTTTTTGGCTCTTTTGATGCAGTAGCAGTACTTAATACGGCTGTATCTCCATAACGGACTAACACTGCACCGTTTGCTTGCTTCGCTAATTGGCCAATTTCAACCGTTAATTTTCGGCCGGCCCAATCCATAGAATATTCATGTTTTATTTGTTCCATATTTTTACCCCTCTCTAACTAAATCCTTAGAAGGATGATACGAAAGAAAAACCCTCTCGGTTAATCATCAAACTAATTCTAACTCATATAAAAAAAGCCTTTAAAGCTTATTGTTTAAACCAAATTATTAATAGTATGCACAGAAAAGCTTAGACTTAAAATTATGTATAAAAAAAATGTTTTTTTGCTAACAAAAAAGCGGGAAAAATCCCGCTTCTGTTAACTAACGACGTAGACCAAGCTTATTAATAAGTACACGGTAACGTTGAACATCTTTATTACGTAAGAAAGTTAAAAGATTACGACGTTTACCTACCATTTTCAAAAGACCGCGACGTGAGTGGTGATCTTTCTTGTGTGTACGTAAGTGCTCGTTCAAATTATTGATTGATTCTGTAAGGACAGCGATTTGAACTTCAGCAGAGCCAGTGTCGCTTTCATGAGTTTTGTACTCATTGATAAGTTCGTTTTTACGTTCTTGAGTGATTGCCATCCGGTTCACCTCCTAAAATTTTCATATCCCCTGTTACCGAGCAAGCGTCGGAGACTCGACTTGCCAAGTAAAGGTTAGTTTTAATACGTATTTAAGAATACAGGGTTTTACAGCAAAATGCAAGTTAAAACCTGAACATATTGTAAGAAATCCTTCTTTTTGCTATGAAGCTAGAAAGAATGTCGATTTTTTTCAAAATAAGCAAGTGCGTTTTGTTTATCTTTTTCAATCTGGGCAACAAGTTCGTCGATACCAGAAAATTTCTGTTCTTTACGAAGATAAAGATGCCATTCAATTACTACCTCATTGCCATAGATATCCTCATTATAATCAAACAAGTGAACTTCTACAGAAAGTTTTAATGATTCTTTGTTAAAGGTAGGTTTATAGCCAACATTACATACTCCATCAAACCAGTGCTTAGCAACCTTAAATCTAACGGCATAAACACCAGTTGGCGGAATGATATATTCATCATAAAGATCTACATTGGCTGTAGGAAAACCGATTGTTCGCCCGCGTTTATCCCCGTGGACGACAATTCCTGTTGTCGTATAGTAGCGACCGAGTAGAATCGGAAGCTCCATCGTTTCACCTTTCTTGAGCAGACGGCGGATTCTTGTGGAACTTACCTTTTCATTCCCTTGCACATATTCCGGAACAACCGTATAACTAAATTGATCTCGTGAGTGAAAGGGCAAGGTCTCCATCGTTCCTTTCCCCATTCTGCCATAGGTGAAGTCAAAACCCGCCACAACGTGTTTTACATTTAAACCAATCACATATTGGTCAATAAATTCTTGTGGTAAAAGAGAGGCAAATTCTGGGGTAAACTCAATAATAAATAAATAATCTATCCCCAACTCTTCAATGATTGTCACCTTTTCAGATAAGGGGGTAATATAGTGAACATGCTGTGTATTCTTCCCTAATACAACGGATGGGTGAGGGTCGAACGTCATAACAGCACTAGATAGAGCTTTTTCTTCCGCCTGCCTTTTTGCCTCAAGAATTACTTGTTGATGTCCGAGGTGGACACCGTCAAAATAACCTAAAGCCATAGCTAAAGAAGGGAACTCTGAATTATCAATATTAATCGGGTAACTAAGCCGGATTACTTCCAATGAAACTCACCTTTTCTATTTCGCACCTTATTATTAACGATCGTTTCGTAAAACCTTAACGGGTTTGAGGAGATCCGGCTTGCTAGGATGCTTAGCATATATAGCTAGTGCCGTTCCATCGTCTGTTTCAGCGATAATTGGTCCGTTAATTGTTTTTAAATGATCTGGTATTTGTAACAGTGCACCATTTTTCACTTTCTCTGCTACTTTATCATTAATACGAAATTTCGGCAAATGAGAGAGTGCCGTTTCTAACGGCCTTAAAACGTTCGAAATCGTCCCCTCTTCCATACACTTTTCAACGTCTTCAAAGCTTAAACAATCCTCCAAATGAAAGCTGGCTGATTGAATTCTTTGTAAATAGGACATATGAGCAGGAAAACCAAGAATCTCCCCCATCATCACAGCTAACGTACGGATATAGGTCCCTTTGCTGCAACGAACCTGAAAACGAAATGAAATTGTTTCTCCCTCAAATTGCTCTCGTTCATCAAGTAAATCAATCGAGTAAATGGATACCACTCTTGTTGGCCGTTCCACTTCTACCCCTTTGCGGGCATATTCGTAAAGTCGGACACCTCCTACCTTAACGGCAGAATACATGGGCGGTGTTTGTTCAATCTCCCCTGTCAACGATTGCTGGACCTGTAGAATTTCTTCCCTTGTAATCACGCGATTAACTGCTTTACGTTCGACTACCTCACCAGAAGAATCTTCCGTTGTCGTGGAGAATCCAATTGTTACTTCCCCTAAGTAGGCTTTGCCAGCATCTGTTATGTATTCCGCTACCTTTGTGGCTTTGCCAATACAAATTGGCAGGACACCCGTTACGTCTGGATCTAATGTACCGGTATGACCCACTTTTTTTGTTTTTAATATTTTCCGAAGCCTAAAAACACAATCATGGGATGTTAATCCGGCGGGCTTATATAATGGCAGTATTCCTTCCATTTAACTTCTCCTTTCTTTCCATATGATTATCTACTATTTTTAACGAACCATTAAAAAAAGGGATAGACATGATGTCTATCCTCTATTCTTCTTCGTGCTTTTCATACGGTTTATCATCGTCCGTATGCAATTGGTGTAGAAGGGTTTCAATTCGATTTCCGTAATCGATTGATTCGTCCCATTCAAAGATGATTTCAGGTGTTTTACGAAGGCGAATACGGTGGCCTATTTCGGTTCGGATAAACCCTTTTGCTTTAGCTAGGCCTTTTAATGTATTCTCCTTTTGCTCGTCATCACCTAAAACGGATATAAATACTTTAGCTTGTTGAAGATCTCCTGTAACTTGAACATCTGTAACTGTCACAAAACCGATCCGCGGATCTTTAATTTTGCGGCCGATAATGTCACTAAGTTCTTTTTTCATTTGTTCTCCAACACGATTTGCTCTGTGGCTCATTGCATTCACCTCTTAACTTAAAGCCATTCTATCTCGGTGATCGTTCTTTCTATTTCTGGAAATGAGTCGATTAGTTTGAATGCATTTTGCAATTCCTGCTCGGTAGCTACCCGCGTGGAGGTAACGACTGCAATAGCAATTTTTGTTCTTTGCCAGGTATCTTGATAATCTACTTCTGCAACAGATACATTAAATCTCTGTTTTAACCGGGTTAGAATCCGTTGCAGCACTGCCCGTTTTTCTTTTAATGAATGGGCATTATAGATTATGCATTCACATTCGGCTACACCAACAATCATTTACGCTCAATTTCTTCCATTACATATGCCTCAATGATATCTCCTTCTTTAACATCATTGAAGTTTTTAATTGTGATTCCACATTCGTAACCTTGGGCAACTTCTTTAGCGTCGTCTTTAAATCGTTTCAAAGCATCAATTTGCCCTTCAAAGATGACCACACCATTACGGATTAAACGGATTCCGCTGTCACGAGTGATTTTACCATCGGTAACATAAGAACCAGCAATCGTACCAACTTTTGATACCTTAAAGGTTTGACGAATTTCAGCCTGACCAATAATTTTTTCTTGGAACTCAGGGTCAAGCATTCCTTTCATTGCTGCTTCAATTTCCTCAATTACTTTATAAATAATCCGGTGCAGACGAACATCCACTTTTTCAGCTTCAGCCGCACGTTTTGCATTTACATCCGGACGAACGTTAAAACCGATTACGATCGCATTTGATGCAGCCGCAAGAGAAATATCTGATTCATTAATAGCACCAACACCATTATGAATGATTTTAATATTAATGCCTTCCACTTCAATTTTCTGCAGGGAAGCTGCTACGGCTTCAGCGGATCCTTGAACATCAGCTTTTAGAATAATGTTTAGATCCTTCATTTCACCTTGCTTCAACTGCTCAAATAGATTATCCAAGCTGACAATTGACTTTTCACCGCGATGGGCTGCTAATGCCACTTGGGCACGGGCTTCACCAATTTGACGAGCTGTTTTTTCGTCTTCAAGTACGACGAAACGATCCCCTGCTTGCGGTACATCATTCAAACCTGTGATTTCAACAGGAGTAGATGGTCCTGCCTCTTTCACACGGCGTCCTTTATCATTAACCATGGCACGAACACGGCCAAAGGTATTTCCAACAACAATTGGATCACCTATTTTTAGTGTACCATTTTGAACTAATAATGTTGCAACAGAGCCGCGTCCTTTATCTAATTGGGCTTCGATTACTGTTCCAACTGCATTCCGGTTAGGATTTGCTTTATATTCTTCAACTTCGCCGACAAGCAGAATCATTTCAAGCAGGTTGTCGATACCTTCTCCTGTTTTTGCGGAAAGTGGTACAAAGATAGTATCCCCACCCCATGCTTCTGATACTAATCCATGTTCAGTTAATTCCTGCATAACACGGTCAACATTGGCAGCTTCTTTATCCATTTTATTAACAGCGACAATAATTGGTACTTCTGCTGCTTTTGCATGGTTAATCGCTTCAACCGTTTGTGGCATTACGCCGTCATCGGCTGCTACCACAAGAATGGTAATGTCCGTTATTTGAGCACCACGGGCACGCATCGTTGTAAAGGCAGCGTGTCCAGGAGTATCTAGGAAGGTAATTTTCTTACCATTTTCAACTACTTGGTAAGCACCGATATGCTGGGTAATTCCACCAGCTTCGCCTTCTGTTACCTTTGTATTCCGAATGGAATCAAGTAAGGTTGTTTTACCATGGTCAACGTGACCCATAATGGTTACAACGGAAGGTCTCTCCACTAAGGTTTCCGGAGCGTCTTCTGTGAAATATACTTCTAAATCAGTAGTATCGATTTTAATTTCTTCTTCTACTTCAACGCCATACTCACCCGCAATTAATTCAATCGCATCTTTATCAAGCACCTGATTGATGGTTGCCATTACACCAAGTAAAAACAGCTTTTTAATGATTTCAGATGGTTCACGATAGATTTTTTTCGCTAATTCTCCAACCGTTAAAGATTCAGTAAAGGTAATTTTAGCTGGAAGCTCTTTTTCCTTTTTCTTAACAGGCTGAGAATGTTGAACTGGGGTGTGAGTTTTCTTTTTATTATTATTACGATTTTGGCTATTATTGCGATTTTGGTTATTATTATATGGTCTAGCCTTAGCTTTATCAGCATTATTAAATACTTTATTTTCTTTTGATTGAGTTTCTTGGTTTTGCTTTTTGCCTTCCACCTTCTTAGGAGGTGAGACTACTTTCACCTTGCTAGGAGCTGTATTTTTATCGGCAGCTTCTTCAAATGCTTTTGGTGATCTCGCCTGTACTTGAGGTTTTTGACCTGTTTGCGCAGGTCTTGAATTTTGGCGGTTTTGCTGCCCTCCAGGACGGTTATTTGAACGGTTTTGCTGACCACTATTTTGTTTGGGCTGGGAAGTAGAACCTTCTGCCTTTTTGTTATATGTGGCATCCAGCTTTTTTACATCTGCATCTTCTATTGTTGCCATATGATTGGATACCTCTATATTCATTTCTTTTAATTTATTGATGATTTCTTTACTTGAAATATTGTGTTTCTTTGCGTATTCATAAACACGGATTTTACTCATTTTGTTTCACCCCCGCTAGATTTAATCGAGCAACGTTACCAATTTCTTTGCAAATCCACCATCCAAAACAGCTACAACAACGCGGGCTTCTTTGCCAATTGCCTGACCAAGAAGATAACGATCTTCCACCATTTTTAAAGGCACATGATAGGAATTACATTTATCTGTAATTTTTTTCGTTGTATTTGCAGATGCATCTGCGGCTAATAAAATGAGTTTTGCCTTATTGTTTCGAATTTCCTTAAGGGCAAGTTCCTCACCTGATATGATTTTACGCGCTCGATTGGCTAAGCCAAGCAATGACATCCATTGATTGTCCTTCATTTGGATAGTCAGTTCTCCTTCTCTATTAACTCAAGTAGTTCTTCATAGATCGAATCATTTATCGGTACCTCTAAGTGATTAGATAAGGTGTTTTTTTTCTTGGCTAACAATACAGCTTCTTTGTTCAAAGAAAGGTATGCACCACGGCCGGATTTCTTTCCAGTCAAATCGATTGAAACTTCCCCTTCTTTTGAACGAACGATGCGAACGAGTTCTTTTTTCGGTTTCATTTCACCGGTTGCCACACATTTGCGCATAGGAACTTTTTTTCTAGTGTTCACTCGTCATTCACCTCACCTAATCATCTAACTCTTCGTCAAAATCAAAATCATTTTCGACTTGATCGTCGAATAGTCTGATTGTTTCCTCACGTGGATAAATTCCTAATTCCCGTGCTTCTGTTTCTGATTTAATATCAATTTTCCAGCCGGTTAATTTGGCAGCAAGGCGGGCATTTTGTCCCCGTTTCCCAATAGCTAGTGAAAGTTGATAGTCAGGTACTATAACCGTGGTTGCTTTATCGGCTTCGTTCACCATAACATCAAGCACCTTAGATGGGCTTAATGAATTAGCCACAAATACCACTGGGTCATCAGACCATTTTACAATATCAATTTTTTCACCCTTTAATTCATTGACAACAGCCTGAACACGGGTTCCTTTTGGACCAACGCAAGATCCAACCGGGTCAACCTCATGATTATCGGAATGCACAGAAATTTTCGAGCGATCCCCTGCTTCACGGGCAACGGATTTAATTTCCACTGTACCGTCATAAATTTCCGGAACTTCAATTTCGAATAATCGTTTTAATAAGCCCGGATGCGTACGCGATACAAATATCTGTGGTCCTTTGGTCGTTTTTTCTACCTTTGTTATAAAAACTTTGATACGATCGTGCGGTTTGTATCGTTCATTAGGCATTTGTTCATTTACGGGTAGTAATGCTTCTATTTTTCCGAGGCTGACATAAATAAATTTTGAGTCTAGTCTCTGAACGATACCTGTCATAATATCTTCTTCACGGTCGATAAATTCAGAATAAATAATTCCACGTTCTGCTTCTCTTACACGCTGGGTAACCACTTGTTTTGCTGTTTGTGCCGCAATCCTGCCGAAGTCTTTAGGTGTTACTTCCATTTCGACAACATCTTCAACTTGATAATTTGGGTTGATTCGCTGGGCATCTTCGATCGATATTTCCAGACGCGGATCAAAAACTTGATCTACTACCTCTTTCCGTGCAAAAACACGCATAGAACCTGTTCCTAAATTTAAATCGATGCGGACATTTTGGGCCTGATTGAAATTTCGGCGGTATGCTGAAATTAGTGCTGCTTCAATGGCATCCATTAAAACATCCCTGGAAATGCCTTTCTCTCTTTCCAGTATTGTAAGAGCATCTAATAATTCGCTGCTCATTTGCTTGTATCCCCCTAATCCTTATTTAATTTTCTTTTTTATGAAAAGGTAACAGCCAAACGTGCACTTGCAACTTTTTCAAATGGAATTTGTATTGATTTTTTCCGGGTTTTAATCTTAATTTCAACGGTAACATGTTGGCCATCAAAATCCACTAAGGTGCCCTCGAACTTGTTTTCCCCATCGATGGGCTCATAGGTTTTGATAAAGACATTTTTGCCTACAGCCTTTTCAAAGTCTTTTGCCTTCTTTAATGGCCTCTCTGCACCTGGGGAGGATACCTCTAGGAAATAGTTATGGGGAATGGGGTCTAATTCATCCAATTTCTCACTCAGCCGTTCGCTGACGATACCACAGTCCTCGATATCTACACCGGCATCCTTATCGATATATACGCGAAGAAACCAACTTTTTCCTTCTTTCACATACTCGATTTCCACTAACTCTAATCCAAGCTCTTGAAAAATTGGTGCAGCCAGCTCTTCAACAACTTCCGTTACTTTGCTCATGCTTTACCTCCTTTTCTCTATTATTTCACCCAAATTCTATGTAGTTCACGGAAAGTTTTATCAAATATAAAAAACAAATAGTAAACAAAACCAAGATGCATATAAAGCAGCTTGGTTACATAACGAAAGAGTGGGTTTCCCCACTCTTGAACTCGAGAGTATTTCTTAGTATTTCCAATAAAACTATACCATAACCATAGTTTATATGCAAACACCAAAAGCGGAAGCGGCTTGCTCAGGGGCGACAGGCATAAGACGAGCCGGCGGGAAGGTTGTTCTTTAACCTTCCTGACGGATGGGCTTATGACCCCGAGCCCCTAGGCGCTGCAGCTGGATGATCAAAAGCGGATCGGCTTGCTAGAACAGTGAAAGCTGGTTTTGTTCAGGCAGGGCTGCAAGACAGCCTTGTTTATCGAGATATTCAAGGATGGTCTTAGATACCTTACCTCGTTGCTGTAGGTCTTCTTTCGACAGGAATTCTCCATTTTCTCTCGCCTTAACAATATTAAAGGCAGCATTCGTTCCTAATCCAGGAATAGAATTGAACGGAGGAATTAAGGTATTTCCTTCGATAATAAAATCGGATGCATCCGATTTATATAGATCATAATTTTGGAAGCTGAAGCCTCTTTCCGTCATTTCGAGGGCAAGCTCTAAGACGGTTAATAAGTTCTTCTCTTTATTTGATGCCTCTAGTCCTTTTGCATTAATTTCCTCTAGTTTGGCCCGGATTGCTTCAGATCCCCGTGACATAGCTTCAATATCAAAGTCCTCAGCACGAACCGTGAAGTAGGCAGCATAATAAAGAAGTGGAAGATGAACCTTAAAATAAGCAATCCTGACAGCCATTAATACATAGGCAGCAGCGTGAGCTTTAGGGAACATATACTTTATTTTTTTACAGGAATCAATGTACCATTCTGGCACTTCATTTTTGCGCATCTCTGCTTCCATTTCTTCGCTTAAACCTTTCCCTTTACGTACAGACTCCATGATTTTAAAGGCAAAGGAAGGGTCAAGTCCCTGATAAATCAAATACACCATAATATCATCACGGCAACCAATTACTTCACTTAAGTTACAGGTTTGGTTATGAATTAATTCCTGTGCATTTCCAAGCCATACATCTGTTCCATGTGATAAGCCGGAAATCTGGACAAGCTCAGAAAAGGTCGTTGGCTTCGTATCTTCTAGCATTTGCCGAACAAATCGCGTACCAAATTCAGGAATTCCTAAGGTACCGGTTTTACACATGATTTGCTGCTCTGTGACACCTAAAGATTCAGTACTGCTAAAAATTTTCATTACCTCAGGGTCATCAGTCGGTATCGTTTTTGGATCAATTCCGCTAAGATCCTGAAGCATCCTGATGACGGTCGGATCGTCGTGTCCAAGTATATCAAGCTTTAGGACGTTATCATGAATGGAATGGAAGTCAAAATGAGTTGTTTTCCACTCTGAATTTCGATCATCGGCCGGGAATTGAATCGGTGTAAAGTCATAGACATCCATATAGTCGGGGATAACAATAATTCCCCCTGGATGCTGACCGGTTGTCCTTTTTACGCCCGTACAGCCGGAAGCCAGCCGTTCAATCTCAGCACCACGGATTTGCAGGTTATTATCCTGCTGATAGGCTTTCACATAACCAAACGCCGTTTTATCGGCAACCGTACCAATTGTTCCGGCACGATACACGTATTCCTCACCGAATAAAACCTTTGTATAGTTGTGGGCACGAGGCTGGTACTCTCCGGAAAAGTTCAAATCGATATCGGGGACCTTGTCTCCCTTGAAACCCAGGAATGTTTCGAAGGGAATATCATGACCGTCTTTCCGGTATTTTTCTCCGCAATTTGGACAATCTTTATCCGGTAAGTCGAATCCGGAACCGACCGAACCGTCGTTAAAGAACTCGGAATGTTTACAGGTCGGACATACATAATGCGGCGGCAGTGGATTTACCTCTGTAATCTCTGTCATCGTCGCAACTAACGATGAACCGACAGATCCCCTTGAACCAACAAGGTAACCATCATCGAGTGACTTTTTAACCAATTTATGTGAAATCAAATAAATAACGGCAAATCCGTGACCAATGATACTTTTTAATTCTTTT
This sequence comes from Neobacillus drentensis, assembly GCF_021560175.1. Classification (GTDB taxonomy): domain Bacteria; phylum Bacillota; class Bacilli; order Bacillales; family Cytobacillaceae; genus Neobacillus; species Neobacillus drentensis_A. Next base: position 1,858,231 of record NZ_CP091110.1, on the reverse strand, counting down.
TCCAGCCTCGCTTCGACGATTTCTGGAAGCTGATCACCATAAATACTCCGTGCCATTGCGTAACTCATTTCACGCATTTCTTCATCTGCACCCTCAATTTTAGGTGTATACAAATCATCTTTGATCGGCTTAATAACATCAATCATATCGGCAATTTTATTTGTATTGGTGACGACAATTTCTTTCGCTTTTTCTGTGCCTAAAAACGAGAAAGCATCAAGCATTTCGTTTGTCGTTCTAAAATGAACATCCGGCAATTGATGTCTGTTTAATGGGTTTGCCCCGCCTTGAGAGTTAACTAATATTTTTCGATAAATTTTATCATTTTCGGTTAAATAATGAACATTTCCTGTCGCGACGACGGGAATCCCCAATTTATCACCAAGAGAAACAATTTTACCAATGATGTCCTCCATCGCTTTCTCGTCACGTACTAATTCCATTTCGATCAGCGGTGCATTCACTTCTTTTGGCATGACTTCAAGATAGTCATAGAAGCCGGCATGTGCTTCGACTTCTTCAGGGGATTTTTGCATCATCCCTTCAAATATTTCCCCTTTATTACACCCTGACCCAACTAAAATTCCTTCACGATATTTTTGCAATACGGATCTTGGGAGTCTTGGAACCCTGTAAAAATACTCAATATGTGAGATTGAAATTAGTTTGAATAGGTTTTTCAAACCTGCTTCTGTCTGGGCTAAAAGGGTGCAGTGATAAGGACGTGCACGTTGATATGCATTTCCTTTACCCATGTTATTGTTAAACTCATCATGATACTCAATTCCTTTTTCAAGAGCGTCCTTTAGCATTTTCAAGAGCAGGTAGCCAGTTGCTTCTGTATCGTATATGGCCCGGTGATGCTGGGTTAAATCAATATCAAATTTTTTGGCTAATGTATTTAAGCGGTGATTTTTCATTTCTGGGTATAAAAAACGTCCTAACTCTAAAGTATCAATGACAGGATTTTTGGCTTTTTCTAAGCCGATTTGCTTATAGGCTACATTCAAGAACCCCATATCAAAGGAAGCGTTATGGGCAACTAAAACAGCATCTCCTGCCCAGTCATAAAAGTTCTTAATTACTTCATCAACTTCTGGAGCATCTTTAAGCATGTCATCTGTAATACTAGTTAAGTTAATAATTGTGGCTGAAAGACGTTGGTGCGGATTTGCAAATGATTCAAACCGGTCAATAATTTCCCCATTGTGAATTTTAACCGCTGCGAGCTCAATGATCGTATTATATACAGCAGAAAGTCCTGTTGTCTCAACGTCAAATACAACAAATGTATCCTCAGCCAGCAAACGATGAGCATCATTATAGGCAATCGGCACACCGTCATCTACCAGGTTAACCTCGACGCCATAAAGGATTTTAATATCATTTTTCTTTCCTGCCCCATAGGCCTCAGGGAATGACTGGGCAACAGCATGATCTGTAACAGCAATCGCTTTATGACCCCACTTACTTGCTTGTGCAATTAGTGTACTTACTGGAGTTACGGCATCCATTTGACTCATTGGTGTATGAAGATGCAATTCTACCCGTTTTTCATCCTCAGGTGCCGTATCTTTTCGTCCAGCAGGTTTTATTTCATTGATATCATTACAAATCATGACTAGATCACGGACAAAGGTATCGTTTTGAACGCTTCCCCGAACCTTTACCCATAAGCCTTTTTTAACCAGCTGGAATAGGGCAGCATCTTCTTTATCACGAGAAAACATTTTTACTATGATCGAGCTTGTATAATCTGTAATTTTAAAAGTTAATAGGGAACGTCCGCTGCGAAGCTCTCTTATTTCAGCATCAAAGATATACCCTTGAACGACAACTCGTCTTTCCTCATCAACGATATCAATCAAGCTGCGAAGCTCGCTATCATCCTTGATCGTTAACCCAATTGAAAGCGGACCTGAAGGGGCCTCTCCTCCTGCTTGAGCCTTATCCGTTTCTTTCTTTTGCATTTCTATCACGGCCATGTGAGCACGTTCTTGGTCTTCTTTCTGTTTAGCCAGTAAGAATTGCTGATATTCTTCATTTTTTTCTTCACTTTTTATTTCAGTATCAATCGCTAACAGTGGAAAACCAAAGGACTGATAGATATTTCCGATAACAGGACCATATTTTCGCTTTAAGGCGAGTCCTTCCGCTTCATTTCTTACAGAAACGGTTAGTTTATTCCCGCTGACTTCAGGGATTTGTTCATTTAGAAGTTTAACAAGCGGCGGTGCAATACCGTCAATTTGCTGAATGCAGTAATTCCAATATTCTAGCAAAAGCTGCGGTGTGCTGGCTTGATTCGTTACCTGGATATTGTAGGAAATGGTTGCGATGTTTGTGAATGTTCTTTCGAGTTGTGTAGTAAACTTGAGATACACATTGAATGGAAGTATGTTTTCAAATAAAAATTGAAAGTGCCACTTCCTTTCCTTCTTTTCAACCAGAAGCCTTTCAATTTGTGCATTTTGGAAATGTACTACTACAGCATCTTCTACCAGTTGCAGCTGCTGGAGCAAGAGTTGGAATCGCTCTTTATTGCCTAAGGCATGTTCGCTCATCGTCTCTCTCCCATCTATTAAAAACTATTATTTATCTATATCAAAAATTAATTATACCACGATAACCGCTGATTCGGTTTATTTCGACATTTATTCCACAAAAAAACAAGGACCGCGTCTAGGCGATCCTTATTAAGGATAACAAAATTAGTTGATCATTTATAGAAAAAATCGCTGGATATCATTCCAGGTAACCACCAGCATGAGCAGCATAAGGAGAGCAAAGCCGATAAAATGGACCATTCCTTCCTTTTGTCTGTCAATTGGTTTTCCTCTAACTGCTTCAACTGCAAAGAACATTAACCTTCCACCATCAAGGGCAGGAATTGGCAGTAAGTTCATAATTCCCAAGTTAATGCTTAATATACCAGCCCACTTCATTAAATAATAGATTCCTGATTTGGCTACTTCATCTGTGGACTTATAGATTCCAACTGGACCTGATAGGGCATCAATTGAAAATTGACCTGTAACCAACTTACCTAGCATAACAAATATTTGCTTTGTCCAAAAGTAGGTTTCGGTAAATCCGGATTTCACAGCTTGAACCGGTGATTTTTCAACAGGGCTATAAACACCGATAATCCCCATTTTATCTCCATCAACTGTCTTTTCAAGCGGAGTTACTTCAATTTCTTTTTCTTTTCCATTTCGAACAATGGAGAAATCGAGTTTTTTATTTGGGTTTTTGCGGATAATTTCGACTACATCTGACCAGCTTGAAATTTCCGAATCATTAATACTTTGGACAATATCTCCTTTCTGGAGACCTGCCGATTTTGCAGCCCCATCAGGAGTAATGACACCTAATTTAGGGTCATTCGATGGCACACCTTGTAACAAAGCAATGATTATAAACACAACGAATGCTAAAACAAAATTCATCATAGGGCCCGCAAAAATGGCCATAAATCTTTGTGGTAAAGTTTTAGATCCAAATTGACGGTCAAGTGGGGCAATTTGTGATTCAATCCCATTTTCAACAATCACTGCTTTTGGATCAATGGAGAAGGTCTGTAAACTTTCGTTTTCGTCTTCCGGATATCCTTTTATGATTAAATCCTTTTCAATATCAGCATACTCGACTTCAACAATCCTTGCTTTAGGATATTTCTCTTTATTATTTAAAATGATTTTATTGACGTTTTCTTGCTTATCAAACATAAGTCCAATCCGGTAACCAGGCTTAATTTCGACCATTTCCGGATCTTCACCTGCCATTCGGACGAAGCCGCCGATCGGTAATAGACGGATGGTATAGGTAGTTTCTCCTTTTTTATGAGTAAACACCTTAGGTCCCATCCCAATTGCAAATTCACGGCAGAGAATACCCGCTCTTTTTGCAAAAAAGAAATGTCCGAATTCATGGAAGAAGACCAGTGCGCCAAAAATCACTATGAAGGCAATAACTGTAGTCAATGACATAACCACCTTTTTTCAGGATAGGGAAGGATCATTCCTATAGAAGTGAGTGTACAAACTGACGAGTCTCTTTGTCAACTTCTTCTATTATAGCTAAACTTGGATTTTCAATGACTTGATGTTTATTTAATGCTTGTTCAATCAAATCCTCAATCTGTAAGAAACGTATTTTCCCTTTTAAGAAAGCAGCCACTGCCGCTTCATTCGCTGCATTTAGCACCGTTGGCATGGTGCCGCCTATTTTACCAGCATGATAGGCAAAATCTAAGCAGCGGAAACGTTTTAAATCCATTTCCTCAAAGTGCAGCTTACCCACTTCCCCAAGATTCAACCGATTAGCCGAGCGCAGTGGAAGCCGGTCCGGGTAGGTCAGTGCATATTGGATTGGCACTCTCATATCTGGTGTTCCCAATTGAGCAATAATGCTAGAGTCATGAAATTCTACCATTGAATGAATAATACTTTCTTTGTGCAGCAAAACATCTATTTTTTCAAATGGAACTCCAAACAACCAATGTGCTTCGATTACCTCTAACCCTTTATTCATCATGGTCGCTGAATCAATGGTAATTTTCGCACCCATCGACCAGTTCGGATGGTTTAAAGCCTGTTCTACGGTCACATCCTTTAGCTCCGCGCGGGTACGGTCACGGAAACTGCCGCCAGATGCTGTTAAAATTAATCTTTCAATATTTTTATCCATTTCTCCTTGCAAAGCTTGAAAAATGGCAGAATGTTCGCTGTCAACAGGGAGGAGCGGTACATTATTTCTTTTAGCCGCTTCTATTACTAAATGTCCTGCAGTAACTAACGTTTCTTTATTCGCGATTGCAATGACTTTCCCGCACTCAATGGCTTGTAATGTAGGATGCAGTCCTACACTGCCAAGGACAGCATTAACAAGGATATCTGATTTTTCAAAGACAGCTACCTCAATCAATCCTTCATTGCCAAAAGTAAACTTAGTATTCGGGAATTCTGCTCTTAATAATGCACAATCACTAGATTCCTGCACAGAGACAAGCAGTGGTTTAAATTCAATAATTAATTTACGTGCTAATTCAATATTTTTTCCAACTGAAAATGCTGCTAGTTGAAATTCGTTACAGTGCTCACGAATGATATCAATCGTTTGGATTCCTACTGAACCTGTAGCACCTAATAAACTAATTGTCTTCAAGTGTTTCAACTCCTAATAAGTAAAAAGAACCGCCACTATGTCCAAAGATGGAACAGGTTTAATAATGGCAATACAAATAATAAGCTATCAAAGCGATCAAGAATCCCACCATGCCCCGGCAGAATGTTTCCTGAATCCTTTACGTTAAAATGACGTTTAAAAGCAGATTGGACAAGGTCGCCTATTTGTCCAAAAACAGAAAGAACAACGGTAATTCCCATTAAAGTAACCAGACCTACGGGGATGGTCGTGGAAAATAACGAAAATAATATTCCCACAATTACAGCACATACGACACCGCCTAATGAGCCTTCTACTGTTTTATTGGGACTAATTTCAGGCCATAGTTTGTTTTTTCCCATTGCTTTGCCAACAAAATAGGCACCAGAGTCTGTTGCCCAAATAATAAATAGGGAATAAAAAACATAAACAAGTCCTGCGTTGCGGGTTTCAATAAAAAAGTAAAACCCAATCCCGACATAAATCGCCGAGAGTATGCAAAACGAAACATCTTCAAAGGTAAATCGATTTTTTGTGACAACCGTATAGGCTAAAAACAACAAAATAAATATAATCGCGATCTCTGTTTTCGAATAATAAAAATCCGAGAGAACATGATGATATTGCTTAGGAAAAATAATCACCCATAAAAATAAAAGCGATAGTAGTCCATGAACCGAAAAGATACTTAATTGTTTCATTTTCAATAGTTCATATAACCCTATTGTAGCAAGAATGTACGTTAACAGAACAAAAGGAAGTCCGCCGTAAAATACTATGGGCAAAAATAATGCCGCTGCTACCACTCCAGTAATAACTCTTTGCTTCATCTACTAGTTCAACACCTTTTATGTTCTTAAAGAGAGGTATACTTTAGATTCCGCCAAACCTGCGCTGACGTTTTTGATAAGCTTCAATTGCTTCAAGAAAATATTCTTCATTAAAATCTGGCCATAATACATCTGTAAACCAAAATTCCGAGTAAGCTAATTGCCAAAGCATAAAGTTACTTAAGCGGATTTCTCCACTTGTTCGGATCAACAGATCCGGGTCTGGAAAATCGGAACTCATTAAATAGGAGGAAAAGACTTGTTCGTTTAGTTCTATATCCTTCAGTATGCCATTTTTGCTATCATTTATAATTTGCTTTACAGCATCGAGGATTTCCGCCCTGCTTCCATAATTCAAGGCAAAATTCAGGACCAGTCCTGTATTATTCTTTGTTTCTTCGACCGCCCTCTCGATTGCGCGGAGTGTATGTGACGGCAGTTGATCTTTATATCCCATCATTTTAACTTGAACATTATTTTCAATCAGTTCAGGAAGAAAAGTACCTAAAAATTCTTCCGGAAGCTTCATAATATATTCCACTTCATTTTTTGGACGTTTCCAGTTCTCAGTAGAAAAGGCATATAAGGTTAAGGCCTTAATTCCGAGATTGTTCGCCAGCATGGTTGTCTTTCGAACCACCTTCATGCCTTCGTGATGACCAGCAATACGTGGTAAAGCCCTTTTTTTAGCCCAGCGCCCATTACCGTCCATAATAATAGCAACATGTTCAGGAACAGGTGATTCTTTTATTTCTTCTATTTTATCTCGGAGTGTGGAAGAGTTAGCCGGCTTCTTCCAAAGCCCAAATTTATTCAACATAACATTGCTCCTCAGGTTAATTAATCATATCCTCCGATAATAAACCATGGATTCACTTATCCAAATATGTAAAAGTATCTTCTGGTTAGATGATATTATCATACCAAAAAACCTTAAAGATATCTCTAATAATAACCTATGTAAAATAACAGTAATTAAGAATAATGTTCAGAAAATTTTAGGGACAGTCTGGAATCATTAAAAAATAGAGAAAAAACCCCCTTTTAAAGAGGGTCTTTTAACTGCCAGCAGATAAATTACACTTCTAAAATTTCTTTTTCTTTATCTTTCGTGATTTGATCGACTTTTTGAATGAACTCATCCGTAAGCTTCTGGATATCATCTGAGTAACCACGAAGGGCATCTTCTGTAATTCCCCCATTTTTCTCTAGCTTTTTCAAATCATCGTTTCCATCACGGCGAATGTTGCGAATCGCTATTTTTGCTTCTTCTGCTTCTTTTTTTACCACTTTAACTAGTTCTTTCCGTCTTTCTTCAGTCAATTGCGGAATGGCAATACGGATAATGGAACCATCATTTGAAGGATTTAAACCTAAATCAGATTTCAGAATCGCTTTTTCAATATCACCTAGAATTGACTTATCGTATGGCTGAATCACAAGTAAACGTGCTTCTGGAGTGCTAATCCCCGCAACTTGATTGACGGGTGTAGGCGCTCCATAATAATCAACTGTAATACGATCTAATAATGAGGCACTCGCCCGTCCGGCACGAATACTTGCAAGCTCACGAGTATAAGCTTGGATTGCTTTGGTCATACGGTCTTTTGTTGAAGCGATGACTTGTTTTGGCATTAATTTTTCCCCCTAACGATTGTTCCAATTTTTTCACCCATAACGGCTTTTTTAATATTTCCCTGTTCCATAATGGAGAAAACAATGAGCGGAATATCATTATCCATACATAGTGAAGAAGCAGTTGAATCCATAACCGCTAATCCTTCCTTAATTACATCTAAGAAGGTAAGATCTTCATACTTCGTGGCATTTGGATCAATTCTAGGATCTGCTGAATAAACTCCATCGACATTGTTTTTCGCCATTAGAATCACTTCTGCATCAATCTCCGCTGCCCTTAATGCTGCTGTTGTATCGGTGGAGAAGTAAGGATTACCTGTACCTGCTGCAAAGATAACAACCCGTTGTTTTTCTAAATGTCTCATAGCACGACGTCGAATATACGGTTCTGCTACTTGGCGCATTTCAATTGATGTTTGTACACGGGATTCAATTCCTAGTTGCTCTAGGCTATCCTGAAGAGCTAAAGAATTCATCACGGTTGCAAGCATGCCCATATAATCAGCAGTGGCTCTATCCATTCCCATTTCACTGCCAATTTTACCGCGCCAAATATTACCTCCGCCCACGACAACAGCTACTTCAACACCTAGTTCTGCTACTTCTTTTACCTGTTCAGCAATTGACTTAATAACAGAAGGTTTAATTCCAAAACTGGACTCTCCAGCAAGTGCTTCCCCACTTAATTTTAAAACCACTCTTTTGTACTTTGGACCGCTCATATAAACCTCCGTATGTATTATTTTAAAGCATAAGCGCCTTGATTAGGGGCTCGAGCTAGATATTTTTATTATATATTTCCCTTTAAAAATAGGGAACACACCGTGTCCCCTATTAAAAACTATAACAGTAACATTCCCATATAGCATTTGTTTTTAAGCTAGAGAATATTTGACTTATTTTTTATTTACTTGATTCATAACTTCTTCTGCGAAGTTGTCTTCTTTCTTTTCAATACCTTCGCCTACTTCGTAACGTACGAATTCACGTACAGTTGCGCCCTTAGACTCAACAAATTGACGAACTTTTTGATCAGGGTTTTTAACGAAAGTTTGATCAAGAAGACATACATCTTCAAAGTATTTGCCAAGACGGCCTTCTACCATTTTTGCTACAATGTTTTCTGGCTTGCCTTCGTTTAGTGCTTGTTGTGTTAAAACTTGACGCTCATGCTCAACTTCTTCTGAAGATACTTGATCACGAGATACATACTTAGGTCTTAACGCAGTGATATGCATAGAAATATCTTTCGCAGCACTTTCTTCTGTAGTACCTTCAAGAACAGTTAATACGCTGATTCGGCCGCCCATGTGGATGTAAGCACCAAAAGCATCATTATCAGTCTTAGAAAGAAGCTCAAAACGGCGAAGAGAAAGCTTTTCTCCGATTTTCGCGATAGCAGCGTTGATGTGATCAGCAACAGTTGCTCCGTTTTCCATTGTTTGAGCTAATGCTTCTTCAACAGTAGCTGGCTTGTTTTTTAATAAGTGTGATGCAAGCTCTTGAACAAGAGTTTGGAAGCCTTCATTTTTTGCAACGAAGTCTGTTTCAGAGTTTACTTCAAGGATAACTGCATCGTTTCCTGCTGTTACAACTGAAGTTAAACCTTCAGCCGCAATACGGTCTGCTTTATTAGCAGCTTTAGCAATCCCTTTCTCACGTAAGAAATCAATTGCTTTGTCCATATCACCGTCTGTTTCAGTAAGTGCTTTCTTACAGTCCATCATCCCTGCGCCTGTTTTTTCACGAAGTTCTTTAACCATTTGAGCAGTAACTGCCATTTAAAATTCCTCCTTTTAAACTATGTACTATACTATATCTTAGCCATTCATTCTCAAGATAAACATTTCTTAAAAAAAGGTGATAAAGGGTCTCCCTCTTATCACCTTTTGAATCTTACGCTTCTTGTGCTACTTCTTCGCCTTGTTTCGCTTCAAGGATTGCATCCGCCATTTTACCAGTTAATAGTTTAACCGCACGGATTGCATCATCGTTAGCTGGGATTACAACATCGATTTCGTCTGGATCACAGTTCGTGTCTACAATACCTACGATAGGAATGTTTAACTTTTTAGCTTCTGCAACTGCGATACGCTCTTTACGAGGATCGATGATGAATAGTGCATCAGGAAGTTGTTTCATGTCTTTAATTCCGCCTAGGAATTTTTCAAGACGCTCTAGTTCTTTCTTAAGTTGAACAACTTCTTTCTTAGGTAATACTTCAAAAGTACCGTCTTCTGACATTCTTTCAATATCTTTTAAGCGGCCAATACGCTTTTGGATTGTTTCGAAGTTTGTTAATGTACCACCTAACCAACGTTGGTTAACAAAGTACATACCAGAACGAGCTGCTTCTTCTTTAACAGAATCTTGAGCTTGTTTTTTAGTACCAACAAAAAGAATCGTTCCGCCGTTACCAGCAAGATCTTTTACCCAGTTATAAGCTTCTTCAACCTTTTTAACTGTTTTTTGAAGGTCGATAATGTAGATACCGTTACGCTCAGTGAAGATATATTTCTTCATCTTAGGGTTCCAACGGCGAGTTTGGTGTCCGAAATGTACACCAGCTTCAAGCAATTGTTTCATTGAAATAACTGACATGTGTTTTTTCCTCCTAGTGGTTTTTGTTTTCCTCCGCTTATCTCATTTTTAAATAGAAACTGAAAAATCAGCACCATCCATTTAAATCAACAAGCGTGTGTATTAACACCATGAAATAATATAGCATAAGTAACTTTAACAAGCAAGAAATACTTTTAAAAAAATAAAACCCCAATTCTTTCAAATTGGGGATCGTTGATTAGTGTTGTCTTAATTTATCAAGCTCTACAAGGAATTTATCGTTAAGGACCTTAATATACGTACCTTTCATACCAAGAGAACGTGATTCAATAACCCCTGCACTTTCAAGCTTTCTTAAAGCATTAACAATAACCGAACGTGTGATTCCAACCCGGTCAGCAATTTTTGAAGCAACCAACAAGCCCTCATGGCCATTTAATTCTTCAAAAATATGTTCAATTGCCTCTAATTCACTATAAGACAATGAACTGATTGCCATTTGCACAACCGCTTTGCTTCTTGCCTCTTCTTCAATTTCTTCGGACTTTTCACGCAGAATCTCCATACCTACAACAGTAGCACCATATTCAGCGAGAATTAAATCATCGTCATGGAATTTTTCTTGCAGTCTTGCAAGAATTAATGTACCCAGGCGTTCCCCACCGCCAATAATTGGAACAATCGTTGTTAAACCTTCTTTGAATAAATCTCTATTTTCTACAGGGAATGCAGTATATTGGCTTTCAATATCCAAATTTGAAGAAGTTTCTTGAATATTAAACAAGCCTTTTGTATATTCCTCTGGAAATTGACGATCCTCAAACATTTTCTTCATTCGTTCGTTCTCAATTTGTTGATAAATTGAAAAGCCCAAAAGCTTACCGCGGCGGCTTACGATGTAAACATTTGCTTCAATCGTCTCACTAAGCGTTTCCGACATTTCTTTGAAATTAACAGGCTTGCCTGCTGCTTTCTGTAGTAAAACATTAATACGTCTAGTTTTTGTAAGTAAATCCATCTGTTTCTTCCTCCTAGTAACTACAACCATTATTAAATTTTTTTGTAAAACATTTTTCGTGTATGAGTATCATTTAAGAATGGCATCTCCTGAAAAATTCAAAAAAAGCAGCATTCCTAAAGAATGAATTGGCTTAAATCTTTATTCTTCGAAATAGCCCCAAGCTTATCATCCACGTACTGCGGCGTGATCGTAATTTTCTCCATCGTAATGTCTGGAGCTTCGAAGGATAAATCCTCTAACAGCTTTTCCAGTATGGTATGAAGACGTCTAGCCCCAATATTATCGGTATTTTGATTCACTTCGAACGCTACCTCAGCTATTCTACGAATAGCATCGTCAGAAAATTCAATTTGTATACCTTCTGTTTCCAATAATGCCTGATATTGTTTAATTAAAGCATTATCAGGTTCAATTAAAATTCTAAAGAAATCTTCTACTGTTAACTTAGTGAGTTCAACACGAATTGGAAAACGTCCTTGAAGTTCCGGAATTAAATCCGATGGCTTTGCAATATGAAAAGCACCCGCTGCTATAAACAAAATATGATCAGTTTTAATGGAGCCGTATTTTGTAACAACTGTTGAGCCCTCAACTACTGGCAGGATATCCCGTTGGACACCCTCACGCGAAACATCGGCCGATGAACCGCCAGAATTTTTGCTGGCAATTTTATCGATTTCATCTATAAAAATGATACCTGTTTGTTCGGCCCGATAGGTTGCCTCGGATGAAACTTCATCCATATCAATCAGCTTTGCAGCTTCTTCACTTGTTAACACATTCCTTGCTTCACGAACGGTTAGTTTTCTCTTCTTCCGTTTTTTCGGCATAAAACTACTTAGGGCATCTTGCATATTCATACCCATTTGTTCAATTCCTGAACCTTGCAGCATATCGAACATCGAAGGCGTTTGCTCTTCTACCTCAACCGTTACAATTTCATCTTCTAATTGTCCGAGAGCAAGCTTTTCTTTGACAATCTTCCGCTTTTCTTGTGCAGAAAAATCTTCTTGTTGTGTGTCCGGTTCGGATGAAGCATTGCCGCCGCCGAATAACATTTCAAGCGGATTTTTATAGTTCGCAGTTTTTTTAGCTGACGGAACAAGTAAATCAACAAGCCTGCTGTTTGCATTCTCTTCAGCTCGTTCCTTCACACTTTGCATACGCTCTTCTTTCACTAAACGAACAGAGGTTTCCGCAAGATCGCGCACCATAGATTCTACATCACGCCCAACATAACCAACCTCTGTGAATTTAGTTGCTTCCACCTTAATAAACGGAGCACCAACAAGTTTAGCCATCCGTCTGGCAATTTCCGTTTTACCTACCCCAGTAGGACCGATCATCAAAATGTTTTTTGGAATGATTTCTTCACGAAGCTTATCATTTAAGAGGCCTCTTCTGAAACGGTTCCTTAATGCAACAGCAACGGCTTTCTTAGCATCCTTCTGTCCAATAATATATTGATCAAGTTTCTCAACAATTTGTCGGGGAGTTAAATCCGTAGTTTTTACCATTTTTTCCGTCTCCTTCTCGTTACAGCTCTTCAACGATAATGTTGTGGTTGGTATATACACATATTTCCGCAGCTATTTCTAAAGAAGCTTTTGCAATTTCTTTTGCAGACAAATGTTCGCCTGCATATTTCTTTAATGAGCGGCCAGCGGCCAATGCATAATTTCCCCCTGAGCCGATCGCAAGAATCCCATCGTCAGGCTCAATCACTTCACCGGTTCCGGAAACTAATAGCAAACTTTCACGATTCATGACAATTAACATCGCTTCCAATTTGCGAAGCATCTTATCATTTCTCCATTCTTTAGCAAGCTCGACTGCAGCTCTTTGAAGATTGCCGTTATATTCCTCTAACTTACCTTCAAATAACTCAAAAAGAGTGAACGCATCTGCAACAGAACCAGCGAATCCCGCCAATACCTTACCATTAAATATCTTTCTTACTTTTCTGGCAGTGTGTTTCATCACAACTGCATTGCCAAAAGTCACTTGGCCATCACCGGACATAGAGCATTCACCATTATGGTGGATTGCAAATATTGTAGTCGCATGAAATTGATTCATTAAATTTTCCTCCCTTTGGAGTAATTTCGGTTTAAAGTCGAGTGATATGTAAGAGCTGGGTACCTAATCCCACTTATTGATGAGAATAAAGAAAGTCACTGAAAACAAGTTATTAATGGTTCAATTGTTATTTTGCGGAATTGCTTACAATTTGTAAACACTCCTTAAATATGTTTAATAAAACATTCACAATTAACATACTATTTAAACTGACAAGGGCTAGTAAATCGTAACATACTTCTATAGCCCTTGCAATAAATTTTACAAAACTTTCACAAAGTTCTGAATTGTTTCTAACGCTCGATTGGCATGTTGTAAATTTCTTTCCTGCTTCCCTTTTATTTTCACTGGCAGTTCCGGAAATAGACCAAAGTTTGCATTCATAGGCTGGAAATTTTCAGGATTAGCAGTTGTAATATAACGTGCCATGCTGCCAATCGCTGTGTCGGCAGGAAACTCAACTGTCTCCTCTCCGATTGCTAGCCGAGCCGCGTTAATTCCAGCTATTAAGCCGCTGGCAGCAGATTCAACATAACCTTCAACCCCTGTCATTTGACCGGCGAAAAATAAATCCTCCCGATTTCGGAATTGATAGGTAGCCTTTAGAACTTTAGGTGAATTAATAAACGTGTTTCGGTGCATAACACCATAGCGGACGATTTCAGCATTTTCAAGACCCGGAATCAGGCGGATGACTTCCTTTTGTGCCCCCCACTTTAAATGTGTCTGAAAACCAACAATATTGAAAAGCGTCCCGGCAGCATCATCTTGTCGAAGTTGGACCACCGCAAACGGTCTCTTTCCAGTTTTTGGATCTTCTAGTCCAACAGGCTTTAATGGACCAAATAGCATCGTTTTCTTCCCTCTGGACGCCATTACTTCGATTGGCATACAGCCCTCAAAAAAGACTTCTATTTCAAATTCTTTTGTAGGAGCGGTCTCAGCTGAGATAAGTGCCTCATAGAAGGTATTAAATTCTTCTTCTGTCATCGGACAATTCAGATAAGCGGCTTCCCCTTTATCATAGCGTGATTTTAAATAAACCTTGTCCATATTAATGCTGTCTTTTTCTAGGATTGGCGCTGCAGCATCATAAAAGTACAGATAGTCTTCCCCTGTCAAACCCTTTAATTGTCCTGATAGAGCTTCACTCGTAAGCGGGCCTGTTGCAATAACGGTTGGACCTTCAGGAATCTCGGTCACTTCTTCATTGATTACCGTTACATTCTCATGATTTTTCACCAACTCTGTTACTTTTGCGGCAAACTCATGACGATCTACTGCCAATGCCCCTCCAGCTGGGACCGAACATGCATCAGCGGCGGCGATAATCACCGAATCAAGTTTTCTCATTTCTTCTTTTAAGACTCCGACCGCATTCGTTAAAGTATTAGCCCTGAGTGAATTACTGCAAACTAACTCGGCAAATTTATCGGTATGGTGCGCAGGCGTTTGCTTCACTGGCCGCATTTCATACAGTCTTACTTTTACTCCGCGTTTAGCGATCTGCCAAGCTGCTTCACTTCCAGCCAGACCAGCGCCAATCACATTGATCGTTACATCTTTCAAATAAGTACCTCCTCAATTTCCTTCAATATTTATACTAGTAACCATTTTGGATTAAAAAGTACTATAAATATACCTTGCCCTCATGATAAGTCCATCTTGCATTGTACTATACGATTGAGGAACAAAAAAGTTTTTTGTTTTTGTAAAAAAATTTTAAAACACTTTTTTAATCGAGTAGAGAGACAAACAAGCAAAATAGGAGGCCACTTTTTTATCGGTTGGATTATGAAAAATAGGGGGATCGTGCACATTTGTTGATATGGGGCTATATGAGGACAATTATTACGGCTATCAACCTTCAGTTGTCCTCATGATTGCTTCATGAGGACAACTTTTACCCCAACCAACCTTTTTCTGTCCTCATAACCACTTCATGAGGACAATTTTTACCCCATCCAACCTTCTTCTGTCCTCATAACCGCTTCATGAGAACAATTTTCACCCATCCAACCTTCTACTAACCTCATGACAACTTGAGGAAAAATGGGACTCAACCACGTACCAAAAATAACAAAAGAGTGGGTTTTCCCCACTCTTAGCTTTGCGGCTCTTCCTTGTAATCACAATTAACACACTGCACTTGAACGCCCTTTTTTAACTTCTTTTCAACTAGCAAGCCTTCACATTTCGGACAAGGTCTCGGAAGCGGCTTATCCCATGAGATAAATTCACATGAAGGATAATTCGTACAGCCGTAAAACAATCTTTTTTTCTTACTTTTCCGTTCGATGATCTGTCCTTCCTTACAGGTTGGACACGTTACACCGATCTCTTTCACAATCGCCTTTGTATTGCGGCAATCAGGGAAATTACTGCATGCCATGAATTTTCCGTAACGGCCCATTTTGTATACCATTGGACTGCCACAGTTTTCGCAATCCTCACCCGCAGGCTCATCTTTAATTTCGACGGATTGCATTTCTTTTTCTGCTTTTTCTAGATGGACCTCGAAATCCCGGTAAAATTCATCTATAACCTGTACCCATTTGACTTTGCCTTCTTCGACATTATCTAAGCCCTGCTCCATTTTGGCGGTGAATTCTACATCAAGAATCTCTGGAAAAAACTCGACCATTAATTCATGAACAATTTCGCCGAGTTCTGTTGGTACAAAACGTTTATTATCCAATGCAACATAGCCACGCTTTTGAATCGTATCCAATGTTGGTGCATATGTTGATGGTCGGCCAATTCCCAGTTCTTCTAAGGTTTTTACAAGTCTTGCTTCTGTATAACGCGGAGGCGGCTGTGTGAAATGTTGTTTTGGCTCAATATCCTTCTTAAACACCTCATCGCCTTCTTTTAGGTCTGGAAGCATTTTATTCGGGCCATCCACTTGGTCATCCGTGCCTTCGACATAGACCTTCATAAAACCCGGGAACTTAATCTTAGAGCCGGTTGCCCGAAAGATGACATTGCCATTTTGCAGATCAACGCTCATGGTATCCATAACAGCCTGTGCCATTTGACTGGCAAGGAACCGCTCCCAAATCAACTTGTATAATCTCAGCTGGTCACGAGAGAGATATTCTTTTAAACTGCTGGGGTCGCGTAAGGTACTTGTCGGGCGGATCGCTTCATGGGCATCCTGAGCATTCGTTTGTTTTTTTTCTTTTCTTTGGTCATTCTTTAAGTACTCTTCACCGAATTCTGCTTTGATATAGCCTGCCGCCTCTGCTTGAGCTATTTCTGAAATTCGAGTGGAGTCCGTTCTCATATAGGTAATAAGACCAACAGTACCTTCCTTGCCAAGCTCAATCCCCTCATACAGCTGTTGAGCGAGCATCATCGTTTTCTTGGCACGAAAGTTTAACTTTCTAGCTGCTTCCTGTTGAAGGGAGGAAGTAATAAAAGGCGGTGCAGGATTTCTGCGGCGTTCTTTCTTGCTCACTGAGTTGACCTTGAACTTATTCCCCTTCATCTCTTTCAAGACGGCTTGAACATCCGCTTCAGACTTTAGTTCATTCTTTTCATGTCCTGCTAATGAGTGAAAAGCTCCGCTAAACTGGTCCTTGCCCTTTAAGAACTCTCCTTCGATCGTCCAATATTCTTCCGGATTGAAATCTTTGATTTCCTTTTCACGATCGATAATTAACCGGACGGCGACTGATTGAACTCGACCGGCACTTAACCCTTTTTTCACCTTTTTCCAAAATAGCGGGCTGATATTGTATCCGACAAGTCTGTCTAATATCCTTCGGGCCTGCTGGGCATCGACAAGATCCATATTAATGGGACGTGGGTGCTTGAAAGATTCCTTAATCGCATCCTTGGTAATTTCATTAAAAACGACGCGGCAATCAGAGTGGACATCTACGTCTAAACTATGAGCTAGATGCCAGGCAATTGCTTCCCCTTCGCGATCCGGGTCAGCTGCGAGATAGACTTTTTTTGCCTTTTTGGCCGCTGTTTTTAAATCCTTTAATACCGGGCCCTTCCCACGAATGGTAATATATTTTGGTTCATAACTATTTTCAACATTTACCCCCATTTGACTGCGCGGCAAATCGCGGACATGTCCCATCGAAGCTTTTACTTTATACTTATTTCCTAAATAGCGTTCTATTGTTTTCGCTTTTGCAGGCGACTCAACAATTACCAGAAATTCTGCTGCCATTCTATATCCTCCTTAAGAGGGAAAGTGTAAAAGCGCCTTGAATACGGCAAAAGCCTGATTCTAAGATGCTTACTATTTGAGAAGTTTTCCTAAATTCCAGTTTATACACATTTAACTGGAGAAAATACTTTACAAAACTGCCTTATCCCAAAATTTTTAAACTATATGGTAATTATCATAGTATTTAACATTTTTTATTCTATTCATTTTTTTTAAAAATGGATGTATTTATTAGTATTTTAACATCTGTTGGAAAATGTATAACATAATAGATATTTTTGCAACCTTTTTTAGGTAATTTCTCCATTTAATTAAAAATACCTGCTAATAAGGCTTTTTTATTGGTAAGTTTCTTTTCTACTGTTTAGGGATATTTTAACTCTTCCAAGATGTCCTTTGCACAGATAACCAGTTTTGCACCTTGCTGGATCAATTCATTCGCCCCTTCAGAGCAGGGATTAAAAATGCTTCCAGGTAATGAAAATACATCTCTTCCTTCATGAACGGCATAGTTAGCGGTAATCAGCGACCCACTTTTCCGCTTTGCTTCTATAATAAACGTTCCAGTGGATAATCCGCTAATAATTCGATTGCGTGCCGGAAAATGCCATCTAAGCGGCTTGGTATCAGGGGGGTATTCCGAGAGGACTAGCTGTGTTTGCATCATTTTAACAGCGAGAGGCAAATTCTCTTTGGGATAGATATGGTATAGCCCTCCGGCAATAACGCCAATGGTCTTTCCGTCTAGTTTAATGGTCTCTTCATGGGCTAGGGCATCTATTCCGGTTGCCAGTCCGCTGACAATCAGAATATCCTGTTGAATCAAGTCAGGAAAAATGTGCCGGATTGCCTTTTTACCGTATGGTGTGGCCTGACGGGACCCAACAACCGCAAGTTTCGGTTCTTTATCTAATAGGGCAATGTCACCCTTTGCGTATAAGGCCCATGGTGGTTGATAGATTTCTTTTAAGACACGAGGATACTCTTTATCAAAAATCGTAATGACACTAATGTCATTGGTTTTGTATTGACGGATTTGTTCGTGAATACTTTCAGAAGAAAAGGAAGTAACTGAAGTTAACGAGGAGTCGTGGGAAACCGCTGGGTAGATTGGGTTAGAAGGAATGGTTGAAATGGGTGCTCGGTAAACTGACTGGAGTGATGGATCTTTTTTCAACATTTGAAAGACGGTTTTCCAGGAGATATTGGGGTAATGCAGTAAATGAATAAATTTTTCTTTAAACTCATCCATAATTAAAAACCTCCATTTTATTAATTTATCATAAATAGTCCCTCAAAATCTGAGGGACTATCATTTAACATCTTAATGAGTCTTACACTTTTCGTATAGACCTTGTTCTTTTAATACTTCAATTAAAGTTTCACCCATAACAGAAGGGGTATCAGCAACTTTAATACCGCATTCGTTCATGATACGAATCTTTTCATCAGCTGTACCTTTCCCACCTGAAATGATCGCACCTGCATGGCCCATTCTTTTTCCTGGAGGTGCTGTACGACCGCCAATGAAGCCAACAACAGGCTTAGTCATGTTCGCTTTTACCCATTCAGCAGCTTCTTCTTCTGCCGTACCGCCAATTTCACCAATCATGATAACGGCATAGGTTTCTGGATCTTCATTAAATGCTTTTAAAACATCAATGAAGTTGGTACCATTTACTGGGTCTCCGCCGATTCCGACTGCTGTCGTTTGTCCTAAACCAGCTTGCGTTAATTGATGAACAGCCTCATATGTTAATGTACCAGAACGGGAAACGACACCGACATGGCCTTTTGTATGAATATATCCAGGCATAATCCCAATTTTACATTCATCAGCTGTAATCACACCTGGGCAGTTTGGGCCAACTAGACGAGTCTTTTTGCCCTCCATGTAACGTTTAACTTTTACCATGTCTAATACTGGAATATGCTCGGTAATACAAATAACAAGATCTAGTTCAGCATCAACTGCTTCAATAATAGAGTCAGCTGCAAATGGAGCTGGAACATAGATAACAGAAGCGTTAGCACCTGTCGCGTCAACCGCATCTCTTACCGTGTTAAAAACAGGTACTCCTTCGACTTCTTGACCGGCCTTACCTGGTGATGTACCGCCGACAATTTTCGTACCGTATTCAAGCATTTGCTTTGTATGGAAACGGGCCGTTCCGCCTGTAATACCTTGAACAATAACCTTTGTATCTTTATTAATAAAAACGCTCACGTGAATTCCCCTTTCTTTAGATCCTATTTGACTAATGAAACGATTTTTTGTGCACCGTCAGCCATGGATTCAGCAGCAATAATTTCAACGCTTGACTCAGCAAGAATCTTCTTACCTAGGTCAACATTGGTTCCTTCTAAACGAACAACAAGCGGAACAGATAGTCCAACCTGCTTAGCTGCTTCTACAACACCCTCAGCAATGACGTCACACTTCATGATTCCACCAAAGATATTTACAAAAATACCTTTTACATTTGGATCTGAAAGGATAATTTTGAATGCTTCTGTAACTTTCTCAGCAGTTGCGCCGCCCCCAACATCCAGGAAGTTGGCCGGATCGCCGCCGTAATGTTTAATAATATCCATTGTGGACATTGCTAGTCCTGCACCGTTAACCATACAGCCGATATTTCCATCTAAGGCAACATAGCTTAAATCGTATTTAGATGCTTCGATTTCCTTTGCATCTTCTTCTTCAAGGTCACGATAGGCCATGACATCTTTTTGGCGATATAGAGCATTCGAATCAAAGTTTAATTTAGCATCTAATGCCATAACCTTGCCGTCACCTGTTACTACTAACGGGTTAATTTCGGCAATTGAGCAATCTTTTTCAATATAGGCATTATATAAGCCCATCATGAACTTAACTGCTTGGTTGACTAACTCGGTTGGAATATTAATATTAAAGGCAATTCGACGTGCCTGGAATGGCTGTAGGCCAATTGCTGGGTCGATTTCCTCTTTAAAAATTTTCTCCGGTGTGTTTGCTGCTACTTCTTCAATCTCAGTACCGCCTTCTTCAGATGCCATTAAAACGACACGTGAAGTGGAACGGTCTAGTACTAAACCAACATAGTATTCTTTTTTAATGTCGCAGCCCTCTTCAATTAGGAGGCGTTTTACTTCTTTACCCTCAGGACCAGTTTGGTGTGTAACTAGAGTTTTTCCGAGGATTTCATTTGCATATGTACGAACCTCATCAAGGTTTTTCGCAACTTTTACTCCACCGGCTTTTCCCCGTCCACCCGCATGGATTTGCGCTTTAACTACACATACCTGTGTGCCTAGTTCTTTAGCAGCTTCTACTGCTTCTTCAACCGTGAATGCCACTTTTCCGTTTGGAACAGATACCCCGAATTGCTTGAGGATCTCTTTTCCTTGATACTCATGGATATTCATTTCCCATCCTCCTATCAAACTCTTCAAAAAATTGACTCCGTTTTCATTTTATATAATGATACAAACCTTGTCTACCTTTTCGTACTAAAATTATATTATCTTTATAATATTCAGAAAAGTGCGCGTCAAAGAAACCGATTTCATAGGATTTTCCCTACTTTTCGTTTTTTTCACGATAATAAAAAAAACAGGCCGTAACCTGTTATTCGTTTAAATTATTATGTTGATATAGTCCTTTACTGGTGCAAAACTTTTTCGATGGTACGGAGTGATGCCGTACTGTTGGATCGCTTGTAGATGCTCCTTTGTCCCATACCCCATGTTTTGTTGAAACCCATAGACAGGATAGCTTAACGACAGTTCCTTCATTAACGTATCCCTTGCTACCTTTGCAACAATGGAAGCCGCCGCTATCGAGATGCTTTTGGCATCGCCTTTAATAATGGATTCTGTTGGATACGGGGTTTCAAGCTTCATTGCATCAATCAGTAAAAAATCAGGTTTTGGCTCAAGGGAGACAATTGCTGCATACATAGCCTTCTTAGTGGCTTCATAAATATTAATCTCATCAATTTCTTCGGCATGAATCATCGCAACGCTGTACGCGATTGCCTCTTTTTTAATAATGGCAGCGAATTCCTGACGCTTTTTTTCAGTCAGTTTCTTCGAATCATCAATTCCAGCTAAGAAAAAGTCTTCAGGTAAAATAACAGCGGCTGTCACGACTGGGCCTGCGAGCGGTCCCCTGCCCACCTCATCCACCCCTGCAATGAGATGAAAGCCTTGTGACCGTATCTTTCGTTCATAATGATTCATTTCAAAGAACTTTTCTCGCAGGCGTTTTTCTTGCTCCCGTTGTTTTTTCCATTTGGCCAAGCATTGTTGGACACCTTTTCGCTCATCGTTTTTGAGCTCAACAATAAAGGAATCGGTTTCTACTAAAATAGCAGCTAGCTTTTCTTCTATTTGCGCAATTGAAAGTTTCTTCATATGTAGTCACCTTGTCTATAAATTAGGCTGCGTTAATCATGAATCGTGATTTCCACTGCAGGCGGCTTCGCTTTCCGCGGGCGTGCCGGGGAGCCTCCCCGGCGCACCTGCGCCTGCGGGGTCTCCCCTGCCCCGTACTCCCGCAGGACTTTGAATTTGCATCCTCGAATCCGCCCACGCACGAAGGAAATGTGATAGCATTTTCGAGGAGTCTTCGCCGCCTTCCGCTCCAATCAACATGCTAAAAATCAACACAGCCATAAATTAAAAAAATCAAGCCCTCCCAAGGGAGAGCTTATTTTTTGTTTTCCACGGGTTCTGGAATATCTTTTGGGCTTTCGAAAGTGAGTGGCCCAAATTTCTCTGATCGAACTTCTCTGATTACTAATTCAGCTACTTTATCGTAGTCGACCATGCCTCCGCCCATTAAACAGCCTCTAAGCGTGCCAATATGATCAAATAATGCTACTACGTCCTCAGGTATTTCTGTGAGCTTGTAGCGTTCTTTTAACCGTTCTGGATAGGTCTTTTCTAAAAATCGCAGCGAGTAAACCGTCAGATCCTGCAGATTTAATAAAGTATCCTTAATTGCCCCTGTGATCGCCAGCTTCATGCCGACTTCCTGATCCTCAAATTTAGGCCATAAGATTCCTGGTGTATCGAGCAGCTCCAGTTCTTTTCCTACTTTTATCCACTGCTGCGCCTTCGTTACACCCGGAGTGTTTCCCGTTTTTGCAATGTTTTTCTTGGCGAGACGGTTGATTAGCGTAGATTTACCTGCATTTGGAATACCGACAATCATCGCGCGAATCGCACGTGGTTTTACACCTCTTGCCTTTAATCGATCAAATTTCTCTTTTAAAATTTCGTTAGAGGCCTGGACAATATTTTTCATTCCTTCGCCTGCTTGTGAATTAATTGCCAAAGCTTTAATTCCCTTATCAGCAAAGTACGCAATCCACTGTCTGGTAACTTCTTTATCAGCCATATCCGCCTTATTTAATAAGACTAGTCTTGGTTTATGCTGGATAATTTCATCTATCATTGGATTCCTTGAAGAATAGGGAATTCTTGCATCCACCAATTCAAAAATAATATCAACCAGCTTTAATTTTTCCGTGACCTCTCTGCGAGCCTTGGCCATATGGCCCGGAAACCATTGGATCGTCAAAGCGCCACCTCCTTTTTAAAGCTTAAACTATTGCCCCTTAACGGTTACAATGTGGGCATCCTTTAAAGGCCAGTATACGACACTGGTTTTCCCGATGACTTTACTCAACGGAACCGTTCCAATATGCCTTGAATCCTTACTGAAGCGGCGATTATCCCCCATTACAAACAATTCACCTTTTGGCACTGTCTTACGGCCAATTTTTTCTTCAAGGGTGAATGAGCCCGTTAGCGGACCATCTTCTACTTGTTTCTTATATTCATCTAAATATGGCTCTTTATACGCTTTTCCATTTATATAGAGGATATCATCCTTATACTCAAGTGTATCACCTGGAAGACCAATAACACGTTTTATGTAGTCCTTTCCTTCCGGTGCATGAAAAACGATAATATCGAATCGCTTAGGCGCTCCGATTTCGTAGCTGAATTTATTAACAATCATCCTATCTTGGTCTTTTAATGTCGGCATCATGGAAAGTCCGTCCACTACGATTGGAGCAAAAAGAAAATATCGAATGACTGCAGCAAGTGCCACCGCAATCAATAACGCTTTCGTCCATTCCCACAATTCATTTTTCTTTTTTGTCATTCAAGTCCCCACCAATCACTATTAAAAAATGTCTTAACAAGCCTATTTTACATAAGTTAAACCTATTTATCACGATGGGATGATTTTTTTAACCAAACTTTAATAATTTATTATAAAAAACGGTCTGTAGTGAAACAATTCGATACATATCATTTACCATGAATTTAAAGATTATGTATAAAAAAAGAGCCTGCTCGAAGCAAGCCCTTTTCTTTTCGTATTATCGAATCTCTTTAATTCTAGCTTTTTTACCGCGAAGGTTACGCAAGTAGTAAAGCTTAGCACGGCGAACTTTACCGCGGCGAATTACTTCAAGCTTCGCAATTTTTGGTGTGTGTACTGGGAAAGTACGTTCAACGCCTACTCCGTAAGAAACTTTACGTACTGTAAAAGTTTCGCTAATTCCACCACCACGACGCTTAATCACTACACCTTCGAATAACTGAATACGCTCACGAGTACCCTCGATAACTTTAACGTGTACACGTACAGTGTCACCAGGACGGAACGCAGGAAGATCAGAACGAAGTTGTTCTTTTGTGATTTCTTCGATTAATTTATGCATCGTTTTTTCAACTCCTTCCAACAGATGCTCATGCATATCCTTTTTCCTTGTTGCATGCAGCGGAACATCGTTATAAGACTACACTCTGAAAAAGATCAGCTCGCAAGTCACAAGAAGTATCATAACATAATTATAATGAGCCTGCAATATTACTCGTAATCTTTTTTTACTTCTTTTAGCCATTTTTCTTGTTCGTTTGTTAGTTCGATCTTATCTAATAAATCAGGTCTTCTTACTAGTGTTCGACGTAATGCCTCTTTATTGCGCCATTCTTCGATTAATTTATGATTACCTGACATAAGAACATCTGGAACCTTTAACCCTCGAAAATCTGCCGGCCTTGTATAGTGAGGATGTTCAAGTAAACCAGTACTAAAAGAATCCTTCTGATGTGATTCCGCGTTTCCTAGTACTTCTGGCAGCAAGCGGACCACACTATCGACGACCACCATCGCGCCCAGTTCTCCACCTGTCAGGACATAATCGCCAATCGATATTTCGTCCGTTACGACATGTTCTCTGATCCGTTCATCATAACCCTCATAATGACCGCAAATGAAAATTAAGTGCTCTTCTTTAGCCAATTCCTCCGCTTTCCGCTGGTCATAACGCTCTCCTTGCGGGCAAAGCAGGATGACCCTTGGATTATTACTTTTTGCTTGTTCTCGAAGAGAAGCAACAGCGTCAAAAATCGGCTGCGGTTTGAGTACCATGCCGGCACCGCCGCCATATGGATAATCATCGACAGTGGAGTGTTTGTTATCCGCAAAATCACGGAAATTTACAACATTGTACTGAACAGCAGATTTCTCAGCCGCTTTTTGTAAAATAGAATGACCAAAGACCCCAGAAAACATCTCTGGAAACAATGTCAGAATATCGATTTGCATCATGAAAGTAACCCTTCCATTGGTTCGATAATGATGACTTGTTCTTTTACATCTACTTTTTTTACGACATCATGAATATACGGGATAAGGACATCTTTGCCACCTTTGCCTTTAACCACCCAAACGTCATTTGCTCCTGGTGAAAGGATTTCGGTCACTTTTCCGATTTCCTCTCCCTTGGTAGTTGCCACAAGGCAGCCGATAATTTCATGATAGTAGAATTCGTCTTCTTCTAATTCCCCGAGTTGTGTTTCAGGTACCTTTAAAATCCCATCTCGAAATTTCTCTACCTCATTAATATTATTGTATCCTTCAAAAGTTAGTAACTCGAAATTCTTATGTGTTCGGTGGCTTTTCACCGTTAGTTCAATCGGTGTTTTCGAGTTTGGCATAAATAGATAGAGAACATTACCGGCTTTGTAGCGCTTTTCAGGGAAATCCGTTTTAGATATTACCCTCACTTCGCCTTTAATCCCTTGTGTATTGACGATTTTACCAACATTAAACCATTTTTCCATATTACGTCACCTTCTATTTAATTTCCTTAATAATTCCGTCCTCGATAATGATTGTTGATTGCTCGATGCTCTCATTCCATCTATCACCAACATTTACTTCCACGAGGGCCTGAACTTCTCTTTCCTGTATTTCACTTCCTAATGGTAGGTTATGTAATTGTTCGATTTGAAACTCAAGAAGCTTGATTTTTTCTTTACGCGTTTGAATTTCTGTTTCAAATTTTTTCTTTAGTGCCTCCGGTGAAAAGCTTTTAGTTTTTTCCAATCGCTTTAGCTCGAATAAAAGCTGATCACATTCCTTTTTCAACTGCAGCATTTTCCCATGGAACTTTTCGTAAAGGTCTTCCTTACTTTTCTCCGTTAACACTTGCTTCACCACAACAGTTTGAATCAGCTGCACATAGATCCGCCTCCCTGTGTTCTTAATAGGAACTATGAGAATTGTCTAGCTTCAGCGTCTAGGCGCTTCCACTTTTCGAGTAGCAAAAAAGGGAGGAAACAATCCCTCCCTTTTATCTAGATGCAAAAAGCTATTCACCAATTTCTAGAAAAATTTTCTTTTGTTGTGATGATCCTGCTGCATAAACAACAGTTCTAATGGCCTTTGCAACGCGCCCCTGTTTCCCAATTACTTTCCCCATATCCGTTTTATTAACGGATAGTTGATAAGTAATACGCGAGTCATCTTCCAAGACATCCACATGAACATCTTCAGGAAAATCAACAAGAGGCTTAACAATTGTTTCGATTAATTGTTTCATAATCGTTTTAACAATTACTTGTTTAATTTTGCATTATGGAATTTTTCCATGATGCCTTGGTTTGAGAAAAGGTTACGAACTGTATCAGATGGCTTCGCACCGTCTTTTAACCATTTAAGAGCTAATTCTTCGTTGATGTCAACTTTAGCTGGTTCTGCAACTGGATTGTAAGTTCCAACGATTTCAATGTAACGTCCGTCACGTGGTGAACGAGAATCTGCTACTACAATACGATAGAAAGGAGTTTTTTTAGCTCCCATACGCTTTAAACGAATTTTTACTGCCATTTTAAATAAGCACCTCCGAATAGTTTCACACAAGATAGTATAATATCAATTCTTTTATAGTTTGTAAAGTGTTTTTTCTTTACAACCATTATTACCAACTTTTTCAGTTCTAAAACTTAGTTTATTGATTTCCGCTCCAGTCGCTCGCTTTCCGCGGGCGTGCCGGGGAGCCTCCTCGGCGCTTTGCGCCTGTGGGGTCTCCCCCTGCCCCGTACTCCCGCAGGAGTCGAGCGCCTTACGCTCCAATCAACATAGTTTAAAACTTAAAAGGAAATTTAAATCCGCCCTTTTTCTTGCCTTTCATCTGCATTCCGGACATTTGTTTCATCATTTTCTTCATGTCCTCGAACTGCTTTAATAAGCGGTTAATTTCCGTTACTGGACGTCCGCTTCCTTTGGCAATTCTCCGCTTGCGGTTAGCATTTAGAATTTCCGGATTATTTTTCTCGGCTTTTGTCATCGATTGGATAATCGCTTCCACATGGGCAATTTGCTTTTCATCGATTTGAATATTATTCAAACCTTTGATTTTATTAGCCCCAGGCATCATCTTCAACAATTCATCGAGTGGACCTAAGTTTCGAACTTGGCCAAGTTGATCTAAGAAGTCTTCGAGCGTAAACGAAGCCGTCCGCATTTTCTGTTCTAACTCTTTGGCTTTCTCTTCATCAACATTGGCTTGTGCCTTTTCAATCAGTGTCAGCACATCACCCATGCCTAAGATTCTCGATGCCATTCGTTCAGGGTAAAATGGCTCAAGTGCATCCATTTTTTCGCCAAGACCGACAAATTTAATCGGTGTCTGGGTTACTGCCCGAATAGATAGGGCTGCTCCGCCACGGGTATCGCCATCAAGCTTCGTTAGAACTACACCTGTTAAGCCAAGCTGTTCGTTAAAGCTTTGAGCGACATTGACAGCATCCTGTCCAGTCATTGCATCAACAACAAGGAAAATTTCGTCTGGTTTCGTTAGTTCTTTAATGTCCTTTAACTCGTCCATTAAAGCTTCGTCCACATGGAGACGTCCAGCTGTATCAATCAACACATAATCATGATGATCTTCCTTTGCTTTGGCAATTGCTTGCTTAGCAATTTCGACAGGGCTCACTTGGTCACCAAGCGAGAATACTGGCATATCCAATTGTTTGCCCAAGGTTTGGAGCTGCTTAATTGCTGCAGGACGATAAATATCAGCCGCAACCAGCAATGGTTTCCGGTTATACTTTTTACGAAGTAACAGCGATAGCTTTCCTGTTGTCGTTGTTTTACCGGCACCTTGCAGTCCAACCATCATAATAACCGTTGGCGGGCGATTAGATACAGCAATTTTACTTTGCTCGCCCCCCATTAACGCCGTTAGTTCTTCGTTAACGATTTTTATAATTTGCTGCCCTGGAGTTAAACTTTTGAGGACCTCTTGTCCTACAGCCCGCTCACTGACTTTTTTTACGAAATCTTTGACAACCTTGAAGTTAACGTCTGCTTCTAGTAGAGCAAGACGAACTTCACGCATCATTTCTTTGACGTCCGCTTCCGAGACCTTTCCTTTTCCGCGGATTTTTTGGATCGTATTTTGCAGTCGGTCGGCTAATCCTTCAAATGCCATTTATGCCGCCTCCTAATCTAATTTCTCAAGCTCAGTAGCCATTTTTAATAATGTTGCTTTTGATGGGTTCTCCTCATTAAGCAATTCTTTCATGTCCCTGATCAATCTTGTACGCTCTTGAAATTTCTGAAATAATAACAGCTTTTCCTCATACTCCTCGAGCATTGCTTCAGTCCGTTTTATATTATCATAAACAGCTTGTCTGCTTACGTCATACTCTTCAGCAATTTCTCCTAGAGAGTAATCATCTAAATAATAGAGAGACATATAGCTTTGTTGCTTTGGAGTTAACAGCGAATAGTAGAAATCATATAGATAATTCATTCGCGTCGTCTTTTCAAGCATCATGCCAGTCATCCCCCCGATACTATTGTTAAGTGAAAAGCCTTTACAAAAGTAGTTTACAGGCTCCTGTCCTATCTGTCAAGATAATACCTTTACAACCTATTCTGTTTTTTCGACTTGATCAGCAAATAGTCCATATACATATTTTTCAGCATCAAATTCTTGCAGATCATCCATTTTTTCGCCGAGCCCGACAAATTTGACAGGGATTTTTAATTCATTGCGAATGGCTAAAACAATCCCGCCCTTCGCCGTACCATCTAGTTTAGATAGAACAATTCCACTAACATTTGTTACTTCTTTAAACGTCTTTGCCTGGATGAGTGCATTTTGACCGGTTGTTGCATCCAGTACTAGAATCACTTCATGCGGGGCGCCAGGTATCTCACGTTCAATGACCCGTTTCACTTTTTCTAATTCTTTCATTAAATTCACTTTGTTTTGCAGACGGCCTGCTGTATCACACAATAAAATGTCGGCACGGCGTGATTTAGCTGCTTGAATGGCATCATACATCACAGCGGCCGGGTCAGATCCTTCTGCCTGCTTAATGACTTCTACTCCAACTCTTTCGCCCCATACTTCTAGCTGTTCAATGGCCCCCGCACGGAAGGTATCACCTGCTGCCATCAACACTTTCTTCCCTTCACTCTTGAACTTATGACCTAGCTTTCCAATCGTAGTTGTTTTTCCAACTCCATTAACCCCAACAAATAAAATGACGGTTAAACCATCCTCTTGAATATTTATTTTTGAAGATTGTTCTTCACCCGCATTATATATGTCAACCAGCTTCTCAGAGATGACACTTTGCACCTCTTGCGGTTCTTGAATGTTACGCTTTTTCACTTCCATTTTAAGCTCATCGATTAACTGCATGACGGTATCAAAACCGACATCCGCCTGAATCAGGATTTCCTCTAATTCTTCAAAAAAGTCTTCATCGACTTTACGGTACCTCGCGACTAAATCATTTACTTTTCCGGAAAAATTATCTCGTGTTTTGCTTAACCCGTCCTTAAACTTTTCCGTCACCGAATCTGTAGATTTTGAAATTTTTTCTTTTAATTTTTTAAAAAAACTCATCTCTTCACTTCCTCCACATTAAGATTCAACTAATTCTTTTGTATCCTCCAAGCGGACAGATACTAGTTTTGAAACACCCGATTCCTGCATCGTTACTCCGTAAAGAACATCGGCCTCTTCCATCGTACCTTTTCGGTGCGTAATGACAATAAATTGTGTTTCTTGACTATACTTTTTTAAATATTGGCTGAAGCGGTGAACATTGGCTTCATCCAGGGCTGCTTCCACTTCATCAAGGATACAGAATGGAACGGGACGTACTTTTAGAATCGAAAATAACAAGGCAATTGCCGTAAGAGCACGCTCTCCTCCGGATAAAAGCCCAAGGTTCTGAAGTTTCTTACCTGGCGGCTGCGCAACAATTTCTACACCGGTATTTAATAAATCATCCGGCATGGTTAAAACTAAGTCAGCCCTTCCACCGCCAAATAAAGTCCGAAATGTCGGTTCGAAATGTTCGCGAATCCCCTCAAAGGTATGTTCGAAACGTCTCTTCATTTCTGTATCCATTTCCCCAATCACCTTATAAAGGGTATCTTTAGCTTCCTGCAGGTCTGTCTTTTGTTCATTTAAGAACTCATAACGTTCAGACACGCGTTCATATTCTTCAATGGCGCCTAAGTTAACATTGCCAAGCTCTTCAATGGCCAGCTTGATCAATTTGACCCTTTTCCTTGCTTCTTCTACCGGAATGGTTAATGGATATTGTTCCTTCGCACCCTCAAAGGATAAGAGGTATTCCTCTCTTAACTGTGCAAGCCGATTTTCAAGTTCCACATCTAAGCGGTTAATCTTCACTTCTTCATCCTTTAGAACCACGATCATCCCTTTGTGAAGTCTCTTTAACTCTTTGGCATCTAGTTCTGTATCTTCGAGGGAGTCCTGCATGGATAACCGTTCTTGTCTTCGTTCGGTGATTAACTGTAATGTGGCTTCTTTATCCTGTTGCTTACTTTTGGCAGCTGCTTCTAATTGTTCTTCACCTGAGGAGCTATTCGTCATTTCCGATGTTAACAGGTTAAGGTCTTCTGTAAAAATGACAAGCTTTTGCTCACTCTCGTATAAATCAGCATTGAGCATCGTTAAGCGTTCTTTTGCATGAGTAAACTGTTCATTCTTTGAAGCAAATTCAACCTTCAATTCATTAATTTCGTTCGTCAACGTTTCTTTTGAGCTCAAATCACTCGTCTTTTGTTCTGTTAGTTTTGCAATTTGGGCCTCTAGTTCGGCAATTGTTACCTTATAGGACTCGAAAGCGCCCGCTAATTCATTTTTTCTTTTTAACAGTGACTCGCTTTCTTCCATCAATTGCCCTTTTTCAAGGTCGTAAAGGGCTAATCGATCATTCAGGTTCTTCTCCTGCATTTCTGCCTCACGAAGCTCTCCCTTTACAGATTGCTCCGTTACTCTTAAGGACTCCCCATCTTGGCGGATCTCCTCTACTTGACTTTCAGCCTGTTGCACCACTGCTTTTAGCTTTTTAACAGCCGACTCCAAGCCTGCAGTTTTTTCTTCCATCATGGTGAGCTTTTCTTTTAAGTTTTCAAGCTCCCCTTTTCTCGATAACAGGGAAGTCGTTTTTTGCTTAAGCGCTCCTCCAGTCATCGATCCGCCAGGGTTAACGATATCGCCGTCCAACGTTACCATTCTTGCGCGGTATTGAAGGATTTTGGCTAATTCATTTGCGCCTTTTAAGTCCTTCGTTATGACCACATTCCCGAGCAGGTTATTCATAACCTCTGCATACTTTGAATCAAATGTTACGAGACTGACAGCCGGTCCAATCAACGAAGGGTGGTTTTGAATGGAAGAAAGCTGGGCTGCTGATAACGACCGCCCTTTAATCACACTCAACGGTAAAAATGTAGCCCGTCCAAATGAATTCTGCTTCAAATATTGAATAGCCGTTCTGGCATTCTGCTCGTTATCCACAACAATATGCTGAAGGGCACCGCCAAGGGCTGTCTCTAAAGCCGTTTCATAATTCTTTGGAACGGTTACAAGTTCAGCAACTGCACCTTCAATTCCCTTTAACTTTTGGTCACGAGCCTTTAATACCTCTTTTACACCTTGAAAAAAGCCCGCAAAGTCCTCTTCCATCTCTTCAAGCATTTCTTTTCGAGACTTTGCCTGCTGAAGGAGCTGATAGGCTTGATATAACGTTTTTTCTTGTTTCTCGTAATTATTTTTAACGGTTTCAAGCTCACGCTGTCCCTCACGATATGATACCAATTGACTAGCTAGTTTCTTTTGTATCTCTTCTAAGGCAGCTTGAACTTCCATCTTGTTGGTTTGCGCGGTCTGACGCTCTTCAAGATATTTTTCATTTTCAGCATCAAGACGTGTTCCTCTACGCGCCTGCTGCTCCAATTGCTGGTCGATATATTTTAGTTCATTTTTTGCACCGGCTTGATCGTTCAATAAATCAATGTATTCACTTTTTAAGGCTTCAATTTTTTCTTCGGTATTCTCCGAATAGAGAGGCAGCTTCTCTTGGCGCTCTTTTAATTCGGATTGCAGTTTTTTAACCTGGATGGTTAGATCCTTTACTGCTTCAGCCTGTATATCCCGATTTTTCTTTAACTGATTAATGCGATCGGTTAGTTCTGTAATATTACTTCTTAACTGGTCTTTATTTTGCGATGCGTTCTTTTTCCGTTCTTTGAGTACCTCTTTCCTGCCCTCAAGCTTTTCAAGCTCTTCACTGGCATGTAAGAGTACATTCTGTAAATCTGTAATGGACTCATCCATGGCAGCGATTTTGTCCCTTATTTCAACAATCGCTGCTTCCTTGACCTGTAATTCTGATGAAAGCTTAAGTTCTTCTTGTTGGTGCTCCTCTAATTGTTTGGAAAGTTGTTCCCATTTTTGGTGAAGGTCTTCAATTTCAAAAACCGTTAATGCCACCTCAATCGTTTCAAGCTCTTCTTTTTTCTCTAGAAAATCTCTTGCCATGGAAGCTTGAATTTTTAACGGCTCCACCTGTCCTTCCAGTTCATGGAGGATGTCATGGACACGATTTAAATTATCCTGTGTTTCAAACAGTTTCACTTCTGCCTTTTTCTTACGGTTTTTATATTTTAAGACTCCCGCAGCCTCTTCAAAAATGGTGCGGCGGTCCTCTGCCTTGCTATTTAAAATTTCTTCTACTTTTCCTTGGCTGATGATCGAAAAGGCTTCCCGGCCAAGACCTGAATCCATAAATAAATCAATAATATCCTTAAGACGGCATGACTGTTTATTTATGAAAAAGTCACTATCACCCGAGCGGGAAACTCTTCTAGTCACACTAACTTCATTAAAATCAATCCCTAATCCTTGATCGGTATTGTCTAATGTCAAGGTGACTTCAGCAAAATTAAGGGCCTTTCTAGAATCGCTTCCGGCAAAAATAATATCTTCCATCTTGCTGCCTCTTAATGACTTTGCTGATTGTTCCCCTAATACCCAGCGAATGGCATCGGTAATATTACTCTTGCCGCTGCCATTGGGACCCACTACAGCCGTTACTCCAGGAACAAAATCAACTTCAATGCGTTCAGCAAAAGATTTAAAGCCAATAATGTCCAACCGTTTTAAAAACATTTCTTTATCCTCCCTATGCTGCACGGGGATTACTCCTGCCAACATGTCATTTCTAGGTTGTTTTTGTTTTTAATACCTTAAGGGCCATTTCAGCCGCATGCTGTTCCGCTTCCTTCTTGGATTTTCCTGAACCCACACCCAGTTCTGCTCCATTAAGTGATACTCTCGAAACAAATTCCTTATTATGGGCAGGCCCTTTTTCCTGAAGAACACGATATTCAATCATACCAGCTCCATCGCGCTGAACAAGTTCCTGCAATTGACTTTTAAAATCCATCACATGAGAAAAAGCACCGGCATTTATTTTAGGAAAGACCACTCTCTCTAGAAATTCAACAACTTTTTCAATTCCCTGATCCAAATATAACGCACCAATGAAGGCTTCAAACACGTCTGCAAGCAGCGCTGGGCGTTCCCTGCCGCCAGTCATCTCTTCCCCTTTGCCAAGCAAAATGTATTTACCAAAATCCAGGTCATTTGCAAAGGCTACCAGTGAAGGTTCACACACGATGGCAGCACGCAGTTTCGTTAATTCTCCTTCTGTCATCGTAGGGTATTTTTTAAATAGGAATTGTGAAACCGTTAATTCGAGAACAGCGTCTCCTAAAAATTCAAGCCTTTCATTATCTTCGAATGGCTTTCTGCGATGCTCATTCACATAGGATGAATGAGTAAATGCTTGTTTTAATAATTTTTCGTTTTCAATCGTCACACCGATTGAAGTTTGAAAATCCTTAAATTGATTTTCTTTTGCGCGATTGACTTCATTTTCTTTACCATTCTTGCGCATGAATTTCTCCACCTTGCATCAAATTTACAAACTACTTACTATGAGTTTAAAAAAGTTTTTATGAAAACGCAAAGAAACTTGGCAGATAGTATTGCCAAGTTCTATCATACATTAAGAAAAGCAAAGGCGCCATGCCTATGGGCGCCGTCGCTAGACATAATAAAGCTCCGTTTGAAAACGGAGCTTTCGAATAAATCTAACGGGATTATTTACTGCTATTTATGTAATTAACAGCATCACCAACTGTACTGATTTTTTCAGCATCATCGTCAGAAATTTCCATATCGAACTCATCTTCTAATTCCATTACTAGTTCAACTACGTCAAGGGAATCAGCGCCAAGATCATCTTTAAATGAAGCTTCAAGCTTAACTTGAGATTCATCAACGCCTAAGCGGTCAACGATGATTTTTGTAACACGTTCTAATACCTCTGCCATGCTTGTTCACCTCCCCTCAAGCTATTATAGAGTATTTCATTAAAATAATACATAATCTTTTATAAGAAATTTTTTACTCTAAGAAATGTCCAGCACAAGCGCCCCTGTCAAGGAGCTCTGGCTTTTTTTGTTTACATTACCATTCCGCCATTAACATGGAAAGTTTGCCCAGTAATATAAGCGGAATCATCAGATGCGATAAAGGCGGTAATTTTAGCGATATCCTTCGGTTCTCCTAAACGTGCTAGAGGGATTTGCTTTAACATTTCTGCCTTTACTTCTTCCGATAATTGATCTGTCATATCAGTGGTAATAAACCCAGGCGCAATAGCGTTTACGGTAATATTACGGGATGCCAGTTCTTTGGCAGTTGTTTTCGTTAAGCCAATCACACCAGCCTTTGCCGCCACATAGTTGGCTTGACCTGGATTGCCGCTTACCCCGACAACAGAAGCAATATTAATGATCCTGCCTACACGCTGCTTCATCATTTGTCTGGTCACGGCTTTTGTAGAGAGGAACACACCCTTTAGGTTGGTATTGATGACATCATCCCATTCCTCTTCTTTCATTCTCATTAAAAGATTATCTCTCGTAATTCCTGCATTATTAACGAGGATGTCTAGTCTTCCAAAGCGGTCTACTGTGGTTTTAACCATTTCAGTCACTTCTTCGGAATTGGCTACATTACATTTCACAGTAAAGGCATCTCTGCCAAGGGCCTTAATTTCATCGACAACTTCATTTGCTTTTGCTTCACTGCCAGCATAATTGACGGCAACGTTCGCACCTTGTCTCGCCAATTCTAGCGCAATTTCTCTGCCGATTCCTCGGGATGCTCCTGTAACAAGAGCAAATTTCCCTGCTAAAATCATAGTTTTTCCTCCTTTAAGGCGTCCAATACTGCTTGAGCGCTCGCCTCATCCGATACAGAATACGTTTTGACTGTCTTATCAATTTTTTTAATTAGGCCTGTAAGAACCTTACCAGGTCCAATTTCGATAAATGTATCAACCCCAAGGCTGATCATTTTTCCAACGGAATCTTCCCATAATACTGGAGAGTATAGTTGTTCAATTAACTTATCTTTTATTTCCAAACTTGCACTGATCGGTTCGGCGGTAACGTTTGCTATTACAGGAATTTCGGCATCCTTCATTTCAAGTCCATCTAGAACTTCACGCAATTGATTAGCTGCGGGTTTCATTAATGCGGAATGGAATGGTCCACTTACTTCGAGCGGGAGTACTCGTTTTGCTCCTGCTTCTTTCGCTTTCTCTCCGGCGATCTTGACACCTTCCCTTGAACCAGAGATAACAATCTGGCCAGGACAATTTAAATTTGCTAATGAAACGGGTAAACCAGTTCCACTAACCTCTTCTGTTACTTTTAGCAGTGCATCTCGATCTAATCCAAGGACAGCGGCCATCGACCCCTCGCCATTTGGCACTGCATGTTCCATAAACTCGCCCCGTTTGCGAACAGCGTAGGCTCCATCTTCAAAAGATAGCACTCCAGCAGCGACAAGAGCTGTATACTCTCCTAAGCTGTGCCCAGCAACATAATCAGCCTTGATTCCAGATTGCTGAAAAAAGTCTAAGATGGCGATACTTGTTGTTAACAAAGCAGGCTGTGTATTATAGGTCAGCGTCAACTCTTCTTTTGGGCCTTCAAAGATTAGCTTGCTTAAAGGGACATTCAATCTTTCATCAGCTTTTGAAAAATACGCCATAATTTCTGGATGTTTTTCCGCTAACTCTTTCCCCATTCCAACTGTTTGTGAACCTTGTCCAGGAAAAACAAAGGCTATTTTACTCATTTCAACACCTCAATCGTTCTTATTTAACAGTATCTGTCTGTTCAACTGCTTTTTGAATTAATTGGACCACATCGTTTCCGACCATTTCCCTTGTCTGCCTAATTGCACTAAAGATAGCTTGGGCGTTTGAAGAACCATGTGCCTTAATAACAGGTGCTTTTAACCCAAAAAGGGCAGCCCCGCCATATTCTGAATAGTCCATTGTATTTTTTAAAGTCTTTAGATTCGGCTTTAGAACGGCTGCAGCTAGTTTACTTGTAAAGCTGCCCATTAAAGCTGTTTTTAGCATTTTAAACATTGATAGTGCAGTACCTTCAAGTGTTTTCAACACCATATTACCTGTGAAGCCATCCGTCACCACAACGTCCGCAACTCCATCAAGTAAATCACGTGCCTCTACATTACCAACAAAATTCAGATTACTGTTTTTCAATAAAGCGAACGTGTTTTTTGTCAGATCATTACCTTTTTTTTCTTCCGTTCCGATATTTAAAAGCCCGACTCTTGGCTGATGAATGCCTCTAACCTTTTCACTATAAATGGAACCCATGATCGCATATTGTACTAAATGTTCTGGCTTGGCATCGGCATTTGCGCCAACATCCAGAAGAAGAAAGCCTTCCCCTCCAATGGTTGGTAAAGTCGGCGCTAGGGCCGGCCTGTCAATTCCTTCTATTCGTCCGACCACAAATAATCCCGCCGCCATTAATGCTCCCGTATTTCCCGCTGAGATGCATGCATCAGCTAATCCATCAACTACCTGTTTAGCCGCTAACACCATGGAGGCATCTTTTTTTCGGCGAACTGCTCTTACTGGCTCATCTGTGCCAAGAATTACCTCCGTGGTATGTAAAACAGAGATTCTTTCGTGACTATTAAGCGTTTCATTGATTTTGTTTTCGTCCCCAACAAGGGTGATATGTATATCAGAAAAGGACTGAACAGCCTTCATTGCACCTAAAACTATTTCTTTTGGGGCATGATCTCCGCCCATTGCATCGATTGCAATTTTCATATGTCTCATCCCTTAATTATTTTTCGAACGGTACATTTCAAATTCTCCGGTAAAAACCAGTTCATTATTGACAAAACTATGTACTTCTACAAACGTTCTCCCTGTATCCTCTATTTTAGCTACCTTTGCTTTGGCAATTACCCGTTCATTTAAATTTACAGAACGAATAAATTGAATATTGGCTTTCGCCGTTAAGGCCAATTCATCA
This sequence comes from Neobacillus drentensis, assembly GCF_021560175.1. Classification (GTDB taxonomy): domain Bacteria; phylum Bacillota; class Bacilli; order Bacillales; family Cytobacillaceae; genus Neobacillus; species Neobacillus drentensis_A. The sequence goes on along the minus strand of NZ_CP091110.1, from coordinate 1,820,672 downwards.
TTAATGACAGCAACGGCAAGAGAATTCGCTTGAGCAAAAACATGATGTCCGCGTGCAATATTATTGCGCTTGAACACATGTTCTTTTTTTACATCAAAAATAGAGATGGCATTCTGGTCTAATTCTATATGAATAATTTCCCCAATTACTTCTTCTAACGGTAAGGAACGGACTTCATCTTCAAACCGTTTCTCAGCAACGTTTTTAATTCGTTCACGCAGTTCCGGTATCGATAGCTCCAAACGATCCAGACGAATGGTCTGTACACTAACTTGAAATTTTTCCGCTAATTCCTCATCTGTAATAAATGGATTCTCTTTAATTGTAGAAGTCAATAATTGTTGTCGATCTTTTTTGCTTCTTCTCATGATTCTTCACACCGTCCGAGCTCTTATGACTAGGTACTAAGAGTAGTATAAAATTTAAAAATGCAGATTGCAAGATTAAAATTCAAAAGAAAAGCGGAAGCGCCCAATTTGCGAAGTACACTAGTCGCTGGGCGCTGGAGCTAAAAATGTCTCAACAATATTCAGAAGTGCCCGATTTACAACGAATCGTTCCGTGTCGCCAGGCACTAGTAGACGGTTAGGAGGCTTCCAGTAAAATTTACAGGTTTAATCTAATTTTTCCCCTTCTAATACACCAGATTCTTTAATTTGATCTCGTAAATATTGATATTCGAGGTCTGTCCAAAAATACTCTGAACTAATCAACATACTCGCATCACTTCTAGCTGTTTCTAGCGCCCGATAATCATGGACCATATCGGCCACCTTAAACTCGGGGACCCCACTTTGTTTTTTGCCAAAGAAGTCGCCAGGCCCTCTTAACTCTAAATCCTTTTCACTTAAAACAAACCCATCATTGGTTTCAGTCATAATCCGCATTCTTTCCTGACCTACTTCTGTTTTTGGATTTGCCAGAAGTACACAATAGGATTGTGCACTCCCACGTCCAACACGGCCCCGCAGCTGATGCAATTGCGAAAGACCAAACCGCTCAGCATCATAAATAACCATCATGGTCGCATTAGGAACATTGACTCCCACCTCGACAACAGTGGTAGAAACAAGGACCTGAACCACATTTTCACTAAACTCCTTCATCACCGACTCTTTCTCGTCTGATGATAAACGGCCGTGCATCAGGCCGACTTGAAAGCGATTTTGAAAAAAGTGGCTTAAAGTGGTATGAACATCAATCGCATTTTGAACGTCCAGCTTCTCTGACTCCTCTATGAGTGGACAGATCACATAGGCCTGATGACCTTTCCTCAATTCCTTTTCAATAAACCCAAGGACTCGTTCTAGCATTTCTGGTTTTGCCCAATAGGTCTCGATTGATTTTCTTCCTGCCGGCATTTCGTCAATGATGGAAACATCCATCTCTCCAAAAACCGTAATGGCAAGGGTCCGAGGAATTGGGGTAGCAGTCATAAACAAGACATCAGGATTTTCGCCCTTTTCACGTAAAATTCTCCGCTGCTCAACCCCGAAGCGATGCTGCTCATCAGTAATCACAAAGCCAAGCTTGTTAAAAGTTACCTCATTTTGAATCAGTGCATGGGTCCCAATTATGATATCTACCTTTCCTTCTTTTAGTTCTTGAAGGATTTCTCGTCTCTGCTTACCTTTAATGGAGCTGGTTAATAGCTCACATCTTACCTTAACGGGTTCTAACATATTCTTTAACGATTCTGCGTGCTGTTCTGCCAGTATTTCCGTTGGCACCATCAATGCTCCCTGATAGCCAGCTGTAACCGTTGCAAAAAGTCCGATGGCGGCTACAACCGTTTTACCGGAGCCTACATCGCCTTGGAGCAGGCGATTCATATGGTAGGGAGATTTTAAATCTGCTAATATTTCATTAACCACTTTCTTTTGGGCATCTGTTAATGGGAAAGGAAGACTATTGATGAGCTCCATTAATTTGGCCAAATTATATTTTTGTTTGATCCCTGGTGAATGCTCGCGTTCAAATTTCCTTAATGCCTGCATTTTCAACTGAAACAAAAGAAATTCTTCATAAACAAACCGCCTTCTTGCTTGCTTAACTTCCGCTGGACTATTCGGAAAGTGCATGATTTTCAGCGCATCCCGTTTGCCCATGAGGCGATATTTTTTCAGAAACGTTTCCGGTAAGGTCTCCTCGATCTGCTGTCCATATTGTTGGAAGGCCAGATGGATAAATTTCCGCATTCCTTTGGTGGTCACCTTGCCTCTTAATGAGTAAACGGGTTCAAAGTCGTTTGCTTTCGTGTTAGGGCCTGTTTGCATTTCATTGGCTGTTATCGTTTGCCGATGGGCATCCCATTTTCCGGTTACCGTAATCGTTTCATTCATATTGATTTTATTTTTTAAATAGGGCTGATTAAAAAAGACTACTTTTATTAGATATGCACCGACAAAAAGCCGAATAGTCAGCTTCGATTTTTTTCTTCCATAATAGTTAAGAGAAGGCTCACTATGAACCTTCCCTTCTACTGTCACTTTCTCATCATGCTGTACTTCGGTTAGATCCTTAAGGGAGTAATCTTCATATCGGTACGGAAAGTATTCTAATAAATCACGGATTGTATAGATCCTCATTTCCGCAAAGGATTCAGCCGTTTCTTCCCCTATTCCTTTTAAGGCGGTTATGGATTGATTTAATTCTGAACTCACTTTTCTTTGAGCGGTATACCGAAGATCTTAGCCTCTAGCTCACGACCAGTCGGTGTAGCCGCCAACCCTCCCTGCGCTGTTTCTTTTAAGGCTGTCGGCATTGATTGCCCGATTCTATACATAGCATCTATTACTTCATCACATGGGATACGGCTTGTTATTCCAGCTAAAGCCATATCTGCCGCAACCATTGCATTGGCTGCTCCCATCGCATTCCGTTTCACACAAGGAACCTCGACAAGACCAGCTACCGGATCACAGACCAATCCAAGCATGTTCTTTAGGGTGATGGCCATTGCCTCTGCACACTGTTTTGGAGTTCCACCTGCCATTTCAACGATTGCCGCCGCCGCCATTCCTGCTGCGGATCCAACCTCTGCTTGACAGCCCCCGGCTGCTCCTGAAATGGACGAATTATTAGCAACCACAAATCCGAAAGCACCCGCGGTAAACAAAAAGGCAATCATTTGCTCTCTGGTTGGGTTGAGTTTCTTTGTCACGGCGAACAAGGTCCCCGGAACCACTCCTGCTGAGCCTGCGGTCGGCGTAGCACAAATAGTCCCCATAGCTGCATTCACTTCATTTGTAGCTACCGCTTTACTTACCGCATCAAGAATCGTTTCACCCGATAAAAAATTGCCCTTTTCGATGTAGGCTTGCATTAGAACAGCATCTCCGCCAGTTAAGCCTGAGTGAGAAGTAACCCCTTTTAAGCCTCTCTCGACTGCTTGCTCCATAACGGTTAAATTCCGGTCCATAAACGAAAGGACTTCTTCCCTTGTCCGGCCAGTAACAGTCACTTCTTGCTCAATCATGATATCTGATATTTTTTTATTTTGACTATTGGCCATTTCCACTAATTCAGCGACATTACGAAACACAAACAATCCCCCCTCACTTTTATATAATCCTACTTCAAGCGGAAGCACCTAGGCAATCCGCTTTCGCATCATTCTACAATCTTTGTTACTTTTAGTATGTTCGGAAGCTGTTCGAGTTCTGTAATAATTTTATTATCGATATTCTGGTCTACTTCAATTGTCATCAGCGCCATTTTGCCAACATCTTTGCGGGCAACCTCCATATGACCGATATTAAGTTCGTATTTTGCAAGGGTGTTAGCCACACTGGCTATCGCCCCAAAACGATCATTATGAACAACTAAAATCGCTGGATGGTTTCCTGAAAGCTTTAATTGAAAGCCGTTTAGTTCAATAATCTCAATTTTCCCACCGCCAATTGAGATTCCTACCAATTCCAATTCACCGTTATGATCTCCAATAATGACCCTTGCTGTATTTGGGTGATCTGTTACAGCGTCTTCTTCAATAAAACGAAGCTTCATTCCTTTTTGTTTAGCAATATCAATTGCATCAATAATTCTTGTATCGTCTGTATCAAAATCAAGTAAGCCGCCAACAAGGGCTACATCTGTACCATGGCCTTTATATGTTTTAGCAAATGAGCCATATAACGAAATATTCGCCCATTTTGGCTCTCTGCCAAATAAGCTTCTTGCCACTCTTCCGATTCTCGCAGCACCAGCTGTATGAGAACTCGATGGTCCAATCATAACCGGACCAATAATATCGAACACACTTCTATATTTCATTAGGTTTCTCTCCCTTAGTGGCGTTCTATCTTATATTACGGTTTCCCTTGGGAATATGAATCCAATTTTGGGCAAAAAAAGAAGGGAAAGACCAAAATGGCCCCCCTTCTATTTTAGCTCTTTCTTATTCAATTGAAAAGATATATGAATATAATGGTTGCCCGCCATCATGGATTTCAATTTCAACATCTTCATAATTTTCTTCCACAAATGAGGATAGTTCAGCCACTTCTTCTTCTGTCACATCTTCACCGTAGATAATGGTTAGAATTTCTGAATCCTCATCGAGCATCTTCGCTAATAGGTCCTCGGCCACTTTTCCCTTATCTTTGCTCTTTACCACGATTTTCCCCTCAGAGATTCCCATGAAATCATCTTTTTCAATCTCTAAGCCATCAATAGAGGTATCACGGACAGCAAAAGTGATTTGCCCGGATTTGACGTGATTTAAGGCTTCCTTCATTGCTGCTTCATTTTCGTCAACGGCTGCAGATGGATTGAAGGCTAAAAGCGAAGCTAATCCTTGCGGTACCGTCTTAGACGGAATAACATAGATCTCTTCATCAGCAACGTCTTTAGCTTGTTCAGCAGCCATGATTATGTTCTTGTTGTTTGGTAAAATGAATACTTTTTTCGCATGAACATCTTTAACCGCTTTCACAATATCCTCTGTACTAGGGTTCATCGTTTGGCCGCCTTCAATTACAGCATGTGCGCCGATACTTTTGAACAACTCGGCAATTCCTGAGCCCATTGATACTGTAACTACTCCATATTCTTGCATTTCTTTGGGAGCCTGGCTAGCTTTAGATTTCGTTGCCACATGTGTCTCACCAACAATATTAGTATGCTGCTGGCGCATGTTTTCAATCTTCATGTTGATTAAATTACCGTACCGCTGGCCGTAGGTGAGCACTTCTCCTGGCTGTTCCGAATGAATGTGGACTTTAACCACGTCTTCATCTGCAATCACCAATAGGGAATCACCATACTCACTTAAATCATTACGGAAGGCCGTTTCATTAAACGGATGGTTTGCGATCTTTTCCTCTTCAAACCGAACCATGAATTCAGTGCAATAACCAAAGACAATATCTTCAGTGTTGATATGTCCTTGAACACTTTTATGGTGTTCCGCACTGACCAACTCCGTCATGGAAGGTAGTAAGTCCGATGATTCAGGAAGACTCTCCCCTTTTAATTGGGATAGAAAGCCCTCATAGACAAAGACAAGCCCCTGCCCGCCGCTATCCACAACGCCAACTTCCTTTAAGACTGGAAGTAAATCTGGTGTGCGTTTAAGCGATGCCTTAGCTTCTTTCAGAACTTCTTCCATTATATAGATAATATCTTCTGACTTTTGAGCGGCTGCTACAGCGCTCTTTGCCGAATCTTTTGCCACTGTTAAAATGGTCCCCTCGACAGGCTTCATAACAGCTTTATAGGCTGTTTCTACACCTGCTTCTAAGGCATGGGCAAAATCACTTCCCGAAATGACGGCTTTAGATTCCACTGCCTTTGAGAAACCACGGAATAATTGCGAGAGAATAACCCCGGAATTTCCACGTGCTCCCATAAGCAAACCCCTTGAAAGGGCTGATCCTACTTTACCAATATGTTCTTGACGATTATTTTTTACTTCCTTTGCACCGGAAGTCATGGATAGATTCATATTAGTACCAGTATCACCATCGGGTACAGGAAAAACGTTTAATGCATCAACCATCTTGGCATTTGCAGACAAATGGTTGGCACCTTGGATCACCATCTCAGCGAAACGTTTTCCATCTAATACAGTTATTGACACAAACTTTCCTCCTCACTACGGGTTCGTCACACGAACTCCCTGAACGTAAATATTAACCGAGTCAACGGCAAGTCCAACTGTCTGATCGAGGGTGTATTTAACCTTTGATTGCACGTTGTGGGCAATTTCGGAAATTTTCGTTCCATAGCTGACAATAATGTACATATCAATATGTAATGCCTCGTTTTCTTGGCGTACAATTACACCGCGAGTAAAGTTTTCTTTTCGTAGTATTTCCGTGATTCCATCTTTAATTTGGTTTTTAGAGGCCATACCGACAATTCCGTAGCATTCAATTGCTGCTCCTCCGGCAATTGTTGCAATTACTTCATTTGAAATATCAATTTGTCCGTACTTTGTTTTCAATTCAATGGACATGAATCGTTCCCCCTTTGGATAATTGCTCTTTGACTACAGTCATTTTACTATAGTCAATCCAATATTGAAAGCCATACTTGCCTTATACTATAAGAGCATTCACCAAATATCTATGTCAAGGATTTTTTCTTGAAAGGTTTGTCCACAAGTATTGCAATCAGGTACGTTGTGTGATAAATTATTAAAGTATCTCAAGTCTAGAAAATTTATATAACAATTTTCTATATCCAAATGAACATCTATAGCTGTTGTTCTAAGCTTTTGGTAGTTAAGGAGGGAAATCATAATGCCACGTAAATGTGTAGTAACTGGAAGAAAAACAACCACTGGTAACGCACGTTCTCACGCTATGAACGCTAACAAGCGTACATGGGGTGCTAACCTACAAAAAGTACGTATTCTTGTTGACGGAAAGCCTAAGCGTGTTTGGGTTTCTGCAAGAGCGTTAAGGTCTGGTAAAGTAGAACGCGTATAAAACATGCGAGCATCCAATTATTGGATGCTTTTTCTTTTTTATTAGGCTGTGTTAAGGGTTATAGTTGATTTTTTGAACGTTGATTGGAGCGAATCCGCCTGGAGCGGAAATCAACATTCAAGATTAACACAGCCTTTTTTAAAACGGTCCTCGTTATATGATATTTGAACAAAAAAGAACAATTTTATACTACGCTTTTTAGTATGACCAAAATCGCAAATAAAAAGCACCCAATTGAAGGGTGCCCATGAATTTAAAAAGTCTTTCTATTCGCCTTTTTTAAATGCTCCAATCATCGCTCGGACAAGTCCGCCTAAGAATTTCGGCAGTTTAATTGTATAAAATTTCATACTGTCCCTCCTCACAAATCTCCCACAGCTTATTTTAAGCCACTTTTTCCGCACGCCCCTACATAGTATTCAGCAGAACGAAATCAGTACCAAAAACTTAAAGCGGAGGCGCCTTGACCAGGGGCGACAGGCATAAGACGAGCCGGCGAGAAGGTTGTTCTTTAACCTTCTTGACGGATTGGCTTATGACCCCGAGCCCCTAGGCGCCGCAGCTAGGCATCAGTCTAATTTCCATGGGCTGTACTTAAATAGTTACTAAACTTTTAATCGTTACTTCTTACCACTATTAATATGCCTTTGGAAAATGAAAAAGTACCATAATCACTAATAAGTTCATTACTAATACATAGTGTGGATCCGAGATAAATATGACGGTTTTTAAGCGGGTATTTAAAGCCTTCAAGCGTGAGATCCGTAACGTCAAGAGTTAAAGGGACAAATGAAATATATTTTTTGGCGGCGACTTTTTCAATCGTATAGCGCCCCGCTTCTTTTAAAAAAACAATATTTTTTTCATCAATTAAGTAAACATTCGCTGGGTTTTTCGATTTAATGGGATTGAGCAGCAGCTGGACATTGGCGAGTAAATGATCTAGCCTGCCGCCGGTGGCCCCAAACAAATGTATAGTATCAGGTTTTTGTTCAAGCGCCCAATTAAGGGCAAGCTCCATATCGGTTTCATCTTTTTCGGGTTTATACTTTTTTAGCCCGGTTACCTGATGTTCAATGGCTGATAATTCTTCTTCACTTACCGAATCAAAATCGCCAAATGCCATTGAAGGGATAATGTCTCTGTTAATCAGATGATAAACCCCCCGGTCAACCCCCACCCAGATTGTCTCATCTCCTTGATAACTGCTTAAATCAGGCAGTAATTCTTCAGGTCCCCCTGCAAGTATATTGATGATCATGACACATTCCCTTTCCGATAAAGGAAAAAAGCCAGCTTTAGAAGCCTGGCTTTATCCTCCTAGTAGTTTAAAAAATCAGCTGAAAGTATAGAGGGTGTAATTTTATTATGTTAGTACCTAGGCTTTCTATCTTTAATTTCCTGCAAAAAGTCTAGATAATGCTCATACCGATAGGACGGAATTTCACCTGATTCAACGGCTGCTTTTACCTCGCATTTAGGCTCCGTTACGTGTAGACAGCCGCGAAATTTACAATTTTCACTAGCTTTTTGGATTTCCGGAAAACAAGATGTTAAATCATCCACTTCAATGTTCGTAAACTCTAACGAACTAAAGCCAGGGGTATCAGCAATTAGTCCATTCCCAACCTTTATAAGCTCAACATGCCTAGTGGTATGTTTCCCTCTGCCTAGGTGTGATGATATATCATTTGTTTTCAGTTCAAGGTCAGGCCTTAATACGTTCAGCAATGAAGATTTTCCGACACCCGATTGACCAGCAAAAACTGAAATCTTGTTTTCAATATGTGGATTTAGCCGTTCGATTCCTGCTTCTGTTTCAGATGAGGTGAGAATTACCTCATACCCAGCATCCCGATATCGGGATGCATATTCTTCAATCCTAGCTCTTTCCTCATGATTGGTAAGGTCCATCTTGGTAATACAAATTAATGGTTCAATTTGATTAAATTCTACCAAGACGAGAAAACGATCTAAAAGTACGGTGCTAAAATCAGGCTCTACCGCTGAGAACACTAGGATTGCCTGGTCTACATTGGCGATTGGCGGACGAATTAATTCATTTTTGCGCTCTTTTACTTCTAAAATATATCCTTCTAGATCATTTTCCGCTTGAAATACAACTTCATCACCAACAAGCGGGGTAATTTTATTCTTGCGAAAAACCCCTCGTCCTCGACACTGGATCAAGTTATCATTGTGAAGAACATAATAAAAACCGCTTAATGCTTTGACAATTTTTCCTTCAGGCATAGCTACACTCCTTGCCCTTTTACTTACCAATAATTAATTTTCTCCTTTTAAAATCTACGCGATTTCCGTCCTTCTTATACAGGACTAGAACAATTCTAATTATTCGAAGGTGTATTTGTTTCTGTTGTGGTATCGGTGCCAGTGTCAGCATCTATATCGGAATAGTTTTTATTTTCATCAATAATCACCTTGTCATCACGAATGACTTTGTAGCCTGCCTTCTTGCCATAAGGAATCATTAACTTAATTTGCTTTTTCGTATTTTCCGTAATATAGAAGGTCTCAGCAGGTTCGGTCATACTGTGGTTCATATCCTCGATTAATATGGTCACCTTTTGTTTTTGCCCAGGTTCTCCAGGTACAGCCGGTTCATATGGAATCTGCAATTCAATTATTACTTCTTTTGGCGGTTTATCTTCTTTCCCTTTAGAAATGACGACCCTAACCTTGTCACCTTTTTCTAATTCTGTCCCTGGTGCTGGATCTTGAGAAATCACCATTCCAGCAGCAATATTGTCATCATATTTCTCTTCTGAGGAGTCTAAAGTTAGTCCTACCAAGGATGCGTAAACTTGAGCACCTTTCAAATTGTATTGGGTTAAATCCTTAAGAACAATTTTTTCAGGCCCTTTACTAACTTCAAACTCTAGACTAGTCTCATCTGGAACAACCTTTTCGCCGTTTGCAATATTTTGACTAATAATTGTGCCAGGTACACTGTCATCATTCGTTTCTATTTTCTTTATATCTTTAAATCCCTGGTCTTCTAGCAAACGAATAACATCGTCATATTGCCGGCCAACATAATCGGATAATTCATATTTCTCCTTACCCGTGCTGACATAGATGGTAACTTTGGAATTTTCCTTCACCGTACTGCCATTTTCGGGGTCTGTTTTTATTACATTCCCCTCAATTACCTCTTCATCCGTCATTTCAATTTGATTACCGACGGTTAACCCTTCTAACTTCAGTTTGGAAATGGCATCATCTAAGGTCATACCGCTTAAGTCAGGAACCTTAACATCTTTAGGAACTAACAAACTAGGTAAAAGGGTAAAAGTAAGTATGGCGAGAATGGCAAGAACTAAAAAAGTGGATATTAAAATTATGGGCCACTTTTTCCGTTTTTTCTCATTTGAATGACCTTTATTTGATGTATCTTTCTGATTCTGATTATTTATTGCTTTTTCATTATTATGAACCAATGTTTCGTCCAAACTTTTCAGGGGCTGGTTCACTGTAATAACTGGAATCGCTTTTGTAGCATCATCATCAACCGGAATAATAAACTTTGGTTCATTCATTCGTTCAGGATCAAGGGCTGTTCGCAAGTCCTCTTCCATTTCATCAACACTATTGTATCGATGAAAGGGGTCCTTGGCAGTTGCCTTTAGGACAATATTTTCAACACTTTGCGGGATGCTTGGATTCCATCTTCTGACAGAAGGTGTCTCCGATTGGAGATGTTTTAATGCGATTGACACTGCTGACTCACCGGAAAACGGCAATCTGCCTGTCAACAGCTCAAACATGACAATTCCTAATGAATAAATATCCGATTTACTGTTTGCCATGCCTCCCCTGGCTTGTTCGGGTGATAAGTAATGGACGGAGCCTAAGACAGAATTTGTCTGGGTAATACTCGTGGCACTAAGTGCCATGGCAATACCAAAGTCCGTAATCTTCACATTTCCATCGTGATCGACCAAAATATTATGCGGCTTTATATCGCGATGTATAATATGATTTTGATGAGCATGTGAGATCGCCGAGGTAAGCTGTCTCATGATTCCAAGCGCGTCCTCCACTCTAAGGTGGGAATTTTGCTGTATGTATTGCTTTAATGTTTGACCATCTACAAATTCCATTACGATATAATAAAGGTCATTTTCTTCGCCAACGTCATAAATACTAACAATGTTCGGATGGGCAAGACTGGTTGCAGATTGTGCCTCCCGCCGGAACCTGCGGATAAATTCTTCATCATTAGCAAAATCAAGTCGCAGCATTTTCACCGCAACATCACGATCAAGGATCATATCATGAGCTAAGTAGACATTAGCCATGCCGCCTCCGCCAATCATATCCAATATTTTATAGCGGCCACTTAATCTTTTTCCAATCAACATCTAAACATCATCCTCGCGTGGTTCAGAAAACTCGACAATAGCCAGTGTAATGTTATCCTCTCCGCCATTTTCATTTGCAAGTAAGATAAGTGTGCCTGCTTTTTGTTGTAAATTTTCATCATTTTGCAGTATTTCCATCATTTCTGCTTCATTGACTTTATTGGATAGACCGTCGGAGCAAAGTAAAAGGATATCTCCTTCTTCAAAAATGATCGTTTTGATATCCATTTCGACTGTTTTTTCAGTCCCTAATGCCCTCAATAAGACATTCTTTCGTGGATGATGTTCAGCATCTTCTCTCGATATTTGTCCTGACCTAACGAGTTCATTGACAAGGGAATGGTCTTCGGTGATTTGTTTAAAGCCAGATTCGTTCAGCAAATAACCCCTGCTGTCACCAATGTTGGCAATGGTTGCAAACGTATCCGTGATGATCGCGGCAACAATCGTGGTTCCCATTCCGTCACATTCAGAATTGTTAGTTGCATGATCTAATAATAAAAGATTTACTTTCTTAATTTGCTCCTGAAGCCAACTCTCCGCATCACCGGCTCTCGTAATCCCACTGGCTGCTTCCCATTCTGCTTTTAATGCCGAGATCGTCATCTCACTTGCTACATCACCCGCACGGTGTCCGCCCATGCCATCTGCAACAATGGCAAGGCGGTAACCGTCCTTATTTCTAAATACTCCTCCGGCATCTTCATTGTGAAGACGCACTCTCCCTCTATCTGTCTGAAATACTGCTTTCATCCCTTCACCTCGTCTCTTCCTTCCGCTCCTTTGCACGAAGTTGTCCACATGCTGCAGCAATATCTGATCCCTGCTCTCGGCGGATTGTTACATTAATACCCAAGTTTTTCAGTGTTTTTTCAAAAGCAAAAATTTTATCCCGTGGTGTACGTACATAATCTCTTTCTGGTACATAGTTAACAGGAATTAAATTCACATGACATTTTAGTCCTTTTAAGAGTGCTGCTAATTCTTCAGCATGTTCTGTTGAATCATTTACACCGCCAAAAAGGCCGTATTCAAAACTAATACGTCGACCTGTCTTATCGATATAATACCGTACTGCTTTCATTAAGTCATCAAGTTTATAGGCCTTATTAATCGGCATTAATCTAGACCTGAGCTCGGTATTAGGTGCATGAAGGGAAATGGCAAAATTAATTTGCGTATTTTCATCTGCAAATTGATAAATTTTTGGAACGATACCACTGGTCGAAACGGTAATATGGCGTGCTCCAATATTCAATGATTTATCGTGATTGATGATCTTTAAAAAGGCTAGCATGTTATCGTAATTATCAAATGGCTCACCAATCCCCATGATGACGACAGAATCTACCCGCTCATCTGTTTCATCCAGGGCCTGTTGCACCTTGACCACTTGCGCCACAATTTCTCCAGCTTCTAGGTGTCTCTTCAAACCGCCCAAAGTTGAGGCACAGAAGGTACAGCCGATTCGGCAGCCTACCTGTGTGGTGACGCAAACGGAATTTCCATAATCATGGCGCATAAGCACCGTTTCGATTGAGTAGCCATCATGGAGCTCAAATAAGAATTTAATGGTTCCATCCGTTGATGTCTGCTGGATAATCGTATTCAAAGTCGTAATCTGAAAATGACCATCGATCATATCACGCAAACCCTTTGGCAGATTGCTCATATCTTCAAAAGAGGTAATTCTTTTTTTATAAAGCCAATCGAAAATTTGCTCAGCCCGGAATGCTTTTTCTCCATTCTCCGATAACCAGTTTTTTAATTCTTCAAGCTGAAGAGAATAGATTGATTTTTTTTTAGTATCCATTGTTGTTTTTGTCTCAGTTGTATTTAATTGTTCCAACTGTTACACCTTCTTTCTTAAAGCTGCTATATAAAACCCATCAGATCCAATATCCTGAGGGAAAATTTGTAAATCAAAATTTGTAATTAAGGGTTGAACCGCTTCTGGCATCCTGCTTTTTAAGGTAGTGTCCCCTTCGAAATCAGGATGGTTCTCCAAAAACTGTTTAACCGTAAGTTCATTTTCCCCTTTATCTACTGTACAGGTACTGTAGACAAGAATACCACCTTTTTTTAGGAGCGGGGTAACCGACTCTAATAGGTTTTGCTGAATAGTGCTCAACCGTTCGATGTCTTGTTCGGTCTTTGTATATTTCATATCGGGCTTTCTTCTCATCACTCCAAGTCCTGAACAAGGGGCATCAAGAAGGATCCGGTCAAATGATTCAAGCTTGAACTTTTCCTGTAAATGGCGAGAATCCGCTACACTTGTGATAATATTTGATAATCCTAATCGCTTGGCATTATCATTGATTAATCTAACTTTGTGCTGATGGAGGTCAACCGAGATGATTTCGCCAGTATTTTTCATTTTTTCTGCAATATGGGTACTCTTTCCACCCGGTGCCGCACAAGCATCGAGAATATATTCATCTTCCCTTGCTCCCAATGCATAAGCAGCAAGCATTGAACTTTCATCTTGAATGGTGAACATTCCATAATTAAAAGAAATGGTCGAGGCTAAGTTTCCCTTTAATGACCTGATGGCTTCAGGAATAATGGGACTTTTCTCAATCTGAAACCCATCCTCCTCTAATAAGGCAACACACTCATCTCTAGAAATTTTCGTGAGATTTACTCTTGCTGTTTGCAGTGGTGCCGTTAAATTAATTTCACACATTTCTTTAGTCTTATCGTACCCAAATTGGTTAACCCATCTAGTAACTAGCCATAGAGGATGGCTGGTTTCAATTGCTAATCTTTCAACTGGATCAGACACTTCCTCCAAGGATGGAAGTCCTTGCCGCTGGATATTTCTGAGCACCCCATTCACCAAACTGGCAATCCCTTTATGCCCGCGTTCTTTGGCGATTTCTACTGCTTCAAAAATTGCAGCCCGATCCGGAATTCGATCGAGATAAACCATTTGATAGAGCGTTAATCGAAGTAAATGATGAATCCAGTTAGCTAATTTTTTATTGTCTTTGACAAAAGGCGTTAAATAGAAGTCAAGTACCATTCGTCTCTGTAATGTTCCATATGTCAGTTCTGTTAATAATCCGACATCTACAGCGGACAATTGATTCTTTTCAATTGTGCTGTTAAGAAGCAAGTTGCTATATGATTGATTTTTCTCGATGGTCACTAAAAGGTCCATAGCGATTGCACGTACATTTTTTTTCGTAAAGGTCATCTTATTCTCCCAGCTTACTGCCCAATGTAATTTTTGAACCAGCACCTCTTAAAAATTGTTCACTGAGCATTTTGGTTTTACCCGAAGGCTGTAGTTCAATTATTTTAATGGCTGTGTTATTTCCTGTTCCAACGGTGAAGCCATCTGATTCTATTTTTAAAATCTTCCCGGGTTCACTCGTTAATCCCGTTACTTTTTCAGACTGCCAAATTTTTAACACTTGCCCCTCCATTGTCGTAAACGCGACTGGCCATGGGTTTAACCCGCGGATATGGTTATAGATTTCTTCTCCCGTTTTCTCCCAATCAATCTTTTCCTGCTCACGTTTAATGTTGGTGGCAAATGTAGCTTCCGCCTCGTTTTGGGGCTTAGGGGTAAGTCGTCCGGCTAATAAAGGCGGCAGGGTTTCCGATAACAGTTCCGCCCCCGCTGCACTTAATTTTTCAAACAGGGTACCCACATTATCCTCTTCGCTAATCGGCACTTCTACACTTGTTAAAATGTCACCTGCATCTAATTTTTCGACCATATACATAATGGTAACGCCCGTCTTCTTTTTCCCTTGCATAATAGCATAATGAATCGGCGCACCGCCGCGAAGCTCCGGCAACAATGAAGCATGTACATTAATGCAGCCGAATTTTGGCGCATCTAACAGCTTCTTAGGTAAAATTTGCCCAAAAGCTGCTGTAACAATTAAATCCGGCTCTAAGGCGAGAACTTTGGCTAGTTCCTCTTCTTGGCGAATTTTTTCGGGCTGATAGACAGGGATTCCGTGTTTGACTGCCTCTACCTTTACAGGCGGCGGCGTTAATACTTTCTTCCGCCCTACTGGCCGGTCAGGCTGAGTTACGACCCCAATCACCTCGTAACCATCCTTAATGATTTGCTGTAAAACTTGAACTGAAAAATCCGGTGTCCCCATAAAAACGATTTTGGTCATTCACTTTCTACTCCTTCTAACTCTTCTTCCTTAAGATACTTAGAAACCTTGGTGGTAAATAGAATGCCGTCTAGATGATCAATTTCATGCTGGATGGCTCTTGCTAAAAAACCTTCGGCTTCAAGTGTGTACTCTCTCCCTTTACGGTCAAACGCTTTAATCATTACATAATTTGGGCGGGTAACCTCACCATATAATCCAGGAAAGCTGAGACAGCCTTCAGGATCGGTTTGTTCTCCTGATGTTTCAATAATACGCGGGTTCATCATTTCAATTGTGCCGAAGTCATCATCTATATCCACTATCGCAATTCGGGCATCGAGTCCTATTTGCGGAGCAGCTAGTCCGACCCCGTCAAATTCAATCATTGTGTCATACATATCATCCAGAATACGTGCTAATTTTTTATCAAACCTTACGACCTCCTTGCAGGATTGTTCAAGAATCTCTGCAGGGTGCATTACGATTTTTCTAATTGCCAATTTTGTTCCTCCCATATGCCAAATCTAGTTAGCTGTATATTTTCTTTTAATAACCTTCGATATATGTCTAGCTACAGCGACTAGGGGCTCGGGGTCATAAGCCAATCCGTCAAGAAGGCTCGTCTTATGCCTCGCCCCTGGACTAGGCGCTTCCGCTTTTCTTATCATTTTCACCCAAAAACGACATTCATAACCTTTTACAATCTAAATTGAGGATTGGTTACATTAAAATAACTGGATTGACATCAATCGACACCAGCAACCCACTTTTGGCATCCTTTTGGTATTGATCAAGGATGGTTTTTAGTGCTTTGATCAAGTTCGGTTCCCGCTTGTATTTTATCAAACATTGATAACGATATCTATTATTTAT
Source organism: Neobacillus drentensis (assembly GCF_021560175.1). GTDB lineage: Bacteria > Bacillota > Bacilli > Bacillales > Cytobacillaceae > Neobacillus > Neobacillus drentensis_A. Next base: position 1,804,352 of record NZ_CP091110.1, on the reverse strand, counting down.
CCTAGGGATGGAGGAGGCTGCTGGTCCTAAAACGACTGCTTTATTTGACACTTGTGTGCGAACATAGTTTACCATTTTTTCAGTAGCCGAAACGACATTAATCAGGTTTTCATGACTCACGGTGATCAGTGCAAGATAAAAAAATGGGGGATAATGATGCAGTTTACGAATCAACATTTCCCGCTGATAAAATAAATCATAATCCTGACGGCCGGCCAGCTCAATACTATAGTGTTCCGGTGTATAGGTTTGAATCACAACTTCACCGGGCAGCTGATGTCTTCCAGCCCGCCCGCTGACTTGAGTCAATAATTGAAATGTCTTTTCTGATGCGCGGAAATCCGGTAAATGGAGCATTGTATCAGCAGAAAGCACACCTACTAAGGTGATATTTGGAAAATCCAGACCTTTGGCAATCATTTGCGTCCCAAGTAAAATATCAGCTTTTCCATCTTTAAAATCAGTAAGGAGCCTCTCATGTGCCCCTTTCCGTCCCGTTGTATCGACATCCATTCGAATGACTCTTGCCTCGGGGAGAATTTTTCCTAATTCCTCTTCCACTTTTTGAGTTCCGGTGCCAAAATAACGAATATATTCACTAGTACATTCAGGACAATTCTTTGGTACATAACTTTCATAACCGCAATAATGGCATTTCATTTGTTCGTTCACGCGATGATAGGTAAGGGAGATATCACAGTTAGGGCAGTTTACCACATACCCACAGTCTCTGCACATCACAAATGAAGAGTGCCCCCGCTTATTTAAAAATAAGACAGATTGTTGTTTCTTTTCGAGCCGGTCCTGGAGCAGTTCGAAAAGTTTCCGGGAAAACATCGAACGATTGCCATCACGAAGTTCTTCCCGCATATCAATGATTTCTACGGATGGAAGTTCCTGATTGTTCATCCGGCTTGGTAATGATAACAGCTGATAGACCTTCTTTTGCGCTCTTGCAAAAGACTCAAGCGATGGGGTGGCACTTCCGAGCACGACTGGACAATTATAAGTCTTCGCTCTTTCTATTGCCACATCCCTGGCGTGATAGCGCGGCATTTCTTCCTGCTTATAACTGGTTTCGTGCTCTTCATCAATAATAATAATGCCAATATTTTCAAACGGTGCAAAAATAGCAGAGCGAGCTCCGACCACTACTTTTACTTCCTTCCGCTGAATCTTGCGCCATTCATCATACTTTTCCCCTGCAGATAAACCGCTGTGTAAAACGGCTACTAAATCACCGAACCTTCCTTTAAATCGATGGACCATTTGCGGGGTTAGAGCAATTTCAGGTACTAGAACAATCGCTTCTTGACCTTTTTCAATAACTTCTTGGATTGACTGCAAGTAGATTTCTGTTTTGCCGCTCCCAGTAACGCCATACAGCAAAAACACCTCATGCTGATCTAATTCAATCGATTGGAGAATCGGAGCAATGGCTTTCTGCTGGGAGTCTGTTAACGGCAGTGGCTTAGTCCGCTCGAATGTTCGATTTTCAAATGGGTCACGGTAAACTTCTTTATCAAACTCTGATAATAACCGCTTTTCAACAAGGGCTTTTATGGTCGATCCTGAAGTTTTTAGCTCAGCAAGTAAGGTTTTTAATTCAACTTCATCCTCATGCTCAAGAAAATAGCGCAAAACCTGCCTTTGCTTTTCCGCCTTGGCCGGAATGGTTTGGATTGCCTCTTCTAATTCATGCCTGGTGACAGTTGGCCGAACAAATTTCCGATGTTTTTTCCGCACACGTTCTTTCACCACATAAACGACTTCTAAATGACCGTTTGCAGCCTCGCGCTGTAATAGAGGACCGATCCCCATTTGTAGTGCATCTTCCCAATCAAGTTCTCCGTCATTCTCAAAGTAGGCTTGCACTTTTGAGGGTAACTCCATGAAAGCTCCCTTGTTTGCAAGCCTGACTTTTTTTTCGTATTTTGCTTTTAAAGCTGCCGGCAGCATTACTTGGAAGGCAAAGATTTTAAAACAAAGCGTGTTTTCAGTCAGCCAGTTCCCAAGGTTTAATAATTCGTTATTCAACACAGGCTTTAGATCCATGGGCTCAATGATCTCTCTAAGCTTGTTTACATCTACATCTGATTCTGCTTTTAATCCCACGACAAAGCCTTGGATATGCCTTGGACCAAAGGGGACAATGACCCTCATGCCCGGCTGAATGGTGCCCCTCCACTGTTCAGGGATCAAATAATCGAAGGCCCGGTCCGTTTGTTTAGTCGGTACATCAACGATGACACTAGCTATTTCCATTTTCATCCATGTCCTTCAAAAGTGAAGTGATTTCTTCAATAATTTTTACGGCCACTTCGTTCTTTGTCATCAGCGGTAAACGAATGATCTCTCCTGAGCGCTTAAACAGAGTGACAATGTTTGTGTCGGTGCCAAAGCCCGCTCCTTCTGCTTTTACATTATTGGCAACAATCATATCTGCATTTTTTTTGCTTAATTTCGTTTTTGCATATTCTTCTAGATGATCGGTCTCTGCAGCAAAGCCAACCAGAAGTTGATTGACCTTTCGCTTTCCTAGCTCAAAAAGAATATCACTTGTTCTTTCTAACTCAATAGTAGTATCGCCTGTCTGCTTTTTCACCTTATGATCAAAAGTCACTTTCGGGCGGTAATCTGCAACCGCCGCAGTTTTAATGACCACATCGGCACCATCGTAGTGCTTCAAGACTTGATGGTACATCTCCTCTGCACTCTCAACCTTTACGAGTTCTACCCCCTGTGGAGCGGATAGTGAGACAGGACCAGAAACCAAAATCACGCGCGCTCCTTGTTTAACAGATTCCTCTGCCAATGCGTACCCCATCTTTCCCGATGAATGATTGGAAATAAATCGGACTGGATCTATTTTTTCTCGTGTTGGTCCAGCCGTGATCATGACTGTTTTTCCCTTTAACTTTTCCTGTTTTTGTCGATTAAAGTGGTTTTGTATTAATATCACTATTTTTTCCGGCTCTTCGAGGCGGCCTTTTCCTACATAGCCACAGGCAAGGTATCCTTCGCTAGGCTCAATAAATTGACAGCCATACTGAGCCAATACCTCAAGATTTCTTTTTACAGCTGGATGGTCATACATATGTACATTCATCGCAGGGGCAATCCACACAGGCGAAGTTGCCGCAAGCAATGTAGTGGTAATCATATTATCTGCAATTCCATTTGCTAATTTTCCAATTGTATTAGCAGTAGCCGGAGCAACAAGAATTAAATCAGCCCAATCTGCCAAATCAATATGAGCAATCACTTGTGAATTCTTCTCATCAAAGGTATCCGTATATACATCATTGCGGGATAAGGCCTGAAAGGTTAAGGAGGTAACAAATTTTTCTGCCGATTCACTTAAGATGACCTTCACGTTAAAACCTGCTTGCACAAGCTTACTTGTTAGTGCTGCAGCTTTATAAACAGCGATCCCTCCTGTCACACACAATAGGATGTTGCGTTCCTTACTCATTGTTTAAGCCCCCACTCTTGTCCATTACTTTTTAGTTTAATTATGCTAGAAAAGATCTTTTTTTTCATCTATTTCCTTATCAATTTCATGCAATTCACTTAAAGCAAAATAAAAAGGCTGACATACAGGCGAATCTCCCTTTTGTCAGACCTTGTTTCATTTATATATTGTGCCTGTGGGCTGGGTCATTACTCAGCAGATGTTTCTGCCTTTTTTGAAACTCGATATGTTAGTTCACCACTATAAATTTCCTCTAATGCTTTTCCTACATATTTATAAGAAACATATTTAGGAAGTCTTTCATCTTTTACTTGTGACATCACACGGGCGCGCTTTGCCGCAACAGAAACAAGTGAATATTTTGAATCAATTTTTTCTAATAATGAGTCAATAGACGGATATAACATATTAATCAACCTCCAGAAGTTTTTTATAGCGATGTTCGACTCTTTCTCTACGGCAATGCTCTGCCGTTACAATGGCTTTCACGCGTTTACAGGCATTCTCCACCTGATCGTTTTCCACCACATAATCATATAATTCCATCATTTCAATTTCCTCACGTGCCGTTAACATTCGATTATGGATGATATCTTCTGTTTCTGTTCCTCTCGTTACAATCCTATTCTTGAGTTCAGTCAAGCTTGGGGGCATGAGGAAAATGAATAATCCCTCCGGAAATTTCTCGCGTACCTGACGGGCACCCTTAACCTCAATTTCTAAAAAGACGTCTTTTCCGGAATCTAATGTTTGCCGAACATAATCAACAGGTGTTCCATAATAGTTGCCAACAAATTCGGCATACTCTAATAACTTCCCCTGCTCAATTAACTGTTCAAACTGCTCACGTGTCTTAAAGAAATAATCAACCCCGTCCACTTCCCCTTCACGTGGAAGCCGGGTGGTCATGGAGATGGAATATTCAAAAGCGGTATCTGGATGAGAAAAGATCTCTTTTCGAACCGTTCCTTTCCCAACACCAGATGGTCCGGATAATACAATCAGCAACCCTTTTTCCTGCATATTATGAAAATCCTACCCTTCATCAATAATATCATCACGGTCAGTTAAGCGATTGGCAACCGTCTCCGGCTGTACAGCTGAAAGTATGACATGGTCACTATCCATTACAATTACAGCACGTGTCCGTCTGCCATATGTAGCGTCAATAAGCGAACCCCGATCCCTGGCATCTTGAATGATTCGTTTAATTGGCGCAGATTCCGGGCTGACAATGGAAATAATGCGATTGGCAGATACAATATTTCCAAATCCAATATTGATTAATTTAATCGACATGGTTACTCATCCAATCATTAATAATATATTTTGACCGTGTTAAACAGTTTCTAAACAAATCCTACTCGATATTCTGAACCTGTTCTTTCAGCTTTTCAAGTAAACTTTTGATCTCAACGACTTTTTTTGCAATGTTTGAATCGTTTGCTTTGGAACCGATGGTGTTGGCCTCTCTGTTCATTTCCTGAACAAGAAAGTCCAGCTTCCTGCCAATTGGCTCGCACTCATTTAAGGTTTGTAAGAATTGCTGGATATGGCTTCTTAACCGTGTAATTTCTTCATTGATATCTGCTTTGTCAGCAAAAACAGCTACCTCTGTTAAAATTCTCGTTTCATCCAATTGCCCATTAACAAACTCCTGCATTCTTTTCGTCAAGCGCTCCTTAAAGGCTTGAACAACGAGAGGAGCAAATTTTTGGAGCTCTGTTACATTGGCTTCAATTTGGGCAGTGATTGCAAGTAAATCTTTTTTTAATTCTTCTCCTTCTGCCATCCGCATTTGCTTTAACAATATCACAGCCTCTTCTATGGCCGTAAGGACAAGTTTTTCTATTTCTTCATTGCCTGCTTCACTTTCTTCAATATGTAAAAGATCGGTTCGATTAAGTAAATCTTGCAGGGTAATGGTCCCTTCGATCCCGTATTTACCTTTCGCATCACTAATGAATTGGAAATATTCCTCTATCAGCTTCCAATCTGGCTGGATCTTCCTTGAGACAATCCCTTCACCATCAACACTTACATACACTTCTACTCGGCCGCGGCGAATATGAGAGCTCAATATTTTTTTCATTTTATCTTCTATTTTTAAAAGTTGTCTTGGCATCCGGATATTCATTTCAGAGAATCGGTGATTGACTGATTTTATTTCAACATTCACTAAAAATTCTCCTGACTCTGTCTTCCCTCTGCCAAAGCCTGTCATACTAATAACCATCACGTACACATCCAATCTTAGATAATGATCGGCTCTTTATTTTTTAAAAATAACAAAAGGTAATAGAACTGAATTCTATCACCTTTTGGATTATAACACACTTTATTTTGTTTTTCTTAACAAAAATGATCCTGCTAATAAAAAAGTTGGAACGGCAGATAATCCTAAAATTAACAACCAATCTTTTCCTGCAATAGGAAGTGTGTGAAAAATAGGCTGTAATGGCGGGTAGTAAATAGCTACTAGCATTAGTAATAAGGATGAAACAACCGCCCAGACAAGATATTGGTTCCCAAACGGATTTCTTGATAGGACTGATCGTTCGCTGCGGCAATCAAAAACATGGATCAGCTGCGCCATAACAAGGGTTGCGAATGCAACAGTCTGTGCGTATGGAAGTTGACTTGGATCATTATGGTACACAATCATGAATGCCAAAAGTGTAACTAGGCCGATTAGGAATCCGCGCGAGACCACTTTCCAGCCGAGTCCACGCGAGAATACCCCTTCATTAGGACTGCGTGGACCCCGCTTCATTACATTTTCTTCAGGCTGATCAAGTCCTAATGCCATCGCCGGCAGTCCGTCCGTCACTAAATTGACCCAAAGTATCTGAATCGGAACAAGTGGCAGCGGCAATGCCAATAACATGGCAAACAGCATAACCAAAATCTCACCGACATTGGATGCAAGCAGGTAGCGGACAAATTTACGTATATTTTCGTAAATATTTCTTCCTTCTTTAATAGCCGCTTTAATCGTAGCAAAATTATCATCCAATAAAACGAGTGCTGAAGCTTCTTTCGCTACGTCAGTGCCGGTGATCCCCATGGCAACACCAATATCAGCGGCTTTAATAGCCGGAGCGTCATTTACTCCATCACCTGTCATGGCAACAATATGCCCTCTGTTTTGCAAGGCTTTAACAATTTTTAATTTATGCTCTGGAGACACCCTTGCAAATACGGAGACATCATCCACCACAGCTTCCAATTCTTCTACAGACATTTCTGCTAATGCCTTTCCCTCGAGTACCTTGCTCTTCCTAGTCAAGATCCCAAGCTGAGATGCAATCGCTTTGGCCGTAATGACGTGGTCGCCCGTAATCATCACGGTTTTAATGCCTGCCTCTTTACATTCTTTTACAGCCGCTTTCACTTCAGGTCTTGGCGGATCAATCATGCCTTGGACGCCGATAAAGGTTAATTGTTTTTCAGCTTCATGGTCGCTCAAGATTAATGTATTGGCAGGGATAGGCTTAAAAGCAATCGCGATCGTTCTTAGTGCCTGTGAGGCCAGTCCATTTATCGCATCCTGTACCTTACTTTGTGATTCCCTGTTTAAGTATTGGGTTCTCTCATCCCATAAAATGGACTCACAGATACCTAACACGACATCGGGTGCTCCCTTGGTTACGATAAAGTTTCTTCCCTGTTTGTCTTTCACATGGATACTCATCATTTTTCTCGTCGAGTCGAACGGAAATTCATTAACAATCGTAAATTCTTCTAATAATTTGGTACGGTCAAACCCCGCTTTCATTGCACTGACAAGCAGTGCTCCTTCAGTTGGGTCGCCGTCTAAGATATAATCGTTATCTTTTATGGCCAGTGCTGAATGGTTGCATAACATCCCAAAGATTAACATTTGCTGTAATGCCTTTTCATCCCTAGGCTGTACATTTTGTTCATCTCGATAAAAATTCCCCTGTGGCTGATAGCCGACCCCGTCGACTGTCCAGGTATTTCCGCCGCTCCATAGATGTGTAACGGTCATTTTATTTTGTGTCATCGTTCCGGTTTTGTCCGAACAAATGACCGATGCACAGCCTAATGTTTCAACAGCCGGTAATTTCCTGACAATGGCATTTTTCTTGATCATTTTTTGTACGCCCAAAGATAAAGCCACGGTCACTATAGCCGGAAGCCCTTCAGGTATCGCTGCTACCGCTAGCGAAACACCTGCTAAAAACATCTCATATAATTCATGTCCTTGGATTACCCCGACAATCACCACTAGGACCGTCAGAACCAAGGCAACAGTAATTAATATTTTTCCAAGCTGCTCTAGACGCCGCTGCAGCGGTGTATCCTGCGACTCTGCATTTTGCAGTAAATCGGCAATCTGCCCCATCGCTGTTTTCATACCGGTTGCAATGACGACACCTAATCCACTGCCCCTTGTAATCATCGTTCCCATAAATGCAATATTTTCCATATCACCGATGCCGGGATTTGGGTTGCTTAACGGATCAATATGTTTAGCAACAGGAACGGACTCACCCGTTAGTGCGGATTCTTCAATTTCTAAACTTTTCGATTCAATAACACGCACATCTGCACCAATTCGATCTCCACTTGCAAACTTAATTACATCGCCAATCACAATATCTTTCGAAGGAATCTTGATCCACTGGCCTCCACGAAGTACAGACACCTGTGGTGCCGAAAGCTCTTTTAAAGCTTGGAGTGATTTCTCTGCCCGGCGTTCCTGATAGAAACCTAGACATCCGTTAATAATGACAATGGCTATAATCGCTATCGCATCGATATACTCACCCAACAAGCCCGAAATCAGCGTCGCGGCTAATAGCACTAATACCATAAAGTCTTTAAATTGGCTGAAAAATAAGAGTAAAGCCGATTGCTTTTCTCCCTCTTCTAATTCATTTAGTCCGTGTTGTTTTACTCTTTGCTTTACTTCTTCCTGCGATAATCCAGAAGAAAAGTCGGTTTCTAGAGCCTTTTCTACTTGATCTATCTTCATTTCATGGAATTTCATCCGACCATCTCACTTCCCCGTTTTATAGACTTGCTCTAAGGAAAGCTTATTCAGGGTCGTCCAAAAAAATGCTAGATGAAAATGTGATTGATGGGTAAATTAAGACAGATTTTAGCCAGATAGGATATAATTGAAACATAGCTTCTAGAAAAGGATGTTTTCCATGTCATTTGATGGTTTATTTACAAAAGCAATGGTGGATGAATTGGTTCGTTCCCTTAAGGGCGGACGGATTAACAAAGTCCATCAGCCTTATAAAAATGAGGTCATTCTCACGGTCCGTGCAAACGGAGTTAATCAAAAACTATTATTATCGGCTCACCCAAGCTACGCAAGAGTCCAATTCACCAATGAAGCCTACGATAATCCAAGTGAACCCCCTATGTTCTGTATGCTGCTTAGAAAACATATTGAAGGACATATATTAGAGGATGTATATCAGGTTAACAATGACCGGATGATTGTGTTTGAAATAAAAGGAAGAAATGAAATTGGTGATATCAGCTATAAACAACTTATTGTCGAAATTATGGGGCGTCATAGCAATATTGTTTTAGTAGATAAGACACGCAATATCATTCTTGACAGTATTAAGCACGTTTCTTTTGCAGTAAACAGCCATAGAGCGATTCTTCCGGGGCAGCCATATATTAACCCGCCCGAACAACATAAACTCAATCCGTTTACTGCGGTTGAAGAGGATGTATTAAAGAAGATTGATTTTATGGGCGGTAAACTGGACCGCCAGATCGTTGAACATTTCGGAGGTATTTCGCCGCTTTTGGCAAAGGAAGTTATATTTGAGAGCGGATTAGCCAATCGTTCAACAGTGCCAGCAACATTTGTAAGACTGATGAAAAAAATAAGCTCTGGGGATATTGCTCCCTCTATCATGACTTCTAATGGAAAAGAGTTATTTTATTTATTCCCGCTTGAACATATAAAAGGAGAAGTAAAAACTTTTTCAACCCTAAGTGAAATGCTCGACCGTTTTTATTTCGGGAAAGCCGAAAGGGACCGGGTGAAACAGCAAGGAAATGATATTGAGAGATTTATCATCAATGAAAAAGAAAAGAACGAAAAGAAAATTGACAAACTCCAACGTACATTGGAAGAAGCAGAGAAAGCAGAAGAGTTTCAACTATACGGGGAGTTGTTAACTGCAAATCTATATGCGGCAAAAAAAGGGATGAAACAAATCGAGGTTCTTAATTATTATGATGAAAACGGCGGAATGCTTGTCATTCCACTCGACCCAAGAAAGACACCATCTGAAAATGCCCAAAAGTATTTTTCTAAATATCAAAAAGCTAAAAATTCGATCTCGATTGTGATTGAACAAATTGATAAGGCACGTGAGGAAGCTGCGTATTTTGATAATTTACTCCAGCAAGTACAAGCAGCATCGCCAAAGGACCTTCAGGAAATCCGTGAGGAACTTGTTGAGGGTGGTTATATCCGCGAGCGCCAAAAAAAGAACGGAAAAAAACCTCATAATAGCAAGCCAGTTTTGGATCACTTTGTTGCTTCTGATGGGACAGAAATTATTGTTGGAAAAAACAATAAACAAAATGATTACTTAACTAATAAACTGGCAGCGCGGGACGATATTTGGCTTCATACAAAGGATATTCCCGGGTCACATGTAGTGATTCGCAGTAAGGAGCCTTCAGATGAAACGATTCTCGAAGCTGCAAATTTATCGGCCTATTATAGCAAGGCACGTAATTCCGGTTCGGTGCCCGTTGACTATACAAAAGTCCGCCATGTAAAAAAACCGAATGGGGCAAAGCCGGGATTTGTCATTTATGATAATCAACAAACGGTTTATGTGACTCCTGATGAGGAAATGGTTTTAAAATTGAAGAAATAATAACTAAAAGTGGGGAGCCATCATATTGATTTGGCTCCCCTTTTTGGTTTATCGGCAGTTCTTCGGTACTTATCGGCGGTTTTCCGCTACTTATCGGCGGTTTCTCTGTATCCACACTTTATCAGCGAAAAATTTATTTTGTAACCGATTCTGCTTCTTCGAATTTTTTACTCCATGCAGCTGGATCTTTACTCCATAAAAGCAGGCTTTCCTGATTTTCCGAACTAACATAGCCCTTTGTAATAGCCACTTCAATTAAGGTAGAAAAATCAGTTAAAGAGAAACTCTTAATATTTTCTTCCTCAAATAATTGTTTCCCTTTTTCAAGGCCATATGTAAAGATCGATACGACCCCTAGCACGTCACAGCCAGCCTCTTTTAAGGCATTAACCGCTGTGATTACACTGCCGCCGGTAGAGATTAAGTCTTCGACTACGACTACTTTTTGGCCAGCTTCGGCTTTCCCTTCAATTTGGTTCCCTTTACCGTGCCCCTTTGCTTTTGATCGTACGTAGCACATCGGTAGGTCCATAAGACCGCTGACCCATGCAGCATGAGGAATCCCAGCGGTTGCGGTTCCAGCAATTACTTCAGTTCCCGGAAAATGTTCCTGAATCAGCTGCTGCAATCCTGCCGCAACTGCGTTTCTCACCTCAGGATAGGAAAGAGTTAGACGATTATCACAATAGATTGGGGAACGAAGTCCTGACGCCCATGTAAACGGTACCTCGGGCTTCAAGGCAACCGCGTTGATTTCTAGTAATTTTTCGGCAATTATTTTTTTCATTGTTGTACTCCCTTCCATGCTTCCATCCATTGTTGATAACTTGTAAGCGGGTCTTGTGAACGAGTAATCGACCGGCCTACAACAATCGAACTTACCCCCATTGTCTGTGCTGCTTCAGGGGTTGTGACACGTTTTTGATCTCCAACCTGATCTGACGCCATTCGAATCCCCGGACATACCGTCAGAAACGATTGTCCAGCCTCTTCCTTTATCATTGCTGCTTCCCATGCAGAGCACACAACTCCATCTAGACCAGCTTGTTTCGTAATCGAGGCATAATGAAGCACCGATTCCTTCAAGGAGATCGGAATAAGCTGTTCTTTTTTCATTTGTTCCTCAGACGTACTTGTTAATTGGGTTACTGCGATACAGGCAGGTCGTTTCCGTCCTCCCGGGGTACCTGCTTCAAGACCTTCAAGGGCCGCCTGCATCATATCTATTCCACCGGCTGCATGAACATTAACCAAATCACACTCTAGACGAGCAAGACCCTTCATCGCACTTTTAACTGTATTCGGAATGTCATGGAGTTTTAGATCTAGAAAAATACGGTGGCCTTGCTCCTTTAATTGATGAATGATCGAGGGGCCTTCCTGGTAAAACAACTCCATCCCAACTTTTACAAATAGCTCTCTACCCGCGAACGGCTTCAGAAATTGATTAACTTCATTCATGCCGGGAAAATCAAGCGCGATGATAAGCGAGTTGTCCATGTTCCTTCCAGCTCCTTCCTGTACATTCACTGATGTGTTCAAACCCTAATTCTTCAAGTAATCTTGGTAATTCTTCTATGATTGTCGGGCAAACAAACGGATCTACAAAGTTTGCTGTTCCTACTGCGACTGCACTAGCCCCCGCATAAAAATATTCAATGACATCTTGAGCCGTCTCCACGCCGCCCATACCGATAATGGGAATTCTGACCGCCTGGCTGACTTCGTGAATCATCCGAATCGCCACTGGTTTAATTGCTGGGCCGGACAATCCACCGGTCCGATTGGCAAGTATCGGTTTGCCGGTTTTTAAATCAAGTCTCATTCCAATAAGGGTATTAATCATCGTCAGCCCATCCGCACCACCTGCTTCAACGGCCTTCGCCATTTCTACAATGTTGGTTACATTGGGCGACAGCTTCACATATACGGGTACCTCTGATACCTCTTTAACCTTACGGGTTAATTGTTTTGCTGTTTCCGGAATGGTTCCAAACGCAATCCCGCCTGTTTTTACGTTCGGGCAGGAAATATTTAGTTCAAGCGCATGTACATTTGGTGCCTTAGAAATTCGACGGGCTACTTCCACGTAATCCTCTTCAAGTGAGCCGGCTACATTTGCAATAATTGGTACATCATACTGAGATAAGAAAGGCAGCTCTTCGCCAAGAACTTTATCCAGTCCAGGATTTTGCAAGCCAATTGCATTTAACATGCCGGCAGAAGTTTCCGCGACACGCGGTGTTGCATTTCCGAACCTTGGTTCTACAGTTGTAGCTTTAATCATAATGGCGCCAAGTACACTCAAATCATAGAACTGACTGTATTCTCTGCCGAACCCGAAGCAGCCGGATGCAGGCATGATTGGGTTTTTTAAGTTTAAGCCTGGTAATTCAATATTTAATCGACTCATATCAATACCTCCCCGGCTCGAAATACAGGACCATCACTGCAGATCTTCTTATAAGAAACTCCTGTTGGATCATCCTTCTTTTTACATACACAAGCAAAGCAGGCACCGATGCCGCAGCCCATTCGCTCTTCAAGCGATAAGAATACTTTTTTATCTTGATAATTCTGTTCAATTGCTCGTAACATCGGAGTTGGACCGCAGGTATAAATACAATCAAACTGCAAATCTTTCATGACATCAGTGACAAAGCCTTTTCTTCCATAAGAACCATCTACTGTCGTCACATAGGTTTCCCCATTTTTCAAAAATTCTTCTTCGTAAAAGACAGCGGATGCTGTCTGGAATCCAAGCACATGGATGACTTTAACACCCTTTGCAACCAACTGATTCGATAACTCATACAATGGAGGGACACCGATTCCGCCCCCAACAAGTAGCGCCGTATCCCCTATGCTTACCTCGTCTACAGGAAATCCATTACCTAGCGGACCAAGGATGTCAACCAACATCCCTGGTTGTAATTCTGCTAGCATGGAAGTTCCTCTTCCCTCTTTACGATAAATCATCGTTAAACTCTTCTGCTCAAAATCGTATGAAGAAATACTTATTGGTCTGCGTAACAGTGGATCCAAGCCATTTGAAACTTTAATATGAACAAATTGACCTGGTGACGTGATTTGGGTAACCAATTCGCCATTTATAGTAAGTTCATAGATATCTGATGCTATTTCTTTTTGGCTTAGAATTTTGCATAACTCTTTTTGGATCATGCAAACACTGCCTCCTTTTTCATTGCTGCCATTGGTTCTGCTGAGAAATTCATGGATTCAATCACTTTTAAGATTGCATCAGCTGTATCTAATGAAGTTAAGCATGGAACACCATTTTCAACAGATTCACGGCGGATTCTAAATCCATCACGTTCCGGCTGTTTGCCTTTTGTTAGTGTATTAACTATGAACTGGGCTTCTCCATTATGGATAACATCTAAGAGTGTTTTTTCTTCTGAACCAATCTTTCCTACCACTTTTACTCTTAGGCCTGCCGATTCTAACACAGCTGCTGTACCGCTTGTGGCCATTAGACGATAGCCGATGCTTGAGAAACGCTTCGCAAGCTTTAATGCTTCTTCTTTATCCTTATCGGCTACCGTGAACAATACAGTGCCAAATGGCTGAATTTTCATACCTGAGGCAACTAATCCTTTGTATAAAGCTTTTTCCAGTGTTACATCCTTACCCATGACCTCTCCAGTTGACTTCATTTCCGGTCCAAGCGTGATATCGACACTCTTCAGTTTGGCGAAAGAGAATACAGGAACTTTGACGTATACTCCTTCTTTTTCAGTAACAAGACCTGGAATGTAACCTTGGTCAAGGATGGATACCCCAAGAATCGCTTTTGTTGCAATCTTAGCCATTGGGATATTGGTAATTTTACTTAAGAATGGAACGGTACGGCTTGATCTTGGATTGACCTCTAGAACAAACACTTCGTCACCTGCAAGTACATATTGAATATTTAGTAAGCCAATAATATTTAAGCCTTTTGCTAGTTTCTCAGTATACTCAACAAGGGTTTGTTTGGTTTTCTCACTTAGCGTTTGCGGCGGGTAAACAGCAATCGAATCACCAGAGTGAACCCCAGCTCTTTCGATATGTTCCATAATGCCTGGGATTAAGACGTTTGTTCCATCACAAATCGCATCTACTTCAATCTCTTTTCCTGTTAAATAACGGTCAATCAAGACTGGATGTTCAGGGTTTACGTTTACTGCGTTTTTCATATAGTAAAGCAGTTCTTCTTCACGGTAGACTATTTCCATCGCCCTTCCGCCTAACACGTAAGAAGGACGGACTAGGACCGGATAACCGATGTCGCCGGCAATCACCACTGCTTCTTCCACTGACATGGCTGTTTTTCCTAACGGCTGCGGGATATTTAATTGTTGAAGAGCCTGTTCAAATTTATCACGATTTTCTGCGCGGTCTAAATCTTCTAAGCTTGTTCCGAGAATTTTCACACCGTTTTCTTCAAGTTTAGCAGCTAAGTTGATCGCGGTTTGTCCGCCGAATTGAACAACTACTCCTACTGGTTTTTCTAAATCGATAATACTCATTACATCTTCAATTGTAAGCGGCTCGAAGTAAAGTTTATCGGAAATACTGAAATCAGTCGATACGGTTTCTGGATTATTGTTGATGATAATCGCTTCATAACCTGCTTCTTTAATTGCTTTTACAGAGTGAACCGTCGCATAATCAAATTCAATCCCTTGGCCGATTCGGATCGGTCCAGAACCTAGTACAATCACGCTATTTTTCTCTGTCACAATCGACTCGTTTTCCTCTTCATAGGTGCCATAGTAGTAAGGTGTTGCCGATTCAAATTCTGCTGCACATGTATCAACCATTTTATATACAGGTCTAATCTCTAGATTGTTCCTGGTCCGGTAAATTTCTCCTTCAGATATATTCCATAGTTCAGCGATTTTTTTATCAGTAAAACCTTTTTGTTTTGCCTCTAGTAAGATTTCGGTTTCGAACGGAGTTGCTGCAATCGCCTTTTCCAGTTCAATAATTCCTTCCATCTTCTTTAAGAAGAACAAATCGATTTTACTCCATTCATGAATGGTGTCTATCGTTAATCCACGTTTTAACCCTTCTGCGATGTAAAAGAGTCTTTCATCTCCCGCTTTA
Source organism: Neobacillus drentensis (assembly GCF_021560175.1). Classification (GTDB taxonomy): domain Bacteria; phylum Bacillota; class Bacilli; order Bacillales; family Cytobacillaceae; genus Neobacillus; species Neobacillus drentensis_A. The sequence continues at coordinate 1,788,875 of NZ_CP091110.1, read as the reverse complement.
CGGATCCGCTTCTCAAGTAATTCATCATCAATCTCAGATGCACCGTTTAGTTCAAAGTGATGAACGCCTGCTTCAAGGGATCTAATCGCCTTCAATAATGATTCTTCGAATGTACGGCCAATCGCCATAATCTCACCGGTTGCTTTCATTTGAGTACCTAGTGAACGATTGCCCGATTCGAACTTGTCAAACGGCCATCTAGGGATTTTCGTCACGATATAATCAAGCGCAGGTTCAAAGCTTGCATACGTTTTTCCTGTAACCGGATTTAACATTTCATCTAGGGTTAAACCGACTGCAATTTTAGCTGCAAGCTTAGCAATTGGATAACCAGTTGCTTTCGACGCCAGTGCCGAAGAACGGCTAACACGTGGATTTACTTCAATAATATAGTAATGGAAGCTATCTGGATCTAAAGCAAGCTGAACGTTACAGCCCCCTTCAATTCCTAAAGCACGAATGATTTTTAATGAAACATTTCGAAGCAGCTGGTACTCACGGTCACTTAATGTCTGGCTCGGTGCCACAACAATCGAATCTCCTGTGTGTACGCCGACAGGATCGATGTTTTCCATGTTACAAACCACAATCGCATTATCGTTTGCATCACGCATTACTTCATATTCTATTTCCTTGAAACCAGCGATACTTTTTTCTAGTAAACATTGAGTTACAGGGCTGTGCTTTAAGCCGCTAGTAACGATTTCTTCTAATTCCTCATCGTTATGGCAGATTCCGCCGCCTGTTCCCCCTAATGTAAAGGCAGGACGGACAATTACAGGGAAGCCAATTTTTTCAACAAATGCCTTTGCTTCTGCTAATTCATGAATAATTTCACTATCTGGAACGGGTTCGTTTAATTCGTTCATTAGGCTGCGGAAAAGGTCGCGATCCTCCGCTTGGTTAATCGCTGAAAGTTTCGTGCCAAGAATTTCTACTTCACATTCAGCTAAAACGCCTGATTTTGTAAGATCAACCGCCAGGTTAAGGCCTGTTTGTCCGCCAAGAGTCGCTAGAAGTGCATCTGGACGTTCTTTGCGAATGATTCTGCTGACAAATTCAACGGTTAATGGTTCAATATAAACGGCATCTGCCATCTCAGTATCTGTCATTATGGTTGCAGGGTTTGAGTTTACTAGAATAACACGGTAACCCTCTTCTTTTAATGCGATACATGCCTGTGCCCCTGCATAGTCAAATTCTGCTGCCTGGCCGATGACAATGGGTCCTGAACCGATTACTAGAATGGATTTGATATCTGTACGTTTAGGCATTTGCTGTAACCTCCTGTTTGTGCTTTTCCATCAAGTCAATAAATTGATTAAATAGTCCGTTTGCATCTTCTGGTCCTGGAGATGCTTCGGGATGGTATTGAACCGTAAAAGCTGGATAATCTAGATGCTTTAGTCCCTCAACTGTACCGTCGTTAACTGCAATATGCGTAACTTTTAATCTTGTATTTTTAATCGATTCTTCTTCCACTGTATAACCGTGGTTTTGTGAGGTAATGGCAACTTTTCCTGTTGAAAGATCTCTGACCGGATGGTTTGAACCGCGATGACCGAATTTCATTTTTTCTGTGTTAGCTCCGCAAGCTAGTGCAAATAACTGATGACCTAAGCAAATTCCAAACAATGGCACCCTGCCTAATACACCTTTTAGCATATCAATTGCTTCTGGAACATCTTTTGGATCCCCAGGTCCATTTGACAGCATAATTCCATCCGGACGTAACTGGAGGATTTCGTCAGCTGTCGTATGATAAGGGACAACAACCACATCACAATCCCGGTGGTTTAGTTCCCTTAAGATTCCGTGCTTCATCCCAAAATCAACAAGTACGACTCTTTTGCCGCGTCCTGGGCTTGGATAAGAATTTTTAGTAGAAACTTGTTTCACTTGATTTGTTGGAAGTGGAGATTTTCTTAATTGTTCCAAAACCTCTTTTGGGTCCTTCTCAATGCTGCAGATGGCACCTTTAAGTGTTCCGTATTGACGGATAATTCTTGTTAATTTACGTGTATCAATACCTGCAATCCCAGGGATTTTTTTCATATCAAAGTATTCATCTAAGGTATATTCATTTCTCCAGTTGGATGGGAAGTCTGCTGCCTCTTTAACAACTAACCCCTTTATAGCAGGATTTATGGATTCAAAGTCGTCTCGGTTAATTCCATAATTACCAATCAATGGGTATGTTAATGTGACAATTTGCCCACAATAGGATGGGTCAGATATGATTTCCTGATAGCCTGTCATCCCTGTATTAAAAACAACTTCACCAATTGTTTCTGTATCACTTCCAAAGCCTCTACCAATAAAGATGGTTCCATCTTCTAAGATTAATTGTTTTTTCATACTAACACACGTCCTTTTTCCCAAGCGATTTCTCCTCCAGCGATTGTCATTTCAGGCCATCCTTTACATTTCCAACCGCCAAATGGTGTATTTTTTCCTTTTGATAAAAATTCTTCTGGGTTAATTTCTTGTTCTTCTAAGTCTAAGAGGACTAAATCTGCCGGTGCCCCCACCTCAATTTTTCCATAAGGCAGACCAAATGCCTCTGCTGGTTTTACTGTTAAGTAGTCTATCAACTGTTCAAGCGTCATGATGTTCTTCAATACTAAGTGAGTATATAAAAGCGGGAACGCCGTCTCGAGCCCGACAATACCGAATGGTGCTAAAGTCATTCCCTCAAGCTTCTCTTCTGCTGTGTGGGGTGCATGATCGGTTGCGATGAAATCAATCGTTCCGTCTAAAAGCCCTTCTATTAAGGCTTTGCGGTCTTCTGCAGAACGAAGCGGCGGATTCATCTTAAAGTTAGCATCCAGGCCTGGGATATCATCTTCAGATAATAATAAGTGATGAGGTGTTACTTCTGCCGTTACTTTAATTCCTGCTCGTTTCGCATCTCTTACCACTCGGACGGATTCCTTCGTGCTGATATGGCAGACATGATAATGGCATTCAGCTGCTTCTGCCAGTAAAACATCCCTTGCAATTTGCACGGATTCACAGATTGACGGAATTCCATTCAATCCATGTTTCTTCGCAAATGAACCATCGTGGACAGAACCTTTGTTGATTAATGTGTTTTCTTCACAGTGAGCGACAATCGCCATATCAAGTGCTGCAGCTTTTCTCATCGCTTCAAGCATCATGCTTGCAGACTGAACTCCTACACCATCATCCGTGAAGGCAAAAGCTCCGTTAGCTTTTAGACCTTCAAAATCTGTTAACTCCTGGCCTAACTGACGAATCGTAATCGAAGCATACGGCAGCACCCTAACCTTTGCTGTGTCCTTGATCCGCTTTTGCAAGTCCTCCATGTTGTTAATGGTGTCAGGCACCGGTCTTGTGTTTGGCATGTTGGCAATAGTGGTAAATCCGCCTCTTGCCGCTGCTGCTGTTCCTGTTGCGATGGTTTCTTTTTTTTCGCCGCCTGGTTCACGGAGGTGGACATGCAGGTCGATAAATCCAGGTGAAACTAATTTACCCTCCGCGTTAATTGTGCGATCCACAATTGTGTCGATTTGTGTTTCAATCTTTGTTATGATGCCATCTTCTATTAATATATCAGCTTGTTTCTTTTCTCCTTTAGATGCTATGTAGCACGCGTTCTGAATAAGTAGTTTCATTTTGGTTTCCTCCTTCAAGACTTTCAATTGATCTCTTAATGGCTGCCATTCTGACATACACACCGTTTTCCATTTGTTTAAAAATCCTTGATCTCTTGCACTCTACAAGACTATCGGCAATTTCTACATTTCTATTAACTGGTGCAGGGTGCATGATAATGCTGTCCTGCTTCATCATTTTTTCTCTTTCAAGAGTAAGACCATATTGTTTGTGGTACTCATTTGCCGTAAAGCTGCTTTTTTGTTGATGCCGTTCATGCTGCACTCTTAGCAGCATAACAACATCCGCTTCCTGAATGGCTTGGTCAATCGGTCTGTACTTAGACATATCGGCACTGCGGGAATCAAACCATTCTTCAGGGCCAGAAAAAATCACTTCTGCTCCAAGTCTTGTCAATACATCCGCATTAGAACGGGCAACCCGGCTATGACGAATATCTCCAATAATAGCGATTTTCAACCCGGCAAATTGGCCAAACTCCTCATGAATCGTCATTAAATCTAGAAGTGATTGTGTAGGATGATGGCCGACGCCATCACCACCATTGATGATTGGTATATTTACCTTCCCTACTAATTCATCAAAGTAGCGGTCCTGATCATGTCGAATTACAACTGTTTTTACACCAATGGATTCTAATGTTTTCACTGTATCATAAAGTGTTTCACCTTTTTGAACACTAGATGTCAGTACTTCAAAGTGGATTGCATCAAGACCTAACCTTTTTTCAGCCACTTCAAAACTGCTTTTTGTTCTTGTACTTGGTTCAAAAAATAAGTTGGCAGCGAAAATTTTTCCCTCTGGATGCCACTCCATTCCTTTTTTAAAGTTGTGAGCATCATTTAAGATTTGATAAATCTCTTCCACCTTTAATTCATTTGTGGTTAATAAATGTTGTAACATCCAATTTCCGCCTTTCAAAGATAATAAAAACACCCTGACCTTGTGATCAGGGTGTAAACGACCATACCTTCACAAAGATACGAAAATCCTATCCGTCTCTTTGTTCAAGCTTTACACCCTTAGAAGCCTCACTGGACTTCATTTAAAAGGTTCTGTTCTAACAACTATGCAGTTTTACTATTTTCTTCTTCTGTACCAAACATATTCTCATCGGCCTCTTGTCTTCCTGGCAGAATTAAGTTTAACAGTACTCCGATGATGGCTGCTAATGCCATTCCTTGGATTTGAATATTATAAGGAAGTTTTACAATCGCTCCGCCGATCCCTAGAACCAGGATTACGGATGAGATCACTAGGTTTCGTTTGTCACCGAAATCAACTTTACTATCCACAAGCATTCTTAGCCCAGATGAAGCGATAATACCGAATAGCAGGATGGATACACCACCCATGACTGGTGTCGGAATCGTTTGGATTAATGCTGTTACCTTTCCGATAAATCCGAAGATAATCGCGAATACTGCTGCACCTGCAATGACGTAAACACTGTATACGCGAGTAATGGCTAAGACCCCGATGTTTTCACCATAAGTGGTTTTTGGAGGTCCGCCAATTAAAGATGAAATGATAGTTGCTGTTCCATCACCTAAAATCGATCGATGTAACCCCGGATTTTTAATGTAATCACGTCCTACAACCTTACTAAGAACTAGCTGATGACCGATATGCTCTGACAATGTAACAACCGCAATTGGGATAATTAGTGTGACTATATCCCAAGTAAATTTGACTTTATAGCTTACAAATGGAATGACGAATTCTGGCATCTCAAACCAATGTGCTTTTACAACCGGTGTGAAGTCAACAACTCCTACCACTAGTGCATAAATATAACCTACAATAATACCTGCCAAAATTGGGATAATACTTAACATTTTCTTTGCGTAAATTGAGAAAATAATCGTAGCAGCCAAAGTAACAAGACCCACAGAGAAATGTAGCATGCTGTATTTTCCAGCAGGGTTATTCATTGCCATTCCCACAGCAGTGGATGATAATGCTAAGCCGATAACGATAATAACAGGACCGACCACAATTGGAGGTAATAAATTCATTACCCAACGGTGCCCTGACTTACTAATAACTAAGGCAACAATTCCATAAAGAATCCCTGCTATAAATGTTCCAACCATGGCGGCTCCTGGGCCGCCTGTTTCATTCAATAATTTAATTGGGATAATGTAGGCAAAGGATGAGCCTAGGTAAGCTGGTACTTTCCCCTTTGTGATTAACAAAAATGCAAGGGTTCCAAGTCCACTTGAGATTAACGCAAGGGATGGACTTAAGCCAACCAGGTATGGTACAAGAATGGTTGAACCAAACATAGAGAATAAATGCTGTAAGCTTAACGTAAGCCATTGCGATGATTTTGGAATATCTGAAACATCTAAGACCGGTGTATTTTTCATTTTTTTTTGTTTCTCCTAATTTTATTTAGTTAATCTATATTGTCTGCTTTTTAGCCATAAAAAAACCCTCTTGTGTACATGAGGGTACAAAGAGGGTGTAGAAATGCCAATAGTTTCATGGCTTCTCCCCTTTGTCAGCCTCACAGGACTGCCTTTTAAAAGGGCGTGCTATTTATTTGTCAAAAATACCTACTTGATCAATTTTATCTACTTCCACCAATTCAACGACAATTTTTTCATCACTGGATGTTGGTACATTTTTGCCTACATAATCAGCTCTTACAGGAAGTTCACGATGCCCTCTGTCTACAAGGACTGCCAGCTGAATCGCTGCCGGTCGGCCAAAATCCATCAGCGCATCAAGTCCTGCTCTGACCGTTCTGCCTGTATATAATACATCATCAACCAGAATAACAATCTTATCACTGATATCAACTGGTATATCTGAACCCTTTACTAGCGGCTCTTGATTTTCTGTTTTTTTTGTTAAATCATCCCGATAAAGGGTTATATCAATTTCACCGACTGGGATTGGATTTCCTTCAATTTCCTCTATTCTTGAGGCTAGGCGTTTTGCCAAATAGATTCCCCTTGTACGAATACCTACAAGCACACATCCCTCAATCCCTTTATTCTTTTCGATAATTTGATGAGCAATCCTCGTAAGTGCCCGATTAATGGCTTGTTCATCAAGGACCAGAGCTTTTTGGTTCATTTTACACCTACTTTTTATTATCTTAAAATAAAAAACCTCTCACCGGTTTTGGCGAGAGGTAGATAAGTTAATTTTAGTTAAAGGCATAGTGGGCCTATAACTTAACCGTCTCCTTCTCAGCCTCACGGGACTGATTTAAAGGCTTATTAAACTATACTCATAGTACCCCATATTTGGGCTAGCGTCAATTATTATTTACGAAGTTGTTCAAGAAGACGTTCAAAATCCTCCGGCAGGGGCGCCTCAAATTCTAAATATTCTTTTGTTCTTGGATGGGTGAATCCAAGTATACCGGCGTGTAAGGCTTGTCCGTCAATATCTAATGTTTTTCTCGGACCATACTTTGGATCACCAGCAAGCGGATAGCCAATATATTTCATATGGACACGGATTTGGTGCGTTCTGCCTGTCTCTAATTGACATTCCACAAAGGTAAAATCCTTAAAACGTTCGATCACATGAAAATGCGTGACCGCATGTTTGCCGTTATCGACAACCGCCATACTTTGCCTATCCTTTGTATCCCTCGCTAGAGGTGCATCAATGGTGCCAAAATCATGAGGAATGACTCCGTGAACAATCGCTTTATATTTACGTGTAACCGTCTTTTCCACCAATTGATTTACAAGGCTCTCATGTGCCATATCGTTTTTCGCAACCATTAATAGTCCAGATGTATCTTTATCAATACGATGAACAATCCCCGGACGTAACACTCCATTAATCCCGGATAAATCCGTACAGTGTGCCATTAGGCCATTTACAAGTGTTCCAGACATATGCCCCGGGGCCGGATGAACTACCATTCCCCGCGGCTTATTAACCACTAATACATCTTTATCTTCATAATAAAAATCTAAATCCATTTCCTCTGGAATGACATCCAGTTCTTCAGGATCTGGGATATTAATTTCGATTTCATCATTTAAGCTGCATTTATAATTTGTTTTAACGGGTTGTCCATTAACCAGGACATTCCCATTTTTAATCCATTGCTGAACCTGTGTTCGTGACCATTCTTCGTCTAAACCTGAGATGACCTTGTCAATTCGGTCGCCTTTTTGATCTTCAAGAATGGTGTGTTCCATTTTCTCCATATGATTTCTCCTTTGATCCCCGCTCATCTAGCAGCATTTGAATCATTAACAAAATGACACCAATAACTAATGCTGAATCAGCAATATTAAAGACTGGAAAATTATAGTTAAAAATATACGCATGGATAAAGTCAACTACTTCTTTTCTCAAGACACGATCAATAAAATTTCCAATCGCACCTCCAAGCATTAATGCTAAAGAAACTCCTAATAACACCTTTCCTCGTGCAGCTTTGTGCAGATAAAACATAATGGCTACAATAACCACAATAGTAATAACATAAAAAAGCCACATTTGGCCTTGGAGAATCCCCCACGCAGCTCCACGATTGCGATGAGAGGTAATATACAAAACATTATTAATGATTGTAATACTCTCCCCTAAAAACATGTTGTTTACGATTAGCCATTTTGTAAATTGGTCTAATAAAATTACAAAAATTGCGATTAAGTAATAAAACACTTAAAAATACCTCCACATTAAGCTGACTAGAGTCAGCAATAAGCTTTTCTAATCTCCTTTGCATTTTAGCATACTTAATCGCAAAACGACAATGTAACATTATAAAAAAGCAGTTGAAAGGGGCTTTTTGTAATAGTGTTCTAATTCCTTTGAATCCTTAACCGACCTGATGGTAGGTAGCATTTTAAGTAAATCATCAGGGATCAATTCACCAGAAATCTCACATTGGCCAAATTTCCCATCCTCGACCTTTTGAATAGCGGTATTAATGTCTTTAAGCTCTGCCATTAAAATAGAGGTGAGCCACTGTTGCTTTTGTTGCTTAAGAGAGTTCTCAATTTCTTCCTTCGTTTGACGGAGTTCTAAAAACAGCTTTTCCTGCATGGCATTCATAGTTGTTACCTCCGTAATTTGTCATTTGTACTATTATCTCCGCAGAATCATTCCTGACACGATAAAACAATTGACAACGACTACAACTATTAGCGAAAAAGGTAAATTTTAAAAATACTGATTTTCTCGAATATGGTATAACAATATAGAAAAAGCCCCTTGCCTGTTGTTGGCAAGGGGCTAAACATTATGCTAGATGTGAATAATTTCCTTTAACTACATTGGCACAACGCGGACAAAGGGTACTATGCTCTGGGTCTTGACCCACTTCTGGTGTTACAATCCAGCAGCGTTCACATGTTTCACCTTCAGCTTTTGTCACTACAATTGCGGCTGTTTCTAATTTCACAGCATTTTCAGGTGCCTGATCATACGATCCAGCCACTTCAAAGCCGGAAACAATAAACAACTGCTTCAAATCTTCACTGATAGAATCCAACAGTGCTTTTGATTTTTCATTTACATATAAAGCTACCTTAGCCGTTAAAGACTTACCGATTACTTTCTGATTACGGGCTTCTTCAAGAGCTTTTAACACATCGTCTCGGAGCGTCATGAAAGCAGACCATTTTTCCTCGAGAGCTTCTGCCCCTGCTAACTCCTGATACTCCGGCAGGTCTGTTAATTGGACACTTTCCTCTTTTACCGCAGGAATAAACTGCCAAACCTCATCAGCTGTATGTGAAAGAATTGGAGAAACCAATTTAGTTAACGCTAGCAGTGATTCATATAACACCGTTTGAATAGCACGGCGCTCGTGATTATCGGCAGCCTCAATATAAAGAACATCCTTTGCAAAATCAAGATAAAATGCACTTAAATCTAACGTACAGAAATTATTGACAGCATGATAAATGCCCGCAAACTCATAGTTCTCATAAGCATTTCGTACATAATTGATTAATTTATTCAGTTTTACAAGCATAAACTGATCCACTTCACGTAAGTTTGCGTAATCTACTTTGTTTACAGTCGGATCAAAGTCTGCTAAGTTTCCTAACAAGAAACGGAAAGTGTTCCGGATTTTACGGTAAACCTCTGCCACTTGTTTTAGGATCGCATCGGATACACGAACATCTGACTGGTAGTCAACCGATGCTACCCAAAGGCGTAAAATATCGGCACCTAATTGATTCATAACCTTTGCTGGAACGACGACATTTCCAATTGATTTACTCATCTTTCTTCCTTCTCCGTCAAGAGCAAAGCCGTGGCTAAGTACACCTTTGTATGGAGCCTTACCGGTAACAGCAACAGCCGTTGATAATGATGAGTTAAACCAGCCGCGATATTGGTCTGAACCTTCAAGATAAAGGTCTGCTGGTCTTACTAAATCTTCCCTCTCAAGCAGTACGGCCTGATGGGATGAACCAGAATCAAACCAAACATCCATAATATCCGTTTCTTTAGTGAATGTTCCATTCGGACTTCCTGGATGTGTAAATCCCTCAGGAAGTAAATCTTTTGCTTCCCGTTCGAACCAAACATTGGAACCATTCTCACGGAATAGGTTAGAAATATGTTCAATTGTTTCATCCGTAATAATTTCCTCGCCATTCTCCGCATAGAATACTGGAATAGGAACACCCCAAACACGCTGACGAGAGATACACCAATCACCACGGTCGCGAACCATATTAAATAATCTTGTTTCTCCCCAGGCAGGAACCCATTTGGTTTCTTTTACAGCTTCTAATAGTTCATCCCGGAAATCTTTAATGGAAGCGAACCATTGGGCTGTCGCACGGAAAATAACCGGTTTCTTGGTTCTCCAGTCATGCGGATAAGAGTGCGTGATAAATGATAGCTTTAATAATGCTCCTGCCTCTTCTAAGGCTTGGGCAATTGGCTTATTAGCTGTATCGTAAAATAAACCTTCAAACCCTTCGGCCTCACTTGTCATCACACCCTTATCATCTACAGGACATAACACATCTAGACCATATTTCTGACCAACATAGAAGTCATCTTCACCATGACCTGGAGCTGTATGAACACATCCAGTACCAGCATCCGTAGTAACGTGTTCCCCTAACATCACTAGAGAATCACGACCGTATAATGGATGAGCAGCGATGATATATTCTAGTTCTGAGCCTTTGACCTTTTGAACGACTTCTGTTTCTTCCCAACCTACCTCTTTGGTAACAGCCTCTAATAATGCCTCTGCGACGAGGTATTTCCCACCGTTTACGGCAACGACCACATAGTTTAAATCAGGATGTACGGAAATTCCGAGGTTAGCCGGAATCGTCCAAGGGGTTGTTGTCCAAATGACAATGCTTGTATCAGTATCTAGGACACCTTTGCCGTCTTTAACTTTAAAGCCAACGTAGATAGACGCAGATTTTTTATCTTGGTATTCAATTTCAGCTTCAGCCAAAGCTGATTCACTTGATGGAGACCAATAAACAGGCTTTTTGCCTTTATAGATGTAGCCTTTTTTGGCCATCTCGCCAAACACTTTAATTTGCTGTGCTTCGTATTCAGGTTTGAGGGTAATGTATGGATTCTCCCAATCCCCCCGAACACCAAGACGCTTAAATTGTGTCCGCTGATTATCAATTTGTTCAAGGGCATACTTTGTACAAAGTTCCCGGAATTCAGCAATCGTCATTTCTTTCCGTTTAACACCTTTATTGGTTAAAGCCTGTTCAATCGGTAACCCATGTGTATCCCAGCCAGGTACATACGGAGCATGAAAACCGCTCATTGATTTGTAACGGACAATCATGTCTTTTAAGATCTTATTTAGAGCATGCCCCATATGGATATCTCCATTAGCGTATGGAGGCCCATCATGAAGGACAAACATTGGACGTCCCTTTGTCCGCTCTTGTACTTTTTGATAAATGTTCATTTCTTCCCATTTAGCCTGTAAGTCAGGTTCTCTTTGGGGAAGGTTTCCACGCATCGGAAATTCTGTTTTTGGCATTAAAAGCGTGTCTTTATATTCCATTTTCCTTTTCCTCCTAAAATCCTTGTTCATATAATCAGAATCGGGAATAGACAAATAAAAAAACCTTCTCATCCCAAATAGGGACGAGAAGGTTTTTTCCCGCGGTACCACCCTGATAGATAATACCCATTCGTACTATCCTCTTTACCATTCGTAACGTGAATAACACGCCTAAGCCTACTATCCCGATTGGGGTTTCAACCTGGAACTCGAGGGTGATCTTCCAATTTTTCAACTTTATCGGGCTTTCACCACCCCCGACTCGCTAGAAAAGTCTCGAGAAAAATTGTACTGTCCCTTTCATCGTCAATTTCCATTCTATTTACTATGTCTAAAAATTATATGCTAATAAAATGCATTTCGTCAAGCTAATGAATCTTCTTCTTCATGAATCTTTAATTCTGTTGCATCGACTTCATACTCTAATAAATGATCCCAATCATCTGTATTCAGCATATCGAGCTGTGCTTCAATCAACATTTTAAAACGAGTCCGGAATACTTTTGATTGTTTCTTTAAGTCTTCAATTTCTAGGGCAATTTTTCTTGCTTTTGAAAGGGATTCATTCACAATCCGATCGGCATTTTTCTCGGCTTCTTTGATGATCAGTTTCGCTTCCTTTTGGGCATTGCGTTTTACTTCTTCCCCAGCCTCTTGGGCAATAATGATTGATTTATTGAGTGTTTCTTCAATATTTACAAAATGGCCTAGACGCTCATTCATCTCATTGAGGCGTTCTTCCAATTCTCTTTTTTCTCTAAGAACAAGTTCATAATCCTTGATTACCTGGTCAAGAAATTCATTTACTTCATCTTCATCATACCCGCGAAATCCTTTATTAAACTCTTTATTATGAATATCTAACGGCGTTAACGGCATTAAAGCCACCTCCATGCATTCTGTACTTCCATATGTATAAGCAAATATTCGACAAGTTTTTCCGAAAATCCTGCTGCATTTACAATTATTTTTGTTTCCCTACAGTAATTCGCCATTTTTCTTTTTTTGTTTTGCCATCCAAACCGATAATTTTGGCTCGTCCGTGTCCTCTTACGGAGAGCATATCACCTGCTTCACATGGAAAAGAAGGATTCTCGATCGAAGTCCAGTTCACTTTGACTAGTCCATGCTGAATTAAGGCAAGGGATTTTTGCCTGGATAGATGATAAATTCCCGATATAACCGTATCGAGTCGTAAGGATGACAATGTTAACTCATTCTCATCCCAAACTGCGGCAGCAGCTACGGCATTTTCGATACCTGTTTCAACTAATCTTACTCCTGCCCTGCCTATTGATTCGACATTGTTCTTTATATATGGACTTATCTCTTTAGCAGCAAAAAATTGAACCAGCCCCTCACTTATCAGAATGTCACCAAATTTCCCGCGTTTGAGACCTACTGACATGAGTGTCCCTAAAACCTGCCGGTGTTCAATCGTGACAAACTTTCGCGGGTATTGAATTTCAAATAAACTGATTTGAAAATCATCTTCATTCGGAATTAAATATTCCGGATAAATGAGGGCCCTGTTTCTTTCTAAACCAGATATCCCGCCAAAGAACTGATATTTTACCTCGCCATGCTCACCGAGGAGCATTTTGAGAATATGCTGCTCTCTAGGGTCGAGGAAATCAGTTAGCTTAGGGGCGTATTGCTGCTCCACATTGCTTTTCCATTGTAAGACCTGATCAATAAATTCCCGTTCCTCTGGACGGAAATGCTGATAAATATTCATCCCTTTTAACACAACCTATTTTTCATTGTTATACAAGCCACCTGTACACACTGCCTAAACCGGTGGTGGCAAAATTTAAAACAAGGAATGCCACAATCGGAGAAATATCCATCATTCCAATTGGGGGAATGATCTTTCTAAATGGCTCTAAATAAGGTTCACAAATTCTTGTCAAAAATCTTCCAATCATCGTTTCTCTTGCATTTGGAAACCAAGACATCAATATATATATAATTAACGCCCATGAATAAATATTGATTAATTTTATTAATAAGGTAAAGATAAAAGCCATTCACATTACCACCTTGTATTAGGGTTATGGTGTTCAGGAAGGAAATCTGTAATATTCCCAGTGACTTCTACATTATCGGGAGTACATAAAAAAATACTTGAGCCGATTTTTTGAATGTCTCCACCTATCGCGTATACGACTCCACTTAAGAAATCAACGATCTGACGGCCTTCAGTCTGGTCAATACTTTGCAGGTTTACGACCACAGCGCGACGATTTTTTAAATGATCGGCAATCTCTGTTGATTCTGAATACGTTATAGGCTCCAGTATGATTACTTTTGAGGATTTTGTTGTATTAGTTGCAGTAGTCGCAGTAGTTGTTCCGACAGGCTTTGGGATACTTTGAAAACTAACAACGTTTTGACTTTTAACAGGCTGTTGTTTTTGTTTAACTGGAACGGTCTTCTCTACAACTTCTTCATTGTTATTATCATATTCATCATCTAAAAAGAAAAATGTTTTTAGTTTTGATTTAATCGTCATTTTCTTCTCTCCTTAACCGTCTTCACCGACAAGTGCCGTGCCAATTCTAATCATGGTTGCCCCTTCTTCAATGGCGATAGCAAAATCATTGGACATTCCCATTGAAAGATTTGAACATGGCGCAAACTCTAACTGCAGGCTCTGAACTTGCCCCCGAAGCTCTCTTAACTTCCGAAAACAATCCCGAAGAATTTGTTCATCATCTGTTAATGGAGCCATAGTCATGAGTCCATCCACCACAATGTGTTCATAGCTTGAAAGAGCTTTGATAAAAGGAATAGCTTCTTCTAAAGAAAGACCGTGTTTCGATGCTTCACCAGAAACATTGACTTGAACAAGGCATTTCATTTGATGGTTTGCACGCTTATTTATTTCTTCTGCAAGGGATAAGCGGTCCAATGAATGAATATAGTCAACTTTATCAATAATATTTTTAACTTTGCGTGTTTGCAATGATCCAATATAATGCCATGTAGGCTTGTCCTGTAATACTTCCCACTTTTCTAAAAGACTGTCATCACGGTTTTCACCAAGATGATGAATACCTGCCCCCAGTGCTTCTTCAGCTCGTTCAATGCTGACGTATTTAGTCACCGCAATTAAAGTTACCTCTTCACTGCTTCGATTCACTTTATGGCAGGCCTCATTTATTTGCAGGTTAATGCGCTTTAGATTTTCTGCTACTTTCATCTTGAATAATTACTCCTTCCAGCCAATAAAACTCATCATTCTTCCTGTTCTGCCTTTATCACGGCGATGAGAGAAAAATTCCTCTTGATCGCAGCTAGAACATAGGCCTGTTTGAAGAATATTTTGCTCCGGAACACCGGACCCAAGAAGAATCTGTTTATTTAGTTCCTGTAGATTAAGGGAATATTGCCCTTCACTAATTAAATTATAGGTGAATGCCGCGCCTTCTACTAGTGATTTTTCTACAAAGTTTATAACATGTTGATCAACCATATAACATTTTTCGCAAATGGAAGGTCCAATTGCGACATAAATCCCCTCTGGCCTAATCCCCTCTTGGCCCCATGTGTCTATCATTTTTTTGGCGATTTGACCAACGCTCCCTTTCCAGCCAGCGTGAGCGATACCAATCATTCTTCTCTCTGGGGCAATAAAAAAAAGAGGGACACAGTCAGCAAAACAAAGTGTTAACAGGATTCCCTCTTCATCCGTATAAAATCCATCAGTACCTTTAAAGGCATTTTCGTATGAATCGGATCCAATTCCACGATCGGTTTTTGTTATTTTCTTAAGGATCGTATCGTGTGTTTGTTCAGCACCAGTCCAGCTGCTTAACGGAAACTCCAGCAATTCCGCGACTTTTTCTCTATTTGAGCAAACAGCGGATACATCATCACCAACATGAAATCCAAGGTTTAGGGTCTTATAGTCTCCCTTGCTCGTCCCGCCATTTTTGGTTGTGAAACCGGCCGTCAACTTCGGGAAACGTCTCATCCAACTATCAATTGATAAATAGGATTGATTATTTTTAACAAAAGGTTCCATCCAATTACCTCTTTTGTTTTTCTATAGTTTACCATGAAAAGAAATTTTGGTCACCGCAAATGAAAGATATTAAACTTCTGTCTGCTCCCCTATCAATTCAGTGCTGCCTTTATATCTAACCAAAATGACGTCATGCCCTATTTTAAGGATATTTTTCCACGGTATGATGATATCTTCATCTTTACCAAAAAAACCAAGAACTCTGCCGCCCCCAGAAATGATTACTGCCTCAATTTTCCCAGTTGTTAAATTAATCTCGATATCCCCAATATTCCCCAGCCTTTTACCATCCGATACATTTACAACATCTTTTATTTGGAATTCCGAAATTTTCACCACATCACCACTCCCGCTCCATACTATTACCACTATATGTTGGCACGGGCTATTTTATCTATAAAAAATAAAGCTGTCCGATTGGACAGCTTTAACTTTGAATGTTTTTGTTCATTTGTCTAATTGCTGCTTTCTCAAGGCGTGAGACCTGAGCTTGAGAAATACCAATTTCATCTGCGACTTCCATTTGTGTTTTCCCTTGGAAGAATCGCTTTCTAAGGATCAGCTTTTCACGTTCGTTTAATCTTCGCATGCCCTCCTTAAGGGCAATTTCTTCAATCCAATTAATATCTTTATTTTTTTCATCACTTAGCTGGTCCATTACATAAATGGGGTCACCGCCATCATTATAGATGGGTTCAAATAAGGAGACCGGATCTTGAATTGCATCCAATGCAAAAACGATTTCCTCATGCGGTACTTCCAAGACCTTTGCAATTTCCTCTGCAGTTGGTTCACGTGAGGTTTCGCTCATCAATCGTTCCCTCACCTGTAGCGCCTTATAGGCAATATCTCGTAAGGAACGCGACACACGAATTGGATTATTATCACGCAAATACCTTCGAATTTCTCCTATGATCATTGGTACGGCATAAGTGGAAAACTTTACGTTTTGACCTAAATCGAAGTTATCAATTGATTTCATGAGTCCAATACAGCCAACCTGAAATAAATCATCAACAAACTCGCCACGATTGTTAAACCGCTGAATGACGCTCAGGACAAGACGTAAATTACCGTTGACAAGCTTTTCACGAGCACTTATATCGCCCTCTTGCATTTGCTTGAAGAGTATTCTCATTTCTTCGTTCTTTAAAACAGGAAGTTTTGATGTGTCTACACCGCAAATTTCAACTTTATTTCGAGTCAATCCTTTTCCCTCCTCACAGGAGCTGCTGTACAAAAAACAGTATCTCCCCGAGAAGGAAAAATATGCACCAGTCCTTACCATCGGACTGATGCATATTTGTCGAAAAATGCGATGACATCATGAATTGAATAGGTTTTTGGAATGGAAAAATTTTTCTTTTAAAGATAAAACTTTACAGTAATTGCAATTAGTCTGTTCTTAAGTCCTTTCCGTTTCTAAACCATTTTATTGAATTCTTTCCGCAGTCTTTTGATAATTCTTTTTTCTAATCTGGATATATAGGATTGGGATATCCCAAGCATATCGGCCACATCCTTCTGGGTTTTTTCTTCTCCATTTGTAAGGCCAAACCTTAGTTCCATAATTTGCTTTTCTCGGTCCGTAAGCTGATGCAATGCTTTGGTCAGCAGCTTACGATCGACACTTGCCTCTAAATCTTTTGTAATAATATCATCGTCTGTTCCTAAAACATCTGATAGGAGCAGCTCGTTACCATCCCAATCGATGTTCAACGGTTCATCAAACGATACTTCTGATCGTATTTTATTATTCCGTCTTAAGTACATAAGAATTTCATTTTCAATGCATCGCGATGCATATGTAGCTAGTTTTATTTTCTTTTCAGGATTAAACGTATTGACTGCTTTGATCAATCCAATTGTTCCAATACTAATCAGATCCTCAATATTGATGCCTGTATTCTCAAATTTCCTCGCAATGTACACAACGAGACGTAGATTTCGTTCGATTAGGATTGATCTTGCAGCCTTATCACCACCAGGAAGCTTTTTCAACAAAACCTCTTCTTCGTCCTTACTCAAAGGAGGTGGTAAAGCTTCGCTTCCGCCGATGTAATAAACTTCATCTGTTTTAAGACCCAGTTTTAGTAGCAATTTATACCAATAGTAAGTTAAGCGAAATCTCCATTTTTTCATGTATGTTCCTCCTTCTAAAAAATGTTCTGATTGAGTATAGTAATATTAACTTACCTTCACAGCCCCTCCTTGCCGCTTAGTTCCCGTCAGCATTTTGGGATGAACAATGCATTGGAAGGCATCATCAACCGAGAGCTGCTGCATCGTAAACGAAACAAGACCCTTTTCACATACATATTGATCTCCGTTATGTTCGATTAAAATGAGATCGGGTTTAATGGCAACAATCAGCTGGTGCTCTTGTCCAACGACTCGGCACGGAATGATTCTTAGCCTATTCTGCCAATCATTAGGCACATCCTGACTTCCCAATATGAACTGTTCTGGATCGGCCGCTGCCAGCCTGTTAATTGATTCTGGAACAGCTTCACTTTGATTTTGTAGAGAGACAATCATAACAGGGAGTTTAGACAACGGATCATACAGTTGATTTCCACTATCAACCAATCCCTTGAAATGCATCCTTTCTTCGGAGATATGGAGTTGAACACTGACAATTTGTTCGAATTGTATTTTTGTCATTTCCATACCTTCTACATTTTTTCTTGCAAAGTGCCAGGCCAGCGGAAAGCCAATCAGTACAAACAGCCAGCTAATCGGGTCACCAAATCCCTTCACACTGGAAGACAGAACCTTTACGGACAGCTCTAAATCAGATTGAATGAAATAATGGGCACCCATTAAGCCTCCGCCAATCAAAAAAGTAGAAACATATAGCGTCATTAAGGCCTTAAAGAAAAAGGTTAACCGTTTAAATCCAAAAGTGCATAGTACCATCAACATCGAACAAATAAGTTTTGAGATCGGATGGCTGGTATAGGCATTTAGTGGTGTAAACGATAATAAAATAATCATTGAACCTATAAATCCACCGGCAAGTAATCTCCAGATTTGTATTCTTCTTTTAAGAAATATAGCCGTTAAGTACAGGAGAAGGCTATCGAATAACAAATTAAGAGCCCAAATTACATCAAGATAAACTGTCAAGCCAGCTTCCTCCTTAATTCAGCTATTGGCTTATGTTTCTATTCTTCTGTTTACGAAAAAGTATAACGTACTTTACTAGCGGAAGTGTGTCACTTTCTGTAATCAAAAAATCAGAAATTTTCACAAAAGCAAACGGAATTTGTCATATTTATATAGTTGAAAATATGAAAAAGGCGCAGTCCCTAGTGGAACTGCGCCTCTTTCATCTAAAAAAATTATCTTCTTCTATTTCGATTACGTAAGAATGTTGGGATATCTAGTGCATCCTCTTGAGAAACATTGGTATTGTTGCGGACTGGTTCCTGCGGAGCTTCTTCACGTTTGTGTTCTCTCTTAACAGGGTTAACAGTCGGTTTCACTTGTCCAAAAGATGGTCGTGTAACTTTTGGCTGGGCCACTTCTTCATTAAAGCCCGTTGCAATAACCGTAACAATAATTTCGTCTTTTAACGTTTCATTGATAACAGAACCGAAGATCATATTTACTTCTTGATCGGTTGCTGTGGCAACGATATCGGCCGCTTCTTGAACCTCATAAAGACTTAAGTTAGATCCACCGGTAATATTCATTAGGACACCTTGAGCACCATCGATCGATGTCTCTAGTAGAGGAGAATTGATTGCCTTTTTAGCCGCTTCAGTTGCTCGATTTTCACCGGCAGCAACTCCGATACCCATTAAAGCGGAACCTTTATTAGACATAATCGTTTTTACGTCAGCGAAGTCTAAGTTAATTAATCCTGGTGTAGCAATTAAGTCAGAGATACCCTGAACACCTTGACGCAATACATTATCTGCTTCACGGAATGCTTCAAGCATAGGCGTACTTTTATCAACAATTTCAAGAAGACGATCATTTGGAATCACAATGAGCGTATCAACCGCTTCTTTCATTGACCCAATTCCGCCTGACGCCTGGTTCGAACGCTTTTTACCCTCGAAGGTAAATGGTCGAGTGACAACACCTACCGTTAAGGCACCTAAATCACGGGCGATTTGTGCAATAACCGGCGCTGCACCAGTACCGGTTCCGCCACCCATCCCAGCTGTAACAAAGACCATATCGGCACCTCTTAGCGCCTCTTCAATTTGTTCCTTGCTTTCTTCTGCAGCCTTTTTACCTACCTCTGGATTAGCACCTGCTCCAAGACCGCGGGTAAGTTTGGCACCAATTTGCATTTTAACTTCTGCTTTTGATAGATTTAAGGCTTGTGCATCTGTATTAACGGCGATAAATTCTACGCCCTGAACTCCATGTTCAATCATTCGGTTTACTGCGTTATTGCCTCCGCCGCCAACTCCGATTACTTTTATTGTTGCAAGAGAATCTAAATTTGTATCAAATTCTAACATGACAAATCCTCCTAATTCGTTGATTTACTATTTCTTATTCGAAAAAGTAACCAAGGAATTTTTTTACTTTTGATGACATTTTTTCTTCAGGTTGTTTTTCTACCTTAGTTTTAGGTTGATGTTGTTTTGGTATTCTTTTTTCGACTGGCTCCGAAACCGACACCGCAGAGGTTGATCCATTGGTTCCTCCAGGTAGTCTAGCATTCTTGTAAGCATACTTAATTAAGCCAACCGCTGTTGTATATTGAGGTTCTCTTACACCTATATAGTCAGGTGAGGCAATACGGACTGGATTTTGGAACATATCTTGAGCAAGTTCCAACAAACCTTGCATTTTTGCTGATCCGCCTGTTAAGACAAAACCACCAGGTAAATCCATTACACCCATACGTTTCAATTCATTTGCGATCAGTTCAAAAATTTCTTCCATTCTAGCTTCAATAATTTCAGACACATAGAGTTGGTTAAATTGCTGATGCTGGTCACTGCCGATGATTGGTACGCTGAAGAACTCATCTTCCGAGGCATTATCATAGAAGGCATGTCCATATTTTATCTTAATATTTTCAGCATCCTCTGTTGAGGTATGCAAAACTTTAGAAAGATCATTTGTTAGCAGATCACCGCCAACTGGAATCACACTGGTTGCTTTTAAGAATCCTTCTTCGAACACAGCAATCGTAGTGGACCCTCCGCCGATATCGATCATGGCAACACCCAGATTCTTCTCATCTCTTGATAAGGCAAAATCTCCTGCTGCCAAAGGCTGCAGGATAATATCTAAAATTTCTAGGCCTGCACGTTCCACACAGCGTAAAGTGTTGATGATTATCGATTTGGAACCAGTTATCAGAGTTCCTTCCATTTCTAGACGAACACCAATCATCCCGCGAGGATCATTAATTTCATCCTTACCATCAAGAATAAATTGTTTTCGAATAACACCAATGTTTTCTCTTTCCGGTGGTATAGAACCGACGTGAGATGCCTCAATTACACGAATGACGTCCTCATTAGTTATTTCCCGGTTTTGGCTTGAAACAGCTACAATACCGTGACAGTTATGAAGCATGATGTCTCTTCCAGATATACCGACCACTACTTCGCGGATTTCCATTCCGATCATTCTTTCTGCCTGCTCAATTGCCCGCTTAATAGAATGAACGGTATCATCCATGTCAACAATCGACCCTTTACGCAAACCTTCTGATTTCACATTTCCAACACCAATTATGTTTAACGTGTCTTTTCCAGAGTCATTGACCATTTCACCAATGATTACTTTTACACTGGATGTACCGATGTCAAGACTAACATATATTTCATTGCTGTTCATTCTATGGCACCTCCTTTTAATCTCCTTGGGAAGAACAACAATTTCATTTTTCGTCCTATACTAGTTTCATAGTCATATCTTATAAAATTATTCGTCACAACTACATATTTCCCTTTAAAAAATTCAACTTTTTTCTATTTTTTCTTTGTTTGTTGACCATTTTGTCAATAATATTCTCCGTATCACGGCAATATTTTGAAACAATCTGACACCAAACGCAAAAACTGCTGCTAAATACAAGTCTACACCAAGATGAACACCGAGAAAAGCTAAACTTGCTGCAAGGACAATATTAAAAAAGAATCCTGATACAAACACCTTTTCATCATATATATTTTGCAGGTATGCTCGAATTCCTCCGAAAAGTGTGTCAAAAGCTGCCAAAATAGCAATCGACAAATAATTGGAATACTCCTCAGGGATTCGAAGTTCCGTTAGTAACCCAAGAATGATACCAATTACCAGTCCCATAAAAGGAAGCCACATTAGGAACCGCCTCCTTCTTTAATCGGCTCCATGTACTTCACCCGGATCGAATTATCATAGGCGGGTATCGTAATGTCGGGATTTGATGCCGACACCTCAAGTCTTAAGCTTTCAGTGAAAAACTCATCCCTGGCTTTTGATACCTTCATCCGATTTGATAAATTTTCCGCCGCATTCATATCATCTACGCCTATTTTAATCTCAATTGGCAGTCCTTTTATGGTATGCCCATCAATTTTTGTTTCTCCATTTATATCTCTAATGACAGTGGTATTAATGACCCTTTGACCATCTATTGCCACGTATTTGGCTTCATACATATTCAGTTCGTTTAATAACCTTTTTAAAAGTTCGGGCGAAACCGAATCTTCCACTGGGGCTCCCAGCTGAATATCTTCCATCACCGGTTCAATCAAGAGCGTGATCCCAGGACCGGTGATGTCTGTTAATCCTGCCTCCCCTTTTAACTCCTCTAACGTATCATTTAATGCTTGTTCCTTACTTTGTTTTTGCTTAGATTCATAGGCTGATAGTTTTTCTTCGTTAGAACGAATCTCACTTAGTAAATTAAATTGTAGTTCTTTTTCCTTTAGGAGCGCCTCTCGAAGCTGCCATATATCTCGTGTATCACGTTCTACTGGTTTCTTCACTGTTTGAAATTGAATCGCGATCATAAATCCAACCAAAGTCGCTATTAAGGTAAAGCTTAAATTTATCTTCCGCTTGTCCACTTTTTTCACCTGACCTTCTCCATTCATTTCGTGTGGACATAAATTAGCTGCCTAAGATTGGATTTAGGACGATTTCATCCTCCTTTTCCATCGAAAAAACTACATTGTCATTTACTAATTGATCCTTCACTCCACCTGTAAGGTTCAATGAAGTAGAAAGAACATCCGGGTCACCTATCGCCGTAATGACAAAAGGTGCTGGATACGGCACCCCATCCACTGTAATAACCGGTCCATTACAGACAATATACGAATGGCTTGTCAGTCTCTGTCCGTTAATGGCTACAGCCGCAGCACCTGAGATGTACAATTCG
Source organism: Neobacillus drentensis (assembly GCF_021560175.1). Lineage (GTDB taxonomy): Bacteria > Bacillota > Bacilli > Bacillales > Cytobacillaceae > Neobacillus > Neobacillus drentensis_A. Next base: position 1,765,859 of record NZ_CP091110.1, on the reverse strand, counting down.
GTGATTACTTTAAAAACATGCTGTTCATGAACAAGGTAATTGTTCACATTGTCTTCTTTAGGGTTATAAGCTCCATCAGAAAGAGTCACTCGCACACCCTTCCCCTTTACTTTTACTTTTCCAAGAAACATCCGATATTTCTCTGCATCTTCTGTAAGATTAAGGAAACTTTCAGTCTCCTTCGAAAGGTTTTTTTCATTTTTCAGGACCTCGCCCTGCTTCTGATTTAATTCCTTTTGCAGTTTGCGATTGGTTTCCTCTTGAGCAATTAATTGGTTTCTTAACCCAAGGGTTTCTTCATATTGATTACCTGAAAGATTCCGTTTTTCATTTTGAAGTTTAGTTTGGGTAAGGTGATACGAAAAAGCAACCATAAATCCCAAAACCAAACAAACGAGTGACAAGATAAAGTACTTCCCTTTCACCTTTATCCTATTCACCGTTTTTCCCCTCGACATTCGCTCCAAAAGCCTTAAAATAGGAACCTACTTCCAAGTCAATTAACCCTTTCTTTTTCGGATCTAATTGGCTAATAATGGAAGGGTAATGCACCATCTTTTCTGAAAAACTTCTTAGCGTTGCGCTGACTTCAAAGCCATCATTCATAAATAAGGAAATATGATACCGGTCAGTTTTTTTCGGAGTATAATGTATTTCAGAAATGGAATTTGTAATTTCAATGGGAAGTTTTTCTAACTCTTTTACCATTAGGTTAAGAACCGAACCTTCCTTGAAATCAAAAAGAATCGGAGAATTAACTGGAATTATTTCCGTTTTTCTGTCCTTTAAAATCTTACCGTTTTCCATGATAGGAAGGTAGTTTTTACCACTTTTAAGGTACGCAACTCTTATATGTTCTTTCACTTGGATTTGAATAGAATTAGGCCATTTAATCTGAACTGTTGCCTTTTTGATTTCTGATAGATGGTCAAGTTTTGAAGCAACATTACTTTTTTTCACCTTCCAAATATTCGACTGTGTTGTAATACCACTCGCCTTAATGATTTCCTGATCAGAATATACTTCATTCCCTGTCACAATTATATGTTTTACATGACTTAATGGAGATTGGGAATAGGCAACAACGACTATTACTGTAAAAAACAAAATCAGCAGGAGTACAAGACGTCTGTTTGCCTTTCGTCGTCTTTGCTCCTTCAGTTTTGGTATACGATCCTCAAGAGCAACGATTTTACCATTTTCCATCCCTAAACTCTCCTCCAAAAGAAAAGCGTGAGCGCTATTTTGAAATATGTATGAAACTTTAAAACTATAAGCAGTTGCCCCAAGGCTTGTCCATTTTACATAACGGCCACTATAAAGAGAAACAACGGCACGAAAATTCATGCCGTCACTGATTTTCTTGCTTGTATCCACGTATTTATTATTTGTAATTATAACACAATTCTTGTCATTCGTAAGGAATTTCTTACAGGAAAAGTAGGGTTATCTACCGATAATCTCCACTTCTGTTTCCATTTTAACCTGATATAAACGAAAGATAGTATCCTTTACATACTGAATTAATGATAGGACATCTTCCGCCGTTGCATTGCCGGCATTTACAATGAAATTCCCGTGCATTTCTGATATTTTTGCCCCACCAATGCTATAGCCCTTTAAGTCAGCATCCTCAATTAATTTACCAGCATAATTCGGAAGGGGATTACGGAAAATACTGCCTGCACAAGGGAAATTCCATGGCTGTGTTTCTTTCCGATAATCCTTATTTTTTTGCATTTGGGCAACAATCGCTGCACGGTCACCTTGGGTAAGCTTAAAAACCGCTTCTAATACAATCCCAGGACGTTTCTTTTGAAGAATAGATGTTCGATACGAAAATTCCATCTCTTGATTCGTCAGCCATTCCATCGAGCCGTCATCAAACAGAATATGCGCTTTCGTTAAGATTTTACTAATATCTGAACCATGTGCTCCAGCATTCATATACACTGCTCCGCCAACTGAACCAGGAATGCCGCTGGCAAATTCGAGACCGGAAAGCCCTTTTTTACTAATTGAAGTAGCCAGACTAACAAGGGAATATCCACCGCCGACGGTAATTTCAGTTTCGTTGATTTCTAGGAGGTCTAAGCCCGAACCTAGCTTTATGACTGCCCCTTCTATCCCTTTATCCGAGACTAACAGATTAGAACCTCTGCCAATGGCCCGCCATTTAAGGCCATTCTTTTCAATTACTGCCATAGCCTTTTTTAAGCTATCAACTGATGAAGGTTCAATAAAAAGATCAGCAGGGCCACCAATTTTTATTGTCGTATGATTTAACAATGGTTCATTTGTCTTCACTTTTCCAATATTTAAGTTTTGCAATTCTGTTACGATTGCGTCCATCTATACCACCTAACTTTCCAAGATGCGTTTTTTTCAGTTTATGCAAAAAATTTATTTGGGCGACTTTTGATTTGTTTTAACAAGTTGTTTCATGACCTCATAAAGCCGTCCGGCTGAATCAGGAACACCCATTTTTTTAGCTTTAGCTTTCATATCTTTTAAATGTTCATGGTTTAAGAGAATGCGATCAATCTGGCTGACCAGACTTTTATTATTTAAATCCTTCTCTAACAGTAATTGTGCTGCTCCATGATCACTTAAAGACCTGGCATTTTTTTCTTGATGGTTATTGGTCACATAGGGACTTGGGACTAGAATACTTGGAATTCCTAATGAGGTTAATTCGGCAAGTGTAGTGGCTCCCGCTCTTGATACAACCAAATCAATTCCAGCCAGGACCTCTGGCATGTTATGAATAAATGGCTTTATCACCACATTTTTTGGATTTCCCACTAACTCTACTTCCTTTTGAACAGCCTCATAATGGACGTCACCCGTAATATAGAGAACTTGGTACGGCTTTTCTGCTAATTCAGCGAGGGCCTTTACAACGGCTTCATTAATCGGCCGAGCCCCCCTGCTCCCGCCAAAAATAAGAACGGCTGGTTTCGTGGCACTCAGTCCTGCTGATAAACGCCCTTTAATTCCATCCTTACCCAGCACCTCGGAAGCTCTAGGATTTCCAGTAAAAACAACTTTTTCACTTGGAAAATATTCTTTTGCTTCTTCAAAACAAATAGCGATTTTGTTTACATATCGGCTTAAAAATTTATTGGTTAAACCGGGTACACTATTCTGTTCGTGAATAATGGTTGGAATTCCAAGTCCTTTTGCAGCATAAACAACAGGACCACACACATAACCACCTGTTCCAATCACAATATCGGGTTGGAACTCTTTTAGAATTCTCTTACTATCCTGAACACCTTTTATAAATCTAATAATGGTTTTTACATTATCAAACGATAGTTTTCTTTTAAAACCAGTAATATGAATCGATTTAAACTCAATCTTTTCCCTTGGGACAAGCTTGCTTTCTAAGCCATTCGTTGTTCCAATATATAAAAACTCTGTTTCTTTGTTTTCTTTTTGAATTTCTCGAATGAGTGCGAGAGCAGGATAGATATGTCCACCGGTCCCTCCGCCACTTACTACTACTTTCATTTTCTCACCTCTAAAAAGTTGCTAAACACATTCTACTATAAAAACAAAAGAAAATATGCCAGAAAAAATAATGTTATTTAATTGTAATAAAGAAAGTACACCTCAATTTTAGAGATGTATTCATTATCTATATAATGATAGACTAAAATGCTGCCTTTTTAATAACCGTTAAAACATAAAAAGAACCCTGCCGAGTGAACAGGGTATCAATTCAATTTAGAAGCGTGAATATCGGCTAATATTCAGGAGAACACCGATTGCCATTAGCATTAATGTTAATGAGGATCCCCCGTAACTTAAGAAGGGCAGAGTAATACCTGTAACCGGCATTAGCCCGGTAACAACACCAATATTTATCATAACTTGAATGGCCACCATGGCAATAATACCTACAGCAAGGAAACTTCCATATAGGTCAGGTGCACCAAGGGCAATCCGAATGCCCCGCCATAACAAAAGGGCAAATAAAAGCAAAATGAATGAGCCGCCAATAAAGCCTAATTCTTCTGATAGGATCGCAAAGATAAAGTCTGTCTGCGGTTCCGGTAAGTAAAAAAACTTCTGCCTGCTCTCCCCAAGTCCTAAGCCAAATAGCCCGCCCGGACCAATCGCATAAAGGGATTGAATAATTTGAAATCCACTCCCCAATGGATCCGACCAGGGGTCAAGGAAAGAGGTGATCCGCTTAATCCGATAGGGTGCAGAAGCAATTAACCCAACAAAACCTGCAACTCCCAAAAGGCCTAAAAAACCAAAATGACTAATTCGAGCGCCCGCAATAAAGATCATAACCACACAAGTCCCCATCATTACTGTTCCCGTTCCTAAGTCTGGCTGGAGCATAATCATAGCAAAGGCAACAAAGGCAAGACCAAGGGAAGGTATAAGGCCCTTTTTAAAGGAGGTAATGAATTTTTGGCGTTCTGATAAATATTTTGCTAAAAAAGCGATCATGGCAAGTTTCATAAATTCGGATGGCTGTATAGAGAATGCCCCTACCCCAATCCAGCTTCTTGAACCATTTCGAACATTCCCGATACCTGGAATTAGCACGAGTACTAACAGAACAAAACAAACAATGAGGATTGTTTTGGCATAAGTTCTCCACGTCCAGTAATTTACGTTCATAATAAAAAACATCGCAACGATTCCTACCCCGGCAAAGAGGGTTTGCCTTTTTGCAAAGAAAAAGGAATCTTGGAATTTATATTCGGCCCAGACGGCACTAGCGCTGTATACCATGATGAGCCCGATTGCCAGCAGTGTGAACGTTACAATCATTAAGATAAAGTCGGGAGTTGTTCTCTTTGTCGGCACCACTATCCACCTCAAACCACGTGTTTTAGGGCTCCGCTAGTTATTAGCTGAACTTAGATGAGTGTCTAGCTCCAGCGCCCAGCGGCTAGTGTCCTTCGCTCTTCTCCTTACGATAAGTCAACACGAAAAAGCTTCCGCTCTTCGTTTGTCTAGCTTCAGCGCCTAGGGGCTCGGGGTCATAAGCCAATCCGTCAAGAAGACTAAAAAGCAGCCTTCTCGCCGGCTCGTCTTATGCCTGTCGCCCCTGTTCAAGGCGCTTCCGCTTTTCCGTTTCCTTTATCTCAGTCAAAGCGCTCCAGGCCATACGCCGCTAAACGGGCGCTTCCGCTTTTCGAAGGACAAGCCCTTACTTAAGCTTATGCACCGCTTCGATAAAAATGTCTCCCCGGACTTCAAAACTTTTATATTGATCCCAGCTTGCACAAGCAGGTGATAAAAGGATGACGTCGCCAGGTTCTGAATATCGATAAGCTTCCGGCACTGCCTTTTCAACATTATCGACATGGCTGATAGAATTTATTCCGGCAAGCTTTCCAACCCGTTCAAGCTTAGGAGCTGTTTGACCAAACGTGATTAACGCTTTTACATTGGTTAAATACGGAAGCAGCTCATCAAACTCATTACCGCGGTCAAGTCCGCCCGCAAGTAAAATCGTCGGTGCCTTAAACGCCGCTAAAGCCTTAATGGTGGCTAAGATATTCGTAGCCTTCGAATCATTATAAACCTTTCTGCCATTTACATCAGCGACATACTGCAAACGGTGCCTGACACCCGTAAAGGTTTTGAGGACGGTTTGGATGGCGCTGTTTTCTACGCCTGATAGTTTGGCAGCGGCCATGGCAGATAAGATATTTTCGAGGTTATGTACCCCCGGCAGTACGATTTCGCTAATTTCCATTACCGGCTCACGATTAAAGATCAACCAGCCATCCTTAATAAAAGCTCCCTCTGAGAGTTCTTTCTTAGTGGAGAAAGGAATGATTGTCGCTTTAGAATTGCGGGCAATTTCCATTGTTTCTTCTTGGTCGGCATTGATGACTAAATAGTCAAGTTCAGACTGGTTTTTCGTAATATTGGCCTTTGCCTGAATGTATTCCTTTCTGGTGCCATGATAATCCAGATGGGCATCATAAAGGTTCGTAATGATTGCAATTTTAGGAGTAAATCTGTTAATTCCCATTAATTGAAAAGACGAGAGTTCGATGACAATAGTATTGTCCTCTGTCGCCTTTTGGGCAACACCGGAAGCAACCGTACCAATATTACCTGCTATTAACGGCTTCTTGTTCCCTTCCTTCATCATTTCATAGACAAGGGTAGTCGTTGTTGTTTTCCCATTCGTACCGGTAATCCCTATAAAGGGAGCTTCAGAAATTTCATACGCAAGCTCCACCTCAGTAATGACAGGAATCCCCTTTTCAATTGCCCCTTCAATCATTGGATTATGATAAGGAATACCAGGGTTTTTCACAATCAGTTCGAAACCCTCATCCAATAGTTCGATTGGGTGCTCGCCACATATTACTTTTATCCCTTGCTCTAGTAATCCTTGAGCCTCTGGATTTTCAGATAATGGCTTTTTATCATTCACAGTAACAAACGCTCCAAGCTTATGTAACAAAGAGGCTGCCGTCACGCCACTTTTAGCTAAACCCAGTACAAGAATTTTTTTATAACGATAAGATTCGATCTGTTTCAATTACAACCACACCTCAATATAGATTCCTAGTATCGCTAATATTAATCCAACACTCCAAAATGTTACCACAACCCGCCATTCCGACCAGCCCACTAGTTCATAATGATGATGCAAGGGGCTCATTCGGAAGATCCGTTTCCCGGTAGTCTTAAAGGAAGCTACCTGAAGAATGACCGACAAGGTTTCAATTACAAATACACCGCCAATGATAATCAGCAGAATTTCCAGCTTGGTTAAGATGGCAATCGCGGCAATCGCTCCTCCTAACGCTAGTGATCCTGTATCACCCATAAATACTTTAGCAGGATGGGCGTTAAATACCAAGAAACCTAACACCGCTCCAACAACGGCTACCGAGAACACGGCGATTTCAAACTGATTTTGATTCCAAGCGAGCACAGCAAAAGCTCCAAATGCAATCGCTGCGGTGCCTGACACCAAACCGTCGAGACCATCTGTTAGATTGACCGCATTTGAGAAGCCGACTAGCCAGAAAATAATTAATAACACATATCCCCAGCCCAAATCAATCGAAAAATCACCAAAAGGAAACTTGATTTCTGTTGACTGACCAGTGTGTTTATAGATTAGATAAAAGATGACAGATATAATAATTTGCCCTAATAGTTTCTGCCTTGATGTAAGTCCAAGGTTACGTTTTAATACAACCTTAATAAAGTCATCCAAAAACCCCAACAGGCCAAATCCAAATGTGACAAACAAGAGTAAAAAAGCTGTTACTGGTGTATGGTCTGCAAATTTGGCAATCATGACCAGCGTGGTTATGATAATTGAAAATAAAATCATTACACCACCCATTGTGGGGGTACCTGATTTTTTCTGGTGCGATTTAGGACCTTCCTCGCGAATGCTTTGTCCAAATTTCAATCTTCGCAAGAAGGGAATAAAAATGGGAGAAAGCAAAACCGAGATTAAAAAACCCATTATTATTGTGAAAAAAATAACTTGCTCCTTCATTTTATCCCCTCCTTTCCTGATTATTTTCTGATGTTAGCATTGCCAGTTGCCCAGCAATATCATATGTTTGGTTATTTTTATTAAGAAGTTTTTTGTTTGAAATTTTAAAGATTGTTCTCTCCATATGCTTGTTCGTTTCTCCATCTATTTTTTCTATATAAAGATTAATGATATCTTTTAATGCTTCCGCCGGGTCCTTTGTTAAAAAAATTGGAAACTGGTTGGGCAGGTAGTGCGGAAGTGTAACATCTTTCTCCCAAATGGCAGCTACAGCCCCATTGGAAATGGCCTCTAAGAGTTCTCCTGACTCTTTGTTGATCGGCACAAATAATCCTTTTGACTGTTCCAAGGCGGCTGAGTCAGACACTGTACAGAACAGAATTTCATCTTGAGTTCCCCGTTTATCGGTAAACAATCGTGCCAAATCTTTTAAAGCTAAAAACATAACTATCTCCCCTCAATCGCTTCCCTTGCAACAAGCCGGTCATCAAAATCATGAACCTCTTTACCAATAATTTGATAGGTTTCATGCCCTTTACCGGCGATTAAGATGATATCTCCAGCTGATGCCTGACTCACAGCTGTATATATGGCTTTTCTCCGGTCAGGAATGACTTGATAGGTTTCCCCTTTGACCCCTGCTTCCATATCCTTCAAGATTTCTAGCGGATCTTCGCTTCTAGGATTATCTGATGTCAAGATCACATCTGTTGCTAATTGACAGGCAATCTGCGCCATTAATGGGCGTTTGGTGCGGTCGCGATCCCCTCCGCAGCCAACAATAACGAAAACCTTTTTCTCCGCAAATTGCTGGATCGTTTTTAATACATTTTCTAAACTATCCGGTGTATGTGCATAATCAACAATGACGGTAAAATCTTGGCCTGCATTTACAAGTTCAACCCTTCCTGCAACCCCCTCGACACTTTCAATGGAATGAATAATTTGTTCCATTTCAAGCCCGGAAACTAATGCAGCTGCAATACTGGCCAGTACATTGTAGACACTGAATTTGCCAATTAACTGCATGCGGATTGGATAGGTAATGTCCATTATTTCAAGGTCAAAAACGGTTCCCTTCGGTGTCATTTGAATATTTTTCGCCTTGAGATCTGCCTTTTGCTCAATTCCGTATGTAACAACATGTGCAGCAGTTGAACGGCTATACATTTCTGAAGCATCATCATCCGCGTTTAGGACAGCATATTTTGGTTTACTTAAGTCAAATGTATTACCGAGCTGCGCAAATAATAAGCTTTTTGCCCGCTTATATTCTTCCATTGTCTGATGGTAGTCAAGGTGGTCTTGTGTAAGGTTAGTAAAAACCGCCACATTATAATCACAGCCGTGAACCCTTCCTAAATCAAGAGCATGCGATGAGACCTCCATAACAGCCGTATCAACACCAGCATCCACCATTTGATTAAAGGTTTTTTGAAGCGTCAGACTTTCCGGGGTGGTATTTTTGGTTTCAATAATCTGGTCAGCGATTTTTGTATACATCGTGCCAATTAAGCCCGTCTTCTTCCCGGCATCGGCAAATATTTTTTCAATTAAATGGCTAGTGGTCGTTTTCCCATTCGTTCCCGTTATTCCGATTAAATGAAGACTTTTAGTCGGCTGTCCGTAAAAAGCATCAGCAAGGACGGCCATCGCCCTCGTTGTATCGTTAACTAGCAAAACCGGAACGTCTAACTCTAAGGGTCTTTCAGCAAGAACGGCAGCTGCTCCATTCTTAACTGCTGATTCCGCGAAATCATGTCCATCCACGGTATATCCTTTAATGCAAATAAATAAGCTCCCTTTTTGCACTTTCCTATTATCGTTTTCAATTGATGTAATTTCTGGGTTTTCCCCATTATAAGGTAAAATGGCGTGCAAATTTTCAAGCAGCTTTTGTAGCTTCATGTTATCTCAAATCCTCTCATTACTGCGCATAACTATTATCAGTAGTTTATGCCTAAACGTAAATCCTTACGAAAGTTCCATCTTATTTTACATTAAAATATTTTATTTTACCATTTAGTAATGAATCCGTAATAAAAATTTTAGGCGGCGGAAAACATTCCGGCCGCCTAAAATTTTCACGTTATTGATTTATTTAATCCCCTTTACCAAAGTAAAGTCTTACTTTCGAGCCTTCTTTTACCTTCGTGCCCGGATCCGGAGATTGTCTCACCACCACATCCCCTTCGCCGCTAGAATCAATTGAAAGATTAATAAGCTGTTCTTGAAGTTCACTTTTTGACATGCCAACAAAGTCTGGTAACTTCACCAAAGGTACATCAGGCCATTTGATTTCTTTCTCTATTTGATCCTTACGCGGTTTCACTCCCATTGCACTTAAGCTGTCTTTCATAATCGCACCAACAATCGGAGCACTGACGGTACCCCCGAAGGCAGTAACCCCTTTCGGATTATCAACTGCTACATAGATAACAATTTGCGGGTCGTCTGCAGGCGCAAATCCCATAAAGGAAACAATAAAGTTATTTTCAAGATATCTTCCATTCTGTGCTTTTTGCGCTGTTCCTGTCTTTCCTCCGACTCGATATCCTTCAATAAACGCCCTTCCACCTGAACCCTTTGCCACAACACTTTCTAATGCACTACGGATTTCTTTCGATGTTTTTTCTGTAATAACCCGTCTCTTTACTACAGGCGTATTTCTCATCACGACCTCTTTTGTAACAGGATCTATAAGCTCTTTTGCGATATATGGCTTGTATAGAATCCCGCCATTGATGGCGGCAGATACCGCGGTAATTTGTTGGATTGGTGTAACAGACACACCCTGTCCAAAAGCCGTCGTCGCTTGTTCAACTGGACCAACCCGGTTTAAATTAAATAATATTCCCGTTCCTTCGCCTTGCAAATCAATACCAGTCTTTTGTCCGAATCCAAAATCCTTAATATACTTAAAGAGCTTATCCTTTCCTAACCGTTCTCCTAGCTCTACAAAACCTGGGTTACAAGAGTTTTCGACAACCTCAAGAAAGGTTTGGTCACCGTGACCGCCTCTTTTCCAGCACTTTAACCTTGCCCCGGCTACTTGAACAGAGCCTGAATCATGAAAATGCTCTTTCTCCAAGTTGACCTTTCCTTCATTCAAGGCAGCAGCAAGAGTGATGATTTTAAAGGTTGACCCTGGTTCATAGGTCGACCAAACTGGGAGGTTTCGATTGTAGACCTCTTGAGAAACATTTCGAAAATTAGCGGGATCAAATGTCGGCCGGCTCGACATCGCCAATATTTCGCCGTTATTCGGATTCATTGCAATGGCAACGATACCATCGGGATTATACTTTGCTTGTGCGATATCCAGTTCTCTTTCAACAATTGTTTGTATTTTTGAATCAATCGTTAATTGTAAATCGAGTCCTTTTGTGGGCTGTTCATAGTCATCTGCCATGTCATTCATTCTTTCCCCTTTAGCATTGGCATAGAATTTCACAGCACCTCTTTCACCACTTAATTCTTTATCATAATACTGCTCAAGACCCATTAATCCTTGGTTGTCCACTCCTGTAAAGCCCAGAACATGAGAGAGGTAGCTTCCATTTGGATAATACCGTTTGGAATCTTCACCAACATAGACTCCTTCGAGTCCAAGAGCCCTAATTTCTTTCGCTTTTTCATGGGAGATTTTGCGGCCTTCTTTTATCCGGACTGATGAGGCTCTTTTCGTAATTTCTCGGTAGGCTGTTTCTTTAGACATATTTAATACCGACGCAAGCTTCTCAGCTGTGTTTGCCGGGTCTTTAATTTGCCGTGGAATTACATAGACGGTGGGTGCACTAATATTGGTTGCTAACGCTACCCCATTCCGATCAACAATTTTGCCCCGCTCAGGTTCAAAAGGGATATTCCGGCTCCACGAACCTTTCGCTTTATCGGTCAGCATATCTCCAAGAACAAACTGAACGTATCCAAGGCGAACATCAATAATTAAGAAGGCAAGGAATCCAACGAATAGTGCCATCATTAGCCGTTTTCGAACAGTAACATTAGAAACACGCATATAATGAATGATCCTCCTTTATTCCACATTCACTTTCAGTATCGTTCATTTATATGCTTGTACTTATTTAAATAGAACGGGACAACCATTGTAGTAAAGTAAAAGAAGGTGTCCCAAAAGTAAAACTTTTAGTGGCACCTTCTTTTTTATACATTAAACTAGTCTGTTGATTTCCACTCCAGGCGCTTCGCTTTCCGCTCCAATCAACAGAGTGTGCAAAAATTATTCATCACTCACTTTTGGATCAGCCTCTTTTACTAGTCTTGAACGGTTTGTTCCTCATTAGATGTTTCATTAGCACTTTGATTCTCATTATTTGTCGATTGTTCTTCCGGGGTTTTTAATTCGATATTGAGGTATTCCCCGCTTTTTAAAGGTTCATCCGGCTTAATATTTTGATAGGTAACAAAACCCTTGCCCTTGGAATTCAATTTTAAATTGGCCAGATTAGCAACCTTCATGACATCACGGAGCGACCAGCCGGCCATATCAGGTGCCGTCATTTTGCCGGAAGTTTTAATAATTACCTTTTCACCTTCTAAAATGGTGGTTCCAGCCTTAGGCAGCTGCCCAGTTACCTTTTTACCATTACCTAGTACAACCGTTTCAAATCCATCTGCTTTTAAACTTTTAACAGTATCCTGAACAGGCGCTCCCTCCAATTTAGGCAGTTTATTAATCGACGCCACTTCAAGCTTGGAGGGTTGGATATTTAAATAATTTAGACTACTTTTCATTACCGGATTAAAAATTTCAGAGACTGGAATCGCCCCTTGACCCGCTTCAACCCCTTGAAGTTTAGGCTGTTGTACGGCTACATAAACAATTAGTTTCGGATCATCTTTTGGTGCCATCCCTAAAAAAGAAAAGACATAATTATTTGCACCGGGTATATATTTACCATTTGGTCCGGGAATGTTAGCTGTTCCTGTCTTACCGGCAACACTATAACCGTCAATTTTGTAACGTGCTCCTGTGCCATGAGGCGAGGTCACAACCGTTTCTAGAATATCACGCACCTCTTTAGCCGTCCCAGCCGATATCGGTGTTGAAACGACTTTCGGTGAGGTTTTCTCGATCGTCTTTCCTGTATCGTGATCGACAATTTTCTTTACAACATGGGGCTGTAACATTTTTCCATCATTTGCAATTGCGGTTGCCGCTTGAATTTGTTGAATGGCGGTAATCGCCGTACCTTGTCCATAGGCTGTGGTGATTTTTTCAATTGGGTAGTGATATTGAATTTTTCCTGATGTCTCATTAGGAAGTTCAATTCCTGTCGGTTTATCAAAACCAAATTTGGTTAAATATTCCCTAAATCTCTCGAAACCTAACTTTTCTTTGGCTATTTTAGCAAACGCCACATTGGACGAGCGTTGAACTCCTTCTAGATAGGTAATCGATCCCCAGCCTGAATAATTGTGATCATGAATCGTTTGACTTTTTTCTGTTACTTTAAATGATCCAGATTGATACTTTTCATTTGGATTAAATACTCCCTCCTGAACAGCGGCTGCAAGAGTAAAAATTTTCATGGTTGAACCCGGTTCGTAGGATGTTTCAATCGCTTCATTATGCCAGCTATCCGTAATTCCTTCTTTTGTTTCCGGTTGAAATGACGGACGCTGGCCCATCGCTAAAATATCCCCTGTTTTAGGGTCTGCAACAATCGCAATTATCTTTTTTGGTTTATAATCCTTTACCACTTGATCCATCGCATCTTCTAGGAAAGTTTGGATCTTTTGATCAATCGTTAAATAAATATCATTACCATTTTGCGCTGCGGATATTTTTTCTTTACCGTCAGGCAGGATATATCCCCATAAGTCACTCTCATAGTTAATACTGCCATTTTTTCCTGTCAATTGTTTGTTAAAGGTTTTTTCAATTCCCATTTTCCCGACAGTTTTATAGGTTCCGTCATTTTCCTCAGTCCGGTCTACATAGCCGACTACATGCGAGGCGAAAATTCCATTTGGATAAAAGCGTTTTGAATCACGAGAAAAAGTAATACCAGGGAGTTTTAAGTTTTCAATTTTTTTCTTTGTATTGAAATCGATATCCCGGCCTTCCTTACCAAACTCTACTTGAAACTTTGTATTCTTTTTCCCTTTTGATAAGATACTATAAATCTCAGATTCATCTAATTTTATATATTTCGATAGTTCTTCTGCTGTTTTGTTAAGATTCACGACATGTTGCGGTTTTTTAGGATTGGTTGTCATCTTCTTATCTAAGATGGCAATGAGTTTATAGGAGGCTGTATCCTCAGCAACCGCTACGCCATTTCGGTCGAAGATCATACCCCTGTTAGCCTGCAAGGTTCCCTCGCGATTGTATTTCTGCTGTGCCTTGGCAGCAAGAGGCTGTCCATTTACTTCTCCTGTAATTTCAATTGAAAAATACCTGCAAATCAATACAAAAAAGAGCAGGCCGAATATCACAAACAATATCGCTGCTCCCACATTCATATATGGCTGTTTCCTATTCATTTCTGCTGCACGACCTTGATGTTATTTTCATCTTTTACTAAACCCATTTCCTTTGCTTTTGCGAATATTCGGTCATAAGAACTTAGTTCACTTACTTGAACCTTCAGATCCCCATTCACTTTTTCCTGTTCAGTTATCTTATCCTGAACAGATTGGAGGTCTTTGTTCGCTTCATAGATTTTTGATTGATTGGAGACAAGATGGATTGCTCCAAAACAAACCATTCCAGCAAAGACCACTCCAATGATTTTTTCCCCCGGAGTCAGCCAGGACTTTTTAATTTTTACTTGTCGTTTAATTTGAACGGATTGCTCGGCTTGTTGCTGTTCTAACACTTTCCTGGCAAGATTACTCAAATGCTTCCCCTCCAGATTCTATCATCTAATCTTCGTTTTCTCCAAAAATGTCAGCTTTAGCGCACGAAAACGTGCGCATATAAGTTTTTATAATTTTTCAGCAATCCGAAGTTTTGCTGAACGTGCCCGGTTGTTTTGCTCCAATTCTGCTTCAGATGGGAGAATCGGTTTACGCGAAACTAATTTTAAAATAGGTTTATACTCATCTGGAATGATGGGTAGACCATGTGGTAATGGGGGTGTCTCACTTGCCTTTTTAAAGGCTGCCTTACAAATTCGATCCTCAAGGGAATGGAAGGTAATCACACTTATTCTCCCCTCAGGATTTAATAAGTCAATGGCTTGATTGAGAGACTGTTCAAATACAGCCAGTTCATCATTAACAGCGATTCTGACTGCTTGAAAAACTCGTTTGGCAGGATGTCCGCCCTTTCGTCTTGCAGGTGCAGGAATGGCGTCCTTAATTAACTCCACCAGCTCTCCAGTGGTCTCAACTGGCTTAATCGCTCTGGCACTTTCAATTTTCCGGGCGATTTGTTTAGAAAATTTCTCTTCCCCATAACGAAAAAAGATCCGAACGAGGTCTTCATATGACCAATGATTAATCACGTTGTATGCGGAGATATCAGCTTCATTATCCATTCTCATATCCAACGGGGCATCATGGTGGTAACTAAACCCCCGCTCCGGTGTATCGAGCTGCGGTGAAGAAACTCCCAAGTCATATAAAACTCCATCTACCTTTTCAATGCCACGGTTTTCAAGCTCTTCTTTTAAGTTTAAGAAATTACTTTTAATAATAACTAATTGATCACCGTATTCCGCTAATTTCTCTTTCGCATTAGCAATCGCTATTTCATCTTGATCAAATGCATAGAGTCTTCCACCTGCGCCTAGCCGTGAAAGAATGAGAGAGCTGTGACCCGCCCCTCCCAGCGTACAATCTACATAGATGCCATCTGACTTAATATTTAATCCGTCAACAGCTTCATTTAATAACACAGTTGTATGTTCAAACATTTACGTACCTTCCTTTTCCAATCGAACGATATATATGAGTAATATATTAATATAACTTTTCCCATTATATATCAAAGCCAATCATATTTTCTGCTATTTCAGCAAAAGATTCTTCAGATTGTGTAAAATAATCCTCCCAAATCTGCTTGCTCCAGATCTCAATTCGATTGGAAACACCCAAAATAACACATTCTTTCTCTAATTTAGCGTATTGCAATAGTGGTGCAGGGATATTAATTCTTCCTTGTTTATCCAGTTCACTTTCTGTCGCTCCGGAAAAGAAGAATCTAGTAAAAGCACGGGCATCTTTTTTTGTAAGCGGCAGGCCTTTTAATTTTTCTTCAATCAGCCCCCACTCAGAAACTGGGTAACCAAACAAACATTGATCCAATCCCCGCGTGATGATAAACATGTCACCAAGTTCATCACGGAATTTGGAGGGCACAATTAAACGGCCTTTTGTATCAATGCTGTGATGGTACTCACCCATGAACATACCCATTACCCCCACTTTCTATTAAAAATGTACCACAATCCCCCACTTTCCACCACCTATTTTTTAACTATTCGCCCCACTTTTAAAAAAATCCTTTTTTAGCCTTGATTTTTTAGAAAAAAAAAGAAAAACTCCACCGCTAAAGGTGGAGTTTTAATCTATAGTTTTATGACCTTATGCCTGCCATCGAATTCGTAGCTGCCAGTCATAATATCTGCTATAAAGTGTGGACCATATTGGTTTAAATAATAAAAGATATTCCAAACCCGCTCTTGGGGGGAACCATCTGGCCGTAAAGCAAGATCCACACGAGCATATTTTTTTAAGATCGTATCGTGTCTTTGCTTTACGGATTCTTCAAGTTTCGATTGCATAAAACCAATTTCTTTTAACAAATAATGTTCATTTTTCTTGAGCATTGGCAAAAGACCACGATCTAACTGCTCCGTTTTCGCCTCAATTAGTTTGTACTGCTTTACTAACTGATCCGTTGTACTTGTAAATAACTGTTCAAGTTCTTGGTCTTTAATGGCTTCTAAAAACCTTTCTCTTTCCTTCTTAGTACCATTGCTTAACACGTCACTCAGACTTAGATTTAATTCGGCTAAATCGGTTTCTGTTGATCGATCTAAGAAGGTGATATTTAAACGTGGGACAATCGGCGGCATTTTAATATGAAAATGCTCAAACACAAGTTTTAATTCCGCCCAATAAGCGATTTCACCCGGACCAGCAATAAAGGCAATGGTCGGGAAAAGCCATTCTTGCATCAAGGGACGTGTTACCACATTGTTGCTTAAAACAGCAGGATTTTCATTGGCTAATGACAGTAATTCCTCTTTTGAAAAGGAAATTGCCCCACTTTTACCCACAAAGCAATCGTTCTCACGATCAAACTCCAGCAGAATCCTCTCATTTAACCGTTGATGATAATAGAAGAGATTGGCCGCTTTCTCAGATGCATCAATCGCATTTGGAAAGCCTTTCTTTTCTATTTGCTTTTGCAGCTCTAACAAAGAGAAGGTGATCACGTCGTGATGGTTAATCTGCTGCTCGAAAAAACCCTTTTGTAACTGGCGAAAATCCTTGTTACCAGAGTCAACGATAAGCAGCCCATAATCCTTAAACAGTTCCATAATAAGGTTGGCAAAGAAATCAACAAAATTAGCTGATTTTACTATTTGCTTTTCCGCAAAAGCTAACAGCCCATTGGTGTATTCGGTTTCACCAAAATTTTTTATTAAGTTCTGAACCCAGGACAGACAAATGTCTTTATCCAACACAATATCTGATACCATTTTCTTTTGAAGCACCTTTTCAGGATACACCCATTTATCTGCCTTCTGCTCTGTTTGGACATACACATGATTAACTTCCTGAAAATCATGATCCTCTCCTGCAATCCAGAAAACAGGAATAACCGGAACACCAAGCTGTCTTTCTTTTTGTTCTGCCAGCTTTATAATAGAAATTACTTTATGTATAGAATAGAGGGGTCCTGTTAGGATTCCAGCCTGCTGACCGCCAATTACGACAAGACTATCAGGTTGTTTAAGTTTATTAATTGATTTCTTCACAGCTTCTGAAGAGGGAAAACTCTCCATAAAGCTCTCAATATGCTGAGCAACCTCGATGCGTGGAAATGGTCTATCGTTTAACTCAAGCATTCTTTTCATATCTTCTTGGACGTCATTATAGCGATAATGAAAAAAAGGCTGGATTTCCATAGATTGTTCCAAATAATTCGATGCAAATCGATTCGTTGCCGGCAAAGAGAGATTTAAAATCTCCATCCATGTACTTCCTTTCTGTTACCATGATTCATTCTTAAACGAGTATACCATTATCATCCCTAATTAAAGAAAACTTTTGCTCTAATTTAGGATGAAAAACTAAAGGTGATGGCTCGGGATACTAACCCATAAAAGGTAAGGACAAAATAGGCGAAAAAAAATAAGATAAAATTAAAACGCCAAAAACCTTTCCATACTCGTTTGACGATGATTTCCTCCTTAACCTTCCAATGAACGAAAACAAACACCATTGCGATTAAAAGCATTACTAGTATTATTAACCAAAAAAACGATTTTCCCCAAAGAGTGACAATTAAAAAATGAACGGAAATAATATACAAAATAGTTGTATAATCAAGAGCCTTATGCAGTGCTTTTTTTGTAGATTTTAATAATAGCTTTATTACAGTATAGACAAGAATGGTCCCTAAAACCGGTATCGCAAAGAATGTGGTTAGAATAGACGAAAAAATGGTGCTCATGCTACCTCTCCCCTTGGCTTTCTTTTCCTTTAATAAGATAGTAAAGCGTTTCTAGTTGAGGAGATGTTATCCCTTTGCGGCCAGCTTCTTCAAGTAAATAACCTAAAATGGCGTCTACCTCTGTTTGTCGGTTAGCTTCTATATCTTTTAACATAGACGAACGATTATCCGCTGTTTGTTGACAAATTTTAATCACTTGTCCCCAATATTCTTCCGGATACTGAAGATTTAATATGGCAGTTATTTCACAGAATAGATTTTGTAATATCTTATAATAAAATGGATTATTAACTAGTACCCCATTTTCCACTTGAAGGATCGCAGTCAATGGATTAATCATGGCATTGGCAATTAACTTTTTTTCCAGCATGGCAAAATATTCATCTTGATAAGTCATCGGAAACACTTTAGCAACGACACCCGTCAACCATTGCAAGAACTCAGAATCCCCCTTAAAAACAGCTACATTAGTCGTACCTGCACCATTGTGCCGAACAGTATAAAGATTCTCTCGAAGAGCTCCATGTTCCACTGAACCAACATACAAATTCGTTCCCTTAAGATCGTTAAGCAGTTTTAAATGCCCCATCCCATTCTGTAAAAATAAAAGGTTTGCAGGCATTGTCGGTGTTTGTTTTAATCTCTCTATAATTGAAAATAGCTGATATTGTTTTACCGCTATAATCGTTAACTCTTCTGACCCCTGCCAGTCCGTTATCGGCACTGCTTTAACCTCGGCCACTGTTCTGTCCATCCTGTTAAGCAATGAGATTCCATGTAAATTTATTTCGTTTGCTTGTTCCTGTGACCTTGTATATACAGTTACATCAAATACTCGGCTAAGGTAGGCAGCAAACAATAATCCAATCGATCCCGCTCCAATAATCCCAACCCTCATGGATGTTTACCCCTTTTTTAAAATCTGCATTGTAATCCTGCTTGCTAATATTCTATCAGATGATGCCATTTGTTAGTAGATACAAAAAAACCTTTTCGAATATCTGTCGAAAAGGTTCCATCTTTTATACAGGATAGACTGGATGTTTCCTGACACTAAAGGTAAGCTCTTTCGTTTCGTAGTAAGCAAACCGCTGAATAAGGACCTCTCTTAGTTCGGAAGGCGCAACAATTTCATCGACAATTAACTCAGAAGCTAATTTATAAATGTCAATTTGCTCTTTATACTCTTTATGCTTTTCTTGGACAAAAGCGATTCTTTCTTTTGGATCGGCAATTTCATTGATTTTATTAGAGTAAACAGCGTTTACAGCCGCTTCAGGACCCATAACCGCAATTTGGGCAGTAGGTAAGGCAATGCAGCAGTCAGGCTCAAAAGCGGGACCTGCCATGGCATAAAGCCCTGCACCGTATGCTTTTCTCACAATAACGGAAATTTTGGGTACGGTGGCCGAACTCATTGCGGCAATTAACTTAGCGCCATGACGGATAATCCCGGCCCGTTCCACTTTTGTCCCAATCATAAAGCCAGGAACATCCGCTAAAAACAATAATGGGATATGAAAGGCATCGCAGAGCTGGATGAATTTTGCTGCTTTATCTGCAGAATCTACAAATAGCACGCCTCCTTTTACCTTTGGCTGATTGGCGATAATCCCTACGGCCCTGCCATCGATGCGAGCTAAACCAGTAATAATTTCCGGTGCGAATAGCTTCTTGATTTCATAAAAACTTCCGTTGTCTACTAATTGCTCAATACATTCCAGCATATCAAATGGTGCATTTTGGTTTTCCGGAATAATCGTTTCTAAATCTCGGCCTTGTTTTGCTTGGATTCCCGCAATCTTTTTCGTCACTTCTTTAAAGCTTGCCGGAAAAAAGCTGAGGTATTTTTTTGCAGAGTCAATGGCTTCTTCCTCACTATAGGTGAGTATATCGCCACAGCCCGAGACCGTACAATGCATCCGGGCACCGCCCATTTCCTCGAGTGTCACTTTTTCCCCGATAACCTTCTCAGCCATCCTTGGCGAACCTAAATACATAGAAGCATTTTGGTCAACCATGATGACGATATCGCAAAAGGCTGGGATGTAGGCTCCACCAGCTGCAGAAGGGCCAAATAAAATACATACCTGTGGAATCATACCGGAAAGTTTTACTTGATTATAAAAGATTTTTCCAGCACCGCGCCGGTTTGGAAACATCTCTACTTGATCAGTGATTCTTGCCCCTGCTGAATCAACCAGATAAAATAACGGAACTTTTAATTTTTCAGCTGTTTCTTGGATTCGGATGATTTTTTCTACTGTCCGTGCTCCCCACGAACCTGCTTTTATGGTCGAGTCATTTGCCATCACACAGACCGTCTGACCATTAATTTTACCAATTGCTGTTACCACACCATCAGCAGGCAGGTCACCGGCTTGGAAATTAGCAAATTTACCATCCTCTTCATATTTACCCTCATCAAATAATCGAGATAACCGCTCACGTACGAAAAGTTTCTGCTGCTCCTTAGCCTTTTCATGATATTTAGGCTGGCCGCCGGATTCGATCCTTTTACGATTATCGTTTAATTGATCAACTAAGGTATTAATTGTCGTCACCCGTGCTCCCCCTTTTCTAAACATGCTATTCTAGTACCAGTAAGACATCCCCTTCATTTACAAAATCCCCGCTGTTTACCTTTACCTCTCGGACAACTCCCTCTGTGCCGCTTTCAATTGGGATCTCCATTTTCATAGATTCCAACATGACAACTTCTTGCCCAGGATTTACTTGAGCCCCCGCTGCAACGAAAATGTTTAGGACAGTCCCCGCCATTGATGCTGTGATTTCCTTCATTTTGAATTCTCCCCTTATTTCACATAATTTTTATTTAAGAAATTGGTGGTATACTCTCCCTTTTGGAAAGAGTCAGAGTCTAGGATCGTTAAAAAAAGCGGCACATTTGTTTTAATGCCCTCAATTTTTATGTCTTTAAAAAAACGTTTGGCAGCAGCTAATGCTTTTTGCCGCGATTCCCCATAAAAAATGCACTTGGCAATCAACGGGTCATAAAAAGGAGTTACTGTTCCGCCTTCAATATAACCGGAATCAATCCTGCCCCCTTCTCCTACATCCCATTGAAGAGTGGTGATTTTTCCAGGAGAAGGTAAAAACCGGACAGGATCTTCCGCATACAGACGAAATTCAACTGCATGACCTTGCGATGAAATTTCAGTTTGCTGCAACGGAAGCTTTTCACCGCGAGCAACTAAGATTTGCCACTTCACCAAATCAAGCCCTGTGATCTTTTCCGTTACCGGGTGCTCGACCTGTAAGCGTGTGTTCATTTCAAGGAAATAAAAGTTTTCTTCTTGATCAACAATAAACTCTACTGTTCCTGCGTTTGTATAGTTAACGGCACGAGCGGCTTTAATCGCTGTGTCAAACATCTTTTGCTTTACTTGTTCAGATAAAAAGGGCGACGGTGATTCTTCCACAACCTTTTGATGTCTTCTTTGAATGGAACAATCCCTTTCAAACAGGTGAATAATATTACCAAACCGATCCCCGAAAACTTGAACTTCAATATGTCTGCTTTCTGTAATATATTTTTCGATAAAAACTTCATCAGAACCAAAATAAGTCATCGCTCTCTTCTTGGTAGATTCATATGACTTATTGAGCGCTTGCTCATTTTCACAGAGGACCATGCCAATTCCTCCCCCGCCGCCACTCGCCTTCAACATAATCGGGTAACCAATGGTCTCTGCTAGACTGCATGCCTCTTCAATTGTTTTTAATCCATGGCTGCTTCCCGGTACTACCGGAACACCTGCGTTCACCATTGTTTGACGGGAAGTAATTTTATCCCCCATTAACTCAATTGTTTTAGGCTCGGGTCCAATAAAAATCATTCCAGCCTTGATGGTTTGCTCTGCAAAAGCCGCGTTTTCCGATAGAAAACCATATCCAGGGTGGATCGCATCCACTTTTTCGTCCCGGGCGATTTCCAAGATTTTATCAACTCGCAAATAAGACTTGCTAACATGCGCTTCTCCCACACGTATTGCCTTAGTTGCTTCTTTTACAAAAGGCATATCCTGATCAGCCTCGGAATAAATAGCAATCGTTTCAATCCCCATCATCTGACAGGTTTTAATAATCCTAAGGGCAATTTCTCCGCGATTGGCAATTAAAATTTTTTGCACTTTTCTTCCCCTTTCATTCCCTTTTAACGCCTTCCATAAATGTTTCTACACGATTCAAGAAATTTCCTGCAAATTTTGCAAACGCTTTCGTAACTTATGTGAAGAATTTTTTATCTATTTGTTATATAATGATAGTAATCGATTTTGAATAATGCAAATATTGATTCTCTTCATAGTATTCAAGAGCATATAATTATATACAAGAACATGATATCAACATTTAGGAGGCAGGCTATGGTGTACAAAGTGGAGAAATTAAGAATAAATTTTAAAACGTTGGAAGAGTTTAAAAAATTTAAAGAATACGGTCTTCAGGAATTATCGATGTTTGAAGATTTAGAAGCAAATATGATAGATAATAATAGTGAATCCCCTTTTTACGGAGTCTATTTCGGGGACAAACTAGTAGCAAGAATGAGTTTATACCAAATTGATGCAAAATTTGACCGCTATTTCTCCCCACCACAAAATTACTTAGAATTGTGGAAACTTGAAGTATTACCTGACTATCAAGGAAAAGGATTTGGGAAAGCTTTAGTGGATTTTGCTAAAAGCTTTGGTCTGCCTATTAAGACAAATCCAAGAGTACAATCTAGTGGATTTTTTGAAAAATTGGGCTTCGCCAATGTAGAATATGAAATGGAACGTGACCGGGGCGAAAATCCGCTTGTTTGGTATCCAGACGGTGTCGAAGCACAGCATCATTAAAAATAATTAACTAACCTTAAAATAGGAAAAAGCGGACGTGAAGTCCGCTTTTTCCTATTTTTCCACCCTTTCAAGGTTACCATTTTTGTCCATCTGAAACTTCACCTTTTGCTGGCGGTCCTCATCCTGCAAGACAACCATTTTTCGTGCTCTTTCCATGATCTCGATTAAAGAACGATAATCCTCTTCAATGGCTTTTAGGTTTTTTGACAATCTTTCATTTTCGCCCGCTAAATAGTAAGTCTTCTTTTCTAACTCTTTGATTTTTTCGACCGACTTTTTCCTCTCTTCTTCAAAACCAGAAGAGGATTCTGCCTGCTTGTGAAGACTCTCTAAAAAATGAATGACAGCAGGAAACGTAACCTTGCTGACTTGCTCCACTGGAGACGCAGACTGTATAGTTTCTACAGCCACCAGCTCAGTTTGATTCATCTCCTCAATCACGACATCTTGTTTCTTTAATTCTTTGCGTTGTTTCTTTGCTAGTTCGATTCCAGTTTTATATTGCTTTCTTACATATGAATTCCAACGAAACCCACATGCTGCCGAGGTACGTGTTAATTGTTTGCCAACTTCCTCAAATGCCTGGAGCTGTGTTCCGCCTTCACGGATATGCCTTAAAACCACTTCAGCAAGTAACAAATCCTCGTCTTGGGACCATGCATCTTGTCGAGTTGGTGACATTTGTTCATCCCTCCTAGTGTTTTTATAATACATATGCATCTACTAGAAAAGATAGACTTAATCAGAAGTTGTCTTTTAATCTTTATTCACAGTTTTTTTACTTATAAACTTCTTTACATATTCAAAATGGGCATCACTTTCCCAAAGGATTGAACAATTACGGACTTCTTCCTCTATTCTTTCTTGAAGTTTAGTTTCTTCCCACTTTCGAACCCAGATTCTTTTATAGGATTGGAGGACCTTCAAATCAGTCCCTAGTATTTTCTCAATAAATTCTTCACCTGCTTGAAGCGGGCTGGTCTCGTAAATGGCATGAATAAATCCAGCCTCTTTTAATTGTTCCGCTGTTTGCAGCTCTGCTTCCATCAAAAGCTTCATCGCACTAGGACCAGTCATTTTCTCCGCTAGGATGGAACCCCCGCCCCAGTCTGTCGTAATCGCTTGTTTCCCTTGAACAAAGCCTGCTTTTATTCCTTTCCTTGCCAAACGAAAATCACAAGCTGCTGCTAGTTCGCAACCACCGCCAATAGCAATTCCGTTCAAAAGGGCTATCGTAGGAATGGGTAAAGTGAGGAGTTTATATAGGATATCAGCCATTTTAGATAGCATAGGATATGCATCCTCCTTTGTATGGAGGGAATGAAAAACAGATAGATCTCCCCCTGAACAAAAGGCATTCTCACCCGTCCCCGTTATTATAAGTGCCTTTATTTCCGAATCTTCCGCCCTTTTTATCGCCTCGGCCAGGCCTTTCATCACTTCATAATTAATTGCATTTCTTTTTTCACTTCTTGTAATCGTAAATACCAAATAGCCCTTCTTTGATTTAACAATCGTGTATGACAAAGTCTTTTCCCTCCCCCTTTGTATCTAGTTCACGCTTTTCATTTGTGAATGTATGAATAGCTGATTATAAACGACAAAAGCACAAGGGCATATAGCTCCTTGTGCTTTTTATCATAACGGAAATTAGTCGTTCACAACGTCTTTTCCTTTGTATGTTCCGCAAGCTTTACATACGCGGTGTGCAAGTTTCATTTCACCACAGTTTGGGCAACTTACCATACCAGGTACGTTTAATTTAAAATGAGTACGACGTTTTCTTTTTGCAGTTTTAGAAGTTCTTCTAAAAGGTACAGCCATTCTTCCCACCTCCTTAAAGAGTATTAAGAAAGTAATGAAGGCCAGAAATGCTGGTTCTTCACTTTGCTTCTTAGATTTTGCCGATTATGATTCGGAAGAAGATTTGTTTTCGTCAAAAAACTTTGCAAGTCCTGCTAGTCGCGGATCAATCTTTTTGGATTGATCTTCTTCAGAAACAACTTCCCAATCCTTGCCGGATTGCGGTGCAGCTTCTTCAGAATCGACATCCTCACAAAACACTTGCATTGGAACCTCAAGTAAAAGAATTTCTCTAATGATTGGCGTAACGTCAATCAAGTCACCCTTAACTTGATATGTTTCCTCTTCAGTTTCATAGACTGATCCTTGTAAGAGGAAAGTTTCAGTTGTGTCGACATTAATCGGAAGTTTTACATCCACTAAAGTACGAGAACAAGGAAGAATTAAATGACCTTCAATTTTTAAATGAAACGTCACTTTCGTTGAATCAATATCTCCCCGACCAGTGATATGCATCGGAGAAACTTCCCGAATCGTGGGATCAACTTGTTTAATCTCATCCACACGAATGATCTCATCAATGATAAAATCCTTGTTTCGATATTTTTGTAATTGATTTAATGTCCATTTCAATTGAATCACCCCAAGGCAACAAAGGTAATTATAGCCTTCGATAATATTTTTGTCAATGTTTTTTCTTTACACCTAGAATGGTGATTTTTTCTGCAAAAATAAATTGACGGTAAAAAGATTTCCATTACTAGTGTATCCAGATGTGTCCTTTACAAACATCTAGAACATCTTATCATATTATTTGATTGGTTTCCTTAAAATTTTGCTATAATGTTAAAAAAAATATAAACTCCTAAATGGAAGTGGAGTCAATTTCTTTTAGTAAGGAGAATAATATGAACGCTGTTGGTTTAATCGTGGAGTACAATCCGTTTCATAATGGACATGCCTTCCACTTAGCTGCTTCAAAGGAAGCGGCAGGCGCCGAAGTTGTAATCGCGGTAATGAGCGGTAATTTTCTGCAAAGAGGTGAACCTGCACTTGTTTCAAAATGGTATCGCACCAAGATGGCACTGCTGAACGGAGTGGATATTGTCTTTGAACTTCCTTACATGTTTGCCGTACAAAAAGCTGAAATCTTTGCGAGTGGTGCCATATCTATTTTAGATGCAGCAGGCTGTGATTCCGTTTGTTTTGGAAGTGAGAGCGGTGAACTTTCCTCTTTCACTCAGACCATTGATTTCATGAATGAGCAAAAGCAGCAATTGGAAGAAAATATCCACCGTTTTATTGCTACTGGAGTAAGTTATCCAAAAGCAGTATCGTTAGCCTATCACCAATTATCCGACTACAACTCCTATTTAGATTTAGCGAAGCCAAATAATATCTTGGGAATTGAATACATAAAAGCGATCAGGAACCAACAAAGTACCCTTAAACCTTTAACCGTACCAAGAAAAAATGCGGATTATCACGATGAGCACTTTGCCTCTGAAACAATCGCAAGTGCAACAAGCATCCGTAAAGCGATCTTTTCGAAGGAGGGCGATCAGAAATCAATTAGTCAATATGTACCTGCTCCAACCAACCAATTGTTATTGGATTATTTACAAAAATATCAAGCTTTTCATCAATGGGAAAATTACTGGGATTATCTCAAATTCCGTCTGCTTACAAGCAGTCCCGATGAATTAAGAGATATCTATGAAGTGGAAGAGGGACTGGAACATAGATTATTAGCGGCAGCCTTAACATCAGGCAGCTTTCATGAATTTATGGAAAGGATTAAAACAAAACGATACACTTGGACTAGACTGCAACGAACATGTGTCCATATTTTGACAAATACAAAAAAAGGGCAAATGGCAGGTCCTTCAAATCAAGCCACTTATTTAAGACTTTTAGGCATGACCAATAAAGGCAAAGAATATTTAAATAAGCGAAAAAAAGACTTCTCCCTTCCCCTCGTTTCGAAGCTTTCCTCTTATAAGGAGAAAGAAATTCTGCTTGACCTAAAAGCTGCACGCGTTTATTCCCTTGGTATTGCCAAACATCCAACAAAAGAATTAATGAATCAGGAATTTACGCAGCAGCCGATATGGATAAAAAAAGGATGATGGTCTCATCATCCTTTTTCTTTATTTGGTAATTTTTCAAGATATTGTACGGCTTCGTCAAATGTATCTACAGGTACAATTTTCATTTTTGTTTTTATATCCCGAGCGGTTTTCAAAGCATCTCGATAATTGGATGTCTTAGAGCCTTTTTCGTTAGGAGCTAAAAATATTTCAGCCCCCGCCTTATCGGCAGCGACTATCTTTTGTTCAATTCCACCAATTGGCCCCACATTTCCTTGTTCATCAATCGTCCCTGTACCGGCAATCTGGTATCCACTTGTTAAATCCTCACTTGTTAACTGGTTATAAATTTCTAAAGAAAACATTAACCCTGCCGATGGGCCGCCAATTTCATCTGTCCTTACTTTAACTTTAGGATCAACAATAATGGATTTGTCGTCTACAAGTGAGATCCCAATTCCAATTTTGGTTGGATCCTCTTTGAATCTCTGCAGACTAACCGAAACAGTATTTATTTTCTTATTTCTTAAAAATGTTAAGGTAATTTTATCGCCTGCTTGTTTTTTGCTTACAAAATCAATGAACTTTTCAGAGGATGGGAAACTATTTCCGTCCACTTTAAATATCCGGTCCCCAGCTTGGAGTTTTCCCTCTGCAGGCATTCCTGGAACAACTTGGACCACATAGATTCCTTTATATTTATATTTAACTGGAAGTCCAGCTTTTCGATAGGCTACCTCGATCGCATTTAGTTTCGAGCCTGCCATCATATGAAGCTGTCTGGCGTTGTATTCGTCCTCTGTTTCCTTATCAGTCAGAATCATATTCAGTGGATAAATTTCCTCATACTTCCTCATTTTTGCTTCTAAATAGGAATAAATATTGGCCCTTCCCATTCTTACGGTTGTCAGCATAAAGCTTCCTTCTTCTTTATAGCCGTCATCTACGGTAATGATTGGTTCTAACTCCTTGGCCATCCCTGGCTTTGAAACATAAAAGGGCAATGAATAATACATACCGCCAATTAAGATAAGTGCCAACAAAATGATTGTTCCTGTGTATATTTTCCTACGCATTGCTCGTGTTACTCCTTCCACTTTTCGATGACGGTTTTAATCTGTTTGATATGTTTTTTAGTTTCTTCCATGCCAATAGTAATGATTTCTTCTGTATTAGTGAAGGCACGTGAGCTATACATTTCAACAGGGGGACGGATCATGATATCTGCCGTTGTTTCCCTGTGGCTGATAATTTCCGTCTGCATGATGTCAATACTTTGCATGATGACATCATAAATTGTTGTTATTTCAGCGTTTCGTTTTACCCTTGACACATCTACCGCTATCACGATATCTGCCCCCATTTCTCTGGCGACTGATATCGGGACTCGATCGGCAACACCGCCATCGACTAGAATTCTCCCATTATATTTTTCTGGTACAAATATTCCTGGGATGGAGATGCTTGCTCTTACAGCTTCAGCAACAGGTCCATTTTGAAAAACCACTTTTTCACCTGTCAATAAATCTGTTGCCACAATCCCAATGGGAAGGGAAAGCTCCTCAATGTTTTTCCCATGAGTGAATACCCTTATAAACTCTTTGATCTTTTTCCCTGATATAAAACCCATTTTAGGAACTGTAAAGTCTAAGAAATACTTTCTTTTAAAGGCAGTGGACAATTTATACAAACGATCGAAATCAAGTCCAGCACCATAAAAACTGGCCACAAGTGCCCCCATACTACTTCCGGCAATTAAATGGATCGGAATTCCAGCTTCCTTCAATGCCATTATTACACCTAAATGAGCAAACCCGCGTGCACCACCCGAACCAAGTGCCAATCCAATTTTTGGGTGCTCCATCACAACTGACCTCCCATTACTGTTGCATAAAGAGTGTAGAATTAAAGCTAAACTCGTTCAATCTTATGGTCTAAATTGCTTTTCTATGAGTATATTTGATGTATATGGGGACAAGGGTTAACGATTTTCTCATAAGTTTAATCTTTATTTTAGCATTGATACTATTGATTTGCACGATTTGAGCAATCGTTTGGAAGGAGGGATCTTGATTGGTTCTGTCAAAACTAAAAACGGTTTTTTTATCCGTTTCTGTTACCATTTTAGCTGCATCGCTTATCTCCTTTCCAAGGGAGTCATTCGAAGCATCCATTCGCGGCCTTACTATGTGGTGGGAAATTGTCTTTCCTTCCCTTTTGCCATTTTTTATTGTCTCTGAAATGTTGATTGGATTTGGGGTTGTAAAGTTTATCGGAGTATTGTTAGAACCTCTGATGAGACCCTTATTTAAAGTTCCGGGCGTTGGTGGTTTTGTATGGGCAATGGGGATGGCCTCTGGGCAGCCTGCAGGAGCAAAATTCTCTTCACGGTTACGTCAGGAAGGGCATTTAACGCAAATAGAAGCAGAAAGGCTTGTATCCTTTACCAATTCCTCAAATCCCTTATTTATATTTAGTGCTGTTGCGGTTGGCTTCTTTAATAACCCCAAAATTGGACTACTCTTAGCAGCTGCACACTACTTGGGAAATATATGTGTAGGAATTATCATGCGTTTTTATGGAAAGGAGACACCTGAGACTTCAGATGAAAGAAAAAAATTCAAATTTAGAACCGCCCTCTCAGTTCTCCATCAAACGAGAATAAAAGATAATAGGCCGATCGGCAAACTTTTAGGTGATGCAGTTAATTCATCGATTCAAACCTTATTAATGATCGGCGGCTTTATCATTTTGTTCTCTGTGATTAACAAATTACTCTATTTACTACATATAACAGCCATACTGGCAAAAACAGTTGAAGTGATGCTATCGTCTCTGTCATTCCCAGATATGCTGAGCATTCCCTTTATTTCGGGACTATTTGAAATTACAATGGGAAGTCAATTAATAAGTCATGTTCAAGATGCAACCCTTTTGCAAAAAGCCATCATTACTAGTTTTATCTTAGCGTTTAGCGGCTTTAGTATTCAAGCTCAAGTTGCAAGCATCCTCGCTCAAACAGATATTAGATTTAAGCCCTTTTTTATCGCCAGGATTCTCCAAGGGATTTTTGCAGCCCTTTTTGCCTTACTATTATGGAAACCACTCTACATCCGTTTTAGTCATAACGAACAACCCTCCAATACCTTACCCGTCGTTTTTTTGGGAGATGGTTCGATCGCAAATCATGTTTATCATAAAATGATCGAGGTTGGTCCGTTAATTACTATTTTCTCACTCTTAATTTATACCGCACTATTGTTTACACGGTTAAAAAAGAGCTAGGCATAGGCCCAGCTCCTTTTCCTTATACAACTAAACGGTCACACCTAGTTCACACCACAATACGGGGCTTTCGCTTTTTTATCTTCCAAACTTTTTATGTAATTGTTTCTCTACGATCGGTGGAACTAATGAAGAAATGTCGCCATCATACTTAGCTACTTCTTTTACAATACTTGAACTTAAGAAAGAGTATTGGCTGTTGGTCATGATAAAGAAGGTTTCAATATCTTCATCCAAAACCCTGTTCATGGAGGTAATTTGCATCTCATATTCAAAATCTGATACAGCCCGTAAGCCCCTAATAATGGCATTGGCATTTACGGACTTCGCGTAATCAACAAGTAAGCCTGAATGAACATCCACTTTTACATTTGGTAGGTCCTTTGTAACTGTTTTAATCAGATCCATCCGCTCTTCAACCGTGAATAAAGGGCTTTTTGCGGAATTATTCAACACACTCACATATACAATATCAAATACCTTCGCACTTCTCTTTATAATATCTAAGTGACCATAGGTAATGGGGTCAAAGCTTCCTGGACATACCGCAATTCTAGCCAACTGGACTCCTCCTTACTCCTTACTGCCATTCGAATAAATCGTCACAGCAATAATCCCATACTTTTCATATTTTATCTGATTAAATCGCCCTACTATTTGAGGTAATTCCACATCGAAGCTATGCTCGCAGACAATAACCCCATCTGGTTTTACTAAGTCCTGTTGGTCCATTTTTTCCATCAGGCCGACAAGCTGCTGTTTTTTATAAGGCGGATCTAAAAATATGTAATCAAAAGAAATTCCTCTTTTTATAAGGGCCTTTAATGCTCGGTCAGCATCATTACGATAAACTTCTGATCGATCTTCAAATTTGCAGGCCTTTATATTTTCTTGGATAACATGAATCGCCTTTGACTCTCGATCTATAAAAATAACCTTTTCTAAACCTCTGCTAAGTCCCTCAATGCCTAATCCGCCACTGCCTGCAAATAAATCTAAACCAGCCCCGCCATCAAAATAAGGCCCAATCATATTAAACAAGGCTTCTTTAACTTTATCTGTCGTCGGACGTGTTGTATTTCCAGGGACTGCTTTTAGCGGTCTTCCCTTACATATACCTGAAACCACTCTCATGGACATATCACCACATTTTTGAAAATCATTTTTCTTAATACATCCTATCATAATTTATAAAAAAGACAATCTGTTCCGAATATCTTTTCACCTATTTATCTCTTTTTATTTTGTAGTTGGAAAATTTATTAAAATGACGTATAAGCTTTTCTGTTGTGGAGATAATGTAATTAACAACATCAATTCGAGGATGTTGTTGCCAACCGCGGAGAAGACTTACGTTTCCCCATAAGTTCTTCCTCCGGTTTCTCCTCTCCCTTTGCCTTCTATCCTTTGCTTTAGGATATAGAAGGACCCTGCGGATTATTCTGCAGGGTTTTTTTTATGTTCTAGGAAATTAAAGATTTACTACTTGTGGATAACGTTTTACAGGGAGACACGTCCAGCTCCAGCGCCTAGCCCCTCGAGGTCATAAGATTATCCAGTTGCGGCTCCTTGGGACTCGAGTCATAAGCCATCCCTCGAAGAAGGCAAAAAGCGCCTTCTAGCGAGGGCCGTCTTATGCCTTCGTCCCAGGGCAGTCGCCTCCACATTTAGGTCAATCCGTCCAAAAGGTTAAAGAGCAACCTTTCAGCCGGCTCGTCTTATGCTTGTCGGGGCTAACCAAGGCGCTTGCGCTTTTGTTCTTTATTTGGCTGCCATTAAATGATAAAGTAGGGATGAATCAAGCTTAAAGGAGAATGTCAAATTGATACAGCGTTTTATTGAACTAGGCGAAGGATATTCAGATATTTATGAGCTGCTTGAACTTGCAAAAGCAAATCAACACCGCCTCCAGCATATGATGGCACTGCACACAAACACTGAAGGTAAAGATATGACTTCCTTAGTTGTTATCTTAAAACCAACAGACCCCGGAAAATTCCAAGCGCTATATATATGTCGCGAAGGGATTCCAAATCCAGCCAGTCTGCCAAATAAAAGATTTGATTTGTTTTCCCAAACAGCGGAATCGCTTGGAAAACAAATCATCGAACTTTCGGTAAAACCATCTGTCACCTTTAATGAAAAAGAATTATTTTATCAGTATTTGATAGGGATTCTGCGATTAAACCATTATATTTTGCCCTTGCAATAAAGATTGTAAGGGCAGAGCTCAGACAGCAAAAAGGTGAGGGACCATCCCTCACCTTTTAAATTCCCATTTTGTAATCATATTCCTTGGCTTTATCCGGGGCAGAATTCTCGTATTCCATTCTCAAGAATGGTTTATAGGAA
Organism: Neobacillus drentensis; assembly: GCF_021560175.1. Classification (GTDB taxonomy): domain Bacteria; phylum Bacillota; class Bacilli; order Bacillales; family Cytobacillaceae; genus Neobacillus; species Neobacillus drentensis_A. The sequence goes on along the minus strand of NZ_CP091110.1, from coordinate 1,733,294 downwards.
GGTTCTACTTTTTTCACAAACGAAAAGGAATTTAACTTATCCATAATCCCTTCTACTTCATCCTGATTACAATATAAGACAACATATTTTAACTTTTTTGAGACATAATGAACGTTACCGAAACGCCTAAGCATTTTGGCTTGTTTTAAAGAGTACAGCCAAACTACTAATCCTTGTCTTTGAACAAACATTGTATATTCCCCTTCAGCAAAACCATCATTTAAAATAAGTCTAGCACATCAAAACGTATTTTTTCAATTCAAACTTTAGCTCTTATTATCATAATATGCTTAAAAGAATGAAAAAATCAGCTTAACGAAAAGCTGATTCCTTCTTAACTGCATCCGCAGCTTCCACCCGTGCCACAGCTATGACCCGTTTCAAAAAATGGGTTACCACTAGGCACTTTAATATGTTCTGATACGGCTCCCCCAATGGATTTACTAATCTCATCTAGGAGAGTTTGCAAATCATTTTCAGCCAGCTTAAAATCTGCAACAAGCGGGTCCAAATCCATTTCCCGTTTCGCCTCGCGAATTTGCAGCATCACTCTTTTATAATCTGGATGGTATTTACCGAACCGCTGAACTTCCTCATAAAGTTCTTTTAGGCTGGCAAAACGATTGATTTTCCGTTGTGTTTCTTTATTGTTTTGCATTTTATATAAACTAATCTGATATTGTTCTGCTATATCAGACGTTAAGACCATCTTGGCTAAATCTTCGGCGTATTCTAATAGTTCAATTCTTTCTAAAGTAGCAAGCACTTTTCGCCCACCTCCAAGGATATTTTAACATATATACAAGAAGAAAGCGAAAATTCCTGCTACCCAAGGGATATTTACCATTCATCTTTTGATTAGCCTAACGGCCTAAGCAGAAACCAACTTCCGAGTTTTATGACCCCCCTATTAATAAATGCGAAGGCATAAAAAAAGGCCACAATTGAACACTGTGGTCTTTTTTTAACTTTGCGTTTTCATCGCCTGAAACATATGATACATCATCGAAGCCATTTGAACACTATTTGAAAATTTCTCTACATGATCGGGGATTGTCTTTTTATAATAGTGTAACGAAGCAACTTCGAGTGCTTGTAAATCATAAGGGTTTCTTGTAAGCTTTCTATACCATAGCGGCTGTTCTCGTATGAATTGTTTTAAATCCTTTTGACGTTCCAAATAATCTAGTACATCTCTACGCATCGTGTATGGGTCCCTTCCATTTAGTCTTTTCGAAAAGCAAATGGATGCTTCGGTCCTTCTTGCGGCTTTAATGATCCTGAAACAGAGTTGTTTACATTACCACCTTGAAATTGGGATATAACGCCTTGGATCGCCCCTAAAGCTTGACTTAAGTTATTTATATGGCCTTGCATTTGATTTGGGTCCATTTTTTTCACCATTCCCATGATATTGGATAACCAATCATTTTTAGACTCTTGGTCTGTTTTAGATTCTGGTTCCTTCTCAGCACCCATCGTCTGCCAGCGGGTATCTTCTTCCCCTAACAAATACCAATCCTCATATAATTCCTGCCAAGTCGCCTTTCCACTCCGAACTTCCTTAATAATGTGCGGATTGTTCTTTACAAATTCTTTAAATTGGAGCACGGAAGGATGCAATTTCTTTTGCGTCATTTTATTCTCACCTCTGCCCATATTAATCGCCAATAATACAATATGTAGGAAAAGAAGAAATGTGAAATGCCTTCACAGTTAATTAATTTATTAATCTTCTTCTTAGTGGTAAGATGGCAAGAGATAAAGATATGAAAGAGGTAAAAATATGAAGGAAGAACTACGAGATTTATTAGAATCCATTCTCCAAAATGGGTCTGAGGAAGACCTCGGTGTAATCAAGCATCTACTTGAAGGTGTACAAAATAAGATAAAAGGTAATCGACGTACTTATATTGATGGAATCTTGCATATGGAAACAAGCTTTGAGAATGAATGCTATGAAATTACGATTCCCATTAGTCCGGTTATTTATAATAACCTAAACATTGTTCATGGAGGAATTACCGCAACGGTTCTCGATACTTCTATGGGGGTTCTGGTTAATCGTCTGGTGCCGGAAGGATATGGTGCCGTAACAAATCAATTAAATATTCATTATATAGCACCGGGTATTGGTGAAACACTTCGCTGCAAAGCTGAGGTTATTCATAAAGGCACGAAAACAATGGTCATTTCTGGTGAGGCCTTCCGCAGTGATGGAAAAAAAATAGCCTATGCCACTGGCACTTTTTTTATCATAAAAAAAGGATAGGGGAGGCGTTTAATCGAGATGGTTACCGCCATAGTGATCCCGATTATATGTCTGTACTTTTTTTGGGTAACGAGGAAAGATAGAAAAGAGCAAAATAGAAAATGGCTTAAGGCTGGAGACGTTCGTCAGGAATCAGTCGTAACAGGCGAGATAATCGAAAGCACCGAAGAGAAGCAGCGGTTCTATTATGACCGGTATGTCTTGGTTCAGAGCATTAAACTTCAATCCTCCAATAGGGTGATCCTTGCGTATAAGACTACTCCCCTTACTTCAGACGCAAAAAAAGACACATTTACAGTCGGAGAAACCGTTCGCTTATATGGCAGTTGGGAAAAAAGCCATTTTTTATTTACTTACTGGGAAATTGAAAAGAGGTGACATTGTCACCTCTTTCAATTTATTCCGCTGTTTTGCGGATAAAGTTTTGTGTATAATATTTTTCATAGACACCCACACCAAGATGAGAGAATTCTTTATTTAATAATGAATCTCGATGTCCCTTACTATTAAGCCAGCCCTCTACTACTGCAGGTCCATCAGTGTAGTTTGCAGCAATATTTTCCCCGGCATTTTGATAGGCAACTCGAGCTGTTTTTAGGCGATTGGCCAAATCACCAAATTTCTTTGACGTATGGGAAAAATCATTGTTTTGAGCCATGTCCCTGCTATGTTCAAAGGCAACCTCAGCAGTTTTTTCATCCCAGACCAAGGGTTTTACTTTGTGCCTAATTCTTAAAGCATTAGTAATATCAAAAATTTCTTGTTCTGTACTTTGTTCTACTAATTCCATCTTATTTTCATCAAGTGCAGGTGGCGTGATGAGCTGGCCGCGATAAACCAGTTCATATGGACGTTGTTTAACCAAGGTTTCAGCATCGAGAAAACGCACACTTGAAAGATTACCAGTAAACTTATCTATATATAATTGGACATAAATATCCCCCATTCGAACCATTGGACGAAGATTTAAATCCGTATCATTCAATTCAAAACGATAAGTATTCCCATTTACTTTAAGATTAATATTCGTATCAAAGAATTGCGTATTAAATATTTCTTCGACAGGCTGGCCAATTTCAAAGGGGGCAACATCTAAACTTTCCCCTAATGCAAAAATAGTGACAACCCGATTATTTTCAACTCCTACTTGTAAGTAACGGCTGTCGCTTTGATTATAAATATACCATTGATAGCCATACATCGATTCGTCAATTCTTATCGGTGTTCCATACTCTTTTTCGAGATTAGAAACATCTTGTCCGATTAAAAGAGCTAAACCTTCCTTTGGCTTTTCCAATGGTGATGTACTCCCATTTGTTTTATCAGCATCCTGTGGCGTAGATTGTTTCATCTCTGACGTATGATCTTCCTTAATCAGTACTTTACTATCATCATTTTTTCCATTTATACTAATGTAAAAACCAATTGTTAGGAAAACAACTGAGAGTATTAAGATTCTGCTTAGAGTACGCAGACGCACTCACCCTCTCTATAACAATTTCTATCATTATATGTTTTGATTAAACAATTATATCATTTATATCCTGTTTAGTAAGAGTAATAAGCAATAATCTCCGATTTATTACCTGATTAAAAATAAAACAGGCACATCATGTACCTGTTTCAAATGGTCATTAATAATAATCTAAATTTCTAATGCTGTACGTCATTGTAATTCTGTTCTGAAATTTCACTTAGGGCTTCTTTTGCCTGGTCATCTGTCAGCTCACGAATGGCAAAATCTCCAAGAGATACAATCCCTATTAATTTTTCATTTTCTACTACAGGTAATCGGCGAATTTGATGATCAGCCATTAGTTTTGCTGCTTCCCTTGAGGAAGCGTCTGGACTCACTGATATCAATTCTTTACTCATGATATCTTCTACTTTTGTAGACCCAGGATGTTTTTCAGCTACCCCTCTTATAACAATATCACGATCTGTTATCATGCCGACTATTTTTTCCTTATCAACAATTGGTATCGCTCCAACGTTTAGCTCCTTCATTTTCACAGCAACCTCAAAAATATTATCTAATAAAGTACAACATTCTACCTCATCTGTCATAATGTCACGTATTTTTTCCATGATTATTTCCTCCAAAAGTATTTTTATACCCTTTTCAATAGTTTAGGGTTTACCAATGCAAACGGTTTTATTCGCTCAAATCTATTCATTGCAAGTTGTTACAAATTCAACTATTATTAAAATGAATTATATTTTGCTTCAATACCAATTTAGGAACATAGGGGCATGGCAACTGTTTTTAGGAGGGATTTAGGATGAAGTTCGAGAATACTGGAATTGAGAAATTAAAAGCGGACATAAACCGTTTAGATGACGTAATGCATGAATATGGTTTAGTCCGGGCCGGTCAATGGGATTATGACCGAGTTACATATGACCGAAAATTCGAGCTAAAAGAAGGCATTTTCTATCTTCGCGTTCAAGGCTTAGCGACTGAAGGCGATGTGGACACGTTTAAGGCAACGATTCAATTGCTGACACCACTTTTAGGAAAGCATTATTATCCTCACGGAGTGGAATATGGTGAGGGGGAAAACTTCCCTGCTTCCCTTGTTAATCAATGTAAAAAAATCATTGAAAACGTGACAGAAGAAATCAGTCAATTTGCAATTTAAAGTCCAACAGGCGCATGAAATGTTTCATGCGCCTTGTTCTTTTCTTTCGATTAGAAAAAGTCATAGAATGCAGATTTTAGTTGTGGGATCATCGTTTCAAATTGGTTAATTTCCTGTTTTGCCCCCTTTATTAATCCCAATTCAAAGAGCTCAACAGGCCTTTTATAGCCAAAGAGAATCGCAGATAATTCATTGATGGTCAAACGGATCCCCTTCTTGGGCGGGTTGACACACTGGCTTCCCTGCTTCGCTTTATATTCCTTCACTTCACCATTACCAATAAGATAGCTTCCGTTATTCCACACAGCAAAAGGGTCCTCTAGATGAAGAAAAATAGGCTCTGCTTTCCGATCAAACGGAAACCTCTCTAAACATTCTTTTGCCTTAACAATTCGACACATAAAATATGGCATTACCTCGGTCTTTAATTTCGGCTGATTTAAGAAATAGGAAAACGGATCATGTGCTGGCAAGTTTACAGTAACACGATCGACCATTGAATCGTGCTGACAGATAAGATTCCACAATCCCACTCTTGCTTCCTGGTCTAGTACAACTACTTCTTGAATATCCATTTTTCTATCATTTATAGTATATAAAATATATCCTCTTGCCTCTTTAGCGGAATTGTAGTAAACCGCCGCATGTGATTGTTCATCATAAACATGTTCCTTCCACCAGTCCGTGCTACGAACAAGCAGTCCCATATAGTTCTGGCTATACTTTCGATAAATTTCCTCTATATCATCATGGTGGTTAGATTTAGCATATCTTTTAATCGACCCTGGCTGTAGGTTGAGGAATTGAAGATTTACTTTTTCAATTGTTACTCTCTTAACATCACTTAAAATTTCCCAGCCAAATTTACGATAAAAGGCAAAATCAAATGGGGCTAATAGAGAAACAATTTGCCCATCTTGACTCATCTGTGATAATGCTTCTATTAGTAAAGATTTAACATATCCACTCCGTCTATATTCTGGAAAGGTAGCAACCCCGGCGATCCCCCCCATTTTCCACTCATCACCATTCATATGAACTGCGAGAGGAATGATATGTAATTTGGCTGCAAGAACATTTTCTTCTTTTATGCCTAATAATTTATGAGATTTTAACTTTTCTAATCTGCTAGGAATCTTTTCTTCGGGGACATGATACTGAAACGCATACTCAGATAGTCGTAATGTCTCTAAATAATCGTTTTCACTAAGTATTTTAATCTCCATTTATCTTCCTCCATATGGATTTCTAATGAATTCTCATTTTTCTAGTATTCAGATAACTAAGATTGATGTAAAAAAAAGACGCTAATGACAGCAAGGGCACTGAAAAAATGCCTTAAATGTGAGTTGTGTATGTAATTTGGCTGTTGACTTCCGCTCCAGGCGACTTCGCTTTCCGCGGGCGTGCCGGGGAGCCTCCTCGGCGCTTTAGCGCCTGCGGGGTCTCCCCTGTCCCGTACTCCCGCAGGAGTCTCCGCCGCCTTCCGCTCCAATCAACAGGGTTCTTTTACTTAGTCTAAATTTAAAAGGTATAATTTCTCATGATTTAAGAGAATTATACCTTTTTTGGTGTTACTTTAAGATTCTTAATAAACCGAAGGTTTATCAGTACCCCTGATGATAGCACCTATATTTTTAAGCATGATATTCAGCTAGTCTTTAAGCAAAGTGCTCTTGGAGTTTGTTTATAATCCAAGAATTGCTTTAATCATTGATGTTGTCTCTCCGCCTTTATAAAAAACATATAACAATAAGTAAACAGCCACTCCCGTTATTGCTGTAAAAAACCAGATAAAACTGGTTATCGGTCCTAGCTTACGATGAATGGGCAGGTTGTTTTTATATCCTGTTAATAAAGAAATGATGCCAAAGACTGCTCCTACTGTTGCTAATGTAATATGAAAAACAAGAAAAATCGTGTAATAAATTTTTATATCTGCTGGTCCGCCAAAAGAAGTGTTTCCGATAAAAATGGTTCTTGTGGCATAAATGATAAAAAAGATAAGGGCAAAAATCCCAGCAGTAAACATGGTCTTTTTATGGGCATCAATTTTTCTTTGTTTTATTTGGTACCAGCCAATGGCAACCGTAATAGCACTTAAAACAATAAAAGACGTACTTATGGTAGGTAATATGGGTAAGGAATTCATCGTAGATCCTCTCTTCTAAATGTACTACCCTTATTTTAGAGTAGTTCCCAACTCATTTCAATTAATACTCAATAAAAAACCCCCATATGAAGGGAGGTTTTAGTGAGTAGGATTTAATTGATGTTTTTTCATTTCACGTTCTGATTCTTCCTGATCGTTGCGATACCACTCAAAAAATACTTGTCCTAAAACAACGGCAAAAATAATCTCTTGGAGAATTTTCATGACAACCCCGCCCAGCCTTTGATCTTCCACTGCAGACATAGAACTAAATAATTCTGGACCCGTTATATTGAGATTATCAAACGACGAACCAACACATAAACTCATGACCTGTGACCATACCTTGGGATCATGGTATGTGGCGTACAGGGAGTTATCCGAGAAGATAATTAGTGCACATGAAGGAGTAATTAGGATACTGTTTACAAAAATATAAGCAACCTTCTTTATTCCAGTTAAATTTTTATATTCGGGAAGCGGGCAAACAAGCGACCACCACATCCCAATTGCAAATACAAACAAAACAATCGAGTAACCCGCATGTAAATATCTATTTTGCATAACGTGATCAAAAACAAGTGGTATATGATAAAAGGAAAAGAAAGCATTAAATAAAAGAATCGCAATCACTGGTCTTGAAAATAACTGGAATACCGTTTTAATTACCTTCAAATTTAAAATTGTTCTCCAGAGCCAATTAGGAATAGATAAAATAAACAATGGCGGAACAAGGAAAACTAGTAGAACCATTGTAATGCCATGGATATAAAACATTAGATGCCCCATTAAATCCAACGGTGATCCCTTGATAGCATATAATAAGCACATTGCCGTTAAAAATAGGCTTGCTTGTTTAGCTGTTAAAGGCTCACTTTGTTGAAACCTCATTCTAAATTTTGTTGTTATTAGAAAGTAAGCAACCGTTATGGCAAGTAATATAATTAAAAAGTACGGGCTCCAAAGAGCTTCAAAGCCAAAAATATCTAATGAAAGCACTCTGATCTCACCTCAATATAAAAGAATCTTATTATTATTATACCCGTAGAAAATAGACCTCGCAAAGAGAAAAGGGTTTTCCTTAAAAAGAAAAATCGGCTAAACGCCGATTTTTCTTTTTGATTTTTACCACCAGATAATGGTGCTAAAAGCTAATATTGCAGTTAGTCCGACAAATAATCCGGAAAACAGGAAAAGCGTCGGTGCTTCGTGCCCTTTATGACTCATATGCATGAAATAAAATAATTGGAACACAACTTGGACTGCAGCTAATAAAACGATAAATGGTACAGTAAACCATTGCGTAGTACCCTTCATGGCAACTGAAGCGAATGCCACTAAAGTTAAAAAGATCATCAATGCAAACGAGATAACTTGGTAGCGCATTTCTTCTGCGCTTTTTTTACGACGATATTCTAGATCCACTCTTGGGTTGTTTGAGCTTAATGGCTGATTTGTCATTTTATCCCACCATCCCCATTAAATATACTACTGTAAAGATAAATACCCAAACTACGTCAATAAAATGCCAATAAAGGCTGGCAACGTAAAATTTAGGTGCATTGTAAAGACTTAGCCCACGTTTAGAGTTCCGAATCATCAATGTTAGAATCCAACACAAACCAAATGCAACGTGCCCTCCGTGGAAACCAACAAGTGAATAGAAAGCGGAACCGAACGCACTGCTGGTAAATTTATGACCCTCATGGACATAATTTGTAAATTCATAAACCTCACTGCCAAGGAAGCCCAGACCTAATAAAACGGTAACGCCTAACCAAAGCATCATTTTTTTGAAGGCAAAATTTTTCATGTGATACATCGCATACACACTTGTAATCGAACTGGTTAACAACAGCATTGTCGCTATAAATGTGAGCGGTAGTTCAAATAGATCCTTTGCCAACGGCTGGCTTGTATTCGGCACTTTATCCTTTAATGCTAGGTAGGTGGCAAAGAGAGAGGCGAATAAAACGGTCTCTCCCCCTAAGAATAACCAAAAACCAACAAATTTATTTTTTGCCTCAAGGGTCGATCTTTCCGGCTCAGCAGGCCATGTTTCAAACGTCATTTTTTCTTCAGCGTGCATTATGCCTTAGCCCCCTTTTCTTCCTGCAATTCTTCTTTATGAATATGGAATCCGTGATCATCTTTAACCGAACGAGTAAACAATGAACCAAAAGTGATTAGAAGCCCAATAATCATGACTGGTAATGCCCATGACACTTTATCAACATGATACATTGCACCAAATGCGGCAATGAACAAGCCTAATGCAATCACAAATGGGATAAAAGAAGCGTTAGGCATATGAATATCACCAAGCGGCTCAGCCGGTGTCATACCTTTTTTCCCTTCCATTTTTTCAATCCAATAGGCATCTAAACCACGAACTAATGGGAGCTGTTTGAAATTATAAAATGGCGGTGGTGATGGAATTGCCCATTCAAGCGTTCTACCGTCACCCCATGGATCATTACCCACTTTAACATTTTTCACAGAAGTCATTACAACATTAATAAGCATGATGATTACTGCAATTGACATAAATCCAGCTCCAACAGAGCTGATCATATTGGCAGTTTCAAAACCTTGGCCTGGAAGGTATGTGAAGACACGACGTGGCATGCCCCATAAACCTAAGAAATGCTGGATAAAGAAAGTTAAATGGAAGCCAATGAAAAAGAACCAGAATGTGATTTTTCCTAACGTTTCATTTAACATCGTACCAAACATTTTTGGCCACCAAAGATGTATGCCCGCGAAAATACCGAACACTACCCCACCAACAATAACATAGTGGAAGTGAGCAACAACAAAGTAAGTATCATGATATTGGTAGTCTGCTGTAGCAGCGGCGAGCATTACACCTGTAACCCCCCCCATAAGGAAAGTAGGGATAAAGGCAAAAGCCCAGTACATTGGAGTAGTAAATTTAATACTTCCTCCCCACATTGTAAACAACCAGTTAAAAATCTTGATACCCGTCGGTACCCCAATTGCCATTGTTGCCACTGCAAAAATAGCATTGGCAACAGGTCCTAAACCAGTTGTGAACATATGGTGTGCCCACACCATGAAACCTAAGAAACCAATAAGCACAGTCGCAAAAACCATCGATGAATAACCGAAAAGACGTTTTCTTGAGAAAATCGGAAAGATTTCCGAGAAAATACCAAATGCAGGAAGAATTAAGATATACACCTCTGGGTGACCGAAAATCCAGAAAAGATGTTCCCAAATAACGGTATTTCCACCCATTGTTACATCAAAGAAATTACCTCCAAACAGGCGGTCAAACATCATTAAAGTCAAACCAACTGTTAATGGAGGAAATGCGAATAAAATTAAGGCAGAAGCAACAAATGTTGTCCAAGTAAACAATGGCATCCTCATATAGGTCATACCAGGAGCACGCATGTTAATAATGGTAACAAGGAAATTGATACCACCGATTAATGTACCGATACCTGAAATCTGTAGTCCTAGTACATAAAAGTCAACCCCGTGACCTTTAGAATGTAGAGCAAGTGATGCGTATGAGGTCCAGCCCGCATCAGGTGCACCGCCTAGGAACCATGATAGGTTAAGAAAGATTCCTCCGAAGAAGAATAACCAAAATCCTACCGCATTAACAAAAGGAAACGCTACATCACGCGCACCTATTTGTAAAGGCATTACAGCATTCATAAAACCAATTAGCAACGGCATAGCCGCTAAGAAAATCATTGTTGTTCCGTGCATCGTAAGAATTTCATTATATGCACCTGCACTAACAAAATCATTATTAGGTACAGCAAGCTGGATACGGATAAAAACCGCTTCTAGTCCTCCGACTAAGAAGAAAAATCCGCCTGCAATAAAGTATAGGATGGCAATTTTTTTATGGTCGACTGTTGTTAAATAGTCCCATAACGTTGCGCCAAATCCCTTTTTTTGAGCAATGGTACTCACAATTTTACCTCCCTTTCAACCAATTCCCCTATTATTCCTGAACCTTTAAGCCCATTAGATATTCTGCAACGGCATCAATTTGGTCATCAGTCAAGTTTCCGTATTTACCAGTCATCATATTACCTGGTTTATAGGTTTCAGGATTTTTGATCCAGTTCTTTACCTCTTCTTTATTATGGTCAAGTATACCGGCAACTCGAGATCGGTCACCAAAATTTGTTAAGTTAGGTGCAACACGTGCAGTATCTGGCATTTTGTTAGCTGGTGTAACAGCATGACAGCCAATACAGCTTTTATTGAAAATTTCTTGACCTTGAGCTGCTAAATCATTGGTTGCTTTTTGGGGTTCTTTTACATTCTGCATAGCAGTAACCCAAGCATCAAATTTATCACGGCTCATCGCTTTCACTTTAAAGTCCATTAAAGCATGTGAAGGTCCGCAAAGCTCAGCACATTTTCCATAGAAAAGATTACCGGCTTCATTTGCACGTTTATCATCGAATTCCAGCCAAAACTTATTGGCATTATCTGTGTTGGTATCGATTTTGCCGCCAACAGCCGGAATCCAGAACGAGTGTTTAACATCCATAGATTTTAAATTAAAATAAACTTTTTCATCTGTAGGAACCACTAATTCCTGACTTGTTACAATTTTTTGACCAGGATATTCAAAATCCCACCAATATAAATGCGATCGTACATTTACAATAAGTGCTTTTGTATTCTTTTTGTCCATCGGGCTCACATCAGCAAGCTTAAATGTGGACGCAACTGTTGGAACAGCCAAAATGAGTAGTAATAATATCGGAATCGTAGTCCAGATAATTTCTAAACGATGACTTCCTTCAACTTGTTTTGGGATTTTTTCGTCTTTTCTTCTAAAACGGAGAAACACCAAAACAAAGATTACTACTACTACTAGGATTACTCCTACCATGATATAGGTACTTAACTTCATTAAATCATATTCTGTGTCTGCAACTTCTCCAGCTGGATTTAACGCTGATAAATATGGTTTCCCACACCCGGAGAGTACAAGCGCTAAAATCGCAAACAACGAAATCAAACGCCACTTTGCAAGCCTTTTCATAGCTTAATCAATCCCCTCTTTCACTGATAAAATCAAATAAATATTGTTGGTCAAAGAAGTATGTAGGATGGTTCACTCCTTCGTTAGCGACTGACAGTAACAGCTTTAAATCTTAGTATATGTAACCGTCATCAATCATCTAATAGGAAAAGAAAGTAAAGACTTCCAATCTCCCGGAATGAACCTAGGGCAAAACTAAATTAATGTAACTATAACCATCGCCACAAAAATAATCGTTAAATATTGCAAAGAATAGACAAACATTAGTTTCGCCCACTTAATGTCATCTTTGACCTTATATCCATAAATCCCCAATGCCAGCCAGCCTACATTTAGTACGGTAGCTAGAATCAGAAATGGGATTCCTAACTTAGTAAGAAAAAACGGGATTGGCAGAAGTAATGCCACCCAAACCAAAATGTGAATCTTAGTTGTTTTAAAGCCTTTAACCACCGGCAGCATTGGAACTCCCGCGGCTCTATATTCTTTGACTCTTCTCATTGCAAGAGCATAGAAATGAGGTGGCTGCCAGACAAACATTAAAACAAACAATGCCCAAGCCATAATATCTAAATTAGCATCAACTGCTGCCCACCCAATTAACGGTGGTACTGCACCTGAGATGCTTCCAATAATCGTGTTTGATACCAATTGACGCTTGGACCATAGTGTATACAGAAAAACATAACTAAAAACTCCAAGCAGTCCAATTACTGTTGCAGTTACTGTAGTAAAGAATAAACACAGTGTACCCAGTCCAATAAGCAAAATACCAAGAACTAAGACTTTTACAGGCATTATCTTCCCTGTGACAGTAGGTCTTGTTTTCGTTCTCTCCATTAAGTGGTCAATATCCCGGTCAACATAATTATTAATGGCGCATGAACCAGCAATAATGAGGGAAGAACCAACTACTGTAAAAAACATAATATCTAAATTATCTAAGAAACTTTGACCTGAGAAATGAATCGCCAGCCATAGACCAGTAAAAGTGGTAATTAAATTGGAATTAACAATTCCTATTTTAATAAGGGCCATGAAGTCCTTCCAGACGGTCGTTTTTTCGATGGTTCCATGCAGACTTGCAGCACCATTTTCAATGGCTGAATCACCATAAGTCTTAGAGTTGGACATTTCTTTTCCTCCTAATTCTACTAACAAATATTCACCAATTAAGGAACATAAATACCTTCCTGATTTTTTAAATATATAGCACTGATATAAAATTAAAGAAAGGAATCTTTTTACTTCTAGTAAGTTCTATAACATAAAAAGTATTTTCACTTTTAAAATCTTCATTTTCTAAAACACTTTCTCTGTATATTAAATCACACTTTTTGGTATTTTTGTGAACTTTTTTTGAATAATTTTAGACTAAATTGTGACCAAACAAAAGTTAACGTGTAATCTAGACACTTTAAAGCATTTACTCTCTTTTAGTATGAGGCATCTTAAGGAAAGCAGATTAAAACCGTCCGATTTGGTTGTTTTTTGTTCTTTTATTTGGACTATTAGCATTGTTTATACATCAATTTTACTACCTTCAAATTAAGATTCAAGCCTTTTGACTATTTTCACTATAATAATAGTAAAAAATAGTTATTATTCATCTTCCATTTATTATTTAATTATTGTCAGCTAAAATTCTGTTCTTTTTTAACTATTTTCGTTATGATAAATAGGGACTTTTAAATCTAGTTACGTTTTTATTTATTATACTGTCAGGTTTAACCAATGACAAATTATTGAACTTTTTAAGAGGTGAATTTTTTGCGGCGTTCTTTGAAGTGGTTGGCGGTTGCAACTACAATCGTTATGATTTTTATTCTACTTGGCGGTGCTTTGGTTACAAAAACTGGGTCTGGGATGGGGTGTGGAAGATCCTGGCCTTTATGCGAGGGCAAATTTGTTCCCTCGGAAATAACTCCAGAACTAGTGATAGAGCTTGCTCATCGGCTTGTCTCAGGTGTTGGAGGCATAATGGTTCTCGGGCTCTCGGTTTGGTCATGGAAGGCAATTGGCCATATAAGAGAGACTAAATTTCTTTCATTGCTGTCAGTTATCTTTTTACTCTTACAAGGATTAATAGGAGCTGCTGCTGTATTATGGGGGCAATCAGGTTTTGTTCTTGCCTTGCATTTTGGAATTTCCCTTGTTTCCTTTGCTGCAGTATTCTTATTAACTCTGCTTATCTTTGAAGTCGATAAGAAATTTGATGCAGAAAAGGTAATCATCGATAAGAGAATGGGCTTTCATATTGTTGGGGTCTCCATCTACAGTTATCTGGTTATCTATACAGGAGCATTAGTCCGCCATATGAAAGCGAGTCTGGTTTGCCTTGACTGGCCCTTCTGTTCTAATGACAAATTTTCATTACCTTCAGACATATACCAATGGGTGCAGATGGGGCACCGCACTGCAGCAGGGTTAATTTTCATCTGGATTGCTTATATTTTTTACCTTGCCGTACGTCACTATAAAGAGCAGAAGGTGCTTTATTGGGGCTGGATGATTGCATTCATCCTTGTTACCTTACAAGTGATTGCTGGTGCGTTTATCATCTTTAGCCTGTTAAATTTGTATATTGCACTGCTGCATGCTTTTTTTATCACCTGTTTATTTGGGGTGTTAAGTTATTTCCTTCTTTTGTATTCTCGATCACGTCGAAATCAGCATTAAAAAAGTTGCCGGTAGCTCCCGGCAACTTTTTTTAATTTCTTGCTTCGTTAATCTTGAATGTTGATTTCCGCTCCAGGCGGCTTCGCTCCAATCAACATGCTAAAAATCACCAATAGGTTTCAACAAAGCCTATTTCTTTAATTTATGCTTTTGTCAGTTCTAGTAAGAGATCTCCTGTCTGGATAGCATCTCCGCTTTTTACGTAAAGGTCTTTTACAATACCTGAAAATGGCGCTTGTACAGTTGTTTCCATTTTCATCGCTTCTGTGATTAGTAAGTGATCACCACGTTCTACTTTCTCTCCTCGTTCTACTAAAACCTTAATGACGGTGCCCGGCATTGAGGCGGAGAGATGTTCATCGTTTTTCAAATCTCCCTTTAATCTTGATACAACCGTTGCTTTAATACTCTCATCTTTGATCGATACTTCGCGCGGCTGTCCATTTAGTTCAAAATAAACCACCCTTGTCCCGTCGGCCTGGGGCTGACCAATAGAAACTAACTTAACAATAAGGGTCTTACCTTTTTCAATTTCTACCTCGATTTCTTCACCCAGTCTCATCCCATAGAGGAAGGTTGGTGTATCCAACATGGAAATATTCCCAAAACGTTCAATTGCCCTGATATACTCTATAAATACCTTTGGATAGAGGGCATAAGATAAAATTTCAAAATCGGTAACTTGTCTGCCAAGTTCTTCAAACAGCTCTTCCTTAAGCTTTTCAAAATTTACATCCTCAAGCAGTTCACCAGGTCGAACTTCTAATGGCTTCTTTCCTTTTAGGATGACCCTTTGAAGTTCTTCAGGAAACCCACCGTATGGCAGCCCTAAATATCCTTCAAATAATTCAACAACAGAGTCAGGGAAATCAAGACTGTCCCCCTTTAATAGGACATCTTCCTCCGTTATTTCATTTTGCACCATAAATAAGGCCATATCCCCGACAACCTTTGAAGAAGGGGTAACTTTGACAATGTCCCCAAACATTTTATTTACTCGGGAATACATTCCTTTAACATCATCCCATTGATCCCCAAGCCCCACTGCTTTAGCCTGCTGCTGAAGATTACTATATTGTCCGCCCGGCATTTCATGCTGGTACACTTCTGAATGAGGAGACATCATTCCGCTTTCAAAATCATGATACACTTTGCGAACATCCTCCCAGTAATAGGAAAGCTTCTCAAGCGCCTCAATGTTTACTTGCGGTTTTCTCGTATTTCCCTCAAGTGCATAAAATAAGGAGTTAGCACTTGGCTGCGATGTCAATCCAGCCATTGTACTTAGAGCCGTATCGACTATATCGACTCCGCCCTCTATTGCACGTGCATACGTAAAAATGCCATTTCCACTAGTATCGTGGGTATGGAGATGGATTGGAATATCGACAGTTGCTTTTAATTCGGATACTAACCGATACGCTGCCTCCGGCTTTAACAGGCCAGCCATATCTTTTATTGCCAGTATATGTGCACCTTGCTGCTCCAACTCTTTTGCCAATGTTCGGTAATAGTTAAGATTATACTTTACTCTTGTTGGATCCAAGATATCTCCTGTATAACAGATCGCCGCCTCGGCAATTTTTCCGGACTGGCGGACTGCATCAATGGCAACTTCCATCCCCTTCACCCAGTTTAAACTGTCAAAAATCCGGAAGACATCAATGCCTGCTGCAGCGGATTGATTGATAAATTCACGGATTAAATTGTCCGGATAATTCTTATAACCCACTGCATTTGCACCGCGGAACAACATTTGAAAAAGAACATTTGGAATTTTTTCTCGAAGCGTTAATAAGCGGTCCCATGGGTCTTCTTTTAGGAACCTGTAGGCAACATCAAAGGTGGCCCCGCCCCACATCTCAAACGAAAATAAATTCGGTAACAATTTGGCTGTTTCCTCGGCAATATGCACAATATCCGTTGTCCGCATTCTCGTCGCTAATAGGGACTGATGGGCATCACGATAGGTTGTATCTGTTAATAATACTTGCTTTTGATTTTTTATCCATTGGACAAGTCCATCAGGTCCATCTTTATCCAAAATCTGCTTTGTCCCATCTTGATAGGGAACATCAAATTTTAGCGCCGGAATTCTAGGTTGAGTGAAAACAGGTCTTTTCTTTTTTTCAATCCCAGGAAAACCATTTACTGTAACATTTCCAATGTAGCTTAATAATTTAGTTCCTCTATCTTTACTAACTGGAAAAATAAATAATTCTGGTGTTGTATCAATAAACGAGGTATCATATTCACCATTTCTAAACTTCTCATGCTTGACGACATTTTCTAGGAATGGAATATTGGTCTTGATTCCTCTTATCCTAAACTCCTGTAAATTACGAACCATCTTTGCTGCTGCTTGTTCAAACGTTAATGCCCAAGTTGATAGCTTCACAAGCAAAGAATCGTAATAAGGTGTGATTACCGCTCCTTGAAAACCATTCCCCGCATCCAGACGTACGCCAAATCCCCCGCCTGATCGATAAGCCATGATTTTTCCTGTATCAGGCATAAAATTGTTGAGCGGGTCTTCTGTGGTCACCCTCGATTGAATAGCAAAACCATTCAACTTTATTTTCTCTTGTGCAGGAATACCTATAATAGGGCCATGCAGTTCATGCCCTTCAGCTATTAATATTTGTGTTTGAACGATATCAACTCCAGTAACTAATTCCGTTACAGTATGCTCCACTTGTACGCGCGGATTTACCTCAATGAAATAAAAATCATTACCAGAAACAAGAAATTCAACTGTACCTGCATTTAAATATTGTACGTTGCTCATTAATTTTACTGCTGCTTGACAGATCGAGTTCCGCAGATTTTCAGAAATGGATACACTTGGAGCTACCTCCACTACTTTTTGATGCCGTCTTTGAACCGAACAGTCGCGATCGTATAGATGCACCATGTTCCCATGCTGGTCCCCGATGATTTGAACCTCAATATGCTTGGGATTTTCAATGAATTTTTCCACATACACTTCATCATTCCCAAAAGCAGCTTTAGCCTCAGATTTTGCTCGTTCAAAGGCCTCACGCACATCCGCACTGCTTTTAACAATTCTCATCCCGCGTCCGCCTCCGCCTAATGAGGCCTTGATAATAATAGGGAAGCCGTGTGCAGCAGCAAATTCCTCCACTTCACTAATCTCATTGACAGGCCCATTACTGCCTGGAATGACGGGAATATGGGCAAGTTCGGCCTGGGTTCTTGCTTTTACTTTGTCCCCAAACATATCCAAGTGTTTGGAAGCAGGTCCAATAAAAATAATCCCCTCTTCTTCACAGCGTCTAGCAAAATGAATGTTTTCTGACAAGAAGCCATAACCAGGGTGAATCGCATTCACACCGCTTTTCTTAGCAATGTCAATAATCCCATCAATGTCTAAATAGGCATCTATTGGTTTTTTTCCTTCACCTACTATATAGGCCTCATCAGCTTTATAACGATGATAGGAGCCCGAGTCCTCTTTCGAATAAATAGCAACTGTCCGAATATTCAGTTCAGTACAAGCACGAAAAACCCTAATCGCAATCTCTCCACGATTAGCAACCAATATTTTATTAATTTGTCTTGTCACGAAAAGCACCTCGTATTCTATGTATTTTTAAAAACGCAAGGGAACTTAATTCCCCCGCGTTCTCATTAAAGATAATAAACCTTTCCATCCTCAGTCTTAAGCTTTTTGTCAGTTGCATCTTGTTTATTTTTATATTTACTTTCATATTTCACAAACATCGAAACATTTACAAGTATGCCAGTAGCCCCCGCAAGCATTAACAGGGATGACCCGCCATAACTGATAAAAGGAAGCGGTACACCGGTCAGTGGAATAACACCAGATACCCCTGCCAAATTAATAAAAGACTGAATGCCAATCATACTAGAGATACCAAATGCTAATAAACTGCCAAACGGATCTTTGCATTTCATCCCGATATGAATTCCCCGTAAAACAATATAGGAGAGGAGGAGAATAACAAAACCCACACCCCAAATACCTAATTCTTCGGCGATGATCGCCATAATAAAGTCCGTATGGGACTCTGGCAGATACCCTAGTTTTTGTATACTTTTTCCCAAACCGAGTCCATTTACTCCGCCCGAACCAATTGCAATAAATGAATTCGCCAAATGGAAGCCGGCATCCTTTATATATTTTTCATCAAAAGGATTGCCCATAACTTCAAAACGGCTCATTTGTTCCGGTGAAAATAGTTTTCCCCAAGAGACGAGAACAAGCGGCAGGGCAACAATCAGAACCATTAAAGCTAATTTCGAGATGGTTTTTAAATTCATACCAGAGGCAATAATAATGGTACCGGCAATTGCTGCAATAATCACAGCTGTCCCAAAGTCTGGCTGAGCGGCAATCATAGCACAGACAATAAATAGATATACTAAAGGCGGAAGAACCCCCTTATTGAACTGGTTAATATACGGTTGTTTTTTTGCATAAACTGATGCCAAATAAATGATGACACCCAGCTTTACAAATTCAGATGGCTGCAAAAGAAAGGTGCCAATTTGATACCAGCTTTGGGCATTGTTCTTTACTTGTCCAAAAGCAAAAAGGCCTAGTAATGAAACAATTGAGGCAATGACCATTGGTGCCTGAAACCATTTCGTATAATTCATAATTTTATAAGGAACTAATGCTGTTATGAGAAAGATTACAGCAAAGATTAATAAAAATATTTTTTGCCTTTGGTAGAAAAAGTCAGGTTTTACTTGGTACCTTTGGACTGCGTAGGCCATACTTGCACTATAGATCATCACAAGTCCAAACGCACACAAAAGGATTATGGCAATAATCAACGTATAATCATATGATTTTACTATTTTTTTCAGCATTTAAGACGTCCTCATTTTCAAAAATTGATAGAATACCATTCTATTATAATAGAAAATACGTGGCAATACTTGAGGAAATTCACCTTTGTTACAATATTTTAATAATGAATAGCCAAATTATAATTCCTGTTAGGTATAATAAAAAACCCAAACATTACTTTGTATTGTTTGAGTTCTTATTTATGCATTATTTTTTTAAGGACGCATCATGAAGAGCAGACAATTCTCTCTCTAATTGATCTAAAATTGTTTTCCCATCCTTAACATCTATTAAGCCTAATCGTACAGCAAAGTCTATTTCTCGTGAAAGGCCAAACATTTGTGTATCCAATACCTCTTCATAAAGAGGGCATTGAGGCATCGTGAGATTGTCCATTTGCACTTTGATAAGCTTTAATATCTTTTCAGCGTCAGCCTGGAGCAAGGCATAGGCTTTTTCATGGTGATTCACGATCATTTCAGACGCCAACATTGATCCCCCCATTTCAGAGCGATAATTCAACTTATCTATAAATTTTACCGTTTACACCACAAAATTGCAAGAACTATGAAGGATATTCACAAAACGAGTTACTTTTATGACAATAATGCCAAAAAAAGCTATACTAAGAAAGCGGTATTATGATTGATATTCAAATATAAGTTTTTTCGTAAGTGTTAGTGGTTATGGAAAGACAACGCCCAAAAGGCAAGATTTGAGGGGGATGGATGATGGAAAATATTTTAACAATCACAGGGAATGTAAAATTTACAATTACGCTTGATCCCGGAGTTTGGATTTTTGACGACCGCCGGGTTGATTTAACCACTTATTTCTCACAAGTAAAGGAGACTTCCGATTCCGTCGAGGCCTATACAAAAGCAGTTTCTAAACACTGGGACCGTGAAATAATGGAAGGGGCAATATATCCTCCAACATTAAAGACCGAAAAGAAATTTGAAAAAGAAAAGGTATTGACAGGTACCTTCGGAATTCCCTTTAAACCTTTTTTGTTAAATTCGGAGCCGGCGCCTGAAGCGAAAAGCTTGGTCGTCCACACCACAACAGAGGAAATTGAGTTTCCACTGGAAACGGCATATAACCTTATTTTAGGTTACTCAAAAAATGGTAAACCCTTAACTTCTGATGGACCCGTCCATATTTATTATGGTGATGGTTCTAATAAGGATAACCCCTTTACAAATATAACGGGCTTTACGATTAAATAAGCCATTTTGTACTTCCTGCATAAACGGGTGCCAATTGGCACCCGTTTATAATAGGTGCAGCTCTCCCCTAAAGTAAATCAGCTGCCAAGCGCGCCAAGCCTGAGCGTTCCCCTTTTAACAACTTAACGTGTCCGGAAATTTCCTGATCTTTAAACTTCTCTACTACATACGTTAATCCATTGTTATAGGCATCAAGATATGGATGGTCAATTTGTTCTGGATCCCCCATTAACACAATCTTACTGCCCTCTCCTACCCTTGTTAAAATCGTCTTCACTTCATGTTTGGTTAAGTTTTGTGCCTCATCGATAATAATAAACTGCTTTGGCAGGCTTCGACCACGGATATAGGTTAATGCCTCTACCTCAATGGAGCCCATCCCGGCTAGAATTGCATCAAGCTCGCCTGGTTTCTTCGTATTAAATAGATATTCTAAGTTATCGTAAATGGGCTGCATCCAAGGTCTGAGTTTTTCTTGTTTTTCTCCTGGCAAAAATCCAAGATCTTTTCCGACAGGCACAATCGGTCTAGCCACCAAAAGCTTTTTGTATTCTCTAAAATCCTCCGTTTGCATCAAACCTGAGGCAAGTGCAAGCAAGGTTTTCCCTGTCCCAGCTTTGCCAGTTAATGTAACAAGCGGGATATCCTTACGTAACAATAATTCAATCGCCATCGTCTGCTGCACGTTTCGTGAGTGTATTCCCCATACATGCTCTTGATTTAATGTTAACTTTTTTACCTTCTTACTGGTTTTATCAACCATTCCGATAGCTGAAGCAGAACTGCCTAGAATATCCTTCATGATTAGGAATTGATTCGGATAGAACGGGTGGTTAGCTACTTCAGAAAGTGATAACTCGCCTTTTTCATAAAAGCGGCCTAATAATTCAATCGGAAGCTGTAATTCAAAAAAGCCTGTATAAATATGTTCCACTTCAACCACTCGGTCATTTAAAAAGTCCTCTGCCGTTAGCCCAATCGCATCTGCTTTTACTCGTACTAATGCATCCTTGCTAACGATTATTACTGGCTTGCCATTTTCCTTTGCTTGTTCCTCTAAGTATAAATTCTTTGCCACCGCCAGAATCCGATTATCATTTGTTTTTTCAACAAATATATCTTGTAGTTCGTGAAAGGACCGGTGGTTTAACTCGATCCTAATGGTTCCCCCATTCTCAAGAGGAATTTTTTCATAAAGTTTTCCTGCTGCCCTTAAACCATCAATTAACCGCGATACCTGCCGGGCATTTCTGCCAACTTCATCCATATATCTTTTCTTTGAGTCCACTTCTTCAAGGACTACTGCGGGAATCACGACTTCATTATCTTCAAACGAATAAATGGAATACGGGTCTTGGAGCAAGACATTTGTATCTAACACGTATATTTTACTCAAAGCAACGCCTCCTGGTTCACTGGTGTATGGCTTGTTAAATTAGTTTCAACAACCCTTTGCTAGATTGGACTTTGGTAAAATATATGTTTATTGGAATAAAGATAGAAGAAGTTCCGCACAATAATTGTTATTAGGACCATATAACTTGTATGAGAGTCTACTGTTCAAGCCCATTTAACCATTAATTAGTCATCTTGGAGGTGGAGCATATTGAAGAAAAATCTTTTAATAACAGCCATCAGTATACTTTTAACAGGCTGCAGCATTGCGGACCATAAGGAGAATGCCAATAGCGGTAATCAACTAGTGAACGTTAAGAACAGTTATATTAATCACGTAGACCGGAAATCCGGGCAGGAAATTTCCAAACGTCTCGTTGAGCTTGCAACTAGTATTCCAAACGTGTCGGATGCAACGGCAGTAGTTTTAGGGAAATATGCCATTGTTGGAATTGATGTCGATGCGAAGATTGATCGTTCACAGGTTGGATCCATTAAGTATTCTGTTGCAGAAAGTTTAAGAAAGGATCCATATGGAGCCAAAGCGATTGTTGTGGCAGATGCCGACACCAATCAGCGTTTACGGGAAATACAAGCCGATATTAAAAAAGGCAGGCCCATACGAGGGATTATGGAGGAACTGGCCGATGTCGCAGGTCGATTAATACCTGAAGTACCTGGCGATTTAATCACACCAAGTCCGAAAAACGCAACTGAAAAACCGGACCGAAAGCTTAAAGGTAAGGAAGAAAAGAAACTCAATGAAGAACAAGAGGACCAATCCAATCACTACAAGTAAAACATGCGGCATTTCCCCATCATATATAAAAAAAGCTTAGTTTTCACTAAGCTTTTTTCATTGCATCCATGACTTGCTTATCAAGCCTTTCAGCCGCTTTCTTATCATAGGTTTTATCATACTGAACTTCTGTCACAATTTTTGATCCATAAAACATAACATCTCTCACTTCATTAATTACAACTTCTACCATTGCCAATTTCAATGGAACATCTGGTAATCGTTCTTCTTTAACACGCGCTTGCCCCTGAATCGAGTATGTAGATTCATTTGCAATTAAGTTAATCACTACTTGATTATTTTTATTGATATTTTCTAAAATCCTAGAACGATTATCAACCGCAAAATAGATGGTTCCTTCGTCTTTAGCCAGCACCCAGGATATTGCACTCACATTCGGACCGCCCGTTTCATAATCAATCGTAGCCAAAGTGACGAACCGCTCTTTTTGCAGTTCATCAAATAATGGCTGAATTAGCTTTGGTTCTACTTGATTTGCCATATTACACAACCCCTTTAATTATTCCTATACAAAACAGATATTCTCATATTACTACTATCCCTATTTTCCATCAACTCTAACCAATTGATTTACCAGTAGTTGTATTGTCATGGTATACTATAATACAAACATTCTGTTATCCGAAAGAAGAATGAAAGAGGTGCTTGAATGAGAGTCAAATGTGTGATTTGCGATAAGATTGAACCTATAGACGATGAATCCTTAATTGCTAAACGACTTCGGAATCGTCCCATTCATACATATATGTGTAATGACTGCAGTGTTAGAATTGCTGAAAAAACAAATGCGCGAAGGGATTCAGGTAATTTCCACTTATACCGTCCCAAATCTGATAAGGATGAATGGTGAGTATTAATTAGTGAATCAAATAAAAAACGCTTGTATTTCAACGTATACAAGCGTTTTTTTGTTGAATTTTTTCAGCTGCAGCTCTACAGTTCTGCAGCTTTATTCATTCGGATAGTCCTTATACTTTTCGGGCTCTTGATTAATTTGGTTGATCATGATTTCAATTAATTCGCGGGGATAACGACCCTTTTTCGTTTCCTCTCCCTGTTGATACGAAATATAATACATCAGATCATCTTTTGTTATTTCGATAGTGGAGACAGAATGCTGTGAAGTGAGCATTTCCTCAAAGAAATCCCGTGTTTCAATCGCTGCTCTGTCATCAGGGCGGGCATCACAAACCACTTTTATCGTGAGCCAATTATAAAGTGCATCCTGTAAGGATTGCATTCTATTCCCCCCCTGCTGCTTCACTATTCGCCTGTTTTTTCGATTGATGGAGACGGATTTTATAAATGATTAATAATACCGCCGCGACACCTAAACCTTCCGCAATTGGTAATGCGTAAGAGAAAAACAGCAACATTAAGCATCCAATACATAGGCTGAAATAGATTACAATATTCTTGCCAAGAGGCAGCTTTTTTGCAAAACCTAAACGATAAACAATGACTGATAAAATAACAATAAAGATATATTGTAAAATAACACCAGTTTCAATATCGTTCGTAAGTTCAATAAAAAATCTTAAACTGGGAGAGAAAGATCTTAATTCTTCCACGGGTTTGCACCTCTCAATTGTTAACTCAATTCAGCAATTTTTTTCTTTTTAGCCATTCTTTCACGTTCATTTTTGTCAAGGATTTTCTTTCTTAAACGAATAGACTCAGGTGTAACTTCACAATATTCGTCGTCATTTAAGTATTCTAATGATTCTTCTAATGTCATAATCCTAGGTTTTTTAATGACAGACGTTTGATCTTTGTTTGCAGAACGAATGTTAGTTGCATGCTTTACCTTTGTGATATTAACGGTAATATCGTTTTCACGAGTGTGCTCCCCAACGATCATCCCTTCATAAATATCAGTACCAGGTTCAACGAAGATCGTACCACGGTCCTCAACCTGCATAATTCCATAAGTAGAAGCTTTTCCTGATTCCATTGAAACAAGAACACCTTGACGTCTTCCGCCGACTTGTCCTTGAAGCATAGGCTGGTAACTGTCAAACGTGTGATTAATAATTCCATAACCGCGAGTCATCGTTAAAAATTCTGTTGTATAACCAATTAAACCTCGAGCAGGCACATTAAAGATTAAGCGTACTTGACCTGAGCCATTATTAATCATATCAAGCATTTCACCTTTGCGGGCTCCAATTGATTCCATCACGGCACCTGTATGCTCTTCAGGAACATCAATTTGAACACGTTCTACAGGCTCACAACGAACCCCATCAATTTCTTTTACAATTACTTCTGGTTTAGAAACTTGAAGTTCATAGCCTTCACGACGCATATTTTCGATTAAAATCGATAAATGGAGCTCACCACGACCAGAAACAATCCAAGCATCTGGTGAATCTGTATTATCTACGCGTAAGCTGACATCTGTCTGCAACTGAGAACGAAGTCTTTCTTCAATCTTTCTTGAAGTCAAATACTTACCTTCTCTACCAGCAAATGGACTGTTATTGACTACAAATGTCATTTGCAAAGTAGGTTCATCAATTCGTAAGATTGGCAGTGCTTCTTGATGTTCAACAGGACAAACCGTTTCACCGACATTAATGTCCTCCATACCAGAAACGGCAATCAGGTCTCCAGCTTTTGCTTCTTCAATTTCTTGACGCTTTAAGCCAAAGAATCCGAAGATTTTGGTAACACGGAACTGCTTAACAGAACCATCAAGCTTCATTAGAGCTACCTGCTGTCCAACCTTCATTGTACCGCGGAATACACGCCCGATTCCAATCCGGCCTACATAATCATTATAATCAAGCAATGCTACTTGAAATTGAAGGGGCTCATCACTATTATCAACTGGTGCCGGGATATGTTCTACAATCATGTCATATAATGACTTCATGTTTTCGTCTTGTTTCTCAGGATCAGTACTTGCCGTACCATTGATCGCAGAGGCAAAAACAACTGGGAACTCAAGCTGGTCTTCATTCGCCCCAAGCTCAATAAATAAATCTAGTACTTCATCAATTACTTCTAATGGACGGGCAAAATCACGGTCAATTTTATTGACAACAACAATTGGAGTTAAGTTTTGTTCTAATGCCTTCTTTAAGACAAAACGTGTTTGCGGCATACAGCCTTCATAGGCATCAACAACAAGAAGTACTCCATCAACCATCTTCATGATCCGTTCTACTTCGCCGCCAAAGTCAGCATGGCCTGGCGTATCCAAGATGTTGATACGAGTATCTTTATATTGGATCGCTGTATTTTTTGCAAGGATCGTAATTCCGCGTTCTCTTTCTAAATCATTAGAATCCATTGCACGTTCTTCTACATGCTCATTGGAACGAAATGTTCCAGATTGTTTTAGCAGTTGGTCCACCAACGTTGTTTTACCATGGTCAACGTGGGCAATAATCGCTATATTACGTATATCATTTCTTATATTCAAAAAATTCCACTCCTACCTTTATTCTAGAAATTGTTTTTAATTATAGTTTTTCATATACAACTAAAACATTATACCACAAATAAAGTGGAAACTTGAAATGATTTTATGTAATATAGAAATAAAAAGTAAAAACGCAGATAAACAGAAGGGGAATGTGCTGATGAACAATGTGAAATGGCCTTTACTTATTTATGCAATCCTTGCAGCGGTTAGTATTGTCGGAATTGGTATATCAATTAGTGAACACAGTGTAATAGGGGGCGTAGGCTGTATTGCGGCTGTGATTGTTATTATGGGGATGGGGTTTAAAACAAAAAGAAAAATGCGGCAGAATGGAGAATTATAAAAGAAGCTCGGCGGACCCGGGCTTCTTTTTTGTTAATCACTAAGCAGGCATCAATCCTTTCTACCATTGTCCACTTTTTAAATAATCCTTTAAAATGGTCTGGTGAAGCCCTGGTTTTGCTGCAAACAAGGAATCTCTTGAAAGAAAATTAAGTTTTTCACCTCGTAAATTGGTCACCACTCCGCCAAGTTCTTCAATAATAACTGCACCTGCAGCAAAATCCCATGGTGCAAGCCTCATTGAAAAATAGGCGTCTACCCTGCCCGCTGCTAAAAATACCATTTCAAGAGCAGCTGTTCCATATGATCTCGTCCCCCGAGCATCTCTGACCAAGGGAATCATTAAATTGTGATCAATTCTTTTATTTTCAATA
The DNA here is from genome assembly GCF_021560175.1 of Neobacillus drentensis. Classification (GTDB taxonomy): domain Bacteria; phylum Bacillota; class Bacilli; order Bacillales; family Cytobacillaceae; genus Neobacillus; species Neobacillus drentensis_A. The sequence continues at coordinate 1,706,072 of NZ_CP091110.1, read as the reverse complement.
ACCCAGGTGGCATTAATAGCAAGAATGGATTCCTTAATAGTTGCTTCTTTAAGCTTCGGTAGAGGATTTCCATTTATGTAAGCACCTTTTCCCCGAAATGCGTGGTACAGCTCATCATGGACTACATCATAAATGAGGCCAATTTTACCTACTCCATCTTCATAGATCCCGATAGAAATGGCAAAATTCCTTTGTTGGTGTATAAAATTCATCGTTCCGTCAATTGGGTCAATTAACCAAACAATTCCCCCAAGGTCTTGAAGTTCATCTCCAAAACCCTCTTCCCCCATAATCTTATGTTCAGGATAAACCGCTCTTATATGTTGGATAAAAAACTGTTCAATCTCTTTATCAATGTTTGTAACTAAATCATTGGGATTTGATTTCGTTTCAATATTTAACTTGGACTTAAAGGATAACCGGATTTTTTCGCCTGCTTCTTTAACCCATTTTTTTGCGTTGGCATCTATGGTTTCCCAATTCATAGCGTTCCTCCATTCGTGCATTTATTTCAATGTATGTAGTATGATGCACCTTTTATGATTTGATGTACTTCTAGCTTAATCAAATTGAGCTTTAACAGCAACTTTTAACCAGCATTTAAAGATCGTTCAACTCATCACACATAAGGGCACAATAATAAACGAACTCCCCTTATTCCCATTTGGAGTTCGTTCAAAACAAGCGATCTATTATCTCTCCATGGTTCATTCCCTCTGTATACTCCTTACGATATAAATCGATCAAAAAGCCTTTAAGCGTAACAATTCCATGCGGATTTTATCTAATTTTTGCTTACATTCTTTCATTTTCTTTTCATTCTTCTCTTCAATTGCCTCGAATAATGTGGCCAATTCATAATCCATTTCTAATCTTAATACGGCTGTTCTTTCCTTTTCACTCGCTTTTTTTAGAGATGTATTCATTAGCTGCTTCATTACTCCTTCCCCCTTCCATTTTGTTTACTAACTTTTCTGATTTTTTGTTTTAATGTATACTATGAGCCACCTTGATATGTTGCAACAAATATGTGCATTAACCCATACGAGCAACAAACTTCTTCGTTTTTCTTTCTTATGCTACAATGATGGACAAACAATTGTTGGAGGTAACAAAATGGACTTTGGCGGCTTTACAACTGAGGATTTTAATGTATTTCTAATAGATGGATTGGAACCACGTATGGAGGCTTTAAAAAACACGGTACGCCCGAAACTAGAACAATTAGGGGAATATTTTGCACCAACGCTATCTTCTTTAACGGGAGATGAAATGTTCATCCATGTGGCCAAACATGCTCGTCGTACGATTAATCCGCCAAAGGATACATGGGTAGCTTTTGCCAATAATCCACGCGGCTATAAAATGCTCCCACATTTCCAAATTGGATTATGGAATACACATTTATTTATTTGGTTTGCTGTCATTTATGAGGCACCACAAAAAGAAGTAATGGGTGAGCGCTTCATCAAAAAAGCTGGAAAAATTCATAGGGAAATACCCAAAGAGTTTTCGTGGTCTTTAGACCATACCAAGCCAGATACAATTAAACATCAGCAATTAACTAAAGCGGATTTACTTGCTCAATTCGAGCGATTGAAGACCATTAAAAAGGCTGAATTATTATGTGGTTATACAATTGAACGGGAAAAAGTGATCGAATTAGGGGCTGAGGGTTTATTAACACAAATTGACGAAGTGTTTACCAGAGTTGCACCACTATATAAAATTGCTCAAAATATGAATTAAAGAAGAAAACTCCCGACGATAATGACGGGAGTTTTCTTCTTTATTTCATGATAATTTTATCTCCAGTAGAGGCCTCTTTTGCTTTTTTTATAGTCCGATAAGAAGAATACCCACTTATTTCTTCAAATTCTCCACAAAGCGTTTTTTCCTCTGCTTTGCTCGGAACAATCTCTTTGAACCGACGATAGGCCATCATGACCTCTTCTCGTTCAATCCCTTTTTCATATGCCCTCTCAATGGATTCAAAAAATTTAATCACATCGACAATTTCTTCCGTCGACCATCTGTAATCAATGGGGTATTGATATTCCATACATTCACCTGCTTTACTATGCTATTGTGTATGATACCTCTATTCTCCCCATTTTGCACGAATTTGCTCGGCCTCATTTACCATTCGGGTAAAGAGCTCAGCGACAGTCGGTACATCTTTTATGAGACCCATAACCTGCCCTGCCCAGGCAAAGCCCCCTGCCGTTTCTCCTTCGTATATGTACCGTTTATTCGCAATTCCACTAATAAAGTCTTTGAGCTGTTGATAATCACCATGATTCTTCTCAATCTCTAAGATTCTTTCTGTCCAATTGTTTGCAATGGCTCTACCAGGTGCTCCCAGGGTTCGTTTTATGACGACGGTATCACATTCGGTTCCTTCTACTAACGCTCGTTTATAGACCTCATGTGCGTGTACACAATCCTTTGTTGCGATAAATCTAGTCCCCATTTCAATCCCTTCTGCCCCTAAACTTAAAGCAGCCATTAATCCCCTTCCATCCCCTATTCCTCCCGAAGCAATCACAGGGATCGAGACAGCATCTACTACTTGTGGTATTAAAACAAACGTACCGGTATCGTCCCTGCCCAGATGTCCACCGCCTTCCTGACCAACAACCATAACCGCATCGGCTCCCAGCTCCTCGGCCTTTATTGCCTGTCTCCTTGCAGCTACGAGTACAAGGGTTTTACTATCTGTCCCCTTTAATTGTTCAAAGATAGGTGTTGGATTTCCGCCCGTCATGGAAACAACTGGCACCTTTTCATCGATGGCAACTTGCAGATAATCTGAAAATGGTCTCCCTTGCTGACCAATGGCAAAATTCACCCCAAATGGCTTATCCGTTAATTGCTTAACTTTTCGAATCTCAGCTCTCAGCAATTCAGGTGTGGCAAGTGACATCGCAGTAATTTGACCAAGCCCCCCTGCGTTTGATACAGCAGCAGCTAAATCTGAATAAGCTAAGTATGCCAATCCCCCTTGGATAATCGGAAACTGAATGTTTAATAGGTCAGTAATACGTGTATGCCATTTCAATAAAAATCCCTCCTTCACGTTTATTAAATGTTAATTCGTCTTTACGGGTTAATTTTCCTTTCTGTAAGGGAAACTAACGGTAGTCAAAATTTATCAGTAAAGTTAAATTTATTTCCTTTAAAATACAAAGGAATAATGATATAATTCATTTGTTTTATGTCGAATACTGACGAATAATTCGAGCATTTTTATAAAGAGGTGTATTTACCATTGTCACAAGAACAAACACCGTTATTTAGCGGTTTAGTAGCCCATGCTAAAAAAAACCCAATTCAATTCCACATTCCCGGCCATAAAAAAGGCGCTGGAATGGATACAGAATTCCGCCAATTTATTGGTGATAATGCGTTGTCCATAGACCTAATCAATATCGGTCCTCTTGATGATTTACATCAGCCAAAGGGAATCATCAAACAAGCTCAAGATTTAGCGGCAGAAGCCTTTGGTGCGGATCGTACCTTTTTTTCCGTTCAGGGAACCAGCGGCGCAATTATTGCGATGATTATGGCGGTTTGTGGACCTGACGATAAAATTATTGTCCCAAGAAATGTTCACAAATCCATTATGTCAGCGATTGTTTTTTCTGGGGCCATTCCTGTCTTTATCCATCCCGAAATTGATAAAGATTTAGGTATCTCACATGGCATTACAACTGATTCAGTGGAAAAAGCCTTAACACAGCACCCTGATGCTAAAGCGATATTAGTGATTAATCCTACTTACTTCGGAATTTCCGCAGACCTAAAGAAAATTGTTGAAATTGCTCACTCACATCATGTTCCCGTACTTGTCGATGAAGCCCATGGTGTCCATATCCATTTCCATGATCAACTTCCACTTTCAGCTATGCAGGCAGGGGCAGACATGGCAGCGACTAGTGTTCATAAATTAGGTGGCTCCATGACCCAGAGTTCAATTCTTAATGTAAGAGAAGGACTTGTTTCGGCAAAACACGTTCAATCCATTTTAAGCATGCTTACCACTACATCAACATCGTATTTGCTGCTTGCTTCATTGGATGTAGCACGTAAGCAGCTTGCAACAAAGGGTAAAGAGTTAATTGACAAAACCATTAGGTTATCCCAATCTATTCGGAAAAGAATTAATGAAATCGACCACATTTATTGTGTTGGTGAGGAGATCCTTGGTTCTAAAGCGACTTTTGATTTCGACCCGACTAAACTCATTATTTCAGTTAAAAATTTAGGCCTATCCGGTTATGAAGTAGAAAAATGGCTAAGAGAAAAACATAATATTGAGGTTGAACTATCAGACCTTTATAACATTCTGTGCATCATCTCACTAGGAGATACTGAAGCTGAAGGAGATCTTTTAGTGAATGCTTTAAAAGAGCTTGCAAGCGAATGTGAGCATCGTGTTGGGCAGATAAAACCTTTAGAAGTTCTCCTGCCTGAAATTCCGGTTCTGGCATTAACACCAAGAGATGCCTTCTATGCAGAAACAGAGGTTGTCCCGATTGAAGAATCTGAAGGCAGGATTATAGCAGAATTTATAATGGTTTACCCTCCTGGGATTCCAATTTTCATTCCAGGCGAAATTATCACAAAGGAAAATCTTCATTACATTCGTGAAAATCTTGAAGCCGGCTTGCCTGTTCAAGGTCCAGAGGATGATGAAATTAAAACAATTCGTGTGATAAAGGAATATAAAGCAATTCAATAGAAAAGATAAAAAATAGGATTCCAGCAACGGAATCCTTTTTATTTTATCTTATTATAGTTCTTCGTCGTGTTTGTGGTCTTCACAGCAATTACATTTCGAATAGAGCACGGTAACTTTTTCATCTTCAAAGTGATCAATAGTAGAATTACATGTTTGGCATACAAGAGTACCCATTTGTTCCATCCCCTTTTCTTATTGAATGATGATTATTTTAAAACGCTTTCTAATATCCTTAATTCAATAATAATATATCACATTGAACTTTTCAAGCTTAAATTGTATGTCACATTAATTAATTTTTTTATAATAAAAGATCCTTTTAATCGTTTATTACTCTATTTAAAATATAATGAACAATTGACATTTATTTTAATGTAATTAATGTTGTCAGTACTTTTTAATCAGTGCTAGAATAGAATTGCATAGAAAATGAACGTAAAAGGGGGAATGGTGATGGCTGTAAATGCATTTATTAAACTCGTGCCCTCATCTGTTAAACAAACAATCACAATCGAGGAAGTAAAAGAATTATTTCATTACTATAAAGATATAACAGCTAAAACGGGCAACCAATTGAACTGGCAGTATGGGGAATCGGCATTTCCATATGACATAAAAGAAACAGAAGGAAGTAAAGGAAAGGCATTTTATTTGCATTCTGACCACGAACGCTACCATGCCATTTTAATTGGCGTTGATAAAGAAACCGTAATAGAGGAAGATAACACAGAAAGAGAGCAGCAATACATACAAGTTACATTACCGGAACAATCGACACATGGTGATAAAGGAAAAGCGAATGAATTTTGCAAATTCCTTGCCAAAAAACTGCAAGGAGAGCTCCACCTTTTTAATGACAGAGTCATGTACTATTATCCGAGAAAATAACACAGAAAAAGACTCCAACTAACGGCGGGGTCTTTTATTACTGTACAAAAAGTGCCAGTGTATAATGAATAGATGTATAGATGACCAGACTTAATACTGTTATAAATAATGTTTTCCGAAGCGATTTGGTCACATAGTTTCCAAGCATTAATGCCAGATAAAAAAACACAAAAAACATGATTACTTTATATATGAGTTGATCGTGCTTTGAAAGCCATTCAATAAGTGTATAACCGCTCCAAATAATAAATTGTAAGATAATTACTATATAGACCTTCATTTTTATCACCACGCAAAAGACATTGAACTTTTAGTTAAGAACAAAGACATTGGCTAGTGTTTTAAATATATGTCTCATGTTAAACAGTTAGAGATAATTATTGGAATTCTTTTAAAGTCTCCCACCTATTTAAGGCATCTCTTATTAGTTTAAATTCTCTGCTAATGAATAAAGTCCTTCCCTATTTTAGGAAAGGACTTTATTTGTGTTTACTTAATAATATGAATTGGAGTTCCTAAAGCAACTTCAGCTGCTTCCATTGTGATCTCTCCAAGGGTTGGGTGAGCATGGATGGTAAGAGCTAAATCTTCTGCAGTCATACCAGCCTCAATCGCTAAACCTAATTCAGCGATCATATCAGAAGCACTGGCACCCGCAATTTGTGCGCCAATTACGACACCATCTTCTTTACGCGTAATTAATTTAAGGAAACCATCACCGCTGTCTAAAGATAATGCACGGCCGTTTGCAGCAAATGGGAATTTAGCAGCAATTACCTCAATACCTTCTTCTTTAGCTTGAGGCTCTGTATATCCTACAGAAGCTAATTCCGGATCTGAGAAAACAACAGCTGGAATTCCAAGGTAATCAATTTCTGATGGATGCCCCGCAATTGCTTCCGCAGCGATTTTTGCTTCATAAGAAGCTTTGTGAGCTAATTGAGGACCTGCAACAACATCCCCGATTGCGTAGATATTACTAATATTAGTACGGCATTGCTTGTCTATTTCAATTAGGCCGCGTTCGCTTAATTTAATGCCCGCTTGTTCTAAGCCCATTTCATCTGTGTTTGGACGGCGTCCAACCATGACGAACACATAATCAGCTTCAATTTTCTTCTCTTCGCCTTTGGTTTCAAAGGTAACAACCACACCATTTTCAGTTTCTTCTACACCCTTAGCGAAAGCTTTTGTATAGAATTCTGCGCCACGTTTCTTCATGGTGCGCTTAACAAGTCCAGCCATCTGCTTATCAAATACGCCAAGACCTAAAATTTCTTCTGCACCTTCTAAGATTGTCACCTGGGTACCAAAGTTTGCATATGCACCGCCAAGCTCAATCCCAATAACTCCCCCGCCAATAACAACAATTTTTTCTGGGATTTCAGTTAAATTAAGAGCACCAGTAGAATTCAAAACACGTTTTGAATATTTAAAAGTTGGCAGCTCAATTGGACGAGAGCCTGTTGCAATAATGGCATTTTTAAAAGTATAGGTTTGCGCTGAATGTTCATCCATTACACGGAGTGTATGGGCATCAACAAAAAATGCTTCACCACGAACGATGTTAACCTTATTACCTTTTAAAAGCCCTTCAACACCACCAGTTAACTTTTTAACAATTCCACTTTTAAATTCTTGAACTTTTGAAAAATCAACCTTTACATTTTCAGCTGTGATACCAAAAGATTCTGAATGAACCGCTGTTTCATAACGATGTCCTGCAGAAATCAACGCTTTTGAAGGGATACAGCCGACATTTAAACATACGCCGCCTACATATTCCTTTTCAACAATCGTTACTTTTTGTCCTAGCTGAGCGGCACGAATTGCTGCAACATATCCTCCAGGACCTGCACCTATGACTATAGTATCTGTTTCAATCGGGAAATCTCCAACTACCATTTTCTTACGCCTCCATTAACAATAGTTCTGGATCGTTTAATAAACGTTTAATATGATTCATTGCATTTTGAGCAGTCGCACCATCAATCATACGGTGGTCAAAGCTTAAAGATAAAGCCAATACAGGTGCAGCAACAATTTCTCCGTTGCGAACGATTGGCTTCTCAGCAATACGGCCTACGCCCAAAATAGCAACTTCTGGATGGTTAATAACAGGAGTGAACCATTGTCCGCCAGCAGATCCAATGTTAGAAATTGTGCAAGAAGCACCCTTCATTTCATTTGGAGCAAGTTTACCATCACGCGCTTTTCCAGCTAGTTCGTTAATTTCATTTGAGATTGTAAATACAGATTTACGATCAGCATCTTTAACAACAGGAACTAAAAGACCTTTTTCTGTATCAGCAGCAATACCAATGTTGAAATAATGTTTATGGATAATTTCATTTGTTGCATCATCAAGAGATGTATTTAACACTGGGAACTCTCTTAATGCGCTTGTTAATGCTTTTACGATATATGGTAAGAAGGTAAGCTTAATACCTTTTGCAGCTGCCACTTCTTTGAATTTCTTACGGTGTGCAACAAGCTTAGCTACATCAATTTCATCCATTAATGTAACATGTGGAGCAGTGTGCTTAGAGTTAACCATTGCTTTTGCAATAGCTTTACGGATACCGCTCATTTTTTCACGTGTTTCAGGATATTCACCTTGTGGAATTGGAGCAGCAGCTTTTGGTGCTTCTGTCTTAGCTTCTTCTGCAGCAGGGGCTGTTACTTCTGCAGCAGGAGCAGCTGCACCACCGCTTAAGAACGCATCAATATCATTCTTAAGAACACGGCCGTTCTCTCCAGAACCTGCTACTAAACGAATTTCCACACCTTTTTCACGTGCATATTTACGGACAGACGGCATAGCAATAATACGACGATTTGGATCTACTTCAGCTTGTGGCTCAACTTGAGCTGCTGGAGCTGGCGCTGCCGCTTCTTGTGCTGGTGCAGGTGCTGCTGGAGCTTCAGCTTGTTTTGGAGCTTCCTCGGCATGATCATCGCCTTTAAATTGTAAGTTTTCATATCCTGGAGCATCAAATGTAACTAGAACTTGCCCAACTGTTGCTACCGTTCCTTCTCCAACTAACACTTCTTGAACAGTACCCTCTACTGGGGATGGAATTTCAACTACAGCTTTATCATTTTGGATTTCACATAGGACATCATCTTCTTGGACCTTATCACCTGGCTTTACAAACCATTTGACGATTTCACCTTCGTGAATACCTTCACCGATATCAGGCATTTTAAATTGAAATGACACAGAGATTCATCTCCTATTTTTCATGTATTTTGAACTATTCACTTTAGAATTGGGAAAAGATGATTCTTTTCCCATTTATTATGTTATCTATCCTTGCAGCTCAACCTTCAATGTTTAGAAAGTTAGTACTTTTTTAGCTGTCTCAATAACGTCCTTATAATTTGGAAGCCAAACTGATTCAGCTTGTGGGAACGGGAATACTGTATCTGGTGCAGCAACACGTAATACAGGAGCTTCTAAGCTAAGAATAGCACGATCATTAATCTCAGCGACAACATTAGCTGCAATACCTGCTTGTTTTTGTGCTTCTTGAACAACGATTGCACGACCCGTTTTTTCTACGGATGCAATAATAGTCTCAATATCAATTGGGCTTACAGTACGCAGGTCAATAACCTCTGCAGAATATCCTTCTTTTTCAAGTTCTTCCGCAGCTTTTAATGATTCATGGACCATAGCACCGTAAGTAATAATTGACACATCAGTTCCTTCACGCTTCACTTCGGCTTTACCTAGTGGAATGGTATATTCCTCTTCTGGAACCTCTTGACGGAATGAACGGTATAGTTTCATATGCTCAAGGAAAATAACCGGGTCATTGTCACGAATGGCTGAAATTAGCAGCCCTTTTGCATCATAAGGAGTGGCTGGAATAACTACCTTCACTCCAGGAGTTTGAGCCATAAGCCCTTCTAAGCTGTCCGCGTGCATATCTGGAGTATGTACGCCTCCGCCAAATGGTGAGCGGATTGTAACCGGAGCACTATATCTTCCTCCTGAACGATAGCGTTGACGAGCTAATTGACCAGCAATGGAATCCATTACTTCAAACACAAAACCAAAAAATTGAATTTCCGGCACTGGACGGAAGCCTTGTAAGCTTAGACCTACTGCTAAACCGCCAATCCCTGATTCAGCTAGGGGCGTGTCAAACACACGATCTTCGCCAAATTCCTGGTGCAGCCCTTCAGTTGCACGGAATACACCACCGTTTACGCCTACGTCTTCACCGAAAACTAACACATTCGGATCATTTCGCAGTTCCGTACGTAATGCATCTGTTATTGCTTGAATCATAGTCATTTGAGCCATGGCTTACTTCGACTCCTTTTCTTTATATAGTTCATATTGTTCTTTTAAAGTTTGCGGCATTTCTTCATACATAATAGACATTAAGTCTGTTACTTTTTGTTTTGGTGCAGCATCAGCTTGTTTAAGTGCTTCTTTAATATCTTCTTTTGCCTGTTCAATTACTGCAGTTTCTTTTTCTTCACTCCATAGTCCTTTGTTCTCAAGGAATTTACGGAAACGAACAAGTGGATCTTTCTTTTCCCACTCATTATCAAGATCTGCTGTACGGTAACGAGTTGGATCATCCCCTGCCATGGTATGTGGGCCATAACGGTAGGTTAACGTTTCAATAAGTGTAGGACCTTCACCATTAACCGCACGCTCACGTGCTTCGCGTGTTGCAGCATATACTGCTAACGGATCCATACCGTCTACCACGATACCAGGAATACCTGCTGCCACAGCCTTTTGTGCTAATGTTTTTGCAGCAGTTTGCTTTTCACGTGGAGTAGAAATGGCAAACTGGTTATTTTGGATAACGAAAATTGCTGGAGCTTTATAGGCACCTGCAAAGTTAATTCCTTCATAGAAATCCCCTTGCGATGTTCCACCATCACCTGTATAGGTAATCGCAACAGCTTTTGTTCCACGCTTTTTCATTCCAAGGGCAACACCGGCAGTTTGCACATACTGGGCACCAATGATAATTTGTGGATGAAGCACGTTAACACCTTCAGGGATATTCATACCCTCAAAATGTCCTCTAGACCATAAAAAAGCTTGTGATAAAGGTAATCCGTGCCAAACGATTTGCGGTACATCACGGTATCCAGGTAAGATAAAGTCTTCTGTTTCAAGAGCAAATTGAGAGGCAAGCTGGGATGCTTCTTGTCCTGCTGTTGGCGCATAAAAACCTAATCTTCCTTGACGATTCAAAGAAATGGAACGCTGGTCTAAGATTCTAGTGTAGACCATACGGCGCATTAATTCTTGAAGCTGTTCGTCAGTTAGGTTAGGCATTGCTGCCTCATTCACAACCTCACCTTGTTCATTAAGGATTTGAAGTGTTTGGAATTGTTCTTCTACAGCTTCGAGTGCTTTCTTGGCATCAAGCTGGGCATTCTTAAGTTTAGAAGCCATTATGTCATCTCTTCCTTTCTATTTTAGGGGCCTTTTTTTAAAAAATAAAATACACTATTTTAGATTACCCAAAAATTGCAATTAAACATAAGTTGAAAGCAACTTGTAATTGGTCATCTGTTCGATATTACATAAGATTTGAGGCCTGAATTGGATGGATACATACTATGAACTAGTGTTTCACAGAAAAGGTAAGATAAAAACGAAAAGTTCAATTTCCATAATATATTATTCTGTATCACTATTTTATGTAACATCATTAGTACAACTTTTATCACACTTCTGAGTTTACAACTTTTACTTTATGTCGTCAAATACTAAGTTTTATTATTTTTTGCTAAAATGACTTATCACTAAAATCCATTTTCTTAAATAACTGTATCACTAAATTACATTAACTGTTATATATAATGTCACATTTTAGACACTTGTTATAATATAGAAAAAATCGGCTGTTAGTCAGCCGATTTAAGATCTTACTTTGTTTTTAGTCCTGCCTTTTTATAAAAGGAAAGTTTTGTTTCATTATATTGTTCCGTATATTTATTAAACTGCTCATTTGCAGCGTATACCTTTTTATAAGATTCATTCAGTTTATTGATTTGGGCTTCTAGATCCTCTAGGGGAAGATTTTTATTTTTAAACATTTGATATAATTCTTTATCATATTGGAGAGCCAGAGAATATTGCTTATACAACTCTCTATGTGCCTCATATCTTTTCATCATTATAGTAGTAAGGTCATTAGCCAGTTCCTTTAGTGCAGGATCCTCTAATTGCTCTTTTAGTTCAGTAACTTTTGAAAATTCTTGTTCTGATTCATTTAGGCTTGCCGTTTCTTTGTCTAACCGATCTTTTCGTTTATCTGCTAAGGCCAGAGCTTCATCTGAAAGTTTGACAATCTGATCATATTCTTTCATACCTTGTTTTATAATTTGGTCATATACTTCTTTTTCTTGTTTTTCTAAAGTAACTAATGGTTCTTGCTGTTCCTCAAAAACTTTTTCTTTATTAACAACATTTTCCAATACGTCATACATTTTTTCTATCGTGGTCTTTTTCTCTGCACATCCTGATAAAATAAAAATTATAGCCACGACTATTAAAATAATGCTGCTTCTTCCTTTGACTAACAAGTTTAAACCTCCTTACTATTGCAATTCCTACTATATCTGTATAAAGTTTGTTTGACAATATCCAAAACACCAAAAGTCGAGCAAAATTCAAAAGTAAACACTTATTAACTTTTTGTCTATTGTTTGATAGACTAATTAGTGTAACTTTATGGAACTATAGGAGTGAAATGTTCATGTTAACAATGGAGGATATCATTCGAGACGGGCATCCAACCCTTCGGAAAGTGGCAGCAGAGGTAGTTTTGCCGCCATCCGAAGAGGATAAACATACCTTAGCCAGTCTTTTAGAATACGTAATAAACAGTCAAAACAGCGAAATTGCCACAAAATATAGCCTTCGTCCAGGGATTGGTTTAGCTGCTCCACAAATAAATGTGTCAAAAAGGATGATTGCTGTACATCTCACAGACGATAAAGGAACTTTATACAGCTATGCATTATTTAACCCCAAAATCGTCAGTCATTCGGTTGAGAAGGCTTACCTTCAAACGGGAGAGGGCTGCTTGTCAGTAGATGAAGCCATTCCAGGATATGTTCCAAGGTATGCTCGGATTACGGTAAAAGGAGTGACTCTTGAGGGAGAAAAAGTTAAACTTCGTTTAAAAGGTCTGCCGGCAATGTGCTTCCAGCATGAAATTGACCACCTTAATGGCATCATGTTTTATGACTATATTGATAAAAAAGATCCTTTTAAACCGATCGAAGGAGCAATCTCCATCGAAAGATAGGACACTGGCCTTTTCATTAGGCCAGTGTTTTTTTGTTCACTATTATTCCATCTTATACCATGAAAGAATACCTATTTTACTCATATAATAATAGTAAAAAAATATCAACGGTAAAAAAATTTCAATTATCTGCCATAGCCTGCTTTACTTTGGACAAGGTTCGTATAAAATAAAGGTAAGGAGATGATCCACTATGTTAAAGAAGCTAAGAAAGAAGCTCTTAAAACAGTGGAACGATTTACTTAGAAAAAAATCTATTGCCTAAATTTTTTAAAGGGCCCTTCAAACTTGCGAAGGGCTCCTTCATTATTGTAAATTGTAGTAATACGTATTAAATTTACATACTTTTCATATATAGTCCACGGCGTCCCCAAAGAAAATAAATGAAAAAGATGAAAATATTTTATATAATAGAAAAAGTTATGATTCAATAAGGAGCGAATTTGTCATGATATTTAAAGTATATTATCAAGAAAAAGTTACAGAAGTTCCCGTTAGAGAAAACACCAAAACTATTTTTGTTGAAGGTGAATCGGTAAGAGACGTTCGAAAAAAAATTGCCGACCGCGGTTATAATGTGGAACATGTACAAGAAGTTAATGGAGCTTATTTAGAATACGAACAACAAAATGAAGACTTTAAAGTATTGGAGATTGGATAATTTATGAAATTTGTAAAAAATGATCAAACTGCTGTTTTTGCCTTGGGTGGTTTAGGGGAAATAGGCAAAAACACCTATGCAGTTCAGTTCCAAGATGAAATTATATTAATCGACGCCGGTATTAAATTCCCGGAGGATGAATTATTAGGGATCGATTATGTTATCCCTGATTACACTTATTTAGTTAAAAACGAAGAAAAAATTAAAGGATTATTTGTAACCCACGGACACGAAGACCACATTGGCGGTATCCCTTATTTACTTCGTGAAATAAATATTCCGATCTATGGCGGCAAACTTGCCCTTGGGTTAATTAAAAATAAATTAGAAGAGCACGGATTATTACGAAATGCTAAACTGATTGAAATAAAAGAAGACGATATCATTAAGTTCCGCAAAACATCCGTAACGTTTTTCCGTACTACCCACAGTATTCCTGATTCCTATGGTATTGTTGTAAAAACCCCTCCAGGACAAATCGTCCATACAGGTGATTTTAAATTTGATTTTACCCCCGTAGGTGAACCAGCTAATTTAACCAAAATGGCTGAAATAGGTAAGGAAGGGGTTCTATGCCTGCTATCGGATAGTACAAACAGTGAAATTCCTGATTTCACAATGTCCGAGCGCCGTGTGGGTGAAAGCATCCATGATATTTTTAGAAAAGTGGATGGCCGGATTATCTTTGCAACCTTTGCATCAAACATTCACAGACTACAGCAAGTAGTAGAAGCAGCAGTTGTGAACGGAAGAAAGGTTGCTGTGTTTGGCCGCAGCATGGAAGCGGCTATTAATATCGGGCTTGAATTAGGCTATATTATTGCTCCTAAAGAAACATTTATAGAATCAAATCAAATTAACCGATTACCTGCCGATAAAGTGACAATACTTTGTACAGGCAGTCAGGGCGAACCAATGGCGGCCTTATCGAGGATTGCAAATGGAACCCACAGACAAATTCAAATTATTCCTGGTGATACTGTAGTCTTCTCGTCCTCTCCGATTCCCGGGAATACGATTAGTGTAAGTAGGACCATAAATATGTTGTACCGCGCCGGGGCTGAAGTAATCCATGGTAAGTTAAGTAATATCCATACTTCTGGACACGGTGGACAAGAAGAACAAAAATTAATGTTGCGCTTGATTAAGCCTAAATTCTTTATGCCTATTCACGGTGAATATCGGATGCAAAAAATGCATGCCAAGCTTGCGATTGATTGTGGGGTTGAGGAAGAAAATTGTTTTATTATGGACAACGGTGAAGTACTGGCTCTATCCGACAGTACAGCACAAGTTGCTGGAAAAATCCCTTCCGGTTCAGTCTATATTGATGGCAGTGGTGTAGGCGACATCGGCAATATTGTTTTAAGGGATCGCCGAATTCTTTCAGAAGAAGGCTTAGTCGTGGTAGTTGTTAGTATCAATATGAAAGAATTTAAAATTTCATCAGGACCTGACCTTATTTCCCGAGGATTTGTCTACATGAGGGAATCAGGCGATTTAATTAATGACGCTCAGAACCTGATCACCAAACACTTAAATAAAGTGATGGAACGAAAAACGAGCCAATGGTCTGAAATTAAGAATGAGATTACTGATACACTTGCACCTTTCCTTTATGAAAAAACAAAACGCAGACCAATGATTTTACCAATCATTATGGAAGTATAAAAAAATCCAAAAAAAAGCGGAAGAGCCAAGGCTTTCCGCTTTTTTCTATACTAATACTCGTTTCTCAAACCGGTCGATATCTTGATCATTGCCAATGACGATTAATATATCGTTGCTGTGAATGGTTTCTTTTGCTTGAGGTGAAACGATAATCTCTTCCCCTCTTTTAATCGCGACAATATTTAACCCGTATTTCTTGCGTATATCTAAATCCATAATTGTGTTGCCGCTAAGTTTCTTATTTGCAACTATTTCCACAATACTATGTTCAGCAGAGAGTTCAAGATAGTCCAGCACACTATTAGAAGCCATATTGTTTGCTATCCGTTTTCCCATATCCCTTTCAGGGTGAACGACTTGATCAGCCCCAATTTTAGTAAGTACTTTACCATGATAATCATTTTGTGCTTTGGCTGTTATACGTGCCACACCTAATTCTTTCAAAATTAGGGTGGTTAAGATACTCGCTTGAATGTCATCACCGATGGCTACAATTACATGATCGAAATTACGAATCCCTAAACTTTTCAAGACATTCTCATCTGTTGTATCACCGACTACTGCGTGGGAAGCAATCATGCTATATTGATTGACTCGTTCTTCATTGATATCAATACCTAGTACTTCCATTCCTTCTTCACTTAATGTTTGGCATATGCTTCCACCAAACCTTCCAAGCCCGATTACTGCAAAACTCTTTTTCATGTAGAAAAACTCCCCCATATGAATCAACTCAGTATGCTATGCATCTTAAAAACACGATAGCTTAAAACAATTACTCCTGCCTGTTGTGGCTTTTTTTCTTATTATAATATAGATAAACAAGAAACCCCAATAGGATGAAAATAATCATAAAAGGCAGGTTCCCGAAAATAAACACTACTAACCCCGATAGTCCTGCCAATAATAGGTTTGTACTTTTCATAAATTGTTTTTTGGTTTTTTCCCACGTATTTAGTTGATCTTTATCCAGATTAGGAACCACTACTTTCCTTTCATACAGGGTAATGTTCACGGTTGAAAAGGACGTCTGATTTTTTAAATACTTCATCCTGCCTTCGATAATCTCTATCTCTTCTTGAACAGCCGCTAAATCCGCAGAAATTTTAAGTAAATCCTCTGTCTTGGCTGCATTTTTCATAAAGCTAAGCAAACGCTCTTCAACTGCCTTTTTAGACTTTAAACGCGATTCTAGGTCTACATATTCCTCCGTAACATCCTGCCCGTTAATATTCCTCTGCAGTACCTCAGCGGCCTGCCCCTCAGCATCTGTTAAGAAGTCCTGAAAATGTTCTTGAGGGATTCTCAATTTCAAACTGCCGCTTACCTGTTCATTTCCATCTTTGGTTACAGTCGATTCCGCTATATAACCACCGTATATTTTTGCTTTACTCTCTAGGTTTTGCAGTGTTTGATCAAATTTTTTTACACGCAGCTCTAGCTCCGCCTGATAAATGACCATCTGATCATCCACCTTGAATTTTACTGCATCCATCGATTTTTCTGTTTTACGATCAGCGGAGGTAAATGATCCCTCATTTTTTCCTGGCTGGCCGGAGTCCATTACTCCTTTACCTTCCATACTCAATTTTGCATTTTCTTCCTTACTCCCCGAACTGCTGCATCCAGCCAGACCAAATAACAAAAACATTAACAAGATCGATACGGCACTTCGAGACCGTCTCATCTGCTTGACCCCCTCATTTTCTATTTAATCATATCGACGTTTATTTATTTCGAAGGTTACATGGTTACGCGACAAAAAAAGAACTATCCGTTAAGGGACAGTTCTTCCGTAAATTTATTCTGTTTTTTCCAGTTCATCTAGTACGCGATTGACACGCTTTTCAAGCATTTTCATTCCACTGCCTCCTGCTTGAAAATGGCGGAGTTTGCCTTCACGGTCAAAAACGTAGTAGGCAGGTACATATTGATTCTCAAACGTTTCTGTTAACTTATGTTCATTATCAACAAAAATCGGCTGTGTAATTCCATGCTCAGCAGCCACTTTTTTAATTTCCTCAAGGTTCAAATCATCTTCTGAACGAGGCATATGAACTGCGATTACATTTAATTTTTCTTTATACTCATCTCGGAATTGATTTACTTGAGGCATTGCCTCTTTACATAAATGACAGCTAATGGACCAGAAATGAATTAAAGTTGGCTTCTCACCAACTAAGTCTTCTTTTGTCACCTGGCCATTTAACCATTCGGTTGCACCAGCTAATTCTGGCATTGGTTCTCGTAATTTCATGATAAGACCCCCTGTTTTAAAAAAGACCTAACGCATAAGGTTAGGTCTGCCCTTGATTAATTAAGCATTCAATGTAGCTTGTCCTGGTTTCCAGTTGGCTGGGCAAAGACCACCCGTTTGTAATGCCTGAAGGACACGTAATGTTTCATCTACATCACGGCCGATATTGTTATGGTTAACAACTGAATATTTTAATTCACCTTCTGGATCGATGATGAATAGACCACGGAGGGCTACACCCTCTTCTTCAATTAACACGCCATAATCACGAGAAACTACGTGATTCGTATCAGCAGCTAATGAATAATTTAATTGGCCAAGACCATTGTTTTTACGGTCTGTATTAATCCAAGCGAGGTGGGTATGAATAGTGTCAGTAGAAGCTCCAACAACCACTGCATCTAAGTCATCGAATTCTTCAAAACGATCAGACATGGCAGTGATTTCAGTCGGACATACAAATGTAAAATCCATTGGATAGAAGAACAATACGGTCCATTTATCGTTTTTCATGTTTTCTTCTAGGCTAACTTTTCCAAATTCTTTGTTTGGTAATACGGCTTCCATTTCAAAGCGTGGTGCTTGTTTACCTACCATGCGTTCTGGCATTAAAATCCCTCCAAAAATTATTTAATTGAGATTTTGAACAGCCATTTATAGGGGCCATCCTTTACAATCCTCATTATAGAAAAATCCTCCCTGCGAGCAAAATTAGATGATAATTAATTTAAATAACATTATTAATTACAATCTAAAAATTCCCCTTAGTCAGTTTTTCCTATTTCCGTGAGAATAAACGACAATATGTAACATTATCCTTTTTATTTTAGCACGATTTACCAATTTGAAGAAAGTAATCTGACTTACCAGCCAGTCAAGTTTCATTACCCTTAAATGAGATATAGCTTGTCAATACCCTTACAGCGACATCGATTGCTCCTTCATTTGGATCAAGTTTGGCATGGTGAAGTCCATACGGCGAATCTACACCGAGCCAAAACATTAACCCAGGTATTTCTTTAAGCATATAGCCAAAATCCTCACCTGTCATGGCCTCCCTGCATTCGACTACTGTTACATCAGTCTTGTTTCTAATATATTCGATAAATTCCCTTGTAACCGATTCAGTATTGTAAACTTGATGATACATCGAGCCATAATCTATCATCGTTTCACACTCATACCCTGTCTCAATCCCTTTAACAAGAGCTTCAATACGATGTTTTACCCTTTTCATGGCTTCAGGAGATAATGTTCTAATCGTCCCCTCAAGTCTTGCCTTCTCAGCAATAATATTTTGGACGGTGCCGCCGGTTATTTTTCCAATCGTGATTACAGCACTATCTAATGGATCAACATTTCTTGAAATGACTGTTTGCAGCTGACTAACAAGAGAACAGGCAGCGATAACCATATCGTTGGTTTGATGCGGGTAGGCTGCATGACCGCCTTTGCCCTTTAGATCTATAAATAATTCAGACGTATTGGCAAATAATAAACCTTCTTTTAAAGCGATTGTGCCAACAGGATACTCAGGTGCAATGTGAAGGGCAAATATTAAATCGGGCATCCATTCTTGCATTTCTTCCGATTTCAACATAGGCTCTGCTCCCCCAGGGCCTTCTTCGGCAGGTTGAAACAGAAACAGCAGATTGTCATTTATAGGGTTATGAATGAAGTGAGACAGCACGCCTAAAGCAATTGTCATATGAAAGTCATGACCGCAGGCATGCATCCTTTCTTTGAGTGAAGAGGAAAACTCTAAACCCGTTTCCTCGGTGATTGGCAGACCATCGATATCTGTCCTATAACCTACGGTTTTGGAGGGGTTCATTCCATCAACCTTTACTAGTAATCCCGTTTTCCACTTTTTTATGGAGATGCGGTCTTGCGGAAAAGATTCTATTGTTGCTAATAGATAGCTTTGAGTTTTAAATTCTTGGAAGCCAAGTTCCGGTATTTGATGTAGATCCCTGCGTATTTCGATTAATGATTTCATATAGATACCTGCCTTTCTATCTCTATAGAAGAAGCGTGGATTTAGGTCCACGCTTTGCTTTGTAACATTCCATGCTTGTCCGCCTATAATTGACGAAGCTCTTGCATGATTTCTGTTTTTGATTTTGTCTTTTCATCAATATCTTTAATTTTCTTTGCTGGTGTACCCGCAACAACTGTATAAGGCGGTACATCCTTTGTTACCACTGCTCCTGCAGCAACAACAGAGCCTTTCCCAACTTTTACCCCTTCAAGCACGACTGCATTGGCACCAATTAGAACATCATCTTCAATGATAACAGGTTGTGCGGAAGGCGGCTCTATTACTCCAGCTAATACCGTTCCTGCTCCAATATGACAGTTCTTTCCGACAGTTGCTCTTCCGCCAAGAATTACCCCCATATCAATCATTGTTTTTTCGCCGATAACGGCTCCAATATTGATAACGGCTCCCATCATAATAACAGCATTATCACCAATTTCTACCTGGTCACGAATAGTGACACCTGGCTCGATTCTAGCATTAATGTGCTTTGTATCCAACAATGGGATGGCTGAATTACGTCGGTCATTTTCGACCACGAAATCCTCAATTTTACCTTTGTTCGCTTCTAATGCTGAATTTATTTCAGCCCATTCACCAAAGACAACACCTGTATTTCCATTAATAAAGGCTTTTGCTTCGTTTCCGAACTCAATACCTTCTAAATCACCTTTTAAATAAACCTTTACAGGTGTAGATTTTTTACTATTTGCTATAAAAGAAATAATTTCATGTGCATCCATCATTTTTCTAACTTGCCCCCTATTCATGTACTAAAAAATACTTTAACAAACAAAAGGACTGAAAACAAGAAAAAAACAACCTTATTCTTCAGAAGATTCAGCGATATATTCTTTGATTAGTTCCATAAAGGCGGAAACTTGTTTTAGTTGGAAAG
The DNA here is from genome assembly GCF_021560175.1 of Neobacillus drentensis. Classification (GTDB taxonomy): domain Bacteria; phylum Bacillota; class Bacilli; order Bacillales; family Cytobacillaceae; genus Neobacillus; species Neobacillus drentensis_A. Next base: position 1,685,614 of record NZ_CP091110.1, on the reverse strand, counting down.
CAGACTCATATCCTAATAACCAAGTATCTCGTTTTAGCGGTTCATTATTCTCATCCACTAGAGGTATTTTAAAAATACTACGATCCGCTTTTCTAAGAGTGATGGATGGTAATATAGCGTAACCTATGCCATTAAATGCCATCTGTTTACACGTTTCAATTTGGTCGACGACAACCGTTCTTTTTGGAGAGGTTTTAAATTTTAGCATCCACCAATCCTGGATTTCTTGATAGTAGTTAGAATCACTTTTAAATTGGATAAAAGGTCTGTCCGTCTTTAATACTTGCTCCGGCTTGGAAATTTCTCGATCGACAAGATAGAGAGGGTCATTAAAAAGATGCACTTTAATCCCTTTCCAATCAGGAGTCCCACGGATAATCCCAATATGGACCTGATCATCGTATAAACATTTTAGAATTTCACTGCTCCAGCCTGTTACTAATGAAATTTTTACTTGTGGATATTTATCAATGAATTTCTTTAGAACCTCCGGAAGCCAATTTTGCCCTACGATGGAGGCAACAGCAATTTTTAATGTACCAGAAACCCCTTCTTGAAGGGAATCGATCGTTTCACGGACCTTTTCCTGTTTTGTTAAAATCTCATTTACAAAGCTAATTACATGCTCCCCGCCAGGTGTTAAGGTTAACCCCTTTTGTGAGCGGATAAACAATTTTGTTCCCCATTCCTTTTCAATCGTTTGTAAACGTTGGGAAAGAGCCGGCTGAGATACAAACAGCCGTTCTGAAGCCTTTCTCATATTCATTTCCTGAGCTAAAACCGATAATAACTGAAATTCTGATAGGGAGGACAAGGTCACAACCTCCTTACTATTTTGGTCTAAACAACTATGATACCACTTTCTTTTTAGGAATAAATAATATTAACAGCATACTAATGACGGCAAAGGTTAAAACAACATAATAAACAGAGTGTAAAGAGAAGGTCAGTCCTTCCTGTAATATCGTTTTCACAGAAGCAGGCAATTGATTTCGTTCGCCGACCTTTAAAAGCTTATTGGCATCCTCAACGGTTAAAGACTTGTTATTTTCCGTAAAGAAATGAGTCATTCTGTTATTTAAAATACCACCTAACAAAGCGGCACCAATGGTATTTCCTAAATTCCTCATAAACATATTTGCGGCTGTTGCGATTCCCCGCTGCTGCCATTCCACAGTGCTTTGAATTGAAACAATGAAGGCTGTTGAAGTAAATCCCATTCCTGCCCCTACAAGAAAAGAGCCGACAGCTGCCCAAATCGGTCCAGCAGAAGCAGACATCGTTACAAAGGCAACACTTCCCAATACTAAAAATGCACCACCGATAATAGAAGTTTTTCGATACCCGATGGTAATGAGCATTTTTCCAGAAAGGGTGGATGCAATCGGCCAGCCGATTGACATCGTAGTTAAGGTAAATCCTGCCACAATCGGTGTTTGTTCCATTACACCTTGAACAAAGGTTGGTAAAAAGCTTGATATCCCAATTAAGATAATCCCAGATGTCAGGGATGTAATATTGGCAATAAAGATAGATCGTTCTTTCCAAATGGAAAATGGCATAACTGGTTCAGCAGCTTTGCCTTCTTGAATGACAAAGGCTATTAAAGCAATAGCCGTTACAAGCAGCAGCCCGATTAACTGCCATGACCCCCATGACCAGCGGCTCTCCCCTTCAATAAGAATAAACATAAGGGTTGAAATCGTCCCGGTTAAAAGGATCGCCCCAAAATAATCGATCTCGTGCTTTTTCTTGACAATATCTTCATGAAGGAATAACCAAAGACCAACCAATGATAACAGTCCAAGCGGAATATTAATCCAAAATACGTAATGCCAGCTGACATATTGAACGAGTAATCCGCCGACAGCAGGCCCCGTAATGGCAGATATCCCCCAAACGCTAGAGAGATAGCCTTGAATTTTAGCTCGTTCCTCAGTAGTATAAATATCCCCTACAATGGTTGTAGCAATTGGTGTAACCGCTCCTGCCCCAAAGCCTTGAATCAGCCGAAATATAATCAGGGTTTTCATGGAACCAGCAAACCCACAAAGTATGGAACCAACTAAAAAAATGATAATCCCAATAGTTAAAATCGGTTTTCGCCCAAATAAATCAGATAGTTTTCCATAAATCAGAACTGTAACTGAGTTCATTAAAAGGTATGCTGAGAACACCCAACTATATAAGGTAAACCCACCCAAATCCGCAACAATTGCCGGCATAGCTGTCGAAACAATTGTTGCTTCAATTGCCCCCATAAACATGGCGAGCATTACCGAAGCTAGTACTAGTGACTTTTTGGTTTGCTTTCTTTTCGGAATTCCAAACGCTTCCATATTCATCCTCATCCACCTCTTATCGTAAAAAAATAGAGCCCCCAAATGGGAGCAGAGCGCAAACGGCTATTTTTTATATCTCTTAACGACTTTACTTAATTGATTTAAGACAGTGCTTCTTGGTAAAATCCCTTCAAAAAAGCCTTCTTCATTTTCAATACAAAGAAATGGTTGGTTGACTAACAAGTCTAAACATTGACTGATAGATGCTGATATTCCCACGCGCGGAATAGAGCCTTTCATCACTTCTTCGACACGTTTATTCTCCAGCTGTTCAAATTCTATTCGTTCTAGCCCCAGAATAGAATCCATTATAATAGGGGTGCTGATCAGCCCATGAAGCTTATAATGTGGATCTAAAACAGGTATAGCGGTATAACCACTTTTTGTTAACACCAATAGGGCATGCTCAAGATTGTTGCCGATTTGCACATGAGCAACACGCTCAGATGGAATCATTAATTGTTTGATTGTTAATTCTAAGAATTCCCCGCTAGGAAGACTAATCATACGTCGAATACTCCTCAATTATGTTTTTCTACAGACCTATTCTATCACAGTTTCCAGGGGTCCGGGTTAATTTTAAAACCGTTTTCCACAGAAAAAAAGGAACCATGAAAGGCTCCTACTGAATTAAATCAAAGATTTCAATTGTAATCATATCAATGTTATCAAATTGGTATCTTTTTGGTTTTTCCTTCTCGTTATAGATTTCCAATTCAAATGTTTCAGTCTTTGGATGGAAGGTTACCTGACATTTTCTTTCACCATTAACCTCAAAATAACGTTGTGCTGGTTCACCGCTTGTTGATTGTTCCTGAAGGTTTTTCAACCTAGTTAATATACCTTGTAGTTGTGACATCAATTTATCCTCCTTTTAACACAAACAAACTGTCTACAGTTATGTTTCTCATTTGGCATCTTTCTATCCTAGTCAATTGATTTCAAAATTTGACAGCCAAGTTTTTATGCCAATATTAAAAGAATAAGATAATAGAACACATTTGTCCAAATAAAAATGAAGAAATCATGATTTTTTTAACAAACAAGGAAAAATAGGCCCCATAAACATGAGACCTATCAATAAAATGTAATGGCAAAAAAAAGAACAATAAACAGCAGTAAAGCAAAAAAGATTCCATAGGCCAGGAAAATCGGGTTTTTTGTATATGGACTCTTTTGGACATGTTCTGAAATTTTTGTATCTATGTGTCCTTCGGCTGCCTTATGCTGTCTGGCAACGGAAAAGGTGTGAATGAGTGAAAAGGCAAGTACGCCAATAATCACAATGGAAAGGATATTTACAAAAAGATTCATGAGCAAGACTCCTTCTAATGAACGTTATCATTAAAATTCCACTTCATAAATCATTCTATACCCGCCCAATCCTTACAATAATTGGTCATGTTCAAATAAATACCGATAGGAAATATCAATAAATAAATATTCGGTGTCGTTCATTGGGAAAGAAAAGGTTCGAATCGTTTCGCCTGTCTCAATATCACCATATAAATCAGATAATCTTCCCTTTTGTTCATGCCGCATCTTGATAATATTTTCCAAAAAGTACGGCCGCCAACTCCAATTTTTATTTAAGTATACGGATTGGGTCATCCAGCCATTTTCCCCTTTAAAAATATTGGCTGATTTCTGAAATCCATCTTCATCACATACATACATCCGAAAAGCTATGTCATCCATTTCCTTGATCAACGCCTGGAATAATGCCTCATATCCTGCCTTTTTGTTTTTATTCACAATGTCCTGAACCATGGTTTGAAAATACTCAACTGTAGTATAAACTGCTTCTAATTTTCGCTTCTCATAGGCAATAAAATCATGAAATTTCTCCTTCAAACGATACTTAAGAAGATTCCGATTAATAAATTCATCTGTTGGGGGATGTAAATAAAACCCTTGATAATAGTGTCCTCCATTTTTCCAAGCAAACTGGAGCTGATAATTCATTTCAATATTCTCAAACAGAAGAGTTGCGCCTATTTTCCTTGCCAAGAGTGACAAGGAGAATAAGACATCATTAAAATTTACCCCTATAGCTGTTGATTTTAGTGCTTGAAGGTTTATTTTAAGAATATCGGGTTCAAGCTGTCCAATCCGCTCAAAGTAATGACTTTCATCACCAATACTGGCCATCGCAATCTTTAACCCATATGTTCGATAATAGTGAAGGAGATGATCGAACTGATCTAAATCCCCTTGATAATTCCGTTCAGAAATTTCTAAAATAATCCGGTTTAAATGAAGTCCCTTTTTTTCAAACTCTAACAGCTCTTGTAAAAACGGTTCCCCATGGCCGTACATCAATAACTCTGCATTTCGGTTTAAAAAAATCAGGATATCCTCGTCAAGATCTAAAACCTTTTCAAGTGCTTTCTTTACTACTAATAAGTCCACTTCATATTTATATTCATCAGGGATTTGATCATCATGAAAAAATGGTCCCAGACTAATGACATTTCCATTTGATTGGTATCTTCCCAATACTTCGTAAGCAATCACACTCTGCTCATCCGCATTAAATATCGGTTGAAAATAAGGAAAAACATTTTCAAGATCCGATAATATTTCCAATGCATCCATCCGACTTCCTCCATCTAATTTTTCTCATTATACAATACGCTTAAGTTACTCATCTCGTTCTTTTCCAAAAGGATACCATTATAGCATCCATGATACAATCATAACCTATAGTCAGTTCTTCCTAAAGGAGAGTGTTTTGTGAAAGGTTTATACTTATTAACATCTTTACTGACTATGATTGGCTGCAGCCATTCAAATACTGTTTCAAACCTGCAGGAATCCCAAAAGAAAATCGTACACCCTTCAAACTTAAGAAGTAATAACAGTATACAGGAACCGACACTGGATCGAACTAAAGGCGGTAGATCTTACACCCTTTATGATGTAACAGAGCAGGTAACGAATGTGGAGGGGCAGAATAAAGTTAATAAAACTGTTAGTACCCTTCCAAGAAAATCATCCACCTTACTTAATGTGGTGTTAATTAAACAAAATCCAGAATTAAAATATGGCTGCGAAGTGACCAGTCTAGCAATGGTCTTACATTATGCTGGCGTTAAAACAGATAAAATGGATTTGTACCGAAGGATTCAGAAAGACCCGGACCCGCTCATTAAATCGGCTAGAGGCGATATATTACGCTGGGGGAACCCTGCTGATGGATTTGTTGGAGACATGACTGGAAGACGGGCAGGCTATGCTGTATTTGATCAGCCAATGGTTGCGTTAATCAATCAAAAACTTCCTGGGAGAGCTGTAAATTTAACAAATCAGCCTTTTGACAGTGTATTAGCGCATGTTTCCACAGGTTATCCAGTTGTGGTTTGGACGACCGGAGATTACCGTCTGCCCGACCGCTGGGAAGGTTGGTATCATGGAAATCAATTCATCAAAACACCCCTTGATTTGCACGCAGTGGTATTAGTAGGATATGATACCAATCATGTATATTTAAATGATCCATTATCCGGACGAAAACAAGTAAGGGTAAACAAGGCACAATTTATTAGATCATGGAAGGCATTACAATCACGGGCGGTTAGTTATAAATAGAAAGCAGTCTTTTATTGACTGCTTTTTTAGCATTTTTTTTACTTTTTTTGAATAAACACATACAAACAACCTTTTTATTAGACAGAGAAATACTTTTATCGTTATTAAAGGCAGGATGGTTAAAAATATGATTAAAAAGCAAACTAGAAGAACGTTTTTAAAACGAATAATGGGTTCATTCCTGACGGTTCTCGGATTAAGTTCAGGGGGCTATTTTTATGCCAATCGCATTGAGCCCTCCCTGCTAGAAATAAACGAATTAGAGATGAACCACCCCTTAATCCCAAAAAGTTTTGAAGGGATCAAAATCGTTCAATTTAGCGATACTCACCTTGGTTTTCAATACGATCTAGCACAATTCAAAAAGTTAGTGAACAAAATAAACAACTTGAATCCGGACATCATTTTATTTACAGGCGATTTAATGGATGAACCCAACAAATATTCCAAACTAAATGATTTGGTCCCACTTTTAGACCAATTACATGCGCCTCTTGGAAAGTATTGCATTTATGGCAATCATGATCACGGAGGCTATGGCTCAGAAATATATCGGAATATCATGGAATCTACCAACTTTAAAGTCCTTTTGAACCAGTCGACAGCTATTAAATTAAAAGATGGAAGCCGTTTTTACCTGATTGGAATTGATGATGCCATGTTAGGAAATCCTGACTTACCGTTAGCCTTGAAAAATGTGCAAAATAATCACTTTAACCTATTGTTATCTCATGCACCTGACCTTGCTGAGGCCGCTTCACGATATCCTATTCATTGGCAGCTTAGCGGGCACAGTCATGGTGGACAAGTTAAACTGCCCATTCTAGGGGCCCTGATCATTCCCCCATTTGCGCAAATGTATCCTGAGGGTCTCTATACGATTGAAGGGAAGTATCCCTTAACTCTTTATGTTAATAGGGGGCTAGGGACAACTCGTCTACCGTTTCGGTTTATGGCTAAACCCGAGCTAACAATTTTTACTCTTAAATCATCTAGGTAAGTTGTACGAAGAGCGGGAAAATATTTTCAACTTATTTCTATTTTCCTAAAAAAAAGGTATAATATAGATGTTTTTACAGAATGAAAGGAGTCCATATGTTGAATCATGATCAGAGTTATCCTCGAACTAAATTAAATCTAACGATTGAGAACCTCTCCCAAGCTGTTTTTATCGTGAATCGCCATGCAAAAACAGCGATTAACCCCAAATTTTTATACAAATTAAAACAAGAATCGTTAAAAAAATTGATTGATGAAGGAAAAGCAAGAAAGATTGGCCTTCATTTTTCCGGTCATCCGCGAAATAGCCAGCAGCAATCCGATGTACTTGTTGAGTGTGGAAAATATACATTTCATATTCCCCCTACAAAATCAGATTTTCAGGATCTTCCCCATCTCGGAAAACTAGATGGCAGTGTTAGAAATCCCAAGGCTCATATCTCGCTTAATGCAGCTAAAGCCCTACTGCAATCCTATACAGGAATTTCTGAATGGGAGAATCAAACTTCTTCCCCACGAACAAACCAACGAACCTACCAAAAACCGATTTTCAAAAAATTAGGCGAACGTTACTAATGAATCCAAATCAAAGCCAGGAAGTGTTCTGGCTTTTTTCATATTTTTCTAATAGCTTTGATTTGCTGCCTAATTGCCCGCCGAGCAACCGTCTTTTGAAAACGATTTCATATTTCCGCTACATCTTCTTGAGAATTTTGTGAACAACTGTTGCAACTCATAGACTACTTAATGAATTCGACTTACAATAATGACGTAATAAATTAAGCAGGATTAAACTAATAAAGAGGTGCTTTACAATGAAGGGAACAGCTATCCTTTTTCAGGAACGGAACATTACGTTTATTGAAGATGTTGAACATTCCTTTTTCGAAAACATCAAAGAACAATGTGATTGTAATAATTGCATATGCAAACTTAATAATAAAACAGTAGATTTCGGATCTGTGTCACCTGTTTTTTGGCACGAAGATGAAATTGATTGGGCATACGGATATTGATAAGTAAAAAGTTCATATATAACCACCACAAAACGGTCTTGATCAACAATTCAGACCGTTTTTTTATTTTGGATTAATGAAAAGACGGGAATGGTAGAAATTCACCCCCAAAATAGTCTATAATCATGATAATTATTGTATCGCGGAAGGATGTACATAATGGACCACTTAATAAATAAAAGCGTTAAGAATATCGAAATCTCTGGAATTAGAAAATTCTCTAATCTGGTCGCAGATATGGAAGACCTTATATCCTTTACAATTGGACAGCCAGATTTCCCTACTCCTGACCATGTAAAAGCAGCAGGAATTCGGGCAATTGAAGAGGACTTTACCTCCTATACTCATAATGCTGGTACGCTTGAATTAAGAAAAGCAGCATGCGAATTTGTTGAAAAAAAATATAATTTACACTACAAAGCAGATTCAGAAGTCATTGTTACGATGGGTGCTAGCGAAGCGATTGATATTGCTTTCCGGACGATTCTTGGAGAAGAAGCGGAGGTTTTATTGCCCGGACCTATTTATCCAGGCTATGAGCCGATTATTCGGATGATGGGCGCCGTCCCAGTGCACGTTGATATTCGAAAAAACCAATTCCGGTTTACATTAGAAATGATTAAACCATATATTACGGACAAAACGCGCTGTATTGTTCTGCCTTATCCTTCTAATCCTACCGGTGTGAGTCTATCTAGAAGTGAATTAAAAGAAATTGCCGATTTTATAAAAGAGAAGGACATCTTTATCCTTGCAGATGAAATCTACAGTGAACTTACCTTTGAGCAAAAACATACTTCAATCGCCAGCTTTATTAAAGAGAAAACGATTGTCATTAACGGTTTATCAAAATCACATTCGATGACAGGCTGGAGAATTGGTTTTTTATTTGCCCCTGAATACCTCACCAAACATATTTTAAAGGTTCACCAGTATAATGTGTCTTGTGCAAATTCCATCGCCCAGAAAGCCGCGTATGAGGCCTTGACGGCTGGTATCAATGATGCCGTTGTAATGAAAGAGGAGTATAGCAAAAGAAGAGAGTATGTTCATAACCGTTTAACCGGTATGGGACTGGAGGTGGTGAAGCCTGATGGGGCCTTTTACTTTTTTGTAAAAATCCCAGACGCTATTCCATTAAACAGTTTTGATTTTGCCCTAAAGCTTGCTCTTGATACCAAGGTTGCCGTCGTTCCGGGCAGTGCATTTTCTGAATATGGAGAAGGTTTCTTCCGATTATCGTTTGCTTGTTCGATGGCGGATTTAGAACGGGGACTTAACAAAATGGAATCCTTCTTCAAACAATGGAAATAAGGTTACTATATAAAACCCCCACAAGACTTGTGAGGGTGCTGAAAAAGCCTCTTAAATGTTTGTTGTGTATATACTTTGGCTGCTGATTTCCGCTCCAGGCGGCTTCGCTTTCCACGGGCGTGCCGGGGAGCCTCCTCGGCGCGTAAGCGCCTGCGGGGTCTCCCCTGTCCCGTACTCCCGCAGGACTTTGAATTTTCATCCTCGAATCCGCCCACGCACGAAGGAAATGCGATAGCATTTTCGAGGAGTCTTCGCCGCCTTCCGCTCCAATCAACAGGGTTCTTTTACTTAGTCTAAATTAAAAAGGTATAATTTCTCATGGTTTAAGAGAATTATACCTTTTTTGTTGTTACTTTAAGATTCTTAACTAAAGGTTTTTTTCAGTGCCCCACAAGACTTGTTAGGGTTTTATTGTGAAAAGAAACGCTTTAACTTTGAGAATGGTCCAGCTCCAGCACCCTGCGGCTAGTGTCCTTCGCGTTTCTCCCTACGATAAGTCAACACGAAAAAGCTTTCGCTCTTCGTGTTGACTTTATCTCAGTCGAATCACTCCAGGCCATACGCCGCTAAACGGGCGCTTTCGCTTTTCGTTACTGTCCTTTATATTTACCGTTATTTTTAGAGGCTTTTTCTTTCTTCGCTTTATCTTTGTGGATTTTATTAGTAGCAGCAGAACCCATTTCATGGGCAAATTCTTCATTTAATACTGCCGAGTCAAAGCCTTTTTTATTTTTTTGCTGTGGATCATTCTTTTTTGTCCGTTTAGCCATCATAATCCCTCCTATCAAGAATTAGTTTCTTGAAGTCAGGTTTAATTTATTCGAGCCAAAAAATGGCCACACACTATTTGTTTTTCCAATATTTATATAGTGCTTGTGTACCGCTATTCTCTTCACCCATTTCTGCTAATTGCTCGTACAATGATCTTGCCAATGACAAACCAGGTACTTGCATATCCATTCTCTCAGCTTCCGCTAAAGCAATATTCATATCTTTAATGAAATGTTTTATGTAAAATCCAGGTTCAAAATTACCCTTTAACATTCTCGGAGCAAGGTTGCTTAGAGACCAGCTTCCTGCTGCTCCAGTAGAAATACTTTTTAAAACATTTTCAGGATCTAATCCTGCTTTCTCTGCATAAATGATGGCTTCACAAACACCAATCATGTTTGATGCAATCGCAATTTGGTTTGACATTTTGGTATGTTGACCAGCCCCGGCCTTCCCTTGATAAACAATATTATTGCCAATAAGCTCAAATAAGGGTTTAACGGCTTCAAAAGCTTCCTTTTCACCGCCGACCATAATCGAGAGCGTCGCCTCTCGAGCTCCCACATCTCCTCCGGAAACCGGAGCATCAATGGCTTGAATTCCTTTTGTTTTGGCTGCTTCAAAAATAGTCCCTGCTAAAGACGGGGATGATGTAGTCATATCAATATAATAACTACCAGCTTTACCATTTGGAATTAACCCATTTTCACCTAAGTAAATGTTATCGACATCTGTTGGGTAACCAACGATTGTAAAAATAACATTGGCCTTTTCTGCGACCGCTTTTGGGGTTTCTGCCCACTCAGCACCATTTTCCAGTAGTTCATTCGCTTTTTCCTTTGTTCTAGAATAGACGACTAACGGATATCCAGCTTTTAATAAGTGCCCTGCCATACTTTTCCCCATTACACCTGTTCCAATAAAACCGATTACTGTATTTTCCGGTACTAACAAATCAACTCATCCTCCCTTAACTAATTCTCTCCATTTTACCATTTCTCCGCAAAATTAGCATAAATAAGACCGGTACGTTGAACGTCCGGTCTTAGTGCTCCATCTCCAAATTTATGCACATACTAAGATTGTCCCATATAAATAGTTCTTAAACATGTTTATAACTCAGAAGAAAAATTTGTTAAATAAGCACGCCCCAATACTTCTTTATCATTAAATACTTCAATTGAAACAGCCTGATCCCGCTCAATCAAATTGCGAAGTTCCTGTATATTTAGATCCTCTTTTAACGGAAGCGGGTCCATAAATATGTACTTCTCACTAAGCCCTTTTGTTTCTAAATAATCACCGTTTTGAACTTGCTCTTCACCATAAATAATCTCTCTTTTACCAATAGCCCGTGCTAGTTTATCATCATGAATGGTTACCTTCACTTTATATAATTGGTGCCCATCTAATATTTCATTATTAATCCGGAATCGGAATTGCAGTTCATTGTTTTTTGTAAGTAGGGCGTCTGCATAGCGGTTGACAATCAATTCATTTGAATAAAGTAAGCCGCAGCCACTTAAATACCCAATACAAACGACTCCTATGATAAAGGTACCTATTAGTCGGATTTTCTTGTTCATCCATAACACTCCCTTTTTTCTTACCCTAGCCAAAATACATTTGTAATAAACATTTAGAAAGGTAGATCCGTGGAAAAATATATCTACTTAACTTCCGTTTACTATACCACCGAATACAAGATAGGCATTTCCTGTCTTATATGAATGGGATTCCATAAGACTTCCATCCCTCCTTTTAAATCTATTTTAGGAGGAAACTCTTGGAAAAACAATAGAAAAATGAGACAGTTTTCTGTCTCATTTCAGATTGTAGACAAAAGGCATCCGGATGTGCCAATCTGGGTGTCTTTTTGTTGTTTTTTTGCTCGTAAGAGCAAAAGTTAGGCCTATCCTATGCTTATTGCTACGCCATTTCTGGACTTATCCAAGTCCAATTGGCCATCTTTTTTAAATTCATGGCAGCAAAAGTAAGCATCGCTTGCATGGACAATTTTTTTAGGCCTCTTAAGGTTGTCCAACGCATACCATGCTTTTCCTTGGCATCTGCAAAAACACGTTCAATGGTTTCTTTGCGTTTTGCGTAAATGCTTTTATTCTCTTGTGTCGAACGAAGATATTCGGCTTCTTCTATATGGTGTTCCCAGACATGACGCTGAATGAGTTTTTTATGTTCCTTACTCTGCGTGCATTTTGAAAGTAAGGGACATTTTTCACATTCAATCGGATTAGAGAAGTATTGACGGTAGCCTTCCTTCGTCGTAGTTGCATACTTCAATACTTGTCCTTGCGGACAGATATAACAATCGTAGTATTCATCATAAACATATTCATATTTTTTCATGTACCCCTCTTTCGTACGAGGGCGAGTATAAGGTAAAGCAGGTGTCATATCATTTTCAAATATGTATTGGGCAATAGCAGGTGTTTTATATCCAGCATCAGCAGCAACAGCAGAAGGTTTTCCTTGTTTCTCGATTACCTTTTCCAATAGTGGTTCGAAAATGACACTATCATGGACATTCCCAGGAGTTACAATTGCCCCTAATACAAAACCATTTCGATCAGCGGCCGCATGGAATGAGTATGCGAACTGTTTCGTACGCTCGTCTTTTACGTAATAACCACTCTCAGGGTCAGTAGTACTTTTTTTTATTTCCTTAAATTCCTCTTTCTCAAACTTATCTGGTGGAAATGGCTTTTTATCATGTTCTTCACGGTCTTTATTAATCTCTTCTTGTAGTCTTGCTTCGTATGCTTTCGTTTCTTTTCTAACTAATTTCTTCTCGAATTTATGTTTATTTGCACTTGCTTTTACATGGGTTGAATCTATAAATACATGCTCGCTACTAATCAATTTCTTATCAGAGGCTTCCTTCAAAATACGATAGAAGATCTGTTCAAATAAATCTGTATCTTTAAAACGTCGTTCGTAATTTTTACCGAAGGTAGAGAAGTGAGGCACTTTATCATAAAATCCAAAGCCTAAGAACCAACGATAAGCCAAATTTGTTTCGATTTCTTCAATAGTTCTTCGCATAGATCGAATACCGAAGGTGTATTGGATGAATGCCATCTTAATTAATATCACAGGATCAATGCTTGGGCGTCCTCTTTCAGTAGAATACATTTCTTGAACCAGGGGATAGATAAATGAAAAATCAATAGAAGCTTCTAACTTGCGTACTAAATGGTTGGCCGGCACAAGTTGTTCTAAAGCTATCATTTCTAATTGGTCACGATTTATCTGTGTATTCTTACTTAACATCTTATCCACCTCAAAAAAATTATCTATATCCCAATTATACAAAAAAGACTGCCTACAAACCCTTAATTTTTTCGGATTTGTCGACAGTCTGAAATGAGACAGTTTTCTGTCTCATTTTCATATTTAGATTAAAATGTGTGTGCTAAATCCTTTGCTCGGTTAATGGCATTCTCTTTTATTTCCTGCGCCTTTTCCGGCATGGCATTATGCCCCTCAACAAATAACCCTTCAAGACTTGGTATACCAAAGAAACTCATCATAACACCGATGTAGCGATGACCCATTTCAAGTTGTGCAGCAGGTCCCTCAGAATAAAAACCGCCCCGCGCCTGGATGTGTAATGCCTTTTTATCCGGTAAGAGTCCAATTGGTCCGTTTTCAGTGTATTTAAAAGTTTTTCCTGCTACTGCAACAGAATCAAGGTAAGCTTTCATAATAGGCGGAAAAGAGAAATTCCATAGCGGCGTAACAAATACATATTTATCGGCTGCTACAAACTGATCACTTAGTTCATTTAATCTTCCCACTTTTGCTTTTTCATCAGCAGAGAGTTGATCAAATCCCTGCCCTGAACGAAGTTTGCCCCAGCCACTGAAGACATCAGCATCAATATGTGGGATATTTTCTTTATAAAGATCTATGTGGATTATTTCATCATTCTGATTCACTTGTTTATATTCATTGATAAATGCCTTACCTACTGCCATACTATAGGACTGTGTTTCATCATGCGGGTGAGCTGTAATATACAATACTTTAGCCATTTTCATTCACCTTTCATGTTAATTTTAAAGTCATTATAGTATGATTCAAAAAGGCTGATTATAATCAAAAAAGGAATTTACCAAATTCGGCAAATTCCTTTTTTTAACCTTACATTATTCGTTTGTATCCAAAGAGAAAGGATTCCGACCAATGCTAAGTCTCATTTCATCTGTCATTTGAAAGGTTTCATTAACCAATGCTTCCGCTGCCTGGCCTAGTTGTGAACTTCCATCATAGTGTACCGGTTTTTGTTCCATTCCCATTCACCTCCACCGACTCATATCATTATCATATGTACTTTTAGACCCATTTACTTATCGGACATTTTCGCTTCTTTATACCTATAAAATAATTAAAAAATTAAATACAAAAGGTCCTTATACCCTTTATAATACCTTATTTTTCCTAATTTAGGAACATAATATTATATATTTCAAAGTGTTTATATAAAAAAAAGACCAACTATACGCAGTTGGTCTTTTTTCTATCATTTTTTACTTTGTTGCATTATTAACAGCTTCGATAACTTGGCTGGTAGTTTGCATGTTTAACACTTCTTGAGCCAATTTTTCCATATCGGATTTCTTCAAGTTCCTAATAAGAGAACGAGCCTTCAAAATAGAAGTTGCACTCATAGAGAACTCATCAAGCCCTAAACCAAGAAGGACTGGAATGGCCGTTTCATCTCCAGCCATTTCACCGCACATGCCTGTCCATTTTCCTTCAGCATGTGAAGCATCAATCACCATCTTGACTAGTCTTAAGATGGATGGACTGTATGGCTGGTAAAGGTAGGACACACGCTGATTCATACGGTCTGCAGCCATCGTGTACTGAATCAAATCATTGGTACCAATACTAAAGAAATCTACTTCTTTAGCGAATTGATCAGCTAGAACAGCAGTAGAAGGAATTTCTACCATGATTCCAAGCTCAATTTTTTCAGCCACTGTTTGACCTTCTGATAGAAGCTTAGCTTTTTCCTCTTCAAGAATGGCCTTTGCAGAGCGGAACTCGTCTAAAGTAGCGATCATTGGGAACATAATTTTTAAATTCCCATAGCTGCTAGCTCGTAAAAGTGCACGAAGCTGTGTCCGGAAAATATCTTGCTCTTCCAAACATAGACGTATCGCCCGGAAGCCCAAGAATGGATTCATCTCTTTTGGTAAGTCTAAATATGGCAGTTCTTTATCCCCGCCAATATCCAATGTCCGAACAACGACAGGCTTGCCTGCCATGCCTTCTAGAACAGCTTTATAAGATTCGAACTGTTCTTCCTCAGTTGGAAGCTGGTCACGTCCCATATAAAGGAATTCTGTTCGATATAAACCAACACCCTCGCCGCCATTAGAAATAACACCCTTTAAATCGTTAGGTGTACCAATATTAGCTGCCAATTCAACATGATGGCCATCAGCAGAGATAGTTGGTTCATTCACAAGCTTAGCCCATTCCGCTTTTTGTAGTTCATATTCTTCATGGGTTTTACGATATTGTTCAACAAGTTCAGGGGTTGGATTAATATGTACTTCCCCTGTTAGTCCATCAACAATTACAAGATCGCCATTGTTAATTTCCTCTGTCGCTGTTTTGGTACCGACAACAGCTGGAATTTCAAGTGAACGTGCCATAATAGCTGAATGTGATGTACGTCCGCCGATATTAGTTGTAAAACCTTTTACAAAATTACGATTTAATTGGGCTGTGTCAGAAGGAGTTAAATCCTCTGCAATAATAATAACCTCTTCGGCAATCATGCTTGGATTAACAAGCTGAACGCCTAACAAATGCGCAAGTACACGCTTGGTTACATCACGAATATCCGCTGCCCGCTCTTTCATATATTCGTTATCCATTTGCTCAAACATCATAACGAACATATCTGCTGTTTCTTTTAAAGCAAATTCTGCATTGACTTGATCAGATTGAATTTTGTCTTCAATCGGTGCATTTAGTTCCGGATCGCTTAGAACTAGAAGATGCGCTTCAAAAATCGCTGCTTTGTCGGCGCCAAGGTCTACTCGAGCCTTATCACGAATTGCTTCAAGTTCAGATTTTGAAATTTCCATCGCTTTTCGGAATCGTTCTACTTCAGCAGTTACATCTTCAACTGATTTTTTTTCAAACGATAAATCCGGTTCAACAAGACGGTATGCCTTCGCGATTGCAATACCGTTTGAAGCAGCAATACCCTTTAAAAAAGTCATTATTCAGCCAATCCTTCTTTTTTCATTGTATCTTCAAGTGCTTGTAATGCATCGTTAGCATCGTTGCCTTCTGCTGCAATTTTAATGTCTGCGCCTTGGCCTACACCTAGAGACATAACACCCATAATAGATTTTAGATTTACGGTTTTCCCTTTATATTCTAAAGTGATTTCAGAATCAAATCTGCTAGCTGTTTGTACTAATAAAGTCGCTGGTCTTGCGTGAATCCCTGTTTCTGCAACTACTTTAAATTGTTTTTCTGCCATGCTCAATCAAACTCCTTTATAAATAGTAAGAATAAAACTTGCCTTAACTAAAATAAACATTTCTAATCATTTAGTCAACTAAGAAGCTAAACGACTAGTAAGTAAATTTAGTTCATTTCGCTTTATTTTTCCAAATATAAAAACAATCATACAGTATTTTTATTTTAGATAAGCGATTATTTCATACATGCAAGAATAACATTTTCTCCTTTTTCAGACAATACTTATGTTTAGGTTTTTGAAATGTTCACAAATCTGTCAAAAACATTTATAATCTGCCAATAACATCCGCATTCACCTAAAGATTTTATTGGTAAAAAAGAAGAAAGCTGTCTAAAGCACAGACAGCTGGAAGAGTATACTTATGATATTTTTAAACTTCTTCTCTATCTTCAGGGAATACTGCGGCCTTTAAAGCTTCTTCTAACTCTTGAGAATAGTTCTTCTTATCGTGATCTGTCCAATTAAAACGCATTCCCATATAGGCTATAACTTGTTTTTTCCACTTGTTCACTAAATCGATATTAAACAGGATTGCTCCGGTCCGACGATAAAAGAAGTCAATTGGTGTAACTGTCATTTCCTCCTCGATTCCATAGACCAGCTTAGCAAATAGTGACGGAGGCAGCCCATATTTGTTTACATCCTCTTGATTTTTTTCCAATAAATGAAACACAGTGCCAGCGTTCGCTCCGTACAATCTGGTTAATTTCTCTCCTTCTTGGATTGTTAATCCTGCTTTGACCCCTTTTGTACTCGACTCTTTAATATAGGCTTCAAAATTCTTGGAACCTCCTACAGCTCCACCTGAAATCGGCATTACTTTTGTCTGGCTGCCTGGATATTTTACTCTTTCTTCAGCATAAAATTGTTCTGCTACCAAATCTACAACCGTCTCTGCCATTTTTCGGTAACCTGTTAGTTTCCCCCCTGCAATGGTGATTAATCCAGAATCGGATTTCCATATTTCATCTTTCCTTGAAATATCGGAGGGATTTTTCCCCGCCTCATGGATCAGTGGCCGAACCCCTGCCCAGCTTGACTCGATGTCACTTAAGTTAATATTTACATCAGGGAACATGTAATGGATAGCGTTAATAATATAGTAGCAGTCTTTAACTGTAATATGGGGATGAACGATATCTTCATCATAAAAGGTATCAGTCGTGCCAACATACGTTTTACCCTCACGGGGAATGGCAAACATCATCCGGCCATCAGGCGTGTCAAAATAAACAGACTGTTTTAAAGGGAATCGGGATTGGTCAATAACCAGATGGACACCTTTAGAAAGCTGCAGCGTCTTCCCAGCCTTTGATTGGTCCATTTGTCGTATCGTATCCACCCATGGACCAGCTGCATTGACCACTTTTTTGGCTCTAATCTTAAATGTTTCCCCACTCATTAGGTCCTTTGCTACCACCCCGCAAATTTTATTATTTTTATATATAAGTTCTACTATTTTAGTATAGTTACTCGCGATTGTGCCTTTTTCAAATGCCGCTTTTATTACCTCTATTGTTAACCGCGCGTCATCCGTGCGATATTCAACATAATACCCGCCTCCTTTTAAACCAGACTTCCTAATTAGAGGTTCCTTGATCATCGTTTCTGCCGCTGTTAACATGCTCCGCCGCTCTGATTTTTTTACCTTTGCCAAGAAATCATATAGGCGCAGACCAAGCGAAGTGGTGAACATGCCAAAGGTTCCGCCTTTATAAATGGGAAGAAGCATCCATTCCGGGGTTGTCACATGGGGTCCATTTTCATATACAATGGCTCTTTCCTTCCCTACTTCGGCAACAATTTTGACTTCCCATTGTTTTAAGTAGCGTAATCCACCATGAACTAATTTTGTTGACCTGCTTGAGGTGCCAGCTGCAAAATCCTGCATCTCCACTAATGCCGTCTTCATTCCCCTTGAGACAGCATCCAATGCGATTCCAGCACCTGTTATCCCCCCCCCTATAACTAAAACATCATAATAACCGCTTCGCAGTGTCTGCTGTATTTCTTCACGATGTAAATTAGAAAATTTCATGGTTCCTCACTCCTGTTTGTTATCTATTAAGGCTTATGCCCATATATTAAGGATAATAATAAAAGACCACAAAATGCTGCCTTATTAAAAGATGCTTTTGTGGTCTTCCCTGATATTTATTTAAAAGTCATCGCAGCTTTGACTGCCTTTTTCCAGCCATTATATAAGGAATCTCTGTCTTCATATGGCATCTGCGGGATGAATTTCCGATCAGTTGCCCACTGTTTCGAGATTTCTTCCTTACTGCTCCAGAAACCTACCGCCAGCCCAGCTAGGTAAGCAGCACCGAGAGCAGTGGTTTCGTTCACGATAGGTCTTTCAACAGGAACATTTAGTATGTCACTTTGGAACATCATTAAAAAATCATTTTTGACTGCTCCGCCATCAACCCTAAGTGTTGTTAATTCAATCCCGGAATCCGCCTCCATTGCGGATAATACGTCTTTTGTTTGATAGGCAAGTGATTCAAGTGTTGCCCGGACAAAATGTTCTTTCGTGGTCCCACGGGTTAAACCAAAAACAGCCCCACTTACATCACTATCCCAATACGGTGTGCCAAGCCCGACAAATGCAGGCACTACGTACACCCCGTCGGTTGATTTTACCGTCTCAGCATATCTTTCGCTTTCTCTTGCTTCTTTTATCATTCTTAATCCGTCCCGAAGCCATTGAATGGCTGACCCCGCTACAAAGATACTGCCTTCAAGTGCATATTCCACCGTCCCGTTGATCCCCCAGGCGATGGTAGTTAATAACCCATGTTCCGAACGAACCGCCTTACTGCCGGTATTCATTAACATAAAACAGCCTGTGCCATAGGTATTTTTCGCCATCCCCTTTTCAAAACACGCCTGGCCAAATAGTGCTGCCTGCTGGTCACCTGCCACTCCAGCGATTGGTACCTCTTTACCAAAAAAATGACTATCTATAGTAGTGGCATAAATTTCTGACGAGGGACGGACATCTGGCAGCATCGATTTTGGGACGTCTAAAATCGTTAATAATTCATCATCCCACTTCAGCTCAAAGATATTAAACATTAACGTTCGTGAGGCATTTGAATAATCGGTTACATGTGCCTTTCCGCCAGAAAGCTTCCAGATCAGCCATGTATCAATCGTTCCAAATAGCAGTTTTCCTTGAGTTGCCTTTTCACGTGCCCCCTCTACATGATCAAGAATCCATTTAACCTTGGTACCGGAAAAGTAAGCATCAATGAGTAAACCTGTTTTTTGCCGGAATAAATCGTTATAACCCCTGGCTTTTAATTCCTCACAAATATCACTTGTCTGCCGTGACTGCCAAACAACGGCATGGTAAATAGGCTCTCCCGTTTCTCTATCCCAGACCACCGTTGTTTCCCGCTGATTCGTAATCCCAATACCTGCGATTTGTTCTGGTTTAACTCCTGTTTCTGATAAAACAACCGCAATAACCGACAAAATCGATCCCCAAATTTCGTTTGCGTTATGCTCAACCCAGCCTGGTTTAGGAAAGAGTTGCGTGAATTCCTTTTGAGCTGTATGTACAATTTCTCCACGTTGATTAAATAAAATCGCCCGTGAACTCGTTGTTCCCTGATCTAATGACAAAATATAAGTTTCCACTGGCAGTCTCCCCTCTTCTTTATCTTATTGTTCTTTACAGTCTTTCTTCAGGGCTCACTAACTTCTTGGTTCTTTAAGATATTGATAAAGGACATCTCCGCCACGCTGCCCGATTCCACGGAAATGTTTAAAATCCTTCCTGCTCACTAATACCTTTCTAAAATCCATAAACTCTTGATTGCTCACATAATACTCAGAAAGTTCCCCTGTCATAAGTTTATCTAATATCTCTTTTACTAATTCTTCCTTCATAATGCACCACCTTCACCCTTTATTTTAATGGAAATAAGACTTATTCTCTACCCAGATTTTGTAAGCGTTTCCGATTCTTTTTTTACCGAAACTTCATAAACTATACTAATTCAAAATAATTAACATAATTTACAAATAAAAGCCTTTACGAAATGAAAAAGTTAGTGCAAACTGTTATATAAACATTCATTAATAGTTTTTAAGAGCAAAGGAGAGAGACTAATGAAAAAAGCAGAAGTAGGAAATATCATTGAATTTCGCGGTGGCCTGAAAGGGATAGTGGAAAAGGTAAATGAAAACTCTGTTATAGTCGACCTAACACTTATGGATAATTATCGTGACCTCGAATTGGATCAGCGTACAGTGGTAAATCATAAAAACTATAAAGTGATAAAAGAAAGCGCTTATTAAGTAATAGATTGGTAGAAATGGCAGAGATTGACTGCCATTTCTATTGTGACAAGAGATATCTCGCCAATGGCGAGATTTTTTATTTATCTTCCCTGATCTGTTTCTTTAGAAATCTGCTTTAAAGACTTCACTTTGCCATGGGGATTCTGATCCTGTTTCCGAACTGTCCATTCCCGTTCTTGTTGGCTTTTAGATTTACTCAACTAACTCACTCCTTTCCCTTCCTCTTTATTTTTACCTGGGGATACGTTCTTATCAGCAAAATTGGATAAAATGTTTAAAGAAATCATTTCCTTTTAAAAAACATCTTTGTTAAAATGAATTTTATTGATTGTAAAAAAGGAGCTAGTTAGGATGGAAAAGCGCTTCCTAGATATACGACTTATTCTTGGTTTCATCATCGCACATGCACTTATCTATTTTTCATTCCATGATAAAACAATATTTTGGTATATTTTTTCAGGATCAATCCTTATTCTCATTGCCTATGCCATGTTCCAAGGAGAAGTGGATGATGAGGCATCATTTGCCAAATATATATTTTTCGGAGCTTTATCAGGTTTCATATTATATTTTATTTTTTGGTTTGGATTTAAAACTATCCAAATAATGGATCTTCCTTTTGAAAAATCCATTAAGAAATTGTACCGTTGGTATGCGCCGAACGCTTTTTGGCAGTATATTGCCCTTATATTAGTTGCGGCACCAGGAGAAGAACTTTTCTGGCGCGGATTTATTCAAAAAAGTCTTTTAAAGTATTTCAAACCTATTTGGAGCATTTTACTTGGTGCAGCTCTTTACGCATCCGTTCATATGTATTCAGGTTCTTTCTTATTGGTTTTTGTAGCCTTTCTGTCAGGAACTGCCTGGGGAGGACTATATTATTGGAAAAGAAGCATGCCGCTTGTTATTGTCTCACATCTCATTTTTGATATAATGATTTTTATGATTAAGCCATTAACATAAGAACAGCTGTCCGGTGACAGCTGTTTATTTATTTTTTATCGATGTGAAAGGGCTTCATCCACAGTAATATAAAAAAGGTCATGCAGATATACCCAAACAACGGATATAAATAGGATAGTAACGTACCATAGTTCACAAGACTTATCAGATAGGAAACTAAAAAAATCGCCGCGACGGAAACAATAGTAGGAATCGATAAATATTGCTTCAATTGACGATCAAGCCCAAAGACATTTCCAATTACTGATGTGAAAATTTCTCCATAAATCACAAGAACATAAATCCAATATAGGAATGGTGCCAATTTTTTCATGACAATCGCCATTGGAATATTGTACATGTCTAGATCGGGCAGCATGATTAAAGTAAAATGACTCGCACATAAAATTAAGGTTAACGCAGCACCTCCAAGAATCCCCCCCCATTTAATCGTCCAATCCTCTTTTACCTCCGTTGCAATTGGTACTAGGACGGCCTGAGCAAGCCCAAGATTCAATGCAACATAAGAAAAAGGAGCCACTACACTTTTCCAGCCATCGTCAGCATGAGGGATAAATAATAATTGATCCATAAAATTCGGTAACTGTATTGAAAAGACCATCAGGATTAAACTAAAACTAATCATTAAAGGAACTACAAACGTATTAACTGCAAATAGCCCTTTTGTACCTACTAACATCACTAGTATTGAAAGAATAATCGTCAGAAACACACCGACGTTCTTCGATAGACCCAATTGTTCCTCAAACACTGCCCCTGCGCCTGAAAGCATCACAGCACTAACACCAAGTAACATAAAGAGCATGAAAACATTGATAATACGGCTTGGCCATTTTCCAAATAAATACGCATTAAACTCTTGGTACGATTTTGCATCTATATAGGCGGCCATCCTCATAAGCTTCGAACCCAAAGCAATAAAAAGATATCCGCTCATGATTATACTGAGTAGACCGAAGAAACCAAATCGAGAAAAAAACTCAACAATTTCTTTTCCTGTCGCAAATCCGGCCCCTACTACAGTTCCCACATAAACTGCAGCAATTTGAAAAGCTTGAGTCCAATTCTTCTTCACCTCATCTCCCCCTTATCATCAATATATGAGACAAGGGACAAACAAAGACGAGCTTTTTCATGTTTAAGGAAAGAGATTTACGCTGTCTTTGGTAATCATTTCTATAAACAAACTACTTGAAAGTCAAAAAAGGTCAGAGTATACTATGTTCATAAGGTCAAATATAGTCAAAGTCAAACTTTAAATAATTTATATATACTAGGAGGTAATTTGCTTATGCTTTGTCAACAATGCCAGCAAAATCAGGCCAATGTACAATTAAACTTAAATTTCAATGGACAACGTAAGGAAATGAAACTCTGCCACGAATGCTATGCCAAAGAAAAGCAATCCCTAGGAGCTGGATTTGGTTCAAATATGAGTTCATTTTCTAACTTCCCATTTGATAACTTTTTTACTGCAAAAGGATTCCCACAAAATGATGCAATGATGGACCAGACATCTCCAAACGAGGACAGTCATAATAGTCATAACGGTTTTATCGATCAGTTTGGAAGAAATCTTAGCACAATGGCAAAGGCAGGTTTAATTGACCCAGTCATTGGTCGTGATGAAGAAATTAACCGGGTAATTGAAATTCTAAATAGAAGAAATAAAAATAATCCTGTCTTAATTGGTGAACCAGGTGTCGGAAAAACGGCAATTGCAGAAGGTTTAGCATTGAAAATTGCAAGCGGTGATGTCCCTGGTAAATTACGCAATAAAGAAATTTACTTATTAGATGTTGCTTCACTTGTTGCAAATACCGGTATCCGTGGTCAATTTGAAGAAAGAATGAAACAGTTAATCTCAGAACTACAGAATCGAAAAAATATCATTCTTTTCATTGATGAGATTCATCTACTTGTTGGTGCCGGTTCTGCTGAAGGTTCCATGGACGCAGGGAATATCTTAAAGCCAGCTCTTGCAAGAGGCGAGTTACAAGTAGTCGGTGCTACCACGTTGAAAGAATATCGACAAATTGAAAAAGACTCTGCCCTAGAACGACGCTTCCAGCCTATTCATGTTCTTGAGCCTACACCCGAAGCAGCAATTGAAATTTTAAAAGGTATTCAAAAGAAATATGAAGACTATCACAACGTCACTTATTCTGAGGAAGCCATTCACGCTTGTGTACAGTTGTCCCAACGTTATATCCAAGACCGCTTCTTACCGGATAAAGCCATTGATTTACTAGACGA
Organism: Neobacillus drentensis; assembly: GCF_021560175.1. Lineage (GTDB taxonomy): Bacteria > Bacillota > Bacilli > Bacillales > Cytobacillaceae > Neobacillus > Neobacillus drentensis_A. The sequence goes on along the minus strand of NZ_CP091110.1, from coordinate 1,661,519 downwards.
AGCCGGCTCTAAATTAAATCTTACTTTAGAGGACAAAAACACGGAAAAAGTGGAACAACGTTTAAAAGAGATTGCGCACGAAAAAGAAGAAGCACTCAAAAATGAACAATACGAGAAGGCAGCTGTACTCCGTGATGAGGAAGCAAAACTAGAAAAGACAGTAAATGCAGACCCAACTGGAAGCCGACCTGTTGTAACGGTCTCTCATATTCAAGAAATCATTGAAGAAAAAACAAAAATTCCAGTTGGCAAACTACAGCAAGATGAACAGCTTAAAATGCGAGAATTAGAAGCTAATCTCAATAAAAAGGTTATCGGTCAGGAAAAGGCGGTTAAAAAAGTAGCGAAGGCGATCAGACGAAGCCGTGCTGGCTTAAAATCGAAGTATCGTCCAATTGGATCGTTCCTGTTTGTTGGTCCGACTGGGGTTGGTAAAACTGAGCTAACTAAAACACTTGCCGAAGAATTATTTGGCAGCAAGGATACCATGGTTCGTCTCGATATGAGCGAATATATGGAAAAACACAGCGTATCTAAATTAATCGGTTCACCTCCAGGTTATATTGGCCACGATGAGGCAGGACAGCTAACAGAGAAGGTCCGCAGGAATCCTTATAGCATTATTTTATTAGATGAAATTGAAAAGGCCCATCCAGATGTTCAGCATATGTTCCTGCAAATACTTGAAGATGGACGTCTTACAGACAGTCAGGGAAGAGTGGTAAGCTTTAAAGACACAGTCATTATTATGACAAGTAATGCAGGAGTAAGTCACAAAACCATTCACGTAGGGTTTGGAGCTAGTGATGCAATTGAGGAAGCAAGCATCCTTGACTCCCTTGGCAGCTTCTTTAAGCCAGAATTCTTAAACCGATTTGACAGCATTATTGAATTTAATGCCCTTGATAAGGAGCATATCTTATCAATCGTCGAATTAATGGTACAAGATTTACAAAAAACATTAACTGAGCAAAACATTGAATTCAGTATTACTAAAGAGACAAAAGAAAAATTAGCTGAACTAGGCTATCACCCAGCTTTTGGCGCACGTCCACTTCGCAGGGTAATTCAAGAGCAGCTCGAGGATAAGATTGCTGACTTTATTTTAGAAGAACCTGATGCCAAAAAATTAGTCGCTGTCCTAGAAAATGGGGAATTAAAGGTCGTTTCTGAAGCAGTCTCATGTCAATCGTAAAAAAAGCGAAGCCGCAATTTTAGCGGCTTCGCTTTTTTTTATAGTTTTTGATCCTCAACAGAATTTAGCCATTCTTCAATCACACCTACAACCGACTCCACACAGCCGTCTTCAAAAGGTGAAATTAAGTTAGCTGCCTTAACAAGTTTTGTAAAAGAAAGACTGCCGCCAAGCTTGCAGAGCTTAACATAATCAGCCCAAGCCTCTTCGCTATTTTCGATCGAACGCTTCCAGAATTGGAAAGCACAAATTTGGGCAAGCGTATAGTCAATATAATAGAAAGGGGAATTATAAATATGACCCTGACGCTGCCAAAAGCCACCGTTCTCTAAATAGACATTCCCATCATAATCTTTATGTGGTAAATACTTTTTCTCAATTTCCCGCCATTTCTGTTTTCGTTCTGCAGGTGATGCAGAAGGATTTTCATAAACCCAGTGCTGAAATTCATCTACTGAAACCCCGTATGGAAGGAATAACAAGGCGCTGCTTAAGTGGGTAAACTTATATTTATCGGTATCTTCTTTAAAGAATAAGTCCATCCATGGCCATGTGAAAAATTCCATACTCATGGAATGGATTTCTGCGGATTCATAGGTTGGCCAGTAATATTCAGGAATTTCAAAATGACGGCTGGAATACACTTGGAAGGCATGACCAGCTTCATGTGTTAAGACATCTATATCGCCAGATGTTCCATTAAAATTTGAAAATATGAATGGAGCTTTATAATTCTCAATAAATGTACAATAGCCTCCACCAGCTTTTCCTTTCTTAGCAACAAGATCCATTAAATTATTTTCCTGCATATAGCTAAAGAAAACGCCTGTCTCTTTAGAAAGGTCCTCGTACATTTTTTGACCGTATTCAATAATCCATTCGGGATTACCCTTTGGAACAGCATTTCCAGATTGAAAATTAAAACCTTCATCATAGTATTTCAATTGATTTACACCAATTCTTTCTTGCTGTCGTTCTTTTAACCTTGTAGCTATTGGAACAATGAAGTCCTTTACCTGATTACGAAATTTTTCTACCATTTTTGCATCATAATCGGTTCTCATCATACGATAATAGGCAAGTTCAACAAAGTTTTTAAACCCTAAAAATTGGGCAATCTCTGTTCTTACTTTGACCAAATCATCATAAATTCGGTCTAGTTGTTCTTCATGTTCGGCAAAAAATCCAAATTTTGCTTCACTTGCTCTTTTTCTCATCTCACGATCCCTAGATTCGGTGAAGGGGTCTAATTGGGCAAGTGTTCTTTCCTCCCCTTCAAAATTTATCTTAGCTGAGGCAAGCAGTTTTGTGTATTCCGTTGACAGCCGGTTTTCCTTTTGTAGTAAGGAAACAATTTCAGGCTTAAAGGTTTTTAACTGTCCCTCCGCTAAGGCAAAAAGTTGCGTTCCCCACTTTTTTTCTAACTCAGCGCGAAACTTCGAGCCAACTAATTCTTGGTAATACTTAGTCACCAAGCCCTCCACTTCAGGCTGAATTTCATCCATATAATCTTGTTCTTCCTTATAAAACTCATTAGTGGTATCAATAGAGTGGCGAATATAACAAAGATTAAACATGGTGCCAAGATCATTTCGAAGTTGATTAATTTCGTTCATAAACCCGCTTTGTGCCTCAACTGTGTCCGCATTTTTAAAGCCCTCTAATACTTCATCAAACTTGGCTGTAACTTCATCGAGATTTGGCCTTTTATATGTATAATTTTCAAAGCTCATGTCAGAACCCCTTTCCATTTTTCAAGTCTAACAATTCGACACTTTCTAATAGTATTCCTTTAATAAAAAAAATACGACCATTGGCCGTATTAAAATTTTCCTGCCGGTATACCTAATTTTTTCAGTAAGTCTATTGCTAACGTTTTTTCCGAATCGGACAGACTAGACATCAGCGTATCAATTTGTTTGGCATGTTCAGGAAAAATTTCTTCTATAAATGTTTTTCCTTGTTCTGTTATTTGGGCATATGTGACCCGTCGGTCATTCGGACAGGCAATTCGTCTGAGTAGTCCCTTTTGTTCGAGCTTGTCGACTACATAGGTAATACTGCCGCTAGCCAGAAGAATTTTTCCGCCAATCTGCTGCATTGGCTGATCACCTTTATGATATAGAAGCTCTAACACTGCAAATTCGGTTGGATTTAAGCCTTTTGTTTGAATAGCTTTATTTACATGTTCATTAATCGCTTTATATGCTCTAGAAAGGACTATAAATAACTTTAATGATTTTTCTACTGATTGATTGTCCATAAGAAACTCATCCTTTTAAGTTTTAATAAAATCTGGAAGGATTCAATTAAGAAAATTATCTTGATTTCAAAATTAATTATAAAAAATTTTTTAATGTCTGTCAAATCCCCTTATTTTATAAGGGGTTTTGGACGATTGCCTCTTTTTGGATGATTCTCTTCCTTAATTCCAACAATAAGTGATTTAACCGGTCGTTCCGGTCCTGTGGAGAAATTTTTTTATGAAACACAGAGTAAAGCGTTATGTCCCTCAGTCTTAGAAAAAGTGACAGCTGCTCTTTCCAGTTCTCTGGAAGAGGATGATATACTTCATAGCCCCTCGTAAAATGACTTAAGAAAAACTTAGAAAATGTTCTCCTTTCCCCCTCTTTTACGTTACTGGATCCATAAAGTATCGAATAATATAACGGAATGGCTATGTCAGATACAAACCAATGATAACTAGAATCATCAAAGTCAAACACATGGACCTCTTTCCCATCGTAGAAAAAGTTCCCGGAATGGATATCCGAATGGATGAGACCAAAATTATCTAGGTTCTGCGGCAGCTCTCGTAACTCGAAAATTAGCTGCTGTGTATTTTCAATTATTTCAGGTTCATGTGAAAAAAAGTCTTCAACCCGGAGCAATTCCTCTTCGTACCAATAAGGACGTATGCTTTCACCTTTTTGTGGTTGATACTGTTTTGTGATCCGGTGCATTTTACCGATTTCTCTCCCCCAAGCATAAAACAATTCCTCGTTGAAGGTGTGAGAATTTATTTTTACAGGTTCTCCCCTGACCTTTGAAAATAGACAGGCATAAAAAGAAGTCCCATCTGCCGCTTTTTCAGTTTGTATGAAATCTCCAGTAGGCAAAGGTATGACCCCTGGACAATTTACGTCATTTTTAAAAAGGAAATCCATCCAATTGAGTTCTGCCCCAATTTCTGTTCGTTTACGATGTGAACTATGTGTAATCCTTAATACCAGCGGTTTTCCATCCTGATAAACCTCAAATACATAATTTTCAAAGTCCCCCAACTTTCTAACCTTATCTTCCAATTGAAAACAACCTAAGAAATTATCCAAAATAGTCTGGGTAAATAAAACTTCAACCGATTTTTCCATAAATCCCCCTTTGAACCATCTCTTTTTTTATATTATTATTTTTTAATTTCGAAAATAGAAATAATTGTTTTTTATTTTAGTAAATAAGTAGTAAGATAGGAAAAACAATACAAAAAAGAAGGGATAATATGAATCAACCAGCTGCTTTATCAACAAAGGCTTCGAAAGCCTCGGAATCAACTATGTTTAAAATTCTGCTTATTATCGGCCTCTGCCATTTATTGAATGATGCCATTCAAGCGGTTGTACCTGCGATGTTCCCCATATTAGAAAAATCAATGGGCTTAAGCTTTACCCAGTTAGGTATCATAGCTTTTTCGTTAAATATGGTTTCATCCGTTATGCAGCCGGTCGTTGGTTTTGTTACAGACAAAAAGCCAATGCCCTTTGCCCTGCCCATCGGTCTGTCTTTTACACTTTTTGGAATTCTCGGCTTAGGATTTGCGAGTAATTTTGTACTAATTGTACTATCCGTTATTTTCATTGGACTTGGCTCTGCCGTATTCCATCCTGAAGGTTCCCGAGTGGCTTATATGGCCGCAGGGAGCAGACGGGGGCTCGCACAATCTATTTATCAAGTAGGCGGCAATACAGGGCAGGCATTGGCACCTGTTATTACTGCTCTAATATTAGTTCCACTCGGGCAAATTGGCGCATCGTGGTTTACCATTGTTGCCGCAATAGCGGTTATATTACTCATATATATCGCAAATTGGTATCAACAAAGATTACTAATTGCCCCTCGGGTAGTAAAAAAGGAAACAAGGGCAAGTGTGAGCGAGGGAATGTCGAAAGAAGTTAAAAACACGCTCGCATTCATTTTACTGTTAATTTTTGCAAGAACCTGGTATACGTCTGGGATGACAAACTTCTATACCTTCTATGCTATTAAAGAATATGCATTATCTATAAAGGAATCTCAGCTATTTTTATTTGCGTTCTTGGTAGCAGGTGCGGTTGGGACTTTTTTTGGAGGACCGCTCTCAGATCGATTTGGAAAGAAAAATATTATCTCCTTTTCAATGTTAGCGACTGTTCCTTTTTCGATACTTATTCCGCATGTACCGCCAACAGTTGCCTTTATCTTTCTTATTCTTGCAGGGTTTATTCTAATGACTAGTTTTTCGGTTACGGTTGTGTATGCCCAGGAGTTAGTTCCAGGAAAGATTGGTACTATGTCCGGGTTAACTGTCGGCCTTGCGTTCGGGATGGGAGCTATAGGTTCTGTTGGTCTTGGGTCGATTGCTGACTGGATTGGCCTGCAATCCATGATCACTTGGCTCGGTGTCCTTCCGCTGCTTGGTCTAATCGCCTTCTTGCTTCCGAGTGATCAAAAAGTCTCAGAATGGAATCAACAAGGGTAATTTTCTTAAGTATTACATGGATCAAAAAACGAAAAAAAGGATGAGCGCTGCCCATCCTTTTTTCGTTTAAATTTCTTGTATCTTCCGTAATAACTCCGTTTTTTCTTCATCTGACAGCATTCTTTCAGCCATTGGAAATAACACATTTTCCTCTTTGTTAAAATGGTCAGTTAAAATAAAGTAAGCATTTTGAACTAGTTCAGCTATCTTCTTCATTTCCTCAGTAGTCGATTCCCCAACTTCCGCCTTTTGAAGGAAGGCACCGATATTTGATTTTGCCTGATCATGTTCATATTCCATTACAGCAATGGGCCCAGAAGTGGTACCAATATAAACGCCCATCATAGGAAATAGAACACCTTCTTCTCTCTCAGAATGCGGATCTAAGGCACCTTTAAATTCTTTGACCTTTATAATTAATTCTTTAAAATTTGCTTCCACATTAATTTCTTGATCCATTTTTTGCGTTAAACGATACAATCCTTCCATTTGAGCTCTTAAGGCAGGATGTTCACCTTTTAAACGGGCAAGCCCTTCACTTAACTCCCCTTGGTCCATACCGCCAAAACCACTCATGCAGCTATTCATATTCCATTCACCTCTATATCATTTCTGTGACTTAAGTATATAAATTTCCGATTAGCCATGTAGTGACGGAAGTCACTTTTATAAACCATTATTTACAAATGGTGTAATTGTGAAAACTTTATGAGGAAGTTAAAAATTTTTTGAACAGTTTTAACAATTATCACACAATTAAGGGGTTATTGTTTCATATAATATAGATATACCGAATTCGGGAGGGTGATATAAATGAAAACTCCAAATTATCATGATTTTTATGAAAAAGCTTTAATTCCCATCGGATTAAATGACCTGCAGTCGTTAAAAAATACCGAGGCTTATTGTCCTGACCAACCCTTTACCCATTGGCTAATAGCAGTTGAAGGAGTTCAGCTTCCACAACCCAAAATATATTATCACTGGAAAGTCAGTATTTATCCGGCAACAGACGAGGGCGACTTTAATTGGAAGGCACCCTATTATTGTTCACCCCAGTTGGAATTAATCGATTATGCGAATACTTTGGCCTCCTCATTAGTTCAATCAAGCAAAAAGGATGAACTTTCCTCTGCCACTCTTTTAGAGAAAATCAGCTAAATCCTCTTCAGCGTAACCCTCTGCTTCACCTTCTTTTTACTCCTATTTGTGAAAAAACTTACATATCGTAATAAAAGTGCAAATGTCTTTTATCACCAATCCAAGAATGATCAATTACTTTTTCCTTGCATAAAAAGAAGTGCTGGTTGCACCAAGCCAACCAGCACTCTTTTTATTTTTAGGCTAACCGGAAAACAATTCCGTGACCGCCTTTAGGGTATTCCCATTTTATATTTTGATAGGGGCACCCGATTCGGCAGCTGCCGCACTCATGACAGCCTTCATAACCTACTTGCATCCTAGTTCCTTCCCACTTATACACTTCAGCAGGGCAAAATACTGTACAAATTTTATCGGGACATTTTGTCATACATACATCATGATCAAGTACAGTTAGATGCGATTTCGTGTCACACTTAAAACGGAGAAGATACTGTTTTTCTTCGATATTCTTCGTTGACATTATTTCACCGCCTTCCAGGCACGATAAATATCCTGAATAACTCGAATAGTTCCTTTTTCTGCCGTCACACTCTTCATGATTTGTTTTTGTTTTTCCCGTTTCGGTGTTCCGTCGACTGTAAAGAATTTACTCATTGCCTTATTCATCATTGGAACATATTCATTGAAGTATTGCGGGTATTTCTCAAAGGTATGGGCAGCATCTTTATATTTTTCTAAGTCTTTGATAATAAAACTATCATACAGCTTTTCACGGTAAAGATTTAAGCTGGACTCAGAAAAATCACCTCTCGTCTTAGCTTCAATAACAGTTTCAGCTGCTAATAGACCTGAATGCATTGCCATATTGGAGCCCTCACGATGGATGGCATTGACTAGCTGAGCGGCATCGCCAACCACAATGACTCCATTACCAGCAACCTTAGGAACAGAACGGTAGCCGCCTTCAGGAATAAGATGGGCTAAATATTCTGCAGATTCCCCGCCAGCAATCAACGGTTTTACCATCGGATGATTTTTCAAATAATCTAATAGATCGTATGGCTTCAATTTTGCTTTAATCATACTAGATAGGGTTGTTCCGACCCCGATATTTAAACTGTCCTTATTCGTATATAGAAAAGCTGTTCCAAGGTTGCCTTTTGTTGAATCTCCAAATATCTCAATCGTGCATCCTTGATTATCCTCTAAATTAAAACGGTCATTAATTTTTTCTTTTGGAAGATTAATAACCTCCATAACGGTTAAGGCTACTTCATCAGGGCGAAATTCTTTATGGAAACCTATTTGTTTGGATAGAAGAGAGTTTACCCCATCTGCCAGTACCACAACATCTGCATAAACGGCACCATCTGGACGATCCGTCCGGACACCAACAACCTTGCCATTTTCCACAATACACTCGAGCACTACAGTTTCGTTGATCAGCAGAGCTCCGGCCTCAACCGCCTTCCCGGCAAACCATTGGTCGAACTGGGCACGCAATACAGTGAAATTATTATATGGTTCCACTGCCCATTCAAGACCTTTGTAACCAAAAGACACAACCGATTCCTTATCCATCATCCAAAAGCGCTGCTCGATGACGGGTCTCTCAAGAGGGGCTTCCTTCCAAAACTCAGGAATTAGTTCTTCCATCTGCTTGCGGTACAAAACACCGCCCATAACGTTTTTTGCTCCTGGGTATTCACCTCTTTCAATCAGTAAAGTTTTCAGGCCATTTCGTGCACAAGTGAGGGCACATGCTGTACCTGAAGGCCCAGCTCCAACTACAATCACATCAAATTTTTCAGGCATAACTAATTTCACCGCCCTTTTCCGTCTTGAGCTGCTTAAATTGCTGTATTAATTTAGGGACAATTTCCATCGCGTCTCCTACAATCCCGTATGTTGCAACATCAAAAATAGGCGCATTTGGATCTTTGTTAATGGCGATAATAAACTCTGAGTTTTTCATCCCAACCACATGCTGGATCGCACCAGAGATTCCAATCGCAAAATAAATCTTTGGTGTTACCGTTTCACCGGTTTGACCAACCTGTTGTTCGTGCGGAAGCCAGCCTGCCTCCACAACATCGCGAGTACCACCTACACTGGCACCAATGGTTTCAGCTAACTCATGAATAAGCTGAAAGTTTTGCAAATCCCCCATACCCTTACCACCGCAAACAATTACATGTGCCTCAGCAAGACTAGCCTTTTTTGTTACGTCATTCACAATTTGCAGCACTTTTGTCCGCATATCTTCTTCTTTTAAATCAATCTTCTCTTCAATTACCTTACCAAGTCTTGCTGCATCCGGCTCTAATGCCTTCATAACCTTTGGCCGAACAGTTGCCATTTGCGGCCGGTGCTTCTTACATAGAATGGTTGCCATAATATTTCCACCAAACGCCGGCCTGCTTGCCTCAAGTAATCGGTTTGATACATCGACATCCAGCATGGTCGTATCTGCAGTTAAACCGGTCGATAAATCGGTTGCAACTGCACTTGCTAAATCCTTCCCATTCGGTGTAGCCCCATATAGGATAATTTCCGGTTTATATTTTCTTGCCAACAGCATAACGCCCTGCATATAAGATTCCGTTCGGTAATGTGTTAAGATGGGCTGATCAATAACATAAACTTCATCCGCACCGTAAGAAATTACTTGGTTGACCATTTGCTTAACTCCATGTCCCAGTAAAAAACCTGCTAATGGAACTTGTAATTTATCCGCTAATTTTCTCCCCGCACCAAGCAGTTCGAGTGAAACTCCCTCAATTTTATTACCATTTTGTTCAATAAATACCCAGACTCCCCGATAGTCATCAAGATTCATATAAACCCCTCCCTAAAGCAGAAAAATAACTTTGATTATTTAGCTGACTGAATCGTAAATAGGTCCTTTTTATCTAATAATACTTCCATAAGCTGTTTTACTTGCTCATGTGCTGACCCTTCTAGTCTTTTACCGCCTTCAGGACGTGGTGGTGTAAACATTTTACCTACGATCGTTGGTGAGCCTTTTAAACCAAGCTGAGTCCGGTCAACATCTTCAAGATCGCTGACTGCCCAGATAATTGGTTCGTATCTAGCAGCTCTAATCATGTTAGGCATTGGTGAATATGCGATTTGGTTAATTTCCTTTTCAACGGTCAACAGGCATGGGATCTCCGATTGAATTAATTCATAACCATTGGTTAATTTTCGTTTGATTAAAACGGTTTTTTCCTCTTGATTGACCTCTGCCACCTCAATTACATTTGTTACAGGCGGGATATCCATTCTTCTTGCTATCCCTGGTCCAACCTGACCAGTATCCCCATCTATGGCATGTTTTCCGCAAATCACCATATCAACAGGGAGTTCCTTACCAATTCGTTCTAAAGCCTTTGATAATGCGTAGCTGGTGGCTAATGTATCTGCCCCTGCGAAAGCACGGTCTGTAATTAAATAACCTCTATCTGCCCCTATTTCAATGCTTTTTTTAATAATAGCTGTTGCTTGCGGCGGTCCCATTGACAATACTGAAATGGTCCCGCCCGTTTTTCCCTTAATTTTGACAGCCTCTTGAACCGCATGGGCATCATAAGGATTCAAAATGGCTGGTGCACTTCGACGATCAAGTGTGTTTGTTTTTGGGTTAATTTTAATAATTTTTGTATCAGGTACTTGTTTGATACAAACGACAATGTGCATGTAGGACTTTCCCTCCTCCATATGAACTATAATAATTGAAAGCGTTTGCTTTCTTTGGTTGTTAAAAATGCTTTTATTAACGATATATGTATCGCAACACAAGCATAGTACCAAACATGCGAGATTTTCTTATACCTTTTTTAAAAGTAAAAATGATGGGTAAGAATAATGTGGATTCTAGGAAGCTTTGTCGATTAACGAAATCATAGTGAAATCCTAGTTGTAGAAGATCGAGTATAGGTATGAGTGAATTTAAAACAAAATACTATTAATATAACTATATTAAATATGACGATATAAACAATGATAAAAATCACAGCTTTGCACTATTATTGCAAATATTAGATAATAAGAATTTTTTGGGGATTTTAACTAGAGTTCGTTAAGGTCAATTGAGTATAAATGGGGGGGATTGACAAATAATTGGAGAAAAAAAGACACTGGAAGGCCTTCCGGTTGAATAGGTATATAATTAGTTACTGAAGACCTTCATATTTTAAACAAGAACCTTTGGCCAGATCATAATCATGTGTTTAAAAGCAAATTTTACTTCTTCATTTAATTTAGAAGTTTGCCCAATCACTTTTTGATAGTGATTGATTAGTTCATCTAGTTCCTGGCTGTATTTAATGGTTTGTTCACTTGTAAAACCGTGTCTATTTGCACTATTAATCATTAATTCTCTTTTTACTTTTATCTTTTCAATCATTTCAGATTGATATTTACTATCCTCGTACAATTTTATCCTCCTACCTTACACGCTTACTATAAACTACTCAAAAAGTAGACTACTTGAAGAATTATGACAAGAATTTTATTAAAAGTAAATACAATCGCAAAAGTAGACAAAACATTCTATTTCTTTCGATTTTCGACATCTTTTTCTCTTTTTTTCGCATACAAACGACAAATATCTCCACAACCAAGTATGGAGAATAAAGTAGAGAAAAGTTAAATTTTCGGGGTTTTTTCACTTTAAAGAGATAAAATAAAACTTTTGCGGAATATTTTCTAGTGCGATAGAACCAGGCAGAATTTACTTGTAAGGTTTGAAATAGAAGGAAAATCTTTTCAGCCAGGTAAAAACCGATCCCTTTGGGGCAGTCACAGCCCAGCCTATTGACTCAACTGCTTTATATTAAATATTTAATTATAGAATTTAAAAGCCTATTGAATTTCTTTCGATAAATGGTATAACTTTTATAATAACTAGTAAAATTAAAATTCAGAAAATTAAAGAGGTGAAGATTTTTGAAATTAAAAGTTTCCTGTCTCCAAATGGATATCGCCTTCGGTGACCCTGAAAAGAATTATCAAGCTGCTGAAAATCTAATTGAAAAAGCCATGGAGTCACATCCGGATATTATTGTCCTGCCTGAGCTTTGGACGACCGGATATGACCTAACCAGGTTAGCTGAAATAGCCGACCTAAAAGCCCAGAAAACGATTGCCTTCCTCCAGGCAGCTGCAAAGAAACATCAGGTCCATTTTGTGGGAGGATCGGTTGCAAATCGAGTCGAAAAAGGAGTAAAGAATACCCTCCTGATTATTACAAAAGATGGCACTGTTACCCACCAATACGATAAACTTCATCTTTTTAAATTAATGGATGAACATCTCTACCTCGAGGCAGGAGCTGATAAAGGCTTATTCCAAGTAGATGGTCATTTATTTGCAGGGGTCATTTGCTATGATATTCGCTTTCCTGAATGGATTCGGGCACATACATCTGAAGGCGCTAAAGCCCTATTTGTGGTGGCGGAATGGCCGGCAGCACGGTTAGGACATTGGCGTGCTCTCTTAATCGCCAGAGCAATTGAAAATCAATGCTACGTCATCGCCTGTAACAGGTCTGGCAGTGACCCAAATAACCAATTTGCCGGACATTCACTCATTATTGACCCGTGGGGAGATGTAGTGGCTGAAGCTGCAGAGCAGGAAGAAGTTCTCACTGCTGAGATTGATTTGGATCAGGTCAAAGAAATACGCAAACTTATTCCGATTTTTGAAGATAGAAAACCAACCTCATATCAATAAAATTTTTGAAAAAAATTAAAAGCAATCCGAACGGTTACGTGGATTGCTTTTTTACATTATTTCTTTTTTATCTTTTAATTGAAAAGGCAGCTCGATATAAAACGTGGTACCTCTTCCTTCTTCACTTTCGATTGTAATTTCACCTTGGTGATCTTTTATAATTCGATGACTAACCATTAACCCTAAGCCCGTTCCCTGTTCCTTTGTCGTAAAAAATGGTTCACCCAGCTTTTTTATTTTTTCTTTTGGAATTCCTGCCCCTTCATCTTGGATACTGATTTGAACGCGTTCTTCTTCCAACTTCCTTGTAGTAATGGTTACATTTCCACCTAGAGGCATCACTTCAATTGCATTTTTGATAATATTGATAAATACCTTTTTTAATTGGTTAGGTTCACAGAATACAGGCGGCAGATGGCTGTCGATGTTTGTTATAAATTGAACATTATGAAGAACAGCTTGAGCAGATAGTAAATCGACTGTTTCCTTTAAAATCTGGTTAAGATTCTTTTCCTGAAATTTAGTAACCTGAGGCTTCGCAAGAATCAAAAATTCATTTATAATCGAATCAATTCGGGACAGTTCCGAAGTGATTACCTGATAATACATCGGATGTTCTTTCGTGATATTTTCCTCAAGCAGCTGAATAAAACCTTTTAGTGCCGTCATAGGATTACGAATTTCATGGGCAATTCCGGCAGCAAGTTCACCAATTACGCTCAGCGTATCTGATTTGCGGAGCTGCTCCTCTATTTCCATCTTTTCAGTTATATCTTTAAATACAGTAAAATTAATCCCGCTCAGGATATCAAGTTTTGATGAACAGTCAAAATATCTAGTATTTCCTTCTTCATCCGTGAAAATCATCGTGGTACATGTTTGTCCTTTTTCGAACACTTGTTCAATATGCCTCAAGATCTCTTGCTTACCATCTTTAAAAATGGTGTGCGGCTCATAGATCCGGTTACCTATCAAACGTTCTTTTGGTAGACCTATCATTTTTTCACCAAAACGATTCACATCAATAATACGGTGATCGTTATCCCAAAGGAGGAGACCATCGATTGAATCTTCAAAAATACGTCTATATCTTTGTTCGCTCTCCTGAAAATTGACTGTTTTATTCTGTTTATCACTATTACCAATAGGTAAAGTATCGTTTATGTCCTTCTTCTCCACGTTAGACACCCCGCGAAATCCTTTTTCACTCTCTACTATATTAAACCATATATTCTACATATATCGAGTAAAATCCTTTTTAGTCGACAAGCAAATTTTCCTACTACAAACAGATCAACAGACTTTTTCGACATAAAAAGAACGCAAAGCACTTTACTACTTTGCGTTCTTTTAATTTTATAGAAGTGGATTTTCGTGTTTTGCTTTGAGACGCAGCCATCTTTTTTCAACTTCTGCTTCAAACTCTTCTAAAATTGGAAGATTTTCTTCTTTTAAAAGATGTTTTGCTTTTCCCATATATTTTAACCAATCAGAAAGTGGAACCCGTTTGTTCTTTTCTTCTGGATTGTACGTAATGGTGGTTACACCTTGTTCAATCTCATAGAGCGGGAAGAAACAGGAATTCACAGCCTCTTCGACAATTTTTGTACCATAGCGGTCATCTGATTTCCAGTTTAATGGGCAGGCGATGAGCAGTTTTCCATAGACCGGTCCAACATTCTGTGCATACCATTGTGCTTTTGCACCTTTTTTTACTAAGTCCTGCGGGAATGCTTCAGAACCTGTAAATACATACGGAATATTAGTTGCTGCCATGATTTGAGCTGTATCCTTATGGTGGAATGCTTTTCCGCGCTGTACTTTTCCAACCCCGGATGTACTTGTCATATGTCCAATTGGTGTAGAGTACGACATTTGCGATCCCGTATTCATATAACCTTCATTATCATACTCAATCATAATAAGTTTATGCCCACGAAGAGCCGTACCAATTGCAGAGCCCATTCCTATGTCCATACCTCCGTCACCAGTAATCATGACAAAAGTTGCCTCATCAGACACATTTATTTCACCGCGGCGTTTTAATTCCATAAATGCTTCAACCGTACCAGACAGTGTAGCTGCACCGTTTTGGAACAAATTATGAATCATCGTTTGTTTATGGGAAGTACTTGGATACCCAGTCGTTGTTACGTATGCACAGCCCGTTTGGAATAAAGTTACAATATCTCCCTCAATCCCCTTAAAGAATAACTCCAGACCGGCAAAAATACCACAGCCAGGACATGCACCATGTCCTGATGCAATGCGTTTAGGCTTACCTGTAAGAGCACGAAGTGGAGGAATTTTAACCTTTAATTTATTCGTTTCTTCATCCATTTTCACATCAATTAAACCTGTTTTGTATACATCACCATGCTGAGGCAAAATGACAGGCTTAAGAATGTTTTCCGGGTTACCTGGAATATGACCATAATAATCAAAAGGTTTTTCAGCATAGCCCTTTTCCATTGCCTCAATGGCCATATTAAAGAAATCTTTAGCATCATCCGCATAGAAGTCCTTCCCGCCAAGACCAAATACACGGCTTAACACAATGGTTTTGTTTTCCTTGTCATCTTGTAGAGCAGATTTCACTTCATGTGTAAGGTTCGGCCCGTTGGCACCATATGAATCTGCGCGCTCCCCAACTAATAGGGCTTTAACATTTTTCAGAGCTTCACGAATTTCTTTTGCCGGGAATGGACGGATAATATTAGGGCTGATGACTCCAGCTTTAATTCCCTTATTACGAAGCTGATCAACAACATCTTTTGCTGACTCAGCAGCAGAATTTAATAGAAATAATGCAACCTCTGCATCTTCCATTCTATATAGATCGAGTACTTGATAATCTCTGCCAGATAGTTTCGCATAGTCAGCAGCCACTTCTTTGAATACTTCACCTGCATTGTAAATAGCTTCCGATTGTTGGTAGTGGTTATTTATAAAATCATCACCACTCATATGAGCACCAATGGTAACAGGCTTGCTCAAATCCCGGACAAAGTTATAATCTGTTGGACATTCGCCAACAAATTGCTGGACAACTATTCGGTCCTTAAAGTATTCTACCCTGCGCTTTTGATGAGATGTGAAGAAACCATCATAGGCCACAATAACAGGTAAGCGGACTTTTGAATGTTCGGCAATTTTAAGTGCCATAATATTCATATCATAAACCGCTTGAGGTGTTTTTGCAGTCAAAATAACCCAGCCCGTATTTAAGGCATAATAAAGGTCTGAGTGATCCCCACGAATATCTAGCGGTCCACTGACAGCTCGAGTGACAAGATTCATAACCATTGGGTAGCGAGTACCTGATTGGACAGGCATTTGTTCAAGCATATAGAGGAAACCATTCGCACTAGTCGCATTAATGACACGTGCACCTGTCGCAGCGGCTCCGTAGCATATACCTGCTGATCCATGCTCCCCATCCGCTGGAATCAATTTTATATCATGCTGGCCGCGTGTTTTCATTTGATCTAAAAATTGGGCAACCTCTGTAGAAGGTGTAATTGGGAAATATCCCATGATATGATAATTAATTTGGGCTGCAGCCGTAGCCGCCATTTCATTTCCTGATTCAAAGGTAGAGACTTGCTCTGCCACACCCTGCTTGATTAATTTTTCTTCTAAAATCGCCATTATTGTACCCCTCCTGTAATATAAGGAAAGTTTTGCTTCACACGGTTTTCATCCGCATACCCCAAAATTTCACGAAGATCGCCTAATGCGTCGGTTGGACATGCTTCCACACACTTTAAGCAGCCCTTACAATATTGATAATCAATCCCTTTAAGAAACATTTGTTTTCTGCCGCGTTTATCTTCCCCTTCTTCCCAAACAAAACAAAAATCTGGACAAACATTATCACATGCTGCACAGTTTATGCATTTGTCCTGTTTGAATTCAGGCAGGAAGCCTTGCCGTGAACCACTTAAATCTTTTAAAATACTATTTGCCTGTGAAACCATCACTCCGCCCAGTTCTTGTGTTAAAAACCCGAGTGGTGGAAGTGAACGTGTAAAGGATTTTCCTTCAGCACCTTCTGGCACTTCGTAGGTTTTAAATTGAACTTCATTATAGCCGCGGTCAAATGTCCTGATATTCGGTTCAACAAGGTGTGGATATTTTTTCGTAAAAGTTTTCCGGATCACATCTCTCATTGATTCGGGATTTAAGAAATCACAAATTCGATATAAAGCGCCAAGCATGGCTGTATTTACCTTCGTTTTCTCCTCTAATGCGATCGTTAAGGCATCGACTATCGCAAGTGAGCCATACTCTAAATGCAAATCCTTTTTTACGTCATCAAATTCTCTTGCAGTATTAACTAAAACTATACCATCCGCAGCCAAGCCGCTTACCACATTTACTGTTTTATATAATGCTTCATGGAAAACTCCTACAATATGCGGCTGCTCAATTGGACTATGGTCCCGAATCTCAACATCAGGATCACAAAAACGAATAAAGCTTTTTACGGGTGAACCCTTCTTTTCCGACCCATAGGATGAAAAATTCGAGCCTCTTAACCCAAGACTTAAGACCCCTGCCTCGGCTAACATTTTCCCTGCCAGGTTTGCTCCCAGGCCGCCAATTGATTCTAATCGGATTTCAAAAAATCCAAGTTCATTCTTTTTCGGTAAAATCGACATAATGTCCCTCCCCATTTCGTTCCAAAAATTACGAAATAATCTATTAATCACTTTTCCCTTTCGTTATTGTAGGACAATTAGGAAGTTTAAGCTGTGATAAAAGTCAAACATCTGCCAATTTTTTTTGGAACACTTTATTTATTTTTAAAAAAACATTATTAGATCAGACTTTAAAACGCTTGCTTAATTATATAACAGATTTATTTCTGTGATATAACAGTAAACATCACTCCGATACCATCCCTAGAGATATTACTAGTTGGATGATTTAAAGTTTGGCTAATACTCTTTTGGTCAAAAATAGGCTATAATGATTATTTGGTCATAATTTATAAAGGAGCAATCATATGAATGTTATTTGTTCTACACTGAATGCTAAGTTTATCCATACCAATCTTGCCATTCGTTATTTAAAGGCCTATGCTGCCCCAGAATTTCCCATTACGTTAAAAGAATATACTATTAAGGATCCGGTCCTAAATATTGTATCGGACCTTTACCAAGCAAAACCGGACGTCATCGGTTTTAGCTGCTATATTTGGAACATAGAGGAAACACTCAAAGTAGTTAATATGCTAAAAAAGGTTGATCCTTCGATTTTAATTGTTTTAGGGGGACCAGAGGTAACCTACGATACAGTCGAATGGATGGGAAAATACTCTGATGTTGATTTTATTGTAATCGGGGAAGGAGAACAAACCTTTAAACAGCTTCTCCATGAAATCAGTGGCGCCCAAGATTATCGAAATGTCCATGGTATTGCTTATAGGGGAAATGGAGAAGTAAAAATAACCCCTCAAATGAATAAACTAGATCTTAAAGAATTACCATCACCTTATCGTTTTCCTGAGGATATCGCCGAACTAGGAAAGCGTGTCACTTATGTCGAGACAAGCAGAGGCTGCCCATTTAGCTGCCAATTCTGCCTCTCTTCCATCGAAGTCGGAGTTAGATATTTTGATCGTGAAAAAATAAAAGCCGATATTCGCTATCTTATGGACCATGGCGCTAAAACCATTAAGTTTGTGGACCGTACTTTCAATATCAGCAGAAGCTACGCATTAGAAATGTTCCGTTTCCTTATTGATGAACATCTGCCTGGAACAGTATTTCAATTTGAAATAACGGCAGATATTATGCGTCCGGAGGTTATTGAATTTTTAAATCAAGAAGCCCCAAAAGGACTTTTTAGATTTGAAATTGGCGTTCAGTCTACCAATGACTACACGAATGAGCTGGTAAGACGAAAACAAAATTTTGAAAAGCTAACCAGAACCGTCACAATGGTCAAAGAAGGACGCAAAATTGACCAACATCTTGATTTGATTGCCGGACTTCCTGAAGAAGATTATTCATCCTTCCGAAAAACATTCAATGATGTATTCGAAATGAGACCGGAAGAATTACAATTGGGGTTTTTAAAAATGCTGAGGGGGACTGGGGTTCGTCTCCGCGCTGACGAACATCACTATGTATATATGGACCATTCACCATATGAAATATTAAGTAATAATGTCCTATCGTTTGATGATATTGTTAGAATTAAACAGGTCGAGGACGTATTGGAGAAATATTGGAATGACCATCGAATGGATTATACGGTTGAATATCTTGTCAACCATGTATTTCCCTCCCCTTTTGACTTTTTTCAAGAGTTTGGTTCCTACTGGGACAATAAAGGATGGTCGCGAA
Source organism: Neobacillus drentensis (assembly GCF_021560175.1). Classification (GTDB taxonomy): domain Bacteria; phylum Bacillota; class Bacilli; order Bacillales; family Cytobacillaceae; genus Neobacillus; species Neobacillus drentensis_A. Next base: position 1,642,393 of record NZ_CP091110.1, on the reverse strand, counting down.
TCGGTCATCAACTAGAGGACTTATTTAGGAGATTATACTCATTTTTAAAGGAGCGCTCCGTAGAAAACCTGGAAATTATTGCAGGATTAATGAAGTACGATTACTTAAGAAATCACAAATACAAGCCTAGAAAGCCTTGGTGGGAGGCCTCCTTGGATAAAGGTGAACGGTCCCAGCTTTATAAACAAATAATGGACAATCCAACCATGCTGGGGGATCATTTCAATCAACTGCAGCTTGATGAAAAGGATTTATATAAGCATACGCTGCTTGAGGGATTAACCTTTGATTTAGGTGAGTATTTAACAACCGGGCACTTGAAACGTAAAGAAGGCTACCTATTAGTATTCTTCGATCCAAGCAATGACCAAACCCTAACATTTCCCTTTTAATTTCTAAAATAAGCCGGGAGCCCCCGGCTTATTTATTTTTTTCAATTTTCTTCAAATGCTTTTTCGTTTCATAAAGCTTAACCCCATTTACCTCACCTATTTCAACACTGAATTCTTCCATAGGTTTGGGGCTTAGATTGTGATTCTCCTTAACCATTAGCTTCTACCTTTTTTACCTTGTTTCGAATTACGATTTTGGAACCGAATGGCATTATTGTTATCTGTAAACTCTGCGGAAAATTCACTTTCCTGAACATTTTTATGAGGGGTTTTCGAATATTTTTCCACTGCATTAAATTCCGCTTTACGTTTCGCCATTTAACATCCTCCCAAAGATATGATAGTACATCTTTAGTTTGAGCAAAGTGCCAAGGTTCATTCCTTTCCTTATTTTTCTTAAATAAAATTGATGTTCAAACAGAAAATAAAAGAAAAAGGAGTGAACAGAACATGAAAAAATCAAATCATAAACAGTCCTCCGAAAAAGTAACGATTGATGAAACCATGCCTCATCAAATAAATGCCCCAAGTTTCGAAGGGACAGGCATTAAAATGGAGGTCCCCTTTGTAAATGAATTTGGAGTAACCATTGGTGACAGTTTATACGCTTCAGAGAACTCTCCTTTAGAAAATTGGTCTGAGGAAACAGACCCCGCAATAATGTCTGGAGACGAGTGGGTTCATCCGACAAATGACATCGGCTGGAATACATCTGAAAATCGTGAACTGCTTGACAGCAAAAGAAAACCACAAGCTTATCCTTTTATGCATCCGACAAAGGATGTTAGTAAAGGGTCTGATTAATGAAATTATCCAAATCCGAAAAACATTACCACTTATAGAAATTTAAAAGGGTATAGATACTATGAATACAGAGGACAAACCTCCTCTGTATCCTAATTGTACCAAGTGTGTACACCTCAAAGGTGGCGACGAGGCTTAAAAAGTTATCAAGGAAAGTCTCAACTTTCCTAAGACAAAGGAGTGTCAATGATGGCAAATAACAGTAATAAATTGTTAGTGCCTGGAATCGAGCAGTACTTGGACCAGGTAAAATACGAAATTGCCCAAGAATTTGGAGTTCAATTAGGCTCTGATACCGTTTCAAGAGCAAATGGTTCTGTGGGTGGAGAAATCACCAAAAGATTAGTCCAACAAGCACAAGCTCAATTATCCGGGCAAAATAATAACCAATAACTGAATAAATATGGAAAAAAGTCCGGTTTAAGACCGGACTTTTATTTATGATGATTATGGTTATTTGGCTCTTTTTGATTTGGCTTCTTTTCATGGTTATTAGGATTGGCGGCTTTACCATGGGCATTCGATTGATTTTTTGCGGAAGAATGCGGCTGCTGTTTTGGCTGCTGTTTTGGCTGCTGTTTCATTTGCTGTTTGGCCTGTTGGTTATTATTTCCCTGTTCTTGTTTCCATTGATTTTCTGCTTTTTTTAGTTGTCCTGGCGGGACTGTCTTTCCTACTGATACATTTGAACTAATAGCCTTTTTCTCTTTAGTTGCTGCCGCAGCATTCTCATTATTAACCTTCTTTTGCTGTCCCGGTGGAATTACAACGTTTGGTGATAAGGGAACTGTGTTAAGCTTCTGGTTCTCATTCTTCTTCTTCTGTTTTTCCTTTTGGCGGTGACTGGATTGATTTTTATTCTCTTGATATTTGCCGGTGGTAATCCCTAGATTGTGGGCCTTATCCCGATCTTCCTGGGTTGCGTTTAACACGGTCAACTCTAGCTCTTCTTTACCTGCCGACGCTTTGATCTCATCTATATTCTTCTGAAGTTCCTTTTCAGATTGCTCATCCTGCTCTCTCGCACGAACAGTTGAAATAATTACCTCTTGGTTATTTTCTAACTGACCCGCTTGTTTCATCTCTTCTAAAATAGATTGAGTAATTTCCGAAACATCCTTTTTCTTCCAATCGTTCAGCTTTGAAATAACCTCTTGACCTTCTTTATTGAAACCTGTTAATTTTACAACTTGCATCTTCTTATTTACACCGAGTTCAATACTCGAGTTTGCATCGATTGACATATAAGCGTATGCTTTATTATTTTGATGGAGCGGAAGGAAAGAACCAAGTAAGATTAAAAGGGCAGCCATTACGGCCCATACACTTCTCGCTTTAAACATTTTCTTTAATAAAAAAAATGATTCCCTTGTTTGTAAAGTAGTGATCGGAAAGAAATGGATTTCCTCCCCAATCGAATAAAGTTGATCTTGTTTTTTGGTCCTTAGGAACTCACCATTGGGGGTTAAAAGTGTTAAGAAAGCATCGTCTATTTCCATGATAATTCCTTTTTTCATATATCCAGGACCCCCTTTATATAATTCTTCATATACACATAATCACTAGATAAAATAAGTGCCACGGCAATGATATATTTTCGATTCCGCTCAATCGTTTTTCGGCTGACCTTTACCATTGACTCTAACTGTTTGATAGGAAGACGTTTTTTTTCCAGTAATATTTCTTTTAATTCTGGATTGGCAACAAGCACTTTCGCTGTTTGAATAGCACTTATTCGGGCATCCGTATGCTTTGGTGAATTTTCCACTAAGTCACTAAAACTTAAACCAAAAGAGGTCAGCACTTTTTGGAAATGAAGTATTTCTTCTTTCCGTAATTGGTCATCATTCTGTTTATGAAATTCATCAAGGGAAAGTTCGTTGACAATCACCGTTCCCGGTGATTCTTCCTCTTGTAATGGATTAGTGATATCGATACTAATATGTTGATCTTTCGTTTGTTTACGAATATAGTCGATTACTCTTCTCTTAATAATGACTTCGGAAAAACTCAATAACGAGCTTCCCCGGTCTGGAGAATATTTTTCGATTGCCTCATTAAATGCAATAAGTCCAATGCTAAATTCATCATCAGATTCATAAATATACCGTCTGCAAACGGAAGAAACGGTCTTAGCAATAAAGGGCTTATAGGAATCAATTAAATGATTCAGCAGCTCTTGGTCACCATTCTGGACTAATAAAACAGTCTCTTCCAAAGTTCTTTTTTTCTTCTTGGTCTTAAACAATAAACTTAGCATGCGCTCACCTCTATTCGTCCCATTATAACATATATATAGTTACTTAAGACTTTGTAGAAATAAGCATTCAGGTAAACAAAACTCCCAAAATGGCAGTCTTTTTACGTTATTGTTTAAGTTTTTTATTAGTGCTGTTCTCCTCTCATTTTCATTTCTTTTTTCAAGAACTTTGTGTCCGCATTTTACTACATAGGTACGTTTCTGTAAGAACTATTTCTGGGGGTTGGAGAATAAAAAATTTTCCCAATCATAAAAACATATCCACCTATCATGGTACGTGGGAGTGCATTAAGTACTTTTAGGTTCAACCCGGACCTAAATCAACCAGATATAAAAATAAAAAACTTTAAATCAAATAAGTGATTTAAAGCTTTTCATTCGCTCTATCGGGACTTTTATCCCTTACTTTTAAAATTCTTTTTATCCCGCCGCCTACCAGTAAACCTGGAATGAGGAATATCATTGGTAAAAAAATAGGTCCTGGATGTATATCAAAAAAAGTGACCTTTGGTGAGACCATTAATCCAACTGTTACAAAGTAAGCCCCGAAAACAAAAGGCAAATAAGAATACTTTTCCTCCGCTGGCATTGCAAATCGGTAGGCATCCCACATCGAAAACATGTAAATACAAGGATAAAACATAAGCCATTGATAATTTACCAACATCTCAGCCTGTTCTATTTCCCCTAAAAAGCTGTGCATAATGGCCCGATTAAAATGACTATTTACATTCATAATAAACTCTAAAACAACAAATAAGACCCCTTTTATATACTGCCCTGTTAATAATTGGGTGAAACCAGGGAAGGCAATATTCCAGAGAACTGCTTCCAATCTGCTCATTTTTTTCATTATTCTATCCCGTTTCATTATGGCATTTAAGAAGAAAAACTTCTCCACTTAGCTTAACCATTCCTATGCCAAATTAACGAGGATACACTGAATATTTTCCAAAAAAATTCCATTTTATGTAAGAACACTGTTTAAAGATATTAAAAAACAGCGGATGCCTCCGCTGTTTTGCTAACTGAACTATTCGTTTTGGTCCATTGGGTTATAAAGTTTAACATCTGGATTTTTTTCCTGGAACCATCTTAACGCAAAATCATTTTCAAATAAAAAGACATAATGATCATATCTGTCTTTTACCAGCAAACTTCTCGAACTCGATAGGTTTTCATCAACCGTTTCATTTTCAACCCATCTGGCAATTTTTGAACCCATGCGCTCCATTAATACCTCGGCATTGTATTCATTTCTCATCCTATGTTCGAATACTTCAAACTGAAGCTGACCAACCGCACCTAATAAATATTCTTCCATCCTAACTGTCTTAAAGAGCTGAATAGCCCCTTCCTGGACAAGCTGTTGAATACCTTTATAGAAGGATTTTTGCTTCATGACGTTTTTAGCGGAAACCCTGACATATAATTCAGGTGTAAACTGTGGCAGCCGCTCGTATTGAAAGTCATTTTTGCCGGTCGTTAAGGTATCGCCAATTTGATAAGTCCCTGTATCATACAATCCGATAATATCTCCACTAACAGCTTCTTCGACTGTATTTCGTTCTTCTGCCATAAAAGATGTCGACTGAGATAGCTTTAATTGTTTTCCTAAGCGTGGTATATTAACCGTCATTCCACGTTCGAACTTACCTGAACAAACACGCACAAAGGCTATTCGGTCGCGGTGAGCAGGATTCATATTCGCTTGGATTTTAAACACAAACCCCGAAAATTGATCTCCTAATGGATCAATTTCACCTATGGATGAATTACGCGCTTTGGGCGGCGGTGCAAATTGCAGATAAGACTCTAAGAAAGTCTGAACACCGAAATTTGTTAAGGCACTTCCGAAGAAAACAGGAATTAGATTCCCCTCCGCAATTCTTTCTGCTGAGAACTCATTACCAGCTTCATTAAGCAGTAGAATTTCCTCTAGCGTTTGATCATATAGACCGGAATCTTTTATCGGATGCTCTCCAACAATTTCCCCTTCGTCATTAAGCGGAATAAACCTCTCCTCATCACTTACACGGAATTGTTCAACCCGCTTATGGAAACGGTCATAAATGCCTAGGAATTCCTTTCCCATTCCGATTGGCCAATTCATTGGATAAGATTCAATTCCAAGAACTTCTTCTAGTTCGGCAAGAAGTTCAAGCGGCGCTTTCCCTTGGCGGTCAAGCTTATTCATAAACGTAAATATTGGAATACCGCGCATACGGCATACTTTAAAAAGTTTTAGGGTTTGTTCTTCAATCCCTTTTGCTGAGTCAATGATCATTACTGCACTATCAACAGCCATTAAAGTTCTGTACGTATCTTCACTGAAATCTTGATGTCCAGGTGTATCAAGAATGTTAACCCTGAATCCATCATAATCAAATTGCATTACACTGGAGGTAACGGAAATTCCACGCTGTTTCTCGATTTCCATCCAGTCACTTGTAGCAAACTTTCCTGTTTTTTTTGCTTTAACAGTACCAGCGTCTCTAATAGCCCCACCAAATAAAAGTAATTTTTCTGTTAATGTTGTTTTACCGGCATCCGGGTGGGATATAATCGCAAATGTCCGGCGTGACAATACTTCTTCTTTAAAATTGTTACCCATCTTGTCTTCCTCTCTTTAACAAAGAAGTCATCATACTTCCTTTAAATAAGGCCCCTTCAAACCTGCGGGGAAGGAACCGATTTCGCTAATTTCGGCCATGCGTACCATTTTTAGCGTGAAATTTTTATCCATAACTTCAATCTTATCTCGCAAAGGCCAACTTTGCAATATTTCAGATGGTTTACTTAAGATTTTTCTTTTATGATAGAGGCGAAAGGAATATAATGGAGATAATGAAAAATATTTATTTTCCTCAGGAGGAACTATGCAAAATCAGCCAGTTGATCAGAAAACCTTAAGCTTATTACACAAAGCTTTCGAAATCGTACTTCAACAAAATAATATCTCCTATCATAAAATTGGCATTGCCGAAGAAGGGGATCAATTATTATTTTTGTATGAGACAAAAGAAGAAAAGGTTCATATTTTTAAATGGAGCAAGGCAGCAACTGTCGGAATGAGTATTGGCACTTTGGCCCAAACCGTGCTTACGCCCATCATTCCACAACTCCGCTTACTATCCTAATGATATTTACACAATCCATTTTTTTAGGCTGGTGTGTTTTTTATAGCTATTAACGCTTTTCTTTCTTCCACCGATTCCCACATCCATTTTTCTGGAAATAGCTTTATAATAATTATATTACTCTATTAGAGGAGATGAAGAGAGTTGAATAAAAGTAAAAAGATAGTTTCAAAGTTTATTCCGCTGATTACAGCGTTCATTATAGTCATTTCAGGTTTGATTTGGTACATTCAAACAACTCATAAGGAAATCGCGATTCCTTTCTCTTCTGTGGAGAAAACGATTCAAGCGCAAAATGGTAAGGCCGTTACGCTCACTGAACAAGCGGACGGAAGCCTGTATATAAAAGCAGGCGGTAACGAATATGTATCCCATATACCTCCAAACAGTCAAGTGATCGAGAAACTTGTTGAAAAGTACAATATTAATTACACCTATACGACCGGCAGCCGATACGGTAAGTGGATGCTGGGCGGAGTAATTGTTTTACTTGCCGGTGCTGCTGTTGCTCTGCAAAAAACAAAGGGCGGCTTTGGCCTAGGTAACTCGATGAAAAATAGTGTCGCCAAGTCACGCCCTCTTCCTTCTATCAGTTTAGACGATGTTGGAGGAATTGGAGCTGAAATGAAAGAGGAAATTTTTCAGACTTTATCCACTATAAAAGAACCTGAACGAGCGCTTAAACTGGGAATAAAGCCCCCGAAAGGAATTCTTTTATATGGACCCCCTGGGACCGGTAAAACACTATTAGCTCAAGCCATGGCACGGGAAATAGATGCAGCCTTCTTCTCTGCAAGCGGGTCAGCATTCAATGAACTTTTTGTTGGCGTTGGCGCAAGCCGGGTTCGCTCTCTTTTTCAAGCAGCCCGTAAACAAGCACCCGCAGTAATCTTTATTGATGAAGTAGACGCACTTGCTGGCAAACGTAAGGCTCATGGAGGCGAAGAAGCAGAAAAAACCTTAACTGAACTGCTTGTTCAGCTTGATGGCGGCCATTCTAACGATGGTATTTTATTTATAGCAGCTACCAATAGAAAAGATATGCTGGATGAAGCCTTCCTTCGTCCTGGACGTATTGATTTCTCCTTCCATGTATCTCTACCAGATACAAAAGGAAGAAGAGAAATTATCGAGATTCATACGAAAGGAAAGGCGCTTGCAAAAGATGTGTTTGCATCCCTTGATGATTTAGCAGAAAGTACCTCTGGATTCTCCGGTGCTGAGCTGCAGTCTCTTTTTGAAACAGCCTCAAGACGTGCGGTTAGAAACGGCCATGAGGTAATAGCTAAACAGGACCTGGATTACGCTCTTGACCGGACGATATTAGGCAGTACTTCTCGATCCTTACAGGATCTTGACACAAAACGCAGAGTGGCCATCCATGAAGCGGGACATGCAATTGTAGCTTCCTTAACAAAACCTGGTTCCGTTCGAAAGGCAACGATTATACCTCGAGGTGAGGCCCTTGGTTATGTAGCACCGATTCCAAAAGAATTGCATTTATCAACAACTAGTGACTTGCTTGACCGTGTGGCAATGGTCTTAGCAGGTGGTGTGGCTGAGAGAATGTTACTTGGTGAACATAGCATCGGTGTAAGTGGTGACGTTCAGCAGGCAAAACATCTGATTGAACAAATGGTCGACATTGGAATGCTTGAAGATGGGTTTACATTAACGTTTAACAAGCAAGATAAGGAACTCAAAATGCAGGAATTATTTGCAAAAGGTTTAAAAAAAGCAGAAACCTTGATTAGGAACCATCAACCACAGTATCAACAATTAGTCGAAGCATTATTAAAAAAAGAAACATTAGAAGGAACGGAAGTAGAAACCATCGTGACAGGCCTAACAAACGATGCTGTTATTGCATAAAAGTACCAGGTGCACATTCTGCACCTGGTTTTGTTTTTTTATTATGGGGTAAATATCTAATGAATTTTATTTTTAGTGGTAAACTAAGTTTGAATTCCGTTAAAGGAAGTGAACCCTATGTACAGCGATGATGAATTAATTGAAAAAGAACACCATAAATACATTCACAATGCTAAAGAATTTATTGGAAATCCCCAAAAGATAAAAGATTTACTTCATAAGGTGATTGAAAAAGCAACGGATAGAAAAGGCTATCTAGGGGATGCTTGGGATAAACTACAGTTATTTGTTGATTTAGTAAAAGCCTACTCTAAAGGTGAATATAAGAATGTTCAACCAAGTACCATCGTGACGATAATTGGTGCTCTGCTCTATTTTATTTCCCCAATTGATTTAGTTCCTGATTTTATTATTGGCCTCGGCCTCTTTGATGACGCTGCTGTTATTGGTTTTACACTAAAAAAATTAGCGAAAGAACTGGATCAATTTGAGCAATGGAAAAGCACTAATACAATTCCACTAGAAGACCCGCTTGAATAACCAAGCGGGTTGACTAGTTAGATATTTTAAGTAGGACGCTTTAATTTTTTACTACCATCTAAAGCAAGCAGCACCTACAATAATTAATAAGATAAATAAAACGACGATTAATGCAAAGCCGCCGCCAAAACCATATCCACCGCCGTACCCACAGCCACAGCCTCCGCCATAGCCGAATCCACCGTATCCAAACATTTTATTTCCTCCCTTCTAACTTAATAGAAACCGCAACCCCAAGAAGCTCCAATTATAATTAATAAAATGAATAATACGACTAGCAGGGCAAATCCGCCGCCATAGCCACCTACTGCACCAGACATTTACATTACCTCCTTTATCGATTTCCATATATCCTATTCACCTAGATATCAATGTGCGATAGACACATATCCATATTAGGCTTTTCTCAAAAAAAAGAATAAGCCCATTCTTTGCTCATATCCTGAGGATCTTAACCTATATTTGTTCAATAACTTAACCGCAAACACGTAGGCAGATATCCAGTTGACAAATTGTTTTGTTTTTCTTACCATGTTCACAATAAGGCGATGGAGGTAAATCTTTATGAAATTTACTACAGCCATTTGGAGATGGGTCTATTTATTGTTAACTCGAAAAAGAATGAGAATTAAAAGTGCTTCTGAATCTCGTTCTCCTTTAAAAATTGGCCATAGAGGAGCAGCCGGATACTGCCCTGAAAATACATTTGCTTCTTTTCATAAAGCAATGCAACTGGGTGTGGATTACATTGAAATGGATGTTCAGATGACAAAAGATGGACAGTTGGTGGTCATTCATGATCCAACGGTTAATCGAACCACAAACGGCAAAGGAAAGGTAAGGGATTTTACTTTAAAAGAAATTCAAGCACTGGATGCAGGCAGCTGGTTTGATTCTAAATTCAGTGGTGAAAAGATCCCTTCATTCTATGAATTTCTAGACGAGTTTGGAGGAAAAGTTGGTATATTGCTGGAGATTAAAAATCCATCTCTTTACCCTGGTATTGAGAAAAAAATTGCGGATGAGCTTTTACACAGAGGACTTACAAGCGCCGAAGGGCCTCAAGTGATCGTTCAATCCTTTGATCAAAACTCACTAAAGAGATTCCACCAACTAATCCCTTCCATCCAACTTGGAGTCTTACTAAAAAGGTTCAGCGGTAAAGGAATCTCGAATCAAGAATTGGTCTCCTTTTTAAGCTTTGCTGCCTATGTCAATCCGAAAATCACCATGGTAAACAAACGGCTGATTAGAAGGATTCACCAGCATGGCTTTAAAACGCTGGTATGGACAATAAGAAAAAAAAATGAAGTAAATTTTTTGATGCATTTTCATATTGAAGGGGTCATTAGTGACTACCCTGATTTTTTGAATCACTAAAAGGGCATCTCCCTAATGAGAGAAGCCCCTGTTTAATCGATAATCCCCATCCGAATGGCTTTGACTGCCACTTCAGTTCTATTTTGGGCATTAAGTCTTTTCATAAAATGTAAAACTCTTAGCTCATAATGTTACAACAGACAGTTCAAATTTACTCAAACTTAATGTGAATTTCAGAAGTAATAGTGTGGTGGAGATGGAGCCAAAAAATGAGCAAGAATTAATACAAACAAAAGCCTTATTGGAACAGATTCTAAATACTATAAAACCATAAAAAGAAGCGAATAACATCGCTTCTTTTTATTTATTAGTTATTGATAATTCTTATTACTCGTCCGTTAAATTTTTTCAGGTAATATCCATTCGTCATATCCGCAATCGCAATTCCAGTTCTGCTTTGCGATCCAATAAACTTCCCGTTGCCTAAATAAATTCCAACATGTCCGTCAATTTTATAAGTATCAAAGAAAACCAAATCACCAGGCCGTGCTTCACTAAATGATACCCGTTTGCCCAAGTTTTTCAAGATATCTGTATGGGCCCCTACTTTAATCCTGGCTTGGGCAAATGCCCATGCTACAAACCCAGAGCAGTCAAATCTTCCTTGTGAAACATCATAGGCATTCCTTCCTCCGCCGAAAACATACACTGAATTTCCGATATATTTTTCACCAGCATGAATAACAATATTGATTGCTTCATTAGTGGTTGATGGAATTGCGGCATTAATAGGAGTTGAATTCGGCGTAAGAGAATTTGTGTTTTCAGCCCCAATCTCTCCTTCTTTTAATGCAAGCGACTGATCTAGTTGTTGCAACTTCTCTTTTTGAGAGAGTTTTTCTTGCTCTTTTTGCTTCCATTCTTCTTGCAAGACATCATTTTCTTCCTTTTGTTCTAAAATTTGTGCCTGCATCCCTTCAAGCTCTATTTTCATTGCTTTTAAATCACTTAGCTTTTTTTCAACTTTAGCTTGTTTGTTTACAACTTCTTTCTGGTCTTCTTCATACTGTTTAACAAGATCTTGATCAGCCTGAACGATGGAAGCAACAGCATGAAGACGCCCGACGAAGTCTCCAAAACTGTCAGAACCTAAAATAACATTAATATATTTTACATTCCCTCCATTTTCTTGTAAGGCTAAGGCACGTTTTTTCAGTAGTTGATTGCGTTTATCGATTCTATCCCTAATAAGGGTTATTTCTTGTTCTAGTCCGTATACTTCTTTTTCGGAAGCCTGAACCTTTACTTCCGTCTGGGTAATCATGTTGTTATTATCAATAATGGCTTGATTAGCTCTTTTTATTTGCTCTGATAATTTAGCCAATTCATCTTGGACTTGAAAAATTTCCTGATCTGTTTTCATTATCTCTGTCTGGATTCCCGTTCGCTCCTCCTGGATACCTTTAAGGCCTGTTTCCTCTGCTTGGGCAGCTGGAAGGAAAGAGATACTGCCAATCCCTAATATAATCGAGGTAGAAAGCACTGTAATTATCTTTTTCATTTTCTTTTCCTGCCTTCATCATTTTTCAAATTACCTATAGTAATAGAAATGCCGCATCGAAGACTAGTAATAAATCTGTATTTTCAGAACTAAAAAAATTTATGTTTACTTTTTATTCATTTCATATGTAAAGGCACGATCATCAACATTTCCCTATTTCATCCTATCCGATCTCAATTAGAAGTATATCATTTAATTTCGTCAAATAAGTTATGAATATATGACATTTATATTTCAAAAGGGAAAATATGGTTTTTAGTAACAGAACGTTCAAATTCCTAGTTAGAAAAGAACAAAAGCGCAAGCGCCTTGAACAGCCCCAACAAGCATAAGACGCTCTGGGAATGAAGGGTTCTTTGCCTTCATTCTCAGAGTGGCTGTAGACCATCGAGGGGCTAGGCGCTGGAGCTAGACGTCGATAGTCCTTATATTAACAGTTATCCACAAGCGAAAATTTTATAATTTCCTAAACGATAAAAAACCACACTCTCTATTTCCTTCAGAAGAGAATGTGGTCTAACATTGATATAAGGATTGACAACACTGGTGTTATTTCCCCTTTGTGTTACATCCATTTAACGAGTTTTTACAAGCTCTTTCAAGCTATTTTTACTTCGATCTATAAAATCTAAATGTGTACTGCGTGCTTTTTTAACATATTCTTTGCGGACTTCATCCCATGCATTTCGACGTTCACGGTTATAAGCAATACCAGCTTCTGCATTCTTCTCAAAATTATCCTCAAACTGATCAATAATATGGAATATGGACCGAACTGGTGTTAACGCTAATTTTTCCATTTGTCCGGTAACTTCTTTAAACTGGTTCTTTAGCTCTTCATGGTCCTCTGAAGTTACCTGCTCATTCTCTTTGCCCGCGTTAATTTGTTGCATCACGTCAGAAACCACTTCTTTATTTGTCTTTCTTGCTTGCTCATATAATGCTGTAAGGGAATTTCGGTATTGCTTATTGAATTTAATAACCTCTCTTACCGCATTAAAATAAGCATCTTCTCGATTTTCCCTTAACTGTCGTGCACGTTCACCCGATTGTTCAAACTGATCCCAAAAAGTAGCAACAAAAGAACCTACAGGTATCGATTCTACTAAATCTTCCGTAGGAACCGTTTCATTATTTTTCTGTACCATCATTCTTCCTCCTCTTAGTATTATTAACTTTCTCTATTGGATCCTTCTTCTGAAAGGAAGGAATATAGAGCTCAAGTAAACTAGAATACATCTTGAAGAATTGATCTAGGATGGATTGATACGTCTCAAGTTGATTTGCATATCCTTTTAAGTATGTAATCCCAGCTTTTGTGATTGAATATCTTCTTTTAGCCGGCCCGCTGCCTGTTGTATCCCATTCAGATGAAACTAGTTCATCCTTTTCAAGCTGTCTTAGCATCCTGTATAAGTTGCCTTGATCAAGAGTTTTAAAACCGAATGCCTCCAGCTTTTGGCTAAGTTCATAACCATGAAGAGATACTTTACTAAGAAGCAATAAAATAAATGGCAGCACAAAATTTTTGGATGGATTGACTGATTGGTTATCTTGGTTCACCATATCTTTATCACCTCACCTATATGTATTTTACACCTATAGGTTATATTTGGCAATCATTAAAATAAATATATATTAAAATCAATTAGGATATTTACAACTCACTTATGTTGGATATAAACTGATAAAAATGGAAAAGGTGGTGTAAAATGGTAAATGCTAGAATTAGTGAATTGGGTGTACCCTACTTACATTTTGGAGAAGGGGAACCACTCGTGCTCATTCATGGTTTAGGAGAAGTCAAAGAAGGCTGGAGTAACCAGTATGAGTTAGCTGATCAATTCGAGTTGATTATACCAGATTTACGTGGACACGGGGATTGTTCAAGAACAGTTGGGATTTCGATCCCCAACTTTGCCAGGGACTTAATAGGTTTATTAAAGGAACTTGGTATTGAGAACGCTCACATTCTTGGTCTGTCAATGGGTGGAGCGGTTGCTCAAGAAATGTACCGCCAAGCCCCCGACCTCTGTCGGTCACTGATGCTCGTTAGCACTTTCCATTACTTCCCCCAAAAATTAAAGAGACTTTTATTTAATAATCGCAAAGAAAAATTTGAGGATGTTACCAAAGCAGGAAAACAAACGGAATTCCTCGCGCATATGGCGCTTTACTCCTGGAATAAAACCTTAATGGATACCTTTAGCCATTATTTCCGCCCAAAACACTTTATTTTTCTCGAATCATTAAAAATGTGCCTTGAGGTAAATAATCGATCTTTATTGCCCGAAATTAAGGTACCAACTCTAATTATCGGAGGACAGTATGATTCTGTATTACCGGTTTGGATTCAAGCTTCTATGCATAAACTGATTCCCCATTCGGAATTTATTATTTTGAGGAATACCGGTCACCTTGCCAAGCTTGAAGCAAAAGACCGGTTTAACCAAGTGCTGCGCAGGTTCCTCAATCAACAAAAAATTGCTGTGTAAATGATAGTAACAGGGAGAAAGGGCCCTCCCGCCCTTCTTCCCGTTACTTCCTTTTTCAGGGGATTATACAGGCACTTCCTCAAGTTGATTGGACCTAGACTTAAGCCAATTGTCAGCAAACACTGCAAATTTTCCGGTTAATGCAAGTGAAACATGACCGCCCTCGAATACCTCATAGGTTTTATCTTCACTCGAAATCATGTCCATAACTGGCAGGCTTTGTTTCTCTAGAACGAGTGTGTCTCTTGATGTTGAGAAAACAAATACAGAGCATTTAATATTTTTAAAATCTACTTTTCTGCCCCCGATTATAAGTTCGCCCTTTAATAGTTTGTTATCCTTATATAGATCATTGAACATCTGTTTAAAAGCGGCGCCGGCAAAAGAGGCGGTATCTCTTGTCCATTTGTCCATTCGACGCCACTTCTCGACATACTTCTCATCATGGGCACGCGTGATTAAATTGACCCATGGACTAACATAAACCGGTGAAAGCCCTCGAAACATAAGATATAAATATTCGGATGGAATGACACCATATACATCAGAAAATCGATCAAAGTCGATTTGACCATTTTGGAGCCCTTTTAACCATTTGTCAGGGACAATCCCGACACTAAAATCAATTGGAACGGTTGCAAGAACGAGATTCTTAATTGGTAATTTTGTGATAGATGTAAAAATCGCTGAAATAGTCCCACCTAAGCAATAGCCGACCATTGAAATCTCCTCTGTTCCCGAGTGGCGTAAAGCCCGTTTTACGGCATTTTCCAAATAATCGATAATGTAATTATCGAGGGTAATTTCACGATCCTCATAGCCTGGGGAGCCCCAATCGAAAAAGTAAACATCATATCCACGCTCTGTAAGACCGCCTACAACACTGCTCCCTTCCCCGATGTCTAAAATATATGATTTATTTAGCAGTGAATAGACTAAAAACAATGGAATCTGATATTTTTTTTCCTTTGCGGGGTGATAATATAAAGTAGATTTATTTTTCTTCCAAATAATCTCCCTCGGTGTAGGTACTATATCCGGTTTAGGCTCGGTTAAGACTTTATTGATTTGGTTCCACCTAACTTTTTCCTTCTCTAAATCTACTATTGGGATTAAGTTTTTAAGCGATACTGTTGCACTCATCGGCGTTTTCTCCTTCCATTAGGACTCGGTTGTACCAGCAACAGCGAGCACTAAATCTTTGTTTTTGAGTTTCTCCTCTTGAAAAAGATTCTTCATCTGTTCAAGTTCAGTCTTGATATCAGTTAATTGGCTTAAGTTTTCCTTTAATTCTTTTAATTCATCCTGAACAGCTGATAGTTCGTTCGCATGATTTAATTCTATTTGTTGAAAGTCTTCTTTCATTTGTTTAACAACATTCACCATTTCTTGGAACATCTCTAGATACCCTTTATTTACCGTACCAAGGCTATCTTGGAGATTCCATATTTGCTCTTCGAGGGTATCGAGTTTTTCTTCGGCTTGGATAGATAACTTAGCAACGTTCGCTACATCTTTTTTGGTTGGAAGATTCATCACACCGGCCACTAGTTCTTGTCTTTTTCTAAGCAGTTCCAAATAACGAGCATGACCCTCTGTGCCCGCCTTTAAAAGTTTGACGAATTCATTGTTATCACTCATCATGTATAACAGTCCGTTTATTTGTCTTTCCCACATTTCACTCATTCGTTTGATTCCCTCAAATGGTTGATATGTTTTATCATTTGTCACTCAAATCACTCCTCGGTTTTATTATTTAATAAACTCATCTGGTTTTTCCAAATACTTGCTTAACGGAAACAGTAATGTTTTAATCTGCCTGGCAAAAAGATTTACAAAGCTCTTTTGATTTTCATAAATTAAGTTCCCGGCTTGTTTGACTGTTTTTATATACTGCTCTCTTCCTCTCTTTCTTAGCGCAATATATTTCTCTATCATCTCAAGATATTTATCCATTGACAGGGTGCTGGCAAACCGCTCGCATGGAGCCGCTAAAATAGTTAGCGTTTTTTCTTGGACCTGGTCAATTTGTGCATTAATATCTTCATAAGATCTTAGCGGGAAGAAATGCTGCAGGCTGGTAGTAGACATTAAAAATTCTTCTCTGGCAGTTTTTTCCCATGAAGAGAATTCTTGATAAAATTGAGAAGCAAGTTCAATAAGATTTCCTTGATTACGCTTAACACCTTCAGCAAATTGCTTTGCTGCTTTAATGAATAACCCATCTCGCTGATTGGCACGTTTCGCCCATTCGTCTAGTTCACCAAAGGCATGGTGCCATAGCAGGTCTAAGCTTGAAAACGGTTCTTCGCTTTCATCCTTTTTAACAGTCTCTTCTCCTATTGGTTGTTTCGTCGCTTCTTGATCTTCAATCTTATTTTCCACTTGCTCGGATAAATCTTTTTCTGATTCTTTTCTGTCATCCATCCTTACTCACCCTTTCAAAGTTTTTTAAACCTGATTCCTATAATTTTATATGGAAGAGGTTGTAATCTCTTAAATTATTGTTTTAAAAAAGTAATATAGAAAAGCTCGTTCTAAATTCCTTTGAAGGCCTGTTGATAAATTTCAGCTAGTTCACTGATAAATGGCTGTTTTGGATTTGCGATCGTATCTTGATCATCAAAGGCAAGTTCCGCGAGTTCCGCTGCCTTACTTTCAAATTCTTCCTTATTTACACCATTCGCTTGAATACTCATTGGAATATCCAGTTCTTGTGCAAGGGATATAACTGCCTTTATTAAACTATCAATTCCTTCCTGGGTAGTACTGGCAGGAAGACCGAGCATTCTAGCAATTTCTGCATAGCGCTCATCCGCAATAAAATGTTCATATTTAGGATAGGTCATAAATTTATTTGGTTTTGCAGCGTTATAACGGATAACATGCGGTAATAGAATGGCATTGGCACGTCCGTGCGAAATTTTAAACTCAGCTCCTAGCACGTGGGCAAGGCTATGATTGATTCCTAAGAACGAGTTAGCAAAGGCCATCCCTGCAATCGTGGAGGCATTGTGCATTTTTTCACGGGCCAGTTCATCACCCCCATCTCGATATACCCTAGGTAAATATTGAAAGACAAGCTGAATCGCTTTTAAAGCAAGTCCATCTGTAAAATCATTGGCTAATACAGACACATACGCCTCAATGGCATGTGTTAAGACGTCCATTCCCGTATCTGCCGTTACATGATTAGGAACGGTCATTACAAACTGTGGATCCACGATTGCCACATCAGGTGTAAGCTGAAAATCAGCAAGCGGATACTTAATATTTGCTTTTTTATCTGTTATCACGGAGAATGCCGTAACTTCTGAACCTGTTCCGGAAGTAGTCGGAATCGCCACAAATTTAGCTTTTGTCCGCATTTCCGGAAACTTTACGACACGCTTTGTCGGATCAAAGAATTTTTGCGTTAAGCTCCGGAAATCTGTATCGGGATGTTCGTAGAAAAGCCACATTGCTTTTGCCGCATCCATTACCGACCCGCCGCCTAAGGCAATAATGCAATCCGGCTGGAACTTGCGCATTCTATCTGCTCCATCCATAACCGTTTCAATCGTTGGCTCTGGCTCAATAGTTGAATAGGTTTCAAATTGAATGCTGTTTTGATTCTTTTTTAAATAATAGAGAACCTTATCGACATAGCCATTTTTCAAAGGACTACCGCTGGTAATGATAAAAGCTTTTGTAATACCCGGAATGGCTGCGAGAGTTTGCACTGAATTTCTCTCAAAGAAAACTTGTGATGGTACTTTAAACCATTGCGTGAATGTCCTTCTTTTCGCAACCTTTTTAATATTAAGCAGATTTTGGGCTCCGACATTCTGTGACACAGAATTCCCTCCATATGTTCCACATCCAATTGTTAAGGATGGCAGCGATGTATTATAAATATCTCCGATGGCCCCATGAGTTGATGGCGTATTAACCATAATTCGGCCCGCCTTTAACTGTAGTGAAAAAATATCTACCAAGTCTTGGTTTGAGGTATGAATCGCTGCGGAGTGTCCTAACCCGCCGTATTCTAATGTCTCCTCAGCAACTTTCAAGCCTTCTGCAAAACTATTAACCTTGTAGCAGGCTAAAATCGGGCTTAATTTTTCGCAGGATAAAGGCTCATTCGGACCTACTCCTTCTTGTTCTGCGATTAATATTTTTGTATTAGCAGGTACCTTGATTCCAGCAAACTTAGCAATCATAGATGCAGACAGCCCCACAATTAGATTATTAATGGAACCTGTTTTTTCAAAAATTACTGCCTTTTCGACCATTTTTCGTTCATCTTCACTTAGAAAATAACAATTATTTTCTATCATTTCTTGTTTTACTTCATTGTATATTTCTTGATCAATAATTAAGGCTTGTTCTGAAGCACAAATCATTCCGTTATCGAAGGTTTTAGATAAAATCACATCATTGACAGCACGTTTGATATTGGCTGTTTTTTCGATATAACAAGGTACATTACCAGCCCCCACACCAATTGCCGGTTTCCCTGAGCTATACGCAGCCTTTACCAGGTTTGGTCCTCCTGTTGCTAATATAAGTGAAATCTTTGGCTGTCTCATTAAGGTTTGAAAAGCTTCATGCGAAGGAGATTCAATCCACTGAATGCAATTATCGGGAGCTCCTGCTCTAATCGCCGCATCCAAAAGTATTTTGGCTGTTTCAGTACAGCATTGTTGACCATATTGCGGAAATGCAAAAATAATTGGATTTCTTGTTTTGTGTGAAATTAAAGATTTAAAGATAACGGTAGATGTTGGATTTGTAATTGGGATAACACCAGCAATAACCCCCACTGGCTCTGCAATTTCAACCATCCCTTCATTTTCATCCTCACGAATTACCCCTACAGTTTTCATATCCCGAATGTTATTGTAGATAAATTCTGTTGCAAACATATTTTTAAAAACCTTGTCTTCATAAACCCCGCGTCTCGTTTCTGTTACCGCTAACTTCGCGAGTTTTTTATGATTTTCTAGTGCCGCTAAAGCCATTTCCTTTACGATTTTATCGACCATTTCCTGTGTATAGCCACGAAATTCTCTCAATGCTTTTTCTGCATTATTAGCTAACTGATCAATTGCTGCTGTAACCATTTGCTTTTCTTGAACTACTTTCTCTTCTACAGCCATTTATGTTCACCTCATATTTGTCAATTTTCTGCCTGCCCAAGACAGACTGCCAATGGGTTTAGGACCTTTGCTTCTTCTGGCTAAAATATATCATGCGCGATTCTCGAAGTTTGTCGAAATTCGCGCAAAAATGAATGAATAGCCATTCACTTTAAAATAATTCACAAAATGTTCAAAGATAACTGTGACTGCATAAAAAAAGGTCCTAAACTCTGTTGCAAAAGAGTTTAAGACCTTCTTCAATTTGATCAGCCTGTATTACGGAGTCCTGCGGATATTCCACTAATAGTAAGCAGGACTTCGGTTAATATTTCTTCATCCAGCTCATCTTGTTTCCGTAATTCTTTAATCAATTCAACTTGTAAAAAGTTTAATGGATCCACATAAGGATTCCGTCGGTACACTGATTCCTTAATGTTTGGTGTATGGTCGAGTAATTCGCTATCTCCTGTTATTTTAAGGAGAATCGCTTTTGTTTTTTCATATTCCTCAAGAATATTCGAAAATATTCTGTCGGCAATAGTCTTATCTTCAACAAGCGTTAAATATTCTTTAGCAGTTGTGATGTCTGCCTTCATCAATGCCATATTTAAATTATCTATTGTGGATTGGAAGAATGGCCATTTTGCATACATCTGCTGCAGAAGCTGCAGATTTTGAGCGCTTTTTGATGCGAAGCTGTCTAAACCTGTTCCAGCAGCATACCAAGCCGGAATTAGCTGGCGGCTCTGCGTCCAGGCAAACACCCATGGTATCGCCCTTAAGTCCTCAAATCTTCCACGATTCTTCCGACTCATTGGTCTTGAACCAATATTTAAGTCACCAATTTCTTTTAATGGAGTGGCTTCATTAAAGTAAGTAAGGAAATCAGGGTCATCAAATACTAATGATTGGTATTTTGATAAGGCAAAACTAGAAATCTCCTCAATCGACTCTTCCCAAACATCCTCACGTAACGTTCCCTGCTCTTTTTGAGAAACGTGTGCAGCTGAAAGTAGAAGAGTGGATGTTGCCTGTTCCAAGCTCCGATATGCAATATCCTCAAGCAGATATCTTGAAGATAATACTTCACCTTGCTCAGTGATTTTTACCCCATCCCCAATTGTTTCTGCTGGCTGGGACAGGATACTCTTATTTAATGGACCGCCGCCACGTCCTAATGACCCGCCGCGGCCATGGAAAAACTTAAGACCGATTTTGTATCTGCTGGCCATTTCGTGGATTTCGATTTGGGCCTTATATAGCTTCCAGTTTGCTGTTAATGTTCCACCATCCTTACTACCATCAGAGTAGCCAAGCATGATTTCTTGTTGATCCCCTAAAATAGTAAGATGGTTACGGTAGATTGGCATTTCAAAAAGAGTTTCCATAATTTTCGGACCTGCAGTCAAGTCATCAATCGTTTCAAGAAGCGGTGCAACGTTTAAGTGGCTTTCTAGCGTTCCATCCGCATGCAGACGGTATATACCTGCTTCTTTTGCTAACACAAGTACCTCTAATAAGTCACTTGCTGATCTCGTCATACTGACAAGATAAACCGTGATGGCACGCTTGCCGAACTCCTCATGAGCCGATTTAATCATTTGGAACACTTTTATTATTTCTTGCGTTTCAGCAGAGTAGTCCTCATTTAACAATAGTAGTGGACGTGGATCCATTAAGATATTTTGTAACAACTGTAATTTTTCCTGCTCAGAAAGAGCCGCATAGTTATCTGTCATTTGGACTTTCCGAAGTATTTCTGTCATAGCCGCCTCATGTTCTCCGCTATGGTTTCGGATATCAAGTGTAGCCAAATGGAAACCGAATAATTGCACTTGTCTGATTAACTTTTGGATCGTCTTTAATTCATGATCACTAGGATGATGTTTTTTCAAACTACGGTTAATCATCTTTAAATCCTCTAATAATTCATCGGAAGTTTTGTATCCAATTTCGGATTTCCCCACTTGTCTTACGCGTTCAATTATAATGGCTAATACACGTCGATAAGCCTCTGTTTTGTTTGGCCACTTTTTATCATCTGTTAGGTATAAGTCTTCTTTTTCCGTTAGGAATAATAGAATTTCTTCACTAACATTTACCCTTGTTGTCGAGTGGCTGTATCGTTTCATGATGTCAATCAAAACATTTTTATATTTCCTTAACACAAGTCTGCGCTGTTTTTGTAATGTTTCCCACGTGACATCACTTGTTACGTTGGGATTGCCATCACGATCCCCGCCAATCCATGAGCCAAAACGAAGGAAGTTTGGAACATTCCAAGTTGTGCTTGGATAATATTTTTCAAGGCAGTCCGCTACCTCCTGATGTATTTCAGGAAGGACTTCAAAAAGGGTCTGATCAAAGTAATATAGTCCGTTACGCACTTCATCTAACACAGTTGGCTTATGGTCACGCAATTCATCTGTTTGCCATAGAATCGCTACTTCATTGAATAAACTGTCTTCTAGCTTTTTTTGCTCACGATCAGATAAAAGTGGATGATCGAGATTCTTTAAAATGGCAGCAATTCGCTGCTGTATTTCAAGAATGGAGCGTTTTGTTGCTTCTGTCGGATGTGCTGTAATAATTAGTTCGAGTGATAATGTGTTGAGGGATTTTTGGATAATCTCTTCACTAATATCGTGTTCTTTGAACTTTAGAATGGCACTCTCAATCGAAGCAGGCTGGACGATTTTATCATCTTTCAACTGATACTGTCTTCGTCTGCGAATTCGGTGGTTTTGCTCCGCTGCATTAATCAAATGGAAATACATAGAAAATGCCCGGATGACTTGTTTACGCATTGGTGAGTTTAGGCTGGATATCTCCTCTTTTAATTCCTCGTAAATTCCTTCGTCGTAATGTTCCCGAAGTGTTTTGCACATGAGTCTTATTTTTTCAACTTTATCAAAAAGCTCGGGCCCGCCATAATCGACAAGAATATCACCAAGCATTTTCCCCAGTAATTTCACATCACGACGCAATGGAAGACTGCTGTCATTTACTTTCAATTCTGTTGTCATTCTATCACCTTCCCCTTATTCAAAAGATTCACTAAATTTTTTATATATAAATATAACATATCTTTTCGAATCATGTTAAATATTTTTTCTCGCTTTTCTATTTTTTCTAAAAAAAATAAACCTGACTGGAGTTTTTTCAGGTTTATTCCCATTCATGGAATAGGTTTCCCATTAATTCTCTGCTCTATCAAAAACTAATACATAGGTTTTCCGGTCGGTATTATTATAGGTTACCACTACTGATATAACAGTTTTATTGTCGTCATCTAACTGGATGGTTTTGCTAGTGCCTCCTTCGATGGAAATTTCGGAACTGCTATAACTTGCCGTTGGATTAATCGTAACGGTTTTGGTATCACTTGCAACAGCCACATGATAAGTATACTCGCTTGAAGTAAATGAACTGTCCCAGGTTCCTTCAGATACGGTTAGTTTTGAAAGGGTAGCCATGGTTGTTTTTTGAGCGGTTCCTGTTGCACTCTGCTGGGTAGAGGCAAGCTGAGAAGAATTCGAGTTTGTTCCGGCAGTTGTTGTCGGAAAGGAGCTGCCAGTCTGAGTCGAAAGTCTTCTGCCAGTCTGAGTTGAACTGTTACTTCCATTTGGTCCTGATCCATTACTTCCAGTTTGAGCTGATCCATTGCTTCCAGTTTGGGCTGGAACGGTGCCATTTCCTGTGGATGTATCTTGGCGTTCGACATGAATCGTATATCTTAGCTTTGCTCCATTCTCAGCTGTTACTACGATACGGATATCTGATTTGCCCACCGGAACATTTACTAATACTCCTTTTTGTGTCACTTCCTCCCCATTCACTTCAATTTCAGCTAAATTTACAGCTGCAGTTGGCAGCATCGTAATCGACGAGGCAGCATTCGGGAGTTGAACAGAATAATCAGTCACTGTAGGTGAAAAAGCAGGTGAAAGCTTCCCTGTTGACAGTTTAATATCTTTAAGCTGATTCTGGTTATTTTGCTTTCTAGTAACCATTAACGTATACGTATTTGTTAGATTGCTGCTAGGATCCTTAACAGTGACAAGAAAGAAATTTTGCCCGGTTTGAAGTGAGTATTGCTCAAAGGTGCCGCTAGTAATGGTTTTGCCATTTATACTAATGATTGAACTGTCATTGCTGCCTTCAACAAGTAGATGAATCGAGTCTGTTTCGTTGTCTACTGCAGCTGAATATTGATTATTATCTGCTGAGAAATCTTTGTCTAGCTTGACTCCTTCGATTTCTAATTTGGCGAGGGTATTTGTTGTTTCGGTTACTTGAGTTACCCCTTCAGCATAGACGGCTGTTGGCAGATTGTATCCAGTTCCCAGACCAAGTAATGAAACAATTAAGACCGCGTTACGGCCTTGTTTTGGTATCTTTGTAAGCATTGTTAATCCTCCCACTTTTAACTAAGTGATTTTGGACTAACTTTACCATGGGATACTTAAGAATATCTTAATTTTTAAGAGAGATGTTCATCCTTTAAGTAATTACCCATTCAGCGGTAAATAAAACTTACTTTTAACAAAAAAGCCACAACCCCATTAGAGGGATCGAGGCTTTAGCATCTACTTATTACTAAATTCTTCAAGTTTAGAAGAAATAGCGGCTGCTACCTCTTCATCCGATAGATTAACAGCTTTATTAAAGAGGGTATTTGCCAATGTACCCATTGGTCCTGTTGCATTTATATCAAGAAAACCTGTCAGGAGGGTTTTATTTCTGTTGAGGGCTTTTGCTTCAAAGTATCCTTCTCCCAGGTACTTTTCGTTTTTTCGCCTTAATTCAAAGCTCACCTTACTTGGTTCGTTCCACTCCTTAATATCAATTAGCAAAGTGACCTTTTTTTTGACAATCCCAAGGTCGCTTTTAAATACCCAGCTTATTTGCCGGTCATTCACTTTTTGATGTTGAATATAACCCGGGACAAGTGGTGCCCAATTGTTTTCATCTCGAATAAAGTCCCATATGACCTCAATTGGGATAGCTAATTCTACATGTTGTATTTCACTTGGCATGGCGGTATCCCTCTTTCATTATCAAAGTAAAAGACCTTCAATGGCTGAAGGTCTTTTTTTAAAAATATATGTTTACTTTGATGTTTATAGAAGAAATTTAGTTTTTATAGTTACGATTACTTTCCTTATTTTTCAATTAAACGATCCGCTAAAAATTGTTCAATCCGTTCAGCAGCTCTAGAAAGCATCTCGGACGGCTGAACAAGGGCAATGCGGACATAGCCTTCTCCTTGTGAACCGAAAGCATCACCCGGGATCACAGCTACACCAGCTTGATCAATTAATTCAAAAACAAATTGACGGGACGTCCAACCCTCCGGTATCTTTGCCCATACAAACATCGTTGCTGGAGACTTTGCGACCTGCCAGCCGCTTTTCTTAAGTCCTTCAACCAGTGCTTCCCTGCGAAGCTCATATTCCTTTACCTGTTCATGTAAATAGGAGAAATCAGAAGTTAAAGCTTTCACTGCCGCTTGTTGAATGGGATAAAAAACTCCGTAATCAATATTCGATTTAAAGGTTGCTAATAAATTGATAACTTCCTCATTTCCTACCACATACCCAATCCGGCAGCCAGCCATATTAAATGTTTTCGAAAGCGAGTTAAACTCGATTCCTACTTCTTTGGCTCCAGGAACGGCCATAAAACTAATCTGTGGATGATGGTCAAAAATCAATTCTGAATAGGCAAAATCATGAACTACTAAAATATTATGAGTCCTTGCAAACGAGATAACATCTTCAAAAAATCCCTTATCCGCCAAGGCGGTTACTGGATTTCCAGGATAACTTATAATCATCATTTTAGTTTTCTGTACTACTTCTAGAGGGATATCATGTAAGTTTGGTAAAAATCGATTTTCTGCCAGCAAGGGCATTGGGTAGATGACTCCTCCCGCCAAATTGACACTCGCCTCGTAAATTGGATATCCGGGATCAGGTACTAAAACATAGTCCCCAGGGTTAATAATCGCAGTGGCCAAATGGGCTAAACCATCTTGTGAACCCATCAACTGAAGCACTTCTTTAACATGGTCTAACTCAACACCATAACGCTGCTTATAAAAATAACATACCGCCTCATTGAATTCCGCTATTCCCTTCAATGTATAGCCATATTTACTGGTATCTTGAACAGATTCAACTAATGCATTGACGACATAGGGCGGTGGAGGAAGGTCCGGACTCCCGACACTAAGATCAATGACTTCTTTGCCCTTTTTCATTGCCGCCATTTTCCGATCAGCCACTTCCTGAAAGATACTAGCTGACATTTTTTGAAGTTTTTTCGAACCGATGAGATTCATAGACATTCCCCTCTAATTGTTTACTTTTTATAATTTTAATTATTTTAACATATTTCTGATTATAGTAATCATTTTAAATTACTCTTTAAAACAAATTAACCATTGATTAAATTCGGTAGATAAATTAAGATTTTTAGAGTGGGTTTTTAATATTCAGAATTGTTATTTACTGGAGGTCTGGGGAATTGAAATTATTTCAATACTGTCTATTCTTTTTAGGATTAACCTTTTTTGGCTTAGGCAACGCTATTGCCGTAAAAGTAAAATATATTGGATTACATCCGTGGGAAGTATTAAATGTCGCCCTTTATCAGCATTTTGGTTTAACAATTGGTACTTGGGGTGTCATTTGTGGTTTGGTGTTAATCTTCATCTCCTTATTTATTGCCAGAAGTTATATTAGCATTGGGACGATCTTAAATGCCTTGTGTATTGGACCCATTATGGACTTCTTCCTTTGGCTCGACATCCTGCCAAAGGCAACCAATACTTGGATTGATTATCTAATTCTACTATCTGGTATCATCATAACTGGAATAGGCGGAGGAATGTATGTTGCTGCGGGAATTGGTGCCGGTCCACGTGATGGCTTTATGCTATCGTTATCGGACAAAACCGGGTTATCTGTCAGCAAGGCCAGGGTCATTGTTGAAAGTTTTGTGTTAGTGATCGGTCTTTTTCTAGGAGGTCCTGTTTTTATGGCTACTTTTATTTATACCTTTATTCAAAGCCCTATTTTCCAGCGTTCCCTTAAGATTTTTAAAGGAGTAAAGGAAAGGGTAAGCACACAAAATGTAATTTCCTTCAAAAAAAAGCCATCAAATGATGGACTTAAGTTATGACATTCATTGGGAGGACTTCTAAAAATCCGACTAGGATTAGGACCATACTTCCTCCAGCATTTCTCTAAACAACACATTTAATTCATTGGTATAGTCCCTTTTTGGTACCACCAATTTTCTGGCATATTCCTCCAGATGGTTCATTTCTTTATCAATGAAGTCATGAATAATAGGGAAATCAAGGTTAATATAGGGGTCATCATGATTTATCTTGTTTTTGATCAGTTTATGAATCTTCCTCTTTACTTCTTTCTCCTTAATCAATTCCTCTATTAATTGTGGAAGCTCATTTGGAGGGAAGTTGTTATATTTTTTTATCCACATGCTGGACAAGATGGGGCGTATTATAGTTAGATAGCGCTTACTGCTTATCGTTTCAGTTTGAGGACCATTCCGATAATTCCCTTTTGCCATATTTAAATAATGAAATAGGGATGCCTTGGGCTGGAATATTTCATTTTCTAGTTTCTTCATTTTTTCAAGTAGTGAAAAACCTTGATAGTAAACGATATCAGAATGAAGCCATTCCAACAAGGAGGGATTAGACTTTTTAAATAACTGGAGAGCTTTCCGCAAATCCCATCCATTTAAATCAAGTTGGTCATTTATCGGCTCCTCAATGACATCACGTTTTTGATCAATTGTTAAATACCAATCTTTTTTATGAACATAGATGAACCGAATATCATAATCACTATGCTGTGAAGAAGTGCCCCATGCCCGGCTTCCTGCCTCAACGGCATAGCATATTTTCACTTCAAATTCCTGCTCAATTCTTTTTAATTCCTCAATGATCCTTTCTTTCACGATACTTTCTCCATAGTTCATTCTCTTTCGATTTTGTTTAATCTACTATTGATTAAAGGAAACAACTTCGAATACGTTACGTGTATACTTTAATATAGAAACACTCGAATTTTTAATATCCATTCCCTTATCAAATTCATTAGAAAATTTACTCATGATATTTCTTATGATAACGCCATGTGTTACGAGTAAAATGTTTTCATTATGACTTTTACTACTAGAGACAATCTCATTTAAGCCGTTTTCAATCCGTTCCCACAGTTCTTTGTAATCTTCAGCATGATGAAATGGGTCTGATTTTTTAAAAAAATTCATTACATCTTCTAGATTATGGTTTTGAAACAATTCTTTCGTGCTTGAACAGTTATTTTCTTCGGCAATTTTTCGAAAAACAACCTCTGAATATTCTCCCTCAAAACTTCCAAAAAAACTCTCTCGAAAGGCTTTTCTCCTATTTATCACCAATTGATTCTGGTAATTATTTTGTTGAAGAATTAATTCAGCAGTTTCAACTGTTCTCCCTGAATCACTTGTATATACCCGGTCGAAAGGAACAGCGGCTAATCGCTGACCCGTTTCGGCAGCAACAGCTTTCCCTTCTTCAGTTAGTGGACTGTCAGCCCAGCCTTGCATTTTCTTATATCGATTTAAATATGTTTCACCATGTCTTATTAAATACAAATTGAAATTAGTTTCCATTGTATCCCCCAGCTCTATTTTTATTGGTTTTGTAAATTAACACAAAGGAAAAGATTTTTTCAGTAGTTAATCCCCATTAACCCATTTTAAAACGATACCATATTAATCAGAAACCAGAAAGAAGCCCTTATCCAATTAAAGGATAGGGCTGCCCTTTGTGATATTTGATTACATTAGTAATGAATTAAGAAATCAACTTTAGCTCTTCTGTTAACTTAAGGAACAATTCTTTATCCCCATTTTGTAATGTTTGGTCGATTTCCTTTCGGATATTCTCCTTTTTAAATTCAAGCAGGGCATTGTTTAGAAACATCTCAGCAATAACAGCATCTTGATTCTCATCCGAATGTTGTGGTGAATTTAATAATTTCTTTTCCATGGAAATCAACTCCTTGAGCTTTTTTTCATTATACATTTAGTTTTCTAAAAATTCAAACACTTTATTTCACTTTTTCGAAAAAATTTATTTTTGGTGTCAGGCACCATCAAAAGACATTTGTATATATGGTGTGGACAACTGTTTTTTCATTCTTTCAATTTGTTTTCCTAATATTTCTTCATGTATCTAGTAGTATTTCTTTTAAGGTGTGGGGAAAATTAAAGGCAACTATTTTATGTGGAGCAGGAGGAATGATGTATGGAGCAGGCAGCTTTTACCGGTTATCAGACGGTAAATAATATTAATGTTTATTATGAATTTTACCCCCATCAAACAGCGAATAAAACGTTTGTTTTATTACATGGATTTCTTTCTTCCACCTTTACCTTTCGCCATTTAATTTCATTGTTAAAAAAAGATTTTCAGGTTTTATCTATCGATCTCCCTCCGTTTGGTAAAAGCGAAAAATGCAATCAGTATGTGTATTCCTATAAAAACCTTGCGCAAACCGTCATCCAATTAACAGAATCCTTAGGTCTTAATAAAATGACCTTTATCGGCCATTCAATGGGGGGCCAAATTGTTCTCAATATCCTTCATATGATGCCGAATATTGCGGATAAAGCGATTCTCCTTTGCAGCTCAGCCTATTTAAAGCGATTTAAATTACCTTTAATCTTGACTAGCTATTTACCTTATTTTCATCGTTTTGTTAAATATTACTTCGCGCGTACGGGAGTGAAGAAGAATCTACAGGATGCCTTATATAATCATTCCATCATTAATGAGGAAATGATCAACGGCTATCTTCAGCCTTTTTTACAGGATGAAATATTCAGAGCTCTGACCAGAATGATAAGAGATCGGGAAGGCGATCTTCCAGTTGAAGTTCTTCAGCAAATCAAAACACCATGTTTATTAATTTGGGGTGATCATGATAAATCCATGCCCCTTAAGGTAGGAGAGCAGCTACATAAAGATTTAGCCAATTCCGAACTAATCATATTAAAAGAAACCGGACATGCTGTACCAGAGGAACGTCCATTTGAAGTATTCGAGTATATCAAAAACTTTTTAGACAGATATCAAACAGCCATTGAGTAAGAAGCTAAAACCCCGCAAAAAAGGTGTATTCCTCGGAATACACCTCATTTAAACCAGCCCTTT
The DNA here is from genome assembly GCF_021560175.1 of Neobacillus drentensis. Taxonomy (GTDB): domain Bacteria; phylum Bacillota; class Bacilli; order Bacillales; family Cytobacillaceae; genus Neobacillus; species Neobacillus drentensis_A. Next base: position 1,612,646 of record NZ_CP091110.1, on the reverse strand, counting down.
TCTTTTGAATGAGTGATAGCTTCAATCCTGTTTTTAACTTCCAGTTTGTCTAAGATAATCGAAATGTAGTTACGGACAGTACCTGTTTTAATACTAAGGGTCTCCGCAATTTCTTTGGTGTTTTTCCCATCCGCCACAAGCTCGAGCACTTCTTTTTCCCTGTCCGTTAATGGATTTTCTTCCCCATATACATCATCCATCAATTCGGGTGCATAAATACGCCGTCCCGCCATCACATTTCGGATGGAACTTGCTAGCTCCTCACTCGGGCTATCCTTTAACAAATAACCGCATACCCCTGCCTTTAAAGCCCTCTGGAAATATCCGGTCCGCGCAAAGGTCGTTAGAATGATGACTTTACACCCGAGACCCTTTAGTTCCTCTGCAGCTTCAAGTCCGCTTTTTCCAGGCATTTCAATGTCCATGATACAAACATCAGGCTTATATTTCTTTACAAGTGATACCGCCTCTTCACCATTTGAAGCTTTTCCGACCACTTCCATATCATCCTCCAAACTAAGCAGGGAACCAAATGCTCCTAGCAGCATTTGCTGGTCTTCAGCAATTACGATTTTAATCATCTGCCATCCTCCTTATCCATTGGCTTTACGTCATTCGGGACGGTTACAATTAAAGTAGTGCCGTCCTCTGTCAAGAGCTCTAAACTGCCATTAATAAATTCCAAACGTTCCTTCATCCCGATTAAGCCATGTCCCTCTGCCAGCTCATCTGTATCGCCCTTAAAAACACCATCATCGTGAATCGTCATGACCGTTTCCTTCCATAATTGTGCGATAGAAATAGAACAAGTCTTTGCCCCACTATGCTTCACCACATTGTTTACCGCCTCTTTTAAACACATACTTAAAATGTTTTCGGTAAGCAGCGAAACATGTTGAAGGGCAAACTCTCCCTTACATTCAAAATTAATTTGGGCAGCTTTTATCATTTGTTTAACCCTTAAAATCTCATCTTTTAACCGAATCCCCCGCATAGAAGAAACCATCTTTCTTACTTCACTTAAGGCAGTCCTAGCAGTCTGCTGTACATCCTTTAATTCATCTCGTGCCTGCTCAGGGTCCTTTAAAATTAACTTCCGAGCTAAGTCTGACTTTAAGCCAATCAAAGAAAGTTTTTGCCCAAGTGTGTCATGCAGATCACGAGCTATCCGGTTTCGTTCTTCCAGTTTCACAAGTTCTGAAATTCGCTTATTAGCGTCCTCGAGCTTTTCCTCCAGCTGTCCGCGCTCTTTCCGATTATGGATACTAAAAGGTAGAAGGATCACACTAATCCAAATAATGATGACAAACGGAAGCTGCTGAAGAAACAATTTTTCTTGCATGACAATATTATAGTTGATCGATGCTGACGTACTTATGAGATGAATAAAATATAATGTTAAAAAAGCAATCCGGTCCTTAATATTTCCGATAAAATAAGCAAGAAAGAAAGCAAAATAAACATAGCTATAGAGACTCGACGCTGTTATTGATATGCCAATTAAAATTAAAGTCCATAAATAGACAGGCCAACCCTTGGAAATAAACGCAATCCGATAGAGAATAAAGAATACTAAGGTCAGTAAAACACCTAGAACAATCCCGATTGTCGAAGTAGACTGGAATATAAAGTAAAAAGGAAGGATACCAAGTATGGTCCAAATATAGGGTGCAATACCATTATTCTTTTCAAACGTTAAATACTTTTTAATCATTCGTAATTCCTCATTAGCTTCATACATCCTGCCTCGCTGATTTTTATGATCTTAATAATTCATTTTAGCTGATATTCACCGATCTTAAAACAAATTGCACCTGCATTACTGAATTCTTTATATATGTAAATTACATATATTGGTAATAAATAAACTTCTACCCCTATATAATTAAATAGTCAGAATTTTATAAACGTTTACACATTACAAATATTGGCAACATATGTTTATAAAAACACTTAGGAGGAACAACATTGGGAGAACTTTTTATTGGCGGCTCCAAAATTCCTTATTTGCGATTTGGGGAGGGTGAACCACTAGTCTTTATTCATGGCCTTGGAGAAGTAAAAGAGGGCTGGTCAAACCAGTTTGAATTTGCCGATCAGTATGATTTAATCATACCTGATTTACGTGGTCATGGTGAATATCAAAATCCTGGTGAGATTTCAATAAAACACTTTGCCGAGGATATCATTAGCCTATTAAACGGTCTCAGGATTAAAAGCGCACACATCTGTGGCCTGTCAATGGGTGGAATGGTAGCCCAAGAAATCTACCGCCAAGCCCCTGAAATGTGCCGTTCCTTAATGCTGGTTAGTACTTTTCACTATGCGCCTGAAACACTCGGTAAACTCTTTTTAAAATATCGGAAAGCACATGCAGCAAATAAATCACCGGATGTACTAAGAGAAACGGCCGCAAAAATTTGCCTCTATTCATGGAACAAAGATAATTTCGAGAAATTCAATCAATTTTACCGCCCGAATAGAGAATATTATTTTAAATCGATGGAAGCATGCCTAGAAGTAAATAATTTAACTTTACTTCCTAAGATTAAGGTTCCAACCTTAATCATTGGCGGACAATATGATTCCGTCATTCCTGTCTGGGTACAGCTGCTGATGCATAAACAAATTCCTCACTCTGAATTTGTGATCTTCAGAAATACCGGGCACATTGCTAAGCTCGAGGCGAAAGAAAGCTTTAATAAAACACTTAGAAGCTTTTTAAACAAGCACAAAACTGCAAGTTGAAGGAGGGGGAAATACATCCTCCTCCCCTTGCCTATACCTTTTATATATTTACTTGTACCCGAAATTATGACTAATTTTTAAAGCGGATTTGAACGGCTTGAAGCCCATTGATGGACTATTTTTGCAAACAAACCCGATAAAGCCAAGCTGACATGACCAGCTTCAACCGTGATATAGGATTTATCCTTACTAGAGGCTAAATCCATGATCGGCTTACTTTGCTCTTCAAGAATTAAATTATCCCGTGAACCGGAAACGACGAACAGATTAGCCTTTATATTTTTTAAGTCTACAACTTTATTGCCAACCATCATTCCTCCGTTAATGAGCTTATTCTCTTTAAAGAGGTCAGTTGCCAATTGACGGTACGCTTCGCCCGCAAATGGAACTTGATCAAGTGTCCATTTATTCATCCTGCGCCACTTATCAACATATTTGGAATCATGTGCTCGATGCAGCAGCGTTGTATAATTAGTAAAATAAATCGGTGCACCGATTGCGCGGAACATACCTTCCACTAATTTAGGAGGAATATTCCCATAAGTATCAATAAAGCGTTCGATATTAATATCCCCGTCTCTAAGCCCTTCTGCCCACTTATCAGGTCCCATAAATGGCTGAAAATCAATTGGAACGGTCGCTACAATGAGATTCTTGATTGGCTCATCTGCAATTGACGCATAAATGGAAGCAATTGTCCCGCCTAAGCAATAGCCGATTAGCGTAATTTGCTTAGCGCCTGAATGACGAATTGCCCGCTTAACCGCTGTCCGTAAATATTTCTCAATGTAGGTGTCAATCCCCATCTGCTTGTCTTCATACCCTGGGGAACCCCAATCTAATAAATACACTTCATAGCCCATTTTCGTAAGTCCCTCAATGACACTAGCTTTAGGGGCGATATCTAAAATGTATGGTTTATTAAACAAGGAATAAACGAAAAATAAGGGAATTTCATATTTTTTTTGTTGTGCTGGATAATGCCATAATACTGATTTATTTTTTCTCCACACTTCGTTCCTAGGAGTATGGCCAATTTTGGGCTCGGGTTCACTTAGAATCTTAAAGACGTTAGCCCAGCGCTGCCTTTCCTTTTCATAATCCAAGTCAGGCATGAACTCTGTCAAAGGTGATTCTGCTGCCAATGTAGTTTTCTCCCCCTTCTGTTAGTTTCCTGAAGCTGTACCTGTTAACACAGGTTCGGTAGACTTATCTTTTATCAACTCTTTAATCGTCTCGAATTCCTGTTTAAAATCATTCAGTTTTAATAATTCAAATTTCAATTCCTGCAGTTCGGCATGCAGGCCCTTTGTATCTGCCAGTTCTTTTTTCGTCTTAACTAATTCCGTCTTTAATTGCTTGGTGAGTTTAATGATTTCTTTGGATACTTCGACAACACTCTCAATCTCTTTATTTTGTGACTTTACAGAATCCTGTAAATCCCAAATTTGCTCCTCTAAGGCTTCCATTTTTTCTTCCGCTTGAAGGGTTAGGTTAGCCACATTGGTAACATCATTTTTTGTTGGTAAATTAAGGACACTCGCTAATGCTTCTTGATTCTTTTTAAATGTTTCAAGATAGCGCGAATGCAAGTCAGTCCCTCTGTGCGACATTTTTACAAAGTCTTTATTATTGGTTAATAGAAAGATAAAATCGTTAATCTGTTTTTCCCACAATAAACTAAATTTATGAAGGGATTCATATGGATCGTAGTTTTTTTTATCAGACATCTACCTTCACCTCTAATTATTTTTGTCTATTCTTTTACTTTTTCAAATATTTTTGAAAAGGTAATATGGCTGATTTAACCTGTTTCGTAAAGACGTCAACAAATAATTTTTGATTTTCATAAAGGACATTCGTTGTTTTCTTTACACTCTCGAGATATTTTTCGCGTCCCTTTTTCCTCATTGAGATATACTGTTCTACTGTTTCTAAAAGCTTATCAAGTGCCTGAATCTGGCCAGTTGTTAATTTTTGGACAGGGGTAATTAATAGTTGAGCTGATTTGTTCTGAATATCTTCCACTACTTGATTGATTTCCTCATAAGATTTAACAGGGAAGAAACTTTGCAGCGTTGTAGTAGTCATTAAGAGTTCTTCACGTGTTGACTGTTCCCATTCCTTTAACTCCAAACCAAATTGGGCCGCAACAGTTATTACATTTTCCTGATTTTTCTTAGCCTTTTCAACGTAGTTCCTTACTGCCTCTAAGAAACGCTCATCTTGTTTATTAAACTTTTCAGCCCATTCGTCTAATTCATCAAAACCAAGTTTCCATAATAAGTCAAGACTCGAAAGCTCCTTTTCTAATTCCTCTGTTCCTTGATTTTCCAGTACTTTTTGATTAGTTTCGCTCATAATATATTTCCTCCTTAATAAATATCCATTTCAAATAGTTTCTTTAATTCCTGTAGTTCATTTTCTAATGTTTTAACAGGATGGCTGCGTTGATCGGTTACATCACTATTTAAAAAAGTGGACCATTCTTCCAGTGATTCTCGAACCATTGTCAGTTTTTGTTGGTTTGCCTTTTGCAGGTTAATAATCTGATAAATAGATTCATCCAAAGAATCAATCTCCTCCACTACCTCTATCTTTCTATTTGCAAGGGCAGCAAATTCATCTTTAGTGGCAAGATTCCTACGATTTAGCCATCTGGTAGTTAATCGCTTATAGATCCTTACTTCTCGAAGATGTGAATCCAATGCCTTGCCAACTGCTTTTGTAAAGGCTCGGGAATTGGTACGAGCATGAATTCTTTTATTTATCTCTGCTTCGATTTGTTTATAAAATTGAATGGTATCTTGCTGTTTAGAATTCATGTTTGACCTCTTCTATTCCTGCCTATTGGAAAAATTATTGGACAGCTGCAGTGGTTCCCCCATCCACGACTAAAATATGACCATATACATAATTAGACGCATCTGAGGCTAAAAACAATGCCGGACCCTTCATGTCGTCATCTGAACCAAAACGTCCTGCAGGAGTCCGCTCGAGTATTTTCTGTCCAGAATAATCAAGGATAGCCTTTGCCATTTTAGTTGGAAAGAAACCTGGGGCAATGGCATTTACATGGACATTATAAGGCGCAAGTTTTACCGCTAGGTCCTTAGTCAAGGTGATAACCGCACCCTTACTTGCAGAATAGCCAATCGCATCCATCACCAATGGGTCTTGCCCGCCTACACCAGCAATGGATGCAATATTAATAATTTTCCCGGACTTTTGCTTGACCATAATTTTTCCTACAGCTTGAGAAAATAAGAAAACACCCTTAAGGTTAATATCCATCACCTTATCCCATTTATCTTCAGGCATTTCTAATGCCGGTGCCCCCCAGCTCGTCCCACTGTTATTAACTAAAATATCAATTTGTCCAAATTCCTTAAGAGTCTCGTCCACGACATGATGAATATCTCCAGGGTCAGAGACATCACATTTGAAGGCTAAGGCTTGAACTCCCTTTTCCTTTAGTGCTTCGGTAAATTGTTTGCAGGCATCTAAATTTCTAGAACAAATAACGATATTTGCTCCTGCTTCTGCGTATGCCGTGGCAATTTGCTGGCCCAGTCCTCTTCCGCCGCCGGTTACAATTGCTGTTTTTCCTTTTAAACTAAAAAGCTCTTGAATATTCATCAGGTCCCCTTCTCTCTAGTATTCTTATACTTTTAATAGTTCTTGTTCCCGTAAAACTCTTCTAAGGAGTTTTCCGACGGAAGATTTCGGCAGGTCCGAACGGATTTCCACTTCTTTTGGTGCTTTGTAGGGCGCGAGATTTTCCCTTCCAAATTGTTTAATTTCCTCTTCCGTTGCAGAAAATCCTCCTTTTAGCTTTACATAAGCCTTTACAGTTTCACCACGGTATGTGTCTGGAACTCCAATTACGAGGGCCTCTTCAACAGCCTCATGCTGATAAAGGACGTCTTCAATTTCACTAGGATATACATTGTATCCGCTCGCAATAATCATATCCTTTTTACGGTCAATAATATAAAAATAGCCTTCCTCATCCATCATGGCGATGTCACCAGTATACAACCAGCCCTCCTTTATTGTCTCCTCAGTATCTTGTGGACGGTTCCAATAACCCTTCATCACCTGAGGGCCTTTGATGACTAGTTCCCCCTCAACTCCTACAGGTGCATCAACATATTTTCCGTCCTGTTGAATAACGATCTTAGCAATTGTACTTTGGACAGGAATTCCAACGCTTCCGTATTTTCTAGGAACAAACGGTGGACTGAAAATAGCCGTTGGTGCCGATTCAGAAAGACCGTACCCATCCAGCAATTTTACCCCAGTTCTCTTTTCAAATAATTTAGCTGCTTCCACAGGCAGCGGCGCCCCTCCGCAGCTTATATAATACAATTGATCAAAACCACATTCTTCCAAACCCGGCTGGCTGTTTAAAGCAAAATACATCGTTGGAACTCCAGACATTTGAAAAGGTTTTTCACGTTTTACTGTTTCCATTACTTCCTTAGGATCAAACCGCGGCAATATAATCTGGTTGGCCCCTTCTCGTATCCCGCAAAGGGCCGTACTGGACAGTCCATAAACATGAAACATAGGAAGAACCGTAATCATTTTAAAGTCATCCGGCTTCTTACAGGTTTTATAAGCAAAATCACAAACCTGATTAAAGTTGGCTAGTAGATTAAGATGAGTAAGCATGACTCCCTTAGAAGGGCCAGTTGTGCCGCCAGTATATTGGAGCAATGCAACATCATTTTCACGTTCAATATGTACTTCAGGGATGTTTATATATTCATGGAGGAATTCGTCGAAGTATTGGTCCCCCTCAGCAAGATCTACTCTCTCGCACCCAAGGCTGACCACAATCATTTTTTTCAAACTTGTTTTTGGTTGGACTTTTTTAACTTTATTGTATAGAGTATCTAGAACAACGATATACTGTGCACCTGAATCAGTTAAAACATGTTCGATTTCTCTTTCTACGTACATAGGATTTAACTGAACTGCTATTCCGCCCAGTCGAAAAATCCCAAATAAGCTAAAAATATAGTGTGGGGAATTTGGAAGCATAATGGCTACGCGATCACCTTTTTGAAAGCCTTCCTTATATAGGCCTGCAGCAAATTGGTCTGTAACCACCTTGGTGTCAGTAAAACTCCAAACCTTTCCGTAAAAGGTGAAGGCTGGTTTATCATGATATTGAGTAACGGATCCTTGTAAAAAATCATAGAGGGATGGGTGTTCAATTAACACATGCTCATCGATCCTTGAATCATAGATTTTTAACCACGGCTTTTGCTGATAAACCATAATAAAGATACCTCCTAAGAAATTATAGTAACCTAGCAATTATTCCTTTTAATAACGCCGTAAGCCTTAGAAGTAATCAACTTATTAATAGAATATTGATATAACTACGATTATTGTAGGAAAATACTATTTTGTAAACCCTTCCTTATCGACATTTTTCTTCGTTTTTCTAATTTTTCCAGTCCCCCATTACTATTCGTGATAAACAAACCTTTAGATATAAGATCTTTTTAAATGAGAAGGTTTTGCCAGCTTCCATATCCTGATGAAATTTGTCGAAATATTTTATTTTCTACTTGAGTTTTCGACAATAATCATCGTTCACTGTTCTAAATCCTTTTTGTCAAATGATGAATTAAAAATTTGAAAATTAATATTCTTCTATAAGATTTTTACCAAAAATAAGGGATTGTGAGTTTAAATCTGCCCGGAATTTAAAAAATTACGAGACTAACCCGTTTAAAGGTTTTCTATTACACTGGGCACAAAACATGAACCACTGTTCATGTTTTGTTGACAAACAAGATGACAATATGTCATAATTGAACTAATGTTCATTTTTTATGTTTAATAGATTTAGACTGGAGGTGTAGGCCTTACTCTTAAGGCTATACATTTGGAAATAGTTAACCTGATCATCATCGCCATTTTTATTGCCCTTACAGCCTTCTTTGTGGCTGTAGAGTTTGCAATTGTTAAAGTACGAGGCACACGTATTGATCAACTTTTAAATGAAGGAAAAAAAGGAGCCAGAGCTGCTAAACAAGTCGTTACCCATTTAGATGAATATCTATCTGCTTGTCAGCTCGGAATAACGGTCACAGCACTGGGACTTGGATGGCTAGGAGAGCCAACCGTTTCTAAGTTGTTACATCCACTCCTTACCTTACTACACATAAATAGTGCTGTAACACATCTCTTATCTATCGTGTTAGCATTTATTCTTGTTACCTTTATCAATGTAGTCGTGGGCGAATTAGCTCCGAAATCTTTTGCCATTCAAAAATCAGAAACCATTACGCTTCTCTTTGCTAATCCGTTGATCTGGTTTTATAAAATATTTTATCCGTTCATTTGGATATTAAATACTTCGTCTAGATTATTGGTTGGCTTATTCGGTTTAAAACCTGTGTCTGAAAATGAGTTAGCACACACAGAGGAAGAATTGAGAATTATTCTTTCAGAAAGTTATCAAAGCGGAGAAATTAATGAATCGGAATTAACCTATGTTACGAATGTATTTGATTTTAATAATCGGATTGCCAAAGAAATTATGGTACCTAGAACAGAAATGGTTAGTATATCTGTCGATGATCATCGTGATGACATTCTCTCGTTAATTAAGGAACAAAAATATACACGCTACCCTGTCATGAATGGGGATAAAGATAATATAATTGGGATAATTAATATCAAGGATATTTTAACTACTAAATTGGATACGAACTGGGCAGAGAAAAAACCTCTATCCTATTTCATTAAACCGGTCATCTCTGTTATTGAAACCATTCCTATTCAACACTTATTATTAAAAATGCAAAAGGATAGGACCCATATGGCGATCCTTATTGATGAGTTTGGAGGTACATCTGGCCTGGTGACAGTAGAAGATATTGTCGAAGAGATTGTCGGTGATATTCGAGATGAATTTGATAGTGACGAGGTTCCTGATGTACGTAAATTAGCCAATGAGCACTATATTGTCAGTGGTAAAGTACTAATTGAAACAGTAAACGATATTTTAGGCACTTCCATCTCAAATAAAGATTTAGATACGATTGGCGGCTGGTTCTTGTCAGAGAAATTTGATGCTACAATGGATGACTTCATAGAATATGACGGCTACTTATTTAAAATTAAGGAAATGGAAGAACATCATATTTTATTCATTGAGATTAAAAAGCTAGTTCAACTAGCATCCCCACTCCACCAAAAATCGGTTTCTTAGAAAAAGATGATTCCATTCAAAACGGGCTGAAATGATTCAGCCCGTTTTCTGTTCCTATAACTTATGGGATCATATTGCCTGCAGCTTTATATATCTGATACCATTCTTCTCTTGTTAATCGAATATCAGAGCCTTGACACGCGTCTTTGAGGCGTTCAATTTTAGTTGTTCCAAGCACCACCTGAATGTTAGCCGGGTGCCGTGTGATCCATGCCGTCGCAATGGCTGTATTGGTCACACCATATTTTGCGGCGATACTGTCGACTACCTCGTTCAGCTCCGGATAGTGCTCTAAATCACCTAAAAAAGACCCGCCAAAGAAGCCATGCTGGTAAGGCGACCAGGCCTGGATGGTAATGTCGTTTAAACGGCAATACTCCAAAACACTCATGTCGCGGTTAATCGCTTGGTCCACCTTCATGTTAAGGGTAACCCCTGAATCAATTATTGGTGTATGGGCAATACTCAACTGTAGTTGATTCACAACTAACTTATGTGAAGTGTACTTTTGCAATAGTTCTACCTGAGCAGGATTATGATTGGAAACTCCAAAATATCTAACCTTCCCGCTCGTGTGGAGTTCTTCAAATGCTTCTGCTACCTCAGCAGGTTCCATTAATGGATCAGGACGATGAAGGAGGAGAATATCAAGATATTCGGTATTTAACCTCTCTAAGATTCCATCCACTGATTCAATAATATGCTCTTTTGAAAAATCAAAGTAGCCATTACGAATGCCGCATTTACTCTGTAAAATCATCTTTTCGCGAATGGAAGAATTCATTTGAATTGCTTCAGAAAAAATCTCCTCCGATTTACCCTTCCCATAGATATCAGCGTGATCAAAGAAATTAATTCCCTCTTCCATGGCAGAACGTATTAAGGTCTCTGCTTCAGCAATAGAAAGTTGTGGCAAGCGCATATTCCCCATAATAATGTTTGATGCTTGAAGATCTGTATTTGCAATGCTTATGTATTTCAACTAAAATCCTCCCTTCTACTTTCCCTTCATTATACCCCACAATGAAAGCGTGTACCATTTATTCAAACTTTCATTAATGCCCGTTATGTTTTCTCTTTTCCTGCCTGTTCTCTGAATTCTTTTGGTGTCTGGCCATACCTTCCTTTGAAAATACGATAAAAATAGCTGATATTATCATAGCCGACCTCTTCTACAACTGAAGAAATGGACATATCAGTAGTCTCTAATAATTCTTTTGCTTTTCCTAACCGTCTTTCCTGTAGAAATTCTTTGAAGGTATGAGAGGTTGCTTTTTTTATTGTTTTACTTAGCCCATAGTGAGATTGATTTAGTTTACCAGCCAACTCATATAAAGAGGCATTTTTGTAATGTTCTTCAATGTATTGAAGCGACTCGACCACTAAATAGTGATTCATCGATGCATCTTCTTTTCTTTCCACCAGGTCCGTATTCTTTATCAGCTCAATCATCAATAGACCCATATAAAGCTTAATGGTGGATTCAGAAAAAGCAGAAGGATGCATGATTTCATAAATAATTTTCCCAATCAAATCCTGGATAGGCTCAACATCAGCCACTTTAAAATACAGGAATTGTCCATTTTGCGTGTTGTTATAGAGACCGCTGATTAGAAAATCACTCACAATGTTACCTGAATTTAGGAACGAAAAAATAAAATCAAAAAAGGCAGGACGAATGATAAAGTTTATAACGATATCCTCTTTGGCACATGCTTTAATTTCATGTTCAATATGCTGATTTAGTAATAACAATTCCCCTTTTTTCAAGGTAATGGGTCTGCCTCCGGCCGTTTGCTTCAGTTCACCATTATAGACATAATTAATCTCAATATAGTCGTGCTTATGCAAAGGGAAATCCACAAAACGGGTGTGCTTTCGCACCATGATCATTTTGTCTTTACTAAGGAATTTTTCACTCTCTATAATAAAGTTTGTCTTACTTGTGTAAAGTTCTTTACTTACATTCTTGCGCTGATCGAGAATGAGTTTTTCTTCATCCGTTTCCTCGAGAAGCTCGTCTAAAAGGTCCTGGTTCAATTTGACTCACCTTTTTCTAAATACAATTTTTCTTATTTAAGCCAAATCATATCATATTAGGGGGAACTACCTGAAAAATAAATGCAGGAACTTTAAATTTAAAAACCTGGACCAACGAAAAGTTGAACCCAGGTTAAGTTAACATTATTCAATTATATAGCTTTGCCTTTAATTGCTTTTGGTTTTCCAAACCTCTCTTCTTCAATTTGTTTTAATGATTTTCCATTCGTATTCGGAGCAAGAAGAATACCAATGACACAATGAATTGCTAAGAAAACAAGCATTACAATACCAGCTGTTTTAAATCCTAATTTATCCATAACTGTTGGTAAAATAAATGACCAGATGGCAATGCCAAGTCTTACTAAGAAGTACATGATACCTTGAGCACCAGCACGGTATTTCGTTGGAAATAATTCGCTAGCCCACAAACCGTAGAACGCTTGGGCACCGAAACCGGCAGCACTTCCCCAAAGTAGAACAAAAGCAAAGAGTGAAAACCAGTTCATTCCCGTAAAGGTTAGAATTAACCATGCAGCAATGCCCATCACAGCTCCTATTCCAAACAATGCACGTCTGCTAAATTTGTCTCCTAATTTCATAAATACAAAATAAGTAGTTGCAACGGTTAGACTCCAGAGAAGTACCTGAAGTAAATTCGCTTGTGTACCTGTTAATCCACCAACATTTTGGTAAATATATGGCATGAAATAGCCCATCGCGCCAGCTGTTAAATTCCAGAATAAATAAATTCCGATTAAAAGAAATAATGCTTCGCGATTTGGTCTTAAACTGAGTAATTGTTTTAGGATCCCTTTATTATCGCTGATTCCTTCTTTAGCTTCTCGTTCTTTACCCTCTTTCCAGAGCGCTGATTCGGATAAGCCTTGTCGGATGTACCATGTAATAAATGCAATGATTAATAAGTGGATAAAAATAATTCGGCTTCCTAATAACCCTAGTGGAGCAAGCAAGACTGCTAGTAAAAAGGTAATCGCTGGACCAGTCGACCATGCTAACTGTGCAGTACCCACATGTGCAGCTCTTTTATCAGCAGGCGCTTCCTCTGCAATGTATGTCCATGAGGCTGGTACCCCTGCACCTACTGCAATCCCTGTTATAATGGTTCCTACTAATAGCATTGGAAAGTTAACGGAAACGGCTATTAATAAAACTCCAAGCATATAAGCCAGAAGGTCATAGGTATAAATAAATTTCCGACCATATTTGTCACATAAATAACCACCAAACAATGCTCCCACCGCAGCCCCAAATGCATTCGCACTTAATGCACTTAACAGACCCACTGCTATATTATCTAAATGCAGGTATGCCTGCCACATTGTTAAACTACTTGCTGCCGCAATAATGGAACCAGCTTCAATATAGTTTGCCATCGCAACAGATATGGTGGCTTTCCAGCCAGTGGTTTTTTTAGCACCAATTTTAGCCATTGTACTACCTCCTAATAATTATTTTTACTCCAAATAAGCACGCGGTTTCATTTTTGCCATTAATTCTCGAATTGAAAGTACGAAGGCAATTATTCTAAATAAAAGACTTCTTCTAAATTAATAGAAACAGGGCTATTATCGGCATTTGTTTCCATTAGTGGCTCCATATAAGCCCACCATTTTTTACAGATCGTTGTTTCAGACATTTGCAGCCATTTCTCTTCATCCTCGAGTTCTAGATAAGCAAATAATCTACTAGTCTCTTTATCAAGGAAAATGGAATAATTATGTGCACCATGAACCTTTAATTCTGCTACCATCTCTGGCCATATTTCATCATGACGGCGCTTGTATTCATCATAACAATCACGATGGACAAACATGATACTCGCTTTTCTGATCATATTATTTTTCCTTTCCATAATTTCTTTTATAGTTAAACTATACCTATATAAAACGCTTACTTGTAGGAGACAAAATTCAGTTTGGGGTGATATTATTCAGATATTTGAAAGGGATTACAAAATAAGAAAGCGCTGGAGCTGGACATATCTTAATCAATTTATACTTTTTAATCTGTTTAAAAAAAAGCCAAGGAGAATAATACTCCTTGACTATCACAAACCTTTTATTTGTTTGCTGCCAATTTAATGGACTGATCCCTGAATTGTGAAGGTGTTTGACCTAACCATTGTTTAAATAAACGACTAAAATATTTCGTATCTTGATAGCCGACAGATAAGGATATATCATAAATTTTTAAATCTGTCTTTTCTAGTAATTCCTTTGCTTTTTCAAGCCTGGCGGTTGTGACATAATCTAAAATCGTTTCTCCCGTTTGGATTTTAAAATAATCACAAAAGTAGTTGGGATTCATATAGACTTGCTGTGCGATTTTTTTTATTGTAATATTTTCTCCCAGATTATTTCTAATCCACTCTTTCGCAACTTGAATAGGATTTTGCCGTTCTTTTTTCAAATCAGCCATTTTCTCCATGACATGTAAAATCCATAGTTTTACATTATCTTTAAGCTGGACAAAGTTTGCTGCGTGATTCGTGATAGTTAAGGCATCTGATAGTAAGTCTGGTTCCTCACTATAACCATCGTTTTCAATCCAATGATTAGCGATCCCGATTAATAGGTAATGAACCGCTTCATTGATCATAACAGGTGATGATATCGTTTCTATCTCACGAAAAAACCCCTGTAATGATTGAAGTAAGGCATCCTTTCTCCCTTGAGTAAAAGAGTTGGTCACTTGTTCTGTATACTTTAGGATAGAGGAAGAGATTCCCTTTGATTTTTGAGCCTTGAGTCCCTCAAACAAATCAGCTTGAAAGACTTGATTCCCTCCTTGAATAATTCGAAACTGAAGCAAGGCAAGGAGTTGGTTTTTCATAATACAAAATAAAGCTAGATCATTAAATTCATCCCCTAAAGCAATAGATGCTGTAAAAGGGGTACATTGGTGAATGGAAACTCTAAGCTCTTCAGCAAATCGGCTGGATAACGATAAAAACACTTGATTATCCTCGTTGTCTTCCCGGGATATTAATAACCAATAACTGAACTTACTGCCCCGCCACCACCAGCTATTAATCTTTTGAACTTGAGTAAAAGCAGCAACTTTTTCTACTAAAATAGCTTCGACTGCTTTCGACCATGTTTTCCAATCCTCAGGTGAGAATTCTCTTGTTTGCGAAAAGATCTGGTCAACACTAATATAAATTAATTGAAAACAACCGTTTGGAAACTTCCGTATCCAATCAAGATAAGCAATATCCTTTTCCTCCTTCCAGGTCATTTCGCTTAATAGCTGAAGCTGCTTAGTATACTCCAGTTGGGATGCTTTTTCTTGGATGCTAAGCCATTCCTGCTTTTCCTCATAATCCTTCTCAATCTTTTGTTTCACTTCATCCATTTGTATTTGAAATTGCTCTTTGTCAATCGGCTTCAGGATATAATTAACGGCTCCATCCCGGAGAGCAGTTTGCAAATATTCAAAATCATCATAGCCACTTATAAAAATGGTTAGAAATGAAAGATAACTTTTAAGTTTTTTATTTAAGGTTAATCCATCCATTTCAGGCATCCTAATGTCAGAAATAAGCAGGTCAAATGAAATTGAATGATTTAAAACCGCTTCATAAACTTCTAATCCATCCGAAAATGTACCGACGATTTCCCATTCTTCACCTAACGAGCGAACCATTCGTTCAATCCCCCGGCGGATTCTTCCCTCATCATCAACAATAACCGTTTTGATTTTTGTCATTTTTCATCACCATCCTCTTGAGCCCCTAAATAGTTTGAAATCTCACTTTTAAAAATGGCTGGAATTTTTATTGTAATCTCTGTCCCTTTATCAATGGAACTATTTACTTTCAATTCATATTGGTCTCCGAACATCATCATCACCCGGGCATGGACATTCAAAATACCAAAACCGGACTCTCGTTTCCCCATGGGATCTGATTGCAATTTGTGATTTAATTCTATTAACTTTTCCTCATTAATGCCTGGACCATTATCTCGAAGCGAAAATAAAATATCTATTTTTCCTTGATCATTTATAATTTCTCTTACTAGAATTTGAATATTAAGCCCTTTCCTTTTCTCCAATCCATACTTGATAGAATTCTCCACGATAGGCTGTAAAATAAATTTGGGTGTAAAATAGGCGCTTGAATCTAACTCTGTATGAATTCCGTAAGTAATTCTTTCTTCAAAACGGTATTTTTGAATTTTTAAAAAGTCCTGAATATGATCGACTTCCTGGGAAATCGGTACAAGTCGTTCTTTATTACTTAAAGAATAACGAAGCATTCTTCCTAAGAGAGTGACCATTTCAACGACCGTTTCAGATTCACCATCCTCTACTGCCATACTAATCGTCTGCAGCGTATTGTACATAAAATGTGGGTTAATTTGCGATTGCAGTGCGTATAGTTCGGCGTTTTTTTGACGAATTTCAATCGAATAATTTTTTTGAATTAATTCCCTAATTTCTGTGAGCATCGAATCAAAACTCTGTGCCAGGGTACCGACCTCATCTTTTGAAGTAATCGGAATCGAAACACTAAGGTTGCCCTCTTTCACCTCTTGCATTAAATTTCCCAGCTTTTTAATCGGTTTGGTGACTGTCCAGGCAAGAAAAACCGATATGAGGCTCGTAATAATGACAAGAGTAAAAAAAGCTAAAACGATTACATTTCGGACCATATCCGTACCCATCGTTAGATATCTTAATGGAATACTATGAACTAAAATCCATTTATGGCGAACAGATTTATTTACACTAATGAGAGTTTTTTCTTGACCTGCCTCTGTCTGAAAACTTCCGTTAATCAACGGATAGTCCTTTAGTTCACTGAAAACAGAGCCAATTTTTGAGGGATCGGTATGAAAAATAACCTGTCCATTATCATCCATGACCCACATGGCAGCATTTTTTTCTCCCTCTAAATCTGCTAAAACATCTTTAATAAAAGATAATTTAACGGCTAAAAAGAGGGTACCGAGCGATTTTCTGTTATCAAAATCTGTAACCTGTTTCATTAGTAATATGTAGGGGGGATTCCCTTCAAACTCTAAACTTGCTTGTTTAGGCAGGATGAGTTCCACTTTCTCCCCTAACGCGTGTTCTTCCCCATACGGTAGAGTTAGATTTTCAAGATTAAATCCCTCATAAGGTAAGCGCGTGCTCACAAATGACCGATTTTTAGATAAAAGGAACGCCCCCAAGATTTCTGAACTATTATCAAGATAAGTGCTTGTTAAGAAACTTTCTACAACAAATTGGTCCTGATGTAATTTGGATTGATTCTTAAAGCTGCTATCTCTTAGAATCGACATAACGTCACTTGAACTATTGATTAATTCCGGGAGTCGCTCTAACTCACCGAGATTGTTTTCAATATTATTATTTGCTTGCTTTAAAAGTTTTGGGATATATTCCCCCACTTTTTCTTCAATTGATTTTGTATATTCATAATAAGCAAGAACACCTAATAGCGCCATCGGAATTGCTGTTAACAAAATATAGGTAATCATTAGTTTCGTTGATAGCCGGGAGTTTCTTAATTTTATTTTTTCAATAAGCTTAAAAATCATATTGGTCAATATTCTCCCTTGTAAAATCAATTGGCAGTCCCATAATCACAGAGTCACCTTTAATTTTAATGTTGCCGACTTTTGCGATATGCTGACCATCCTTAAGCTTATCACCATTAAGTAGTTCTTTGGCTAAACTAACAGTTAAATAACCTAGCTTTTTAGGACTCCATAATGTGATCATTTGAGATGAACCATTTTTTAAATACGTCCGCATTAAATTAGGTGTGGAGAGTCCTGTAATTGTGACCCTCCCTGCCTTTCCCACATCCTGAACTGCCTGTGCAGCTGCAGGTGGACCTACAGATGAACTGCCTAATATCCCTTTCAAGTCTGGATATGTTTTTAATAGCTTTTCAGCATCCAAGTATGATTTTTGGGGATTATCTTCCGTCTCAACTACTTCTACTAATGTCATTTTGGGATAGACTTCTTCTTGCTGCTCAATTATATAGTTCATCCACTCTGATAAATTAGCGGCAGCATGTGAACCTGTCAAAATTGCATACTCACCTTTTTCCCCCATCTGGGAAGCTAAATTATCCATTAAATGCCGGCCAAGATTTTCCGGGTCCACCATATTAATGAATAGTTCTCGGTATTTGGGGTCTGTATCCGAATCCCAGGTAATGACTTTTATTCCTTTTTCTCTTGCCTTTTGTAAGATAGGCCCTAATCTTTCTGGGTCATTGGCTGAAACTGCAATAAGGTCAACATCTCTTTGAATAAAATCTTCAATAATATTTCGCTGTTGCTTCCAATCGGCAATAGGTGGACCTTCAAAAAGAACATTTAGGTTTAAGTCCGCCCCAGCTTCAATAGCCCCCTCTTTTACCGCATTAAAATAAGGAATCCCACTTACTTTCGGAACAATGGCAATTGTGTAATCTTCTTTTCTACTTATTTTTTGTTTTTGCACTTTCTTTTGATCACCGTTATAAATAATTTGATATTTTCCTGTAGTTGAAGAATCAAAAACGCAACCGCTTACAAAAATAACTAATAAAAAAAAACCTAATAACCTTAAGTACGTATTTATGTTCAGCACCTCACATATAAAACAAATAAGAAATAGAAAGAAGAGGCCATTATAATTAGCTTGGCCTCTTAACATTATATCATATATTACTATAGTTCTTATCTCTGATTATACCTCTAAACTATAGTATTTCCTCAAACATGGCAATGACTTCATCTTTTGTAGGCTGAAATGGATTTCCTGGTGCACAAGCATCTTTTAAAGAGTTAACAGCAAGTTTGTCTAAATCCACTTCATCCACACCTAGTTCTGCTAGCTTACTTGGAATTCCAACTTCTTTTGATAGAGCCTTGATCGCTGCAATTACCTCTTCTGCACATTGCACATCCGTTTTACCAGCTACTTCAAGCCCGGCGGCCTTTGCAATCACACGGAATTTCCTTGGGTCTCGTTTAGCATTTTCTCTTTCCACGATAGGAAGAAGCATTGCGTTACAAACACCATGCGGTAAATCATAAACGCCGCCAAGCTGGTGGGCCATCGCATGCACAAAACCAAGACCGGCATTATTGAAAGCAATTCCGCCTAGGAACATAACGTACGTCATCTGTTCACGGGCTTCAATATCATGACCGTTCTTAACAGCACGAGGTAAATAATTAAAGATAATTTCAACCGCTGCAAGAGCAGTCGCATCCGTTACTGCATATGCACCTGGAGTAACAATTGCCTCGATTGCATGTGTTAGAGCATCCATACCAGTTGCGGCTGTTAAGGCTGCTGGCTTATCGAGCATTAATTCAGGGTCATTAACAGATATGGTCACCAGGCTGTTTTTATCAACCATAACCATTTTAACTTCACGTTCTTTATCGGTAATCACATAGTTGATTGTAAATTCGCTTGATGTACCTGCAGTCGTATTGACGGCAATGATTGGGATAGATTTATTTTTTGTTTTGTTTACTCCCTCATAATCTCGGATGTCTCCACCATTGGTTACGTAAAGACCGACCGCTTTTGCTGTATCTTGTGGGGAACCGCCGCCCACGGAAATGAGTACATCACATTCGCTTGTTTTAAACACATCTACACCAGTATAGACGTTTTCAATGGTTGGGTTTGGCTTTACTTCATCATATACTATATATTCAAGATTAATTGATTCTAATTCTGCTAGAACTTTACCAGCCACTCCGCTTTGATTTAAAAATTTATCCGTAACAACCATTGCCTTTTTAAATCCAAGATCTATTACAAGCGGCGCTAACTCCTTTAAACATCCTCTGCCCATTAGGTTTGTACTAGGTACGTAATAAACACTCACAATTCTTCCTCCTTTTTATGTTCACTATTTCACATATTTATTTTTAAAATTAAGGGACGTTATGCCCCCTAATCGTAAATCCATTTTATAAATTTAAGATTCCTGTTCTAGGTACAACATGGAATGCGTCAGCAAGGTCTTGAAGCTGTTGGTCCGTAATCGTTTGTTTTTTTCCGCCTTGAGCACATACAAAGGTATAAACCTGGGCTGCTTTTTCAGCTGTTTCAATTAGGCCAAAAGTTTCATCCATTGTTGTTCCTGCTCCGAAGATACCATGGTGCGGCCAGATGACAAGGCGTGTATGTTCCATTTTTTCTGCAGTTGCTTCGCCAATTTCATTTGTTCCTGGAATAATCCAAGGAATGACACCTACACCATCAGGGAAAACAACAATACATTCCGTACACATTTCCCAGAGGGTTTTGGTAAAGTCTTCTTCCTTCAAGCTATGTGAAAATGTCATCGCAATCAAATTAGTTGCGTGGCAATGCATAATCACACGGTGGTTTTTGTCTGCTTCTAACCGTTTCATATGATTCATTAGATGTGTGGGAAGTTCACTAGTTGCCACTCCGCCATCTTCAAGGCCCCAAAGAATCTCGTAGCTTTTTCCATCTTCACCAATACGGATAACTCCCAGGTTAGAGGATGGATCGTCTTTTACATTTTTAAAGTATTTGCCAGAGCCCGTAACGGCAAAGTATCTACCTGCAAGTGCTGAAGCATCAAAATTCATAGGTACTGTTCTAACTACACTATCTATATCCAGATAAGGTAATACCTCAAATTCATTTAGTAAATAACTAATATTTCCTCCATTACGTTCATCCCAACCCAACCGATACAAATTAGAGGTGGCTTCCATCATTTCCTGGATAAATGGTGCTCTATATATTAAATTTCTCACATTCAAACTCATGTACAATCTCTCCCTTTAAAATAATGATTTATGTTTGATTACTTTAGTTATCTTCTTTATGTGTTTATAGTAACCCCAATTCAAACACAAATCAACATAAATAAAGAAAATATTTTTGTTTATTTTTGTTTTATTAACATTATTGTCACAGATCATCTTATTAACCAAAAGAAAACAGACCTTTAAGGTCTGTTTTCTTTTGGTTTTATGCTCAAATTTAAAATCAATCATAATCTTCGCTTGTTTTGTTTATGATATTTTCTTACCATTTACTAGCAATCTTGTATTCTTAGAGGATGATATTTCTGCTTTAACATCTTCAGGGAGAGTGATTTGCATATCAATATAATCACCTAAATCTTTACAATAGATATCAATTCTCCCTTGTGGAATGGGAACGGAGCCTTTTATCCACTTAAGTCCATTTAAATTTGGTGCAATTGATACTCTTGTAAAACCAGGTTCCAATGGTTTTACGCCAAAGAAGAGAACTCCAAACACATAGGTAGGTGCTGCTGACCAGGCATGGCAATGGCTGCGGCTAAAGTCTCCCTCAATTAATTCCCAGCCTTCCCAACATGTTGTTGCATCATTTTCCAACATATAACCATATACATTTTTAATATTATCGAGTACTAGATCATTTTTCCCTAATTCCATTAATGTTTGATAATAGAAAAATAGAACAAAGGGACTTTTTATTTGGACAAACTCCTCTGTCGGATTTACTATATATTGTTCAATAATATTTCTGCGGTTCCCTTCCACACAATTTGTAAGATAGGCAATTAAGTTTGTTTGAACACTATGAATTTTTGACCGTGTCCCGTCCTCATGAATACTATCAATAAATACTTTTTCTTCTTCATCCCATAAGTATTTGTTAATTGCTCGTTTCAATTGATCTGATAAAGTTAAGAAGGTAACTTCATCATCATTCTCCCCAATAATGGACGCTAAATAAGCGGTTTGCCTTAGTGCATCAACGAGGAGTGCATTTTGATGCGTGACAATATTATGCGCTGTATCCATCGGTGCCCAATCTAACATATTCCAAGCAGAAATTTCTAATAATCCATCTTGATTGATAAATTCTTGAAAACGTTGAACGGTAAGCTTTAGTTCAGGATAAACTTCTTTTATAAATTCAACATCACCCGTAAATCGATAATATTCTCGGCATGCCTTCATCCATAAAATTGACCAAGCCGTTAGGACATTCTGCCATCCACTAGGCACATGGGATTCTGGCAGCGGCGAGCGATAAACTGATTTAGAAATTAACCTTAAACATCGTTTTACTAAGTCATAGTTTCCAAATGTATAATAATTCATTAAGGAAATATTATACGAATCTCCCGTCCAAAGGGCCTGTTCGTAGGCAGGACAATCGATGATGGTGTCTTGTGCACACATCCGAACGGTATGCTTAGAAATTTCCCAAATTTGGTTTAATTGATAGTCCGAGCTGCTAAACACTCCTATATTTCCAGTTGGGAAAGTTGTTACATCTACTTTCATACTGAAAATTTTACAAGGGGTTTTTAAATTTCTGATTGTAAGCAGCATATACCTGAAACCTCTAGGAATAAACGAACGATAAACCTGCCGGCCGTTCTTTGCAACATATCTTAATGAATTATTCAATGAAAAGGTATGTTCGATCTTTCCATCCTTGTGGATACTTTCAAATAAAAAGAAGTCAAAAATAGTCCCCTGTAAAGCCTCTACTTCAAATTCGATATGGCCAAGGTATTCTTTACCGAAATCAATAAGATACTCCGGATCACCTTTTTCCATAGGTTCTACTCGTGTAAAACTATGATTCGGCAAGACCATATTTTGCTGCTCAAATCCTATCGGGTACGTTTTTATATCTTTTTTTAAAATCGAAAGCAGGCTTACATTATCGGTACAAACATGGTTGTTTGGGATCACTTTCGCCCATTTTTTAAAGGGTGCTAATTCACTAATAGATGATAGCTGCTTCATTTGAAAGTATTCATTTTCTGCAGGAATCTTTAATTCTACTTGTTTACCAATCTGCAGTTGAGTAGTTGAATAAAAAGGTCCAAAGCCAATGAATTTAGTCTCTTTTTGACTAAATGGTGCGATTAAATTTAAATTTTCAGGAAAATTAAAGGTCAGATGGATCGTTGGTTCGTGAAAGAACCCGCCCACATCAATGATTAATAAATTTCTACCTTTTCTTAGTTTTACTTTTTCATATTTTCCATTCTGCGTTTTGAATTGCTCACCGTTAAGGGAAAACTCCCACTTGGCTCCTGCATGTGCATCAAAGGTGAGTGTCATTTCTCCTGATGCTTCATCGTTAGAGTGTAGTTCAGTTACGACATAACCCTGCATAATTTTCCCCGAATTACAATCCAATTCTCCTGAAAAAAAAGTCGGTTTTAAATCAATTGAAAAGTGTTGTGAAACAGGTCTCACTTCTTTTAAAGATAAGACACTTTTGGGATAAATGGGTTCATTGGTTAAATGAGGAATATCCCGAGGAATCAGACTCTTCCAAGGGCTTACCCCATAAGAACCGATTATTTCTGCATCATCCCAACCTGAGTCGTCAAAGAGAAGCTGTTCCCACTCACAATCAAATAGATTTGCATTATAAATTTCTGCCCAGGATAAACAATTAGACATTTTGACAGATTCTTTAATAAATCCAGCATGATTGGCAGTCTTCCATCTTTCATCTGTCAACAACTGGCCAACCACCTCGCCATTATAGGAGAAATCAATTTGCGCTAATAAGCCGCCCCGCCCTTCGATATAATGCATCGTGCCCATTCCATAATGATTAACTAACACAGCGATCACATTTTCTCCTTTTCTAAGACCGCTTAATTCATATTGATCATAATACCATTCGGAGGTCCAGCCACGGACAGGTCCAGAGCCGATTAGTTGACCATTAATATAGACCGAATATTTAGTATCAGCCGATATTGATAATATGGCAGATTCATAATCCGAGCTAACACTAAATATCCGTCTGAAACATGTCCAATGATTTCTTGGATGTTCCCCGCTATTATCCCATATCCAATTTGCTTTCCATTCCATAGATTTACCTCCAAAGTTAAGACCCGATCATTCTTTGAACAGGATGAAATCGGGTCTGTGATCAAATCTCAATTTTTTGTAATTCCTTATTTAACCGATCCTGCCGTCATTCCAGCAACAATTTTCTTGTTAAAGATAATAAATAAGATTAGCGGTGGAATAGAGATCACTAAAATATTAGTAAATAGTAAATTCCACTGCGTGATGTACATACTCATAAAATTATAGAGTGTTAGCTGTAAGGTGGCATTCTCTGCACCTGGAAAGAAATACAATGGATTCACAAAATCATTGTAGACACTTACGGCTGTTAAAACAATTACGGTTGCTGATACAGGTTTCAGCAATGGGAATATAATATTAAGGAATAATCGGAACCTTCCACATCCATCTATTAAGGCTGCCTCATCAAGGGATCTAGGAATCGTAACCATAAAGCCCCGATACAATATAATTGTAAATGGTAAGTTTAATGCTACCTCAACAAGGACAATACCCGGCATGGTTTTAAATAGCCCAATTTCTTGAAGCACCCAGATTGTTGGGACTACTGCTGGAGGAATGATCAACCCCGCAAGAATTAAAAAATTAATAAATGGGGTTACTTTTGATACTTTACGCTGTAAAACATAGCCAGCAGCAGCACCCAGTACGATGAGAAGAATAATCGATAATCCTGTAATCATTACGCTATTATAAAAGGCACGCAGTATCATTCCATCCCTGGCACTTATAACAGCTTGGAAATTCTCCATAATATGAAAGGACTTTGGCCAATCCATATTTAATAGTGATGATTCCTTTACATCTTTAAAGGCATTGATAATAACAAAATAAAATGGTATCCCAAAGATCCCCAAAGTAGCTATAACAGCAAAGCATTCGACTAGAACTTTCCAAAGTTTTTTACGTATCTTCACGTTACTTTTCCTTGACATTACTGGTTTTGTTTCGATTTCACTCATGACCACTTTACTCATTATAAGTCCACCTCTTTACTATTGAGATAAGCATAAAGAGGGAAGGCTAACGCAGAAACGAGGATGAATAAAATAACATTTCCAGCCGTTGAAAGACCGAAAAAACCTGCCTGATATTGCTTATATATGATGGAGGCAATCAGGTCAGTACTAAAACCAGGTCCTCCTTTTGTCATGGTCCAGATTAAATCAAACGAACGTAGGCCTCCAATAAAGGAAAGAATGATAACTGTGTTCATCGCTGGTCTGCTAAGCGGTAAAATGATGCTCTTAAATTTATGCCATGCATTTCCACCATCCATCATAAGTGCTTCATAGTAATCTTCTGGAATAGACATAATTCCAGCAATGAAAATAACGGTCGCCATTCCGACCCCTTTCCAAACATCAACCAAAGCGACAGAGACAAGCGCAATTTTCGTATTCCCTAACCAGTCAGGCCCAACAATTCCGATTCCTTTAAGGACTATATTAATTAGTCCCTGTGAAGGATGCATTAACATGGTAAACGCAATACCTACTGCAATCGTACTTAACAATGTAGGAAAAAAGATCATCGAACGAATAAATCCGACAGTTTTCAGTTTAGAACTAAGAAAGACACCTAGTAAAAGACCAAGAATGACTTTCAAACCTGATGTTACAACTGCGTATACTAGAGTGTTCTTAAAACCAATATTCAAAGATGGTTCTGATAAGAATGTCTTAAAGTTTTCAAAACCAATAAACTTCCAATCTGTTAACGTCCACCAAGTCATACTGAAAAAAAGTGACATAATGGTCGGCAACAAGAAAAAGACAAAATAAACGATACCTGCTGGTAAAAGGAAGTAATACGTATACGTTTTGTTAGCTAACTTATTCATCTTCCTCTCCTCCCTTTAACTCTTTCTAATAGATTGGCCCTGCTAGAAACTAGTCAGGGCCAATAAATCAATAGATTAATAAATATTTACCAACCTTTAAGACCTAGTTGTTTTGCTTGTTTTTCAACATCTTTGTCGTATAGCTTTGCCCCGTCTAAAGCTGAGCTAATTCCACTGCCCACTTGTGTTGTAATTTGCTCTAGGCTAGGCCCTTTAACTGGGCTGAGGAATTCAAGAGCTGGAGCTGTTTTGCCTGATTCAAAATATGGCTGCATATCCTTTACTGCAGGGTAAACGTCATCTGAAAGCGTGATTCCTTTTATCGCAACCGGTCCAGTTGGTTTGATTTTGGATGTATATAGATCAATACCTTCTTGAGATACATAGAATTCTAAAAATTTCTTAGCTGCATCGATATGTTCACTATTTTTATTGATAAAGATTCCCGCAGGCATCCACACCGTTAATCCATTCTTATCAGCACTGTCACTTGGTTGTGGGAAGAATCCAATATCCTGCATTTTGCCTGGGGAAGTTGCTGCAATATTAGCTAAAGCGAACGTGATCATCGGATACTGTACACCAGTCCCATCAGCTAACATTTTTAAGCCTGCATCATAACCAGTTGCAAGGAAATCTTTATTCATATAACCCTTTTTATAAATGTCTGCTAACTTTTCAAAGCTTCGAAGTGCTGCAGGGGTAGTCGCAATTTTTGCTTTATTAGCTGTAAAATCATCTGCGAAATTCGGATTATCAGCAAGGACATTATAATTATCTGCAAGGACAATGACTTGAGATGTCCAAGTATCTTTATAAGTTCCGATTACAGCCGTTTTGCCAGCTTGTTTAATTTTTTCATTATTAGCCATTAACTCATCCCATGTTTTAGGAACGGAAAGACCAAGTTCTGCATAAACCTTTTTGTTATATAACCAGCCTCCGGCATTGGTTGGTGTCCCCGGAATTCCAAACACCTTTCCATTTGCAGAAACGGCTTGTTTGTAATCGTCCATGATATTTTCCATGAAAGGTTCTTTACTTAGGTCAACAAAATTTTGTTCAGGGTTTAGTGCTTGTAACTGTGAACCTGAGTTATTCCATAGTAGATCCGTCATATCACCGGTTGCTAAGCGAGTTTTGATGATATTATCACCCTCTGAGCCGCCAGGACGAGTCTCAATTTCTACTTTTATATTATTCTTCTTTTCAAATGCAGCGATAATCGCATTGATACCATCTAATTGTGTCTGATTATCAATTAGGAAGGTTAGTTTTTCCTTTTCTTGACTTTTACTGCCGCCACCACCTGAAGTGGCTTCTTCCTTGCTGCTGCATCCTGCTAATATTCCCGCCATTAGTGCACTACTTAACAATATTGAGGCGATCTTTTTCTTTTTATTCCTGATCATCTCTTTTCCCCCTTTTTAATGTAGTTCTAACTAATACATATCTCTGGCATTTATACTGGGTGATTAATTTCATTTTAAGCGCTTTCATACCATATTTTAAGTGGTGCTTTTTTTGGAAATACGTCCGTTTTTTTTAGATAAAAAAAAATCTTTCTTTCAATTTTGTATTGAAGGAAAGACTTTTTTCTCAAGTTATAGCTACCAGCCTTTAAGTCCTAGCTGCTTTGCTTGTTTTTCAACATCTTTATCATATAATTCCGCACCGGCTTTTGCGGGGATCATTCCACTGCCTACTTGTATGGTAATTTGCGGTAAGTTAGGTCCCTTTAAAGGACTCAGGTATTCCAGGGCCGGCGTGGTTTTTCCAGTTTCAAAATAGGGTAACATATCCTTTACAGCAGGGATAACATTTTTGGGATCAATTAACCCTTTTATGGCAAACGGTCCTACAGGGCTCTTATCACCATATAACGTTTTCACCCCTTCAGCAGATACAATAAAAGATAACCACTTTTTTGCCGCTTCTAAATGCTGCGTATTCTTGTTTACATAAAGTGCAGCGGGCATAAAGACCGTTACTCCCTTTTCTTTAGGGCTATCTCCAGGCTGAGGAAAGAATCCGATATCATTCATATTATCTGGGTACTTCTTTGCAATTCCCATTAACATAGACGATAACATTGGATATTGCACCCCGGTCCCATCTATTAGCATTTTCAAGCCCTCATTTAAGGTAGCAATTTGAAAGTCCTTGTTTAAGAAACCCCTTTGGTACACCTCCGATAATTTTTCAAAGCTTCTTAATGCTGCAGGTGTAGTAGAAAATTTAGCTTTATTCACTGAAAAGTCTTCTGCAAAGGTAGGATCGGCAGAAATAACATTATGGTTATCGGCAACAACAATTAACTGCGAAGTCCAATCATCCTTATAAGTACCAATAACTGCCGTTTTACCAGCGGCTTTAATCTTTTCACTATTGGTGATTAATTCATCCCATGTTTTTGGCACAGTTAAGCCTAACTTTTGATAAACCTTTTTGTTATAGAGCCATCCGCCTGCAATCGCACTGCCGATTGGAAGCCCGAATACCTTGCCGTTAACGGTAACTGAATCCTTAAAGGATGGTACTATTTTTCGCATAAACGACTCATCTTTCAAATCAACAAAATATTCCTCCGGATTAAGTGATTGCAAAAGAGATCCAGAATTATAAATAACCAAATCTGCCATATCACCGGTAGCCAATCTGGTTTTCATGACCTGATGACCTTCCACTCCGCTTGGACGTGTTTCAATATCTGTTTTTATATGATATTTCTTTTCAATTTTGGCAGCAACTGCTCGAATTCCCGTTTGATCTGCTTGATTATCAATTAAAAGGCTTAAGGTAACTTCCTTTGTGTTGGAATGTGTTGAACCATTTTCATCGTTAGTGCTGCAACCTGCTATCAATAACGAAAATAGAAGAAGTATTCCTACCATGATTGAAGATATTTTCCTATTTTTCAACATACTCATTTCCGCTCTTTCTCTCATCTGTAAAAGTATTAAAAAGAATCTCGATATTGCCCTGGATTAACTCCGGCATGTTTTTTGAATAATTCGGAGAAGTGTCGATAAGTATGATAACCTACTTTTTCACTAACTTCCGCTACCTTTTTCCCTTCCCTTAGAAGTTCTTTGGCCCGCTCCATTCGCAGCTTAGTCAAATATTTAATATAAGATTGCTTCATTTCTTCCTTAAATAAAAGACTAAAATAGGTTGGATTCATCCCCACATTCTCCGCAACATCCTGCAACGTCAAATCTTTAGAAAAATTCTTTTCAATATATGTACATGCTTTTTCTACGGCATCATGCTTCTTATCCTTTCGAATTAGCAGGAACCAATCCATGATCATTTCCATTTGCTGCTTTAGCCAACTAAACATTTGCTCTTTAGTATTCAATAATCTAATGTCTACGTGCGGCAAGTAATTTCCCTGACTTAAATGGGAGATATCTTCTCCTGTTTCTTTTGCCACTTCCAATCCGAGGTAAATAAGTTTTAATATTTCACGCTCGATCACGTCTGGATTTAATCGCTGTAATTGAATTTTGCTTATAAACTCCTCAAGCTGCTGGTAAAGTCCTGGCTTGTTACCCGTTCGCAAAAAGAAAATGATCGCTTCTTCCAGTTCCGATAAATCACTAGGGATATTGGGATTTTCTCCTATTTCCTCAAAACGTGTCCATTCTCCATGTTCCATAAACTGTCCATATCGTAATGCTTGTAATGCTTCTTTGTAGCTTTTGGGTGCTTCAGTAAGATCAGGATAGGTTCGTCCGGAACCAATGGTTATTCCATGTTCATTCGGCCAATATATTAATTGATTCAACAGTTCTGTTGAATCTGCTTCCAGATGAAAAATAACAAGCAGGTGCTCTGCACCATTGCGAATATATACAGAAAAGTAAGAAGGGTGGCTCGGTAAGTCAGGGCCTTTTTCGGAAAGAGCCAAGACAGTAACCGCCACAATGTCCTTAACTTCTTCCTCAAAACTCTTCCTCCATTTCGGCAATACCTCATCACCCTGAAGAAGTAAATCCAAGGTTGCTTTTTGGACAAGCTCGATTCTACTGTCTTCCCATTTCTCCTCTAACGAAAGGACTGTTTTTTGATGATGTAATTTTTCAAGTATTCTTTGGATCGTATCCTCTATCATGGGAATGGTAATGGGCTTCTCCAGATAATCCGAAACACCTAACTTTATAGCTTTTTTTACATATTCAAATTCATTGAATCCACTAAAAACAACACAAACTATCTCAGGTGCAGCTTCTAAAATCTTTTCCACAACCTCCAAGCCATTCATTCCAGGCATTCGGATATCAGTAAAAACGATATCTGGGGAATATGTTTCAACTAAATCAATTGCTGCCAATCCATTACTTGCTGTACCTACCAGCTCAATTCCGTATTTTGACCAGTCTATCATCTTTTGCAACCCGTGAAGAACAATGTATTCATCATCAAATAACACGGCTTTTAGCACCCATTACTCCCCCTTTGCTATCACGGAAACTAATCTCTATACAGGTTCCTTCATTTACTTTACTTGAAATAAACAAGGTACTGTCCTCACCGTAAAATAATTTAAGCCTCTCGCGTACATTTTTTATTCCATAGCCGCTTTCCGTTTTCTGAATGTCATCGATTCCCACCCCATCATCCCTGATGGTAAAGGTGATCCACCCCTCAGAGATTCTTCCTATTAACTTAATGGTCCCTTCTCCAACTTTTGTCTCAAGACCATGATAGATTGCATTTTCGATAAAGGGTTGCAGCAACAGCTTAAGAATTGGTTTTTCCATTAAGGATGAGTCAACATCCTCCATATAAAGAAACCGGTTTTGATAACGAAGGTTTTGAATGGTCATATAATGGTGAATATGCTCTAATTCCTTTGAAATAGGAATTAAATCTTCTCCATTATTTAAACTTAGCTTGAAACTTTGTGATAGGGCAATGGCAATCTCCGCAATATCCTTATTGTTTTCCAAGATGGCCATCCAATAAATGGAGTCCAGCGTATTATATAAAAAGTGCGGTTTTATCTGGGCTTGCAACGCACGAAGTTCGGCCTCCCGCTCTTTTAACTGCGAATGAATAAGCCTCTCGTTTAGTTCTTTATTTTCAACAGTGATTCTTTGGAATGTTTCGCCGATTACCCCAATGGTGACAGATTCATTGTCTTGGCCTGAACCCCACAATCCTTTGGCCCAATCCAATGTCATCTTTTTTAATTGGACCCATGGCTGCGCAACTTTTCCAGATAAAAAATAAGAGATTAATAAGGCTATGATCGCAATAATAGCAGAAATACTAGCTGTGATAATGCCAATTTTATTAGACTGTTTTAGTAGGACCTTTTCTTTTGTAATATTAGCGAATGTCCATCCTGTTGTGTTATTGGTATAACTGCTAATTAAATAACCTTTTTGTTCTAAGTTTTGAAAAATCGATAAGGTATTCTTACCCTGCGGCAACTCTTTATCTAGTGTTGAAGAATTAATAAATACAGTATTTACCGCATGATTGGAAGAATCGATAACGGCCATTACACTATTACTGTCATCATTTAAAACTCTAGAAAACATTGATTTTTTTATATTAACAACTAATATACCTATTTGTTTTGGGTTAAAAACATTTTGTGGATCCCGTAATTGTTTTACTGAAGAAAAAGTGGTATTATCCCCTTCTAGAACATTATAACTAAAGAAAATGGGCCTTCCTTGTGCATTAACACTCTTTTTATACCAAGCTGATTTGGATATTTCCATGTACCTATTATTAAATTCAATACTGCCTATACTATTATGATTACCGTAACATACAGGGCGAAAATGAACATCAAATAGACAAACCGAATCAATATCTTCCGTATCAATAAAATAACTAGATATTAAATCTTGCATTCGTTTGGTTGTGTTCTCGTCCAATACATTTTTACCAACTTCCGAAAAGGCTGCGCTGTCAATTAACTCTTCTCTGACACTATTGCTCCATGAAATAACACGTTCCATATTAATAATATTTCGAAACAAAAGGTCCGTCACTTCACTAGAGGTGCGAAGATTATTACTGGTAGTTTCTACTTGATTTTGAACTAATGTATTTTTGGCAATATTAAAGGAAATAAACCCTAATAATAAAAGGGGCAATATTGAAAGGCAGAGCATAATCAAAAAGTATTTATATCTAATTTTATCACTATGAAAATAATTTCTAACTCTTCTGAATACTCTTTTCATGATTGTCCACCTTAGTAAAAATTATTTCCTTCACAACTTAACTTTTTTGCTTTTTATTGTCATCATAAATCTAAATAAAATGGATTTCTATATATATGTATTTAAAAATTAATGATTTTTATTAAAATATGAAAATTTAAAATACCACAGCCTTTGTCTTTTACTTAGGGCTGTGGTACACATTCATTTTAATGTACTCTTTCCGTTCGTTCATCACATCAGGCTAATTTATTTTACCTTGAAGGATAGACTGTCAATTCGAAGATCTGGTGCATGGAATTGAACATAGATCGTATGCTGTCCTTTTGGCGCATTATTTCCTAAATCTACTGTGACATCCTTGTACCCTAGCTCATTTACAGTTACTCCTGCATTTTGGATAGTGTACGTATTCTTACTAGTAGTAGGTACATTAATGGTAGCAAAAGGAGCACTATCTAAAGAATCAGCATGCAATGTTATTGTTCCGCCAACTGCATCAGAAGCAACGGAAGCGGTCACTTTCTGCGAGGCAGTCAATACCAACTTCGGCAAGGCAACCCATGAACCGTTTTGTTTTGAATGCACTGCATAATAACCACCAACAACTTTCTTCTCTTTTAAGTCTTCAGCTGTTCGGGCTTTAGATACTTCATTATAAACAACCTCATTAGCGGAAAATGCATGGTCGAAAACATTAAATGGCTTATTTGCAGGGAGCGCTGCAAGTGAATCACCTGAAATATCTATCTCTTTCTTGGCACGGATATCTTGTGATGAGCTTCCAATCGTCAATTCATAGTTTCCATCCTCAACAATGAAATCACCCTTATTTACATCCCAGATAGAGAAATCTTTTGGATTAACCGTAAGGGTAACTGTCTTTGTCTCACCAGCAGCTAAGGAAACTTTATCGAATCCTGCCAATTGTTTTTGTGGAGCATGACTGCCATATGCTGATTTTTTGTTTTTGACATATAACTGCACCACTTCTGAGGTATTAACCTTCCCTTCATTTTTCACCTTTACGGTTACTTTGAAAGGTGAATTCCCGTTAGCAGTTGCTGGTACATTGAAATCGCTATACGAGAATTTGCTGTATGACAAGCCGTAGCCAAATGGATAGGTTACTTTTGCATTTGTATACATGTAGGTTAGCTTCGATTCCTCTGGGTCAGCATTGGTCATATCTAATGAATAACGTGGATCAATATCATCCAACTTAATGCTCGTATTCCCTTCAGGAATGGAGTACTTATCAATTTTAGGGAATGCCGACATATCTGCATACCATGTAGAAGCTAAACGACCTGTCGGTGCATAGTCACCATACAAAACCTTAGCCAATGCATATGAATCGTACTGTCCCCCATATGGCTGGTATACAATCGCAGACACGTTTGGATTGTTTTGAATCTTTTCCATCCCTACAGGGAAGCTGGATTTAACGACAACAACTGTCTTTTTACCCTTTGCAGCAAATGCGGATGACACTTTATCAACTAATTGGTAGTCAGCTTCACCCATATTTAAATCAGAGCGATCGGTACCTTCTCCTGCACTATGACGCGGGATAGCTCCGACAAAGACAACAGCGTAGTCGTCTGTATCTGCTCGTTTGACAGCATCTGAGCCAACTTCCTTAACAACGGTTTGTTCAAATTTCACATCATCATTTCGACTGGCAGCTTTTGTTTTGTTTTCCAGTGTTGATGACGAGGTTTTCAGTTTTCCATCTGAACTGGTCGTAATAAAGCGTCCGTTTGCATAATACCAATTCGAGAAATCTCCTGTAAACCCTGTCCTGTAACCATTAGCAATTAATGATACAGTGTGATCTGAATTATCCTCCACACGAATTGTAGGCGGGATTGTACTTGTACTACCGAGCATTTGGGCAAGATCCCAATCATTATTTGTTAGGTTTAAGGCAGTATTATTTGTATTTCCAACAGCTGCATTAGCTGTAGTCGGAGAAGTAACCCAAAGACCATTCTTTTGGGAACGTATGCTATAACCCTTTTGGCCCCAATCAAATACCTCAAATAATTGGGCACGATTATTTGAATCAAAGGAATCAGATGTTGTTATTAGTTGAGATCCTTTTGTTACATCCGTAGCATTTACATCAGCGGATACCATTTGACCGTTTAGTTTGGATTTCAACGCGACAACTTTTGCACCAGACGAGTAGGACACGTTATTTGCCCCGTTTGCTCTAATAATAGCTAGCAAAGGAGAGATCCCTGAGTTCTCGATATTTGGTGTCGTTCCAACTGAGTAAGTTGTTTTAAATCTTGAATCTGCATAAACTCCCGAAACTGCAGACTTCTTATTTTTGGTAAGCGGCAGTGTTCCATCATTTTTTAACAATACAATACTTTCCTCTGCTGCACGCAAGGCAACTTGCTGATTCTCAGCAGTATTGTATGTTGCAGGCTCCGCTCTTACATCCTTAGCCTCTTGGGCAAATGGGTAATTCTTAGGAATTCCGTTTGCGTCCACTTCATTAAAAATACCAACGCGGACCATTTGGTTTACATGAGGGCGTGCTGCTTCAATTAAATCCTCTTTTGTTAGACCGTATTTACCTTGTTCAACGGCATTCACTAATGCAGCAACATCATCTTTTGCATTTTGCTCATTTGGACCTGGACGTCCAGCGTTTGCCTTGGCTAAAACCATTAAAATAGTGGCATTCGTTCTGTCAGTGGCATACTGAGTATCGTATCCATTCCCTTCCGCACCTTGGAACACCAGTTGGTCAGCATTAAAATCTGGAGAACTGTAGACTCCATATTTAGAGAAATTATTCGCGTGACGTTGATAAGGAGAAAGAATGTTTGGAATTCCGTTGGTACGGCCGAACGAAGTCATGACCCCGCCAACCGACCCAGAACTAAGCGCCTTCAAAGGGCTCTTAGTCTGATATTCGAAGATAGAACGCGCACTCGCACTATTACTGCTGGATTGGCGGAACCACTGTGCGTTATAAACGGAAAAATGCTTTGTTCCTACCACTGCACGCATCCAGAATCCATCATCGCTTTTCGCTTGATCTGTACCGCTAAGTCCTGCTGCCATGTTATCAACCATTGTAGCAGCCATATTTGGATCTTCTGAAAAACCTTCATCAAATCTTCCACTTAGCGGATTGATCCGCATGTCGCTGACAACTGTGAAGGCAACCGTGGCGGAAGCATTTGCACCACCATGTATGTTTGATTCTCCTTGCTTTACTTTTAACGTACTGATTTTTTCGCTTCCCATCACTTTTCCAATATCAGAAAGCAATTCTTTGTTCCAGGTTTGCCCCATACCGGTTAAAGCCGGGAAATCAGTAGAAATCCCCTGAACATTGTCAGCTGCAGATAAAGCGCCAGGAATCACTTTCCCGGCATTTGCTCCACGCTGAAGTGTGTAATGGTTCCTTGAACCTGTAGCATATACAGCAGGTCCTTCAAGACCCGTGTAATCAAAATAAGCATCCACATATTCATTTAGATGTGCTGGAACTCCGTCGAACAACGGCATCCCATCAAAAACCCCGCCAACTTGTTTTTTAAATACAGGGATTTCTTCAGCTTTTTTCAATGGTGCATGAAAACCAACTAAACCTGCTGCAAGTGTCGTAGTAAGGATTATAGATAGAGTTCTTTTTCCCATCTTAGTGAGCTGGGATTTTTTCATCTAATTCACACTTC
Organism: Neobacillus drentensis; assembly: GCF_021560175.1. Lineage (GTDB taxonomy): Bacteria > Bacillota > Bacilli > Bacillales > Cytobacillaceae > Neobacillus > Neobacillus drentensis_A. The sequence goes on along the minus strand of NZ_CP091110.1, from coordinate 1,577,004 downwards.
CTCCCCCAAAAATTTAAAGCGTTTCCATTTTACACAAAAATAGGGACCGGTTACCTATATTAATATCATAAAGCACAACTTGGCAGTCTGATAGTGTCAGATTTTTCTGATTAATGTATGCTTTTTTTGGGGGATAAAAAGGATAATAAAAGGACAACCATTACATTCGTGATTGCCCTTTTATTCTCTTACAAGTTATACTTGCGAATTAAATATGTGGGTGTGCAGCTCCAAGCATGGCAATAGCTATTAATTAAATGACTTCCGTATGGAGAAAAATCTTTATTTTTAGGATCATATAATTCCCAGAAGGTGTCAGCTCCATCCTTTATCATTCCACCCCAATAGATTTTCATTTCAGTGATGGCCTGCTCTTTTTCTCCAGAAACAATTAATGCTTCTATTAAATGATGATACATGTAAGGTGTGGCAATACCAACCACTGGATTTTCAGCAAAAAGACGATTCATGAGCTTAGTATTTTCTTCCTTCGTCAATACTCCAGCCATCACCATCCAAATCTGACTTGCCCAAGAAACTTGGTGATCAGAGCCACTGATAAAAAACTGTTGTTCTTGATCCCACAAATGGGTTCTCGTTGCTTCTACTATTACTTCCAATTGTTTTTCAAAACAATCCTTTTCAGGTAGTTTTAGTTCTTCTGCCAAACGGATTGCCTGTTTAATGGTATAAATTAATACTGCTTGAGACGGAGCTTGTTTGTTTAATCCTTCTTGCCAATCAATAAACGACCACCAATCGGGAGTATCCATTAAGATATGATTTTCATCAAGTCTTTCAAGTGCAAGCTCGACCTGACAATAGGCAGTCGGCCAAAGCTCTTTTAAAGTCTCGACATCACTTGTCGCAAAATAATAATCATGTAATGTGGAAACAAAGAACAATGAATAATCAAATAGATAAGTATCATCTGCAATCAACTGTGGAGCAACAAAGACATTAGCCGGAACCCTGCCATTATCATCAGGGACACCTGCAAAGAGATAAAGACACCGTTTCACAAGCTCATTGTTTCCAAAAGTTTGGTAGTTTGCCAGAGCCTGTAGTCGTAAATCACCGAGCCAAAGTCGTCGGTCACGTTTCGGTCCGTCTTCAAACACATCCTGCATGCAATCTGCAAGTGTCTTTAGGCTAATCTCATCCATTCTTTGAAGTTCATTATCCTCGTGTGAAATCTTTTCGACTTCAATTAAATTTGCTGATGTTACAGATTTACATTCAATACTTTCAAACACCACTTTATACTTTGGTGATGTGTCCAAAACTTCAAACTTTACATATCTAAAGCTGTACCGACGCGGCAGTGATATAATAGCAGGCAATACATCCACAAAAATTGTTTCTTCCTGAAGCCATGAACTGCTGAGCCATCCGTTATAATTCTCAAATGGCTCGGCCATTTCAACTGGCATTTCGCCAATTGTCAATTTTAATTTGAGCGGTGCATCCGGCGGGCTGCCAGCGGGACGAATTTTAATAGTTAAATAGCCAACCTGATGATCGCCAAAATCTAAAACAACGGAATCTTTTTTTCCATACTCACTGTCTGTCAGAGAGGAAGCCGGAGCAATAACCTCAGACTTACAGCCATGAATAACTTCTGAAGCTGCTTTTATTTGTACAATCGAAGAAGGTTTCACAATTGTTTCATGTAATTGTGGCTTCAACTGTTCTGCAGTTTCAATAAATTTTTCGTTTCTCATTATCACTTGGTTTTTTAGTTTTTGAATACTCATACCGATATCCCCTATTCTTAAAGAGTTTCAGACTATCATTTTGTTGCACTTTGCAACTGTGAGGGCAAATCTCCCATTTTGAGCTGGAAGGTGTAACAACCAGATCCTACTAAATAAACTAAACCATCTAGTGTGTCTGAAACCAAAATATTCTCTTCATCCGGAGTGAGAGTTTGAACTGTTATCTTATCTTTACTAATATCCTTTAACAAAATCTCGGCTTTTGAGTTTACAGGTATCTCCACATTTATATTGGTGATTTCTTCTTTCCTTTCCCAGGAGCAAAGAATCGTTCCATAAGGAGATTCCAATGAAGATTTTACCGAAGACAGACCATAATCAGAAATATGTGGCTGGATTTTTATTTTTCTATAGCCAGCTTCTTTAAGATCAATCCCAGCTACATATCGGTACAGCCATTCCCCTATTGCCCCATAAGCGTAATGATTAAAGGAATTCATATCGTCACTCCAGAAAGACCCATCTTGTTTGATACCATCCCAATGTTCCCAAATCGTAGTGGCACCTTGTAAAACAGAAAATAACCAAGAAGGATAGCTTTCCTGTAAGAGTAAACGAAGAGCGGTTTCATGGTAGCCATTTTCTGATAAAGCAATACACAAATAAGGTGTTCCAACAAAGCCTGTTGATAAATGATAGTTGTTATCTTTTATCAATTGATTTAAGTCTGCAGCTACTTGTTCACGAACCTTCCCATCTATTAGATTAAATACCAATGGGAGGATATGTGCTGTTTGGGTATTCGCTTTCATTTTTCCTTCTGTTGAAATAAAAGTTCTTTGAAATTCCTGAATAATTCCACCTAAAAGCTGATCATATTTTCTAACATCTTCCGCTATATGTAAGACTTGTGCAGCATCTCTTACGATTCGAGTGGAATAAGCGTAGTAGGCGGTTGCTACTAATTGTTCAGGTGTAGCTCCAAAATAAGAATCTACTTCCGCATCAAGCGCCAGCCAGTCACCGAAATGAAATCCTGTATTCCAAAGATATGGATTGGCTCCCTGGGCTCGAATATAGTCAACCCAAGCTTTCATACTTTCATATTGTTCCTCTAGTAATCTTTTATCGCCAAACGTGCGATATAAAGTCCAAGGGCAAATGGTTACAGCATCTCCCCATGCTGAAGAAGTAAAATTATAATCCCCCCACATACCGGAAATGTAGTCTTCTAAAACGTCAGGGATTACAAATGGAACAGTTCCATTTGCCGTTTGATCGCTTTTTAGATCTCTAACCCATTTGGTAAAAAAAGGGGCTACTTGATAGTTGTAAGCTGCCGTTCGGATAAAAATTTGTGCATCTCCCGTCCATCCGAGACGCTCATCACGTTGCGGACAATCGGTTGGGACGTCGACAAAGTTTCCTCTTTGCCCCCAGAGAATGTTGTTATACAATTTATTGACTAGTTCATTTGAGCTCTCAAAATACCCTGTTCGTGGCATATCAGTATGAATAACCTCTCCAACAAAGGAGTTTAACAATTCTTGCTCAGATAAGGTATCAATACCTTCTACTTTGACATAACGAAAGCCTTGAAAGGTAAAATGGGCTGCATATGAAACTGGACCACTACCGTTGGAAATGTATTCAACCTTTTGCTTAGCCTTACGTAAATTACCTGTATAGAAATTTCCTTCTTTATCCAATACTTCAGCATGGTATAAAACAAGCTTTTCGCCTGTCGGTATGTTAACAGTCATCCGAACTCTTCCGACCATATTTTGCCCCATATCGAGGACGGTTTCGCCGTTAGGAGTTTTAATAACCGCAGTAGGAGTAATGATTTCCGTTACTTTTGTTGGCCAGTTTTCTTGGGCAACAAGTTGGTTAAATGGAAGATCACAAATAGTTGCCTTTTTCCATACTGAATAATCCTCATTTAGAAAATCCCTTATCTCTAATCGTGCATCATACGTTTCACCCGTATAAAACTCTGATAACAGAATCGGACCAGTCGATGCTTTCCATGTTGCATCCGTTACTACCACCTCTTCTGTTCCATCCTCAAATACAATGTGTAATTGCAAAAGAAGCGCTCGTTCCTTACCATAGATATTTCTTTTTGAAAGCCAGGTTAATTCTCCTTTGTACCAACCATCTGCGACCATGGCACCGATAACAAATTCACCAAGGGACAACTTGTCAGTAATATCATAAGTCTGGTATTGGTGACGATGTTTATAGCTGCTCCAACCAGGTGCGAAGAGATCATCTCCAATCTTTTCATTGTTCAGGTAAAGATCATATAGCCCGGCAGCTGTTGCATAAATTCGAGCGGACAGGACCTTTTTTTCAATCTGAAATGGTTTTCGGAATACTGTTATAGGTTTTGAGTCTAGTTCAAAGAAATTAGGGTCGGGAGAAATCCATTTTGCTTGCCAATTATCTGATGACATTAACCCGGTTTCGAACCAGTGCATGTTGCTCCATTCTGACTCACATCCATAATTATCCCAAACACGAACACGATAATAATAACGAGTTTTGGGATTTAAATCAGGTCCCGTATAAGGGATATGAATAGATTCCTCTGATTTATATTTTCCTGTATCCCAAATTGGGTACTCAAATCTATTCTCCATTAAAGAGACTTGAATTTGGTAGAATTCCTGCATCGTATGATTTTTATCAGAAATTAGTTTCCAGGAAAACCTCGGATGAGAAAGATCCGTCCCCAATAATAAATCTCTGTATTCACATGTCAGCGTTTTCAGTTTTAGCATGCTATACTACCTCCCATTGTAAGAATGAATCTATTTTATGGACATCAATTTTTCTGCAAAGCTTCCAAAATGACAAATTTCTTATTTATATGCCAATAAGTAAGGAATATACAAATGCTAGAAAAAAAGAAGACGAATATTACAGGAAACTTATAGGCAATAAAAAATAACATATAAATACAAATCATATTTAATAGAGTTAAGTGGAATTTATAAAAGCTAAATTTAAGAGCATTCACCAGTAACTGTTTACTTGAATAAAAGCCATTAACCATTAACGGAAACACGTGTAAAATGATAGCTACGTAGAAAACCATCATGAAACAAAAAAACAAATATAAAGCTAATTTTACGGTCGAGTGCAGTTGAATGATAATATGAAAATCGGCATAAAGTAATAAACCAAATATCATGATAAAGATACCCACTATCATACTTTGTCTAAAATTTTCTTTAAATAATATAAAGTAAGTTGAAATGATAGGTGGATCATTCTTTTTTATCCATTGTCTCGAAACCGCAAAAGCAGCCGCTAAAGAAGGAAATATTGTAATTATTGGTATACAGGTAATTAGAAATAGAAAGTTTAAAAGTGTGACGTGATAAATCCAAATACAGATACGATATAAAAGGCCTTCTGTAGACAACATCGTTGTACCACCCTCCATCTTTTTGAAACTAGACATAGCTCTTTCCTAATTTGTTAATGTTCCTAATAAAATTATAACGTTTTTGGCAGTGTACTTTATTTTGTCTTTAGAGTATATTATTTTTAGGTAGTTATAATAGACTGATTGTGATTGATAAACAAAGGGGTTGATTCCATGTACACCTATATCATCATAGACGATGAACCTCTAATTAGGAGAGGAATGTTAAAAAAATTAAAAGCGTTTTCAGAGGAAGCTAAATTTGTTGGTGAGGCGGACAATGGCATCGATGCCTTGGAATTAATTCAAAAAGTAAATCCTGATATTATATTTACTGATATGAGAATGCCAGAAATGGACGGAAAAATTCTTTTAAAAACACTTCAAAATAATTTCCCTGAAAAAAAGATTATTGTCATAAGCGGCTACAGTGATTTTGAATATATGCAAGAAGCCATCTCCGCAAAAGTTGTCGGTTACTTATTAAAACCTTTCAATCGTGAAGAAATCCATTCAGCCTTACAAAAAGCCATAAACTTGATTGACCAGGAACGCGCCTATCAACAAAAGTTGGAAACAACTGAGACGGAAAAGGAAGAGATAAAATACCAGTCTGACTTACAAATTTTAAATAATATAATCTTAGGTATCTCGAAAAATTTTGAGCCGAAATCTACCAAATTTCAAAACTTTGATGAAAGTCACCAATTTATATTGTTTACACTTTATTCAACTATCAGTCTCGTTGATTATCTAAATGATTCAGTACTAATTCAAAACATAAGGACTAACGGTTTTATTAACATACAAAATACCCATAGTGATAATATATATTTCTTTCTTTTATACTATGAAAAGAATGTCAGAGATCTTCAACAATTTATATCATTGAAAAGCGATCTGCTTTACGAAAGTATTAGCAATGTGATTCCTAAAGACAGTCTATATCTAGGAATCAGCAAAACAAAAAAGACATTATTACAGTTAAATGAGGCGTATACAGAAACAATTTCTGCATTAAATAATAGATTAGCTACGGACATAAATAACATATTATTTTACAAGGAAGGACAAACGACATTTGAAATTGCAAATTGGGAAAAAACCGATGAATTGCTTTTTCACATTGAGTCAGGCCACTCCGACAAGGTTCTTGAACTTACTACTGATTACTTTAACTTTATATGCGAAATACCTTCCTTGACTATTTTATCTTTAAAGAATTTATGTAATGATCTAATCCATGAAGTAAGAAATATGCTTTCAAACTACTTTGACACGATAACGAAAGATTCTCCTTCCTCTAGCTTTGATTCCATGCTGGAAACAGTATTTGACATTGAGTCAATTAAATCATACTTTTTCCAAGTTTTACCTAGCTTAACTGAAGTGTTTCGAGAAAAGAATATTTATGGTTCGGAAAACCTCATTGACAATATAAAAACGTATATTATAAAAAACTACAATAAGGAAATTACGCTTAATAAAATAGCTACGTTGTTCTTTATCAATCCAAGTTACTGCAGTTACTTGTTTAAAGAAAAAACTGGTGAAAATTTTAATGATTTTGTCAATAGAATAAGGATTGAAAAAGCTAAGCACCTGTTAAAAAGTTCCTCAGATAAAGTCTATAAAATTGCAAAAACATTAGGTTATGATAATACGAAATACTTTTTCAGAGTTTTTAAAAAGGTGACCGGTTACACCCCGGAAGAGTATCGAATGATGTAAAAGAGATAGCCGGAATACTGGCTATCTCTTTTTAATTCTCCTATTATTTTCTAAAATGATTACTATATACTTTATTTTGGTATATTCTTTTGGAGGCTAACCATGAATTCTCTTACAACACGAACAAAAATGTTCCTTGTATTCATTGTGATTTCTATTATTCCTATTATTATCGTTACAATTAACTCTTACAGAAGCTATACTAAGCTTGTAAATCAACAAGTATCTGTCGTTACCTCAAATACAATAAGTAATTCATTAGAAAAAATCGACGGTATCTATCAAAATATTAACCGGATAACATTAACATTTCAACAATTCTCAACAGTCCCTGGATCCCCCACGGTTGCTGACCAATTGTACAAATTGATTAACAATAAAGAAGTCGGTCCCTACGATATATATCTTGCAAGAAGGGACATGCAGTTTTTCTTTAATAATTTGATACTAAGCAACGACTATATTAATGGGATCTATCTATTCCTTCCTGATGGAAATTCAATTAGTTACACTAACAACAATACGGATCTACACTTTGGCTATGTCCCATTCAATGATGTTTGGTATAAACAAACACTTCAAAAGAAAGGTGGACTTTATGTAGGTAATGTATCAACAAAGTCTTTTATAATTAATGCCCAGCCTTCTGTCACATTTGCTCGAGCAATCTACGATTTCAATTCACATAAATTACTTGGGGTTTTAATGCTGGATTGTGACATTAAAATTTTCAAAGCCCTAGATAACGATATCATCCCAAATATGACCAATCTTTATTTAGTAAATGACACAGGAAATATCATTTATGATAACAGGATGAGCAGTATTGGAAAACCCTTGCCTGACTACTTGAAAAGCAAAATTTCAAATAACTCCCTAGGTAATAAAGAAGAAGTTAAAAATGGGAATCTAACAGTAATAAAATCATTTCCGGATAATGATTGGGATATTGTTGCTTCCATCCCTATCAATGAATTATATAAACCGTACAACCTTTCGGAGAAACTAATCATCTACATTTCGATAACTTGTGCAGTAATCTTTATTTTGCTTTCCATGGTCCTATCAAACCAACTTACACGACCGACGATTGAGCTAAGTAGAATTATGCGTACAAACAAACAACTGAAACCTATTTCTACTAATAAATACCTGCAACGCAAAGATGAGGTCGGAATCCTTTATACCGAATATAACAATATGATTGAAGCGATAAACAGGTATATAAAAGAAAGTTATCAAAATAAATTGATGACGTTAGACTCACAAATGAAATCATTAGAGGCCCAAATCAATTCACATTTTCTGTATAATACACTGGAATCTATCAATAGTATTGCGGAGATTGAAGAGGTTGAAAGTATATCGATAATGACGAAAGCCCTTGGTGATATGTTCAGATATAGCATTAAAACAGACAGTGAATTAGTTAATGTTACAGATGAACTTAATCATGTAAATAATTATATAACTATTCAAAATATCCGATATGACAATAGTATAGATTTTAAACTTGAAATTCCAACTGAGATTTACACTTATCAAATTCTCAAACTAATTCTCCAGCCAATAATTGAGAATTCAATCCTTCACGCACTTGAAAGCAAAAGAATGAAAGGTAGCATTACTTTAAGGGCATATGAAGGGAACAATAATCGAATTGTCTTTGAAATAGCAGATGATGGGGTTGGTATGGATAGTGAAAAATTAAATAAAATAAAAAAATCATTACAGGAACAACCTAAATTTACAGAGCTTGGGAGAAGAAACAAACAAAGCATCGGTCTAAAGAATGTGCATTCCAGGATTGGACTTTATTATGGTTTGGAATATGGGTTAACTGTTGAAAGTGAAGTAAATAAAGGTACAACCATTAAACTATGTGTTCCAAAGATTAATAAAAACATAAGCTAAAAAACGGACCAATCTGTCTATGGTCCGTTTTTTTCAATTAAGTTGTTTATTAAATTACTTTTCATATCGTCAAATCAACCCTTCACGGAACCTACAGCTAAACCTTTAATAAAGAACTTTTGCAAAAAGGCAAAGATAACTAAAAGTGGTAAAGCACAAAGGAAACATGCTGCGAAGAGAACATTCCAAGCAGTTGGGTTTGTTTGGTCACCCATAAAGCCCAACATGGCTAGTGGTAATGGCGTTAAATCTGCCTTGTTGATAAAAATCATGTTAAAAAAATAATCATTCCAAATCCATACCCCCTGAGTAATGACCACAGAAACTGTAACAGGTAGTAACAGTGGAAACACGATCTGCCAAAACCTTCGAAATAAACCCGCTCCATCTAAAAGAGCTGACTCCTCTATTTCAATTGGGACACTGCTTTTAATAAAGCCAGAGTATAAAAATGAAGAAAAAGGGATACTACACGTGATAAACATGATAATCGATGTTAACTGTCCACTAGGAATACTTAATGCATTGAATGTTTTAACGATTGGAATGATAACCATCTGACTCGGAACAACTAGCCCAGCAAGAAAAAAGATATATAAAAACTTACTCAACCGAGTATTCATTCTTGCAACTGGATAGGCTGCCATAGATGTAAAAATCACCACTACAATAACGGAAACTCCTGTTAACAGAACACTATTCATCAATGCTTGAAGAAAATGCATGCGCTCAAAAGCATTCTTGTAACTTTCCAGGCTAAATTGTGAAAATAAATTTAATGGATTCGTCATATTATCTGGTGTCCGTAATGAACTTGAAAGAGCGATTAATAGTGGTAATAGATTTAAAAACATTAGGATTGTAATTCCTAATTGGTAACAAATTTGTTTGACTAATGACTTTCTTTTCTTAACAACATTCTGTTTAATGACCATATCATAAGAAGTACTTTGAACAGCTGACTTACTCATCATACATTTACCTCCCTCTTATTTAATTTCGTCACGAGGAATACAGTTATGGCTATTATGATGGCAAAGGATACTACTGCCAATGCTGCAGCCTTACCATACTGTCCTTCTGTAAATGCCATTCTAAAAATATCGTAAACTAATGTACTAGTCGACCTGCCTGGGCCGCCGTTTGTCATAATAAAAGAATAATCGAAGGCTTTAAGACCATTGATGATACTTAAAGTAACGTTGATGGTAATAGATGTAGCTAATAAAGGCAAACGAACAAATCTTGTTAATTGCCAACCATTCGCACCGTCAATTTTTCCAGCTTCCAGCAATTCTTGTGGAACAGTCTGCAGTCCTGCAAGGAATATTATTGTACTGGTACCAACGGTTTTCCAAATATCAACCGCGGTAATACCATATAGTGCAGTCTTATAATTTCCAAGAATGTTCAAATTTTCACTGTGTATGCCAAACCAAGATAATACGGTTGGAAGCAGACCAGAGTCCGGCATGTAAACATATGACCAGATATAACCCACAACAATCGTACTAAACAATGTAGGTATATAAGCTACTGTACGATAAAAACCTAATCCTTTAATTTTCGAGTCCAAAACAAAAGCTAGACATAGTGCAATAATATTGCCGAGAACGGTTGAGAGTAAAGTATATATCAAAGTATTTGATATGGATGAACCCGCAATTCCCTCTTTGAATATTTTTATATAGTTATTCAGACCAATAAAATTTAAATTCTGCTGTACCCCGTTGTAATCTGTAAAACTATATTGAAAAAGTCTTATAATGGGAAAGATCCAAAAGGTCAAATATACAATCAATGCTGGCAAAACAAATAAATACATTGATTTTTTCATGACTGTAGAATTCATGGTATCTTATTCCTTTCCAAAATTTACTTAAGGTGGGGAAATACCCCCACCTCAATTTGATTTTTTCATACCGGTAAATTAAGTTGTTTCAGCTTTCTACTTTTTCCAAAGCTCGTCGAATTTGTCCTGCATTGCTTTTGTTACGTCTTTTGGAGTTGTTGATTGTCCACCGATAATCTCAGCAAATTTTGCTTCTAACGTTGCATCTACACCGCTTGGCCACATTTGGTTAGCGAAATAGATGGCGTTACCAGTACTTGTATATTGATCATAAGCATCTTTATATAATTCGTTCGTTAATGGAACTCCATTATAGGCAACAATTGAAGACGAAGTTTTTACCCATTCTTTAAATAAGTCAGACTTACCATCAAACCAATAGTTCAGAATTTGTTTTACTGCCTCAACATTTTCGGATTTCGCATTAACTGCCCAACCAGCTGCTGTAGCTGCTGCTTGATAGACAGGTTTACCTTTTTCGTTTGCAGGTAGTGGGAAGAAACCGCGTTCAAATTCAGTTGCACCTTTCGCTGTTAATGGGGTGTAGTCCCATGTACCATCTAATGTCATAGCAGCTTTACCATCGATAAACATTTGAATTGCCTGTGGTCCGCCTAGCCCTAGAGTATTCTTGGCAATGTATCCTTTTTTGTATAGTTCTTGGTACATCTCAACCGCTTTTTGCCATTTAGGACCGTTGAGTGATTCCTTTCCATCTTGAAGTTTAGTATCGAAATCTTTGTCGTCCGCATAAACAGTATTTGCTGCAATTTGATATAAACCAAACTGGATCACCCAAGGATCTTTATCCCCCATCACAATAGGAGTAATCCCTGCATCTTTTAATTTTTGGCAAGCAGCAAGGAAGGCATCCCAATCCTTAGGTACTTCAGTAATTCCAACTTTTTGGAACAGGTCCTTATTGTAATAAGTACCTAACATATCAAATCCTTTAGTAATTGCATAAACTTTTCCGTTGTATGACATGTCATCTACTACTGTTTGAGAAAGGTTATTCATAAATGGCAGATCGGAAAGATCAGCTAAATATCCGCCTTTTCCTAGGTCCATAACAGAAGCTGCATTTGCCATTCTTGGCCAGACGCGGAAAATATCGGGAGCCTGGTTTACAGCCAGTTTTGTTTTAATAGATGTCGTATATTGATCATCAGGAAGCTTTTGTACCTCTAATGTAATGTTCGGGAACTTTTTATGAACTAATTTTGGTAATATATCTACTTCAAAATCTTGACCTGATGCTGCTTTATTACCAGAAACCAACATGGTAATGGTAACTTTTTTCGAATTAGATGATCCAGTGCTTTTGGATTCGCTTGAGCTTGAGCTTGAACAGCCGGCTAAAAGTGCAATGGATAGTATCAAAACTAAGGTACCGGATAGAAACGCTTTCATTTTTTTCATTACATTCACCCCACGAGTTTATATCTTTAAAGTAATGGCCATTTATTCCTTTTGCGCATTTTTATTGTAGCGTAATTCAGAGTACATTTAATTTAGTAATTTGAGTGCACAATTTTTAGATTTTTTAAGTTTTGATTAAAATGTTAACCATCGTTACTTAGTAGTCTCTTATATATAAAAAATACCACAGCCCTAAAGACTATGGTATTTTTTGAACAATGATTTAAGTGTCCCATATTCGTTTTAATCACCACATAAAAGTTTTCTTGATTTCAGGCGGTACAGGTAATTCCCCATAAATTTTTGCTTTGCCAGGAATAGTTGAGTAATTATTTGTGCTCTCTATCAAACATATCCAATCCTGCTCATTTCCACGAGTAGGAGTTATTATTTTTAAAGCCTCTCGCTTTTCAATCTCTAAACTAATTGCTTTCTCTGTCATAACATTCTCTTGTGTATAGCATTGTCCATCTCTAGGATTAAACCACCACATTTGTAACTGGTCATTTTTCAGTCTGCTTAATTCTACCGTTTCCTCTCCACACGAAGGGAAGTATAGACAAGCAAATTCCCCATCTTTTTCTATACATGCCTGTATGTGTTCATCTAAAATGTCTTCCATCTTATCATTCTGTTCCATTAGTAATTCCTGACTAGGAATACATTGACTTAAATCTCTAGATTCTAAAAAATCACGCAAAATTTTCATCTGCCATGCGCCCGGCTGGTCTAAAGCTTCAAACCAAGAATATCTTCTGAAACTGTCTCTTTCCTTTTCCGAAATCATCCAACACACTGATGGATGTCCATATGTATGACCAAAGGACCCTGCAAACAAACTCCAATAGGCACGTTTCCGCACCATCCATCCACCGTGGAAATCAGTTCCAATTGGCCATGATGTTGGCATATGTTCATATGCGGGTTCTCCATCAAAAACAGGCATAGGGCTTTTCCTATTGTAATCCTTTTTCACCAATTCATAGTTTCTAGGTGTTAATCCATGACCAGACTGAATCATAATAAATGAAATCCAAGCCTCATCATCAGTCCAATAAGACATAGTTGAACACTCGCCGGTCTCCGCTTCATGGCATGCGTGATAAGTCATTAAAAGCTTTTGCCAATCAGGATCTTTTACGTTATATGAAAGTTCCTTATCTAGAACCCCTTTTGCAAGCCCTTCCGCCATATTCCGCCAAACATCCTTGTAATCGATCCCTAAATGAATGGGCTGCCTGTCCCCTCCTAGACACCAAATGATATTTTTTCTATCCTTATAGCGGTTACCAATCCATTTTCCGTATTCAAAAGCATTTTCTTTTGTAACAATCTTTTCTGAAAACTCACCCATCCAGTTATGGCCTACTACAAGTTCTCCCCATACAGGCAGTAATAAAACGTAAAATCCATATTCTTCCGCTTTATCTATGATCCAGTCTAAATACTGAAAATATTTTTCATTAGGAGTGTTCAAATCATTATTTAATAAAGCCTTATCTCCAGCAGGATTTCTCATTTCCTTATCCTGCTCCGGGTCGAGTGCTACAATCTGTAATACAGTAAATCCTTGTGATTTTCGCTTCTGCATCAAATATTCTGCATCGTCCCATTTTAATCTATGTGCGATGGTCCAATCCGTATCAGCCAACCAGATAAATGGTTTCCCGTCCTGATGCGTAAAAAACCTTCTATTTTCTGAGATTTTTAACCTATCCATTTTTTTCTCCTTTAAAAATAAATAAATAGTTAGTTTTGTTAAAATTGCTATGGGTTTATTTGTTAAACGATACTAACATACTAGAACACCATTGACCGACTGCTTCCACCCTTGATAATATTTATTTCTTTCATCACTGGTCATTAATGACTGATACAATTCATGTTCCTGGTTTAGTTGGTTGATCTCATCTGTCGATTTCCAAATTCCTACTCCTAAACCAGCTAAATAAACGGAGCCCATCGAAGATAATTCGGCTACTTCTGAAGCGATCACATCAATATCCAACATATCAGCTTGATATTGCATTAAGAACCGGTTGCTTGTTGCTCCACCATCCACTTTTACACTCTTAATAGATATATTGGACTCAGATTCCATTAGTTCCATAACATCCTTAACCTGATAAGCGATGCTCTCTAAGGCGGCACGTACAATGTGGGGTTTCCCCGTATTTCGGCTTATTCCCATGATTGCCGCACGGGTGTAAGGTTTCCAATATGGAGCTCCCAAACCTACAAATGCGGGTACAAAATAGACACCTTGATTATCTGAAATCGAACACGCTAACTGTTCTGCCTCGCCAATTTCATCAATTAATTCAAGCTGTTCCTTTAGCCATTTTATCGTATCGCCAGTACTATTTATAATCCCTTCTAGCGCATAGCTGACTTTTCCGTTCATTCCCCAAGCAATCGAAGTGACTAAACCATTGGTGCCGTCCACCATTTCTCCTGTTTGCACTAAAACAGAAGTACCAGTTCCATATGTGGCCTTTGCCATTCCAAGCTCAAAACATTTCTGTCCAAATAATGCACCTTGCGAATCTCCAATGACACCCGAGATTGGAAGTTGTATAAACGGAAGAGATGAGTCCTCCGTTAATCCAAATAGTTCATTGGAATCTTTTACTTCAGGAAGCATCTCCTTTGGAATATCAAATAAGTTCAGCAATTCTTCATCCCACTGAAGAGTATGGATATTAAATAGAAGCGTCCTGCTTGCATTGGAATAATCTGTTGCATGAACCTTCCCGCCGGTTAATTTCCAGATGAGCCAGCTATCAATCGTACCTAATAAGAGCTTTCCTTCTCTTGCTCTATCTTTGACACCATCCACATGATCTAAGATCCATTTCACCTTGGATGCAGAGAAATAGGGATCCGCCTTTAACCCAGTTTTGGATTGGATTATCGATTCATATCCTTGTTCTTTCAGCTCTTCACACATGTCTGATGTTCTTCGGCATTGCCAAACGATAGCATTATAAACCGGAAATCCTGTTTCTTTATCCCATACCACTATCGTTTCTCTTTGATTCGTTATAGCCAATACAGCCAACTCATCTTCTTGAACAGAGGTGGTTTGAACCACCTCTGTTAAAAGGGTTTTAACATTTTCATAGATTTCAACCGGGTCATGCTCTACCCAACCAGTTTGAGGATAGTATTGCTTATGACTGGCAGAACATTTATGAGTGATTCGCCCTTTTGAATTAACAAGCAAAACTTTTGTTCCCGACGTGCTTTGATCAATTGCCAGGATATATTGCTCGTGAGACATTAGAAACACCTCATCCTTTATTTACCATCTGTATGGCAACCTTCTTGACATTGTCTACATTTAATCCATAATATTCAAATACTTCAGCTGTTTTTCCGGCAATAGCAGGTTCGTCTGGAAGACCAATAATTTTAACTGGCACCGGATGTTGTTGTGAAACAACTTCAGCTACAGATGAACCTAAACCGCCATAAATACTGTGCTCTTCAATGGTGATAATTCTTCCTGTTTCCTCAGCAGCTTTCAGAATAGCTTCCTCATCTAATGGTTTGATGGTATGCATATTAATCACTCTGCATTCAATGCCTTCTGTTTGAATTGCTTCCGCGGAATCCAAAGCGATTCTGACTGTCTCCCCTGTTGCAATAATCGTAATATCTGTACCTTCTTTCATCGTAACGGCTTTACCGATTTGAAAATCATAGTCATCAGAAACATATGAATCTTCGACAGGATTGCGGCCAATTCGCAGATAGACCGGTCGATCATACTCAACTAATGCTTCAATCATTTTTTTAGCCTCATGACGATCAGCTGGTATCATGACATCCAAACCAGGAATGGCACGGGTTACAGCAAGATCCTGTAATGAATGGTGTGACATACCTAGCGCACCATAACTAACGCCTCCGCTTATGCCAATTAATTTAACATTTGTATTCGAGTAAGCTACATCTACCTTAATTTGTTCAATACTTCTCATGCTTAAAAAACACGCTGGTGAAGCGACAAATGGTTTTTTACCGGACGCAGCCAAGCCTGAAGCAATCCCAACGAGATTTTGTTCTGCAATCCCTACTTCTACGATTTGATTAGGTAATTCTTTACCAAAATCCACAAGAGAGGCTGATCCTCTAGAGTCACTTGTTAAAACTAAAATATCTTTATTTTCCTTAGCTAAATCTAGTAAAGTTTCACTAATCGCTTGACGATTGGCAATTTTATTTCCTTTTGCACTTTTTAGAGCAACAATACTCATTGTAGCACCTCCAATTGCTTAGAAAGTTCTTCCATTGCTAATTGATATTCTTCTTTACTTGGGACGTGATGGTGCCATTTTGCTACATTTTCAGCAAATGAAATACCTTTTCCTTTCACTGTATTGGCAACAATAAGAGTTGGTTTTCCTGCAGTTTTTGGAGATCCCTCCAAAACTTCTGCCAACTGTTCGATATCATTTCCATCTACTTCAACTACTTCCCACCCAAACGCTCTCCACTTTTCGCCGAATGGCTCAAGGGACATAACATCATCCGTACTTCCTGTGATTTGTAATCTATTGCGATCAATAATAGCTACTAAATTATCCAGCTTGTAATGTGAAGCAGCCATAGCCCCTTCCCAAACGGATCCTTCTGCTTGTTCTCCATCTCCCATTAAGGTAAAAACGCGATACGATTTTCCATCCATTTTGGCAGCCAAGGCCATTCCAACTGAAACTGGCAGACCATGTCCTAAGGCACCAGTATTCATTTCCACACCAGGAACTTTATTATTCGGATGACCTATTAATCTAGTATTAAATTGAGAGAATGTCTTTAATTCCTCTTTTGGAAAGAATCCCTTGTCTGCTAAAATGGCCCAATAAGCTTCAACTGAATGGCCCTTACTCTGAATATATCGATCACGATCTTCCCACTTCGGATTCTTTGGATCAACATTCATAATATGATAGTAAAGAACCGTTAAGATATCCGTACTGGATAGAGAGCCGCCTGTATGCCCCGTACCCGCTTCATAAATCATGGTTAGCAAATCCATTCGAATTTCAGTTGCTTTCCGTTTTAGAAATTCAATATTGTTCATTCTTTTTGCCCCCTCGCTTTATTTATTAAGGTCGCTGCCACGAAGCCATGATTTGATTTCATCTACAGTTGGATCTACCGGATCAGGATTCAACCCTGGGATATATTCGCATGCCTCAAACAGGGCTGGGATTACATTGGCATGAACACCTACTGAATGGTGAATATACGGACCTTTTACCAGTGTTTCTTCCCATAATGGCCAGTCATTTACTTCTATCCATACATACGATCCTCTAGTAAACGGCCCTTCAATCCCTTTGGCTTTTCCTAGGAAAATCGAATATTCACCATGGTCACCGTCAAAACGGGCAATCGTCATTTCTCCACCCTCAATTTCTCCTTCATGTGTACCTGGAGAATGATCGTCAAATAAGAAGTGTTTATTTAACTTTGGCTTTTCTTCGACACTTAACGATACTGGGAAATTCCCACAGTGGAATAACAATTCGCCATTAGGGTTTTCAGGATGACGAATCGTAATATCAGCAAAGAAAGTTGGCTTAGTATTCATGGTAGCGGCTTGAACCATAATGGAAGTGATCGCTCCATGGATGTCTGTTTCACAAGTTACCGGAATCTGTTCGTCTGTTAGAATCGCATTGGCTAGACATGGCATGATACCAATAATATCCTGCAAGGTTGACCAACATTGAATAGCAATTGCTGTACTTCCTGTATCGGCAGCCAGTTGTTTCATTGCCACTTTTAAGGAAGCAATCCGTCTGACATCCTGTTCTGTAACTGCACTCCAGTCAAGCTTTTCTTTAATATAGCCGATTGCTTCGTCTAATTCTGGACTATCAGTCTTCTCAATTTTCAACGTTGCTTTTTTCAACTCATCAAGTGTAATTGGGTGAATCTGAATTCCAAATGTTTCTAACAATTCCCCTTCATTGCAGATGACTGACCAAAAATCAGATGGTCTTGTGGAAATTTGCAAGATTCGTAGATTATTAAACTGCTTTACAACATTCGCTGCAGCAATGAAATTCTTAAATCCACGTTCAAAAACAGGACTATCAACAGCACTGTTGGTGATATATGTAAATTTCACATTAAATCTTCTTAATACTTTACCAGTTGCAAAAATTCCACATTGTGTATCACGGAGACGCATCCCGTCTTCCAATGGAGCTTCGTCTCTTGGACCCCAAAGCAAAACAGGTTTGCCGATCGCTTTGGCTACACGAGCTACGATATCTTCAGTACCAAAGTTGCAGTGCGGGAAAAATAATGCATCCACTTCAGCATCCCTAAAGCGCTTTATTATCGCTGGTTCTTCTAATCGCTCATGCAGCAACCCTTCTTCATTGATTCCTTCCAAATCGACAATTTCCATGTCCAAACCAAAGCTCTCCATCTTTTCTCTAATTAATTGTTTATACTTTAATGCATCCTCTTTACTAAATACGAATCTTCTTGTTGGAGCAAAGCCAAGTCTAATTTTCCCCATTTTCCTATGCCTCCCAAACAATTTCATAATATAACCATCAAAATAAAAAAAGCGTATACAATAATGTTTTTTAAATAAACTAAATAAATTTAGTTTACCCCCTAACTCTTGAGCCAATAATAGCAACTATTAAATTAACAGTCAATAAATTTTATAAACTTTTTTAGTTACCTGTTTTATTTTTATATAAAATTTAGTGTTTTTATATGTAAATCACTATAAAATATTCTATTTATGATAATAAAAAATTTTTATTAATATTTCACAAACTAAACATTAACTAAACTTAAACTAAACCATTTGATTTTATGCTATAATAAAATATACAAAAAGTTTAATTCGGAAAAGAACTTTTATCATGTAGGCAGGTGTTTATATTTTAATGAAAATAGATGATATTGCTAAATTAGCTAATGTTTCGAAATCCGCTGTTTCTCTGGCGTTGAATGGGAAAAATGGTGTCAGCCAAAAAACACGCGAGAAGGTATTGAGAATTGCTCAGGAACATGGATATATTCCACGCCCCATTATTAAAGCGGATCAATTTGTTCAGCCGAACCCAAAATTGTTGAGATTTGTAGCAGTCACAAATGCAGGTATTGTGACAGAGCAATATGAATCACTCCCGTTTTTCACGGATTTAATACACAATCTTGATAGACAAATCGGTACTAGTGGTTATTCTCTTATGGTTTCTTCCATCAGTATAGAGAACCTCCAAGATGAAATAACCCGACTCGAGCAAGAACAAAAGTCTGCAGGTATATTATTGTTAGGTACAAACTTAACACCGGAGCAAATTAATATCGTTGCATGTGTACAGCCAAATATGGTTGTGCTGGATACCTGTTTTGAGACGTTGGACGTAAGCTTTGTCGTCATGAATAACGTATATGGTGCGTACCAGGCAGGACAATACTTAATGGAGTTAGGACACCAGCAAATTGGTTATGTAGGATCAAATACGAGAATGTATAATTTTGATATGAGAAAAAAGGGTTTTATACAAGCACTAAGTGAAAATGGGTTAACGATTGCCGAAACCAATTACTTTTCAGTATCTCCGACAGTGATTTCATCCCAGGATGTGTTTAAAGATAAAATTAAAAACCGGTTAAACCAATTGCCTTCAGCCTTATTTTGCGAAGCTGATTATATGGCCATTAGCGTTATTAAATCGCTCACTGAATTAGGCGTTAGAGTTCCGGATGACGTTTCTGTGATTGGTTTTGATAACATCTTTGAATCACAAGTGATAACGCCTGAATTAACGACAATCCATGTAAAAAAGGATAGGATTGCCTTACTTGCAGTTGAAAAACTTATTAAACAGATTGAAAATAATGACACTGATAAAATTAAATTATTTGTGGATACAGAACTGATTGAAAGGAAATCATGTGTAGTTTCCACATTAACTGAGAGTGAAATACAAGCCTAAAAAATAAAAAAACCTTAGTTCGGTATATATACCAAGCTAAGGTTTTTTTGCGGAAATAACCCAGGTTAAAATTAACTAAAATAAATTTTTTTAGTTAGGTTAGTTATAATCTCTACAGTATGAAATGTTTAGTTGATTATTTTTTGGGCATTCGTTACATTTGCTAATCTTTCATTTAGTTGTTTTATAAGACTATTAAGCATTTCTTCTGTAAAATTATCTGGATTGAATGCAGCCATGGCACGTAACGGCATAAATTTCATCATCGCCTCGAACATTTCAAAACCATCTGAGTCTTCCCCCATATTAGCAAATGGACTGCCTTCATTTGCCTTGGCAAGAGTTTCCTGGACAAATGGAGCTAGAATTGGATTTGCGATAAGATCCCCAATTGTAGTGTTTCGATGGACTAACTTGTTTATGGTAACAGTAGAGTTTACTTGCAGTGTCCCTTTTAAAATAATGTCAGCTGAAGACTTCCCTACAAGTACCTCAAACAAACCACTCTCCACATGCCAGTCCTTGAGATCTACATTGTAATAAGCAAACGCTCTTTTATCTAAGGTGAAGCTCACCTCTATCTCTTCGCCTGGCTGTAACTCGACCTTAGCGAATCCCTTTAATTCTTTCTCTGGTCGAATCACAGTACTCTCGATATCACGAACGTATAGCTGAACAATTTCCTTTCCAGCTCGCTCTCCTGTATTTTTAACTGTTACTATCACGTCAACTGTTTCATTATCTAAAATGGATTCTTTGTTAATGAGTAGTTTTGTATATTCAAAGTTTGTATAACTCAGGCCATAACCGAATGGAAATAACGGTTCTATCGCTTTAGCATCGTAATAGCGGTACCCTACAAAAAGCCCTTCCTTATATTCTACCTTGTCCCCTTCCCCTGGGAAGTTAAGATAGGAAGAATTATGACGCAGCTCTTTTGGAAATGTTTCAGCCAATTTCCCACTTGGATTCTCATCACCAAATAATAAATCAGCGATCGCACCCCCTAGCGCCTGACCACCCAAATATCCTTCAAGGAGACCCTTAACTTTACCAAGCCAAGGCATTTCTATTGGAGCACCATTGCTTAAAACGACCACTATATTAGGCTGTACCTCTGCTATCGCTTCAATAAGAATGCGATGATTGTCAGGAATTCTTAAGTGCTCTCGGTCATAACCCTCCGATTCATAACGATCTGGTAGACCAACAAATAAAACCGCAACATCCGCTTGGATTGCTTTTTCTTTTGCCTCTGCAATTAATTGATCATCTGTATGATCATTTTTTAAATGATATCCTTTTGCATAAACAACGTAGGCATTTCCTGCAGTTTTTTCTATTTCCTCACAGATATTATCGAGCTTGGTCGGCTTGATATGGGAACTTCCGCCACCCTGATACCTTGGGTTAATAGCAAACTCACCAATAACGGCAATTGTTCCGTCCTTTTTTAACGGAAGAATACGATCTTCATTCTTCAGTAAAACCATACTTTCCCTCGCTACTTCTCTAGCGAGCTGGTGGTGTTCCTCTTTATCATAAACAGCGTTTTCTTTTTTGTTATCCACGGCCTTAAAAATAATTTTTAATAATCGTTCTACTGTTTTATCTAGTGTTTGCTCAGAAAGGTTACCGCTATTTACTGCTTGGACTATTTTTCTATCTCCTAACCCATTACTAGTAGGCATTTCTAAATCTAAGCCAGCTTCTAATCCTTTTGCTCGCTCATTGACTGCACCCCAGTCTGAAACGACAAACCCATCAAAACCCCATTCATCCTTTAAAATATCTGTTAATAGGGTTTTATTTTCTGAAGCGTACTCCCCGTTAACTTTGTTGTAGGAACACATTACAGTCCATGGTTCAGCTTTCTTTACCGCATTTTCAAAGCTAGCAAGATAGATTTCTCTTAGCGTCCGTTCATCTACGATTGCATCCACGGACATACGGCGATGTTCCTGATTGTTGGCAGCAAAATGTTTAAGAGAAGTACCAACACCTTGGCTTTGAACACCATTGATGTGGTTTGCCGCTAATTCCGAAGAAAGATAGGGATCCTCGGAAAAATATTCAAAATTCCTGCCACAAAGTGGTGAACGTTTGATATTCGCACCTGGTCCAAGTAGAACAGCGACATCCTCAGCCTGACACTCTTCACCTAAGGCAGCACCAACCTTATTAATAAGCGAACGATTCCATGTACTTGCAAGTCCAACAGCGGAAGGGAAACAGGTTGCTGGAACACTATCATAAATCCCCAGGTGATCGGCACTTTGCTGTTGTTTACGCAGGCCATGCGGGCCATCTGTCACCATAATGGATGGAATGCCTAATCTCTCAATTCCTTTAAGCTGCCAGAAGTTTAGCCCGGAGCAAAGACTGGCCTTTTCTTCAAGTGTCATTTGTTCAATTAATAATTTAATATCTCTTTTCATCCAAGAATTCCTCCCCTTCTATTGACGAACCAGAACTAGCTTTTGATTTAACTCTTCTAATTTTTCTGAAGAAGCTATCGATGTGAACATCGGGAAATGTATTAATTCTTCCAAAGACCTTTCTATGAATTGATCATTCTTAACAATGGGATTATTTACGATGCCGGGCAGATTATTTGTAACTAGTTCTTTTGTTTCTTCATTGTTTAGAAGCTCTTTTAAGCTACTGTTTGTGCTATAGGTTAAGATATAAGATTTTGTCGGTAGATACTGAAACAAGTATGTCCCTGCAGTAATTTCACAGGTAACATCCTTATTTTCTTGCTTAGCTTTTAAACCTTTAGTAACTAACCATTCATCATTTACCTTAATGTTTTCTAAAGCAGCATCAGGCAGTACTACTTCAGCTGTTGTATTGAATGGTACGATCAAAGTAAAAGTTAAGGACCCATCCTCGTTTAATTCCCAGCCGCTTTCAATATTTCCAGACGGAGAAGAGAATTTTGCCTTTGCATAAGTTAATTTGCCATATGGTTTTGGACATAGCTTAAACTTTCTAAATCCAGGGGCATCTTCCAATGGATTGATGCCGCACATATGACGGTACATCCATTCCGCAATGGACCCATAGGCATAGTGATTCAATGAGTTCATACCTGTTCCGCTGATACTTCCATCTGGAAGGACAGAGTTCCAGCGCTCCCAGACTGTTGTCGCTCCAAGTTTCACCGCATACAGCCAACTTGGAAAGTCATCGTTTAACAATAAGGAATATGCTAAGTTATTAGCTCCATTCTCAGATAGTACATTACAGAAATAGGGTGTACCGACAAAGCCTGTATTCAGATGCATTTTATCTTCAC
The DNA here is from genome assembly GCF_021560175.1 of Neobacillus drentensis. Classification (GTDB taxonomy): domain Bacteria; phylum Bacillota; class Bacilli; order Bacillales; family Cytobacillaceae; genus Neobacillus; species Neobacillus drentensis_A. The sequence goes on along the minus strand of NZ_CP091110.1, from coordinate 1,553,645 downwards.
GAAGCTTCGCTTTTAAATCGGCTACTAACCTTGGCCTGAAACTTTCGGGAACCAGGTCCATATATAGAGCAACAATCATCGCTGTTTGGGTGTAAATAGCACTTCTGCCATTTGGTGTGAAATATTCTTTCTTGATTGCTTCTTTAATTTCATCTGCCAGCTGATTATATTGTTCAGCAACCTTTGTTTTACCTAAAACCTTGGCTGCTTTTGCTACTAGCTGTGCGGAATAACAATAATAGGCTGATGCAATATAATAAGAATCCGTCCCACCCATAGGGCTCTCGGGGTCTTTTCCATCTAATGCAAGCCAATCACCGAAATGGAAGCCAACCTGCCAAAGTCTCTTGGCGCCAGATTCATCATCCACTTTTTTGATATAATCGACCCAGTCCTTCATTGAATCAAACTGCTGACGAAGAAGCTCTTTGTCTCCATAATACGTGTATAATGTCCACGGAATGACCGTAGCCGCATCACCCCAGGCGGCTGAACCACTGCCAGAAATAAAACCGTTTCCATCTTTAGGTTTTACAACGGGTACTGTAAACGGAACCGATCCGCCCAACCTTTTCTGTTCTTCATGTAAATCAAACATATATTTTTGGTAAAATGCCGGTGTATACATGTTGAAACAGGCCGTAGGGGCAAACACTTGTGCATCCCCCGTCCACCCCATTCGTTCATCACGCTGCGGGCAGTCTGTTGGGACATCGAGAAAATTCCCTTTTTGTCCCCATACAGCATTAAGGAAAAGGCGATTCACCAACGAATTTGAAGTTTCAATTTCACCTGTTTGTTCAATCTCGCTGTAGATCACACAGCCACAAAAATCATCTAAGTCAATTTCTCCTTCAAAACCCGTAAGCTTTACAAACCGAAATCCATAAAATGTGAAATGAGGCTGTACTTCTCTTTCACTTCCGTCAGAAATATAAACATATTCTGCTTTTGCCTCTCGCAAATTTCCGCGATAGAAGTTCCCATCTTGAAGAATTTCCCCATATTGTAGCTGTAATCTTGTTCCTTTTGGTGTCTTAGTTTTAAATCGGACCCAGCCGGTCATTACTTGACCAAAATCAAGAACTACCTCTCCGGCAGTTGTATGCAGAAGCTCCATTGGTGGTCTTTCTTCCATAATTTTAACAGGCAAATTTCTCCTGGCTGTAAAAGTATCTGCGTTAATTTCCGTCTTCCTAACGCTAGCCCATGTGCTGTCATTAAATTCGGGCAGCGTCCAGTTTTTACTTTCTAGATTTGCGTCGTAAATCTCACCATCATAAATGCCGCTAAATGTGATTGGTGCCGGTGCGCACTTCCAGTCTTCATCCGTGGCAATTACAGTCGTAGAACCATCCTTGAGTGTTAAAACGATTTCACCTATACAAGCAAACTCACTGCCATATAATTCATGGTAACCGCCTTCAAACCCAAACCGGCCTTTATACCAGCCATTTCCAAGCATAAAGCCAATCGCGTTTTCTCCACTCACTAATAAGTCCGTCACATCATAGGTTTGATATTGAATCCAGAAATCATAGGCATTGTAACCTGGAGCAAAATATTCATTGCCAACTCTTTTTCCATTGATTTCTACATCATATAAACCTACTCCACAGATGTAAGCCCTCGCTGATTCAATGTCACCCAGCACCGAGAAATTTTTTCGAATTAATGGATGAATCTCTTTATCCAATTCAGGGGTAATCCACTTACCTTCCCACGGTTCATCCATTTTGGCCGTTTCAAACCAGGCTGATTCACTGGTAACCTCATCCCCGGCGTCGCCCCAGACTGTGACTCGCCAATAATACCGAGTTCGGGGTTTTAGTTTAATGTCAGGGTGATAGGCTAAACTATCAATCTCCTGACTTTTCCCACTATCAAAAAGAATGGTCTCAAAGCCAGAATCAGCAGCAATTTCCACTCTAGCCGCCGACTGATATATAGATCGACTTTCTCCTGATTCGGTCACCCAGGAAAGACTTAATCGATCAAATTCAAATCCCAGCGGATTTACCACCTGGTTTGTTCTTAAGTGACTAATGATCATCTTACCCCTCCTTGGTTGGACTCTGCATATTTACGATTTTGGTCTGTTATTTGGTTTGACTGCAATGCCAGCCACTGGAGTAGAGTTACTTCTTTTCCGTTCACTTTTACCGGAGATCCACCATAGTCCAGCACGCATTCATCTTTGAGCATGTAGATCCAAGTACCATGGCCGAAAAATTCAAACGGGTTGCCTTCACTGTCCTTGAAAATTCCTGAGGTATCTACGACATTATCAAAATATGAAAAATGAACATTAGGAGCACCAGCTTTAAGTAGACGCTCATACGTTGGTATCACTGTAATCTCAGGTTTTACGATTTCATCGTTTTTTGAATGTGTGAACCAGATAGGAGTATTCTTGATATCTTGAATATTTTGATCCGTAATGACCTTGTCATAGAGGGCTTCACATACAGGATAGGCTGCTGCAAAGAAACCAGGATAGTCAATAATCATGCGCATCGTCATGAAGCCGCCATTGGAACAGCCACCAATGTAGATTCGATTTGTATCTATATTTGAATGATTATTGACAAACTCATCAATGAGCGCTTTTAATGCTGTTACATACTTAGATTGGCCACTTTCTGTGTACAATCCGCAGCCATCGTCCATCCACATAGTGGGCACTTGTGGAGCAAGGACATAAGCGCCCCCGAATAAACTCTGTACTTTTTCACTAGATAGATTTACAACATTATTGCCGGTATACGCAATCGCCGTGTCAATTCCACCTTCACCTGCACCATGCAGCCAAATAATCAAAGGACGTTTACCGCTATTCATATTTGGTGAATAATAACCGAACCTTAGTGGCATTTCAGCATAGGATGACTCGCTGTTTACCCACCCTTTGACTTGCTCCATGCGCCCGCCGCTGAAATGATCATAGACTAGCCCTGAAATAGAAGCACTATCGGCTTGTATTTCTTTTACCTGCGTAATGCGAAAATCGCAGAAAACATAAACATTATGTTCCTGTACATACGCAATTTCTGAATTCAAACGGTGGATTGCCTCACATTCCAGTTCCAGCGTGGCGTGACTGCCTATTTCAGTTTTATTTCCTTCACTGTCTGAGGTATACGCTTTTAACACACGACAATAGCCTTTTGACGGAAAAAGTTCTACCGAATTCCAATCTTTTCTGAGTTGGAGCACTTCCCCCGTTTTTTTGTTCCGTCTCTCGACATAAACGTTGAAGGTATCTTCTGATAGTGCCTCTGATTTAATAGATTGGGAAAGCGGAAGAATGATTTTTGTTATATAAGGGCCATAGTCAGTAACCTCGGTTACAGTCATGTAAGAAAGATTCATTTTTACCTCTCCTTTTATTAATCTATCGTTACTTTATATTTGAGTCATCCTGACAGCCATATACTGTTTGCCAGGAAGTTCTATTCTAAATTCCCCTTCATAAACACCTTCAAGTTCATTAATCGTCATTTCCCAAGTATCGATTACTTCCACTTTATATTGAGTTCCAGGTTTCATCCGGTACTCTCTGAAACTAGGTCGATTGAAGCCATAGTAATATAAATAATATTGGTCAGGAATTCCTGCGGAAGGTGCATCCCAAGCGGTTTCTAAAGGATTCCATCCTTCTTCCGGCCCCTCTTCCATGATCCTCCTCAAGAAACCAATTCTTTTTGGACTATCTCCATATAACTGTCCACCTTTTGACCACCATAAAATATCTTCTGGATGAAGGTACGTTTCCCCATGTCCCACATAACCGCCTCTAACTGCTCCTTCCCAAAACCGGCGGATCATTTCTTCCCCGGTGATATTTCCCCATCCTTGGTCAATATCTCCCTCATAGGCACATTCGTCGATCACGATTGGTTTATTCCACTGTTTTCTCCATTCATCCGTATTCTCAGCTGTTCTATATACATCGACTCGTTGAACACTACAGTGTGTGACCCAAGGCCGTGAATAATCATAGAATCCAAAACAGTTATGAATGGAAATGAGGTGTTGGTGGGGGTCATTTTCCGTAATAATCTGAGCAAAGCGTTCCCAATCATCGATTTCTTTCGCCCACATTAAGTCATATTCATTCGCTAATGACCACCAAAGATTTCGATAGGCCGAGAGACGAGCGGCGAGATACTTCAAATAGCGGTCATCTTCCGCCTTTTTCATTTCCGCAAATCCCCACCTGTCATAGGCATGGTACAGGATAAGGTCGGCTTCAATTCCTAGATTCCCAAGATCTATAATCCTTTGTTCTAAGTGCTGAAAAAACTTTGGATTAAAGCGTGTAAAGTCAAAACCTTCCTCAAGAGAACCTTCAAATGGATAGTATAAAGGCTCATTAGAATTGAATTGATAGGATTTAGGAAACACACACATTCGCATCTTATTAAATGGCGATGCTTGTAAAGTTTCCAAGGTTTGTTGGATTAATTCTTCCTCCTGATGTATCCATGCATAGCATGTTGTCCCAACAGGTATATAGGGGGTGCCATCCTCATACGAAAAATGATATGTATTTTTGACGCGGACAGGACCATGGTTATCTTTAGAAGGACCAACACATGTAAACCTACCTTCTATACCTGCCAAAGATCGGGCGTTGCTCGTTGTTTGAAATGTCCAGATTCCCTCAGCATCAGGCATAAATCTGATTCGATAGATACCATCCCCGTCATAGAATCCAAGAGCTTGATGGCGTTTCTCTCCATTAATGATAAATTCCGCTTCCAATGTGACGTCTGTAAAAGGATTGCCATGATCTGGACCCTCAAGTTCGACCTCAAAGACAGACCATTTTTCTACTGTACTTGGGATACTAACCTTGGCCGATCCCAAATTTTCTGACTCAGATTTGTAATTAGACACCGGTGCAATATAACCAGTTTCTTCTTCCAACTCTTCTACAGCAGCTAGCTCTGAATACAGTTTTTCCACAATCACCTTTGTACGTAAAGACTCAGGCAGCCGTGAAATCAGCTGTTCCAAAGTACTTAATTTAACAAACATAAGTGGGAATTCAGTAGGTTCCAATAATTGCGGCACATATTTTAGTAAGACTGCTTTGGCCTTTTTATTGGCTAGGATCTTACCCATTTTCATTTTTGGTGAATAACTCATATCATCTGTTCCTCCCCTTCGCTATGGATTATTAGGTTCTATTAGACTAGATCTATACCATTCATTTAAAAGAGAATGATCCTTTCCGTTCTCTTTTAACGTCTTTCATGGAATTAAATTGCTTCTGTTTTGGTTCTTTTTACCGAGAGGTCGGAGGCTTTATTCATTTTTACAAAAACAAAATTACTTAGCCACATCAGTAAATATGCGATTAAACTACCGCTAAAAAACGGTATCACTCCGGGTAATTTCATAAAGATGAAACAGAGGAACCCAGTCAAAGTAGCCATGCAAAAGGTTGGAATTGGATTTATGGTCATTAAAATAAATGAGTTCTTAATCCCCTCTTTCAAACGAACATCAAAATGAACCAATACCGGGAAAATATATAATAGGGTAAAGAAAAACAAGATAATAACAATTACATTGGGGACATAAAGTAATTTAAATAAAGGTACCGTGGTTGCTTCGACTATTCTTAAATTGGAGTACATGAGAAAACAAGATAAACCGAGGAAGAATCCTAATAGGTTGCCTTTAACAAATTCCTTTTTATAGGTGAACCAAAACGTTTGAAATACTGGAATATCTGTTTGCTTCAATACCCATTTACGCACCACCGTGAACATAGCCAGTGTGGAAGGAAAAAAACCAAAAACAACAAAACCAAGCAAGGTAAATGCAATCCAAAGAACATTCACATAGGCAAACCTTAGGATCCACTCCGAAATACTATAAAATCCCCGCATAAAACCAATCATTTAACATTTCCTCCTTGCTTGTTTCTCTTGTTTTTGTTTCCTTATCTAGGCAGCCACATTAATACAGGAGGGCGATCGATCGTCAACCCAGCCCTCCATTTTACTAAAACAATCGAATTATCCTTTAACTGACCCTAAAGCAATCCCTTTTACCAAGTACTTTTGGAAAAATGGATAGGCAATAAGGATTGGCAGGATACCAATTACCGCAATAGCCATTCGTACAGCTGTAGTAGGAATTTGAGCTGCTGCTGTACTTGTGTTCGATCCTAAATTGCTGCTTGCTAAGAATTGAATGTCTGACAACATCCTGTTTAAGATGTTTTGAATGCTAAATAGTGATGGTTCAGTAATATAGATAAGTCCATTGAACCAATCATTCCAATAAATAATTGTTTGAAGCAGACCGATTGTTGCTAAGATTGGCAGAGATAGCGGAAGAATGATCGAAAAGAATGTTCTAAATTCACCAGCACCATCCATGCGTGCGGATTCGATTATCGGCTCCGGTATCGAAGTCATAAAGAATGTTCTCATTAACAAAACGTTAAATCCGTTCATGAGTAACCCTGGTACAATTAAGGCCCAGATGGTATTTTTGATATCGAACACCTGCGTATATACAAGATACGTAGGAACAAGTCCGCCGTTAAACAATAGGGTAAAGAAAACGATGAAAGCAAAAACATTTTTAAAAGGTAAATCGCGTCGTGAAAGTCCATAGGCCAAAAACGATGTCATTACCAAACTTACAAAAGTTCCAAATATGGTTACAAATACCGTAATTCCGTAGGCCCGTAAAATACTGGAAGAATTAGAGAGTAAATAATCATAGGCCGCAAAACTTACTTCTTTTGGGAAAAAGGAATACCCTTCTTTCAGAATGGATGCCTCATCACTCAGGGAGGAAGATAAAAGAATGATTAAAGGTATGATGCTGCCTGCCGCCAGTATAATTAAAACGATATGTGATACCCATTGGGTAATTCGATCTGATCTATACATCCTTTTCCGCCTCCAATTTTAAAATAATGCGTTGTCTTTACTTTTTCTTCGAACAAGATAATTTGATAATAATACAAGTACAAATCCGACAATGGACTGATACAAACCAGCTGCGGCTGACATGCCGATATCACCAAGCTGCATTAAACCTCGGTATACGTACGTATCAATAACATTGGTAGTATCGTAGAGTGCACCTGAGTTCATTGGAACTTGATAGAATAATCCGAAATCGGAGTAGAAAATTCGGCCGATTCCCAATAAAGTCATCATAATTATAACGGGCATAATCGAAGGAATCGTAATGTGAATAATTTGATGCCATTTATTCGCTCCATCTAGTGTGGCTGCTTCATAGTATTCTTGGTCGATGCCGATAATAGCGGCTAAATAAATAACACACAAGAAGCCTACACCTTTCCACAAATTGATAAAGGTTAAAATGTAAGGCCAGTATTTGGCTTCGTTATACCATGAGATCCCATCCAACCCCAGCATTGGTAAAATGGTTTTATTCAAATAACCCACATCTTCGCTAAGGAAGGCAAATCCTAAATAGCTGACGATTACCATGGAGATTAAGAACGGTAATAGAATGACACTCTGATAAAAGCCTTTTGCTAGTTTATTTTTAATTTCATTCAGCATAATTGCTACTGCAATAGCAATTACCGTATTTAGGATAATAAAGCCGCCATTATAAAGAATGGTATTACGAGTAATGACAAACGCATCTCTTGTACTAAACAGGTACTCAAAGTTTTTAAAGCCAATCCAATCACTGCCGAGGATTCCTTTCGCATAGTTAATATCCTTAAAAGCAATAATCAGACCGAACATGGGCAAATAGTTATTAATCAATAAGTAGACTAACCCAGGAAGCATCATAATCAATAATGGCAGCGACCTTTTAAATTTAATCAGCTTGGTGTTTACTTTATTTGCAGGAACTGCTTGAATCCCTGCTTCAACCTTTTTTACTGTCACTTCTGACATCCCTTTTCCCCCTTGTCATCATGTTTTGTTTCCGCTTACAATTTTCTTTTCCAACTTATATCTTTATTTTATAAAACTAGTAATATTGAAACTATCCAAAATACGACTTCTTATTTTTGTTTATCCGACTTTTCAGAATATACATTCAATATTTTGGGTTGGAAGCGGAAGAACCGTCCCCATGATTCTATGAAAAAGAGAACTAGTTTCACACTAGCTCTCTTTTGCTGTTCCTTATTGCTTTTTCTTCCAAGCTTCAAACTGTTTTTCTTTTTCGGCCATAATTTTATTTAGTCCTGCAGCTTTTAGCTTTTTATTAAACTCCGGCAGGCTCTTTTCTGGATCCAAGGTACCAGATTCAATGCCTACTTTATACTGATTAATTACGTTTGTTGAAGCGGCCATTTCTGTTTTCACTGGATCTGGGTCAAATGTAAAACCAAAGGCAGGAGAGAAAATAGCTGAATCATTATGTTTCTTCATGACTTCCCAGTAATTTGCTGGATTTCCTTCCCATGGATAGGTCAGAAAGTTATTCCCAATTTGCCATTGTCCAAAAACATATTTAGATTCTTTGACATTATCAGGTAATTTAATCGTTCCGTCAGATTTAACTTGATAATGCTTCCCTTCGATACCGTTATCAAGTAAATTCATAATATCTTTATCCGAGTAAAGTAAATTAATAAATTCCATTGCTTTTTCTGGATTTTGGCTGTTTCTGGCAATGGATAAGTTAAAGCCTGTTGCTGCATCCGTGTATGAATACACATCAGATAATTTCACAGATACCATGTCATATCCTGTGATTCCTTTTTCTTGAACATCAAAACCAGGTTTCATATGGGAAAAATATCCAAACCCTTTATTAGCCTTCACAATATTGGCAGCTGCGTCTTGTGATGTCGCTGCATCCTTCAAGATATAGCCGGCCTTGAACCACTTTCTAGTCAAATTAACTGCATCCACATATTCAGGTTCTTCAAACATATTGACAACTTTCTTGTCTTTAAAGGATACCACTCCAAGGCTGTCCCCTAAAACATCGAATTTCCCACCTGCAAGCACAGTGGCCGTCGTTGTTATTCCAGTGTTGACAATTGGAGTTAAAGTTGGTTCCTTTTCTTTGACCACTTTAAATACATTTTCCAAATCTGCAAATGTTTTAACCTGCGAAAGATCAATTTTATATTTATCGACAATATCCTTCCTCATGACAAATCCATAATAAGAACCCCAGTCACGGATACTTGGAATACCATATATTTTACCATTTACTTTATTACCTTCTAAAATCCGTTTAGGCACTGTATTTAAGATATCTTTGCCCTTTGATTGAACCAAATCATCTAATGCAAGAAGCTGTCCTTTTGCCGCCTGTGTGCTATAGCCAAAAAAGGATGAGGTAACCAACAAATCTAATTTTTCATTCCCTGTCAGCATTAGATTCGATTGCTGCTGATAGTTTGCTCCGTTAATTGGTACTAGTTTAACGGTAGCATTGATTTTCTTTTTAACTATTTTATTAATTTCATCCTGGACAAATGGAAGATCATCTATCTTTGTAAAGGTAATATACGCCATGTTAATCTGATAAGGCTGACCCTTTGAGTTCGTACCATCATTATTACTTGTACTGCTTTCCTTTGAACTGCAGCCGGCTAAAACTAATACAGCTGACATGACGAACAGTAAAAACCGTGTTATTGCCTTAAAGTGCTTCATCCTTTTTCTCTCCCCCTTATAATCTTGTCGAATCAATGATACGTTTATTTGAAAGCGTTACCACCAATCTAATTCTTAGTATAGAGGATGGGAGAAAAAACACTTACTAGAAATACGACTTTTTATTTTGGTTATTACGACTTTTCCGAAAATATCGACTTCTTTCGGTACTCCATTGGATTTAACTTTGTCATTTTCTTAAAAATTGTGGAAAAATAGGAAAAATTTGAATACCCAGATGATAATGCCACTTCACTTACAGGTGAATTTGTTTCTATTAATAGTTTTTTAGCGTATTCAATCCGTTGCTGCTGAAGGTAGTCTGATATAGAAAATCCCGTTTGTTTTTTAAAAAGTCTTGTTAGATAGTCTGGATTTAAATAAACGAAATTGGCAATATCTTCACGGGATAACCGCTGTTCACCAAGATTCTCATGAATATACTTTATGGCTATATCGACGACCGACCCTTTTTCTTGAGGCAAATGCAGTTGATCCATGGCTACATCTGCTATATATATGACCCAATCACGGAGCGAGTTTAAAGATTTCAAAACTCGTTGCGGCTTTTCAGTCAGCAGGTTTTGTGAGTAAACTTGATTGGCTTGAATTCCTTTTACCTGAAGAACATAAAAAATTAATTGCAAAAAATCTTGATAAAACAAATGTAATGATTGTGCAGTTAGATTTTCATCTGACTTTTTCCAATTGGTAAAATACAGATGAATAGCATTTAAAAACTTATCTTTGGGACCACTTTTCATTAAATTTGTCCAATCAGTGGTAGGCAGTAATGGGGAAGAACCTAAACGTTCTTTATTTCGGGTACAAATCATTGTTTTATTACTCTCGGTTACATTATTTCGATCAAATTCCTGCAAGTTTTGGACCATTCTGACTAAATCCTCAATAGGTACTGGATTTCCTATGTAGCCGCAAAGATCACAAAGAAAAAACTGAGCAAATTCCAAAATAAACTGGTTACAATTATCATGAAACTCTTTTAAATTAATAGGTGTTTCCAAAGCAATAATCATTAAGACATAACCAACTTCTAAATTAAGGACATATCCATCCATTTTATATTCTTCGATAATTTCAGTAAGAGCTTTATTTAAAGCATATTGGCTCACTTTTTCTTCATGGACCGATAGTTTCTCTTTCCATTCTTGAACATGGAATAAAATAGGCAGGAAAGTATCTGAATCTGTATAAGATAAATGATACCTCATCATTTGTTTATTAATTATTTCTTTTGTTGTTGGGAAAGCTTGTTGGATCAGGTCTAACCAGAACCGTTCTTGCATAACAGAATGGTGGGATTCCTTTAATCGATGATACGATTTCTCTACCATTCTTGTTTCTCGGTCTTTTTTGATCTTCTCTAATGCATCATGAATTACAGCCTCAAGTTCTTGATAGTCCACTGGTTTGAGTAAATAGTTAAAACTTTTCAATTGCAAGGCCTTTTTCGCATAGATAAAATCTGAATGGCAGGTTAAAAAAATTGCTTCCGTTTCGGTGTAGTGTTCACGTACCCACTTTAACAAGTCCAGGCCGGAACCTTTAGGCATTTCAATATCACATAATAACAAATCAACTTTGTGATTTAAGAATACCTCTTGCGCTTGTCTAAAGTTATTCGCCGTATAAACTGAGGTGATATCATGCTTTTCCCAATTTACCCCAGCCTGTACACCTCGAATGGAATGAATTTCATCATCTACGATAAGAACATGGAATTGACTCATAAACCATACCACCTTTTAATTTAAATTAAATCGTAAGGAATTTGTAATCGGACCGTCGCGCCCTTACCCTGTTCATTGGAAAATCGTATCGCTGCCTTTTCTCCGTATAACAAACTTAGTCTCTGTTTTACATTCCAAATCCCTATTCGCTCCCCTTCCTCATTGGTTAAAGAATGCTCTTCACTTAAACTTTGTAAAACATCCTCTGGGAACCCTTCTCCTGTATCTTGCATTTTAATGTTTAAAAACTTAGAATCTACTTCTCTCATTACCTCTATATAAATATTAAGAGAGTCATCAAGATTAAAGGCATGTTTTATGGAGTTTTCGACAATTGTTTGAATGACTAATGGAGGTATTTTGCAATTTAAAAATTCTGGTGGTGATTCAATATAATAGTTAAAGGAATCAGGGAATCGAAGCTGCTGAATTTTCAAATAATTTTCCGTGTGTTTTAATTCATCCTCCAATTTAACAAAATACGAATTACTGCGACACATAAACCGGAAATAGTTGGCCAGACATTTTGCCATCTCCTGAATGATTGAAAAATCCTTTACTGTAGCCAGATTATAAATGATATTCAATGAATTAAGAAAAAAGTGCGGGTTGATCTGCAGCTGTAAATGTTTTAATTCCGCCTTTTGTAAATTTAGCTTTTCTTCATATACATTAATTTTCAAATCCTTAATTTCCGAAACCATATGGTTAAAGGTACCATTCATCATCCGAAATTCCGTCGAATTCCGATTCGCAGGAAGACGAATATCGAGATCTCCTTTTCGCAGTTTCTTCATAGCGGAGACAATTTGATTGATAGGTTGTAGAAAAACTTTTCTCATAATAAAGATAAAAAATAGTAGAAACAATACGGCTAATAAAGTGATTAACGACGAAATCCTCTGTAAAAATGGAAGTTTCTCGAGAATTTCCTTCTCGGGAATTAATGCTGCAAGATAGAAATTAGCTTGTGATGATTTCTTTTTCATTAATACAAACCGATCTTTTTCCCCAGTTATGACATACCTTTTCTGTTTAATGGTTAAATCGATCTGTTCCTTCTTAATAAAGGCTTTATTAGTAATGGGTTCAAAGTTAGAAGTTGCCAGCAATGCCCTTCCTGTATCACCAAAATCAATATATTTAAACGGAGTAATAAGTTTGTCCATATTTACCCAGGCGCCAACATATACTCCATTAACGTTATAATATTGTATAAGGTAATAACTTTGTTTCCCCTTCCAGATATTCCAAGTCCCTTCTCGAAGTTCATTTGGTTTCTTCTCAAGTAACTGAGAAATTTCATCTCTTGCTTCATAGCGCTTAAAATAATCTTCTGAAGAATTTTGTGTAAATAATAAATCCTTATGGGCCTCCGAGTAAATAAAAATGGAATCAATGGAAGTGTATAAATAAGATTGATTGGTAATCGTATTAAATAAACGAATTTTTGCTTCTTCATAATCATTAGAATCTAAGGAGTCATTATATTGAAGATAATATAAGTCGGTATTGTTCTGGGTCATTTGAAAGATATATTTCCCAGCACCATCTAATCCTTTATCAATTTGGTCCATATAAATGTTCAGCATATTTTTGTTTGACTGGGCTACCTGACTCCTGATTACTTCGACCGCATAATAGTTATTTACAATGTGAACAACGATTAGCGGACCAATAATAAACAACACACTAAAAAAGAGTTTAAATAGCAACGAGTTAAAAATAGGCTTTATCGTCCACATTGGTAGCCCTCCTGATGTAATCCCTTACAAACTGCTAAATCTTATTATACATGATTTATTTTTCAAATAATGAAATTATTTTAAATTATTTGTCGGCAAATTCATTCTAAATTCCTATATCAATTACCCTCGAGGAACTTTACACAAAACAAAAAGGCTATCAAATTGACAGCCCTTTACTACCTAATGAAAAATAAACACTCATTCCTGCAAGAAAGATAACCCAAATTGCTTACCACTCGGCAATGCTTCCATCCTTATGCCGCCAAACAGGATTTCGCCAATTGTGACCGACAGCAGCTTGCTTTCTCACAAACTCCTCGTCAATCTCAATCCCTAGCCCTGGCCCTTGCGGAATCAAAACATATCCATCCTTATACTCAAAAACGGATTTATCCTTAATATAATCCAGCAGGTCATTACCTTGATTATAATGAATCCCTAAACTTTGTTCCTGTATAAAGGCATTATGTGCGGTTGCATCCACTTGAAGACAAGCCGAAAGAGCAATCGGACCTAATGGGCAGTGCGGTGCTAGTGCAACATCATAGGCTTCTGCCATCGAAGCAATTTTCTTGCATTCGGTAATCCCGCCTGCATGCGACAAATCCGGCTGAATAATGTCAACATGGCCTTCAGCTAGAATAGATTTAAAGTCCCAGCGCGAAAACATCCGTTCTCCTGTGGCAATCGGGATGGAAGTATGCTGAGCAATCTCTTTTAATGCTTCATTATTTTCAGACAACACAGGCTCCTCAATAAACATAGGACGGAACTGTTCCAATTCCTTTGCTAGAATTTTGGCCATTGGTTTATGCACACGTCCATGAAAATCAATTCCGATTCCAATATACGGTCCGACCGATTCACGAACCGCCGCTATCCGCTCCAATACCTGGTCAATTTTTTCATACGAATCAACATACTGAAGCTCTTCTGTTCCATTCATCTTTACTGCCGTAAAGCCGGCGTCGACTACCTTCTTGGCCGCATGACCGACTTCAGATGGACGGTCTCCCCCAATCCACGAATAGACTCTAATGGAATCCCGGCAGGCCCCTCCTAAAAGCTGGTATACAGGAGCATTATAGTATTTCCCTTTAATATCCCAAAGCGCTTGGTCAATTCCAGAAATGGCACTCATCAGGATTGGGCCGCCGCGGTAAAATCCGGAACGATATAACATACTCCAATGATCTTCAATCCGTAAGGGATCCTTGCCAATTAGATATTCCATTAATTCTTCCACACAAGCCTTAACGGTTGAGGCCCTTCCTTCAATAACCGGTTCTCCCCAGCCCACGATTCCATCATCCGTTTCTATTTTTAAAAATAACCACCGTGGAGGAACTTGAAAAAGCTCATAACTGCGTATTTTCATCCAAAACACCCCTAATTAATCTATTAAACTGGTAACATCAGCGCATCTTGAAACAATCTCTTCTGCCCCGAAAACGACGGAATACTCAACCTGCTGGTCATTCGCCTCCATAACTTTCCAATTCTTATTGCTATACCTTAATAAGTGGGCAAATACCTTGCGTAATGGATTGGAACCGCCTACAATACACCATTGGATATCATCGGACTTTTCCAATGATTGAAAAAGAGCCTGAAGGTCAGTATAGATCACAGCACCTGTAAAATAATTAGCCCGCTGGTTCGCATCCAGATTCGCAAATAAATGGAACAAGCGAACATGATAGAACGTCCTTGTTAATCCATATTTCTTTGCAGCTTCAAACCCCTTCTCAAGCATTCTCTCGTCAATAACTTCCACTAACTTTTGATCCAGTGAGCTGGAAAGAATCGTTTCCTTTTGAAGAGCTTGAAGTGTTTCCCCCCCTAAAGTGGATAAGCAGTATAACAACTGCTTGTGCTCGTCGACGGCTACAAACTTGGTATGAGAACCTGGAAGGATCATCATTCCCTTGCCTTTTACCTTCAATTGCTTCAATAACCCAAATGTTTCCACTTCTTCCCCCCGCATAACATCAAAAGCATTAATAGGAGGAAACGCATCATCTGAACTATCGTATATAACCGAATTTTTCATCCCCGGAATAAAGATACAAGGGATATCAAAAAATTCTTTAAGTTTTACTGCTTTAGAACACCTTGCAAAGTCAGTTACACCCGCAGGGCTTGGAATGTGAGGAATTTCATATACTCCAAGATTCGAGGTAATCATCCCTGATGCAATAATATATCCGATGTCAGAGGCTGCTAATTGATTTTTCATTAGTAATCGTGCTATTCCCTCACTTAATTTAGCTTTCAGATGGTCATGGTCCCCTGAAATCACTGTATCTCTTACCCCTACACGAATCTTCTCAGCATCAAGGACTTGGCTGGTTGTTCTATCGTAAAGCCTTATTCTGGAGTTGGTCGTTCCAGAATCGATTAGGATTACCTTCATTGCCAGCACCACTTTTCTTTTGAAATTCATATATGCTTAATCAAATGTTTGAGCAATGGCTGCGAAACAGGCTGCCCGTCTTTCAATCTCTGCATAATCACCTGACATCACAAGCTTTTCATCTACAAGTGAACTGCCAATTCCCAAGGCGCTTGCTCCTGCCTGTAAATAATCCGCCGCATTCTCGAGCGAAATCCCTCCAACAGCCATTGTTTCGACAAAAGGTAACGGACCTTTTAAGTCTGATAGATATTTAGGCCCAAGAGATCTAATCGGGAATATTTTAACCATTTGAGCCCCGTATTCATAAGCAGTCAGTGCCTCCGTAGGGGTCATGACTCCCGGGATAATCGGTACATTATAGCGATTTGCTGTTTCAATCGTTTCTTTTTTCGATGTTGGGGTGAGAATAAAGTCTGCACCAGACAGAATGGCAAGTCTTGCCGTCTCTGAATCTAGTACTGTCCCTGCCCCCATCAGCAATTCCGGATACTTCTCCTTCATCCGTTCAATCCCAGCAAGAGCTCCAGGGGTATTCATCGTGATTTCAACCGCACGAATGCCCCCCCGATAAAGACTTCCCACCGTATTTTCCAGCCCTTTAAGAGAGTGACTGCGGATAATGGCCACCAGTTTTGTTTGTCTTATTTTTTCTAATGGCGAGGTTATCAATCTGCTCATCTCCTTTTCGCTCATCAAATTATCTGCCGACAGCCTTAGCCCTTTACACTTCCGCCCGTTAAACCCGCAATAATATAGCGCTGGGCAAATAGTGCCAATATCAGCACCGGTGCTGTGATGGTAACCGATGCCGCCATTAAGCCTCCCCAGTTTATATCGGAGTACGAAATGAAGTTAAAGATCGCAATCGGCAATGTTTTTGTGTTATCACCTGCAAGAATTAAAGAGAACATAAAGTTATTCCAAGAAAAAATAAACGCCAGAATGGAGGAGGTGACAATCCCCGGTCCAGAGATCGGAAGCATTACTCGGATAAACGCAGTAGGAATCGAACAGCCATCTACCCGTGCGGATTCCTCCAGTTCATGGGGAAGCCCTTCAAAAAACGGAATCATTATCCAAATAATAAATGGCATCGTGACTAGCATATGGCTCAAAATTAATGAGGTATACGTGTCGATTAACTGCAATTTTGAGAAAATAATAAACCAGGGAATAAGGAAGGATATCCCCGGTACAATTCTGGCAACAAGAATTAATAGTCCCAGGCCTTGCTGCTTATATTTGGCAATTGCGTAAGCGGCCGGAAGCCCAAGGATTAGTCCGAAAAGGGTCGCCCCTATCCCAACGACAAAGCTGTTCCAAATAAACTGAAGAAAAGAATATTCTTTAAAAATACTGATGTAGTTACTGAAATTAGCGGTGATATCAAAGATTTTAGAGGTATTCAATATTTGTACTTGCGTTTTGAATGACGCAAGAATCATCCAAAGGAAAGGTAGCAAGAACAAGAACAGGGCAAAGTAAACCCCCACATGAGTAAGGGCGACGCTGATTTTCTTAGGTTTTTTTCCACTCATAGGTTTACCCCCGCTCTTTTTCGTAATAGGATTGTAAAGATACTGATGGAGAGAACAATCACAAAGAAGACCATCAGCAGGGCCGAAGCCTGACCTATTTTAAAGTATTGGAACCCTAAGACATATCCGTAGATGTTAATGGTTTGCGATGACGTACCTGGTCCACCTTGTGTGGTTGCATAAATAATATCAAAGGTTTTTAACGCATCAATCATTCTAAGTAATATAGCAGAGTAAAGTGTTGGCTTTAAAAGAGGAAGCGTAATTTTGCTAAACGATTGCCATGTATTCGCTCCATCAATCATCGCTGCTTCATAGGGGTCCTTCGGCAGGGATACTAGACCCGCAAGCACGATTAATGCGATCATTGGTGTCCATTCCCAAACATCAATGAAGATTAACGAAGGCATGACAAGGTTTTGAGAAGTTAGCCATTCTTGTCCTGGCAATCCTAACTTATGTAAAAAAACATTCGCAATCCCAATGTTTGGCTCATAAATCAATACCCAGATTAACCCTACTGCAACAGGGGTGGCTACCATTGGCAGCAGGAATAAGGTCTTTACAATTCCTTTTCCAACAATATTCTGGTTCATTAAGATGGCAAGGCCCACTCCGAGTACCGTTTCAATTACAACGGAGGCAATAGTAAAGTAGAACATTAGTTTTAAAGATTTTATAAAAAGTTCATCATGAAAAAGCTCTGTATAATTTTGAAACGCTACCCACAAAGGGGGAGTAATGTTTGACATATTCCAATCATGAAAACTCAGCCAAAAGGTATAGCCTACAGGCATAACCATCATGAGCGCTACAAAAATCACAGCTGGCATAGTAAAAACCCACTTGATGTTCCGATCAATCCAGTTTGTCATTTTTCTGTTCCTCCTTACTAGGTCGTGGCTGGTCCTAAGACAAACGGCCTCAGAGAGCCCTCCGGTAAATCAAACCCAGATGGCTCACCGAAAGCCGTTAAGAATTAGGTTACATCAACTGTTTATTTTTCGCTTTCAAGAATCTTTTGGAATTCTCCATCCGCTTTTTCTGCAGCTGCCTTTACATCTTTGCCTTCAATGGCTGCTAGAATGACATCACCAATGGTGTCGCGTGCATTTCCAACATTGATAACAACTGGACGATCATAAGGCACACCTTTCTCCCCGCCATTCGCAGCAATCGCTTCTGCTAAATCTTTCGGGAATTTCGCCGTTCCTTCTGAAGATTCCCAGACGGAGATACGCGCACCAGGATTTCCCTCTGCTTGAAGCTTCATAACCATTTCTTTGCTTTCTACCCACTTAATAAACTGCCATGCAGCATCCTTCTTTTCAGAGTTCGCACCAATACCAAGACCCCAAGAAGTAACATTATAAGGCTTGGCACCATTTGGTCCAGCTGGGAATGGCGCAAATCCAACCTTGTCTGCAACCTGTGATTTAGCTGGATCCGTTGCATTTGTGAATAAAGAGGAAGCATCTGTATAGAACGCTGCCTTTCCTTGAGTAAACACCGCCATTGCTTCTGGCCAGCTCATGTTTAAAGTACCTTTTGGCCCATATTTATTTAACAGATTTCCATAATAACTAAAGGCTTCAATCGCTTCAGGAGAAGTCAGTGTAGATTTCCCATCCTTCATGAAGTCACCGCCAAATCCATATAGGAAGCTGGAGAACTGAGTAACAGCAGCGGCCCGTTTACCACGTGCAACAAACCCAGATACACCTTTAGCAGGGTCATTTAATTGCTTGGCTGCTTTTTCAAGTTCTTCGAGTGTCTTCGGAACCTCTAAACCTGCTTTTTCTAAAAGGTCCTTACGGTAGTATAGAACTTCCGTTTCCGTTACAAGCGGTAATCCAAATAGCTTTTCGCCATCCTTTACACTGCCTAAAGAGGATGGTATGAAATCATCCGTGTATCCCTTTTCTTTTGAAACATAACCAGTCATATCTGCAAAGTACCCGCTCTTATGGAACATCTTTCCGTCTTGAAGCGGACGGAACATGACTACGTCAATGTTCTTAGAGTTTGAAGCAAACTCTACTGCTGTTTTTTGGGTTAACTGGTCTTCAAAGTAGCTATCTATTTTCACTCTTATACCAGTCTCTTTTTCAAACTCTGGCAGCATCTTTTTGATAGACTCCGTCCATGGGTGGTTGGCTGCAACTACCCGAATTTCCTGTACTTTTTTCTCAGCCTTATTGGATGAATTTGAACCAGAGGATGTCTCCGAACCTCCACCGCAGCCTGCCAGTGAAGCACTAATCCCTACCGCTAACGCAAGAAACCCTACTGCTTTCTTAAAACCTACTAAACTCTTTTTCATAATCTTCCCCCTTATTTTTAATATACTAAAGATTGTGAATCTTGTTAGCGTTTTCATTATATGCTAGAGAAAAACGAATTACAATAGATTTTAAAAAATTTTTTTTAGTAGTAATGAATTTTTAAAAAAAATTTTCTTAATGTAATTCGTTTAGATATAAACCATAATTATATTGCCGAAATATTTTCTACTATTGGATTCAGATGGATCCGTAACCTAGACTATTTGATATTTTGGTAGAAGTTTCCAGCAGCTTCTCTAGGATAATTTCCCTTTGTTTTAGCATTCTTTCTTTCGGACCTGCCACACTGATTGCCGCCTGAATGGTATGGTTCACCCCATATACAGGTGCAGCAAGGCAATACAAGCCTTCCTCATTCTCTTCGTCATCAATAGAAAAACCCTGTTGAGCAAACAATTCCAGCTGTTGCAATAAGGACTCTTTATTAGTGATTGTCTTTTGGGTAATGGGCTCAAGTTTCAGTTGATTAATCATTTCTTCCTTCTTATTCGGTGGAAGAAATGATAAAAAAGCCTTTCCTAATCCAGTACAGTACAAAGGCTTGCTTTTTCCAGGTTCTGCAGTGGTACGTATGGAACGATTACTGCTTAGTTTTACTAGATAAACCAATTCGGAACCCTCAAGCATTGCCATAAAGACGGTCTCCTGCACTTCTTCCATCAACTGTTTAAGATAAGGCGTTCCTTGTGAAGAAATATCCAAGGAATCCATTGCTATATTCCCAAGTTGAACCAGTTTGGGACCCAGGTTATATTTTCTAAAGGCATCTGCAGTCAAGTACCTGTTTGTTAGCAATGTTTCAATTAAACCAGAGGTGCTGCTTTGTGGAATGGAAAGAGCTTCACTTATTTCCTTGATCGTTAATCCCTCTGGATACAGTGAAAGCAGCTCAAATACCCTTAACACCCGTTCTGCTGATTTGACAGACATCCATCCCCCCTCCTCTCTTAAATCACATATGTGATTTAATATCATATATATGATTTACAATTTTATGTTACTACAGGGAATATATTCTTGCAATACCAGTTTTAAAAATTCAGATATATTTTTTTAAAAAGATAAGTTCCCTCTCTCTAATACTTTTAATAACATAAAAGGCAAGGGAGCAATCTTATTGCCCCCTTGCCTTTTATGGATTATTGCATTTTCAACCACTTATCATATTGTTTTTGCTTCTCTTTAATAATCTTATCTAGGCCAGCTGCTTTTAACTTTTTATTAAATTCTACTAGTGTCTTATCAGGATCTAGTGTTCCAGATCCTAATCCATCCCGGTATTGATTGACCACATTTTGACATGCCGCAATTTCTGACTTCACTTGATTGACATCGAATGTAAAACCATAAGCTGGTGATTTAATCATGGAATCATTAAAACTCTGTAATTGCTTCCAGTGATCAAGATTGTCACCCTTCCAAACAGACGTTAGGAAGTTATTCCCAACCTCCCAGTTATTAAATACATACTTTGACTCCTTTATCCCTTCTGGCAAACTAATTGATCCATCAGAATTTTGGGCGTAATGTTTACCTTCTATTCCATTAGCGAGTAGATTCATAATATCTTTGTCACTATATAAAAGATTTAAAAATTCCATGGATTTTTCAGGATTTTCACTATTCTTCGAAATAGACATACCAAATGCTGTTGCACCACTTGTTGCCATATAACTATCTGATAGTTCCACAGAAACCATCTCATGACCAGTTAGCCTTGATTCTTGCGCTTCAAAACCAGGTTTTAAATTATTAAAGTAACCAAATCCTTTATTGGCTTTTACAATGTTTGCCGACGTTTCCTTTGATGTGGCAGCATCTTTCATAACGTATCCTGCTTCGTACCATTTTCTCGTTAAATGAATTTGATCTGTATAATCTTTATCTTCATATAAATTAATGATTTTCTTTGGATCACCATGATAGTTAATCGCTCCAAAACTGTCCCCTAATGAATCAAACATTCCACCAAGCCTGGAATCTGTTGCACCACTGCCTGTGTTTACAATTGGGGTTAAATTCGGTTCATTCTCTTTCACAATCTTAAATACGTCGGTTAAATCTTCATATGTCTTAACCTTAGAAAGATCAATATGATATTTATCAACCATATCCTTTCTCATTATAAAGCCATAATTAGCTCCAAACTCCCTGGCACTAGGGATTGCATAAATTTTACCATTCACTTTCGTTCCTTCCAGTACATCCTCAGAAAAGACTTTTAATATTCCTTTACCATGCGATTTTAGTAAATCATCTAAGGGAATAAATTCCCCTCTTGATGCCTGAAGAGCATAATTACCAAATATCGATGTGGAGAGGATAAGATCTAATTTTTCACCACTTGCTACCATCAATTTCGATTGATTATCCCATGCAGATACACTAATTGGTTCCAACTCGACAGTCGCATTTATTTTCTTTTTGGTAATCTTGTTTATTTCCTCCTGCACTTGTGGAAGGTCATCAAGATTTGTTCCAGTGCTCACGTAGGCCATTTTGATTTTATAACCTGATCCTTTGCCCCCGGATTCTATAGTTTCTGTATTACTTTTGCTAGAGCAAGCAGTTGTCACAAGGATCGTGACTAAAACGAGTAAAAATACCTTTACCATCAATCTAGTTTTTTTCATATTTTTCTCCCTCTATTTGTAGGTATGATTCTCTTAATCTTAACTATCTCTCTTTACAAAAATCCCACTCACCTTTCGATAGGAAGAATTAGGCGGGATTTGTAATCATCCCCAAAGTACAGTGTCTGGTTTACTGTTTTTGTGGATTCTTGCAATGACCAAATTCCCTCGTGATTGCTATGAATTGAGTATTGTGGAAAGTCAGATGAGGAAATATCTACACGCAGGCGTGAACCAGCCTTTAGCCTCCACGAAATATCCCACATGTCCAAATGTACTTCTACAATGTCACCCGGTTCATAAGCCAAACGGCTGCTTTCATCATTTTTTCTATAGGCAAGCGTTCCAATGCTCCCCCGGATGTTATACGTTCTGCCATCTTCGTGTATTTCCATTACTTTTGCGGTAAATGCTGTATCCTTGGCCTCAGAGCTAACATATAACTGTAATTTTATTTCCCCTAAAATTTCAAGATCCGTCTCAAGCGGCGGAGATACGAAACTTAAGACATCATCACGCCAACCGCATTCTGGCTGCGGCAAACTCCCGACTTCATTCATAGTACGCATCATGGATTCTGCACCATGAGATAAAACAGGCTGATCAGGATCATAAATATAGTGTAATTGGTCCTTTTTATCAGGTGCCTTTCTTTGCAGCATATATGCATCTTCATCACATTTGTCAGTTGAGAAAAAGTACTCCACCTGATCATTTTGGAAAGGGTATTCCCGTTTACTTTGCCAAAGGTCTGCACCAATTTTATATATTTTAACTCCCCCATCAGGTAAATCTTTTTGGACAAGAAAATTATAAAACCAATTAAACGCGTTTACTTCATCTGCATTTTCCAAATTTTCGGATTCAACCCCTTGCACGCATGGCATAAAACCATGATTCCATGCTCCTATACGGAAAACACTGTGCTCTTTTGCTTTTTGCGATAAATTTTGCCAAGTCTTGAAAGCACTCCCCAGGTGATGGTCATACCAGCCCCCGCCTATATAAATGGGGATTGTGACCTTTTTGGGTATATCAGCAAGTACTTTCCAAAACCCTTCACGCCAGTAACTGTCATCTCGGTTTGTGCTTGTAATCCAGCTCCGATACCAATCGAGACGTGCTCCCCACATCTCTTCATCAACCTTAATATGAGGACGGTATTTTGCAGACTCGATGTAGTCAGCCTTTACAGGGAAACCGGCGTTATCCATTGCCCATGAAGTCAGTACATCCTGTCTAAACATTCCATTTTTGTAGGCTGAGGTGAACCTATCTGTACCGTAATGTGTAAGGTACATGGTCTTCACCTTTTCTGGTACAATATCTGCTGCTGCCCATCCTGTAAGGGCAAGATACGAATTCCCTATGTACCCTATGCTCTCCACTTCATTCAAGCTGTTGAGCCAATCTAATGTATTCTTCCCATCGTTTCGTTCATTTACATTTGGCTTCCAATTCCCCTCTGAACCGCCTGTTCCTCTGCAAAATTGATAGACAAACATGAATCCCCGCTTGCAGTATTCTTCAGATTGGATACGAACGATACTTTCCATCCCAGGATAGCAGGTTCGTGTTAGAATCGCGGGAAAAGGACCATTTCCAAGGGGCTTATACACCACTGTACGCAGCCTCACACCATCATCCATCGCTAACATAATTTCTTCAGGATCTTGTAAATCAACTTTCGGCTTAACTTCTAGACTAGCGTATTGCTGTTTAATGTATTGCTGAATTCCCTCTAACCAGTCGTTTTCATCCATAACCAGCCCCCCTGCCTTCGCTATCTTCTTAATTAAGATCCATTTCCAGCATAAGTCCGCTTAATGACTTCCCGTGTTTATCCAGTGCAAGTGAGCGTGTGACACCGCCCCCAAGTGTGTTTTCCAGAACAAAATTTAAGGCTCCCAAACTAGGCACTTCATATCGTTTCACTCTAGTTGCCCCTATCTTTGTAAACCATGCCAAAACTTTATCTTCTGTCAGCTGTTCGCAGAGACACGGATAGTCTTCCTTACTATAAGCGATTACAGATATGGTCGAAATATTTCCCTTGTCACCAGTGCGTGAGTGTGCAATCTGATATAACTTCATTGTGCAGGACCTCCAACCCATGTAATGCCGAAATTCACATTTTCTTCGGGTATCAGCACAGATGCAACTGATATGATGTCTGTGAAATCACCTCTGGCTCCGCCTCCACCTGCAGGTCCATTCACATATAAAGATTCTACTTCACGAGCAGCGATTTCTGCGGTTTCTTTATGATCTGTCCTCATCGATACACGTAAACGAACCTCATTTGGTTCTGTCTTTTCTAATTGAACTGTTGCTGCTCCAAATAGACTATTGATTCCAATCAAATCCGTCCGCAACTCTTTATAATCCACCTTTAGTATTTCTAAGCGTTTTTTAATCACTTCTTCTGCAAGTTGAGCACGGGCCACACAATTATGTCCCCCATAACTTATTTCACCTTCGCCAATAAAACCATCCAGATAGCCAACACTTACCTTTAATAAGCCGGTTCTTCTTTTCCCGGCAGCTCCTTTTACTAGCACTTTATTGCCACCAAGTTCCTCCACCGTAATATTAGAAAAATCAGCCACTACATCCGGTGTAATATAGTTCATGGGATCTTGCACTTCGTAAAGCAACTGCTCTTTTACAGTTAAATTGTTTAAAATTCCTCCGGTATCTGGAAGCTTTTCAATCACCATGTTACCGTTTTCAAAAAATGTCAGGATTGGAAATGCTAAATTCCACAAATCCGGTACATCCTTATAACCCGGGTCGGCAAAATATCCGCCTGTTACCTGCCCTGCACATTCCAAAAGATGCCCAGCTGCAACTGTTTTGCCGAGAAACTCATAATCGCTATAGGATCGGCGAAATTCATACATTATGGGACCTGTTGCTAACGAAGGATCAGCAGCACGGCCTGTTACAACAATATCTGCTCCTTCTGCAAGTGCTGTAGAAATGGCTTGTCCGCCTATATATGCGTTGGCCGAAATGATATTGTCCCTGATTGTTTCAAGTTTATCTCCCGTTTCCATCATAGGCATTTGGCTATAGTTATTGATTATACTCAATACGTCATCACCGCTAACAGCAGCAATTTTCAATTGATTTAGCCCGTTTTTACAAGCAATTTCATAGATTTTCTTTGCTGCTGCTACAGGGTTGGCTGCTCCCATATTTGTAATGATTTTAACCGGATGGTCCTTAAGCAATGGAATGACTTTATCCATACGATATTCTAGAAGATAATTGTAACCTTTGTCTGAATTGGAACGCTTCTCCTTTTGGGCAAGAGCAATAGTTCTTTCTGCCAAGCATTCAAAAATGATATAGTCCACATTCCCCCTGATAATGTTATCCAGTGCAGGTTCTATTCGATCTCCCGCAAACCCTGCTCCAGCAGCAATTCTGATTGACTTCATTTTTTCATCTCCGAGTAGTTTGTCTATCTTTCTATCTGTTCTATCTATATTTTAATCGGCAAGGGTATTATAATGCTAATAAATGGTAGTTATAAACAATATAAGTAATAGTAATAGTGCAGGGGGGGATTAGTTATGCCACTTGAATTGAATTTGGAATATTATCGTGCCTTTTATTATGTGGGACGTCTAAACAGCATATCAAAAGCTGCTGATACTTTGTTCCTTTCACAGCCTGCCGTAACACAATCCATTAAAAAGTTGGAGAACCATTTTGCATGCAAATTGTTTTCACGAACAGCAAAAGGGATGATATTAACGAATGAAGGAGAGCTTTTATTCTCGCACGTTGCGAAGGCAATGGAAGACCTAATGACCGGAGAAAAAGAGCTTAATCGAATGATAAAATTTGAGATCGGGAAGCTGGAAATTGGTGCAACCGAAACAGCCCTTTATCATTATTTAATACCAAAAATTGAGGCATTCCGCCAAAGCCACCCAGACATCTATATGAATGTTATGGGCAGTTCGACTCCTGAGACCATTCATATGCTGCGTAATGGAAATGTAGATTTAGCCTTTGCTGTTTCCCCAATTCCAGATGCGGAAGATATAATTATTACGAAGGTATTGGATTTCCATGATATATTAATAGCGGGTTCTGCATACAAAAATCTCCAAAACCGGCTTGTTTCCATAAACGAGGTAAGCGATCTGCCACTTGTAACAGTAGAAAAAGGAACGAGCGCCCGGGAGCATTTAGATTTGTGGTTTGAAGAGCATGGAATTCTTCTTGATCCGGAATACAGTGTTCGCACCTCCACAACCGTGCTGCCATTTGTTGAACGTAATCTAGCAATTGGCATTGTTCCCTCCATGTTCGCACAGGAGTTGATTCAACAAGGGCGAGTATTTCAATTAAATGTAGAGAAGGTTATTCCTCCCCGCAGTATTGTCATGATGAGCAAATCTGATTCAAAAATGTCCTTGCTTTGCAAGCATTTTATCAGTTATCTTTCCGACTGTTAATAGAAAAAGATTTTTTATATACTTTTCAAACTGCCAATCCTGTAGTGGACTTTCACCACCAAGATAACACCCATGCAAGCGCACATATAAAAAGACTCTTTCCACAAAAATGGAAAGAGTCTAATCAACTTTTATCTTAATACTAATGGAGCACAGTTTCCTCGCCAAACTTAAATTTAGGAGCTGCCTTAAGATGTAAGGCTATTAGTTTATTATCATAGTTATTTTTTACTTCACTGTTTTCGTCGAAAATCATGGTAGCTTCATCTCCTGGCTTGCACGCAGGCCACTCTGGAAGTCCCTGATGATTGGGATTACCGCTTTTGGCAAAATGAATCCATGCTTGGAAAATCTGATCCTCAAGCTTGTCTGAAAAATCTGGTACATTGCAAATTGGAACTTTATCAGTATTGTGGAATACAAAAGGAATCTCAGAGCAATGCCACGCAGGCTTTCCATCATCATAAGGGAACTCAAAGGCAAACATGAAGGAGAAAATAGGTGCTTCTTCATGAATTGCTTTCTTCTCAATAAAATCCTTGGTTGGAGAACGGAACATGGAATCCAGTGCAAGCAGATCAGTAAGGTTCTTGTTTGGATAAGCCGCCTTAAACAAATTGATCAATTCTTCGGAAGACTCTCCATATTTCTCAACAATCATTGGTTTAATCTCATCATCAAAGAGGTCGTATTTATGTGGTACACCGGGTCCAAAAGCAAACTCGCCAAAGACGGTTCCAATTAAAACCGGAATGGTCTTGGCATGTTCAGTAAAGCCTACAACCCGTGGATCTCCAAGATAAAAGTCATTTGGAACAGGATTACCGCCAACATAGAGTCCCTGTCTCGCAATTTCTGGACAAACTTTATTGTAAGCTGAAGCCATAAGGTCATAAGGCACAGTTTCCAGTTTTCCTACCTCACCTTCGGCAAAACCAAGTTCCTTCAGCATAGCATTTACGATATGGGTCCCATCAGTTTTTGGAGAGTTCAAAAAACCGTCAAGCAGTCCACTCTGGATGATCCCTTTATGGAATAATCCTTCCGCACTAGGGGTTTGCATTAAGGACCACACCTTCATACCGCCGCCGGACTGGCCAAAGAGGGTGACATTCTCCGGATCCCCTCCGAAGTTTGCAATATTGTCATGTACCCACCTTAGGGCTGCTACCATATCAGCACTTCCCACATTGGCTGAATTGGCATATTTCTCTCCAAAAGGGGATAAATCCATGTAACCAAGAATATTGAGACGGTGGTTAATGGAAACAACAACTACATCGCCGTACTTGCTCATGTTTTCTCCATCATAGGCTATCTGCTCAATAGACGAACCAGCTGCGAAACCTCCTCCGTGAAGCCAAACCATTACAGGCTTTTTTGCATCAGGACTTATGGTCTGTGTCCATACATTCAGATACTGACAGTTTTCATCCTTCGGCCAATAACGGTGTGGAACCATAATTTCACCTAATGGGACTTCCTGCGAAAGCATCGGACATACATAACCATAGGAAAGTGCATCCTTCACTCCCTCCCAAGGCTCAACCGGGGCGGGCATCTGGAATCTCTTTGCATCAGCATACTTAATTCCATGAAAGGTGTAGGTGCCGTCTAAAATAAACCCTCGAAGTTTTCCCGCTTTTGTATGAACGATCGGTTCAGTAGTTGAACAAACGAATTTTTTGGCCATTTTATTTCCTCCTCAAAATAAAAAATTATTAATTTCACAATTAAATTCTCATATAACACTGAAACCATTTTCACAAGATTTTACAAAAAACATACTATTTATTTAGTAATTTGATATTTTTCTGTTCTATCGTCCTGAATCTTACCAGCCCAATTTAGTCCGTAAGAAAAGTCATATATATGTCCTTCAGAGTCCAGATGACATTCCATGTCGTGTGCAACATCTTCGAGTTGTTCTTCGACAGTTTTCATGTTCGCAGGCATTTGCATTGGCAAAAGGCCAGACGGCTCTGCTATGCCTGTTAAAATATCAAAAATCGCTTGATCTTGTACGCCAAAATTAGCAATAATCGCATCTACTTTCCCTTCAAATTCTTCTACGATGGTCGGGTTGGATAACAGCAGCGACACTACAACCGGTTTCCCATTCATGGCTTTCACTGTATCCAACACCATATCGAGGTCCGTTGTATTACTTGGGGTCACTGTTTTTCCTTTGTACGATCGGTTTAAAACATCACTCGGACGCTCATCTCCAGCAAGACTTTGTTCTCGGGCATAAGTCGCTGTATAAGGTTTGTACTGAAGGCTGATTGGTACATATCCATTCCCGCCGTCCTTCACGTCCTCGCAGCTATAACCTGTCCCAGATTTTGGTGTACTAATAAAGACCAAACCAAAATCTCCTTCCTCAGGGTTATCTGTCACCTTGAAATATTTCTTTGCCACTTCAACACTAACTGGATATTCGAATTTTTCAGGGGTTGGATTACCAAACCAATCACTACCTGCAGGTGTATACTTTTTAGGAATATAGACAACCTTTTCCTTAGTTAATGGCAGAATGCTATTCTTGTTTTTCAGCATCACGATGGATTTAAGCTGCACCTCATACCCTTCCTGCATATACTCTGGCTTCCCGACTTCTTGAACCGTTTCGTCTACTTTCAAATATGGATTTTCAAAAAGACCTAGACGGAAGATATTTTTTAATAATCGTACGGCCGATTCCTCAAAACGCTTGCGCATAGATGCCTCACCATGTTCGGCGACACCCATTTGATAGGCTTCCAAAATGGGCCCGGCTTCATTATTTCCTCCAAATTGATCGACCCCGGCCATGATTAATTTATAATGACGTTCAGCGACAGTAAGATTTTCGACGCCCCATGGCTTTCCTCCGACAAAGGTATCAATATTCTCCGGTTCATCAGCCGTGATAACCCAATCTGTACAGACCACACCATCATAACTGTATCTTTTTCGGAGCAACTCATTTATTAAGTATGAGTTATATGAATTCCCGACATTTTCTCCATTTACCGGGTCTTGATCAACGGAGATGGTGTAATAAGGCATTACAGCAGAAGCCATTTTTGTTTTACCTTTTAAGCTAAAGGCACCTTTTGTAAATGGTATTAAATGTTCAGCAAAATTACCTCCTGGATAAACGGCATACTTCCCATAACCATAGTGAGCATCTCTTCCGCTCTCGCCTGAGCCGCCTCCGGGCCAATGTTTTACCATGGCATTGACACTGTCATAACCCCAGCCCTCTGCAATTTCTTTACTCCCCGCTGAATCCTGAAAACCGTTCACATACCCACGAGCCATATCGGCAGATAGCTGTGAATCTTCCCCAAAGGTCCCATTAAAACGGAACCAGCGCGGGTCGGTTGCAATATCAATTTGCGGTGATAAGGCGGTTGTAATACCTAGTGCCCGATACTCTTTTGAAGCAATTTCTCCAAATCTTTCTGCTATAGCTGGATTAAATGTAGCTGCAAGTCCCAGCGGCTCAGGCCACATGGAAATTTCTCCGCCTGCTCCCGCATTAAATTCAGTACTTGAATCTGAACCATGCCGTGGATCAGAGCTATTGTTTGCTGGAATACCAAGTCCTGTTCCTTCTGCAAATGCCTGAATATTGTTATTCCAGCGTGCAGCAGTTTCAGGACTTTCTAAGTTAGTTACGAGAACATGCCTCAAATTATCTTTAGACAGAAACTCGATTTGTTCATCGTTTAAATCCCATGGCTTTGCATCGCTTTCTTCGTAGGACTTACCACCATACGTACCAGCAAACCATCCCTGACTTACTGCTGGTATCGCTTGATGCCTGCTATATAACATGAGTCCAGCAATTTGCTCTATTGTCATTTTTGAAGCAAGGTCCTTTGCCCTTTCCTCTGGTGTCAGTCTCCAATCTTCATACTTATCAATTTTTCCATCTTTGTTTAAATCTTTAAAAAAATAACCATCTTTTTCAATGATGGTAACCCCGGAGGTTTCGGAATAACCTAACGTTGGTCCATCATTATTTTCTATATATTTAATTTGATCCTTTGTATCTACTATCGTTTTATGGTCTTTCATTCAAAAATCCTCCCCTTTAATTGTTATGGCGTTAAATGCATTCTCTAATGAGAAAAGGAGGATTCGATAATCCCCCATTTCTATTTTTGGTTAAAATTCGATTGTTTTTCCTGTCTTAGCCGAGGTATAGATTGCCTCTAAAATCTGTGTGACCACTAATGCTTGTTCTGGTTTAACTAGTGGTTCTGTATCATGAATAATACACTCAAGCCACTGTCTGGCCTCTTTTACACCAGGGTCTTCCGCTCCAGCATCAAAATAGGCAATCCCCCCGCCGGTCGCAGGTTTGGTTTCCACCAGCTTTCCAAATTTCGTGCTATTGAAAACAAGCTCACTTGTTGGTGATTTTGGTAATGCTTTCATTTCTGCGCCGCCTTCAGTACCACATAACGAAGTCATCGCCTCACGAACATCCGTGGTATTTAGTGCCCATGCACATTCAAGAATGATCGTGGCTCCGTTTTGCATCTTAATAAATCCAAAAGCTGAATCTTCTACTTTAAAGGTTTCCGGATCCCATGGACCAAATAAATTACCTTCATGCTTATCTGCAAGTTTGTAGAAAACAGAACCTGTTACAGATTGTGGTTTATAATTGTCCATACACCAAAGAGTCAAATCAAGTGCATGTGTACCAATATCAATTAAAGGTCCTCCCCCTTGCTGTTCTACATCTAGAAATACACCCCATGTAGGAACCGCTCTTCTTCGGATCGCATGTGCCTTTGCGAAATAAATATCACCAAATTCACCTTCTCTTGAAGCCTTATACAATACCTCTGAATCATCACGAAAACGGTTTTGGTATCCTATTGTCAGCTTCATACCCGTGCGGTTAGCTGCGTCGATCATTTCCTGGGCTTCTTTCGAATTGATGGCCATTGGCTTTTCGCACATAACATGCTTTCCTGCTTCTAGTGCATCAATCGTAATAAAGGAGTGTTGCAAATTCGGAGTAAGGACATGCACCACATCAATCGAGGCATCCTGTAATAGCTCTTTATAATCGGTATAAACCTTTGACTTTTCGCTGCCGAATTGCTGTGCAGCTTTAACCGCTCTTTCTTCAACCACGTCGCAAAATGCAGTCATTTCTCCTAAATGACTTAGTTTTGCCAATGAAGGCATATGTTTTTGATTAGCGATTCCACCACAGCCGATAATACCGATTTTCAACTTGTTAGCCATATAATAACACTCCCCCAGAATTATTTTTTGATAGCACCTTTTACGTAATTCTTCATCACGTTTAAATCGTCCGCAATGCTGGTAATCTTATTTCCCAGCTGTCCTTCGTTTTCGACTATTGCATAACGGATGGATCCCAATTCATTCAACTTTTGATAGGTTTCTTGAAAAGGAACAATCCCAGTACCAAGATTAACGAAATCATTTGGCTTCACAAGCTCCGTATATAATTTCATCGTATCTGGGTTATCCTCTTGGCTGAAAGCGCTAAATATATTAACCGAATTGACATGTTTACCTAAATCCTTTTGGTGGATCATGTCGCAGCGGCTGCCCAATTTTTCAAGCAAGGCAATGGGATCGTATCCACCTCTCATCACCCAAACGAGATCAAGTTCAAATTTCACGTTCTCTGAATCTGTATTTTCAACTAAAAGGTCAAATAAGGATGTTTCTCCTATTCTTCTAAACTCATGTGCATGATTATGATAATAAAAACCTAAGCCCGCTTCCTTACATTTCTTTCCTAATTGATTAAGTTCTTCGGCTGTTCTAAGAGTGTCCTCACGCCCTGATATGAAGGCCATAGGGAAAACAATGGACTCACATCCAAGTAATGCATTTTCCTCAATGATCTTATCCCAATTGGCATCAAGGATGGCTTTTCCTGGAGCCACACCTTCATGTGCTGCGAATGCTTTTAATCCCAAATCGTCAAACTTCTGTTTTATTACTGGAAGTGTAAAGGTATCAGTAAACCGTTCACCCGTAGCAAAATTGGCAGAGATCAATTCTACATTTTTGTAACCTATTTCAGCTACCTTTTCTAAGGTACCGAAATAATCCTCATTTAACTCTCTGAATACTGAAAATAAATTTAATCCGATTTCCATCACGTAACTACCCCATTTCTTATATTTTTTTTGCAAACTGAGATTTTTCAAGTTACTTAGCTCACTATAATACCACTGTAAAAGACCCTTGATATTTTATAGATTTCTAATCATTTAAAAACCATAAAAACGTTTACAAAGAAGAATTCTCTGTATTACTACCTGTTAAAGCAGCTAATAAATCATGTTTTGAATCTTTATCTGGTCTATAGCTAAAATAGTCGAAATGGGCTGAAACAGTGGATTTTTTACCATTTCCAGTCGCATACATTCCGAAAAATAGGCCCGTAAATCCACCGGCCACTTCAGTTGAGAGCATGGAACTTTCGCCTTTACCTAAGGTAATCTTTTCACCCTTTGAGGATATAAAGGAAAAGGTAAAACTAAAATCATCAGCTTTTATTCCAAGGATTACCCTTGGCGAATCATACTCCACTTCTCTTTCCACCTTCCACATGCTCCCCATTTTGCGGCGGAATTGAATAAGGTTTTTTCCATCTTTAAGAGTCTTAGCTATTTCATAATGAAAATTTTCATTCATAAATACAGTCAGGCCTGCTTCTTCTCCCTCCACATTAGGGATAAATTCCATGAGGGTAGAAATCTCACAATTAAGATGCTGCTGTCTTCGCCCTACAAATGCAGGGGAGTCTGTATCATTCAATGTACATGGTTGACCATGAAGGGTTAGCCAGCCAGATCTCTCCATTAACGACCATGAGGTTGGATCTGGATTACGATAAAAGTTCCATTCTAGTGGAAGGGAGGAAGTATTAAAATCTTCTATTTCCTGCCATGGCTGAGATGGGCCTAGTGGAAGTGATTTTGCATCATTCTCTACTTCTGCCTGCCCTCCTTCTCCCATAATAGGCCACCCTTCATCGTTCCAATGGACTGAAACTAGATTGGTTTCGCGCCCTAAATGATGACGTTTTGGATAACCAACAGGCCTGATTCCTAAAAACACAGACCACCAGCTGCCATCGACTGCTTGGACTAAATCAGCATGACCTGTCGCTTGGATTGGTTTATCCGTACTTCGATTTGAAAGAATGGGATTATTCGGATTGCTTTCATAAGGCCCGTAAGGACTTCTGCTTCTTGCGATAGTGACCATATGGCCATATTCTGTACCGCCCTCGGCAATTAGTAAGTAATAACAGCCATTCATTTTATATAAATGTGGTCCTTCCGGAGAGCTGCCACCTGTTCCTTTCCAAATTAACTGACGCTTAGTTAGGAGTTTCCCTGTTTCAATATCTAGTTCTGCCTGATAAATACCTATTGGTTCACCAACACGAAAATCGCTTGTCCCAGTTATGTAAACCCTTCCATTTTCATCAAAAAATAAGGATGGATCGATTCCGCCCCAACCCTCAATAAAGATAGGCTCGGACCAAGGACCCTCAGGATGTTCTGCAAAAACATAAAAATTCTTCGATGTTGATATATTCGTTGTGATTACATAAAAGCGTCCATGATTATAACGGATGGTTGGAGCAAATATTCCTTGCGAAGGTCCCATATTATGAATGCGTGTAAGCGGTAATTGACTTTCACGTGTTAATACATGTCCAATCTGTTCCCAGTTTACTAGATCCGTACTATGAAAAATTGGGATGCCTGGAAAATATTCAAACGAACTGGTTACCAAATAATAATCTTTACCCACCCTGCAAATACTTGGATCAGGATGAAAACCACTTATGACTGGATTAGAATAGATCATTTCAATATCACGTCCGATCTTTTTATACTTCCAACGGTTTTTATTAGTCTTTTCTACTTTAAGGATAGAACAAATGAAAATCCTTTCCTACCGTAAATACGACTTATTGCTTTCATAATTCCGACTTTTTTAAAAAAACTGGAAATGAATCAACTGGTTAAGATGAAATAGACCAAACACGGTGTAGTGTTTGGTTTCTATTTCACTTACCATAAGTATCATGCGTTTAACAATTTGTTTTCATCTGTCATTCCCCTACATTTACTAGTTATTGGACAACTACTTTTATTTTCTCAAGCTTGGAATCCAGATTGTCTAACACTTCTGCAGAGATTGGCATGAACGGCATATGGGACAATTCTCTTAACGATTGATGACCTAAGTTAGTAATCATTTCTTCAGGTAAAGCAGCCGCATGTGGAACCGTTTCTGCCAAAACATTTTTTACTTCGTCATTGGCCGCCAATTCACTTAAAGGCATATGAGTACTGTAGTATTTAATATAGTCAACTTCCGGTATATACTCGAATTCCCAGGTTCCACTGTGTAACTCCACCTGCACTTTTTTCCCATTTTGACTTGCACTTACTCCTGCCTCGCTTAAAGATTTACCGTTCATTTGGACGTTTTCTACGTCTGCATCAGGCAATTCAACTGTAGCTGTAGCATTAAAAGGAATAACAAATTTAAATGTCAACTTTCCATTTTCATTCAGTTCCCAATGACTTTCGTATAAACCAGCAGCTGAATCCAATGTGGCTTTTGCATACTTCAATCGATAATCAGGCTGTGGTGCTAGTCTGACATGTCTAAAGCCAGGCTGTTTTTCCACAGGGTTGATCCCTGCGACATTTCGATACATCCATTCCACAATCGAACCATAGGCATAGTGATTTAAAGAATTCATATCCGTTCCGCTAATCTTGCCGTCCGGCAGTACGGAGTTCCAACGTTCCCAAATTGTTGTGGCTCCCATTGTTACTGCATATAACCAGCTTGGATAATCCTTATTTAATAGTAGAGTATAAGCTAAATCATTGTTTCCGTTCTCAGAAAGCACTCTGCATAGATAAGGTGTCCCGACAAAGCCTGTCTTCAAGTGGTTCTTATCTTTCTTCAATCTTTCACGTAAATCATTAGATAGTCTTTTTCGATGCTCATCTGGAACAAGGTCTATAAATAAGGCAACAACTAATGCTGTCTGATTATTCAAGGCAAGACGGCCATTTGAAGTAAAGTATTCTGCCCTGATCGCATTTCTTATTTCATTTGATAGCTGTTCGTATTCCTCGGAAACCTCTTCCTTACCAAGAACCTTTGCAGCTTTAGCCACTAACATAGAGGAATAGCAATAATAGGCCGAGGAAATAAAAGCTGTTTCAGTTCCGCCCATTGGTGAATTTGGATCCTCTCCATCCAGTGCCAGCCAGTCACCAAAATGGAACCCGGAGGTCCACAGCCTTTTTGAACCAGATGCCTCATCCGCTCTCTTGATAAAATCAACCCAGCCCTTCATACTATCGAATTGCTGTTCGAGAATAGCTTTATCTCCATAATGTAGATACACATTCCAAGGAATTACCGTAGCCGCCTCTCCCCATGCACTTGAACCGCCGCCTTTAACCGTTGCCATCGGAACTACCATTGGAACCATACCATCTTGTGAAGATTGTTCCTGGGCAAGGTCATAACCGTATTTACTAAAGAAAGCATAGGTATCCATATTGAAGGCAGCTGTTCCTGAAAATACCTGTGCATCTCCAGTCCAGCCCATTCGTTCATCACGCTGCGGGCAGTCTGTTGGTATATCTAAGAAATTACCTTTTTGACCCCATAATGCGTTTAGGAATAATTTGTTAACCAATGGATTGCTTGTTTCAATACTTCCCGTTTGGTCCATATCAGAATAAAGAACGCAGCCTGTAAAATCTTCCTTATTCAGTTCACCAGACCAGCCGGAGACTTTTACATATCTAAAGCCGTAAAAAGTAAAATGAGGCCTTACAACAGATTCTTCTCCATTGGAAATATATCTAAATTCTGCCTTAGCAGTCCGAAGATTGTCCTGATAAAAATTCCCCTCCTGCAAGAGTTCACCATACTGTAAAACTATTTCCGAACCCTTTGTAGCATTGGTCTTAAACTGAACCCAGCCTACCATATTCTGACCCATATCGAGCACGGTTTCACCAGCTGGTGTTTTAATCACTTCAATTGGCTTTAGTTTTTCCTTGATGACTACTGGCAAACTTAATCTCGCCTTTAATCTGTCGTATCCCAAATCAAGTTCCTTTACATCATAAGTGGTTGCGTCTTTTGCATTAGCATCGAAAATTTCACCGTCATAAATACCACTAAATAAGATTTGACTCGTTCTTGCTTTCCATGAATCATCAGAGCTGATTTTCGAAGTTGTTCCATCTGCATGGTTAATAACAATTTCACATAAAAAGGCATACTGATCACCATAAATTTCATTTTCTCCGCCTTCAAAACCAAAGCGTCCCTTGTATAATCCATTTCCAAGACTAACTTCGACGGAGTTTTGTCCCACTCTAACTAGATTGGTAATATCATAGGTCTGGTATTGGAGCCATTTGTCATACGCATTGAAATTAGGGGTAAGATATTCATCACCAGCCTTTACACCGTTAATCTCCATTTCATATAAACCCAATCCACATACATAGGCACGGGCAGAAACCACTTCTTTTGACAGGTCAAATTCCTTTGTTAAAACAGGGTGGATCTCTTTATCAAAATCTGGAGTAATCCACTTGGCATCCCAATATTCAGCTAGTTTTGCTGTTTCAAACCAAGCAGCATTACTTACAGCCTCATCCCCATTGTCAGCCCATACAGTAACACGCCAGTAGTATCGGGTGTATGATTCAAGAGTAATCGGAAGTTCAAAAGCAAGGCTGTCAATCTCCGTACTTTTACCGCTATCAAACACACTATTTGTGAATTCTTCATCGAGTGCTACCTGGATTTGTGCAGCTGTTTGTTTGGCAGCATTGGTGTCATAGGCTACATAAGATAAACGAGGTCTCCCTAAATCAAATCCTAGTGGATTAGTAATCCGGTTGGTTTTCAAATTTTTTATTCTCATTTATTCGCTTTCCTCTCCATAAAGTAGATTTCTAATAATTAATTTTAGCAAACGCTTTAATTAATTTTAATAATCATATGAAATATAAACATTGCTCGAATCAAAGAGTAGGTTTATATAGATGAGAAGCACCCCATACGGATAATGGAGTGCTATTGCTCATTTACAATCTAGTCTCCCATTTGCCGCAAAACGGATTGACAGGACTCTTCCCTTTAAATTCTGACCTTCCTAAAATTTTATCAACGATTGCTTCTACAACAAACTCATTAGACGAGTAAGCATTAATATAGGTCTTCACCATAGGAACATCCTGCAGGTGGTATGGGTTAGCAACCGAAATAAACAGCGTCGGAATATCTTTAACAAACCATGGTGCATTTGCATTTAACGGCTGCTGCCAATTAACTCTTACCGTCGTTTGGTTACTCGCTGTTTCAAGGTTGGCAACGTATATGATAAGATCCTGTTTCGCTTTAAAATCGTTCACACTCATAAACAGCTCCGGGAAATTTACTTGCTTGTCATTATAAAGTTCCACTTGAAAACCGGCATTTTCAAGGGAGTTGATAAAAGGTAGGGTTACGGAGCCGCCTTCCTTTAGTCCTCCTTCTTGATCACCTAATACATATAGACGAACCCTCTTGTATTGCTCAGCATTAATAGGTAATAGTTTTTGAGTATCCTTAACCAATGTGACGGACTGGTCTGCACATTCTTTTGCCCAAACCTTATGTTCTTCACACTGTAATAGGGACAATTCCGCTGCTACCGGTACTAAAGTTCCCATTTCCTTTTGTGCATGAAGACCTAATGATGCTTTAAGAGCAAGTACTCTAGTTACGGCTTCATCTACTCTTTCCGAAGTTAGAATACCTGTCTCAATTCCTTTTAACATAAACTCATAATCTTCTTTTATATTACGGTTGAAGAGGAACATATCACAGCCTGAGGCAATTGCCTTAGGTACGGCAACTTCTCTTCTTTCTGATGTAGTAAACCCTAGCATTGGGGATGCATCAGTCACAATTAAACCATTAAAACCTAACCTTTCCCTTAATAAACCATTTAGTAACTCTGGTGCTAGTGTAGCCGGCATAATTTGTTCATCTTCAATACCCGGCAATAGTTCTCTTGAATATTCAGGGAGCATGATATGGCCCGCCATAACCGATTTCGCCCCAGAGTCTATCAGTTCTTGGTAAACCATCCCAAAGGTTTGGTCCCATTCTTTGGTAGATAAGGAGTTTACAGATGTTAAAAGATGCTGATCTCTGTCATCCACTCCATCCCCTGGAAAATGCTTAACCGCCGCCGCGAGGCCGCTTTCATGAATTCCCTTCATAAAAGCTTTAGACATTTGCGCAACTCTGATTGGATCAGACCCATACGTTCTTACGTTTGTAATTGGGTTTCGATAATTCATATCAATATCAACAATCGGTGCAAAAGCCCAATTACATCCGGAGGCCCTTCCTTCACGGCCAGCTACTAACCCCAGTTTATAGGCCATACCTTCATTGTCTGTTGCAGCCACCTGCATCTGTTTTCCGAAATAAGTTCCATCCGTAGCAATCCCATTTCCGCCGGCTTCCAAGTTAGCAGAAATTAGTAAAGGAATAGGAGATAACTCTTGTAACAACCGGTGTGTTTCCTGTATTTTTGCCCCCGTATCGGGACGATACATAATGCCCCCAGGATGATATTCGTTCATAAAGACTTCTAAATCTTGTTTATTGTCTGAACTGCCGATTGGACAAAATAATTGCCCCACTTTTTCATGTAAATTCATCGAATGAAGGGTTTCTTCTACCCATTCGATGTCTTTATCGCTTAGGAAGAAGGGTTTACTTTTTAAATGGGCTAGACTTGCATTAAGTTTTAGCATGGTTATCAACTCCTAATCTCATGAACTTCTAACAGGTGGTCTATATCTATATTCGTTAGATCTAGTAATTTGATATCCGCATTTAAACAAGTAGCTGCGGACCCTATTCCAATCGCCTTCATCCCAGCAGCCTTTGCAGCGTCAATTCCTGCTTGGGCATCTTCCATAACAAGACATTCTTCTGGCTGTACACCTAGCAACTCCGCTGCAAGTAAAAACACCTCCGGATCAGGCTTACTATTTTTGATGCTATTTCCATCCGCAATGGCGTCAAAGTTGGAAGCTAGTCCAATCTTTTCTAAAATAAAAGGCGTGTTTTTACTAGAAGAGCCAATGGCTATTTTTATATCCCTTGCCTTTAGAGCCAATAAGAGATGAATAACCCCAGGTAAAATGTCATTTGGAGATAAGTTGTTAAGCAGTTCACAATAAATTGTATTCTTTCGCTGAGCAAGAGATTGCTTTTCAGTATCACTATAGTTTTTATCAGAATGACTCAGAATAATATCAAGACTTTCCATTCTGCTTACGCCGCGAAGTCTTTCGTTTATTTCCCTATCAAAATAGATGTTTTCTTGGTCGCTGATTCGTTTCCATGCTTGGTAATGGTATTCGTCAGTCGAAACAATCACACCGTCTAAATCAAAAATGATTGCAGGTATTTTCATAGTTCCCATCCTTATATCAAAGAGTAAGCGATGTTGCCACCAATCGTGGTATCGCCTGAAAGCGTTTCCTATTACAATTATTATGATATAAGAAATAACCTCTCACCGCTTTCCCCTTTTTGGCTGAAAACAGGCCGATATTTGTTCTAATTTTTATTTACGAGTTATTTTTCATACGCAGTGAAACCAACATATATCAACAAAAATAGACCTCCAAATTACAATACAATTTGAAGGTCGTTTTTTTATTGCTCGTAAAGAATCATTTATCTAGTTAAAGCTTCTCTCCATCAGTGGCAATAACATCTTTGTACCAATGAAAAGATTTTTTAGGAGTGCGTCTTAATGTACCATTGCCATAATCATCTTGATCTACATAAATGAACCCATATCGTTTTGACATTTCGGACGTACCCGCACTGATTAAATCAATACAGCCCCAAGTGGTGTATCCAATTAAGTCTACTCCATCCTGAATGGCATCTCCCATTGCCTTGATGTGCTCACGCAGATAATCAATTCGGTAATCATCTTGAATTGAACCATCTTCTTCTACCTTGTCATACGCACCTAAGCCATTTTCTACAATAAATAAAGGCACTTGATAGCGGTCATACAATTTCTTCAAGGTGATTCTTAAGCCTGTAGGGTCAATTTGCCAGCCCCAATCCGATGTTTCTAGATAAG
The DNA here is from genome assembly GCF_021560175.1 of Neobacillus drentensis. GTDB lineage: Bacteria > Bacillota > Bacilli > Bacillales > Cytobacillaceae > Neobacillus > Neobacillus drentensis_A. The sequence continues at coordinate 1,512,862 of NZ_CP091110.1, read as the reverse complement.
GGTTCAGAATTCCACTGGAGAAGTTTCCTTTTTGTTTCAATTTTTCAGGATCACCACTCGCCACCATCGTCATGTAGTAACTAAATGAAAGGAAATCTACAGGGTGCTGCAGCAAGATTTCTTCATCACCAGGCAGCATTTCGATGTGGATGTTATTTTTTTCAAAATAACTTAACATATGGCTTGGATAATAGCCGCGAACCTGAACATCTGTGAAGAAAAGGTTCTTTTGGTCTTCTTCCAAAGCAATTAGTACATCTTGTGGATTACAGGTTTCTGGATATACTTCCATACGAGCTAACATACAGCCGATTTGCGCACCAGGAATGATTTCATGACAAGCCTTAACCGCTCTTGCACTAGCCACAAATTGATGATGAAGCGCCTGATAAACGGCTTGTTCCTTGTGCTCCACCCGGTCGATTAAAATACCAGAACCGATATAAGGTGAAAATTGCGAGATATTGATTTCATTAAAAGTTAACCAATACTTTACTTTATCTTTGTAACGGTTAAACACGGTTTCGGCATAATGGACAAAGTACTCCACAACGCGGCGGTCTGCCCAGCCGTTATATTTTTGAACCAGATTAAGAGGAATTTCATAGTGTGATAGAGTGACCAAAGGCTCGATTCCATATTTTTGTAATTCAGCAAACACCTTGTCATAAAAAGCAAGACCCTCTTCGTTTGGAGTCAGCTCATCTCCATTAGGGAAAATACGCGGCCAAGAAATGGACATACGGAAGACTTTAAAGCCCATTTCCGCAAACAAAGCAATATCTTCCTGATAGCGGTGGTAAAAATCAATACCGCGTCGTTTCGGAAAGTTTTCGCCATCTTGTAAGGATAATAATTCTTCTAATTCTTTTTCACTTCTGACATCCATCTCGATATCATTTCCGCGTTCCTCTTTTGGTACAAATTTAACCATATCGAAAATGGATAATCCTTTGCCGCCTTCATTATAAGCGCCCTCAAATTGGTTAGCTGCGGTTGCACCGCCCCATAAAAAGTTTTTAGGAAATTTAAAATTTGACATGATTTCTTACCTCCAATAATATGTAGGATTTATGGTTCCGGTTTTGAGACCGGAACCACATCCGTTATAGTTTAAACCTGGAATTACACAAGAACTAAAAGCTCTTCATTTTTATCAACTTTTCCTGCCTGTAATACTTTAACTTCTTGATAATCTGGAGTGTTTGTAACAACAATCGGTGTTACTACTTGATAGCCAGCTGCTTTAATCGCTTCCACATCAAATTCAACTAATAAATCCCCAGCTTTTACAATATCGCCTTGATTCACGTGAGCAGTGAAATGTTTTCCATCTAATTCAACCGTATCCATTCCCACATGAATGAGGATTTGTGCACCATCTTCAGATGTTAAACCAATCGCATGTTTGGTTTTAAACATAAGGGTTACTTCACCATTAACAGGGGAAAAGACTTTTCCTTCAGATGGGTTAATCGCTACACCTTTACCCATGGCTTCACTTGAGAATACTTGATCTTTTACTTCAGATAAAGGAACAATTTCACCTTTAATTGGGCTAGCTACAGCTACTGGTCCATCTTGTTTTTTCACTTCTACTTTTGTTGCTGCTACTTTTGTTTCTTCTTTGCTTGCAGTGTCTTTGAATCCAAACATATAAGTTAAGACAAACCCTAGTAGGAAGGATACCACGATCGCAATCATTGCACCCCAGAAAGCCATATCAAGTCCTGTACCTGGTTTGATGAAGCTTGGGATAGCGAAAATTCCCATGCCGCCAAACATCCATAATTTACTTCCAAAGGCACCAATTAGTCCGCCGCCAATTCCACCAGCGATACAGCTCATGATAAAAGGCTTTTTAAGCGGTAAGGTAATACCGTAAATCGCTGGTTCTGTTACACCGAAAATACCTGAAATGAATGCTGGAATACTTAGAGATTTCAACTTCTTGTTTTTGGTTTTTAACAATACAGCTAAAACTGCACCTGTCTGTGCAAAAGATACGAAAGTGATTGTAGCTAAAACTGGATCGTAATGCATAGTTGTAATGTTGTTCATTGCAATTGGAACAAGTCCCCAGTGAAGACCAAACATAACGAATACCTGCCAGAAACCACCAAGGATTAAACCAGCGACGATTGGGCTTAAATTATAAATCCAGATCGTTGCTGCACCTAGTAAACTGCCAGCCCATGTTGCAATTGGTCCGATGACTAGGAAAGTTAATGGAACCATCACCATGATGGTTAAGAAAGGAACTAAGAATGTTTTTACTACATCTGGGATGATTTTCTTGAATCCTTTTTCTACCTTTACTGCAAAAAATGCTGCTAATACAATCGGAATAACGCTTGAAGCATAACTCATTAAGATAACGGGAATTCCTAAGAATGTGATATGAATATCAGATTGGAATAACGTTCCTTTAAATAAAGTGTAAAGCGGCTTTCCTGCTGACAGCGCTGTCAATCCAGGATGAACAAGTGCTGCAGCGATGGCCATACCGACAAATGGTGTACCGCCAAATTTTTTCATGGCTGTGTAACCTAGGAAGATCGGTAGGAAATTGAACAAGCCGTCTCCAGCGATATTTAACAGGTTATACGTTCCAGAAGTTGCTTCTACCCAATGCAAAGCTAAGAATAAAGCAGCCAAACCTTTTAACATACCTGTTGCAGCAAGTACACCTAAGATTGGCGTAAAAACACCTGAAATCATATCAATAAATTTGGCACCAAGACCGACTTTTTTACCATCATCATCATTTGAAGCGCTTTCACTTGCTCCGCTAAGACCGCCCACTTCTAATACTGCGGCATACACATCTGGCACGTGATTTCCGATAACTACTTGATATTGTCCGCCACTTTTCATGACCGTAACAACACCATCTAAGTTTTTAATTTCCTCTGTTTTTGCCTTGTTTTCGTCCTTCAACTTGAAACGAAGTCTTGTCACACAGTGGAAAACACTATTAATATTATCTTTTCCGCCAACTAACTCGAGAATGTCTTTTGCTAACTTCTCATATTTCATGTTAGTAACCTCCATAAATTTAAAATAGAAAAATAATAGAATTCGTGCGCGGAAAGAATAACAAAAAGACAGGCAAAACCAAAAGCACGGACCGTTCGAGCAATGCGCTCGGGACGATCATGTGATTTAGGTTTTGCCTGCCTGACCAGTAACAATCCTAGTAGTTTTCTGTTATCGCTTTCATGTTTATACTATACTATCATACTAAGATAGTTGTCAACGCTTTCTTATAGTTTATTTAATAAACCTTATATATGTTTTTTGTATTTATATTTCCCTAATTGCCTTTGCTATCTTTACCTAGTAGTATTTAAGTAGATTCCATTTATAGAAAACGCTTTCTTTTATTGATCTTTATAATTTACATATTTTAATAATCATGCATCCCTTTTTTTGACTCAAAATAGGCAAAATTTTGTCCTAAACATCGTTGTATTGGAAAAATTAAGATGCTTATATTTTCATTATGCTGCAACGGTCTCAATACCTAACCTAATAAATAGAAAATAATCAGTAATTAAAAAATTACACCTTACCGACATAGCTTCTTGTGATATTTGGTATAACTATTTTTCCATTACTGCTATATTTTTCAAATAAATTAGATAATGCAGTAATGAAGAGATGATACTCCTTGTCGGTCTTTTTGGGGGCATAGGAGGCCGATAAATACCTGCCCAAAAATCCACTTAAATTAAATGGCAAGTCATTACGAAAGAATTTTAGTTCATACTTTCCATCTTTAAAAAATTGAGGAAATGCAATCGGAGTTTCCTCCATACCGCCGCTGAAACCTTTAAAATTTGGGCAGTACTTTTGGCAAATATCAGCACTTTCCTTGTTTATATCACTGGACCCATCCCGGCTATTCCATACAAGGGCTACTTTTGCATCCTGTTTCAAAATCCGTTGACATTCCAATCTGAACTTCTCCATGTCAAACCAATGAAATGCCTGTGCTACTGTCACTAAATCTATACTATCATCATTTATAGTTGTGTTTTCTGCAGTGGCCTTTACCGAAATAAAACGGGAATTCGGCTTTAAGGTTTGTTCCGCAACAAGTCTCATATCATCATTTGGTTCCACTCCGATTACAGTCAATCCTTTTTCGAGCAGCTGTCCGCTTAATATTCCAGTCCCCGAGCCAATATCCGCGATCATACAATTCTCATTTAAACCAGCTTCAGAAATTAAATAATCAATATACTCAAGTGGGTAGCTGGGACGATATTTGGCGTATAGCTCAGCTTTGTCTGTGAATTTATCTGTTGATTTCATAACTCATTCTCCTTTTGTTTTGTACGTGTAATATTAAAATTCATTTAAATGTTTCTTCTTAATTATTACGAATTCCTTCTTAAATTATCGGAGGGTTTTTAAAGAAAATCTTCTACGAAAGTTGTAGAAACAAAAAAACGGCATCGTTCCCGTTTTTTGAATTAAGTCTTATTAGATTTTTTTGATTTTCATTTCACTCATTGTACTCAAACCAATCAAAATATGCAGGGGTACCCCTTCTCTCTTCGCTTCCGGCAGCGTAAAGTCCGAAATATACTCCAGTAAATCCACCTGCGACTTCAGTTGATAACAGCGAACATTCTCCTGAACCTAAAATAGTAGATTCTCCGCCTTGCTGTTGAAAGGAAAATGTATAATTTTTTGCATCGGCATGAACAGTTAGAATAATAGCTTCTTCTCCATACTTATGCTCAGACTCAACCTTCCAAAGTGAACCAATTCTTCTCCTTACAAAGACCTTCTTTACACCATCTCGTATGCCTAATGCGATTTCATAATGAAATCGATCATTCATAAAGACAGTTAGCCCTGCCTCCTCACCCTCATCAATGGGAGAGAATTCTAGGAGAGTTGAAACTTTGCAATCAAAATGCTGCTGTCTGCGGCCGACGAATGCCTGAGAGTCTAAGTCATTCAAACTTTTTGAAGATCCATACAACGCAAGGTATCCAGGTCTGTCCGTTAAAGACCAGCATTCATCAATAGGATTACGCAGGAAATTCCAAGAAAAATCTAAAGTAGTCTCATTAAAGTCATCTTTACGCTTCAATGATACTTTGTCCTCGATTTTAAGTGTTCTTCCGTCCATTTCTAATTCGACTTGAGCGCCAATTATTGGCCAGCCTTCGTCGTTCCAATCGACTGGTGCCAGAAAAGTTTCCCTGCCAAGATGATGATGTTTTCCACTAAACGAAATGGGAGCAGGGCGAATCCCTAAAAATACTATCCACCAGCTGCCATCTATATACTGTACTAAATCAGCATGTCCAGTTGCTTGAATTGGGCTGGCACTGCTTCGATGAGTGAGAATTGGATTATTAGGATGGCTTTCAAATGGACCAAAAGGCTGTTTGCTTCGTGCCATGGTTACCATGTGCCCATATTCTGTTCCACCTTCTGCAATCATTAAATAATATATGCCGTTTATTTTATAGAGATGCGGTCCCTCTGGATGGGCCCCGCCTGTTCCTTGCCATATTAAGCGGCGCTCAGTAAGAATCTCTCCAGCTTCAACATTAACTTCCGCCTGATAAATCCCCGAAGGTTCTCCACTAAAGATATCCTGGGTTCCTGTTAGAAGAACCTTCCCATCTTCATTAAATAATAGAGAGGGATCTATTCCAGGCCAATCGAGCCAAATCGGTTCTGACCACGGTCCTTCTGGATTTTCGGCCCAGACGATAAAGTTTTTTCCGATTGTTAGATTAGTAGTAATCATATAAAAACGGCCATTGTTGTATCGAATGGTTGGGGCAAAAATCCCCATGGAACTCTTAGATTCGTGTAAAGGTAATTGACTATCACGAGTTAAACAATGACCTATTTGTTTCCAATTGACAAGATCCTTTGAGTGAAAAATTGGTACACCTGGGAAATATTCAAAAGAGCTAGTGACTAGATAAAAATCGTCTCCTACTTTACAAATGCTTGGATCGGGGTGGAAGCCGCTGATAACTGGATTTTGATATTTCATAACCGAAATCCCCTTCTTATTCATAAATTTTTGTTTATTTGGGATTAAATAATAACCCTTTTTAAATAGGTATTTAATTCTTACAACATCACCATTTACTTTTCCAAGTCTATTAGAAGATTTACTTGGGTTCGGACACATACACTATTTTTTTCTTCTATGCTGTCCGAAGTCGCTTTGGGTTCGGACACATTCACCTGTTTTTTCTTCATCTCTGTCCGAAGTCACCTCGGGTTCGGACACATACATCTGTTTTTTCTTCATCTCTGTCCGAAGTCGCCTCGGGTTCGGACACATACATCTATTTTTTCTTCAGCCCTGTCCGAAGTTGCTTCGACTTCGGACAAATACGCCAGCTTTTTCTCCTGCCTGTCCAAAGTCCCCTCGGGTTCGGACAAGGACGCCAGCTTTTTCTTCCAGCCTGTCCAAACAATTCATCGATCTGTTTAATTCTATTCATTTACACCATTATTCTTAGAAATATCCCCTAGAACACGGCCGCTTTCTTTTACTACTCTCTCTTGTGTTTCACGGTTGACCCCAATAATCCCAAAATGCGGTTCATAGCCAAATGTCCATTCATAGTTATCAAATGTGGACCAATAAAGATAACCTAACACTTGTATTCCGTCCTCGATACACGCATGCAGCCCTCTAAGTCCTCGCCGGATAAACTCAATCCGACGGCTATCATCATCTGTTGCAATACCGTGCTCTGTTACCAAAACAGGGATACCTAACTCTGCAGCTACATTTCTGATGGTTCCAGCAAGTGCTTCCGGATAAAATTCATATCCCATTGCTGTTACCTCTGTTCCCTCAGGCAGCGGAACTTGTCCCTCTGGACCATACACTTCACGAGTGTAGTTCTGTATACCAATAAAGTCGTCACCTTCAATGACAGATTTAAATTGCCCAAAGTAATCATGCCAAACTTTTGCGGCTTGTTCCTCTCCACCTTCAATAGCTTGAATTTCTGGTAACGCCAAGGAAAGTCCTACCTTAGTGGATGGATTCACCCTTTTCATCGCTTCTCTTGCCTTCCGGTGGGCATCTTTCACAATTTCTAATGAAGTTTCATCAGACGCCATATGAAAAGTAAAATATTGATCGGTGGTTGTACCACATTTTTCAGCAGCTGATTCACGCCAGCCTGGAGCTGTCCATGACTTGGCATCCACCCCCACAGGCGGCATAAAGTTCATATTAATAAACAACTCTTTTAACATGACCGGTAAATTGACTTCATTCATGGTTAAGACGTAAGGAATGTCATGTCCAAATTCCTTGAATACGGCCTCACAATATTTCGCAAAAAGGTCCGCCGTCTCAGGATTTTTCCAGCCGCCTAGTTTCATCAGCCACTGTGGAGAAGTAAAATGCATCATGGTGACAACTGGGGTTATATGGTTGTCATTACATACTTTAATGACATCACGATAATGTTCTAATTCCTTTTGTGAATATACACCTTGCGCGGGTTCAATTCTCGACCATTCAATCGAAAAACGATAGCTGTTCAGACCAAGACCTGCCATGAGTTCGATATCCTGTTTATATTGATTGTAGTGATCGACCGCATCACCGGAATAATCTCTGTAAGGCGATCCTTTAGAATATTCTTCAGCCCACATATCCGATTTCTCATTGTTTCCCTCTACCTGGTAGGCAGATGTAGCCGTCCCCCAAAGGAAGGATTTTGGAAAAACATATTTCATTGATAGTTACCTCCTGATCTCAATTCTTATAAATTAATAGTAACTATCAATAACTCAATTTATAATGTTAAAAAATGAGATATTGATTGCTCGAATCATAGTTATTTATTTTTAAAATTAAAACCTCATTTTATTAACTGTTTTTACTTATAGCAGGAAACAACTTATAATAAAATTTAGCAATTGATTACTCTAATCATTAATCATAGGGAGCACATATGGACCGACAACAACTTGAAGGCTACTTAGACACCTACCATTTAGGGCCAATTGATAAAGAAAGAGTTTTAAAGGAGTATACTCCTCTTACTGAAATGGTAAATGGAGAACTTGTATATTTATTTAATAAATCATTTGATATACACGATACACCTATTGATGAGAACATATCCATCTCTCAGCAGCCTTATGGCTCGGATATCCCTCTTCACATGCATGATTACATAGAGATGATGTTTGTCTATCGGGGAACATGCACCGTTTTAATTAGAGGGAAAAAGGTGCATTTAAATAAAGGGGAACTAATTTTAATTAACAAAGAAGTACCTCATAGCGTAACTGCCACTACTAAAAATGATATTGTAATCAATATCATTCTGAAGCAGGACTATCTTTCACAGAGCTTTCTAAGAAGAATGTCACAGAAAAGTATAATCTCTCAATTCATGATCGAATCGCTCGTAAGTCACCGAAAGCAGAATCAATTCTTGATTTTTAGACCTGCGGGCAGTAAGGTTACGGAAATCATGGAGAATATCATGTGTGAATTTTTTGACCGTGACTTTTGTTCTGCAGAAATTATTGATTCTTATTTAGTTGTTTTATTTTCTACATTAATTCGTACCAATAACAGCCAGACAAGAGTTGAAGCCCCGGACAATAAAGACATGGTTTCTTTACTAGATTTTTTGAAGTATATTGAGGATAATTACCGCGATTGTTCGCTTGTTAAAATGGGACAGACCTTTGGCTTTAATCCAAGCTATCTTTCAACCCTGCTCAAAAAAGGGACTGGGAAATCATTTAAAGAACTTCTCCAGGTCCAACGGTTGAACCAGGCCGCCTTGTATTTGTCTAATACTGATTTACCTATACCTGAAATCGCTCAAGAAGTAGGCTATTCCAGTGTTACCTTTTTTTATAAAAAGTTTAAAGAACTGTTTAAGGAGACCCCGCATTGTTATAAGGAAAAGCATAGAAAATGACATAAACCATCCCAAAAGCGGATGGTTCTATATTGATATTCTATTTAAAATGCTTTTTCAACCAATTATGAGCTAAATCAAACCATACTTTACATTCTGCGTTTAGATGGCTAGGCTCCCCCGCAGTGGTCTCATCACAAAGCGACAATCCATGTACACCGCTTTCAAAAACATGCAGCTCATACGGAACCTTATGTTTTGCCAACCTGGTTGCAAATCTTAAAGAATTCTCGGCATAAACTAGGTCATCATCAGCCGTGTGCCAGATGAATGTTGGCGGTGTTTGCGATGATACATAATTCACTGGACTAGCCTCTGAAAGTTGTTCATCACTAGGAGTTGGAGAACCAAATACGGCTTTGCCTGAAATCTCCCAGAACCCTTTAATAAACTCATTAGCCTCTGTTTCCACTTTTTCCTTCATTAACTGGTAATCCACTAACGGATATCCAAGAATAACTGCATTAGGCTTAAACACTTCGTTATCGACATTAAACTTTTCATTTAATAAAGTGCTATTCCAGTGGACACCAAGGCTGGCTGATAAATGTGCACCTGCTGAAAAACCACATACAGCAATTTTATCTGTATCTACTAACCACTTTGATGCATTGTCACGGATGATTAACATTGCTTTTGCTAGATCAAGCAATGGCTGTGGATAAACTGATTTCTCATTAGGAGCAGGAGGATTATTAAAATCTTGAACCCATTCTTTAAAATAAGTAGTATAACGAAGGACAAATGTATGGTATCCAAGAGAAGCAAAGCGCATCGCAACCGGTTCAGCCTCCCGATCTGAAGTTCCTAAATATCCGCCTCCTGGGCAAATAACAACCGCAGGGCGGAGCTGGTCCTTTTGAAATTCCATAGAGTTATTAAGAATGTAGGTATGTAAGGTTACCATTTCATTTTCATCCCAAAGCTGGATTTTTTCAATTAACATGTAATTATCTCTCCCTCTTTTAATAACATTCCTTTTGTTTCCATTATACTTTTTAAACAACGATTAGGATGAATCATACTCTCGTATAATTCATCCCAATTATTATTATTAAACTACTTTTTCATTTAGATCATTCGTGACTTTCAATTTTGATTCCATTTCTGGAATTGGTAGAACAAATACTGCTGAAAGAATGGAGAAGGCAGCAAGGACTAAGAAGAAGAGCGTATATCCATCTCCTCCAAACAAGCTTACTCCTAAGCCAATTAAAGCAGGCGCCGCGAAGTTTACTAGTGTTGAAGCCAAGTTTGTTGTTGTATTCATAATCGAGATATCTTTTGCAGCATTCTCTGTGGAAGGAAGAATTCGGTTTACCAGGGCATTATCTACGGCATTGTACATTCCAAAGCCAAAATTGAAGATAAAGTTACCAACGATTACCCAAGTAACGCTAGATGAGAAAGCAAATGTGATTAAACAAATCCCTGTTAAAATTGCTGCTCCAATCACAAAGGGCTTTTGTTTCTTTACTTTATCTGATAAGAAACCACCAAGCAGCCCTGCCACAACCATTACAGCGATAGCTGGTGCGGTAAGTCCCATTAATTGAAAAATCTTGGTTTCACTCAAGTGAAATCTTGCAATATAGAAAAGAGTCAACATATTCATTCCAGCATTGGTAAAATAAATAAACAACTTGGTTAATAACGCCCATGTATAGGAAGGATGCTTTTTAAAACTTGGATAGAAACCACGAATACCAATCGACTTCTTCTCACTTTTTGCTTCTGATCCAGCAAAATAATTATCTTTAATTAGAAGTGCCGCTAACATACCACCAATCAATTGGACAATAATCATGGTAATCATCTTCTCACTTTGGGTAGACTTTGCAAAGACTCCCATTAACATTTGCCCAGTCATAACGAAAGCAGGTGCGGCTGCGCCTATTATACCTGAAATACGGCCAAACTTTTCTTGTTCTACTTGTTCTGGAACAATCGCATAACAGGAGAGTGAAACCATTCCATAAAAGAATTGTGCTAAACACCAGGAAATGACAAGCATCGGGATCGATGTGGAATAGGCAAGAGCTAACATACAAATAGCTCCACCGATACTACCTCCAATAATCCAGAAACGCCTTCTCCCCATCTTTACGCGGGTTTTATCTGCAATAACCCCACTGAGCAGCCCAAAAATTACAACTGCTATACCGGTAATCCCAGATGCTGTTCCATACACAGCAGTTGAATGTTCTGGTCCAACAATTTTAATAATAATAAATTGAATGAGTCCAAATGCTAAAAGTACTAACGGTGCTATCGCAGTTCCAACCCCAAGGATTGATGCCACGATCAATCTTCCAAAAGGTGTCTTATTTATCACGGTATTCTCCATCTTACTTACCTCCCTATAATTTACAACTCTTAGTTTTTCCTAAATCAAGCTGGAAACGCTTCCTTATGTTCTTCATTATAGAGATATGAAAACCTTTTCACTATCCGATATTTGTTCAAAGCAGGTACCTAAATTGTCATTTCATTTTTTTATGGTTCCTTTTTACTAGTTTTCTGCAACAAAAAAAGGCAGGTAGGGTTCCTGCCTAAAGAGTTCTTTGGGGAACAATCTCAAATAATTGTACTTCATGAGCCCCGAGAATGGTGCTTAAAATGTAATCTTCCTCAATACGCACTTCACTTATTTGAAGTTTAGGGATACTAGAATGGATTAAATAATCGATATCCTCTTGATTCATAAGTTCAGGGGCACCCATTTCGACCCATTGATCAAAAGAACTTCCATGTTGTCTGTTTAATTGGTACTGCCTTACTTTGTATGTCCCTTTTTTCAATTCATTCATAATGAATTTCATTTCAATCGGATTCTGATTAAGAAATACATTGTATCGATTTTCTAAATCAATGTTTGCATGCTGGTTCATACAATACAGCCGGTCATAATGACAATAATGATATAGAAGCAGCTGATGCCCCTTAGAATTTTTCGTTAAAATGTAACCATCGCCTTGAGAAACCAGTTGATTCCCTAATCTGCCAAGCAGCTGATAGGCAAAAAAAGCAGGTTTTGGAATATTATTATTCGTAATCAAACCTAATCCACCATGAAACCTGTTCGTGGAAGCTCTTCTTTCTTCAATTAAATCGGTTAGCGTCCAATAGCCAAAGCTTTGAATGGCATCAATATTTTCCACGAGATTTTTCACTATAAAAGCGGCTTTGAAGCTAGTATCATTTGTTAAATCTCGGTGATAGGCCGTAGAGTTCCATTCCGTAAGGTGAACCTCAATGTCGTTTAAATGATTCTCTGCTAATTTCCTCTTCAGAACAGCTATTCGGTTTTTCAAGAAGTGTTCATCCCTTGAAATATAACCGGATTCCATGGCTTGATCATTCGTTACATTCCTTTTCTTATTTATATCCATTTCGTCATGTGAGTAATTATGGAAGGAGATAAAATCAGGAATACAATTTTCTCTTTTACAAAAATTTAAAAACTGCTGCAGCCAGTCACTATTATTAATGGAAACAATACTTGGTCCCCCTACTTTATAAAGGGGGTTTATCCCTTTAATGGTTTCGTAAGTATTTTTATATAATAGGCAATATTCTTCGAACGTCCCCCGCCAAAATACATAAAAATCAGGCTCATTCCACACTTCAAAATACCATTGAAGGACTTCATCTTGCCCGTAGAGATTCTCATAATGGAGAATAAACGCCATTAAAAGGTTATTCCATTTCTCGATATCCTTTGGTTTACTTACATTGCTTTCTTTATAAAATACCGTTTCATGGCTAGCGGCCAATTCTGATGGCATGAATCCTAACTCAACAAACGGCTTTACATGTATGCTCCGCAAAAATTCGATTAACTTGTCTGTATAAAGAAAATTATATTCAGGAATCCCTTGCTCATTTTCCCCATAAACCATCATTTCATCATCAAAGATCCCATGAAAACGCAGATATTTAAAATTAGTCGCTTTTTTCACCTGCTTGATTTGGTTTTGAATATCGGTATAAAGGCACTCTTTGGCCTTACCAACTGTCATAAGATTCTTCCATGTATGGTTAAGTTTATCCGCCTTTTCTTCCACATTAATTTTGATTGTTTTTTTCAAAACGGCTTTATTTTCAACTACTAATGATTGTTCTTTAGACGGTAAAAACGCAAATAGCTGATCGAAGGCCTGTGTTTTATCAATTTCCACATAGTTAGCAAGTGTTACCTTATTACTTTCCGTTCTCTTTGGTTCCATTTCCACCGCACGGCGATATTCACTCGGCGTCTGTTGATAAAACTCCTTGAAAGCTCTATTAAAAGCCTTAACACTTGCAAATCCATTATCCAGGGCAATTTGCGTGAGCGGTATATCGGTAAAGACAATATCTTTCACTGCATGATCAAGCCGGATACTATCCACATATTTTGAAAAAGGCATCCCTAGGTGTTTTTGGATAAACTTTGATAAATAATGGACGGACAAGAATTCAATCTGGGATAACTCATTCAAAGTAATCGGCTGTTTAAAATTGTCTTTTACATAGGAGGTAATCCTTAGTAACCTCTCAATATGTTTTTGACTGGAAAGCTTGCTTTCCTTTTCTGTTTCTTCTTTAAAGTTTTTCATCAGCAAATAAATTAACTGAAAATAAAGGGACTTTATTTGTAATTCATATCCTTCACTTTCTTTATTAATTACCCACATCATCTGAGCTAACATTGAACGCAGTTCATTAAACTCTTCTTGATGATGTTCATCATATAGAAAAGATTTACATGAGAAAACGAAGGAATCGACATCTTTGATATTTTCTTTTAAATCGGGAATTGGCAGCTGAATCGTAAGTAATAAATTCTCATCTTGGTGCTGAATCGCATGAATATCGTTTGCATTAATGAGAACGACATCTTTTTCATTTAACTCAAACCGTTTATCATTGACAGACACATTCACTTTTCCTTTAAGGACAAAGATGATCTCGATGCTGTCATGCCAATGGTTTGATACATAATCCACACTGTTTAAAAAGATGTGCAAGGGGAGTTCTTTATTCATTTCGATGATTTCATAGGTAAAATTCATTTCGGTCACCCATCTTAACGGAATTACTTATTTTTTCTAGTATACATGTATGTGTCGAAAAGTGTAAAAAACAGACCGGATATTGGTCTGTTAGTTTACAATTAATAATCTGATATTGTTGTCTTCCAACTCGTTTTTAGTTTCTTTCTCTATTTTTGAATCAGTAATAATCCAGTCGAGATTGGAAACAGGTGAGATTCTTGAAAAGGCACGTGTTCCAAATTTGCTTGAGTCCACCATTAAAATCGTTTCATCAGCAATTTCCATCATCTGTTTTTTTAATAACGCTTGTGATTCATTAAAATCACTTAATCCTCTATCTAAATGGACCCCTTTGCAGGATAGAAACGCTTTATTGACGTGATACATGCTTAGGGATCGCTCTGCTAACGGTCCGACATATGATAATGATTGTGAGAGTAAGGTTCCACCAGTTGAAATCACTTTGATCTGTTCTTTTTTGCTAAGTTCAATCGCAACCTTAATCGAATTTGTCAAAACGGTCAGCGGCATATCGGACAATTCTTTTGCGACATACCATGCGGTAGTACTAGCATCTAATACGATTTGATCACCTGGCTCAATTAAACGAACCGCTGCCGCAGCAATCGCTCTCTTTTGTTCCGCATTCGTTATTTCTCTTTCTAAATAAGAAACCTCCCCCTGGTCCTTTTCAATACTGACTGCACCGCCATGAGAACGCATTAATAAATTTTCTTTTTCCAGCTTTTCAAGGTCCCGGCGGATGGTTTCTTCCGTCACGGAGAAAATTTTACTGAGCTCCGTTACCCGAATGCTTAATCGTTCATTGACCAATTCAACGATCTTTTTTTGTCTTTCTGCTACCAGCACTTGTTCTGCCCCTTCCTTACGCGTTATTTTTATTTATGTTGTTTTATATTTGTTTTTCACTTATTATCACTATAACTATATCATATTTTTTTGGAAAACAAACACATATATTTTTGTTTTTAGTCAAAAAAGGACAGGCGCTCCACAAACGCCTATCCGCAATTTAAAACTGGCTCTTTAAATTGAGCTAACTTCTTTAAAAGAAGGCTTCACTTTACTGCTTTAAGCTTTATTAACAAATTTCGGCAAGATATTAACAAATTTCCAAGTGATATTAACAAAATTCGGTACCATATTAACAAATCCCCTCTAACAACACCAAAAAAGGCGGTCCAACAAGGAATACGAGATAACACAATGTCGATACTGCACTTACCCTTGCGCGTGGATCGTCTCCCGCAACGGATAGCCCTTCTGGAAATCCGAATGCTGCGCCATTACTAAACTCAAGCACCTATTTAATGTAAGGACAACTTTCACAAACTTGTTTTTAAAAAAAAGAACGACCTTCATGTTGAAGAATCGTCCCTGAGTAATGTCCTAAGAGTCAGTCAGTCTATTCTATAATAAAGGAGATGGTTCATCTGTATCTCGATAGAGTTTTCTCTGATACCTTCCGAACTTGCCGAAATGATAGCTTTTCCCTCCGCTTTCCCTCTTACAACAATTAACAATTTCCCATTATAGGCTTTTCTAAAAAACTCCTTATAACTTTCTTCTGATACGGGATTTCCAGTACCAATTGCGGCAAGCTCCCCTGCTCCACTAACTTCTATCTTTACCAAATGTTCTGCATATGGAACTAATAATCCATTTTTATCCCTAATACTGCAGGTAATGTATTTCAAATCATCAGTGTTTATTGAATCCCAATTCTCTTCTTCTACTTCGAGTTGTAAAGAATACGGATCCCCGCAGGTTTCAATTCTATCAATCTCAGCTTTCCTGCCATTTCTATAATTTAATGCTTCAATGGAACCCGGTGTATAGTCCACATCAAAACTGGCCTTTAGTTCCTCATTTACTGTTTTTCTTCCAATACTGCTTCCATTAATAAGCAATTCAACCTCTTCAGCATTACTGTAAATATCAACGCGAACCTTTTGTCCTACATGCTTTGGAAAACTCCAGCTGTGAACGACGTCGCTCCAGCCCCAAGCAGACACTATTTCTTTTTTTCCAAAGTGTTCCGGTTTAAGTATCGCTAAATAAGGTTCTTTACTTTTATTCCAAAGTATTTTCCGATATTCTCCCTGTGGACGGATAAACCCACAAATATCTAAATCCCCACAATTTGATATGTGCCACGGATAATCTCCAAACAGGTTTCCTGTCTCATCATAAAAACTGCGTCCAATCCCGGATTCCCCAATATAATCAATCGCTGTCCATGAAAAATCACCAATGACATGGGGATTTTCCTCCACCTTTTTCCACACAGATGCCATCATTTTGGGATAGGATTCTGTTCCGCAAATTACTCGGTCTTGAAATTTCAGGCCATCTCCTCCATACCGGCTATCAAGATAGTTATACCCGACAACATCTAAAGGCTTACAGAAGGGTTCTGTTATTTCTCCCCACTCAGCCGTCACGCGATCGCACTCTTTTAAAAGTTCGTGAACTTCCGGTGGCAGTTCAGAAAGATCACCAGCGCTGCCATTAAAGATGTTGGCCAATATCCCTCCAAATTCACCCGCATCCAAGAAGATTGCATTTACACCATTTGTAACAGCTCTTGTAGGATCAAGTTGTTTGACATACGCACAGAGTTCCTCTGCAATCTGTACTCCATCTGAATTGCCATCCCGTTCACCGATTTCGTTTCCAATGGACCACATGATAACCGAAGGATGGTTCCTGTCTCGTAAAATAGTTGCCTCCACATCTCGTTTCCACCAATCTTCAAAATACAGATGATAATCATAGGCATTTTTCTTTTGACGCCAGCAATCAAACAGCTCATCAATGACTAGCATTCCATAATAATCGCATGCATCTAGCAGTGCACGTGATGGCGGATTATGTGCCGTACGGATGGCGTTGTATCCCAGTTCCTTTAAAAGACGGATTTTTCGATACTCCGCCACGTCAAATGCAGCTGCCCCAAGTGGACCATTATCATGGTGGATACACCCTCCTTTTAATTTCAAAGAAGTACCATTTAAACGAAATCCATTCTTTGCATCAAAAGAAATAGAGCGAATTCCAAAGGTTGTTTCCGTTTCATCCATCAAAGAGCCATTTTTATAAACCTTTGTTCGAGCCTTATATAAATAAGGTTTCTCAGTAGACCAAAATTGAGGTACTTCCATAGGGATGAGAGAGCTAAAGTTGGTTTTTCCTTCTCTGCGAGCGATGCCACTCTTTATTTCTGTAAAAATTTCATTACCCTGCGGGTCATAAATAATAGTCTGAAATTCTATGCTTTCATCTACAGAAAGCGCATTTGTAACCGTTGCCTCCATTTTTACAATTGCTTTATCCTCATTAAAATCCTCAGTAACAACAAATAGGTCCCATGGATCAATATAAAGTTTTTCCGCTGTTAGAAGCTGTATATGTCGGTACAATCCTGAACCGCTATACCACCTAGAATTAGGCATGGCATTGTTATTGACAACGACACGCAGCTTATTCTTTTGACCAAGGCGAATGTATTCGGTTAAATCTACTTTAAATTCGGTGTAACCATAGGGATGCAAAGCAGCCAGATGACCATTGATGTAGACCTCCGCATTCATGTATGCGCCTTCTACCAACAGGATATATACTCTTTCTTTCTCCTCTTCATTGAAAAAGATCTCTTTTTCGTAGGTGCCAATTCCCCCTGAAAAAAAACCTCCTGCTTCATTCGATCCCTCTGATTCTGATCGATCTAATCCAATAGAAAAGTCATGTGGCAGATTGACCGTATCTTTGTATGCTTTTCCTCGTTTATCCTTACTAGAGTTGCCTGTGGAATAACTAAATTTCCAATTTGAGTCCAGATTTTTTTTCCTCATTTTTACACCTTCATTAGTTAGTTTTTAGTGACCTCTTACAATAAAAGCTTATCATCAACTACTTTTGGAACACATAACATTCCTCATAAATTTCATGCTATTTTTGGTATGAATCATTATAAAAAACCCTTTGATTTATATTTTATAAGGTTGTAATCTTAAACTAACATGTTATTTTTGGAGAACCGATATGAGGAGTAATAGAATTGATTAAACCAACGAAGACAGATACATTTACTCGCTACTTAACGAATGATATAAAAAATGGCATTTTATCTTGCGGATTTGTGACTAGAAATAGAAATGAATTACCTACAATGATTAGTCATGAATACTACAACTGTTTTGTTTTACTTCAGGGTTCAGGGTGTTTGATAGATTTGGAAACGGGACAAGTCTATCCACTTTCAGCACATTCACTTTGTCAGCAACTGCCAGGAAAAAGATATTCTTTAATCATAGATTCATCCGAGCCTTGGTATGAATTTCATGTAAGTATCGGTGAATCCACTTTTCATTCACTAGCTTCTCTAGAACTGCTAAATCTAGTAGCTCCTGTTTTTGAATTAAACCTAAAACCTTATCTAGAGCAATGGTTCATTGATTTAATTCTCCAGTTAAAGACAACCACAACGGCTGAGCTTCCCGAAGTTCTGTTTAATACGCAAAAACTATTAATTAATTTGCACCGGGAAAACATTGTAAATCAAAGCAAAGACATCGAAACGATCATTTCAGGGACAAAACATATGCTTTACGAGGATAAATCGTTAGAAGAGATTGCGGCATCCTTTCATATGAGTTATGAAAAACTAAGAAAATTATTTAAAGAATCTGTTGGAATTTCTCCGAAACAGTATCGTCTACAAACCAAATTTCATCTAGCCGAACGTCTATTAACAGAGGGCTATTCTGTTAAAATTGTAGCCGGCCATGTTGGATATCATGATCCTTTTATTTTTTCAAGGCAATTTAAAAAATACATGGGAAAATCCCCTAGTGACTTTAAAAAGAAACCTGTAGATAGTAAGAAAATTAAGTAGAAGCCAAAAAAGAGCACCTCAGTTGGTGCTTTTTTTGGCTTTACTTTACTGCTTTAACGCTTTATTAACAAATTTTGGGGAGATATTAACAAAATTTGTTACGATATTAACAAATCCTGGGATTTATTAATGAGATTTGATACCTTATTAACAATATCCAGAAATTATTAACAAATCCCCCAACACCGCTATAAAAAGCCAATCACAACATGCGATTGGCTTTCATCTATTTTATTCTACTAAAACAGCTTCCAATTCCAGCGTTTTTAACTCGTTAAGAATGGATTTAACCTTATCAGCTGTTAGATTCGCCTCTTGTAATTCCGCCAATTCTTTCAAGCCTCTAGCTTTTGTTGAAAAAATAGCAGGTGGTTTTGTGATCCCAGGCGCAAATTTCTCTAAAATAGCAACCGCCTCATGATAATCAAGGAAATCAATAATTGGTGTATCTTCAGTAAAGTTTGGTCTCAATCCACTCTCGTTTTGATACCTAAAATGATAAGATCCAGAACCTACAGTGAGACGCACACCCTCGTTTGTTTCCATGTATGAATGAATATCCCCTGCAACCAATGGTTTATTTCCTTCCAACACATCAGCAAGACGTGCTTTGGGCAATAGAATCTCTGCTGTTGTATTAGCAGGAATTTCAACCTCGATCTCTACTGTTTCATTCGTCAATTTCCAGGCTGATAAAATCCTTCCATACATGGATTCAAAAGCAGCTTTTGCTTGAGTAAACGAAATTCCTGCAAATTTTGGTTCAATTTTTATCTTCTTATAGGCCGGTATTGCTGGATCCAAATCGATTCCTGCTACGACTTTATACATCCAATTTCCAATCGAACCATATGCATAGTGATTGAAGGAATTCATTTGGTCACTCCAGAACGAACCGTCTTGCTTAATACTATCCCAATGTTCCCAAACGGTTGTGGCTCCTTTTTTCACTTGGTATAACCAGGACGGGAAATCATCCTTCATTAATAATTTGACGGCTGTTTCATGATATCCACCTTTTGAAAGTGCTAAACTGATATACGGTGTTCCGACAAATCCTGTATTCAAATGATAATCATTTTGAATGAGTAATTGGTTTAGCTCATAGGCTGTCCGTTTTTTGGCTTTTCCGTCCACCATATCAAACATTAGCGCAATGACATGGGCTGTTTGTGTTGGAGACACCAGTCTGCCTGATGGCGAAACAAATTCATCATTAAATTGAGCAATAATTTTATCCAATAAGAAACTATATTCCTGAACTTCCTCTAATTTCCCAAGGACCTCTGCCGCATCTCTTAGAATCCTAGTTGAATGGGCATAAAAGACGGTTGCAATAAAATCTCTTGCCGTGGCGCCAACAAAGCTATTTTCTTTCGCATCCAGGGCTAACCAATCGCCGAAATGAAAACCTGTATTCCAGAGATATTCATTCTTGCCCTGCCTGCGGATATATTCTACCCATGCTTTCATACTGTCAAATTGCTCAGCAAGTACACGTTTATCTCCGTAAGTCTGATAAACAGTCCATGGAATAATCGTCGCTGCATCTCCCCAAGCGGCAGAACCCTTTCCACCCTCTACATTCGGAATGACAAACGGCACATTGCCGTCTGGAAGCTGATCAGCTTTTAAATCTCTGAGCCACTTTGTGAAAAATGGACCACCATGATAATTGAATAGGGCTGTAGGAATGAAGACTTGTGCATCCGCCGTCCACCCCAGCCGTTCACTGCGCTGCGGGCAATCTGTCGGTACATCTAAAAAGTTTCCTCTTTGTCCCCAAACAATATTTTTCTGAAGCTGATTCACCAATGGATCGGAACACTCAAATCCGCCTGTTCTCTCCATGTCTGAGTGGATAACCTCTCCCACAAAATTTTCAAGTGGCAAACCGTTTTCCTGTCCGGGATATCCTTCTACTTTCACATAACGGAACCCCTGGAATGTAAAATGGGGAGCATAGGTCTCGATCCCTTCACCTTTTGTTATATACTCTACTGTTTGCTTGGCAAATTTTAGATTGCCAAAGTAAATGTTTCCGTCTTTATCTAGAACCTCCGCATGCTTTAAGAAAATACGAGTTCCTGCAGGAGCCTTCACTTTCAATCGAATTCTGCCGACCATGTTTTGCCCCATATCGATGACCGTATCACCAGCAGGTGTAACAAACGTGTCTATGGGTTTCAGCACTTCTGTTACACGAGTAGGTACATTTTCTTGTGCCACCAGATGGGTAATAGGCATATCTTGAATGATCGTACCTTTCCACTCCTGATCAAGAAAATTCGGACTGATCCAGCCTTCTTTTTCAAGCCTTGCATCATACGTTTCTCCATGGTAGATTTCCGAAAATAAGATCGGTCCTGTGGAAGCTTTCCATGTATTGTCTGTTACTATGACCTCTTCTGTACCGTCGCTATAGGTTAAATGAAGTTGAAAGAAAGCAGCCCGTCGATCTCCATAAATATTGCGGTTATTTTCCTTGACGAGATTTCCTTTATACCAGCCATCTGCCAGCATTATTCCAATCGCATTGGAACCAGCTAGAAGTTGCTCAGTTACATCATAGGTCTGATACTGAAGCCGGTTATGATAGCTCGTCCAACCTGGAGCGAGTAGTTCATCGCCGACGCGTTCTCCGTTTAAATATAATTCATACAATCCTACACCAGTGCCATAAATACGAGCCGAGGTAATACCGGGTTTTAGAGTAAATTCTCTTCTTAATAGAAATACCGGCTCACTCAGCGGATCGATTCCGGCTGGATCGGGTGTAATCCACTCTGCTTTCCACTCATCGGAAGTTAGCAGTCCAGTTTCCCACCAAGCTGTTTCACTCCACTCTGTTTCACGATCAAAATTGTCCCAGACCTTTACTCGGTAGAAATACCTTGTTCGAGGAGTTAAGACGGGACCCCCATATTCAATGTGAATAGATTCATCTGATTGAATAATCCCTGAATCCCATAAGATTTCATTAAAATCCGCTTGATACGCCACCTGAATTTGATAGGCCGTTTGCATTGTTCCTCGTCTATCTGATTCAATTTTCCAGCTAATACGTGGTCTTTTTATATCCAATCCAAGCGGATTGTTTCTATACTCACATGTTACTGCTATTAGTTTTAAAAGTGTCATTTTCTTACTCCTCTCAATCAATACTCGTTACGACAATAACCACGTGGATGAATTAACTAAACAGGGATGAATGTATGCCATGTACATTCACCCCTTTTCATTTTTTATTTATAAAACCAGTTCATTTGAAGAATTATGATTGCTTTCCTTATTTGATTTCATTTCAGGAATTGGAAGGACCACAACTGCCGATAGGATTGAGAAAACAGCCAGAACCAAGAAGAACAGTGTATAACCATCTCCGCCAAATAACTTGACTCCTAATCCAATTAAGACCGGTGCTGCAAAATTTACTAATGTAGATGACAAACTAGTTGTTGTATTCATAATCGAAATATCTTTTGCTGCATTCTCTTTGGATGGAAGAATTCGGTTTACAAGGGCATTGTCCACTGCACCGTACATTCCAAAACCAAAATTGAAGATAAAGTTACCAACTACAACCCATGTAATATTTGATGAGAAGGCAAAGGCGATTAAACAGATTCCTGTAACAAGGGCTGCACCCATAACAAACGGCTTTTGTTTTTTCACTTTATCTGATAGGAAGCCCCCTAAGATTCCAGCGACAACCATCACCATGATCGCAGGAGCTGTAAGAGCCATTAATTGAAAAATCTTTGTTTCACTTAAATGAAATCTTGCAATATAGAATAAGGTTAACATCCCCATTCCAGCATTTGAGAAGTTAATAAATAACTTTGTTAACAGCGCCCAAGTATAGGCAGGATGCTTTTTAAAGCTTGGATAAAAGCCACGAATCCCAACTGATTTTTTCTCACTTTTTGCTGCCCCGGCAAAATAATTATCTTTAATTAAAAGGGCAGCTAGTATACCACCAATCAGCTGAACAATGATAATCGTAATCATCTTTTCTTCTAACGTTGATTTAGCGAGTGCTCCCATCACCATTTGTCCTGTCATAACGAACGCTGGTGCGGCAGCACCGATTAATCCGGAAATTCGGCCAAACTTTTCTGGTTCTACTTGTTCAGGAACAATCGCATAGCAGGAAAGTGAAACCATACCATAAAAGAAATTCACTAGACAAATAGAAATGATAAACATCGGAATAGATGCAGCATAGGTAAGGGCTAACATAGAGAGTGCTCCCCCAACACTGCCTGCGATCATCCAAAATCTTCTTCTGCCCATCTTTAATCGGGTTTTATCTGCAATCACTCCGCTAAAAAGCCCAAAGATTACAACTGCAATACCGGAAATCCCAGTGGCAGTAGCAAAGGCAGCAGTCGCATGTTCTTGTCCGACAATTCTGATAACAATAAAGGTAGAAAGTCCAAAGCTTAATAATACCAATGGTGCGATCGATGTACCAACACCAAGCATTGCCGCGATTACTAATCTTACAAAAGGCGTCTTTTTCAATATACTATTCTCCATATTATTAACCCCCCTATAATATAAAACACTTTATTAAATGGTTAAACACTTTGGGTTATAACAATTAATCCTAATTAAGGTCTACCTCTCCTTTATAGTTGCCTTATTTTTTGTAATTCCAGAAAGTGTTTTCATAGATTATAATAGTTAAATCAAAGTAGTATATTGCGTGAATCAAAGATATACTGTTTTTCGCCCCCAGCCGGACTCGGGAGCAAAAATAGTTATTTTAATACTAGTTTGTTCCATTGTGCAATACTTCCTAAATAACGCGCACTTTCCTTTACTTTTCGTTCTTGTGTGGATCGATCCACTTCTATAAGACCAAATCTCATAGAATAGCCAGATTGCCATTCGAAATTATCAAAAGTAGTCCAGTGAAGGTAGCCTCTAACGTCAATTCCTTCGTTAAGACAGGCCTGAACACCTTTTAAAGCTTTGCCGATGAATTCTACCCTGCGCGTGTCATCATCTGTTGCAATACCATGTTCTGTAATCATAATTGGAATCGATAGATCTTTTGAGACCTTTCGAATGACATTACTAAGTGCCTCTGGATAAAATTCATATCCCATTTGTGTTTGCTCTGCCTCTTCCGCAGGTTTCACTTGTCCTTCAGGTCCGTATACCTCTCTTGTGTAATTTTGAAGTCCAAAAAAGTCGTCGCCTTCTATAATCGGCAAATATTGTCTAAAATAACTGTGCCATTTTTGCTCAGCCAGCTCTTCTCCCCCAGAAATAGACTGGATATCTGATAAAGCCATCGATAATCCAACTTTCGTATTTGGCGATATCCTCTTAATTGATTCACGTGCCTTCCGATGAGTTTCTTTTAATATATTGATAGAAGTCACATCCGAAATCATATGGAACGTAAAATAGCTTTCGATGGTAGTTCCGCACAATTTAGCAGCAGACTCTCTCCATTTCGGAGCTACCCAAGCATCTCTATCAATCCCAACTGGCGGAATAAAGCCAATTTTCGAGAAAATCTCACGTAACATAACTGGAAGGTTGATTTCATTCATGGTCAATGCGTACGGGATTAAATGCCCTAATTCACGAAAGACCACTTCACAGTATTTAGCAAACCGTTCAGGAACCTCCGGGCTGGCCCATCCTCCCAGTCTCATAAGCCACTTAGGTGAAGAAAAGTGATGCATGGCCACTACTGGTGTGATTCCGTGTTCATAACATGTTTCAAGTACATCCCGGTAATGTTCAATCGCTGAACGTGAATATTGTCCTGGTTCCGGTTCAACTCTGGACCATTCGATCGAGAACCTGTAGGTGTTCAAACCTAAACTGGCCATAAGAGCAATATCCTGCCGATAAAGCCTGTAATGATCAATGGTATCACCAGATTTATCTTTATACGGTGAGCCCTCTGCATGCTCTTCTGCCCAGAAATCACTGTTATAATTATTCCCTTCCACTTGATAAGCGGCTGTTGTTGATCCCCAAAGAAAATTGGATGGAAAATGTAATTCCATTTTAAACACTCCTTGTAATCATTTATCCTGCTGATTACCTATATTGTAGCAAGCGTTTTCATTATATTTAATGTTAAAAACAAAGAGGTTTCTTGCTCGAATCAAAGATTTAGATTTTTTGTAAAATAATAAAACCGCCGGTTAGAGGCGGTTTTATGTCCGTATTAATGGGTTCGACTTTTCTTCTCGATATTCTTTGGGTGTCTGCATGTAGACTTCGTTAAATTTCTTATAGAAAAAAGAGACACTCGAGTACCCGACTTCTTCTGCAATATCAGGGATTGGCAGGTCTGAATTCGTTAAATATAGAGCAGCTTTGTTCAATCTTTGAATTTGCAGGAGATCCTTGAATGATTTTCCGGTTGCCTTTTTAAGAACAGCAGAAATATAGTTTGGATGATATTTATAATGATCCGCCATTTCCGTTAAGCTGCAATCCTTAAATTGGTCATCAATATACTTTAGAAACTCGAGGACAATGGCATCCTTCTGCTTGATTTCATCCTTCTGTGCATGGTTGGTACTGTTACTATGGCGGATAAGTTCTGTAAACAAAATGAAAAGATACGCATCGATCATTTCCGAAGTAAAAACGTCCTTATCAAAATGCTCGCACATAATTTGTTCCATGATTATAACAACTTTTGAATGCTCTTCAAAAGGGAAGTATAGATAGTTATTAGCTCTTCGGCTATCGATCAGGGAGTCAATTAAAAATTGTGAGATAATACTCTTATTCGTGAATCTACTAAGAAATCCAGTTGACAAGTAGTCATGCTTAAGTTTCATTTCAATAACGATATCAGATTTTGATATCTCTTTTATTGTGTGAGGGGTGTTTTTATCAATCATGATGGTTCCGCCCTCAGTTATATTGATTTCATGATCTTCCATGATAACCGTACATTTCCCCTGATAGACGTAGATAAGTTCAATATACTGATGAATATGCATTGGGACAAACGCACCGACCGGAGCCTGAGATATGAAAATGTTATCTTCAATTGGATTCGTTGTGGGATCAAAGATCATATTGAAATTGTATACTGTCTCACCATTTACAAGACTTACCGGTTCTGGATTATAGGTGTTTTTTATAACATTCCAATCCGGTGCCTCCCTGGTGTTATTAGCTTGTAGGAAAGAATGCAAATCAATACTATTCATATGAACCCTCCTATCAAATTGAACGGACTGGAAACCTATTTACAATTAATGTAGAATTCTTTCGCTAGTTTGTAGAATTCTATCTTTAATTTGTAGAATAACCTAAAACTTCGTTGAATTCTTCCTTTATTTCGTTGAATTCTTTAATTTTTTGTAGAATCCCTTCTTTTTCCTAAAAAAGAAGACCCAAAAGGGAGTCTATAAACTCCTAATTTGAGTCTTCTCTAAAATATTACTTATCTTTTTAATAAGACTTCTTGTTCGTAAGCTTTTACTTCTTCTAACCAAGATTCTTTTACTGGTACACCCATTTTTTCGCAGTAGTAATCCCAAACTGCCCCAAATGGATACGTTTTGAATTCTTCCATTAACGCTAATCGTTCGGTGAAGTTTCCTTCTTCTTGAAGCTGTTTCAAATACTCGTTTGGTACCAACATAGCAGATAGTAATGCCTTGATCATGTTGCGTGTTCCAATTGTCCATGCAGCCACACGGTTGATGCTGGCATCAAAGAAGTCAAGGCCGATGATCACACGATCTAACGCATCATTACGGACAATTTCTAAGGCGATTTCTTTTAATTCATCATCAAGGATAACAACGTGGTCACTGTCCCAACGTACAGGTCTGGAAACGTGAAGGGCAAGCTTTTCGCTAAATAGTAACATGGATGAAATTTTATTGGATACGGTCTCGGTTGGATGATAGTGTCCCGTATCTAGTAAGCATAATTTATCATTTTTCATCGCATAGTTGAGATAAAATTCATGAGAACCAACGACATAAGATTCTGAGCCAAGACCAAAAACTTTACTTTCCACCGCATCAAGATTGTACTTCTCATCTACCTCAACAGCAAAAATCTTATCTAATGATTCTTTTAATCTTTTTCTAGGAGTTAGGCGGTCACTTGGAATATCCTTGTAGCCATCTGGAATCCAAATGTTAGTTAAGGCTGGTGTACCAAGTTCTTTACCGAAGTACTCCCCAATTTTCCGGCTGCCGATACAGTGATTAATCCAGAATTCACGAATTTCTTCGTTTGGATGAGAAAGAGTCAAACCATCATCTGCTTTCGGATGTGAAAACAGTGTTGGGTTGTAGTCTAATCCTAAACCATTTTCCTTTGCCCAATTCACCCAGTTTTCGAAATGCTTTGGTTCTAATTGATCTCTTTCAACTACTTCTCCATTTGTTTCAGCATAAATGGCATGTAGGTTGACACGATGTTTCCCAGGAATTAAGGAAAGTGCTTTTTCTAAGTCAGCTCTTAATTCCTCAGGTGTGGATGCTTTTCCTGGATAATTTCCAGTAACGGAAATTCCACCTGATAATTCTTTCTGGTTTACTTCGAATCCGCCAACATCATCGCCCTGCCAGCAATGAATCGAAATCGGTACATTTTTTAAAGTTTCAATGACTTCGTCAACATTAATTCCCCATTTTTCATAAGCCTTTTTCGCAAGTTCATAGTTTTCTTGAATAGACATGTCATTCTTCCTCTCTATCTGTTAATTTGTAATCGGTGCAGTGGGCAAATATTTTTTCACTTCAAATGAATTTTTAACAATCGTACGAGCTTCGTTAATATCCTGGATCTCATCTAGAGCCATTAACTGGGCCACGATATTGCCTATGGCCGTTGCTTCAACAGGTCCTGCATATACTTCTTTCTTTGTTACATCCGCGACAAGTTGATTCAGCATTTCATTTTGACAGCCGCCGCCGATGACATTGATTTTTTCGAATCTCTTTTCAAAAATTTCTTCAATTTCATTTACGGCATCCTGATAGCTGACTGCTAAACTATCATATACGCATTTTGCTACTTCCCCAGGAGTAGCAGGAACCGGCTGGCCTGTTTCCACACAATAATTCATGATTTCTTGAATCATGTTTTCTGGTTTTAGGAACCGGTCATCATTTACATTCACTACAGCCTTAAAGTCCTTTGCTTCTCTAGCTAAATCAACGAGTTCAGCAAAAGAATAGTCATTATTGTAGTTACGTCTTACCTCTTGGATCATCCAAAGACCCATAATATTTTTTAAGAAACGGTATTGATAATCGATACCGCCTTCATTTGTAAAATTGTAATCCAATGCTTTGGTAACGCAGATTGGGAAGTAGTTTTCCACTCCAATCAATGACCATGTACCGGAACTGATATAAATGGTTTCATTTTCTTCTGGTACGGCAATAACGGCTGAACCTGTATCATGTGTGGCCGGCAGAATGACTTGAAGGTCAAAGCCTAACTCTGAAACTAGTTCTTCTGTTAATGTGCCAAGAATAGTCTTAGGTGTCTTAATTTCATGGAACATTTCTTGATTGATTCCTAACAAATCTAATAAGTCATGATCCCATTTTTTTGTAAAAGCATTGACTAGCTGAGTAGATGTCGCGTTCGTGTATTCGTTTGCTTTTTTTCCTGTAAGTAAATAATTAAAGTAATCGGGAATCATTAAGAATGATTTTGCTTGTTCTAAAATTTCCGGTGACTGTTTTTTAATCGAGTATAATTGATAAATCGTATTAAATTTTTGGAACTGGATGCCTGTTTCTAGATACAGACGCTCCTTCATGATCTTTTCAAAAACCTGCTCCATCATTCCGTCTGTTCGAGGGTCACGATAGGAAACAGCCTCTGTTAATGGTTGATCGTTTTCATCTAGTAAGACAAAGTCAACGGCCCATGTATCGATTCCGATACTATTCGGCTTAATGCCGAGTTCATTGCACTTTTTTAATCCATGTTTGATTTCTTGAAAAAGCTGATCGGCTTCCCAGCAATAGGAGTCACCTTTTTTAACAATCTTGTTTTCAAAACGATGAAATTCATCTAATTTTAATAACCCATTTTCTAGCCATCCTAAAATTAGTCGGCCGCTAGAAGCACCAATATCAACAGCAATACTGTATTTTGTCATTAACATCACCTCTCGGTTGGAAACGCTTACTGATATACCTAAATAATACTAGAAAATGACGTTTTTCCTATAACTTAATTCGACCAATTTATTGTCCTTATTTGCATTTGACCTCTCATTTTTTTTTTATAAAAAAGGCTCTGTTATTATTCATTGTTATTTTCGTGTAGATTTGAGAATTCATAAGCGGAGAATTTCCGGCTAAAGTATATGCTTGAAGCTTAAGAACCAGATATAAGCGGAGATATTCCGATTAACTGCTCTAATAAGACAAAATCCAAAGATTTGGATAATATAAACGGAAAAACTTCCTCTTTTTTAAGTAAATATGGGTATTTGCCAATTTAAACGGAATTTTTCCGTTTATTTTTCAAACACAGTGAAATAAATCAACAATCAGTTACAACAGAGCCATAAAAAAACACCACAGAATCAGTC
Organism: Neobacillus drentensis; assembly: GCF_021560175.1. Classification (GTDB taxonomy): domain Bacteria; phylum Bacillota; class Bacilli; order Bacillales; family Cytobacillaceae; genus Neobacillus; species Neobacillus drentensis_A. Next base: position 1,483,378 of record NZ_CP091110.1, on the reverse strand, counting down.
TGTGATGTTAAATGATTAACTTTTATATTTTAGCTGGTGGATTCCCCAAACAAAGAACCCTAATACAATCATCATTCCTCCTGTTAAGCACACGCCCTGCCACTGCCAAAGGTTCCAAGCATAACTGCCAAGTGAGGAACCTAGCGAACCGCCAAGGAAATAGGTAACCATAAATACGGTATTTAAACGGCTTCTAGCCTCTGGAACTAAACTATAGATTCTTGTTTGGTTGGAGATTTGTGCTCCCTGCACACCTAAATCCAATAGAATAACGCCAACAATTATTCCCCAGACAGCAGAACCTAAAAATCCAAAGAAAAGGTAGGATAACAATGTAATGATAATGAACATACCAACCAATGACTTAGGGCTAAACCGATCCGCTAAACGTCCTACAAGGGGCGCTGCTCCAGCACCGACAACACCAACCAACCCAAATAAACCAGTCACTTCACTTCCAAAGTTAAACGGTGCTCCCTCTAAATAAAAGGCAAGCGAAGTCCAGAATACACTAAAACTTCCAAATAACAAGGCTCCAACTAAGGACGCTTCTCTTAAGGTTGGCTGAGTTACAATTAATTCACCGATGGATTTTAGAACTTGGCGATAGGTCAAGTTTGCTTCGGGATAACTTTTAGGCAAGAAATGTTTTAGAATGAGCGCTAATGCTAACATTAATACCGCAGCAACCCAATACATCATGCGCCAGCCAAAGCTTCCTCCAATAAAACCGGCTACTGTTCGTGCGAGAAGAATACCAAAAAGTAACCCGCTCATCACACTACCAATTACTTTTCCTCTTTCCTCCGGCTCCGCCATTTGAGCTGCGAGTGGAATAATTACCTGAGGAACAACTGTAGTGATTCCAACAGCCAGACTAGCCACATATATCCAAAGGAGAGTTTGTGCTGCAGCGACACCAACGAGAGAAATGGTTACAGCAGCCAGTAAAATGGTTATAAGCCGACGGCGTTCTCTCATATCTCCCAAAGGCACAAACAAAAACATCCCTATTGCATACCCAATTTGAGTAAACATTGAAATATTGCCAACTTGATGTGAACTGGCATGGAATGTCCGTCCCATGTCAGCTAAAAGCGGTTGATTATAGTAAAGGTTTGCAACAGCAAGACCGCATGTGATTGACATCAGTAAGACGAGCCGCTTTGTAAGGATCTTCCCTTTTGCTATATCCTCTGTTACATTGTTTATCATTTCGTAATTCTCCCTATCCTTAAGACTAATAAAAAAAGTCTTCCCTAAAGTAGGAGGACTCTTTACATTGCCGCTTTATTTGACCCTGCAGAAACGACCGTTTTAACCGATGGCATATTCGCTATAAATACGCCGAGTAATACCAAGATACCGCCAAAGATTTGATTAAGCGAGATATGATTGCCTAAAATAAAATGGGAAGCAAGAATGGCGACAAATGGCTGGATATTCATGAACATCGACGCTGTACCTGCACCAACTTTCGCTACCCCTTTATTCCACCAAAAACCGGCTACTCCTTGAGCGATAATCCCAGCACAAGCTAACAATATCCACATAAAGAGAGAATGACTGATAACAGAACCGCTCACCAAATTCTCAACTCCAGCTGCTGGAATCATCAATACACTTCCTAGTACAGTCGAATAAACAGTAATAATAAAGGTGTCCATAGTTTTCGCTAAACCTCGGATAAATAGGATACTAATCGAGAGGCAAAGCATGGCGATTAGTATGTTAAAATCTCCCCACGAGATTCCTAAAGCGCCATTTGCAATGCCAATAATGGAAAAAACACCGATTAAACTAATAAGGGCTCCTGCAGATTTTTTTATTGTAAATTTGACCTTAAAAATAATCCGTTCCAACAAAATAGTTGCTATGGGTGCCAAGGCTATAATTAAAGAGGCGTTAGCTGGTGTTGTATGGTGGAGACCCGTAAAGTAGAAAGTTTGATTTAACAAAGTTCCAAAGATCCCGACACCAATGAGGAATTTCCACTCTGAAATGGTTGGACGTTTCATCCCCTTATGTATCAAGGCACAGATAATCAAGAAAAGTGAAGTAGAGCAAATTCGAACAGTTGATAAGAAAACAGGTGAGAATCCTTGCAGCAAATAGGAACTGACTGGATAATTACAACCCCACAATACAGACACCAAAAAGAGACTAATAAAAGCTTTTATGGTACTAGACATTTAAATGAACAACCCCTCTAGGATGTTATTATTGGAAACTTTTAATAGTATAGCATTTTATTTCGCATAGCTAAAGATTATAAAACAATATTTTATAGTGTTAAATGGTTTAGACCTCCGTACTTACAGTCATCCCTTACTTTATAAAAAAATAAGAAATTGATAAACTATATTTATAAGAATTTGATAATCAACAAAGGAGGGTGATGAACATGGATACAAATAGTATCGAGAAACAATTGAGGGAGATGAATGTCTTTGAAAAAAAGTATTCAGGCACACCTGAAAACCCTAGACAGTACTCCCGCTTGGAAGACTCAGAACTTACTTTTTCGAAAGATGTTCAAGCACCCGACATTGTACCATTAGAATATTTTTTTAAACCTGAGCAAAATGTTGTTTTTCTAAAACACCCTCGTTTTATCAATTTCACCGAACATAGACATTCTTTTATTGAAATGAATTATGTTTACTCAGGTACTTGTACACAGTATATAAATGGCAAAGAGGTAATTCTCAAAGAAGGGGACCTCTGTTTACTTGATACAAATGTTCTGCACGGAATTGAAAGCGCCTCCGAGAATGATATTATTATTAACATTATGATTCGAACTAGTTATTTTGATTCAGCACTGCTTCAAAGGCTGTCAGGAAATGATTTATTAACCGATTTTTTCGTGAATGCCATATACCAACAAAAGCAAAATAGCCGGTATATCATATTTCCTAAAGGATCTAACAATCGACTTAAAGAAATCATTATCCAAGCATTGGGAGAATTCTTTCATCCACAGCTTTGCTCAAATGAGGCGATCAATTCTTATATGCTGTTAATTTTTACAGAGCTTTTAAGGATTTATAATAGCTATTCGAAAGACAAAGAAGAACCAACCTTTAAGAAAGCGATTATCTCGGAGATTCTAAGTTTTATGGAACAAAATTATCAGACAATGACCCTAGAACAAACGGCTGAGAGGTTCCACTTTCATCCGAATCATCTAACTAGATTACTAAAAACCAATTTAGGCAAAACATTTATTGAATTATCCCATCAATTAAAAATAAAAAATGCCTGTACCCTGCTTGAGAATACCGATTTAACCATTGACCAAATCGCTAACAAAGTCGGATATACCAATATTACGTTTTTCTATAAATCATTTAAAAAAACTCATGGCACTACTCCCGCCGAATATCGCAAAAAGAACCACGAACGGCCTACTCCTTAGTAGACTTTCGTGGTTTTTTGTTACGAATTATTTTGTGACCAATTTGTGACCAAAATCACCAAAAAGAACGATATAACCAAAACATTGTCAGACTATTCGCTAAAATATATACTCTCAATAGAGTTTACAACATCTTGGTTTGACTTAATTTGTAAGTGTTTACATTTTAGTGAAATAAGGGGGATTGGGTAATGAAAATCAGTTTTAAAAGTCTTACAACACAGGTTTTAATCGCAATAGTTCTTGGTATTATTTTTGGTGCCATATTTCCAAAAGCAGGTGCTGATTTAAAAGTTTTATCAGATATCTTTGTCAAAATGATTAAAATGGTAATTGCACCAATCATCTTCTTAACGATTGTCGTCGGAATTGCTGGAATGGGAGATATGAAAAAAGTCGGCCGAATCGGTGGAAAAGCATTACTATACTTTGAAATCGTTTCCACCATTTCCTTGGCGATTGGGATACTCTTTGCTACTATTTTTAAACCCGGTTCAGGTGTAAATGCTCACAGTGCAAAAGGGGACATTACCCAATTCACGAAACAAGCAGCCGAAGGAAGCCATAGTTTCATGGATTTTATCATGGGAATCATTCCTGATAACTTTTTGGGGGCAATGGTAAACGGGCAGCTGTTACCGATTCTCTTTTTAGCTGTTTTATTCGGAATTGCTTTATCTGGCCTCGGTGAACATGGAAAGGTCGTCCTTAACCTCTTCGAGAAATTGTCGGATACTTTCTTCCGGATTGTAAATCTTATTATGTACTATTCACCAATTGCAGCCTTTGGTGCGATTTCCTATACAATTGGCGAATTCGGTATTGGTTCCCTCGTGTCTCTTGGAAAATTGTTCGGGTTAACTGTTTTAGCGATGGTAGTGTTTATTGTTGTGGTGTTAGGCAGTATTGCTAAGTTCTACCGATTTAATATTTTTCAATTTATAAAATATATAAAAGATGAAATCTTCTTGGTCCTAGGGACATCATCATCAGAATCCGCTCTTCCTAAAATGGTGGAGAAGCTGGAAAATTACGGCTGCTCCAAGTCGGTTGTTGGCCTAGTTGTTCCTACTGGATACTCTTTTAATTTAGATGGAACATCAATCTATCTTTCTATGGCTGCTCTATTTATTGCTCAGGCATTTGGGGTTCATTTAAGCTTTGGTCAGGAAGTCACACTACTTGGTGTTTTAATGCTTACTTCAAAAGGTGCTGCTGGTGTAACAGGTTCCGGTTTTGTCACCTTAGCAGCAACCCTGGCTGCATTCCCAAGCGTGCCTGTTGAAGGTATTGCCCTTCTTCTAGGGGTTGACCGCTTTATGTCAACTGCTCGTGCTTTAACAAATCTAATTGGCAACGGGGTTGCCACAGTGGTTGTATCGAAAATGGAAAACGAATTCGATGAGAATGTTACAGACAAGCAGTCTATTAGTCAAACAGCCTAACCTCCCACAAAACTAGATAAACGTCCTCAGCCACGAAAATCGTGGCTGTTTCTTTGAGGATAGGAAAAAAAGTAGGTTATAATGGGAGAAAAGATATCAAAGGAGAAAAGTCATGGAGCCAATCAAAGTCTTGATTGTCGAGGATGATCCGATGGTCATGGAGATTAATGCTCAATTCGTTTCCAAGCTTCCTGGCTTTAAGTTAGCTGGAAAAGCTTTCACTGGTAAAGAGGCCATTTACTGCATCAACAAAGAAAAGCCAAATCTCGTTTTACTAGATTTCTTTTTACCAGACACAAATGGACTTACTTTGTTACAAACCATTAGAAATAACCATTATCCTTTAGACGTCATACTCTTAACAGCCAATCGCGCTCCACAACATATCCAGGAGATTTTCCGGGCAGGCGTTGTGGATTATATTGTCAAACCATTCCGATTTGACCGTTTTCAAACAGCCCTTGAGCAATATCGTCAAACATTTAAAAAATACAAGGAAAATAAGCCCTTTGAACAAGCAGATTTGGATGCATTAATGGGAGTTAAACTCACAGGAGACGAGTCTGAATATTTGCCAAAAGGGTTGAATGACAGAACCCTCCAGCAAATAGTACAATTTTTAAAAAGACAAGCTGAACCTCTTTCATCTGAAGATGTTGCCGCAGGAATTGGCTTAGCTCGTGTTACTGTTCGCCGTTATTTGGATTATCTAGAGAAAAAAGGTCAGATTGTAATGGAAATTCAATATGGTTCCGTTGGCCGTCCAATGAATAAGTACAGGTTATAGCCTTTAAATAAAAAGAAAAGAGGTGCTCCTGTGCGAAATAAAAGACCTAGGTTCCGTCTTCAAACGACTATCACGATTTTAGTCTGCGGGGTTGTGGCTCTAGCTTTATTTGTCACCGATTTACTTATAAGTAATGAAATTGGGCAATCAACTGAAAAAAATCAAACAGAAAAAGCAATGAATATTGCAAGAATGATTGCTCATTCTCCCCTTGTATTGGAAGCGCTGCAACAAAAAAAGGATGAGCCTGCTATTCAAAAATATTCAAACGAAATGGTAAAAATCACGAACGTCGAATTTATTGTTGTTATGGATATGAATGGGATTCGGAAATCTCATCCTAGCCCAGATAAAATTGGTCAACGATTTGTTGGTGGTGATGAAGGCCCTGTTCTCCATGGTCATGAGAAGACCTCCATTGCCAAAGGAACATTAGGGTATTCTTTAAGAGCCTTTACTCCAGTATTCTCAGACAGTGGAAAACAAATCGGCGCTGTTGCAGTGGGGATTTCTCTCAACAAGGTCAAACAGGATGTTAAAAACAGCAAAAAAATCATTTATCTTGCTGTTATTTTCGGCGTTATAATAGGAGTAATAGGCGCTATTATTCTAGCAAAAAAAATAAAGAAAAGTATGTTTGGTCTTGAACCGTTTGAAATAGGAAAATTACTTGAAGAGCGAAGTGCCATGCTTCAATCTACTAAAGAAGGAATTCTAGCTGTTGACCAAGAGGCCCGTATAACCTTGATTAATAATGAAGCGCTTCGTTTATTTGAAGAAGCGGGAATCAAAGACAATCCGGTTGGCCGCTTAGTTGATCAATACCTGCCTCAACTTCAATTGAAAAATGTCTTGGAGACAGGAAAACCAAGGCTAAACCTAGAAATTGATTTATCAGGTATTACTCTTTTTGCAAACCAATTACCTATTTTTGTTGGTAATCAGATGGTTGGTGCCATTACTACTTTTCGAAATAAAACCGAAATTAATAAGCTAGCAGAGGAACTAACTGGGATTAAACTCTATGCGGAAGCCTTAAGGGCCCAGTCCCATGAATTTATGAACAAGCTTCACGTTGTTTTAGGATTAGTTCACCTCCAGCAATATGGAAAACTTGCCGATTATATTGATCAGATCTCCGATCATCTTCAAAATGAAGTCGGTTATATTGTCAATAAATTAAAGGATCCCGCTCTAGCAGGGTTCATTCTTGGAAAAATGAGCTATGCGAGAGAAATGGGCGCAGATCTTATTTTTTCAGTTGAAGATATTTTACCAGAACCTTTTTTGCCTGGAATCACTCATGAATTAATCACGATTATCGGAAATTTAACTGATAATGCTTTAGAGTCTCTTTCAGGACAAGAGAATAAAAAGGTATTCATCCACTTTGACTATTACGATCATGAGCTTTTAATTGAAGTAGCCGATACTGGCCCTGGAATAGACAAGGATATGGTTGAACAGGTATTCTTGAAAGGGTTTTCTACAAAAGGGAATGATCGAGGGATTGGATTATCTCTAGTTAAATCCAGCTTAGAAAAGCTAAACGGCCAAATCGAACTGTCAACAGAGGCTGGTAAAGGAACGAGATTTACTGTTACTCTCCCCTACAACTAAGGGGAGAACTAACGATTATATAAAACATATGGATTTAGGGAGTGGGTTAATTTGTCAATCGGAACAGGTACGAGTACACACATTATTATGCGCTTACAATTGGATGTTGAAGTTTTTTCGTTCGCTGAGATTGCTAGCTGTATCAGTAATGCAGGCGGCGATATCATTGGGGTCGATGTGATTTCATCGAATAAAACACATACGATTCGCGACATAACTGTCAATGTCCATGGACTAAAACATAGCCAGCTTCTTGGAGAATTGATTGCCAAGCTTAAAGGCGTCAAGGTAATTCAAATCTCCGATCGTACCTTCCTCATGCATCTAGGCGGAAAAATTGAGACAGCGCTTAAAACTAGGATTAAAAATCGTGAAGATTTGGCAAGGGTCTATACTCCAGGCGTCGCTAATGTCTGCACCGCAATAGCAGAGGAACCAGAGAAAGCCTACTCATTAACAATCAAGCGGAATACCATTGCGGTCATTTCAGATGGTACGGCCGTCCTTGGTCTCGGTAATATTGGACCAGCTGCAGCCATGCCAGTAATGGAAGGAAAGTCCATGCTTTTTAAACAATTAGCAAATGTTGACTCCTTTCCAATCTGCCTTGATACAGAAGATACGGAAGAAATAATCCGTACCATTAAAACGATTGCGCCTGCTTTTGGAGGAATCAATTTAGAGGATATTTCAGCACCAAGGTGTTTCGAAATAGAAGAAAGATTAAAGAAAGAGCTTGATATCCCCGTTTTTCATGATGATCAGCATGGAACAGCAGTTGTTCTACTTGCCGGGCTGTTAAATGCGCTAAGAATCACTAACAAAAATATTGCAGATATCAAAGTCGTCTTCACCGGAATTGGAGCAGCTGGAATTGCCTGCACAAAAATCCTCCTGTCCGCAGGGGTTCGCAATATAATTGGTGTGGACAGAAATGGTGCTATTCACCGTGATGTTCATTATGACAATAAGTATTGGAACCACTACGCCGAGATAACCAATCCGGATAATCTTAAAGGCTCATTATCCGAAGTTATTGAAGGAGCTGACGTATTTATCGGTGTATCAGCACCTGGAATCTTAACGGTGGAAGATATTAAAAACATGGCAAAGGATCCAATCGTGTTCGCCATGGCAAACCCAGAACCTGAAATCGATCCTGAAATAGCGGAACCCTACGTAAGGGTCTTAGCTACTGGCCGATCTGATTATCCAAATCAAATCAATAATGTTCTTTGTTTCCCAGGAATTTTCCGCGGTGCCCTCGATTGTCGAGCTAGTGAAATTAATGAAGCTATGAAGGTCGCTGCCGCTAAAGCCATTGCTTCTGTTGTGACCGACGAAGAACTGAGTGAATCGTATATTATTCCAAGTGTTTTTAATGAAAGAGTAGTAGAAAAAGTTCGTTCCGCTGTTGTCAAAGCCGCGCATGAAACAGGTGTTGCACGGAAAGAGCTTCGTGCAGCAAATTTAGTCAACGGTTAAGCCATAAATAACCTATTAATCTATAGTAGAGTTAAGGGACCACCTATGATAAAGGCGGTCCCTTTTGCTTTCCACTATACATGGTTCCAAGTTTTAACTCTAACCGTTTATTTTACAAAATTCATTTAATTGGTATTCAATATTAATTTTTCCGGAAGGTGCAGTGAATTCAACTCTTCTTTCCTTTTCATCATATTGATAATTTGAATATTCCATCTCGGTCACATATTCATTTAGTTCCTGAAGGCAGCCGGGCTCTACATTTGTTAGTGAAATAACAGCAATTGTATTAGCTGGTACCAAGACCTGTAGGATCAGTTTCTTTTCTTCTTGTATCTCCCATTTCACCTTAATATCACCATAAATGGATTCAAATTGCGTTTCCGCATATGTTAATCGCTCATAATAATGCGGCTCGACCTTAAACTTGCTGTATCCAGGTTCAATTGGTGTTAATCCGCCAATATGGCGAACAAGCCAATCCCCTATGCAGCCGAATGCATAGTGATTAAATGAAAAAGCACCAACTGTACCATCCGGTTTAATCGCTTCCCATGATTCCCAAATGGTTGTTGCACCATTCTTTACTTCATATAGCCATGAAGGGCAGTTTGTTTGGAAGAGAAGCTTATAGGCGATTTCCTCGTAGCCGTTCTCACATAAGACATCCATAATAAAAGGAACAGATAAAAATCCTGTATCGATTTTATAATCATTTTTCTCGATTAACTCTACTAATCTTTCCACCGCTTTTTTCTTTTGCTCTTCTGAAAGTAGGTTAAAAGCAAGAGCAATTGTGTACACGCCCTGGTAATCAGCTGTCATCTGTACTGACTCGTTTACATAGGCCATTTCAAAGGCTTCCTTCACCTTACCATGAAGGGTATCGTAATAATCAGCCTTGTCTTGTTTTTCAAGAGTTTTGGCAATTTGGGCTAATAATCCAGCAGAATAAGCATAGTACGCAGTTGCAATCGGCTCCTTCGTCGCCATGGCAGAAGCGATTGGACCTTGTGGGTTCTCACCGAGCATAAAACTCGGAATCATCCAGTCGCCAAAGTGGAATTTCGTATCCCATAAATATCTCTCATAATCATTTTTAACATTTTCTTTATTTTGCGCCGCACTTTTTTGTACATAACCGAGCCATTTTTCCATTTCCGGGAAGCATTGTTCCAGGATTCTTCTATCTCCATACCTCTGATAAAGTACCCATGGAACAATAAGGATGGCATCCCCCCAGCCTGCTGAAGAAATAGTTCCTGTAAATTTCTTATCTTTCCAAATATCCGTTGGTGCGGGGCAGTAATTAAGAATTTCTCCTTCTTCTGTTTGCTCCAGCTGCAAATTCCACAGCCATCTTGTTAAAAAGGCTTGAACATCCATATTAAAGGCAGCAGTCGGAGCAAATACCTGGATGTCACCGGTCCAGCCCGCTCTTTCTCGTTGCGGGCAGTCTGTCGGAATGGATAACATGTTACCTTTTTGGCTCCATTGGATATTTTCCCAGAGTCGATTAATCTCTGGATCAGATGTTGTGAACTGACCTGTGAACTTCATATCTGAATATAAAACAATTGCTGTTATATCCTCTGGTTGAAGTACAGAATGGTAGCCTGAGAGACGAACATAACGGAAACCATGAAAAGTGAATGTTGGTTCGAAAACTTCTCCATTTTCACCGCTTGTTACATAATAATCGGTTTGTTCCTTATTCCTTCCTACTATATTATTAAAAAACTCTCCATTTTCATTTAAGACTTCACTATGTTCAAATTTAAGCTCCTGTCCGCCTGGACCATGTACATGGAGCCGGATTCGTCCGGCAATAACTTGGCCAAAGTCGATAATATAAGCCTGGGTCTGATCCCGCCAAATATTAATCGGGGATAGAGATTCAACCGGTTTTACCAATTCACCATATTGGGCTCGTAAGTTATTAAACTTATTATCAACGACTGTAACGAGTGCCCATTCATCGGATAACTCATCATATCCAGGCTGGTCCCATCCGATCTTTTCAAGATTTTTATTCTGTTTTTCGCCAATAAAAATATCACTGTAAACATAGTGACTATTTGATGATACAAAGGAATCGTCTGTTGCAATGATTTGTTTTGTTTGATCTGTATAAGTGATTTCTAATTGTGCAAGCAGTCCTAGTCTGTTACCGAATTGTGCACTGCCTCCCGGGACGCTTATTCTGCCTGCATACCAGCCATCTGCAAGAATGACGCCTAATACATTTTCGCCTTCGCGAAAAAAGGGCAAAACATCGTAAGTCTGGTACTGCAAGTAGTTGGAATAGGATGTATAATCAGGTGTGAATTCTGCATCGGTAATTTTTTGACCATTAATTCTTGCATGATAAAGTCCATGAGCTGTAATGTAAAGGCGGGCCTTCGCTATTTTCTTTTGCTGTATCTTGAATGATTTACGAACCAATTTAGGCGGATGCAATCTCTGTTCCGATGAAGGCTGGTCCGCCTTCTTCTTATTAATGAACATGTCCTCTAAGGTAAGTTCCGGTTCTTCGGTTACATTTTCTTGCTGTGGCTCAATCCATTTCGCAATCCATTCACTCTCGTGTAAAAGCCCCATTTCCCATTGACCTTCATTGCTCCAAGCCGATTCCTCGCCATTAGAACACCAAACACGGACTTGCCAGGTGTAGATGGCTTTACTCTTCAATAGGGGACCTTCGTATGGGATGTTCACTGAAACTTGTGAATGTACTTTATTAGAATCCCAAATCAACCTTTTAATCTCCGAGGATTCTTTTTCAAACACATTAATTTGATAGGAAGACTGGAAAACTCCTTTATTTTCACTTTCTAGTATCCAGCTGAACCGTGGTTGTAAGATGTCCGTTCCAAACAGACTTTCTTGACTTTCGATTGTTAATTTGATGACCTGTACCAAGTTATTTCCTCCTTAAATTCCGTCGATTTCTCATGTTGTTAACAATTAGAGGTGTTAAGAATAATTCAAAAAGAATCGTTACTGCTGCGATGATCATTAAGGTAATACTCATCTGAAACCTCCCACAAATATGGATAAAATCCGCTAGTCACAGCGCGGATTTATCCTCTTATTGAGCCAGTTCAATATTAGCTGGATCATTTCTTTCCAATTCCGGAATGGGTTTAACCATGATTCCAGCTAGAATTCCGAATACCGCCAGCACACCAAAAAATAATGGATAACCACCTGCTGCAACAATTGGGCTTGCTGCTGAGTTAGCAAGCGATCCGCCAATATCATTGGCAATGTTAACAATTCCCATATCTTTTGCTGCATCTTCAGGATGCGGCAGGACCCTTGACATAAGGGCGATATCTACTGCTAGGAACATTCCAAAGCCAAGGGAAATGATTGAACCACAAACATAGGAAATGCCGATACTTGGAGCAAAGCCATAGCCTAAAATCCCAACTGCCGTTACCACTGCGGCAAGAAAGACAAATGGTTTTTGACGGCCAAATTTATCAGAAAGACTACCACCGATGATACTGGCGATTGCTAAGATTGGAATCGTTATATTCATGCTTGTCGAAACAATTCCGGCTAGATCTTGTTGCGATACATGAAAACGCTCTAGATAATAAACACTAGTAAAAGAAGAAGCTGTATAGGCAATGCCCATGAAAAATCTTGTTAACATTCCAAAGGTGAAATTTGGATACTTTCTAGGACTTGGATAAATCCGAGACATTTTTTCTCCGAATGATAATGCATTGTTGTTTCCACGTTCTTTTTGATACTCTACTTTATCTTCCTTTATCAATAAACTAGTAATAATGGCAAAAACAACACAAATCATTCCAAGTAATAAAAATTTCTTTTCAATCGCCAAGCTATTTAAAATAAACATTAAGTTAATTCCAAACATAATCGCAAGTGGACTAACAAGACCATATATTCCTGAAGCAGTACCACGCTTATTTTCCGGAACTTGGTCAGGAATCAATGCGGTTAGAGCCGTACTCATAAAACTTAACAAGAGTTTAGCTAAAGCCCAAAACAATAAGACCACGGTAAAAGATTTAGCAGATCCCACTCCATAAAGTGCAGCCGCTCCACCTATTGAGCCAATTAAAATCCAAGGACGCCTGCGTCCTAATTTCCATGTGGTTCTATCGCTGATCACTCCAGCCAAATATTGACTAAATATACCAATAATACCCGTTGTTAAACCAATTATACTGAAGTTCTTGGTAACGTTTGCTGGATCGAGCATAGCCAGCTTTACAGTGAGCAGGAAAGCTATTGGTGTAATAAGAGCAAGATTATAACCAAAGCTTCCAATTGAAATACCAGTAATTAAACGAGGAAAAGGTGTTTTAATTGCATTCGAATTCATTGTTCAACCTTCTTTCCTTTTATTATTATTTGAAAGCGCTTCTATCCCTAGTTTAAGGGAGATGTTATTAGTTAACTATAGCCGTATGCGACATATTTCCTATCCATTTCAAACATAAGTTATTAAATTAGTCTGAATTTCCCTTCCGATAGTTACCTGCTTTATGGTTGTACCATGGGAATAGTTTCGATTTGGAATAATATACAAAAAAACCACGCAAGAAAAAGCGTGGTTTGCATAACTTTCAAATAAATTCCGATGGTATTATCACTTTAACAATGCATAAATTAATAAGCTGTCCAACCTGCATCCCCAGTAATAACGGTTCCATTCACAAAGCTTGATTCATCAGAGGCAAGAAAAAGTGCAATATTTGCAATATCTTCTGGTTTACCTACACGTGGATTGATCGATAATCCTGCTTGAATCCTTCCCATGCCAAATTCGTTAATACCCGTCATCGATGAACCAATGTTTGTTTCAACTCCGCCTGGGGCAATGGCGTTGCAACGAATACCTTTTGTTGCGTACATAAATCCAGTATTTTTTGTAAAACCAACGACGGCGTGCTTTGAAGCAGTATAAGCAGCACCTGCTCTAGCTCCTTGAAGTCCACCGGCTGAAGCAATATTAATAATAACCCCATTTTGTTTCTCTAAAAAAATTGATAGCGCTTTCCGTGTTGTGCGCATCACGCTTGTCGTATTTATAGCAAAAACTCTTTCCCATTTGTCATCTTTAATATCACCGGCAGGTTCAAAGTTATCCATAATTCCTGCGTTATTAACTAAGATGTCTAATGTTCCAAAAGTATCAACCGCAGTATTAATAAGGTTTTGGATATCATCTTCTTTGGCAACATTGGCCAAAACCGCGATTGCCTGTCCACCATTAGAATTTATGTCTTCCACTGTCGAATTTGCTGCTTCTATGTTAATATCAGAAACTACTACCTTTGCCCCTTCCTTCGCATATAGATTAGCTATTGCTTTTCCCATTCCAGAACCTGCTCCAGTTACCACTGCTATCTTATTTTGAAGTCTCATATAACTTCCTCCATCCATCTATAATATTCAGTTCTATTCAACATTTGTTCACTACCATATCTATAGTATAATAATTGTTAATTAATCGATTCAATCAGCAAATAGGCTTGTAAATGTTTATTAATCAACATAAATAGGTTCCTATGAGTATTAAAAATTATTAATGAACAATGGAGGAGTTATATGTCTATTAATTATTTTGACAGAAGAATTATTAAATCAAAGAAGGCCATGAAGGACGCCTTGGTCTCACTAATGCAAGAGAAAGATTTCAAGGATATAACCATATCGGATATTGTGATATCAGCAGATTTGAACCGAGGGACCTTTTATAAACATTATCAGTATAAAGAGGACATATTGAATGAAATAATTGATGAAGTGATCACTAATTTAATCGAGTCCTACCGTGAACCATATAAAAACATAGATATGTTTGAGGTGAATAACCTGACAACTTCGGCGATAAAAATTTTTGATCATGTTAGTAAATATGCCAATTTCTATTCACTTATTTTTCAAACCGATACATTAAATGGATTTGAACGTAAGCTCTGTACTGTATTAAAGGATCTTGCCTTGAATGACTTAATCGATTGTTCCCCTAATAGGTCTATTAACTCAGAATTGTATGCCAGTTATCAAGCATATGCTATATTAGGGCTAATCATAGAATGGGTCACAGGTGGATTTAAATATAGTTCAAGTTATATGGCGGAACAATTACTAGAAATTTTAAAACACAATCAAATAAATTCTTTAGTTAAAATTAAACAATAAAGTCGAATAACATACCATTTAAATTTGTAAAAGAACTTCAAATAATAGACAAAAGGCAACCAAATGTGTCGATTAGGTTGCCTTTTGTCTATTATTTGATAGATGAACAGAACTAGTCATAACCATAGGATAATTCTATTTGATCAACTAATTTACAAAGTGGTGATCTAGAAATCTCTAAGTAACTCGAATTTTACCCACTCTTCTATTTCGATTAAAATCTTTACTATTCAGTGTTCTTTGGGATTTAGGAGTATCAGGAAATGATATGAGACCAGCCTTAATCAGGGCATATCCAATAAAGGTAGCAAAGATTGTACTTCCGATCAGAAACCAGATGAATCTTCTGCCAACATTGTGTAACATAATTTCACCCCTTTAACCTCTTATTTGTGATAAATATGATGAAATCATCTTATTTATGTCGTTTTATTCAACTTGGAATGATAATATTGTGCTTAAGTAATTCTTAGGATAATAACATAATAAAGGAAACTAACATAAGTAAAATTTTTTATGCTTCCTTCTCAGTTTCTTCTATTATTTTGTTAATTCAATAAGCAAGTCACGGGTTTGAATAGAATCGCCATTTTTGACATATATGTCTTTTATAACACCTGTAAATGGCGCTTGAACCGTTGTTTCCATTTTCATAGCTTCTGTAATCATGAGATGATCACCTTTGGAAACCTTCTCTCCTTTTTCAACTAGGAGTTTCATCACTGTTCCTGGCATTGATGCTCCAATATGGTTTTTGTTGCTCATATCTGCTTTGATCTTTGCTTGAACAGTTGTTTTAACACTTTCATCTTTAATTACGACTTCACGAGATTGACCGTTTAACTCAAAATAAAGGATACGTGTTCCATCTGCTTGCGGTTCCCCAATGGAAACAAGTTTTACGATAAGCGTTTTTCCTCTTTCAATCTCTACTTCAATTTCTTCCCCAAGATGCATTCCGTATAAGAATGTAGGCGTATCAAGTATGGAGATATCTCCGTATTGTTCGACTGTTTTTTGATAGTCCATGAACACTTTTGGATATAGTGCATAAGCAAGCACATCATGGCTTGTCACAGGACGATTTAATGAATGGTATAGCATTTCTTTGATATCCTAAAAATCCACAGGTTTCAATAATTCCCCTGGGCGAACCGTAATCGACTCTTTCCCTTTTAATATAATGCGCTGAAGCTCTTTCGGGAAGCCTCCGTGAGGTTGTCCTAGATAGCCCTCAAATAATTCGACGACGGAGTCTGGAAAATCGAGTGTCGCACCGCGCTCATACACATCGTCTTCCGTGTCAAATTGTTTTGGACCATATAAAGTGCCATATCTCCGACTACTTTTGAAGAAGGAGTTACTTTTACGATGTCACCAAACAAATGATTCACATGCGAATACACCCTTTTCACATCTTCCCAATGGTCCTCCAGCCCTACTGCTTTTGCTTGTTGCTGTAAGTTGCTGTATTGTCCTCCTGGCATTTCGTGAACATATACTTCCGTATGAGGAGCATTCATACCGCTTTCAAATTCCAAGTAATATTTGCGAATATCTTCCCAATAATGAGAAATCTCCTCTAATCCTCCGATATCGACTTGCGGTCTACACTCATATCCTTCTAAGGCATAATATAAAGAGTTGGCACTTGGCTGTGATGTTAATCTTGCCATTGAACTTACTGCCACATCCACGATATCAACTCCTGCTTCATGGCCTTTGCATACATAAAAATACACCGTTCCCGCTTGTATCATGACTGTGCAAATGAATTGGAATATCAACGGTTTCTTTTAATGCAGAAATCAAGTCATAAGCAGACAAAAAAGGCATTTGATCTATGCCTTTTTTTGTTTTAATTATTCGAGGATTTTTTTTAAATTTAACGTTCACGCAATCCCTGACAGAGCCTTCATATTTCGCATTACTCTAACAATTTCATCCACAGCTCCTGTACCCATACGAATTAGTGCATCTACAGTGTTAGCACCATTGTGAGGAGTACCAATGAAATTATCACATGATAATAATGGGTGGTCTTTAGAAATCGGTTCCTCTGCAAAAACATCTAATGCAGCACCAAAAATCTCCCCATTTTGTAATGCATGATAGAGGTCCTGTTCATTAATGACTTTTCCTCTTGCTGTGTTAATTAAAATAGCATTTTTTTTCATAAGTGAAAGCTCACGTGCAGAAATCAAATTCTCCGTATCTTTTGTCAATGGAACCGAAATACTAACTATATCGCTTTCTTTTAATAAATCATCTAAGCTCTCATATTTAGTAAAGCCTTCTTCATGACATTTTGATTGGGTTGTGTATGGATCAAAAACTAATACATTCATATTAAAAGCAGCATTTAATTTATGGCCAACTAATGATCCAATTCGTCCTAATCCTATTAAGCCGAGTGTTTTATCTTGCAATTCAAATCCTGCTAGTTCAACAGGAGAATTTTTGCTTATCCCCTTTTCTATTATCCTTTGAGATAAGCTAATTTTTCTTGCACAATTTAATGCAAGAGCAATAACTAATTCAGACACGGAGTGCATGTTGGCTTGGGGAGTATTTGTAACTCTGATCCCTTTACTTTTAGCATAATCCAGGTCGATATTATCTACACCAACACCATGTTTTGCGATAATTTTAAGATTTGGCATTTGGTCGATTACTTCTTTTGTCATTTTAAAAGTTCGTACAATTACTGCTTCTGCGAGCGAATAATTATCAATCTCTTTATCGGTCCAAGTAACTACATTTAGTTTTTCTTTTGCATATTGTAATGCACTTGGATCAATGGGGTCAAAAATAAATGTCTTCATTTAAAAGTCGCCTCACCCAGATTATTTTACTAGAATACCAAGTTTATCTAATTCTTTTTCCATATTCATGATTTCTACCGTATCTTTTCCTTGTCTAAGTTGCTCCATGATTTTTTGTTCTGCTGAAATTTTTGCTAGACATTTTTCATAGACTTCCGCAATATCAGCCTTTGGAATTACTGCTACACCATTTTCATCCGCTACAATTAAGTCTCCAGGGCAAACTGCCACTCCTCCACAAGATACTGGCATATTTACTCTTCCTGGATTACTCTTGTAACCACCCCGAGCGTTTATTCCAGATGCAAACATTGGAAAACCCAGTTCTTCTATTTCTTTAATATCTCTAACTCCACCATCGATGATGAGGCCGCCAATATTGCGGTACATTGCATTAATTGTTAAGATTTCTCCCCATAGACCTGCATTTGGATAATTTCCTGCATCAACTACAAGAATATCCCCTTCTTGTGCTAAGCTAACACCAAGATGAATCATTAAGTTATCTGACGGATAAGTCATAACAGTTAAAGCGGGACCAACGCAACGAGCACCTGACCAAATCGGCCTAATTCTAAAATCCATGATATTCTGTCTGCCCATTACATCACCAATGATTGGTGTAGCTATATTAGCAAATTTTTCATTCCATTCCTTGGCTGGTCTTTCAAAAGTACGATTAAATGTTTGCATTATTAATTCGCCACCTTAAATTAGGTTTATAGTTTTATTTCCGGAAATCTAATTTAATAGTAGCAATCGCTTACATTAATTAAAAACGGTATTTTTACATGTTAATTATCGACAAATTTGATTATTCCCATCAAAAGACGAGTTTAAATAAATATTTAAAATTGAATGGTCATAAAAAAGCCCTTGTAATATGCTGAAAATTAGCCATTTACAAGGGAACCATAGAACTTATTTCAAATGATTTTCAGAAAACAAAGTTTATGAGCTTGGTTTTAATAAACCTTCTTTAAACTCTTGTTGCCATCTTTCCTGCGTAATTATGTATTTATTAATAAGAAGTTTAAATTCACTGATTGCATCCCTATTACTGTAAAGCGGATTTTTATTACTAATCATGTAAATAGTTCTTCGTGGTGAAACTTCTTTAAACAGTAATAGATGGACTGAAAACTTTTTACTCAATTTATTTACAACACTATTTGGGGCGATGAACCAAGAATCTTCATCAAGTATTTCAAATGACAACAAAGCAGAATCTGTGATTAATTTAGGGGAAGAATTATGTGGAATATTTTTATTATGCCAGTTTAAGTATTCTTCACCCCAATTTATAAAGATTTGATTATTAGGATTAAGTTCCTTTGGATCTATTTCCTTTAAATTAGCAAAACCCTTCCCTTTGGTAACCAATATCATTTCCTCATCTAATAGTTTTACTGATTCAATTTGGGGCTGATTTATATGGTTTAAAGCGAACCCTATATCAATAATTCTTGCATCAATTTGATCGTAAATCTCTGCAGTATGTAGTGTTTTTATCGTTAACTGTACATTTGGGTTATTCTTAATTATTTCTTGATAAATCCCGGAAAACAAATAATTATTAACGCTATCAACTACTCCTATAGATACTGTTTTTTTGAATGGAGAAGAACTGAAATTCTGAATTTTGTGGTTAATATTCTGCCATTCAATAGCAATAGACAAAAAGTACTTTCCATAGTCAGTTAATTTAATATGTTTAAAACCTCGATCCCTCTCCACTAATATTACACCTAGTTCTTCTTCAAGAGCTTTTAATCGATAGCTAACAGTAGACTGGGATAAAAAAAGTTTTTCCGCTGTTTTAGTTACATTCATTGTTTTCGCTAATACAGCAAATGTTTCTACTAATTCATAATTCATTTCTTACACTCCTTTAGGATATTATATAAAAATTTTTTTATTACATTAAATATTTCAGACCTAAATATCAAAAAATTAGATAATTAACATTTAAAATTATCGTTATTAATTGATGTAAGCGTTTGCTAATATAAAATTAGATTTCCGGGAATAAAAAATTTATCCTAATTTAAGAAAGGAGATAGTAGAACTCAAGCGTTTGATCAAAATTTGGGAAGTAAAGTAAGAATAGTTAACTACTCCAAAAATTGATAATGTAGCAGATATTTAACTTTTATTTTGAAATGATTTTATAATTTTTGCTAATGTTTTTATGACTATACCAATTTTTTGTAGTAAAATTTAATTTTAGGTAGGAGGAGTTAAATTGAGAGAGGCTTTGGCAAAGGAATCACAACCTCAATTAAAGAAAAAAACCCGATTTCGTTGGGTTGTACTGACCTTAATCTTTTTAGTGTATATGATAGCTGGTGCAGATAGATCTAATATGGGTGTAATTATTCCAACTATAAAGGATAGTTTCCATATGAGTAATACCGATATTGGGTTGATGACGAGCTTGTTTTATCTTACTTATGCTGCAATTCAAATTCCAGCAGGTATGTACTTTGGTAAAAAAGGAGTACGGAACATATTCTCAATTTCAGTCATTCTAACTTCTTTGGCAACATTATTCACAGGATTGGCTAGTTCAATATTACATTTGAAAGTGGCACGTTTATTATTGGGTGCCGCAGAAGGACCACTTAATATAGGAATTGTCTCTACCATAAATAGATGGTTCCCTCCTAAAGAAAAGGGATTTGCAACTGGAATTTTTATGGCATCAATTAAATTTGCGCCTGCTGTAGTACCTCCGCTTTGTGCTTTCATCATTATCACGTATGGCTGGCGAGACGTATTTTATCTATTTGCTATTCCTGGTTTCATTACTGCTGCATTATGGTGGTGGTTGGTAAAAGACAAACCGGAAGAAAGTCGGTATACCTCAGAGTCTGAGATAAATTATATTAATGACCAAAGTCCAGTTGAACAAACAGTTGTAACAAAGACGAAAGTCCCTAGTCAAAAGAGAAACTTAAACTGGCTGGATAAATTGATTCGCTCGAAAAATATTAAACCGTTGGATACCAATAGAAAAGTAGTTTTTTCATGGAGTATTTGGGGCTGTGCTTTAGGTTATTTCCTTTTAGTAGGGATTCAATACTCAATCATGACATGGGTACCTACTTATTTGGTTGACGTTAAAGGGTTTTCTACCATGAAAATGGGTTTTGTAGCTTCAGCTCCTTGGATCGGCGCGATGATTGGGAATATCTTTGGTGGATGGCTATCAGATAATGTTTTTGAAAAACGACGTAAACCTAATATGATTTTAACTGCCGGAGCAACTGTACTCATGATGTATTCACTTATTTATGCTCCTAATAATCCTGTAATACTGGGTGCTCTGCTTTTATTGACAGGTATTATTTTAAATCTTGGCTACTCCACTTTTTTGGTCTATCCTATGGGACTTGCCTCAAAAGACAAGGTTTCTTTTGCAGCATCCATAATAAACACTGCAGGATCGCTGGGTGGTGCATTTGCTCCATTCCTAGTGGGTCTACTCTTGGATTCATTTAACTGGAATCTCGTGTTTATATTCTTTGCGGGAAGTGCATTACTTACTCTTTTCATTCTATTTACTATGATTGAACCAAAGACTGAGCAAGCTTAATAAAAGACTTTTTTATGCTGCAGTAGATGCTCCGGTATTGTGAAGTGCCCCCCGTCAAGTAGAAAGCGAAAATAAATAAAAGACACTAAGCGGCGTTAGCCCTGTATTCAAAGGGACTAAGGCCGTTTAGTCTTTTTTCAACTCTTCAAATGTGCTGTACTTGTTCAGATAATACTTTTCACTTTTCAATGCTCCCGAAAAAGCAAAGGAAAATTCGCAAAGATATTAAACTTTCTTTAGATGAGCATGGAATTGAAATTCCGTATCCACGGATGGTCATGTATACGAAAGATAAGCGAAACTTTGGCCAACCTGGAGATTAGCATAATTGGCTCCTCCTCCAGGTTGGCCAATTAACTTTTCAAGAGTAATGCCTGAATCTTTCAGCGGCTTTAAGGTCATCCTTAACCATTTATCTCGCGTATAAGCAAAATCATCACCGAATCCAAGTCTTGCTGCCAGCTGTGTCCATATCCATAAATCGGATTTTGCCTCCCCAGGGGCTGAAACAAGTTTTGGACTGTAATTTACATAATGATGATACATAGAAGAATAATAAAAATCTTCAGGAGAAATTGATATTGGTTTTACTCTATCGTTAACAATTGAAAAATTCCCCGAAATTATCTCTAGGAAAATATCCAAAATCCCCATTACAGTTGTTATGAATAGTGAACATCCTCTTGCGAATCATAGAAAAATTAGTATAACTTCGATTGCCTCTGAGCAGATCATCGTTATTAATCCAGAAGTGTCCCCAGATGGATTCAAACATATTTCGGAACTCTTTTTGAAGTATGGTATCTCTCCAAACATCATACAGGAATGTTCTCACTTTGAAACCGTGTTACTCATGGTTGAAGCCGGTATTGGTATTTCCATTCTTCCCGTTGCAATGGTCAATCCCCCTCCAACACTTCGTTTTATTGAACTAGAAGAAAAAATAGAGGAAATTGTTTTCATTATTGCCTGGAATAAAAATAATCTTAATCCTTTAATCTCTTTATTTACTAAGGAATTTGAGTACTTTATAAATAGACACGAAGATGGACTCATTTTTAAAACTAAAAAATCCACACCCTAAAGAGCGTGGATTTTCTTCATTCCCTGTGTAATGTCAGTGGCTACGACAGTTTTTGAAGGTTTTCGGAAAGCAAACTATATGCCACCAATTTCTTTTTATACTTTTTAACAACATCGACGCGGTCATTGTATCTATACAATAATAACCTAACATCTCTTTTTCCTATTTTAGTATCAATGACTATGGGTGTTTCACTATCCTCCGGACTTAAAAAAGCATCTTCTGTTCCCGGGAATATATAGTGTTTCTTTGTAAAAATTGCCTCATTAAAATCATTAATCACTTTGATTTTATCTTCAACTTCAAGTTGTTTTCCGTCAATGGTTAAAGTGATGTTTTCGACATTAAGTTTTGAATGAGTCTCAAATTTCTTCATTAACCATTCGACTGTACCGGTTGGAAGACAAGTTACTAATATTTTAAGAAGACTTATAAGAATGATTGAAATTATTGTCCATGTCATAAACATCATCTCCTAATTAAATTACTTTTGTAAAATTTTAAAAAAATCATAACAGGAGACCGTTTTTAGTTTCAATTCTTCTTCACCCTAAATACGTTAATTGTTTGTCACCACGATATACTTGGTTAATAGTTCCTCCACCGAGGCATTCTTCTCCTTGATAGAAGACAATTGCTTGTCCAGGCGTTATGGCCCGAATGGGTTCGTGGAAAGTGACTTTAACTTTGGAATCATTCAATCGTTTTACCGTTACTTTATTGTCCTTTTGGCGAAAACGGAATTTTGCTGTACATTCAAATGTATCAGGTATAGCCCCCTTTGAAATCCAGCTTATATCATCTGCAATGATGCTATCTGAATATAACATTTCATGGTGGAAACCTTGTCCAACATATAGTACATTCCTTTCAATATCCTTTCCTAGTACAAACCAAGGATCACCATTGCCTCCAATCCCTAATCCATGCCTCTGTCCGATTGTATAATACATTAATCCATCATGTTGTCCAACAACTTTGCCGTCGAATGTTTCCATATTCCCTTTTTGTGCAGGCAAATAACCACTTAAGAACTCCTTAAAATTTCGTTCACCAATGAAGCAGATTCCTGTACTGTCTTTTTTGGAGGCGGTTGCCAAATTAGATTCGGCAGCTATTTCCCTTACTTTTGGTTTTTCTAAATCGCCTATCGGAAATAACACCTTACTTAACTGCTCCTCCGTTAATTGATTTAGAAAATAGGTTTGATCCTTATTTTCATCTTTCCCTCTTAACATGTGAACTTTTCCGTTTTCTCTACTCACTCGTGCATAATGCCCTGTAGCCACATAATCTGCTCCAAGGCTCATGGCATGATCTAAAAATTCCTTGAACTTGATTTCCTTATTGCAAATTACATCTGGATTTGGCGTTCTTCCTGCGTTGTATTCATCCAGGAAGTGGCTGAATACCTTGTCCCAATACTGCTTTTCAAAATTTACGGCATAATAGGGAATATCCAGTTGATTGCAGACTCGGATAACGTCCTCGTAGTCTTCTGTAGCCGTACAAACACCAAATTCGTCTGTATGTCCCAGTTCTTCATGAATATTCCGATTACGTAGCAGTGCAGCAACGGATGAATCGACTCTGCCTGACATTCCTACCACTACACGTGTGTCTTTTTTTGGTGCTTTCTCCATTTGTTTTACTCCTATGACTCTATAATGCTTTCTATTATCTATAGTATTTTCTGCTGCTAATGGAAGGAGAGAATTATAATATCAATTACGCTCCTTTATACTTTATGAAATGTCCGCTTTTAATAAAGTTTCTAAATCTTCTTTATTATATAAGTAGATTTCATTACAAAAATGGCATTGCGCTTCAGCCTGTCCTTCCGTCTCTATCATATCTTGAATTTCTTCGCTTCCTAGACTTAAAATACCATTCGAGATTCTATTTCTAGAGCATTCACATCTAAATTGAACTGGGATTGTTTCAAGTATGCTGACATTTTCTTCACCTAGTAATTGTTTCAGAATTTGATCTGGTGTTATACCTTGCCCAATCATCGATGAAATGGAAGGCATCGTTTGTAAACGTTCTTCAATTACGCGAATAGTCTCTTCTTCTGTGTTCGGCATAAGCTGAATAATAAAACCACCAGCAGCTTGAATGGTTAAGTCTGGGTTTACTAGTACACCTACACCAACAGAGGATGCTACTTGTTCTGAATGCAGTAGATAAGAGGCAAAATCCTCACCGATTTCACCCGATTCAATAGGAACCTGGCCAATGAAGGGGTGTTTCAATCCTATATCTTTGGTAACGGAAAGGATTCCATTTGTTCCCACCACCGATTTAATATCAAGTAAACCTTGCTGATTCAGCCCTGCGTACGCATGGGGATTTGAAACATACCCTCTTACTTCACCCTTGGCATTTGCATCTACTAGGATGGTTCCAATTGGTCCGCCTCCATTCATTTTTATGGTTAGTTTTTCTACACCTTTTAGCATGGCGCCAAGTATGACTCCTGCTGTCATGGAACGTCCCAGGACCACTGAAGCGACCGCTTGCATATCATGGCGGCGTCTTGCTTCTTCAATTGTTTCAGTTGTAATAGCGGCATATGCACGCACTTGTTTATTATGAGCAATGGCTTTTACTAAATAATCTTTCACCTAAATCTCCTATTCTTTTATATATGCTATAAATCTTTTGTTTTTAAATTGCGGACCTTTTCAGGTGTTACATCATTTCCAAGTGGATCCAGCACCTTCATCCCTGAGAAAGTGTGGATCACTTGTCCACGTATTTCACGTAAATAATCTTCTCGAAGCACCTGTTGCTCAACTTTTTCAGCATTGGTTAAACCTTCCTCACGCTGCTTTTTAGCTAGTTCATTAATTCGCTGTAAAAAATCAATCATCTATTTCACCGACCTAGTTGTTTTCGTGTTTATTCAATAATTTCAGTATGGAAGCATAGTTTCATATGGTTTACCATTGTTTATCCGAGGTCCGTAAATGTAAGTATATTCGGCTGGATTTAAAGAACGTTTGTACTCTTCCCATAAAAGGAGCGAAACTATCATCGATATACTTATTCATAATTCTTACCTCCTAAGCCAGCAAAATACTCTCGGACTTGCACAAGATAAGTAGATTTTTCCTCTCTATATTTTCACGAATTAGTTTCTCTACTTTTCTGTAAGAGATATTTTGCAAAGTCAACAAGTCCATGTGCTTCTTTTGTCCGAAGAAAATTTACATTCAAAGCATCAGAGCCCAGACGGAAGCGATCCAGTGCGTCGGCATCCTTGAAAATCTGATACACCAGCACGGCCCTTTCACTTAAACTAGGGGACTTTGCAATCTCAGACAAACCTAGCGAATCATCCTGGTCATGGTAATAGGTGATGTAGTAGGTTTTCTCATCATACGGCAAATCGTGTGCACAGCAATAATCTTTGTAATACTCTGCCGCACGGCCACCATGCCCCTTATCAATCCCATCATCAAGGCGGCGGGAATCATGGAAAACAGCCGCCATTCCAAGTGCATCCATCTCCTCCTCACTCTGACCTTTTTGATGTCCGATGAGGAGTGCTAGGAGCAGCACGCGAGCACAATGGGTTTTCGTATGCCATACACTATTCGGAAGCCAAAACTCTATCGTTTCTTCCATGAATGTAAACCATCGTTCATAAACCTTTTTGATTGGTTGACAGGCAGGATCATTCAGAACATTCGCTAGAAACATCATTCATTCCCTCCTCTGTTTTCTAATAAACAGCTTATTTCATCTGCACCAAATGCTCTAACACTTCCGCAATATTACCGTCGATCCCAATGGATTTAGAAGCAATTACATCTGGAATAAAAAGCTTGGATCCTCTATTAAAAGTAATATAGGTTGCATTTTCCTCTAAGCTAGTTAAATTCATAAACGGGGCTTTAATCAATTGATTTCTAGCACCTACGCCTAATTCCAGCAGGACTAATTTTTTGCCATGAGCATTATCGATAAAATTCTGATAAGCATCAAAGTTGGCTTGCCATGCCTCACCCCTTAGAAAATTCCGATCGACTTCGACATGGACTTGCATTAGGCCGTCGCACTCTGGACACTTAGGAATAAGATCCAGAGGGACTTTTCCATTCTCTTGGTGTTGGGCCATTTTACTCAATATTACGTCACCTGGGTAAATTCGATTATGGCAACCATGAGAACATTGCAAATACCGACTATTGCCCTCTATTTCGAAAAGGCGTTCCTTTTGAAATCCTGCCAGTGTAAAATGAGAATCTGTATTAGAGGTAACCACAAAATAATTTTTATCCTTCACCAGTTCATAAAGGTTCTTCATGACAGGACTAGCTTCCTTGTTGTTTAAAAAGTAGGCGTACATACGGCTGAAAAATGCCCACTTTTCTTCCTCGGAAGGATATGGATAAAAAGATCCCTGTAGGATACTACGAAAACCATACTTTTTACGAAAATCACCAAAATGTTCCAGGTAGGAAGAATCCTCTGCAAAGATATTATAACCTTCCGAAATGGCGAGGCCGTTACTTGCGCCAATGACAATGCTGTCAGCCTCCTTGATTTTGCTTAAAACCTTTTGATACTTCTCTTCCATATGATCCTCCAATTTTATAAAATTTTGATTTTGAATTAGTTATTCCTTACATATGCGAAGCCGGATTGCTCTGTACTTATCCAATATCCGTATCTCTTTTTGCTTTCTCGTTCAAAGCATCTTGTAATACCACAGCAATATCTTCATGAATGGCGAGTCCCTTATCCTTCAGTTCCCTTGGCAACAATGCATCCTTTGGATTGATGGCAATGTAGTATGCATCCGGCCAACTGTAAGTCATGTTCCAGAAGGGTTCTTTGATGAACATCGGTGTCATGGTTCCCACACCTAACTCCAGAAAGAGAACCTTTTTATCTTTGTTTTTTATAAGAAACTCATTGTATTTTCTTAATTCATTTCTGTAAGAGCTACCTTCCAGAAATACATAAGAGCGCACCCATGGTTCCATTTCCTGCCCGCACTTTGGACATAATGGAATTAATTCTGTTGGAATTCTGGTTCCATCTATGTTTGCATACATGTTCTCAACTTGCTCTTTATTATAATAAACCTGATCATGGCAACGGGAGCCGCATTGAAAATAACGCAAATCGCCTTGAATTGGGGATACTTTTTCTTCAGGGAAAGTTTTGGAAAACTGGGAGTCTTGATTCGTTGTAACAATGAAATAATTTTTGCCTTGAAGTAGTTGCAATAAGTCAAGGTATGGGCGACCGGCTTCGGCATCATATATATATTTGATTTCAGTTGCAAGAAAAGCCCACCGTTCTTCTCTTGTAGAAAATCGGTAATAAAAGCCCTTAAAAAGGTTTTTAATACCATATTTATCTGCAAATTTTCCAAAATGCTTTAGAAAATTCGCATCAGTATGATAAAAACTATGTCCAATAGCCTCAGACATCCCAGCAGCGCCACCAACCACAATCGCCTCAGCTTCTTCTATTTTCTTTAGTAATGTGTCTATATTGTCTTGATATTGTTGTGATAACATAATTACTTTGTCCTCCTAATGATTTTTTTCAAAGTTGAAAAATATTGTTTTATATATATAGCACTTTCTCGAAAACAAATATTTGAATCCTCCTTTACTTGGATTCAAATGTATTATATAGTCAATATACAATTACAAACAAGTATGCACTTTTATGACACATACTATCTAGGAGGATAGTGTAATGATAAAAAGGTCCAATGTTAATATGTCTGATAGAAACGAGAAAATTTCTGAAAGCCAGGAGCCTTTTTTTGGCTATACACTCTCCATTATCAACGGTAAATGGAAACTGCTAATTATTTACCATTTATCAAGGAACGGTACAGTCCGCTATAATGAACTTCAGCGTATGCTAGGGAAGATAACCTATAAAACACTCAGTTCTACCTTAAAGGAAATGCAGAACGATGGTTTAGTTCATCGTAAGGAATATCCACAAATTCCTCCAAAGGTCGAATACAGCCTTACTGAAAAAGGGCAAACTCTCTGGCCTATTATTCAGGAAATGTGCCAGTGGGGAGAGCATAATAAAGAAAAGTAAAAGAGAGAAATGCACCAAATTCTACATTATGGATGTCTCACTAAGCAAAAAAGGTATAATACTCTCTAAATCGGAGAGAATTATACCTTTTTTTGCTGTTTTTATCATTCAGTTGGTTGGTTTTCATATTAACGGAGCAAACATTTATTGTAATGTGCTAGTCCAAGAGTGTTGTTGTTTAATCTCTTGTATGGACAGATTTAAACTATAGTTCCCATGATCGAGAAGTTTATTAAGAATTTGATTCAATTGTTCTTGGGATTTAACTTTTAGTTTTAAATGGTAACAGCCTTGCCCAGATACTCGGTGAGCTTCAACTACCTCTTTTCGATCTTTAATAAACCGAATAAAAGCATCATGATTTGCTGATTTCATATGAACAATGACAAACGCTGTAAAGATCAGCCCCAGCTTCATTTCATCGATTATTAGTGAGTAGGCTTTAATGACACCACTATCTTCAAGTTTTCTAATACGGTTTCCTACTGCTTGACCCGTCATATGAATTTTTTCGCCTAAGTCCTTCCATTGGACACGTGAATTTTCGGTTAGTAACCTGAGAATTTGAAAATCAATTTGATCGATATCCATTATAAATTCCTTTCACCGTGAAATCATTTAATCAAAAAGTGTTTCATCAAAGTATCGATAAAAATCAAAATATTATTTATTATTTTATTGTACTTAATCTTTAAATGAGGTGAAACAAATGAGCACAGCTTTAATCATTGTCGATATTCAAAATGACTATTTTCCAAATGGAAAGATGAAATTAAGCAACCCTGAAAAAGCAGCCGCTAATGCTGCAAAAGTTCTTGAATGGTTTAGACAGAATAACAAAGATCATATTTTTCATGTCCAGCATATCGCAAGTAACCCAGAGTTAGGTTTCTTTCTCCCAGATACCGAGGGAGTTCAACTACATGAAAGTGTTCTACCATTAGAACATGAAAGTCTTATTAGAAAACATTTTCCTAACAGCTTTTTAAAGACTGAATTAGAAAGCAAATTAAAAGAAAAAGGAGTAACCAAGGTAGTGGTTGTAGGTATGATGACACATATGTGTATTGATGCAACTGTTAGAGCTGCAGTGGATTTAGGCTTTGAAACCACACTTATAGAAGATGCATGTGCAACAAGGGACTTATCTTATCAAGATAAGGTCGTACCAGCTGAACAGGTTCACTATGCGTTTGTCAGTGCACTTAACGGTATGTATGCTAATGTAATTACGACCGACGAATTCCTGCAGCAAAAAGTTAAAACTACCTTGTAGAACCAATAAATATTAACGGGAGTTTGTTTTAAAAACAAGCTCCCTTTTTGCTGGCTAAATTTGGCCGCATTGATACTCGTTAATTAGTTGCGAGTTTCATATGTTTATTTGCTGAGCATTTCCTCAAAAAAATACTGTATTTGGGAACCCCATATAGTTATGTATGTCATTTTATCAAAAAATATCATTAATCCAATGAGAATCATTAAAACGCCACCGATTTTCATTAGTAACGCTGAATATTTTAATATTATTTTTGTCTTGCTGATGAAAAACGCCATTATTATAAATGGGATACAGAACCCCAATGAATAGGCAGCAATATTAAAAAAGGTTTGTGTAGGATACATAATATTAGCATACATAATTGCCCCAAAAATAGGTCCTATGCAAGGAGACCACCCTGCTCCGAAAATAATTCCCACAATAACTGAATTTAAAAATCCCACTTTCTTTTTGGTATATTGGAAGCGGTGCTCCTTCATTAAAAAACTTGGTTTGAAAATTTCTAACATAAACGTTCCCATTACTATCAGAAAAATGCCACCTAGCATTCTTATTAAATCCTTATAGTCAGAAAAAATTTTCCCGAAGAAACTCGCTGAAAAACCTAATGCAAAATAAACGATTGTAAATCCGATTGAAAAATAAATAGAATGTAATAGGACTATTTTTCTAGTATTAGAATGACTTTGCTGATTTTTTATTTCTCCCACTGTTACACCAGTAATATAAGAGATAAACGATGGATATAAAGGTAGGCAGCAAGGAGAAATAAATGCTAATAATCCTCCTGCAAATGCGACCCATATTGTAATTTCAGTCAATAAATCTCCCCCTATAATCCTATTATTTCTAAACATAACCTGCTTAAACTAATGGTGATATACACTTTAAATTGATTATGGGTAATCGTATCCGGAATTGTCGAAATCCAAAGATGCCTATTTTTTCTCCTTCTCTTCCCCCGCCTTTACTTGGTTTTGAACGTATTATATAGTCAGATGAATCCCGAAACAAGTATGCACTTTCTTGACGCATACTATCGATGACGATAGTGAAATTATGAAAGAATCCGACTTTTATTCAATACTGTTGATTAGTTCAGTCATCCTTTCTTTATCCATTGGACCTACGATTCTTTTTCGGATAATCCCTTTCGTATCAATGATATAACTAGTAGAAATAGTTAAGGCCTGATATGTATCTACTATCAATCCATCATGATCCAATAAAACAGGGAAGGTTAAATCATAATCCTGAACAAATGGTTTAATATTAGAAACATCTTTTTCCGCAGCCGTTAAATTCACTGCTAGGATTTCTATATTTTTTCCTTTTTGGGATTGATAAAATTCCTGCATATGAGGCATTTCCGCTTTACATGGGGGACACCAAGTCGCCCATAAATTCAAGATCACTTTCTTACCTTGCATATCTGACAATTTTACATTTGGGCCATCTAAGGTCGGTAATTAAAAATTTGGCGCTCTATCCCCTTCTTCAATCCCAAGAACCTCAGACTTATTACTAACAGATTGAGTCTCCTGAATGGCTTTTTTTTGTTTCTTTGATGTTGAAGCAGAATCATAAATTGCCCAACCAATCATTCCAACTAATCCAATAACCACTAGTATTCTTTTATACATATATTTCACTCCTCTAGACAATAAATGCTGATTTATAGTACTTATCTTTTGCATTTGTCCCGTAAACGAAAGAGAAGTGGCAGATAAAAGATTAATTGATTTATTGTCAGATAGTCTATTTTTAGGATTTTTAGATACATCTAAGCCTGTGTTACCACAATTCCACTTATGTTGTTCATCCTACAAACTAATTAATTTCATTTTACTAAAATGATCGTCTATTAATTGTAAAGCTTGATCCTCATCAATCCCTTCAGCCCTGATAATAAATTGAGCACCAGGTATAATTCCCAAGGACATAACATCCATTATCGAATCGAGTGAGTAATTTAATTCAACAGAAATCCCCTTATATTCAAGAACTAGTTTTGATAAATATTTATTAGAAATACCTATTAACATTCTTGCTGGACGGGCAAATCCCGTACTCGATAAAATATATTGTCTTTCAATCATTGTTCACCTACTCCTAATACAATATCCCAAAAAACAAATAGGAAATGAGATTATTTGTAATTTCCGATTCTCACTGCTTGGGTGAACGGATAAACAGAAGGGCTAATACTGCGCCACCAAAAGCCACCATACCGGACCAGAAAAATGCTTGTTGATAGCCTTCATTAAGACTTACTGCTATCGCTCCTGTAACACTAGCTGTTGCTGTTGCTGTTGCTGCCGCTGCAACCGAAACCATAATCGCTAAACCAACTGCAGATCCAACCTGATAGGTCGTATTATACAGGCCTGATGCAAGACCAGAATCCTCTGATTTTGACTCTGCCACAGCGGCTGTCGTTGCTGGCAGATAGGTAAGAGCATTCCCAAATGCCGCTAACACCAGTGGGACAAATACATCACCCCAATAAGTTCCATCCACTGTATTACCTGAAAATAATAGTCCTGCAATACCGAGTATGATAAATCCGATCATCATTGTTATTTTCATACCCAATTTATTCATAACCCTTTCAGCTAGAACAATCATGAATATAGCCATCAGAATCGGCGCCGGTAGCATTCCCATTGCCGCTTTAAAAGGTTTAAATTTCAATACTTGTTGCACGTATAAAATAAGGAAATAAACTAAAGGGAACCAAGATGCCGATAATAAAATAAGCGAAATGTTCCCTGCTGCCAAATTGGGAGTCTTAAAGATGCTAAGCGGAACTAATGGCTCTTTCCTAAACACTTGAATAAGGATAAAGATGATGAATAAAACAATACCAAGTCCTAAAGGTAATACAGTTGAAAGTGCTTGCCAGCCATTATGTTCTACATTTACGATACCAAAAACAATTAAAACGAGTGCTGTTGTAACAGCAATAGCACCTGCATAATCAATACGGCCTGTTTTTGGCATGCCTTTT
Organism: Neobacillus drentensis; assembly: GCF_021560175.1. GTDB lineage: Bacteria > Bacillota > Bacilli > Bacillales > Cytobacillaceae > Neobacillus > Neobacillus drentensis_A. The sequence continues at coordinate 1,450,548 of NZ_CP091110.1, read as the reverse complement.
TGTAGAAGCTTTGGTGCTAATAGTAAAACGATCATACCGACAGGAACGTAAAATAGTAAAGTCCATCGCCAACTAAGTAATTGCGTCAAAACACCTCCAAGAACGATACCAATCGCACCGCCTGCTGCACCAGAAAGCCCCCAAATTGCAAGTGCCTTCCCCATTTCTTGCTTATTGGCAGAAAATAAAATCATAACAATTGAAAGTGCTGATGGTGCAATTAAAGCCGATCCAACCCCCTGGATTGCTCTTCCTATGTTCAATGACATTTCATTCCAAGCTAATCCAGCTAATAAAGACGAAACAGTTAAGATTGAAACACCCCACATAAAAATGCGTCGGTGACCAAACAAATCAGATAGTTTTCCTCCTAAAAGTAGTAATCCCCCAAACATAATAAGAAAGGCATTCATAACCCATTGTAAATTCGCCTCTGTATATCCAAGTGCACCTTTAATAGATGGTAAGGCAACTTGAACAACAGCTGAATCCATCATTACTATAAAATTTGCAAATCCCAATAAAGCCAATGCCTTCCAACGATTCGGGTCAGCGTGTAAAATCGTTTGTGACTTTGTAGACACAATAATACCTCCTCAAAATTTAAAATTAGATACGTAGTTTAGAACAGTGATATGAACATTGATAACTGCGATCAAGGTCTCAGGAATTTTTGTTAACTTATAATTGTTCTCTATCTATTCGCTTCAAAAATTTATTGAATGTCTCCCGCTTTTTACCCATTTGTGAATATACAGTAATAATCTTTTCTACCATATCGTACAAATCCTCTGGTGTAAGATCCTCCATCAGCAAGGAACCAACTTCAGCGTCTTTGCCTTTTGCTTTTCCTCCAACATATAAATTGTAGTAATCTCTAACTTTCATAATACCTATGTCGCTTAACATGGGTTCACCACAGCCTACAGGACACCCTGTGTAAGCAATCTTTAGGGTAAACAGTACGGCTTTCCCTGCTATTCGGCGATTTAATTCTTTCGCCACTAGCATTCCTTCCTCCTCTTCCCCTTTACAAAAATTACAGGTTCTCAAACTCTTTACGTAGTTTCCAACTGGATAACAGGCTAAGCCAACACTTTCGAATTCTTTTATGATTTCTTCCTTTTTATCTTCTGGAATTACTAAATAGAGTTGTTGGAATGTTGTTAACTCAAGTTCATCATCTTCATTCATATATTTCGAAAGCGTTATAAGTTGCTTTGAATTGAGTTTAGCCCCAAATCCTATTCCACCATTTACGGCGATTTTAATTTTTTTAAACTATTCATCATATACTTTCTCCTTTTTGTCTATTCAATTACTATACGGCGGTAAGGTATATGAATGTTGAAATGATACACCTGGCGCTACATAATGCGTCAGGAACTATCAGCTTTTAATGTTTAAAATCCTCTGAAATTTTATCTGCATTTTATTTCACCATATTCTTTATTATTTAACTTCTATAACAAATGGGTAGATATTGACCTGTCCGTGAAACTTGAATTCAGCCCAAAGCTTATAAATCCCCGGTTTATCAAATTGTGTATCAAATACAGTTTGATCATTCGAAACTGGATGAACGTGTATATATTTCTCTCCTGCTTCGTCCAGGATGACCACATGACCTAATGCACCTAAATACTCTTCAGGTTTCTCACCCTTTACATTAAAATTCAGGGTAATCTCTTTGTTAACTTCAAAGGAATGAGGGGTTAATTCAACTGTTTGACCGTTTAGTGTCTTGGTAAAATCTTTATCAGTAATAAGCTTGTTTTCTCCATGTACATGATGCGTTGCACCAACCTGCAGCTCGATAGGTCTTACCGCATATTGAAGCCCTTTTGGGTTGATATCAACAAAAGCTTTATAAGAATTATCTGCCAAACTTATCTTTACTTGATATATTACATCGCCCTTTTTTTCTGGATGTAAATGATGGTACTCTTTTAAATTTGAGCTAACGACAATCAAATGCATATATTTTTCATGAGAGACTTCCAGTTCCGGAGCATGATTATTATGATCTTTTAATTCAATTGTGATTACCCCATTTGCATAGGATACTTTGGGTGTAATCTCACTGGTAGTGTTTGAACCATGATTCCCGTGCTCTTGATCACTATGTTGATGATTCATGCTTTCTTCCCCCTGTTCAGTAGTAGTTGTATGATGACCGTGTTCCTCTGATTTTGGATTATTATTGGCATACATACTATAACCTGCAATGACTACTCCAAGATAAAGAATAGCCGAAACAGCCCAGATTATTATACCTTTTTTCATATAAGCATCCTCCTCTCCATTTAAGCCTTTAACTTAATCCTTTGAAGTCTTAGTGCATTGAGAACAACTGATACGGAGCTAAATGCCATCGCTGCCCCTGCTAACCACGGTGCCAAGAAACCTGCTGCTGCGATTGGAATTCCTATGACGTTATATGCCAGTGCCCAGAACAGATTTTGCTTAATATTTGTGATTGTCCTCTTACTCATGAAAATCGCGTCCGCAATACTAGTTAAATCGCCGCGAATAAGAGTAATATCTGCTGCTTCCATTGCCACATCCGTACCTGTACCGATTGCCATCCCGATATCAGCTGTCGCAAGTGCCGGAGCGTCATTAATTCCATCCCCTACCATAGCCACTTTTTTACCTGCTTGCTGAAGCTTTTTCACTTCTTCGGCCTTGCCTTCGGGTAAAACTTCTGCAATGACTTTCTTAATTCCCACTTGGGCTGCAATGGCTTGGGCTGTTTGAGTATTATCCCCTGTTATCATTACTACTTCTAAGGCCATTTTGTGTAATCGAGCAATCGCTTCTTTCGATGTATCCTTAATGGTGTCGGCAACGGCAACCATCCCTGCATAGCACCCATCGATGGCTACTACCATCGCTGTTTTCCCTTGCTTCTCCAAGCTCTCCATATTGGCTAGTACAACTTGAACGTTAACACTATATTTCGCCATGAGTCTACGTGTCCCGATTAATAACTGCTTACCATTTACCGTTGATTGGATACCAAAACCAGGAATCGCTTCAAAGGTATCAGATGAGCCAAGGTTCATTCCTTTTTCCTTTATACCTTCCACAATTGCCTCGGCAAGTGGATGTTCTGAGTTTCTCTCAGCCGTACCAACCAGCATTAGAAATTCCCTTTCATCCATACCTTCTGCCAAAATAACATCGGTTAAAGATGGTTTTCCGTTTGTAACTGTACCAGTTTTATCCAAAATAATCGTATTTAAGCGATGAGTGGTTTCAAGGTGTTCTCCGCCTTTAAACAAAATTCCAAATTCGGCTGCACGACCCGAGCCCGCCATAATTGAAGTTGGTGTTGCCAAGCCAAGTGCACAAGGACAAGCGATAACTAATACCGCAATAAATTTCTCAAGAGCGTCCGCAAAATCGCCAGGATTTACTGCGAAATACCATACAAGGAACGTGACAATGGCGATTCCTACTACGATCGGCACAAATATTCCTGAAATCACGTCAGCTAAGCGTTGGATCGGTGCTTTAGAACCTTGTGCTTCTTCAACCACCTTAATAATTTGAGCTAACGCTGTATCTTTTCCAACCTTTGTAGCTTTAATTTTCAGGAATCCATTTTTATTAATCGTTGAACCAATAACGTGATCTCCAATCGTTTTATCAATCGGAATACTTTCTCCCGTTAACATCGATACATCAACGGCTGACCTGCCTTCAACAATTTCACCATCAACCGGCACCTTTTCACCTGGTTTGACATAAACAATATCCCCTTCTAAAACGTCTTCGATTGGGATTATCATCTCTTGACCATCACGAAAAACGGTTGCGTTTTTCGCCTGTAGTCCCATTAATTTCTTAATCGCCTCAGATGAACGTCCTTTAGCCTTTGCTTCAAACAATTTCCCTAATAGTATTAAGGTAATCAAAACAGCACTTGTTTCATAGTAGAGTTCTAACATATGAGCGCCGGAGCCAATGGAGGTAATACTTAAATATAAACTATAGAAATAGGCTGCTGATGTACCAAGTGCAACAAGCACATCCATATTGGCACTCTTGTTCCTTAACGCCTTATAGGCTCCTACATAAAACTGTTTACCAACTACAAATTGCACGGGTGTAGCAAGAGCTAATTGAACCCAAGGATTCATTAACATATCTGGCAGCCAAATAAACCGTGTAAATTCAAAGTGGCTAACCATCGCCCACAATAGTGGGAATGACAGGATAAGAGAGAAAATAAACTTACCTTGCTGCTTTTCAATTTCCTTTTGACGATGGTCAACCTGCCCTTCTGTATTTTCTTTTTTTAGTTCAAGGGAATATCCTAACTTTTTAATAGCCTCTTTCATTTCAGGAACAGAGACTTGTTGTGGGTTATACTCCACAAGGACTGTCTCTAGCGCGAAGTTGACATTGGCTTTTTCTATTCCATCTAATTTGTTCAATCTTTTTTCCACTTTATTTGCACAAGCTGCACAGGTCATTCCTGTAACATCAAATTCCGCCTTTTCCTTTACAACATCATAGCCTAAATCCTGAATTTTCTTTTGGAAAGTGTATTCAGATGCAACATCAGGGTCATATTTTATAGTGGACTTTTCAAGGGCTAAATTAACATTCGCTTCTTTTACACCATCCATTTTTTTAAGGCCTTTTTCAATTCTCGCAGCACATGCCGCACAGGTCATACCTGTGATTTGAAAAACGGCTTCTTTTATATCATTACTCATCGATATTCACCTCTTTATACGGGTAGGGGGTATGTTTTGTTGCTAAAGATAACGTGCTTTTTTAGTGCACGTTATCTATACAATCTATTCCACATCATAGCCCTGGTCATCAATTGTTTGTTTAATCTTGCTTAAGGGAACTTCAGCAGGGTTAAATTCTACATCCACATTTCCTGCTTCCAAGTGAACTTTTACCGATTTAACACCTTGTAACTCTCCAACACTTCCTTCAACCGATTTTACACAATGGCCACAAGACATTCCAGTAACCTTTAAAGTAATCTTTTCCATCATAATCACTCCCAGTTATTTTTTCATTAACTTTTCTATCGTTAAAAGTACTTCATCTAAAACTTCTGTATCACCCTCGTTTATTCGTTCCAATACACATGTTTTTAAATGTCCATCTAAAAGAAGTTTTGCCACACTGTTTAAAGCAGACTGTGTAGCAGAAATTTGGGTAATTACATCATCACAATAAGTATCTTTTTCAATTAATCCTTTTATTCCGCGGATTTGACCTTCAATTCTGTTTAACCGAGTAACTAAATTTTTCTTTACTTTATCGGAATGATGACTCTTTCTTTCTTTAGAAAGATGACAATCATGATTCAAGTTTTCATCCATTGAACCTCACCTCCATACGTATAACTTACTATACCCCCCTATAGTATGTCAAGGGATTTAAAATAGTTCTAATATTAATTTCTAATATAGAAAAGGAAGGTCATTACTATTAATTTACCCTCATTTTATAACTTAAATAATAAGAAAGACAGATACATAAAAATCAAAAAAACTAGGAGTGAAAATAAAATGGAAACAAATATGATAGAGTAGTTTGACGGAATAAAAAGTCCATCTTGGATTTCCCTTCTTTTCCTGGTGTAATGGATTGTTGACAAGACAGCAGTGATGAAACCAACAAGACAAGCAAAGATTCCAAGAAGTATGGCTAACGTATTAATTGCAGAATTAGAACTGATCTTTATGGTAAAATGTAACGAAGTTGTTAGAAAACCAACGCCTGTAATGGATATAGCAGTACGAATCCAAGCAAGATAAGTCCTTTCATTTGCTAAATGCTGCTGAGCATATTTTATATTGTCATCTTGTTTTCCTTTGCTTATTTTTAAAGCTTTCACCTATCTAACCTCCTTATATAAGCCTAAAAAATCTAATGAAGAAATATCAATAATAAGTACGTTTACTAAAATCAAAAAATAGCTACGGTGTAGCTATTTTTTTGCTATTACTTACCGAGCATTTTAAGCATTCATTTTTTTAAGTCCTGTAGTACCCCTTCCACCTTTGTTTTTTCCTATGAATAATATTCCAGTAAATAAAATAATGGACACCACAATTAAAATAATAGTCATCCAATTAAGGTTCGTATCATTGACTCCGGTCGCAAACATAAGACCAAATGCGCTGGAAGCCAAAATATTACCCATAAATCTTGATGTCAAAAATAGACCCGAAGCCCTTCCCGTTTCCGATTTAGAAACAAATGAATAGAGCAGCGTTTGTAAACCTATATTTAACATACCATTACTAAATCCAATGATGGATAACACAATAAAAATCCAAATTAGTGGTGAGCTATGTTTGATTGTCATTAAAAGGACAACACCAACTACTCCAATAATCACTCCTGTTAGTAATGGAGACTTAAATCCTGACTTTTCTATCCAACGCGTCGCAAGTGGTGTACTAATTATTGAAAATATGGAAAGTGAAAGCATAATGAAACCCGTAAGCTTAGAACTGAGCATCAATTCTGATTGTAAATACATTGGCATCGAAAGCAGCATGGCAAAGAAAATCAATGTTGCCAAAATATATTGAATATACACAAATGAAATGTTAAGATTTTTCTTCAAAAACATTACATCTATAAAAGGATCTTCCTTTCTTTTTTCAAAGAAGTAAAATAAAAATGTTAACGCTAAAGTGCCAATTAATGCCCATAAGCTTAAACCACTTTTTAATGTTTGCAAAAAATAAATCCATAAAGAGATGAGGCAACCGAAAACAATAATCCCAATTCCATCCCACTTGAAAGCTTTGACAGCCATCGTTTCATCTTTAGGAATAAAAAAGAAACCCAAGATGGCAGAAATAATGATAATCGGAAAATTAACGTAGAAGATTACATGCCATCCGCCTAGGTGAATTAGCAGCCCGCTGATTGTCGGTCCAAATGCTGCCGAGGTGGTAGCACATACAGTTAGTGATCCGATTACTCTATTTTGATTTTTTTCGATATAGGATCGAACAATTCCCATTCCGGCAGGATATAGAGCGGATGTACCAATTGCTTGTATGGATCGCATTGCCAGCAAAAACGGCATATTTTGTGATAATGGGGCAGCAAAGGAAGATATACTTACTAATAGTAGTCCAGACAGAAAGATTTTTTTCCTGCCATAAAAGTCGCTCAATTTTCCAATAAGCGGTAAGAAAATTGCACAAACGATGAAATAGGAAGCGATTAACCATGTGATATCCTGTGATGTAAGTGAAAACTCACTTTTGATCTCTGGCATTGCTACCGTTATCATGGATGTATTTAATGGGTTTAATATTATCCCAAACGCGATAGCAGCAATTAATAAATTTTGACTTTTAACTAATGAAACATTTTTTGTTACTGACATAAATCATACAATCTCCTTTTGAGATACTATTTGATTAAATAGTATCTCAATCTCTTTTTAATAGTAATAAACTATAAATTTTCCCCATTTGACTCTATAACATTTTTATACCAATAGAAGGAATCTTTTTTTATCCGCTTAAAGGTCCCATTTCCTTTATCATCGACATCCACATAAATAAAGCCATATCGTTTTTTCATTTCACCTGTACTAGCAGCAATGATATCGATTGGTCCCCACATTGTGTATCCCATCACAGGAATACCATCAATTTCAATGGCTTTTTTCATTTCTTTAATGTGGTCTCTTAAATAGTCAATACGATAGGAATCATGAATTCCTCCGTTTTCTTCAACTTCATCAGCTGCTCCTAAACCATTCTCTACAATCATTAAAGGAATTTGATAACGATCGTATAAAAGATTTAATAAATAACGGAGACCCATCGGATCAATTCCCCAACCCCAATCACTCATTTGTAGATGGGGATTCTTGTAACCTGTTTTGACACCATTCAGCCCTTTAAAAACTAAAGGGGTATTTTTTCCTACCACGTGAGTCATGTAATAACTGAAGGATAGGAAATCAACCTTTCCTTTTTTCAAATCATCGAAATCACCATCTTCGATAGGTAAAACGATTCCTTCACGTTCAAATTCCTTTAATTTATAGGCTGGATAATAACCGCGACATTGAACATCACTATAAAATAGCATTTTATGCATAAAATCATTCGTTCTTTGCATATCTTCCGGATCACAACTAGCTGGATAGGCAACGTGTCCGTTATACATCATCCCTACTTTATTATTAGAATCAATTTCATGCGCCATTTGGACAGCCTTTGCACTGGCTAAAAATTGATGATAGGCAGCTGTCATACGCACTTGCTCATCATCAGAATTGACTCCGCCAGCCATCCAAGGTTTTGTTGACATGACATTAATTTCATTAAAAGTAAGCCAATATTTCACTTTTCCTTTATAACGTTTAAACAGAGTTTCGCAATAACGTAAATAAAAATCTACTACTCTTCGATTCTCCCATGCACCGTATTTTAATAATCCTAATGGTGTCTCAAAATGGGAAATTGTTACCACAGGCTCTATTCCTGCATGAAGGCATGTATCAAAGACCTCGTCATAATGCTTTAATCCATCTTCATTTGGTGTTTCTTCATCGCCATTTGGAAAAATTCTTGACCAAGCAATGGACATGCGATAACATTTGAACCCCATTTCAGCAAACAATACGATATCTTCCTTAAAACGATTATAATGATCGACTGCATTGTGGCTAGGATAATAGTTTCCTTCCACAACACCGTCTGTAATCTCTCTAGGAACACCATGAGCCGCTGCTGTCATCACATCTGCAGTGCTTAATCCTTTACCACCTGCTGAGTAAGCTCCTTCACATTGGTTAGCGGCAGTGGCTCCGCCCCATAAAAACTCTTTTGGAAAACCCATTATTCTAACTTCCTCTCTTTATATATTGGGATTGGGTGCCCTTACGAGCAATCAATCCCCACCATTATTAAGCTAATTTAAGTAAAGCTTCTCCTGGTTGTACATCTTTTCCTGTGATACTTAAAATATCGGCATAATCGGCTGAGTTTGTTACAATAAATGGCGTAATGACTTGATAACCTTCATTTTTAATTGCATCAATATCAAACTCTAATATTAAGTCACCTTTTTTAACTGTTTGTCCTTTTGTCACTTTTGGCGAATAATGGCGACCTCCTAATTTAACTGTATCGATTCCGACGTGAATTAGAATTTCTGATCCATTTTCACCAGTAATGCCTATTGCGTGATGTGTATCAAAAAAGGCTGTTACAGTGCCATCAATAGGAGCAAAAACTTTTCCTTCTTCCGGTATAATCGCTACACCTTTCCCTAAAATCCCCTCCGAGAATACAGCATCATCTACTTCTTTCAGTTCAACTGCTTTTCCTTTGAGAGGTGAATAGATTACCTTATCTGAAATAACACCTTTTTTGTTTTCTGTTTTGTTTGCTATGGATTCTTCAACTGGATCCTCAATACCAAGAATATATGAAACAATAAATGATGTAGCAAATGCTATGGCACAACCAATAGCTGCATAAATTAAATTTGTAAAACCGCCCGGTCCAATATAACTAGGTAATGAGAAAATACCTGGAGAAACTTGAGCGTATCTTCCTACACCCATGATACCGATAAACAGACCTCCAACTCCGCCACCAATCATGGTAGCAACTAATGGTCTTTTGAATCTTAAACTAATACCATACATTGCAGGTTCTGTAACACCAACAACCGCTGTAATACCAGCCGAAGAAGCTAATTGTTTAATATCTGAATTCTTTGTACGAAGGGCGACAGCCAATGATGCTGCACCCTCAGCAATATTTGAAACCATCATTCCTGGGCCTGCAACTGTATCAAAGCCTTTTGTTGCAAGCATATTCATACCGATAGGAATAATACCGTAATGCATCCCTGTCATAACCAAAAACGGCGTAAATGTACCCACTAACGTTGGGACTAACCAGCTCACATGAGCATTCAGAAAAGTAACGCCCATTCCAAGTACTAGACCCAGATAATTTCCTAATGGTCCAATAACGATTAATGTTGTTGGAGCTACAACAATTAAAGTAAATAACGGAGCAATAACAGTCTTAATAGAATTTGGTATAATCTTTTCCACAAAGGGTTCAACATAAGACATAAACCAGATAGCTAAAAGAACCGGAATAACTGATGATGCATATGAGACAAGAGGAACTGGAATTCCTAAAAAATGCAAATCGGTTCCTGCAGTTTTTGCAGCATTCGTCATGGTAATGAACGTTGGATGCACTAGAATCGCACCGATAGCCATTGCCGCAAATTGATTGACTTTAAACTTTTTAGCTGCAGAGGCTGCTAATAGGATAGGAAGAAAATAGAAAGCTGCGTCTGCCATAAAGTTTAAAAACAGATAAGTTTGTGATTCAACTGTCACCCATTTAAATGCCATTAACAATGCAAGTACTGCTTTTAACATACCAGCACCCGCAAGAGCTGGTATGATAGGGAAAAAACTACCGGCAATTGTATCTAATACTTTGCTGATTATTCCTTTTTCTTTTTCTTTTTCATGATTATTGCTTGAATCATCAAAATCTCCTAATGCTACAAGCTCTTTATACACATTTTGGACATTGTTTCCAATAACGACCTGATATTGTCCACCTTGATCAACAACACCAACAACACCTTTCATATTTTTAAGCGTCTGAGTATCGGCCTTTGTACTATCTTTTAAATTAAATCGTAAACGTGTCACACAGTGTCCTACTGATGAGATATTTTCTTTCCCGCCAACTTTTTCTAAAATAGTAGCTGCTAGATTTTTAAACTCCATATTTTTTTCCCCCTGTTTTAATTTCCTGATAGATTTCCCCAAAATAAAACCCACCAGCAAAGGAAAGAAATCAACAAATGATTCCTTTCGTTTACTGGTGGGTATAGCCGCATCGCGTAACAATCCCACATAGCAAATCGCTATTTATTAATTTTCCTTTTTTTCAAAAATAAAACCCACCAGTTAAGGAAATCAAAATAGGATCTCTTTCCTTAACTGGTGGGTATAGCCGCCTAGCGTAACAATCCCACATGCGAAGCCTGTTTAATGTTAAACACTTTCCGCAATTACTCTTCTTATGTGAACAGCAAGATAAATAATTTCATCTTCTGTCAATTTACAATTGAGTTCTTTTTGAACATATTCATCAATTCGTTTCGCACATTTATATTCATTCGGATATTTTGTTTTGATCACATCTAAAAATCCTAAGTCATCTTTGATAACTTCTTTTCCTTTAGATAATCTTCTAACAAAGTATTTTAAATGTGTCATAAACCTGTCATAGTGTATGGAACTTTCATTAAGTTCTGTACCATAATGGTATTTCACTATATCCATTATTTTTTTTTGTCTCCGAACTAGTTCCATTGTTTCTTGAATCTTTACTGTATCATCCATTTGCGCATTAACTAGATGTAATGCAATAAACCCTGCCTCAGAATCATTAAGTTTTACATCATGTCTTTTTTCGATAATTTTCAATGCTTCTTTACCGATTAGATACTCATGATTATAAAACCTACTAATTTCCCATAACAAAGCGTTTCTTACTGTCTTCCCCTTTTTAGCACGATCAATTGCATGGTAAATATGATCTGTTAAACCCAACCAAATGGTATCATCTAACTTTTTATCCAAGGAATTAGTTGCAAATTTAACAATTTCATTGGTTGTTTGAACATATGTGTAAGGAATATTAGATAGTAACACCTCTAGATAATTACCATTTTCTTCTCCTTCAATCACATAAATTCTTTCAATTAATGCTTCATCAATGAAATCATTTTTCTGCTTTTTAAAACCAAGACCTTTTCCCATGACTAGTGCTTCTTTACCATCTTTATAGGAACGTACTAAATTATTGTTAATAACCTTATCTATCTTCATAAAAACCATCTTCCTCCAAGGTTATACAATAATGAATCTAAAAAATAATATCATAAATGGTATAGCCTGCCTTACAGTAACTATCCAAATAATTTTGATAGTGCTATTTTATATCTATCTGAAAACGATGTCAATAATATATTTCTTGCAATTTCAGGAGATAGACTAAATGAAATTTCTGTAAAAGTGCGAGTTAAATGTCCAGAAGATATAAAAAACAGTGAGGACAATTAGTAGGACAAATTTAGGCTTAATAAATAAAAGTGGGGGCTTCTTCTACAAATATTAAAGGAACTGCTGCATTTAAAGTGGACAAGATATTAAATTAGAGAGAGTAAACGGTGTGTTAAAACCAACATTAGAATTTGATCGTTTATCTACCTCCAAATTACTGCATTAAAAAAGTTTGGCAGAGGACATCCTGAAGCATGAATGGGAGGTCCTTTTTTATGCATAACCGATATACTACTATAGCTATTTACTAATAACAATCGATAATTTATAGTTTGCATGCTCGTTTAATTCCTCTAAAAATTGATTCATTAGTTCATTGGATGGAAATTTACATTCGAGGAGATAACAACCATCTCCACTGATTTTATAGTTATTTATTAGATAGTTCTCTTGTGTTTTTATAAACGTCAAATATGGCTGATGAGTAGTGCTTTGTGTCATGATAGTAATAAAAGCATGTATATAATATCCCAATTTGACTTGGTTCACTTTAATGGTATAACCCTCAATAATTCCATTATCCTCTAATTTTGCCACTCTTGCCGTCGTAGCTGGTCCAGTCAAATGTACTTTCTCACCCAATTCTTTCATTGTAATCCGACTGTTTTTAGTTAGTTCCTTCAAGATTTTCATATCCGTGTTATCTAACATATATTTAATTCCTTTCATAAATAAAGTCAAACCTCCAAAAGACTTTATTTAATCTATGTATCCTCTTGGGTCCATAGTTTAGACTATACATTGTTTAAAGGAAATTTCAAAGATAAAGGGGTTATAAAATATGGATATACAACAAATTCGTAATGCAACAATAGTTGTTGAATATGCGAGGAAAAAATTTCTAATTGATCCAATGTTAGCAGAAAAAGGGAGTTACCCACCTTTTCCAAATTCATCAAGACAAGATCAAAATAATCCATTGGTAAGTTTACCAACATCCATTGACAATATTATTCAAAATATTGATGCTGTCATTGTCACTCATCTGCATTTAGACCACTGGGATGATGTTGCTAAAGAAGCATTGCCAAAAGAGATCAAAGTATTTGCACAAAATGAAGAGGATGCAACAGAAATTCGAAATACTGGTTTCCAAAATGTAGAGGTTTTACAACAGGATACAGTCTTTGAAGGTATCCAATTAGTTAAAACAAAAGGCGAGCATGGGAGAGGCGAAATCTTAAAACATGCTGGTCTAGTATGTGGTGTTGTCTTCAGACACCCATCGGAGAAAATTTTGTATGTTGCCGGTGATACAGTATGGTATGAAGCAGTTCAAGAAGTAATCGACTCACAAAAACCAGAAATTATTGTCGTAAATGCCGGTGATAATCAATTCTTTCAAGGCGGTTCTCTAGTCATGGGGAAAAATGATGTCTATGAAGTGTACAAAGCTGCTCCAGATGGAAAAATAATTTGTGTCCATATGGAAGCTGTAAACCATTGGGGATTAACCAGAGAAGAATTAAAGAGCTTTATTACTCAAAAAGGAATTACTTCTAATGTTTTAGTGCCAGAAGACGGAGAATCATACACATTCAATAAATAATAGACAAGCTATAAAGAAGAGAAAACCGTGTCGATTTAGGCTAGGTGATCAAGAAGCAGTGTATTTTATATTGAAGGTACTCACACAGGTATCCCATTTTTCAGTATTACTTCAACCGGTAGTACCGTTAGGTTCTCTCTTATGATGTTTTTACGGTTTAAAAACGGCAAAATCATAGAGAAAAGATCACATGTTGATGTAAATGATATTCTCCGCCAGCTTGGTACTACCTTTTAAACCCTTCACGTCAGCATGGCTAATCAAAGACCCTTTTTAGGGTCCTTTTGGTTATTAATCCAATATCTATAAATTAAAGTAGTAATTCGGGTTTTAATTTCCGAAATAAACATCATCGTGTTTAACTTCTTCCATAACTTTATTAGAACTTTTTCTGTGAATAAAATATTGGGAAATATGGGTTTAAATTCGAGATTATTATTATAGTGCTTGAAAAAACACCAGCATAGATACCATCTAAAAGAAAACAGATGGAATCGTTCGTAGTGAAACTGCCTATTTTATAATACTATCTTACCCTAGTGGTAATTCGTAAAATGCAATCAGCGAATTAACAATGCTAATGAAAGCTGAGAGAATTTCTTAATAGATCATTTTTTTGAATATTACGATATATCAAGAGCTGTGCATTTTATATTAGATATCCAGTTCAATAGTATTCCTGCAAAAGGGAAAGGTCATTTCATTAAAGAAAAAACAAGCATCTAAAAACTAGTGCTTGTTTTAAAAGGAAAACCTTTAATAGCTATAAATGGAGCACAGTAATTCTGTATTTAAATTAGGCGGGCTATTAGAGCCCCCTCGATGAAGGTAGTTTATGTTCATTGTTAAATATCCAAAAAAAACTATTGAAAACTATAAAAGAGGAAGGAAACACTTATACAAAAATAACGACCAGCGTTTTATTTTAGTTGATTTAAAATAAAACGCTGGTCGGTCTGAAGCGATTCTACTAGGGATATACACTTTTATTTTATCTTTGTACCAGTATATTTCCAATTAAAATTTTCAATAAAATGTACGAATGCCTTAACGACATTCCATTCTAGGGATTCCTTATGATAATACATCCATGTTCTGCGCAATATAGGATTTCCTTCTTGATCTTTTATAAGGACTTTGGATAAGTCTTCTATGCCATTAAGTACCCTGCTGGAAAGGATACCATATCCTAAACCATTTATCACCATTTCCTTACACGTATCAACTTGGTCGACTTCTATACCGATAAAGGGTGCTTGTGCATAATTTTCAGCCCACCAATGATCAATGGTTGATTTTAATAAGTAATCCCCTCTATATTCAATTCTAGGAAGACGAGGAAGATCCCTAATTTCAATCTCATCCTTTGAAGCAATGCAAATGGTTTCCTCAAATAATTGATGTGTCGATAATCCCCTGCACCCATAGTCTCCCCGAACAAAACCGATATGAACATCTTTATTGTGTATAAGTTGGGTTACGTCTCTGCTCCACCCCGTAATCACTTTGAATTCCACATGGGGAAATTGGCTTTTAAACAGTTTCAAAATATAAGGAAGTTCATAATTCGCAAAAAAATTAGATACCCCCAATTTCAACGTACCTACCACTTTATCACTTTCGTTATTACCCATATTTTGGACATTTTCTTTTATCTTCTCATAATGAGCAAGGGCCTCCTCAGCACATTGGACAAGATATTCTCCTTGTGGGGTAAAATGCACGCCACGACTTTCACGGGTTACGATTGTAACCCCCAGCTCTTCCTGCATATGCTTTAATCTACTCGTTAATGCAGGTTGAGTAAGAAATAATAATCGAGCTGTTTTTGTAAGATTTTTTTGATTATAAAGTACCTTCAGTATTTCCCAGTCACGGTAATCCATTGTCCCACCCTGTAATGATATAAAGATTTTTTATAAGTAAAAATAATTTTTTTCAATTTTATTTATTTTCATTATTGCATTATCCTTATCCTTAATCAATGTTAATTACTTCTATAACCTATCCAAATAATATTATACGAAAACTCAATCATGGGGGTATTCCAGAATGGAAGAACAGGAAAATCAACGAAATCCATGGAGGAAATTGAATGGTCCAAACCTTGGCTATGTAATCGAACAATATGAGCGCTATATGAACGGTATAGATACTGTCGAGCCAAAATTAATAGAGTTATTTAATACATGGGGATCACCCTTGTCTTTTGAGACAAGTCAATTGAAAGAAAATATCAAACATGGATCTGTTATTCCAGATAATTCAGTAGATATAGAGAAAGTGATGAAAGTTGTAAAACTTCTAGAAGACATTCGCTCACATGGACATTTAGCGGCAAATATGAACCCTTTAGAAGGGAATGAAAAACACCGTGACTTGTTCAACCCTGAAAAACATGGGATAAGTGACTACAACTTGAAAGCGATTCCAGCTAAACTCGTTTGGAAGGATACACCTGAAGGCGTTCAAACCGCTTGGGATGCGATAAACCATTTAAAGAATCTTTATACCTCTACACTAGCCTACGAATTTAACCATGTTGATAATATGGACGAAAAAGCATGGTTAACTAGGATAGTGGAGACAAGGAGTATGCACCGCTCCTTATCGAAAGAAGAACAAGCAAACCTATTAAAGAGTTTGACGGAGGTGGAAGGATTTGAACAATTCTTACATAAAACCTTTGTCGGTCAAAAACGATTTTCTATTGAAGGTGTAGACATGCTTGTACCTATGCTAAATGAAGCGATTCGCGAAGGTGTCGGGGATCAAGTACAAAATATCCTCATTGGAATGGCTCATCGTGGCCGCTTAAGTGTCTTGGCACATGTATTAAATAAACCATACAGCAAGATTTTCTCTGAGTTTCAGCACTCTTACGCCAAACAACAAGGACCATCGGAAGATTTAGTCGATATTAGTGAGGGTTGGACAGGAGATGTGAAATACCACTTAGGGTGCAACCGGTTCGTCGAGTGTGACAGTCCCCTTCGTACACGGATTACCTTAGCGAATAATCCGAGTCATCTTGAATTTGTCGATCCAGTAATCGAAGGGTTTACAAGAGCAGCCCAAGAAGAACGTCAAAAGGCAGGATATCCCAAGCAAGATGTTAAGAAAGCATTTCCGATACTGGTCCATGGCGATGCTGCATTTCCAGGCCAGGGAATTGTATCGGAGACTTTAAATTTAGGTGGATTAAAAGGATATCAAACGGGCGGGACCATTCATATCATCACGAACAACATGGTCGGCTTTACGACAGATAGCCATGATTCTCGTTTTACGAGATATGCGAGTGACTTGGCAAAAGGTTTTGAGATCCCAATTGTGCATGTAAATGCGGATGATCCAGAAGCTTGTCTGGCAGCTGTTCGTCTTGCCTATCAATACCGTGCCCGTTTCCACAAGGATTTTTTGATTGATTTAGTCGGATACCGCCGATTTGGCCACAACGAAATGGACGACCCTGCGGTCACCCAGCCCCAGGTTTACAAAAAAGTTGCGGGCCATCCAACCGTAAAAGCCTTATATTCCGAACAGTTGAGAAAGAAAGGTATTTTGAATGAACAAGAGGTCGAACAAATCAATCGTAGCGTGCAAGAAAAACTCCAAGCGGAATATGACCAAGTGTCAGAGACGAAGCATGATGAGCGATCGGCAGTTGTAGAGGTTCCTAAGGTTATCACGAAAGGAATTCCGCAATTGGAAACAAATATACAGCTTAATACTCTTTGTGAATTAAATCATGAATTGCTGAAATGGCCGGAAAACTTTCACGTTTATCCAAAATTAAAGCGGATTCTGGAACGCCGTGAACTAGCACTGGAGGAAAATGGGAAAGTAGAATGGGCGGTAGCAGAAGTGCTGGCATTCGCGACATTGTTAAAAGAAGGCACACCGATCCGGCTAACGGGACAGGATTCTGAGCGTGGAACGTTCGCTCAGCGTCACATTGTGCTGCATGACACAGAAACCAACGAAACCTATTCACCCTTGCATCATCTAACGCAAGCCCGCGCTTCGTTTGCGGTGCATAATAGCCCACTGTCTGAAGCGGCTGTTGTAGGTTTTGAATATGGCTATAATGTCTTTGCTCCTGAAACACTTGTCATATGGGAAGCACAATACGGTGATTTTGCTAACACAGCACAACCTCTGTTTGATCAATTTGTTTCATCCGCTAGAGCTAAATGGGGACAAAAGTCAGGGCTTACTCTTCTTTTGCCTCACGGTTATGAAGGCCAGGGTCCAGAGCACTCCAGTTCCCGTCTTGAACGCTTTTTACAGTTGGCGGCAGAAAACAACTGGACGGTAGCAAACTTGACTAGTGCTGCCCAATACTTTCATATTTTGCGCCGGCAAGCATCCATCTTAGGAACAGAATTCGTCAGGCCGCTGGTCATTATGACACCAAAAAGTCTGCTTCGTCATCCGCTGGTCTCTTCTCCTGGCACTGCTCTAAGCGATGGCAGTTTCCAAACGGTTGTGGAACAACCAGAGCTCGGAAAAAGGAGAGAAAAAGTGAAGCGGCTCGTGTTAGCGACTGGTAAGATGGCCATCGATCTGGCTGTGGAAATTGACTCAAGTAAAGAAATTCAAAAATTAGACGAAATACACATAATTCGTATTGAACAATTGTATCCATTCCCGAAGGAAAAAGTAGAAGATATTTTAATGCGCTATCCGAACCTGAAGGAAATCGTTTGGGTACAGGAAGAACCAAAGAATATGGGAGCATGGCATTATATCGCCCCTACACTCTTTGAACTTGCTTCCAGCAAACTGACAGTCGGTTACATTGGACGACAGGCGCGTTCAAGCACGGCAGTAGGCGATTCCAACGTTCATAAAAAGGAACAAGAACATATTGTCCAACAGGCTTTGAATTTTAATCTTTTAATAGATACACAGAAACAAGAAAGAGAGTTAGTTAGAAGCTAACAATGATCAACAGCAAATACCAAGATAAAAATATTACTTAATATTCTTAGGAGAGATGAAACTTGATGGAAATTAAGGTACCGGAGTTAGCAGAATCCATTTCAGAAGGAACGATTTCACAATGGCTAATTAATATTGGTGACAAAGTATCCAAAGGAGATAGTGTCGTAGAACTGGAAACAGATAAAGTCAATATAGAATTAAATGCTGAATATTCAGGTGTAGTTACGAAGGTATTAAAAGACACAGGCGATACGGTGGAAGTAGGCGATGTAATTGCAATTATTGAGGATGGCACAGCTGAGGAAACCGTTGTCACCACAACAGCTCCGGAAAAATCGGTAGAAGAAACTTTAAATCAACAAACCATCCGGTCAGAGCAAGATTTTCCGAAAGCCAACCGACCGATTGCTTCTCCAGCTGCAAGAAAATGGGCAAGAGAACTGGGAATCGATTTAAATCAGGTAAATAGCAGTGACCCACTAGGCAGAATTAAGTCAAATGATGTCAAAGCCTATTCACCTGCACCTCCGGTAAAAGAAGAACCAAAATTGGAAAAGGCAAGTCCAAAACGAAAGGAACAACAAAATGATGTGGAATTTGATAAACCTGTAGAACGTGTAAAAATGTCTCGGAGACGTCAAACCATCGCTAAACGCCTCGTAGAGGTCCAACAAACAGCAGCGATGTTGACCACATTTAACGAAGTTGACATGTCTGCGATTATGGATTTACG
Organism: Neobacillus drentensis; assembly: GCF_021560175.1. Lineage (GTDB taxonomy): Bacteria > Bacillota > Bacilli > Bacillales > Cytobacillaceae > Neobacillus > Neobacillus drentensis_A. Next base: position 1,431,183 of record NZ_CP091110.1, on the reverse strand, counting down.
CAATAAGCGGAAAGATGCCTTTTTCGATAAACATGGTGTTCGTCTTGGATTTATGTCATTTTTTACAAAAGCAGTGGTTTCAGCCTTAAAGCAATTCCCTCTTTTAAATGCAGAAATTCAAGGGGATGAATTGCTGATCAAGAAGTTTTACGATATCGGAATTGCCGTTGCAGCTCCAGAAGGTTTGGTCGTTCCAGTTGTACGCAATGCGAACCAGAAAAATTTTGCGGAAATCGAACAAGAAATCGGTAATCTTGGTAAAAAGGCTCGTGATAACGCCCTCACTTTGAATGATTTGCAAGGTGGAACCTTTACGATTACAAATGGTGGAGTTTTTGGATCTTTAATGTCCACACCGATTTTGAATAGTCCGCAAGTTGGAATTCTCGGTATGCATAAGATCCAAACAAGGCCAATAGCAATTGATAGTGAACGAATGGCAAACCGTCCGATGATGTATATCGCACTGTCTTACGATCATCGAATTGTGGATGGGAAAGAAGCCGTTAGCTTCCTGGCTATGGTAAAAGAATTGTTGGAAGATCCAGAAACCTTATTATTAGAAAGCTAAAACTTTAGGGAGATCCATCAATGGAAGCTAAATATTGTAAAGAATCAAGAGTGATACGAACAAGTCGTGTATTCCCAAACGATGTGAATAATCATAATACATTATTTGGCGGCCGGTTAATGAGTGATATAGACCAAGTCGCCTCTATTTCCGCAGCGCGCCATAGTCGAAGCGAATGTGTAACTGCTTCAACGGATTCCGTCGATTTTTTACATCCAGTACGCCCTACCGATTCTGTCTGTTTTGAATCTTATGTGACATGGAAAGGCACATCATCAATGGAAGTATTTGTGAAAATTATCGCGGAAGATTTAAAAAGCGGTAAGCGTAAAATCGCGGCGACTGCCCTCTTAACATTTGTCGCACTTGATGAGCATAAGCGCCCAACATGGGTTCCGGATGTCATCCCAGAAACAGAAGAAGAGAAAAAATTACATGAAACCGCCTCCGAGCGGGCAAGAATGCGTAAAGAAAGAAAACAAAAAAGTAAAGAATTAGCTGCATTTTTAACAATGGATCAGCCCTAGGATCGACACATCTCATGATGGATATGATTGGGGTTCAGAAATCTATAACGTTCTAAAATTTTGATGGCAATAAAAAAAGTAGATTCCATTTATGAGGAAAATTTATATTTGCTTTTAACTTTATATTTATTATTTTGAGATACAAGGAAATTTTTATGTGGGTTATCACTCTTTATTCAAATTTAAATATAACCATGTATGAATATAACACAGAAAAAGAAGCAAAAGAAGCTTTCAAAGACCTAGAAGGATACAAGATTCTTTCACACATTGTTTACTTTAATGATTTTGTTTAGCTTTAGGCACTGTTCCTATCTTTCCATGATCACTAAAAGTAAAATTCACAAGGTTATGTATTCTTTTCTTTTAAACTATTTCTTTTATCAAATAGTGGTTAGTTATTAAGTATATAGATTAAAAAAATTTGATGAATATAGAAAGGAGATGAGGCTCATGATTCTAAAGAATGCCATAGAATTAAGTAAGCGTATCAATTCATACCGCCAGAGTTTGGTTGAATTGAAAAGGAATAAGGGACCCTCTGATCCTGATGTCCTAAAACTCAGCAAACAATTAGATCGGGACATTGTCATGTTACACATAATCATGTGTGAACTTCGCTCCTTAAAACAGGGATATCTCTATGATAGGTATCCAAACTTAGATGAGCCCGTATGCACTATTCATGATCGTATAACCAAAAAAGATTTTATTCAACTTTAACAACATCAAACTTATTGGTGCTGCAGGTGCAAGGCCAATTGCTTTTGGATCTCTGCCACCATCCGAAAGAGGCTGGCTGCAAGTAATGAAGAATATGGAACTATGTGTAGAGGAGGCAGCCGTAACCGGTGATTACGGATTAGCGTTGCAAGCATTTACGATAAATCCGCTCATTCCTAGTGGTGAAACGGCAAAGCGTGTTCTAGATGAGCTTTTAATTGCACATAAAGAATATCTGCCACAATTTGCTGAAAAAATTGCAGAATTAGTTGTAGCAGGTATTACTGTAAGAGACGATATAGCTAGAAACTCATCTAAAGAAGAAGTAGTTAATGTTTAGTTAAAAGTGGTAGCTTGCTTTTACGAATTGCTGATACAAGCAGCTGGGAAAAATCCCACGTTGATGTGAATGATATTTTCTGCCAGCTGATGATACGCGTAACCTTTTAAAAGAAAACTGTTTTAACAAGAAAATATATTCATTTTATAAAAAAAAAGCAGACAAAAATAAAATTCTGTCTGCTGTTTCATTCTTTAAACTATTTGTTTCTCTAATTGATTTTCCACAACGTGCTGGTATCCATAATTCCTCTCTACCTAAGAAGCTCGTAAACTTCTGTATCTAATTTCTTGGCAAGTTCCGGATTGTACGTCTTTTCATATTCCGGTTCAACTGTCACCTTACCACCGTAAAACATCACATTTTCCACTTCTTCAACATCAATGGTAACCACACAAAACTTCATTGTCTTCTCGATTACTTCAGAAACAGTAGCCTTTCCACGGACAGAATAACAGCTTCCTTCGCCAATCATTCCAACGATTACGGTAGGATTGCTTTGGATATTAGTAATACTGGATGCTTTGTTACCAAGGGCTAACTTTATCTGTGTACCATCTGGATTCGCATTTACCCAAGAAACCACACTCAATTGCGGTAGTTTTGTTTCCGCATCGACGGTGATCAAGGAAACCATCTTTTCTCCCTGTAAAGAAGAAGCGAGCCCTGGGCTCAGACGATCTAGAGTTTTTGTCATTATGTTTCTCTCCTTCTCTCTTAATATTCCACTTTTACTGGAAGGCCGAGCTCAAGCTTTCCGAAGAGTTCTCCGACCCAGTCAAAATTGAAAGCGGTATGCTGTGCGCCAGCATGAATATCACGCCAAAACTGTTGTAGAGGATGCCTCTCACTAGAAGCAGCCGCACCGCTACTAGTATATATGGTCTCCATTGCCTCTGTACACATTTCTCCACAATAGGCATAATTACAGCGCAAGCGTACACGCTCTGGATAATCAAGTACCCGTCCAGACTCTACAAGTTCCAAGGATTTGTGTAAAAGTGCGTCCACTGCTTCAATCTTTGCAGCTACCTTGGCAAGCCGAATTTGTTGATGGGTTAAGTTCGCGACTGCCACGCCGCCCCTTGATTTATTTTTTCCAATGACCTGGTCACGCCAAATTGCATATGCACCTTTGGTTGCTCCAAGAATAACGGATAAAAGTGTAACTGGCATAACAGCCGACAATTGGATACGGTAAAGTGGTGCAGTATTCAGGTCCATCCCAGGAGAGATCCCATGTAAATTCCAAGGCTCTAATTCCATTGTTCGGTGGTCAGGAACGAAAACATCCGTTAACTGCAATAAATTACTACCTGTTCCTTTCATCCCAATGACGTGCCAAACATCAATCACTTTTAGGTCACTTTTTGGCACGAGGAAGTATAAAGCTTTGGTTTCATCTTCTGAAACTGGCGCAGGAGCACTAATCATTACCCAATCACAGTGATTGATCCCTGATGAGAATCCCCATTTGCCGCTTAGCTTATATCCTCCATCCACACGGGAGATGGAGGAATCATGACTAGGATTAATCGATGTAGCAAGACAAGCATCTGGATTATCCCCCCAAACATCTGCCTGAGCTTGATTTGGAAAAAAAGCCAGCATCCAATTATGCAAGAGAAGGAGTGAATAGCACCAACCCGTAGAAGCATCTCCTTTTGATATTTCAATTGCTGTATCAGCTAACGTCTTCCAATTCAGTTCATGCCCGCCCCAGCGGCCTGGCACTAAGGATCGAACTAAGCCTGATGAAATAATTTCCTGGATGGTTTCAGCTGGCTGATGTCTTAATTCTTCGCCAAGGTTTGGCTGGGATTGTAAAGTAACAGCCAACTCTTTTGCACGGTCAATCGCTTCTTGGTATGAAAACTTCTTTAATACTTCATTCATGTACACGACCTCCTCTGGTTTATTTGTCTAAGTTTGGTGTTCCGTATGTGTGAAATGTAGATGGAAGCGGTGTTCCCCACGCTAATCCTTTTTTCCGTTCCTCCGGTGTCCAGGTAACGGTTTCCCAATCTGGTGTATAGATGAGAAAACCTCCTGAGCATACCTCAATCCGATTTCCTCCCGGTTCATAGACGTAAACAAACATTGTTTGACCGGCCACATGTTTATTAGGTGGTGCTTCAATGAATATTCCATTATCTAAAAATACATCTGCGGCGCGGAGCACCATTTCTGCAGTTTCCACTTTAAATGCGGCATGATGAAAACGTCCTTGGGCACCTGATTTATCGAGAGAAATAGCTAGGTCATATGATTTATTGGTGACGTGAAGCCATGCCGTCGTTTGGTTGCCTTCATCGGTAATCGCTTGTTCACTTAATCTGAAACCAAGCTGCTCTCGAAAGAATGAGCTATCTGCATCGACATTAGAGCTGAACAAATTAATATGATCCAGTTGTGTTACACTTGCGCCTCTTGCTGAAAATTTTTGGGGCTGATTTTTTAAACCTGGTTTTAAGTGATCTGGAGTAATATATTTATCTGCCTCATAGAACACTTCTAAAACATGTCCATCCGCATCGCGAAATTGGTAGGAACGGCCATGCCCGTAATCTCCATCTGTCCATCCTATTCCATGTCCGCTTCTCTCCAAATCAATTACACGGCGCTCGAGTGCTTGTTCCGAATAAGTTCTTAATGCCACATGTCCTAAACCCGCCTGGTGAGCTTCAGTCAGTTTTAAGCTATAAAGCTGCTGGTCTCCCCAGCCGCGGAGAAAGACCGATTGTCCTTCTCGATGGACGATTTCCATTCCGAGAAGATCTCGAAAAAATTCTAGACTCTCGGTTGGCTTAGGAGTTAATAGTTCAATATGCGCCAAGTGGGCTACATCTCGTATTGGTTCAAGATTCATAATCATTCTTTGCTCACCTCCACGATTGTTGTCTCAATTGCACCAATCCCGGCAATTTCAACTTTTACTATGTCACCATCCTGTAAGAACTTGTTTTGTGCTTCACCGACACCACCGGGTGTACCTGTAAGGACAATGTCCCCTGGCTCTAACGTTACGATGCCTGATAAAAATTCAACTAGATGATTTACATTGAACAAAAGCTGCTCAGTGTTCGAGTTTTGTCTTACTTCATCGTTAACGGTTAACGAAATGTCGAGACTGTGCGGATTTGGAATCTCATCCTTTGTTACTAAAACGGGGCCAAGTGGAAGACTCTTATCTAAGGTCTTTCCTTGCAGCCATTGAATCGTCCGCTTTTGCATGTCACGGGCTGTAATATCATTAGCAACGGTGTAACCAAACACATAGTCCAATGCATTTTCATACGGAATGTCTTTTCCTTCTTTTCCAATGACAAACGCCAACTCTGCCTCATAATCTAGCTTTTTGGTCAAATTTGATTTTAGTGGAAATTCATCATTTGGACCGGCTATTGCTGTAGCAAACTTGGCAAAAATCACTGGGTGAACCGGAAGATCACGTTTCATTTCGAGAATATGATTCTTGTAATTTAGGCCTACACAGATAATTTTATTTGGCTTTAGGACAGGTGCTCCGATTTGTACATTTTCTTTTTTATAAATAGCCGATGAATGTTCTGCATTCTCAAGGGCAAAGGCAATCGCTTCTTTTGCAGTTTTTAAGGCGAGGTCACCGTTTGCAATAAATTCTGTTGGATTAGCTGGTAATAAAGCGGTTGCAATTTCATTTACTCTTTGCTGACCATTTTGGGTTAAAAGCTCGATATAGGCTTGCTGCGGGTCTACAATGGTATTTTCGTCGACTAGAATGCCGAGTCGTAACGGTTGATTATTTATGGAATAGGTTAGTAATTTCATGGGATCTCCTCCTCGTTTTTCAAACACAACAATGTGTTCTTCTCTTAAATTAATGATAAGCTACAATAAAATTTTTTTGAAATACACATATTGTATTTGAGTAATCATGATTTTCGATCATTTGGTACTTTTTCTTTTCCATAGCTGATTGTTCATAATTTACAAATCACAAACGTAGGAACATAATCTCCTTACTCGATCCCTTCAGCGAACAAAACCTTATGATTTTCTACCCTGCTTGTCCTCATAGCGCCAGAATTTAGTTAATTTCATAGGAATTCTACAAAGTAAATGCGGAATTCTACGAAATAAAGAAGCAATTCTACAAATATTTTATTTATTCTACAAATCCTGGCCTCGATTCTACATTAATTGGAAATTACTTTCCATCCTCTTGGTAAAACAAAAAAAAAATACCCCGTCTAAACGGAGTATCGATTCGACTTTTACCCTTTTTCAATAAGGTGTTTGCGAAAAAATGTTTCTACTAACTCAAATATCCTCTTACTGCCAGTCTCTATCTGCTTAGGTTCTCCTCTTCCAGCCTTGCGAAGGGTAACTTCGAGAGGCTGGCCATCAAGATCATTTTTATTAAAAAATGCATGTCCCAGTCCTTCAATTAAACAGAGTGTTGCCTCATTTCCCTGTTCACTTAACGCTTTATACAGCAGCTCACTTTGGTGAGCAGGGACAGCTGCGTCACTCATTCCATGCAGAATAAGAAATGGCGGTACTTTCTTATCAATATACGTGATTGGATTTGCTTCACGAACAAGGTGAGGAACGATTTCAATGGGTGCTCCAAGCAATTTTGACTCTGGAGAATCCGGATCAGTATGTCGCTGAACGGAATTTAAACGATTGGATTCCGGATCATCAGAAGGTGTAAACTCTAAATGCACATCCAACTGCAAGAAATCAATCGGACCATACCCATCAACAACAGCTTGAACCTCACTCGAAAAGTCTTGATTTCCCAACTCTAAACCTTCAAGTCTACCAAAACCTGTCGTACCAGCCAACGCTGCCAGATGCCCTCCTGCTGAAGAGCCCCAAAGACCAATATTTTCACTATCAAGCCCATATTCTTTTGCAACCGAACGAAGCCAGCGGATGGCCGCCTTTACATCATGAATCTGTGCAGGAAACGTTGCTTCACTGCTTAATCGATACTCAATGCTGGCCATGGCAAAACCCCGTTCTGCAAATCTTACACGGAAATCCGGTCCAAGCTTTCGGTCACCAATTCGCCAGCCGCCGCCATGGAGCCAGACAATGACAGGCACAGGCCCTTCTGTACCAATAGGCAAATAAAGATCCAATAGTAAGGGTTTCCCATTTGGAGCAGCAAATTCAAGATCTGGTTTAACCTTTACTTCAAAACGTTCACTCATTATCAATGAACCTCTTCAACTTCAGTTGGTGGAGCACCTGGCGGCTTTCCTAATAATTTTAAATCGAGCTCGTTGATTCGCTGAATCACTCGGTCAAATCGATATGGAGCTGGTTCACATGGGAAGATTGAATGTTCGTAAGGGTCTCCTAGAATGCGGAAAAAATCTTCAAATTCTCCTGGAGTCAATAATCCAAAGAACTTTGTATAATGAGCGTCACAGCGGAAGCGATGTGGTGTATTTGCCGGCACATAGGCAAAATCACCTGGTGATAAATGCAACTCTTCACCACCCACCCAGAGAGTCATTTCTCCTTGTAAACACATAAAGGTCTCATTCGTTAATTCATGCGCATGTTCACCAATAGCTTGTCCTTTAGGTCCTTCAGAAATAAGTACAAGAAACTTGCTGTCTGTTGCGGCTTTAGTCGTTAGGAGTGTATGAACCGTATCGCCGCTAAGAAGATGGACCCCTTCACCTGATTCAAGTACATAAGGTTGAACCTCTTGCGGAATGGCATTACCTCTAATCATTTGAGGTAATCCTTCTGTTGGATGACTAGTTACGAATTTAATATCTAGTCCAGCGGGATGTTGGTTTAAAATATCAAAGTTTAAGAGGTTCGTAGAAACAGGAGGGCGTTCAAACTTAGAAAATGGCTCTCCAATAATCGAATATAATTTAGCAACGTGACCATTCACAGTAAACGAATAAAAACGTGTTCGATGACTTTGCATCCGGTAAGCATGAACAGTTCCTGCTGGAATACTTACATAGTCTCCTGCCGTTAATAAATACAATTGTCCATCCAATTCGACTTCTAGTCTTCCGTCGAGCACAATGATGCCCTCGTGAGCTTGTTCATGGACATGTGCTGGGAAACTATCACCTTTTCCTCCCCATAATTGAACAATCTCCATCATATCACCGGTGCTTTCAGTTGTAGCAACCAGGGAGGCAACTTGGGTACCGAAAAGATATCGTTCTCCCTCGCCATTTTTAATAAAATATGGTTTCTTCTCGTTAGGTAGGTTGCCAACGACATTTAGAACCATCATCCCCACTCCTTATCTAAAATTCCATTTTAAATTAAGCGCTTCCAAATTAACCATAATACGAATGAAGAAAAATTGGAAATATAGGTATTCGATTTCTGTAATCACGTTTTTGCATTAATGTTTCTTGGAGTATGTAATCTTTAAAGGTTGTTTAATATAGAATACTCGCATAATTTCGACTACTTTCTGCTTCTTATGATAAAATAATGATAACTAAATAACAAGTGAGGATCCTATGGATATTCGACAATTGCGCTATTTTATTACCGTAGCAGAGCATCTAAATTTTACTAAAGCCGCCAATCAACTCTATGTGGCTCAATCTGCGATCAGCCATCAAATTGCCGACTTGGAAGAACAAGTTGGTGTTAAACTTTTTATACGAAATAAACGCTCAGTACAGCTTACACCTGCAGGGGCTGTCTTTTTAAAAGAGGCAATGGAGATTGTAGAAAAAACATCTGGTGCGATTGAAAAAGCTAAACAAACGGATGCAGGTGTGATTGGGAATCTGTCGATTGGCTTTTTGAGTGTCCATGTACGTAGTTTTTTGCCAGAAATCATTAAGCGGTTCCGTGAGCTTTATCCAAAGGTAGAACTTCATTTAAACCATTTTCCTAGCAAAATGTTAAAGGAAGCGTTAGAAGAAGGAGAAATAGACATAGCTCTTACCCAGCCGACTGGATTGCATAGAATTGAAGAAATTGAGATTCAAACGGTAGCAAAAGAACGATATTGTATTGTCATGCATGAAAATCACCCTCTTGCTAGTCGCAAAACAATCAAGCTTGTAGATCTGGCAACAGAGCCATTCATTATCCATAACCGCCATGATTCACCAATAGGTTCTTATGATTTTATCGTCCATTTATGTGAACAAAATGGGCTGACTCCAAGAATTGTGAGTCAACCCCGATTTGTCGATACGGTTCCAGTACTGGTTGAATCTGAAATAGGTATCTCTATCCTGCCAAAAAGCTTTGAAGCGGTATCAAGCCCATCGCTTCGGTTTATCGAAATTGATGGCATGGAGGGGCATGATTTTGAACTGGTTATGGCTTGGAAGAAAAACAATTTGAATCCTTCTATCTCAATGTTTTTGGATGTGTTGGCTGAAAATAATCAGAAAACAATAAATTTTAAAGAATGCTAATAGGTAAATTGTCCAATAGATTGAACTCTATTGGACAATTTTTTTGTATTATAAGGGAAACTTTTTTTAGAAAGTCTCTATTGGACAAATTTAGTTGAAATTAGAAAAATTTGTCCTTTAGACCAAACCCTATTGGACAAAAGCCCTATCACAAACAGCAAATCTGTCCTTTAGAAGCTCTCTATTGGACAGTTTGCTTGGATTTTACTGAACTTTTGTCCCATAGAACAATTCTATTAGACAAATCCAGTCACTATTAGAAAAATTTGTCCTTTAGACACTCTCTTTATACCTTGCTTTTCAAACCCATAAAAAAAGCCTGTCAATGACAGACTTTTTTTACTCTTATTATCTCGTAAACGCAGCCGGTACTCCGCCGTCTACTGTTAGCATACATCCAGTTGTCCGATCTGATTTGGATGAAGCAAAGAAGGCAATGGATTCTGCAATATCGCTAGGGTAAATGTTTACTAGTAACGTAGTACGTTTACGATAGTGCTCTTCTAATTGATCAGGTTCAATGCCGTATGCTGCGGCACGCTCTTCACGCCATCTTGATCCCCAAATAGCTGAACCTTGAAGTACCGCATCTGGAAGGACAGAGTTTACGCGAATGCCATACTCGCCGCCTTCTGCTGCAATACATCTTGCTAAGTGAGTTTCAAGCGCTTTAACAGAGCTATATGCAGCCGCATTTTTACCAGCGTAAACCGAGTTTTTAGAACCGATAAACACCATATTACCGCCAATGGCTTGATCTTTCATTTGCTTGAATGCTTCGCGGGCAACTAAGAAATAGCCTGTTCCTAATACATTCATGTTTAAGTTCCACTCTTTAAGTGTTGTTTCCTCGAATGGACTTGATGTAGCAAGACCTGCATTGTTGACAATAATGTCCACTCCGCCAAATGTTAATGCAGTTTGATCAAAGGCAGCTTGAACCATTTCTTCACTTGTTACATCCATCTTAACAGCAAGCGCACGATCTCCTCCAAATTGTTCGTTAATTTCAGCTGCTACCTTTTCCGCTCCTTCAAGGTTTAGGTCAGCAAGAACTACGGCAGCTCCTTCTGATACAAGACGGCGTGCTGTTGCACTTCCAATTCCGCCAGCTCCTCCAGTAATAAAGGCTACTTTTCTAGAGAATTCTGCCTCAGCTGGAGCAAGTGATAATTTGTATAATTCTAATGGCCAGTATTCTACATTGTAGGATTCATTTGCACTTAGAGAAACAAATTCACCTAGTGTTGTAGCGCCCTTCATAACAGCGATCGCACGGTGGTATAAGGCGCCGCTGATTCTTGAATTTTTAATGTCCTTACCAGTGTTCACCATACCAATACCAGGGATTAAGATCACACGTGGTGCCGGCTCAAACATTTTGTCGCCTTCGTTTTTATTTTGCTCAAAATATTCTTGGTAAGATTGCTTAAAGCTAGCTACTCCTTCTTTCACGCTGGCAACCAAAGCTTCCACATCTTTGGATTGTGGATCCCAGTTCACATAAAGTGGAATCATTTTTGTATGAACAAGATGGTCTGGGCATGCTGCACCGATTTGTGAAAGTTCTGGTGCTTTAAAGCTGTTCACAAATTGCAGAACATCGTCACCACGATCGTAAGTTAAAAGCATTTTCTTCTCATCACTTACCGCACCTCGGATAACGGGCATTACTTTTGCTAGAATGCTAGTTGCTTCTTCTTCAGAAAGAGATTGATATTTTTGGCCGCCAAATACAGTTGCTTCATCAATTCTTTCATTAATATATGCTTCCGCTTCATTAATAATTTCGATTGTTTTTGCATAAGACTCTTCAGAAGTTTCTCCCCATGTTACCAGACCGTGTTTTTCCATTAAGACTAGTTCCGCATTTGGGTTATTTAATACTCCCTGTGCGATCATTTTTGAAAGAGTGAATCCCGGGCGGATATATGGAACCCAAACAAAACGATTTCCAAAAATCTCTTCAGCTAACTGCTTGCCATTGTCTGCGCAGCAAAGGCTAATGATAGCATCTGGATGTGTGTGGTCCACATGTTTGAAAGGTAAGAAAGCATGTAATAATGTTTCAATCGATGCTCTTGGGTGCTTGCTGTCGATCATACAATGTGCAAGATAAGCAACCATTTCCTCATCTGGCATTTCGTCCCGTTCGAATAATGGACGAATGTCTGCTAAATTAAGACCAGTAAAATTCTTTGCTTTCATCGTTGCTAAGTCGGAACCGCTTCCTTTTACCCACATCACTTCCACATCACGGCCGCGGAAATCCTTTTCAATTGTCTTCATGGAAGTGTTACCACCGCCATAGTTACAAACCGCACGATCAGACCCAATTAAATTGGAACGATAGACTAATTCTTCTACCCCTTTTGTTACCTGTGAAGCTGTTTCTTGATTCCAAAGATTCTGTACCATCCGAAATCCTCCGTTTGTTTTGTTTTTATGTTTGTTATCTTCTGTTTTTATTATAATATATGTTTGTTTATTTTTGAATAGAAAGTTCATAAATCTTTCATTTTTTTGTTTTATTGGATTTATCCCAAATATATTGGCTGCCCGCTGATGGCAGATTGATTAGCAGCAACTGTTACACGATGCGTTTTTAAAGCGTCATGATAGGTTGATAATATTTTAGATGGATCTCCAGTTTGGACAGCATTAAGGAAAATCTTATTCTCTGCAAGATAAGGATTTGTTTCTTCCTTGTATTCCTCTACTCGATTACCGCTTACCACTCGTAATAAATCATTACTCAGTTCTATAATCCCTTCATCTGAATAGATTTCAAGACCAACCTTACTTGAGTTTTTTAGAATGCAGGTATTGGATATCGTGGCAATCATGCCATTTTTAAGTTTCATCGTCACACTTCCTACATCCGGCACTGTCGTTCCTTCAACCTTTTCCTGCATAATCTGGTTATTAAAGGCTGCATATACTTCATTAATGTCACCAAATAGGAAACGAAGCAGATCCACAATATGTGTCGTCTGTTCGACAAATTGCCCACCTGATTTATGTACATCTCTCCACCAGGGAACCATTGGCATCGAACCCATCCAATACCCCAATGCCATTCCAACTCGACATTCATTTAGTAACGATAAAACTCTATTAGTCGTATCCTTATACCGCCAATGGTAACCTACAGAAGTAATAAGACCCTTTTCCTTTATTTTTCTAGCAAGATCATTTGGTTCTTCATTATTCCCAAGCGGCTTTTCCACAAAAAATGGGATGTTTCTATCAATTAAGGCGGCTTCAATTTCTCCATGTGCATGGGGTGGTACACAAATATAAACCGCATCTAATTTCTGCTTATCCAACATCTCTTCTACATTTGAATAGCCAGCAGCATTTGACCAATTTCTTGCCTCTTTTTCCGCTTTTTCCAAACTAGTCCCGCAAAATGCTGTAATGTCTACTCCATCTATTTCTTTTAAAATACTTGCATGAGTTTTTGTAAACCATCCGGTTCCAACAAAACCTATCTTCATGAAAATTCCTCCTTTAGTAGTCAAACGCTTTCATTTTTTAAAAATAACTTCCTCGTTCATATATAAAAAGCTGTCCTAAAAAATCAACTTGATTGAATAGAACAGCTAATCTATACGTTTTACAGATCGTTAATGACGATATAAGTCGCTTTTACCGGTCCATGTACACCGACAACCAGATTTAACTCAATATCAGCTGAGTTACTTGGTCCAGTTATAAAATTAATGCAGGATGCAACATGGCCTGTTTTTTGATGGATTTCTCTCATTTTTTGAGCCGCTTGTGTCATTCTAGGAACAATGGAACTCTTTGGAATTAGAGCAATATAGGTAGCAGGTAAAAAGCTGACCGTACGTCCTTTATTCTCATCACTGAATAAAACCACAGTTCCGGACTCAGCCAGGGTGATTTCACTAATGGTTATCCCAACATTAGCCCGCTCTGCTTTAGTGATGTTTTCTTCGCCTTTTGTATGATCCCATTCGTACACATCGATATTTTGGCTTGGCCATTCTTGTTTCATTAAAGATTCGAGGCCCCACTGAGAAAAGCGCTCATCCTTCCATGTTACAATTGGACCGCCGCCGTAATTTGTAACGACTTCTTTTAGGGTTGATGACAGCCCGCTAATATCCGTCGTATAAATAGTTGTATGAATTTTTTTACAATGTTCTTTTAATACATCTAACAATTCGTCTTGTGTAGCATCTTTTAAAACTTCTTCCTGAGGACGGAACTTCCAGTCTGGTCTCTCCACAGATTTAGAGATTCGAGGCCGCCCAAGTCTTGTGGCTATTTGATTTAGAAAGGCTTCACGATTTTGTACTGTTCCTGGCATCATCATTGGCCCCCTTTTTCACGGTTTTTAAACCAATCTCTGAATCTCTCTTTATTTGGGGCTGGGAACTCACGGATATCAGTCCAGGCTTTTAATGGTCCTGGTCCCTTAGAAATTTTATCTCCCACTGTAAAAGGATTCATCGCCGTTGGAGCGATTTTTGAACCAATTTTATAGAGGGCTGGTGAAGCTGCGCCTAGTCCAAATGCCTTCATGGCTAATTTTTCTGAGATTGGTGCTTTTCCTTCTTTTTCTACGATTACTTCTCGATGCTTATGAAGAAGATTGTGCAACGGAATTTTCACCGGGCAAACTTCGGTACAGGCCCCGCAAAGTGTCGAGGCATAGGGAAGCTCTTTGTAATCATCGTAGCCGCCAAGTAAAGGTGATAAGACAGCACCAATTGGTCCTGCATAAATGGATCCATACGAATGTCCCCCAACATGACGGTAAACCGGACAAACATTGACACATGCTGCACAGCGGATACATTGGAGAACGGATTGAAATTCTCCACCAAGGATATTGGACCTGCCATTATCGACGATAACTAAGTGGAATTCTTCAGGACCATCCACGTCCAATTCTTCTCTAGGTCCAGTCAAAACAGTGATATAACTAGTTAGCTTCTGTCCGACCGCACTTCTTGTTAATAAGGAGACGAGCACTTCCATCTCTTCAAACGTCGGCACAATTCGCTCCATTCCCATTACGGTGATTTGTGTTTTCGGCAAGGCGGTAACTAAATCGGCATTCCCTTCATTTGTAACTAAACTGAAAGACCCTGTCTCAGCAACCGCAAAGTTACAGCCGGTGATCCCGATATCTGCCGTTAAATATTCCTGACGGAGTGTTTCTCGGGCATGCCAAGCTAGTTCTTCGGGTTTGGAAGTCTTTGTATAGCCAAGCTTTTCTGTGAATACATCGCGAATCTGTTCTTTATTTTTGTGTAACGCTGGTACCACTATATGTGACGGCGGATCATGGTCATCAACCTGAAGGATGTATTCTCCAAGATCTGTTTCAATAACCTGGCAGCCTTCTTGTTCCAACATGGCGTTTAAACTGATTTCCTCGGTCACCATCGATTTTGATTTCACAATTTTTTTAGCATTTTTTTGCTGAACAATTCCTCGGATATAGTCATTGGCCTCTTCTTTTGTTTGAGCAAAAAAGACATGCCCGCCCCGTTTTGCCACATTTTCACTTAATTGTTCTAAATAAAAATCCAAATGTTCTAACACATGCTGACGGATTTCTTCCCCATGTGAACGCCAGTCTTCCCAATTTCCAAGCTCTTCAGCGGCAACACGCCGCTTTATTCCCATTCCGTCTTGAGCGCCAGCAACGGCTCCGCGCATAAAGGAATCGTGAATTCCTTTTTCGACACGTTCCTTGAATTGCTGGTCGCTGATCTTCATTGCCATCTATTTTTTCCCCCATTCCAAGCAATCTCGTATTGGTCGCCAAAAAACGATTAGCGGCTATTTAATACTTCAGCAATATGAAGAACCTTGATCGGTTTACCTTTGCGATCAATCCTGCCGCCGATATTCATCAAACAGCCTGCATCCGCACCAATTAAATAATCAGCCTCTGTTTCTTCCACATGACAAACCTTTTCATCGACCATCTGTTCAGAAATTTGTGTCATTTTAACAGAGAAAGTTCCTCCGAATCCGCAGCATTGTTCTTTTCCTGGCAATTCAGTAAACTCTAATCCCTTGACATTATTCAAGAGAATCATGGGTGCTCTTTTAACACCTAGTAATCTCGTCATATGACAAGAGGTATGATAGGTGGCTGTCCCCTCAAATTTTGCCCCTACATCTTCAACCTTTAATACATCGACAATGAATTGAGTGAGTTCAAATGTTTTTGCTGCCAGTTTTTTGGCCTTTGGTTCCCAAACTGGATCTCCTTTAAATACATGTTGATATTCGTGGAACATAAAGGCACATGATCCTGATGGACACACCACATATTCAGCATTCTGAAAGGTATCAATCATTCGCTTCATTGCTTCTTTGGATTCTTTTGTATAACCACTATTATAAGCTGGCTGACCACAGCATACTTGTGACTCTGGAAACTCAATCTCACAACCTAGTCTTTCTAGTAATTCAACGGTTGCTTTTCCGACATTACTTTGGAACATATCTACAAGGCAGGTTGCAAATAAGCTGACCTTCATGAATCTTCATCCCCTTTAAATGAAGCTAAAAATCTTAAATACCTGAATTAGATTTTTATTTATTTTTGTTTTTATTATATTACATGTTTGTTTACTTTTGAATAGTAATCTTTTAATAAAAAAATAAATCGACAGGTGCCCGAGAGCAACTATCGATTTTTAATTTTTTACTTTATCGGCACTTTTCGAGCAGTTATCGGCACTTTCTGGGGATTTATCGGCACTTTTTAGCACCTTATCGGCACTTTTCGAGAACTTATCGGCACTTTCCATAAAGCCAATGTACTTCTCAAAAAAAGCAACCATACAAACAGCAAGCTAAAAATTCTGTTTCCTTAACCATTTTTCACATAGCCTCGTCCACTCGCTAGCCTCAGGATGTTCCTCCGCTAAACCTAAACCGTGCCTGCCGCTTTCAAAAATATGTAAATCAAACGGAACCCTATGGCGGCCTAACCCCGCTGCAAACAGTAAACTATTCTCAACTGGTACAGAGGCATCATCGGCAGTATGCCATAAAAATGCCGGTGGTGTTTCCCCTGTAATTTGTTTTTCATTCGATAAAAGTTCCACTAACTCAGCGTCAGGATATTCTCCCAATAAATTTGTTCGGCTGCCTTCGTGTGCAAATTCTCCCATCGTGATTACAGGATAACAAAGAATCATTAGATCCGGACGGCTGCTATATCGCTCAACAGGGTCTTCGGCCTCCGGGTTCCCTAGATCATAATGAGTCCCCGCACTGGATGCTAGATGCCCTCCAGCAGAAAATCCAAGGATCCCCACACGGTTCGGATCTAGATTCCAGTCTCCAGCAAGTGACCGAACCATTCGAATGGCCCGTTTTGCATCATTCAATGGAATAGGATGCTTGTAAGGCGCCACCCTATAATTGAGCACAACCGATGAGATTCCGATTGAATTTAACCATTTTGCAACTGGATATGCTTCATGTTCTGCGCGTCTTGCGTATGCACCGCCCGCCGCTACAATAATAACCGAAAAGGGCCCAGTTCCTTCAAGTAAGAAAGGCTGGATGCTTGGCGCATTTTCGTTTGGTCCACTTACTTCTAGATTTATATCATTCCAAAGCGGAAAAATTTCCGTCATTCTTTTATCCTCCACTTTTAATAGAATTCAAATGGGAGAGAAAGCCGATTACACCGCTGTCTCTCCCAGTTTTCACATTATTTCAAAGTTAGTTCAGCCTTCGAATTAAAGCTAACCCCATCCTGTAAGAACCCACTAATATGGACCTGAACAGCTCCAGTATAACCTTTTAAAGCTTCCGAAACTTGCTGTCTATCAAATTTAACCATTAATTTATTCGTTTTCTCGCCATTTACAGACGGATGTGTTTTTGCAAAAATCGTTTTTCGGTTAACAACCATTTTAACAGTTGCAGAATTAATCTCCGAAACTTTATGTTCCTTATCCAATTCAATAGTAACAGTCAATGGAACATTACCATTTGTCTGTTTTCTATCAATTACATTTGGATTAACATCGGCTGCAGCAGAAATCACCTTATTTAAGTATAAACTTGGAACAGGCGGAGTTGGCATATCATAGCCTAAGAAGAAGCTAGTATGCGGCGGCTGATTATACCCGACGTTTTGCCAAGCAACACCGGCACGGTACACAGGATCGTGCATCAATGTGCGAATACGCTGCTCTGTCATATCTGTAGTTGTATAGATTCGTAATGCACTGCTATCTTCCGTTCTCCAAATGACTTCTTCTCTCCAGTCACCAAATAGATCGGCTTGTAAGGTCGGGTTACCTTTCGTACCATTATTAGAGAAAGTTCCATCTGCAGTTAAGATATTTACTAGTTTTTTATTCTCGTAGTCCCACTTACCAATTGTTCCTACCCCGACTTGATCGGCATCATTAAAATTGCCATGGTCTAGTATTTCACGCTGCAGGTCACCGTCCCACCAAATGGCAAAGTTGGCACCAGGGATGTCAGACGAAATTTTTTCTCCTTGAGCCGTGAACATATCACCAGTAGGGTCATTCCATGCCCCCTTAACCGCCCACGACTCTTCTCCCGGATATCTAGGATCAATATCCGCCGATAATCCTCTTCCGGTATCTCTTCCGGTAAATTGACCCCAAATGGCCTCACCAGTTTCGACGTCTCTAAATTCAATCCCATATTTTGAGTTTTTATCCTCATGAACAGCGAACATCTCTAAACCAGGTCGGGTTGGATCTAGATCACCAACATGCTGGGCATCTCCATGGCCTAAACCGGTTGTATAGAGACCCGTTCCATTATCATCGATGACCGCTGCACCATAGACAACTTCATCCTTACCATCTTGATCTACATCAGCAACACTTAGGTTGTGGTACCCTTGTCCGGCGTACCCTCCATTGCCTTCTTTATTACTATCAAACGTCCACACCTTTGTTAACTTTCCGTCACGCCAGTTATATGCAGCTATGACGGCTCTTGTATAATAGCCGCGTGCCATTAGAAGAGTCGGTCTTTCCCCATCCAAATAGGCAATACCTGCAAGGAAGCGGTCTACACGGTTACCATAGCTGTCTCCCCAATCAGCGACATTACCTCTTGGCGGATCATAATCAGTCGTTGTTAGCTCTTTTCCTGTTAAGCCATCAAAAATAGTTAAAAATTCTGGTCCGCTTAAAATATAGCCGCTGGAATTACGGTAATCTGCATTGGCATCACCGATAACGTTCCCTTGACCGTCGACGGTTCCATCAGCTGTTTTCATCGCAACTTCTGCTTTTCCGTCTCCATCTAAATCATAAACCATCATTTGGGTATAATGGGCCCCGGAACGAATATTTTTGCCTAGATCGATCCGCCACAGTCTTGTGCCATCAAACTTATAGGCATCCACATAGGTATTTCCAGTATAGCCTGATTGGGAGTTATCCTTGGCATTAGATGGGTACCATTTTAAGATAATCTCATATTGACCATCTCCATCCACATCCCCTACACTTGCATCATTGGCACTATATGTATAGGATTTTCCATCAGGACTCGTTCCACCCTCTGGTTTTTGAATTGGGAGATCGTAATAATTTTGGCCCCACACAACGGCTAAAGCCTCTCCGAGCGGTTCCTCATTTCCATTAAATACGGCACGTACATCGTATTTGGAATCTTTTGCCCCATTTTTATCTAAAAAGTTAGTGCTTGATGTAATCGGCTCTTTATTAACCTTTTGCCCGTCCCGGTAAACGTTAAACGCGACTCCTTCAGGATCTGTCCCTAACATACGCCAGCCCACATAAACACCGTTTTCAACTTTTACAGCAACTAGGCCCCGGTCAAGCTTTTCCATTTGGCGTTGAACCACCTTTGTTATAGGTGTTTCAATCGTGTTTGAAGGATCAGAAATACCTCCTAGGTTAACAGCTGTGACTCTGTAGTAATAATGTCTTGTTGGTGAAACGGACTGATCATTGAACTCCCCATTTTTGGAAATCCCCACTCTTTCAAATGGCCCTTGTGGAGATTTTGCCCGGTAGACATAATACATCAATGCTTCATCCGAAGTATTCCATTGGAAAGCGAGCGATGTGTCTGTTGCATGGGTGAGTGTTGTACCTGCAGGAGTTTTTGGCACTTCCTTTGTTTCATCTACTAGAGCTGCATTAATTGGATTACTCGCTGCTGATTCAATTCCCTTTTCATTTACTTGAGTAACAGAATATTCGTATTTCAAACCAAGTTGAACCGTTTCATCTTTATATTCCGGGGTGCTTGTGCTTCCTACTTTAATTGACGCTGTTTCTCCTTCGGCTTTTCGATAAACATTGTAACTTTGTGCCCCATTTACCTCAGTCCATTTTAATGAAACAGATGTATCAGGATAAAGATTCTTTTCTGTGAGTGCTAATCCAGTTGGAGCCGCCATTGGGATAATTTCTATCGCATTGACCCGTCCATTCTCTCCAATATCAACGTTTAACTGGCCATCTTTAACCGTCACTATTTTTGACTTTTCTGCAAAGTTGCCTGCACTTGAGGATATCGTACCTAGTGATTGTCCTTCCACGGTAAAACTAGTTTTATTACTAGCTGTTTGATCCCCCGTTATTACATTCACATAATATTCTCCATTTGCAACGTCCACTGAGAAGGTATAATTTGATCCATTATTAAAATCCCTTCGGAGGTCATCAGGTACCCCTCTATCCCTAAAATCTACCGATTTGCTTAATCCAAAACCTCTATCACTGCTATAAAGCATAGTGTTGGTAACTTGGGTATATCCTTGGGCCACTGGGCTTGAACTAGAACCGAAATCAAATTTTAGACTGGTTAACTCAGCAGCATGGGTTTGTTTTGTCGGGACTACTCCTGCCCCAGCAAACATTGATAAGACCATGGCAGAACTAACGACAACGGGCAACTTTTTTGAAAACTTTTTAATCATTATTTTCCTCCAATTAAAGAATAGTGAATAATTTCTTTATGAAAGATTCATAGATGTAGTTTAGTCTGTCCTCCTTGTTCGTAGTTTTTATATAAAAAATCGGGCAGCCGTTAAGGTGACCCGATTCTATATACCTTGTTCCTGTAAATACACCTCATGCTTACGCTGAATCTTATTAAACGAGTTACATGCAGGTTTCATGAATAGCATTGCTAATAAATTTCCGCTAAATAAGATACAGATAGGCGGTACATAGGAAAGAACAAAACAGATTCCAAAACTTCCTATCAGCATATATAGAGTGGAAAGTGGATTCATAATCATAACAAAAAATGAATTCTTGATTACTTCGGCTAATTTCATCTCATAATGGACAAATATTGGAATGAGATAAAAAAGTGTACATACAAAAATAAAAGTGATGATGAAAAATGGTATATAGAGAAATGCGGCCATATCTTTTCCTGCATTTTGAATGAATAACAGATCTGCATATAACACCAATCCTGCAGCTGCAATAAACACACCGAGAAGATTACTTTTTATAAATTCCTTTTTATAAGAAGCCCAGAAGGTTTTTAAAATCGAAACCTCTTCTTCGCCCAGCATCCATTTTCGCACAACTGCAAACATTGCGACAGTCGAGGGAAAAAAGCCGAAAACACCCAGACCAAGAATAGTAGCGCCAATCCATAATAGATTTAATAACGCTAGTTTCGAGATCCAATCCATCAGTTTATATATACCGCCCAAAATACTTGAAGTTTCCATACGCATCCTCCTTCAGATAGGTAAAAAGTTGATCAAGCCCTGCCACTCCGATATTAAGGAGTGGCACGAATCATCAACCTTTTAATCCGCTTGTGCTAATTCCTTCTACTACATATCTTTGGAAGATAAAGAAAATGACAAAGACAGGAACCAAGGTCACTACGGACATGGCAAACATCGCACCCCAGTTCGAAACAGTTTCATTACTTAAGAACATATTTAATGCCATTGAAACGGTATATTTTGCCGGGCTGTTTAAGTATAATACCGGTCCTAGTAAGGAATCCCAAGTCCAATAGAAGGAGAAAATTGCCGCAGTTGCCAAAGCTGGTTTAATTAATGGCAAAATGATTTTATAGAAAATATTAAAGGTATTACAGCCATCAATGGTTGCCGCTTCATCCAACTCTCTTGGAATGGTGCGGATAAATTGAACTAGCAAGAAAATAAAGAATGGATGGCCAAAGTATGCGGGTATTGCAATTGGCTTAATCGAGTTAAGCCATCCAAGTTTCGAAAAGATGATATATTGTGGAACCATGACAACCTCATAAGGCAGCATCAAAGTTACCATCATAAGCCCAAACCAGATTGCTTTACCTTTAAATTCTAATCTAGCAAAGCCAAAGGCAATTAACGACGATGAAATTACTTGGCCAATTAACGTTACGATAACCAGAACCGCAGTATTCTTTATAAACACTCCAAAGGAATTGCCGCCAATCCCCTTCCAGCCTTCCGCAAAGTTATCCAAAATAAATGGATCAGGTATTAGTGATTTGGCTGTTACGAAGATGGCATTACTTTCTTTAAACGAACTCATCAGGAGCCAAATAACTGGATAAAGCATTAGAACGGCAAATCCACCTACAAGGATATGATACGTCCACCATTTTACTGATTTTATCCGCATTCGTTATTTCCCTCCTTCTGATTCGTAGTGAACCCAGAATTTTGATGTTGCAAAAATGATGGCCGTTAAAACCCCTACGATAATGAGCATGATCCACGCCATTGCAGCTGCATAGCCCATATTGAAAAATTCGAATCCCTGTAAGAATAAATAGAGGGAATATAAAAGTGTTCCATCCAAAGGTCCCCCGGTACCTTTTGAAATGATAAACGCTGGAACAAATGTCATAAAAGCACCAATCGTCTGCATGACTGCATTAAATAAGATGACTGGGCTTAACATTGGAAGGGTAATTTTGATGAATTTATGCCATCCGTTAGCACCGTCCACGCTTGCGGCTTCATAATAGCTTTTTGGAATTCCTTTTAATCCGGCTAAGAAGATTAACATTGAAGAACCAAACTGCCACACTGACAAAAAGATTAACATCCATAACGCAGCTGTTGGGTCACCGAACCATCTGACACTAGGGATACCTAGCAGTTCTAATAAGAGATTAATAATCCCTTTATCTCCAAAGATGTTACGCCACATAATTGCGACAGCCACACTCCCGCCAATTAATGATGGCAGATAAAATAAGGAACGGTATAAGCCAACTGCCCGAGATGCTGTATTTAAAATCGCTGCTATTAGAAGTGCAAATGCCAGTCTTAGCGGTACACCAGCGAATACATAAATGAGGGTAACTTTTAATGATTGCCAATACCTTGGATCAGCCGTAAACATTTTTTTATAGTTTTCTAAACCAATCCATTGTGGCGCGGAAAATAGATTATATTTGGTAAATGATAAGTATAATGAAACGAGTATAGGTATGAATGTAAAGGCAAGGAATCCAACCACAAAAGGGCTAATAAATAAATAGCCTTTTATATTTTCCTTCATTGCCCGTTTACGTGCAGTCACAGGTGCGATATAAATACTTTCTTGAACGTGTTCCTTCACGACGCGTGTAGCCATTTTGCCATCTCCTTTTCTGCGGACCATCACCCTAAAATTGAAAGGGCGATAGCTGATCCGAGAAAGGACCAGCTATCGGATGAAAATTATTTCTTATTTTGAGCCAAAATGCTTTCAGCCTGTTGTCTAAATTGTTTTGCAGCATCTTCTACTTTTAAGTTTCCATAGCTCATTTGCTCATTTAAGCTATCAAAAAGCTCGATAACTTCCCCTGCTCCAACTGGATCTGGACCATTAAATGCTGAACTATGTTTTTCAGCCCATTCCACATAAGTAAATACTTGCTGCTGTGCTGGAGATAGCAGCGGCTTTAAGGCTTCCTTGACTGCTGCAGATCCCGGTACACCACGATCTCCAAGCGCTAATTTGTTAGCTTCAATATCATTTGTTAGGAAGTTAACAAACTTTGCTGCCTCTTCTTTATGCTCAGAGTTATTCCCAATTGACCAGAACATACTTGGTTTTAAGAATAATCCTTTATCACTATCTGGCCCTGGCATGTTGCTGATATTAAGCGGACGGTTTGCAACTTGCTGTAAGCCAACAAACTGATTAGACCATTGCCAAATACCGATTGCTTTTTGTTTAACAACTGGATCATCTTCGATTCCTTTTACCTGTGCCATATAGTCTGGAGTTGGAACAGCTTTGTCTTTTACTAAACCAGAAGTCATTTTGAAGAAGTCTACAAACAATTTATCGTCCTTATATCCTAAGCCAGTACCATTCTTGCTATAAAGAGACTTTCCTTGTGTTCTTAAATAGTAATTAAAAAATACATCTGCCTTAACACCAGTATCAACAAATAGACCTGCAGCCTTTGCTTTTTTGGCGATTTCTTTATAATCATCCCATGTCCAGTTTTCATCAAGAGATTCTACACCTGCTTTTTTAAGTAATGCAGGGTCATAGTGGTAACCAAGGACGTTTACCCCTGCATTGAGTCCATATAATTTGTCACCAAGTTTTCCTCCATCAATAATATTTTGATTGGTATCTTTGGTGTCGATTTGTTTGCCTAAGTATGGAGTTAAATCAGCGATTTGATTGTTTTCTGCATACTGGGAGAAATAAGAAAGGTCCATTTGAATAATATCTGGTAATTGGTTGGCAGCTGCTTGTGGTGCTAGCTTTTTCCAATAATCATCCCAGCTGGCATATTCTGCTTCAATCTTCACATTAGGGTTTTGTTTCTCATACATATCAATGATTTTTAATGTGTAATCATGTCTTGGCTGTGACCCCCACCAAGCAATACGAAGTGTAACCTTTTCATCTTTACTTGCAGCTTTTTCTTTCCCATCAGATTCACTCTTGCTTGTTTTACTGCTTCCGCTACATGCTGCTAATGAGAATACTAGAATAAGTGAAAACAGCAGAATCATGAACTTTTTCATTAATTGAATCCCCCTTGTTCCTTTTTGTAAGTGTTTACATTTGTAATTATACCTTCACTGTTAGAATTGTCTGAATATAAATAACCGAGCAGTTTGTTTAAAAATCAGACATTTATTTTGGAATGATATAAAAAAAGACATCATCTTGTTTTTTTCAAAACAAGATGATGTCTCTCTCTAAAAATAACTTATTTATTTTTCTGAAGAATTTCATCGGCCTCTTTTCTAAATTTCTGCGCCCCTTGTAAGGGAGTAATTTTTTTAAAAAGGATTTGCTCAGAGATATCCTGTAACAAATTGACTACTTCAATTCCTCCTAGTGGATCTGCTTTCTCAACATGATTGCTAGTTTTTTCAACATGGAATACGTAGTCAAAAGCTTTTTTCTCTTCAGTTGATAGACCATTTTTTACGGTCACGCTTACTTTAGATGAAACCGGTACGCCTCTTTCACCTTTTATTAGCTGGTTAGCCTCGATATTATTAACAAAAAAGTTAATAAATCTTGCCGCTTCCTCCTGATGTTTGGAACTTTTAGTGATTGAAAAGAGCATACTTGGTCTTACAGACATACTGTCTTGTTGATTTGGTCCTGGAGGTGCCATGATCTCAAGCGGCCGCCCAGTTGCTTTAGAAAAACCATAATATTGATTTGAATAGGCCCAAGTCATCGGAGATTGTTTGTTTACAAGGAGTTCGTCCTCTATCCCTTTAATCTGTTCCGTCACATCTACCCTTGGGAATGCGCCCCTATCTAATAATCTTAATTGCCTATTAAAATAGTTAACAAATAATTGGTCATCATCATATCCTAAGGCTGTACCCTCTTGATTGTATAAATTTTTTCCATTCGTTCGTAGAAAGTATGGGAAAAATACCTCGGGCGGTTTCATCCCATTGGTTCCATATATATTTTTTTGCCGATGGACCTCCAGTGCTATCTTTTCAAAATCATCCCATGTCCAATTCTGCTTAGGAGGCTGATTTGTGGTAGAGACTACTAAGTTGGTATCCATGATAACAGCCGGGGCATTTAATCCTAAGGGAAAACCGTATAACTGGTCCCCCACTTTCCCTCCTGATAGGACCTTTTCGTCAATGTATTTGGTATTAATGGTGTTATTTTCGATGTAGGGCGTTAAATCTACTAGAAAATTATTCTTGCTATAAGCTTTTAAATAGAGAAGATCCATTTGAATAATGTCTGGCAACTGGTTTGCGGCTGCCATGGGAGCCAATCGCTTCCAATAATCGTCCCAATTGGAAAATTCAAATTCAATATGGATGTCTGGATTCCTATCTTCAAACAATTTTATAACCTTCAGTGTATAATCGTGTCTAGGCTGTTCTCCCCACCAGGCAATTCTCAGTGTGATTTTCTCTTCACTATTCTTGGAAGAAATGGCACTGCTGCTTTTTGAACAACCGGTGAAGGCCAACATTACTATTAGGGGTAAAATGGAGATTAATAGTTTTTTCATCAGTTTATTCCCCTTTTGTCTCATTTTACATACCTTGGACAGATTCTCTTTTGTATTCTGATGGCGTAAAACCTGTTTGCTTTTTGAAAACCTGACTAAAATATTGTGCGTTTTCCCCAAAACCAATTTTTTCAGCTAACTCAAAGATTTTTACATCACTTTCCTTTTCAATCATACAAATTGCCTTATCAATTCGAACCCGAGTGAGATAATTAGAGAATTTCTCACCCGTTTCTTTTTTAAACAGCTTTCCAAGGTAATCTGCATTCATGTACAACATCTCATTTGCAACCCATTGCAAGCTAAGTTGGGGGTCTGCTATATGGTTGTCAATAACTTCAAGGACTTTTCGAATGATCGCGGAGTGCTTATTTTTATTTTGTTGAAAAAAGTCATTTGTTATTTCCTTAGCTATTTCTTTGAAAAAGGATTTCATACTTTGAATGGTATCCAATTCCAATAAGATGGGCAGTTTGGTTAAGAATGAGTTAATTCGATTGGAGTCTAATAAACGAATCATATTATTAAATAGTTGAATTACATATGATTTGGTTGAATTTATATCGAATCTTAAATTAGTTAAATAATTGAAAAAGACCGTCATCTCTTCCTCAACCTCATCCCAGCAGCCCGTTTTGACTAGTCTGCAGAATTTCTGATCATCATAATAAAATTCGCCTCGGTACTTTTCATTTTGATGATCAATGTCTTCTTTGGTTATTATGCTGCCTTCACCTAAATAAAATCGATGATTTAAGCAATCTAGCGCTTCCCTATATAACTTATTGGCATGGCTAGTTTTTCCAGAATCACTTATTGCAATCGTGCAATCTAGTTGATAATATTGAAAAAAGGTTTTTCTAATCTGTTCTATTTTGGCGTGTAACCGTTTACCTTCAATCTCATCTTTTACAAGGATTAAAATTAATTCTCCCACCGAACAACTTAGGGAATATTGTTTAAAAATCTGCTCCGCAATATTCTTTAACGCAAACAATTGCTCAAATTGAAAGTGGCCTTCGATTTGGAATAAAATCAGACGAACATCGGGTATCTCCACATCTAACTGAAGAAGTTTTTGATAGTATGTATAGTTGTTATTTTCATACCTATTTGTGATATGTTCCTTCAACCATTGTTCCTTTGCATAGGGAAGGACATTTTCCAGCGTTTCTTTCATATTTTTAACAAATTGTTTACGCTCTTTCTCTAAATCTAACTCTTGACTTAATTCATCTAACGCTTCTATAATGGTATTCTCATTACACGGTTTAAGCAGGTAGTGCTTTACCCCATACACCATAGCCTGCTTTGCATAATCAAATTCACTGAAGCCAGATAACAAGATAAACCGAATGTCAGGATCATGTTCATGAACTTTTGCCACCAATTCAAGTCCATTCATTCCCGGCATTTTTATATCACTAATCACAATATCTGGTTTATTTTGTGTGATTTTTTCAAAGGCCTCTAATCCGTTTTTTGCCGTCCCAATTAAACGAGTCCCGATTGACTCCCATTTAATCACTTTTGACATCCCGTCAGTTATGATTCTTTCATCGTCAACTAACAATACTTTGTACATGTTCTTCCCCCCTGTCATATGGCAGAATTAGAATGATTTTAGCTCCCTTATTTGGCTCACTGTCAATTTCCACTCCGTATTCGCTGCCAAATGAAAGTTGAATCCGATCAATAATATTGGCTAAGCCAATACCTTGCCCTCTTGTCTTTACTTCACCGTTCCTTAACTTTTCCAAAAAAGCCGGCTCCATTCCAGGACCATTATCTTCTACGATTAGCTGAAAATTTTCCTTATTTACGATCGAATATATTCTTATTTTACATACATCTACCATATTCTCCAGCGCATAATGGATAGCATTTTCCACTAAAGGCTGCAGTATAAGTTTAGGAATATAAACATCATATAGATTTGGGTCAACCTGCATATTGAAATCCAATCTTTCTTCAAATCTATATTTTTGAATGACAATATAATTCTTAACAATGTTTAACTCATCTTCAATCGGGATGAGCCGTTTCTTCAGACTGATAGAATTTCGCAGCAGAAAACCAAGTGCTTCAACCATTTTGGATATTTGGTCTTGGTCATTCATTTTAGCGAGCCAGTTGATTGACTCCAAAGTGTTGTATAAGAAGTGAGGATTAATCTGGGCTTGTAAGGCTTTAAACTCAGTTTCTTTAATCGTAAGCTGCTTGGAGAGGTTTTCATTTACCAATTCATCGATTTGTTGTGTCATGGTTTGAAAGTTTTTGTGCAGCATGCCTACCTCATCATTGGAGAGATCAGAAGACTCTAAAAATCCCTTTTGTGCTTCTTTAAAATCACCGTTTTGTACATACTGCATACCTTCTACTAAATTTTCTAGTGGGATGGTTATATTTCTGACGAACCTGATTCCAAGGATCGTGACAATAAAAAACATTAAAATAAACAGGAAGATTAGTATTGTTTTTATCATACCTATATTTTTAAAGATTTGATTAAATGGAATAGCATTCACATAGCTCCAATCAAAGTACTGGGAGTTTAGGTGAACGAGGAAATAATTTTTGCCTCCAATCGCTTTTATTTGATAACCTGGTTTCTCATTTATAGACAGAGCTATTTTTTTCAAAGCACTAGATGATTCTTTTGGATAAATAAGTTCATGGCCATTCGTAATTAAAAATTCGCCATCTATTTTACTAGATCCCTCGAATAGACTGCTGACAAGTTTGTCCATATTCATATTAATGATTAATGTACCTAGCGGTTCAAAACTCAAATTCTTATATTGTCTTATTTCTCGGGCCGTGACAATAGTAAAATCGTTTCCTTTGGGATTTAGCCAGACATTTTTCCCATCCGCTACTATTGCTTCTCGCATAATTGTCTTTTTTAAATCAGATGGTAATTTAAATGACCTAGGACCAGCAGCGTACTCTTCCCCGCTTGTATCTACAAGAATAACGGATTGAATGTGTTTCTCGTTGTTAACATAGCTTAATAATTTATCAACCATATTGGAATGAATCCGGTATTTCTCGTACTCTGTCCTCTCGTCATCGGTTGCAGCTAAGTACTGTTGAATTTGAGGGTCGGTCAAAATATCGTAAGAAACATCTTCGATTTTTTGCAATTCATTTTCAATGATATTGGAGGAGGTACTCAACACTTGCGAAGATTTACTGTAGATTTGTTCATCGTAAATATGAAAGGCGTATTGTAATCCAAAAAAGGTAAATAAAAACGAAATAATCATAATCCATGAAACTAAAATAAACAGTTTATATTTAATTTTGAGATTTGCATATTTTCTTTTCAATAAATCAAAAGCTTTCTCCATTAGAGTTTTCCCCAATTAATTAATATGAATATTCTAAATCTTCAGTGCACTGTAAACGTAATCATACTTCTTTATTGTATATCAATCTACAATTTTTTTAAACCACCGATTCACTAGAAATTTAGTTGGTTACTAGTAAATTAAAAACTATAAAAAAACCATATCAGTAACTGCACTGATATGGATTAAATCGCTCTTTATGTAATTTCCACTAACTATACTCCAACTTCTAGGTTATATAACAGCCCAGTTAGTCTTCTACTAAATGAACTTGTTTTCCCCCTTTTACTTCAACAATTTCATTGTCTACACTTAGCCAAACTGAAATGGCAGCTGGATTAAAAACAAAATGGCTATCAGCAGAAAACTTTAGGTTTTGAAATGCCTTGATATAGTCGACAATTTCAATAATGGTCGCATACCAAATATCACTTCTGTTCCCTATATTTCTGCAAAAATCCTCTATTAAATCCCAATTTTGATCTTCCTCAAACTCATAGCTATGACCCCAAACATACATCATATATAAATATTGGTTTTTATGGAGATTTACAAATTCCTCTGCAAGCCTAAGCAAATCTCTTTTATGATGACAGGTTGGATTCCATTCTAAAAAATCATCAGGCATAGAGTAGTTGCCTGTACTATTGACCGTCCTTGCGTATTCAATCCCTAAATAGGGAAGCATTTCTTTTACTAGTTGGTTATAGGAGCCATTGGGGTAAGATAAGCCTCTTACGGTGTAACCGGCTATTTTCTCCAAGTTTTTTCGATCTTCTATTATTTCCTCAACAATTTGCTCTTTTGGTGACCTGGCAATAGTCGGATGCGTAAGAGTATGAGTCGATATTTCATGTCCCGCATAAAGCTGTGCAATCTCCTCACCAGGAATACGATCGCCAGTCCCTAATAAACCAGAATTAATATGAAAAGTGCCTTTAATTCCATACCGGTTGAAAATCTCCACCAGCTTTCTGTCAGCCGTCCTGCCATCGTCATAGCTCATTGTTATCACTTTATGTTTTCCTTTGGGAAATGTCATGATTACTTTTGGCATTCTACTCACCTTTTCATTTTTATTTTTGATTTAAAACGCTTGCCCTTTTCATATAGCGCCCTACCTCTTTCTATCCGCCAATCTACCGGAGTCAAGCCGAATTTCCATTCCCTCACCCTTTTAGGACTCTTTAGATACCAAGTATTAGGCATAAACTCTGCTAAATGCCGATCACCAGCAGCTGCAATACTTTCTACTTTAATCAATGAAGGCGTTTCCAACAATGAAACTTTTTTAATTAGCTTTCATAACCAATTAATACATTTTTGCCGATTAAGGACAAAAATTGTTTTCACTGAAATAGTCTTAATCCAAAATGCTTATTTTTTGTTATGCAAAAATGTATGATATACGGGTTGTCAAAAGGAAGTTACTATAATCTAAAAATGGATTCCTTGTTTTAAAGGACGTTCAAAATAGAAGAGAGCATTTTACATTTTTTCACACAAAATTGTAAACGCTCACACGGGTGCTATTCCGAAAAAGTAGTGTCTTACTTCTATTTGAGAACTTATCCGAAGGAACAACTGGAGCCATGTTTATGCTTTTCTATAAGGGGGAATTTTGTAACGGTCAAATGAGGTTTAAAAAAGGTACATACATGCTTGACCAATGCATCAGAGTGAACGTGTCCCATGTAAAAGTAAAAACAGGAAAATTCAATTTTTTTCAAGGGAATACTTTCAGCATGAAAAACTAAAATCCATGGTGCAAAAAACAGAGGAGTGAAATGAAAAGTGGGAAAAAATAAAAAGAAACAGCGAATCGTTTCGATTGCTGCGACCGTAGGTCTTGTTTTTTCAAGCCTGCCATATGCAGTAGCAGAAACTGCATCTAGTCCTTATAACGTGTTATCCAGTACGAATTTTGACAATAATGATCTATGGGGATTTTCCACAACGGGTGCTACCGTATCCATAAACAATAATAATGTAGGTGGAAATACTACACCAAAGCTTGAATACAGCATCGTTGATCAAAAAGGAGGCCGTGTTGCGACAAAGAATTTTGCCACGGCGGTTAAAGGAAGCGATATCCGTGTGAAATTTGACTGGTATCCAGGCAAGATTAATGATAAAGGCACTAATCCCGATGAAAATGGCGGCGAGTTTAGACTTATTGACAGTTCCGGTAATATCGTCTTTACAATAAACGATACCCATAATTCTAAATTGAGCTATTTTGCAAAAGGTCAACCTACAGTAGTATCAAGTATTTCAAATACGGAAGCATGGTATCAATTTGACATTCATTTTGATATAAAAAACAACTCCGTCACAACCAATATTGCAGATCAACAAGGTAATCCTCTTGAAGACCATACCTTTTCATTAGAGGGCTCATCCTTTGATGGTTCGATCGCAGCTATTAAATTGGTCGGGGTTCGTACAGCCGGCAATAATGAAACATGGGATACGTTCCTTGATAATTTCGAGGTCTCCAATGTATCTGTTCCAGATAACACACTTTATTTGGTAGATAAATTACCATATCACCGCGTTTATGTGAATCAAACGAAAACGGACATCTCTTCCATCGGTCTTCCTAATACAGTTGGAGTAACGCTTGCAGATAATAGTAAAAAAGAAGTGGTAGTAAGCAAGTGGGAAAACGTTGGTGATAAAGCTTGGGATCCTAGTAAACCAGGAGTCTATGAGTTTAAAGGGACCCTTGCTGAAACAGACGGGATCGACAACACCTTTAATAAATCTGCAAAAATCTATGTCTATAATCGTCTGACTCCTTCGGAATCCGACAGACAGACGGAGTTTCTTGACAGGGGTTTAATTGCTCTTAAATCAGATGCAGGTAATTTCGTTAGCTGGCGTTTGCTTGCCGATGAATATAATAAAGATGTAAAATTCAATATCTACCGTAATGGAGAAAAATTAAATAAGCAACCGTTAAAGGTTACAAACTATAAGGATTCTGAAGGTGCCCCAGGTTATATTTACACGGTTGAAACGCTTATAAATGGCAAATCGACAGAGAAAAATGACGTAAAAGCAACCGATAAGGATTATTTATCGATCCCAATGCAAAAGCCTGAAGGCGGGACAACTCCTACCGGAGAGTCTTATACCTATTCGGTGAATGATTCAGGTGTAGGCGATATAGACGGTGATGGCAAGTATGAGGTTATTGTAAAATGGTACCCATCCAACGCGATCGACAGTTCTTTTACTGGTTACACAGGCCCAACCATTTTTGATGCGTATAAATTGGATGGGACTCTTCTTTGGCGGATGGATATGGGACATAACCTTACTTCCGGTGCCCACTACAATCAATTTGTCATCTCCGATTTCGATGGTGACGGCAAAGATGAATTCATGATTAAAACGGCTGACGGTACAAAAACATACGGAGCGACAAACGGAAAGTTCGACAAGAGCAAGGTAATCAGTGAAATTGGCAACCCGGCTGATGATGGAAAATATGTTGGCACGAATGGCCATATCATTGGAGGACCTGAATATATGTCCGTTTTCAATGGGGAAACCGGAAAAGTCATTGATACCATTGATTATGCATTCCCAGTGGGAGAAGGCGGCCTTTCTTGGGGTGACTCATGGTATAACCGTTCTGACCGATTCCTATCAGGATTGGCATACTTGGATGGTAAACATCCAAGTGCGATCTTTGGAAGAGGCTATTATGCACGTACAACTTTTTCAGCCTATACTCTTGAGAATGGCAAACTTAAACAAGAATGGACCTTTGATTCTGACAAAGCAGGCAAAGGTGGTGCCTTAGGCTTCCACAATCTATCAGTTGGCGACGTCGATAATGATGGCTGTGATGAAATTGTTGCCGGTTCATTAACACTCGATCAAGATGGCAGCATTCTTTATGCTATGGATGGCGAGATGGGACGTGAACAGGGCTCCCATGGTGATGCCCAACATTTAGGTGCTTTTGATCCTGCCCGCGAAGGACTTAGTGCCATGGAAGTACATGAAATTCCAGCTGTTGCTTCTGAGGAGCTGCATGATGCTGCAACAGGGGAAACATTAATGTCTTATTACGCCTACACGGACGCAGGACGTGGGTTAGCGGCTAACATTACCTCAAGCCCTGGTTATGAATTCTGGGGAGCCGCCGGTACCACTCCTGAAACGGGCGGAGGCGTTTATAATGTCCAAGGTAATGTGGAATTACCGAAAAAACCTACTGGACTTTCGACTAATTTCGCACTGTATTGGGATGGCGATCTATTGCAGGAATTACTGGATGATACCTCCATCACAAAATACAATGAAATAACAGGTAAAGTCGATCTTCTAAAGAAATTTGCAGACGTTCACAGTAATAATGGAACAAAGGCTACGCCAACACTGCAAGCTGATATTCTGGGTGACTGGCGTGAAGAAGTTCTTCTGCCGACAACCGACGATTCCGAACTTAGAATTTTTAGCACAACGATTTCTACACCATACAGAATCTATACGCTCATGCAGGATCCTTTATATCGAAACGGGATTGGCTTCCAAAACAGCGGCTATAATCAGCCTCCTCATCTCGGCTTCTACCTCGGCGAAGATAGAAAAGATTCTGTCCTAGCGGGTAATTTAAAAGCACCGGGTGCCGACTATACAGCCAATCTGCAAGCGATGAAACATACGGTAGGGCTTGAGCTAAATGACCCAGCGTTTTCGGTATTAAAAAATAATTTAGATCAAGCACAGCATCAATTGGACATCAACAGACCTGAACAGGCTGCAAAACTAATGGGAGTTTTTGTTAATCAGCTTAGTGGAGAAACTAAGGTGAACGAAGCTCTCAAAACAAAATTAATTTCGGATGCCAGCCAGTTAATCAAAGCTTGGAATGGTCATGCTTCGAATGAATAAAATGAGAATGAGTTGAACTGTACCTCCATTGTTAGATCCAGCTTTCAATGGAGGCTTTTTTCTATTCAAAAAAAAAATGATGATTAACGTAAATTAATCATCATTTTTTACTATTAATTTATTTGTGTCTTGGTTAAGCTTTCTGAATTGACTAGGTGGAATTCCTATTTGTTTTTTAAATATCCGATTAAAATAACTATGCCTGTAACCTACTCCCTCAGCAATGTCATTGATTTTCATATCTGAGTGGATCAATAGTTCCTTTGCCTTCTCAATCCTTTGTTGGGTTAGATAATCAATAAAATTGATCCCAACAATTTGTTTAAATGCTTTACTAAGAGAATAAGGATTTGTACTCACTTCATCCGCACAACTTTCTAAAGAAATATCGTTCATGTAATTCTCATGTATTTTTGTAACTACCTTTTCTATTATTCTCTTTAATTCTATATTCATACGACCTTCTAGTTTCTGAATATATGGACTGATTACATCATTTATAAACCATAGATTAATTCTATCAACATCACGTATTTGAGAGAGTTCCTCAAACATATTTTTTCCTTCAAATAAGTCATTCGGATGGATCCCTGAATGTAATATCTCATGCTGAATACTGCTATATAGTTGAATGACAGCCTGTTGTATATAGATTTCACTAATTTCTTTACATGTTAATTCCTGGGTGAATTTTTTAATCAACACTTCAATTTCATCAAGTTGTCCCATACGGATAGCTTGAATAATTTCTTTTTCTGTTGCAAATGGATAATGGAACTCAATATCGTTTCTGCTATTTTTGTACTCCTCTAAATCAATAACCTGGTTAATGTTTTCAAAAGTTCTGAACCGCTTGCCCGTCCTTACTTCTTCAAAAATATAAGGTATTTTCTTTACACTTTCAGTTTTTTCGCTTATTGTAATCGTTACCTGTAATTTTATAATCCTATTCACAGCCTCTGTTACATTCTTTGCAAACCGATGCAATTTTTCTCGGGCCGAATGATCAGGACGATAAATAACTAACATCCCTGCAGATAAATCTGAAAAGTTAATAACATTAAATTGTTCAAACATTTCCTTTGCAAAATCTTCCATAATATTTGTCGCCATGAATGTAACTAACCCATCATCATTGGTGGAGAAAATTTCCTTGGAATCGGTCAATCCAGTGAGTTGAAGATCCAAAGCAATAAAAGATCGGTTTTTTAAATTCCACCCGTATGTCTCCATTCGCTGACGTAAATCATCTTCATGATACTGAAAAAAATACCCTTGGACTAATTGATAGATAAAACTATTTTTTAGTTCTGTTAGTTGTTCAGTAAGTCGATTTTGCAACAAATTACTTTTTTGAGACATTTCATTCCACCGCTGTTCGATAATAGAAAATTCATCTTTACCGACATGATTCCATCTTTCTGTTTCATTGCCAACTAAATTTCCGACTAATTTTCGGACAGGTGCATATATCTTTCTTGAAGTGAACCATGACAAAATAATCGCTAAAATAAGAGCGGATGCACTGATAATAATAATTAACCTTGACACAAAAACAATTGGTGCTGTAATTGATGTCATTGGCGCTGCAGAAACATAAGTCCAATTAGAATTAATTCTAGTAAAATGACCAAATGAAATTGAATACATTATATGATTAAACTCAAATGGAAAAGACCCACTGTTTTGCTTGTGTTTACCAATTTCTTCTATTAAGGCATTTATAAAATTAGATTGATTAGTACTGTTCGAGGATAGTATTACCTTATTTTCTTCATTTAATAGGATAGTTGCGCCATTTTCGTAAGGGGTTAATGTCTTTAATAGTTGAAGTGCTTTATTATGATCAATTGTTACAATTAAAGCGCCAAATGGGTCTTTAGTGGTTATTGGAATCGGACTGACAAAAGCCAGAGTTGGTGATTTCCTCCCTTTACTTTGGGAATACTCTACCCAATGATGTTCCATTCCTTTTGAAAGTAAGCTATTATAAAAAACTTTCTGTTTTTCATCTAATATATTGTATTGAGGCTTAAATAAGATTGGTTTATCCAAATTTAAAAACAATTCGTCATCACTTATCAAATTATGGCTTCCCTGCAATAAGGATAACGTTTTGGTTATATCGTAGGTTTCATGAAACTGCTTAACAAAATCAATATCTTTTAAAGATTCCCCAAATCTAGGTTCAAACACCCAATGGGTTGTATATTCCTCTATATATTGAAATTGTTCATCCATATTTTTTGCCCGTTGAATGATTTGGCTGTCATTGGATGCACTAAGCTCATCTTCTACTTTTCCGACACCAAACCAATAGATACCTAGACCAGTGATCAGTCCCGGAATGCTAGCAATAAGCAAAATAAGAACAAAGCTATTGCGATGAAAGTTTCCTTTCCAACGGGGACGTTTTACTTTATTTATATCAATGTTTTTAAATGGCATTAAGAACACTCCAAACATAAGTATAACCATGATAGTATAAGTTCTATTATTGCATAACTTATCAAAAAAATGAAGGCGCTTAAATTTCAAAATTTTATATTTTCAAAAAAAACTCGGCAGCAACATGCATACCGAGTTTAATCTTTCTTTTATTAAAGGGCTCTTTGACTTTCCATGAATTTAGGTATAACCATAAGTAAACCTTTATATATTCCTTTTGATCGGTGCTGCCTCCCTAGCCCCTGAAGCAGCCCGTTCGGCTCTCTCGATTCTTGAAAAGGCAAAGAAAGAAGACCACATAAGAACAACTGCTAGCGTGCTGCCGCAAAATAATGGGATTAGTCCAGGTACTGTCGACATTAAAAGATAGACCGCACTCCCCCCGATCCCTAGTAAAATTGTAGAAAGCGGATTCAGTAACATGATAATAAAAGAACTTTTTAAAACCTGATGTACTTTCAAATCATAATGGACAAAAGTAGGAAAGGCATAACATACAGTTAATACAAACCCTAGACAGATAATTAGTGCAGGATAATAGATTAAAGTAAGCAAACCTCCCGTGGTTCTTATTAAATGAATATCGACATATAAGAAGTACCCTAGTATGAACAATATAAGACCCAGCAGATTACTTTTAAAAAAGTCTTTTTTAAAAGAATCCAGGAAAGTTTTAAATACGGGTATATCAAAGTCACCCATTAGCATTTTTCTGATAACGACAAACATTGCGACCGTTGCAGGAAAAAACCCAAAAACAACTAAACCAAAAATGGAAAAAACCATCCATAAGAGATTAATAATGGCAAGCTTCATGATCCAATCACAAAGTTTGTAAAATCCCCCGATTGCCCCTTTCATCTGCATGCTCCATCCCTCCTATGTCTCTAATAACTGTAATCTAATTTAATATTGCCTGGTGAATAACTAAATTAGCATAAGCTGCTTTCATTGGCGCCATCTGCCTGAAACCTATTTTTCCGCCTCCATATATAGGACCGTATGTTTGTCCGTCATCTTCCCATTCAAGTACAACCAATTCATTAATGGAAAACTGAACAATCTCTTCATACTTTACTAATTTCATATGATAGGGTGATAGGGCATCCTCTACGGGTGGAAGTGGGTCAGCACCAATGGCGGTCAGGTGGAATCCATAACTTTTCCGTAAATTACAGGTGCGAAACGCACGCTCATCTGCGTACTTATGCCTGAAATATGACAAGTGCAGTGCATTAATAGCACCTGAATGGTACTCCGGATACTGACCCTTCCTAACCGGCAATGTTGGATCAAAGAGGTCTTCTCCATTTCTTCCTGCCGCCCCGAAAAAGAACATACAGAGACCAGGTTCCCTAATAGGGTAAAAGTCCCATTTGATCATAATTTTGTCTGGAAAATCCACTGGACACCAATAAACCCAGTGTGCTCGGTCCCCATAAATAACTGGATCTAGTTCATTTTCTAAGTGCAAGCGGTTATTTTCAAAGCTTATCTTTCCTCTTCCCTCTAATTTCCAATCCGCTATATTTTCTTGAACTGCAAGAGGATTAGCGTAGAGGCATTCTCCTTTATCAAATTGTTTAAATATCACTAAGCTCGCCCTCCCTTAAAGATGATTTTTTATAATTACTTACCTTAAAATATAAATTTCTACTACTTTTCCTACAACCATACTTTTTTGCATTACTCCCCATATTATTGATAAAGCTTTAAGGTTACAGGGCCAATCAGTCCGGACTTTACCGATTCCTTGGCATATTCGTTTGCCTTACTGTTAGTAACTATTACTTCTATATTCAAGGTATCTGTGTCCAAATTTGGTGTTATATCAAATAGATATGGACTCCAGAGCTTGGCACCTGCTCTTTTTCCATTGACGATAACTTCAGCAAGCTCGCAAACTTCTCCTAAGTCTAACTCAGCCTTTTTATAACGATCTATGGAATCTAGTGTAACTATCGCTTGATAAATAGATTCACCGGAAAAATATTTCATATCGTCAAACTCAGTCAATGGAACCAATTTTTCGATTGGTTCGTTATCGCGAAATGGATTTGTGATCGTCCAACTGTTTACATTAATATCGATAACTTGTTGTGATTTTTTGCTTGGATTTTCAAAAGTTGGTGATTCATTCCGATTTACGGAAATAATTAAGGATTCCCGGTGTTTTAGTGAAAGATTAAATTTTGTATACTCATGACCCACTTTATTAATTTCAATTGGTTCTATAACAGAGTTCCATGCATCCCACTTTTCTAGAGCACCTTTACATTTAAGAGCAAATTCTCCCTCAATGGAATGATCGCCTTCATTTACCAATAGATAGAAATCAATGCCTTCTTTGACGATATGTGTCACCCGTAGCCCCGGATTAAGCGGTATTACATAAACATCCCGGGATTCTACATGATCGATCGCCTCTATTACGCTGTTATAGTTGTAAATGTGGACGATATTGCCTTTTAAGGGGAGATTTTTCTTTTCGGGATTATTAACTATCACTGTACCTCCGTTTTCAAGAAATAGATTGAGTTTATCGACGAGCTCATTGGAAACGAGTTGTTCAAGATTTTCAATCATGATTACACGATAATTCTGTTTTTGAATTTTCACTTTCCCTTCTTCGATTATACAATCGTGTAGAAACAGATCCTCTTCCAGGTAATTAAATTCGATTTGGTTCGTATATAACGGCTCAGCAATTTTCCAGGGAATATGATCCTCTTCACATAAAATGGCAATATCCGTAACGTTTGAACAATCACTCAGCAGCCAGGACATCCGTTTTTCATAATCAGCGATCAATTTATAATATTTCCACCACGAGTTATGGGGGCCGTTGTCCGGTGCACGCTCATTTAATCTTTCTCCTTCAATGGAATAATAAAATGCATGGGGATAAAGTTTATTAACCCCCCTGACGAAAAGCCAATCGACAAACCATTTCATATCAGCTACTGAAAATTGCCATTGATGTCCATCTGGTCCGCAGCAGCCAAAACATTCATTGGCGTTACGAGGCAATCCGCGATGCCTTGCCGCATCAGAGGAACATTTCCCCAGCGTACTATCACGCCCTGTAACTCCCTTATCTTCTTCCGGGCCTACCCATCTCCACACCAGATCCTGGCCAGGCAACTGAAAATATTTTAAAAATCCAATATCATCGCTTGTTTCCGGATGCCCTGTCAGTTGAATACCATGACTTTCACACCACTCGTAGATGGGGCGGTAATACGTTTCTTGGAGGCGGTTATTAACTGTTTTTTTAAATTTTCTCCTTTTGACATTTGTGTCACTGCCGACGTCAAACCATAGTGATAGCAAGTCCGTGGGATCATTTCCATGGTTCTTATAATATTCCATAAAGCCAGTAGTCCATGGCTTGATTTTTTCCGTGTCAACACAACGCCCGACAACACTCGGTTCATCTGTAAAAAGCGCTGTTATGGTATTTCCGAAGTATTCTTTAAAATGTTCATAATAGACCTCATGGGTTACACGGATAAACTTTTGCATTGCCTCCGGATTTAACAAATCTCCTGCTGGCGGTGCTCCAGGCTCGCCATCGTCTTCCCCAAAATGGAGACCGCGAATGGTTCCTTTTGAAAAAGTAGAAATAAGCAAAACAATGGACCAATTTCCCCTATCTTTCGATTCAAATGAAACTTTATTGTTTTCAACCTCTAATGAAATACAGGAGAGAGGATCAATTTTCAATTCCCATGTAACCTTTGCAGCAACCGCAAGGATAATCTCCTCGTATTCTTCCAATCTTTCTTCAATTTGTGTAAAACCGTATACCGAATGCATCGACATTCGCAGTCCACGGGCGGCATATTCCGGATTGTTTTCGACCACCTTACCATGGGCGGATCCTGATGGATACATACCTTCATCATAAATAATCACTTTCATGCCTAATTCTGTAGCTTCTTCCATAATAAATCGAATTAGATCCATAAATTTCGGGCCTAAATATTCAATATCCGCTGGAATACCAATACGTGGATGGGCAACAACGCCCAAAACCCCTTTTGCTTTAAAATCTCTCAGTTGTCTAGAAATCTCCTCTTTGTTAAGATTTCCATTTAAAAACCAAAATGGAAAAATGGAATATTCTGCAGAGGGATTATTAAAATCATGTTTTAGTTGAGTTAAATTGTTCATTTGCTCACCTTCAATTTTTGATAATATACTACAGACAGTTCTACATTTTGGTAATCTCCCAGATTAGTGCTTTTATTCTTTCTGTATATAAAGTCGGAAAAAAAGACGGTGATTATCAGTCATCTCACCGCCTGCACTCTTAAGATTAAAATGTTTAACATTATCCTTTGACTGACCCCAATAGCATCCCCTTAGCAAAGTGTTTTTGCAGGAATGGATAAACAATTAATATTGGCAAAGTAGCTACAACCACAACTGCTAATTTTAATGATTGTGCAGGAGGCTCAACATAAGCTGCTCCTTGAGAAGCGGCATCAGTAAGATTTCCTTGCGAAAGAATAATAATTTGTTGGAGCAGTACTTGGACTGGCCACTTGGTGTTGTCACTAATATACAATAGGGCATGAAAGAAATCGTTCCAAATCCCGACAGCGTAAAACAAAGCAAATGTAGCAAGGACTGGTTTCGACAATGGTAAGATAATTCTCCAAAAAATCCCCATTTCTGTACAACCATCAATCTTCGCTGCTTCTTCCAATTCATTAGGAATACCTTGAAAGAAAGTTTTGACAATGATTAAATTAAATGGATTGATTGCACCTGGTAAGATTAATGACCAATAGGAATCTAACAATCCCAGTGATTTTACTACAATATACGTTGGGATCATTCCCCCGCTGAATAACATCGAAAAAACAATCATATTCATAAATAAGTTGCGTCCGAATAATTTCTTTCTCGATAAGGGGTAAGCCATGGTAAATGTAAAGAATAGACAAACCAGTGTACCAACTAAGGTCACACCTATCGACACTAGAATGCTGCGCGAGAATGTTGCAGTTGAGAAAATATATTTATAGGCACTCAGCGTAAACGTTTCCGGCCAGATAAAAAAGTTTCTCCTCGTTAACTCAGCCTCTGTAGCAAACGATCCTGCGATTATATAAAGAAATGGCAGAATCATAATAATCCCGATGATGGCTAAAATAACAACGTTAAAGCCATCAAATATGCGCCCGCCACGTGTATTATGCATTTTAAGATTTGCCATATTCTGCACCTCCTTGAACATTGAACATTAAAAGATTCCTTCCTCTCCCATTTTCTTGGCTAATTTGTTTGAGCCTAAAACAAGAATGATTCCAATAACAGACTTAAAGAGCCCAACAGCCGTACTATAGCTATACGCCCCCTGTGTAATCCCAACAAAATAAACATACGTATCAAATACATCAGCAACCCCACGGTTTAATGAATTGGACATCAAATAAATTTGTTGGAAGCCAGTGTCCAGAAAACGGCCAAGTTGCAGGATAAGCATAACGATGATGGTACTTCTAATGGCAGGCAGAGTGACATGCCATAATCGTCTAAATCTTCCTGCACCGTCAACAATTGCCGCTTCATACTGTTCTTTATCAACAGATGTAAGTGCAGCTAAGAAGATAACCGTTCCCCAGCCCGTCTCTTTCCAAATAATTTGCAGCATCATTAATGGGCGGAACCAACTAGGTGATGATAGAAAATCAATCGGTTTCCCGTAAATATGGGAGACAATTTCATTTACAATGCCACCGCTTGTCGTAAAAAAGATATACGTTATACTCGCAATGATTACCCATGACATAAAGTGAGGTACATAAATAAACGTTTGCATAACTCTCTTATACGAATCAACCCGTAATTCATTCAACAGGATTGATAAAATAATCGGTGCCGGAAAGAAAAATACCAAGTTTAACACTGCAAAGATCGCCGTATTTTTTAATAGTCGAAAGAAATCCGGATTTTTAAAGAAGTCTATAAAGTTATCAAATCCAACCCATTTACTTCCAAGCACTCCCGTAAAAGGCGAATAATCTTGGAAGGCTATCACAATGCCCCACATCGGAAGGTACTTAAATACAATAAAATATATCAACCCCGGAAGCAGCAGGATATAGAGCCATTTATCTCTAATAATTCGTTGAATCGGAGAAAGCTCTGACTTTATTTTCGTTTTTGATCCGATTGCCGGTTGTGATATGTCCGTTTCAGCAACTTGCACACCTATTTTTTCCATTATTGATTTTCTCCTTTCCTTCTATGTTTTTATTTCATTTGCTAGAACAGGCAGTTCGAAAACTGCCTGTTTTTAACTCAATGATTACTTGTTTTCTTTGTATAATTTATTTATTTCTGCAACATAATCGTCTCCGCCAGAAGTGCGCCATAATTTAATGGCATCTTTAAATCCTTTATCATCAATTTGGCCAACAATATATTTTATACGAGCGTCATTGATGATGTTGTCTAACTGTTGTCCTTTTTGCGCGTATACATC
This sequence comes from Neobacillus drentensis, assembly GCF_021560175.1. Taxonomy (GTDB): domain Bacteria; phylum Bacillota; class Bacilli; order Bacillales; family Cytobacillaceae; genus Neobacillus; species Neobacillus drentensis_A. The sequence goes on along the minus strand of NZ_CP091110.1, from coordinate 1,387,914 downwards.
AGAGATCAAGGAAGCCGCAGGATTTGGAACAACAATTTCTTCATTCTGTTTCATGATTTCATTTTCTTTTACTTGGAGCGGTGTATACTCTGGATGTTTGAAATTACTTACAGGAATCCCTGGTATGAATTGGTTTAAGTCTGTATATTCAGTAGCCTCTGGGTCTTGCGCTGTAAAAAGAGGAACGATATTGTTATTTTCCATCTTATAATGACGTCCCTCAACACCTGCATAGGCGATTGTTTGAGCCGGTTCATTATTCAGCTTATCAATAAAAGATAATACTTGTTTTAATTGTGCTTCCGTTTTTACACTTGATTTTGGAATTGCCAGCATGCCGCTATAACCCGCAGTTGGCAGATTATGAAGTCCTTCCGGTCCTGAGACTGCTCCCATTACACCAACAGCATCTTTTAAATTTGGATCAATTTTTTCCATAGCAGTCTGATTACGATGAGCTTGGTCTAATACGTTAACAATGGCTCCGGCTTGTCCTTTCTGGAATGGAACATCCCATTGTCCAGAATCCATTACCGCAAAATCCTGGTTGATCAATTTTTCATCATACAATTTCTTAAAGAATTTTAATGCATTCATATATTCTGGTGTCATAAAATCTGGTTGAAGCTTGCCATCATCTGTCAAGCCAAATTTATTTGGAGCACCAAACCATGTTTGCATTACATCGAACGGACCGGAAAATTTTGAAATAACCATTCCGTACGTATCTTTTTTACCATCCCCATCTGGGTCATTGTTTGTGAATCCTTTTAAAACATTATAAAAATCGTCTATTGTTTTAGGCTCTTGTAATCCCAACTTTTTCAACCAATCCTGGCGGAAATAGATTCCGTTTCTTCCAAGTGGGCGGGCCCGATAAACCCCATATACCTTCCCATCAATTTCACTATTTTGTAAGGTAACTTCATTGGCCTTACTTAAATTTGGATAATCTTTTAAATAAGGGGTTAGGTCCCAAAATGCTCCATTACGGACAGCGCTAACAAAACTTGGGATTTTATCAGGAATCATCATGATCGTCGGAAGCTTGCCAGAGGCTAAAGTTACATTTAACTTATCTGAATAAACCGAATTCAGAACATAATTTATAGTAATATTAGATTTCGTATACTTTTCAAGCGCCTTAAGGGCCGGACTGTTACTAGTAGGCGGCGTAGCCGAAAACGCTGTCGTCATAATCGAAATATTTAATTTACCGTCTTTATTATTACTAGCTTCACTCGATGTCTTATCAGTATTACTGCATGCTACAAGCGAAGAAAGCAGCATGGCTGAAAGTGCTGGAATTGCTACCTTTTTACTAAGCTTTTTACCTTTTTTCATTTTGGTACCCCCAATAATAAATTTATTAGTTTTCCTCATTTGCCTTTTCCAATTACCGTTCATACTATTTTGATCAGTAGTCCAATAATTGTGTCGTGCTATACATTGAATTTAAACCGCTTTCATTTTTCAGACAACTACATTTTTTTGTCTTAATAAAAACCTTGATCTAATAAGGTTTTTTCACCTTTAAACACTTTCTTGTTGGACTAATACTTTCTTGGATTTATCATTTGGCAGGTATTCACCAATTAACTCCAAAGCTACAATCGTATTTAGACACCATTGAGATGTAGTATTCGTCGTTATACTTGGAACTTCAGTAATCTTCCTCCAACTTTGGACCTCTTCCTCTATGATTGGCAGCACCATTTGACTGATTTCTTCATTTAATAGTAGATTCCAAGCTTTTTTGGCTAGGTTTTTATCTTTTTTCCTTGCCGCAGCGTAAGCAACCATTCCAGAAGCAAGCATTGGCAGACTAAATAATTTATTGTGAAGGATCCCATTACTTCTAGCTAATTTTTCTTCATTACTTTGAACGTAAAATTCGCCAAATTCGGCCAACATATCCTGCCACTCTGAATCGCCGAGGACCTGTGCGAGTTCCATCCACGCCTGAGGACCCCCGAAAGCAATCACCATGTGATAGCCTCCTTCATTTCCATCACCCATATGAAGAAGATTGCTTGTTTTTGGGTCATATCCGAAAGTCGGACCCGATAACAACCGGAACGGCAAATTTTTTAATGTATTCATGCCAGTCATAATTTTTTCTTTGTACGTTTGATTTTCTGTTCGTTCCCATTCTGATAACCAATTGGAACAAAAGGCAGCCCAATCTGGACCAACACGGGCGTGTGTCGGGAATTGTTCGGTTGAATAAAATTCTCTCATAGGATCAAGATTGGCTAATGCTTGGTCAGCATCTTTTACTTCTGTGAGTAAATCTCTTACTCTTTCATCAGTTGTTAAGAAATAATAGTATTTATGTAATCCCGCCATACTAACTCGCGCTTCTTTACAGCCACAGCCCCAATGGACGACGTTATGGCGGGAACCTAACCCGGCATATTCACCAAAGTGGTAGCAATCCACTTCACTGGTATGTCTTGTCATTGCCTCTGCCATAATAAACACGTCTTCTCGTCCTGACCGTAAAAAGGAATACCAGAGCCAAATATTTGGCACGAGCTCGGTATTTTGCCAAGCAAAGCCTCCGATATCATACATCCATTGGTGACGGACGGGATCGTAGGTATGCATGACGTCACCATAATTCCAATAACCATACCATCTTCGCTGTTCGATTTCCTTCTTATAAAAATCAAAGGCCCTATCAAGCTGTTCTTCTAAATGGGCTTTCATTGGGGTGCTTCGATCCTCTAGGCTCCATACACCTGATGCTTTTGTATGATGGTAGTATTCTGGTTCACATACTAATAACATAGGTGCTTGCCATTCTTCTATTTGACTTACTAACTCTTCATTTGAAGGTGAATCAGAATAAAATTGTAAAAAGATATCACTGGTATTAGCAATTCCAACCGGAGTGGAACGCATTTCATCAAAACCCTCATAAGCACTGACCACATGTGTTTCATTATTATAATGCCGCAGGTCCATTGCCCCGGCATCTGGTGACCAAAACCAGGCTTTCAGCTTTGCTTCGGACTTATTTAAGTCATTAACTTCCAATGCTGAGGGGAACTTTTGCCAAAAATTCTTTATCCCGACAGCGATTCCATGATCCTCTCCACCAATATAAAGCAAACCCTTTGCTCTAGTACCGTGAGTGGATTCCACCCAGGCAGAGGACTCTTTTGTCCGTTTGATGATTCGATAATGGTCTGCTGAATCCTGCTGAAGTTTGAAATCATTCCAAATGGCATTTTGTTTGGCATGGTCTACTAATTGAGCGTGTTTTTCTTCTGTTAGTCTAACAATTTCACCCGCTATTTGTTTTTGAAACAAGCCATCCACATTTCTGTGTCTTCTCGTTAGTAGAAGCTGGGATGCTTCCGAATAGATCCCCTCATCTCCTAAAAAACGGACATTACGATTCCACGCTTGCCCTGCTAGTGGAACTGATAATTCTAAGCCTACACCTTTGATAAAATCCTTTTCGGGATCGCCATCGTAGAACAGGGTATGGACCATACGCACGGATTCAGTGTTTGCATAAAAGTAAAGCCTTAATTCAAACGGAAGTAATGTACCTGTTCCCGATTTTGCCTGATGGGTTCCTTCCATTTTAATAACAGCTCTTAAAGGACCCTTTTGCTCAATTTCCACATGGTTGATAATGCCTTCAAATGGTTCTTCGCGGATGACATTAATCCCGTTTTCCTTAGTGCGAGTCTCTTTAGTCGAGTTTAACTTACCTTCAAACGCAACTGTTTTTGTGCCTCTTTTTACAAAATTAATAATCTTGTTCCCCTGTTTATTAATAGAGAATAATAGTTTACAAGTATCGATTTCAATAGTATGTTTATTTTCCCTAACCTGCAAGATACTGTCAGAATTTACATGTTCACTAAGCGACACTTCATATATATCTTCATCACCCCGAAGTACAGCGGCATGCCCTGTCCACTTCACACTCCCATCTGGCCAAAAAGCCATTGGCCAAGTTTGCAACGGACTTTTTTTACCGCTGCTGCTCTGGAGACAGATGGTTTCTTCCCTTTTTAATGCCCCTCTTTCCCAAGGAATTCCCCAAGAAATTCCTGTAGGATTCTTCGGCCTTTTGTTTAACCAATGTAATTTCACAGTCCCACTCTCCCACTGGCTGGTTTTATGTTCTACAATCCTATTATTGTCAGTCTTTCACTTTCCTTCAACGTTCAATTTTTGCGTACACCCATTTAGCCCTTTTTTCTCTTCTAAGACATTTTTGCCTATTAACAAAAATAAAAAACAGGCATTTATTTTGCCTGTTTTTTCAAGTTTTATTATTTTTTTATCAATTGTCCTTCTATATGCTTAGGGAGGTTTTCAAAATCAGGAACGTCCACTAGATAGATATTCCCGTATCCGGTGCGATCACTTGTAAATAATATTTTTGTTCCATCGGGAGTATACCGAGGATGGACATGGACTTGTTGTATTTGAAAGCTTCCTCGATGCTTACATAAAATCCGCGGTCCTTCCATTCCCTCATTTGTTTTTTTCCATAAGAAAATACAATCCTGATACCTTTCACCATGGTAGGCACTTGATTGTTGTCCATCCCCTACAATGTAGGTGGAATCATTGGAATGGATATGCATGTTTTGATAGGGAAATTCAAATTCTTCAAAAACAGAATTATCATATTTAGCATACCCAAGGAATTTTCCATCTTTTCGGTCCAATGATTCGGTGAAGCCATGGTATCCAATATGCAGACCGTCCGCATGCCAATACTCATGTCCCGCATATTGGTTTGGTTCTCCCTCTCTTATTTTCCAGACATCACCGGTATTAATATTCAATACCCATATCCGATGGTCCACTTTTTCCCATGGTCCTTCATGACAGAAGGTAATTAGATGCGGCTGTGTTGGTGAAGCATTGACATGGCCAATCCACCGTTTTTCTTCATGAATTACTTTTGTTTCTCCTGTTTCAAAAGAGAGTAAACAGATTTGACAGTGCGGTCGTGCTGCTTCGGTTTCTTCAAAACCAACATATCCGCCTGATAAATTACTATTAATGGTTTTGGATAAGTCTTCAGAGAGTCCAAAACATAGGTGCTTCCCATCAGAAGTACAGCTTAGATTACTAAAGTGATATCCTTGTAGCAACGTAAAGATCACTTTTTCTTCAAATGAATCTAGATCGATCGCGATAATCGATTTCCCATAGGTAAAGTACGCTTCATTTTTGACAGGATTGATATAGGTTCCTTGTATTCCCTTGGAAACGTTTTTATCTAGGTCGGTAATTTGTGTTAATTCTCCGTTCTTCAGGTCCAAACTAAAAAGGTTAGTGCCGTTACCACGGTCCGAACAAATTAAAAGTTTAGAACCGTTATCATACCAGCCATTATTGGTAAAATACAGATGATAACTATGAGCCAAGTAATCTGTTAATTGTGTAATACATGCTCCCGTAATCGGATCTTGAAATTCCTTCATTTCAGATGGCCATTTTGTTCCCTTTCCCATACTCCATACCTCGTTTCTACTAATCTAAATAAAATACCTGCCTTAATTCAATTGCTACTGGACTATTATCTGGGGTGGTTTCCATAATATCTTTCATATAGGCCCACCATTTCTGGCAAACTTCGGTCTGTGCCATCGCATTCCATTTTTCTTCACTTTCGATTTCAACATAGGCAAACAGATTATTTGTTTTTTCATCAAGAAAAATTGAGTAATGATGGGCTCCGTGATTTTTTAATTCTTGTGCCAGCTCAGGCCATATTTCATCATGGCGTTTCTTGTATTCTTCGTGAAATCCTTCAAACACTTTCATGACTGTTGCTTTCCGAATCATTTAACACACCCCTTATCATTCATACGAATCACTCTATATTCAAATTTGCCAATTTCAAGTTTTCCCGGGCTAACTTTGCGATTTGTCTGTAAATCAATTCCTTCTATTGGCAAGGTAACGCTTCCACCATTACCGTCCATGTTTATCACAAACCAAACAGAATATCCTTCACCTTGTCTCGGAGCCACAATGGTTCCTTTTGTTACATCTGTTCTAAGTGATAAATTCGCTTCTCGTGAATAATGATCCACGAGTTTCTGTAACATTAAGGATCCTTCCGCCCCTTGTGGCATGGAACCAAGCATGACCATTTTGCCCGCCCCAAGACGATGCTCGGTAATAAAGGATTTTCCTTCGGAAAGTCCTTCTTCAATCAAGCCAACCGACGTTTCTTGGTTGTATTCGAATACTGAACTCCACATTCCAAGCGGTGCAGATACATCGAAGGCACGGCCGATGGTTCCGCTGTTATCCATAGGGTAAGTAAATAAAACCTCCACACCAGCGGTATTCTCAAGTTCCCCCAAAGCTCGATCGGTATGGACCGTATGTGACTCAGTCCTTCCTCCCGTTAATGGACCTGCGATCCAGACCCCGCCATTTTCAACAAATTGCGTCGCACGAACTAGAAACTTTGTTGACACATAAGGGATAAACGGTGTCAATAATATTTTATATCCCTCAAGGCTTGCCCCTTCAGGAATAAGGTCGCGGTGTATCCCCATGGATAATACTTTTTCATAAAAATCTGTTACTAAAGAGCGATGATTTAACCCACGATGTGGTTCCGTTTTCAAAAATGCCTTTGCCCGGTCAGAATAGGTGATGGCCAATTCAGCTTGACTCGGTCTAGTCGCTAGGATAATCGGTTCGATTTCCTTTCTCATCTTCTCAACTTCCAGCACATTGGCATAGCCGACTGTTGGTTTTCCCCACGCACTTATAACAGAACCATGCGGCTGTTCACAGCCCGCACGCTGTTGTCTCCACAACCAATACGAAAATCCTTCGGCCCCTAATGCATAAGCTGCTGCTGCCTCGGCCTTTAAATATCCATTGGGATGCGGGCTTGCATAGCTTTCGAGCGATGCTGCATAGGAAGTACTGGTCTCCATTACCCAAAAATCTTTGCCTTTTTTAAAGTTCCGCCACAAATCGCTGTTAATGAGATAAGCAGGGAAATTATCAATGGTTGCATAGGTATCAAAAGAGGCAAAGTCAAGGTTTTTAAAGAGTCTCTCATTATCTACACTAAACATAACGGAACTGTTATGGGTAATCGGTGCAGCTGAATATTTTCTAATAATCGCTGCCTGCTCATCGCAGAACTCCGCAATTTTTTCCATTGAGAATAATTGGTACATGGTACTCAATGATGAATTATGTAAAAATGGTGCATTCCCTGGCTGCGGTACTTGTTCAAAGCTGTGGTAATATTCACTCCATATTTGTGTACCCCATGTTTCATTTAGCTCTTCGACTGTCCCATAACGCTCTTTTAACCAATGATGCCACAATTCTTTACATGCAGTGCACATACATTCACTAACATGGCATTTAAATTCATTATCAATCTGCCAGCCAATCACACCTGGCAGACTTCCCACTGTTTTTGCAATATGTTCGGTAATCAGAGCTGCTCTTTCGCGAAAATAGGGATGGTTGGTGCAGGCATGCTGTCTTGAGCCATGTCCCATCACTCGACCGTCCCGCTCGACATACATTCGTTCCGGATGGCCGTCCGTAAACCAGATTGGCGGTGTCGGAGTCGGTGTGCACATGATGGTCTCAATTCCATTTTCATAGAGTTTAGTAATTACATTCATAAAAAAAGATAAATCAAACTGGCCTTCGTTCGGCTCCATGCTGGACCAAGCAAACTCACCTATTCTTACTGCATTAATCCCCGTTTGTTTCATCATTTCAATGTCTTCATTCATTACATTTTCATCCCATAGCTCAGGATAATACGCTGCCCCGTGATATAACTTTTTGCCCAATTGACTTCACCTCAGTATTTATATTTAGGCTTAATGAATCTATCAATCTATTCTTTAATAAAATCAGTGATGGGTAATTGTAATTCCTGTATTCCCTCGATGACTAATTTTGCCACCTCCCTTGCTCCGTGTTCACAAAAATGAGTGGTATCCTTTATCCCCTCCGGATAATTTGGATGTGCATTGGGTTCAAACCATGTAAATAATTGCTTTGAACCTTCTACGCCTAATGATTCATATAGCTTTCTTGTCTTTGTTAGTAAATCGATTAGCTTTACCTCCAGCCTTTCAGCTAACTGAATCATTGATTGGGGATAATCTCCTAGTGAGTGGATTAAATTATTCTTCTCATCAAACTGTCTGCGATTTACGGATGTAATTAAGATTGGGGTAGCTCCTTTTTCCCTAGCACCATTAATATATTCTGTCAGGTATGACTGATACGTTGTAAAGGCTTCTGTCCCGTATGTTTTTTGGTCATTATGTCCAAATTGAATAAACAAATAATCTCCCGGTTGAATCGATTCCAGGATCGTTTCTAACCGTCCTTCTTCAATAAAACTGTTTGTACTAGCTCCACCTTTTGCATGATTATGGACTTTTACCTCATCCGTGAAAAAGGATTGAATGACCTGCCCCCATCCCGCCATGGGTGCTTCATGAGGCGGGCAGTTGGCCACTGTTGAATCTCCTGCTAAAAATATTTGGACTGGCCTTTTTGAACCCATTTTGGACCCCTCCTATTTACTTTTTCACCTTTGATTTTTGTACAGGTTTTACTTCATAAATATTTGGTACCGGCGGCTTTTCCATATTGTGTCCGAGAAAGAACCCAGGATGGGGCGGCTGATTATAAGCAACATTTTGCCAGGCAATCGCTAATCGATAATTGGGGTCGTGCATAAGCGTGTAAATTCGATGATCTGTTATATCAGTTGTTGTATAGATTCTAAGTGCTGTACTATCATCAGTCCGCCAAATGACTTCCTCACGCCAGTCCCCGAGAATATCGGCCTGTAAACAAGGATTCCCCTTTGTTCCGTTATTTGATCTAGTTCCGCCCACAGTTAGTAAATTCACTAGCCTGCCATTTTCATAGTCCCATTTATCAATTTTTCCTACTCCAATACCAGTTTCGATATCATAATCATGGTCGAGAAGTTCCCTTAACAAATCTCCATCCCACCAGATCGCAAAATTAAAAGACTGAGGGTTCACATCCGATATCTTTTCCCCTGAGCTGCTATATAGTCCTGCACCACCGGTCTTCCAATGGGTGGAAGACCAAACCTCGACTCCCTCGTACCTTGGATCAATATCAGCAGCCATTCCTCTGCCAACATCCTCAACTGATGGAATTCCCCATAATATTTCTCCCGTTTTTGCATCATGAATTTCGGTGCCATTATCCTGCGGGGTCTCATGGACTTGGAAAATTTCTAAACCTGGTCTTCTAGGGATAAGATTACCCACATGGATGGCATCGCCATGTCCTAGACCAGTGGTATAGAGCCCTGTTCCGTTATGATCAATCACACAGGAGCCATAGATAATTTCATCCTTGCCATCATCATCTACATCTGCAACGCTTACACTATGATTTCCTTGGCCGGAATAACCCTCATTGCCAGGTTCAAGACTATCAAACTTCCATATCTTCGTCAGTTCACCGTCGCGCCAATTATAAGCGACTAAAACGGCTCTGGTGTAATAGCCACGGCACATCACTAAACTAGGTCTTTGCCCATCAAGATAGGCAATGCAAGCAAGAAACCGGTCGACACGGTTCCCTTCATCATCACCCCAATCAGAACCTCTTCCTCTTGGCGGGTCATAATCTGTTGTTACTAACTCTTTTCCTGTGGTTCCCTCAAATATCGTTAAATACTCTGGGCCTTCCAGAATGAAGCCATCATTATTCCGATAATCGGCGTCTATATCTCCAATTACCTTTCCTAATCCATCTATCGTTCCATCAGCTGTTTTACAGGCGATTTCCGCTTTCCCATCACCATCGAGGTCATAGACGAGAAATTGCGTATAATGGGCTCCGGCACGGATGTTTTTCCCTAAATCTATTCTCCATAAATGGGAACCATTTAATTTATAAGCATCTAGGTAGACGTTTCCTGTATACCCCTTATGGGCGTTGTCATGAGAATTCGTTGGGTCCCATTTTAAGATGATTTCATATTCCCCATCTCCGTCTACATCCCCCACACTTGCGTCATTTGCATTGTACGTATAGGAGACACCATCAGGGGAGATACCTCCTTCGGGTTTATTTAGTGGAATGGTCAAATAATTTGTATCCCACACCTCTGCTTTCTCTGAAAGCGGCTGTTCCACACCATTAATTACGGGACAAACAGTATAGATTGCACTGCTTTCACCGGTTGGGTCCAAGTAATTTGTACTTGTGGTAATAGGGGAAGGGTTCACTCTCACCCCATCGCGGTAGAGATTGAAAGAAATATCTTCTGGGTCGGTTCCAAACAAGCGCCACCCCACATAAACACCATTCTTAACCTTAACTGCGATTAGACCACGATTTAGGCTTTCCATTTGACGTAAATGTACGGATTGTTTATTACTATTTTCTGACATCCATTTCATCCTCCTGAATTGTTTAATCGTTGGACACCATAAGGGTAATGGAAATAGTATTAATCCTTCAATTATATTTTTTTGGATAGTAACGTTTTAAGACGGTTTTAAGATTTGGACTTTCTTGTTTTTTTGTACTTTTTTGTTATATTTCTCAAAATAATTAAAACAATTATTTGTTATTACTCCGAATAAACAATTCTTCCAGTCTATTAGAAAGTTCATCATCGGATAAAGGATTACGATGAGTATTTTCCAAATAAATATATTTCTCTGTTTCCGGCATTAAAAAATCCTTATACCATAAGAAGAAATCAGGGCTATCTCCCCGCATTCTGATAAATTTGCGTAAGGCATCGAGTGAATACTGGGTACTTTTTACATTGGTTAACCAATCAGCACGATAAAAATTTTCCCATTTCCCTTGTTCCGCCCGTTTTAATGCGAGAATACTATCGTTATAATGACGTATCGATTGTGACACCCGAACAAATGCAACAGCGTATTCTTGCTTTTTATAATGGAAATATGCATTACATAAGGCTATAAAACCTTTACATCCAGAAACATGTAATTCAACGTGCAATGTAAACTGATCATAGAAACGCTGCTGGTCCTCTACACCAATTTCGGCACTCAAGTTCCGGCATTGCTGTAGTAACTCCTCCCAGCCCCTGAGGCCATCTTTGCATTTGTTCTTAAACCAAAGGACCTGTTCCTCAAAAGGAATTTCACCTGTTGCCCAAAAAAGTTTGGATAAAGGAATATCGACTTTTCCCTGAAGCCAGTGGCCGATAATCTTCCTAGCGGGATGATGGTAAAATTCCTCTCCCGCTCTATCATCTTTATTTTCACCATATAGGATGGATTGGTTGAAATAGCTTTGATATAGCTGTTCGATTTGTTTGTTGCCCGTTTGATACAAACGTTTTATAAAACGCTCTAAGTGTTTTTCTTGATTGACCGTTCCTTTGCTCCATAATTCACTTATTAAATCTAAAGGATAGAGATGGGGACGAATATTTCCGCTGTTCAATAAAAGATACGAATCAGCTCCTGCTTCAAAGGCCTTTTCCACTTCTTCAATAATCATTCCTGGCGGTGATGGGAACATTGTTAAATGATTGGATGCTTGCAAATCATGAAAGGTAATATGATAGTAAATCCCGTGTTCATCTGGATCGTCAGCAGTCGGCAAGGAAGGGATTCTAAGGTTTTCATTCCCTTGTCTGCGTGAGACCATTTTCCCGTATCCATTATCAGCCCAAATGTAGATGACACCCTCTGGCACATTGATATGCCCTTCTTTATACAATTCTGCAATTTCACCATATAGGGCCATAGAACAAACCGGCTGTTCGACAGACTGCTGAATCAATTCATATTGCCTTGCTACTACCTTTGATATCATGTCACCCCGTTTTTCTGGTGTGTCAAATTCCGGGGCATACTGCCAAAAGGGTGCATCTCCTTGTCCGCGGAATGAGAGGACCCAAATGATTTTTTGATGTTTTTGTTTTTCAACGGCTTCCTTCCACAGATTCTCGAAAAGCTCTGGATTATCTTGATAGTTTGGCTGTTTCCCAGGATAGGCTCGTAAAAACATTTCTGCCCCCAGCGGTTCCGCATGGTGATGGGTCAACCATAGGCCCATCTCTGAAGCCAATTCGGCATGAATCCCATGTCTTGGAAGATCTGTTCCAGGGATCACCATATTGCCGCCACAGCGTAATAGCGCTTCAAATACGGGATACCATACCTCTTTTGTAGGAGGATACTCTTCCTTCCAACCTATTAAACAAACCTCATCATTCACAAACCAGCCACGATACTTAACCTTGGATTTGTGCGAATTAAAATTTTTAAAAGGGATCTTTATTTCCGTCTTTTGTTGAATTGGTAAATCAGCCCAAAACCAAAAAGGATCAATGCCTAAATAATCCTTACTGTAATGGAGAAGTCCATATATAATCCCAAGATCATCGTTTCCAATGATGTGCATGACCGGTTTCCCATTTTGAAGATGGAACCGGAAACAATAACCTTCCGGCCACTCGGGACAATCATCCTCCTTTGAAGCATATCGAATGACCAGATCAGGGGCCTCTTCAAGTGAGGAGGTTAATTTAGGAGGCTTACCAAATATCCTTTTATGATCCCTGACGATCATATCTAGGGCATATTGAACTGGGGTTGTTATGTTTACTGGCGGAAAAACAACTGTACTTTTATCGATTAGAACATAAGAGTAATTGAACATATTTCTCCCCTAACTTTTGATTATGTAAAAATACCTGTGGAAGGAATGCCCCTCCGCAGGTTCGATCTGTTTACTCTAATCTTTTTTTGTGCGTTTTAATAATAAGGATAAAAAGGCAAGAACTAAGCCTTGACCCCAGCCCTGTACTCTTTTATAAGAAACCCCTTTATACCCTTCGGCGTCATCCATGACCGCGGTTCCGGCTGAAACATTCAAGATGGACCCGTCCGCTTTGACTTGCTTCAGGATTGCATCAATTGATTTTTGAACATATTTGTTATACAGTTTCCCTTTTGTTAGTAACGCTGCTGCAATCCCTGCCGATCCTGACGTTTCTAAATAGGATTCAGGATCTGTTACAATCGTATGCCAAAGTCCGGATTCATCTTGTAAGCGCACCAATGAACTAAGCTGATCACGGAGTGACCCTTCAATAATCATAAAAGATGGATGCTGCACCTTCACAAGCTCCAAAGCTCTAGCCATGGTGTAGGAAGCCCAGCTGTTTCCACGGGCCCAAAAAATCCCGGACATATGGTTTTGAGCGATGTTGTCCCAGCCATGATAGTATAGGTTGGTCAAGTCATCCTGGAGAAACTGCTCATGACCATGATATTGCTTTAGGCCGAAATCAATGTAATCCTTCCGATCGAGCATATGTCCCATTCGTAAGAGGAAATAGCCCGCCATAAACATCGTATCGACCCATGCCTGCTCAGGGAACACGTTCTTGACACCGTTTACAGTATGCTGCAAAACACCATCTGCAAATTTCTCTGCATCATTTAATAAGAAGTCTGCCATTTGAATGGCATATTCTAAATACTTTTCCTCGTCCGTTGCTTTATATAAAGTGATGAGGGTATGACCGATGGAGGAGGCATTTACCGTTAACTTAGGAAGTCCATCCTCTAATTCCTCATCGACCCAATCCTTAATAAATTGCAAATATTTTTTCTCACCTGTTGCTTCATATGCTTCAGCTACACCGTAAAAGGCAACTCCGCCCGGCCAGTCCCAGCTGAAATCCATTTTTGAGGTCTTATCGACGACGAGTCCAATAGCTTCTTTTACTTTTTCTTCATCAAATACAAGTTGAGGCATCTTTATCCCACCCAAAATTAATAAATATAGATAGTTGGCATAACTTTTTGATTCAATTGAGCTTGAAATGAAACTTTATCGGCGGTTTTTTGAGTCATATCGGCGGTTTTTGGAATTTTATCGGCGCTTTTTAATAACTTATCGGCGCTTTTTCCCATTTTATCGGCGGAATTCAAAAAACACCGTTTGTCCCCTAATAGTTCACTAGACTAATTGAGAAGAATCACTCGTCTGCTTTAATAATTCTTTTATACTAAATGGACGATTTTCCTTACTTGACCGCCAAACCCCTTCACCAACTGCAATCGAAAAGGCCCCCGCTTCGGCACCTGCTAAAATTGGATAAGGACAGCTTGGGTCAACTCCCATGAAGAGATCTTCCTGAAGCAATGGGTCGCCTCCGCCATGTCCCCCTTCATTTAGCAAGACATGAATGATTTCTTTTGAACCAAATAGCGGATAATATTCAATCGTCTGTTCTGGGAATGGGAAAGGAATTCTGCTTGGTTCATGAAATTCCGTTGTTTCAATTCTCCCTTTTGTCCCATTTATAGCTAGGCGATAACCTTCATATGGAAGGGAAAAATTAACGGAGTAGCTTAAAAAAGCGCCTTTGTCATACTTAACTGTCACCGCATACGTATCTTCAATTTCAATTTCATGATCGAAAATACAAGAATCCGGACGATAATTCGTATAATTTTGTGCCGACTTTTCAATACCTTCGGATTTGATATGATCGTCTTTTACCGCCAAGTTATTTCGGCGATTGGACCAGCGCATATAATATTGGCAATTTTGTTTTTCCTGACAAGTACTGCAGTAACGGTGATCAGTTGGACTTGGATTTAATTCTCCGTCTTTACCGTAATAATTTAAGGCCCCATAAGCAAAGACCTGCTCCGGCTTTTGATCGATCCACCAATTTACCAAATCGAAATGGTGAGTTGATTTATGAATTGACAATCCTCCTGAACGATTTCGATCACGATTCCATCTTTTGAAATAGCTGGCACCATGATAGGTGTCGATATACCAGTTCAAATCAACAGAAGTAACTCTGCCAACTTTCCCTTCTAAAATCATCTCCTTAATTTTTCGATGGAAAGGATTATAGCGGTAATTGAAAGCTACAATGACTTTTCCATTACTTCTTGTCTCCGCCTCCATGACTCTTTTGGCATCGTTGGCATTAGTCACCATCGGCTTTTCCGTGATAACCGTTAAGTCATTCTCTAAACCTTGTAAAATATAATCAATATGAGTGTCATCCCGGCTCGTCACCACAACCGTATCTGCATTCGTTTCTTTAATCATTTGTTGAAATTGATGCGGATGATAAACAGGGATCGAACTTAAGGATGGAAAACTTTCCTTGGCGATTTCAAGTCTGCGTTCATCTGGATCGAGTAACCCGACAATTTCATTTTGTTGCGAGAATTGTGTTAAGACTGGCTGAATAAACATTCCAAGTGCACGATTGCTAAGCCCGCAAACTACGATTCTATTCATTTTCGTTACCTCCATTGCCCCATGCTATGTTTTGCTTATTCTTTATTACTTATAAAAAACCCCATTGTAATTCTGTTGAAAGCAAAATTATAATGGGTATGACGATTTAATTTTCAATTAAGAGCTTAACCAGCCGCCGTCTACCGGTAAGATGTGACCGTTAACGTAATTAGAGGCATCAGAAGCTAGGAAAATGACCGCTCCTTTTAAATCTTCTGGAGTCCCCCAACGTCCTTGTGGGATCCTTGAGGTAATGGAGGCATTCCGGCTTTCATCTCCACGGATGGGAGCCGTATTATCCGTCACCATATAGCCAGGTGCTATCGCATTTACATTTACACCTTTACCTGCCCACTCATTTGCAAATGACTTTGTCAAACCTGCCACCGCATGTTTGCTGGCTGTATAGGCAGGAACACGTAATCCACCTTGGAAAGATAACATAGAAGCAATATTAATGATTTTTCCTGAGCCTTTTTCAATCATATGTTTGCCCACTTCACGGCATAATTGGAAAACAGCATGTTGATTGACATTAATGACTTCATACCAATCCTCATCTGAGAAATTCTCCGCTTGTGCACGACGAATGATGCCGGCATTATTTACTAAAATATCAATTTGGCTGGCAATGGATAAAGCTTCTACAACAAGCTCACTTGGCGCCCCTTGCTTGGACAAATCTATTTTAATGTCATAAAAAGTTCCGCCGATTGCTTCAATCTGCTCACGAGTTGCAGACATATCGCTCATGCCTGCACCAATGAGGTCTGCCCCCGCTTCGGCAAGACCAATTGCCATGCCCTGGCCAAGTCCACGGCTTGCACCAGTGATAAGGGCCACTTTCCCTTCTAATGAAAATAAAGATTTCATGTTACTTCCTCCTTCCAAGTCTTTTAGGCTTGCTCGTACTTATTTTTTAAAAACAAGAGACTTTCATTAATAAAAGGTTCTGTCGTTTCTTCCATTAAAATATTAAGATACGGCTTTTTCAGTTTTGTCTGCTTTAAAACAACATTATAATTTAATAGTCCCTGGCCAACTGCCACTGTCTTCAATTGGTTATCCTCTACAACAAAATCTTTGGCATGGAGAATGACCATTCTGCCACCTAGCAGGTCAAACGCTTCTTGGATAACTTTTTCTTGATCTTGATAAGTATCAATCGTTAATAGATTGACTGGATCAAGAATTACTTGAAGATTATTAGAATCGACCATGTCCAATAGCCGTTTCATCACTTTCGAAGAATAAATCGGATGATTCACACCCGCTTCAATCCCTACAATGACTCCAAACTTCTCCGCTTCCCGCACGAGTTCCCGGACACTTTCAACCACTTCCAGAAACGGCTCTTCCTTAAAATTTTCAACTGTATAAACAATTTCGGGATTGACGTTACCCGTTTCGGTCGCCACGATACTGCAGCCAAAATCCCTTGCAAAGCGGATATGCTCTTTAAAACGCTCGATCCCTTTTCTTCGTTCTTTCTTGTCGGGGTGAATCATGTTGAAGTAACAGCCTAATACTGCTATTTGAACATTTTTTCGCGCGAACGCTGTCCCAATATGATGGGCCAAACCAGGACTTAATGTTCCTGGTTCGAGCTTCATATAATCAAAGGATTTACCTAAGGCTAATTGAACAGATGTGAGCCCTTTCCCTGCTATCTCTTCTACTAACTCTTCTAAGGGGCGATTTTCCAGATCATGTGCTCGTATGCCAATGTTCAACTCCATCACCTACATTCAATTTTTTTAAAAAACCGGCATCCCAGAGTTAAATGATCCCTGGAAGCGACTACCTTAAATCTTCCATTTTGACATGATCCATGTCATCATAAGTGATGTTTTCGCCGCACATCCCCCAAATGAAGGTGTAATTGCTGGTAGCAGTTCCGGTATGAATGGACCAGCTTGGGGAGATAGCCGCTTGTTCGTTTTTCATAACCAAATGTCTTGTTTCTTCCGGTTTACCCATGAAGTGGAAGACACGAGTTTCCGGTTCCATATCAAAATATAAATAAACTTCCATACGGCGTTCATGTGTATGACAAGGCATGGTATTCCACACACTTCCAGGTGATAACATGGTTAATCCCATTTGAAGCTGGCAGGACTCACACACATTCGGATGAATATATTGGTGGATTTTTCGTTCATTTAGGGTTCCAGGGCTGCCTGCTTCAAGCGGTTTAATTTCATTAATATCAATTTTTACTGTAGGATATTTATGGTGTGCTGGAGTGGAATTGATATAAAACTTAGCTGGATTTTTAGGATCATTGGATCTAAATAAAACCTCCTTGGTCCCTTTTCCTACATATAAACCGTCATAGCGCTGCATATCATATTCTTCACCGTCAAGAATGACTAAGCCGTCTCCGCCAATATTGATAATCCCCATCTCACGGCGCTCTAAGAAATAACTTACCCCTAGCTCTTTATCAAGCTTAATGGTCAATTCCTTTTCAGCCGGTGTAACGCCTCCGAAAATCATTCGGTCCACATGGGTATAAGTTAGATGGACTTGGTCCGCTTCGAAGAGTGTCTCTACTAAAAATTCTCTTCTTAGCTCCTCAGTATTATATTTCTTCATATCCTCCGGATGATGTGCATAACGAGTTTCCATTCTTCATTCTCCTATTCTATTTTTCATTTTAATCTAGCGCTTAGCGGATATTTCTTCCTGTTTCCTCAGCATACTTCCCAACAAAAACACCGGATCTTTTCACTTAAATTCTGTAATACAAGTACTCTACTAAAGAAAGAATTGCCATGGATTGTCCATATGGCATGCCTGTAACGGGGATTTCCTTGTAAAATTCCTGCGTCTCTCCCATTGCTGTTCCTGCTGAGACATGCTGTAATTCACCTTTTTCGTCGATATTCTCAACCACTGCCTGAATCGCTTTTAGTCCCATATTTAAATACTTTTTATCGGTATAACGCTTCCGTACAGCCTTTAAGGTCCCGAAAGCGAAGCCTGCTGTACATGATGCCTCCACATATGAGGATGGGTCGTTTAGTACCGTATGCCATAAACCGCTTTCATTTTGGTATGTTTCAAGTGCTTCAATTTGTCTATTCAGCGTGTCAATGAGTACTTGACGGACAGGATCGTTATCCGGGAAATCTACTAAATCTAAAAACTCTGGAATTGCAATCGTTACCCAGGAATTGCCTCGTCCCCTTAATGCTTCTGCAAAGTTGTGATTTCCTTCAAATGTCCAGCCATGGAACCATAAACCGGTTTTCTTATCGAACAAATATTTAATATGTACCAAGAATTGTTTTTTGGCCTCTTCAATATACTCCGGCTTGTTAAGTAACAAACCAATTTTGGTTAATGGTAAAACACTCATCATTAAGGTATCATCCCATAGTTGTTGATAATTCTCAGATCCAAACACGACATGCTGAATTCCGCCATCCTTTGTTCTTGGCATATCGTGATAAAGCCAATCTCCCCATGTTTCTAAGTAGGGAAGATAAGTAGGATTGTTGGTTTCTTCATACAAATAGGCGAGTGTTAGCATTTGCACCATTGTGTTAACGTTCTTTTCGACTGGCGGTTCTTTAAACTGATCGTCGAACCAATTTACGATGATAGTTAATACGTTTTCATTTTTTGTCAGTTTGTAATACTTCATCATTCCGTACAGGCCGACACCTGCTGTCCATTCCCAATAGTTAAAGCTCTTATTATCAATTTTTCTACCATCGGCAAGCGGAATCGCATACTTCCCGTCTGGATCATTTAGGTTAACTAGGTTATCAATCAGTAATTCAATTTTCTTTTCAATTTCATGTCTGTGCAATTTGATTACCTCCACTAATGTTATGGCAAGAGCATGCGTATAAAATGGAATTTAGTGTTAAGCATTCACCTTTTATTATATGGACTCCCTTTTTTAAAATAAATTTAAAATTCCGTTTTCTTTTATTAAAAAACAGTGTTTTCTTAAGATTGATTTTCAAGCAAATTTACAAACTTTGAAATAGGCAGCTTTGCCGCGCCCATGCCTTCCGCAACAAGCCTAGCCATTTGTTTGGCCCCTTTTTTTGTAAAATGGGTAAAATCCGTTTCATTGACAGATGCCATAAAATAAGTAAAAACTTCTTCATAACCAAGGGTTTCAAAAGCAGCTAAACTTTTTTCCATTAAATCAATTAACACCACGTTTTCTTCTTTGGCTATTTCTTTCATCGCTTGGCAGTATTCTGGGAAATCATTAATAAACTGGTCCTTTTCACAATGCAGCCTGGCAACAGGTGTAATGAATACCGGTTCTGCCTGGCATTTCCGAGCACCCTCCACATACATCTTTAAATAGTCTTTATAATTAGTTGAGGGATCCGTATAGCGTTCAGGTTTGTTTGCAGTGGCGTCATTATGCCCCATTTGGATTAACAAATAGTCGCCTTCCTTCATTTCCTCTACGATTTTATGTAATCGCCCTTCCTCTACAAAGGTTTTAGAGCTTCTCCCACCGATGGCATGATTGATTACCTGAACATCATCTGTTAGATAGTCTTGAAGAAACTCTCCCCAGCCACCTTGATTTTTTTCGTCTAGATCATAGGATTGGACAGTCGAATCCGCCGCTAGAAAAATAGTTATTTTGTTTATCGTCAAGAATGAACCCCCTCTCACTTCCACTAGCTTACTGTCGTTCTTTTAATAAATAACATAACCTAGACCTGCTTACCATTAGACATTTTTGCACCTGCCAAATACTTAATTGTACTTTTTTGCCTCGTTAGCACCTTTTTGAAACAGCAGGAAACCGGTCCTTTTGTACTGTGAAAATAGGTACAAATCGTCTTTTTAGTGATAGGAACACACTGTATTTTCACTAAAAATAACGGAATTTTAAATTAAATGTTCAGAATAATTAAAATATAATAAAGAGGATTTTTTCATCCTGAAATCCACTTTGGCTTTGTACTTTTAAAAGAGAGAGGTGTTGGCACTCATTACTGTAAGCGCAATCATTTATATCTGCTTTATAAAATACTGTTTTTAGGAGGATAAAAATTTGAAGAAACGTTCTATTACTAAAAAGCTTTTATCTACCACAATCGCATTACCCCTGCTATTAACAAGTGTTTCAACCGCCACTGCCAGCGGAGTCCAAAACAACCAACCTTCAAGCAAGTTCCAGGGAAAAGGTGTCCAGTTAGAGTACCTTGACAGAGGTTTAGTAGCAGCCTCTACATCTGAAGGGGTCTTTTTAAGCTGGCGCCTGCTGGCAAATGAGGCAAAAGGATCCTCTGAAACTGGTTTAACAAGTGTAGATTTTAATGTCTATCGCGACGGTAAAAAGATCGCAACGGTTTCGGACAGTACCAACTTCTTAGATAAAGATGGCAGTACTAATTCCAAGTACTATGTGGGTTCCGTTTTGGACGGTAAAGAATTAGACCAGAGTGCTTCTGTCACAGCATGGGGAAAATCGTATTTCGATTTAGCCCTAAAAAAACCAGCAGATGGAGTAACTCCATCAGGTGAAACGTATACTTACTCGGCAAATGATATGAGTGTGGGGGATGTTGACGGAGACGGAAAATACGAATTTTTTGTCAAATGGTATCCTTCCAATGCCAAGGATGTGTCACAAGTAGGCTATACCGGTAATACGTATATTGATTGCTATAAGTTTGACGGCACTCTCCTCTATCGGATGGATTTAGGTGTGAATATTCGTTCCGGTGCCCATTATACCCAGTTTCTTGTCTATGATTTTGATGGGGACGGAAAATCGGAAATCATGTTCAAAACGGCCCCAGGAACAAAAGTGATTAAATACGACCATGCAGGAAACGTCACCTCAGAAAAATATATCACAATGCAGCAAAAAGACATTGAGGCAGGATACAGCAATACGGATGATTATCGGATGAGTAAAGAAGACTATTATAATCACGTGGTTAATATGTTTATGAACTGGGACAAGCAGGAAGAGGTAGTGAACGGTCATTGGCCGAAAACACTTGAAGAATGTTTTGGAATCGAAAAGAAATACAGTTACCCTCTTTCAAAAGAAGATGCTAAAAGCTTAACCGATTATTTTATGGATGTATATGCCCCTAAAAGAAGCAGCAATAACAAACTAAGAAACTTTGAAGGCTTTATTGTTGACGGTCCGGAGTATTTATCAGTATTTAACGGAGAAACAGGTGCTGAGATGGATACCATTGACTATAAACCTGGACGGCACGACGATGGTTTAATGTGGGGAGACTATGCCATGGCGAGAATTGAGCCTGGGAACCGCGTAGACCGCTTTTTAGCAAGTGTAGCTTACCTCGATGGAGAAAAGCCATATGCTGTTTTTGGCCGCGGTTATTATACAAGAACCAATCTGGTTACATATAGCTGGGATGGGAAAAAACTGAAGGAAAACTGGGCGGTTGACAGCGGATGGACACCAATGACTAATCCATTTAACGATGGGCCTCATGGCAGAGATGGTACAGACCCTGTATTTGGTTCGATTACAACACAAGGAGCCCATTCACTAAGTGCTGCAGATGTTGACGGGGATGGAAAGCAAGAAATCGTATATGGAGGTGCAACCATCGACGATGATGGTTCTCTGTTATACAGTTCAAAGGATATTTTGCCGCCACAAAGCTCATCACCAGGAACCCTTGCCAGATTGGGACATGGGGATGCCCTTCATGTAACAGACATTGACCCAAATAGACCTGGAATGGAAATCTTTATGGTTCATGAGGGAGCAACAGGAGCCCCATATGGGTATTCCCTCCGCGATGCTAAAACAGGTCAAACTATTTATGGGGGTTATACCGGTAAGGATACGGGTCGAGGTATGGTTGGAGATGTGGATCCATCGCACCCAGGTTTAGAAACATGGGCCGTTGGTTTATGGACAGCGGATGGACAAAAAATAAGCAATACTACACCTGGAACTAACATGAACATTAAGTGGGCTGCAGATATGACCACTCAAATTGTGGACGGGGCACGAGAGGTTACTCCTACTATTAAAGATTGGCGGAAGGGTACTGTCCTTACTGCTGAAGGTACATTAACAAACAATGATACAAAGGGCAATCCTGGGTTAGTTGCGGATATATTTGGTGACTGGCGTGAGGAGCTTCTTGTCCGAACTGCCGATAGCTCTGCCATCCGGGTTTATCTCAGCACGGAAGTAACAAATCACAAATTGTATACATTAATGCATGATCCTCAATATCGCGCGGAAGTTGCTAGACAGAACACAGCCTATAATCAGCCTTCCTACACAAGCTTTTATTTTGGAAGTGATATGAACTGGGCAAATGTCCCGCTCAAAGTATACTGGACACCTGGTGTGTTATCAGCAATCGAGAAAAAGATTACCGATTACAAAGCAAATGGAGAAGTATCTGGACCTATTGTTCCACAGTTAGAAAATTCACTGAAACAAGCGCAATTCCACTTGGAAAAAGGATCAGTTGAAACGGCACTGACTTTTATGGAAAAGTTTGCTTTTGAATTAGCCAAGAAAACAATTCAAAATGATCTATCATCCAATGCAAAGTTAAACCTAAGCCATGATGCACAAGAAATGATTGATATGTTAGAAAAAGTAGAGAATAAATAAGCCAATTTGCGGATAGAGTGTCTCAACTTGCGGTTAAGCTACTCTTACTTGCGGATAGTCTACTCCCACTTGCTGATAGATGTTTCAATTTGCGGAAAGCAAATCATTAACTGAAAAAGAATTTAAACGTGTAAAAGGTGCCAAACAACTGATGATTATAAGTTGTTTGACACCTTTTTTATTGTGATAACCCTTTTCGTTCCAATTCTAGAAGCCGGGTTTTCATCTCTAAACCACCTCGATAGCCTGTCAACGCTCCGTTCTTTCCTACAACCCGATGGCAAGGAACTGTTATTAAGATGGGGTTAGCGCCAATTGCAGTACCAACAGCCCGAACGGCAGCGGGTTTGTTTATAGCATTGGCTATTTCAGAATAAGATCTAGTTTCTCCGTAGGGGATCTCACTCAAAGCGGTCCACACCGATAGTTGAAAGTTTGTTCCATTGAAATCAAACGGAATGGTAAAGAACTTTCGTTTGCCATCTAGGTATTCAGCAAGTTCAATCTCATATTGCTTGAGTTCTTCCCGACTTTCAACAATAGGACTTCCGGGAAAGCGTTTCTTTGCCCATTCAGTTAATTCTTCAAACGGCATATTCTGAGAACCTACAAAACAAAGTCCTTTTGAGGATGCTGCAAGGTATATCTTCCAATTATTATAATCTAAGAATGACCAATAAATAGTCGGCTTAGTCTGTGATTTCACTTTTCGATTCCTCCATGTTGCATTTTGACTGACGGTATTGTGAAGGTGTTTCTCCCGTCTTCTTTTTAAAAAGTGTAATAAAATAAGGTGTATTAGGGATACCTACCATTCTAGATATTTCAGTAACTGCTCTGTCAGACTTTATTAAGAGTTCTTTAGCCTTGACTATTCTGACATCATGAATATATTCAACAGGTGTCATCCCTTTTACTTTTTTAAAGGTTCTCTGTAAATGGTAGGGACTTCCATGACTAATCTCCGCCAGCGTTTCAAGCGTCAATTTGCAATGATAATTTTCTTTTATAAAATTAGTAATCGAATGAATCCATTCCTGGTCGGGCAGGTTTGGTTCAGTGGGCTTGCAGCGTTTGCACGGACGGAAATTGGCTGACATGGCTTGTTCAGAACTTTGAAAGATTATAACATTCTCTTTTTTGGGAACACGTGACTTGCAAGATGGTTTACAGAATATCCCGGTGGACTTTACAGCATAGAAAAATAAATCATTATATGCTGGGTCGTTCTCGATAATTGCCTGCCAATTTTCATCTGTAATCATTCCCATATCAAAGTCCATAGAAAACTCTTTTTGAACACCCATTTTCCCACCTCTCTCTTATTATAACGCACGGCTTCATAAAATTGCTGCTTTCCAAATAGAAGAGCAAGATTACGAAATTGTTTTTTGTGATAATAATAGAAAATGAATGCGAGGGATTAAATTGAAAAATATAAATGACAATTGTGAGTTTGTTATTGATTTACCGAATGACTTTGATATGGATGCAAATCTAGGATATTTAGGACGAAGTACGAATGAATGTATGTTCGAGATTGAGTATGGAACGATCACAAGAGTTATTTCTACAGGTTCCAAATACAGACTTATCCAAATTCATGCCAATCAGCAAAACCAACTAATCGTTCAGTTTATCGACTCTTCACCAGTAGAGCCAGCGCAGCAGGAGGAAGTGATTCGATTTATTCGGGAATGGTTCGACCTGGACCGAGATTTATCCCCTTTTTATGAAATGGCGAAAGAAGACACGCTATTGGAGAAGCCATTGCAAAGTTTCTACGGATTAAGGCTAATCGGAGTGCCTGATTTATTCGAAGCCCTATGTTGGGGAATTTTAGGACAGCAAATTAATCTTACATTTGCCTACAGGTTAAAAAAGCAGTTTGTTGAAAAATTCGGAGATTCAATTGAATGGAATGGAAAAAAATATTGGACATTTCCGACCTATTCACAAATTGCTCAATTATCACCTGCTGATTTGGCGGAAATTAAAATGACTGTAAAGAAAAGTGAATATATTATTGGCATTGCACAGTTAATGAACAATGGTGAGCTTTCTAAGGAAAAACTATTGGCGATGGATTTTAATGAGGCTGAAAAAAGTTTGATTAAGATTCGCGGAATCGGTCCATGGACAGCAAATTACGTCTTAATGCGCTGCTTGCGATTTCCGACAGCTTTTCCGATTGATGATGTCGGCTTACATAATGCCATAAAGTTCTTAAAGGGTTACGATAAAAAACCAACAAAGGCTGAATTAAAAGAACTCTCATTAAAATGGTCCGATTGGCAGGCCTATGCTACCTTTTATTTATGGAGGGTTCTCTATTAGTTTTATTTTACTGTTTTCAACTTTTAAAGCCTTAATTTCATGAAAAATATACCTTGAAGAGAGGTATTTTTTCATTTGAAATCTTACGTTTGCTTTCTACTACTATTACTAGTAATGAACACGTAATAGATCCCTGTCAGTGTTTGAATAATTAAAAATATTGGAAAAGAATACGGTAATCGATAATGATTTTGATATGTAAGGATATTTAGAAGTGTAGCAATCCATTGAAATGTAATTCCAATAATAGACCAGGCCGTAATATAAACTATGAACGTTATTTTATTAATTCGTAACACGTTGTAGTAATACATAAAAAAATATCCAAACGGTGCAAATAATGAATAATAAAACAAGTCAAATAATTCATAGTGATTCGTATCATTCTGCCTGTAAAAATCTAGGATACCTCCACCAATCGTAAAATCAAACAACATACCTGTTGTTAAACCTGATAGGACACTTATACAAGTTACTTCTCTACTTAGTCTTTTAGGTAAGAAAAACATTAATGAGTAGGCGATTACATTAAAGATAATTAATGATATTTCGTTTAAATCAAAATGCCCAATCCAAATCATTTATTAGTCTCTCCTTTTAACACAAATGACTTGTAGCAATATAGAATAAAATATCCTATTAAATGTAATAAGACGTAGTTTACAAAAACATAAAGCAAATTCCATTGATGAAAATCGACAACATCAAATTTCAGTAAAACAATATTGATGAGAACTAAAACAAAGGAAGAAATAAGACTGGCAATAAATTTCTTTAATACTGATGAGTTTCTAGGTATGCAATTTATGCCAATTAATAAAAGGAATGGTGCAATAAAAGTTCGATAAAGAATATACCCTGTATAATTTAGTGGTGCTGTAGAATAGGTAGCATACTTTAGTTCGTCATTGGTTATCCATCCACGGTTAAGATCAATAAGAAATAGGCAGAAGATCAGCGCAGAATTTTCCAATTTCGTATATGGTTTCTTCATAGCATAAAAAACTGATATACATAACCACGATAGATATACAATGATTGATAATGCCATCGTCCATTCACCTCTACTATTATCAGCTTAAATATATCCTTTGAAGAAGTATAAGTATCTATGCACTATTATTTGTAAGCTTTGTCATTAAATAGCATTGTCTCTTTAGTTTGCCTATATTAATAAAAACACAAAAAAGCCCTAACATCTTTTAGATGTTAGGACTAGTTATGACCTGTGAGGGGTTCGAACCCCCGACCTCACCCCTGTCAATGATAGATATACTTTATGATTATAACAGTTTAATTAAGAAAGTATTGTTATAACAAGGATTTCGATAAGGCTTAATATGATTGAATTTTTGCTATTGGAAATAGTTAGCTTAAATTTGTCCCCAAAGTGTCCCCAATTGTCCCCACCGTAGAACAGTTAGAAAAATGCGGGTTGGAACAGCTTACCTTCTTAAACTCTAGCACCCGTTCGTAATATAAGGTTAGCCAGATATTTCTGGTTGACCTTTTTCTATATGGTCTTATTATATCGGTAGTCGGGGTAGAACGTCGCACCCGTGGGACTCGTTCCCGTCAACTAAACTGTTCACCCCCTACTTGTATAAACATGTTTCAGGCTGGTTGGGACCACGATCCCGTTTAACAAGCGAACCTATGACATTACAAGGAGCATTAGGGGTTACCGACTAATTTGTATTTCTAGGAGGAGGAGAAAATTAATGAATCCAGTGATTGGTCTGGATGTATCAAAAGGAGAAAGTCAGGTTCAAGCGTTTTTAGATAAAGGTAAACCCTATCGTAAAAGTTTTAGTATTACTCACGATCTTAAGGGATTAGGATGTTTATTAGAGTTCCTTAAAGATGTTGAAAAGGCTGCTGGTGGTCATCAACCTTCGGTTGTTTTAGAATCAACTGGTCATTATCATATTCCCGTTATTCAGTTTCTAGAGGAACAAAATTATGTTTATATTATCGTCAATCCCCTTATCTCTCATAGAGCTAAGAGCTCAAGCCTCCGAAAGGTAAAAACTGATGCAATTGATGCTTATCACCTTTGTGAACTGTTTTATAAAGAGGAGCTAGAGCCTTACAAAAAGCGTGGAGTTCAACTATTAAACCTACGTAATCTGACAAGACAACAGGAGAGTATTGCTGAAATATCGGCTAAAACAAAGATACAGTTACATTCTTTAATTGATCAGGTTTTTCCCGAGTATCGGGGTGTATTTGGAAGCCTATATTCGAAAGTATCACTGCTTACTTTACTAGAATTCCCTACTTCTAAGGCTGTATTAAGTGTGAGTGAAAAAGAGTTAACGGATAAAATAGCTTCATTATGTACGAGTCGTTCGGAGTCTTGGGCAAAGGAAAAGGCACAGAAGTTAAGAGAAGCAGCCCTTTGTGATCCTTTTCAAAACAATCTCTACGATAGTCATATTTTTAACCTTGAAATCTTGGTTAAGATTGTTCTTCAATACCAAGAGCATCTATCCAATATTGCGGATGAAATAGATGCCCTCGCTAGTGAAATTGAAGAATATGAAATCCTTCAATCTATCCCTGGAATCGGAGAAAAAATCGCTGCCACGATTATTTCTGAAATTGGAGAGATAGATCGATTTAATGATGCCAAGAAGTTAGTTGCGTTCGCTGGAATAGATCCTAGTGTATACTCTTCTGGGAAGTTTACTGCATCAGTAAACCGAATAACTAAACGTGGATCTTGTAGACTTCGACACGCCTTATATTTGGCTGTTCAAAGTGGTATTCGGGATAGTCGAAAAAAGAAAACAACTGATGAGATTATTCCACGTAATAAAAGACTACGAGAGTTTTATGACAAGAAACGAGAAGAAGGAAAACCCTTTAGAGTAGCCATTATTGCTTGTGTAAACAAACTCTTACATTGGATTTATGCCTTACTAAAAAGCAGAACCACTTTCCAAGATATAGTTTAGGAACTATATCTAACTAAATACAACAAAACCTTCCAATTACTAAACAACGGAAGGTTATTTGGCATGAACATTTTTAGTATATCATGTGGTTATTAAACTTTTTATTGAAAAATGTTGACAAACTATTAGCTGGTTTAGTTCAAAAAGAAATATAGAAATAGAGGTAATAACAATAATCGGATTGGCAAATCGAAAATCTCAGCATACAGTAATCTACATAAATATCACCACCGGATACTGCGAGACATTTTCGGTCGTGCCACAGAATGGGGGCTAATAAAAACAAATCCATTGGAAAAGGTAAAGCGGCCAAAAGTCATACAAAATAAAACGGATGTTTATACAAAAAATGAAGCGATAGAGCTATTTAAATTACTTCAAAATGAACCTATCCATTGGAGATTAATTATCACCCTTGCCATTACAACTGGATTAAGACGTGAAGAACTGCTTGGCTTACAATGGCAGGATTTAGATCTTGAAAAAGGAACCTTACAAGTAAACCATTCCTTAACACACACCAAAGGATCAGGACATAAACTAACCATTCCTAAAACTAAAAGTTCTCTTAGAATGGTATCGATCCCGGCTTATCTTGTAAAAGAACTGAGAAAGTATAAAAACATTAAAAATAAAGAGCGTTTGAAGGCAGCGGAACTGTGGGAAGGTGGTGATCATTTCTTTGTTTTTTGTTCCTGGAATGGAAAGCCTTTTTATCCAACAGTTCCAGGTACATGGTGGAGACGTTTTATTAAGAGGACTGGTTTTAAGTACATCCGATTCCATGACCTGAGACACACAGCTGCTACCCTTCTTATAAATGAAGGTGAACATGCTAAAAATATTTCAGAACGATTAGGTCATGCGAACATCACTACAACAATGAATATTTATAGCCATTATTTAAGGGAGGCGGATGAAAGAGCAGCAGCAAAATTTGATGCACTATTCTCCCCCGTTAAACAAACAGACCAGAAGAAGGCATAGAAAAGTAAATTTATTTTTGTCCCCATATTGTCCCCAAATTTACTGTATTAATCGTTTTACCATTGACTGTACTAATAAAAAACAACAAAAAGCCCTTTAAAGTAAGGGCTTTTGTCTTTTCTGTATTAATGACCTGTGAGGGGTTCGAACCCCCGACCTCAACCCTGTCAAGGTTGCGCTCTCCCAGCTGAGCTAACAGATCTCTTTTTAACTTACAAATCTAATTATAGTAAAAAAACTAAGAATGTCAATACCATTTTTTCTCTTTGTTCACAAAACAAAAATAGAACACTAGTTCCCATTTAACTTGAATAAAGAACTAACGTTCGGTTATAATATACCTATAAGCCAAAAGGAGTGATTACCATGGATGGGCTGCTAATCCGTTCAATTGAAGAACACATGCCAATTGAAATGATTTATCTTGCTGAAAACCAAAAACTATCCCAAAGAAAGCTAATTGTAAAAGAAATAAACGATGACTACATTCGTGCCTATTGCCTGCTTCGCAAACAAATGCGTACCTTTAAACGAGAAAACATCTTATCGATTATGCCGGAAACTCGTTCCCATAAACCCTACCTCCATTAATCTATCCCAGCTCCCACAACCACTACCTTTACTAAAAGCATCTTTTTTCTATTTATGATAAAATGCAGTTGTAAAAAATGAACTACGGGGGACAATTCATGCAGTATCCAAAAGGCACAATCAAAGAATATAGCTTTCATAGCTCCGAACTACAAGAAACCATGCAGCTCCTTATCTATCTGCCCGCAAACTACTCGCCATTGTACAAATACTCACTGCTAATTGCCCAAGACGGCAGAGATTATTTTCAGCTTGGACGAATTGGACGATTAGCAGATGAGTTACTTTTTAAACAAGAAATTGAAAATATTATCATTGTTGGGGTACCCTATAAGGATGTAGCCGACCGACGACGGAAGTACCATCCTGAAGGGGACCAAAACCAGCAGTATATTCGTTTTCTTGCCCATGAATTAGTTCCCTTTCTCGATAAGGAATTTCCAACCTATCAGATGGGTTCCACCAGGGCATTACTTGGTGATTCTCTTGGTGCCACCGTTTCTTTAATGACGGCATTACAATACCCGCATACATTCGGAAAGATTTTACTTCAGTCACCATTGGTCGACCAGCACATTTTTAAACTGGTAGAAGACTTTAATGAAGGTCATCATGTTGAGATTTACCATGTGATCGGTATGCAGGAAACGGAGGTACAAACTACAGACGGGAAAATACAAAACTTTATAAGTCCAAATAGGTTATTGGCTAAAAAAATACATGAAAAACCAATTACATACTTTTATGAAGAATTTAATGGAAATCATACATGGACCTATTGGCAGCCTGATTTAAAGAGGGCTCTTAAACTGTTTTTTTAGAATATCTACAGTTGTTTATTTGTTTAATATATTTTGAAAATTTGCTATAATAACTGAAAGCGATTTTATAAATATTTTCCTAAAATAATTTCAATCATTGGAGGTAACCGCATGAAATTTGGTGTTGTCATTTTCCCGTCCAAAAAGCTTCAAGATATCGTGAACTCTTATCGCAAACGTTACGATCCGCATTATGCTCTTATTCCTCCACACTTGACATTAAAAAGTGCTTTTGAAGCTACAGAAGAAAATGCTAAGAATTTTGCTGATAAACTACGTAAAATTGCTGAAAATACTAGCCCTTTTTCTTTAAAAACAGCAAAAATTAGTTCCTTCAAGCCAGTAAATAATGTAATCTATTTTAAGGTGGAGCCATCGATCGACCTCTCCATCCTACATTCGGAAATCAATCGCGAATTAAATGATGAAAATACAGAATATGCCTTTGTCCCCCATATTACGATTGGCCAAAAACTGTCAAACGATGAACACTCTGATGTTTATGGGTCACTGCGGATGACAAAAATTGATCATGAAGAAACGATTGACCGCTTCCATCTGCTTTATCAATTAGAAAATGGTTCTTGGACCGTTTATGAAACATTTCGTCTTGGAAAGGAATAGTAGAAACGTGATAATTAAGGTTGTAGAAAATCAAAAAGAACTTGAAGATGCTTTTTCGATCAGAAAAATTGTATTTGTACAGGAGCAAAATGTTCCAATCGAAGAGGAAATTGACCAATATGAGGATGACGCCACCCATTTTGTTATGTATGGAGATACATCCAATCCCCTTGCTGCAGGGAGATTCCGTGTAGTTGATGGTTACGGTAAAGTCGAACGGATTTGTGTGTTAAAAGAAGCCCGTAAAACTGGAGCAGGAAGAAAAATGATGAACGCAATCGAATCTTTCGCTCGGAAACAAGGCTTACATAAACTAAAACTAAATGCCCAGACCCATGCCATTCCCTTCTATGCAGGACTTGGCTACGAGGTTGTATCAGAGGAATTTTTGGATGCTGGTATTCCTCATAAAACGATGGTCAAACAAGTTCCTACAGAAGCACTTGCCGATTAACCGGCAGGTGCTTCTTTTTACTGGTTAAATTATCAAACACTTTCCGAAGCCGGCTCGTTTTGTTAAGATAGAACATGTGTCATTTTCACGAAATAGAGGTTTTAATATATGAAAACAGCTTTCTATCAACAACAGCTTATCCGACTCTCACAATTGGCTCGAGATCAGTACCAAAAAATATATTTAGCAGGAAAAAATGGAGAACTTGTCTGTCCCACCTGCCATGAAAAAGTAAAATTATTTCTCGGCATCGGGATGGAGCCGCATTTTTTTCACGTCCAATCACCTGAAAAAAAATGCCTTGACCCTGACCCCATTATAGTTTCGGATGATACACCACATTATATCAAACGGAATGGTTTTAAAATCCCTCAAGGACGGACCATTACCGAGACAAACACAAACCTAGAATTATTTCAACCTGCTAAACCGATTGAATACTCTGTTCCTTATACACCACCTAATAAAAATATTGGGCAAGAACTGCCGCCTTATTTACGAGTACTTGCTGAAAGAGGAGTAGTGCTCGATAAAAGCCAAGTAGAGGCCGTCATACAAACAGATGGCTCGTTGCTAGTCCTAGCGGGGGCTGGGAGTGGCAAAACGCGTGTATTAACAGCACGGACGGCTTACATGCTCGAGGTGAAGCTGGCTGATCCTGGCTCTATTATGCTTGTAACCTTCACCTCCAAGGCCGCTGCAGAAATGAAAAATCGCCTTTTATCCTATCCAAATATGCAGCGGGGAAAAATCAATCAGCTTGTGACCGGTACCTTTCACAGTATCTTCTACCGTATCTTAATGTTCCATGATGCCGCCAATTGGTCCTCCAATCATTTACTTAAGAAGGATTGGCAGCGCGATAAAATTCTTAAAGAGGCTGGGAAAGCCCTCCAATTATCAGAAAAGGAATTTGCCTATGATTTAGCTCTTCAACAAATAGGCTTTTGGAAAAACTCCCTTCTCATGCCGAACGAAGTCAAACCCACATCTGATTGGGAAGAAAGCGCACTTTTTTTATATAAAAAGTATGAGGAATATAAACAAACAGAAGGATTATTTGATTTTGACGATATGTTAATTGGCTGTTATCAATTATTTATTTCGTCTCCTTCCCTCTTAGAGTATTACCAGGATAAGTTCCAATACTTTCTAATTGATGAATTTCAAGATATAAACAGAGTTCAATATGAGTTAATTAAACTGTTATCTAGCAAGCATAAAAATGTCTGTGCGGTCGGTGATGATGACCAGGCCATCTACTCCTTTAGAGGCAGTGACCCTAGTTATCTTTTAGATTTTGAAAAAGACTTTCCTAATGCAAAATTAGTAACTCTTGAGCAGAATTATCGCTCCTCACATGAGATTGTCGCTGCCGCGAACCAAATGATTGCTTTAAATAAAAAACGCCGATTAAAACGCATGGAGGCACAATACACCTCAGGTATCCTTCCTCAATTATTTTTTCCATATGATGAGGAAGAAGAGGCCACGATGATTGTGACCGATATCCAGGAAAGAATTTCACAAGGTGCAAAACCCGGTGATTTTGCCATTCTTTATCGGACAAATGTCAGTTCTCGTGCCATCTTTGAGAGATTAGCAGCCTCAAACCTGCCTTTTAGGATTGACCAAGATGCCGAAGCATTTTACGACCGGTTTATTGTTAGAAGTGCGCTTGCCTTTATGAAGGTCAGTTTAAATGAGGACGACCCGAGTGCCTTAGGCGATCTTTTGCCTTTATTATTTTTAAAACAAACGGTCCTAAAGGATTTAAAGGCTGAGAGCATTCTGAAGGATTGCAGCCTTCTTGAGGCACTTTCACATTTGAAAACGGCTCACGCTTTTCAAGAGAAAAAACTAAAAAAAGCGGTTACTCTCATACGCGGGCTTAAGCATTTATCTCCGTCTGTTGCGATTGAACAAATCGAAAAAGAAATTGGATTCCTTGATTTTTTAAAGAAACGTGGGAATGAATCGAGTAAGCTTGAAAAAGGCTCTGATGATCTAAAAGATCTTAAAGTTGCAGCAAAAAGCTTTACAACAATTGAAGCTTTGTTAGAACACGCACAGCATATGTCGGCCATGAATAAAGAAATTAAGAATATGAGCAGACATTTTACTGATGCGATTACGCTTAGTACCATTCACCGGGCTAAAGGGCTTGAATATAAAACCGTTTATTTGATTAGTGCAGTAGACGGCAGTTTACCGCACGATTTTGCTCTTGAATCTTACCGTGCTGGCGATCTTGATCCGCTTGAAGAAGAACGAAGATTATTTTATGTAGCAATGACTAGGGCAAAAGAGGAGCTGTTCATCTCCATTCCAAATAATAGACGAGGGAAGAAAGCAAATCGCTCCAGATTTTTAGCTCCTATTAATAAAAAGAGGAAGACCAATTAATTTGTACGTACACTTTGGTCCTCCTTTACTCTCGGCATTCGCCGTTTTGGATGGTACAAGGATTCTCTTGTACCATTTTTACTTTATTGATTTATTGCTTTATTGCTTTATTAAAAAATTTCCGGGCAATTTTAACAATAATTTGAGGATATTAACAAATTTCAGGTTGATATTAACAAAATTTGAGAAGACATTACCAAATTTCAGGATTTATTAACAAATCCCCCCTACAACACAAAAAAAAGACAGCCGCACTACACGCACGCCTATCCTGACTCCCTAACCGCCGCCTTTACCAATGACCGCGCGGATACCCTTTATTTTTTATTCATCATTTGGGCAATTGTATTAAAATCAAGCTGCTTGCCATCGTTAACGATGGATTTCACAATTTGATCTTCCATCTCTTTACTTACCGGTTTGTTCGCAATTTGCGATACTCTCTGAATAACATTGCGGACTGTTTTTTCATCTTTGAAATTCGCATTTTGTAAAGAATTAGCTAAATCAAAAATATCTTTCATATTAACGCCAGTTTTCTTTTCAATGTTCTTAAAAAATCCATTATCCATGTTTTAATGTCACGCTCCTTCATAAACTACTTTATTCTATGAAGGAGGAAAAAAAAGGTCCCTAACCCGCTGCTAAAAAATTTATGTAAACAGAAAGGGCTGGCCCTTTTTAGGACCAACCCCCTCCATCATCATTGTTGATTAATAGAAGCTTGCGCCAACAATGATTAAAAGAATGAATAATACTACGATAAGCACGAAAGTGGAACCGTAGCCATAACCGCCGCCGTAGCCGTAGCCGCCGCCATATCCGAAGCACATAGACTGTCACCTCACTTTCGGTAATCTCATTAATAACATATGAAATTACTTAATCATGTGTACTAGGCATGACTCCTAATGGGAAAATTGGCTATAAAAATGAGTATTTCACCCTTTTGGCTTAAAAATTAATGCGCCAATAAACCCAAAAATAATGGCTGCAGAAATCCCGGAGCTTGTTACTTGGAACATCCCTGTTAAAACGCCGATAATCCCGTGTGCTTGAGCATCTTGGAGTGCCCCGTGAACCAAAGAATTTCCAAAGCTGGTAATCGGAATGGTCGCTCCTGCACCAGCAAAATCAACCAGTGGTTCATATAACCCCAATCCATCTAAGATCGCACCAATCACCACCAGCAAGCTCATCGTATGACCCGGTGTGAGTTTAGCGACATCGAATAATAATTGCCCTATCACACAGATTAACCCGCCTACTACAAAAGCCCAAAAGAACATTGCGAGCATGGACTCACCCCTTTTCTCCATTCATCTCGATTGAGACCGCATGGGCAATACATGGAATGGAATCTTTTTGCTGAAAACTAAGCGGGGACAATAATGCTCCTGTTGCGACGACTAATATTCGTTTATATGTCCCCTTTTTCATTTCATTTAGTAAATGACCGTATAATACAGTTGCCGAACACCCGGCTCCGCTGCCACCAGCCATTACCGGTTGGTCTTCCTTATACATTAATAAACCACAGTCCTGAAACTGTCCTTGTTCCAATCTCAATCCACTTTTAGTCAACAATTCAGCCGTAGTATTATGACCTATTCTCCCTAGGTCACCAGTCACAATTAAATCATAATAAGATGGATCTAATTTGAGGTCTCGAAAGTGAGCGATAATGGTATCCGCTGCTGCAGGCGCCATCGCCCCTCCCATATTAAACGGGTCAGATAAACCCATATCAATGACTTTTCCAATTGTTGCCGATGTTGTTACTGGATTATTCATACCGGGTTTATTTTGTTCCACAAGAGCTACTCCTGCTCCGGTTATTGTCCATTGTGCAGTAGGTGGTTTCTGCCCGCCATATTCAGTAGGATAACGGAACTGCTTTTCAACCGCGGAATTATGGCTTGATGCCCCGGTTAAGACATAGTTTGCTCCTTGGTAATTTACGACAAAGGAAGAGAGGGCTAATCCCTCCATAGAGGTGGAACAGGCACCAAACAAACCAAAATAGGGAATCTGCATTGTCCTTGCAGCAAAGCTTGTTGGGGTTATTTGATTAATCAAGTCGCCAGCAAATAAAAACTGAACCTGTTCTTTTTGGATTTCCCCTTTTTTCAGTGCTACCTTAATCGCTTCTTCAAGCAATATTCGGTGGGCTTTTTCGTAAGATTCTTGTCCCATCCATAAATCGTCATACAGCAGGTCAAAGTCATTTGAAAGATTACCGTTTGCCTCGAACGGTCCCCCTGTTACACCTGTTGCTGTAATCATTGGCCGATTGTCAAAAACCCATGATTGCTGCCCTTTTAACAATTACAAAACCCCCCAGATCACAAGTAGCGTCTTAATTAATGCAACAACAAATGCCGAAAATACTCCGAATAAAATAACGGAACCTGCAAGTTTAAACATATTTCCGCCTACACCAAGTACAAACCCTTCAGTCCGGTGTTCAATGGCTGCAGAGATAACAGAATTACCGAAACCCGTTACCGGTACCGCACTCCCTGCACCAGCAAATTGGCCAATATGATCATAAACACCAAAGCCTGTTAACAGCATCGAGAAAAAGACCATGGTTGCAACAGTAGGATTTCCAACGTTCTGCTCGGTGAAGTTAAAATAATATATGTAAAAATAACTGACTGCTTGGCCAATCAGGCAAATTAGCCCGCCAACTAAAAATGCCTTAATACAATTTTTTAAAACTGGACGCTTCAGTTCATGCTTTTGTTGAAGTGTTTGATAGTTTTTCTGCTGAGGGGTCATTTTTTTCTGCTTGCTGGCCATTTCCATACATCCTTTCTTACTTCATATCTTCCGTCATTTTCACAATTTCCTCTAAACGTTTTTCAGCCTTAGAATGAGATAATCTTCCTGATTTCATTTTTTCATTCAGTCTGACTGCTTCCAGGAAAATCTTGTAATCGCTTGATACCGTAAAGTTTTCCTTTGGATGTTCTTTCTCCAATTTCTTATTTAGATTTTTTTCGATTGTCTTCATCTTAAACCTGTGCATATGCTTTACTTTATAGACCACTAATGTATCTTTATCACCTTTGACGACCGCGACATCATACAGTTCTGGTAAAGAACTTACATCTCTTTTAATATCCTCTACCCGGTTGTTATTCTTCTTCCCCTTGGTACTAAGCGGGGTCGGGTTTGTCGTTTTCATCAATGCCATTTGGCTTTCTTTTACAGGCTGATCTTGAGTACAAGCTGTTATAAATAACAAACTCGTCCATACAAATAATTGATAGGCAGCTTTCATCTTGTTCACTTTCCTTGTCTCATGAAGTGGTTGAATGCTACTTTAGTTTCTTCGATATCCAGTAAAATTATGACTGAATACCATGCAACAATAAATAAAAAAACTGCCAGAATTACCAGCAGTTTACCATTATCTTAAATTTTGGTTCACCCTTAAACTTTTAGGCGCTTGGGCTGACGACGACAGTCCAAAATATTGTATTTCCCATACGATATAAAAGCCTGCTAAAAAGAAAGCAGGCTTGGACTTACTAAAGAATATGGTACCCAGAGTCAACATGGATGTTTTCACCCGTTATGCCGCGTGAAAAATCACTGAATAGGAATACGGCAGTGTCACCGACTTCTTCTGGGGTAGTGGTTCTCCGTAATGGTGCTTTTGCTTCAATCTCACTTAAAATGGAATTGAATTCTCCAATTGCTTTTGCTGATAAGGTCCGAATCGGGCCCGCTGAGATGGAATTCACACGAATACCATCTTTCCCTAAATCTGCAGCCAAGTAGCGGACACTAGCATCCAAGGAGGCCTTTGCAACACCCATAACATTATAATTTGGAATCGCGCGCTCACCGCCTAAGTATGTTAGAGTGACAATACTGCCCCCTTCAGTCATCAATCTGCGTGCCACTTTCGCTACAGCAGTCAACGAATACGAACTGATATTTTGGGCCAACAGGAATCCATCTCTGGAAGTATTAGCGAATTCACCTTTTAAATCCTCTGTCTTTGCAAAAGCAATACAGTGTGCTAAACCGTGAATGGTACCCACTGCTTCCTTAATTTCAGCAAAGCAGGTTTCAATTGCTTCATCACTTGTTACATCGCAAGGAAGCACAAGGGTTCCCTCTGCTTCTAGTGAATTGGCTAATTCACGAACACTGCTTTCAATTCTTTCTCCCGCATATGTAAAAATTAATCGTGCGCCTGCATTGTGAAGCGATCGGGCAATTCCCCAAGCGATACTGCGTTTATTGGCTACACCCATTACAACAAAAGTTTTTCCAGAAAGATTCATATTAAAAAAGTCCTCCTACTATAATTACAAGATATTAGTACTTGGTACTAATTTTACACTAATTCACTATAAATGAAAAGGTTCGGTTACTATTCTTTCCAAAACTCTTTAGCACGTTTCACAAAATTCCAATTCCCGTTTCAATTCAACTACATACTCCTTTGACCCAGTCACAATTAAACGATCATCTAGTTCCAATTCTGTATCACCATGTGGAACAATAGAATCCTTTCCTCTAAAAATCCGAACAAAGATCACATCACCTGTAAATGGAAATTGCCGCAAAGACATTCCACTAAAACGGCTGTTTAACATCTTGATTTCATATAATCCTGTCTCTTGATTCGTCAAGATATTCATAACGGTTGGAGATTCAATTAAGGCACGGAGCAGTGTTTTCGTTGACATAAACGAAGAGAACACTTCTATATTTTCAGCACGAAGAGTTTGTTCCAGCTCTGTGCTCTCAATTCGGGCTATGACCCTGGAAACTCCGTTTTCCTTTGCTTCAAGTGACAAACTTGCGTTTAATTGCTCATCCCCAGTAGAAACGACCACAATATCTGATTTGAAAGCATTTGTTTTGGAAATAGACTCGCTCGAATAATCGATGATTTCTACAATTTCAAAAAGTGAGTTAGCAATTTGGTTATCTGATTTTTCCATTTTCGTATGATAAAGAATCGGATCATACAGACCTGACTTTAATTCTTGCGATAAAGATAGCGTTACCTGGGTTGCCCCTAAAAATGCCACACTAACCTTTTTACTCGCTGTCGCTTCCATTGGGAAAAGCTTTTTAAACACAATTGGTGTAAAAATTGAAGTGATCACAGCAACCAAAATTAAAGTACCACTCATTTGTGGAGTGATCACTTCCATCCTTTCTCCAATCGTTGCCGCAGCAATCACGAGTGAAAGGGTAGAAGTAAGCAAAAAGCCCGAAGATAGAACCGTTTTGGTATCATACCAAATTTTTAATAGATAAACTGGGACAAGCTTTGATAACAACAGCCCAATTAATAAAAGCGGTATGAGCAGTAGGAGCTTCTTCTCGCTAAAAAGTGACCAAACATCTAGATTTACTCCGACCATCACGAAAAAAATAGGGATTAAAAATCCATAGCCAAAGGAATCCAGCTTATGGACCAATTCTTGATTGGGGGATAGTAAGGAAACTAAAACACCTGCTAAAAAGGCTCCCAGGATATTTTCCGCACCTACTGTCTCCGATAAACCTACCAATACAATGATCAGTGTAAAAACCGCTCTAGTCCCAATTTGCACGGTTCCGGTCGATAATGTTTCAATAAAGGTACGTGTTTTAAATTTCTTACCAATAAAATAAAGAACAATCCCAGCCCCAAATAAAATCAAGAGGAGCCATGTATTTCCATGCCCCGCCTCATTTAGGGAAACAAAAACGGCTAATAAAATCATCGTCACTAAATCAGCTATTACCGCAACAAGCAAGATAATTTGCCCGATGACGGTTTTCATCAAATGGGCCTCTTTTAAGGTTGGTACCACTACTCCTAACGAAATGGTAGAAATAATTAAGGTCATCAGAAAGGCATTGTCAATAAATCCTGCTAAAACAAATAAATAAGAGAGAATTAAGGAAAATATAAAAATTCCCGCAAAAATCGCTGTTGCTGCTACAAAGGTATTTGGTTCCTTTTTCCCATTTGCAAGTACTTCCCTTTTTTTGCTGCCGCTGAAAGCTGTAAAATCAATTTCCAATCCGCTTAAAAACATCAGGAAAATGAAGCCAAGGGTCGAAAGAGTGGATAGCCAGACATCTTGATGGACAATATCAAAACCGGTCTTTCCAATTATCAGACCCATAATAATTTCAGCAACCACAACAGGGATAAAATTCAATTTAAATCGATGCAGGATAATGGGCGTTAAAAATGCGGTTGTCACAACAACAAGCAGAGAAAGAACAGAAACGTGTTGTTCCATTGTGTTTACCACCTTTCAAACCTAGATTTCTTTCTTATAAAAGCAAACGATTAAACTAAAGATAAATACTAAAAGGGGGAAATCCTATGAAAATTGATATAATCGGTGACATTCATGGTTGTTTTGATGAATTTAAAGAATTAACTTCACAGCTTGATTACAGTTGGGAGACTGGGTTGCCCGTTCATCACGACGGGAGGACGCTTGGCTTTGTTGGCGACTTAACCGACAGAGGTCCAAAATCCCTTCAGGTTATTGACACCATTTGGCAGCTCGTAATAAAACAGCAAAACGCCCATTACACACCAGGTAATCATTGTAATAAACTGTATCGCTATTTTCTCGGCAATAAAGTACAGGTGACGCACGGACTTGAAACAACAGTGGCAGAATATGAATCAATATATAAAAAAGATCAGCATTCCATTCGTAAAAAATTTATCGAGCTATATGAAAAAGCCCCGCTTTATTTAGTATTAGATAATGGAAAGCTTGTTATAGCCCATGCTGGAATTAAAAAGGAATATATTGGTCAAACACATGGAAAAGTAAAAGAATTTGTCCTTTATGGTGATATTACAGGTAAAAAGAATCCGGATGGAACACCCGTTAGATTGGATTGGGCAAAAAATTATCATGGCGATGCCTGTATTGTTTATGGTCATACTCCGGTCAAAGAGCCGCGGATTATTAATAACACGTATAATATTGATACAGGAGCAGTATTTGGCGGTAAATTGACTGCATTACGTTATCCAGAAATGGAATTAGTATCTGTTCCTTCTACTATGCCATACATTGAAGAAAAATTTAAACAATTTGATTAGAAAAAGCGAAGCGCCTATTTAGCCATTATGGCCTGAGTGCTTCGACTTGGATAAAGGAAACACGGAGAGAGAAAGCGATTCGATGTTGACTTATGAAGGACACTAGGCGCTGGAGCTGGACAGTTCTCAAAGCCAATTTAAAAGGCTGACCGCTAATCAAGCTAGTCAGCCTCTAATAATCGAGTCATATCTTCTGGCGGAACAGCTGCAAAGGACATATCCTCTTTATAAAAGGGGTGTTGGAATTGAATTTTTTTACAATGAAGAGCTTGCCGTTTAATTAAGGCTGTCTCTCCTCCATATAAATCATCTCCGAGCAGTGGATGTCCAAAAAAGGACATATGAACTCTTATCTGATGGGTCCGGCCTGTTTCTAGCCCAAGTTCAATATGAGTAAATGTAGAATACCTTTTTAAGACCCGATAATGGGTACACGCATATTGACCATCATCCCGGACTTCCCGTTCAATAATGCTATCTTGTTTCCGTCCAATCGGTTCAATAATGCTTCCATGTTCAGATGCTAGTAAACCTCCCGCAAAAGCTTCATATGTTCGTTTCACCAATCCATTTTGCTGCATTTTACTAAATAAGTGATGAACATGACGGTGCTTGGCAATTAATACAATCCCCGACGTGTCACGGTCCAGTCTTGTGACGATATGGGAAGTGGACTGAATACCCGACCGCTGGTAGTAGCCCACAAGTGCATTAGCAAGGCTGCCATTTGGATGTTCGCGGGAAGGGATCGTGTTCATCATCGCCGGCTTGTTTACCACAAGTAAAAATTCATCTTCATACAAAATGGACAACGGGATATCCTCTGCCTTTACCCCCTCACTCGGAATTTCAGCAGGAAAAATCACCGTTAACGAATCACCTTCGTTTAGCCGATATCTTACATTTACTTCCTCATGATTAACAAGAATAAAGCCGCCCTTAAATTTAATGTCCGTTAAAGATATTCGGGAGATTTCCTTTTGTTTCAAGAATTCCTTTATTGGTATACCTGCACTGGACTCATCAATGATCCAGCTCAATTTAAAACGTGTTTCCATCAGTAAGGTCCTCCGGCTTAATCAGAGATAAATGAATCATGGACCCTTTTCCAAAATGGAAACGGTCTGAAACGGGCAAAACGGATCTTCTCCTCAGGTACCCTGAATTGAATAGATTTAACATCTTTATGGAGTAAAGTCAGGTGATCAATGGTAATTTGAAAATCTGATTTTTTAACTGGCTTAAGCATACAGGTATGGTGTGCTGGCAGAATTAGCGGTGAGCCAACTGTTCGAAACACCTTGTTATTAATGGAGGCCATTTCCGCAACTTGTAAGGCTGAGATCGATGGATGAATAATTGCCCCGCCAAGAGCTTTATTATAAGCCGTACTTCCAGATGGAGTAGAAACACACAGGCCATCACCACGGAAACGTTCAAAATGTTGGCCCCGAATTTCAACGTCCATGACAAGAGTACCTTCAACACTTTTCACCGTTGATTCATTAAGCGCCAAGTACCGGGATTCTTTTCCGGCGTGTGTATATCGGATAATGACTTCAAGGAGTGGGTATTCTACGACTTGGAAAGGAGTTTTCGCAATGGCGATGACAAGCTTTTCAATTTCATCCGGTATCCAATCTGCATAGAATCCTAGGTGCCCGGTATGTATTCCGACAAATGCTGTTTTACTCAATCGGCTGCTATAGCGGTGAAAAGCATAAAGAAGTGTCCCGTCACCGCCAATGGAAACAACAATATCAGGTTGGTCTTCATCGTATATAAGGTCAAAATCCAGTAAATATGTCCTCATTTTATGCATTAAAATATTGGACTTTTGATCTCCCTTTGAAGTAATCGCAAATTTCATCTTATATTCTCCTTAAAAATAGGCTTTCAAAAGGAAAACAGGCTTTACGTTAGTTTTTTTCCTCTTGTGTCAATTCCTTTTTCCGTGTAAAGAATGCTTGTGCTTCCTGGATCTCACCGCGTATTAATGACATTTCCTCATCTAAACGAAATGCTGCTTCTGCTGCTCTTTGTAATCTCATTTTGATATCGGAAGGAAATACCCCTTTATATTTATAGTTAAGGGAATGTTCAATCGTGGCCCAGAAATTCATCGCCAATGTCCGTATTTGAATTTCAGCAAGGATTTTCTTTTCCCCATGAATCGTTTGGACGGGATATTGAATGACCACATGGTAGGAGCGGTATCCACTTGTTTTTTCATGAGAGATATAATCTCTTTCTTCAACAATTTCAAGATCATTGCGGTTTCTTAATAAATTAACAACGGTGTGTATATCATCGACAAACTGACACATAATCCGCATGCCGGCAATATCCTGCATCTCCTCTTCCAGGCTTTCAAGCGGAATCCCTTTTTGGTTCGCTTTATCGAGAATACTAGCAATTGGTTTGACTCGTCCTGTTACAAATTCAATCGGTGAATGAGAAGAATCAAACTCGTATTGCCCTCTCATCCCTTTTAATTTTACCTTTAATTCTGATACAGCCTGTTTATAAGGCGCTAAAAATTGATCCCAGTGCTTCATGATTCCACCTCGAAAAAACAATATCGTTAGAAAAGGGCAACTTTTACTTTTTCGCTCTCTTCAAGCTAAACGGATAAGAACAATCTCTCAACCTTCGTTACCAATTCATCACCATAGTTACTGTTACCCTTAATATTACTTAGAATATATTCTAATTCCTCATGAAAATTTATGAGTTCAATTTGTTCCTTATTTGATCTTACTAGAACAGGTAGTTTTTGCTCGTTTGCCGTTTTTAAATAAGACCATAGACCTTCTGATAAAACAATATATGTATAGTCTTCTTGATCTTCCATAAGATAAATAAATGCGCTATTATCCGAATCAACAAGTATTTGTTCCCCAGGAATTAACCCATTAATGGATTCATCCGTTTCTAAAATTAGCTTTGAATCCGTTAAAACTGCTGTTTGAATGATTATTTTCTTCTTCATGTTTAAACCTCCATCTTTACCTTCCTATTTTAGC
This sequence comes from Neobacillus drentensis, assembly GCF_021560175.1. Classification (GTDB taxonomy): domain Bacteria; phylum Bacillota; class Bacilli; order Bacillales; family Cytobacillaceae; genus Neobacillus; species Neobacillus drentensis_A. The sequence continues at coordinate 1,343,682 of NZ_CP091110.1, read as the reverse complement.
ATAATCAGACCATTTCTCCCAAGGATTGCTTTTTTAAAAAGCGGCAAGATTCGGAAACTAGACAACAGTCAAAGTTCATCGGTATGATGAAATCATCTATTTGGTGAAAGGAAGAAAGAGGATGTCACAAAATATCGAAATTGAGTTTAAAAACCTGCTCACAAAAGCAGAATATGAAAGAATTTTAGTGGCGTTTAACATAGCGGATAATCAGATTTTCACGCAGGAGAACTTATACTTTGATACAGTTGATTTCGCGTTAAAGAATACGCAAAGTGCACTAAGGATCCGAAAAAAAGGCACGGATTATGTTATGACCCTCAAACAGCCAAGAGAAATTGGGCTGCTTGAAACCAATCAAAGATTAACCAGTGAGGAAGCTTCTGCAGCTATTCATAATGGCAGACTGCCAGAGGGGCAAATAAAACAATTAATTGAAGAAAATAACATCTCGTTTTCCAAGATTGAATATTTTGGTTCTCTGATCACCAATCGGGTTGAGATTGTCTATAAGAAAGGACTGCTCGTCCTTGACCACAGTATTTATCTTCAACAGGAAGATTATGAAATAGAATATGAAGTTGAAGACTATCAAGAAGGCCTAATAAACTTCCAGGCCCTTCTGAACCGCTTTAAGATTCCAGAACGTCATACCGAGAATAAAGTCCACCGCTTTTATAACCAAAAAGATAAACAAACTAAATGAATGAGAAGCAGCCTTTTTTATATAAAGGCTGTGTAAAAGGTTATTGTGGATTTTTTATCTTGTTGATTGGAGCGGAAAGCGAAGCCGCCTGGAGCGGAAATCACCATTCAAGCTTAACAAAGCCTATATAAAAAAATAGGCAGCTTAAAAATCAGTCCTTTTCAAGGCAATTCATTTGAGATATGAATTGGGCATTGTTAAAATATGAATACAATAAAGATGAAAGGAGTTGTCAACATGATTGATAAAAAGCTTACACCATTCGAAGTAATTGGTGAAGATACACTACACCGTCTTGTCGACACTTTCTATAGCCTTGTTGCACAACATCCTGACCTTGCGCCCATATTTCCAAATCAATTCTCAGAAATTGCCCGGAAACAAAAGCAATTTTTAACCCAATATTTAGGAGGACCTCCTCTCTATACAGAAGAACATGGTCATCCGATGATGCGAGCACGTCATTTGCCATTTCCAGTTACACCAACCCGTGCAACGGCTTGGTTATCTTGTATGAAGAAAGCAATGGACCTCGTCGAATTAGAAGGACCGGTAAGAGAAGAATTTTACGCACGGCTATATCTTACGGCTCAACATATGATTAACACGCCAGATGATGGTGAGATTACGGGTGAAAATCGTGAATAATTCTTCATCCCCTGTCCCCAAGAATCATTTCAGAGGCAATGACAAAAAGCCAATCGAAATCTATATGTTTATTGATCCGTTATGCCCTGAATGCTGGGCATTAGAGCCGATTCTCAAAAAACTTAAAATTGAGTACGGCCGGTACTTTTCGATTAAGCATGTATTAAGTGGACGATTAGCTAATTTAAATTTGAGTAAAAAGAAGAATTATGAAAATATCGCTCAGGTTTGGGAAAAAACAGGCAGCAGATCAGGAATGTCTTGTGATGGTACACTTTGGTTGGAGAATCCGATTGATAATCCTTACATTGTTTCTATTGCGATTAAAGCTGCAGAATTACAGGGTAGACGAGCGGGCTTACGTTTCTTCCGCAAAATTCAGGAAATGTTATTTTTAGAAAAGCAGAACCCTTCAAACCTTGAGGTGTTAAAGAAATGTGCGGATCAAGCTGGCTTAGATGTCGAGGAATTCATGAAAGATATTCATTCCGACAGCGCGGCCAAAGCCTTTCAATGTGATTTAAAAATCACTTCTGAAATGGATGTAAGTGAAATTCCAACCCTCGTATTTTTTAATGAAAATATCGAGGATGAGGGGATTAAAATTACCGGTTCTTATCCTTATGAGGTATATGTACAAATTCTCGAAGAGATGCTTTCTGAAAGCCCTGAAAAATCTCCACCACCGCCACTAGAAGCTTTTCTTAAATTTTTTAAGCTTGTTGCTTCTAAAGAAATTGCTGTTGTTTATAATATGTCCATTTCCCAGATTGAACGGGAAATGAAGAAGCTTTTGTTGAAACAGGTGGTTGAGCAAATACCCGCAAAATACGGTACATTTTGGCGATATATTGATGAATAGACAAATGTCATAACAAGGATTGACATTTGTTTTTTTATCTAAAAAGCTCCAGCACTTTAAATATCAAAATAATTTTTTATTGGAAACGAAAATGCCTTGCAGCTTTACAACTGCAAGGCATTTTTCTATTATTACGAACAAAGGGGATGGGAGAAATTTTTCACGGTCAAACAAAGGGGTATATGTTTGTTGTGATCAACTTCACGTATAAAATATACCACGCAGGATTAGCATGTGACAATATGTTTGTGCTTTATTTCACATAATTGTCAAAAAGTAATAAATTCACCTAATCGACAATAGATATACTATAAGTAATCGAAAAGGTGGACGTTATATGGGCAAATTACCTTACATCATTATGATCCTTTTTATTGTTATCGCCTTTTTTCTTAATCTTCTGGCACTGATTCACATTTTCCCAATGCTGCTGAGTTTTCCTATCTTGTTTATATCTATTCTAATTTTTACTGTTTATCTGAATGATCGGAGACGGTTTAGAGGTTTTTAAAAGGATGGAGCCCTTATGGCCCATCCTTTTTTGATAAAACTATATCTTGGATTGTTGTCCGGTTCAAGAACCCACATGATTACAGAACTGCCCTAAACGGACGACTTTACTTTTCTTATCCTAATAGTTTTTCTAATTCATTTAATTTTTCTTCAAATACCTTACATGCATCCTTAATTGGCGAAGCACTGGTCATATCGACTCCTGCTTTTTTAAGGACTTCAATTGGATAGTCAGAACTTCCAGCACTTAAGAACTCTTCAATATACCGCTTAACCGCCGGCTCGCCTTCTTCTAGAATCTGTTTGCTTAATGCTGTGGCTGCACTAAATCCAGTTGCATATTGATAGACATAATAATTGTAATAAAAATGCGGAATTCTTGCCCATTCCAAACCGATTTCTTCATCAATAAAAATATCTTCCTCACCGTAATACTTCTTATTTAATGCATAATAAGCTTCAGTTAAAGAATCGGCTGTCAATGCTTCATTATTTTGTGCCTTTTGATGAATTAAATGTTCAAATTCAGCAAACATAGTCTGACGGAACACAGTTCCTCTAAAGCCCTCTAGATAATGATTCAATAGATAAATCCTTTTTTGTTCGTCATCAATGGTTTTTAATAAATAGTCATTGAGGAGTGCCTCATTACAAGTTGAAGCTACTTCCGCCACAAATATCGAATAATTTCCATATGCATACGGCTGATTTTTACGTGTATAGAAACTATGCACAGAGTGGCCAAATTCATGGGCGAGCGTAAATAAATTATTTACATTATCCTGCCAGTTCATTAAGATATATGGATGGGTTCCGTAGGCCCCAGAAGAATAGGCACCACTGCGTTTACCCTTGTTTTCATGAACATCCACCCAGCGGTTTTCGAAGCCTTTTTTTAGGATGTTTGAATATTCCTCCCCTAATGGTGCAAGACCCTTGATAACTAAATCTTTTGCATCCTCATACTTGATTTCCATTTTTACATCTTTCACTAGCGGAGTATACAAATCATACATATGAAGCTCTTCAAGCCCAAGTACCTTCTTCCGCAGCTTGACATAACGATGTAACAAGTGAAGATTCTCCGTTACGGTATCGACTAGGTTATCGTACACACTCTCCGGTATGTTATTCGCTGATAATGCTGCATGTCTTGCGGAATCATATTTCCTAACTCTCGCATTGAAATTATCCTTTTTTACATTTCCGCTAAGCGTACTTGCAAAGGTATTCTTAAAAGCTCCATAGGTTTTATAAACGGCTTGAAAAGCGTCACGTCTAACACGCTGATCCGCACTTTCTAAGAAGCGGCTGTAGCGCCCATGCGTTACTTCAACCTCTTCTCCGTTTTCATCTTGAATGGTAGGAAATTCTATATCTGCATTGTTCAACATACCAAATGTATTACTTGAGGCATCCATTACTTCACTTGCCTCAGCCAACAACGCTTCCTGTTCTGCACTTAAAACATGCGGTCTTTGTAAATTGATTTCTTCCAGCGCGTGTTCATATAATTTTAATTCTGGCTGTTCATTTAAGAAGTTATTTACCTTGCCCTCGTCAATTGAGAGAATTTCCGGGACAATAAAGGCTAGCTGACTCGCAGCTTGGGAATAGAGATTTTTCATCCTATCATCTAAGCCTTGGTAAAAGGAGTTTGTTGTATCTTGGTCGTAACGCATATGTGAATATGTATAAAGCTTGCCGATCCGTTCTAACAATTTGTCTTGGAACTGTAAGGCTTGATAGAGTGTTTCCGCACTCTCTCCTAATTTGCCTTCGTATTGCTTTATCTCAGGGATTTGATTCTTAATTTCTTGATACTCTTTTTCCCAGTCCTGATCACTTGCAAAGATATCTTCTAATTTCCAGGTGTCCTCAACTGGAATTTCACTTCTTGCTGGCAGCTGCTTTACTTTAGTTTCATTGGCCATTTATTTATCCTCCATTCATTTTACTTGGAAAAACTTACTATTAACTTATTCTCCTTTTTTGCCTTTTTTCCTTTAAAACCAATCAAAATGCCCTCCTACTATATTATGCCCAGATGGCGATTATTAGTATTAATTTCCCGTTTCTATGGCCTTGCTAACATTTTTTCATATTGAACTAAGAAAACTCGTTTGGCTTCATCTCTTTCACGATTTGATTGCGGGATTAAGATCTTCTTTTGTACTTCAAAAACAGAGTCGACCTTCCTAGTTAGAAAGTTTAATTTCTCTAGAAGCTCTAAATATTCAATTATTGCCGAGAATGGATTTACATCAATTATTTGAGGGTGGCTGCGAATGATCACCTGTTTGTTAAAGATTCTTTTTTGAAAGGAAGCATAAATTTCCTTTAGCGAGATGAGATCTTGGGGATTTTTGTTAGCTAACACATCGACAAACAAATAGGTTTGCCAAATAAACGGAGGTGTTTGAATAAGGACCGAATGGGTAACTGGCAAACCAATTTGTGGAGGAAGAAGAAAGAGATTTAACCCTTGGTTATAGACCTCCTGCAGAAATGGCCTATGCTCTCTGCTTGGGTGAAGCGCCCAGTTGAAGATATATCTTTCCATTTCTCTATTCCAGCTTTCTTGGGTTGGGGGATGATCATGATTGGGCTCTAGTACAGAATCTAGTTTAAGGGTTTGAATGGGCAGGAATGACACATGTGCGAAAGAGTTTTTGATGGAGATTGGAGAAATCGACTCCACTAGTTGAAAGAGTTGTTTTTCGGAGCTATAAGCGGGTATATAAAGTCGTCCAGATGATGCAGGTCTTAAAAATGAATAATGGAAATTTGACAATGTGATAAGATTTTTGCGTTTTTGATGAAGATGGCAGCTAGATAGGACCCAGAATGGTGTATAACCATTCTCTAAATAAGTGATCGTTCTTTTCCTAAAAACTTTATCAGGTAACGAAGAACATTGATACTCTAGTGCAAACTTCTGTCCTTTAAATTTGAACATAATATCAGGCCGTTGTTGGATGTTACGGTCATAATATTCTAACTCAGACGGTATATTTTGTTTACTAAGCCATTGGAAAAGCTGCTTCTTCCCTTCAACATGTTCATATGATTCATTTTCAAAACTTTCACGGCATTGGCTGCCCTGTTTATGGGCAAAATGAAAGATTCTTTGATCTCCCAGTTTTAACAAAACGGTTTCCCTGCAAATCGGACAAACGAATTCTTCCTTATTGCGCAATGACATTAGTGTTTCTTTTCTATAATCAAATCCTAGGCAAATCTTTTTACCTGTATTGGTTAATGCAGTTAACAAATCATTCCCCTCCTTTTTTACCTATCAATTCGACTATCGCCCTGTATTTTCCTTTTAATTATAAAAAAACTCGCCGATTTTTCGACGAGTTTCATCATTTCGCCACTTAAAGTAGTGGGGATAAGAGTCTAGCAGTTGATTCTAAAATTCTAAATCCAATATGCCGTTGCTTAAAAGTTTCCAATTCAAGCTGTCGTGCAAACTTTAAATCATTGATATATTCCTCAACGAGCTCTTCTGTACTTTTTGTCCGAAACAAAAACGCATTTACTTCAAAATTCAAGTGAAAGCTTCTCATATCCATATTAGAAGTTCCAATCGAAGCGAGCTCGTTATCGACAATAACAATTTTACTGTGCATAAACCCGCGTTGATATTCGTATACCTTTACACCTGCTTCCAGCAACTCCGGAAAATAAGACCTTGATGCATGAAAAACGATTCGTTTATCCGGCCGGTTAGGTACCAGGAGTCTTACATCCACACCGCTCAATGCTGCCACTTTGATGGCAGAGAATATATCTTCGTCTGGAATAAAATAAGGGGATGCAATCCAAACAGACTTTTCAGCAGAAGCAATCATGGAGAAAAAGATGTTTTTAATGGTACTCCACTCATTATCAGGACCGCCTGCAATAAGCTGTACTCCACCATGATGTTTATGATCTATTTGAGGTGAAAGGTATTCTGCCGTTAAAAAACTATGGTTGGTCATATAATACCAGTCTTGTAAAAAAATTAATTGGAGTGTTCGAACCGCTTCACCCTTAAGCATTAAATGGGTATCGCGCCAAAAGCCAATTTCTTTGTTTCTGCCTAAATATTCATCACCAATGTTCAAGCCGCCGACAAAACCAATGTTTCCATCAATGACAATGATCTTTCGATGATTACGAAAGTTAAATTTATTATTTAAAAAAGGCAATTTTACAGGCCCAAACGAAACGGCCTCAATACCAGCATTTCTCAAAGCATTAATGTAGTGTTTAGAGAGCTGCCAAGAGCCGACTGCATCATAAAGAAAACGAATCTTAACCCCTTCACTTGCTTTTTGAATTAAGATTTCTTTTATTTCTTGGCCAATCTGATCATGACGAACGATATAATATTCTAGGTGAATATGATGCCGCGCCCTTTTTAGTTGTTCCATAATATGTTGAAAGGTTTCTTCCCCATTAGTTAAAACTTTTGTAGCCGTATCAAAAGAGATGGGACTATTCCCTAGTTTCTGAGCCAGCTTAAATAACTTCCCTTGATGCTGCCCCATCAAATTGAGTTTCTCCTGACCTCTTGGGTCGTCTTCTCCCTCAACTGTTAGGAACGCTTGCTTATCAAGAAAATACTTCTTTCGGAACATCTTTTCCTTTCGATAATTCCGTCCAAATAATAAATAAAAAATAAAGCCGATAAGCGGGAAACTCCCTAAAACCACTAACCAGGTAATGGTTTGTGTTGGGTGACGATTTTCAAAGAAAATGACAAAACCTATAAAAATAACAGACAGTGTAATTAATACACTCAAAAATCCGAAAATGCCGCTTTCCAGCTGATCTTTAAATAAAAACAATAGTCCGGACAAAACCGCTAAAAATAAGATCACCCTCACTGTGTTTTTCAGGGTACTCACCTGCCAAAATTATCAATTATTCATAATGATAAAAAGACCGATTTCAAATGTGAAATCGGTATAATTATTAGCTGAAATATTTACGTACTTCTGCGAAAACATCTTTCGCCATAATCTCTTTTCCATATTCCTGAATCCGATGAATGGTTAGTTGTGTTTCATAACCATATTCCAGTAAAATACTTAGGATATCATCAATTTCATCTTCTTCATATAAATCTTCCGGAAATTCTGTATATAAATAATATTTTCCTTCAAAGTGATAAAGCTTCGTATCTAAATTATCTAAACCTTCCCGATTCGATAGGCTAATAATATCCTCAAAATCCTTAAAGGCTAGGAGAAATTCCAAAGACTCTTCCTCAAGCATTAAGCCTTCTTCTTCGGTATGAATAGGGCTAAAATGCTGATCTAAGATCTCTTCAATTTTGTCATCACCGGGAATGTCCTTCATTTTTTCATTAGGGATAGGGAGTTCAAACTTTTGTCCGTCTTTTGAAAGTTGGGCCTTAGTAACAAGAACCTCTAACCCTTTATCAAGCGCTTGGACTTGGATCCATAGTGGGCCTTCTACGACAAAATCTTCCTCGCCATGAACTTCATCCATCATTTCCCAAAAGAGTTCCTCACTGCGTTCCCGATTGTACCAGATTTCCTCACGGTCAAAGCCTCTCTCCTCAATATCACCATAGGAAATGTAGAACTTCACAGTATATTCATCGATTCGTTCAATCTCCATCATAACCTCTCCCTTCCGTTTCCATATTGAAGGGACTAAATACCCCCAAGCAGATAATACTATTATGATTTACATGTAAAAAAGGAAATACTCTTGTACTTTCATTTTATGATAAAAGTTCTGATATGGGAAATAAAAAACAATAAAATCTTAAAAACCGTGTTTTTGCCTAATGATTAATATAGGATATTCCTTTTATAATAGCAAAATGAGTGATATTATACAAATTTATTGGTTATACAAAAGAGACCTCCATAAAGAAGGTCTCATAATTAGTTAACCATTTTTTGAGCTTCACGTAATTGAAAGGTTCTAACCCTTCTAGGTAAGAAACGTCTAATTTCATCTTCATTGTAACCAACTTGCAGACGCTTTTCATCAATGATAATTGGTCGTCGCAATAAACCAGGATTTTCTTTTATTAATTTAAATAAATCCTGTAATGGCATGGTATCTAAGTTTACATCTAATTTTTGGAAGGTTTTCGATCTGGTTGAGATGATTTCATCGGTGCCATCTTCAGTCATTCGTAAAATTTCTTTAATCTCCTCCATGGATAGGGGCTCTGAGAAGATATTTCTTTCTGTGTATGGAATTTCATGCTCTTCTAACCATGATTTTGCTTTTCTACATGATGTACAACTTGGTGAAGTGTATAGTGTTACCATCTGTTCTTCACACTCCTCTTTAATTTACATAAATGTAATCTTATATAGTCATGTACCCATTATTATTGTGGAAGAAACCCTTTTCGTAATTAAAATAATTATAAATAAGTAATTTCTATCATAAATTATACACCACTGGTTCCAAAAAAGGTATCCCTTTTAAAAAAATTATATCGACAGAAAAACATTCTTTTTTCTATGGTTACAAGATATTAGACGATTAATAAACCAAAAAGTTTCATATTTTTTAAGTATATTTGCTTGCAAATTAGAATAAATCTTACTTTCAATAATACATTGTTCGTAATTAGCATCATCTCTTTGTGGGTAATATACATTAAATATCTCAACATGCCTTTTATGGTCTTAATTTTATAATTCTTTGCTTAAATTACTCTTAACTTTTTTCTCAATTAAAGAAATCCAAATGAAAACGCATTCATTCTTTAAGTGAATTTCTTATAATTTTCCTTTCAATAAATTACGAGTTCTTTTACAATAAAGAAGAGAAGTGATTTTTTCCTTACTTTATTTAATCTAATTAGCTATTTTGGAGGGATTCATGTTGGGTGATTACATAAAAGATTTGATGATTGTTTCATTATTAATTATTGGAATTACAGCTTTTATGGGTGTGATAACCAACGGTATTGGGGAAAAAGTATTTGGCGGTAAACGTAGAACTGAATTTACAGATGAAAGCGCTAAATATCGAAATGGCTGGAAAATGGTGGGCGGCAAAAAACACTAATCCATTTTCAAGATAAAAAACGATCTCAAAAAAATCGAGATCGTTTTTTTTTACTATTTAGAAATCGCTTGATATTGTTTGAACTCTTTTTCTGAACAAAGAACAAAGTGACCAGGAGTTACTTCTCTAAATTCAAGAGCTTCATTGTCAGCATAATTGTGAGATGCTGGATCGTAAGGTCTCCGCTTTCTTGTTCTCTCGCTTATTGGATCTGGAGCAGGAATAGCAGATAATAGTGACTGTGTATAAGGATGTAGTGGATTTTTATAAAGCTCATCTGCAGGTGCAAGCTCGACCATTTTACCAAAATACATTACACCAATTCGGTCACTTATATATTTAACCATTGATAAATCATGCGCAATAAACAGATAGGTCAACCCTTTTTCTTTCTGAAGCTTTTTCATTAAGTTAACTACCTGCGCTTGAATGGAAACGTCCAATGCAGAAATCGGTTCATCCGCAATAATGAATTCGGGCTCAACTGCAAGAGCACGGGCAATCCCAATACGTTGACGCTGTCCGCCGCTAAATTCATGTGGATAGCGATTCGCGTGCTCTCTATTCAAACCGACCGTCTCAAGAAGATCATAAACCCGATTCATCCGCTCTTCCTTCGTTTTTGCCAATCCATGAATATCAATGCCCTCAGCAATAACATCTGCAATTTTCAACCTCGGATTTAAAGAAGCATATGGGTCCTGAAAAATCATTTGCATCTTACGATTAAATTCTTTTAATTGCTTCTTGGACTTTTTCCCATGAACATTAACACCATCATATAAAACTTCTCCACCTGTAGCATCATATAATCGAATAATCGTTCTGCCTGTTGTGGATTTACCGCAGCCAGATTCACCTACAAGCCCCATTACCTCGCCTTTAAAGATATCAAAGCTGACATTGTCAACTGCCCTTACTTCATTTGGCTTACCTGGGTTAAAATATTGCTGCAAGTTTTTAATTTCAAGTAGTTTCTCTCTCTGTGCCATCTTATTTTCCCTCCTTTGAACTAGGGAATTTGCTTGCACCATTAGTGCCTACATACTGATTTTGGCGTCTCTTAACGGCTTCAGGGGGCTCAACCTTTGGAGCATCCGGGTGTAATAACCATGTTGCAGCATAGTGGGTATCGGATACTTTAAAGAATGGAGGCTCCTGCTCCAAGTCAATTTTCATTACATAAGGGTTTCTTGGTGCAAATGCATCACCTTTAGGCGGGTCCAATAGATCCGGCGGTGTACCAGGTATAGAGAATAACTCTTCATCATCTGTATCCATATCCGGCATTGAACTAATCAATCCCCATGTATAAGGATGCTGCGGATTATAAAAAATTTCATCCGCCGTGCCGATTTCAACAATTTTTCCGCCATACATTACCGCAACACGGTCAGCCACATTTGCAACCACACCTAAGTCATGCGTAATAAAGATAATAGATGTATCAATCTTCTTCTGTAAGTCCTTCATTAATTCTAAAATCTGTGCTTGAATGGTAACATCAAGAGCAGTTGTAGGTTCGTCTGCAATAAGAACCTTAGGATTACAAGCCAATGCTATGGCAATTACCACCCTTTGTCTCATACCGCCTGAAAATTGATGCGGATATTGATCTACGCGAATTTCAGGTTTTGGAATACCAACAAGCTTTAATAGATCGACTGCTCTTTCTCTTGCAGCATGCCTGCTCATATTTTGGTGCTTAATAAGCGGCTCCATAATCTGGTTGCCAATTTTCATGGTTGGATTTAAGGAAGTCATTGGATCCTGGAAAATCATCGAAATATCTTTTCCACGAATCTTTTGCATTTCTTTATCTTTTAATTTTGTTAAATCTTTGCCTTCGAAAAGAATCTGGCCGCCTTTTATTTCAGAATTATGTTCAGGAAGTAAACGCATGATTGATTTGGTTGTGACCGATTTTCCTGAACCTGACTCACCCACAATAGCCAGAGTTTCTCCATTATATAAATCAAAACTCACACCACGAATAGCTTTTACTTCACCCGAAAAGGTATGAAATGATATATTTAAGTCCTTTACCTCTAAAATTTTCTCCATTTACATCCACCTGCCTTCTAATCACGCATTTTTGGATCCAATGCATCACGTAATCCGTCCGCAACAAGGTTGAAGCATACCATGATTATCGCAATCATAATGGAAGGAATAATCATTTGATATGGAAAAGCGATCATTGATTTAAATCCTGCATTTACTAATGTTCCTAAAGATGCATGAGGTTCTTGTAATCCTAGCCCAATAAAACTTAGAAATGCTTCAAAGAAAATAGCATTCGGGATGGAAAACATCGTATTAATAATAATGACACCAAACATATTTGGAATCATATGTTTAAAAATAATAGATGAATTTGAAGCACCTAAAGTTTTAGCTGCCAAAACAAATTCTTGGCCCTTAAATTTTAATACTTGCGCACGTACCACACGAGCCATACTCGTCCATCCCGTAATTGTTAAGGCGATAATAATTGGGATAATTCCGGGTTTTAACACGAGAATCATCAAAACAACGACAATCAGGTTCGGAATACCGACGATAACCTCGATGATCCTCTGCATTACACTATCCGTCCGACCACCCAAATAACCGGATATGGCTCCATAGGCAACCCCAATAACCATATCAATTAACGCAGCCATGAAGGCGATAAATAGAGATACTTGTGTACCTTTCCATACACGTGCAAATTGGTCACGGCCTAAGCCATCGGTGCCAAACCAATAATAAGCATCTACTTTACGTACTTCATAGGCGTTATATTCAGTGCCATCTCTTCTAGTCAAGGTACCATCAAAAGGAAGCCAGTGAACATTTTCTAATCCTTGTATACGCGGCGGCAAATTATTATGTTTAGTATTTTGCGTGTCATAGGCATAAGGCGTAATCATAGGGCCAACGAAAGCCATGATAATCATAATTACTAGAATGACCATGCTGATTACTGCACCTTTATTCTTCCGGACCCTTAGCCATGAATCCTGCCAGAAATTCAAACTTGGTTTTGCAATTTTTTCACTTTTTGATGGATCAATATGGGCAGGAGCAAACATATCCTTTGAAATTGTTATGTCTTTGTTGCTCATTTAGTTTTCCCCCCCGATACACGAATACGTGGGTCGATGATTCCATAAAGAATATCAACAATCAAGATGACGACGATAAATAGTACCGCAAATAAAATGTTAGTTCCCATAATTACGGGGTAATCATTCATATTAATTGATTTAACAAACTGCTCACCGATACCTGGTATCCCAAAAATTTGCTCAATTACCAGTGAACCGGTCATTAAGCTAACTGCTAATGGTCCCAAGACAGTTACAACAGGAATTAAAGCATTTCTTAATGCATGTTTAAAGCTGATTTGCCAGCGGCTTGCCCCTTTAGCTCTCGCCAAAGTAATAAAATCTGACCCTAAAACTTCCACCATTTCCGTACGCATAAAACGGGCCGCAATCGAAATTGGGAACATGGCGAGTGCGATTGTGGGAAGTATGGTATACTCCGGCCCTTTCCATAACATTACTGGCAGCCAACCTAATTTAACTGAAACATAGTATTGCAATAAACCAGCAAAAATAAAGGATGGAATAGACTTACCTACTACTGCGATAAAAGTAGAACCATAGTCAATCCAGGTATTTTGTTTTAGAGCAGCTAACACTCCTAATAAGATACCTAAAATGGAACCTACAATCATAGCTTGCAAACCTAATTGAGCAGAAGGTCCAAGTCGGTTACCAATAAGTTCTGTTACAGGGGTATTATCAAATTGGAAGGAAACTCCTAAATCCCCTTTTACCAAGTTCACCATATAGTTGTAATATTGAACAGGCACGGGGTCGTTCAAGCCATATTTATTCAGTAAGATATTACGCTGAACTTCAGTAAGCTTTTCGAAGTTATTAAAAGGACTACCAGGAATTAGCTTCATGAGGAAAAAGGTAAGCGATGTTACGACAAAAAGTGTAATAATCATATAGCCAACACGTTTTAGTATATATTTGACCATGCCTACACCTCCTAATTAGTTAAATTTTCGACATATTACGACAATTCTCATACAGGTAAAAAGAGAGTATATTGGTGAAATATACTCTCTTCATATTTGATTAGTTATAGCTACTATTTTGTGATTTTAATCCACTGGTAACTATAGTCAGGACCAAATGCATGGTGTGCAAAGCCTTTAACTTTTGGATTGATCAAGATGTTAACAGAACGTTGGTAAAGTGGCGCAATGGCAGCATCGTCCTCTAACAAGATTTTCTCAGCATCTTGAAGTGCTTTCCAGCGTTCTTGTGGCTTAGCAACAAGGTCTTCGTTAGCTGCTTTGATTAATTTATCAAATTTAGGGTCGCTATAGCTCATATGGTTTTGGCCTCCGCCAGTAACCCATAGATCCATGTATGTCATTGGGTCAGCATAGTCTGGTCCCCAACCACCCATTAATAAATCATAATCTTCAGCATCTTCACGAGCGATACGAATTTTGAATGGTACAGCCTCAATGGTAATCTTTAATCCTGGTAGGTTCTTTTCTAATTGGTCTTTGATGTAGGCATCAGTAACTTTTGAAGTTTCAGTGTCTTGACCAACATAAGTAAAGTTTACTTCTTTCAGACCAGTTTCAGCAAGTCCCTTTTTCCAAAGTTCTGCTGCTTTTTCTTTATCAGATTTTAGGTATGTTCCAGCAGTATCACGGAAATCCTTACCATCTAAGAAAGCGAAGCCTTTTGGAACTAGGAAGTCAGCAGAAATTGAACCATTTGCTAATACATCATCAACTAACGCTTTTTTATCAACAGAAAGTGCGATAGCTTTACGGATGTTAACATTTTTCAATGCTGGGTTCTTTTCGTTCATTTTTAACCACCAGATAGATGGCTCTTGGTAACGAAGTAGATCATCTGCTCCTTCAAATTGTGAAAGGATTGCAGCTTGAGCTAATTTTGGTGTAATATCAGCTTCCCCAGCAGTATATGCGTTTGCGGAAGCTTGTGGATCTTTAGAAACGTTGAAGTTGATCTTTTTAAGAGTAACTTCTTTGGCATTCCAGTAATCCGCATTTTTTTCTAATACCCATTCAGTTCCTGTAGGGCCATCCCACTTAGTCATTTTGAATGGACCATTGAATAGAATGTGAGCAGCATCTTTTGCATAATCAGCGCCTTGTGCTGTAACATACTTTTCATTTTGTGGGTAGAATAATGGGAATGTTAAGTATGATTCGATGTATGGAAGAGCTCTTACTAGCGTGATTTCAACTGTATTATCATCTAATGCTTTAATCCCTAAATCTTCAAGCTTAGCTTTGCCAGCTACGATTTCAGAAGCATTTTTGATTTTACCTTCCATGAAGTATGCGCCGTATGGAGCAGCTACTTTAGGATCGATTGCACGTCTCCATGCAAATACGAAGTCATTTGCGGTAACAGGGTCACCGTTTGACCATTTAATATCTTTTTTCAATTTGATTGTGATAACAGTTTTGTCATCATTATAAGTTGGCATGCCGTCAGCAACACCAGGAATAACTTTTTGATCTGGATCCAAACGATATAGACCTTCGTTTGTAGCATTAAGTGTTGTAAAGCTTAATGTGTCTTGAGACATTACACTGTCCATTGAAGGAATTTCAGCGGATTCCAAAACATTAAGTTCTTGTTTATCTGCTAATTGCTCTGTTTTACCAGTGCTTTTTCCATCAGATGAGCTTGTGTCTTTCTTACCACCGCCAGAACATGCTGCTAAGAACATGCTAAGTACTAGTGATAGTACTAAAAGTAGTGAGAGTTTTGATTTCTTCACTAGTAGACCTCCCTTTTCTATTATTCTGAAAAATTACTACATTCTCTATTATACATATTTTCAACAAATTGTACATTACTTTTTGAAAATTAATTTACATTTTCGAAACATTCATTACGTAATCATGACAATTGTCTATGTTATAATTTAGACTTATACAGTAATTTTTTGTATACTGTACCCTAGTTTCACTTGTTAAATCAAGCTTTTGGAGGTCATCTCTTGAAATTTAATGTTAAGAAAAATTTTATAATTCTCTCTATTACGCAATTCATAATTGTCATATTATGTTTTATTATTCATCACAAAATCACTCTAGTTAGCTATATCGATATATCTTTTTATGTTACTTCAGGGTACATTTTGTTATCTTTATTACTCTTTACCATTCATAGCGGTTTTTATGATGTCATGTCAAAATCCCTAAATCTTTTCTTTTCCCGTGGGAAAGATAAAAGAAGATTTGAGGACATTCCTGGATTATCGGAATTAATTACTTTAAACGGAAAGCCGCTCTTTCTTCATGGACTCATTACTGGACTATTAATGGCTGCTGCTCTCATGGTCCATTATGCTTAACTCACTTGAAATACATGATTGCTTTCAGCTATAATGTGACTAAACGCATATATATTTCAAAAGCATTGATAAAGAGTAGTACGTATTTACCTTCGATTCAGAGAGTTTGTGGCCGGTGAAAACAAACGCGAAAAAATACGGAATGGACTTTTGAGCCTCTGCCTGAACCTTTTTTCATTTTCTTTATAATAGTAGGAGCAGACGTTTACCTTGCGTTAAAAGGACTTCAAAGCATCTATATAAAGATGGCCTTGATACTGAGTGACTCTTTTTGAGTAATTTAGGGTGGTACCGCGAACCATTCGTCCCTATAGTTTTTTAGGGATGAATGGTTTTTTTTATATATTTTTAGGAGGAAATCTTTATGAAAACAATTTTTTCAGGTATTCAACCAAGTGGAACAATTACACTCGGGAACTATATTGGTGCTATGAAACAATTTGTGGAATTACAGCACGAATACAATTGTTTCTTTTGTATTGTGGATCAGCATGCAATTACCGTTCCACAGGATCCACAAACACTTAGAAAAAATATCCGCAGTTTAGCTGCATTATATCTGGCTGTGGGAATCGATCCAGAGAAGGCTACTTTATTTATTCAATCGGAAGTTCCTGCACATGCTCAGGCAGGTTGGATTATGCAGTGTATTTCCTATATTGGTGAACTTGAACGGATGACACAATTTAAGGACAAATCATCTGGTAAAGAAGCCGTTTCAGCGAGCTTGTTAACCTATCCGCCATTAATGGCAGCTGATATCCTTTTATATAACACTGATCTTGTTCCTGTTGGGGAAGATCAAAAACAGCATTTGGAATTAACACGTGACTTAGCTGAAAGATTTAATAAAAAATATAATGAAATTCTTACTATTCCTGAAATCAGCTTGCCTAAGGTTGGCGCTCGAATTATGTCACTTCAAGAACCAACAAAAAAGATGAGTAAGTCTGATCCGAATAAAAAGGCGTTTATTACTCCTTTAGATGAGCCTAATCAAATTGTGAAGAAGATCAAAAGTGCTGTCACTGATTCTGATGGGATTGTTAAGTTTGATACAGTGAACAAACCAGGAGTTTCTAACTTGTTATCGATTTATTCCATCCTTGGCGGGAAATCAATTGGAGAGCTTGAAGAAATGTATACTGGAAAAGGCTATGGAGATTTCAAGGGTGATTTGGCAGATGTAGTGGTTGATTTTCTAAAACCTATTCAAGAGAGGTACTACCATTTGTTGGAATCCAGTGAACTTGATGACATTTTAGACCGCGGAGCTGAAAAGGCAAACATGGTTGCCAGCAAAACCCTCAAGAAAATGGAAAAAGCAATGGGACTCGGCAGAAAGAAACGTTAATAAGAAAGCGAAAGCGCCCTGGTCAGCGGCGCCCTGCGCTGGGATTTTTTTAAAGCTGACATTTAATAATTTGAAAAATATAAAAGCCTGTCCAAAAGGTATGGTTGACATACCTTTTGGATAAGGCTTTTAATTTACTCTTGGACCATGCTCCATCTCCCAAAGTTTTTCAAAGAAGGGCTGCCCTTTTATTAAATTTTCACAGAATGTCTCGTGGCGTCTTGACCAGCCATATTTTGTTTGCTCAAATAACTGTTCCCATGCTTCTTCAAAATTCATTTCTTGAATGGTCGAATATTGCTCTGGACACCATTCAGTATACCAATAGCGAACTTCCGCTTCGTTATTGGAAGTTAACAATTGATCAAGAGCCATAAATAATAATTGTTTTAACTGTCGTTCTTTTCTTGTTAATCCTCTCATCAAATCGGGATCTGGTGAAAGTATATGGAAGTCCTTTGTTTTAGGCTGTGCGTAAAAATGATAGGGCTTTGCTTCATGCTGGCTTATCATTTCATAAACGAGCTGTTCCTGCCTAGGTATTAATCTGCTTTTTCGGATAGGAATATTATAGCCAATTGTATCAACAGCTAATATTCCCGTCCCATCCGTCACAACAAAGCAATAGTCTAGTTGAATTCTTTCATGGTTTTTTCTTAAGTACGCTTTTTGATAAATATCATCGAGAAGCTGTTGAGGTAACTCAGATAGATCATTCTCAATATAACCAAATAGTAGCGGTTCAATTTTAATAAGCGGCACTTGATCCAGGAGCTCTACTCCGTCATCCTTCCGCCATTCATGAAAGTGGCAAACATTATATCCATTTTCCTCACCTTCAAACCAATTAACCCAAACATCATGAAGATACAACATTTTACAACCCCTCACTTCAAGAAACTGTTTGTCAATCAGTATAGGCAGTCCTCAGTTAAATTATTCCTTTTTATATATTTTGCTCCAATTGCTTTTACAGAAACTTTCCTTTTTATAAAAAAACTACCACTCTCTATGGTAAATTTATCTTTTTGATTTTGGATTGAAGGCATCTTTTAATCCTTCACCAATAAAATTAATCGATAGAATCGTAATCGTAATAATTAGTGCGGGTGGAACCCAAATCCAGAGTTTGAACTGAAGGACATCGGGCTCAGTTGCTGAATTCAACATATTCCCCCAGCTGGGTATTTCCTGCGGAACTCCAAATCCTAAAAAGCTTAAGCCTGTTTCCGCCACAATCATCGTTGCAAACGTAATCGTGGCCTGAACAATAATTGTTGACAGAATATTAGGCAATAGATGTTTAATAATAATCTTTGAAGGTGTGCAACCAATAGAAAGAGCAGCGGCAATATATTCATTTTCTTTTTCAGCCAATATTTTACTGCGGACGATCCGGGCAATTCCTCCCCAGCTTAAAATACTGATTGTACCGATTAAAACCCATAACCCACTCACTTTTCCAAAAAGAATTGCATTCAAGACAATGACAAAAACAAGGAAAGGAAAATTTAAAATAAAATCAGTAAACCGCATTAATAAACTATCAATTGCTCCGCCAAAATAACCTGAAACCGAACCAATCAATGTTCCGATGACACTAACAAACAACGTACAGCTCAAACCTACTAACAAGGATACCCTTCCGCCATATAGCAGTCTCGTAAACACATCACGGCCTGCCTTATCGGTACCCAGCCAATGCTTACTCGATGGTTCTAATGACATCTCCCCAATATTAATCTTGGTTACATCCGCCGTTGTAATATACGGAGCCAAGAGGGAAACAATGGCTACCACAATTAAGAAAGCAAGGCTAATCATCGCGAGTTTATTGTTTACAAACTTTTTCCGAGCAATTGCCCATGGCGACAAACTTTTTTCCCGGGGATTGATCGTTAATTTTGAATCTTTTTGTGTTATAACTTCCATGTTCTCCCCTCCTAATCTAACCTAATCCTTGGATCTGCAACACCATATAATATATCTGCAATCAAGTTTCCAATCAGTGTTAAAAACGAGAACATCATGGTCAATGTCATTAAGACAGGATAATCCCTTGTTCCAACAGACTGTAAGAATAGTTGTCCAAGACCTGGATAAGTAAAGATTGTTTCGGTAATAATGGCTCCCGAGATAATAGCTACTAAATCAAAGCCTAAAAAGGTGATGAGGGGGATAATCGAGTTTCTTAAAATATGAACATTATATATCTTTCTTTCCGGTGTCCCTTTTGCACGTGCAGTCCTTACAAAATCTTTACGGCTGTTTTCAATAATGTCATTGCGTAAAAACTGAGTATAACTAGCCGTACTCAATAGACCTAAAACGACTGCTGGTAAGAATACATGATGGAGCCGGCTTTGCCAAAATTCAAGTGTCCCTTCCGTCACACCGATATCCACTGATCCATTTGACGGAAACCAGTCTAATGTAAAAGAAAAAAGGAAAATAGCAAATACCCCTGCGATAAAGGAAGGTATGGATAATCCTAAATAATTTAATCCACTAATGATATTGTCACCAAGAGTATACGGTTTCCTGCCTGAATACAGCCCCATTAAAAAAGCGAAAAGGTAGGTAATTAGAATGGAGGATAAGCCGAGTAATAATGTATTAGGAATTTTTTCTGAAATTACCTCTGCGACTGGAATTTTAAATCGGGTTGATTTACCAAAGTCCCCCTGAATAAAATTCCCAATCCAGCGGGTATATTGCTTTGGCAGCGGGTCATTATAGCCCAATTTTTCACGCATTTCGGCAATATATTGTGGATTTGTATTTCTGGGGTCTATTTCTCCTGTTAGAGAATCACCAGGCATAAGTTTCGCCAAGGTAAATACGACAATAGAGATAAGGAATAACATGGGAATCATGCCCAAAATTCTTCGAAATGCGTATTTAAGCATGTGCATTCTCCTCGTCT
This sequence comes from Neobacillus drentensis, assembly GCF_021560175.1. GTDB lineage: Bacteria > Bacillota > Bacilli > Bacillales > Cytobacillaceae > Neobacillus > Neobacillus drentensis_A. Next base: position 1,323,197 of record NZ_CP091110.1, on the reverse strand, counting down.
ATATACTAGGTTAAATCCATGTATCTATGTAACCTAATAAGATAAATTGGGGGGAACAGAAACTTCCTTCCATCCTCCCAATTTGAGCTTTACTTTTTTAAAAGTGTAATCCAGACATGACCAACGGAATTATTGCTTGATCCACCATTCGTTAGGCCGATTCATACCCGAAACATCAAATTTAACATTCTGAACCCGCTTTGAGACCGCCATTGTTTCGTCAATCTCGGCAATTGGCAATACTGGAAGTTCTTTCATGAATAGTTTTTGCCATTGGACATAAATGTCTTTTCGTTTATTGTTATCTGTACCAACTACACTTATATCAAGTGCTTGATCTAGAAGCTTATCACTCTCATCATTTACCCAGCGAGGATAGTTCCACATGGCTTTTGAACCCCAAAGTGGAGTTGGGTCAGGATCTGATCCAGTCTGCCACCCACCGAAGAATACTTCAATCGATTTATCCGCCTTATCAAGCATTTCATAATAAAGATTGACATCTGTCATCGTTAATTTGGACTTTAATCCGACTGCCTCCCAGTATTGAGTCAATGCTTTGGCACGTGATTCGAATGTTGGGTTTTGTGTTGCATAGTGGCTGAAGTTTACGACGAACTTCTTCCCTTTTGGATCTTCACGGAAACCATCCCCGTCTATATCCTTATAGCCTGCGTCATCTAATAGTTTTTTTGCTTTTTCTGGATTATATTTGTATTGCTCTAGCTCTTTGTTATTTGCTGCAATCCAGTGATTTGTTGGAACAGGACGGTTTACTGGCTTACCAACCCCATAAAAGAAAGCTTTTACCCATTCTTCACGATTAATGGCATAATACATGGCCTCACGCAGTTTCTTATTTTGATATTTAGGGTCATTCATGATGTTTTTCTCACCATCCCAAGTACCTAATCGGAAACCTACATAATAATAGCTGACTCCTGGGTATGTGATGGCATTGACATTATCAAGTGCCTTCACTTGATCGATTATACTTGGATGGAATGAGGTCATATCAAGTGTGCCATTTTTTAATTCCCCAACAGATAGAGATGGATCAATAACCTTAATGATTACTTTTTCAATATGCGGCTTACCGCCAAAGTAATCATCAAATCGCTCCATTTGAATTGATTCCCCTGGGACCACTTTCGTTACTTTAAATGGTCCTAATCCCACAGGCTTGGTCCGAACTTGTGCAGAACCCATCATATCTTTTACAGCGATCCCTTTAAATTCTGTTCGGTTCATTGGATAGGTCCAAAGGTTATCTAAGTTATTTACACGTGCCTTATCAAAGGAAATTTGGATATGGTAATCATCTAGGATTTTGATACCCGAAATTTCCTTGGCCTTTCCATCATGGTAGTCTTGGGCTCCAACAATATTCCTTACATTATCAAAACGAGGACCATCATAATCTTTATCAGCAATTACTTTTAACGCAAACTCCCAATCCTTAACGGATAATTCGTCCCCGTTATGCCACTTAACCCCTTTTTTGATTTCAAAATCAAACACCTTATTATCTGTGGTTTTCCAAGAAGCAATATGCGGCTGTGCCTTCAGGTTCTCGTCATAATCAATTAAATTTTCATCAAAAAAATCAATCACATATTGATCTGTCGCATTTCCATAGAATGCATAATTAAATTTACCCTCAGGAGCTGAGTCCAATGCATAAATTAATGTCCCGCCATCCTGTGGTTTGCCAGCTGAGACATTATTTTTAACCCCATTGTTGTCGTTCTGTTTTGTACTTGCTTTTTCACCGCTGCTGCAAGCTGCTAAAAATGCCGATAAAACTAACATTAAAGCTGCCAGCATAAACATACTTTTTTTCTTCATCCAGTTCCCCCCTTGATATTTTTAAAGTTGTGCTAAGTACGTTTTTATACCAAAACAAGGCGGCTGTCTGCCATATAGAAGTTGCCCCTTTTTAGTAAAGGTGGCAGGCTACTCGATGAGAAGGCTTCACCTCCTTTAATACGGGCTTAACTTTTGAACATTGCTCCACAGCCACTGGACACCGTGGATGAAATGGACAGCCCGATGGGGGATTAATAGGACTGGGGACATCCCCTTTTAATAAGATTCTTTCTTTCTTAATCCTTGGGTCTGGGGATGGGATCGCTGAAATTAGTGCCTGTGTATAGGGATGAAGTGGTTTTACGTATAGGCTGCTTTTATCGGTAATCTCGACCATATTTCCTAAGTACATGACACCAATGCGATCACTCATATGTTTCACCACACTTAAATCATGAGCGATAAAGAGGAAGGTTAGTTGAAATTCACGCTGCAAGTCTTTTAATAAGTTTAAAACTTGTGATTGTACAGAAACATCTAGTGCTGAGACCGGTTCATCTGCAATAATTAATTTGGGTTTTAATGCAAGTGCACGTGCTATTCCAATTCTTTGCCTCTGACCGCCGGAAAATTCATGTGCATACTTATAGTAAGCATCACGCGAAAGTCCAACTTTATCTATTAAATCCATGACTTCAAGTTTTAATTCAGACTTACTTTTTTTAAAAAAATTATGGATTGGTTCTCCTATAATATCTCCGACCATCTGCATGGGATTGAGTGAAGCATAAGGGTCTTGGAATATCATTTGCATATCTTTACGAGTTTCACGAAGTTTTTTTCCAGATAGGCGGGTAATATCTCTACCATCAAAAAGGATATGTCCTTCTGTTGGCATTAATAATCTTAATATCGTTCTACCAGTAGTGGATTTACCACATCCCGATTCACCCACTAGACCAAGTGTTTCTCCTCTCTTAATTTCAAAAGAGATATTGTCGACTGCCTTAACATTTCCGATAATCCGCTTAAAAAAACCCCCTTTTACAGGATAATAGGTTTTAAGATGATAAATTTCCAACAGATTTTCAGGATTAAGAGAGGTCCCAACTTTCTTACTAGTCACGGATATAGTCATCATCCCATCCCCCTTTTCTTGGACTACTTTTTTCAAATAGCAGGCAAGCAACTACATGCCCTGGGTCAACACTATTAAGGATAGGGGTGATTGTCAGGCATTCAGGCATTACATGGGGACATCGTTGAGCAAAACGGCAGCCGGTTTCCGGCATTTTTGTAAGAGAAGGAACAATTCCTTGAATAGAGCTTAATCGATTTCTTGACTCGTCCATTTTTGGAATTGCCCCCAATAGAAGCGTTGTATATGGATGTTTGGGGTTATGAAATAAAGTATCTACATCAGTTCGTTCGACAATCTTTCCAGCATACATGACGATCACTTCATCACACATTTCCGCAACTACACCTAAATCATGTGTAATTAGGATAATCGACATATCATTAACGGATTGGATTTCTTTTAAGAGTTCCAGAATCTGTGCTTGTACGGTCACGTCTAAGGCTGTGGTTGGCTCATCGGCTATTAGTAATTTAGGCTGACAGGCGATGGCAATAGCAATCATGACTCTTTGTCTCATTCCACCTGATAATTGATGGGGATATTCATCCACTATTTTTTCAGGACGAGAGATCCCCACACCTTTTAGGAGGGCAACTGACTTTTGCCTAGCCTCTCGTTTTGTAATCTTCCAGTGATTAAAAAAGACTTCCTGTAGTTGGTACCCAATGGTGAAAACTGGGTTCAAGGACGTCATCGGTTCCTGGAATATCATTGAAATATCCTTTCCACGGATTTTATTAATCTGTGATTCCGTCATTTTCTCAAGGTTAATTCCATCAAAAATCATTTCTCCCGCTTTTACCTTACCGCTCCCTTTTGGAAGCAGCTGCATGATTGATAGACTCATGACTGATTTACCGCAGCCTGACTCTCCGACAACTCCTAGGATTTGCCGTTGTTTTACCTCAAATGAAACACCATCTACGGCATTATAATCCTTCCCATCAATCTCAAAAGCGGTTTCTAAATTGTTCACTACGAGCAGTGGTTCCTCCCTTAATAATGATTTTTTTCGGCTCATAATCCACCTTCCTCGTCGTTTATCATTTCTATAACTTATTATATTTAGAAACATCAATTACAAAATTATTACTAACGAGAAATAGATTGATAAGATTAAAGATTTTTATTCTTGTACCATAAAGACATCAAACAACGGTTTGCTAGGAAAATAGTTCTGCACCTTTTAGATAGGTTTCTGCAGGTGTAGTAAAAGACAATTTGGTTGAATACTGATTCTTCTTGTAATACTTTTCTATTAGATAAAAGCCTGCTGCATAGCCTAGCAGTTTTGGAACCCTTCCCCCTCCATATAGCAGTTCATCATGTCTTCTCTCATTTTTCTTAATTCCTAGCTGATTTCTAAGATATCTATCCCAAAATTTTTTCAACTCTTTTTCTGTATACATCTTGCACCAGGCGGCTAAATATTCCCGACCGCATTTTTTTAATACAGTATATTCTGCCAGTCCTTCAATTATTAATGAATCTAGTAATGTATAATCCTCTACACTCTTTCCTAACAAGCCCATTCTGCAGGCATGATGATATTCATGCACGAAAAGAGCCTCTACATCTGTTGGATCATCGTAATTCGATAGAAATAAAAACATTTTATCAGGAAAGGTTACCCCTGCTTTCCCCTTCTCCTCCCTTCTAAAAAATCCTCCAGCCTGGGCAATCGGAAAGAGGAAAATGGGGATATCCGGACCATGCCAACTACTTTTATACTTAGCATAAATTTTTCCAACCTTATCCCACGTTTTCTGTTTGCTTAGTTTCAGTTGATAATTCCGGGATGATTGAGACGGCTGGTACATTCCAAAATTCATTAGTTCGCGATAGATCTCTCGTGGTGATTGCCCTTTGAAATAAGGAAGAAGTCTTTCACAAATTTTCAATGGATTGTCAAAATTCTCTTCAAGCCACTCGTCAGTCCTAATGATTCCCATTGCTACACCCCATTTACGTAGTAACTATCTTCTGGTCATTTTATGAAAAATGCAGAAAGACGTTCGAGCATTCTGGGGTTCATCTTCTAAAAAACAAGAAGGGCCAAACATAACGTTTAGCCCTTCTTGTTTTTATTCATATTTTTTAAAGACAATTGTTGCGTTGTGACCACCAAAGCCAAGAGAATTGCTCATTGCTGCCTTGACTTCTTTCGAGCGTGCCGAATTTACTACATAATCTAAATCACACTCAGGGTCTGGTGTTTCATAATTAATCGTTGGCGGCAAGATGCTATCTCTTATTGCCAATACTGAAAAGATTGCTTCTACCCCACCTGCAGCACCAAGAAGATGACCTGTCATGGATTTTGTCGAACTCATAGGTAATTGAGAGGCGTGATCACCAAATACCTCTTTCACTGCAAGTGTTTCATATTTATCATTATATTCCGTGCTTGTGCCATGGGCATTGAGATAATCAATCTCTTCAGGAGCTAAACCACTATCATTAATGGCCATCTTCATGGCTCGGGCACCGCCTTCACCACCTGGGGCAGGAGCTGTAATGTGGTAGGCATCACCTGTTGCTCCGTATCCGACGATCTCTGCATAAATTTTTGCCCCACGAGCTAGTGCATGCTCTAATTCCTCTAATACCACAATGCCGGCACCTTCACCAATGACAAATCCATCGCGGTTTTTATCAAACGGCCGGCTGGCAGTTTTTGGATCAGGATTTGTGGATAATGCAGTGTTAGCACAAAATCCTGCTACTGACATCTTTGTGATTGGTGCTTCTGCTCCCCCTGTTACCATAGCGTCGGCATCACCACGCTGGATGACTTTAAAGGCATCACCAATGGAGTTAGTACCAGTAGCACAAGCTGTTACTGTACATGAATTGAAGCCTCTGGCACCAAGTATAATCGAAACTTGACCTGTAGCCATGTCAGGAATCAGCATGGGAACAAAGAAAGGACTTACGCGTTTATAACCTCTTTTTTGGAAGATTTCGAATTGCTGTTCAAACGTTTCCATCCCGCCAATACCTGAGCCAATCCAAACGCCCACTCTATGAGAATTTTCTTCATTAATTGTTAAATTGGCATCCTGTACCGCCATTAGGGCAGCAGCAACTGCAAATTGTGTAAATCGGTCCATCTTACGTGCGTCCTTTTTATCAATAAAAGCTTCTGGATTAAAGTCTTTTACCTCTGCAGCAACTTTTGCCGGATATTCGTCAGCATTCACTCTTGTCATTGGCCCAACTCCGGACTTTCCCTCAAGGATCCCTTTCCATGTGGTCTCAACATCGTTTCCAAGCGGTGTAACTGCTCCGACTCCTGTTACAACGACCCTGCGCTTTTCCATTTAAACATCTCCTTTTCCAATCTATTTATCCTAAAAAATTAATCGACAATTATTTTCCCCAGCGCATCGCAATGGCTCCCCAGGTTAAGCCCCCGCCGAAGCCAACCATTACAATTAAGTCATCCTCTTTAATTCTGCCAGCCTCGACATCCTCTATCAGTGAAATTGGAATCGATGCAGCTGAAGTATTACCATATTTGTTAACCGTCTTAGACATCTTTTCGATTGGTAATTCCAATCTCTGTCTTGAGGCTTCCATAATTCGGATATTGGCCTGATGCGGGATTAAGAAATCGACATCATCCTTTGTTAACCCAGCTTTTTCGAGTACATTTATACAGCTTTCTCCCATTTGTCTTACGGCAAATTTAAAGACCTCGCGGCCATTCATGATAATGTATTCATCTTGGTATAAGTGTTTTGCTCCGGTACCGTCAGCCCCTAATTCAAAAGATAAAATTCCACGATTTTCAGATACTGGTCCAATAATGGCAGCACCGGCACCGTCACCAAATAATACAGCCGTATTTCGATCATTCCAGTCTGTTACTTTTGAAAGTTTTTCTACACCAACAACTAGCACGTATTTATAGACTTCTGACTCAATAAATTGTTTGGCCGTTACAATCCCATACATAAATCCAGCACAAGCGGCACTTACATCCATTGCTGCGGCTTTTTTGGCTCCTAATCTTTCCTGAATTCGGCAGGATACCGAAGGAAAGGGAGAATCCGGTGTCACAGTGGCAACTAATATTAAATCAATATCTGCTGCTGTAATACCAGCATTTTCGATTGCTTTTTGCGCGGCAGCAAATGCCATGTCGGACGTATTTTCATCATCCGCAGCAATTCTTCTTTCTTCAATCCCTGTCATGGTTTTAATCCATTCATCAGAGGTATCCATCATTTTTTCTAAATCATGATTAGTGAGTATTTTTTCCGGTAAGTATCTGCCCATTCCCACAATACCAGCTCTCATTATGCCATCTCCTTTAATCTAGGTAAGACCTTATCTATTTCTTGGATTAATATCAATTATTATGACTTGGTACTAATTTTATCAAACTCCTCCTATTTTAAGCAACTGTTTAATCCTATTTATCATCCGCTAATGTACATACCTTTTATTTTTTGACACATATTCTAGATTAAAAGGTATTTTTATTGAGGGAGGCCGAAGCAGGATGGCAAATTTTGATGTGGAGTCAGGCTCCAAAAAACAAGAAGAAAGGGAAGAACAAACAAAGGCAGACCGGTTTACGAGTTTAATGTTTGGTCCTAGGAAAGACAGTGAGGGGCAAACATCTCGGCACCATCTAGAACCTAAGCAAAACCAGTCTGCCATTGATTATGAGGAACTCATGATGAATATTGATACACTTTTTGATTCAGTTCGTGGGATGAAGCCATTATTTAATAAAGTTTACCCATATATCGAACAATTATGGAAAAAAAAATAAGCTGCCAACAACTGGCAGCTTATTTACTTAGACTTTCCTTAAGAGCATCTTCTTTACCAAGTTCATAGGCTTCCTGCATTACTTTAGTAAATAAATTCATAAAGGGCTGAATAAGATCCATCGTTAGTTCAACCCCTGCTTGGTCTAATTGCTCTTTTGCCTCCGGTAAGTGTTTCATTGCAATCTGCATAAATTGTAGTGTATTGTCTTGATTGTTCACGTTATGTACTCCTTTTATAAAATTAATTAGGCTATTCTCCCATTTTCTTTGAGTGGTTAAACACCTTCCTATTTAGTATTGGACATATGTGCTGCAACCACTCCAAATGGAAAAAACGTTTTTTTTTATTTTAACCCTTGATTAAGTAATTGAAAAGTCCTCCATCCCCTAGTTAGGAATTATTGTTTAAAATTCACCAATTTAATACATTTAGATTAAACGCCTCGTCATTTCTATTTGTTTTTCAAATGACTCGCTGAATGGAGTTACCTTTTTTACTGTCACTCGACTGATTGTTTGATTTATATCTAATTTTTTGAGATAAATTTCTTTGGTTTCTAATTTCAGTTGTGCTGCACATTGAACCCAATAATTCTCTAGGCCGCTTTCAATCAAAAAGTGCCTATTATCCTCAACCGCTAAATTTTCATTTGAAACCAGAATAGCCTCTACTGCATCATCCACATATAGGATATCTCCGGTCCATTCACGTTTATTTACCCTGATTTCGCTATCATCCATGTTTGCAAGGAGGGCCTGTTGGAATGTATAGGTGGATGGCTGCCAAGGACCATAAATGGCCGGTAAATAATAAAACTGATTATTTTTCCCCCAGGCAACGACTTCATTGATTACAGTCCGCAGGCTATTTGCCCCATCAGGTACTAATAATTGGATTGGTAGAAGGAATACGATATCTGTCACACTTTTATTCCCTTCAATAAATTGTTGTAATTTAGTAACCGTTTGTTTTTGAAAAATGGTCTCTTCCCTCAACATATATAGATCATATAGTGAAAGGATTAACGTTGTTTCAGTGGTGTCAACTTCTCTGCATGTATCCAATTCTGATAGTAAAATTTCTCTAAAGTTTGCATTCCTGCCCACTTCCAGCCTTTTCTCCTCAAGGTAGGGAGTATGGTTGTTTTCATTGATATGAATTCCAATAACCTCTAACCCCATATTTAAGAGGGCACGCCCCATTTGAAAACTAACAAAATCATAAATGCCAAAAATCATGGCCTTGTCCATTACCTCTTCCTCCCCAAAATAACTTTAATGAATCCTATGCGATTTTACTAGGAATTATTTCATTTTGGGGAGGGTTATCATTAAAGTACTTTTTCATGACTGTTAAAAAACTTGATTAACATGGTTCCAAGCTGAGGTTTTTTTTCAGGAAGGATAAAGATTGGGTTTATTTTAGGGGTATTAATAATTTTTTGATAAAGCTTTGATTGGGTGTACGCTTTCCCACCTGACAACACTTGAATAATCGTGATTGGACATTCATAATCAAGATTAATCACTTCATCCATCTTGAATATTTCATTTTCGAGGGTAGATTGGTCGGTTTGATGTGCAGCCGTTAATTCCCTCATTAATTTTTTGTAAAAGAACTTGTGCTCTTTTTCTTGTTCAAGGTGATTTTTCAATGAAAGAATGGGATTAAGCAGGACTAAGGATCGAACCGATCCCTTCATTTTTTCCAAAAGTTTTATGGCTGCTAATGCACCCATCCCTTCTGCCAAAATATGAATTTTATTATTAAGGATTTCACTTCTAATGACATGCTGATATAACCTTTGAGCAAGTTCGACAGCATCTTCGCTACCCCAGTTACGCCCATAAAGATTTGAGGAAAAAATGGTGTACCCGGCATCTTTTAATTCATTAATAATAGCCAGCTTTCCTTCGTTTTGCGTCCAAAAGCACTTGCTCTCATCAACAAAATGCCTTTCATCTCCAATAATTAAGATCCCAAATCCTTTAGGCTTTTCGGGGTAATGAATGATATTCCATTGGGTATCCATCTGAAAATTACGATTCTCCATCGCTAAATCTCCTTTTACATATTTCCTCATGGTATTGTATGCCGTTTCACAATAGTTGAAAGGGAGTTTGCCTATTTTAAACGAACTTGGGAACATAATCAGAAAATTGTTTTTTTATATATTTTTTCTTCAATGTATGGTAGTATTTAAATTAATGTAAAATAAGTAAGAGGTGAAACTCAGTGCGTATATTTTGGACTTTTTTCTGGTCTTTCCTTTTAGTGCAAATGCTTACATATGTTGTTAGTTCAATGACAGCCGGCGCAGAATATAATTTTGCTCAAGGTTCAATTGTTGCTGTTGGGGTAACAATATTAATTCTTATTGCTGCTGCAGTGATTCCAAATGAACCTGTTGAAAAGCATTAAACGAAAAGCGTAAGCCTGTTTAGCGAAGTACTTGAAGCTGGATTTTTATATTGTTTTATCTAGAGAAAAAGGTCTTCCACGCTGACTGGAGGACCTTTTTTCTGTTTTGACTACTTTTTTTGCACGTTTATTAATACATCGCCATCTTGGATGGTTATTCCTACGGTTGACTGCTCGTGCACCCTGCCGGCAATGATTTCACGAGCCAGCTTTGTTTCAATATTCCTTTGAATATAGCGTTTTAAAGGTCTCGCTCCATAAATAGGATCGAATCCATTAACAGCAATGAACTCCTTCGCATCTTCACTGATCGTAATATTAATTTGCTGCTGTTTTAATCGATTTTGCAAATCGTTCAGCATTTTACCGACAATATCCTTTATCTCCTCTAATGATAAAGGTTTAAACAGGATCGTCTCATCTATACGATTTAAGAATTCCGGCCGGAAATGAGACCTTAACTGACTCATGACCTTCGCTCTTGTTTCATCCGCTATTTCAATCTCACTTTCACTTCTATCGAGCAGGAAGTGGGACCCAATATTGGAAGTCATAATAATGACGGTGTTTTTAAAATCAACCACTCGGCCTTGCGAATCCGTAATTCGTCCGTCATCAAGAGCCTGAAGGAGAATATTAAAAACTTCAGGATGGGCTTTTTCAATTTCATCCATTAGAATAACCGAGTATGGTCTTCTTCTAATCGCTTCAGTCAACTGGCCTCCTTCTTCATATCCTACATATCCCGGAGGCGCCCCAATTAAACGTGAAACTGCATGCTTTTCCATGTATTCAGACATATCTATCCTTATCATATGCTCTTCACTGTCAAATAAGGACTCCGCCAGTGCCTTTGCTAATTCTGTTTTCCCTACACCGGTCGGTCCTAAAAATAAAAATGATCCAATAGGACGATTTGGGTCCTTAATACCAGCTCTTGCTCTAAGGACGGCATCCGTTACTAGATTAACCGCTTCATTCTGACCAATCACTCGTTCATGGAGGATCGATTCTAATTTAAGCAGCTTTTCTCTTTCTCCTTCAACTAGTTTGGAAAGTGGTATGCCTGTCCATCTTGACACGATATTGGATATCTCTTCTCCAGTTACTTCTTCTCGAAGCAGCCGCTCATCTGTTGCTGCTTTTTCCTCCAAATCTTTAAGTTCTTTTTCCACTAAAGGAATTTGTCCATGCCTTAATTCGGCCGCTCGATTTAAATCATAACGATCTTCTGATTGCTGGAGTTCACGGCGGAGTTTTTCAAGCTGCTCCCTTTTCTCCTGTACGTTTTGAATACTTTGTTTCTCCTGCATCCATTTTGCCTTCATGGTATTCGCTTGTTCTTTTAAATCTGCTAGTTCCTTTAATAAGGATTCGAGTCTTAATTTACTGCCTTCATCACTTTCTTTCCGAAGTGCAGCCTCTTCAATTTCCAGCTGCATAACCCTGCGTGTCACTTCATCCAGTTCTGTTGGCATGGAATCAATTTCCGTACGAATCATGGCACAGGCTTCATCGATAAGGTCGATTGCCTTATCAGGTAAAAAGCGATCTGTTATATAGCGGTCTGACAATGTGGCCGCTGCCACTAAGGCATGATCGTGAATCTTGACCCCGTGATGAACCTCAAAGCGCTCCTTAAGGCCCCTTAATATCGAGATGGTATCTTCTACATTTGGTTCTTGAACCAGTACTTGTTGAAAACGCCGTTCAAGCGCGGGATCTTTCTCAATATACTTCCGATGCTCATCAAGTGTGGTTGCCCCAATACAATGCAGTTCTCCTCTAGCAAGCATCGGCTTCAACATATTTCCAGCATCCATTGCCCCTTCCGTTTTACCTGCTCCGACAATGGTATGGATTTCATCGATAAATAATAAAATACGTCCTTCACTTTTTTTAATTTCATTTAAGACCGCTTTAAGCCGTTCCTCAAATTCACCGCGAAATTTTGCTCCGGCAATTAATGCACTCATATCTAATGAAAAAATGGTTTTATCTTTAAGTCCTTCCGGAACATCTTTTCTCACAATTCTCTGAGCAAGTCCCTCAACAATTGCTGTTTTCCCAACTCCTGGTTCACCGATTAAGACAGGATTATTCTTTGTTTTACGTGATAAAATTCGAATCACATTACGAATTTCAGCGTCTCTGCCGATGACCGGATCAATTTTACCGCTTGTTGCTTCGGCTACAAGGTCTCGTCCATACTTTTTAAGAGCATCATATCCTGCTTCTGGATTTTGTGATGTCACTCTTTGGTTCCCCCTTATTTCCTTTATTGCGTTTAAAATCATTTCCGGTGTTAGACCGTATGTTTGAATGATTTTTTTCATATGTGAATCATTTGCATAAACAGCAGCCAACAAGAAGTGTTCAACAGAAATATATTCATCCGAAAATTTAGCTGCAAACTCTTCCGCACTTACCAGTAACTTTTGGAGTTTTGCGGTAATATAAAGCTTACCCTGCTCGACACCGCTCCCGGTTACCTGTGGTTTTTTTGCCAATTCTCCTAATAATGATTTTTTTACCTTTTCAGCCGTTAAGCCGGCTTTTTCGAATATAGATGCGATTAGACTGTCTTCCTGATCCATTAGCGAAAGAAACAGATGCAGTTCATCAATTTCTTGATGATTTTCTTTGATGGCTAAGCTTTGCGCTTCCATGATTCCTGTTTGTAAGCGTTCCGTCATTCGGTTTAAATCCACCGTTTCTCACTCCTTTTGACCTTTTTTGACCTATTTATTTCTATTATAAGAAATTCAACACAATAAGTAAAATAACACAAGAAGAAAAGCCATCTAAAAAGATGACTTTTGCTAAACGAATTAAGGTTTGCGAACATAGGTCCAAACACGTTCATCATTTGATGTTTCAGGAAACGGGTCGCCTGCTTTAAGTTTAATTTTCTTTGGATTTGTTACATTGCTTCCTGTATCACCAACTTCAATGTAATAGCCATTATTGGGTGCTTTTTTACCTGATTTAAACTGATGATTTTGTCCCACTCTAATCCCCCCTTTTCTATACAAACTTATTATCTCCGTTAGATTGCATCTGCATTAAAGGGAAATTCTTTCAAATCCAACATAAGTCGACAATATTTCCTGGGTAATATGCCGTATTGACTTAAGTTTTTGACGATTGTATGAACTTATTCTACAGATATTGATAATTATTCTTTGTTAACAATATAATTATAGTATTATCTAGGGAATCTTATTAACCATGACTTGCATTTTCGGAAATAAATTCAATATGTACCTTTAAAGGTGGTTATAGTATGCAGTCAGTAAAAGAAATGCCGGTAATATTATCACATCTCTTTGAGACCGTTCATCATATAAAAAGGATTGAAAAAGGAACGTTTCTTTTTCGGGAAGGTTCTCAAGCTGATGAAATGTATATAGTTCGAAGCGGGATCCTTCAAGTCAGTAAAATCATTCCTGATGGACGTGAACTAACCATTAGAATGTGCTCTAAAGGAGATTTTATTGGCGAGTTAAATTTATTCTCCTCTTCTTCTCGCTATTTACTAAGTGCTCGAGTGGTAGAGAGCGGTGAAGTAGCTGTTATTATGAAGGATGTCTTAGAAGAAAAGCTATCCCAAGATCTAGCCCTTTCCTTTGAATTTATCCAATGGATGAGCCTGCAATTTCGAAAGACGCAAACTAAATTTCGTGATTTAGTCCTCCATGGAAAAAAGGGAGCGTTGTATTCAACTCTAATTCGCATCAGTAATAGTTATGGAATGAAAACAGATCAGGGAATACTCGTAGAATTACCATTTACGAACCAAGAGTTAGCAAATTTCTGTGGTACCTCCCGTGAGGTAGTCAATCGGCTCCTTAGTGATTTAAGAAAATCAGCTATCCTTTCAATTGATAAAGGCACGATTACCATTCATGATATTGATTATTTAAAAAGAGAAATCGATTGTGAAAATTGCCCTATTGAGATATGTAAGGTTGATTAATAAACACAAAAAAATCGGTCAACTGACCGATTTTTTTAATTTAGGGTGACAATTTGAATGGCAAGAATAATAAAGATAATGGCTGAATTAACGATCTCATATACGCCAATTTGGAGCGGCGTTAATTTTTTTCCATAAAAGAAATAAGCTCGAAGTAAACTCGGAATATAAGCAATCGCCACGATCCAAAAACCACTAAAGAACCATGCAGCCACTATAAGTAGATGATATGCCCATGAAATCCATTTGAATAGATTGCTTTTCTTCTCTCTAATCATGGTTTTTACATAGAAGGTACAGCCCATAAAAAATAATACTGACGTTAAAAAAGGAAAAATCAACATCTGATTGGTTAGCGCACCCTGGCCTAAGTAACAGCTAGCCAGTCCTGCAATGGAAAATGCAAAGATTGCACTCAAATCGTTCATAAATGCACGATCTTTATTTTTAGATGTATAGTAAGCATTTATTGCAAAGAACGGCAGCATCAAAAGACCAAAAAGGACGATTGAAGGTCTTTTGAGCAGCGGAAACAGTAACAGCAATAAGGCTGGTATAATATAAATAATCGTCCATTTAGTATAAAATTGAATTTTTTTCTTTTTAAATAAAAGGAGCATAGGGTACGTGGCTAAATATAAGAAAATCCAGCCGATAAAAAACGGTACGTCCTGCCAAACAAATCCACCTTCGATAACACCTAGCCAAAAGGGAATGATCAGCATTGCCCATGCACCATGTTGTTTGGGTAAAAATAATTTCATCTTTTCTCACTCCTTTTCCTGATAGCCTTACTATAAAAGAGCTGAACAGAAAATAAAGTGAAGATCATCACATTAAATATGAAAAAAAGAAGGCAATTTTACCTTCTTCAATCTTAGATATAAAGGGAAATGCATTGGAACCAATCAGGTTATGGTAACATTGATCATTTCTAGAGTAGCTATCCTCTGATTGGAACCTGCATTTCCAGTCCTTACTCTAACTACCTATATTAACAAACCATATAACCCCTGCAAATATTATAATCCGAACCAGACTGTATTGCTGTGATAAAAGTAACATATATGACAATTTCATTAACTTTTTTCATCATTTTTATGAACATTTTTCAGAATGAATTCAGCAGTCCAATGAATCATAGCGTCATCTTTAATAGAGAAAGATGGATACAAATAGTCATTGTTTAACTCTTCTGACCAATAACCGACAGCACAAATATTGGTTGTTACATCCAATAGAGGCAAGTCCTCTTTATTTCTTAGCAAAAGGAGCTTGGGGTAATCTTTATATTTATAGCCTTCAATTAAAATAACGTCAGGTTGAAAAAACTTTATTAACTCAATTTGCTTTTCCAAGCTTATGGAAAGATGGTCAGCTTGTAAAATCATTCTGCCGCTGCCTTCGACAAGGGAAGCAAGTGCTCCTGAACTTAGATGTCTTGAAGAGTCCTTTTGTTCAGGTACGGCAGGTTTACCGCCATGACCGTGATGCTTGATGGTGACTGTTTTTGTTCCTCGGTCTGTCAGGTTTTTTATCAGTTTGGTTGAAATGGTTGTCTTCCCACTATTCTGATATCCAACCACCTGAAAAATAAATGGTTTTACCAAGGCCATACACTGCCGACTTGATCATCAAGGAGCAATACCTCGACTTCAGTTCCCGCCATAAACCCTCTAGTTCCGCCTGGAAGGATCATGAATGAGTTTGCACCGGCCAGGCTCATAATAATATTCGACTTGTCTAATCCGCTCGGTGTTGATTTTAACCTTCCCTTATCAATAAAGGTGGCACTTCTAACAAATCTCGTGAACGGGTTAGCTTTTGGAAAATCAACTTCTAGCAAAGCCGTTTCTTTCCGTAAATGAGGTCTGTTAGAAAAAAGCTGTTTGCGGATAATCGGGCGGGCAAACAATTCAAACCCCACATAACAAGCAGACGGGTTACCAGATAATCCAAACAGAATTTTCCCATTGTAAACGGCAACCGTTGTTACACTGCCAGGGCGCATGGCAACCTTATTAAATAATACTTCCGCACCTAGTTTTTCATAAATCCCAGGCAGGTAATCAAAATCACCCACGGAAACCCCACCAGTAGTAATCAGAAGATCTACTTCGTTTAAAGCATCTTTAACCGCTTCAAAACATGTGTCAAATTCATCTGGAAGCTTGCCATAATAATGAACGGTTCCGCCGGCCCTTTCAATTTGAGCTGCAATCATATAGGAATTGCTGTTGCGTATTTTCCCTGGGACTAATTCCTCTTCTACTTCTAACAATTCTGTCCCCGTTGCGAATAGACCAATCAGCGGTTTTTTTGCTACAGGTACTTCTTTATAGCCAAAGGTCGCCAGCATCGCTTGTATACCTGGGTTTATCAAGGTTCCTTTTTCTACGAGAATTTGGCCTTGTTTTGCATCTTCTCCAATAAATGAAACATTGGTACCCTTGCTAATTTTCCGTTTAATGGACATATAGGGAATGCCATTTTTTTCAAAGTCCTTAGCTACTTCAAACATAACAACCGCATCTGTTCCATTTGGCATCATTGCACCTGTCATAATTCGAACAGCTTGTTTTTCCCCTACTACCTTAGCAGAGACCATTCCAGCACCAATGTGGTCGATTACTTCAAATTCCACCGGATTTGCAGGTGAGGCTTCAAGCGTATCGATAGAACGAACAGCAAAGCCATCATATGGAGCTCTATCAAAGTGAGGAACATTGCTTGTTGCGATTAGATCTTCTGATAAATAACGACCGTAGCTTTCATTTATCGAAACATGTTCCGATACGCCACTTATTTGATGTTTCATAATTTGTGTTACTGCTTCTCCAATCGAAATTGGGTTTCTTCTTTCTAGCAACTAAATCAGCTCCTGCCTAAAACAGATAATTTTGATTCGTTATGTAATGGATTATAACAGCTAATTTTCATTATAAGTCTACAGAAGACTTACAAACGTATCAAATGTCACAAATTAGACGAAAAAGAAAAAAAATAGCCAATGTGTGATACAGGTCACCTATAGTATTTCATATTTCTATTATGCTTAAGTCATAAATAACTTACCTTATCTTTAGGAGGAAATAATCATGACTTTTACCATAACAGCCGATTCATTAGTTAGAGATATTGTCAACGAACTTCCAAAAGCAAGTGATCTATTTAAGAAAAACAGAATTGATTTTTGCTGTGGGGGAAATATCCCATTATCCCAAGCTGCAGAACAAAACGAGCTAAACCTTGATACTATCATAGAAGAATTAAAAGATGTCTTTGAAAAGTATGAAAACACTGAGAAAAATGTAGATGTGTGGACAGATTCAGACTCCCATACCATTATTAATCATGTGATTACTAATTACCATCGTGTTTCTGAAGAAGAATTAGCAATGCTGAGCCCATATGTTACGAAAGTTTCACGCGTTCACGGTGAACATCATCCAGAACTTATTAAAATGAATGAGCTTTTTTATGAGTTTAAAAAGGAATTACTTGAACATATGGCAAAAGAAGAAGAAATCGTGTTCCCGCTTATTAAGCAGCTTGCCGATGATACGGCCGCTAATCCTGAGGAAGCCATCCAGATGATTGTCGAGCTTGAAAAAGAACATGACCATGCCGGAGAAATTTTAAGACAAATCCGGGCAGTTACTTCTGACTTTGCCCTTCCTGCAGATGCCTGTGGTACCTACCGTTTAGTTTATGCCCGTTTAGAAGCATTGGAAGGCTTAACCTTTATGCATGTGCATCTTGAAAATAATATCTTATTTCCAAGATATTTAAGCTAAATGAAGTCAACCCGCTTACACAGCGGGTTGTTTTTTTGTAAAAAAATAACCCTCTTTTAAAAAGAGAGTTATCCGCCAATATAAGACATTTCAATTTTTTTACGATTTTTATGGGTTTCCGCTGTTCTTTCATCAGAATATCGATCATCCCGGCCGTTCCAAATCGCCGTAATCCGCTCGGTTATTTGCTCATCCGTAGCTCCATTTCTCATGAAATTGCGAATATCATGGCCGTTTCCATTAAACAAACAAGTAAATATTTGTCCATTTGCAGACAGTCTTGAGCGGGTACAGCTGGAACAGAATGACTCTGAAACAGACGTAATAAAACCAACATTAACATCTTTGTCTTTATATTTATAGAGCTTAGCTACTTCGCCAAAGTATGCAGGACCAACGGGTTCAAGTTCGAAATGTTCCTTGAGCAAATGGTAAATTTCCTTTTTGGTTACCACGTCATCCATTTTCCAGCCATTTGTTGAACCCACGTCCATAAATTCAATATAGCGTAATTCCAGGCCATGTTCTTTACAATACTCCGCCATAGGAATAATCTCAGTATCATTTAGCCCCTTTTTGACGACCATATTGATCTTAACTCCAAGGCCAGCCTGCTTGGCAGCCTCAATCCCCTCCAAAACAGGGGCGGTACCTACACCTCTTCCATTAATTTGACCAAACAATTCATCGTTTAATGTATCAAGGCTGACATTTACTCTTTTTAGGCCGGCTTCTTTTAAGTTCTTTGCCAATTTTGGAAGCAGCACTCCATTTGTTGTTAAACCGATATCACTAAGTCCCTCAATCACTGAAAGCTTCTCTACAAGAAGGGGAAGATCCTTTCGAAGCAACGGTTCACCACCAGTTAGCCGTATTTTCTCAACACCTAATCCGACAAAAATCCTCCCTAGGCGTTCAATTTCTTCGTAGGTTAATAAGGCACTTCTCGGGAGAAATTCAAAATCAGGGCCAAATTTCTCCGCAGGCATACAGTACTGACAACGAAAGTTGCAACGATCTATTACCGAAATTCTTAGGTCATGCAAGGGTCTATTTAATTTATCTTTAATAATGGTTTTTTCCATTTATATCAACTCCATTATAGTAAAAGGAAGCTCTATATCATGAGTGTAACAGGTTTATACGAAAAAGGCTGTTACTTTATTCACTATTAAAATACATTTTATCTATTCTAATCTTAACAGATGTTTCTCATTCGATAAATAATTGTTTTGGAATTCCACGATTTCTTAAAAGGGCTCTAATTTACCCAACAAATAAACGTGTTAATAAAACACTTTGAGGTTTTCACTATATTGTCATTGTTTACCCATTTTTATGAACCTCTTATCAGTTAGAATAAGATTAACAAACTAAAATACGAATTCTGACTTGTTTATAAATAATTAGAGGTGAATGAGATGACGTTGACATTGAAACCAACCCATTCAATTGAAATAAAAGAATTACTTACATTTGCAGATCGGAAATTTAAAAGTGAGAGAGGGACTTTTCTTTTTCAAGAAGGAATGGTTGCAGAGGAGTTATATATTATCCTTTCCGGCAAAATCCAAATCAGTAAAATTACTTCCGACGGACGTGAACTTTCCTTAAGAATTTGCGGAGCCAATGATATTTGTGGTGAATTAACCTTATTTACGGATAATCCCAAATACTTATTAAGTGCAAAAGTACTTGAAGAAGGCGAAGTTGTTGCCATTAAAAAAGATATTATTGAAAGTGAGATTTTCCAAAACAGCAAGCTTGCCTTTGAATTCATGAAATGGATGAGTGATCATTTCCGTAAAACGCAAACCAAATTTCGTGATCTTGTCTTAAACGGTAAACGCGGTGCCCTATTTTCAACCTTAATCAGAATGTCCAATAGTTATGGCATCCATAAAGGTCAGGAAATCATCATTGACTTGCCTCTCACCAATCAAGAGCTCGCTAATTTTTGCGGTACATCCCGCGAAAGTACTAATCGAATTCTAAGTGAGTTAAAACGTGATAAAATTATTTCTGTTAAGAAAAGCAAGATAACCATTTTAAATTTGCAATATTTAAAGGACGAAATCGGCTGTGAAAACTGCTCTGCTGTATATTGCAATATTGAATAAGATTTATTTCAAGGCTGTCTCTTTTTTTGGAGGCAGCCTTTGTTTATACGTTATCTTTGTTCCTGTTTTTCTCTTAATGATTTAGGGATATAGACACAGAATGGTTCACTTTCCAGGTAATCACCTGTCATGGCATATGCTCTTGACCTCGAACCCCCGCAAACATAGCGGAACTCACACACACCACATTTCCCTTTAAACCCATCTGGATTTCTTAAATCCTTGAAAATAGGGGATTCCCGATAAATTTCTGCTAATGGTGTTTCTCTGATATTCCCAGCTTTAACTGGTAAAAGCCCACTTGGATAGACATCACCTATATGTGATATAAATACAAAGCCGTTTCCATCATTAACGCCTTTAGGGGCGCGTCCAAGTCCATCAATGGAACCTGTTAAACCTTTTTCAGTCAGGGCAGTCAAATAGTCAATTTCATTTGTTTGTTTATGCGCTTCACGCATTTTTTGCTGAATTACAACTCGGCGGTAATGCATAGCCTCAGTTGTTTTAATATCGAAAGAAACACGTTTGCTTAGGTCATACAGCCATCTCAATACCTTTTCATGAAGGGCAGGTGATATCATGTCGGTCACTTGCCCTCGGCCTGTTGGTACTAAGAAAAAGACGCTCCAAAGCACACATTTCAAATCTTCGACCATTTTAGCCATTTCCTCCAGAAAATCAACGTTATATCTAGATATGACTGTATTAATCTGAATTGGAATTTCCAGTTCATGCAAGTACTTAATTCGTTCCATTGTTAAGTCGAATGAACCGGCCGTTCCGCGAAAATGGTCATGAATCTCAGCAGTAGGTCCATCAATACTAAAGGCCCATCGTGATAGTCCTACCTCTTTCGCTTTTTCGATTGCTTCTTTTGTTACGTTTGGTGTGGCGCTTGGAGTCATGGATACCCGGACTCCCTTTTCGACTGCATATTTAGCAATATCAAAGATATCCTCTCTCATTAAAGGGTCTCCGCCTGTAAAGACCAAGATAGGATTATTCATATCATATATTTGATCAATCAAATTTTTACCTTCATCAAATGTTAGTTCACGCGGGTCACGAGTATATTGGGCATCCGCGCGGCAATGCAAACATTTTAGCTGGCATGCTCGAGTTAATTCCCAAATCACAATAAACGGATCTTTATTAAAGTCTCGATTAAAAGACATTGAAACGCCTCCCCAATCTGCTATTTCATTTTAAACAGCTTGATTATCTGTATTATAATGTTGTTTATATTTAAAAAAAGTGAACTATCTCACATGAGGCAAATGATATGTGTATCTTTTGTGACGAAAATTAACTTGCGGTTAACAGTATCAACCATTCTGATCGGCAATTTCCAGCTACGCTTGTCTAAATGAGCCTAACTAAGGACTTCTTCCAGTTAATTTAATCTATATAAACCAGTAGAAAAACAAAAAAACACACGATATATTCCTATAGAATACCGTGTGTTTTCCTACCCACTATATTTTTCTGCTGTTTAAGATAAAGTTAGCACATCATACTTGGAAGCTAAATCTACAAAGTCTGCCATACTACTTATTTTTCCGACCACCAAACGTTCCGCTGCCTCATAGTGGTCAGCACAAGTTTTACAGGCTAAAATATCGACACCTTTTTCCTCTAGTTCCTGCAAATGGACGGAAACAAATGAATCCTCTGTCATCGTTAGCACACCGCTGTTCATACAAAAGACAGCCACAGGAAGTTCTTCCTTTTGCTTAAGAAGCGTGAAAAAAGTTTCCAAAATATTTTCACCAAGTGATTGGTCTCCCCTACCAAGCTGATTGGAACTCACCAAAATAACTTTATTTTTCATAATTATACCCTTACCGGATTCCCAAGGCGATTTTTGCATAGCGTGACATCATATCTTTGTTCCAAGGCGGGTTCCAAACAATATTAACATCCGTATCTTTAATCTCAGGGATATCTGCCAGAGCACGTTTTACTTGGTCAACTATGGTACCTGCCAACGGGCACCCCATCGCTGTAAGGGTCATGTTAATTGTGACTAGTCCCTCTTCATTCATATCAACATCATAAACTAACCCTAAATTAACAATATCTACCCCCAATTCTGGGTCGATAACAAGCTCTAATGCGCCCATTATATTGTCTTTTAACTCTTCATTCATATAATAACACTCCTTTTGGACTTATTTTTTGTTACACACTTAAAACTACCTTGCACTGCTTTTGGCTGGTCTATTCACTTGTGGTAAACTTTAACCAAAAGCAATTATGTAAACAAGTATATCGTTTTTTACGATTAGCTGGTGTGAATTTTTTTACACCTTAGCTAAAAAATTGTTAACATAGTAGATATGGGAATATTCAGGTTGGTTTACCTATGAAATACAACCATTCCTTAATGGTAGTGTATCATGTAGACAAGCTTTTTTCTAAAGCAATGCATTTTTTTGATTAAATAAACAAAGTAGGTGTCCATGTGGCGGAGAAACATTTAATTGCATTAGACTTAGATGGGACATTATTAAAAGATGATAAAACCATTTCTTCTAGAAATAAGGCTGTTATTGAAAAAGCAAAAACAGAAGGCCATATCGTGATGATTGCTACAGGAAGGCCATACCGCTCTAGTGAAATGTATTACCGAGAATTGGAATTAGATACCCCAATAGTTAATTTTAATGGAGCATTTACGCACCATCCGCTCGACCAAAATTGGGGTTTTTATCATGAGCCGCTTGATGTTAAGGTAGCTAAAGACATTGTAGAGGCTTGTAGAAGTTTTCAATTTCACAATATTATTGCTGAGGTAATGGATGATATTTATTTCCATTATCATGATGAGAAGTTATTAGAGCTGTTTAGCTATGGTAATCCCCGAATCACTACAGGCGATTTGGCGAACTATTTAACAGCTTCACCGACAAGTTTACTTATTCATACGGAAGAAGACCAATTGAAAAAAATCCGTGCCCACTTATCTGAGATTCACGCTGAGGTTATTGAACAGCGCAGTTGGGCTGCACCCTGGCATGTAATTGAAATTATTAGAAGTGGTTTAAATAAGGCAGTTGGGTTAAAAAAAGCAGCCGACTACTACGGAATTCCTGCGGAGAGAATAGTTGCATTTGGTGACGAGGACAATGATTTAGAGATGCTTGAATATGCTGGTCACGGGATTGCGATGGGAAATGCCATCGACCAAGTAAAAAATATTGCTAAAGGAGTTACCTTCAGTAACGAGGAAGACGGTGTTGGTGAATACTTAGCCGATTTGTTAAATTTATAAGAAAAAAAATTCAAATTTCCGCCATAGTTTACCTAAATGAACCGGCGAATAGATGTGCATACTAGTTTTGAGGCAGCAAAGCTGTTTCAATCTTAGCTTTGAGCATATTGGAGGGATTCGAATGGGTAAACGAAACAAATCAAAACGCTTTGTCCAACAAGGGGCCGATACGGTCAGCAAACATGCTGAACGTATTCCTTATCACATGACCTATGCTGAGGCGGAAGCTCAGAAGATGGCCAATGTGCATGAATCCTCGCTTGGAGGAATATAACATGGGAAACCAATTGTTCCAGGAAGCCAGACGATTTGTGGAGATGGCACAATCCGCCAGCCCTGCTGACCTTGATTCTGCTGTTGCAAAAGCAAAGAATGCTCTTAGTTCTGCCTATGCCAATTCAACAGTAGCAGAACAAGCCCAGCTCCAACAAATGCAACAAGAGCTAGATCAGATTAAATAGTAAGAAAAAGCGTCCATTTTAGTGCTGTACCTGGCACTAAAATGGACGCTTGCTCTTTTGAATTATTCTCTCCGAAAAAAACCATAAACCCCTGTCGTTTGCACAATGTTTGTAAAGGCATTAGGATCGACCTCCTGAATGATTCTTTCTAAATCAAACAGTTCATATCGAGTTATCACAATCATCAGCATCTCTCTTGTTTCATTCGAAAAGGCTCCCTTCGCCGGGATCATCGTAATTCCTCTTACAAGAGAAGCATGAATGGCCTTTTTCATTTCATCTGCCTTTTTTGTAATGATCATTGCCGTTAGCTTGGCATGTCTAGTATGGATGGCATCTATTACCCTGGTGGAAGTATATAAAGTAACAAGAGTATAGAGTGCTTTTTCCCAGCCATAAAGGAAACCAGCCGTGATAATGATAATCCCATTTAGGACAAACATATAGGGACCAACGGGTTTGTCTTTCATCCGGGAAAGAACCATAGCTATAATGTCAACTCCGCCTGTGGAGGCACCCCATTTTAACGTGATCCCTACCCCAATTGCCAGAATCACTCCGCCAAATACAGCATTAAGTAAAATATCATGTGAAACTTGTTTAATGGGAATCATCGAGAGAAATAAGGAAGTAAGTAAAACACTCAAAAAACTGTAAACGGTAAATGATTTTCCGACCTTTTTCCAACCGAGAATCGCAACCGGAATATTTAAAATTAACAATAAAAAACCCATCGAAACATTGATAGCAGTATAATCACTTAATACCTTTGAGAGTAATTGAGCAACACCAGTAAAACCGCTGGAATAAACATTCGCTGGTATTAGAAATAAATTCATGGCGAGTGCATTTATTAATGCACCAGCGATTACAATCACGACTTTTTTAGTTTGGAGCCAAAGCAATAGAATTCCCCCTTAACTTTAAAATTTAGCTATAATGACTTCTCCATTTAGAAATTGTAATTTTAAGATGAAACCGATAAACTTAAAAGTAAATGAACTATATGATTGGAAAGCAGGTGTACATTTATGACAGTAAAAATACTTGCTGACAGTGCATGTGATTTACCGTTAAATTTTTATAATGAAAATAATGTTGTATTATTCCCATTAAAGGTACAAATTAATGACCAAGATTATGAAGATGTAAAAACAATTGATCCCAAAACGGTTTATGATACGATCAGGAGCGGGGTTGTTCCAAAAACCTCTCAGGTTTCTCCCCTTTTATTTGAAGAAGTTTTTACAGAAATGGCTGAGAAGAATGAAGAGGGCATTTACATCGCTTTTTCCTCCGAGTTATCCGGTACCTATTCAACCGCTGTTATGATTCTTGACCAAGTTAAGGAAAAATATCCAGACTTTCAATTAACGATTGTTGATACAAAGTGTGCATCGCTTGGAGCAGGTCTGGTTGTTATGGAAGCAGCTAAGCTTTCACTGCAAAATGCGACAAAAGAGGAAATTTTAGCGGATGTAAGTAAAAGGTGTAAACATATGGAGCATATTTTTACAGTTGAGGATTTAGATTACTTAGCAAAAGGAGGCAGGGTTTCTAAGGCTTCTGCTTTTCTTGGCGGTTTGCTTAATATTAAACCGATTCTAAATATGGAAGAAGGAAAACTTGTTCCGATTGAGAAAATAAGAGGGCAAAAGAAAGTATTCCGCCGGATTATTGAAATTATGAAGGAACGCGGTTCCCGCTTGGATGAGCAAATCATTGGAATAAGTCATGCAGATACAGAAGCAACTGCGCTAGAAGTAAAAGAGATGATTATGAATGAATTCCATCCCAAAGAAGTCTATATCTCCTCGATCGGCTCAGCAATTGGATCCCACACAGGTCCTGGTACGATTTCTATTTTCTTTTTACATTAATATAATTTGAAAAAAGAGCGGGATTTCCCGCTCTTTCGTTGTCTAGCTGCAACGCCTAGGTTGTTCAAAGCGCTGCAGCTTTCTTATTTGTGATCTGTTTTCTTTGAGTATTGATTTTTTCCTGCTTGGCGATTTTTTTCACGAAGCATATTTTTTTCATGTCGTAATGCATTATTGTCTTGTGCTTTTTTATCATTATCAGAAGTGTGCGGCATATCCATACTCCTTTCTATATTTCATGCAAGACTTATTGTCTGTCATTTCGAAAAAGAGTATGTAAGCAACCTTTAATCTTTTTTTTCATAGGTCCAGCTGCCTTCCTGATAGACCTTTCCTTCTTTGATTAGTTTTCCTAATGCCCGCTTAAAAGCCCCTTTACTTAAGCCGAAGCGTTCTTGGATATCCTCAGGCATACTTTTATCATTATAAGGCATCGCTCCATTACGACTCATCAAATATTCGTAGATTTTCTCTGCATCTGTATCTTGGGACTCTTCTTTTCGTGCAAGTAATGAGACATTGATCGTTCCATCCTCCTTAACGTCAATGATCCGACCTTCAACCTTTTGACCTAACCGAGGTTCAACTTTGCGCTGAGATTCATGGATAAATCCTTTAAAGCCCTCAATTGTGTAAACCCAGCTTCCGACCTTGGCGGTTCGATAAATATGCCCTTGTATATTCTTGTTAAAATCCTTTCTCGTTGCTTCAATCGAGATGGATTGGATTACTTGGTCGCTTGCCAGCCGGGCATACAACAAGTTACTGCGATTCACCCTCAAAGTAATATAAACCATGTCACCAACCTTCGGCCAAACGGATTGATGTGCAGGGAGGTCGTCTGCACCTAACAAAATATCCTTTGGAAGACCGATGTTTAAAAACACACCAATTTTTGGATTTGTATCTGTCACTTTGACCCAAGCATAGGTTCCGACCGAAACCTCTGGTATGGTCATGGAAGCCGAGATTCTTCCTTGAGAATCGGTAAATAGAAAGACCTCCACTTCTTCCCCTTCCACTAGTTCTTGCTGCGCCTGGTTTTTATGCAATAAAACATCCTCATTACCATCTGATAAAAAATAACCAAAGTCTGCAATTCGGGCTACGTTTAATGTAGTAGACTGACCAATCAATTCTGTTAAAGACATCTATTCTAACTCCTTTTTTCTATATTAAGGCGCTCTCGCTTTCCTCTTGTCAGCTTCAGCGCTTCGACTTTTCTTACTGTCTAGCTGCAGTGCCTAGGTGCTTTCGCTTTTCTGACTGTCTAGCTGCAGCGCCTAGGGGCTCGGGGTCATAAGCATATCCAGTTGCGGCTCCTTGGGACTCGAGTCATAAGCCACCCCCAGAAGAAGGCAAAAAGCGCCTTCTTGCAAGGTTTGTCTTATGCCTTCGTCCCAGGACAGTCGCCTCCACCTTTAGGTCAATCCGGCGAAAAGGTTAAAGAACAACCTTCCCGCCGGCTCGTCTTATGCCTGTCGCCCCTGTTCAAGGCGCTTTCGCTTTTCTTACTTGTTTGAACTGATTTATTTTACTATAATGTACCCGTAAAGGGAAACTTTAGCAGATAATGTATCAATTAATTGGAGGGATGGCTATGTCTAAAGACAGCTCATTTGATATTGTATCCAAAGTAGACTTTTCTGAAGTCACCAATGCAATCACTCAAACGATGAAAGAAATTGGAACACGCTATGATTTTAAGGGCAGTAAAAGTGAAGTATCACTTGATAAAGAAGAACTTGTTCTTGTTTCAGATGACGAATATAAAATGGACCAATTAAAGGATGTCTTATTTAGTAAATTAATTAAACGAGGTGTGCCTGTTAAAAATTTAGACTACGGTAAAATCGAAAAAGCATCTGGTGGCACAGTGCGCCAACGGGCAAAACTTGCCCAAGGAATAGATAAGGAAAACGCTAAAAAAATTAATACCATTATTAAAAATAGTGGGGTGAAGGTAAAGAGCCAGGTACAGGACGATCAAGTCCGAGTAACCGGAAAAAGCCGTGACGATCTGCAAAAAATTATTTCCTTAGTACGTGAAGCAGATCTTAGTGTTGATGTTCAATTTATAAATTATCGATAATAGAAACTCGGGGAGTATGGAGTTTTACTGCTCATTGTGGCGGGTAATATTAAAGGCGTAAGGAAAAGTCATCCTTCGCCTTTTTATTTTGGTCATGAATTTGACTCTTTTTTCTCACACTAACAGTGAATAGACATTGGGAGGTTAAGAAAATGAGTAATAATCAAAATCAACAAAAAAGCACCTTTCCGCCACAGCATCAGAATCATCAGC
Organism: Neobacillus drentensis; assembly: GCF_021560175.1. Lineage (GTDB taxonomy): Bacteria > Bacillota > Bacilli > Bacillales > Cytobacillaceae > Neobacillus > Neobacillus drentensis_A. Next base: position 1,295,219 of record NZ_CP091110.1, on the reverse strand, counting down.
CTGGAGTAGAAAGTGAAATGAATCCTCGTCCACTCTCAGTAGATCCACATTATAAACCGGGCGGAAAACTTGCAGGTAAAACAGCGATAATTACGGGAGGCGACAGCGGCATAGGCAAATCCGTTGCGATTTATTTTGCAAAGGAAGGAGCTGATATCGCAATTGTTTATTTAAACGAACACCAGGATGCTGAGGAAACAAAACAGCTTATTGAAGCAGAAGGCCGCAAATGTCTCCTGTTTTCCGGCGATATTGGTTCCGAAGATATCTGTAAAGATATTGTGAGCAAGACGATCAACGAATTTCAAAAACTTGATATTCTTGTCAACAATGCTGCAGAGCAGCATCCACAAAAAAGCTTATTAGATATTACATCATCACAGTTGGAAAAAACTTTCCGTACTAATATTTTTTCCTTCTTTTACATGACCAAAATGGCGCTGCCTCATTTAAAAAAGGGAGCATCGATCATTAATACGGCTTCCATCACAGCCTATCATGGAAACGAACAATTATTAGACTATTCTGCAACGAAAGGAGCAATTGTCTCCTTTACACGTTCATTGGCGATGTCGCTGGCAAAACAAGGGATCCGCGTGAACGGTGTCGCTCCAGGTCCAATTTGGACGCCATTGATCCCGTCAACGTTCCCAGAGGATCAAGTAGAAAAATTCGGTGCAGATACACCGCTAGGGAGAGCTGGACAGCCGCATGAACTCGCACCGAGTTACGTATACCTGGCCTCTGATGACTCCTCTTATGTAAGTGGGCAAATGATCCATGTTAATGGTGGTACTATTGTAAATGGTTAAGAAAAAAAGCGTAAGCGCCCTGGTCAGCGGCGTATGGCCTGGAGTGCTCCAACTGAGATAAAGGAAGTCGAAAAGCGGAGGCGCCTTGATCAGGGGCGACAGGCATAAGACGAGCCGGCGAGAAGGCTGCCCTTTAGCCTTCTTGACGGATTGGCTTGTGACCCCGAGCCCCTAGGCGCCGGAGCTAGACAACACGAAGATCGTTAGCGATTCGATGTTGACTTATCGTAGGGCGGAGCGCGAAGGACACTAGCCGCTAGGGCGCTGGAGCTGGACAATTTTCAAAGTCAATTTCATACTTTCTTGATCTAAAAAATCGGCGGAGATGTCTCCGCCGATTTTAACTAGTTTACTTTCGCTTTTCTCCCACGCTTAATAACCAATAAAAGGAAAATCAAAGATAAGACCCCCACTCCAACTAAAGCCGCAATAAAGGTAAAGTTAATGCCGCTTTTTTCAGTAAGGACATAGATTTCCGAATTATCCCGGTCTACTATAAGGATGTAGTCATTCTTGTGACTGCGGACTATATCCCCGGCAAGTAAACCACGAAGTTCCTTATCAGCAGCTAATTGCTTGTCCGTTAAAATCACCTTTTGTGATTTTGTGGAATTATTAATTGCAATAATCGAAGTTTCGCCCTTATAAATGCGCTTATAAACAACCATCCCGCCTTTATCATAGAGCATTTCCATGGTCCCTCTTGTTAAAGAAGGCAGCTTATTTCTTAACTCGGAAATTTTGGTGGTATAGTCAATCAGGTCCTTCTCAGTCCGGAAATTCATTTGCCTGCGATTATCAGGAGTTTTTCCACCATTTAAGGCTATGTCCGTTCCATAATAATAAATCGGTATACCTGGGGTTGTATATAGATATGTCAACGCAGTTTTCCACCGAGAACCTGGAAATTGTCGTTTCTCCACGATATCAGCCGTAAATCTTGCTGTATACTCATTATCAAAAAAGTTCGCCATTAATTCTGGTTTTCCATTGTGATTTGAAGATACGTCCAAATCAGAAAAGGATTGGTTTGTGGTGGCAAACGCCTTTCTCATATTCTTACTTTTCGCATTATCGAATACGCTGTCGATTCCTGCGTTCTGATACTTAGCTACATCTATTGCCGCATTATCCTGCGGGACACCCATTAAGAAGAAATCCTTCTTCACTTTCTTAACGGCTTTTGAAAAATCAGTCCAGAAACTTAATGGAACTTGATTGACTTCGGGCAGGCTATACCCGTCGATATCCGTTTTGGTAATCCACCATTTGGCGGCATCTATCAGATATTTATTTACTTCAGGGTTGTCCTGATTAAGGTCAGGCAAACCATCTACCCAGCCATTCGTTCCTTCATCATTTTCCTGATTGGGGTGATACCAATTCTTTTTGGCAGGATCACTTACCCACGGATGATCCGCAGCGGTATTATTAGCCACAAAATCAATAATAACTCTCATTTTTCGCTTATGAGCTTCTTTTACAAGCTCCTGAAAAGTCTTGATTGTGCCAAAATGCTCATCGGTTTTATAAAAGTCCTTTACCCAATAACCATGGTACCCATTTTGTGTATTATCAAAGATTGGAGTTAACCGAATGGCTGTAAAGCCCATATCATGTATGTAATCTAATTTGTCAATGATCCCCTGAAAATCACCGCCATTGTACGCTAAGGGGTTTTTCGCGTCTACATTAAGATCATTTTTTATATTTCCATCATTAAAACGGTCCACCATAAGCGAGTAAATGGATTCATCCTGCCATAAGCGGTTTTCCTTTTTTATTTCCGCATGAGCAGGAAGGCTTGAGCAAAGTAAAAAGGTTAATAATAATAACGTTATTTTTTTCACGGCATTTTCCTCCTTAAAAAAGGAAGAGGAAAGGTTCCCTCTTCCACTAAATATTTTAATCTAATCCTGCCTTTATTCCAAATTTTAATAATAATTTTTAAATAATCTTTCTTGAAATTGAAAGGCCTAATTTACGATATTAATATTATAGTTCTTAAACCATGTATGGAACTGAACAAGATAGGCTAACAATTGCGGACCTGTCATTAGCTGGCCGAACCAAGGCTCCTTAAATGAATCCCCGCCGGTCTCCACAATGCTTTGAAGCTGTTCCTTTTGGAAAAACTCATGCAATATCGAAGATTTATCCTGTAAGATGGTACCCATCCATTTTTGTATAGCGGCAGTATATTCAGGATTATGTGTTTTTGGATATGGACTTTTCTTCCGATAAAGGACTTCTTCAGGCAGAATTCCTTCAAAAGCTTTGCGGAGAAGTCCTTTTTCTCTGCCTCGATACATTTTCATATCCCATGGGATATTCCACAGATATTCTACAAGACGATGGTCGGCAAATGGTACCCGGACCTCAAGGCTGGCCCCCATACTCATTCTATCTTTTCGATCAAGTAAGGTCGTCATAAACCAGGTCATATTAATATAGAATAATTCTCTCCGCTTTGCTTCTTCCATGCTTTCGCCTTCGAATTTTGGAGCTTCAGCTATGGCCTGTTGATACTGATTCATAGAAAATTCACTTAATTTTAATTGATCCCGCCAATACGGCTTCAGAAGATTTTGCCGCTCGTTAACGGAACGCATCCAAGGAAAACCTGGCCGCTCTAAATCCTGTTTACGATGAAACCACGGATATCCACCGAAAATCTCATCTGCACATTCTCCAGACAAACTAACAACAAAATCCTTTTTAATTTCTTTACAAAACCAAAGCAGCGAGGAATCCACATCCGCCATTCCAGGAAAATCTCGAACAGCAGTGGCCTCTACCAGGTCATGAACTAATTGTTCTTGTGAGATGGTTTTGTTGTGATGCTGGGTAGCAAACTTTTCCGTCATCATTTGAATGAATGTTCCATCTGCATCTGGCTGGAATTCATTCGAAGTGAAATGCAGGTCATTTCCTTCATAATCAATCGAATAAGTATGAAGCTGCCCCTTTCCCTGATCTGCAAATCCTTTCGCAGCAATCGCTGTGATAATACTGGAATCAAGGCCGCCCGATAAAAAGGTACACAATGGTACGTCGGAAACCAGCTGTCTTGTTACTGCGTCCGTAACTAAGTATCGTACCTTTTCGGCTGTTTCCTCCACATTTTCCTTATGTTCCTCACTCTTTACATTCCAATAACGCCAAACCTTTAAGCCGTTTCGTGACAAAGTTAAAGCATGGGCAGGCCGCAGTTCTTGCATCCCTTTGAAAATACCAGATCCTGGTGTTCTAGAAGGACCTACTCCAAGGACCTCTGCCAGCCCCTCATGAGTGATCTCTGTTTTGATTTCTGGATGAGCTAGAATAGCCTTAATTTCTGATGCAAAGATAATCCCTTTTTGATGTTCTGTAAAGAATAATGGTTTGACGCCAAGACGGTCTCGTCCGATAAAGAGCTGTTCTCTTTTTGGATCCCAAATAGCAAAAGCAAAGATTCCATTTAAATGATTGACGCACTCTTCCGCCCATTCTATATAGGCAGTTAACAGTACTTCTGTATCAGAATGACCTTTAAAAGAATATCCTTTAGTAAGAAGGATTTTGCGAAGATCTTCAGTGTTATATAATTCTCCATTGTAGCAAATGGTGTAATCAAAACCCTCTTTGTGTTTGGTCATTGGCTGTCTTCCACCTTCAGGGTCAACCACAATCAGTCTTTTATGACCAAAGCAGGCGTGTGTATCCTGCCAGGTATTTGTTTCATCTGGACCTCTTTTTGCCAATGTATTCGCCATTTTCACAAGTGTTTCCGTTTCGTTTTTTATTACTTTATTAAAATTAACCCATCCTGAGATTCCGCACATTCGCATCTCACTCCCTTACAAATAAATAACTGAACAGGTATTACATGCTCTATACTATTCAGCCCAGATTAAATGGTTAATTGTCCTAAATAGAATGATACAAATGCTACATGGAACACGGATTCTTCTGGATAAAATTTTTTATACTTAAGATTTCAAAAATAACCTGGTTATAAAAAGGCACGAAGATGTCAAAAAAGAAAAATGAAAGCAACTGTGTACGGAGGTTAGAGATGAATCGACAACAACGATTAAAACTATATGATTTTCAACAAAGAGCATACAATGTAGGGACCGTTGAACAAATAAATGATCAATGGATTTTTTTCGATGAGGAAACAGAAGAAGCCACGATGTTAGATGATTTTGTTCATCAAGAAATTGAGGTTTTCCGGCTGAATCGTTGGAAGAAAGGGATAGTGGGTGAACCCGGAAAGATTCATTGTGGGAAGGAAGCGATTATGCTTCGTGATCACGATACGATTAGAATGAAAAAACATTTAATTTATTCTCTTGAGCGCCTTTTGGATGGAGTGAATGATGACGCCTTTTTCCAGTTTGTTACAACATTAAATTCATTAAATTTTTCCATTTATGACTGCATCTACTGTTATAACCATTTATCCTTCTTATCGGACGAAAATCGAAAAGATGGCGTGAATTTTATGGTATTTGATAATCAAGAACAAATTTGTAACGTACAACATCATTTTTGCTACTTTGAAAAAGTCAATGATCGGTTTGAATTCACGTTAAACACTGGGAAACGGTTAGTTATAGAAAAAATGATTTCATAAAAACCAAAAGGCTGGAAATCCCAGCCTTTTGGTTTTTAACTTCCTATATATTTAGCGTATAGCTGTTTAGCTTTTGCTATATCATTTGTTCCATGGATGAGAACGCGGGCATCTTTAAAGACCACAATAGTTACTCCATCATCCGGAGAAAAACGGAGTAAAAATTCATTAACCGATACTTTTCCACTTTTTAGAAGGTTCCCGGCTGTCTTCTTTAGATCTAACTCTCTTTTATGTCTTGGATTGATTTGTACTGTATCGCGGCCGCAAAGGGTTGTATAAGCTACCTGATGGCCTGAGGAGCGGTCTAAAAAATCAAAATGACCTTGTCCACATGTAGGACAATTAGGATTCCTGCCTTGTGAAATATCCATTTGCATGGAAGATAGGTCCCAAATATCAATTTGTTCTAGATTAGGAGTGGTTTCTGCCCCCACTAATAGCTTCATTGTTTCCATAGCCTGAAAAGATCCGATGATATCGGTTAAGGGTGACAATACACCCACTGTATCACAAGTCTCTCCATTTCCGCTCGGAACATTTGGAAAAAGACAACGGTAACAGGGGGTTACTCCCGGTTTAATGACAGCAAACATTCCCCGTGAACTTACTGCTGCTCCATGTACCCAGGGAATCCGATACTTGACAGCAACATCATTAATTAAAAAACGGGTCATAAAATTATCAGTTCCATCAACGATAGCGTCCATACCTGTTAATAACTCTTCGGCATTGTCCAGATTTAAGTCGGCTATAACGGCATCAACCATAACAGTCGAATTGATATCCTTCAGCCTTTCTTGAGCGGCGATGGCCTTTGGAAGCTGCCTGCGCGCATCCTCCTCTGTATAGAGAATTTGCCGCTGCAGATTGGACCATTCTACTAAATCCCGATCGATTAACCTTATATATCCTACACCAGAGCGAACAAGATGATTGGCAATCACCGTACCAAGTGCCCCTGCCCCAACGATTGCCACCCGGCTCCTCAGCATATTCCTCTGTCCTTCTTCCCCAATACTAGGAAAAAGGATTTGTCTCGAATACCGTGCTAAATCATTCATGAGCTTCCTCTTTTCTCTAACGACTTCAGGTCCAACACTAATACTATTATCTTAACAAATAAATATCTGATATTACTAAACTTTTTTAATTTTAATAATAATTGTAAAAGTGTATAATAGAAATTGGATGAAAAGCTAAATTTTGGAGATATTTCTTAGCCATTGGTTAGGAGATTTATATAAAAAGTTTAATGGAAAAGAGGGGAATTTATGAGTATTGGCGGTTTCAAAAACAAAGAAGTTCTAGTTGACTTAACAAGTGGGACAGTGGACTACAGGCCTATTAATGAAGAGGATGCCAAAAAATACATAGGCGGCCGTGGTCTCGGTGTCAAATATGTATTAGATAATGGCCCAGAAGTTGAGCCATTATCTGCTGATAACATTTTATGTTTTATGACAGGCCCTGTCACCGGTACTCGATCGTCGATGAGCGGACGTCTTTGTGTCGTAACTAAATCACCGCTTACAGGAACAGTTACGGATTCTCACATTGGCGGATGGACCGCAGCACGACTTAAATGGGCAGGTATTGATAATCTTATTTTTAAAGGAAAAAGTGATAAACCTGTTTACCTTTTTATTGAAGACGGTAAAGCAGAACTGCGCGATGCTTCTACTCTTTGGGGAACAAGCACAAGAGCATTTATTCAAGCTATGAAAGACCAATACGGTGAACAAGACCTAAGTGTCATGACAATTGGTCAAGCCGGTGAAAATACGGTTCGTTTTGCCGCTTTCATCAATGAGCATGATCGTGCTGCCGGCCGGGGCGGAACAGCCGCAGTGGCAGGCTATAAGAAAATGAAAGCGATTGTCATTAAAGCAGCCCAAAAAGGAAATATGCCTGCACCTAAATTAGCGGCTGAATACAAAGAAGCCAATAAGAAAGCTGTTAAAGCAATACTAGATGGCGGCTTAACTGCACCGAACAAAGGTGGATTATCCGTCTATGGGACGAATGTGCTTACAAACCTAATCAACGAAGTGGGAGCGCTTCCAACAAAAAACTCGCAACTAACTCACTGGGATGAGGCAGAAAAACACAGTGGGGAATATGTTAACACCCATCTTCGTGTTGCCAATAACACCTGCCATGCCTGTCCGGTAGGCTGCAAGATTGAAGTAGAAGTAAAAGATGGTAAATATAAGACGCGCGTTGAAAGTGTAGAGTTTGAATCTGCCTGGTCACTTGGCTCTAACTGTCTTTTAAGCGACGCCCAAGCAATTTCTTATTTAATTGACCGCTGTAATGAATACGGCCTCGATACGATCGAGCTTGGTCATTGCTTCTCCGTAACAATGGAAGCGTTTGAAAAAGGGATTATAAAGGAAGAATTAATCTGGGGAGACGCTGACTCCATGATTGAATTAACAAGAAAAATTGCCCTGCGTGAAGGTTTTGGCGGGATTCTTGCTGAAGGCCCTGCGCGTGCAACAGCTGCTTGGGGTGCACAACAGCTTTCCATGTCGGTTAAAGGTCAATCCATTCCGGCCTACGACCCACGAGGAATCCAAGGTATCGGACTTGGTTATGCCACTAGCAACCGTGGTGCCTGTCACTTGCGCGGCTACACTGTAGCTAGTGAAATTGCAGGTATACCTGAGCCAACCGACCGATTAAAACCAGAAGGAAAAGGTGAACTATTAAAAATATTCCAAGATATGCTGGCATTTTCAGATTCGATGAATATTTGTAAGTTCTCTTCTTTCTCGGAAAATGCTGAGCACTATGCAGAGCAGTACAGTACCATGACTGGAATACCAATGACGGCTGATGATGTGATGAAGGCCGGAGAAAGAATTTACAATCTTGAGCGTTACTATAATAACCTTGCAGGCTTTAATAAACGTGAAGACGATTTCCTTCCAAAACGGTTTACTGAAGAACCTGCATCTGGAAACAGTGCAGGTCATGTAAGCCGGATGGATATTATGCTTGAAGAATATTATCAAGTCCGCGGCTGGAAAGATGGATTAGTCCCTGAACAAAAGCTTCGTGAATTAGGCATTATTGATTCTGAAAGTCAATTAGTGTAATAGGACAAAAAAGCATCTGCGAAGGTAACGTTCGCAGATGCTTTTCTATCCGCCAATCCTAGTTGTTTTATAACGATAATTCTTTATAACCTTCATCAATGTATCTTCATCTTCAGCAATGAAACGGACCTTTACTGCATTAACCTTAAAGATGGCCGTAAACGCAAGTTCCTCTTCTGATAAAATCTGTCCGCTCCACCCTTCAGCCTCATAGATAAAAGGAAAAGTATCCGTTACCTGGATGGCCCCAAGTTCTTGAAAATACATGCCAAGATGGTCTATCTTGATTCCTCGAAACTCTAAATCTATTTCTGACATATCAGCCTCCGGCTACAGGCGGGAAGAGAGCAAATTGATCTTCATCCTTCACCCTTGTTTCAAGGTCATCAAGATGGATGATATTCCTGCCATTTACATACACATGAACAAACGGAAGCAGTCTTTTTTCAGTCGTAAAAATTTCAGCTTGTAACGCAGGAAACATTTCTATCATTTTATCTAAAACATCAATCACTCGATTACCGTCAGGACTTACCTCGACGGTTACCCCTCCGCAAATTTGCCGAAGATTCGCAAACACCTTCACTAGCATAGGTATTCCCCCTCCCTCTTTAAATAGTAAAACCAAACTTTAAAGTTGTCACTATTATATCGTTAACATGTCACTAAAAAAAAAGCTGCCGAATTACTTCACTCCGGCAGCTTCATTTTTTACGGGTGTAAAAATGACATTGGCAATTTTACAAACCCTAAATATAGTACTAGTAACCACGCAACAACAAACTGAATCCAAAAAGTAGAAGTTCTTCGCTTATGAATGGTCCGGCTAAGAATCATTTCAAATAAGCCAATTACCCATAATCCTACAACCGCTTTTAAAATATACCATACATCGATTTTGTACACTGAGAAAAGAAGTCCTACCCCTGTCGCAATAATCAGCAAGTATAGTACCCGTAAGATCATTTGAATAATTTTAACTCCCTTTGCTTTACCACTTTTATTTAATGAAATGGCCACAAAGAATAGGATAAGAGCTAAAAGCCATGCTGTAATATGTGCATGAATCACGATAATTCCTCCTTATGTATGTCCTGCTCGAGATTATCATACCATAGGAGAGGTAAAAATACGAAAATAAGTAAGGGAAGATCGTAAATAAACACTAGCAAACAATTAAATTTTGGGCATATGATTCACATTACAACCGCCCAGACATAAGATAATAAAGTAATTCTATCCAAAAAATATGACCTACCATCTAACGTTACTAACAAATAAAAACTGAAATTCAAAAAAGGGTGTTGTTTATGCCGGCGATTGTTGGAGTTGCACAGGTTATAACACTTGGGAGCAGTTCCGTCTTCCATATTGGTGATGTCTATAAAATCATGCCGTTCGCTACCGCTAAAACATTTTCTGGTGCTGGTTCCTTTAATACCGGCGAGCAATTACAAGTTCATAACCAATTAAGTTCAACCAATACAAGTGATCCAGATGTCATTGATCAAAATAATTTCCTTAATATGTAATGAATGGGGGATTTAATCATGAATTTTTATATCCAGCAATCCATTCATATTCATTTTATTAAAATTGGCGGGATCACCAATTCCTCTGTCCTGCAAATTGGCAGTGCTGGTATTATAAAACCCCAGGCCAATTTATATAATACGGGAGGGTTCACCCAACCGGCACCGGCAGGAACAAAACCTGGAGGACAAATGGCCCCCCTAGGAGAGCAAATTTTAGCGCCCGCTGTTCCGTTACAAGCTGCGGTCAGAAGGAGATAAGAAAGGTCCTTTCCTTTTTGGGATGGACGATAAAGTTAGCAAATCATTGGGTCCCCCTGCATATAGTTAGAACAAAAGGGAAAATGGCTGGCGGGGGTGATTCTTATGTATCAGGATCTTAATCAGTACCTTCAATGGATGCAAATGTATATTCAAGCTCAAGAGCAGAGAATTTCTTCACTAGAACAAAACGTAAATAAATTACAGAAAGAGTTAAAGCAAATTCAAGAAAAGCCCGTGGTCCATGTCGATAGAATTGAATATAAATTTGATCAATTGAAAGTAGAGACCCTCGAAGGCACGCTAAATATTGGTTTAAATCCTAATGATTTATCTGGAATTGAAGACCTAGCTGTACAAAACCAGTCATTAAATACTCCTTTATCCTCTAAGGAACAAATGCAGCGATCAATGGAAGTCGAGAAAGCTATTTATGAATATTTAGAAACGGACTTACCTCAAATTATTGTCGATGCTCAGAATCAGTTATCGATTCAGCCAAATGATTCCTATGTAGCCTTTATTAAGGAAGATATTATTCGACAGCTTCCTAACAGAATAGACTTTCATCTCAAGGCAAACGCCGCAAAAGTTCGCTCGGAAGAAAAAAAGGATTCGCTTGATGAGATCGTTATTAATTCCATCAAGCAGGAAATCCAAAATGGGGTATGGACCTTCTTGAGTAATTTACCAGAAAATATGAAAGGAATGAAGCCATAATGAACTTTGAAGTTCACAACCACATCCTTCATGTTGAAAATATTAAAATTATCGGTGTTGCAAGTTCCTCATTATTTATGGTTGGAGATGCGGAAACAATCCAATTATCTTCCGTTTTTGATACGCCGGCGGAATCTCTGATTATTGGACCGTTTGTTCCTTTGGAACAGGATGTGACGCCAGGCTATGCTAGCCCGAACCTCTAGTGTTGACCGCTTGTTTGTTAACCAAGTTGCCTTCTCCTCAATCATTCAACTTGGAGATTCATGTTACCTAAATGGATTTTCACGGGCACTTGCCGTCCAAAGGGAAGCAGAATTTTTTCATGGAAACGAAGGCAATTTTCCTTCTTATGCCATCTTTAGAATGCCACTTCCACTTCCGCCAATAAATGAAGCCATTTCAATATCGCGATACAATGCTACTCCTCTTATAAGAGCTAATAAGATTCATATTACCGCGGTCTCGAACTCCTCTATCTTACATGTCGGCAATACTAAACATGTTTCGATGGAAGTAAGGATTAAGCATATCCGTCAACTTCTCCCTCGCGGGGATGAACAAGACACGAAATAACAGCATAAGTTATCATCAAGTAAGGTTTTTACCTGTAAGTTCAAAATTGTAAAGGATGTTTTTCATGCCAGCAATTCTTGGTCCAGTGCAAATTGTTAATGTAGGCGGAGGAATTGTACAATTTGGTGATACCGTTTATATTTCGCCTAAAAGCAGTTCTAAAACATATTCCGGTTCGGGAGGATTTAATACCGGAGGAATCATTGTGACGAATACTGGCTTAAGCGGTACCAATGTACTTGACACAAATCTAATTGATCAGCCTATTGCAGGGAATAATTAAAAATGACATAAACCATAATGGTCTATGTCATTTTTTCATTTTTCCAGCTTCAAGATGTGTGCACCGTCAAAGAAAAATAAATATCGTTCCGTCACATTTCTTTTCCAAATCTGTTCTATCGCTTTTGTGTATAAGTTAATTTGTAATTTATAACGCTTTTCAAGGATTTCCTTGGCTTGAGGAAAGCCCCCTTTATACCTGTCAGTTATTCCATCAGATTTAAAATCTATTAACACAAGGCCATTTTCATCCTCAAGGATGCAGTCGATAATCCCTTGTACGAACACTGATTCATCCCCCTCATTCCAATCAGGATAAACATCATGTGCAGGTAAGGAAACCGTAAAAGGAACTTCCCGATGAACCGCTTTAGCTTTAAAAATCCTCTGTCCGAGCGGTGAAGTAAAAAATTGAGAAATTAATTTTGCATCAATTACTTCACTTTGTTCAGGAGTTAATAATTCATTGTTTACCATCCAGTTTAACTGTTCACCAATTTCTTTTTCATTCACTTCTTTCTTCAAATCTACATGCTGCATAACCATGTGCATGGCTGTCCCACGTTCAGCGGGGCTTAATTGTTTCTCCTGCATGAACTTAGGCCGTTTCAAGATGGACTTTCGAAAACGCCCAAGGAGTTCTGTACTGCTGTATTCATCTGTTAGTTCCCGGGTACGTTTTATTTCAGAAACAGATTGCTTTGAACGATGGCTGGCAGCACCAAGGAAAGGATATTCCCAAGTAAGCCGGGCATGTATTTCATCTGCTAGGTTTGATTCAGATGGCACCTGCTCTAAATTTTCAACTTTTTTAAGCAGTTGATCCTCTTCATTTTCAATGGAAATAGCCTGTTTTTTTATTTCATCAGCATGTTGCAACGTGATCTTCCAGGAAGAAGGATGGTTTGAAATCTCCGGCGTTACCTGCCAATTTTCCTCACCCGCTTCCCTTAGCCCGCTAGAATCACGATGACGGATGAGTGCAGGTCCAATCCAGTCCATATAACTCGTGGCAGAAGCTCTTTCATAATCCTTCAATAGCCATTCGTTATGGGAGGAAACATCTTTCCACTTGTCGATTTGTTTTCCGGCATCTTTTAATGTTGCGGTCACATACAGCTTTTCTTTTGCTCTTGTCATTGCCACATATAACACGCGCATTTCTTCAGCGAGCATTTCCATCCTTTTCTTCTGTTTAAAGGCAATTTGAGGCAGTGATGGATAAGAAATTCGTTTTTCAGCATTCACATATTTCGCTGCAAATCCAAGCTCTTTATCAAGCATAAATGGTTTACGAATGTCAGTCATATTAAAATTCCGTGCCATTCCCGCCATAAATACAACGGGAAATTCCAATCCCTTACTGCTATGGATGGTCATGATTCGGACAACATCCTCTTGCTCACCAAGTGCTCTAGCCGCGCCGAGATCGTCTCCTCTATCCATCATGCGCTCAATAAATCGCAAAAACCGAAACAATCCGCGGAAAGATGTCTGCTCATATTGACGGGCCCTGTCATATAAAGCGCGTAAATTTGCCTGCCGCTGCTTACCGCCAGGCAGCCCGCCAGCAAAGTCATAAAATTGAGTGTCACGATATACCTGCCAGATCAGTTCTGAGAGTGAACCTTGTCTGGCTACCGCTCGCCATTCTTTTAACAAGTCAAAAAAAGCACGAACCTTTTCATAAAAGTTTTCATTCACTTCAGCTGTTTTACTTAAACAAAAGGCGGTAACAGCCTCCCAAAACGAACCGCTCTTCCTGCCGATCCGAATTTTCGACAGTTCCTCCTCGTTTAACCCAACAATTGGGGAACGCAAGACAGAGGCAAGGGGAATATCTTGGTACGGATTATCAATAACCCTAAGAAGTGACAACATAATGGATACTTCTGTTGCTTCAAAATAACCGGTTGATAAATTGGCATAAATGGGGATTCCTTGTTGTTTGAACTCCTCCATAAATTGCGGTGCCCATGTCATTGAGCGGAGAAGGATTACCACATCCCGATACATTAAAGGTCTTTCTGTTTTTGTTTTGGCGTTATATACAGGGGCCCCAGCGCTGATCAGCTCCTTAATTTTAGCAGCAATCACCCTTGCCTCTAACTGTGATTGTTCAAGATCGGCTGTGTCGAATTCTACTAAATCTGTTTCGTCGCCTGTTTCCACTTCTTCCGCCTTATGACTTTCCGCATTTTGGTCAATGAGCATCATCTCTACTGGAAATTCTCTATCTTCAGGATATGGTGCACCATTTCGAAGTTCAGCCGCCTCATCATAACGGATTTCTCCTACCTTGACCCCCATAATCTGTTTAAAGAGATAATTTGTAGCATCAAGGACCTCTTTCCGGCTTCGGAAGTTTTGAGCCAAATCAATTCGGAGTCCGGATGAGGACCCATCCACTGTGAAACGATTATATTTGGAAAGAAAAAGCTGTGGTTCTGCTAAGCGAAAACGGTAAATAGACTGCTTTACGTCCCCAACCATAAAAAGATTGCCGTTTTCTTCCTCATCCTTTGCCACCAGCTTCAAAATGGTCTCCTGTACCATATTCGTATCTTGGTACTCATCGCAGTAAACTTCCTTAAAATGAAGCCGATACGCGAGAGCTGCCTCTGATGGAAGGAATTCACCTTCCTCCGAAACTCCTTCTGTTAAAATAGCAAGACAAAAATGTTCCAGGTCGTTATAATCGACCAGTCCTTTTTCCTGTTTTGCCTTTGCAAACCGGCTGGAAAACTCTTTTACAAGGTAGACTAGTGTTTCGATTAATGGACGCATTTCTACCATATCCCGTAAAAAGCCTTCAGGACGTCGTGAAAAGAGTTCATCCTTTATACCTTGAATTTTTTTCTTAGCCTTGTCCCGCAGTTTCTGGGCCTTTTCTGTTAATTCCTTATCATAGTGATCACCCTTTACCTGTTTAGCCCTTGTGAAAGACCAGGTTTGCATGGCCTGGTAAAGCGTGTTCCATGAATCCTGTTCGGCTGAAATTAAGGTGTCAATGACCTGTAAATCATCTAAAAAGTTTTCTGCACGAGGTGCCGGTCCAGTTGGCAGCTTTGTAAGCTCGAGCGCTTGCTCAATCATTTCTTTAGCCGCTTCTAATTGAAGTTTACTATCAAAAAGAAGTGCCTCAATAAAAGGAAGGTCCTCGATCGACGCAATTTCCTCCACCTGGTACATAGAAATAATTTTCTCCAAATAACTGTCTGGAAGAGGATTGGACTGAGCAAAGTCGTAAATGGAACGAACAATGTCCATTAAGGCCGCATCACTTCGGTCACTTGTAAACGAATCGACCAAATTAAAAAATGCTTCATTATCTTTTTTTCCATATTCCTCTTCAAATAATTCTTCCATCACTTCATCTCTAATTAATTGGGCCTCTGTTACATCAGCGATGCGGAAACCAGGGTCAATATCAATTAAATAATAATATTTACGGATAACTTCCATACAGAAAGAATGCAGCGTCGAAATGGTTGCCTTATTTAATAGGCTAAGCTGTTTTCGTAAATTTCTTGACTCTGGATTTTGATCTATTGCCTTTTCTAGCGCTTCTCCAATTCGGTGTCTCATCTCTGCCGCGGAAGCACTCGTAAACGTAACCACTAGTAACTGATCCACATCGATTGGTTCTTCTTTAGAGAGTATCTTTTGGATGATTCTTTCGACCAGTACTGCCGTTTTCCCCGAACCAGCGGCAGCCGCAACAAGGATATCCTTATCTCTAGCTGCAATAGCCTTCCACTGGTCGTTCGTCCAGGTTACCCCTTCAGGCTTCGGAGGAATCACAAGACTATTCATTTTCAGAACCCTCCCCTTTGATCAATTCTAATACCTCATCCTTTGAATGTGGTGTTAGAATCCGAAAATGATTATGATCAATTGATTCATCAAACTGACAAACAGATTTATAGGAACAGAAAGTACAAGCTGTTTTGTCCTTCAATTTAAATGGTGAAATATCAATTTGACCGTTAATAATGGCATTACCTGTATTTTGATAAATGGTCCGAACATGATTTCTTAACTGATTAAATTCTTCTAAGCTGGCGACCTTTGATTTCTTAGATAAATTTCCATCTTTCTTGATGCCAGCTGCGACGATGTGTGAGTCACCAGACTCTAGAGATTGGTCCATCAGCTGGATTACTTTTTGGTCACTGAGCATTAATCCATTCATTTTAAACTTTTTCATGATTTCATTTTCAATTTCATCAATGGTCAGCATTTTCTTTGTATTAATAAAAGGATTATGAACGTGAAAGTAAAGGACACCAGCAGGACTGGCTTTCATTTCCACCAATTCAGTAGAGTGTGTCATGACGATATCAAGGTAGGTCAGCATTTGTAAGGCTAAACCATAGTATACTTCTGTTAAATTAACATCTTTTTCGCTTGATTTATAATCGATTACCCTTAAAAAGACACTATCATCCTCGGCTTTTGCTTGATCAACCCGATCAATTCGTCCAGCCAGTTCCATTCTCTTTCCATTTTTTAAAGAGAAGCTTAACGGCGGCAGTTCCCCATTAGGTCCAAAAGCTAATTCTAATCCAATCGGCGAGAAACCACTTACCTTGGCATGATCGCTCAAAACAATTGAGGCACGGGTAATAATTTGTTCTAACTTCCGCTGAATATAATGGTGTCTTTCTGAGCTTAGCAGGATTTCATTTTGCAGCTTTGGCGCCAAGGTTTTGACTGCGTCTTTGGCTAGATGTTCACACTGCTGGCGGGTTAACTTGGCCCATGAAAGATTCTGTTCATTTACGGTCTCGGCAATTTGTTTTAAAGCAGCATGAAATAATTCCCCGATATCTGGTGCTTCTAAACGAAAGATTTGCCGCTCACGAAGCTTTAACCCATGCTGCGCAAAATGAGAAAAGGCACATCCATTATATAATTCCATTCTTGATACGCTAGCTTGAATAATATCACCATATAATGCATCTGCCACCTCAGGGGACAATTGAACAGTCCCATTTGTATAAAAAAGACTCGACAATACTTTGGCGGCCTTATTTTTCCAGGAACTTTGGAGGTAGTAATTATACACATCCCACCACAAATCAGCGATTGGATAGTTTCTCTTTTTCCATTGCAGTTGTGCGTTTAGGTAGGACAAGGTGGTCGTAAAATTAGATACAAAACCTAACTGGCCCTTTTCGTCAAGCTCTGAAGGATCTGCAATATAGTAAGTCTCCTGTATGTCCGGGAACAAATCTTTAAGACGCTTAATGTAAGAGGAAGGAATTAAGGCCTTCCCTTCATCATTAGCAAGAGGATAGCTTACATAAAGAAACTCCGACGGTGCGGTGAAAGCTTTGTAGGCAAGGAAGTTTTCATCAAGCAGGCGGGTTCGGCTGCTTGGTGCCACATTCATTCCTGCAGCTAATAATAGCTCCCGGTCCTCCTCAGCAAGAATGCCCTCATCTGAGATTTTTGCCGGTAATACCCCTTCATTTACACCAACAACAAATACTATCTTACTATCATTTAGCCGCGATTTTTCCAGGTCACCGATGAGAATCTGGTCTAGAGCGGGTGGAATAAGTGAAAAATGTAAGGAATCAAAACCTGCTTCTAAAATGGCAGTAAAGGCTTTTAAGCTAACTTGCTCTTCCCCTAGTATTTCTACATATTGATCAAGCAGGTCAACCACAGCATTCCATACTTGTTCATGCTCGCGCATTCTTACAAGATTTCCCTTTTCCTCAGCAGCCACCTTCCAATTCTCTAGTTTATCGGGTATATCCAATTCTTCTAGATATAAATAAATTGCCTCACAAAGCTTTCGTCCGGTATCAGCTTTTTTCAAACGTCTGGACAAACGTAAAATTGGCGCTGTAATTAGGAGCTTTAATTCATTTAATTCATTCTCCATCTCTTTTTCAGCATCAGTCTGCCCGCTTCCTGTCAATTCAAGCCCTCTAATTCGCCGGTAACCCCAACGGTCCTTCTTGGTCCATTTACTGCCATTAATTCCATAGGCTAGGCAATAATTTTCAAGCCTGTCCATCTTTTCCCGCATTTTAGCAGGATTCTCTTGAAGTGGATAGAGCAATTCTGTTTTAATCGCTCTAAATACCGGTTCATAGCGCCAAAAAGAGTTAATGATTTCTAGTGTTGAACGAATTAATTCAATTAAGGGATGATTGAGCATGGTCCTTTTCTGATCAATAAAATATGGCAGTTGATAATCGTCAAAAACAGGTTCAATCACTTCATGATAGTCCCCGCCATTTCTAATTAATAAGGCAATATCACGATAACGGTAACCGCTAGTTTGAACTACATGCCGGATTTCCCTGGCAATCCCTTCAATCTCTGCTCTTCGATTAACTGCCTGACTAATTCGAATTTCAGTTGCTCCATGAAAAGGTAAAGCTGGACGGGTATCAAAATGTTTCTCTAAATGACGGATGGAGGGGGCCGTCCACTTTTTTTGGTCTGTAAGTATGATTGGTGGGTCTATTTCAATCCCCCATGTTTTAGCTATATCAAGAAGGCTGTAACAGGCATCTGCCGAAGCGCGGAATAAATCGAGTTCATCTGGTGCTGAATCAATGGATAAACGATCTGTCGTCATCGAAATAGAAACTTGTTTACATTGCTTCATTAATTCAGCAATGATTTGAAATTCCTGCGGCGTAAAGCTGTAAAATCCATCTATATAAATTTCTGCTTCTTTTAAGTAGGCCGAGGCAGAGATTTTTTCTGCTAAAAGACGGAAATAATCTTCTGAATCAATATATTTCCCAAAGACTTCATCCTCAAACTTCGAATAAACCTTCTCTAAATCTGTTAATTTATCATGCAATGCTGACGAAACGGAACCATCGGTTCCAAGCTGAGTGGATTTTCGGATTAAATCCTCCGGGCTGATACAATATCGCTTAAATTCAGTAATCATTTGTTCAAGCTGCTGAACAAAACCATTTTTATCTGCCGCACGCTGAAAGATATTTAAATTTTCCTTTTGTTCATCAATTATTTTACGAATTAACATGTTCATGCCTACACTACTTAAATGGTAACGGGTAATTCCGCCTGTTTCTTGCAGAATTCGCCATGCCAAACGGGAAAAGCTGAACACCTGAGCACGGATCATGCCGCCAACGAGCGAGTCTGTCGCCAAACGATATTCTGTTAAAAATGTCATTTGTTCCGGTACGATATAAATAATCGGATTTCCTTCCGGATTTTCTAAAAGACGGTCACGGATTTCATCGAGGAACAATGCCGTTTTTCCGCTTCCGGACCGGCCGGTAATCATTCTTAATGACACTAGAAAACCTCCCCTTCCCTATACTCTGTATCTCCCATTCTATCACAAAAGAGTACAAATGTTTGGATTTTCAGCTGGACGGGTTTAAACCAATAATGGTAAAAAATACGAAAAAAAAACACGATTCCATCTAATCGTGTCTCCGTCCTATTTTTATTAGAAGTGAACATTTATTTCATTTAACGGCCAATAACGCAAATCAACTTTACCGACGACTTGACTGGCATTGATAAAGCCAAATTGACGACTGTCCCAACTCCCTAAGCGATTATCACCAAGAACGAATAATTTCCCTGCAGGCACAATATTTTCACCGGTAATTTCCTTTAAACTAAAATCTCCTGTTAACTTCAATCCAGGGGACTTCTTTTTATACATATTTAAGAAGGGTTCTTCATATTTATGGCCGTTTATATATAACGTATCATCCCGATACTCAATCCGATCACCTGGCAGACCGATAATCCGCTTAACGAAGTCCTCTTTTTCATTAGCATGAAAGACAATGACATCAAATCGGTTTAACTCACCAACCTGATACCCTAGTTTATTGACAACAAGTTTATTTCCGTTCTGGAGAGTCGGCATCATCGATTCGCCTTCTACTATATAATTAGAAAAGAAGAAAGTTCGAATAAACGCAAAAATAATAATTCCAATCGCAAAAGCCTTAATCCATTCTAATCCTTCTTTTTTCCATTCAATCTTCATTGACACTCCTCCGTTTCTCCTTTTCTTTCTTTCTATCTATTTCTCCATTATGGTCAAATTCTAAACGCTTATTCATTTTAACTTCAATTCTTTTCCCTACAAACCAAAGTATAAAGATAACAATGAAAACTGTGACCGTGCGAAGAGGTTTGGTGATCAATGAATGGAGATCGTAACCGATAAAACTTATGGTAAAAATCATTACCATTTTCCCAATACACACGGCCAGCATGTACTGAGCCAAGCTGATTTTCGAAAGACCAGCAACAATGTTTACTAGTGCTGATGGGGTAAACGGAAAACATACTAGTAGAAAAAGAGGGCTAAACCCATGACGTTCCACCCAATCCATAAGTTTGCGGACTTTTGGGTGTTTGGGCAGAAAAGATAATAGCCGTTTTTGTCCAAACTTTCTAATTAAAAGAAAAACAAGAATAGCACCTAAACAAGCCCCAAGCCAAGAATACAAAAAACCCAGCCATAGACCAAAGGCATTGGCATTTGCCATTACAAATACAAATAAAGGGAGAAACGGCAAAAATGCTTCCACAATAATCAACAAGATGCCTGGTATCGGACCAAGAGCCCGATACTCCTGTATAAGGCTCATGATATGTTCAAGTGTAAACCAAGCTTTAAATGTTTCGAAGTCCATCCCGCTTTCTCCTTTATTAAATAAATCCTACTGTGTTATAAATTGATGGAGTGCCTGTTTATTTTTCTCAACATCAATTTTAAGTACCGCTCCTTCTCCACTTATCCGCGGCTCTGTAAAGCTATTATCAATGGGAATTCGGAGGGTTTCAATATTTTGGTCACCTGTTAGGAATTCTTTCGCCATAAAAACTCCATCAGTGGTGGGCATATTTGTATTTATATACGGTGTAACCACCCCAATAAGTTTAGGAAGTTTGGCAACCGTTTTAAGTCCACTTAATTGATCCTTTATGGCCTTTATTGCTTTCTGCTGTCGTTCAACACGTCCAAAGTCACCTATCGCATCATGACGAAAGCGAACGTAACTCAGCATCTGGGCACCATTTAGTTTTTGCTGACCAGGTTCTAACGGAGGGTCAACATTCGCTGACATTTTCTTTTCTACATTCATTTCTACACCATTTGGAAATAATTCATCAATAAGCTGGGCAAACCCTTGAAAATCAACAATAGCATAGTATTGCAAATCAATATCAAAATTTTGCTTAATCGTTTGCCTCATTAATTCAGGGCCGCCGCGTGCAAAAGCAGAGTTAATTTTATGTTTAGCATGACCCGGAATGGCGACATAGCTGTCCCGCATAATCGATGTTAGTTTGAAGGTCCCTTTATTTTCGTTATAATGAAGGATCATTATGGTGTCGGAGCGGGACTTTTCATTTCCCCGTGCATCACTGCCAAGCAGCAAGACATTTGTATCTCCATACTGATCTTTTTGCCCTGAAAAATCATAAACCACGTTTGTATCTTTTTTATCATTGTTGAGTTTTTTTAATGATTGATTAACCCCTTGTTTATATTGATAATAAGCATATCCAGTTACTCCACCTATCAACAGCAGACACACAAGTAAAATGGACGTCCACCTTTTCTTTTTCTTTTTTTGATGTCTATCAGCTCTCATTTGTTTATCATCCATTTGTCCACGTTATCCCTTCAGTTTATATGACGGTGTTATTCTTTTTTTGTATCCTCATTTTAATTCATTTTCCCCCATCCAATCTCCTTCTATTAATAAAAACTTTCTCATATCTTTCTTTATTTTTGCAACAAA
This sequence comes from Neobacillus drentensis, assembly GCF_021560175.1. Taxonomy (GTDB): domain Bacteria; phylum Bacillota; class Bacilli; order Bacillales; family Cytobacillaceae; genus Neobacillus; species Neobacillus drentensis_A. Next base: position 1,273,526 of record NZ_CP091110.1, on the reverse strand, counting down.
GAAAGCTTGTCATTTGACAAGCTTTCTTTCACTAATCACCTATTGCATATTTCAGTCTGTTTTTGATAAAATTAATCCAGAACACTCGTTCTATTTTTATGAAGGGAGAAGATGAAAAATGACCAGAATTCCGGAGGATGAGCGTGACATCATGGAAAAGGCCATTTATTTACCAATGGTCCTTATTATCCTTAATCGTGATTTAAACGTTGTAACAACCAGCCCTTTTAAATTAAAAAAACCCTATTTAAATTTAATAGAAGAAACCATGAAGAAAATTCAACGCGAGTTAGCTGAGGTTAAACAGTATATGAAGAAGAACAACCTAAAGGTAATTGAGACGAACCGGGATGAAGCTTTTACAATGTATATGTTTATCTACAAAGGCTACGAAGAAAACCATAATTATTTTAATCCAAGAATTCGAAACAAAGTCCAGGAGTTATTAGAAACATACTTATCCAAAAGAGACATGTCCAGATAGTCACTTATTTTCTTTCATTCAAATAAAGCTCATTGCTCTCTGATGCCTTTGAAGGCTTTGTCCCATGGAGCATAAAAGCTAATTGTTTCTTACTAAACTCCACTCTTTGTATTAGCTTCATTTGTAAATAAGATGTCCGCAGCATTTGGGTATTAAATGTGTTATAGGAAACAGGGAAAATGTGAGTTTGATTATAGCGGAAAATGACCAATGTTTCCCGTGCGGAAACACGCCGATAATCTTTGATATGTTCAGCGAAGAACCAGATACATTTTGGACTCTCTGGGGAAGCGGTGCAGAATGTATAGATGTTGTTAATGGGCTCAATGACAATTGGAAGCTTACGTGAATAGTCAATTAATAACCGTGTCCCTTTCCTTCTGCCTTCATAATCTACACCATAATAAGCGCAACTTTTTTGAATGATACTAAATGGTTTAAGTGGAGAAAGGATTTCATCTTCGACTTCACCAATTAGCGAAAATAACTTATTTCCATACTCTTCCGGCTTTATATACATGGTACAAGAATTCACTATATAATCTCCCGTTTGTTTTTGCGGCAAAATCCCAACCCCTTTGTTACATATTATCCACCATATCTTACCACTTTTTAATTTTTACTCCCTTAATTTCTTTGAATTGTTCCGAAAGTATTCACAATTATTTGTCAAGAATAATACTAACAGAAAATTTTAAATATTATTGATATTATGGCAAAAAAACCATATACTTTAAAAAAGCTCAGAGGTGATTTTCATGAATGATAAGTCATACCAAGAATTAATGAAAATTGGTGCCATGAAACGAGCCCGTATGAAAGAGAACTTCGTCCAGGATTTATACATCGAGATGCTGCTATCGGAAATCCAGTTGAATGTAGAAAAGGAAAAGTTGCTGCGTAAAATTGACAAGGCCATTGATACCCGGGACAAAAAGACCTTTCAACTTCTTTCTAATGAGCTAATTAAGATTAACAAGCGATTCGGAACCTAAGATGCTCGACCGCTGAGAAATTGGCGGTTTTTTTATTTGGCTATGTTAAGAATACTGTTGATATTTGAGCCATGTTGATTGGAGTGGAGGGAGCGAAGACTCCTGCGGGAGTACGGGGCTGGGGAGACCCCACAGGCGCTTAAGCGCCGAGGAGGCTCCCCGGACCGCCCGCGAACCGCTCGCGCCTGGAACGGAAATCAACATTCAAGTTTAACACAGCCATTTATGGAAAAGAAAAGCCCAAGATATGAATCTTGGGCCACAAAGAAATAGTTATTGTTGGTTTCGATGGGTAATTTCATATTCTTCTAACATAGAAATTCGATCTAGCATGGATGGATGGGTATACCGGAATATTTTCACCAGTAATGGCGGGTTTACCTCACTTAATCCAGACCGGGTTAATTCCTGGAAGGAGCTAATAGCAGCCTCCGGATTTTTGGTCATTTCGATTGCATACTGATCAGCACGCTTTTCCTCATAACGAGATGCAAGATTAGTGAGCGGGCTCGCTAAAAATAAAAGCAGGGATAAAATCATAAAAAATAACGGCAAGGAGCGAATATCTCTTACATCATCTATTTTCAGTTCCTTGCCCCATTTTCTTACGGTCCAGTTCATTATTTTGTAGGTTAAATAAAGTCCCAGCAAGGATAACAGCAAATAACCCGCTATTCCAAAATAAATATGTTTTTCAACGTAATGACAAATTTCATGAGCCATTATAAATAAGATTTGATTATCATTTAACCTGTTTAAGGTTGTATCCCAAAGAACAATCCTGGCATTCGAGCCAATCCCGCTAACATAAGCGTTTAAGGCGTTTGTTTTATCCGCCATGTTGACCTCAAAAACATGCTGTGCTGGAATATGTGCTTTCTCTGCCAATGCTAAAATCTTAGTTTCCAGTTCCTTATTTTTAAGTGGGTAGAAATCATTGTATAACGGGTCAATCACAACCGGCTGCAGGAACATCATAAATAATGTAAAAGGAACGGATAACAGCCAGCCATAAAGCCACCAGCGCTTTTGACTTTTTTTCATTAACCAGTAAAGAACTGGGACAATAATCAACCATGTGCCATAGTTAATCCAGAAATCAATTAATTCATCTTTCATCCAGGAGGCAAATGTCTGGGTTGAAATATGATAGGTTCGAGATAATGAATAGCTGATATAGTTCAGCGGGAAAGTAGCTGCAAAGGCAAAAAGGGATAGCCAGATTAAATAAATTGGCATTCGCAGTGCTTTTACCTTTGCTGATTGATCCGCCCAGCGCTTAAAGGCCTTTGAAAACCCAAATAAAAGGATAAGAAAATAAAAAAGCCATTCAAATGGAGTAGACAAAAAAAACAATAAATTTCTAATCTTTGAATACTCTTCGCTTAAGTCTAACTCCCTTCCATTTAGGAAAGTTGATGGGTCTGCCTTGGAGCCTTGATATTCAAATGGTAATGAGGTATTAGCAAAATGAAATAAATACCAATAAATAAACAAACCATATAAACAAAAGGCCAAAACCGCATAGACCCCCATTTTTCGTACCATGATTCTGTCCCCCTTTTTGTACAACCTCTCTATACCTAGTTTAGTTTAAAAAGGCGGAATTAGAACTAAGAAAACGAAAAGACGGTCTTATAAAAAAAAACATGGTGACAGGCACCATGTTATTTTCCTTTAAAGTTTGGTTTCCTCTTTTCGGAAAAAGCTTGTAATGCTTCGATGCGGTCCTCCGTTTTGAGGGTGACCTCATATGCCTTCCGTTCGATTTGCAGGCCTGTATGTAAGTCGGTATTCATTCCATTTTTAATCGCAAACTTAGCCTGCTGCAGGGCAACTGGTCCGTTTGCTAACAGCTTTGAGCAAAAAGAAAAACATTCACTTAACAGATTACTCGGGTCAACCACTTTTGTAAGCAGCCCATAATGATCTGCATCGTTTGCTGTAAGCCGTTTTGCCGTTAGGATGAGTTCCAGTGCTTTTGCCTGCCCGACTAATCTAGGAAGACGCTGAGTGCCGCCCGCACCCGGAATAATGGCCAAACTTGTTTCTGTTAATCCCATCACAGCAGTCTGAGCTGCAATCCGAAAATCACAGGCTAAAGCAAGCTCCATCCCCCCGCCGAATGCAAACCCATTTATCGCCGCGATTGTAGGCTGAGGAAGCAGGTCAATATCGTTAAAAACCTCATTGATTTTAAATAAATTTCTCTTCACTTGCTCCTCAGTTAAATGTTTTCGTTCTTTTAAATCTGCGCCAACGCTAAAAGCCTTCTCTCCGGCACCAGTGAAAATAACCGCACGTACCTCTTGATTTATACAGATAAGTTCTATTTTTTGTTTTAATTCTAGCAGCGTATCGTAATTAAAAGCATTTAATGCTTCTGCACGATTAATCGTAATGACGGCGATATGATTTTGAATCTCAAGTAATACTTGATCCATTTTTTCTCCCCTCCCTTAATAGAGAATTCTAAAAAGGCAGGCAAAATGCCTGCCTTACAAAAAATTTTTTAATTGTTTACTTTTTGCGAGATTATATTTTTAAGAGCCCGTCTAAGTATTTTTCCAGTCGTGTTCTTGGGAAGTTCATCTATAAATTCAATCGTTGTCGGCACTTTATACTTGGCAAGATGCTCTCTGCAATATTCCTGAAGCTGTCCGAAAGTTAGTGCAGGATTTTTACTGACGACATAGGCATTAACTGCCTCACCTTGATTGGGATCAGGCACACCAACTACGGCGACCTCCACCACATCATGGTGATTATAAATTACTTCCTCTACTTCACGCGGGTAAACATTGTAACCGCCTACAATAATCAAATCCTTTTTCCGATCAACAATGTAAAAGTAGCCTTCTTCATCCATTCTTGCCATATCTCCGGTATGAAGCCAGCCATCTCGAATGGCGGCTTGTGTTTCTTCAGGCATTTTATAATACCCTTTCATCACATTCGGCCCGCGAACAATTAATTCTCCAACAGCTCCGATTGGAACATCTTGTCCAAGTCCGTCCACAATTTTATTTTCCACTCGGAGAATCGACATGCCAATTGATCCAGGTTTGCGCGGGCGATCAAGCGGATTAAAGGAGGTTACTGGTGATGCTTCCGATAATCCGTAGCCCTCTGAAATGACCACATTAAATTTTTTCTCAAAATTCTTTAATAATGCTACAGGCAAGGATGCTCCACCGGAAATACATAAACGTAAGGATTTAAGGTCATTAGGATCGCCATCTGGATATTGATGGAGGAAGTTATACATGGTCGGTACACCTGCAAAGACAGTCGCCGTATGTTCCTTTATTAACGAAAAAACTTCTTTTGGGCTAAATTTCGGTGCAATTAATAGGGTTGCTCCGCTTAGTAATGGGGCATTTAGAACCACGGTCAGACAAAAAACGTGAAACATTGGGAGAACGGTGACAACTCTGTCCTCCTGATTCATTTTTAAGTAGTCGCCAACATCCTTCGCGTTGCTATATATATTTTTATGGGTTAACATAGCACCCTTTGGTTTTCCGGTTGTTCCAGAAGTATAAAGGATAATCGCCACATCTTCGTCCCTAACGATTGGACCTTGAAATGATTGTTCACCAGAGGCGATTATTTCTGTAAACGATTTCATTTTAGAATAAACAGTAAGACTTTCTATTTCTGATAAGACGAGACTATTGGGCTTTGTTTCACAAAAGATATAGTGCTCTATCCTTGGCAGTAAGGTATGCATTTTTTCTGCCAGAGGTAAGGCTAAATCAAGTGCAACGACCGCTTTAACATCTCCATTATTTAAGATAAAGCCAATTTCATCTGCGGTGTAGATGGGATTTACGGGTATTACGGTTACTCCAAGCCGTAATGCCCCATATAGACTGATGACAAAATGTGGTGAATTCCCCAATAATAGAGCAATGTGGTCTCCTTGCTTGATTCCCAATTTTTCTAATCCTGAAGCAAACTTCTGTATAGCTTCATCTAATTCGGCATAGGTACCCTGTTGCCCCATAAAAAAATAAGCGGGTTTATCGGCAAATTTCTTCGCGGTTTCTTGAAGCTGCGCTGAAATATTCATCATTACCCTCCTCTGAATGAATAATCATTCATATTAATTTTCTAAATATATTATATTTCCTGAATTTTAAGTATTCAAGTATAATACGTAAAAAAGGATAAAAAACAGCGATGTCTTCATGACATCGCCTTCTTGTTAATAGATTAAATTAATAAATTCCTCTTTTGATATATTTCCAAAGTAATGCTTTGTATCTATGTCTGAAAGAACTTGTTCGATTTCCCTTTTATCATAGCGAATGCCTGTGAGTTTCCTCTCAATTTCATTTACTTCACCGACACCAAAAAAGTCACCATATATTTTACAGTTCTCGATTAATCCTTTATTCACATCTAAGCGAACATCGATTGAACCGACGGGGAAACGGTGCGAATGTTGAAGATTAAACTTCGGGGATTTGCCATAATTCCAATCCCAGTTTTGGTATCGTTCTTTGGAAAGCTGGTGAATTTTTTCCCAATCCTCTTCTGTTAAACTATATTCCGGTATATCATCTTGTGCACCGAAAATATTCTTTAACAATAAGGAACGAAATTCTTCAATACTTACCTTTTTTGTTAAAAATTCTGAAATGTTAGCGACCCGGCTGCGGACAGATTTAATTCCTTTTGATTCAATCTTATCCTTTTTAACTTTTAAAGCTGACACTACGTTCTCGATTTCTGAATTAAGCATCAGAGTTCCATGACTAAACATTCTGCCCTTTGTAGAAAATTGGGCATTTCCTGAAATTTTTCTTCCCTCAACTTCTAAGTCATTTCGACCGCTTAACATGGCGTTTACCCCTAATTTTTGCAACGCTTCAACGACTGGCTCAGTGAATTTTTGGAAATTATGGAAGCTCTCCCCATCATCCTTGGTAATAAAACTAAAGTTTAGATTGCCAAGATCATGGTATACTGCACCACCTCCTGATAATCTGCGGACGACATGTATTCCATTCGTTTCAACATAATCGGTATTGATTTCTTCAATCGTGTTTTGATTTTTTCCTATAATAATCGATGGTTCATTTATGTAAAATAATAAATAGGTTTCGTTTATATCGAGGTTTTTCAAGGCATATTCTTCAATCGCCAGATTTATATGAGGATCGGTAATCCCTTTGTTATCAATAAATAACATCGTCATTTCCCCTTCTTAAAGTGATATAGATAGTAATTCATTTGCACGTTTTATTATACCGCTAAATTCTCGGGATGCCTCTGTAATCAGCTCATCCAGGTTTCCATAATGCGGCAGGTGTGTAAGAATTAGCTGCTTTACCCCAGCTCTCTCGGCAAGCTGACCTGCCTCAATACTATTCATATGCCCAGCCGACTTACCGCTTTGATTTCCATAAAAATTACATTCACATAGAAGAACATCTGCATCCTGACTAAATTCAATGAATTCTTCTTTAAATGAACTATCACCGGTATAAACGAGAACCTTTCCGCCTGCCTCTATTCTCATGGCATAACAGGGAACAGGATGATTCGTTTTCAAAAATGAGATAGTAAACGGGCCTGCAGATAGAACTGTATCAGGATTATAGGCTATACCTTTTGTTATGGTTTTATAGGTTAGTTTGCTAAACTCTTGCTCATCAAAAGAATGCCCGTAAACAGGCAGATTAGCCAGTTCATTTCCCAGGAATCCTTGTATTAACCTAGCATGCTGCAATACCCCAATATCAGCATTATGATCCGGGTGATAATGGGAGAGAATGACGGCATCCAATTCCTCAGGCTGTAAAACATTTTGAAGCTTTGAGAGTACACCACTCCCACAATCGATTAATAACTGAAATCCTTCATGTTCTACTAAATAGCCTGAACTTGCTTCATTCTTTTTGGGGTAACCTCCCCAATATCCGATAACTGTCAATTTCATATGTTCCCCTCCAAATCGTAGTCTAACTTTAATATACTCAAAAAACAGCATCTATTCATGATATAGAAAAAAGAAGCTGACTTGACTGAACAGCTTCTGATTGGAATATTATTTAAAACCCGGCTTTTATAAACCGATTCTAGTTAAACTAATCTCTTTAAGATGACGGTCGATAAACAATCGATAAATTCATCTTTCGCATTAGGCATTTCCGGGCGGTAGTACTTTGCCCCTAATTGATCTGTTACGGTTTTACATTCGATGTCATTATCGTAAAGAACCTCAAGATGTTCACACACGAAACCTACCGGTGCATAAACAAAAGAAGTATATTGTTTCCTTTCATACAGGTCTCTTGTTAAGTCCTGCACATCCGGACCAATCCACGGCTCTGGAGTATTTCCAGCGCTTTGCCAGCCTATTTCATAATTTTCAATACCTGCTTGGTTGGCGATTAAATCAGCCGTTTCTTGAAGTTGGCTTGGATATGGATCGCCAAACTGAAGAATTTTCTCCGGCAAGCTGTGGGCAGAAACGATTAATACAGCCTTCTCCTTTTCCGCTAGCGTCATTTGGTCAAAAATTGCTTTTATTTTATCAACCCAATAGCTAATAAATTGGGGTTCCTTGTACCAGCTTTCAATCGTTTTGATTGTAAGTCCGCCTAATTTTTCTGCTTCTTCTACGGCTCTTCCATTGTAAGATTTTACACTAAAGGTAGAAAAGTGCGGGGCCAGCACAAGACTAACAGCCTCTTCAATCCCATCTTCATGCATCTTTTTTACCGCATCTTCAATAAATGGTTCGATATGTTTTAAACCTAAATACATTTTAAATTCGATCTCATCTTGTATTTGATTAAGATGTTGTTCAAGCTTTTCTGCCTGGTCAAGTGTAATTCTCGCTAATGGAGAAATCCCTCCAATTGCCTCGTAACGATTCCTGAGATCCTCGATCATTTCAGGTGTTGGTTTACGGCCATGGCGAATATGGGTATAGTATGGTATTAAATCATCTAATGAATAGGGGGTACCATATGCCATAACTAGCAGGCCCATACGTTTTTTTGTCATTTAATTGCACCTCATTTATGTGTCCTACTTTGTCTGATTTATGTAAAAAGGCATTATAGGCTTTCTACCTTTTAATGCCTTTTTGAAACAGCTTACTATATTGTGCCAAAAAATTGGACTGCTTACCAATTTAATGTCTTACTTTTAAGAATTAACGGCTTACTTTCGTTGCTGAATAATCATGGATAAAAGAAGTTAATCGTTTTAATGTGTCTGGATTAACGGATGGGAATACACCATGACCCAAATTAAAGATATAACCGTCCTGAGCCATTCCTTGGTCTAATATTGCTTTAGCCCTCTCTTCAATAACTTCCCAAGGAGCTAAAAGAATCGCCGGATCAAGGTTGCCTTGTACCGTTTTTTGAATACCCATTTCTCTAGCCTGACGAATCGGCAGACGCCAATCAAGACCAACCACATCGAGCGGAAGTTCATTCCATTCTAAGGCAAGATGACTTGCACCTACGCCGAACATAATGAGCGGAACATTTTCCTCTTTTAAGGAGGTAAAAATTCGATTCATGACTGGCTTAATGAAGTAACGGTAATCTTCTACATTCAAGGCACCCACCCATGAATCGAAGATTTGGATGGCTTTTGCACCAGCTTTAATTTGCGATTTTACATATGTAATAATCATATCGCCGAGTTTGTCCATTAATGCAAACCATGCCTTTGGCTCTGCATACATGAAAGCTTTGGTCTTATTATAGTTTTTGGATGGACCGCCTTCAATCATATAACTGGCAAGAGTAAACGGAGCACCTGAAAAACCGATTAATGGAACATTTAACTGTTCTTGTGTTAATAATTTAATCGTATCCAATACATAGGGAACATCTTCTTCAGGGTGTATTTCACCTAATTTTTCTACATCAGCTAGAGAACGAATCGGTTTATCAATGACCGGGCCAACTCCACCCTTAATTTCTACTTCCACTCCTATAGCTGGGAGCGGTGTCATAATATCTTTATATAAAATGGCGGCATCGACGTTATATTGTTCTACAGGCAAGCGTGTAACATAAGCACATAGCTCTGGCTGATGTGTAATCTCAAATAAGGAATATTTTTCTTTTATTTCTCTATACTCTGGCTGCGAGCGGCCCGCCTGGCGCATATACCACACAGGTACGTAATCGGTCTTTTCTCCCTTTGCGGCTTTTAAAAATGTTTCATTAATTTTTCTTGTCATGAAGAATGTCCACCTTTCAAAGACTGTCTGTTTTCCATTTTAATATATTGGCGATAAAATTAAAAACCATTGGTATACAAAGCTGTCTTCACTATACCTATTAATCCTATTTGTGTATAGCTTACGATACTATCTGTCAAAAAATAGTCGTTTTTATGTTTCTGAATTTGTTTCATCTATCAGCAAGAATACGGATGATGAATAAGTATAGAATAATGAAGATGATTAAATTAGGGGGAAAAAGTATGAATGTTTATATAACTGCCGGGACACTCGATTTTTTAAAGAAGATTGAAAATAAATATAATCATGAACTTATGGTGGCGATGCTGAATGAAAACGGTGCCTTGTTGCTGCATGAAACCAATGGTCAAACTGTTTTTAACGAACCACGAAAGTATGAGGTTTTAGAATCCAATGGACAGTTACAACAAAAAGGGTTTGTGGTCATGCATAACATCTCCGTTACGGATGAAGGACGTCCCTTATTTGAACATCAGTTTAAACAACAAGCAAAAACGATTGTAAACACCCAAGGATTAACAGCACTGCGATTACTCCGCCCCGAATCTTCAAATCCTTATATTATTATGACGGTTTGGGAACACCAATCTTTCTATCTAAAATGGCAGGGAGCCAATTCCCCACTGGATCAACTAAAAGCTAGCTTTGACGGCCAGCAAAAGATTTTTACAAGTACACCGTATGTTAGTAAATATACGATTGCAGGCGATAATAAATCTTAATTTTCTAATGGAGATTATCCTCCATTTTTTTTTATTCCTCCATTTCACCACTTAATACAGATTACATATTCTGTATTACATCCAAAACAGGGCTATAGCCCTTTTGGAAGAAAGGAGGAGTTTAATATGCTTATTCAACTAACCGCCCTTCATTGGATATATGTAGCCTTTATTATTCTAATTATCGGATTTATGGTCATGAGAAGGGATACGACCATTGTGTGTATTGTCGGAATTTTTTTAATTGCTCTGACTGCCACTGGCAGTTTAAGTCATTCTGTCAGCAGTATCTTTAACAGTTTTAGCTATGCTATCACCGAACTATTATCAACTATACTTGTGATTTCGATAATTGTAGCAATGAGCAGTACGCTAACGTCAACGGGAATAAATGATGTGATGATTTCACCTTTTCGAAAACTAATCCGAAATCCAGGGCTTGCCTATTGGACGATTGGGATTTTAATGATGGTCACTTCTTGGTTCTTTTGGCCATCCCCTGCCGTTGCCCTGCTTGGTGCCGTTCTACTTCCAGTAGCAATTAGAGCAGGGTTGCCTGCACTTGGAGTTGCCATGGCGATGAATTTGTTTGGACACGGAATCGCCTTATCAGGTGACTTTGTCATCCAAGCAGCCCCTAAACTTACGGCAGATGCAGCTGGACTTCCCATTCAGGATGTCATTAATGCCAGCATACCACTCGTTTTTATTATGGGGCTAGTCACCACGATTACCGCCTTCTATTTTTTAAGGAGAGATATGAAGCGCGGGACCCTTCAAACCACTTCGTCCATATTGCCTGAATCCTCTGTGGAAGAAAGCAACAAACCTGTCCTCTTAACACTCGCCCAAAGACGCTTTTTCGCAATTTTGGTTCCCTTGTTATTTATAGCGGACGTTATTGCTATGTCCATTCTCGATTTAGCAGGCGGAGATGCAACCGCCTTAATCGGTGGAACCTCTATTCTAATTCTTCTTCTTATTACTGTCACAAGTCATAAGAATAAAGGGCTTGAAAAAACAACTCAATATTTAATTGAGGGCTTCCAATTTGGATTTAAGGTTTTTGGGCCAGTTATTCCAATAGCCGCATTCTTCTATCTTGGCGACAGCGGTTTTACAAAAATCATCGGAGAGTACTTACCAAAAACCTCGAATGGGATTGTTAATGACCTCGGTGTAGCTCTTGCCGGCATTGTCCCACTGAGTAAAGAAGTAAGTGCAGTCACATTAACAGCCGTGGGTGCGATTACCGGCTTAGATGGTTCAGGCTTCTCGGGAATCTCACTAGCCGGGTCCATTGCAAGTTTATTCGCGGCTGCTATCGGTAAAGGCGCAGCTACCCTTACTGCGCTAGGGCAAATTGCAGCGATATGGGTGGGCGGTGGAACTCTTGTACCGTGGGCTTTAATTCCTGCTGCTGCTATTTGTAATGTTGACCCGTTTGAATTGGCTAGAAGAAACCTACTCCCTGTCTTTATTGGGCTAGTCGTCACAACAATCGTCGCGATGTTTTTAATATAGGCTGTGTTTATCTTGAATGTTGATTTCCGCTCAGGCGGCTTCGCTTTCCGCGGGCGTGCCGGGGAGCCTCCTCGGCGCACCTGCGCCTGCGGGGTCTCCCCGGCCCCGTACTCCCGCAGGAGTCTTCGCCGCCTTCCGCTCCAATCAACATGCTAAAATTAACAATACCCTTTAACACAGCCAAAATATAAAGAAAAGGCCGGGATTAGCTCGGCCTCTTCTTTGTATATCGCTGTTTAAAAGAATGATAGAAAAATATCCAAATAACAGCCCATATAAATCCTAACGCATACCCGCCCAATACATCAGAAAGATAATGGACTTGTAAGAAAATTCGGCTGGCACCGATGAAAAGTAGTATGACTACTGCTAATAAGGCAACGAGCCATTTGGCTGCTTTTGACTTTATGCCCTCGATTAATAAATAAGCAGCTGTAAAGTAAAGCACCATACCTACCAGTGCATGCCCGCTTGGATAACTATAGCTTTCAACCTGTACCAGGTGTTCTAAATCAGGTCTTGGACGGACAAACCAATTTTTTAATATCTTATAAAGTTCATTCGCTAAAGCTATTGATAAAGCGAGCATGGCTCCCCCAGCAAAGTCCCGCCTTTTCAACAGTAACCACGCTAACATGAACAAGGCAACAATGCCTATTCCTAGTTTATCCCCCAACTCCGACACTTGAGTAAAAAATGGAATAGCCGTACGAGGCACGTGTGCAAACAAGCCTGCGGCATAATCATCCATCCAAAAAGTGCTGTGTATAGCTACTTTAACAGACGTATATAAAGCAATTAAAACAGCGATTATTAGAAAAACAAAAGATTTACTTTTCAAAATCCGATCCCATCCCTTGATTCTCTTTGTTTACATACTTTTAAAAGTATAAAAAAAATCATTATAAAAATCTATATAATAGCGGTAAAAGTGTTAAAATTGTTTGAAAATACATTCTTTAATTTTAACCATAAGGGGGATTATCTATGTTAAACAACCTATTCACTAAATTAGAAGGTTACTACGATGAAATGATCTCCATCCGCCGCTACCTTCATCAGCATCCAGAATTATCGTTCCAGGAATATAACACTGCTAGGTTTATTCAAGACTATTATGAGAAACTGAATATAGAAGTAGCGGGACAAGTTGGAGACAATGGTGTAGTGGCAAAGGTTTATGGTAAAAACCCAGGTAAAACGGTGGCATTACGGGCAGATTTTGACGCATTACCAATTCAAGATGAAAAGGATGTACCATACAAATCATTAGTCCCCGGCGTTATGCATGCATGTGGACATGACGGCCATACCGCTACACTTCTTATTCTTGCAAAAACATTAAATGAGCTTAGAGATGAATTAGAAGGAAACTATGTTTTTATTCATCAACATGCCGAAGAATATGCACCCGGCGGCGCTGCAACTATGATTGAATCGGGCTGTTTAGAAGGAGTCGATGTCATTTTTGGAACTCATCTTTGGGCAAGTGAACCTACAGGCACAATCCAATATCGAACGGGACCAATGATGGCAGCTGCTGACCGATTTGAGATAGAAATACAAGGAAAAGGCGGTCATGGAGCACAGCCCCATAAAACACGAGATGCGATTGTGACTGCTTCACAGCTTGTTGTTAATCTCCAGCAGATTGTCAGCCGTAAGGTTAGCCCTGTGCATGCGGCAGTGGTTACAGTGGCTTCCTTTATTGCAGAAAATGCTTTTAATGTAATTGCTGATAAAGCCAAGCTGACAGGGACAGTTCGGACATTTAATGAAGAAGTCAGACAGTTTATTGAAGAGGAAATGGAAAAAATCATACATGGAACATGTTATACATCAAGCAGTTCCTATCAGTTTGACTACTACAGAGGTTATCCGCCCGTTGTTAACCATGAAAAGGAAACGGAGCTTCTCATCCGTTGTGCCCGGTTTGTTCCCGAGGTTACGAACATTGAGGAAACAGAACCGGAAATGGGTGGGGAAGATTTTGCCTATTATTTAGAAAAGGTTCCCGGTACCTTCTTTTTCACCGGTGCAAAACCAGTACGAGAAGAAGATGGATACCCACATCATCACCCCAGATTTGATATTAATGAGAAAGCGATGCTAATTGCTGCTAAAACGTTAGGTTCGGCCGCACTGAGCGTCCATAGCGAATAAGAATGGCTAGCCCCTAACTTAGAGTTCAGGGGCTTTTTGCAGCAGTCTTAAGCGATAACAATTCATCGCAGTGTCACCTAACGTTTTTAGAAGATTATGATTAGCATAAGCACCAACGAAAGCTCCAATTCCAGGCACAAGCTGAAAAAGCTTGGCGAGATCAATATAATCCCTGTATTCCTGCTGAAACTTGCGCCAATCCATTTCTGTTAGTTCGATTTTTCTCTGTTCCCATTGTTCAATTTCTGATAAGGTATTTTTCCGGATTTCATCACTTGAAAAAGCTAATTGAAATACATGAAGAATGAATAATCTTTCCTCATATTTTTTTGTATCAAACCCATAGATGGATGCTGCCTCAAACAGAAATTTCATTTTTATGGTCAGAAGCAATGGAAAGTCGGCCAGCCCCAGTAGTATTCCTCCTGCCCCTGTACCTGCTCCTTCAACAATGGCTGTTTTTTGATAAACGGAAATCTTTTTTCGAACTAGTTCATCTCTTTCAGCTAGAGTTAAACCGTTTGCTTGATCTCTATTGGTAGTGAGCTGAGAGCCAAATAACGTTGCCTTTACCATTGCTTTAATGCTCTCTGTCATCATTTCATGTACTTTTTCTGGAATCCATTCATTTATTTTCACTTGGGCTTTCTTGGAAATCCGATTCATCATCCCTGAACGTTTGATTATTCTACGTTTCCATTCTTCCACTTCTTCATAAACTTTAACTTCATATTCATTCAAATAGGACCAACTCCTCTCATTATTATTTTAGTAATCTATACGAGCAAAACAGACCAATAGTTCCAAAAAAAAATCCCCCAAAAAAGGGGGCCTCAGGTTATTTTCTTTAACCGGCTCTTACTATAAAAATAAACAAAGAAATAGCTAAACACGACCCCTGTTCCTAAAACAAGCAGTGAATAGTACCATTCTCCCTTAAGCAAAATTAATAACGCAAAGATAAGGGATTGGACCACTAATAGGATCATTAGCAGAAAATGGAAGGATGTTGTCTTATCACCTGTCGAGACCGGGTATAAATCCACCCAAAGCTTATTTTGATGATGATTCCATAATGGCAGTAATTGAAATCCCGTTAAGTATATAAATAAAATGGTCAGTAAAAGCTGTCCAATTCCAAAGGAAATAAAATAAACTGCCATGATACCAATGACCGTCAGCCTGACAAACAATCCCAGGTAGTCGGATGAACGTAAAAACGTCCTTGTGAATAAGTATAAGTAGGTTTTTTCTTGTGAAAATGGAATCCTGCTAATGAACAGATCAAGATATTTCCTTCTTTTAACCGTATCTTTTAATTTTGGGACATCTGTAAATAAATTAGCGAGCCGATAAAAAGAGGCCATCCTCTTTTCTTCTGCTTCAATTAATTGATCCCATTTTAACCCCATTTTCGTTGTCTTTACGTGAAAGGAGTAATAATAAAAAGCCATAATTACTCCGATTACTAAGAGAATAAGAAGATTTGCTTGTTTTAACAAAAGATAGGCAAAAACTGCATTTATGAAATAACGAATAAGGTAATCCCAGCGGTGGACAGCTGTTTCCACGTAAAATTGAATTTTCCACGCAGCGGCTAAATTCCAAGCCTTGAGAACAAGCAAAAGGAGTAAAAATGGAATAAACGATCCAAATCCATTCCCGCTGACATGCGCATAGATAGGCATTAAGACAGCAAAAACTAATAATAGGATATATCCTTGAAACACGAAGCTTGCCATCCCTGAACGGAGAAAATACCCCTTTAATCTCTCCTCTAAAGGAAGTAGAAACACCTTGTCCGCTTCAAGCAAAAAATTATAAACCGGACTATAGGTAACGAAAATTCCAATAATGGCTGCTATAACCAACTCAGCGGGAAAATTCGGCGAAAGAGTCTTAATCCAGTCTTGATAATAATATGCGGCGGTTCCAATTAAAAATAATAAGACAATCACAATGTGACCATTGAAAATATAACGTAAATACCTTCCTATGTCCTTCATTCGACCGCCGGCACGGTCCCTCCAAAGCTTATTTTCATCAAACATAATTTTCTTCCTTTGTTAATTGAATATACAAATCATCCAGCGATGCTGTGGGCATCGAAAATTGTTCCCTTAATTCAGTCAGTGTGCCTTTGGCCCGAATTTTCCCTTCATGGAGAATAACAAAGCGATCACAGTACTTCTCAGCTGTTGCAAGAATATGGGTTGACATTAATATTCCTGCACCGTTATCTTTCATCTTTTTCATTAAATCAAGAAGTGATTGAATTCCAAGTGGATCAAGTCCAACAAAAGGTTCATCCACAATGTAAAGGGAGGGCTGAACCAAGAAGGCACACATAATCATGACCTTTTGTTTCATTCCCTTTGAGAAATGAGCCGGAAACCATTTTAAGCGTTTTTCCATCCGAAATTCGGAGAGCAACGGAGAAATCCTTTCTTTAAAGGTTGGTTCATCTAAACCATAAGCCATGGCGGTTAACCTTAAGTGCTCATCTAAGGTAAGTTCCTCATATAAAACCGGTGTCTCTGGAACAAATGTAAATAAACGGCGATAGGATTCTTTATTTTCCATAAAGGACTGGCCATTAATTTGAATCGTACCTTTATGAGGTTCCATAAGCCCGATAATATGTTTAATGGTTGTACTCTTCCCTGCCCCATTTAGCCCAATTAGACCAACAATCTCCTTTTCTTTTACGTCAAAGGAAACATCCTTTAAGACAGGATTTCTCGTATAGCCGCCGACTAAATGATCAATTTTTAATAAAGCCATTCCCAAACGTCCTTCCATTTCAAGTTTATCGTGATCAGAAAGAATTCATCTATGTATTCATGAATTCAAAAGACGTGAATTCATTTATTTAATTTTAACAAATAACAACCATAAAAAATAGAAATTCAATTTTTCTTATCTTTTTGGAATAAAACTTTAACAAACGGACATCATAATATTCGAAGGGGAAATAACTTATTCCGATGAAGTGATTCATCAAAATTTGAGATGAGGTGTCTGCTAAAGACAATTTCCTTTCAAACAAGTGAGCTTCTATTCGATTCAGATAAGGGGATGGTTGTTTTGTACAATGTGCATGCTAACCATTTAGAGTTCAAGTAACACTCAACTGTTTATCTTAAAAAATAAACGGCAAATGAGGTGTTTACCGCAGATCACGACCCGTTTTTAAAGGTAGGTAACCAATAAAAACATATAGGGGATGGTCAGCTTGAACAATGATGTATCTTTATAAAAAAACACTCTATGAAAAATGAGGTGTTTATCAAAGAACATTCCTAAATGAACGCAGATTTGAAGCATTCCCCTTCGGGAAGGCAGGATTCCACGCGGATCCTGTCTTTTTCCTATTTTTCATGGTAAAATAATACAAACATTTTTAAAAGGGGCTGTATGTATGAGTGATTGTATTTTTTGTAAGATTGTAAATGGAGAAATTCCGGCTGCCAAAGTTTTTGAGAATGAACATGTTTTAGCCTTTTTAGATATCAGTCAGGTAACAAAAGGCCATACCCTTGTTATTCCGAAAATACATAAAGAAAACATATATGAGTTAACACCCGAAATTGCCCGAAACCTATATGAAGTAGTACCTTCTATTGCCAATGCTTTAAAAAGGGAATTTGAACCTATCGGGTTAAACTCCATTAATAATAATGGTGAACACGCAGGACAATCTGTCTTTCACTTCCATTTGCATTTGATCCCGCGCTATGGAAAAGGTGATGGCTTCGGCGCTGTATGGAAAAACAATCAAAGTGATTATACCCCACAAATGTTACAGGAAATGGCTTCAAAAATTCACAAACAACTATAGTTCATTTAACAAGGGTTAAACGTAAATTTTCTGAAAATTACTTCTTTAAAAATATTATCGTAATATGGTATAATGAGTGTAAGTTTCTCGCTGCAGGCAATGAGTGCACTGCAGGAGAAACAAATAGCTTAGGATAGCAGAGGAGAGATGAGAAATGAATACAAAGAATCTTGTCGTTTTAGCACTTTTAGCGGGGATAGGGGTCGTATTGCATACAGTAATGCCAGCATTCCTTAGTATTAAGCCGGATATGATGCTTGCCATGATGTTTTTAGGAATTATTCTTATTCCAGAAATAAAAAGTGTCATGCTGCTCGCAATTGTAACAGGTGTATTGTCTGGCATCACAACAAGTTTTCCTGGAGGTACAATTCCAAATATCATTGAAAAGCCGATTACTGCATTAGTCTTTTTCGGTTTATTTTTAGCCTTAAACAAATACCGGACTTCGATTGTTAGTGTGGGAGTTTTAACTGCCATCGGTACATTGATTTCAGGAACTGTATTTTTAAGTGCGGCCTTCTTTATCGCAAGTTTACCTGCCCCATTTACAGCGTTATTCGTAGCCGCTGTATTACCTGCAACTGTTCTAAATACGGTCGTTATGGTTATTTTGTATCCAGTAGCTCAATCGATTGTTAAGAGAACTAAATTAACATCAGCTTCCGTGATTCAGAAGTAATCCACGGGATCTGTTAAGAAAAGAACCCTCTAGGGTTCTTTTCTTAAATTACTTTTAGAGAAAATATGACAGAGACAACGCAATTAACAAACAAATACAGGCAAATCCGGCTAGCCCGGCTGCTCTTTTCTTTAAGACTTGTTTAGGTGGGTATACACCAGGTCTTTTTAATTCAACTAAATATTTAAGTGTGCCAAAGAGCAGGATCGCACTTAAAATAAAAAGAATTACTGCTGCAGTCTTCATCCCTTTGTTCCTCCCTACTTGAATCCTTATCGAACAATAGTTGTAACTATTTATATGAGTTATCGTCCATTCCTATGAAGGACTTGTTTAAGGGGAAAAGGTAGAGGGAATTACTCTATACAGGAAAATTTTTTTAAAATAGCCAATTTGGAGGTAGTAAGTAAAATGAAAGTTAAATCATTTCTATACGGATTAATGACAGGAGGGCTTGCTGCCGGAGTTAGTGTATTACTGACTGCTCCAAATTCAGGTAAAGTAACCAGGGAGAAAATGAAGGAAAATACGCAGAGTGTACTAAATCAATTACAAGTCATACAGAAGAACTTATTGGAGCTAAAAAACTCTGCTATTCATGCATCAAAAGAAGGACGTGCACAGATCTCAACATTTTTAACAGAAGTAAAATCGGCCCTTGCACAATGGGAAGAAGAAGTAAGCCCTCAACAGGAGCGGATTCAAAAAGAAATTAATGAAATGAAAAATACCATTCAAGAATTGGAAGATGAAATTTCAGATAATAATAAATAATCTAACTACCCTTTTGAACATCATATCAAGTAGATTTTACTAAAAAACATAAAATCAAGATAAAAATTGTGCAATTTCTAAAAATTTTGTGAATTTATACTTTATTAATTTTTATTTTATTGGCATAATGATAAAAAGAGAAATTAAAAGTAGGTGAAAATGGGGATGACTGAGAAACAATATTCGTTAAAGGAAGCAATGATTTTTAGCCAGCGTATAACTCAATTAAGTAAAGCGCTATGGAAATCAATTGAAAAAGATTGGCAGCAATGGATTAAACCCTATGATTTAAATATTAATGAACATCATATTCTCTGGATCGCTTATCATTTGAATGGAGCTTCCATCTCTGACGTGGCAAAATTTGGGGTCATGCATGTCTCAACAGCTTTTAATTTTTCAAAAAAGTTAGAAGAACGAGGTTTGCTGAATTTTTCAAAAAAGGAAAATGACAAGCGAAATACCTATATTCAACTGACAGACAAAGGTGAAGAGATTCTGCTTCAATCAATGGAAACCTATCAGCCAAAAGAAAATGCAGTTTATTCAGGGGCGTTACCACTTCGAGATTTGTATGGAAAATTTCCAGAAATAATTGAAATGATGGCCATTGTCCGTAACATTTATGGCGAAGATTTTATGGAAATCTTTGAACGTTCTTTCCATAATATTGAAAGTGAGTTTGTTGAAGAAAATGGCACATTGAAAAAAGTAAAAAAGACGGAACAAAACTTAGTTTAATATGTCCTGTCTTATAGATATTTTCGTAACTCCATAAAAAGAGGCTCGAACAATCTTTGCTGTAAGCAGGCCTTCACGACCTCTTCCAATTTTAAATGAGCAGGCAGCCCAGCTGATAATTGATTAAGAAGCGGATGGAAATGAACGAAGCCTTCCGCTTTTTGTTCTGCCAGTTTCACGGTTAATTCATCACACAAACGGTAGAAATTGTTGACTTCCCGTTCCGAAAGCCCGTTTTCAATGATTAACCGATAAAAGTCATTATTGGGATGGCTTAGCAATTTAATTAACAGCCTTTGATGAAATTCAAGAAGATTGATCCTATGCAAAAGAAGATCGTGTTCATTCATACTTTAACGCCTCTTTTCATTACCTTACTTTACCTATGTTCATTATTCACCTTTTAAAGGGATGGGTAAACCTTTTTGTCCTATAATCGAAAAAATAATTGCAAATATTTCGACTCCATCAAGTTCTAGAAAACTTCCATTCTTTTTTACTATCTTTTTTTTATTTTTTTTGATATTGTATAAAAAAGTGGAAGCGAACGATTAAAAGCTTCACCAGGGATATTTGAGAAACAACTATCACTGAAGAAACATAAGTAAACCATCTGGGAGGGAATCAATGATGATCTCCATTTTTATTGTCTTCGCAATTTTTATTTTATTTTATGTAAATAAAATGACTAATTCCCTTTGTATCCAAAAAGAGATACCGGAAGAGAACCAGCATAAGGTATTCCGTACCATTAATGTGCTCATTACCATTTTATTGATTTCTTCTTACTTAGAAATCCTCTATACATAATCCATCAAGGAAATTCGGATATGTACTCATAAAGGTTAGAATAAAAAAAGCGAAGCGATGAGGTAATTCTCATCGCTTTTTATTTTTAATTACTTCTAATTAGTAAATCCAAGATGCTCCAATGATAATCAATAGGATGAAAAGAACTACAACTAATGCAAATCCTCCACCGTAACCTGCTCCACCAGACATAATTTAGCCTCCCCTCATTGTCATTTTCTTAAATTAATAAACCCAAGAAGCCCCAACAATAATCAATAGGATGAAAAGGACTACAATTAGAGCAAATCCTCCGCCATATCCTCCACTCATCATAAAACCTCCTTTTTCATTTACTAAGATATACTATTCATGAAGGTTTGATTTCGTTTAGGCACTTAGCTCATTTTTTATGGAAAAGTCCAAGAAGCTTATTTTGTTTGAAATTTCGATAAATACGTACACTTTTATTTTTGCAGCCGTACCCATTTATGTTATAGTAAACATTGTGGACAAACCTTTTCACAGAATTTAACTATTTAGGAGAGATTTCAGCATGAAAAAATGGATTTTAGCCCTTACAATGGCTGGCAGTGTACTTGCACTAGGCGCATGTAATCAAACTAGTTCAGAAAAAGTGGCAGAAAGTAAAGCTGGGAATGTTACTCAAGAAGAATTATATAATACAATGAAGGATAAATACGGTCAGCAGGCCCTTCAACAACTGGTATACGAAAAGGTGCTATCTAAAAAGTACAAAGTCACGGATGCAGAGTTAAATGCAAAAGTGAGCGACTTAAAAGAACAGCTTGGTACCAATTTTGATGCGACTCTTGCACAGTACGGTTATAAAAACGAAGCTGACCTAAAGAAAACCATGAAACTCGGTATGTTACAAGAAAAAGCTGCAATGAAAAATGTTAAGGTAACAGATAAAGAATTAAAGGATTATTATGCTTCCTACCAGCCTGACATTAAGGTTCGTCATATTCTTGTTAAAGATGAGAAAACTGCACTTGACGTTAAGAAACAGCTTGATGGCGGTGCAAAATTTGAGGATCTTGCAAAAAAATATTCAACTGATACTGCTTCTGCTCAAAACGGCGGTGATCTAGGTACGATCAATAATACAAATAAAGACCAATACGATGCTGATTTTATTAAAGGTGCATACGCTCTTAAGGTAAATGAAATTAGTGCACCAGTAAAAACACAATTTGGATACCATATCATTCAAGTTACTGAGAAAAAAGAGAAGAAGTCTTATGATGAAATGAAGAAAGATATCGAATATCAGGTCAAATCATCTAAACTAACAAGTGATGATATTAACAAAGCAATGCAGAGCGAGTTAAAAGCAGCTGATGTAAAAGTTAATGACAAAGACTTAAAGAATGCTCTGAAACCAACAACTACTCCTGCGCAATAAAGAAGCGAAGATACAGTGAGCTAAGAACATAAGAAAGCGGAAGCCCATATCAGGGCTTCCGCTTTTTATAATGTCTTTCGTTTATATCAGTGCTTTCTTCCCGTCATTTATTCACCGGGTGCTCTCAATTCCTCACGTTTTTCCTTCTCCCGCTCAAGTCGTTTAATATAAATTTCTCCTTCACGCTCGATACTTTCCATTTCTACTTGCCGCTCTTCCCGCCCTGTTTTAATCGCCATTAGAGCGCTAATTACTATTCCTGCTACCACTGCATAAATCCAAATAGGTATTGTCAATGTCCCCTGCTCCCTTCACTATGTTTGTCCACTTTAGGTTTTCTTTTATTACAACATATTTCATCTAAACCTAAAGTATTCATTTTTCTCCAAAAAAAATAACCCAAATCGGGTTATTTTCTAGTATTACTTATGGAATACCGGCTTATAAAAAGCGCGGTTATCTAAGGCAAATATGCGCTCCGTATATTCCCCTGGCTTTACTCTCTCAAGGGCCCGGTCGAGCATGTTCATTTTTGCATCAAGATTATCAATATAATGAAGGATTTCTGCTTCCTTTATCAAAGGGGGTTTGGGACTTCCCCACTCTGCTTTACCATGATGGCTTAAAACCAGGTGCTGGAGGATTAATACTTCTTCCCCTGTAATGCCTAGTTCCTCAGCTGCCTTACCAATTTCGGTGATCATAATGGTAATGTGTCCAAGTAAATTCCCTTCAATCGTATAGGTCGTTGAAATGGGTCCTGATAATTCCATAACCTTTCCCATATCATGCAAAATAACTCCTGCATAGAGTAAATCCTTATCAAGGCTGGGGTATAAGGATGCTATTGCTTTGGCCAAGTCCAACATACTGACAACGTGATAGGCAAGCCCTGAAACAAATTCATGATGATTTTTCGTTGCGGCAGGATATTCCAAGAAAGCCTTTTGATGCTTTTTTATTAAATGCCGGGTGACCCTTTGGATATTTGGATTTTTCATTTCAAATATATATTGGGTCAACTTACTCATCATTTCTTCCTGACTAACAGGGGCAGTCACAAGAAAATCATCTAGCCTTACACCATCAGAAGGGCCAGTTTTTCGAATTTGACGGATTTTTAACTGACTTTTCCCACGGTAGTTTTGAAGTTCCCCAAGTATTTTTACAATTGTCTGTGCTGCATAATTCTTTTCATCATCTGCCCCAGCATCCCAAAGCTTCGCCTCAATTTCCCCGCTTTGGTCTTGCAGAATTAATGTCAAAAATGGTTTCCCATTACTGGCAATTCCCTTTGTCGAACTCTTTATTAAAAGGTATAATTCAACTTGTTCTCCAACATCATACTGTAATATACCCTTGCTCAACCTCTTCACTCTCCCTTCCGATAATTAGAGTATACCATATCCAGCTAGTACTCTATTAAGTAGTCTGAACAGCACCTTTTTCCAAACGAAGAACATTTTCCTTTTGGAAATGAGCTAATAAATGCTCATGACAAGTAAAAAATAGGACCTGATTTTGTTTCAATCCACGAAGAAGTTCAATCACCTTTTGCGTTCTTTTTGCATCAAAATTCACGAAACTATCATCGATGATAATAGGAAACTGATATTTATCATAAAGTGTTGTAGCCAAAGCCAATCGAATTGAAACATATAATTGTTCAGTTGTCGCTTGACTTAACTCATTTGCTTCAAAGACAGTGTGGTCATCCCGTTCAACTAGAAAACCTGTACCTGACTTTTGCAAATGAATTCTATTGTAGCTTCCATCTGTTAAAATAGACATGTACTCCTCTGCCTTTACAAGCATTCTTGGCAAATGCACATTTTTATATTTATCAATGGTTTCGGCCAGCACCGCTTGCGCCATACGATAGACAGACCATTCTTTGGCTGCCTCTTCCAATTCATAGTTCTTTTGTTTAAACTGATGGAGAATGTCAGTGTATACCCCACCCTCTTCGAGAACCTGAATTTCAAAATTTATGGCAGCCATCTCATCTCGATCCTTTTTCAGCTTTTCTTGTAATTGCTGGATGTCAAACTCCCATTGCTTAATTAGCCCCTCGCAGTCATATATGGATAAAAAGCCTTCTTTCTCCACTTCAGAGAGGAGAGAATATTGGAGTTGGTTGTGCAGAGAGCGTTGTCTCTCAAGCAGTTCCTCATGTTTTTTTGCCTTTTCCCCTAAAATGTAGAATTCTTGCTCTGAATCTACCTTTGCAGCTTGTAAGAGTTTATGATGTTCTATTTGTAAAAG
The DNA here is from genome assembly GCF_021560175.1 of Neobacillus drentensis. Lineage (GTDB taxonomy): Bacteria > Bacillota > Bacilli > Bacillales > Cytobacillaceae > Neobacillus > Neobacillus drentensis_A. Next base: position 1,248,872 of record NZ_CP091110.1, on the reverse strand, counting down.
TTCTAGTTCTTGTACTTTTTGAGCTAAATCTGCTTTAATTTCTTCTAGCTTCTTTGCTCTTTCTTTGCTCATAATTTGCTTTTCATGTTCTTCCTTGAGTTTGTTTCGTAATAGATAGGCTGAAGTGTGTAAATCATGGCCCTTTTCTTGTAAAAAGCGCTCTTCTATTGACCTTAATCCTTCCTCCACTAAAGATTGTTGATGATTAATTTCGTTGATCCTTCGTGCAAACTGATTTTTATCTCGACAAATCGATTTATACTGTTCAATATACGCAAATGCCTCTGCTAAAAAACTGACGGCAATATATTCAGGGATATTTAACTCTTTACTAATAAAAAGGAGTTTTTCTTTATTTTGTTCTGTTGCTAATTCCCAGTCCTCAAATTTAGAGATGATCTTTTCAAATAGGGATTGTTGCTGCTTTAACTTGAGTTTTAACAATTGCAACTCCTGACGCCTTTGATTATCAACAAGTAATTGATTCTCAAGTGATTTAACATCGAGATATTCGGATGTCTGAAGCTTTTGTTGCAAAGCTTTTTCCTTTTCTTTTAGTTCAGCAATCTTTTGCAAAATGCTGTCTTCTTTCGTCTGTTTTGCCCCTTTCATCCAAAAAAGGACAAAACCAATACACCCTGCTAAGCCAACAATCAGCAGGAACCATTGCATTGTAATTAGCCCATATAAAAATACTCCAAATAAAATTGACGCAAAAAGAAACATCTGAAGTTTCCGATCACTTTGCAGCTTTTTTTTGGCCGCTTGACTTCGCTCATTTTCATGCTGGTAGTATTCTATTTTTTCTTGTATTGATTTTAATTCCCATTCTAAGCTCTGTTTATCATTCCGCTGACTTATCTGCTCCTCGATTTGAATTCTCTCTTTTTGGAGCAATATCTTACTTTCAGCGAAACGAACCTCTTTTTCTAATTGATCAAGCGCTTCTTTTTCCTCTTGATATTGACTATCTAACTCTTCCTTTACTTCTTCTAACCTTTGTTTTTTTTGAGTAACCATTTCTACTTGGTTTTTCATGTAAATATTTGTATTAATCATGAGGATTTCATCCTCTGTTAGGGGCAAATGAAGTTTTTCTCTTGTTACCGAAAGCTTTTCTTCATAATCTGAGAGTTTCTGTTCAGATTGCTTTTTCTCTAATGTTAATTGTTCAATAATAGGAACTTGGTCAAGTAATGTTAAAATGGAGGGCTCGTTTTCTAGGAATTCAAGATCAGGGCCAATACCGGTTAATTCTTCTTGTAATCCTTCTACTCTAGCAGTGATACTGGTAATTTCGGCTATAACGGGATGAATCAGCTGATTTATTTTTTCCAGTCTTTCAATCCCGCGAGCGGGGAAGTCGATTGTTCCTAACTCCTTTAGCTCTTTTTCGGTCCAAATTTCTTCTTTTACAACAGATTCGATTCTCTTCCATTCTTTAAGTTTATTGATTTTTTCGTCAGTTTCTTGAATCGCAGCATTCCTTAGATCGATCTCTTGATGCAATGCCTCTTTTTTTCGTTGAAGTTCCTCGTATTCATTATTCCTCGCTGCAGCCTTTTTTAATTGACCTTTTAATTCATGAAGTTCCTGTAATTTTTCATTCAAAATTGGTTTCTTACCTGATGGCTTAAAACGTACATCTAGTTCTTTTTGCAAAAAGTTTTCGGCTTTGGCCAACTGCTCAGTGCCAAGGGTCCCTGCTGAAAATAAAAACTTGCCAATTTCTTCGCCCTTCATTTGGTGAATGTTCTGAAGCCCCTGTAAATTAAAGGAGAAAACGGCCTGAAACAAGCTTTTATCAAAGTTACCCAACAATTGTTTTAGGAGCTCCTCACCGCCGGCAGTCCCATTATCCATCATCACCTTTACATCCCCTGCGGCTTTCCCCTTTACACGTTCAATCACAGCAAATCCATGCTCTTCATGATAAATTCTAAGCTTTCCACCGTACTTCGTACTATGTTTTGGTTCATAGCGCAGCTCGGATGACTGTTTGGTTGGGAAACCGAATAAAATGCCATGGATGAAAGCCATCAAGGTGGATTTCCCTGCTTCATTCTCACCATAAAAAACTTGATAATCTGAAAGAGACTTAATGATTACATTTTCTAATTGGCCGTATCCATAAATGTATATTTCTAGAATTTTCATTCCGCTTCTCCTTAATTAGGCCTGATAAAGTAATTCAATTATTAATTTTTCTGTTTTTCTAAGTAATTCATCTTTCTCTGCCGTTTCTAAATGCGGTAAGTATTTTCTTGCTAATGGATGCTCATAAAGTGGTGCTAAGGCTTGCTCGGTTTGATCAAAATGGTCGATGACCTCAAATAATTCTCCATAAAAATTGGCTTCCGTTTTTATTTTTTCTTTATCGAAAGGCAATTTTTCATTGAATTTCAAATCCGCTACCCAAACAAAGGACTCTTCTTCACTTTCATCCTCTAAGAGAAGTTCAAGCAATTCATTATCGATACTTTTCTGTTCGCGCATATCTGCTAGCTGTGTATTTTTCAACTTAAGGGTTAGTAGTGTTCCGTTACGTTCTCTTCTTATTTCATTAATGGCTATTCGGCATAAATGGAAGAGATCGTCAAAGCTAACGGCTGTCTCGGCATTAACGGTTAATTCCTCCCAAATAATATCGGAAGCCTTAATATAGTCCATTGTTGCATCCCCATCTGTAAACGTAACATGATAGAAACCTTTACTTCCCAATTCCTTTTTATTTCTTCCTTGGATATTACCGGGATAAATAATAGGAGGATTCAAAGACAATTCTGAACGTTTATGGATGTGTCCCAGCGCCCAATAATCAAAATTTTTCTGAACGAGATCCTTTACTGTAAATGGCGCGTAATTATCGTGGTCTGTTCCGGAACTCTCATTTCCATGAAGAATTCCAATATGGTAATCTGCGCCCTCTATTTTGTCGTACTCATCGATTTTTCGTTCAAAAATATGTCGTGTTCCATAACTAAATCCGTATAGATGGACTTTGGTACCGCTTTTTGTTATTAACTCCCTTTTTTCAACCTTGTTTCCAAAAACATGAACATTTTCTGGCATGTCAAGGTGAACCCAAGAGCCATTTAAATGGTCATGATTACCATGAACGATATAGACCGGGATTTTTTCGTCGTTAAGTTTAAGCATTTCCTTACGAAAACGAGCCTGTGCACGTAAACTGCGATCCTCACCATCAAATATATCTCCTGCAATGATGACAAAATCAACATTCCGCTCAATCGCAGTTATGGTTAGTTTTTTCAATGCAGTAAATGTACTCTCTTTTACTCGATTAAAGATATTTTCCGGCAAATGCTTTAAACCAACCATGGGACTGTCTAAATGCAGGTCGGCTGCATGGATAAACGATATCTTTTTCATAAAATATTCCTTTCACCATCTTTTCTCCATTGTAGCACCTTTAATCCCAAAACGCGAATGCACGTTCTTAAAAAAAAGGGCCTTACCAAAAGTGGTAAGACCCTTTATTCTTATTCGTTTTTTGTTAGTTGTAATGCCTTTTTAATATCTTTATAGGAGTTCGATTTTCCATACATTAACACACCGCCGCGGTATACACGGGCACCAAAAATAGCAAGTATTGCGATGGTTGCAATAAGGATGATGATTCCTATGATTGCCTCCCAGGCCGGGATTGTCAGCATACCTACCCGTAAAAACATAATCATCGGTGTGAAGAAAGGAATATAGGATGTTACAGTAATAAATGGGGCGTCAGGCTTACCAAGTCCAAACATGGCAATCATAAAGCCAGCAACCACCATTAAGGTCATTGGTGTAATCATCTGCTGTACATCTTCAATCCTGCTGACAAGCGACCCCAAAAAGGCTGCGAGTGTGGCATATAGAAAATAACCAAGAATAAAGAAAATAACTGCATACACAATGGTCGCGGTTGGGATTTCTTCAAAACCGTATACTCCGAAAAAACCATCCTTTAATGACTCCATATTTCTCATAAATGAATAATAACCAACCACTAAAAAAACCGCTAATTGGGTCAGGCTTAATAATCCAATTCCCACTATTTTGGCAAACATTTGTTTAATTGGAGAAACACTTGATATTAAAATCTCCATAACACGTGAAGATTTTTCGGTTGCAACTTCCATCGCAATCATGTTGGCATACATAATCACGGCAAAATAGATAACAAATAGCAAGACATAGACTAATCCTCTTGCCTGGTTTAACTCCTCTTCCGTTTTTGCATTTTTTTCAAGGGCCATTTTTTTAAACGAGACGGGTTCATAAAGTTTTTGCAGCTGATCCGGCGCTAAATTAATCTGTGAGGCTGCAAGCATCGTTTTAAGCTGCTGCAATCCTGTTTGAAGATCCGTATATAAGGTTGAATCGGCGATACTTTTGGCTTTATAGGTAGCTTCAGGCAGCTTCTGCTCGTTTACATGCAGTTGTATAACTCCTGTAAATTCACCTTTTTCAACTAATCTTTCCGCCTGCTTTTCACTGCCTTTGTAAAAAGTCAGTTGAATATCCGTATTAACACTTTTTATTTGCTGTTTATATGGCTCATAAAGCTGGCCGGATTGGTCAATTACCGCAACCTTTTCCTTTCCGCCATTTTTATCAAATAAATCGATGATATTATTAATATTCGTGATCGCTAAGACAATGACAATGGTTAATAATGTCGTGATAATAAACGATTTCGTTTTGAGCTTATTAAGATAGGTATGAAATAAGATAATCCAGAAACTATTCATAAGAATTACCTACTTTCTCAATAAAGATATCATTTAATGAAGGCTCTTCAAGAGCAAATTTACGTATAAACCCTTTATCGACAATGTCTTTAAGGATTCTCCCCGCAACTTCCTCCCCATCAATTTGCAGGTGAATGCCCTCCATGGTCACTTTAGCTTTCACGACCCCAGGGTAATTCTTCAATGAATCTAAGGGAAAATCTGCATGAATCACTAAATTCTTTTTGCCAAATTCCCGTTTGATCTCTTTTAACGAGCCACTTACGACCGGACTGCCGTTATGTAAGATACATAGGTGTTCACACATCTCCTCCACATGCTCCATCCGATGACTCGAGAACACGATTGTTGCTCCATTTTCCTTTAAGGTTAAAACCGCTTCCTTTAGCATCTCTACATTAACAGGGTCAAGGCCGCTGAACGGCTCATCTAAAATTAATAATTTAGGTTTATGGACTACCGCCGCTATAAACTGGATTTTCTGCTGGTTTCCCTTTGAAAGCTCTTCAACCTTCTTATTCTCATAGTCTGGAATTTTAAAAAGCTTTAACCACGATTTTAATTCCACTAATGCCTCCGTCTTTTGCATTCCTCTCAGTCTTGCTAAATAGACTATTTGATCACGTACTTTTAATTTTGGATATAAGCCTCTTTCCTCAGGCAAATAGCCGACCAAATGGCTAGTGGAATAATCAATGGGGAGGTCATCCCAAGTAATCCGGCCTCCCGAGCTATCCAGTAGTCCTAATATCATCCTAAATGTTGTCGTTTTGCCGGCGCCGTTTGCCCCTAGGAATCCAAACATTTCCTTTTCGGGTACCGTTATTGATAAATCATTAACCGCCGTAAATTGACCAAACCTTTTGGTAACATGTTCAAGTTTGAGTACCATATTACGCACCCCTTTCCTTCTTTTTAATACGAATATACCATATTTTGGTTTCAACTTTTTTATTTTGAAAAATTTAAAGAATTGTGTGAAAATAAAATTATAATAGAAACGGCTAATGAATAAACGCCGGCTCCTACTAAACATTGATACATGAGGGGGATTGTCGATGAAAACTTATAAATTAACAGCTTTCGAGGCAAATGGGGAAAAATTATTAGAAGAAAATCTTCAAGCTGAAAATGATGAGGCTGCAAAGAAACAAGGGGAACAACTATTACAAGAAAAAAAATTACTAGAAAAGACACATCGATTAACTTCACCTAGCGGCAAGCTTTTATTATTTCATTCATAAAGCAAACAAAGAAGCCCTTGGGCTTCTTTGTTTGCTTTATTTTCCTATGAATTTCGGTTTCCTTTTTTCGAGAAAAGCCCGAATCCCTTCACGGTGGTCCAGTGTTTCACGCATTTTTTGCTGCCCGTATTTCTCTAACTCCAGTACTTTAAGTAATTGGGGACGATTCTCCTCAGCCATTATTTTTTTGGTTTTAATCATGGCCTGAACAGGACGGCTTAACCAATCTTGTACCCTTTCCTCTAACGTTTCCTGAAGGCTGCCTTCTGCTACTTCTTGGATTAATCCTAGTTTATATGCTTCGTCGGCACTTAACATTTTTCCGTCCCAAATGACCTGCTTAGCCTTGGTTTCTCCTAATCTTTTTTCTAAAAAGAAGTGTGCTCCGCCATCGGGAATTAAGCCAATACCAATAAAATTCATTGCTAGCTTACTAGTTTCATCTGCGATAATATAATCAGTCGCTAGCGCCAAACTAAATCCTAACCCGGCAGCTGCACCAGAAACAGCACTAATCGTTAATTTTGGCAGGCTGTATAAAGTAATAATTAATTCGCTGATGTAATCCATCACTGGAAAGAAATCCGCCTCATTCATATTAGACAGCATGGTTTTTATATCGCCGCCGGCTGAAAAGGCTTTTCCTTTTCCTGTTATGACCAAAATATCGATTTCATCAGACTCACTAATCTCCTTCAGCTTGCAAACTAGCCCCTTTATAACGTCTATGTCCATTGCATTTAATGCCTCCGGCCGGTTTAATTCAATCGTGGCAACACGGCCATTCACTCGTAAATTTACCTTATCCGTTACAAAATTAATAGACATTCCACATCTCCTCCCATTTTATTCATCCAATTCCATTATATATGGAATGAAGAACAATAAAAATAAGCATTCGAAATATATTGAATTTTCTTAATGAAGGTTTGATCTTGACAGTACTCTTAGTCAACCTCCATCTCCCTAATATAAAAAATCCCCGCTTATATTTAAGCAGGGGAACCTTCTTCTGAGAATAATTCTTCTAATATCGTAAGTTTATCTTGCGTATATTTTTCAAAGTTGTCATTATACGATTTAGGGTCCTTCGGATTGGCAAAATGAGTGATCTTCCCTGTTACCGGATTAATAAATTTACTTGCAGCACCACAGCCAAGTCCTATAATGGTTTGCTGCTCTTCCATAATCATAATATTATAGATGCTTTCTTGATTAGGGAATGAATACCCGACATTCTCAAGATTTCCAAGGATATTTTTTTGACGGTATAAGTAATAAGGTACATAGCTATGAGCTTTGGTCCAATTTTCAGCAAGCTCCATCATTTTTTCTACTTCTTGACGCGGGGCAACCTTATACTTGTCTTTATTTTTTGTCATTTCTGAGGCTCTCTTGAATGACAGCGTATGAACGGTCAGCGACTCAGGCATTAATTTTTCTGTTTCTGTTAAGGAATGGGTAAATTCATCCAGCCCCTCACCCGGTAAACCGATAATTAAGTCCATATTAATATTGTTCATGCCCATTTGACGAGCCAAATGGTATTTTTCAATTGTTTCGGTAACGGTGTGATGTCTTCCGATCGCCTTTAAGGTCTCTTGAGTATAAGATTGTGGATTTATACTAATCCGGTCAATATTCCACTTTTTTAGGATTTCTAATTTTTCAGGTGTAATCGTATCAGGGCGCCCAGCCTCTACCGTAATTTCCCGAATGTTTTCAACATCAGGAAACGAAGTATACATTTCTTCGTAAAGCATATCCATTTCTTCCGCTGTAATACTAGTGGGGGTGCCTCCACCATAGTAAACCGTTGTGATTCTGACACCTTTTTCCTTTAGCCAAGCACCGACCTTTTGCATTTCATAATGAAGGCCTCCCAAGAAAGAATCGACAGACCCTTGCCTGCCATTAATAGCATAAGCAGGAAATGTGCAATAAGCGCATTTGGTTGGACAAAACGGGATACCGATATAAATACTGACTTCTTTTTGCAGCGAATATAGGTCAGGAACAACAGCAAGCTGGCGGTCAACAATATGCTGCATCAACTCAATCTTCTCATCGCTAATTAAGTAATCCTCTTTTAATTGCTGATGAGCCTCTTTTTGCGGTATGCCTTCCTGCACTTTCCGATGAAGTAATTTTGTAGGTCTAATCCCTGTTAAAACCCCCCATTTTTGCGTAATGCCTGTCCAGTCCTGAAGTAATGTTAAATAAACATGAGCTACTGCATTCTTAATTTGTTTAAACTGTTCCTTGACGGTAACTGATAAAATCATTTTTTTCTGATAATTAGTGAACAGTACTTTTCCATTCTGGTCCTTTAATTCAGCTTCTACAGTTACAAGGTCTTGGACCTGTAGTGTAAACTTTATTTGAACATCTGCATCGCTTTGAATCCCCATAAAAATCTCGGATTCCTCAAAAAACAAATTGGCAATAAGCTGCAATTGCCGGTTAAATCTTTCATCCTCTATCCCAATAATCGAAATTCGCAAAGTTAATCACCTTTCATATAAAAAGCACAAGAACCCTTCTTCTGCTGCTTATGCTAGACATTTCTAAACTCTCTTAAGTGTACAAAATCAAGAAAACAAGGTCAAATGGAAAAGAGGAACCGCCTTGAACCCCTAGGTGCTGGAGCAAGACATTCCTCAAAAGGTCTTCTAAAAAGCAGAGATATCAAAGCATTTGCCATGATATCCCCCTGTTTACTTAATTTTTGATGATCTTCATTTTTTTTAAAAATTCAATTGGCTGCTGCTTGCGGAAGTGTTCTTTTACCATGTAGGCGACACCATGTTCATTTTTTGATCTGGTTACCCAATCGGAAGCCTTTTTTACTTCAAAATCGGCATTCCACATTGCCACCCCTAGCCCTGCTGCTGCGATTAATGGGATATCATCTAGCCCATCACCAATATAAACCATTTCACTTCGCTTGATCCCCAGTTGGTTGCCTAAGTATGATAATCCTGCTAGCTTAGAAACACCGGCCGGAACAATATCTAATCTTAAAGAATCCAATTGGATCACGTCAATCTCTGTAAACATTTTTCTTAATGCCTGAACTGCATCGCTAAGGTCCCGCTCATCTTCAAAGTACACCTCTATTTTAGGAGATGTTACTGGCTGGTCATGTAAATACTCGCTTAAAGAAGACACAAATTGCTGGGAATAGAAAACGGGATCTCCTGAAGTAAATACAGTTTTAGCCAGTAACTGATTATTAAGCTTTAATTTATTGGCTAATGAAAATTGCTCATGGACTAGCCTGATTTGACACGGCAATGCTTCTAAAAAACGAATCGCATCATACGTAATGTCTTCATCAATTCTTTTAACATAAACAGGCTTCTCCACTGTACTGGCAATAAATGCCCCTTGGTGGGTAATAAGGGGAGCTGTTATTTTTAACGCCTTCGCCACCTTCTTAGCTGAGGGGAAGCTTCGCGATGTAACCAATGTTACATAAATCCCTTTTTGCTGAACATATTCAATTGCTTCCCTAGTTGATTTATGGATTTTCCCATTCCATTGGAGTAGCGTGCCATCAATATTTAGCGCAAGCAAGCGATAAATCATTATGTTGCCCCCTGTTCTTGGTGAAATTACCTTTATAACACTTTTATGATTTTTTGGGGGTATATAGAACAAAAAGAGAAAGCCTTCGGTTTTGCGACCGAAGGCTTTCAATTCATTTTAGAGGTTTCCGTATAAATCTTCTAATGGCTTCATAATAACTTTGTTTAATTCGCCAATCACCATGCTCATTCGCTGTTCTGCTTCCATTAGACGGGCTATTTTTTGATTCTGCTGAACAAGGCCAACCGTTGATTGAGCCTGCTGGATTTCCTGCTCAGAAATATTTTGGCCCATCATTTGTTTTTGCTGCAAGTTCATCTGCATTTGTCTAAACTGATCAAACATTTGTTTTGCTTGAGGGTCTGCATTTACTTCGCTATAAGCCTGCTGTAATTGTATATACTCATTGCTTTGACGAATTGCTGTTTCTAATGCGTAGGCTGAATCATATAAATTAACTGCCATTTTTAAGCCACTCCTTTTTGTATAAACATCTTCACAACTATAACAAACTATTCTATTTATTGCGAGAATGTTCAAATCACCATTTCTCAAGCCTTTACATAAATTACTTATATCAACTAATGCCCAATATCCAAGAAAATGAGGAGTGAGTATGTCATTTTCATTAACCTCGATCCTAATTGTACCGAAAAAATTAACAGACAAAGATAAGAATGTTATCCAAATGTCTGCCCAATTGTGCAAGCAGCTACAATTAAATCAGCACAGTGAGCTAAACATCTCGATCGGCAGAAAAACCATTCCTGCGATCGTTCAAACCGAAGACTTACCGGAGCATACAATTCATGTTTCCGAGGATTTTATGGAATCCTTTTATCTCCCTATTCACCCCATTAAATTTCAAGCAATGGTTCTTCCTGAGGGTCAAACCTTAAAGCTTGGACCTGTGGCAGCTTTATTGACAGATTCAATTGAAAACAAACACACTGGACCGAAATTTCGCTCCATTCATTTGTTTTGTGAGGAACTTCAACAAGGATTTAGTGAGAATGGTGGATTTTTCTACGTTTTTTCTTATGAACAGTTTTTAAGTCAAGGATATTATTGCGAAGATGGAAAATGGACTGCTGCACAGCTGCCTGTCCCGGATGTTATTTATAACCGGATCCATTCTAGAGCACGGGAGTATAAAAAGGACTTTAAACATTTTCGAGAAAAAGTTGCGCAATTATTGATACCGTTCTTTAACGACCGCTTTCTTTCGAAGTGGGAAGTTTACGAACACCTAAAAAGTGAAAAAAGTCTAGATTCTTATCTACCTGAAACAAAACTATTTTCGAAAGAACATTTTTATGACCTGGCACAAAAACATCACACCCTTTTTCTAAAGCCTATCCATGGAAGCCAAGGCCGAAATATTTTTAAAGTAACACGTACCCCGGATTCTCTTTACACTTTTGAAACCTCGTTAAAATCCTTGGCAGCTAAAAAAGGGGGACCTTTTTCGTTAGATGAACTATATCAACAAATCAAGCCCTTTATCCATGATCGGATTTATATTATTCAACAAGGAATTCCATTGTTGTCTTATCAGTCAGCTTTGATGGATTTCAGAGTTCTATGCCATCAAAATTTGGATAACGGTTGGAGGGTAACCTCAACTGTAGCCAGGATTGCAGCAAATCAAGAGTTCGTCTCAAATCTAGCTAGAGGCGGCACCCTTACACGACCATTAAATGCATTAAGAACGTGCATAAGTGATAACAAATCTATAGAAGTACTAGCCCAAATGAAAGAATTGGCACTCGAGACTGCTTCGATTTTAAACCGAAATTCACGAGGCATTATTGGAGAACTTGGGATCGACATTGGCGTTGATCATGATGGAAAACCATGGTTAATCGAGGTGAATTCTAAGCCATCCAAAAACTTTGAGGATGGTTTAACAAAAATCAGACCCTCTGCCAAGGCCATTATCCAGTTCTGTACCATTCTTGCATTTGATACAGCCGTTATAAAGGAGGAAATATAAATTGTTAACATTTGGAATTATGACATTAAATAGGGAAAGTGAAAATGCCTATATAAATGAATTGGCTAACCGCGCTGAGTCATTGGAGATGGAGGTTTTCAGGTTTATTCCTTCCGATATAGATCCACATAACCTCCACGTTAAAGGGGCAAAGTTTGATTCAAGTACAGCTTCTTGGTTGGAATGCACCATTCCAATCCCAACTATTATTTATGATCGTTGTTTTTACGGAGAAGATGAACATTCTAAACAATGCTTGACCATTGTCACATGGTTAAAAAGCCGAAATGATATTACCTTTTTAGGCTATGGATTACCGAATAAATGGGAACTTTATCAAACTTTAAAAACGACTAAACTAGCTTCCTATTTACCTTCAACACAGGCAGTTTCAGATGTTGAAAGCATCTTGAAGGAACTTACACTAAAGAAAAAAATAATTTTAAAACCGATTAATGGTTCCCAAGGATACGGTATTTACTATTTAAAGAAAAGTGAAAAAACGATACATGTTAAAACAGAAAAACAAAAAAGAATTATTTCCCGAATCTTTCCAAATGAAGCAAAGCTTATTCAATGGCTCAAGCTTCTATTAAACCAGCGAAGTTATTTATTGCAGCCCTATTTGGAACTTTCAAATAAAGACCACAAGCCCTTTGATATCCGGATTCTCTTACAAAAAAATGAACGGGGAGTATGGGGAGAACAAGGACGGGGTATTCGGATTGGAACGACAGGCGGAATTCTATCAAATTTAGCTGCCGGAGGGAATGTAATCAATTTTAAAGAATGGCTCATTTCCCTTCCGCCTGCTAAAGCTGAATATTTACAGCAGGAGCTAAATTTTATTCTTACCAGTCTCCCTTCTCCTCTAGAACATGCGTTTATGCCTCTATTTGAAATTGGAATAGATATCGGCATTGCCAAAGACGGGTCAATCTGGATACTTGATATTAACTCTAAACCAGGCAGGAAAGTTCTTTTATCGACGAACCCAGAATTACAAGAATCCCTCTACACCAAACCGCTCCTTTACGGAAAGTACCTTTCAGAGCATGATCAAACGGAAAGGAAGGTCTATTATGAGAAAACATTATCTCATTGAAGTGGCACAAAATGATCAGTTAATTGTCTTTTGTCCTTCTAAGCTGCTTCAGGGTAAAGAAATTAAAAAAATCGCTTTTGGCTCAAAATCAATGGAAGTTGAATTTTACCCCCATCCGGACAAAGATGACCGAATTGTCATCAGCAGGAAAATCCAAGAGACGATCCATTTCCCCTATTTTAGAGTTCCTCTGCATGCCTTTCTAGAGGATGAGGCTCTTTATATTGGTCCGTTAGTTGGGATTTTTACGGCTGGATTTACTTCATACCCAGAACAGCCAATTGGTGAACGGACCTTATTTTTTTCGAAGCTGCTTTCTGTCAATCGATCTGTCGGTGCGTATGCCTTTGTTTTTGGAGAGCAGCATATTAATTGGGAGCAGGGAACGATGGAAGGGTATTTCTTTCAGGATAATGCTTGGCAAACAGTTGAAGTCCCTTTCCCCAATGTGGTCTATGACCGCCTGCCGAATCGAAAAAGTGAGGAAAATCCAAAATTAATTAAAGTGAGAAACCGCCTCCAAACAGAATATCTGATTCCCTGGTACAACCCTGGATTCTTTAATAAACTTGATATTTATGAAAGACTGCAGCAAGACTCATCTGTTACAGCCTATTTACCTGAGACCCATCCGTTTACATCCTTTTCCTCAATTGAAACCATGCTTTCCAAGTTTGGTCATGTTGTTATAAAGCCCAAGAATGGCAGTCTAGGTCATGGTGTTCATCAAGTTATCTTCGACAAACACACGAACGATTATTATTGCCGGTATCAAGACGATACAGGGACTAATCGTTTACGAAAATACGCCAGCTTGGAACGATTATTCCAATCGGTGTTTGCAAACCAATCACTCGATAGAATGTTAGTCCAGCAAGGAATTCAACTGCTTAGAATCGACCAGCGCCCAGTTGATTTTCGCGTCCATACAAATAAAGACGAACATGGTAAATGGCAGATAACAGCCCTTGCCGGAAAAATTGCGGGGCAAGGCAGTGTCACCACCCATGCAAGAAGCGGCGGGGAAATAAAAACAGTTGGTGAAATTTTCCCTGAAGAAGAAGCTGAAACTTTCAGTGAAAAACTAAGAGAGGCCGCTCTTTTGCTAAGTAAAGCACTCGATCATACTATTGAGGGTATTATTGGTGAGATTGGTTTTGATTTAGGAATTGATCGAAACGGTGATGTTTGGCTGTTTGAAGCAAATTCTAAACCAGGAAGGTCAATCTTTAGTCATCCGGAATTAAAGGAATTTGATTTATTAACCCGGAAATTATCCATTGCGTTTGCCGTTTTTCTAACTGAGCAAGCCTTATTACACCCAGAGGAAATCTTTAAATGAAAACCGATGGCACCCCATTGATTGGTATCTTGACAGCAAGGAAATCAAAGGGAACCATTGCCGGTAATGGTCCACTATTTATAGAAATCCAAAAAAAACTTATTTCACTTAATGGAGTAAGCTTTGTATTTACACCGGAAGATGTAGAGGATGATTTTATATACGGCTATTATTATTCACCTGAGGAAAACCGTTGGAAAAAGAAGTCCTTCCCCTTCCCGGATTTAGTCTATAACCGTATCCCGTTTCGTACTTCAGAACAGGAAGAAAAGAGCAAATGGTTATTTTCACGTTTAAAGGAAAAGAATATACCTTTTTTTAATCCTTGTTTTATCGACAAATATGAACTGTATCAACTATTAAAAGGTGATCACATTCTCCAGAATTATTTGCCGAAAACCATCCTTGTACAGAGGCATAACGAATTATTAAACTATCTCATGGAATTCGGGGGCATTTATTTAAAACCCACTCAATCTTCAAAGGGAAAAGGTATTGTCCGTTTACGGATGGACGGTCCTTCAGGAATACAACTGGATGGCATTCTTAAACAAAAAACCTACTCATCCTTTACTCATTTTTGGGAGGAATGGAACGAAGAACTACTGAAGAAACGATATATAGCACAGGAAGAAATTCAATCTGCAGAGTATGAAGGCAAACGTTTTGATTTTCGAATTCTAGCACATGCCAATCATAATGATTACACCCTTTCAGGAGTAGGAATTCGCCTTTCTCAGGAACAAGAAATCACTACTCATATCTCATCAGGGGGAAGCCTCCTTCCCTATCAGCTGTTAAAATCAAAAGAGCATGATGTATTTTTTCAGACGATTATTCCCAGTGTCGGTAAATCGCTATCCAACTATTATGGATACTTCGGTGAATTTACCATTGATGCAGGAGTAAGTAAAACAGGAAGATATTATATTTACGAGGTAAATTCAAAACCCATGAGCTTTGATGAAGAAGAGATTGAGAAAAAGAAAATTGAAAACCTATGTTGCTTATTTCTTCAACTCATTGAAGAATCCTCCTAAGCCGAAAGAAAAGATTTCCCTATTCCTAAAGACAAGGTAAGCTATACGTATAGGAGTCTTTAAGGAGGAGAGGATGGCTGATGATTTTACACTTTCAATATAAACCCCTTTTTTCAAATCAACATATTCCGGGCTGGACTATTTCCTTTTATTTTAAGAAAAAACGATATACGGGAACCTACCACCAAACGGGAGCCATTGAATGGATGAATGAGGCACCTGAACAGGAGGACCTTGAAGTAGTAACGAGCCAGATTCATGAGTTAATGCTTTATCATGTTTATGATTAGCGTAAAAAATGCATGAAACTTTACATTTTTCCGCACAATAAGATCATCATCTCTTCTTATGCGAGGAGATTAACCCGCGGCCAAATTGGAAAAATCTCTGGTTCATTTGTGTCAGAGGAAAGGGTGACTCACATGATTAAAGATAATCTCACTTCTAAGGAATCTGCCTTCGAAGGCAGAGATAAGGCTTTCGTAGATGTAGACCGTATGATCAATGAAGGTTTGTCCGGCGGTTCAGTCCATGCCCGCGAAGATGCGGCGAATATTGAAGAAGCACGTGACCTTCCTAAAGAAGAACCACCAGCTGAAATTGAATAAATTTGAAATGGCTGTACCTAATAATTAAGTTGGGTGCAGCCATTTATCTTTTATGCTCTGCCCTACAATTGGTATAATATTGCCTAAAGCCTGAAAATCTTTAAAAACGGGGAAATCATACATGATAAAAAAAATAATGTCACTCTACCAAAATTCCATTCTTTTTCCCAGCAAGCCCGAAAATCCATCAGATCGATATCTATATTTCTGCAGTGAAGCAGAGGAGGAATGGATTGGGATTCCAAAAACTGAGCTCAATGAACGAGAAGTGAGCCTCCTTAAAACACTCTATTCTTTAGTAGAATTCCAGAACTCGAGCCTCCCTCCGACTGTAAAAGTATGGCATGATTTTCTATATTCAAATGGTCCGTTACCAAACCACCTAGCTGGAAATACGCTTAGAATTATCCAGTTCAATATAAACGGAGCTGAAACCAATCAACCTGAAATAGAATCCGCTTTAAAAGGTTTTTTTACGGAAGACATAATGATTATTTGGGAAAGCGGAAGCAGAGGGATTGTTATTGAAGAAAAGAATACCATGGCCCTTTCAGAGGAAGAGATTCTTTCCATG
This sequence comes from Neobacillus drentensis, assembly GCF_021560175.1. Lineage (GTDB taxonomy): Bacteria > Bacillota > Bacilli > Bacillales > Cytobacillaceae > Neobacillus > Neobacillus drentensis_A. Next base: position 1,232,615 of record NZ_CP091110.1, on the reverse strand, counting down.
TCTGAAACACTTGAAAGCGACTTTTATGTAAAAATTTCTTTTTACATTGGTAAACCAAGTGGATTTACCGAGCAATTACCAAGTAAATTTCTTCAAGAAAAGGAGTATTTTTCTTTTGCCGTTTCACGGATGGGGCAGTCAAATATCTTTACTTTTGAACGAGTTTTTCCTGCTTATTTAGCTTTTCACTTGCCGCTCGAATTAAAAAATAAAGTTAGCCAAGAAATCGTTGAGCTATTCAAAGAAGATCATGAAGTGTTTGCCACGATCAAAGTCTTTCTTGAAAACAATTTGAATGCCAGTATGACAGCAAAAAAATTATATATTCATCGAAATACACTACAGTATCGAATCGATAAATTTATCGAAAAGTCAGGGATCAGTCTTAAGGATTTTTATGGAGCTTTTACTGTCTTCCTAGCTTGCCTCCTTTATGAACAGCAGAAATGACAACATGCCCAAAAAAGCGTTTTCACTTTTTGTGCAACCTGTCTATATGTAAATGTTTTCATTCCCTGTACACTAAAGATACAACTTATTCAGGGAGGTAACACAAATGGCAGAATTAAAATTAGATCATATTTATAAAATTTACGATAATAAAGTAACAGCTGTACAGGACTTCAACTTGCATATCGAAGATAAGGAATTTATCGTGTTCGTAGGTCCATCTGGCTGCGGTAAATCTACAACACTTCGAATGATTGCAGGACTTGAAGATATTTCAAAAGGTGACTTTTACATTGATGGAAAAAGAGTAAACGATGTTGCTCCTAAAGATCGTGATATCGCGATGGTTTTCCAAAACTACGCTCTTTACCCGCACATGACTGTATATGATAACATGGCATTTGGATTAAAATTACGTAAATTTCCAAAAGATGAAATCGACCGCCGTGTTAAAGAAGCAGCAAAAATCCTTGGTTTAGAAGCATACTTAACACGTAAACCAAAAGCACTATCAGGAGGTCAGCGTCAGCGTGTTGCCCTCGGCCGTGCAATTGTTCGTGATGCAAAAGTTTTCTTAATGGACGAGCCTTTATCAAACTTAGATGCTAAGCTTCGTGTTGCGATGCGTGCTGAGATTGCCAAACTACACCGCCGTCTAGATACTACTACTATTTACGTTACCCACGACCAAACAGAAGCGATGACAATGGCAACACGTTTAGTTGTTATGAAGGACGGGGTCATTCAGCAGGTCGGTTCACCTAAAGAAGTTTATGAAAAGCCTGAAAATGTCTTTGTTGGCGGCTTTATCGGCTCTCCTGCTATGAACTTCTTTAATGGGAAACTACAAGATGGAAAATTCGTGATTGGCAATACTTCAATTGCAGTTCCAGAAGGAAAAATGAAGTTTCTTCGTGAACAAGGTTATGTTGGAAAAGAAATCATCCTTGGTGTACGTCCAGAAGATATCCATGATGAACCTGTCTTTATCGAAGCATCAGCTGGTACAAAAATTAAAGCGAATGTTGATGTTGCCGAGTTAACTGGTGCAGAAATGATGGTTTATTCTAGCATTGGCGGACAGGATTTCGTTGCCCGTTTAGATTCACGTGCAGAAGTTCAGCCTGGAGATGCGATTGAACTTGCTTTTGACTTAAATAAGGCGCATTTCTTTGATACTGAATCTGAATCACGTATTAGAACTGTAAACGAAAGATAATTGTTATAGAGGATCCGGCCCCGTTATCTAGGTAACGGGGTCATTCTTTTATAAAAATCACTTCATCACTGTGGCAGCTGGGGCATCTATACAAGTGTGGACACTTTTGGCCTGAATTTGTATCAGGATAGCCATCCTCAAGTTTCATTAAATCAATTTCCATATAGGGACTGTAATCATCAAAAAAATCAATAAGACGACCACTTTCTAACATTGGTTCCCCGCAATTCGTACACATTAAATAAACTTCTCTTAAACCATTACAAACTGGGCATATCGCCAATATAGTTCACCCTTTTATTTATAAGATATTGTTAGTTTGCGTTAACTTAAACTTCGTATGTAATGGAATAAATTTCTAGTCGTTTTTTTTGAATAGAACTTTAAAAATTAATCATAATAAAGATTACAAAGCAACAATTACACCGATGGATGAAGCCAACAAGGGTAGTATCCGGTGCAACTCCGGATCATCCAACCAAACTGAAGCATCTCCAATTACTAATATTCTTTATCAACACTATTGATAATATGGGTTAGGCCAGGTGGCAATATTATGGTTCAATTCCATACTGACCCCAAAATTAATAAGAGGAGTGTTATTCAACTATGGCAAGTAACAACAACTCTAATCAACTTTTAGTACCAGGCGTCGAGCAAGCACTTAACCAAATGAAGTATGAAATCGCTCAAGAATTTGGCGTGAATCTTGGTGCAGATACTACTTCACGTGCGAACGGTTCTGTCGGAGGAGAAATCACTAAGCGTCTTGTAGCTATGGCAGAATCTCAACTTGGCGGCGGATTCCAACGCTAATCTTTAACAAACTTTATTGGACAAATTAATAATATGGCTTAGCCCCCTCCTATTAACGGAGGGGGCTTTCACTGTCCAATTACACCATCTTTTCAGGCTGAATCCAGTCAGCAAATTGTTCTTCCGTCACATAACCAGTTTTAAGGGCCGCTTCTTTTAAGGTACTATTTTCCTTAAACGCAAGCTTAGCGATTTCCGCCGCTTTTTCATACCCGATATGTGGATTAAGTGCTGTAACTAACATTAACGACTGCTCTAGGTTGTTTTTAATTTTTTCTACATTCACTTCTATTCCTTTTGCACAGTTTTCATTAAAGGAACGAATCCCATCACCAAGAAGTCGTATGGATTGAATGAGATTATAAATGATGACTGGTTTAAAAACATTTAACTCGAAATTGCCTTGGCTCGCTGCAAAGCTAATAGCGGCATCATTTCCAAAAATCTGACAAACTGCCATCGTCAAGGCTTCACTTTGGGTAGGATTTACCTTCCCTGGCATAATTGAACTTCCTGGTTCATTGGCGGGAATACTAATCTCGCCTATTCCACTGCGCGGACCGCTCGCAAGCCAACGAACATCATTGGCAATTTTCATTAAATCAGCGGCTAATGCTTTTAGAGCTCCATGAACAAAAACAATTTCGTCATGACTTGTCAGGGCATGAAATTTATTATCTGACGATTTGAAGGAATAACCCGTTATCTTTCTAAGTTCCTCTGCCGCCATCTGTCCGAATTGTGGGTGCGCGTTAATTCCTGTCCCTACCGCTGTTCCCCCAATCGCTAAACTCAATAAATGCTGACTCGATTCTTTAATCATTTGTTCATTTCTATCCAGCATTCCCCTCCAGCCGCTGATTTCCTGGCCGAGTGTAAGCGGTGTTGCATCCTGTAAATGGGTTCTGCCTATTTTTACAATGTCAGCAAAAGCGCTCTCTTTTTCCTGAAATGTTTTTTTCAGTTCTACAATCGCTGGTAATAGTGATTCAGTAATTTTGATATAGGAGGAAATATGCATCGCAGTTGGGAACGTATCATTTGAGCTTTGAGACATATTGACGTCATCATTTGGGTGAACCGTTTCCTTACTACCCTTTTCTGCCAGCCAATGGTTTGCCCGATTTGCAATCACTTCATTCACATTCATATTGGATTGCGTTCCACTTCCAGTTTGCCAGACTAGTAATGGGAAATGTTGATCATAATCTCCGTTATTTATATCATTACATACCTTTACAATGGCGTTCATTTTGACTTCGCTTAGCTTGCCTAATTGATAATTCACGACTGCAGCTGCTTTTTTAATCAAGACCAAACCATAGACCACTTCAAGCGGCATTTTTTCTTCACTAATTTTAAAATTTTCCTTGCTTCGCTGGGTTTGCGCTCCCCAATACTTTTCTTCAGGGACCCGGATTTCTCCGAGCGTGTCCTTTTCAATCCTAAACTTCTCCATAACTATCCACCTCACAATTTCGCTTACTTCAATATATATATCCATTGTTGACTTATTTATAAACTTCACATTACTTTTGTAAAAATAAAAAGACTGCAGACACTTTGTCTGCAGCTTATGATTTAATGAGTGTATAACCGATAAAGTAAGAAAGGATTAAAAAACTGCCAATTGCTAAAACAATGGAGTATTCTGACATATACATTCCACCCTATGATTTTTATTTAAAAATATCATAAAAATCTGATGCAGCAAGTGATAAAAATTACACTTTTATGACCTGGATGTGATTTCTTTTTGAATATATTTTTTTTAATCCCGGCCTTTTATTTTATTCCTCCATTTTTCGATTTGTTTATTCCACTTGTCTTCCCATCTTTGAACTTCATTGTTGAAATGCTCTTGAAAATTACTTTTTTCTTCTTCTTTTTTTCTTTTTTCAATCAATGGAGCAATATGTGGGACATTAAAACTTTGGTTCGAGGCGCCCCTTAATGACTTTTCCATCACCTTACTAAAGACAACAGAAGCACCAGTTCCGCTAGTCGGGGTCATATAATGGTCCGCATCTGTTTGATCATAACCGACCCAGAACGAACCGACTAACTGAGGAGTATAACCGACAAACCACTGATCCTTCAAGCCATTTATCCCTTTGATTGGCACCTGGGTAGATCCTGTTTTTCCAGCGGTTTCCCTTCCAGGAATCTTTGCTTCTTTTCCCGTTCCTTCTTCTACTACACCAAGGAGCATAGTCGTCATATGATCCGATACAGCCTTCGTGGTTACCCTCACCTTTTTCCCCTTCCACTCGGAAACTACATTCCCCTCTGGATCAACGATTTTTTTAATCACATGTGCCTTGATTCTGCTTCCTTTATTAGGAAAGACTGAAAATGCTTCGGCCATTTCTAAAGGAGAAACCCCATTATGCAAACCGCCTAGTGCCATTGATAAATTTTCATCTTCTTTATCTAATGGAATGCCAAACCGCTTAACAGAATCCACTCCCTTATCCATTCCTATTTCATTTAAGAGCCACACGGCAGAAACATTTTTTGATTCCTTTACCGCTTCGTACATTGGGACCTCGCCAGCATACTGGTGGTCATAATTACTAGGCTGATAAGACCCAAATTTCATTGGTTCGTCTTTAAGCATATCGGTAATTTTCCAGCCTTCCTCTAGCGCTGGTGTATAAACAGCTATCGGCTTAAAGGATGAGCCGGGCTGTGCCTTTAATTGTGAGGCACGGTTATAACCCCTGAAGGTATGCACTCCTCTTCCGCCAATAATGGCCCTGACTCCGCCTGTTTTTGGGTCAAGTAATACCCCGCCGCTCTGGACAAGGCGGTCGGTACCTTTAGGGAAAAGGGAATTATCTTGATAGGTTTCTTCTATCGCCGCTTGCATTGTTGGATTTAGTTCCGTATAAATTCGGAAGCCGCCTGTTAATAATTCATCCTGTGTAAACCCGTATCGTTTAATGGCCTCATCTAAAACTTGATCGACATAATATGGATATTTTCCACGGAATGGATCACCACCGTTATTATTTAAGACAATCTTTTCCGTTTTTGCCTTTTGATACTGAGTGTTAGTGATGTAGCCTTGTTCCTTCATTGCAGCCAAGACCAGATTTCGTCTTTCCGTTGCCTTTTCCATATGCTTATAGGGATTTAGGGCTGACGGTGCTTTGATTAAGCCGGCAAGTAAAGCCGATTGACTTACGGATAAATCCTGTACATCTTTGGCAAAATATTTGCTGGCTGCTTGTTTAATTCCATAGGCTCCATCGCCGAAATAGATTTGATTCATGTACATTTGCAGGATTTCTGATTTAGAATATTTGCGTTCAACTGCAATGGCTAAAAATACCTCTTGCATCTTTCTTTTTAAGGTCTTTTCAGACGTAAGAATGGTATTTTTCGTTAATTGCTGTGTTATCGTACTGCCCCCTTCAACCATCCCGCCTGCCCTCAGGTCTCGAAAGAGCGCACGCGTGGTTCCGATTAAATCAACCCCATTATGCTTGTAAAAGCGATGGTCTTCAATCGCTATAATAGCATTCTTTAAGGAAGCGGGGACTGCCTTAATGGGTATACCTTCATTCTTATTTGCGGATACCTTGCTAGCCACTTTTCCATTAACATCATAAAAAACAGTTGGCTGCGGCAGCTCATTCTTTAACCCTGAAATATCTGCATCTTTTGTAAAATAGAAAAGTAAGCCGAAAAAGGAAAGCATTAGAATCAGTATCAACAACACAATCACTTGAAATAAATGCCACTTTTTCAGCTGTTTAAAGAGCCCGATTACTTTATTAGTAAATACCATTATGATGACATCCTTTAGTTGTAATTTCTTTTAAAGGTATACTTATCGATGATTTATTAGGCTTTATAAAGGCTTGGGGATAGTAATATCTTTATTAAAAAAAGATGGGTCAGGACCACATCTTTTTTTACTTCTATTATTCACTTTTTACCAGTTCTTTAAAGCGTTGTTTGGAAAGCTTTTCATCGAAGCTTGAAAAGATACGATAGTGTTGATCATCTAGGATTCGAAAATGCTTACTTAAAATATTTTGCTGGAGAATAAAGCCGTTTTTTTGTGAAATAGCCCTCCACCAAACTCGGCCTCCAAGCGTTTTTGTTTTACGAAGATCAATTCCGTTTAAGGCAACTGTCTCTAATACCTCAAGGGGTTCATTTCCAAATAAAAATTGGACCGTCTCCGTTTCTCGGAAAAGGGCACAAATTGAAACCACCGTCGACCAGCCAGCTAAAACCCTCCCTTTTTCGATTTGAACAAGGGTTTTCTTCGAGACACCAATAATATCAGCCATCTTATCCTGGGTATAACCTGCTTCTGCCCTGATTAGACGAAGCTTCTCAGAAACCTGCATTATAATTTCATCTCTGGTCACAGTAAGCCCTTCCTTCAAATTCCTCTAGTGTAATTTTACACAAGATTATAAGAGTATTCAAATTTCAACAAAAAAAAACTGCTATAATTCACTATAGCAGTTTTAAGTCCTATTCATTTTACAATATCCAGCTCTAGGCCATACGCCAATGCCCCAGGTGCTTGAGCTCTTCTAAATTTGTGGTGGAATATTGCACTGACTTGAACAAGAATTTTTCAAATCACAGGCGGCGCATTTTCCCTTTTTGGATTTATTGATAAACTTCACTAAAGCCCATGCTGCATATCCAAAAATAGCCACACCGATTATGATACTGGCAATCATTCGTCCCACCCCTTCCAGATTTTACATCCATCCAACTAATTTACCGCCTTGATATATGACCAAGGATAATACGTAGGCAATCACAAACGCATATATCATGGCAAAAGCAGTCCATTTTCTAGAACCTGTTTCCTTATAAATCGTTGCCGTCGTTGCCAAACAAGGTATATACAATAGGATAAAGACCATGAAGCTATAGGCGGCAAGCGGGGTATAATAGTGAGCCAATAACCCCTGCAGGCTTGCGTCATTTGGAACAAAGTAAATAATATTCATGGTTGAAATAATCGCTTCTTTTGCCAAGAAGCCTGTTATTAAGGAAGCAGATGCCTGCCATGTACCAAAGCCAATTGGATCAAAAATAGGTGCGATAATATTCCCAATGGCAGCTAAATAACTATGATCCATATCAACCTTTAAACCCTGAGGACCTGCATATGATAACAGCCAGATAAAGACGGAACCGGCAAAAATAAAGGTTCCAGCCTTTCTAACAAATCCTTTCCCTTTATCCCACGTACTTCTCCATAATGATTGAAACTGTGGAAGTCTGTATGGAGGGAGTTCAATTACAAATAAAGATGTTTCTGATTTTAGTAGTGTTTTAGAAAAGATTTTAGCCAACGTTAATGCCACTACAATTCCCAACACGTATAGGCTAAGGACAACGAATGCCTTATGACCTGCAAAAAAGGCCCCTACAAATAAAGCGTATACCGGTAACCGTGCTGAACATGACATTAGTGGTGTTAAAAGGATGGTTAATAGTCTCTCCCTAGGTGTCTCAATCGTTCTAGCAGCCATAATCCCTGGTACATTACAGCCAAAGCCGATCATCATCGGGATAAACGCTTTGCCATTTAATCCTACTGATTCCATTATGCGGTCCATTACAAGGGCAACACGTGCCATGTAACCAGAGTCTTCTAATAAGGAAATAAAGAAGAAAAGGATAAAAATTTGCGGTACAAACACCAGTACGCCGCCAACACCTGCTACTAATCCTTCAATAATTAAGGCGTGTATAAAATCTGAGGCATGAATTGCACTCAAAACGGCCTCAAAGCCAGTAGTAATTGGTCCTGTTAAAAATGCATCAAGTATATTTGATAGAGGTGTTCCGAGCCAATCGAATGTCAGCATGAACATGAAATACATTAGCAAAAGAAAAATAGGCATCCCTAGAAAGCGATTTGTTACTATACTATCAATTTTCTCAGAAAGTGGTAAACCTGAGTTACTTTTCCTTGCTACTTCAGCAACAATTTTTTCAATCACTTCTCTTCGTTTTAAATAAATATAATTGGAGAGTGATTTTTTATCCAACTGTGCTTGCAGCTTGTTTTCCAAGTTGTTTACAATTTCGTTTATTCTTAGAGGATTGGCAATACTGTTAACATAATTTTGAACGTATTGATTTCCTTCAAAATATTGAATGGCTAGAAAACGTGTAGAGTGGCTGGTCTTGCCCATGATCTCCCCGGTAAAGGCAGAAATCCCCTCCTCGACTTCTTTACCATAATAGACGAGATGTTTATTAACAGATTGAATTGATTTTGTAGAGACTACCTCAACAAGCTTGTCACAACCTTTTCCGCTTCGGGCCACCACAGGCACAACTGGAACGCCCAGGGCCTCGGCAAGCTTAGAGGCGTCAATCTGAATACCCCGTTTATTAGCCACATCAATCATATTTAAACCGATAAGTGCAGGCTTCTCAAACTCGAGCAATTGCAACGTTAAATGTAAATTACGTTCTAATTGTGATGCATCTAAAATATTTAATAAACGATCAACGGATTCATTCAAAAAGAACGAGGTAACTACTCCCTCATCCTTTGATAAAGGGTTAAGTGTATATACGCCAGGTAAATCTATTAATTGGCCAATATTATTCTTAAAAACGCCGACTTTCTTTTCAACTGTTACACCGCTCCAGTTACCAACATACTCATAGGAACCTGTTAAATTATTAAATAATGAGGTTTTTCCAGTATTCGGGTTTCCAATTAGAGCGATTTCCATTATATTCTCTCCACTTCAATCTGAACTGCTTCTTTCCGGCGCAGGCCAACACACTGGCCGCAAGATTCTATCATAATCGGTCCGCCAAATGGCATAACACATTTTACACAGACCTCAGATCCTTCAGTAATTCCTAAATCAAGTAGGCGTCTTTGAACGAGGTGACCAACATGAGATAGATCAATTATTTTTCCTTTATCTCCTGCTTTTAAAGCTCTAAACATGTATATCACCCTATCTACGTTAATTGAGAATGATTATCTTTCTAAATGTATTTTAACACTTTTTTGAGTTAACAAGCATAATAAATTTGACAAAAGTTCGAAAAAAACACGAAAAAAAAGGAAAAGTAAATACTTTCCTTTTTTTTGTTCTTATAAACTTTTTTGCAGAACCATTTTCTTTGGTAGTGCACTGATTAACAAAACGGTGATGATCGCACTTATTATAAAATTTGGCAGCATATAGGTTCCATTATAAAGTAAAGAGTAGATAGCTACAGGCTGACCTTTAGGAGCATACTCACCGAAAAAGGCAATCCCAGAAATTACATGACAAATATATCGTAAGGCACTTCCCAAAAATGCCCCAGTTATTACATACGTCATCCATTTCCCTTTGTTCTGTTGATTCAGAGCTTTTCTGATAGCTGAAGCAAAAATGCCTGAGGCTCCAACTACTGTGAAAGCAATAAAGTAATCAATAATCCCTTGAACAATCGTATAAACCTGTGAAAATCCCATAATAAACTGAAGTAAACCTAATAAAAAGCCAGTTAAAAGGCCGCCTTTTATCCCCCACCGATAGGCAATCAGAAATATCGGTACCATCGCAATCGAGATGGACCCACCCTGCGGCCATATCTTTAAAGAAACAATCCCTGCTACAAAATCTAATAAATAAGCAAGTGCAGTAAATACAGCAACCTCTGCGATAAATAATGTATTACTTCTTGTTTGATACACCAACTTCTCCCCCTTTATCCAATTGGAACCTCTTGATTTCTTCCCAAAGACTATATGGCGCCCTGCAAATATAAGAAAAAAAGCAATCCAGACAAGGAATGTCTGAATTGCTTTTTTATTTAGCAAACCACATCCCTACGCTAGTGTTACCTAACAGGTTCATAGGGTCAGAACTCGGTCGTTCACTCTCAGCCGCATAAAAAGCAGCTCCCCCTGTGGAAGTATTCAATTGTATCCATAAAAAATATACTCCTCTTATTTAAATTAAACAAGGTTTTTATTGTATCGAATGTTATCAATGTTCTTCTGAAAGATCGATAATTAACAACATTTTACTGGCTAAAAAATTTTTCTATAATTTTATAAAGGATTTTTACAATCATCAGCGAATTATCATGGTAATCAGTTTGGTTAAAACCAATAGGGGGAAACAACATGTCTACGGGAGAACAAACGGATTTAGTCGCCTTTTTTGCTCAGAACAAGCAGCAATTAGTACAAGAATGGGAAAAAACAATATTGATTTATGACGGTGATCCTTTTAAAGGTAAAATTCGTGAAAATGCCGAAGCCCTATTTGATGTCATTCTTACGATGCATACCCTTTCAAAAGAAGAATTATTAACTGTTATTGAAAAAATTGCCATTGGTATTTCAAAGGAACGTGTTTTGGCAGACATTAACATTGGTGATTTTGTTTACAATGTCAATACCGGCAGGACCGTTTTATATAACTATTTAAGTACAACCGGACTCACCTGGTCCGAACTGCAGAAATCCATTAATGATATTAATTTTTGTTTTGATAAATTTTTATATTTTGCTGTATCTCATTACTCTGAAGCAAAAAATAAAATTATTGAAGAAAAGACGATGTTTATTGATTCAACCCATCAAGATCGCTTAACACTTCTCGGCCAAATGACCTCAAGCTTTATTCATGAATTTAGAAACCCGCTTACATCTGTACAAGGATTTATACAATTACTTAAGGCTGATTATCCAAATATGAAATATTTAGATATTATATCAAGCGAATTAGATCAGCTAAATTTTCGTATCTCACAGTTTTTGTTGCTATCAAAAAAAGAGTTAATTGGCAAGGAGAAGGTATACTTCAAATTAAATAACCTAATAGATGAAGTTTTAAATTTCCTCTACCCGAGCATCTTGGATGGCAAAGTTAAAATTCAAAATCATTTGACCGGTGATTTTACCTTGATTGGCTATGCAGATGAAATAAGACAAGTTTTTATCAATATCATTTTCAATGCCATTGATGTTTTAAATCATCATGAGGTCTCCCTTCCAACCATTGAGATAAAAAGTTCATTAGAAAATGATACGACGATTAAAATAAGTATTTCAAATAATGGGCCAGTCATTCCTTCCGAATTGCATAAAACCATTTTTGAACCATTTTTCACCACAAAAAAACTAGGAACAGGTCTAGGGTTGTTTGTCTGTAAAGAAATTATTGAAAAACACAAAGGAAAATTAACTTGTGATTCTTCTGAAGATAAAACTACCTTTTCCATTTTCTTGCCAGTAGTTTTAGACCAAATCGACGAGCCTGAAATTAATCTATCGTAAAATCATCAAATCCCCCTTTTTAAAAAGCAGGGATTTTTTTCTTTTAAATTCTTCCTCCCGTTCCGGGCCAACTGCGCATATGATGTACCAAAAATCATCATCGGGAGAATAGGCCTATGTTTACATTAAAAGTGGATCATGAAATCGAGCTTCAATTGTTTCAACAGCACCATTCTTTATCGTTATTCCAACTTATTGAGGAAAATCGCGAGCATTTGCGGGAATGGATGCCCTGGGTGGATAGTATGAGCACCCCATATCAAATTGAAGCAGTAATCCCCATATGGCTTAATCAGTTTGCAGAGAACAGCGGCCTTAATGTGGGCATTCAATATCGGGGGGAACTTGTCGGTTCCTTAGGTTTACACCAAATTGATTGGTATAACAGCATGGCAAGCATCGGTTATTATTTAGCTAAAAAAGCGGAAGGTCATGGAGTCATTACCCGTTCTGTTAAAGCACTACTGAATTATTGCTTTTTCCAATTAGGTTTAAACCGGATTGAAATTCGCTGTGGCGTAAAAAATAAAAAAAGCCGGGCCATCCCAGAACGTCTAAGATTTGTCAGAGAAGGGACAGTCCGAGATGGAGAACATTTAAATGGACATTTTCATGACCTCATTATTTATAGTATGCTGGCACGGGAATGGAAGCCTGTGCAGATTTAACACCCAACAAAACAAACATCAAGCAGCAGCCACAATGGCTGTTTTTTTTTGTTAAAATGTTAGCTTATTTGCTATTAAGTATCATCTTTGAAATAATATAAGGAAACTTGAGCAATTTAACAAAGTTAGATTTTCGATTTATCGGGAATAATTATTACATACAGTAAAAAGTAAGTGAGGTGGCATGCCTTACCCTTTGTAAGGTACTAAATGATTTGGATGAACGTTTTAATTATTGTTATCCTGATTACCTTTACCGCATTTTTTGTCGCATCTGAATTTGCTATGGTAAAGGTAAGAACGACTAGAATAGATCAATTAATGGCAGAGGGTAATAAAAAAGCAGAATCAGCCAAAAAAGTCATTTCTAATTTAGATGGGTATTTATCCGCCACACAGGTCGGAATTACGATTACTTCTCTCATCCTAGGTTGGTTGGGAGAGCCAACCATTCGCGGGATTTTAGAACCAATTTTCACTTGGATCGAGTTACCGGAATCATTGAAACAAGTGATCTCATTTATTCTGGCCTTTTCGATCATTACCTTTTTCAATGTTGTTATTGGTGAATTAGCACCAAAAACGTTTGCCATTCAAAAGTCAGAACAAATCATTATGCGGTTTGCAAAGCCCTTGATCCTTTTTTATCGGTTAATGTATCCCTTTATTTGGATTCTTAACCGGTCTGCTCGGTTTGTAACGGGACTTTTCGGGATTAAACCAACTTCAGAGCAAGAGATTGTTTTATCTGAGGAAGAATTGCGTATGATCCTCTCCCAAAGCTATGAAAGCGGCGAAATCAATCATTCCGAATACAGCTATATGAATAATATTTTTGAATTTGACGACCGAATCGCAAAAGAAATAATGGTGCCACGAACTGAAATCATTACCCTTTCAAAAGATGCCACTATGGATGAAATTATCGACATTGTCCGCGAGGAGAAATATACACGATATCCCCTCATTGATGGAGATAAAGATAATATTCTAGGCGTAGTCAATATTAAAGAGGTCCTTACCGATTGTATTCAGCAGAAATGCACAGGGGAACAACCTCTTCTCCCCTATATCAAACCCGTGATCCATGTAATTGAAAATATTCCAATCCAGGAACTTTTAGTGAAATTACAAAAGAACCGCTCTCATATGGCGGTTTTATCCGATGAATATGGTGGTACGGCTGGAATTGTTACCGTTGAGGATATTCTCGAGGAAATAGTCGGGGAAATTCGTGATGAATTTGATATGGATGAGCTCCCCCTTATTCAAAAAAAGGGAGAGAATCACTACATTTTGGATGGGAAAGTTTTAATTAGCGAGGTAAATGATCTCCTGGGAACAGCACTTGAAGAAGAGGAAGTTGACACAATTGGCGGCTGGTTTTTAACACAAAAATTTGATGTCAAAAAAGGGGATTCGATTGATATGGAAGGCTTCACGTTCCAAATAAAAGAAAATGAAGGGCATCATATCGTCTTTATTGAAGTGAGTAAGAATAATAACAGCGCCTCCGAATAATGGGGCGTTTTCTTTATGCATCCATTTTTGTAATCCTTCGTTTTTTCGTTCATATTTACTGCTTTTTTCCATAAAATATGAGTATATACTACTAACTAAACTAGAACGTTTGACTGTACGGTTTAATTTCTTTATAATTATTATTAATTTGTAAATTGTTGAGGTGGTAAGATGGGGCTGTTTATCGGATTGGTGAAATAGCGGAAATTGCGCACTTATCAAAACGCACGATTGACTATTATACGTCTATTGGCTTGTTAAAGGCAGAACGCTCTAAATCAAATTACCGCATTTATTCAGACGAAGCATTGGATGATTTGAGATTTATAGAGGAATGTAAATGTCTGCACTTTCCATTAGACGAGATTAAAAGAAAACTAGAGATGCGTAAAGAAAAAAACCTTCGTGAATCTGAGGTTGAAAAGCATGTGAGTGCTGTAACGCAGCAAATGAAACAGCTGCATAGCGACTTATTTGACCTCATCCCTATTTTAGAAAAATTGGATGAGGAACAGAAAGAAAAGCTGACAAACAATCTTAGTCTGCTTAGAGCAGTTCTAATGAAATCACTTTTAAGTGTTACGACTTAATTTTTTTAAATAACTGGGAGGTGACACCTTACCCGTCTAACAGCGGGATAAGGGAACTTATTTGGACATATTTAACTTGGTTATTATAGCCATTTTAATTGCCTTAACTGCCTTTTTTGTAACTTCTGAATTTGCAATTGTCAAAATTAGAAGTTCAAGAATTGATCAGTTAATTGAGGAAGGAAATTCGAAGGCAGTACCGGCAAAAAAAGTAATATCGAATTTAGATGAGTATTTATCTGCGTGTCAATTAGGTATTACCATAACTGCATTAGTATTAGGCTGGATTGGGGAATCGACCATTGAGCATATTCTAGGTCCGCTATTTCTAAAACTTAACATCCCTGAGAGCGGGACACAAATATTATCGGTCGGAATTGCTTTTGCTCTTATTACCTTCCTGCATGTAGTTGTTGGAGAATTAGCTCCTAAGACACTTGCTATTCAAAAGGCAGAGCTAATTACCTTGCTTGTTTCGCGTCCGCTTATCATGTTTTATAAAATTATGTACCCTTTTATTTGGGTATTAAATAAATCTGCACGGATTGTTTCCAGTATTTTCGGGCTAAAGCCGGTGTCGGAAAATGAAATTGCCCATACTGAGGAAGAACTTCGAATTATCCTGTCTGAAAGCTATAAAAGTGGCGAAATTAACCAATCAGAGTTTAAGTATGTAAATAAAATTTTTGAATTTGACAATCGAATTGCCAAAGAAATCATGGTACCTCGAACAGAGATGGTTTCTTTATCAAAGGACGATTCGTTAGAAACATTTCTTCAGGTCTTACGAGAAGAAAAGTTTACTAGATATCCTGTTATTGATGGCGATAAAGACCATATAATCGGTTTAATCAATATCAAAGAAGTCATGACTGATTTAATAGGCAATGAAAATCTTTCATCACAAACACTTGAAAGTTATACTCGTCCAATTATTAGAGTAATAGAAACAATTCCAATTCATGACTTATTAGTGAAGATGCAAAAAGACCGTGTTCATATGGCTGTTTTAATGGATGAATATGGTGGAACTTCAGGAGTTGTTACGGTCGAGGATATCCTCGAGGAAATTGTTGGTGAAATTCGAGATGAATTTGATATGGATGAGATTCCGGAGATCCGAAAGGTTAAGGAAAACCATTACATTATCGATTCAAAGGTTTTAGTGAGTGAGATTAATGATTTACTAGGGGTTGAAATTGATGATGAAGATGTCGATACAATCGGTGGTTGGATTCTAACTGAGAATTACGAAGCCAAAGAAGGCGATATCATTCTTCATGATTCCTATACCTTTAAAATTCTCGATATGGAAGAACATCATATCAAGTACATTGAGGTATCAAAAAATGCAAATAATGAGGAATCAACATCCCCACAAGTGCCAGTAACAAATTCAGAAGTCCTCTCATAGAAAAATAGACCGAATCTATCGGTCTATTTTTTTTGGGGCTGCTTTAATCAAAGTGGAGATGTTTAGGTTAAACAGTCTCCACTTTGTTTATTTTTTTATTGAAATAATCATCTCTTCTTCTAACTTTGCTATTTTAACTAAATGAGAATCTAGGCGTCTATTAACATGCTGAAGCTCATTACTATGTGACTCCTCAATACGCTGAAGTGAATCTTTAATATCTGACAAATCAATTTGATTAACTTCCACTCTATGTTCAATACTATCCATTTTTTCTAATCGTGAGAGCCTTTTTTCAATGGTTTCCAATGTGGTGTTAAATGTTTGAATTAAACGTTTTAAATCCAGTTCGTTCTCTGGTAATTTTACAAAATCTTTTTCCATTGAACAAACCTCCCTTCCTTTAATACCTATATCTTAACATCATTTTCACTATTATAATGTTACAAAAACAGTACAGTCATTGTACCATTTAAACTTTTGAACATTCTGCAACGAAAAAATGAACATTTATTTAATACTGATATCAACGTGTATATTATCACATTATTTGTACTATAAATATTGTAATCTTAGATTATAAGGCGGAGGGATTCATACCTTTTTATCTTAACTTCTCTATCCTTATAACTGATTTTTAACTTGAAAAGGTTGGTGTAAAAATATGTTCATATCAATCGATGAAAAAGCTGCATTATGGTTCATGAGGGAATTTGAAAAGAATAAGCCAATCAATATTCGTCTATTTCCCCAATATGCCGGCTTTGGGGAAAAGAATAAGGGATTTAGTCTTGCTTTTTCAGCTGAGCAGCCCGGCAATGTCGGCTACACACAAGAATTGAACGGAATAACCTTTTATGTAGAGGGAAATGACATTTGGTTTTTTGAAGATACCGAGACATACTTATCTTTTAATGATGCAATAGAGGAAATTCAAATTAACTATAAGGAAACATCAGCCATCCAGTAAACTAAAAGACCAGCCTTTTTAACATGGCTGGTCTTTTAGTTCTCCTGCTAGTTTACTTGCTTACCTAAGGTTGGAGCAAATAATTTTGCGCTTTCAAAAACTTTTCCAAGTTTCTCTTCACCCTGTGCGAAAAGATCATCACCTGCAGTAAGTGAAGGTGTATCTTTTTTCAATTCATCTGCTTTTGCTTGATAGGATGCAGCATAGTCCTTTAATGCTGCCTCAAGACCAGCTTTTTGATCCTTTAGCCCTGCAGGAACTTTAATATTGTTTAATTCTTCGGCAACGGCAGCAGCAGATGCACTCGCTTTTGTCTTCTCCTCAACAGTTGGCAATTCTTCAGGCGTCGCATCTTCCTTAGTTGCTTTTGCCATGTATGAATTTAAATCAGGATCTTTTGCATTAACCTTGTTGCCAATTTCCATATAAAATTTAACTAATTCTTTTTTAACATCCACTTTAGATGCAGCTGTTTCATTCGTTGTTTCCTTCTTATCTGTTTTTGACTCGTCATTTGCTGAACAAGCAGCTAACCCTATGGCCATTGTTAAGGCAGATAAGGATAATAAAAATTTCTTCATCCGTTTTTCCCCCATTTTCTCTTTTTAATGCCTTGACTATTTTACCTCATTTCATGTTAAGAGAAAAGTAAAAATATGTTTCTTAAATAATAATTTTTGAAATAATCCTTAAAAATATGTTGAAATAATTCCTATACTTTGTAAAACAATGTTTATTATGTATCCAACATTACCTCTATATCCAAGCCTGTAAACTATGTTTTTTAGAATAAACAGTAAAAAGTTTGAAATATGTTACAATAATGAATTTTTTATGTATAATAAAGATGACATAAATTCCCACTCAATTGAACGTTCTTAGTATTTTTCAAAAAACTCAAAGATATAGAACATATTTGAACAAGCGGGTTAAGGGGGCAGGAGTTATGAAACACAAGTTTATAGAGTACCTTACTTCTCTAAAAGACAGACTGAATAAAAAAATGACAAAAGCTGATAAAAGCAAGCCCTATCCCACCGTTGAAGTTACAGTCGACCAAGTCCGAAAAGCAGTAAGAGAATACTCAGATCACCTGCCTAAAGGTGTTTTCCGTACTATTTTAGTACAAGATGATAACCGTATTGACTTTAAACAGCTTGCCCCCCATCTTGGCGGAATTCCTTCTAGTAATTTCTATATGTCGAAGGAAACCTATGATTTATTCGAAGAACATGAAAAACTAATACCAGTTGAAATGGATATGGTCCAAAAGGCAGTTGACCAATATGTAAAGGACCATAAAGAGTACCCAATGTTAACATTTGATCCGCAGCGCAGGGTAAATTATTATTTGCTTTTACAAGAACGCTACTTAAAAGAATCCCCTGTTACGCAATTTTACATTACTGACCTCGATGGACTCATCACACATGTTAAGCCTAAGAATAAAAACTCCTCTCAACTCTGAGAGGAATTTTTTTCTTTTGGGTGGTTATTTTTGCTTTTCTTTCAACAATATTGAGATAATAGCACTAACTATTTAATTATATTTCAAAAATGAGGGGTACAAAGATGATAAAACAGAAAAATAAATCGCAGCATTTAGCGACTATTTCTCTCGCAATCATGGGAATCGGATTTATTGCTACACTTCCCTTACAAGATTCATTCTGGGGGAATATCCTCCAAGGTGGTTTTGAAGCAGGTCTTGTCGGGGGATTAGCAGATTGGTTTGCGGTAACGGCTCTTTTTCGGCATCCGCTTGGCATTCCTATTCCGCATACTGCATTGCTGCCTAAGAACCGGCATAGAATTACTGAAGGAATTATTTCGATGCTTGAAAATGATTGGCTTACAAAAGAAAGTATTCACAAAAAAATCAATTCGTTTGGTTTTACAAATAAGTTAGCAGACATCGTTGAGACTGAAATCAGCTCCGAATCTGTACAAAAAAATATTGTTCTGTTTGCCCAACATCTGATTAGAAAAATAGAGGTAAGGAAATTAACACCAATTATCGAAAAAGAATTAAAAGCTAAATTAATGGACTGGGATATAAAAAAATATCTTCCTTTACTTATTGATCAAGTAACAGCACGAAAATATCACGAAAAGACCCTTGATTATATCCTTAAGGAAATTGATGAATGGGCTTCGAAGGATTCCACTAAATATAAACTGGGCGGAATGGCTGTGGATGCGGTGGAAAACATTAAGGCAGATGGATTTATGCAGTTTGCCTTAAAATCTTTTAGTAATCTTGTTAACGAGGAAAAATTAGGTAATATCATCCAAAACTTGATTCAAAAAGGTGTTTCCAGTTACCGCGATCCATACAATCCAAATCGTCAAACATTATTAATTCATATCGGGAACAAGCTTGAATCAATCAAAACAGACGAAAAGATCTATGAAGAGCTTTCGAATTTGAAATCACATGCCATTACTAAATGGGAACCACAAGAGCAAATTAATGATATATTAGAACAATTTCAGCTAAAAGTAATTAATTTTGTTGGAGAACCTGCCTTTTTAAATGATTACTTACTTCCATTTATAAATGTCAATCTAATTGCATTAAAAAACAACCAAGAAAAAGTAGAGACAATAGATACGTGGTTGAAATCAAAACTCTCGTCCTTTGTGGATAAAAATCATTCCAAAATAGGCAAACTCGTCAAAGAGAATTTAGACAGATTGGATGATAAAACATTGATTAACATGGTCGAAACGAATGTTGGCAAAGACCTGCAATGGATAAGAGTAAATGGAGCGGTGTGCGGATTTTTGATTGGTCTTATTTTAGTAGGTATTAGAGCTTTCTTTTAAATTGCCTTAGTTAATAAGGCTTTTTTTTGTGATCATCCATAAGTAAAAAATAGTTCTTTTTCAGATTCCCCCTTCATAATTAGTACTATAGTCATATTTTTTACGACATAAGGGGGCAGAGAAATGGCTGTAAAGCTGATTAAGATTTCTGTAGTTTATTTTGTTATTGGAGTGCTCATTGGCATGTATATGTCGATGACAGAAGCCTTTGATTTCACACCTGTTCATGTGCATATTAATTTACTAGGATGGATGTCACTAGCACTAGCTGGATTGATTTATGTGGGATTTCCAAGTGCAGCTGAAACCAAACTTGCGAAGGTTCATTTTTGGCTTCATAATATTTCACTTCCTATTATGATGATTGGCCTTGCCCTTTTGGTCTCTGGTATAGAGAGTGCCGGCCCAGTAGTTGCTGTTGGCGGGACATTAATGGTAATTGCGATTATTGTCTTTGCGATAAATATCTTGAAAAATGTAAAGCCATAAACATTTCTATATTTCTCTTCTAAAATAAGCGAAGGTGTCCCACTTGTATAACTTTTAGAGGCACCTTCTTTTTTTTATACATTAAACTAGTCTGTTGATTTCCGCTCCAATCAACATAGTGTGCAAAATTTATTCATCATCCACCTTTTGGGTCAGCTTCTACCTTTTATAAATTTCTAATTGCTGTTTTCTTAGTTTGTCCTTTTCTTCGTTTGTTTTTCTATAGTCGTATTGGTAAATCGCACCCTCCCAATCACCGTACATTGGGTTAGGGAAAACGATCAGTTTACGGCCAAACTCCGCTTGGCGTTTGGCTGCCTCTTGAGATCTCTCAGAAACCGATAAACCCTCAAACCCGCTAAAATCACCTAAATTGTCACCAAAGTACAAAAGAACGTCGTGAGTTTTTGCGACTTGGATTCGTCGAGTTTCCTTTCCCTTTTCACCAGGCTGTTGTAATAATACATGCTCACTATTAACTTGAGGAGCACCTGCATTTATTAAATTTTTCATGGTTGGTTCTTTTTGTGCTTCGTTGCGGTTAGATATGTAGAAAATAGCTACTCCCCGTGCATTGGCATATTGCAGAAATTCTATTGCTCCTGGCAAGGCCTTTGCTTCTCCACGGTTAAACCATCCATTCCAGCCGAACGGGATTCCTTTGCCATAAAGAACAAACCACGCCTGATGAGGACTGTTATCAAGTATTGTCTCGTCAATGTCAAGGACGATGGCAGGTTTTAAGACAGATGTTTTGGGACGGTTTTTTAACAACTCATCTAATCGCACTCTGCCCAGGTTATACCCTTGATAATATAATGCTTTTGCCTCTGCTGAGTTTTGAAACCAAAGTACGGACATGGTATTTTGCTCATACAAGTTTTGTGAAGGGCTGCCTTGTGTTTCAGCCTTTACCGTAATACCGTTAATAAAAAGTCCTAGTAAAACAAGGACCATCCAAATAATCTTCCCTTTCATTTATGATACCCTCCTTGAATGTTTGACCAATATTAGTATGTGAAAGAAGGATAAAACCTACGTATTTTAAATTGGAAAATTATCATTTAAAAAAATAAAGGCTGTCCCTTTAATATCTGAATGTAAATTCTTCTAAATGAAACGTTAGTTAAGCAAAAAAAAAGGAGCTGCTACGCAGTTCCTTTTTCCAGCCATTTTAACAGAAACAATTTCTCTTTGAAATCTAGAAAATTTTTCATTCTTAAGGTCTTTTATATTAAAAAAGCGATTGGTGATTATATCGTCGAGGAAACCGCACTTAGTTCAGTAACAGCATTGTCCTCTTCCTGCTCAGGGTATGATTTGACTAAAAGAGAAGCGCTAAAGGTAATGATCGCAGCGAAAATAATATAGAAGCTAATCGCATAAGTAGTGCCAAATTGATGCAACAAAAACGTACAAATTAACGGCGCGATCCCTCCGGCAATAATCGATCCTAGCTGGGACCCTAAGGATAGGCCGCTATACCTTAGCCTTGCAGGGAAACTTTTGGCAACAAAGGCACCCTGGGGACCAACTTGCATACTGTGGGGAATCATTGCCAATGCTGTTGCCAGGAAAACAATCATTGGAACTCCCGTATTAATAAGTCGAATGTATGGGAAAGCCCATAAAAGAGTGGCCACAACACCAATCAAATACATTCTTCTAATACCAAATTTATCTGCCAAATAACCAAAGAGCGGAATACAAATTGCCATTACCACGCCACCTGCAGTATTGGCATTGACTAGAAACTGCTTATTCATCGTAAACTTTTCCATTGCATAATTAATTATCAACACAGTGTATACATAAAATGGACCGTTTTCAGATAGTCTTACTAAAGCGGCTAAAAGAATCTCTTTAGGATGATTCCTGATTACCTCTAATACCGGTAAGCGGGAAACTTGGTTCCCCTCTTGAACTTTTTGAAATGATGGAGTCTCAGGAATTTTTGCGCGGATAATCAATCCGACAATGAGAAGGACAAAACTAAACAGAAATGGGATGCGCCATCCCCACGTATAGAATCCGTTACCGGATATAGTCATAAACACTGAAACCATAATGGACGATACTAAAAGTCCAGCGGAAACACCCATCTGCGGCCAGCTTGCCATAAGAGCCTGTCTTTTCTTTTGTCCCCATTCCATTGAAAGGAGGACAGAACCGCCCCACTCGCCGCCTACGCCTATCCCTTGAATTAAACGCAATATCACAATCAAGGTTGGTGCCCATAATCCAATTTTGTCATAGGTCGGCAGCAACCCAATCGCTAAACTGCTTAATCCCATTAAAAACATCGTTAACACAAGGGCTGTTTTACGGCCAATACGGTCTCCAAAATGACCAAAAATGGCAGCTCCAATCGGTCGTGCAATAAAACCGATGGCAAATGCGCCAAAGGATTGCAACATGGCTAAATAAGGATCAGCCGAAGGAAAGAATATTTTTGGAAAAATCAATGCGGAAGCTGTAGCATAAAGAAAGAAGTCATACCATTCAATAACTGAACCGATCGTTGCAGCAACAGCTGCTCTTGTTCTCATTTTTTGATTTGTTTTACTTGACATTTATATCCCCCTAAAATGGTTTAATCACAGACTTATAATTTAATATCTAACTACTCTGTAAGTTAAATTGAGACTTTTTCAAGATTAAAGTACATGTTCTTTAGGAGCGCTAATAAGTCCAAGATGTTTTAACAAATCAATAAATTTTTTCAAAGTTTCCAGTTGGTAATCGTCTACCATAGTATCATCAAAATGGTAAAAACCTGTTTTGGTTTTTAAGCCAATATTTCCACTTTTCATCTTTTCTATGACAATCGCGGGTGGTGAAAAACGGTCGGAATTTAATGATTGTTTTAAATAATGACTAGCATGGAAAAGTGTGTCAGCCCCTCCCCAATCAATAAATTCTAAAAGTCCTAACACTGCAAACCGAAGCCCAAAGCCAATCCGGGACGCTTTATCAATATCCTCTGCCGATGCAACTCCCTCTTCCACAAGCCGTGCTGCCTCATTCATGGCAAGAGCCTGTATTCTTGGCACAATAAACCCTGGAGATGGTCCACATTTCACCGGCACTTTCCCAATGATTTCAAGCAGTTGAACCATCTGATCAAGCTTTTCTTCACTCGTTTCGCTCCCATGACTTACTTCCACGAGCGGGATTAAGTAGGCAGGATTTAACCAATGTGTATTCAAAAATCGCTCTTTATGGGTGACAAATTCAGCTAATTCATTTACTAAAAAAGAAGAAGTTGTCGATGCAATCAAGGCGTCTTTTGAAGCTGCTGCACAAATCCTACTGAACACTTCTTTCTTTATTGCTGCAACTTCCGGGACTGCTTCAAAAATGATGTTTGCTTTATTCCAAATACCCGGCTGTTCATCCATACTATACACTTTGATCCGTTGGGTAATATACGGGACCATTTCCTTCGGTACTACATCGGAAACGGACAGAATTTGCAAATGGTTGTTTATTTCAGCCATGACAGCTGACGTTAATTCCTCAAATTCTTCCCGATTTCTTTTTTTGATATCAATCAGCCTAACTTGATGCCCTTGATAAGCAAATGCAACCGCAATTCCTCGGCCCATTCGCCCGGCGCCCGCAATAAAAATGGGATCTTTAGCTGACTTCATAATGGTGCAGTCCCTTGTTCAGAATCTCTTTCAATTCCTCTTTTGTTTTTGATGCCAGGTTAAGATTCTCCAATGTTCTTCCTGTGGTTCGCAAATCCTCACCAATCACTGCTGATGCGATTTGTAACAGCCCAGCTGCCGTTGGAACAGGAACACCTAACCATTCTCCCAATGAAACGAGAAAGGCTAATCCGCAGGCAATATCCTCTCTCATATATCGATGTTTGTTTAAATTCAGCGGCTCAAACCAATCCTTTCCATCCACGAGTTTATCATGGGCCCCATTCCCATACATCCATTCTTCTCCCTCTACATTATAATGATCATCAAGCGGAAAATGCGGCGCTAAATAGCCCAAAGCCTCACGTACCCTCACTCTTTCTTCATCTAATACCTTATGAACATTTCGTATCGATGGTTGAGTTCCTTCATTATGAATATCCCACCGATCAAAATGCTCGATTGGGCCGGCATTCATTAAAATGAGCGGAGGGTGGATGATCGAACCGGCATTCATTAAAGCGCCATCTAGTGCATCTTGAATCGGCTCAATGGCTGGAAACGCTATCTTTAAAATTTCCAATGCATCATCTGATTGATTACTTGGGAATACACCTGTTGGAAGACGGGTCGCCCTCCCTGAAATCGAAACCGATTGTTCATCGTATTTCCTGGCCAGATATGGGAGGGTACCAGTCTCGGCAAAACTTACCTTTGCTTTACAACCTTCTTCGCCCAATACTTTGGCCATCAGGAAACTGCCAAATGTTCCGGGCGGCAAGAAAAGAACTTGTCCATCTTCAAGTACGGGTGCCAGCTGCTTCGCCAAAGCCTGCTGGGCGAAAGCCGGAAGTGGGATCACGATTAGCTTTGCTCCTTGGATAACCTCCTTTATATCAGTGCTTGCCAGACTTAAGGAAACCACTCTAGAACCGTTGTGATCTTTTAAAATAATCTGCTGTTTTGCCAGTACTTCCTGAAATGCTTCTGCATCCCTTCTCCACAGCCTTACCTCATGGCCCTTTTCAGTTAAATCTACTGCGGCTGCATAGGAGCCGTTTCCACCGCCAAGTACAGCAATTTCCAATGACTTCATCCCCATTCTCGATATGATTTATTTACGTTAAAGACTATTTCTTCTTTTTGACAATCTTCCTCAAATACTTTTAAACCTATAAGCGCACATTGGAGATCTTGATCAGCTGTACCGCCTGAAACCCCTATTCCTCCAACAATTATCCCTTTGAAAATTAGTGGAATTCCTCCCCCAAATACGACTAGTCTATCTGTATGGACAATTCCGGTTAATAAGGCCGGGTCGTCTTTAATCATCGAATACCATTCATGGGTGGGTTTACCAAAGGCCGCAGATGTATAAGCTTTGTTTTGCGCAATTGTTCCACTAAGCAAGGGAGCTTCATCCATCCGAATGAATGCCTTTAAATTTGACCCTTCATCTACTACTGCCACATTGATTGTAATTTGTAATTTTTCCGCTTCGCTCGTAACGGCCTCGAGAATTCTTAAAGCTAGTGACTGGGTTAATGCATATTTTTGATATAACATTGTTATTTAGTCTCTATCAAAGCAGCTGGCTGTATAGATTTTTGATAGTCCTCAACTGTAACGAGCTCAACATCGCTCTTAAGAGTCATACAACATGCTAAGGCAAAGGCATTTTCTAAATCTTCATCGGGAAGCGCCTCATGCGATCGAATCAATTCTTGTTTGTATTCACCACTTAATACCTTAACCTTGCATAGGCCACACCCCCCTCGCCTGCATCCAGTTGGAAAAGGTATAAATTCATTTCGAGCTGCTTGAAGAGGCGATTGCTCAGGCAAAGTGTTATATTCAAATTGTTGCCCCCTAGCCTTTAAAGTTACTTTATACATTCGTTTACCCCCTATGTTTTTGCTATTTCCAATAATTCGAAATATATATCAAGTCAACGCCTTCATAAATGATTCTGATAATTCTCTTGCATGATAGAAAATACCAGTTCCAATTTTAGCAGCGTCCCAAGTAATTGTTGGCATATCTGCATAGCTCATATATCCGTTGGCAAAGGCTTCGTTACGATTTCCAGACGGATCAAAGAAATAAATCGTTTCCCCTCTTGAAATACCATGACGGGTAGGGGTGACATCAAATGGAACATTATACATAGACAAAAGATCAGCAGCTTTAAAGACATCATGAACAGAATCAACATGGAATGCTGCATGATGGAGTTTAGCATCAGGCCCCTTAACAAAGGCAATATCATGAGCTTTATTGGTTGTAAATAAGAAACTTCCCAGTAATTCTTCTTCACCTTCCGTTACAACTTTTTCACTTTGCCCAAAATTAAGCGCTTCCACAAAGAATCTAGTAACCGTTTTCAAATCATTTCCCGTTAATAGAATATGATCTAATCGGTGTGGTGCAATTCCTTTCCAGCCTAATGGCCATGGATGAGGATTTCTAAATCCAACGGCGGTTCCAAGGAAACCAATTTCATGATAAAGTTCACAGTGATGGCCTGTTGGTAAAATAAAATGAACAGCTTCCCCTTCAGCTAGTCTTGTATTATTTGAAATTCTTGTCGTTGTACATCCAAACTCTTCGACTTTCTTCTCGTAATAAGCTAAATCATCCATTGTCTCAACTTTAAAGGCCATATGTGCTAATCCAGGAGAATTTGATTTTGTCAAAATAACACTATGATGATCAAACTCATCCCATGCTTTTAAATAGACACTGTCACCCATACGACCTGTTTCTTCTAAACCAATAATATTTGTATAGTAGTCTACTGATTTTTCTAAGTCCAAGACTTTTAATTCTACTCGACCAATACGTAATACTCTCCCCATCCTATTTCCTCCTGCTCAAAAGTTATTTAAAGAGATAACATCTAGCTTGTATTCTTTTAAATCAAAATCACTTTCAAAAATGGGCTATAAACGTTCAACAAGTTGTAGTAATTCTCGGTTTGGCCCCCAAAATAAGATCATTCGCCCCCCTTCAAGGGTGGATTTAACTTCATCAGAAGTAAATTTTATATTTTTTTCTTTTAAATAGTTTATTGTCGTTTCAATATCTTCTACCGTGAATGCAAGATGATTTACGATTCCATTTTCGCTATTTTCAATCGTTACGTTCATCTCTTGTATTAATTCGATCTCTATGTCAGACTGTGATTCAAGAAATAAGAAAGCCATTTCTCTATCCGGCTTACTTCCGCGAAGGCGAACCCTAAACCCAAATATTTCCGAATAAAATTGAATGGACTGCTCCAAGTCCTTAACGATTATAGCTACATGCTCCATTTTACTAATCATAGTTTGTTCTCCTAACCACTTATCTACATTTCGAATTAGTACTGTCGCTGATTCTTAAGGGCATGAAGGAAGCTAAACCGCTTCCCTTGTAAATTTGTTTTTTAATGCCTTGAACCAATCCTCTGACTGCTCATAGCAATCACCGACTTGCAACAGCCTTCGCTCTGTGAAAGGTTTTCCAATGAATTGCAGTCCAACAGGAAGGTTTTCTGTTGTGAATCCACATGGAACCGATAAAGCGGGGAAGCCCAAAATATTTGCAAGCGGAGTTTTCCCCAGTGTAAACATGTTGCTAATAGCCATTTCTGGAACCATTGTACCGATTTCAAATGGTATTTTAACATTCGTCGGTCCAATTAAAGCATCAAGACCACTCAATTGTTTGAGAGTTTTTCTAACGAACTGATCTCTTCTTCTTTGAGCATGAATATAAGTGGCGGCTGAAACTTCACTTCCATATTCAAAGCGATACTTTAAATCATCTCCATATAGATGACTAAATTTCTTTAACATTGGCTTATGAACAGAGACAACCTCTGCTTGTGCAATAGCCTTAAGAGCATCTAAAGCTTGTTCGATTCCAGGCAGATCAATTGGCACAATTTCTGCTCCAAGCAATTCTAATTGACGAAAGGCTTGTTCAATGACATTCTTAACTCCATCATCTATCCCTGAGAACATATATGGCTCGTAAAAACCAAACTTTACGCCTTTTAAATCGGTTAATGGTTTAAATAATATTGAATCATTTCTTTTTAACGTTGAAGGGTCTCTAGGATCGTGCCCTTTCATAACTTCAAGCATAATTGCAGCATCCTTTACCGTCCTTGTCATCGGGCCAACATGGTCCAATGACCAACTGAAAGGTAGACAGCCAGCCCTGCTAACCAAACCATAGGTCGGTTTTAATCCGACAGTTCCGCACATTGCTGCTGGGAGGCGAATGGAACCTGCTGTATCAGTACCCACCGCTCCAAAGGCCATACCCGTTGCAGTTGCTACTGCAGATCCGCCACTTGAACCTCCGGGAATTCTAGTGCCATCCCAAGGATTTTTGGTACTTCCATAATGCGGATTTTCTGTAGTTGCCCCCATTGCGAATTCATGCAAGTTTGCCTTCCCAATGATAATAGCACCAGCTTCTCTTAATTTTTGAACCGCTGCAGCATCTTCGTCAGGGATCCATCCTTCAAAAATTTTAGAGCCGCTGGTCGTTCGAACACCCATTGTTTGCAAAATATCTTTTACAGCAATAGGAATCCCATGCAATGGTCCCCTAATTTGATCATTCTCCATCTCTCTTTCAAGCTGTTTCGCCTGAACCATTGCCTCTTCCGCCATAACAGTAATGAAGGCATTTAACCTAGGTTCATGTTCGTGAATTTGGTTGATGGTTAATTGCGTCAATTCGACTGGTGATAACTGATTATTTTTAATATGAGTCACTACCGTTTCAATCGGCTCAAAGAGAATATCAGTCATTGTCTGAAACCTCATAACTTTCTAGATTAAAAGAAAAGGCAGGTTCTACGTTGACAATATCTATTTCCCCATCATCTAGAATCATTTTCAAATACTCATCTAAGGACATCCAACCCCTGCTTTCGCTATAAGTTTTATCAAGATTTTACTGTCGCACTTTTTTGAAACTGTTCTTTCATTGGAAAGGCTTCTTGCCAAGTTTTATGGTTTTCATCATAGATACCGTCACTGAACAATGTTTTTAATGAATCATTATCTAACTGGAGCGGCTCCATTCCTTCTTGGAAAGCTTTGACTTGTTGAAGCAATAGACGTCGCATATGGATAATCGGTAAATCACTTGTTCCAAGATGCTCTTTTGAACGATCCACTATGGCTCCCATGGTTTCAGTTGCAGCATGATCCTGATTGGCTATTCCGCGAATGCCGGTAAAGTTTCCTGTTTTTTGTAACTCACGGCTTTGTTCATACTCATTTTCAATGTTAATTCGTTTTTTGAAATTCTCATCTAACCGTAAGCCGCGACGCTCATAATTTGCTTTTACATCAATCGGACGATTGTGGGCAAATTGTACATCCCAAGACCATGTACTGTAGTCATCTCTCGGAATAAATGCGTGCCACATACCATCCTCACCGCCAAATCTAGGGGGAAATGTATAAAATGGAAAGATAAAATGAATTTCCATAAATGCATTTTCGGTTTCATTCCCAATCCCGACAGCCACGCAGCGTTTCCCATAATTTGCGTCTTCAACATCTTGTTTTACAGGCGGATTCCTCACAAGTGGATGGTCAGGATCAATTCCTAAATCCGTACTTAAAATCCCTTCACCCGTTTCCTGTTTTCCATGTGCTTTATGAAGAAAAGCGGCATGTACATAGTCTAGATCATTTTCCATTACCTGAGCGTAATTACATTCCTGCCATACACGTTCAGCCATTGTATTTTCATCTGGCAATCCCACCCAATAAAATTCAGGAAATGGAGGCTGTTTCTCAAGCGGCCCCATATAAGTCCAGACAATCCCTTTTACCTCTTTTACAGGATAGTTTTTTATCTTGATTTTTGTCCTAAACTTTGGATCGCCTTCTTCGGATGGGATTTCTGTACAATCGCCATTCGTATCAAATTTCCAACCGTGGTACATACAGCGGATTCCACATCCTTCATTAATCCCATAGTAAAGTGAAGTTCCGCGATGAGGACAACTTTCTTCAATTAGCCCAACAGTTCCTTCAGTATCCCGAAAAGCAATTAGCTCCTCGCCAAGCAGTTTGACCCGTTGTGGTTTACCATCACTTTTTAATTCATCTGACTTTAGTGCAGGAAGCCAATATCGACGAAATAATTCACCCATTGGTGTACCTGGTCCCGTGCGTGTTAATAAATGATTATCTTCTTTTGATAACATGCAAAAATCCCCCTATTTGTGAATCTTTCAAAAATTCTAATTTCCACTACTGACATATTAATAAATCTCGGCATACCAAAACAACTTAAGTTTAGGTCTAAAATTTTCAATATTACAACCGATTCGTACAGTATGGCATCATCACTCAATATTAAAGGTTAAATCCTTAAAATCTTTTGATAAAAAAAACATCTCCACCAAACAGAGATGTTCAAGTAATTTATTAAAGATTCATCTTTTCCGTGAAGCAAATAATACCAAATAATATTAAGATTACTAGGATTGAAAGGATTACATACATTCCCCGAAAATGACAATTGGAACCATCATTCCTGTTTAAAAACGGGACTATTCCCATCTTCGTACTTGATACCCTTTAGTTTAAAATTTCTCTTAAAACCCGCAATGCATTTCCGCCAATAATTTTTTGAATATCTTGAATTTTATAGTTATGTTTAATCATCCATTTGATCATATTTTTCATTGCTTCTGTCGGATTTTCTAAACCTTTAACATATGGAGATTCTTCAAAACTTTCTCCATGTGATTCACTAAGGGACAACATGTCGTCAAATGCGTGTTGCAGCCCGACATGATCTCCAAAAAATGTATCGGGCCCAAGTCCAACATGGTCAATTCCTACAAGATCAATTAGGTATTCTAAATGTTCCATAACGGACTCAATGCTATGCTCATTAGGATTTTTAGATGACAGCGTAGTATTGGGCGCTGCACAGACGCCGATTATTCCGCCTTTAGATGCACAGGTCTTTAATACCTCATCAGATTTC
This sequence comes from Neobacillus drentensis, assembly GCF_021560175.1. Taxonomy (GTDB): domain Bacteria; phylum Bacillota; class Bacilli; order Bacillales; family Cytobacillaceae; genus Neobacillus; species Neobacillus drentensis_A. Next base: position 1,201,687 of record NZ_CP091110.1, on the reverse strand, counting down.
ATTCTTGGAGAGTTCCAGATTGCACGCGCACCCGCATGTGTAATAAAGACAGGGGCTCGACTTGCTTCAATAACATCCAGGCTTGTCTGATCGCCACAATGAGAGATATCAATTACCATTCCCAGCACATTCATTCTTTCCACTACTTTGGAACCAAATTTAGTTAATCCGCTGTCATTTTTTTCGATTAGACCTGATCCTAATGTATTTGCTTCATTATAGGTAATGCCCATGCAGCGAACCCCTAATCCATATAAAACATCTACACGGTCCACTTCATTCTCTAAAATACTTGCTGCTTCCAATGCGGGCAGAATCGCGATTCGCTTTGTCTTTTTTGCCTCAGTTAAATCATGATAATTTTTAGCAATATATGCAGTATTTTGTTTAGTAATATCACAATATCTAATGCCTAATGTTAAAATCACGTCATCCCACTTTAATCCATTTGATGATGTCAAAATAGAGATTCCATCCATGAAGTTTTCGAATAGTACATCTATTCCCGATATGGCTAATCCTTCGTAATCATACACTGTATGGAGTTGACGACAATACGGAATAATATCTTCTTGGTTCTTAGGAACTACAAAACCATGATCTCTAAGGGACACAATTGGGTAGTATTTCAATAACGTTTCAAAAATCCTTTCTTGATCTTCTCTTAGTTTTATCTCTTCTGTCTGTCGATATTTTTCTGACTGCGGCAATCCGAAAGGTTTGTAATGTTTTCCTGGAATTAAGTATTGAAAAGAGTTGTATCCATCAAAGTTTTTTACAATCCTATTTTTTAACACACTTTTTTGCAGCGTCTTATACATTTTCTTCCCCCCAAGATATTTCGTATTTTGAACACCTTTATTTTCAACACTTTTCCTGCAACAAAAGCTTCATGCTTTTTAACTTTTAAAATATTTAGAAGATTCATTTCTCACGTACATACTATTAATAAAATGAAAAGAATACAATTTATTTTCAGGTTGGAAAAATTGATTTTTTACAACCGAATCATCCAGTACCTACCATTTCAATAAGTTTTAATGTAAGTTCATCATATATGTTCAATGCCAAAAATCCTTTGCTTATATACTGTAGTAGGAAAATTTCAATTATTCTGTATTAATGTGTTGTATAATAATGAGGTGATTTAATTCATTTGTTATACTAGTTTTGTTTTTTTATACGGGGAGGTTTCCAATGTCTACAAAAAAAGCAAACACTATTACCTTAAGCGATTTATTTGGCGTTGATACCAAGAAGAATAACTTTCTACAGTCTCAAAGAATGTTTATTTCTAGTGCAGATGCTTGGGGAGCCTTAATCAAGGATTTAGTTTTGGCACTCGGAATAGAACGAGCAAAACATTTTTTATTACGTTATGGATATCAGTGTGGGAAACATGAGGCCATGATGTTAAAAAATATGTTTAATTGGGAAAATACGAAGGAATGGATCATGGGCGGTGTTACCATGCATGGTTTATCAGGCCGTTCCACATCCGTTCCCATAAAGGCCAATATTAATCCAGAAACAAAAGAATTTGATGTAGAAGGTTTCTGGCATAATTCTTATGAAGCCAAACAATACTTACAACATTTTCCTGTTCATTCTGAGCCAGTTTGCTATTTTTTAGAAGGGTATGCTAGCGGTTATTGCAGTACTTCTTTAGGCAAAAAAGTTGTTTTTAAAGAAGTTGAATGTATCGGTAAGGGTGATCCGCATTGTCATTTCGTAGGAAAGACACTGGATTTATGGGGAGACGAAATTTCTCCCGAAGAGGTTGATTACGCACGAGAAGATATTGGAGATGAGTTAGACCGGGCTTATAAACGAATTGAAAGGCAAAGTGAAATTCTTAAACGCGGGAATTTGATAAGTAACCAATTAACTCAAATTGTCTTACAAGGAAAAGGGCTAGATTCGATTGCTCAAACACTTGGACGAAGCCTTGGCTACGGCATTGTTATATCCAATAAGCATTTTGAAACGATTACAGAATATGGACAAGCGGTCGACTATTCTCTAAAAGACATGGTTGAAAATCAGCATATATTTAACGCCTCTGACAGAAAAAAAATCAATGAAATGATTACGAATCGAATAACCATTCAGCTAAATTCTTTAGAAGAACATGGTCTTTTACATTATCCGTTAATTACCCCAATTATTGTCCAAAACGATGTTTATGGATATATATCAATAATTAAAAAATCGAAGGAAATTGAAGAACTTGAATCCTCTTTAATAGAACGGGCAGCAAATATTTGCGCTCTCCATATCTTAAATGAAAAAACAGCGATTGATACAGAACAACGAATGAAAGGGGAATTACTAGACGAAATCATTCTTCAGAATAAACTAGATTCTAACATTATGAAAAAACTAACCTTTTTAGGATATAATCTTAATAAACCTCATTATTTGTTTATTTTCCGCTTACAAAATCAAGACTATCAACAAACCGAATCTTTAGATGCAGAAAAAGATTTTATTACTAATATCCTGAGAAAATATACCGCTATTGCAAAAGAAAATATGCTCGTTTCCAATTCGTTTGAACAAATTCAGGCACTAATCTCCGAAGAATTTTTATCTTCACATAATTGGAATCCTAAAAAATTTGGAGATATCGTTTTGAAAGAGGTTAAGAAAAAGTTTCCTTCTTCCCAATTATTAATCGGAATAAGTAACATTTGCACCCAAATTACTGAAATTAATGAAGGGTATAAACAAGCTAAAAAAGCGTTGGAAATTACTCAATTTAATAATCAGAAACAACAAGTCATTTTATTTTCATCCATTGGACATATTTCCATTTTATTAGATGCACGAAATCCAAAAGAATTGGAGAACTATGCAGATCAAATTCTAGGTGCGATTTATGCTTATGATGTTGAGAAATCAGCGGAACTATTAAAAACTCTTTATTTTTATTTGAATAATGAATGTAATTTGCATAAAACAGCACGTTGCATGAATTTTTCAATTGGCGGAATGCGTTACCGCCTTGCTAGTTTAAAAGAGCGATTTAACATAGATATGATGAATTCTAATACCCGCCGTGAAGTCCAAATGGCCTTAGACATCTATCTAGCATTTGGCAAACTCACATCGATTCATTTAGATTAAGAAAGATAAGGAGGGGGCAATCTCTTTCATGACTGCCCCCTCTTTTCGTATATAAACGAAGAGAAACAAGACTTTTTCTCTTCGTTTTCTTTTCTATATTTATTTATTGTTCCAGCAAGAAAAATGGTCGTCCAATGGATGCTTCTAGTCGAAAATAGCGGTCAAGGCCTGTTGCTCGGAAAGAATGAGTCATATCTGCAACCGTTTGCAAATCAGGCACATTGTATAAAAAGCATGCGTGCCAAAATGTCGGGCCCGAATGACCCGCTGTTAAAATATCACGATCGAAGGTTCCAAGTAACTCCGAGCCATTGCTTCCCCACTCTTCTAAAACAGTTTTCAACTGTGGTAAAAGTTCTTTTTCCTTTTGTTGTTGTGTCGTATCAAACCAGCCAGTTGATTCAAATGTAATGAATACTCGAAGCGGGCTTGGCACTTGAGGTGCTCCGTGCTTAATCTCTCCCATTTATATTCCTCCTTCTATTTGATTACTTGTTCTTCCTTTTTCATTTGGCCAATCTTTCCACGGAAAAATAACAGCGGACTCTTTTCTTCATCATAGGAAACGGCTTCGACCTTTCCTGTTACAATAATGTGGTCTCCTCCTTCAAGCAGTTCCGCTACGGTGCATTCAAGCGTAGCAAGATTATCATTTAAAACAGGAATGCCATGACTTGATAAGGTATAACTTGAATTCGCAAACTTATCTTCTGATCTTTTTGCGAATCTCCAGCATTCTTCTTCCTGTCCTTCCTGAAGAATGTTAACGACAAAGGAATGCCCCTGTTTAAAAGCCGATAAACTACCAGCCTTTTTATCAATACAAACTAGGATTAACGGCGGGTCTAATGAAAGCGATGAGAATGCATTGGCTGTTAAACCAATTAATTCTTCTTCATTCTTAGTTGTAATAACCGTTACCCCAGTTGCAAAATGTCCAAGTGTGTTTCTAAATTGACGCGGATCCATGTACTTTCCTCCTATAGATTAATTTTTCCCAAGAGTCAACCTACCTCTTTTTCCCTTCGATTTGCCAAAAATAATTCCAGACTATTTTTAACTCCGCCTTTACCAAACTTTTTAATTTGATGTTTATGCAAAAAAGTTAAAAATTTAAGAATGGTACCCCTTCTTGATTTAATATCTTGAAATCCATTGAGAAAGAACCAATGATCGATCACATTATAGACACCCCTGTTGATCCCATAACGGTCATTACATAGATCAAAGAAATTTTTATCAGGAAGATTGAAATATAATGGTTCTTTCACAACGCTTAAATTTCGCTCCATTTTACTTTAAACACCTCGTTTCTATAATTTTGAAAACATGCTGTTCTATGCAGAATGGACATCAGGGCTCCAGTGCTGATTAGCAGGATCAGATGTAACCACGCATTGGCGGCACACCCAGGAATACCGAGCCGGCTCCTTCGTACATGCTTTCATTGAGGAATGCGTGCTGTGTCACGACCATCGCGTCGCGCAGATAACGCTGCATTGGGTGCCCGTCGTAGATCGCGGCGGTTCCCGAAAGCAGGTAGGCTGACTGCACAGCGCTTGCGCCTTCACGGGCAGCTTGAGTGGCCGCCAGGCGCAGCATACTTGTTTGTTCAGGAGAAACACCGTCACCCCTTAGGATCGAAGTCCAAACGGAATCAGTGGTCTCATAGAAGAAAGCACGGGCTGATCTTAGTGATGCTTCTGCCTTTGCTAAAGAAATTCGTAAGTAAGCACGATCAGCCATCTTCGGTGCGCCAGTAATGCTCGAACGGCCACCGGCCATTTGAGTCACTTCATCAAGCGCAGCACGGGCTATGCCAAGATTGACCACTGCAAGTACCTGCGCTGCATAAGCGATAGATGGATATTGGTAGATTGGTTCTTCAATAGAAGGCACACCGCCACGGACAAAGGTCCATTCGTCAGAGACAAAGGCGTCTTTCACCCGCAAGTCATGGCTGCCCGTTCCGCGCATCCCGATCACTTCCCAGTTCTCAATGATTTCCACGTCCTCAGGTCTTAGCACAGCGGTAAGTGGTTTGCCACCTTCTCCGGCGCCAATACCGACACCAAGAATGTCTGCACCCTTACAGCCACTTGCGAACCTCCAGAGACCGTTAACAAGCCAGCCACCTTCAACCTTTTCTGCAGGCTGGACCGGAAACAGGCCGCCTGCAAAGGCAACATCCGGACCATTTGCGTAAAGACGTGCAAGCGTATCCTTAGGCAGTGCTGCAAGATAGAGTGAGGCAGAGCCAAAGCTTGCTACCCATCCGGCGGACCCATCAGCTTCGGAGATGGACTCAATCAGTTTGAGAAACTCAGAAGGCGAGAGGGCATCGCCGCCAAAGCAACGCGGTGAGTGAGCACGATAGACACCCAGTTGCTTTAGTTGTTCGACCATGTCCCGAGGCACGTGTCGCTTCGCTTCGAATTCGTCCCGGCGGGTGCGGATTTCAGTTAACACTTGATTGAGCAGGTCTTTACGTTGCATTTCAACAGTCATGTTTTTTCCTCCCTACATCTTTTGTATTTTTCATCTAATAATTAGTGGTTCTATAATAGGACAAAGCGATTCATCTAAGTGATGAAACGTATGGCTGCGTTATCTCATAAGCCTGCCGCCATTTATATCAAACGTGGCCCCGGTGGTAAATCCACCAGAATCAGAGGCTAAATAGGAAACTAAGTCAGCAACCTCTTGCGGCTCTCCGACACGTTTGAGTGGAATCGTCTCTATCATTTGGGCTAATTTATCCGGATCCATTTTATCCATCTCTGGTGTGCGAACAGACGCTGGCGCAACGGCATTAACTGTAATGCCATCGGCCGCTAACGATCTAGCAAAGGATTTACTCAAGGCAATTTGTCCGGCCTTAGAAGCAGAATAATGAGCGCCAGAAGTTAATGGACCAGCCTGTCCTCCAAATGAGGACAAATTAATGATTCGTCCCCACCCTCGTTCTTTCATGGCAGGAATGACAGCTTGTGAAAAAAAGAATGTGCTTTTTAAATTTACAGATAAAACTTGATCCCATTCTTCCTCATTGATTTCTTCTATCGGGGTTTCAAAGCGAATTCCTGCATTATTTACGAGAATATCGATTCTCCCCCATTGGTTTAAAACTTGGTTGACTGCCTCTTTAATACCGTTAATACTAGATACATCCAATTGGATGAACATCATTTGCTCCTCTACGACTTCCGGTTGAAATCGCTGCTTTGTTTGTTCAAGGTTCTCCTTGTTCCTAATCACGAAAACGACTTTTTTTCCTTCATTCACAAAATTTTCAGCAATAGCTAACCCGAGCCCTTTATTTGCTCCAGTAACGATTGCGACTCTTTGATCACTCATTTGCATTATATTCCTCTCCTTTTCAAAAAACTAAAAATCCTATAGTTCACATAATCACTATAATAATAGTAGAATATTTAAAAAACTTTAACCACAGCAAGTTAGGTTTGAATATTCTATAAATTTTGTACTATTAGTACCGAAAGTAAAAAAAGAAATCTCAAAAAAAAGTACCTGTCACCGCAGAACGATTTCTAGTAACTGATCATAATGGTTACTAAATAGGTGTTTTGCGGATACCAGATACTTTAATAAGAGACTATCCCTTTTATGCAAATCACTTTCTTTTATTTTTCATCCATGTGCTTTTCTCCTATAGATTGATTTTCCCCAACAATAAAAGTATTTGCAGTGCAAGTTGTATTTCAAATCGATCATTTGAATTAGATAGGTCAATGTTCAGTAAATCTTCTATTTTTTGAAGACGATATCTCATTCCACTGATAGAAATGGTCATACCTCGCGCTGTTTTATGTAAATTAAATTCATTTTGAGAATAGTAAAACAGTGTCAAAAGTAGGTCCGCATTCTTTTTTTCATCATAATCCAAGAGACTTTGCAATTTTCCAATAGCAAACGCTTCCAATTCCTCGGGAGCCCTTGCATTTAAAAACAATGTTAAATGTCCCAGTTCACTTGCTAAAACTACTTTAGAATCAGAGGACCTTACCTTCGCCAATTCGACAGCTTTCTTTGCTTCTACTGCTTTTTGATAGAAGTCTGATAGGGTACTAGTTTCCTCACTAATCCCGATATACACCTTATGATTATTTCCCCCGAGCTCCCTTAGTAGCCTTTCACCGAACTTTTTGACGGTCATATGTTCAGCATCAATATATTTTTTAGAAATGATAGCCTGGACCGTATCTAATTTAGGAAGCATGAGTGCGGTAGGACCATTTCTATTAATAACAAATTTAAAAATATCGGTAAATTTATTGTATATTTTCAAATAATCAGAATTTAAAGAGGATGCTCTCTCTTTATTTTTCTCTTTCATTTCAAAATGAATTACATAATGCGGCTCTCTAATATCATATCCAAGGATGGCGAGGCGAGCATGAATATCTTCTGCTTTTGCTTCTTTATTATTAATTAACTCTTCTAGAAGATCACCCTTTAAACGTTGTTCCGTTTCCAAGGCAACCTGTTAGTTTTGCATGTATAATGCCGTTGTTGTGGCTGTTCGTTCTAGTAGGTCAGAATGAAAGTCAGTAAATCTTTGCACTGAAGCAATCGTTACATAACCATGTATTTTATCTTTTATCATAATGGCCGTTGTTAGAAACTTTATCGGTTTATTTTCGGGTTCCCTTTTAAAAATTGATTTACGCCGGAACACCTTGTCTATCTTCTCTTGCTGGCCTCTAACAGTCATGTCATTAACCAGCCCAGGGATTTCCCCGTACTGCGCAAGGGGTTCAAAATTATTACTTTCTATTAAAACTGGACAATTAAGACTATCTCCTAAAAGCTTCGCAAAGGTCTTAAACCCTTTTCCTTGCAGCATGACTTGCGTTAAATGACGACTTAGGGCATAACCAATCTTTAATTTTTCTTTTTCCTGCTCTACTTTTCTATACATCTGATCCAGCTCGGCAGACATATCATCATCCTCAAAGAACAGAAGATCTTCTTTGATTTCGTCTCCCCATTGTTCCAACGTTTTTCCGACATAGCAGCAGTGATCATCACCTTTACCCCTGCATTTCGTCTCTCTGAAAATAACCTTTTTCCCCATACACTCAGTATTGTATCCGCTTGCATAACCGACCATATAATAACAAATGGGTTCATTATGCAGCGGAAAGTACTTTAAGTATTGCGTCGCCTCAAAGGAGTCGTTCCAGTATCCAGCCACATCAAAGATCCCTTTTTCCATATCCACACGAAATTTCTCCGGGTAGGAAAACACTCTCCCCGTAATTTGATGCATTTTGGAACCGGCAATTAACCATTCAAGGTCGCTTTGCCATTGGACAGAATCTTTTAGCAAACGTGCCTCATGGACACCACAATGATAACCATATCGGAGTTGAAATCTCTTAGCCCGCTCAATTCCTAGGGCTGTAATTAGATCTTTACAAAGCATTCCCTGAGCATCAGCACTCGTAAGCAATAATTGAAGTTCCCGCATTTTCATGCCAGTTCTTTCCGAAATACGCATAAAGTGATCTAAACTTAAATCGCTTGCTTTCATACTCACAATTTCACCCCATTATTTTAGACTCTATCATTTCAGTTTACTGAATTATCCCCAAAATAACAAAGTTTTTTTACAATACCATTTTGCAGCTTATTGCCGGACTTATGGAAGTTACGAAACCTTGGAAAACGCAACCCCCACATACAATGAGCTTTTCTTACAATTAAAGTCCATTGAAAATAAAACAAAGGGGCGTTTCATCTGTTTCTGGAAACTGAAGAAACGTCCCCGTGCTCACATTTACATATAGCAATGAAGATCCTTATTTATCTACCCAAAGGTTTTGTATGTTTTGCCTCCCCCTAAAGCTTAACGGTGATATTGGTTTTTTCGGTGTAGAATTCGAAACTATTATGTCCTCCTTCACGGCCGATTCCAGATTGCTTCATGCCGCCAAATGGTGTGCGTAAGTCACGAAGGAACCATGTATTAATCCACACAATACCTGCTTCGATTTTCCCGGCAAAAATATGTGCCTTATTCAAGTTAGTCGTCCAAATAGTAGCAGATAATCCGTAGTTGGTATCATTTACTTTTTCTAATACTTCTTTTTCTGTATCAAATGGCTGGATGGTGACAACCCCGACATCAAATGGATTAATCGACGGCTAATAATTGTTTTTTAATAGCTGTTATAAATGTGCTCCAGCAACAATCGAATCATTTGCCATGTGAGGAGAAGAGCCTTTTTGTCTAAAGAACCGGATCATTTAATAATTTGATTTGGGTGGTTAAAATTTTTGTAAGTCTCCGATTTCCGCAAAAAAACAGCAAGTCCATCATAGACTTGCTGCTCCATTCTCTTTATATAATTCGTTTTTTTACGGTGGTTTTTATATTATCTCTTTTATGGAAGCCTTTTATATAATAAACAGCCACTAGGAAGACAAGAAATAATGGACCAATAACTATGGCAATTCTCGTATCAGAATTATAAGCCATTAAACCAATTACAAACGCTAAAAAGGCTAGAGCTAGATAAGATGTAAAGGGGAATAGCGGCATTTTATATTTAAGAGCCTTTACTTCCCGCATATCTAGGGTTTTACGATAGCGAATTTGTGATAAAAGAATGACTCCCCAAGTCCAAATGGCTCCAAATGTAGCAATACTCGTCACCCAAGTAAAGACCTTTGCAGGAACAATATAGTTAAGGACCACACCAATTAAAAGAGCAGCTGCCGAAGCAAGGACGGCGATTCCAGGAACCCCGCTTTTTGTAATTTGCCCAAAGTTTTTAGGGGCCTCCCCATGCTCTGCAAGGTTAAATAGCATCCGTGCAGTACTAAAAATACCACTATTACAAGATGAAAGAGCAGCAGTTAGAACAACAAAGTTTATAATTCCCGCTGCCCCTGGGATACCAATTTTTTCAAAAGTAAGCACAAACGGACTGCCTTTTGTACCAATTTCTTCCCATGGATAAATCGCCATAATCACAAACAAGGCCCCCACATAAAAGAGAAGAATCCGCCAAAATACTGTATCAATTGCACGTGCAAGCGACTTTTGAGGATTTTTCACTTCTCCTGCTGTAACGCCAATCATTTCAATTCCCAGGTAGGCAAACATAACCATTTGCAAAGATAATAACACACCTTTTATCCCATTTGGGAAGAAACCTCCATGTTCCCATAGATTCTTGATACCCGTTGCCATTCCACCATTACCAAGTCCAAAGATAATCATCCCGGCCCCGATGAGAATCATGGCGATGATCGTAACGATCTTAATTAAAGCAAACCAAAATTCTAATTCCCCATATGCTTTAACAGCAAGAAAGTTTACTCCAGCCATGATGACAAGTGCCGCCAACGCCCAAACCCATCTTGGAACAGACGGAAACCAGTACTCCATATAAATACCAATGGCTGTAATTTCCGCCATACAGGTAACAACCCATAAAAACCAATAATTCCAACCTGTTATGTACCCAGCCAGCGGTCCTAAATAATCGCGCGCATATTTACTAAATGACCCTGCTACCGGCTTTTGTATGGCCATTTCCCCCAAGGCTCTCATTATGAAAAACATGATTAACCCACTAAATGCGTAACCAACTAAGATACCTGGTCCCGCCATTTTAATAGCTGACGCTGAACCAAGAAATAATCCTACCCCAATAGCTGCGCCGAGAGACATTAACGTTATATGTCTTTCCTCTAAACCGCGATGAAGTTCTTTGTCCTGAGTGCCTTTACTCATCTATGAATCTCCTCCTGATCAAAACTTCAATTTCCCATGCATCCACTTGTTCATGACTTTAAATAAAAATAATTTACGAATAAATATGATACTACTTATCCGCAAATAATGCGACTGCACATCTTCCCTTTTTCAGATTGTTAGCGTTTTCAAATTTATTTAATTTTTTTTTTGAACATTTTCTAACATTATTTTAACATTTTTGTGAACAAACTTTTTTTGTAGAAAAACGAGAAATTTACCGTAACTTTTTGTAGAATTAAACTAAAGCATACCATCTTTTCGTGACAGATATTTTGGAGGTCATTATTTTGAATACTAGACACCATGATCCATTTAAAGCAGCTTTTGATAGTTTAGAAGAATTTGTTGATCTGATAAGCCAAGTTTTAAATTGCCCGATTACAATTGAGGATGCAAACCATCGACTACTTGCCTATAGCACACATGATGAACGGACAGATCCCGCAAGGATCTATACCATCATTGGAAGAAGAGTGCCTGAAAAAGTGATCAATCAATTATGGAAAGAAGGTACCATTCCTGCACTGCTGCAAACTCGTGAACCAGTCCGTGTTAAAAATATAGATGAGATCGGACTTCATAATCGAGTTGCTATCTCTATTTGGAAACAGGATGAAGTATTAGGCTTTATTTGGGCAATTGAGATTGACAAGATCTTAACAGAAAAAGATTTTGACCTACTCAAAAAAGCAGCAGATTCGGCGAAAAATAAACTTTTACAGCTTCAAACCAGAAAAAATAAAAAGGAAGAACATTCGCAGGAATTCTTTTGGAAACTACTAACAGGACATTTGAAAGGTGAAAGGGAAATATATGAACGATTTCATGCGCTGAAAATTACACCCTCAGCTTCCTTTGCCATTGCAGTATTTCAATTTCCTGAAAACATAACAAATAAAGTAGAACAAAACATCTCGTATTTATTAAAAACAGGCCAACTAATGAAAATCCTGCTTTATACCATTGACTGTAATCAATTAATCATCTTACTCTCTGCTGATAATATTAAAGAGCCTTATCAGGAATTTAATCGCTTCGTTCAAACTTTTGTATTAACCATGAACGAGCGGTACGATCTCAAGGGAATCACCCCTGTTTACAGCAGCATTTATGAAGATTATCAAAAAATCGGCCAAGCCTATCAGGAAACATTAAGAGTTTTAACAATTAAAGAAAAATTCCCTTTCGAGACAGAAAATATTTTTAATTATCACAAGCTGGGGATTTACCAATTATTTGAACTCATTTTGGAAAAAAGACAAAGTGAAGCATATGAAAATGATTCATTAAAAAAACTGCAAGAATACGACCAGAAACATCATAGTAATTTAGTTGAAACGCTAGAAGTCTTCTTAAATAAAGATAACAATATAAATGATGCCGCTAAGGAACTAAATGTTCATGCCAACACCCTTAATTATCGGCTAAAGCGTATCTCTGAAATTGGCGATGTGAATCTCAAAGATCCAAACCAGAAAATGCTTCTGTATCTTGACCTAAAGCTTTTGAAATACAAATAGATATGAACATTTTGTGAAAATCCCCAAAAAGGATAAAAAATTTTTTCCTTTCTAAACAAAGTATTTTTGCAAAAAACGTCTTATACTATACCCATAGCAAGGATATTTTACAGTATTAGGGAGGAATTTAGATATGTTTATTGGTGTACCTAAAGAGATTAAAAATAACGAAAGTCGTGTAGCACTTACTCCAGCCGGTGTGGTTACATTAGTTAAAGCTGGTCATACGGTATTAATCGAAAAGGACGCTGGAAATGGAAGCGGTTTCACTAATGAACAATATTTAGAGGCTGGCGCGAAAATTATCGAAGATCGTAAAGATGTCTGGTCAAAATCAGAAATGATAATGAAGGTAAAAGAGCCTTTAGAAAGCGAATATCAGTATTTCCGCGAAGGATTAATCTTATTTACTTATTTACACCTTGCTGCTGAACCTGCACTTGCACAAGCACTAAAAGATAAAGGTGTACTTGCCATTGCCTATGAAACAGTCTCCGTGAATAACACCCTGCCGCTGTTAACTCCAATGAGTGAAGTTGCAGGACGTATGGCTGCACAAATTGGTGCACAATTTTTACAAAAGAATAACGGGGGTCAAGGAATCCTTTTAGCTGGTGTTCCAGGTGTTAATCGTGGTAAGGTAACCATTCTCGGCGGTGGTATTGTCGGAACCAATGCAGCAAAGATGGCCATTGGTCTAGGTGCAGATGTGACAATCATCGATTTAAGTGCGGACCGTTTACGCCAGCTGGATGATATCTTTGGAAATCAAGTTAAAACGCTCATGTCTAATCCATTTAATATCGCAGAGGCGGTTGCGGAAGCCGATCTTTTCATTGGAGCTGTGTTAATCCCAGGTGCTAAGGCTCCAAAACTAGTAACAGAAGACATGGTGAAATCAATGAAGCCAGGTTCTGTTATTGTCGATGTTGCGATTGACCAAGGTGGAATTGTCGAAACTAGTGACCATGTAACAACACATGATAACCCTACTTTTGTAAAACATGGTGTGGTTCACTATTCAGTGGCTAACATGCCTGGTGCGGTTCCTAGAACATCTACCATTGCCCTGACAAATGTAACCGTTCCCTACGCATTACAAATTGCTAATAAAGGGGTATTAAAAGCCATTTCAGAAAATGCCGCTTTAAAACTTGGCGTAAATGTGGCAAACGGAGAAATTACTTATGAAGCAGTGGCAAAGGATTTAGATTATCCATATGTACCGGTAGAAGAAGCATTGGTAAAGGAACTTGCTTCCATCTAAATACAAATTATCAAACGACGTAATATAGATAAAACAAAGGGCAGCTATCAATCGATAGCTGCCTTTGCTTTATAAGTACTTCCGATGAACACCCTTCCCATCATAGGAAAACAGCATTTTTCTTTCTTCAATCGTGGTTTCTATATGGACCGGTCTACCCCAAAGCTGGTGAATATAGGGAAGTACTTTTTCGAGGTATTTCACATCTAATTCAACACCCTCATACCAGTGCTTTAAGTACAGTTCACCGTTTTTCAAGAAGTCGCCATCATTAACAGTAATATATGGAAATCCCCCGTTAACCCGCATATTTACAAGCTGATCCCGAATATGCTCCCACTCTTTATCAACGACTTTGTAATCCCTCCCTTGCTTTTGGAAAAGATACATATCTTCTCTCATAACAAGGTCCTTATTTAAGTAATTACGCAGGAAGGATATATCCGATTCCACTTCACGAACCTCAAACATCTTTTCCCTGCCTGAGCCAGGTTGAACTCCTCTTCGTTTCATTTCCTCTGTTGGATTATTATATCGCTCTTCAATATCCTCAAAAATTTTAATACCGAGATAATAAGGATTTATTCCTGTTTTTGATGGTTGGACTACCCCAGCATTTAACTTAGCAAATTCAATTGCTTCACCACTAGTTAAGTCCAGTTCCCTTAAGATTCGTTGATGCCAAAAGGAAGCCCAGCCTTCGTTCATGATTTTCGTTTCAAGCTGAGGCCAGAAGTATAACATCTCCTCACGCATCATCGTTAAGATATCCCTCTGCCAATCTTCCAGCTCTCTAGAGTAAGTTTCAATAAATAACAAAAGATCCTTTTCAGGCCGTGGCGGGAATTTCTTTTTCTTCGGTTGGTTGTTTACCTTTTGATCTTTTTCGTCCAATTTCCAGAGATCGTCGTAAGGCGTTACAGCAATTGGATCTAATTCTTCGTCCTCCTCATCATCGCCAATGGACCAAGAAAGCTTTGGCCGCATAAGCGAAGGATCAATATGTTCATCAATAGCCAGGATGGCATCTAAAAAGGTTTCGACTTCCTTTTTCCCATATTGAATCTCATATCTATGGATTCGTTCAGCAGTAGCAGCCATGCTTTCCACCATATCCCGCTTGGTGTTTTGAAAACGGACATTGTTTTTAAAGAAATCACAGTGAGCCAACACGTGCGCAACGATTAACTTATTTTGTATCAGTGTGTTTGAATCAAGCAAGAATGCATAACAAGGGTTTGAGTTTATAACGAGCTCATAAATTTTACTTAGCCCTAAGTCATAGTGCAGTTTCATTTTGTGGAATTGCTTTCCAAAGCTCCAATGAGAAAATCGTGTTGGCATACCATAAGCACCAAATGTATAAATAATTTCAGCAGGACAAATTTCATAGCGCATTGGATAAAAATCCAGTCCAAAACCAGTGGCTATTTCAGTAATTTCACTTATGGCTCTTTCAAGCTTCTTCCGATCTTCTATGTTCATTCCTCACTCCCCCTTTTCCTCTTAACACAATGTATGAAGAAAAGGCGGGATTGATGAGGAAGATGGCCAAAAAACAATTGCAAGCCTTATTGTTTTTTGTGACTTTACTCGAATTTTAACCGTATAAAATTATTGGTCCATCTTTTTTGCCTCCCTTGCAAGAAGCAGACCGACATATTTGTTCCTTCTCCATTCCTTTTTAAAAACGGACAGGGGTGGACTAGTATCCCCAACTAAGTAACTGATTTCTATGGTCAGTGCTGGTTTGTGATAAGTTGTAATAAACCAATCTGTAAATCCCCCGCCGAATGCCTCGGGGTCAGGGTTCGCTAGTTTATAGCTGGTTAGTCTAGAAACCCTTTTTGCAATCTTATAATCACGGTCCAGATTTTTTCCATTTTTATAATTCCAAAAAATCTCCCTTCCTGCCGTATGATATGCAACCGCAATCGAGGGTTTTATCTCCTTAATAAATTCGGTTAAAGCGATCACTTCCTTAGCTTCTAAAGGTCGTTTACCTTTATAAAATGCATAGCTTGGGTTTGAGGGTTGATGATTAAGCTGTTTCCAGCCTGCTGGGTATTGTCTGTTTAAATCCACGCCCATCCCATTCGCTTTCCATCGTTTGAAATTATTTGATCCTTCATTCATTCGTAACAATTGTCTTTGACGATTAGCAGGAAATGACTTGAGGTTAGTTTGTTGAATGTAAACACCGTCTGGATTTAGCATAGGGATAAACCAAATCGAAACTTGATTTAGGATATCTGTTGACCTTAAGCCCATTCTCTTACCGTTCTGATAGGCCTCGGCATAATTCTCAAGCATGTTCATCAATAGGGCGCTTGTCAGCCATTCTCGTCCATGATGGGCACCTATTAAAACGATATTAGTTTTTCCACTTCCCAGCTTAACTCCCCAAATTTCTTTTCCAAAATGGGTTGTTCCAATTGATTTTATTTCAATATGACTGCGATAATTATCAGTCATTTTTTCTAAATCCTGTTGAAGACGTTCATATGTGTAAGGTTTATCCACTTGGACAATTTTTGCATCTGCCGAGGTAAATGGCAGGGTAAATAGAGCGAAAAGCACAAAAATAATCCTAAACAATTAAAGCACCACTCTTCATTAGAAAACTATTTTATACTGGTAAATGTTGAAAACAGCGTAAACAATAGGTGTCCAACATTTTCTGTGAAAGTTATTTGAGGAATGTCATAAAATAAAGTCAACTCCTAATTAAGGAGGAGGCAAATAAAAATGAATAAGATGGATTACGACCGAGCGTTATATTATACGCACAGATCTGAATGGGACAATTTGCTGATCTTAATGGTTCGGACAAAAGACCAATTTTTATCGAAAAAGATTGAACAATTCCTGCACGCTTATAATTTTGAACGTGACTACACCGTGATTGAAACAAAATTATATAATCTGCTTCGTTACATTGACCATGCGAATGAATCACTGGATCCTGATGAAAATGGCTTACCGATGTATAGTCTTTCCTGAAAACTAGAGTGGATACCAAATTGTTGAGAAAATTTTTTCTACCGGGAAAAAAGAATTCCACCAAAAAAAACGGCTTCCAATGATGGAGGCCGTTCTTTAGTATGATTCAGTTCTTTTTTAAGGCTTAAATAGCTTGAACCATTTTTACTTTCTTGTCTACTAATGCCATAAAGTCCTTCTCAATCGTTTGAAGCTTTTGTTTGCTTTCTTCAAGACTGGAACTATTCACACCAAAATAAAATTTAACTTTAGGCTCAGTTCCTGAAGGACGAAGACATACCCAAGATCCATCTTCAAAAATATATTTTAATACGTTGGATTTAGGTAATAAAATCTTTTCTTCGCCATCCTTCGTTGCCCGGATACTTGTCAAATAATCTTCGCTCGCAAGAGTCTTAACTGTTCCTAAGTCTGTTAATGGTTCATTACGGAATGAGGCTAACAGGCGTTGAATCATCTCTGCCCCTTCTTTTCCTTTCAATGTTAAAGAACGAAGTCCCTCTTGATAGAAACCGTATTTTTCAAAAACACCAAGCATTCCTTCATATAGGGTTAATCCTTGTTTTTTATAATAGGCACAGACCTCCGTAGCAAGCAGGGCAGCTTGAACGGCATCCTTATCACGTGCAAAGTCCCCAATTAAGTAGCCGTAAGACTCTTCATAGCCAAATAGGAAAGAATGCTCTCCCGTTGTTTCATATTCCTTGATCTTTTCTGCAATAAATTTAAATCCCGTTAAAACATCAACTGTTTCTAAATGGAATGCGGAAGCAATTCTCCGTCCTAATTCAGATGTGACAATGGTCTTTAAAACCACACCATTTTCCGGCAATGTTCCTTTCGCTTGTTTCTGAGAAAGAAGATAATCTACTAATAATGCACCTGTTTGATTACCGGTTAAGACAATATATTCTCCCTCATTATTTAGAACAGCAATCCCAAGACGGTCCGCATCAGGGTCAGTTGCAATTAAAATATCAGCTCCGACCTTCTTTCCATCACGAATCGCTAATTCAAAGGCAGCATGCTCTTCAGGATTCGGGCTTTTTACAGTTGAAAATTCAGCATCGGGAAGTTCTTGTTCCTTAACAACCGAAACATTTTTATAACCTAATGCCGCAAGGCCAGCTCGGACTAATTTATTGGCTGTCCCATGTAATGGCGTAAATACGACTTTAATATCAGTCTCTTCAGCAAGAGTTGGATTTTCTGATATGGTCTTTAATTTTTCAATATAGGCTTGGTCAATTTCAGAACCAATCGTTTTGATCAAACCAGCCTGACGTAATTCTTCCTCACTGCTGACTTGGATGAGTAATTCATTTTCAATTTCATTTACCTTTTCAATCACAATATCGGCAGCTTCAGGTGGCAGCTGACCACCGTCTGACCCGTAAACTTTATAACCGTTATATTCCGGGGGATTATGGCTCGCTGTAACCACAATTCCAGAAAAGGCATTTAACGTTCTTAATGCAAACGATAATTCTGGTGTAGGGCGTAATTCGTCAAATACATATGTTTGAATTCCTCTAGAGGCAAGCGTCTTAGCAGCCTCCAATGCAAACTCGGGTGATTTATGGCGTGAATCATAAGCAATTACTACGCCGCGTTTTTTCGCTTCTTCACCATGTTCTTCTATGTAAGCTGCCAATCCTGCGGAAGCTTTACGGACAGTATAAAGGTTCATGCGATTTGTCCCTGCTCCTATTTCCCCGCGCATTCCACCTGTACCAAACTCAAGATTCTTATAAAAAATTTCTTCTAACTGTTTTTCATTTCCCTTTAAAGCTTCTAATTCATTTTTTAATTCATTGTCTAACCCTTCATATTCCAGCCAACTTTTCGCGATTGCTTTCCATTCCATAGATGTGATCCCTCCTATTTAAGTACATCCAATAATTCGAAGTTTAACTCTGTTTTTCCTCTAAAAATGACAGGATAAAAACCGACAATTTTTGCAGGGTACGTGGAAGCTACTCATATTATAATACCTCAAAAATATGACAAAAAGAGAAGGAATTAAAAAAAAGCCTGTAAAAAATCACAGGCTAAGGGATTAACTGCTTATATAATTAGTTCATTATCTGCTTTGGTATAGATACTAAGAATTGAATTTTTTAGACTTCTACCTTCAATAAATTGTTCAAAATCAAAGGGAAAAAACAGTCCAAATTCATTTAGGGTAGCAACATTTTTGTTGAAAACCATTTCGTATTGCTCATCTAAAGGTGATGATTCTAGAATGGAGATGATTGTCTGAATACATGTCATAACTTGAAATGCATCTTTTAATGTATTAAAATCCAAGGACGTGTCGAGGATTTTTAATTCCTCAAATTGACTAATTTCTTCATCATTAAAAAACTGAGGAAAAATATTGGAGTAAACGTACCTCACCAGTTCATTAATCTCTTCTTCTTGACTTGGTGTCGAGGCAAAAACTATTTTCACTTATTTAACCCACCTTTGCCATCGCTTATTTCTGTCGTAATATATATCATAAGAATAACATAATTCGAAGTGGAATTTCGGTGGTAATTATCACCACAGAAAGAAAAGCGGAGGCGCCTTGTTAAGGGGCGACAGGCATAAGACGAGCCGGCGGGAAGGCTGCTCTTTAGCCTTCTTGACCGGATTGGCTTATGACCCGAGCCCCTAGGCGCTGGAGCTAGACAATCTTCAAAGTCAGTTCTTATACTTAATCTTTGAACAAAAGCGAAAGCGCCCTGGTCAGCGGCGTATGGCCTGGAGCTGGATAATTTAACAAAGGAGACAATATGATTATAACTAAACGTACTGGTGAATGGCTGCAAATCATTATACCAAGTGAATGGGAAGGGATTACGATTACTGACCTTTTCCGAGAGGTATGGCAAGCCCCCAAAAAATTAACCCATCAATTCCGAACCGATAATAAAGTCTTACTCGAGGGTAATCGGGCCAATTGGAACACTCCACTACCTGCAGGGGCAAAAATACAGCTTCAACTATTTGAGGAAGAAGCGTCACAAGTCATCCCATCTTACCATGAGATAAATATATTATTTGAAGATGAACATGTTTTAATTATCAATAAATCCCCCTTTATGAATACACATCCAAATAACCCTGATAAGGAAACCGATACCTTGATGAATGCCGCTGCCTTTTACCTCCTGTCAAAAGGAGAATCAGCAAATGTTCGGCAAGTGCATCGACTGGACCGTGATACATCTGGAGCCATTCTTTTTGCTAAACATGCTTTAGCAGGTGCCATTTTAGATCAAATGCTTGAAAAACGTCTTATCAAAAGAACCTATATCGCAGCTGTTCATGGCCTGTTAAAACAGAGGAAGGGTACCCTGAATCTGCCGATTGGGCGGGATCGTCATCATGCAACTAGACGCAGGGTGTCACCAACTGGACAAGCTGCTATTACTCACTATCAAGTCTTAGAATATAATAAGCAAAAAGAGTTTTCTTACATTAAATGCTGGCTGGAAACGGGGAGGACTCACCAAATCAGAGTTCATTTCAGTCATTATGGTCATCCTTTAATTGGAGATAGTTTATACGGAGGACAACCGCTTACGAATCGGCAGGCTCTCCATGCGGCAAAGCTCGAATTTCCCCATCCATTTACAAAGGAAACCATTCTTTGCTATGCCCCCTTTACAGATTTACCTGAAATTTTTAACAGCATTGATGTACATAAAATATAGAAAAGGATGTCTCTATTGGGAGACATCCTTTTCTTTGCCATCTTATTGTTAATCGGCTTTTCTAAAAGCACGCATGATAAAGCTTAAAAGAAGCACTAATACTGCCGCACCTATAATGGCCGGGATAATCGCAAAGTCTGCTACATTTGGACCCCAGTTACCTAATACTGCTGTTCCTAACCATGCACCAATAAAACCTGCGATGATATTACCAATAATGCCTCCAGGAATATTTCTCCCGACAATCAATCCGGCTAACCAGCCGATAATTCCACCAACAATTAATGACCAAATGAAACTCATTTAGAACACTCCTTTTTAGTATTCTTCATTTCACTTTTTGTATTTTTACTCAGACAGCTGACTGCTTTTGAAAAGTTGAATGTTTACTGCCTGTACCTATAAAATACCCCATTTTTTTATTTATACTCATTTAAAAATAATTAATTTGAAATTCACCTAAAAATACATGAACAAGACATAAATGAAAAATACTAGGCTATAAAGAAACTTTAAGACAAACGGAATAGTATTCAGAAAATTCTAATGTTAAGTTTTTGTAAATTTAACGTAAATTCTTTCTTTTTTCGACAAATTTTAGATAAAATATTTAGGTGCGCCATAAACATATTATTGGTGAAATATTGGAGGTATAATCAATGGCTAAAAAAGTAGATAAATTCTCAGCATTATTAAGTAATATCTCAACCAATCTTGATGAAAGTGTTGATTTTTTCACTGAATATAAACTAAAAAATATCAGTGATTTGAAAATCTTCTCTGAGAAAATGAAAGAATATGAATCCAAAGGTGATACCTTCGTTCATGAAGTTATTAAAGAATTAAACGATGCATTTATAACTCCCATCGAACGTGAGGACATCCTCCAGCTTGCAATGAGCATGGACGATGTATTAGATGGTCTTGAAGCATGTGCTGCCCTATTCGAAATGTATTCCATTACGGATGCAGATGAGTTTATGTTAAAGTTTGTCGACGCCATTCAAGGCAGTGTTCACGAGATTCAAAAGGCTGTTGAATTACTATCCAACAAAAAGTTAGCTCAAATTAGAGAACATGCTATTAAAATTAAGGATTATGAATCAAAATGCGATAATATTTTAAGACAATCGATCAAGCATTTATTTACTGTCGAGAAAGATCCTATCCGCATTATTCAATATAAGGAGATTTACGAAGATCTTGAGGATATTGCTGACTACTGTCAGACTGTAGCTAATACGCTAGAATCCATTATTATGAAAAATGCTTAAGGAGCAAAAAAATGAGTCTTGTCCTAATTTTAACAATCTTAATTGTCATTGGTGCTCTTGCATTTGATTTTATTAACGGTTTTCACGATACAGCAAATGCAATCGCCACGTCCGTTTCAACAAAAGCTTTAAAACCTCGTCAAGCCATTTTGTTGGCTGCAGTAATGAATTTAGTTGGTGCCTTAACTTTTACGGGCGTAGCCAAAACCGTTTCAAAGGATATTGTTGATCCGTTTACCTTACATAATGGATCGGTTGTTATTTTGGCTGCACTAATTTCAGCAATCTTTTGGAACTTACTGACTTGGTATTACGGAATTCCTAGCAGTTCTTCTCACGCTATCATTGGGTCAATTGCCGGGGCTGCAATTGCAGCAGAAGGATTTAATGCTTTGAACTACACTGGTTTTATCAAAATCATTGAAGCACTGATTTTATCACCAATTCTTGCCTTTGTTGTGGGATATATTGTCTATAGTATATTTAAAGTGGCCTTCAAGAATTTAAATTTAGCAAAAACGAACAAAAGATTCCGTTATATTCAAATCGCAACAGCTGCTTTACAATCTTATTCACACGGAACAAATGATGCGCAAAAATCCATGGGGATCATTACTTTAGCACTTGTATCCAGTAAGTATCTTTCCCCTGATGCAGGAATCCCTTTTTGGGTACAACTTTCCTGTGCTGTTGCAATGGGTCTAGGCACCTCTATTGGCGGCTGGAAGATTATCAAAACAGTCGGCGGAAAAATTATGAAAATACGTCCAGTTAATGGTGTTGCTGCTGATATTACTGGAGCAGCGATTATCTTTGGTGCTACCTATATTCATCTACCAGTAAGTACTACGCATGTAATTTCTTCTGGTATTCTCGGAGTTGGTGCTTCTCACCGTCTTAAAGGTGTAAAATGGGATACGGCTAAACGGATGTTGATTACTTGGGTTATTACCCTGCCAATTACAGCCATTATTGCTGCCATTGTTTTCTATATTCTAAATTTATTCTTTTAATTACTTTAACCAGAGACTTCTCTGGTTTTTTTATTTCTTTCATTTCTGCACTTCTAAATGTCATTTCTTCTCATATTTTATGGATAAGGACAAGTATTGAGGTGGGAATAATAGTGAAAGAAAAAATATTCGCCATGCTGATTGGTTCATTGCTAGTAAGTCTAGGAATTAATGGGTTTCTAATTCCTTACCATCTACTAGATGGCGGTGTTATAGGCTTGGGACTAATTATTCATTATTTTTACGGTCTGCCCACAGGTCTTAGTATTATATTTTTTAGTCTTCCCTTATATATCTTAGCTTGGTTTTTCGAGAGACGATATTTTTTCTATAGCCTGCATGGTTTAATTATTTCTTCCTTTTGCATTGATGTATTTTCCTTTATCAACGGTAAAATACAAATAGGAATTTTGCCAAGCACCATAATCGGTGGAGTGCTTGTTGGTATTGGGATTGGCCTCATGCTTCGCTATGAAACAAGTACGGGTGGAACAGACTTACTTGCCCAGTTGCTTACCAAATTTACCTCTATTAATATTGGGATCATTATATTTTTAATTGATGGTTTAATCATTACAAGCGGCATACAAGTCGTTGGGCTGGAAAAGTTCTTTTATTCTCTTCTTACGATTATTTGCGTAGGCTTAATGACAACCGTTACGGTTTCCACAAAGCCACTCACACAGTAAAGCCACCAGCAGCTTTTGCAGGTGGCTTTACTATTATTTAATCAATTAATTAGTTATTTTGCCTCAACAGATCCAAATGTTTTTTTCATGATTTCATATGAGGTCTTCAAGCGTTCATAGAATGGTGGTTGATCCCATGAATTCCAGTTGTATACAAGTGAACCTTTTTGCTGAAGCTGCCCATTCACCGTCTTTGGAACCGTTTGTTCTAAACTGCCTTTCGCAGTTGTTACAATTGCTGTCCTGATTCCACTGGCCTTTTCACTACCTGACAATCCTTGTTTCCACACATCTCCCATTATTTCTTTCAAGCTGGGGTCTTTCACATTTAAAAGCTGCCAAGGAATCCTTCCTTCTATTATCTTTTTATCGCTGCTCATACTTATGTCAGTTAAGGAATTGAAATTCTTACTGGCTGGATTAGCGCTGCCATACTGTAATACCCCTGTTTCGTAATCCTGAAATGGAATGACAACCTTGGTAGAAGGAATCGTTTGTTGCTTATTTAGTGCCAAGCGGATGGGATTAAATATGCCATTATTCTTTTGAGAGGCATATGGCTCTTCAGGAATCATTCTCAAGAGTTTTCCATACTGATAATAGAACGTGTCATAATAACTATCAACCAATATTCGCGAGTTATTTGGACCCTGCAGCTTAATAAGAAAGTCAATTCCATAATCAGTATTAATCTTTACTTGTTGGTTAATTGGAATGGTTGTTTGGCCTTGATTCCCAATTGTGTCGAGTAATAGATAGGTACCTTCGTTTTTAAAATCAACGGGTTGATTATATTTTAGTAAGAAATACAAATAGCCACTATCAGAGGCGAACCGTACTTCCTTTAAATCCTGTTTATTGTCAGATTGATAGGCTGCTTTTGCAGCTGCTATGTCCCAATCTTCTGCCGCTCCATCGACAATTATGGCTGTTTCCTTCTTACCTGGTTCAAATCCAAGCAAGCCAAAATGCTGTTCATTTGTTTGCTGGTTATTCCAATACGGGCGGCGGTCCGGGTCATCGAAGTCCATTGTGTTCCAAGTCCGCTTAAACCATTCATCCTGCCAAGTAAACACAAGTCCACCCGCGTACTTTTCTGAAACAATTGATTGAAACAAATGTTGATCAATTTGTCCTTGTTCCTTCTCAGAATGAAATCCCTGATTCATCCCGTAAGGATTTTTATGCGTTAAGCCTCTTGAAGAAGGTACGCCAAATTCTGCTACTAAGACTGGCATATGATGGGCAGAGCGCAGCTCATTTAGATATCCTGCATAATTATTTTTCTTCCCACTAGCATCGGTATAGTTTAGATATTTCTTCTCGTAATTGAGAAAATCTGGATAGTAGGGATAGATATGATAAGAAGCAAATAAGCCAGCTTTAAAGGAGTTTGATGCTTTAATATGAGTGGGATCTACCGACACCATATCCTCATTTTCCAATGGTTCAGATGGATGCTTGAGCAAATCCGTAGTGACCCAATTCGTAAAGCTCATCGAATGCTGCCACTTGTATTGGGCTGCCTCATAACTTGCTGCATAATCCATCAACTCAGCGAGCCAAATTTCAAAAGGACTGGCATGATCTGTTTCAAAATAATTTCCTTTAAATTGGCTCAAACCGGAATGCTTTTTATTTGTATTTTGAACCATTGCCGGATCCCATTCAGTTCCAATAATGGTGCCAATTATAAACTTTGAAATATCATGTTTATACACACCCGATGCATGACCTGGCCGTTCGGCAAGAGCAGCATTACCATGAATAATGTCCACCATATTTTTTATTTCTAATTTCGCATCATCCACATTTACTTTTGCGAATGCATCCTGGGTTTTGATTAAATTTTCTTCATTTACCCACGTTCCATGAAATAAGAATAAAGGCTTTTTAGCAATTTGATTATATTCATAAAAAGCGTCATAAAACTGGGGAGGATGTAGGGTATAAACCCTAATGGCATTAGCATTCATTGCTCCGATTTCTTGAAACCATCGAAAATATTCTTCTTTTGTAATAGCTGTTTCCCCAGGGAAGTAGCCTGGTTTGCCAATCCCCATATTCACTCCCTTAATTAAAAGGTTCTGCCACTTTCCATTCTTTTGAATTTGAATATAGGAATCATTTGTTTGACTATTGGTCTGAATCCCGTTCTTGTCAACTAATGCCACTTTCTCTTGCGGCTCTACCTTTTTTATCCCATTTTTCAGGATATCTTTCATCATCGGGACATATGCTGACCAATAAAAAGAATGGTTTGAACCGAATGTCTTTTTCCATTTATCCAAACCTTTTGTCTGGTAAATGCCTGGTACATCTGCTTCATCAGCATAATCACCAGAAAAATAATAGGAGGAGTATCTAGCATTCTGATGATAAATGACCGCAGGAAACTTGTTCGGTATTCCAAACCCATCTAACTTTTCACTAGCCTTTTTTGAAACAGGCAGCTGATAATTAGCTAAGATCTCATTATTATTTTTGGCTTGAATAATATCAAACCAATACTGATAGGTACCATTTATCTTTTCCGAAAAGTGTTGTTGGCCTTTATTTGTTAATGTAAATTTGAGTCCGTGATCGTTAATATCTTCTTTTCCTATGACCACCACATAATTACTTTTACTAACAAAGACAAAACCTTCTCCACTGAAAGTCCATTTTTCATGCTGCTTTTGATAATTCTGTTTTACCCATTCAGGTACCTCTTCGTTATTTAAATCTGAAAAATATCTGCCAATCCATCCCGACCACTCTACATTCAATAGGTTTGATATTCCCTCTTTTGCAGGATCTGAGGTTGGACTGGCAAAGGTATTAAATTCTGCAATTAATGTTTTAGGTTTTGATTGAATAAGTGTCTTCTTCAATTGATTAACTTCACTTAGTGTTAGACCGCCATAAATTTTTGCAGACCTTTTTCCACTGGAATTCTGTCCATAAAACTCCTTCTTATAGACACCGTATTGATCTGTCAGATAAAAAACATCATATTTAGTTAAATCTTTGGGAAGTGGGACAATCGAATAGTCTTGATTACTTTTTGGCTCAAACCCCTTATAATCCTTTTCTGCAGAATAAGGTTGACCATTTTTAAAATACTTAGAATTGTTTAAGATCCAAACCAATCCCTTATGCTCCCGATAAGATGAATTTGGTACTGTTTTATCCATAATTAGTACATTCAAATTCTTCTCCGGCTGAAGTCTCCATAGCCAAAATGGACTTGTTACTAATGCTAGAAAAATCATAGCATAGAAAAATAAGTAGATTGACTTTTTCATTTTGATACACCTTTTCTTTTCATTTCTCCCCAGCTTGTCTCTCCTTTTATGATTTGCCAAACTCCTTCACAACGCCAAAAAACAGTCATTGGCCGGTACCAGATGGTTTCTGTTAACGAATAGAAAAAAAGCTTGAAGATATCTGTAACTTTTGGATATTTGGTTAAGCTCCACTCCTCTAAAAGAACAGCAGCCATCGAAAATATGGAACCATACAAACAAGAAAGTAAAAATAATAAAATTGAAAATTCGATGTAGGTTCCTCCAAGGAGCAAACATAAAATCATAAAAATATACCCTGATAGTTCAATAATCGGACCAAAAAATTCTACAATCCAAAAGTAAGGAAATGCAAGTAATCCGATGGACCCGTACTTAGGATTAAAGGTTAATTTACGATGAGTCCATAAACTTTCAAAAAGCCCCCTATGCCAGCGTCTCCGCTGCCTCCGCAAAAATGTTATGTCCTCCGGTACTTCTGTCCAACAAACAGGATCCGGTACATATACGATTTTCTTTTTAAGTCCCTTTTCTTTTAAGAGGCGGTGCATTCGTACAACAAGTTCCATATCTTCACCTACGGTATCGGTTCGATAGCCGCCTGCTTCAATGACCCAATGTTTTGAAAAAACACCAAATGCACCAGAAATAATAAGGAGAAGATTGTGTCTGCTTAAACCTATCCTCCCCATTAAAAATGCTCGTAAATATTCAATTATTTGCATAACCACCAAGGGCTTATCTGATAGGCCAATATTTTGGATATGACCATTCTGAATTTCACATCCATTGGCAATCCTCACACTGCCGCCAGAAGCAATTACTTCCTCATTCGAGTCCACAATTGGCTTCATTACCTTTAAAAAAGCATCTTCCTCTAAAACAGAATCACCATCCAAAGAACAGAAATACGGATAATGAGAGAAGTTTAGACCGACATTAAGGGCATCCGCTTTTCCTCCATTTTCCTTGTCAATCAGAAAAAGGTTAGAAAGTATCGATGATTGATATATCTTTTTAATTGGTTTAGCATTCACCTGAATTCTAACCACT
This sequence comes from Neobacillus drentensis, assembly GCF_021560175.1. Lineage (GTDB taxonomy): Bacteria > Bacillota > Bacilli > Bacillales > Cytobacillaceae > Neobacillus > Neobacillus drentensis_A. Next base: position 1,173,956 of record NZ_CP091110.1, on the reverse strand, counting down.
TTTTTTATTTCCTTCATATCATAAAAATCGATCATTTTCTGCAAGGTGCTGTCTTTAGAGCCATCGTTTACGACAATTACTTCATAGGTTGGGTAGTTTATACTTAAAAGTGAACGGACGCTTTGAATAATTCCGGCCTCTTCGTTATAGGCAGGAACGATGATCGAAACCGGTTTGGTATAAATTTCATCCAAATAATCTTCATAGGCCTGAATCCGATCAAGCTGATATTCCTTTCGTAACTGAAAAAATGATGTTATGAGAATCGCGGTATAAAAAACAATGACAATTACCATATAAAATGCAATAAACCAAGCAAAAGACGTAACAATATCTCCCCATTGTATAAATGCCAGCTTATTCTCCCCCTTTATGCAGCCATTCCCAGGCCATATCTTTTGCAAATGGATCGGTTGATGTTTCTAATACAGTTTGTAAGATGGCTTTTCCCTGAGTAAATTGGCTGATGGCCTCCCCAGCCTGTGAGCGAACCCACCAAGTGCGGTCATGCAGAAGCTCAATCAATCGCGGTATAGCTTTTCCTTCTTTTAGTGATCCGATTAATTTGGCTGCTACTAGTCTTTCTTCCCATTTATCTGAATAGAGAAGTTCTAAGTATGGGGCACTATCTTTTACATAACCAATTTCGGCCAAAGCTTTTAAAGCCCTTAACCTTATTTCACCGGAATAGCTTGAGAAGATTTTTTCAAGGAAATGGTTATAGGAGACCTCACGTTTACTTGCAATCACATCAATAATTGCTTTTTGAAGCGGCAAGCCAGCATGGTGAAAATGAAGCACATACTGGTCAAATTTCTTTTGCTCTAAAGGAATTAGTACATGGCGGTAATCAAATTCGGTTAGGTCTTGATATTTTGTAGTTAACAAATCGAATAGCTGATTACATTGGAATAAAGCCAGAATTCTTAAGATATAAATAATTTCTTGGTGTGAAAGCCGTTTCCTATTTAATAACCTGAAGACATCGTCAGTGAGGTCTATCATATTAAAATCTTCAATATGATAAAGGGTATTCATTCTTGTACTCCACTTGTGGCTCTGGAGCTGTTTTTGATAATAATTCGATAGATACATCGAAGCTAGTCTCGCTAAACGGGCTTTTTCCTCTTCTCCCTCAATTACCTTCGTATACCTGCTCAGCAGTTGTTCGATAGCCTTTTGCTGAAGAATCGTTTCAGGTGTGAGTTTCCTTGAGATCACACCTTCTATTAGGTTTGAAGAAATAAGGGGATTGTAGATCTCACGGTATCGTTCTACTTTTTTTCTCTTTCGAATCTCAACTGTTTTTCTAATCGTTAAATATCCTAGTAAAATGACAAGCAGCACTAGTAAGGAGAGAGTTAGAATGGAAAGGAACAGTAACTCATTTGTAAACAATTTATTTCATCCTTTTAATTAACCTTTGTATTCGCGCCTGCAGTTCCTTAATGCTAAAGGGCTTTGTTACATAATCATCGGCACCAAGTGCTAAAGCCTTTTCGATATCGGCTTCATTTTTCCTTCCAGTCAGCATAAGGACATGAATATTATGGCTATATTTTATTTTTTGTACCTTTTGAAGAACTTCAATCCCATCCATTACCGGCATCACACCATCTATTATTAAAAAATGCTCTCCTTTTTCTTCTAGTCGATTTGAATGAAAAAACTGTACTCCATCTCCATATTCCGCTAAGTTTAATTCAAAATTAGAAAAATCCATGACATTTAGAATTCTCATTAACATCGTTCGAATAATTGGGTCGTCATCAATAATGGAAACAAATAATTTCCTTTTTGGAACATCCATCATAGACTCATTGGCACTCTCCACCCGTGCCCTGCCGTTTGCTTTTGCTGAATATAAGGCTTGATCTGCAGCCATGATAGCTGTTTCCATAGAAACATCAGAATGATGGATCGTATAAATACCGGCTGTAAAAGTAACATAATGTGTCTCCTCCTTTAAAGGGAAGGGGATTGTTGAAAATTTGGTTAGTAATCTTGAAACAATCTCAGCCACTTCTATTTGATGGGCATTCTCAAAGATAATGATGAACTCCTCACCGCCATATCTAAAAACGGTATCAGAGCTTCTTGTATGTTCTTTTAAAAAAGAGGCAAAAGCTGCAAGGATTTTGTCTCCATTCACGTGCCCAAAGGAATCATTAATTTGTTTGAAATGATCAAGGTCTAAGATGGCTATACTGAAGGGTTGTTTAGTTCGCTTAATATCCCTAAGGCAACGATTATAGACGTCGAATAAAAACTTTCGATTATATAACTGTGTAAGTTCGTCTACTAGTACAAGTTGATTTAATAATTTTTTTCTCTTTATATGACGGGATATTCGAACAGTCAATTCTTCTAAATCAATTGGTTTTTCAATGAAATCATCAGCACCTAATTCATAAGCTCTTATTCTTGTTTCCCGGTCATTCATGAGACTAATCATGATTGTGGGAACAAAATGTTGATGTGTATGCTGCTCAATATCCTTTAACAATTCAATACCATTAATTCCGGGTAAGTTTATATCAATGATTACACAGTCAGGATTTAAATCATAATATTGTGAAATAGCCTTTTTAGAATCGGTATTGGCAGCAACCATCCATCCCTTTTCCTCGAGGGTATCTTTAAGGAGAATAAGCATGGAAATATCATCATCAATGATTTGAATAAGCGGTAATTTTTCATCATATCGGCGCTCGTTGGGTGTTATCGACCCCTTTTCAGAGTACGTTTCATATTTATCTGTCAGGCTAATGATTTCTTCTAAAAACTTTTGTAGTTCTACTTTATCCCATAACCTTTCATCTTCTGCCTTAATCTGGTTCAGTAAAAATCCAGAAAGCTGATGAAGACCCACTAATTGTAATGTTCCTGCACTTCCATGAAGGGAATGCAGAAATCGATAAACTTCTGAATGTTTGATTGCTTCGTTACTATCAAACCACATTGATAGTTGATTTTTCACCTTCTGAATAAGCAAATTTTTATATTTATTTAAGTCCATAAACTGCCTGCACCCCAATTTTCTATGAGAAAATAATGACAATCGTAACATACCATATGTGATAAGTTTGTGATTATCTTGAGTGTATTATGAATTGATTAGAAATACCATGAAAAAAAGTCGAAAAAAGGCGAAAATTTTCGGAAGTGTACCAAATTCACATACATATGCTAAAAAAAAGAAGGATCCCTTTACGGAATCCTAAACTAATTTAGCCTAATTTTTTCACCTTACTTGTACAGCTCTCCATGGCGGCTATGATTGAACCGCGGAACTGTTCTCTCTCAAGGGTTGCCACTGCCTCTATGGTTGCGCCGCCAGGTGTACAAACTTGATCTTTCAACTCTCCAGGGTGCCGGTCAGTTTCCAGAACCATTTTAGCTGCTCCCAGTACAGCCTGTGCAGCCAGGCGGTAGGCTTGATCTCTCGGGATACCTTGACGTACTCCGCCATCGGCCATTGCTTCTATTAACATATAAACATAGGCCGGTGACGACCCACTGATAGACGGTATTGCATCCATTAATTTCTCATCCAGGCGCTCAGTTTGACCAAAGCATTGCAGCAATTGCTCAACCGCTGCTAGCTCTTCCTCCTTAATATAACTATTTGCACAGAGTGCGGTCATGCCCTCACCTACCAACGAAGGAGTATTAGGCATGGTCCGTACGGTCTTAACTGCTAAACCAAATAACTGTTCGATATCCGCTAAGGTAATACCCGCTGCAATTGTAACGATAATGGTGCTTTGTTTTATTTCATTTTTCATTTCCTCAATAATCCCTGCATGCTGGTCAGGTTTCACTGCTAGAATAAGGATGTCGGCAAACCTTGCCACATCTTTGTTGTTCAACGATACGAGAATCCTATACTTTTCAGAAATAGCCTGTATCGTTCTTTCAGTAGAAGCACTGGCCATTATATTCTCCTTACTAACTCCATTTGCTTGTAAGATTCCACCAATCATTGCTTGGGCCATTTTTCCGGCCCCGATGAACCCAATCTTTTTTATCATGCGCTTCATTCCTTAATTTCAAAATTAACTCCATTTTACTACTTTAAATAAATAAAAAAAGAGAAGATATTCCATAGAAATAGCTTCTCACCGATTAAGAACATTCTTTTCCCTACCTATTAATGCCGAATGACCTTTAAAATCCAATCTAGAACTACGCCGCCAAAATAAACACCGAAAACACCCACAACAGCTGAAAATACAGGTGGAGCCGGTAACGGTAATTTTAAGAACCTAAATAACATTCCTACAATCAGACCAGCAATTAAGGCCATTACGACTTCTTTCATCCTATTACCCTCACATTAATAGTTGTTATTAGAAAATTCCCCTTTTGCAATCGAAACACCCGAACTTGCGCCAATGCGTGTAGCCCCCGCCTCTACCATCGCTAAGGCATCTTCACGGCTTCTAACTCCTCCGGAAGCCTTTACACCTATATCAGGTCCCACAGTTTGACGCATTAAACGGATATCTTCGACGGTTGCACCACCTGTAGAAAATCCTGTTGAAGTTTTTACAAAATCAGCCCCTGCTTTTACAGCAAGCTCACAAGCTCTGACCTTTTCTTCATTGGTCAGTAAGCATGTTTCAATAATTACCTTCACTAGTGCCTTACCTTTTGCCGCCTCGACGACTGCACGAATATCTTGTTCGACTACTTCATCTTGTTGGTCTTTAAGTGCAGCTATGTTGATAACCATATCTACCTCATCCGCACCATTTTCGATAGCATTTTTGGTTTCAAATGCTTTTGTATCCGAAGTTGATGCTCCTAATGGAAATCCGATTACCGTACATACTTTAACCTCAGGAGTATCAGCAAGCAGTTCAGCTGCGGTTTTAACCCAAGTTGGATTAATACAAACCGATGCAAATAAATACTCTTTTGCCTCATCAATAATTTTAATGATTTCTTCGCGCGTTGCATCCGCTTTTAATAATGTATGATCAATTATTTTAACAATATTTTGAGTCATTTTAATTTCCCCCTAATAATTTAAGTTATTCGGACTACATTCTTTTTTACGACAACCTAACTATAACAAAGAGAGTGAACATTTGTAAACAATAATATGAACAAATGTAAAAGTGTTTATCCTATTTATCAAGCAGGAATCTTGCAGTAAATTGATCGGTAATTAAAACATTTGCATATTTTCCTGTTAAGGCACCATAGATTCCCTCTATTTTGTTAGGCCCTCCAGCTACAACAATAGAATATTCTTTCTGGCTTAGCACATCAAGATTCACACCCAGGGTTCTTTCATTCAAACTTTCATTGCAAATTTGGCCATTCTTATCGAAGAATCGTGAACAAATATCACCAACTGCCTTGCCATATAGTGAGTCCAAATCACTGTCTGTAAAATATCCTAATTGAAATAATAATGAATCTGTCTTAATTGAACCTATTGTAAATATGGCGATGTTAGCCTGTTTTCCCAATTCCAAAATTCTGCGGATATGCCTGTCTGCCTCCATTGCCTGCTTTACCACTACGTGATCTACGATGGCAGGTAAGGGAAGATTCAAAGGAGTCGTATTGTAGGCCTTACCGAAAAGATATAGAATTTCCGAAGCGTACGTATTGGTTTCCGCATGACTCACTCCGCCTTTTAATTGGACTACCTTGACGTTTTTTGCAAACTTTTGTTTTAGCTCAATCGCAATATGATAAAGCGTTGTTCCCCATGTAACCCCAATAATGTCGTTTTCTTTAACAATGCTATCCAAATAAGCTGCGGCCTTTTCACCTAGGTAATTTTTGATAATATGGTCTTCATATTGTGGTATAGAGGCGACAATCGCCTTTTTTAGATGAAACTTTTTTTCTAGTTGAGCAGCTAAACTTTCAACATTTTCTGTTGGGTCCATTATGGTAATTTGGACAATGCCTTCGCTCTTTGCCTGCTGTAACAATCGCGATACTGTCGGGCGGGAAACCCCCAATATCTTAGCAATCTCATTTTGGTTATAATCCAGTAAATAATATAACTTTGCTGCTTCAATCACTTTGCTTAATTTATCTTGCTCCAAAAGTATCACCTATACACTATCGATTTTCTTTATTGTACCAATAACTGATCAAATTTCACATGTTCTTTTACATTTGTATCAGTTATTTTGAACATTTTCTCAACATAATTTTCACGTGAATGTTCAACTAAAATTAGGGAAAAATTTACTGAAAGCAAAAGTGCACGGATAGTGTCTTATGTTACACCTAAGGAAATAGTTTCGTAAAGGAGGCCAAGATTTTGGATAAATTAGGGTGTTTGATCTATAGAAATCGAAAATGGGTATTGCTATTTTGGTTAGCAGCCATACTTCTATTTGGCCTTTTTGCCCAGAAATTGCCTAGTGTTTTAAGAGGAAATGGCTTTCAATTCAATGGAGAATATAATCAAACAAGGAAACTCTTGGAAGAAGGGTTTGGGCAGCCCAAATCCTCGATTATCCTTGTTTTTGAAAGAGGAAAAACCATCAGTTCTGATGAATTTCATCAGTTTATACAAGATACATTTAATAGACTTAATACCTTCGACTCCGTCAGAGATATTACCTCTCCGTTCGATCGAAAAGGGATGCTTAAAAGCGATTATGCTTATGGATTGCTGACCTTTGACAAAGAGGCAGAAAGTCTTGGAGCAGAAATCACGAAATTAAAAAAGATTCTGAAGGACCAGCCTGGCTTAAAGGTCACCATGACTGGAGAACCTATTATTGTCCAAGACTTAAATGTCGCCAGCCAAGAGGATTTAGCAAAAGCAGAGATGATTGGTCTTCCAATTGCATTAGTAGTGCTTATCCTTGCTTTCGGGGGTCTTGTTGCTGCAGCCCTTCCCATTGTGATTGGAGTGGTTTCCATCTTAATCACGATGGGAACTGTTTATCTTTTTAGTTATCGTGTTGATCTTACAATCTTTATTCTAAATATTGTTCCCATGATAGGTCTTGCCCTAAGTATTGATTTTGCTTTATTGTTCATTAACCGCTATAAAGAGGAATTGCAAATCAATTCCATTCAAGACTCTGTTGTGGTAACTGTTAGAACAGCTGGACGATCGATTATCTTTTCGGGACTTTGTGTATTTATAGGGCTTTCTGGACTTTGGTTTATTAAAATTGACATTTTTCAAAATGTTGCCCTTGGGGGGATGCTGGTCGTCCTAATTTCTGTTCTTTCTGCTTTGACCTTTCTTCCGGCATTACTTTCACTCTTAGGACAGCGTATTAATCAATTAAGTTTTATTGGTGTGATCAAACAGGAAAATAGCATTTGGCACAGATTTGCCAAACTAGTGATGAAACATCCGATTATAATGGCCGTCCTCGCACTCGCTATTCTTTTAGCTGGTCTAGTACCAGTAAAGCACATGGTTTTGGCCATTCCCGGTACGGATTCCCTGCCTGCCAATTACCCTTCTCGGTTGGCACTGGAAACATTTCAAAAGCAATTTATTGCAAAAGAGAAACAAGATGAGAAAAAAGTAACCATTGTTCTAAAAACAGATGGTTCGGTTACGGAGAGTAATAATTTCAAAAAAATTAGTACAATCATTCATACACTTGAGAAAGATAAGCTCGTTAATACGGTTAATTCTCCTTTTACTGCAACAGGAATACGGGATGATGAGCAGCTATATCAGTTTCTCAAGAAGGGCGATCCAGCACAGCTTGCGCCATTAAAGAATTACTTTATCAGAAACAATAAAATGCTGGTTGAGGTTTATTTAAATACCGGGGAACATTCTTCAAAAGCGAGGGATTGGGTAAAAGATTGGTCACAAAAAGAACTTGGTGTTCAAGCCTTTTTTGGCGGTCCTATCAAATTTGAACAAGAGATTTTTGCAGAGATTTATAAAAAGGCACCTTATGGGCTTTTATTAATTTTCCTATCAACTCTTATGATTCTAATGGCTGCTTTTCGTTCCATATTGATTCCACTTAAGGCTATCTTAATGAATATGTTGAGCTTGGGCTGCACTTTCGGTATGGTTGTTTGGATTTTCCAGCAGGGACATTTTGGAATAGAACCTGTTGATATTGCATTAATCTTACCAGTATTTGTTTTCACTCTTGTCTTTGGGCTTTCTATGGATTATGAGGTCTTCCTGATCTCAAGGATACAGGAATTTTACGATCAAACAGGAGACAATACCTTAGCCACCATATCCGGGTTAACCCTCACTAGTAAAATCATTACCTCCGCCGCTGCGATCATGATTGTCGTAACTGGGGCGTTTGCTTTTACAGGGGTTATGCCGGTAAAGCAGCTTGGTGTGGGGATTGCGATGGCCATTTTTATTGATGCAACAATTGTCAGAATGGTCCTAGTTCCCGCTTTAATGAGACTGTTCGGTGACTGGAATTGGTGGTTTTTTGGCACTCACTTTAAACGACAGCGGAATCGAACAAAAAATCCAGCCTAACTAGTTGACGGGCTCCTATTCCCAGTGCAGCCACTTCCTAATATTTCATGCATGGAAGCCCTGTGTGAGGATAAATTTTTAAAAAAATACCATACTAAGATTACTCTACACCATGATATGTAGGAGGTAATCATATTGAAAAAAAGAATGATAGCTTTACTCATATTATTTTTTATTTTTACATCTAATACTCTTGCAGCCGAGCCGAGAACAGAGAGTCAGGCATTGGTGAATTTGCGGATATTAGAAACCACTGATTTACATGCAGATTTGATAAATTATGATTACTATCAAACAAAAATGGACAATCGAGTTGGATTGGTTAAGACGGCGACACTCATCCGTCTAGCTCGGAAGGAAAGTAAAAACACTTTGTTATTTGATGATGGAGATCATTTAAAAGGCAATCCACTCGGTGAATATTTGGCTAGAATTAGAGGAATGCATAAAGGAAAAATACATCCCGTCTACCGGGCATTTAATTATTTAAAATATGATGCAATCGCAATTGGAAATCATGAATTTAATTACGGATTAGGCTTTTTAAAGACTGCATTAAAAGGGGCAAGGATGCCTGTCCTTAATACAAATGTGTTCTCAGTAAAGACAAATCAACCATACTTTAAACCCTATACGATACTAAATAGAAAAGTAGTGGATCAAAGCGGCAGATCACACGAACTAAAAATTGGCCTTATTGCTTTAATGCCTACGCATATTATGAAGTGGGACAAAGCCAATCTCGAAGGAAAAGTGTTTGCGAAACCTATGGTTGAAACGGCTAAGGAGTTTGTACCAATTCTCAAGGCAGAGGGAGCTGATTTAATTATCGCCCTTGCCCACACAGGGATTAGCAGTGAACCCTATCATGCCGATACCGAAAATGCCGTTTATTATTTAACGCAAATTCCGGAAATTGATGTCGTTCTGGCGGGGCATTCACACAGCGTCTTTCCTGGCCCTGTCTATCAAGCGCTGCCAAATACTAATTTGGAGACAGGAGAAATTAACGGAAAACCTGTCGTGATGGCTGCAGCCTTTGGGAGCCGCCTTGGTATCATTGATCTTGAATTAAGCAATCGATCAGGGAAATGGCAGATAGTTGCCCAAAAATCATACACAAAACCCATTGCAGATGAAAATGGAAAGTCCCTCGTCAAAACTGATATAGGATTGTATAAACTGGTCAAAGAGGAACATGAGGAGACTGTTGATTTTATTAAGAAGTTGGGATTATAAAAACCACTGAGATTTGGAAAGAAACAAGGCTGACTGATTCCTAAGAATATATTCCCTTTACATGCCTTGGATAGTTTATTACAATAGAAGATATAATACATATATTGAATTTTTTGGTGGAGTCTGTCAAAACAGGCTCCTTTTTGCATTTTTCAATAAATGTAAAACTACAGAGGGGGAAGTGGTTCATACATGTCAATACAAGCAATCATGGCAATAGGTGTATTTTTAATCACCTATGCTTTTATCGTCACAGAAAAGATTCACCGCACCATTATCGCAATGGCTGGTGGAATTATGATGGTCCTTTTAGGGATTGTTGGTCAAGAAACAGCCTTACATCACATTGATTTTAATACACTCGGGTTGTTGACAGGGATGATGATTATTGTTGCTATTACAACTGAGACGGGGTTATTCAAATATATCGCCATTTGGGCAGCTAAAAAGGTGAAAGGCGAACCATTGAGGATATTACTCGCCCTAGGAGTGATTACAGCATTAGGCTCCGCTTTTTTAGATAATGTCACCACGGTTCTCTTAATGGTTCCTGTGACATTTAGTATCACAAGACAATTGCGTGTTAATCCAATTCCGTTTTTAATTACTGAGATTATCGCCTCTAATATCGGCGGAACTTCTACCTTAATTGGCGATCCCCCAAATATCATGCTGGGTAGTGCTGTAAAGGAACTAACGTTCATGGCCTTTATTAACAATCTTACTGCCATATCTTTTTTCATTTTATTTGTAAATATCGGTATTTTAGCCTTCCTCTATCGGAAGCAGCTCCGAACATCAACTGATTTGAAGGCTAATTTAATGGACCTAGATGAAAAAGAAGAAATCACCGATAAAAAACTATTAATTAAGTCATTAACAGCCCTCTTCTTAACAATTTTAGGATTTTTCCTGCATCAACTGCTGCATATTGAATCAGCAACAGTGGCCCTAGCAGGCGCCTTTCTCTTACTTTTATTAACAGGAGAAGAATATTTGGATAAGTCTTTTTCAAAGGTGGAGTGGACAACCATTTTCTTCTTTATTGGGTTGTTTGTACTTGTTTCGGGCTTGATTGAAACAGGGGTCATATCTTTATTAGCCAATTACTCCGTCCATTTGACCGGCGGAGATGTTGCCTCTACATCGATCTTAATTCTCTGGGTTAGTGCGATTGCCTCTGCCTTTATCGATAACATTCCCTTTGTCGCCACGATGATTCCGATGATCAAGGATATGGGTGAACTGGGGATTCACAATTTGGAACCACTCTGGTGGAGCCTGTCTCTGGGAGCATGTCTTGGGGGGAATGGTACATTGATTGGCGCAAGTGCCAACGTGATTGTAGCTGGTCTGGCTGCAAAAGAAGGACATCAGATTACCTTTGGGAAGTTCCTATTAATCGCTTTTCCGTTAATGATTCTTTCAATTGTAATTTGTACCTTCTACATCTATTTAAGATACTTACTATAGGGGGATTGGGAATGAGAGTCGAGTACACGTATGACAAAAAGCATATCGAACTAAAAGAAACGGCGAACGGTAACGATATTGAATTTTTCATTACATTATGGAATTCTGAGTTTAAGAAAAATCTTATGAAAGTTCGGCAGTATTTTGATGATAATAAGGTATTAACAGATATTCATTATTACATTCATCCGAATAACAACTATCAAGTGATTGTGAGGAATGACTTTTACAATGAATTTATCATTCAGTTATTCAGGCAGCAACTTTTAAAAGAGATTAAATGGACTTAAAAAAGTGGGTGTCCCAAAAGTATATTTTGGGGGCACCCACTTTTTTATCCATTAAACTAGTCTGTTGATTTCCGCTCCAGGCGGCTTCGCTTTCCGCGGGCGTGCCGGGGAGCCTCCTCGGCGCTTTAGCGCCTGCGGGGTCTCCCCTGTCCCGTACTCCCGCAGGACTTTGAATTTGCATCCTCGAATCCGCCCACGCACGAAGGAAATGCGATAGCATTTTCGAGGAGTCTTCGCCGCCTTCCGCTCCAATCAACAGAGTGTGAAAAAACTATTCAACAACCACCTTTTGGGTCAGCCTTTTTTAATTACCAATAATTACTCTAAGTACATTGGGATGCTCTTTAAAGGTTTTTGTTCCTGCTCCATAGCCAATGGAAGAAATTTTCATTGAAGGGATTGGCCCGAATTCCTCAGCTAGTACCGCTATAATGGCCGCTCCAGTGGGTGTGGTTAACTCTGCCCTTATATCTGACTGTTCAATTGGAACTCCTTTCAGAATTTCAAGTGTGGCAGGAGCCGGAACTGGATAAATTCCATGGTCAATACGGATTCTTCCCGTTCCCACTGGGATAGGGGATGACTTTATTGAGTCAACATTTAATTGATGAATTAATATCGCTGCGCCTATTATATCAATAATGGAATCAATGGCACCCACCTCATGAAAATGAACCTTTTCTAAAGGAATCCCATGGATAAGCCCTTCCGCTTCACCAATCCGTTTAAATATCCTTAAAGCAGTTTCTTTCACTGGACTAGCAAAATTAGTCGCATCTATTAACTCTACAATATCTTTATAGGCACGGTGTTCGTGATGATGGTGGTGGTGGTGGCCATGATCATGAATGTGATTATGCCCATGGTCGTGACTATGTTTATGATCGTGACTATGTTCATAATCATGGCTATGTTCATGGTCGTGACTATGCTCATGATCGTGACTATGCTCATGATCATGACTATGCCCATGGTCGTGACTATGTTCATGGTCATGGTGCTCATGATGATGGTCTTGGGTTTCATGAACATGGTTATGCGTATGCTCTTTACCTCGTTCAGCAGATATCTCAATTTGACTAGACGTATTTTGTAAAATTACATCAAACTTAGTGCTCGTGATCCCATTCTTGACGATCTTTTTCCACTTTAAATTATATTCGCCGTCTAATTTAAGCTTCTTCAATTCTGCCTCTAAAAGTTCCGGGTCTGCTCCTGCATTGATTAGTGCACCGATGACCATATCCCCGCTAATTCCTGAAAAACAATCAAAGTAAAGTGTCTTCATTTTTTACGGTTTCCCCTTTTTGTGCTAGTTGATGAATTAAGACTGCATTATAGCCGCCGCCAAACCCATTATCAATATTAACCACACTAATTCCCGAGGCGCAAGAATTTAGCATCGTTAAAAGGGCAGATAATCCATGAAAATTAGCTCCATACCCGATGCTAGTCGGAACAGCAATAACAGGGTGTGAGACAAGTCCTCCAACCACACTTGGAAGGGCTCCTTCCATTCCAGCCACTACAACAGATACCGTTGCCTGTTGAATTTCTTCCGCATGGTTCAAAAGACGATGTATTCCTGCAACCCCAACATCATAAATGCGATGAACTGGACTGCCTAAAACCTCTGCAGTAACGGCAGCTTCCTCAGCCACTCTTAAATCAGAGGTACCTGCTGCTACTACAGCAATGTATCCTTCATTGTTTTTTATTGGCCTTGTTTCATCTTTCCAAAAAAGAATATGCGCTGTTTCATTATAAGTAAGTTCCGGACAAGTATGCAGGATGGCTTCTGCTTTTTCTTTAGATACCCTTGTGACAAGGATTTCGTTATTCCGTGCCCGTAAAGCTTGAACAATTGAGATGATTTGCTCAACTGTTTTTCCTTCTCCATAAATGACCTCAGCAAAGCCTTGACGTTTCTTTCGGTGATGATCCACTTTAGCAAAGCCTAAATTTTCAAAGGTCGCTAATCTTTCTTTCGCCTCTGTAATACTAAGGGTTCCTGTTTGAACTTGTTTTAATATCTCCTCAAGCATAAGCTTCCCCCTTAATTTCCTATTTAAAATACTTTTTCATATCTGTAGCCAATTCGATATAATTGTGATAAATTTCCTTATAAATTTCGCTTGTATCTTTATTTGGTAAGGTCGCTTCTCCCATCGGTATATTCTTTTTAATATCTTCAAAAGATTCTACTTTATGAATCCCGACAAGGGCTGTCCATGCAGCGCCCCAGGCAGCACTGTGGTGGCTTTCCGAAACATAAATCTCTGCTTCAAAAATATCCGCCATCATTTGCAGCCATAATGGAGATCTGGCTAAACCACCGTTAACATAAATCTTTTTCGGCTCTCCGGCTAATCTTTCCAGGGCTTTACCAATTTGATAAAGATTAAACGTAATCCCTTCAAGCACAGCTCGAATAAAATGCTCTTTTTTATGAGTTATGGAAACTCCATAGAAATTCCCTTTTGCCCGTTGATTCCAGAGAGGAGCTCGTTCACCATTTAGATAAGGAAGAAAGAGGATTCCATCTGCCCCTGGTCCAACCTTTTTTGCATCAGCTAAAAAGTCTGTAAAACTTCGATCATCTTGTAAAAGATCCTTAAGCCATTGCAGAACTACCCCGCCATTGTTAGTTGGACCACCAATAATAGAGGTATCTTCTGTAAAGGAATAACAGAAAGTTTCTTGATTTTCACCAATCCTTACTCCTCTTGTAAGCTGCCTGATTGCACCGCTCGTTCCTACAGATACAGCCACTTCACCAGGTAAAATAGCTCCAATGCCGAGATTTGCCAATTGGCCGTCTGCAGCCCCTACAACAAATGGCATCTGCGGGTTTATTCCCATTTCTTTAGCCTTTGCTTGATAAATACCTGTTAGGGTTTTCGTCGGAGGAACAATTTCGGAAAGCTGGTCTTCTTTAATACCAGCAAGTTCTAATAATTCCTGTACCCATTTATGTGTTTTTGGGTTGAATAATCCTGTTGCTGATGCCATAGAGTAGTCGATTACCCTTTTACCAAACCAGCATTGCAGTAAGTATTCCTTAATGGACATAAAGTATTGGGCTCTTTTATAAGGTTCATATTCTGTTTCTTTCATCCAGACTAGTTTTACAAAAGGTGTCATTGGATGAATCGGAGTTCCAGTTTGGGAATATACCTGATCTCCCAGGGTTTTCATTATATTTTCAGCTTGTTCATAACTCCTGCCATCCGCCCAAATAAGGGCTGGAGATATTGGGCTTCCTTCTTCATCCATACAAACTAGTGAATGCATTGCAGCAGAAAAGCCAATGGAAACTAACTCATTTTTCTCGATAGCCGCTTTTTCAATTACTTCTCTTATAGCTTGAATGGAAGCTTGTTCAATTTCAATAGGATCTTGCTCCACCCAGCCTTGATGGGGATATGAGGAAGTGTTCATTTTCTCTACTTCGGCTACTAATTTTCCCTCTAACGTAAACACACAAGCTTTTACACTTGTTGTTCCAATATCAAGCCCCATTACATATTCACTTGACATAATTCATCTTCCTTTATTTATAACATATTTAAAAGAAAAAGCTTTGGATTCTACCAAAGCCTTTTCTTTTTTCCTTATAACACATTAGGCAAATATTATTTAGAGAGAACTTTGTTCATACTTCCACTCTGATAACCAACTAAGTCTAGTGTAATGTATTTGTATCCAAATTCTCGAAGTTGTTTAACGATTTGCTCATGCTGATTTAAAATAATCGCCATATCGCTTGGTTCTACCTCTATTCTTGCAATCTCCTGGTGTGTCCTTACCCGTACTTGGTGAATTTTAAGGGATCTTAAATAATCCTCGGCTCTTTCAACCTTGGTTAATTTCTCTTTGGTAATAAACTCCCCATAGGCTATTCTGGATGAGAGGCAGGCTAAGGATGGTTTATTCCAGGTAGGCAAATTAAACGCCTTGGAAAGTTCTCTAATTTCTTCTTTATACAATTCCGCCTCTTGAAGCGGACCCCGGATTCCCTTTTCTTTCGCAGCCTTCATACCGGGGCGAAATTCATTCATATCGTCTGCGATAACACCATAAATAACATTTTGGAATCCCTTTTCATCCATCACAGGGATTAAGTGATCGAACAGACTGCTTTTACAAAAATAGCATCTATTTTTATCATTCTCTGCATATCCCGGGATTGCTAGTTCTGATGTTTCGATGACTTGGTGTTTAGCACCAATTACTTCTGCTAACTTCTTTGCCTCGTCCAATTCACTTGAGGGATAGCTTTCAGAGTCTGCTGTAACTGCTAGTACTTGTTCTGTACCTAACGTGTCAACCGCAGCTTTTAACAAAAACGTACTATCTACCCCTCCTGAGAATGCAACAACAACTGATTTCATTTCACGGAGAATGGATTGTAATTTTTTATATTTCTCTGTTAGCATTTCCCCAACTCCCTTACCATTTCTTTAATTTCTGTCCTCTTTTAACATATTTTTAGAAAAGCTACTTTATGTGAATTCAAAACTAAATGGTCATACTTCCAAATCCGCCATCTACTCTTATCAAGGCACCAGTCACAAAGCTTGAAGCTTTATCTGATGCAAGCCATACTGTCGCACCTTGAAGCTCCTCCGCTTCCCCAAAACGGTTCATTGGTGTATGTCTCATAATATTTTCAATTCTTTCTGCATCTAATATTTTACGATTTTGCTCGGCAGGGAAAAACCCAGGAATAATGGCATTTACGCGAATCCCATTTGGTGCAAACTCACGAGCTAAAAATTGGGTGACACTATTAAGTCCTGCTTTTGAAACAGAATACGTAAATACCCGAGAAAGCGGTGTGGTTGAAGATACAGAGGAAATATTAATAATACTTCCCTTTCTATCCTGCTCAATCATCCTTTTCGCAAAGATCTGACAAGCTAACACAATTCCTTTTAGGTTAATTTCCATAATTTTATCATACTCATCCATTTCAAGTTCAAGAAATGGGGTTGAACTATTCGTTCCAGGTGCATTTAAGAGAATATCACAGCCGCCTGACCATTGGTCAATTTCATCTGCTGCTTTAATTAAGGAGTCACGAGAACTGACATCCGCTTGAAATGCCTTTGCCTCGCCGCCATTATCGATAATTTCTTTTACAACCGCTTCTGCCTTTTCCAAATTACGGCCGACAATGGCCACTCTTGCTCCATGTTCGGCTAAGCCCTTTGCCATGGCTGAACCTAATACACCATTTCCCCCGATTGCTACTGCTGTTTTTCCTGTTAAATCAAATAAATTTGCCATATCTATCTCTCCTCTTGTTTAAAATAAATTCCCTTTATCATCAAATTGGAAATCATACAAATCTGAAATTTGCTCCATATTTGGATGCTGTGCAATGTAAGGAAGCAATGGCTCAGAAACTTCAATCTCACTAAGCACTAATGTATTTTTAATCCTTACTAATTTAACTTTTGTAAAATCTAAGATATTGCAGGTTTTAACCGCTGCCTGAATCGCCATTTTATCGTTTGGCAAGGTCGTAGCAATTTTTGTAGGTGCACAAACGGTTGAAGTCAACCCATTTGCATAAGTGCCTTCTTTATCCATCTTATCTACCAGCCGCTGGGTAGTAAAATCAGCTGTTCCTACACCATTGGCATTCCCCTCTGATTGGACCGTTACATCAAGCACGACCATCTTGTTCACATCAGGGCCGCCTGAGGCATATGGAGTTGGATAACGCCCGGTAATATTGGGGTCCATACCATCCCCGCTAATATTTTTACCAATCTCATCAATCAGAAGAACATCCAACTGATCAAAGAAAAGCTTCGGCAATAGCTCCTTTGCTTGCTGTTGTAGGGCAGGTTCTTTTTCCACAATTTCTTTAGGGGTAAGAACTTCGAGCACTGCCACTTTATCAAAAGCATTCTCACTTGTTGCAACTCCGAAGAGAAAAGGAGTTTTTTCCATAATGACCTTAGCCATTGCGGGAACATTCTCAGCCATATATTTAAAACCCATTTGGTGACATGCTTCTGCCCCTTTTTGCTTCCCTAGTCCAATACTAATCATTTTCATAATGCCGCTTTCGACTGGACCTCGGAACGCTGTATGAGGTTTTACACGATTAATGACTACAATTCCATCTGCTTTTGATGCAAACTTATCAACATAGATTGGTAAACCGTTAGGTAATTCCCCAACTTTAACCACCTCCATCGATGAGCGAATTTCACATCCTACAGTTTCTTCTGTTACGCCTAGATGGGCTAATACCTCACGCTGTCCCTCGGCTGTTGCACCGCCGTGGCTTCCCATACTTGGAACAATGAACGGTTTCGCTCCTTGTTCCTTTAAGAATTGAACCGTTACAGCTGTTAATTCTACAAGCCTGTCCAGCCCCCTGCTTCCAACTGCAATGGCAATTTCCATCCCAGGCTGTATTTTTTCTTGAATATGTACCTGGTTTAATTTGATCTTTAATTCTGATCCGAGGTCATCAATCTTATTATTTTCAAAATTCACCCTTACTTTGGCCATTTTTGGCACTGGAATATCTTTTAAGAGTTCTTGAAGAATTCCCATATTTATTTCACTCCTTTGTTTAATTTAAGTTTACCACTTAGGAATCTATTCAATGTATTAACAGAGAGGAAGAATTCTCTCCTGTAATCCCTTTCAAATCAACCTTTTTAAAATATTATTAAAATCTTCATTTAATTTGTTTACCAAACAAACTAATTACCTGTATAATATATCATTATGGGGTGCTTACGTCAATAAATAAATACGGATATTTCGTATAAAAAGCTCCGTTTAATTGCTGTTGATCTTCACTCCGAATAGTGTTTCATAAACAAGTTTATCGTTATTACAAACCCTTTTAATAAGACAAGGAGGTTTTTTATGCTCACTGGTGATGCATCACTTATAAAAAATATGAACAGAGCGTTAATATTGAGTACGATCGTTGAGCATAAAGGGATCTCGAGGGCAGAAATTGCTAAAGTTACCGGCCTCAATAAAGCGACGATTTCTGTCCAGGTTTCCGAACTTTTGGAAAATGAATTAATAATCGAAACACAGCTAGAACACACGAGTTTAGGCAGAAGACCCATTATGCTCTCCATTAACAATAATGCCGGTTTCGCCTTAGGGATTGATTTGGATAAGACTATGATTACCTTTACACTGGCAGATTTGAGTGGCTGTCCCGTTCACACGGATATAGTTGACCTGCAGGATTCTACCTACGAAGTCATTCTTGATATACTAAGCCGGCAGATTAAAGAATACCAATCCAAATGTGAAAAAACTCATTATGGCCTGATTGGAGTCGTTATTGGGATTCATGGAATTGTCGATACCGATGAAGTCATTTATTTTGTTCCTCAACATGGGTGGAAAAACAAAACCTTAAAAAAAGACTTAGAAAGTCAAGTTGGCATCAAAATCTACATTGAAAATAATGCAAATTTGTGTTCACTTGCGGAAAAGGTCTACAAACATCATCATAGTAAGAATTTACTCTCCGTAACCTTATATTCCGGGATTGGACTTGGATTTATGATAAACGGTGAATTAGTGAAGGGATTTCATGGATATGCCGGTGAAATAGGCCATATGATCATTGTGCCCAATGGCTTGCCTTGCAGGTGCGGTAATTTAGGCTGTTGGGAACAGTATGCTTCAGAAAATAGTCTTACACGCCGAATTTCTCATGACCTCCAAAAACTTGATCTAAGTTTTGAAGATATCCAGAATGGTCTTAACGACAAAGAACCTACAATTTGTAAAGAAATGGAACAATTTATTATGTATCTGTCCATTGGGCTAAATAATCTGATTAATCTTTATAACCCAGAAATTCTAGTCGTAAATAGTGAATTACTTCGTTTAACACCGAATGCCATTGAAGAACTTAAAGCACATTTCACTTCTAGAATCAGCCATTATTCTGAGCTGCTACTATCCGAATTCGGAAAAAAAGCTTGTATCATGGGCGCATGTGCAATGGGAATTCAAAAGTTTTTAGACGTTTCTGAGCTTAGTTTAACTCTATAACTATCACTCATTTTGGCCTCCGGCACTGGAGGCTTTTTCTATAGCAATAAAAAAAAAGTGCCCGGCACGTTTATGCCGGACACTCCCCTGTTAAACTATTTACAATTACTAATTAGAACCAATCACCATAACCTAACTCTCTTAAATAGTCTCCGGAATCCTTTAACGTATCAAATGGATCGCGGCCATACGTATCATCTTGCTCAATTAGGAAATATTGTACACCACTCTTGACACCAGCTTCTATTATACCCTTAATGTCCAAGTTGCCTTGACCAAGTTCCGCAAACTCGATTATATTTGTGAACTTCTGCATGAACTTAGACATATCTTTAAAATCTTCTTCACTTACATTCATATTTCCAATTCGATAATCTTTTAAGTGGATTAATGAAACCCTTCCTGCAAATCTATTAATCACATTAATCGGATTCTCGCCACCTCGTTGAGCCCAGTGAACGTCTAACTCAAAGCCGAGTTTAGAAGTATTGTCTTTCATAATGTCCAATAAAGATTTTCCATCATATTTCTCAAATTCAATGTGATGGTTATGGTAATATAATTCAATTCCATGCTCCGCTAGTCTTTCTGCCATCGCTTCTGCATTACTTATATACTCCATAACTTGGTCTTTATGGCCCATTAATTGGATTGGCATCATACCAATGCGAATAAAGTTACAATCTAATGTTTTGCAATCATTTACAATTTTATCAAAGTCTTTTGTCAGTGACTCACCCGGCATGCCTGGCATGGTATCTAGTGGAGCTGAAATGGAAGCAATCTTGATTCCAAAATCAACACTTGCTCTTCTTAATTCAGCTACATTTTCTTCAATCATTTGAATTTGAGTTACCTCAACATAATGATAGCCTAGTTCACTTATCTTTCTTAATGTTTCATATGCGCCTAGTTCTATGATTTTTTCTTTAAAATTAAACATTTGAACGCCAATTTTAGCTGTTTGCATGTTATAATTCCTCCATTTTTATGATTCTTTTTTCTTCTGAGGATTGGCGGATTGCGTCAATCATTTTAATCGATGTAAGGGCATCTTTTACCTTTACATAATTCTGAGAGTTATTTATGATGGCGGTATAAAATTGATTGATTAGTTTATTATGGCTTGCCCCATAATAGAATTTTGTGCCTGGCATCTTGGCATCCTCAATCAAATATTCTTTCTTTCCATCTATATCGATTTTTGTTAAGATACTATCTTTGATGTTGAATTTACCTTTTTCAAAGGAAACCTCTAGCTCGACACTTGAATTTTCTGCATTGGCATTTGTCGCAAAAAATAATCCCTTTGCGCCATTTTTAAAGTGAATATGAGCAGATGCAGTATCTTCAACCTCAATCCCATAATCTAATAATTGATCGATAGATCCTCTAATTGAATCAATCTCACCACCAAGCAGCTGCATTAAATCAAGGGTATGCAGAGCCTGGTTAATCATCACTCCACCGCCGGCAAGCTCCATCTTTCCCCGCCATGGTTTCACATCGTAGTATTCTTTTGGCCGAAACCAAGGGACTAATCCTTTTATTCCAATCATCTTGCCAAATTCACCGCTTGCAATTATTTCTTGCAGCAATTCAAAGGACTCATTATAACGATTTTGAAAGCATATACAGATTTTAGCCTGCAGCTCTTCCTCTAGCTTTACTAAAGCCAAACCCTCTTCTGTATTCAAAGACAAGGGTTTTTCCAGAAAAACATGAACACCATTTTCAACACAGAACTTTGTTACTGGATAGTGAAGATAGTGCGGCAAACAAACATGTACACAATCCAATGATTCTTTGTTCAGCATTTCTTGATAGTCCGTATAGAAGTTTACATCAGGTACGGTATTCCTAAATGATTCATCAAGATCACATACTGCCGTTAACACGGCATGAGGGTTTGCTTGTATAGCTGGAATATGAATTTTTGAGATATCTCCAAGTCCTATAACTGCTATTTTGAGCATTAGCTATTCCCCTTTAAAATAAATTCGAGGAGGAAACAAGACTCCCCGAGTTCGTTTAGATTTATAGATTATAAAATAATTTATTTAATTGGATTCTCTTTTTCCTCTGCCACTTTCTTACTCAACTCAGCGAAGTATAGCTCTTCATCAATTGGAAGTTCTACTTCTTTACCTAACCAGCTCGATAGGTGGATTGCATTTGCGAGAGCAACACCATTGATTCCGTCACTGCCAGGTGCAAGTAATGGAGTTCCTTCCACAATATTCGCTGCAAAGTTTTCCATTACAGCAATATGCTGACCGCCCCAAACACTTTCAAATTCAATTACCTCTTCTGTATAAATTTCAGATAAGCCCTGACCCATGAAAATTTTTGTTACATCTGCCCAGCTCATGGTTGCGCTCATTTCGGATTCAGATTTTTTTAGACGTTTAATCGTTATTTTTTTGCTATCATCGACAACAATTTTTCCTTTATCACCTAAAATTTCAAAACGGTCTGTACCCATTACATCATGTGTACATGTAATAAACACACCTGTTGCGCCATTACCATAGTCTAAGATTGTCGTTACTTCATCTTCTACAGCAATATTTCTTTGGTAGCCATATTTAACATTAGAATAGACCTTTTTAGGCATACCACAGATCCACTGAAGCAAATCAATTTGGTGTGGTGCCTGATTAACAAGGACACCGCCGCCTTCGCCGCCCCATGTTGCTCTCCATGCGCTTTGGTCATAATAGCCTTGTGGTCTCCACCAAGTCGTAATGATCCAGTTTGTACGGCGAATTTCGCCAATTTCACCATTGTCAATAATCTCTTTCACCTTTTGATAGAGTGGATTTGTCCGTTGATTAAACATAATTCCAAAGGTTAATTCTGGCTTTGTTGCTGCAAATTCATTTAATTCTCTTACTTGTTTGGTATATACACCTGCTGGTTTTTCTACCAATGCATGGATATCTCTTTTTAGTGCTTCAATTCCCATTTCAGGGTGAAGGTAATGTGGTACACAGGTAACTACAGCGTCCACTTTACCGCTTTCAAGCATATCAATATAGTTATCATAGAATGGAACTTCAGGATACTTTTCTGCTGCCAATTCCTTTTTCGCTGGATCATTATCACAGATAGCTCCAAGTACCATGTTTTTTACTTTTCCGTCTGCTAAAAATCCTGCGTAAGACCCGCCTTGTGCTCCTAAGCCAATAACTCCCAATCTAACATTTGCCATCTTATTTTTCCCTGCTTTCTATTTTTTCAAGAATGTTTACTAGTGACTCATATTGAAGTTTGTATCCGCCTGCACCATCAAGTTCTTTGTTATCTTTAATAATCTTATCAGCATCTTCAAGTTCTAAATCCTTTAAAGAATCAAAACGAACAAGATGAGGTTCGAGAGTTAGGAAGCCCTTGTATCCGCTTTGAATAGCTTGTGCTAAAATTTCAGGTATTTTACCTTCCCCCGTACCACAGACCACGTTTTGACTATCGGTTGTGACAGCATCTTTGATGTGTATATAGACTATTTCATCTTTTAACAGATCGTAGCATTCCTGGGCATCCTCGCCACACTGAACAAAGTTAGCAAAATCAAAGATTGCTTTAAAATGATCAGAACCAACCTCTTTTAATATCTCGTGACAGCGTCTAGCAATGTCCCCATAAATGTCCTTTTCATTTTCGTGTAATAAAATAACATCATATTTATTTGCTATTGCTGCAAACTCTTTTATTTTACTAATTACTTCAACTCTGTATTTGTCAGCATCTTCTTCCTTTGGAATATAAAAGCTAAAAATACGGATGTATTTACATTCTAATAAATTAGCAATCTGGCAAAGTGTATCTAACATGGTCTTTTGTTTGGCAAATCCCTCTTCGTCATTGATGAATACCTTACCGATTGGCGATCCAATTGAAGAAACACCAATACCTGCTCTTTGAAGCCGCGGCTGGACACTTTCTTTAATCTCTTCCACAGTAAAATCACCGATATTTTTCCCATCTACACCCCGCAAGGATATATAACGCATCCCTAATTTTGATACAACTTCAAGCTGGGTATCAAAATCAGAAGAGATTTCATCCGAAAAACCGGAAATCAATAAATCATTATCCATTTTCCCTGTTCCTCCTTCTTTACACGAATTCTACTTTCGTTTTTCCTTACGATATTGGGACGGTGTTTTGCCCATTTTTTCTTTAAAATACCGGCTAAAATGGGCAACGCTCTCAAATCCAACTGATTGCGAGACCTCTGTTAAAGTGAGATTCGGTTCCATCTCCAACAGATACTTCACCTGGTTGAGACGGCACCCCATTACATATTCCATTACTGTAAAACCAGTAACCTCCTTAAAAACATGTGAGGCATAGTACTTACTGAGATTTAATTCTCCTGCAATACGTTCCAAACTTACCTTTTCCATATAGTGGTCATTAATCCAGGAAGCAATAGACTCTGCATGAGCTTCTTTTTCAGTTTTTTTACTTGTTACTTGAGATAATTCCTTTTGGCTCATTTTATAAATTCGTAACAATATTTGAATTAATTCAAGTTTCAGTTCTGCTTCTAATAGCTCATTTTTCTTATGAGTTTTTTGGAAGTCTAGATCAATTAGTTCCAACGAAGCTGCTATTTCCTTCATCATTCCATCTACTATTTGTCCTGATTCATCGTATCCCGTTCGCAATAAGCAATTATTAAGTTTTTTAAAGGGATCTAATAAATTAGGAATTCCAAGAATGCCCAACAATTCACGAAGCCAAGTAGGTGAAAAATGAAGCATACTTCTTGTGTAGGTGCTGCCAGTACCCGGATTTGGTTTATGCAAGGTCATCCCATCCAACAAGATAATATCACCAGGCTGTAATTCATAAATTCGATTGTTAATTAAGTACTTACAATCACCTGAATGAAAAAAATAAATCTCATATTCTTGGTGGGAGTGAAATGTAAATGAGTTGTCCAAACCTTGTACCCGATAAAAAGCTGTTATCCATTCATCCATAATTTTTTTACTATAGTTAGATGAACTCACTTTATCCATTAGTTCCACACCCTCAAAAGTAAGCGTTAACAACTAATTCGTTAACGAACCATATTTATATTTTATTGCACTTCATAGTAAAAATCATTCTCTAAAAGTGCTCAAATATACCTCTTTTTTGTCTCAGGTTGCTTTTTATAAAAAGTTTCCAGTCAAAAAGAAATGTAAAAAAATAGAGACTAACCAACCCTTATGGGCCAGTATGTCTCTATAAATCACTTAACAAAGGAAGTCCTTATTCCATCCAATTTGTATGGAATACGCCTTCTTTATCAACACGTTGATACGTGTGAGCACCAAAATAGTCGCGCTGAGCTTGCAACAGATTTGCTGGAAGTGTTTCAGTACGGTAGCTGTCATAGTAAGCAATTGCACTTGCAAATGATGGTACAGGAATACCACGCTCAATCGCCACTGCAATGACTTGACGTAACGCCTGTTGATAGTTCTCTACAATATCCTTGAAGTATGGATCTAATAAAAGATTCGCTAGTTCGGAATCACGGTCGTAAGCATCTTTGATTTTCTGTAAGAATTGAGCACGGATGATACAGCCGCCACGGAAAATCATCGCAATATTTCCATAACGAAGGTTCCAGTCATATTCTTCAGATGCAGCACGCATTTGAGCGAAGCCTTGTGCATACGAGCAAATTTTACTCATATATAATGCTTTACGAACCGCTTCAATTAATTCTTCCTTGCCGCCATCAAATGATTTAACCTCTGGTCCTGTTAATACTTTACTTGCTTTAACACGCTCTTCTTTCATTGCCGAAATAAAGCGAGCGAATACTGATTCTGTGATAATTGGAAGAGGTACACCTAAATCTAAGGCATTTTGGCTTGTCCACTTACCAGTACCTTTTTGACCAGCAGTATCTAGGATGACATCGACCATTGGTTTACCTGTATCTTCGTCTACCTTTGTAAAGATATCTGCAGTAATTTCGATCAAGTAGCTGTCTAATTCGCCTTTATTCCATTCAGAAAATACATTATGAAGTTCTTCAGCACTTAAGCCAAGAATATTTTTCAAAATGAAATACGCTTCACAGATTAATTGCATATCTCCATACTCAATTCCATTATGAACCATTTTCACATAATGACCTGCACCGTTGGGTCCAATATAAGTACAACATGGATCGCCCCCAACTTTAGCTGAGATCGCTTCTAAAATAGGCTGGACTAATTCATATGCTTCTTTATTCCCGCCAGGCATAATGGATGGTCCTTTAAGTGCTCCTTCTTCTCCCCCGGAAACACCTGTTCCAATAAAATGGAAACCAGCATTAGCTAATTCTTTGTTACGTCTAATTGTATCTTGGAAGAATGTATTACCACCGTCGATTAGGATGTCTCCTTCCTCTAGGAATGGTTTTAAAGAGTCGATTGTTGCATCAGTTCCAGCACCAGCTTTAACCATTAGTAAAATCTTGCGCGGTTTTTCTAAGGAATTCACAAATTCCTCCACTGTTTTAGCCCCAACAAAATTCTTTCCTTCGGCTTCGTTCTTTAAAAAGCTCTCTGTTTTATCATAGGAGCGGTTAAAAACAGCAACAGAATAGCCACGGCTTTCAATATTTAGTGCCAAGTTTTTACCCATAACTGCTAATCCAACTACACCAATTTGTTGTTTTGACATACTATCCCTCTTTCATTATTGTATTCTTTATAGATAACCATATTCTTACCCTAATGACAATAAAAAAGTGCTTTTTTTAAAATATTATCAGGTTTTTCAGTCTAATTAGGGATGGCCCTAAGCGTGTCATCCCTTTCTATATCCTAGCGCTCCAAAAAGAAGTGTTCGGCATTATCATAGCAAATATTCCGAACCAATTTTTCCATATGTTTCAGATCATTTGGCGCTAAGCCCTTTTCAACCCAATCACCAAGGATGTTACATAGAATTCTACGGAAATAATCATGACGTGCATAGGACAGGAAGCTGCGAGAATCTGTTAACATACCAATAAAGTGGCTTAATAAACCAACATTCGCAAAATCCTTCATTTGTCTTTCCATACCATCGATATGGTCAACAAACCACCAGCCCGAACCTAGTTGGACCTTTCCAGGAATACCCTCTTCATAGAAGTTCCCCATCATTCCTGCTAAAACAACATTATCTTTTTGGTTCAAGTTAAATAAAACAGTCCTTGGAAGTGCATTTATTTGATCAAGGGAATCAAGGAAACGAGATAATCCCTCCGCCATATTAGCTTCTCCAACTGAATCAAATCCTACATCCGTTCCGAGCAGCTCTTTCATTCTTGTGTTATTATTCCGCATAGCCCCCATATGAAGCTGCATAACCCACTGCTTTTCAGCATACATTTTGCCAAGTTCTTTTAAGAGGAAAATGCGATATGCAACCAATTCTTGATTTGAAAGTTCTTCACCGCTTACACGTTTATTGAAAATGACTTCAACTTCTTCTTTGGTTGATTCTACATATTCCATTTTTTGAATATCATGGTCAGAGGCACGGCCTCCATTTTCATGAAAATACTCTACTCGTTGTTTTAATGCTGCTAAAAATCCATCTAAGGAATCCGTCTTCACGCCTGAAACAGCCGCCAATTTTTCAATCCAGCTTTTGAAAGTTGGACGTTCAATAAAGAGTGCACCATCAGGACGGAATGTTGGAGCAATCATTGTATTAAAAGTTTCATCATTTTTTAGTAATTGATGATATTCTAAAGTGGAAATTGGATCGTCAGTAGTTCCGATAAACTTTACGTTCGATCTCTCAATTAACCCTCTTGCACTGAATTCAGGCTTCTGTAATTTTTCATTACATTCTTCCCAAATTTCACGAGCGGTTTCAGGACTTAAAACTTTATCAATTCCAAAGAACATTTTTAATTCTAAGTGTGTCCAATGATAAACAGGGTTGCCAATTAAATGAGGAACGGTTTCTGCCCACTTTTCAAACTTTTCCCAGTCACTAGCATCACCGGTAATGTAGCGCTCGCCAATGCCGTGCATACGCATCGTTCTCCACTTGTAATGGTCTCCGCCTAGCCATATTTGTGTTATATTTTCATAAGACTTATTTTCCCATACTTCCTTAGGATCTAAGTGACAATGAAAATCAAAAATAGGCGCCTCAGCTGCAGCATTTTCGTAAAGCTTAACAGCCGTCTTTGTATTTAATAAGAAGTGTTGGTCCATAAAACTTTTCAATCAAAGTCCTCTCCTTTAAATTAAATTTATATTGTTAGCTTGCCCACTGTAACCCCTTACAGAATTACTAATAAATCTTTTCTTAGTAATAATTACTCACATACTTCTTTAATTTGTTTAATAAACAAATTAACTACATTCATAATTTATCACGTTTAATATGTTTAGTCAATTAACTATTTAGGAATTAATTGAATAATAACAGTCATTTGTTACCTATAACTGATATAATAGAAATATACATAAAGGCAAATGCCCGAAATGGAGGATATAAATGGTTACCGGTGATGCGGCATATATAAAGAAAATTAATCGTTCTCTCATTATAAGAGAAATAATTAAAGAAGGAATGATATCAAGAGCAGATTTATCCAAGGCCACTAACCTGACGAGAGCAACCATCTCTGCCCAAGTGGCAGATCTATTAGAAGAAGGGCTCATTATAGAAACGCATCTTGAGCACTATACCGTTGGCAGAAAACCGATTATGCTTTCTTTAAACGGACAGGCTGGTTATGCACTTGGAATTGATCTTGATTATGAAGAAATATCATTTACCATATCAGATCTTCTTGGTTGTCCAATCTCATCAAATAGTGTCAAAATAAATACTACAGACTATAAAGAGATTCTTTTGCTGCTTATTGAACAAATCAAAAAATTCAAAGCTGATTTTAATGAAAGCCGCTATGGGATTGTTGGTATTGTTATTGCGATTCATGGTTTGGTATCAAAAGAAGAGATCATCCACTATGTTCCACGTTTGAAATGGCATGAGATGGACTTAAAAAGTGACCTGGAAAGAGAAATCGATATTCCAATTCATCTTGAAAACAACGCCAATCTCAGCTCATTTGCAGAGCGTGTATTTGTACATCATGAAACAGACAATTTATTATGCGCAACCCTCTATTCAGGAATCGGTCTTGGCATGATGATGAATAATGATTTTTTCCGAGGACATGAAGGGTATGCAGGTGAAATTGGTCATATGATTGTCGTTCCTGGAGGTAAACAGTGTAATTGTGGAAATAAAGGATGCTGGGAAAAATATGCCTCAGAATCAATGATTTTTCGACATCTGTCCGAAATTAGACAAATTGAGAATTTAACTTATGAACAAATCGAAGATTGGATAAATGAAGGCGATGAAGAAGTACTTGATGTAATGGAGCAATTTGTTTTCTATTTATCCATTGGTTTGAATAATATGATTAACATGTATAATCCCGATGTAATTGTGCTTGATAGTAAACTTCTGAGTATTTATCCGGATTCTCTCAAGAAAATAAGTGATAATCTGAACTCATCTATCAGCCATTACCGTGAATTAAGGATCTCATCCATTGGCAGGAAGTCAAGCATTCTTGGAGCCTGCGCCCTTGCAATCAAGCAATTTCTCGAGGTTCCAATGTTAAATTTACCTTTTCTTTTGAAAACAGTAAAAGATGAAAGCGCCGTCATTTGATATAATCCTTAGAAAGACACAAGAAAAGACGTATGAATTTGCATACGTCTTTTCTTTATTTATCTTTGTGATGCATTATGGTGAACCGTACCATAATAGAGGCAGCTTTTTTATTTCTGCTCAACTTTAGACAAGGCAGTACCAAAGTGATGTAGCGGTGTCCGAAGTCGTGTGAACTTTGGACATGGAAAAACTAAAAAGGCATGACTGTGTCCGAAGCCAAGTGAACTTTGGACATGGAAAAACTAAAAAGGCATGTTGGTGTCTGAAGCCAAGTGTACTTTGGACACCGGAAAGCTATAAAGGCATGATAGTGTCCGAAGCCAAGTGAACTTCGGACATGGGAAAGCTAATAAAGCTTGATGGTGTCTGAAGTCGTGTGAACTTTGGACAACGTAAAGCTATAAAGGCATGATGATG
Source organism: Neobacillus drentensis (assembly GCF_021560175.1). Classification (GTDB taxonomy): domain Bacteria; phylum Bacillota; class Bacilli; order Bacillales; family Cytobacillaceae; genus Neobacillus; species Neobacillus drentensis_A. The sequence continues at coordinate 1,144,310 of NZ_CP091110.1, read as the reverse complement.
TCCAAAGCCAAGTGAACTTTGGACATGAGAAAGCTAAAAAAGCTTGATGGTGTCCGAAGTCGTGTGAACTTAGGACATGGGAAAACTAAAAAAGCTTGATGGTGTCCGAAGTCGTGTGAACTTTGGACACTGTAAAGCTATAAAGGCATGATAGTGTCCGAAGCCAAGTGAACTTTGGACATGGGAAAGCTATAAAGGCATGATGCTGTCCGAAGCCGAGTTTGTGTCTAACATGAGTGCAGTTCAATTACTAGCAGTTTTCCTTTTTTATATACCGTTACCGATAACGATGCCAATAGAATTGTCATTTCGGCACGTATTTTAAAAAAAGCACTTTAATAAAACCCCCTTCCAGCTACAGCAGGAAAGGGGTTTTCTGTTTAATCATTTTATTAAGCGCTTAAACTATCGTTAGTTTTTGGTTTATTTTTAAGTTCATTAATAATTCTTTTATAAAGATCCTCTGTTAAATTATAAACAACAATTAAAACAACAGCTGCTATTAAATTTAATCCGGCTGGAACAAGGAACATAAGCCCTTTGATTCCAAGTAATGTTCCGGCAGTTTGCTCTGCATTCGGAACGTAACCGATTAAGCCAAGGGCAACACCAGGAATAAAACCAGCTAGAGCTTGTGCTAATTTACGGAAAAAGCTGTAACTTGAATAGACGATCCCTTCCGTCCGTTGTCCTGTTTTCCATTCATGATAATCAACGGCATCTGCAACCATTACCCATGGTAATCCCATAGCGAAGCTTAGACCTAAACTTCCAATTGAAAGTAATGCAAGGAAAGCCGGTACACTTGCTGGTAATAGAAAGTTCAAGGCATCTGCGACAATTCCAATTAAAAGACCCATGATGAATGTATTCTTCTTTCCTAACCTTTTAACAAGTGCTGGAATAAAAAACGAACCGATGACGGCGATTCCAATACTAGTAAAAGAAAGCAATGACATAAGACCTGTGTTCTTTAAATTATACTGCAAGTAATATAACTGAACAGCCGTACGCAGGTTACTTGCGGCTACCATAAACAAGCAAACGAAACAAAGAGCAATTAATGGTCTGTTACTAAGCAATAATTTGAATAGTTTTGACATCGGAACTTTTTCTTTTTCAATTTTAGGTTCCCTTATTACATTCTCATTGGTATTGCGGTAGCAAATATAGTGGAAGATGACCCCAACTAATGCCATAGATGCGATTCCCACAGTGTATCCTAATTTTTGGTTTGGAAAATAGAGAACAATTGGGATTACAACCATTCCAGATATAAGCATTGCAAACTGGCTGCCAATAGCTCTAAAAGATCCAAGAGATGCACGGTCCACAGAATCTTGTGTCATAGAGGCCGCGAGTGAACCATAAGGAATATTAACAATAGAATAAGATAACCCAAATGCCATATAGGTGATAAACGCATAAACAATTTTTCCGGTGCCTGAGAAATCCGGTGCCATGAAGGAAATGACCGTCATAACGGCAAGCGGAATTGATCCAAATAAGATGAACGGCCGGAACTTACCTCGTTTCCCAACCTTTCGTTTATCTACAAAGGCTCCAACAGTGGAATCTGCAAACGCATCAAAAATTTTCGAAATTAAAAATACTAATCCTCCCCAGTAAGCCGAAATCCCTAACACATCGGTATAAAACTTAAGCAAATAAATTTGGCCCATGTCAAACATAAATCCATTTCCGACATCGCCTAATCCATATGAAACTTTCTCTTTTAAGGTCAATTTTTTTGAGCTATTATTCCCCATCGTGTCCACTCTCCCTCTAGAAGTTAAATAATTGTCTAACCTGTAACCCTTTTCAAAACCAGCAAAAATAAACCATAAATTTTTTGTGAATATCAACATTTCTATTAGTTAGTTTACTAAACTAATTAATTACATTGTTAGAATACACCTGTCGACACATTTCGTCAATAAAAATTTGTAAGCGTTTTTTAATAGATTATCAAAATTTGAATGTTGTCGTTTACTATTAAACCTATTTATTGTTTTTTATAAACAAAAAAAAGATAGCTAAAGGATCTTAGCTATCTTCTCTCTGATTATTTATCTAAAACTTAATGTCTACCTTTTCTTTTCTCAGCTAAATCAACTGTAAGCTGTGCTGTACGTTTTTTGTTTAAAGGATAACAGAACACTATAATTAAGAACACAATAGCCAATGTGATGGCAGGTACTAAAGTTGCTAGTGTGTGAATTCCTTGAAGAGTTCCAGATGTTTGGTGTTGAAGAGTGGCATTATATCCTACTGCTGCAATCACAGCACCACCTAAGCCTCCAGCAACAGCTTGTCCAATTTTACGTGCCATTGAGTAGATGGAGTAAACGGTTCCATCTTCACGGAGACCAGTTAAATACTCATGATAATCAATTACGTCTGTAACGAAAGCCCAAATAACAAGGTTGAAGATACCATAACCAAACATGGCAATTGATAATACTCCGATAAATTGTGTTGCTGTTAAATTTGGAAGTAAATATAAGAGAGCATATACTAAAGTTGCAAGTAATAAACCACCTGAAGCCACTTCTTTTTTACCGAATTTTGCAACTAATGGTTTTACCATTGGCATACCAATAAATACAGCAACCGATTGAATAAGTCCAACCATACTTAATGCTTTCGCTTCACCAAAGTAATCTTTAAATAGGTAAACGTTTACAGTACCAATCAACATGAAACAAACCATAAACAATAAGGAAGCAATAAGGAACCAAATTAACGGTCTGTTTTTGACAAGGCCTTTCATTGTTACTCCAAAGTTCATCTTTGGTTTTGTTGTTTCATCCATCATAATGCGCTCAATTGATAATTTATAACAAGCAATATAACAAGCAAGTGCAAGTACAGCAAAAATAATTGCGCCTAGTAAGAAGTGATTAGCATCTGCTTTATTGTTAACAAACAAAATCATAGGACCAACTACGTTAATGATTAAACCTGCTAAGTTCCCACCCATTGCTCTCCAGCTTGATAGGGTTGTCCGTTCAACCGGATCACCTGTGATAACAGATGCCATTGATCCATAAGGAATATTAACAGTACTATACAAAGTTCCCCATAAAATATACGTTACATAGGCGTAAGCCAGATAAAATCCATTAGACATACCAGGGATGTGTACAAACATTAACACACCGACAATAACGAGTGGAAATGACATTCTTAAAATCCATGGTTTAAATTTTCCATTTATCCCAGCTTTTCTTGTATCAATGAATCGTCCCCAAGAAACGTCTGCTACTGCATCCCACAAACGTGCGACTAGGAATAGTCCACCGACTGTAGCCGGATTCAAATGATAAATATCCGTATAGAAAACCATTAAGAAAGACGCTACTAGAATAAAGAAGAAATCATTTCCCCAGTCACCAAACATATAACCAATTTTATCCTTCATACCAAACTTTCTAAATGAAGTAGTTTGATTTGTCTCTACTTTTCGCATCGCTTGACCCATTTTTTTCCCCTCCAAAATAACTATTCTTTAATATTGAATTTTTTGACTTGTAACCCTTTCCAAAACAACCGAAAAAAATATAATTGCATCTCGAGATTCCATTAATTAGTTTAATGAACTAACTAATTAATGTACCCTTATCTTATCATCCTCAATTATGCGCGTCAACACATTTTTGTAAGCGTTTGATTGATTACTTTTTTCCAATTTTACAATGGCTCATTAGTTCACTGGCTTCTCCATTTCACTTAATGTTCATGAACGTCACCAATTGTTCAATCTTGCCGAAAGATATTTTTACTATAATTGAAGTGATAAGTAATATTAACTACAAAGGTCGTGATCTTGCATGAAAGAATTACTATATGTAACAGCCAACCCGAAAGGTTTAGAGAAATCAAAAGGGCTTAAAATTGGAGAAGCGTTTCTAGAAGCAGTTCTTGAGGAACGTCCAGATATAGAAATCAACAGAATCGATTTGTTTGCCTATGATTTTCCGCAAATGGATGCTGATTTGGTGTCAGCACGAGGAAAGTTGGCCGGTTATGGTTATACCCTCGATCAGCTTTCAGCTCCAGAAAGAGAAAAAATAATGAAGATGCACGCTCTTGCAGATGAGTTTATTACGTATGATTATTATGTGTTTGTTTCCCCTATGTGGAATTTAAATTCCCCTGCTGTTCTCAAAGCTTATATTGACAATTTATTTATTTCGGGAAAAACTTTTGCCCATACTGCCAATGGTCCTAAAGGTCTTTTATCTAACAAGAAAGCGATTCATATTCAAACAAGAGGCGGCCAGTATACCGGGACACCAATGGAGGAATTGGAGTCGGGTGATCGATATTTAAAAATCGCTCTTCGCTTTTTAGGAATTGAGGTAAGTGGGTCAGTTGTCGCAGAAGGTTTTGATTTAAATCCACAAAAAGTACCTGAACTTCTTGAACAAGGCAAAGTTCATGCCCGAATGGCAGCCAGAGAATTTGTGAAAGAATTGGTTCAAGCATAATTACGACCAAGATAGCTTCCTTTTTGAGGGGGCTTTTTTTATTCACAGATTGTTTTCCTAACTGTTTAGTTATAGATATCAACTTTATAGTATAATTGGAATGCTTTGTCATTTATCTAACTATAGTGGCAAAAGCATTCAAGTTTATTTCATTTTAGGAGATTCCATATGCTTAAAGAATTCATCTCAAATGCAGCACTCTTAATTGCTTCTTTTTCTCTTATGGGTGTTTTATTTAAAGATAAGCCATTATATCCCACATCACCATTCTCCACAAAACTCTCCTGGGGGATCTGTTTTGGCATTCTTGGTAATGTTTTAATGTCGTTTTCATTCCAAGTAGGTCCTGACATTTATGCAGATTTGCGCCACTTAGCAATCGTTATTGCCGGTGCTTTTGGCGGGTACATACCGGCACTTATTGCCGCAGCATTAATCTCTATAGGAAGAATTTGTTTATTTGGCTTTAACAATTCCGCTCTCCTACCTGCTGTTGGAGCATTAGTGACTGGAGTTGTTTGCGGTGTGATCTCAAAATTAAACATTCATCGTACATTAAAAGCTTTTACCATGAATCTATGCGGGTTACTAATTATATCGATTGTTTTTATCATACGCATTGAAGATGCAGCGGTCCTGAAAAATGTGTTATCCCTGCATTATCTCATCTCATTAGCAGGAGGGTTGTTTGGCTATCATTTTTTTGTGTTTGTCGTCGATTCGAATGAGACTCAACACCAATTAAAACATAGCCTTTTCAAGGTAAAAGAAACCGAAGAACGGTTCCGCTTACTGGCAGAGTATTCAAGTGACATGATTACCATGCATAATGATCAAGCAGAGTATATATACATCTCCCCTGCTGTAAGAGAGGTCATTCATTTCGAATATCCTGAGCTTTTAGGAAAAACATTGGAGACCTTTATTCATCCAGACGATGTCGAACGAACAAATAGTATGTTTCAAAGGGCTCTACAAGAAGGTTCTGCTGAATCTACTCACCGTTACCGTTCAAAATTTGGTGATTATATTTGGATAGAATCCACTTTAAAAAGTGTGCCTTATCAAGAAGAAGGTGAGAAGAAGGTCATTATTGTTTCAAGAAATATTACGAACCGAAAACTGACTGAGCAAAAACTCCAAGAAGCAAATGAGCTTCTTAACCGATTATCTTATATGGATGGGTTAACAGGGATAGCGAATCGTCGATATTTTGATGAAACCCTTCTTAGGGAATGGGCCAAAGCGCTTAACCTTCAAACACCCATTACTTTGGTTATGTTTGATATTGATTATTTTAAAAAATACAATGATACATATGGTCATTTAAAAGGAGATTTTTGTTTACAAAAGATTGCCCAAGCCATTAACGATTTGTTTCCAGAACCTTCAAACTGCACATTTTGCCGGTACGGCGGCGAAGAATTTGCCTTAATTCTGCCATATAGTAATGGTGAGAACGGTTTAGAAATAGCACAGCAAATTAAAGAAACGGTTCAGTCCCTGAAAGTCCCGCATAAAAGTTCAGAAATAGCGGATATTGTCACTTTAAGCATTGGGATTGCATCGATGTATCCTACTAAAATAAATCATCCCGATTCATTAATTAAAGCAGCTGATTCATCCCTATATCTTTCTAAAACAAGAGGCAGAAATACCATCTCAATCAACGAACTTTCCTGGAAGGATTTTAGCTGACCTTTCAGTTTTTTTAATATAAACAACTTTAATATTTGTTTTATCAAAATATTTTGCGAATTTTGTTGTAACTTGCCAAAATAAAATGTAAAATTTTCCTATGAGCTCATTATGGATGGTGAGAAAATGGAAATCACGAAACACCTTTTCTTCAATCTTTCTCTTATGATAATTTTACTATTTTTCGGTTTAATATATCTTGAAAAAAGCAAAAAATTCTCGCTATCGAAGCCTTCTTTTATAATTTTATTTATAGTAACGATTTGGTTATGTATCCAATTTTCCTATACACCCATTTCATACGCAAGATTTGATTTACGAATGATCCCGCTTGTTGTTGGCGGTTTATATGTCGGTATTGGTCCCATTCTAATGGCAGCCATGATTATTATCCGCAGCTTTTATGGGATTAATATTGGCTTTTGGCAAACGCTGGCGCTTTATATTCCAGTTGGATTGATCCTATGGCGGCTACACCCTTGGTTTTATAAACAAGCACCTGCCCGGAGAATAGTATGTACCGTATGTTTGGGAATGATCCTTGGGATCCTGACAGTGTTAGGAATGAGCTTTGATGATGAACCGCTTAATCTTGTGGATGCCTGGTTTGCATATCTTGTCATTCCTTCCTTAGGTATTGCGATTATTTCATATGGGGTTGAATTTATACGAAAAACGAACGAGATGCAGCAGGAGCTTATTAGAACGGAAAAATTAAAGGCTGTAGAGCAAATGGGAGCTGCCATTTCCCATGAAATTAGAAATCCATTAACAGCTGCGAGCGGATTTGTTCAGTTGCTGCAAGACGATTATTTATCTAGGCAAAAAAGAAAAGAATATCTGGCAATTGTTAAGGAAGAGTTATTTTCAGCTGAAAAGGTCATTCAGGATTACTTGACGTTCGCAAAACCCTCACTTGAATCTCTTGAAGAATTAAATGTAAAAAGCGAACTTCGGCAAATTATCAGTATTCTACAGCCGTTAGCCAACCAAAATTCAGTCGAAATCGTAACTGATTTTTCCATCATTGGATATATCAAAGGAGACGGGCAAAAATTTAGACAATGCTTTGTAAACGTATTGAAAAATGCCATTGAATCAATGCCGCATGGTGGATATTTATATGTTTCAACTGAATATAGCCAAGATGAGGTAACCATCAAAGTACAGGATACAGGAGTAGGGATGAATTCCCAGCAGCTAGACCGGCTCGGGGAACCGTTTTATTCCACCAAAGGAAAAAATGGCACTGGCTTAGGCATGATGGTGGTTTATAGCATTGTCAGAGCCATGGATGGATCGATATGGGTGGAAAGTGAAGTTGGCAAAGGAACTATTTTTCACTTTGAATTCCCAACCCTGCCAATCAACGGAAAATGAACAAACCGACAGAATTTAGAATCTGTCGGTTTATTCTTTCTACGCTAAACAGGTACTTGCGCTTTTCTTACTTTCCAATAAACATTTGCGACCAGTTTTTTCCTGTTTGCTCAAATCCTACGCCAATATGGGTGAAATTGGCACTTAAAATATTTTTACGGTGACCTTCACTGTTCATCCAAGCAGTTACAACTTCTTGTGGTGTTCGTTGTCCTTGGGCAATGTTTTCACCTGCAGACTTATAGGTAACACCAAAATCTCTCATCATGTCAAATGGAGAACCGTAAGTCGGACTGGTATGTGAAAAGTAATGGTTTTGCTGCATATCCACTGCCTTCTTCTGAGCTACACCACTAAGCTGCGTATCTGCTTTTAACGCTGGCAGACCATTCTTAGTTCTTTGTTGATTGGTAAGAGAAATGACTTGTTGAACATACTGACTAACGGTACCCGAGGTTGCCGTATTATTTTGATTTTGTGCAGCACCACTTGGTGCCTGTGTCTGCTGCTGTCTAGGTACAGGCGTTGCCTGCTGGGCAGGTGCTTGGTTTGGTGCCTGCCGTGTGGTTTGCTGCTGCGCAGGTGCTGGTACTGTATTCGTTTGTCCTGGTTGAATAAATCCAAATTGAAACCAGTTTCTTTGTCTAGGATCGATGGTAATATACTGATATTTGGCATCCCTAATTAAAACCGCTTGTGTATGTGGATATTGACTGCTATTTAAGTTTGTTTGATATGCGGAAATCATGTCATCGTTATTTCGTTTAACTTTTCGCTTATCATTGAACAGATTTGTATCTAAATCAGGCTCATTATTGTTACGGTTTGAATAATCCTCTGTTAGTGGCCCGTTATGATCAATTCCATTGTCCCGGCCATTACGAACATTTAAATTTCGATAATCCCGATCATTTGTATCCATTCCTACTCGATTCGTGGTCCGATCATTTATATCATTTCGGTCATTATTAGTACAAGCGGCCAGTCCCATTGTAAGAATAGCCGTTAACAGTAATCCAACCGGTTTTTTTATCACTGGTAATACCCCCTTTTTAAGATGTTCTTGCTTTTTTAGTGTTGATTTTTTCAGGAAAATTATATTTGGTAAAGTCTGAAAAGAAACAAAAAAATTGACAGGAGTTTCCTCCTGTCAATTTTTTCAAGCATATAATTTTGATTCTTCTTTTTGGAAAAAGCTTTTCATCGCATGGAAAACATCTGCTTTTTGTTTGAGTATATAATAGCGGAACTGTTCGTCTTTGATGTTTTTATAGGCTGACATTAATGTGGAATGGCGGTTATATTGATTTACTTCTCCGTAACCGAACATGTTCGATACTTTCATTAACTCTTCAACTAACTTCACGCACCGGGCATTATCGGATGTTAAATTATCACCGTCAGAAAAGTGGAATGGATAGATGTTGAACTTCCGTGGATTATACTTAGCGTCAATAATTTCTAAGGCTTTTCGATAGGCGGATGAACAAATGGTCCCACCGCTTTCACCTTTCGAGAAGAAGTCTTCTTCTGTGACCACTTTTGCCTCAGTATGATGTGCAATAAATTCAATTTCAACCGTTTCATATTTTGTTCGCAAGAAACGTGTCATCCAGAAGAAAAAGCTTCGTGCCATATATTTTTCCCATATTCCCATAGAACCGCTTGTATCCATCATTGCAATGACAACAGCTTTAGAATCAGGTTTTACGACTTCATTCCAAGTCTTAAACTTTAAATCATCCTTATAAATTGGATGGAAGGCAGGTTTCCCACTCATCGCATTTCGTTTAAAAGCAGACATCATCGTCCGTTTTTTATCGATGTTCCCCATTAATCCTGTTTTCCGGATATCATTGAACTCAATATTTTCAACGAGATGTTCTTGTTCTTCTTTCTTCTTTAGGTTTGGCAGTTCTAATTGCTTAAATAGTGCTTCTTCTAGCTCCATTAAAGATACTTCTGCTTCAAAATAGTCTTCACCTGCTTGATCCCCTGCACCTTGACCCTTGCCTGGTGCCTTTTGCCCGCTGGAACCGTCCCGCGCTACAACGTCACCGACTTGACTCTCACCGTCACCTTGGCCCACGTGTTTGTTTTTGTCATAATTATAACGAATTTTGTATTCGTCTAATGAACGAATTGGAATTTTTACCACATCGCGACCATTAGACATTATAATACTCTCTTCTGTAATTAATTCGGGAAGATTGTTGCGAATTGCCTCCTGGACTTTTTCTTGATGGCGCTGCTGGTCATCGTGGCCTTTACGGTGGAGGGACCAATCTTCTCTAGAAATCACAAATTGATGGTTATCGACAGTCACTATAAACCCCTCCTTATTAAATTAAAAATTTACTCCATACTGCACAATTTTTTTAGCTAATACATAGAATAACGCGAATGAAAAAATTCAATTAAATGATGGATTACTTTATCCTATGCAGAAGCAGCGAATAATTTACAAATAATTTTGACAATTGGTTGATAGCCTACTAATTGGACAAGATTATCACATGGGTAATCTATTTATTGGAAAAAAAGAGACTGACAGTTTTTTCTCTGCCAGTCCGTGCTATTTTAACCCAGATTATCTGTTTAACAAGCTTCCAACATAACGTAGTAATTCATTTGCTGATGTCGAATTATAACCATGTTCGTCAATTAAACGAGCGACAACATCATTAATCTTCTTCAATTGCTGCTCATCTGGGGTCTTGGAGGAAGTTGTAATCTTAACAACGTCCTTAAGATCCGCAAATAATTTCTTTTGGATTGCTTCTCTGAGCCTGTCATGAGAATTGTAATCAAATCGCTTCCCTTTTCGGGCAAAGGCTGAAATCCGGATTAATATTTCCTCCCTAAAGGCCTTTTTAGCATTTTCGGAGATGCCAATCTGCTCTTCAATCGAACGCATAAGCTTTTCATCTGGATTAATCTCTTCCCCTGTTAATGGATCACGCAGTTTTGCTTTATTGCAATAGGCCTCCACATTATCAAGGTAATTATCCATTAATGTTTTAGCTGATTCTTCGTAAGAGTACACAAATGCCTTCTGCACTTCATTTTTCGCAATATTATCATACTCTTTTCGCGCTAATGAAATATAATTCATATAACGATCACGAAGTTCAGCTGTAATAGATGGATGCTGGTCGAGTCCGTCTTTTAACGATCTTAATACATCCAAGGCATTAATGGCTGGTACCTCTTTACGTATAATCGTTGAGGATATGCGATTGATGACATAACGAGGGTCTATGCCGCTCATGCCTTCATCTGGATACTCGCGTTTCAGTTCTTCAACATCGGCCAAATTGAATCCTTCTACATTCTCCCCGTCGTAGAGACGCATTTTTTTCAGAAGATCGATATCCCCTTTTTTAGGCTCCTTCAAGCGGGTTAAAATCGTGAACATTGCTGCAACCTTTAATGTATGCGGTGCAATGTGAACGTCCGAAACATCACTCTCATTAATCATTTTTTCATAAATTCTTTCTTCTTGCGAAACCTTTAAATTGTAAGGAATCGGCATTACAATAATCCTCGAATGAAGAGCTTCATTTTTCTTATTGGAAATAAAGGAGCGGTATTCAGTTTCATTGGTGTGAGCAACTATCAGTTCATCTGCACTAATGAGCGCAAACCTTCCTGCTTTAAAATTCCCCTCTTGGGTTAGTGATAATAAATGCCAGAGGAACTTTTCGTCACATTTTAACATCTCTTGGAACTCCATCATCCCACGGTTTGCCTTGTTTAATTCCCCGTCAAAGCGATACGCTCTCGGATCTGATTCAGAGCCATATTCTGCAATGGTTGAGAAATCAATACTTCCTGTTAAATCAGCTATATCCTGAGATTTTGGATCAGATGGGCTAAAGGTTCCTATCCCAGTCCGCTTATCTTCAGAGAAGAATATTCTTTCGACTAAAACATCTTCAATTCTACCGCCATATTCCTGTTCTAGGCGCATCATATTCAATGGTGACAAGTTACCTTCAATCCGGATGCCGTACTCCTCAAAGAAGTCAGCTCGTAAATGATGTGGAATAAGGTGCAATGGATCTTCATGCATCGGGCAGCCTTTGATGGCAAAAACGGAGCCTCTGTCTGCACGTGAGTAATTTTCTAACCCTCTTTTTAACATGGTAACTAGGGTTGATTTACCACCGCTCACCGGGCCCATTAAAAGTAAAATCCTCTTCCTAACGTCCAGCCTTTTGGCAGCCGGATGGAAGTATTCTTCAACAAGTCTTTCAAGTGACTCTTCTAAGCCAAATAATTGATTACTAAAGAAATTGTACTGCTTCGTCCCTTTAACTTCTTCAATTCCTGCATCCCTAATCATATTGTAAACTCGAGAATGTGCAGATTGTGCTACCCACGGCTTTTCCTTCAACAACAATAAATAGTCAGCGAATGAACCTTCCCAGCGCAGTTTTTCCTCTTCTTCACGAAAGCTCTCGATTTTTTTTAAAATATCCATATGGCCCTCCCCCTGTAGGTTATCAGAGACGATTAATATACTCTATGCACTAAAAGACTTGAACATGCGTAACCATTTCGAGATATTGTCTATCTTTTTTATTTCAATAAAAGGAATATTGCTTTTTCATTTTAAAATCTTAGGCTATAATAAAATTGTATGTGTCAGAAATGCGTCCGTTTAGCGGATTCTACCTAATTAAAAACGGGACAAAGGGGGCAGTACATAACATGCATACTTTCATTGTTATTTTAGTTATGGTTGCGTTTTTGGCAGCCATCTTCACAGCGGGGTATAACGACAAGCCGGGGACTAATAAGTAATGTTTAACGACTAAAAAAGACTGCCATGCCGGCAGTCTTTTTTAGTGTAAATCAAGTTTATTTTTTTGAATAAACTCTTTCATATACATTCTGGTTGGTTTGGAGAGCATATTGGCAATTTGTTCAGTCCATCTATCCTTTCTTTGCCCATTTGTTCTAGTCTGATAGTAATTTGAAATTAACTGGTCATAATCATCGAGCTGATGATTAAATCTCTCCATATCCTGCTCATATTCATCCTCATGATAAACATGTGCAAAAGGCAGTCTTGGCTTTTTATCGGTAAGATGTGCCGGGTAGCCCACGGCAAGGCCAAACAATGGAATAACTCGATCTGGTATGTTTAAAAGCCTTTTTACTTCCTCTAAGTGATTACGAATTCCACCTATGTAACAAATTCCTAATCCAAGAGATTCTGCAGCTACGGCAGCATTTTGTGCAGCCAAGGATGTATCAATCAATGCTACCATGAATTTTTCTGTACTTTCTAGAGTGGCTGTTACCTGCTTTTGTTCCCTCTTACCAACTACCGTATGACGGAAAAGATCGGAACAAAAAACAAAAAAGTGGCCATTTTTCTCCACATATTCTTGGTTTCCTGTCAGTTCGGCTAGTTTCCGTTTTTTTTCTTTATCCTTCACACCAATAATGGAGTATGCCTGAATGAAACTCGATGTAGCTGCGGCTTGTGCACAGGAAACGATCGTGTTAATTTGCTCGTCGGATAATGGCCTGTCCTCAAACTGACGGATCGAGCGATGATTTAGGATGGTTGCGATGACATCATTCATAACAAATTCTTCCTCCCGTTTTAACAAGCAGGAGGCCTTATGTTGGCCCCATGCTTATTTTAGTTTTGGATAATCCTGCTGGCGTAAAGCTTCATAAATCAGAATTGCTGCTGTATTGGATAAATTTAAGGAACGAATCTTTTCATTCATTGGAATCCTTAAAGCTGTATCGAGATTTTGTTGAATAACATCCGTAGGAAGTCCTGTTGTTTCTCGGCCAAAAATAAAATAATAATCTTTAGACAGATCACTATAATCAAAACCAGTAAAATCCTTTTTTCCCAATTCCGTTAAATAAAAAAAGGCACCACCAGCATTCTTTTCGTAAAAATCATCCAGCGACTCATAATAAGTGATATTTACATGTTCCCAATAATCTAAACCTGCCCTTTTTAACATTTTATCATCTGTGGAAAATCCTAAAGGGCGGATTAAATGTAAATGAGTACCCGTACCTGCACAAGTCCTAGCGATATTTCCTGTATTAGAAGGTATTTGTGGTTGATAAAGAACAACGTGTATAGCCAAAAAATTCACCTCATATCAAAACTATAAGGGCAATTATACCATTCTGACCTATGCTTTCAAGAATCATTCATCAATGATCGAATAAAACTTATATTTGATATTTGGCGTATAGGCAGATGAATCCTCATAGGCCCAGTAACGCATCCGGCTATTATAAGTATGGGCATTCACTAAAGGCATTCCGTTAGCGTCCTTTCCTGTAACAAGAGTGTTGTGATTGAATCTTCCATCCCCTTCAAAATCATAACAAATGACATCTCCCAATTTTAACAGATCCGGGCTGCTGACTTCTTTTGCCCGAAGACCGATTTTAGAATTGGATAAATATAGCCTCAATGAATGAGCTACAGCCCAGCTATAACTCCAATTATTAGATTGCAGCCACCAGCCCGCATCCCGCTTTGGATAACCTCTCATGGGTGCTCCCCCGGCTTTAAGACATTGAGAGATAAAGTTGGTACAATCATTCTGAAACTTTTTATAAGCAGGATTATAGCTATTCCACCAGCGTTCTGCGTATTGAACTGCTTTTAATCGATCGTATGCATAGCTTAGCCTTTCAGTATGATCCTCTAAGTCCAAATGATTAAGTTCCGTTTCCGGGTCATTTTCCGATTCAAGAATTGGTCTAATTTCCTCATCCATTACTAACGCATTTTTGTAAAACTTGGCTAACCTATCTTCCATTTCCTCTTCCATATAAAGAATTCCATTTTGTTTGATTAAATATTGATAATGGGCTTGGTATTTGATTGTTTGAAACTCATCCTCCACGGACTCTTCTATAATCTTTCCTGCCGCTTTTACTTTTACTATCTCTGCTGAGCGATTGGCTAAACAAGCTTGTTTAGTCTCTGCCTTTGGAAAAAATAACTTTTTGCTACGTTTATCAGAAACAAATTGATTTACCCTTTTATCAAATAAGTCTTGAAGTAGTTGTCGCAAACCTATCCACCCCTTTCCCTTCATACATATGATAGCAGGTGGCATTTAACTATAAAAAAAGAGCAAACCATTTGGTTTGCCCGCTAGTTGTTATAAAAATTTAAGCCTTTTTCTATTTCTGCTTGGACCTCCATGTCTGTCTCGAGTTCCTGGGCTCTTCTTAATGCTGCAAAAGCTGATTCACCGCCAATTTTCCCAAGCGCCCAAGCAGCAGTTCCTCTTGAGACTGAACTTGCTTCAGTCTCTAATACTTCAATCAATTCAGGAACCGCACTTTCATCCTTAAAATGAGCTAAGGCAATAATAGCATTCCGTTGAATTGGTTTTTTTCCTCTCCAAGCCCCAGATACAGAGCCAAACCTTTTTTTAAATTCACGATTGCTTAATTTTAGAATCGGTTTTAATAAAGGTTTTGCCACTTCTGGATCAGGTGTCATTTCTTCATGGAAGTGAAAATTAACTCCTTTGTTAATCGGACAGGCGGTTTGACAAGAGTCACACCCATAAACACGATTCCCTATTTTATCTCTAAACTCATCAGGGATAAGCTCCTTTGTTTGTGTTAAAAAGGAAATACAGCGATTGGCATTAATCTGACCGCCTTGGATTAATGCCCCTGTTGGACAGGCATCTATGCATTTACTACAAGAGCCACACTGGTCTTCTATCGGTGTATCCGGTTCAAAAGGGATATTGGTAAGCATTTCGCCCAAATATACGTATGAGCCAAATTCAGGGGTTATAATGGAGCAATTCTTCCCGCTCCAGCCGATACCCGCACGCTCTGCTACAGCCCGGTCCGAAAGTTCTCCTGTATCAACCATTGATTTTACCTTAGCATCAGGAAGTTTACGTAAGATAAATTCTTCAAGTTTGTTGAGACGGTCGCGAAGTATATGATGATAATCCAGCCCCCATGAAGCCCTGCTAAAGATCCCTCTTCTTTCTCCCATTTTACTCTCGACACGGGTTGTCATTTTCGCAGGATACGCAAGTGCAATGGAAATAATCGACTGTGCGCCTTCGAGCAGTAATGACGGAGTAACCCGTTTATTTATATCAGGTTCTTCGAAACCGGATTGATAGCCCAGTTCCTGTTGTCTCAGCAAACGTGTTTTTAATTCTGTAAACGGGTCCGCGGTAGTAAATCCAATTTTATCTATACCGATTTCTTTACTATAAGCAATCAATTCTTTTTGTAATACTTGAACATCCATAGATTCTCCTCCTCTCAACGACGACTTAAATTTATATAAGTTGTTAAAGTTATTAGTTACATATCTATTTATGATAAACTATTTTCAACAAATTTTGGAGGTGGAATGGTTGGAAATTAAAGTTTCAGCAGAAATTTGCGAACTAATTCCCGATTTTAAAATTGGGGTTATTGAATATAAAAATATAACGGTTGGGGATTCACCACAAATGGTGAAAGGCAGACTACAGCTTTTCCAAGAGTCGATCTTTTTTGAACTGGAAAACAAACAGATTTCGGACTTTCCTGGTATAAAGGAATGGAGAAATATTTTTAAGAAGACAGGAAAGGATCCGAATCGATATCGACATTCAGCTGAAGCATTATTTAGAAGAATACAGAAACAAAATTATCTATCTTCAGTCCATAGTGCGATCGATATTAATAATTTTTTCTCCCTACAATATCAAGTTCCCATCGGTGTTTATGACCAAGATCTGTTAAAAGCTCCTGTAGTGATTAGGTTTGGAAGGGAGAACGAGACATACAACGGATTGAATGGAAGGAGCAATTCCTTGGAGCATTTAATTCTTTCTTCCGATGAAAATGGACCATTTGGAAGCCCTTTTGTTGATTCAGATAAGGCCCCAGTGACCATTCATACAAAAAATGCTTTGCAAATCATTTATCTCCGTCCATCTACAGAGGTAGAGGCTGCGCATAAGCTTACTAAATCATTAATGAACATGTTTACCCAGATACATGGAGGCGAAGCATCATATTTCATTGTTGAATGACTGCTTTATACAGTAATGATGGGCAGCTACCCGATCAAATTATAGCAAGATGTCCTTCATCCTTTTTGAATTTTTTTCAAAAGTCTACGATTATAAAATTGAAGTGGTTCTAATGGACAAAAGTATTAAGTATTTAAAAAAATGTCCATTAGCAGCCACCTATTAGACAAAATCGTCGGGTAACTTAGAAAACTGTCTAATAGAACATCTCTAATAGACAAAAGTATGTGTTTCATTAATAAAATTGTCCATTGGAATCTTTCTATCGGACAATCTCCCTGTGCATTTTAGAAAATTGTCCTTTAGCAAAGTATTTTTTGCTAGATAGGTCCTAATGGAAAATTTATTAAGACAATAGTTATTAGTCAAAATAAAAAAACGCAATGCATCGTTCTCCTAATGTAACGATACACTGCGTTAGTTAATATGTATGGAGCGGGTGATGGGAATCGAACCCACTACATCAGCTTGGAAGGCTGAGGTTTTACCAGTAAACTACACCCGCATTTATGAAAAAGGACTGAACAATCTGACTTAATAAATACTACACATATTCTTTAAAGGAGTCAAGTCAATTCCGCAAATTTTGTCGATTTTTTTCTTAATTTGTTATCTAGGAGGATATACATAATTTATCTCTTTACTTATTTGCTAGTCTATTCTATATATCAAATTAATATTACTAGTTGTAGTCAAAGTACCAATTTTATTGATTTTTAAATGCTGGTCGATAAAAAGATGCTGATTCCGTACCCAGGATCAAGAGGGTCCGCACTTATCGGTTGGGGGATAGGTTAAGCACACAAGCTGCGAGCTGATAAATAGACGGAAAAATTCCGCTTAATTAGTAATTATTATTAAAAAAGGCCGAAATAGACGGAGAGATACCGACTATTTACTCAAAAAATTCAAAATGAGGGATTTTGCTGTGCATAAGCGGAAAAGCTCCCCTTATTTACCCCGAAACATGCTCCATTCTATATTTAACCGAAAATTCTCCGCTTATTTTACTTTTGCTAGTTAATCTGAATACATGCGATTACTTTTTTCATCTTAAAAGAATGACAATTTCTATTATCGCTTCTTCGCTAACTGATTGAGATCCGAAAAATAGCCGACTTCCTTCACTCTTTTTGTAGTTCGCACGATAAAAATCACGGTAAAAAATAAAAGAAGCGATTTCCCAATGAAGGGAAATCGCTTCTTTTCAACGTTTCAGATACCGGTGGTCGGGGTCGAACCGACACTCCAGAGGAACACGATTTTGAGTCGTGCGCGTCTGCCAATTCCGCCACACCGGCGTATTAAGTTGTTTTAAGCAATGCCGAGGACCGGAATCGAACCGGTACGGTAGTCACCTACCGCAGGATTTTAAGTCCTGTGCGTCTGCCAGTTCCGCCACCCCGGCATAATATAATAGCATTTGCTTATTAAAAATCTTTGGAGGCGGCAACCGGATTCGAACCGGTGGTAAAGGTTTTGCAGACCTCTGCCTTACCACTTGGCTATGCCGCCGATATAATTGGAGCGGAAGACGGGATTCGAACCCGCGACCCCCACCTTGGCAAGGTGGTGTTCTACCACTGAACTACTTCCGCGAAATGGCTGGGCTAGCTGGATTTGAACCAACGCATGTCGCAGTCAAAGTGCGATGCCTTACCGCTTGGCTATAGCCCAATGCTTTCATAAATAATATTATGGGGCGACTGATGGGAATCGAACCCACGAATGCCTGAACCACAATCAGGTGCGTTAACCACTTCGCCACAATCGCCACAATATAATTGGCAGGGGTAGTAGGAATCGAACCCACACCAAAGGTTTTGGAGACCTTCGTTCTACCTTTAAACTATACCCCTATAAATGGTGGAGGGGGACGGATTCGAACCGCCGAACCCGGAGGGAGCGGATTTACAGTCCGCCGCGTTTAGCCACTTCGCTACCCCTCCACATATAAGAATTAATATTGCCAGCTTCTGGTGCCGGCGAGAGGACTTGAACCCCCAACCTACTGATTACGATTCAGTTGCTCTACCAGTTGAGCTACACCGGCATAATTCATAAATCTATAATAGTATCATACTCAACGTTAGGTTAACGTCATCCCGATCTCAGTAAGCTTATTCAAGCAGCAATTCAATCGGTATGCTGATGTTCACTCAAGGAAGCATATTCGTTCGTGCTCTACCAGTTGAGCTACACCGGTAAAATCAAAATAAAAGGTGGCTCAGGACGGAATCGAACCGCCGACACAAGGATTTTCAGTCCTTTGCTCTACCGACTGAGCTACTGAGCCACTAAATGGCGGTCTGGACGGGACTCGAACCCGCGACCTCCTGCGTGACAGGCAGGCATTCTAACCAACTGAACTACCAGACCAATTGCGGGGACAGGATTTGAACCTGCGACCTTCGGGTTATGAGCCCGACGAGCTACCGGACTGCTCCACCCCGCGATAATAGAAAGTATATTGTTCATCCATGCTCATAGTTTACATGGACTGTATCAATCTCAGAAAGCTTATTCAAGCAGCAACTCGATTGATACAACTCGCAGATTATTCATCGAAGCAACGCTCGTTGCTCCACCCCGCGATAATAGAAAATATATTGTTATGGTGGAGGATGACGGGATCGAACCGCCGACCCTCTGCTTGTAAGGCAGATGCTCTCCCAGCTGAGCTAATCCTCCATATTAAGATGGTGACCCCTACGGGACTCGAACCCGTGTTACCTCCGTGAAAGGGAGGTGTCTTAACCGCTTGACCAAGGGGCCATATATTTTATGGCGGAGAGCAAGGGATTTGAACCCTTGAGACAGGGTTACCCGCCTACACGATTTCCAATCGTGCTCCTTCGGCCACTCGGACAGCTCTCCATAAAAAATGGCTCCGCAGGTAGGACTCGAACCTACGACCGATCGGTTAACAGCCGATAGCTCTACCACTGAGCTACTGCGGAATAATAGTATTACAGCCTGGCAACGTCCTACTCTCACAGGGACAAAGTCCCAACTACCATCGGCGCTGAGAAGCTTAACTTCCGTGTTCGGTATGGGAACGGGTGTGACCTTCTCGCCTTAATTACCAGACTATTTATTTGACACTATTTTATTATAGTATCTTTTTTTATTTTTGCAAGAGAAATTTTAAACTTTTTTCATTCTCTCAAAACTAGATAATGTAGAAGAAATTTTGTAAAAACGAGTTCGCTAATAACTATGGTTAAGTCCTCGATCGATTAGTATCAGTCAGCTCCACATGTCGCCACGCTTCCACCTCTGACCTATCAACCTGATCATCTTTCAGGGATCTTACTAGCTTGACGCTATGGGAAATCTCATCTTGAGGGGGGCTTCATGCTTAGATGCTTTCAGCACTTATCCCGTCCGCACATAGCTACCCAGCGATGCCTTTGGCAAGACAACTGGTACACCAGCGGTGCGTCCATCCCGGTCCTCTCGTACTAAGGACAGCTCCTCTCAAATTTCCTGCGCCCACGACGGATAGGGACCGAACTGTCTCACGACGTTCTGAACCCAGCTCGCGTACCGCTTTAATGGGCGAACAGCCCAACCCTTGGGACCGACTACAGCCCCAGGATGCGATGAGCCGACATCGAGGTGCCAAACCTCCCCGTCGATGTGGACTCTTGGGGGAGATAAGCCTGTTATCCCCGGGGTAGCTTTTATCCGTTGAGCGATGGCCCTTCCATGCGGAACCACCGGATCACTAAGCCCGACTTTCGTCCCTGCTCGACTTGTAGGTCTCGCAGTCAAGCTCCCTTGTGCCTTTACACTCTACGAATGATTTCCAACCATTCTGAGGGAACCTTTGGGCGCCTCCGTTACTCTTTAGGAGGCGACCGCCCCAGTCAAACTGCCCACCTGACACTGTCTCCCACCCCGATCAGGGGTGCGGGTTAGAATTTCAATACAGCCAGGGTAGTATCCCACCGACGCCTCCACCGAAGCTGGCGCTCCGGCTTCTCAGGCTCCTACCTATCCTGTACAAGCTGTACCAAAATTCAATATCAGGCTACAGTAAAGCTCCACGGGGTCTTTCCGTCCTGTCGCGGGTAACCTGCATCTTCACAGGTACTATAATTTCACCGAGTCTCTCGTTGAGACAGTGCCCAGATCGTTACGCCTTTCGTGCGGGTCGGAACTTACCCGACAAGGAATTTCGCTACCTTAGGACCGTTATAGTTACGGCCGCCGTTTACTGGGGCTTCGATTCAGAGCTTCGCTTGCGCTAACCCCTCCTCTTAACCTTCCAGC
The DNA here is from genome assembly GCF_021560175.1 of Neobacillus drentensis. Taxonomy (GTDB): domain Bacteria; phylum Bacillota; class Bacilli; order Bacillales; family Cytobacillaceae; genus Neobacillus; species Neobacillus drentensis_A. The sequence goes on along the minus strand of NZ_CP091110.1, from coordinate 1,123,396 downwards.
ACCGGGCAGGCGTCAGCCCCTATACTTCGCCTTGCGGCTTCGCAGAGACCTGTGTTTTTGCTAAACAGTCGCCTGGGCCTATTCACTGCGGCTCTTCGAGGCTATGAACCCCAAAGAGCACCCCTTCTCCCGAAGTTACGGGGTCATTTTGCCGAGTTCCTTAACGAGAGTTCTCTCGCTCACCTTAGGATTCTCTCCTCGCCTACCTGTGTCGGTTTGCGGTACGGGCACCTTGAATCTCGCTAGAGGCTTTTCTTGGCAGTGTGGAATCAGGAACTTCGGTACTAAATTTCCCTCGCTGTCACAGCTCAGCCTTCACGAGAAGCGGATTTTCCTGCTTCTCAGCCTAACTGCTTAGACGCGCATATCCAACAGCGCGCTTACCCTATCCTCCTGCGTCCCCCCATCACTCAAACGATTCTTTGGTGGTACAGGAATATCAACCTGTTGTCCATCGCCTACGCCTTTCGGCCTCGGCTTAGGTCCCGACTAACCCTGAGCGGACGAGCCTTCCTCAGGAAACCTTAGGCATTCGGTGGATGAGATTCTCACTCATCTTTCGCTACTCATACCGGCATTCTCACTTCTAAGCGCTCCACCAGTCCTTACGGTCTAGCTTCAACGCCCTTAGAACGCTCTCCTACCACTGACATCAAAGATGTCAATCCACAGCTTCGGTGATACGTTTAGCCCCGGTACATTTTCGGCGCAGAGTCACTCGACCAGTGAGCTATTACGCACTCTTTAAATGGTGGCTGCTTCTAAGCCAACATCCTGGTTGTCTAAGCAACTCCACATCCTTTTCCACTTAACGTATACTTTGGGACCTTAGCTGGTGGTCTGGGCTGTTTCCCTTTTGACTACGGATCTTATCACTCGCAGTCTGACTCCCACGGATAAGTCTTTGGCATTCGGAGTTTGTCTGAATTCGGTAACCCGATGAGGGCCCCTAGTCCAAACAGTGCTCTACCTCCAAGACTCTAACTACGTGAGGCTAGCCCTAAAGCTATTTCGGAGAGAACCAGCTATCTCCAAGTTCGATTGGAATTTCTCCGCTACCCACACCTCATCCCCGCACTTTTCAACGTGCGTGGGTTCGGGCCTCCATCCAGTGTTACCTGGACTTCACCCTGGACATGGGTAGATCACCTGGTTTCGGGTCTACGACCACATACTAATACGCCCTATTCAGACTCGCTTTCGCTGCGGCTCCGTCTCTTCAACTTAACCTTGCATGTAATCGTAACTCGCCGGTTCATTCTACAAAAGGCACGCTATCACCCATTAACGGGCTCTAACTACTTGTAGGCACACGGTTTCAGGAACTATTTCACTCCCCTTCCGGGGTGCTTTTCACCTTTCCCTCACGGTACTGGTTCACTATCGGTCACTAGGGAGTATTTAGCCTTGGGAGATGGTCCTCCCTGCTTCCGACCGGATTTCACGTGTCCGGCCGTACTCAGGATCCACTCAGGAGGGAACGGAGTTTCGACTACAGGGCTTTTACCTTCTATGACGGGTCTTTCCAGACCGCTTCATCTACCCCGTTCCTTTGTAACTCCATGTTGAGTGTCCTACAACCCCAAGAGGCAAGCCTCTTGGTTTGGGCTAATCCCGTTTCGCTCGCCGCTACTTAGGGAATCGCGTTTGCTTTCTCTTCCTCCGGGTACTTAGATGTTTCAGTTCCCCGGGTCTGCCATCAATACCCTATGTATTCAGGTAAAGATACTGTTCCATTACGAACAGTGGGTTCCCCCATTCGGAAATCTCCGGATCAAAGCTTACTTACAGCTCCCCGAAGCATATCGGTGTTAGTCCCGTCCTTCATCGGCTCCTAGTGCCAAGGCATTCACCGTGCGCCCTTTCTAACTTAACCTAAAAGGTTTTACTCTATTTAATAGAGAGAAAAACTAAAATGGCGATTTTACTCGGTTTTTACTTGGTTTCTTCTATACGATTATCTAGTTTTCAAAGAACGAAATTTCTTGAGAGATTGTACTCTCAAAACTAAACAAACAGAAAACCATCAAACAAACGTTTTTGTCTGGCTCATATGTCCAGCTTATATCCTTAGAAAGGAGGTGATCCAGCCGCACCTTCCGATACGGCTACCTTGTTACGACTTCACCCCAATCATCTGTCCCACCTTAGGCGGCTGGCTCCTTACGGTTACCCCACCGACTTCGGGTGTTACAAACTCTCGTGGTGTGACGGGCGGTGTGTACAAGGCCCGGGAACGTATTCACCGCGGCATGCTGATCCGCGATTACTAGCGATTCCGGCTTCATGTAGGCGAGTTGCAGCCTACAATCCGAACTGAGAATGGTTTTATGGGATTGGCTAGGCCTCGCGGCTTTGCTGCCCTTTGTACCATCCATTGTAGCACGTGTGTAGCCCAGGTCATAAGGGGCATGATGATTTGACGTCATCCCCACCTTCCTCCGGTTTGTCACCGGCAGTCTCCTTAGAGTGCCCAACTGAATGCTGGCAACTAAGAACAAGGGTTGCGCTCGTTGCGGGACTTAACCCAACATCTCACGACACGAGCTGACGACAACCATGCACCACCTGTCACTCTGTCCCCCGAAGGGGAAAGTCCTATCTCTAGGAGTGTCAGAGGATGTCAAGACCTGGTAAGGTTCTTCGCGTTGCTTCGAATTAAACCACATGCTCCACCGCTTGTGCGGGCCCCCGTCAATTCCTTTGAGTTTCAGCCTTGCGGCCGTACTCCCCAGGCGGAGTGCTTAATGCGTTAGCTGCAGCACTAAGGGGCGGAAACCCCCTAACACTTAGCACTCATCGTTTACGGCGTGGACTACCAGGGTATCTAATCCTGTTTGCTCCCCACGCTTTCGCGCCTCAGCGTCAGTTACAGACCAGAAAGCCGCCTTCGCCACTGGTGTTCCTCCACATCTCTACGCATTTCACCGCTACACGTGGAATTCCGCTTTCCTCTTCTGCACTCAAGTCCCCCAGTTTCCAATGACCCTCCACGGTTGAGCCGTGGGCTTTCACATCAGACTTAAAGGACCGCCTGCGCGCGCTTTACGCCCAATAATTCCGGACAACGCTTGCCACCTACGTATTACCGCGGCTGCTGGCACGTAGTTAGCCGTGGCTTTCTGGTTAGGTACCGTCAAGGTACCGGCAGTTACTCCGGTACTTGTTCTTCCCTAACAACAGAGCTTTACGACCCGAAGGCCTTCATCGCTCACGCGGCGTTGCTCCATCAGACTTTCGTCCATTGTGGAAGATTCCCTACTGCTGCCTCCCGTAGGAGTCTGGGCCGTGTCTCAGTCCCAGTGTGGCCGATCACCCTCTCAGGTCGGCTACGCATCGTCGCCTTGGTGAGCCGTTACCTCACCAACTAGCTAATGCGCCGCGGGCCCATCTGTAAGTGTCAGCCGAAACCGACTTTCAGCTTTTCCTCATGAAAGGAAAAGGATTATCCGGTATTAGCACCGGTTTCCCGGTGTTATCCCAGTCTTACAGGCAGGTTGCCCACGTGTTACTCACCCGTCCGCCGCTAACCAACAGGAGCAAGCTCCTGTTGGTTCGCTCGACTTGCATGTATTAGGCACGCCGCCAGCGTTCGTCCTGAGCCAGGATCAAACTCTCCATGAAAGTTGATTAGCTCATTTTGTTACGTTGGCTTCATTTCATAAGAAATGAATATTATTGTTTGTTGACGTTTTTGTTTGTTTAGTTTTCAAAGAACAATCATTGTCACTCACAAGCGACTTTATTAATTTAACACATCTGCACTTATGATGTCAACGTTTTTTAAAAAAATAATAACCATCACTTACGAAAGCTTTTCAGGAATGTTTCGCAGCGACGGTTATTAATATACCAAGTATTTTTATTTAGGTCAATACCTTTTATTGTTTTTTTAAAATAATTATGAGATGCGATAGCATCTATGAAAGATGCCATGACCTTTGGTCTCTATATTGACTACTTCAATTAAATGTTTTTCGATTAAATATTCGATCAGTACAGCTAAATCTACTGAATAAGGAATTAATTCTTTCTCGTTCATAATTTCATTAAACAGCCAGTATTCTTTCCCCCGTAATACATCCAATAAGTGAGCAGTTCCAATATTTGTTCTGGAGTGAATCAGAAACTCACTAGCCAAGAATAATAGCTCCAGTCTTTTTTCTAATGTCTCCTCGCTATTGACTAGTTCTACATACAATTTATAAATTTCTGGCTCTATTTGTTTTACCTGGTGCCAAACCGTAAGTTCCGGATGAAGACCATTCTCTATTACAGCTAATCGAGCTAAATGATGCAAGGAATGTACAACATAGTTATACGCATCAAGAAATTGGCCGCTTTCAAACAACGCTTTACCATCTACATAACGGCGAATTAATTTAGCAAATTCTAAGCCCATTTTTATTTTTCTTCCGTTAAAAGGAAAGTCTCGGAGCTCTGTTTTTAAATTCAATACATACTCATTTCGATCAAACAAAATTTTTGCTTCATGGATCCATTCAAATACCTTTCGATTCGTCCCCAAAAGAAGCCATTCCTGAAGCTGTGATTCTGACACGATATGCATAGCAGCCTTTTTGTCATCATAGGTATAATGTTTAATAAATAATGACTGGTCTGCCTCTTTTACGATTATCAACAAAATAACATCAAACGTATCCGTAATATGACTTGATTTATGCTTTTTTTCGACCACCAAAACTCCTAGTGTATTGGATTGACTCGCCCTTTCTTGATAAATAGGCCGAAGGATGTCTTCCATTCATCATTCCTCCATTTTATTCAGGTAGCATTATATGTTCGACAGTGGAATCTAATTTCCTTCTTTCTTAAAAGACAATTTTCGACATTCTTTGTATTTTTTCTTCGAAAATAATTATGGTATAGTTTGTCTAGGAGGGAGAATCATGGCAAAATATTCGAGTAAAATAAATAAAATACGTACTTTTGCATTATCTTTAATCTTTATTGGGTTCATTGTGATGTATATTGGAATTTATTTTCGGACTTCACCTGTTATTATGACCATCTTTATGCTTTTAGGGCTGCTTTTTATTATCGCAAGTACGGTCGTTTATTTTTGGATCGGGATGCTTTCAACAAAAACCATTCAAGTTAAGTGCCCGAGCTGCGGCAAGCCTACCAAAATGCTTGGCCGGGTAGATATGTGTATGCACTGCCGTGAACCATTAACATTAGATCAAAGTCTCGAAGGTAAACAATTTGATGAATCCTATAACCATAAAAAAGAAAATGAATAAAAAGAGGATGACTAAAGCCTATTGGTTTTTAACCAAAAGGTTTAAGTCATCCTCTTTTTTAGATAATGTAACCATTTCATTAATTATCAATGCACTTCTTTACTAGCACATTCAGGACAAGACCCGTAAATCTCCATACGATGAGTATCCACTTTAAAGCCTGTTACATGCGAGGCTAGATGCTCGACCTCGTCGAGACCTGGATAATGAAAATCAACGATTTTACCACAGTTTTGACAAATTACGTGGTAATGATGGGAAGTAACAAAATCAAAACGAGCCGATGCATCCCCATAGGTTAATTCTTTAACAAGTCCTACTTCACGAAATACCCGTAAATTATTGTAAACTGTTGCCACGCTCATATTAGGGAATTTCCCTTCAAGGGCTTTATAAATTTCATCTGCTGTAGGATGTGACATTGAGTTTATTAAATATTCAAGTATCGCATGACGTTGCGGAGTAATTCGCACACCTGTATCCTTCAGGGTATCCAACGCTTCTTTTAACTGATTCATCGCCATGCACCTTCTTTCTAAAAGATATTATTAGATTATAATTGTTATAATTAATTTTACTAGGTCTTTTGTACGTTTGTCAATATTGTAATCTAATAAACACTACTTGTTACTAACTATCACCATGTAAAGTTTGTTCATTCTGGCCTAATTGATAATTAACATATCTAGCTGTTACAAACAAGAGGTCTGAAAGCCGGTTTAAATAAGCTAAGACCAACGGATTTACTTCTTCACCTAACGAAACTGCACACCGTTCAGCTCTCCGTCCGATTGTTCGCGCTACATGGAAGGCAGCACCTGCGGGATGTCCTCCAGGAAGAATAAAATTAGTCAGTCCTGGCAGTGTTATATCCCAATCATCAATTTGTTTTTCTAATTGTGCAAGATCGGAAGGTGCAAGCTTCCATTTTACTTCCTTACCTTGAGGTGTAGCCAATTCAGCCCCGACATGGAAAAGGTTTGTTTGTATTTTATGATATACATTTTCAATTATTTCTTTCCCTTGAAAATTTTCATTTTTTAAGTAACTTAAGGCTAGACCAATCATAGAGTTTGTTTCATCACATGTTCCATATGCTTCGACCCGTATATCATTTTTTGCTACCCTTTGCCCATAAATCAAGGAAGTCGTGCCTTTATCACCTGTTTTGGTATAGATTTTCATTTGCTTACCTCCATTATCAATAGTTAATTACTATTTCCTTATGTAAATTAGATGTGGTGCCATTTTCTTCATCTTAACACCTATACTTATATTTAGAAAAATAATAATAATGATATTCATTGGCATAAAAAAAGGGTCACTATGGACCCAAATAATTTTATCTGAGGAGGTATGCCCTAATAGAATGATATTCAATTACACTTATCTTGCATTGGACAAATGCCTTTTCTTGAGAAAATAGGCTATCTTTCAAGTATGTAAATGACTATCCCCAAAGAGCATCAATTCCTTGATATCCGAAATAAATTCCAAAAACAACTAGCGATGCACCAGATATAATGGATATGGCTATTAAGCTTTTAGAATTGAGAATTTTTCGGAACCCTGTTGTTAGAGCCGCCACAAATAGATCCCAAAAAGTTAAACCAAGAAAGATCATACTGCTATAGATTAAAAGTGACTCCGTACCGTTTGTTTGGGCTGTTTTTGCAAGAACAGATCCATAAATCCCAAGCCAAAATAGGATCGATAAGGGACTTGTAATCGATAACATAAACCCAGTCAAGAAACATTTGTATAAAGGCTCTTTATTCCGGCTATATGACAGTGTAATCGTATTGGCGTTTTTTATACTTTCAAATCCAGAGTAAATAAGAACAAAACCACCAAACAGCCATAGGAAAATTTGCACGATAGAGATGCCGAGAAACTGAACCATCCCTAGGTATACCAAAAGCATGAAAATTCCATCTGCCATCATCGAGCCAACCCCAACAATCCAAGCATGCCAAAATCCATTTTTTATCCCTTTATCTAGGCGTGCTGAATTAACCGGGCCGATTGGAGCCGCTAAGGTAAAGCCTAGAATGATATAACTGATTAGTATGCTAATGCTCAATAAAACAACACCACCCTCTTGTTTTATAAACCCTATGAAAAAAATCGCTAAGTCATGTCCAAATAGTTTGCAAAAAATAAAGATAGATGGACTTCTGAGCCTGCATCAAAATAACAGAGAAAGGAATAATAAAAATATTTAGTTAGGATTGGAGGAAAAAAGATGGTATCCACCGAAAACGCATTATCCATTTTTGCTCTTGGCGGTATTAATGAAATCGGAAAAAACATGTATGTTGTTCAGTATGGAGACGATATTTTTATTATTGATTGTGGTGGTAAATTCCCTGATGAAAGCTTACTGGGGATTGATTTAATTATTCCTGATATGACCTATTTAGAGGAGAATCAGGACAAAATTAGAGCCTTAATTGTAACTCATGGACACGAAGACCATATTGGCGGGATTCCCTATTTCTTAAGAAAGTTAAATGTACCTATTTATGCAACCCGCTTTACACTTGGATTAATTGAATTAAAAATTGATGAACATAGACTAAGAGGGGATTCCAAACTTATTACGATCGACTCCAATTCCAGATTGGAATTCGACAAGATTGAGATTTCCTTTTTTAAAGTAAGCCATAGCATACCCGACTGCCTCGGAATTGTCTTTCATACACCTGAAGGGAATGTGGTTCACACAGGTGATTTCAAATTTGATTTAACACCGGCCAACAACCAATATGCCGATATACATAAAATGGCTGAAATAGGCCAGCAAGGGGTCTTAGTTTTAATATCGGAGAGTACTAATGCAGAACGAAAAGGGCTAACACCTTCTGAGCAGATGGTTGGTTCCCACATGGACGAAGCCTTCATAAAGGCTAAAGGGAAAATCTTTATCTCGACATTTGCATCGAATGTCAATCGGGTTCAGCAAGTGGTTGAGTCAGCGTTGAGGACCAATCGTAAACTGGCATTGCTAGGCCGCAGTATGGTGAACGTTGTGGATGTTGCCATTGAACGCGGTTATTTAAATGTGCCAGAAGGGATGTTAATAGACGCTAGTGAAGTAGATAAACTTCCGGCTGAAAAGGTAGCTATTCTTTGTACAGGCAGTCAAGGGGAACCAATGGCAGCCTTATCCCGATTAGCAAGTGGGAACTTCCGTGATGTCGCGATTTACCCCGGAGATACGGTGGTTTTAGCAGCTTCCCCAATTCCAGGAAACGAAAAGGATGTTTCAAAAATTATCGATAATTTATTTCTGCTTGGAGCTAAGGTCATCTACGGTTCTGGCAGCACGACCGGAATGCATGTTTCGGGACATGGATATCAAGAAGACCTCAAGCTGATGCTCACTTTAATGAAACCGACCTATTTCATTCCTATTCATGGTGAATATCGTATGCTGCATCATCACCGTATGTTAGCTGAATCAGTTGGAGTGGAAAAAGCCAATACCTTTATTATTAAAAATGGAGAGGTTGTCGAGTTCAAAAATGGTGCTGCCCGGCAGACCCAATCTGTTCCAGCTGGGGATACATACGTGGATGGCATTGGTGTTGGCGATGTTGGCGACATTGTGTTACGGGATAGAAAACAGTTGTCTGAAGATGGGATGCTCGTTATTGTCATTTCGATTAGCAAGGGAGACCGGAAAATTATTTCTGGACCGGATACGATTACTCGAGGGTTTGTTTATGCAAGAGACTCGGATGAGCTCCTTAAAGAAGTCAACCGTCTTGTTAAAAAGACAGTGAATGATATGCAAGCCGAGAATATTCGCCAATGGAATGTAATGAAACAAAACATTAAAAAGTCGGTTGGACAGTATTTATTTGCCCAAACCAAACGAAAGCCAATGATTCTTCCGATTATTATTGAAATTTAGTGAGGCGCAAAAAAGGATGGTCACAGCTGTGACGCATCCTTTTTTCATTTAATTATTTAAATCCTTTAAACCTGGGCTATGTTCATTTGGCATTTCTGGCATGACTGGAACCGGATACCCATTTGGCGGCGGGACAACTTGTAGTGTGCCATCATCTCGACTTGGAGACTGCCCTTGGAAGATTTGGCCTATGAGAGTGTCATCTAATCTAAAATTGAATTGAGCATTATGGAAGCCCATTTCAACATATTTACGACATTCAGGATACTTATTAATATCATAATTTGGCACAGGGAAGATTTTCGCCCAATCGACCCCTAGTGTTTCTAATGCTTTCGCAAATGCATTTTGGTGTGCGTTATCTCTGACAATCAAGAAAGCTAAAGTTTCTCTAAATGTCTTATTAGAACTCATCTCATATATACGTGATTTTTGCAAGACCCCTGTCGACTCTAACACTAGATTGTCCAATAAATCACTCACAAGGTTTCCATGACTGTAGACATAACTTCCACTCCAAGGAATACCAGCAGCATCTACTGGCAAGGAGCTTTGTGCCCCCATTATAAAGTGATGTGGGTTCGCATGCTTAATAGCTTCCTCAAGTGGAGCGCCAGTACTTCCTCCCGCCCCTACAGCTTCTTCTCCAGAACCATTTAAGAGTTGGTTGATGGTTGTTTGAACAAGCTCGACGTGGCTGATTTCCTCTAGGAAAATACCTCTAATTAAATCACGATATTGTTTTTGGTTTCCACGGAAATTGGAACTTTGAAAAAAGAATTGCATCATCGTCCGCATCTCTCCAAATCTTCCGCCCAAAGTTTCTTGAAGTACCTTTGCTGCGGATGGATCTGGTTTATCTGGGACGATCATGTTAATTAAATCCTCTTTATAAAAGTACAAAATAATACCCCCTAATAACTTGATTTAAATACCTGTTTAGCATTTCCAAACCATTACCGCTTAACCAAACATTAAGGTGATTTTGCGAAAAATGCTGAAACGAATCAAACTTTTAGGGGGAAAATTAAATGAATTAAATTAAATTTTCTTTTACATACTGCAAGGCTTCTTCTACATGTCCCTTTACCTTTACCTTGCGCCACTCTTTAACTAGCTTACCTTCCTTATCAATAACAAATGTCGACCGTTCAATTCCCATATATTCTTTTCCAAAGTTTTTCTTTAGTTTCCAAACTTCATACATTTCTGCTGCTTTATGTTCTTCATCCACTAAAAGCAGAAACGGCAGATTATATTTTTCAATAAATTTCTCATGCTTCTCTTGAGGGTCTGGGCTAATTCCAATAATCACGCAATTTAACTCAGAAAAGCTTTGATGGTAATCGCGAAAGTCGCATGCTTGTGTGGTGCAACCCGGTGTCATATCTTTCGGATAGAAATACAAGACTATGTTTTTCCCTCTAAAATCTGCTAAGCTCACTTTTTCTCCATTTGGATCTTTTAATTCAAAATCTGGTGCTAGTTTGTCCATTTCAATCGTCATTTTTATCTCTTCCTTTGCTTAGTTATCGATTGTTCGTTTACCGTTTAGTACTATTGCTTATCCATAGCGTAACCAAACTCAACCAATAACACAATTATATGGCTAACAGAGCGGTTACTTTTCACTATTTAGCACAACTCTAGCAACAAATGCCGCGGGTAAGGTATAGCCAATTAACGCCTCAATAACAGCAATCATTCTTCCTAAACCTTGCGGAAGCACATCACCGTTTCCAACTGAAAAAAGCGTCATCGCACTAAAATAAAAACTTGTTTCAAAAATATTATGATCAGGATGATTGACCTCACGAAGCAGAGTAATACCGATTAAATTAAACAGGATGTAGATCATACCAAAACCTAGGATGATTGTTAAATAGACAGCTCCTAAATATAAAAAATTCTCAACCGAAGCAAATTTTCCTCTAAGCGTGTTCGGAATAAATAGGGTACGCAGACTCATGAAAATGCAAAATATGACAATCGGGAGCAAGAAATAGAACACAGAAACCACCCCTAATAGAAATACGCGTTATTCTATTCCTATGCAGGCTTGGACAATAAAATATCAAAAACCGGGCATAGGCCCGGTTAATAGAAAAGCGGAAGCGCCTTGACCAGGGGCTTATGACCCCTAGCCCCTAGAAGCTGGAGCTGGACAATTATCAGTGTTGGATGCTTATTCTAATTTCCCGCACCTCGATATTTTTTTACCCCTTGATTCCAAAGGATAATGGAAAGAATAAAGAAAATAACTCCAATGACTGGGGTGAAAAATGAATACCAGTACCATTCTTGTTTTCCAAGAAAAAAAGCCGCAGGGTACACACCCACAAACGCAAACGGTAATATCCACGTTAAAACAAAGCGAATTAATTGATTATAAATATTGACCGGATATCTGCCGTAACTGCTGATATTATACATCATAGGCATCAAGGACGTCCTTGCATCAGCCCAAAAGCTAATACAGGCAAGCAAGATAAAGATGCCCCCATATACAAGTGCACCACCTATGACAAAAATGATAAACAAGATTGGGTCATACCAATCTATATCTAAATGAAGCCTGCTGCCGGCATAAAACATGATGACAAGTCCTGTTATTGCCCCTAACAGCGATTCAAGTTCAAGTCGTTCCAGAATAATTTGAAAGAGGCTGTGGATAGGCCTTGTTAAAATTCGGTCCAATTCTCCCTTTACAATGTAGCGCTCGTTAAAGTCCCAAATATTAAAAAAGGCTGAAAAAACCGCATATGGGACTAAGAAAAAGCCATAGATAAAAATAATTTCATCCCTTGTCCATCCATGCAGTAATTGAGTATGACCAAAGACAACTAAGATGAAAACAAGATTAATGGCTTGCGAAAGTAAATCGGAGAAAAATTCTACCAACACATCTGCGCGGTATTGGAACCTTGTTTTTAGATATTGTGATAGGTATTGAAAAAACATGGATAGATAAAACACAGATTAACCCCCTTGAATAATCAACTGTTTTTTCGCTAGATGCCAAAGTAAATAAATTGGCAGCAGTAAGATGATTACCCAAATAAATTGCTGGCCGATAGCGGATATCGCCTGATCATGAGAAAAACCTTTAGTAAAAATCATACTCGGCGTATAACTAATTCCCTGAAATGGCAAAAAGCCCATTATTGTTTGTGCCCATCCTGGAAAAAAACTAATCGGCAGAAGTAGTCCTGAAAATAAATCAATCACAACTCGTTTTGCGCGAATTAGTCCGGAGTTATTATATAAGAAGAAAGTGGTTATTCCCGTTAATAAATTAAGTTCCGTATTTATAAAAAAGCTCAATATAATAGAAATCGCGAATAATCCCCAAACACTTAAATCCCAAGTGAAATGAATCGGGAAAATAAAATAAACGATAATAAGTCCCGGAGCTGAAAAGAAGAACAGCCTAAAAATTCCTTCTCCCAAGCCCTGCATCGTTTTCATCCCTAAATAGTTGTAGGGTCTGATTAGTTCAATCGCGACTTTCCCTTCCATGATTTCCTGAGCCATTTCGCGATCAAGATTATTAAAATAAAAGGCCCTAGCCATCCAAGAAACAGCTACATACGTAGTCATTTGGACAACCGAAAGTCCTTGGATCTGTTCTTTCCCGCCATAAATTGCCGACCATAGAAAATAATAAACCCCAATATTAATACTATAAATCAAAATCCCCGTGTAATAATCTGACCGGTATGCCAGCATCATTAAAAACCTGATTCTAATCATTTCTAAGTATTTATCCAACTTCTACAGCACCCTTTTCATAGATTTTCCGAATGATTTCTTCTGTTGAAGTTTCGTTTATTTTTACATCTTTAATTTGAAATGAAGCAACGACTTGGGCGATTACCTGTGAAATTAATTCTTCTCGATCCTCTACTGCAGCAGTAAAGATTTGGTCTTTTTGATTGAACTCCCATACCACCGGCAGGCCCCTTGTGATTTTTTGTACAGCAGGCATGTCGACCGCCTCAAGAAATTGGAATTGCAATTCTTTCTGATCGCCCCATTTTTCCTTCAGTTCCCTCAAAGCGCCATCATATATTACTTTTCCTTCATCAAGCATGACAACGCGCTCGCACAATGCCTCGATATCAGATAGATCATGAGTTGTCAGTAGAATTGTAGTATTATACTTTTCATTGATTTCCTTTAAGAATTCTCTGATTTTTAACTTTACCAGCACATCTAACCCGATGGTCGGTTCATCTAGAAATAGCAAAGGCGGATTATGAATTAAAGCAGCTGCAAGCTCACAGCGCATTCTTTGCCCCAATGACAACTTTCGAACCGGCTTGTCCAAAAGTGGTTCAATATCCAATGTTTTAATGACATGATTCATATGCTGATCATATTGTTCGTCAGATACTTTATAAACTTTTTTCAACAAGCGGAACGACTCTTGCACAGCAATATCCCACCATAATTGCGAGCGCTGCCCAAAAACAACGCCAATCGTTTGTACAAATCGTTCCCGCTCCTTATGAGGATTCATCCCGTTCACTACGATCTCTCCGGATGTTGGCGTTAGAATTCCGGTCAGCATTTTAATTGTGGTCGATTTCCCCGCACCATTTTCGCCAATGTATCCCACCATCTCTCCTTTTTTAACTGAAAAATTAATATCATTTACAGCGGGGACCACTTTATAATTACGAGTAAATAAATCCCGGAACGCACCTTTCAAACCAGAACGGCTGGAATAGGCTTTAAACTCTTTTCGTAAATTTTTAACTTGGATTACATTTTCCATTATTTTTCCTCCTGACACATTGCCCTAAATAATAAGTTTAGCCAAATAAATTCATTTAAACAACTATCCTTAATTACAACAAATTTCCGAAAATATAAAACAGATAGAAGTCCCCTTAAAAAGTGTTAAAATAAAGAGATAAGTAAATAAGGAGGAAAGATTGTGCGATTTATTAATTCAGAAAGATTACATAATGAAGCATTAGAACACATTGTAGGCGGAGTTAACAGCCCCTCAAGGTCTTTCAAGGCAGTTGGCGGCGGTTCCCCTGTGGTTATGGAACGTGGACAGGGAGCTTATTTTTGGGACGTCGACGGAAACCAATATATCGATTTTCTCGCTGCTTATGGTCCAATTATTACAGGACATGCCCATCCACATATTACCGAAGCGATTAAACGTGCCGCTGAGACCGGAGTCCTCTACGGCACTCCAACCCCTCATGAAGTAAAATTCGCTAAAATGCTAAAGGAAGCCATTCCATCCTTAGATAAAGTTCGATTTGTTAACTCTGGGACAGAAGCGGTAATGTCCACCATTCGTGTTGCCCGTGCCCATACCGGTCGTGATAAAATCATTAAATTTGCCGGTTGTTATCACGGACATTCGGACCTTGTTCTAGTTGCCGCAGGTTCAGGCCCATCAACGCTTGGGACCCCTGATTCAGCAGGTGTGCCAAAGAGCATTGCCCAAGAAGTTATCACTGTTCCATTCAATGATATCGAACCATTTAAACAAGCATTAGAAAAATGGGGCGATCAGGTTGCCGCTGTATTAGTAGAACCAATCGTTGGAAACTTCGGGATTGTGGAACCGAAACCAGGCTTCTTACAGCAGGTGAATGACCTCACCCATGAAGCCGGTGCATTGGTTATCTATGATGAAGTCATAACAGCCTTTCGTTTTATGTATGGTGGTGCTCAGGATTTATTAGGGGTTCAGCCGGATTTAACCGCGTTAGGTAAAATTATTGGCGGCGGACTGCCAATCGGGGCATATGGAGGCCGCAAAGAAATTATGGAAAAGGTTGCACCATTAGGAACAGCCTACCAGGCTGGGACGATGGCTGGGAACCCTGCTTCTATGCTTTCTGGAATTGCCTGCCTTGAAGTATTAAAGCAAGACGGAGTTTATGAGTATTTGGACCAGTTAGGAGCTATGCTCGAAGAAGGAATCATCGATGCTGCTAGGGAGAATGGAATTGAGATAACCATTAACCGTTTGAAAGGAGCTCTAACTGTTTATTTTACAAATGAAGTAATTGAAAACTATGAACAGGCTGAAAAAACGGATGGAGAAATGTTTGGGAAATTTTTTAAGCTTATGCTTCATCAAGGTATTAATCTTGCTCCATCAAAATATGAAGCTTGGTTTTTAACCATTGCTCATACAAAAGAAGACATTGAAGCTACACTACACGCGGTTAGAAATGCATTTTCTTCACTAAAATCCGAATAATTATGCATTTTTTATGCACCAAAGGGAGTGGTAAACACTCCCTTTTATTTTTTGAATACTGATGAAAACGTTTACATCAACATGTTTCTTCCTGAATTTGCATAATTTTTAGTGCACTTTTTTATCCAAAATAATGTATATTTATTTGATTTCTGAAAATTCTTGTGATAATATAAGCTTATTATTTCTTTTCTTGAATCTTTAACTTTCACCTAAATAAAAAGTTAATAAATTCATTCTGCAAGTAGACTCATAATCCAAAAGTTTCTAGGAGGTGAAACGGCTTTAACGGTGACCCGATGAAGCCAAATATAATGTCACAAAACTGGACCCCTTCCCTATTTAAAGATTTCCATAAGCAAGAACATGATGCCTGTGGAATTGTTGCTTGTCTTGAAAAAAGCAAAATCCCAACAAGAAAAAATATTTTTGACTGTATAGAAGCCCTTGTTACAATGAACCATCGTGCTGGTTTTATTAACGGTGAAGGTGATGGTGTTGGGATCCATATGGATATTCCAACGAAACTTTGGAAACAAAAACTCTCCGCAGCAGACATTGAGGCAAACCTTGTAGACCAAAAGAATTTTGCTGTTGGTCATGTTTTCATCAGCCAACAAGTTAACTGGGAGTCTACCAAACTAGAACTACAAAAAAAGCTTGAAAAATACGAGCTTACCTTAGTTTTTGAAACAGATAAAGTTACAGATTCTTCAGCACTAGGTCCAATTGCCATCCAAGAAAACCCAGTGTTCTGGCAATTCGCCTGTGTTTCGACAAAAGAAGGCCAGGAACTGACCAAGAACCTATTTGAAGCTCTTATTGACTTTGAGACAAACGAGCAGGTTCATGTCGCATCACTTAGTCAAAATCATGTCGTTTATAAAGTAATGGGTGCAGGAGATATTTTGCCTCGTTACTATCATGACTTAGCGAATCCACTTGTCGCTTCAACTATGACACTAGGACATAATCGTTATTCAACTAATACTCTATCAAGCTTTTTCCGCGTACAGCCATTTAGTGTACTAGGTCACAATGGCGAGATTAATACAATTGCAAAACTTCGTGACGAAGCACGGATGATCGGAGTACCTTTAGTGAAAGACGGAAGTGATTCCCAAGATTTAAGCCGTACAATGGAGACACTAATCTCTCGTCACGGATATTCTTTATTTGAAACAATGGATCTTTTGTTCCCGCCAATCATAAATGAAATCAAGGCATACCCTGAACATCTTCAGGATTTATATACGTATCTTCGTGAGGCATGGGGACATTTTGCTCAAGGACCAGCAGGAATTATCTCCCGCTATGGTGATGAGGCAGTATTTAGTGTGGATGCATTAGGTTTACGTCCACTATGGATGCTTGAAACCGAAAGCTCTTATCTTTTCTCCTCTGAACCTGGAATTATTCCTTCAAGTGAATATGTCAATGATCCAAAACCATTAGCCCCTGGTGAGAAGGTTGGGTTTAAATGGAATGGTGATACATTGGACGTTTATGAGCAAAATCGTTACCAAAATGAAGTATACAATCGTTTCAATAACCGCTTAAGCTTAAGTGGATCAAGAGTAAGACTTCAGCCTCCAACCTTAAATAAAACCGTTACAATGAGTTATCCAGATAAAATTCACAATGGACAATATAAAGCATTCGGCTGGGAACGTGATCATATTCAACTAATTGAACAGATGGCCGAAAAAGGTATAGAGCCTATTCGTTCACTAGGTCATGACGCACCGCTTGCAGCACTAAACCCTGAACGTGTTAATATCGCTGACTATATTAAAGAAAGTGTTGCCGTGGTAACGAATCCTGCTATTGACCGTGACCGTGAAACAGAGCACTTCTCTACCCGTGTTATCATTGGGAAACGGCCAGTTTTGTTTTCTGATGAGAAGGCAAATGCGGTTATTGAGCTTACAACTCCGCTATTATTAGAAGGAAAAGCTGGTTTCAACTGTGCAGAAGACATCGGACAGCCTAGCTTTGATCAGTTAGTCCAATATTTCCAAGAGCAGAAATTAGCTGCCTTTATTTCTACTACTTTTGCTGCAAACGAAAAATTAAATGAGGCATTAGAAAGACTGGCAAATGAAGCAGTTCAAGCGGTTCAAGCTGGTAAAACACTGCTGATCCTTGATGATGCGAAAGCACATCAAGAAGATTCCTACTGGATTGATTCACATTTAGCAACTTCTGCGATTGATCAAGCATTAGTAAAAGCTGAGTTAAGAAGAGAATGTTCTTTACTATTACGTTCAGCATCGATTCGTTCGCTTCATGACGTTATTACAGTATTCGGTTTAGGAGCAGATTTGATTAGCCCATATTACATGTTCTTAACGGTTCAAGATGAAACAACTAAGCCGTTAATAAACCTATATGGCGCTTTAACAAAAGGGTTAGAAAAGGTCATATCTACGATTGGAATTCACGAGCTGCGCGGATACGGCAGACTGTATTCAAGTATTGGGTTACATGATGAAGTTGCCAAAGTATTAAACATCGTAAACTTCTTTGGTTCAAATGAAATCAAAATGGATTTCGAAGCAATGAAGCAGGATTCTATCAAAAGAGCAGCAGATTACCAGAATGATAAAGAAAGAGTCGGCAAAACGTTCCACCTCTTCCCTCGTATTTGGAAAGCCATTGGTGAAGTTGCTTCTACCGGTGACTACAATGCATATCGGGATAAAATTACTGAGCAGGAAGAGCAAAATCCGACTACAATTCGTCATCTGGTATCACTTAAAAAGAGTAGCAAACAAGTATCACCAGAAGAAGTGGATCTTCGTGTCGGAGAACATGATTTACCATTCTTAATTTCTTCCATGTCATTTGGCTCGCAAAACGAAATTGCCTTTAGAGCATATGCCGAGGGTGCTGATCGGTTGAATATGGTGAGTTTGAATGGTGAAGGCGGAGAAATTAAGGATATGCTAGGCAAATATCCTAAAACAAGAGGACAGCAAATTGCTTCCGGCCGTTTTGGAGTAAATGCGGAACTGTTAAATTCTTCAAACCTATTAGAAATTAAAATTGGTCAGGGTGCAAAACCTGGTGAAGGCGGACACTTACCTGGATCTAAGGTTACAGCGAAGGTTGCAGCCGCACGTAACGCAACACTCGGATCTGATTTAATCTCACCATCTAATAACCATGATATCTATTCAATTGAAGATTTGGCACAAATGATTTTAGAATTAAAAACAGCCAATGACCAAGCTAAAATTGCGGTTAAAGTACCTGTCGTACCTAATATCGGTACTATTGCAGTCGGTATTGCTAAAGCTGGTGCAGATATCATCACACTAAGCGGCTTTGATGGCGGTACAGGTGCGGCTAGAATCCATGCCCTTCAATATGTTGGTTTACCTGTTGAAATCGGGGTTAAAGCAGCTCACAATGCCCTACTAGAAAGCGGACTTCGCCAAAAAGTAGAAATTTGGGCAGATGGCGGTATGAAGAGTGCAAATGATGTTATCAAAATTATGCTTTTAGGCGCTAACCGTGTTGGATTCGGTACATTAGCGATGCTTTCAATTGGTTGTACAACTTGCCGCGGCTGTCATTTGGATACTTGCCATGTTGGTATTGCTACCCAGATCGAAACAGAAGCTCAGGCAAAAGACCATGGACTACGTCGTTTTGTTCCTAGACAATTCGATTTAGCTGTTCAAGGAATTATGAATCTCTTTACTGCATTTGGTTCCGAATTAAAAGCCCTTGCTGCTTCATTGGGGATTAAAAATTTACAAGATGCAGTTGGCCATTCTGAACTACTAGAACAGATTAAGGGAGATAATCAACTAGACCTTTCTTACCTGTTAAAATCGCTTGAAATTGGTCAATTTGCAAAAGTTGAAGCTTCAAAATCAATGGAAGAAGTTCAAATGCAGGTGGCTGCAGGTGCGGAATATCTTGATGCAAGTGTAGATCAACTTCATTCATCACGTGAGTTCCTAAGTGTAACATCTGAACAAAGAGTATTAGGCAGCCGGGTATCCTGCCACCGCGTCCGCGGCAGATTAGATGGTTCCTATAAGCAGCTGGCACCTGTTCAGCTCAAATATAAGGAAGGCTCTATCCCTGGTAATGGACTAGGTGCTTATAACAGTGAAGGAATTGAAATTACTGTTAATGGCGGAGGTCAAGATGGCGTAGGAAAAACTTCCTTCGGCGGTAATATTCATGTCCTTAAGTCTAAAGGTAAAAATGGCCGTTATCTCAATGGTTCAGTTGGTAAAGGGTTCGGTTACGGTGCTCAAAAAGGTCTTCTTGTTGCTCAAGGAAATGCTGATGCTCGTGCAGGAATCCGTCTTTCTGGGGCTGATTTAATTATTGGTGGTGCTCTAAACAAGCCTCTCCCAGAGAAAGAAGCTGGAAATATTGGAGCAAATGCAAATATCAAAGGTTTTGCCTTTGAATATATGACAAATGGCCGCGGCCTTGTTCTCGGTGATCCAGGACCATGGATTTGCGCAGGTATGACTGGTGGAGTTGTATATGTCCGTCAGCAGCCTGAAATGGGTCTAACCAAAGAGGCTATTCAACGCCGTGTTGCAAAAGGTGCTAAAGTTTCTGTAGTTAATTTAGACGAAAATGGCAAAAAAGATATTAATGAACTATTAGGTCAATATACTGCTCTACTGGCTCAAAATGGTCAAACTGAAGAGGCAGAACAGCTTAGAAACCTACTAGTAAATCCAGAAAATCACTTTGTACAAATTCTTCCTGTAAAAGAGCAGGCAGATCCATCTGTTTCTACAGAATGATGATTAGAAAAGCGTAAGCACCCGTTTAGCGGCGTATGGCCTGGAGTGCTTCGACTGAGATAAAGGAAACACGGAGCTCGAGTCGATTCGATGTTGACTTATCGTAGGGAGAAGCACGAAGGACACTAGCCGCTGGGTGCTGGAGCTAGACAATCTGTCTATTAAGAAAAAACGTCCGCTGATTCCCAGTGGACGTTTTTTTACATTTTTTTAATATAAACTGAATATATAAATTGATATAATATCTCTTGAAAATATAGGGTAAACATTGTATAGTACATATTTGTTATCAATTGAGCAGACAAACGAACATTTGAAAGGAACTAATTAAATGAAGTTAGGTGCCCGCATCTTAAAAACGGGAATAGCCATTGCATTATCCCTATTCATCGGCCAGCTGCTGCATTCACCATCCCCTGTCTTAGCCGGGATTTCTGCAATCTTTGCGATTCAGCCGACCATATATCGTTCCTATTTAACCATTATTGAACAAATTCAAGGAAATATTATCGGTGCTTTGTGTGCTGTCATTTTTGTTCTACTTTTAGGGAATCACTTTATTGTGGTTGGATTAGCCGCTATTATCGTCATCCTATTAATTCTTAAACTTAAATTAGAGAATACGATTGGCTTGTCACTGGTTACCTTAATTTCCATCATGGAATTGCAAAGCGGTAATTTTATTCAGTTTGCCGGTATCCGTTTCTCTACGATTATGATAGGGGTATTTTCATCATTTTTGGTCAACTTAATCTTTATGCCGCCCAAGTATGAAAATAAACTTTACTCTAAAATTGTCAATACCACTGAGGAAATTATTAAATGGATCCGATTAAGCACCAGACATGACTATGATCACCAATTACTTAAAGCAGATATTAAGACTTTTAAAGACAGCATCCAGTCCATGGAGCAGCTGTATACGATGTATAAAGAGGAGCGCAGTTATTTTAAAAAAGTGAAGCTTGAAAGGTCTCGAAAGCTGGTTATTTACCGACAATTAAATTTGACAGCCAAAAAAGCCTTGGATACTTTAAAAAGACTGCATCGCTTTGAAAATGAACTTTTACAGCTTCCTGAGAACTTTAAACAGAGCATTCAGGATCAGTTAGACAGTTTAATCTATCATCATGAACAAGTTATACTTCGCTTTATTGGTAAAGTCCCTATACCTTCCTCATGTGACAAAGAAACAAATTGCATCGATAAAAAAGAGTTATTCGATTTCTATTTACGTCATGTAAGAGAAAATGATGATTATGAAAGTCCGCACTTATATCATTCCATGCAAATAATCGCCACCATAATCGATTACGGAGAACAGGTTGAGCATCTGGACACCTTAATAACCAGCTTTCATTCCTACCATAAAAACGAAGTGTCAGTTGAAGAGACACACGATTAAATCGAAGAACCCAAGCATTTTCTGCTTGGGTTCTTTTTTAATTAGTTTGTCCTTGAAGTTCTTCACTTAGCGAGTTTTCTTTATTTTCAAGCTGTTGGACCTGAAATAACTTATAATAATTTCCTTGTTTAGTCATTAATTCTTCATGAGTACCAATCTCGACAATTTGACCATGCTCGATTAGGACGATCCGATTAGCATGGGTTATAGTCGATAAGCGGTGGGCGACAATAAAGGTGGTCCTATCTTTTGCAAGCTCCTCTAAGGCTCCCTGAATGAGATGTTCACTTTCTAGGTCTAAGGCTGACGTAGCTTCATCTAAAATTAAGATAGGAGGATTTTTTAAGAAAACCCTGGCTATTGCAACCCGCTGTTTTTGACCGCCTGAAAGCTTTACTCCCCGTTCCCCAACTTTAGTGTTGTACCCTTCTGATAGGTTTAAGATAAACTCATGAGCGTTTGCGGCGATAGCTGCTTGATATACTTCTTCATCGGAAGCACCAGGCTTCCCTAATAAAATATTATCTTTAACGGATTCACTAAATAAGATATTATCTTGAAAAACAACGCCTATGTTGTCTCTAAGAGTTTGAACCTTAAATTCGCCGATATCCACTCCATCTAGAGTGATTCTCCCTTTTGTTACATCATAGAAACGAGGAATGAGACTAACGAGCGTTGACTTTCCTCCCCCGCTCATCCCTACTAGGGCAATGGTCTCCCCTTTTTTAACATTTAAGTGAATGTCCTTTAATACCATCTCATCCTCTTTATCGTAAGAAAAGAAAACATGTTCGAAAGATATATCACCTTTTACGTTAGCGCAGTCTCGTGCTCCAGGCTTATCGACTATGTCATATTTCTCGTCCAGAAATTCAAATACCCGGTCCATTGAGGCAAATGATTGAGTGATCGTAGTCGATGAATTCACAAGTCTTCTTAAGGGACTATATAATTTATCAATATAGGCAAAAAAAGCAACCATTGTTCCAAGTGACAATTGATGTTCAATTACTAGATAGGCCGAGTATCCAATTACAAGTAATGGTGCGATATCAGTAATCGTATTAACTACTGCAAATGACTTGGCGTTCCAGCTTGTGTGCTGTAAGGCTTTTTCTAAAAAGTTTTTATTCCGCTTATCAAATTGAGTTTGTTCAAACTTTTCGATTGCAAAGCTCTTAATCACTGGCATTCCCTGAACTCTTTCATGTAAATAACTCTGTACTTCGGCTAAGGCTTGCGAGCGATTCCTTGTTAATTTCCGAAGGTTTCCAAAAAAATACCTTACTGAAAAGGCATAAAACGGAAATAACAGAATGGATGCCACGGTTAATTTAACGTTCATATAAAACATAAAAATAATGGCAATAACAATCGTGGCAATATCAAGCCAAAGATTCATTAATCCTGAAATAACGAAAGTCTTCGTCTGCTCAACATCATTAATCACACGGGAAATGATTTCTCCAGCACGGTTATTTGAAAAATACCGAAAACTAAGCTTTTGAATATGGGTGTACATCTGATCACGAATATCATATAAAATTTTACTTGAGGTCCATTGAGCAAAGTACTGACGGTAATATTCAATCGGTGGTCTTAGTATGACAAAAACCACAACCATAACGCCCAAAATGAGCATTAGTTTATTAAGCTTTTCGTCATGGGACAGCCTGTGATTCCCAATAATATCATCGACCACGTATTTGATTAGCATAGGAATAATCAGCGGAATGGAAAATTTCACAAGACCGATAATGATCGTCCATAAAATTTGTAAACGATACGGCTTAACAAATTGCAGGTATCTGCGTATACTGCTCAAACAATTCCCCTCCATTTCAGCTAAAATATTTAAACAGATAAGAACCTGTTGCTCTCGGAACAACAGGCTCTTTTACAGTTGTGTCATTTACCGTCTGTAAGTTAAATAACGTTCATACCAAATATCAATAAAATCCGGTGCAAAAGGGCCATTACGCTGCCGAATCCATTGTATTAGTTTATCGACATTTCTTTTTAGAATTTTATCAATGACATCAGGATAGTTCATTTCACGACGATGCCGTTCATACTCATCTTCGTCTAGTAAGTTAAAGGTCATATCAGGATACACTTTGATATCGAGGTCATAATCAATATACTTTAGTGCTTCACCATCAAAAATAAAAGGTGAACTAATATTACAATAATAGTAAATACCGTCTTCACGGATCATTCCAATTACGTTAAACCAGTATTGTGAATGGAAATAACAGATTGCTGGCTCTCTCGTAATCCATGTTCTCCCGTCCGACTCTGTTACAAGTGTCCGGTCATTTCCACCAATAACCAAATTTTGTGACCCTTTTAAAACGGTTGTTTCTTCCCAGACGCGATGGATGTGCCCATTGTGTTTATAGCTATGTATTTGCATTGGTTCACCTTCGATGGGTACGACCATTTTCTCCCCTACCTTCATTTCTGAACGCTTTGAAACCTACTCTTACCATTTACACTCGACAAAAGGTTACAAAGTAAAATTCCTATTTTCTATTATTATAACGGTTAAGACAAGAATTTAAAACAAAAGAGCCAGAATTCACTGGCTCTTTGTAAAAAATGTGTAATTTTTCCTTGTTTTTGGTTCAAAAACTACAGGGATGGAGTTAAATTCATTTCCCGATAGGAATTGATAACTTCTTCTGTTTGCTTTTCAAAAATAATTTGTATCTCTCTCAGCTCTTTTTTCATGGCCTGAATATCGTTCTGAACGCTCTCCAGATTGGTTGCATTTTGTAATGTCTGCAGCTCTTCCTCTATTTCCTGGCATCGCTCAAGTTCTGCTTGCAGATATAACAATTTTTCCATGGTCGCCATTTGTTCGGAAACTAATCGGTTAAAATGATCCATTTCCCTCACCGCCTTATTTTTTAGCTATTATATGTATTCTGGAAAAACTCCTTTTTCCCTTTGACTACTTCTGTAAACATACAGGAAGTTTTGTCGAAAAAAGAAAAGCGGAAGCGCCTTGAACAGGAAAGAAGACACTCTTACGAATGAAGAGTGCCTTCTTATTAAGTATGCCTATTAGCTTTGGCCGAATTGACCGCTATTTTGGTTCTTACGAGATTCAGCTTGTTGATTTTGTTGTCTTACTTCTTGAGCATTAGTTTCGCTTGCAAATTCAGTTCCGAAAGAACCTTGAGAACCGCCTTGTGCAGACTGTTGGTTTTGCTTTCTTACTTCTGCAGCATTAGTTTCGCTTGCAAATTCAGTTCCAAAAGTACCTGCTGAACCAGCACCAGCTGATTGAGCGTTTTGTTGTCTTACTTCCTGGATGTTAGTTCCAGCAGATGTTTTGTTTGGCTGTTGATTGAAGTTTGCCATTGATATCACCTCCACGAAATTAATATGTCCCGGCTCCGTGGAGAATATCCAAAAAAATTATTGAAAAATAATTTTGTTACTTTTTAAACGAGTAAGGAAATTCCACCATCCACAATAATTGTTTGCCCCCTGATCATGCTGGCATCATCTGATAAAAGAAACATTACACTGTTAACGATGTCATCAATTTCCACCATTTTTCCTGCGGGCGTCTTTTCCCTAGCCTCTTGAAGAAGCTCCTCGCGATTAGGAAAGTGTTTTAATGCTTCGGTATCCACTGCACCGCCGGATACGGCATTAACAATGATATTTTTTTGCGCTAATTCTACTGCTAAATAGCGGGTTAACGCTTCGAGGGCTGCCTTAGACACACCTACGACTGTATAATTTTCTAAATAACGAATGGATCCAAGTGAGCTAATGCTGACAATTTTCCCGCCGCCGTTTCTTTCCATTAATTTTGCTGCTTCCTGGGCACAAAATAAGAGAGCTTTACTATTGATATTTAACGTCCAATCCCAGTGAGATTCTTCCAATTCCATTACTGGACGCTGAACACCCGAAGCTGCATTATTTACAAAGATATCTAAACGGCCAAATTCTTGGTCGATTTGAGCAAACATATCTTTTATTTTAGCCACGTCACCTACATTGGCCTTAACCACCAATACCTTCCTGCCCAATGCTTCAATCTTTTCCGCAACCTCTAAGGCAGACTTTTTACTACGTGCATAGTTAATTACAATATCGTAACCCGCTTCTGCTAAGCGAAGGGCCGTGGCCTTTCCAATCCCTCTACTGCTTCCTGTAATAAGTGCAACTTTTTGTGTCATATTAAAAAATCCCTTCTATGTAATTTTTTTAGAAAGCTTGAAACGCTTCACTTTTCTATTCATTTTATCTTTTCCATGAATAGAAGACAATTAATATAAAACACTAAAATGAAAGACAAGTTAGGGGGAATTTTAAGGATATGTATGTAGGACGGGATATGACAGAACTTTCAATGATGGCAAAAACGGATTGGAAGGATAGCGAATTAGCCTTTTATCATCATTCATTTCAACAAATTGCACCATATCTTAATAGTGAGGGGCAGACGATTCATCGAGAAATTATTGAAGAAATTGAAAATCGCGGGGGGATGAAACGGCAAGAAGCTGATTATACCCATGGAACAAAAACAGTATACGATTAATATACTTAAAAGAGGAATAAACGCATAGCAACAGCGTTTATTCCTCTAAGGAATTTAGATACATTTGGAAGATTTTTTGATAGGACACTGGAAAGGCATATTCCTCCATTTGTTTAATGGAGACAAGCCTCCAATCCTCACTTTCCTGAAAATCTGCAGAAAGTGTCCCTGTATAAACCATGATGTTCCATACCAAATGGGAAAAAACATGATCGATTTGACCAATAATCTTTTCGAGATATGGCTCTAACTGCAGCTCTGAGTTAAAAAGCTGAACGATCTGATCACGTTCATTTTGCAGGCTATGATGCAGCTCAACACTTGGAAATTCCCACAAATTTGCAAGCAATCCGCTAGTTGGACGCTTATGGATAAGGATTTTTCCTTGGGTGTTGGCTAGAACTGCAGAAGCAAGTTGAACATTCCGTGATTTTGTTTTTTTGGTTTTAACAGGAAGCTCTTCATGTACTCCTTCGGAAAAAGCCTGGCAATGTTCTCGGACAGGGCATAAAAGACATGAAGGCGATGTAGGGGTGCAAATTAATGCACCAAGCTCCATCAAGGCTTGGTTAAATGCTGATGGATCATCATGTGAAATTAATGTACGGACTGCCTGTTCAAAAATTTTCCTCGAAGATGGTTTTGCAATATCATCCCAAATTGAAAGGATTCGAGACAGTACCCTCATCACATTTCCATCGACAGCAGGCTCAGGGATACCATAAGCAATACTTAAAATTGCACCAGCCGTGTAAGGTCCTACTCCCTTTAGTTCAGCAATTTCCTTTGGACTACTTGGCACTTCGCCATTATATCTTTCTCTTACTTCTTTTACCGCAGATTGAAGATTTCGCACTCGAGAATAATAGCCAAGACCTTCCCATGCTTTAAGCACTTTGTCTTCATCCGCATCTGCCAATGCATCAATTGTCGGAAACCATTCGATAAATCGATTGAAATAAGGGATTACCGTATCAACTCTTGTCTGCTGAAGCATTATTTCTGAAACCCAAACTTTATAAGGATCCTGATCCTTTCGCCACGGCAGATCGCGTTGTTCCCTTTTAAACCAGGTAATTAAATCATTTTGAAATGCATTTATATTGATTTTTTCAGAATTTTCATGTTCAATAATCATAACTTTTGTTCCTCCAGATTGTTAAACACCTCGAAAAAAGGGAAAATAAAAAGAAAAGCGGAAGCGCCTTGACCAGGGGCGACAGGCATAAGACGGGCCGGCGAGAAGGTTGTTCTTTAACCTTCTTGACGGATCGGCTTAGACCTAAGATCCCCTAGGCGCTGCAGCTGGACATTTCTAACGTACAATTATTAACGATAAGCTAAATTACCTTTTTTGACAAGATTATTTTAAAGGGGGAATTTCCTGTTGGATACTGGAACTCATGTAGTCATGGGTATTGCTTTAGGTGGTCTTGCAACGCTTGACCCAGTGGTTGCCGGCAGTCATGCTACGGCAGTAAGTGTATTAATTGGGACAATAGCAGGCTCGCAAATACCAGATATTGACACTGTATTAAAACTTAGAAACAATGCAATCTATATCCGAAATCATCGCGGAGTTACCCACTCCATTCCCGCAGTTATTTTATGGCCGCTCCTTATTACAGCGGTTATCTATCCATTTTTCACAAGTGCAAATTTATTGCATTTATGGGCTTGGACTTTTGCAGCAGTGTTTATCCATGTTTTTGTTGATATATTTAATGCCTATGGGACCCAGGCCCTTAGACCCTTCTCTTCTAAATGGGTAGCGCTCGGGGTCATTAATACATTTGATCCGATTATTTTTGCTATTCATGTGATCGGTATATTTATCTGGATAGTAGGAGCAAATCCAGGAGTTACCTTTTTAATTATGTATGGGGTCATCATTGCATATTATGTTCGGAGATATTTAGCGAAGCTGAAAGTCTTGCAGGAAGTAAAACGGATAATTCCAGACGCGACAGAAGTGATTATTGCACCAACGATGAGATTTCATCAATGGAGAATTGCAGCAATGAATGAGAAAGAATTTTTTGTAGGGAGATCTGTTAATCAACATGTCGAGATCCTTGACCGGTTTATCCGAGTCCCTGTTCCTAATACCCCTGTAATTGAAGCAGCGAAGAAAGATAAAAACCTGTCAGCCTTCTTATCGTTCTCCCCTGTCTATCGCTGGGAGGTTGATGAGTATAGCGATTTTTATGAAGTCCGGTTTATTGATTTGCGTTATCGAAGCAATGGTCACTACCCGTTTGTAGCGGTTGTTCAATTAGACTTTGATTTAAAACCAATTAGCTCTTATACGGGCTGGGTGTTTAGTGAGAAGAAATTACGAAAGAAGTTGAGTATCATTCCCAGTTAAGAAGGGCTGACTTTATGCCCTTCTTTTTATTGTGTAAGAAATTTTTTATACTTAGGATTTGTTGCGACAAACTCATGTAGTTTGTCACCATAATTTTGAATCCATTGGGTAACAATCCGGTCCGCCATTTCACTGCCCTTGTATTCCCGGCCAGCCTTCGCGTAAGTGGTTTCAAAATCATCCCATAATAACTCTACCCATGTTCGGGCCTGGTCATAACTTAACTGTCCGTTTTTATCCATTAACAACTTAATAAGTCTTCCATGGTATTCATTCATCAACAACACCTCATTACCATTTTCTTATAACATATCCTTCAAGCAATAAGCCATACTAACGTTACGTGGTTAGCATTTTGAATATGATGCTTTTCACGTTTTTCTCATTCCCTAATTGGAGGTAAATCATGAGAAATAAGGCAACGAATTTCCCAAATCAAAGTAATAACAAACTTGAGGGAGAACCGCGCGCTAAAGCGGAATTTGCTTCCACAAGAGCTGACGGCAGCATTAATACTCACCCGCAAGAACGTATGCGTGCTTCCGGGGAGCGCGATGACGAATCACCGCAAGCAGTCTGGAAATAGCTAAACCAATGTAAAACAAACAAACCAGAAGTTACTCTGGTTTGTTGTTTTACTTTAAAGGCGTTAGCACCGAGATGGGCAAAGCTTCTTCTTTACCATCCCCCTTTAAACGGTAGCCCCAGGCAAAAACACCGTTCATATAGTCAATTTTAAAGTACTGTCCAGGGTCCCCTTCAATTTGATAAATTTCTCCAGGTAAAAACGCTGTGGGGTCCATCATATAAGCTCGCGCCATTTGTACTTTTCTTTCAAGAACAGCAAATTCATTAACCATACCCATTTGCTCCGCTTTTCTCGCCTTTTCCTTGAGATCGGCAATTTCTTGTCTTAGTTCATGCTCATTCATTTCACTGTAGCGTTGCTCCTGCTGGTGCATTTACTTCACTCCCTTGGTCGGTTCATATTCATTCATGTTCGTCTTTTTCTGCTAAGAAACGCTCAATTAACTCCATCGTGAAACCTTTACGATACAGTGCTTGCTTTATCTTTTGCTGATACTCAAATCCTCTAAGATGAGAATACTTTCTGTGAAGCTTCTCGCCTTGAAATCGAACAGCTTCCATTTCCTCATCCATTTCTTTTGGTACCTCTGCTTCATTAACAGCAATATTTATAACTTCATAAGAATAACCTTTTCTCAGCAGTAACTGCTCAAGCTTTTGCTTTTGGACTTTAAGAGATTCCTTAGTATTTTTTTGATAAAACTTCACCGAAATTTTTATTGCCTTTTCAACCTGCTGCTCCAAAGGAAATTCTTCAAGCGCCTTTAAGAGGAAAGCCTCTGCTATTCCTTTCTCCTTCAAATCCATTTTAATCACATTAGGACCTTTATCGGTGGTATTTGCTTGGGTCCTTACGAAGGCTACAGCATATTCCTGATCATTAATATAATGTTGTGCAGTTAATCTATGAATAACCTCATTAATCACCGGCTCGTCCACTTCTTTTTGACCCAGGTATTCCACAATTTCTTTTTCCGATCTCATTCTTCTAGCCAAATAATTTATAGCCCGATTATAAGCCTTGCGGATATCATCTTGGTATTGAATTTCTAAAAAGGAAAAATCATCAAGCTCCATTCCCTTTTTAAGTTGAAATTTAATTAATACGTCACTGTCGACACTAAAGGCAAATTCCTCACCTTTGCCTTTTCCATAATCCATAAACACATTAAAGCGATCTTGGTTTTTCTGTTGTGTGGTGATTTTTGTAATAATGGGCATATCCTTCACCTCAAAATTACTTTACCATACGGAAGGACCTTTTTTTAAAAATATCTTTCAAAAAACCGTATCTTTTTTTTCGAACAGGTAAAAATGGAAATAAGTACATATTTAGTAATATGCATTTGCACTTAGGCTTTAAAAATTTCACGAAATGTCGAAAGGAATGAGCAAAATGGGTGAAAAGAAAAAGAAGGACAGCAGAGGCGGAGGAAAATATTCTTTAACAAGCATGCAAGAGGTACGCTATCAGCGTGATTTTAAGATGGCCGACCGTGCTGCTGGCTTCACGGATAAAAAGACTCGTATTTAGAAAAACATACAGAGAGTGAAAAATAAATTTTTCCATTAATGGACTCCTTTCAGACAGTAAAAACTATCCTTGAGAGCAATGATTGCTACTCACTTTAGTTTAAATTTGAAAGGGGTTTTTTCATGGGCCGCGCACAAGGACAAAAGCACAATAAAGGATCACTTCCACAAGTGCCTAAAAATCTAAAAACAGATGGAAAAGATGTTGAGTATTCTTCAGAGTTTGCAGATCATGCTGATCTAGAAGCACAGGCACGTGCTAATGCTGCTAACCAACGTGTGAAAAATAGAAACAGTTAATAACTTAATAATGAAGCAGGGCAGCTCTTACCCTGCTTCTTACTAAAAAATTTTTTGCTATCGTGCCAAGACATGCTCCCTTTCATATTCCCCTATTACAGGGAAATACACTAGTTCTTCATTTAGTTTTGAGAGCGCGTCTATTTCTTCCCTTTTTGCCTTGGCAATCCATATTCCATCTGTAACCTGATCAATCAGTTGAACAGAATGATTCGTTACATTATAATACCCGGCTATTAGCCAAGTTTCTTCTATCTCCCCTTGTTCCTGTCGTCCAGAATTAATTTCACTTGTTGTTGTGAATCCTTGTCTTTCAGGTCGGTTCTGACAAACGTAGACTAAATCTTCGATGACTGCACTTGCAGTTGGCAGCATCCCAGCCCCTGGTCCTTGAAGGGTTATTTGACCCACAATATCCGAAAAAATATTTACAGCATTCTGGACCCCTTCTACATGATATAGCGGATGTTCATTTCCAACAAGAACTGGTCCAACAGATACCTTAAGTTGATTAACTGATTTCTTTATACTGGCAATATGTTTAAACCTTAATCCCAGCCTATCAGCAGTGTCGATTAATTCACTTGTAATGGAAGTTATCCCTGTCCGTTCAACAGCATGCCAATTTGGTTCTTCACCGAAAGCCAGCCTGCTTAGTATCATGGCTTTGTAAAAGGCATCAAAGCCTTCCACATCATTTGTCGGGTCGGCCTCAGCGAAGCCGTTTTCCTGTGCTGTACGTAAAGCTTGGGCAAAGGAGAGCTTTTTCTCCCTCATCTCCGTTAAAATGAAATTCGATGTTCCATTTAAAATCCCCTGAACTTGCTGAACACGATTTACATTTAATAATTGTCTTAAGGTTTGAATCACTGGTATTCCTCCAGCTACAGTTGCTTCATATCCAACCGAGACATGATGCGCTTGGGCAAGTTCAAGCAGCTCTGTTCCATAGTGAGCAAACATCTCCTTATTGGCTGTAATAATATGACATCCCCGCTCAATGGCCTTCTTTAAATATATGTAGGTTGGATCCTTATCAACAATGGCCTCGACAACAACATCAAGCTGCGGAAGATTTAGGATATCTGCAAAATCTGTTGTAACAAGGACATCCTTACTAATCTCCCTTTTCTTCTTCTGGTTTTTAATTAGAATGGCAGCCACCTCTACCTTCTTACCTAAAACGGCTGTCAGTTCTTCTGCATGAGATTGAATCGTCCGATAGAATCCTTCACCAACCGTGCCAAATCCAAGGATTGCCACTTTAATTACAGACATGTTGATATCCACCCTTCTACTTTTATTGCATGATTCTTGTCAGTTTTTTCTAAATAAATAAAGAAAAGCCCTCTTAATAAGAAGAGGGCGAATTCCTCCTCTTATCTGTCAGGTTATATATAACCTGCAGGAATTAGCACCTTTTCAAGGAATACCTTGAAGGTTGCCGGGCTTCATCGGGCCTAGTCCCTCCGCCTCTCTGGATAAGAGTCATATTTTATTTTTATTAATTGCTGAGTTAAGTTATAAAAAGTATTCTAGTTTAATTATTTATAAATGTCAATATTTTCTTTCAATTCATACAAAAAACGCAAGCGCCCTGGTCAGCGGCGTAAGGCCTGGAGTGCTCCAACTGAGATAAAGGAAAGGCGAAAGCGGAAGCGTCTTGATCAGGGGCGACTGGCATAAGACGAGCCGGCGAGAAGGCTGCTCTTTAGCCTTCTTGACGGATTGGCTTATGACCCCGAGCCCCTAGACGCTGGAGCTAGACAACACGAAGAGCGGCAGCGATTCGATGTTGACTTATCGTAGGGCGGAGCGCGAAGGACACTAGCCGCTAGGGCGCTTGCGCTGGACAATTTTCAAAGTCTTATTTTTATACTTTCTTAATCTTAAACAAGACCCGCCGTTAAGCGAGCCATGAGATTACTATTATCGATGAAGTTTCCCCTCTGCAAGCACGATTTGATGCTCTACCTGTGCTGGAGCGGTACCTCCAAAGCTGTTTCTGACCGCGACTACTTGTTCAGGAGCTAATACCCCGTATATATCCTCTTCAAATAGAGGACTGAAGCCCTGATATTCTTCAAAACTTAAATCCAATAAAAACTTATTTGATTGAATGGCATATAGAACGATTTTTCCGATCACTTCATGGGCCTCACGGAATGGCAAACCTTTTCTAACCAAGTAATCAGCAATATCTGTTGCATTAGAAAAATCATTATTAATTGCCTTTCGCATCACATCTTTATTGATTGTCATGGTTTCAACCATTGGGGCTAACAGCTTTAATGAGCCTTCAAGCGTCTCTACTGTATCAAACATGCCTTCTTTGTCTTCTTGTAGATCTTTATTATAAGCAAGCGGCAGACCCTTTAGTACGGTTAACAAGCCCATCAGGTTACCATATGTCCGTCCAGTCTTACCTCTCAGCACTTCAGGGACATCCGGGTTTTTCTTTTGTGGCATAATACTTGAACCGGTACAGAAAGAATCGTCAAGTTCTACAAACTGAAACTCCTGACTTGACCAAATGACCAACTCCTCAGAAAATCTAGAGATATGTGTCATAATAATCGACCCGATTGATAAGAATTCTACTATAAAATCGCGATCACTCACCGCATCCATACTATTAGGGTAAATCGTTTCAAATCCTAATAATTCCGCGACTCGTTCACGATTGATGGGAAATGTTGTCCCTGCTAATGCACCGGAACCAAGTGGAAGCCAATTGATCCGTTTGAGTGAATCCATTAGTCTCTCTTTATCACGTTCAAACATCCAAAAATAGGCCATAAGGTGATGGGCAAAAGAAACGGGCTGGGCTCGCTGCAAATGAGTGTATCCGGGAATCAAAGTATGAATGTTCGCTTTTGCCTGCTCAATTAATGCCTGCTGGACATCTTCAATTAACTTAATCAGCTCAGTTGTTTTAGTTCGTAAATATAAATGCATATCGGTAGCCACTTGGTCATTGCGGCTTCGGCCAGTATGAAGTTTGCCGCCAACTGGTCCGATTTTTTCAATCAAGAGCTTTTCAATATTCATATGAATATCTTCATCTTCAACTAAAAACTCAACCTCGCCGGCATCCACCAATTTCCTAATTGCTAAAAGACCGTCCTTAATTTTAATGGCATCCTCGATCGGAATAATGCCGCATTCTCCCAACATTTGGACATGGGCCATACTTCCGGCAATATCCTCTTTTGCTAACTTTTGATCAAAAGAAATCGATGCTGTAAACTCCTCTACCAGCTTGTTGGTTTCCTTTGTAAAACGACCGCCCCATAACTTCGACATTGCTGTTCCTCCCTAGATAAAGAAGACAGCCCCCGAATTGGATTCGAGGGCAATCCGGATTTATTTTAAAATCGTCTCTTTGTTATTAACTTCAGAATAAACCTTTGTTGGAAGTCCCCAAAGTTTAATAAAGCCAACCGCTGCGTTATGATCAAAGGCATCACCTTTTGCATAGGTAGCTAGTTCTTCATTGTAAAGGCTGTGTGGTGATTTTCGGCCTACAACCGTGTGATTTCCTTTAAAAAGCTTAACACGAATTGTTCCAGAAACTACCTTTTGGGTCTCATTGATAAATGCATCAAGAGCAGGTTTAATTGGAGAATACCAAAGACCTTCATAAATAATCTTCGCCATTTGCTGTTCAACCTGTGTCTTAAATTGGGTAACCTCACGGGTTAGCGTTAAAAACTCTAGTTCTCTATGAGCATTAATCAAAATTAACGCAGCAGGGTTTTCATACACTTCTCTTGATTTGATCCCTACTAATCTATTTTCAATATGGTCGATGCGGCCAACCCCATGCTTGCCGCCAAGTGTATTAAGTGTCTCAATCAATTGAACAAGTGGCAGTTGTTCACCATTAAGGGCAACAGGAACCCCTTGTTCGAATTCGATTTCAAGATATTCAGGAACATCCGGTGTCAATTCAATCGGATTCGTCCAGTCAAACGCTGCCTCTGGCGCCTCTGCCCATGGATCCTCAAGAACTCCTGCCTCACAAGCACGTCCCCAGATATTAGCATCAATTGAAAATGGATTATCTAAATCAACCGGTATAGGAATCCCGTTTTCTTCCGCATATTTAATTTCTTCATCGCGAGTCATTCCCCACTCACGAACAGGTGCAACAACCTTTAAACTAGGATTCAATGCTTGGATTGATACTTCAAAGCGAACTTGGTCGTTTCCTTTACCTGTACAGCCATGAGCAACAGCGCTTGCTCCCTCTTTTTCCGCAACCTCCACCAATAATTTAGAAATAAGCGGTCTTGATAGGGCTGAGGATAATGGATACTTACCTTCATATAAACAATTAGCCTTTAAAGCTGGTAAAATATATTCTTTTGCCAACATTTCTTTTGCATCTATCATATAGGCCTTGATGGCGCCAACTTTTAATGCTTTATTTTTAATAGCCTCTAGGTCTTTCCCTTCTCCAACATCCAACCCCAAGGCAATTACATCATAACCGTACTTTTCTTGGATCCATTTCACTGATACCGATGTATCTAAACCACCTGAGTATGCTAAAACAATTTTTTCCTTTGTCATTTTTATTCTCCTTGTACTTCATTGTGGATTTTTATTCATCTGATAGAATTATTATACAACATGTCTCATAGAAAATGAAACTATTTTGATAGTAAAAGTTTCAAAATTGCTTTTTGCGCATGCAGACGGTTCTCCGCTTCATCAAATACAACTGAATGAGGACCGTCAATAATCTCACCTGTTACTTCTTCGCCGCGGTGAGCTGGTAAACAGTGTAAGAAAATAAAGTCTTTATTCGCATGACTGCATAATTCCTTATTAACTTGGAAAGCTTGAAATGCCTTTAAGCGAATCGCAGTTTCTTCTTCCTGCCCCATACTGGTCCATACATCCGTAACCACTACATCAGCATCTTTTATGGCTTCATAAGGATTATTCGTAATCATAACGGAAGCCCCTGTTTGTTTTCCTGCTTGGATAGCCCTTTCGGTAATTTCCCCATCGGGCAGATATCCCGGAGGGCTGGCAATACTGATATTCATACCGACCTTCACGGCACCTTCCATTAAGGAATGGGCCATATTATTGTAACCATCACCAATATAGCAAAGCTTTAATCCGGCCAGCTTTCCTTTATGTTCTAGGATGGTTAATAGATCAGCCAGTACCTGGGTCGGGTGCTGCAGGTCTGTTAACCCATTAATGACCGGTACTGTTGCATGTGCGGCTAACTCCTCAACCGATTCATGTGAAAATGTGCGTATCATCATTCCATCAACATAGCGCGACAAAACCTTCGCGGTGTCCGAAATGCTCTCGCCACGTCCTAGCTGAATATCCCTTGAGCTTAAAAAGATTGCATGTCCCCCTAACTGCAGCATTCCCACTTCAAAGGAAACCCTTGTACGGGTCGAAGATTTTTCAAAGATCATTCCTAATACCTTTCCGTTTAAGTAAGGATACGGTTTACCTTCTTTTTGCTGTTTTTTTAATTCGACGGCTTCATTAAGTAAATATAAGATTTGGTCAGAACTAAAATCAGCCAGCTGTAAAAAATCCAGTCCCTTAAATTGCAGGTTCTCCCCGATGCTTTTATCGTCCGTATTAATTGCTTCTAACATGAGTAGCCCCTTCTTTCTCAAGTTTGTAATACTCGCTAACCGTCCTTACCTCAGAATTAGCTCCGAGCTTCTTTTCGACGCTTAATGTGGTTTCAATTGTATCAAGATGTGTGAATACCGGTACCTTATAGCGGACTGCATACTCGCGCATCTGGAAACCAAACTTGTTTTTGTTCCGGCCTTGGTTTGGTATATTTATAACAGCCTGAATCGGCTTATTACGAAAGATATTATTTAAGTCGTTTTCATCCTTTACGACTAGGTCTACGGTAAAGCCATTGGATGTTAAGAACAAAGCGGTTCCTTCTGTTGCAGCCAGTTTGTAATTTTCTTTTACTATTTCCTGTAAAATGGCAAGACTTTCTGTTTTTTCTCTGTCAGAAATCGAACAAAGAATATAATTTTCTTCCTTGTTTCCATTAATTAAAGGAATGGATTTTTGAAGGGCTTGCTGAAAGTTAGTTCCAATCCCAAGTACTTCCCCGGTTGACTTCATTTCCGGCCCAAGTACATGATCGACTCCCTTAAGCTTACTGGACGAGAAAACAGGTGTTTTTACTGAATAGTAACTAGGTTCAGATAGCAACCCTAAATCTTGGCTCAATTCTGTTAAAGAATTCCCTAATTGAACATTTGTTGCCCATTCAATCATTGGAACGCCGGTGACCTTACTAATAATCGGCACGGTTCGTGAAGAGCGCGGATTAACTTCTAACACATAAACCGTATCATCATAACAAACAAATTGGATATTCATAATGCCAACAACAGGTGCTGACTTAGCAATCCTGCCCGCATAATCAATTAATGTTTCTTTTATTTTGTTTGATAAAGAGATTGGCGGAAACACTGTGATGCTGTCTCCGGAGTGAACACCAGCTTTTTCAATATGTTCAAAGATTCCAGGTACGACAATATTTTCTCCATCACAAATGACATCAATTTCACATTCCTGGCCTGGTAAAAACTTATCTACTAATAATGGCCACATCTCGGCATTTGAATTTTCTTCAAGCTGGGTAATGTACTGAGCTAGCTCGTACTCGGAAAAAATCGTAAACATGGATTGCCCGCCGATTACATAGGACGGACGAACAAGTACCGGATAACCCAAAGATGCAGCTGCTTCCATTAATTCTTCTGGCTGTGAAGCTGTTTTTCCTTCAATATGCGGAATAGCTAAATCATCCAGGAGTTGATAAAATTCCTTTCGGTCCTCTAGGCGGTCAACATTTTGAACTGTTGTCCCTAAAATTTTAATTCCTTCTTCTTCTAACTCATGGGCAAGATTAATGGCTGTTTGCCCTCCAAACTGGATTAACACGCCATCCACTTTTTCTTTCTCAATGACATGGATCACATCTTCAGCAGCGAGTGGTTCAAAATACAAGCGGTCAGCAACCGAATAGTCTGTACTCACTGTTTCCGGATTATTATTGATTACTACTGCTTCATAGCCTTTTTTCTTGATTGCTTTAGCAGCGTGGACCGAGCAATAATCAAATTCTATTCCTTGCCCAATTCGAATCGGACCTGAACCGATTACTAGAATCTTTTTCTTGTCGGTGATTTCAACTTCATCACTGCCATGCCAAGTGGAATAGTAGTAAGGGGTAACGGCATCGAATTCAGCAGAACACGTATCTACCATTTTGTAGCCTGGAAGCATTTGTTGCTCTTTCCACTTGAGTCTTACTTGTTTTTCCGGGATTTGATACATTTGCGCTAATAACTTGTCAGAGACATTGTTTCGTTTGGCCCTTTTAAGCAAGTCGATTGGAACAGTATCCCATTGGAAGGAAGCTAATTCCTTTTCTAACGCAACGATTGAACTAATTTTGTGTAAAAACCACGGGTCAATTTCAGTAAGTTGTTGTACTTTCTGAAGAGTGAGGCCTCTTCTAAATCCTTCGGCAATCACAAATAGGCGCTTGTCATTTGCTACTTTAAGCAAATCAAACAAGGTAGACTCTTCTAATGACTCATAAGCTGTTTGGCAGAGACCGTAAACATTCATTTCCATGGAACGAATCGCTTTGTTTAAAGCTCCTTCAAACGTTCGGTCAATTGCCATAACTTCCCCGGTTGCTTTCATTTGTGTCCCTAAGGTTCTGTCTGCTTCAGGGAATTTGTCAAATGGAAAACGAGGCAGTTTCACCACAATATAATCAATCGCTGGCTCAAAAGAAGCAAAGGTATTACCTGTTATCGGGTTCACAATCTCATCAAGATGGTAACCAATCGCACACTTTGCCGCCATCCTTGCGATCGGATATCCGGTTGCTTTTGAAGCAAGTGCCGATGAACGGCTTACCCTTGGATTTACTTCGATAATATAGTATTGATTTGATTCAGGATGCAAAGCTAACTGAATATTACATCCACCAATAATCTCTAATTCTCTTATTACTTTTATTGAAACGTCACGAAGCATTTGATATTGAACATCTGTTAATGTTTGTGATGGAGCCACAACAATGGAATCGCCTGTATGAACACCTACTGGGTCCATATTTTCCATATTACAAACAATGATGCACGTATCATTTGCATCTCTCATTACTTCATATTCAATTTCCTTCCAGCCTTTAATGCTCTTTTCCACTAAGACTTGATGAATAGGGCTCGCTGCTAACCCTTTTTTTAGCACAATTTCAAGTTCCTCATCATTATAGGCGAAACCTCCACCCTCTCCTCCTAATGTATAGGCAGGGCGGATGATGACAGGGAACCCGATTTTTTGAACAAACTGAACTCCTTCTTCGTAACTATGAATGATTTCAGATTCAGGGATTGGTTCACCAATTTCTATCATTAAATTACGGAACTTCTCGCGGTCCTCTCCATTTTTAATGGACGCTACCGAAGTCCCTAAAAGTTCAACATTGTATTTCTCTAGAATTTTCTGCTCAAATAGCTGAACGGTTAAATTTAATCCAGTTTGACCGCCAAGGGTACCAATTACCCCATCAGGTCTCTCCTTCTGGATAATCTTCTCTATCGTTTCTACATTTAATGGTTCAATATATACCTTATCCGCCACCGCTTCATCAGTCATAATCGTGGCAGGGTTGTTATTAATGAGAACAACTTCAATTCCCTCTTCTTTTAAGGCGATACACGCCTGTGTGCCGGCATAATCAAATTCTGCTGCCTGCCCGATCACAATTGGTCCTGAACCAATAACAAGTACTTTTTTTAGATTTTTATTTAACGGCATAAATGTTCTCTCCCAATGATGCAATCTGACTCACAAAATCTTTAAAAATATATTCCGTGTCGCTTGGTCCGGGATGTGCTTCCGGATGAAATTGAACGGTTTGAATTGGGTACAATTTATGTTGCAGCCCTTCAATTGATTTGTCATTTATATTTCGGTAGGTAACATTAAATACCTTTTGATCAATACTCTCATCTAACACAACATAGCTATGATTTTGTGCAGTTATTTTTACCTTTCCAGTCGTCAATTCTTTAACTGGATGGTTTCCGCCTCTATGTCCGTAGGCAAGTTTAGTCGTTTTTGCTCCATATGACAGGGCAATTAACTGATGACCCAGGCAAATTCCGAGCGTTGGATAGGCCTGTGTTATTTTTTTTATTTCTGGAAACCATGCTTTTAACTGCATTGGATCTCCAGGGCCATTACTCAATAAAATCCCATCTGGATTTAAAGATTTTATTTTTTCAAATGTGGTGGTATAAGGAACAATTGTTACCGAACAGTTCTCTTCTAAAAGAGCATGAAGAATCGACTTTTTATAGCCGAAATCCATTAGGACTACGTGTGGACCATTATTTTTGAAATATTGAATTTTCTTGGTAGATACTTTATCCACCCACATAGTCGTTTTTGGATCGTTCGGAACAATATTTTTCTTTTCTTTTCCTAAATACCCTTTTACCGTACCACGGCTTCGAATGGTTTTGACAAGTCGTCTTGTATCCACTCCGGCAAGCCCGGAAACTCCTGCAGACTTTAACTTTTCTGAAAATTTATTAATAGATTGATAATGACTTGGCTCTTCACATAAATCACTAATAACAACACCTGCTAATGCTGGAGAAATGCTTTCATCATCCAATGCATTGATTCCATAGTTTCCAATAATCGGATAGCAGAAGGTAATAATTTGCCCGGCGTAAGATGGGTCGGTGATAATTTCCTGATACCCAGTCATACTTGTATTAAAAACGACTTCGCCAAGAGAGTCCTTATCTGCCCCAATTAGGACGCCTTCAAATATTTCTCCTGTTTCCAAAGTAAGATAACCCTTTTCCAAAATAGTCACTCGCCTTTCTCGATACTTTGGAATGTTTTTTCCAATGCTTCTGTAAATTCATTTATTTCTTCTTTCGTTACGGTTAATGGAGGTAAAATACGGACGACATTAGGTCCGGCAGTTAAAATAAGGAGTTGATTGGAAATTGCTTCTTGAACAATTTCTAATGCATTCGTTTCGACGACTAATCCTTTTAACAGCCCTTTACCGCGAATTTCTTTTATAAAAGAGTATTTCTGCTTTAAAAGGGTCAGCTGCTGATCTAAATAATCTATCGCTTCCTTTGTCTGTTCAAGCAAATTACTTTCAATAATATGGGTCACAGTCGCAAGCCCAGCTGCTGTTGCCAGTGGGTTTCCGCCAAAGGTACTGCCATGGCTGCCCGGTTCAAACCCTTTTGCTGCCTCTTCTTTGGCAATGATCGCTCCGATTGGAAATCCTGATCCCAATCCTTTGGCAATACTTATGACATCTGGTTCGATCGAATATTGCTCATAGGCAAAAAATGTTCCTGTTCGGCCGATACCTGTTTGAATTTCATCCACCATCAGCAGGATATCGTTTTCCTTACAAATTTGTGCTAA
Source organism: Neobacillus drentensis (assembly GCF_021560175.1). GTDB lineage: Bacteria > Bacillota > Bacilli > Bacillales > Cytobacillaceae > Neobacillus > Neobacillus drentensis_A. Next base: position 1,081,921 of record NZ_CP091110.1, on the reverse strand, counting down.
TTTTGTTACCCATTGCTGATTGGCTGGAATAACCCCGCCTTCACCTTGGACAAGCTCGAGTAATACAGCTGCAGGCTTAATGGCAACAAGCTGTTCTAATGCTGTCTCGTCATTGTATGGAAGGTAACTGAATCCTGGCATAAGCGGCGCAAAGCCCTGCTGGATTTTCTCTTGTCCTGTTGCTGTCAAGGTAGCTAAGGTTCTCCCGTGGAAGGACTGTCCAAAGGTGACAACCTCAGAAGAACTGCTTCCTTTTACTTTATTTGCATATCTTCTTGCCAGTTTAATAGCGGCTTCATTCGCTTCAGCGCCACTATTGCAGAAAAAAACCTGATCACCGCAGCTATTAGCGGTTAGCGCTGCAGCAAGCTGCTGCTGATTCGGAATGTTATATAAATTGGAGCAATGCCACAAGTTTTGTAATTGTTCCTCCAGCTTTTCTTTAACTGGGTCAGGAACATGCCCTAAGTTACAAGTAGCAATACCTGAAGTGAAATCTAAAAATTGGTTCCCTTGATCGTCCCACACGTAACTTCCTTTCCCCTTAACTAATGTGACAGGGAATCGGCTGTATGTTGCCATTACTGGTGTGGTCAGGGAGATGGAAGTATCGTTTACCATTACGCAATCTCCTCTTCTAGGACTATTTTTGTCCCAACGCATTTGCCGTTTGAATAATCCAGCAGACTATTTTTTTCAAAACCGTTAATGATTCCAACCTCTGGTATGTTATGAACAAGGCCGTCAATTGCAGCTTGAACCTTTGGAATCATTCCTCCATAAATGGTTTCGTCTTCGATCATCTGTTCAATAATGGCCTTTGAGACCTTATCAAGCTTAGTTTTTACTCCATCATGATTTACCAAGATACCAGGAATATCACTGATGAAACACAGGTTGGCTTCTAATGATTTTGCAATGGCAGAGGCAGCAATATCACCATTTATGTTATAACGCTGCCCACTTGCATCAATACCAACCGGAGAAATAACCGGGATAAACCCTTGGTCGATGATACTCTCGATGATACTGTTATTAACTTCGACTACTTCTCCAACAAAACCTAAAGTTTTCGCATTAGTTGTCGGGGCTGCCTTTAGCAGGCCGCCATCAACACCGCTAATACCGACCGCATTTCCTCCAACTTCGACAAGATTCCTAACTACTTGTTTATTAACTGATCCGCTTAAAACCATTTCCACTACGTCTAACACTTGATGGTCGGTTACTCTAAGTCCATTTACGAATTTGGTTTCTACATTTAAGCTTTTTAATAATGAAGTAATCAGCGGGCCTCCGCCATGAACGATAATCGGTGTCCACTCACCGGAGGCATGCATTTTTACGATGTCTTCATAAAAGGATCTTGGCAGATTTTCTAACACACTTCCGCCACACTTAATGACTAAATATTTCATTGTTGTCCTCCCTTAAGTGCGGTAAGATGCATTGATTTTTACATAGTCGTAAGTAAGATCGCATCCCCAGGCCGTTGCACTGTTTTCACCTTGATTTAAATCGACATAAATCACAACATTCTCTTGTTCTAAGTAGCTTTTTACTTCCTCTTCAACAAATGGACACGGTAAACCTTTTTCAAACACTTTATATTGACCGATGGAGACCTCTAATAATTGGGGTTCAATCGGTACCCCGCTGTATCCCGCTGCAGTGACAATACGCCCCCAGTTAGGATCGGTTCCATATATAGCCGTTTTGACAAGATTTGAAGAAATGATGGATTTACCGACCGCTTTAGCATCATTTGTGCTGAAGGCTCCACTTACTTGGACTTCAACAAGCTTGGTTGCTCCTTCACCGTCTCTAGCAATTTTTTTGGCAAGTTCTTTACAAACAATCCCTAATGCGGTGACAAAACTTCCCCAGTCAGGATGTTCTTTTGTAAGCTGTTCATTGCCCGCTAATCCATTTGCCATTACCAGCACCATGTCATTGGTACTTGTATCCCCATCAACCGTGATCATGTTAAAGGTTTGGTTTGTTACATCCTTAAGAGCTGCTAACAGGTCCTCTTGGGCTATATTTGCATCGGTTGTCACAAAGCCGAGCATGGTTGCCATATTCGGATGGATCATCCCTGAACCTTTCGCAGCACCGCCGATTGAAATGGTATGCTCATCTATTTTTATTTGAACACCGATTTGTTTGATACATGTATCAGTTGTTAAAATGGAATGTTTAAAATTTTCCTCTTGTTCAAATTCGGATTGCAGGATTTGTTCAATTCCTGCATTAATACATTCCATTGGCAGCAGTTCGCCTATTACTCCAGTTGAGGTAACGGCAACAAGATGTGGTTGGATCCCTAACTCGTCTGCGAATCTTTTTTGCATCTCCGCTGCATCAAGTAAACCCTGCTCGCCTGTACAGGCATTGGCATTTCCGGAGTTAACAAGGATTGCTTGAATTTTATTTTCTTTTGCGATACTTTCTTGCGTTAGAATTAGCGGTGCGGCTTGGAAAACATTGGTCGTATATACACCCGCTACAGCCGCTGGCACATCCGAGACGATATATCCCAAATCCAACCGCTTCTTCTTAATCCCGCAATGCATACCGCCTGCTTTATATCCCTCTGGTAAGGTTATACTTGCATCTTCAATTACAACAATTTTGTTGGTTGATGTGGCTTGTGTCAATTTGTTTTCCCCCTTAGTAATCCCTTGCATTTAACAGGGCTATTTAACTAGTAAATTATTAGTTTTAAATTATGGATATATTGGTATATCGGTGAGCCCAGTTTGTTCATCCCAGCCATTCATAAGATTGGCGTTCTGAATCGCTTGACCAGCTGCCCCTTTTACTAGATTGTCAATGACTGAGATGATTGTTAACCGATTGGTCCGTTCATCCACATGCAAACCAATATCACAAAAATTTGATCCCATTACTTCTTTTGTTGCAGGTATATTCCCTTCCGGCCGTACTCTTATAAAATGACATTCTTGATAAAATTGTTTATATAAATCAATAACTTTTTGGGTTGAAATTTTTTCTTTTAGATTCACGTACATCGTGGACATTATTCCCCTTGTCATTGGAACAAGATGTGTTGTGAAGGTAACTGTAATTGGATTGCCACTTTCATCCGTAAGAACTTGTTCTATTTCAGGGATATGTTGATGTTTTCCTAGTTTATAAGCTTTAGTGTTTTCATTAATCTCTGAGTAATGGGAAGTTAACGAGAGTCCTCTTCCGGCACCAGAAACTCCAGATTTTGCATCTATAATAATTGAATTTTCATCAGCTAATTTGGACTTCATGATTGGTAAAAGTCCAAGATTGGTTGCAGTGGGATAGCACCCCGGATTAGCAATTAAGGTTGCCTCCTTGATTTCCTCTTTATAGATCTCACTTAAACCGTAGACTGCCTGTTTTAAGTACTCCTCCTCTGGTGAGGAGTGCTGATACCAGGTTTCATAATCTTCAGCAGACCGAAGCCGGAAATCTCCGGAAAGGTCAATACACTTTATTCCCTCATCCAGCAGCTGTGGTACAAGTTTGCTGCTTACACCTGAAGGGGTAGCGAGGAAAACAATGTCATTTTCTTCACTTAATCGCTTTGTATTAAATGTTTCTAGAGGTTGAACAACCACATCGGAAAGATGTGGATACACATCGCTAAAATTAACCCCAGCTTGGGAGTTAGATACCACTGAACCAATCTCCAAGTATGGGTGCTTATTAATTAACCTGACTAATTCAATTGAACCATAACCAGTTCCGCCGATAATCGCAGCTTTCATTTCTTCAACTCCCAAGTCACTTTCATAATGAATTATTATACATTTATATATATAATTATTCAACAAGTAAATAGCATTATTTTTTATTTTTACTGAAAATTACCGCACTTTTATTTGTAAACGCTTTCATTTTAGTTTGTAAGATTATACATTTTATATGCAAAAAAATAAGTTCCAGCGGATGCTGGAACTTCAAAATAGTTCACACAACGAGAATTTTTTATAGACTGGTATGGAGCAAATTCAGTACGTTTCGCAGTTCCTTAACTGATACCTGTCCCGGAGCGGAGGCCTTCTTAGCAGCTCCAAAAGTAATGGCCGAGCCAAATAATTCTCCAGCTAAACGGCTTATAACTCCCTTTCCGGCCATGGACATAGTAATAATCGGTCTGTCAGCGTATTGTTCATTCATGGTTGTTGTGGCATCCAGTAATGTTAGGACATCAGCTGTACTTGCAGGCATTACAGCAATCTTCGGGAGATCTCCACCTAATTCCTGGGCTCTACATAGCCGGGAGATAATTTCATCTTTTGAAGGAGTCGCATGAAAATCATGGTTAGAAATAATGACATAAACATTTTGAGAATGAGCAGCTTCTATTAATGCTTTAACATCGTTTTCCTCATTAAATAACTCCACATCGACGATATCAACCAGACCGGTTTCAGCAATAGCTTTATTTAACTCAAAGTAGAAAGAGGTACTAACCTCTTTTTCCCCGCCTTCCTTAGCACTTCGAAATGTGAAAACAAGTGGAGTCTGGGGAAGGATCGCTCTAATCCCTCTTAAAACCTCTTTTACCTTTTCAATTTCTTCGACATGTTCATAGAAATCAACACGCCACTCTACTAAATCCAAATCAAGTGTTTTTAAATAGTTTGCTTCCTCTATTAAATGTGCAAAACTAGACCCTACCATTGGAACACAAATTTTTGGAGTACCTTCACCGATGATAACGTTTTTGACTGTAATCGTTTTTATATTCTTTTTAATCATTGCCTTACACCAAATTCCATTGATAATGTGTTGATGATTTGTTCTGCAATGTTATCAGCGCTCTGGTTGTCCGTACTGATTTTCAAATGATGCAGTGCATAGATTTCTTGCCGATTATTGTAAAGCTCCTCCATTTCACCAATTGACTTTCCATGTAACACCGGCCTGCTGTCAAAAATTAAACTGAGCCGTTCTTTCCAGCTTTCCAGGGATAAGTCTAGATGAATGACAATGCAGGAGGATAGACAGATCTTTCTTATTTCTTCCTGCAAAAAAGCACCACCGCCGAGAGAAATTACTTTTCGCTCTTGTTCGGCTAATTCGGCAATCAGCTGTTTCTCCCGATCTCTAAATGCTTTTTCACCAATCTCTTTAAAAATTTGCGAGACAGGCATTCCATACTCTTTTTCAATTTCTTCGTCAATGTCAACAAATGGACGAAGAAGTTTTTGTGCAACAAGCTTTCCAATTGTCGTCTTTCCTACTCCCATAAAACCAATAAAAATTATACTTTTTTCACTATTATTCAAAACCTTTCATCCCCCTAAAGGCTATGAGCTATTATTTACATCATTATAATGCTTAATTGAAAATTAAGAAACCTTGGGTTATGAATGAATAGAAAAAGACCCCTATTGGAGTCTAACTAGCATTAAGGGATTATGAACCCTTTATATCTGTCGAATCTCTCTTTCACCTTGAGCTTAGGGGGTTATGAGCCCCTTTTATCGGTCGTAGTTCTCTTTCGCCTTAGCCTTCAGGGGTTATGAACCACTCTTATCGGTCGTAGTTCTCTTTCGCCCTTGCCTTTAGGGGTTATGAACCATTCTTATCCATAGAACTACTTTTCCGCTACCTTCGTTTCTAATTCTTCATCTTTGGGTCAAGGACATCCCTAAGTCCATCACCCATTAAATTGAAGCCCAACACCGTCAACATGATGGCAACCCCTGGAAAAAACAGTGTCCAAGGTGCCTGAGTAATATAATTCTTCGAATCTGCCAACATTTTTCCCCACTCCGGTGTCGGCGCCTGTGCACCCATTCCAAGAAAGCCGAGGGCCGCGGCTTCAATAATAGATGTGGCAATCGCTAATGTTGCTTGGACAATGACGGGTGAAACACTGTTAGGTAAGATATGATGGAAGAGAATTCGGGTATCCTTCATCCCCACCGCGCGGGCTGCCATAATATATTCTTCCTGTTTAACACTTAGCACCTTTGAACGGATAAGCCGGCCAAAGTTCGGAATATTAATGACTGCAATGGCTATTAAAGCGTTTTGTAAAGAGGGTCCAAGGATGGCTACTACCGCTATCGCTAAAAGAATACTAGGGAAGGCAAGCATGATATCAAAAATTCGCGAGATAACAGAATCAATCCAGCGGCCATAATATCCTGCAACAATTCCTAAAATGGTGCCAAATACCACCGAACCTAGAACAGAGAAAAATCCGACCCACAAGGATATCCTCGCCCCATAAACAATCCGCGAGAAAATGTCACGGCCAAAATCATCCGTTCCAAACCAATGATCGCCTGAAGGCGGAAGCATTCGATCTGTTAGCACTTGCTCTTTATAACTATAGGGTGAAATAACCGGTGCTAAAATCGCAATGATGATAAAAAAAGCTACAATCCCCAGGCCAGCTAGGGCTAATCGGTTTTTATAAAAGGATATCCAGGCTTCCTTCCAAGGAGGAGTCAGCTTATCTTCAACAGGTACATGCTCAATATTAGCTGTTTTTTTTACAAGTTCCGCCACCTAAATTCCCCCTCCTTTATTTCGTATATTTAATTCTTGGATCAACAAAGACATACAATACATCCACAATTAAATTAATAAAAACAAAGATGGCAGCAATTAATAAAATACCTGATTGAATCACTGGATAATCCCGATAACCGATTGCATCATATAAATATCGGCCAATTCCCGGCCAGCCAAAAATGGTTTCTGTTAAAATAGCTCCACCCAAAAGAAGGCCTGTTTGCAGCCCGATAATGGTCAGTACTGGAATAATCGCATTTTTTAAAGAATGCTTATACACGACCCAAAACATGCTCAGACCTTTTGCCCTTGCGGTACGGATGTAATCTGATTTCATTACCTCAAGCATGGTGGCGCGAGTCATTCTGGCGATTATGGCCATAGGTATGGTAGCAAGTGCCACACTTGGTAATATCAAATGCTTCAGGACCACAATAAATTGATCAAATCTTCCTTGTAAAAGCGTATCGATTAAATATAGATTGGTAATGGCGGAAACGGGATCTCTAACATTCTCTCTTCCTGTGGTCGGAAGCCAGCCTAAATGAATGGAAAACACCCATTGTTCCATTAAACCAAGCCAAAATATTGGCAGTGATACCCCAATTAAGGCAAGGACCATCGCGGCATAATCAAACCATGATCTCGAGAACCAGGCACTCACTATCCCTGCATTTACACCAATAATAACTGCGATAAACATCGCCACAAGGGTTAATTCCGCTGTTGCCGCCAAGTACGACCAAATTTCTTCATTAATGGGACCTCTTGTCCTTAGTGAGATCCCTAAATCTCCATGAAGCAATGCTTTAATATACTCTATATATTGTATGTACCAGGGGCGGTCCAATCCTAATTCCTTAGTTAAGGTCGCAATGGATTCTGCGGTTGCTCTTTGTCCAAGAATGACTTGAGCTGGATTACCAGGAATAGCATGGATAATAGCAAAAACCACCATTGTCATCCCAATTAAAACCGGTATGAGAGAGAACACGCGGCGGACTGTGTAAGTAAACAAATTTTTCACCTCTTTTGAGAATGAACTTTAAGTTACCAAAAGGGAGGAAAAGTCCCTCCCCCTTGTACAGCTATTATTTAAATTCTACTTTTGTCAAAGCCTCTGAGCCTGTTGGGTGCGGCAAATAGTTAACCACGTCTTTCCCTGCTGCTAATAATGGTGTGGAATGTACAAGTGGAACCCATGGAGCATCATCATGGATGATAACCTGTGCTTCCTCATACAGCGCATTACGCTTAGCTTGATCTGTTTCTGTTTGAGCCTTAATTAGGATATCGTGTAATTGGTCATTGCTATAATAGGAATAGTTATTGCTTCCAATACTGTCTTTATCAAGCAGAGTGTATAAGAAGTTATCAGGGTCTCCATTGTCGCCTGTCCAGCCAAGCATGAACATATCAAACTCGCCTTTGCCCGCTTTGTCTAAATAAGTTGCCCAGTCAACAGACTGGATCTTGGCTTTAACTCCAATTTTACTTAAACTTTCTTGGATCACTTCTGCCACCTTTTGTGCTTCCGGCATATATGGTCTTGCTACAGGCATTGCCCATAGGTCAATCGTAAATCCTTTTTCGTAACCGGCTTCTTTTAGTAATTGTTTCGCTTTGTCTAAATCATATGGGTATGGCTCAATCGACTTGTTGTAGCCTTCAATGGAAGGCGGCATTGGATTGACAGCCTCAAGTGCCTTTCCGCCATAAAACGCATCGATGATTGACTTTTTATCAATGGCATAATTGATGGCTTGACGAACGAGTTTGTTATCAAATGGTTTGCGAGTGGTTGTTAAACCAATATAGCCAACATTCATTGATGGCCGTTCAATGACTTGGAGATTAGCATTTGCTTTAACAGCAGCTTCATCTGAATTGTTTAGGCCATCCATGACATCAATCTCACCATTGGCCAAAGCATTAAGACGTGCTGTATTCTCAGGAATGACACGGAAAATAACTTTGTTTAACTTAGGGTAGCCCTTTTTCCAATAGTCAGGGTTTTTCTCAATCGTAATCGTATCGTTTTCTTTCCACTCGACGAATTTAAATGGACCGGTACCAACAGGATGTTGTCTAAATTTATCACCGTATTTCTTAACGGCTTCAGGGCTGGCAATTCCAAATGGAGACATCGCTAAGTTTTTCAGGAATGGTGCTTGTGGTCTTGTTAAAACAAATTGGACTGTATGGTCATCAATCGCTTTAACCTCTTTAATGACGTGCCCTTTTTCCCCCTTATAACCGCCAAACATTGTATAATAAGGGAAACTGTCGGCATTGCCATTCATCCAGCGGTCAAAGTTAAATACAACTGCTTTTGCATTAAAATCGGTCCCATCATGGAATTTAACTCCTTGTCGAAGTTTAAAGGTATACGTTAAACCATCAGGTGTAACTTCCCACGATTCAGCAAGTCCAGGATGTATGGTTGTATCTTGGTCGCCATATTCAAGTAATGTTTCAAATATGTTTTCAGTTACTTTAAATGTTTCTCCTTCAGTTGAGGTGATCGGGTCTAGTGAAGTAGAATCTCCTCCACGGCCATAGACTAGTGTGTCCTTTTTCGAGGTGCTTCCAGAGGCTGAATCTTCCTTGCCTCCAGTAGTTTCATTTGTTTTACTGTTGCAGCCAGCCAAGAACATGCTGATGGCTAGTAGAGAAATCAACAACAGTATAAAAGGTTTTTTCTTCATAAAAGTTTGTTACCCCCTGTACATTTTTTTATATCATCAATGCAGCACATCACTTTTTAAATAAATGACACGCAACAAAATGACCGTTCAACTCTTGTTCTCGAGGTCTTGTTGTTTTGCAAATATCGAGCACTTGTGAACACCTGGTATGGAATGCACAGCCAGATGGAGGATTGGCGGGACTTGGAATTTCTCCCTCTATTAAAATAGTTTCCTTCTTACTGTCTGGGTCTGGGATGGGTACCGCTGAGAGGAGTGCCTTGGTGTATGGATGGAAGGGACTTTGATATAGATTTTCACTTTCAGCTAACTCTATTAATCTTCCTAAATACATCACGCCAACACGATCACTAATATGACGAACCACACCTAAATCATGTGCGATAAATATGTAGGTAAGCTGAAATTCTTTTTGAATATCCTTCATTAAGTTAAGTACCTGGGCTTGGATTGAAACGTCCAATGCTGACACTGGTTCATCCGCTATAATCAGCTTCGGCTTTGTCATCAATGCTTTAGCTATTCCAATTCGTTGACGCTGACCGCCGCTGAATTGGTGCGGATATCGCTTGGCATAATTGCTGCTTAAACCGACTACCTCCAGCATTTCTCTCACTTGCTTTTTGCGCTCCGCTTTGGTTCCAATTCCGTGGACAATCAGCGGTTCTTCAAGAATTTGTTCAATCGAATGTCTGGGGTTTAAGGATGCATAGGGGTCTTGAAATACCATCTGTATATCACGGCGGGTTTTTCTTAATTCAGATTTTGACATACTCGTAATCTCTTTATCTTCAAATATAATCTTTCCTTCACTTGCTTCCATCAAACGCATTAACAGGCGGCCGGTAGTCGATTTCCCGCATCCGCTTTCCCCTACAATTCCTAATGTTTCTCCTTTTCTAACATAAAAAGAAATATCGTCTACTGCTTTCACTTCACCTTGTTTCCTTCCAAAAAGTCCTCCGGTAATCGGAAAGTACTTTTTCAACCCATTTACCTCAAGAAGTAACTCCGACATGCTTGTCGCTCCCCTCCTTTACTGTATATAGAAAACAGCGAACTTCATGTTTGTCATTTTCCATTTTCCGTAGTTTTGGTTCCTCCTCTTGGCACCTGCTAAAAGCTTCTGAACAGCGTGGTGCGAATCGGCACCCATGCTGTATGGTTCCCGGCATAGGGACGGTTCCTGGTATGCTATAGAGGCGCTCCTTTTTCCCGCTTAATTCAGGGACCGATTTTAATAGTCCTTTTGTATACGGATGCCGTGGATTTTTAAGGATGGTTCTCACATCACCTTGTTCCACGATTTGTCCTGCATACATAACGATTACCCGTTCACAAATTTCCGCTACCACGCCTAAATCGTGCGTAATCAAGATAATCGATGTATTTGTTTTTTTATTTAAATCCTTCATTAAGGCAAGAATTTGTGCCTGAATCGTTACGTCCAATGCGGTTGTGGGTTCGTCCGCAATCAATACCTTAGGATTGCACGCCATTGCCATGGCTATCATGATCCGTTGTCTCATTCCACCCGATAACTGGTGGGGATACTCTTTCAAAATCCCCTCTGCTCTTGGGATTCCTACTAGTCTTAATAATTCAATGCCTCGAACTAGTGCTTCTCTCTTTGAGAGATTGGTATGTAGTTTGATGGCTTCCATCAACTGATTCCCAATGGTGAACAAAGGATTCAGTGATGTCATTGGTTCCTGGAAGATCATCGATATCTGATTTCCACGAACTTTACGCCATTCTTTTTCGGTGTTGTGTCTTAAATCTTTTCCTTCAAATATAATTTGACCCTTTTCCATTTTTCCTGGTGGTGAAGGAATTAATCCCATTGCCGCTAAGGAAGTTACACTTTTACCACTCCCTGATTCACCTACGATTCCAAGAATTTCTCCTTCTTTTAAATCAAAACTAATCCCATCAATTGCAGGTAAGAGCTTTTTCCCAGATTGAAACGATACTTTTAAGTCCTTAATCTGTAAAATATGACTCACATTAACACCTACCTCATTATCTATGATTAGCAACCAATTCTTTTGAAATATTATAATATAGAAAATATTAAAATAATTATGACATATACCACATGCCTGTTTTTATCGAAACTTGTCAATAACATAAAAAATAATAAAAAAGCGCCTTACACCAAACTGCATTAAAGCGTTACTGCAGGGTAGTGTAGGCACTAAACATCAAAGATCCATTTTGATATTACTATATTACTATTACTTTTTTATACCTGTGTAAATGTATATGGCATCTCGTAAAAACTTGGCCGTACCTGGCTGCACTTTATCATAATAGGCCGTAAATCTCTCATCATCTACATACATTTGAGCAAGCCCGGCATGGGCCTCCTTGCTGTATTTGGTCCAATAATAGCTTAGCCATTGTTTGTGCAGTTCTGCCGCTTTTTGGGCTAACTCCCCTCCAGGATCGCCTGTTTTAAACGCTTCAGCTAAGGTAACAGTAATAGTTTCAGCCAATGCAGTAACTTCATTGTGCTGCTCCTGCGTCATACTCATTACCTTTTCATTTGATTGGTCCACTCGATCATCACCATATTTTTGGCGGATTTCTTCTCCAAACTTTTTCTCGTTTTCTTCAATCATTTTTTTCTTAAAACCTTCGAACTTATCTTTATTAGACATTTTCATTTTCCCTTCCGCTGACGCAATGGTTTTATCAAGATTAGCAATTAACACTTCTAATTGTTTCTTTTTCTCAAGGAGTTTTTCACGGTGTTCTTTAAGAGCAGCCGCACCATCAAAGGCTGGATCAGTGACAATTTCTTTGATTCTATCCAAACTGACCTCTAATTCCCTGTAAAAGAGAATTTGCTGCAGCCGATCGACTTCCGCTTGACCATAGATCCGATATCCAGACGAATTGATCCTCGCCGGCTTAAGAATGCCAATCTCATCATAATATCTAAGCGTCCTCGAACTAATCCCCGTCAAACTCGCCAACTTTTGCACAGTATACTCCATTCGCTCACCTCCCCTTAAAATCAACAATACACCTTAACGCAACGTCAAAGTCAACAAAAAAAATGGTGCCTGACACCATTAAAAGACATTTGTCCATTCAAGGTGTACAGGCACCAATTAGCTCTTGTATATCTGGTAGTTGCTTCTGCCATTTTCTTTTGCTTTGTAAAGGGCATGGTCTGCATGTTGTAGTAAGGTTTTTTCGTCTTGGCTAAGATGGGAGTAAAATGCAATACCGATACTTGTCGTTATTTTAATTTTTGTTTCATTTATTTTCCATTCGTTACTACTTGAGGCTATTATTCGCTTGGCGATTTGAGTGACGTTTTCTTCTGACAATCCCGACAGTAGAATGACAAATTCGTCTCCTCCCAGCCTTGCAAGCATATCCTCATCCCGAATACAGGCTTTTACGCGCCGGGAGAACTCCTTTAATAGTTTATCGCCCATATCATGTCCCATTGAATCATTAATCTTTTTAAAATGATCGACATCAAGATAAAATACAGCTAATGTTGTTTGCGTCTGTTTCGATAATTCCATTTCCTCCTTCAGCCTTATAAAAAAGTAAGTTCGATTTGGCAGTCCTGTTAAGTTGTCATGGTGGGCCAAATGTTTTAATTGCTGCTCATACTTTTTCCGCTCTGTTACATCACGAACTACAGCCAGTAAATGCGTACATTGACCTTCCTGATTAACCACTGGTGTAACCGTTGATTCCCAATAAACCACATGGTTCTTTGAATGGTTCATTGGCGTTGAAAGGACGATTTTATCTTCATATTTGACTGGTTTCTTAGTAGCCAAGACTTGTAAGTATTTATCTTCAATGACAGTATAAACCTCTGGTTGAAGCACCTCTTTAATCGGCTTTCCATAGCAGTCTGATGTTAGTCCTGAGAAATTTTTGGCCGGCTCATTAGCTAGAACATAACTAAATTGACCATCTTCTTCTACACTCGTCAAATAGACCAAATCAGACATATTATTAAATAACTTAAAAAATAAATCTTTATTTAAAAAGTCAAGATTATCTTTACTCACCATATATAAGTCACCTGTATTCATTAAATTTAAGCCTCTTCGTTTACCCACTTAGCGGATACATATAAAATGCCCTTTGCTTTTAAATTAAAACCTAATTGCGGCTCTATCAATCTCTTTGTGCGAAAAATCATTTTAGTCTGAAATGATTTATTATTTTAAAAAAACTTTCTTTTTTCACCCAACATCTCAAATATATTGAATTATCAAGGTTTTCATTAACTTTTCTCTCTATTACCAAAAAAAAGTTTTTGACAATTCAAACTTAGAAAAAGTATCATAGAATAATGTAAAAGGAGGTAATGTAATGTCAAATCTAAATAAACAGAAAATTGTGGATAGTGTACCTCAGAAAGGATTCTTTGGACATCCTAAAGGTTTATTTACACTTTTCTTTACAGAATTCTGGGAGAGATTCTCTTATTACGGAATGAGAGCCATTCTTGTTTACTATATGTATTATAGTGTAACCAAGGGCGGCTTAGGAATGGACCAAACCTTGGCATTATCGATTATGTCGATATATGGATCCCTCGTTTATATGTCAGGGATTATTGGAGGCTGGTTCGCTGACCGGATCTTCGGTACCTCAAAAGCCGTATTTATTGGGGGCATCCTCATTATGCTCGGTCATATTGCCCTCGCCATCCCAGGAAGCATCGCCTTTTTCTTTGTTTCTATGGTACTGATTGTCTTGGGTACAGGTTTATTAAAACCAAACGTTTCAACCGTTGTTGGTGAAATGTATGCTGAAAATGATAATCGCCGTGATGCTGGATTTAGTATTTTTTACATGGGGATTAACGCGGGCGCCTTCTTATCACCGTTAATCGTTGGATCCAAGACCATCATGAATACTAGCTTCCACTTAGGTTTCGGTATTGCCGCTGTAGGAATGTTCCTAGGATTAGTTGTCTTTTTAATAACAAAGAAGAAAAATCTTGGCCTTGCAGGAACAACCGTATCAAACCCGCTTACAGGTTCTGAGAAGAAAAAAGTATACACATATTTCGCAATTGCGATTATTGTCATTGCTATTATTTGTTTTATGACGATTCCAAACGGAATTTTAACATTCGAAGGGTTTATTAACATTGTAAGTATTCTTGGAATTTTAATTCCTACTATCTACTTTATTCGCATGTATGCAAGCCCTAAAACTACATCAGTTGAAAAATCACGTGTTATCGCCTATATTCCATTGTTTATTGCATCCGTCATGTTTTGGGCCATTCAGGAGCAGGGTTCAACCATCCTAGCCAACTATGCGGACAAGCGTACACAATTAGATTTTGCTGGAATAACTATTTCTCCAGCATGGTTCCAATCACTAAATCCATTATTCATTATTGTATTAGCTCCGGTATTCGCAGCAATATGGATGAAATTAGGAAAGCGCGAGCCTTCCATTCCGCAAAAATTTTCTTTAGGCCTATTATTTGCTGGTTTATCATTTATGGTTATCCTTGTTCCAGCCTATTTCGGAGGAACAAATTCATTGGTAAATCCATTATGGCTAGTTCTTAGTTATTTAATTGTTGTATTAGGTGAGTTATGTCTTTCACCTGTAGGACTTTCAGCTACAACGAAATTAGCTCCGGCAGCCTTTTCTGCACAAACGATGAGCTTATGGTTCTTATCCAGTGCAGCTGCTCAGGCATTAAATGCACAAGTAGTTAAATTCTATACACCGGAAACAGAAATGACCTACTTCGGTGTAATCGGCGGTGTTTCGATCGTCCTTGGTTTTATTCTATTAGCACTTGCACCAAAAATTCAAGGATTAATGAAAGGCATACGCTAATAATAAAAAGGTGAAGGCACTCTTATTTAAAGAGAACTTCACCTTTTTCTTTTACTCATTTTTTACTTATCTGTAAGATCATTTAATTCATCGATTAATTGTTTTGTCCGTTTTGCGTTTCCTTCGGCAAAATTTTCGAGGCGTTCTTTTAATTCATCGTTATCATGAATCCGCTCTGCTGTAATCAAATAAGTTCGCATTAAATCTTCTTCTATTTCTTTTGAATTTTCCAGAATAATTTCAAGGTTTTCCTCTTCTTCTTTGTCCTTTCGGTTGAACAGATGGTAATCCATGAGCGGGACCTCCTTTTACTTTTATCCTTCTCTAACCTAACGGAATTTATGTTACCTCTTTCGTTCAGTGTCATTAATAACATCATTAAGGGCTTGTTCTAATGTTCCTTTAAATTTTGCCATCGGCTTAAAGCCTGCATCGATACTAATTAAATTTTTGACGATCTCCGCACGTAATCCTGTTAAGAATGTTTTACACCCCATCATGGAAATCCCTTCAATAAGCTTGATAAACTGCACAGTTGCGTCATGTTTCATCGGCGTTATGCCAGAAAGATCGATTATCAATGACTGAATATGATGATTTTCAATCTCGGAAAACACTTTATCCTGTATGATCGCAAGGCGTAATGAATCAATCGGACCAATTAAGGGTAAAATACATATTTCCCTGTTAATCGGGATAATGGGGACCGAGAGATCATCCACCATCTTTTGGTGGGTTGCCAGTAGTTCATCCTTATAGTTAGAATAACTGATAAAAAAGTACGTAAGAAATTGATCAATATTTTCATTTATTTGTTTTTCCAATGAATAAAACGCCAATCTGTCAGCTTCTGTTTTACTTAGAAGATCATAATTATACAAGAAGTCCCATACTGTTCTTCTGATTGCTTGAATCCATTCCAATTTAAATGCTAGTGTCAAAGAATACTTTGCCCATGCAATCCCTTCTTGCTTAGCAAAAGAGATAAGTTCATGCCCCCGTTCCTCCAGTACAAATAAAACCAATTTATGGGCATTTGATAATAGATTTATATTTCCTATTTTATGTATTTCTTCGATTTTATCTTTTACATTAATGGCTTCATGCAACAGTCTTTCTTCAAACGCCTGGCGATTCTCGAAGAAGAAATGCTTCATCGAGAGTTTTTCTTTATAGTGTAAATTCAACGTTTTTACTCCCTTTTGTTTTACCTGTTGCATCATTGGAATCTTTATTGTAAACATGGTGCCTTGATTCTCTTTACTGTCGACCGTAATATTCCCGCCATGCTGATAGACGACTGAAAATACCTGCGTTAACCCCATCCCTGTTCCTTGTTCTTTGGTGGTAAAAAAAGGAGTTCCTAGTAACTGAATCTTATCCGCTGAAATCCCCACTCCTGTATCCTTAATTTTTACAATGACCTCATTGCCCACCAGCTCATGGCTAATGGTTAGTGTACCTATTCCAACCATTGATTCAATCGCATTTTTAATTAAGTTAAAAAATGCTTTTTTGAATTGATTTTTTCTTCCACTAATCGGAATATTTGTATGAAAAAATTCAGTATGTAACCTAATATTATATAATTTATCTTGAAATAAATTGAGGATTGATTCTATCTCTACAGCTAAATAAATCGTCTGAAAATCTTCATTTTCCAAATCAGGTTTGGATACCTGCAATAAATTATTTAAAGTTGCGAGGGCATTATCTAATTCTGATTGTGCAATTTGAATATATTCTCTTCTTCCATCCTGTTCTAGCAATTGCAAAAAGCCTTTAACTGCGGTTAACGGATTTTTTACCTCATGGGCAATCCCTGCGGCAATTTGTCCAACAGAGGCTAATTGGCTTAAATGTGTACCTTGTTCTGATTCTTGCTTTACACTACCATCTGTAATCATTGTTAAAAAATCCTTTCAGTAAAATTATATTTTTTAACACTAAATTTTAATAATTTCGATAATTTAACAAGGAACACTTTGCCAATGGAAATAATTAATGGTAAATTTATCTACTTATCTAAACTGTACGGCTCTTTTATTCAAATATGAATAACCCAAAAGTCCTAATTTTCTCATAAAAAAAGCTAAACTATTATACTTATTACCATCTATTCAAAATAGAAGGTGAAGAGAAAATGATTAAAATTATAACCGATAATTCAGCAGAACTCCTACAGGAATTAATTTAAAAAATTAAAAGCTCATCTTATTGAAAAAGAAAGATGAGCTTTTTAACTTTATTCTATATTAATCAGAGACTCCGGTTTAAAAAGGCCTTTGTTCGATCAAACTGAGGTCTAGTAAGAACCTCTGACGGGTGACCGGATTCAATGATCTCACCATTGTCCATAAAAATTACCCGGTTTGCCACTTCTTTTGCAAATCCCATTTCATGTGTAACCACAATCATGGTCATTTTCTCTTCAGCTAGCTCCTTCATTACTTGAAGAACCTCCCCTGTTAGTTCAGGGTCGAGGGCAGATGTAGGCTCATCAAACAACAAGATTTCAGGATTCATCATAAGAGCCCGCGCAATGGCAACCCGTTGTTTTTGACCGCCAGATAAATTAGCGGGATAGGCTTTTGCACGATTAGATAAGCCTATTTTATCAAGGAGTTCTGAGCTTCGCTGATGCAGATCTGCAGCTGATTCCTTTTTCACCAATTTAGGAGCAATGATCAAATTTTCCTGAACTGTAAGATGGGGAAACAAATTAAAATGCTGGAAGACCATTCCCATCCTAGCCGTAATCTGCTTAATCTCGGACTGTTTTGGGTAGATTCCATCCTTGACCAAATGTTCACCGGAAACACTGATACTGCCAGCGTCCACTTGTTCAAGATGGACAAGACTGCGGAGCATTGTACTCTTTCCAGAACCAGATGGACCGATTACTGCTACTACATCATTTTTATTTACATCAAATGTAATCCTTTTTAATACATCTAGTTTTCCATAAGACTTTTTGAGGTTTGAAACTTCAATGATCGCCATATTCACCCATACCTTCTATTCAAATCTAAATCTATTTTCAACCCATTTAAACACTAATGTTAATACAAGTGTCATCAAGAGATAAATAATCCCAGCAACCAAAAAAGGCACAATAGTAAAGTCACGATTAACGGCTGTTTCGGCAAAATGTAATAATTCAGGCACTGCAACAGCATAAAGCAGCGCAGTATCCTTAATCAATGTAACCGATTCATTTGCTACAGCAGGAAGAGCAATTCGAAACATTTGCGGCATGATAATTCTAGTTGTCATATGCCACCTATTTAACCCCAATACCTGTGACGCCTCGTATTGTCCCTTATCAATCGCAAGGATTCCTCCACGAAAAATTTCTGCAAAGTATGCTGCGTAATTCAAAATAAACCCTAAACAGGCCGCAACAAAGCGATCCAAAACTAAATATTCTCCGATGACAGGAATCATTGGCAGCCCAAAGCAGATGAATAATAATTGCAATAGCAGTGGAGTGCCACGCATTACATAGATATAGGCTTGAGCAAGCCATGATAATGGTTTAATTTGGCTTCTTACCGCCAATGTTAATAAAAAGCCCAATGGAATAGAGACTACAATGGCAATGATGAATAATAGCACAGTCATCTGCGCCCCTTCAAGCATTGGCTTCAGAATTGAAATAATGTAATTTATAGACATTCTTAATTTTCCTCCAATTAGAAAAGCGTAAGCACCAATACCAATTAACACAACAAAACAGGCTTCCCTATGGAAATCCTGTTTTGCCAACTATATTTTACTTCAATACTTTATCTTTGCCAAACCACTTTGTTGAAATTTTTGATGCTGTACCATCAGTATTCATGTCATCAAGAGCTTTTTGAAGATTTTTTAGTAATTCTTCATTACCCTTTTTCACGCCGACTCCATATTCCTCAGGAGCAAGTGATTCATCCAATATTTTAAAAGTATCTTTCTCTTTGGTCATATAATAATTAATAACGACCTCATCAATAACTACTGCATCCAAACGGCCGCTCTTTAGGTCGTTTAAAGCTAACACATTGTCCTTGAATTCTGTGACAGTTTTAATTTTAGATTTAATTGGATTTGCATCTAGGGCATCTGACGCAGAAGAAAGTGATTGAAGACCAACCGTCTTACCCTCTAAATCTGATAGTTTAGTAATTTTTGAATCAGTTCTTGTAACAACTACTTGTGCATTTTTTAAGTAAGGTTTTGTGAAAAGCACTTTTTTCTTTCTGTCATCGGTGATAGTATATCCATTCCATATTAGGTCAATCCGTCCGCTGCTAAGTTCTGACTCTTTTGTCTTCCAATCAATGGGCTGGAACGTTACCTTTTTCCCCATTTTATCAGCAGCAGCTTTCGCGAGGTCAATATCAAAGCCAACAATTTTATTGTTTTCGTCCCTGAATCCCATTGGAGCAAATTTATCGTCGATCCCAATAATTAGCGAATCTTTATTAGTACTAGATGTCTTGCTTGAGCAGGCTGTTAGCAGCGAAAAAACAGCCGCAATTGCCAGGACCATCGTTGCTATACGTTTCATTCTATTTTACCACCTTTTACAAGATAATTTTATAAACCCTTTAGTACGTTACCATATTATCATACTAGCACATTATAACATTATAATATTTTAAATTACAATCACTTTTCTACTAAAATGAAAAAAGTCTCCCTCTTCGTAGAAATAGACCTTTTTCGTTTTATGTATGTTTCTAATATAGATAATATTTTTATTTATTATAATAATTTATTGAGTCTGCTTAAAATTAGTAATCTATAAAAAAACAAAGGCAACTATCCAAAACGGGCAGTTGCCTTACGTCTTTTCCTTATTCCATTGTGTACTGGCTCTCAGTCAACTTTATCTGTTGATACAACACTTGATTAACCGGTGTTGGTACATTATACCTTTTCCCCAACTTTACTACGGTACCGGAGAATAACTCCACTTCACTAAATCGCCTTGCCTCAACATCCTGGGCCATTGAGGGTTTTCCATCTGGACTTAATGTACCTAATACCTTTAACCAATAAACTAAATCCTCTTCCGATAAACGAACTCCTACTTTTTCCGAAAGCGACATAACCTCTCTCATTGCCGAGATCATCATCGTTCTGGCTGGTCCCTCAAGCTGAACAGCTCCATAATTACTTTCAAAAACAGCAACAGTTTGATTTACCCCTACATTAAGCATGAATTTCCCCCACAGCCTTTTTAACATATCGGGGTCAACCTCATATGGAATCTCCACTTGTTCAAAAAACTCAGCTAGGATATTCACCTTTTCTGTTTCATTTCCTCCAAAGCAAATCATCCCGATATGGTCGTAGGTCAGTTGGTTCTCGACTTTAACAGCATCCATGCCTTGGGCCACACAATATAGGATTTTATCCCTCCCATAAGCCTCACCAATGATTTCTTCACTAGTAATACCATTCAGGAGTGATAGTATAATCGTTTTCTCACCAACATGTTGTTTTACCGCTTGAATTGCATCATCTAAGCCATTAAACTTTACTGCTATAATCAGTAAATCGGCAGGCTCACACACCTCTTGAGGCATTACATAGTTGAAATCGCAGCGCTCACCATTACAAAAAACCCCGTCCTCTTTATAGCGTTGAATACGGTCTTGATCAGCAATTATTCTTAAATCAGTACGGGGCAATTTCTTGGCTAATTGGTTCCCAAATAAAATCCCTAATGCCCCCAGACCGATAATAGAGACTTTTTTTATGACCATCGCTATTCACCTAAATCCTTGCTGACCATCCAAAAGGATCTTCTTTTGTGCCATTTTGGATTCCGGTTAATGTATCGTATAATTGCTGCGATAATGAACCAATCTCTCCATTATTAACAACCATTTTCTCATTTTTCCATAGGAGCTCCCCAATTGGCGAGATAACTGCAGCGGTTCCCGTGCCGAATGCTTCTTCTAATACCCCATCCTGATAGGCCTGCTGAATTTCATGAATAGAAATTCTTCGTTCAACCAGTGGAATATTCATATAATTTAATAGTTCGATAATTGATTTACGTGTAATACCTTCGAGAATACTTCCATTTAACTCTGGAGTAATAACCTCACCATTGATTTTAAAGAAGACGTTCATACTGCCAACCTCTTCAATATATTGATTTTCTCTGCCATCTAGCCATAACACCTGTGAATAACCATTTTGCTCGGCAATCTCGGACGCCTTTAAGCTTGCTGCATAGTTCCCTGCCGTTTTGGCATTTCCTGTTCCGCCAGCAACAGCACGAACATACTCGCTTTCAACTGCAATTTTAACAGGATTGATTCCTTCTTTGTAATAAGCACCTACAGGTGAAAGAATGATTATAAACTGATAGGTTTTTGCAGGATGAACCCCCAAAAAGGCTTCAGTCGCGATCATAAACGGACGAATATATAGGGAGGTCCCTTCACCAGACGGGATCCAATCACGGTCAATTTGAATTAATTGCTTCAAGGCACTTAATGCCCCTTCTTCATCCAGCTTCGGCATACATAACCGGTCATTTGATCGGTTTAATCTTTTCATATTTTCTTCAGGTCTAAATAATAATACCTGTTCATCTTTTGTTAAATATGCTTTCATTCCTTCAAAAACTGTTTGCCCATAATGGAATACGGTCGCTGCAGGGTCCAGCATAATCGGTTGATACGGGATAATTCGTGCGTCATGCCATCCTTTTCCTTCAGTGTAATTCCAAATAAACATGTGATCTGTAAAGTGCTTTCCAAACTCCAAGTTATCAAACGATGGCTTTTGTTTTTTTTCTGTGCTTAAAGTTACGTCAATTTTTAACTCCTTCATGATTGTGGCTCCCATCCTTAATTTCTATAAACTTTCCTTAAAAGATATAGTTGCATAATTTTAATACTATTTTGACTATTTTAACATATTTTCTGAAGAATAGGGTTATTTTTGCTAGAATCTAATAAAAAGAGGAAAGAACTTTTTGGCAAAGAAAAAGCAAGTAAACTTGTCTGATTAAAGACATCGTTTACTCGCCTAGTCTACTGCCATTTCTTCTATTAAACTAGTCCTGTTACTAAATAAACGCCAATAATAAAGAAGGCAGCGATTGTTTTAATAATGGTGACAGCAAAAATATCACGGTAGGACTGCTTATGTGTTAAACCTGTAATCGCAAGTAACGTGATGACCGCACCATTATGGGGCAAAGTATCCATTCCGCCTGAGGCCATAGAAATTACCCGGTGCATGACTTCTAAGGGAATTCCAAATTGGTTGGCCAATGCAATATACTTATCAGCCATAATTCCGAGTGAAATGGCAATCCCCGCTGAAGCGGAACCGGAAATGGCGGAAAGAACGTTTGTGGTCACCGCACCGTTTAATAATGGATTAACAAATAATTTAGAAATGCCATCTCTCGCCATTGTAAAACCAGGCAGTGATGAAATAACAGCACCAAAACCGTATTCAGTTGCTGAGTTCATAATAGCCAACAAGGCTCCGGCAATCCCTATATTCATACCATCTTTAAAATTTAGGAAAATTGGTTTTCGATTATATAAAATAGTAGTAAGAATACCAACAATAAGTGCTATTTCTACCGACCATATTCCCACTACCTGCGGAGTTTCAATATTAGGAAAATTCAAACCGATTTTTGAAAAATCAAATCCATTCGGATACCACTTAGGAATAAAGGTAGTTAACACTTTATTTAATACACCGACAAGTACAACTGGAACAAACGCCAAAATTTTACGGGCCGTACTTTCTTGTAGGTCAAGGTTTACTTCAATTTGTTTTTCTTTAATTGTTCCGAAGCAATCGTATCCTTCACCCACTTTTTCAGCCTTTTTCCGGCGTGTATTTAAATAAAGCATACCAATCGTAAAGATGAAAATTGCACCAATGATACCAAGTGTTGGCGCAGCATAAAGAGTTGTTTTGAAGAAGGTAGTCGGGATAACGTTTTGTACCTGTGGAGACCCTGGAAGTGAATCCATTGTAAAGGTGAATGAACCAAGCGCAATTGTACCAGGAATTAACCGTTTGGGAATGTTAGATTGTCTAAACAAGTTTGCCGCAAAAGGATAGACAGCAAAAGCAACTACGACCAAACTGATACCACTATAGGTAAGAATTGCACATAATAATACAATGACCAGCATGGCACGTTTACGCCCTACTAATTGTATTAGCGTTGTTGCTATCGAACGTGCTAATCCAGACATTTCAACAACTTTACCGAAAACTGCTCCTAATAAGAAAATCGGAAAATATAGTTTAATATATTCAACCATTTTCCCCATAAATACATTTGAGAAAAATGGTAAGACGAAATCAGGATTTGTTAGGAATACAGCAAATAATGCACAAATAGGCGCAAATAAAATAACTGAAAAACCCCGGTAAGCTATAAACATTAACATTCCGAGTGCTAATAGGATAATAACCAGTTCCATAAAATCTCTCCTCTATTTCAACGAGTATTATTCTAAGAAGTTGCAGCAGAGATATATTTTAGTAACTGAGGATCATGATTACAG
The DNA here is from genome assembly GCF_021560175.1 of Neobacillus drentensis. Lineage (GTDB taxonomy): Bacteria > Bacillota > Bacilli > Bacillales > Cytobacillaceae > Neobacillus > Neobacillus drentensis_A. The sequence goes on along the minus strand of NZ_CP091110.1, from coordinate 1,058,280 downwards.
AACTTAAAACCGCTTTCAATTAATACTTCAGTGATTCGAAAAAATATATATTCTTGCGTCAGTATGCTGGCGAAAAGGGTAATGTACCCCTTTTCTCCCATTCTTAGAAGTTATGAATCTTTAACTATTCAGCTTAACGCCACTTTACTATTACTTTTAGCAATCTCAGCCGCCACTTCGACAATCATATCTTCTTGGCCGCCGACGACTTTGCGCTTACCTAATTCTATTAAAATATCTCGTGAATCAACACCAAATTTCGCAGCAGCACGTTTGGCATGAAGGGCAAAGCTTGAGTATACGCCCGCATATCCTAATGTTAAACTATCTTTTGTAATTTCCTGTGGTACTTGTAAGATCGGAGCAACAATGTCCTCTGCTAAGTCCATCATTTTATATAAATCTACTCCTGTTTTAATTCCCATCCGTTCACAAACGGCAACTAATACTTCCGTTTGCGTATTACCTGCGCCCGCACCCAGGCAGCGTACACTTCCGTCAATTCGCGTTGCCCCTTCTTCAATCGCTGCAAGAGTATTAGCCATTGCTAGTGATAAGTTGTTATGACCATGGAAACCGACATTGATACCAACTGATTCTTTCAAGGCATGAATTCTTTCACGTACTTGGTTAGGCAATAAGTAACCAGCAGAGTCCACAACATAGACCGTGTCAGCACCATAGCTTTCCATTAATTTAGCTTGCTCAACTAGTTTATTAACTGGAGCCATATGATTCATCATAAGGAATCCAACTGTTTCCATCCCTAGTTCTTTAGCGTAAGCAATATGCTGTGGAGCTACGTCTGCCTCTGTCACATGCGTGGCAATCCTGGCCATTTTAGCGCCTAAATTAGCGGCTTCTTTTAATTCATGCAAAGTACCGATTCCTGGTAAAAGAAGCACAGCAATTTTTGATTTATCAGCAACGGATACAGCAGCTTCAATTAATTCCATTTCATTCGTACGGGAAAGGCCGTACTGCAGGGAAGAGCCAGCTAGCCCGTCTCCATGGGATACTTCTATAAATGGTACGTTAGCATCGTTTAATGCTTTGGTAATTTTAAGTACTTGTTCTACTGTATATTGATGGTTAATCGCATGACTTCCATCCCGTAAGGCTACCTCAGTAATTACGATCTCTCTCTCATTTGTCATTTTTCTTTACCCCTTTCTAACAGCTTAAACTGTTTCTTTCGTTAATAGTTTTTTCGCAAATGCTTCGGCAATTTTTACACCAGCAGAAGTCATGATATCAAGGTTACCTGCATACACCGGCAAGTAATCACCAGCACCTTCTACTTGAAGGAAGATCGTCACTTTATTACCGTCAAAAATTGCTTCAGTCCGGAGACGGTAGCCAGGCACATAGGATTGAACTACTTTCTCCATTTCAGCGATGGATTGTCTGATCGCTTCTTCATCCATTTTTCCTTCTTCAACAAGTGTATAAACTGTATCACGCATCATAATTGGCGGTTCAGCAGGGTTTAATATCATAATGGCTTTCCCTTTTTTCGCCCCTCCGACTACTTCAATTGCTCTGGAAGTGGTTTCCGTAAATTCATCAATATTGGCACGTGTTCCAGGCCCGGCACTCTTACTTGCAATGGTAGCAACGATTTCTGCATATTCAACTGGTGCAACACGGTTTACAGCATGTACCATTGGAATGGTTGCTTGACCGCCGCAAGTAATTAGATTGATATTATCCTTATCTAAATGGTCCTCAATATTAACAGCTGCACATACATATGGTCCTACAGCAGCCGGAGTCATATCAATTACTTTGATGCCAGCTTCTCTTAAAACTTTTGCATTATATAAATGCGCTTTTGCAGACGTGGCATCAAAGACGATGTCTGCTTCTAAGGTTGGATCAGCAAGGAATCCATCAATTCCTGTATCAACCCCGGCATAACCTAATTCTCTCGCACGACGGAGTCCATCTGATTGTGGGTCAATCCCAATCACAGCAGTTAACTCTAATAATTCAGAACGGCCTAGTTTAATCATTAAATCTGTACCAATGTTTCCCGATCCAAGAACGGCAACTTTTACTTTTGACAAAATAATTCTCCTCCAATACCAAAATTTATTCTTTGTACTTGCTCTATTTAAATTGCATTTTTCCCTTTGTAACCTAATTGTCTTGAAATCTCAGCTGCTGCATGTTTAATACCCTCAATTACTTTAGGCAGACGTTCTTCATCTAACCTCATTTTAGGGGCGGCACAGCTTATCGAAGCAATTGCTTTCCCTTGATGATTAAAAATTGGTGCAGCTATACATTTAAGTCCTAGCTCTATCTCTTCATCATCGAAGGCATAACCTTGTTCTCTGATTGAGGGCAAAATGCTTTTGATTTCCTCGATATCGGTGGTCGTAAACTCCGTGAATGCTTCCAGGCTGACGGATGATAAAATACGATCTACCTCTTCTTCACTTAATTGGGACAGGATGGCTTTGCCAACACCTGTACAATGAAATGGGGCTCTTTTGCCAATATGGGAATAAATCGTTAAGGCACTTGGACCCTCTACCTTTTCAATGTAAATTAGTTCATCACGCTGCATCGTAACTAGGTGAACGGTTTCATTTAGTTCTTCAACAAGATCTTTAATGATAGGTCTGGCAATTCTACCAATATCAAGATTTTTCCCTACATAATTACCTAGTTCAAAAAGTTTAATTCCGAGTCGATATTTCAGATTGTCCGAATTTTGCTCCAGGTAACCTCGATGTTCCAAGGTTTTAATAATGCCGTGGACAGTACTCTTTGATAAGTTCAATCTGTCGCTAATTTCTTTAATACTTTGTTCTGGATGTGAAGTCAAAAAAACTTCGAGGATATCTGCAGCTCTTTCGATTGATTGAATCAGGCGTTCCGTCACTTCGTTCCCTCTTTCTGTTCGACATTACCGAATGACGTTCGTAAATATTAAGTACACTTTTATAGTACTCTTAGGTCACCATTCTGTCAACGTTTTCATTTGTACTATTTTGATAAAAAAAGCCGAATTCTCCCTTGGGAAAATACGGCTTCTGTTAAAATAATCCGACTAAATAATCTCAAATTGTTTAAAACCAGTTGTATCCGGAAGATAATCTAACGTTTTATGATTGAAATAATGACATTCTCCTGCATCAATAATGAAATGCAGACTATCTCTTATGACTTCTGTATCATTGGCTTGAATGTTTTCTTCTAATGTAACCTTCACTTTCATAAAACAACTTTTCCGCATTTGCATCCGAATAAACTGTTTAGGACCATATTGTTTTAACCTTGTTTGCAGCTCTTGAATTGCCGCATCTGTAACAATAAACATAAAATCACCCCATTTCTACTCGTACCTAGGATGATTATGGCAGATTAATGGAGGCCTGTCATGGACAAAAATTACCCCATCGTAGATTAGGGCATGCCAAAGTGCAGTTATTAGCATAATGCTTTTACTTATTATCCTTTAAAACAAAGCACATAATGCTTCTATCTTCGCTTAAGTCCCAATCCACCAAAATGTCCGCAACAGGATTGTGAAAGATTTCTTCAAAGCGTCCATCTCGATGTAAATATGACTTTTCCAGTTCGTCCTTAGTGACCAAGAGTGTATGTTCATATCCCTTAGAAACTAATGCCTTTTCAATCTGAACCAATATTCCATCGCGTTTTATTAAATAAATATTTGGTGAAATAAAATAAGCTTCTGTTCTTTCAGGTCTTTTTTGTACCAGTATGCTTATCCTCTCTACCTCTTCAATCAAAGGTTTAAGGTCCACAGAGCCCCCCTGATTTCGAGCCATAGGCTGTGCAATATCACCTTCAAATTCGACTGCAATCATCCCTGTATTTTGCGGATAGTTCCAATCATGGTAAAAGGATTCAATATCCTGTTCAAATTCTAGTTCAAGAATTCCTTTCAACTGGTTATTTACCGACTTCATAACAATATGTCGCGAGATATCAATATTATCAGAATTCCCATTCTCCAATAAAGTGGATTCTAATGGAGACATGAAACCGCGTATGTAAAACACTAAAAACCGCTCATTTGCATAAGCATAGCAGGATTCCGGTCCGCGCCCAAAACTTTTTCTTAGCAATTTACTAGTTAGGCTGCTAATATCCATTAGCTTTTGTTGCATTGGCAATACCATTTAGGTTTTCAACCTCACTTTCGGATAATGGCAAAAAAATACTGCCTGACATTAATATGTCCAGGCAGGAAATTTTTATGGTTCATTTATGTATAGATCTTGTTGAAACTAAAGATTAAGAAACCTTTATTAGCTGGGATATCCCATATCATAAATAAATCCTCAATCGACCGATTAAATAAGTCTTCAAATAGCAGCTTTTGCCGATAGTACCCTTTTTTAATTTCTCTTGTATAAGTTAAAAATAAGTCGGAATCACCATTTTCTGCTAACAAATGATCTAATGGCAGCATAACCCCTTTTAATTCAATTGCACAGATATTCTGAGTATACTTCACTACCTTTAATTGACTGGGAACCTTGTGCAGCTGTGAGCCCACCATTCGGATTAGATGATATAGCTTCTTCTCAAGACGATCATCTATTTTCACAACTGGATTACTGCGATTATTTACTAAAAGTAAAATTCCCGAATTCGTATTAAAGTTCCAATCTTGGTAAAAGGATTCAAACGAAATTCCTAAAAGTTGCGATGCCTCTTGCACTAATTCTTTTGAGAAAACGGTTATGACAGATGAACGGAATTTGGTTACCAAATTATATTCTTGTTTTTCTGATAAAATTTCTTCCGCTGGTGTCATAAAATTACGGATTTGCACATATAATCTGTTTCCTTTTAAAACTGTATAACAGCTTTCAGGACCTTTACCAAATCCCCGCTTTATTATTTTACTAAATGAACTGCTTAGAGAAAGCAAATCCTCTTGAGTTGCAACCATTCAAATCCCCCTAATAAAATATAAAAAGGCCTAACTTCACTAAAAGGAAGTTAGGCCACGGAAAAGACGACTATATAAAAATAGTTTCCACCATTTACCATCACAAAGAAAGTATTATATATAATGTTCTTAAAATAAGGCTCCAAAACTAATGACTGCAAGACATTAGACAAATATCATAATAACATTAATTCTTCAAGATAACAACACCATTAGAAAAAAATAAAAAGGCCAAACCTCTATGCTTGTGACGATAAGGGTAATTTCACATGGATAGAGGTTCCATTTGAATCACTCTCAATGCGTAGATCCCCTTTATGTTCTTTTACAATTTGCCGGCTGACCAGCATGCCAAGCCCCGTTCCGTTTTCTTTGGTTGTAAAAAAAGGCTGGCCAATTTGAGAAAGAATGCTTGGGGGAATCCCACGACCCTGATCGATAATACTAATTTTGACCTGCCCGCCTACAAGGGGGCTTCCATTTATTATCAGCACTCCTCCATCGGACATTGCTTCAATTGCATTTTTTATATAATTAATTAAAACCTGTTTTAACTGGTTAGGATCACCGACGATCCACATGTTAGCGAAATCAAACTGTTTGTCGATTTGAATATTATTAAGGAGGGCCTGTGAGGCCATTAAGGTAACAACCTGATCTAATAAGACTTGAAGATTTACTCTTTCATATTTTTGTTTGGATGGTTTAGCGAGTACCATTAATTCCTTTAGAATGTCTTCAATTCGCTCAATCTCTGAATTAATGATTTCGAAGTAGATTTTATTACCAATGTTTTCTCCCATTAGTAATTGTAAAAAGCCTTTAATGGCTGTAATGGGGTTGCGTATTTCATGGGCAATACCGGCAGCTAGTTGTCCGGCAGTGGCTTGTTTTTCTGATAAGCGGGATAAATGATGGATTAGGGTATGATATTCTTGTTCACGTTCCAACGATAACCTATTTTGTTTAATGAAGGTTATATCCTTTAAAACTAAATATGAGCCAAGAAACTCATGTTCAAAAAAAATAGGAATCGCGGTAACGTTAACATCTAATGCATTTCCCTCAATTACTTTTACCTTCGCATCAAAATTATCAATTTTCTCCTGTTCTCTGCCTTTAAAGAAGGTTTGCTTTTGATCTAAAAAGTCGGACACAAACAGTTTATTTAACTTTACCTGTTGCAAAGTATCCCTTGAAAAACCTAGTAGTGGTTCACAAGCATGGCTGGCATATTCAATATTTCCTTGCAAATCGATTAGTATAAACGCATCACGAGTTTTTGACAGGATCGAAAAATCCTTATCCATATTCGTATCTCGGTACACTTTTAACAGAATACTTTTTCGATCAGTTTCATGCATAACCATAAGGCAGAACCTCCTTTCACCATAAAAAAATGGCTGTGTTAAAGGTTATTGATGATTTTTAGCATGTTGATTGGAGCGGAAATCAACATTCAAGATTAACACAGCAATAAAAATAGAAAAGCCACAATAAGAGCAGGTAATTACCTACTTCTTACTGTGGCTTTAAAATCTAGCATACATTTTCTAGAGTTCGTTACCTTTATAAATTTCCCTATTTTCACGAATTGCCAAGTTAGAACATAAGAACAGAGCGTCTACTCTATATCCATACTAAATATATTATATTCTTCCATATTTAGCAATAAGTTATCAGTATTTTCTCAAAATAAATAGTCATTTAGCCCTGCACCTCTTATCTCATGTTCCGCAAAAGGTTTGGTAAGGACTTATTGAAGGATCTGGCAATTTGCTGTATTCCACATGTTCCGTAGTATGAGCATACGGGTTTGAGAGCACAGCTAAGAGCCTGTTCATGACGCTGAAATCTTCGTGATTTACTGCCGCTTCAAGCGCTTCCTCTACCCGATGGTTTCGAGGGATTACCGCAGGGTTACTGCTCCTCATTAACTGGTGGGATTGCTCTTTTGTTTCTTCCTGCCTTCCAAGTCTACCCAGCCACCGCTCCTTCCATTGTGTAAATCCAACTGACCCAAATAACTCGTTCTCTTCGTATTTATCAAAGGTTAAGGCTAGGAATGTATTAGTATAGTCTGCCTTATACTTATGCATCAAATTGAGCAGTTCTTCAAATAAAGATTCATCCTGTTCCTCTTCGTTAAATATGCCTAGTTTCGCCCTCATTCCTGTGAGCCAATTTTTTTGAAACAACTTTGTAAATCCTGAAATATTCTCCTGTGCTAATTGAATAGCTTGCTCTTGATTATTATCAAGAAGCGGCAATAAAGTTTCTGCAAATCGTGCCAGATTCCATCCGCCAATGTACGGCTGATTAGCATAGGCGTACCGCCCTTCTCTGTCAATGGAACTAAAAACAGTTGCCGGATCATATTGATCCATAAAGGCACAAGGTCCATAATCGATGGTTTCACCACTTATGGCCATATTATCAGTGTTCATGACTCCATGGATAAAACCGATTAATTGCCATTTGGCAATTAAAGCAGCCTGACGTTTAATAACTTCCTGCAACAGCGATAAATATTTGTTCGGAGCATCTTTAATATGTGGATAATGGCGCTTTATAGTATAGTCAGCCAATGCCCGTAGGTCAGCCACTTCTCCTCTTCCTGCTGCATATTGGAACGTTCCCACACGGATATGGCTGGCGGCCACTCGTGTAAGAACGGCACCAGGCAGCATGGTTTCGCGGATAATCGTCTCCCCAGTTGTAACCACTGCAAGGCTGCGAGTAGTTGGAATTCCAAGTGCATGCATGGCTTCGCTGATAATGTATTCGCGAAGCATTGGTCCGAGTGCTGCTCTGCCATCACCGCCGCGTGAGTAAGGTGTTCGGCCTGAACCTTTTAACTGAATATCGAACCGTTCATCTTTAGGGGTAATCTGCTCCCCAAGCAGTATTGCCCGGCCGTCTCCCAGCATGGTAAAATGCCCAAATTGGTGTCCGGCATAGGCTTGAGCAAGCGGCTCGGCACCTTCAGGAATCTGGTTTCCTGCAAACGCTGCTATACCATCCTCACTTTGGAGTGTCGAGATTTCAAGGCCTAAATCCTCTGCCAATGGTTCATTCAAAATCACTAGCTTTGGTGAATTTACAGGGCCTGGGTTTTGTCTTGTGTAAAATGATTCAGGAAGATGGGAGTAACTGTTATCAAAATTCCATCCTGTTTTTGTCATGGGAGCTCCTTTTCTACATAAAATCCTCATTTTATTGTTATTCTTCGTAAACTGGTGAAAGCCCTTTTTAATTTTTGCCTTCGCCTAGTTATTATACCTTTTCTCCTTAAAAGGTAATGTGAGTTCTGCACTGCTAAGTTATAAAAAAAGCAGCTCTCTGAAGAGAGCAGCCTCATATAGAAGGGTTAACTATATTTTGGTAATCATGTTTCGTATCCACATCCAAAATAGTCCCTTCATCATCTATTGGCACGTAAATATGCTGATTAGCAAATTTAAAAATCGGTTTTGCCCCCTGATCACCGGTTATTGTTTTTAGATAAGGGATCATTGAAGCAGAAATAAAAACAGGATGCCCTGGAATTCCATTGTAGGTTGGTTGAACAATACATTTGGATTGAGCGAGTCCCTTTTCTATAATAACTTTGAGGATATGGTCGATTGTCGATAGCCTTAGAAGGGGCTGGTCACCCAAGAAAATTAAAACACCACTTGTTTCATTATTACCGAAAACCATTGCTTCTTTTATCGAACTACTTAACCCTTCTAAGAATTGTTCATTAGTGATCCAATTGAATCGATCGTCTTCAAGATTTATAGCTTCTTTTAGTTCCTGTCCTTTATACCCTACAACTGCCATAACCTCTTGAAATGGAAAAGATAAAACTTTTGTTAAAACAATCTCAAGCATAGGTTTTCCATCAATCGGAAGCAAAGGCTTAAATTTCCCCATTCTTGAGGAAACACCTGCAGCTAAAACTACTGCTCTTATCGGTATCAAATTTATGGGTAGCCCCATGAATTTTTTCCTCCTCTTTTATCAAGCGTGAGGTTTAAAAAGACACACAGGTTGGTGTTTAATAGAATAGCTCAACTTAAACCATATTCTTTTATTTTGTTATAAAGAGTCCCTCGTGAAATACCGAGTAAACTAGCCGCGGCACTCTTATTTCCATATGTTTTTCTTAATGCCTCTTCTATTTGCAACGCTTCCGCATTCTTTGTGGAAACTTCGGAAGAGGTGCTTTCCGCACCTTTTCCCTCGTTATGATTGATTATAATTTTGCTCTTTATGTTCTCAGGCAATTGTTCACTTGTAATAGTTGGCTTGTCATTCAGTAGAACGATTCGTTCGATGGTATTCCTGATTTCACGCACATTTCCAGGCCAATCATAGTTCACTATGTGAAGCATCGTTTCGGGATGAATTTCTGGAACCATTTTTTTATATTTAGCACTAAACTCATTGATAAATTTATCAACCAATGAGACAATATCCTCTTTTCTGGTCCGAAGCGGAGGGATATCGATTGTAATCACTGATAGATGGAAGTAGAGCTTCTCATTTAAACTCCCTTCCCTTAGCAGCAAATCAATGGGTTCCGAGGTAGACGTTATGATCCGGGTACTAGATGCAATCTTCTTAGCTCCTCCAACCCTGTAAAAATTATGGTCGACTAGGTATTCCAGCAGCTTGCCTTGGATGGATAGCGGCATTTTATCAACATCTTCAATAAATAACGTACCATTAGACGCCTGTTCAATCCTTCCAATTTGCAAAGTTTGCTGTTCGGAGGTGTCGGTAACCTTTTGAAAACCAAAAAGTTCAATTTCTAATATGGCCGCAGGAATAACCGCACAATTTAAAGTGATAAAAGCTCCATCTGCTTTTGCTCCACCATAGTGAATCGCTTGTGCTAACATTTCCTTGCCTGAGCCAGGTTCCCCTGTTATATGAATTGGTATGTCGGCATGCGCTACCTTTTGCGCAATTTTCAATGACTCTTGAAATCTCGCGCTTCCCGTTACCATTGTGGAAAACGGATTTGTTTTAGGGACGAGTAAAGATGAGTTTGAGTCCAATTCTTCATTAAGCCGAATAATATTGGTAATATTATGTTCTGTAGCGACACCGCCGATAATTTTGTTTTCAATTATAATCGGTAAGGCATTTATTAGAACATGCGTATCTTTATTTGGACGATGGTACTCTCCCCTTACAAACCGCCCTTCATTCAGAATTCGATGAAGAATAACCGAGTCATCATTAAAGTGCTCACCAATTTTCTTACCCAGGATAAATTCCTTTTTAATCTTGTATGTCTCTTCTGCCGTGGTATTCCAGTAAACAACATTTCCTGATTCATCCACTGCCGTAACAGAATCACCTATAGTCTCAGCCAAGGTTTCAAAATAAGCTGCAATCTTGTTATTCTCTTCATTAAGTTTTTTTATTTCCTTTCCTGATGTTAGGATTCCCATGTATTCCCCTTCATTTTTAAAAAGGACTGGCCTTCTCCAGTCCACTTCCGACGGGAGACCTTTATCAGCTAAAACTACTGTTGAAGGCAGCCATTTGAGATGCCGAAGCCAGTCAATAATAGGCATAGAATCGTTCCCCAAAGCCATCAGGTTATATTCATAGTTATTAATGATAAAGTATGCTCCATCTGCAACAATGACAAAATTATACTCGTTCAGTTTCTTTTTAATTTCAGTTAACGGTGTACGATCATTTACAATTGTAAAGGAGTAATCTAATTGATATTGTGCACTTTTGAACATACTATAATCCTTTCTCGCTTTTCTTTCACTTTAACACAAAATAAAGCGCTTTATCCACTTAATCACTTCAAGAATGCTTCAACACCTATAAAGCAAAAACATTATTATAATAACTGATTTTATCTGAATTTTTAACAACAAGTTAATCATTGTTAGATATTTTAAGGCGCCTGATTATCAATCACCAAAGCTCAGATTAAGTATAAAAAAGCTGAACCCGTATGGTACGGCTTCAGCTTTTTTAAATGGAATTACTGAATACTTCCCCACCAAATTAATCTAGAACTCTGACTAAACAATCAAAATCAGAAATATCTCTTGCAACTTAACATTTATGCTGATTGTTTGTATTGATCAAATTCTTTCTTTAACTGGTCACTCGGTTCCGGTGTAACTAGACTGACTAACCAGATAGCCGCCACCCCAACAATGAACCCTGGAATAATCTCGTAAAGACTTTTTGCCAATACAGGAACATTGGCCCAAACAATTACAGTAACCGCTCCACCAATCATACCGGCAAGAGCCCCCCACCGATTCATCCGTTTCCAGTAAAGGCTCAAAAGAATAACTGGCCCAAAAGCTGCTCCAAAGCCTGCCCATGCATAAGCAACAAGGGAGAGAATAGTACCATTTTTATTAAAGGCCAGTAATACAGCTACAAAGGAAACAACAAGGACTGAAAGTCTGCTTACAAGCAACAGCTCTTTGTCTGTTGCTGACCTGCGGAAAAAAGTCTTATAGACATCTTCTGTCAGCGAGCTTGCCGTGACCAAAAGTTGAGAAGAAATCGTACTCATGACGGCAGCTAATAATGCCGCTAACAAAAAACCTGTAATGAGTGGATGGAAAAGAATACCGCTTAATTTAATAAAAATTGTTTCTGGATCTGATAGATTAAGTCCTTGCTTTGAATAATAAGCTAAGCCAATAAAACCAGTAAACATCGCGCCACCGACAGAGAAAATCATCCATCCCATACCTATTTTCCGAGCCTTCTTAATCTCTTTTACAGATGAGATTGCCATAAAACGAACAATGATATGGGGTTGTCCAAAGTAACCCAACCCCCATGCCATTAAAGAAATAATCCCGATCAAAGAAGTTCCTTTAAAAATATCAAATAATTTAGGATCGATCCCTTTGATCTCACCAAATGCGGAGTCAAATCCGCCTACTTGCATAATAGTAACAGCGGGAACAAGAACTAGAGCAATCACCATGATTATTCCTTGGACAAAGTCGGTCCAACTAACCGCTAAAAATCCGCCAAATAAAGTATAGCCAATGACAACAGCAGCGATTATCCAAAGACCCGCCTGATAGTTAAGATTGAACGTTGACTCAAAAAGAACCCCGCCTGATACCATTCCAGAAGAAACATAGAAAGTAAAGAATACAATAATTACAAGCCCTGAAGTTAACCGCAGTATTGACGAGTTATCCCCAAAACGATTTTCCAAATAGGCAGGTATCGTCATTGAATTATTAGCGGTTTCCGTATAAATTCGCAGTCTTGGAGCCACGTACAGCCAGTTTAAATATGCGCCTATTGTCAGACCGATGGCAATCCAGGATGCACTCAAACCTTGGGTAAACATCGCACCAGGCAATCCCATTAGCAGCCATCCGCTCATATCAGATGCACCGGCACTTAATGCCGTAACTGCCGCTCCCAGGCCTCTTCCACCAATCATATAATCTGATAGATTAGAAGTTCGTTTGTAGGCGAAATAACCAATTAACAGCATTCCCACCATATAAATACCAATTGAAATAAGTATCTGAGTATTCAATCTTCATCCCCCATTTTCCGTATTACCCCATAATAACACGATTACATCCATAGAAGATACACTTGGTTCAATTTCCCGGGAGAGCCCCCTCAAGAGGGAGCTCTCCGATCATTTTGGTTATGATAGTTTTTTAGATTTTAACTTAGCTTGAGTAAATAACAGTAAGTAATCGTATCCGCCTGCTTTTGAATCCGTTCCTGACATATTAAAACCGCCAAACGGGTGTGCTCCCACTAATGCACCCGTACACTTTTTATTGATATACAAGTTGCCACAATGCAGATTTTCAAGAGCAAAGTTAATTCTTTCCTCATCCTTTGAATGGTAGGCACCTGTTAAACCATACTCTGTATCATTATAAATCTCAATGGCTTCCTTCCAATCAGCAGCTTTCGAAATCGCTAGAACCGGTCCAAAGATTTCCTCCTGCATGATACGGGCTTTTGGATTAACATCAGCAAAAATTGTTGGTTCAATATAAAATCCGTTCCCTTCCGCTCTTGAACCTCCAGTAAGCAGTCTGCCTTCCGTTTTACCAATTACAATATAGTCCATAATTTTATCGACCGATTTCTGATCGATTACTGGACCAATTGAACTGTTCTCTTCCGGCAAACCAATGGATAGGTTCTTCGTCAATTCTACAACTTTTTCTACCACTTGGTCATAAACCGATTCTACGATAATCGCCCTAGATCCAGCCGAGCATTTTTGTCCCTGAAAACCAAAAGCTGAAGCCACGATTGCTGCCGCCGCTGCATCCAAGTCAGCTGTTTCATCAACGACAACGCCGTCTTTCCCACCCATTTCGGCGATGACACGCTTTAACCATAACTGGCCTGGCTGTACCTTTGATGCCCGCTCATAAATCCGGCATCCTACAGCACGTGAGCCTGTAAACGAGATGAAACGTGTTTTTGGATGTTCAACCAGATACTCACCCACTTCAATTCCATCCCCAGGCAAAAAGTTAAGTACACCTGAAGGAAGTCCACCCTCTTCCATTAATTCCACAAATTTAGCTGCAATCACAGGAGTTGCATCTGCAGGCTTTAAAATAACTGTATTTCCAGATACAATCGCTGCCACTGTCGTCCCTGCCATGATGGCCAATGGAAAGTTGAATGGAGATATAACAATACCAACGCCCAGCGGGATGTAAGAAATTTGGTTGTCTTCTCCTTCGATTTTAGTAAGAGGCTGATGAATGCTTGTCTCACTCAGACGAATCATTTCCCTCGCATAAAATTCCATAAAATCTATTGCCTCTGCAGTATCTGCATCCGCCTCAGCCCAGTTTTTACCTGACTCATATACAAGATAGGAAGAAAACTCATGCTTTCGTTGTCTCATTAAGTCAGCTGCTTTGAATAAATACTCTGCCCGTTCGACGGGGGCAACTTTTTTCCACGTTTCAAATGTTTTCAAAGCCTCCTGCATAGCCTTTTCAGCTATCTCCTTACTCCCTTTACTAACAGTTCCAATCATTTCATCTACATTTCCCGGATTAATAGAAACGGTTTGCTCTTCGGTAAAAAGCTTATCTTTCCCAACTACTATTGGATACTTTTTGCCAAGCTCTTTTTTAACTTTTGCAAGAGCTGCATACATGGATTGTTTATTTTCCTCGATTGAAAAATCAGTGAAAGGCTCGTTTTTAAATGGTGATACCTGAATTGTTGTTGTCATAATTTTTCGACTCCTCTGTATATAAAATTGTTATTTTAATAGATTTTTCAGTACAAACCAAACATTAGCAGGTCTTTCTGCCAAACGTCTCATAAAATAGCCAAACCAATCGACCCCGTACGGTACATACACTCGAACTTTAAAGCCTTCTTTTACTAGTTTTGTTTGAATATCTTCACAAATTCCATAAAGCATTTGGAATTCGAATTGCTCTTTCGGTATTTGATGCTCTTTAACAACTGACTTGGTATATTCAATCATTGTTTCATCATGGGTTGCGATGGCAGTATAGTTGCCATTCAGTAGATGCTGCTTAATGATTTTTTTGTAGTTTTCATCCACATCTGTTTTCTCTGGAAAGGCTACAGTCGGTGATTCTTTGTAAGCTCCTTTTACAAGGCGTAAGTTTGCATTCAGCATATTTAACTCGGCTATATCCTGCTCGGTCCTGTAGAGATAAGCTTGGATGACCAGGCCGACAATGTCATATTCCTTGCGAAGCTCTTTGTAAATATCGATTGATAGTTGGCAATGCGCATAATCCTCCATATCAATTCGTACAAAATTATTATAGAGTTTAGCACGATCGAGAATTTTACGCATATTTTTCATACACAGCTCTTTGCTAATATCAAGGCCAAGAGAAGACATCTTAAGGGAAAGATTTGAATTAACGCCTGCTTCATTAATAGCATCCAAAGTTTGAATACACATGGCTGCTGATTCGAGTGCCTCTTCTTCGGTATAAACAAATTCACCCAAATGGTCTAAGGTCACAACCTTCTCCTCGCTATTAAGCCTTTTAACAGCCTCTATAGCAGATTTAATGGATTCACCTGCTACAAAACGGTTTGCCCCAAAACGCAATCCATATTTCTTTGCAAGCTTATTGGCGGAAGAGTTTTTCCCAAGTGATTGAAACATGTTTCTCATTATTAATTCCAAATCCTTCAATCCTCCTTAAAATATTATGTAAGCTCTTACACAATTTTAATATTATTTACACACATTTGTCTATATATTTTTAATTTAAACAATGTTGTTAACTTAACAAATTGATAATAAACTATAATCGTCACTTTTTGAACATTATCGTCACATAATCTCACACGATATTTACAATAGTGTTTAATCCATTTGTTCACGAGTTAATATAAAATTGAAGAACTTTGCTATACCTAAGAACTAAATTATCCTTTTCTAATTTTCTAGTTACAAATCTAGCAACGAACTTTTATTGCTCCACAAAAAAAACATCCTATTCTCGTAAATAGGATGTTTTGAGGTTATAGCTATATATCAAAAATGGTTCGACCTAACGTAAAACTCTAGCTGCACTAGTAAATTTAGACGGATTATAAGCTGCGATTTTTACAACGTCACCGGTTTGTGGCGCGTGGATATATTGTCCGCCGCCAATGTAAATACCAACATGGTAAGCTGGATTTCCTCTGAATACCAAATCTCCCGGCTGTACTTGACTAGGAGAAATTCTGGTACCAACATTTTGCTGGTCTCGTGCTACCCTTGGAAGATTAATGCCAGCTGCATTTCTAAACACATATGAAGTGAATCCCGAGCAATCAAATCCACTTGGCGTTGTCCCGCCCCAAACATAAGGAGTGCCCAAAAATTGTTTTGCATAAGCAATAATTGCACTTGCCGAACCAGAGTTAACTGGAGGAGCTGCGACTGCCGGTGGTGCAGGTTTAACAGGCGGGCTGCTTACTGGCGCTTTCGTTTCAGGTGCTTGTTGTACAGGTTGCTGCTCGGTTTGTCGAGCAGGCTTCTGGGACTGTTGTTGAGCTTGCTGTTGTGCTTGTTGAGCACGTTGTTGGGCTTGCTGTTGCGCTTGCTGTTGGGCTAACTGACGAGCTGCTTCCTCAGCCTTTTGTTGTGCAATCTGGCGGGCTTCTTCAGCCTTTTGTTCTGCCAATTGCGCCTGTTGATTTTGTAATGTATTTTTCGCATCTGCTAATTCTTGTTCAATTTCTTTTTTATCTTCTGCAATCTTTTGTTGTTCAGAAGCTAATTCAGTTTGGCTCTCTTTTAATTGATCGAATTCATTATGTAATTTTTCCTCAGCATTTTTTAACGCTTGTTCTTTTTCATTCAAACCATTCAGCAAATCTGTATCACTTTGCATAATACTAGAAATTGCAGTAAACCTAGTTAAAAACTCAGAAATGTTATCAGATGACAGCAAAAGTTCTGCGTATGTTGCTACAGACTGTTTTCCTTCTAATTGAATAGTTTTTAGTCTTTCAGCGTAGACCTCTTTGTGAGCATCTAGAGACTTTTGAGCCGCTGTGATTTCACCCTTTGTTTCTTCGATTTTCCCTTGTTGTGTTTTAATTTGATTATTAAGTTCTTGACTTTTCTCGATTGCAATAGAAATTCGATCGTCTAATTGTTGAACTTTTGTTTCAAAGTCATCAATTTGATTTTGTGTTTGATTGATTTGACCTTGGGTGACTGGATTCGCAAAAGCAGGTGTAGCAGAAATCATTGTCGCAATTATGGAAGCGGATACGGTATATTTTATTAATTTTTTTATCATTAGTAGTTCTCCTCTAGTAACCTATAATTCATTCATACATTCTTAATCTATTCTTAATATATTCCTAGTTTATATTCCGAAAGGACTAAAAACAATGAATTAGTCGATAATGTAATATAATTGTAATTTAATGTAGAATAATATAGTTAGAGTGTCGACTTCTGTTATTACATACTAGAGGAGGTACAACCGGCAAAAAAAAGAAACAGGATCTATAATCCCATTTCATTATTTTACTTGTGCCTAAGACCTATTTGCTTTGCTAACTAGTTCTACTTTGTATTTTTCCTGATCAGAAAGTTACTCCACATGTTCGTATAAAGTTACACTTTCAATGTAGTTTATGAATTTTCGAAGTTCTTTTGTTTGATCTCTTCCAATTTCACCAAACTCGTACATTCTATGTATTTCTGCACGTTCGATATCCATGACCCTCAGCCGCAGCTCTTCTTTTTGCTCTTCGCTTTTTTCATTATAACGGGCAGCCCGTTGTTTTAATTGATCAATGATTCGTTTGTAATCGAGGATCACCAGGTTCACTGCATCTGTTATTTTATCTGATTTGTTTATATATTCTTCTAGAAATTTTAGTGCGGCATGCAAGGATTTTAATTGAATTCCTCTGCTTACACGTAATCTAGCGACTCTTACTTCTTTATCCTTTCGATATTTTAGCAAAAAGCGGTCCCATGTTCTTTTTATTACCCGTAAAAGATACAAGGTCCTCGAGCGAACATTGTTAGATAACGCTTCTTCACGATGATCCAGCGCTTTTTCAAACGTAGCAAATACTTCCTCATCCAACCCTTTTTTTCTCATAAGATCATGTATATAGATTCGTTCCACTTTCAATGCCAGTAATCGAATTTCGGTTACCTGTTGTTGAAAGACGTGAGAATATTTTGAGTTGGCATTCTTACCAGGTTGAATTTGATGAAACTTCCGTTTATATTCAGCCATTAACTCATATCCTGCGGCTTCATTTTCTTCGTTTATTTCTTCCCTAATCTTCTTTATCGCTGCCAGCAAAATCTTTCGCTTTGCCTCTTGAATGCTTATGTAATGCTTGTCCGTTCCCTCAATCTTTTCATGGTTGCTTAAAAATGGCAAAAACACTGTAGCAGCAAGCAGTGTAAACAGAATCACCCCTGCTGCCAAAAAGAGAAGCAAGGAACGTTCCGGAAATGCCGCGCCGTTTATCTTGGTAAAAGGAATCGAAAGTATGCCTGCCATTGTCACAGCTCCGCGAACCCCCGTTAAACTAGTGATTAGTGCTGTTTTTATATCGGGCTTCGGTGTATCCTTTGTTCCTGCCTCATGATATTCATAATATGAAATAAAGTACGACCAGATAGCTCGGATCCCAAGAATCACAACTCCAAGCGCGATCACATAACAAATGATTAACCCATTTCCTATATTGGGATTTCTGACTGCCTGCTCCATCGATGTTGGTATGTTTAATCCTAATAGAAGGAAGACAACTCCATTTAGCACAAATAGCACAATCGACCAAATCCCCTCTGTCAGCACCTGCTCTTCGGCCACGAAGGTTTCTGTCTTTTCTTTTACGAGGGAATGAAATATTCCGGCAACAACAACTGCAATCACTCCAGAAGCATGGAGCAGTTCTTCAGCTATGATAAAAATAACAAACGGTGTCAGGATATGTAATAAGGAGTGAAAAGTCACATCGATGATTCCTTGTTTTCTTAATAGATAGCGGACCCAAGTAATCAGGATTCCTAGGAATAGACCGGCGGCTGCCCCTACAATGAACATATAGGAGAAATCAAATATCGCCTCTTTTAAGGAAAAATAACCCGTTACAACAGCTGCAACTGCATAATTAAATGCCACCAAACCAGAGGCGTCATTAATGAGGGATTCTCCTCTAACCAGATTTAATACCTTTTCTGGTATATGGATTCGCTTTGCAATTCCATTTACTGCAACAGGGTCCGTTGGTGATAGAATCGCTGCCAATGCAAAAGCCGCCGGAATGGGAATATTTGGAATCACCCAATGAATGAAATAACCACCGCCAATAGTAGTGACCAAAACAAGGACAATGGCATTAGCAAGGATGGGTCTTCTCATTTTCCACAGTTCATCCCGCGGAAAATGCCGCCCATCGTTATATAACAATGGTGCTACAAATAGCAGCAAAAACCACTCTGCTTCCAGTTCAAGTGTTAATTTGCTTGATAGTAGGGCAATCATTATACCGAAGGCAATTTGTGTTAATGCTGTCGGAATAAACGGTATATAATGGCTGATAACATTTGATATTAATAAACATAACAGCAAGATTAAAATAGTCATTAATAAATTCATCCCGTTACTCTCCTATTGCGATCAATGTTTTTATTATCCCCATAAGTAAAAATATCGAAACTCATCTTCAAGTATTTTCCATCATTATTTAATGCAACACAAAACATAAAGTGTCTCACACCCGCAAACCAGAAGTATCTTTAATTTCTTAAGTATTATCTTTAGTTTTTGGTGGTTAAAAGTTTTGAGAGCCAAGCTAGAATAAAAGAATAAGAGAATGGGAGGAGGGCAGCTCTTCACCTGTAAGCGCTTCATCGATTATGAAAAATATTTTTGTGGGGGTAGAAAATGAGAGGAAAGTTGAAAAGATTCATTTCATTACTTCTTGTAGCCTTTTTAGTAATCCCGACAGGCTGGATTGGACATGTTGCAAAGGCAGCGACAAATGTAGATATTCCCGTTCTTTTGTATCACCGAATTGTTCAAACTCCTACCAACCAATGGACTGATACAAGCATTGACCATTTTAACCAGGCCATGAAGTACCTTCATGACAATGGTTACACCACGTTATCAGCGGATGAATATGTGAGCATCATGCAAGGAACTGCAACGGCTCCTGCGAAGGCTGTTTTATTAACATTTGATGATGCTACTCCTGACTTCGTTACCACTGCTCTTCCAGTATTGAAGCAATATAACATGAAATCCATTTTGTTTGTTGTCAGCAGTTGGATTGGCGGCGGTTACAGCATGTCATTAGACCAGTTGAAAAGTTTGTTGAATGAACCAAGTGTGAGCATTGAGAATCATTCCAAAACTCACGATCAAAATATCTGGGGAAATGGTGCTGCGGGCAATAGTCCAATGACGACTGCGCAAGCTTCAGATGAAATTGTAACAGCGGAAAATTATTTAAAAGATTTAACAGGCAAAGCTCCTGTCCTTTTAGCCTATCCATATGGTTCTTTTAATGCAACTGTAAAGGATGTTGCTAAAACCAACGGCATCAAGTATGCATTTAAGGTTGGTACCCCTAGTACTGGGGATTACGAAAAGGGTCGTTACTATGTATTAGATGCAGATTTAGCAACAATTGCAGGCTGGGTTGGCGGACCAGCACCTGAGCCAACAACTCCTCCAACAACCGGAGACCAAACGCAAACGGTTTTTCACGAAACCTTTGAAAATGGTTTAGGTGTTGCAACAAAAGCAGGCAACCCGCAAATAGAAGCAGTTTCCGGAAAGGTTTTTGATGGCAATGCTGATGGAAAAGCGATCTCTGTAAGCGGTAGAGTGAACAACTGGGATAGCGTAGATATCCCTTTCAGCAAAGTTGGCATAGTAAACGGCAAAAAATATACGATCACAGTCAAAGGGTACGTTGACGGTAGTGAAAGTGTTCCTGCAGGTGCACAAGCTTTGCTTCAGAATGTAAACAGCTATAATGGCTTGTATGTAGCAGCCGATTATAAAGCAGGACAAGCTTTTACGTTAACTGGAGATTACACCGTTGATACAAGCAAAGATAGCGCACTGCGTATTCAATCTAACGACGCAGGAAAAACTGTTCCGTTCTACATTGGAGATATCCTGATCACGGAAAAGGTAACTAGCCCTACTCCTGTGGTTACAAGACCAGCAGCGCAAACCTTCAATCCAATTACGTTTGAAAATCAAACATCAGGTGGCTTCGTGGGCAGAGCTGGTACTGAAACGCTTACTGTAACTAATGAAGATAACCATACTTCTGGCGGTTCTTATGCTCTGAAAATTGAGGGAAGAACACAAGCCTGGAATGGTCCATCTTTAAATGTTGCGAAATACATTGATCTTGGACAAGAATATAAGATTTCTGCTTGGGTCAAGCTGATTTCACCAGAAAGCTCACAGCTTCAGCTTTCCACACAGGTTGGAACTGGCGGCGCTGCCAGCTACAATAACCTTCAAGGGAAAACAATCAATAAGGCAGACGGCTGGGTTAAGCTAGAAGGAACTTATCGTTATACCACTGCAGGCGACGAAAATTTGACGATTTATGTAGAAAGTTCAAATAACGCTACCGCATCTTTCTATATTGACGACATCACCTTTGAACCTACTGGTTCAGCTCCGGTTACCGTCCAAGATTTAACTCCGATAAAAGATGTCTATAAAAATGATTTCTTGATCGGAAATGCTGTATCATTAGCAGACTTGGATGGTGTTAGAGGCGAGCTTCTCAAAAAGCATTTCAATATTGTCACAGCAGAAAACGCCATGAAACCAGATGGAGTGTACAATGCGAACAGACAATTTGACTTTACCGATGAGGATGCGCTTGTTAACAAAATTGCAGCTGCAGGCCTAAAATTGCACGGACACGTCCTTGTTTGGCACCAGCAAACCCCAACATGGTTGTATTCTGATGAAAATGGACAACCATTAAGTCGTGATACAGCACTAGCCAATTTAAGAAGACATATTGACACAGTCATTGAACATTACGGAAACAAGGTCGTTTCTTGGGACGTGGTCAACGAAGCAATTAATGATGGCATAACAAACCCAGCAGATTGGCAAGCAAACTTACGCCAATCCGGTTGGTATAAATCAATTGGACCGGACTTCGTTGAGCAGGCCTTCTTAGAAGCAAGAAAAGTAGTCGACGAACATGGTTGGAATATTAAGCTTTATTACAACGATTACAATGAGGATAATCAGAACAAAGCTCAAGCCATTTATAACATGGTTAAAAATATTAACGATAAATATGCAAAAGATCACAATGGAGAACTTCTGATTGACGGCATTGGCATGCAGTCGCACTATAACTTAAACACCAATCCTGCAAACGTTCAAGCGTCGATGGAAAAGTTTATATCTTTAGGGGTTCAAGTAAGTATTTCCGAGCTTGATGTTACAGCCGGCAGCAACAGCCAACTTACTGAAAAGCAAGCGAATGATCAGGCTTATCTATACGCGCAATTATTTAAGATCTATAAAGATCACGCAGCTCACATCGGTCGCGTTACATTCTGGGGATTAAATGATGCAACAAGCTGGAGATCTGCTCAAAGTCCGCTTATCTTTGATAAAAACTTACAAGCGAAACCAGCTTACTATGCTGTCATCAATCCTGATAAATTTATCGCAGAACATGCACCTGAAGTGAAGGTCGCTAAACAATCTACCGCTTTATTCGGTACTCCTACCATTGATGGATCAGTAGATGATGTATGGAAGAACGCGCCAGAGCTTCCAGTTAACCACTATCTACAGGCTTGGCAAGGAGCAAATGGTGTTTCCAAGGTCCTTTGGGATAATAAAAACTTGTATATTCTAACACAAGTCAGTGACTCTCAGCTTGACAAATCAAGCCCTAATCCATGGGAACAGGATTCGGTTGAAGTCTTCGTCGACGAAAACAATGCAAAAACATCGTCTTATGAAAACGGAGACGGACAATATCGAGTAAACTTTGACAATGAAACTTCCTTCAACCCAGGAAGCATTGCCAATGGTTTCGAATCTGCAACACACGTTTCTGGAAATAGCTACGTCGTTGAAATGAAGATTCCGTTCAAAACCGTTACTCCACAATATAACTCGAAGATTGGTTTTGACGTACAGATCAATGACGGTAAAGATGGAGCCCGTCAAAGCTCTGCTACATGGAACGACACAACTGGTAATGGATATCAAGATACATCTGTATTTGGCATCCTAACACTGGTTGACACCACTGCACCTGTTACTAAAGATAACGCACCAAAAGATTGGGTTAATAAAGATGTGACAGTTAATCTTACAGCAATTGATAACGGGTCAGGAGTTAAAGCTACGTATTACAAAATGGATAACGGAACCGAACAAACTGGAAAATCTATCACTATTTCTGATGAGGGTGTTCATACTATCACTTATTGGAGTGTAGACAACGCTGGAAATACCGAAGCGCAACATACAGCGACGGTCAAAATTGACAAGACAGCACCAACGTTATCTATTACTCTAGATAAAACGACTATTTGGTCACCGAATCATAAAATGGTGCCTGTCACCGCAACTATTCGTTCGTCTGATGAAGCATCAGGAGTTGACTCAGTTGTGTTAACTTCCATTACAAGCAATGAGAAGCTTCAATCTGATGATATTCAGAGCGCTAAATTGAATACAGCCATTACTGGTTCTACTGCTACCTTTGATCTTCGTGCAGATCGATTAGGAAACGGTAATGGACGTGTTTACACGATTACTTTTTCGGCTACAGATAAAGCTGGTAATGTAACAACTAAGAGTGTTACTGTCACTGTTCCACACGATCAATCTAAATAATATTTAAAATGTCGAAATACCCTGAATGTGCACCATTCAGGGTATTTTTTTGATATATATTTTGTTAAAGTTAGCTAAATATTTGCGACTTATCTGTCAATCAAACAAAACTTCATTTTCACCATTAGACTTGTACCTAAATGTTAGCGATGGTCCAGTCAATCTCCTTCTGCCCTGTTTGGCGTAAGAACTCATTAGTCCGGGAAAAAGGCTTGCTGCCAAAAAAACCACTGTTGGCAGAAAACGGACTAGGATGCGGCGATTTTATGATGTAATGCCTTTTTTGAGTGATGAGCTCCTGCTTTTGCTGAGCAAATCTCCCCCATAAGATAAAGACGACCGGTTTCTCCCTTTCATTCAAGATTTCTATGATTCTATCAGTAAACTTTTCCCATCCTAATCCTTTATGCGAGTTGGGTTTTCCCGCCTGTACCGTAAGCACCGCATTAAGCAGCAGCACTCCCTGCCCCGTCCATTCCGTTAGAGATCCATGATTTGGTACCTCGCAGCCTATATCATCATGCAATTCTTTATAAATATTTCTCAATGAAGGCGGTATGGCCACCCCTGGCTTGACGGAGAAACTAAGTCCATGAGCCTGTCCCTTTCCATGATAGGGATCCTGTCCGATAATCACCACTTTTGTATCCTCAAAGGAAGTAAAATGGAGTGCATTGTATATATCATTCCTATCAGGATAAATTACTTTGTTTTGGTATTCTTCCTTTAGTATTTGCCGCAAACGCAGATAATAGCTTTCTGTGAATTCCCGTTCTAGTAAAGGAGCCCAGTCATTTTTTAAAGTAGTCATTACATAAACACTCGTTTCATTTTTTGGTTGTCTATTTATTGTAAATACCGGTAGAAGATGTTATCAATGTCAAAAAACATTATTTCTTTAATTGCTTGAATAAAAGAATAGAACTAGGAAGTCATTTTTGTGTATCTCCCTTTTCTACATCATCAAATACCCTATCAGGAAATGAGGTAAACATTAGGAGGTCACCTGTAGTGGCGATGATTTGAATTTTGCAGCAGTTTAACCATGCTTCTTGGGAATCTAACAGTCATGGTAAATTTTATCCAAGATTTCTTAATTGAAATATTTTATCAAGGGGCGTATTCTATGAAAGTTATTGTTTTTTTAGTGATAGGACATTGGCTCCAAAGTTTATGAGCCAGTTAGTTAGTTCAATGAGGGAGAAGGGCTTTGATGAATGGAAAATGGTTTTTAATGATGGCAGGCTTAATCATAATTTGGAGTGTTTCTTGGCCCATTTATAAACTTGCATTGGTATTTACACCTCCATTGCTTTTTGCAGGGATGCGGTGTTTGTTTGGCGGCGTGCTCCTAGGTGCAGTCATTTGGAAAACACGTGCCCGCATTCAATGGCGAAAGAATTGGAAAATATATATTGTTACCGGCACTTTAAATATTGCGTTGTTTTATGGGCTGCAAACAGAGGGTCTTAAATTAGTACCATCGGGTTTATTCTCTGTAATTGTCTATTTTCAACCTATTTTAGTAGGTCTCCTTGCTTGGCTATGGTTAGGCGAGTCGATGACACTAACTAAAGTATTGGGGCTGCTTCTAGGGTTTCTTGGAGTCATTTCGGTCAGCGCAGAGGGATTTTCCGGCCATGTCTCAATTTTAGGTATTATATTTGGTTTATTTTCAGCCCTTTCCTGGGCGTTAGGGACGGTTTACACAAAAAAAAATGCTCACTCGGTTGATTCTCTTTGGATGGTTGCTTTCCAGTGTTTAATTGGGGGATGTATTCTTATGATAGCCGGACTTTCGTCTGAAAAATGGACTAGTATTGTCTGGAATGATACTTTTTTATGGGGACTTTCATTTGGTACAATTCTCGGGATCGCGATATCATGGATTCTGTACGTCATGCTTGTGAAAACAGGGGACGCAAGTGTTGTGGCAACATTTACATTTTTAGTTCCAATGCTCGCAGTTGTCATAGGAACTTTATTTTTGAACGAACCCTTTACGAAACTCTTATTTTTAGGAATTGTACTGATTGTGGCTAGTATTTATCTCGTAAATAGGAAGCAGACCACGAAACAGGCTGTCATTAAAGGGAAAATTGGAGCTTAATATTTCAGAAGGAAACCGAAAGCAGACCCTCGTTTAATTGTTATAAGTTTGACAAGCACCGAGCCCCAAAATCACCAAAGATTTTAGGGCTCGGTTTTATGACCTTTATTAAATAATCTGTTCCAACACATTCTGTTCAAATGGCAGCCTTAAATCAGGTATTTCCAAGAAATTCTTTATTGCCAGGGTACAGGCGCCCAATACACACGCATTTCTCCCAAGCCTTGATAGTAAGAACTCTTTATAATTACTAATGGAGGATTTTAAGTTTGTTTTAATTTTACTCTCAACATCAGGAAACAATTGCAATAATTCACTATTAAACACTACTGTATCAGGATTTAATATATTTATTATATTATTTAAACCGATAGAGATATACTTAATAAACACGTCCATCTGAGTCATAACTATTGGATTTCTTAATTCAATTAGATTTTCAAGCTCTTTATAAGTCAATTTGGTTTTATTTAGTTTTTTAGATAATTGTTTAAAAAAGCTGACTTCTGAAGTGTAAAGCTCCCAGCAGCCTGAATTACCACAATTACATAATTCCCCATTAGGATTAATGATCATGTGGCCCATTTCACCTGCGTATCCTTGATATCCTTTTACTAATTCACCATTAATCAAAAATCCTAGGCCTATTCCAGAATACATACTGATGCTGATTAAGTTCTCACTTCGATGGCAATTAAAGACCTTTTCCGCAAATGCACATAAATTTGCATTATTTTCAATATAAACGATCATACCTAAATTTTTCTCTAAATCGCCCTTTAAATCCTTGTTATGCCATTGATGCTGTGGAACAAAGCCGATGGTTTGGTCACTCTTCACAGTTCCATGAATTCCAATGACTACGCCAACAATCCCAAATCGACTATTAGAATATTTTTCTTTATATTCTCTAATATGGTCGATTAATATTTGAAGAATCTCTTTATAGTTTGAGTTTTCTACCTTTAAAGTTTCAGAATGAACTGGATTCCCCAGAATATCGGATACAGTAAAAGTTATAGTTTGATAGTCTAAATCAACTCCTAAAGCATAACCAGCATCCGCATTTAAAGATAGCATGATTGGCTTTCTTCCAACATGGTTATACTCCTGCTGCGATTCAACAATTATCCCTTCTTTTAGTAGATTTGCTACCTGTACAGAAATAGTAGCTTTAGTTAAGTTAGTTATAGTAGATAAATCGGCCCTCGAAATTTTTCCATGTTCGATAATTTTACTAATAATCAAGCTTCTATTTATCTTCTTAAGATAAGTACCTACGCCTATTTCCATGAAGATCACCCTTCTACTCATAAAAACATCTATCTAACGTATTGACATGCTACATTAATATGTTAGTCCATGACCCAGTCTATAGATTTCCTAACAAACAGAATGTTTCCAGTGCGAAATCATTATTTATTTTCGATTCCCTAAATAGTATATAGATTTATAGTAGCAATATTGAATGCGTTTTCACATCCAATATTGCTATCTTTTATATAAAATTGCGTAATGGCTTTAAATATTTTTATAATTATTTACAATCTGACTATCGTCAGATAGAATACTTTTTATATCTGAAAGGATATATTTCAATTTTGAGGTGATATTTATGTCTGACCAAATCGATTCAGCTGCAAAAGTAAGCTTATGGACCCGTTCTTTCCTCTTTATTATGGCAGCAAACGGCTTGCTGTTTATGGCGTTTGAAATGTTGCTTCCCACCTTGCCCTTGTTTGTATCAAGCATTGGAGGTGAAGCTTCCCAAATTGGCCTGATTACAGGGATTTTTACAGTTTCAGCTATTCTTGTCCGTCCATTTTCTGGGATACTCACAACAAGATTCAATAAAAAATATCTACTGATTTTCGGGATGGCAATTTGTGCACTTTCAACAGGTCTTTACTACCTGGCGTCAGATGTTTGGATGCTTCTTGTTATTCGTTTAATTCATGGGATTGGATTTGGATTAGCAACCATCTATATTACAACCATTGCGGCTGAAAATATGCCTAAGGAGCGAATGGGTGAAGCTATGGGTTATTTTGGTGTTGGGGAGACCATCGCTATTTCTCTAGGACCGGTAATAGGGGTTAGTCTGTTACAATCCTTTAATTTTAACGGAATGTTTTGGAGTGCTATGGCGATTTCTCTCTTAGCAATATTATTCGCCTGTTATACTTCTAGAAAATCTGAGTTTAGTAATGAAAATGGAACTGAAAACCATACTCCTTCAAAATTCAAATGGGTTGAAAAACGAGTATTGCTCCCTTCTATTCTTATCTTTATGACAGGAATAGCTGCTGGTGGAGTCATGTCCTTTACGGCTTTATACGCAGTAGAAAAAGGATTCCACCTTGTTGCATGGTTTTTCTTTCTTTCCGCAGCGAGTGGTCTAGTGGTGCGGGTGATATCTGGAAAAATGTTTGACCGTTACGGACCTGGGGCAGTTTTAATACCCTCAGGATTGATTACGATAGCGGGGTTTATTGTGTTATTATTAGCACATAATGAACCCCAGTTTCTTATAGCCGGATTCCTATATGGCTCAGGATTTGGGGCTATTTTCCCAGCACTTCAAACATGGTGCTTAAACATGGTTGAAATATATGAACGCGAAAATTCAATTGCCTCCTTTTTTAATTTCTTCGATTTTGGTTTAGGAGGAGGTTCACTTATTCTTGGTATCGTTGCAGAAGCATTTTCATACCAGTCAGTATATTTCGTAGCTATAATCGCTTATTTATTGTTTCTACTTATCTATATAATCTATACTGCCAGTAAAAATAGACAGATATCCGCTGCAAAAAATCAGAAGGTTTCACTTTTTCGCTAATGGAGGTAATATGAGCAAAGAACAGATTAAAAAAGTCGCCATAAAACATTTTAACCAATTTGGTTTTGATGGAACTAAGATGGCTCAAATCGCTGAAGAGGCTGGAATTCGCAAACAATCCCTTTCCTACCACTATCCAACAAAAAAAGTGTTACTTATGGAAGTATATAAAGAGGTAATCGAAGAAGAATGTGCCTTTGTTCGTCACTATTTTGAAGAACATAAAGAAGAACCATTAGAAAAACAGTTATATGATTTTATCACTGAACATAAGAATCGTTTTTTGACAGAACCTAATGTTACCTTAATGTACTCATTATCATTCATTACACCATTAGAGGTGCATGATTTTGTACTCTCACAATTCCGGATGTACTTAACAGCGTTAAAAGAGGTACTAAGATTATGCTTTACCCAGCATAAGAGTAGATTAAGCCCTGAAGAATGTACGATTGCTTTTGTTACGATGCTGGATGGTCTAGATATTCAATTAGTATATGAAACACGCCTGGCTTACGAAAGAGCCCAAAAGATCACATGGGATATTTATTGGAGAGGTATCCAATAGATGCCTGCTTAACATTCAAAAAGAGGCCATGAAGTTAATCATGTGCCTCTTTTTTCTTACTGCCTTTATATTCTGTTGCTGTCATTCGTGTTACTTCTTTAAATACCTTACAAAAATAATTATAGCTGCTAAAGCCTACTTGGATACCAATATCCGTAATCGATAACCGCCCTTGCTCAATGAGAAAAATGGCCTCATCGATCCGCTTTTTATGAATATAATCAATCACACTTATTTGCACTTCCTGTTTAAATTTCTTTGCAAGATAGGTTCGATTAAATCCAATTTCATCAGCTATAGTTTGCACATTTATTGGTTCATTAAAGTAGAGATTTATATACACTAAGGCTTTCCTTACGACAGGACTATATCCTTTAACTGCAAAGTTCTTTACCGCCTCACAATATTCTTCTATCATACTGAATTCGACTGTATCTAATTCCGACATAGACACAGCCTCCTCAATCCTCAACGCGAATTTATCGGAAATTGCATGTAAATATTGTGGTTCAACTCCTCCTTTAGCCGCAGCGATCCTATACAGGGTATTACTCGAAAAGGTAATATTCTTTCTTGCCCTTAATGGATTCCCTGGGACTCTATATAAAAAATCACCTGTATATTCAGGCAATGCTTTCATGGCATTTTCTTTATCCCCAGTTTCAATAAAATGTAAAAACTTCTTTTCTGCCTCATACCTTAGTTTAATGTCCAAGCCCTTCCGATCATAATCCTCTAGCTGTAACAATGGCTGATCGCGCTTATCTCTGTTATTCATCATAATAAATTGAGAGTCAATATGCGGGTTAACTATTAGATTTACTAACATATCACCGACTGCTAGGTATGATTGTCCTAAATAGACTAATGATTTATAAAACTTTTCTAAAGGGTTGAACCAGGTATTTTCAAGACGATTGTTCCTAATTATATTCCATAGAAATGAGTCATTAACTCGCTCATTTAAGAAAGGACCAACTAAAATAATTTCTGCAACCTGTGCTTCTTCATGGTTACCAACCGCGAAATACGAGAGTTGAAAAGAATCTGTATGAAAACAAAAACTATTTTTATTTGCCTTTTCTAGCGCCCGTTGAAGATCAGAGTAGATTCTTTTTCTTGCTTCAACCAAAATGAGCGGCTCATTATCACTAGATAGGTGAAAAATCGTTTGAAACTGGTGATCAAACACCTGAACATCTATATTAAAAGCATTTTTAATAAGCAAACATTTACTTAGAAGTTCATCCATTATAATCACCTTTCGAATCCTTTACCACATTGATATCTAGATCATAGTAAGAATGGAAAAATTAATTTTTTTTGCAAAGTCTCAATTTTATAAAAAAAACAACAAAATTGGATGTGAAAACGCTTTATTCTCTTTATTATTTGAATATGTTAATGATACCAATTAACGGTTAAGCCAACAACAAGTTTAAGTTTAAGTAAGGTTGGGTCATTTTGGTCATTTTACTTTAGAAAAAGACTCGAATAAAGGAGGTAATGGATGATAATTTGAATCTTCAATTGGTTTGTTTAATAAATTAACTAATTAATTGAAATCTCTCTAGAAAGGTCTGTTAATGTACTTTTTTCAATAGGATTTGAAAGGGATTTTACAGTCAATACTTTAACGCTTTTTGGAACACCAGCAAACAGGAATAATTCTAATTTCAATCAATCTTATATTACTAAAACTGAAAGCGTTTTACGAATTCTTATCATATTTAAGAATAATGGGGGTAACACTAATGCAACAATTTGGATTGAAAGACAAAATCGGCTACATGTTTGGAGATTTTGGCAATGATTTCTTCTTTGCAATCGTAACTTATTATTTGATGGTTTTTTATACGGATATTCTTCATATCAGCCCTGCAACTGTTGGTGTCCTCTTTTTAACGGCCCGATTATGGGATGCGGTGGCTGATGTTACTTGGGGACGTTTTATTGATTCTAGAAAAGCTGGGATAAATGGTAAATTTAGACCGTGGATTTTAAGAATGTCAATCCCGCTTGTGATTTCAGGTGTATTGATGTTTGTGAAAATCCCGGGTGTATCAGATGGTTTTCATTTAGCATGGGCATTCGTTACGTATATTTTATGGGGAACTCTTTATAGCACAGTCAATATTCCATACGGCTCAATGGCATCTGTGGTGACAGATAATCCGAATGAACGTACAAGTTTAGCCACTTGGAGAACAGCAGGTGCAAACTTTGCCTGGTTAATCATTGGGGCTGCATCTCCATTTATCTTTTTTGTTAATAATCAGGCAAATGCAAATCGTTTTCTAATGGGGGCAGTAATTTTTGCTATCCTTTCTCTTGCTTGCTACATGGCATGTTATAAATTATCAACTGAACGAATTGAAATGAACGCTAAAACTCAGGAAAAAGTTAACCTTGGAAAAACCTTAAAAGGTGTTTTGAAAAATAAAGCATTGTTGGTGCTTCTGCTTGCTGCCTTGGTTTTACTTGTTGTTACTATGCTCCAAGGAACTGTTCAAACGTATTTACTGAAAGATTACTTTGGTAGTGCCACAACCTTAAGTATCATGACCACTGTCCAAACTGTTCTAGCATTCGTAGCTATACCCTTAATCACTCCATTAGCGAAAAAGTTTGGAAAAAAAGAAATGTCCGGTATATCGATGGTGATTTCTGGTGTTGTGTACACTGCAATGTACTTCATGCCAAATATGGGTCTAACAACATTTATTGTTCTTTCATCTCTTGCTTACTTTGCACTTTGTTTCTTCAATACAGCAATTTGGGCATTTGTAACAGACTGTATTGATTACCAGGAACTATTAACAGGCATAAGAGAAGATGGAACGATCTATTCGATTTATTCCTTTTCACGCAAAGTAGGCCAAGCTGTAGCTGGCGGTCTTGGTGGTTTTGCCCTTTCCGCTGTTGGATACGATGCTACGCTTAAAGCACAAACAGCAAGTACACTTCATGGGATTTTCTCACTTAATACAATTATAATGGGAGTTGGCTATGCTGTAGTAGGATTAATCATCCTATTCTTGTATCCATTAAACAAAAAACGCACACTACAACTAACCGTTGATTTAACAGAAAAAAGAAAAGCTCCGCTTGAATCAAGCGGCAAACCAGCTTAACGTTTGGAAAATCAAGGGGAACCTATTAATGGGTTCGAGTTAATCTAAAAAACAAATATGACACGAAAAAGACGTCCGAACCTCCAATTGTTCGATACGTCTTTTTTCTTTTTTAAGAAATGTACATCAGAAAAAATGTTGTCTCCAAACTATGAAGGTTTTGTTAATTATTGAACCTTTGCATAATAAGCTCTGCTAAGTAACTTGGGCTATAAGGGGTCCCTTCTTGTATCCACCATGTAATGATGCCAAGTGACGAGGCAACAAGAATCTCTTTGGGCAATTGGAACGACTGCCCTTTTTCTCTGCGATTTACTTCCGAATAAGTGACGATATCTAACAAGATACCAAACACTCTTTTGCGGAAATCCTTGTTTTCGAGCATTACATTGTAGAGTCTGGCATTTCGATAAAAATGCTCAAGAAAGGAGACCAGCTTTCCCGGAGGTGTTTGAACTTTCATGGTCCGTTGCCCCTCCGGTGAAGATTTTATTGTATCATTTAGATCTTCGAATACTTCCTCAATCATCTGCTCCATTAGATCGTGAATATCGTGATAGTGAATGATTAAATTCCTTTCCCATTTGTTATTTAATTGACATGTTGTCGTTTGATTGATAGTGTATCAATAAATTAAATACTACCATGAGAATAGTGGTAAAACCATAAACACTTTTTGATTAAATGTAAACTAATCAACATTCTATAATGTGTTTGTCGATAAAGTTGGAAATTATAGACGAAGGACTGATAAGATGTCTAATCAAGAGAAGTTAAAGACCGATCCACGAATCAAACGGACAAAGAAAATGTTTAAAGAGGCACTCATCTCATTGATTCAGGAACACGAAGATGCAAGTAGATTGACAGTACAAATGATTGCGGACCGAGCTGAATTAAACCGGGCGACGTTCTACTGTGAATCAATCAATAAAAAAAGGGCCTCTACTTTTCGTCTTATTGTTAGGCTCATTTTTATCCGTGTTAAATCAAACAATTTTAAATGTGGTATTACCTGATTTGATGAAGGAATTTGAGGTCTCAGCCACTACCATTCAATGGCTGTCAACTGGTTTTATGCTCGTAAATGGAATCTTAATTCCGGTAACAGCCTTTTTAATGCAGCGTTTTACCACTCGGCAGCTTTTTATTAGCTCGATGGTTTTATTACTTGTGGGGACCTTCATCAATGCCATTGCCCCAAACTTCGCTCTTTTATTAACTGGCAGGCTAATTCAAGCTGCCGGAGCAGGTATCATTATGCCTCTATTAATGACCGTTACTCTTACAGTGTTTCCCGAAGAAAAACGGGGGACGGCAATGGGGATGCTCGGACTTGTGATGATTTTTGCACCAGCAATTGGTCCGACTTTAGCTGGATTCATTATTGAACACTTTTCATGGCGCTGGTTATTTATTGGCATGTTCCCTCTTGTCGCCATCGTGATTGCTTTATCCTTAAAATATCTAGTAAACGTATCGGAAACCTCTAAACCAACTCTCGATATCACCAGTATAATTATGTCTACCGCAGGGTTTGGTGCATTGCTTTATGGGTTCAGCATTGCAGGCGACAAAGGATGGGGAAATGTTTTGGTTTTGAGCTGTATAACAGCAGGTATATTATGTTTAATACTCTTTTGCTGGCGGCAGCTGGCTTCGAAGAATCCATTGTTAAATATCCGAGTCTTCAGAATCAGAATGTTCACCATGACCACCATTGTTAATATTTTGGTGACGATGGTCATGTATGCGGATATGATTTTATTGCCTATCTACTTGCAAACAAGTAGAGGATATACCGTTCTTGAAACGGGACTGCTATTACTGCCTGGTGCTCTCATTAATGCGATCATGTCTCCGATCACCGGCAGGTTATTCGATAAATTTGGGGTAAAACCGCTTGCGATAATTGGGTTAATCTTTATTATTTCGGCCTCATGGGGAGTTACCGATTTAAGTGAAACGACTAGTTATAGTTATTTGCTAATTCGAACTATTATCTTGCGAATTGGTATGTCTTTCATTACGATGCCGATTACTACCGCAGGGCTAAATGCTCTTCCGAAACACCTGCATTCCCACGGTTCAGCTGTCTCTAACACGGTCCGCCAGGTAGCGGGTTCAATTGGAATTGCACTGGTGATCACCATTATGACAACCAGAGCGAAAAGTCATGCTACTGGGCTCATTCTTTCTGGTAAAGGGCTGTCTAAATCTCAGCTAATGATGGAATCTTCTATACTTGGCACAAGTGATGCCTATATTTTCACGGTCATTTTGGTCATCATCGCCTTCCTTTTGACTTTATTAATGCCTAGAAAGGGAGCGGCGAAGCAAGAGAAAACCATAATAGAACGGCAACACACTACGAAGCCTGCTGAAGAAAGTTGAATTTTCGAAGGAAGTAAAATAAAGTATATGTAGAAAATTTAATGGTTATAGTAACCGACGCTGGCTGGACCTCAGCTTTTTAATTAAAGAAAGAAAAAACTGACTCTACCATCAGAAAAATGGATTGGGTCAGTTTTTTTCAAATTATTAATAACCATTCGTGCCAAGCTTAACTAATATACTGTTTTTTCCTCAAAAGACCGTTAGCGAACCACGGAATCCCCTGGCAGCATAGTAGGATTCTGCTCCATTGTGGTACTTAAAGACAGTGTCATAGCGACGATCACAAAAGATGGCCCCGCCGAGTTTTCTAATATTCGCAGGTGTTTTCACCCAGCTCGATGTTTTAGTATCGAAATTCCCAAGTTCCTGCAGCTCCCGGTATTGTTCTTCCGTTAAAATCTCAATACCCATGTCAGCAGCCATATCAATAGCGCTGTTTTTTGGTTTGTGTTCTTTCCTCGACTCTAGCGCTTCACGATCGTAGCAAACACTTCTGCGGCCTTTAGGACTTTCCGCTGAACAATCATAAAAAATGTATTCGTCTGCCTTTATATCATAGGCAACAACATCCGGTTCACCGCCGGTTTTTTCCATTTCATTAAGCGACCACAGTTTTTCCGTATTCGTTTCTAGCTTTGTTTGTACTTTAGCCCATTCGAGTCCATTATGGCGATTCATGTTTTTCTCAAAACGGGCTTTTAATGTTTTGAGTATTTCTTCCTGTTGTTCTGGTGACAACTTCCTTTTATCATTTTCCATACTAAAACCCTCTTTGTATAATATGATTAGAACTACCTTTTTTAGATTACTTCATTTGCCCCGAGAGAATTCGCTTACTTTTCAGAAATGGTTCTTTTTGGTTACTTCATCTACTATTTTCTTATACCTTCTTCATTTTGTCGATAAATAATAAATGTTTAAATTTAGTAGGGTTTTTTTTAAGATAAAAGGAAAATCTTAAGATGATCTGGAAATGAAGGCAAATGGTTATTTAGGAAGTAATTGCTTCTATAGAGGGGTATGGATACGCAGTGAAATGGAGGAGTTTACAGAAAACTTCTTAAAACATTAGCCAAAGTACACTCTTACACTCCCTTCTACTTTTGCTGTTGTTAAACAATTTTGGATAAAATCCAGGATTTGTTTTTGGTCCCAAGGAAAGAACTCCCTTCTTACCAGAGAAAAATCACCTTTTTTACAAAATTGCTTGTAGGCATTCAGAGCCTTTTCAATTTGTTGTATGGAGAAGGTAGTACTGCCGCCTGATCCACTAACTCCTGCATAGTAGTTATTTGCATCAAGCACATTATATAGTATGGTAGCATTATAATTCCCCATGCTAAATCGAGCATAAGCAATTTCTTCTCCTGCTTTATTGAATCCTGATATATCGTGGCCCATTATTAATTTTCCTCCTTCAAATCTAAATTAACTTATCAGAAATAAATAGTCTTAGGAAACTTATATATTTGGTTTACCTATCCTTTCAGGTCTATTTTTTTATTAAACAATTTGTTTGGAATAACACGGAAGAAATGGATGTTAAAAGAGAAATACGTGAAGGTTCAATAAGAAGGTTGTACATAAACGTTGTATCATTAAAAGTTGTATTTATTCTTCGAGGGCATCATAAAATCATCGTTTTGATGGGGAAAATGATGAAGAAAAGATTCGCCATAATTTTAAAAATAATTATTTTTATTGGCATATTTCCATTTTGTTACCTCCTCCCGATAAAATAATATCACATTAGATTTCATATAATTTAGTCTTTTCAAAAGCTTTTCTACAATTATGTGAACATAGTAGTAAATCATTAAAATAAACGTAATAGAAATGGCCTGTATCGCCGACGATTACTTGGTAATCCACGATACAGGCTCTTTTACTTATTGAACTTTTTTTATCTGGAGTAGTCACTAGTAATAATAGGAGACCTTCAATTAAAAGTTTTATTATTCGCCGATTCCTTCAAGACTATTTAAAAAGTTATCAAGCAATTCACGCACTTCATCTGTTGACTTTGTATTCATTAATTGATTTCTTAATTCACTTGCCCCTCGAAACCCTTTGACATATATCTTAAAAAAGCGATGAAGAGCAGTGTACGGACGCAGCCCTAAACTTGAATATTGATCATGGAGATCTAAATGCAATCTTAAGAGATCAAGTAATTCCTTACTGCTATGATCTTTCGGTTCTTTTTCAAAGGCAAAAGGATTATGGAAAATACCACGTCCAATCATAACCCCATCAATACCATATTGATGAGCAAGCTTCAAGCCAGTTTGACGGTCAGGAATATCCCCATTGATTGTCAAGAGTGTATCCGGTGCCACCTGGTCTCGAAGTTTCTTAATTTCCGGGATTAGTTCCCAATGAGCATCTACTTTGCTCATTTCCTTTCTTGTCCGCAGATGAATGGAAAGATTAGCAATATCCTGTTTCAATATGTGTGTCAGCCAGTCGCGCCATTCGTCTACCTCTGTGAAACCAAGCCTTGTCTTTACACTAACGGGCAATCCTCCTGCTTTTGCTGCTTGAATTAATTCTGCAGCAACTTCTGGACGAAGGATAAGGCCGCTTCCCTTTCCATGTTGTGTCACATTAGGTACGGGACAACCCATATTGATATCTATACCTCGAAACCCAAGTTCCGCCATACCAATACTCATTTGCCGAAAATATTCAGGCTTATCTCCCCATATATGGGCTACTATCGGTTGTTCATCCTCTGTAAAAGTCAAACGCCCCTTCACACTTTGTTTTCCCTCTGGGTGACAATAACTCTCCGAATTTGTAAACTCTGTAAAAAACACATCAGGTCTGGCTGCCTCGCTTACTACGTGGCGAAAAACAACATCTGTCACTTCTTCCATTGGTGCCAGTATAAAAAATGGTCGTGGTAAATCACGCCAAAAATTATCTATCATATCAAATTCAAATCCTCTCATTACGGGATATCTGTGCAAGCCTTGTTCCCCAAAATAAAAAGCAAGGATTCCCCTGCTTCTTCTACCCTGATACGTGCTTAAGCACTTTTATCAAGCTATAGTAAATATACATTTTAATATTATCAAATAAAAAGTGCAAAGGAAAATAGGGAAGTTGAGGTAATTTAGGAAAAAGGTATAGACAAATCGTTCAGGTTTCAGCATTGCTAATTTTTTTCCTAATCAAAAAAATAGTGCCTGTCACCACCGAAATTAGTCGATAGGAGTGACAGGCACTGGCCATTATATATTATGAGAGGCGGGCTTGGTTCCTTGTTTTGCTAATTCTTGAGGATTTCTAACTACTTTCCCTTCAGAGCCCTCATATTCACGGCCCCATCCCGTTATGACCGAGGATAATAGCACCAAAAACAGTACCATGGAATAAATCATACCGCTTGAGACCTGTGTTAGTAAAAGCGGTTTAACAAAATCATATCCTTTCGACAGCAACGCACCGAGGAATACAAAAACACTTAAAAAAGGTATAACCAGCACAATAGCATTAGCGAAACCATCCAATAGATAGGCACGTCGGTATGGATGCAATCCTACACGTTTACCAATCTCATTCTGTACTTTTCCAAATGTCGTCATTGATGCACTAGTCACACCACCGAAGAGCAAGGTTGTAAACGAAATACCTAACATCATAGCAATTTCTGCACCGCGGACTGTCTTACCCATTTTGCTGTTAAGTATGCCATTTGTCACCTTTTCTAGCACACCGGCACCGTTGAGTACACCCATTATTCCATAGACAGAAATAACCAGCGTAACCGTTGCCATCATGCTGCTGATGCCGCCCGTTAGGAAACCTTTCGGTGCACCATCCTTAACGGAGATAACATTGTCGAACGTTAGAAGGTGAAACGCTAGGCCTGTTATTGTTCCTAAAATAATCCCTATAGTTATAGCTTTATAGATATTGCGGGTTTTGATAGCGATAATTAACATGACGACGACCGGAACCAGCATAACCAGTGAGTTTGGATTCATGTTCTTGGCAAGGATATCCGAAGCGCCATCGCCTACCGTGCCGCCGCCGCCGAGCATCCAGAACAGAACAAAAGAGATAGTACCTGCGACCAAGGAATATTTCAACCGGCTGGCAACACAGCCGCCCACTTCAGCAAAACCTTCTTTTTTTGTATATTCTTGCGTTCCTGCAGAGATGATGGTGGTATCTGATATCGGTGCTAAGTTATCACCAAAGATAGAAGCACTGACGAGTGCACCTGCAAGAACGGCAGGATCGCTTCCCAACAATACCCCAGCCGGGTAGAAAATAGGGAAGCAGGTAAACATTGTTCCAATCGATGATCCGGTGGCAGTCGAAATCATACAAACTGCCAGGAATGTAAACGCCGTAAATAATCCTCCATCCACACCCAAGAGGTTTGCAAGCCATACGAAACCCGACGAAATGTTTGTAGATTTTATCAATTCCGAGAACATCCCGATGACGAACAGAAGGATTAAAATCGGGACGGCCTCCTTTACACCTGCATAGACTGAATCCCAGTATCGATCGTAGTTGCCCTTTTTGGCAAAAATGGCACCGACCATAAGTGCTACGAAAGCGCCCATTGCAAGAGCATACATTTCAAATGCTTTAAAAACGATAAAATACAATATGCAGAAGAACAGAAAAATCACAACTGGAATAAACGCAACTCCCCAGCCGCCTCTAAATTCAAGTTTTTTATCCATATAAAACCCCCCTTTTAATAGTAAATTTTTACTCTGGTAATTTTGGAAAGCTGGAATATTTATTCTTCGTTTAAATTCATTTTCATAATATTACGATATTTCGAACCAATTGTCCGCTCTAACTCAAAAGGTTCACCCTCTACTATTGGATACTTGTCTAAGAATTGTTTTATCTCATCCATATCAGACTTGTCGAGTTCGAATGTAAATATTTGCGCATTTGAATCAACGTGCCTGCTATTTCTAACTCCAATAATGGAAGCTCCGACACCTTGCTGATTTAATATATACTTTGTTGCAATTTGTGAAACCTTGACAGAATGTTTATTAGCGATTCCTTGCAGCAATAACAATAATTCTTGATAGTCATCCCAACCTAAGGTATCCTCAATTACCTGAAAATATTTTACATGTGAGCGCGTTTCTGGTTGAATAGAAGTTTGTCCAATCCATTTTTCCGCTATCATACCTCCTGATAATGTACCATAGCACAGCAGAGAAATTCCCTTGCTTTTACAGTAATCTAGTAACTCTTTTTCTGGACGTCTATCAAAAACCGAGTATTGACTTTGACAGGACACAACAGGGATACCGGCATCAACAAGTTCGGCCAAATGCTTCGTATCAAAGTTTGTAACGCCGATATTACGGATCTTTCCTTTTTCTTTAAGTTTCAATAGATCTCCCGCTGTCTCAACATAGCCGGGCACATTGTAATCCCACCAATGAAACTGAACAAGATCCAATACATCACGTTTTTGACGTTTGAGACTTCTGTCTATTATTTTTTCGGTGTAACTGTAATCGACCTCACGAAGCAAGTTGATATCCGGTACATACTTGGTATGAACTTGGATATCATGTGGTGAAAGGGTACTCCCTGTTTTTAGTTCCGTTAAAAATTCACCTAGAAATTCTTCAGTACCTGTATAGATATCTGCACAATCAAATGTCGTAAATCCTTTGTCAGCAAGCATATAGAAGGCCTTCATGACATCTTTCATATCCAATTTCGTTTCTAAACTATGACCTTCTGATAATTGCCAACAGCCGTTGATCACTCTATTGATTGTATAATCTTTTGCTAATTCGAATCGTTCTGCCATTATTCTCGATCTCCTTTATGTATGGGTTCTATTGTGCATACAGCATGACTAAATTCCTGAGTTCCGATACGAGTTATTTTAAATTTGGCACCACAGTTTGGGTCCGGGCAGGCAATGAGACTATCAGACAACATCCAGTCATTAGCATGTAATGCCCGCTGCTTTGCAGGAAGCAGTGGCAAAATAGCGCTTAATGCATACATGGAAAATGAATTAGTTTCCGGAAAGATCAGGTTTTCCCCTATAACCAAGAAATAGTCACCTTCCTTATGACTGCAGACCATTGGTTTATCAGTAGCCACCACCTCTACTTTTAAGTTAAATAGTGTAAATCTATCATCCATCACACCTTCTCCTTTACAGTTGTTTGGGCTCATAAAATAAATAAAAAACACCTGTCCTTAAATATAATTCAAGGACAAGTGTTAACTTGCGGTACCACCTTGTTTGATATGTATCATACATACCCACTCTGCAGGGTGTTGTTTTCACACCCTTAGCCCCATAACGCTGGCTTTGCGTCTAAGCTACTAAAAAAATTCTTTCACTTCGCCCTCTGAGGCCCAATTGCTGTGACTGCATCTGTCCGGCTTACACCATCCCGGATTCGCTAAGAGATCGTTTAACAGTTTTACTCC
Organism: Neobacillus drentensis; assembly: GCF_021560175.1. GTDB lineage: Bacteria > Bacillota > Bacilli > Bacillales > Cytobacillaceae > Neobacillus > Neobacillus drentensis_A. The sequence goes on along the minus strand of NZ_CP091110.1, from coordinate 1,017,454 downwards.
CTCGTCTTTGGTTTATAAGAATGTTAGCACCCTATTTTTCTATTGTCAACAATAATTTCCAATATTAAGATAATTTAAAATATTACTCCTCAGGTTAGTTTCCCCAGACACTCAAGGTGACTAGAGTGTCTGGGACAACGTGACCAGAACTTTACGACTCTAACAAAAATTTCTTTAGGATGCAAAGCCCTTTCTCCAATTCAACAGAGTCCTTAGGAGATGTTAGTGAAATACGAATAAATTGAGGTGATTCATCTTTTTTGACCAAGAAACGATGTGAATGATAAACATGGATTCCCTGGTTTAAAGCAATATCCTCAAACTGGTTTAGCTGCCATTCTTTATGCAATGGTAACCAGCGAAAAAAACTAATCGGGTTTTCGCTCGGATGATTGATTTGAAAGTATTTCTGGTAAAGATGGTTCCGTTCTTGCGAAATTTCCCGCTTCTTCCTAATAATTTGTTCAGCAGCCCCTGTATTAATTAATTCTGTGATAATTTCAGCATTTAAGGCAGATGTTTTTACATTGAGATTGAAAATTCCATAGGTGATTTTTTCAACAAATTGATTGGCGTAAGCGATAAAGGCAACGCGGATACCAGAGCTGAGTGATTTGGCAATACTCAGGATATAAACAAACCTTTCCGGTACAAAATGTGAAATAGGGAAATAGCCTGTTGGTGCCAGGAAAGAGTATACATCATCCTCTATCAAAATAAGCCTGTGTTTATTAATGACCTCTGCTATTTCCTTTCGGCGGTTCATATTCATTGATACAGCAGTAGGATTGTTGCAGGAGGGGCTCAAATAAATTCCCTGCAATGGATTTGTTCTGCAGACGGCATCCAATCTCTCCGGCTTCATGCCTAACTCATCCCCCTCAATAGGGATTAATTGGATATTTAGTATTTTGGCCAGTTCAATAAAATTAGGATAAGTATAGATATCGACCGCTATTTTATCTCCCGGATGAAACAAGGCCATTAGAATAAGCGAAAACGAGTTTTGCCCTCCTGAAGTGATCGCTATATTTTCAATGGGTACATCCATGTTAAAGCGCTGCATCCACTTTTTAGCTGCCATTCGGTGGTAAGGCATTCCCAACGGATGTCTGTAATCTAATAAATTTTCCAGATAATCTTTGGTGGCAATGTTTTTAATCGCTTGTGCGACGAATGCGTTTGTGCTGTCAAGGGGCTTGATGATCCCCATCTCTATATAATTCTTATTCTCATCACTGTCCGCCATAAAGATCGCATTTTTTATATTGGGCGTAACAAAGGTTCCTCTTCCCGTAACGGCATAGATGAATCCTTTCATCTCGCATATTTTAAATGCTCTTGTGACAGTGCTTAGGTTTATATCAAGATAGTCTGCAATTTCTCGCTGAGGAGGAAGTTGCGTATTGGGTGCGAGAAAACCATTGAGTATATCATATTCCAGCAGACTGGCAATCGATCGATATAATGGAGCAGCAAGCTGATTTTTATCCGGCTTCCACGACATAGGATAATTTTCAAATGAATTAACTGGCATATAACACCTCGCCCGAAAAATTGTATTGCATACAATTATATCATTGAAGCCATACAATAGGGATGATAAAGTAAATTTACATACAATTTCTTATAAGTGGGTGAAAGATTTGAACATCAGTGATAACACGTTTTTGCGGGAAGAAAGCAGCTTCCTTGCCGGTGTAAAGGATTGTCTGCCCACTGTACTTGGATACTTAAGTATTGGCTTTGCGGCCGGTGTTGTGGAAAAAACAGCAGGACTATCGATTGTTGAAATTGGACTCATTTCCTTACTTTTATACGCTGGTTCAGGTCAATTTATTGCAGCCGCGATGATTGGAGCTAATAGTCCAACTCTAGCGATTATTTTTACTATTTTCTTTATTAACCTCCGCCATCTTTTAATGAGCGCGGCTATATCGCCTTATTTCCGTCATCTTACACCCTTCAAGAATATATTTATCGGTTCTTTACTTACCGATGAAACATTTGGTGTAGCAATGAATGAAGCAGCAAGTAAAAAATGGCTTAGCGAAAAATGGATGTATGGGTTAAATATAACTGCTTATTTAAATTGGTTTATTGCTAATATTGCAGGAGCAATTTTCGGAGAATGGATTTCGAACCCGGAAAAATTCGGTCTTGATTTTGCATTGCCGGGTATGTTTATTGGCCTGCTTGTCCTGCAATTGATCAGCCGAAGAAAATGGATGAAAGATGTTCTTGTTGCACTAACTGCTGTTGCTATTGTTGTAGGGGTAAGTTTAGTGGCATCTGGAAGTGTAGGTGTTATTGTGGCGACTATCATTGCCTCTAGTGTAGGAATGGTGGTGGAAAAATGGAAGTAAGATGGTCCATCTTTTTAATTATTTTAGGCTCAGCCCTTGTAACATTCATTCCAAGAGTACTTCCAATTGCGATCTTGAGCCGTGTTGAACTGCCAGAATGGACCATGCGGTGGTTGAACTACGTTCCCATTGCCGTTATGGCAGCCTTAGTGGGGCAAGAATTACTAATGCCAAACGGAAAATTGGAACCTTTGCAAAAAAACCTTGAACTACTCGCCGCTTTGCCTGCTTTTATGATTGCGATTGTCACACGCAGTTTATTAGGAACTGTTGTCGCTGGAATCCTCTCTATAATGGTCTTACGTTTTGTGTTTTAACTTGGTAAAGTACTGCTGTAATAAGGGAAGAGGGGCTGTTCACAAAGTTATTTTCCAACACTTCGTGAACAGCCCCTCTTCGTTATTCTCCAAACATCTTGAGTATTAACAATTATTCATTTTGATTAAGCCAATCATTGTTATTGGAGCTTTTGCTATTTTATTTTAACATGGTAGCTTGGAGGAATTCTTTTGTACGTTCCTCTTTTGGATGATCAAAGAATTCATTTGGCCGATCTCTTTCGATAATTCTCCCATCGTCCATAAAGACAATCCAATCAGCAACCTCACGAGCGAAGCCCATTTCATGCGTAACCACTACCATCGTCATTCCTTCATCGGCTAACTCTTTCATGGTTGTCAATACCTCACCAACAAGCTGCGGATCAAGGGCAGATGTCGGTTCATCAAAAAGCATGATATCGGGCTTCATCGCCAGCGACCTGGCAATTGCCACACGCTGCTTTTGACCGCCTGACAATTTGCTAGGATAAACATCTGCCTTATCCTCAAGACCCACCTTTTGGAGCAGCTCCTTTGCTTCAGCAATCGCCTGGTCTTTAGGGATTTTCTTTACCATGATAGGTGCTTCCATGACATTTTCAAGAACAGTTTTATGCGGGAATAGATTAAAGTGCTGGAAGACCATCCCCACCGTTTGGCGGACATTATTAATATTGTGGGTTTCCGGGCTAATCTCTTCCCCGCGGATTGAAATTCTCCCACCATCCCTTTTTTCTAAAAAGTTCAGGCAGCGCAGCAGCGTACTTTTACCAGAACCAGATGCTCCGACCAAGCAGACAACTTCACTTTCATACACGGACATGTTTATATCTTTTAATACATGTAAACTGCCATAAGATTTATGTAAGTTTTCTATTTTTATCATTTCTCGTTCATTCACGCTATCGTCCTCCTATCGATCACTAACGGCCAATCTCTTTTCGAACAGGCTCACCAGCATCGTTAATACTGCAACAAGTATGAGATAATAAACGGCTACTATTAACAAGTAGGTCATTTCATCGAAATTATTGGAACCCAGTGTCGTTGAGACATTGAACAATTCATTCATGGAAATAAAGGCGGCCAGAGATGAATCCTTAAGTCCAATAATAAATTGGTTTCCAAGGGGAGGCAGTGCCCTCTTGAAAGCCTGTGGAAGAATGATACGGCGCATTGCTAGTATTCTGGTCATACCGAGAGATCGTGCCGCTTCCATTTGCCCCTTATCAATGGACTGAATTGTTCCCCTGAAAATTTCAGCAATATAGGCACCGTTATGGAAGGCGAGTGCCAGAGCCGCCGCCCAAAAGTCAGGAATGAGGAAAATTCCGCTGAAGCCAAAATACAGAATGAAAATCTGAACTATAAGCGGAGTTCCCCTTACTAGGAATACATACGCATTTGAAATATATTCCAATACTTTAATCCTCGATATTTTTAAAAGAGCAAAAAATAATCCAAATAAAATCCCAATTAAAATAGAAACAACCGTAAGCTTTAATGTCAACAGCGCTGCATCTATGAAAAGGTTTTTGCTGCTGATCAACGTATGTAAAAAGTGAGAAAAACTAGGCAAAATAACAACATCCTTTCTTTCTAATGATCAATCTATTATTCTGGTTTTTTCGTAATATCCTCACCAAAATACTTTTGACTGATCCGTGATAGTGTTCCATCGTTACGAAGTCTTTGAAGTGCGTCATTAATTCGCTTAAGCAGCTTTGGATTATCCTTCGGAACAACAATAGCCTGCTCGCTTCGCTCGATTAACTGCTGCCCCTGAATCTTGAACCCCTCTTTTTTTGCACTTTTACCAGTGACAAAATCGGTAATAACGGCGTCATGCCGGCCAATACTTAGCGCTTTTAATGCCGTAATATCACTGTCGTACATTTTAATATTGCTGGTATACTTTTTGGCTGTATCCGCATAAGTGGAGCCCTTTGCAACGGCAACTTCTTTTCCTTTTAAGTCATCTACTGTTTTAATATTGCTGTCAGGTCTTGTGAAAATCTGTGGACCTGAGTAATAGTAGGGTGTGGAAAAGTTAACTTGTTTGGCACGCTCTGGGTTAATGGTGTGGCTGGCAACGGCTGCGTCTGCCCGTCCCGTTTTAATGCCCTCGATGAGTCCTTTGAATTTCATCCTCTTTTGGACTGGTTTAAGGCCCAGTTCTTTTCCAACTGCGTTTCCTACCTCAATATCGAAACCGGTCATCGATAACTCATCATTTTTAACATAGCTAAAAGGCTTAAATTCTCCTGAAGCTGCAAAAATGAATTTCTGCTTATCTATCAGCTTTGTTCCATCTGCCAGCTGATCCTTTTGGATACAGCCAGTCAGCATCCCCATTAGAAACAAGCACGATAGTATCATTATGTATCGTTTTTTCATGCTTGATGTTCTCCTCTCTCGTTCAAGCTATACCGTTTCTTTCCCGGCATTTAAGAAAAGGACTGCCCTTCTGCTTGTGAAGCAGAAGAACAGTCCCCTGATTTTCATTCACGAAGCTCGAAAGTTTTGCAAGCTGTTTCTTCCACACTATCAGCCTCGCTGCTGCCGTGTGAACCGATCACATAAATGGAGTCAGCCACACATTGGTCGCCATCAGCCCAATACTTGCAATTTTTAACATTACATTTCACTTCTATTTTCATATTGTGCCACCCCCTCTAATAGGTTTTCTTTTTTATTACCCCCTTCTAAGTTGCTTGAAACAAGAGGTTCCCACCAGTGCTTTGCCATTGCCAAAGCAGCCTCATCATTTAGAAGCTTTTATTCTCTTTAAAGATCATGTATTTTCTTTCCCTTTGGTGTAGCGTCGTTTTTATGATGTAAGTGTTCAGACATAAGTAAAAAGGCTCTCACCATATATGAGAGCCTTGACTTAATATCCATCATGAGTGTAAATTAATTCTCCTTTACAATACTTTGTTTATCCTTTAAACTAAGTATACAAATGCTTTAATTCAACGAGAAAAGAGATGTTTTTAATGAATTCAGATTTGAAAAAGCTGTTCCTTCTTCAATCGGTTTTTTTGAGCATAACCGGGTACAGCACCATTTTTATCAGTTATTATTTCTGGAAAAACAGCACCACACTCGGACTACTGATTGCCTTCAATGGCTTAAGTTATTTTTTGTCGTGCTTTGCATATACAATCGGAACATATTATCTATTTAAAAATAAGTTAAAAACAAGCTATTATTTAAGCGCTTTGTCCGCCATCATCCTTTTTATTGTCCTGCTTTTAAGTTCTTACTTAAATCATATAGTTCTTCTTGTCATCTCATCTGCTTGTTTTGGCTGTGTTTTTGGTTTCTTTTATTCGTCTTCCAATTACGCGTTAAGTGTTCTATCAACTCGATCAGAACTCGATATCTTTAATTCGCGAATTGGTTATGTAAAGAATATCTTAATGATTATACTTCCGCTCATTAACTCTTTTTTCATTTATTATTTTAATTTCACGGTTTCCTTTTGTTTTATGCTTTTGATTTCAATTTTTTATTTTGTTGCGGTCACAAAAATGCCTTCCATTGAAGCTGAATTTAAATCCAACTTCGTCCACGATTATAGGACTGTTAAAGTATCTAAACAAATGGTGCCATTTGGGATCATTACTGCAGGCGTTTTAGAATGTATGGCGTGCCTTCAAGTCATTTTGATGGTGGTTTTATCCAAAAATGCACTTTATGTATCGTATTTGAATGTGTTAAATATTGTGGTTTTAACCATTGGCATTGTATATATAACGAGATTGAAAGAATTGAAAATGGAAAAACAGTTTGTGATTTATACCCTAATTAGTATCGCGTTCATTCTGATCACCGGCTTCGCACAATTAAAACCACTTTATTTTGTGGCAATGGTCGGACTTGTGATTTCAGTTTACGTGTACGGTTACACAATGGACAATACCTTTTTCCGATATTTAAACGGCATGAAAAAAGAAGATCAAATCGTGATTCTTTTGAAACGTGAATTCTTAATCACACTTGGCCGTTCGATAATATATCTGCTGTTGTACCTGTTTGTTCAGTCGATTCATTCTCCTTACCTTCCTTATTTGGCGCTTGGAGTGATGCTTGTACTTGTTTACTCACTTATTAGATTTAGAAGATTTGATCATGAACATGAACAACAGCTAGCGGGGTAAAAAAATTACGTTTATAGGGAAATTAACGAAAGTACTCTGCAGAAAATATATTCTGATTATCAGCAAGAAAAAGGCTATTGTCAGGAAACTGAAAAAGGCAACTGCCATAGTGGTTAGTTGCCTTTCTCACGAAATCATTATTTAGTCTGGATTATTAATATTTCATCAATGATTGGAATTTCCTTTTTTAATGTGGTTAAAAGTTCTTCCCCAATCTGATTGTCGATTTCGCAAATTGTAATCGCTGGACCATTGATTTTTGATCGTTCATTCGCCATACGTGCAATATTAAGCCCTTTTTGATAAAGAATGCCTGATAGCTCGGAAATGACCCCTTTTCGGTCCGTATGGTGAATCACAAGTGTCGTCCGTTCACCGGAAAACTTCAAGGGATAATCATTCAATTCCTGAACCTCTACTTTGCCGCCGCCTAAAGAACTGGCCAGTACCTTTACAGTCTGCGTTGCCCCAGATAATTCTACAAGCACCGTATTCGGATGGTAGCTTCCAAGCACTCGTTTCGTGAACTCGTATTGTAAGCCATTTTCCTCAGCAATGGATTTAGCTTGTGGAATGCCTCCATCCTTGGTTGTCATGCCCATTACACCGGCAATTAGTGCCAGGTCTGTTCCATGTCCTTGATAAGTTTCGGCGAAGGAGCCCATTAACGAAAACCTCACAAATAATGGTTGTTCGTTTAACAACTGGCGTGCAATATTGCCAATGCGGACAGCCCCAGCGGTATGAGAGCTGGATGGCCCCACCATGACAGGCCCGATAATCTCATAGGCACTTTGGTATTGCGCCGGTCCACTTTTACTGCTTCCCCCGAAAACCTGCTCTTTTAATTTTTTTCCTGTCGGAGTCCCGGCAAGTCCGCCAATCCCTGTTTCTCGCAGCGACTCTGGCATTTGCTGCCCGACTTCATGCATCACATGGATCACCTCATCCGGTGGAATGATGCTGACCACCCCTGCTAACGCCATATCTGCCGCAGCTTGGGCGGTAATTGCGTGCAACCCGTTCCGAAGGATACATGGAATTTCCACCAGCCCGGCGACCGGATCACAAACTAGTCCCAGTGAATTTTTCAAAGCAATTCCGATGGCATTTCCAACCTGCTTTGGAGTGCCGCCGGCAAGCTCAACTAAAGTGCCAGCGGCCATCGCAGTTGCTGAGCCGATTTCCGCCTGGCATCCGCCGGCAGCCCCTGATATGGAAGCTTTATTAGCAATCACCAAACCAAGGGCAGAGGCGGTAAACATTGACAGTACGATCTGCTCCCGTGTGAATTTTCCGCTGTTCAGAGCGTGAACAAGTACTGCCGGCAATATTCCTGCTGAGCCTGCAGTCGGTGTTGCCACAATCCGCCCCATTGCCGCATTAACCTCTGATACTGCTAGTGCATTGGCTGCGGCATTTAAAGTCACGGGATTGATAAAGGATTTTCCATTTTGGGCGTATTGGTGAAGTCGGTACCCATCGCCGCCTGTCAAGCCGGTACGAGACATGACAGCACTTGTCGTCCCCGTAAGGACAGCCTCTTCCATTACCTTAAATTGCTCGGCCATTTTCTCGATAATCGCTTCCCGCGGAATGCTCTTTTGCTGTATTTCAGTTCGGATCATTAATTCCGCAATCGTTATATTTTGCTGCTCGGCCAGTTCAATTACTTCTCTTAAACTCGTGAAAGACATAATATCACTCCCTCAAAGAAGACGGTCCCCATGCAAGAAGCATTAGAACCGTCCCCCTGTTTTATTTATTATACTGCTTTCGTTTTTGTGTCTTTTTCGTTTTCGGACTCGTCTAACGGTACGCGTTTTTCCATTTTTAACAGATAGAAAAGGGCTGTCATAATGGCAAGGAATCCAATTCCCGCGATTAACGGGATGCGTGTGCTTGGATTGATCGCCATACCGACAAGAACAACTAGTAAAAATACAATTGTAGCATAATTGCTATACGGTGTAAGAGGCATTTTAAATGGATGTTTTTCCATTGCATCAGCGTTTACTTTTCTAAATTTGATTTCACTGATGAGCAGTACAAACCATGGAATCATTCCTGGAAGTACACTCGCACTGTAAACATACACAAAGATGGATGGCGGTGCAACATAGCTTAACACAACACCAAAAGCCAAACCTATTAAAACCGTTATGGTTGAATAAACAGGAACTTTATTTTCCGATAATTTGGCAAAAATCTTTGGTGCCTGACCATTTTTTGCCAATGCGTAAAGCATTCGTGTTGCGCTGAAGATGCCGCTGTTACAGCCGCTCATTGCTGCCGTAATGACGACAAAGTTGATAATACCAGCTGCGGCTGTTATTCCAATTTTAGCGAAAACCGATACAAATGGGCTGCCAACTTGATTGAGCTCGTTCCAAGGATAAACAGTTACAATGACAAAGATAGCACCAATATAGAAAATTAAAATACGCCAAACGGTGGTTTTCACAGCATGTGTAATTGTTTTTTGCGGATTCTCTGCTTCTCCAGCCGTCATCCCTATTAGTTCCACCCCTTGATAAGCACCGATAACGATGGAAAGAGCAAAGAAGAATCCTTTAAATCCACCAGTGAAAAAGCCGCCGTTTTTCCAAATGTTTGAAAATCCAATGGCATGGCCGCCATTTCCGAACCCAAAGAGAATAATACCAATACCAGCAATAATCATAAAGACAATCGTTAACACTTTAATTAATGAGAACCAGAATTCAAATTCACCAAAGTTTTTAACCGAAATCATATTGGCAACGCCCAGAATCACCATTGCGACCACCCCTGGGACCCAGGTTGGCAAATGTGGGAACCAATAATGCATATACGCACCAACCGCAATGATTTCCGACATGCCGACAGTGATCCATTGGAACCAATAGCTCCAAGCAGTCAAATAACCAGCCAAAGGATGGATATATTTATTTCCTAGGTCAGCAAATGAACCGGTGGTTGGTTCCAAATAAAGCATTTCCCCCATCGAGCGCATAATGAAGAATAAGAAAAGGCCGGCAATTGCATAGGCAATCATAACCGATGGACCTGTCCATTTAATGGTACTGGTCGAACCCATAAATAAACCAACCCCGATTGTACCACCCAAAGCAATCATTTGAATATGACGCGCTTTAAGTCCACGCTTTAATTCCTGGTTTTTTGACATAAACTTCCCTCTTTCCCCTTGTTGTTTTAAACCGTTTCTTCTTGATGTTATTCTTTCCTTTAAACCAATATAAGTTCTCCAATCGGAACGTCCCATTTTTTCGCTAAGTTTTCGAGCATTGATTTTGTCATACGGTCTAAATCGTACTGTGGATTAAAATCCCATTCCTCCTTGGCAGCGGTCGCATCAATGGAGTTTGGCCAAGAGTCGGCAATCTGCTGCCGGACTGGATCCACTTGATAATCCATGGTAAAATCCGGTATAAATTTCCTGATGGAAGCAGCAATTTCTTCAGGTTCAAAGCTCATCGCTGTAATATTAAAGGCATTTCGATGTTTTAATCTAAATGAATCCGCTTCCATTAGTTTGATAATCGAATCAATCGCATCTGGAATATACATCATATCCATGTAAGTGCCTTGCGCAATATAGGACGTATATTTTTTGTTCCTTAATGCTTCATAGTAGATATCAACCGCATAGTCTGTCGTTCCTCCGCCAGGTAGTGTTTTGTAGGAAATCAATCCAGGGAAGCGGACGCCTCGGGTATCGACGCCAAATTTTGAAAAATAATAGTCACAAAGCAATTCGGCGCTGACTTTGGTGACACCGTACATCGTGTTTGGCCGTTGGATTGTATCCTGGGGCGTATTGTCTTTTGGCGTAGATAGACCAAATGCGCCAATCGAGCTTGGTGTAAAGAACTGTGCATTGGAATTCCGCGCCACCTCAAGTGCATTTACCAATCCGCCCATATTTAAATTCCAAGCCAGCAGCGGTTTTTTCTCAGCTGTGGCCGATAACAGCGCTGCCAAATGGATAATCGTATCAATCTGATAGTCATTAACCAGCTTCTGCATTTTCTCTCCATCCAGCACATCCAATGTATCAAATAAGCCATTTTCCACCACTGGGTTGCCATCTACATGGCGGATATCAGTGGCAAGGACATTTGTCTCTCCGTAGAGTTCCCTAAGCCTCAACGTTAACTCTGAACCGATTTGACCCAAGCTTCCAGTCACAAGTATTTTTTTCACCGTAAACAACCTCCTGAGTATTTCCCTTATCTAATGAACACATGGTATCAAGTTTTAACAGAGAGGGGACCTATTCCGGAAACAAGACCCTCTCCTGTTTATCTTCTAAACTTAGATGACGCCCAGCTCTTTTCCAACCTTTCCATATACAGCAAGCACTTGGTCCAGCATTTCTTTTGTATGGGCTGCAGTCGGCATATTGCGCACCCTGCCTGTTCCCTTCGGCACTGTTGGGAAGGTGATGGCTTTGGCGTAAACTCCCTCTTCCAGTAGACGGCGGGAAAATTGTTGCGTTAATGTTTCTTCTCCGATAATACATGGTGTAATCGGTGTTTCTGAATGTCCAATATCAAACCCTAAGTTTTTCAAGCCTTCTTTTAAATAGCGGCCATTTTCCCATAGCTGATCAACTCTCTCCGTTGATTCCGTCATGATGTTAATGGCTTCAATGCAGGCAGCAGCAGCTCCGGGTGTAAGTGATGTTGAAAATAAAAATGGACGGGCGCGTACTTTTAACCAATCAATCAATTGCTGGGTACCGGCCACATAGCCGCCCACGACACCAATGGCCTTGGAAAGCGTTCCAATTTGAAAATCAATTTGATCGGAAAGGCCAAAATGTTTAACCGTGCCGGCGCCATTGCCCATAACGCCTGATCCATGTGCGTCATCAACATATGTAAGCAAGCCATATTCTTCGGCGATTTCCACGATTTCCGGAAGCTTTCCCACATCCCCATCCATTGAAAAAACACCATCGGTAATATACATAATTTTTTCATAAGCGCCGCTTTCGACTGCTTCTTTTGCAACCCGCCTTAAATCATCCATGTCCTGATGCTTGACCCGAAGGATTTTTGCTCCGGATAAACGGCAGCCATCAATAATCGAGGCATGATTCAATTCATCAGAAATAATCGCGTCCTTCTTCGTCATGACTGCCGAGATTGCGCCCATATTGCAATTAAATCCTGACTGGAACGCAATCGCTGCTTCCGTATGCTTAAATTCGGCAATCCTTTTTTCCAATTCATTATGAATGGTCATCGTTCCGTTGATTGTCCGAACGGCACCAGCACCCACACCATACTGTTCTGTGGCTTCGTTCGCCTTTTGGATTAATCTTTCATGGTTTGCTAATCCAAGGTAATTGTTGGACGACATATTGATGACTTCTTTGCCATTGATTGTCACGATTGGGCCATTAGCTCCCTCTACTGTATCAATGACGTTATATAGCCCTTTCTCATGCAGCTCTTGCAGCTGGGGAGTTAATATCTCTTCTAAAACTTTTCTTGACATCGTATAAACCTCCATCGATTAACTTTTCAGTGAGAATTTCTTTTTATTCTCGATTAGGAAGAGTTAGGTTGAAAACGTTTTCATATACCTAGTTTATATCGTTTTTTGTCGCTTTACATTCCCATCTTTGTTGTATGTATCACCCATATTTGCCCTCCTTCACAATTTCGTCACATTCAACGACAAAAAAAGACCATTAAGTTTTAACTTAATGGCTTAATTTCAAAGAGATGAAAAGCATTAAAGGTCAGGATGGATTGTAAATAAAGCTCTGCTTCCACTTTTTCCTCATAAATTTGCAGATCAGGGCGGGTTCCCTGCTTGATAAAAGAAATGACCTCTTGGTCGTAAATATCCTGATGCTGCAAATTAATCCAGTTAATATAAAATTCACCGTTATTTTGGTCAAGAATGTGCTTGCGAATTTGGTACCGTCCAGGCGGCAGACCCGAAATCACGACTTTCTTTTCCTTTGTGATGGATTGCAAAAAGAAGCTCTCGACCGAATAAGAAGGATTAATATAGGAGGGGTTATAAACGACCAATTGATAGCCGCTTTCCCCCTTTGTCATGACAAAATCCTCACCTTCAGCTAAAATCCTCAAGTCTATTTTTTTCATTAGCTGAAAATTAAAATAAGCAGGGCGTTTAATTTGATAATAATAAAGGAGAGCAATTCCATTCATGGCAATATGGTCTTGATCCAGATTATTTTTTTCCAGCGAGTGGGTATCAATCCAAAACCCCAAACCGGTTATTTCCTTCATCGCATCCAGCATTTCTTTAAAAATAAGGGCTGAACGGAAAAAGGTGCCGCTTAAATCCATCGTATTCCCATATAGCGTATTCCAATCCGTAAGAAAGATCGGAATCTCCTCCAAACCGGCAGGAGATAAGCATTCCTTTAATCTGCTGCATGCTTTTTTTACATAATTTTTTACTCCTTCAAAAGTAAGATTATCCATATCGGTAAAATCCACTTCTTCATTCGGGTTGCAGGTGAAGCAGACCAGGTCACAACGATCGGAAATTTGCTTTAAAAAGTCATCAGCAGGACCGGGTATAGCCTTTCCTAAAGAAAACGGCACATGAAGACCCACTTTTGCGGCAGAGGCCCACTTTTTAACAGTTTGATAAAAATCTTGATAAAAGCTCTTTCCTGTCTCATCCCAAGCCGAGAAAACCAATTCAAACCGCCATTTGCCTACAAAGGCACCGCCAAAATAACTAAGACTGTGCTGTAAGAATTCATCAAGCTTTTTAAGATATTCAGAGCTTCTTTCTACTTCCTTTTCTACTTCTACGCGAATGAAAGGAACCAACCCTAATTGCTGAAAGCGGGTGAACAAGGCATCCATCTGATAAAATTGCCCACCGATTTGATAGAGGGGCGTTGTCATCGCAAAGCTGTCCGAAAAAAGGTTCGTAAAATAGATATAGTCAAAACCAAGTTCCTCTTGAATTAACTTTAAGTCTGCCTGCACCTCTTCGTGCAAAGCATATTCCAGCTGCCCAATCACCAGTACCTTTAAGGATTTTTCTTTGATAAAAATGGGCTCATGCGGCAGCTCCACATATACGGCTGAAGCAGCCGGTTCCATCAGCGTAGTGCTTTTCTCATTTCCTGAAATATATTTGCTGATTTCCATTAAAAAATTAGGCGATTGCAGTAAAGTATATTGTTCTGTTTCATGGTTCATTTCCTCGACATCCATCGGTTCCACTTTATGAAGGCTGCGATATTCAGTAGGTGTTTGCTGGTACATTTCTTTAAAAGCCTTATTAAACGCCTTCACATTGGGAAAACCATTATTCAGCGAGATCCGAAGAATGTTATGGTCGGTATACAGGAGCTCATGAACCGCTGATTTCAAACGGACATTTTTAACATATTGGGAGAAACTAACCCCAACTTCCTGCTTGAAATAACGCGATAAATAATAAAGAGACAAATACTGCTGCTTGGCGATTTCCTCCAATGATATCGGTTTGCGATAGTTTCTTTCGATAAAAGCCAGGAGCTCTCTAATTCTTTCATCCTTCATTTCGGTGAATTGATGACTTCCAAGGTGTGTGGTTTTAAAATTTCGAATCAACAGTGTAACTAACTGAAAAATCAGTCCGTTAATCTCGATCTCACTTCCATCCTGCTTTTGATAATAGGCAATCAAAATTTTCGCCATTAGTTGGCGAATTTGATCAAAAAGCAGATACAGCCCGTTACCCTCTTTGGATGAATTGCAGTTAAAATAACACTCATGGATATTCGGATAATGCTGCTCGATTAGATCCAAGGGGACTTGTAACGATAAGACCACATTCTCCTTATTCCCTTTAATAGAGCGAATATCATTGGCATTTATAAGCAGAAGATCATTTTCGGCTAATTGGAAGGAACTTTGATTGACCGTAACCTCAATTTCTCCCCTTATAATAAGAAGAATCTCAATTCCTAAACGGATATGGTGTGAGTAATATTCAATGTTTTGTATACTTATTTGATAAGAATCATCTTTTATTGGCTTGTTCATGAATATTCACCTCAGGATTAGATTAAACACATGGTATGCACATAAAGAATAGACTAGAGTCTTTAACTCTAGCCTTTTTACTTCGTTATTCAGAGGGAGACGTTTAATGACGTACAAATGATGAAGCAATGTCCGACAAGAACAAAGAACTCTTTTAATGTTCTAATGAAGAAGCTAAATATTAATAAACGTTAATTGTTATAAGAAAAATGAAAAGGGAATACCCAATGTGGGTTAGCTTCCTTCTTTTAAAATGAGTTGTGAAACACACTCTACATGCGCCGTATGCGGGAACATGTCCACAGGTTGAATATATTTCACCTCAAACTTCGCACTTAAAGTTTGAATATCCTTTGCTAACGTAGAAGGATTACAAGATACATAAATAAGCTTCTCTGGCTTCACCTGCAAAATGGTTTGAAGGAGCTGATTGTCTAGTCCGGTTCTTGGTGGATCGACCACAATCACATCCGGTTTCCACCCTTTTTTGACCCATTTCGGCAATACCTCTTCCGATTTACCCGGGACATATTTTGTATTAGTAAACCCGTGACGCTTGGCATTTTTCTTAGCATCATCAATCGATTCAGGGATAACGTCCATTCCGCGGACCTCTGCCGCTTGGTCAGCAAGCCATAATCCAATTGTCCCAACACCACAGTAAGCATCAAGGACCTTCTCGTTTCCTGTCAGGTCTGCGGCTTTTTTCACTTCATCATAAAGCTTGACGGTTTGAATAGGGTTCAGCTGAAAGAACGTTCTTGCTGATAATTCAAATTGAAGATCTCCTAGTGTTTCCTGAATGAATTCTTCACCCGCCAGCGCGAGAGTTTCTTCTCCAAAAATTAATGAGGTTTTTTCACCATTTATGTTTTGAACAATAGATTTCACTTTAGGGAGCCTTTTTTGGATTTCCTCAATAATAGATACCTTTTTAGGCAAATCATTTTGGGTGGTAATCAGGACTACCTGCAGCTCGCCTGTTTCCACACCTACACGTGCAACAATCGTTCTAACAATTCCTTTTCTAGTTTTTTCATTATATATAGGGATCTGCAAGTCTTGGAGGATCGACTTTACAGTTGTTACCGCTTCATTTGTTTGCGAATGCTGGACCGCACAATGCTCAATATCAATAAGCTGGTGTGAATTCATGCCATATAATCCAGCTAAGACTTTGCCATTTTTCTGTACTACCTGAAAACTGCTTTTATTCCGGTAACCCCAAGGATTTTCCATCCCAATCGTTTCGCGGATATCAAGTTTAGCCACATTCAGCTTCGTATGCCGTTCCAGGGATTGAATAATGATATCGCGTTTTTCTTTCAATTGCTGGCCATATTGTAAATGCTGTAACTGGCAGCCGCCGCATTGCTCGTAAACCGGACAGGGTGGCTGAACACGATGAGGTGACTTTACACGAATTTTTTTAATTTGTGCCTCGGCAAATTTGGGGTTAATTTTGGTTGCCTCTACGACCACTTCTTCACCAGGAAGAGCACCTGGCACAAAAACGACCTGCTTTTTAAAATAACCCACGCCTTCTCCATTGATCCCGAGCCTTTTGATGGTTAACGGAAAGGTTTGTTTTAATTGTATTTTAATACCTTGTTCGGTTTTCATTTTTCTCACTCCAAATTTATAAAAAAGCTTGAGTTGTATTATAGCATGTTTTAATACGAAAAGCCGAATTCTGTTGAATCTAGCTTGGTAAATGGTTGCTAAGGTATCGAGAACAAGCTTAAACAGCAATTCCAACTGCCTTGTATAGAAAGACAATAATTACTAAAATTGTTGTTTTTATATAAAAATCCATATTGACTTCCATCTTGTAATATAAGATTCTTGTAAAAAAAGGAAATAATTTGAGGTGAAGAATTTTTGAAAGAGGCACTGCATGTTATCGATAACGATGTAATTACACTGCCCAATTCGACAACCACGGATGAAGTAAGTAATTTAAAGAAATTGGCAGAGAAGAACTTATTTCATTGCCCCTATTGTAAAGCGAAATTAATAGTAAAATATGGCGACGAAAAAGGATTATATTTTTCACATATGCACTCAGAGGCTTGTGAAGAATCTAGGAAAATAGATAAAGCTGAAAAAAAGTACAAAAAGCAAATTGAAAGAGAAACCAAAGTTCATCAAGTCATACAAGCTATTCTTCATGACGAACTTACTACCCAGGCGAAGAATAATCCTCAACTTGAGGTCAATTATGGTTACAAAGCAAAACCTAGTTTAAAAGAATATCCAGATATTTGGGTAAGAATTGGCAATCGAGAATTTGCTATTTCCGTTGTTACCAATGTTACATCAACAGCAGACTCCAATTTGTCAAATCAAATTAGTAAAAGACATCAAACCTTTCTTGAGCATGGGATGGAACCTATCTGGTTTATTGAAAAGAAGGAACAATCGATTGAAAAGGATAAAAATTCAATCGTGTTGTGGGATGCAGAATTAACGATTGCCGCGAAAACGACAGAAGATCAAGAATGGGATTCCATATTATCAGACGTGGTAAAAGACGAGATGTTTTTTACTTATTTTAATTACCCCGTGTCACACGGTCATCTTTCGATAGATGTAAGAAGTATGTATTACATATATTCTAATGGGGATCGAATTGTGGTCAAAGTGCAGCGACTATTAAAAGATCGAATCGAAAAGCCATACCGCGCCTTTCTTTTAAACGAGGGCTATGAGATTCCTTTTGCAGATGCGCTTGTTATCAAAAATGGATTCGTATTAAGTAAACCAGAAATAGATCAACATGAGCGTGAAGACTTTTTAAAAAGGTATCAGCATTTACGGGATGAATATCATGAAAAATTGAGAGTTAAAGAAGCTGAGCAACAAAAAGTATTACAAGAAGCTAATGAGCAGGAAGAACGACTTAAAGCAGCAAGAGAAGAAGAACAGAATTGCAAACATCAACTACGACAAGAAATGATAAAACAAAGAGGTACTTCAAATATCCCTAGAAAGATGAATTACGAAGAACTTAAATCACTTTTGAGAGTAAATATTAACTTAATTCAGCGAGAGCAGATGGAACTTTGGTCAACAATGCCAGGACTTAGGCATAATTATCAGTTTGTATGGGATTTAGTGGTGGAGAATAAATGTAAATCATTTGATGAATTAAGACCGATTCTTCAGACGGCATTAAGTAAAAGAAGGTAGTTTTTAAACACACAGCTGGAGCCATGTTTAACCCTAACATACCCGATTGCAGTGTTAATTCCTTTCAAATAACAAAAAAGGGCAACCGCCCAAATGGGTTAGTTGCCTTCTTTTACAATTTATTCTATCTGCTAATCACTTTATTTAGAAATTGAACCAATCTTGGATTTTCATTATTGGTGAATATTTCTTCCGGTGTTCCTTTTTCTACAATAACCCCTTGGTCCATAAAAATGACCTGATCTGCGACATTTTTAGCAAATGACATTTCATGTGTTACCACAACCATCGTCATCCCCTCATCTGCAAGGTCTTTCATTACTTTTAGGACCTCTCCGACCAATTCGGGATCAAGTGCTGAGGTAGGTTCATCAAATAACAACACAGCTGGATCCAACCCCATGGCACGAGCAATCCCCACCCGTTGTTGTTGTCCACCTGATAATTGATGCGGGTACATATCAGCTTTATCTCGCAAACCCACTCTGTCTAGTAAAGCCAAAGCTTTGTCCCGAGCTGCTGTTTTTTCTCGCTTTAAGACATGAATCTGGCCTTCCATTACGTTCTCTAGCGCAGTTAAATGCGGGAATAGATTATAATTTTGAAATACCATTCCTGATTGCTGGCGAAATGATGTTATCGTCGAGGATGACAATTTTGTTTTTCCTGAAAAATCAATGGACTTTTCGCCTAAAGTTATTTTTCCTGACTCAGGAATTTCTAGTAAATTTAAGCAGCGCAAAAATGTCGTCTTGCCTGAACCGGAAGGACCGATAATAACGGCTGTCTTGCCTTTCTCGATGGATAAATTGATTTCCCGAAGGACCTCCAATTCTCCAAATCGCTTCGCCACTTTTTCAACTGAAATCATATATTTCCCTCCCTCCATTATCTAGCAACGCCTTTTTCATAGCGCCGCTCAAGCTTCGATTGCAGATTAGATAGGAAGGTACAAAAAATCAAATAAATAAATGCCACTTCAATATATAACCATAGGGGTTCATAAGTAACTGAAGCAATTTGTTGACCTTTTTGAAACATTTCTGTAACCGTTATCGTCGCTGCTAGGGAGGTATCTTTTACAAGACTGATAAAGGAATTCCCAAGCGGCGGCAGGGATACTCTTACTGCTTGCGGCAGGATAATTCTCCGCATCGCCTTCGACTTTGTCATTCCAATTGAAAAGGCAGCCTCCCATTGTCCTTTTGGGATGGATTGGATGGCGGCACGAATAATTTCAGAGCTATACGCACCAACATTTAGGGTAAAACCGATGACGGCTGCCGGAAATGGATTTAACGTGATTCCCATGCTTGGCAATCCATAAAAGAGGATAAAAAGCTGCACTAATAATGGTGTGCCGCGAAAAATCCACAAATAAAATCTCGCAATTGCATTCAATTGCTTTATACTCGACAAGCGTGCTAAAGCGGTCAAGAAAGCAAGAATAATCCCTAATGCAAAAGAAATCAATGTTAAAGGGATTGTAAAATACAATCCCGCTTTTAAAAGTGGAAAAAAGGAATCACTTAGGATTCCCATTATCCGATGTAAACGATCATCTGCCATCAATTTGAATCAATCCTTTACTTAGAAACATCTTCTCCAAAGTATTTCTTGGAAATTTTCAAGTAGGTTCCGTCTTTTTTCATATCTGCTAATGCTTTATTTACAGCCTTAACTAATTCAGGGTTGTCTTTACGGAATAAGAAAGCATTTTTTGTAGCGTTTGGTTCTGTATAAACAACCTTAATCGGTAAATCAGGACGTTGTTTCTTTAGATCTAAATAAGAAAGACTATCATTAATGGTTCCATCAATTCGTTTAGAAGTAATTAAATCAATTGCTTGGTTAAAACCGTCAACCACTGTATTAGTTGCCCCATGTTTTTCAGCAATGACCCGGTAATTGCTATCTAATGACTGTCCAACTTTTTTACCTTTTAAATCATCAAGCGATTTAATCGTATTATTTTCTGATCCTACAACCAATACTGCTTTTGAAGCGATATAAGGATCGGACATATCG
Source organism: Neobacillus drentensis (assembly GCF_021560175.1). GTDB lineage: Bacteria > Bacillota > Bacilli > Bacillales > Cytobacillaceae > Neobacillus > Neobacillus drentensis_A. The sequence continues at coordinate 997,346 of NZ_CP091110.1, read as the reverse complement.
TATTTTTCAAGGCGCTCAGGGCGAACCGCCACTTCGTTTGCAACCATATCATAACGTTTCGCATCAAGGCCGGCAATCATTCCGTCCCATTTTGTTTCAATAAATTTTGGCTTAATGTTTAGACGCTTAAATACTTCTGTCGCAACTTCAATATCAAAACCGGTTAATTTATCGTTATTATCATGAAAGGTAAATGGAGCATAAGTACCTTCAGTACCTATTGTTATCTCACCTTTCGCTTTAATTTGATCATAAAGTGATTTATTAGCAGTTGATGCTGAATCATTCTTTTTCTCTGTATTGTTACATGCAGCTAGTGCAAACAATAAAAGTATGCTTACAATAGATAGTAAATATTTTCTCACAATTAATCCCCCATATTCTTATCGGTATTGTTTATTTTTTTACATTAATCCAGAAATTCTATTATGTCAACAAAATAGTTTTATTATAGTAAAAGACTTTTTAAAAAGTAGAAAATGCAAAAAGCCGAATTCAGGTTGAATTCAGCTTTTTGCATTTATTTCGGTTTAGGAAAATCATCAAGGCTTTTAAATTTATAGCCCCTCTTTTTCAAATCTTTAATCGCTTGTTCTAATGCATCCGCATTATCTTTTGAAACCGAATGAAGCAGGAGGACACAGCCTGGATGAACTTGCCTCATGATATTATTGTAGGAATATTGCCAGCCTTTTTGCTGATTAATATTCCAGTCCACGAAAGCAAGTGACCAAAAGACATGTGTGTAGCCCTCTTCTTTGGCAATTTTCATGGTTCTTTCACTAAATACACCCCGAGGCGGGCGAAGATACTTCATTCCTTTTTGCCCGGTTACTTCTTGTGTTTTAACCTTTACTTTTTTTAGCTCTTCCCGAATTTTTGCATCACCAACAGCCGTAAAGTCTGGATGGCTCCAGGAATGATTGCCGATGATATGTCCTTCTTTTACCATCTGCTTGGCAAGCTCAGGCTGTGAGTTTAGAAAGTGGCCTGTCACAAAAAAGGTTGCTGGGACTTTTTCTTTTTTCAAGACTTTAAGAATTTTCGGAGTGTAGCCATTTTCATAGCCGCTGTCAAAGGTAACATATAAGATTTTTGAGTTAGGGTCGCCTTTATAAAAAGCCCCGTATTTGGCTAAGAGTTGATCATACTGAGCACCCGCTTCCGGCGGAATCTCGTTTTGGGCTTTTTTAAACCCCCAGTTAATCGGCTGGTTGGATACCGCCGCATAGGTACTTGTCGGGATTATTAAGCACATGATGGCAAGAAAGGTGATTAAGCGTTTCATCCATGTTCCCCCTATTATTTTGTTCATTTTAGTGTTTGTTATTAAAGGGAAAAGGATGATTAGTATTTATAGGAAATCTTTAGGGGGGGTGGTAGGAGCGGCCCTTGGTTGAACCTGTATAAGGGAAATTTAATAATGATATGGTATAGGTGGTAGCCCGTGAAGATGGAACGTGAAGGAATGACCGTAATTCCATGTTTGTAAACGAGGAATTTCCTAACAAAAAGTAATCTCTTACTGCATTCAGATAGGCATCTTGGGAAACAAATTTGCAGGTAGGACACTGCCAAATCTTCCTATGATAATCCATTGAAAAAGAAAGACACTTGGGGCATTGGACGCCGGTAACTACTTCAGTTTTTGAAATTTCAAATTTTTCATAGAGGTCTGTATATAATGGGGTATGTTTCTTTAGAAGCAGTTTTTTTATTTTTTCCAAGGTTTTGTTATCTAGTAGCTCTCGATTATAACGGTGATATAGTCCGTCTAATTTTTTTAGTAAGTCACTTAACCGGCAGACTTTCTTTGCAGCTTCTGTATATCCAGGACTAATAACTAGTTCAGTTGAGGATCTGCAAATCACCACAAGGGATTCTATTGGGACAGCTGGTATCTTATTTTTTTCTAAAAAATAATTTAACAATAGATTATGACGGTTGGCCTGGGAAATAGGATTTTCATAAATAACTCTTTTTCCATCATAATCTTGGATCATTTGATTCGGTTCTATAGTTAGTTTTCCTGAGTGATTTTTACCATCTAACATAAATATTCCTCTCGAGCAGAGAAGCAGGGCATCAATTTGGAAGTAGGCATTCTCACCATATTGTAGACGAAGATCGTGGAAAATATAGAACCTTTGCGGCGGTATTTGGTTTAAATAATAATTTATTTTCCTTTCGCCATTATATCCTGATCGTAAATTTTTGATAAAAGATTTTAAATCGGAAATTCTAGGATGATTTGGGGGAATTCTTTTCTCAAGAGCTTCCGCTTTTTGCAAAATAATTGGTACTTTTAAGTTTTTAACAAACAAAATTCATGCCTCCTTTCATAATGAAGAATATTTTCGTTTTATTTGAGGAATTATCCTTTAATAATTACATGAACTTTTTATGAATTTAATAAAATAGGGCATCTTGTTATAGGAATTCTACAAAGTTGATGCTGATTTCTACAAAACAGTGGAGGAATTCTACAATTATTTAATTTATTCTACAAATCAAGGCTTCAATTCTACAAAATCCGGAAATTAATTACCATTTAAAAATATAATGACCTTAATTCTACAAAAAACCAGAGAAATTCTACAAAATCCAAAGTTAATTCAACAAAAATTGTATTTTTTTACCAACTTCCTTCAATAAAAAGAGGACAGGCGCCACTCTCACGCCTATCCCCAACCCTCTCTTATTTAAAAACCGGCTCCTTAAACTGAGCTAACTTTTCCAAAGAAGACTTATCTACATCCGCATGCAGGCTGTTTCCGTGTGAGTCCATCGTGACAACGGCCGTGAAGCCCTCAACACGAAGGTGCCACATGGCTTCAGGAATACCAAACTGCATCAAATCAACGCCTTCAACGCCTTTAATACAGTCCGCATAATACTGAGCAGCGCCGCCAATTGCGTTCAAATACACACCGCCATGGTCGTGCAAGGCTGCCAATGTTTTTGGTCCCATTCCGCCCTTACCAATCACGGCACGGATACCAAACTTCTTCATAATATCACCTTGATAAGGTTCCTCACGAATACTAGTTGTCGGACCGGCAGCCTTCACATGCCACTGGCCATCCTCGTCCTTCAACATAACTGGACCGCAATGATAGATAACCTGTCCATTCAAATCAACCGGTGCATCATGATCACTTAAATACTTATGAATCGCATCACGACCGGTGTACATTAAACCATTAATTTGAACAACATCGCCAACTTTCAACGAGCGAATCTTTTCTTCTGTTATAGGTGCCTCTAACGTAATCACATCAGACGACAACGCAGCAGCTGTTTCCTTTTCAGCTTCCGTTTCAGCGAAATCGATAAACTCACCATCCTGATAAGCCCACTCATTAATCTCACCTGTCGAAGCATCGATACTCACACCTAAGCGGCGGAATGCCCAGCAGTTATAGGCAACTGAAACGTAAAAGCTAGCTGGAATCCGGTTCATGACGCCGATTTTACAACCTAAAAGAGTTGCTTCGCCGCCAAAGCCCATTGTTCCAATTCCTAACTTATTGGCATTTTCCATTACATACTCTTCTAGTTTGCGAAGATCCTCATTTGGATTCACATCTTCAACCGAACGGAATAATTGCTCTTTTGCTAAATCATAACCTGATGAACGGTCACCGCCGATACCTACCCCGATAAACCCGGCGCTGCAGCCTTGGCCCTGTGCCTGGTAAACAGAATGCATGATACATTTACGGATGCCATCAAGGTCGCGGCCAGCGCGTCCGAGCCCTTCTAATTCACATGGCAGGCTGTATTGAATGTTTTTGTTCTCACAGCCGCCGCCTTTTAAAATTAATCGGACATCAATATAGTCCTTTTCCCATTGATCAAATTTAATAACCGGTACCCCGGCACCCAGGTTATCACCGCTGTTTTTACCAGTTAAGGAATCAACGGAGTTCGGTCGCAGTTTTCCTTGATTTGTAGCGAGGACAATGGCATTTCTAATCGCTTCTTTGATTTCTAATTGGTTAACACCCACTGGCGTTTTAATTTTAAAAGTGGGCAGACCAGTATCCTGACAAATTGGTGAAACTTGATCGTCAGCCATTTTAATATTGTTGGTAATCGTTGCAAGACTCATTGCGGCACTTGTTCCTGCATTTTCTTTTTGCTTTGCCGCTAACACAGCACGGCGAACGTCTTTCGGGAGTTTCGTTGATGTTTCAACAATTAGCTCGTACATGCTTTCTTGAAATTTTTCGATATTCAATTCGAGTACCCCTTTCCCCTTGTCTGCAATTTTATCTATTTTTAATTTTACAACTATTTACACGCTTACATTATACTCCTATAACCATTAGAATTAAAGGAAATTTCCCCAGTAAAAAAGAGCCTGTTCTTAAACAGACTCACTCACATCACGATTAGTAAATTCACGGCACTTAGACTCCATCTCATCGAGCATCGAGATTAAACGATCAATATCCTCTAAATCCGTTTCTTCCGGATCAATCGCATCAAGTACATCGATGAACATGTTTAAACGGTGTTTTAGGAAATCCACTTGTGTATTTTTATTCTGAATTGGGCTGCCCAAATGATCCACTCCTTTCATTACCGTTCCATCCTATCGAAATATAACAACTTTGGCAATGGATTAATCATATTTTACCCTTTTCCCTAAAAAAAGAACCCCTCGGTTTGAGGAGCCCTAAAAAATCCACACGATTATCTTGGCCGTTCAGAGGCCGCAAATCCGAAGGAAACATAATCCTGGACAGGAATCCAAGCACCAATGCCTTGGGATGTAACGTTTTTGATCACAATAAACTTTTTACTTCCTTTTAGCATCAAATAGACTTCCCCGTAGGTTACCTTTCCTTTTTCATTCACCCCTGGCGCATAAGCATATAAATAACCCAAGCGATTTGGCGGGATATTGTAAATGTGGTCATTCTTGGTCCCTGTGCCAATAATGGTTTCAAAGGCTAGCGGAAGACGAGTCTTTTCCATTGCCTTCAACAACATCATCTTTTTAACTTCTTCTGCATCGGGAATTTTAGAAGTTAAACCGCCTCTGATAACCTTTTGCGATTCCTGTACATACTTGATTTGATACGGAGTTTTGCCGCCACGATTATCAAAATAGTTGGTGTTAATTTTTTGATACTCCCAGTTTGGGGAAGTTTCCGATGATTCGTAGTTTAATGGCCACTGGCCCAGATAAATAATCGCCCTATACCCAATTGCAAACGGTGAACTGCTAATGCTTGACTCATTAAGCATCCGAATCAGATCAGGGTTTTCAATTTTAACTCTTGAAGAATTAATCAGTTTTTTGGTCATATCACTTGGCTGCAGCAATGGCAAGTCCTGTGTTGAATTCGGATACGTATTTTCTTTTGAAATGTTACGAACCGATGGTGGAACCTGATATTTTACTGCAGATTGTTTTACCGGAGCTTTTTGAGCAAAAGCAGACGGTATAAAGGTTAACATTAAGAGCAATGTCATAAGTAAAGAAACATTTTTCTTCACGAGTGGGAACTCCTTTCACTAAGAACATTAATCAGTCTGCTAGTAGTTTTTTCGGAGTTCCCTCATATTATCCATTTCCCTCTAAGACTTTTTTAGCCATACTATGAATATTTCATTTGCAAATGCTGCATAAATTTTTCAAAATAGGGAAAAAACAGTTGAATGGCTGGTCCAACAGTAAACGTAATAATAAGAGTACCGTAGGAAATAGGTCCATGTAGGAAAAAAGCCGGAATCAATGCAGTAATTTCACCAATGGTCTTTGCTGCCATCAAGTTAACTTGAAACCGCTCCTTAATCGCTAGCATAAAATTATCAATCGGGCTTTGAGGAAACTTTGCCTGTAAATAGATAGAGGCGCCAAAACCGATAATCAAAATCCCGAGCAATAGCATGACCAGTTTCACTGGCAGGTCATCAACTTGAAACAAACTGAAAACAGTATCGAGCCAAAAGTCGACTAACAAGCCAATCACAATGATTGTCATAAGAGAGAAGATATCTGGTCTTCTTTTTACTAAGAGGGCATTAACAAAGACTAAAATAACCCCATCAATCATGACCCACTTCCCCACCGATAACCCCAATTTTTCTGTCAGGGCAACATTCAATGCATCCCATGCCCCCACCCCAATGTCCGCAACCTTAATGGTCATACATACACCAAAGGTCATGATTGCTAGCCCAATAATAAAAAATAGTAATCGTATCGTAAATTTCATTTCTCGCTCCTTAAGTATTGGTACAGAAGTAACAAAATTGTAATAATCTGATTATTTACAAAACTTTAACTAGGAATTATAATAAACTTAACCTTAAAAAAAGGAGGGCAGTAATCAATCGGTTTACGATATACTTACTTTTACTTAGCTTAAGGAGGTTGGGATTCCCGTCTTATATGAAATTCAACACTCGTGTTTTACTATTAGTTTCCACTAAACATGAAGGTTGGTGATTGATGGTACCCACAAAATGAAAACGATTGATTTAGAACCCTTAAAAAATAGTGCTGAATTATTATAGCACATGGATGAGCATTTACCGTACATTGAAAAAGTTTGTAAAAAGGAGACTCTATACCATTTGGCATAGAGTCTTTTCTATTTCTATAACAAGAAAAATCCAATCCCCATAATGACATAGGCAGCTAGTAATGTTAATCCTTCAAACCAGTTGGACTCGCCGTCATTCGAAATAACCACCATCAATAGGACTGACGAAACCATGGCGATTAATTCCTGCCAGCTGAAAATAAGCGGCATCGACGTTTCAAAAAGTAGTGAAACTAGAACTAGCACTGGCAAGACAAACATCGCCACTTGTAAGGTAGATCCAATCGCAATTTCAACAGCAACGTCCATCTTATTTTTGTAGGCCATCAAAACGGCAGAGGCATGTTCTGCGGCATTTCCGACGATAGCGACAATAATGACCCCAATAAATAATTCAGACCAGCCGAAAGTGTCCCCAACATATTCAAACGTATGAACGAGGTGTTCGGAAATATAAGCGACGGCAAGGGTTGCGATGAGGAGAACTGCGATTGCTTTCCCCTTCCCCCATTCGGGAACCTCTTCGTCATGGACCTCTTTCGGGGCTCCTGATTGATAGACCCCGCGATGGGTAACCAGCTTAAAGAAAAGAGCAGCTAAATAAAGCAGAATTAAAATAACGGATGTTCCTATACTTAAGGTTAGTGTACTGGAATCATCCATATTAATGGAAAATACTTCTGGAATAACAAAGGCAATCATGACAGCAAACATTAACAAGCCGGAATTATGTCTGGCATCATAGACATTAAATTCCTGACGCTTGAATTTTAAACCGCCAATAAAAAAGGAGAGCCCCGCAACAAGCAGTAAGTTCCCTAGTACTGAACCGGTTAACGAGGCCAAAACCACGCCTACAAGACCTGCCTTCAAGGAGAAAATGGAAATGATCAGCTCAACCGCATTTCCAAAAGTGGCATTCAACAGTCCGCCAATCCGAGGACCAGCCACAATGGCAAGGCTCTCCGTTGCCCTCCCCATAAAACTCGATAAGGCGATAATCGTTAAACAGTACAGGATAAATAATATAATGCTCGACCAGTGCATCATGGTCCCAATCACAGACACTGGAACCCCAATGAATGTCATTAGCATAAAAACTTTATTCGTCAATGCATTCCCTCCAGTTACTTCGAACTAGTTTTTATATGTTTCCATATGTTCCTTAATTTACCTAAAAACGAGTAAAATGTCTAGGTAACAATTCCCTTGCAAATGACCTACTTTCTAGATACCATCATGGAGGGACTAATAAACTTACTTTACATTACGCGAGGATGTTTTATGAATAAAATAAATGTACGTTTCTGGATTCTTGTCAGTATTGTGGCAATTTCAGGATTTTCTCAAGGGATGCTCCTTCCGCTCATTGCGATTATTTTTGAAAAGAACGGTGTATCTCCTTCATTAAATGGGTTTAATGCAACCGCCTTATATATCGGAATACTCTTAGTCTCTCCGTTTATGGAAAGGCCATTAAGAAAGTATGGATACAAGCCTGTCATCGTTTGGGGCGGAGGTCTTGTTGCTATTTCACTTGCTTTATTCCCGCTATGGAAGACATTTTGGTTTTGGTTTGCGTTACGATTACTGATTGGAATTGGTGACCACTCCCTCCATTTTGCAACACAAACGTGGATCACCTCGTCTTCTCCAGCAGAAAAACGCGGCCGCAATATTTCCTTATATGGATTGTTTTTTGGAATTGGTTTTGCGGCAGGACCTTTAATGACCCCGCTCGTCACGATTACTCAATCCTTACCTTTTATTATCTCTTCGATTTTATGTTTAATTGGCTGGGGTTTTGTATTTACGTTGAAAAATGAGTTTCCTGAACAAACTGTCAACCTTCATTCTTTTTTAGCAACCATTAAACAATTTAAGCAAGCTTTCAAATACGGCTGGGTTGCATTTTTACTTCCATTTACATATGGGTTCTTAGAATCTTGCTTAAACGGAAGCTTTCCCGTTTACGCTCTTCGGACCAACATTAATGTTTCCAATGTTTCTCTTGTTCTCTCTGTATTTGCCGTCGGCAGCATCATTACACAGCTCCCTTTAGGAATGTTAAGTGATCAATATGGGAGGAGAAATGTCTTAATGATCGTGTTGCTGCTTGGATTTTTAAGTTTTACGATGGCTAGTTTTGTGGAGCACTCGTTTATTGGCCTTTTCATCGCTTTTCTTTTTTCTGGGATGGTTGTGGGTTCGACCTTCTCACTCGGTATTAGCTTTATGACGGATTTGGTTCCAAGGTTTCTGCTGCCAACAGGGAATTTATTATGTGGAATCTTCTATAGCCTTGGCAGTTTAAGCGGACCCATCATTGGCGGGCTATTTATTAAATTTTTTCAACATGTAAGTTTCTTTTACATTATTAGCACGATGCTTCTAATCGTCACCTTCATCATTTTTTCCTTTGCAAAAAACACGGAGGTAAGGCTTGAACAGCAAAATTCCTAAGTGCTTTTTAAAAGCAAAATCATATCCTTAAACATACGATATATGGTAAAATAAATAAAAAGAATATATGTCGAGATTTGTGCTGTCATCACTTGATGACAGCTTTCGTGTTTTTTAAGGGTAATGAAGATGATTATTTTTATCAATTAGATTCAAAAGCTTCAGCGCCTTGTTTAGGCACTGAAGCTAGCCGTATCAATGATAAGGGGGGAGTACAATGAGTTCAGATGCAAAAGTTTTAACAAAGGGGATTGAAGAAACCAGTTTGATTGAAAAAATAAAACCACATATTGAATTGATCGCTGCAGGGTTAAGCGGCATCTTAATCGCGGCAGGCTGGCTGTTTGATAAGTATGATTATGGGGTCGAAGCGATTATTGCCTATTTATTAGCATTCGTCATTGGGGGGTTTGCCAAGGCAAAAGAAGGGATCGAGGCCACCTATGAAAATAAGGAACTAAACGTAGAAATGCTAATGATATTTGCTGCAGTCGGTTCGGCCATTATCGGTTATTGGACAGAAGGAGCCGTGCTAATCTTTATTTTCGCTGTCAGCGGAGCTTTGGAAACCTACACCATGAATAAAAGCCACAAGGAGATCTCCTCCTTAATGGAACTGCAGCCGCAAGAGGCGTTACTGATTACCAATGGATATGAAAAGCGAGTCGCCGTTTCTGAACTAATAGTGGGTGACCATATTTTAATTAAACCGGGTGAGCGTGTGCCCTCTGATGGGGTGATCATAAAGGGGCAAACCAATATTGACGAAGCGGCCATTACCGGAGAATCTATGCCTGTCTCGAAGCGCGAGCAAGCAGAAGTGTTTGCTGGTACGGTCAATTTGACTGGATCAATTACAGTCCAAATAAACAAGGCAAGCACCGATACACTTTTTCAAAAAATCATTCAACTGGTTCAATCGGCTCAAAGTGAAAAATCGCCTTCTCAGCTTTTTATTGAGCGCTTTGAAGGAACCTATGTAAAAGTGGTCCTGCTTGTCGTGATCAGCATGTTCTTTTTACCCTATTTCTTACTTGGCTGGAGCTGGCATGAGTCTTTTTATCGGGCGATGATTTTACTGGTTGTTGCCTCACCATGTGCCCTTGTTGCCTCAATTATGCCTGCCACCCTTTCTGCCATTTCAAATGGGGCAAAGCACGGAATCTTAGTTAAAGGCGGTGTCCATTTAGAAAATTTAGGACATTTAGAAGCGATTGCCTTTGATAAGACGGGTACCTTAACAAAAGGAAAACCCGAAGTAACCGAAGTCATTGTAAAAGAAGGACTTAATAAAGAAGAACTTATTTTAAAAGCTGCATCGATTGAGAACCAATCAACACATCCACTTGCACAAGCAATTGTCAAATACACTAAACAAACGTTAAAACAGGAATTATTACAACCAGACAGCCTTGAAGACATACCCGGCTGGGGTGTAAAAGCATCCATTAACGGCGAGCAGTGGAAAATTGGTAAGGCAGCGTTTGTTGGAAACGACGAGGCCGATACGTTTGCTGAAGGTAAATCGAAAGAACTGGCTGGCTTAGGGAATACCTTAGTTTTTATTGAGATTGATGGTGTGCTTAGTGCGATGATTGCGATGAAAGATGTGGTTCGCGAGGAAACTAAGCATGCGATTGAGGATTTAAAGAGACAAAACATAAAGACGATCATGCTGACCGGTGATAGTGAAAAAACAGCCCATGCTATAGCTGCTGAGAGTCATGTGGATGAATTTTACGCAGAATGTCTTCCTGAAGAAAAGGTGGAGCAGTTAAAACAACTTAAGCAGAAATACAAAACGGTCGCCATGGTTGGGGATGGAATTAATGATGCACCGGCACTCGCCACTGCTAGCGTTGGAATTGCAATGGGAGAAGGAACAGATGTAGCCCTCGAAACGGCGGATATTGTGTTAATGAAAAATGATTTGCCCAAAATTGCCGAGGCTGTCCGTCTTTCACAGCGAATGAACAAGATTATTAAACAAAATGTCGTCTTCTCTATTGCTGTAATTATGTTGCTCATATGCTCGAATTTCTTTCAACTGCTGGATTTACCATTCGGAGTCATCGGTCACGAAGGAAGTACTATTCTTGTGATCTTAAATAGCCTTAGGTTGTTAAAATCAAGGTAATCGAAAGGACCAGGTGAATTTTCTCACCTGGTCCTTTTATAGAAGGCTTAGTGATAGCCGTTAGATCCGTTTGCAGAACCTGAAGTTTTATTCCCCTTACTGCCTTTACCTTTTTGCTTTGTGCTGCCATCTTTTTTCGTATGCTTTGTCATCTTGTCATCCTCCCTTGATGTTCGGGTGCTAAGCCCCTAATCATAGTTTGGCCTGATAAGTTATTTTCAGTAAGGTAAGTGTTAGCAGTTTGTCTTGTATTTTTCACTGTAGAAGGCATTTACTTCACCGCCAAGAATAATAATAAAGGCGGATAGGTATAACCAAATCATTAACACAATAATTGCGCCAATCCCCCCATATGTAAGAGAATAATTACTAAAATTCCCGACGTAGAAGGATAAACCCATTGACGATATGATCCAGCCTACCGTGGCAAAGATAGCCCCCGGAAAAGCACTTTTGCATTTGATTTTGACATTTGGTGCAATCCAATAAAGCCCGGTAAAAATTAGAAATAAAATGATCGCACTGCCCAGCCAGCTTAACGCATTCCAAATCTTTATAAATTCTTCCGTATAGCCTAATTGGGAGAATAAAAAAAGGCCTATTTCCTTACCAAAAACAGGGAGGATAAGGGCAAGTAAGAAAACAAAAATCATACCAAATGTTAATAAAACCGCCATACCCCTTGCGACAATGAAGGAACGGCTTTCCTTCACGTTATATGCCTTATTAAAAGCCCTTACGATGGCATTAATTCCATTCGATGCCGACCAAATGGTCCCGATAATCCCGAACGAAAGCAAGCCGCCATTTCGTTGACTCATAATTTCTTTAACATTTTTTTCAATAAGTGCCATTGCCTCATCAGGTGCGAAATCCTTGATCATCCCGAGTATATTCTGATGTGGAATCGGGAAATACGGAAGAAGCGTAAATAATACAATTAAAAGTGGAAATAAGGAAAGAAGAAAAAAGTAGGCCAATTGCGCACTCAAACCGGGAAGATCATCTTCTTCAATCCGATGCCAAAGTAATCTAATTAATGAAGAGCGTACATTTGCTTTCTTGTCCATATAGATCCTCCTTTTTATTTGAGATTTATTCGCCCTTTCCTACTGTTACATCGTCAAATAAATCATCTTCCGCATTAACAGCAAAGGTTTCTTTTGTTTCTTTAATCATTTCCGTTACCTGTGGTGTCAGTTCCCTTAACTCCTCGACTTTTTCAGTAATAAAGGTTATATCCTCACTAACTGTTTCAAAGGTCGATTTAAATTTTGCAGCTGTTTCCTTCACTTTTTCAGATACTTCATCAGGATGACGGATGATATACCCTACCTTTCCAGAAGTCTTTATTACATTTTCCTTCATAGCCTCACGTGTATCTTTATCTAATAAGCTAAGTGCACCACCTGCAATTGCCCCTAGCAGGATCCCCTTCCAAAACTGGTTTTTTCTTGTCATCTTAACCTCTCCTTCCCTCTTTATAATTATCATTTGCTCATCATAAAAGAAAATAATACCATTGTTTATCTTACCATTTATTTTGCGATATCAAACCTTACAATGCAAACAGATCGATATCATTAATGATTTTCTTTGGACAAACTACAAATGAGATTAGTATTGACAGATACTTTTTAACATGAAAAGATGGGATTAAAATTTGTGAAAAGGGTGACGGAAAATGAATTTATCAGAAAAGTCTGTTGAGAATGTCGAATTCATGATCGAACAAATAAAAGAAAAATTAAAGGTGCTGAACCTTGGAGCAATTAAACCCTCCCATTTCGATGAAGAAATGTACGAAGAATTAAAAGAAATCTATGAAATGGTCTTGAAGAAGAAATCGTTTAGTCCAAATGAAATGCAGGCTTTAGTCGAGGAACTTGGTAGTCTTAGAAAGAAATAATAAAAAAGACCCGTTATTTAGATCTATCCAAATAACGGGTCTTTCGTTTATTTTTGTTCAGTTAAAATTATGGGACCGTCCTTTGTTATGGCTAGTGTGTGCTCATATTGGGCAGAATATTTGCCATCAATTGTTCGAGCAGTCCAGCCGTTGAGATCCATTTTGGTCTGGTATCGTCCGATATTTACCATCGGCTCAATCGTAAATACCATTCCCTCTTTGATACGTGCCCCCTTGCCTGGAAGCCCATAATGCGGAATATCTGGTTTCTCGTGCATAACTGCGCCGATACCATGGCCAATAAAATCACGAACAACAGAAAACCCTTCCCCTTCTACATACGTTTGGATCGCATGACCGATATCTCCAATTCGATTCCCGACAACCGCCTGCTCAATCCCTTTGTATAAGGCTTCTTTTGTAACATTTAATAAATGGGCTGCTTCCTCCGGAATTTCGCCAACACCGTAAGACCAGGCAGAATCCGCAAGCGCCCCATTATAATTTACAACCATATCAATAGTAACAATATCTCCATTTTTTAATGGATCCTTTCGAGGAAACCCGTGGCATACCTCGTCATTTATACTAGCACAGGTTGCATATTCGTATCCTTTATACCCTTTTTGTTCAGGTGTTGCTCCATGTTTCCTGAGAAATTCATCTACAAATTCTTCAATTTCCCACGTGGTGATTCCTGGTTTAATAAGCTTAGCAATTTCTTTATGACAGGCTGCAAGTATTTCTCCCGCCTTTTTCATTGCTTCAATTTCACGTTGTGATTTTAATACAATCATCTGATTCCCTGCCTTTTTGATTATATTTATGTACATTCATTGATATTGTTCGCTGTAGTGTGGTTTAGAACATTATTCTTTCATACTATAATGGCAACAACATAATAGTAACGCTATTGAGCTTTTTTTTCAAAACAAACCTTCCACAGGTCCTAGGTCTAGGAAAATATTCACATAGTTCATGATATTGTAATAATAGTCTGTTCTTAATATGGTACTTCATCAACCTTTTTGATAGAATATATGTAAAGAACTCTGACCGATTAAAATGTAATTACACTGTTTATCGGAAAAATTTAAAATGTAGGTGTGTGAGATTCAATGATTGGTGACCGTGTTAAAAAATACCGCTTAGAAAAGAAGATGTCACTATCCGAGCTTGCTGAGCAAGCGGGAGTTGCAAAATCTTATTTAAGTTCTTTAGAAAGAAATTTACAAAAGAACCCTTCCATTCAATTTCTTGAAAAAATTGCCGGCGTATTAAATCTTCCTGTCGAGCATCTGATTCACGAACAAATCAATAAGGACGATTTAGATACGGATTGGATGAACCTTGTCAAAGAAGCCATGAATTCTGGTGTTTCTAAAGAGCAATTCAAGGATTTTCTCGAATTTAATAAATGGCGGATTAATCAAAATAATAATGAATAAAAAAAGCATTCTACAAAAGCGTTTATTTTTGTAGAATGCTTTTTTTTAATATGTAGCTGATGATTTTAACTCATCCTGTGTAAGAAAATTGCGCACATCCTCGATGGAGAGTCCGATTTTTCTTGCCTCTAAAATAAGCTCCATCCATTCCTGATCAACAACATCCATTTCTTTTTCAGTAATCACCATTCTACTCACTCCCAAAATACCTCTGTATTCCAGGTAACCCGGCCATCATAGCAGCTTTTTCCCTGCCTTAGATCCTCGGCTTTGCGTCCCTGCTTTTCAACAGGTTTGCCCTTTTCTGCTTTCCCTACTTAAGTAATGCAATCTTTTCACCAACACTTTTTATCTAGGTCTTTTTACTTAATCTTTTTGTGATATGTTCATTATATCGATTACCGCAACTGGATTGTGTTGTTTTTTGTCATTTTTTACTAATTTTCTAACACCTTTTTAAATCAATTTCTCCTATAATTCTACAAATAACTACTTTTTATTTACAAATTTTCCCTGAATTACTGGTTAGGGTTAAATTTGTCTAAAGTGTGACAACTGACATATAATTTAAACAACATATAAATATACTAAAAATTCAAAAAATATGAGGTAGGTGTGTAAAATGACCTTGATACATGTTTTGAATTTTTCCATCCCTATTGCCTTTATGGTGGTTGCTGGCTTTTTATTAGACAGAATGTGCAAACCGATTGAACAAGAAAAAAAAGCTGGTGATGAGTAGCTCCCTATTCACCAAACCAGCTCTTCTTATTTATTTATTTTGCGTTGAAGGTTTAACTCATAGTTTTTAAACATGGAAGAATTTGTTTTAACGCCCCTCTTTGCCATTAACTGATTAAACCTGAGCAGCTTTTCATTTAGTTTTTTTTGAAGGTTCTTCCTGTCGTTATCATCGCATTTTTTGAGGAGATCTTCAATGTTCAGCATTTCTTGACGTATGCGTCTTTCATCCTCTGTATAACCGGCATTTTTCATTATTTTATAGGCCATACGCATGTCCTCAGGAATGCCGGATAAATCCTCAAGCTGCATTGGTTTGCCAAAGCCAGGCAGTGAATCGAATTCACCATCTTGATACGCTTTTTTTATTCGGTCTTCTGACAGAATCTGAAAAAAGTCCATGTTCAATGCCTCCTTTTACACTCGATTGTCTCTCATAATTATACCAACTGCTGACCTATTGATAAATTGGAAAAATGATTCCAATTTATTTTTAGGAATGTTTGGGGAAACTACATGCGAAGACGAAAGGAGTGTTAACGTTGGCTCGTGGAGAACATTTTGAACACAAAAAGAAAAATCACCCAGGTAATTTTCCAAAGGACAGCCTTACAGAAAAGCATGTAAAGGAAGCCATTGGAGATGAAGAATTAATTGTTACCCAAGAAGCTTTTAAGAATAGAATCGAGAATGAGGAGGAACAGCGTGTAGATACTGGCCGCTGGCTCCCAAATCATATGAAGTAAAAGGGCGTGAGTTTTTCACGCCTTTTTTGATGAACTCTTTTATAAAAGGAAGAAAGAGGCTGGATTCCTCAACCTTTTAGATTAGGGATCGGAGCCTCTTTTCTATATTGCAACACATACAGCTTATTTTAGATTCAGCTTTTTTAAAGCATCTGCCAAAGCTGTATTAATGGGCTCTTCTTCCTTGTTTTGGCTTTTCAGATACTTTTGCACCGTACGTTTATCCACCTTACCGGCCGATTCTTTTTTACGGCGCGCTTCGAAAGCAGATAGTTTCTCACGGTGCCCGCATTTACAAGTAAAAATTTGTCCTTCCCCTTCTCCTCGGAGTTCCAGTTTTTTATGGCATTGCGGGCAGCGCGCATTGGTGACTCGCGAAACATTTTTGCGATGTCCACATTCACGATCTTGGCACACAAGCATTTTACCTTTTTTCCCATTTACTTCAAGCATTGGTTTACCACAATCTGGGCAACTTTTTGTTGAGATATTGTCATGCTTATACTTTTTATTGCTCGATTTAATTTCAGCAACAATTTCTTTTGTATATTTTTTCATTTCGCTGATAAACGCATCTTTTTTCAACTTTCCATGGGCAATTTGATCTAGCTTTTGTTCCCATTCAGCTGTTAAGGCAGGAGATTTTAATTCTTCAGGCACTAAATCCAACAATTGACGTCCTTTAGAAGTAAGATGAATGTCTTTGCCGCGCTTCTCGATTAAGAATGAATTGAAAAGCTTATCAATAATATCAGCACGGGTTGCGACAGTTCCTAATCCACCAGTTGATTTTAAAGTTTCGGCCAGTTGCTTACTTTTGGTTTCCATATACTTCGTAGGGTTTTCCATTGCTGATAGTAACGTTGCCTCATTAAAACGGGCAGGTGCACTGGTTTGACCAGATGTTTGAGCGATTAGTTTCACGATAAGGGTATCGCCTTTTTCAATGCGAGGTAAAATCTGTTCCTTTAGGTCTTCTGCTGCATCCTCGTCATCAAAGCGATTCTCGTATACTTCTTTCCACCCGGTTGATAAAATGGTTTTTCCCCTTGCAACAAAGTTCTCCTCCCCGATTTTTGCACGAAGCGTTAGCTGCTCATACTCGAATGCCGGGAATAACACCGCTAAAAATCGTTTTACCACTAAGTCATAAATTTTTCGTTCTTTATCGGTGAAAGCCGAGAAGTTTACATACCCTTCTGTTGGAATAATCGCATGGTGATCGGATACTTTACTATCATCAACGAATGCTTTCGAAGCTTTTATCGGCTTGCTTAAGATCTTATTAGTTAACGGACGATATTCTCCAACTCCACATGCCCTCAAACGTTCAGGAAGTGTTTCGACAATATCAGAAGAAAGGTAACGCGAGTCTGTACGAGGATAGGTTAAGACTTTATGCTGCTCGTATAGTTTTTGCATAATGTTTAACGTTTCCTTTGCAGAGTAGCCAAAGATTTTATTCGCATCGCGCTGTAGTTCAGTTAGATCATAAAGACCCGGAGAAAAAGACTTCTTCGGTTTTTTCTCAATTTCTTTTACAATGGCATTTTGTTTGCCTAGTTTTTTCACAATTGCATCGGTTTTTTCTTTATCAAAGCTGCGGCTATTTCCTTTTGGATCCTGCCAAGTCAATTTTAAATTGTCGGTTGTTTGGGCTTCGATCCCGTAATAGGTTTGCGGTTTGAAGTTTTTGATTTCATCCTCCCGCGCTGCAATGATTGCAACCGTTGGAGTTTGAACACGGCCGCAGTTTAGCTGGGCATTGAAACGAGTTGTTAATGCACGGGTGGCATTAAGACCGATATACCAATCCGCTTCTGACCGTGCAACAGCAGAATGATATAAATTCTCATAGTCCTTGCCCGGCTTCAATTTCGCAAAGCCATCTTTAATTGCTTTATCAGTAACGGAAGATATCCATAGACGTTTTGTAGGTTTATTCACCTTTGCCTTAGCAAGTATCCATCTTGCAACCAATTCCCCTTCACGACCACTATCTGTTGCAATAACAATCTCCCCGACATCAGAGCGTTGTAATTGGCTTTTAACAGTATGAAACTGCTTACTCGTTTGCTTAATGACAACAAGCTTCAGCTCATTTGGAAGCATTGGCAAATCTTCTATTTTCCAGGTTTTATATTTATCGTCATACACTTCGGGGTCTGCAAGGGTAACTAAATGTCCTAATGCCCATGTAACAATATATTTATCTCCTTCAAAAAAACCATTCCCTTTTTTATTACAATGCATTACTCGTGCTATATCTCGAGCGACAGAGGGTTTTTCGGCTATAACTACACTTTTTTTCACTTTTCTAAACATCCTTTCGGTAACCCATTAACCTCTAATATAGCATAAAACATCATTAAATTCAGTTTAGCCGGGGAAGTGGCTTTTTTTCCCTTGAATCCACTTCCAAGGGGATAGTATGATGTAGTGGCACGCATAAAGAGAAACGAGGATTCTTATGAGGATAAGGGATTGGGATGCAAATTTAAAGGTTCGATTATTTGCGGAAGCCTTGGTGAATATCACCTACTGGATGTTTTTTCCGTTCTTATCGATTTATTTTGCTGAAGAGTTTGGCAAAAATAAAGCAGGTTTATTATTAGTGTTTTCACAAGTATTTTCTGTATTAGCTAACCTAATGGGCGGATATTTTGCTGACCGCTTTGGAAGAAAACGAATGATGGTTCTAGCTTCTTTCGGCCAGGGGCTTTCATTCTTATGCTTTGCCTTAGCCAGTTCTCCATGGCTTCAGTCTCCGTGGTTAGGATTTGTGGCGTTTACGGCAGCAGGTGTGTTTGGTTCATTTTACTGGCCCGCAAGTCAGGCCATGGTCGCCGACGTGGTCAAGGAAAAGGACCGCAGTGATGTGTTTGCTATCTTTTACACATCGATTAACATAGCTGTTGTAGTCGGGCCCATTTTGGGATCGATTTTTTATGTTCATTATCGCTTTCAGCTATTGCTTTTTGCTGGGGCTGTTTGTATTTTAGTAGGCTTAATCCTGACAAAATGGACTCGGGAAACCGTCCCCTCGCAAACAAGGAGCTCTCTCACCACCGAGGGAAAATGGTATTATTTTTTAAGGAACCAAATAAGAGACTATGCTTTAATTGTGAAAGATAAAACCTTCCTTCTGTTCATAATTGCTGGAGTTTTAGCAGGTCAGACTTTTATGCAATTGGACTTATTAATACCGGTCTATATCAAGGATTATGTAAAAGACCAAAGTCTGCTAACCATTGGCGATTGGTCGTTCCTTATTAAAGGAGAGCAGGCATTTGGAATTGTTTTAGCTGAAAATGGTTTCCTTGTTGCCTTGTTGACGGTCTTTGTAACAAGATGGATGAGTAAATATTATGAGAGAAACGTCTTCGCCCTCTCATCTGTTGTCTACGCAATATCTATTGTTATTTTTAGTCAGACACACTGGATTTGGGGATTAATTTTCGCAATGGCCATTTTTACTTTTGCAGAATTAATGGGAGCTGGATTGCAGCAAGGTTTTGTTTCCAAACTTGCACCAGAGCATATGAGAGGCCAATATTTCGCAGCGGCCAGCTTGCGATTTACGATTAGCCGGACAATCGCCCCTCTTGCCATTCCAATGACTGTTTGGGTGGGCTATGGATGGACGTTCTTCATTCTTTGTCTGCTTGCCCTTGCGAGTGCAGGATTATATTGGATTATGTTTTATGTGTTCGAAAAACAAAAAAGCAGAATCACAGCTTAGACTGCTTCATTACTATGGTTTACGGTTTATTTTTCCATTTGAACACGCTACAATATAGGAAGATTCTGATAAAAAGGAGATACATACTATGAGTGATTTTATTAAAAATCTTGAAAAATATGCCGAGCTAGCTGTTAAGGTTGGTGTGAATATTCAAAAAGGCCAAAGTTTGGTGGTAAATGCCACTTTAGAAGCAGCTGAATTGGTTCGTCTTATTGTCAAAAAGGCTTACGAAACAGGCGCACTAAATGTCATTGTGAACTGGAATGATGATTTTGTTTCAAGAACAAAATATGATTTAGCACCAGATGAGGCTTTCTTAGAGTATCCGGTATGGCGTGCAAAGGAAATGGAGGATCTAGCAGAAAAAGGGGCAGCCTTTATGTCGGTTATTTCTTCCAGTCCTGACTTATTAAAAGGGGTCAATCCTGAGCGAATCGCTAACTTCCAGAAGGCAGCCGGAAAGGCACTTTCCCACTATCGGAAAGCCATCCAATCAGACAAAGTCAGTTGGACAGTGATTGCTGCAGCCTCAAAGGATTGGGCTGCGAAAGTATTTCCGAACGAACCGAGTGACAATCAAGTAAATAAGCTTTGGGAAGCTATTTTCAAATCTGTCCGGGTCGATACAGAAAATCCGGTCGAGGCTTGGAAAAAACATGACGAAACCCTTCATGAGAAGGTTCACTATCTAAATGGGAAAAGATACAAAGAACTTCATTATACTGCGCCAGGAACAGATTTAACCATCGAACTGCCGGAGAAACATCTTTGGGTAGGTGCCGGTAGTGTTAATGAAAGCGGGCATGAGTTTATGGCAAATATGCCAACTGAAGAGGTCTTTACTGTCCCTCTAAAAATCGGTGTGAACGGCACGGTTGCAAGTACGAAGCCTTTAAGCTATGGCGGCAATATCATCGACCGTTTTTCGGTTACGTTTGAGAATGGGAAAATTGTTGGTGTGAAAGCAGAAGAAGGCGAAGAAATCTTGAAGCGACTTGTGGAAACTGACGAGGGTTCACATTATCTTGGGGAAGTAGCGCTTGTTCCTTATAATTCTCCCATTTCACAATCCAATGTTCTTTTCTTCAATACTTTATTTGATGAAAATGCCTCAAATCATTTAGCGATCGGCAGTGCCTACGCTTTTTGTATTGAAGGCGGAAAGAAAATGTCTTCAGAGGAATTAGCACAAAATGGGCTTAACGAAAGTATTACCCATGTTGATTTCATGATTGGTTCTAAGGATATGGACATTGACGGAGTAACGGTTGATGGAAAAACAGAACCTATCTTCAGAGCGGGTAACTGGGCTTTTTAAAAAACGATAGCAGAATGACGTGATTGA
Source organism: Neobacillus drentensis (assembly GCF_021560175.1). Classification (GTDB taxonomy): domain Bacteria; phylum Bacillota; class Bacilli; order Bacillales; family Cytobacillaceae; genus Neobacillus; species Neobacillus drentensis_A. Next base: position 976,249 of record NZ_CP091110.1, on the reverse strand, counting down.
GGGATGGAGCTGGAGTTATTCCTTCACTGTGTCTCTTATCCCTCGAACACGGCAATTTGGTGAGGCTTCGGCCGTTATGAACCCTTCTTATCCCTCCAACACGGCAGCACGGTGAAGCTTCGACAGTTATGAACCCTTCTTATCCCTCGAACTCGACAACTTGGTGAGGCTTCGGCAGTTATGAACCCTTCTTATCCTTCGTACTCCACAACTTGGTGGGGCTTCGGCGGTTATGATCCTAAAAATGAAATTAATATCCTAAACGGACCATATGTACCAAAAATATCTAGTTGCCTTTCTTGCTAGGTAAAGATAAAATGAACAATTAAGAAAAAAAGCAAGGGAGGCTGCTTAAATGTGGAAAGAATTTAGACAGTTTGCTATTAAAGGCAATGTCATTGATTTAGCCGTTGGGGTAATCATTGGCGGAGCATTCGGAAAAATCGTCTCTTCGCTTGTCGCCGATATTATTATGCCAATTGTTGCGCTGTTACTTGGGAGAGTGGACTCCTTTGCGGAGCTTTCGTTTCTCGGCTTGAACTACGGGAAATTCATCCAGTCGGTGGTTGATTTCTTTATCATTGCATTTTCCGTTTTCCTATTTGTAAAGTTCATTAACCGTTTTAAAAAGAAGGAAGCACCTGCCGAGGTCGTGGTAAAAGTAGAACGTCAAGAAGAGCTTTTGGCGGAGATTCGTGACCTTTTAAAAGAAAACCAAGAATCTTTTAGAAAAAATGAAACATCTTGACCACTTATACGTATATCTTAATAAGGAAGTCAGAGACTAGACTTTCTATCAAATTCATTTTGAGGTGAAGATTTTGTATACACAAACATCGACTGAATTTATGCCTTCCGTTTTAAGGACGTTTGCACTTTCATTAGCAATTGCCTTCTTAGGGACGATGGCAGGGGCATTTGTTGTTCCGCCTGGATTGTTTATGCCGTTAATGATTTTAGAATTTATTATGTTGATAACCGCCTTTTTCTTTAGAAGGAGAAAAGCAGTTTCTTATGGCTTTTTGTATATCTTTACTTTTATCTCAGGGATTACCTTGTATCCGATCGTAGCTTACTACCTTTCTACTTCAGGAGCTAATGTAGTCGGGATGGCATTTGCGAGCACAACCGTAGTCTTTTCAGGGATTGCCATTTACGCAGCAAAGTCCAAACGTAATTTTTCTTTCTTGGGCGGGTTCTTACTGGCAGCTATCTTAGCATTAGTAGCCATTTCACTTTATAATATCTTCTTCCCTTTAAGCTCGACAGGAATGCTAGCTTACTCCTTTGTCGGTGTTTTAGTTTTTAGCGGATATGTTCTTTTCGATATCAGCCGTATGAAGCACTACGGAGTAAGAGCTGAAGATGTGCCGTTGATGGCCTTAAATTTATATCTTGATTTTATTAACTTATTTATCAGCATTCTTCGTATCCTTGGAATTGTTTCAAGTAGAGACTAAAAAAACAGGAGTTTGGCAAATTGCCAAGCTCCTGTTTTTTTAGTCTCGATAACTGCTGCCCCCTCCGCTTTAAAAAAAGCTCATCGTTCCGCTGCATTTGTAACCATCCCTTTCATAAAAATAGAAACCCCAATCTTCTTACAGATTGTTAAGTAATGCATGAGAGCCAAAAGAACGGCCCCTGTATTCATGCCGATAATTACCCCATTCATCTGCCAGTCGTGCGAGGAGCCAAGCCACAGGACTAAAGCAAAGGAGATAATGGTCGACCAAATTATATGAAAAAACAACTCTTTTAACATATCAAGACCAATTAAAAAAGCCTGCATTGGCATGATAAAGAAATGAAAGAGAAAAAACGGCCAGAGCAGCTGCAAATAAACAGCAGATGTATCCGATTTAAAAAATAAAGAGGTTAGTTCCGGAGCGAAAAAGTAAAAAATTGCTACAGCAGGAACACCATATAGAAACGTTATCGTCATCACCTGTTGGAGCATTTTTTGCAAGGTTGCGTAATCCTTTTGTGAATTGGTCTTAGAAACGGCTGGAATCAGCACGATCATTAACGAGTGTGCAATAAAAGCCGGGAAAAATCCAATCGAAGCCGCCACCCCCATCAGCATGCCGAATTGTTGGGTTGCCAGGGTGCTCGACACTCCAGAGTAAACCAAGGCTCCCTTGATCACAAACGGTTGAACGGCATTCATGACCGCTGAGAATAGCCGCAGGCCTGTCGTTGGAATCGACACAGCGATTAAGTTTTTCCGTACCCCTTTTCGGTTCATATTAGAGAAGGGCTTCCGTTTTAACTGTTGAAATTGAATAATGAACAAGTAGAACAGATATAAAAACATCACAACCTCACTGCCAATCAGGGCGCAAATCGCAATTAATAACGAGGCCTCCGCATCATATTCAAAATAGCGAAAGAGGATAAATAAGCCTACTAGCTGGACTGCCTTACGAAGGAAGTTGGAAACCGCTATTTTCCCCATTTCCTGAACACCCATAAAGTAGCCTCTTGCCACAGAGGTGAACGAGATAACTGGGATTAAAATCAAAACCAGCCATCTGACATATGGATGGTAATTATCAAATACCGAGATAAACGGAAGGAGCGCAGCGGCTGCTAAAAATAGAATACAAGTAAAAGTGATAGTGATGGTCATAGCATGATAAAGAATCGTACGGTGATACCGCTGCTCCCTCTCAGCAATGAACTTTGAAATGGAAACTTGTAATTCAAAGCTAGACAATAACACCAGTAAAAAAATGGATGGAAGGATTGTCATATAAAGTCCCAGCCCATGAGATCCCAATTCTCTCGCCAAAATCATATTGATTAAAACCTCAATCATTTCACCCAAGAAAGCAGAAGCAGCTAGAAAAAAGATTCCTTTATAATAAATACCCAATTTGCAAATCTCCCTTACTCTCATCTCTTTTACTAACTTATGAGACAAGTCCCTTGAATAGTAGGAGAAATTTTTTTAAAAGAAAAAGGACTGATCAAGTCAGCCCTTTTAAACATTGGTTGAGATTACTTGTTTCCCATCACTTTTTTTCACCAAATAAGTAGTGAAGAAGATAATGCACAGTAATAGTAATTGGGGTAAAGTGGTTTCATATGTTGGATAAAGCCCCAGCCAGTCAATAAATGGCAAGCGTTCCACTGTAGTGGTTGATAGCACATTTGAAATCTGCAGTGCATGTATACTGATCCCTAAAATTTTGAACGCTAAGAAGTAAATTAAGATGGTTGCGGTTCGAAAGAATAAGCGAATGGGAATTCTTACACTGTAATGAATAATGGCAAAGCCAGCGATGACTAACACCACAAGCGCCAGACAAATCCCTAATACAAGCTCCGCTAAACCTATATAAGGAGTAATGCCTGTATAGAAGATAATTGTCTCTGCACCTTCACGAAAGACCGAAAGAAAACTAATAAAGGCAAAGGAAAGGAGACTTCCTTTGGCAATTGCCTGCTGCATTTGCTGATTAATGTAGTTATTCCAATTTCCAATACTTGACTTATTATGAAGCCAAGCCCCGACCGTCAGCATCATGATGACAGCAACGATACCGGTAATCCCTTCAATATACTCCCGGCTTGAAGCTGCCACAAATTTTGAAAAGACAATATTAATAATGACGGCTAGGACGGCACTGGCCAAGATTCCGGCAACCACTCCAGTCCAAATCCACTTTTGCTGGGTGGATTGCCCCATCTTTTTTAAAAAGGCAATTAGGGTTGCGACAACTAATAATCCTTCTAATCCTTCACGCAATAAAATAAGGGCTGCATCCCAAAATGAATAACTTGTTTTACTTAATAACGGTGCAAGCCGATCTTCTAGGTCCTTAACAATATTGGTAGCTTTATCGGCATTTACTTGTTCAGAATCTAAGAGACTGATGGCAGTTGGTACCTTCGTTTCGATATCGCTGTACAAACTGCTGTCCCTCGTTTGAACATCGCCTTCTACCATTGGCCAGATGGTCAAAATTTTATTTAAATGTTCACTGGCCCCTTTGTAGTCCCTTTGAGAAATTGCTTTTTCAGAATCACTTAACAATGCAGCTAAGTCATTCAAGGAGTAATCTCCTTTTAGCTGTTTCGATACCTTACCAGCAAGAAAATTTTCTACTTCTACTTTAAGTTGATCTAAGTTTTGCCCGGCCTTATCTAAATCGGCTGGTTCCTGTGTAATCGCAATTCTTATGAGAGCTGTGTATTTTTCAATGTTTCCATATGCAGCAATACTCTCATCGTGAACAGCCTTCTCTGAAGCTGTCCACCCATTCATTAATTTTTGGTATTGAAGCTTTAATGAAGCGGTATCCCCTTTTTCTACCGAGCCCTCCATAACAGAAATAAGCGGAAGCAACTGCTTTACCTGCTCTTTGCCTTTTTCTTTATCTTTGGGATTTTGTTCCTCTTCATATTGAACGACTGCACTTGAAAGGGCCGAGAGACCTTTCGAGAGTGCCTCTTGATCAACGCTGTTCTTAGCTAGTAAACTTTGAACTTCTTTTAACTCTTGGTCAACAGCTTGGGCTCGTTCGCTGCCAGCTTTTTTAATGGACTGCCACTCGCTTGCAAACTGCTCCATGTTTTTGGCTACAACAGTCTGCTCGCCATCCTTGGCCTTCATTAAACTATCACCAATTAAGACAAAAAGTTCATCACTATTTTCTGCTGCCTTTACGGGAAGGCTCATTTGAAAAAAACTTATTAACATAATCATTACTAATAAAGGCTTCCAATTTAAACACTGCATAATCTTCTCTCCTCAACCACTAGTTAAATAGTGTCTCTCCGATAAAACCGCCCTCTTTAGTACCTGGTAAACAAGCAAAAATGGCACTTCCACGGTGGACGGTATATTCGTTTAATTTATCCATTTTAGCTAACCTGTTCTGAATGGGGATAAATTGTTTACTTGGTGTCCGCTGGAAGCATAGAAACAAAAGACCTGCATCAAAGCTGCCCGTTTTCAAATCCATCCCATCTGCATAGGAATAGGCCCGACGGAGAATCTGCTGCGAGCCATCTCCATGAGATAAGCGAACATGAGAATTGGCAGGAATCACGTCCTGACCAGTTTCTTTCTTATGCGTGAAATCAGGTTTATCAAACTCATTCTTTTGCCCTAACGGTGCACCACTGTCCCGGTAGCGGCCAAAAGTGTTTTCTTGCTCCCTTAGATTGGTTCGGTCCCATACCTCAATAAACATTTGAATCCGCCGGACTACAAGGTAACTGCCATTAACAAGCCAATCCGGTCCGTCGCCCTGTTGAACCCAGATATGTTCATTCACTTGTTTTTTACTGTCAACATCAGGGTTCACTGTACCATCTTTGAAACCGAATAGGTTTCTCGGTGTTTCCTTTTTAGGATCTGCCTGCTTCGTCCGCTGGAAACCAGTTTGCGCCCAGCGCAATGTGGCTTTCCCTCTGGCGATTCGAATCAGATTTCTGACCGCATGAAAGGCTACCTGCAAATCATCTGCGCAAGCTTGGATACAAAGATCACCACCGGTCCATTCCTCTTCTAAGGCATCAAGCGGGAAGGCGGGAAGATCAACCAGTTCCTTCGGCTGCTTGTGTTTTAACCCAAAGCGGTCTTGATTGTCTTTTACAAAAAGACTAGGTCCGACCCCAAATGTAATCGTCAAATTGGATGGCGATAGTCCTGCCGCCTCCCCAGTATCATCTGGAGGTAAAAATTCATTGCTAGAAAGCTTGCCGACTGACTTCCCCTTTGTCATCAGAGCAGATGCCTTGGTCCATTCTTTAAATAGTTTGGACAAGTCTTCTCGCTTAGACGCCGTGACATCTAAGGAAACAAAATAAACATGATTTTGTGGTTTTGTCGTAATACCGCTCTGGTAATCGCCATAAAAAGGAACAATATCCTGACTTGGCTCAGGGCCTGATGCCTTACTTTCCTTTAGTGCAAGGACACTGCCGAGACCGGAAGCTCCTAGTATGACTCCGACCCCGCCAATGCCGGCAGTTTTCAAAATATCCCGTCTTGATACCTTTTTTTCTGCTAATCCCTCTAAGTTGGCTGGATTGTTAGTCAATTAAGACGCCTCCGTAATGATACCTATTTGTGATAATGGTTCTGCTAGTGCATCAATGGCCTGGCTAAGTTCTTTTACTTGTGCTTCTGTCAATTCTGTATAAAGCTTGTAGCCATCACCTTTTTTATGCTGGTTTAATAGACGATAAACATCATCAAAACGAGCCTGTATCTCTGTTGAAACTTCCTTGTCCTTTTTCTCTAGTGCTGGTTTAAGCAGCTGATAGATTTTCTCCGCTCCTTCAACGTTTGCCGCAAAGTCGTAAAGATCTGTATGGGAATAGCGGTCTTCTTCGCCGGTTACTTTTGAAGTGGAAACTTCATTTAGAAGGTCAACAGCTCCGGTAATTAATAAATCGGGCGTCACTTCTACTGTATCTGCTTTAGCACGTAACAGGTTTACATCTTTCAATAACTGATCAGCCATTTGTTCATAACCTTTTGTTGTGTTTTCCATCCATAATCCTTTTTCAATCCGGTGATATCCGCCCCATTCGGCAGCGGGAACATCTCCTTCTCGTGCATCAATTTTAGGATCGAGGTCACCAAAACTTTCAGCGATTGGTTCAGCACGCTCATAGTGCATCCGAGCTGGTCCATATAGCTCCTTTGCTTTATCAATTTCGCCGTTTTTAACAGCTGCAGTAAAAGCGTCTGTGGCCTTAACAAATTCTTCAATCTCGGAAATGGCATATTGCCGATATTCAGCCGATACACCTTTTAACGATTCCATTGATGTGTTTTGGGTTTTCTTTGCTTTTTCTGTGCTCGAGGTTTGGTCCGAATTGGAACAGCCAAATAATAGACTGCTAGATAATAAAACAAGTCCAGATAATGTATGTATTTTCATATATGAATTTCCTCCAAATAGAATAGTAGTGAGAATGATTTTCATTATTATTATAATAACAGTAAATGAGAACTATTTTCAATCATTTTTTTAAAAATTAGGCTGTGTTAAAGGATGTAGTTGATTTTTAGCACGTTGATTGGAGCGGAAGGCGGCGAAGACTCCTGCGGGAGTACGGGGCTGGGGAGACCCCACAGGCGCTTTAGCGCCGAGGAGGCTCCCCGGCACGCCCGCGGAAAGCGAAGCCGCCTGGAGCGGAAATCAACATTCAAGATTAACACAGCCAAAAATTAAAAAACCTCCCATCAACTGTTAGGAGGTTTGATCGTTTATTTAATTAAGGAATGCTTAAAAGCATAGATAACCGCTTGGGTACGATCCTGGACATTTAGTTTGCTTAAGATATTGCTGACATGTGTTTTTACTGTTTTCAGGGCAATATATAATTCATCTGCAATATCCTGATTCGTTTTCCCCTCAGCCATTAACAGGAGGATTTCCAGTTCCCGGGTCGTTAGTTCTTCATGTGGAAGATGAGTAGTTTTTTGACGCATTTTGACCATCATTTTTCCAGTCACTTCAGGCTCAAGGACCGATTGTCCATGATAGGTAGCACGGACAGCGTTTGCAATTTCGCTGGCCTTAGAGGTCTTCAGCATATAACTGGTCGCCCCGGCTTCAAGCGCAGGATAAACCTTTTCATCATCCAAAAAGCTTGTCACGATAATAACCTTAGCCTCCGGCCATTGTTCAATGATTTGCCGGGTTGCTTCAATTCCATCCATTTCCTTCATAACAAGGTCCATTAAAATAATATCAGGGCGAAGGGACAATGCGAGTTCTACCCCTTTTTTGCCATTATCAGCTTCACCTACCACTTCAATGTCCGGCTGAGCTGAAAGGTAAGAAGAAACTCCGATTCTTACCATCTCATGGTCGTCGACAAACACTACTCTAATCATTCACACCATCTCCATTAATAATCACCGGAACCTTCACTTCCAGCCTTGTTCCTTTATTTTTAACACTAACCACTTTCAGTGTGCCGCCTATTTCGACTGCCCGTTCGTGCATATTCTGCATGCCATAGGATCCAGCTTTCATTTCATTCACTTCGAAGCCGATTCCATCATCTACAATCCTAAGAATAACAAGGTCATCCCGTTTTACTAATAAAACCTCAAATTTACTGGCTTTTGAGTGCCTAAGGGTATTGGAAACAGACTCCTGCAGGATTCGAAACAGATGATCTTCTACTCCTTTATCTAAGGGGAAATTCTCGACCTTCCATTTAATATCCATTGTCACCTTTTGAGATAGTTCGATTAACAGCTCCTCAATTCCTTCTTGAAGCGATTTATTCTTTAACGCAGCCGGGCGTAAATGTAATAAAAGTGCCCGCATCTCTAATTGTGATTGATGAATCATTTCCTCAACGAGCTTTAATTGCTTCGCTTCCCGGTCATCTTCAGATTGGTCTTTTGTTTCGTTGATGGCGGACATCATCATCGAGGCGGCAAATAATTGCTGGCTGACGGAATCATGTAATTCTCGGGCAAGACGATTCCGCTCCTGTTCAATGATTTGCTGAATTCTTTCTTCTTGACCCTCTACCTTTTCAGTAGCTAGCCGCTGTGACAATTTTGCCTGCTCAGACATTTGCCTTCCAACGTTCTCAATTCTTTTAGCAATGGCTTGGATTTCTGAAACAGCGGGCTTCTCTGGCACTTCGATTTGTCTTCCTTCTTCCAGCTGATGCAATGAATGTTCAACTGCTAGTAATTGTTTACGCCAAAAAAGGCCTGAAAACCCGCCTAAAAATATTCCGATTGCAATACTAAAGACAGGAACAAAAATGACAATCGGTATATTCATGAATTGTCTCGACCATAACTCCGACCAGTTTCCCAATGGAAATACATAAATTAAAACCGCTCCAATGACTAACGCGATAAGAAAGCAAAACGATATATGCCAGATCATTTGCCGCTGGGTTGAACTCATATCCGGCTCACCTCTAGATTCCCGACCACAAGCGAGGTAACGATTTTCACCTTAGTCTCAGCAGTTTCATAGCCAGAAGTTTTTAGGCGAAAAACTTGATTGAATATTTTATCTCTGCCATTGCCAAATACTCTAGCCGAACCCACGACACCAGAATGGTGAATACTTACTTCCATTTCGTATGGAACAAGGATATGGATATTTCCAATGATATTGCGGATAAAAATAACGGCTTCTCCCTTTGGAAGCATCGTATAACTAAGGTCAATAACGGTATCGCCAATCCCTGTTTGAATGTTCACATCATCCCACTCGTAAACACCTTGAGGCGTTTTTTGCTGTCCAACGAGAATATTACTGAACAATGGTTCCGAACTAATCAACGTCTCTTCGGATTGTGCTGGTTCTGCAGGACCGATATCAGGTACTATTTTTCTAGCATGCTTCTTTGAATTTATAAATTGAATGAAAAAGTGCAATAGTATGGCTAATAATAAAAACTTAAACGTCATCATATTGATGATGCTTAAAATAAAGAAAATGATCCCCATAATAAAGAGAACTTTCCCTAGCTTTTTACCAGCTTTTCTGCGGCCTAAATACATCATTCCGCCTGCAATAAAAAGAGAGAATATCAGCCCTCTGTTAAAAAATAGAATCTCTAAGAGCAGAATGACAATCCCGATGATAACCAGCCAGCTAAGATAATCACTTTTTGTATTTTTAAACATTGGCTACCCTCCCTTTTTATGCAGGATTTTTACAGGTAAAAGGCGCAGTTTCACTACGCCTTTTACCGACCAGCACTTCTCTCTCTAGAAAATGCTTCCGCTTTGCTTTGAATATTGTCCAGCTTCAGCGTACTTTGCTAAACGGGCGCTTCCGCTTTTCTTAGTCCAGCTCCAGCGCCTAGCCCCTCGAGGTCACAAGCTTATTCAGTTTCGGCTCCTTGGGACTCAAGTCATAAGCCATCCCCTGAAGAAGGCCAAAAACGCCTTCTTGCATGGGCCGTCTTATGCCTTCGTCCCAGAGCAGTCGCCTCCACCATTAGGACAATCCGCCCAAAAGGTTAAAAAGCAACCTTTCGGCCGGCTCGTCTTGTGCTTGTCGGGGCTGAACAAGGCGCTTCCGCTTTCTTTTATAGAATACCATTTTTTTGATTAAATGGACTTGCTTTCTTCTAATTTCATTTCTTTTTCTATTTGGGCAATCCTCGTATCGATCGTATTGCGGTAATAAGAGCTGTTAACTTGATGTTCGAGTCGGTCGAGATAGTTTTCAATTTCCTTAAATTTTGAGTAAGATTGATCGGAATAAGTATGGGCATCAAGCACTTGGTTCATTCTTAGGTTTGCCCGGGTTACATTCTCACGGCCCATTAATTCCATCCGGCGCAAATGCATGTCTTTTAATTTATGCTTCATTTCTTCATATTTTCTTTCTAAATCCCCGAGCTGTCCAGTGACTTGGTCAAGTGATGCCTTAATGCGGTTTGACCTGTCTTGATATTGCTGATATTCTGACGAGGCAAAGTGGGCTAGTTCTGTTTCCCCCGCTTTTGAAGCAATGTCTGCTTGGTGCTTTCTTTTATTGGCTAACTCCTCCGCCTGATGGTATTCCCTCGTAAATTCATCCTTTAAAGTATATTGACGCTCTAACAGTTTTCTTACCTTTTCTGTTTCCTGCTCACATTCGCGAAGATATTGGTTCAGCATCGCAATTGGGTTTTTATTTTCCTTCTGGTCGAGCGCCTCATGTAGATCTGCAGTAATCGTATTTTTAATCCTTGTAAATAAGTTTGTCATTGTTCATTCTCTCCTTTTAATTTAGGCTGTGTTATCTTGAATGTTGATTTCCGCTCCAGGCGGCTTCGCTTAATTTAAAATTTTTAGTAATTCTTCAATTCGTTCCACTGTTTTTCAAAATTAATAAATGGATCATCAGCTGCGTGAATTTTGTTGACCTTCCCTTTATTCCACTTTTTATAAACAAGATATAAAACGTAAGCCGCTGCTACACCAATAATCGCTGGGGCGTTGTGAAGGGATGCCATCAGGACGATAAAGCCAATTATTCCAAGCCCGATTCGGCCCCCAATCGATTTTGTCTTTAAGAATTGCTTAAAGATAAAATACAGAAGAACCACACTTACAAGTAATCCTACCATTGGACCGATCGTTGACAAAAGGATGACTGCGGCAATCCCTCCGGCTAAAAGTAAACCAAATTTTTTCATCTTTGTTTCACTCCTTTCTTTTCTTACTTTCATCTTACCTATTTTTCACTGCTCCTAAAATTGCGCCTAAGCTTGATTTTTGTATCGGTCTTAAGACGTAGAAAAGGTCAGCCTCTTAAGCATAAGCTTTAAGAAACTGACCTTTTCTTTAGATTATTTGGATATAAACATCTGAACCCAGTAATAACCATAGGAACCGCCCTTAGCGTAACCAACCCCAATTCTAGTGTTGGAGCTAAGAATATTGGCACGGTGACCTGAGCTATTCATCCATGACTGTACGACCGATTGTGGTGTCGTTTGTCCGGCAGCAATATTTTCCGCTGCAGAGCGATATGTAATACCAAAATTCTTCATCATCGTAAAAGGACTTCCATACGTTGGGCTTGTATGACTAAAATAATTTTTGTCTCTCATGTCCATCGCTTTGTAGCGTGCAACCCGTGACAGTTCCCAATCGGCCGTCATGGCAGGTAACCCATTCTTTGCACGCTCCTGATTTGTAAGTTGAATCACTTGGTTTTCAATTGATTTTACTCCACCTAAATCAGGAATGTTTACCTTTTGACCAGGATAAATCAAGTTAGGATTCTTAAATTGCGGGTTTGCTGAAATAATCTCACTAATTCCAACTTGATACCTGACAGCAATCTTCCAAAGTGAGTCACCTGACTGAACCGTATAGATTTGTTGGGCAAACGAAACACTTGGAATGCAGAAAAGGGATAGTAAGAACAGAAAACTAAACCAAAAAGATTTTTTCATTTTATTCGCCTCCTCGATATATAATTTTGATTTCAGGCTCAAAATATACAGGCGGCGAAAAAATATTTCTGAAAGAATCACAATAACAAAACGTCTTTGGAGGACTAAAAAAGTGGCAGACATTTCTGGGATGACTTATATTATGCTAATTTTAGCAAGTTACCGATTAACCCATTTGATTGTTTTTGATAAAATCACCGAATTTATCCGCAGACCATTTGTAAAAAAGGTCAAGGTAGAAACGAGCGAGGGAACCACAACAAAGGAAGTTCCTACCTCACTGTTTGGTTACTTATTAAAATGTTATTGGTGTGCCGGCGTATGGAGCGCTTTTTTGTTAGGCGGCGCCTACTTGCTATTCCCTAAGGTCACCTATGTCATTATTTTAATTCTCTCCATAGCAGGCGGCCAATCGATTATCGAAACCTTTGTCGGAGTGAACATAAAAAAGGTCGATTACTACTCCGAGCTTCATAAAAAGGACAGAAACAAAACATAAGACAAGTGGAAAAATTACGAGCCCCTGCGCATATATTTAGATAAGCTTCTACGCTAGGCATATCTAAAGGGGGATTTCCAATGGCAATTTGGTGGATTACGACCATCGCTTTTGTCCTTTGTCTTGGCATTGCAGGTGGAATTTTTATTTATTTCTTACGGCAAGGGCTGGATACAGACGACCCCAACCGGATTGATAAAATTAATTCTGATCAAGAATCTATGTAGCTTCTCTCATTAAATTAACGAACTGTGGGCTCGCCTAATAGGCGAGTCTTCTTTTTTAGATATAAATAGGCTGTGTTAATCTTGAATGTTGATTTCCGCTCCAGGCGGCTTCGCTTTCCGCTCCAATCAACATGCTAAAAAATCAACAATAACCTTTATCACAGCCAATAAATAAAATAAAATCCTTTTTCACATGATTTTTTCTTTTTAGGAAAAATTAAACATGTGATTACTTTGAAGTGGAGGAATACATATGAGTTCATCTGAAAACACCCAAAAGTTTCCTCGGACATATTGGCGTGAAATTGAACTGCCTGCATTTAAGTCTTTAGATCAGGATATTAATGTGGATGTAGCCATTGTGGGTGCTGGGATTACAGGTATTACGGCGGCCTACCTGCTGACAAAGGAAGGAAAAAAGGTAGCCCTTCTTGAAGCAGGGGGCATTTTAAACGGAACGACTGGGCACACAACAGCCAAATTAACGGCTCAGCACGGCCTTATTTATGATGAGTTTATGAATCATTTTGGAAAAGAAAAGGCTAGATTATATTATGAATCAATGATGATGGCGGTTCAATTTGTGGATTATACCGTGAACGAGAAAGGCATTCAATGCGACTTTAGTAAGCAGGATGCTTATGTATATGCCACAACGGAGGAGTATGCGGACAAGCTTAAAACCGAATGGGAGGCTTACAAGGATCTTGATATTGCTGGAGCCTTAAAAGATTCAATTCCATTTAATATTCCTGTTAAAATGGCACTTATGATGAGTAATCAGGCTCAGTATCATCCCTTAAAATTTTTAAAGGCCCTTTTGGATGAAGCAGTGCAAGCAGGCTGTTCTGTTTATGAAAATACCGTTGCTGATAATATAGAGGACGATTTTACAGAGCCCAAGGTGATCACAAAGAATGGCCAAAAAGTGACAGCTAAACAGGTAATTATTGCTTCGCATTTTCCTTTTTATGATAAGCCAGGACTTTATTTTGCAAGGATGTATGCTGATCGTTCATACGCTATCGGGGTCAAAACGAAGCAAGAATACCCTGGCGGCATGTACATCAGCGCTGACAGCCCCACCCGTTCGATTCGGTATACCCCTCTGGATAATGGAGAGAATTTGTTAATTATTGGCGGTGAAAACCACAAAACGGGTCAGGGCGTTGATACGTTAAAGCACTTTGACGAGCTGCAGGCCTTTACCGAAGAAGTTTTTGGCATAAAGGAATACCAATACCGCTGGTCTGCTCAAGATAATGTGACCTTGGATAAAATGCCTTACATCGGCCCTTATACGGAGGACCGAAAAAATGTTTTAATAGCCACCGGTTATAAAAAATGGGGAATGACCACGGGGATTCTGGCTGGGCATATTTTAAAAGATTATATTATCAGCGGTACGAGTCGATATGCAGCGTTATATAGTCCATCACGCTTTCACGCCGATCCCGCTTTAAAGGAAGTAATTTCAACGAATGTTGATGTGGCCAAACACTTACTTAAGGGTAAGCTTGAAGTTGTTGAAAAGGTGCCGGAAGATTTACAGACAGGTGAAGGTTCGGTTGTTACGTACCGTGGAAAAAGAGCGGGTGCCTATAAGGATGACCAGGGAAAACTCTATATTGTTGACACCACTTGTACCCATCTTGGCTGTGAATGTGAATGGAATCGTGCCGAAAAGTCTTGGGACTGCCCATGTCACGGCTCCCGCTATTCGTACGCTGGCGATGTGATTGAGGGTCCAACTAAAAAGCCGTTAGAACTGCTTCAAGGAGAATAAATTCATTAGCGTCATCACTCAACATCCAAAAACGCCTCCTTCCGTCCGGAGGAGGCGTTTTTTCTTATTTATTTGCTATTCGGACGGTTCCGTTTTAATTCTTCTCCGGTTGTAAATTCCACTAACTCTGCACTATCCTTCATACCCTTTTTACGATTATTATTACGCTGGGCATTGGCGTTACCAAGTTTCTGTCTTCCCACACAACCATCTCCTTTGTAAGAAAATCATTTATAGTATGGTTGATTCAGATTGCCCCTATTCCTTACCTAAAACTGGTGGTTTTCGATGGCCGGTAATTTGTTCAAAAGCATAAGCAATTTCAATTAATACCGGTTCACTAAAAGCCGTTCCAGCAAACGAAATACCCACAGGTTCTCCTTCTTGAGTGTAACCAATTGGTACTGTTATGGTTGGATATCCCGCCTTCGCACTAATATGCGACCCTTCGTCACTTGGAATGATTAGCACATCTAAGTGATTATTTTTAAGGGCATAATCGATCCCTTGCTCGGTGGAATGATAAAGATCAAACTCTAATGCGTCAATGTAAGCTTGTTCGGTTAGTGACCCGCTTGTTGCTTCTGATTCAACGAGTACCTCTTGCCCATACTTAAGCGTTTGCTCGTCATTTTGATTATTAAAAGCAATTAAATCAGCAAGCGTTCTAATTGGAATCGACGGATGAAGCTTACTTAAATACGCATTTAGATCCGGCTTAAATTCATAGGTTAACACATCATACTTCCACTCGGCTTTGACTGAAGGAATGGAAATATTCTCAACTACCTCAGCCTCTGATTTTCTTAATACATCCAATGCTTTTCTAACGACGTCCGCCTTATTTTTATCTAGAAGCTCGATAAAACCTTCTGTTGCGATACCGACTCTTTTCCCTTTAAGACCATCCTTTCGCAAAAACTTCGTAAAGTCTGTCCCTATTAATGGGTTTGTTTTCGTGATGGGGTCGCAGTCATCCATTCCACATAAAGATGTCAATAAAATAGCAGCATCTTCAACCGTCCTCGCCATTGGTCCTGCCGTATCTTGAGTATGTGCTATTGGGATAATCCCTCTTCTGCTGATCAAACCAACCGTTGGTTTAATCCCCACTAAAGAATTCTGGCAGGCTGGGTTTAAAATCGAACCGGATGTTTCCGTCCCGACTGCCGCAGCAGCAAAATTAGCGGCGATGGCTGCTCCCGATCCGGAACTTGAACCACCAACGTCAAATTTTTCAGGTCCATACGGATTTAAGACCTGCCCGCCTCTTGAGCTATAACCGCTTTTCATACCGTAAGCCATAAAGTTAGCCCATTCTGTCATATTGGTTTTCCCTAAAATAACTGCCCCTGCCTGACGTAATTGTTCCGCTACGGCCGAATCCTCCAATGCAATCGAATCTTTTAAGGCTAATGAACCCGCACTTGTATGCATTTTGTCATGTGTATCGATATTATCCTTGATTAAAATCGGTATACCGTGCAGTTGGCTGCGTGGTCCAGACTTCTTCCGTTCCGCATCAAGAGCTTCAGCAATATGTAAAGCATCTGGATTTATTTCTAGGATAGAATGAATCGTTTTATCAAAAATAGAGATTCTCTTTAAATACAGCAAGACAAGCTCTTTAGAGGTAAGCTCACCAGCTGTTAATTTTTCTTGCATCGCACGGATTGAGGCCTCCTCAAGCCACTCATCAACTAGTTTTTTCAATTTTGGTTTTTGCATCGTTTCCCTCCTCATATCACATAAATAATTCAAGTGAACCCATAAAGAATCCTTTTTTCATAAAAATAAGCAGTGGAATACACCACTGCTTTTCTCTTACCGTTTAAGCTTTTGCTGTCTTTGTTCTTCCGCAACGATTTTCCCTTGATAAAAAACTCTTTTATGAAGCGGAATTTGTAATTCCCGGCAAAAACGTTTCAGCTCGCGTTCTTCACGCTCTGTTACAAGCGATATAACCGTACCGTTTGCCCCCATTCTTCCCGTTCTTCCAGCTCTGTGGACATACTGAGTAATATCCTTAGGAAAATCAATTTGTACGACATGGCTGACGCCTTGAATGTCCAGACCTCGTGCCGCAATATCGGTAGCAATCAGCATTTTCATTTTTCCATCACGGAAATCCTTTAATGCTGCCTGGCGCTCAAGCTTTTTCATGTCACTATGAAGGATACCAATTGATAACTCTTTAAATAACAATTTTTCTTTAACTACTTGAATCTCACCAATATCATTAATAAAGGCTAACGATTTACTTTTCTCTAGGCGGGCTATTTTTTCAAGGAGTTTAATTTTATCCCTTTGCTCACACAAAAGATAGATATGTTCTACTTCACCCGAAGAAGCCATTTCATCTTTTTCAATCCGCAATACTTCAGGTTCATTGGTCAATTCTTTAGCTAACTTTTCTGTCACTTGTTTCATTGTGGCCGAAAATAATACGACTTGCCGGTCACCCATAGTCGCTTTGACAATCTGCTGTACCGTCTGCAAATGCTCCGGAATGAGCAGCTGGTCACCCTCATCAAGGACCACCATCTTAACTTCGTGCATTTTTACCTTTTTTTGCTTGATTAACTCCAGTAACCTTCCTGGCGTAGCAAAAATAATCTGCGGGCGCTTCTTTAATTTTTCCAGCTGACGTTTTGGATTGGCACCGCCAATAATGGAAGTACCTCTTATCCCGCTTCCCTCTGACCACTTTTGAAATTCTTGATAAACCTGCATGACAAGCTCCTGAGAAGAGGCTAAAACTACTGCCTGTAAGGAAGAGGCCTTCATGTCGATTTTATGTAACAATGGAAGTAAATAAGCCAATGTCTTCCCCGTCCCTGTGGGTGACTCCGCAATTACATCTTTTCCTTCAAGGATGAGCGGAACCGCTGACTCCTGAATGGAGGTTGGTGCTTGAAATCCTGACTTTTGCCATGCTTCCTGTAAAAAGGGTTGTAAGGTGTTTAACATTTTGTACTCCTTCTATCTATATCATTTTACGTTTATTATTTGTTAATCGATATCGTATTGATACTATCTTATAATTCATGAGGTGTCTAGTTTGGATTAGGCCGGAGTATTGAGGTAGAGGATCACCCAGACCATATGGTAGGCCAAGACAGATAAATAAAGGACACAAGTTGAAATAAGCAGCGTCCGAATGATTCCTTGAAAGGGTTTGAGATAAAATAAAACAATCAGCACCAGCGGCAGTAATATTTTAATTAAGTAAAAATAGGACCAGCCCTCATCAATAATTTCTCTCATCATCGGGTTTCCCTCTTCAATAAACCCCAATGAGATTCCAACATTTGTCAAGATTGCATCTAATAAACCTGCAGCAAATAAAAAGATACAAGGTTTCATATTTCCTCCTTAAAATTCCCTGTTTCAACACCATTCTTTCTAAATATTGATCCAGCAATACATTCTTTATTAAGAACACAACAACCGAAATAAAAGGCTGCTGGTTAAAGCAACCCATGTAATCCCCTTAATTAACGTATTTCCCGCTTGCAGGTTTAGCCACTTCATTAAAATGTTCCACTAAATACTTGAGGTTCTTGGATAGCGCTTCCCCGTTCATCGGAATTCCATGCCCCGTTACAGCAACTTGTGGTTTCAAAGCCGCCAATTTCTGCACTGACTGATAGGCCGTATCCCAATCAGTCGTAAAATAACGCGGCGGACCGCTGATTTCCTGTGTTTGTGTAATCACTTTATAAAGAGATTCCTGTTTAACAGTCACAAAGGCATCTCCGGCAATTAGGGTTCTATCTTGTTCACGGAATAATGAGATATGGCCTGGTGTATGTCCAGGTGTATGAATCCATTTCCAACCCTCTTGCATACATGGAACCGTCCCATCACTTGGAAGCGGCTGAACCTGCGCACTAATATCAATCCCATGGTTGGGGAACATCGTTGACATCTTAGCAACAAGCCCGCTGTCCACATTTGGATCTCCAGGTGGATAATTCTCTTTTCCCGTTAAATAAGGAAGCTCTTTTTCATGTGCATATACAGGTATTTTCCAATCCTCTAAAAGATCGGCAATAGACCCAACATGATCAAAATGTCCATGTGTTAGGACGATTGCTTTCGGAGTGGCATTTTCGCCAAACCTCTCCTGAATCATATCCTTAATTTGCCCAGCCGACTTTGGCATCCCAGTGTCAATCAGAACAAATTCAGTTGTCTCTCCTGGGTTTCCTATCAAAACTAGATTAACAATTTGGTCCGTGTAGCAATATATATCCGGCAAAACAGCAACGCCAATCCCACTGCCAATCGAAGACATTGGAAGAAATGAATCCTCAAATTTACTATCCTGAGTCTGATCCAAGCAAACACCCCCTTTTTGAATATTATGTAACTCAGTAAGTAATTTTATGTTAGATTCTAAATGCAACCGGCATTTACATTATAACAAACATTTTTGTTTCTAATAAAGAATAATTATACCTTCATGCTTTTATTAAGAAATCTTACTTATCTTCAAAGATATGAAAATTGAAAGGTTTGTGAACATTGTCGCTAATTGGATTTAAACAGTGCAATTGATGATAAAATGAACATCAGGAAAACAATATATCGGAGTTGAATATGATGTTTAGCAGAATTGCACTTTGCGCATCGTTATTGTTCTTTTTATTTGGAACAACTAGTTTTGCCTATACACATTTAGAAAAATCTACTCCTCCATCTGATTCTATACCGGCAGATTCATTTCATAATAATTCAACATTAACTGTGGTGACCAGCTCAAATAAAAACCCAAATATACAGGCAACAGATACAAAAGGCACTAAAAATCAGACAGAAAATGCGGTTTTGCTTATGAAAAAAAACCAGAGTATTCAGCCTTCCTTTAAAGACTACGTTGTTCCTGCAGCTGTGTGTCTTTTCCTCATCATCGTCCTTGGCGGCTACTGGTTTGGTTTTAGGAGGAAGTATGTTTAGAAGATCTTCATGAAACAAAAAAGCGTTTAACCACAAGGTATACGCTTTTTTGTTTAGTTCTATTCTTAATGAAAGGCCAGCCAAAATTCACCATTATCATCAATCCATTCTTTCAGTTCATAAAACGGTATTGAAAAAGTTGGGAAGCCAGCCGCATAAGGAGCAATTTCATAAGGCAGAAAGTAGATATTTAATCCTGCTTCACTTATATAAAACGGCTGATCTTCTTGAATCCCATGGTATTGATCTGGAAAGAGGTATGAGTATTCGTCATTACTTTTGATTTGATCCTCAATTAAATCACTAATCACCTTTACATAAGGGCTTCCTGGTTTAAAAAGATCTGCTAAATGGTACAAACTACCCGTTTTAAGGTTTATATGGGCATATTTTTTTAGCGGCATTCCGTGAGCCGCACAAAATGGATAATCATAACCAGTTATCTCAATCACGAGTAAATTTTTCTTAAAAAAACTTATCGTAAAATCGCCTGTGTAATGGGAATCCAATGGTGTAACAGGAACTTGTTTTACCCCTGCCATTGCCTTTAAAGCATCGTTTACTTGGACTGCATTTTCCACTCCCTTTATCTCGGGATAATAAACGAGATAATCAAAATTAGGCTTATATTTATGCTCCACAACAGCGTATTGGTTAGTTAATGGGTAGATAGATGCTTGTTTCCAAACCAACTCATTTTTTTGATTAAAGTAAATGAGGCGCTGATCAATCTCACCTTTTATAAGGGTCTTTTCAATGCTAAGTCTCCCGTTTCCACTTACGTAGGGCAAGTGATCCATTCGATTTCCTTTCTTATCTATAAAATAAGTATGCTGATCATCCGAGACAGACGCTAGTCCGTCCTGATAGTTCCCCATTTCATGAAAAATAAATCCAGTCAAAACATGTCCTGCATGGTCAGCCAAGGCGAAAATAGATCGCCTACAAGCTTGTTTCGAATCGATCTCCTTCCCAATGGCAAAACGTTTCTCTCCAATAGATAAAATTTGATTGTAATGTGCTTTCATGACAAATTGTCCGTTTTGATCAATTAATCCATAGAGCTCCTTCCGATTACTTTCCAGACTGACAATGGCACGCCCGTCTATAAATCGTCCTGCAGTTGTATAGTTTGGCTCAATAACCATGTTACCCTCAACATCGATATAGCCATATAATCCATCGGTATTTTTCTTAAACGAAAGAAGGCCTTGACCATAATTACCCACCCATGCATAGGGATAGGTATGCAATACGTTTCCAGTAAGGTCAATTAATTGGTACTGTTCTCCCTTTGTTTTTACAACGGCTCTGCCCTCTGTAAATTCACTGGCCGATTCATAGGTTAGGGGAATTACCACTTTCCCCTGTTTATTTAAATATCCATATAGATCATTTCCGTCCTCATCTATTTCCACAGCTTCTACGCGGCCTTCCTTATATTCGGGATGGATAAAAGAGTATGCTTTTTCAGTAACCTCTTTACCACTTTCGTCAATAACCTTGAAACCTTGACGGTCATTAACTACCGAACGTCCTTCCGAAAACGGCTGAATCGTATCATATTCGGGCTTCACAATAAAATATCCTTTTTCGTCGATAATGCCTGATTTATCTATAAGTCCGACGACCGCTAAACCATTGTCTTGAAAATCTGCAGCATGGTCGTAGGTTGGAGGGAGAATAAATTTGCCTCTCGCATTGATATATCCCCACTTGTTTCCGCCTATTCCGCTTATCGATGCAGGATATAAATAAACGGCTCTTGTTTCAAAAAATTCATTAAGGATTCGGATCGCCCGTTCCTTGACCAATTTCGAAACCGGAAAATAGGATAGGGTTGTATACCGATTCTTTAAAACAAATAAATAGGACTGTTGATGATACCGATAAAATCCAAAGACTTCATTTATTCCATCCCCATCTAAATCTTCCCAACTAAGAATGGCCTGATTGTCTAGATATTCGATTTCTGCTCCTGTTGGGAGGTAAGGCATCACAAGACGTACTTCTCGATTAGATCCCACCATTGTTGCTCACCCATTTTTTACTATATATATGAATGAGTTAGGCGGTGTGTGTGATGATGTTTCTTTATAAAATAAATAGCACACTTTTGAAAGTGTACTATTTAAGGTTCTCTTATAAATGGTCCTTCACATTGTACTGTCAAAGAATGCTTTATAATACATGTATACATCCGTTTCATGTAATTACATTTTTTTCTTTTTTTCGCAAAAAAAAGAGACAAATTCGGCAAATGCCGATTTATCTCTTTCGATGATTAAAAAGGTTCTTTAAGATTATATCTTCGAAGAATCGTTTCTATTTTCATGCCCTTTGCTATATCACCCTTGGCTTTTACCTTTCCCGTTAATAGAGCAACGGCGCCACTTTGTTTACCTAATAAAAATTTCTTAAAATTATCATATGATAAGGCCATGGAGACATCCGGAGTGGTTTCAACCCCTTCTTTAATGATTAATGTCCCATCTTTAAAAAAATGCTGGTAAGTTCCTGTCTCTTCACCGTGAACATCATATTGAACTACTCCGTTAAAACCTTTAATTGGTTCAGGATTTGCATTAAAAATTTCTTCAATCCGCTCCATTAATTCAGGTAACGAATACTCTCTAATCGCTTTAGCCATCCAGATTCCCCCATAGTCTCAAAATCAGGCTTTTCTATAACTCCATGATACTAATACATATTGATATTTTACAGTGAAAGTTTTCTGAACTTTCCACCAAAAAATAAGGGCAATGCAAGGATAAAAAATAAACAGCCACTTCTGGCTGCCTATTTCTCTATGGCTGTTTACGAAAAGAATCTTTTTTAGTGACCAATATACCGGGCTTCCGGGATTAATTGCTTCCATTCACTGTAAGTAATAATGGTATTCCAGTGGCCGGTCATTTTCGCTGCACCGATTACGATGAAGAATAAAACAAAGAAAGTAACCGGAACAAACCATTTATTTACCTTTTTATTTGCAACTGTCATGTTTAACGTATCTTTAATCGGACATGCCTCCACACATGACATGCAGGCAGAGCAATTAAGAGAGGTAACCTTTTCCACCTCATGAACCTTTAATCGCTGCGGGCATACCTTTGTACACATCTCACAGTTGGTACAGGTATCAATATTCCGTTCAATTTTTGTCAATCTTAAAATGGAACCTAGGCCAATGAATGCACCATATGGGCATAAAAAACGGCACCAAAAGTTCCGAAAGAATAAAGATAAAATAAAAAGAACAATAATGAATTTCAAGGTAAATCCACTAATGTTTAAGAATAAGAGCAGCATTTTCACATCTGAAACTTTATTATAGTTATCAACAAGAAAACTTTTGGCATTAAAAATATCCATTTGAAGGACCATACCGATAAAAAGTAACAACAGCACATACTTAATTGGGGTTAACAGCCAGACAAGCCATTTTGGCATATCAAAGTTTCGTTTAAATATCTTTCTGCCGAACCAGGCAATCAGTTCATTGGCTGTACCCACTGGACAAATCCAGCTGCAAAAGGATTTACGAAGAAGAATTCCTGCTCCGACAAAAAATGAAAGCAAAACTAGACCAGCCGGATGAATCACATCAAAATCCCCGCTTGTCAGCCAAACCTTTAGGGCAACAAGGGCACTTATTGGCAAAAATCCCTCGACAGCAGCTGGACGCTCCACGAAAGGTGTTTTCCCATTTGTTACAAAATGATCATAAAATTGATAAAATTGCAGTCCTATATAGAGTGAAAACAACAAGAACACAGCCTGAATGGCATATCTGGTGATTTGCACGGGCTTACGTTTCAATTGCTTCCTATACCAAGCTTTTGACTTCATAAAGGTTCCTCCATTCATTATTAACCTAACTATAATGAACGCTTTTTTGGAGGTAAGTGATATAAATCATCTGATTCCTTTATGTCGAAAAAATGTCACATTGCCATTCTTAAATTTGTCAAAAAATAAATTAGTCTGCCTTAAACACAATATGATTCTGCTTTCTTGCCTCATCGGTAATCCGCAGGACGATTTTACTCCATTCCCTTAATTGCTCATATTCTTCATGATTATTTGTTTCTATTATATTGGCGATATTCATACATTCATAAACCATGTTTTGTTCTTCCTGGTCCACACTCAGGATTTCGCTTTCCTTTGTACGTGTATCATGGAACTTCATTTCTGAAATCGGGGCGGCATCTTCAAGCACAAACGTTCCCTTCTCACCATGGATTTCACATGGAATAATGGAATCGACAATTTTAGAACAAAGAATGGTACAAACGAATCCCTCATAATCCAATATTAATGTTCCACTGCCGTCGACACCGCTTCGCAATACAACAGGATGATACGAAACCTTTTTAGGTTCGCCGAACAGGCAGACTGCTAAATACAAAGGATACACCCCTAAATCAACCAATGCCCCGCCGGAGTAGACGCTTGAGAAAATATTAGGTTCCTGCCCCTCAAGAAATTGATCATAGCGGGAGGAGTATTTCATATATGGAAGAATCGCACTTCTTAGTTCGCCCGCCATATGCAGTTTCTCCTTGAGGATTTTAAAATTTGGAGTATGTATATTTCGGATTGCCTCAAATAAATAGACACCATGCTCGTCCGCTGTTTGGTAGGCTTTTTCTAATTCAGCCGTATTAGAGAAGATTGGTTTTTCACAGATCACATGCTTTTTATTTTTCAAAAAAATAAGTGCCTGCTCGAAATGAAGTGAATTTGGCGATGCAATATACACGGCCTCGATATCTTCATTTTTTGCCATTTCTTCTAAATCAGTAAAATAGTGAGAAGCGTTATATTGATTTGCAAACTGTTTCGCTTTTTCCTCGTTTCGTGAATACACTCCAGTTAATTCATATTGTTCACTAAGTCTTGCTGCTTCAATAAAAGCTTCCGTAATCCATCCAGTCCCTACTGTTGCAAACTTAATCATTTTATTACCTCTTCCTATCGATTACTTTTAGCTTCCATTTTATCCTTTTTAAGCCCTGCTTACCAATATAAACAAGTATTTTTCCATATTCTATCTGTTTCGAACATCAATTGTTGGGAACAATGGAAAAATATCAGATTTTATGTTATATGTAATAGATATGAAGAAAAGTGCAGGGCCAAGACTCGAGGGCCATAGCAGACACTGATGAAAAGAGGTTGAAAAGGTGGAAAATCAAACATCCAATTTCATAAAAGATACGATGATAAAAGATTTGGAATCAGGTAAACACCAAAAAATCGTGACACGTTTCCCACCAGAGCCAAACGGCTATTTACATATCGGACACGCTAAATCAATCATTATAAACTTCGGTTTAGCTGATGAATTTAATGGACTAACCAACTTACGTTTTGATGATACCAATCCGTTAAAGGAAGATATCGAGTTTGTAAACTCCATTAAAGAAGATGTGAAATGGCTTGGATTTGAATGGGATAACTTATTCTTTGCTTCCGATTATTTCGAGGAAATGTACAACCGGGCGGTATTATTAATTGAAAAAGGCCTTGCGTATGTGGATGACTTGTCAGCAGAAGAAATCCGTGAATACCGTGGTACCTTAACAGAGCCAGGAAAGAATAGTCCTTATCGTGACCGATCCATTGAAGAAAACCTAGAGCTATTTAAAAAAATGCGTGCTGGTGAGTTCGATAATGGTCAAAAGGTACTCCGGGCAAAAATCGATATGAGTTCACCGAATATCAATTTACGTGACCCTGTTATTTACCGGATTTCTCATGTGACACACCATAATACTGGCGATAAATGGTGCATTTACCCTATGTATGCTTTTGCTCATCCGCTTGAGGATGCGATTGAAGGGGTAACCCACTCAATTTGTACGATTGAATTTGAAGATCAACGCCCTTTATACAATTGGGTAGTTGAACAATGTGAAATGGAAAGCACACCGCAGCAAATTGAATTTGGCCGTTTGAATGTGACCAATACCGTGATGAGTAAGCGGAAGCTTAAACAATTAGTAGAAGAAGGCTTTGTCGATGGCTGGGATGACCCGCGTATGCCAACTATTTCCGGAATGAGAAGAAAAGGCTTTACGCCAGAGTCCATTCGTGCCTTCGTAAAGGAAACTGGTGTTCACAAAGGTTCTGGAGCGGTAGATTCACAAATGCTTGAACACTATGTCCGGGAAGATCTAAAATTAAAGGTTCCAAGGACAATGGGGATTATTAACCCATTAAAAGTGGTGATTACTAATTACCCAGAAGGGCAAATAGAATTACTTGATGCGGAGATCAATCCAGAAAATCCGGACATGGGGATGCGGAAAATCCCATTTTCTCGCGAAATTTATATTGAAAAAGATGATTTCATGGAGAATCCGCCAAAGAAATATTTCCGCCTCTTCCCTGGTAATGAAGTTCGTTTAAAACATGCCTATTTCATTAAATGCGAAGAAGTTATTAAGGATGCAAATGGTGAGGTTGTCGAACTTCGCTGTACCTATGACCCGGAGACTAAAAGTGGAACCGGCTTTACCGGCAGAAAGGTGAAAGGAACGATCCACTGGGTAGAAGCTACGCATGCTGTTCCAGCTGAATTCCGTCTATATGAGCCGCTTATTTTGGAAACTAAAGAGGAAAAGGAAGAGGAAGTAAAAACGTCGTTCCTTGATCATGTAAATCCAAATTCATTAGAGGTATTGCAAGGCTTTGTCGAGCCAAACATGCGAGAAAGCAGACCGCAGGATAAATTCCAATTCTTCCGCCACGGCTATTTCAACGTCGACCCTAAGGATACGACCGTTGATAAGCTTGTTTTTAACAGAATCGTCTCTCTTAAGAGTTCATTTAAGCTATAACAGCAGCGGAAAGGCCCGTTTAGCGAATGTTATAAGTTGGACTTAAGCTGGATCATGCCAAAGTCCAACTTATAAACTCCTTATTATACGACAAAGAACCAGGCTTATTGAAAGCCTGGTTCTTTGTCGTTTGCTATTGGTATATCTAAAATCACTTTCGTGCCTTTCCCTAGTGAAGCGACAATCGATAACTCACCACCAACAGAGCGTGCCCGTTCATCCATACTGAACAAACCGACTCCAAGGGTCTGTTTATCTACATCAAACCCTTTCCCCTTATCCTCAACCATAACCCGGACCATATCATCCATTTCCCTTATCGTAACTGCTGCTTCTGTAACTTCCGCATATTTCCGGATATTGGTTAAGGCCTCTTGAATAATCCTGTAAATGGTCAGTTCAATACTAATCGAAAGACGTTGGATTAACACACAATCAAAGTAGACATCGATATTATAATGGTCAGAATAACGAGATAAAAAAGACCGGATCGCTGGGACTAACCCAAGGTCATCTAAAACGGAAGGACGCAGTTCCCACGAGATTTCCCGAATCTCTTCAATTAATTGTGCTGCTTCTTCCTGCATTTGCTGCAACAGTGGATGATCGACTTCTGACATTAAGCGATTAATGGTAATTAAATGACTATAGAGATTTTGTCCAATTCCATCATGTAAATTACGTGACAGACGCTTTCGTTCTTCTTCCTGAACATCAATAATGGAGCTCATCATTTTTTGAAGCTCTTGTTCCACACGCTTTCTTTCGGTAATCTCATACCGAATGGCAACGTATTGATAGGGCCTTCCTTGTTGGTTTAAAAACGGAACAATTGTAGTATCTACCCAATAATGAGTCCCATCTTTAGCTTTGTTTAGTATTTCACCCTTCCAAACCTTGCCCGCTCCGATTGTTCTCCACATCTCTTTAAAAAATTCTTTGGAATGATAGCCTGAATTGACAATCCGATGATCATATCCGATGAGCTCATCCCGAGTGTATTTGGAGATATGACAAAACTGATCATTCACATATGTAATCGTCCCTCGCGAATCGGTAATGGCAACTATTGAAGATTCATCAAGGGCAAATTTATAATCCATCAGTTCGTTTCTCGTCTTCTGCATATCCATCTCTAGCTATCCCCCTGATTAAATCCAATATAATCCCTTAAAATCGCTTCTAAAGCCTGACCTGAATCATTTACCCATTCTTGGTCCGGATCGCTAAACGAACGAGATTCGCGATTACCAACCAGCAGGACCCCTTTTGGTATACCATTAAAAAATAACGGAACGGCATAGCATGTGCTCAGCTTTTCAGCAAGAGCAATTGGATAGTCCGTGACCTTCCCTGTTACTTGATGGGGAAAATTCTCCATCATCATCGGGGTCCCTGTGGATATGATTTTTCCAGCTATGCCTTTCCCAAAACGTACGGTAATCCGTTTATATTTATCATTTAAATTGCCAACAGCATAATGCCACTTTACGTCCGGACCGACTCTATTTTGGATGGCAAGGCCGACAAAATCACTGCCAACCTGTTTCTTTAATTGGTCGCATACGTCAATAACCGCTTGTATTTCTTGTATCTCAGTCATCCCGCGCTCCCCTTATATCCCATAACCTAAGAGCCCTTTTTTCACGGCATACTCTACCAGCTCTGGCCGGGTTTTCATTTGCAGCTTCTCCATCACTTTTCCTTTATGGGTTTCAACCGTTTTAACACTAATGACGAGCTGCTCTGCAATTTCCTTGTTTGAATACCCTTTGGCGATAAGGGTGAGCACTTCTTGTTCACGATCAGACAAAAGATGGTACAAATCATTACTATCTTGTTTTGCCCCCGCTAAGTATTCTTCCATTAATCGTTTCTGTGCGGCAGGATGGAGATAGGCATCCCCTCTGGCTACTGATTCTATCGCAGACATTAACTCAGCATGAGGCGCACTTTTTAAAATACAGCCAGATGCCCCGCCTTCGATGGCACGGAAGAGGTACTCCTCGTCGTCATGCATCGTTAAGATTAGAATATTTATCTCAGGCATGAGCTTTTTTAGTTCTGTTGTGGCTGATAAGCCGTCTTTTCCATGCGGCATACTTAAATCCATAACAACCACATCAGGTTTTAATTTTAAGGCCTTTTTAATTCCTTCGTTTCCTTCTGAGGCTTCTCCAATTACTTCCATTTCAGGATTGGTATTCAACAACATCTTTAAACCGCTTCTGACTACTGCATGATCATCTACTAACAGAATTTTTATCAATGATAAATTCTCCTTTGCAACTATAAGGGTAATGACAATTTAATTGATGTCCCTTCCCCTATTTTAGAAGATATCTCACACTTGCCGCCAGTGAGATGCATTCTTTCTTTCATCATGGCAATTCCTAATGAATGTGAGGCATGCGTACCGTCATGATCTTCAAGTTGAAATCCTTTACCAAAATCGTCAATGGTAATCTTTAATTCTGCTCCTGACCAATGGAAGGTCATTTTCACTTTCGATGTATCGGCATATTTGGCAATATTGGTTAGCGCTTCTTGGCATACACGAAAAACCGCAATTTTGGAGCGTTCTGGCAGAATCGCTTCTTCACCAGCTGTTGTTAGGTCCACCAAAATACCAAACGTAGAGGTATATAATTTTAGATAGCTTTTCATTGCCGGAAGTAATCCAAAGGTGGTCAAGGTTGGAGGATGCAATTCTACAGATAACAATCTGATCTCCTGGATTGTTTTCTCAATGAGCTCCGACATTTCATGCACATAGCTTTTCATATTCTGTTCAGATAATCCTGATTCCACAAACTGCAATCCTGTTAAAATACTATATAAATTTTGGCCAACACCTTCATGCAGCTCTAAAGCAATCCGTTTTATTTCCGCTTCCTGTGAATCAATTATATAAGAATTAATTTTTTGATTTATCTGTAGTCCATCCATTCATGTCCCCCCTTTTACCATTGTTTGATAGTATTAAAAAAGGCAGGCTCTTATTATAAGACCTAAACCTTTTTCATTGTATAGGTTAACCCACTTTCCGCGTCATACGCAGACCATACTCCTTCTGACTTTTTGACATGGCTGGTGAGCGGAACCGCAAGAAAATAAAAATGATCAAAATAAAGACGAATATGGGTTTGATCAGGGCAATACTGAACTTTTTTTATGATTTTCCTTACTGTAGATGCTTGTTCGCTGTTTTGTTCATCCCCAATGATGATGTCGACCTCAGCTCCAGTAAATTGTTCAACATCTGCCAATTTAATGTGTTCCACAGCTATTACATCCTCTCAAAACTGGATAGATGAACATTTTGTACCCCTGCAAATACTCCCAAAACTCCTCGTCAGCATGCTCTTCGATAAATTGAATCGTCTCTTCTTCAGACTGCCAATTGCTCATACCCTTAATTTCTGCCACTACCATTTCAATACCTTCACTTGTTTTTTCTTCTAAAAACCAATTTAATCGTTTTTTCGCAAAGGTCTTTTTCAATAACTCTTCAATCACCAAGGCAAATCCACCTGTTTCTGGTCTAACGAAACAAAAATCAATATACGTCTCACTAGTCATGGACATTCACACCTTTTTTATAAATAAGCAAGGCAATCGGAAATAAAATGACGTTGATAAC
This sequence comes from Neobacillus drentensis, assembly GCF_021560175.1. GTDB lineage: Bacteria > Bacillota > Bacilli > Bacillales > Cytobacillaceae > Neobacillus > Neobacillus drentensis_A. The sequence goes on along the minus strand of NZ_CP091110.1, from coordinate 946,374 downwards.
AGCTGCAATGATGGTGTTCGTATAATTTTGATAGAAATATTGATGGACCATATATTGTGTAAAAATTATGTTTAACATAAGTACAGCTAAAAGGAGGCCAACGGGTACGTAACTACGCTTCATAACGCTTCACCCCCACGGCATAAACAGAGCCGTTTTCTACCTTTACATAAACTTCAGGAAGCGGACGTCTCGGCGGCCCGGCAATCGGTTCTCCCGTTTTCACATCAAATTTCCCGTGGTGGCATGGACATAACATCTCACCTTCGTCCTTTTTCCAAAACACGGGACAGCGGAGGTGTGTACAGGCATTTTGATAGGCTACATATTTATTTTCAGATAGTCTGATTAAAATGGCACTGTCGTGTTCACCAGGGAAGGCAAAATCAACGGCATCTCCCACTGGGATTGCACTAACATCTGTAATTTTGTGCTTCGGGTATTTTTTATCACTAAGACCCGATAGCTCTTTCGCTGCTAACGCCCCCCAAGGAAGAGAGGAAACCGCGAATACACCTGCTGCTCCGACCAATGTTTTCATGAAACCGCGGCGGTCCAGCTTTCGTTCATTATTTCGATTGATATTGTGTGTATAGTTATCTTCATTGAACGGGATTTTATTATTTTTCTCTGTCATATCGAATCCCTCCTAAAACAATTTAGTGACGCCCTGAAGGATTCCAGGAAGGTTCACTTTCACATTTGTTTCGCCTTCTAAGTAAGGCATGCTTGTTACCCATTTGCCATTATCAAGGTTAAATTGCTTTTGCTTAGCTTCAATTTCTTCGTCCGTCAACCATTGTAATGTATTGGATGGACAAACACTTGCACACATCGGTGGAATTCCATCCTTTGAACGGTCGATACATAAATCACATTTATACATTAAATTCTGCTCTGTATCAAACTTTGGTATTCCATACGGGCATGCGATCGTACAGTTTTGGCAGCCAATACATTTTTCAACTAGCGCGGATAAAACGGCTCCAGTCTCATGAATTTGAATCGCTTGAGCTGGACAGCTTCTCGCACACGCTGGATTGACACAGTGAAGGCACATCAGCGGCATGGTTTGACGGTTAACAAGCGGATTAACGTCGTAAACATAGTTACGGTTACGCTCTTCATGTCCGCCGCATTGCGTACAGGCAGCTAAACAAGAACGGCATCCTATACAGTTTTCAAGTTCTAAATATAATCGCTTTTTCATTACAGAACCGCCTTTCTTGTAAGTTTTTCTATCTGCGCTGCACATGCTTTGAATTCTGGCATCCTTGACATCGGATCTAACGCTGCAATCGTTAGTAGATTAATAGATTGATCGTGGCCAAAATGGTAAGGAACAAACACAGTATCTTTACGAATGGCCTCTGTGATTTTCACTTTATATTCTGCTTCACCTCTGCGAGTAAACAGGTGGACATATTCTTCATGTTCAATCTTGTATTTTGCTGCTGTTTCTGGGTGCACCTCTACGTATGGCTCTGGGCACATATCTCGTAAAAATTGAATACGGCGAGTTTGATTTCCAGATAAATAATGGAACACAACGCGTCCTGTCGTTAAGCGCAATGGATATTCTGCATCTGGCTCTTCAGCAGGCGGACGATATGGAAGGGCACAAATTTTTGCTTTCCCATCTGGATGATAGAATTTTTTATCTAGGAACATATGTGGTGTACCAGGATCTTTTTCATCTCGGCAAGGCCAGAATACTCCGTCTTGCTTGTCAATTTTATCCCATGTTGCACCGTAATAATCAGCATAACCACCTTTGGAAGCTAAACGGAATTCATCAGCAACATCTCTAGCTGTTTTTAAATGGGAGAAATACTTTCCTCTGCCAATGTATTCGGCCAGCTCGGCTTGAATCTGCCAATCAGGCTTTGATTCACCTAGCGGCTCCTGCGCTTTATTGATTTTAATAATACGTCCTTCAAGATTCGTAACTGTTCCTTCATCCTCAGACCAAGTAACTGTTGGAAGAATCACATCAGCAAATTCTGCTGATTCAGACAGATAAAAGTCAGCACAAACCATAAAATCCAGGTCTTTTAGCGCTTTGCGTACAAAGTTTAAATTTGGAGCAGATACTGCTGGGTTAGAACAAAGTAAGTACAACCCTCGTATTGTCTTTTGCTCCATTAATTCAAACATTTCATAGGCAGAAACCCCTGGCTGTGGCATTTCTTCAGGGGTAATCCCCCATACCTTGCAGACTTCTTCTACATGCTTTGGATTGGTTAATTTACGGTATCCGGGTAGTAAATCTGATTTCTGACCATGTTCACGGCCGCCTTGACCATTCCCTTGACCAGTGAATGTAGCAACACCTGATTTTGGACGGCCAATTTTCCCTGTTACTAGTGCCATATTTGTGTAGGCAGACACGTTATCTACCCCTTTGTGCTGCTGTTCAATTCCACGTGCAAACATAACAATGGCATTAGGCGCCTTTCCGTATAGTTCTGCTGCACGAATAATTTTTTCAGGTGCAACACCAGTAATTTCGCTAGTATATTCGGGGGTAAATTCTTTTACTAATTCCTTTGTTTCTTCAAAACCATTTGTATGATTATTGACAAATTCTTCATCAGCATATCCGTTTTGGATTAAAAGGTTAAGGATTCCGTTCGCAAGTGCAAGGTCCGTTCCTGGTCTTAAGTCTAAATGAACATCTGCTCGTCTAGCGATTGGCGTTTCACGTGGGTCAGCTACAATCAAGTAACCGCCTCGTTCCTGTACGTTCCAAACACGGAACATAGACGTTGGATGACATTCAGCTGTATTACTTCCTGCAATAAACATGCAATCAGTTTCATGGATATCTGTCCAAGGTAATGTTGAACCACGATCAACACCAAAAGAACGAAGGAAACCGCCGGCAGCACTTGACATACAGAAACGTCCATTATAGTCGATATAGCGTGTTTGCAGTGCCACACGTGCAAATTTTCCTGTTAGATAGCATTTTTCATTTGTCATGGAAACTCCACTGAAGACGGATAATGTATCTTTGCCATATTTCGCTTGAAGTTCCGTGAATTTCTTTGCGATTAGTTGATACGCTTCCTCCCATGTCGCTTCTCGGAATCCCTCTTTCGTTCCTTTTAAGGAAGCATCGTCACGAATTAACGGTTTTAAAATACGATCGGGGTGGTTTGTTTGCTGATAAGCCGTAACCCCTTTTGGACACATTTTTCCAACCGTTACCGGCCAGTCATAGCGAGGTTCAACCCCAATAATTTTGTTTGATCTTGTATCTACTCGCAAGTTCATCCCGCATTGCATACCACAGTAACTGCAATGTGTTTTAACAAGCGTTTCATTTGGGTGGCGTACATTTTCAATTTCTTTAAAAAACTTATCCCTTTGCATTCTGGTTTGCCTCCTTAACCTTTACTTGATGTGTTGGGAATCCTGAAAATCTAGCTATACGATATTTTCTTCGGCATGGCAGGCATAACTCAGCAAGATTAAAGCCGTCTTCCATGTTAAATTCCATCTCATTTACGCCTAATACATTTATGACATCCTTTGATTGTTCAACGGATACGAAATGATCTCCGCACACTTTACATTTTTTCATTTCTTGTTCAGCGTAATGTTCACGGTAGTTTCTTGCGAATACACTCATTGGCCGGAATGGGATATGTGCAAGCTTTCCAAATGGTAAATAAATTAATGTTACTATTACTGAAAATTGATGGATTAGTGACATTTGCGGCTGCATCCAGCCGTGCAGTACTACGTTTTGAAAGGTTAGCAGTAAGCCCGTAACTGAAATAAATAATAATAAGTAAAGCGGTAAAAAATCATACATAAATTTTTGTTCTGCTCGGGCTTGCATGTTTTTTAAACGGCGATATAAAGCCATACATACACCAGCTGTTACCATGATTGCGGCAATATTAAGGGCATTATAGGACATCCAGGCAATGAATCCATCTGCTTTAACATTCATAAGGTTCATCCCAAAAAGCACGATCGTATAGTATCCATTGTCTTCCATTGTAAAATACATCCAGCTGAACACGAGCGGGAACGTAACCATACAGGCAAGGACACAACCCCAGCCGATTAGGATATGCTGCACCCAGCGGTACACACCACGGTTCCGGATGAAGTCAAAAATGGCGAGATGACTAACTGCTGTTTTTGGAGTACTTTTTCTGAATAAAAGCTTTAAACCTTTTTTGATAATAATTTTAGTTGGCGGTCTTTCACCCCATGCAATGAAGCGATAGAAGAAACCGCCGATGAAGACAAGTGTTCCGACCATATATCCGTATAAGTTTAAGTCAATATGTGTAAACATTCTCGTTCCGATAAAGGTTAAAATGATAAGTCCGACGATGGTTAAAAACATGGATTTAGCAAAGTGTGATGCAAAGGCATCATTAACAGTGCGTCCCGCTTTTTTGGTCGTTGCAACAGTGGTTGATTGCATTTTCTTGATCCTCCTCAAAAAAAATAACACTTCCGTTTTTTCTTACCCTTATTGTAAGAAAAATAGAAGTGTTATCTATATCAGGGAAATCCCCTATTATGCGGGTGAAAAACCCCTAAAAAAGTTATTTTAGACAAATTCCTGTCACAAACGAGTGGTGGAGTTTTAAAGAAGGAGAGATTCTTGCCGTTGTCCGAATACAGGTTTACCTTTGAATGTACTTTTTCCGCCATGAGTATAGGAGAAGGACTATACCAATTATTATTTGTAAAGAGAAAGCAGTCGCATCCCAAAATGATGTCGAGCCAGGTCCATGTGAGAAACCTGGAAAAACCTTTTTCAAAGCAAACAACACTTGTGGAATATAAAAGAAGATATAGAGAGAAACGGTCAATAAAACCCCAATACAATAAAAAATGGAATAAATAAGGACTGTTTTCCTTTCCCCGGCAAACACATCATCTTTTATTTCATTAGACTTAAATATGGGAAGTCTCTTGCTTATCATTTGCTGTGCATTTTCCATTAAATTATAGCAGCCAGATATATTCTCTAAAACATAATAAAAATCAGTTTTCATGTAAACACATAGTTGATAGACCATTCGGATGAAAGTGTCTAATATTATAATATTCAATATACCTTGGAGAATATCTGTACTAGTTGGAGCGATGAGCTTACTAATTAATGCAATTGATAATATCACAATGTCAAAAGAGACACCGGCTAAATATAGAACATTTCTTTTTTTTGAGGGTAATTTCCAAACAGATGACATATCGGTTTCTAAAACAACAAGGAATAAACGGTGGCCAACTTCCAATCTAGTTGGCAGATTATAGGCCCTCATTGCTAATACATGACCGAATTCATGGATTAAGACTAAAAAGAAGGTTAATAAAAGCCATACAGGGATATTTAACGCCATATATTTGAAAATAAACAGGTCTTTATAGTGTGGAAATAATACAGGTTCTTTGATAAAAAGGATAAGGTTTAAAACAAATAAAGCGGCATAAACACAATATGATGTTTTATTAAAAAAGAAACGGCCCATTGTGGGTGAAATCCATAAAAAGCCTAATCTATCCACGGGCTTCTCTATCCGTTCAAGTCTTACACCGTCAAATTCCGCAATAAGTTGCATATCCATTAGCTGTTCAGCAAAACCAATAAGGTCAACCACTTCATCAGGATATTTTAAAATTAGTGCCTTCTGAATATCCCCTAAACGCAACCCCTCATAAATCAGATTGATTGCATCAATACAGATTTCAGGCATTTCATAGAACTCACCTGAAATTATATCTTCTACAATGTAATTGTACTTATCCTTCCTAATCTCGACTGGAACCAACAATAAAGAAGAATTTAGTGTTAGGCACATGGAAACACCCTTTTCACTTTTTTTGTCAAAGATTAAAAGAAGGATGCCAAATTATAATTAGCATCCTTCTTTTAATCTGCTTATAATCCTACAAATGGACACCACCAGCAAGTTGTTTTTACTTTTTTAAGCTTACGGATTTTCATAATTCCACCTCCTTAGGTAATTCCCATTGTTTAGTCCACGGATATTTTTTATGAAATTCAACCCAGGCAGGGAATACTTTTTTGAATTCTTCCAATAACGTTGGATCAAACTGGGAACCCTCTCCATCAATAATGCGTTGATATGCTTCTTCAACAGGCATTGCTGCCCGATAAGAACGGGAGGATGTCATTGCATCAAAAGCATCTGCAATAGTTGTAACCCTAGCAAGCAAAGGAATTTCTTCCCCCTTTAATTGATCTGGATAACCTTTCCCATCCCATCGTTCATGATGTGAACGAATCACGCAAATGCTATCCTGTATTCCCTCAACATCCTTAACTGCTTCTGCACCTACACTTGGATGTGATTTAATAATTTCAAATTCTTCTTTTGTCAACCTCTCAGGTTTCATTAATATATGATCAGGTATATGCACCTTCCCAATATCATGTAATAAGCATGCATAATAAAAAGACTTTTGTTCCTCTTTGGATAACTTATCAATTTCTCGAGCTAGTAACAGTGCATAGCTTGCAACCCGTTCACTATGCCCTCTGGTATATGGATCCTTTAACTCAAGAGTTGCAATTACTCCCTTTACCATACCCTCTAACTGTTTATCATAAGAAATTTTAATAGCACGGACATAGCCTTGAAAGCGAACCAATAAAAATAAGGAAAGAACTGATATAACAGCAAATAATATAATTGGAAGAATTAGATAAGTATTATTTAAGATAATAGCTGTTAAAACATACTTTACAAGAACACCTAAACTTACTATCCAAAAATATTTTTTATTTAGGAAGATTGGTAATGTGAAAATTAAAAACACTTCTACTACATTACCACTAGAATAAGTTCTATCACTGTGATAAAAGGAAACTATATCAACAGTAAAAGCTGTTAATAGATAGCTAATAAAAAACACATATTTTACCCAAAATTGCTTGTTTGTTTTTATTAAATAAAATATAACTGGAATCAATAAGAATAAAACAATATAGTTTAAATACCAAAAGTTACTAGGTAATCCGCCTTCCACATGTTTTACATGCACCGGCAAAAAATAATAGTAGAAAAAGTCATAGCCCAACATAATTATATAAAAAAATATTAGAAACCATTTAACGGTACGTTGTTCTTCATGTGGTAACATATAATCCTCCAAGTGCGCATGACACACTACTAAAAAATTTGTAGAGATACTTTTAATCGATAATGTCATAATTCCCTAAAATAAATTAGCATACCCTATTACTCTACATTATATAACATAGAAAAAACGCATAGCATACTTTATTGTGCAATTTTTTGTAGAATTATAGAACTATTTCTTGATTTGATTTTTCTGCATTATCGGTAGAGAAACTTTTACTTCTGTACCTTCTCCAATTACACTCTCAATTTTCAACTTTCCATTATGATCCTTAATGATTTGATTTGTAACCATTAACCCAAGTCCTGTTCCATCCTTTTTTGTGGTAAAGAAAGGTTCTCCTAAATTTAAGATGTTACTATCCTCTATTCCACACCCCTCATCCTGGATGGAGATATACATTTTTTTAGAGGAGACAGTTTTAACATTTATCTTAATCCTACCACCATCAACCATGGATTCAATTGCATTCTTTATTAAATTAAGAAACACTTGCTTCAATTGTTTTCCATCACATTCAATCGGTGGTAAAGGACCTTCCATAAACGTCTCAATCTTAACTCCCTGCATCTCGGCCTGTTGTTGAGTAATTGAAAGAGTATAAGCAATAATTTCTTCAATCCGCGCTTTTTCAAAATTTATTTCTTTTGGTTTACCTAGATACATTAAATCATTAACAATTGAATTAATCCTATCAATTTCTTGAATCATGATAGGATAGAACTCATTTGAATTCGGACTGCGCTCATGCTGTAATTGAGCAAAGCCTTTTAAGGATGATAAAGGATTACGAATTTCGTGACCTATCCCTGCAGCCATTTGACCAATAACGGCTAACTTCTCTTTATGACGTAATTCTTCATAAACAGCAGTTATAGATTTGATATAAGAATTAAACCGAATTAGTACAGTATAAGCAATTAAGGAAAGGATAATATAAATAACTATTGGCATTAATACATTCATACTTTGTAAAATTAAGCCTAAAATTACTTCTTTACCGATAAGCCCCAATGACACTAACCAAAAGAACCGCTTATTTACAAAAATCGGGCTATATAAGAAAAATAATACCTCTACAATATTCCCAGATGTATATGGAATATCTTTACCCCAATACGTCAGTAATGTATCAACTAAATCAATTCCTAAGTAACTGTAAATGTATATATACTTAACAATAAAAGGATTACCCTTTTTAATAAAATAGACTCCAAAGATTAAAACAACTAAAAATAAACCTAGGCTTACCATACTAGTGGATATTAAATCTTTTTCTTTATATATTGTCGATTTACTTAAGTAATAAAAAATCTCAAATGAATAATATACGATATAAAACAACCATAAAAATAAAATAATAGCCTTTCTCTCTTCAATAAATAACTTGGGATTTCTGTTTCCCTCTTTCATATTCGTTTCTCCCTAATTCACTTGTATTAAAAAAGTAGTTATTCAAGCCCATTCCTATTCTACCATTTTTTTAAGAATTAAAATGACATTTTTTTTATCAAATCGTGTATTTTCGACATTTTTCGAGTTAATTCAATCAAAAAAAAGAACTTGCCAAAAGCAAGTTCTTTTTCCGAGTTGATTAGCTGACGTTCTTGATTCGGTCAGCTTTATAATTTAGCGTTGAATGCCTGCGTCCATAACCAAAATAAACAAACAATCCGAGCACTAGCCAAATAGCGAAACTAATCCATGATATGGCTGGAAGCTGAAGAGCTAAATAGCCACAGAATAAGAAAGCAAGAATCGGAATATAGGGTACAAACGGTACACGGAAACCTGTTTTTGGTGCCTGCTTGTTTTTACGTAGATATAAGATTCCAACAGATACAGTCATAAAGGCAAATAGTGTTCCGATATTTACCAATTCTGCAAGCTTTCCTAATGGAACTAACCCTGCAAAGATTGATACCAATAAACAAGTGATCCAAGAGTTCACCATTGGTGTTTGCTTCTTTTTATCTACTTTAGAAAATACCTTAGGCAGTAAGCCATCACGGCTGATTGCATAGAATAAACGTGTTTGTCCATAAATCATAACTAATAATACTGTCGTGATACCGGCAATAGCTCCTACCGAAATGAATCCTGCTACCCAATCCTGGTGAATGTAGTTAAGAGCAAACGCTACTGGGTTTTTAACATCTAGCTGTTGATAAGGAACAATCCCTGTTAAGATACCAGATACAAGAATATATAAAACCGTACAAACTAATAGTGATGCAATAATGCCAATCGGCATATTTTTTTGCGGATTTTTCACTTCTTCGGCGGCTGTAGCAACAGCGTCAAAACCAATATAAGCAAAAAAGACTGTAGCTGCACCCGTCGTCACACCAGAGAATCCAAACGGCATAAACGGAGTCCAATTACCTGGTTTAACATACCATACTCCAACCACAATAAATAATACGACAACTGCCAGTTTGATAAGAACCATAATCGTATTTAATCGGGTAGATTTTTTTACACCTTGTGTTAGTAACATTGTGATAATGAATACAATTAAGATAGCTGGAACATCAATAAACGTTCCATTTGCAGGATTATAAGCACTAGTGATTGCTTTAGGAAAATGAATTCCAAACCCTGCTAATAAGCCTTGGAAATAGCCTGACCAACCACTGGCTACTGCTGATGATGCAAGCCCATATTCGAGAATTAAATCCCAGCCTAAAATCCATGCGATGATCTCACCAAAGGTAGCGTAGCTGTAAGTATAAGCACTTCCAGAAACCGGGACTGTTGAAGCGAACTCAGCATAACATAAAGCTGCAAATACACAGGCTAACCCAGATATGATAAAGGAAAGGATTAAGGCAGGACCTGCATGTTCGGCAGCAGCTACTCCTGTTAGCACAAATATACCCGTTCCAATAATGGCACCAATTCCAAGCATTGATAAATCAAATGCTCCTAACTCTTTCTTTAAGGTTACATCCCTTTGACCAACTTCTTTAATAAGCTCTTGTATTGATTTCTTTCTAAATAAATTCATTATATAACCCCCCTTGGGTCGATTTCGGAAATTTCTGAAAAAATATTTAAAACTTATATTGGCTATAATAATATCATTTTTCAGAAAAAGCAATAAATTTTTAAAAAATAAATTATTTCAAAATAGTTCCAAGGCATTAATTCCCAAAAGAACACACTATTTTCACTTGTTTTTTACTATCTTCAACTGTTTTACACACTTAATACGTTATTTCAGAAAATCATTATATATATATCAAAAAATAAAAAGAACTAACTTTTTATTTTTTCGCCGTGCTTTTCCGAACGAACAAATTTCTGACCTATGTATGATATATACGATATTCTTAATTGAAGCTTGAAAAATATTGACATAGGAGAAAATATAGTGTAATATTAGTTTTTGTGCCTCACAAATAAACAGTAACTTGTAATAGAGAAGATAATGCAATGTAAGAATTTTTTTCTGGCATTCTGCTTATGTTTTAAGATAAAAACTTATTCACACTGGATCGGCTTCGGAGCCGTTAGGATGTAAGAGAGGTAGGGCTTACATCGTTTAGGTATAAAACCATCAGGTGGAAGAATAACCGCGGCAAACTTGTTTTTATTAACAATTACAATAAATTGAATTTTTACCTTGCAATGGCTGATATTAATTACCACACCCATTCACAAGTTACAATAGGTTCTAACTAAATGAATCTTTTTTAAAAAAGAAGGCAGAGGGATATTCCCTCTGCCTTCGTCCAATTTCATCGATAATAAAGAGCCCTGTACACAAAAATACAGGACTCTTTATTAATTTTTTATAACGATCGCTTGCTTCCCCATTTGTTCCCAAGCTTTTATGAAGTTCTCACGATTTAATTTCATATTCTTTCCACCGTATGGATTATTTATATAAATAAAATTTTCATCATATCCAGTTACAGCTACACTATGTTCGCTAAAAGTAATTTTAACTTTCCCCTGGGGTGTATCCCAAGTTTGAAAAACAGAGATTGGTGCAAAGCTTGACGTGGTAATAATCCAAACAGGATGCCCTTGTCCTACCTCTTTTAAAATCTCAGAAAATGGTTTACCTGTTAGATTTACAGCTCTGTCTCCTGCATATTTCTGCGTTAATTCGAATACAGGTCCATTGTAAACTCCGAGTCCAGGTCCATGAGCCATATCTCCGACAAATCCGATATTAGGATTTCCTTTTTTGCCATTACTATAGGTGAACGGGACTGTTTTAATGTCTTCAGCTAACTCATTCTTTGTTACCGTTATACCAGCATAATTTAGAATCATCGCAAGGCTGGTCACCTCACAGCCGTTATAAAGCAATGGTGCATCCATTTGCTCAATTAATGGCACATCCAATATGATACTATCTGGTAATTTGGGAGCTTCCTTCGCCTGAAGTTCCACTTCCCGTACATTTAGAGGAACCGCTTCCCAAACCTTTGCAGCTGCTTGCCTCTCAGATACGACCGCATATATCGTCCTTACACCAACAGCGGACAGTAAGAGAATCCCAATGATAATTAGAAATTTTTTCATATGCAGATAAACCATTCCTTGTTAAATTCTTTGCTGATCTTGATAAACTAGTAAGTTACTATTATATAACCATACCAAATTTTACTTTTTGGATAAAGGAAAATTATTACCAGCTATTATTATATTTGCCTTTTCTTAATTTAACCTTAAAAAAATCCCCTTTCTTAAAGGAGATTTTTTGATTTTATTCTAACTTGTTTCATTTTTTTTGCAATCTGATTAATGACTTCTGAAAAGACTAAACCAAAAGCAATTGAACCTGACAACATTAGGACTTTTGCAGCGAGTGCAATCGCATCATTATAATTATTTTCAACAATATTTCTCATCGCGTCATACGCTAGCCCGCCGGGAACTAATGGAATAATACCGGCAACACTAAAAATGATCACGGGCATCTTATAAATTTTCGCCATCTCTTGGCTGAGGAGCGCAATAAAAATCGTTGCAGCTAATGTTGCCACGATCGGATCCTGTGAATATTCCACAAGAAGAAAATAAATTAACCATCCACCCATTCCTATTAGACCGCATTTTAGTAAGGATTCCTTTGGTGCATTAAACAGGATCCCAAACGCTGCTGTCGCAAGAAAACTGGTTATAGCTTGTGAAAAGATGGTCATCCTCGTTTACCTCCAGGCTATAAAAATGATAATACAAACGCAATACCGGCCCCAATCGCAAACGCCGTCAAAAAAGCTTCAGCCCCTTTTGACAGACCTGATACCAAATGTCCAGCCATTAGATCCCGAATGGCATTGGTAACTAACAGCCCGGGCACCAGCGTCATGACTGAACCAATGATAATCGTGTCTAATTTATGCCCCACACCGGTTCTAACAAATAATAATGAAAGTAATCCGATTACGAATGAAGCTAAAAACTCTGAAAAGAACTTAATTGGCACAAAACGATGAAAGGCAATAAAACTTATATACCCTGCCCCGCCAGAAATCATTGCGGGGATAAAATCATTCCATCCTCCGTTAAACATTATCATAAAACAACCACTGGCAAGCGATGCAGCGGCTGCCTGGTAGGCAAAAGGAAAAGTGACATTTAGCTCTTCGATGTCCTTTAATTTGTGCAAGGCTGCCTCTAAATCCAATTCTCCGCTGCTAATACTACGCGAAATACTATTCACCATGGCAACCTTTTTTAAATCTGTTGACCGCTCTGATATTCGGATCAGTTTTGTTTTTGTGGGCTCTGACCCCTCCGCTGAGAAAATAATCCCCGTTGGAGTAACATAACTGTGAGACTTTTCAATACCAAAGGAAGCGGCTATCCGCATCATAGTGTCTTCAACCCTATAAGTTTCCCCACCGCTTTGAAGCATAATTTTCCCTGCAAGCAGGCATACTTCCATAATTTCATAAGTCTGTTCAACCACCATTTTCTCCATCTATTCATTCACCACATATTTCAACATTTAATATCTAGTTTAAAACAAAAGAAGGATTGGAAGCAATAACTCAAAAAAACAAGCAGCACTTAAAGGTATAAATTCCCCCGGTTATACTTGTTTTTCCATAATACTACATATAAAGTTCCTTTTTAACAAAAAATGAGATATGGTTGGTCTTTAAAGTATTTACCTATACTATTTCCATAGGTTTAAAACCATCTTAAATAAGAAAAAAGGTTTTAAATCAATAATTATTTCAGGTACAATTACGTTATAGGAAAAATTTTTTCATATTTTTATTATTTAGAGGCATTTTTTCAGTCAAAAGTTTCTATTTAATAATGAAGGAGATTGTCTAATGGATAACATATCTTACTATCTTGGCGTTGATATCGGAACAACTAGTACAAAGGCAGTTCTTTATAAAGATAAAGGGACTGTCATAAGTATGCACCATGTGGAATACCCACTCTATAGCCCAACCCCCTCGGTTGCTGAGCAAGACCCAGATGAAATTTTCCGAGCAGTAGTGGAAACAATCAAAGTCGCGATCAGCAAAGGGGAAATCGATTCAAAAAAAATTAAACTTGTCTCTTTTAGTTCTGCCATGCATAGTATCATTGCCATGAGTGGTGAAAATAAACCGCTTACCCGCTGTATAACATGGGCAGACAGCCGGGCAACTGCCTGGGCTGAAACGATTAAAAACGATCTTAATGGACTTGCAATCTATCGAAGGACTGGAACCCCAGTTCACCCAATGTCACCACTTTGTAAAATTACTTGGATGCGCCACGACAAGCCTGAACTCTTTAATCAGACCAGTAAATTTATCGGGATAAAGGAGTATGTATTCTACAAGCTATTTGGCAAATATGTCATCGACTATTCGATTGCATCAGCAACTGGAATGTTTAACCTTGAGCAGCTTGCTTGGGATGCGGAAGCCTTAGAGGTAGCAGGAATTAGCCGTGATAAACTAGCTGAGCCTGTCCCGACTACCTATTATTTAACAGGCTTAAAACAGCCATTTGCCACAGAGTTGGGCTTGCCTGCTGAAACTCCTTTTATAGTTGGCGCAAGCGATGGAGTTCTTTCCAATTTAGGTGTGAATGCGATCGACCCTGGCGTCGTTGCTGTTACGATTGGAACAAGCGGGGCCATCCGGACGGTAACGGATCGACCGGTTACAGATCCAAAAGGAAGAATTTTTTGCTATGCTCTGACAGAGAATCATTGGGTTGTTGGCGGTCCGGTTAACAACGGCGGCATGACCTTCAGGTGGGTGCGTGACCAGCTTGCTTCAAGCGAAGTAGAAACAGCGAAACGGTTGGGCATTGACCCCTATGAAGTATTAACCAAAATTGCCTCCCGGGTTGCTCCAGGTGCTGACGGTCTTATTTTTCACCCTTATTTGGCAGGGGAACGTGCACCACTTTGGAATGCCCATGCAAGAGGGTCCTTTTTCGGTCTTGGACTTCATCACAAAAAGGAACATATGATTCGCGCGGTACTAGAAGGTGTCATTTTAAATTTATATTCTGTCTTACTTGCACTTCAGGAGATTATTGGCGTTCCCACCAAAATTCAAGCAACTGGAGGTTTTGCCCGGTCTGAATTATGGCGGCAGATGATGGCTGATATTTTCAATCAAGAGGTTGTTGTCCCAGAAAGCTTTGAAAGTTCATGTCTTGGTGCTGTCGTTCTAGGTATGTATGCATTGGGGGAAATCGAGGACTTTTCCATTATGTCTGAATTAGTAGGCTCAACCCATACCCATCAGCCAATTGAAAGTAATGTAGAAATTTATAATGACCTAACCCCAATCTATATCCGTGTCTCTCGTGTTTTAGAAAATGAATATGGCCCAATTACAAGTTTTCAAGAGAAATGGATAAAGTAAATTAGAAAAGCGCAAGCGCCTTGGTCAGCGGCATAGCCAAGGAAACTAGCCGCTAGGGCGCTGGAGCTGGCCAATTTTCAAAGTTTATACTTCCTAAAAAAAAGAAAGCATCCGGCTTAATATCGGATGCTTCTTTATTACCCTTTTAGTTCTTTTCAACGGCATGGCCGCCAAATTCATTTCTTAATGCGGCGACAACTTTACCGGTAAACGTATCTTCCTCTAATGAGCGATATCGCATCATTAATGACAATGCAGTTACCGGCATTGCAGCTTGAAGTTCAAGCGCTGTCTCAATTGTCCATTTTCCTTCACCAGAAGAATGCATAACCCCTTTAATAGAATCGAGTTTCGGATCTTTTGAAAAGGCGTTTTCTGTTAGTTCCATCAGCCAAGAGCGGATGACGGAACCATTATTCCAAACGCGCGCAACCTTTTCATAATCAAAGTCAAAATCACTTTTTTCCAAAACTTCAAACCCTTCTGCTATTGCCTGCATCATTCCATACTCTATTCCATTATGAATCATTTTCAAGAAATGGCCACTGCCGCTCTTTCCTGCATACAAATAGCCATTTTCTACATTAATATCACGAATAACCGGCTCAATTGTGCTAAAGATCTCTTTATTCCCGCCTATCATCATACAGGCACCTTCCCTAGCGCCTGCCATACCGCCGCTCGTACCAGCGTCAAAGAAATGGATGCCCTTATCACCAAGTTCTGTTCCCCTTCGGATAGAGTCCTTATAGTGTGAATTTCCACCATCAATAACTATATCACCTTCTGCCAGCACGCCCTTAAGCTCCTCAACCACTTGTTCAGTGATGGGCCCAGAAGGAACCATTATCCATATGATTCTTGGAGAGGAAAGCTGATTAACAAGTGCAGAAATAGACTCCACACCAATCGCTCCATCTTCGCTTAGTTTTTTTACAGCTTCCTTATTTACGTCAAACGCGACTACTCGATGATTATTTTCCATTATATTAAGTGCAAGATTATAACCCATTTTTCCTAATCCTATTAATCCAATTTCCATGAGTAAAACCTCCGAAATAAATTTTTCTTGATAATTACATTATATGAAAATTTATTTCTTAAATCAAATATTACCTGAAAAAATATTTTTTCAGAAAATTTCATGCTATACTAAAGATACGATTTTTTTTATAGAGAGGAAAACAAGTTATGGTTCAAAACTGTCTGGGAAAGATACGATCTTATTATGCTCGGCTTAGTGAAAAAGAAAAAAAAGTTGCAGATTATATCTTGGAAAATCCTGATAAAATTATTCATAATACCATCAATGAAGTTGCCGAGGATTTGCAAGTGGCTGATGCTACTGTATTCCGCTTTTGCAAGCGAATTGGCTTTAAGGGTTATCAAGCCATGAAAATTGCTCTTGCATCTGAAATCATTGAACCCATTCAGCAGATTCATGAGGAAATAAATGAAAACGATAATGAAAAAACGGTGGCCGATAAGATTTTCCATTCAAATATCAGAACGTTAGAAAACACCTTACAAATCCTTGATGAAACTTCTATTCAAAAAGCAGTTGGTCTGCTAATGAAGGCCAAACGGGTTGAATTTTACGGTACCGGTGGATCTAATGTGGTAGCAATGGACGCTTTTCATAAATTTGTGCGCACCGGAATTAAAGCGTTTGCATTTATTGATACCCATTTCCAACTGATGTCTGCTTCACAATTAGGAGAAAATGACGTTGCTGTGGTGATCTCCCACTCTGGCACAAATAAAGACACTCTCAATGT
This sequence comes from Neobacillus drentensis, assembly GCF_021560175.1. Lineage (GTDB taxonomy): Bacteria > Bacillota > Bacilli > Bacillales > Cytobacillaceae > Neobacillus > Neobacillus drentensis_A. The sequence continues at coordinate 929,603 of NZ_CP091110.1, read as the reverse complement.
ATTAAAGACGGCTAAAAAAAATGGGGCAAAAACAATTGGCATCACAAGTTTTCCAAAATCGCCAATTTGCCAGTATTCGGATGTAGCACTTTTTACTAGTTCAGAAGAAACAGAATACCGTTCCGAAGCACTCTCATCCAGAATTGCCCAACTAAGCCTCATTGACGCGCTCTATGTAAATATAATGATCCTTAATAAAGAAAAGGCAAAACAATCACTAGGAAAAGTAAGAGAAGCGATATCCGATACAAGAATTTAGTTTTTTCATTCATATTGAAAGAGGATGACCTAAGGCCATCCTCTTTCTTCATTTTATACGAAAATATTAAGAATAAGTGCACCTGCGAATGCAATGAAGGATAATAACGTTTCCAGGACAGTCCATGTTTTAAATGTTTCTTGAATGGAAAGACCCAAATACTCTTTCACCATCCAGAAACCGGCATCGTTAACATGAGAGAACATTAACGAACCTGCTCCTGTAGCGATAACAAGTAATTCTAAGTTAACACCTGACATGTTAGCTACAATTGGGGCAACGATTCCCGCTGCCGTTGTTAAAGAAACGGTAGCTGAGCCAGTTGCAATTCGAATTAATCCAGCAATCAAAAATGCTAATACAAGAGGAGATAATGACATTCCTTCAGACATAGAGGCAATAACCTTTGCTACTCCACTTTCAATCAGAATCTGCTTAAATCCACCACCGGCACCGATAATTAACACAATCGATCCTACTGGGAGAATACATTCTTCTGTGAATTTCTGTATCTTATTTTTATCGATTCCCTGGCGAAAGCCTAGGAAATAAAAAGCAAGGAAACAAGAGATTAATAAAGCAATAATTGGACTTCCAATAAACACTAAAAACTTTTCAAATCCAGCTGATACTGGTAAGTAGGGTGCTGCTGTTCCTAAGACCATTAAAATAACAGGCATTAAGATCGTTAGAAAAGAAATTCCTACACTTGGCAATGACTTTTTATTCATTTGGTCATCAATCCGAACTAATTCAGGTTCTCCAACCGGAATTACACGTTTATTGATAAATTTCGCAAATAGTGGTCCGCCAATAATGCCGGCCGGAATTGCAATAATTAAAGAATAAAGTAATACTTTACCGAGATTAGCCCCATAAAGTCCAATCGCAGCAATTGCACCTGGATGTGGAGGAACGAGTCCGTGAACAATTGACAAGCCTGCAATCGCTGGTAAACCAATTAATAAGATATTTTGCTTTGATGCTTTTTGAATGGAGATTACAAGCGGTAATAAAATTAAAATTCCAACTTCAAAGAAAACAGGGATCCCAATGACAAACCCTGATAAAAACATGGCCCAAGGCAGTTTCTTCTCACCAAATACTTTGATAAAGAAATTTGCAATCTGCAAACCTGCGCCTGATTCAGACAACATCTTTCCTAAAATAGTCCCCAAAGCCAAGATACCGACTAAGTGCCCTAACGTACCGCCAACTCCTGTTTCGTAAGCGGCTACAATCTTATCTAAACCTAATCCCGACATAATTGCCAAGAATAATCCTGCAACTGTTAAACTAATAAACGCATGCCACTTAAACAATGAAACTCCTAAAATAACTATAACAATTGAGACCAGTGTAACTAGTAATAAATAGGCATTCATTAAACTGCCACCCCTCTAGGTTTTATTCTATTTTTGCAGAAATGCGATGAAAGCACTTCCAACAAAATTGATTATACGAAAAAAATTTTTTTATTTCAACATTTATTTTGAAAAAATATTTTGTTTAGTAGGTAAACAAAATATTTTTTTCTTTATCTATAAATGAATAATTAAAAAAAAAATGCCCCTAATTCAGCAAAAAGACGGGTGAAACTACCCCGTCTCTACTCTCCAATATTATTTTCAAACCATTCCTGGAGCTCATACAAAGAGGTGAAAGTAAAAATCTCTTCACCATTCTGGCCATTGTCGATTCCAGAATTTCCTCTTAAGGTAATTTGCCCTTCATCCTCCGAAACAAGGATCGCATAGGGGTGATTAACATTAATATACCTTGAGTCTAAATCGGTATCCAGCCAATTCTTGCTTCGTAAAAATACTTGAATATGATCCATTCATTTCCCTCCTCTTCCTTTTATTGTTCCAAACTGCAAAAAAAAAAGAGACAAATTAATGTCTCTTCAAACAAACTTTTATTATTTTAAATGTTTATCGAAAAAGTCGCTTACAATATCCAGGACATTTTTATGCCAAAAATGCTCTGTCCCATGCCCTGCACCACTAAGTTTATACATGATGGTGGCTTGGCCCACCACTAGAAATACAGATTTCTGAAAAAAAAGGAATTAAGGATTTTGCCTTCCTTGTTTTTACAAGCTGAAATCAGATTCCAGTCGTCTCATAAACTCCTCTGCAGCACTGTATCCTTCCTGCTTAAGAAGCCAGTTATTGGCTGCGGCTTCAATCAAGCCTGCAACATCACGGCCAGGTTGGAGCTGAATCTCAATATGAGGGATTCGAACGCCCATATATTCCGTAAATCTAGATTCGAGATCTAATTCATTATGAAGGGAATTTTTTTGCCATTTGGTTAGCTCAATATCGAGCGCGATTCTCGTCTCATCCTGAAAAGCTTTCCTTCCATATAAACGGACGACATTCAATAGGCCTACACTTCTAAGAGCAAGAAATTCCTTCGTTTTTCCGTCATGTGTGGCGAGAATGGTTCTTGGACTAAGTTTTTTTAAGACAACAATATCGTCAGCCACCAGCCTATGACCTCTGCCAATCATTGTATGGGCAATTTCACTTTTGCCGATACCTGATTTACCTCGAAGTAAAATGCCCATTCCATATACATTGATACAAACCCCGTGGACGGCGATTTCTGGTGCTAACTTTTTTACCATATAAGCATCAAGCTTCATAATAAATTCAGAAGTCGTTTGTGGTTCTAACTTACATAACAACGGGATCCCCTCTTCATGACAATATTGGGTTAAATAGGTTAGACCTTCTTGTCCCGCTGTAACGATAAAGCATGGAGGGTGGTATTTAACGATATTCCCTATTCGTATCTGACGCTCCTCAATGCTTAACTTATGCAAATAGGTAATTTCCTTTCTTCCAAGGATTTGAACACGTTCAGTCGGAAAAAAATCAAAGTGGCCAACGAATTCTAAACCCGGACGATGAGATCGAGCTTGTGTAATGGTTTTTTGTAATTGATTTTCCCCGGCCAGTACCTCCAAGGAAAATTTCCGAACTAAATCTTCAACTGTTAATATCTTCAAGTCAATGGCACTCTCCATCCTAAATCACTTTCTTAATCTTGATTTTATCATCCTTTACAAAAGAGAATGAGAATTTCTATCTTATACCATAAAGAAAAGGTCAACCAGGAAACTGGTTAACCTTATAAATTTATTAGGATTTTACCACATTTGCCTTTAGAGTTGAAAAATCCATATCTTGATAATAACTATTTTTCACTAAAATATTGGGACCTAAGCAAGCTGCAGCTGGGCAATGACAACTTAATTCTTTTGCTAGTTTAGAGGATTGCCAATTGTGGTATGCATGTAACAAATTGGTTGTTTGAATGTTTCCTAGTGCTGGTGTATCACCAAAATCCGTTACAATGATGTCACCATTAAAGATGTTCACATTCAAACGAGAACGGCCATCTGGATCGTTTCTGACGGTAACATTTTTACTATTATATAATCGTTTTAAAAGGACTAAATCTTCTTCATTAGTACTGCAAGCATAAAAGGGCAGTGTTCCAAACAACATCCAGATCTTCTCATCACGAATATCCAATAAATGATGGATAGCCTCTCTTAACTCTCTAAGTGATAAGGTTTCAAGGTCGCTGGCAAAATCGCTCGGGTACATGGGATGGATCTCATGCCGCTGACATAACATCTCATCGACTATTTGACGGTGAATCTTTTCTAAATGTGGAAGTGTCCGCTTGTTTAACATGGTTTCAGCAGAAACTATTATTCCTGACTTCACCAGTTCACGGCTATTTTCTATCATTCTTGTAAAATAGGCTTCCCGTTGTTTACTATCAGGCTTTTTTTCCATTCTCGCAAAACCGCCCTGAGCGAAATCTTCGACTGTACCCCAGTTATGTGAAATATGTAAGACATCTAAATAAGGAACAATTAGCTCATAACGACCTAAATCAAGGGTTAAATTCGAATTGATTTGTGTTCTTACACCACGGTCATGGGCGTACTTTAAAAGCGGAACAACATAATTTTTTACAGAGGATAACGATAGCATCGGTTCTCCCCCTGTAATACTTAAAGAGCGCAATGTTGGAATTTCGTCTAATCTCTTTAATAGCAGTTCAAGCGGCAATGCATGCGGATCCTTTGTCTGCAATGTATAACCGACCGCACAGTGTTCACAGCGCATATTACATAGTGTTGTTGTGGTGAATTCAATATTTGAAAGCAGCGGCTTTCCATACTCCTCAATATCTAAGTAAGCTTCCCATGGATCATATTTTGGGGTTATCTTTTTTCTAGTTAACATACATACTCCTTAAAAATCAGTCTTCAAAACCTTTTTATTATAGCTTATTACTAGAAAAATGGGTTGTTATAACTATTACAAAAGTTTATGTTATGGTAATTGTGTATATTCTAGGAAAACTCTCCAAAAAGATACATACCATGCCTATTTTAGTTTACAATATACAAATAATATTAAACGTTAGAATGGTGGGAATTCAACTTGGAAATGCAACCTTTAAGCGAGGCAGAAAAGCTCGCTTTAAAAAAGATTAAGATTTTTAAGCAAAGTATCCTTCGCTATCTACTAAGGGCCATGCTTGCGAGTATGTTTATTGGCTTTGGTGTCATTGTCGCCTTTAAAACGGGGAATTTTTTCTATCTTGAACATTCTCCATTCGCCTATCCTATGGCAGCACTTACTTTTGGGGCAGCAATCATTTTAATCGCCTATGGCGGTGGTGATTTGTTTACCGGTAATACATTTTACTACACCTATGCAGCCCTTAGGAAAAAAATGGCGTGGCTAGATGTCATAAAATTATGGATTTGCAGTTATATTGGAAATATTTTAGGAGCATTGGTGTTCGCCTTTATTATCTTTACTACCGGACTTTTTGCTGATTCGTCCGTGAACAGTTTTTTACTTCATGTTGTGGAAATCAAAATGCAGGTTCCAACAACTCAATTATTTTTCCGGGCTATTCTTTGTAACTGGCTCGTTTGTATGGCCTTTTTCCTTCCAATGGGGTTAAAAGGGGATGGCCCAAAAATGTTTGCAATGATGTTGTTTGTATTTTGCTTCTTTCTTTCTGGATATGAACACAGTATTGCTAATATGTGTACCTTCGCAATTGCTTTGGTTTTAAATCATCCAGGAACGATCTCTTGGGCAGGTGTCGTCCATAATTTGGTTCCGGTAACGATTGGTAACTTAATTGGCGGTGCGGTTTTCATGGCGATGATGTATTACTATGCTAATAAACCATTTTTAGAAGAGTACGATAAAGAGCAGGCGCACTAAGGAAATCTCCCTTTTTATCGACAAATTTCCAGGGAAATATCTACAATAACTTAAGGATTTCGACAATTATTAATGATAAAAACCTCGCCGCAGTTCAAAGAGATGGCGAGGTTTCTCCATAACTGCCGTAGGATCTCCATCTCTTGCTCTTTAGCAGTTATGAACCTCTCTTATCTGTCGTAGCACCTTCAGCTCTTGCTCTTCAGCAGTTATGAACCTCTTTTATCTGTCGTAGCACCTTCAACTCTTGCTTTTCAGCAGTTATGAACCTCTCTTATCTGTCGTAGCACCTTCAACTCTTGCTCTTCAGCAGTTATGAACCTCTCTTATCTGTCGTAGCACCCTCAGCTCTTGCTTTTCAGCAGTTATGAACCTCTCTTATCTGTCGTGGCACCTTCAGCTCTTGCTTTTTAGCAGTTATGAACCTCTCTTATCTGTCGTAGCACCTCCAACTCTTGCTCTTCAGCGGTTATAAACCGCTCTTATCTGTCGTAGCACCTTCAGCTCTTGCTTTTCAACAGTTATGAACCGCTCTTATCTGTCGTAGCACCTTCAGCTCTTGCTCTTCAGCGGTTATGAACCTCTCTTATCTGTCGTAGCACCTTCAGCTCTTGCTTTTCAGCAGTTATAAACCGCTCTTATCTGTCGTAGCACCCTCAGCTCTTGCTTTTCAGCAGTTATGAACCTCCCTTATCTGTCGTAGCACCTTCAACTCTTGCTCTTCAGCAGTTATGAACCTCTCTTATCTGTCGTAGCACCTTCAACTCTTGCTCATCAGCGGTTATAAACCACTCATAACTGCTGTAGCACACCGTTCATAGTATAAACAAGATTATTTTTTACTTAAAAAATAAAGATATGCTTTAATCATAAAGTAACTGACTTCTTCAGGCAGAAGTTCCTTAATCGGTTTTAAGCGGCTTCTTCCTGCTGCTTCCACAGCCTGCTCTAGTAATGGCAGATATTCCCCAGGAATGAGTTCCGTAAATTCCACCTCCATCCCCTGCTGTGCACATTGGATGATATGTTCCTCAACCGTTTTGAGAGATAAGTCCCTCTTTTCAGCAATTTCATTTAAAGACAGATTCTCATTATATAAGCTATACGTTTCTAAATGAGAATCACGAACCGCCCTTTTGGCCGATTTTTTCGGTGGATTCGATGCTGGTACTTCTTCACTTTGATACTCTGGATTCTCCTCAAGAAACTTACGAATAGCTTGAATAAATTCCAGACCATACTTTTGCAGCTTGTGCTCCCCTACTCCGCTCACCTGCAAAAATTCCTCGTTGGTTTTTGGCTGTTTGGCACACATATCTTTAAGTGCCGCATCCGAAAAGATGACGAAAGGCGGTACATTTTCCGTTTCAGCAATTCGCTTGCGTACTTCTCTCAAGTATTCAAATAGCGGATCGTTTTTCGAAACTTCTTTGACCTGAACAGCTTCTCTTCGGTAGACCTGCTGGCTGCCTAAGAGGACCTCCTTACCTTTTGCAGCGACAAAGATGGTCGGATATTGTCCTTGCTCAATCGCAATTAATTCTTGTGAAATCAGGAATTCGATAAAATCCCCCACTTCTTTAGCACCCTGATTTTTCATGATTCCATACGTACTTAACCTATCAAAACCCAGCTCAGTAACTTTTTTATTTTTAGAACCCGTTAGAACTTGGGCAGTTAAGTTTTTCCCAAAACGCTGCCCCATTCGAATCACGCACGACAGCACCATTTGTGCCTCTTTGGTTACATCAATTCTGGACCTTGAATCCAAACAGTTCCCGCATCTTCCGCAGCTTTCCGTTTCTGTTTCACCAAAATATTTTAAAATAAATTCCTGCAGACAGTTCTCGGTATGACAATAATCCGCCATTTGCTGCAGTTTTTCTAGTTCTTGAGTCATCCTGTTTCGATCACTTGATTGATCAATTAAGAAACGCTGAACTTGGACATCCTGCGGAGAATACAACAAAATACATTGACTGTCTAACCCATCCCGGCCGGCACGGCCTGCTTCTTGATAATAGCTCTCCATATTCTTCGGCATCTGAAAGTGAACTACATAGCGGATATTGGATTTATCAATCCCCATGCCAAACGCTGAGGTAGCTACCATCACGGATGCTTTATCTTCTAAAAATCTTTCCTGTTCCCGTGCTCGGTCTGCATCACCCATCCCGGCATGATAGCGGGCAACATTGATTTGTTCCTTACGCAGTCTTTCATATAGCTGATCAACATTTTTCCGTGTAGCCGCATAAATAATCCCGGATTCTTGCTGATTCTTTTTTAAGTAATCAAGAAGATACTTAAGACGGTCCTGACCCTTGATAACAGAAAAAGATAAGTTAACTCGTTCAAATCCGGTGATGATCGTATTCGCTTGATCTATTTCGAGAGAATCACAAATATCTTCCCGAACCCTTGGTGTTGCGGTTGCTGTAAGGGCGAGTACAACTGGTTTTTGAGGCAGGTTAGCAACCATCTGCCGAATATGACGATAGCTTGGTCGGAAATCGTGTCCCCATTGAGAGATACAGTGGGCTTCATCCACCGCCACTAATGGGATGTCCATCTGTCTTAGGTCCTCGCTAAATTCATAGGATTCCAATCTTTCCGGCGCTATGTACAAAAGCTTGTACTTCCCCTGTTTGGCCTCGTTGATTCTCGAATTGGCTTCGGAATAACTTAACGAGCTATTAATAAATGTGGCTGGGATTCCTGCTTGGATGAGGGTATCAACTTGATCCTTCATTAAGGAAATTAATGGGGATATGACGATTGTGGTACCTGGAAGGACGAGGGCTGGAATTTGATAACAAATCGATTTACCACCGCCTGTCGGCATGACACAAATGGTATTCTGGCCTGTTAAGACCGACCGGATCGCCTGCTCCTGACCGTTTCGGAAAGAGCTGTAACCGAAGTGAGTTTTTAATAGGGAAAGTGCTTGATCAAACAAGGCTGTATCTCCTTTCAATTTTACATACTGTCTCTATTATACTGCTTTTTAGAATTAGGTACCGCTCTATTAAATTAAATCTATGTGGTAAATTTTTATGTTGAGAGTAGAGGAGGCATCATTGATGTATTACTATTTTTTCCGATCGCCTGGTAATGTAACCCTTTTTAATTGACAGCCTAACTATTTTACCTGACGCTCAGGCAATAGACCCTACAAACAAAATAAGGCTATCGGGCTCTCCGATAGCTTTTACCTTGTTTTATATGAGAATACTATTTAAAATCTCTGCTCTATGCTCGCCTTTCTTGGGTGGTGCTTCAATGGCAGGAAGCGCTAAGTCACTGTGCATTTTAACCTGATAATCTCCCCAAGACGATGCAAAGATGAGTTCCTTCTCCTTAAAGTAGGGGTTCTCACTCAGTTCCCCCACCTCGAGCACAGGTGCCATACAGCAATCCACTACTTGGGAGAATTCAATCCATTCATAAAACGTCTTACTTTTAAAAAGATCGGTGATCTCCTGGAAGACCTGGTTGGAAGCATCTGTTTTGGAAGTGTGGGCACTCAACCAATGCTCACGACCTTGTGCTAAACAAAAATTCTTCCAAAACTTTGGTTCCAAGGCCCCTAAGCTAACATACCTCTGATCCTTGGTTTCATATATTGCGTAGGATATTATGCTGCCGTTCAGGACATTAATTCCGGTACTCTCACCTGTTTCTTTTTCAACCATGACATGATTTCCAAGCAGGGATACCAGCTGGTCGGTAATTGAAATAGAATGATAGCTTCCTTCTCCTGTTTTAAATCTTGAAACAAGGCCTGCAAGGATCCGCTCATTGGCAGCAAACCCTCCCAAGTAATCTGCAAGTGTAATCGAAGGATGAATTGGTCTGCCCTGTTGATCTTTAAGCTGAGAAAGAACTCCACTTAGTGCCATATAATTAATGTCATGATTGCCAAGTTTACTGAACGAACCATTTTGACCATAGCCAGAGATAGAACAATAAATGATTTCAGGCTTCACTTGTTGAACCGTTTCATATCCCAAACCGAGTTTTTCCATTACCCCTGGTCTGAAACTTTCTATTGCTACATCGGCTTGGGAAATCAAGCTTAGTGCTATCTCCAAGTCCTCCTGCTCTTTCAGATTAAGAGTAATACTCTTCTTTTGCCTGTTATTAGCGAGAAAAACAAGACCCGTATTTTCCTTCAATACACCTGTATTCCTGGCCGGGTCTCCATCAGGCGACTCTACTTTGATGATTTCTGCACCCAATTCCGCTAATCTGAGAGTCGCAAATGGTCCTGGCAGATAGTTGGTAAAATCAATCACCTTTATCCCTTTTAGCATAGTCAAAACCCTTTCCTATTTGCTGGAATCTGGGGCTAGAAGCTGCTCTAATTGTTTTCGCAAAATAAATTTTTGAATTTTACCGCTTGCATTCCGCGGAAGTGTCTCACAAAAAACGTAATTGCGAGGGCGTTTATAATTAGCCAATTTGTCGCTGTTTTTACAATACTCATCCAGTTCCTGTTCCGTAACCGCCGGATTCTTTTTTACAATAAAGGCAGTAACCGTTTCACCCCAGCGGTCATCTGGCTGACCCACGACGGCCACGTCCAAGACATCATGATGCCCATGCAACAAGTCTTCTACTTCTCTTGGATAAATATTTTCTCCACCGCTTATAATCATGTCGTCGACACGGTCATTGACATATAGGTATCCTTCTTCATCCAGATAACCGATATCCCCAGAGTGGTACCAGCCTTTATACAGGGCATTTTCAGTCGCATCTTCCCGATTAAAATAACCATTCATCATACATGGCCCCTGTACAATAATCTCGCCTGTTTCTCCCACTAGAACGATATCATCCGGATCGGAAGGACCATCCTCTCTTGTGCGGACGATTCGAATATCATGACTTAAAGCGGCTTGTCCGGCAGAGCCTGCTTTCCGGAGCTGATCATTCTCTGACAAGAAGGTAATAGCTGGTCCCATTTCTGTCATCCCGTAAGCCTGAATCAGAGAGATACCTAAGCGGTCATGCAGCGCGTGAACAAGCGATGGAGCCATGGGGGCCGCGCCATAAAGTCCTAGCTTCAGACTGGAGAGATTATATCGAGTTAAATCTTCTTGAAGGAGCATATTCCACATCGTTGGAGCGGCAAATAGTTTCGTAATTTTTTCTTGTTCAATTAATGGCAGGATGGCCTTCGGATTAAACTGATGCAAAATGACATTACTTGCCCCGACATGCACCCTTGGAATAAAAGCACAATGGAGTTCGGCACAATGGAACATGGGTGCCGTAACAAGGCCGACATCGTTTGTTTCAAGCTTTTCGGCAGCAATGCATAATACGCTTTGGTCTACCATATTACGGTGTGTATGCATCACACCTTTCGGCCTTCCGGTGGTTCCGCTTGTATAGATAAACGCATAGGTGTCAGATTCAGCTACCTCTATTTTAATGTCCTCAGTCGAAGCATCTGCCAGTTTTTCTTGATAGGATGCGGAAAAGTCCGGCTTTTCGTCCTCGATAAACCAAAAGGCGGTGTGATCAAATCGGCCTGCAATCGTCTCAATTACTGGCTCCAAAGCTTTTTCAAAAAGAACTACCTTTGGAGTGGCATCTGAAAGAATAAACGCAGCCTCTTCCGGCGTTAATCGGAAATTAATTGGATTAAATACCGCCCCGATTTTGGCGCAGGCAAAAAGGGCTGTTCCTAATTCTTCGGTATTAAACATGAAGGTGGATACGCGGTCTCCTTTTTTGACCCCTTCTTTTAAAAGGGCATTGGCTAGCCGAGTCACTTGTTCGCTCCATTCTTGATAGGTATAACGGACATTTTTTCTCACATCGTAAATAGCCGGTTTGTTCGGAAACTTTTTCACGGTTAAATCAAAGATTTTGCCAATCGTTGTACTCATTAGGCGCCTCCAATTATTTACTTTTTGAGGATTTGGAACTGAAAATTTTTTTATCAGCGTTTCTTTCAGGGTTATCAGCGATTTTTTCAGGTTTATCAGCGATTTTACAGTTTTATCAGCGAATCCAAATTTTAACGCGGTTACAACCTCTCAATTATCGTTGCATTTGCCATTCCATGACCTTCGCACATGGTTTGTAATCCATATCTCCCACCTGTCCGCTCAAGCTCATGCATCATCGTAACCATTAAACGTGCACCACTGCCGCCTAGAGGGTGGCCTAAGGCAATCGCACCTCCGTTCGGATTCAGCTTCCTAGAGTCGGCACCTGTCTCCTTCAACCATGCCAGAGGTACAGGAGCAAAGGCTTCATTGACTTCAAATACATCCATATCATCAATCGAAAGTCCTGATTTTTCAAGCGCCTTTTGCGTGGCCGGGATTGGTCCTGTCAGCATTAAGGTGGGGTCTGAGCCAACGACCACACGTGTGTGGACCCTGAAGCGCGGTTTAAGACCAAGTTCTTCTGCTTTTTCCCGAGACATCAGTAATAAGGCGGCTGCACCATCACTAATTTGGCTGGAATTCCCGGCATGAATGACCCCATCTTCTTTAAACGCTGGACGGAGACCGGCTAATGCTTCAAGAGAAGTTCCTTTTCTAGGACCCGAATCCTCCTTAATAACAACAGTTGTTCCGTCGGGAAGGGTCACATCAATTGGAAAAATCTCTCTCGAAAAATATCCTTCTTCTTGCGCCTTAAGGGCCTTCTGGTGGCTCTCCAGTGCGAATTGGTCAAGTTCAGCGCGGGTAAACCCATATTTTTTAGCAATCCTCTCGGCCGATAGACCCTGGTGAATCATTTCATACTTTGACCGTAACGCCGGGCTAAATGGCTCTTCCACTCCCTTGTAGTTGGATCCCATTGGCACTCGGGACATACTTTCAACACCGCCAGCGATGACCACATCCATGTCTCCAGCAAGGATGGCTTGTGCCGCGAAATGAACGGCCTGCTGACTGGAGCCGCATTGGCGGTCAATTGTTGTTCCTGGAACTTCGATTGGGAATCCGGCAATTAATGCAGCAACCCGTGCAATATCCCCAGCCTGTTCTCCCGCTTGGGTCACACATCCTAAAATAACGTCATCAATGATTGCTGGATTGATTCCAGCCCTGTTAATGAGTTCTTTTAGGGTTAAACCTGCCAGGTCATCCGGTCTGATATCTTTTAAAACCCCATTTTTTCTCCCAACCGGTGTACGAACGCCTTCTACAATGACTACTTCACGCATGATTATTTCCCCCTATAATCCTAAATTTTTGGCAATAATGGTTTTCATGATTTCGTTTGTTCCGGCGTAAATACTAGAAACCTGGATGTCACGGAATCTCCTCGCAATCTCGTATTCTTCCATATAGCCATAACCGCCGTGGAGCTGCATGCATTCGGAAGCGACCCGTTTTGCTATGTCCGTCAGTTTCCATTTGGCCATCGACACCTTCGTTACCACATTCCTCCCTTCCATGTGTTCTGCGATTAACTGATCTAAAAAGGCTCTGCCCATTTCAATTTCTGTTGCCATTTCAACGATCTTAAACTGGGTATTTTGAAATTGGCTAACTCGTTTTCCAAAGGCTTCCCTGCTTTTCACATAGTCAATCGTCGTCTTAAGCATCACTTCTGCAGCCGTTTGTGCTCCAATTGCGACAAGAAGACGTTCCTGTTGAAGTTTTTCCATTAAATAAAGAAAGCCTTTGCCTTCCTCCCCCAGCAGGTTATTTTTTGGTACACGGCAGTCTTCGAAAATTAGTTCAGCTGTATCTTGAGAATGCAGCCCCACCTTGTTCAGTTTTCTTCCTCGAGAAAATCCTGGTGTGTCCCGCTCAATCAGGAGGAGACTTACTCCTTTGTGTTTAGGAACTGCATGTGGGTTGGTTTTGACCGCAACAAGGATCAGGTCAGATTGGATTCCGTTCGTGATAAAGGTCTTTTGGCCATTGACGATATAGCAGTCACCTTCCAGTTTGGCGGTAGTTTTAATGTTCGCTAAATCTGAGCCGGTTCCAGGCTCGGTCATTGCGATTGCTGTAATAATGTCACCTGTTACACACTTCGGCAGCCAGCGCCGTTTTTGTTCATCGGTTCCGTAAGAAGTTATATACGGAATGACAATATCACTGTGGAGCCCAATACCCACTAAGCCTGATCCGACTCGTTCAAGCTCCTCATTGATGACTACGGAAAATCCCCAGTCAACCGCGCTGCCGCCATACTTTTCATCAATATCCGGGCACAGAAAGCCTTGCTCCCCCATCTTTTTCCAGAATGACCGCGGAATCATACGCTTTTCTTCCCACTGTTCATAGAAGGGATATGCTTCTTTTTCTAAAAACTTTCTTAATGACTGACGAAAAATTTCGTGATCATCGTTTAAATAGGGATGCTTCATTCTAGTAACCTCGCTTTCGATTTTTGTAAACGCTTACTTTATCGATGTGAGTTTGAGATTAAAATGATTTTGTATGGATTCTACAATTTTCTAAGGTTATTCTACAAATCTAAGATTTTTTCTACAAAAATAAGGGATAATTCTACGAAAAAGACAGTTATTCTACAAAATAAAAAGTAATTCTACATTAATTGGAAAAAGTCTTCCAAATAAAGCTCGTCTCCCCCTATTGTAGCAGATAAGAAAGATAATTTAGATTATTTTTACATTTAAATATGCAACTTTTTCTAACCTCAATCGTAAATAATCTGGGATATTTAAACTTGGAGTTGATTGCGATGAGTGAAAAAGGATGTATGAAATGCGGAAGCAGGGAAGCTGGCACGAAAGATGTAGCAATGACCGGAACAGGGCTATCCAAGATGTTTGACCTTCAGCACAACACATTCACCGTTGTTTTTTGTAAGAAATGCGGATATTCAGAGTTTTATCATAAAAAAACATCGACCGCTTCGAACATTCTTGATTTGTTCTTTGGAGGATAATTATGTTTGTAAGGGATTCTCCTAAGTGGGAATCCCTCCAATATGGCACGATTGAAATAGATTCATAGCCAAAAAGAGATGATGGTTTGTCGTCCCATATATTACTTAGGCTGCATCCTGATTGCACCATCGAGCCTGATGGTTTCACCATTTAGCATGGGGTTTTCGATTATACTCTGGACAAGCTGTGCGTATTCGCTGGGATATCCAAGGCGTGGAGGAAACGGCACCATTTTTCCAAGTGAAATTCTTGCTTCGTCCGGGAGAGTATCAAACATAGGTGTGTGGAACAATCCCGGTGCAATGGTCATTATGCGAATTCCGTACCGGGCTAACTCTCTTGCAATCGGCAAGGTCATGCCAACAATTCCGCCTTTGGAGGCACTATAGGCAGCTTGACCGATTTGTCCGTCAAAAGCAGCCACAGAAGCCGTGTTGATCATAACACCGCGCTCATTTTGTTCATTCACATTATTTCCTGCCATTTTCTCTGCTGCCAAACGGATGACATTAAAGGTACCGATTAAATTTACTTGGATGACCTTGGAGAAGAGCTCAAGGTTATGTACCCCCTTCTTCCCCAATACTTTATCGGCTATCCCGATTCCCGCACAGTTCACTACTGTATTTAATTCACCCAAGAAATCAGCCGCTTGATTGATTGCCTCTTGAATCTCCTTTTCCTTGGTCACATCTGCTTTTAAAAATAAAGCAGCATCGCCTAATTCATTCTGAAGGCGTGAGCCATTTTCCTCTGATTGGTCGAGGATAACGGTTTTTCCACCTTTTTCAATGATGTTGCGAACAGTAGCCTCTCCAAGTCCGGAAGCTCCCCCTGTTACAACGGCCCTGCATGTTTGAATATGCATATTTCCATAACCCCCTTACATTCAATTTAATATTCATAGATTGTAAGTATTATGCCAGATGAGGTTTTTGCACAAACTACATGGAAGTGCGATACGGTACACTTTTTTTGATTGTTCTTCCAGACAAAAGGCTGTAACCGTAAGCTATTCCTGTCCTCATAGAGTTTTCATGCGGACAAAAATCTGTTACCACAGGCTATTCCTGTCCTCATGGAGCTTTCATGCGGACAAAAATCTGTTACCACAGGCTATTCCTGTCCTCATGGAGCTTTCATGCGGACAAAAATCTGTTACCACAGGCTATTCCTGTCCTCATGGAGCTTTCATGCGGACAAAAATCTGTTGTTACAAGCTATTCCTGTCCCCATGGAGCTCTCATACGGACAAAAAACGATTACCACCAGCTATTCTTGTCCTCATGGAGCTCCCATGCGTACAAAAAAATCTTGTCTCCAGTTATTCCTGTCCTCATGGAGCTCTCTTGTGGACAAAAAACGGTTACCACCAGCTATTCTTGTCCTAATGAACAAAAATTCCTCCGTAACATTTGGGTAGCCGCCAAGCAATAGTGTCTAAATTTTGTACACCACCCATTCAAAGAAAGGATTAATATTTAGGTTTAGATACGATATGATTAGTCTATATCAACATAAAGGTGGGAGTTAAATGAGTAAACGGAAAATAGTTATTACACAAAACTTAAAGCCAGAATACATAGCGAAAATTAAAAACACCATCCCCGATTGGGATGTAATCGCAGGCAAAGACCCATCTGTCTGGGAAGAACATGCAAAAGATGCAGAAGTCATTGCCGGTTGGAGAAAAGAGTTAGCTGATTATTGCCTTACCTCTGAGTCAAAACTGCAATGGCTGCAAACCTGGAGTGCCGGGGTTGATTCGTTGCCTCTTGAGAAGCTGCAATCAAAACATATTAATGTAACCAGCGCCAACGGTGTACATGCTTATCCGATCTCTGAAACGATCTTTGCCTTAATGCTAGGACTAACAAGAAAAATTCATACCTATGTAAAAAATCAACAAACGAAAACATGGGACCATGCTCACCTAAGCCTCGAGATCCATGAAAAAACAATTGGAGTAATTGGTGTCGGTGAAATCGGAAGAGAAACTGCTAAAATTGCCAAAGCATTTGGAATGACGGTACTTGGTGTCAGGCACTCTGGAAAACCAGCGGATTTTGTTGATGAAATGTATACACCAGACCAGTTAGACCAGGTGCTGTCAAAATGTGATTATGTGGTCGTAACACTGCCGCATACACAAGAAACTCATCATTTATTTGGGAAACAGCAGTTTACACAAATGAAACCATCTGCCTTTTTTATCAATATTGGCCGAGGTGAAATCGTGATGGAAGAGGAATTGATTTCTGCTTTACAAGAAGGCACCATTGCGGGTGCCGGTCTGGATGTCTTTGAAACAGAACCGCTAAGTACAGAAAGCCCCTTATGGGAAATGGAAAACGTTATTATTACCCCGCACACATCCGGAGCAACCGAGCATTATAACAAACGGGTCGTTGAAAACATCCTTATTCCCAATTTAAGGACCTATCTAACCGGACAGACCCCAAGCATTAATCTAGTAAATTTTAGAAAAGGATATTAAAAAAGGGCTATCTTTTAAACCACTTCTGTTAGAACAGCTAAAAACGATTAACATGTGTCCAATCTTTGAAACTATAAGTCCAGTTCATTAATCTTTCACATGACCTTCTTTTTATAGATAAGTTTTTTATTATAGTTAACTTATCTCTATTCAAAAGGAGGAACACCCATGAAGAAATTATGGACAGCTTTTCTGCTAACGGCTTTAATTACGAGTGGATGCGGTTCAAATAATACGCAGGAAAAGACAACTACAAAAGCTGAAAAAGTAACAAAGTCAGCCAGCTTTGATGAGAAACTCGCTGGAGGTCAGCTTGGCAGTGAAACGATCGCTTTTGTAGGCGCCGGAACAGCCAATAAATTATGGGTCATTGATGGTAAGTATCATAAACTAGTCTCAACCATCGATGCAGGCGGCCCATATAATGAAAGAACCAATAAAGATTTTTATCCCAATTTAAATGACACCCACGCGATTGCTTTTACGAAAGACTTTAAAACTCTATTCACAGGAGATTGGTATAACTACGACGAACCATCCTATGTGATTGCCATTGACCCAATTACAATGAGAGAGAAATGGAGACTCCCTACAGGGAAAGGTGCACACCATATTGCCTTATCTCCTGATGACAAGTATCTATACGTAGCAAACCAGCATGATGGCACCCTTTCCGTGATTGATTTAGCTGCTAAGAAAAAAATCAAGGATTTGCAGACAGGTAAAGGAACCTGCTATTTAAGTCCAACAATGTATTGGGATGGAAAGGCCATTGATACACAGTACATGTTCTTAAGTGTTGAGAGCGAAAATAAAGTTGTTGCGATTGATATGAAGACGAATGAAATCGTGAAAAACATTCCGGTTGGCGGGATGGTTCATGGTACAAACCTAACTCCAGATGGCAAATACGTTTGGGCAGCCGTCATGGGCGCAAAAAAGGTAGCCATCATTAATCCAAAAACACTTGAAGTTTCTGGCGAAATTAAGTTAAAAGAAGGCCCGATTCACATTACCTTTAGTCCCGACAGCAAATATGGGTATGTGACAACAGGCGGAAATCAAATTTATAAAATTAATGTAAAAACTCATAAAATTGAGTGGAGCTCAACAGGGACAACAGTTCCCGCCCATGTTGGCGTAACTCCTGATGGTAAAGAGCTTTGGACACTAAACCACGGAATGGATAAGCGTTATCCTTATACGCTTGGCGGTGCCGCTGTAAGCGGGGTCCAGGTTTGGGATACTGAGACAGGCAAATTAATTACGGAAATTGTCGCAGATGGTGTACCTCATGAAATCCAATTTGTTCCTTACAGTGTGTTCACACCGAAAACAGAAGCTGCAAAAGAGTCTTCTCATGGAAATCATGACACAGTATCTGCGGCAGAAGAGATTTTTAAGAAAACGTGCCTTAGCTGCCATGGAAATGATTTAAAAGGCGGAGCCGGCCCAGATATTTCTAAAGTGGGCGGTAAATACAGCGAGCAAGAAATCCTCAGCATTGTGAAAGATGGCAGAGGGATGATGCCAAGTAACTTGCTTTCTGACCAAGATTCTGAGAAAATCGCCAAATGGTTATCTGAGAAAAAATAATATAGATGTAAAAAATCCTTCAATTAGCATAAAAGATTTGAATCTTAACGTTAGTCCAAAAAAGGAGAACCCCCAAAGGTTCTCCTTTTACCTATTAATATACAGTTTGTATCCCTTTTCCGGCCACAGTCATCCATTCGAACTGTCGAAGCCTTACCCCGAATAATGTTAATGGATCGCGGAACATTTCCGGATTGGTATTCATCTTATTAAGTTGCTCCTGATTTGATTCAATTCCCAGCTTAGCCTCATCTGCTGCCGTAGTTAAATTCCTTAACGGGCTCTTGAAGAATAAGGTTACATCACGCTCTAGAGATTTTTCGAACAGCTCAAACGGCTGGAAAAATTGCTTACTAACTTCTTCAATTGTATCTGTGTAATCCTCATTTTCTACAAATGCTTTGTATTTGTTATAAAGCATTGCCTTGTTTTGCGATAGTGCCCCGAATAATTTTCCGGCACTCTTTAATAAAAATTGCGAAGGCGTCCGGCGAAGGAGAATATTGACGGATTCCAGCTGGAATCTGCTTGTCATCCGGTCTGTGTCGCGAAGCCAATCATCAAGCACCTTGAAATCACAAGCAAGCGCCAGATGTTCTTCCCCGTACATTTGGTTAAAGCCATCAGCCATCTCATTTAAAAATTCCTGTGCCTGGTCAAACTCCTCTTTGCTATAGCCAATCCAATCCTGCAAGGAACGATAGAATTTAGGCATCACGGTTTGTTCCAAGTATTCTTGTAGTCTCTTATTCATTTCTTCGTTCAGTTCTAAATGAATATTACTAAAGTTGCTGTCTTCCTTAATAAGAGCGGAGCATTCTTTCAACATAGCAGGAATCGTACTGGCCATGTCCTTATGAATGCTTTCCCTAATCGTTCGGTACGATTTCGTAATGGCCCTTGTTTTTTGTACTTCCGTATCCTTTAACTGATTAACAGCGCCATTTAATTTCATGTGCATATCTTCATTCCAGCGAATCGCTTCTACTAGTTGGTTTTCCACATCAATTCGTTTTTGCAATAAACTTGCGATAGTGGTCCGAATAAAAAACAATAGCTTAGCAAGTCGTTTATCCTCTAGATTTCTAGTAACCTTAACCGATTGAATAAACTCTTTAATGTCCCTCATCTGCTGGCCGCGTTCATATTGCGAAGAAAAGGCAAACACGCTTGCATCCGGGATAATATCGTGAATCCTCGACTTGGTTTCTTCATATATTCTTACCGCTTCCTGCTCACCAACAATCGTATCCATTTTGCTTAATAAAAAGTGGACAGGAATATCAGGTGCTAATTCTTGTATTTGTACGAGAGCCCCTCGTTCTTTGTCGGTAAACGGAGAGTTTCCATCCAGCACAAACAAGACAGTGTCAGCTACTTGCAAGTTTTTTAATACTTCATAACGGTCATTGTGATTTCCCTTTAACCCTGGTGTATCAATAAAGGTCACTTTGTTTTCCTGCATAAATCCGTTGGGAAGCTTGAATTCGATAATGGATTCTAAGGCATTACGGCGGCGGTCCATTCGCTCTTGGAATTCAGTAAATCCCTCTAAGCTAGCAATCTGCCAATCAGTTATTTCGATTATTTCTTCCTCATCACTATCTCTAAACATAACGAGTGATGACGTTGGGCTGTCTTGAAGGTCTTCTCCAAGAACGGTATTAACAAAGGTCGATTTTCCACTCCCAGTTAACCCAGTAATAAGGAGATGGTGCCTATCAAAATCTACCAGTTGCTCGACAAGCCATTTATATCGGTTATTCTCGCCCATCTCATGTGCCGCTGCCCAATCGACGATGGTATCAAATAACGCCAGGCTCTCCTCGAGTTCATTGATGTCCGTCTCTGTTATGCTAATCAGCTGCTCGGCTTCAGAAACGATGGATAAACTGATCGTGGCAGGGAACAATTCATTCCAAGAAAGCACCGCAGCAGATGCTAACACGACATTTCTTTCATCCGCTAAGCGAAGCCAGTTGGTCAACATGTCTGGAATAAATTCTTGGAGCATTTTAATAAAATATCTGCCTTCTATTAAATCGAAATAAGCATCTTTATGAAGCTTTGAAAGTTCATACCAGTTATCTTCTCTTTCGAGGTCAAGTTGTAATAATAGCTGGTTGATTTCTCTGATCCAAGAGAAATAAGATTCTTCGTGTTCGTAACTTTTCCATAGTGAAGAGACGAGCTGTTCAAATTTTTTCTTATCTAGTTGAAACAAGCGAATTAAAGTTGGGGTGAAATAGCTCGGTGCATGGCTTTTAGTAACACCCTTGTCTACATAGCTATTTAGGATATGAAACCAATTTGGATCCTCCGAACGCATGGCTTCGGAGACGGCTAATTCAACCGCATGCTCCCAATCCTGCTGTTCTTCGAAAAAAGTTCTGGCGATTTCGGTAACATTCGGATACTCCGGGTTTGCAGCAATTGTCCTTTTAATTGTGGCAACCGCTGACTCCAGCTTCCCACGTTCGATATAAAGCGAGAATAGCTGTAATGCTACTTCGGTATTTAGTGTTGCATTATCGCTTGAGATTGCTGTATAAATATCCTCAGCAGTCGAAAGCAACCCTAGTTCATAATAGGCATCACCTATATTTTTCTTTGCCCATGGGACGAGTTCATCGGTGATGTTTTCCCATTTAAAAATCGCTGTTTCATAGTCTTTATGGTGAAAATACACTTCCCCTTGGGCAAAGCGTATCGATGATAGGTTTGGGAGATCCTTTGCTGCCTCATCCTGAAACGCTTCGCCAAGAACGCGTATCGGATGAATGTTTTCATGCTCATCGATGAACATTTTATAATACGTCTTTTGTTTTAGCTGCTCTTCTAACGTCATTTTCTTTCCCTCCAATTGCAAAACACTCTATGTCATTCATATGGAAAAGAGTCATATTTATTCCATATACTATTCGCAGTATGTATGGATTTTAAGTCCCAATTATATCGATTCTAACAAAGGAATTTTTTAAAATGATGTCAGTTGTATTTCATTTTGAAGACAAACACCTCTTTCTATGGTTAAGGGTATGAAAAATAGCTTCGGTCTTTCTTCCTTTTTTTTCGATTTTCAACGTATAATGAAGACAAATACCTAAAGGGGATATTCATTTGGAAAAGGGTCAAGCAATTTATTTAACCGGACAAATACAACGCTCAAATCCAATAAGATATGAGCTTAAGAAGCTAGAAACCGTGAGCGGGATGCTGCCAAAGTTCCATCAATGGACGAATGGCAAGCAAGTATTGGCCGCATATGAAGTATTCCGGCCAGAAAGTGAACTCGGCTATTATCTTTTATTCATAGATTGGCATCGCAATGACAACTATTACTTAGTGATGTATGCTCATGATAAATCCACTACCTGTGCCGAGATACGGCAAATACAAGATTTGGAGGATGGACCCCATCTGATTTGGTCCTATAAACCGTTTAAACGCGATGGGAAAAATGACCAGAGAAAGGCATATTTTAAACAGATGTTTGGATCGACGACCGTTTATATTAAATTGCCATCCTCACCTGCTGATGTGGAAGATTTTTTGACACAGCTGTTCAAGCTTTGCCAAAACCGAATTAAAGCGGATAAGATTACCGAAGTGTTTGATTTTGAAAATTGAAATGATGGTGTGGTAAATGGGAGTTTATAAAAACTGTCAAAGCTGTGGGATGCCTTATAGCAAAAGATGAGTTAGGCGGCGGAACGGAGAAAAATGGAACCACTCGCATTAAATATTGCAGCCATTGCTTTTTGAATGGTGAATTTACTCTTGGTTAGCCCCCCCATAAGCAAAATTATTTTTTATTTTGACCGTCCCACCGAGCTTTGGGCTCCTGTAGGCACAAATATCTTTTATTTTGACCGTTCCACCCAAATTCAGGCTCCTGTGGGCACAAATATCTTTTATTTTGACCGTTCCACCCAAATTCAGGCTCCTGTGGGCACAAATATCTTTTATTTTGACCGTTCCACCCAAATTCGGGCTCCTGTGGGCACAAATATCTTTTATTTTGACCGTTCCACCCAAAATTTGAGCTTCTCAGGCACATTCCACCAGATACAGCTCAAACAAATAGGGAGCCCTTGTGTCAGGCTCCCAATAACCAACTATAATACCTTACTTAAAAACGCCTTCGTCCGCTCTTCTTGTGGATTGTCAAACAACTCAGCAGGAACCTTTTCTTCCACGACCAAACCGCCGTCCATGAAGATAACCCGGTCCCCAACCTCTTTCGCAAACCCCATCTCGTGGGTAACGACCACCATCGTCATACCTTCTTTCGCAAGATCCTTCATTACTTCTAAAACCTCACCAACCATCTCTGGGTCTAGTGCAGAGGTTGGTTCATCAAACAGCATGATCTTTGGCTCCATCGCCAGTGCCCTGGCAATCGCTACCCGTTGCTTCTGTCCGCCTGATAATGAATCCGGATAAGCATCAGCTTTATCCTCAAGACCAACTTTTCGTAACAGTTCGATTGCTTTTGCTCGCGCCTTTTCAGCAGGAATATTTCTTACCTTCATCGGAGCCAGCATAATATTATCAATCACCTTTTTATGGGGGAAAAGATTAAATTGCTGAAACACCATTCCTACTTCCGTGCGAATTTTATTGATATCTGTTTTTTTATCCGTAATATCAACGCCTTCTATTAGAACATGTCCGCCAGTAATGGTTTCAAGCATATTAATACAACGAAGAAACGTTGATTTCCCTGATCCTGAAGGCCCAATAACAACCACCACCTCTTGTGGTTTGACCGTTACGTTAATATCTTTAAGAACCTCATTCGTCCCAAACGACTTTTTTAAATTTTTCACCTGAATCATTCTGTTGCAAACCTCCTTTCAAGTTTACCTAATAGGAAGTTAAGAGATAAGGTTAACACTAGATAAATAGCCGCTGATGATAGATATGGTTCCCATGGGCGCATATACTCCCCTTGCATTGCCTGTCCCCAGTACATTAATTCAGGAGCCGCTATCAGTGCCGCCAATGAAGAATCCTTGATTAAAACGATAAATTCATTCCCCAGCGGAGGAATCATTCGTTTAACAGCTTGAGGCAAAATAACATATCGCATAGCTTGTACATGTGTCATCCCAAGTGAACGGGCTGCCTCCATTTGGCCCTTATCAATCGATTGAATCCCGGCCCGGAAGATTTCCGCCACATAGGCTGCCGAGTTTAAGGATAGTGCTAAAATGGCAGCAACGATGGCATTGGTGGAATGAAGAAATGCTGGTACAACGGCAAAATGAATTAATAGAATTTGGACCATTAACGGTGTGCCGCGGAAAAAGTTTATGTACCATCTAAATGGCAAGGAATATAACTTTTTTTTCATCATTTTCCCTAAACCAATAAATAAACCAAGAATGGTACCAATTATAATACTTGCGATTGAAAAACCAATTGTTAATAATGTCCCCTTTAAAAGTAAGGGCGCATAATCTACTATAATATCCCACCTAAAATCCATTACGATCCCCCCGACACAATTGAGTAGGCTAATTCGTTTATTAAGCAAAAATTGCGTAACTGCCTATTATATAGAAGTTACGCAATTTCAATAGAGTACTATTGTTGGTCTTTCAATGTTTGTGTATTAGGTTCCACACCAAACCACTTTTTATAGATTTTTGCATATGTCCCGTTGTCAATAACAGACTTCATTGCTTTGTCTAACTCACCCTTCAGCTTACTGCCTTTTGGTAACAATAATCCATAAAATTCATTTGAAAAAGCAGCATCATCTTCTATGAATTTAAAGTTGTCTTTTGGATTGTTTTTTACATAGGTTTCAATAACTGAGTTATCAGCAACAACGGCGTCAACTCCGCCATTTTTCAATTCAAGAATGGCGAGATTGTTATTTTTAAACTTCTTAAGGTTCTGGTTATTTTTCCCAAATAGTTTTTCGACTACTTCCTGTCCTGTTGTTCCATTTTGTACAGCAATCTTTTTGCCTTCTAAATCCTTTGCACTTGTTATAGAACTTCCTTTTGGCACTAAGATTTCATTTCTGGATAAGAAATATGGAACTGTAAAGTCATAGCTCTGCTGACGTTCTGGCGTGATGGTAATCGCAGATACAGCGAAATCTGCAGTTTTCTTTTCAATCTCAACGAAGATTGGATCCCAGCCAACATGCTCAATATTCACATTGTACCCAGCTTCCTTGGCAACTGCGTTAACAAAATCAACATCAAATCCGACGACTTTTCCTTTTTCTTGATATTCAAATGGCGCATAGGCCGCATCGGTTACAACTCTTAGTGTTTTCTTCTCGCTTCCCCCTGTTTTACTAGTACCACAAGCGGATAGCAGCAGGAGCAAACCTACTACCATAAGAGTTGTCACTACCTTTAATTTTTTCATGTTTAAGCCTCCTAATTATTTTTTATGAATACTATTTTTTAAACATTGAAAATTTTTAGACTATAATGATTATAATATCTTTGGTGTTTTTATTCAATATTCTATTTTCTTACTATACTAATAAGTTAATAGGATAAAATCAATTATTACATAGAAGTTTTAACCTAATTACAATAAGGTTATGGGCTCGTGAAATAGTAAAATCCATCTGAAATAAATCCAATAAAACTCTTTAATTTTTCCATCCAATCACCTTCCATTATTATGAAAAATATGAATAATTTATAGATAGTAGATGAACAGGTCTATCTTCAGAATAAATTATCCTTTATAGGCATTCGCCGTTTCTCCAAACCCACCGTTACATAATCTATAGGGGAATATCACATAAGGAGAGATGCCTAAATGAATCCCTACGAATATTATCAAGTTCCACAAATGCCAATTGAGTATCATAGCTATGTTCCTGCAGAACAGTATTCATCCTACGTTCCAACAGAACCTATTCATACCTACGCGCCAATTGATCAAGTGAATCATTATGCGCCGCTTGACCCCTATGACCCAAATCGTCAGCCACAGCAGCTTGAACGCCGAGTGAGTCAGCTTGAGAGACAAAATGAACGTCAAATCAGAGAAATTACTCAACTTCAACGGGATGTAACTCAACTCCAAAGACGTCTCGTACGCGTCAATCAACGAGTAAGAGCAATTGAAAATCGTCTCCACATTCCCTTTACACCTTTTGAAGGAGAATTTTAAAGCCTCATGAAGAACCGGTCTTTTTCCGGTTCTTTTTCATTAGTCAGAAATCCTTTCAAATCAATCCATGCCCAAGAAAATATCCTGTTAACCTTTCTAACATCTTCCCTGACAAGAGCTAAAAAATCAGGTAATTTTTGATTATAAACTTATCGAAGGGGAGAATTCACATGAATCAACGGCATGAAATCAAATTAGCGATGCAAATCTTACAATTAGATAAATTACGTGATGAATTATATGAGGAACTCATGAAAACGATGGGCTCTAAAGGACATGAACTTTTACGAAAGCTGCAAAACGCCTAATATCAAAAGGAGGGAAAGACGTTGACAACCCACTTACGAAGAGGCCTTGAACGACTAAAGCAGTTTTACATTAAAAAGTTAGCTGGTTCAGATATCTTTTATTCATCTGCCGAGCTTCAATCACTTACCATCAGTGAACTGGAGATTCTTTATAAGAAGTCGATACCCTCTAAAAAATAACGTCCTCTACTCCTTTAAAAATTTACTTCATAAAATAATGCATATCAGTACAATTATCCATTCTCATGTGAGAAAATGTAACGTATAATATTAAAAATATTCTAACTATGGTAACAACGGGGTGTGGTGAGCGGCTAAAATGGGAAAAGATATGTCTTATAAAGATAAAAAGGTTATTACAATTGGCATTGTCAGAGATCTGACTGGGCTGTCCGAAAGACAAATCCGTTATTATGAAGAAAGAAAACTGATTTTCCCTGAACGGTCTCCAGGCGGGAGCCGTAAATTTTCCTTTACCGATGTCGAGCTATTAATGGATATCGCCAACAAAATCGAGGACGGAATTCAAACACATGAAATCAGAAAGGAAATGTTACGGGAACAGAAGAAACAGAATCAAGAAGATATCCGCAGAAAAATGATTCAAGGACAGCTTAATGCCCAGTTTGGTATTCGAAGACGCTAACAAAGATTAGAAAAAGCCTCGATTCTTTTTATCAGAACCGAGGCTTTTCTATGGCTATTTAAGGTTATTTTCTCCCCTCCTAAAAACCCTGTTAGAAAATCTCCCACAATTATAGATGCAACCTCTTGATTGATGTAAAGTTACAACTACAGAGGATGTTATATAAATTAACATCATTAAAAAGGGGGAGTATAAATGGATACGACATTCTTAATGAACAGTCTATGGGTTATGTTAGGAGCAGTCCTCGTTATTTTAATGATCGGTGGTTTTATCTTATTAGAAACAGGATCAACTCGTATGAAAAATGCTGGACATATCGCTGGTAAAACCATCCTAACATTTAGTATCAGTTCCATAATCTTTTGGGCAGTCGGTTTTGGTTTAATTTTTGGTAAAGGAAACTCACTAATTGGATTCTCAAATTTCTTGTATTCAGGCTATGATATGGATAGTTTATCACTCTCTGGTTCAGTTTTCTTTTTATTCCAATTAGCTTTTGCAGGTATTTCATTAACGATTGCGTTTGGCGGGTTTGCAGAGCGGGCTAAACTAAGTGCTTACCTTGTATTTGCCGTTCTTTTCTCAGTCATTGTGTATCCTCCAATTGCTCACTGGATTTGGGGCGGCGGCTGGTTAGCCGAGCATGGTAAACAAGACTTCGCTGGTTCAACGGTTGTTCACTTAACCGGAGCAATGGCAGCACTTGCTGCTACCATTCTATTAAAGCCGCGGATTGGAAAATATAACAAAGACGGTTCCGCTAACAATCTTGCCGGACACAACCAAGTATTCACAGCCTTAAGCGTCTTACTATTATGGGTTGGCTGGTTCGGATTCAATGCAGGCAGTACGTTATCGGTTGACAAAGGATTCTTCGGGTTTGTTGCCATGAATACCAATCTTGCTGCTGCAGCTGGAACAATTGCAGCCATGATCGTTTCTTGGATCGTCTTAGGGAAAGCAGATGTTCCGATGATGTTAAACGGTGCTTTAGCCGGCCTTGTAGCAATCACAGCATCCTGTGCTTTCGTAGAAACCTGGGCCGCCGTCCTTATTGGCTTTATCGCTGGAATATTAGTGTTTTATAGTATCAGGTTTTTTGAGAAAGTTAAAATTGATGACCCGATTGCAGCTTTATCTGTTCACGGGACCGCTGGAGTTTGGGGAACCTTATCGAACGGTTTCTTCGCAACAAAAGAATTAGCCACTGTTGGTAAGCCAGGTTTATTTTACGGCGGCGGATTACACCAGCTTGGTGTTCAAGCATTAGGGGTATTCACCTGTGCCGCCTTTGCCTTTATCGTTTCCTTCATTCTTCTAGCTGTAATGAAGAAAGTAATGAATGGATTACGTGTCACTGAAGAAGAAGAAATTATCGGTTTAGATATAAGCGAGCACGGCAGCTACGGTTACCCTGAATTAGTAAGAGCAGAACAGCAAATTAAAGTTCAATAATGGAAGGAATTAACAGCGGTCATTCCTGTTTAAAGGGTATGACTGCTAGTTGAATTTAGGGGGTTACATGTTGCATCATGATCCATATTCGGTATTACTTCAGATTAGAGACGAAAAACTGAAAAATGTTTGCTATAACCATTTTAAACTTAACGAGCTGCATGATGATTTGATTCACCGGGTAGCAGCCATCGCGATAAACCAGGTTTCAACCCAACACGGACCTCCACCATCACCCTTTACATTCTTCGTCATGGGCAGCGCTGGCAGGATGGAACAATCGGTATGGAGCGACCAAGACCACGGAATGATTTATCTTGATTCATCGGTTGATGCCAAATCATACTTTTTAATATTAGGAAAAGAAATTTCGAAAGGACTCTTTCAAGCAGGATACAGATATTGTGACGGGGGCGTGATGGCCAGCAACCCGTTCTGGTGTAAATCGATTAGCGAATGGGAGCAGCAATTATCGAACTGGATGATTGAATCCACTTGGGAATCGATCCGTTATCTTCTCATATTTCTAGACGGAAGATCGATCTATGGAGAGAACACCTATGTTGAAAACCTAAAGAACTATATTTATCAAAACATGGAGCAACATCATTTACTGCATAAATCACTAAGCAATACTCTCCATCTCAAAAAAGGAATCAATGTATTAGGTCAGTTCTTAACAGAAACACACGGCAATCATGCCGGTAAACTAAATATCAAAGAAATTGGTCTTTTTCCATATGTAAATGCGATTCGTCTCCTTTCAATGAAAGAAAGATTGCACGAATCCTCATCCCTTTTACGTCTCGACAAAATACCAGAGGTGTATTTCCCTGCAAGTGACAAAGCTTTTTTTAAAAAGCAATTCTTAAAACTGCTATCCTATCGATTATTATTTTCTGACCATAAAGATTATGATTCAGGTCATTATTTAACTGTCACTCAACTGACAAAAGAACAGGCTCGAGAGGTAAAGGAAATCATCAAAAATGGTGCTGCTCTCTTTCATCATATGAAAAGGTTACTAGAAAAGGAGGATTCAGATGAGAATAAATAATATGATCCAATTTTTTCGCCAAATATCTGGAAAAGCAAACTCAAACCTATTCGCTAGTTTACCAAATCAATCCTCATTGCAGCAGATGGCTTTCCTTAGAGAAATACAAAGAGAAATGAAAGAAAAGAACAGCTTAGACGTTCCGCTGAAAGAATTAAGGGTGGTCGTCTTTGATCTAGAAACGACCGGTTTTTATCCCGAAAAAGGTGACCAAATCATTTCCATTGGTGCGGTCAAAATGATAGGCGACCAACTAAATGAACAGGAAACCTTTTATACATTAGTAAAATCAGATCTTCAACTATCAAATGAACTATCTGCTTTAACCAATATTTACGAAGAAGACTTAAGCACTGCCCCGATTGCTCAAGAAGCACTACTGCAATTCTTTCAATTTATCAAAAGTGATCTTCTAGTCGCGCACCATTCCAGTCACGAGCAGGCCTTTATGAAAAAAATCACAAGCGAGGTATTACGAACAAGATTCGACCATCGAATTGTCGATACTTCTTTTCTCATCCGTCTTTCAAACCCCTATTTGAAATCTGCCCCACTAGAAGAGGTTTGTGAGATTTGCGGTATTGAGGTGGAGAATCGACACCATGCTCTTAGTGATGCCCTCATGACAGCAAAGGTTTGGAGATATTATTTACAGCTAGCAGAAGAAAAAGGCTTCCGCTATTTACGTCAGGTTTATGAGTATTTGGCAAAAATCGGATGATAAACTACTATTCTAGTCTAATATTTTCACCTATCAGCATAGTAGTTTCCAATTGGTCATTTATTCCCCTCTCCCTTACTTACTACTGAAATTTCTCCGAATTTCTTCTACTCACTAGTAACGAATAAAAAATTTTTTAAAAATTTTTTATTTACAAATTCCTTATTAGATCAATAATGAAAACGCTATCAGCTTAATTAATTTGTTAGAATTGTCAGATTTCTATATTGACCATGTTTTCAATTGGTTGTATGATTACTGCAAATAAATCTTCAATCATTTACAGACGATTTGTAACAATCGACGGAATGACTTGTTACCCAGAAGGGGCAAACCATGCTATTGTCAGTTAGGAGCTAAAAAAATGCGAAGCGATATGATTAAAAAGGGAATTGATCGTGCTCCCCACCGAAGTTTATTATATGCAACAGGGGTAAAAACGAGTGATCTAGAAAAACCATTTATTGGAGTTTGTAACTCGTATATTGACATTATCCCAGGACATAAACATCTTAATCATTTCGGGGAAATTGTGAAAGAGGCAATCCGGGAAGCCGGTGGTATTCCATTTGAGTTTAATACAATTGGCGTCGATGACGGAATTGCGATGGGACATATAGGGATGCGCTACTCCCTTCCAAGCCGTGAAATTATCGCCGACAGTGCTGAAACAGTCATTAACGCACACTGGTTCGATGGTGTTTTTTATATCCCAAACTGTGACAAAATCACTCCAGGGATGTTAATGGCTGCCGCAAGAACAAACGTGCCATCTGTTTTTGTATCTGGCGGTCCAATGGAAGCTGGCGTTTCACCATCGACAGGTAAAAATCTTTCCCTTACTTCAGTTTTTGAAGGCGTAGGTGCTTACCACAACGGTACAATCAGCCAACAGCAACTACTTGAAATTGAAACCAATGCCTGTCCTACATGCGGTTCCTGTTCCGGAATGTTTACCGCGAACTCCATGAACTGTTTAATGGAAGTTTTAGGAATGACGGTTCCTGGTAACGGTACGATGGTTGCTACATCCGAAGAAAGACATGAACTCATTAGGCAAGCTGCTAGACATCTTATTGAATTAGTTAAAAATGATATTAAGCCACGTGACATCATTACTAGAGAAGCCATTGATAATGCCTTTGCACTAGATATGGCCATGGGCGGCTCCACTAATACCGTGTTACACACATTAGCCATCGCCCATGAAGCCGGGATCGATTATGATCTTAGCGAGATTAATAAAATTGCTGAGAGGGTTCCATACCTTTCCAAGATTATGCCAGCATCTGATTATTCAATGGACGATGTTCATCGTGCCGGTGGTGTAAGTGCCATCATCAATGAACTTTATAAAGTTGAAGGTGCTTTGCATGATAACTGCCTAACGATTACAGGAAAAACTCTTCGTGAAAATGTGAAGGAAGCAACAATCACAAATGAAGCTGTCATCCGGACAAAAGATAATCCATATAGCCCAGTTGGTGGACTATCCATCCTATATGGAAACATTGCTCCAGATGGTGCAGTAATCAAGGTTGGCGCTGTAGATCCTTCCATTAAAACCTTCTTGGGTGAGGCGATTGTCTTTGATTCCCAAGATGAGGCACAAGAAAACATTAATAACGGTACTGTAAAGGCAGGCCACGTAGTGGTTATCCGCTACGAAGGTCCTAAAGGTGGACCAGGAATGCCAGAAATGCTTGCTCCTACCTCCGCTATTATGGGCCGGGGCTTAGGAAAAGAAGTTGCCCTAATCACAGACGGCCGCTTCTCAGGTGCAAGCCGTGGAATCTCGATCGGTCATATTTCACCAGAAGCAGCAGAAGGCGGACCAATCGGTCTCGTTGAAAATGGTGACAAAATTTTAATCGACCTTGAAGCTCGTTCAATTGAACTTGTGGTTGATGATGAAGTACTTGCCCAAAGACGTACGGCATGGGTAAAACCTGAGCCGAAAATTAAAACGGGTTATCTAGCAAAATATGCAAAGCTTGTTACATCTGCCAATACTGGCGGAATTATGAAAATATAGTTTAGCAATCGTACTGGTTCTGCGGTCCATCCGTTGAGGTACCAAGCTAAATACGGGAAAAGTTAGTACCTCTCCCCTTCCAAAAGGAAGCTAAGGTACTAGAAGTGTTAAATGAAGACCATTTGACAAAATAATAGTTAAATCGATGACGGGAATAAAGGAATAAGAACTTGTATTTTCAGAGAGCTGGGGTTGCTGGAAGCCCAGTAATACA
The DNA here is from genome assembly GCF_021560175.1 of Neobacillus drentensis. Classification (GTDB taxonomy): domain Bacteria; phylum Bacillota; class Bacilli; order Bacillales; family Cytobacillaceae; genus Neobacillus; species Neobacillus drentensis_A. Next base: position 897,479 of record NZ_CP091110.1, on the reverse strand, counting down.
ACTTATTCTGACATCATCCCTGAGTGTTGGGCTGAAATGGGTAATAAGTAGGCTCAATCAGGTGTATATTTTAAGCACCTGTTACCAAAAGAAGCGAATCTTTTTAGTTGTCGCTTCCTAAGACAGTATTCGTAAGGATACTGTAAAAAACGGGTGGTACCGAGAAATGAAAGACCTTTTCTCCCCGATTATTCTGCTATGTTGTCTTGATTGCAGTTAATTCGAGGTGAATAGGTCTTTTTTACTATGGTGAAGCAGATCAATTGGAAGGCTAGATTGGGAATCTACAAAATTCTACGAATTATGAAAAGATTCTACAAAATTTGTAGATTATTCTACAAAAATAAGATATGATTCTACAAAATAGAGATTATTCCAAAAATAAGAACAACGCGCCAATCAAAATAAAAGACAACAATCTACCGTAAATTTTTTAAATTTTCAAATACCCTTAAGGAGGGATTATGACGTGAAAGTAGAAGCAAAAAAGCTTGACATCCAAACAACTACAGAGCCGAGAACCGGTGCAGACCTTCTCATCGACTTACTAAAAGAAGAAGGTGTAGAAACCCTGTTTGGATATCCCGGTGGTGCAGTGCTTCCAATATATGATGCCATTTACCGCGCACAGGATAGAATCAAGCATGTTCTCTTCCGACATGAACAAGGAATGATCCATGCAGCTGAAGGGTATGCCCGGGTTACCGGCAAACCTGGAGTCGTCATTGCCACATCTGGACCAGGAGCAACTAACCTTGTAACAGGCATAACCGATGCAATGATGGATTCTCTGCCACTTGTTATTTTCACTGGGCAGGTTGCAAGAAACATCATCGGAACAGACGCCTTCCAAGAAGCGGATATTATGGCGATTACCACACCGATTACGAAACATAACTATCAGGTACAATCGATCGAAGACTTACCGCGCATTGTCAAGGAAGCCTTTCATATTGCTTCTACCGGACGGCCAGGGCCTGTCTTAGTCGATGTCCCTAAAGATATTTCCGCCGGATTTTTAACAGAAGAACCTGAAGAAGCGAGCATTAATTTGCCTGGATACCAGCCAACAACAAAGCCAAATCCATTACAAATTAAAAAACTTGCCGAATCCATTTCAAAAGCAATCAAGCCTGTCATTCTTTCAGGTGCCGGTGTTCTCCATGGTAGAGCATCAGCTGAATTAACTGCTTTTGCGGAAAAACACCAAATCCCAGTAATCACTACTTTACTTGGACTTGGTACCTTTCCTGCAGATAATCCCCTTTCGTTAGGAATGGGAGGAATGCACGGAACATATGCAGCTAACATGGCCATTTACGAGTGTGACCTGCTTATCAACTTTGGGGCCCGATTCGATGATAGGCTAACAGGCAATCTTAAACACTTCGCCCCATTTGCGAAGGTTGCTCATATTGACATCGATCCAGCTGAAATTGGTAAAAATGTTCCAACACATCTTCCGATCGTTTCTGATACGAAAGAGGCACTTAGTGAACTGCTTAATCAAGAAATTGAATCACCTAATGCTAGTGAATGGCTGGAAAAACTAACCCAGAACAAACAGGAGTATCCGCTTTGGTATAAACATGATCCAAACGGAATGTGTCCGCAATGGGTGATTGAAGCAGTCCATAAAGTAACGAATGGTGATGCCATTGTCGCAACGGATGTCGGACAGCACCAAATGTGGGCCGCACAATATTACACCTTTAAGCAGCCGCATCGTTGGATTACTTCAGGTGGACTTGGAACAATGGGCTTTGGCTTCCCTGCTGCAATTGGCGCACAAATCGCCGAGCCGGATAGTACAGTCGTTGCGATTGTGGGTGATGGCGGCTTCCAAATGACACTTCAGGAATTATCGATTATTTATGAAAGAAATCTTCCGGTAAAAATTATTATTGTCAACAACGGCGCACTTGGAATGGTTCGCCAGTGGCAGGAACTATTACACGGAAACAGAATTTCTGAATCGATTCTTCATACACAGCCTGATTTTGTCAAACTGGCTGACAGCTATTCGATTAAAGGTTATCGGGTGAACAATCAGGAAGAATTAATTGCCGTTTTACCAGAAGTATTTGCTCATAGCGGTCCGGTATTAGTTGATTGCCGTGTTCTTCAGCAAGAAAAGGTATTCCCGATGATTGCCCCTGGTAAAGGAATTCATGAAATGTTAGGGGTGAAACCATGAAACGGATCATAACAGCAACCGTTCAAGACCGAAGCGGTGTCTTAAACCGGGTCACCGGCCTTTTGCAAAGACGCCAGTTCAATATTGAAAGCATTTCAGTTGGTCCATCCGAAACTGAGGGCATTTCAAAAATGACCTTGGTGGTTGAGGTGGAAGACGAACAACGCCTTGAGCAGGTGACGAAACAATTAAACAAGCAAATTGATGTTTTAAAAGTTTCCGATATTACTGATAAGGCAATTGTCGCTCGTGAGCTGGCCTTAATTAAAGTAGCTTCAAGCAGCCATTTGCGCAGTGAAATCAACGGAATTATTGATCCGTTCCGTGCCTTAATTATTGATGTAAGTAAGGACAGTCTCGCTGTTCAAATTACAGGTCGTCCTGATAAAATCGATGCCCTGATTGAGATGCTCCGCCCTTACGGTATTAAAGAAATTGCCAGAACCGGACTGACTGCCCTCCAACGCGGGCACCAGCCGCAAGTAAACGATCTAGCAACACATTCACTATTAAAATAACAATATATTTGAGAGGATGATTCATAATGGTAAAAGTACTTTATAACGGAGATATTCAAGAGGCAGTTTTACAAGGAAAGAAAATCGCAGTAATCGGATATGGCTCTCAAGGTCATGCTCACGCACTAAACTTAAAAGAAAGCGGCTTTGATGTTGTAGTCGGTTTACGTGAAGGGAAATCTTGGGATAAAGCAGTTGAAGATGGTTTAGATGTACGCCCTGTTGCAGAAGCAACTGCAGCTGCAGAAGTAGTAATGGTTCTTCTTCCAGATGAAATGCAGCCAAAAGTATATGAAGAAAGCATCAAAGATAACCTTGAAGCAGGAAATGCTCTAGTTTTCGCTCATGGCTTCAACATTCACTTCAGCCAAATCGTCCCTCCTGCTGATGTTGACGTATTCCTAGTAGCACCAAAAGGCCCAGGACATTTAGTTCGCCGTACTTATACAGAAGGTGCTGGAGTTCCTGCTCTATATGCAGTTTACCAAGACTACACTGGTCAAGCACGTGATGTTGCTCTTGCTTATGCAAAAGGTATTGGCTCTGCACGTGCAGGTGTATTGGAAACGACTTTCCAAGAAGAAACAGAAACAGATTTATTCGGAGAACAAGCGGTGCTTTGCGGTGGTGCTACTGCCCTAATCAAAGCTGGTTTCGAAACATTAGTAGAAGCTGGTTATCAGCCTGAAGTTGCTTATTTCGAGTGTTTACATGAATTAAAATTAATCGTTGACCTTTTATATGAAGGTGGATTAGAAAACATGCGTTATTCTATCTCTGACACTGCACAATGGGGAGATTTCGTTTCTGGACCACGTGTAGTAAACGAAGAGACAAAAGCACGTATGAAAGAAGTATTAAAAGATATCCAAACTGGTAAGTTTGCTCAAGGCTGGATCTTAGAGAACCAAACAAACCGCCCACAATTCAATGCAATTAACCGTGCTGAAAACAATCACCAAATCGAGGTTGTTGGCCGCGAGCTTCGTGCATTAATGCCATTTATTAAAAAGCCTGTAAATGCAAAGAAAGAAGTGGTGGTAAATGGTTCACGTTAACATCTTCGATACAACCTTACGTGATGGAGAACAGTCTCCTGGTGTAAATTTAAACCAGCTTGAGAAATTGGAAATCGCCAGACAGCTAGAGCGGTTTGGGGTTGACATTATGGAGGCCGGCTTTCCGGCTTCCTCTCAAGGCGATTTCGACGCAGTAAGAGCCATTGCTCAGACGATCAAAAATTCATCTGTTACAGGCTTGGCACGTGCAACTAAATCGGACATTGACATTGCGTGGGATGCGTTAAAAGATGCAGCCGAACCAAGATTGCATGTATTTCTTGCTACCTCCCCTATCCATATGCAATATAAGCTGATGAAGACTCCAGAGGAAGTCGTTAGCACAGCAGTAGACATGGTTAGATATGTGAAACAGAGATTCCCGCATATTGAATGGTCTGCAGAAGATGCCTCCCGCTCTGATCTGGATTTTCTAGTCAAAATTATTACTAAGGTCATTGATGCCGGAGCAACCGTTATTAATCTTCCGGACACGGTAGGTTATACCACACCTGAAGAATATGGCCGGATGTTCCGCTACATCAGAGAAAATGTACCTAATATTCATAAAGCCGCCCTCTCCTGTCATTGTCATGATGACTTAGGTATGGCTGTTGCCAATTCGTTGGCAGCAATTGAAAACGGAGTAACGCAAATTGAAGGTACAATTAACGGTATTGGTGAACGTGCTGGTAATGCCTCTTTAGAAGAGGTTGCCGTTGCCTTGAATATCCGTAAAGATAAGTATCCATTTACTACGAATCTAGTATTAAAAGAAATCAAACGCACAAGCGATCTGGTCAGCCGATTAACAGGCATGATAGTTCCACCCAATAAAGCAGTCGTAGGCAGAAATGCCTTTGCTCATGAATCAGGAATCCATCAGGATGGCGTATTAAAAAATGCGTTAACTTATGAGATTATTACCCCTGAATTAGTCGGTGTTAAATCCAATGATTTAGTCCTTGGAAAACATTCAGGCCGCCATGCTTTTAAAGATAAGATTGAGCAAATGGGCTATACCCTATCACCTGAAAAACTGGCTGAAGCATTTACAGCCTTTAAACAATTGACTGATCGTAAAAAAGAAGTGACGGATGAGGATCTATTTACTATTCTGACTGATATTCAAACTGCCACGATTGATGTGAAGAAATATGAATTGGTTGCCTTCCAAGTACAGTATGGTTCCGCAAACCTTCCTACTGCAACCGTTGCGTTAACAACTCCATCTGGAGATCGTGTTGAAACAGCACGTACGGGGTCTGGAAGTGTTGAGGCATTGATGAACACACTTGAAGCACTAATTGCAGAAGAAATTCATTTGACTGATTTCAGACTAAGCTCTGTCGGTCAAGGACGTGATGCACTTGCTGAAGTCCATGTAAAAATGACTGTTAACGGAACATCTTTCTCGGGCCGCGGCTCTGCACAGGATGTTTTGGAAGCATCAGCAAAGTCTTTCTTAAATGCAGTCAATCGCGTATTTTTTAACCAATCAGCCGTAGTTCAAGAACCTGCAACCATATAAAAAAGTATTAGCAAAAATTAAGGCGTCTACATAGGCGCCCTCTCGTAAAACAAAAAAAATGAGGAGGTTGCTTCTAATGAAAAAACATATTGTCTTACTTCCCGGGGATGGGATTGGCAAGGAAGTTATTAATTCAGCAAAAGATGTGTTAAATGCGATTGCTGAAGAATTTAACCACAGTTTTAGCTTTGAAACCCATGAAATCGGAGGAGCAGCCATTGACCAATATGGCACTCCCCTTCCGGATTCAACAGTAGATGCCTGTAAACAGGCAGATGCTGTTTTACTAGGAGCGGTAGGCGGACCTAAGTGGGATCAAAATCCTTCTCATCTTCGCCCCGAACGCGGTTTGCTCGGTATCCGAAAAGCGCTGGACTTATATGCAAATTTAAGGCCAATTAAGGGATTTAAGAACCTGCTCCATGCCTCCCCTCTAAAAGAAGAAGTGGTGGCAGGAAGCGATCTCCTCATTGTACGTGAATTAACGGGCGGGCTTTATTTTGGTACACCAAGTGAACGGCGTGATAATGGAAATGCTGTAGTAGACACACTTTCTTATACTCGTAAAGAAATTGAGCGAATTGTTGATAAAGGCTTTCAGGCTGCTCAGCAGCGCTCGGGGCACCTTACTTCGGTTGATAAAGCCAATGTCCTTGAGTCCAGTAAGATGTGGCGAGAAGTCGTAGAGGAAAAGAAAGCACAATATCCTGATGTTGTGGTAGAACATTTGTTAGTTGATGCTGCCGCAATGAAATTAATCACGAATCCAACACAGTTTGATGTTATTGTGACAGAGAATCTTTTCGGCGATATTCTAAGTGATGAAGCTTCTGTTTTAACTGGCTCGATAGGTATGCTTCCTTCTGCAAGCTTGCGTGAAGATGGTGTTGGTCTGTACGAACCCGTTCATGGTTCCGCACCTGACATCGCCGGCAAAGGAATTGCCAATCCATCTGCGATGATTTTATCAGCTGCCATGATGCTGAGATATTCGTTTGATTTAAATAATGAAGCCAAAGTGATTGAAGATGCCGTACAGTCGGTTCTCGATTCTGGTTTCCATACAGGGGACCTTCAAATCGCAGAAGGACGCCAAGTAGGAACCGCTGAAATGACGAAATTGATTGTCGACTATATTAAATCACAGCATGCATCCAAGTGTATCGCCAGCTGTTATTATTAATTCAATTACGGGGTAAACCATTGTCTTAATGGTTTACCCACAATTTTTCTATCTATAAAAAAATAAATCTATTATCGTGAGGAAGTGTGCTATGCAAACGCCAAAAACGATTATCCAAAAAATATGGGAACAACATGTTGTCCATCAAGAAGCAGGAAAACCCGATTTACTATACATTGATTTACATCTAGTTCATGAAGTAACCTCTCCTCAAGCGTTTGAGGGCTTACGGATGAACGGGCGCAAGGTTCGCCGCCCTGACCTTACTTTTGCAACAATGGATCATAATGTACCAACCCGCCAGAGGCTGACTATTAACGATCCTGTTTCAAAAAATCAGATCGATACTTTACAAAAAAATTGTCAGGAATTCGGAGTAACCCTTGCCGACATTCATCATCCGGACAACGGTATCGTCCACGTTATCGGCCCCGAGCTTGGCCTTACACAGCCTGGTAAAACGATTGTCTGTGGCGATAGTCATACTTCTACCCACGGCGCATTTGGTGCTCTTGCCTTTGGTATTGGAACCAGCGAAGTGGAACATGTTCTTGCTACTCAAACGCTATGGCAGGCAAAACCAAAGACCCTTAATGTAAAGGTTAATGGAAAACTTGGGACAGGTGTTACCGCGAAAGACCTAATCCTAGCGATTATTGGTAAATTTGGTGTTCAATTTGGTACTGGTTATGTAATTGAATACACTGGTGAGGCCATCCGCTCGCTTTCCATGGATGAACGTATGACAGTCTGCAACATGTCGATTGAAGCGGGTGCTAGAGCAGGATTAATTACGCCGGATGAAACTACTTTTGAATACTTACGCGGTCGCAGACATGCCCCTCAAGGCGAAGAGTTTGAGAAAGCTGTCGAAAAATGGCGTGCTCTAGCAACCGATGAAGGTGCAGTCTATGATACAGTTGTGGAAATAGATGCAGCTGAAGTTGAACCGCAGGTTACATGGGGAACCAACCCTGGTATGTGTATCCCGGTTACAGCGAACGTACCAAGCCCTGATGACAGCGATAAGCCAAGTGAAAAAGACGAAATTAGCCGCGCCCTTGAATATATGGGTCTTGAAGCTGGACAGCCTCTATCAAGTGTGGTCATCGATCACGTATTTATTGGTTCTTGTACAAATTCAAGATTAAGCGATTTACGTAAAGCTGCTGAAGTTATTCGTGGCCGAAAAGTAAATCCTGGAGTTACAGCAATTGTTGTTCCAGGATCATTTAGTATTAAACTTGCCGCTGAAAAAGAAGGTATTGATCAGGTGTTTATCGATGCTGGTTTTGAATGGCGTGAAGCTGGCTGCAGTATGTGTCTTGCGATGAATGATGATATTGTACCTCCAGGCGGTCGCTGTGCTTCTACCTCTAACCGTAACTTTGAAGGACGCCAAGGAAATGGTGCCCGCACCCACCTTGTAAGTCCAGAGATGGCAGCTGCCGCAGCGGTAGCCGGTCATTTTGTAGATGTCCGTCAATTTACTGCACAGGAGGTAATTTAAAATGGAACCGTTACGCGTCCATCAAGGCCTTGTTTATCCAATAAACCGTTCTAATATTGATACTGACCAGATTATCCCTAAGCAATTTTTAAAACGGATAGAACGCAGTGGTTTCGGCCAGTTTCTATTTTATAATTGGCGTTTTGATGACAACGGAAATCCTCGCCCGGATTTTTCATTGAATGAGCCGAAATATAAAGGTGCATCGATCATCGTTGCCGGCGAGAATTTTGGCTGTGGCTCTTCTCGTGAGCATGCCCCATGGGCAGTTCAGGATTTCGGCTTTAAAGTCATTATTGCCCCTAGCTATGCCGATATTTTTAAAAACAACTGTGTAAAAAATGGCATACTTGCGATTGTAGCTAGTGAGGATCAGGTTCAGACAATTATTAAAAAGGCAGAGTCCACTGAATATACATTAACAGTAGACCTTGAGGAACAGAAAGTATACGACAATGAAGGTTTTGAGCTATCCTTCGATATCGCCCCATACCCTAAGCAAATGCTGCTTAATGGCTGGGATGAAATTGGCGTTACTTTAACTTACGAAGATAAAATTAAGCAATATGAAGCGGTAAATAATTAGAATGAATGCGCTTGGCGTTGCCCAAGCGCATTTTTACTTACTATTAAAATTCAGGGAGCTGATCAAGGTTATTTTCCTTAATACCGTCCGGCTCACTCCGAATAATGTCTCGGCCATATTTATGAAATACATCTACATGGGCGAGTTTACCTGCCTTCGCTTCATTTAAAGCGGTTAGGTAATCTAATTCCCGCCCTGAACTCGTTCTGAACGCAATGATGTCGCCATCATTATTTTTCCTAACCGCAACAAATTCCTCTTTTCCGGAGCTATTGCCTTGTTGTACTTCGATTTGTGCCTGCTGTTCTCCTTGTGCCTTATACTCTTCATAAATTTTTTGATAGTCCTTCTGTTCCATCATTCCCACCTCCGAACATTTGTTAGTATTTTTCATTTTCTGTAAATTATCCTTTTGTAAAAAAGTGGGTGCCTGACACCTCTTTTACGTTTTTCAAGATGAGTACCATGGTATAGAGGAAAACGATGTTGATGAGGAGGACGATTACGATCATGACAGGACTGATCTTTATCCCTGTTAGGTATTGCAGAATAACCATGGCGGATAGGGCTGTTAATAGGGTGACATCTTTAAAGGTGATCACGACTGCAAGGAGATAACCAAATGGTCTTCGTTTGATGAGTAATATGGCAGCTAAGAATCCTACTGGAATAACAAAGCCTAGGTCTAGAGCCTGTATAATGAGGGTTGTGTAATGTTCCAAGCCGTCAGGTGGGGTACCGTGAATCACCCCTGGTACTACTTTTCCGAGCCACATCAATCCAAATACAGATGAGACAACGAATAAGAAGCTGCTGATGAATGTAACAGGAAGTGTCTCGTTAAATAAATGTGGTAACTTAGGAATATCAAAGGACATCATCGCAAGTATAAACGCAAAGAAACTAGCTGACATGATGATGACATAAACTAGGAACATCGAGTTGTACATGGAAAGGAACGAATATGAGACGTAGGTGTATAAGAAGTAGCCAAGCGTTCCTGTAAGGAGCAGCTTCCCCTTTACCAATCCTTTTGTAGTAAGCACAAGTGAAATAATGAGCAATGGTATACCCAAAAATAAGGTCACATAATCTTGTGCAAGTGCTTGTGTGGCCATTGACACGGAATCATGCTGATAGAGTCCCCTTCCATAAATGTTCACATTTTCACTAAATATTGATTTGTATTTGTATGGATCTTTACCTTGATGTGAAACAAGCGCGTATGTCGTGGCAGCAAAAGACAATAACGAAATAAGTACGGCTAAAAAGCTGATCGATTTTTTATTTTTCATGTTCTTTTCCCTCCTTTGAATGGTGAGTTTCAATTCCTCTTTATCGTAAACCAAATAATTCCTCTAACCTACAAAGATTATCTCTGTTCACAAAAGATTCGGAAACTGCATTTGAATGGACCATGCTTTTTGACAAAGGCTGAAAAGGGTATACTAGTTTCATAAGCTTTTACGGAGTGAAAAATATGCTGAATTTTGATAAAACACATGATCCGCGTCAGAATAAGATGCTTATTGACCAGATCACCGAAAACAAGCTTCATATAAAAGAACTGATCCAAGAAACCGAGACCCTGTTTCAGCAAGCCCGGAACCTGTCAATTACCCCCCAGCCAGAAGCAAGTACATCGCCTTCTAATCCGAAAAAACTGGAAAGCGGGGTTTTCCGTCTTACAGCGAAGCGGTCTCAGATTTTAGAACCCACCCGCATTTTACTGGATCAGGATGGTGGAAATGTCGTTCCCGATTGGAAAGACAAACTTGATGTAGAGTACAAGCGACTACTATCAACGATTACAAAGGAAATAAATGTGGTAGATTGTGGTGCGGTTGGGGATGGAAAAACGGATTGCACTGCAGCTTTTAAAAAGGCACTCGGCAGTGGGCAGGTAAAGGTAATGGTTCCTCCTGGGATTTATGTCACAAAGGGAATCACACTGCCGTCTTGGACATGGCTTGTTGGCTCAGGCCCCGGCATCACCACGATTAAATTACATGATAATGCCCCAAAGGGTACAAGATTAATCACAAACGCTAACCATTGGAAAGGCAATCATCACCTTCTCGTCCAAGGTTTAAGTTTGGAATGGAATGTCGAAAGGCTCGGTGATATTCCAAAAACAAGTACATGGGGCAACCATTCAAGCTGTTTAACCTACGCCAATGTTACCTACGGATGGGTGAAAGAGGTGGAAGGAATTAATCCTGGGCTTCATTGTTTTGATATTTCTTCAACTCTTTACAATTATGCAGGTGACGGATATCGGGGCCATAGAGGCAGCAAATATGTCTGGCTCGATCATGTAACTGGGTATGGCTTTGGTGATGATGGCATTACCACACACCACAGTGATTATATTTTCATCTCAAATTCTCATATGTGTGACCCAAGCGGCCGGGCCCATCAACAAGGATTCTCTAATTCGAACGGATATGAAATCGATGATGGTTCTAGAAATGTTTTATTAGTGAATAATTCAAGTGCTCGATGCTTTGGCGGAGTTGAAATAAAGGCCCACGAGAATTCCTCAGCGGCCTCAAACGTAATAATCATCGGACACCTATCGATGAATGATAACCGATCATTTAACTTCCGGCATATTGGTCATCATAAACTAAATGATGCTGAATCAAAGACTGCCTACAATATTATCGCTGCCAATCTCGCAGCAATTGCACCGGTATATTCTGATTTATATAAAGATTCAGCACCGCGTGGAATGGTAATTTCCGCTTATAAAAATGTGGTCGTTAATCAACTTACAGTCGTTGGCAGCCCTGAGTACGACTTTAAAGGTAATCCGGTTATTGCGGTTCAATATCGGGCACGAAATGTAATTCTGAACAGAATCACAGTTAAGAATTTTACGAATCGCGGAGCGTGTATAAAGGTTTACGGCGGCGATAATCGTGCTGATTCGCTAAAAATTCAAGCTTGCGATCCGGAAGAAATTGAGGTTGGAAAAGCTGTACAACATGTTAGGATTGAAGCAGAATCTACCATTCATTAACTCAGCTGCCGCAGCGCTATAAGGATTAAAAAAGCGTCAAGCCTTACTTTTGACGCTTTCCTTCTTTTTCAACAACCATTTCATCTATTAGTTTTTCAGCCGCTTTCCTGTATAAATTACTCATATGGACTAATGATGAAATCATCAGCACCCTCTCTAAATAAGCTGCGTCTTCCTTTTGGTCCTCCGTAATTTCCTCCATGACAGCTGTTACCCGTTTTTCGATATCTTCCTTAAAATCAGCAATGTTTTGGACGGTTAGATGTAAGTAACTCATATAAAAAGAAGCTAAATCCATTTCATCATTTATTATTTTTTTATTCATTCCGCTTAGGGTCACTTTAATATCATTGATTGACAGTGCCCCCTTTAGCTGGTAGATCAAGCTCATGAGGATCAAATGCTCTTTTGAATATTTTTTATTTTGTATCGGAAAAATCAATTTTCCCTTTGCATAGTTATTGATCATTGTTTTCGTAAGAATCTTATCTTCTTGATTCCGCTTTGACTCATTGAATTTATTTTCAAATAACTGAATAACCTGGTCCATATATAAATCGATGTTTGGAATATCATCCAGTGTTAAATTGGTCTCAAGACTTAATGAATCAAGGATTTGTTTGATGTTTTCCATGTAAAAAGCCCTCGCTAACTTAATCGATATTCTTATTATACATAATGAGATAAAGATTGACTAGATTACGTTTTATCAGTATTATTATAAGTAGTTATCAAAACTACATGTTGTGTTAGGGAGGCAACGAAATGCATAATTATATCCGAGAACCCATTAATGGATTAACCCATTTAGCCGGAGCTGTTTTATCATTTGTCGGTTTACTCATGATGGTCATAAAAGCGTCGATGACAAACCCAACCCCGCTTGAGATTACCGCCGTAATTATTTTTGGTGTCAGTATGATCCTGCTTTACTCTGCTTCAGCAACTTATCACATGGTGATGGCTCGTGATAAGGTGATTGCCTTTTTACGAAGACTCGATCATTCAATGATTTTTGTGCTGATTGCGGGAACGTACACGCCTTTTTGTTTTATTAGTCTGAACGGAAAGACAGGTGCTATGTTATTTTCAATTATCTCGGCGGTTGCAATTAGCGGCGTTGTTTTTAAAATGGTCTGGTTTGCATGTCCGCGCTGGATTTCGACAGCTTTGTATATCGCGATGGGTTGGATGATTGTGTTTGTCTTCTCACCACTGACTGGAAGTTTAAACCCAATTGGACTGTTCTTACTGATCCTCGGAGGAATTTTTTATACGATAGGCGGTGTGATTTACGGGGCAAAGCCGAAGTTTCTTGAAACAAAGTATTTAGGCTTTCATGAGATTTTCCATATCTTTATTTTACTCGGAACCTTGTCCCATTTCTTATCCGTATACTTATATGTGATTTAAGTTTAGACGCCTTTGATCCTAGGCGTTTTTTTATTTAGGAAAAAATTTTTTTATACAAATTTATAACATTAAAATTTGTATAAGGCTCAAACTAAAATGAGGTTTTTTATAAGATGTACTTTTCTGCTTCTTAATGGGTTTTGCCCACTTACGATTTCGGACTTTATAACTATCAAGTGACTCGTGGAAAAATGGCTTAAATAGGACTGAGGTGTTTTCTTTGTTTCGATTACTTTTTCAAATCATCGTCATCGGGCTATCGGCCATCCTTTTCGGCTTTTCCTTTAATTCTTTCCTCATTCCACATAAGCTGACTTCAGGAGGCGTAACAGGGATCTCCTTCTTAATTCAGCACTTTACCCATATCAATACGGGATTAATTATTTTAGCCATTAATATTCCACTATTTTTCGTTGGGATCAAATATTTAGGGAAAAGATTTGTCCTGTTTACTGGTTATGCGGTATTGGTTTTATCGCTTAGTATGCGATTCATTCCCATTCGGGCGATTAGTCCTGATATTCTTTTATCTTCGATTATCGGTGGGGCCCTCTATGGAATCGCTGTTGGGCTTATTATCCGCCAAGGCGGGTCGACGGGCGGGACTGATATTATCAGCTTAACACTGGCTAAAAAGAAGAACATTCAAGTTGGCTTTTTAAATACGATTATGAATCTTTTTGTCGTGGGGAGTTCGGGATTGATTTTCGGATGGAATATTACTCTTTATACAATTATTGCGATCTATGTGGCTGGCCGTGCTGTTGATATGGTGTATACGAATCAAAATAAGTTGACGATCACGATTATTACGGATAAGTATCACGAACTGACCGATTCTTTATTTAAGCTCCATGCTAGAGGAGTAACGGTAACGGATGTTGAAGGGGCTTACACTCATAAGCAACGGAAGATGTTAACGACGGTTATCACTAAATTTGAGCTGAATGAAACCAAGCACACGATAAAAAATGTCGATCCACATGCATTTGTGAATATCATGCAAACGATGGAAGTCATGGGGCGATTCCGGAAAAATTAAAAGCAGAGGGCCGTTGGGATTTTGGCCTTCTGCTTCTTGAAGACAGATTGTCTTTTTAGTTCCTGGCTTTGTCCTCATGAACGCTCTATGAGGATAGATTTACTCTTTAGTCTCTAATGTTTGTCCTCTAAGCTCCTCCATCAACACTTGAGCATGATTATAGATCGGTTCCTTAGCTCCATATAAAAGAGTCACCCGATCCTTCTCCGCGAGCTCAAGTATTTGCCTGACTAACTCACGCTTTTCATCATCCGTCCGAAGCTCTTTAAGGTACTTTATACGAAACTCATCAAAAAGCTCCGGCACATGACAAAACGACTTCCGCAGCTCATTACTAGGAGCGACCTCTTTAAACCAATACGACAAACGCGCAGCATCCTTCGAAATCCCCCGCGGCCACAACCGGTCAACCAAAATCCTGCAGCCATCCATCTCATCATATGGTTCATAAACCCTTTTAATAAAAATAGTAGCCAAAAGTTCATCACCTCACTAAACTATAAATACCCCTAACCGTCCTCTCCAAATGGACAGTGTCCACGAATGGTGTCAGGCACCATTAATCCTCGTCCTTTACATCGATACTTTCTGGGATAGGTTCGTTCAGGTATTCGTCGACGAGCTGTTTGTATTTTTCTACTTGTTTTAAATGTGTGGCAAATTGTTCTTTGTAAATGAGGTATTGTTCGCCGTCAAATAGCGCTCGGATTTTCTTTTTTTGGATCAGGCTCTTGACGGTAGCCTCTGGAACCGCTAAATATTCCGCTGTTTCTTCTATTGTCAGATACACTATAATATCCCCTTTTAATCAAAATTACCGCTCAAGTCCCGGACGGTGATTAAGAAAGTTTTCATAGGCAAAGCCTCGTACCTCTTCCTCTTTAAAATGCTTTAACAATTCATTGATCAGATTTTGACTTTTAGAGGCATCTTCCAATTCCTTGACAAAGGTAGAGATACCATCAAAATCAGAACCAAGGCCAAGTTGCTTTACACCGCCTAAGGAACAAAAATGATCAATATGTTTGACCAAGTCTGAAATGATTACCTCTCCACTTTCCTTAATAAACGGAGGATTATAAACCACGTGGACCAATCCCCCCCGTGCAAACATCGCCTTCGCCTGTTCATCCGTTAAATTCCGTGGATGGCTGCAAAGTGACCGGGCATTGGAATGGCTGGCAATGGGATATTTGGCTAATTCGATCACTTCCCAAATTCCTTTGTCACTTAGATGAGATACATCCGTAAGGATTTGATGCTGGTTATTAAACTCAACAATCTCCTTTCCGAACACGGTCAGCCCTCCGCCGCGCGGTTCCCCTGCACCATCGGCAGCAAGATTCGCCTGGTTCCAAGTCAATCCCACCGACCGGACTCCCAATTGATAAAGGATATGAAGCTTCGCTAAATCATTCCCGATGGCATCTACCCCCTCAAGCGTTAGCATCGCTCCTATCTGCCCAAGTTTCAAACGGTCAAAATCCGACCAGGCTTTAATATGAACCATATCAGGATTACGACCGAGAACTTCCTTATAAAAATAATCAATTTGCTCAAGTGCAACCTGAAACTTCTGATCTCCTTTAATGTCCGGCTCGATAAATATCGCAAAGCACTGCACCTTAACTTGGCCCGCTTGTAACCGATTCTTATTCGTATCGAGCTCTTTTGCATCGGCAAATCGTAAAGCTCCCTTTGCTTCCTGGAGTTTCATCAAGGCATCACAATGCAGATCAATAATATTCATGGTTTCCAAAACTCCTTTTTATAAAAAGTGTACCATAATAAAAAAAGGCCAAGTATAAAAAATACTCAGCTACTAAAACTCTTCCGCTATCCTTTTAATCTTTGGCAGGACCTTATCCCAGATTTCTGCGCTAGCATCTCGATAGAACTGACCATTCGTCATAGCAGAAAAATCACCTTGTAAAATATGAAGGGTCGTCTTTCCTTCAACTTCAGCTAAATGAAAGGTGATACCATCTTCCTCTGTAACCTCGGGTCTTTCTGCCATTCGAACATCGAATACAGTAAAACGAAGAAGTTTATCTTGCTTAACAGCGGTTACATTTCCTTCGACAATCACGGTTCCATCCTGACCTTTCCAATATACCGGACTTTCTAACTCCCATGTTGATTCCAAGTGAAACTCTGGACCACCGCTGGAAAACTCGACCGCCCACTGGCAATTTAAATCACTTTTAGTTAAGACATCCCAAACATTTGAAGCAGGAGCATTAATTTCAATCGTCTTATCCACGAATAATTTAGTCATATGGCCCTCCAAAACTGGTATTAGTATCTCTATTATAAAGAAAAAATCATAGATGGTCCACGCCACCTGCCGATTCATTTTTCTTAGAAACACAAGACTGGTTTCAGTACTTTCCGCCGGATGGTTTCATGCTAGATGGATTGAATCTCTAGTTTCCTTTCAGTTACCTCTTTCCCTCCCTTAAAAACATACTGGAACGATGATTTCTTTAGGATGACATGATTGGGAATTTTTCTAAGGAATTCATTTTAAAAAAAGCTGTCAGATATTCTTACAACAAAAGAGAAAATATCCGAGTGTTATAGAATAATAAATCTCAAGTTTAAAAGGAAAAATTTTGTTTTCCTCTTTAACACAAGGTAGGTATAAACCTATAATGATCAACGTTTAATATAGAGTAGATTGGAGAGATTGTAATGTCAGCTGACAAATTTATAGAAGAAGCAATTGATGAAGCTCTCACCAATGTGATGAGCAGTCATGGAGGACCATTTGGAGCGATCGTTGTCAAAGAGGGGAAAATTATCAGCAGAGGCCGGAATGAAGTTACTGCCTCAAACGACCCGACAGCCCATGCCGAAGTTCAGGCAATTCGCGAAGCCTGCCAAGCTCTTAAAAGCTATCAGCTTGAGGACTGTGACATCTATACGAGCTGCGAACCCTGCCCAATGTGCATTGGCGCCATCTATTGGGCTCGTCCAAAGGCTGTTTATTATGCCTGTACCAAAGAAGACGCAGCAAAAATTGGCTTTGACGATCAATTTATTTATGAACAACTCGCATTACCTTACGAAGTGCGAAAAATCCCAATGAAACAAATTTTTCATGTAAATGGCGACTTGCCGTTTAGAACCTGGGAGAAATCACACACTAAGGTTGAATATTAATCTGATAAAAAGAGGATGTTGAAGATGGATCAATTAGAAAGAAGAATCTCTGTGGCATCTGGAAACGAACTTGCAGATACTGTCATTAAGAATGGAAAAATAATCGATGTCTTTAACGGTGAAATATTCGAAGCTGACATTGCCATTGTAGACGGATATTTTGCAGGAATAGGAGAATATAGCGGAAAAAATATCATTGATGCAAATGGCAGTTATGTTTCTCCAGCTTTCATTGATGGCCATGTCCATATTGAATCCTCTACGGTAACAGCCGGGGAATTCGCCAAAGTCCTTCTCCTTCATGGGGTTACGACCGTCATTGCGGATCCCCATGAAATTGCGAATGTCGCAGGAGCGGCAGGTCTTCAATATATGCTGGATTCTACGGAAGGCCTTGCATTTGACTTTTACTTTATGCTTCCCTCCTGCGTACCGGCAACAGCCTTTGAACATTCCGGCGCCATTCTTATGGCCGAGGATTTAAAGCCTTTTTATCATCATCCGCGCGTCCTCGGTTTAGCAGAAGTAATGAATTACCCTGCCGTGGTAAATGCAGACCAAGATATGATCGATAAACTATCAGATGCAAAGAACTTAGGAAAAAAAATCGATGGTCATGCGGCTGGACTAAAAGCCGATGATTTAAACGTATATATGTCTGAGGGCATTCGAACTGATCACGAAAGTACAACGGCTGATGAAGCAAAAGAGCGTCTTCGTAGAGGAATGTACTTGATGATTCGTCAAGGGACTGTTGCCAAGGACTTACATCAGTTAATCCCTGTTGTGAATGAGCATAACGCCAGACGCTGTCTGTTTGTAACAGATGATAAGCACCTAGACGACCTTGTTCAGGAAGGCAGTATTGACCATAATGTTCGGCTGGCGATTGCCTCTGGGATTTCCCCAGTCACTGCAATTCAAATGGCATCCATTAATGCGGCCGAATGTTATGGCCTTGAAGAAAAAGGAGCTATTGCCCCCGGTTACAAAGCGGATTTCATCCTTTTTGATAACCTCGAAACCATCCGGATAACGGATGTATACAAAGATGGACTTGCGGTTGTCAAGGATGGCTTGCTAATCAATGAACCCAAACTTCTAACTTTCCCCATCCCTGCATCCATAAGAGAATCGGTTCGCTTTCACGAGCTTGAAGAGGATAGTTTTCAGTTCCTTATAAAGGGCACGAAGGCGAATATTATTGAAATTATCCCTAACAGTCTCGTAACAATCCATCAAATAGAACAGGTGGATACGTGTGAACTTGGATTATTTCAGCCATCCATTATTGCTGATCAATTAAAGCTGGCTGTCATTGAACGCCATCAGCTGACAGGGGCAATAGGCTTGGGGATTGTGAAAGGCTTGGGTCTAAAATCAGGAGCCATCGCGACCACTATCGCCCATGATTCACATAACCTTATCATCGCAGGCACCAATAATAAGGATATGGTTGTGGCCGCAAATGCAATCAAAGATATGCAGGGTGGTATGGTTGTCGTTAATCAAGGAGAAGTAGTCGCCTCTTTAGAGCTTTCTATTGCAGGATTAATGTCAGATCTTCCTTACAAGGAAGTGTACAGCAAACTAAATGAGATCCATCTTGCTCTTAAAAAAATTGGAGCTAACAACCATCTTAATCCATTCTTAACACTATCCTTTTTATCGCTTCCGGTCATCCCGGAGTTAAAGCTGACAGATCAAGGGCTATTCCAGGTTTCAACATTTAAGCATATTGGGATAGATGCATAATAAGAAGCCAGTTTCTCCGAAACTGGCTTTCCCATTTATAATGCAATCGATTCCTGACTGTCGACGGCTTTTTTACTATAATAACGCTCAAGAAAATGACCATTTAACGAAGCCAACACTTGCTGGAATAGCATCGCAACTACAACCGGAACCGCTACTGCTGCTGGAAAAAAGGAAACCGCTAATACAGCCCCCGCACTAATATTTCTCATCCCGCCTGTAAACGTCAAAGTAATAACAGTACCTTGTCCTCTCTTCATCAAGCGTCCAATCAAGAAGGAAAACAAATACCCCGTTAAGGCAATAAAAAAGACAACTACTATAATACTAACCAGCTTAAAGCTAAAATTTTTCAAATAAGGGGCCACAACAGACCCATTCAGCATCACAACAATACCTAAACAAAGTTTTGAGAAAGGAGCAAGATTTGGACCTATTTGTTCTTTCACTTTCCCTTTTGTAAGCTGATTTAAAGTCATCCCAATCAATGATGGGATGACCACCATTCCCAACATACCTTTCATAATACTCATTGTATCCATATCGACCTTTTGACCAATAAATAATGTCAAAGTCAATGGAACAATAATCGGTGATAATAAAGTATCAATTAAGATAATGGATAAAACCAAAGGAATGTTTCCTTTATAAATCGATACCCAAATGAAACTAGTGACACCCGTGGGAATGACCATGCCGAGAACAAGACCAGTGATGGTGTAGGCATCTCCTGAAAAAGCAGCATGACCAATCCCCCAGGCCCAAAGCGGCATAAGGACGTGTAAAATCATCAAGGCTAGGAATATAGGGAATGGATGTGTAATGACATCCTTTAATGATCGGAAATTTGAACTTAAACTGCCTTCAAAAGTCATAAAGGCAAAAATCCAAGGAATTAAATAAGAATAATCTTTTATATGAGTGCTTAAAAGAACGCCTAAAATCACACTAACTGGAGTGATCAACGGCATAATTTTGACAAGTCGTTTATTTAAACTTTGCAGCATGTAAATCTCCTCCCTACCAAAGGATACCATAATTTCTTTAGAGGGAATGAAAAAACCTTCGTAAAGCGAAAAAAATTCTTAATGTCTCGGTGCCCAAAGAATCACCGTAACTCCAATCAAACAAATTAACGTACCAATCCAATCATATACATCAGGGGTCTTTTTATCGATTCCCCACCCCCAGAGTACAGCTAGAAGAATAAAGATTCCCCCATATGCAGCGTACACTCTTCCAAACGAAGGGAATTTTTGAAACGTGGGGATTACACCGTATACAACCAAGACAATTGCGCCAAATACTCCAAACCACCATGGCTTATCCTCACGCAGCCACAGCCAAATCAAGTATCCTCCGCCAATCTCAGCAAGTCCAGCTAGAATAAATAAAATAATGGCCTGAATAACAGAAATCACTCTCCTCTCTATATCCTCATCCTTTAATTTTAACTCACTCCTCCACTTTAAAAAAATCTAGTGGATTTAAACATACACTTAAAGTCATAGATATCACCTATATCGATCCCCTGTCATCCTTCCATCGGAACAAAAGTCCCCCTTATGTCATACCGTATATTGCCTTGTGTTTTTATTATGGAAGGAGAGAAAGCATGTACTACAACCCTTTTTATTATCCGGCTATTCCTCCCAATCAGGTTTATCCGACCTATACACTAAACGCTCCCATCCCACGCATGTATCCACCTGTCGATATCAATATATTTGAAACGTCCGTCAAAACCTTTCGTCTGTTAATGGCGCAGGGAAGTATACTTTTAGACCGCCTTGGTGATGCTCAATTTTCCCGCAAGGTTATGAGTGCTGCCCAGCAAGGAAAACAGACTGAAGTTGATCAATTGATAAAATCAATTGGTTTAAGAGTACCTGTTCAGTCTAGATTCACACCTACTGGCGTGAATTTTACCCTTGCCACCCACCCTAACCAACTGCAATCAGTCAACTGCTGCACCTTAACCATTGCAATGAAATGGGGGAGATAATCCCTTCTCCATTTTTTCAAGACTAGCTGACTCGCAGATTAAGGAGTCAGTCTATTTTTGTCTCATGTCTTATACAAGCCTATATCGAATATGGTAAGAGAGACCGTATGAGATTTCCACTATTTTTATCAGTCAGTTGGGTGTACAATGGAAGTTATGTTTGAAAAAGTTACTAGAGCAAAGGAGTATAAAAATTTGGCGGAAAAATCCTATCAATATCAAGAACAATCTCTATTCAGTATTTCTTGGCCGCTTTTTATTGAACTTTCCCTGCATATGGGAATCGGTATTATCGCGACCTTCATGTTGGGGCATTTCTCGGATTCAGCGGCTGCCGGTGTAGGGGTTGCCAATCAACTTTTAAATATATTTATTCTCGTCTTTAATGTGACTTCGATCGGAGGAACCGTTTTAATTAGCCAAAAACTTGGTGCCGGCCGTTTGAAAGATGCTAGACAGTTAGGACGCACAGTATTTGGACTGAACGTTTGGTTCGGCCTCTTTGTGTCACTCATCGTTTTCTTCTTCGGCGAACAGCTTTTACAACTATTTGATATCCATGGAAAAGTATATGACTACGGACTGACCTTCCTTCGTATATGCGGAATCTCGCTTTTCTTTGAATCTATTTCTCTTGCATTGAGTGCTATCTTACGAAGCCATGGGTATACAAAAGAATCAATGTTTGTAACGATGATGATGGATTTTATCAGTATAGGCGGAAATATCCTTGCTATAACAGGGATTTTCGGTTTACCGATAACCGGTGTCACAGGTGTGGCCTGGGCGATTGTGGTGGCACGTGCCTTTGCCGTTTGTGCTTTACTATATTTTGTCTATAACCGGCTGGCACTAAAACTGGAATTAAAAGATATTATGACTGCTAAAACAGAAGATATTAAGGGGCTGCTCGGTATTGGGATTCCCTCAGCGGGTGAGAATCTTTCCTATCAATTCTCACAGTTGATTATTACCGGCTTTGTTGTATCCATGGGTACAGCATCACTTGCGGCACGTGTTTATGTCTTAAATATAAACTATATTTGTTTTCTATTTACTGTGGCAATCGCCCAAGGGACGCAGTTGTTAGTGGCCCGGTACATTGGCGGGAGGCAGTATGACCGGGCTTTAAAGCGAGGCATTAAGACCTTGAAAATTGCCATGGCTGCCTCCACCTTAACCTCGTTAATAATCGCTTTAATTGGATCACCTTTACTAGAAACGTTTACAAAAAACCCTGAAATTATCGCTGTCGGCCTGCCTGTCTTATGGGCCATTGTTTTTGTCGAACCAGGCAGGGCGATGAATATTGTTTTAATGAATTCCCTTAAATCGGCGGGTGATGTTCGTTTCCCAGTGGTGATGGGCATACTGTCGATGTGGGGAATAGCCGTATCCCTCAGCTATCTGCTTGGAGTGCACTATGGACTAGGATTATTAGGTGTTTGGCTTGCCCAGGGTGCAGATGAATGGCTGCGCGGTTGTTTTGCCTTAAAACGCTGGTATATGAAACCATGGGAGCGACATAAGGCAGCTAAAGCGGAACTTTCGGTATAAACAAAAAGTGGCAATCAGTTCAAAAAAACTGGCTGCCACTTTTTTTATTTTATCGTTTGGGCCGTTCAATAGTTTGCCATAACATTTCGAACAAACTTTGAACTTATCACTATAACCATGTTTTTAACAATAAAAAGGAATATAGTAGAACCATAAAGAACAAACAAAAAAAAGAAGGGCGGAATCATTTATGTTTAACAAATTTTTAAGAGAGAATAAAATTGCAGCAGTGATCTTAACTGTTTTACGTGTATATCTTGGTTACTCTTGGGTTACAGCCGGTATAGGAAAATTAACGAGCGGAGGATTCGATGCTTCTGGTTTTATAAAAGGAGCGATTGCAAATCCAGTAAAAGGTCCAGACGGCGCAGTCGTTTTTGGCTGGTATGTTGATTTCTTAAAACACTTTGCATTGCCAAACGTTGATATCTTTAATGTAGTCGTACCGGTTGGGGAAACTTTAATAGGTTTAGGTTTAATCCTTGGCTGCTTAACAACTGCAGCAATGTTCTTTGGTCTAGTCATGAACTTTACTTTCTTCCTAGCAGGAACCGTATCTCATAACCCTAGAGACATTTTCTTAGGCTTTATCATCTTAACCGCAGGCTATAACGCTGGTAAAATTGGTTTAGACCGCTGGGTTGTTCCTTTCATTAGAAAGATGAGTAACAGAAATGCAAATCCTGATAAAGCAAAAGCAACCGTTTAAAGATAGATATACAAAAGACGATTCGGATTTTCGAATCGTCTTTTGTTTTAGGCTGTGTTAATCTTGAATGTTGATTTCCGCTCCAGGCGGCTTCGCTTTCCGCGGGCGTGCCGGGGAGCCTCCTCGGCGCACTTGCACCTGCGGGGTCTCCCCTGCCCCGTACTCCCGCAGGACTTTGAATTTGCATCCTCGAATCCGCCCACGCACGAAGGAAATGCGATAGCATTTTCGAGGAGTCTTCGCCGCCTTCCGCTCCAATCAACATGCTAAAAATCAACAGTAAACTTTAACACAGCCTTGTTTTGAAAAAAGCCCCATCTTTACTTCAACAGATATACTCTTGTTTCATAAGGCTTTAGGGTAAATTCTCTTCTTAATGTCTTGTCTGCTGTGTCATAATTGTTTAATACCAATTCAGAACCCGTATAGGAGACACTCGTTGGAACTTTAAATCTAGTTGATTTTTCACTAAAATTATTAATCACAATCGCTTTACGGCTTCCATGGCGACGGGTGTAAACAAATAAATGTTTATGGTTTGGTAATAACAAGTCGTAAGTTCCATATACAAACAGCGGGTTATCTTTCCGTAGTCGAATTAACTTTTTATAAAATGATAAAATAGAATCAGGATCATTTAGTTGGGACTCAACATTAATCACTTTATAGTTTGGATTAATTCCCAGCCAGGTTTGATTTGCGGAAGTAAATCCTCCCATATTGGAAGCATCCCATTGCATCGGAGTCCGAGCGTTGTCACGGCATTGTTTCCAAATAATCTCCATAATCTCATCATGAGAACGGCCGTTTGCCGTTTCAACCTTGTAATAATTAAGCATTCCAACATCATTATAATCCTCAATGGATGGGAACTGGACATTGGTCATCCCGATTTCCTGGCCTTGATAGATAAATGGCGTTCCTTTCATGAGAAAGTATAGGGCACCCAGCATTTTGGCGCTTTCTTTCCAAAGCTTGCGGTCATTACCCCAACTAGAAACCCGGCGCGGCTGGTCATGGTTTTCAATGAATAAGGCGTTCCATCCCCTGCCCTCCAACCCTTTCTGCCATTTGGTCAGATTCTTCTTCAATGCACGTACATCCACACGGTCATCTGCATCCTTATCCCAGAGGCCTAAGAATTCAAATTGGAAAATCATATTAAAATAGCCGTTGTCTTCACCGACCCATTTATCCGCATCGTCCAGCCCAACACCGTTAGCTTCCCCAACCGTCATAATGTCGTAGTTTTTAATCGTTTTTTGTGAGAATTCGGTTAGGAACTCATCAATCCCGTCCACGTTCATCATTTTTGGAAAGCATGGAACAAAGTCAAGATTCTCAGGATTTGGCATATCAGGGAATCCAGGTTCTTTTTTAATGTGAGAAATCGCATCGACACGGAATCCATCTATGCCCTTATCAAGCCACCAATTGACCATGTCATATAAGGCATTTCTGACTTCAGGGTTTTCCCAATTTAAATCCGGCTGGCGCGGTGAAAAGATGTGCATGAAATATTGTTCTGTTTCTTTATCATATCTCCAGGCCGGTCCGCTAAAAATGGACTCCCAGTTATTCGGTGCCTTTAAGCCTTCTCCATCTCGCCAAATGTACCAATCGCGCTTTGGATTATCCTTGGAAGATCGGGACTCAATGAACCATGGATGCTCGTCACTTGTATGGTTAATAACCAAATCTAGTATTAATTTCATCCCGCGCTGATGAGCTCCCTCAAGGAGTTCATCAAAATCAGCCATTGTTCCAAACTCATCCATAATCTCTTGATAATCGGAGATATCATAGCCATTATCATCATTGGGAGATTTGAACATTGGCGATAACCAAATCACATCAATGCCAAGCTCTTTTAAATAATCTAACTTGGAAGTCACACCTTTTAAATCGCCAATCCCGTCGCCATTGCTATCCACGAAGCTCCTAGGATAGACCTGATAGGCCACACTTTCTTTCCACCACTTTTTATTCATATGGCACCTCTAATTCTTAGATGTTAATGCTTAGATGTTAATTCTTAGGAGTTAATTATACCCACCACATTTGAGAGACAGGCTGCTGGATTAAAACAGATTTCAAATTGGTCACTGCTCTTGTGAATCCTTCCTCAATCGACATGATTGGATCTTCATGCTCAATGCTAACCACATAATCATAGCCATATGTGCGGAGGGCGCTCATCATATCAGACCATTCTTTTAAGCCATGTCCGCATCCAACCGAACGGAACGTCCACGCACGTGTTTGCACTTCTCCATATGGCTGCATATCTGTTAATCCATACATATTCACATTTTCCTGATCAATGTATGTGTCTTTTGCATGGAAATGATGGATGGCATTTTCTTTTGCTAAAATCTTAATGGCAGCTACAGGGTCAATTCCTTGCCACCATAAGTGACTCGGGTCTAAGTTAGCTCCAATTGCATCACAGGTTTCTTCACGTAATTTTAACAACGTATATGGGGTATGGACTAAAAAGCCGCCATGTAGTTCAAGACCGATTTTGACATTGTTATCTTTCGCATATTGGCCAACTTCTTTCCAATAAGGAATCAGCTTTTCTTCCCATTGCCATTTTTTAACGTCACCGTATTCATTTGGCCAAGGGGTAACAGGCCAGTTCGGATACTTTGCTCCTTCATGGTCTCCAGCTGTACCTGAAAAACAGTTAACAACCGGTACATTTAGTAACGATGCCAATTTAATTGTTTTTATAAGTGTTTCATGTGAGCTTTGAGCAAATTCTTTTTCAGGAGAAATCGGATTACCATGGCAGCTGAACGCACTGATGGTTAATCCGCGTTCCTCTACTTTTTGACTATATTCACTTCTTGCGTTTTCGTCTTCTAGTAGTAAATCTAAATCACAGTGGTTGTTTCCTGGGTAGCAGCCTGTTCCAATTTCAACTGCATTTAGGCCCGCTTGTTGAACAGTATCCAACATTTCCTCAAATGTTTTTTCAGCAAATAAGACTGTAAAGACGCCTAGTTTCATATTATAATCTCCTCACTTTTATTAACATATATGGATTACACTAAATAGTACAGAGTTGACCGCTATGTTTGCTGCCAACTCTAGTTTTTTATAGTTATCTTACTTTGACAATTTGCTTCGTTTCGTTTGACTTAAGTGCTCCTAGAATTACCTCTAGTGATTTCATTCCTTCTTCACCAGGTACTGCAGGCTCTTCATCTAGCAGAATAGCATTTACAAAATGCTCGATGACATGGGTATTGTTTTGACCCCCTGCTTCATTTGATTGAATTTTCCCTAGCTCATATTTCACTACTTCGCCATTGCTATATTGAACAACAAGAGAATTGATTGGATCATCTTCTAATCGTAGGATAGCCTTCTCGCCGTAAATAATGGTAGAGTTATCTTCCTTGCCGGTATAAGCCCAGCTGGCGGCAAGTGTACCGATGATGCCGCTTTCTGTTTTCAATACGCAAACGGCATTATCATCGACGTCAGCAAAATCCTTTGCGTTCGTTTCAACAAAGGCACCTATTTCAACAATTTCTTCCCCTAATACATAGCGCAATAAATCTGTTTTATGGACACCTAAGTCACCCATAGCACCAACAAACGCTTTTTCTTTTTCAAAAAACCAGCTTTCTTTTCCATCAACACTCCAGCCTTCTGGGCCGCCGTGACCAAACGCTGTACGGAAGCTGTAAATTCTGCCGGCCTCTCCGTTTGCAATCAACTGACGGGCTTTCTGATGGGACGGAACAAAACGCTGATTATGACCAATCATTAATTTTTTTCCGTTTTTCTCAGCTGCCGCAATCATCGCTTCAGCTTCTTCTTTAGAGGTTGCCATTGGCTTCTCGCAAAGGACATGAAGACCTGCTTCTAAAGCAGCAATGGTGATAGGGGCATGAAGATAGTTTGGTGTACAAACACTTACCGCGTCCACCTCACCACTTTTTAGCAACTCGTTATAATCCGTAAAGGAAAGAACAGCGTATTTTTCGGCTGTTTCGATTACCCGCTCTTGATTAATATCACAAACGGCTGTAAGCTCTACATTTGGATTTACTTGGTACTCTGGTAAATGACGATACTGGGCAATACTGCCGCAGCCGATTACGCCTACTCTGATCTTTTTCATTTTAGTTTCCTCCCTTAATTTCCTCAATTGGTTTAGAATTTCCGTATACCGGCCGTTCTCGTTTAACTGGCTGTGCCCATTTAACTGCGTTAATAATTACTCGCTGAATTTGTTGATTATGATAGGTAGGATAAGTTTCATGACCTGGTCTGAAATAAAATACTTTTCCGTTTCCGCGCTTGTATGTACAGCCGCTGCGGAAGACTTCGCCGCCTTCAAACCAGCTAGTGAAAATTAGTTCATCTGGCTGCGGGATATCAAAATGCTCGCCATACATTTCCTCATGTTCTAACTCGATATATTCAGGGATTCCTTCTGTAATTGGATGACTCGGGCTCACGACCCAAAGGCGTTCCTTTTCGCCTGCTTCGCGCCATTTTAAATCACAGCTTGTTCCCATTAAGGTCTTAAAAATTTTCGAAAAATGCCCGGAGTGAAGGACAATTAGCCCCATTCCATCAAGGACGCGCTGGCGAACCTTCTCTACGATTTCATCGTTTACTTCATTATGAGCGACATGCCCCCACCAAACTAATACATCTGTGGTATTTAGAACATCATCCGTCAAACCATGTTCGGGCTCATCAAGGGTAGCTGTTCTTGTATCAAAGCCTTCCGACTTAAGAAATTCAGCGATGGCTCCATGGATTCCCTTAGGATAAATATCCCTTACGACAGGATCTTTTTGTTCATGACGGTTTTCATTCCATATAGTTACATTCAACATGTTGAACACTCCTTCTCGTTGTTCACTTTATCTATTATTTTAGAGAATACCAGAATAATTGAAACTGCTTACATTGACAAATAGGGTGAAAAATATTGAACAAAATGATTTACTAGAGACGCGGAAGCTTTGTTTTCAAATAATTGATACTAATTTCGATACTTTCAAGAGGTGTCCGCCTGCTTACATCCTGCTCGACCACCCACCATTGAATATCAACTTGTTCACCCTTATTAAGCACAGCTTCTAGGTCAACGCCGCCTGTGCCAAGTTCTGCGAAAAATTGTTCGTCATCGGTCGTCATATCTTTCAAGTGAATTAAAGGGGTTCGATTTTGATATCGTTCTATCCACTCTGCCGGCTTTTGGCCCGCTTTAGTCAGCCAGTAAATATCAAGCTCTGCCTTTACCATGTCAGGGTTTGTTTCTTCAAAAATCGCTTCAAGTGCCATTCTTCCATCAGATAAGCGCTCAAGTTCAAAATCGTGATTATGATAGCAAAGGGAAATCCCCTCTTGGCAACAAATCTCACCCGCATGTTCTAAAAATGAAATAAGGGCTCTGTAGTCACTTTCACTGCGGCGATCTGGCATTAAATAGGGACATACAACATACTTACTTCCTAATATCTTTTGATCTTCAATGACCTGTGCAAGGTTGTTTTCTAACTGGTCAAGCGGCATATGACAGGCAGCTGTTTTAAGTCCAAGCTCATCTAATAATTCTCTTATTTCCATCGGAGTTAATCCATGGTAACCAGCAAGCTCAACACCATCAAAGCCAAGCTCTGCCACTTTTTTTAGGGTACCTGCAAAATCTTTTGCACTTTCTTCCCTTAATGTGAACATTTGTACCGCTACTGGAATATTTCTCATCCTTAGTCCTCCATTTCTAGAAACTTAGCTCATTTGATTACATCTTATATTTTATTTCTACAACTAAACATAGATGATATAATTAAAACATCTACTATTCTGCTATCTTTTTCGAAGAGGAAAATTATGACCACAAACATACTTTTTTGCGGCTATTCCTATCATACAAAGGGATATCACTCCCAACATAAATCCGGGTACCCTTCCTATCTTTTTCGACTACAAACAGAAGGGCTATGCGAGGTAGTCGTCAAAGGAACCAAAATGGAACTTAAGAAGGGCGATCTCCTTCTAATTAAACCAGGCGATCATTACGAACTACTTGTCAATGAAGGGCAAATTAGCGGAGACTATCATATCGGATGCGAGGGCGCCTGGCTCGACGAATGGTGGAACCGTTCCGCTAAGCCTCCCATTTCCCGTATTGAATTGGATGAAAAGCTGCTGCTCCTATGGCGTCAGGTATTAATTGAAAAGAGACGTCCTGGTTCCAATCAGAATGAGGAACTTGCTGACTATCTAGTCCGAGCTCTTTGTTTAACGCTTGAACGTGCTGTTAGTGAAACAGTCCCTTCCTATCATTATCCATATCCAGTAACAAGGATGATGAGGTACATTGAGGAGCATGCGACAACCCAGTTTAAAGTCGAGGATGTAGCCCGCCATTCAGGATTGAGTGTCTCCCGATCTGTTCATCTTTTTAAAAGCAGTGTGGGAAAAACCATCATGGAATATACGCAGGAAATCCGCTTATCCGCTGCCCTTGAACGGATGAAGTACACTGCACTAACACTTGAACAAATCGCTGAAGACTGTGGTTTTGGCACCTATCCCTATTTTCATCGAGTGTTTAAAAAGAAGTATGGTGTTGCTCCTGGTATGTATCGCCGGCTTGAATAATAGATGGAATGGGTTAGAAAACGCCAATTTTCTAGCCCATTCTATTTCTTATGAACTAACTTAATTCAATTTTGAAGGTACAAGATCAAAGTCTTTAATGACTTGGTTAGTTTCGGCTGATTCAAAAATCGTTTCCATTAATCGCAGGACACGTAAAACTTCCTCGTTTTTCACGATTGGTTCTGAATTTCCTGCCACTACTGAAACTACATTTTCATAAAAGCTTTCCATTGTTTTTTCTACTTTAGGTAAATCAGATGTACTCACAGCTTTTTCAGAAGGAGGTGCCATTGTCTTCGTTAAACCCTGTCCAGCCTTAATCGGTTTAGGGGCTTCTATTTCTCCCAGATTCTGAGTGACAATTTTACCATTAATATCCCAATCGTTAATGACGGCTGTACCTTTGGTTCCTTTTGTATACCAACGCGGCAGTTGAATGAAATTGGTTGTTCCAACCTCTATCAATGAGGTGATACCGTTTTCAAATGTAATAAACACTTGAAATCCATCATCTACCTCGTCCCCCAGAATGTAACTTAAATTAGCAAAGACACTTGTAATCTTGCTATCAACCATAAATAAGAGCTGATCTAATAAATGGACACCCCAGTCAAGAAGCATCCCACCGCCAAATTCTTTCAAATGACGCCAGTCTCCAGGAATTCCATTTGCTCCTTGAACCCGTGATTCGATATGAAAAACATCTCCGATGATCTGTTCGTCGTAAATCTTTTTCATCGTTAGGAAGTCTTCATCCCACCTGCGGTTCTGGTGGACAATAAAGGCACGGTCATTTAGTTTTGCGGCTTCCATAATCTCAAGCAACTCTTCACTGTAAATTGTCACCGGCTTTTCACAAATGACATGCTTTTTAGCGTTTAAAGCGGCAACTGCGATTTCTTTGTGCACATCATTGGGAGTGGCAATTAGAACAAAATCGACCGCTTGATCTGATAAAACGGCTTCAAGGCTTTCATAAACCGCGTATCCATCAGTCAAGGAAGCGATTTTTCTTTCTTCCGAAATATCATAGGTTCCGATCACATTGATATTTGGATTCTCTTTTAACAGCTTTCCGTGATAACTTCCCATACCACCATAACCAACAATCACTAATTGATAGTTTCGATTCGCCATATCCATTCTCCTCTTTATTAATTAACTTGATAAAAATACTAACTCATAAAGTAAACGCTTAAAATTTATACACTTATCTTATATCGTATAAGGATAATAAAACATATACCATCTAATGAAAACATATACTATTTTGCTATTTTTGTATTAAACAGCCTACAAACACAAAAAAAAAGCATTCCGTGCAAGAGGCACTGTAAATGCTTTTCTTATCAAATCTACCTTATTTCAGATGAAAGGAACCACTGCTGGTGCTCTAAACCTGGGTTCGAATCGTTTAGGGTCAAAATACCCTCTTCTGATATTTCTAGTGCTTTTCCATTATGAACAGATGTAATCGTTACCGACCCATTATCATTTTTTGTAAGAATCCAGCGCTGATTATTATAGCCGAGATAATTGTATAGCTGAATTTTATTTTGTCCAGTATCCAGGTCAAGTGCCTTACCGCCTTCAGTACGTATGGAATAAGAACCATATTCGTCGCCTGTTGGAATTAAAGTCCAGTTTGTCGCTATGTCGGCATCAGCTATTGTTACAGGCTCACCGTTCTCTGACTTAGCTGTATATAGCGCTTTACCTAGTACTTTATTTGTAAAGCTTGTTACGGTTAAATCTGCCGAAGACAGATTTCTGACATTCACATTTTGATAAGACGCTTGACCTCCAAATACATTTAACCCAAAATGTCCTTCTGCAAAGGTCCCATCCTGTAAATCAATAATTTTTTGTCCATCCACATAAATCTGGATGTGAGGGCCCTTCGCTTCTATTTTAACTTTATACGTCTTTCCTGGTTGAATAAAGGCGGGGACTTTTGCAATAATCATTCGGTCTTCAAAGCAGCCGTCAATCTTGTAAAAAAGACGAAAAGCCTTCATATTCGGATCAAGATTGAAATAATAACCGCTTCTGCCATCTTCACTTGCCCGGAAAAGAATAGAACCTGCTCCTCCCGATTGACCCAGCATCATATCTGTTTCATACGTAAAGTCTCCTGCTGTTTCCTTGGCCACGTAGTTTGCATCACTTGTATACGTACCACGAATTCCATTTTCGGTGATGGTCCAGCGGGAGGAAGAAAGATCTGATTTCCATCCTGTTAGATTCGTATAGAATTCACCATCATACACTCTTACCACAACACTTGCAGACGCCTTTCCATCTGGTTCAGAGGCGGTAATAACCGCTTCTCCTTTGCTTACCGCTTTAAGTTCGGCTTTGGAGTCTGCTGCGGAGGCTACTTTCACTACATTCGGATTACTCGATTTCCACTCTATTGGCTGTGTTCCCTTTCCTTTTCCATTTTTCACAGAAGCAAACAAAGTCAGAGAATCACCGATATTCATCTCTCTTTGATTTGAATCCATAACAATACTGGTACCCTTATCACCGTATGGGTTCCATGTATTGGATAAGGAGTGTACGTTTAAGGATACAACCTTCACCTCGCCGCCCTTTGTGTAGAAGTTCATGCTGCGACTTGAGGGATCAGGGAAAATAACATCCGAAAAAACTACTTTTCCATCATTAGCAAATACCTCAATCGAAGAATCATCTACAAATAGATTTAGTTTGATACGTTTATTATTTGGTTTTAAAGGTGCTTCATGTAAAGTGGAAAAAAGGCTGGAGAAATCAGTCTCTCCTGACTCAGCACGATCAACAAATAATTGATTCTCCTCTGTTTTGTACCCAACAACCGTTTTTTGGCCAGCTCCTTCCCGAACATGAAATCCAAATTCGCTTGTCTTACTGTCAGCAGGGATTTCGATCTCAGCTTCTATTTCAAAAGCTCCTGAACTAATTCCCTTCATCAAGTTCGAAGCATTGATTGGACTGACTACCTTATTTTGCGCTTGAAAAATGGTACTTCGAATGGTCTGAAGTTCCTTAATCGGTGCCTGTGCAAGTCTGAGTCCATCATCAGTTTTCACCAATCTTACTTCTCTCGGAATGGTCAGTTCTCCCTTCCAGCCTGTCGTTGGAAAAGCGAATGGATAATCCCAGTTGGTCATCCAAGCTAACATCACACGGCGGTTATCCGGCATATTGGCGAAGGACGTCGACGCATAGAACTCTTTTCCGTAATCCGCTTTTAGCACAGAACCTGCTGGATTATCATTAATAAATTTACCCTCCGCTGTTAGATTACCAATAAAATATTCCGCATCGGACCCTTGTGTCTTCGGATTGGCACCTGTACTGATCATCAGAACCCATTTCTTCTCTCCTGTATTGTCTACCGGAAGTTCGAATAGATCAGGGCATTCCCATACACCGCCGCGAACATAATCTCCATAACCAAAATTATCGGTAAGCTTCCAATCTATTAAGTTAGTTGAAGTAAAGAAGCGAATGTGGTCTCCTCCAGATACAACCATAATCCACCGATTGTTCGTCTCATCTCGGACCACCTTTGGATCACGGAAATCCCACCCGCCCAAATCGTCACCATTCTTACCCGGATTCTCGATAACGATGGGGTGCTCTGTTGAATATTTCCAGGTTCGCCCTTGATCAGTACTATAGGCAAGACCAACCCGCTGATTACCATTAGGTCCATCTGGATTAAATGAAGTGTAGTAGGCAACCAGCCCTTTACCTCCAGCATTAGTGAATAAACCCGAAGCATTCGTTACATCTGCTATGGCAGAACCAGACCATACATGTCCGTAATCATTCCATGGTAACGCAATAGGAAGGCGCTTCCATTTTATCAAATCTTTACTTACTGCATGAGCCCAAGTTCCTCCATCCTGATGGAATAAGTGATATTCTCCTTCGTAATAAACAAGTCCATTCGGATCACTTACAGATCCTCGTGCTGGAGTATAATGATAATCCGGTCGATATTTTTCTTTATAATAACTAGATACTGAATCAAGATATACATCTTGGAAATATCCCGTACCTGATTTAACAGTAAAACCGACAAATCCAGTACTGTAACTCGCATCCGTCACTTTTACAGCTGCATCTGTATACCCATCAACATAAAGTTCAATTTGATTGCCGTTTGCTATCATTTCAAGATGGTGTATCGTACCTTCTTGAGTTTGAAAGCCGCGGTCTGATGTTTTAAGTACAGTACCGTCCGCTTTCTCCAATTGAGCTTTGACTGAGTTTCCTTCTTTGATAAGTACCGCTTGGTAACCAGTTGTTCCTTGCTCATTTGTACGAAATAAAAGGCCAGCTTCCGCCAGATCTTTGTCAAATGATATATTTCCTTCAAGAACAAAGTCGCTTTCACTTCTTTTAAAGATTTGCTTAGATTTCACCCCATCAACGACCATTCCCTTTAGACCTTTGATGGCTGGTTCCCAGCTTCCTTCCTTATATTGAGAGGAGCCAAGATTGGCAGATAGTTTGCTAACGCTTACATTTTGAAATAAGGCTGATCCATCCCATACGTTGAGACCAAGTAATCCCTTCTTATATAGATTGTTATGAACATCAATGACAGGAGCATAATGATCCCCCCAATAAACTTGCAGATGATCACCAACCGCCTTTACTCTTAGATGATAAATTCCTCCTTCTTGCAAGTTCACTTGGTGTTCCACTTTTAATCTCGACTCATCCCGCGCATCACGAAGACGAATAATCCCGGCATTTGCCACGATTTGCAGCATGTACGAGTCCCACCCATCTTCATTTGATCGGAACACTAATGTGGCGTCTGCGTTTTTGTCGATGATTTTTACATCGGCTTCATAAATAAAATCTTCAGTTGTAACACCCGATATCGCCATGACATTCTCTTTAGGTTCCGAAGTGAGCAAAAGCCCCTGGTCTGTGTCTTCTAATGTGCCTCTCCCTTTCACTTGCCAGTCTGTTAGATTGGTATTTGCTTTGGTTGTGTTTTCAATAATAGTTGAAACCTCCCCGCTTTCTGTCGATTCAGTTGCCCTGCCTGTCGCAGGGTGAGTAAAAATCGTTCCCATTGCAGCCGAGATTAGCACGATTGACAAAAATACAAAAGTCCATTTTCTCAAAGTCAATTTCATCCTTTGCCCTCTCTTCCAATTACATTAATTACTAGATTCATATCTTTATTTGAGCTCAATTATAATTTCACTTCTTTAGATTCCATCTCATCAAAAACTGTATCCTCATACTTGTGCTTTTTACCATTTAGGATATCTTTAACTTTGACTGGCTGGCCAATTGTTGCGGATTCTAGTGCAGCAAATACAACGCCTAATGCTTCTAGGCCTCTTTGAGCACTAGAAATAGGTATCTTATTTTTACTTATTGCATCCCATAATTCCACATAGGAGTGGGCTAATGGATGTTTAACAATATCCGATGCATATCTTTCAATTAGCTCTGGTATTAGAATTCTTTTTCCCTCTTCAAGTGCTACATGCTGTCCCGGACGAAGACATCCTTTATTCCCATAAATCCACACACCTCCGGAACTTTCACCATGAGCCGATGTGGCACACATCCAATGACCAAGTCCCCTATTTTTAAATTTGAATACTGTTACTGCCGTATCCTCTCCAGTAGGTTTAATTGTCACTTCACCATTACTTAATTCTTTTTCAAAAATTTCTGTATAGGCAAAAACCTCATCAATCGCACCATTAATTTCAGTAAAGAAGTGTGTTCGATGTACACCGTGATCATTAATCCAGCCAGCCCCAGCCTTACCCTTCATATGCCTCCACGGAGTAGCAGCGAAAAATCCTCGATTTAGGGAAACTGTCGCATAATCCATGATTAAAGAAACAGAACCAATTATTCCATCTTTTACAGCATTCACCATTGCAACATTTGCTGCACCTAACACACTTGGTTCTGAAACTGTTAGGACACGATTATACTTTTTGGCATCAGAAATCATTTTCTGACCAAATGAAGGGGAAATGGCTAACGGCTTTTGCATTTGCACATTTACCCCCGCAGTAAAACAATCTTCAGCTACTGTATGATGCAAATCATGGTTAACCAGAACAGATACGGCATCTAATGGTTCTTTTTCTAACATCACACGATAATCAGAATATACAGCCGGCCGTTTTCCTAACCGTTTTTCCACCTCTAAGGCAAAATGTTCAGCTCTTTCAACCTGAATGTCACATACTGCTGACAATTCAAATGTTTCGAGTCCTTTGTTCTTTAACTCCGCTAATCCTTCAACATGTTCAATTGAAATAACTCCACATCCTATAAAGCCTAATTGCATGAAATGCCCTCCTATTATGTGTTTTATGCTCAATTAATGACTGAAAAAGGGCAGGTTCACTCAGGTTGAAAGCTGCCCTTACTCAAATAATTCATTTAGTATGAAATAACAATTAACTTCAGCAGTTCAAAAAAAGCAAGACTGGATGTAGTCATTAAAAAATCGAAGCCAATCGAACGATCGCTAACGAGGCTAATTTAACTTTCTTATCTGTAGTATATAATTCAATCCCTGTGCTTTTAGGATCAGGGAAGATTAAATCCGTGATCACCACTTGGCCATTGTTCGCAAAAATTTCGACGGAAGAACTATCAACAAAAATTTGCAGTTTAATTCTATTATTCTTCGACTTTAACGGAGCTCCATGCATACAAGGAAAATGTTCGTTAAATTCAGTAACCCCCGAGTTAATCCGATTAACAAAAAGGAATTCATTTACAGCGTCATATCCTATTATGGTTTCCTTTGAATCGGAATTTCGAATTTTGATACCAAATTCTGTTGCCGACTGCAGTTCAAATTCAGCAATAATTTCTAACCCATTTCCACTAACGTCAACTGAAACATTTTCCTCTGGTTCAAGAATGAACTGATCCCATGACCGTTTTTCCCCTCTAATCTTTTCAAGCTCAGCCACTGGAGTTTGAATAAGTCTAACGCCATCGAAGGTTTCTTTTAATGATAACTCCCTCGGAAGGGTCATGGCACTTCTCCACCCGACGGTTGGGGTTTCATTTGCATATTTCCAATTACTCATCCAACCAATAAAGAGACGCCGTCCATCTTCATGCGGAATATCTGACCAAGTTACTCCAGCATAATTATCTCTTCCATGGTCAAGCCAAAGAACTGTGTCATCAGGGTTATCATTGGTAAACGAGATACCATCAAATTCACCGATAAAATACTGTGTTCTTGAACCCTCGTCAAATGCAGTATCATTACCAATACTTACAATCATCACCCATTTGCTCGAATCCTTATTTCCGTCAACCGGTAACTTAAAGATGTCAGGGCACTCCCAGACACCAGCATGGGATCCAGCTTGAGCACCGAATTCACTAGCAAACTCCCAAGATATTAGGTTGTCTGAACTATAAAACCTTACATGGTTCCCCGCAGCCAGAACCATCGTCCACTTATTCGTATCCTCATGCCAAAATACTTTCGGATCACGGAAATCTATGATAGATTCCTCCGTTAATACGGGATTCCCCTCATATTTAGTCCAAGTACGGCCATGATCCGTACTATAGGCAAGACTCTGTCTCTGCCTTGGTCGATCTGAATCCGGATATTGGTCAGCATGTGTAAAAATCGCTACTAGACCAGAAGCACCTTGAAAAAATCCTGTTGAATCATTCCAATCAACTACCACACTGCCAGAAAAAATATCTCCATGCTCGTCAGGTTCCAATGCAATAGGAAGGTGATCCCATTGGATTAAATCCTTACTTACGGCATGGCCCCAATGCATCGGACCCCATGTTGTTCCGTAAGGATGATGCTGATAAAACAAATGGTACTCCCCGGCATAGAAAACCATCCCATTTGGATCATTCATCCAGTTTGATTCCGGTGAGAAATGATACTGCGGACGAAATTTTTCTTTCACATCAATTTTATTCATTATGATTCAATTCTCCTGTTCACATAGAATTTGGTTGTCTCTTAATGCATTAATTTCTTCCACGGATGGCATAGCCGGGATCGCCCCTTTTTTCGTTGTTGCTAATGCTCCTACCGCATTTGCAAATGATACCATTTGCTCTACATCTTCCAAACTCAAATTAGATAGCAAACGATTATTCTCAAGTATTTGATAAAGGATGCCCGCTAAAAAGGCATCTCCTGCACCTGTTGTATCGATTGACTCCACCTTATAACCACTGCATTTCCCTACTTTTTCTCCTAATCGAAAATAGCAACCCTCAGCCCCCATCGTAACGAAGATTAATTCGGTATGGTATTGTTTATAAATATAATCCGTTCCCGTATGAGGGTCTTTCGAGCCGGAGATAAATTCAAGCTCCTCTTCAGATATTTTTAAAACATTGGCATATTGTAAACCTACATTAAACATAGCCTTTGCATGACTTAAACTCTCCCAAAGATTCACTCTTAAATTAGGATCAAAAGAGATGAGATGACCCTTTTCTTTCGCATACTTAATCGCCATTAAAGTGGCAGAAGCAGCAGGTTCGTGTGTCATTGATATCGACCCGAAATGGAAGATTCGCGTATGATCTATTAACTCTAGATTGACTTCTTGCTCCTTTAGCATCATATCTGCCCCAGGATTACGATAAAAACTGAAAGACCGATCCCCTTGTTCATCTAAATGGACAAAAGCTAGTGTGGTATTTATCTCATTCGAGAACACAAGGCCTTTCGTGTTAATGTCATTCTTACTTAATACAGAATGTAAATAATGACCAAACTGATCATTACCTACCTTACCAATAAACGCAGTTTTTTTTCCTAACTTAGCTAGTGCTGCAAGAACATTTGCTGGGGCTCCTCCTGGATTCCTTTCAAACTGAACTTCACCACTTTCTGATTTCCCTGCTGGTGTAAAGTCTATCAATACTTCACCCAATGCCGTTACATCAAACATATCTACTCACCTAACTTTATAAAAAATAAGCCGAACAGAAACGAAATTCTGTTTCGGCTTGGAAGGTCATTCTTTAATTTAATAATCTACTAACTTATTCCCCAGCATTATACTTATCTAGAGCTTTTTGTTTAATGTCTAATAGTTTTGGAAGTCCGTTTTTGTCCAATTGTTTTAAATAGTCGTCCCATTGTTTTTCAATACCGCCTTTTAAAATCCATTCAGCTTTCTTTCTTTCCACATATGGTTTTACCACTGTCTCTAGTTGTGTTAATTGATCTTGATTGTCTTTACTTAAGAAAATTGGTGGATAATTATAGGTTGCTTTCATAAAAGGAACATATATTTTATGCAGGATATCAAGTCTCCAAGCAGCATCATCTGGCATGGTCGTTACCGTTCCATAGTAGTTATTTAAAACGGCCAAAGGTCCATCAACATTTGTTTTTTGTCTTATATCCCAAGGTGAAGCGGAACCAAGCGGTAAATGTTTTAGAGAACCATTGCTGGTAAGTTCAAAGATATTTTGTTGCTTCTTATCTCCATAAGTACCCCAGTTATTTTGTACAGATTGAATTGGTTCATAAGCCTTGTCAATCCATTTTGCTGTTAATTCAAGATTCTTGTTTGCACTTGTTACGACCATTCGGCCCCTATCAAAACCATATCCATTGGTCCTTGCTACATTGATCTGCCCATCTGGTCCTTTTAATGGAGGAAGTGGAACATAATCTTCATTATTACCAGAAATATTGGCTCTGTCCCATGTAAAGTATAAGCCGTAGCGACCGTTTTTCCCTTTGGCCACATACGTATTCCAATCTTGGGTAAAGGCCTCCTTATCGATTAAACCCTTTTGCTGCAGCTGGTGAAGCCATTCGATTCCCTTTTTATATCCCTCTTGGTTTGCTGTATACATGACTTTCTTATCTTCAGATACTACATAATGATCATAGTTATCGCCTGATCCGAAGGCACCTAAGAGCATAGCCGGATCTTCACCGCCATGGTTGATCATGAACGACATCGGAATGATATCATTTTTCCCCTCAGGCTTCTTTTCTTTAAACGCAATTAAGACTTTTTCTAACTCATCAGTAGTTGTCGGCATTTTTAAACCTAACTCATCTAACCATTTCTTATTAATCCAAGGTATGTCATCTAACGCTTGAATCGCTTCTTTCCCACTGCCAAGTTCCTCGATCCATGGGAAGGAATAGATATGTCCATCCGAAGCAGTGATTAATTTTTTATATTCCGGACGAGTATCTAGAACTTTCTTGAAATTTGGCATATATTTATCAATTAGTGTTTCTACAGGGACAATAACTCCTTGTTTCGCGTATCTCAGAATATCATTATCACTTAAGCCAGCATGAAAAACGGCATCCGGCAGGTCGCCGCTAGCAAGCTCCAAGTTTCTTTTATCTCCAAATTGTTCCCAAGGATAATTCGTCCAATCGATATGAACATTTGTATCTTTTTCTACTCTTTTCCAAATTAATTTATCATTTGGATCCTTTGGCGCAATTGGTGAACTTTGTGTTAAAAATTTAAGTGTCACCTTTTTATCTAATGGAAAATTGATATTTTTCAGTTCATACTTTGGTGATGAATTAGCCCCATCTGCCTCTTTTTTCGAACTGGCGGAATTCGAACAACCTGAAGCTAGTAAACTTGTAACGAGCGCTGCTGTTATTAAAAAACTCATCTTTTTCTTTTTCTTCATGATCTTTCACCCCATTTAATAGTTTAAAATTAATTTTTTAACCCTTTATTGAACCCACCATTACTCCTTTTTCAAAGTACTTTTGGAAGAATGGATATATTATTATTAGCGGCAAACTGGAAATGACAATACTTGAATACTTGACCATTTCCGCAATTTGCTGCAGCTGGGCTGTGTTTTGTGCGTCTTGAATCATGCCAGGTCTAGGCTGCATTTGAACAAGAATGGATCGAAGGACAATTTGTAAGGGCTGTAAATTCTCGCTCTTTAAATAAATCATGGCATCAAAATAAGAATTCCACTGTGCGACAAATTGATATAACACTAACACAGCTATGATTGGTTTACTTAGTGGAAGCAATATTTTAAAGAAAAACTGGATTTCCGATGTACCGTCAACAATAGCGGCTTCTCGTAATTCATCTGGAATGCCTTGAAAGTAGGCTCTTGCTAAAATAATGTTCCATACATTTACAGCACCTGGTAATAAAATGGCCCAAATCGTATCCAGCATATTTAAATTTTTGACTAGCAGATACGTTGGGATTAATCCCCCGCCAAAAAACATCGTTATAATAAAGAGAGTCATCATCAGTTTTCTGCCGACAAAATCCTTCCTTGATAATGGATAAGCGGCGAATAACGTGATTGTGACTGAAATAATCGAAAAAGCAGTGGAGTAAAAAAGTGAATTCCTAAAACCTATTAATAGTGATCCATCTTTAAATACTCGTAAGTATCCCTGAAGTGTCCATTTGGATGGATTAAGGGTAATCCCACTGTTTAACAAAGTTGCTGGATTTGTAAACGATGCCAAAATGACATAAATTAATGGGATTAAAATAGCAAATACGATTAAGGTCAGGATAATCCCGTTTGTTGTTAAGATGGCTTTATCAGCCCTCGTTTGATGCTTAAACATACCTCTCACCTCCATCTAGTAGATTTATATACCTTCTCCTTCGTTTAACCGTTTTACGATTTGGTTAACGCTGATTAGTAAAATGACATTAATCACGGCGTTGAAAAGCCCAATTGCTGTTGAGTAACCATAGTCCCCCATTTGCAAGCCAATTTTATAAACATAGGTTGGCAATATTTCAGATGTAGGAAGGTTCATTGATGTTTGCAATAAATACGCTTTTTCAAACCCAAGGCTCATGATGTTTCCGGCAG
This sequence comes from Neobacillus drentensis, assembly GCF_021560175.1. Classification (GTDB taxonomy): domain Bacteria; phylum Bacillota; class Bacilli; order Bacillales; family Cytobacillaceae; genus Neobacillus; species Neobacillus drentensis_A. Next base: position 855,733 of record NZ_CP091110.1, on the reverse strand, counting down.
CTAAAATAAATTGAATCACCATAATCGGTTTAATCGTTGGCAAATCGATATGACGTATTTGCTTCAATATATTAGCTCCATCTATTTTTGCAGCATCAATTAAGTCTTGGCTTACATTGGAAAGTGCTGCTAAATAAACAATCGAGGCCCAACCTGCAAATTGCCAAATGTCACTTATAATATAGATCGACCTGAAATAACTAGGTTCTGTCATGAAAGAGATACTGTCTCCACCCAAAAAAGTGATGAATCGATTAACAGGTCCAACCGGTGATAGGAAAATAAAAACGATCCCAACTACAACAACGACTGAAATAAAATTTGGAGCATATAAGACTAATTGAATATTTTTCTTAATGGACACTCTTTTAATTCGATGAATCATAAGTGCTAGAATAATAGGTACAGGAAAGCCAAATATCAATCCAAAGGCACTTAATTTTAAGGTGTTCTTTAAGAGATCCATAAAATCTGGGGTGCTCATAAACTTCTCGAAATTCTTCCATCCAATCCACGGACTACCCATAATTCCTTGTAGTGGATTAAAATCTTTGAAGGCAATGATGGCTCCGTACATGGGTACATATTTAAAAATAATAAGCAGGATTAAGGCTGGAAGAACAAGGAGATATAATTGATAATTGGTCTTCATATACTTTAAATTCCTCGACATTTTGGTGCCCGCTTCTGCTTTCCTTACTTCGTTTGAACCATTCTCTACCTTTTGGTATATCTGTTCCACAATTGCTTCCTCCTCTCAGGGGTATTTTCTTCTTGTGACTTTACTTTAACAAAATGACTCCTATGAATATTTCAATATTTTCGGTTTAGGGTATTTAATATTTTCGGCACTTGAAATCGGTTACACTTGAACAAATAAAAAAACCTCTAGTTTTGAACTAGAGGTTACTTTTTATGGATTTTGTATTTGTTTTAAACTAGTGTTAATTTTCTCCACCGCTTCTTTTGCTGAAGCCCCTACATCATTTCCGCCAAGTCCAACTTCTTCAAATAAGGTCTTTAGGGCATCGCTGATCACAGGATAAGCCGCGGTAACCGGGCGGTTTTTAGAAAATTTTTGTGCTTGTTGCAAAAAGATATTTTTAGGATATTGATTAAATTCAGGAAAGTCTTTCGCAACAGAGTATCTAGCAGGTATATCACCTGTTTCCTCGACATACATTTTTATCCCTTCATAACTTGTAACATATTGGATAAACTCCCAAGCTTCGGTTGAGTATTTAGTTTTGGAGGAGATACCGAGGGCCCATCCTCCATTTGGAACAACTTGAACCTTCTCTTTTGGCAAAGGGGCAACTCCAAAATCTTCACCTAATTTAAACTCAGAACTATTTTCCAAATCCTTCAATCCCCAAGAGCCAAGAACAGCCATCGCGAGTTTCCCTGATATAAATGGGTCTGGCGGTAATTCAAAACCGGCAACTTTATCTTTATAATATAAATCTTGATAAAATTGCAGGGCTTTTAATGCCTCTTTTGAATCCAAATACCCGCTTGCAGTTGTACCATCTGGACTTAGCGCGTCCGCTCCAAACTGCCAAAGGAGAGGCATTTTAAAATAAGCGGGAGACTCGCCATCATTAAAGCCATCTGCAGGATCAATCCCATACACTCCCTTTTCAGGATGGGTTAGTTTTTTGGCAATCTGCAGCACTTCCTCCCATGTCATTGGCTTATTGGGATCGCCTGAAGGAAAAGGTATGCCTGCCTTTTTAAAAAGCCGCTTATTATAAAATAATGCAATACTAGATTCAGCGAGCGGGGCCAAGTAAATGTCCCCCTGAAAACTCATTCCTTTTAATGTCGATTCAGGGATATCCTCAATATGTCCCTCTTTTCTCATATATGAATCGAGTGATAATAATGAACCTGTATTAGCATAAAGAGCCAAGGTCGGGCTGTCAATCGTCAGCACATCCGGAGGGTTTCCAGTGGCAAGCTCGGTTCGCAGTCTTATTTCATAATCACTATAAGAAAATGATTTCATATGAACTTTAATAGCAGGATGAGCTGCTTCGAAAGAAGAAACTAATTTTTCATATGCCTTATTTTCTGCTGCATTTCCATTATTGCGCCAGAAGGTTAGCACGATTGGGTTGGTTTTATTTGGTTTTTCAACATTTTCTGTTTTACTGCTAGAGAATGTACCAAGGAAAGATAGCGCATACAAGGAACTACTTATAATTAAAATGGTAAAAGTAATCAAAGATAACCATTTTTTCATCTACATTCCCTCACCTTCCTGCTTTAAAAAATCAACTTATGAATCTAGTGAATTTCGGAACTCAACAGGGGTTTGTCCAAAATACTTTTTAAAAACGGTACTAAAATACCCTGAGTTAGAAAAGCCAGTCAAGTTTGCCACATCAATGATTTTAAGCTCTCTATCTTTCAGGAACTGTCGGGCCTTCTGTAGTCGTAATTGAACAAGATAATCGCTGAAATTCTGTCCAACAGTATGTTTAAACGTTTCGGATAAATGTGCACTATTGATATGGAAGAGTTCCGATAACATGGAAAGAGAAATTTCATTTGCGTAATGCTGTTCCAAATATTGCTGAACACTTGCTACGATCATTTTTCCGTTTGAAAAACGCGCTACATGGACCTTCTCGATAATTAGCTTTGCTAATTGAAGAAGATGCTCGATTACTTTAGTTTGCGAATTGAGTTCCCAAATGCTTTGCTGACAATTCCACATTGCCTTTTGAAAATCGTTTGTTTCCATATTATATTTTCTTGCGAGTGAGCCTAACAAAAACAACACACGATTGGCCGCAAAGGTAAAGGACATAATCGAGAGGTTTCGGTCCCCTTCCAATAAAAAGTATATATTCTCTTTAAATGTCTCGTAATTGACACTTTCAATTCCATTCGTTAACTTTCTTTCAATCTCAGGTGAAAACTCAAATACTTCTTCTTTTCCATTCGACCCATCCAAGACCTGTGATTGTGAGCCAAGTTGACTTTGACTCCATGCAAGTAGACTAGAGATATAACCTGTCTTAAAATTTGTGATTCCACAAATCACATTTCCAATTCCAACAACCGTTTCTAATTTCAAGAGTCTCTTAATCGTCTGTTGTATTTCTTTTACTAGCCTTGAAGGACTGTCTCTATTGTCGGAATCGAGAAGATGTAAAAAGTGAATCATATTTGCATAACTAGGGTCATAAAACGAATACGTTTTGGGATGATCTTTTGCAATTTCCTTACATAACATCTGAAAGGGAAGCCATAGTTCCTTTAATCGATTCGGATTGTATCCTTTCTCTCTTATTTCTACCGTAACAAATTGTACCTCTCCGTCATCATTTACAAGATCCTCTAACTGCAATTGGCGCAATCTCTCTGTTACCATGTTTAGCTCTAGCCATTCCTCTTTAACAAGGTAAAGTAAATATTGCTCCTGAACTTCTTGAAGCTGAGAATGAACAAGCCTGCGCAATCGAGCTGATTCCGCTTGGACCCTCTTCTCTTCTTCCACTTCCTCACGAATCTTACTCAATACCTCTATTAATTCATCAGGGGCAACGGGTTTCAACAAGTAGTCTTTTACCCCTTCTTTCAATGAACCTCTTACATATTCAAAATCAGAATAACCCGATAAAACAACTACTCTTACGTTCGGAAATTCTTGCTGACAACGTTTCGCTAATTCAATTCCATCCATCATCGGCATCCTCATATCCGTGATAACCACATCGATATTCAAATCCTGAAGCAATTCAAGCGCTTCCACCCCATTGGATGCCTCTCCTGCTATTTGGAATCCTTGTTCTTCCCAGTTCACTTTCATTCGTAAGCCTTTACGTATTTGAATCTCGTCATCTGTGATGATCACCTTCAACATGTCTATCACCCCGATCTGTATTGATGCATAACGTAATCCGTGTGCCTGCATTCCTTTCAGATTCAATCCTATACGAGAAATTTGGACCATAGTTAATCTTCAAGCGACTTAGTACATTCCTTAGTCCAATGCTGCTTCCTTTACTCATGAGGACACTATTACTATCATTCTTCGTTTCGACACTCATTAGATCGGAGATCACTTCTTCAGACATTCCGATCCCCTTATCTTCAATAACAATAAATACTAAATGATTACTTTGTTTGGTTTTAATAAAGATTTCTGCGGATGTCTTTTCAATAAAACTATATTTCACAGCGTTCTCTACTAGAGGCTGTAAAATAAATTTAATAATAGGGAGACTTCTTGTCTCTAAATCTTCTTCAATCTCAATGGATATAGCATCTTCATATCTTAGCTTTACTATTTCAGTGTAACTGCGGATATACATTAATTCTTCTCCCAAATTTACTACATCACTGTGCGTGTTCAAGGAGTATCTCATCATTCGGCCTAAGTAAATACTTACATCCATAACTTGTTTATTTTTTCCTTGCATAGCTAATCCACCAATAATTTCAAGCGTATTATTTAAAAAGTGTGGATTGATTTGTAGTAATAAGGCTTTATATTCTGCATCTTTTTGGCGTAAATTTGCCTCATATTCGGTTTCAATTAAAATCTTCAACCGATCAATCGTCTGATTAAAAACGGTTATTAGGTAACCCACTTCATTATTAGCTGATTTTATGGTCGGCATAAAGCGTTTGGCACCGGGAAAATCACCGTTTTCAATATACCTCATTGCTTTTGCCAACTTACCTAAGGGGCTGACAATATTCGAAGAAATCATGTAAGAAGCTGCAATTGTTATTAAAAACACGATCGCACTAGTTAACAGCAGATTCCGTTGTAAACGCGTGACCTTAGCGAATAATTCAGACTTAGTTACTTCACTAATTAAAATCCAATCGCCTACCCCTAACTTTTGATAAAAAACTAAATATTTTTCTCCATGATCATTCGTTTCGACTAATCCCTTTTGATTTTTATCATCGCTTAATTTAATTAAGGTTTGTTTCAAAACCTTTTTAGGAGTTCGAATCTTTCCAGTCAGCATATTTTCGCCATTATGATTGATCAAATAAGCATGTCCGTTTTTTCCAATCTTGGTTTTATTCAACGATGCTTCAAGCAATTTTGAAGGAAAATTCACCTTAATCATTCCATATGAAACAAATGTATTCATATCGAAGAGGGGTAAGATATAGCTATTAATGTGACCTTGAGATGGCTGAAGTAGATCAATATGCGACCTAATATATCGCTGTTTATTTTGAGAATAGTCTTTATACCAATCTACTTTATTCAAGTTTGGGATACTTCCCCAGGTCCCTGTGCCATCATTCAAAACAACTGAAATCGACATGCCATTTGAATTGTTTACCATCATCGACGATAGCAGCATTTTGAGTTGATTCTTCTGCAAGAGCCTCTGTCCTTCGGATATATTGGCATTCTTGCTTTCTAGTTTGATCCATTTTTGTGTCGTTTGGTTTACGAGTACCTGATTCCCTAAATCTTTCGCTTGCGTTGTGATGGAATCAATAAAAAGCGAATATTGGTCCATAGCCTCCACTGTCAGTTCTTTCGTCTGTTCCTCAATGATGGATGTGAACCAGCTTGGTATAATAAAGGACAATATAATTAACGGGATTGTTAATAAACAAGTAAATACGATAAATAATCGATTACGTAAGGAAAAAAACATATCAGTCCTCCTGAAGGCTTAAGTAAACCCTTACAGTTTTATGCATTTTTTCTAATCTAGTTTTATTATTAATTCAATTTAACATATCCTTTCTAGTCCTACCATTGTATTTTTATAGATTTTTCTAGTCTAGAAAATAAAAGTGACCCAAAATTGAGAAGGGGCCTCATTTGGGTCACTGCTTTATATTACAATAAATATCTGTTCTCATTACCATCTTCATCAATATAATATATTACCGACTTATTTGTCTTAAGGTCAATAAATAATCTACAATAGAGAGCATCTTTTTCCCAAGAAAGTCGAACCTCATCCTTTGCAGAATCTAAAACCTTAAACTCTCCGTTAAAAGCATCATACTCATTCCTAAATCTAATCAGCTTTAATAGTCGTTGTACGACTTCTTTTCCTAAAGATTGTTCGATTTCTTCAACACTGTAGTTATGACGGTTAATTTCACGGCCATCTCCCGTTTTTTCAGCATTTTCATAATCGTTTTCTCCTGCCAGTAATCCTACATAATAGACCTGAGGCACGCCTGGTGCAAAAAATTGAATTGCCCTCGCAGCCAGATAGGCATCATCATCACAATTAAGTACCGAGTAATACGTTCCTCGGATTTGATGCACATCAAACCCATCCTCTGCTTTATGCTCATCTGATAAAATCAAGCTAAGGTTTGAGCCTCTCTCCAGACATACATCCACTATTTTTCTGGCATCCTTCGTATCAATCAATTCATCCAAGTCTGGTTTTACTGGAATACCATCATGACAATCCAGCATCGTAAACTGCTTATGCGGGCGATTCTTTAAATAGTCAACAAGAGTGGTACTAGACTTATTGATTAACGTATCAAGAATTTGATATGGCAAGATAAAATCATAAATCCAGCAGCCATGTTCAGCTAACTTGTATTGAATACTATAATGGCTATGAACTTCAGGAAGTAATTCAATGTCTAACGAATTAGCTAGGTCCATTATCCAATCTAAAAACTGGTAGATTTCAGTTTCAACAAAGAAGCAGCTTGTCCCCAGCTTTTTAATCACATAACCAACAGCATCCAGCCTGACAATTTTTACATTCTGCTCGTTGAAATTTGTAAAGAAATCCGTAAGAAGCTGTTTTACTTTTTCCGATTTGACATCTAAATCTATTTGTTCCGAAGGATCAGTTTTGCCAAAGGTCGTCCAAACCTTTTCTTCTTCACCTGTTTCCTCAATGTTGAAAGTAGAATAAGGAAGCGGTCTCCTAAGGAACATTTTATCAATGTCCGTTTGTACAGGCTCCCCATCTTCCCAAATCTTATCTAACGTAATAAATAAATCGGCATATTCGGACTTGCGGCCCTTTTTAAGAAAGTCCTGAAAATAGACAGACTGCTTGGAAATATGATTGACCATTAAATCGACCAAAACATCAAAGTTTTCACCGATCGCTCTTATGTCATCCCAAGTACCGAAGCTTGGCTCAATTTCTAAATAGGTCTTGGGAGCAAATCCTCGGTCTCCTGAAGACGGGAATGGAGGAAGTATATGAACTCCACCCTTGAAAATATCCGCAAAATGCGTTAAGAGTACCTGATTTAATACCTTTAAATTTCCCCCTAGTGAATCAGGATAAGTAATCAGCTGTACTTGATTTTTAACAGTCATCTCTTTTGCCCCCCTATAATTCATACAATTCTTTTATTATTTCAAGCGTTGGTAAATTGACAACGGCACCCTCATATTGCAGCTTATATGCACTGACTGCCATCCCCAGCTTTAGTGCTTCTTGAATTGGATATCCTTTAACCACTGCCGTATAAAAACCCGACCAAAATGCATCGCCTGCTCCTGTCGTATCTACTACTTCTTTGGCTAAGGTTTCTAATTTAATAGTCTCTTTGCCATTTGACACGATCGCTCCATCTTTACCTAAGGTCATGATGACTAGCTTAGCTCCTAGCTCGATAAACTTTTCAATTTGGTTTTCATAAGTATCTCTTCCAAATAATCTTTCAGCATCATCTTCAGAGGGTTTTACTATATCAACTTTACTGATAATGGATTTCACATAATCTAAGCCATCTTCACCCTTTTCCCAAATCATTGGATGATAATTAGGATCAAAGCAAACTAGCAAATCATTCTTTCTTGCCTCGACAATCACTTTTTCAATCGTGTCTCGCACCGGCATCCTTGAAATTGGCCAGCAGGAAAAGTGAATGATCTTAGAATTCTTTATAGCATCCGCTAACTCTGGTGTATAGTCTAGATGATAGTCTGCCTCTCGGTAAAAAATAGGCACAGGACTATTTTTACTTTTTGTAACTAATACCATGCTGGTAGCATAATCTACCTGCTGAACACAGCTTGTATTTATATTAGATTTTTCTAAATGATTGATAAGAAACCTGCCTAGTCCGTCTTTACCAACGGAAGAAGCAACAAGGGAGTTAATCCCTAATTTTTTTACGTTCATCGCAATGTTGGAAGGAGATCCTCCAAAAAACTTATGGTATGTGTTAGATTCGAAATCTTCATCATAATCTGCAGATATCATGTCAATCAGGAGCTCACCAACAGTGAGGATGTCATTGCTCTTATTATGAAACTCTAGTTTATTATCAAATGTAAACATTTTATTCCTCCGGATATTATTCATCAAATGCTTTTTCTAATTCAGGAAGAGCATTGAAGACAATTAATTCCAAGAATGATTCATCAGGGTAGTCAATAGCGCTTATTGACGACTGTTTACCCCCAAAATGATTCTTCAGGGTAGTCAATACAGAAAAGCGATGAACAACAAATACTGTTGTTCATCACTTTTACCTTAATTACTCCACTCTTTTAGGTGCCAAACGTAACTTTGGAAATCGCCATTTATATTAGCAGGTATACTTAAACCTACATAGGAAAGTTCATCCCCGCCATATACTTTGTCAGTTCCGATTACTCGGTATTGTTTCTTATCATCAATTCCCTTTAGCCTTATAACAGTTGTTGGTGCAGCTGGTTCAGCTATTACCCGGAAATAGTAGACAATCGCTTCAGACTTGTCCTTAGTAGTAAACAACCAAGCTGTTTCATTTCCTTCGAATGGGCTCTGCAGCCGGTAAAAATCACCAAACTGGATTAATTGACGTATTTCTTTATAGTGAGCAACCTGCTGTTTAACGGTTTCTTTCTCTTCATCTGATATCTTTGTTAAGTCTAGTTCATACCCCAAATTACCTGACATTGCGACATCACCGCGCATCTCCATCGAAGTGCTCCGATGAACCTGATGATTAGGCACTGCTGATACATGGGAACCCATTGAGACAATCGGGTAGACAAGACTTGTACCATATTGAATTTTTAAACGTGAAACTGCGTCAGTATTATCCGAAGTCCAAACCTGTGGCATATAATAAAGCATCCCAGGATCAAATCTGCCTCCGCCGCCAGAACAGCTTTCAAATAAAATATGCGGGAACGAAGCCGTAATCGTCTCCATCACTTTATACAAACCGAGCATATATCGATGTGCTGTTTCCCTTTGTCTGTCCGCAGGGAGGGCTGCCGAGCCGATTTCCGTCATGTGGCGGTTCATGTCCCATTTCACATAAGAGATTGGAACCGTCGATAAAATATCGCTAACTCGTTTTGTAATTTCATTACAGACATCTTCTCTTGAAAAATCGAGAATCAACTGGTTGCGGCTCTCCGAACGAAGGCGGTCTGGAACATGCAGGCACCAGTCTGGATGCTCACGATAAAGGTCACTATCAACCGAAACCATTTCCGGTTCAAACCAGAGTCCAAACTCCATTCCCATATCCTTCACTTTTAACGCAAGATTATCTAATCCTTCAGGGAGCTTTTGATGATCAATAAACCAATCCCCTAATGAAGACTTATCATTATCTCGTTTTCCAAACCAGCCATCATCCAAGACGAATAATTCAATCCCTAATTCACTTCCTGCTTTGGCAATCTCGAGGATCTTCTCAGCATTGAAATCAAAATACGTCGCTTCCCAGTTGTTCACTAAGATCGGCCGCTCTTGATCGCGGTATGTTCCTCGGACCAATCGGGTACGATAAAGCTCATGGAATGTCCGTGACATATCACCGAGACCTTCAGCGGAATAGACCATTACTGCTTCCGGTGTTTGGAATACCTCACCCGCTTCCAGCTTCCAGCTGAAATCGAACGGATTAATACCCATTGTGACACGGGTATTACTAAACTGGTCAACCTCCGCCTGTGCCAAGAAATTCCCACTATATACAAAGTTAAACCCATAAACTTCGCCTGCATCTTCGGTTGTACCTTTTCTTAACAAAGCAATAAACGGATTATGCTGATGAGAGCTTGCTCCCCTCGTACTTTCAATTGACTGAACTCCGTGGCGAAGCGGTAGGCGCTCAATATGTCTTTCTTTTACATGGGCACCATGAAGATGTAAAAACTCAAAATCCGCATCTCTAAAATCGACACTCACACTTAATGCACTTAACAGCTTTAATGATTGTTCGCCCTCATTTACGAAGCGGACCGAACGGATAATCACATTAAACTGTTCGAAAACCGTATAACTTAAAACCACTTTTAAGCCGATTAGTGAATCTTCCAGGGTAATTTCAAGTGTTTCTGCCTCTTCATCACTCTCTACATACGTTGCAGGGAGTCCGTCCAAAGGAGCTTTTCCTTTAAAGATGACATGAGATTGGTACCTCAAGTCTGTAATCGTTGAGCCGTTTTCTAGCTGAATTTGATAGGCCGGCTTCCGAAAATCAGTGTTTCCGTACTGTGGATACTCTTGCGGAAGGGTATCCAGGGAGAAGGTCCGATCCTCTTTATGCTGATAAGGGTTCCCGGAAAAACCGCGGTCTTGTGATTGCAGAAAATTGGAATGACGGTATTCTCTTATTTTTCGCCCCCAATAATGGTGGACTAAATAGCCATCACGGACAATTTCCATGACATAGCTAGTACCTTTTGCTTGTAAATGAAAGATTTTATTTTTTGAATCAAATTGAATTCCCACGAACAAATCAACTCCTAATTCTATTTAATTGCCCCTTTTACAACACCGCCAATAATCCATTTTTGTGCAAAGATATACACAATGACCATTGGGGATAACGCTAACAGGTAAGATGCAAACGCTAAGTTAAAGTCAGTACCAAACTCAGACTGGAAAATATACTGAGCTAATGGCAAGGTAGCGGATGATGGATCATTTAAGATAATCAATGGAAGCATAAAGTCATTCCAAGCCCATAAGCAGGTTAAAATTCCAACCGTTGCATTAATGGGGGTTAATAATGGGAAAATGACCTTCCAAAACACTCCCCACGTACTGCATCCGTCCACTATCGCAGCTTCTTCTAATTCTTTCGGAATTGAGCGGATATACCCTGTGTAAATAAAAATATTTAAAGCAGCTCCATACACAATATATAAGAATATAAGTCCACCTTGATTATCCATACCTAAAGCAGAAGTTTGTTTTACAAGCGGCAGCATAATGATCGGAAATGGGATAAACATAGCACTAACAAAATAATAATATAATCCTTTAAAAAATTTTCTGTGTAAATTCCTTGCTATAGCATAAGCAACCATTGAATTTGTCAAAATCGTAAAAACAACGGTTACCACTGTAATAATGGCACTGTTTTTAAAGGCTGCAAAAAAGTTCGTTGCCTCAATGGCCTTTGTGAAGTTTTCAAAATGCAGGCTGGTCGGTAAAGACAAAACCGAATCCGCTAACTCGGAAGGTGATTTTAAAGCAATCGAGATCGTAATATACAAAGGGAATAGTATAAATAATGAACCTAACGCCACTAAAATCGTAACGGTCCAATTCGTCTTCTGTCTTAACATTACATATCCATCTCCCTTTTTTGTAATACTTTAATTTGGAATACTGAGATTACCACGATCACGATAAAATAAATAACCGAGTTTGCCGATTGATAGGCAAATTCTCCTCCTGCGAAGCCGCTTTTAAAGATTAATAGTGAAATCGATTCAGTAGAGCGACCTGGTCCCCCGTTGGTCAATGCAACGACCTGGTCAAAGACCATTAAGAAGTTTTTCATAGATAGGACCATATTAATGGTAAAGAAAGGAGCAATCATCGGGAAGGTAATCTTCCAAAATTCCTGCCATTTATTCGCTCCATCAAGACTGGACGCTTCATAAAGTTCACTTGGAACTGTTTGTAAACCTGATAAGTATAAAATGACATTGAATGCACATGCTTGCCAAACGGCTACAATAACGATCCCTAACCAGGCATACTTTTCGCTGCCTAAAATGTTCAATGAGAGAAAACCAATATCAAGTTTCGTCCCTAATTGTGGAATAACATTAGAAAAGATAAAGTTAAAGATAAATCCTACAATTAATACCCCGAGAACATTGGGCAAGAAATATACCGCCCTGAAAAAGTTCTTGCCTTTAATTTTAGCGTTTAATCCCATCGCAATAACTAGACTCAAAATATTTACGATTATGGTGGAGAGGATAGCAAATTTAAAAGTAAAGAGGTATGAGTTCAATATATTTCCATCTTTAAATAAATTAAGATAGTTTTTTAATCCAACAAAATTATAATCTAAGCTTAATCCATCCCAATTTGTAAAAGAATAAAAAATGCCTTGTAATGCCGGAAATGTGTGGAAAACAAGAAAAAGAAGAAAAGCAGGCACTGTCATCAAATAGAAGGGGAGGTCTTTACTTTGGATTCTTTTCCTCTTTTCACCCGATTCAATTGCTTTATTTTTAGTAACCTTTTTTAAGGCAAGTTCGTTTTTACTCATCTTTACACTCCCTTATTGAAAACGGAGAAACTGGGATTCCCCAATCTCTCCCTCAAAATTATTGTCTGTTTGCTACCTTTTCCCATTCCTGATCTAGAGTTGTTAGATACTTCTTTTTATCTTTGTTTTGTACTAACGTTTGTAATTGTTTGTCAAGAGCAACCGCTGATGGTACATAGTGATCCGGAAAATCAACTAGAGCACCCTTTGCAATGCTTTCTTTTAATCCTTCTAACTCAGGCGCTTCTTGGACAATTCCTTTCTTTGCTGCAAAGGCATTTTGCTCTTTAAGGTATTGTTTGATATTATCGTCACGTAAAAGGAATTCGATAAATTTTCTAGCTTCTTTTGAATGCTTCGTTTGGGATGATTGGGTTAGGACTACGTCTACCCCGGATACAACCTTGGAATCACCTACAGGATATGGGAACACTCCGAGGTCAATGTTTGGATTGGCCTTTTTAATTTCCGGAATCGCCCAAATCCCTTGCAGATACATAGCTGATTCACCTTTTGCAAAAGCAACGTTTCCATCATTGTATGCTTTACCTGTTTGATCTTTATTACCGTACTTAATTAGTTCTAAAAACTTATCCACTGCTTCTGAGTGCCCTTTTACAAATTTGGTTTTCTGATCATCTAACTTTTTGAAAAAATCATTTCCTTGTGTATTAGCAGCTAATACGTTGTATGCAGGCAGTGCAGTCCATGCATCCTTAAAAGTAAAGTAGAATGGCGTTTTACCAGCAGCTTTTAATTTTTCTGCCACACCAATAAATTCATCCCAGGTTTTCGGAACTTGCAAGCCTAACTCTTTAAAAATAGCTTTATTGTAGATAACAGCATCCGCATTTGCTGCATACGGAATTCCGTAGACTTTATCCTGTTTTGAGATATCCTTTAACATATCAACATAAGCAGGCTGAATGTCATTTAATAATTTGTCGTTGGTAACTTCCTTAAAAGCACCCGCCTTTGCAATATCTGAATAAGAAATATCTCCGCCTGTTCCCATTACATCAGGAATGTCACGTTTTGCTACACGTGTTTTTAACACGGTTGTCGCATCAGGTGGATTGGATTGAACGACATCGATTTTTGGATTTTCCTTTTCAAACTTTTTAATCAGCTCATCATAAGTGCCTCTTGCTTCTGTTTTATATTGCAGAAACTCAATCTTCACTTTACCATTTGAACTCCCTGAAGCTTCGTCATTACTCCCGCAGCCTGATAGAACAGAAAGTGCGATCATACCAGTTGCTACTAACGAGATTGATTTTTTCATAGAAAACCCTCCATAATTTTTAAATAGTTTAATATTTTTAAAACTAACAAAAGGATTGGAGAGCGGTTCAACAACCCTTAACCGCTCCGAGCACTTTTATTACTTTTTAGCGCTTACACTTTCTCGTAAAACAAGGTCCGTTGGAATAGTCACCTTCAGTGGAATCGTTCTTCCTTTCAAACGATCATATAGCAGCTTTACTGCCGTTTTCCCCATTTCATCTCCATAAACTTTTACGGTTGAGAGGGGTGGATTCATAAAGGCAGCTGCTTCGATATCATCAAAGCTGAATACCGATACATCTTCAGGTACTTTCACGTTTGCTTCATGCAAAGCACGGAGGACTCCAAGCGCCATTGGGTCACTGCCGACTACGATCGCACTTGGCAATTGCCCGTTGTCGATTAATTGTTTTGTTAACGAATAGCCGCTGGTCGGACCCCAATCATCTATTAAGACTTTGTCTGGATTGTAAAGTCCCTTTTCTTTCATGACCTTTACAAATGTATTATGTCTAGCTTCTACTTTCTCTTTGGACTTTTGACGGCTTACTCCAAATACCATCCCTGGTCCACCTAAATAAGCGATATCGGTATGACCAAGTTCAATTAAATGCTCTAAGACTTTTTGTGTTGCTCCTTCAAAATCCGCAATTACAACGTCAACATTAGAATCTTGGGGCAAATAGTCTACTGCAACAAGATTGTTATTTTCATAGTAAATTTCTTTTAAATCTCCGATATCGATGTCCCCCAGAACAATTAGTCCATCAAGTCCACTTAAGCTTTCTGCAGTAATATTGCTCTTACCTACCATCATGGTCGAGACAATATTTAGAGAGTATTGGTTACATGTCCTTTCTACTCCTAGGCGAATCGATTGAAAATACGGGTCAATCGTTTCGTCGTTTAACATGATAACGCCAATATTAAAATTCTCATTAGGTTTATCCGTTTTCCCACTCTTTTTTCGCAATGGTTTATAATTTAACTCATTTACGATTTCAATCACCCGTTTTCTCGTATCATCAGATACGGAAAGTGTGGGATCATTATTTAAGATCCGGGAAACTGTTGCCGTCGATACATTTGCCTGATCGGCAATATCTTTTATCGTTATCATTTTCTCACCATCAATCCATTTAGTTAAATTAACTAAATTTTATATTCCTAATATATCAGAGGATGCGCTTTCATTCAATACTTTTTTACGCTATTTTTTAGTAAATTATCTATTTTCATAAATTTTACCTTTAATTTAGTTATATTTACGTTTTATTAACCAATAAAATAGGAGTTAACATAACTAAAATAATAGTTATATTAACTCCCATTTACTATTTATAATCTGCTCATTTCTGAGTAATATGTAATTCCCGGTACTCATTTGGTGTTACGCCTTCCACCTTTTTAAAAACCTTTCGAAAATACTTGTCGTCCTGATAACCGACCATATTAGCGATTTCATAAATTTTCAGCTTACTATTTCTTAATAATGACTTTGCCCTCTCCATGCGGATCTTGATCACATAATCGGAAATATTAACATTAAACTCTTGCTTGAATTTTCTCGAAATATATTCTCTGCTAATATAAAAGAGGTCTGATATCTCTTGCAGCTTTACATCCCGATCAAAGTTCGCCTGTAAATATTTCTCTATCTCGTGTATGACATTATTGCCTTTCTGAACTGTCTTTCGCTTCACTCTCTTTAAAAAGATGGAAACTTCCCGTAAAGTTCGCTCAATATAAGCTTCCAGCTCGAATGTACCATACTGGTTAAAAAATGGATCCACCCGATATTCAATATGATTCGACACTTTCACGGCTATATCAAAGTGTTTAAACCAGTGATTACTAATATTGAGATACTCATTCTCAAGCAGGAGCAGCTGGCTCCAGGCTAAATAATGGCCTTCAGTATAATCTTTAGAAATTCTCTTAATTAAATCTTCAAAAGCTCTGATCTCACTTGCTTGCACAGCTAATTCAATTTCCGATGAATAGGCATAAAGATTTTTTAATTCAGGCGTATGAAGAATATCTTGCCGGTAAACCTTGGTCTCCATACTATCTAATACATTACTGTTTAATAGGACCTGCTTGGCATGTTGATAAGAATTCATTAATTTGTTTCTTTTATTTATCTCTATCCCAACCGCAATATGACAAGAAACATTTATGACATTCAGAATTGCTTTATAGATGCGTCCCAGCAGTTCTTCTATTTGGGTAAACTGATTCCAAAACACAATGACAATTTCGCCTTTATTTGCCAGGTAGCGAAAGGCTATGCCACATTCTTTTTCTTGTAAAATCTCATTTATGACATTCAAGAGTGTAAAATAGGTTAAATCTCTGTCCCCTTGAAAAGCCTCGATTGCCTTCCTATTGATTCGGACTAGCGCAATGAGGTATGTTTGTGACCTAGAAAAACCGAATTCCTCATACAATTCTTCTTTAAGATTATCACTATTCAATAATTGAGTAAGCTTCCGATCCCGGTAAACTGGCTTCATTTCATTTATTAATTGATAGCTGGTGGTTTTACTATTCCGTTCCTCTTCCTCCTTTTTCCATTCCTTCACTACTTTTGCCAACGT
Source organism: Neobacillus drentensis (assembly GCF_021560175.1). Classification (GTDB taxonomy): domain Bacteria; phylum Bacillota; class Bacilli; order Bacillales; family Cytobacillaceae; genus Neobacillus; species Neobacillus drentensis_A. The sequence goes on along the minus strand of NZ_CP091110.1, from coordinate 839,393 downwards.
TTGGTTTAATATTTCCGGGTCAACCGGTTTTAATAAATAGTCTGAACTGCCAAAATGAATGGCTTTACGCATATAGTGATAATCATCATAACCCGTTACCACAATTGTTTTACTAGTTGGCTGATTTTCTTTAATCCACTCTAACAACTGTGTACCATCCATCTTGGGCATTTTCATATCAGAAAAAATGATTTCCGGGCGAAGAGTTTGGATAAGCCGAATCGCTTCTTCGCCGCTACTGGCCTCATAAATCGCCGTAATCCCATTCTGTTCCCATTCCCCGAGCAGATTAATTCCCTCACGAACATGTTTTTCATCATCGACGATTAAAACTTTCATGGATGTACCACCTCATTATTTATATCTCTTGGAATGATGATCGTAACCGTAAATCCGCCGTCTTCGCCGCCATCAACTTCCATTTCCACCTGACTACTATAATAAATCTTTAACCGGTCATAAATATTTTTCAAACCAATACCAGTGCTTTTGGACTTTCCGTCACTCTCGTTTTCGGCCAATTCCCGGCGAAGTTGTTCAAGAGCGTCCTCCCTAACACCCACTCCGTTATCTTGGACAGAAATGCATAAATAATCGTCATGCTCCCCTCTTGCTGTAATGACAATGGTTGCTTTTCCTAGCTTTTGGTCAAAGCCGTGCTTAAAGCAATTTTCGACAATCGGCTGTAGGATCATTTTTGGTACTAGAACCTCTTCTATACCTTTTTCAATATTTAATTCAAACTCAAACTGCTCGTCAAATCGTTGCTTTTGTAAATTAAGATAGGATTTAACATGGTTTACCTCTGCTAAAAATGGGACAATATCATCGTTCATATTCATGCTGTAACGCATGATATTCGATAATGAGTTTAATAACGAATACACCTGAACTGCCTTCAATTTTAAGGCTAACGTTCCAATCGACTGAAACGCATTATAAAGAAAATGCGGATTTATTTGAGACTGAAGAACCCTTAACTGGGAAGACTTATTTTCAATTTCCAGTTTATATTCGCGTTCAATTAACTCATTTATTTTCGAAATCATTAATTTAAAATGCCTGCCCAGCATCCCAATTTCGTCATTTCCTAATGATTCAAAATCTGCTTCAAACACACCTTTTTCTACTTTTTTCATATTAGCAATTAATACTTTGATTGGAGCAGTAAGTCTGAAAGAGATGAACATTGTAGCAAATAAAACGATAATAAGCGTAATAATAACAATGATTATATTGGTAAATACCGTCTGCCTCGCACCTTGATAAAGGACATCATAAGGAATTCTCTTCACAATGTACCAGTTTTTAAACGAATCAGAGAACTTTTGGTAGACAATAACGCCTGAAAATTTTTCGTCTTTCCATTCAAGACTTTTATTAGCTTCCGGTTCCTTCTTTAGTTGCTTAAACCATGCATCCTTATTGGCCTTGCCAATTACGTGGTTATTTGAAGAATAGACGACAACTCCATCTTCATTCATTATGTATAAGTCTTCAATCCCATCCGTATATAACCTTCCAGAAATATCTCTAATCTTGGAAAGATTAATATCGATCGATACAAAACCTAAAATAGTATCTAATGGTACATCTCTAATAATCGTATGGAAACTTAAAACCTGATTTTTCTCGGAATTAGGAATCACCGACAAGTTATTGTAACTATAAATCTCATGTGGCGGTTCAATAACGGAAAAATCATGAGACCTGCTTAAGCGGGCATAGAATGGATTGGACAAGATGCTCTCGTATTTCCCTCTGCCGCTAATTCTTGAGTGATAGTTGGTATAAGAATCTTTTCCTTTATTTATATAAAGAAGCATTTGTTCGACTTCCGGCCGGGAATTAAAGGTATAAGCGAGCATTCTGCGTACTTCTTCTTGATTACTACTTAGGTTGTCTGATATCCCAACCCTCATTACCGACATAAATGGTGTATAGCGATATAAAACAGTCGACATTTGTGCGACATCTTCTAAATAAGTACTTAGCTCTGCTTCCCCTTTAGCAATTAAATCATGATTCGTAGAGACAAAACGGTCATTTATTGACTTTGTCGTTTGATAATACGTAATCGTAATCGCAATTCCAAAAGGGAGTATGATGACAGCCATTAAAGTAATAATTAGTTTAGTTCGGATCCCCCATTGCATTCGCTCTTGGGCTAGTCCCTAAACTTGAACTAGCCTCCCCCCTTTTCTAAGTGATACTAAATTCCCCACCATTTTAGCACAAGAAACAACGTATTACATGGTGTCTATTTTAATATGGAAAAATGGACAGTTCAATATTTTCCACCCTACTGGTCAATGTAAGCCGTTTCATAATTTTTAAAAATCCCTAGAATGAAGATATAGGAGGTGCCGTCAATGAGTAATCACAGTGAGTTAGAAAGTTCAGCATTACCTGGCAAAACTAGTATAAAAATTTCAGAGTCAACTTCTTTAAATAAAAAGAAGAAGCTAAAAGACGCAGGGTTATTCGCCCTATTTGTCGGACCAGTATTTTTAGCGTTTACCATTATTGTCCTAATTCCCTTCTTTACGGGTATCTATTACGCCTTCACCGATTGGAACGGAATAACAGGAGATATCAAATGGGTTGGTCTCGATAACTTTAAATACCTATTTACACAGGACAAGCAATTTCAAGATTCCTTTATTCTTACAACTAAATATACCGTTGTAGCGATCGTTTTAACAAATATGATTGGTTTTGGATTAGCCATTCTAGTTACACAGAAGTTGAAAACAAGGAATATATTGCGAACCGTTTTCTTCATGCCAAACATGGTTGGAGGTCTGTTACTAGGTTTTATCTGGCAATTCATTTTTGTCAAAGGCTTTGCTTCACTTGGACAGTTAACGCATATTCCTTTTTTCGAATTACCTTGGCTGGGGGATGCTAGTACTGCGTTCTGGGGAATTGTCATTGTCAGTGTATGGCAAGGAGCAGGTTATATTATGATTATCTATATTGCCGCCTTACAAAATGTTCCGCAAGAATTAATTGAAGCAGCTAAAATCGATGGAGCAAACAGATGGCAGATTCTTCGCCATATTACAATGCCACTAGTAGCTCCTGCCGTGACCGTCTGTTTATTTTTAACAACTGCCTCATCATTTAAAATTTTTGACGCAAACCTGTCGCTAACTGGCGGCGGACCGTTTAAATCCACAGAAATGTTAGCACTTAACATTTATAAGGAAGCATTTGTTAACAACCGATATGGTATCGGTGAAGCAAAGGCATTAATTTTCTTCATTGTGGTTGCTGCAATTACCATCCTTCAAGTAACAATTTCTAAGAAGAGGGAGGTTGAATCATAATGGGAAACAGGTATACAGGAAAAACATTTATCGGTGAGTTCTTTGCCATCTTACTTGGTCTTGTCTTTTTAGTCCCATTTTATTATCTGATATCAAACTCTTTAAAACCCTTTGCAGAGATTCTAACGAACACATCTGCTTTACCAAAAACATTGATGCTCGACAACTATGTGAATGCCTTTGAAAAATTAAACTATCTAAAGGTATTTACCAATTCTGTCATGATCACAGCGATTAGTAACGTTGTTCTGGTTGTTTTTTGCTCAATGGCAGCGTATATGCTGGTTAGAACGAAAAAGAAGATCAGTAATGTGATTTTCATGACTTTCGTTGCAGCCATGATTATTCCGTTTCAATCCATAATGATTCCGCTCATTAAAACGGCCGGTAATTTCGGATTACTTAATAGTATCTGGGGTCTGGTTATCATGTACTTAGGTTTTGGCTCTGGAATGACGATCTTCTTATATCACGGGTTCATCAAAGGCATCCCGGTAGAACTTGAAGAGGCAGCCATTATCGATGGATGTACAAGGTTTGGAGTGTTTTGGAGAATTGTTTTTCCATTACTAAAACCCATCACCGTTACCATTGTCATCTTAAACAGCTTGTGGATATGGAATGACTACTTATTACCATCACTGGTTCTTCAGGATCCAGGATTTAAAACTATTCCATTAGCGACCTTCTCCTTCTTTGGTCAGTACACCAAGCAATGGGATTTAGCTTTGGCAGGACTTGTTCTTGGTATCATACCATTGTTAATTTTCTTCTTTTCAATGCAGAAACACATTATCAAAGGAATTACAAGCGGTTCTATCAAGTAACATTCATACTGGGGTCAACCTCTGCTGTCGGCATGTACTGACAGCAGGGATATATAAAATAGATATATAATTTCAGGAGGGAAAACAAATGGCTTTTAAAAAATATTCAATCGCAGCGGGGATTTTATCGGCTTCACTTCTTCTAGGAGCTTGCGGCAACAGTGACAGCGCATCTGGAACGAAAAAAGACAGCGGCAGCAAAGATGGGAAAGTCGTCGTTGATATCTTTAACGGTAAGGTTGAAATCGCAGATCAGTTGAAAGCGTTAACAGATAAATATACAAAAGAACATCCAAACGTTACTTTTAATGTCGAATCAGTCGGAGGCGGTGCTGATGGTGCAGCAGCCCTTAAAGCAAAATTCGCTTCAAATAAAGCACCCGACATCTTTGGAAACGGCGGTTACCAAGAAGCGATTACTTGGAAGGATAAATTGGAAGATCTATCTGACCAGCCTTGGGTAAAGGATGCTTATGAGGATGCGTTAAAACCAATGACAATGGATGGAAAACTCTATGGCCAGCCAGTGAACATGGAAGGTTACGGTTTTGCTTACAATAAGAAGTTATTTAAAAAAGCAGGTATTACCGAGCTTCCAAAAACCTACTCAGAATTAGAAGCAGCAGCGAAAAAGCTTAAAGCTGCAGGAATCACTCCTTTCTCCGTTGGCTACGCGGAATGGTGGGTATTAGCAAACCATGGTCTTAACGTACCATTTGCTTACCAACAAGCAGATGACGAAAACTTTATCCCTGGTTTAAATGAAGGGAAATCAAAGATTGCAGGAAACAAATACTTTGAAGACTACTTTAAGCTTGTTGATTTAACAGTTAAGTATGGAAACAAAAATCCATTAACGACTGACTACAATACAGAAGTTACTCAATTTGCTAATGGCGAAACGGCCATGATCCAACAAGGTAACTGGATTCAGCCAATGCTGGATAAAATTAGTCCAAATATGGAAGTCGGCTTTATTCCTTTAGCACTTACAGACGATGCCGCACAAGCTGATAAATTAATGGTTGACGTACCAACTAACTGGGTTGTTTATAACAAAGCACCTAATGCAGACAAAAAGGCTGCAAAAGATTTCTTAAATTGGATGGTAACTTCTGAAGAAGGTAAGACAGCTTTAGTTAAAGATTTCAAATATGTTCCTGCTTTTAAAACAATTGAAGCAAAAGCAGAAGATATCGGACCTCTAGGTGCTGACCTTCAAAAGTATTCTAAGGATGGAAAAACGTATTCTTGGCAGTTCATGAAATATCCTGATGGTGCTGGACAAGAATTTGGTGCAACACTACAAGCATATGTTGGCGGTCAAAAAACAAAAGAAGAAGCTATGAAGGCTCTTGACGAAACATGGGCTAAATTAAAAAAGTAAGATAATAAATTTGTAAAGGCTCCTCTCGCTGTGAGAAGAGCCTTTATTTTATTTACTATCCCTATCCGGTGTGTTTACCATGATTCCGGCTACTTGCGTTAATCGCTCATATAAGGCTGTTCCTGCAGGGTTCTGATCAAGACCAATTTCCTGGAAGGCTTCCTTCATACATTTCAGCCAATGCTGAGCCCTGGTTGGTGTTACCTCAAAAGGCAGATGCCGCGCTCTCATCGCCGGAGGACCAAATTCTTGACTATAAAGAGCAGGTCCACCTAAAAATTGTGGCAAGAACATTCGCTGTTTTCGTTTAATTTCTTCCATATCTCCTTGAAAAAGCGGAGCAAGGACTGGATCTGCATAAACCCGTGGATAAAATGCGTTCACTAGCTTATCAATCGTTTCCTGTCCGCCAATTTCACTATATAAGGATTTAAAATTATAATCCATTTTTCTCACCATCCACTATTAATTTTCCCCTATTTACATAATAATAAAGGCAAACTAACTAGAGTTGAGTGATATAAATCACTGTTATAGAAAGTAGTTATTAAGCCCACCCTAATTTTTGTTATGGTATTCTTAAAATAAATTGGTTTTTCTCCTAAGAGGTGCAAATGATGAATAAAGCATGGTTCTATGTTGTTTTAACATGTGTGTTTGAATGGATATGGGTTTACGGGTTTAACACAGCCCATACGTGGTGGCAGTGGGCATTGGTTATAGCTGTCATTTTATGGGATTATCATATTCTTCCGAAGGCTTGTGAAACCCTCCCAACAGGTACGGTTTATGCTATTTTTGCGGGGATTGGTACGGTTGGTACGGTATTAATGGATGTATTCCTTTTTGGCGGTCATATCAGCCTGGGGGAAATTCTCTTTATCGCCGTCATTATTATTGGTGTAATTGGCTTAAATCTTTCCGATAATAAGGAAGAAAAAGTCGCCATGAAAGGTGCCGCATAACTATGGGCTGGTTATTCGTTTTGTTAGCTGCTGCCAGTGAGGTTATCGGTGCTGTAGGATTAAAATTGTATAGTCAGCAAAAGAATGTCCGTAATGGAATCGTTTATATTGGTGGATTCGGAGCTTCGCTTGCCTTTTTATATGGATCGTTTCAGTTTCTCCAACTGAGTATCGCCTATGCCGTTTGGGTGGGAATTGGAACGGCTGGGGCTGTTTTCATTAATATGTTTCTGTTAGGAGAATCTAAAAGCGCTGGACGTATATTTAGTGTTGTATTGATTATTATCGGGGTTATAGGGTTAAATGCCCTATCTTAAAAAATCTGTCAGCAGTCTGCTGACAGATTTTTTTTTAGCTATTTAAGATATCTTCAATTCTTGCTAATTCTTCGTCTGTAAAGTCGAGGTTGTTCAAAGCCGCAACATTTTCTTCAATTTGACTGACACGGCTCGCACCAATTAAAACGGTTGTCACTTTGCCGCCTCGTAATACCCATGAAAGGGCCATCTGCGATAAGCTTTGACCACGTTCGGCAGCTATTTCGTTTAATTTCCGAACTTGATCTAGTACTTCCGGTGTAACATGTTCTTTTTGCAAGAATCCTGTTGGACTCGCTGCACGGGAGTCCGATGGAATTCCTGTTAAGTATTTGTTCGTTAACAAGCCCTGTGCTAATGGACTAAAGGCAATCGAGCCAACTCCATTTTCTTGTAATACATCTTGCAATCCATCCTCAATCCATCTGTTAAACATAGAATATTTAGGCTGATGGATTAGCAGCGGTGTACCTAACTGATTCAAGATTTGAATGGCTTCAGCGGTCTGTTCGGCACTGTAATTAGAAATTCCAACATAGAGCGCTTTTCCTTGACGGACAATCGAGTCTAAAGCGGTCATGGTCTCTTCGATTGGCGTATTTGGGTCCGGACGATGTGAGTAAAAAATGTCTACATAATCAAGGCCCAGTCGTTTGAGACTTTGATCTAAGCTAGAGATTAGATATTTCCTTGAACCCCAATCTCCATATGGACCAGGCCACATATAATAGCCTGCTTTTGTTGAAATGACCATTTCATCACGATAAGGAGCGAAATCTGTCTTTAACATACGGCCAAACATTTCTTCCGCAGAACCTGCCGGCGGGCCATAATTATTGGCTAAATCGAAGTGGGTAATACCTAGATCAAAGGCTCTTCTCAACATGTCCCTGCCATTTTCGTATGTATCGACGCCGCCAAAATTATGCCAAAGCCCTAAAGAAATAGCCGGAAGCAATAATCCAGAGCGGCCAGTTCGATTGTATTTCATGGTTTCGTAACGATTTTCTGCTGCTTGGTAAACCATAGTAATCCCCTCACTTTTCTTCTGTAAACCCTTCCACTATTATAATCGACTTGAGATTATTTCTAAAGGATTGTTGCTTGGCAACTAAAGTCTATTTTCTCCCCTACCTTATCCTCGCTAATTCCTCTAAAAATGCTGGTCTTCTTTTGTGTTTTTCCATTAACTCTGTAATAAGATGGTGAGAAGCAATTGTCCCGCAAGCCTTTTTATACGTTTTAATCAATGCACAGACTTTCCGATATTTTTTTCGATCAGTCGCTTCATCCGCTGATTGAGTAATATAGTGAGAAAACACATCGTTTACTTCATTACGGAATATTATCCTTGATTATATACGGATAATATTCCGTAATGACCAATTTATTGTGCTGACAATAGCGCAAAAGCTCCGCTTTCAAATCCTCCTGTATTAAAATTGATACATACGTGGAAGGCTGGTAGTCCTGCTTGCCAAATTCATCAACAATTCCTTGCAAAATCGACTCCCATTCACTTGAGGGATATAACTCTTTTAACTTTTGGTAGTATTTAAATTCATTTTTAAATAAAAGTTCCTTTGCTAGGCTTTTCTGCCCCTCAATATCACCAATCAATTCATATGCTTGATAGCGGTATTCTTTCCAATCATGAACAAGCCCACGATATTCTTTATCCGCTGCCTCCCCATCTAAGCATAGCTGAATTACTTTTTTATAGTCTTCTGATTCCAGCTCCAAAGCAATAGCCTTTTTTCTGAATTCGCTAAAACGGATATTTTCATAAATAAACTTCTTAGCTTCATCCTTCCCCTCACATCTTTCAATCATTTCAAGTTGCAGCAACTTCACTTCTTTTAAGTCATATTTATCATTCCAAGAAGTCCCGGCTTGCTCAAGAAGGATTTCTAATTGCTTTGCTAACTTCTTTCTCAATTCACTATGATAGGAATAATAGGTACAAATCCTCAAGAGGTCGTAACGCCAGTCACTCCAGTCGTCGTAAATGGCTTTCTGCGATTCTTTTAAGATGGCTTCAAAAAGTTTCCTTTGTTCTTTTTCGGGTAAGAGTTTAACACTCGCTGAAACTGCCTTTCTCGTAATGGTCAGCGCCCAATTAATTGTGCTTCCGGCAGAGCCATCGGAATCATCCGCATGCTGGAGCATTTTTACAACAGGAGATAAGACTATGAGGGACAATAACACTGCATTCTGTACGTCCCCCGTATTTAGTTTCTCCTGTGCCTTTTGCAGTGTTAAATCTGCCCCTTTTAGTGCCTCGCCTATATGACGCCAATCAATAAATCCTTTTCTTTTTGCCCCACTAATATATTCCTGAATTAACTTTTTGGCAGAAGATATTTCTTCTTTATCAGGACTAAACTTAAAGAGCAATCTTTTTTCTAAATCTGGAAACTCCTCAGTTAATTCAAGAATCATGTTAATTAAATCCTCTTTGTTTTGGCTGGCTAGAATTGAATTGACACTTCTTTTCTCAGGTTCTTCAATTTTCGCTGAATCTTGTATTTGAGGCCTATTGTCTCTTAACGCATAAAGGACAGCTGCCTTATGCTTACAATATTCGTTCAAGTCGTATGGACAATCACAATAAGCATTGACTACGACATCACCATTCAGATATATATTAACGCGATAAACTTCCGAACCATCTACTAGGGCCTTATATTGAATGTCATCTGAGGTAGTAAGTTTTTGAATTTTTCCTTTTTTAAAATAACCTTGGCCGCGTTCAAGCACTTTATCTTCAATCCACTGCTCAAAATTAGTTAGTTTCACACACTCACCCCTAAGAATAAATTATCTATTATTCTACCATTTTTCAGCTTTTTCTTAAAAAAAGGGCTTGTCCTATTTCAGGACAAGCTCTTCTTCAATTAATTTAATTTTTCCCCGTTTTTAGCAATAAGCTCTTTGTACCAGTAAAAACTCTGCTTGCGAATCCGGCGTAAATCTTTTAAATCAAACTCATCACGGTTCACAAAGATAAAGCCATAACGCTTGCTGCAGCCTTGATGGGTACTAATTAAATCAATCGCTGACCATGGGCAGAAGCCAAATACCTCAACACCGTCAGTAATTGCTAGCTGCATTTGCTCGATATGTTTTTGTAAGAAGTCAATACGATAAGGGTCATTAACCACATCACCCTCTTCTAGCTGATCGAATGCTCCTAAACCATTTTCTGTTATGATTAGCGGAAGGTTATAGCGGTCATAGATTTCTCTTAATGTGTTTCTAAAGCCAACCGGGTCAATCTCCCAGCCAAACTCATTCTTTTTCAAGTTTGGATTGGTTGCTCCTTTATAGACACCAGCCTCACCGACGGTAATATGCTGGTCTCCTGTATGACCTGCATCGGAACCATCCTCTTCACTGGCCGCAACCGTTTGAGAAGTATAGTAGTTAAAGGCAATAAAGTCAGGGTTCGCACTTGCTAAAACTTCCATATCTCCATCTAAAATGGTAGGAACATAGCCTTTTTCTTCAAAGTAATTCCATGCTGTTGTATTATAACGGCCAAAAACAGCCATATCTAAGTAAAGCCAGTTACGAATTGCTGAATAATTTTGAGCCGCCATAATATCCTCTGGCTTCGAGCTCGCTGGATAGATGGACACAATGTTCGGTGCTGGACCGATCTTTGCTTTTGGCAGCATTTGATGACACAAATTCATTGCTTTTGCCTGTGCCACAAGCATGTGATGGTTCTGCTGATATAGTTCCTTTTTAGGATTTTCTAAGTTAGGGTCTACTGTTCCAATTGCGTCTCCGTGGAGAATCATCATGTTTTGTTCGTTGATCGTTAACCAATAGTTCACGCGGTCACCGAAGTTTTCAAATAGGGTTTGAGAGTATACCTCAAATGCATCAATCGTTTCCCGGTTGGACCAGCCGCCTTTTTGCTGAAGAGCGTATGGCAGGTCAAAGTGATACATCGTAACAATTGGTTCGATTCCGTGAGAGATGATTTCATTAATTAAGTTATTATAAAATTCGATTCCCTTTTGATTTAGTTCACCTGAACCATTTGGATAGATTCGTGTCCAAGCAATCGAGAAGCGGTATGCCTTAAAGCCCATTTCTGCTAGGAGAGCAATATCTTCCTTATAATGATGGTAGTGGTCGCTGGCTACTTTAAAATCGGTAGTGCCTTCAGGATATTTAGCCATATCGATGACTGAAGGGCCTTTTCCGTCTTCATTCCAAGCTCCTTCGATTTGGTAAGCAGATGTGGAGCCTCCCCAGAAAAAGTCCGCTGGGAATGGTTTAAGTTTAGTATGTTTCATTTTTATTCTCCTCCAATTTATGTTATCTAAGGCTTATTGAACCCTGTTTTCTGCCGAAACTTACTTGTTTAATTTCTTAGGGGGGTTATGAACCCTTCTTATCTGTTGAAATCCAGTTGTGTCATGTCCTTCAGGGGTTATGAACCTCTCTTATCCGTCGAAATCCATTCGCGACATGTCCTTCAGGGGTTATGAACCTCTCTTATCCGTCGAAATCCATTCGCGACATGTCCTTCAGGGGTTATGAACCTCTCTTATCTGTCGAAATCCATTCGCGACATGTCCTTCAAGGGTTATGAACCTCTCTTATCTGTCGAAATCCATTCGCGACATGTCCTTCAGAGGTTATGGGAGATTTTAATCTCACAACATTCATTTAAAAAGCTCAATTCAACTTCAAAATAAGAAAAGCCGGAAGCAACTAAGGCTTGCCGGCATACTTAGGATTAAAGTTGTTCGCCATTAGTGGCAATCACATCTTTATACCAGAAGAAGGATTTTTTCTTGCTGCGTTCTAATGTTCCGCTGCCGTCGTCGTGCCGATCAACATAAATAAATCCATAACGTTTGGACATTTCACCAGTAGATGCACTCACTAGGTCGATACAGCCCCAAGGAGTATATCCCATTAGGTTAACACCATCCTCGATCGCTTCACCCATCGCTTTAATATGATCTCTTAAGTAATCAATCCGATAGTCGTCATTAATTGAACCATCTGCTTCTACTTCATCCTTTGCTCCTAAACCATTTTCTACAATAAATAAAGGTACTTGATAACGGTCATAGAGTTTGTTTAATGAGATTCGCAGACCTTCTGGGTCAATCTCCCAGCCCCAATCACTTGCTTTAAGGAATGGATTTTTCACACCGCCGATAATGTTACCTGATGCACTTTCTTCGTTCGTTTTTTCTTTTCTTTCAGTGCGGGACATGTAATAACTAAATCCAATATAATCAACCGTACCTTCTTTAATCATCTCCAAGTCGCCATCTTGAATGTCTAATTTAATCCCATTCTCCTTAAAATAACGTTTGGCGAAGGCAGGATATTCACCACGAACTTGAACATCTCCACAATAGTAATTGAAAATTTGTTCCTCACTGAGAGCATACATGACATTTTCAGGGTTGCTATCGAAAGCATAAACTGGTGCATAAACAAGCATACAACCAATTTGGGAGCCAGGAATGATTTCGTGTCCAATTTTCACTGCTAGAGCACTAGCCACAAATTGATGGTGCAGTCCTTGGAAACTTTCTTGTAACCGCGCTTCCTCACTTGAAGCCGAGAAACCTAAGCCAAAAAGTGGGAAATGTGTTGCTCCATTAATCTCGTTAAATGTCATCCAATACTTTACTTTATTTTTATATCGGTTAAAAATAGTTCTTACATAGCGCTCAAAGAAACCAATGAGCTTTCTGTTTTTCCAAGCACCGTATTCTTTAATCAGGTGTAGAGGTGTTTCATAGTGAGAGATCGTCACTACTGGTTCAATACCATGTTTGTGTAACTCATCAAATACCCGGTCGTAAAAAGCTAAACCTTCTTCATTCGGAGTTTCTTCGTCTCCTCTTGGAAAAATACGTGACCAAGCAATCGACATACGAAATACCTTAAAACCCATTTCCGCAAAAAGAGCAATATCTTCTTTATAGCGATGGTAAAAATCAATTCCTTCGTGGTTTGGATAGTGGTACTTATCTTGCTCTATTTCATAATTAAAACCAGGTTTCATAAGAAGTTCTAACCGAACTTTTCCTCCAGGAAGGACATCAGCAAGATTTAAGCCTTTACCGCCTTCTTGATAGGCTCCTTCTAATTGGTTGGCTGCGGTTGCTCCGCCCCATAAAAAGCCTTCTGGAAATTTACGATTCATCATCATTAGTCACCTCATAATTTTTTTATTAGTTATAAATTGTTGAATAATATAGGAAGGAAGCAGGGGAAATTGGAATTCCCCTATCCTAAACTTACTGCAATGCTAGGAATGCCTCACGAGCATTAATGTTTCCTTTTTTTACAGGTTCAATCGTTTGATAGCGATCAGGATTTGTAATAATGACCGGTGTTATTAAGTCATATCCTTCTGCTTTAATAGCATCCATATCAAATGTTACGAGTATTTGGCCTACTTCAACAAAGTCGCCATCTTTCACATGTGCTGTGAAATGTTTTCCTTCTAGTCTTACTGTTTCTAAACCAACATGGATTAAGATTTCTGCTCCATTATCACTTGTAATACCGATGGCATGCTTTGTTTTAAAAATAGTTGTTACTCTACCAGTAACAGGAGAAACTACTTTTCCTTCCTGCGGCTGGATCGCTAAACCTTTACCCATAATTCCAGTCGAGAACGTTGGGTCATTTACTTCGCTTAATGCTTTTACTTCTCCCTTTAAAGGGCTGAATACTTTTTCCGCTGCTACAACTAATTCAGTTTTAGTGTCTACTGTGTTAGATTCTTCAACGGTTGTTGCATCTTGCTCTTCTTCACTTTCAATATCCTTGAATCCCATAATAAATGTAGCAATTGCACCTGCTGCGAATGCTATCGGTAATCCAATAATGGCTAATACAAATGTAGATCCAATAAAGGAAGCAATACCTGGTAAACCAACGTTACCACCAAGGATGAAATATTTAACACCTACTGCACTATAGTAAGCGCCGCCAACAGCACCACCAATTAATCCGCCAATAAATGGTTTCTTAAGGCGCATGTTAACACCATACATAGCTGGTTCTGTAATACCCATTAGTGCTGTTAAACTAGTTGTCATCGCTAGTGATTTAAATGTTTTATTTTTTGAACGTAAAGATACAGCAAATGTTGCTCCTGCTTGACCCATGTTTGCAGCAAACATCGAGGGTAAGATAAAGTCATATCCTTTTGTTGCAAGATTGTTCATTACGATTGGAGTAAATGCATAATGCATACCCGTCATAATAATTAATGAGAATGTACCACCTAAGATTAAACCTGCAAAGATCCATCCATATTTAAATAATGCCCCAATTGCTAAAGAAAGCCAGTTTCCAAGAATGGCACCTAATGGACCAACTGCGATTAATGTAACTGGTACAATGATAAGTAAAGTGATAGTAGGAACTAAAATAAGCTTAAACATACTTGGAATAACTCGGTCAACCCATCTTTCAACATATGATGCAATCCAAATCGCTAGTAAAATTGGAATAACAGTTGAAGAATAGGTGACTGCGGTTACAGGGAGTCCTAGGAAATGAATCGGTTTACCTGCACCTAATAATGCTGTAATGGTTGGATGTAAAAGTGCGGCTGCAATTGTTGCTGCTACATAAACGTTACTGCCAAACTTTTTTGCAGCACTTACTGCTAAAATAATTGGCAAGAAGTAAAAAGCACCGTCACCAATAGCATTTAAAATGGTATATGCTTGACTAGTGTTTGTCATCCACCCAAAAGCTAGGGCAATGGCTAAGATTCCTTTAATCATACCGGCACCGGCAATCGCAGGAAGAAGTGGTGTGAATGCCCCAGAGATTACATCAAAGATGGCATTGATCGGATTTTTTCCTTTTGCAGAGGACTTCTGACCCTTGCTATCTATTTTTATCGCGCTGTTTTCTAAAATAGCGTTATATACTTTTGGAACATCGTTTCCGATAATAATTTGAAACTGGTCGCCGCTTATATTAGTACCCATGATTCCAGGAACCTTTTCTAACCTCTTACGGTCAACCTTACTATTATCTTGTAAATTGAAACGTAATCTTGTCATACAGTGAATAACATTTTGTACATTTCCTTCGCCGCCGACAAGCTCTACAATACTTATAGCTGTTTTTTTGTAGTCCATGATGATTCCTCCAGATTTTTTGTAAAAAAATAACCTGAGTAACAAGAGATGGAAATGACCCTATGGTCCCACTCATGTTTCTCAGGTTTTGCCTGCATTACCAGTAACAATCCTGTGTTAAAAGTATTAAATTAAATTTATCCTGCCGAAGCCAGTTGTAAGTTCTGGCCAGTTCCTGCAACAGCACTTCGACTTAGGGAATAAAAAAAACCTAAATTGCACGCTATACACCATAAAAGTGATAATCATACAATTTAGGTTTTGCCTGCTTGATCAGTAACAATCCTAATAAATTAATATTAATTTGTGAATTAATCGTAGCACACGCTTTCATTCCTTGTCAACGCTTTCTCCTAAAAAAAACTTTTTAGGATCTATTTACTACACGTTCAATATGAATAGTTAGGTAAGCCATTTCCTCTTTTGTCAGCTGATGGTTATGCGTTTTTTCAATAAAATCGCGAATTTTCAGGACGCAGGCAAAGGCTTCTTTTTGCTTCTCTTTGACCATCTCATAGAGAAAATCATCTTCGTTGTTGTACGGAGAATCAGTATATAATCGCTGTGCAAAAAATTTGAGATGGGTAAGAAATCGGAAATAGTTCAATGATTCCTCATCAAGCTCTATCTTGAAATGGTACTTAACAATATTTAGAATATCCTGAATTAATTTTGTCATATTCACGACATTCGGCATTTCTTCATTTAACTCTGCATTGACAATATGCATCGCAATAAAGCCCGCTTCATCCTGCGGAAGAGTAATTCCTAGCATTTCTTGAATCTTTGCTATAGCCTTTAAACCAATCGAATATTCGTCAGCATAAATTCGTTTGATTTCCCAAAGTAATGGATTCGAAATAATTAATCCTTTTTGACTTCTTTCAATCGCAAAGGTGATATGATCCGTTAACGAAACATAGATACTGTCATTTAATTTTTTGCCCAGTCTCTCTTTCGCGTAGGAGATAATCCGTTCAGAAACATCCATGTATTCCATCGGAACATCATACAATAGTGTTTTAAACTTTTCCGTGACATCCTTATTATCTAACTTAAACGTTTTCTCGATCTTTGATTCGTCCACAAGGTCACCGGGTCTTTTTTGGAACGCAATCCCTCTGCCCATAACAACAAGTTCATTCTTATGGGCATCGATCACACTGATGACATTATTATTAATTACTCTCGCAATTTTCAAGTCAATCACCTCTAAAAAAATAAAAACCTAAAACTAACGATAATGGCATTAGTCTTAGGTTTTGCCTGATTTAACAGTAACAATCCTATAATATTAAAATTAAATTAATAAAATCTTAACATCAATTACGAAGACAAGCAATAATTAAAAGAACGATAAATAGGAAAATCAGCCCTTGTTACTTTTTAGGAAGGAGTCGTTGGATTAATGATTTGGGTTTCTTACGTGATTTTTCAAAAATGTATTGAAATCCGTACATAAGGACGGATTTGGCCATAAACAAAATTCCCATTTGATAATGCTTCATTCGAACGAGAGAGATTATACCCATTCTCTTTAATATAAACATGCCGGGATAGACAAACAAAAAGTCCGTGACTAAGTTCACGATTACATAGCGAAAAAAGTTTCCAAATGTAAATTTTAAAATCCAAATCGAACCAATCATAAACGGTCCTAAAAGGAACGGCAATTCTCCCATTGTATTGGGAATTAGTTTTTCATAAAACTTCCACCAGACTCTTTTTTTGGCCATTATGCTTTCTACAGCTATCCAGACCATCATAAAAAAGGCTGCTGGTAAAAATCGTTTAAAGTTTCTTTTTCCGAGCATTGGCACCGACAGCCATGGTACTAACATTAACACGAGTAAGAACATTTTATTATGCTTCATCTATAGCCATTCCTTTTTTATTTTTAATATGCGCAGTAAGCTGTGGTATTATTTACTATTTTGGAAAAAAGTACTACACCCGTTATTTCAAAATAATGTCATTGACTCATGTTTTTTTTTATAATAATATATTAGTTTGCAAGTATTCTAATTTAACGTGGTTCGAGAACCTCCCACGTAAAAAAACTAAGGAGAAATGAATATGGAGAAATTTGCGCAGCCGGTAAGTACCAATACCCCATCAGGCAAAGTGCACAGAAACGCGCACGGAATCGTCGTGAATGGAATAATTGCGGCTTTGTACATTGCAGTTTCGGCGTTGATTCAGCCGTTCGGGTTTACTCAAGTACAGTTCCGTGTATCGGAGATGTTTAATCACTTAGTCGTTTTTAATAAAAAGTACATTTACGGGATTGTTTTAGGGGTATTTTTGACGAATTTATTTTTTTCGCCAATGAAGGCTTACGATTTAATTTTTGGAGTAGGACAATCGGTGATTGCTTTAGTCATTACTATTCTTTGCTCACGGTTTATTAAAGGAATTTGGACTAGAATGATCGTCAACACCCTTGTTTTCACGGTCACGATGTTTTTGATTGCGCTTGAACTGCATTTAGCTTTTAATCTGCCATTTCTATTCACATGGCTTACCACCGCTATTGGTGAATTGGTTGTTATGGCCGTAGGAATGCCGGTAATGTATATTTTAAATAAACGTGTCCATTTTGAGAAAATGGTTTAATTTTAAAAACGGAGAGTTGCTGCATATTGCAGCAGCTCTTTTTGATGAGAAAAGATTATTATATGGTGAAGTAATTTTCACTAAATTAGGCAGATAGATGGCGGTTTAATTTTTGAAAAATTATAATAAAATGTGCAAGCCGGCTGTACAATTAGGGGGACAAAGGCATTAAAAAATAATTTTTCATTTTAGACATGAGGGGGAAAATTACGATGATTCAACGTCCAAGTGTAAGTGAATTTCCAGAGTATTACCTGCCCTATGTAAATTTGGTTCCAGATGGGGACTTATTGGAAGCATTGAAAGAGAATTTGGAGAAAACAATTTCCTTAGCTGAAGGTTTATCTGAGGAAGCCGGACAATCTCGATATGCTCCAGGGAAGTGGAGTATCAAAGAAGTTCTTGGTCATATGGCTGACACAGAACGGATTATGAGCTATCGTCTGCTGCGAGTGGGCCGTGGCGATCAAACACCACTTGCTGGTTTCAACGAGAACGATTACATAGCTGCAGCTAACTTTGATACGTTGTCTGTTAAACAAATCATCGAAGACTTCACAGCCGTACGTAAAGCTACCATTACACTCGTCAACAATATGGCAGAAGAAGCTTGGGAGAGAACTGGAGTTGCCAACAATTCCAATATCACAACACGTGCCCTCGCCTACATCATCGCAGGCCACGCACTCCACCACCTAAAAATAATAAATGAACGATACTTATAGTACTATTGGTGTCAGGCACCATTATCACTATTGCGAACATTCGTTCTTTGTTTTATAATTAGATTATTGGTAAGAATAGGAGTTGTGTTGTTTCACTTATCCTTGTTCATACCAATGTTGATTCCTGTTCCAGATGGAAAGTGAAGTTTACCAATTAATCAAGGAGCTGATTTATGATGACATTACGTTTGATTCCCTATTTAGTAATGAATGGTAATGCAAAAGAAGCAATTGAATTTTACCAAAAGGCCTTAGATGCTCAGGTTATATTCAGCCAATCGTTCGGTGAAATGCCAGAGAATCCTGAATTTCCATTGCCAGCTGAGGCAAAGGACCGTGTCAGTCATGCAACAATTAAAATTGGTGAAACAGACCTAATGTTTTCCGATACTTTCCCTGGCCAGCCACATCAGAGCGGAAATCAAGTAACCATTTGTATTACAACTAATGATGCTGATCAGGCGCACAAATTCTTTGATGCATTAAAGGATGGCGGTCAAGTAGGCATGCCTTTGCAAGAGACCTTCTTTAGCCCCGCCTACGGCACTGTTACGGATAAGTTTGGAGTTACTTTTCAAGTTTTCACTGAGGGCAGATAATCCTTTAATCACATCCCTAAACGGGATATCCAGCATGAGGTTACTATACATAACGGAAAAACAACAAAAAAACGGCTTTGCATGCTCTCTATGCAGCAAAGCCGTTTTTTTGTTTTTATCCATTGCTCACTCATAAATCAAGTGACGATTCATTACGTTTATAAGTTAACCTTTGCCTCCACACCATAGTGGTCAGAAACCACCATTTTATTGTGATTGTTAAAGATTACTCTTGAAAAATCTACTTGTACAGGTTGATTGGTTAAGATTAAATCAATTCGCAGGTCTTGTTTATTATTGCTCCATCCAGCGATTTTCCCCTTAACGGTAATTCCTTCATCTTTTTCTTCAGCAAGAGTGTATGTGTCATAAAGACCACGATTCAACAAATAGTCATACCCCTCTCCCTGAAGAGAAGCATCGTTGTTGAAATCCCCTAGTAGAAAGAAATCCTCATCCCAATTCAACTTCTTGAACATCTTGTCAGCCTGTGCCTTAAAAGGTTCAGCTTCATCATGCCACCAGCCCATATGGCAAGAATAAAAAGTATAGGGTTTGTCCTTGTACTTTATCGTAGCTGCTATAATTCTTCTGGTTTTCCAGTTTACCGCATAATCCTCACTTTGCGATACATAAAAGGAGTGGTGCCGAATGATTGGATGTTTGGTTAGAATCGCTACTCCTTCTTCATAGGTACCATTTTTGATATAGTGAGTCAAATCCCACACCATCGAATATTCGTCATTGCCACGCTTTTTAAGTTCTTGTAACAAAACGTAGACGTAATTATTCTTCTTTACTTTCCCGTCCACATACTCTTCACTTTTTGACTGGCTTACCTCCTGCAAGGCAATAACATCATAAGAATTTTCAATTATCGTATCTACTAAATGTGCGATTTTATCAAGCTGATGTTCCTCATGCCACGAATGGCAGTTTAATGTTAAGAGTTTCATAATCACCATACCCCGATGTATTTTAACATAGTGAATATTTTAACATACAAGCTTCATGTTATAAATTAATGAGTCTTCAACATTGGTATAGTGATAATATCATTAACGGTGACAGGCACCAATTTTCAGCCAAGTTTGGTGCGGGCTGCGGTTGGCTGGTATTTTCTCATTGGTCCTTTTTCAAGGACTTCTTGGAGATAAAGGTTACCCTTCGGACTTGTTTTCTTGAGCAGATCCAATAAATATGTAATGTCATCGAGCGCTCTATGTGTTTGATAATCTGTGATATCATGAGCCTGTAATAAAGTCAGGAGTTTTCCATTTGGAAATCCATAGTTTTTCCAAGGGATATTTCTCATTGTACAATACCACTTTAGTTCATTGACTTCAGGATACATGTGGTACAAAAAGCTGCGGTCAAAAGAAGCGTTATGGGCAAACACCGTATCAGCACGATGAAAATAAGTTTTAATTTTCACATCATAGAAGCTTTTCCCTTTTACTAACTCATAAGGAATTCCATGGACACGAAAGGCAGTATCATAATTGTTCCGGGCTGTCCTTGAAAGGGGCTCACGTAAAAAAGAATCTTCCTCGATTATTTCGATGATTTCTCCCGTTTCCTTCCGGTAGGTAAATAACTTAAGAGCAAGTTCAATCACTTCGTCTTTTGTTGGTCCCAAGCCGGTTGTTTCAACATCCAATATTAACCCAAACTGTTCCGATCTTTGCATACTGATCATTCCTTAAAGTAAAGTTATTTCCATTATATCAAAGCTCTGATGATTAAAACATTACCATTGTTTGGACAAAACTAACTGCTGCTCACCATTCCCTTAAGAAATGCTTGAATAATGATTTTCAGACTATCATCCAAATCCAACTTCATTTTAAAACCACCCTTTTGCTCTAATGCAGCGAAACCATGCAAAATACTGCGTAATCCTCTAACAGTATGTAGGGCTTGGTCTCCCCGCAAATGATAGCTTTGCAGGACACGGACCGAAAGGTCAACAATTTTCCCTCCGGCCTGTTGTACCTCCTCGTCTTCCGGGTTTGGCGCAAGTAAAGTTGCATCATACAAACCTGGATGTTTTCTGGCAAAATTCACATAAGCCATACTCATGGCAAGAACCGCTTCCGTTCCCACTGCCCCTTTTGCCGCATCTGCCATTACCTCATATAATCGGTCGATACCATGAATAGCAAGTTTTTTTCGTAATCCGGGCAATCCATCAAAATGGTTATACAATGATGGGGGGCGAATTCCCAATTTCTTCGCAAGGTTTGCGAGTGTAACCTCAGACATTCCTTGGTGGTCGGCAATTTCCCCCGCTGTATCTAGTATGGCGGACAATTCAAGTCCGACTTTCGGTCTTGGTGACATGATGCTTCTTCTCCTTTATCCGATTTTCCGCTGAAATTCTTCCACTGCTTTTTCCATCACAGCAATAGGATTCTCCACCATTTCCCCGTGGCCAACCGCCAGTAGCTTTGGTTGATAACTAAGCAATTTTTTGGCGCTTGCTAAAGCCGTTTTCTTACTCCAAGTTCCAAAAGCAGGGAATGGAAACCATGGTTTTATATCTCCGGCAACCGCGATGCCGCCTCTTGTTTGAAAGGCATCGCCAGCAATTAAGGCTTTTGTCCGCAAATCGAGAAATGACATCGATCCAGGTGTATGACCAGGTGTTTCAATCGCTGTTAATGAGCCAACTAAATCGCCTTCTTTAAGTAAAATAGTAGCCCGGGTTTTTAGGTCTTTCGGAACTCCCCCTTTTATCGGGGTTTGATCTTCATGCAGATCAAGTGAACGATCATTATTCATTAGTCTGTAGTCACGGGATGAGATATAAACGGGTACTTCTGGATTCGCCAATTTGATTGCATCAAGCGCACCCACATGGTCTTCGTGAGCGTGTGTTAGTACAATCTTAGTAATCGGTTTTCCGATTTGTTCAGCAGCCTGCAATATTCCCTTTGCACAAAATCCCAGGGCAGCATCGATTAACGTTAACCCATCCTCTTCCTCCACCAAATAGCAGTTAACCGGAAAAACACGTGCCATAAATGTTACTTGATAAACATATCCTTTTTTTAATAGCCTCATTTAGCTCATCCCCTTAAAACTAATATCATTAGTTTTATTTTAACTAATGTCATTAGTTAAATCAAGTGCTAACTCCAATTTTTTCAAATAAAAAAAGATAAGCAGCCTTTCTCAGATTGAGAAGATCTGCTTATCTTATTTCACCAGACATGGTGTAGGCTTCTTAGAAGCTATTGTCCTCATTAAGTTCGTGAGTGTTTTCATACCAATTTGTAACCTGTGTAAGAATAGCATAAACAAAAAAGAAATTCATTGCCCAGACATTAATAAAAGGAGCAATGCCTCCATATTCAATTGTTTCATAGCCTTTTAATTTCATTACGATCATTGATTCGATAAAAATTAGTATAAAACCAATTACACCTGCAACTGCTGCTTTTACCATTGAGCAATCCCTCCAAGTTTTCTGTCCTTTATGCTTATCCCTATACACTAGCAATATTCTATTTTCGACAATTTTGTGAACGCTGATAATTCTATTATATGGCATTTTTTAATAAACACAACTACCCAAAGGTAAAAAAGGTGCCTGACACCCTTCGGGTGTCAGGCACTTTTTTTACCTTGTTAACTGTGTTTGTTTCAAAAGGCTTTTTTTACCTTTGACCTGGTTGATAAGTGCCATGGCCATGGTGATATCCCTGGCCTGGATAATAGGTTCCATGACCATGGTGGTAGCCGTAACCTGGATAATAGCCTCCATGGCCATGATGATAACCATGACCCGGATAATAACCTCCATGACCATGATGATATCCATGACCTGGATATCCTACCGGCGGTGGATAATACCCTCCATGACCGTGATGATAACCCTGACCTGGATAATAGCCGCCTTGGCCATGATGATATGTTTGACCAGGAACCCCAAATTGTCTTTCTTCCATTCTAATTTCCCTCCTTATATCTAACTGTAAACAGTGTATGTCTATACTTCGAAATCGGACTAGATTAATGCCCATTGCTAGGCTAGTCCTGTTAAAGTTAAGTTAATGAAAACTGATAAGGAGGGAAATGATTGTTATCCAATTGGGTCAGTGATTCACACTAGCATGATTCTCCGTTTATAGCCGTGGTCGTTTTAAATGGTTAAAAACCATCTTAGGAAGAAAAAACTTCACAACTTCCACATAAGTTCTGCATAACTTCTTCATATGTTTTTCTTATGATTAAGGTAACTTATTTAGGAAATAGTTCAATGAACTCATTTCTTAAAACTTCCCATAATTTGATTGGTGAACCCACCAGTCTATTTTTTTGTCTTCAAAACAAAATCTTCATAACTTCCACACAACTTCCCCCTATTTTCTACACAACTTTTCACTATTATAAGAGTAACTTAATTAGGAAATAAGTTCGAAGGAGCTCATTTCTTAAAACTTCCCATTTTGGATTGGTGCCGGCACCAATCTATTTTTTTGTCCTAACCTACCTGGTGCCTGTCACCATTTTCACTATCCTCACACAAAAAAGTCAGCCACCACTATGTGTGATGGCTGGCCTTTTGTTTTTTTTATTTTAGTATACTCCCACTTGGTTCCATGCGGAGGCAACTGCATTGTATTGGGTGCTGCCTGTGCCGTATAGATCTGCAGCGGCAGCAAGAAGTGAGGCGCGTGCATCGCTGAAGTTACTTTGCGGATTTAGATATACGGTAAGCGCACGATAGTAGATTTTTTCAGCAACGGATGTACCTAAGCTGGAAATCGTTAAATAGGCCGCCTTGTTAGGGATTCCACTATTGGTATGCACCCCGCCATTATCAGAAGTAGTGTTAACATAATTGCTCATGTTGTCAGGCTGGCCATAAAGTGCTGGATTGGATAAACTGCGGAGCGCATCGCCTGATTTACTTGGCGTGTACACGTCTTCACCAATTAAATAATCTCCCTTGTCGAGAAATACTCCAAACGTATCGGAGATTGACTCATTCAAGGCCCCGGATTGATTCACATAATCTAACCCTGCCGTTCTTTCCGTAACTGCATGTGTTAATTCATGGGCAACGACATCCAGAGCACCAGACAATGGTCTAAAGGTTACACCGTCACCATCCCCATATACCATTTGTGAACCATTCCAGAAAGCATTATTGTAATTGCGGCTGTAATGCACCGAAGAACGAATCGTTGCTCCATTGTTATCAAAACTATTACGATTAAACGTATTTTTGTAATAATCATAGACTTTACCCGCATAGTAGTTAGCATCGACATCTGCACCTTGGGAAACAGCATTGAATTGATTATCGGCGTCCACTGAGTAATTACCCGGTAACACGGTTCGGCTTTGTGCGGTTCTCGTTTCAATTACCCCCGACATCGGCTTTGTTACATCATATAAATAATAAGTGCTGTTTGAATAATAGGTATTTAGTGTTTTATAGTCGCCTAATACGCCATATCCAGATCCTGTTGTGGCACCGTCCGCAACGGCATTATATGAATCTAACACATTCCCATTTAAAGCATCAACATATACTACCCAGTTAGCCCCATATGGCTGGATAAATTGCAGGTTTGTTTTATAGGCCAGATAGAAGTCATTTTCTTTTTTATAAACGACCAATTCTGCCTTTTCCACAGTATCTTCAAATTTCGTACCAGTTGGTCCGACCTCAGCATTTGTTAATGTTTCCTCTTTTGTTAAATGAATAGATTTCCAAGCTTTCTCAAGTGCAGCGTCCTTTGTCAGCTGAGCTTTCAAGTTCCCCTTGAAATAGTTGGAAGCGGCTGGAAAAACATCACCATTGATCGCTGTAATGATGCCATTTTTATCGGTATGCACTTTGAATTTGGCCCCGTCCACCGGAATTCCTTGCACAGATTGAACAAAATTATAATGCTTGCTGCCAAGCTCATCGGTCTGAACATCCAACAAGGTTAAATCCTTATCGGCATCTAATTGATATAACGACTTATTATCTTTTAAAAATTGCTTTACGGATGCGTGATCTTTATAGACCTTAGTAGATAATTTACCATGGACGAAGGAGGGAACGGTTTGCCCTTTTTTCCACGTTACCTTTGCATCCTTGCCAAACTGACTTGCATCCTTAGCAGCAGTAACATTATACGGAGTAGTGTTGGCTGCAGCCGTTATCGGCAATACTGACCCAACCGTTAAACCTAATGCTAGCATGATAGATGTTCTCTTCTTCATCGTTTCCCAGCCTCCTAATACTATATTGTTTTTTGGGGTGCAGAAACATCATATCATGGCAATATCGACTGCATAATTGGGAAAAAAGTGATGAGAAAAGGGCTCATCAACTGTCGATTCTTGTAATTCTATTAAAAATCCTTACACATGATATTTGCTAACGTTGGGAAAATTAATATAATTCAAAGATTCCATCATCAATCCTTCAAAAATTCTTTGATTCTCCTTTTAAAAAATAAAAACTCCATTTTTACTAATGAAGTTTAGAATAGGTATACTCTTTAAAAACATGCTTAAATTCTATTTCTTCCTCGAAAAAACCCTTTCCATGCTTTTATTAATCAACTGATTCCCAGCCAAAAAGACAGCAATGCAAATGATGACAGACCAAAGGCCCATACGGCTTAAATAAATATTTCCAATAAAAATAATGAACAGCAGCCATCCACATTTTAGAAACCAATAGAGGAAGTACATGAATTTCACCCTTTCGCTGATATCATTTATCTATTCTCTGGAAACAACTAAGAATTCAATCAACTTATCCTATTATAAACGACTGCTTTTTACCCTATAAAAATAACGCTCAAAGCAGAAAATGAGCGTTGTTATTTATAAGGATAGTCACTATTGGAGCTACTGTGGTCTTTCAATTTCAAAAATCTCCCCGATTTTCGCATAATTGTTACCTGCCAATCGGCTTACTGCAGCTAAGCCTTTAGGATCGATTCTCCCGCTTTGATAAAGGCTACTTTCTATATGAAATTGGACAATTCTACCGATGATAAAGTCACATCCCGGAGAATCTTCACCGCCTAATTCTAAAGCTTGCTCTAATGTGCACTCCATTCTAACTTTAGCTTCCTTAACACCCGGTGTAGAAATCTTATCGCTTTTTACAGGAGTTAATTGGGCTAAGTCAATCTCACTTTGATCGGGCGGGAGACTGGCGGCCGTTTTATTGATTAGTTCAACATTCTGTTCATCTACAATGTGCACAACAAATTCTTTAGTGCCGATAATATTTCTCGCTGTATCTTTTTGCTTCCCGCCAGAGCGTTGGATAGCTAAGGATATCATTGGAGGATTGGCTGAAACAATATTAAAATAACTAAATGGCGCACCGTTTAAAACACCCTCGTTTGAGATGGATGTCACGAAAGCAATCGGTCTCGGTATAATACTGCCGATTAGAAATTTATAATTTTCTCTTTCGGTATTTTGGGAAGGGTCTATCGTGATCATAATGAAATCCTCTCCTTGCTGAATGGGCTAGTGTACATCAAATGTAACTTATTAAAACAGTATTCCCAAATTTTATGCTTTTTGAAATTTAATTAATACAAAAAGCTGCCTAATGGCAGCTAGGTACTCCTATTCTTAACTTACACTACTTACTTTATTTCGGCCGCGATGTTTTGACTGGTATAACCCCTCATCAACCCGGGTTAATAACGAATCAATTGTGTCTTCCGGCAAAGATTCTGTAACGCCAAAGCTTGCCGTTAATTGTCCTACAATATGGAAATCATGCTGGGCAACCGTTTCTCGTAATAATTCTGCAAGATTAATAGCTCCCTTCCCTGTAACGGTAGGAATAATAATAAACTCCTCGCCGCCCCATCGTCCAAACAATTCTCTGACAACCAGTTTCTTTTGAATTAAATCAGCTATCTCAATTAAAATAGCATCTCCAACTTTATGGCCAAACTGATCATTAATCATTTTAAAATGATCAATATCGAAAAAAATTACGGAAAAACTTATATTCATCTCTTTAGAATCTTTTAGTTTTTGTTCAAACCAGCCGTCAATTTGATGACGGTTAGCAATCCCTGTTAAAGAATCTAAATAGGCATGCTTTTTAATCAGTTGTGCTTCCGCATATACTTTAAAGATATGCTGAGCATAATAAAGAACGATAACATACACAAAATTGGCGAAATAATACTGTAATAACGAATCAAGTGAGTCGGTTGAGAGTCTATCAAAATAAATAAGACCATCTACTAGTGTCAGAAGAAAAACCAGTATCGAGAAGGGAAGACCTTTTTTAACTCCTAATGTTAAATAAATAAATGCAAGATAAATAGGCATCCAAACAATAAAATCTCCTAAGGCTCCTCCACTTGGGAGCAAATAATGAGAGACTGTATCAAAAAAAGTAGCGATATGGTAAATCGTAATTAAAGCTAAACAAGAATACTCAGCAAACTTAACCCAACGCCTTTTGATTACTAAAACCCAGCAAATAAACAGCCAAATTGTCAGAGCGTTATTAATAATAAAACTCATTTTATTTTCAATAGGACTATTTTGCATGACAGTATTTAGTATTAGAGCGGTTACAATTAACGGCACAATCCAAAGATAGATCCCTCTTTTCAGATCGGCAAGTGAATCATACTGTTTTTTCATCAAATAATCATCTCCCTAACTAATCAATCATGATTAGTCCAGCCAAAGAGTTCTTATAAACGGATATCTGCTTGTCCTTATTCCTTAAATTTACAGTCTATATATCCTTATATTATATGAATTACCACAGTATTGGTATAGCATTTATCTCATTTATACAGGAGTATTTTGTCTAATTCATGATAATTTTTAATCCTTTATCTTTTCTAACTCGGTGTCACACTTTCCTGCTTTTAGATATTTTCAGTTTCCTCAGTCTATGTATAACAGCCGAATTTATAGCAGAATCTAAATTATATTTAATTGGAATTTTTAGGAGGTACTATGGAACTCAAACCAACAGCGGGAGAGATTTCGAATTTATGGCAGTTTATTATCGCCAATCAAGCCCACCTTTGTTTATTAGCCTATTGGGATTTTCACGCGAAAGACGAAGATTTAAAAAAAATCTTAGAGGAATCTAAAAAAATAGCCACGAAAATTGTGGATGATGGTCTTGCTTTATATACAAAAGCCGGGTTTACTCCGCCGATTGGGTTTAGTCTGAAGAGTGACGTTAGTCCAGAGGTCCCTCGGCTAATGTCTGATAAACTAATCCTTTTTATTCTCCATGTACTTTCCGAATATGGCATATATGGTTACGGGTTAACCTTGGGAAAAACAGATCATCCTGAGGTTTTGCCTTTTTTTGAAACATGTCTCAAAAATTCAACGGAGCTTTATCGGATGATTACGGAAACAGTTCATAAAAAGGGATATGGACATCAGCCTGTTTATATACCGGAACTTAAACAACCAGAAATGATTGAACATCATTCTTTTGTGTCAGGTTGGTGGGGTGACCAGCGACAGCTTACCGGGATTGAAATTGATAATCTTATTTTTAGCCTTCGCGGTGTAGTCCTTGCGAAAACAATGTTTATGATATTTTCACAAATTGCTAAGGATCCAAAAGTTAAAAAATATTGCCGGAGAGGCAAAAATATAGCTGGAAAAAGGGTAGAAAGATTTCAGTCGTTTAATACAGCGGAAAACCTTCCGTTTCAAGCTACGTATGAATCTGAGATAACACAATCGACGATTTCCCCTTTTTCCGACCGCCTGATTATGTTTGAGGCGCTTTCACTTGCCCAAATTGCCATCGCTCGATATGGAAATGCTTTAAGTTTTGTTGTCAGAAGAGATTTAAGCAGTTTATTTGGATTCCTAATTGTTGAAACTGGCACCTTTCTTGATGATGGATTGAACCTAATGATTGAATCTAAATGGCTGGAACAACCGCCAATGGCTGCCCGTAAAATTAAGTAAGGTGAAAGGCTGTATGCTTATCTTTTCGGACAAGCGTCCCTAATATGCTGTATTACTTATATTCCAACCTATAAAAAAGGCGTCCACACCAAAACTGGTGTTAGACGCCTTTTTTATCCTATATGTTTATTCGAAGACAATTGATTCAAGATTTGCTGATAGGCCGACGCTTCCTTTACTAAGCCTTTAGCTTGATACATTTTACTAATTTTCCGGACAGGCGAAGGATTCTGTGGCTGCAATTCCATCTCCCATGCGAAACAGTCAATTGCTTTGTCATATTGTTTAAATTCAGCATAATAGTCACCCAAATCCATCATCCGATCAGGATTTTCTTCTAAAGCGGTCATTTCCTTTATTTTTTGAATCACCTCTGATGTTGGGAATACAGTCTGAAACGATAGTAGCTTTTCCTCAACAGAAGGAAGATCGTACAAATCTAGCAGTTTAACCGTTAGTTGAAATAATTTCTCCTCCCATTGCAGAAGGGGATGATGATCAGGCAGATGATTCAATGCAAGAATCCATTCATTAATATGTGCTAGGACAAAATCTGGGTCAGATTTCTCCCAAATCTGTTCTAGCAGGTCATCATAAGCCGCTGGCAGGTCTTGAATAAATGGGAATAAGCAAGTAGCAGCTTTCTCCACCCTACCAGCCTGAAGCATTTTTTCTAGTGTGGGTTTTCCCTCAAGCAAGTACCTAAATGGATTAACCTGGACCTGACTTAAGAGGAGGAGCCAGTCTTCCATCGTGATAAATTGTAAGGCAATGTTTGTATATTTTTCTACGCTGCCGGCGTCCGGGAATTCTAACCACAGCAAAACCGCAGCTAAACCATCTTGTTTGTTTAGAAGGAATGCTCTTTCTTTTTGCTGGGAACGAAGTCTGAAACAGTGTATTTCTACAAATAACGGATCTTTTTCATAGAGAGTGGATAAATCGTTGGAATGATAAATTTGATGATACGGATGGAATTCATGTGAATCCATACGTTCCTTTGCAGATTTTAATGAAGGAGAGAAATCATATAAGAGTTGGATAACTTGAAAGGATTTTAAAAACTTGCCGTTTCTTCTAAAGTTAAAATAGATTTTATCTAAAACACTGATTACCTGTTCTTTTTCATAAAAGGCGTCAAGTGTTGTGGCAATAAAGGCAACTTCCTGAAGCGGGAAATGGAGTTGCAGATGGGAGAAAAGCTTACTCTTCGTAGGAATGGTAACGGATAATTGGGGAATTAGTGCTGCTAAAACTGGATGGGAAGAATCAAGAACGATTCCCTCGGTAAAGACCTTTTGAATAAATGTACCTTCTTCCAGATGGTCAAGCTTAGCTCCATAAACTATGGTGTTTTTATAATAAACTAAGTACCATTTTTCGTTATTCTCGCTTATAACCTCGAATACCTTACTTCTAGCAAAAACCGCCCCGCGAGCAAGCGTCCCTTTTACCGTTTGTTTTTTATCTTTAATCAAAATTTCACTACCCATTGCACTCGTCCCCTTCCTCACATGACAACTGGTTCTTACCTAAAGTATATCACAAGTTTGAAAAAGGGGTGCTGAAACGACCATCTGTAAAAAAGTAGTAATCACACTCATACAAAATTGCGATAAAGCAACTCTGCAGGTCCTAGATCTTATGCAACCTTTCTTTAACTTTTAAACATTGCTCGTAAAACTTCTCTGGTTCCTCGAAATTTAATAAATGGGCAGAGTGTTCAAACCAAATAAACTCTTTATGGGGACAGTCTATGTTGTTAAAATATTCGGAAGCTAATTCGGAAGGGGTTTGATAATCATGCTTGCCTGCAAAAATATAAACAGGTATCTCTACCTGAAGGGGATTCGTTAGAAAATCAATCTCCAGTATTTGAGGCCACATTGATTCTAATGAAAATCTCCCTGCCTTCATATAACGCATCCAGTCCTTAAGGGTATACTCATGAGCAAAAAACATATTGGAATAAATAAGATCAAAATCACTAACCCCGATGGCAGACCCGCCAAACTTCGTCAGCCATCTTCTTTGAGTTATAAGATAGTTCATATCGGAAGGGTTGTACACCAGACCATTTAATTGCCTGACTGCTTTTTCCTCATTTAACTCATCGGCTTTCTTCAATGTGTACTCGTAGGAAATCTTTTCTCCTCTTTTCATATTGGCAACCTGGCCGATGCCTATGTAACTATGAAGATAGTGCGGGTATTTTTGAATGATTAATGTCCCTAGTACTGTTCCCCAGGAATGGCCAACTAAGTACAGTCTCGATTGTTGAAACCTTAACAATAAATACTCGATTAACTCGACTGCATTTCGGACCATGATTTCCACGGTCAACTCTTCTTTGTTAATTTCTGGAGAAAAAGACAAACCTGCGCCTCTTTGGTCCCAATTCACCACAATAAAGTCCTTTTCCAAGTCTCTTTGAAATTTCGGAGCAAAGCCGATTTGAGCCGTTCCTGGTCCGCCATGTAAAAATAACATCAGCGGATTCTCTACATTTTCCCCTCTGATTAAAATAAATTGTTTATTCCCGCCAAGTACAACCTCTTCTAACGATGCAACCGGTTGGTATTTACTCTTAATTGGGGTAGTCCTTCTCCTAAACATCTACCATCACCTTCCATCTTTTGAACTATAATTCTTCCTATATTATACAATTTTAACCCACTTATGAAAATATCAAAAAAAGGGCCTACCTCGTTTTTGAAGTAAAGCCCACCTGAAATCTATATGGAATAATCCTCTGGAATAAACACTTTTAACTGCTTTGGTTTAATATATACTTCTTCCCCATTTTTAAGGTCAAGATTTCGAAAATATTCCTTCGTTAATTCGGCTTCTAAATAATCGCCAGTATCGTTTCGTATTAGTTCGACCTGGACAATTGCACCAATTTGATGAATATAATTGACTTTAGCAGCTGCATAATCCTGCCTATATTCCCGTTTGATACTGATATCATGCGGCCTCGCATACCCAACCGCTTCAGTATTAAGCGTCTCTGCAAATTCGGGAGCGTCCACTTCAAACTCCCCATGCTGCAATTTTCCATTATGCAAACGGCCTTTAAAGAGATTCACATTTCCTAAAAAGTGATAAACAAACGGACTATTCGGGTGTTCGTAGACTTCCTCCGGCGTGCCAATCTGTTCAATTTTACCCTCATTCATGACAACAATCCGATCGGCCACATCAAGGGCCTCTTCTTGATCATGCGTCACAAATATACTCGTAATCTGGTAATCATCATGAAGTCTTCTTAACCAGCGGCGGAGGTCTTTTCGGACCTTGGCATCCAAAGCGCCAAACGGTTCATCTAACAAAAGCACCTTAGGCTCAACGGCTAATGCCCGGGCAAGAGCGACACGCTGCCGTTGTCCGCCTGATAAATGGGACGGATAACGATTCGCAAAAGCTTCAAGTTTTACTAGTTTCAATAATTCAGTGACCTTTTCCTTTATTTCACTTTTTGAGGGTCTATTTTTACGCGGACGGACCTTTAAACCATACGCAATATTATCAAAAACGGTCATGTGGCGGAATAAGGCATAATGTTGAAAAACAAAGCCAACCTTGCGTTCTTTTGCACTCAATAAAGTAATATCTTCATCGCCGAACAGGATCACACCATCACTGGCATCTTCAAGTCCAGCAATAATTCTTAACAGCGAGGTTTTCCCAGAACCAGACGGTCCGAGGAGTGCAACCAGTTCCCCAGTTTGTATGTCTAGATTAATATGTTCGAGGGCTTGAAAGCTTCCGAACGATTTTGAGATGTTATTAATTTGAATGCTCATTTTATGCTTCCCCCTCTTCTGGTTTCATGGTCTTATTTGCTTTCCACTCAATGATATTTTTTACTACTAAAGTGATGATTGCGAACAGTGACATTAATGATGCGACAGCAAAGGCTGCTGAAAATTGATATTCATTATATAAAATTTCAATATGAAGCGGCATGGTATTCGTCATTCCACGAATATGTCCTGAAACAACCGATACCGCACCAAATTCTCCGATCGCACGGGCCGTGCAGAGAATCACTCCATATAATAAGCCCCATTTTATATTCGGAAGGGTTACCAGCCAAAACGTTTTCCAACCGCTTGCCCCAAGCGTCATCGAGGCCTCTTCATCGGCTGTCCCCTGTGTTTGCATTAATGGAATTAATTCTCGCGCTACGAAAGGCAGTGTGATTAGCAAGGTTGCCAGCACAATGCCGGGAACAGCAAAGATAATTTTTATATCATGCGCCTGCAGCCATGGACCAAATAATCCGTGACTGCTGAATAACAAAACAAACACCAGCCCTGCGATAA
The DNA here is from genome assembly GCF_021560175.1 of Neobacillus drentensis. Lineage (GTDB taxonomy): Bacteria > Bacillota > Bacilli > Bacillales > Cytobacillaceae > Neobacillus > Neobacillus drentensis_A. The sequence goes on along the minus strand of NZ_CP091110.1, from coordinate 806,190 downwards.
CCGGTGAAATCGCAAACGGCAGGTCAATAATCGTAATCAGCAAACTTTTTCCTTTAAAATTAAACTTAGTTATCGCCCATGCTGCGGCAACTCCAAAAATGGCATTAAGTGGTACAGCAATCAAAGCAACCAGCATCGTTAATTTGATTGCCGCAATGGCGTCTGGATTGCTGATCGCCTCCAAAAATACAGAACTGCCTTTATCAAAGGCCTTTATAAAAATAGCAAGAAGTGGTAAAACCAGGAACAGCCCTAAAAAACCGACGGCTAATGTAATCAATAAATAACGAACCCAACGCGGTTCAGCTTCTTTATTGGAATTCTGTATCTGTGGATTTGAGTATGTTAATGGAACATGTCCGGACATTTTTTACACCTCATTATTAAATAAATTTTCGATTGGTCCACCATTGTAATAGGTTAATAACCAACAGCATGCAAAAGGAAAATACAAGCATGACAGCGGCAATCGCAGTTGCGCCCGCATAGTCATATTGTTCTAACTTTGTCATGATTAACAACGGGGTAATTTCTGTTTTCATCGGCATATTTCCTGCAATAAATACTACTGATCCATACTCACCCAGCGACCTGGCAAAAGCTAAGGCAAAGCCTGTCAGAGCAGCAGGGAACAGCTCCGGCATAACCACTTTCACAAAGGTTTGGAGCCGGTTTGCCCCTAAGCTTGCAGAGGCCTCCTCCACTTCCTTATCTACGTTCTGTAAAACGGGCTGTACCGTTCGAACAACAAAGGGTAAGCCAATAAACATTAAGGCTACTGTAATTCCGAGCGAAGTGAATGCCACTTTAAATCCTAAAAATTGGCCGACCCAGCCATTTTCCGTATACAAGGTCGTTAAAGCAATCCCAGCGATTGCGGTTGGCAATGCAAAGGGTAAGTCTACGAGCCCATCAATGATACGCTTACCTGGAAAGCGGTATCGAACTAGGACCCAAGCGATTAAAACTCCAAAAATAACATTGATCGCTGCCGCCATTAGAGAGGCACCGATGCTTAACTGATAGGACGCCACAACCCTTGGCTCCGAGATGGTATGCCAAATTTTTGACCAAGGAGCTTTCGCTGAGTTTATAAAAATCATCGATAAAGGTAAGATTACTAGAATACTAATATAGGTCATCGTAAACCCTAGCGATAATCCGAAACCCGGCAATACGCCTGTTCTCTTTTTAAAAAGACCCATGAGGTTGACCCCTTCCGATTTAGATACATAGGGAGCACGAATGCTCCCTATTATTCTTCTTATTTAGGTTGATAAATTTGGTCGAAGGTCCCGCCATCATTAAAATGTTTTTCCTGCGCCTTTTTCCAGCCGCCAAAATAATCATCAATCGTGACCATCTTAATTTGTGGGAAGACATCTGCATATTTCTTCAGAATTTCTTCGTTCCGTGGACGATAGTAATTCTTCGCGATAATTTCCTGTCCTTTATCGGAGTATAAATATTCCAGATAGGCCTTTGCTACTTCTTTTGTCCCCTTTTTATCTGCTACTTTATCAACGACAGCCACCGGCGGTTCCGCAAGAATGCTGAGTGACGGATTCACAACCTCAAACTTATCTTTTCCTAACTCATTTAAAGTGAGATACGCTTCATTCTCCCAGGCAATTAACACATCACCAATTCCGCGTTCGACAAACGTAGTCGTTGCACCGCGAGCTCCTGAATCTAATACCTCGACATTTTTGTATAATTGACTCATAAACTTCTTGGTTTTGGCTTCATCTCCGCCAAATTTCTCTTGTGCATACGCCCAAGCAGCTAAATAGTTCCATCTAGCGCCGCCAGACGTTTTTGGATTCGGAGTAATAACAGATACTCCTTTCTTCGTTAAGTCATCCCAATCCTTAATCCCTTTTGGATTCCCTTTTCTAACTAAGAAAACAATCGTTGAAGTATACGGTGTAGAATTATCCTTTAAATTCTTTTGCCAGTCCTTAGAAAGCAAACCATTGTTAGCAATCTCATCAATGTCATAGGCCAATGCCAGTGTTACCACATCTGCTTCAAGTCCATCAATAACCGCACGCCCTTGTTTACCAGAACCGCCATGTGATTGTTGAACGGTCACCTGCTGACCGGTTTTCTTTTCCCAGTATTGAGCAAATTCTTTATTGTACTGTTCATAAAGCTCTCTCGTAGGATCGTACGATACGTTTAATAACTGGACTGGATCTTTCTTTTTCGTCGTTTCTTGAGCGGCCGTTTTCTCTTTTTTCGTGGATGTTTCAGTACTAGATTTCTCGTTACTGCTGCATCCTGCTAAAATAAGTGCGATTAACGCAAATACCAGTGTAAATTTGCATAAATGCTTCTTCATCATGATTCCCCCTCTAATTAAAAAAAGCTGCCTAATTTTTATTCCTGCCTAAGAATCGATGTGCCTATCTTCAGGCATGCCGTAAGCATAGGTAAAATTAAGCAGCCTTCAGTCGTCTGATCGGCTTATCTTATACTCTTTGATTTTTTGCAGTAGAACGTCTTGATTCGAAACGAGTCTTTTCTGTTTTATCTATTTGCGTGATTGACCCATCGTGAATCGTGATTGTAACAGAACCATACTCAATATTTTTTAATGCCTCTAAAATGACTTTTGTTCTCTCTTGATCTATTGCTGCCATCAGACCCTCTCCCTTTAAATTTAATTCGCCAATATCACATCAGAATACTTGGTTTTATGAATAAAAAATTTTAATGTTCCATCTGATTGACTACAATGTGGACTGCACTTACTTATTGGATACGTCATTGGCTGATCTCTCCTCTCTTTAGACACAAAAAGGCCTATACTCTCGTCTGGGAGTATAAGCCTTTGGTTGACCAATCAGCTTAACCTTTTTTAATTTATTATTTGGGCTTTAATTATTTCCATTTTATTCTGACTTTTCCGAGGTGTCAAGTGGGTTTTAAGATAATTTTATTTAATTATTAAAATATTTTTACTAATATGATAGATTTTCTTTATTTAAGCTGAGGCGATAGGCCTTTACAACGATACCATCATTGGCAGGCTGAAAATCATGTTGTGGAATTCGCTCAAATCCCAGCCGTTCGTATAATCTCATTGCACCGGTCATAAATTCTCCGGTATGCAAACCGATAAACTGAAAGCCTTTGCCTTTTGCTCTGGCGATGCATTCAGAAATAAGCGCCGTTGCAATCCCTTTTCCTTGGGCCTCGGGGGCAACCGCGAGCATGCGAATTTCAGGATAATCTAGGTTCTCGACATTGCCTTCATAGGCATCTATTTTAGCAGGGTATAAAACCACACTGCCGACAATCTTTCCGTCTAATTCTGCCACGATTCGTACAATATCAGGATTGGTATCCGCATCGGATGAAATTGCTTGTTTCAATGCTCCCCAATGTCCTTCTGGAATGCTATGTTCATGTATTTCATAAGCATGAATCCGTTGTTCTCGAATCAGCGGTAATTCCTTTACTACAGCATCACGTATAATCATTAACTTTATACTCCTATTCTGCTTTCTCACATTTTATTAAAAATTTCTCAGGCTTATTACTTGAATTTTGACGATTATGCTGGGAAGTTAGTCCTGAAAGGTCAGGTACTTTCGGCAAAATATGAAAACTTTTTTGGTCATTACTAGCAATATGGTTCGATAGGTGGTAATGCCTATTAATCGCATCAAAATCAGTCGTATCACCAAAACCAGGAGTCTGATAAAGAACTCGTAAATATCCCTATAAATTCGGAAAGTCAACGATTCGATTACAGTTTGATCATTTAATTTTAGTAGTTCTAACTTTTATCAGTCAACACAAATATCTGACAATACCTACTATTTAAAAATTATTAATTTTACTCAAAAAAGCCCTTGCACGGCTGGCAAAAGCTTTTGAGCAGCTATAAAGAGGAACGCCGGTATTTATATTGTCTCCATTGATAATGGACAAAGCAGCCGATACAAAAGCCAAGAATGGCAACAAATGCGGCCACTGCAACTAGAATAGTAAAGATAAAGCCCAACACATTCCAGCCCGCTAAGAAGCTAATAAAACCTACAGCCAGACATGAAACAGCCAACTTCTGATTAAACTGTTGCTGCTCCCAATCTTCAGGAATGTACGCCTTAGGCTCTTTCTTTAAAAATAGTTTTGCAATCTGGATTAAATCCGAATAAAAGTCCGCTTAACCCAGCAAGAAGCGGTATTAATAAAAGCCACTCTATACCAGATATCCATGTGAGAACCACACTTAGAACGATGATCCATTGATTCGTTCTTACAAGTGGACGAGGTATTGATCGTATATCGTCGGTCATCAAAATACCCACCTTTCTTATTGGAATTATATGTTTTAATACAGTTTAACTTGAATTTATTTTTTTGTATAGTCAAACAGCTTTCCATTTTCCTAGATAACAAAAAAAGGTATGCACATTTATATGCAATACCTTCCTTGGTTAGTATGGTTTTAATATCATAAGAGCGATAATAATGATGAAAATGAAATTTTCTAAGTATTCACAGCGAAATAAAATTTTGGCTAAACGCCAGTACTCCTCAGGAATCTCCTCACCTTGATGGTTGGCCAATAATGCTTTTACAGGTTTTGACCTTGGGGATAAGACAAGCGGACCGATTGCAAGTGCCGCTAAAAATAAGACCAAACTGGTCACATACCATCCCATCCGAAACAAGCTGGGATTTAGAAAACCCATCGTTATCCCTGTAATCAGCAGCAATGTGCCGCCCGCCATCACAAAAATATGGAGCTTGTGTCGGATCCGATAAGAATGTCTTAATTCAGTCATCGTTTTTCCTGATTTAACGACTGTTGTTAAAATAAACCCTGGACCCATTCCGATGATTGCAGAAAAGATATGAATGAACACAACAATTTTGTAGAATGTAATCACTTGTAAACCTCCATCACCAGTTCCAATGTTCCCATTCTATCATATTTTCTAGTAAAGTCTGACCTGCAAAGTCTTTACGAACATCTGTTAAATAAGTGATGGACCGCTTCTTCCAATTCTTCGACTAAAGGAAAGGAGTTTTGGTATTTTAAACTTTCTACTATATGGGTATAGTACCATTCTTGTTTTTCCTTACCGGCATTAAATTTACTCCAAATTTCATTCCCTACTTGATTATAATCGTTCGTAATGGAACGTACGTTATGTAATTTATCTGCACAAGCGACTGCCCTGATATCACTTGGAGCATTTTTTAGGTATTCAATTGTATGTTTTTTTCGAAGATCCCACGTTAAAGATTTATCTGGTTCCGAACATCCACGAACAATTTCCGCAATCTTGAATCCGAATTCCTGTTCAATATCCTGCAATGAAAGGTCCGTGTCTTCTACCGTATCATGGAGGATACCAGCTGCAATCAGCGTTTCATCATATCCTGCCTTCATTAAAATCATACCAACTGCTACAGGATGCACAATATAGGGGATATCGCTTCCTTTTCGGCGTTGTTTAACATGGGCTTTTGCTGCAATTTGCAGCGCTTTTTCAATAACATCCATTTGAAGATGCCCTCCTTTTCGACATCCTAATTTTACCAAATATAAGATAAACTTAAAAGGAGCTTGGATCTCCAAGCTCCCCCCTTTGTTCTATTAAGCTTCTTTACTTTTTTCCAATATCGTAGATCCCTTGAATAAAGGCACTAGAAAAAGAACACCGATCACAAAAAGCAAAGCGGTCGTTTCGTACATTGAAACTAGGGAAAAAGTCTTCTTCAACCAGCCGCTTGTTGTCATTGTAATTACCATGCAACCCATGAATATTGGGTTTAGTATCCCATTAACACGGCCAATAAAGGCTGAATCGGTATTCTTTAAGATCATGGTATTGATTCCGATATGGACACATGGCATAAACAAACCGCTGATAAATTGAGCGGTCAAGGTCAACCAAAACATGTCGGAAAGCCCCATTACCAAAAAGCCAAGGGCACTGACACCCATACCAATCGCAAGCAAAATTTGCGGTGGTGTCTTTTTCGAGAACCCGACTGTAAGACCTCCGCCCAAAATCATTCCGATCCCAAATGCCGCCATCAGCCATTGCAGCTGCTCTTTCGGCAGACCAAGCTGTTCCGTTACAAGAAATACAGCTAATGGCTGAGTAAGCCCTAACGCCAAGCCCGCCGCCGCAAAACATCCCCCCAGCATTGTGAGGGCACGGCTCTGCCATACATATTTGAATCCAGCCTTCATCTCTTGGAGTAAGGTCGTAGCTTCTGACATTTCTTCTGCATCATAGTCTGACGGCAGTAAGAATAAGATCCCTGCTGAAAGTAAAAAGGCTACTCCCATAATGGCAATCGCTGCATTGATTCCAAAATGCTGGTAAACAAACGTACCAAGTACCGGGCCAATGATCATAAACAAAGCAAAGATGGTTTGGTAAATGGACATTCCCATTTGAATGAGTTCTTCTTTTACATGAAGCTTAAAAAGTTTCATTCCAGCAGGCTGTGAAAACTGGGATAAAATCGATGATACCAATGTTGCAAAAAAGATGACCTTCCATCCACCAAAGAAAAGGGCCAGCAAGACCACAAAAATGGAGATGGCACTCAGAAAATCACACCATATCATCGTCATTTTCGGTTTCCAGCGGTCCGCAAAGGTCCCGCCGATAAATGAAAACAGAAAGATTGGAGCAAACTCCGCTACCGATATCAGTGATACAGCGACAGGGTCTTCATTTGTTTTTTCTACCACATATAACAAAATGGAATAATTCCTTACCCAAACCCCAATTTGTAGAAAAAACGTCGAGAGTAATAACGTCTGAATTACCCTATTTCGAAACAATAACCCCATTGAAACATTTGCATTTGCTTGTTCCATAAAAAACCTCCTTATCCAACAAACCGGACAGGAGGCACTATAGGACATAAAACAGCCAAGTACTCGTTTACTTCGCTACATTTATTAAAAAGCCCGCACGAATCCTATCCAGAATATGTTCGTTATCCGAATTTTTTCCAAAAATAGGACTAGTTAATCATTGGACTTTAAGTCACCCTTTTCGTTATAACGTATGTTTATCTTACTGGAATTCCGTTTTAGAATCAAGAGGTTTCTGTCATTTTGTGGAATTTCTCTCTACTCGTGATCAAACTCCTCGTTCAAATGGTTCGAGCTAAGATTAAATTCTTTATAATTATTAAGATTAGGACTATTATTTAAAATCTGGTGTGCATCCCACTGGGCCTTTAAAGGTTGAATGTAATGCTCGGGAACAACAACCCCTCTTTTTTTCAAATGAGAATAAATGCTTTCCGTCATACTCAAGCGACCCCTTTCCTGTTAAGAAGTGACATACTTGCTCCTCTATTCCATTATATCACTTGAGCTGCGCTTTTGATAGCGCTTTCATTAAATTCTAATAAAAGAAAATAGCCTCCATTTTGGAGTATGAACGTTATTCATAATTTGCCCATACCCCGATCCTTAAGCAACGAATTCCTATCTATTTAAATGTAACACCATATAGGCATCATCATAATATACACCGTCTATTTTTAAAGCGTTCTTTTCAAGCCCAAACTCTTGAAAGCCTAATTGGATATAAAGCTGTTTCGCACGATGATTATTGGCAGTTACGTTTAAATTGATTTGTTCAATTCCCCCGACGTCCTTCGCTTTCTGAATAGCCGCGGTCATTAATGCCTTTCCTGCCCCTAATCCCCTACTTCTAGGGGTGACATACATGGCAAAAATGTTTGCCCGGTGGCGAATTTTCATCCGTTCTTCTTGAAGAAGCGTCACTACGCCAATTAGTTCATCCTTATCGAACGCTCCAAATGTATAGTTTCCTTCCGCTGTAAAGTTACGAGCCGTTTGTTCCACAGCATTTTCCCTTGTGACTGCTTCCTCATAGCTAGTTAAGAAGGCCTCTGGATGGTTCTTTAATGCTTCGAGCCGTAATGCCCAGTAGTTTGTGGCAACAGATGGGGTTAATAACCGAATTTCCATTAGCGCGCTCTCCTTTGTTTATCTTCGATTATAAACGCTGAACAATTTATTTCTCTTCTTTCAATTTTTCCCAACATAAGTTATAACCCGATATGTAATGCTAATAAAAAAGGGGTAATCATATGAAAAAACTTCTGATCAGCTTGATGATTACGTTTGTTTTTATAGATATGGGAATATGGCAGTTCCATCACGAGGCTGCCGCCCAACAAAAACCCATCCCTCCTTATGCCAAATGGGGTACCTTCGCAATGAAGAAAACGCAAGAAAGGTATCCTCATGCGAAAATTATCGATTATCTTCATATTGGGAGAGTAACAGGCCCGCGGTCCAGCACTGAAAAATTTAAACTCTGGTTAAAAGATGACAAAAAGGAATTTGGCGTGTTTGTCGATATTGAGTTCAACCCTGCAACCAGTCAGGTGATTAGGACTACTTTTAAGGAAACTACGCGGTAAATGAAGGAGGGAATGTATTTTTCCTCCTTTTTGACTTGGTCGCTCAATCGGACCATTACCTCTCCCCACGTAATGCCTTTGCCAGCAGGCTAATCGCTTCAATTACCTCGTTTACATTCTCTTGGTCATTCATTTCATTTCTAGCATGACGTAAGACAGGCCTTAGGGATTCAACCGAGCGGCCAAATTCGTTCATCCATTTATAGCGTGGTACCATCCAAGTGTGAAAGTGGTGGGTAGTATCCTCATTATAAAAGTAATAAACATGGTCGATTCCTAGAACTTCTCTTTGTGCTTTTCTGATTTTTGTTAAAAGGTTTATATAATCAAGCTTCTCTTCTTCCGTTAATTCATCAAAGCAATAAATATGCCGCTTTGATGCCAAGATGATTAATCCTTTGATGGGGTAAGCGACATCCTGATGCGCATGGAAATGCTCTGTCTCAATGACAACTCCACCATCAGGCTGCACCAGGCCGCTTGTTAATGCACAGCTTAAACACTCCACCTCAACAATGGTTCCGTTAGATAACGTGATTTGTCTCATAACTTTTCCCCTTTACTGGTCAGCTATCTTTTATATAGTGCGGGTTTGGATGATTAGGCTGACCAATGGGATGGATGCGAGAGTAATCGAGGCAGCTTTGTCTTGGCATCTCCCTTGGCAGCATTTACTTGGGCTTGAGTGAGAAAGATACTTCCAGTCAGGTCAGCTCCGCTAAGGTTAGCATCGCGAAGGTCGGCTCCAATAAAATCTACGGTTCGCAGGTCTGCTTCCCTGAGGTCCGCCGCAATCAGAAAGGCCCCACGTAAGTTAGCTCCTCTCAAATCCGCTTTTCTTAAGTTAGCTCCAATGAGGTCAGCACCACGACTTACCTTTCGTTTTGGTTTCGAACCAGCACGGACTAGCTCGCTTGTTTTTACAAGTAAGTTATTTATCTCCGCTCTGTGTCCTGGTATATAGAGTTCCTTAAGTTGGTTAGGACTGAGGAATGTAAGTTTTTCTGTTTGATCGATGGCTTGACGGAGTTTTGTATGGATGACGGCGGTGGCTTCCAATGATAGGGCTTCAGTTAGATACCAGAGCATTTCCTGGAGCTGCTGAACGATAGGGAATACGGCAAACATTTCCTTGGATGTTTCTTTGTCCCGCCAGTTCTTACCTTGGCAGGTAACTTGTGAGACTTTTTGTCCGGCTCCAAAACATTCATAAACTGCACAGCCTTTGAATCCCTTTTTCCTTAAGTGCTGATGGATCCCGCAGCGAAAGTCTGATTATAGATTCGTGCAGGGTGTTCCTCCCTCCTTGTCTAAAGCAAAGTCCGCTGAAGCAGCGAACGGCAAGGCGACACAGCACAACCCGAAGCAGTCCTCACACTTGGCACGAAGCGGCTCATGACTGCGATCATCATGAGATAAAACGGTATGATTAGACAATGGGTCCACTTCCTTTCATTACCTTTTACTATAAAACAAAATGGCTGGATACGGGAGTAGTTTTTATGCTTGGTTAGCTCGGATTGATTATTTCTAATGGACAATGTTTCCCTCTGTATAATTAGTAATAGGAATTGTCCGATCGAGGTTATCTATTGGACAAAATTATCGGATCTCATTGTTAAACTGTCCTTTAGAACCTTTCTATTAGACAAAATCATCGGATCTCTTAGTTAAACTGTCCTTTAGAACCTTCCTATTGGACAAAACCATCATGTCTCTTAGGCAAACTGTCCTTTAGAACCTTCCTATTGGACAAAATCATCGAAGCTCTTAGTTAAACTGTCCAATAGAACCTTCCTATTGGACAAAATCATCGGATCTCTTAGTTAAACTGTCCAATTGAACCTTCCTATTGGACAAAACCATCAGGTCTCTTAGTTAAACTGTCCTTTAGAACCTTCCTATTGGACAAAATTATCGGATCTCTTAGTTAAACTGTCCTTTAGAACCTTCCTATTGGACAAAACCATCAGGTCTCTTAGGCAAACTGTCCTTTAGAACCTTCCTATTGGACAAAATCATCGGATCCCTAAGCCAAACTGTCCTTTAGAACCTTCCTATTGGACAAAATCATCGAATCTCATAGCCAAACTGTCCTTTAGAACCTTCCTATTGGACAAAATCATCGGATCCCTTAGCTAAACTGTCCAATAGAAATCGGAAATTGTCAGATAGATGTGATTTGATGGACTAGTTCTAAGACCGATTAGCTTCCATCAAAAAACACAAGCAATCCCAGATTGCTTGTGCCTTCCAAAATAATCCACTTAATCTTTATCTCCCGTTAAACCGGCACCAACTATATTTTGAAATGTCTTCTTCCACACCAAATACCCGTACTCCATAGTTGACAACGTCAGCCCCATCCAGGCAAACAGACACGAACCTGGATAAAACTCATATGTACCCTGTTGGACAGGCTCCCCTTCATTCTCCCGCTCAGCCCTCCCAGCAGGAATTTTTTCAACAGCAGGACCTTCCACCTTTTCAGAAGCCACAGCAGTCCTCTCTTCTCCTATTTCTGCAAAATCCTCTGCCGAAACAGAAGCCTCCACAGGATCCGAAGTCTTTTCAGAAATTACTGCTTCAAAAGAATCGTCCCTTTCTGCAACTTCCTGTTCTGCCCCCTCACTCTCTGGAAGCAGCACATCCACAGGACCGCCAGACATCGAGTTGATAGCCTCCGTTATAACCTTCGTGATTTCTTCCTTTGACAATACCTTAATGGAGATCCACCCGCGTGGATCCACCTGAAAACCGTGTTTCTTGATAGTGTCCTCTGACATATACTTTCCGATCACATAGCCATTTCCACTTGGGTGTAATTGCGTGGCCAAAGTCTGGCCCTTTTGAATACTTTCAGGATAAACAAAGCTCACCTTTCCATTACCGTTCATCTTTTCCTTCAACTTAAATGAATGAAAAATAGCCTTTTTTTCCTCAAAAGATAACACTCCAATGACTCCCTTCCAAAATACCTATATTTTTATCTAAAAAACAGGCAAAACTAAAAAAGAAACAGTCAGCAACTTCCAAGTAAAATTTACCAATATCAACATTATTATACCAAATAAATAACAATGGGACTTAATTTCTTGCCTTTTTATAAGGTTTAAAGCCTTTTTTAAAATTACGTCAAAATAGTGAACGCTTTTGAATGTTATAGAACGTTTATGAAAGTTTTTGGTTGATTTTTTTTAAAAAAATCAGTATGATGGAACTACAAGTAAGTTATGAAAGCGTTTTATAGGAGGCAGATCGGATGTTAGAGCCTGAACGCCATCAAATTATTCTAGAAACATTAAAGAAAAAGAACTCAGTTAAGCTGCATGAACTAGTTGAGCTTACGAATTCATCAGAATCGACGATTCGCCGGGATCTCACCCAACTTGAAGAAGGCAAATTTCTTAAAAGAGTTCATGGTGGTGCAGCCAGACTTCAGGGAAAGCTGCAAGAACCCAGCATGACCGAGAAATCATCCAAAAACCTTCAAGCTAAGCGGGAAATCGCTCAATATGCTGGAGGCTTAGTTGAAGAAGGTGATTGTATCTATTTAGATGCAGGATCGACCATTTTTGAAATGATTCCTTTCCTTCCCAGTCAGATTGTCGTTGTAACAAACGGACTTATGCATGCAAACGAGCTACTCGACAGAAATATAAAGACCTATTTACTAGGGGGCCACATCAAGTCTACTACCAAAGCTATGGTTGGCCGCGGTGCACTTGAGAGCCTTGAACAGTATCGATTTGATAAATGCTTTATGGGTGTAAATGGTATACACCCACAATTAGGGTATACAACTCCTGACCAAGAAGAGGCCATGATTAAACAACAAGCTATCAACCTCTCTCGTGAAGCCTATATTTTAGCAGATGAGTCCAAATTCTCTGAGATTGCATTTGCAAAAATAACCGACCTTCACGAAGCAACAATTCTTACAAACGAGTTGGACCCCGATACGAAGGAACAGTATTCCAGTAAGACAAAAATAAAGGTGGTTACTTCATGATTTATACAATAACGCTAAATCCATCACTTGATTATATCGTCGAGTTAGAACAAGTCACTTTAGGCGGATTAAACAGAACGAAAAAGGAAACTAAATTGCCTGGCGGAAAAGGGATTAACGTATCACAAGTCTTAAAAAGATTAGACATGACGAACAAAGCCCTAGGTTTTATCGGCGGTTTTACAGGAGATTATATTGAAAACTATCTAAAGTCTCTTGAAATTAACACGGATTTTGTCAGGGTTGAAGGCGATACCAGAATCAATGTAAAAGTAAAGTCTGACTCAGAAACGGAAATCAATGCATCCGGTCCCAACCTTACGAAAGAAAACTTCGAAGCATTGAAGCAAAAAATTCATGAGTTAACAAGCGAGGATACCCTTGTTTTGGCGGGAAGCATTCCTTCCACAATGCCAACGAACACATATGAACAGCTTGCTGAGATTTGTAATGAAAAAAGCATTAAATTTGTCGTTGATGCTGAAGGAGACTTATTAAAAAAGGTGATTCCATTACAGCCTTTCTTAATCAAGCCTAATCATCATGAGCTGGGTGACTTATTTGATACGACCCTATCCACTTGTGAAGAAGTCATTCCATATGGCAGAGAGCTGATCAAACAAGGTGCACAAAATGTGATTGTCTCTCTTGCAGGTGAAGGTGCCGTCCTTATTAACAAAGACAAAGCCATCATCGCAACAGTTCCAACAGGAGAGGTTAAAAGCTCCGTTGGTGCCGGGGATTCAATGGTAGCTGGTTTTCTAGCAACCTATGAAAAAACAAAATCGATTGAAGAAGCCTTCCGCTTTAGTGTTGCGTCAGGAAGTGCTACAGCTTTTTCGATTGGTCTATGTACCCCTGAAAAAATCGAAAGTTTACTCCCGCAAGTAAAGCTCGAAACGAAATTATTCTAAAGGAGACTGTTTATGAAAATTACAGAGCTTTTAACCAAAAATACGATTAACTTAAACATAAAAGGCACACAAAAATTAGATGTAGTTGAAGAGTTAGTTACGGTCTTAGACCGTGCCGGCAAATTAACTGACAAGGCGGAATATAAAAAAGCTATTCTAGCAAGAGAAGCACAAAGTACAACCGGTATTGGTGATGGAATTGCCATTCCACATGCCAAAACAAAGGCAGTTAAACAAGCTGCGATTGCGTTTGGCCGATCAACAGAAGGAGTAAACTATGAATCTCTTGATGGTCAGCCAGCCCACCTTTTCTTTATGATCGCAGCAACAGAAGGTGCAAACAATACTCACCTAGAAGCACTTGCACGTCTTTCAACTATCTTAATGAACCCTGAGGCTCGTCAACAGCTGTTAGAAGTAAAGTCCGAAGATGAAGTGTTAGCAATCATCAACAAGTATGATCAAGAAGACAAAGAAGAAACACAGTCAATGGCTGGGAAAAATCAATTTATTGTTGCCGTTACAGCATGCCCAACAGGAATTGCCCATACGTATATGGCAGCTGATTCCTTAAAGGCAAAAGCGAAGGAAATGGGTGTTGACATCAAAGTCGAAACCAATGGTTCCGGTGGGGCGAAAAACGTGCTGACAGCGGAAGAAATTGAAAACGCTGTGGCAGTTATCGTTGCGGCTGATAAAACAGTGGAAATGGCCCGCTTCAACGGCAAGCACGTAATTGAAACCGCGGTAGCAAACGGAATTCGCAAACCTAAGGAATTAATTGACCGTGCGTTAAAGCAGGATGCCCCAATTTACCAAGGAAATGGATCTGCTGCTAGCAATAATAGCGGAAAGCAAGGCAGAGGCGTTGGAGCAACGATTTACAAGCACTTAATGAACGGTGTATCCAACATGCTTCCATTCGTTGTCGGCGGAGGTATCTTAATCGCCATCTGTTTCATGTTTGGCTTTAATGCCTTTAAACCAGATGATCCAACTTATAATCCGATTGCTGAAGCCCTAATGACGATCGGCGGCGGTAATGCTTTTGCTCTAATGGTTCCTGTTCTAGCTGGTTTCATCGCGATGAGTATTGCAGACCGTCCTGGATTCGCGGCAGGTATGGTTGGCGGTATGCTGGCAAATGCCGGCGGCGCTGGTTTCTTAGGCGGACTGATCGCAGGTTTCCTTGCTGGTTATTTAGTAGTCGGTTTGAAGAAAGTATTAACCTTTATGCCAGCATCACTTGAAGGTATTAAAACCATTCTTTTATACCCATTATTAGGTATTGCATTAACTGGTTTCATCATGTTGTTTGTTGTCAATAAACCTGTCGGTGCTCTAAACCTTGCTATTTCTCACTGGTTATCAAATCTTGGAACTGGAAATGCCGTGCTACTTGGAATTATCCTTGGTGCTATGATGTCGTTTGATATGGGCGGTCCAATCAATAAAGCAGCGTACGTATTTGGTACTGGTTTATTAGCAAATGGTGTATATGAGCCAATGGCAGCGATTATGGCGGCTGGAATGGTTCCTCCACTAGGTATTGCCATCGCAACGACTGTATTCAAGAAAAAGTTCAGCCAGCAGGATCGTGAAGCTGGTAAAGTAAACTATATTATGGGATTATCTTTTATCACGGAAGGTGCGATTCCGTTTGCAGCAGCAGACCCGCTTCGTGTCATTCCTTCTGTAATGGCAGGTTCTGCTGTAGCAGGTGCATTAACCATGATGTTCCATATTGGCCTTCGTGCCCCTCACGGCGGAGTATTCGTCATGCCGCTTGTTAGCGGTAACTGGTTGCTTTACTTGTTATCAGTCGTGATTGGTGCAGTTGTTTCCGCAGTGCTTCTTGGTATCTTGAAAAAGCCTGTAACAGAATAATTTATTCAAAGCACGATTTCCATCAGGGAAATCGTGCTTTTTTTATATCTCCCATCAAATTATTAAACTTTTTCAAAACACAATTGACCTTATACTTTTAGCTGCTTTATAATAAAAGTGAGTAATCACTCACTTTTATTCCCGAAGGGGGTTTATCTATGTCAGCATCGATTCTTTTGAAAGATGTCAGTAAAAGTTTTGGAAAAAAAGAAGTTTTGCATCATGTTAACTTATCGGTTGAACCCGGACAAATTTACGGCCTAATTGGGCCCTCTGGCTCCGGCAAAACCACGCTAGTAAAAATCATTGTCGGTATGGATCGTCCCTCCGAAGGTGATGTTCAGGTACTAAATACAACGGTTCCTAACTTACAGCTGCTGCAAAAAATTGGTTATATGGCCCAAGCTGATGCGCTTTACACTGATTTAACCGGTGAAGAAAATTTGGCCTTCTTCGCTTCACTTTTTAAACTTAAGAAAGAAGTACAAAAAGAACGCATTGCCTATGCTGCCAATTTAGTTAATCTCACAGCTGATTTAAAAAAGAAGGTTCAAGACTACTCTGGCGGCATGAAACGCAGGTTATCATTAGCTGTTGCCCTCATCCAAGACCCGCAGGTTCTTGTATTAGATGAACCAACAGTCGGAATCGACCCCGAACTGCGCCTATCGATTTGGGCTGAAATCAACCGTTTAAAGCAAGAAGGCAAAACCATCCTAGTTACAACCCATGTAATGGACGAAGCCGAAAAATGTGATTATCTTGCCATGGTTCGAGATGGTGAAATCCTAACAAGCGGTTCACCGCAAGAATTAAAGAAACAGTACGGAATCACGACATTAGAAGAGGTATTTTTAAAGGCTGGCGGTGTTAAAAAATGAGGATTCTAGCTTTAGTTAAACGAATTATCCATCAAATGCTCCGCGATAAACGGGCGCTTGCCTTGATGATGGTTGCTCCATTATTAATTCTTACTCTTCTCCATTACCTGCTGGGAGGTAATACGGTTAATCCGAGAATGGGTGTGATTGGAGCGGATGCTTCCCTTGTTAAACAATTAAAAAGTAAAGAAATCACTGTTAAACAATATACCAGCCGTTCTAACTGGAAAAAAGTCATGGAACAAAATAATTTAGATGCGATTCTTCAAGTCAATGAAAATGATATAAAACTTACACTTGAAAATGATCAGCCTTCCGCTACTAAGGCCCTGCTAATCAAAGTTCAACAAGCGGTTGCGGCGGAAAATGCCAAAAAGCAATCTGCAAAAATGACCCAATTCATGCAAGAGATTCAGAATAAGCTGCAAGGGGTGCCATTAAAACTCGAGCAGGCTGCGGCTCCAAAAATCGAAACCACTTATATATACGGTGATAACGATACAACCTATTTTGATCAGTTAAGCCCTATCCTAGTTGGTTTCTTTGTCTTTTTCTTTGTATTTCTGATTTCAGGTATCGCTTTGCTTCGGGAACGGACAACTGGAACGTTGGACCGTTTATTAGCTACACCGATTCAACGAAGAGACATTGTGCTTGGTTACTTGTCAGGATACGGTTTATTTGCGATCATTCAAACCCTGATTGTCGTTGTTTATGCGGTCAAAGTATTAGACATTATGCTTGTGGGCTCATTTTGGAATGTGGTCGTTATCAATCTGTGCCTTGCACTTGTTGCCTTGTCCCTTGGGATCCTATTATCTGCTTTTGCCAATTCCGAATTCCAAATGATGCAGTTTATACCGATTGCGATTGTTCCTCAGGTCTTTTTTGCAGGGATTTTCCCATTCGAAGGTATGGCGGACTGGATGCAAGTAATTGCAAAAATTATGCCCCTGTATTACGGCGGAGATGCATTGGTTTCCATTATGTATAAAGGGTTAGGCTTTACTGATATTATTAACGATCTGCTTGTCTTATTAGGATTTGCCCTTGTTTTTATCCTCCTAAATATAGTAGTTTTGAAGAAGTATCGAAAAATTTAAAGGAGTAAACCATGTTCGAACAAGAAGAAATGCTGATACAACAGCTGTTTGATGAGGAAAAATTAACCGAGAAGCAACGTAAAATACTCCTTGCGGCGATTGAATCCTTTTCAGAAAAAGGGTATGCCTCCACGTCAACAAGTGAAATTGCTAAAAAAGCTGGGGTAGCGGAAGGAACGATTTTCCGTCATTATAAAACCAAAAAGGATTTATTAATGGCTATTGTTGTTCCCATCATGGCAAAGGTGGTTGGCCCCTATATTATAAATGACTTTGATAAGGTCTTAAATCAGCAGTACGACCGCGTCGAGGATTTTCTCAAGGCGACGATTGAGAACCGCAGAGATGTCTTAAAAAAACTTCTCCCTGTAGTTAAAATCATGGTTCAAGAGATTCCCTTTCACCCAGAGCTGCGAGAACAATTTATTGATTTGATTGCGAAAAATTTGTTTGGCCGTGTTTCAAACATCATTGAAGGCTATCAGCAAAAGGGGCAAATTATTGAGATGCCTGCCGTAAGTGTTGCTCGTCTCGTGATCACTAGTGTTATGGGTTACTTATTTTCACGGTATATCCTGTTCCCAGATGCTCCGTGGGATGATGAACTGGAAACCGAACGCACGGTCCAATTTATCATGCACGGGTTAGGTAAAAAAGATTAAATCATAAAATATCCTTTATCGCCTTCATTGATATTTGATAAATCGAAAGGGAGCAAAGCGGATGATTTATAAAATTATTGAACGAGAACATTTTCAAGTGGTTGGAATTAAGCGAGAGTTTTCCTGTGTGAACGGAGAAAATCTAAGGGAAATTCCAAAAATGTGGGATGACGTTCATGCTGATGGCACAAATGATTTGTTAGTTGAGCTCAATAATGGTGAAATCAAAGGTGTTGTGGGTGTCTGTGTAGACAAACGTTCCCAGCAGCCCGAATTAATGGATTACTGGATTGCTGCTGAATATGAAGGTCCTCAGCCAGAGGGTTTAGAGATTCTTGATATTCCTGCAGCCAAGTGGGGAGTATTTGAAATACACGGGGCAATGCCAGATTCCATGCAGAATGCTTGGAAACAGATCTTTTCGGAATGGTTCCCATCAAGTCATTTCGAGCATGCAGCGGGTCCTGAGTTAGAAGTCTATTCTCCAGGTGACCCATGGAGCCCAGATTATTACTCTGAGATATGGATACCGCTAAAATAAACGTAGATTAGCTTAATGAGAAATTAATTTAAAGATAGGCTAGCAGCCTGAGCCTTCAAGTAAAAAAAGCACAAGCAAGATAAAGCTTATCTGCTTGTGCTTCCGTATTATACAAAGCCAACAGTCATCTCATCCGGATGAGAACCTGCACGACTATCCTGGTTTAATCCATCAATTCTATCCATATCCTCTTGGGACAATTCAAAATCAAAGACCTCGGTATTCTCAATGATGCGATGTTCTTTAATAGATTTTGGAATCGTCACCACTTCATTCTGCAAATCCCAGCGAAGGATGACTTGAGCTACCGATTTATTGTACTTTTGGGCAATATCGACAAGAACCGGTTCGCTAAGCAGCTGTCCTTGCTTTAAAGGTGACCATGCTTCAAGTTGAATTCCTTCTTTTCTACAGAAAGCATGAAGCTCCTTCTGTGTTAAATGCGGATGATACTCCACCTGATTCACCATTGGTTTAATTTCAGCCGAACTAATCAACTCTTCTAAATGGTGGATTTGAAAATTACTTACACCAATAGCACGCACACGGCCATCTTTATAGAGCTTTTCAAACGCTCTCCACGTATCTTTAAACTTATCTTTTCCTGGCCAGTGAATTAAATAAAGGTCCAGATAATCGAGTCCAAGCTTGTTAAGACTGGTTTCAAAAGCATTTAGCGTGGATTCATATCCCTGTTCAGAATTCCAAAGCTTTGTCGTAATAAACAACTCTTCCCGGGGAATGCCCGACTCTTTAATTGCTTGACCCACACCCTCTTCATTGCCATATATTGCAGCAGTGTCGATACTAATATAACCGTTTTTAAGTGCGGCCTTAACCGACTCAACCACTTCTTCGCCTTCTTTTACTTTAAACACGCCTAATCCCATCCAAGGCATTTTCACGCCGTTATGTAAGGTGGTCGTATCTTTTAAATTGACTGCCATCAGCTTATCCCCCTATCGGTTATTATCCTCTTGCCGCTTGAACTTTTTCGATATACTGCTTAGCATATTCAGTGATTTTTTCATATTCCCCCGTTTTGGCTGGTTCGACTAAATTTCCGCCTACACCGACGGCGACACAGCCATTCTTGATCCATTTATCAACATTCTCCAAATTAACACCGCCGGTTGGCATAATATTAATTTGTGGAAGCGGCGCTTTGACAGCCTTAACAAAATCTGGACCGTAGGCACTGCCAGGGAATAATTTCACAATATCCACTCCTGCTTCTAACGCTCGCTTCATCTCAGTAAGCGTCATACAGCCTGGCATATAAGGAATTTGATAAAGATTACATAGTGTTGCCGTTGCTTCATCAAACGCCGGGCTGACCACAAACTGTGCTCCGGCTAAAATCGCTATTCTAGCAGTTGCCGCATCAAGCACAGTTCCTGCGCCAATCACCACATCTGGGTGATTTTGATAAAGCGCTGCCAATTCTTTAATCACTTCATCTGCACCCTGGACTGTAAAGGTCACCTCAATACCCTGAATACCTCCCTTTACACAGGCTTCAGAAATGTTTGCGGCCTCTTCCTTAGAATCGGCACGAACAACTGCAACGACCCCGCAATCTACAATTTTGGTTAAAATATCGATTTTTTTCAGCACGATGATCACCTCTCCTAGTCTACTTTTTCGCAAATAATCTACTTACCTAGTATAAACCTATTTTATAGTTTAACGAAAGTATCTACATTCGCATCGATAAAGTAATTCGCTTTAAGAAAAGGTCACCCAGTTACTCAACAGGTTTTCTTACTTATCGAGGTAGGAACTAATTAGGTGTGGTATCAGTGATCAACTAGCTTGCCTTCTTTTAAATAATCGTAAAGAACGGAAGGACGATTATCGTGAGGCATAGAAAAAATACAGCAGCCGCACTTAACTTCTGTTTTCCCTTCCACAAGGTAACGCCAAAACCAAAGGTATAGGCTATAATGCCAAATAAAACGATGTACGTTACTAATTGCATACTATCCTCCCACCTTGACTGGTTTTTTTGTTTGCTTTCCATAATCAATAATCTCGATTTCCGGTTTTACAATAATATCGGCTCTTAAAAACGATTTCCCCCAATCGAATTTTTCAAATTCCTTATTCGTTAGGAAATAGGGACGTGCATAAAGGGGTAATGGATAGGGTACACCCTTCAATTTTGTTTGTGATTTCTTAAATAAATTTTCATGCTTTTCTTTTAAGTAGCTAATCACTTGTTTTTTTAATATTCGCCTATTTTTTTCAGATATGTAGGAAACCATCGATGGATTTGTCATAAGTTCTACTTTTAAAGGGATGGTGATAATAATTTTAGGCTTCGTCCCTTTTAAATTTCTCATTTTCACTTTATTATTTTCCCTTTTCATTATTCTGCAAGTTAATTCCTTCCCCTTCTTAGAAAAAGGTTCCGGAATATCGATTAAGATGTCTTTGATGTCCGTTGTATCATCTAGAATATTGACAATCCTAGTTTCTTGGCCAGTGAGCTTTTTAGTCATTATCCCATTTTTAAAAACGGCAGAGCCAATAAATTGCGTATCATCCAGTTCACCGGATGCATCTACCTGGCCCGCAATATATTCATCTTCACTTTTTACCTTGGTCTTCTTAGACTTGATAGCTGTTGTATACATTGCCAAATAGAGGTCTGTTCCTCTATCTAACGTTTTAAAATAGCGGAATAAGGTTGAATCTGGAATCATTCCATTTTCAATCCCATGATCGACCATATATTGAAAGTATTTATGCGGCCTTGTTTCCATCATAGGCTTATTTTTAACAAAATAGTCACTAGCGTTTTCTCGAGAAACAGCTAAATAGGTATTCATTCGAATTTCTTTATCTTTTTGAGTATCAAAAATGGTCGTCGGAAAGTTTTTATCCTTCGCATATTTCTCAGATACGATAATAATTCGTAAAAATTCGTAACTAATGGTTCGAGAAATGATGGAATTGGCGGTCCCTTTGGCGGCAATCATATCATTCACATCAAAGGTAATAATTTCTCGCGGCTTTTCGGTTGAACCCCCGCCTCCCTGTACACTGCCCACCTCAGGGTTTGCAAGCAGCATGGTCACTTTGATTTTTCCTTTATGTTCGGATTTATCAAGTCCTAACCCTATTACATAGGAGCGATCTTCGAGTTCCTCTCGATCCCAGCAGCCTGATAGAAGACATATCATACTTAGAAATATGATTCCTTTACATACTATTCCTGTTTTTCGCATGTTTAAATTCTCCTCTTAACATTGCAGCTAACCAAAGCAAGACCGACATAGAAGTATATACAAAACCTGCAGCACTCGAAGTAAACATTTTAAGCTGGCTGACCTCGATGGCTGATTCGGGAAAGCTTCCTATTAATAAGTAAAGTGTGGCTAAGGATGGAATTAAGTATTCGAAATCTTTGATTTTAAACAAAAATCCGAACATCATCCCATTAATATACAAAAACGCCGTAAAGCGAATAAAGGCTGACATTAGCCAAATGACAAAAAAGATGATTTCTACATTAGGAAGATAGGTTCCCAGTGATATATAGCGGATCAGTGTATGAAAAGGATAGCCAATCGTTCCTAATGAAGTATCAAACATACAGATATAAGCTAGTATCATCACACCTAGGCTAAATGTGATAAATAGAAAAGAAATCCAGGTTCCTTTCCGGAAATCCTTTCCGGAACTTATAAAAGGGATGAAGGTCGTAAATAGAAAAAAATCAGTGAATAGTGACAGTCCGATAAAACTACCTTTAACTATTTCTACAGGTCCTGACCCTAATATGGGAAACATTGCTCGAATTGTACTGGTTTTTGTACTTAACAAAAAGGCAATATATAAGGAGATAACTGCATAGAAAACAATTAGATACGCTACCGATCCAATATGTTGAATGCCTTTTTTTGCACCATATGCACATATGGACAATAACAAGGCATAAATCACTAGTGTAGGGGTGGTTGGGTAATAAAAGGTCCGAATGATATTAGAATACGACCGTGAATCGAACGATATCCCACATGAGCTAATAAGGAAAATAACCAGGCAAATCAAAAAACCAATGTACTTGCCGAATACTTTTCGAATAACTGAAAATAAATCTTTGTCAGGGTACAATGAAAGAGTTTTTAACAATAAAAGTAATGGAATAATAGAAATTCCTGCCGCAAGAATGGGAATCATCCACGAGGCATTTTGTACTATCTTGTATAGAATGGTCGGAGTATCCTCGGTTGCCTTCGCCCCAACCATCAATATAGCGATAGAAACATATTCACGTATACCAAGTTTTATCTGCTGCTGATCCATAATGTTATCCCTTTCTTTGTCTAACCATATCCTTTGGTTTTAAATAACCAGGGCGAAGCCTTTCTTTAAACGGAACATGCCGGATAATTAAATCCTTAGATGAAAAGAAGTGCGGGGTCATCGGCGCAAAGTATGGGGTACCAAAGGATTTTAACGAAACTAGATAAAACAATCCTAAAATAAATAATGATGTTGCCCCGAAGATCCCCATAGTCCCGGCAGTAAAAATAAATAAAAAGCGGCTGATTCGGATGGCAAAATTAAGACTGGTATCACTAATAATAAATGAACTTAAGCCGCTCAAGGCAATGACGATGATAACAATCGGACTAATCACATTTGCCTGAACGGCCGCTTGTCCTAAAACTAAAGCACCAACAATACCTATTGTAGGACCAATTGGAGACGGGACTCGTAACCCGGCCTCCCGAATGAGTTCAAAGGCAATTTCCATCATCAAAATTTCGATAATCGATGGAAAAGGAACGCGTTCTCTTGTCCCTGCAATCGCCATCAATAAATCCGGCGGAATCATCCCAACATGATAATTGGTTATGGCAATATAAAAGGATGAGGCGAATGCAGCGACAAACATCGCCATTAACCGCAAAATACGAATGAAATTACCATAAGGCGTCCTTAGGTAATGATCTTCCGGGGAATGGATGATTGCCCAAAAAGTAGCTGGCAGCACTAAACAGCTGGGCGAGTTCGACATCAATACGATAATATGCCCCTCTTCAATGAAGGAGGCTGCCCGGTCAGGACGTTCTGTATACAATAGCGTTGGAAATAGTGATCTGGGCCGCTCTTCAAGATATTGCTCTAATATACTTAAATCGAGGATTTTATCGGTATCCAGTCCGGCTAATTTTTCCTTTATGTTCTTGAGCAGTTCTTCATTCACTAAATCTTTCTGATAAACAAGAAAGACATCATTCCTTGACCGTTTCGATACAACTTGAGACTCTATAATCAAATTCTCATTCTTAATCTTTTTTCGAATTAGCGCTATATTATCAATTACCTTTTCATTAAAGGCTTCCTTTGCCCCTTTAACAATTACCTCATTTTGCGACGTTTCTATTCCACGTCCGCGCGTTTTGGTCGTTTCAAACAAATAGCAGTCCTGATCACCATCAATAAACAGTGCAGCTATGCCACCTGTAATATACTCGGTAATTTCTCCGATGATGGTCGAGGTTTTTAGAATGGGATAGGAGACGATATCCTCGATATTCCTTGTAGGCTGATTGCTTTTGAGTAATTTTTCGATAATGCCTTCCTGAATATTTTCGACATCAACCATTGTACTTATATAGATAATAAAGGCACGGCGGTCAAGGGCTCTGACCCTTAATTCACGTACCTTAACATCTGTATTTTTCGGATAGCTGAAGAGGGTTTTAAACGTATCCAAATTATGTTCATAATTCTTGCTTATATCCCTTTTCTTTAGATCCATTACCTTTTGATTAGATTGTTCGTCAAACTGTGGTTCAGAATTTAATTTTTTCAGAAGCATTTTCAAAATTGTCTTTTTCATTATGAACCACCCCCATTTTAAAATAGTTTTCCAACTTTAGGGGTCTTTATGTATGTAAGGAAAGGTTTGGAATAATTGAATATAGTCTGATTTTTCTATAGGATAAGGAAAGTGAAAACTTTTAAGAATTGAGGGATAAAAATGAATTTACTCTGGGATTTTGACGGTACCCTTTTTGATACTTATCCGGCACTGGTGGAGGGGTTTGTAAGTCTTAGCAAGCAGGACCTAGATCGAGCCGAAGTATTACGGTGGTTGAAAAAGGATTCAAAAACTGCCTTTAAGCATTATGGTATTTCGGAAGACCTGAGGGGAGAATATCAGCGGTTGTACAATATACACTCTGTAAACAGTCAGCCTTTTGATCATATTGAGGAGGTTTTGGATTCAGTCGATCGGAATTTTATTGTCACACACCGTGAAAAGGAATCCACCCTGATGCTGCTGGAAAAATTCAATTTATTAAAATACTTTGAAGAGATTGTCTCAGTTGAAGAACAAGGATTTACTAGAAAGCCGCATACGGCTTCCTATGAGTACGTCTTAAAAAATAATCATATTGATTTGGTTGTCGGTGACCGCGATTTAGATTTAATCCCAGCCCGTCGTTTAAACATTAAAACGGTTGCGTTTCAAAATCCTGTGATCACCGCGGATTATCATATTGAAAATTATTCAGAGTTTATTTCAAAGGTCCTTAATCAGTTATAGAAGAAAAGAATAAATCTCGTTCAAAAGAACAAACTATCCCAAACAAATCATCGTTTGGGAGAAACGTATGTCAGTGTTTTTAGTTATTATCATGAGGACAATTACGGCTTTTGTCATTTTATGGATTTTTGTACATATTCTCGGAAAACGAACCATTTTTCAAAAAACCTATCATTTGTTTATTGCTACCATTACCATGGGTACCATAGCAGGAAATTTAACCTTTAATTATAAAATCAGCTTTCTGTACTTTATCCTTTCGTTTGTCATGATGGGGACCATTATTTTTACCTTAAATATCCTCTCTGTCAAAAGTCAGCGCTTTCGAGAACGGATTGCTGGAAAACCCGTCACGCTCATACAAAAGGGGAAAATCCTAGAAGAATCATTACAAAAAGTGGGGTTTTCCATTGATATTCTAAAACAAGCATTACGGGGTAAAGATATCTTTACGATCGATGAAGTCGAGTGGGCTATTTTAGAGGTAAATGGCTCCCTGTCAGTTTTAAAAAAAGCAGAATATCAGAGTCTCACCCGAAGAGATTTAAATATAAAGCCGACGCCGTACAAGATTCCAGTAGAGTTAATAATGGATGGTAAAGTATTATCGGATAACCTCTCTAACTCCCCCTACACTGAAGAATGGCTCAAGGCAGAACTCCAAAACAGAAATACCGTGGTTTCTAAAGTCTCCTATGCCGTCGTCACCACAAAAGGAAACTTGTATATTGATTTATATCAAGACAATCTGCAGCCATCAACAAACAGATGAGCTGCTCTTTTTTTTAAAGCCCACCAAAAAACGGTTGTGAAAACACGTATTTTATGATTCGATTAACTATACTAGGGGGGCTAGACATGAAAGGAAAAATGAGACTTATCACGACCATGCTCATCTTTGGAAGCATTGGGGTCTTTGTAAAAAATATTGAGATGTCATCCAGTGAAATTGCGTTTTTAAGAGGAGTAATCGGGAGCCTGTTCCTGCTTGCAGCTAGTTTTTTAGTCAAACATAAGCCATCATTCAAAGCATTAAAAGCAAATGCACTCCTCCTCTTACTATCAGGAGGAGCAATCGGCCTCAATTGGATTTTCTTATTTGAATCTTATCGGTACACAACCATTTCAAACGCTACGATCAGCTATTACTTTGCTCCTATCTTTGTGATGATCCTGGCTCCATGGGTTCTGAAGGAAAAACTGACAAGCGGAAAGATTGGCTGCATTATCGCCGCAATGATCGGCCTGTTTTTAATTGTTAATCCAGGGGGAGAAGGGCAAAATCAGACCCTTGGCATCTTATATGGTCTGCTGGCAGCAGCCCTATATGCCAGCGTTATCTTAATGAATAAATTTATTCAAAACCTATCAGGTTTTGAAATTACCTTAGTCCAATTAATGGCAGCAGCCATTGTGCTATTGCCATATGTATGGTGGCACGGGGATCTTACTTTTACAGGGCTAAAAGCTACTTCATTTCTCTTTATCCTGATCCTTGGTATTGTCCATACAGGATTGGCTTATTTTTTATATTTTACCTCGATTCAAGAACTAAAGGGTTCCACCATTGCAGTTCTAAGTTATATCGACCCAATTTCCGCTGTTATAATCTCTGCCATTTTCATAGGTGAAAGCATGACTGTCATTCAAATCATAGGCGGAATCCTTATCCTCGGCTCGACCTTATTAAGTGAAAAACTAGAATATAAAATCAAGACTCCCACTGCCACCCCGTAGTGGGAGTTTTGATTTTGTATTCTCACTAATATGATGCCCTTCCTGATTGTCAAATTTCTGCCATAACATTTCGAACAAACTTTGAACTAATCCCTATTGCCATGTTTTTTAAGTGAAAAAAGAATATAGTAGAACCATAAAGAGAAAACAAAATTTGAAGGGTGGAATCATTTATGTTTAACAAATTTTTAAGAGAAAATAAAATTTCAGCAGTGATCTTAACTGTTTTGCGTGTATATCTTGGCTACTCTTGGATCTCTGCAGGGATTGGAAAATTAACGAGCGGCGGATTCGATGCTTCTGGATTTTTAAAAGGAGCGATCGCCAACCCCGTAAAAGGCCCAGACGGCGCTGTCGTATTTGGCTGGTATGTAGACTTCCTAAAACACTTTGCATTACCAAACGTTGATATCTTTAATGTAATCGTTCCTTGGGGTGAAACATTAATCGGTTTAGGCTTAATCTTAGGCTGCTTAACAACAACGGCGATGTTCTTTGGTCTAGTGATGAACTTCTCTTTCTTCTTAGCAGGAACAGTATCTCATAACCCTAGAGACATTTTCTTAGGCTTTATCATCTTAACCGCAGGCTATAACGCTGGTAAAATTGGTTTAGACCGTTGGGTTGTTCCTTTCGTTAGAAAAATGGCTAACAAAAATGCTGGTGCTGAAAAACCTAAAGCCACAGTGTAAAGACAACATAATGAAAAGACGGTTCAGGATTCCGAACCGTCTTTTTTATTTTAATGCTTATTAAATCAACTGATAAACTATTTTAGATTTAATACTACTTTAATAGAGAATTAATATGCTTATAACAAATAAGACACAGTTTGTTAATAAAAAATGGGTATACTATCTATTAGTGGGGATAGCATGTGTGGCTATCATGGTATTTGGCGTAGGTGGAGCCGGTACTAGAGGGGACGGGATGACGAGTTAGGTACTGCAGTTCAAGATCCCAGTAATTTTTTGGCCAATTGATTTTCAATTATTTTTATGATGCGCTCTTGATAGATTTCTAGCTTCTCTTTGGATCGCATCGCTTTATCAAAAATTTAACTCGTAGCGTTTACTTTAATCTAAAACTCTCTTCTCGGAAGTAAATTTCCTTCATCCGAGACTAAACACCCCTTTTCTAAGCAAAAATCCCCTTCATCCGTGAGTCAATACCCTTTATCCAAAGAAATGGACGTAGATTTCCTTAGGCTGCATAAATATTTTCACCTCCTTCTAGAAACGATAAGAATGGAGGTGAATTTCCTGATGAAAAACGAAAACGATGGCGGGGGAAATCAAATGAAGTATAGTATTTGGAATACCCGTACCGAAGAAAATATCGAAATCACCAAAGAGAAAATAACCGAAGCCTTAGAACGTTCCTCTTTGCAATCAACATCAACAGAGCAACAAAACATAAAGCAGCCGTAAAAGGTTGCTTTAGTTTCTACCTAAATGCTCTGACCCATTTTGAATAATCCTGGACACTTTACGACTCTCATGTCTGCCGCCAAACTTAAATACGACAATTCCCGCCACAATCACCAGGACACCAAGCAAATGCTTAAAAGTAAAAGGCACCTTTTCCAATCCCATAAAACCCATGGAATCCCACCATAATGCGAACGCAAGCTGCGAGATTAAGGCGATCGATATAGCAACTGTCGGTCCGAGCCGTTTTATTCCTTGAACAATACAAGTAACCACTCCTACCCCAATGACTCCGCTCACCCAGTACCAGGGCTTCATCCCTTGTAAATGAAACAATTCTCCCCCTTCAAAAATCAGCCCCATTATCAAGGATGCCAAAAATCCAAGCCCTAACACAAGCGTAGTTGTCGCCCATGAACCTGCCCGTTCATTGACCTTACTGTTAAATATATTTTGCAAACTAACTAACGAACCCGCGATCAATGCAAACATAAATCCTACTATCATTTAAGCTTCACTCCCTCAACCTTATTCGTAAATATTGTCCCCAGCAAGCTTTCTTAATCCCTCTATATCCTTTACAAGAATAAAGCCTCTATGCCGCTCAATCAGGCCTTCATTACAAAACTGAGTAATCACCCGATTTAAGTGACGATAACTTGTTCCAATTAAGTTTGCTGCGTCTTTTATGCTGGTAACCAGCTCCGATTCTTCAAACGAGATAGATAAAAGGTAACTCGCCAGCCGGACTTCCACAGGGTACATAATATTAAAACTCATTGATTTATTTTTAAGATGAAATTTTTTCGTAATAATCTCTAATAAAAAATTGAGCAATGGTGCATGGTCATGACCAAATTGCTTCAGCCAGCGGTGCTGAACACCGATCATCATAACCGGCGATACCGCTTCAACGGTATTGATAAAATCAATACTCTGTACGTATTCCAGATCCCCAATCACCTCAAGCGGCGTTTTAAACGAAAGGATAAGGGTTTTACCTTCAGCAGAATTAGTATAGATTTTGATTTTCCCTTCAACTAGAATATATAAATACTGCGCTGGATCACCTTGAGAGCAAATTAACTCCCCTTTATCAAAGCAATACAGAGTTATATGTTGTAGGAGCTGTTCCGTGAATATCCTATCCATATGATGCATCTGGATATAAGTATCCAACTTCCCTCCATCTATGATTTCCCTCACAACTCTTCGACCTCCATTAAAAACGAAGTATGACTACACCGGCAATCATCAAGCCAATCCCGATAAATTGCGGCAGTCTCATCTGTTGTTTTACTAGCCCAAACCAGCCATTACTATCAATAATAAAAGTTAACGTTAACTGGGCAATCAATAAGGCAGAAATGGACATGGTCACTCCAATTCTTTGGATCGATGTGACGTTACCAAAAATAACAATTGCTGCAAACGCACCTCCAGATAAATATAAAGGATTTACCCGCTTGAATCCCTGCCATTTATTTTCTCGGACGAAAAAAGTAATCACGAGTGCCACTATAAAACCGGTAAACTGGGTAATCGTCGCTGCCTGCCAGGTCCCTATACCATCACTAATCCGTGTATTCGCTACCCCTTGCAGTGTAATAAAAGCTCCCCCGAAAACGGCAAATAGGAATCCTTTCATCATGTATCTCTCCCTAAACTAGATTTACCTTTATTAAAAGATATTTCTTCGTGTTCAAGATAGGACATATGTCCTCAAGTTCAACATTTTTATTTTAACCAGGAGGAATTAATATTCATCATGAAATTCTATTTTGTGACTATTAGAGAAAAATTAGATCGTTAAGGAAATTCTTTTTATTTCTAAACAAACCCTGCCACAAAATAAAAGAAGAGAAGGAATTCCCATCTCTTCAATCGGTTCTTAATTTTTAGAGGGAAGGCTGATAAAAACATGGGTCCCTTCCCCTTCATTACTAGTAATCCGAATCTTGCCTGAATGGGATTGAACAATCCATTGAGCGATAGAAAGCCCTAATCCAGATCCTTCCAAGTGGCGAGTCCTCGACTTATCTCCACGATAGTAACGATTAAAGATGTGCGGAAGGTCTTCACTCGAAATACCGATCCCTGTATCGGAAATTTCTATAAAAACACGGGAACTCTTACTGCTAGTTTTAACGGAAATCGCTCCATTTTCTTTCGTATATTTTAGTGCATTGTCTAATAGAATGATAAACAATTGTTTTAGTCTCTCTCTATCACCAGTCATCTCGATAGGCTGAATATCAGCCGTTAACCCAATCCTTTTTACGGCAGCTAGCATACTAAATTCCTTCACTACTTTGTCTAAAATATCGTCTAAATGGATGGGTTCTGCTCTTAATAGCTGTTCGCTGGAGTCCGAACGAGCTAAGGTCAATAAATCGGAGGTCATCTTTGACAAGTAGTTAATTTCTTGTATAGCTTGATGGATGATGTCACTTTCCTCTTCGATACTATGGTCAGGATGGCGAAATAAGTGCTCTAAATTGAGCTTCATAACAGATAGCGGGGTCCGCAATTCATGAGAAGCATCTGCAACAAATTGCTGCTGCTTCTCCCAAGAAAGCTTAATGGGAATTAAGGCTTTTCTAGCAAGGTAAATTCCCGCAAGAATAGCAATAAATACACTGATCAACGAGCCAAAACCAATAACCATAAGTAAATGAGATAACATTTCCTTTTCACGTTTAAGGTTATAAATCACTTGTATTTTTTCAACAGATGGATAGTTTTTATTATTTGAAACAGAGAGGTTGATGAAACGATAGGAGTTCGAACCAATCGAAAAAGTTTGAAGCCCTTCCTTATTTAACAACTTTGAAAAGCGTTCAGTATCTTTTTTAGTAAACGAATTGCTGGGAATGGTCTTTCTTAGTTTAAGGTCTTTCTCCCATAATAAATAGATAAGTCGATGATTCTCCTCTCGCTCCTGGTTAAACTCCTCCCCAATTTTCTCCTTCTCATGGAGTAAATGATCCTTCTTTTCTAAAAGATTGTTATCTACTTGTTGATACAAACTATAGTGCATATATAGGTAAATCAGAGCCCCAAAAGTATTCTGGAGGATAAAAAAGACAAGTGCGTTTAGAACAACAAGCCTGAGTTTTGTTTTTTTAAACATTGAGCCCACTACTCCTTTAACATATATCCCACACCACGGACAGTGCGAATGAATGGCTCATAACCAAAAGGAGCTAACTTCTTTCGTAGATAGTGGATATACAAATCAACAATTGCTTCTGTTGTTTCTGATTCAATTCCCCATACTCTTTGAAAAATTTGGTCCCTTGTGAGTATTTGTTCTTTATTTTGAATCAAATAAAAAAGTAATTCATATTCCTTAATCGTTAACTTTAAAACTTCTTGCTGGATAAATCCTTCATGCTGATTCGTGTCTAAGAGAATGGGGCCGTATGCAATTTTCCCCTCTAATCCCATCTTCCCTGTGCGGCGAAGGAGCGACCTAACTCTCGCTAAAAACTCTTCTGTTGCAAAGGGTTTAACAATATAATCGTCCGCCCCAAAATCGAGTCCCTTTACTCGGTCCTCAATCCGATCCTTAGCCGAAAGAAACAAGGTAGGTGTTTGAAATCCTTCGCTCCGCAGCTGTCTTATTAAGGTAAAGCCATCCATTTTCGGAAGCATAATATCAAGTGTAATTAAATCGTATTCAGTTGATGAAGCCATGAAATAGCCATCTTCCCCATTTTCAGCTTGATCCACTTCATATTGTTCTTCTTTTAAAATAGTTGAAATGATTCTTCTTAAAGGTAAGTCATCTTCTACGACCAATATCCGCATTGTTCCCCGCCACTTCCTTTTACACCATAAAAATTAGTCTTCCCCAACTTTTCCGCCTACTTACTAATCGCCCTATAGTATGGTTTCTCCTGATTTCTACCTCCTACCCTTTTTGAAGAGGAGCGTTTTTGATAATAACTATAAAGATTCCCTATAAATAGCCCAACAAACAAATAGGTTAATCCACCAAAAATGGCATAAATAATAATTCCTGAAATTGCTGAAAGAACACCGAACTTAACCTGCTTATTATATTTAGCAGGCGATGTAGGCGGGTCTGTGAGCATAAAAAAGCCAAAAAATAGAGCAGCATTAATAAATGGCGGTCTTAGGGCATCCGCCGCACTCCCGATATTCAAACAGCCCATCAGAAATAGCAACACAAAAAAGGTCCCCAAAAAAGAAAA
The DNA here is from genome assembly GCF_021560175.1 of Neobacillus drentensis. Taxonomy (GTDB): domain Bacteria; phylum Bacillota; class Bacilli; order Bacillales; family Cytobacillaceae; genus Neobacillus; species Neobacillus drentensis_A. The sequence continues at coordinate 773,781 of NZ_CP091110.1, read as the reverse complement.
GACTTGCGGGTATTTATTAACCCGGTCCGTTACGAGATAGCCGCCAATCAACAGGAAGATTATCGTCCACCATTGAAGATCCCCAAAAGCTCCCCACCAGCTTTGTTCTGTATGAAAGATAATAATTGAAATAAATAATCCAAACGCCGCTGGATTAAAAATTGGTTTCTTCTTATATACCAACAGATGCTTAGACAAAATAGCGATAAGAGCTGTTCCAGCGACCATGAACCAAGGCGTAGTTACACTTAACACCAAAGAAATAATTAAGGCTGTTATCACCGTAGCATCTTTGCTGCTCTTTCGATTTGTCACTTTACAATAAATTCGGTCAACTACAAAAGATACAATAACAGCGATTAGACTATTTACCAAACCCAATATTGTATTTGCCCCAATCGATGCAATGACTAAATAAACAACCATGATAATGATGACATAGCCTTTTGGTGTTTTTAACCATTTATTAGCTTTCACTTAAATCCCTCCTGCTCTAATAATTTGTAATTCAGGTGTTACCAGCATTCCTTTTAGATTTGTCTCTTCAATAAACCCTTTCGCTTTGTCTCTGCCATATAGAAAAGAGGCGGTTGAAAAAGCGTCTGCCATCATGGCAAACGGGGCAATAATACTGGCACTGATCCATTCATTGGGTGATTGATTTGTTTTAGGGTTCATTAAATGATGAAAATCTGATTTTGCTGGATACCTACGTTCATAGCTTCCAGATGTGCAGATTGCTTCATTTGAAATCTCTATGGTGTCAATCACTTGTCCTTTTTGATAAGGATGCTGGATACCGACTTTCCACGACTGTCCGTGTTCATTAAGTCCGCCTGCATACAGATCACCGCCGGCGTTGACTACAAATCCCTCAAAGTCCTCGAGTTCGTGTGAAGCCAAGTCAATTGCAAATCCCTTAGCAACAGCTCCTAAATCAATGACTAAAGGCTTTTTTAAAGTTAGGGTGCTAGTTTGTTCATTTAGGATAATATCCTGGTAGGAAACAGAAGCCGCTGATGGACTTTCGGTTAGGCCTCCTGTTAAATAATGGCGGTTAAACCCTTGCTGCTCCATCGCTTTTCCCACAGTCGGATCAAATAATCCATCCGTCAACCTTGCCATTTCGATTGCAAAGTGAAGCGGTTTAAACAAAAATGGGCTGATTTTAATTGGAGTGCCAACCGTACGAGAAGCCTGCATTATTTCACTTGAAGAGGTAAAACGACTGCAGGCTTGTTCCACTTTGTAAAAGGCGTTAAATGCCCGTTCAATCCTGACTTCAGCCTCTTCCTTTGCCCCCTTTGCAACAACCTGTATATCAACAAAGGTATCCATATATAATTTTGTTTTTCTCATGGTTACCCTACCTCGTTATGTGCTTGGTTAAGAGCATCCTGCACAGCATCTTCAAAAGCCTGGGTACTATAAGTGGCACCTGAAACATTGTTTACCTGGGCACTTTGTTTCTGCAAGACTTCGTTTGGCAGGCCTACAACATCACTTTCCGAATAATGCATGGCAAAATCACTAATCTCAACAGCAGTAATTTGATCATTCTTAATATTAACTTGGACAGCTATGGTTCCGCGTCGATTCATGCCAGTACCCGTGAAGGTTCCATCTTTGTAGAGTTTATTAACTTCTTTGCTGCTGCTTTTTGTATTATTTAAGGTTTGGTTATTTGTTTGGACATTTGTAGCAATATGTTGAATAGGCTGGTTATTAGCAGCCTGTGTATCGGTTGTATAATATCCCGCTGCGTATACTGCTGTAATAGCCGTAGAACAAAGGGCAATCCACTTTTTGTTCATTTTATTCATTTCACAAATCCTCCTATTGCTGTTTTATAACTTTTACACAAGAATAGTGTAGCTCTGCAATATTAGAATTTTCTTAGAAACTATGTTTTTTCTAAAATAAAAGAGGCTTGATTACGAACCAAGCCTTTTTAACTAATACGTTGAAAAAGGGAGATACTGAAAAAAATAATCGCTGCCACAACAGCAGCAAAATGAACAATATGTCCTCACGCTCAACATTTTTATTTTAACCAGGAGGTATGAATATCGATCAATGAACAAGACTAATATAGTATTCCCTATTAGGTAGGCGTTATTTAAATGAGACAAATAACCTTAAACTATATAATTTTATTTCTCGCCCTTATATGTAACGGTTTAGGCTGTTTTTTTACTGTAAGAAAAAATATCTTTCGTTATGGACTCGTACTGATTATTAGTTTAATTATTTCCTCTTGTTTGTGCCTTATATTTTACATGATGGATTTTTACCGATTTGTCCTCCCTCTCCCACTGGTACTGCCCGTAGTTGCGATCAGCTTTAGCTTCTTGGCATTATTTATTATAAGGTTTAGACCAAAACGGAGAACCTTTCCATTTTTCTTTATGACACTTACCTTGGTTTTTTCGATTGAAGTTCTTCTTAAGGACTTTGCAGGGTTTATTAGATTTAAAAATGGCTGGGATTATTGGGACTCCTATTCACTTTATTGGGTTTACATAAGGTTGTTTGATCATATCGGTGAATTTTTTGTCCCCATGCACTACCGTAACCCGATTAGTTCTGAAACTAAGAAATATTGGATTAGCTTCTTGCTGGTTATCATCTATACCGGTTTAGGAATATACATTTTATATCAAGGCTGGACTCGTATTTTTTAATTCTCAATGAAAAAATTATTATTACAATCAAAAAAACTGCAAAAAAAAAACGATGCTCCGTATTATGGATGCATCGTTCTAAAAAGCTTATTGTTTTACCTTTAATCCCATCAAAGAAGCAAATCCGATTGCCTGTTCCGGTGAGACTTCACACCCAGCCAGACTCTCAATCGACACATTTAATTTTTCAAATCGACAGGTACTAATGTCAATCCCTTTCAACAATGTTTGTTCAAAATGAGCATCATTAAGGTCGCATTCAGTCACTTTCACTTTAGTAAGTTTGCTATCATAAAAGTTGGCACTCTGTAAGGAGCTTTGCTGAAAGGCCACCTGTTTTAAACTAGATTCAACAAACTCACTGAAATTAGCCAAACAATTGTCAAACGTTACATTTCCCAGATTAGCGTCAGAAAAATCCACTCCCATTAATTTGCAATCCTTAAAGGAGACGCGATGGATGATTCCTTCACTGAATCTAACATTGGAGAGATCACAGTTTTCAAAGACTACATCTGTCATATCAATCCTATGCAGCTTAGCATTAAGGAACGTTACATTTTTAAAGACAACTCCCGAAAGTATCAGTTTATTAATTTCAACCTCATCTGCTCGAGAACCTGTCACCATACAGTTGATTAATTGCGGATCTTCTTCATTATAAACATCATGGAATTGAGCCGTACTTAAGTTTGTTGCTATTTTGGGAGATTCAATTTTAAGCCCTTTACTCATACTATCACCCTTAACTTAGTTATTATTAGGTAACTCTATCATATGGAAGCTACTGATGATAGGTCTTTTATTATGAGAAAAATTGTGCCATTATTTCATTGCCCGATGAGATGAATTTTGCCCTGTTACGGTAAATGAAGTTCCCTTTCTTTGCCCGGTGGAGTGAATTTTGCCTTGTTACGGTAAATGAAGTTCCCTTTCTTTGCCCTGTGAGGTGAATTTTGACCTGTTTCGGTAAATGAAGTTCCCTTTCTTTGCCCGATGAGGTAAATTTTGACCTGTTACGGTAAATGAAGAGCCCTTTCATTGCCCGGTGGAGTGAATTTTGCCTTGTTATGGTAAATGAAGAGCCCTTTCATTGCCCCGTGAGGTGAATTTTGACCTGTTTCGGTAAATGAAGTTCCCTTTCATTGCCCCGTGAGGTGAATTTTGACCTGTTTTGGTAAATGAAGTTCCCTTTCTTTGCCCGATGAGGTAAATTTTGACCTGTTACGGTAAATGAAGATCCTTTCATTGCCCAGTGAGGTGAATTTTGACCCGTTACGGTAAATGAAGATCCCCTATAACGAATCCTCTTCCTAAAATTTAAAATTGACAGCTCATCATTTTAGCACTTAAACAAAAAGCACCGCAAATGCGATGCAATTAGTTAATCTTTACTATTGCCTGTCTAATGTGGATATGAAACGGAAACCGTTATAAAATCACATCTATCCTAAAAGTGTTAACTCTCTGATAATGATCGAATCTTTCTCAACGAAGGGAACAAATACATCCATAATCCCGCAACAATAATCGTTCCAACTCCACCAATAAAAGCCGCAGGTACTGTTCCAATCAGACCCGCTAAGGTTCCTGATTCAAACTCACCAAGTTGATTAGACGTCCCAATAAATAGCGAGTTTACCGCATTCACGCGGCCTCGCATTTCATCTGGTGTTTGCAGCTGTACCAGTGAGGATCTTATCACCACACTGATGACATCCGAACCACCAATCAGCAGTAACGCAAACAACGAAACGATTAAGTTGCTTGAAAGAGCAAAAAGCATCGTTGCCAAACCAAACACTGCAAGTGCTCCAAACAGCTTTAAACCGATATTATTTTTAAGCGGATAATAGGCAAGCACAAGCGACACTACTAACGCACCAACTGCCGGAGCAGTCCGCATTAATCCCAATCCCCATGGACCTGTATGCAAAATGTCCTGTGCATAAATCGGTAAAAGCGCGGTAGCTCCGCCTAGCAGGACGGCAAACAAGTCAAGCGAGATCGTCCCTAAGATAACCGGATGACGATAGATAAATTCCAATCCTAAGAAAATGGACCGTAATGAAACCGGCTCAGATTTTCGGATGAATTCATGTTCAGCACGAATCATATATGTAAGAACAGCTCCCACAAGCAACGCAACTGTTGCCGTACTGTAAACATAGGAAGCCCCTAATGAAAAAAGTAAACCACCGATCATGGGGCCTAAGATTTGGGATGTCTGTCCAGCAGTAGTACTTAATGAAATGGCTTGCTGCAGGATTTTTTTGGGCACCAATTGCGGCAATAACGCAGCTGAGGTGGGACCTTCAAACGCTCGACAAGCCCCAAGAACAGCAGCTGCCGCCAATATCGCTTCACGACCTAGCCAGCCGCCAATATTTCCATATAGAAGCAATCCAGCAATAACAGCTTCAATCGTTAGGCAGATGAAAACTATTTTTCGACGGTCATAGTTGTCGGCAATCTGACCAACAACAAATGTTAGTAGTACCATCGGTATGAACTGAGCAAGTCCGACTAATCCTAAACTGAAAGCATCATGAGTCAAATCATACATTTGCCATCCGATTGCAACGGACAGCATTTGGAATGAGGTCGATGCTAAAATCCTTGATACCCAATAGTTCCTAAAAGCCGGCTGTTTAAAAAGTGAATCACCTGATGAAAGCAAAATCAAATTCACGCCCTTTTTCTCAAAAATTACGACAATTTTATAGCGTCTATTATACCCCTTTTCTTGCCAGTCTTCCTATTTAAGTCCCTAAGCAAACATAACTTATTCCATGACGATTTTCTTTCTAGAAATTCCGACTATCAATCTAATATTCCACTAAGGATTGGTTTCTTTCGTGGGATTTCTAATTGTTACTGCGTTATTTCGACATTTATCCGCGTGTTCTTTGTATATTTCCGCATAATCCCCCTAAATTACTTATTTCTATCATTTTTTAAGCTATAATAAAGGAACCAACGTTATCCTAAAGTGAACCGAAATATAGGAAACAACACTTAGATGATTCTCATCTTATTATAATGAAATAACTTTTATGAAAGGACTAGTCATTTTGAAGCTAAAACGGATAGGAAGTGTATTGTTTACTATCACTCTAGTTCTGGTCTTCATCCTATTCTATTTGGATTCTAAATCCTCTACGGACTTGAAAAAAAATCAGTCGGTACCCTTACCTACAGAACTTAATCCAGTTGTAAAAGAACGGAGCGATCAATTAATCCAGCAAGCCGCTAAAAAAGGAATTGAAGTCGTGATTACAGATGGTTTTCGTAGTGCGGGGGATCAAGACAAACTTTATCAACAAGGCCGTTCAACCGGGGGGAATATTGTTACAAACGCTAAAGGAGGAGAGTCCTATCATAATTTTGGGCTAGCGATTGACTTTGCATTAGAGACCCCTTCAGGTGATGTACTTTGGGATAGGCAATATGATCGAAATGAAAATGGAGTGGCAGACTGGACTGAAGTCGTTCAAATGGCAAAGGCTTTAGGATTTGACTGGGGCGGTGACTGGAAGGGCTTTAAAGATTACCCCCATTTAGAAATGAATTTCGGCCTGACCATTGCTGATTTACAGAATGGCGAGAGACCTGCCGGCACATCGCTAACAGCAGATGTCGACAAAGATTAAGAATATAATAGTTACTTATGGCACCGCGCTCCTGCGGTGCTTTGTGTTTTTAGAAACTAATTTGTTTAGTAATTGCAAACTGAATCAAGTCAGAAAAAGCTCTTCAGACGATCAATAACAGTTCGTTATTAAATTCTTTATTTTTTGTTAATATCCATTATTTAACTACTCCATTATAATCGAATCAAAGGAATATACAGTTCATTTTAAAGGAGCGATTTAGATGGAAAAAATAATGGACTCATGGAATGCCAATTTATACGATTCTAAACATTCATTTGTATCGATGTTTGGAGAAAGTTTAATTGAGTTATTAGCTCCGAGAAAGGGAGAAAAAATCCTTGATCTTGGCTGTGGAACAGGTGATTTAGCAAGAAAGTTAGCTGGTTTTGGTGCAGAGATTACCGGAGTGGATAAATCCGCGAAAATGATTGAGCAAGCCAGAAGTAAATACCCATCTTAGAGTTCCTCGTTCAAGATGCAACAGAGTTAGCATTTCAACATGAATTTGATGCTGTATTTTCCAACGCTGCACTTCATTGGATCAAACAACCACAACCAGCACTAACTTGTATTTATAATAGCTTAAAACAAGGCGGAAGATTTGTGGCTGAATTTGGCGGCAAGGGTAACGTTCAGGCTATATCGGATGGAGTGATTCATCAAATTGAGGCAGAAGGTTTCACTTTTGACCTAGAAAGTTTTCCTTGGTTTTTTCCAAGTATTGCTGAATACTCGTCCTTAATGGAACAAGCCGGGTTCAGAGTAACTTTTGCACATCACTTTGACCGGCCAACTCCATTAGAGGGGAAATCTGCCATTAAAAACTGGATCGATATGTTCTGTGGCGGCATGTTAGCAGGCGTTCCTGAAAGTAAAAAGGACTGCCTGATCGCAAAGGTGGAAACCAATTTAAAAGAGGTTCTGTTTAAGGACGGCAGCTGGATTGGTGATTATAAAAGGATTCGGGTCATGGGATATAAAGAATAAGGAAAGCAAAACATGGGCGCTTTTAACACAGAAATAAACCAATACATACAAGTCATCGTAAAAATAGCCTGTATGTATTGGTTTATTAAATATAACGACATAAAACAGCCATTATTGGTCTGTAGAGAAATCTGGGGTAGTTTTGGATTGGAGAATAAAAACGAGCATGACTAAAGAAGGGAAACCTTTTTCAAGACTTCCCCTTCTATTATCACCCATATTACTCTTTCACTAACCCGCCTCTTAATCCAGTAACCCCATATTCCAGGTACCCTTTTAAGCAGCTTAACATAAAGACCCAGCCTTCTTTATTATCTAATAGTTGATTGACGAAATCGGCATCGTTTTCATGGAACCCCTCTTCCACAATTTCAATGATCGTATTTGAGGGTTCCACCTCTTTTAAAGTAATTGTGACAACGTGCCCTTCTCCATTGGCCCCCCACTGGAATACGATCTTCTTATTGGTTTGAATTTCCAACACGGCTATTTCCAATTGGGCATTGTACTCTTTATACTTCACAGTAATGATCTTACCTTGTTCCCACCTTTCCGAACTCGATGAGAACCAAAAGTTACCGATTTTGGATGGATCTACGAAGGCTTCAAATACTTCATTTGCTGGCGTTTTTATAGTGAATTTTGTAAGATTCCTCACTTCATATCCCTCATTTTCTGTTCATATCCTTATATCCTCGTACTTTTAAGAGTGATTTATACTTGGTGTCAGCATAACTTGACACCTCAAATATTAGGTCACTTATTTAATTCGCTGCGTTTCTTCTCCACCCTTCTTCAGAGTGAGGAAAAATCTAATAGTAGTTCTTTTATAGTTCCTTTAACGATAATTATTAGATATTGAAGAGTTTAGCTAAACATTCATAGGAATTTAGGAGGAGAAACGATGAAAGCTATTGTTTATGACAGATATGGCCCGCCAGATGTTCTTCAATTAAAAGAAGTGGAAAAACCTGAGCCTAAGGAGAATCAAGTACTAGTAAAAATTCAGGCAGCATCCTTGAATTATGGAAACTTGGTTCTTTTAAAAGGTGAACCGTTCTTAGCCCGATTTGCCTTTGGTCTATTGAAACCAAAATACACGATTCCTGGAGGTGATATTGCGGGTCAGGTTGAAGCTGTTGGCAAAGAGGTAAAGCAATTTCAATCAGGAGATGAAGTGTTTGGTGACCTTTCCGGATGCGGGTGGGCTGGATTTGCCGAATATGTATCTGTTCCTGAAAATGCCTTAGCATTAAAACCTGGTAATTTATCCTTTGAAGAGGCTGCCGCAGTACCAATGGCGGGGGTTACAGCGTTGCAGAGTCTGCGAGATAAAGGCAAACTTCAGTCCGGTCAGAAGGTACTGATTAATGGTGCCTCTGGCGGTGTCGGAACGTTTGCTGTACAGATTGCGAAAGCACTTGGTGCTGAGGTAACGGGTGTGTGCAGTCCGAGAAATTTAGCTATTCTGGAGTCAATTGGGGCAGATCGTTGTCTTGACTATACCAAAGAGAGCTTTACTGAAAAAACAGAGCGTTTTGACCTGATTCTTGGTGTTAACGGAGGTCTTCCACTTTCTGCTTATAAGCGTGCTTTGAAGCCCAATGGTATGTTTGTTCATGTCGGCGGTTCCGGTTCTCAAATGTTTCAAGCCCTTGCCCTTGGACCTTGGATTTCTATGACTGGAAGTAAGAAAATGGGCAGCTTTTTACAAAGGGCGAACCAAGAGGATTTGATCTATATGAAAGAGCTTGTTGAAGCTGGCAAGGTAAAGCCAGTTATTGATAGATGTTATAAGTTGAGCGAAGTGAGGGATGCCTTTAGGTATTTTGATGAAGGACATGCGCAAGGAAAAGTTGTGATTACGATTTGAAATAGATGATTCGAAATTTTTTGGGGTTCTTGTGGTAGTGTTGGAATCTTTCCTTCATTTAGACTAGACCTCCCTTCAACTCTCGCTCCAGACCGAATCTTTCTTGCATTTGGACTAGCCGACCCCACTCTTGCCGTTCTTGTCCTAATCGCATATGATTTCTATGTAAACAAAAAAAACGGATGGCATTGCGCCATCCGAAAGCTACTTTTTGTTTTATTGTTCCGATTCCATTGGCAGCCAGGCTTGTGACCACTTCTCAATTTCTCTAATGATGGGCTCCAAGGCTAGTCCTTTATCGGTTAGGGAATATTCAATACGTACTGGTGTCTCAGGGAACACCTCGCGTTTAACGATTCCTTGATTTTCTAAATCCTTTAGACGCTCCGAAAGAACCCTCCCACTAATTCCCATAGAAGATTCTAGTGTGCAAAAGCGTTTCGACCCTGTTAGCAGCTGATAAATCACTAGACCTGTCCAGCGTTGGCTCATCATCACCATGGCTTTTTCGAATCGAGGACAAATTTCAGGTTGATTCATGGTTTCCCCTCCTATTCATCATTATCATATTACAAATCACAATAAAATTACAATAGGTAATAAAATTATTTGACATAACTTAATTTCAAAAATATAATAAGTTACATAAAGTAAGTGAGTTATTAAGTCGAAGGAACATAACATCATTATCATTATCATTCTTGTTCAATTGCTTTAGTACATTACCGATACGTTAATATAAATAGAAATAATACGAGACTAAATAAGGTGGTCCTTACACATGAATCATGAAGCAGATGTTTGTATTGTCGGTGGTGGTCCAGGCGGCGCCCTACTAGGATATTTGCTCGCGAAAAAAGGGATATCAACCATCGTTCTTGAACGTCACACAGGGATCGACAAAGAATTTCGGGGCGAACATCTCAATCAAGACGGGGAACGTGTTTTAAAAAAATATAATCTATATAATGAAGTACAAGAAGCTGGGCTGCTATTAATGGAACGGATCGAATATTGGCAGCATGGTCATGTCATAAAAACCGTTACACCAGGAGCTGGAGAAGAGCACGTCGGTATCCATGTCCCACAGAAGAATCTGTTAAGTGTATTGATTCGCAAATCGGAACCTTATCAGAATTATAAGCTCTTAATGGGGACAAAAGTGACTGATTTAAGCTTTAATAATAATGGAGAGGTTACAGGCCTTTTAGCAACAAAAGGCGATCAAGAAGTAACAATAAAAAGTAAGATTGTCGTTGGCGCAGATGGCCGTTTCTCGACCGTAAGAAGACTTGCTGGTATCCCTTTTTCAACCATTAAACATGGGTATGACTTGCTTTGGGCGAAAATTCCGAGCCCTGAAGGATGGGAGCCAACCATTAAAAATGCCCTAGTCGGCGGTAAACAGCTAGCATTGTTTACCCAGCAGGGCGGATTTATTCAGATTGGCTGGAACATTGAAGAAGATTCCTATCCAATCTTGAAAAAGCAATCATTTGCCCCATTTATGGAGCAAGTGATCGAGGCATTTCCAGAGCTAACGGAAACTGTCCATCAAAATATTCAGTCATGGAACGACTTTATTTTATTAAAAGTACAAAGCAGTCATTCACCGGTATGGGCGAAGGACGGGGTTGTGATCATGGGGGATGCTGCTCATACAATGAGTCCCACCGGTGCGTTCGGAATCAATTGTGCCCTTTTAGATGCGGATGCTTTAGCAGATGTCATCGAGGAAGCACTCGACAAAAATGATCGAAGTGCAGCACAATTAAGAAAATTAGAAGTCGCCCGGCGTGCTGATTCAGAGAAACTACAAAGTCAGCAAATGATAAAAGAACAAACCTTTCAAGACAATTTTAAAATTCCTGCACTGTCAAACGGTGTTTAAAAAATAATAAAAACATGGGATTGGGGAAATGATCATGGAACAAGTTCAATTAAAGGCAGATGTCCTTTCATTATTAGAAGATAAAATTAAATTAATTAATAAAGGTGAAGAGGCCATTTATCTGGTCGGCCCAATTAAGCTGCCTGTTAATTTATATGGGGAAACCATTGAGTTTAAATGGTACAGCTGGTTGAAGACGGACCATGTAACAGAAGATTTTCAACAAGTCATTCAGCACTTATCTTCAGCTAAATTAGCGGAATTTCAACAATCAAGTGTCCTTGTATACGGAGATTTTGAATACGGTGATGATGCCTTGATTCGGATGCATTCTATCTGTCATACTGGCGATATTTTTGGCAGCAAACGCTGTGATTGCGGCTTCCAGTTACGACAATCCATGAAAATGATCGTCGAGCATGGGGCAGGCGCGTTGTTTTACCTAGCTAACCACGAAGGCAGAGGAATCGGTTTATTTAGCAAAGCGATGGCCTATATTCTTCAAGAAAATGGATATGATACAGTTGAGGCGAATGAAGGTTTAGGTTTTGCGGATGATACAAGAAACTATGATGACGCAATTGAGGTATTAAAGGCACTGCGCTCAAAGCCAGTCACCTTAATTACAAACAATCCAAAAAAACTGAAAGCCTTAAAAAATGCAGGTGCCCCGCTCTCCGGCAGAACGCCATTATGGGGCGATGTTTCTGAGTATAATGAGAAATACTTAAAGACAAAAGTTAATAAATCAGGTCATTTAGAGTAGCTTGGATAAGCTTTGAGAAACAGGATGATACGAGCATCATCCTGATATGGCAGGAGGATATGGGTTTTATGAATGATGAATTTTATATGCAATTGGCATTACAGAATGCCCAAGCCATGAAAGGCCAGACCGATCCGAATCCGCTGGTTGGCGCCGTGATTGTCAATGACAATCGAATCTTCGGGGTCGGTGCTCACATGAAAGCCGGCGAACCACATGCCGAAATCCATGCCCTTCGAATGGCAGGAGATCATGCTAAAGGTGCGACCATCTATGTAACCTTAGAACCTTGTTCCCATCATGGGCGGACAGGTCCTTGTGCCGTTGCACTTGTCGAGGCCGGAGTTAAAAAAGTCGTCATCGCGACGTTGGATCCAAATCCTGTTGTCGCGGGTAACGGTGTGAAAATTCTTAAAGATGCCGGGATTGAAGTGGTGATTGGAGTATGCGAGGAAGAATCCCGTCAAATGAATGAAGTATTTAATAAATTCATCATTGAGAAAAAACCATTTGTCACCTTAAAAGCAGCCACCACTCTCGATGGTAAAACGGCTACCTATACGGCCAGCAGCAAATGGATTACTGCTCCAGATGCCCGCCAAGATGTCCATCAGTTAAGAAGTGAAAATATGGCGATTCTTGTTGGGGTCAATACAGGAGTGGAAGACAATCCGGAACTAACCTCAAGAATTCCAAATGGCCGGAATCCGATTCGGGTGATTTTGGACTCAAAGCTCAGAATTCCTTTGAATGCAAAGGTGGTAACCGATCAGCAGGCAGAGACTTGGGTTTTTACTAGTGAGAATTACGATAATGAAAAACGGAAACAGTTAGAGGAACGCGGCATCTCCGTTTTTGTCACAAGCGGTTCAAGTCAAGTGGATCCGGCAGATGTGATGAATACGCTTGGGGAAAAGCTTGTATCTTCTGTCTTAATTGAAGCAGGTGGTACGATCAATGCGGCTCTTTTTGAGAAACAATTAATTGATAAAGTGGTCCTATACATGGCTCCAAAGCTTGTAGGCGGGCAGTCTGCTCCTACCTTTTTAGAAGGAGCAGGAATTGCTGAGATGGGCAATGCTGTTGAGTTATCCAATTTAACCGTTACGCCAGTTGGGCGGGATTTTAAATTTACAGGATATCCGATATATTAAAAAATGGACGGTGCTGGTCACCATCCATTTTTTTTAGATGAAAGAGCAGTTCATTTACTGTAACCGGGGGATGTTGTAGCTAACTGGGCTATGAAGGTGTTCTTCATTTACTGTAATAGGGAGAAATCCGTCTCACTGGGCAATGAAAGAGCTCTTCATTTACCGTAACAGGGCTAATCACCACCTCACCAGGCAATGAAAGTGCTCTTCATTTACCGTAACAGGGCTAATCGCCACCTCATCGGGCAATGAAAAAGCTCTTCATTTACCGTAACAGAGGTAATCGCCACCCCATCGGGCAATGAATAGACATTTCATTTACCCAAACAGAGGAATCGCCTCCTCACCAGGCAATGAAAAGACGTTTCATTTACCCGAACAGAGGATTCGCCACCCCATCGGGTAATCAAAGAGCTCTTCAACAATTAAAATAGGACAAGGAATTTTTCTAAAAGATAAAAAATAGCAATATGAAAGAGGAGTTTACATGAGATTTGGTTTTGATATTGATGATACGCTGATTAATTTAAGAGAGCATGCCTTCCATATTTATAATAAAAAATTAGGCCAAGAAATAGGACTAGAAATTTTTAAGGCATTAAAAAAAGTAGAGATTCATGAACCATTCGGAATGACAGCCGAAGAAGGCTCAAAGATGTGGAAAAGTACGGTAGAGGAAATTTACTACACCGATTGTCCTGCTTTTCCAGGAGCGGTCGAACTGCTGCAAGAGCTAGAAAAGCAGGGTCATGAAATTTATTATATTACGGCACGTTACCAAGAGCATGGCGAACGCACGAAAAAATGGTTATTGGAACAAGGTTTTCCTGTCCATGATGAACGGTTTTTCTGGGGAATGAAGGATCACGAAAAAGTGAATATTATTAAGCAATTACACTTAGATTTTTACTTCGATGATAAGCCAGCGATTTTACAGACTCTTTCAGAAGAAGCTGTAAAAGTTTATCTAAAAGACCAATCCTATAACCGGCACGTAGCAATGCCTCGGATTGTAAACTGGCCGGAGTATCAGGATTTTATGAAGAATTTAGCAGACTAAAAACGAACATCTGCCTCCATCTCAAATGAATTATGATATACTAATTTAGGTTTGTTTTTAGAGAGGGGTTTTATTAGTGGAGTTACCACATGAATCAACTGCACGCGTGAAATCGACATATATATTTTTATTGGTTACTGGGATTGTTTTAGTAGCCTTTAATCTGCGGCCGGCGATTACCTCGGTAGGCCCTTTAGTAGGGATGATTCAAGAGGATGTTGGCCTTGCCCATTGGAGTGCTGGCTTATTAATGAGTTTTCCATTACTTGTTTTTGCTGCCATGTCACCGATTGTTCCAAGGCTGGCTAACCGCTTTTCTAATGAAATGACGTTATTACTTGGCTTAATCTCCCTTGTGATCGGTATCGTGATTCGGTCCATCCCCATGACGTTTTTTCTTTTCACAGGCACTCTTTTTATCGGGGTAGGAATTGCAGTAGGAAATGTCCTTTTGCCTGCCGTGGTAAAGGATAAGTTCCCAGAGAAATTCGGTCTCATGACAAGTGTGTATTCTACTTCAATGGGATTGATTGCATCATTAGCATCAGGATTAAGTGTTCCGCTCGCAAAAGATTTGAATCTTGGCTGGCAGGGAGCCCTGATTGTATGGGGAATACCAGCGGTCATAGCGATTTTGTTATGGACCTATCTGGTTAGATTTAATCAAGGGAATCATAAAGAAATCAAAAAAGCTCCATCAAGTTCAAAGGAAATGTGGCAATCGCCTCTTGCCTGGCAAATTGCCATCTTTATGGGTTTTCAATCGTTTTTATTTTATGTAACGATCTCTTGGTTACCTGAAATTCTCCAAAGTCATGGACTAAGTATGGGAACCGCTGGCTGGATGCTATCGATTACCCAACTAGTCGGACTGCCAGCTAGTTTCTTTATCCCTGTCATCGCAGGACGTTATCGTTCCCAGGTATGGATTGCATTACTATTGGGGTTGTTGTCTATTATTGGTTATGCTGGGTTACTATTAGGATCATCCTATCCTATTTTAATTATTAGTATTATCTTTATTGGGGTTGCACTAGGCGGGAATTTCCCATTGGCGCTAAGTTATATTGGACTTCGCTCTCGGAACGCCAGTCGTGCTGTAGAGTTATCGGGAATGACACAATCAACCGGTTATATCCTAGCCGCAGTAGGCCCTCTGCTTATCGGCTATTTGTTTGATATGACCCATGTGTGGACCATTCCACTTATTGCTCTAACGACCGTCTCTGTCGTTCTTACAGTTTTTGGTATGTTGTCAGGTCGAAATCGGTTTGTATAAAATTAAGACTATAAAAAACCTTGCCAAAACGGCAAGGTTTTCTGTGTTTCTTAAAAATGCCCTTTAATTACGTTTATAAAAAGCTCCCCATTATGGTCTAAGATGCTTTTTGGACATTTACAGTTTGGATTTTACCTTTATTCTTTGAAGAAAGTGTAAATATTGAGACAATTGTAAATACCAACGCTACGGCACCTAATAATTGGTAGGCTCTTTCAAATCCTACAGTATCATACATATTTCCTGCAATGGTAGATAAAAAGATTGATCCTACTTGTTTTGAAAATTGGAACCCAATTAGATAGATGGTTGCTGATAATCTCATATCAAAATTCGCTGAAATATATTTAAATACCGCTACTAATAAAATAGGTACCTCAGCAGCATGCATTAATTTTAATAAACTAATGGCAACTGGCCCCTCAGCAAAACTAGAACCTAGAATTCTGAAAGACATTATAAAACCAGCATAGATAAGAGCACTTTTCGCCCCTACTTTATTGATAATAAATGGTGCAGATATCATGACAATCGCTTCCAGGAAGATCTGCAGAGTTACAAGATTTCCAAAAATCTCTGTACCTTTTTCCGGCGTTGCAAAGAAGTGTGTAAAAAATACTGGAAATTGTTGATCGTATACTTCATAAACACAGCCTACTCCAACTACATACAGCATAAAAAACCAAAATTTCCTGTTTTTAAAAAGCTCCAATGTTGAACCTTTAGGTACTGCTAATTCATTTTCATTTGTAACAATTTTCGAATTTTCTCCACCCATTTTCGCAAAGCTAAACACAACCGCTAAAAGAATGGCTGCAACCGTACAAATCCAATAGATTAGATTTGGATTTGTATTGAATAAATGACCAGTAACAAAAGTACTAGTTGCAGCACCAAAATTTCCAAACACCCTAACCCGGCCATATTCAAAATGATTTACATGACTAACTTTCTCGATATAGGCTTCAATTACTCCTACTCCGCCATTAAAGATAGCCCCCAGATAAGCACCGCCAATGATTACCGCCAGAATAATATGTGTTTTTAACAACGGAGGAAATATATAAATAAAGAATGGTCCAATAAATACTAATAAAAAGATAAAGATCCAAAGTAAATTCTTTTTCAATCCTAACCTATCCGCAATTATTCCAAAGAACGGCTGGTAACAGATAGCAGCGATCGATATAGCTGAGAAAACAATCCCCGTTTTTGTCCCACTTAATCCCCCTACATTTGTTAACCACAGAGACAAAAACATTGTGCTAGCAGCCCAAATAAAGAAATAAAGAAAAAAGAATGCACCAAAAAGCCAATAATTTCTACTTAAATTTTTCATTTTAAATCTCCTCTTAACCTTTTTAATAAAACGATTACATTTATTTAAATAGTTAATTTACATTTCTTTTACTAAAAATAGTTTACCAAATACAGCGCATACATTCAAGACATTTTGAAATTTTTCATATATTTCTTCATATTAAAGTGCTTTTTCTAGTGTTATTCGTATAATTACATGTAAATTTATAGTAAAATAGATCGGTTTTACTAAAATAAAAAAGAGGACCCCTTCAGAAAAGGTCCTCAGAATGTCTTACACATCATTTTATTTACTTCCTTTTAACCTAATCAAATAACCATCCTCTTGCGAGAGATTGAATCCCTATTGAAATCCAACTCCCTCTTCAACTAAATAAAAAACATATTAGATTTTAGGACCTGTACTTTCTCTTAAGACAAGTTCGGTCGGCAAAGTGACTTTTAATGGAATTTCTCTCCCATTTTTAAGTCGATCATATAGAAGTTTAACGGCTGTTTTTCCCATTTCTTCAGTCTGGACTTTCACTGTAGAAAGAGGTGGATTTAAAAAGGCTGAAGCTTCTATATCATCAAAACTAATAACAGAAATATCTTCTGGAACCTTAATACCTGCTTCCTGTAACGCTCTAATGGCTCCAATCGCCATTGGATCACTTGCAATGACAACCGAAGTTGGAATTGATTCATTTCTCATTAATTGTTTCATTAATGTATAACCGCTTTGTGGGCCAAATTCCCCCAAAAGAACGTGTTCCTCTTGATAAAGTCCATTTTCCTTCATTATAGCTTCATAGGTGCTTTTCCGAATATCTTCTTTCTCAAGCATCATCCCATTATTATGAATGCTCCTTATTAACCCCTTTCCGCCGATATACGCAATTTGATTATGTCCCTCACTAAGCAGATAGTTCATAACCTCACAAGTCGCCGCCTTGAAATCCGAGATAATTACATCACAATTTTGTTCTTCCGGTGAAAAATCCACAAATACAATATTATTATTTTTACGATAAACTTCCTTTAGTTCATTTATATTTACATCACCAAGAATAATGAGACCCTCAAGCCCAGCCATAGCCGCAGCGGAAAAACCACTCTTACCTACATTAAAAACAGAGCTAATGTTTAATGAATATTGATCACAAAAACTTTCAATACCTTGCCTAATAGACATGAAATAAGGATCAATGGATTCATCATTTGTTAAAACCAAGCCGATATTATAGGCCTCTTTATTCTTTATTACTTTTTCCTTTTTTCTTCTTAACGGTTTATAATTTAATTTATTTACTACTTCCAACACTTTATTTCGTGTTTCATCTGAAACAGAAAGAAGTGGATCATCATTTAAAACCCTTGAAACCGTGGCAATAGAAACACTGGCCTCTTTTGCAATATCCTTTATTGTTACCATTTTAATCATCTACTCCATTAATTTTCAGTCTTTACTCAATTTTACTTAATTTACATTAATGATAACAGAGAGATCGCTTTCGAACAATATTTTCTTATTGTATTAGATGTTGAATTATAGATAGAGGGTGTATAGGAGATAAACATAAAAAAAAGCTTCTCTATCCAATCACTTCGAGGTGATTTTTAGTTTGAGAAGCTTACGTTATTTGAATCAAAGCCCTAAGAAATTTTAGTGCTAAGTATTTAAGTTTTCTTCAAGTCCTTCAGACCGGTTTGTTCCACAATCCTAGGCCAACTAAGTTTTAATCTGCGGCAAATGGTAGTACTATAAACTTGACCCTTCCTTTTAAACAAATCATAATCGCTTTGGTTTGTTGTACCAATTCGAAGCAATTCTTTTTTTAGATTATCAAGAGTCTCTTCCTTTGTTATCATCGCCGGTCACCTAGACTTTTTTTTCAAGATAAATACCTTGCATTCAAAGGAGGATGCTCTTTCCACAAATTCAGCAGCTTTATTAGAATGTAAACCCATAACAATTATTTGTTCTAACACATTCAGGCTCCTTATAATAAATTCTACTTTGTTATTTTTGTTTTTTGGTTGTTTCAATCACATTAACCAATCTTGCAATAATTTCATTTAACTTCATGTGGCTGGTATCTTTTCCTAGAATAATAGAAGTTTTATACTGCAACTCTTTTTCTTGCTCATTCATAAAAATGCCTCCCTTTTAATTGGTTAGTATTAATGTATAAGGAAGAAAAGGATCTACTTGTTCCATTCGGATTGCTATTCTTATTTCACCTTTTTGAGTAAACTCTTTGAATTCACGCTTTAAACCCGTTATTTACCAAATTGGCACATCTAAAAAGCAGCAAAAAGAATGAAGTTTAATTAACTATCACGTCATATTGAAGCAGCAGGTCTAATGAATTATATACGTTCATGGTTTTCTCTCCCTACTTTGCATATCCGTTTATTTTTGTCTGATGCCAATTCCATGCATCCTTAATAATCTTATCAATTGAAGTTCTTTTAGGATTCCAACCGAGGCTTTGTTTCGCCTTTTCAGAGGACGCGATTAATGTACTTGGGTCACCAGCTCTTCTGCCTTCGATTTTCGCGGGGATTGAATGACCTGTTACAGCTCTCACAGATTCCACGATCTCTTTAACAGAAAAACCTTTACTGCTTCCAAGGTTAAAGATATCGCTGTCCCCGCCATTTTGTAAATAACGTAGTGCTAATAAATGGGCTGCAATTAAATCCTCTACATGAATATAATCACGAATGCAGGTTCCATCCTCCGTATCGTAATCATCGCCAAAAATAGAAATATACTCTCTTTTTCCTAAAGCAACTTGAAGAATAACAGGAATGAGGTGGGTTTCAGGATCGTGGTCCTCACCGATTTCTCCTGTTTCTCTTGCTCCCGCCACATTGAAGTAACGCAATGATACATATTTAATTCCATAAGCAGTGTCACACCACTTCATCAACTTTTCCATTGTTAACTTTGTTTCTCCATAAGCATTGGTTGGTACTGTGGGAGTTTCTTCTGTGATGGGCATACTTTTTTGTTCCCCATACGTTGCAGCACTAGATGAAAAAACGATTGTTTTCACTCCATAATCTTTCATAACTTCCAAAAGAACTTGTGTTCCGTATACATTGTTATCAAAATATTTAATAGGGTTGGTCATTGATTCGCCAACAAGCGAGCTTGCAGCAAAATGGAGGACACCTTCAATTTTTTCATTCTCGAAAACGCTTTGCAAAAACTCCTTATCACGGATGTCACCTTTATAAAATTTCGCTTTTGGGTGAATGGCTTCTTCATGACCTGTCAATAAGTTATCAATAACAACAACGTCAACATTTTGGTCAATTAATTGATAAACAGCATGTGATCCAATATAACCGGCTCCACCAAGAACTAATACACTCATTTTCACAATCCCCATTTCATTTAATGATATTAATAGCACGTACTCGATTTAATTTCTTGTGCACCTTTCCAATACTTGCAACATAGACAGTGACCTCGTAGTTTCTTCAAACTGTTCGGGTTAATATGTTACTATTCATGGTGTTTACAAGCCTCTATTTAGCATTTTACTTTCATAAAATAAACTTAGTTATATTTTATAATTTTAGTTAAAAATATTCAATATTTAGTAAAATATATTTTTTAAAAAATTCCATAAAAAGTAAATATTTTCTATAAGCACTCTACTTATAACCTTATTTAACAAGTTAATAGGAGTTATAATATAATACTAACTTAATTCACTCGTTTACTAGCATTTCCAAAGACAGAATATAATAAAATTACCATGAATTAATTCTGGTTCATTTAACTAAATTTTTACTTAATATTAAAGGACTAAACAAAAAGGTCAACCAGCAATTTGGTTGACCTACGGATTTTTTCCATTATATATGAAGATTTCTTTTTATCATTGATTCAGCAGTTGTTTCATTGCGTTTAATTTCGAAGTAAGCTCAATAAACCATTCTTCATCCCCGGTGGATAAAGCCAAGTCGATTAGGAATTGAATTTGTGCCTTGTTTGACACATTAGAGACAGGCAGCCTCTTCACTCGTTCACCCAGCATCGTAACTTTTTTTCCAATGACCTCATGATTGTCACTTGTAACAACATTTACCCTGACGATTCCTGAAGTATCAAGTGATTCAATATAACCCATGATTAGTTCCCCATCGCGTAATGTTCCCTTAATCCAATCACCTGTTTGTAACAACATTCTTTTCACCTACTTAGTTTAGTTTATTGTACATAATAATTTAATCTGTAACTTTTTTTATTACAATTAAAGTAAAAAGAAATCTGCGATCATCTAACAGTCTCATCCACTTATTGTTCGTGATTGACAAGATCGATAATTTCTTTCAATGTATAGTTCTTTAAATATTCACCCAAATGTTCTTCAGCACCTAAGAATATAGAAAATAAAACTCTTTGCATATTCGCACCAACAATACATCGCTCATTTGAATCAGGACACTTCGGCTGCAGCGCTCCTTCAGAGGTGATCTTATAAATATCCCAAAGATTAACTTCATTTAGCTCCAGAGCAAACAAAAATCCGCCGCCAGGTCCTTCTTTTGATTTTATAATTCCATTTTTCTTTAACAAACTTAGCACTTTACGAATCCGCACAGGGTGTACACAGGCACTCGCTGAAATAGCATCACTTGTCGACATCCGGTCGGGCTGCAGCGCAAGAAAAGTTAAACTATGAATCGCTAGTGTAAAATCACTATTCATGGCCTGCCCTCCTAAGAAATAAAAACTATAGTACAATTATTTTTAGCATCATTAATACTAAACCGTTCCAGATTAGCTTGTCAAATATCTAGCTAATTAAAGCTAGATATCTCCTTTAAGCTAGGGTAAATTTAAACATTCCATTGCTTTTTAACTTGTTCTTCTGCAATCCTTTTAATTTTATCCCAGGCCATTTCCTTTTTCACAAGGACGTTTGTATGATAATTTCTTTCTTTATAATTAACTGTTACGAATACTTCAATCATTTCTCATTTCTCCTTTATTATTTAATCTCTAATTGGCTATTCTTTGTAGTTCGGTATTCAAAAATGTACGAAGCTTACGGGGTAGAAAGCTTCGGATTTCTTCGTCGTTATATCCAACCTGCAATCTTTTTTCGTCCAGAATAATTGGACGCCGCAACATTTTCGGGTGCTCCATGATTAATTTGTAAAAGTCATTAAGCGGTAGAGATTCAATATTTATATTTAGTTCCTGAAATGTCTTCGAATTAGTTGAAATAATTTCACTCGTTCCCTCTTCAGTCAAGCGAAGAATCGATTTTATCTCATCGACAGTAAGGGGATTAGATAATATATTTCTTTCGATATAGTCTATATGATGTTCCTCGAGCCACGCTTTTGCTTTTCGGCAAGAACCACAGCTTGGAGTCGAATAAAGAGTCACCATTCGTTAAACACTCCTTACATATTATTTGGTATACGTGAGATATCAGTTAGTTAGATACCCCAATGTGAGTTGGATGAAACATGGCTTAATTTTACACAATCTAACTTTACATACCCTTAAAATGTAATAAAAATAATTACAGTTCAATTAAAAAAATTTAACCTTCTAACTCATTTATCAGATTCTATACTGTAATTTTAATATTTACAGTTGAAAATGTCAAATGGAAGGTGTTGGCTTGAAAGAAATATTTCATAGCGATTTTGGATACTGGAAGCTTTTCCAAGCAGCTACTTCCTTTAACAGCCAAAACAACAGCCTGCTACAAACCTCTATAAACTAGCAACAATAATCGTAGGGATGCAGCGGCGGCAAAGCTTTATATAACCAGCTCGGTTTTAACGCGGGATCTTTCCAATGCCAAGCACCTAATGCGGCAGCACATGCATCAATCCAATGACTTGGTTCCTCGACCAATACAGGGAGTCCTATTAGTTCTTGCTGATTAAGCCATTCCCAAATAAACATTCGTGATGACAGAACTTGTTTATAGTTCAGCACAAACTCAAATTCATTTTTGGACAGCCTTGAACCCATTACAGCCCCAGGATGTACTTCGACAATGGAGACAGGGTAAGGAGTGTTAAGATTCTCGATTTCTCTTGACAGTTTTATTCCTCTTAGCGTTAAATACACCATTCTATTTAGAGTAGGCGGCATAATTGATCCTGGCTTCATTCCTAATCCGACAATAAACTTTCTAAGCTCACGGTCACCTTGCCTGTCCCCGCCCCCATCCTCGTAGGATAACGGGGCATCTATACCCACCACAACTTCACCTGATTGACTCTGAGCTAAAATTTCATTTAAGATCACCTGGTCACCAACGTTACTGATCCATTTCACAAATTTTAATTGGCTGCCTTGTTTTTCAAATACAGTCAGAACAGTATCCTTATGGTTACTCGGCCCTGATAAATCAATGCCTATTACTCTCATCTTCAATCATCACTTTCTTTAATAAGATCTATTTCGAATTAATTTCTATGGTATTGCTTAAACCTTTTTGAGTGAAATGTTTCTTTACTTTCCAAGAGATCCAATTACATTTTAATTAAGTAATGCAATTTTATCCAACTAAGATAATTAACCATTGATTTAAATATGTAATTCGACTATTATCTAATTAGATATTTATTAAAGCAGGTGTATAAAGAATGCAATTAAACAAAATTGTGGAATTTCATAAAGCTTTAGGCGATCTTACCCGAATTCGTATTATTGCTCTGCTCCAACAGGGTCCACTGCATGGCCAAGCGATTGCTGGAAAGCTTGGACTTAAACCGCCAACGATTACCCACCATATGGCAAAGCTTAGAGAAGTTGGACTAATCAAGGAAAAGCGTGATAAGAACACTATCTATTTTTCACTTAATACGAAAATATTAGAAAGCAGTGCGAAGGCGATTCTAACAGCTGGCACAGGGGGAAAAGCAAGTATGGAAATGTCGGTTACCGCTGAGGAACGGGCAGCTATTATTAATAACTTCTTCACCAAAGATGGAAAACTAAAAAATTACCCAGCCCAACGAAAGAAAAAGCTGGTGGTACTCGAGCACATGGTCAAAGGATTAGAATTTGGAAAAGTGTATCCTGAAAAAGAAATCAATGAATATTTAAAGCAATTTCATGAGGATTATGCGACATTACGGCGTGAGCTTATTATGTGTCAGTATATGTACCGTGAAAATAATCAATATGAATTAAACCCTGTTGAGTTATGGTGGTTGAGCTAAACGAGCGTCTTCCGGCGCTCGGTTTTTTCGCTCAGCTAATTAGATGGTTATAAAATTAGATTTCTATGAAAGAAGGTGCCCGTGATGATCATTTTACGAAAAGAAAAACAGTACCAGAGGTTATTCCTAGCGGGAGTTGTGAATGGAATGGGAGATCGCTTTAGCTCAGTTGCCGTATTAGCACTTGTTTTACAGATAACGGGTTCAGGTTTAGCCGTGGGAATGACTTTAGCGATACGATTAATTCCCTTTGCCTTTTTTGCTCCTATAGGGGGATGGCTGGCAGATCGGTTCTCTAGGAAAGCCATATTAGTAACAACTGATTTAATACGAATTGTATTTGCTCTTTCCTTTTTATGGGTTCACAGTAAAGAGGAACTTTGGATTGTTTATATTAGCTCCTTCCTTCTAGCTGCTGGTGAAGCCATCTATAGCCCCACAAGAAAATCGTCCATCCCTCGGATTGTCAACATGGAGCATCTTTTGAAAGTGAATGGCTTGGAACAAGTACTGATTGGGATCGTCTTAATCGGTGGTGCCTTTTCGGGAGGAATCGTGGCGTTTATCTTTGGACCCCATGTAACCTTTTGGCTCAACGCAGCATCATTCTTAGGTGCTGCAGCTATTATCTCTACAATAAAGTTCCCTGAAAATGAACGAATTACAGAAAACAATGAATCAAAAAAGAAATCGTTATTCGCTGTATTCAAAAGGATTGTTTTGATGTCGGCTGCCGTTCTAATCCTATTCATCTGCGAAATTTTGATTGCATTTATGAATGGAATTGATAATGTCCTGATTAGTGTCTATGCTGTTAATGTTTATCATTTAGGAGATATCGGTGTCGGTCTTTTTTATGGGTCTTTAGGGATTGGGTTAACGTTAAGCTATTCGATAGCCAATCGACTTAGGAAAAACTTCTTAGTCACGGGTTTAGTCTGTTTAATGCTCGAGGGAACATTCCTATTTTTATTAAGTAGAACCCATTTAGTTGTCTTTGCGATTCTTCTATTTTGCCTTGTTGCCTTTGTGTCGGGAATAGGGAATGCCTGCTTTGATACCGTACTGATGAAGGAAATTCCTGAAGAGAATCAGGGAATGATGTTTGGGCTGTTAGCAACGATTGGAAATACGATATTGGGGCTGTCGATGTTTTTAGCTGGGGTTGCTCTAAATTATCTTTCACCTCGATCTTTAGGATTGATAGGTGGGATTGCCTATATACTGATTTCGATTATTTTACTAGCTGCGATCTCATTAAAAGCCTATCGAAAAAGTAGCCTGTCTCATAACGATTTGATTTGAACCGAGATGCCATATAAAAAGGATGCTGATTTAATAAGAAATCAAACTTATTAAATCAGCATCCTTCCTGAGAATTCTATTGTCTCTTCGGAGCAAGTTCCACACCTTGGCGGATTGCCTCCATTAAGCTCTTTTCTTCGACAATTCCCTTACCGGCAATGTCAAATGCTGTTCCGTGGTCAACACTTGTTCGAATAATTGGTAAGCCAACTGTAATGTTAACGCCGGCATCTAAGCCTAATACTTTAACTGGTCCGTGTCCTTGATCATGATACATAGCGACAACGATGTCAAAATCGCCGCGAACAGTTCGGAAAAATAATGTATCTGCTGGTAAAGGACCCACAACGTTAATTCCTTCTTCTTTCGCCTTATTGACGCCAGGAATGACCTTCTCTTCTTCCTCACCGTAACCAAATAAGCCATTTTCACCTGCATGCGGGTTGATTCCACAAACAGCAATTCTTGGGTTTTCAGTTCCGGATTTAGTAAGTGTTTCATGAGCTAACTTGATCACACGGTAGACACGTTCTGGATTAATCATTTTAACAGCATCAATAATACCAACATGTGTTGTCACATGAATAACCTTTAAGTTCGGCGCAGAAAGCATCATCGAAAACTCACTTGTATTGGTTAAATCAGCGAGAATTTCTGTGTGTCCAGGATATCGATGTCCCCCTTTGTGCAAAGCTTCTTTATTTAAAGGAGCTGTACAAATGGCATCAATCTTTTGGTTATTAGCTAAATCAATCGCTTTTGCTAAGTATTCAAATGCAGCATGTCCTGCCTCGGCGGACACTTGTCCAACAGGTAAGTCTTCGCTAAGTAAATTAAGGTCTAAACAATAGACGATTCCGCGTTCAAACGTAAGACCATCAATTTGAGTATCAGTGATGGTTTCAACCGTTAAATCACTATTAACAAATCCTTTTGCGCGATTCAGAATCTTGGTATCACCAATGACAATTGGATTACAAATATCATATATTTCTTGATTTTGAAGGCTTTTCAAAATAATTTCAGGGCCTACTCCTGCGCCGTCCCCCATAGTAATTCCAATAATTGGTTTAATTTCAACCATTTCAAACATCCTCTCTTGTCATAAATTTCAAAGCATTTAGTAATGAATGTTCATTTCCAAAACCGCCGGCCTTCGTAACCGTCCAGTACCTTTGAGCGTTTGTTGCATTACCTAATTTCCCTAAAGGCAATCCCGCTTCTATTTCTGTATACAATTGCATTTGATTCATATTTAGTTGGTTACAGACAGCTTTTGCAGTGTCCCCGCCGGTTAGAATTAATCCATTAATAGTGGGCATTGAATGAACAATGGCTTTAGCAATCACGCCAAGTTCCATGGAAATGGCTTCACTAATTTGTGTATTACCTAGAGAAAGTTCAGTTCCAAGCTGTTTGGTTGCTTCTCTATTTTCAACCGACGAATCCACAAAAAGCACAAAATGTTTCTTGTAGGATTCCTTTGTAAACTCATCGATAATTTCGGATAATCTATAGGTTTTTTTAATTAAATTAACAGGATCTATTTCTACAAAATGAGTATCGGGCATCATCTTTACCATCTCAAGCTGCTGTTTTGTAACCAATGATAGACTAGCTGATACGGTTAATGTTTGTTCGATTCCTAGTGCCTCTTGCTGATTTATTTCCGCTTTTTTTAGTTGTAAGGCATTCGGCAAATATTCAATCAATCCTGCTGATCCAGCCCAAACGGTTTTTTTATTAAACTGTCCAAATGTCTCTGCAATCATCTTTAAGTCATCATCTGTTGCTGCGTCACATATAAACCAAGTGGTGCCATGCCCTGTATTCTCTACAATTTTATTGGTTAAATTCTCGTTTGAGGAGTTTAATAAAGATTGATCGATTAAACAAATCCGATCGTCTACATATTTTTTTAATAGATCCGGAATAAAGCTTTCCTTTACCGGCGTTTTCGGATCCCTGCCAAATTCTGTTTCCGAGACACGTTCACCGTTCACATATTGATAGCCATTAATTGTTTGACGATTCATTTTCGGAAAGGCTGGAGCAACAACAATTATTTCAGGCTGATAAACGGAAACAAGAGCCGCCAATTCGGCGGCTACATTTCCTCGTAATGTTGAGTCCATTTTTTTATATACTTGTTCATACCCTTGTTTCCGAAAGATAGAACTGGCATTCTGAATCGTTTCATATGCAGCTTCTTCACTTAGCGCGCGACTATCAGTATCAATAATTGCGACATCCTCTATTGATTGTAAAGAGGAGTCTTTATAATCAAAGAACACAGTAGAGGATATCCCTATTTTCGATAACTGCACCCCTGCATCATTTGCCCCTGTTAGATCATCCGCAATAATGTAAAAACGTTGCATCATTTACGACTCCTTTATTACTAAATTCTTTCCACACAGTTATACTGTTGCTTTTCGTTGTTCCACTCGTTTTGCATACCAAGTTGTAAGGAGCGGAGTAAAAATGGCCGTAACAATAACCGCTGCTGTAACTTGAAGTGTTGCTGTAGCTGCAATCTCACTATATCCGGTATAAACAGCCGCAACAGCCATTGGTACAGCTGCAGCATTTCCAGCAGTTGATGAAGCGGCAATACCTGCTACACCGTTTCCTCCTGTGATGCGATCAATGATAAATAAGACTATACCTGTAACTACGACTACCGCCACACCTAAGATGACACCAGAAAATCCAGCTTTCACGACATTAGTTAAGTTAATTCCAGCACCGATGGCTAAAGAAAACAATGGAATAATAACGTCTTGTCCCTTACTTAAGAATTCCCGCATTTTTTCATCAAGGTTTCCGAGGATCATTCCAAGTAATAAAGGAAGGATAGCAAACACAAATGCTAACAGTGGGAAACTTGCTAATCCAGCAACCCCAAGAATTAACATCGTAAAGAATGGACCAGATTCAAGAGACATAATGGAATAAGCTGCAACATCCTCTGCTTTCTTTCCTAACTGACCCATAAGTGCCATATAAAGTCCACCGTTTGTATCAGAAAATGCCGCTATAATTGCTAAAGCAGATAACCCTAAGAATAAGTGGTTCTGATCTGGAAAAATGGCTTTAATCAGTAAAGCGATGAGAAATGTTGTTCCAATTTTACCAACCCATAAGCTTACCCCTTTTTTCAAGATGTAACCGGTTGCTTGAAATCGTATAGTTGAACCTAAACAAATATAAAATGCTGCTAGTAGAGCTGAAGTTCCTGTTAATAATCCCCCTGTAAAAGAACTTTTAAATTCTGGTAAATCAAAAATTCCAGGTAAAAATGTACGAATTAACGCTCCAATAAGTAAGGGTATTAACATCATACCGCCTGGAACTTTATCAATCGCTGCTTTAATTCTCATATTAATCATATCCCCTTATGTTGTATTTTTCAACAGTTAAAACACTTGAAATCGATTACATTTATTATTTTAATTCCATTCGACAAAAAATGCAACAGTTTTATTTCAAATAAATTTAGATGAAATGAAACCGTTGCATTTTTAAACTGTTATTAAATTAACTTTTTAACTTACGCCAAAGTGTGGAGCGATTGATATTTAAGCGTTTAGCTGCTTTTGTTTGGTTAAATTCCTCTTCTTCTAACACTTTTTCAATAATTCTCTTCTCGATGTCTTCTAAGGTCCCCATCAAGAAATCGGTGGAAATTCCCACATCTGCTGATCCTTTCTGTTTTAACAGACTTTCAACTAATCCTTTTTCAATGACATAACCCTTTTCCATGAGGACGGCATCTTTTAATATTGCCTTTAATTCTCCTACATTACCTGGCCAATCATACTCCGCCAATAATGCTAACCCATCTTCTCTCATTTTAATGGCAGATGTCCCTAATGTTTGGTTAAAATGAAGAATAAACGACGTCACAAGCTCCTTTAAATCCTCTTTCCGTTCAGCCAAAGAAGGGATATAAATCCGAATGATATCATCACTATATATTTCCCAAGAGTGCTGTAGTTCGATCATTCCAATAATAATTGTTATTCCTCTAACTTTTATAGACCCGATTTTTCTCCAAAGCTCATCTCTTAGTGCCTCATCTAAAAGATCAATAGAATGAATATAGATGGTTTTGATATCCTTATCTACCTTTTCCAGATTGATATCTAGTAAATCCAATGCTTTTATCGAAGCAAATAATCCGTTCCCATGTGTTTTATGGTAATGAATATACTGAGCAATCAATTCCTTTTCGGTACCCCTTTTTCCATTTAAGATAAAACGAGTGTGAGAAAGACAGCGATCAATCATATTTAGACATAAATTCATCGCTTTACTATGGTGAATAATTGGCGGGGGAGCGAGCACATTGACCTTCATAATTTCTTCTGATTCAGGATTAATCTTCAAATGAGAAAATTGACAAAAAAGATAGGAGAATTCTGTTGTCATTATTTTCGTTTTGATTAGTTTTAATGTTTCCCCATTATTATCTTTGATATAGGAGATTTCCTTCCCACTAGCTTCATCCTGATTTGTATCCATAATTAATGGAATTTCATTTATGGGTCTTGACTGGAAAGTAGCCCATTGTTCATAGACAATATCGCCATTGTGTGAAAGAAGCATAAAGTCTTTTGCAGTAATATGTAATAAAGCCTTTAATCGTTCGATCTCCAGCTTATTATTCAGCATCCATCTTGCCACCATTTTCGCTTCCTTAAATGAATCAAATATAGCTTCCCTTCCCGATTGAAGCAATATTCCTAGCAACCCCAATCTTGAAGCTGTTTCATACGTTACGACATCCCCTATGATGAGCTGATACCCTTCATGCTTTAACCTTGATAGTAATGGCTCTGTTTCACTTTCATCATTAATCGTGAAAATATCTATTGGAATATCCAAAAGGTCTATAATCGCCTTTGCTCCGAGAGTAATAGTTGGGAAGCCTACGATCGCCTTCTTCCTGGGAAGATCATTCGCAAGCGTGAAGACTCGAAGCATATCGTAACCAGAAATATGGACATCGATAACAGGAATGCCGACCGTTTCACCAATCAACTTGGCAGTTCCACCACGACTGATGATGACGTCAAATCCTTGTGCTTCTGCCTTTTTTGCTAAAGCAACGCCTTCCTGAAGATTTCCAATTTCAATGTGAAGATCTATTTCAGTCTCTTCATACCGACACTCTTCTATTAAATTCTCCATAGCGGCATACGGGGCCACAAACAATGCTTTTATCTTCATTCGTACCACACCTATATCCTTTAAATTCTAGTCTAGTCATAGCATAAGTCGAAGGGGATTGCAATGAGAAGAAGATTATTGAGTTAAAAGCTATCAACTAGAAATGTTTTCCGACACTTTATATGTACCAAGAGATTTAACGATGCAATTAATCGTTTGATTAACTTTTGTATCAATCAGTATCTGGTGCTTCAGTACTCTCTCAACAAGAATTTTTAAATAAAGATGATATTATTACTAATAAATAATTACAAATAGGAGGCATCATGAAAAAGCTTGTAAAAGTAGTGGCAGCGATTATTGAAAATGAAAACCAAGAAATTCTATGTGCTATAAGATCACCTGAAATGTCTATACCAAATATGTGGGAGTTCCCTGGTGGGGAAAGTAGAAGCAAATGAAGACATTTTCTCAGCATTAGAGAGAGAAATTACTGAAGAGTTAGGTTGTAAAATAGAGACATACAAAGAAGTATTTAATGACAATACCCATGAATACGAAACGTTTATTATCAATTTAATCTCAATCAAATGTAGAGTTGTTGAAGGTACCCCAACAAAGATTGAGTATTCAAAACTCATTTGGTTAAAAAGAGAAAATCTTGATTCACTTAAATGGACCCCAGCTGATATTCCCGCAGTTGAACAACTCATTAATGAAAAGTAGTCTTCTCAAAATGAGAAGACTACACTTTTTTTGTAAACTCTGTATAAAAACTTGCAGGAACTTCAGTTTCTAATTCCATTCTTACTGTAAGCGGGTTGCCATTTGGAGATCAATATAGATCTAAAACTGTTTCCTTTTTTGCAAAGACCTGTTTTAGTTGTTTTCTAGCCCGATATATCCGCGTCTTGACCGTTGTTGACTTCAAACCGAGCAGCCGTGCGATTTCATTTTCCTTTAGATCATAATTCACCTTAAGGGTAAGCACCTCTTGGAACTCCTTTGATAGGCTTTCCATTGACCTGCCCACATCCTCTTGAAGAAAACGTATGCCTGCCATTTCCTCGGTATCCATTCCATTTTTCTTATGATTCATGATAGGTTCCATTTGAGCAGCGTCAACTGTTATCCATCTATTTCTTTTTTCCGATCGCAAAAAATCGATCGCAGTCCTGGCTGTTATGATCGACAGCCAGGCACCTACTTTTTTCGTATCTTCGATTGTATCTATTTTTTTAAATGCCTTTATAAATGTTTCCTGAACAATGTCCTCTGCCCAACGCCTGTCATGTGTGTAACTGAAGGCAATATAGAGCAGACCGTTGGCGTACTCAGAATAGACTTGGTTAAAATCAATCGTGCTCAGGTTCTCCACCATCCTATTTGAAATGATCCTTCATGAACTCCGGTGCATGCTTTTCATCAAAGAACATGACTTCATAATAATGGCCAGTGCGGAAGTAAAAGACAGCCATGTATTCGTGATTCGAGTTCATACTTGCGTTATTTAACATTTGATCAATTTGACCCTTATTGGTTACGTCTAAGGCCTCTTTACTTTTTTCAATTTCACGTTTAATTTTTTCGATATCTTCAGGATTTTCAATGCCGCCTTCTTTTGCTACAAGTACATGAGTGACATCATCTGAGCTTGGCATGGCGTCTTTCAGCATTTCTTTTTGTTTTAGCCATTGAGTTAAATTTTGATAGTTTGGCTTAAACTCAAGACTCATAAAGCGGTCACTGCCTAGATAGACTTCAATCGATGAGCCCTTAAAGTACCGGCTGTCTTCATATGATTCTGCCAATACATCTTTCCTTAAAGCTGCAATCACTTCTTTTATATCGTTAGAATTAGACAAGGTCACTCCGTTGGAAACTGGTCCAGCACCCATCGTCAGGGATTTAATTTTATTCTCGGTTAGTTTAAAAATCTCATTTGTGGATTGCTTATATTCCTTCGATTCATAGACGGGTTTGAGAAAGTCCTCATAAAGACGTTCATTTACACTGTATTCCCTTGTCACTTTGCTCCCATTTTTCAATTCATATTGAATATAGAAATTCACAGATTGGCGCTCTTTCTTTGTCTGATTGAGTTTTTTATCAGAAAGAAGCTGCTCGTGAAGCCTGCGGACGGCCTTAATATTTGCTTTTTCCTTCATCGGCAATGGCGTATAGTATTCTCTGTAAATATCATCTTTTGCATAAAAACCCAATTGATTGGAGAACAGGACGATTTTAATTTGTTCTTCTTCAGGAACTTTATTTTCATAGATTCCTAGAATTTGAACGCCTATACCCATGACAGCGATTATGGCTAAATAAACAATTAAGCCTTTTATACGTCCGAAAACCCGCCACGTTTTTCTTAAGATCATTTCAGCTCCTAAATAGCCAATCACAGCCCCGATCACATAACCGAAAACGGTCCAGCTAAAGCTTTGATAGGAAACCTCTTGAAAATAGGAACCACCCAGAAGCATCACACAGAATGTAACCCCATATTTAAAAACGGAACGTAATTTCGGAAAGGCAATCGCCTCGGAAGCTGCTTCGAGGTTTCTTTTTTTATAGAAAAACAGTGAAAGTCCATATAGTACGATCGTTAAAATCATATAAACAATCCCATCGTTCCATCGAAACTTCCTGCCATCGAGGACAGCCGCATAGGTAATGGGGGACAATTTTTCAAGCTGTCGATTGAGAAAATAATCCCCTGGAAAACCATAGAGTACTATTTTTAAATTAAAAAATACCAACATCGTAATCCCGATTGGGAAGAAGAGAAAAACATAAGCTAGAACTGCCTGAACGATGGACATTCCTGTCATCATGGCAATAAACAAAGCGGCTGAGTATAACAGCAAAGTAATTATTATTGTCGTCCCCGCCCAGTAGAAAATATCCTTTATACTATACAAGGCACTGATGTCTAGAATGTTATGCATAAAAAGGATAATGAGTGTAATGACGGCAATAGGCAGGATTAAAAATATCATCCCGGTAAGCGCATATTGATGAAAAATCCTATCCCTTTTAAGAGGGATACTATGCATCAGGTCGGCTGCTTGTTTCACATGAAGAAAACGAAACAAGAATACTGCCAAGATGACTGGGACAATAACCATTAGCCCAATTTGAAAGGAAAAATTAACAAGAAACAGATTGTTAGGTTGTGGATAATAACTTTTGGTTTCATCAGAGATGATCATTAATAATTGAATCGGCAAAATAAATAGCAACGCTAGAAAGTAAACAATTGAAACCCAGCCCGTACTACGGCCAATTTGAAGCAGTAATTCTTTTTTAAACCAAGACATTCTTGATAGCATAGCCGATATCCCCCATTTCATATATAAAGATCTCCTCAAGCGTAAGAGGAAGCAAGTCAAAAATGACAGGGTTTGTTTGCAGGATTTTTCTCTCTATTTCATCTTCATCTCCTCTGACAATGAAAAGGTACACGCTTCCCCGCTTTTCTGTATGAAGAGGATTAAGATTTAATAGAAGCTTTTCTGGAGGAGTACCATTTTTATAAGCAACCTGTATTTTATGAATATCAGCTTTCAGATCATCCAATTCTTTTTCGATTAAGAGTGTGCCTTTATGGATAATCCCGATATGATCACAAATATCTTCAATCTCACGAAGATTATGTGAGGATATTAAAATGGTCATATCTCTTTCGGCCACATCATGAATCAACAGGTTTTTCACCTTTTTCCTGACAACTGGGTCAAGCCCATCCAATGGCTCATCCAAAATGAGGATCTCCGGATTGGAGGAAAGAGCGAGAATGAAGGCAATCTGTCGCTGCCATCCCTTTGAGAAGGTATGGATCTTTTTATTCACATTCAGCTCAAATAACTCGGCCAAGCTTCGGAACCGTTCCTCCTCCCAGGTTGGGTAACAGCTTTTATAAAAACGGGCCATTTGCTTTGCAGTATATTGCGAGAAGAAGTAGGGCTGGTCTGGTATGTAAAAGACTTTTTGCTTTAGACTGATATTTTCAAATACTCTTTCCCCATTAATTGTTACTTCTCCCTGATCCTGGCGATAAATTCCTGCCAACAGTTTAATTAAAGTGGTTTTCCCTGCACCATTTGATCCGATCAGTCCGTAAATGGAGCCTTTGTTAATGGATAAATTGACTTTTTCCAGTGCAATAAACCGATCAAATTTTTTGCTGACACCTTTCATTTCAATCATTGCTTTCGCCTCCCCCTTTTGCTTTGTCCAGGTCTTGAATTAATTGGATGATGTCACTCGCTGGGATTCCCAGGTACAAAGCTTCTACGACTAACTTTTCAAGATCCTTTCGTACAGCCTCTATTTTCTCTACATCCTTTATTTGATTATTGGGATTAACGAAGCTGCCTTTTCCTTTAATGGAATAGATAAATCCTTGGATTTCCAATTCTCGATAAGCCTTTTGGATCGTATTCGGATTGATTGTGAGTTCTGTGGCTAATGTTCTTACGGATGGCAGCTGTTCATCAGGTTTTAATACTTCATTCATGATAAGCTCCTTCATTTTTTCTACCAACTGTTCGTATATCGGCTTCCGGCTCCTTATGTCTAGCTCAAACATAACGGGTGCCTCCAATCTGTATTAAGTGTACTATTATTCGTAGTACAGTTTGTATTATATTCCAAAAGCTACCAAAATGGAATAGCTTTTTCATTTTTTTATGAAACGATTTTTTTGCAGCATTTTTTAGATTTTTTACACCTTTGTTCAACCATTCACATAATAACCAACACCAACTGCCCCCATTTTAACGTTAAGATTTAAGTTATAAAAACTCCCTTTTAGAATCTTTTTTTCAAAAATGATATAGTATTACTAATAATCAGCTTCTAGGAGGTTACCATTGAAAAAACTTGTAAAAGTAGTCGCAGCGATCATTGAAAACGAACAGCAAGAAATTCTATGTGCTTTAAGGTCCCCCGAAATGTCGATTCCAAATATGTGGGAATTTCCAGGAGGGAAAGTGGAAGTAAATGAGGACATTTATTCAGCGCTAAAAAGGGAAATTGATGAAGAGTTGGGCTGTAAGATTGAGACATTTAATGAAGTTTTTAATGACAACACACATGAATACGAAACATTTATTGTCAATTTGATATCAATTAAATGTAGAGTAGTAAAGGGAACACCAACTCCAAGTGAGCATTCAAAGTTGATCTGGTTAAAAAGAGAAAACTTAGAGTCGCTCAAGTGGGCACCGGCGGATGTTCCAGCAGTTCAACAATTAATCCAAGAAAAATAGTCTTCTCGAAATGAGAAGACTATACTTTAATCATTCGTACCATTAATAATGTAGTTGTAAAGTTTATTTTCAATTGGATTTTCCATTACCAAGTTCATATGAACAACTGGTAACTTTTTTCCCTTACCATCTTCCATAATTGCTTGCTCGATATTATTTTTATCTGGGGTTGCTTTTCCTAAATAATAAAAATCAGTTCCTTCATCATTATCTTTCTTTACAAAAATATGAAGGTCAATCCCTCTTTCTTTGGATTCAATAATTGTTTTCACTTCTTTGGATTCTAGCGTTCTGTTACTTCTTGTTGACCACTTAAGGACTTCAGGGCTTAGGAATTCTTCTACATAATCTATACTAGATTCAACATCTTCGTTTTTGTGATAGGTCACAAAAATTGGACAAGTTCTGTGTTTTGTTTTATAGCCATAAACGGTAGAACTTTCATCATTAGTCCAATTCAAAAGCTTACATGCATCTTTTCTTGAATATTTCTGATAAAGGCTAAGAGGTTCCTCAGATTGGTATAACTTAGATTTTTCCTTGGCGCTTTTTACAACATCAGTTACTAGAAAGTTAAAATATGGATTATCCAATAAACTTTCTCGAACCAAATTATTAAATGTAAAGGTACCATCATCTTGTAAAAGAATAATTGGCTTATTTCCATACTTTTCTTTATAACTTTGTGTGAAAAACTCCAAGCTAAAAACGCGCAACACTGAGGAAAGGGTCTCCTCGTCAATTGGACAATTAAAATGAATTAATTTCTCTATAAAATCATCATATTTTACTGTTTCTTTTTTTAAAAGAAGGTCTAATAAAATAATCTCTTGTTTCCTTTTGCCATTTAAGATCTCCGTAGAAAGCATAGTCAGAATACTGTTTTGATACTTCGTCAATAACGGTACTTCTTCCTTTAGTTTCAATAAAAATTGATAATAGTTCGTGTACTTATCAACTATGACTTCAGGGTCAATGGAATGGTTCGTTACAAAATCATATAAATAAGGAATTCTGCCAATCCGATTCTTCAACTCAACGTATGCTTCTTTTAAAACTTTTAAAGCTGTTAAATTACTGTTGTTAATCGCTTTAAAAATCTGCTTTTTGGCAATTTCCTCAAAATTAATCGTAGATACTCCTTTAATATAGCTTGTATCCTTCATATAGCGACGAATATTATCCTTGTTCTGTGATTTGTCCCCGGATAGGGCAATAGGTATTAAATAGTTATTTTTATAGTTTCCGATAAAATCAATGATCGTAACGAAATCCTTAGTTGAATGTTTACGAAGTCCCCGACCAAGTTGTTGAATAAAAATGATACTGGATTGGGTTTGTCTTAGCATGACTACCTGATTAACACTAGGAATGTCGATTCCTTCATTAAAAATATCTACAGTAATGATATAATCTAATAGGCCCTCTTCGAGTTGCTTTACCCGACGTTCCCGTTCATCCTGATTGTGATCCCCGACTAAAGCAACTGTTCGTAGTCCTTTCTCATTGAAAGCATCAGCTAACTTCATTGCCTCATCTTTCCTACTACAGAACATTAACCCTTTTACTTTTTCTCCTGAAAAGCCATAGTAATGGATCTTTTCAAGAATATGATTTACGCGTTCCTCTGTAACAAGCTTAGCTAATACCGCTGTCTCATCAATTATCTCACCATTATATTCTAATTCTGTAACCCCAAAATAATGGAATGGACATAACATATCTTCTTCCAGGGCTTCTTGCAAACGAATTTCATAAGCAATGTTATACTCAAAAAGCTCAAAGATATTAAAATCATCTGTACGTTCTGGAGTAGCAGTCATTCCCATTAAAAAGTCTGGATTGAAATAATCAATAACCTTCTGATAGGATTGAGCACCAGCTTTATGTACTTCATCAATTAAAATATAGTCAAATTCCTTTGAATCAAACTGGGCCAAAGTTTCTTCCTTCGAAATGGATTGAATCGTGGCAAATAAATATTTTACATTTGTTTGTTTACTAGTACCTGACAGTATTCCAAAATCCGCATCTATTCCGCCAAGTATCTTTTTAAAATCTTCTTTAGCCTTTTGCAGTATTTGCTCTCTATGTACGATAAATAACATCCGTTTTGGGCTAAACCGCCTCACATCAAACGCAGACAAATATGTTTTACCAGTTCCTGTTGCAGAAATGATTAAACCCTTATTTGCTCCTGAATCACGAATCGCCTGGATTCCTTGCAATGCTGCTTCTTGCATTTTATTTGGCTTTATTTTCAGGGCCTCTTCGATAGAATTAATATTATATTGAGACGGTAACTCTATCACCTGGTCTAAAGCTTTCCTGTGAACAAGTGGTGTATACCTCTTCTCATACGTTTGAATCCATTCTTCGTTTAAAGGAAGGGCCTCGTTCCAAACCTCTTCAAATTGATTATTAAAATGATTAACAATTTCCCCGTTTTCATGCGAAGTTAATTTAACATTCCATTCGTAATTCACTTTTAATGCATGGGCTGTTAAATTGGAACTCCCCACAATTAAAGAATAATGTTTTCTTTGATTAAATATGTATCCTTTAGAATGGAACCCTTCTAAATCAGTCGTCCGAACTTCAACATTTTCAATTTTCATGAGTTCCTTAAAGACTATTGGCTGATTAAAATTCAGAAAAGTTGAAGTTAAAATACGACCTTTTACCCCTTTTCGTTTAAGGTCAAGAAAATGGGATTTAAGAGTTGCCAGGCCGCTCTCAGTAATAAATGCTACTGAAAAAATAAAGGATTCACAGCTATCTAGTTCATCAAGTAAGGTATTTAAAACATTTTCGCCCTTTTTTGCATTATTCACTAATAACTTCGGCTTATAAATTCCGGTTTTATTTGTGCTTTGGTCAATAAACCCCTTATGTAAAGAGACTTTTAGATTATCAATAAAATTACTCATTTAATCACCATTCATTACCAATTGATACTTCAATTGTAATGCTCACTTATAGTTAGTGCAACCTTATTGTACATGGAAAAATTCAATTACTATCCCGGTTTAATGGACTTTGTTTAAAGAATATTGGTAAGCGTAAAAACAATCCCCAACTGTCAAGCAAATGGGGATTATTTCACACTTACATTTAATAAGATTATTTAATAGAGCTTTAATTAAACAATCTATAATCGGATTAGATTTGATTTTTGTATGTCTACCTACCTCAATCTTTGAAAGGGGAATTGTGGGTGGTGACAGGAACTCATACAAATAAGAGGAAATGTCAGTGGTTCTTGTGAATGATTTCGAAATAGCTCCACTGACCAACATAATTTTTATAAAGCAAAATAGAATTCTTTAATTTTTATAGCCATTAACTTTCTTCTTAATTCTAGAAATTCTTCATACTGATTGAAATCCATGTTATAAATTTCATCAGGAATGCAGTTCTCTTTTAAGTTTTCTTGTAAAAGAGTATAATCATCAATTTCGCCTAATTTTATTATTTTGGTATTACATTGCTCTTTCATTTTTTTCATGTATTCTGCAGGGGACTGATCCTTTATCGCTATATTAATCTCCTGCTGGGTATATACATAATTAGCAATCTGATTGTACTGGCCACGATTATTAATGCCGTTTCTTTGCAAGTGTTTCTTAGGGAAAATATGATGAATATCGCCACGTTCCTCGATGAGATGCCTTACTTCCACCTCTTTTGAAAGAAACCCCTTATCACTGCTTTTTATTTGTGCCATAAGGAACAGGTTAAAATAAGGACTGCTTGCAACTGATGTATTTAATCGGGTAACTAAAATATTATTCCAAAACGCGTCAGATAGTTCTCCGTCCTCAACATTTTTAACATACTGTTCTACATCAACAGCACTTTTAAAACGTCGAACATCAAACTCAAACCAGGACTCTGGCGATCCAGAGTAACGGCCAGTTAATATTGAAAGTACTAACCATTTTCGAACTGTTTTAGTGATAATAGCCTGATCAACCTTTTTATCTCTCAGAAGTAAATATAAAATATAGCCAAAGTTTAATGTATTCTGTGACCGAATGAGGCTCTTATTAATAATCCCAGCCGATTTTACAATCATCAAATACCTTTTAAAATTGGTCTCATTTACAAATGCTAAAACTCCTTCTTCCAGGGTGGCAAATGCTTGCTCTGCAATTACTTCTTTATATTCACGGGTTTCAAAGTCCCTTCCTGAAAGTAAACTAACTAGGTTTGATAATCTACCACGAAGGAATTTTGATGTAAAAGCAACACGAAGTAAATCAGAATAATCAGGTATGTACAGAGATTCATGATGATCTTTAATCCACTTAATTTTGTCAAAATAATGCGTACTCGCGAACTGTGAATCATTAGTTTGTATTGTTGAAAAATCTGCCGGATTTTTTGCTAAATGACAAAAGTAATCAATGGTTTTTCTTATTAGTACCCCATTATAAATTTCATTTACAGCTATTTTAGACATCGCAAAGTCCGCTTGACTTAAAACAACTCCTTGAGAATTAATTCGGATAAATATCTCTGTCACTGTTTCAATATCAAGTTCATGGGATAACTCAATTATTCCAATGTTACTGAAGCGAATATTGACTAGTCTGTTGATAATCTGACCAATTTTATTTTGATCACTAATTTCATTAATCGAACAGTATTGATGTACGAATCCAAACATATCAAAACCATTTTTGAAAAAACTCGAAATGTCCCCTACCCACTCGGAATTTTTTTCGATAGCTGGATTGAAAACCTCAAATTTTTCTTCCTTTGGATTAAAGGATATTTTGATTCTCTTTTTCTTATAATCTGATCCCACCACCTCTTCACCAAGAAGAGCAGCGGTCATAGCTGTTATCCTTTGCTGACCATCGATTAATATTTTTTTACCATGGGAAGTGGTCCCGTCTTTTAGTTTTGTATCCGGATTCCTCCATGTGATTATATACCCAATAGGAAAACCTTGATAAAGAGAGTCCATCAAATCCCTTACTTTACTTGCATCCCATACAAATGGCCTTTGGATCTCTGGGATTGCAATTTCTCCCGCCTTAATCCATCCCATGATGGTATCAATGGAGTTATTGTTAACAACATATTTGCTCAAAACTAGCACCTGCCTAATTATATAATAGTAATTTTAGTATATACCACATTTAACCAAAACCTAGAATGAATAAGGCATTACATTATTTCTCTTATTTAACCTTTGGTCCCCCAGAGAACAAAATCCATTTTATTAATGGCTGTTATCTCTGCATTGGGGTACACCTTATTAAATACCCTACCGATTAGCTTTCCCACATCTTCCTCAAGATCGTTTTATATCCTTTTATTAATGTAAGTGCCTGTCACTCCCCGAATAAAGTCGAAGTATTCGACAAAACCACAGGTGGTGAAAGGAACTTATTTTAATTACTCATAAAATA
The DNA here is from genome assembly GCF_021560175.1 of Neobacillus drentensis. Lineage (GTDB taxonomy): Bacteria > Bacillota > Bacilli > Bacillales > Cytobacillaceae > Neobacillus > Neobacillus drentensis_A. The sequence continues at coordinate 732,732 of NZ_CP091110.1, read as the reverse complement.
ATCTATAAGATTATAACAATGCAAATTTATGTATTTCCTAGGAACTTCTTATCGTATAATATAAAAACAATTAGATTTCTGTCATTTCCAGAGGGGATAACAACTGTATAGCCAATATTTTTAAAAGAATTCTTCATCTTTATAAATTACAAAACAACTCTGGGAAGACACCCTTTGAGGATTTTGTGATAGAGCTGTTAGCGGGGGATTTTGCAGATGGATCAACAGCTGCTCAACCGTTTTGTAAATGAGGTTTTATTAATTGATGGAGTAGATTACAGGATCGAATCCCAAGTTCTCCAAATAGTCATAAAAAAACAGCCAAGAAAAAATCTTGGCTGTTTTTTTTATGATATTTCTATTTCAACTCTTTCACAATCCACAGTAATCATGATTCCTTCAGCTGTAAGAGTGGTCTCACCTGAAGAAACATCTTGGACATTAAAAATATTACGCAATACTACCTTATATTGTCCGCTTAAACCTTCACTGTTTACTTTAATACGATTTCCCTCTTTTACAGCCGTCACCCTAGCTGCCTTTTCTCCTTGATGATTGTAAATATCTGCAGCAGCAGGCGTGCCTTCTTGTAATTCAAATAGATGAAGCGTTACATTTTCAGTATAATCATAGGAGGCTCTATTGGCCTCAGCTCCCATTACAATAATGGAGTTTTCGCGAGCCATTAAAGGCAAAGTCATATATCCATGCTCTTCTTGAATCCACTTTCCACCTTCTACTACCTGGTTCGTAATAAAATTGGTCCATTTTCCGGCAGGAAGATAATATTTTGCAAGACTCTGGTCATTAAGTATTGGTGCCACAAGCAAGCTGTCACCCAGCATATATTGCTGATCTAGATAATGACACGTTGTATCCTCCAGGAATTCCAACACCATCGGCCGCATCATAGGAATGCCTGATAGTGCCGACTCACATGCATTTCTATACAAGTATGGCATTAATTGAAGCTTCAGCTTCGTAAAATATCGTGACACTTCGACCGCTTCTTCACCATAGAGCCAAGGAACTTTGTATTCACCGCTTCCATGATAACGGCTGTGTGAAGAAAGAAGCCCAAATTGGGTCCAGCGCTTATAAAGATCCGGTGTAGCCCCTGCTTCAAAGCCGCTGATGTCATGACTCCAATAGGAGAACCCGGACAATGCGAAAGATAATCCGCCGCGTAGTGTTTCTGCCATGGAGTAATAATTGGACCAGCTATCACCGCCCCAATGAACCGGGAACTGCTGCCCGCCTACAGTGGCTGATCGTGCAAACACTACCGCTTCCTTTCTGCCAAACTTCCGTTCCAATAATTCAAAAACAGTCTTGTTGTAAAGATGTGTATAGTAATTATGCATCTTTTGCGGATTGGAATGGTCGAAGTACACGACATCTGTTGGGATTCTTTCACCAAAGTCTGTTTTAAAGCAATCTACTCCCATATCGAGCAATACTTCCAGCTTTTCCTGGAACCATCTACATGCATCCGGATTGGTGAAATCAACAAGGCCCATGCCTGCCTGCCACCTATCCCACTGCCAAACGCTACCATCAGAACGTTTTACTAAATAACCCTTTTCCATTCCTTCATCAAATAGCTCAGACTTTTGCGCAATATATGGATTGATCCAAACGCAGATTTTTAAGCCCCTGTTCTTTAATCTTCTTAAAATGCCTTCTGGATCTGGAAACATTCTGTCATCCCATTTAAAGTTAGACCACTCAAACTCCTTCATCCAGAAGCAGTCAAAATGGAAAACTTCTACTGGAATATCCCTTTGTTCCATGCCTTCAACAAAACTGGTAACCGTCTCTTCGTCATAATTGGTCGTAAATGAAGTACTCAGCCATAAACCAAACGACCATGCTGGCGGCAGACTTGGCCTTCCCGTAAGTTTCGTATAATTGGATAAAACCTCTTTTAATGTAGGTCCATTAATAATAAAGTATTCCAGGGATTCCCCTTCCACACTGAATTGGACTTTAGAGACTTTTTCTGAACCGACTTCAAAAGAAACCTTTTCCGGATGATTCACTAGTACCCCGTAGCCTTTGTTGCTTACATAAAAAGGTATGTTTTTGTAAGCTTGTTCACTGCCTGTTCCTCCATCTTCGTTCCATACATCGACTGTTTGACCATTTTTAACAAACGGTGTAAAGCGTTCACCCAATCCGTAGATTAATTCACCTACATCAAGAGAAAGCTGTTCGCGCATAAAAGGCTGATTTTCCTCTGTTAAAATATAAGCCATCGAACGCCCTTCAGATTGAGCTAATAATTCATTATTATGATGAAAGGATAACTTCCAATCTTCTTTGTTCACGCTTGCTTTTAGATTTCCGCTAACAAATGTTAGTACCTTCTCTTGGGTGTCAATAACAGTTTCCACATTTTCTTTATGGATTTCAAAATGAGGTCCAAGATTTAGAGTCCCCTTATGATGGTACGCTTTTACTTTAATCACATTGTTTATTGGGGAGGATAACTCTATTGTGATCATTCCTCCGTCTAAAGTATCACCACGATGATTAATTTTTCGGCAAGGAGCATAAATGGTCACTTTGTTATCTGTTAATCTAGTATCATTTACCTCAGCAGGGTGAAAGAATTGGTATCCCTCTTTATTTAACCAGCATCCATTACTGAATTTCATCTCTTGATCTCCACCTTTTATTGCAATCTATTTTTATAAAATAGTTTAGTAATCCTTACAGATTCTCAAGTATTAATACATCTTTCGGTGACAGGACAATTTCCTCACCATTTGCGTACTCTTTGTTATTAAGCAGATTGCGATAGGGTTGCTCTAATACCAATTTTTTAGGAAGGTCATTATGATTTAATATAAAGGTATATTGACTTTCTCCTTTTACCCTTCTTGAAACTTCTATTCCTTCACTTGCTGGCAAAATCGGTTTAATGCCTGCATCATGGCAGATAGTTTTAAGTAACTTGGATAAATATCTTTCTTCCGGATTAGAGCCGACATACCACGCTGCACCTTGTCCAAAGGTATTTTTCGTAACTACAGGAGTACCCGCATAAAAATCTTTTCCATAAGAAGCAATGGCTTCTGCCCCTTTCAAATGGATAATGTCAAATAATAAATTACAGCTATAGGACTGTTCCTGTTCGATAATTTCATTCCACTGATCAACTGGCAGAGCATCTGTTTCTTCCACCCAGATTCCTAACAACTCACTTAGTTTCCCTGGATAACCGCCCACCTGAACAAGGTCGTGTTCGTCTACATAGCCGCTAAAAAAAGTGGTCAGGAATGTACCGCCATTTTTCACAAACTTCTCTAACTTTTGGTCCACGCCTTCTTTCACCATGTAAAGAGCCGGGGCAATGATAAGTTTATATTGATCAAAGTCATCATTCACGCTGATTAAATCGACATTGTAATTTTCGTTAAACAATGCCTGGTAATAGTGGTGAATTTGTGATTGATACTTTAAATCAGCACTCGGCCCTGCAGAATATTCAATCGCCCACCAATTATTCCAATCAAATAGAATGGCAATATCTGATTTGACCCTGCTTCCAAGGAGTTTATCTCCTAATAGCTCCAGTTCCTGTCCCAATTCGGCACACTCTCGGAATACCCTGGTATTTTCATGACCTGCATGATCGATAACAGCGCCGTGGTATTTTTCACATGCACCAATGGAACGTCGCATCTGGAAAAACATGACCGTATCCGCACCATGGGCAACCGCCTGGTAGCTCCAAAGCCTTATCACACCTGGCCGTTTTAAGGCATTATATGGAAGCCAGTTGGTTACACTTGGTGTTTGCTCCATTAGCGCAAAAGGCATCCCTTGCTTTAATCCGCGCATTAAATCATGGCTCATCGCTGTTCTGCTATATGGATCATCATTGGATGGATAGTTATCCCATGAGATAAAATCAAGATAAGGAGCCCATTTTTGATAATCCAGCGGTTTATAGAGGCCCATAAGATTGGTCGTGATCGGGATATGTGGTGTTATTTCTTTTATTACCTTGTATTCGTCTTTATAGCATTCTAGTAAGCTATCAGAATTAAATCTTGCATAGTCTAATGAAATTCCTTGGAAGGTCGTCCGATTATAGCCAAAATGTTCGCTCAAGCTATTGGGAGGGACAATCTCATCCCAATCATAAAAGGTATGTCCCCAAAAGCTTGTATTCCAGGCTTTATTGACATTGTCGATTGTTTTATATTTTTCTTTCAGCCAGCCCCGAAAGGCATTGCCGCAATTGTCACAATAGCACTCTCCGCCATACTCATTAGAAATATGCCAAGCCACAATATGATCGAAATCCTTATAGCGCTTGGCAAGTTCTCCAGCTAGCTTTACAGAGTACTTTTTATAGGTTGGACTATTCGGACAGGAGTTGTGTCTCATGCCAAATTTTCGCTTTCTCCCCTCAAAATCAACCCGCAATATATCCGGATAACGTTTCGCCATCCATGCCGGATGTGCAGCGGTCGAGGTTGCCAAACAAACTTTAAAATGGTTTTTCTTTAACATCTCCATTATTTTGTCAAGTTCAGAAAAGTCATATTCTTCTTCACTAGGCTGTAATTTGGCCCAGCTAAACACATTGATTGTCACGGTATCAATATGTGCTTTTGGAAGAAGGTGCATATCCTCCTGCCACACCTCCTCTGGCCACTGTTCCGGGTTGTAATCTCCACCGTATAAAATTTTATGTACCTTGGGAGATTCTATCATATTGGTCATCACCTCATTTAAATGGTCAATAACAGATCAGCTGCTTCTTTCGGCTTTAATTCAATGCAAATGGAGTCTAATGAACTTACTACTTTACAGTTCCGGTCATGTGTAATCTTGAGATTGGGAAATATCGGAGATTGAATCGTAACTTGCTGCTTAATAGCCGATTCAATTTCTAACATAATTTCTCTCTTCTCCGTATCCCACTTTAGCTCTTTTACCAGCAATTGCTTTGGCAATAGAAGCCCCTTGAGTGTTCCTTTCGAAAACTGTTCCGGTAATGCTCCCAAAAGGGTAATTTGACTATCATTATTACTATAAATAAGCATTTCATTGATAATTTGCGGGATTGCCCCATTTCCATCTACATTAAAGACATTTTGGTTGTTGTAATGGGAAGTAACCATCGTCGGATACATCGAATCATTGACAACCATCATTTGCAAAATCTCATAGACTAATTGGCTCATCCCGAATTTGGTTGCACATAGGGCGGCATGCATCCTGCCATGTGTAGAGGATGTATCACCCTCTTTGTTCCTGAGCCAGGCTTCCAATCGTTTTTCCAAAGCCATTTTAGAAGCGTTCCATAACACAGGATTGCTGCTGCTGGAAAATTCATTACTTTGAAAAATCGGATATAGATGGGAAAAATGCCGATGATTATAATTTTCTTCTTTACCAGGAGTCGACCATTCTTGAATTGCTCCTTCTTTATTAACTAAGTAAGGAGGCAGTTTGGACAGCATCGTTTCCCATTTGCTTATTTCATCAGATTCCAACCCCAGCTCCTTATGAGCTGAAATCAAATTGGTCAAAACTTCTTTTGCAACCGCTATATCCTGAGTGGCATTATCGCCGCAGCCATTTTCCGCTGAATAAGAAGGTGTAAATCGGTAAGTACCATTGGAATCTTCAATTAAGAAATCTTCGTAGAATAAGGCACATTCTCTTAAATAAGGAATGGTTTCTTCCAAAAGAAACTTTTTATCCCCGGTATATTGATAATATTGATAAAACCAGTGACCAAGCCAGCCTGCTCCGCATGTCCATAAAATGAGCGGCCATTCTTCGTTCCAATGAAAGTGCCTTCCTGTGGTGCTCGAATGGCAGGAGGCCATGATTCCCCTGCATCCGTAATAGCTGGCGGCATTCTCGCGAAATCCCGGCAAGAATTCTTTTACCATTCGAATGAAGCCGTGCAGGCCTTCCATCATATTACATGAAAGGGCGGATGCGATTGATAACTGGACATTGGTATCAAACGTATAATCACCGCTCCAAGCTGGATGAAAATCCCCAGACCATATCCCTTGCAAGTTGGGAGATAGTTCACAAGAACTGCAAATGAAAACATAACGTCCTGCATCGTACATTTTTTCAAGCAATGCCAGTGGAATCGTATTCGTTTCCTTTGCTTCCTGTACTAAATCTTCTATGGATCGCATTCGATCTTGATCGTCTGCCAGATTTAGCGATACGCGATTAAAGATTTCGGTATGGATGGCCTTATGCTTGATTAATAATCCTTTGTAAGAGTCATCAATAGTATTTAAATCGTTTCTGAGTGTTTCACTGCTAAATTCTGCTTCCCCCTGAAAAGGAACGATTTTCATTAATAATGTTAAACTGTCCGCATTTTCTACTTGAATGTTTCCGTCTGCCACTTTTACCTTTCCATTTGGGGCAAGGATCCGAATACCTGCCCTATAGCCTTTTCCATCGCCTTTAAGATAGAGATTATTTAAAAAGATAAAATTCTTCTGTATATCCCGATGATGGTCAATCAGCGGCTGCCCGTAATCCTCCACTTCAAGCAGGCAGGACACACGATTCTCACCGTTTGTAACCGTGTGGACAATCACATTATCATAACGCGAGACAAATGTTTTTCGCTCGTGATGAATATTCTGTTCATCAACAAAGCTGACAACGATTTCACCCGTTTCAAAATTCTCCATTCTATAGTAATCACGAATCACTTTTAATGGTGAGTGGATATGCAATTGAAAGCCCGGATGAGACGGGTCGCTCATTTGCAGGCCGCGATAGCCTAAATCAATACTTTTTTCATAAAAAAATTTAATCGCCTTTTGATACCCTTCCTTTTGAATGATCTTTCTTACCGTTGGCAGATAAGGTGCCATATGGGGCAAGGTATCATTGTTACCCTGTGGAAGGTATAATCGGCAATGCGTGCCAATAATTGTTTCATCGGAGGGATCGCCAAAGACCATAACTCCTTGGCGGCCATTTCCACTTACCATTGCATTTTCCCAAGTTTTTGCATATGAACGATTTATAGCACCTCTTAATGGAACATTTTGAGCAATATTTATCATAGAATCTCCTTAAACCATTTTTAGACTATTTAAAGAAATAGGGCCTTCAAATTTTACATAGACATCATGAATCCCTTTTACCTCTTCAAGTTGTGCTTCAACATCCAACCATTCAAATGGATAGTGAGAATCAACTCTGAGATTGGCAAGGCTCTTACCGTTTACCTCATCTAATACAACAGAAATTGTTCCAGCGCCGCCCTCGGTTGCTGCATGTATCTCAAGCTGCCGGCTGCCTGCCCCTAAATCAACATTTTTAAAGCAAATCCAACCATTTGCTTTATTAGTGACACAGTTCCAGTTGTGATCCCCTTTATTGAGGAACACATTTTCATAGTCATCATAGTTTTCCGCTTTTGTTACCTGAGTTAAATTTCTTGGCGGTACTGTTTCACCATTAATTCTGATTTCAGTGCTTAAACGAATATCCTGGCTGGAGCTTCCAACAGACAGTATGCATTGGCCATTTTCTAAACAATAGCTTTCCTGGCTCACATCCCAAAAAGATAGCTGTTCTGGTTTCACGGTTAAGGAAAGCTTTCTTGTTTCTCCAGGTTTTAGCTTGATTTTTTCAAAATCAACTAATTGTTTCAATGGACGTTTTACTGAAGAGTCTTTTATCGTCGCATATAACTGAACGACCTCACTAGCTTCTATATCACTGTAATTTTCAATCTTAAATGATAAGGTGATCGAGTTTACTTGGGATAATGTATCAGTATCTGCTTCCAAACCTGAATAGTTAAATTGTACATAGCTTAAACCATGTCCAAACGGGTAAAGCACTTCCCCCTCTGTATACAGGTAAGTTCGATTGCCTTTAATGATGTCATAATCAAAGATGGATGGAAGCTGCGAAACATCCTTATACCAAGTCATACTTAATCTTCCAGATGGTGCCTCGTCTCCGAAAAGAATAGCGGCAATACCATCACCAAGCCTTTGTGAACCATGTGAGGTGTATAGAATGGCAGGGATATGATCATTTGCCCAGTTAACGGCAAATGGATAGCTTCCGACGATGACAACAATCGTATTTGGATTCGCTTTAAACACCTCCTGAATCAGCTTTTCTTGGTGTTCTGGCAATACGATATCCGGACGGTCTTCTGTTTCACGGCCATTAAGCATCGGATGATTTCCAACAACAACAACCGCTGCATCCGATTGCCGTGCGGCTTCCACTGCCCGATCAATTCCAGATGAAATGACTACTTTTTCAAACTCCTCGGCTTTTGAAGAAGCAATCAGTTCTTTTGTTTCAGAAACGGCTAATGGTTCACCTTCCCATGCTGATAAATGGTAGTGGGTACCTTGATTGAATGGGGTGAAAGAGACTTTCTCGCGAATAAACCAATCAAATACTTCCTTTTTATCAGCTGAAAAATAAGCCCCCTTTTCCGCTTTTCTGATATACTTTTGCTGGGCCACACTTTTTAGGACATTACTGCCCCAGCCCCATTCTTCTAATTCAAAGACTTCATTTTGCCCAATAGTAGAACTGCTTGCGACTACTCTATTTTCATCATTTACAGATAAATAAGCATTTTCTTTAATAGACTTTAAGGCGATTTCGTCATTTCCTTTTACAAATACAACCTCTTTATCTTTTAATCTATTGATAATACCTTGTAATGGGGTCACCAGTTGCTGTGCATAGCCTGTATACCAATCCTTGTAAACCTCATCTGCATTCGGTCCAATAACAGCAATTTTATGAATCTTCTTTTCATCGAGAGGTAAAACATGGTCATTTTTTAACAACACGATGGATTCTTTTGTCGCTTCGAATGCAAGATCATCGTGTTCTTCACTGCACATTTTTTCAACCGGGATTTCATGATAAGGATTGAGTGACACATCCTGGTCAAAATGGCCAAGGCGAAATCTTACTCTCAATATATTTCTGATTGCTGCCGTAATATCCTGTTCTGATATCCAATTGTTTTCCAATGCTTCGTAAGCAGACTTTTCCACCAGCTCCTTGTCATCTACAAAACAATCAATTCCCTTTTTCAACGCATCCGCTAGTGCTTCGGCAGGTGTATCATAATAATGGTATTCTGTTACGTTAAGTGTAAGTGCCCCGCCATCACTGACAACATACCCATCCATACCCCATTCATCTTTCAGGACATTCCTAATTTCATGAATCTGCATACACGGAATGCCGTTCACTCCGTTATAAGCCGTCATTAATGATAGAGCGTGGCCTTCTTTGAATGCCGGCTCAAATGCCTTCAAATAATACTCGTTACGATTTCTAGGATCGATACTATTTGAAATATGTCCACGACCATACTCATTGTTATTTCCGTAAAAGTGTTTCGGTGCTGCTGCCATTTTTACGTAAAAAGGGTGATCCCCCTGCATACCGCGAATTAATTCCGTTGAAAGTTTCCCGGTTAGGTACGGATCTTCACCGTAAGCTTCCTCTGTCCTTCCCCAGCGTGGATCCCTTTCCATATCAATGGTAGGTGCCCATAAAGTTAAACCGTGCTTTCGATCATTGAGCTGGTAAAAAACACGGGCTTCATCCCCAATAGCATCCCCGATTCTTCTCAGCAATTCTTTATTCCAGGTACTAGACAAACCAATGGGCTGGGGGAAGACTGTTGTTTTCCCGCCCGAGCGGTCCACTACTCCGTGCGCCGCTTCACCGCCTATATGATATTCTTCAATTCCAAGGCGGGGGATGGCACTTCCTGAAGTGGATAGCAAGCTGATTTTCTCATCTAAAGTCAGCTCTTCTATTAGATTATTTATTCGATCCTCAAAAGGCTGGGTCTCATCTCTAAAAAGCAACGTTTTATTCATCCATCTTCACTTCTTTCATTTATAATGTGTTTAATTTTTGAAGTTTCATAGCCTTAACCTGGACTTTTTCGAAAGCTTTATTGGCAGACCACATGACAATATAGCTTAGGATACTGCCGCCAAAAAATAGAAAGACACCAGGAAGATAACGCAAAAGGATATAAGAGAACCATACCCCGGAAACCATGATGGTCGTATAAGGAAATTGTGACAGGCCCATCATGATGGAATACCTTATATAAGCAAGTGGATTTAATTTAAAATGTACGTAGGTTGGGAAAAAGTACATAAAGGAAATGAAAAATAACAACGCAACGATCAGCAGCAAAATAACCATCACCGTATTAAGATTACCTGGTGATTGAACTAAAAATCTTTCATCAATATATAAAATATAGCCTCCAAGTAAATAGACAAGTCCCACTTTATTCGACTTAACAAACTCGGACTTGTATACTTTTAAGAATGTTGACCAAATCGGTAAATCTGAATCTCCTCTAATCCAGGCCCGTATGATAGTAAATAAAGAAATAGTCGCCGGTACAAATCCAAAAATGATGAGGCCAGTCAATGTGAACAACATCCACAATAAATTTAGATAACCGAATTTCATAATCCAATCGCAGTACTTATATAAATTCCCGTTTAGCTTCATCTCTTTTTCCCACCCTTCTGGTTCAAATTTTTGCTTTTTTAGGAAAAAAGGACCTTATTGTGACTTTCAGGCCCTTTTTCCAATTAAGATTTAAATTATTTGCTGCTCCATAAATCAACACGAGCTTTAACTAGTTTTGTATATTCATCTTCCATCTTCTTCACGCCGATTTGGTCAAGAGCTTTCAAATAAGCATCCCATTCCTTGTCAAAATCAGCAGGTTTTGCAAGAATTGCTTTTGAAATATACGCTTTTGCAGTGTCTTCAGCTTTTTGGAAAATTGCTCCATATTCAGTATTGCTAGATGCATTTATGCTCCAAGCTGCGCCCCATGCTTTAACAGGGAACTCGTCTTTATCTGGGAATAAATCCTTCCAAGTTGTAGCCTTATAATGCGCTAATACATCCTTTGTAGAAGCAGAATAGTTTTGCACAACGTTCTCTGGGAAATTCGTCGTATAGTAATTTTCAGTCGAATCTTTCATACCATCACCGAATCTCATAGACATGTTATACATGCCAACACCGGTTTTCTTTGTAAACTCAGCATTGTTCTTTGTCTTTTCTGTTTGAACATCTGCGGGGATCACACGTTTTCCATTTTCAACTTTATATTCTTTGCCTTCAATACCCCAGTTATTCAGGATTTGTCCTTCATCTGACGCTAAGAAATCTAGGAACCTTATCGCACGAACAGGGTCCTTACAGCTTGTTGTGATACCAACTCCCCAACCGCCGGAGAAACCAATATCTTGGAAATCAGCACGTTTATACTGGTCATTTAATACAACTGGATAGTGACCATATGTTAGATCATCTTTGCCTGCACCTTTTAAGCTGTTTTCAGCACTGCTATAATCCCATGATTGGTCAGCTAACCCAACAATGCGTCCAGTAGCAATTTTTGCCTGGTATTGGTCATAGGTTTGTACAAAACTTTGTGGATCTAGCAAACCAATATCATTCATGTGATTCAACCATTTGAAGTATTCTTTTTCTTCCGGAAGTCTTGAATGGAAAGTGGCTTTATAGGTTTTTGGATCAATATAATATTCACCATCATCCGGTTTTCCAGTCGTACCAAAGGCTGGATTGGTTACGGTAATAAGGAAATGCCAGTCACTGCCAATCAAAGACATACCAATTGTTGGTTTTCCATCGACTGTTGGATGCTTTTTCACATAGGAAGAGATAACGTTTTCATAATCCTGCAGCGTCTTGATTTCTGGATAACCAGCTTCCTTGACAGCTGCATGTTGAAGCTCCATACCGCCGCCGGAATCAAAATAGGTTTGTCCAACTGAATCATAAGTTGGAATGAAATAAACTTTTGGATCCTCATTGCTGTACTTTAAACGTCCCCAGTTGTCACCAATCATTTTTTTGAGATTTGGAGCATATTTTTCGATTAATGGTTTTAGATCAACCATTGCACCTGCATCCACCATTTTGGCAGCAGATCCTTTGGGGCTAATGATATCAGGATACTCACCGCTCGCTGCGATTAAGCCAACCTTGTCATCATTTCCCACTTGGAAAGATGCTTTTAATGTAACACCGGTTTTTTTCGTAATTTCCTTCCCTACCTCGTCCTTCATGTTGTTCCAGGTTGGGTTAGGGTCTGCACTAAAATAAGATAGTGTAATTGGACCAGTACTTGTTTTTTCTTTTTGGGCACTGGAGCTTGTATCGCTGCTACAGGCAGTGGTGCCAAGTAACAGCATGGCGGCCGCAGCTAAACCTAAAACTTTTCCTTTGACTTTCATACTTGAACCTCCCTTTTTTATAAAACGATTTCAAAAAACTGGCCTTCATCAATCCTTTACAGCACCAAGTATCATTCCTTGCATAAAATACTTTTGCAAAAATGGATAAATAAGTAATACTGGTACCGTAACAAAAATTGTAACTGCCATCTTTATTGATTCCGGTGTTACCATATTGGCTAGTTTTTCTGCAGTTTGCGCGTTCACATTCGTGGTGGAGTTCGTGTTTTGCATAATTTTCACTAACTCAAATTGCAAGGTGGTTAAATTGGGATTCATGGAGTTATAAAGGTACGTATCGAACCACGAATTCCATTGGCCTACAGCGATAAAAAGAGCAATCGTTGCAAGAACTGGTTTACAAAGCGGCAAGATGACCCGCCAATAAATGACAAAATCATTTGCACCATCAAGCTTTGCAGATTCTTGCAGTGAAATTGGCAATCCATCAATAAATGAGCGAATGATGAAAATGTTAAAGACGCTCACCATTCCAGGTATGATATACACTAAAAATGTATTCATCAAATGAAGATCACGAATGAGCATATAACCTGGTACAAGTCCGCCAGAGAAATAGAGAGTCATTGCCAAAAAGGTAGAAATGAATTTTCTGGCTCGATAATCTTTTCTGCTTAGTGTATAGGCGATCATGGAGTCACAAAAGACTCCCAAAGCCGTCCCAAGCACTGTTCTTAAAACGGAATTCTTTAATCCGATTAACAATGTATCGTATTCTAATATCTTTTTATAATTATCTAGAGTAAAAGCACGAGGCCAAATCGTAATGCCGCCTTTAACAGTGTCCTGTGATTGATTAAACGAGATCGCCAGAACGTTTAAAAACGGGTATAGCATAACAACAACTACAATAATCATGAAAATAATATTACATGTATCAAAGATTCGATCAGAGGTACTCGTAGGTAAGGAGTTTCTCTTCTTCGCCACGGTAATCCCCCCCTTTACATTACACTTTCGCCAGTTGTCTTTTTGAAAATCGCATTGGATGTAAACAGTAAAATAATACTAACAACCGAGTTGAAAATACCAACCGCTGTACCATATGAAAATCTTCCTAAACTAATACCGTAGTTTAATGCGTAAAGCTGAATCACATTGGAATGACTTTGAACCAGAGGATTTCCTAGCAGCATTTGCTTTTCAAATCCAATATTAATTAAGTTACCAATCGATAATATTAATAGAATAGTAATGGTAGTACGAATTCCGGGTATGGTGATATGCCAAATTTGGCGAAATCTTGAAGCACCATCTACTTTGGCTGCTTCGTACAGCTGCGGATCAATTCCAGCTATAGCAGCTAAATAGATGATGGTATTCCAACCAATCTCTTTCCAAACATCCGCAGCTGTGACAATCTGCCAGAACCAATTCTCCTTTGCCATAAATTGTATCGGCTTATCGATAATGTGAAGGTTTACAAGAATTTGATTCACAATTCCATCTTCTGGAGATAGCAGCTGGATGACAATTCCCGAAACAACTACCCAAGAAACAAAGTGGGGTAAATAGGAAATTGTCTGAACTGTCCGCTTGAAAACTTGATTTTTTAACTCATGTAATAGAACGGCAAGAACAATCGGACATATAAAACCAACAACCAACCCCATGATACTCATCGCTAGAGTATTTCGCATGACTAGATAAAAGTCATGGTCAAGAAATAATTGTTTAAAGTTTAGCAAGCCCACCCATTCTTGCTGTGAAAACGGCAACCCAGGCTTATAATTTTGGAATGCCATTGTCCATCCCCAGATCGGAATATAGGAAAAGACAAAAACCCAAATCACAAAAGGAAATGACATTAAAATTAAATACTTTTTGTTTAGGATCTGGGCCCAAATTGAATGATTCGTTTTTAAAACTATTGGATTTTGCGCTTTTACTGGTTGCGCTTTCATTTTCCTCACCTCCTACATGTCTATGTAACTATAGTAATGGAATCGTAATAATATAAAAACCTGAAAAATTAAGACACTTTTCATATAGTTTTTAATGATTTTAAAGTTTAATTTTTATTTTCTATGAATAATAGATTGCCCGAACCAAAACTCATGTAATAAATAGAAAAACCAGGTACCTTTTTAACGATACCTGGCTCTCTTATTCTATTTTAAAATTTTTTGGAGCTATACCTACAACGTCTTATCAAGCCAATCCTTTTTCTTTTTCTTTTTTAAAGGCCGAAGGAGAAACCCCCACATATTTTTTAAACTTGCTAAAAAAGTAATCTACATTCGTGTATCCAACAAGTTCAGCAACCTTGTATACTTTGGTATTTTTCTTTAAAAGTTCTTTTGCTTTTTGGATTCTCACATGATCAAGATAGGTGTTAAAGGATTCACCTGTTGTATTTTTAATTAATTTCCCCAAATAGGGGCTGCTATAATTAAATATCTCCGCAAGCAATTCCAATTTTATATTTTTGTGATAGTTTTCATGAATGAATGCAAATAATTTTTCAATTTGCACCTCTTTTGTATCCATTTTCATCTCTTTTAAAATCATAGAAAAGAAATTGATGATGCCGGCTTCAAGCTGATTAAAGCTTGTGGAATGATAAATTTGCTCGACAAGGTTTGGATATTCTCCCTCTAGCCAAGAGAGGGTTGAATCAGCGCTGATTAACTTGGTTACAGCAGAGGAAACTAAATGAATATATCTCTTTTTAATCGCAATTTCAGTTTCCCTATTCTCCATAAAAGCAAGAAAATCCTGTTCGACCATTTTTAAAACTACTTCCTTGTTGCCTATTTTTAATCCATAAACAAGCTTATCGATCAGTTCATTTTCATTCTTTGTATGAACATTCGGAACCGAAGTCAACTTTGGGTTAATGTCGGTATCAGGACTGATGGGTGTATTCTCAGTATAGAAAAATTTCCTCTTCAGCAATTCCTGAGCTGCATCTAATGACTTTTTTATCTCGGGTAGCTGATTGACTTCTGAACCTGCAATAAAGCAAAAATCTCCATACGGCTTTAACAATTCCATTAATTCAATATACAGAAACTTCAAATTCTTGTTTTTGGTTATTTGTTTATTCAACAGAATATAAATGGTAGATGTATAAATAATTGAAATACCTCTGTTGTCATCCTCAAAATAGTTTTTTAAGAACTCTTCTAAATCGGTTTCTTGTTTCGATAAATTATTCTGCTGTAATTCCTGAAGCAGGATCAACTGATAGGAATCCCAAACTAAGCCAAGACTCGTCGCCTCACTTAGGAAAGTATCATCATCAACTGCCTCATTTTTTGTTAATAAAAAGGAAAACAGTTGTTCTTTTCGCGCCAGGAAAGTTTTTTCCAACAACAATTGTTTCTGTTTCTCCTCATTGAGAGCTTTTTTTATTTTTTCTAAACTGGTTACCAATTCATTCTCATTTATTGGTTTAAGAATATAATCTTCCACTCCCCAGGACATCGCTTTTTTCGCATAACTAAAGTCAGCAAACCCACTGAGTATTATAAAGTGCAGATGTTGATTTGTTTTTCTGATTTCCTCAATTAATCTGAGTCCATTTATTCCGGGCATTTGAATATCAACGATCATCAGATCAATATTTTCTTGATATTGGTTATACTTTTCTAATGCTTCCGTACCACTCGAGGCAGTATCAAAAATGTAAAAACCATATTCTTCCCAAGGAATAATTAGCTGTAAGCCTTCTCGAATCATTGGTTCATCGTCGACAATTAACACATTATGCACTCTTAATTCCCCCTAAAGGTATAGTGAAGTATACTCTTGTCTCGAAGTTTGGCTCAGATTCTACCTTTATGCCATAATTTTCTCCATATGCGAGCAGAAGCCTTTGGTGAACATTACTCAATCCAATATGTTTTCCATCAAGATCATTCATCTCATTTAATCTTTCTTTAATCTCTTTCAGCTTTTCTTGGCTGATACCTTGTCCATTATCAACCACCTCAATAAGTAATTCATTATTTATCAATCTAGCTTTTAAAGAAACAAATCCATCTTTTTCTTTATTTCGTAATCCATGAATCAGTGCATTTTCCACTAATGGCTGAACAGAAAGCGGCGGGATATTGATTGTTTTTGCTAAGGGGTCCATATAGATATCATAGGATAGGCGGCTTCCAAATCTAAACTTCTGGATGGCCAAGTAACTTTCAACCATTTCAAATTCACTCTTTACCGGTACGTCCGAGCTGCTGACCTCTAAATTTCTGCGCATCAGGTATCCAAGTTTTTTTACTATATCACTTGTCTCTTTGTCCCCATTAATTAGCGCTTTCATCCTTATTGATTCTAAAACATTATATAAAAAGTGAGGGTTAATTTGACTGGCCAGCATTTTAAACTTTATCTCTTTTTCCCTAATTACCTGCAAATTTTTCAGAGCCTCAGCTTCCTTAATATCGTTCAATAAATTCTTTATATTATCGATCATAAAATTGAATTGATTCGCAAGCTTACCAATTTCATCATTACCCGCCAAATCTAATTTGGTATCAAGATTTCCTTTGGTTACCTCGTTTATTTGTATACTTAAACGGGAAATCCGATTGGACAAGAATTTAGAAAAAAAGTAGATTAAGATGATCGCAATAATACTACTGATTAAAATGAATACAAAAGCAAGCATGCTTGCTTGATTGGCCACTTTAGTAATCGTTTTAACAGGAACAATCGTTACGATTTTAAAATTATTGTAACTGGATTCTGGCTTTAAACTGGAGATAACAAGTTTATAAGAATGATTATGAACCTTTAAGTCAAATGTCCCATTATTCTTTAGTAATTTAGAAGGCAGCGGGGTTATGTCGTTTTCTATCAGGTCATTTTTGCTAGCGGTGATGATATCGCTTCCATTTATAATAATCGTAGGAGAAGTATACTCATCGAGAATCGTATTAAAGTAGGAATGATCAAGATCTAAAACCAGCAGTCCATAGTTATTGTCATGCAGAAAGTCAATTCTTCTTACCAATGTTAAATATTTTCGATTATTTTTTGTGAAATCTTCAGCGTAATACCATCCAATATAGCCCCGATGTTTGACTGCTTCTGCATACCATGGTTTCTTTTGCTCTATTCCATCGGGTTGGATGACTCTCCAATTATCAATCATGGTTGGGTTATTCATATAAAAGCGAATATTAGAAACAAAATCATAAAGATCCATATATTCGTCGAAACGCTTATACTGCTGAAATGCGGAAACATATTGAGATTTATTTTCATATTTTGTGTTAGCGAATTCCTCTAGTTGGTTATCTATTAATAATTGACTTGATATACTAATAGGAATTTGCAATAAAGAGTTAGCCTGTTTGGCAATCCTTTTATTATCATCTAAACTTTGCTTCATCGCATCATTTATGGAGATTTGCCGTAGTTGGTGTGTTAAATAATAGCCCGTAATCATAATGGGAATAAAAACGACTATAAAAAAAGAAAATACCAGCTTTTTTCGGATACTGAGATCGTTAATATTTGTTAAGTACTTCAGAAGAACTCTTTTTCTCATCCTTACCAGTCCAATAACTTTTTTTTAATCTTGCTCTCCAGAAAACACAAATACTTAGTCTTCCTTATTACTAAAATTAAGACTTTAAAACAATTATAATACAAACTAAAGTGTTTATATCCAAAATTCCGACAATTTTTTTAATTTGAGGGCCATAACCAATTTATCCGCCATGAAAAGCACCCCTAAGGCTAAACAGATTTTTTACTTTATCTGTCTGCTTAGGGGAAGCCTATCAAAAAAAGTATAGGGACTTTTCTTACGAACTATTCCCTGAGTAAAATATTTTTATAATTCGTCTTTAAATTTGCTTAAATTCGATCCACTCAACCTGCAGTCCCGGCTTGATAAAATCGAGTTTTAACTTGTATAATCCTTCTTCCAGCTCAATTTTTACCAGCCTTTGAGTCACCCATTTTCCATCTGTTCCATTCGTTTGAATGGTTGTCAGGAATTGATCATTTAACGTTACATTGCAAGCATTCTGAGATAATTGTTTATTCTCCGACTTAGTCTTAACAAAAATACGATACATGCCGGCTTTCTCTACATCTATCAAGGCTGATGCTTCCACACCAGGATACACTTTCCCATCCTGTGACAAACGATGAGCTTTCTCCGGGCTAAGATCAGAATTGGCTTTAAACTGAATAACTTCTTCCCCACTCTGTTGTTTTCTGAAGAATACCGGTGCCTCCATTAAGAATCGGCAAATATTCATCGCATTGCGTTGCAGCTCCCCAAGGGTTAGTGAACCATTTTTTAAAGATTCCAGCGTATTGTCGCCTGAAGCATTCATTTCTGCCCCATAATTTGGAACTACCATATATAAATCGTTTTGGGCCCTAACCATAAAGCCGGTATTTTTCGTATCTGAAGGTCCCCCATTTATACAATCATTCATTTTGGCCCACCAATCGGTCATAACAATTCCGTTAAAGCCCCATTCCTTGCGGAGGACAGTGGTTGTTAAATCATAGTTCGATGCGGACCAATGCCCATTGATAGGATTATAAGAGGTCATAATCCCTTGGGCGCTTCCCACTTTCACGGCCATTTCAAAACCTTTTAAATAAATCTCTCGAAGAGCCCGTTCCGAGACGATCGCATTCACGTTATGTCGTTCTCTTTCCTGACTGTTGCAGGCAAAATGTTTCAGGGTTGCATTGGAGCCGCCTCTTTTGATCCCACGTACTGTTGCGATAGCAAAAGCACCTGTAATCAGCGGATCTTCTGAAAAGTATTCAAAGTTACGGCCATTTAATGGACTGCGCCGGATATTCATTCCCGGTCCGAGCAGCATATCGATGTGGTTGCTTACAAGTTCTTGCCCTTCGAGTTCATAAAGGTCTTCAATTAGTTTGATATCCCAGGTGGCAGCAAGCAATGTACCAATTGGAACCTGCGTAGCCTTATGCCCGCTGTCCATCCGAATACCTGATGGGCCATCTGCTGTACAGCCAATCGGAATTCCCAGCTTAAACAAATGATCACTTACACCCCCAAAAGCTGAAGCCGTTCCTGGAGTAACAAGCGGGCTGCCCATTCCTTCACCGCGAATAATGGCAGCCAAGTCTTCGTTCGTTAACTGGGAAATAAAGGTTTCCATACTTACTTTCCCATCATATACATCCTTTAAGGTAAAACCACAATCACCCTTCTGCTCAATGGCTGCCGGAAGATTCTTTTCAATGCGTTTTACTAGGGAAATCGTTTGTTTAGGCACGGGAACAAACGTTAATTCATAGGTTCCATCTTCATTTCGAAGGCCTGGTCTCATCCTTGTAAAATCTTCCGTTGGAGCCAATGCCTCTTCCAATTGATCGATAATTTTAAGGCTTTCTACCAGATAACCGGTTTTTCCGTCCACTCCGATTTTTATGGCATTACGCACACTGTTTCCTACATAAATATTGTATAGCCCCGGTTCTAATACAAAGGCAGAGCGGTGACTTGTTACCCCGCCATCATCGTAGGAGGCCATACGGCTAACAGGAAATTCAATGATCAAAGTTTCTGTTTCACCCGGTTGCAGCAAATTCGTTTTCGCAAATGCTCCTAAAACTCTAGCAGGTTTCCCTAATTCGCCCTGCGGCGCTTCATAATAAACCTGAATCACTTCTTTTCCTGGGTATATTGCTCCTGCATTTGTCACTTTCACTTCTATTTCAAAATATTTTTCTCTATTTTTCGTAACAATTTTTGTTTCTTTCGGCTCTATTTTAAAATTGGTATAGGACAAACCATACCCAAATTCATATTGAACCTTTTGGGGGCAGAAAGTTTCAAAATAGCGATATCCTACATAAATATCTTCCTGATAATAGTTTCCATGCTCACTTCCGTGGTTCCTTGAAGATGGATAGTCATCAATCGAATAAGCAATTGTATCGGTTAATTTACCGCTTGGGGTCACGTCACCAACGATAATATCGGCGGCAGCATTTCCTCCCTCCATACCTCCATGCCATGTGTAAATCAAACCGGTAATCGAATTTTGGTAACATTCATTGATCCAGCTCATATCAATAATGTTGGATACATTAAGGACAACTATTGTCTGTTCAAAGTATGTGGCGGCAAGCTTAATCATTGCTTTTTCATCATCTGTCAATAAGTAGCTGCCAGGTTCGGCTGCATTATCCTGATCCTCTCCGGCTGTCCTTCCAATCACAATAATCGCCTTATCGGATTGGTTTCTTGCTTCTAGAGCAATCTCATCTGTTAATGGCATCTCCTGTTGATGCCATGGCTCGGCTGCCCAGCCGCCTCCGCCGTTATCAAATGGGTTATCTTCTATCCATTTTTCATAAATAGCTGCCAAATCTTCATTTACATTGATCTGTTTCTTGCTTCTAAGACTATCTAACAGATTAGTAGTATAGTTAACATTTACACTTCCACCTGAACCAGTGCCGCTTCTGTAATAGTTGATTTGCGTTCTGCCAAAAATAGAAACCGTTTCGCCTTTTTTTATTGGAAGAGTCTGCCGATCATTTTTTAATAAAACTGCTCCTTCAGCGGCAGCTTTCCTGCTAAACTCAGCAAAACCTTTTAAAGGAACACCAATAGTTTGTGTGCTCACTTTCTCCCCTCCGTTTTTTATGTATTAGATGAAGTTATCCATATTAGATTCAGGATTGATAAACCCTTCTTGAGATAGTTAATGATCTTACTACCAATTAATTTCGGTAGGATACCTTCTTTTACACCCTATCAGAAATCGCTTACATTAAAAACATATAAAATTAAACGATTAATCATGTAAAAATTAGTGATAAAAAAAAAGTGCCCTAAAAGTTATACTTTTGGGACACCTTCTTCTTTTCATTTTTCTAAACCCACTACCTTTTGTATTCAGCTTCCTTACCGTTGAAAATTCGCGTTTTGTTGGTGAGACCCCTATATTCAATCGGAGAAATCCCTTCGCTGCCTTTAAAGGTTTTATTAAAATAACTCTGATTCTCATAACCTAACATATCACTAATTTCAAGAATGGAATAGTTAGTTTGGTCTAATAAATCCTTTGCACGATTCATTTTTTGTTTAACAACATATTTAACAAAATTTTCGCCCACTTCTTTTTTAAACAACCTGCTAAAATAACTGGAATTAAGATGCAGATAATTTGCTACTTCCTCTAACGTTATTCTTCGATGCAAATTTTCAAAAATATATTTACAGGCATTTTCAATTTCAGCATTAGAACTGATTTTTGAAATATTTAGCTCAATCAGTTTCCCCATTTGGATTTTTATATCTAAGGGGTTTGCAGCAGGACCTCCTATCACAAATGAAAGCGCTATATCAAATGTGTCCTGAAAGGTAATCTTTATCTTTTCCATCAACCTCTTTGTTTTTAGCATGTCCTTTTCCGGAGCTGATCTTAGCGGAACAAATAGAAAGGAAATCTCTTTTTCAAAATGGCCATAAACTGCATCTGCCGCTTCTTGTTCGATTATCTCAGTTATAACAGAATGAACAAAATAATTAATTAATGCAACTGATTGAAAATAATGTAGGACAGGGTGGTAATTATTTATTGTACATTTGATAATCATATACGTTTGATTGGGCTCCCACCCTAGCAATTGAGCTTCTTCCTGCCATACTTCCACGCTGTGGATGGGTTGATAAACTGTTTTATTTATAAATCTTTCTTTCATTAATCCTTTATTTTGCTCAATGGTTCTTTTCATTTGTAACTGCTTCTTTTTACTGTTATTTTCTTTATCAAGGAGTTGAACACACTTGCGCAGCAAAACAATAATTTCTTCTATATCCAATGTATCTTTTAGAATATATTCCTGGACATTTAATTTAAGTGCCTGATGAGCAAATTTAAATTCATTATGGCACGAAAGAATCGTCACTAGTAATGAAGGATTTTTTTCCTTTAATATTTTTGTAAGTTCAATCCCATTTAACTTCGGCATACCAATATCTGTTATGAGGATATCCGGCATATCTTCTTCGGCTTCATGTAAAGCACTCAATCCATTTACATGGATACTTTGTAATATCAGCCCAAGTTCTGCCCAATTAATCATATCTGAAAGGAATTCCAGTACAGGATAATCATCATCTACTAACATCACCTTATACATGATTCTACTCCTCTCTAATTGGGATATACATGGTTACTTTGGTTCCCTTATCCAATTCACTATCCACATGCATGGTAAAGGCTTCACCAAATGTTAATTTCATTCTTTCGTTTACATTTGTTAACCCAATACTCGAAAAGCCCTTTCCAGAATCACTTAACGTAGATGTGTCAGGAACTGATTTATTGAGAGTTTCTCTAATGGCGGAAAGCTGCTCCATCTTCATACCTGCACCATTATCATCAACCTCAACCATCAATACACCATTTAGATAATTCCCTTTTATTAAAATAAACCCCTCACGGTCACTTAATCCATGAATAATGGCATTTTCAATGATAGGCTGGAGGATTAATCGGGGAACTTTGATAGGATAGGTTTCAACCGAAACAGCCATTCTTAATTCGATTTGGTTTCTTTGGCGCATATTCATTATGCGAATATAATCTTTATTAATCTCTAGTTCATCTTGAAAAGTAATCATTTCCTTATGTTTATCAAACGTCATTCTTAAAAGTTTTGATAAGGAACTAATCATTTCCGCACTTTCAGGGTCACGTTTTAATAAAACTTTCATTCTAATAGAATTTAAAACATTAAATAAAAAATGTGGATTGATTTGAGCCTGTAACATGGCTAATTCCGCTTCCCGCTTTCTTGACTGTGTCAGCGTATTCTCCTCAATTACTTCATTTACCTTATCCAGCATTTGATTAAATGAGGAAGAGAGCGTTGCTATTTCATCATGCCCCTTTACGATTGATCGTATGGACAAATCACCTTTTTGGACTTTTTTCGCTACATTTCGTAACTCAACCAAACGATTCAATAATCTGCTTAAAAGGTATATAAGTAACAGTAAAAATGCAATAAAAAAAAGAGATTGAAAAAGAAATACTCGTTTGAATATTGAATTAATTTTTGAGATCGCATGATCATAAGGGATAAGCGAGATTAATTTCCAACCCGTAATCGATAGTTCACGAGTATTGATTAAATACTCTTTTCCCTCTATCGTCATTACATCTTTTGAAGAGTTCTCCGCTATTTCATTCAATTGCTTAGACAAATTCAAATGAAATGGCTGATTCTTTGCAATGAGCTGATTTTGTTCATTTAGCAGCAGCATATTATGATCTGCATTTTCACTGCTTAATATTTCGTTAATTCTATTTCCCATTATGGTTACCATGGCATACCCATAGACACCTGAATTACTATCCCTTAATGGTCTTGCAACAGATAGTTGAAAGGAATTATTTTTCCTCTCCGATACAATCATAGTCGGCTGGGGCGCAATCCAAATGGAACGATAACCTTTCAGTCTATTTAAAATAATAAACCATGATTCTTTTTTTATGTCGAGCGGATTAAATTCACGAAAGGAGTAGTTCGTGTAATACTTTTCATGATTAAGCAAGATGGTTATATATACTTCTTGATCTTTTAATGTAATCGTATCCAATGTTTGTTGGATTTTCTGATCATTAATGAACTTTTCATAATCGGCAGCCACATCATGTTTCATATTATTATTGATTGAATCTTTTAAGATGGCATTAAACTCTGTATCAAGCTGAATAAAGTTAAGTGTATACAGCATATCTTCGAATACTTTTTTTAAGTATTCATCTGTTAATTTCAACTCATTTTGAGCACTGATATTAGCCTGTTCTTTTACAGCGTCTTTTGTTAAATAGTTATAGATTGTAAACGTAATAATCGCAGGCAGGATTAAGCATGTAATCGCTATAATCAGCACTTTATCACGAAAAGACAGGAACGATGCCATTCGTTTCATATGCGTTTTCATCCACCAACCTCCTCGTAAGGAATGATTGGGGCTGAAAAAGCGGCATCGCCCCTGTCTTTATTATATACTCAACTTTCAAAGTGATAAAATACTAATATCTGCATGTAAGAAAGTTGAGATTTTCTATTTATTTATTTTTAGCGATAATCTCTTGTACGGCCTTCTTAGAGCTTGCGACTGTTTCATTAAGACTTTGTTTACCTAAGAATAATTTTTCAAACTCTGTCGATAGTGCCAAATCAATCTCCTTCTGATATGGTACAGGTTTTCCACCTTTTGCTGTAATCGTTGTTTGAACAGAGTGGATTAAAGAATCTTTATCTACCTTCTCAGGATTTTGAGCTCCTGCAATGGTATCATTGATTAATTTGATTGTTTGATCTTCTGTTGTCTTTTTCCATGATGAGATATTAATTCCTTGAGCAACTTGTCCTTCTGTTGTATACCATCTTATAAATTTATATGCTTCTTCTTTATGTTTTGAGTTAGCCGAAATGCCGAGGATATCCCCGTCAGCTGGCGAGTATGCCCCTTTTTCATTAACTTTATTTTGCGGGAATGGAGCAACGGCAACATTAAACTCAGCAGGGAATCGCTCTGATCCTCCAAGTTCTGCAATCATATAGGTACCCGTTACAATCATGCTTACTTGCTGTGTAAAGAATTGATCACGGTAATTCATTTTTTGAGATATCATGGAAGAATATGGAACGGCTGATTTATCTTCCTTCTCCATTTTTAAGCGCATGGCTAAAGATTCCTTATAAAGAGGACTATCCATATTTGAATTGCCATCTGTTTTCAAGAAACCAGCATCTTGTTCTTCGGATTGCATTCTTAAATTGATATAGTTTGCCCACGCACCCTGCCATGGACCATGAAAATAGGTTCCGTACTTTCCATCTTTTGTTAGCTTTTTAGCATATTCCATATATTCATCCCATGTCCAGCTCTTTGGCACTTCAAGGCCAGCTGCATCCAACTTATCTTTATTTAATAAGACAAACCATGAAACATACTTCCCTGGAAGGCCATAGTATTTACCATTAACTATTGGGTTAAGTTTATATTCATCTGCTACTTTATAGCCGCCGTCTTTTTTTATAAAGTCATCAAGGGGCTCAAGCATTCCTAAATTCACGCGTTGTGCATATTCAGGGGTATTGGTGAACATGACGACATCCATTTCTTCGCCAGAAGCTGCTGCTAAATCAATCTTTTTCAATGCTTCCTGTCCATCCTGCTTTTCGCTTAATTGAACCACATCTACTTTAATATTTGGATATTTCTTTTCGAAAGCACTGATTGTCTTATTCCAAGCATAGCCATCTTCAGTACCGTGTGTATAGAACCTAATTGTGACTGGTTCCTTCGATTTTTGATCCTGTTCCCCTTTTTCACCTGAACTGGAGGATTGTTTCTGACCGCTGCAGGCTGCCAGAATGCCTACAACTAAACTAAGGCTTAAAAACAATAATAAAACTTTTTTCATTCTCTTACCCCCTACTAGTTTTTATTTATATTTTGAAACTGTGAAACCGAATTAACCTTTAACACCGCCAAGTGCGATACCTTCAATTACCTGCTTCTGACCGATAATAAAGACAATAATAAGAGGAAGGATTGATGATACGGCAGCAGCCATGATTAATGAATAAAATTCTCCATTTAATGAAGTAAACTTTTGCATAGCTAACTGTATAGTGTATAATCCATCAGTCCGTAAGAAAATTAATGGATTCTGATAATCATTCCATGTCCATATGAAACGTAAAATTGCATATGTGGCGATGGCTGGGCGGACGATAGGCAAGGCGATTGACCAAAAAATCCGAAGATGACCGGCCCCGTCAATTTTAGCTGCATCGATATAATCCGAATGAATTCCTATGAAAAATTGTCTTAACATAAACGTTCCTAAAACGCTAAAGCTTCCCAAAAGGATTAATCCTAAATGACTATCGAAAAGGCCCAAATAACGATATAAAATAAACTGGGGTACTAAGATGGATTGTTGCGGTACCATAAAGGTTGTCAACACTATAATGAAAAGAAATTTCCCCGCTGGAAAGTTCACTTTTGAAAACCCATAAGCAGCCATTGCGGAAACGGTTACGGAAATAAGTGTTGTAATCACGGTAATTTTAATAGAATTCCAATAATATAAGGCAAAAGGGTATTTTCCTAACCAAACTTCTTGATAGTTTTCGATACCGTGCCACCTTTTGGGAATCCATTCAATTGGAAATTTAAATACATCTGCTTCAATCTTAAATGAAGTCGACAGCATCCAAAAAAATGGCAGCAAAAAGGCTATACTTACGATAAAGGAAGTAATCGTAATAATGATCTTTCTGATATTTATTTTTTTCTTCATGGATATCCCTCCTCGTTCAGTTATCATTTCTTAATAATTCACCCATTTTTTCTGTCCTACCCACTGCACTAAGGTTATGATGAGTACGAAGACGAATAGGACAACCGCAATCGCTGAGGCATACCCAATTTTTAAATTAACAAACGCACTCTCGTATAAATGCCACACAAGCATAGTAGTAGAATTAATCGGACCACCTTTGGTTAACACAGCAATTAAATCAAATACTTTAAAAGTACCAATAATTCCGGTAATTAATAGGAAAAATGTTGTCGGAGATAAGGCTGGCAGCATAAT
Source organism: Neobacillus drentensis (assembly GCF_021560175.1). Taxonomy (GTDB): domain Bacteria; phylum Bacillota; class Bacilli; order Bacillales; family Cytobacillaceae; genus Neobacillus; species Neobacillus drentensis_A. The sequence goes on along the minus strand of NZ_CP091110.1, from coordinate 705,800 downwards.
ATGTTTAAATTTATCCCATGCCCTTGCCCCATCCATATCGGCTGCTTCATATAACTCTTTTGGAATCGATTGTAATCCAGCTAAATAAATGATCATGCTAAACCCAATGGATGCCCAAATTTGAATGATCATTACAGAGAAAAGTGCGAAATCAGGATCCGCGATCCAAGTCGGTGGATTTTTAATGCCAAGTGAAAGTAAAACTTGATTGATTGGCCCCTCTGTTGGATTAAATAGAACCTGCCAAACTACAGCAATGGCCACGATACTTGAAATATAAGGCATGAAAAAGGCAACTTTAAAATAACTTTTTGCATACACGTGTTTATCAATGACGATGGCAATGATCAATGCGAACATCATTGTTAGTGGAACGGTCAGAAGAAAAAGTAAATTGTTCATCACAGACTTAAGAAACACATCATTCTCAAAGAGTGCTTTAAAATTGTCCAATCCAACCCACTTGATCGATTTAAAGCCCACAATAAAATTCCAATCTGCAAAACTTAACATAAATGTGGCTAAAATTGGCAGCAACGTTAGGATACTGACTCCAATTAGCATGGGGGAAACAAATAAAACCCCTGTCCAACTCTCTCGCATTTGAATGGCACTTTTACCTTTTTTCTTGGCTTTCACCGGATGCTCAACATTTTCTAGTACTGTTTTTGCTTCGACACTCAAATCTCTCACCCCACTTAATTGTTTAGCTATTCATCACCCATTCAGACTTACGCTGCTTTTGTTTGTCTCCTGCTTGAACCTCTACTTTTTGAAATACTCTTAACGAAAAAAATGTTACAATACATGCTAAACCACTTGATAAAAAGAGATAACCTGCCATTGGAAGGAAAACAAATAAAAATAATAAAGAAGCTATCGATATAAGCATCATAAATGTATTTAACGGATAAGTGATTCCGATTAGGAATGCCATTTTTATCGAAGTAAAGACATTTCTGTTCAACAGGTAAACTGGAAACACATATAGTAACGTAATTCCATATAAGCAAGCACTGCCAAGGAGTATTCCTTTGGCCACCATTTCCATGGTTCCGGATAAATAGCTGGTAAATAGCCAATCAGTATAAAATATAACCGGTATGATTACTAGCACAATCCCCAACTGGTTTGCCCTGCTAAATTCCTCCTTATATACCTTCTTGAATAACTTGAAAGCACTTACATTTTCACTCGCTTGATAACCTTTTATGACTGTGTACATGGCTGCTGTTGCCGGAAAGATCCCAGCTATTATTAGTCCTGCCATAGTAAAAAGGATCCATAGGAGATTAAGATATAGTAATTTAACAACCCAGTCACAAGCAACATTTATATTATTAATCAGTCTAGTAGATTCCATCTTTCCTCTCCTATTGGTTTTTATTTTGTTCAGTAACTATATTAATAATTGTAAGAAAATTATAAAAGTATTTATATAGATTTTTTTGACACATTTGAAAATATTTTGACATTTTTTAAAATTCAAAATAGTTTAAACGGTATTAGTAGCCAGAGTTTAATTACCTTACATTATGAGATAAACCTTCCCTTGAGAAATTTTAAATAAGTAATCTCTCCTATTACCAAATGATCATTTTTAATATTTTAAATTGTCAAATAAAAAAAATACAAACAATCATAAAAATACCACAAATGTAATCTTGAGGTGTTTCCTTATAATGGGACTGACATCATTGTGACAGCGTTCTCAAATAAAAAAAGGCGGAGGTGGAATGTGAGTAGAAAGCTAGCACTTAAATACATTTTATGGGGGGTTGGAAAGTGTTTAATGTAGGGAAAAAACTCAAGAAATTTGTTTGGTCTACACTGGTATCGAGTGTCGCTTTGGCAGCTATTGCGGGCGGTGCATTTTCTGCACAGCCAACACAGGCGAACGCTGAACAAGCATCTGTTTCATCCCAGCTGCCATGGATGGATACGTCGCTTTCGCCTGAAAAACGTACTGAACTGCTGATTGATGCCATGACGCTAGACCAGAAAGTCAAACAGCTGGCCGGAATGCGCGGAGTAATTCCGGAGTTAGTGGAATGTGGAAGCCCTGGCAGGCACATTCCTGGAATCCCTGAACTTGCGATTCCAACTTTTAGGATTACCAATGGACCTGTAGGACTAGGCGGTGGAGACTGCAGTCCGCAGGATAAGGCAACTGCATTACCTGTGGCGATTGGACTTGCAGCCAGTTTTGACCCAAGTCTTGCCTACGCTTTCGGTGACCTAATGGGTGGTGAGGCCCGCACACTTGGGCTGCACGAACTCGAAGCACCAGGTATGAATCTTGCTCGCTTGGGCGAGAACGGCCGCAATTTCGAATACATGGGTGAAGACCCTTATCTCGCTGGAGTATTATCCTCTAAAGAAATTCAGGGTATCCAAGATAATGATATTATCGCCATGTCAAAACATTACGCACTTAATGATCAAGAACAAAACCGCATGTCTGTGAACGTTAACATTGACGAAAATGTACTTCATGAGCTTTACCTTCTTCCATTTGAGATGTCGGTTAAAGATGGTAAAGTAGGTTCCATTATGTGTTCCTACAACCGGGTAGGCGGAACCTATGCCTGTGAGAACGAGTATCTGTTGAATACCGTATTGCGCAATCATTGGGGATTCAAAGGCTACGTTCAATCTGACTTTGGTGCCACCCATTCGACTGCACCAGCGCTTAACGCTGGATTGGATTTAGAAATGCAGAGTGCAAAATTCTTCACAAATGACAACATTAAGGCAGCACTTGCGGATGGCAGCTTAACAATGAATACTGTTGATCAAGCTCTCAGCCGCCGGTATGTCCAAATGTTCAAATATGGAATCTTTGATCGTCCAATTGTACGAGGCACTATAGACGCAGAAACGAATGGTTCGAAAGCGCGTGATATTGCCGAACAGACTGCTGTATTGCTTAAGAATGAGGGTAACCTGCTTCCTCTTAACCCATCTGTTGATTCTATTGCCTTAATCGGTAAGTCGACCTTTGTTGACGCAGCCGTTGCAGGTGGAGGAGGCAGTTCGCGGGTAAGTCCGCTTTACACTGTTTCACCACAGCAGGGACTTCAGAATACTTTAGAAAAACTAGGTTCTAACGCCGCGATTACCAAGGTAACAGTGGCTGCTGACAATAGTAATCTCAACGAAGCGGTAGCCGCCGCGAAGGATGCAGACGTTGTTATCTTGATGGCTGGGGTTGTAACCAGCGAGGGCCGTGACCGCCCAAGTTTGTCGCTGCCTGAAAGCCAGGATGAGATGATTTCTGCTGTTACTGCAGCAAACAAGAAAACAGCTGTAGTGCTTAAAGATGGTGATCCTGTGCTTATGCCATGGGTTAACAATGTCCCAGCTATCCTAGAAGCATGGAATCCAGGCCAGGAGGACGGCAATGTTGTCGCTAACTTGTTATTTGGGCTCGCTAATCCATCTGGAAAGCTTCCTGTGACCTATCCGGTTTCAAAAGCGGACACACCAACCAGCACGGAAGAACGCTATCCTGGGGTTAATAAAGGTCTACTCGACGGTACCGGCAAAGAGATCCCTCAAGTGTACTATTCTGAAGGACTTGAGATGGGATACCGATGGTACGATGCCAAAAAAATCAAACCTCTTTTCGCATTTGGTCATGGTTTGTCTTATACGAACTTCGACATTTCTAAACTAGTTGTCACTCCGAAGACGACGGATGGATCTAATAAAGTTCAGGTATCCTTCTTTGTCGAAAATACCGGAAAAACAGCCGGGGCGGAAGTGCCGCAAGTCTACCTAGGTCTGCCTAAAGCGGCGAACGAACCGCCTAAACGGCTAGTTGGATTTGAAAAAGTCTGGCTGAAACCAGGTGAAAAGAAACGTGTGACTATTACGATTGATCCAGCAGCAAGCAACCATCCGTTGTCCATTTGGGATTCCAATGCTGATAATTGGAAAACTTTAGATGGTGAGTACAAGGTGTACGTTGGCAACTCTTCCGACAACATTACTTTGATCGATTCCATCAACGTGCGGACTCCAGCGGGGCATAGTAAATAAGATTCACCTTTATTAATGAAAGAGTAATAAAAATAGGACGGAGAGTCTTCTTCGTCCTATTTTTAATTCATTAAGTTATAACTCAAACCATAATGGAATGTCTTGTTTTGAGTGGATGAGCTAGAAAAAAATTTAGATTAAATAGATTCCAGTTGACTGAGCTTCCTCCTTAAATTCAAAAAGTATAAGAGGCGATCAATTCAAGATAATCTCACCTTGAATTGATCGCCTCTAGTTACCCATTTTAAATCCACTAATTTGTTAACCAACGATAAATAGATATTCTCTTCCTCCACAAAAGGAAGCAAGAGAACCGTCCCTCTGCTTCTTTATAGCCCCACAGGCTCCTTGCTTGCTGCGACAACTTTATTTCTCTGCTGGCCTAAATCAATGGCTCCATCTGGGCTTTTGATCTGGCAGCGGATGATATCGCCTTCTTTGAGGTATCGTTCGTTATTCTTTTGCTGGCTTTCTATAATAATATCCGCTCTTTGCTGCGCAGTTAGAGTGGAGTCAGCTAGACGATTGTTGACCTCTGGTGTGATATTTAGGGCAACGCCGCCGGTTGTCCCGGTTAGAATCAAATCACCTTTTGATAGATCCATGATTTCAGAGAGCTCGGTCAAAGTTTCAGCAGGTTTATACAACAACTGGCAGGAGTTGGCTGATTGGCGCAGTTCATCGTTCACCCATAGGTTTAACTCCAGGTTATGGATCTGTGGCACTTCTTCTGGATCTAGCAAATAGAGGAAAGGACCGGTGGGAGCAAATGTACGATAGCTTTTTCCTTTTAACCACTGGCCTTCCGTAAACTGAACATCACGGGCGGAAACATCATCCACAATCACAATACCTGCAATATATTGATGGAGATTATCATCTGTCACTTCGACGGGTCCGGTAATATTTCCGCCAACAATCAATCCCAGTTCAATCTCATAATCTAATAATTTTACATGTTCAGGACGGACAATTTCACTGTCCGCCCCGCACAACGCACTGTCCGCTTTGCTAAAAAACAAATTAAAGGGTGCTCTCTTGGCATCAAGTCCTGCCTCTGAACGGTGAGTGGCATAGTTTGTCCCCTGACAGATAATTCTTGCCGGCTTGGTGACAGGGCTTAAGAGCTCCACATCCGCCAATGAAACGGTCTCATCAGTACCTGTTTCTTTTACTTTTCGTGCCTCTTCAATTCCCTGTTCTAAGAATTCAGCTAAACTCTGATAAGCATTTGGTAACACGAGAATCCTTTCCTCTGTTACAACGCCCCACTGCTCTTTCCCATTCTGATTGAAACGAACCACCTGCATACCCATCAGCAAAACCCCTCACTTTTTAATAGATTAAGACCAAAAGTGAACAGCCCTGGGGCTGCTCACTTTTCACCCTGTTTACTTTATTTTACATGACATTAGATGATTTCGCATTTAATATTGCAGAATCTTCAAATTTTTCCGGACGAACTGTTAACCACACCAAACCGCCAAATACAAGTAGAATCAGTCCGCATAATTGGAATGCGTGTTGGAAGCCTGTCTCCTGGCTGGCTGAGTTTCCAATCAACCACCCCGTTACATATGGACCGGCAATACCGCCCAATGAAGTTAAAGCCATAAACCAGCCTTGAATCTTCCCTTGATGTCGAGGGGAAACCAAATCAACTAAAATAGCTGGTCCCATCACTAAGGTGATGCATCCAAATGTTAACCCCAGTGATAATAAAGCAATCGATAAAATATTCGAGCTGACAATAGCTCCTAAGAAATAACAGATGGCTCCTGCTGCCATGACAGGTCCCAGGACAAAAATCCGTCCCTTCACCACGCTCTTTGTCTTATGATAAATCCGATCTGAAATGAATGAAAAGGTAATCTGTGACAGAGTAATCATAATCCAAGGCAATGCTACGACTATGCTTAAGGTTTCTTCACTCAGTTTGCGGACATTTTCCAGATAGTTTGGCAGCCAGTTCAATCCAATCGTAAACGACCAATAAGTGGCAAAACCGCATAAAGCAACGAAGATGAAATTTTTCGAAAACAAAACCGAGGTGAATCTTGTTTCTGTTCCAACAGTGGCTTCAATTGATGTATTTTTGACCGGGGCAGGCCCTCCTTGTGTAACCGTTTTCTCTTTAGCTGTCCATAACCATGCTATAATCCAAAGAAACCCAACTGCCCCTGTTGTGATAAACGCTGAACGCCAGCCAAAATTCATGATAAGATGCATTAAAACAGGTGCTGAAACAGCGACACCGAGCGGTCCTCCAATTGAAACGAGTGTTAATCCAATCCCCAACTTTTCCTTTGGAAGGTACTTTGAGGCAGCAGTCATTGCTAAGGAGTAAGAAGGTCCTTCGCCAGCCCCTAAGATAATTCGGGTTACTAACAAATAAGTAAAACTGCTGACAAAAATCGTTGAAAATTGAACGATCGACCAAACGGCAACCATAATCGCAATAACTTTTTTTGCGCCAATTTTATCCGCCAAGCTTCCCCCTAAAATAGCTGAAAGCGAATAAAGCAAGAAGAAAACACTTCCGACAACACCCCATTGCTGTGGAGTTAATCCTAATTCTTTCATAATCGGCACCGAAGCAAACCCGATAATGGCCTTATCTGCATTACTAATAACAGTCAATAAAAATAATAAGAAAATGATAACCCATGCTTTTTTTGATACCGTACGTTTCTTTTGCTCCATATAAGGACCTCCTCAAATTTCTCCCATATTTAATGATTAGATGAGGACCTGTCCACTCCCCAATGGATAGGTCCTTGTTTCCTTACTTAAACATAACTTCAACTTTACCAATATGTGAAAATCCAGCCGTAAACCGATCCCCTTTTTCGGCGGCGATTGCTGCTGATAATGCACCTGATAAAATAACTTCTCCCGCCTTCAAAGCAACATTGTATTCGGATAATTTATTAGCCAGCCAGGCAACACATTTGGCAGGATGGCCTAACACATCATAACCATAGCCGGTATTTATCCGTTCTCCATTTTTAAACAAATTCATTTCAATCGATGGCAAATCAATATCTGTTACCGAATACCGTTCATCCCCAATGACAAACATACCGCTTGACGCATTATCAGCTACTGTATCTGCTAAGGTTATGTTCCAATCGGTAATCCGGCTGTCGACGATTTCCAATGCGGGTGAGATGTACTCAGTTGCATCAAGCACATCCTCAACCGTGACATCTGGTCCAGTCAAATCCTTGTTGAGCACAAACGCAATCTCACCTTCTACCTTTGGCTGAAAAAGTTCATCTAAATGGATGGTTCCCATATTACTTGCTTCCATTGAGTCTAACAGATGCCCGTAATCCGGCTGATCAACACCTAACAGCTGCTGCATCGCAACAGAGGTTAACCCAATCTTTTTCCCGACAATTTTCTGTCCCTTTTGCACTTTTTGATCAATCATTCGGAGCTGGACCTGATAAGCTTCATCAATGGTCAAATCTGGATATTGTTTAGTTAGTGGTGTAATGGATTCTTTCGAGACTTCTGCCTGTTGCAGCAATTCGTATACATGCTGAACTCGATGAATGACCTGGTTACTCATAGTAATAACTCCTTTTATAAAAAATAGAGCGCTAATTGATAGATTCAAAAATATGTAAGCTATGAATCAATTCAATTTGCGCTCTCAACGGCTGTTTCTATTATTTAGATGCTAATGCAGGATTCTCTTGTTTAGCTGTTTCTTTCCCATTTTTCAATAGGAAGTCAATTAAAATAGTGTTAAACTCCTCCGGCTTTTCCCATTGCGGCCAGTGTCCTGCATCTTTAATTACAACCAGCTCGCTATTTGGAATCATATCCTGAATAGGCTTTGCTTCCTCAACGGTAGAAGTTGGATCATGGTCTGTCCAAGCAAGCAATGTTGGAACATTGATTTTTCCACACCATGACGGATCCCAGCTGTACAGCTTTCGTACTTCAATATCCTGCAAGCAGACGATATGATGAACCGCTTCTTGATAAGAGGCTTGAGTATAAATTTTGTAGCGGGATTCAATCAATTCATCTGTTACCAAGCTTTTATCGTACATTAACCACTCAAGTCTTGTTTTAACATTTTCATAGTTTGCTTCAAGAACCGCTTTTAACGTAGAATCCTTCAAACGCTGCATGACTTCAGGTTTATTATTAACGTTACCAGGCGTATTCAGCACCATCGCCTTCACATATTCCGGATGCTCAGCCGCAAACCATGCAGCCACCCAGCCGCCTAACGACTCCCCTGAAAGATACACGTTTGTTAAACCTAATGCTTGAATCACGCCTAATAAATGCTCGCTATAATAATCAATACCATATTGACGATCTGGCTTTGCTGTGTAGCCGTGTCCGACCATATCGATGCAAATCACGCGGAAATGCTCGCTCAAACCTCGGATATTCCGTGCATACGCCTCAATATGACCTCCGGTACCATGAAGCAAAATTAATGGCTCCCCCGTTCCGGATTCCAGTACTCGTGTTTTAATACCATTTGCATCTAAATAATAAAGTTTATATTCCAAATCAGCTAAGTCTGTCCAAATTGTCATTTAAAATCCCCCTTTTAATAAATCATCCTTAGAAATGGAGGTTGATCCCCCATTGAACTTCTTACTCTCAACATAAAAATTAAATGCTCACTTCTTGTTCAGATGATGCTTTGCGATTTTCTGGGCCAACCGGCTGACTAAACTGAACGATGGCCATACCTGTTACCCATTCTGGTATTGGTTCATAGCAGGCAACACTTGCATCAAAGTTCTTCAGGGCACCAAGAAGGACAAGCCAGTTACGAATTTCCTGACCTCCGTTGCCTAAATGCTCCTCAATATAAGCGGCACTCCAGTTTCTTAATGTTGTATAATCTTTTTCGGTGACCAGGCGTAAAAATTCCCGGTCAATCTGCTCGTTAACAGGACCTGATTTAATTCGGGTTACATTCGTTTCCCGTAATTTTAGATATTCATCGAGCTGATCGATTTCCTGACGTCCATTTTTTAAAACATTAATTAAGAATTGATCTTCCGGTTTTTCACTCTCAATCTTTGGAATTGGCACCCAGTGAGATAGTCCACCTGAAGCAACAATTGCCACCTTCAAATCTTGATCCCAAGATTCAATCGATTTACGGATCACTTCACCGATTTGGAAACAGCGGTCCATCGATGGCAATGGCGGTGCCGAGGTATTAACAGCAATCGGAACCACAGGAATTTGGAGATCCGGGTTTAAAAAGTAAATTCCTTGTGTGTGACCGTGGTCAACCTTCATTTTTAGCGTAAAAGCAAAATCAATATTATTTTCCAGACTGGTGTGAAGAATATGTTTTGCTAATTCTTGTTGTACGGGAATGTTGTATTTTGGCAGCTGCCAATCTCCCCAGCCTTCACATTCGCCTGTTCCAATTGTAAAGGAAGGCATATGGTCATAAAAATAGCTGTTAAAATGGTCATCAGACACTAATACAATGACATCCGCGCCTGACTCTTCGAGATATTTCCTCATTTCAGCCACTGTTTGAAGGAACCGCTGCCCTTTTTCGCCGCCACTGGCTTCATTTGTCATGATCATCGGACTATGTGACATTGCCACACCTGCAATAATTTTAGCCATTCAATTCACACCTTTCTTATTTAATCGTTTTTAAGATATACGTAATTTCCTAGAATCAACGATTTCCTTTTGCCAGACAATCGAAAGTTTTCCTTTTAAAAATAAAGGAATTTCATCCTCACACTTCATCGTGGTTCCATCGTTCATGATTGTGATGTCCCGATGAACGGAACCATTGTTATTTTTCAATCTGACCTCGTAGCTTCCGGGGCCCGGAAGTGTGTAATAAGGATAGGGTGTCAATGCCTCTCCGTTCCATTCGCAGAGCGTTTCATAGTATTGGCCGAGAAACTCAGGCAGTTCAGCCACCTTTCCGTTTAACAGCCGTTCACGGATACCAGTAGAACTGATTTTCTCGCCCCTTATTTCTACTTTAGCTACTTTTGTTACATCAATCCGGCCGCCTGAGTCTTGCTTCAAACGCTCCAGATTGCCGGCACCGCGGGAACCATAGGAAAAATCAAATCCAGCAACTGCATGAACTACACCAAGACCATTCAGGTATTCCGATACAAACTGCTCTGGCGATAAACTGGCCATCTCTTGATTAAATTCAACAATAAAGAAGGTATCGACGCCCATATCCCTAAGCTTTGCCTCTTTTTCCGCAAGCGGCATTAAATAATGCACCTGAACTTTTCCTTTTGATACCACGGTCTTCGGATGAGGAAAAAAACTCATGACAGCTAACGGCACTTGTCTTTCCTTTGCCTTTTGATATGCAGTGCTGATAACAGCACAATGTCCATGATGGAGACCATCGAAACAACCAAGTGCCATTACAATCGGACTCTTCTTTTTCTGCCAATATGCCAAATTACGCTGGTTTATATGAATGGTTTTCATACTGGTCTCCTCTCAAGTTTTTTAAAGCATAACGGGCTGTTCTTCCACTAATGAACGGTACTTGCCGCTGTAGAATAGCAATGGCTCTTTGTCTTCAAGATGAATATCGGTTACCCTGCCAATAAACAAGGTGTGGTCACCTTCCACATGCTCAGCAGATACTTCGCAGGCAACCTGTACCACAGAGCCAGGCAATACTGGTTTCCCATCAAGACGTGCGAACTCCACTTCTTGATGTTCTTTCAATTGGCCTGCGAAAATCATCGAAAGCTCTTTCTGTTCAGCTGCTAAGATATTAACTGTAAAAATCTTGCTTTCTTTGATTTTGTTTAAGATTTTTGCTTTTTCGCCGATAGATATGACGACCAGCTTTGGGTCGAGTGATACCGACATAAACGCATTTGCAGTCATTCCATGAATGTTTCCCTCTACCTCTGTTGCAATAACAGTCACCCCAGTTGCAAACCTGCCCATTGCTGTGCGAAATTGACGATCGTCCATTATAAAAATCCTCCCTTAGTAAAATTTCTCTATCAAGATTTTTTCAATTTATCCTCTGACGCCGCTTTCAAAACCAAATAAGTCTTGCCCGTATGCAGCAACAGCATCTTCATATAAAGACGTTTTATGTGTAGCAACTGCCATGATATCCCTTAAGAACAATTCCATTGGTCCGCCTTTATACAACGCACCACCGCCCAGCGTCAACAGCGATCTAACGGCAATATCCACACAAAGCTTAATCGCTTTGGTGCGAAGAGCAAAAAATTCAGAAGGCGGTGTTTGACAATCATTCTTTTCATAGTCCACTAGCAAATCAATATACTTATCCATTAATGCTTCGGCGATTTGGAAATCAGTCGTCATTTCGGCTAATACCCGCTGGCTTCTTGGTGACTCACTTTCCCTTACCCCATCCATTAAGCGTACTCGTTTTTCCGTGAGTGCTTTAAATTCTTTCAGCATCCGCTCTGCTCCGCCAAGGGCCATGTATGGAAATCCAATATAGAAAGAAGGAAAGAATGGGACATGATAGAAAGGATAATTCGTATCATATTCATCTAAAGGCGGTCTTCTTGTTAGTTCCGCTTGATCTAACCGTAGAATACGTTCCATTGGCACATATACATCATTAGCAATAATCTGATTGCTTCCTGATCCTCTTAACCCGAATGTGTCCCAATTACGAACGATTTCTACTTCAGAAGTTTTCAACATTGGCAGGCAATATACAGGTTTCTCACTGTTAGGGAATTGAATCATGACCCCGACACCAACCCATTCACTATAGTTGATGCCACTGACAAAGCTCCATTTTCCACTAATGCGGTAACCATCGCCATCCTGTTCTGCTTTGCCTAACGCAGCAAAGATATCGGCAATCAATCCGCCCTGATTGATGATTTCATCTGCACCTTTTTCAGGAAGAAAAGCCGGGAGCATGTTGTGAAGCGGATAGAGATAGGTCAGCCATGCTGCTGAAATATTATAATTAGCTACCTTGCGAACGACCTTAGCAAACGTTTTCAAATCTGCCTGCGGACCGCCATATTTCTTTGGAAGCATCATTCGTGAAATTTGAGTTTCTTTAATGAGATCCACCACGTTTTGCGAAATGGTGGCATTTTTTTCTGCCTCAGCCGTCTCCTGCTCAGCTAATTTACCGATTCGTTCTGCGCCTTCTAGTAAATCTTCAACAGTGACAGGTGTTTCGTTTAATACTTGATTTGTCATTTTCTACACCCCTTCTTGTTTATTAAAACTAATAGGTTATGGACCATGTCCGTTGCATAAATAATCTTTGGCATCGCTTACATTTGCGGTTCATCAAAGTAACCACTGTTTGTAACTTGTAAATAAAGTTTAATACAATTCGAAATATTCCATCTAGGGCAGAGAATGTTCATGTTTTTATAATAAATAGACACTTATTGTTCATCACCCCAAAAGTACTGTTGCGGCGCCCCATTCCGGTGCCCCTAGATTTGCGAAAAAGGACTAAGAAAAAACCACCCGGCTTAAGCCGGATGGCGTCTAGTCAAACGTAATTTCCCCTATAGCAATTAACGATTTAATGATTAACAACAATTGATGCATCTCATTTGGGTCACGAAGATCTTTTTCGAGCAAGCCTTCAATCCGGCTGATCCGATGCCGGAGCCCGCTCATCGATAAGGCTAGATCGATCATGGTTTGTTCAAGCTTGCCTCCGTTCAGCAAAAAGCTATATAACGTTTTCAACAGTTCCAGCATTTTGGGATCCTGAATGTTATTCAATGGTCCCAGCTCCTGCGCGGCGATCATTTTGATTCCACTAATATTCTTTGAATTGATTAACACCCCTACGATCCCTAATGATTGAAACGAAACCATCTTCTGCTTGACTGCTAATCTTAACGCAATGGCTGCTTCCTCATAGCATCGAGAAGCTTGACCTATATCCTCCCCTAAGCGGCTGATGCCCAGTTTAAATAGACCCTTGGGATAGGTATGATTCAAAAAATCGAAGTATTCCTGCATCACATTTTGAATCGTCTTCTTTTGAAATGTTTCAATTGTCATTAATAACACCATGCTGCCTTCACGGTGCCCAGCCAAAATAGTATGTTTTTTGTCCTTAAAATAACGGAATGTCGTTTCAAATATTTGTTCTTGCAAAAGGAAGTCATCTTCTATCGAGCCTTGAGTTTTCCGATATTCCATCACTGCTATATAATATTTCTGCTCCAGGTTAACACCGGTATACTTCCCCCGCTTGATGACTTCACTTGCAGGCAGACTGCCCTCTAGGATTTGTTCAAGAAAACTGCCTTTCATTCTTTCAAATGTTTCAAACCTTGTTTTTTCATTTAATAGAATCAGAGAGGCCGCATTGGCAAATCGGTCTAAAAATAAATAATCTTCTTCATGATAATGATTTTTCATATCTTCATAGAGAAAGGAGCAATAACCGATTACCTCCTTTTGTAAAAGGATTGGGGTAATCAGACGTTCTTGTATGGAGGTTTTGATGATTTTTTTTCTAAAAGGTAAATGCGGCGGCTTTGTGATTAATTGTAATTTTTGAAGATAACTTTCCATATCTGGTTTGATAACCATATATTTTTCCTGGTCCAGCCCCGAATAGGTAATCGTTTGATGAAGCGTATCTTCTACGATAATAGGAATCTGCACCATTTCATAAACCATATCAGCGATTGTCTGCAAGTCGCTGCCATTGATAATCTCCTCTGTTAATTGGTTTTGGAAATGGGCCAAGCGGGTAACCACATTTTTTTGGTCAAGTAATTGATCGTAGGTTAGCTCAAGTTCCTTTACAATCGGTGTTTCATTGTAAAAATCAAGTCCATCCTCTTCCTGAGATTCCTCTTCCTGAGATTCCTCTTCCCATTCGTTTTTTGGCTTCATTACCCAGCGGCACTCCGAATCCCCTCTGCCAACACAAGCAATTTCCTTAGCCAAAAGCGGCTCCTCAAATACGGTAGACATAAAACCGCTCGCAAAACCAATTAGCGTATGACAAACGGGTCCTTTTGACTGTCCTAAGCGTTTAAGATGCTCCTCGGCCTCATAGGAATCGTACCAAGTTCCAGATGAATAAAAAGATTGAATCTTTTTATTTTCCATTAGTTTATACGTGCAATCATGTTTAATCCCACTAATATGGCCATTTTGAATGTGGAGGATTGGTCCAAACCGGATGAGATTTTCTAAAGAGGTTTCCGTCCTTAGTGATTCATTGGCCACTTTAACTCCCATTTCCCAGCCATAATGAAATAAAAATCCCTTTATCCTTTTGATGCCAATATTTTTAACCAGCTGTTCCCTCAGAATCCCAAAAACGGAAGCAGATGTGATTATTTTCCGATCAGCTGTAACATGATCTTGGCTAAAACTTTCTTCTGAGATTTTAACGGTCATGCCAACACATCCTGTTTGATAGATTTAACATTAAGGTATGTAATTGTAACAGTACTTTATCAAGCCTTCAGCCGCTAAGTTATAATGTAAGCGCACACATATTATTCTATTAAAAAAATCCGATTACTTCAAATCCTTTTACTGGCAAGACTGTCCTTTCCTATTCTGATAATCTAAAAACTTGGGGGAATTTAACATTTGCTTTCTTAAAGATCATACACTTCCATCACAAGAAGCAAGAGAACCGTCCCCTTGCTTCTTTGAATGAAAGTTCAAAGTAACAGACAAAAGTCTAAATGAGAATTATAATGTATAATAGAGAATCTTATGGATTAAGTAATTTTCTTTAACAATGAAATCAACTTAGTGATTCCACTATAGTTAACTTAATAAACAGCTATTACCAACAAAGTTAAGAAGTTGAGTGCGTTCTACTTGACAATACAATAAATTGTATATGATAATACTTATTGAATTAGAATTATTATAGTTAACAAACAACTATTAAACCATATTAGGAGGAATTTGATTATGTCATTAATCGGCAAAGAAGTACAACCATTCAAAGCACAAGCTTACAGAAACGGTGAATTTATCGAGGTTAGCGATCAAGATTTAAAAGGTCAATGGAGTGTCGTTTGCTTCTATCCAGCGGACTTTACCTTTGTTTGCCCAACGGAGCTTGAGGATCTTCAAAATCAATATCCTACACTTCAGGAACTTGGCGTAGAAGTATTCTCTGTTTCAAGAGATTCTCATTTCACACATAAAGCATGGCACGATTCATCAGAAGCAATTGGTAAAATTACCTATACTATGATTGGTGACCCTGCACATGTTCTATCTCGTAACTTTGATGTATTTATCGAAGAACTAGGACAAGCTGACCGCGGAACATTCATCATTGACCCGGATGGTATTATCCAAGCTATTGAAATTAATGCAGATGGCATTGGCCGTGATGCAAGCACACTAATTAACAAGATTAAAGCAGCCCAATATGTTCGCAACAATCCAGGAGAAGTTTGCCCAGCTAAATGGCAAGAAGGTTCTGCAACATTAAAGCCTAGCCTTGACCTTGTAGGTAAAATCTAAGCAGTACATTTAAAAAATCTAAGGGAATTGGAAGCTTCCAATTCCCTTTTTTAGTACATAATGAAAACTACTATTTTGGATTTACAGCATACCTTTTAAAAACCTAGTGATATTGGGATTTTTCTCTTGACTGGTAATAATTTTTATATGATAATAATTATTGAATTAGAATTATTATTATTTACTTACTACTCAACTGACTCGCAGGAAAAATTTAAGGAGTGAGATTATGATACTAGATAAAGAAATAAAAGCTCAATTAGCCCAATATCTTCAACTTATGGAGGGAGACGTGCTGCTTAAAGTAAGTGCAGGTTCCGATGAGGTGTCTCGCGACATGCTAGATTTGGTAGACGAATTGGCCAACATGTCATCCCATATTAAAGTCGAGAAAACCGAATTACAAAGAACACCAAGCTTTAGTGTAAATCGTGCCGGTGAAGATACTGGAGTCACTTTTGCTGGTGTGCCGCTTGGACACGAATTTACTTCATTAGTATTAGCTCTATTGCAAGTCAGCGGCAGAGCTCCTAAGGTTGATCAGAAGCTTATTGACCAAGTAAAAAACATTAAAGGCGAATATCATTTCGAATCTTACATCAGTCTTACCTGCCACAACTGTCCAGATGTTGTCCAAGCTTTAAACATCATGAGTACGCTAAACCCTGGAATTACGCATACGATGATTGATGGAGCAGCGTTTAAAGAAGAAGTAGAAAGCAAAGACATCATGGCTGTACCAACTGTATTCCTAAATGGGGAATCATTCGGCAGCGGCCGTATGACACTGGAGGAAATCATCGCCAAGATGGGCAGTGGTTCAGATGCATCCGAGCTTTCTGACAAAGAACCATTTGATGTCCTTGTTATTGGGGGCGGCCCTGCTGGTGCAAGTGCAGCGATCTATGCGGCACGTAAAGGGATTCGTACTGGTATTGTCGCTGAACGCTTTGGCGGTCAGATTATGGACACTCTAGGAATCGAGAACTTTATCGGTACAAAATATACAGAAGGCCCTAAACTAGCAGCAAGTCTTGAAGAGCATGTAAAAGAGTACACTGTCGATGTCATGAACCTACAGCGTGCTAAACGTTTAGAGAAGAAAGACTTTATTGCCGTTGAACTCGAAAACGGTGCTGTTTTAAGAAGTAAAACGGTCATCCTTTCAACTGGTGCACGCTGGCGTAATGTTGGTGTCCCTGGTGAAAAAGAGTTTAAGAACAAAGGGGTAGCCTACTGCCCTCACTGTGATGGTCCATTGTTTGCAGGAAAAGATGTTGCTGTTATTGGCGGCGGTAATTCCGGTATTGAAGCAGCCATTGACCTCGCAGGTATTGTGAAGCACGTAACCGTGCTTGAATTTGCGCCGGAACTAAAAGCTGATTCGGTCCTGCAGGAACGTCTTTACAGCCTACCTAATGTAACGGTTATAAAGAACGCTCAGACAAAAGAAATTACCGGTACTGACAAGGTAAATGGCATTTCTTATATTGAGCGTGAAACAGGTGCTGAACACCACATTGAATTGCAAGGGATTTTTGTTCAGATTGGTCTTGTACCAAATACGGATTGGCTGGAAGGAACACTTGAACGTACACGCATGGGTGAGATTGTTGTAGATAATCATGGCGCAACAAGCGTCCCTGGAGTGTTTGCGGCAGGAGACTGTACAAATAGCCCGTATAAGCAAATCATTATTTCAATGGGATCAGGTGCTACGGCCGCTTTAGGGGCATTCGATTATCTGATCAGAAATTAATTTTTGCATTTACTATACGTACACATTAAGGGAATTGGCTGGCGCCAATTCCCTTGTGACTGTAGAATTTTATTTTTACAATCAAAGATAGATTTCGACATGCACCATCAGATGGATAAAATCACGCTGTATGGTGGGGCGATTACGTCATCCCTATTATTTATTATACTTTACCGTTTTACCGGTTTACGGGATTCACTATTCTTTATCGATCGGAGAATAGATATGATCCCTAAATGTATCAACATACTTATTACCATTTGCAGCCATTACTGCATAAACAACATCTTGCTTTGTTAAATTACGCTTTTTTAACTCCGATTCTAGCCATGAAAACGTTAAATTATTTTGTTCTAAATTTTCTTTAATTATTTCGCCATCCATAATAAGTTCAATAGGTAACTTTTGCTCAGGCATTACCGCAATCATTAAATCCTGTCTTGTTACATTTCTAAATTGCGGCTTTTTTAACACTGTTAATGTCCCATTCGTTTCAACGATTGCAAAGATAACTTCTTCGATGTTAAAAACTTCTCTTTCCCTTAGCTGTTGATTTAAATAATCCAAGGTATAACGCATTTTATTCATGTTTCCTTCTAATACTTTCCCATTTTGTATCACAATGGTTGGATCACCAGCTAGAAATTTTCTACCTTTTCTATTTTTTAATGAAATAATAGCAATCAAAAAAATAATTGCTACATATATAGTAAATGCAATAATGGTATGATGTACCTTTATAGAAGTATTAAAGGCTAAATTTGCTGAAATGGCTCCTAACGAAATTGCTGCAACAAAATCAAACAATGTCATTTGCGATATCGTTTGTTTACCTAATATTCTTGCTCCAATAAGTAATAAACTAAAAGAAGTAATTGACCTCAAAATTACTTCGATTGTTCAGGCATCTTCCCACCCCGATTATCGATTGTTAATCATATCCTATCCTTGTTTTTCTTACTTATTATTTATTTCCCATTAAACGCTAGCCTCAAAATAATCTGTAGGGCCGCTAAATTAACAACCCTTGACCTAATAATGTAATCCTTTCTTGGATAGGATAATATTCCAGATACTTAACTGTTTAGTTATTTTGTCATTGTGAAAATTATTCTGCTCATGATAGAAATAGACGCTGTTTTTTAGGAGTTGAATGAGGTTGAAAAAAAGCTTGCTTGCTGGTCTAGTTTGTCTTATTACAGCTTCTCCCTACTTCGTTTTAGCACAGTCACTTCAAAGCACAAAGATTAACTATAGACAAATGGACTTGCGCCCTATTTCGACGGATGTTATTGTTATTGCTCATCGAGGGGCGTCTGCCTACGGACCGGAAAATACACTAGCAACCTATAAGCAGGCAATACTAATGAAGGCTGATTATATAGAATTAGATTTACAAATGACGAAGGACGGCCAGTTAATTGCCATGCATGATGAAGCACTGGCAAGGACGACCAATGCCAAAAAACTTTTTCCGAATCGTTCTCCATGGCGGGTAAACGATTTTTCACTCGAAGAAATCAGACGTTTGGATGCAGGCTCTTGGTTTAATGGAGCATATCCCGCTCAGGCAAAAACAGAATACATTGGGCAGCATGTCCCCACCCTTGAGGAAGCCATCCAATTTGTAAAACAGTATGGAAATGGAAGAGTCGGTATTTATATTGAAACAAAAACACCGGGCGTGTACCCTGGTATGGAAGAGAAAGTAATAGAAACTTTAAAAAAGACCGATGTTCTCGATGACCGGAATCTTTTTTTGGAATCATTCAGTGAACAAAGTCTTCGTAAATTGATTAGCCTCGCTCCTAAAGTAAAAGTGATTCAGCTTTATAAAGGAAGGACGCTTGCAGGTAAGAATTTGCACCAAGAATTCAAGCGAATCTCGGAATATGCTGCTGGAATCGGTCCCTATAAGGGGTTTGTGTCTCGGAAGTTGATGAAGGCCGCTCATCAGAATCACCTTCTCGTCCATCCGTGGACCGTCAATTCTCAGTATGAAATGGTTTCATTGCTTTCGCTTGGTGTGGACGGTGAGTTCACCAATACGACCGACCAACTCGTGGATTTACTAGAAAAGCCATTTATCTCACATGGAGCAGCCAACGGTCAAGTTACCAACTCATCCGCTATTTTGTGGGCTCGTACCAATGGAGATACAAGAGTACAATTTGAAATTTCAACTGACAGCCATTTTAAAACAAATCTTCTTGATAAAACCAGCCATGCTGATGATCAGCATGATTTTATCGTAAGTGTTGAATTTGTCGGATTAAAGCCTGGTACAAAATATTATTACCGGGCTCATGCGGTCTCTAGCCAATATTATGTGACCGGTTCGTTTCAAACAGAACCTGAGAAAACAGCAAAAGGCCAATAGTGATGTATGATAATTGCTATTCGGCTTTCTAATTACGCTGAATTTATATAAAAACAAACAAAAAATAGCAGCCCCATCAACATTGACGGACGCTGCTATTTTTTTATGGTTTCATTGTCTCCCAGCTGCCAACATGGTGAACAGCTACTCCGCTGTACCCAGGCGTACCGGTATAGAAGCTTTTTACTTTCGCCAATTCCTGGTTCATGTATGCTTCGCCTTCTTCAAAAAAGGAGATTGCTCCACCTTCATCAGTCTGTCCTGTTTCTACACCAATAACAAGCTGTTTATTGTATTTTCCCGCAAGGGCTATTTCATTTTTGACTAAGTCAATAATCATGGGTGCTGAATCACGGTAAGCCATAATAGTGACGCCATTTGTATTGGCGATCACCCATTCAGCAAGTGTTCCTTTTCCATAAATGTTTTTATAGGAAGTCTCATCAAACCAGAAAGGGATGTCTGCTTCTAAAGGAAGTGTTAACGAAACTGCACTGCTGTTCGCTTTTATTAATAATGATTGATAGGATTTTACCGTAGCAGCCTGATTGGTTGACCAGCCGCTGTATAAATAAGGTTCAACATCTAAGTGAACACCAGCAAATTTTTGATCAGAAGATGATCCATTTTGATAAGTCTTTAGCCAATTCATTAATAGGTCTACGTTTCTGTCGCCTTTTGGCGCCACCCAGTTAGGTCCGCCATCTAGGGCGTATATCTTCATTCCTTTGGCAGAAGCCTTCTCGATAAAACTTCGGTAAACGGTTAGCGGGATATCACGGTCAATTTGCAAATAGACTTTGTTCACGTGCTTTCCTTCTAGGAAAGCGAGAGTACCTGATTCATCATTCACCACTTTCCATGGATTCCAAAGCCATGTAGCCAGCGTTTCTGTATCCGATGCTTTGACATTCCATCCTAAACCGCCAGCAAAAATCGAGAAAAAGACAACTACTGAGATTACTAGTTTTTTCACTATTTTCCCCTCCACTCTGTCACCCATGGCTCACAGAATGGAACCTGGCAGCCAGACGACCGTACGCTAAGATTGCGGTTAGGCTCATAGCTTTGCGTCCTTCCCTTTCGGAGAAGTTTGCCTTTATCAGAATTATTTTTTCTACCATACATCTTGTGTTCAGGTCTAAATTATATAATAATTTTCTATCTATCGAAATAAAGATTTTTAAATAAATATGAACTTTCTCTTAGTTATTGCAAACTAGAGATAACCTCTTTAAAAAGCATCCTAAATTGCTCGCGATCCTCTGCTGTAAAGGGCTTTGGTCCTTTTGTTCGTTTTCCGCTTTTTCGAGCCATTGCACTAAAATAGCGTGTTTGTAATAATTGGTCAATGTTTTCATTTGTATAGCGAAACCCTTTATGATGGAGGACTATATTTCCTTTTGCTAAACCTAGCGAAGCAAGACCATAATCCTGCGTAATAATTATATCCCCAGCTTCTGCCAGCTTCATGATCCGATAATCGGCCGCATCTGCTCCAGAATCAACATAAATGGTTTCCACACCTGAAGGTTGCTCTGCATTAGAAAAATGAGAAAAGCTAGTAACAAGAATAACAGGAATATTTACCTTCCTACCCTCAGAAATAACAACATCTTTTACCGGACAAGCATCGGCATCCACATAAATTTTCATCTGTATATCTCTCCCCTAAAGAAGTTCGAATACTAGTGATACTATTGATTAATTGAGCTTTTGTCAAACAATGTAAGTAAAGGGACGGTTCTCATAGCGGATAATCGGAAGTTTTGCGCGCAAAAAGGCACAACTAGTTTAATGAGCTAGTTGTGCCTTTGATTTTTCTAAGTAAAAGATCCATTTGATCGCCAGAGAAGAGTGGAGCCGCGGTCCCTGTCCTATGGGAATTCAATGTATTGGTGTCCCTCTTTTTGTTCATATTGTCATTAACATTTCAGGAATATTTTAATATAAAAAGCCCCCAAGACTATGTATCACTAAATCAATACACCCATCCTTCTTGAAACGCCTGTTTTCATTGCAGCAGCAGCAACGGCTTCTGCAACATGTGCTGCTACCCTCTGATCAAAAGGATTTGGGATGATATAATCCGCATTTAGTTCTTCCTCTAAAATTAAACCAGCTATCGCATGGACAGCTGCAATCTTCATTTCCTCATTGATTTCTTTTGCCCGAACATCTAATGCCCCGCGGAAAATTCCCGGAAACGCTAAAACATTATTGATCTGATTTGGATAGTCAGACCGCCCTGTGCCTACTACCAAGGCTCCCGCTTGTTTTGCTTCTTCCGGCATAATCTCAGGTACCGGGTTGGCCATGGCAAAGATAATCGGATTACGCTTCATAGTACGAACCATTTCTTTCGTTATGGCACCTTTCTCCTGTCGAAGCAGGTGCGATTGGAACATATGGATTATACGGGATGATGTTCGGTGCCATACTCTTCGGAACACTAGCCGATCGTATTGGAAGGAAAAGCGTTATTAGTATTACGTTAATTCTGTTTAGTTTATTTACATTCTTATGCGGCTTTGCCAATACACCTACTGTTTTCTCAACCTTACGCTTCTTTGCAGGATTAGGACTGGGAGGAATCATGCCGAATGTCATCGCATTGCTGACCGATTATGCCCCAAAAACAATGAGAAGTATGGTCGTCTCCATTGTGCTGTGCGGCTATTCGGTCGGAGGAATCCTCGCTCCTTTATTAGGAATTCTTTTAATGCCTAATTTCGGCTGGCAATCTATCTTCTGGTTTGCAGGCCTGCCTCTATTACTATTGCCGTTTATTCATAAGCAATTACCGGAAACGGCTAGTTACTTGATTCGAAAAGATAAAAAAGAAAAATTATTTTCCACTCTTGCAAGGTTAAATCCAGAATTGAAATTGAATCAGAATGATGAATTTGTAGAAATGAAATCAAAAGAGTCTAGCCTTCCAGTTATTGATCTATTTAAAAATAAGAGGGGATTAAGTACCCTTATGTTTTGGGTGGCCTTTTTCAGCTGCTTATTGATGGTTTACGGTTTAAATACATGGCTTCCAAAATTAATGATTGAAGCTGGATATGGACTAAATTCAAGTTTAGCTTTCTTAATTGCTCTTCAAGGCGGAGCCATTATTGGAACGCTGATAATCGGACGACTTTGTGATAAATACGGTGCCAAAAAGATGCTTGTTCCCATGTATGCCTCAGGTGCAATTGCATTGACCATCCTGGGATTTGGAGGAAATTCCTTTTTGATTTACCTCTTAGTAGCGATTGCAGGTGCTGCGACAATTGGTGCACAAAATATTGTACAGGCCTATGTATCCCAATACTACCCTCCATACGTCAGATCCACTGCCTTAGGGATGGCATCTGGTATTGGCAGAATTGGCGGTATGCTTGGACCACTATTAGGGGGATTCCTCCTATCGATTACTTTACCTATACACATGAATTTCATTGCATTCGCCATTCCAGGATTAATAGCAGCATTGGCCCTTGCATTAGTACCAGCAAAGAATGCCCACAAACATGAAAGCGATACCACTTTAGAATCTGTTATGAAAGTCACCAATCTATAAAAGCAC
The DNA here is from genome assembly GCF_021560175.1 of Neobacillus drentensis. Lineage (GTDB taxonomy): Bacteria > Bacillota > Bacilli > Bacillales > Cytobacillaceae > Neobacillus > Neobacillus drentensis_A. Next base: position 682,547 of record NZ_CP091110.1, on the reverse strand, counting down.
AGGAAAAGCACAGGGACGGTTCTAATGCTTCTGGAGCAAGAGAACCGTCCCCGTGCTTTCACCTGTCCTAAAAGAAAAGCCGTCCTTCGATATAATGGAAGGTACGGCTTTTCATGTTAGGCTAATTTTGGTTTGAATTCTCCGATGATGGTTTGATGGCCTTTATTTTGTTCGTATGCTTGTGATTGCTCAAGGTCAAATTGTTCCATGATTGGCAGGTCACTGACTGAGAATAGATAGGAATCTTCGTCTGCTACATGCTCATGCCATGCCCAGTTTGGAACGACAAAATAGTCTCCTGCTGACCAGTCAAAACGGACACCGTTGATAACACTGTATCCTGACCCTTTATATACATTATAAATGGTCGCATGGGTGTGGCGATGTGCTTTAGAATGATATCCTTTCGGAAGCTTCTGCATCCAGGATGCAATATTTTTATTCGCCGTTTCTCCCGTTGATGGGTTAATGTACTCTACTGCATATCCATCATAAAGATCTGGCTCATACCTGCTTAAACCGATAATCGCATCTTCTGTTTTGTTCCATTTATATGCACCAAGCGGAGCAGACTTTGGATAGCGGTCACTGATTGGCCGAACCATTCCACCCTCATAGCGGTGAGAAGAGATGTTATCTGGTACTTTTGGTTCTTCTAGTTTTTCTGGATATGGCTCAAAGAAGGTACCACCCATGGAATAAATTACTGGGATATCCAGCACATCCATCCAAATCATTGGCTTATCACCTATATGACCGTGACCATGCCAAAGATTCTTTGGGGTAATCAAGAAGTCTCCTTCTTCCATGAAAATCCGCTCACCTTGGACAATCGTATAAGCCCCTTCACCATGTGTAATAAAACGCAGGGCGGCTTGTGAATGACGATGGGATGGAGCTTTCTCTCCTGGTAAGATTAATTGTGCTGCTGCATAAAGAGTTTGTGTCGTCGAAGCCCAGCCCCAAGGCTGACGGTACGTTAAGCCTGGGTTTTGGAAATAAATCGCTCTTCTTTCTCCGCCGCGATCAGGAGTGAAGATCGTGGAAGCTTCCATTAATTTTTTATAAATCACTTCGCCTTTCCACAAATAAGCCTGTGCCTGTGGTTCTGGCTGTTTATGCATTAAAGCCGGAATTGCCTCCCAAAGAGGTCCCAGATTATATTGTTCAAGATCCTTATTAAAGTCCAATACTAGTTTACTAATCATAAATTCTGTTTTCTCAGCCATAAAAAAACCCTCCCTATACTAACCTAGTTTCGATAGATTGCGTTGAATTTGTCCAAAATGCTTACTCGCATGCTCCACAATTAAGTGGTTCACAATAAACGAAATTGGTTTTGTTCCAAAATTAGGATTGCGGCTTGGCGCTTCCGCTGCTAGGTCAGCGCTATCTAAGCTGCTAAATTCCACTTCCACTTGATCTTTTAATCTAGTAAGTTCGTTAACGATTTCTTCCACACTTCGCTGATCCGCAGCTGCAACTGCATCTAGACGTGCTTGCTGCAGGTGATTTCTTCCCCATTCCGCTCCAGGATTGGCTTTTAAATAGTTTATTTCACTAATCCAATAGGGAATAGCTTCTAAGACATGACATAAGATTTCCATGATGGACCATTCTTCCTCGCTTGGTTTCCAGCGAATGGTCTCCTCTGAAAGGCTGTTGGTTGTTTGAATCATTTGCTCTAACGATTGTTGAACCGATTCGATAGATGGCTGAATCGTGGTCATTGACATTATAATTTCACCTCAACAGCCACTTTTTTGACCGTGTTTTCTAGTGAACCAATTTGATCAATTTCGATTTTAACGACATCCCCATCTTTAAGGAAGGTTTGCGGGTTCATTGCAAACCCTACTCCGCCTGGGGTACCTGTTAAAATGACATCTCCTGGTTCAAGTGTCATTAAGTTGGATAAGAATTCAACTAAGTATTGAACTGAGAATACAAGGTTAGCAGTATTCGTATGTTGTCTTTCTTCACCATTCACGGTTAAAACAACTTCCAAACCAGATGGGTTTGTCAATTCATCAGATGTAATCAGCCATGGACCCATTGGAGCACTACCTTCAACTGTTTTCCCTTGAAGCCACTGAAGGGTACGGCGCTGAATGTCTCGGTAAGTAACATCATTTACAATCGTGTAACCTGCCACATAGTCTAAGGCATCTTCTTGTGATACATTCCGTGCTCTTTTCCCGATAACAAACGCAAATTCCGCCTCATAATCTAGCTGCTCTGAAACTGGGAAGAATGGAATATCGTCTTGCGGACCAATCACAGTATTGGCAAACTTTGCAAATACAACAGGGTATGGTGGAATTTCACGACCCATTTCCAAAATATGTTCCCGATAATTATGACCTACGCAGATCATTTTCCCTGGGTTAGGAACAGGTGCTTCCACTTTTACTTCGTCAATAGAAAGAACAAGTTTGCGGCCTTTGTCCTCCTTGTTTTTCAAAGCATATTGCACTGCTTCCTCTGCTTTTCCTAAACTGTCCTTGCCCCCCTGAAGAAGACCGTTCATATCTGCAGGTACATAGGCTTCAGCAATTTGCTGATAGCGAAGTTGTCCCTCAGATTCTAGCAGCGACTGGTAAGCTAGATTTAAATCAATTACATTATTTCCTTCTACTACTCCTACCCGTGAAACCCCTTCTCTTGCAAACGTTATCAATTTCATTTGTCGGTTCTCCCCTTTTGTTTTTTATGTGTGATTTAATGTTTTCTAAATGACGTATGTGTAACTTGGCATTCACTATATCCACCATTAAGATACAATGGTCACTATTATGATAAAATAGATTTCTGACAATTGTCAATATTAACACTTAAAAAAATAATTTTTGGAGTTAATCTTAAGTCTGTCTCTTTAAAAGTAAGATGGAGTTTGTTATTTTAAAACATATAAACTATTGGAAGATGTATTGGAGGGCAATATGGAAACTGTCGTCAAAAAAGGGGCTACCATTCAATCCTTAGAAATTGGAATGGGGATTATTGATTTAATTGCTAAACATGGAAAGCCAATAAAATTTTCAGAAATTCAAGAGCTTTCTCAGACAACAAAGAGCAACCTCTATAAATATCTGAACACCTTTACTAATTTGGGAATTCTTTATCGAGATAAGGGATCTGGTGCCTACTTACTTGGCAGCAAATTAGTAGAATATGGTATGGCGGCGGTCGACCAGGAAAATGTCCTTGATCGGATAACGCCATACTTAGAACTGCTCAATAGCAAAACTTCCAGTACGGTGTTGTTTTCTATTTGGACGAATAATGGTCCAATGGTTATTAGAATGTTTAATGTAAGCCAAGGCTTTAATATTGGAGCAACGATTGGAACACTGCTGCCGCTTTTTTCCGCTGCAGGTAAAATCTTTATGGCATTCTCGAATGAGGATATTATCCAGAGCTGGAAAGAGAGTGAAAGCCAAAGAATCCCCCAAGAACAGCTTCAACAATTGGAAAAAGAGATTTTGACCATTAAGGAAAAAGAAATTGCATTTGCAAAAGAACCTCTCGTTCCTTCCGTCTCCTCCGTTTCTTTTCCCGTTTTAAATTACAAAAAAGATCTTTTAGGTGCGGTGGCCATTGTCGGCTTTTCCGATCAGATACCAAAAAACGATCAAGATCCTCACAGCGAGTTTATTTTAGAAATCAGCCGGCAGATATCTGCAAGCTTCGGCTACAAATCATAAAAATCATGGGGACGGTTCTCCTGCTTCGGAAGCAGGAGAACCGTCCCCATGATTCATTATTCAGAATTTTTTATTGAAAAATAATTCTATCACGATTATAATCACTTTTAGATAACTAAGTTAACTATTGGTGGATAATTAACTGGATTTTGCAAACGCAATCATTAACGATGATTTTTAAAGATTGGAGGAGATGCATCACTAATTATTACTATTGCTACCATGTTTAAATTAATTAAGCTGTTTTTTTAACAACTAGGGATGGAAAATGAGGAAAAACAAAGGGGAGGAATTTCAAATGAGGAAGGTTAATGTCAATACCTTTATTGATAACCAAAAATTTAACCGCTTTCATTTAGTTTTAATCATTAGCTGTTTGTTTATCATTGTCTGTGATGGTTACGATATGTTTATGTTAGGGGCTATTTTGCCATCGTTAATGCAGGATTGGGGAATTAATCCTGTTGAAGCGGGTAAATTGAGTAGTTATGCCTTATTTGGGATGATGCTTGGGGCCTTGGTTTTTGGTCCCCTCGCTGACAGGATGGGCAGGAAGAACGTAATTTTATTTTGCTGTGCTATATTTACAATTTTCACCTTCACTTCGGGATTCTCAAATGGACCTGCGTCTTTTGGTTTTCAAAGATTTCTTGCGGGACTAGGACTTGGAGGGGTCATGCCAAACCTGATTGCACTAGTGACAGAATATGCCCCAAAGAAATTTCGAAGCACGCTTGTTTCTATCATGTTCAGCGGACATGCAGCCGGCGGTGTTGCAGCTTCTTTAGGAGCACTCTATCTTTTACCTCTATATAGCTGGCGTGCAGTCGTATGGGTTGCGGCCATTCCGGTTTTATTTATCCCAGTTCTTTATAAAACACTTCCGGAATCGTTTGGATATTATATTTTGAAAAATAAAAAGGATAAATTAGCCCAGCTGCTTAATCGAATTGATGGCAACAGCAAGTATAGCTCTACAGATGAGTTTATTTCTGATATACCTGGTAAGGATTCTACCTTTACTGTTCAAAAATTATTTAGTGAAAAGCGTGCGTTTAGTACCATCATGTTTTGGATTGCCGCATTTATGTGTTTACTTGTTATGTACGGCCTTAGTACTTGGCTTCCGAAGCTCATGCAAGCCTCTGGCTTCCCTATTGGGTCAAGCTTGACTTTCTTAATTACATTAAATGTCGGGGCTATTGTTGGGGCGATCTTTGGAGGAAAACTTGCCGACCGCTTTGGTTCAAGGCTTGTCTTACTATCCTTTTTCATTACAGGATTTTTGGCCTTAACCCTGTTAAGCTTCAAGCCAAACATGTTCTTGTTATATGTGCTACTCTTCATTGCAGGAGGAGCTACAACAGGTACACAAATTATTATGAATGCCTATGTGTCCCAATACTATCCTAATGAAATAAGATCAACAGGAGTAGGCTGGGAGCTTGGAATTGGCCGAATTGGCGGAATCCTTGGTCCAACCTTAGGAGGATTCCTGTTAAATTCACAGCTCCCCCTTCAAGTAAATTTCTTAGCATTTGCCATTCCATGCATCATCTCTGCAATAGCCATCCTGCTGGTACGTGAAAAGTATAGTTCGCAATCCATTAGGGCAAGAAAAAATTTAAAAGTAGTATCTTAGAATCACGAGGAATCACGGGGACGGTTCTCTTGCTTACGAAGCAAGAGAACCGTCCCTTTGCCTCCTCACCAAAAAAGGCATGCCGGGAAATATCATCCCTGCATGCCTTTTTCAATCCTATTTCGATAAACTTATCTGAAAAGCAGCCTTAGATTACTCGGGCTGTGACAATTCCCTCGATTTGGCTGATTTTTTCCACCAACCCAGGAATCACTTCCCCATTGACTTTATTTTCAATGTCGATCATGGTATAGGCAAATTCGCCGCGGCTTCTGTTCACCATGTCAGCAATATTTAAATTATAGCTGGAAATAGCTGAAGTAATCTGCCCAACCATGTTCGGAATGTTTCGGTGGAAAGCTGCCACACGACGTTTTCCTGTGTAAGGAAGTTCAGCGTTTGGAAAATTAACAGAGTTTTTGATGTTTCCAGTTTCTAAAAATTCCTTCACCTGACGAGCTGCCATGATGGCACAATTTTCCTCAGATTCTGCTGTAGAAGCACCAAGGTGTGGAATGGAAATTGTATTTTTCATTTTTAATACATTTTCATTCGGGAAGTCCGTAATATACTTACCGACAACTCCTTCTTCCAATGCCACCGCCATATCGACTTCGTTCACTAACTCACCGCGTGAGAAATTCAAAATATGAACACCAGGCTTCATAATGCCGAAGGAATCTTTATTGAACATTCCTTTTGTATCATTAGTTAAAGGCACGTGAACCGTAATATAGTCTGACTCAGCAAATAATTGTTCAATTGTCATGGCACGCTGTACATTACGAGACAAGTTCCAAGCTGTGTCAACAGAGATGAACGGATCAAAACCAATCACATCCATATCTAAATCGAGCGCATCATTGGCTACAAGTGCACCAATTGCACCTAACCCAATAATCCCCAGCGTTTTTCCTTTGATTTCTTTCCCGACAAATTGCTTCTTGCCTGCTTCAACAAGCTTAGGCACCTGGTCTCCTTCGCCTTCTAATGTCTTTGTCCAAGATACACCTGCAAAAAGGTTACGAGATGAAGAAATCAATGACGTTAATACCATCTCTTTTACCGCATTCGCATTGGCACCAGGTGTATTAAAAACAACGATTCCTTGCTCGGTACATTTGTCGACGGGAATATTATTGACACCAGCCCCAGCACGTGCAATTGCTTTTAAGTTATCTCCGAAATCCAGTGAATGCATATTAAAACTGCGAACAACAATAGCATCCGGGTTCTCACTGTCATTATCAATGGTAAAATTCCCTTTATTAAATACCTTTAGCCCGCTTTCCGCGATGCTATTTAATGTTTTAATTGTCTTCACGTTGTCTACTACTAGTGTGCTCATTTGGTATACCTCTCTTTAGATAGGATAATTTATGAAAATATTAAATCTAAATCAACTTTACATTGTACAGAATTTCACAATTATAATATTATGGAAGACCGCCTCCTGGTATATAGAAAGAGGTAAGGGAAGTCTATTCTTCCCTTACCTCTGCCCAGGCGAACGGCTCCGACACCATGTGCTCCCTCACGGTTATCCGTGTTTCGCCAGTTACACAAGGTCTTTTTAATTTATTTGTATTTTAACAAATATTCTAATACTTTTCAATTGTAAAATAAACATATTAAAAACAATGTTTTTACTTTTTAAAGATTAGCAATGTTGACTATCTATGGGCATCAGTTATTCTCTTTATTTTTCAACATACCAAAAACCTGCTCCACATCTTTATCGCCTCGTCCCGATAAATTCACAATCAGCAGGTCATCCGCTGTTAATTCTTTTGCGAGTTTAACTGCATAGGCTACTGCATGAGAGCTCTCTAGTGCTGGAATAATCCCTTCTGTCTTACTAAGTAATAGAAATGCATCTAAGGCTACCTGTCCCGTAACCGTTACATACTCACCTCTGCCGCTTGTCTTTAAATAGCTATGCTCTGGACCCACACCAGGATAATCAAGCCCAGCGGCAATCGAGTAGGTTGGTTTGGGATCTCCCTTTTCGTCTAATAACGTTAAACATTTAAACCCATGGATGACGGCTGGTACCCCTTCACTTAGGGTCGGAGCCTCCGCTGGTTCTACCCCGATCAGCCGGACATCTTCTTCGTCAATGTAGTGAGCAAATGCCCCAATAGCATTACTTCCGCCGCCCGCACAAGCAATGACTGCAGTTGGCAGTTTTCCTTCCTTTTCCAGAATCTGACGTTTGGATTCTTCACTAATAATCGCCTGAAAATGTTTGACCATCGTTGGATACGGATGTGGTCCAACAGCAGACCCCAATAAATAAAACGTATTTTTATAGTTTTGGACTAAATCGCCTAAAGCCTCATCAACTGCATCCTTCAGGCGGCCTTGTCCTTTTGAAACAGGAACGACCTTGGCACCAAGTAATTCCATTCGAAAGACATTAAGTGCTTGCCGTTCGGTATCTAACTTGCCCATATAAATGACACATTCCATTCCAAACATTGCACATGCTGTTGCCGTTGCAACGCCATGCTGGCCTGCTCCTGTTTCTGCGATAATCCGCTTAACACCCATTCGCTTGGCTAATAAAATTTGCCCGATCGCATTATTGATCTTATGCGCTCCTGTATGGTTCAGGTCTTCTCGCTTTAAGTATATTTTTGCTCCGCCGATTCTTTCCGTTAAATTTTCAGCGTAGGTTAAAGGATTTTCTCTGCCAATATACTCTCTTAAATAGTATTTATATTCTTCAATAAATTCAGGATCATCCTTATAGCGCAAAAACTGTTGTTCCAACTCGTTCATCACGGTTTGCAAATCCTCTGGAACAAAGCTTCCTCCAAATTCACCAAAATATCCTTTGTTCTCTGCTCTAACTTTTTCCATGCTCTCCTCGTCTCCTTCTAATCTATGTTTCAGTTCAGTTAATACTGAATATTCTAACTACTATTTTAACATTTTACTCGATTCTAGCAAATTATTTTAATCAGGATGGTCATAGCTCCTAAATAAGAAAAGTACCTTCGGAAATTTCCCAAAGGTACTTTAGTATAAAATGATTTGGCCTAAAGATAATCAAGCACTAATTTAGTCACGCCGTGAATTTTTTAAAAATCAATGTGGCATTATGTCCGCCGAAACCTAATGAATTTGAAAGAACGACTTGTACATCCTTCGTCTTTGCCACATTAGGGACATAATCTAAGTCTAGTTGTTCATCCGGTGTTTCATAGTTAATGGTTGGTGGGATGATCCCTTCCTTAATCGCTAAAAGAGATAAAATCGCCTCAATTGCCCCCGTTGCCCCCAATAAATGGCCTGTCATTGATTTTGTCGAACTGACCGAAAGCTTATAAGCATGGTCCTTGAACACTTCTTTAATCGCTAATGTTTCGTATAAATCGTTATAATAAGTGGATGTCCCATGGGCATTGATATAGTCCACTTGTTTCGGTTCTATTCCAGCATCCGCTAAGGCTAAATTCATTGCGCGCTGGGCCCCTTCGCCGTCTGGTGCAGGAGTTGTAATATGATGTGCATCTCCTGTAGCCCCGTAGCCGATTAGTTCTCCATAGATGTGAGCACCACGGGCTAAAGCATGGTCTAATTCCTCTAACACGACAATCCCCGCGCCTTCACCAATCACAAAACCATCACGATTCTTATCAAAAGGCCGGCTTGCTGTAGCTGGATCTGGATTTTTTGAAAGAGCAGTCATGTTAGAAAAGCCGGCAACGGTCATCTCTGTAATCGTTGCTTCTGTTCCACCGGCAATCATCATATCCACATCGCCTTTTTGAATCACCCGGAAGGCATCGCCGATTGAATTGGCACCAGATGCACAAGCGGTAACGGAACAATTGTTGATTCCCTTTGCACCGAGTTCGATGGAAACTTGACCTGCCGCCATATCCGGGATAAACATTGGAATCGTAAATGGATTAACTCTTCTTTGGCCTTTTTCAATAAATTTCTTATGTTGTTCCTCAAACTCACCTAAACCGCCAATTCCAGATCCAATCCAAACCCCGACTCGTTCAGGCTGAATATCCTCACCTATTTGTATGCCCGCATCCTGGACAGCCATTTTACTTGCGGCCACAGCAAACTGACTATAACGTCCCATTCTTCTAGCTTCTTTTCGATCCATAAATGCTTCTGGGGAAAAGTCTTTTACTTCAGCAGCAATTTTCACATCCACTTTTTCGATATCAAATAATGTTGCAGGACCAACACCTGAAATTCCATTTTTAATGTTATCCCATGTAGTGAAAGCATCATTCCCCAAAGGAGTGACGGCTCCAATACCTGTAATCACAACTCTATTCATTAAACGTTCTCCCCCACCCGTTTTTATTAAAAAGTATCACAAATACCTTTATTCCCTTCGTCCATCCCTTCTATTCTAACGAAAATAGGGGTGTTGGACAAATAAGGAGCAAACAAAGGGACGGTTCTATTGCTTCTCGAAGCAGAAGAACCGTCCCTTTGTTTGCTTGTGTGACTGCTGGCTTTAATTTAAACCTTATCGAAAGGTGATTATTTTTTTACAACATTATATCGTTTTAGCACATTTTTCCCAAATAAAGTAAGGACACGATCCATAAAATATCCCATTAAGCCAAGTAAGACGAGGCCTACGAAGATCCAATCCGTTTTAAAGTAGAGTCTTGCATTCCAAATCATGTAGCCAATTCCCTCATTCGCTGCCACCATTTCAGCTCCGACGATGGCCATGAAAGAGGAGCCCATGGCTAGTTTAGCTCCTGTAAAGATATAAGGAAGTGATGCAGGTATAATAACATGAAACATAATTTGGACTTCTGAAGCCCCCATACTTCTAGCAGAGCGAATTTTGTCTTCCTCGACAAACAGTACACCAGTAATAGTATTGATGATCACAATAAAGAAGGTTGCATACATGATTAGAAAGATTTTGGATTGCTCTCCAATCCCGAACCAAAGCATGAATAAGGTAATAAAGGCAAGGGGTGGAATAAAGCGAACAAAATTGATAATCGGATCGAGCAACACTCTAAGCACTGTAAAGCGGCCAATTAATAAACCAATCGGGATAGCAATCAAATTCCCGAGCGTCCAACCAATAATCACCCTCAGGAAGCTCGCGCCCATGTAAGTAACTAACGAGCCATCCTTACTTAGATCTACCGCTCCTTGCCAAACAACGAATGGGCTGGGCAAAAACTGGGGATCAGAAAAAGCCGCAGCAATGCTCCATATCAAAACAACCAAAATCCAGCCTAACATGCCACTCTTTAAGATCATTTTCATAAAGGAAAACTGTAATCGAATTTTCGGCAGGGAAGCTTGATCTCTTTTTAATTCATTTCTTTGTGCATACACTTACTTTTCCCTCCTTTTAATCAAAATGTGATTGGATCTGTTGATAAATATGGTGAAATTCTTGATCTGTGAAATTTCTTGGATAGGCTAAAGGAATTTCATAGATAGTAGAAATATTGGACGATGGACCAACAGACATTACGCCAACTCTTTGACCAAGTAAAAGGGCTTCTTGAATGTCATGGGTGACAAAGATAATCGTTTTATTTGTCTCTTTCCATATTCTTACCAATTCTTGCTGCATGGTTCGCCTGGTCATCGCATCTAGTGCGCCAAAGGGCTCATCCATTAGGAGAATATCAGGGTCATTGGCTAAGACCCTCGCTAATTGGACGCGTTGTTTCATTCCTCCTGATAGTTCCTTTGGAAATTTCCCTTCATGTCCCTTTAAGCCAACAAGTTCGATAAAGGAGGAGGACTTTACCTCACGGATCGATTTTGGAACCTTCTCCATTTTTAGCCCGAACTCAACGTTTTCTTTAACAGTTAACCACGGAAAAAGGGCAGAATCCGCTTGCTGAAAGACAACGCCTCGATTTCTTCCAGGCTTATAGACTTTTTCATTATCTACTAAAACTTCTCCAGCGGTATTTTTGATAAAACCAGCAATGATGTTAAGCAATGTTGACTTCCCGCACCCGCTTGGACCGAGCAGAATATAAAATTCACCGCGTTCAATTGTTAAATGAACGTTCTCTAAAATATAAGTAGAATTGCCATTAAACGATTGAGATAACCCAGAAATGGAGATTACAGAGTTTTTTTCGAGTTCTTTTAGGGCTGTGTTCATAAGGTCCCCTCCCTTTTCTTAATAGGTAACAGACTCAGGTAATGCCTTCTTAATCGGATCTAAACTTAATTTATCTTTTAAACTAAAAGATTTACTTAATATTCCTTTATCATCCATCCACTTTTTCATATTCTCCAGATGGGAAGCATCTTCCTTGGTAAAGCCAAGAACATAATTGTTTCTATCAAGATCCTTCATCACACCATCCTCTGGCAATTTCAACTGTTCAAAGGCCAGCTTGGCTGTTTCCTCTTTATGACCTTGGACATACTGGACCCCTTCGTTAAGAGCCTTTAATGCATTTTCAACCGCTTTAGGATTTTCTTCAACCAATGATTTTTTGGCAAGTAGGTAACTATCAATCGTTATACCTGCCCCGGTTAAGTCATCAATTTGATGGACGCCTTCAATACTTTTAAATTTTTCTAAAAGTGCACCGCTCACCCATACGGCGTCAATATCTCCTTTTTTCACCCCTACAATCGCTTCATCCGGTGTGCTGTAGGGAACAGAGGTGACATCTTTTTGGCTTAAATCATGGGCTTTCAAATACTGTGCCCAAACATATTCATTAACGGTGCCTTTATTAACCCCTATTTTTTTTCCTTTTAAATCTGCCGCGCTCTTTATATTGTCATTCGCAAGCAGTTGATTGGCCTTCGATGTCTTGTCATTTCCGCGGGTAAGGGTAGCTACTATGACCAAATCTCCTTTTGCTAATGAATTAATGGCAACATAATCAGCCGCAATCCCCGTATCTGCTTGTTCAGTTAAAACCGCATTGATCGTATCTACACCCATCGCAAAATTTGAAAGCTTAGCATCAACCTTTTGTTCTTTAAAATATCCTTGTTTCTCTGCCTGCCTAAACTGAAGCGAGCCTCCTGCCGCTGTATCAATTGCCATTCGAATGGTATTTGTTTCATCTTTGGCTGCTTTTGCGCTCCCCGATGTTTCATTCGAGGAGTTAGAGCATCCGGCTATTAGTAAACTACTAACTAGCGAAAATAGTATAATAGAAAATTTTATCTTATTCATTATCATCATCCCCTTAGCTGTTATCTGATTGGCGTATAATGGCTTCATCTATTCTTGCGACGCAAAGTGCTCCTTCTTCATATGATTCTTCAGTGCCTGCAACCAGAGCGACCGAATCGGTGCCGATACCTGCCGCATTAGGGACTCTAAATGATGCCACGTCGAGTGGAACAATCTCTTTTTCATCTGGTCTTTCAAGCTGTGGCACCCATTCATATGGGAGACGGTAAGCACGGTAGACCATATTCGAGTTTCGGCCGTTTTTATAAGGGGAGATATATTCCCAAACAAGTTCATGATCACGGGTTACCTCAAAAATTCTTCCATCCGCTCCTTCGGTTATCAGCGTATTTCCATTAGGAAGTCTTTGGGCTGAACTGATATACGGGCTGTAAAACCGGTACGAATCTAATGGAGCTTGGAATCCAGCTTCCGTAGGAGTGTATTGCCATTCAATTTCAAGTGTAACTGGATTGATTTCTAAGATTCTTGAGTGATCACGAACCGCATTTTTTATACCATAAGGTGAGGAAGGATTCGGAAGACCATAACCACCCCAGCCTCCATTATCAAATACAAGCAGATTGCCTTCGCCCGGTAAACCATGCGGAATAATATGGGCATGATGCTGACCGATAATCCATCCGATATGTTTCACATCTGGAGTTGAATAATCCGGTCCTAGTTTCCAAACAATTTTTCCTGTCTTCTTATCAATAATCGCAATAATATTCGACTCTCTGGCATCCCAGATAATATTATCTGGATGGAAGCGCTCGTCTCCTTGATCGTAAAATTTATTTGGCCCTATTGTGGACATGGAGTTAATATGCATCCAATCTCCGTCTGTATCGTTTCCAAAGCCTCGTAAATTCGGATCACGGAAAAGTACATTTTTGGCACTTTCATCAAATCCAAGCTCATCGAAATGATCACTTACGGACCATTCCCAAAGGATAGTTCCTTCCCAATCGACCTCGACAATGACGTCATCTAGCAGAGGTTTGTCAGAGACTTCAGGCTTATGAACGTTTCTGTGAGCCAAGATAAGCGTCTTTCCGCTTTCTACTTTCGATTCCAATCCTGGAACATAGTAGCCAACTGGATTGCCTTCTCGTTGGTAATCATGATGGGCTCTCGCCATCCATTGTGGTTCATGACCTGGGTCTTCTATGTATTCGAGCCGGTCAAATTTCCAAACAATATTACCATCCCAATCAACTTGAACTAAATCCGCTTCATCTTGAAAACTAAATTTAGGATCCCGTTGTTTTGTATGCCCCAAAACATAACCGCCTGGCAGCATCTTATTCGGAAAGCCGCGAAGTCCTTTCCACAAGTGAACTTCCTTGCCATTCATATCAATTAATAAGGCACCATGATCTGCTGCTTGAAAAATCGTGTAACCACTCCAAGCTTTTTGGGGATTAAAAACTGTTGCTCCTGTTGGATAAATAGATGGATGACCCAAATTAAACACTCCTTGTTTTTTAAAGTTTAATAAATAAAAAGGATATAGAAATGATTAGGAAACTAACATTTCTATATCCTTTGGTTGACCAATTGGATAAGTTTGCTATTTAACTAGTTAAATTATTACAAGACTCCTCCTATTTTTTAAAAATAGGCTATATTAAAAGTTATTTGTTGATTTTTTAGCATGTTGGTTGGAGCGGAAGGCGGCGAAGGCTCCCCTGCACGCCCGCGGAAAGCGAAGCCCTGGAGCGGAAATCAACATTCAAGATTAACACAGCCTAAAAATAAAAAAGGATACAGAAATGAAAAAAATCATTTCTGTATCCTTTGGTTGACCAATCGGATCTTACTTTTAAAATTTTCAAAATGTTTTACTATTTGCAGTTTAATATAATTAATCCTATTAATCAAGTAGGTTTAATGAACTTTCTTTATTTTTTTTGATTTCGGGAAGAATTTACCCATCCACCCGCCACATTCCTACGCCTTTTCATAACTTCGTTTATAACTTCGAACCAACAATAGGTAGCAGAGAAGCGCACAAACAGTGCAAATTATAATGACTAGTCCCATGGGAGTCGCTGTGTTGCTGCCCCCAAGTCCAACTATCGGTGTTGCTATTGCGCCAAGCCCCATCTGTGCCAATCCTGTTAGTGCGGATGCGCTCCCTGCATGTTTACCCTGTCTCTCCATTGCTAAAGATGTACTGGCAGGACCAATGAGACCTACACACGAAACAACTATAAAAAGCGGAGGAAGCAACCCGATTAGCCCTGCCTCAACCTGAATCATTATTAGCAAAAGCAAGCTTCCTAGACCAGCAAGTATTAACCCGCTGACAAGTACCTTCTTTTCTCCGTATCGTTGACATAGCTTAGAACTAAGTTGTGAGGCAAAAATGATACCAATACTGTTAGTCGCAAAAATAGCACTATAAGCCTGCGGGGAAATACCATAGAACTTTTGTAAAACAAATGGCGACCCAGAAATATAGGCAAACATAGCAGCCATTATAAAACCTTGCGACAATACGTAACCCATAAATACTCGGTCTCTTATAAGGGTTTGCATTGAGGAAAGCGTCTGCTTAATTCCTCCCGTCTGACGTTTTTCTAGCGGTAAACTTTCAGGCAATTTATAGATTACGCCCACCAGCAGTCCTATCCCTAAAGTAGCAAGTATGAGGAATATACCTTGCCACGATGTAAGACGAAGCAGCTGTCCTCCTATTATAGGAGCAACAATCGGCGCGATCCCGTTAACTAGCATTAAAAGAGCAAAAAATTGGGTCATTTTGTTACCCGTGTAATAGTCCCGTACAACAGCACGTGAAATAACAAGCCCAACAGAACCAGCAAGGCCTTGAATTAACCGTAAAATAATCAGAACCTCAATGGAGGACGTAAATGCACACAATAGTGATGAGACGATAAAGATGACCATCCCGATAATAAGCGGGATCCGGCGGCCGCGAGCATCACTTATTGGTCCCGCAATTAATTGTCCAAATGCAAGTCCCAGCAAACAGAACATCAGACTTAGTTGTGCTAAAGACGTACTAGTGTGTAAATCTGTAGTTAAAGTAGGTAAAGCGGGCAGGTACATATCCATGGAAAATGGCGCAAGTGCAGATAAAAAGCCTAGTACGATAACAATCCCAATTTGTTTTTCACTATTAGTACTAATTCTTTCTTCTAATTTATTCTCTGTTTTCAGATTCATCCCTTTTCCCCCCGGTTGAACAGCGAAATCTTATTAGTCTCACAATCTACTCTAAATTTTTAATAATTTGCTTTAATACCTGAAAACAAATGTCTATTTCATTTTGGCCTATCCCATTTGTTGCATCTTGCACATTATTGAAAGCTTCTCTTTTTAATTTCTCCTCTAATTTCTTGCCCTCTGAAGTTAAGTAAATTAAATTTGTACGTCTATCCGTTGGATGAGGAACCCGTTCGACCAGCCCTCTTTTTATCATATTGTCGATAAGCCTGCAAACACTTGGATTATCCTTTTTGGATTTGATACATAATTCACGTTGTGATAGTCCATCCTCTACCCAAAGATGTATTAAAATAGTCCATTGCTCAAATGTGACTGGAAAATGATTCGCCTTAAATCTTTGATTTAAACGATTGCTCATTAATCGAGTTGCTTCTGCAAGCTGATGCCCCATTGATTCAGAAAAAGTATAATTAGAAAACTCCATAAATTCACCCCTCCGCAATTATATAGATATTTAAATGCCTAAACAATATATGTTTATTTAATATTTGTTTAAACACATATAATTCTTTACGGTGAGCAACGGGAGCAACGGGACGGTTCTATTGCTTCGTACGCATAAGAACCGTCCCCATGCTTACCCATGCTTACCCTTGTTTATTTCTTATGCATTGGGCAATAATTAGGCGTATAATTAGGTGACTTATGAAACAACATGACAGAATAGTGAGGATGAAAAGGTATGGAAGTAAATGAACAATGTATGTATTGCATGAAGGATGAACGACGCGACAACCTGATGATTGAAATAGCTAAGCTAGATGTTTCAACAGTCTTTCTTTTTAAAGAACAGACTTATACGGGTCGTTGTAATGTCGTCTATAAGGATCATGTCAAAGAATTATTTGAGCTTGACCCAGAGGAATTAGCTGCTTTCATGAACGATGTAAAGAGGGTAGCTGCCGCTATAGATAAGACTTTCCAACCTAATAAAATTAATTATGGAGCGTATGGAGATACTCTGCATCACCTACATATGCACATTGTGCCTAAATATGAAAATAAAGAGAATTGGGGTTCCACTTTTGAAATGAACCCAGGAAAAACATATTTAACAGACGAAGAATATCAGAATATGATTGAAATGATTAAAAAAGCTTTATAATGTAAAATTTCCATCTCAGTCTTGAAGATCACCTAACAAATATCTATTAAAAGAAACAAGTCGTGCATGCCCATTATCACGACTTGTTTCTTTTTTTACTCTTTATTATTTAGATTTAAGAATTCACTGATTTTTTTAACATGATTATCTTTTAGATAAGTGCTGTACAAACTACTGGACAGGCGGATAGGATCACCAAAAAAGTAACGCTCATATTGAGTCTGTCTTGTACCAAATGAACTCATGGTAAGATCCCATGCCAAGCGGAATACCTTAACACGTTCCTCCGCATTCATACATTGCGCCTGTAAATATTGATCTAGGTCTGCTCTAATTTCTGAATCAAAGGATTTCTCGGTTGGTAATGAGACCATACCACTAGCCCCAATTAGTTGTACAATTTCAATGAAACGAGGATACATTTTAGGAAAAACGTTACACGCGACCTGTAACGGAGTCATACTAGGGCGCATAAAGCCCCATTCATCCAGCTCGGCATCGTTTTCTGATTTCTCTACTAATGCCTTCATGGTTTCAAGACCGATGATGATTTCAGAAACCTTTTCGTGGATATGTTGATATTCACTAACATTTATCGTTTTGACAAGCAGTTGAGCCACGCCGAGAATAAATTCTGTTTTAACAATCTGTCTGGTCACAACTTGATGGTAGGCAAAGGTGTGAAAAGAGCTTTTGCTCATGAAATCAGTTGCGGCTTCCACATTATCGTAATAAAATACTCGATCCCATGGAACTAGTACATTATCAAAGACTACGATGGAATCCATCTCCTCATATCTCGAACTAAGAGGATAATTAAAAGCGGATTCTCCTCCCACAAATGATTCTCTGCAAATAAATTTTAATCCTTTTGTATTTGAAGGAATGGAAAAGGCAAAGACTTCATCTGGGTCTAGAAATAATCTAGGAGCAGTAATAACGAGGACTTCATCTGTTAACCCCCCTTGAGTAGCGAGCAGACGAGCCCCTTTTATAACGATTCCTTGTTCTGTTCTATCAATCACCTTAGCAGAGATGGGCTGATCAGAAAGTTCCAAATATCCCTGAGAACGATTGACCTGAGGGGTAATAAATGTGTGGGTAAACGAGAGGTCTTGTTTCATTGCTCGTTCATATAAAGATTGAATATTTTCAGAAAAACAATTTTCCTTGTCTTTTAGCAGGCTGGCCGAGGCGGCAAAGCTCATTACAGCTGTGTTCATATAGTCTGGGCTTCTTCCCATCATTCCATGTGTGAATCGAGCCCAGTGTTCGATCATCTTCCTTCTTCTTTTTAAATCCTCGATTGTTTTTGGCTGCAAATAAGATAATCCTATTGGTTCTTCTTTATCTGATAACTGGAAAGTCATCTCCTCTTTTAGTTTGGGATCATTTTGTAAGTCATACAAAGAAGCCTTTTCTTTCAGAATTCCTTTAAAGGCAGGATGCTCCGAAATTTCCCCCTTGATTTTTGCTCCGTCATACCAAATTTCATTTTCCAGCTTATTTAACCGTTCAATAAAATCCTTTCCGTTAATAGTCCCCATTTTCTCCCTGCTCCCTATTATTAAATACTCCGAAAACGTACTAGCTCTGTTAGTATCATTTTATTGCAAGAGACAGAAGCTTGTTCCGCTTGGAAAAGCCTTGTTTTAAAATGGAGAAAATGTCCAACCCACAGCATAAAAAAAAGGATGCATGGGGACGGTTCTGCTGCTTCCGAAGCAGCAGAACCGTCCCTATGCTCCCTAATTTCCCCATTAACCATAAACGGTTAATAATGTTTCTTTTTGTTCGATTGATTCTTTTACTGTTGGGTTAATTTCTGTATACGCTTCACTGTTTGTGATAATTACGGGTGTGGTTAGTTCACAGCCTGCTGCTTTAATTTTTTTAATATCAAATTCGACTAATAAATCTCCTGCTTTTACGGTGTCGCCTTGTTTGATATGAGCTGTAAAATATTCTCCCTCTAATTTAACAGTATCCATGCCAACATGGATAAGGATTTCCACGCCATTATCGGATGTAATGCCAACGGCATGTTTGGTTCTGAATAGGGTCGTTACCACACCGTTAACTGGAGAAACTACTTTTCCTTCTGAGGGTTCTATCGCAACACCTTTACCCATTACCTCACTTGAAAATGCTGCGTCTTCTACTTGGTTTAATGGAATCACTTTTCCCTTTAAAGGACTTGCAACCACTTGAGTACGGTTCTTATCAAAAACTTTTACTGCCTTTGGTTCATCAGTTGCTTTTTCTTTATTTGCTGGATCTTTGAAACCGAATAGATACGTTAAAATAAATGCTGCGGCAAAGCCTGCCACTAATGCAATGATTGCTCCATAGAAAGACATATCTAGTGATGAACCTGATTTGATAAAGGCTGGGAAAACGAAAATACCCATTCCACCAAACATCCACAATTTCCCTGCAGTAGCAGCAATGATACCACCGCCGACTGCACCACCAATACAGCTCATAATAAACGGTTTCTTAAGTGGTAATGTTATACCGTAAATAGCTGGTTCGGTTACACCGAATATACCTGAAATGAACGCTGGAACACTGAGTGATTTCAATCCTTTGTTTTTTGTCTTTAACATAACCGCTAAAACTGCACCAATTTGTGCGAAACATACCATAACGGTGGTTGCTAGAACTGGATCATAATGTAATGTTGTTAAGTTGTTAATGGCGATCGGAACAAGTCCCCAGTGAAGTCCGAAGATAACGAATATTTGCCAAAACCCGCCGATGATCAAACCAGCTAGAATAGGGCTTAACTTATAAATCCATAATGTTGCTGCACCAAGAAGACTGCCTGCCCATGTAGCAACTGGCCCAATCACTAAGAACGTTAATGGAACCATAATGAGAATCGTTAAAAATGGTACAACGAAAGTTTTTACAACATCAGGAACAATTTTTTTGAACCCTTTTTCTACTTTTGCTGCGAAGAATGATGATAGTAGAATCGGTATAACGGATGAAGCATAGCTCATCATGATGACTGGAATACCTAAGAACGTAATGCGAATATCAGACTGAAATAACGTTCCCTTAAATAGTGTATAAAGTGGATTTCCTGCAGTTAACGTTGACAATGTTGGATGCACCAAAGCCGCTGCAATTGCCATTCCGATAAAGGGGGTTCCACCAAATTTTTTCATTGCTGTGTAACCTAAAAAGATGGGTAAGAAATTGAATAAACCATCTCCTGCGATATTCAGTAAGTTATACGTTCCTGATGTAGCTGAAACCCAGCCTAAAGCAAGGATTAGTGCAGCTAAACCTTTAATCATACCCGTAGCAGCTAACACACCAAGAATTGGTGTGAACACACCTGATATCATATCGATAAATTTGGCACCCATTCCAACTTTTTCATCTTTACTTGAATCGTCGTTTGAAGAAGCACTCATATTCGCTACTTGTAAGAACGTTGCATACACATCAGGTACGTGGTTACCAATAACAACCTGATATTGCCCGCCGCTTTGCATTACAGTCACAATGCCCTCTAGATTTTTGATTTCGTCTGTTTTGGCGATTTTCTCGTCCTTTAATTTAAAACGAAGCCTTGTTATACAATGAAATACACTGTTAATATTTTCTTTCCCGCCGACCAGCTCCAAAATGTTCTTTGTTAATCCTGTGTAATCCTTTTTAGCCATGAAAAACGCCTCCATTTATTTATAAAACAGTTTTTGTATCCGCTTTCAGACCAAGAAAAACAAAAAACCTAAACTACTCAGAGTATAAGAACATAGCATTCTCATACTTTGAGTAATTTAGGTTTTGCCTGCCGGACAGTAACAATCCTAAAAGGGAATGTTTTATTAAATTTATATTTTTATTCTAGCATGGAACCTCAAAATGTCAACGTTTACATTTTTAAATTTTCAAAGATATTTATGACATCTTTCTAGAAATTAAAACGAAGTCTATCAAAACCAGAATAGTGATACTGTTCCTAACCGAGACGGCAAAACAGCTGCACTATTCTGGTTTCCTCATTTAAAACATTCTTCTACCGATTTATATTATTTAGAAGGAAAGACCTTATTCCATCTCTCACTGTCGAGTGCCCAATAAAAATATTTTTCCTCATCCTTATATACAATAATATTTTTACCATTCGGTAGTTTACATCCCATAATCGGGTCTATATCCTCTACATTATAAATAGTTGGTCCATACCAAGGGAAGCCCTTCGCTTTGTTATCCCTCATCCAAAATGCCATTCCACCTGTTTTTAGTTTACAGACAACCCCGAATTGGCCTGAATTATTTTCAAAAAATATCGGATCTCCTGTAACACCCTTCGCAAACTTTTCACTCTTTTTCCAGCTGCCATCCGGTAACTGATAATAATGGACTAAAGAAGAGTTCGACCGGACAACCAGTTCTAAATTCCCAAATGTACTTCTTATTGGAAGGGATACAGAATAATTATGGGGATTGTCGTCATACCATGGATATGCCTTGTTTTGGTACTGTCTTGTATTATATTCCTTGTCAAGATTAAGGATTAATTTCCTAACTGGATCCGCTTGGTCGCGAATGACGGGATGAGCCAGACCGTTAATTTCGGTTTGATTTAGGCAGTAAATCATTTCATCTATGGTAAAGTATGGACGATATCGTATCATCCTTGTGTCCATTGTATTGGGATATTTTTTCAACTTGAATCCAAGTTCCTTTGCCATGTTAACGTAAAATATTTCATCTGTACCAAAAGAAATGGTTTCGATTAAAGCATTTTTTAACTTTTGTTTTCTTTTTGGATCCAGCAGCGCTTTCACTACCGGTCTCGAAATTACCTGACCCACATTAAAAACTCCATAGTACGGTTTGAGGTTAAATAATTGTTTCCACCTGTTTATGTCTTTCTTCATTTCAGTTCCGATATACCAATCTTCTTCAGGAATTCTTAGCTTCACCCCCATATAATCGGCATCCTTCATTTGGGTTTGAATAAATTCCTCATATCCTTTTTTAATGAACAGTGCATCAGAATCGATATTAATAAAATATTTATACTCAATTCCCAATTCTTCTAACCATTCCATTACTTCCATAAAATAAATAGTCGTCCATCCCCGCACTAACTTATGGCTATAAGGACAAACAGGTACACCTAATCCTTCACAGAGTGTTGGATCATTCCCCCCGTTATATAAAACCATTGTACTGTTGGGGCAATAGTATCGGACATTGTCAATTAACTGCTTGACTAACTCCCTATCTTCATGAACAAGGATAGCAAAACAAATTTTGCTTTTTGGTGATTCTGGTAATATATTTTGATAATTAACTAGTGTATGATTTTGATGTTCTTCTAGTGTCCTATTCCGTTCCTCAATAAGTTCCTTTATTTTCTCTTTGTCGCCGCTAGCACGTTCATAACGACCGAGAAGTTTAGCATTCTCTTTACCGTGTGGGTTTGTTTGATAGCTTGAACCCGGATGCCATAAGTGAAATACTTTTCCTTCCAAATTGATTAGATTTCCACAAATCGTCCGAGCTGCATGGGAAAATGCATCGTCTTCTCCACCCCAGCCAATAAATCGCTCATCAAAACCGCCAACTGCTTCGAAGTTTTCTCTTGATATGACAAATAGTTTTCCAGCAAATCCTTCATAAACCCAATTTGATTTTGTACATTCTTCAGCTCTTACCTCTATTGGCCAATTTGGTTTTGACTTTAGTAGTCTCTCCGTACCTTCCATTTCAACATTATAGACTTCTGTAAAAGGAACGACAAAGCCACCCTTATTCAGTAATTTAATTGAATTCACAATCAGGTTAGGGTCATAAACAACATCCGCATCCGCGATGACAAAAATATCTCTGGTAGCCTTTTTAGCAGCTAGGTTAACAGCCTTAGATTTATTAATTTCCCCGCCATACATTAATCCTACACATATTTCTGCTTCCGGCATGACACGGGCATAATATCGTTTAATCCATTCGAACGCCTTTGCTCTTGGACCATAATCCGATTGGAAAGGAATAATAATAGAAACTTTTTCTAACACAACAACTCTCTCCTTCTCATACGGAAATTATTCAAGTGATTGTTCCCTGCTCATGATTTGCATTAGTTCGATATACTCCCCTAAATTCCCTAAATCGTACCGATCTCCAGATACAATTTTTCCATATACCGGTTCCATTTCTAGCAAACTTTTAATCGCATCTGTCAGCTGAAATTCTCCGTCAACGCCTTCCTTTAGTTCCTCTAAGCATTGAAAAATGGCAGGAGTAAATATATATCTTCCAATAACGGCTAAATCTGAAGGTGGATTTTTTTTGGGCTTTTCCACTATATTTTCAATTTCAATCAGGCTCGAATTAGCTGTACCTTGTATGACCCCATAATTTTTTAATTGCTCTTGTTTTACTTGTTTTAATCCTAAAACACTACTTTTGGTTTTCTTATATTCATCAATTAATTGGTTAAGTGCAGGAGTTTGATCAGAAATGACAAAATCATCTGGTAATAACACACCAAACGGTTCGTCTCCTATAAATTCTTTTCCAAGTCGGATGGCATCGCCAAGTCCGTTAGCATGGTGCTGTTTTATATAGAAAATATCTATATTTGGAAGTTCTAAATGTTTAAGCATATGTTCTTTATTTTTGCTTTTTAAAAAAGCCTCTAACTCCATTGAGTGGTCAAAGTAGTCTACAATAGAGTGCTTTGTATTAGAAATTATGATTAATAGTTGTTCAATCCCTGACTGAACGGCCTCCTCAACAATATAATGAATGGCCGGTTTTAAGCCTAATGGAAACATTTCTTTAGGTATTGCCTTTGTTATAGGAAGGCTCCTTGTACCATACCCGGCTGCAGGGATAATCGCTTTCCTCACCATAAGTTTTCCTCTCCTTTTTTTAATGTACATCTGTGAAAAATATAATCTAATAGAAATTTAGATTAATTATTATCTTGGCTTTTTATACTTATGTAACTTGTCACGAAATGGAAGCGGCTTGTATCACAAATTCACACAAAAAATAGGTTATTCATCAAAAATTACTACTTCCGTAAGGCGTACAGGTTAATTTGTCCCTGTCAAAATCGCACCAACTTGCATTTCATAGAGTAAATGCACTTGAAGGTTTAAATACACTCGGGTTGTTTGTCTAAAAGAGTGCCGGCAAGTATGTGATAAGGGAGAGATATAGCATGAAATTGGCTATTATGTGCGGGATGCCGTTAAGCGGAAAATCAACTTATGCGAGGATACTTCAAAGCCAAGGGTGGGTACGGGTATCTCTGGATGATATCAGATTAGCTTTACATGGCGAAATTTATAAAGCGGAAGCTGAACCGCTTGTGTGGGAAAGTGCTGAACTCATGGTCAGGTCATTACTAAAAAGTGGACATAAAGTGATTGTTGATACTACAAACAGGACGAGAGATCGTCGAAAAAGATGGATACGTGTCGCTAAGGAATTCGGACTTACTTTAAAGATTTATTACGTTGATACGGATTATCAAACTTGTAAGGAACGAAATAAATCGGAGAAGCGACTTTCTCAAGAGGTATTAAAACAAATTTACAAGGAATTTCAGACACCTGATTCAGACGAGGGAAAAATCATTAAGGTAAACGATTAAGAGTAATAGAACATAACCATGGCATAATTAGGAGGAAAAAAGGTGAGGAAGTATATTGCTTTTGATATTGGCGGGACAGTGGTAAAGCATGGCGTATTAGTAGAGGATGGATCCATTCTTTCAAAAGGAAGCTATGATACCCCCTCTTTCAATCTAGAAAAATTTCTTGATAGGATGGTTAATACCATAAGGACTTATCAAAATAATCATAATGTGCTGGGGGTTGCTGTTAGTTTGCCGGGTTTTATTAACCCCGATACGGGTTATTCAGAACAAGCAGGAGCTATAACAGCCTTAAATAATCAAAATCTTAAAAAATTACTGGAAGCAAGGATTCCCCTGCCTGTTGAAATTGAAAATGATGGTAACTGTGCTGCTATTGCAGAAAAAATGAGTGGGAACGCAAAAGGATGTACAGATTTTATTTGTATGACGGTTGGTACTGGAATTGGCGGCGGAATTTTTATAAATGGAAGACTTTTGCGGGGGCATAGTTTTCGAGGTGGCGAATTTGGATTTATGATTACGCAGTCATCAGGGGATGCCATGCATAACAATGCTTCTACTACTGCCTTAATTCGTAACTATAAACATCTAAAGGGAATTAATGAAGCTGAAAAAGTGGATGGTGAGACTATTTTTCAAAAAGCTGAACATGATTATTCCGTGAGAAGAATAGTTGACGATTGGATTAAAAACCTTAGTTATGGAGTTTTCAACTTAGCTGCAACCTTAAATCCTCAAAAAATACTAATCGGCGGCGGGGTTTTCGCTCAACAAGGTTTAATAAATCATATTAATTATCAGCTGGACCAGCTATATTGGTGGAAAGAAATTAAGATCCCAATCGAAAGTTGTAAACATCAAAATGACGCTGGAATGATCGGTGCTATGTATCATTTTAAACAAACGCACCGCAGGAGACGTACTTTTTAAGAAAATAGGCAACGGGACTTATTTTGATTTTGAGAAAGATGGCAGTAAAGAAATTCACTGCCATCTTTCTCTTTCTCATAAAAATTATTCATACTTAATCGAGTTTTGAGATGATTGTTTGGATATCGCCCATTCCATCTATTTTTGAAGTAATTCACTTATTTTTTCTTTTGTCGGAAGAGAGGAAATGGCCCCTTTTCCTGCCGTGGTAAGCGCACCACTTGCATTCGCAAAGGCAAGAATCTCCATATGATGCTGATGTAAGATTTCCTCAAGGCTTTGTTGTCTAACATTTTTTTCTAACAGTTGATATAAAAATCCCCCTATGAAGGCATCTCCTGCGCCAGTGGTATCCTCTACCTCCACTGTAAATCCGCCTGATTGATAGCGTTGGTCATGTACATATAGCTCTGCACCTTGAGAACCTTTTGTAAATATAACAGCCCTTACGTCGCCAACAAATAAAGATTGGATGGCTTGGTCTATGTCTTGGATCCCTGTAATGAACTCGAGCTCTTCATCCGATATTTTCACAAGATGTGCGGTTGGAATAAATTCCAAAATTGTTTTTCTGCAATCTTCAGGATCTCTCCATAGAGGGAGCCGTACATTTGGATCGAAGCTGATCAGACTTCCTTTAGCCTTTGCTAAATGAATGGCCTTAACATGTGCTTGCTTCATTGGGCTTTCCACTAAATCGACGGAACAGAAATGAAGAATATCTCCGTTATTAAACCAATTTTCCTCTATTTCATTCTCGTGAAGCAAAAGGTCAGCAGAAGGATTGCGGTAGAAAGAAAAATCCCGCTCCCCGTCAGAACGTAACGATACGAAGGCAAGCCCAGTATTTGCCTCACTTGTCCTTAAAATTTTTTCCGTATTTACACCAGCCTGCTGAAGCTGCTCTAAAAGAAAGTCACCAAAAGCATCGTTACCTAACTTAGTTATCATTGAAGACTTTCCCCCATATTTCGCCACTGCTGCTGCAACATTCGCAGGAGCACCGCCAGGCGCCCGCTCAAACGCAATCACATCTTTTAAGGCTCTCCCCTTTTGGAGAGGAATGAAATCGATTAATACCTCACCAATTGAATACATAGTTCTCAAGTTCTTCACCCCATCCTCTTACTAAATGTCCCATTTACTCGCTTGAAATAATACTCTTCCACCTTCTGCAAAAAAACGAATCTCGTTGCTGTCAGCATTCGGAAAAATTCGACTTGTAAATACCTCTTCCCCGTCGTTTATAAAGATCTCAACAGAAGAGATATCAACAAAGAAGTGAAACTTTATTTTTGAGCCTTCCATTGGGCACTTTCTCTCTGTCCCATACGCTTCGCCAACTGGTTCCCCTGAAAAGGTGCGATCTAAAATGACCTTTTTTTGAGCGGTGTCGTATTTAACAACCGTTTTTTCCTGTTCTCCGGCCCTGAATTCAACACCGAAAGCCGCCGCATCAAAACTTTCAAACTCACATTCCATTTCATAAGATGTGCCATTAAAATGTTCGTAGACCTTCTTCTCATCAGAGATTACATCCCTTATGACGTAGAGTTGTTTGCGAAGTTCTTTAAGCTCCTTTACTGGCTGTTGAATGAGTTTACCTCCACGAATGGATAGTTCTCTAGGTAATGTCAAACAATGGGCCCACCCATTTTTATCTGTCGGATAATCAATTTCCGGCAGCCCCATCCATCCTACTAAAAGCCTCCTGCCGTCCGGGTCTAACATCGTTTGTGGTGCATAAAAATCAAAACCTCTATCTAATTCTTGAAAAGAGCCGTGTGTTAGGGTTCTGTTTTTTAGATCCAGAGGTTCACCTAGAATATAACCAGATTGATAAATGTTTTGAAACTCATCTCCCTCAGGGATCAGTCCCTGAGGGGAGAAGATCAAAACACCTTGTCCCTGCAATTCGAAATAGTCCGGACACTCCCACATATAGCCGAACGAGGGAAGACTAGTTTGCAATTCTCCTACAAAATTCCAAATCAGCAAATCCTCCGAACGATATAACACGATACAACCGGTGTTATTTTCTCGCTGCGCTCCAATAACCGCGTAGAAGTGATTGCCCTTTTTCCAAACTTTAGGGTCACGAAAATGATCCGTATAGCCGTGGGGTACATCATATATAACAGGCTGGTCCCATTTTTTAATTTCCCCCGTTTTATCCATAATTGCAAGGCATTGGTATGGATGTCGTATCCAATTCTCATCACGTGTATTCCCTGTATAAAGTAAATGCAATTTACCTTCATGTTCGACTGCACTTCCTGAATAGGCCCCATGGCTGTCATAATGATTCGTCGGTTCGATTCCGATCCCGACATTATCCCAATGAACCAAATCTTTTGACTTCGTATGGTACCAGTATTTCAAACCATGTACAGGTCCAAGCGGAAACCATTGATAAAATAGGTGATATTCGCCGTTATAATATGAAAATCCATTCGGATCGTTTAGTAGACCTGTTTCTGGCTGGATGTGAAAGGTTTGACGCCACTCACAGCCCCTAACCTCTGATTGCAATTTCAAGAGTTCTTCCCTGCTTGTATCTTCTATCCGGCGATAACGCCGCTCTTTTGTCCACACCATGTTTGTTAAACTCCTTTTAAGCAATGAAGGAGAATCAGTTGATTCCCCCTTCACCTTTTATTCATTATGCTGCCTGCTTTTCCACGTTCACTGAATTCTTCTTAGCATCCCTTTTGCCTAATACGATTGTTAACATGAATGCTATAACGATCGAGATGGCCATACCAATGCAGTAGTAAGGGATGGAATCTGGCTTAATCGAAATAATACCTGGAAGACCCGCTGGTCCCATTGCCACAGCTTTTACTTTAAAGAAAGTGACAAAGGCTGAGCCCACAGCGGCTCCAATAATCGCTCCGATGAACGGATATTTTAGCTTTAAGTTGACACCAAACATGGCAGGTTCTGTAATACCTAACAATGCGGAAATACCTGAAGCAGAGGCAATACTTTTCATCTTTTTGTCTTTCGTCATAAGCAAAACAGCAAGAGTTGCAGCTCCCTGAGCTACGTTTGACATGGCAGCTATTGGGAATAAGAATGAACCGCCTGTTTTGGCCATATCAGATAGTAATTGGGTTTCAACCGCTATAAAGCTTTGGTGCATACCTGTGATAACAATTGGAGCATAAAAGAATCCAAAGATCCCGCCGCCAACAAATCCAGTCGTGTTATATAACCAAACAATTCCATCTGTAAAAAGGTTACCAGCAGATCTTGTAATTGGACCAACAAATGCAAATGTGAGTACAGCTGTTACAAGAATAGAAAGCAGGGGTGTTAATAAGTTATCCAACGCAGATGGGATAACCTTTCGTAAGTTTACTTCAATCTTCGCCAGAATAAAGGAAGAAGCTAGTACTGGTAAAACCGTTCCTTGATAACCTACTTTTTCAATTTCAAAGCCAAGTATATTCCAAACAGGGACTTTATGGTCGATTAAAGCAGCTCCGTATCCATAAGCATTTAACAAATCGGGATGAACCATAATCATTCCAAGTGCTGCTCCTAAAAAGGCATTACCGCCAAAGCGCTTCGTAGCAGAGAAACCGATTAAAACAGGCAAGAACACGAAGGCAGCGTTTGCAAAGGTGTTTATCATGGCTGCTAAATCAGCGATACCTGGGTTCGCATCGATTAACGATTTTCCAGCTATAAATAAATCTTTTGCGGTTAATAGGTTATTTAATCCCATTAAAAGACCGCCTGCAACAATAGCTGGGATGATTGGTACAAAAATATCAGATAACAATTTGACGAGCTGTAAGATTGGATTTTGTTTTTTCACTCCTACAGTTTTTACCTGACTTGTAGACATTTCGGAAATACCAACAAGATGAATGAAATGCTTATACACTTCATTAACAATTCCGGCACCTAGGATAATTTGGAATTGTCCCCCTGTTGAAAATGTTCCTTTCACCGTTTCAATAGCATCCAAAGCAGCTGAATCAATCTTGTCTTCATCATTTACTACTAAACGCAGCCTGGTAGCACAATGTGCAGCAGCAGATACATTCTCTTTTCCTCCGATTGCAGCCAAAATGGCCACTGCAACTTCCTTGTAGTTCATCACTCATTCTCCTTTATCATAGTTTTTTAGTTGGTACCGGTTCCAATTCGCTGCAAAAAAATAAATGATAAGTCCCGAAACAACGGAACCGGTTCCAAAATGTTTTAAAAAAATTCCTGATCATAAAAATAGGGAACCGGTTCTACTTAACTTTAAATTAAAAGGTCCCTTTTGGAACCGATTCCATACACATTATAATTTATGATTATATAAGTTGTCAACGCTTTCCCTTTCAATTATTTTATATTTAGAAAAAATAACTGGGGGCAGGTCTTCACTGTTCAACAGTCGAACCATGCTTTGAGCTGCCACTTGACCAGCGTCTCTATAATAAAACTTAACAGTGGTTAAACTAGGGTGTACAATTTCTGTTACTTCATACCCGCCGAACCCTGTAATCGACAAATCCTCTGGGATTCTGATCCCTTTTAAATGGGCAGCTTTTATTGCACCCAGAGCGATGTTATCGGTAGCACAAACGATTAAAGATGGGTTAAATTCGTCAATAATTTGGGGTGCTTTGGTGATGGATTCAGCCATTCTAAAACTTGTTTCATAGTATTTAACCTCACAGCCCCGAGCCTCTTGAATGGCTTTTCTAAAGCCTTCCTTTCTCTTCACTCCTACCGCTATATCCTTTTCTGTGACACCTAAATAGGCAATTTTCCGATGGCCTTTAGACAAGATATACCTGCCCATATCATAGCCTGCCTCATAATCATTATGAATGACACTATATACCTCTTTATGCTCTTGTCCAACAAGCAATATTGGAATTTGCAGCTGTTGAAATGCTTCCAAATGTGTATCCGTAATTTGTGTGGCCAATAAAATAATTCCTGCGACCTTTTGCCTAGCCATTGTGTATATATTTTCAATTTCCCGGTCGAGATCCTGACTGGTATTTGAAATTAACATTTGGTAATTTAGTTCCCTAAGCTGTTGGTCAATTCCAATTAACGTTTGCGAAGTAGCATAAGAATCCAGCCTGGGCACAATGGTCCCAATAATATTCGGTTTCTTTGCCTTTAAACTTTGGGCAAATGTATTGGGGATATAACCAGTTTCTTTTATCACTCGTTCAATCTTTTTTTTCGTTAATTCACTGACAGACCCACCATTTAAGTACCGAGAAACTGTACTCTTGGCGACACCAGATAATCGGGCAATGTCTGCAATAGTTTTCATAGCTTCATCCCCATTTTCATATAGCAAAATTGTATTTTTTAATTCAATTGTTTAAATTTTAATCGTTTTCCCAAGCCATTTCATTTAGAGTAATTTATTTTAGTATAAATCATTTTCTCCAATATGATAGTCAATTAGAATAAAACGGTTGAACTTTTTCCTGCTGTTCCTTAAAATAAAATTGTATTATTTCTATCTGCTAATTAATTTTGGAACCGGTTCCTTGTTGCGAACTATTTTACACAGTAAAAATAATCATTAAGGTGGTTTTACACATGTTTAAAAACTTATTTAAAAAGAAGACATCTGAAAATGATCCATTTATTTTACAACCGTTAGAAGGACAACTGCTTCCAATTGAATCTGTTCCAGATCCTGTTTTTTCGCAGAAAATGATGGGAGATGGCTTTGCCATCCAGCCAACAAAGGGAACGGTAGTCTCTCCAGTTGATGGGAAAGTCATTAGTGTATTTCCAACAAAACATGCTGTGACCCTTGTCGATCATAATGGAAGGGAGATTTTAATTCATGTAGGAATGGAAACCGTCAGCTTAAAAGGTGAAGGATTCACTGCCTTAATTAAAGATGGGCAAACAGTTAAAAAGGGACAAAGGCTGCTCGAGGTTGACTTTGAATTAATTAAAGATAAAGTACCATCCATTATTACCCCAGTAGTATTTACAAACTTAAGTGATAATGAAAAAATCATCCATGATGAACAAGGAATTAGAATTAGTTAATCCTGTTTAGCCTCTCTTAAATTTTAAGAGAGGCTTTGTTAGAGCTAGCATTACAAGGAGATAAAACACCCCATGTTAGTTCTCTGTATGTGTTAATTGCTTCCTCTTCTTTAATAAGATCAAATAATAGAAAATGTAATAGGAAAACATAATCAGCAATAATCCTGCTGTCCAGGAACTTCCGACTGCTGCACTGATGTTTTGATAACTAGACGGTTGGTGGTTTGATACTGACATTGTTAGGAGCCCGGAAGTATACATACGATAGAATCGGTAGATAAATCGAGCTAAAAAGATAAAAGTAACTGTACTTCCAATCCAGGTATTGGGGCGGTAGTAGTAATGCTTTTCCCGCTTTTCAAACGTAGTTAATGAAGCCCCATAGTAAGCGAGCAGAATCCCTGCTATAATCCCCGCCACATCTGAAATTATGCTGATTGGATGGGTAAGTCCTCCGGAGAAAAAGATCAGCCCAATTATAAAGAAAATACAGGTCCTGACCACTAATTTCCTTGGATTTAGTTCCTGCCAGCCAATATTTCGGCGTACCCTCCTATAGATAACGAAACAAAATAAAGCGATCATGATGACGATAGAATACAACTGTTGAGTCATGTTTTACCTCCAATTCAGAAATAAGTGGTTAGAGAAGTATAATTTCCATATATATGTAACATATAAGAGAATTATATAGTACACCTCCATGTTTTTATAAAAAACTCAGAAAATATGTATAATGAAATCGAAGGAGTGATATGGTTGAGTTTGAATTTACGAGGTCACCATTTATTATGCGTCCATGGCTTTCGCGGCATGGGATATAGTCCAGATTTTGTAAAGAAAATGAGCGCAATTGTCACACAAATCAGGGATGAGCAACAGGATTTCCCCATAAGGGTTGTCGCCGCACTTGATGATACTTGTTGTACTTGCCCTCATAAGGGAAAAACCACCTGTGAGGCAAGTGCAGGTTCCAATGAACATGTCCTAACAATGGACCTTAATGTCATTCGTCAACTGGAATTAATCGAAGGGGCTGTCTATCATAAGTCCTATTTAGTTCAATTAACGGCTGAAAAAGTCAAACCAGATGATTTGGATTATCTATGTAAGGGTTGCTCCTGGCTTTCCTATGGAGTATGCAAAGAGGGGATTGGCGAGCTGCGGGACAAGTATTTAAAATAGTAAATTAATTAAATGCGAGATTACTATAAGGTGTCATCTCCAGATACTGTTTAATCTTTGTTGATGCTGGTCAAAAATAGTTCTCTGTTATAATTTCGCAAAGTATTTAAGTAGAGGGTTATCTGAATTTTTGACCTGCATCATTTTCACTCTATCTTTTTAAAAATAGTGAGAATATTTCTTTCTTATTAGGAAATCTTCATAAGAGAGATGCTAATAAACTGGAAGGAAGATGCTTGTGGCTAATCTAACTATTTATGTAAAAGAAGCTGTCAATGAGCAGCCGATTCAATCACTGGAGTCTGTCCTTACGCAGATGGAAGGTATTGAGAGAGCCTTGGTAGACACTGCGGACGGTGAAGTGAAAATTGAATATAATGAAACCCAGGTCTCTCCTGAAAAAATTAGAGAGACAGTTCTGCAACATGGATTAAATCTTCAGGATTAGTTTATTGTTTAGGAGCTAACAGCTTACACCAAAATCCCCCAAATTGTTAGTTTGGGGGATTTTAGCTTTATCTTTTTTAGTTTATAAACCTCCGCATGACTGGTTCGTCTCTGCTGTTTGTTGTTTATTATGCGTTTCTCCAGTTTCTTTTGAAACTGATTCAAGTCCATAACCTGTTGAGCTAATTTCAAGTTTTTCTTCTTGGTTCTTCTTAGCGGTTGGATTGAGGTTTGGATCAAAATTGTTTGTGGTCATTGGGCTCCTCCTTAGGGTCTAATATATAAATTATCTGCAATTCTTTTGTTTTTCATGATAAATTTATGTTTTTGCAGTGCCCCTGCTCTGTCTTCTAAAAGATTTTACAGTAAATTTACATTTAACCTATTTTCCCTTTACAAAAATTGCCTATACTGTGATTATTAAATATCTCATAAAGGAGTTACCAAATGATTGAATTCCTAATCCGCTTGGTCATTTTGGTTCCACTTTGCACACTTCTTTGTCCTTAACTGAATCAATCCAATGTAAATATCCCATTCAAAACCTACTATTATTTCTTCTCCAACTAATTAACCTTTTCCAAATAACCTTAATACTCGTCCCACCCCTCCATCCTAATTAAAATTCATTTTTCCTAACCAAAAAATTAAATAACTAGACAAGGGCAAAAGCACAAACCCCGCATAAACTGTAAGTACCGTGGTATATTTGATTATTTGTACTCATATACTTGTAAAACATTTTCACTGGAAAGGGGAATCTTGACCTATGGATATTTGCATTTCTTGTGGAAAAGAGTTATCGATTATGGAGAGAAATAGGACTGAATGCTGGGAATGTAGAGATACGACAGTAGAAGCCTATACTGAAGAAGAAAAATAATCCTAATGTTGTTATGTCCTTTGGTTTGTAGAAAAAGGCCCAGTCCCTAATGCTTGGACTGGGCCTTCTAATTTTTTTAAAAAAATTAACGTCTATAAAGGATTATGGAAACACCATCAGTGTTAAACTAAGCGGGAGTTTATGGTACGAAGGGCGGTGTCCTCTATGAATTTTGCTCAAGCCCAGGATACACTGACTATGGTGGAATGGATTCTCCGAGCTGTCGTGGTTTTTTTCTTTTTGCTGATTGTCGCTAAGGTTTTAGGACAGCGGGCCATCTCCCAGTTAAGACTCCTTGATTTTGTGATTGCGTTAGTGATTGGAAATATTATTGCCCATCCCTTGTCAGACGACCATCTTGATTTAAAGGGCTCGATGACAACGACGATTGTATTGGTTGTGCTGTATCTTGGCGGTATTTTTCTTAGTCTAAAAATCCCATGGTTTAGACGACTTGTTAATCATGCCCCGATCACCCTCATTCAGGATGGAGAAATTATTTTCAAAGGATTAAAGAAAGCAAGGATTACCATTGATGATTTATTAGAAGAATTACGGGGTGAAAAGGTTAATGACCTGAAGAAGGTGACTTTAGCAATTTGGGAAGCCGATGGGAAAATTTCTGTCTTTTTAGACCCAAAATATGAACCCATTACGCCAGCTGCCTGTAAAATGGCTACAGAACCATTTGAATTGCCAAGGATTATTATTAAGGAAGGCAGAATCAATTCAGAGGAGCTAAAACAAATACATAAGGATATTAACTGGGTTAATACGGCGTTAGAACGAAAATATCAAACGGAGGTTAAAAACGTTTTGCTCGCAACCCTTGATTCTAAAGATAATTTAAAAGTTTTTTTATATAAGTGATAAACTGACTCAAAGTGCCTTTGAGTCAGTCACATTCCCACTGTCCGAAAAAAGTTGGATCCTTCTACTGCATGGGGTTGGCATAGTCATTTAGTAGAATTTGTACTTCATCCGTTTCATGGATAATCCCCGGTCTTTCAACTGCGCAAACAATTCCCCTTCGCTTATAACCTGCTTTGACAAAACGAGTGGCAAGCTTGTCATGGCCCTCATAATGCTGTTGAATCTCTTCACCCGGCAAGGTACAAGGCATATTTTCCCCCATACAAAATAATCCTGCTCCACTTGGAAAGAGGATTCGTGAGCCAAGCGTGAGTTTCGTTAAATCTGGAAATCCCTTTACTAGCAGGTTAGCTCCCAGCCACTCCGGTTTGATCTGGTCGATTCCAAGTTCATCAGCAATTTGCTCTAATTCCTCTTGGGAGACAATCGTAATCTGTCTGCGGTTGAGGATTTCCGTTCCTCTTGGAAACATAGGCTGTCTTGAATCAGCTTTACTTGTTATCCCAAAATGGCGGTCACCCCTTATTCCGCCGAATTCGAGCATTGTTTCAGAAATCCGTCTAGTCACGAAGCTCTCTGGAAGGTCTGCTATTAATAGTCCTATGATGGTTGCTGCGGCCTTTTTCAAATAAATACCTCCACTTCTATTTGTCGAAGATGTTAAAACAATAGTACCATACTGAATCCATGAAACATGCCAATTGATTTTTAAAGCCTTCTGCCAATACAATGAACCTATGCTTATATTTTATTAAGAGGTGTAAAGTATGTACGTTTACCGCGATTATCCCGAATTTTCCTGGTCCAATTCCAGACATAAGACATTCTTAGAGTGCACACGAAAATATTATCATCAATACTATGAATCTCATAATGGCTGGGAGTATGAAGCCCCTGAAGAAAACAAGGCCGCTTATCGCCTAAAAAATATTAAGAATATCCCGATTCTTTTAGGAGATGTCATCCATAAGGTGATTGACCAGCAGCTCAAAAATTTTTTAAATGGGAAAATGCTTTTTACTGAGAGGGAAATGGTTGACTTGGTAACGCACCACCTTAATAAGGCCTATCTGGATTCAACCAAAAATCGCGCACATTGGTTTCGGAAGCCGAAGCGATATCAGATGCTTCATGAGATTTACTACGGAAAAGGGCTGAGCCCTGATGAGATTAGCTCCGCCAAGACGAAGCTGCGGCTATGTGCGGCTAACTTCTTTAGAAGTAAAACCTATCAAGATATTTTGAACAAGTTAGAAATGCAGGTTCTCCACTCAGAGGATTTTCAAACCTTTGAAGTGAATGGAGTTGATGTATTTGTTGTTCTCGACTTTGTATACAAAGATGTAAGTCAGGAAAAATGGGTTGTGGTCGATTGGAAAACTGGTAAAGAGTCAGAGGAAGACCGGAAGCAGCTCGCCCTTTATGCCCTGTTCCTCGCCCAGAAACAAGGGATCCCAATTGAAGACATCGTCCTGCGGAATGAGTATTTGTTAACAGGCAAAAACCAGGAATATCAATTGTCCCAGTTTGAGATTGACTCTGCTCAAGTATTAATGAATGAAAGCATCTATCATATGCTTGGCTATCTCGAAAATCCTGCAAAGAATAAGCCATTACACATAGACCAATTTGAGAAAAACTCATCCAACAAATGCCAGCGCTGCAACTTTAAAGAAAAATGTGAAGTTTAAAACATGGTGTCAGGCACCACAAAAAGACAGTGTCCACTGGTGGCTGACACTTAGATATCGTATTCCCATAAGCCTAGGTGTCCTTTTGCGGGGATGGGTTGTTCCAGCAACTGCATGTGTTTTACTTCCCATGCATAGTTTCCCACGTTGAAGTCTCCCAAGTAGTAGGAGTTTTCTGATACTATGGTGCCATTTTCTAGGACGGCCCATGTGGAATGATTGTCGGTTACCACTAAGCAATTAATTAGCTCACAGACGGCGATAATTAGTCCAGTCGGGAGAGTATTGACCGTATATCCATGCTTACCGAGCAAAGCTTGAATGGCTGGGTGGGAGCAGGCTTTCTTATCTATCTGTTTACTTGTATGGATGGCCAATGTGCCCCGGTAAGTGGTTTTCCATGTCCTGGTTTCATATTCGGCTTCTCTCAATACAAAAAGGCTAGCCCAAGGCTGTTTCATTGATAAAACCTTCATCAAACAGATCCCTCCCTAAAAATAATGTATTTTAAAGTATGCGCCCAGATTCTTTCCCCCATTCAGTCTTTTAAGCACTATTGACTACCTTCGGACCTCGTCCTTATGACCTCAAGTCGTCAATACGCCCTGTTGACTACCCTCGTGCGTCATTTTTTTGAGCTACGGTCGTCAATACGCTCTATTGACTACCCCAGTGCCTCATTTTTTTGAACTACGGTCGTCAATAAGTTTCCCATTGGCTGCCTGCTTAAAAGGATGCTTTCAAATTTTTATTCACCAATTGACACAACCATTGATACGTTCACTCTTAAAATGGACTTAAAACCTAAACTAGTTTTCCACCCTATTCATAAAAGTGTCTAAATGTAACATGCTATTAATAAAATATTTACACTTGAGGTGAAGGAATGCGAAATAGGTTCATTCTCGGTATTTTCACATTAGGATTAGGCATTATTCTGTTTGCTACCATGCGGCCGTTTTTCTTAGATAAAGGAGAACTGCGGAACCATACCATCACCCGCACAGATATCGGCAGCAAGCCTTTGCAGGTAAAAAATATTCAACAACAGAATGGCCAAATTCAAAGAATTAATATGATTAAAAGCAATCATCAACTCGTCCACAAGCTCAACAACAGCCCGGCAATCAAGGTGATTCACCATAATAAGCAGGACAAAAGCCATTACTATGAAAAAGAAATCGTCGTCAATTTCAAAACAATCCCTCCACAAGAAAAAATAAATCAATATCTAAAAGACATTGATGGAAGCCTGAGAGAACAACATGAAACCGTTTATATTTTTAAATCAAACCATTTATCTACTAATGAACTGGAAAAATATTTTATCAAAAATCAAGCGGTTGAATATGCAGAGCCTCATTATATTTTTATACCAAATGAGGTCAATGACACCTATTACCAAAGTTATCAATGGAATTTGCCGGCAATTGGGACAGAACGGGGTTGGAACCTTAGCCGCGGTTCCAAAAAGGTGAAAATTGCAGTGGTTGATACTGGTGTGGACCTGGATCATCCTGATCTTGCGCGGCGTTTAACAACCGGCTATAACGCCATAGATAACAACAACAAGCCAGATGATGATAATGGCCATGGCTCACATGTGGCCGGTATTATTGCTGCCGATACGAATAATGGTGTGGGTATGGCAGGAATCACGTGGTATAACCCGATTATTCCTGTAAAGGTAATGGGCGCCGATGGTACTGGTGGTTCTTTTTACGTTGCAAAAGGAATCCGCTGGGCGGTAGACCATGACGCAGATGTGATAAACTTAAGCCTTGGAAATTATCAAAGTTGTGATATCTTAGAAAGTGCAATTGATTACGCATTAGAAAAAAATGTCGTTGTCATCTCTGCAGCTGGTAATGATAATACCAGCCAGCGAAGCTATCCCGCTGCCTATCCGGGTGTCTTGGGGGTAGCTGCGGTGGATTGGGATGGAAAACGTGCGGAGTTCTCAAACTTCGGAGATTATGTGGATGTCGCTGCACCGGGTGTAGATATTCCAAGTACTTTTTCCAATG
Organism: Neobacillus drentensis; assembly: GCF_021560175.1. Lineage (GTDB taxonomy): Bacteria > Bacillota > Bacilli > Bacillales > Cytobacillaceae > Neobacillus > Neobacillus drentensis_A. Next base: position 643,944 of record NZ_CP091110.1, on the reverse strand, counting down.
GAGAATATGCCTCCCTTTCTGGTACCTCTATGGCGGCACCACATGTTACCGCTTTAGCGGGCTTAATCCGTTCAGTCAATCCAAAGCTAAAAAATACCGATGTAGTCAAAATCATTACCGGCAGTGCGCAGCCGGTAGGTAAAAACACACGAAGTCCCTACTTTGGGAATGGGATTATAAACAATGCTGCAGCTCTCCAGATGGCAGAGAAAAAGGGTAAGTAGTGGTCAAACCAACTCTACTTGCAAATTTTTCATAAAAAATGGCTCCGTTCAACTGAACCGAGCCATTTTCCATTTCTCATTACTATAAACTAGTTATATTTAGACAGGTTTAAACCATTGTTTTCCTCCCACTCTGCATATAATACATCCCTATAATCGTTAATATCTCGATTGGTTAACTGTTCTTTAAGCCATTCTTCTGTCAATCCTGCTTCTTTAAGATTTCCGACAACCAATTTTCCATCCATGATCAGAGCAAAGGGCAAACTCACTTTCTTTTTAGGAATATTTAAGTCTTGTTTTGTAGGAGCCCCGTATTCATGTTTGGGGACAATGCTTAATTGTCCATCCCGTTCCAAAATAACATATTCTGCCTCAAAGATAGAAAAGTAACCTTGCTTTCTCATTTGCTGCTGCAGTTGATTTAAATCAATATGATTCTTTTTTAGGCTTTGATATAGGATTTGTCCATTTTTAATTAATAATGCTGGTTTGCCCTCAAACATGACTCTAAATGCCATAAACTTTTGGGTTGATTTTTCTACACAATAAATCAGCAGTCCCCAAAAGACAATGGTAAAAATGATTTCCGTTATATCAATCCGATCATCAAATACGGCATCCCCTACAAAATTCCCCATGACCAATCCAGTGATAAAATCAAACGGGGTAATCTGTGAAAACTGAATTTTTCCTAAAAATTTTAATACTAGGAGGAGGGTAAAAAAGCCTACTATTAATTCCAAAGCAATATCTAAATACATACATTTTTCTCTCCTAAACAGGCCCTAGATGATTCCTTAAATATATAGTGTTATCATTTCCCAGATTTTTTTATGTATTCTCAGGTTACTGTCTTTAACTTTTATAACTAAAGCAGAGCGTCCATTAACTGTTTATCATTCAAGCAAGCCCTCTAGTTTAGGGATCATTTTTTTTTTTAAAAGCTGTTGAAAAAATATCCTATTCCTTTAATATAGAAGTGACGTAATATTTTAAAAAGTTAGTTATTTTGGAATAATTGTGATAGGTATGATGAATATAAAATATTTCCAAATCGGAGGATTTATTTTTGCCAAACTTATATGATAAATTACCCATTGATGTATTAGCTCAATTTTATTTCCATATTAATGAAAATATCGAAAATGGTATCTTATCAAAAGCGATGTATTATGAAACTAAGCTGATTAAAAAGTCCATTATTAAAAAAGGGCTTCAGATTACCGATCTTGATAGATATATAAAACACCCGATTAGATAAATTTCAATTCAGTAAGCTTAATAAAAAGAGCTGAACAATTAATCGTCCAGCCCATAAAAGGTTAAGTATGAATATATGGGTACCTGCATCTAAGGCATTAACCTGGCTAAGGAATTTTCTCTTATATTCTCTTATTTTTTCTTATTCCGCGGGTGCCTCTTCAACTGCTATTTGATAGGCATCTAAAATCGCTTCACTTTCTAGTGGATCTTCAATGCCCACTAAATACTGGTTTCCCTCTTCTCCTTCAATTTTCATGACAACTGTTTCGTCGTCCGCCGCTAAAAGTGCATAGGATTCTTCCTCCATATCAAACAATGCCTCTACAGCGAATTCTTTACGATTGCCCTTCTTATCTTCAATTGTTATAAAATCTCTTGGTTCATCACCCATTAGTTCCACCCCTTTATCGGTTCTCATTATACTTTTCCCTTCAGGGTAAATCGTTATGAAATTTAACATAAGAAAAGCGAAAGCGCCTTGTTCAGCCCCGACAAGCACAAGACGAGCCGGCCGAAAGGTTGCTTTTTAACCTTTTGGACGGATTGGCTTGTGACCTCGAGGGGCTAGGCGCTGGAGCTGGACAATTCTCAAAGTCGAAAACTTTTATACTTTCTTACCTTATAAAAAAGCAGACAGTAGTTGATACTGTCCGCCTTTTCTTATGATTCACGCATTAAATTTTTCCATTCAATTCGATACAAATCCCGCCGGCGATCCTGTAATTGCCGGACCGAGCCGGATTTTTGCGAACGTCTTAACTTTTCAATATCCACGTCACCTACAACCACCGTATCGATATTGGCATCACATTCCCCAACAATTCCATCCCGGGCAAACTCAAAATCCGATGGGCTGAAAATTCCCGATTGTGCGTATTGGATGTCCATATTCTTCACATGAGTTAAGTTCCCCACCGTGCCAGCAATACAGGTATAAATTTGATTCTCAATTGCCCGTGCCTGAGCACAATACCTTACCCGTAAATAGCCTTGGCGGTCATCTGTACAGAATGGAACAAAGATGATGTTGGCCCCCATATCGACAGCCATTCGGCCAAGTTCGGGAAATTCAATATCGTAACAAATGAGAATCGCGATTTTCCCACAATCCGTTTCAAATACATTGAATTCATTACCTTCCGAAATTCCCCACCATTTCCGCTCATTCGGGGTGATATGTAATTTAGACTGCTTCTCAATCGTCCCATCCCTCCGGAATAGATAGGCTACATTATAAATCTCACCATTGTCTTCCACAAAATGGGAGCCTCCGACAATATTAACATTGTATCGAACCGCTAGTTCTGTAAACAATTCGATATATTGATCCGTATGAGTTGCTAGCAGCCTTACTGCCTGGTCAGGTCTTTTTTCTTCTAAGTAGGACATCAATTGCGTGGTAAAGATTTCTGGAAATACCGCAAAATCAGAACCGAAGTCTGCTGCCACGTTGACATAATATTCAACCTGCCGCTTAAACTCGTCATAGCAGTCAATTTTTTTCATCATATATTGGATCGCACAGATTCGGACAGGATCTGCTGCACGGTACACGCGCCGGGACTTCGGATGATAATCGATATTGTTCCATTCCATTAGCGTCGCAAATGCCTCTGATGCCTTGTCATCAGGCAGGTATCGGGAATTAATCCGTTTAATCCTAAATCCCTGCAGGAGCTGGAAGGATAACACCGGATCATAAATGCTGTGTCTTTCAACGGCATCAACATATTCACGGGCTGTCATTTGATCTTTGTATAAGTGATAGTTGGGAATACGTCCGCCAATAATAATGCTTTGCAGGTTTAACTCACGGGCCAGTTCCTTTCGTGCTTCATAAAGTCGATGGCCCAGCTTCATGCGGCGGTATTCGGGATCGACCATTACCTCAATTCCGTAAAGGTTAAATCCCTCTGGGTCATGATTGGTGATATACCCGTTGTCTGTTATGGTATTCCAAGTGTGTTGGTTTTTGTATTCATCAAAATTGATAATAAGACTTGAACAGGAGCCGACAATTTTGTCTTCGTATTCCACACAGAACTGGCCTTCAGGAAAAATGCGGATATGACTGCGGAGCTGTTCCTGCTTCCAAGGTTCCATATTCGGAAAGCATACCTTGCCTAATTCTATAATCTCATCAATATCTTCCATCCGTATGTTGCGGATAATGATTTTCTTTTCATATTTGGATACATCTGTTTCAGTCACTATCTCTCACCCTCTCGATAAGAGTCTTACCCTTATTTTTTAAAAAGTAAACTATTCTTTATTTATAGTTCCCAATAAAATACTTAATTACAGATTCTTAGTTAATTTTTTCCTTAGAAGGAGTTGCCTAGAACGGTGGAGAATACACTTTATAAGGTATACTGGTTCTGAAAGGATGAGAGCAGATGACAATTATCTTAGGAATAGTAGGATTACTAATTACATTACTGGTCATTGCCACTATTTTATCGATAGAAACTCAGTTAAAAAAACTTAATAAGACAAATGAGAAAATTGTGGAATTGCTTACTGATTTAACGAAAGATCAGTTAAAGTGATTGGTAAACTTTTAAATTCACCAAAAAGGAGGTCCATTCATGATTGAACTACACTATTTTGAACGAGCAGATTTTCAACAACTGATTAGCTGGATTGATTCGCCTGCATTTCTGCTTCAATGGAGCGGTCCTGGATTCGACTACCCCTTAACGGAAGAGCAATTAGAAGAATACATAAAAAGTGCCAATAAGGAGGATTCAAGTACCTTAGTTTATAAAGTAATCGATCAAGAAACCAGGGATGTGATCGGACATATCTCATTAGGAAGAATTGACAGAAAAAGTAACTCCGCGAGAATTGGCAAAGTGCTAGTCGGTAGTCAAGATGTTAGAGGTAAAGGAATAGGCCAGCAAATGATCAAGGCAATTCTTAAGATTGCTTTTGATCAACTACATTTACATCGAGTGAGCCTCGGGGTATTTGACTTTAATATTGCGGCGATTGCCTGCTACGAAAAGGCCGGTTTTATAAAAGAAGGTTTACTTCGGGATTCAAGTAAGAATGGGGACGAATACTGGAGTTTATGGGAAATGAGTATGTTAGAGGATGAGTGGTTAAAGCTGCGAAAATAAAAATGGACCCAGAACTTTAGTAAGCTGGATCCCGGTCGTTACCATTTCTCTTTGGTTAAAGATAATTCTTTTATTTTATCAATCCATCCCTTGAAGCTCCCAAATTCATCTGTCTCAAATCCAAAGTGTTCCTTTATCAGCCGGACAAATTTGCTTTCCTGGTCATGGAAGACACCATCTGAATAAATCAATTGGAAGAGTTCTGTTAAAACAATATTTTTAGTTCGTTCACTTTTGAAGCTTTCGAGTATATCTCTTAGATCCATCCCTGTCGGTTTATAATCCTCCAGCCCCAATTCCTTCTGATACTTGTTCAGTATGGAGGTTTCAAATATAGATAAATTCCCATCAATGGATGCGATTAAAACAGCAAGTTCAAGAAAAGCGGTCTTTTCCTCTCGCTGAAGTTCTGCTAAAAACATCGCTTCATCTCCTTTCTTTCTTATTTATACGAAAAAGGTTGGACTAGGTTTCATCTTTTTAAAAGATTGATTAAACAGCGGCTCAGGTTCCTGAATTAGAATAATAAATTGATATACTATTGATTAGTTTATGCAGTAGGGAAGATAAAAGGAGATAAAATAATGGATCGAAATAAATTTTCAGCGATAGCCCATCGTAATCACGCATTTGCTAATCCGATCGGTGAAGCTAAGCTCATGAAAATGATAGGAATGACGGCTCCAAAGCCTAACGATAAGGTGATCGATATTGGTGCCGGAAAATGTGAACTGTTAATCCGCTTAGTGGAAAGCTATCAGGTAAAGGGGACGGCCATTGAATTGTATGATGGTGCAATTGAAGAAGCAAAACGACGGGTAGCCACGCGGATACCAGAGGATAGCATTGACTATATCGCTGCAGATGCAGGTGCTGCCGTGAAAGGATTAGGACTTGGGAGTTTTGATTTCGGAGTTTGCATCGGTTCGACTCACGCTTTGGGTGGTCTTGAGGAGACCCTAAGGACACTTAAAAATCTTGTTAAAAAGAATGGTTATATTTTAGTTGGTGAAGGATATTGGAAGCAGTCACCTAGCTCAGAGTATTTAGAGGCACTTGGCGGTGCAGATGAATCTGAATGTAAAAGTCATGCTGATACGGTCAGGGTCGGTGAGGAGTTAGGATTAATCCCGCTCTGGTCCTATGTGGCAGATGATGAGGAATGGGATGATTATGAGTGGCTTTATTCCTCTTCTATCGAGAATTATTGTTTGGAGCATCCAGAGGACCCCGATGTTGAGGCAATGCTAGAGCGGATCCGATCTTGGAGACGGACCTATTTGCAATGGGGCCGCGATACTTTGGGGTTTGGGTTGTATTTGTATAGGAATTTGTAGAAGAATTGGAGTACTAAGTAAGGAAATTTCTAGAAGAACACTTTTTAGATGATTAGCTCGGATTAGCAAAACCAACTCAAAGTTATCCATATTGTCTAATAGGCCCGGCCTATTGGACAAAACCAACTCAAAGTCATCCATTTTGTCTTATAGATCCGCCCTATTGGACAAAACCCAACTCAAAGTCATCCATTTTGTCTTATAGACCCGCCCTATTGGACAAAAACAACTCAAAGTCATCCATTTTGTCTTATAGACCCGCCCTATTGGACAAAACCCATCCCCAAGTCATCCATTTTGTCTTATAGACCCGCCCTATTGGACAAAAACAACCCCAAGTCATCCATTTTGTCTTATAGATCCGGCCTATTGGACAAAACCCAACTCAAAGTCATCCATTTTGTCTTATAGACCCGCCCTATTGGACAAAAACAACACCAAGTCATCCATTTTGTCTTATAGATCCGCCCTATTGGACAAAAACAACCACAAGTCATCCATTTTGTCTTATAGACCCGCCCTATTGGACAAAACCCAACCCCAAGTCATCAATTTTGTCTTATAGACCCCTCCTATCAGACAAACTCATCCATTAATTTTTTAAAATGTCTTTTACAAATATTCTATTAGACAAAATTCACTGAAGCTTATAGAAACTGTCTATAAATCTTCTACATCCGACAAATATCCCTCATCAGCCACCATAATACTCCTTCCGCACAATCTCTACATTGTCTTTATGACACTCCTTCGTAAAGTTAGACGGAAATGGCATTTCCTTTTCCAAACCGCTCAGCTGGGCAGCATCCTCCTCCATCACAGCAGCTATCAAGCGCCTCAAATAATCCTGTGACAGTTGAATCCGGCGCCCCATCTCTTCCTGACTGTCCGTTGCCTGCCCATGCCCAGGCACCAGCAAGGACACTCTATGATTCAACAATACTTGTTCTGCCTTCCGAAGTGTTTCCTCATATGCTTTAGCACTGTAATAAATAAACGGCAGCTCAAAATCAGAAAGGTAATCACCCGCAATCCATAGCCCAAGCGGCTCGACTAACGTAAATAAGCCATCAGGCGTATGACCCTGCGCATGGTAAAAGGTTAGTGTCGTCTCCCCCAGTACTAGCTGCTCCCCATCTTCACGAATCACGTAATCTACTTCCGGAAAGCCAATCGTATAGGGAGGCTCAATATAATACTCATTATAAAATTGCTGAATCAGCTCTACCTTTTGCTCTTTTTGCGGATGTTCCTGCAATCCTTTACTGGCAATCACTTTCGCCCCAGGGAACGCATGATACCCGATGATATGGTCAAAGTCCCCATGTGTAAACAGAAGATACACTTCTCTATCTCCTTGAACACTTGCAACATGCTCCTTGATTTCCTCTATCTCATGTGGCAGCCAGTTCGGGTCCACCACGATGACGAGGTCCTCTGTCACAGCTACCGTACAGGTCGTCTGAAATAATGTACTTTGAAACACCGTTATGGATTCATTTTGAAATTGAATCATGACCGCTCCTTCTCCCTAAGGAATTAATAATATTTTTCCTGTACTTTTACGGCTTTCAAGATACCGATGAGCCTCCTCGCCATCCTTCAGTGCGAAAACGGTGGGCTCTGCTACTCGGACTTTCCCCTCTTCCATCCAGCGGAAGAGCTCCTTTGAACGAACAATCCGTTCCGCGCGTGAGGTTAGTACGTTCCACAGGTCGCCGCCTGTCAGGGTTTTCGATGTATCCATTAACATCCTTGGATCTACAGGAGCTGGGTCTCCTCCGGCCATTCCATAAAACACAACGGTGCCACCAACACGTGTAGCCTCAAAACTGTCGGAGAGGGTCGACCCTACTGAGTCAAAAACCACATCGACTCCTTTTCCTCCGGTTACTTCCATCACTTGTTTTTTCCAATCATCCTGATACAAGAAAACCGTTTTCGCTCCCGCATCCTTTGCGGCAGCCGCTTTTTCCACAGATGATGTTAAACCGATTACTTTTCCCCCGAGCAGGTTTACAATTTGAACAAGCAGCTGTCCTACACCACCAGCAGCAGCATGTACCAGAACCACGTCATTCTCTTTGACAGCATAACTATCCCGGGATAAATAGTGTGCAGTTAATCCTTGAAGCAAGACAGATGCCGCATCATTCAATGAGATGGATTCCGGAACTGGGATTGCTTTTTCAAATGGGACAGCAACCAACTCCGCGTTCGCATACGGTACATCAGCGAAGGCAATTCGGTCGCCCACCTTTATCCCTTCTACATTCGCTCCTACCTTTTCAACAATACCAGCCCCTTCATACCCTAAAATATAAGGAGGTTTGCCCGCTAAGTGGTAGTTCCCTTTTCTTCTGTATATATCAGCAAAGTTCAGGCCTATCGCCTTCATGTTTACGAGAATCTCCTCGTGACCGATCGTTGGATTATCCATTTCTGTAAATTCGAGAACTTCTGGACCGCCAAATGTATTAAATACTAATGCTTTCAACTAAAATACCCTCATTCGTTCAAAATTTGTTTACGCTTTTATTATTTAGAAATGTCCTTTAGAAAGCAAGTAATAAAAGGAGGCTTCACTCAGAGGAAAGGTAAAAAGGGTGTATTAATAACAAAAGTATAAAGGCTTGTGTTTGCAGCAACAAACATCAAGCCTCATAGTTTCATTTGAATTTTTGAATCAAACAGAATCACGTAAATAACCTATGGCAAACGGTATAGGATCCATAAACAGAAATGCTTCCCACAATAAAAATCATTGCCGGTATTAAATAAATAAGATAGAGCGAAATGAGGAGAATCCCAATTAACAAGACTGTTGTCAAAGGATAAGAAATGGCCATTATAAGTGAATTTCGAATGATATGTTTCCACTTAGTCTCAAAATGAGCCATTACGGGAAATAAATAAACAGTTATCGATAAAAATAATAGAGCTAACACCCCAAGAATACCCATCATTAGCATGTTCGAATGCACCAGTTGATAATTGAGAAAAATTAGATAGGCTAATCCAAACCATGGGATCGAGAGTCCCATGCTCTGAAAAAAACATTCCCGGAATAACCCGAAAAAGGTTCGGAAAACCCCGTCTGTTTCTTTGCCTATAACCCATTTTCGAATCACGCCATACATCGCAGTTGTCGCTGGAAAAATGGTCACCACTGGAATGCATACAATAAGCCAGATCAGATTCAATAAAAATAGGTCTACCATTCTTTCAATGCCCCTCAGCATTCGACTATTTAGGATATTCATGGATGACTTCCCCTTTTTATTTCCAGATTGAGTTTAACTGATAGACTTCTAATGAGACGAGTGTAACATCTCCTCCACTTGCAAACAATGCTAATCCCTCACTTGTGCTGCTCGGAAAAATTAGGTCTGTCATGATCGTTTCACCACTATTAGCAAACACTTCAACTGAAGACCAGTCCAAGAATAAACGAAGTTTCACTCGATTTTCCTCTGGTTTTACTCTTGCAGAGTGTCTACAAGCGAATAACGGATGGAAAGAAGTTTCACCTGAATGCTCACGGTTGATAAATAGTTCCTCTTTTACTGCATCATATCCAATAATTGTCTTTTCTTCATTTGAAGTCCTTACTTCTAATCCAAATTCCGTTGCAGAATTCAGTTCAAACTCAGCCAGTATTTCGATTTCTTTTCCTTTACAATCGGATAGCACATTGTCGGAATTTGAGTGAATGATTAAATCTTGCCATTTTCTGTTTTCTTTCCGAAGACTTTCTATTTCCTTTACAGGAGTCTGTGTTAATCGGATGCCTTCAGGCGTGTTGTGAAGTGACAACTCCCTTGGCAGGGTCATAGCGCTTCTCCATTCTTTCGTCGGTGTGATGTTAGCGTATTTCCAATTACTCATCCAGCCGATAAATACCCGTCTTTCGTCCAATGTATCCGACCAGGTTACTCCTGCATAATTGTCACGGCCGTAGTCGACCCACAAAACCGTTTCATCCGAATTATCATTGATAAACGTTTTTCCATCGAATTCTCCAACAAAATACTGCGTTCGGGAACCTTCTGGGTGCGCATCATCGTTTCCGATGCTGACAATCATGACCCATTTCTTCTTATCCGTATCCCCAATTGGCAATTTAAACAGGTCCGGACACTCCCATACTCCGTTATGGGAACCGGCTGTCCTGCCAAATTCACTTGCAAAGTCCCAAGTTTTTAAGTCATCTGAAAGATAGATTCTTACATGGTTGCCAACAGCTAAAATCATGATCCACTTATGTGACTCTTCGTGCCAGAATACTTTTGGGTCGCGGAAATCTGCGATAGTATGATCAATTAAAACGGGGTTCCCAGCATATGTAATCCAGGTTCTCCCTTTGTCCGTACTATAAGCGATGCTTTGCGTTTGTTTTGGTCCATCTGCTGAAGTGAAGATGGCCACAAGGCCTGTTCCTCCGTTAAAAAATCCGCTGGAATCCTTCCAATCCACTACCGCACTTCCGGAGAAAATTGTACCATTTTCGTCAGGATATAAAGCAATCGGCAGATGCTCCCAATGAATCAAATCCGTGCTTACCGCGTGTCCCCAATGCATGGGGCCCCATACTGTGCTATACGGATGATATTGATAAAACAAATGATATTCTCCTTCAAAATATACCATCCCGTTGGGGTCGTTCATCCAATTGGTTTCTGGTGTAAAATGATACTGCGGCCGATAGTTTTCTGTGTACTTTTCTGAACTTAGCAAATTAGATTTCTCAATTACCATAGTTATATGTTCTCCTTTGTCGTTACCTTTGAAGTAATCAGTGTTTTTGTCTCATCGAGAGTAGGCATACTTAGAATCGCACCTCTTTTGGATGTAGCTAATGCGCCTACAGCGTTAGCAAACGAAGCTATTTCTGTTAATTCTTCCTTCGATAAGTTATCGATCTTGCCGTCTTTCTCAAGAACCTTATAAAGAACCCCTCCAAGGAATCCGTCTCCTGCTCCTGTAGTATCTTGTACATTTACTTCATATCCCGGTACTAGACCTGTTTTTTCTCCATGCCTGAAAAAGCAGCCATTTCCACCTAAAGTGATAAACAATAATGGAACTTGATAGTTTTCCCATATCAGTTTGGATCCTTCTTCTAAATCACTAACCCCGGTAAGAAACACTAATTCTTCCTCAGAAATTTTTACAATATCGGATAATTGAAGCCCTTTGAACATCATCTCTTTGGCATGTTCTAAACTTCCCCATAACGATTCCCGTAAATTTGGATCAAAGGAAATAAGAACACCGTTTTCTTTCGCAAAAGAAACGGCTGCCAGGGTGGTTTCAGCAGAAGGGTTATTCGTCATTGATACAGAGCCAAAGTGAAATATCCGTGAATCTTTAATCGTTTCAAAGTTTATCTCTTCCACTTCTAAGGTTGTATCTGCCCCAGGATCACGATAAAAACTAAATGTTCGATCCCCCGTATGATCCAGGTGGACAAAAGCTAAAGTTGTATTGGTATGTACAGAGGTCACTAGCCCTGAAGTATCCACATTGATTTGCTGCAATGTATTTCTTAAAAAAGTTCCAAACTGATCGTTTCCAACTTTCCCTATAAATCTAGTTCTTTTTTGAAACTTAGATAATACGGCCAAAACGTTTGCTGGCGCACCGCCTGGATTCTGTTCAAACAGAATCCCTCCATTTTCTGAAAACCCGGAAGGTGTAAAATCAATCAGTACCTCCCCGATTGCTGTAATATCGTACATGTATGTTCACCTGTCTCCTTATTTTTCAGTGTACCTTAGAAAAAATAAGGCAGAACAAAGGCGGCACCCTTAATGTTCTGCCCTCTAATAAATCCACGAATTATTTATTGTTCTTATTAAAATTATCAAGACCTTTTTGGTATAGTTTCATTAGCTCAGGAAGTCCCATTTGGTCTAATTGTTTTACATAACTATCCCATTCCTTTTCGATCCCACCATCTTGCAGCCAGTGCGCTTGTTTTTGATTAACAAACTGAGTAATATCGGTCTGCAGCTGATTGACTCGTTTGGTATCCTCTTCATTAAAGAAAACTTGTGGATAGTTTTCTTTTTCAGCATATGGACGATAATACTTATCTAAAATTGCCAAACGTTCTTTTGCACGCGGCTCCATGTCGACTACTTTTCCGAAGTCATCTTTTAATACCACGAATGGTCCTCCAGGAGCTACTTTTTGACGGAATTCTCCCATTGCCACACCAGCTGGCAATTCTTTATTTACAAGCATTCCATTTGCATCTTCTTCATAAATTTCACCAAGTGGACCCCAGTCAACCTGAGCCGATTCTTTTGGATCATATAACTGGTCCACCCATCTTGCCGTAATCTCTGGATATTTATTGGCTTTCGTGATTACAAAAGCATCACGGCTGTATTCAGAGTAATTAGAACGTCCTACAATCGGTGTTCCATCTGGTCCTTTAAGAGGCGGCAGAACCGCATAGTCATCTTGACGGTCCGTTCCGACTAGTTCAGTATCTTCCCACCAAATAAACGAACCAAGTGTTTCGTCTTTTGTTTTCCCTTTTGAGAATAATTTTGCTTGATCCTGGGTGGTTGCTTCGGGATCAAGGATTCCTTCTTTCACCCACTTATGGTAATAAGCAATTGCCTTCTTATATTCCGGCTGCACCGCACTGAAGATGACTTTTCCATCACGGACAATACGGTGGTCATTGTTGTCAGGAACACCAAAAGCAGCAATCATATCACCAAAGTTTCCACACCAGCCATTAAATAGATACGTTAACCCAATCTCATCTTTTTTGCCGTTTCCGTTGGCGTCTTTATCCTGGAACGCTTTTAGGACATCATGATATTCTTCAACGGTAGTCGGCATTTTCAAACCTAACTTATCCAGCCATGTTTTGTTTATGTACATGGTGTTCGGCAATCCAACAAGGTCCATTTCCTCTGCTCTCGGCAGTGAATAAATGTGTCCATCAGGAGCAGTGATCACACTCTTTAGAGCTGGTCTTTCTTCTAATCTCTTTTTTAGGTTAGGCATATACTTATCTATTAATTTATCGAGAGGAATGATCGTTCCATCTTTTGCATACTTCACAATATCTAAATCTGTAAATCCGGAATTATAAAAGGCATCTGGTAAATCTCCGCTTGAGAGCAGTAGGTTTTTCTTCTCTTGATATCCTTCACTTGGAATGTTGTTCCACTTAACTTGAACATGAGTCTGTTTCTGCAGCTCCTTGAACAGTGTCATGTCTTTAAAATTTGGAGCTAAAGAGGATTTAGGTGATACAAAATTCAACGTTATGTTTTTATCAACAATCGGTAAGCCAGTTTCATTCATCTTCACATTGACTTTCTTTTCACTTGCATTGCTGTTTGAACTATTCGAGCAGCCAGCGAGAATAGCAGATAAACTAATTGATAAAACCAGTGAATTCCTTACCCATGACTTTTTCATGTCGTGCTCTCCCTTTATGATTATTTTTTTATTTTCAGGCTGTGTTAACTTGGATGTTGATTTCCGTTCCAGGCGTTTCGCTTTCCGCGGGCGGTCCGGGGAGCCTCCTCGGCGCTTAAGCGCCTGCGGGGTCTCCCCAGCCCCGTACTCCCGCAGGAGTCTTCACGCCCTCCACTCCAATCAACATGGCTCAAATTCAAAAGTATCTGTTAACACAGCCTATTTTTATAAAATGGCGAAATGGTTGCGGTTATCTAAATGATCATCCCTTTACTCCGCCAATTAATACACCTTTAACAAAATGCCTTTGAACAAATGGATAAACAATTAACAATGGGAGGGCTCCCACAATAATAATTCCATATTTAATGATTTCTCCTACCTGCTGCTGCGCTGCAAGGTTATCAAGATCGCTTAACATTTTGATGCTAAGCTGATTTTGGGTCAGAATATTTCTCAAGATTAATTGCAAAGGATAAAGACTCTCATCATTTAAATAGATGAGGGCATCAAAGTACGAGTTCCATTGTCCAACTGCGTAAAACAAAACCATAACCGCTATGATTGGTTTAGAAAGCGGCAGTACCACTTTCAGGAAAAATCTAGTGTTAGAACATCCATCAATTTTCCCTGCCTCAAGAAGTTCATTCGGTATATTCTCTTCAAAGAAACTTCTGGCTACTATCAGATTCCAAACCGCGACTGCTTTAGGAAGAATCATGGCCCAAATTGTATTAAGCATTCCTAAATCCTTGACCACTAAATAGGTTGGGATTAACCCCCCATTAAAGAACATCGTGAAAAGGATCACCATCATAAAAAAGCTTTTTCCGTAAAAGTCCTTGCGTGAGAGCGCATAAGCTGCCATTAGTGTCAGTGAAACCTGTACAATCGTTCCAACAACAGTGTATACCACCGTGTTTTTATACCCGAGCCAAATTTTCGGGTCGCTGAAAATTCGCTTGTATCCTTCAAAAGTGATATCCTTCGGGAAAAGCCAAACATCACCGTTATAGACCATATTCGGGTTGCTGATGGAAGCAATAATGACGAAATATAATGGATATAATACCGCCAAGCAAATCAGCGATAAGAAAATGGTATTAACCACGTCAAATATCTTATCTTCTTTTGATTTTATTTTTTTTACTGTACTTGCCATGTTTAATCCTCCTCACCATAGCCCTGAGCCAGAAAGTTTCTTGGCTGTTTTGTTGACAATAAAGAGCAGAATCAAATTAATTATGCTGTTAAATAATCCAACTGCCGCTCCAAAACTGTATTCAGCTTGCTGTAATCCCACTTTATAAACGTATGTTGGGATAATCTCTGCAGCCGGTTGATTAAGAGGCGTCTGCATCAGGTAGGCCTTTTCAAAACCAATATTCATTAGATTCCCAACAGACAAAATGAGAAGAATAATGGCTGTAGGCATAATTGCTGGTATATCAACATGTAAGATTCGCTGCCATTTATTTGCCCCATCCATCGTTGCGGCTTCATGAATTTCCGGGCTGACACCTGCGAGCGCAGCGAGATAGACAATACAAGCCCAACCCGTTTCCTGCCAAACTCCGGAACCGATATAAAGGGGCTTAAACCAATCAGGCTCTGACATAAAAGCAACCGCTTTTCCTCCGAATAACGTGACAACACTATTAATTAGTCCTTTATCTGAAAAAAAGACAAACATCATTCCAGCGAGTACCACAATGGAAATAAAATGCGGGGCATAAATGACGGTTTGGACAAATCGCTTATATTTTTCATGAATCATTTGATTTAGCAAAAGGGCAATAATAATGGGCATCGGAAATCCGATGATAAGTTGAAAAATACTCAACCCCAGAGAATTCTTAATTAAATCCCAAAACTGATAAGAATGAAAAAATCGTTCGAAGTGTTCAAAACCTACCCAAGGGCTTCCTAAAATTCCAAGTGACGGGGTAAAATCTTTAAAGGCGATTAAAACACCATACATAGGAATATATTGAAATACAATAAAATAGACGATGGCTGGCAATAAAAAGAGATAGAGCTCATAGTTTTCCATGATCCTTTTCACTCTACTTTTCTTGTTTAAACGCTCCAATGGAATGGTAGATGGTTTTAAGGAATTAGTGGAAGCTTTTAAGGTTAATTTCATATTCTCTCCCTCAACTTTTTTTAAAATAAATACATGTTCGAGCAGGCAATCTATCAGGCTGCAAGACTAGCTTATGCACTCCATTTCAGCTGTTGAAACGTTTCCATCAAGAGTTAAAAAAATTTAGTACCTATTCAAGGAAAAGGGGGACGGTCATTCTCTCATTTATTTCATGACTCCCCAGCTATCCTGTTGAAACGTTTCCAATCTTAGCTAAAAAAATTAGTTACGTTGTTTCCCCTTTCCGATAGTGAATTGGTATTCGATAAATCTCTTGCTCCAGCTCTTCGCCTTCAATTTTTCTTAGCAAAAGGTTGACAGACATTCTCGCCATTTCTTCAACCGGCTGTCTGATGGTGGAAAGGATTGGATGAAACAAATCATTGTCCTGAATTCCGTCATATCCAATGACCTTTACATCTTCAGGAATTTTCAAGCCTTTTTCATTTGCTTTTTTGATGTATTTAGCAGCAAGAATATCTGTATTCGCAAAGATTCCATCAATATCGCCATGGTTTTGAAAGAAACGGTTGAAAAAAGCATCATCGTTGTATACATTGTCGTTTTCTTCAAATGTGACACATTCGATACCGTGTAATTTTGCTTCATCTACGAATCCGTTTTTCCTCAGGACGACTTCACTATAAGCATCACTCGTTATACCTAGATATGCGGCTTTCTTTACTCCAGCCTTTGCAAGTTCTCTTAAAGCCACTCTTCCACCTTCATAGTTATCACTTGTCACACAGGTAATGTTTGTTCCTAAATGACGATCAATACTAATAAATGGAATGTCCGTATTTACATTTGCTTCAATGTCATTGTAAGTGAGTCCGATAATACCTGCGACTTTGTTTTGGTAGAACATGTCAAGGTAATAGACTTCTTTATCAGGCCTTCCCCCGCTATTACAGAGCATTAGCTTAAACCCATCTTGGTCAAGTTGATCTTCGATGTAAAAGGCCATTTCTGAGAAGAAAGGATGCCATACACTCGGAAGCAAAAGCGCAACCATTTTCGACCTTTGCATTTTAAAATTTCTTGCCACTTCGTTAGGTATGTAGTTTAATTGTTTAATTGCATCATTTACTTTCTTTATGGTTTCGGGTGTCACATTTAAATGATTGTTTATGACTCTAGAGACAGTGCCAACCCCTACCCCTGCTAAATTGGCAACATCCTTAATACTTGGCACTACAATTACCTCCGATTTTTATGCAATTTAATGAACTAATTATCCCTTTGGAAACGTTTCATTCATTTGATAAGCCTATCTTACCATCACCATGGAAACGTTTCAATATGTTTTTAAAAATTTTTTAAAAATTTTTTAAAAAACAATGCACCTACGCAAACGGCGGGCAATTAATGTCCTCCTAAACAATAAAGGCGGCAGGATCACATCCACCGCCCATACCATTATTCAGGAATCATAATTTCGAGTTTACCAGTATGATTTGTTACCTCCACTACTTTATCAACAAACAAGTATGGCGTATCATAGCGGTCTTGCTTTTTAATATCGATATAACTATTGTTCGCTGTCAGAACCGGAAATACAGCATTCGTTTTCTTAAATAGATTTTGAGTAACCTCAACCTCTGCCATTAAAATGATCTGTCTATTTGATAACGCAAAATATAACTTTCCAATCTCGCGGTCATCCTCAATAATTTTCACCTGCTGCAGAATCGAAATCAAGCAGGCCGAAAAATCATTTACCTGTTCGTTTGATAATCCTGCCAATTCAACAGCTGCTAAAGCTTTATTGAGTCCATTTTTAATTTCTTTAAACGCAAACACATCTTCGATACGGAAAGCTGATTTTGTTTTCCCAAGGCTTTCGAATTTTTTCCTTGTTTCAAGAAGGTATTGTGTTACATAACCTTGATGTTGATCTCGCAGCATTACAAAGTCGGTCAGTTCTTGTATACTTCGAATCTCTTTAGTTTGCTTTCGGATTGCTAGTAAAAACCCATATAGGTCCTTTTCATCAAACGTGTTTTCTAGTAATTTTTCGTAATAAAATTTCAGTAATGATTGCTCTTTTTTATCCATTGTTGTCTCCCTAAACTGTAATCTTTCCTTATTGTACAATAAAGGTGACTTAATGGACTAAGATTTCCAAAGAAAGAGGGATATTGTAATCATTTTCATAAGGTAAACTTATGTATTTTATAAAATTTAATTACTTTTTTTTATTAACCCTTCAGGTTATGATAGAATAGAGAAGAACATGTTAGAGTGGGTGTGTCCTATTTGTAGTCTTTGTTTTAAAATAAAATCGACCAAAAAACCCATCTATTGACACCATGTTTTTGCTATAATGGTCGTAATCCCCATAACTTCCTGCATAAACCCACTAGAAACTAGTTTTCATGTATATTAAAAGGAGGCTCCATTATGTATCAAATCAAAGGTAAAGAAAAAATATTTGTTTATACAGGTCCCGATGGTTCAGGACGAAAGACAATTGCAAAAATGGTCGCTACTGCATTTGATATGGAAACTGTCATCTCTTATACTACCCGCTCCCCCCGTCACTATGAAAAAGACGGTGAAGATTACCACTTTGTCAGCCAAGAAACATTCAGTCAGATGGAATCCCAACAAGAATTTCTAGAAAGCGTTGAAATTGATGGTTTTCATTATGGAATTCGCGAACAAGACATTGTTGAAGCGTTTCAAAACCACGACTATGTCTATCTTACCTTGAATCCTGAGGGGACAGAAAAGCTGAAAAAGATGTATGGCGAAGGAGTCGTCCGAATCTTTATCTATGCTGACCGTGATACCGTTATTCAAAGACAGCATGACCGTCAAGATGCAGACGATGTAATCGAGCGCCATATGACTCATTATGATGAGACCATGAGTTATAAAAGCAGTTGTGAATATGCTTATGAAAATTATGATTCCCCACAGGTTTCCTATCAAATCAGCGAATTGATTGAATCCTTTTTGGATCGGAATCTCGAAGTAACAGATTATTAATCATTCCAAACGAAGGCAAACAGTGCCAGGCACTGTTTGCCTTTTTTTGATTGACTGGACAAGGGAGACATAAATATGATATAGTTACCCAGGATAACTATTATCAAGAGTAACTATTTATTATAAGAGGTGTTTGCCATAAAAACTTCTCAAAAGTTTTTTCATCAATTACTAATGATGTACCGGCCATTTGAAAACAGGCTTAATGTTCATCTTGCTGAACACCAGCTCTACAGAGCACAATGGTCGATTTTGTACTATTTAGCCCAAAATGGAACTGCTACGCTTGTGGAGCTTTCCCATTATATGAGTGTCGAAAAGCCGACCATTACAAGAACGATTAGCCGGTTAGAGGAACTTGGATATGTAGAGCATGTTCCAGGGAAGGATAAACGTGAAAAAAGAATGCAGCTTTCGGAAGCTGGCAATAAAGTTTATCAAGATGTTCGTGTAACCATTGACCAATACGAGCAAGAAATTTTAGAAGGAATTACTGAGCAGCAACAAATCGAGACCATCCAAATCATGGAGGAAATACAACATAATATTTACAAAGTAAGGGGTAATTAATGTGAATACATCAAGATTATGGACGAAGGATTTTATTATTGTATCCGGGGTTAATTTTTTGATTAACCTTGTATTTTACCTGTTGATTGTTATTATTGGCGAGTATGCAGTCGATCAGTTTCAGGCATCAACAAGTCAGGCAGGTCTGGTGACCGGAATCTTTATCATTGGTTCTCTAATTGGCCGGCTTTTTACCGGACGGTTTATTGAGTCCCTCGGCCGCAGAAAAACGCTATTTATTGGGCTAGTCTTCTTTATCTTAACTACCATGCTTTACTTAATTAGTTCGAATATCGGGATCATGCTGATAACCCGTTTATTGCACGGTGTGGCTGCCGGTATCGTCGGGACCGCAACAGGTACCATTGCCGCTCAAATCATTCCCGCAGCACGTAAAGCGGAGGGCATTGGTTACTTCAGCATGAGTACTACTCTTGCAACAGCAATTGGTCCGTTCATTGGGTTATTTATGACTCAGCATACCACATTCCAAATGATCTTTATTTTTTCCGTTGTTCTAGGGGTCATTAGTTTTGTTACTTCATTGTTTGTGTATATACCAGCAATCACCATGACTACACAACCGTCTTCGGTCGAAACGAAAAGTTTTAAAATCTCGAACTTTATCGAGCCAAGGGCACTGCCGATTGCCATTATTACTCTTGTCATCTCGTTTTGTTATTCAAGTGTTCTTTCCTTTATTAAGTTCTATGCAAATGAAATTAACCTTGTAAGTGCCGCAAGCTTTTTCTTTCTTGTTTATTCGATTGCTGTTTTATTTTCACGCCCATTCACTGGCCGCTTAATGGACACAAGAGGGGCGAATTATATTATGTATCCTGGCTTTATCATTTTGGCGGGCGGTATGGTGCTTCTAAGTGCCGTCAACTCGGGTCTGATGTTACTTGTGGCTGGTGCGTTGATTGGTCTTGGCTTTGGTAATATGCAGTCAAGCACACAGGCGATTGCGGTCAAATTAACGCCGGCACACCGGATGGGATTGGCCACTTCTACTTTCTTTATTGCTCTTGACGCCGGATTAGGTTTTGGACCTTATATCCTTGGATTCATCATTCCAGCAACCGGTTATAGATCGTTGTATGTCATTCTTGGCTTAGTTGTTCTTGTTTCAACTGCCCTTTACTATTTCTTACATGGTAAAAGGGAAAGTGGTATTAGAGCAAATTTAAATAAAGTAGCATAATGTGAGTAAGAGGCGGATTGCTTTCGCCTCTATTTTTATAGCTAAGATTCTAGCCTATTGTCCATGACTTGCATAAGTCCTGCTTGAGGGAAATAAGATAGAATAAGCATCCTAAATAAAGGGGTTGTTTTAGTTGGCCATTTTCAATAAACTGGCGTTATATTTTGTTATTTTGTATTCTGTTATCATTTTGATAAATACTTATTTAGGAGAAAGTGAACGGCTCCAATCAAATGTCATGGTTTTCTTGATGAATGGATTTGCCTATATTGTCTCTGCTTTGGAAGTAGAAAAAGAAAAACAGATCGTTTTAGAGACCTGAGTTTGTTTCAATCCAATATGGGCCCTTAACTCCTTTATAACAAGGATTAAGACCCGTTTAATCAAACGTTTGATTAGTTTTTTGCGATTATTAATCAAACGTTTGATTAAATCTTAGATCCCTTGACCTTCAAGGTTTTACGCATTTCAATCAAACGTTTGTTTAACTTTCTTCAAAAAAAGGAAGCCTTACAGTGTCGTGATGTAAGGCTTCCTCATTTTAATTATTTATCCTGTCGGGAGTTTCATTTTTTCCCTTAACGCCGTAAGATACTTTCTTACAGTCCCCAACTTCAGCTTTTCATTGAGAGCTTCAGTTTGAACCGGTTCTTCATGCTCGAAGCCATTGAACTCTTCGTCGACTAGTTCTTGAGAAAAGATCTGCTTTCCAGCAATAATGCTTCGAATCGAACCAGCTAACTCCTCACTAGGACTGTCTTTTAGTAGGTATCCTCTTACATTCGCTTTTAAGGCACGCTGCCAATAGCCCTTTCTAGCAAAGGTGGTTAAAATGATCACTTTGCAGCCGTGTGGCTGTAAGATTTCGGCTGCCTCAAGTCCGCTCTTTACTGGCATTTCTATATCCATTAAACATACATCCGGCTTTAAACGATAAACGAGTCTAATGGCTTCCTCTCCATCTGCAGCAAGTCCGACGACTTCTAGATCATCTTCCAAATTGAGAAGTGAACCGATTGCCGTTAACAGCATCTCCTGATCTTCCGCTATTACAATTCGAATCACCTTTGTTCTCTCCTTATCTGGCCAGTAAGTAGTAGGCAGCTGTTCCACTTTGTGAGAGTGGAGTCAGCCTTTTTTATAGTTCTGGCTTTGCCTGAACAGAAATCCTCTTTTTGGCAGCTTCCTTAATGTCTTTAAAGGTTACAAAATTCTTCGCTTTCTCGTCCCAAAGACGGAAACGCAATGAACGGAGACTTGTCGCAAGTGTAATCGTTGGAACATGCTGTAATGGCGATGTACTAGCGTGCGCCTCTTCTAGTTTATAATTAGGAACCCTTGGGCTTAAGTGGTGCACATGGTGAAAGCCGATATTGCCTGTTAACCACTGTAATACTTTTGGCAGTTTGTAGAAGGAACTTCCTTCAACTGCTGCTAATACATATTCCCACTCTTTATCATGCTCAAAATATGAATCTTCAAAGGTATGTTGTACATAGAAAAGCCAAATTCCTGCAGCTCCTGAAATCATGAATATCGAGCCTTGCACGATCAAAAACGCCTGCCAGCCGACTGCCCAGCAAAGTAAAGCAACTAAGGCTACTATGATAATATTCGTTAAATACGTATTGTTACGTTCTTTTGGTCTTGCACCTTTACGGTTGAACCTATTTTTTAAAAGGAATACATAAATGGGACCTAATCCAAACATGACCAACGGATTGCGGTAGAATCGGTAAGCTATACGAGTCTTCAGCGGTGAGGCTAAATATTCATCGACGGTCAGTGTCCAAATATCCCCTGTTCCGCGCTTATCCAAGTTGCCGCTTGTCGCGTGGTGAACCGAGTGTTCGTGTCCCCATTGATCAAAAGGATGCACTGTGAGAACTCCCATAAACGTTCCGAGGATACGGTTAGCTCGGCGGCTCTTAAAAAAGGAGAAATGGGTACAGTCATGAAAAATGATAAAAATCCTTGTTAAGAAGCCTGCTGCAATAATAACTGGAACCAAAGCTAACCAATAAGATACTGATAGGCTAACGTAGGCCAGGTACCAGAGTACAATAAATGGGACCACTGTGTTGAAAATTTGAAAGATACTTTCTTTAGTTGTTGACTTTTCAAACGGAGCGACTTGTTTCTTTAGATTTTTCGTATCATGTAAGGTCATTTATTTAAATTCCTTTCCTTCTTAGTCTTTCTTCAAAGTATAGAGGAAGGTTGATGTACATGTTAGTAGCAGGTGTCATATGACAACCATGATAAATGTCATATTTAAGGTGAATATATTGAAAACGGTGTCAGGCACCGTTGATATTACGCGGTTTTCCGAGATCCACATGGAATAAATTACCTAATAAATTTTTAATTTTTTTTATTGACACCTCCCTTTTAGAGTTTGACTAAAAGAAAAAGGCTGATTCAAAGGTATCCTTTGAATCAGCCTCTTCGCAGCTGTCCGCTATCTTTGTGCATCTGGAATGTACACTGTACACGAATGGTGTCAGGCACCAATTACACCATTTACAACTTCTTGCTATTCTAAATTGCTGTGGCGAGAGAACGCGTCGGTGTTGCTGACGCTGCTTAGCTGACTATACTGCAGGCAGATCGTGTCGAATAACAGGTGTACGCATTGGTCGAATAATGACCCCAGCGGCTGGATTGTTTTTAATTCATTTTCGCGGCGGTATTTTGTAGCTGCCGGAACGTGCAGGATGCTCGAAGAAGCCGCTGCTAGCGGTGAGTCGGGATTGGTCGTTACCGCGATGACCTGGCAGCCAAGTGATTGTGTCTTTTCAGCCGTCCAGACAACACTTTTTGTTGTTCCAGACCCTGATACTGCGACCAAGAGGTCTCCTTCGCCAATCGCAGGAGTGATGGTTTCCCCTACAACAAATACGGCTGCGCCTAAATGCATTAATCTCATCGCAAATGACTTGGCTATTAACCCTGACCGTCCTTCACCAATAATAAAAATCCGCTTAGCCTTTTGTAATTCAACTGCCAAACCTTGCAGATTTTCCTCAGACACCTGACGTAATACAGTCTCAATTTCCTTTAAAATAGTTGAAACAATCATACTAACTCCTCCTCTTGATGGCATACTTGTTTAAACTTTGCGGCCGCTTCAGCAGGATTTTCCGCTTTCGTAATCGCCGATCCAATAATGGCGACAGCTGGATTCATCGTTGCTCTCAACGTACCAATTGACTCTAAGGTAATTCCTCCGGCAGCCGCCATTTGAATGGCCGGTTCAACAAAAGGCTGCCCACTCGTGGTTCCACGATTCTGTGAGCCCGCTTCCTCTTGTTCATCCTTACTAACATGGTCACAAAGAATCGCATCCTTGTATTTCATTAACACCCTCTTTTGTTCTGATGAGGTATTCAATAAATCAATCATCACTTTCTTCTTATATCGACGGGCCACTTCCATACACGCATCGATGGTAACAAGCGGCGCTGCCCCCATGACAGTCGCTAGATCAGCTCCCGCTTCAAAACACATCTCAAATTCATACCTGGCATTATCAATCGTTTTAATATCCGCAACGACGGTTTTCTCTGGAAAGGCCTGTTTCAGTTCCTTGACACTGACAATACCGAATTCTTTGATTAACGATGTACCCACCTCAATCCAATCAATCGAATCAGCGACTTTTCTGGTAAGCTCGATGGCGTCTGCAATCCCCATCCGGTCCAAAGCTAATTGTATTTTCATTGAATAGACTCCTTCACTAAAAGTAAAACGGTTTACTAAATCGGTTTATTAAAAGTATATACCCTTTTAGCATAATTGGATAGAGGGGAGCATCTCCACTCTCCTCTAAACCAACTTACTTGGAAAAACAAACTCTTCCGATGCCCTATCTACTTTATTGATTTGTTCAAATAACAGTTCCGCAGCCTTTGTTCCCATCTCCGTAGCGGGTTGAACAATAAAGGTAATCGGCGTTTCCACGACCTGTGCAAATGGGATATTATCAAAGACAACTAGCTCAATATCCTCGCCAATCTTTAATCCTTTTGCTCTTAGGCACTTAACTACTTCTAAAAATACACGATCATTACCAGCAAAAATCGCAGTTGGCCTTTCCTCCAATGAAAATAGCCTTTCTAGCTTACTGCTCATCCCTGGAATGTCCGATTCAATCACATAGTTTGGATTTATTTCTAGATTGGCAGCTTTCATCGCTTGCTGATAACCCTCAAAACGTTCCTTTCGGGTACTCACCATCAGCGGCTGAACAGCAAAAGCAATCCGCTGGTGGCCGTTTGCCACAAATTGCTGAATGGCACGAAAGGTCGACTCGCGATTATCTGTGACGACCGAAAACACCGGTAGATTTTCTACTTTTCGGTCCATGAAGACAACCGGATAACCTTGCTTTATCATACTTTCATATAATGAATTATTTTGTCCTGTTGGAAAGATAATCAGACCATCCACTTGTTTGGCCCGCAGCATTTCGATGTACTTCTTTTCCTTTTCAGGATCATCATCCGCATTACACACAATTGCATGAAGGTCATGGCCTTGGAAAAAATCCTCAATTGCCCTGCTAACCTCAGTTGAAAAATAGTGCATAATATTGGCAACAATAATCCCGACCATCGAGGTTCGTTTTTGCTTTAAGCTTCTAGCAATATAATTGGGTTGATAACCAAGGGCTTCAATCGCCTCTTCAATCTTCAGCTTTGTTTTTTCACCCATATATTCAAAGCGATTATTTAAATACTGTGAAACTGTACTTTTGGAAACACCTGCTGCTTTTGCAACATCTGCCATCGTCACTTTTTCCATTCTACTCGTCCTCTTTCATTCACTGTCGATGACTTCATTTTAGCGGCAATGCGGTTAATTTTCCAATTTTAAAAGAAAAAAGGATGAGCGCTGGCAAGCTGCCTGCTGTCATCCCTCGTTTCATCTCTAAATTAAGCAGTTACTTTTACACCTGCAGGCTTGCTGTTTCGATCCTTTTTTGCAGCTTTTACAGCCCAAACAGTTAAGATGGCAGAAAGGAATAGAGAACCTGCCATAAAGATATAAGATGCACCAAACCCACCTGTAGTTCCATTTAAGTAACCAACAATATACGAACCAACGAATGAACCTAACGCACCCATACTGTTAATTAGCGCCATTGCCCCGCCGGCTACATTACGAGGAAGGATTTCAGGAATAATCGCAAAGAACGGTCCGTATGGTGCATACATTGCACCCCCAGCAATTACAAGCAGGATGAACGAAATCCAGAAATGACTTGTGCCAAGTGCATAGGAAGCATAGAATGCTACTGCACCGATTAATAGGAATGGCCAAACGAAACCACTGCGATTTAATGTTTTATCAGAGAAATAGGAGGCTGATAACATTAACACAACAGCTAAAATATACGGAACAGATGATAACCAGCCGGTTGTCACAATATCCATGTTTGGTGCCGCTTTGATAATAGAAGGAAGCCACATCACAAAGCCATAAACGCCGATGCTCCAAAGAAAGTATTGAGCACTTAATAAAATGACTGGTTTTGATTTAAAAGCTTCACCGTAGTTTTTAACCGCTTTCAAACCTTCTTGTTCTTTTTCTAGCTGTAATTCAAACTCGCGTTTTTCATCTTCTGATAACCATTTGGCATCTTTTGGCTTGTCATTCACTAATTTCCACCAGATGAATGCCCAGATGATTGCTGGCATTCCTTCAACGATAAACATCCATCTCCAGCCAACGGAGTTTAATAAGTATCCGGATACAATCGACATCCATAGGACAGTGGCTGGATTACCTAAAATTAAGAAGGTATTCGCACGGGAACGTTCTGCTTTTGTAAACCAGTGGCTTAAGAATACAAGCATTGCCGGCATAACAGCACTTTCGACTACCCCAAGTGCAAACCGAATGACGAACAATAGTTTAATATTAGTAATAAGGCCCGTTGCCGAAGCTAATCCGCCCCATAAAATCAAGGACCAGAAGATTAATTTTTTTGCACTTTTCTTTTCGGCATAACTAGCACCAGGTACTTGGAAAAAGAAATAACCTAAGAAAAATAGCGAACCAAGTAATGAGGAAGTACCAGGTGTAATATGGAGATCTTTTGCTAATCCTGCCGCTGCTCCGAATCCATAGTTTGCCCGGTCAAGATAGGCAAGACTATAGGTAATAAAGGCGATTGGAATTAAGCGAAGCCATCTTTGTTTTGCAATTGTTTGTTTCATCCTATTTCACTCCCTGTGTATTTTTTTCTATATAAGCTAAAAGTTTATCTTTTGTCGGATAACCATCATTGTCTCCAGGTGTTTGAACAGCAAGGGAACCAATCGCATTTCCTCTTATCACCGCTTCTTTAATGGTAAGCCCAGCTAATAATCCGCTGATAACCCCAACAGCAAAACCATCACCGGCCCCCACGGTATCTATAATTTTTTCTGCCTTGAAGCCTGGCACCGTTCCTTCTTCAGATGTTGTTTTATAAAATGCTCCCGTGCTGCCAAGCTTTATCACGACTAGCTTAACACCTTTATCAAGATAAAAGGAAGCCATATCACGAGGATCTTTGTAACCGGTTAACATTTCGCCTTCAGAAATACCCGGCAGCACATAATCAACTTGAAAAGCCGCTTCGTTAATATGTTTCACCATTTCTTCTTGTGAATTCCAAAGACTTGGGCGTAAATTGGTATCAAAGGAAACCGTGCGGCCAGCTTTTTTCATAAACGCAAGAGCATGGTTGGCAAATTCTCTTGCCTCGTCCGATATTGCTAACGGAATCCCCGTCATATGCATGTGTTTTGCTGCTAAAAAGTAATCCTCTTTAAAATCAGCTACATTAAGATGACTTGCTGCTGAACCTTTTCGGAAGTATTGAACCTCTGGATCACCTTCGAGCACTTTTGATTTTAATTGGAATCCTGTTGGATATTTTTCATCTAACCATACATGATCGATGTTGACGTTTTCATTTTTCAGCCGATTAATGACGAATTTGCCAAAGGCATCATTTCCGACCTTACTAGCCCAGCCGGCGGAAAGTCCCAGCCTCGCCAGCCCAATCGCGACATTCGTTTCTGCCCCTGCTAGTTCTCTAGTAAACTGGCTTACTTCATGTAATGCGCCCGGCTGATTAGCGATAAACATCGTCATCGCTTCTCCAAACGTAACTACGTCTAGCGGTTTCATCTTACTAACGCCTCCCTTTCTCTTGACATATCGGTAATCATTTGAATAAATTCTTTCGTTTTCTCTTTGGGTACAATTGGAAACTCAAGCGCTTTCACAATATCGGCTGGGAAACTACTCATAACTTGCTTCCAGATGTGTTCACCCTCTCTCTCAAGCGGCACGGTTTCGAGCGTTTCTGTTACCTGTTTCAAATGAAGATAACTTACATATGGTGCTAGTTTTTGAACTGCTTCCTCTACATCCTGTTTTGAATAATACCAGTTACCTGTATCAAAGGTCATTTTGACAGGTACATTTTGGTCGACAACGCTTTCAAAAAAGGCCTGGAGATGCTGAACACTTCCTCCATGAGGTGTCTGATCGTTTTCAACCAAAAGTTGTATATCCTTTTGCTTAGTCAGAAATTTTCCCAGTTCAGCTATATTTGATTTATCTTGCTGGAAATGTCCTAATGAAACCTTTACCCACTTTGCACCAAGGATGACAGCTTCTTGAAAAATACAATTCAACTGATCTTCGTTTAACTGATAATCTTCTTTCCAGCATTCAATTGGAGCTGAATATACAGTGAATAGTCCATATCGATCAATTTCACTCTTTATTTTACCAAGTGGTAAAACTACTGCAGGTAATAATTCTCGACGAATCTCAATCCCATAAGCACCGGATTCAGCAATCAGTTTGACAAATGATGCTTGGCCGTTAGTTGTCACATCGTTGCTGTCAAAAGCATTTAACGGGACAATCACATTTTTCATAATCAAGACCCTTTCCAGATGAAAATTATTCTAAAACGTTTTAGTAAACCGATTTAGTAAATCGATTTATCTGTATTATAAACCCAATGTAAGCGTTTTTGCAACCATAATTTTTTAAAAATTTTCTCGTTTATATAGAATGCCCGGTGTTTGTACTATAATCGTATTAACCAAGCACTTACTAAGAAGGTGATGCGATGACAAACATTAGAGATTTAGCCAAAATGGCTGGAGTTTCTGTAACCACAGTTTCAAGGGTGTTAAATAAACATCCCTATGTAAGCGAGGAAAAAAGAAATAAGGTCTTAGCAGCCATTAAGGAAAGTAATTACCAGCCGAATATTAATGCTGTCCATTTAAGTATGGGCAAGACCTTTCTTGTTGGTGTGGTTGTTCCCTTTATTGACCATCCATATTTTTCTCTCTTAATAAAAGGGATCGCTGCAGAAGCATTAAGACATAACTATAAGCTGGTCTTATTCCAGACCAGCTATGATAAGGACAAAGAATTTGAAGCCCTGCAAATGCTTAAACAAAAGCAGATTGATGGTTTAGTGATTTGTTCAAGGACCTCCAGCTGGGCCACTATTGAAGAATATTTATCATATGGACCCATTACTTTATGTGAAGATACAAGAGGCAGGAATGTCCCTTCTACGTTTGTAGACCATTATCAAGGTTTCATGGCAGCTCTTGAGTACTTATACCAGAAAGGGCATCGTAAAATTGGCTATTGTATCTACCGCAGTTCGGGTACAAATAGCAAAAATAGAGCATTAGCCTATCAGCATTTTATTGAAAAATATCAGCTTCCCTATCATCCAGAATATATTATTACTCGTTGTCTGCACTTTGAGGATGGAAATAAGGTATTAAACCGGATTCAACAATTGTCAAATCCGCCAACGGCTATGCTGCTAACAAGTGATGAGGTTGCAGCCGGTCTTGTTACCAGTGCACAAAAACGCAAGATTTCCATTCCACGTGATCTCGCGATTATTGGTTTTAACAATCAGCCAATCGCACAAATGATGCGGATTACGACGATTGAAATTCCTCTCATCGAGATTGGCAAGAAACTATTTCTACAGGTTGTTAGCGATAGTCATGTGGCTCTCCATCAAGAGATTCCAGCTGCATTAATTGAACGTGAAACTGTATAAGCTTTGTAAAGACTTGACCTGAAGGCACAAGTCTTTTTTTATTATTCCCTTGACCTGAAACGCGTTTCATAAAATATGATGTAGATGCACGACATACAACAACCGTCGGCGTGATCTAACTCACTAGAGCGTAACGACGGTGTTGTGTCTACCCGGAGGTGGCTATATTGACAAAACCAATTGTATTTTTTGATATTGATGGAACATTATTAGATGATAAAAAGTCAATTCCAGAGTCCACGAAGAAAGCTGTTCGGCTGCTCCAGGACAAAGGGATACAGACCGTCATTGCGACTGGCCGCGTTCCTAAGATGTTTTACTGGATTCAAAAGGAACTAAACATTGATTCTTATGTTTCCATGAACGGACAATATGTGGTGTACCGAGGAAAAGAGGTCTACTCCAATCCAATTGACCCTAGTATCCTTCAATCCATGTCTGCTATGGCACTTCGCAATGGCCATGCCTTAGCCTATTGCAGTCATGAGGATTATAAAGTGAATGAAAAAAACCATCCATTTATTGAAGCTAGCTTCGATTCCTTGATGATGCCCTATCCCGAGGTAGATAAAGATTATTTTAATCAATTGTCGATCTATCAAGGTCATTTATATTGCAGCGAAATGGATGCCCAACGATATATCGATTACTTCGCTGATTTCAGTTTCGTCAAATGGCATGATGTTGCCTACGATATTCTCCCGCGCGGTGCTTCAAAGGCAATCGGGATTCAGAAACTTCTAGAAGTATTAGAAATTGAAAAAGAAAATTCCTTTGCCTTTGGGGATGGATTAAATGACATTGAGATGTTGGCATCAGTAGGAACAGGAGTGGCTATGGGCAATGCCGTGCCAGAAGCAAAAGCAGCGGCTGATGTCATTACTACCTCTTCCTCTCAACATGGGATCCTCAATGGACTTTTGAAGGTGGGACTGTTGGAAGAAAGTCTTGCTCTTTAGTACTCGGAGTTAACGAACAGTGCAGGCCACTGTTCGTTTTATTTAAATAGAAACTGAATATGAAAGTATAATAGAGAAAAAGTGAGGGGGGTTTTTTAAAAAAATTTGAGGCTTATCTCATTTTTGTCCTCTTAAGCTCGTCATGTGGACTTTTCTGGTTTAGATCCTTTTCTCATTGTCCTCATGAACGCTCCATGTGGACATACATAGCTTGAATCTTTCTCTCTATGTCCTCATGAGCTCTCCATGCGGACATACATACCTGGATCTTTCTCTTTTTGTCTTCATTAGCTCTTCATGCGGATATACATAACTTTGCTCTTCTTCTTTCTGTCCTCATGAAAACAGCAATTCCTTCAAATGCGAAAAAAAACCTGATTTCCAGATGGAAATCAGGTTTTTAAGTGGGCCTAAATGGACTCGAACCATCGACCTCACGCTTATCAGGCGTGCGCTCTAACCAGCTGAGCTATAGGCCCATATTGGAGCGGGTGATGGGAATCGAACCCACTACATCAGCTTGGAAGGCTGAGGTTTTACCAGTAAACTACACCCGCAATATACATTTTGGAGGCAACACCCGGATTTGAACCGGGGATAGAGGTTTTGCAGACCTCGGCCTTACCACTTGGCTATGCTGCCTAAAAAAATGGCTGGGCTAGCTGGATTTGAACCAACGCATGTCGCAGTCAAAGTGCGATGCCTTACCGCTTGGCTATAGCCCAAAAGTTTTTTTAAATATAAATGGGGCGACTGATGGGAATCGAACCCACGAATGCCTGAACCACAATCAGGTGCGTTAACCACTTCGCCACAATCGCCGAAATATATATCATTAGCAGCTAAAGCTACTCGTATAAAAATGGCGGTCCGGACGGGACTCGAACCCGCGACCTCCTGCGTGACAGGCAGGCATTCTAACCAACTGAACTACCGGACCAAATTGCGGGGGCAGGATTTGAACCTACGACCTTCGGGTTATGAGCCCGACGAGCTACCAGACTGCTCCACCCCGCGATAATAAAAGTTATAAAGTTTGGAGCATGCTCCATGTTTTGTTATTGACTGTCCCCATCTCAGAAAGCTTATTCAAGCAACAGCTCGATGGGTACAACTCGCAGTTTATTCATTGAGGCAACGCTCGTTGCTCCACCCCGCGATAATAAAAGGAAAAAATAAAAAGTTAAGTAAATATGGAGGAGGAAGAGGGATTCGAACCCCCGCGCGGTTTGACCCGCCTGTCGGTTTTCAAGACCGATCCCTTCAGCCAGACTTGGGTATTCCTCCGTATAAAACTATATGGTAGCGGCGGAGGGGATCGAACCCCCGACCTTACGGGTATGAACCGTACGCTCTAGCCAGCTGAGCTACACCGCCATAATCCAATTTTAACCTGCGACTGGTCGGGAAGACAGGATTCGAACCTGCGACCCCTTGGTCCCAAACCAAGTGCTCTACCAAGCTGAGCTACTTCCCGCAAATAAGCGCGCCCGAAAGGAGTCGAACCCATAACCTTCTGATCCGTAGTCAGACGCTCTATCCAATTGAGCTACGGGCGCAAGATAATAAAGTGAATTTTCACTTTCGTAAATAAATCATGGTGGAGGATGACGGGATCGAACCGCCGACCCTCTGCTTGTAAGGCAGATGCTCTCCCAGCTGAGCTAATCCTCCATATTAAGATGGTGACCCCTACGGGACTCGAACCCGTGTTACCTCCGTGAAAGGGAGGTGTCTTAACCGCTTGACCAAGGGGCCAACTATTAAAATTGACAAAATAATAGCCCCAAAGGGGCGAAGCCTGGCAACGTCCTACTCTCACAGGGACAAAGTCCCAACTACCATCGGCGCTGAGAAGCTTAACTTCCGTGTTCGGTATGGGAACGGGTGTGACCTTCTCGCCTTAATTACCAGACTTATTAAATTGAGAGATCATTCTCTCAAAACTAGATAATGTAGAAGAAATGTTGTAAAAACGAGTTCGCTTATTACTATGGTTAAGTCCTCGATCGATTAGTATCAGTCAGCTCCACATGTCGCCACGCTTCCACCTCTGACCTATCAACCTGATCATCTTTCAGGGATCTTACTAGCTTGACGCTATGGGAAATCTCATCTTGAGGGGGGCTTCATGCTTAGATGCTTTCAGCACTTATCCCGTCCGCACATAGCTACCCAGCGATGCCTTTGGCAAGACAACTGGTACACCAGCGGTGCGTCCATCCCGGTCCTCTCGTACTAAGGACAGCTCCTCTCAAATTTCCTGCGCCCACGACGGATAGGGACCGAACTGTCTCACGACGTTCTGAACCCAGCTCGCGTACCGCTTTAATGGGCGAACAGCCCAACCCTTGGGACCGACTACAGCCCCAGGATGCGATGAGCCGACATCGAGGTGCCAAACCTCCCCGTCGATGTGGACTCTTGGGGGAGATAAGCCTGTTATCCCCGGGGTAGCTTTTATCCGTTGAGCGATGGCCCTTCCATGCGGAACCACCGGATCACTAAGCCCGACTTTCGTCCCTGCTCGACTTGTAGGTCTCGCAGTCAAGCTCCCTTGTGCCTTTACACTCTACGAATGATTTCCAACCATTCTGAGGGAACCTTTGGGCGCCTCCGTTACTCTTTAGGAGGCGACCGCCCCAGTCAAACTGCCCACCTGACACTGTCTCCCACCCCGATCAGGGGTGCGGGTTAGAATTTCAATACAGCCAGGGTAGTATCCCACCGACGCCTCCACCGAAGCTGGCGCTCCGGCTTCTCAGGCTCCTACCTATCCTGTACAAGCTGTACCAAAATTCAATATCAGGCTACAGTAAAGCTCCACGGGGTCTTTCCGTCCTGTCGCGGGTAACCTGCATCTTCACAGGTACTATAATTTCACCGAGTCTCTCGTTGAGACAGTGCCCAGATCGTTACGCCTTTCGTGCGGGTCGGAACTTACCCGACAAGGAATTTCGCTACCTTAGGACCGTTATAGTTACGGCCGCCGTTTACTGGGGCTTCGATTCAGAGCTTCGCTTGCGCTAACCCCTCCTCTTAACCTTCCAGCACCGGGCAGGCGTCAGCCCCTATACTTCGCCTTGCGGCTTCGCAGAGACCTGTGTTTTTGCTAAACAGTCGCCTGGGCCTATTCACTGCGGCTCTTCGAGGCTATGAACCCCAAAGAGCACCCCTTCTCCCGAAGTTACGGGGTCATTTTGCCGAGTTCCTTAACGAGAGTTCTCTCGCTCACCTTAGGATTCTCTCCTCGCCTACCTGTGTCGGTTTGCGGTACGGGCACCTGGAATCTCGCTAGAGGCTTTTCTTGGCAGTGTGGAATCAGGAACTTCGGTACTATATTTCCCTCGCTGTCACAGCTCAGCCTTCACGAGAAGCGGATTTTCCTGCTTCTCAGCCTAACTGCTTAGACGCGCATATCCAACAGCGCGCTTACCCTATCCTCCTGCGTCCCCCCATCACTCAAACGATTCTTTGGTGGTACAGGAATATCAACCTGTTGTCCATCGCCTACGCCTTTCGGCCTCGGCTTAGGTCCCGACTAACCCTGAGCGGACGAGCCTT
>NZ_CP091110.1:257500-607500 GCF_021560175.1 Neobacillus drentensis | reverse complement strand
GACTTAAAGGACCGCCTGCGCGCGCTTTACGCCCAATAATTCCGGACAACGCTTGCCACCTACGTATTACCGCGGCTGCTGGCACGTAGTTAGCCGTGGCTTTCTGGTTAGGTACCGTCAAGGTACCGGCAGTTACTCCGGTACTTGTTCTTCCCTAACAACAGAGCTTTACGACCCGAAGGCCTTCATCGCTCACGCGGCGTTGCTCCATCAGACTTTCGTCCATTGTGGAAGATTCCCTACTGCTGCCTCCCGTAGGAGTCTGGGCCGTGTCTCAGTCCCAGTGTGGCCGATCACCCTCTCAGGTCGGCTACGCATCGTCGCCTTGGTGAGCCGTTACCTCACCAACTAGCTAATGCGCCGCGGGCCCATCTGTAAGTGTCAGCCGAAACCGACTTTCAGCTTTTCCTCATGAGAGGAAAAGGATTATCCGGTATTAGCACCGGTTTCCCGGTGTTATCCCAGTCTTACAGGCAGGTTGCCCACGTGTTACTCACCCGTCCGCCGCTAACCAACAGGAGCAAGCTCCTATCGATTCGCTCGACTTGCATGTATTAGGCACGCCGCCAGCGTTCGTCCTGAGCCAGGATCAAACTCTCCATGAAAGTTGATTAGCTCATTTTGTTACGTTGGCTCATGTTCATCTTATATAATAGAAGAAACATGATAATTTATTGTTTGTTGACGTTTTTGTTTGTTTAGTTTTCAAAGAACAATTCGTGACAGGATATTATCATATCACTTCATTAATTAGGATGTCAATCATTATTTTGAAATAATTTTTCTTGTCCTACTCAACGAGTATTAATACTATCAGATTCATTTAATCTTGTCAACATCTGATAATTATTTTTTCAATGAGTAGTTTGCCGATTGCGGCATTTCCTCATCAGGATTACTATATTACTATCCTATCAAAAGGTTGTCAACAACTATTTAACATTTTTTTAAAAGGGTATTTTCTGAAAACAAAACCTGATTACTTAAACGTAATCAGGCAGCCTAACCATAAACGTAGTTCCCTTTCCCATTTGACTTGTTACTTGTATCGTTCCTTTATGTGTTTCAACAATCCATTTTGCAATGGATAGTCCAAGTCCATGGCCGCCTATTTGGCGGGATCGGGATTTATCCGCCCGATAAAAGCGTTCAAAAATTTTTTGATAATCCTCTTTCTTAACCCCTATCCCTGTATCTTGAACGATAATTCTTATTTCTCGCCCTTCTTTGAGGAGGTTCAGTTTTACTTCTCCTCCAGCTGGAGTATATTTTATACCATTGTCCAAAAGGATATAAATCAACTGAGATATCCTTTGAGGATCTCCTATAACAGTTGCCGCAGCAGGGGCAGATAACTCCAGCTCAATCTGTTTGCGGGCTGCAATCGGATGTAATGACACGATTGCTTTTTCAGCTAAAGGCTTTAAATCAAACACTTCTGTTTTTAGCTCATTAGTATTCGAATCTGAACGTGCGAGAGTTAAAAGATCGTTGACTAGGTTGGTCATCCGCTTGACCTCTTCCCTCATATTTGCAAGTAGTTTACCTGTCATCTCATCCTTTTGAGTATCAACTGTCATTTCCATCGCATCAACAGACGATAGCAAGACACTTAGAGGTGTCCTTAATTCATGGGATGCATCCCCCACAAATTCTCGCTGCCTTTTAAAAGCAGATCTAATCGGAACCATCGCTCGTTTAGACATACGCCGGCTTATATAGATAGCAACTCCCACAAAAACCATCCCCAGCACAACAAGAATCACCAGAACCCAGTGAAATAACCGATAAGCAAATGAGACATCTTTTCCTATATAAATTTGGCCGATAAATTGACCTTTGTAATAAACTTCATGGCTGGTAATCATTATATGGATATCTTGAAATTCATCAGGTGCATGGAATTGTGCTCGTCCTCTAGATGGTTTCTGATCCATGCGTATCATTTCATTTTGAATATCCTGTTGATTAGACATATGTTTATTTATGAGTGAGAGGAATTGCTGCCGTAGGCGGGGATTGACCTCGCTGCCCACTACTACTTTCCCGGTACGATCCATTACATAGTAGAAGGATTGATCTACACCAGCAAAAGCCAATTCTTGATTTTGGATTCCTCTAATGTCGCTTTGGTCATTCCTGCTCAACAAGTTCTCAATGTAACCCGCTTCTTGTGAGACCAAGGTCCGAAGATCCCGTTCCTGTGTATTGAGAATGACAAAATAAAGAACCGAATAAACAACAAGAATAAACAAAAAGAGAAATAGCATGATAAGTCCACTAAAATTTCTTGTTAACCGGTTTTGCGTATTTCTAAAAATATCTTGATCCCCCCGATTCAATAGGAAGTCAAAGAAGGAAAAAAAATTACGTTTCAAATTTATATCCCACCCCTCGTATACTTTGAAGTTTACTTTGTTTACTGATTAAGGATAGTTTTTTACGAATTAATTTAACGGTTGCATCAATGGTCTTCATCGTCACATCTGTTTCAACTCCCCAGACGCGCTCATAAATTAACTCACGCGGCAGGACTTGTCCTTTATTTTTCATCAGTAAATCTAATAGTTGAAATTCGCGGGGACTAAACTGGATTTCGATGTCTTCAAATCGAACCATATGGCTGGCACGATTAAGAACTAAACCATCTATCTCCATCTCTTCTTCTACAATTGGTGCATAATTTCGGCGGGATAGAGCGCGCAGTCTAGCTAATAGTTCATCAAATTCAAAAGGTTTAACAAGATAATCATCGGCACCGGAATCAAGACCCTCAATCCGGTCTTGGACGGTATCTTTGGCAGTCAGCATTAAGATGGCACCTGAATATCCTTGTTTCCTTAAACCTTTGCAAACATCGACACCGTCTCCATTTGGCATCATCCAGTCCATAATGACCACATCATAATGGGCAGAGGTTGCAAAATAGAAGGCGTCATGCCCTTCCTTGACCCATTCTACATTGCAATTGCCTTTCTTTTTCAACATATATACCATTAAATCACCTAGGCGATTATCATCTTCTGCTAATAGGACATTCATCAATAACGGGCTCCTTTTTTCCGCATTTGTCTATATGTATCCTAAGGAAGATAGCTTAAGTTTGCCTTAACAACTGGCTCATAGCTGGGGTACTCCCCTTGTGATCCCTTTCATCTAGAGCTGTTTTTCATGAATGTTTTTCTTTGATTGTAGTTGTGATTGGTTAAAGTCTAATGAAAAGAAGTCGTTCACTTCCTTTTTTCGAATAAAAAAGAGCACCATCCATTATCCTGGGAAGGTACTCTCTTCATGACACTCCTATGCAATTTCTCTTTCCATTATCAACCTTTTCCTTTTTCTATCTGCACCAATCACCTTTAAGGAAAGGTAGATTCCTGATCCAGTTAAGAAAATCATTGCGATGGCTGTCAGGTCAATTAACCATTTAATATTAGTCGTTCCAATTCTTCCTTCGTGAAGTCCTTTAATCGTACTCATGAATGAACCTGATTGCGAACCTTTTGTACCAAAGCCATTTTGTCCACCAGGGCCAGAAAACTGCCCATTTGAATTACTTTGTGTGCTTCCGCTTGTTTGATTATTAGTTGTGCCATTCGTTTGAGATGTTGTACCAGACGGTGATTGAGTTTGGCTTGACGCTTGTGTTTGACCTGTTGCTTGGTTTGAATTTGTGGTTGTGCCTTGCTGTTGCCCTGGCATCATGCCTGGCTGAAAATTACCTCGTTGTTCTGTTTGTGATGACTGACCAATCAGCCACGGCTCATTCATGAGCAGACCTGTAATAGATTCCATCAAGATAAATATCGAACAGATTAACCCAATCCATAAATGTGCTTTTCTTGTTTTTTTCATAAAATACACTCCTGTTTGTTAGTAGTTTATTAGTTGCCAGACTTTCCACTTGTCATGCCTTGTCCACTTCGCTGCATGTTGCCGCTCGGCATTTGTCCCATTCCGCCTTGCATGCCGCCCATACCTTGCATCATTCCGCCTTGTTGGTTCGTTGATGAACTGCTTGAAGACAGCTGTGGCAATTCGACCGTTTCACCTTCTGTTACACCTTCAGTGATTTCAACATATTCGTCGGTAGAAATTCCGGTTTTAACAGTTTTTTGTTGACCTGACGCAGTAGTGGAGCTATCAGTGCTTGTACCTGTCGAATCGACAATTACGTATTTTTCATTATTGTTTGTGTAGATAGCATCGGCCGGTACATATAATGCATCTGTCTTACTAGCTGTTAATATAGTTGCTTCTGTACTCATTCCAACTTTTAGGTTGGTTGGTTTTTCAATATGAATGGTGACAGCAAAGGTTGATGAACCATTTGTTGACGTTCCTTCTTCCGCAACGGCAGTAACTTTCCCTGTATATGTTGCATCAGGGTAAGCACTAACTGATAATGTTACCGTTTGACCCACTTTTACCTTAGGAATGTCTAATTCATCGACTTGAACGACTGTTTGCAAATCGTTGTAATTGGTTAGGTGTGCGACTACCATCCCTTTGTTGATCCGGTCTCCTGAGGCAACCGACACCGTAGTAATCGTTCCCGCAGTTGGCGCTGTAATTGGATCGCTGTCATCCGTAAAGGTTACTAATGTTTCTCCTGCACTCACGGTATCTCCAGCAGAAACTAATACTTCATCGATTTCGTTATTATCAGCTGTTGCTTTAATATCTTCTGTGGTTACTGGTTCAACTGTTCCCGAACCGCTAATCGTCACTTCTAACTTCCCTTTTTGAACAGCAGCTGTTCGAACCTGTGAAGCAGTGCTTGTACTAGCACTGCTTCTGGAGTGAAACCATTGATAGCCGACATACCCAACAACTAGTACACTAATCAGTATCCAAATCCACTTTTTCATTTATCTAGACTCCTTTAATCATGGAACAGTCCGGGACCCGCTCCAAACATTTTTTAATTCATGAGCCTATTATCAAGTGCCTCCCTTAACTTATCCTTAATTAAAATAAGAAAAGCGCAAGCGCCCTGGTCAGCGGCGTATGGCCTCCTCGGAAAAGCTATCGCTTTTCCTTCGTGCGATGCTTATGCTGCCGAAGCGTTCCTTATGGAGTGCTCCAACTGAGATAAAGGAAAGTCGAAAAGCGGAGGCGCCTTGATCAGGGGCGACAGGCATAAGACGAGCCGGCGAGAAGGCTGCTCTTTAGCCTTCTTGACGGATTGGCTTATGACCCCGAGCCCCTAGGCGCTGGAGCTAGACAACACGAAGAGCGACAGCGATTCGATGTTGACTTATCGTAGGGCGGAGCGCGAAGGACACTAGCCGCTAGGGCGCTGGAGCTGGACAATTTTCAAAGTGAATTTTATACTTTCTTAATCTTAAAAAAAGTGCCTGACACCAATAAATGGTTTAGGATTGTGTTAATGTCGCTAATGGTGTCAGGCACCAACTTATAGCACGAAAAAAGGATATATTATACAATTGGTGTAAGAAATGTTAGAGTACGGCGGTGAATTTATTGTTTAAGTTATTATTAATCGAAGATGATCAGGCGCTTTTTAATGAAATAAAGGACCGGCTTATGGGCTGGTCTTATGATGTGTATGGGATAAGTGATTTCAACCTGGTGATGCAGGAGTTTTCGTTAGTTAAACCCGATTTAGTTATTATTGATATTCAGCTTCCGAAATTTGACGGCTTTCATTGGTGCCGGATGATTCGCTCCCATTCGAATGTTCCAATTTTATTCCTCTCGTCGCGCGACCATCCTGCAGACATGGTGATGTCCATGCAGCTTGGAGCAGATGATTTCGTTCAAAAGCCATTTCATTTTGATGTGCTGATTGCCAAAATTCAAGCAATCCTCAGGCGCGTCTATAATTACAACCATGAGCAAATAACGCTGCGAACTTGGCAGGATGCTCAAATCGATGTTGAAAAGAACACAGTCAGCAGCAAGGCTGGTACGGTTGAACTCACAAAAAACGAGATGTTTATATTAAAAAAGCTGATTGAACAAAAGAATAAAATTGTCAGCCGTGAAGAATTAATCAAAAGCTTGTGGGATGATGAGCGTTTTGTCAGTGATAATACGTTAACGGTCAATGTTAACCGGCTGCGGAAAAGGCTGGACGAGCTTAATCTCGGAAAATTTATTGAAACAAAGGTTGGCCAAGGTTACATGGCAAGTGAAGAGGCGTAAATATGATGATTAAAAACTTTTTAAAGGAAAGACGGAGCTGGATTGTTCTTTTTGTAAGTTTACAGCTTTTAGTTCTCTTTTCAGGCTATATTGATTCCGCTATACACTTTATGCCCCTTCTCTATATTGTTTTTTTATCCACGCTTATTTTTGTGATCTTTTTGTGCTTTCGCTTCCATAAGGAAACGAAATTTTATGCTTCCTTAGCGGAATGGGAGAACAATCTTGATATAACCAATATAGCCGAGGCGGAAAGCCCGTTTGAAAGGATTGTTGAGGAAAGTATTGTGAACCAAACGGAACTGCTGAAACAAACCGTTTCCAATAATTTAGTGTCTGTAGAGCAGGAAAAAGATGAGCTTTTAGCTTGGATTCATGAAGTCAAAACACCTTTGACAGCCATGCATTTAATGATGGACCGTTTAGAAGAAAGTCCATTAAAAGCACAGCTAGCTCTAGAATGGCTGCGAATCCATCTGCTGCTTGATTCACAGCTTCATCAAAAGCGCCTGCCTTTTATGGAGAATGATTTATATATAGAAGAGACTGACTTGAAAAGCTTACTTTTTAAAGAAATTAAAACACTGCAAACTTGGTGTATGCAAAAAGGGATTGGTTTTGAAGTGGAGGTTGAAGCCGCGTCTGTCTTAACGGATGCCAAGTGGCTGGCCTTTATGATCCGCCAGCTGTTGACAAACGCAGTGAAATATAGCGAGGCATCGGATATTCTCATACGAAGTTTTATGGAGGATGACCGAACTAAGCTGCTGGTTCAGGATGTTGGGCGCGGCATTGATCCAAAAGATCTGCCGCGGATTTTTGATAAGGGCTTTACCTCAACAACCGCTCACCATGACAATGCCTCTACCGGCATGGGCTTATATTTAACCAAGAAAGTTTCCGAGTCATTACTGATTCATATCGATGTCTTCTCCACACCTGGCACTGGAACCACCTTCACGTTAACCTTCCCAAGAAAAAATGAATTCGGTGCGATATTAGGCATGTGACAAAAATGTCACATGCTTTGCTGTTTTGTTCGGATATTCGAAGGAGAAGTGAACCGGCAGATTTTATAATTGGATTATAGAAATAAAGGAGCGTGTTGTTATGAGTATTTTAACAGCAAATAAAATCCATAAGAGCTATGGTAATAAGCTGAATAAACAAGAGGTTTTAAAAGGGATTGATATTAACGTTGAAAAAGGGGAATTCGTGAGTATCATGGGGGCCTCCGGGTCCGGGAAAACCACACTTCTCAATGTATTGTCCTCAATTGATAAGGTCAGCGGCGGTACGATTACAATTGAAGGTAAAGAAATGACGGCTATGAAGGAAAAGCAGCTTGCTGAGTTCCGCAAGCAGCACCTTGGGTTTATTTTTCAAGATTATAATCTATTAGATACGTTAACAGTTAAAGAAAATATTCTTTTGCCATTATCAATAACGAAGGTTTCTAAAAGAGAGGCGGATGAGCGATTCAATCAGGTTGCAACGGAGTTAGGAATCATGGAGATTAAAGATAAATACCCAAATGAGATCTCCGGCGGACAAAAACAGCGAACGTCGGCGGCCCGTGCATTCATCCACGAACCAAGCATTATTTTCGCGGATGAGCCAACAGGAGCGCTCGACTCGAAATCTGCATCTGATCTGTTAAACAAACTTAGTGAATTAAATCAAAACCGGACGGCCACGATTGTGATGGTTACACATGATCCCGTTGCGGCCAGCTTCAGCGGCAAAGTGATTTTTATAAAAGACGGGCAGATTTATACCCAATTAAATAAAGGGGACCAATCCCGGCAGGACTTTTTTAAGGATATCATGAAAACCCAAGGCGTGCTAGGCGGTGTGCCATATGAGCGTTAATCAGCTTATCTTTCGAAACTTGAAAAAAAATCTAAAAAACTACTATCTTTATGTGTTTGCACTCATCTTTAGCGTTGCCCTTTATTTTTCATTTGTCACGCTGCAATATGACCCGGCCATGGATGAAACAAAGGATTCCATTAAAGGGGCGGCCGCCATCCGGACAGCCAGTATTCTCTTGGTAGTCATTGTCTCGATCTTTTTACTGTATGCCAATAACATTTTTATTAAGAG
The DNA here is from genome assembly GCF_021560175.1 of Neobacillus drentensis. Taxonomy (GTDB): domain Bacteria; phylum Bacillota; class Bacilli; order Bacillales; family Cytobacillaceae; genus Neobacillus; species Neobacillus drentensis_A. The sequence goes on along the minus strand of NZ_CP091110.1, from coordinate 599,223 downwards.
GCGAAGCAAAGAAATCGGATTATTTCAATTGATTGGGATGACAAAAACTCGGATTTTTAACCTCCTAAGCGCCGAGAACTTTATTCTCTATTTTGGTTCAATGGTGGCTGGGATCTTTATCGGTTTTTCTATATCTCGGTTAATTATTATGATTTTATTTAAAATTACCAAGGTGAATGCAATTGCCCGCTTGCATTTTTCGTCGCAAGCGTTGGTCCAGAGTATCATTGTATTCAGTGTCATCTATCTCCTAATTATGCTGATGAATTATCTTTTTATTAAGAGACAGAGCATTCTATCTCTCTTTCGGGTTGTTTCCTCTACGGAAGAAAAAGTGAAAAAAATGTCTATTTGGGAAATTCTCATGGGGATTTTCGGATTGCTTGCGATTATTTCCGGCTACTATATTTCATCCAAGCTATTTACTGGCGATTATACCACGATGACAGAATTATTTTTGGCGATGATTTATATTTTGGCTAGCGTCATTATCGGCACTTACCTGTTTTATAAAGGGTCGGTTAGTTTTATTTTTAATATCGCTCGAAAAAAGAAGGATGGCTATTTAACCATTAATCAGGTATTATCCTTGTCATCAATTATGTTTCGGATGAAATCAAATGCCCTGTTACTAACGGTTATCACAACAATATCCGCTCTTGCGATTGGGCTATTGTCGTTGAGTTATATCTCCTATTTTTCTGCCGAAAAGATGGCTGAAAACGATACAGCGGGTGATTTCGCCATAACCAATGCAGAAGATGCTGCTAAATTTAAAGAGGCGTTGGCCGCGAAGGAAATCGGTTTTGATGAAAAAAGGATTGAAGTACTCCAAGTGTCCGCTAATCTTGAGAACATAATGGATACTAACCTTGAAGGAATGATGGTGGACCCTAGTGAGCTGCCCCTTCCGATGATAAGTGAACGGGCTTTGAAAAATATCGATGTGGCCACGGGTGAGACTATTTTTACCGGTTATAATGATTTGCTCCAGAAGTTTATGAGTTTAAAAGATAGCGGCCGGATCGAATTAAAGGGGCAAACGGAAACGATTCCGCTTCGCTACTTAGGTTTAAAGAAGGATTTTGTGATTTCCGGATATTTTACAAACGGCGGTCAGCCGATTGCGATTGTAGACGAATCTGTATTTGAACGATTGAAAAAGGATCTAAATCCTTCAATTCAAAAGAAGACTTCTCTTTTTGTTGGGTTTACGTTGAAGGATGAGAGTCAGCTCCAAAAAGCCAATCAAGTCTATCAAGATTTATCCTTAAACGAGAATGACCTTTATTCGTCTCGTTTGGAGATCAGTAATACTCAGAAAAAAAATATGGGATTGATTATGTTTATTGTTGGCTTTTTAGGATTAACGTTTCTGATCACGTCAGGCTGTATTCTGTATTTTAAACAGATGGGTGAGAGTGAAGAGGAAAAGCCGCATTATACGATCCTGCGGAAGCTTGGTTTCACAGAAGGAGATTTATTGAAGGGAATTCAAGCTAAGCAGCTATTTAACTTTGGAATTCCGTTAGTGGTTGGACTGCTGCATAGTTATTTTGCCGTCCAATCCGGCTGGTTTCTTTTCGGTAGCGAAGTTTGGACCCCCATGATTCTAGTGATGGTCCTTTATACCAGCCTCTACTCCATCTTCGGTTTTCTATCCGTACTTTATTACAAAAAAGTCATTAAAGCCGCATTATAAAAAGAAGTGCGGAAATAATTTAAAACAAAGCAGCCGTGTTCCACGGCTGCTTTGTTTGTGGTGCCTGTCACCATTTGCAATATTTACAACGTCAGAAGTCACTTATTGGTGCCTGTCACCATTTCTTTTTATCGATTATCTACTTTTTCTGGATAGAGGTCATGGTTCATTAAGCGATAGGTGGCCATTTCTTCGTATTTGGTGCCTGGTTTTCCGTAGTTGCACCATGGGTCAATGGAAATTCCGCCACGCGGCGTAAATTTGCCCCATACTTCAATATAGCGCGGGTCAAGCAGTTTAATTAGATCATTCATGATGATATTTACACAGTCCTCATGGAAATCTCCATGGTTCCTAAAACTGAAAAGGTATAGCTTCAACGACTTGCTCTCCACAATCTTTTTATCTGGAACATAAGAAATATACATTGTTGCAAAATCCGGCTGACGTGTCAGCGGACACAAGCTCGTAAACTCTGGACAATTAAATTTAACGAAATAATCTCGTTCCGGATGGAGATTATCAACCGCCTCCAAAACCTCGGGTGCATATTCAAATGAATAAGTAGTTCCTTGATTACCTAATAGTGTTAAATCCTTTAATCCTTCTTCGTGGCTGCGGCCAGACATAAAAAAACCCCCTATAAAAATGTGTCCCCACGCTTTATAAGAGAGTTTCAGCTGAATGATCCTTTAACTAATGGGATAAAAAACAAAAAGCCACGTCCGATATGGACATGGCAGGAAGTCATGTATCCATAGTTTTTTATAGAGGGTATCAGCTATGAACCTCTCCCGTTCAAGTACGGGTATTCTCATCTCTATATAATAGAGAATGGGCTGAAAAACGTCAAACAGAAAATTTAGGTAAACCAATTCTAACGATTCAATTCACCTTTGGAGAAGCAAGTTCCTACTTTAAATGATCGTTTAACACATTCTCTTCTAATACTGACAAATCACCATGCACTCTGGTGATATGGTTTGCTCCCCAGGCACAAAGGGAATCCAAGATTCCTTCCAAGCTCTGGCCATATTCACTAAGTTCATATTCCACCTTGGGCGGTACTTGATTATAGACAATCCGGTTGATAACGCCGTCTTCCTCTAATTCTCGTAACTGCTGCGTTAACATCTTTTGGGTAATATCCGGCATCAGGCGTTTTAATTCACTTGTTCGTTTCTTTCCATGTGTTAAATGGCAAAGAATGACGCATTTCCACTTTCCCCCGATGACCTCTAGTGTCGCCTCAACGGATATATTGTACTTCTGTTTTTTCATCATCTAGTCCTCCGTTTTTATAGGCACCAATAAGTGCCTACCGCACTTTTTGGTGTCTATATCACTTTAAAGTGCGTACTTTTCCTTTATACTCCTATGTCCCATAATAACATTTGCCGGTTGAAATATCACATTTTGATTCTTTTTTATAGATTTGCTTTTAGCCAATCATTCATGCAATAAAACCATTTTAGGAGGAGAAATAGAAATGACGTTAGAGAAAAAAAGAAGTACATTCGCTCTATTAGCATTAGCGGTAAGTGCCTTTGCCATTGGTACAACGGAGTTTATCAGTGTAGGCCTTCTGCCGCTCATAGCAAAAGATTTACAAATATCCGTTACAACTGCCGGCTTAACTGTTTCTTTATATGCCTTAGGAGTAATGTTCGGGGCTCCTATCCTTACATCGCTCACTTCAAGGATGTCACGTAAATCCTTGTTACTTTGGATCATGGTTGTTTTTATTATCGGCAATGGGTTGGCAGCAAGCGCAACAAACATTGGGATTTTATTGGCTGCCCGAGTGATATCGGCCTTTTCACATGGTGTCTTTATGTCGATTGGTTCCACCATCGCTGCAGATTTGGTCCCGGAGAATCGAAGAGCTAGTGCAATATCGATTATGTTTTCAGGCCTTACGGTGGCAACCGTTACTGGTGTCCCATTTGGAACCTTCATTGGCCAGCAATTCGGCTGGAGAATGGCGTTTGTTATTATCGTCGCAGTCGGCGTAATTGCCTTCTTTGCCAACAGTATCCTTGTTCCGTCTGATTTACGAAAAGCGGTCCAAACAACGTTCCGCGACCAATTCAAAGTGATAACCAACGGTCGGCTTTTACTGCTATTTAGTATAACTGCATTAGGATATGGCGGAACTTTTGTAGTCTTTACGTACCTATCGCCTATTTTGCAAGAGATAACAGGCTTTAAGGAAAGTACTGTTGCTGTGATTTTGCTTGTTTATGGGGTCGCTATTGCCATCGGAAATATGGTTGGCGGCAAGCTGTCTAACCAAAATCCCATTAAGGCGTTATTTTATATGTTTATTGTCCAGGCTGTTGTCTTATTTATTTTACTATTTACGGCACCTTTTAAGATTGCAGGTTTAATTACGATTTTCTTCATGGGCTTATTGGCTTTTATGAATGTGCCTGGATTACAAGTTTACGTGGTTATGTTAGCAGAACGGTTTGTGCCGACTGCAGTTGATGTTGCATCGGCAATTAATATTGCTGCCTTTAACGCTGGAATTGCCATGGGGTCCTTCTTTGGCGGTGTTATTACCGACTCCATTGGATTAATTCACACCTCTTGGATTGGAGCATTAATGGTCTTAGGTGCGGTCATTCTTACGGGCTGGAGCCGAGGCCTTGAAAAGAAAGACCGTGAGGAACCGGGTAATAAGGCTTTAAAAGTAATTTAGCTGCAACTAATAGTTTTTGAATCTATTTTGACGATAGGATTGGGGTGATAGCTGGTACAGCGCCCCTTCCTCATATAAAAAATTAATTTGGAGGATGAATAGGATGATTACTAACTTACAAGATACAACCACACTTAGCAATGGAGTAAAAATGCCTTGGTTTGGGCTTGGAGTATTTAAAGTAGAAGAAGGACCTGAACTTGTTAATGCCGTTAAATTTGCCATTAAGCATGGATACCGCAGTATTGATACGGCTGCTATTTACGGAAACGAAGAAGGAGTAGGGCAGGCAATCCGTGAAGGACTTGAAGAGGCGGGTATTTCAAGAGAAGAACTTTTTGTCACATCGAAAGTTTGGAATAGTGACTTAGGCTACGAATCAACTCTAGCTGCCTATGAAACAAGTTTAAAGAAATTGGGGTTAGACTATTTAGATTTATATTTAATTCACTGGCCAGTTGCCGGAAAATTTAAAGATGCATGGCGGGCCTTGGAAACTCTTTATAAAGAAGGCAGAGTAAAGGCGATTGGTGTAAGTAATTTCCATGTTCACCATCTTGAAGATTTAATGAAAGATGCCGAGATTAAGCCAATGATCAATCAGGTGGAATACCATCCACGGTTAACACAAAAAGAAATTCAAGCTTATTGCCAGAAACATGGGATTCAATTGGAGGCCTGGTCACCATTAATGCAAGGACAGTTACTAGACCAGCCCATGATCCAGGCAATTGCAGAAAAATATAACAAATCTGCCGCCCAAGTGATCTTGCGTTGGGATCTCCAAAACGAGGTTATCACGATTCCAAAATCAACAAAAGAACATCGAATTGTCGAGAATTCGTCCATATTTGACTTCGAACTAACGAAAGCAGAAATGGAACAAATTGATGGTTTAAACCAAAATCATCGCGTCGGTCCAGACCCAGACAACTTCGATTTCTAAACAATACAAAGGGTTGGTAATGATGATGCCTTTTCACCATTACCAATCCTGTTATTGTGTGAATCTACTTATTGGTGCCTGTCACCGTTTGCATCCCTACCACCTTGTTTAACTATTTATCGGTGCCTGTCACTGTCACCGTCACCCTTTAGAATATTTTCCCTGGGTTTAGGATGTTTTTGGGGTCGAGGTTGTTTTTGATTGTTTTCATGATGGGGATTAGGTCTCCGTGTTCTTCCTGCAAGAACGCTTTTTTGCCGAGTCCGATGCCGTGTTCCCCGGTGCAGGTTCCCCCTTTGGATAAGGCATAGGAGACAATCTGATGATGAACTCCTTCGACCACTTCCAGTTCTTCTTCGCTGTTCGGGTCAATCGGCAGGCAGGCATGGTAGTTCCCATCACCGACATGACCCAAAACAGCCCCCTCTAAGCCAAATTTCTCAATGACACCCCTCGTCTGCTTTAAGGCCCCAGCGAGTTCCGATAACGGAACGCAGACATCGGTAAACATTAAGACTTTGCCAGGATTAGCGGCCTGTATAGCAAAGGCCGCATGATGCCTTGCCTCCCATAATTGGGCCCTTCTTAACGAGTCATTCTCAAATTCAAAAGAAACACATTGCTCATCCTTTAGAATCTCTTGCATGACTTCTACGCTATATGTAACTTCCGGTTCATTGCCGCTGAACTCTAAGAAAAGGGTTGGTTCTTCCCTGAATTCAGTACTTTTAAAATGATTTACTGCTCGAATCGTTTTTTCGTCAACCAGCTCGATTCTCCCAATCGCAAGACCTGCTTTTAAAAGAATGGCAGCCGCATTTCCTGCAGCTTCAATCGAAGGGAACGTGGCTTTCACAGCAGATATGGCCTCTGGAATCCCGCGAAGCTTTAACGTTAACTCTGTAAAAATACCCAGTGTCCCTTCTGATCCGACAAACAAGCCTGTTAAATTGTAGCCTGCTGAAGATTTAAAAGAATGTCCACCTGTTCGAATGATTGACCCATCGGCTAAAACCACCTCTAACCCGAGGACTTGATCACGCATCACCCCGTATTTTACGCTGTTGGTACCACTTGCATTCGTCGCAGCCATTCCGCCAATCGATGCATCTGCCCCTGGATCCGTTGGAAAAAACAGCCCATGCTTTTTCAAGACTTGATTGAGCTGATTTCTAGTCACCCCTGGCTGGACGCTGACCTGGAAGTCATCAGGCCGGATCGAGACGATTTGATTCATTAGACTGAAATTAAGACTGATGCCCCCCTGAACCGGAATAATTTGCCCTTCCAAGCTTGTCCCCGCCCCGTAGGGAACAAGGGGAATAGAATGTTCACCCGCGAATTGAACAATCCGGCTTACCTCCTCTTTTGTCTTAGGAAACACGACGGCATCCGGGCTGAATGGCGGATGGTATGCCTCCCCTTTACTATGCTGTTCTAAAAGGGTTTCATTGATTGAAACCCGCTCACTATCCCCGAGCATCGCTAGCAATTCATCATAAAGATTCATTTTGTTCTCCTCCATCACATTGAAGCTAGTAATCTATCTTTATCACCATTTTAATCCTCAAAGAAGTTAATTTATAGGTAATATTAAAAATATTCACTCTTTTATTTCCGTTCACAGCTCGTTAAACAATAAATTTCAGAGAAAAAGTCTTCCTTTATCAACGGTAAGGTAAACCCAATCTTCAGCAGTTCATCCCCATAGAAAACTCTGTCCCCGTTATTTATTTTGTATTTAAGCTGTGGATTCAGCCCCTGTAATCTCAAGCGTAAAAAAGGTGGATTTGGCGTTGCCAGCGTTTTATAATAAAACACCACAGCTTGCTTTTGACCGTTTCCTACATACATCCAAGCGGTATCCATCCCCTCAAAAGGACTCCACAGCCGATACAAATCACCAAAAAGGACAATATCTTTTATTTGATGATAAAGTTGGATCTCCTTCTTAACTAACTCTCGATCTTCCCTGCTAAGTTTATCAACATTTAATTCAAGCCCAAGATTGGCGGCCATGGCGACATGACATCTCATCCTTAATGGCGTCACCCTGCCAACCTGATGATTCGGGACATCTGATACATGGGCACCCATCGTGATGGCTGGATAAACGATACTTGTTCCATATTGAATTTTCAGCCTTTCGACGGCATCCGTATCATCACTCGTCCAGGTTTGAGGCATGTAATAAAGCATCCCTAGGTCAAAGCGGCCGCCCCCGCCCGAACAGCTTTCAAACAAAATCTCTGGAAATCGTGACGTTAATTCCTCTATTATCCGATACAACCCGAGCATATAGCGATGGGCCGTTTCCTTCTGCCTTTCCGAGGGCAATGCGGCTGACCCCACTTCTGTCATATTTCGGTTCATGTCCCATTTTACGTAGGAAATCGGGGCACTTTGAAAAAGTGTCGTGAGCGTTTCAATCAGCCATTCGCGTACATCATTCTGGCTTAAATCTAGAACAAGCTGATTTCTCGAAAGAGTTCGATTCCTCCCCGGTGCATGCAGACACCAGTCCGGATGCCTGCGGTACAAATCACTATCTGGCGAAACCATTTCCGGCTCGACCCACAATCCGAATTGCATCCCTTTCCCATTGAGATAACGGGCTAATCCGTTTAATCCATTGGGCAGTTTTTTTCGATTAACCTCCCAATCACCGAGTGAACTCTTCGCATTATCACGCCGGCCAAACCAGCCATCATCTAAAACAAACAGCTCAATGCCAAGTCCCTTTGCAGCATCAGCAATTTCCTTTAATTTTTTTTCAGTGAATTGAAAGTAGGTAGCCTCCCAATTATTAATGAGGATAGGCCGTGCCCTGTCCCGATAAACCCCCCGGCAAATCCGGCTCCGAATGATTTTATGAAAAGTTCTCGACATTCCGCCCAAACCCTCTGAGGAATAGACCATCATCACCTCTGGTGTTTGAAAAATTTCACCTGGCGTTAGGACCCAAGAAAAATTAAATGGATTAATTCCCATGCTGATTCGGGTGATCTCATAGGGATCGACCTCAATGGAAGCCTGAAAATTCCCGCTATAGACCAGACTCATTCCATATACCTTGCCATGGTCTTCCGTGGCATCTTTTGATAATAACGCCAGAAAAGGATTCTGTTGATGACTGCTCGCACCCCTTGTGGAAGAAATGGATTGAACACCGTGGGTCATCGGGCGGCGTTCTATCTGCCGTTCTCTTGCCCACGTTCCCTGAAGATGAAGCCAGTCCCAATTCGAGTCATGGAAATCAACAGACATGCTCATACATTTCTCTATCTTCACCTCACGGCTGCCTAAGTTTTCAAAGGAGACCGATCTCGTTATCACTTCAAAATCACGGTAAATTGTATAGTGCAAGTTTAGTCCAACACCAAGCGTGGAATCTACCAATGTGATCACCAGCGTGTCTGCCTCCTCCTCCTCTTCCACATAGGCCATTGGCAATCCATTCAAGCGAGGCTTTCCTTTAAGAATTTCATAGGAATCATATACAAATTCAGTAACCGTTGACCCGTCAGGAGCACGAAGCTGATAGGCCGGCGTTCGGAAGTCGCCATTTCCAAAGGCAGGATATTCCTGTGGCAGAGTATCAAGTGAAAAACGGGGGTCAGCCGGTTCAGTCATTGGTGAAAAGGCTCTTCCTTTAAATGGAAGGATCGCTGAGGGCTGAAGTATTTGTACCCTACTCCCCCAATATACATGCGCTAAATATTTTCCATGGACAAGTTGAACCATGTAACTGATTTTGCCATTATACAAATGAAATAGCTGCTCATCTTCATTCCATTCAATCGGCATCAGACCACTCCTAAAAAAGACATTTACTTCACTATATTCACGGCTGAAGTGGAAAATGGTGTCAAGGCATACATAAAAGTGAGAATTTTTGCAGATAATAGATATTAGCTAAATTTTAGAATGGAATATAGGAAGTGTAACGATGGATTACTTAAATCATCTTATTGAACACTTTGGCTATCTTGGGATTATTTTTGCTTTGATTGGCGGCATTATTGGACTGCCGATTCCCGATGAGGTTCTTCTTACTTATGTTGGCTATAATATTTTCGAGGGTAAACTAGCGTATCTTCCTTCACTCCTATGTGCCTATTTTGGGGCGAGCACCGGCATTACGCTTAGCTTTATATTAGGGATTGTGTTAGGAGCGCCATTTTTACATAAGTTTGGTCCAAAGCTCCATATCAGTGAGGCAAAAATTGAACGAACGAAGAAGTTATTCAATAAATTTGGTCCATTCCTTCTTGTTATAGGCTTTTTCATTCCAGGAGTGAGGCATATTACTGCCTATCTCGCAGGAATTAACCATTTCTCTTATAAAAAGTTCGCCTTGTATGCTTATTTAGGAGCATTGCTATGGTGCTTTGCCTTTATTTCTCTTGGCAGAATACTTGGTGAAAATTGGGTCTATGTAGGAACCTATTTTTCAAGATATAGTATCTATATCATTGTTTTTTTCCTAGTAGGAATCCTCCTTTCCTATTCCTATCTGAAGAAAAGAAAAGGAATGAAGTTAGAAAAAGATGCCCTCAACTAGAGAGCATCTTTTTTTGCTATCCTCACCAGCCCCGGCTTGCTCCTCCGCCGCCAGAGGAACCGCCGCCGCCTCCTCGGGGCCCGCCGCCACCGCCTCCTCTTCCGCCGCCGCGGGATAATATGGAGAGGAGTAAATAGGTAAGTGTGCCTCCGAAAAATTTAAAATCAAGGAAGACAACGACCAGAACAATGATGACGATCAGCCAGGATGGGATTCCGATCCCTTCATCCTTTGGCACCGTTTTTTGTCCGTTCTCGCCGTTATATTCCGCAAGAGCCTCTTTGGCGAGCGCTTGGTAAGTTTCCATTACAGCCTGGTTCGGCTGGTTATTTTTTAAATAAGGAATCGCATATTGATCTAAAATTCGGCCGGCTTTCGCATCGGGAATTCTTCCTTCAAGGCCGTAGCCGACCTCAATCCGAATTTTGTGTTCCTTCATTGATAAAACAAGCAGGACCCCATTGTCCTCTTTTTTGCTGCCGATTCCATATTGACGAAACGCCTCATTTGCATATTCTTCAATGGTTTTATTGCCAATGGTTTCAACAGTTAACACAGCGACCTGTGCAGTTGTCTGATCTTCAATTTTTCTGCCTATGTTGATTAATTCAGCTTTTTCTGTTTCATTTAGGACATGGGCAAAATCTTGTACATAAATATCTCCGACGGGAGCAGGTATTTGGACATCCTCAGCAAGTGCACGGGCTGTACACAGAAATAACGTGGTAAAAACCAATAAGAAGCTGAAGATCCGTTTTGCTTTCATTACCCATTGCCTCCAAAATCAACTTTTGGGGCTTCTTGAGCTTGGGGGGCTGCTTTAAAATATTCTTTTTGATCAAACCCGCCGATTCCTGCAATGATCGAGCCTGGGAATCTTTTTACTTTTTTATTAAATTTAGCAACTTGCTCATTATAATCCTTACGCGCAACTGCTATTCTGTTTTCGGTTCCAGCCAGTTCATCCATCAACTGGGTAAATTGCTGGTCCGCTTTAAGGTTTGGATAATTTTCAACGACAACAAGCAAGCGGCTTAATGCACCGGATAATTGATCGTTAGCGGTCGCTTCTTCCTCGGGTGTTTTTGCTCCGGCAAGCTTTGCACGTGCATCTGAGATCGAGGCAATGACTTCTTTTTCATGTGCTGCATAGCCTTTTACGGTATTGACTAAGTTTGGTATTAAATCGAGCCTTCTCTGGAGTTGATTTTCGATTTGAGCATGCGACTGATTCACGTCTTCTTCTAGATTGACAAAGCTGTTATAGCTGGACATAAACATGAGGCCGAAGATCACAATGACAGCGACCACAATTCCTATTACTAACCAACCTTTTTTCAATCTAATCACGTCCTTTCTCACTTATAGTATATATCACATAGTAAATAAGTTCCCTTTTTAGTCATTTAAAAACTTACCTATCATATCCATTTAACTAAACGTTTGATTAGTTATCTTATATGGGCAAATAATGTTGATTTATCAATGTGGGCCAAGATCTAATCAAACGTTTGATTAGTTTTGTTGCTGAATTAATTAAACGTTTGATTAATATTTTTCATTCGCCAACCATTGAATTTAAGGATTTGTTAAGTTCTTTATGGAATAATAAACCCATTAAAGGCATTGTCACTACATCTTTCCCGTTTGTTTATTTTTATCTAACTGGGATTCAGTATAAATAGCATTTTATGACATCAATCAGAATTATGAAACCTTTAGTGGGCTTAGTCGTATATATATGTATCTTACGAAGTTTGTACTTATAATAAAACTCTAAAAGACGGGGAGATATAAATTGGGATTATACATTTTGCAAATTGGACAATATGCTTTTGAACTTTATTATTGGCTTATCTTAATATCAATTTTTGGTTCCTGGTTTCCACAATTTCAATCCACCAAGATTGGGATGTGGATATCTAAGCTCGTCGAACCATATTTAAGCATTTTTAGACGGTTCATTCCTCCATTGGGACCTATTGATATCTCACCAATTGTCGCTATTTTTGTTTTTAGGTATATAACAGGGTTTGCTCTAGAAGGGCTGCGCCAGTCATTGAAAGTAATTGGGGTGTAAGTGTAATGTAAATATAAGTATATTCACCCCTCTCCAAAAAAACCTGAAAAGGGAACACTTTTTAAAAAAGTGCTCCTTCTTCAGGTTTTTTAATTTTCGTACTCTACCTTTTCATCTTCCTGCCTAACTGAACGTTTGATTAGTTTTCTTTTTCAAACAGCTCAATCGTAAATGGTTGGATATTTTCGCCGTTCTCCGTATAGACTCTTTCTATATATTGAAGCTTTGTTCCTGTCATGAACATTACTGTTGAACTTCGCGTTCCATAGTGCTCACTCTCAATAAACAACGGCGAAAGCAGCCGTTCCCATTCCAATGTCACACCTGTACGTGGAAGAGCTTCATCCGGGGCGGGATCCGCACTTTGCAACAAGGCAAACAATTTTTCAGTCATCCCATTGTTGTGTTCCTTTATGATGTGGGCTAAACCAGACTTCCCCTTTTCTACCTTAGGCCAGCTGCTATTTAATAACTGGTTACTCACTCCATATATGCCAGGCTTTAATTTTTCCAGCTTTTGGCCGACATTCGAATAATAATATAGATCGTGCCCGTCACCTGCCAATAAGTTATAACCGGGATACAAGTGATTATGTGCTGCAAGATGGTGCATATATTCTTCTATATTTCCTTTATATTTCAAGGCATCCGCCACTAATTCTCCGCGTGAACGTTTTCCCTCCGTTGCTTCCTTTGGATTGCGGTAATTAGTCAAGGCCGCAAAGCGCCCGCTAGTGGTCACTCCCATCCACGTGCCCATTCTTTCTAGGTCCCTTCCTGCCAGAATTTCAGGATGATCCTCCCAAAAGTGTGCAGGAGCGGTTGGCCGTCGATAAAATTCATCGCGATTTGCCGCAACAATTAGTGGAAACTCCTTATGAACACGATAGGCAAACAGAATCAAACACACAAACATCACAACCTTTATATAAAATACACTTTACTAAAATAGCCTTCCCACTTCATAATTCGTCACATTCCCAACAAAAACCTTTAACTTGGTGCCTGTCACCATTATTAACTCCTTCGACTTAGTAATGGTGACAGGCACCGATTGGGAATGCACCGAATTATTTTTGGGGTTTAGCGGAAAATAATCATGTTTGAAGGATGAAGAGGAGGGTTTAGTATGTCTGAATTAGAGCCGCTTGAGTACGATACGGGTACGGCGATTCGCGATTATGACATTATTCAAATTACGCAAACTGAGATTGGGTATGAGGTTCTATTGGATGTAAATTTAGACAGCGGCTATTCTTTAGCAAGAACAAAATTAGAAATCACTCATGAGGATTTACAAGGTTATGAAACCACTGAAGTAGAAGAAGGCATTAAATATGCGTTGGGGTTTTTCTCATAAGAGAAACCTCTTAAATGCAAGAAAGATCCCTGCCTGCTCATTGCACTAGACGAGCGAAGCAGGGATCTTTTCTTTTATACGACGAGATGAATTTGGTTTCCTGCTGGATCGCTTGTGACATAAAAGTTTCCTTCATTGCTTAAAGGAGCCCCTATTTGCTTTAGTTGCTCCATGACTTTTTCCCTTGCCTCCTGATTTGGGAAAACAATCGAATACCAATTTAAACCAACACTATTTTTCGGCGGCGTTGGAGCTCCTGCTCCCTGCCAAGTATTGATGGCAACATGATGGTGATATCGGCCGGACGAAAGAAACACTGCTTGCGGATAGTAACTTACAACCTCAAAGCCCATTCCTTTTGTATAGAATTCTTTTGCTTTTTCCAAATCACCTACATGCAGATGGATGTGCCCCATAAGTGTCCCAGACGGAAGGCCTTTCCATTCATCGTTACTCTCTTCGAGAATTCCTTCTGCATCCAACTGTTCAGTGGCCATTTCAACTAAACCATTTTTCCAGGTCCATTCAGAAGAAGGCCGGTCCCGATAAACTTCAATCCCATTACCATCAGGGTCATTCAAATATAAAGCCTCACTTACATAATGATCGGCAGCCCCAAGCGGGTACCCTGTTAAAATTAAGTGCCGTAAGAAGTCCCCTAAGTCGGTCCGCGATGGCAGTAATATCGCAAAATGATACAATCCTGACATGCCTTCCTGTTTCGGAATGACATCTGCTGGTTCTTCCAAGGTTAACAGAGGGGTTTGACCATCAGCGGTCAAAACAGCTTTCCGTTCACTTTGTTCCAAAAGTTGAAGACCGATAATATTTTGATAAAACGTAACAGAATAAGCGAGACTTTTTACCTTTATCGTAACCTCACCAACATAAATGTTTGGTTCCTGATGAAACTGTTCCATGTTGATCCCATCCTTTTCCTATCAATACAAAAATAATAGTAATCATTCTATGCCTAATATGGTTTAATTCCATTACACTTATTATTCATTTGAACATCTTAAGTGTAACCTATAATTATCTTGAATTCAAGTATTATGAATTAAATATATTATTATGCATTTTTTAAAACTAACACAGTCTTAACACTCTCTTTACACTAGGTTTAGAAAAAATCCATCATTTGCTAATACAATAAAGTAAACAAATTATTGGAGGGATTGGATGAAGGTTACAGTTGCTGGAGCAGGTTATGTAGGATTGGTTACTAGTGCTTGTTTAGCGGAGTTCGGACATGTGGTGACATGTGTTGACGTTCAAAAAGAGAAAATTGATATGCTGCAGAGCGGACGTTCCCCTATTATTGAGCCTGGGTTAGATTCTCTATTGGAAAAGAACTTACATAACAAGCAGCTGAATTTTACGATTAACCCTTATGATGCCTATTCAAAAGCTGACCTTATCTTCATTGCTGTAGGTACCCCAGAAAAAAACGACGGTTCAGCAGATTTAAAGTACATCCACGTGGCTGCCCATACGATCGCTCATTATATTGAGAGGGACGTAATAATTTGCACTAGAGGTGCTGTTCCAGTTGGTACGAACGAACTCATTCAAGAAATCATTGACAGCAGAAAACCTCCTAACCTTCAAGCAGAAGTAGTTGCTAATCCTGAATTTCTTCGTGAAGGTACAGCGATTATTGACTTTTTTCATGGAGACCGTATTGTAATCGGTACCAGAGACCCCAATGCGGCAGCAGTTATGGAGCAATTTTTACCAACCGCTGCAAATCCCGATATACAAAACGGACCTCCGAAGTGCCGAAATGATTAAATATGCTTTCAATGCCTTTTTAGCAACCAAAATACGTTTTATGAATGAAATGGCGGGCTTTTGTGATAATGTCGGGGCTAATTTAGAGGAAGTAGCATATGGAATCGGGCTGGACAAAGAGATAGGCCCTCACTTTCTCAAAGCTTGGAGACCTGACATAACGAAGTAACCTGTTGGAGGGGACTGACCATGATGAAAATAATCGATGCTGTTTATGGATTTGATTGCCGCTTATTACAACGAGTAAATCGCCATTTTGATAAAAAGCTGTTAAATCTATTCTTTCGAATCCTTACGCAGTTTGGAGGAGCAGACATCACCATCGCGGCTGTCTTCCTTCTTATTGTAATCTCTTCAGGTGAACCTAGGTTAACCGCCATTAGCAGCGCTCTTGCATTATCGGCAAGCCATATCCCTGTCCATGTCATGAAACAGCTGTTTCCGCGAAAAAGACCTTACTTGATGATCGAAAGTACCAAGTTTCCCGCTAATCCATTACAGGACCATTCCTTCCCTTCAGGGCATACAACGGCCATTTTTTCTGTTATAACTCCTTATATTTTAGCCTATCCACAACTTGGACTCGTTCTAATTCCTTTAGGAATGTGTGTGGGGATATCCAGGATTTATTTAGGACTTCACTATCCTTCAGATATCCTTGCAGGTGGTGTTCTTGGTACCCTTTCTGGGTTATTGTGCTTTTGTTTGTTATGTTTGTAAGATATTTGTTAGGAGGGATGACATGAGAATTGCCATTTTCACTGATACTTTTTATCCTGACATAAACGGTGTTGCTCGAACGTTGAAAAGGTTGACTGACTTCCTTGAGAGCCAAAACATTACGTTTAAACTATTTGTACCAGCCTCTCCAGCAGAGGAGCCTGATGCTGGCCATATACATCGCTCTAAGAGCCTTTCATTTTTCATGTATCCTGAATGCCGAATAGCCTTTCCAAATCTTTATCAATTGAAATCAGAACTACAAAACTTCGCACCGGATTTAATTCATGTAGCAACCCCATTTAACATTGGCCTTTGTGGAGTTTATTTTTCAAAAAATCTTACTATACCTCTTGTTGGATCGTATCATACCAATTTTGATGATTATCTGCAGTATTATAACCTTCCGTTTCTTCCCCTCCCCTACATCACTCCTACTACTAAGCCAGCATAGTTTTCCCAATCTTGAACTATGCTCTGACCCAGAGCTGGGATCGGATATGGACTAACCTCATCCGCCAGTACACCGCTGTAATTCAAGAATGTGACCTGCAAAAATACGCTTAACTAAGTGCAAAAATTAAAAATGGTGACAGGCACCGCCTGTCACCTGGTTTTTAGGCTTCAACAATATTTGGCTGTGAATAGGTCTCCTCGTTGAATTCTCCAGTGGCTTTGCTTGTGAGAACACCTGCTGTCATCGCCCCACTGACGTTCAGTGCGGTACGCCCCATGTCAATGATAGGTTCTACTGAAATGAGAAGACCGACGATTGCGATCGGAAGGTTCAGGACAGATAAGACAATTAAGGCTGCAAACGTGGCGCCGCCGCCAACGCCGGCCACTCCAAATGAGCTAATGGCCACAACCAGAATAAGTGTCACAATAAAGGACAGGCTTGTTGGATCAATCCCTGCACTTGGCGCCACCATTACCGCTAACATGGCTGGGTAAATGCCCGCACAGCCATTCTGACCAATCGTTAGGCCAAATGATCCGGCGAAATTGGCAATTCCTTCTGAAACACCAAGGTCCTTGGTTTGTGTTTTAATCGTCATAGGCAATGTCCCTGCGCTTGTTCGGGACGTGAAGGCAAAGGTTAAGGTTGGAAGTCCCTTCTTCACATATCTGAATGGATTTAATTTCGCCAATGATAGGAAGAGTAAATGCACAACAAACATGATGATCAGTGCGACATAGGAGGCAATGACAAACTTCCCTAGTTTTGCAATTGCCTGATAATCACTTGTTGCCGTCACCTTTGTGATAATGGCTAGAATTCCATAAGGTGTCAGGCGCAAGATGATTGTGACAACTCTCATGATAACCGAATAGAGAGTGTCAATAATCTTCGCGAAAAACTCAGCAGGTCCCGGGTCCTTCCTTTTAATCCCAAGGTAAGCAATCCCAATGAACGCTGCAAAGATCACAACCGCAATCGTAGAGGTAGCCCTCGCACCTGTTAAATCTTGAAATGGATTACTCGGAACTAATTCGATGATTTGCTGCGGCAGGGTCATATTTTCAATTCCTGCGGCCCTTTCCGCTAATTGATCATTTCGTGCCTTTTCAGCATCCCCTTGAGTAAGCTGGACGCCATCCAGGCCAAAGCCTAATGCCGAGCCAATCCCAATTGCGGCAGCAATAGCGGTAGTTCCGAGCAAGATGCCGATGACCAGAAAACTGATTTTCCCAATATTCTTCGTCAATTTAAGTTTTGTGAAAGCCCCGACAATTGAAATAAAGACAAGCGGCATTACAACCATTTGGAGTAGTTTTATATATCCGATTCCCACAATGTTAAACCAATCAATGGATTTGGTGGTCACTTCATGTGTAGTCCCATAAATCAAATGAATAAGATAACCAAAAATAATTCCTAAACCCAAAGCCGTGAAGACTCGTTTTGAAAACGACACATGCTTTTTTTGCATCATAAATAACCCAAACATAAGCAATAGTAAAACAGCGACATTTACAATGATCAGAACCGTATTCATCGTATTCCTCCCCTGTTTCCTTATAGAAAATCCAACTCTCCTATCAGTCAACTCGGAATTACATTCATCCTAACAATTGCTAATACCATTCATCAAACGTTTGATAGTAAATAAATATGCCAAGTTAGTCATTATATGCCACAACCTTAACTTGCAAATATAAGAAAAGGTGACAGGCACCGCCCGTGGACATTGTCCACGGGTAGTGCCTGTCACCCAAATGACTATTTTTAACTTGTTAGTGGGAGTTTGATTTCTACTTTGGTTCCTTTGTTTAGTTTGCTTGTATAGGTGATACTTCCGTTGTGTTGTTTTAGGATTTTGTGGCAAATCATAACACCAAGGCCTGTCCCTTTTTCTTTTAAGCTGTAAAACGGCTCTCCTAAACGCGGGAGTAGTTCCTCAGGGATGCCCAAGCCATGGTCCTGGACTGATATCATACAATCATTTGCTTCACTTTTTCTCACTTTAATGTGAATATCACCGCCAACAGGCATCGCTTCTATGGCATTCTTTAAGACATTTAAGAAAACCTGTTTTAATTGATTCTTTTCCCCTTTCATAATAAAAGGCTCCCCAGTAATCTTTAAGTCAAACTGAATATTATTCATATGTGCCTGAGGAGAAAGTAACTCAACTGTGTTTTCAAGTAACTCTCCTACATTCACTTGGTCCAACTGGACGGCTTGCGGTTTTCCCAGTGAGAGAAGCTCACTGGTGATCGACTCAATCCGCTCCAGCTCACTTAGGAGTAAATCATTATAAACAATCGAACTATTTTCAGCTTTATATAACTGAACAAAACCTTTGATTGTGGTCAATGGGTTCCGAATCTCATGAGCGACCCCTGCAGCCAACTCCCCGACAATCGACAGCTTTTCTGACTGCAGAAGAATTTCCTCGGATTTTTTTCGTTCTGATATATCCCTGCTGATGATGACAATATTTTCAACTGTATCTCCTTCACCCTTAACAGGCATACACTTAGATTCAAATTCAATCCAGTGTCCATCTTTATGCGTTATTCTAATTTCCATCGATTGGGACTCATTATATTCATACATTCTTTTAATCGCATCTAGAAACATCGGTTTATCATCAGGATGTATTAACCAGAAACATTTATGTTTCTCTAATTCAGAGCACGGAAAGCCTAATACATGCTCATGAGAAGGAGAAAGGTAGCTAATAGCGTGTCCCTTATCCATCAACAAAATTAGGTCTGACGTATTTTCGGCAATCAATCGGTATTTTGACTCACTTGCTTCCACTAGCTTGTACATGTCTGACAAACCTCGATTTAACCGGAGCAGCTTCTCATAGGATTCGATCAATAATACGCCCATAATCACACCCAGCGTTACAAACATTAAATATTGCAAATGAAATAAGGGTTTATCTCTAAAGGCATGAAAGATGATGGGGACAATAATGATATAAATGGCCACATAAGCTGCGAAAAATATAACACTTCTTTTCACATGAGAATGCCGTTTTGTTACAAAATGAATAAGAGAGAAAATAATCATAATAGCCATCCAGCCGACTATAGCTGTTGTCCATTGGCCGCTTTCAAGTAATCGCGTCACCAATGCAAAAATCCCCGTAATGATTCCAGGCAAGGGACCGAAGTAGACAAATGCCAAAATTACCGGGGCATAGCGAATATCATAAGAATAGCCCTGCTGTTGAAAGGATAACTTGATCAAGACAACCGAAACAATTCCCCCATACACCCCTACCCAATACCGGAAATTCTTGATGGGTTTATGATGAATGAATGAACCGATGACCAATGGTGTACTTACCAATAGAGAAAAAATCGAGAGATTAATAATATAGTCTAAAAGAACCATCGAATTCCACCCAAACTTTTTCAAATTTACAATATCTCTCTAATCTTAAAACAGAGTGAATCCTATTGCTATATAGAAACGACAATTTGCAGAACTTTCATCCTAAAATTTTTATCAGTAAGAGAGGAGAAGTTATTTTATATCATAAAAATTACATTTTTCGTAAAACCTTGTTTTACCAATTTCCAACAATCTAGCCGCTTCCTGCTTATTCCCATTGGTCATAGTCAGGGCATTCAAAATCGCTTCTTTTTCCACTTGAGCCAGCCTTTCCTTTAACGGAAGTATTCTTTCAGGAGTTTTTTCTTTACCTACTGGACTAACCATCTGGGTAGAACTCTGTAACTCTAGTTCTCGTAAATACAATGGAAGATGGAACACTTCAATCGTTTGTCCATCAAGGACATTAATTGCTCGCTCCAATACATTTTCCAGCTCACGAATATTTCCAGGCCATGAGTGCTCCATCAGTCGTTGTTCCACTTCTTTAGAAATTTCAATTCCTGTACGAAAAAATCTCCGCTCCAGTTTTTTTAACAAACTTACCGATATTAACTTAATGTCCTCTTTCCTTTTATTCAATGGGGGGATTTCAATTTTTATAACATTTAAGCGGTAATATAAGTCACGGCGGAACTTCCCTTCCTCCACCATTTTTTCAAGATCACGGTGTGTAGCGGCAATAATCCGGACATCGACGGGAATTGATTTTTGTCCGCCGACCCGCTGGACTTCTTTTTCCTGTAAAACTCTTAACAGTTTACTTTGCATCGACAGCGGCATATCACCGATTTCATCAAGAAAAAGGGTTCCGTTATGAGCAAGTTCAAATTGTCCCTTTTTTCCACCCTTTTTCGCTCCCGTAAACGCGCCATCCTCATAGCCGAATAGTTCCGATTCCAAAAGATGTTCAGGTATAGAAGCACAGTTGATTGCTACAAACGGCAGTGAAGAACGGAGGCTGTGGTTGTGAATGGCATGGGCAAACAATTCTTTTCCTGTACCGGATTCCCCTATTAAAAGAACAGAGGAGTTGCTGGCCGAAATCCGCTCTGCCAATTTTTTCGCCGCGAGAAAGGACTGACTGCTGCCAATTAAGTCGTGAAAATAGTATTTACTCTTTAACTCTTTGTCTATTTTTGTTTTATAATATTTTAATTCTTCCACTAAATGCTGAATCTTCGTTTTATACATCCGCCATTCTTCTGGACTGCGAAACATAACGGTCCCAAGGGCCCCGACAAGTTTCCCATCGACAATCAGAGGGTACCGGTTTGCGATCATTTCACTGCCATTAATGGGATGCAGGGCGGCCAGCTCTTTTTTGCCGGTCTCTGCGACAATGTGCATTCTTGTGTTTTCAATCACATCCTGAACAGGCCGGTTGATCGCCTCTTCAACCGTTGTTCCCAAAAACTCACAGTAGGCTTTGTTTATATAGAGAATCGTGCCTTCTCGGTCGGTCACAACGATTCTTTCCGCTAATAGATTGATAATCTCTTCATGCCAATCAGCTGGAATCGCTTCCATTTTGCTGTTCATAGATTCACACCTTCCCAATGCTGAATATTCTTATTATAACAAAGGATGATGGATGTTCACTAGATTAGAAGTTTTCCCCACACAAGAAAGAATCCTATCCGCTATCGAATAGGATTCAAACTAATTATTGTGCGGTGTAACCGCCATCTAAAATCACAGCCTGGCCGGTAATTCCTCTCCCTTTATCACTTGCTAAAAACACAGCATAATCGGCAATTTCTGTTACGGATAAGAGTCTTTTTTGTGGTACAAGCGGTAAAAGCACCTCGTCAATTACACTGTCTAAGCTGACATTTCTTGTTGATGCAAGGTCTGCTAATTGATTTCTAACCAGTGGTGTATCAACATAACCTGGGCAAAGGGCATTGACCGTTATTCCGCTCTCTGCACCCTCCAACGCCGCAACCTTTGTTAATCCGATGACGCCATGCTTCGCACTATTATAAGCAGCCTTTCCAGCAAAGCCAATCACTCCATTGATGGATGCCATATTAATTATCCGTCCAAAACCCTGTTCCTTCATAATAGGGAAGACGTTTTTAATCCCAATGAATGGTGCCGTTAGCATAATTTTAATCAAGAGCTCAAACTTTTCTGTTGGGAACTCCTCAATTGGTGAAACATACTGCATGCCGGCATTATTAACTAAAATATCGAGTCGGCCAAAAGTTTTATAGGCTTGTTGGATACTATTCTTAAATGCCTCCTCGTTTGTTACATCACATGGAGCAGCAATGGCTTCAAATCCCTGGTCCCTTAATTCTGCCGCCTCCTGTTCACTTTTTTCGGCATTTAAATCGGAAATGACTACTTTTGCCCCTTCATGCGCGAAAGTCTTAGCAATACTTAAGCCAATTCCGCTCGCTGACCCTGTAATGAATGCTGTCTTTCCTTCTAGTAACTTGCTCATTTATGCGAGCCTCCTAATTGTCTAGTAATCTTCATTTTTAGATGATGCCAAAGATGGTATAAAGCGCAATCACAAAGAATACCGCTAATGTTTTAATCACCGTTACGGCGAAAATATCTTTATAGGATTGTTTGTGTGTTAGGCCTGTTACCGCAAGCAGCGTAATAACCGCTCCGTTGTGCGGCAATGTATCCATACCGCCTGATGCCATTGCGACCACACGGTGCATGACTTCTGGTGGAATATTGGCTGCGGCAATCGCCTGGTTATACTTATCGGCCATCGCTCCTAAGGCAATCCCCATTCCTCCGGAGGCTGAACCTGTCATACCGGCAAGTGTACTTGTTGTGACAGCCCCGTTTACAAGCGGATTCGTGAATGTACCGGAAATCCCATCACTAATTTTTGCAAAACCAGGCAGAGCAGCAATAATTCCGCCGAAACCATACTCAGCACCTGTGTTCATCGTTGCCAGCAGGGATCCGCCAATCGCTGTGTTAAGCCCCTCTTTAAAGTTTTTCGTGACTCGTTTCCAATCATAAAAAAGCGAAGAAATAATACCAACAACTAATGCCATAATAATGGCCCAAATCGCAGCCATTGCTGTAACATCGACCGTGTAGGCCTTCAAGCCAATCGCTGAAAAATCAAAGCCGTTTGGATACCATTTTGGAATATACGTTATAAATAATTTATTCGTCACTCCCACAAGGATGAGTGGAACAAAAGCTAAAATTTGTTTTAGAACGGATTGTTGCGAGGTTAAATCCGGAGCGGCTACTTCATTTGCCTCTAATTTTTCAGCGGCAGCCGCGTTTTCCGCACCAAAGCCGTAATAACCCTCACCCGCTTTTTCTGCCTTTCTTCTTCTAGATTCAAGATAGACGAGTCCTAGAACTAAAACAAAAATGGCTCCAATGATTCCAAGCGTCGGTGCCGCATAAATATCTGTTTTAAAAAAGTTAATTGGGATGACGTTTTGTATTTGCGGTGTTCCCGGAAGTGCGTCCATGGTGAAGGTAAAGGCACCAAGAGCAATTGTTCCTGGAATAAGCCTTTTAGGAATATTCGCTTGTCTAAACATTTGTGCTGCAAATGGATAGATGGCAAAGACGGCTACGAATAAACTTACGCCGCTGTACGTTAAAATAGCTCCTAATAAAACAATCGACAGCATCGCACGTTTTGCTCCAAGTAAACGGACAATCGTTTTGGCAATTGATTCTGCAATCCCTGACATTTCAACAACTTTTCCAAAAATCGCCCCTAATAGGAAGACGGCAAAATAGGATTTAATAAATCCAACCATTTTCTCCATGAATACCCCGGAAAAGAATGGTAAAACATGGCTTGGATCAATTAGTAATACAGCAAGGAGTGCACATATTGGCGCGAATAAAATAACTGAAAACCCACGGTAGGCTACAAATATCAGCAGCCCGAGCGCCAGTAAAATAACAAATAATTCCATGTAAATCCCCCTAAAATGTTTTTGTAAGCTTCCTCGTTTACCTCCCCTGAGGTTAAGCGCTTCCATTTAAAAACTTACATCTATTTATTTTATTTGCAAGAATTATGCCAATTCATTTCTATATAAATGAACTAAATGGATCTGGAATGATTCCGTTATTCCGGAAAATTAATTGAAAGCGTTTCCGCAAAAACGGAATTTTCCGCTTTTGCGGAAACAACGTTATTTCTCCATTTCTACCACTGTAGCAATTCCTTGCCCTCCGCCAATACATAGCGTCGCAAGTCCGTAGCGAGATTCCCTTCGTTTCATCTCGTGGAGCAAGGTGACCAATACGCGGGCACCGCTGGCACCAATCGGGTGGCCTAAGGCAACCGCACCGCCGTTAACATTCAATTTTTCTTTTGGAATCTCCAGGTCTCTTCCTACAGCCAGGGATTGAGCAGCAAACGCTTCATTCGCTTCCACTAAATCCATCTCATTGATAGAAAGACCCGCTTTTGCCAGTGCTTTCTTAGATGCGGGCACAGGGCCAATTCCCATTATTTTTGGATCCACCCCTGAGGTCCCATTGCCGCGGATGACAGCCATTGGTTTAATTCCCAGCTCCTCTGCCTTTTCTCTGCTCATGAGTACTAGTGCCGCCGCACCGTCATTGATTCCAGAAGCATTGCCAGCTGTTACTGTACCGTCCTTTTTAAAAGCGGGCTTTAATTTTGCTAGTTTTTCAGCCGTCACCCCTGAGCGAGGGAATTCATCTGTATCAAAAACGACAGGCTCGCCCTTACGCTGTGGAAGGACAACAGGGACAATCTCATCCTTAAATTTGCTTTCTTGGATGGCTGCCTCTGCCTTTTGCTGGCTCCAAGCGGCAAACTCATCTTGCTCTTCGCGGCTGAGATCATATTGTTCGGCAATGTTTTCGGCGGTTACCCCCATATGATAAGAGTTAATCGCACATTGCAGTCCATCTTGAATCAAACTATCGAAAATTTTGCCATCACCCATGCGGTAGCCTGTTCGTCCATCCATCAGCAAGTATGGTGCTAGACTCATATTTTCCATACCGCCTGCGACGACAATTTCTGCTTCACCGGTTTGGATCGCTTGGGCTGCCAAATGAACTGCTTTTAAACCTGAACCGCACAGTTTGTTGATCGCCATAGAGGATACCTCAATTGGCAAACCGGCTTTGAGTGCAGCTTGACGGGCAGGCCCCTGGCCAAGACCTGCTTGCAGAACGTTTCCCATAATGACTTCATCAACTTGATCTCCGCTTATCCCGGCTCGGTTTACGGCTTCTTTAATGACAATTGCCCCTAATTCCGTTGCTGGTGTATTACTTAATGTCCCCATGAAACTGCCAATTGCTGTCCGTACAGCACTAACGATCATTACTTCACGCATAAATAGTTCCTCCTGAAAAGTTATTTTCTTTATAAGTGGGTTTAAAGTTTATAGGCGATTTTTATACATATATCAGCGATTTTAAGAAAAGCCCTCTCCATTCTCTTTCACTAGCAAACACTTTTATTTTATTGCAAGGCCTAAAGTAAAATCAGCTTCTGTCTTTTCCGTTACTGTCTCTAGGTCGACACCCTCTTGAAGTTCCTCCAAAACCAATCCATCCGCTGTTACACGAAACACAGCCAATTCGGTTACAATTAGATCAACTACCCCTTTACCGGTCAATGGCAGGCGGCATTGTTCGAGAATTTTAGATGAACCATTCTTGGCCGTATGTTCCATCGCAACAATCACCTTTTTTGCACCTGTCACAAGGTCCATTGCCCCGCCCATGCCAGGAACCATTTTCCCTGGAACCATCCAGTTAGCAAGATTTCCTTTTGCATCTGCTTCTAGCCCGCCAAGAACAGTAACATCGACATGTCCGCCGCGAATTAATTCGAAGGAAAACAGACTATCAAAGAAGGCACCTCCGCGAATAATACCAGCTGGCTGACCACCGGCATTAACTAAATCTGGATCAATATCGCCCTCTAAAGGTCCAAGACCCACATAGCCATTTTCTGATTGTAAAATCACGTTCACACCATCAGGCAAGTAGTTTGGCACCATGGTTGGCAGCCCAATGCCCAAGTTCACCACATCTCCATCCTTCAATTCCTTTGCCACGCGTGCAGCGATGATTTGTTTTGGATTAACGAGTGTAGTCATCATGATTGACGACCTCCTTGGACATAAATTTTATCGACCAGGATTCCAGGTGTCATAACTTCATCTGGGTCGATTTCTCCCACTTCTACAAGCTGCTCCACTTGGACAATAACAGTGTCAGCAGCCAAGGCCATTAATGGGTTAAAGTTCCTGGCAGAACGGTGATAAATTAAATTTCCTGCTTTATCCGCTTTAAAAGCTTTCAACAAGGCAACCTCAGCACGAAGGGGCTTTTCAAGCAAATATTCCCGGCCGTCGACGGTAATTTTTTCTTTCCCATCCTCGACAACAGTTCCTACTCCAGTAGGAGTTAACACTCCGCCTAATCCTGAACCTCCGGCACGTACACGTTCAGCCAAGGTTCCTTGTGGAACTAGTTCTACTTCCATTTCGCCAGCAATCATTTGCCGGCCAGTTTCTGGGTTTGTTCCAATATGTGAGGCAATCACTTTTTTCACTCGTTTATTTACAATTAAAGGTCCTACACCCGTTTCTACGAAAGCGGTGTCATTAGCGATTAAGGTAATTTCCTTTACATTCGCTTCAAGCATTGCCGTAACAAGTTCCTGAGGTGTCCCCACCCCCATAAAGCCCCCAGCCATTATTGTCATTCCATCTGTAAAAAGGGATGAAACATCTTCCCTTGAAATTATTTTATTCACTTCAAAAGCACCTCCTGTAAATTAAAAAAGCGAAGTAAATATGGCTACGCTCAATTAATATGCAAGAATTATGCCAAGTACAAATGCGGAAGCGCCCGTTTAGCGACGTATGGACTGGAGCACATCGACTGAGATAAAGGAAACACGAAGAGCGAAAGCGATTCGATGTTGACTTATCGTAGGGAGATGGGCGAAGTACACTAGTCGCTGGGCGCTGGAGCTGGACGTAGATCACTCGTAATACTTACACATAGAAAAATTTATAATTTCCTACAAAGCAAAAAAAAGACTCCTTCACTATTGAAGTGAAAAAGTCTTTTTATAAAATTATATTTCGAGAATTACTTAGGATCAACCTTTGTATTAAATACTTGCTTGCCGTCTTTATATTCTAAGACTGTTGCAGATTTAATCGGATTGTGATTTTTGTCAATCGTAACCACACCAGTAACAAGGGATAGATCTTTAGTTTTTTCTAAAGCTGCCTTAATTTTGCTAGGGTCAGTGCTTCCTGCACTCTTAATCGCATCTGCTAATAGATAAACTGAATCATAGCCAAGAGCGTTGAACGCATTCGGTGATTCTCCATTGTTCTTTGCTTTAAAAGCAGATACAAACGTTTGGATCTTTTTGTCTGGGTCTTCAGAAGAATAGTGATTTGTGATATAAGTATTGTTTAACGCATCTTTACCAGCTAATTCTACTAATTTCGGTGAATCCCAGCCATCTGCACCCATTAGAGGAGCAGTGATGCCCATTTCACGAGCTTGTTTTACAATTAAACCAACTTCTTCGTAATATCCAGGGATAAAGATAAATTCAGGATTTTTAGCCTTGATACGAGTTAATGTTGCACGGAAGTCTGTATCCTTTCCAACATATGCCTCTTCAGAGACAACCTTACCGCCTGCTTTTTCAAACGTTTCTTTAAATGAAGCTGCCAAACCTTTTGCATAGTCACTTGCACTATCAGCAAAGATCGCAACGTTTTTAACCTTTAATTCGTTAGCTGCAAAGTTGGCTGCAACTGTTCCTTGGAATGGATCAATAAAAGAAGTACGGAATACGTATTCGTTTAATTTTCCTTTATCTGTAACTGTTACGTTTGGAGCTGTTCCTGATGGAGTTAATAAAACAGTTTTATTGCTATCAGCGATTTCCGCCTGGGCAACGGTGTCACCGCTTGTAGCAGCACCGATAATGGCTGTTACTTTATCTTGGCTGGTTAACTTAATAGCACCGTTAGTAGCTTCCGCTGCATCTGATTTATTGTCGACTTTAACAAGCTCGATCTTCTTGCCGTCAACTCCGCCCTTTTTGTTAATTTCATCAACCGCAAGATTGATACCTGAAGCAAGCGACTCCCCGTAAGAAGCAACTCCGCCGGAAAGTTCTAGGTTTACACCCAATTTAACGGTGTCTCCTCCTCCTCCAGCACTATCTTTTGCTCCCGAACATCCGGCTAATACGCCAGCCAATAATGTTGAAGCCATAAACATCTTTGCAAAATTCTTCTTCATCATGACATCCCCTTTATCTATTTATTTGATTTTTCTGACAAAAACATCCATTATTTAGTATCTTAATAGGATAGGTATGTTTAGTCGTTGAATTAATTGATATTTAGTATTGTAATACAATTAATTTCATTCGTCTAGTATATTATTTATTTATTTAAATATTTCTGAAATATATTATTTTTCAAACTTACACCTGTAATAAACTCTGCTTATAAACTGTTTATCTCTATTCCTATCTTATTTTTTCCATTTCCAAAGATATTCTATAATATCGAACAATCAATGATTCAAATAACATCATTGGTTGCGTTTTCTTTATAATAGAAAAAGGCAGCTCTCCATGTTGGAGGCTGCCCTATTGTTTTGTGTTTATTTTTTCTTTGCGTGTTTGCGCATATCGAAGGCTACCGCGACGATAATAATTAAGCCTTTTACGATGAATTGGATATACGGGCTTACGCCAAGGAAAGCTAATCCGTAGTTGATAACTTGGAAAATAAGAACTCCCGTTACGATACCTGGTACCGTTCCAATACCACCAGTCAATGATACCCCGCCGACTACGCAGGCTGCAATCGCGTCCATCTCGTACATGTTACCTGTATTATTAGTGGCACTACCTACACGACCTGCTTCAAGAACACCGGTGAAGCCGTAAAGAAGACCTGCGATCATATAGATGATGATGATATTCTTGGCTACGTTAACCCCTGAAACCTTTGCTGCTTCAGGATTTCCGCCAATTGCATACATATTTTTACCAAGCTGTGTTTTATTCCAAATAACCCAGATAATAAGCGATACAATAATGGCATAGAAGATTAGATATGGAAATTCATATTGACCAAGCTTAATTCCTCTTTGTGCAAACGTTGTAAACTTCTCGCTTAAACCGCCAATCGGCTGTGCACCATACGGAGGACGGTCAAAGTAGATGGAAGATGTACCGTAAACCACAATCATCATACCTAATGTGGCAATAAATGGCGGCACATGAAATTTTGCTACAATCACACCACTGATGGCAGAAATGAAACCAGTTGCTAGCATCGCAATAATAATTGGAACAAATAGTGGTAATTCATGTAAATGCGGGTACATTTTATAAGCATAGTCACTGGCTTGAAGCATGGAAGCTGAAACAACTGCTGCCAAACCGACCATCCGGCCTGCTGAAAGGTCAGTACCGGCCAGAATCAAAATACCTGCTACCCCAAGGGCAATAATAACACGTGATGACGCCTGACTTAGAATATTAATTAAGTTCGTCATCGATAAGAAATCTGGAGATGCTACAACGATCCCAACGACTAGTAGAATTAATACTAGATAAATAACATTATCAACAATCCATTTTGAGAAACCTGATTTCGATTTTTTCGCTACCTTAGATCCCGATTTTTTTAATGCTTCTGTACTCATTTTTGTCGCCTCCTAATACAATGCGGCTAATCGCATGATTTCTTCTTGAGAAGTCGTCTTCGTATCAACGATCCCAGCTGCTTTTCCATTACTCATTACAAGAATTCTATCTGTCGTACCCAACAGCTCCGGCATTTCGGAAGAGATCATGATAATTCCCTTTCCGTCTGCTGCTAATTTGTTGATTAATTGGTAAATCTCGAATTTTGCCCCAACATCAATGCCTCGTGTCGGTTCATCAAGCAATAATATATCAGGCTTAGTCAATAGCCAGCGCCCGATAATAACCTTTTGCTGGTTTCCGCCGGATAAACTGCCAATTGAAGTTTTTTGTGATGGTGTTTTCACTTTCATCGAATCAATTACCCATTGGGTATCGTCGGCTACTTTCTTATTGGAAAGGAATCCACTCTTTGTTTTATACTGCTTCATGTTTGAAATGATTGAATTAAAGCTAATGCTTAAATCGGAAAATATACCAGTGGATCTTCTTTCTTCAGTTACAAGGGCAAAACCGTTTTTGATGGCATGTTGTGGCGATTGATTTTTAACCGCCTTGCCGTTCAGCTCAATTTTTCCAGATTTTAATGACCTGATTCCAAAAATTGCTTCGAGTACTTCTGTCCGTTTAGAACCTACTAAGCCGGCAATTCCGAGTATTTCACCCTTTTTCAATTCAAAGCTTACATTTTCAAAAGACGGCTGTGTTTCTGCCGTTAGATCAGAAACCTTTAAAATAATATCTCCTGGTTTGTTTTCCTTAGCGGGAAAGCGCTGTGATAAGTCCCGGCCTACCATTAGCTTAATGATTTCATCTGTTGTCAGGTCTTTTGCACTTCTAGTCGCAATGTACTGGCCATCCCGCATGATCGTTACTTCGTCTGAAATCTTTAAGATTTCTTCCATTTTGTGCGAGATATAAATAATGGCCACATTCTCACTTTGAAGCCGCTTAATGATTCTAAATAAGTGATTTACTTCCGTCTCTGTAAGGGATGAGGTTGGCTCATCCATTACGATAATTTTTGAATGATACGATACAGCTTTTGCAATCTCAACCATTTGCATCTCTGATACAGATAATGAACTTACCTTACTGCGGGGGTCGATATTTATATCTAAACCTTTGAATATCGCAGCGGTGTCCTCGTACATTTTCTTTTCATCTACGAAAATACCCTTTTTCGGGTAACGGCCCAGCCATATATTGTCCATAACATTTTGCTGGCGGACTTGGTTCAATTCTTGGTGCACCATGGAAACGCCGTTTTCTAATGCCTGCTTGGAATTGGCAAATGAAATTTCACTTCCATTAAAGATGATTTTGCCATTGTCCATCGAATAAATACCGAATAAACATTTCATTAAGGTTGATTTTCCTGCACCGTTTTCTCCCATTAAGGCATGAACCGAACCCGGCCTCACTTTCAAGCTAAGATTGTCTAATGCAAGTACTCCAGGAAATCTTTTTGTGATATTCTGCATTTCAAGTAGATAGGTAGTACTAGATCCTGTCATAAGTGAACCTCCTAACTTAACCATTTAAAAAATATGAGTGGTCCTTCCAGGTCCAGCTCATATCTATTTAATAAGAAGTAGTTGAATTTAATATTTGCTCGGTATCCAGCTTCACAAAGATGAAGGCTTAGGTCTCCGAACGAAGGAAAAGCATGATCTTTTCCTTTGTTCGAAGAGCGCCGAGGGGAAGATGACTCCTACCCCCGAACAGGCGCTTTTCACATTTACTTATTTGTCTAGCTACAGCGCCTAGGGGCTCGGGGTCATAAGCCAATCCGTCAAGAAGGCTAAAAAGCAGCCTTCTCGCCGGCTCGTCTTATGCCTGTCGCCCCTGTTCAAGGCGCTTCCGCTTTTCTTATTTATAAGCATCCCTACCAACTTGGATGTTGTCCTTCGTAATTTCAACGTAAGGAACACGAACTGCTTTCTTGTCATCAAGCTTCCACTCAGTTCCATCTAAAACATCTTTTCCTTTTGCTGCATTTGCTGCAAGGTCAATTGTTGCTTTTCCTTGGTTCTTCGCGTCATTCAAGACTGTACCAACCATTTTGCCTTTTTCGATCATTTCAAGTGCTTCCGGAATCGCATCAACCCCTACAACTGGAACAAACTTATCGCCAGTGAAGTAGCCTGCTTTTTCAAGTGAAGAAATCGCACCTAATGCCATACCATCGTTGTTGGCAATTACAAATTCAATCTTATCGTTGTACTTAGAAACCCAAGCATCCATCTTTTCAGTTGCTTTTGTTGCATCCCACATCGCTGTATCCATTGCTAATTGTTCTACTTGGATTCCTTTAGACTTTACGGTGTCAATTACATATTTTGTACGCGCTTCTGCATCTGGGTGTCCTGGCTCCCCTTTTAATAACACATATTGAAGTTTGCCATCGTGGTTTTTATCCCACTTATCTTTGTTAGCTTCCCAAGCCTTTGCGATTAATTCACCCTGCAGAACGCCTGATTCTGAAGAAGTGGTTCCTACATAGTAAGCTTTATCATAGCCGTTTAATACGCTTTCATCTGGCTCTTTATTGAAGAAGATAACAGGAATATTTTTAGCTTTCGCTTTGTCTACAATCGTTTGTGCTGCTTTTGGATCTACTAGGTTGATCGCCAGTGATTTTGCACCTTTAGCGATTAACGTATCCACTTGCTCGATTTGTTTGGCTTGGTCATTTTGTGAGTCGTTCAGCATTAAATTCACGTTTCCTTTTGCTGACGTTTCCATCGCGCGACGTACGTATGACATGAAGTTATCATCGAACTTATAGATGGTTGCTCCTACAGCTGGAAGGTCGTTGCTCTTCTTTCCAGAATCCCCAGAGCCGCTTGTCGAACTGCTGCTGCAACCTGTTGCTAATAGAATACTAGATGCGACTGTTAATGATAGAATCAAACCTTTTTTCTTCACTCTCATCAATCTCCCTTTTTTCTTTTTATAAAGACCCTATTAAGCTGTTTTCTTGGAGCTTAATTCAGTCTTAATGTAAGCCCTTGCAAATATCGTATCATGGTGACAACGGTTACAATAGGTACTACCTATAGCACTAATTTGTGATTTCCTAGATTATTTTGCAATCTTTGAAACAATTATGTAATAAAACAGCTTTATTTTACAAAAAAACAAGGACCAATTTCACAGGAAATTGGCCCTAAACAATATTCTCCTAATTTACCGTTGCCTTTCGAAACTCACTTGGCGATAATCCTGTCAGCTTCTTAAATACCCTGCTGAAGTAGTTTGGATCCCGGTAGCCGACTGAAAAACAGATTTCTTTCATACTCTTTCCGGGGTTCAGCATTTCCACTTTAGCTTTCTTGATCCTAATCTCCGTCAAGTAATCTATAAAGGTCATTCCAAATCGATCTTTAAAAAGCTTGCTAAAATAAAACGGACTTAATTCGACGTATTCAGCGACAGATTCTAGTGTAATAGAATCCGCATAGTGCGTCTCTATAAAATCCTTTGCTTTTTGCAGCATCCCCTTAGCGTGATTATTCCGCCACACCTGGACATGCTGGACAACTGCAAGTAAGTGCGACTTGCCCGTTTCCAAAACCATCCGGATATCCTCCGATTCATCGATGTTGGGAATCCGTTCATAGTTAATCCCTAAATCATGCAGCATACGGGAAATGAGAATAAACAGCTCATCAAACGATTTTTTAACAAAAGATGCTGTTACCGTATTGGTGCTAATCTTTGCGACAAAGGAATCAAAGATTAACATCACCTGGTTGACATCCCCTTGTCTAACACTATCAAGCAGCTTTTTCTCTACCTCAATCACCTCTGAGTCAGTGGGAACTTCAAAAGCTTGTCCCTGCTTGTTAGAGAATAAATATTTACGGTTCGGCATTTTTAAAAGCTCGTCGAGTGCCAAGACCGCTTCATGGTAAGACCGATTAAGCTCATGTGCATAGTTATAGGGGTGACCAATGCCAATTTTCATTTCTGCCCCAAGGCGTTCTTGTTTGAATAAGCGATAAAGGGTGTCGATGACGGTTTCAGCATTAGTCCTAAAATGACTTTTCTCTGCCGACTTTTTGCACAAGAATAAAACGGGAACTTGGCAGTCCATCATTGCTCCCACCATAATTTCATGTTTGACGACATTCGATTGGAGCGAATCCTTTAGCCAGTTGTACCATTTCTCTTTTTCCGGCAGGGACAATTCCGCCTGAGAGGATGATTTTAATGAAAATAACATCATATATCCGGATGTAATTTCTACACCAAGGAGCTGACTCCATTCATCAAATGATATATCCTGCACCTGGTTCATTAGTAAGGAGGTAACCCATTCTTTTTGAGCTATCGACACGGCCCGGTCCAGATTTGCTCTTAAGCTTTGCTGTTCTTCCTTTTGCTTTCGTTCTGACTGGATTTCCTCTGCGACCCGCTGCATGCTTTCAAGAAGATCCTTTTTACTGCTTGGCTTGAGAATGTATTCCTTTACCCCTTGCTGCATGACCTCCTTTGCATATTCAAACGTATTAAATGCTGAAACCATGATAAAACGAATGCCCTGATCGAACTTTTTAATTTCCTTCACCGCTTGAACGCCGTCAATGCCAGGCATTTTAATATCCATAAAAATGATGTCCGGCCGATGTTCTTGGGCCATTTCAATCGCAATTCTTCCGTTCTGTGCTTCCCCAATCACCATGACATCCGCTTTAGAGCTTTGAATGATTTTTGCTACTGCTTTTCGTTCGAGTACCTCATCATCTGCTATAAGAATTTTCAACAAGTTCGGTTCCTCCTTTGGCTGCGACAGGAATCGTCAGTCGGAAAATGGTTCCATTGTTTAGTTCTGATTCTATTTCAACAATATCTTTTCTATGGTAAAAGAGCTGCAGCCTTCTAATCACATTTTTGACTGCAATCCCATTGGATTGACCTTTTGGCTTTGCCTTTTCAGCGGTTTCCTCTGATTCGAAATGATGGACGTAATTAGTTAGTTTCTTTTTCGTCCGCTCGTCCATTCCTACCCCGTTATCAATGACTTCTACATTAATACGGTCATTCAGCCGGTAAATATGGAGCTCGATCACACCATTTTCTTCATATTCTTCGACCCCATGAATGAAGGCGTTCTCAATTAATGGCTGGAGAACCAAACTCGGGATTTCCATATCCAAATATTCCTCTTGAATATCCGTTATAAATTGAATTCGATCACCGAATCTTGTTTTTTGAATAAAGAAATACTCTTTCACAATACTTACTTCGTCTCTTAAGGTTGAGACTTTATCGAAATCACTTAGATTGTATCGTAATAAGGCAGCAACTGCTTCGATCAACCTTGACGTCTCCTCCGCTTCTTCAAGGTAGGCCATCTTTGAAACAGTATTGAGGGTATTGAATAAAAAGTGCGGATTGATTTGGTTTTGCAGACTTCTCAACTCTAATTCCTTTAACAGCTTATCGAGTTCACCTTGTTGTTTAATCTCGGTAACCAGTACTTTTAAATTCGTACGCATTTGATTAAAGGTTTCTGTTAGTAGCTTAAGTTCATCCTTTGTGGTAATTTTAATATCATCACCGGATAAATTACCTGTTGCTATCTCTTTAGCAGCACTCGATAACATACTAATCGGCCTTGTAATCCCGCCGGAAATCCATAATGCCAATAAAGTGCTAAGGAAAAAGGCCGCCGCGAATAAGGACATCGACAGGAGCTTATAAAAATGATTTTGCTGCTCCATTTGGTCATAAAATTTTTGATAGTCTGTTAATTTATTATTCAATAAAGCTAATGTACTTTCCTGAAGAAACGAGTTAATTTTCAAAACTTCGTTAAAGTGGTTTGAATATTGATTAATCTGATCCTGCTCAAATGTGCCGATGGTAGCATCTCCCTCATCTAGGAAGCTGTCAATCATATTTTTGTAATTTGTAAGGGTCACATCATTGCTGTTCATCACTTTAATCAGTCTCTTCTGGTCCTTAATTAACTTCAACTTTTCGCTTCGATATTCATGAAGATATGATTTTTCCTTATCTAAGATATATCCATGCAGCTTTTCTGTAAGGAGATTACTTCTCTGTGAGATATCATTCAGTAAAAGAAAACGTTCAAAGCTTTCATCGTATTCAGAAACAAGTTTTTCACTTCTGTCATAAAAGAACATTCCGACTGAGGTTAGTAAAACGACTAGGACAATAAAATAAAGTAATAGTTTAGAACGGATCCGAAATAGCATCATTGATCAACCGCCCTTCGGAACTGATTACTCACAGGCAGATCCGCTTTTCTTAAAATCCGAGTATCGGTATGGACGACTGGCGGAACCTTTTTTCCTTGAATAAGATCAATCATCATTTTAACGGCTCCATACCCCATTTGATATGGTTCCTGAACAACGGTTGCATGGATGGTGCCCTCACGGATAAACTCTATTGTTTCAGGGAGCGTGTCAAAGCCAATGATATAGATCTGCTTTTGTTTATGATATTTTTTTACCACATGGGCTATTTCAATTCCATCAAGGGCGCTTGTACCAAAAAAGGCTGTAACCTCCGGATGATCCTGCAAAATTTGATTGGCCTTTTCTGCTGCCTTTACCCTGCTAATCTCGGATTCTTCCACTGCAATGATGTTAATTCTTGGTTCCGGTTTAACGGCATCTTCAAACCCCTTGACCCGCTGCTGCATATGGTTCGCGTAAAAACTGCCTGTAATGATGGCAACATTTACCTTCCCGAATGTATCCGCTATCAAAGCTTTTCCTGCCAAATAACCCGCATAATAATTATCGGTTCCAATATAGGCCATTCTTCTACTGTTAGCAGCATCGGTATCAACAGTTACAACAGGAATCCCGCTGGCTACGACCCGGTCGATCAGCGGTGTAAATTGCTCATCACTTAATCCTTGAGTCATGATTCCGTCTACCTTGGAGGCAGCTGACATTTCAATCGTCTTCACATGATCATCAATGTTTGCCTGCTTTGGACCAGCATATTCCAGAAGCACTCCATATTTATTGGCCGCATCTTCTGCTCCTTTTTCGACAAGCTTCCAATATTCATTGTCTAGCTCTTCTGGAACTAGCACAAAATGATAGTTATACTTTTCTACTGTTTTCTGTTCCTTAGGTAAATCATGCGTGATTACCTTGTAGCCATAATAGAATGAAAATGAGCAACTAATTAAGAAAAACAAACTTCCAACAGAATACGCGATGATGGATAATCTGCTCATATCACAACTCCGATCCCTCAGCATAGATAAACCTATTATACGTAAATTTCCAAATGTCGACAATCTCATTTAAAATGCAGCATGTGTCAGAATTATACCGTTTAATAATTCTGTGTAAAACTATAAAAAACCAGCCTTCAGAGACTACGAGATGGCTGGCTTTGATCATTTTTTCTTTATTTAGTAAGTCTCTCAAATTCAACTTTCGGTGCCAATGCCTCGTTAACTTTTTCAACGACCATATCATGATCTACTGTAAATGTAGCAGACTCTTTAATATCTTCTGAGGACGCCCCAACTTTTACGGTATATGTGCCCTTTTCAAGAACCCATGCATTTTCCCCTTCATCGTAGGAGGCAAGGTCTTTGGCATTAAGCTCGAATTGAAGAAGCTCACGCTGATGAGGTTTAAGATCCTTTGTTTTACCAAAGGCTTTTAATTCAACTGCAGGTTTCTCAAGTTTTCCATCTGGTGCGGAAACATACACTTGGACAACCTCTCTTCCAGAGAGGTTACCTGTATTCTCAACCATAGCAGATACCTTAAGCTTGTCTTTAAATTTCTTGCCCTCGTTAATATTTAAATGATTAATATCAAAGCTAGTATATGACAATCCATAACCGAATTCATAAGCAGGCTTTACATTAAACGTGGTATTGTAGCGGTAGCCAACATAAATGTCTTCGTTATAGACCACCTGTTTTGGGTTACCAACAGGTGTACCTGGAAAGCTATTCGCCGATGCCACATCACTGTATTTTACTGGGAAAGTAGTTGCTAGTTTCCCAGAGGGATTGACTTTACCGGAAATAACATCCGCAACAGCATAACCTGCTTCTTGACCTGGCTGCCATGCTAATAGGATTGAGTCGACTTTATCCCGCCAACTTGCCACTTCGATGGGCCCGCCAATATTCAAAATAACTGCCACCTTTTTTCCTTGCTTATGGTACTCTGCTGATACCTTCGAAATCATTTCTTGTTCTGCATCGCTTAACAAATAATCCCCTTTTACAACTTTACGGTCCGCACCTTCTCCAGAAATACGGCCAATTACAATGATTCCGATATCCGATTCTTTGGAAGAAGAAGCAATTTCGCTATCTGCCAAAGGCTTTTCAGGAATGGCTGGGATTAACTTGCCAAAATCCTCACCCCATGGACTTTGTTTAATTTTATACTGATCCTGCGAGCGTAATGTATCAATATATGTCTTATATTCTTGAAGTAGACGTTGATTTATTTGGTATCCACCAGTCTTTAGTCCATCAACAATAGAAGTAGTGTAAGCCGCATTGACATCGCCGCTTCCTGTACCTCCTTTAACTGTTTCAATTTGTGTATTGCCAAATATAGCAATCTTCTGGTCCTTGCTGATAGGAAGCGGCATCTTGTCGTTCTTTAATAGAACCATCCCTTCTGCCGCTGCATTTCGAGCTGTTTGAGCATGAGCCGTCAAATCTGGCTTGTCTGTGTTTTGATACTTTTTAAACTCAGGGGTTTGGATGACGATCTGGAGAATGTTTTTAATATTACGGTCAAGGACCGATTCATCCATATTCCCACCTTCAACAGCTGCCTTAATTAATTCGGATTGATACGACATACCTGGCATAATCATGTCATTGCCAGCTTTCATTTGTTCTACCGGATTATCCCCGCCAAACCAGTCTGTCATTACAAAGCCTGTGTAGCCCCAGTCCTTACGTAAAATAGTTGTAAGCAAGTCCGCATTTTGGGATGTGTAGGTTCCATTAAGTTTGTTATAGGAACTCATGACCGACCAAGGGTGGGATTCTTTTACAGCAATTTCGAAGCCTTTAAGATAAATTTCTCTTAAAGCACGTTCTGAAACTATCGTATCAATGCTATTCCTGTTAGTTTCCTGGTTATTGGCAGCAAAGTGTTTGATTGTTGCACCAACACCATTGGATTGTACCCCATTTACCATCGCCGCAGCCATTTTCCCTGCAATTAAAGGGTCTTCTGAATAGTATTCGAAGTTTCGTCCGTTTAATGGATTACGGTGGATATTGAGTGCCGGTGCTAGTAAAAGGTCAACACCGTATTCTTTCACTTCATTTCCCTGAGCTTGTCCTACTGCTTCTGCTGTTGCAGGATCCCAAGTTGAGGCTAGAGCCGTTGCAATTGGGAAAGCGGTTGCATAATAAGTTTGGGTTTGACCTGGTCTTGTCGGTCTGATCCTAAGACCTGCCGGCCCGTCAGCTAAACGCAGTTCAGGGATACCTAAGCGAGGAATTCCAAATGTACCGCCTACAGCTCCAGTTACTTCAAATGGAGGTGTCCCCCCGAATCCAGGCATTCCTACACCTACAACGAATTTAGCCTTTTCCTCGAGGCTCATCGCTTGAATAACACTCTCAATAGAAGCAGCATCGGTTAAGAATGATGGTGTTGTTTGTACAATAGAAGTTTGGTTTTGTTGTACGGTTGATGAATCTGGACTCTGAGCGGACGCAATGTCAAAGGTGATTCCTGAGAGAATTAACGATGATGTAAGAGTGATGGTTAGTAGATTTGATTTTTTCTTTTTCTTGAGTTTTTTTAACATAATTGAATACCCCCTTCATTTCATTTGGTTAGAATATCGCACTTAAAAACGCTTTCAAAATCAGTCTAACCGCATTAAATATTCCGAGTTTTGAAAATATTCTGGATTATATTGCGAAATTCTTCACTATTTTGTTTTTTTATAGATAGACAATAGAAAACAACAAGTACTAAACTCCATCCAATCTTTTAGCGATTACTACTCCTGTTACTAAAGTCATGTCGGATATTGTCTATGGAATATGAATAAATACCCTTGTTTTCTTTATTTTTATTTGAATTTTCAGATAATAACAAATTAATCTAGTAAATCGCAAGTTAGTGCTACTTCTTGTAATTATCGAATTATCATTTACATGCTACCCTTTTTATTGTAAGGGTTTTCAAATAAAAAAGGGGTTGTTACGTGTGAAGGGTTATTACAAAGTTCTAAGTACATCCATGTTTAGTCTTATGTTATTATCATCAGGTTATACAAGTGCGTTTGCTGAGGAACAGCCGGCTGAACAGGTAAATACTACAGCTATTTCATCAGATAACAGTAGTGTTCAAACTGGGCCAACCGAGGGACAAACGCCAATTTTAGTTGACCAAGCTTCCATTCCAGCCGTTATTAGAGCTATGACACTGGATGAA
The DNA here is from genome assembly GCF_021560175.1 of Neobacillus drentensis. Classification (GTDB taxonomy): domain Bacteria; phylum Bacillota; class Bacilli; order Bacillales; family Cytobacillaceae; genus Neobacillus; species Neobacillus drentensis_A. Next base: position 559,352 of record NZ_CP091110.1, on the reverse strand, counting down.
AAAATTGATTTAATTGGCGGAGCAGGAGCTTCCATTTCAGGGGCTGCAGGCGGTACTTTTGCCATTCCACGGCTTGGCATTCCGAAGCTCAACTTTGCGGACGGCCCAGCTGGGCTTCGCTTTGGATCGACTGTAAATAAATCTACAACAGGTTTCCCTATTCCAACAGCCCTCTCTTCAAGCTTCAATAAAGACCTCATGTATAATGTGGCGGCAGCTATGGGAAAAGAAACTCTTGATTATGGTGTGGATGTGATTTTAGGACCTGCCTTGAATATACATAGGGATCCCCGCGGCGGACGGAACTTCGAATATTACTCCGAGGATCCACTTCTAAGCGGTGAAATGGCAGCTCAGTTTACTAAAGGGGTTCAGGATCAAGGCGTTGGTGTCAGCATGAAGCATTTTGCCGCCAATAATCAGGAAACCAACAGACAGTCAGTGAATGAAATTATTTCTGAACGCGCCTTAAGAGAAATATACCTAGCAGGTTTCGAACGGGTGGTTAAAGAAGCTCAACCATGGACTGTAATGAGTTCCTATAACTCTATTAATGGACCTTTCTCTGCCCATAATTCCTGGCTCTTAAATGATGTATTAAGAAGTGACTGGGGCTTTAATGGCATGGTCATGACAGACTGGGGCGGATCTAAAAATAATGGTATTGCTATGTTGAACGGTGGAAATGACTTGTCCATGCCAAGTTTAAATGCTGTGGGTAAGGCGGCAGTAAAAGCGGCGATTTTAGATGGTTCATTATCAGAGGAAAAACTTGATACCGCCATCGAAAATATTCTTGCCTTAGTGGTTAAATCCCCTACTTTCAAAAAGTTAAGTACCGTTGATAATTCGAAACTAAGCGTTAGTCCCGATCTAGCTGCTTCTGATGCACAGATCTCACGAGAAGCCGCTCCAGAAGGAATGGTCTTATTGAAAAATGAAAATAAAGCTCTTCCGTTTGATAATAAAGTGAAAAAGGTTGGTATAGTAGGTAACTCCTATTCAATGCCTAGCTGCGGCTTTGGAACTCCTTTATCTGCCTGTACAACTGATAATGCCGCTACAAAAATGTTCCTAATGGGTACCGGCAGTGCCTATGTTACTCCAACACATTCCGTACAGCTTCCAGATGGACTAACTAACGCAGGATATACACCTATTACTACTAATGCTAGTGATGCTGAAATTAATGAAAATCTTACCACTGAGGATGCAGCCTATATGGCTCAGAATTCAGATATTGGCGTGGTGGTGATTGCTCGAGGTTCTGGCGAGGGGGCAGATGGAAATGCTACAACCTTTGAACCAACTGCAAAAGAATTAGAACTAATTAAAAAGGTATCTACTGCTTTCCATGCAGTAAATAAAAAGGTAGTAGTAGTCTTAAATGTTGGTGCACCATTTAACACGGTAACTTGGAGAAATGACGTAGACTCCATCTTATTATCCTGGCAGCCAGGAATGGAAGCTGGAAACGCCCTTACAGATGTTCTTTCTGGAAAAGCCTATCCATCTGGTAAACTTCCTGAGACATTCCCAATTCGTTTGGAGGATGCTCCAAGCTATGCGAACTTCCCAAGCTCTGATGGCAATCCCAACTTAGTAAAATATACAGAAGATATTTATGTTGGTTACCGTTACTATTCTACCTTCAATGTTAAGCCTGCTTACGAGTTTGGCTACGGTCTCTCCTATACCACTTTTGATTATGGTGACTTTAGATTAAACAAAGACAGCTTATCTAATAAAATCAAAGTCTCGTTTAAGGTTACTAATACTGGTTCATTTGCGGGGAAGGATGCTCCCCAAGTTTATGTAAGCGCGCCTGATGGAAAATTAGAAAAACCAGCCATTGAGCTTAAAGCCTTCGGAAAAACCCGTGAGCTAAAGCCTGGTCAAAAAGAGACATTCAACTTCTTTATCGATCCAAAGGACATTGCTTCTTTTGATGCATCTACCTCCTCTTGGATTGTTGAAAAAGGAACCTATAAATTCAAGATCGGAGCTTCTTCTTCCGATATCAGGGGGACACTGGATTTTAAAGTGGACAAAGATATCATTGCCGAAGTAGACAATGACAATGGGCCTGATGTGCAATTAGCAACACTATCAAAATACAATCAATAGGAATTTTTGACAACCAAAATAACGTGGTGGGGGTAAAGGAAAATGCTTAAAAAAATGAAAAAAAGAGCCATGTTGGGCGCGATGGCGGCAGTGATGACATTATCATTTAATACGAACGTTTTCGCGAAACAAATCAATACACAGCCAACATCTTACCAAACGGTTACAGAGATTGAAGATTGGGGCGCAGCAACAACGAAAGTCATTGTCAATGTTGGGAAACCGATCCCAAAAGACTCTATCACAGCAGATACCTTTAAAGTCCATGTTGCGAGAAGCGATAAACGGTTAAAAACACCGTTTCTTGAGGAGGGCGACCGGACAATCACTAAAGTATATGTAGCAGATAAAGATGGTAACCCTGTGGTCCAAACAGGAAAATATGTAGTCTTAGAAATGAAAATTGGTCCTGATGTATCTCTTGGTTCACCTCTTAACTATGATTGGGCAACTACTGGATTTAATGATTGGATTGATATGAAATATACCATTACACAGCAAAAAGATATTGTAACAAGTGCAGGAACGATTTCAGGATTAGTCGTGGATCAATTCGCAGGGGAGACAAGAGAACTAGTAGATGATTTTTCAACAGGAAAGGGAACCTATGACAATGTTAGTTTAACTTATGCGGACTTTTCCCCAGCCACTGACAATCATAAGAATCCATTAATTATCTGGCTGCATGGAGCTGGTGAAGGCGGTACAGACCCTACGATTCCAATCTCCGCCAATAAAGCAGCCAACTTTGCTTCAAAGGATATGCAATCCTTCTTTAATGGTGCCTACGTTCTGGCCCCTCAAACTCCAACCTTTTGGATGGACGGTTTTACCGGCAGGGGAGATGGAACCTCCAAATATGAGAATGCTTTAATGTCTTTAATTAAGGATTATGTGGCTAATCACAAAGACGTTGATACCAGCAGAATTTACATCGGCGGTGACTCGAACGGCGGGTATATGACCATGCTCATGGCTCGCGACTATACCAACTATTTTGCCGCTGCATTCCCAACTTGTGAAGCATTAAAGGATACGCTAATAACAGATACACAAATTAATAAATTGAAAGACCTTCCAATCTGGTTCATTGCCGCTAAAACAGACCCAGTAGTGATCACATCCCAATATGTGGAACCTACGTATCAACGCCTAGTCGATGCAGGTGCAAAAAATGTCCACTTATCATTATTTGATAGGGTACTAGATACCTCCGGTTTATATACCAAAGCGGATGGTACCCCCTACGAATACAATGGACACTGGTCTTGGATTTATGTATACAATAATGCACCAACAGACATGATCAACGGAAAAACAACCACCATCATGGAATGGCTGGCTAACCAAAGCAACGTAAACACCAAGTAAACAGTTTAAATGGTGACAGGCACCATTAAAAGACAAATAGGGGGAATCGTCCATCTTTGATGGACAATTCCCCCTATTTTATTCTTCATTAGAAGCTGCTGTTGCGAATAATGAGTTTCGTTGCGATGAAAATCTTTTTGGCAGTCTTTCTGCCTTCAATCCGTTCCAGCAGCGTATCGACCGCTGTCTCACCCATCAGCTCCGTATAAACTTTGACCGTACTCAAAGTTGGAAATACATATTTTGAAATGCTGATGTCATTAACCCCAATAAGGTTAACCCGTTCCGGCACAGCAATGCCTTCCTCTAGCAAAGCCCTTAAGGCACCAACCGCTATCGAGTCATTCCCCGCGAAGAAGGCAGTCGGTAAGTTGTCACCATGCTCCTGAATGGCCTGTTTCATCAAAGCATGGCCATCTTCCGCTGAAAATTTGCCATTATACATCACGCTCTTATCAAAAATCCCTTTTTCCATTAAATAACGTTTAAAGGTTTCTTCTCTTGCATCTTCAATCGCGGAAGTCTTGTCTTTAAATTCCTCTTTTCCGCCAATATAGCCAATTTGTGTATGGCCCTTTTCGATAAAGTAATCAAGCACCTTCTTCGTTGCCTTCTCAAAATCGATGACAATCGAATCATACTGCTCTTCATCCGGTGAGGTGTCGACAAACACAATATTCTTAGTAATCAAACGCAATTCGCTCACCTGTTTACGGCTAAACTTACCAATCGCGATCAGCCCTTGTAGTCCATCATCTTCTTTTAATTCTTCATAGTTATCCTGAAAATACTTAACAAGCTGGAGACCATGATGACGACAGCGATTTTCAACGCCTAACCGTATCGACATATAATAAAGATCTTCTAGTTCTTCCTTTTCGGTATACCACTGCAGGACAGCAATTTTACCAGAATCTTGTTTCCGAGCCGGTTTCTTCTTATAAGAGAGTTCCTCAGCCGCCTCAAAAATTTTCTTTTTTGTTTCATCGCTGACAGAAAGTGTCGTATCATAATTCAGCACACGTGATACCGTTGCGATCGAAACACCCGCTAACTGGGCAATATCTTTTATCGTAGCCATAAATCAATCACCTAACATCTTGTTGAAGAAACGATACGTGGTCGCCGCACGGTATACATCCTCTGGATTTAAAGTGACGGATGGAAAGTTCGAATGATGGATGGCATCTGGCAGCCCTTGGGTCTCTAAGCAGACACCTAGATAGTTTCCAGCCTTTACACCCGAAATCTCAAAATCCCCATCTAACATATTGGACGTATACAGAACAACGCAAGGCTGGTCGGTCGTAATCTCAAGAACCCGTCCGCTCTCTTCCTCACTTAGGACAATCTGATTTTCCCCTTCTTTTGAGAAAACAAGCGGGTGGTCGTACCCTTTTCCAACCAAGACATTTTGCGGAAAGGAAGACTCGATGCCATCCTTTAATTTTCTTCCGTTAGTAAAATCAAACGGTGTATTCACTGACACCGGCATCTCCCCTGTGGGCATAAGATCCGAAGCCAATTCTACGTATCGGTCACTATCCAATTGGAGTACATGTTCCGAACAATTCCGCTTATTATTTCCGCTTAAGTTAAAATAGGAATGATTCGTTAAGTTAACTAAGGTTTTTTTGTCTGTTCTTGCTTCATAACTTACTTTCAGTTCATTCTCATTTGTTAACAAGTAGGTTACTTTTGTTTCTAGATTTCCTGGGTAGCCTTCTTCCCCATCTGGACTAGTATAAAAGAATGCCAAACCAACAGCGTCATCAGCCTCAATTTTTTCCGTTTTCCAAATGACTGAGTCAAATCCTTTTACACCACCATGAAGATGATTCAGACCATCATTTTGTTCAAGCGTATATTCGTTTCCATCCAGTTCAAAGCTTGCACCTTTAATTCTTCCCGCCACACGTCCGCAAACAGCACCGAAAAACGGTGACCATTTTGGATAATCTTCAAAGTTATCAAAACCTAGGACTACATTTTCTACGTTCCCATTCCGGTCAGGAACAAGGACTTTCGTAATCACACAGCCATAATTCAAACAAGCGATGGTCATGCCGGAATCATTGCTTAACGTGTACTCTACCACATCCGCTCCAGCATAATTGCCAAAAAGCTGCTCACTCATTTTCATTGCTATTCCACTTCCTTTTTTTCAATATAGAAAAAATTATAATGTATCGATAAAGCGGCGGAATCCTGCCTCTCCCTTTTCATTCCGCTTAAACACACCCGCATCTTCTAATACTCGTAAAAACTTTTTGCCTGTTTCTATTCTTACCAGCGTTTCCACATTGGTTTCGTCAACAGACGTTCCATAACGGTCCTTTAATTCAATTGCCCAATCATGATGATAGTCAGCCACCGTATCCGTTTTACCAAGCAGGAAGTTTTCTACCTCTTCCAGTTCTCCCTTAAGGCGCGCAGGGAGGACAGCCAATCCCATTACTTCAATCAGCCCAATGTTTTCCTTCTTGATATGATGAACATCTGCATGCGGGTGGAAAATGCCTAGTGGATGTTCTTCATTCGTCCGGTTATTACGAAGAACCAAATCTAGCTCAAACAACTCACCATTTTTACGGGCAATCGGGGTAATTGTATTATGCGGTGTTTCATCCGTCCAGGCTAAAATATCAAGAGCTTCATCACTGTAGCCTTTCCATTTTTCAAAAATATGGGCTCCAGCTTCCACCAATGAACGGGTATCTGCTGACCGTAAACGGATCACCGACATTGGCCATTTAACAATTGAACCTTCCACATTCGGAAATCCGTCGATGGTAAATCTCCAATCAACACCTGCCTTGGCCATCGCAAATTGATAGTTTCCGCCTTGATAATGCTCATGAGATAAAATAGAGCCCCCAACAATCGGAAGATCCGCATTAGATCCTAAGAAATAATGAGGGAATTGCTCAACAAACTCCAAAAGCCGTTTAAACGTGAGAGGACTGATCTTCATGTCCGTATGGTTTTCCGCTAACACAATGCAATGTTCATTATAATAGACGTATGGCGAGTATTGTAAATACCAATTCTCATCCGTTAAATTCACTCGAATCATCCGATGGTTCGAACGAGCAGGGTGGCCGATTCTTCCAGCATACCCTTCGTTTTCGATACAAAGCAAACATTTAGGATAGCTGGACTTTTTCGCCAGCTTCTCGGCTGCAATACTTTTTGGATCCTTCTCCGGCTTTGATAGATTAATGGTAATGTCTAACTCACCATATTCTGTCTTAGCCTTGTATTCAATATTTTGGCGGATTCGCTTCATCTGAATGTAATTACTGTTTTTACTTAACTTATAAAAGTATTCCGTCGCCTGCTTGGGATTTTCTAGATACTTTTCATAAAACTGAGTGTTCACACTCGATGGCCGGGCGATAAAGCAATTCATCATGTTACTTGAAAAAATATCCTTACGATCAAAGATATCTTCAACGATTCCCTGCTCCACTGCATAATCAACGATCTTTTCAAGTAAGTCAGGAATCTCTAGGATATTTTCCTCCAGTTCAACTTCCTTATACTCCTCTAATTGCAGCAGTGCGAGTACTTGGTTTCTTGCATATATTTCGTCTTCACGCTCAATTAATTGAGTAGCAAGCGCCTGTTCAACTAATTGCTGGACTAATTGAAAAATCATAATTGATCCCCACCTAAATTTGATAACTTTTGGTTGATGCTCCTGCTCGTTCCAAGCCTTTACTATTATAGTTCTTTTGCTCCATCACCAATGCTAGCTACATAAAAATCTGCATCATATCCAATCTTGTCAGCATATGCCGCTCCCACATTTGCAATAAAGCTTTCTACCTGTTCATTTTCAACAATGGCAATCGCACAGCCGCCAAAGCCTGCTCCAGTCATCCGTGCCCCGAGGACACCCGGTTGTTTCCAAGCTGCTTCTACTAAACTGTCAAGTTCAATCCCTGTTACTTCATAATCGTCTCTCAACGAGATATGTGATTGGTTAATCAATTGACCGAAAGTCTCTAAGTTTCCAGCCTTTAGTTCTTCGAGCGCACGCAAGGTTCTAATATTTTCATAGACCGCATGCTTTGCCCGTTTCCGAACAATTTCATTGGTAATTAAAAACTGATTTTCATCAAATTCCGCTTCGGAAAGCTGTCCAAGCGCTTCAATTGGAAGCTTTTGCTGCAACTGTTTTAACGCTTCTTCACATTCGCCTCGGCGCTCATTGTATTTTGAGTCTGCTAACTCCCGGCGCTTGTTGGTATTCATAATGATAATTTTGTGATTTTCTAACTGAATCGGTGCGTATTCGTATTTCAGGGTCTGGCAATCAAGTAAAATCCCTGCATCCTTCTTGCCCATACCAATTGCAAACTGGTCCATAATTCCACTATTAACACCAATAAACTGATTTTCAACCTGCTTGCCAATTTTAATCAGATCAAGACGAGGAATCTCTAAACCAAACAGTCCTGCGACAAGAACTCCTGTTAACAACTCAATTGAAGCAGATGATGATAAACCAGCACCATTCGGGATATTTCCTTCAATCACACACTCAAAGCCAGTTGGAATTTGATATCCCGCCTCTGAAATGTACCGAAGCATTCCCTTTGGATAGTTAGCCCAATTGTGATCTTTATTGTATTCGAGTTGTTCTAACGTAAATTCAATGACACCTTTGTCTGGAAAGTTAACTGAATAGAAACGAACAAGCTGGTCATCCCGCCTTTTGGCAACCGCATAGGTCCCGTACGTAATCGCACATGGAAAAACATGGCCGCCATTATAGTCGGTATGTTCACCAATCAAATTAATCCGCCCTGGTGCAAAGAATGATTTTTCCGGTGCCTTATTAAAAATAGTTTGGAATATAGAATCAAGTGTTGAGATTGTCATTTTATCTTCCTCCATCCATGTAATCCTTTTCATTTCCTTAAAACTTACTACGATTCTTACCTTTTATTTTACTTACCAAAGTAAAATAAATCAATAATTTTTACTAAAATATTACTAAAAATAAAAAAACGGCGCATGAACCGTTACCTTCATGCGCCGTTTTTTTATTTATTCACTTGTTAAGTTGTTTCTTAACCACATACGATCCGTTTAAACTGGAAGAATACCTCATTTTTTCGAATTATCATGTTTTACCATAATCAGATTGGATTGAGCGGCGGAATTTCCAGCATTATCCCAAACCTTATAGGTTACCGTATATACTCTGTCAACATTTCCACTTCTCTCTGCTCTCAGCAGAAAATCAGTATCAAAGGTTCCAAAATCCACTTCCTGAATATCATTGACTGTATTTCCATCGCCAATTCCATTATCTAACTGATTACTTTTAATCGATACTAATTCAATCCTGTTAAGCCCAGATTGAACATCATCACCAACAACCGATGCCTTAATGGGAATCATCGTATGGTTTCGGTCGAATAGAATGCTAGGGTTAAAAGAAACATTCAATGTCGGAGCGGTTTTATCAATTTTCACTGTTACAGATTGTGCCTTTTCGACATTCCCCACTTGATCTGTGCTTCGGTATTGAATAATATTTCCCCCTTCTGTTGTCACATCAAATGGTCCGCTATACGTTTGCCAATTACCATCATTAACTTTATATTCTGTTGCTGCCAGTCCCGATTGATCATCAGTACCATTTAAACTCACATTCACATTCTGATTATACCAGCCATTAACAGCTTGGCCTGAAAGATTCGCATTAGTTACAGGAGCCTGCGTATCTTGATCATTTGACCGATATAAATAGAAATCATCTAAACTTCCCCATGCACCGCCATTAGCTTTTATACTTGCTCCAATTGTTATGGTTCCATCTTTAACAAGAATATTTGGGATTTCAGGATTACTCCAATTTACCCAGCCATTTACACCTGTATTGACTTTTATTTCTTTATCGCCCGTTTTGGCATAGAGATTCATTACTGGATTTACGGCGTCCCCACCTTGTAGAAACATAGAAAGATTATAGTATCCCGGCCTTAAGCCTGAAATCGTCTGTTCTACTCTAAAATCGACTCCAGCAGCCGAGTAAAAGTGCAACGAATAATTGCCTGTTTTGGCATCTGAAGCTTTTTGCTGATAATCGGTGTGTGCTGCAGTTCCATTTTGATAAATAATTTTCCACATCGTTCGATTACTATTTTCAAAACTTGGGTTCAATACAAAGTTTTCTGCTTTGATTTGAAGATGTGCCTTAACCGTGGCTCCACCTTCAACAATACCATTAATCAGATAATTACCTGTTCCACTTTTGATAGCAGCGGTAAGTGCGTCGTGATCCCATGTAACTGAAACCGTCCCAGTGCTTCCATCATTATAAGTAACCACAACGGTTTTTGGTAAAGTGATTGTGTCGCCTTGTACAGCACTAACGGAAATATCCTTAATTTCGTCAATAGCCAACGGGGCAACCGCACCAGTATCAACATAGTTAAAGACATTTAAAGAAGCAAGCGGATGTCCAGTAAAATCAAACATAGCCTGATTGTCAACAGCACTGCCGCCGTACCAAACACCAGCATCGGCTGGATCGTATTCCTTAGAATAACTAGCCGCCCAACCGGATCCATATTGTTCCCAAAGCTGTTTATTTCGCGTTAACTCTTGTGGAGTCCCGACCGGTATCCACGCTGGTTCCCAATAAAATACACCGATCCCAGCTTCACCAACATTAGCAACCGCTTGAATGACATCCCTCACAGAATTGGCTTGGCCTTGGACTGTAATTGGATAATTTAACGTTTGACCAGCATCCTTTGGTGCCGTATTTCCGTGTCCATCTCCATCTGCTGCGGTATAAGCATAAGATGTTTCAGCCACCATCACCTTTTTGCCATACGTGTCAGCAACATTTTTTAAAACTGATGTCAAATTACTTAATGTACCATGCCAGAATGGATAATATGAGCTGGCAAATACATCATAATCTACGTTATTTTTAGCAAGTGTTTCAGCATAGGAAGCATACCTTCCCGCTGTTTCAGGATTCGTAAAATGAACAGCCACTAAGATATTCGGATCAACTGCTCTTACCGCTTTACTTCCTTCATTAAATAAAGAACTAATTTTCGTCCAATCCTTTTCACCGGCAACTCCTCCATTCGTTTCATTGCCAACTTGAACCATACCAATATTTATTCCCGCAGCCTTCATGGTCTCCAGGCTTTTTTTAGTATAGTTATATAAAGCTGTTTTCTTATCATCAAAACTTAAGTTTGCCCATGCTTTTGGTACCTGTTGTTTAGCTGGGTCTGCCCAGAAATCGGAATAATGGAAGTCTACTAACAGCTTCATTCCGTTAGCAGTTGCTCGTTTGCCAATTTCAACTGCCTTAGCTAAATCGTTATTTCCGCCGCCATAGCCATTTCCTTGTGAATCGTAAGGATTATTCCAGACACGGACCCGAATGTAATTAACTCCAGCATCGTGCAAGGTTTTAAAAATGTCCTGCACTTCTCCGTCCGTATTATAAAATTTAACTCCGCTGTCTTCTAAAGAAATAACACTAGAGACGTCGACACCTTTAATGAAATCCTTATTGATTCCATCTACTTTTTTTACAAAAATATCAGCATTAACAGGTTGGGGAACATTTCCACTATTGAGAGAGGTTAAATTAAAGCTATCTAAATATCCCCATGCCTTTGGTGCTCCGGAAACTACTGCACCAATTTTTAAATTAGACGTGTCTTCGTTTAAATTGAATCTCAAGGTAATTTTTCCCCAATTATTGTAACCTGTTGTCGCAACAGCATTGATCGAATTTGTGCCTGCAAAAAGTTTAATACTTCCTGCTTCAGAAGCTGCTCCACCCATCGATTTTACCGATAACTCATAGCTTCCGGCTGGAAGATTTGGAATCGTTTGTTGTATAGTAAAGGATGGATTCCCTGTTGCAGTATCTTTGATCCAATATTTAAATGCATGATCTCCTTCATCTTTCGTCATCCAAGGGTCATTTGTATAAGCAAATTGGCTAATATCGAAATTCTCCCAATTGGTTGTGTCAATATTCCATGAACCATCACTCCAAAAATCGCTTTCAAATCCTCCATTCTTTACGTTTGGAGTCTGTGAATCTGCCGCAAAACTAATGTGACTATTGAACAGAAGTGTACTAAACACCATCACAACAGTTAATAGAATCACAAACGGTTTGACTGTTCTTCTCAAATTCTCCCACCCTCTCATTTGTTTTTATGAAAATAGCAACACTATTGCTAAATCATCAAGGAAGCGGTTCCAATAGATTGTAAAACTATCAAACTACAGAAAAGACATCCACTCACACGATCAGAATGGATGTTTTCTACAGTTAGGATAAATCTGAGCGGGAAGAACCCGGCTCATCATCACCTAGTATGATTTCTAGCTTTTTCTAAAATACGAACCTCATATTTTTCCAATGTAAACTCACCCGTCAGCTCAGCACTGGTAACTAAATCTTTTAGATGATCCTCAATGACGATCGGCTGCTTTTCTTCGGTAAAATTCATGATAAAGATATAATCTTGTTCAGGCGCTTGTCTAACTTGCACCGAAACACCCATTTCATGTTTTACAGAAACAACTGGCTGAAGTGCTAATTCATTGATTAATTCCTGGTAAAATTCACGATGGAAGGCATCTTCTAACCGACCGCCAATATAGTAGGTTTTTCCTTTTTCATATTCATGGCTCGTTACCGCTGGAGTATTGGCATAAAAGTCTTGTTCATATTGACCCTCTGTCTTTGCAGCAGCTAGCTCAATAACAGTAGCATAGTCTTTCAGTTCATATGACTGATTGCGATAGCTTACATAGTTTTTATCGCTTGGATATAATGTATCGGTTTCAACCGGCTTCATCCCAAACATCTCTTGCAAATCTTTGTGCCAGCCGCCCAAATACGTTAGATCATGTTCATTAACAAGTCCACTGATATAGGTCATAACTAATCTGCCGCCATTTGCAACAAATGTCTTTAATCGGGCAATGGTTTCTTCACTTACTAAATAAAGCATCGGAACAATCAAAAGTTTATAGGAAGAAAAATCTTGTTCTTTCGTAATCACATCAACAGGGATATCTTTTTCCCAGAAGGTCTTATAATGCTGTTGTAATGTTTGTGGATAACGCTTGGTCTCCAATCCAAACCCTTGGGCATCATTTAAAGCCCAGTTGCTTTCCCAATCATACAGGATTGCCACATCAGCCGGACGATTGGTTCCAACCACATCAGACAGCTTTTCTAATGTTTGACCAACCAGCGCTACTTCTTTAAACACACGGTTTTCCGAACTATTGTCATGGTCAACAACCGCACCATGGAACTTTTCCGACGATCCGCGCGATTTCCGCCATTGGAAATACATCACGCTATCAGATCCATGGGCAACCATTTGCATTGACGCAAGCAGGTGCATTCCCGGGCGTTTTGCTTTATTGACAGTATGCCAATTGACAGCGCTTGGGGTAGATTCCATTAATAAAAATGGCTGTTGTTTTAAACTGCGGTATAGGTCATCGATAAAGCCAACCTTCATCGCTAAATCAGCGGTGCTTTCCCAGTCATTGTGCCATGCAGGGTAGGCATCCCAGCTAATCACATCGAGATGTTTCGCAAACTTGCTATAGTCCAAGGCCTGGAATGGAATAAGTTCATGCGTATCTGCCATAAAGTTTGTGGTAATCGGAATATCTGGTGTCAATTCTTTTATCGGAACAATCTCATTTTCAAAGAATGAAATCGTTTGGTCCGTAACAAACCGGCGCCAATCAAGGTTTAAGCCGTGAACCATATTTTCTCCGATTGGTGATGGCGATTCAATTTGTGACCAATCCGTAAAGGTATGACTCCAAAACGGCCCCCACCAAGCATCATTCAGTGCTTTAAGATCGTTATCGTATTTTTCTTTAAGCCAGCTTCTAAAAGCATGCTGACACTTTTCACAATGACATTCACCGCCGTACTCGTTAGAAATATGCCACATTAATAAAGCTGGGTGGTTTCCGTATCGTTCTGCGAGCAATCGATTGATCTTCTGTGTTTTTTCACGATAAACCTCTGAAGTAAAACAATGATTATGTCTTCCTCCATGCAATTGCTTTACCCGCGCACCATTTACACGCAGAACTTCTGGATATTTTTGTGACATCCATGCAGGACGTGCCCCGCTTGGAGTAGCTAAAATAACCCGTCCGTCCATACCATGAATGTTGTTGAAAATCTCATCTAACCACTCAAAGTTGTAAACTCCCTCTTCCGGCTCCAACGCTGCCCAAGCAAAGATGCCGACAGAGAACGTATTTGTATGTGCAAGCTGCATTAATTTGATATCGTCTGCTAAAATATCAGGCCGATCTAACCATTGATCCGGGTTATAGTCTCCACCATGAAGCATGAAGTTTGCTTTCGTTGTATAGGTCTTTTCATGATTTTTCATAATAATCTCCTTCTACCATTTATCAATTCATGTTGTTCCATTAACCTTTTGTTCCACCAGCCGTTAAGCCTGAAACAAAGTGCTTTTGCAATAACAGGAAGGCGACAGCAATTGGTATACTGATGAGAATAGCCCCTGCAGCAAAGGTTGTGTAACTTGCCCCCATTACTTCATTGACTAAATTGTATAGTCCAATTGGCAATGTGTAGGATTCAGGTGTTCTCAAGATGGTTGAGGACATAACGAAATCCCCAAGTGGTCCCGTAAATCCATTCATCGCAACGACCGCTAGCATTGGTCTTGATAGTGGCATGATAATTTGCAAGAAGATTCTTGTATTGCTTGCACCATCGATTTTGGCACTTTCATCTAGATCCATCGGAATGGAATCCATATACCCTTTCATCAAATAGGTATTCATTGGAATCGTACCGCCAATATACAGAAGGATTAACAGCCAGTGGCTGTTCATCATACCAAGAAGCTGTGCTAGTACGAACAGAGCAATTAGCGCTGAAAATTGCGGAATCATCTGTAGCAGCAAAAACAAAGTTAGGGCATTCTTTCTTCCTTTAAAGCGGAAACGCGAAAAGGCATAAGCCGTAAAGGACACGCTGATAACCGAACCGATCATCGTAAAAATACTGATTTTAAGAGAGTTCAAATACCAGCGTCCATATTGCAGACTTTCTTTTCCAGCAAACAATTCTTTATAATGATCCAAGGTTGGATTTTTAGGGATAATTGAATTACTAACTAAACTGTTACCAGGATTAAAACTTGCCCCTACTGTCCAAAGTAAGGGGTAAATAATAATTACCGCCATTAGAATTAAGATGACATGTGAACTAAGGAGACGAAAGAATCGATTGCTCTTCATTCCTGTCAGCATTATTAAGCCCCCTCCTTAAATGAATTTGTTCTTCTGAACTGCCATAAAGCAATCGCAATGACAAATACAGATAATAAAATAGTTAAGGCTGCTGCAAGTGAGTATTGACTTGATTGCATGGTCAATTTGTAAATCCAAGATACTAATATATCGGTGCCGCCGGCATTTGATCCCGGAACAGCTGGTCCGCCGCCGTTAAACAGATAAATAATGTTGAAGTTATTAAAGTTAAACGTATATTGAGTAATAATAATTGGTGCCATTGCAAGTAGAATCATTGGCATAGTGATATGTCTAAATTTCGCAAAGATGGAAGCTCCATCAATTGTGGCTGCTTCATAAAGATCATCAGGAATCGACTGAAGAACGCCTGTTGTCACGATAAAAATATAAGGGAATCCAAGCCAGCCCTGCATCAGAATAAGCGCTAATTTGGACCAGCCCGCATCGGTCATCCAAGGAATTGGATCGATTCCAAACGCTGCTAAAATCGTGTTATTAATTGCCCCAAAGCTGTCGTTAAACAGACCAGCAAAGATTAAAATCGTAACAAACCCTGGTACTGCCCAAGGTAAAACTAAGATCGTACGATAAAGCCTTTTAAATTTAAGGTCCTTTTGATTTACTAGGACTGCCAAGAAAATACCAAGAGCTACTTGAACAGTTGAAGCAACTAGCGTCCAGATGACGGTCCAGCTTAAAACATCAAAAAATGTGGAACGCCAAATATCTACGGTAAATATTTGCTTAAAAGTGTTTAAACCAACCCAATCAGCTAAGTGCGCAGGTGGTGAATGGTATAAATCATAATTCGTAAAAGCTAGAGCAAAACTGAATAAAATCGGAAAGACAACTGCGAAGATTAAAATAAACAGTGAAGGTCCACTAATGACATATGGATAACCTTGTGAAATTAAATTATGATAATCTTCCCTAAGAGAAGTTGGTTCCATATTTCCGTCACGCATTTTGCCATTTTTATAGGCATCTCGGAAATTTGCGTAATAAACGGCAAGTCCAAACGCGGTCACAATAAGGGCAATAATCCCTTCAGCTAATAGGAAAATCGAGTTATCACGCGGCACTTCCGTCCCCAGTGTCAATAAACCCCAAAAACCCATATTTAATAGATCTTTAAACACCGCAATGAACGATACCCCTAAGATAAGGAACACTAACCCTTTAACCCATTGCTTATTGTACAGTTGGCCAAGGCCAGGAATGACAGAAAGTACTAGAGCTGCTTTACGATGCTGCATAGTTTTTCACCTCTTATGGATGCGGTATTTAGAAAACAAATGGTGTCAAACATCATTTGGCGTTTGACACCATCCTTATACCTAATTATTTGCTGTGTTTTGCTTTAATTTGTCCTTTAATGGTTTCAGCTGCTTGATTTAAAGCTGCTTTTGGCTGTGCCTTTCCAGTTGCAATGGTTTGTAATGCTGCATCAGCAGGAGTCCAAACTTCGTTCATCTCAGGAATATTTGGTGTTAATTCTGAGAATTGAGATTGCTCAGCTACCGCTTTTGCGGCATCACTCTCCGTTACTACTGGGTCATTAGCTAAATCTTTAACAGCAGGAACTTCTTTTGTAATTTCGAAACGTTTCTTCGAATTATCCTTGTTAGCTAAGAATTCAACCAGCTGTTGGGCCATGTCAGCATTTTTCGAATAAGCACTTACGTTATAGCTTTTTACACCAACAAATGCGCTCATATTTTTACCATTATCTAATGCTGGAAGTTTCGCTACACCATAATTCACGCCCGCTTTAGTGAATGGTTCGATATTCCAAGGACCAGAAATGATTGCCGCGGCTTTTCCAGATGTAAATAATGATTCTAATACATTAATACCTTGCGCTCCGATAATACCGGCAGGGAATAATTTTTCTTTATAGAACTTTTGAATAATTTCTGCACCCTGTACAGCACCTGCGTTATTGATGCCAATGTTAGCTGGATCATAATTTCCTTTGTCATCTTTATTAAAGATATAGCCGCCATAACCACTCATCACACTTTGAGCATAATAAATTTGGTCAAATAGGGCTAAGAATCCATAATTGCCGCCTTTTGTTACTTTCTTATCATACTCGTACCATTCATTGAGGGTTTTTGGCAGATCTTTTTCTGCAATTAGGTCTTTATTATAGTAAAGCATGGTTGTTTCGACTGCTTTTGGAAGGCCGTAAACCTTACCGTCCACTTTTTGTGATTGCATCGCAACATCGGTATAGATTGATTGAACATCGTCACCTACGTTTAATTCTTTAATCAATCCTTCTGTTACAGCTGTGCCAATTTGATCACCAGGCATAGTTAATACATCAGGGCCAGTCCCAGCTGGACCATCTAAACGCAGGCCTTCAATTTGTTTCGCATACGGCTTTTCAACGACTTTAATTTTTACATTATGATCTTTTTCAAATTGAGCAACGGCATCTTTGATACCATCTGCCTTCTGTTGATCCTCCCAAACTAATAGCTGGTTGGTTTTATTGTCACTCTTGGAAGTATCTGAGGTTGACTTACCGCTATCCTGTGGTCCACAAGCAACTAAAGAGAAACTTAATGCAAGTCCGCTAACAATTCCAGCGTATTTCTTAAAATTCTTCATATTATTCGTCCTTTCAAGTCAATTAAGTGAAAGCGTTTTACAAGAAATAATATATCACTCATAGGAAAATATGTAAACAACTTTTTTACTAGATTAAGTGAATTTTTTTACGAAAATAACAAAAAAAAAGAAAAGCAGTAGTTTTACTGCTTTCTAATTAGTACTCTTTCTGACTATTAGTTCCGATCCTAAGTATAAAGTTTTTACGATTTTACGTTTCTCCAAGACTTGCTCTAGAAGCAATTCGATAGCGTTTTTACATATTTCCTTCAAATCAATATGAAAGGTCGTCAATGGAGGTGATACATATTTCGCCACACTAATATTGTTAACACTAATAATGCTTACACGATTAGGAATAGCGATTCCATTTTCATTTAATGCTTGCAGACAGCCGACAGCAATCGGATCTGCTGCAATAAAGAAGGCGGTTGGTAACCCATCCCCGAGTTTTTTTATAGCGTGTGTCATCATCCGATAACCCGTTTCTACAGAAAATCCTCTCTGACAGAAAATAAATTGCTCCTTTAATAACCCCTTCTCTGCCATATACGAACGAAACGTCTGTTCACGTATATCCATTTCATCTTGGTCTGTATTGGGGTTATGATAGGTACCGCCAATTAAACCAATATCGGAATGACCTTTTTCGATTAAAAAGTCCACCGTTCTTCTTGTCATTTGCACTAAATCAGGCCGGACGGAATCATAATGATTCGGGTCTGGTGTTGTATCGAGAAAAACACCCTTTGTCGTAATCTTTCTCAAGTAGGCTAACTCTTTGTCTGAAAACATCCCTACGGCGATAAAGCCTTCAATTGTATCAGGGATTTTCTCGATTCCATCGCTTATTTTATAAGTGGTTAGCTCGATATTATATTTACTTGCCCACTTTTCAATTTCGATTCTCATCGTCTTAAAATAGACATCTTCTAATTCTTCAATATCTGTTAACCAATACAAAAAGGCAATATTCTTTACTAGGAGCCTTACCGTTTTCTTACGATAGTTTAGTTTTTCAGCAATTTCATATATTTTTTCCCTTGTTTCATCCGGAACAGAAAGGCTTTGATCATTGTTTAAGACACGTGATACCGTTGAGATTGAAAAACCGGACTCTTCGGCAATATCTTTAATTGTCGCCATTCTATTCACCTCCACTTCTGTTATCGTTTACATAAAATTTTAAAAGTATTAATTTCACTTATTTATCAATGGTATGTCACATGTATTAAAGTAAAACATTTTACTTGTATTTTACTTGTTTTTCTTAAAGTGGTCAACCCTTCCTAGAGTACTTTAGATTACAGCCCCTCTGCCTCGAACTTAAATCTAGATCGCCAAAGCTACTTTTACACAAGAAAAGAGCCTGTATACCAAGGCTCTTTCTTGCTAATCTTCCTTACCTATTGGAATAGTAATTTTCTCAAGTCCCTCTCCAATAATAATTTCTCCATCCGTAACCACAACATGTGGTACATTGCCCCATAGATTAATAGCGTTCTTACCGCTCGGTTCCCCAAACACAGCATTTACCAGACAATGCTTACCTGGCTTAAAGCTTGTCTTTACTGACGGAATGATTGTCCGGGCATTCATCAAATTCGTATTTGCATTTGGATAGACCACCTCCGCCTGCCCGTTTCCAAAGATACTTTTGATGCCGCTTGCTCCCCACGGTAATATGGCCAAGCTTTCTTGCTTATTCGCCAATACTTCCATTTTTTGATCTATAAATGAGTTATGTTCTAGGCCTAGGGCGAATCCACCGTCCGCAACATCAAGGCCTCTACTTGTCTCAATACAATGGATGCGGATGTGCCACGGCGCCCCTGCCACAATCCAGGTTCGGATCACAACATCCTCCCACGGTTTCCATTTTGTATAAATCACGTTTTCATCAATAGTATATTCTTCACACTTTCTTTTACCTCTAAAGATATTATCACCCTCGCTTACAGCCAGCATTGAATCAAATGCACTTTGCCCAAGCCCCCACTCTGCTTTTGAAACACTAAAACCAAATACATTGGAGTAAACAAATTTTTCATATTTGGCCGCAGTATGTGAGTGGTCATTCGTATGCTGGTATCCCGCATTAAACGCAACAATATGATCTTTGTCTTCCTGTCTGCACATGATAAAGCGTGGAACTGGCTGCACCACCTTCTGCTTTAAAACTGGCAGCGGCAGCTCCTCCGCTTGCCAAAAAGGGTGATTTTCTGTTAACGCCAGGGGTAAAAAAGTCTTCAGGGCCCAATATGGAGAGCCTGGTGAATTATAATTCTCGGCCATAATCAAATTAGGATATCGGTAGCCGATGGTCAACAAACCATTAGAATCAAAAATTGGCTGACTAAACCACCAACGAAGGTTCCTTAAGATCAGTCCCTTCATTACTCCTAGAGGAAACGGCTCCGCTCCAGCATATACGAGCGCACTCCAAAAAGCAGATTGGGCAAATCTATAGGTTAAGCTTCTTCCATATGGAAGGGCAGAACCATCACTACTAAACCAATAGATAAAGTCTTTAGCGTAAGACTCGGCTCTGCTTTTATAATGCACTGCCCTAATTGGATCTTCTTCACCCATCAGTGCTGAATATAGAAGACTGTAAAAATGGATCGCAAATGGACCGTAATAGTCACAATGCGCTTCCTTTCCGTCCGCATACCATCCTTCTCCTAAATAAAATTGATCAATTCGGTCAAGGTTTTCCTTTACCTTTTCCTGATCATAAGGCAATCCCACTCTTTTAAAACCAAGGTTCACAAGTACAGGAAAAAACAGCCAATTACAGTCATATACGTTGATTTGATTAATTTGATTGAGCCAACTATATAGATTTCCTTTTTCTTGATTATTCAGCGGTTCCCAGACTTTTTCAGGTGTTAGTGCTAAGCAATAGCCAAATGCCGCCATTTCGACGGCCTTTTGATGGAAGTCGGTAATTTCTCCCCAGTATTCCTCATGGGAAGGGTTTGTACCATTCTTGATTCCTTGCAGACAATCATCCCAGATTTCCGATTCTTCTCCTCCAGCCAATAGTGGAACGAGGCCCCAAAGCACCCTTGAGAACCCCTCCATTCCAGCAATTGAATCAGAGTAACCGGCACCTGTACTACCAATTTCCAAAAGGGCTCTTCCCTTGCTGTAGTAAGGCTTTAATGGGTTTATCACTTGATTAACGGCATCAATAAAATCTCGTCTTGTTTGGAGAGGATTCTTTTGAATAGGTAAGTCGAGTTTTAACATATACTATAGCTCCTTTTAATGACAAGTGGTCCCGTGCTGGCCGATTATTCTACCAAAATAATTCCTTGTAACCTTTTAATCTAGCAAGACCTTCAACAAAATAGTAATCCCCATAAATCAGTGGGTTATCTGTATATTTTCCTTCAGGAAAATGGCTTGTCCCATGCAGGATTAACCCTTCCTCCTCCGAACCATCCCAATTACCATAATTCCTATAAAGGGATTCGAGTATTTTCTCCCCAGCCTGTTTGTAAACAGGTGCTTCTGCCGCTGTTACCTCAGTTGCCAATAACAAGAGACCCGACGCGGCAATCGCACCGGCAGAAGAATCCTTTGGAGAATCGACTTCTGCAGGAAGGCGGAAATCCCAATCAGGAACAAAATCCTCTGGAAGATGGGAGATAAAGAAATGGGCTACCCGCTTGGCATTATCTAAGTATTTTGCTTCTCCAGTATAGTGGTAGCACAATGTCAGACCATAAATCGCCCAGGCGGTTCCTCTTGACCATGCAGATTCCGGTCCATAGCCTTGTCCTCCCAAAGCCTCAACCTTATTCCCGCTTTCAGGATCAAAACGGACAATATGATGAACACTGCCATCATTCCGGATGAAATGCTCCACTACCGTATCAGCATGCCTTTTGGCAACACTCTTAAACCTTGGATCACCTGTTTCTTCACTGGCCCAGTACAATAGCGGCAAATTCATCATGCAATCAATAATCGCTATCCCGCTATTGTCTTCGCCCTCTGTCCATGGATTCCAAGCTCTGATAAAATTTCCATTTACATTAAATCTTCCCATGAGGAGATTGGCAGCCAAGAGTGCCCGACGTTTGGAATCCTCATTTCCTAAGAGCTTATAGTGGGCAACACTGGTAAGAGTCCACATAAACCCCATATCATGATCGAGCCGGTAATACTCATTTTGAACAGCGTCCAACTTGGCCTCACACTCCACTGCCAGCTGCTTTAATGCTGCATCTTTCGTATCCCGATACACCAGCCACAGCAATCCAGGCCAAAAACCAGCTGTCCACCAGTGCGGTTCCGCAAGAATATAAGTCCCGTTTTCACTTGCATGCGGAAAATTGGCTCCTATTGTTTTGCTAGTTCTGTTTATTTTTTGTGTCACTTGCTGCCACGCTTCATTTACCCAGTTTAGTTGTTCTGTCATTTTCTTCACCCTTTCTATTCAAATTGAAAAGCCAATTTAACACTACAATCCTTTTCTGGATTTATTACAATAAAATCAAGTGCACTATTATTTTCCGTTTTTCCAAAATGATTCTCAAATTCTAGTATTCTTACTGCCAGGCTTAGCTTTGTTTTGTCATATAAAATTCGGAGCCTGTGTTGTCCCTCAAGGATCACTCCTTTACCATCCTTCGTTACGGAAAGTGATGGTATGATAAATCGTTCAATAATAGAATCGGGTTGTTCTGTAAAAGTGTAGTTGTCTTCCAAAATGAGCTTAGGCTGTTTTCGTTTTATCCAAGTAAACGTTCGGGATAATTTTTGAAGACTCTCTACTTCATACGCATTTGCCATATCCAATTTAAAGGTATCAACCTTTTCTTCTAGTGAAGCATTACTAATCCTGGCAAAACGCTCTGGACCTTCTTTTTGAAACTGATGATTAATAATAGGAACAGAATGCCCCTGTGAACCGTTGCATAAATACGTATAGCGTTTCTCATTAAAGTAATCCTTCGTGTATAAACCAGCGCCCAAATCCTTTAAGAACACTTCATTATTTCCTTGCAGGATAAAATGACCGATATCATTATGATTATGAGGCTCGTCGTTATGGCCGCCTTTTGCCGCGAAGGAAAAACAGCCGGATTCTGATTGATGCCTTGAAATAAACCATGCAGGTTTTTCCGAGTAAAAGGTTTCGCTCTTCCTTTGTGTCGATAATGCCGTTTCATCAAACCATAATAGATTGCGAATGGCTGGAGCCCATCGGCTGCAATGATCCTCTGTATACTTCGCGCATAAATCCTGTTCTGGGACCTCAAAATCATTGTAAATTTTGCTTAAATAATGACTCAGACCTAAAAAAACGGTGGCTGTCGGCTGGGCATCTGAAAAGTTCACAACCAAGTTCCGGCTCAGAAAACACCTTTGTTGAAAGAGGGCAATCTGATGGACCTTTTCTGAGTCAAACAGGTTCAACTTGCCAGCAGTCCGTTTTTTTAATAAATCAGCAAAATAGACATAATAGCCGAAGCCATATTGCCAGTAGCCGTACCCCTCCAGGCAAATGCCATCCTCATTGAAACCTGTTAAATAAGAATCCATAGCTGGAAGCACTCGCTCTACTATTAAGGCGAGTTCCCCTGGGTCTTTTATTAAATGCAGCGCTGCTGACCCTATTGATCCGGCACAAACCGCAGCCCAATTATGAGTCTGTTTTTCCCATCCAAATTGATTTTCCTTAAATGGATGAAGGATTCGTTTAAATACTTCCTCATTAATGCGCTTACAAATGATTGGATTCAAGTATTCCTCTGTGAGTCTCAATATTTCTGCCAAAGAAAATGCAGTTTCAGCTGCAAACAAGTCAATCGAATAGGCTTGCGCAAAGGCTTCTTTTAAAGTGTAACTGACTTGTATTGATGTTTCCGGACTATTTTGCAAATGAGCGGGCAGGCACCAGCTATACTCATTGCAAATCGACCAAATGATATTTTCCAACGCCGTTAAATAATCAATGTTTGTCGGTTCGAGCAAAACCATGATTGCGAAGGTATTCAGCCGTCTCCTCTTTTCAAAATAAGCTTTTTCGTATTCAAGCCTGGAACCCGATTCAGCAAAAATTTTAAACAATGAAAAGGGCAGCTCTGGGTCTTTTTCTATCAAAAGCCTATTTGCCTCAACCCTAATTTCATCGAGAAGTAGTTTGAAAGCGGCATTTTGACTGACCGATCTCCACCATGCGTTTTTTTCTTCCTTGCTTGAAAATAATAACGTTGAATTAAATTCTAATATTTTTTTATCATCAAGAATATTCAAGGACTCATCTCCTAAATGAACATTAACTTTATTCTAAAGGCTCTGTTAAATTTGGCGGCTGGTTTCTGCTTAGTTATAAAAAAACAACTTTAACGTTTTTAGTGCCATTAAAAAAAGAGGAATCTGGTTTTTCCAGATTCCCTATAGCCTTCACATTGTTCCTGTTCAACCTACCTCTAAGGATTGATGCTGTGATTGATGCAGGTTCCAATAGTAACTTCTGCGGTTCAATAGCTCGTTATGAGAACCTTCCTCGATGATTCTGCCTTTATCAATGACAAGGATACGGCTTGCATTTTGGATCGTTGAAAGGCGGTGAGCAATAATAAAAGATGTCCTTCCTGCAAGCAAGGTCTCAAGGCCCTTTTGCAGCGCCAGCTCAGTTTCCGTATCAATCGAAGAAGTAGCTTCATCCAGAATTAAAATTTTCGGATCCGCTAAGAGTGCACGCGCAAAGGAAATCAACTGTCTTTGACCAGTAGAAAGCCTTGTGCCGCGTTCGTTGACCTCCGTTTGATACCCATCGGCTAAACCGCTGATAAACTGATGGGCCTGGACCGCCTTCGCCGCCGCGATTACTTCCTCATCTGTAGCATCAAGCCGCCCATAACGGATATTATCCATAATCGTCCCAGAAAAAATAAATGGATCTTGAAGCATGACGCCCATTTGCTTTCTTAGAGAAGGAATGGTTACTGTACTGATATCAACACCATCAATTTCTATTTTTCCGGTAGTTACATCATAAAAACGGCTGAGTAAGCTTACGATTGTGGTCTTTCCTGATCCTGTTGCACCTACAAGTGCAATTGTTTCGCCAGGATTGACAGAGAAGCTTACATTTTTAAGGATTCTTTCGCCTTCTTCATATTCAAAGACTACATCCTTGAATTCAACTTTCCCACTGATAATCGGAAGTTCCACAGCATTCGGACGATCTTCTATTGCCGGCCGTTCATCGATCATTTCAAAAATTCTTTCTAAATAAGCGGTTGCATTAATAATCGCATTGTAGAAGTTTCCAATATTAGCAATAGGAGCCCAAAACATACTTATATACCCAACAAACGCAACCAAAGCACCGACAGTTACTCCATCTCCGATTTGGGAGATACCGAAAACATAAATGATTGAAGTAGTGAGAATCGAAATATTCTCAATCGAAGGCCATAGAAGGAACTGGATTCTAACTGCTTTCATCCACGAGCTTCGATAACTGTCCGATACATCCCTAAAGATTCGTTTATTTTCTTCTTCCCTTGTAAAGGCCTGAGTAACTTTGATTCCATTGATACTTTCATGAATATAAGCATTCATGTTGGACTGCTTATTACTTAATGTTTGCCAGGCTTTCCGCTGGGCATTTTTAATAAGAAGAACGACGACAGCAAGGACAGGAAATCCAATCATCGCCAATAGTGTTAACTTTACATCAATCGCTAACATGAAACCGAAAATCACGAAAAGACTAAACAGATCTGTTATCAAATTAATTAAACCATTTGATAATAAATCACTTAAGGAGTTAACATAGTTAACCACCCTCACTAAAATCTTTCCGTGCGGTCTGCTGTCATAAAAGGAAAAGGACAATTTCTGCAAATGGGTAAACAGGTCCTTTCGAATGTTGAGGATGACGCTCTGCCCAATCTCGGACATCATTCTAATTCTGTATTTCATACATATCCCCGTAATCACCAGGGCACCAAGGTAAATGCAGGAAAGGACCACTAAACTTCCTGCATCCTTGTTCGGAATACTCTCGTCGATTGCCCTTTTTATTAAATAGGGTCCAATTAGATTGGCTCCACTGGCAATCAGCATAATCAAAACGGTCAAAACAATCTTTTTTTTGTACGGCTTTAAATAAGTAAACAATCGTTTTAAATGAACAAAGCTGAAGGGTGATTCCAATTCTTCATCCACATCAAATTTATTGCGCGCCATTGAGATAAATCACATCCTCACCATTGTGCTGACCATCAAAATTTCCATTTTGATTCATAAACACTTTGTAGTAATAGCCTTTTTTTGCAAGCAGCTCTTTATGCTTCCCTCTTTCAATGATTTCGCCGTTTTCCATGACAAGAATTAGATCGGCCTCTTTTACAGAAGAAATCCGATGCGCGATGATAAAACAGGTCTTTCCTTTCAGTAATGACTTTAATGTCCGCTGGATGCGAAGCTCTGTTTCCATATCAACAGCTGATGTTGTGTCATCAAGGACTAAGACGGATGGGTTCTTTAGAATGGCCCTTGCTAAAGCAATCCTTTGCCTTTGACCGCCTGAAAGACCTACCCCTCGTTCGCCAATGATGGTATCGTAACCTTCTGGAAGATTGGTAATAAAATCATGAGCCTCTGCCATTTTTGCAGCAGATTGGACCATTTCCAAGTCAGCATCTGGATTCCCATACGCAATATTCCCCTCAATCGTATCAGAAAATAGGAATATATCCTGCATGACCATGGCCATACTATCTCTCAATTTAGAAATATCCCAATCTCTAACTTTAAGCCCATCCACGATTACTTCCCCGCTGGTTGTATCATAAAAACGGCTTAACAGGTTTACCAATGTAGATTTACCAGCTCCGGTTGGACCAATAATCCCCACTGTTTGGCCCGGGTGCACTTTAAAGCTAATATCCTTCAAAACCTGTTCATCTCCATAACTAAACCACACGTGATTAAACTCAACACCCTCGTTAATGTGTCTGACAGCAGTCCGGTTAGCTTCATTGGTGATTTCTGGTTCGGTATTTAACAAGTCCTCCACTTTTTCAGCAGAAGCAATAAACCTCTGCACATCATTGAGTAGCCATCCAGCCATCCGCATCGGGTTATTTAACGCCCAAATCAAGGAATTGAAGGTTACTAATTCCCCAAACGTCAGTGAACCATGAATGACCATTATTCCTCCAACCAGAATCATTACAACCGTTAATACCCCGGCAAGTGAATCAAGCACAGGCAAATACTTTTCCCAAACTTTTGCAGAATTCAGACTTTTTTCTTTAAACGCCTCATTTTCGATTGAAAATTTTTCAATTTCGTAATCTTCCTTCGCGAATGCCTTTACAACCCGATTTCCGCTAATGTTTTCCTGCACTACGGAGTTTAACCGTGCAAATTGTCCCCTGATTTCTGTAAAGGTCGGTTTGACCGTAAAGGATAAACGAGTAGCAAAGAAACCAATAATCGGTGTTACCGCTATCATTGCGAGGGCCAACAATGGATTAATATAAAACATAAACCCAATCGCAATCAGTAAGATGGTTAGATTTTCAAAGATCATGTAAATTGCCCATGCTGTAAAATGCCTTACTGCTTCTAAGTCCCCGGTCATACGGGCCATAATATCTCCCGTTTTAGTTCGATCGAAAAAACTAAAATCTAATTTTTGAAGCCGGTCATACAATTGATCTCTCATTTTGAATATAACGTTTTGTGAAACTGCTTCGAACATGATTTGGTAATTATAGCGAATGACCGTTTTGATAACAGTTACCCCTATCATAGCTCCTAAAAAGGGCCATAATAAACCGCTCTGGTGGCCGTAAATTACTTTATCAACGATTTTTCCTGCAAAATATGGATTCAGCATGTTTAACACTGAAACTACTAATGCCAGAAAAAGTCCACTGAATAATCGAATGCGAACGTCCTTAATATACCCCCATACCCATCGTATGCTTTGCATGATTCACTTCCCCCTCCCCACACCTCATTACTATAAATACATTAAAATAAAAACATTTATGAACCAATTATAGTGTTATTATTAAAGAATAAAATATAAAATCATAACAAAAAATTGCACAATCCTAACATTAGAGGAGAGATCAAATGCTTCAATTGTATGCCCCGCCTTTACCAACACTTCTTGCCGCCGGTAAAAATACTTTTGATATCGGTCAATCACATCTAAATCGGAACAATATTGGTGTTTTTGATTTATTAGTTGTCTCAAAAGGACAATTGTTCATGGGTGAAGATTATCGTAAATATAAGGTTGGCAGAGGAAATGCATTGATTCTCTACCCCGATCGGCACCATTATTCCACTTTTCCATGTGATGAAGCCACTGAATTTTTTTGGTTTCATTTCATCGCCGAAAAAGGATGGCAGGATTTGACCATATCAAAACCAATTCATTACGAAGAAAGAGCAGGTTTAGACAGCGGGAACTGTTTATCAGAGAGCCCCTTTGGGATCACACTTCCAAAGTATTGCAAACTTTCCAATCCGGAGGCAGTTGAACTTCTGTGTTCAAAAATTATTTCTTCTGAAAATGAGTCTATTTATTCGGGAGAATGGCAGCGGCAAATACTCTTCCAGCAATTACTGCAGGAACTTTCCAATCATATGCATCTAGCCAATTCTCTGCCGGCATTCGCGGTAGCAGAAAAGGCAGCGGTTTATTTACGGAAAAATTATGCTAAAAAAGTTACTTATGAGGATCTGGGGCGGGCACTCAGATTTCATCCGAATCATATTGCAAGATGCATGATTCAGTCCTTCGGCTGTACTCCGATTGAATATGTAAATAAAATTCGTATTGACCAAGCAAAGATATTATTAGTATCAACAGATTGGAGTATCGATCGGATTTCAGAAAGCAGCGGTTTCACACAATCCGCCTATTTCAGTAGAATCTTCAAAAAACTAGAACATCTATCTCCCCATCAGTTTCGAAAACAATATGTTGGAAAAGTGCCTAAACATAAAGCAGAAATAAAAAACAATGAGAACACGCCCTAGTTCTGTTCCATCACTACTAGGACGTGTTCGTCTCTTTTAATTTTATTTTGATATAAGGTTACTAGATAAAGAGATTAATGTATTTGCTTGCTCTTTCGTAAGAGCTTTACCGCTTTGGGCCGACAGCTCATTCACATATGCATTAAGTTTGCCTGCCACTGCTTCTTTATTTTCTCTAGTAGAAGCATCTTTTGCTGATGCAAGTTTGGCTGTAAGTGAATGCGCGATTGCCTCGTCGGTACTAAACGATTCAGTCAGGCGGCTTAAACTATCAAAATCAACCGATACTGTAAATTGGATGTCAGCTTCCGATGTATTTCCTGCACGATCTGTTGCTTTTGCCGTAAATTTATTTTCGCCAATACTATATTCATAGGCAGGACCTTCAATGGCCGGGCAATCAGCAGAGGCTATTCCAGATAAATCATCGCTTGCGCTGCAGGAGATGGAAATGTTCTCATCAACAGAATAGCTTCCCTTATTACCCCTAACTGTAATGACTGGAGCTGTTGTATCTTCTTCCACAATCATAATCCAGCTGATTTGCGGATCCGGTGAGCCAGCTACCCTGCGAACCGTCACATCCAGATTGCCATCGGTTACGTTCACATGTTGATAGCTTAGGACATCATATGCACTTGTAAATACATACCCCTTGGTTTTTGTTTCACCGTTAATGAGAATATCTGCTTTTCTGCTTCCCTTAGTCGATGAGTACCAGCGGTCATTTAGACCGGTATATACCGTGTATTTACCATTCTTTAGATTAAACTTATACGACAGGTCATCACCGGAATTTGCTAAAAGGTATCGTAATGAAGAAAACAGGTCATCACCCTCGCCGCCAGCAGGTCTGGTTTGATTCCCCACATAGCCCCAAGTCTGCCCATTAGCTGGATCGTATTTCTGATCAATTACAACTTTGTTTAATAGTGTATTCTCCATATAAGAAGACCATGTCACATAATCACTTGTTTTCACTCCGCCTGCATGGACAAAATATCTTACATGGTCCGGGATCACTAAGATTTTTATTCTAATCACTTTATTGGCTAACTTAGAAAGTGTCCCTTCTACGACAACCGTTCCAGGCTTAGAGAAATTGACAGGATTCATTGCCCATGTAACCGGTGTATCAAGCTTCTCACCTTCTGAATTTGTTACATTAATACTAGTTGGCAAGGCTGGAACTTGACCAACCGAAACCTTTTCTGGCAGTACCGTATTGATAGAGACTTTCCCCATCCGGTCTAGTGCATCCAGTTTCCACTCGTCATACCATTGCAAACTTATTTCATCATCCTGGCCAAACTCAATTGGCAGCCAGATATATCTTGAATCTTTTAGATCACTAGCCTTCCATCTGTCAGCCATAAAAATAAACTTTCCCTTTTTAGCATCGATGGGAATGACATTGGTACTTTGTGAATCAAATGTGGTCGAAGCTTTGTCTCCTATCGAAGGATCGCGCAATGGCTTCCAATCTCCGAAAATAGTATCCGCCACAGTATACCTGGCTGGATTAGGGTCCCAGCCGGTAGCACCAGATGTTATTAAGTAGTATTTTCCTTGATATTTAAACATAGCCGGTGCTTCACGCTGTGCCCCTGGAAAGACTCTCACATAATCCTCCCCATATACGGCTTTGTATTCAGTATCACGCTCGGCCTTGCCATCTTTATGCCAGCCAACCACATCTGTATAGGAATCATTTAGCTTTGAAATATAAATGGTCCTATTCTCTTCACTGGAATAGATCAAGTAGGCGGTACCGTCGTCATCCTTGAACAAGTTCATATCACGGGCCATCCCTGGCTGGTCTGGCTGTCCATTGTAAGTCGCATCTTTTGGTGCTCTGTCCATCCGGTTACTTTCTTGATAAACGAACGGTCCTGTAGGGGAGTCACTTAATGCATAGCCTGCTTCCGCTTTGGCATACATCGCCGTCGATGTCGTTGAAGGGCCATCGGTATGCATCCACATGACATATTTTTTGGTCTTTTCATTATAGATAACTTTCGGTCTTTCGATTACCCGGTCTGTGCCAATATCATTTAAAATATCAGCTTTGTCCTTTCTGCCTTCATAAAGCTTAGAGATTAACGGGTCGGTTTCGAACTGGCTGATTGACTCGATTGCGGTAAGGGCTAAGCCTTCATCTTTCCAGTTATATAGATCAGTAGAAGAATAGACTCTTACCCCTCTGGCAGGAAGATATCCATTCGTTTTATCTTCCCCGTACCAATAATATTTCTTGGATTGCTCATCATACATGATCCCGCCGCCGTGTGCCTGAATAGGAGCACCATTTGTATCTGTCCAAACTTGCCCGGGTTTATAGGAAGTATTCGGAGCGTATACAGTAAGACATGCCAATTTAGTGTCTAGATTGTTTATAGCTGTTCGAATTTGCTCCTGATTGGTTTTATCCTGAGCCTCTAGCCCGTTTTCCTTGATCGCTTTAACCAGAGCTTCTGCTTGTGTGATGGCTTTATTTAGTGGCTCTAGACTAAATTGAGTATAGGTATCTGTTTTTTCCGCCTCCTTCTTTGCAGATGCTATTTTTGCTTCCAAATCAGAAAGAGGAACCACAACATATTTTTTGATCATGATATAGTTTACTAGCGGGTCATTATAGTTTGATAGGGAAGCTGTGGCAGGTCCCTGGATCCTGATATCTAATTCTCCATCCGTTACCGAAACCTGTTGATAAGTGATTTCCTTTTCAGCGCTATAGCTTCCAATATCTAAATCACCATTGGATAGATTCTGCCCCTCACTGATGATATTAACGCTTCTGCCGCTCCACGGATTTTTAAATCCTAATGTAAGATCATATTCGCCAGTCGGCAGCTCAAACTTATACTCTAATGCCTTATTCCGAACTTGTGGTCCGTTATAATATCGAAGTGATCCTAATTTATCAGCTCCATTAGAGACATTCGTATTGCTGGTGGTGGTAACTAGCCCCCACTTTTTCCCTGTTACGCTGTCTAAACCGTAGTTTTGCTCTGTTTTACTAGAATACAGCCCAAATTGATCGGTTCCCTCAACTGTATTAGGGGTAGGGTCACCTGCATTCACAAAATAGAGCAAGTTATTGTTTACGGTTGTACCCTCCGCAGAAACTTGTTCGGTTGAGGAAAAGGTTGGGATTGTAATGAGTGAAGCTATTAAAATGGACGATAAAACCTTTTTCATTTTAAGCAACAAGATTCCTCCTTATTTTTTCATGGCCTTTTATGCTGCAGTCAAAGAGGTAATTTCATGTAGACGAACCCTGCTTCCTGAGCCATTAGCGGATAGGGTTCATTGCGTTTTTAAAGGTGTCATAGATCAAGCGTGGTTTTTCTTTATCGAAAGACATTAAGCCCATTGTGGAAATTCCATTAATCTGTTGGTTGTAGTTATTTCTTTCTTTATAATCTTTTAACACCCAGAACGTATAACCGGCCATATAAGGCAAACGGCTAGGATCTGTTACCTGATTCCAATGGTTAAGAAACTTATACGATTGCCATTCTTCTGTTCCGGATTGTGTTTCCGGACCATGATTATTAACTTCATCCGCATAGGCCCATGTTCCATTTTCTGTAATCAGAATCGGTTTATTTGGATAGGTATTATGAACAATATCCACTGTCCGCCCTAAGTCTGAGTCCTGCATATAAAAGTATCCAAAGTATTCATTTAAACCGATGACATCCGCCAAGTCATAGGCCGGGTCCCAGCTGCTGCCAGATGCCCATGTGACGGGACGTTTTTGGATATCAACACTTTTGACCGCTTCCTTCATATCTGCCAGCCAATTACGATAAACATTTTGATCATCCCAAATTCCTGACTCATTTTGTAATGACCACATGATAGTAGAAGGGTGATTGATTTGATTCCAGGCCATACTTAACGCTAATGCTCTAGAAAGACCATAAGAGTTAGTTTGCAGCTCTTCCTGCTTTGTATCAAGCCACATATTCTCTACTTCATCAAGCACCATTAATCCATGTTGATCCGCAAAATCATACACATATGGATGACGGTTGTAGTGGCTATTACGCAAGAAGTTTGCATTTACATCGAGAACATGATTTAACTCTGTATTATACTCTTCAATTGTCATCGAGCGGCCGCTTGCTGCCGTTTCCTCATGCCAGTTAAGACCTTTCAAAAAGACCTGTTTCCCATTTAGCGCTAATTTTCCATTCTCTACCGCAATGGTTCTCATTCCATAGTTTGTGGCAAGACTATCATCGAGAGATCCATTTCCTTTTTGAGTAACCTGACCTTCTCCTTTTCCTTTATAAAGATCTGCGGTTACTTGATAAAGCGTCGGGGAATCCGGAGACCAATAAATTGCTTTTGGAATCTGGAAATCCATTGAAACAACTTTTACTTCACCAGGTTTTAAATCCACTTCCTGTGATTTGGGTTCTCCACCCGTTTTTTCCCCTGGATCGACCACTAATTGGCGATGCACTTCTTTGTCACCATGGTTGTACACAACCACTTTTGTTGTTAAGGTATGATCGCCTGTTGCCGTCAGTATTTTACTAACATTTACATCGGATGCTGCCTCCAAATAGACACTGCGTGTAATTCCTGCATATGGCCAAAAATCTACCGGTTTATACGGCAGTTCTGTGTCAGCTGTCACAGGTTTCGGATTTGGGCTTGTATAGGAATCGAAGGTCGGTTTACGGTATACCCGGACCGCAATGACATTATCTTTTCCTGGTTGTAAATATTCGCCTACATCCAAGGCAAAAGGTGTATAGCCCCCCTCATGTTCCCCCACAAAATGACCATTTACATAGACAGCTGCACGATAGTTAACGCCAAGGAAATTAAGCTTGATGAATTGATTTTTCCAATTGGCATCAGGCGAAAAATGTGTCCGGAACCAGGCGTAACCATCGTAAAAAGCACTTCCTTTCCCGAAGTTTGAGCCATTGTATGTACCAAAGTCAGGGGTATCATACAAGTCCCAGCTGCCTGGAACCTTTTCTTGCTGCCAATTTTTATCATCGTATCCTTGTTCAAACCACTTTTCATTCGTCCCTTGATTATTGGGGTCCAAGGCGAATTTCCACTTACCATCAAGGTTTAAATAACTTCTGCTTTTCTCTTTTAACGTCCATGAATCAAACGAAGGAACTGGTTCCCCATATTGAAACAACACATTCGTTCCATCAATTGATTGCACTTTCGTATTCATCGGTTCATGTTCAGCAATATTCACATTATTTCCTTTTGTATCTGCCTTGGCATTAGGCAGCCCAGCAAAAAACGTAGAGCCAAGAAGAAGAACACCAATTCCAAAACTAGTGAATTTTCGATTCATTTGCCAACCTCCCGTTTGATATAAATCTTAATCCTGAAAAGTAAGTACTTTTGAATTTGAAAACCTTACCTTTTTTAGACTGCTTGATTTCAAAAAAACACCATTTTGAAATCGGTTTCATAAATCTCTAATAATAGAAACGCTTACAATTATTTAGATAACTAAATGTTCATCACCCCCCTAATTGCCATCAAAGTGTTGTTTCTAAACGAACCTAGAGTCGCCCTTTTTTAGACTGCTGATACTTCATCATTACTTTTCTGCAAAGCCAAGTTTAATATATAAGCTGATTAACGGATGATTGACCTAATCTTTTTTTGTTATATTTCTTGATACCAAAAATAACTAACTAATTATGAAACCCATTTCAAAATTATGTTTTATAATTGCCCTGGCTGGGTAAATTTAAAGAATTTTTTTACAATTGTAGCTAAATTTTACATGATAGGCTTCTACTGTGTCATGGGCCTATTGTCTTAAGTTAGGCTGCTATTGAATAAATTTCATTTCGAGATGGATACTATTTTTTTAAAGGGGGTATGATAGTGGATTTAAATTCATTATGCTATCTCGGACTTGGATTCATTAGTATCATTCTTCTTATTTATATATGTCTAAAATCAGATCTCAGAAGCGCGTTATTAACTTTTATAGGCATGGTCGGGGTAGGGTATATCATTGAGGCCGTTATTTATACCTTTTTAAGCAGTTATCAATATTATCCTCATTTCATCAAACACGATCCGATTTATGATAGTGTTTGGGGAGCCATTGCATCTAATGCCTTAACCTTACCTGTCGCCGCCACCTTCCTTGCATCCTTTCATAAAAATTGGCTTTGGGTGGCATTTACAATTGGTTTGTATGCAGGAATTGAATGGCTGTTTTTAGAACTGCATATCTATAAGCATTACTGGTGGAGGACTGTCTATACTTCCTTAGGGCTTCCATTTTATTTTTTATTTGCTAAATTTCTTTATCGGAAAATGAGTGTCCCTTTAAAAGGCTTTTATCATATCCTTTTTTTATATCTGATTATCAGCCCCTTTTCAGGTTCGCTGCATATTATCCCGATTATATTTTTTTCTAATCGGTATTATGAGTTTGGTTTATTTGCTAACCAATCTAAAGATACGATTGCTTTTTCGACCATTTTTTATTTATGTGCCAGTGTTGTTTACGTGTTTATCGCCAAATTTCAACCGTTACCACGCTGGGGAAAATACCTTGTTATCGGACTCTGTATGTACTGCGCCACACTCTTACTGAGACGTGCCGGCATCCTCCACAGTTTAGTATGGTGGGACACATGGTATTACATTGCACTATCTTTCCTCTCCCTACTCTTCACCGAATACATTAGTAAATCTCTCCATAAAGGCTCTTTGGCATCTAGAATCTAAAGCAAAAGCGGTTCAACCTCTACAGGTTGAACCACTTTTTACATTGTGACAAAGTGAGTAATGGTGTCAGGCACCACGTTTGAGTTGTTTGAATTGGCCCTTGGATAGGACGGTTTTTTCGAGGCGGTGGGCCATTATTCCGGCTAGGACGGATAGGATTAGGTCCTTTGGCAGCGGGGCGACCATCCATAACCACGCCATTTTGTAGGAGAATCCCTCTGGTGCAGCTCCCCAAAGTTTGTAGGCAAAGTACATCCAGTTGGTGCCGAACAGATAATTGACAGCCATGCCGATTAACGAGGCTATGATAAATGCAGGCAGACTTTTATTTGTTTCAACAATTTTTCCAATGATAAACGCCGCTAAAATGTAAGAAAGAATAAAGCCAAATGTAGGTCTTATGATGATCGACAGCCCGCCGGTAAAGTCTGCAAATACAGGAACCCCGACTAAGCCTACTAACATATAAACAATCATGGCAATTGAACCTAAACGGCTTCCTAAAATAGCTCCTGCTAAAATAGCAAAAAAGGTTTGTAGTGTAATTGGAACTCCACCGACATGTAAAAACGGAGCAATCGTCGATATATTCGCCCCGATGGCCATGAGTGCCACAAACATGGCTGCAAGTGTTAAATCTAGTGCTCTTAATTTCCTCATTTAGTCTCCCACC
Organism: Neobacillus drentensis; assembly: GCF_021560175.1. Classification (GTDB taxonomy): domain Bacteria; phylum Bacillota; class Bacilli; order Bacillales; family Cytobacillaceae; genus Neobacillus; species Neobacillus drentensis_A. The sequence goes on along the minus strand of NZ_CP091110.1, from coordinate 523,441 downwards.
CTTATTTTTTATCTTATCTTAAAAATAAATGGTAAGAGCGTCTATTGTCAACTTAAAATTTTAATTAGTTAACAATATAAATATAGGCAGCAACTCATGGAACGTTATTTTTTACGGCAATTTTTGCAAACTTGGATGGTTTGCCCTGTTTCAGTTTTATGCGAATAAAGCAATTTTATCCCAGTTCTTGCGCATAATGGGCATGTCCCCCGTCCATTTGAAGGCATATTGCTGATTGTCTTTCCTCTGTTTCTTTTTGCCATTGTCCATCATCATCCTTTTCCAATTGATCTTGTTTCTTTATCTAATGATGGACTGGCATAAATATTGTTAGGCAAATAATGGTTTTCAGATAAATCTTTTTCTGCTGCTGTTCCCATTCTGGCAAAGGACTAGCCGTACCCAGCCAAGCCTCCTACTTGTTTTACTATTTTTCGTCAATACGACATACATATAAATTAGACTGAATTGGCGAAGATGTCCGCACGACAAATGTCTCGTCGCCATAAGATAGGAATAAGAGTTAGTCTACGTTTTTTATCCAAGGGAAAGAGGTGGTGTTTTCAATATGAAAAATAATTCAATGTACCACCATACATTTCAAAATCTTCAAGAGATGGGACTCACGTTCGAACAGGTCTTTGAACGAATCATTTTATTCATGTCATCCGCCCCAAAAGGAAACTATCGCTTGATGGTGGGAACAGATTCACAGGTTCATAAATCGCAAACGGTTTTTATCACTGGAATTGTCATTCAGAATGAAGGAAATGGTGTCTGGGCCTGTATCAGAAAAATTGTGGTCCCAAGAAAAATGACCCAGCTGCATGAGCGGATTTCACTTGAATTATCCTTAACGGAGGAAATTGTTGCTATGTTTACCGACGAGCGGAAAAATCAGCTTATTGCGATTGTCCTGCCCTATCTCTATGAAGGAGCAACCTTTACCATGGAAGGGCATATCGATATTGGTGCTGGCAAACGGAATAAGACGAGAGAGTTTGTAACAGAAATGGTGACACGAATGGAGTCAATGGGGGTAGAACCAAAGATTAAACCAGATGCGTTTGTTGCCTCTAGCTATGCCAACCGCTATACAAAATAAGCGTCAGACACCTGAATTAGCTTGGTGCCTGACGCCTTTTTTATACATATCCTAATTCAACTGTAATGGTCGTTCCTCTGCCTAACTCACTTTCAATTTTCATCGTGCCATGATGTTCTTGAATGATTTTGTTACTAACCGTTAAACCAAGTCCAATTCCCTTATCCTTGGTGGTATAGAACGGCGTCCCTAAATAGTCCAGAAGATGATGGTCAATTCCGGTTCCTTCATCCGTAATCCGAATCAAAACCTGATTGCCATCAACTTTTTGAACATCAATATGAACCTGACCGCCAGATGGCATCGCTTCAATCGCATTTTTTAAAAAATTAACAAAAACTTGTTTTAACTGATTTCTGTTTCCCAGTAAATCGATATCATCCGTAATGAAGTGGTTAATAATTTGCACATTATGTAATAAGGCTTGCGGATGAAGAATGTTAACGGTGCTTTCAAGAATCGCGCTTAAACTTTCCCGGTTAAATTGAATGGCTTGCGGCTTCGCCAGCGACATAAATTCATTGACAATCATATCAATTCGGTCAAGTTCATTCATGATAATCGATAAATAGTCGTCTTGTTTCTGTTTATCACTGGTACTCTTTAATAGCTTGGAAAAACCTTTTAGAGAGGTTAAAGGATTTCGGATTTCATGAGCAACGCCGGCAGCTAGTTGACCAATAATCGAGAGCCGGTCTAAGTTACGAAGGGCCTCATCATTTTTGATTCTGTCGGTAATATCACGAGCCACGGTAACATAAGACTCTATTTCATTTTTCTCGTTATAGATCGGTGAAATGGTGATCTCCGTATCAATAAAGCTGTTATCACTCGTTCTCATTTTAATCTGAAAAAGCTGGGGTTCACCTGTTCTCAAAAGTTTCTCATAGACTTGGTCTAAAAACTCTTTGTCTTCTGGCATGATCAGACTGTATACCTCCTGACCAATTAGTTCATTCGTGGAGGTTCCCAGCCACTTTTCATGAGACGGAGAAGCATAGATTATTTTTTTATCTTTCGTATAGAGCTTGATCATATCAGTGGTATTTTCTGTAATCAACCGATATAGCTCACGGGTTCGATTTAATTCTCGTTCAATAGTTAAATGCTTGGTAATATCACGATAGATCCCAATGCTGGCGATAATTTCCCTAGCGGAGTTACGTAATGGAGAAAAAGACACGGCTATATCAAGCAGGCTTCCATCTTTATGTAAACATTGAGTTACTAGATCGTGGAAAAACTCCCCTTGTTTTACCGCCTTGATGACCTCTAACGCTAAATCAGACTGATTAATCTCCTCGAAGCTCCGACCGACCAGCTCTGTTTCGGTATAGCCAAAAATTTTCGTATACATATCATTCACGCGAATAAACCGATTTTCCATGTTCAATATACATATACCATCGGCTGTACTATTAAGAAAAAGGTCGATTAAATCATCAGGATTAATCGTATCTGAATGATTCAGCTCGCCAAAAATAGGGAAACTCTTAGCCATACATATCTCTCCCAAACACATAATCTCTCAAACTTCATTTTACAGAACTTTTCGATAAAGAAAAGAGGGAATTTGATGATGTTTTTACGGTGTCAGGCACCACATAAGAACATTTCTTCTATTTTGTCCGTCTCTGGTGGACAGCGACATAAAAACGCTTGGCTTTTTTTGTTGGCCAAGCGTTGGTTTTCTCTGGTATTTTCTTTTAAAGGGCTGCTTCTATCTCTGCTGTCATATTTTTCATGGATTGTAAACCGCCGCCGCTTAGATACCAGGAGTCGGCATCTAAGTAAACGATCTGGTCCTCTTGATAGGCTGAAGTTTTTTTAACTAGTTCATTTTCTACGATCTCTTTGGCCCCGATTTCTCCGCCTACCGCAGTGGCGCGGTCAATCACAAACAATACGTCCGGATTTTTCTCCTTAATGTATTCAAACGTAATGCTCTGCCCATGGGTGGAGACTTCAATATTCTGGTCAGCCGCTCCAAAGCCAAATACATCATGAATCAGACCAAAGCGTGAGCTTGGGCCATAGGCGCTCACTTTTCCTTCGTTTGCCAGCACAACCAGTCCCTTTTCGTTAAGAACAGCTGCCTTTTTATTCACCTCGTTCACCCTTGCCTGAATCTCTGTTAATTCGCGGTCGACTTGTTCTTCTTTCCCAAAAATCTTACCGATTAAATTCATATTTTTTGCAAAGGAATCCATGTAGTTGGTATAATCCATTCCAACATAAACCGTAGGGGCAATCTCAGCAAATTGATCGTATAATTCCGCTTGGCGGGTTGAGATAAAGATTACATCAGGCTTTAAGGCATGTATCGCTTCAAAGTCCGGCTCCTTTAAGCTGCCGACATTCGTATATTTCTTATCATTGTATTTTTTCAGGTAAGAAGGAATTGTTACTTGCGGGACACCGGTCACTTCGATCCCTAATTCATCTAAGGTATCCAGTACACCAAAGTCAAACACCACCACCTTCTTCGGTTCCTTTTCAACCACTGCTTCACCATACTGATGTTTAATCGTCATTTTCTCGTCTGATTGTTCGCTAGCGGATGCTGGCTGGGAAGCCTCCTCCTCTTTTGTCCCGCTGCAAGCGGCTAACACCAAAATCACCGTAAGAATAACCCCTAGTAAACTCCACTTTCTCATCTCTTTCATCCCCTTTTTATGAATTAAAATAAACGCAAATCCGGCAATTGTTCACTTCTTGAATCGGTATATCCATATCATAAATCTCATTTAAGGCCTCCGATTGGATAATTTCCTCAGTCGGGCCATTTTTGACCACTTTCCCGTCCTTCATCGCGACAATCCAGTCCGAATAGACAGAAGCAAAATTAATATCATGAAGGACAATCACAACCGTTTTACCTAGTTCATCTACTAGGCGTCGCAGTATTTTCATAATCTGAACAGAATGCTTCATATCCAAATTGTTCAGCGGCTCATCAAGCAATATGTACTGAGTATCTTGAGCGATCACCATCGCAATAAAGGCGCGCTGCCGCTGTCCTCCTGATAATTCATCCAAAAAGCGATCCTGCATTTCCGTCAGGTGCATGTAGGCTAAGGATTGATCGACCATCCGCTCATCCTCTTCGGTGAGCCGCCCTTTGGAGTAGGGAAATCGACCAAACGAGACCAGTTCGCGAATCGTGAGTCGGACATTCATGTAATTCGATTGTTTTAAAATCGACACCGATTTGGCAAAATCATTGGACTTCATCAGGCGGACATTGGACTGATTGACAAGCACTTCACCTGTATCTGCATGGAGCAGCCGGCTGACCATGGACAATAGTGTTGATTTCCCGGCACCATTCGGCCCAATAAAGGAAGTAATTTTTCCAGGCTGAATCGTAACAGTCACATCTTCGACAACCGCTTTCTTCCCGTAAAACTTCGTTAACGACTTCACTTGAATCATGCTGCTTTCCTCTCCTTTACTAGTAGATAGATAAAGTAAATTCCGCCGATAAAGTTTATGATGACGCTGAGCGTAGTTGAAAAAGTAAAGATCCGTTCGACCACCCACTGCCCGCCGACAAGGGCAATAACACTCATGACAATCGCGCCGCTAATGAGTACCTTATGTTTATAGGTTTTAAAAAGCTGATAGGAAAGGTTCGCCACAATTAAGCCAAAAAAGGTAATCGGCCCAACAAGTGCCGTAGAGATGGAAATAAAAACGGCCACGATCACCAGCATTTTTTTCACAATCGAATCGTAGGGAACGCCAAGATTAATCGCCCACTCCCTTCCCAGTGACAATACATCCAGGTACTTCATATAACGCCAGGCATAAATCGTCACGACACTTACCAGCAGCAGCGCCAGCCAGACCAAATCCGAATTAATATTGTTAAAACTTGCAAACATCCGGTCTTGAACTATCTGAAACTCATTTGGATCAATCAGCACCTGGAAAAATGTAGATATACTCGAGAAAAAGGTGCCAACAATAATTCCAATGAGCAGTAAAAAGTAAATCGACTGACTGCCCTTTTTAAAAAGAAATCGATATAGAACAAGGGCAAAAATAATCATGACCACAATCGAGATTAAAAAGTTAACCTGTCTATTGACCACTGCCAGATGGTCAGAACCAAGAAAGAAAATAATCACGGTTTGCAAAAGCAAATAGAGGGCATCGAGCCCCATTATGCTCGGCGTGAGGATTCGATTATGGGTAATCGTTTGAAACACGACCGTCGCATAAGCAATCGTAAATCCTGTAATGATCATCGCGATGACCTTAACCGCCCTTTTCGGGAGCGCATAATCAAAGCTTCCATTGAGGTCGTGAAATAGGTAAATCCCGCAGCACAAAAGTGCGGCTAGTACTAATCCTCCCATTTTTATCCACTGGTTACGCATAAGCTCTCCTCCTAAATAGAAGATAAAGGAAGATTCCGCTGCCTATGACTCCAACCATCAGGCTAATAGAAATCTCGTATGGATAAATGATGATTCTTCCCAGAATATCGCAAACTAGTAAAAAGCTTGCTCCTAGTAAGGCCGTATGTGGCAGGGTTTTTTGCAGGTGGTCCCCTTTAAAAATCGAGATGACATTGGGAATAATTAGACCGAGAAACGGAATCATTCCGACTGTGAGGACAACCGTTACCGTTATTAGAGCAACGAGCACCAGCCCAATGTTGACGATTCTCCGATAGGCAAGGCCTAGATTTTTTGAAAAATCTTCCCCCATTCCGGCAACAGTAAAACGGTTGGCATAGAAATAGGCGATAATCAAAATCGGAATACTTATGTATAAGAGTTCATAGCGGCCTTTCATCACCATAGAAAAATCTCCTTGAAGCCAGGCGGACATGTTTTGAATTACATCTGCCTTGTAGGCAAAGAACGTCGTGACTGAAGATAATATGTTGCCGAACATTAAACCAACTAATGGGATAAAAATGGCATCCTTCAACTTAATTCGGTCTAAAATTTGCATAAATAAAAACGTTCCCGCAAGTGCAAACGCCAAGGCAACAAGCATTTTTTGCATCATTGAGGCGTTAGCAAATAGCAGCATGGATACCAATATTCCTAACCGGGTGGCATCAAGTGTTCCAGCTGTTGTTGGTGAGACAAATTTATTACGGCTCAGCTGCTGCATGATAAGTCCTGCAATGCTCATACCTGCTCCGGCAAGAATGATGGCGACAAGCCGCGGTACCCTGCTGATTAGAAATACTTGCGTTTCATCAGATTGGAAGTTTAGGAGATCACTAGGTGATATACTGCTAACTCCCACAAACAATGAGACTCCTGACAATATAGCTAACATCAATAATAGATATCGTTTCTTCATCGCTGTCTCCATAAGTTTATTTTTATAAATGATATTGAAAATCATTATCACTTATACCTAGTATAAACAATTTCCAAAAATGGTGTCAACATGTAATTGAGAATTTCTATCAATTAATTTCACTTGCTTGCAGGTTTAGCGTTTTTTAATAAAGGTGATTTTTTTCATCTCCTAACATATTGGACTTCCAGCACCACATAAATTGAGGATTAGGAGGTGATCGCAGTGAAAAAAGGGCTTTTAGCGATTGTTTTTCCGATCATTTTGCTGTTGTCAGGCTGCTTTAACGACCCTGTTCAAGATGATCTGTTGAATTACGTGAACAAGGAAATGAAACCAGCAGGGAAATTAGAGGCGGCAGCGGTTTCTGCTTATGAAGGGGTGTCTGGTGTGAATTATCAGGATGACCAGACGATGTACGATGCGTTAACGAAAGAAGTTATTCCAAACTATAATGAATTTATTAAAGAACTGAATTCTGTCAAGATAGAAACAGATGAGTTAAGGAAGGTTCACGAGATTTATATTGAGGGGGCTGACATTCAATTTAAGGCATTTGTTACGATTAAACAGGCCTTAGAGGAACAGGATCCGGCACTTATTCAGAAGGCAAATGATATGCTGGCCGATGCGAGAGAGCATATTCGGGATTATAAGACGAAGTTAAACAAACTGGCAGAAGAACATAAGGTCAAATTAAAGTAAATAGGATGTTTACGAAACGGAAAAAGTGCCGGGCCGCATTCCATGTTAGTGCCTGGCACTTTGTTTATCCTGTGAAATTGTGAAATACCCCCTTCCGGACGGATGGGCGGAGAAGGGTTCGGCTAGGTTCATTTTCGCATCGGCGGTAACTCTAGATAGGTCAGCGCTCTCCAAACCCATTCGAATGGGCCGAATTTGAAATAGCGAAACCAAAGTGTACTATAGCTTAATTGAATAACATAGATAGCCAAGCAAATATAGAAGGTTTGAAAATAGTTTATATGACTTTGCAGGTGCAGCATTTTTCCTGCCGCTAAGATTAAGACTGTTTGTACTAAATAATTGGTAAAGGCCATCCTGCCATAGTATTTTAAAGGAGTAAGAAGTTTACGAAAAAAGGGCAATTGAATCAACAAGATTATACAGCCCACATAAAAGGCAGAAACCACGGGACCAATCGTAATACCAATACTTAAAAAATGATGCAATGGGCCGGAGATTGCTTCATCCCAAGCACTGCCGATGAAGTTGGGAGCGGACTGAGATTGAAAAATTAGCCCGCCTAGAGCTAGGCCCAACATGATAACAGTAAAAACAGCTGTTGCCTTTAAGTGATGTGTGATTCTTTCAAACACCTGATATTGCCCCGCAGCGATCCCCAACAATATGAATGGAATAATCATAAAAATTTTTGCAGCAAAAAGACCTAGAACGACTAACATGACGATGCCAAATAAGAGATTGACGCTTCTGGTTACTTTGTAAAATGGGAGGAGAATGAGACCTGCGATGGCATAGAGCGTTAATGCTTCGCCAGGATGAAACTGCATATGTACGAACCCAAATAGGAGTAACGCCATCATTCTCCGTACAAACAAGACTTGTCCTTTTTTTCCTTTTGTATTGGCACGGTGGATGAAAAGATAGAAGCCGACACCAAATAAGAAAGTGAAAATCGTATAAAATCGGCCTTCAATAAATAAATACAAAAACTTCCAATAAGCAGCATCGGCGGTACCTGCTGCCGGGGGATTGGCCGCCAATAATGTGCCAATATTAACCAAAATAATCCCCAATAATGCAAAGCCCCGCAAATAATCTAACACATCAATCCGCTCATTTTCTCCTATAGCACTCATAGCAAACTCCTTAACGGTGCCTGTCACCATTTTTACTATAAACTTGCTTACAGTGTTAGTTTATAGATGATAAACCGTTCGTTTGGGTTATGTTCATATACATATGGCAATGTTACTTCCTTCTTCAGTTCGAAAGCGGTGTCCTGCTCTAAGAAATAGATATAATCCTCGGATGGATAATATAAAACCAATTCGACTTCCCTTGGATGTTCTTCCAAGGACCGCAAAATGTTGTTAACCACTCTCCGAAACACTTGAATCGAGAACGGATTAAAGAAATAAAAGCGATTATCGAATCGGTTGATTTGATATTCCTCTGCTAGGCTGCAAACAAATTGAATTTTACCTTTGCCATTCTTTTTTACATAGCGATTTTGGTTTAACAGCGCCTCATGATAAAGAGCTTCATTCATCTCTACCCCGACAACTGTTACATCAAAAAAGTAATGAAGGTAAAAATTCAGCCTGCCCTTTCCGGATCCAAAGTCCACAATATAATCATCGTGATTGATTTCATAATGGCGGAACAACTCCTCGAGTGCGCTGTATGGAGTCGGTTCGTACCGATGATAATGCAAGGACTTGTTAAATCCCTGCTGGTCACCGCGGGTCTTAATGTTAAATAATTTATCATAATAATATTCTTTCATCAGAAGCTCCTATAATCTCTATTTTACCTTCTTTTATTTTAACAAACAGGACCATAAAAAACCGCTTAGATGATAACGAATCTAAGCGGTTCCTATTCCTATTTATTTCACTTTACGCAGCTTATGAACCTCATCGGCTACAAATTGGACATTGGTACCAATGATAACTTGAATGCTTTGCGGACCAACAATGTTAATTCCCGGTACACCCGTCGATTTAATTTTCTTCTGATCGACTTTACTCATATCCTTCACTTCTAATCGCAAGCGGGTGACGCAGTTATCCACTGAAACCACATTCTCATCGCCGCCCAAGCCTTCATAAATGACCGCTGCCATGGAAGCAAACCTAGATTCCCCCGCTGCCTCCTCTGCCACTGCCTCATCATCGTCTTCTTCGCGGCCAGGAGTCATTAAATTAAATTTCACAATGATATAACGGAATAAGAAGTAGTAAATAACAGCAAACACAAGGCCTTGAACAATTAACATATATGGTTTATTGGCTATTGGAATTTTAAAACTTAACACAAAATCCACAAGCCCGGCACTAAATCCAAAGCCGGCTGTCCAATGGAACGCTGCTGCAATCGCCAAGGATAGCCCTGTTAAGAGGGCATGCACCAAATAAAGCATCGGAGCTAAAAACATGAACGCAAATTCAATCGGTTCTGTTACACCGGTAAAGAACGAGGCAAAGCCAGCAGCTAACATTAAAGAAGCGACTTGCTTCCTCTTCTTAGTTTTAGCCGTATGCACCATGGCCAAAGCAGCAGCAGGCAGCCCGAACATCATGATGGGGAAGAAACCAGCTTGGTACATTCCCGTAACACCCTTTACACCTTTGCTTGCCCAGAAGTTCGTAATATCACTGATTCCAGCCACATCAAACCAGAACACCGAGTTTAAAGCATGGTGAAGCCCCGTTGGTATTAATAAACGGTTGAAGAAACCATAAAGACCCGCACCGACAGCCCCTAAATCACTGATTGTTTCACCAAAAGTAACCAAGGCAGTATAAATGACTGGCCAGATAAAGAATAGTATCCCGGAAACCACCAGCATCGAAACGGCTGTCATAATTGGCACCAACCGTTTACCGCTGAAGAATGCAAAGGCATCGGGTAATTTAACATGGCTATAACGATTGTACATAATCGAAGCCACAATACCGGAAATGATTCCAACAAAGGCATTTTTAATTTTTATAAAAGAGGGGTCGACCTTTGAAGGGTCTACTCTTTCTAGTAATGCCACTGCGTCTGTTGAAAGCAGTGTGGTCACAACTAAGAAAGCAACTAACCCGCTCAATGCTGCCGAACCATCTCTCTCTTTCGACATCCCAAGGGCGACACCGACTGCAAACAGAATCGGTATATTATCGATAATCGAACTCCCCGCCTTAATTAAAAAGGCAGCAAGCGGACTGTCTGCCCCCCAGCCAGTTGGATCAATCCAATACCCGATCCCCATCAAAATCGCCGCTGCCGGCAGGACTGCAACCGGCAACATCAAAGAACTTCCTACTCGTTGGAGATATTTTTTCACTTTTTTTACCCCCTATTCTGATTTTCTTCGCTGCTGCAACTATCAAAAACAAAACGAATAAATAATGACTATAAAACTATAAAGATAGCTGCTTCCTTTCTAGAAAACACCTCCTTTAGGAACTTGCCCCCATTACTAGTTTACTGTCGGGTATTCACGCCTATTACTGATATTAGGACAAAAAATAAAAAAGCATCGAGGTACAAAAAAGCCTTAGCGGCCTTTCATGTTACCTCCATGCTAAAAAGTTATTACTGATCCCTTCCTAACTTGGAAAGGATTTTTTCACAGATCTCATGAGTTTCTAGCGCATCGCTTGCCGATATGCTTACCTTTGAACCCGTGGTAACTGCTTTTACAAAATCCGCAACCATCTGCTCAAACCCACGTTTCCCAAGGGTCGGCTCCCAGTCATTGCCCCGCACCTCGATCGTCTCCATTCCTTTTGAAACAACCAATTTTGAAACATTATAAACACTGCGTTTCTCCAGAGGCCCCATTACCTCAGCGATTTCTTCATTTGTGCCATTGTCCCGGTTCATGATTCCAATGGCTGATGCGCCGCCCGATCTAAACTGAACAATCACATGGTAAAGGGTGTCCTCCGCCATTCTGCCATTAACAATTAACTCGTCAATCGGGTGCGGAAATAAATATCTCATGGTATCCACCACATGGATGAAATCGTCATAGATAAAGCTCCTCGGCTCCCCTGGAAGTGCCTTTCGGTGCTTCTGGACGATAACCATATTCGGATTGGCTACCTGCTTTAGCTGCTGGTAGGAGGGTGCGAATCTTCGATTGAACCCTGTCATTAAAATAAGATTCTTCTTTTCAGCTAATTCGACCAGTCTTGCAGCACTTTCAAACTGGTCTGTCATCGGCTTATCGACAAACACATGGATGTTATGTTGTAGTAATAGCTCCACTATTTCTTCGTGAGAAGCAGTCGAGGAATGGACAAATGCCCCGGCGATTCCACTGCCTAGTAAGGATTCTAGTGAAGAATGAAGATGCTCAAACCGATATTGGCTGCCAATGGCCGTTAGCTTTTCCTGATTACGTGTAAAAAGGTGAAATTCTTGATCCTTCATTTTGCTGTAGACCGGCAAATATGCCTTTTGCGCAATATCTCCGAGTCCAATTACACCGAATTTAGCCACAATGTCTCTCTCCTAAAAAGTTTGTTAGTAGTATGAAGTATTTCAATTATAGATAAAGGACTAGGAATTGCCTTAGTCCTTTATCTTTTGTTAAATTAATAATTTTATAGCTGATACGGCTGTAACCACGATGATAATAATTCGAAAAGGCTTTTCATTAATTTTTTTAATTATGAAAGCCCCGAGAATCGCACCGACCGCAATAGCTGGTATCAATATCACAGCCAATAAAAGCGTTTTTAAATGGATGTTATGCCACGCCAAAATTTGCATCGGTACCTTTGATACATTGACGAGGAAGAAAAACCATGCTGTTGTGCCCAGAAATTCTGCTTTTTTAAACCCTTTTGCTAATAAAAAAACACTGAAGATAGGTCCCGTCGCATTGCCAATCATTGAGGCAAAACCACTAAGAATTCCCGTTAAGGCATAAAACCACTTTCCTTTGGGGACTTTAGCTTCCTCACCCTTTTTCTCCATATAAATCAAAATAAATAAGCAACCGATGACACAAATAGAAATAATCATCTTAAATTGTTCGTCATTCGTATACTCACCAACGAACAGCCCTAATAATAGCCCCGCTGCCACCCATGGAATTAATTGCTTAATATTTTTCCAGTCGGCATGACGATTATAATAATAGATGGCAAAAAGATCAGCCAAAATTAATAAGGGTAAGATGGTCCCGGTCGACTCTTTCCCTCCAAAAATTAAGGCAATGATTGGGATGACCGGCATTGAAAACCCGTTTATGCCCGTTTTTGAAAAACCAATTAAAACAGCCGCAACAATTAACCATATCCACTCTGATATGTTCAAATGAAATAAACTTAACATTTTATTATCCCCTATTAATCTAGCATCTATAATGTTCATGGTACATTAAAAAAAGCAGAAGAACCATTGATGTATTCTTCTGCTTCTATATTCATATTGAGTTTTGCTTACAATAATGTCAATAGCGGCCATGTGTTTTAATGTGATACTCTTTCTGTCCTGTTTTTCCGGATCCCATGCACAATAAACGTAATCACAAAGGCAACCACCATCACGATGATAAAAATTTCATTTGGTATCTCAATATCAACAAGGGTAAGCCCCATTTTAACGGCAATAAACAAAATTAAGAAATACGCCGTCGTTTCGAGCTCCGGTACCCTGTTCATTAAACTGATGAAGAAGGTCGCTACTCCCCGCATCAAAAGAATCCCGATCATACCGCCAAGTAAGACAACCCAAACTTCATCGGAAACGGCAAGTGCAGTCAGGATACTGTCCACCGAAAAGGCTAAGTCCATTAGTTCCACGCTAATAACTGTTGCCCAAAAAACACCAAACGTTTGGGTCAGCCAGCCCTTCGGCTCCCGCACATCCTCCTCGTCTTCCCCTTCTTTACTTTTCAACTTGTCCATAAAGAACTTAACGGAAAGCCACAGTAAATAGAGCGCACCAATTAACTTAATAAACCATAGTTTGATTAAAAACGTCCCAAGTCCGATAAAAATAAACCGGAATAAATAAGCTCCCCATAGTCCGTATACTAAGGCCTTTTTTTGTTGCTGCTTTGGTAATGGTTTCACAAAAGCGGATAAAACCAAAGCATTATCAGCTGATAAGATACATTCCAATACCGCTAACGATAAAATTAATCCCCACGCCTTTGGTGAGGACAATACATCTGCCCACATATGCCAATTCAGCATTGAGGCAAAGTTTGATACCACTTCTTCCCACATCGTTCATTTCTCCTTTTTCCAAAAAACAGCAGCTGTTTCCTAACACGTTGCCTGGATTTATTTTAGCGTATAAATTGCTTTACCCTCTAGTTTTTCGCCTTACTACACACTTTCCCCCTTTATTATACCCTAATAATGGGAGCATTACCCATTAGAAAAGGGCCTGCCTCGGAGATAGAGACTGACCCTTCATTTTACCTTTGATATTTGGATAATTTGGATGTAATGTTCCCTGCTTTCCTCTCCTGCGGCCGGGCTTTTAAGTTAGAGGCCCAGGAAACCTGCGACTCATAATGCTGGGAATATTCCTTATTCACCAAGTGCTGCAGCCGATCTTTATTTTTTTCAAGATGATCTTCAAGAGCCTTCATACGGCGGGCCGGAAATGCCAGCCCTGCCAAAACGGTTGTTATCGTCGGGTCTGATTCCGAAATATAGGTTCCTTCAAACAACTCAAGTGGTTCTCCAACCCTCTCAAAAATCGATGGAACATTGATTAGTTTCGCCATACTTTCAGGACCTTCATAAATTAAGCCAGCACGGATGACGCCTGTCGATTCAACTGGGCAGAAAATCGAGTTTACCCACGATTGCTGAATTTTACTGGTGACATCAGCGGTTGTCTTAGCGTCCGTGATGGTGGTTGACGAGATGATGGTTACTCCTCTTGTTCCGAGGATATTCATTAAATCCGTTTCATCAAAATTCCCAAAAAAGGAGCTCTTTCTTGTTACTTGCAGCACATTATTTATGGCCTCGATGACTTGATGATTGGAAGAAAGGTAGATCTGATGTTTACTTGATTGAGGATTGAGCTTCCGTAATTGATCATTATCAACAAGGAATACGGAGGATAAGGACTCAATTCTGGAAATCTCCTCAAGACAGGCTGCGGCATTGATTCGGTTTCCTGCCAGTGCATTACGGTCCGGGACCACTGCGACCGCTCCGATGTTGACCCCTGGCAGCTGGTCTAATAAGATATCCATTAGGAGCGGGCTCATTCCCGAACCTGTCCCCCCATCTGTAGAGAAGGCTACTAATAACAGTTTAATATTCTTGAAGGACTTTTTGATAAAGTCGATTAGTTCCCGGTAATTCTCATTCACCGCCTTTAACCCAATCGACCGATCCTGACCGGCCCCGCTGTACCCTGGGACAAAGTATTTCTTTTCGACCCTTGTATTGACGGTACCGTCTCTTTGATTTGTATTGATCAGGGCGGCTTGGAAGCCCATAGAGGCAGCAATTTCTGCAATATTTCCGCCTGCCTGGCCGACACCCAAAATCCCAATAGATTTCACCATTTTCGTGATCCCCTCCCTTTCTTTTAAAATCATACTCATATTTTTTAAAATTAGACTTTACCATTTTTAAAAAGCCGCAAAATAGTTATGTTTCAAAGTGAAAAAAGAGGCTGACCCAAAAAGTTGTTGAGGTATTATTTTTTCACACTCTGTTGATTGGAGCGAAGCGACGAGGAGGCTCCCCGTACCGCCCGCGAACCGCTCGCGCCTGGAGCGGAAATCAACAGACTAGTTTAATGTATAAAAAAGTGAGTGCCCTCAAAATATACTTTTGGGACACCCACTTTTAAATGAATTTAGAAAGACACTTAATTTGCTGCCTGCAATGGTTTTATGGAAGAGAGTTTAAGTGATAATGGAAAGGCGAGTAGAAGTAAACAAACCATAAAGCTAATAACCCCTTCCCAGCCAAATTTAGACCAGAAAAATCCCCCCGCAGTACCGGCAATGCTCGAACCAGAGTAGTAGAAAAATAAATAAAGCGATGAGGCTTGAGCTTTGGCCGTGCGCGCCCGTCTGCCCACCCAGCTTGAGGCAATTGAATGTGCTCCAAAAAAGCCAAACGTAAAGACCGCAATCCCGATTATTTTTAATACTAACAGTGCAAACAGAGTCAATAATGATCCGGTAACCATAATGACAAGACCGATCCATAATACCTTCTGTCGTCCTAAGGTATCAGAAAGACGCCCCATCCATGTTGAACTAAATGTTCCAGTCAGATAGACGATAAAAATCCAGCCCACAATGGTTTGGCTTAAGTGATAGGGAGGTGCCAGCAGTTCAAAGCCGATATAATTATACAAAGTCACAAAGCTTCCCATTAAAATAAAAGCGATGCAAAACAAACACAAAAGAGCTGGATCCTTTAAATGCCCAAGCAGTGATTTACTTAGTGCTTTTAGCTTTAGTGGTTTAGGTGTAAAGTGACGAGAGTTTGGCAGGTGAAACCAAAACCATATGCTGAGGATTAAACTGATGATTCCAATACTCCCCATGGCGATGCGCCAAGAGTATAGATCGGTAATGGATCCGGTAATTATTCTGCCTGCCATGCCGCCAATGGAATTCCCACTGATGTAGATGCCCATCGCAATTCCAAGACTCCTAGGTTCGACCTCTTCACCCAGGTAGGCCATCGCAATTGCCGGAAGTCCTGCGAGCACCATTCCTTGCAGAATACGAAATCCGAGCAGCGAACTAAAAGTCGGACTAAAGGCAGTAAATAGTACGATTAATGAAGATAGAAGTAACGAAATCGACATAATCGATTTACGTCCCCACGCCTCGGATAATGAACTAATAAATAACATTGAAATGGCCAGCGTAAACGTGGTTACCGATAAGGTCAGACTCCCAGTGGCCGCCGTGACACCAAATTCTTTTGTAAAGATTGGCAATAAAGGCTGGACATCATAAAGTATCGAAAAGGTAATAAACCCTCCAGCAAAGAGTGCAAAATTTGCCTTTCGAAACGCAGTCGTTCCTTGTTGCAGTTTCTCCAACGGTAAAACCCTCTTCCCTTCTATTTTCCCACCTCCACTTTACTCCTCTGTCACACAAAATTCAAAAACTTGGTGTCAGGCACCAATCCCAATAGAAATAAATTAAAAATTAATTTCCTTTTCATTAAATCTTAATGCAAAGAGTTCGAATGCGGCTTATGATAATATTGTTAAAAAGAGATTACTGCGGGGGAAGCATGATGCTGCAAAAAATAAAAGGTTTCCTTAACCAGGAGAAAGTGAGATGGACCAGCCGGTTTATCTATTACCTGCTCATTCTTCTGTTACTTTTTTTTATGTACGGATTTAATGATGCAAGTGCAGGTTCGTATATTTACAATGATTTTTAATTTCGGGGGGATTTTAAAATGGAATTATTACAAGCCATTGACAACAAGGCTAGGTTGCAACCAGATCAATTGGTCTTTATCTCTCCAGCTAAACAGATCACTTACGGTGAACTTTGGAAGAAATCGGACCAAGTTGCCGCCTTCATTCTAGCACAGAATTTAAAAAAACAATCACCTATTTTGATTTACGGACATATGGAACCAGAAATGCTAATCTCCTTTCTTGGCAGTGTAAAAGCTGGTCATCCCTATATACCTGTAGATACATCCATCCCACTCGAACGTGTTGAAAGAATAATAACGAGTGCTAATCCGGAATTATTGATAAATGCAGCGGGTCTTCCCCTTCCGATCGACCATTCCTCTATTAGAATGGTGAACCTGGAAGAAATGCGGAAGCAGGAGCCTAAAACCATTGATTCATCAACATGGGTTAAAGGCCATGAAAATTTCTATATTATTTATACATCAGGGAGCACAGGGAATCCCAAAGGTGTTCAAATATCTGCTGCAAATCTGCAAAGCTTTGTGGATTGGATGGTAGAAGATTTCCCTATTAAAGGAGGGCTGCGTTTTTTAAACCAAGCTCCGTTTTCCTTTGATCTGTCAGTCATGGATCTCTACCCTTGTTTAGCAAGTGGTGGAACCTTAATCGCGATTACAAAAGAAATGGTCGCTAAGCCAAGACTCTTATTTGAAGAATTAGAGAAATCCGAAACACAGGTATGGACCTCTACACCATCGTTTGTCCAAATGTGTTTAATGGATCCATCATTTAACAGCGACCTGCTTCCGAAATTATCAGTCTTCCTCTTCTGCGGCGAAATTCTTCCTGTTTCAGTCTGCAGGCAGCTGCGGGAACGTTTTCCTGAAGCAGCGATTTTTAATACCTATGGTCCGACGGAGGCAACTGTCGCAGTCACCTTTTTAGAAATAACAGATGAAGTAATAGAGGATTATCAAACTCTTCCAATCGGCATCCCAAAAGCAGATACGCAAATCATCCTATTAAATGAAGAGAATGAACCTGTATCTGAAGGGCAACAAGGAGAAATGATCATTGTTGGGCCGAGTGTAAGTAAAGGCTATTTAGGACAGCCAGAACTAACAAATAAAGCCTTTTTTACCTATAATGGACAGCAGGCATACAGAACGGGTGATGCTGGCTTCAACCAGAAGGGTTTACTTTTTTATAAAGGCAGATTAGACTTTCAAATCAAATTACATGGCTATCGGATGGAACTCGAAGAAATCGAATATCATATTGCCAAATCGAACTATGTGAAATCAGCCGTTGTTGTTCCTATCTATCAAGATGATAAAATTGAATACCTTTCCGTCTTGATCATTCCAGCGGAACATCCTTTTGAAAAAGAATATCAGCTAACGGGTGCGATAAAAAAAGAACTAGGGTTAGTACTGCCCGCCTATATGATTCCACGGAAGTTTTCTTATCATAAGGAACTGCCGATCACACCTAACGGAAAAGTGGATCGCAGGCAAATTCGCGAAAAGGTATTGCAATGATTCCATATAGTTCTTTTACATTCTTTTTCATCCTAGTGATTTTACTAGCACCAACGGTCATCCTTGGCTTACAAGGAAAAAGATTTCAAACTTACAATATGATTGTGACTGTTATCGTCTTAGCCATTATTTTTGCTTCTAAGCCGGCAAGTGCTCTTGCATTGATTCTGTTTACCATCTGGCAGGTTCTATTAATTGAAGGATATATAGCCTATAGAAAACGGGCAAACAGCGGCTGGATTTTTTCATTAGCAGTGATGGCATCGATTCTTCCATTAGCTGTCTATAAATTGCTCCCGTATTTTGCAGAGCCCAATTGGATGGCCTTTTTGGGGATTTCCTATTTAACCTTTAAGGGAACCCAATTGATTATGGAGACAAGGGACGGATTAATCAAACAAAGGCTTCCTCTTGCTCGTTTACTGTATTTCATCTTGTTTTTCCCGACTATTTCATCAGGCCCGATCGACCGTTACCGGCGGTTTGACAAGGATTTAAAAGCAGAACTAACGGGCGAGCAGTATAAGCAGCTTTTATATGACGGGGTCAACAAGCTATTCCGTGGATTTTTATATAAATATATCATCGGCTATTCTATTAATCATTTTTTCATTGCCAACTTAAGATTTATAGCGGTAAATCATTTTCAAAGCCAGCTCTTTTATATGTATGGATATAGCTTTTATTTATTTTTCGATTTTGCCGGCTACAGCGCTTTTGCCATCGGTATCAGCTATATTATGGGAATCAAATCACCGGAAAATTTCAATCTGCCGTTTATCAGCCGCAATATAAAAGATTTCTGGAATCGCTGGCATATGAGCCTTTCCTTCTGGTTTCGTGATTATGTCTACATGCGGTTTGTTTTTTGGATGACGAAAAAGAAGTGGACTAAAAACAGAAACATCATCTCCAACCTCGGTTATGTGTTATTATTTCTGTTAATGGGGGTTTGGCATGGTCTAGAAATTCAATATATTCTCTATGGAATCTATCATGCCCTTCTGATGGTCTGCTACAACACCTTCGAGCAGTTTAACAAAAAGCATAAATGGTGGCCGCAAACTAGATTCACACGGATCATTAGTATTGTGATTACCTTCCACTTTATTTGCTTTGGATTTTATCTATTTTCAGGACATTTTATTCAAAAAGGAGTATGATTTCGATGGAATTTAAAGATCAAGTGATTGAGTTACTAGCAGAAATTTGTCAAGATGAGGTTATAAAAGATAATCCAGATATTCATTTATTTGATGAGGCACTATTAGACTCATTCGGAACAGTGGAGCTATTAGTTCAAGTTGAAGAGCGCTTTGGCATCCTTGTCCCGATTACTGAATTTGACCGGGATACTTGGAATACTCCCAATAACATCGCCATTCAGTTGGCTGATTTGAGATGAAGAAGCCCGTTTTCATCCCGCTTTTTTTAGCTTTCTTGGTTTTGTTTATCCTGGTAATCATTCCAGATCGCTGGATTGAAAGCCTGATTCCGAAAAACCGAATTAGCCAGGCGGCAACGGAATTAAATCCCGTCATGTTTCAAGGAAAGTATATCCAGCAAAAAATGCTCGAGGACGACCGTTATCTGCCCATCTATGGATCTTCAGAACTGGCAAGGCTGGATCGGTTTCATCCGTCTAATTACTTTCAAGAAGTCCATGAAGGCTTCACGCCATTTCTTGTTGGCCGAGGCGGAACCGAATCACTGATTCATTTTTTAAATTTTTCCGAGCATATGGATCAGTTAAAGGATAAGAAAATCGTATTTGTGTTGTCACCGCAATGGTTTAATCCACAAGGTGCCGATGAATCACATTTTGTTCCTAATTATTCTTCGTTGCAGGGGTATGATTTTGCGTTTAATAAACAGGTTGATCCAGAGGTGAAGAAAAGGGCGATTAAGCGTCTCTTAACCTATTCATCTGTGAAAAATGACCCCATTCTCTCAACTCTATATAAGGCTGAGATTACAAATGATCCGTGGATAAAACGGGAAGCAAGCGCACTTCGCCCCGCCGCGGTTGTCTACCGGCATTTACTAGCCAAAAAGGACTTATATTACTCATTGGCAGGCTGGTTCTCCCGTCATCGAGACCTAACCCCTAAGGTCAGAAATAAATCATGGGACCAATTGGCGCAAGAAGCGGAACATTATGGTGCGAAGCGGGCAACGAACAATCATTTTTATATCAGTAACTCGCAATATAATAAAATTAAAGGTTTCCTGCCGTCTTTAAAAAACAAAGATTTGAAGCGCTCATACGGTGAATCAAAAGAATACGGAGACTTTCAGCTTGTCCTCGATGTTTTAAAGCAATCGGGTGCAAAGCCATTGTTTATCTCTGTTCCGGTCAATGGTCATTATTATGATTATACTGGGTTCCCTAAAGAAGGCCGTGCAGCCTATTATTCTAGAATTAAACAGCAAATTGAAGCAGATGGTTTTCAAGTTGCCGATTTTTCTGATCATGAATATGATCCTTATTTCATGAAGGATACTATTCATATTGGCTGGAAGGGCTGGGTTTACACAGACCGGGCCATTAAGGAATTTTATGAGGGCAGCGATCAAAATCTTGCGATGATGAATTTTTAAAACAACACCAGCTATTTTCATAAAGAAAGAAGGCAGCTCCGAAAAATCGGTTAGCTGCCTTCTTTTATTCCTGTCTTCCCGATAGCTCTACATGACCGCGGGTGAGTGGTTGTCTATTGATGATTATTTTGATGTTTAATTAATCGCTTTAACTTAGATTCTGTTCCGGTATCTTCAGCTGGTGTATAGACACTGCATCTTAAGTCATTATTTCCCTGTACTTGTAAAGAAGTTAAATTAAAAATCATTTTTCCCGCCTTAGCATGACGAAATTCAATTTGCATTTCCGGAGCTGAACTCACTTCACCTTCATGCCATAAAAGGCGAAAGTCGGGATAAGCCTGTTCCAAGTCCTCAATAAATTGTTTATACCACTTATCGGCTACATATTGCCCGTAATAGGTGCGAAAAATAGCAAGAAACCCTTTCACAAAATGCTCCCAATTAACTGCTAGACTCCGAAATTCCTTTCTTGAAAACAATAATTGAATAAGATTCCTTTCCTCAATTGGAATCTGGTCAAAATCTAAAAAAACATTTGCAGCGGCCAGATTCCAGCCAACAATAAACAAGCGCCGATCAGTAATTATCGTTGGGCAGTACTGGAGTTCCTGAAGTATTTTTTTCAAGGATGGACTAATTTTTGTTTCTTCTATATTGGAGGAGACAGGATCTACTCCCTCTTCCAAGGCCAATGCATATAAGTACTTTTTTTCATCTTTATTTAATTGCAATGCATCTGAAATAGCATCTAAAACGGAAGTTGATACTTTAATTTCCCTTCCCTGCTCTAACCATGTATACCAAGTGGTACTTACACCTGCTAATTGAGCAACTTCCTCTCTTCTGAGACCCGGTGTCCTCCTTCGTGTACCAGCTGGAAGTCCGACCATTTGAGGATTCAATTTGGAACGCTTGGCTTTTAGAAACTCTGATAATGCTTGCAGTCTAGTTTCAGGATTCATAACATCTCCTCCTATCATGGTATTCATTATACTATGATAAACAACAACTTGTAATAGGATATAAATGAGTTAAAATGAATAGAAATGAAGGCAGGAGGAATCACGATGAAAAGAGTAGTTATAACAGGAATGGGAATTATCTCACCGCTTGGCAATGATCTTGATACATTTTGGGGTAATTTAGTGGAAGGAACATCAGGAATTTCTACCATTGATAGCTTTGATGTATCTAATTCTAAAACAAAGATAGCTGGTGTTGTTCGTAACCTAGATGCAGAGGGACGGTGGGGGATAAAGGAAGCCAAACGATTGGATCGCTTTGCCCAGTTTGCTTTAGCCGCAGCCGAGCAAGCACTAGAAACTTCTGAATTACAACTCGAAAAAATTGATCGTGAACGTCTTGGCGTTTATGTTGGTTCCGGAATTGGAGGTATCCAAACCTTTGTTGATAATGTGAATCTGCTAAACGAACGAGGTCCTGGAAGAGTAAGTCCTAATTTAGTCCCGATGATGATTACCAACGCCGCGGCAGCTCAAATCAGTATTAAATTTGGTGCACATGGTCCATCCTTATCACCAGTAACCGCATGTTCTATTGGTAATACAGCGATTGGTGAAGCCTTTAATACCATTCGCTATGGTGATGCAGATGTTATTTTTGCGGGTGGAACGGAAGCAGCCATCACCAATTTATCCCTGGCAAGTTTCGGTAATGCAAAAGCATTATCCACCAGAAATGAGGATCCCGCACTGGCAAGCAGACCGTTTGATGCGAATCGAGATGGTTTTGTCATGAGTGAAGGTGCCGGAATTTTAGTGTTAGAATCATTTGAACATGCCGTTCAAAGAAACGCACCGATCTTTTGTGAAGTAATCGGGTATGGTGCCAGTTCTGATGCTCATCATATGGTGGCCACACACCCTGAAGGAAAAGGTGCCTATCTAGCGATGCGAAATGCCTTACTAAAGGCCAATCTATCGATTGATGAGGTCGATGTGATCAGTGCCCACGCAACGAGTACACAGCTGGGTGATCTTTCGGAGACGATGGCGATAAAGAGGCTGTTTGGAGATTATGCCTATAAAATACCCGTTACCGCCAATAAATCGATGCTTGGCCACATGCTTGGTGCTGCTGGTGGTGCGGAGGCAATTGCTCTTGTGAAAAGCCTCCAGCAAGGGATCGTGCCTCCAACGATCAATCTAGAAAATCGAGATCCTGATTGTGATTTAGATTATGTTGCAGAGGGTGCTAGGAGAATCCCATTGTCTATCGGTATATCGAATTCATT
Organism: Neobacillus drentensis; assembly: GCF_021560175.1. Classification (GTDB taxonomy): domain Bacteria; phylum Bacillota; class Bacilli; order Bacillales; family Cytobacillaceae; genus Neobacillus; species Neobacillus drentensis_A. The sequence goes on along the minus strand of NZ_CP091110.1, from coordinate 500,517 downwards.
TGGTTTTGGCGGTCATAATTCAGCGATTGTATTGAAAAAATTTGAATAAGCACGTGGTATGAAGCTACCATTCACATATGTAAAAAAGAGTAACTATTCCTTCCTCCTGAAAAGAAGGTAATAGATTACTCTTTTTTCTGATCCTATTTTTCCACTGAATACCGTAAAAAATCTTTAGAGAAAAAGATTTATGATTAACACTCCTGCGAGTCCGACCAATGAAGCAATCGTAACCATAACAGACCAGGTCTTAATTGTTTTACCAATGGAAAGGTTAAAGAATTCTTTGTAAATCCAGAAGCCTGCATCATTTACATGGGAGAACGTCATACTTCCAGCACCTGTAGCTAAAACCATAAGCTCTGGACTTACATGTGTTGCTGCAACGAGTGGTGCTGCAATACCAGCTGCAGTCATACCTGCAACAGTAGCTGAGCCTAGAACGACACGTAATATTGCGGCAATTAACCATGCTAGGATCAATGGCGAAATCGAGGATCCTTCCATTAGATGGGCAACATATTTATCGACATGGCTATCAATCAATACTTGTTTGAATGCACCGCCGCCGCCGATAATCAATAAAATTACTGCAATACTGCTAATCGATGCTGTAAGTGAATTCATCAGTTCCGGCATTTTTCTGCCGCGGTTAAGACCAAATGTGAAGATGGCAACGATTACAGAAATTAACAACGCAATACCAGGATTACCTAAAAATTGAGCAGCAGGTAAAAGACCTGATTTTGGTGCTACAATTTCTACAATAGCCTGGAAGGCAATAAGAATAACTGGAATAAGAGCAGTAAACATACTAATACCAAATCCAGGCATTTCCTCTTCTTTGAAGTGTTTTGGTGTAAAGAGACCTTTTGGAATCTCTACTTCTAAATCTTCCTTTTTAAATAACTTCGTATATAATGGCCCGCTAATAATTACAGCAGGAATAGCGACGATAATCCCATATAATAATGTCTTTCCAAGGTTTGCTTGATAGATGCCCGCAACCGCTGTTGGCCCTGGATGCGGCGGCACAAAGCCGTGCATAGTAATTAATGCTGCGATAACCGGCATTCCAATGTATAGGATGGGAACACCCGCTTCTGCGGCAATTGTGAATACTAACGGGATTAAAACAACAACGCCCGTTTCAAAAAATAAAGCGATTCCAACAACAAATGCAGTAAGAACAGCTGCTAACTGCACTCGCTTTTTGCCAAATGCTCGGATTAAGGTAACAGAGATTCGCTGGGCACCTCCGGAATCAGCCATCAGTTTCCCAATCATACCCCCAAAAACAATCACTAAAGCTAGATTTCCCAATGTGCCGCCCAAACCGGTTGTAATAGATGTCATCGCTTCTACTGGTGACATTCCTTCCATTATACCTACGAGCAATCCGACTACAATCAACGAGATGAATGCGTTTAACTTAAAGACCACCATCAATAATAGTAATAATGCTACCCCTATGCAGATATATACTATTGGCATTTTCTCCATCTTCTCCTTTGTTTAAGGGGATGCCAATCCTATGTTTATTGGCATCCTTTTAAAATAAAATTTATCTGCCGCTTAATATTTCAGCAACCTCTTTTAAATCGGTTTTGGATCCTACGTTCCCTGGGAAAATGACATAAGCCATACCAGGATACTTGCTTTCAGCCCCTGTTCTCCACACCGGGATACCAGGGCGAATTTGCCCAGCGACTGTTGCTCTCTTCACTTTCAAGCCTTTTGTCCCAACATCACTGGAGGTAATCCCGCCTTTTGCAATCAGAAAGTCCGGTCTAACTTGTAATCTCGTAACGATACTTGTCACCGCATCTGAAATCGAAACGGAGAGTTTTAATTCTTCTTCCTTTTTGTCTTCCCCAAGGTCAAGACGCTCTCTGCTGGTATAAACAGCAACGGTTTTACCGGAACGAATAAGATCCTCAGTTGTTTCAATAACCCGGTCACATTCTTTTTGAAATGCTTCGGGCTGTAAAACTAAATGGCTATTAAACTCAATAAATTCAATGGCACTTAACTTTTTAAGCTCTTCCAGCTGTTCGGTCGTTTTTTTCACATGGGAACCAATAATAATTAATCCGCCATTCCCAGTTTCTTCTCCCACTAATTCTGCTCTAGTAAGCAGCGGTTTGCTGCTCACTCCTCCGATAACTTTTGGAAGAGCGGCTGCACTCCTAAATAAGAAGTTCTTGCCGCTGTTGATAGCCTGTACTAAAGCAATGGTAAAGATTTTTACATCCGCCTCATCAGCAGCATTGACTACTACTTTATTAAAATTGTTCACTTGAAGAAGCTGTTCGGTTATTTCTTCAATCTGCAATGAACGAAGCTGTTCAAGTGAAATATATAATGTATTTTCAGCAGTAAATTCTCCATTAGACTTCTCTTCAATCCATTCACCTAAATCAGACTTTGTGTACCCAAAGGTGCGATCCTTGGCAAATTCTGTTTCGCCGGCCGGTACAAGCTCTTCACCGTACTGAACATAGTGAATATTATTGATCGTAAGGCGCCCTCCCTCTTTGAAGAAAGGCAGGATGACTTCGCCATCCATTTTCAAATCAGAAGCAGTCTCAATCGTTTCCTTTAAAACGTTTGTTTCTAAAGGATAGTGGCCTCTTAAAGTTGAATCTCCACGGCTGATAATCATGAATTCCCGGTTTAATTTCGATGCTGCCGTTAGAATATTTTCCGCTATTTCCCGATGGGCCTTCTCAGTTTCTTCTGCTGTAAACCCTCGTGAATTGGTCAAGATAAAAAACATCGACTGTTCTTCCTTAAATCCCTGTTCGATACTTTCTAGAGACCAATCTGTAAAAACTGAGATGTCATGAACCGTTTGAACACCAGTCGGATCATCATCCAAAACAATTATTTTTTTATTTAAGGACGTTAATGCTTCCTTAAGCAATTGATCAACATGGACATGGTTTACTTCAGGAAGAGTTTCAAGAATTTCTATGGATACGCTCTTTGTCTCATTCATGTTTTAAACCCTCTTTACTTCAACATTTGCAAGCTTTTCATAGTATCTAACAATGCTGCCATGATCGTCTTTGATTTTCCCATCCACCTTTAACGCATGGAAAATCTCTAATAATTGGCTTGATAGCGGTAATGGAACACCGATTTCATGGGCTGTATCCATTACATTAGTAATGTCTTTCATATTGATGGCAATGCTTCCGCCTGCAACAAAGTTTCGGTCTAAAATCATTGGTACCTTTGCATCGAGCACTGCACTTCCTGCAAGACCACTTCTGATGGCCTGATACATTTTTTCAACATTAATACCTGCCTTTGCTGCTAATACAAGTGCCTCAGACATAGCGGCAATGTTAAGGTTTACAATTATCTGATTAGCAAGTTTTGCCGTTACACCACAGCCATTATCACCTACTAGGGTTACATCCTTACCCATGCCATAAAAAACGGATTGAACACTTTCAAAAACATCTTCCTTACCGCCAACCATGATCGCTAACGTACCGTCAATGGCTTTTGGTTCCCCGCCGCTAACAGGTGCATCGAGCATTCCTACACCTTTTTTTGCCGCTTCATTTGCAAGTTCTCTTGATACTTCAGGAGTAATAGAACTCATATCAATGATGACGGAGCCTTCTTTTGCTCCTTTTAAAATGCCATTTTCACCTGAAACAACTTGTTTCACGTGTTGAGAAGCTGGCAGCATGGTAATAATGACATCACTTTTTTCTGCCACTTCTTTAGGTGATGCCGCTGCAGCTGCTCCAGCTTCTACTAAACTATTTACCGCCTCTTGATTAAGATCAAAAACAGTCAGTGTGTGCCCTGCCTTCATTAAGTTTAATGACATTGGTTTTCCCATGATGCCAAGTCCAATAAAACCAACTTTTCGTTCCATTTTACTTCCTCCTCTATTTCCTTTGATTTAATATACATTAAGCTAGTTGCGCTTTCTCAAAATTAACGCAATCGCTTTCAATTAGTGATTACATTTGATATTGTATACTAACTTTTTTATTTTGTATACATTTTTAATAGTTTTTGTATACAAAAAAATATTTTGTGTATACTAGATTGTGGATATAAGATGAAGTTGGTATTTTTTTATCTTTAAATTTGGTAAGATAATTTTAATTAGTGAAATTATATTGAGGTGAAAGCTTTGTTAGGAAGTGATCGTTCTCGCCCTGCTTTTCATCAATCCTATGAAATTATTCGCGATAAAATTTTAAATGGAGATCTTCCCGGGGGGACCAAAATTGTTGAAGAAAAGGTTGCCGCTGAATTAGGTGTAAGTAGAACACCGATAAGGGAGTCCATTCGGAAATTGGAACAAGAAGGACTTATTGTGAATAAGAGGGTTGTGAAGCCGACCGAAAAAGATTTGAGAAATATGTTCCAAGTCCGCATACTCTTGGAGGGCTTTTCAGCAAAATGTGCAGCATCGTATCTCCAAGAAGATGAACTTGAATCTTTGTATAACTGTGTGGAGATTGGAAGAAAAGGTGCTATCGAAGAAATCATGCGTGCTAATGAACGTTTTCATGAAATAATTGTTCATGCCAGCAATAATCCGGTTATGATTGATATCATTGATCGGATGCAATCTACGATTTATCTTTTTCGGAAAACGGTTGTATTTTACAACCGTCCTCATTTAATCGATGAACATGAGGAAATCTATGAGGCCATTAAGGCAAGAGACGGGGAAAAAGCTGAAATGCTGATGAAAAATCATTTACAAGCTGATTTAGACTTTTGCTTGCATTTAATTGGCAGCTAGGTTTTAAAGAAGATGCATCTTCCTGTACTTTAGGAAGATGTGTTTTTTTAAGGAAAACAAAAAGCACCTGCAGAATGCAGATGCCTTGTTTGATCTAAACGGTCATTTTCCAATTTGAAACTGCCAGCCAGTTTTCCTTTTCCTTATAATCGGGCATGATTTTTCCAACCAGGCGCCAAAAGGAGCGGTCATGATTCAGATGGACCATATGGCACATTTCATGAACGACTACATAGTCAACCACCTCACGTGGTGCCATGGCCAGCCTCCAATTGAAGGTTAGCTGCTGCCTTGAATCACAAGTTCCCCAGGTTGTTTTACTATCCGTAATCCGGATAGAGCGCGGTTTTGTTTTAAAGTAGCTTTGATAGGAGGTGATACTCTTCTCGACTAAAGCTTTACACTGCTGATAATAGAAGCGTTTAAGAGCTTGCTTTACGCTCTCATCTTCCATCTTCTTCACATAGATTCGTAACGTCTCTCCTTCAAACACCACATAATCCTGCTCGATCTGATTGTTTTCAAGGAGTTCAACAGGATAATTGTTCCCTAAATAAAGAAAACTCTCCCCCTGCTCATAGAGCCTTTTCTGTGGACCCTCGAGCCTATCCTGCATTTCTTTCAATTTTTGCTGAATTAGCTCCCATTTTTCCTCTAATAATCGAAGCACTCTATCGTCAGGTATCCCTTTCGGAGCCTGGACTTCCAGATTTCCATAGCTATCTATCGTGATTCCTATCGAAGTTCTATTTTTGTACTTGATTTCAAAACGTATCGTCTTCCCTAAGTAGGTATGTATCATCTCATCACCTATCGTTCGTTATCCCCTGTACTTAAGCGCTAATCCTTTTAAGAAATTCCGAGCAAATTTATCGCCGCATTCTTTATAATTCTTATGCCCTTCTTTTCTTAATAAAGCACCGAGTTCCCCTTTTGATACCCTGATACCTGCCAGTTCAAATATTTCGAGCATATCGTCTGTTGTTAAGGCCAGGGCTATTTTGACCTTCTTTAAGAGAAGATTATTCACGTTTGCGCTTTTTGGTGAGACCGGTTCGGGTGTATTAGACTCTCCTGGTTTGGGTTCTTGTCTTCCTCTTTTAAAAATAATCAGGCCATTTAAAAAGGAATCAAACATATTGTTATTACATTTGATTTGATTGTCATCTTCATATTCATCTTCATCATCTGACTTTGTTAGGATCTGGATTACCTCTGGGACAGTTACTTCCTCACCGCCAAGTTTAAAGATCTCGGCCATTTCTTTATTTTTTATTTCCAATGCATATCGCAAGCGAATTAATATATCGTTATTATCCATTTAATGGACCTCCTACTTTTTAGATCAATCTTGCCTCTTCCTCAACATGTCTGATTTCCTCTATATAAGCTTTTCCTATAAGAGGATACTTTAATAAACCCTATATTTCAGAAAGACAATTACCATTATAACAGTTATAACAATGTCGTGATATGTATGGAACAAATTGAAAGAATGGGAACAGTAGCAAAACAGGGTCAGTCCCCGATACATAAAAGCAGCGGAGGACTGACCCCAAAAATATTATTCACTACGAAGTGCAATGACCGGGTCTTTCTTTGCAGCCATTCTTGACGGGATAAACCCGGCAATTAAGGTGAGCAGCATGCTTCCGACAACCAGTACTGCTGCATGAAGCGGATTAAGTTTTGCTATTCCGGAAATTCCGGCAAGTTTTACTATAATGGAGTTAATTGGTATGGTCAGTAGATACGAAATACCTACACCAAGTATACCTGCAGCAAATCCAATAATCAGAGTCTCCGCATTAAATACCCGTGAGACGTCTTTTTTTCTGGCACCCACACTGCGAAGGATGCCGATTTCCTTCGTGCGCTCAATAACCGAAACATAGGTGATAATTCCAATCATAATCGTGGAAACCAAGAGTGAAATAGCGGCAAATCCTGTCAGAACATATGTGACGGTATTCAGCAATGTTCCTGTAATGGAAGTAATCGTTTCTGCCAGATCAGAATAAATCAGTTGATTCTTGTCTGCTTTCCCATGATTGTATTGATCCAGGTATTTTTTTATCTTATCTTTGCTTTCATAATCTTTCGGATAAATATTGATGCCCGTAGGGGTCGTATCTGCCCCAAGCTTCAATAAGGCTTGATCCTTTGCCGTGTTGTCCTCGAAAGGAGTGGAAAGCAGGACATCCTTATCAGAGGCTTTTTGTACAGCAGCAATTTCGCTCTTTTGCGCATCTTGAACCACATTTGCAGTCAGATCAGGACTATACGCAATACCCGGTGACAAATAGCTGCTGGTGACATCCTTTTTTGGACGCAGAATGCCGGTAATGGTGAGTTTTGTACCGGAACTGCTGTCATACAGCTTTTCATAATCCGCCGGTGCGGCTGAAGTAAATAAATCGCCCTTTTTCGTATAATAATCGTTATTCGGAATGACTTTTACTATCGATTTACCAATAAAATCTGTCAACTTGTAATCTTCGGCATTGTCGGTAATACCTAGTTTTTCAAAAAATCCTTTATCAATGCGGTTATATTTATCAACCACTAATACCACTTCGTTTTTTCCAGCGGGCATGCGGCTTCCCTCGCCGATTAAATCATATAGTGATAAAATGAAGTGATTGCTGGCAGGGAGCTCTTGCCAATAGGAGTTATTACCTCCCATCATTCCCCTGCCGGCCGAAACAGTCTTGGTTTCAAATTTTACTGCCGTGTCCTGTCCTTTTGCTAAAAGATTGACAGTTACTCCATGTGTATAGGAAATGTTGTTGACGGTATTCGGCACTTTTGTTTCTAATTTTCCGATATAATTGAGATAGTCTTGTGTAATAATATTGCTGTGCTTTTTACTGTTTTTCTCTTTGTCGTAGGAATACATAATATTTTTCTTCGGATATTCTGAAAATGAGCCGGCATTGTTATTCCTTCCAGGTCCGCGGTCAGTCAAATCCATCGTCTGCTCACCTGTATTGATGGTGATGGGATAGCCGGAGAGTGCATCGGCCTGCATGCTTCTCATATAGGTCGACAAGCCATTTGAAAGAGCCAACACAAGCGCAACACCTATAATCCCAATACTTCCGGCAAAGGCTGTGATCATCGTTCTGCCTCGTTTTGTCAGCAGATTTTTAAAAGAAAGCGATGTCGCCGTAACTAGTGACATGGAGGTTTTCTTAAACTTCTGCTTTTTCGGTGCCGGTGCGGCTGCATTTTCTGTTTCAGCTTCCGTTACCGGGTTGCTGTCCGACTGAACTTCACCGTCTAATAGACGGATAATTCTGTTTGAATATTGGTCTGCTAGTTCACCATTATGGGTAACCATAATGACAAGCCGCGTTTTGGCCACTTCTTTTAAAATATCCATCACCTGGACGCTGGTATGACTATCCAGCGCCCCGGTTGGCTCATCGGCAAGAATAATATCAGGGTCATTGACAAGCGCACGTGCAATGGCGACACGCTGCATCTGGCCGCCGGACAATTGATTTGGCTTCTTTGTGAGATGGTCGGCAAGCCCCACATCCATTAGTGCCTGCTTCGCTCTTTGTTTTCTTTCGGGGGCGGATACGCCCGATAAAGTCATCGCAATTTCCACATTCTGCAGCACCGTTTGATGACCGATCAGATTATAGCTTTGAAAAACAAAGCCGATTGACCGGTTGCGGTATGCATCCCAGTCGCTGTTCTTGAATTCTTTCGTGGACAAGCCGTTTATTATCAAATCGCCGCTGTCATACCGATCCAATCCGCCAATGATATTAAGAAGTGTCGTTTTTCCGCAGCCCGACGGACCGAGGATGGAAACAAGTTCGTTCTCACGGAATCCAATTGAGATCCCCTTTAAAGCGGTAACGACTTCCCCGCTTTTGTAGGTTTTATTAATATTGTCCAATTTGAGTTTTAGCATAAAGATTCCTCCATTTATAGGTACGTTCGAAGTGTAGCAATGAAAAGTAAACTGAAAATCAACTGGCTGGTTGATGTTCGGTTTACTTTTCTAAGATAGAATTAGATATCCTATATATAAATGGGAGGCAGATGAATGTTTAAGATATTAGTGGTTGAAGATGACACAAATACCAGAAAATTGATGTGTGCCGTTTTAAAAAAGAACGGTTTTGTGACATACAGTGCCGAGGATGGTATCGCTGCACTTCATTTAATGGAAAATCAGCACATAGATTTAGTGGTGCTTGATATCATGATGCCGAATATGGACGGCTATGAATTAACACGGCAACTCCGGCTTTCGTGGGGAAATCTGCCCATTTTGATGGTTACGGCCAAGCAGGAGCCAAAGGACAAAAAGCAGGGATTTCTTGCCGGTACGGATGATTATATGACAAAACCGGTGGATGAAGAGGAGATGGTCCTTCGCATTAAAGCACTTCTCCGCCGGGCCCAGATTGCCAGCGACCACAAACTGACATTCGGCAAGGTTGTGCTCGATTATGATGCGCTCACCGTATCACGTGAGGAACAGGTAATCTCGCTTCCTCAAAAAGAATTTTACCTATTATTTAAGCTGCTATCCTATCCAAACATGATTTTTACCCGCCTGCAGCTTATGGATGAGATTTGGGGGATGGAATCCGAAACCGATGATCACACACTCAATGTTCATATCAACCGCTTGCGCGACCGATTTCGGGATTGGTTGGAATTTGAAATTGTTACGGTTCGGGGCCTCGGCTATAAAGCGGTGAAAAAAACATGAGAGAATTTTTTAAAAAGCGGTTGAGCCTTGCGATCACATTGGTGATGTTTGTATTCGGGGTTATGGTTGCGACCTTTTTGGTGATTGGCGGCAGTGTCGCACTATTACATCATTTGGGCGTTATTTCTCTTTCTGAACATCATACACGGAGTTCAGGTGAAGACAATGGACATCCTCTGTACGCGTTATTTGTCCTTTTTGGCCTCTGTATTTTGCTTGGAACAGCACTGACAGCCTTTTTTAGCAAAAAAGCACTGAACCCGATCCGCAAAGTCATTGACGCTACACATAAGGTGGCCGGTGGTGATTTTAGCGTGAAGGTTGATTTAAAAGGCATCGGAGAATTAGAAGAACTGTCCCGTAGCTTTAATAAAATGACACAAGAGCTTTCAGGCATAGAAACACTAAGAGGTGATTTCGTCAACAACTTTTCCCATGAATTTAAAACGCCCATCGTATCTGTACGTGGTTTTGCAAAGCTTCTCAAGGAAAATAATCTTACCGGGGAAGAACGACAGGAATATCTAGACATTATCATAACGGAATCAGAGCGCTTAGCTGCGCTTTCCACCCATGTGCTTACCTTGTCAAAATACGAAAACCTTGAAATTATTGGTGATAAAGCCGCATTCAGGCTAGATGAACAGATCAGAAGGACAATCGTCTTAATGGAGCCCAAATGGTCTGCAAAAGAGATTACAGTAAATGTCGAATTAGAAAAAGTGATCTATAGCGGAAACGAAGAATTGACACAGCATATTTGGCTTAACCTTTTAGATAATGCTATTAAATTTTCCTATCAAAGTGGCTTGATTACAATTACTCTTACGAAGGTAAATGACCAGATTTGTTTTGTCATTCAAGATGACGGCTTTGGTATGGACGAAGAGACTGCAGCTCATATTTTTGATAAATTTTATCAAGCCGATCCTTCTCATTCTAAAACAGGGTACGGACTTGGACTTCCCCTTGTAAAACGCATAGTGGAACTTTGCGGCGGTGACGTGACCGTACAAACCGAGCCCGGTAAAGGAAGCATATTTACCGTTGTATTGCCCTGTTTTAGCTAAACATTACTGAAGGGTTTGAAAGAAATAAAAAAGCAAAAAACCCAATCTTTTGACCTAGCCATAACTATTTCTTTCTATTTGGTAATAAGTTGCCCAACACACTCCACATATGTAAGTCTTTCATTATAAAAACAAAAGGCGGTCCCCTCATTTGAGGGCAGACTGCCTATTTTAATTTAAGTTGCACGACGCACTCCACATGCGTTGTCATCGGGAACATATCAACCGGCTGGACCTCAATGGTTTTGTAGCCGCCATCCTCAAGAATTCGTAAATCCCTGGCAAGTGTTGCCGGATTGCAGGATACATAAACAACCTTCTTAGGCTTCATTTCAATAATGGTCTGAAGTAATGCTTCATCACAGCCTTTGCGAGGCGGGTCAACCACGAGCACATCAGCGGCATTGCCCTCCTTGTACCACTTCGGAATCACCACTTCTGACTCTCCCGCCGCAAACTCAGCATTGGTTAGTCCGTTCAGCTCGGCATTTCGTCTGGCATCTTCAATTGCTTCTGGCACCACTTCTACACCGAAAACTCTTTTAGCCTTTTGCGCTAAAAATAACGAAATGGTCCCGATTCCACAATACGCATCAATGACGGTTTCTTCACCGCTTAAGTCCGCATATTCAAGTGCTTTGTCATAAAGCACCTTTGTCTGGACCGGATTAACTTGGTAAAACGACAAAGCGGAAATGGCGAATTTGACTTCACCAATATAGTCATAAATGACCTCACTTCCCCAGAGTACCGTTGTTTTTTCACCTAAAATAACATTGGTCCGCTTGGAATTAACATTATGAACAATCGATTTCACCTTTGGCAGCCGAGCGACAATTTCTTCTACCAGCCGATTCTTTTGTGGTAAATCTGCTGTTCTAGTAATCAGCACAACCATCAGCTCACCAGTCTGCTTACCATAGCGGGCCATGATATGGCGGAGCACTCCTTTATGTGTTTCCTCCTGATAGGCCGCGATCCCAAGTTTGCTGCAAATCTCTTTAATTAGTTGAACGGCCTCATTAATTTCCGGTAATTGAATCAGGCTTTCATCCGTATCAACAATTTCGTGGCTTCTTGGTTTAAAAAAGCCGGCAATCAGTTTGCCATCCTTTTCACCAACAGGCACCTGCGCCTTATTCCGATAATGCCACGGACTTTCCATTCCGAGAATCGGATGCACAACCACCTCTTCAAGTTTACCAATCCGCGTCAGCACCTCGCGGACTTGGTTTTCTTTGTACGTTAACTGTCCTTCATAACTGATATGCTCAAGCTGGCAGCCACCGTATTTATGACGGTCACTGCTTGGAATTTCCACCCGGAACGGGCTTTTCTCATAAAGTTCCATTAATCTTCCGAAGCCATAACTTTTACCAGTTTTAATTACTTTCACTTTCGCTTTTTCACCCGGCAGTCCGTTGGGAACGAAGAGTGGATATCCATCCACCTTTGCTACGCCTGCCCCGTCATGGGTTAAATCTTCGAACACGACATCTATAAATTCATTTTTCGTTACTGGAATGGTTTTGTTCATTTCGTTCTTCCTTTTCTCCGAATTGACTAGAAAGATTGTAACATATAATGGGGTGGAACACGAAATGGAGCTCGGGGAGGACACAATTCGGCGGGTTTTTGGGATAATTCCGCGAAAGTCTTTATTTATTCCGCGCAATTCCCGATTAATTCCGTGTAAAACAGCCATTTTTCCGTGAAAATTCTCGATTATTCCGTTGCGAGTCCCTTCAAGCAGCATAAAACAAGGACGCCCCCGGTAGGACGCCCTCCAAATTTACTCTTCCGCTTGCATTGCAGCCACTTTTTCTTTTACTTCTTCAATATTTCTCATCTTGTTATCCCAGCATTTTTGACTTAAGTCGACTGGATATTCTTCCGGATTCATTGTCCGTTTATACTCATCCCAAAGGGCATCAAGGTTTTGTTTTAAATAGTCACGGGATTCTTCCAAACAAGGAACTTCATAGACAAGCTCACCGTTCGTAAATATGTCAACATGGAGTTCCTTTGCCGTAAAGTTGGTTACCACTTTATTGATAAACGTATGGGTAGGATGGAACATACGGAGCCGTTTTTCTGGAAGGACTTCCTCTTCCATCGCAATATAATCCCCTTCGGCATGATGATTGGTATTATTGATAATCCGGTAAATTTTTTTCATCCCCGGAGTTGTTACCTTAACCGGATTGGAGGAAATTTTAATGGTATCAACTAATTCCCCTTGTTCATCCTCAATGGCGACAATTTTATAAACTGCACCAAGTGCCGCTTGGTCATAGGCGGTAATCAATTTCGTCCCAATTCCCCAGCTGTCAATCCTTGCTCCTTGGCCTTTCAAACTGATGATCGTATATTCATCAAGGTCACTTGACGCCACAATTTTAGCATCAGGAAAACCGGCCTCATCCAGCATTTTCCGAGCCTCTTTGGATAGATATGCAAGGTCACCGCTGTCAAGACGGATTCCGATGAAATTAATCGTATCGCCCAGTTCCTTTGCAACCTTAATGGCATTTGGCACACCGAGGCGGAGGGTATCATATGTATCAACTAAAAAGACACAATCCTTATGTGTTTCCGCATATTTATGGAAAGCTGTATATTCATCCTTATATGCCTGCACCATCGCATGGGCATGTGTTCCCGATACTGGCACGCCAAAGAGCTTTCCTGCCCGAACATTACTGGTTGAGTCAAATCCTGCTAAATAGGCCGCTCGTGTTCCCCAAATGGCCGCATCCATTTCCTGTGCTCGTCTCGTACCAAATTCCATCGCAACCGCATCACCGACAACCTGCTTAATTCGAGAAGCTTTCGTTGCAATTAATGTTTGGTAGTTCACAATATTAAGTAAAGCTGTTTCAATAATTTGTGCCTCTCCTAAGGGTGCGTCCACACGTAAAATGGGTTCATTGCCAAAGACAAGCTCACCTTCTTGCATGGCACGGATGGATCCGGTAAACCGCATATTTTTCAAATAATCGAGAAAATCATCCTTGTACCCTACTTCTTCCTTCAAATATTCAAGGTCTTCCTCACTAAAACGGAACCCTTGGATAAATTGAATGACCTTTTCCAAGCCCGCGAAAACAGCATAGCCATTTCCAAACGGCAGCTTGCGGAAAAACAGCTCAAATACAGCCCGTTTATTATGTATGCCGTCTCTCCAATACGTCTCTGCCATATTTATCTGGTATAGGTCAGTATGCAGAGCTAAACTATCATCATGATAAATGTGTTTCATCATAAAACCTCCGGAATACTATTACAGCTTTTTACGATTATAACTCATCATAACATTTAAAGCCTTATTTCACCATAGCGCCAAGGGTTTGTTCAAAGTGACCCAGCGCCCAGTCATGCCCGGCTTGATTAAAGGAAGCAACAGCATCCTTATAGACAACGATTTTAAATCCTCTGTTATAGGCCTCCACTGCCGTGTGGAGCACACAAATATCTGTACAAACGCCAACTAGGTGTAATTCGGTAATGCCCCGTTCACGCAGTTTAATTTCAAGGTCTGTTCCTGCAAATGCAGAGTAACGGGTTTTATCCATATAATACACGTTTTCTCGCTGTTTATTATCTTCATAAACACCCTGAAGAGCCCCAAACAAATCACGGCCAGCCGTACCTCTTACGTTATGCGGCGGGAATAATTTCGTTTCCGGGTGATATTGATTTCCCTTGTCATGAACATCAATCGCAAAAACTACATAATCGCCATTTTGGATAAATTCCTTGGTCAGCTCGACCATTTTGCCTTCAATCCGCTGCCCTGGCATTCCGCAGGTTAACGCCCCGGCATCCGCAACAAAATCGTAGGTATAATCAATATTAATTAAGGCCTTCATTTCCAGATTCCCCCTTACTATTTTGATGAACGTCTTTTACTCATTATACACAGAAATGTGTAAAAAAGTCCGCTCCATAAGTGGAACGGACTTTTCTGATAAAATAAGAAGTATAAAAGTTTTGACTTTGAAAATTGTCTACTCCAGCGCCTAGCCCCTCGAGGACATAAGCCAATCCGTCCAAAAGGTTAAAAAGCAACCTTTCGGCCGGCTCGTCTTATGCTTGTCGGGGCTAATCAAGGCGCTTACGCTTTTCTTAGCTGTATCTTTGACCTGTAACCCAATCTGTTGGACGGTCATTGGGACGAATATCATCTAGTGGTACAAACACCTCTAAATGGCGGTAAAGATTTTCAAACTCTGCCGGAAGCAGACCGCCAAATTCACCATCTAAATTTAATTGTACCTTTTCATTGGAGTAAACCTTAATGCGATTGGCCTGTGTATAGATGACATTCGGATCATTTACGTGTTCACCGCGAACCGCTAAGGTCGAAATCCGAATAAACTCAGCCAGATTTACTTTTTTCAAAATTAATAAAGAGAATAACCCATCGTTAATCGAGGAGTCCGGTGCCAGTTTTTCAAATCCGCCAATTGAGTTGGTTAGCCCGACAAGGAACATCATCGCTTCCCCCTCAAACAGCTTCCCATCATATTCGATCCTTAGATCGGATGCTTTAATCGACGGGAGCATTTCCATTCCCTTTAGATAGTAAGCGAGCTGGCCGAGCATCGTTTTTAATTTGCTAGGCACCTCATAGGTAAGCTCGGTAATCCGGCCGCCGCCAGCAATATTGATAAAATAACGATCATTTATCCGGCCGATATCGACAGGAATGAGTTCCCCTCTAGTGATGATATCCACTGCCGATCCGATATCCCTTGGGATTTGAAGGGCTCGGGCAAAATCATTGGTTGTACCTGCTGGAATAATCCCCAATTTCGGACGATATTCCTGTTCAGCGAGGCCGTTGACTATTTCATGTATGGTTCCATCGCCGCCTGCGGCAATTACAATATCGTACTGGCGTTCCACCGCAAGCAGTGCAGCCTTGGTCGCATCTCCTGCACCTGTTGTCGCATGGCAGGATGCCTCATATCCGGCGATTTCTAGTTTTTCAAGGATTTCGGGTAAATTTCGCTTCAGAATTTCCCGTCCTGAAGTAGGATTGTATATAAGTCTTGCTCTTTTCATTCATCATCATCCTATTTTTTAAATAACAATTGGCCTTGTCAGTTCTATATTCTACCAATTATTATTCAAGCTTACAAATATATTGGTAAACTGATTATTGATTCGTATTTAGTTTAACCTCATATGCATTGCTAATATGGATAAGGTATTTACCATCTCCAGATTGATATTCTGCACTTTTTTGTCCTGCCGAATCCAGCTCTTCGCCCTTCGGTTCCTCTGTGATCTTCCAATCTTCCCCGTTTAGTTGATCTACTCCAACAGTCTTAACTGTCATATTGCTATTTTTCATCACATCAACTGCTACAGCTGACGAACTTTCAATATCCCAGTCATTAGCTAGGGTACGCGGTTTTAAACTAAGTGAATCATTACTTCCCACCACTTCTAACTTTACATGGCTCGGAACTAGGACGGTTGCCGCTACTACTCCCTGTGAATCAAACAGGCCCATCTCGTCCGGCAGCATCTTAAAATTCAGGTAAAGCGTGTCCCCCTTTTGATTAGTGGTCACAATATCCTTCGCATTTTTTAACAGTGCCGTTTTTTTCGCTGATTCGATTCTGTATGTGCCAAACATCGAGACTTCTTTGCTATCAGTTGCCTCAACCGTCATATCATACCCAACGGAACGGATGACTACACGTTTAATACTTTCATCAGTTTGATAGGAAAAAGCCGGGAGATCATAGGAACGCACTTCTCTAGCCATGACTTCTTCCACTTTGCCCATCACTCCGGCTGAGCTGAGAACGGCAAAGACAATACCTGCCGTACCGATTAACCCAACAAAGAAAATACTTAGAAAGTCATATTTTAGTATCGGTTGTTCCTGTCTTGATAAAAATAGATAGACCAAAATTTCAACACCCAACACAACTAACAAAACTGGCCACCAAGCCATCAGCACCTCAGCTAAATCAAGGCTAAGAAACTTTGAAAAGAAAAGAAAGAGGCCTAGGAAAATAAGCGAGGCCCCCATCGAAAACGTCCCAACACGCCAAGTCCTCATTCCTTATTTTCCCCCTTTCTTTTTCTAAAAAGGAACCCGATACCGGCTCCAATCAGCACGACCCCTGCCATCCTGTTTCCCCACTTACTCATGGCTCTTTGCCCCCCTTTTTTGCTTACTTCCAGATAAAAGCTTGAGACCGCCGCCAATTAATAGCACACAGACAAGCGCTGTTTGGAAATAGCCTTGAATCCAATACATGATATCAACATTGAATAATCGGTTGATCAGTGGTGAGAACGCGGGCAGCAGGATGTTCATCAATAAGTAATAAGCCCCTAATAAAACGAGCCCAATCCCGACCCATTTTTGATGATTAACGAAGTAAGCGATAATCGGCTCATCCTCCACTTTTTCAACCCCGTATCTCGAAACCTTTTGCATGGCATCAAAAAAGCTATAGAACCAGATGATTGGAATTAAAAATAAGAAGATTCCGAGCCTTAACACATCTAGGATATAAATCGAGAACAAGAATGCCGCCATTAATTGGATTCCCCGGCGCTGCAGACCTAAATAAAGGTGGCCTGCCCCCGGAAAGATCGATAGAAAGGTCGCAATCGATTTACTCTTTTTTCCGTCTTCCCGGCGCATTTCAAAGTCTTCAAAGATGGTTCGGTCAACCAGCTCTTCCCCACGCTGCTTTTTATTTACCTGCTGAGCAGCATCAAAGAATCCATATACCCAGATAATCGGCAAACCTGCCAAGAAAACCATAAACTCGCTGCGGTTGGACATGGCTGTTACAAAGATGACCATAACAGCCAGCCCCAAAAACGCTCCCAGAAGCGTTAAGCCTCTATTCATCAGGCCAATTTGAAAGTGTCCAAGCCCAGGAATAAAGGAAAGGACAATTGTATAAAAGCGCTCTGAGTCTTGGACAGCCTTGTTAGGATTCTGTTGGTCAGTGTCCCCTTCCGCAAGTGCAAGCTGGGTCTTCTTTTGTTTCGAGACTTGTACGCCCATATCGATAAAGCTGATCAAATAAATAAAGATTCCCGCCATAAAGGCTATGATGGCAACTTCTGGGGTGTTATTCATTAAGGCTATTACGGTAACGAAGGCCAGGCCAACAACCGAAAGTAAATAGAGAACTCCGCGCACCATATTACCGAAATAAATATGACCGAGGCCGGGAAATAGCGATAATGTTAATGCCTTGCTAGAACTTTTCATTTCTTATTTGCCTCCTTTTTTTCAAGTGAATCCATCCATGCAAATGTTTTATTAATAACGCCCTCCGTCACAGAAGGCTTCTTCTCTTCCATAATCGGTTTCTCTAAAGAACCAGCATACGAAGCAAGCGATTGAAACGCCCCCGAAAACATCAACAGCAGCGTCGCAGCCGCCGCCAGCAAATAATGAAAACCCGCCCGCTGATACAACGGCCTATTGTGGTCGGTGTCAGGCACCAATGAATCCATTTCCACCATGTTAATGTTCTTATTGGTGACAGGCACCATTTCCATTATGCGGGTGGTGAATTCGTTGTTGTTTGGAAGGGCTGGCAGGGATGTTTCATTGGCTGTTACAGCTTCTAGGTATACTTCTAGACACTGATCACATGTGTAGAGATGATCCTCTAACTCTTCACGCTGGTGTTCACTCAGTTCGTCCTTCACATATTGCTGCCATCTTTCGTAACTGTAATGCTTCATGAAAAATCGTCCTCCTTCCAATTTCTTTTCATCCAATTCCTGGCTCGGTACAATTTGGTCTCAATCGTTTTAACTTGGACATTTTGTTCTTTGGCCATTTGCTGATAACTTTTTTCAGCTATGTAAAAACCATAAATCACTTCCCGGTAATTCTCTGGGACTTCATTAAGCTTTTTTTGAACCAGTCTGCGCTGGTCCTCGGCGATTACTACTTTTTCTACACTATCCTTCGGCGACCCTAGCGCTTGTTGGTCCAGCGCATCCACAACATCCTCTCTTCGCCTTGCCTGTTTTCGCTTCACATCTATTGCATGGTTAACAGCAATGCGCGTTATCCACGTTTTAAACCCTTGATTTTCATAGTGGGAGAGAGAGGTGTAAACTTTCATAAACACTTCTTGAGCAGCGTCTTCTGCTTCCTTTTGATCGCGAAGAACAGCAAAGACAGTCCGGAACACATCATTGCGGTACTTCTCGACCAATAAGCGAAAGGCATGATCATTGCCCTCGAGCACTTTTTCAATTAAGACTGTGTCACTAATCGTTCTCTCCCCCTTTCTTTTTTTCTTTCTACAACATTAGACGTACAATCTCCGATCAAACCCTACATCTATTTTTAAATATTTTTAAGATTTTTTTCATCTTAGCATTAAAACTTATATAAAACGTAGGCATCCATTGTGTTAGGTCCAAATAAAAAAACGTGCAAGGATAATCCCTGCACGTTTTAACCGTTCTATTCTGATAATCGTAAAAGACAAACATTACACTCATGTAATACCCTGAAAGGCTCCTGTTCGGAAATGGTGCTGGACAATTCCAAGAGCGCCTGTTTCCGTATGGACTCCTCCGAGCCCGCCATCCACGAGACTGATTCTATCCTATCCAGCCATTCCTGTTTAGAAAACTCAACCGTATAATTCAATTTATAAAAATCCCTCAAATCAAAGCCGCTTTCCTGCCATTCCTTGAACCATTCCACCGGGAAGCCATTCATCCGCAGCTTAGAGTCTGCCTTCGAACCTGCAGGGGTTAAGCCACCCTCAACATATTTAGACAACACTTCAAAGGTTTTTGCTATAACGGTTGTACCAGTTAAAAAACCCGAATCAATCACAATCAATGTTCCTTTTCCCTTTAAGATGCGCTTTATTTCTGCAATTGCCTTCTGCCTGTCGAACCAATGCCAGGCACGCATTACCGTGACGATATCAAACTTGGAATCTTCTAAACCAGTTGCTTCTGCCGTTCCATGGAGATAGGGAATTTGAAAATTTTTCGTCACATTCAAAGCCAAGGCCTGTGCTCTCAATTCATGAGAGGGCTCTATCCCAACCACATCTGCATTCCGCATAGCCATCTTCCTCGTTAACGCTCCAGTTCCAGCCCCAATATCAGCAATCTTTTTTCCTGCAAAGAATATATTTCGCAGCTGAAGACTTTCCATTAAAGCTACAGGTATATCTTCTCTCGAACGCGCATAGCTATTAGCAACTTGGCCAAAATCCGTTTGTCTCATGTCGAGCGCTCCCTTACTTCCTGATTGTGAGAATTTAACAAAATAATACCATTTAAGTATGTTAGAATGCTATTAAAACTATTTTATGAGGGAATGATGCAAATGATCTGGTCGTTACTCTTAGCTTCTTACTTAATCGGAAGCATTCCCACTGCACTAATTGTGGGCAAGCTATTCTTCGGAGTGGATATCCGCGAGCTTGGAAGTAAAAACCCCGGTGCCACAAACACGATGAGAGTCCTCGGTAAGAAATCGGCCTTGTTCGTGCTCTTCATCGATTTATCCAAAGGGGCTGCAGCAGCCTATCTGCCAATCTACTTTCAGCTTGATGCAGAGCCGCTATACTTCGGCCTATTGGCAGTGGTTGGTCATTGTTTTCCCATCTTTGCAGGTTTTCGGGGCGGCAAAGCGATTGCAACTACCGCTGGTGCTCTTTTGATCGCCAACCTCCCATTACTAGCCATCGCCTACTTATGCTTCTTCTTAATGATCTTTCTAACAAAATATGTGTTTATTGGCTCCATCTCAGTGGGTCTTAGCATGTTAGCCTATGCTATCATCTCCCCTAAACTAGAATTAGAGCTTATCTTTCTAGTATTCTCACTGTTTTTAGTGTATCTGCACCGCTCCAACATACGCAACTTCATCCTTGGCATCGAGCCGAAGATTAATGACAAGAATCTGGCGAACGACCGCATTCCTCCCAAAAATGGAGGATTCAAGATGTAAACAAATAAGGGGCCCCCCTTTGAATGAAACCGTTCTCTTTCGGAGCACCCACATAGGAAAAAGAAAATCGTTGTAAAAAAAAAACGACAGGCACCTGTCGTTTTTTATATGAGTTTAGAGATAATACTGTCCGCAACGGTTTGCCAGATTCCTGCGTCCTTTAGATATGATTCTCTGAGCTGTTTATACATCGCCATTTGCTTCTCCTGAAAATCAGGTGCATCCTTGTCAGGCAGGTCCGCACGCCTCTCCATCACAAGTGCCTGCATTTCAGCGGCCCTTGGTCCCCAAACTGCCACTTCATTTCCTTCTTCATTTATAAAAATATAAATAGGAATCGCTCGGGATGTGCCATTGGTTAAGTATTGGTCCATTAGCTCGAGATTTTGGTCACGAAGGATAAAACGAAGTTCGATTCCTGCTGCTTCAGCTATCTTCATCAAAATCGGATTATTGAGCAGTGCATCACCGCACCAATCCTCTGTCAAGGCCATAACCCTTAAGTGCTGCTCTCTTAATCCCCCTAGTTTGGCTTGATCCTCGCTAGTTAAGGTAAACTTCTCATAAATAGTCAGCATTTCTTCCTTATTTTGCTTCATTGAGTTGAGGTACTCCTCAGCGCTCATCCCATTTTGAAACCATTCATTTAAATTCATATTCGTCTCCACTCCTTCTAATTATAATTTCAACATTTCATCCAGCTTCACGACCGTCTTCCAATTACGAACGGTTGCCGGCACACGGAGTTTGGGAAGCTGTGTGGCAAGCTTTGAATCCCGGATACTTTTTCGGAAGTAAAAATAAACTTCTTTGCCTTTAATTTTACACTCTTCTAGTTCATTATTATAGGTGTACATGTGGTCAATACCTTCTCTGGTTGGTTCTCCGCCTAAAAAAGCAACTTGGACACTTTCCCCTTCACGTAACGAATCCGATGAATAGGGACAATCATTGATCATCTGTTGAAACTCCTCGGCAGTTCTTAATACCACTGGAACCGGAAAGCCAAAGGTATGGTTTAGTTCGTCCTCGATTTTCTGACTAAGCTGTTCTGCTTCTTCTTCTGATTCAAATATAACATTTCCACTTTGAATATATGTCTTCACATTTTGTAAGCCCATCGATGCTAATAAGTTTTTTAAGTCTGCCATCTTCATTTTATGATGCCCGCCTACATTAATTCCTCGTAACAGCGCAATATAATTAGTCATCGCTCAGCCTCGCATCCATCTCATTATCTCCATATCTAAATCTTACCATTTTCCATTGTTATTAAACTATAGAAAAGACTTATCTGTTCTTTCCTTTATCTGAGGCGGGCCTAGATGTACTGCACAGTAATATTTAGGTCAAATAAGAAGGAGTCTAGCGGCTTATGAAGAACAGTAATACTAACAAATTATTCTATGGAGGAATGAACGATGGTCCCACAACGAGTTAGTTTACTAACAATCGGTGCATACGACTTACCGGCTCTTCGTGCTTTTTACATAGCCTTGGGATGGGAGGAAACTGAGAACAGCTCCGATACTTATGCTGTCTTTAAAACGGCAGGCGTCCTACTTACCCTTTTTCCAATAGCTGAGTTGGCAAAAGACGCTGGTGTTGAGCTGCCAAAATCTCCAGAAACCTTTCACCCTGTAACATTTGCTATAAATGTTGAAAGGTCAGAAAAAGTAGATTCAACTATCGAATTAATCCGGGCAGCTGGCGGTGTAATTCTAAGAGAGCCTAGTAACGCTTTCTGGGGTGGACGAACGGCTTACTTTGCAGATCCTGAAAAAAATCTTTGGGAAGTAGCCTGGAATCCCAGTTCTGTCTTTGACGAACGAGGAGCAATGATTTCCTTTTAAAAACGAGGATGGTCAAACATCCTCGTTTTTTTATTCCAACGATAAAAACTAATCAAACGTTTAATTAAATTCCTTACAAACCTTGATAACCTTAGATTTTTTTCATTACATCCTGAAAAATTTGTAGAAATATAGAAACTAAACAAACGTTTAATTAAATTAGGATGAGTCCTTAGAGGTCTTAGGTTCAAGTGCGTTTTTAGTTTAAGTACGGGCCCCTCAAACTGAAAATATTGCCGAAAACAAGTATCTATGACACCCATCGACATTATCTCCCAACATTCCTTACTAACCAAACGATTGATTAAAAAGGCAATAACCCCTTAAAAACAAACAACTTTTTCCCGGGAAATGGAGAAAAGAATGTCGAGACATGTTTCGACATTCCCTTATGTAAAAAAGCTGGCAGAATTAAATCTGCCAGCCTCCCTTTAACGTTTCTGCAATTCCTGCTGCAACAATTTATTAACCAATTGTGGGTTAGCCTGTCCCTTTGTAGCTTTCATCAGCTGACCAACAAGGAATCCAACGGCTTTATTTTTACCATCCTTGAAATCTTCCACCGATTTTGGATTGGCATCAAGTACCTCCGCAATAATCTTCAGAAGTGTGCCTTCATCAGAAATTTGCACGAGTCCTTTATCCTTCACGATTTTTTCTGCATCGCCGCCCTGCTCAATTAACTCTTTAAAAACAGTTTTCGCAATCTTAGAAGAAATCGTTCCATTTTCAATCAGCTTAATCATGCTGGCTAGACCTTCAGGTGTTAAGGCAACCTGATCGAGTTCCTTACCCTCTGCATTTAAGTAAGCAGAAACATCGCCCATGATCCAGTTCGAAGCAAGCTTCGCATCTGCACCATCGTTAACCGTTGCCTCAAAGAAATCTGCCATTTCTTTTGTTACCGTCAATACTTTGGCATCATATACAGGTAAGCCAAGTTCTTCAACATAACGTTTTTGGCGTTGGTCTGGAAGCTCTGGAATTTCCGCACGAATCCGTGCCTTCCAATCTTCATCAATATACAAGTCAAGTAAATCTGGCTCTGGGAAGTAACGATAGTCGTCAGAACCTTCTTTTACCCTCATTAGAATAGTAGTCCCGGTTGCCTCATCAAAGCGGCGTGTTTCCTGTTCAATCGTCCCGCCTGAAGATACTACTTCGCGCTGGCGTTTTTCTTCATATTCAAGGCCCTTACGAACAAAATTGAATGAGTTCAAGTTCTTTAACTCAGTTTTCGTTCCAAACTCTTCCTGCCCGACGGGACGGATAGAAATATTGGCGTCGCAGCGAAGTGAGCCCTCTTCCATTTTACAATCAGAAACGCCTGTATATTGAATAATTGATTTTAATTTTTCAAGATAAGCATAGGCTTCATCAGGAGTGCGGATATCCGGCTCAGAAACAATTTCAACAAGCGGTGTCCCTTGACGGTTGTAATCACATAAAGAGTATCCTTTTTCATGGTTCAATTTACCGGCATCTTCCTCTAAATGAATCCTTGTTATCCCGATCTTTTTCGTATATCCGTTTACTTCAATTTCAATCCAGCCATGTTCGCCAATCGGCTGGTCAAATTGTGAGATTTGATACGCCTTCGGATTGTCCGGATAAAAGTAATTCTTCCGGTCAAATTTTGTATGTGTAGCAACTTGACAATTTATGGCCATTGCTGCCTTCATTCCAAAATCAACTACCTTTTTATTCAAGACAGGCAGTACACCTGGATAGCCAAGGTCGATTACACTTGTATTGGTATTCGGCTCAGCACCAAAATGGTTTGGACTCGCTGAAAAGATTTTCGATTCTGTTTTTAACTCAACATGGACCTCAAGTCCAATGACTGTTTCAAATTCCATCATTTCCACCCCCTACAATTCCGGCTTTTGTTTATGAAAGTCTGTTGCCTGCTCAAACGCATGGGCAACGCGATAAATCGTTGCTTCATCAAAATGCTTGCCAATGATTTGCAATCCAAGCGGAAGACCTGCATCAAAGCCGCAAGGAATTGAGATTCCTGGTACACCTGCAAGGTTAACTGGAATCGTTAAAATATCATTGATATACATGGTTAGCGGATCATCGATTTTTTCGCCAATTTTAAACGCAGGTGTTGGCGTTGTTGGTCCGACGATCACATCATATTTTTCAAAAACATCTTCAAAATCCTTCTTAATTAACGTCCGAACCTGCTGTGCTTTTTTATAGTACGCATCATAGTAACCGGAGCTAAGCGCAAACGTACCAAGCATAATCCGGCGTTTTACTTCATCACCGAAACCTTCTGCACGCGTCTTTTTATATAATTCAATTAAACTTTCGGCTTCTTGAGTACGATAGCCATAACGCACTCCATCAAAACGAGCAAGGTTGGCTGACGCTTCTGATGAGGAAAGCAAATAGTAAGCGGCCAGTGCATACTTGGAGTGCGGCAGGGAAACCTCTTCCCATACAGCGCCAAGCCCTTCAAGGGTCTTTAAAGAATCCATCACAGACTTTCGAACGGCTTCTGTCACACCTTCGCCTAAATATTCTTTTGGTACAGCAATTTTAAGGCCCTTAATATCACCTGTTAAGGACGCTGCAAAGTTAGGAACGTCCACATTTGCAGATGTTGAATCCATCGGATCTAGACCAGAAATGGCTTGTAATAGATACGCGTTGTCCTCAACGGTTCTAGTTATCGGTCCGATTTGGTCAAGTGATGAAGCAAAGGCCACAAGACCAAAACGAGAAACACGACCGTATGTTGGCTTCATACCAACGACGCCACAAAAAGACGCCGGCTGCCGGATAGAACCGCCGGTATCAGATCCTAAGGAAAATAGTACTTCGCCTGAAGCTACTGAAGCTGCGGAACCGCCTGAAGAACCACCTGGTACTCTCTCAAGGTTCCATGGATTGCGTGTTTTTTGGTAATGGGAATTCTCATTGGAAGATCCCATTGCAAACTCGTCCATATTTAACTTTCCAATCGTGATTGTTTCGGCCTGCTGCAATTTTTTTACAACAGTAGCGTCATAAATGGGGTCAAAATTTTCTAGGATTTTACTCGCACAAGTTGTCCGTAATCCTTGGGTAACAATATTATCTTTGACGCCAGTCGGCATACCGAACAACAATCCTCTTGAATCGCCAGCGTTCAACTTTTCATCTTGTGATTTTGCAGCTGCCCGGGCTCTTTCTTCATCCAAGGTTAAAAAGGCCTTGACCTTGTCCTCGACCTTACCGATTTGTTTATATGATTCTTCTACAAGGTCTGATACGGTTACTTCCTTCTTATGTATTAATTCATGAAGGTCTGAAACTTTATAATCAAATAAACTCAATGTTTTCACTCCCTACTCTCCCAAAATCGATGGTACCCTGATTTGCCCGTCTTCATGTTCAGGTGCATTTTTAAGTACCTCTTCACGCGGCAAACCTTTTTGTGGAATGTCTTCGCGCAATACATTTTTCATATCAAGGACATGGTATGTAGGTTTTACATTTTCCGTATCCAATTCATTTAACTGTTCAGCAAATGTAATAATCGCGTCGAGTTGTTTTGTAAATTTTTCGACTTCTTCTTCCGTAATGGCTAATCGCGCCAAGTTAGCAACGTGTTTTACTTGGTCCGTTGAAATTCGTGACATCATTTTGACCCCCATTCTCCATGTTATTTTATAATTGATAATACCAGACTTTTCTGCGTTACCGCAATGATTCCTTCTTCAGTATTAACAAACAAAAAGAGTTTTAGATTAAAAAAATAGCATTTTTAATATGAAACCTGACAGTTAGTAGATCCTTCATTTATAATATTTACAGAAGAAAAGAATTTGGGAGAGTCAGTGAATGAAGAAAAGACGAAAACGGAAGAAATGGAAAACCTTCCTCGTGCTGTTTTTGCTTTTTTGCGGATTGGCATGGTTTCAGAGTTATTTTCAAAAACAAAGTTCCCCTCCGCTCGTCAAAACCGATTCCTTTGGGGCGGTAAAAAAATATATGCCTTATATCCAAGATGAATTAGCAAAATACCATCTTGAGGAACATACGCCTGTAGTCATTGCACTGATGCAGCAAGAAAGCCATGGACTTGGCGGAGATCCCATGCAAGCCTCTGAATCAGCGGGGCTTTCGAAAAATACGATTACTGACCCTAAACAAAGTATTCAGGTCGGGGTCAAACATTTTCAACGCGTTTTGGCTTATGGAACGCAACAAAAGGTAGACTTTCCAACGATTATCCAGGCCTACAATATGGGGGCAGGCTATATTGACTACGTGGCACAGCACGGCGGTAAACATAGTGAGGAACTGGCTAAGGGATTTTCCCTCCTTCAAGTAAAACAAAAACCTACCCTCTATAATTGCGGCGGAGACAAGACTAATTTCCGCTATCCCTATTGCTACGGTGATTTCAGCTACAGTACAAAGGTATCCAAAAACATCCAGTTACTTGTTGATACGGTTCCAGTGACGAACAGTGAAAAAACACCTAATGTCTCTTTTTAAGATTCATTTGGTGTTTTTCTTATGTTTTGCGATAATTAAAATGATTTTAATAGGAATATAACCCAAAATTCCGCCGAGAGTATTTAATATTAAGTCATCGACATCAAAACTGCCAAATTCAAAGATGAGTTGAATCACTTCAAATGCCAGACTTAAAAAAAAGGTGGCTAGGGTAACGGCTCTAAATCTTTGAAACCCTTTTGTGAGCAATGGTAAGATAAACCCAAATGGGACAAATCCAAGGACATTCCCTGCCAAATTCTCAATTCTAATATTTGGATTGATGTCTGCTTTGTACAAATAAAACTTAATTGTTTTAAAAGGGACGAAGTTATTGTCCCGCCAATGGTATTCATCGTATGTAAAATTAAAATGCTCGATAATTTGAGCTAACGGGATGTATTTAAATAGTATAAGTTTTGACAGTACAGCTATATATAAACACAGAATAAGAAATAGGACTATTTTTGAAAAAATTTTCATTCATTTCTGCTCCATTTTTAAAGTATCCCACATACCATAACATAGTTGTCCGAGGTTGTGGTGATTAAATTCTACTAGGAGGATATGATTATGACAGAACATCATTTTCACTTAAAAGCAAACTGGCCCGGCTTGCGTAATGACGTAGGCGATATTGCGGCCGGTAACTTAAAAACAAAAATATCGATCCCTCCGGAAATGGACGGGCCTGGCATTGGCACAAATCCGGACGAAATGCTGCTCGGAGCGGCAGCAACCTGTTATATTATTACGCTTGCAGCGATGCTGGAGCGCTCTGGCCTGGAAAAGGTTTTATTAACAATGGAATCGGAAGCCATTGTCGATGTGACGAGCGGCGTTTTCACTTATAAAAAAATTATTCATCGCCCACGTTTAGTTTTGAAGCGGGGTGCAACTGAAAAAGACGTGGCATTAGGGGAGAGGCTTGCCCATAAAGCAGAACGTTCGTGCATGATCAGCCGGGCGATTCAAGGAAATGTGGAATTGGAATTGCAAGCAGCCGTAGAGGTGGCTGCTGAATAAAACGGGGAGCCTGAAGCTCCCCGTTTTTTGGTCATATTCGCTATGCACTTTGCTTGTTACCGTTTGAATAATTTAGCGAATAGACCTTTTTTCTGTGGAAGCTGTGCTGGCATCTGGACTTTTGGGCTAACTAAAATTTCTTTTTTGTCGATTGCTGTGCTCATGGCTAATACCAATCCGATGTCTGTGTCATGTTCTTTGTTGGTCACTATCTTATGTTCGAGTTTATTTTTTGCTGCCAGTTTTACATATTTAGATAGCTCTTCATAGGCCATGTTTCCATTTAGTAATAGCTGCGCCTGTGGATACTCCTTCATTGATTGCTCCACTTGAGGATAGATGTTTGTTTCTGCAACTTGGTTTTTGGTTAGTGCCACAATGATTCGTTCACGTAAGGTTCCCAGGTATTTGCGCCGTTCTTCTGGTTTTGTTTCTAGAGGCCCATAGATGCCTTGCTGCAGGACATCTTCAACAGTTTTCCTTTCCAAAGTGTATCATCTCCATCTAAAAGGCTATTATTATGTATGATCATACCCTAAAATATGTGCAGTTCCAAAATGATTATGTACATTGGGTTGCGAATCGCCAGTATGTTTGTTTTATACGCCAGTAATTTTTGCTTTCGCCAGTAAAGTTATCATATACGCCACTAACTTCTTCTTATCCGCCAGTTAGCTCTGCTCATGCGCCAGTGAGATTGTCTTATCCGCCAGTTATCTCCTCCTATCCGCAAGTTGACACACCTCAACCGCAAGTTGGCTCCCTACCCGCAAATTGACACACCTTATCCGCAAGTTAACTCCCCCTATCCGTAAATACCCCTGCTGCCGCCAACAAAAAAATCCTCCCCTCCCAAAGGAGAGCAGGATTCACACTCACAACATTATTTATTACTGCTAAACTGCTCTACTTCCGTTGACCCCTTCAACGCCGTAGTCGAAGACGTTCCACCCGTAATCACCATAGATACCTGATCAAAGTAACCCGTACCTACCTCACGCTGATGGCGTGTGGCCGTATAGCCATATTGCTCACTGCCAAACTCAGCTTCCTGCAATTCGGAGTAAGCAGCCATCCCGCGCTCCTTATAGCCGCGGGCAAGCTCGAACATGCTGTGATTCAAGGCATGGAAGCCGGCCAGCGTGACGAACTGGAACTTGTAGCCCATTCTGCCAAGCTCCTCTTGGAACTTCGCAATCGTCTCCTGATCCAGTTTCTTCTTCCAGTTAAACGATGGCGAACAATTATAGGCTAATAGTTTACCAGGAAACTGTTCATGAATCGCTGCCGCAAACTTTCTGGCTTCCTCAATATTTGGCTCAGAAGTTTCACACCAAATGAGGTCTGCATATGGAGCATAAGCTAACCCGCGGGCAATCGCTTGATCAATTCCAGCCTTCGTACGGAAAAAGCCTTCCGGTGTCCGCTCCCCCGTAATAAACGGCGCATCATTCCTATCAATATCACTTGTAATCAAATCAGCCGCATTGGCATCCGTCCGGGCAACGAGTACAGTGGGTACCCCCATTACATCTGCAGCCAAACGCGCCGCAATCAAGTTGCGTACCGCTGTTTGCGTCGGCAGCAACACTTTACCACCTAAATGTCCACATTTTTTCTCGGAAGACAACTGATCTTCAAAGTGAACACCTGATGCACCAGCTTCAATCATCCCTTTCATTAGTTCAAAGCAGTTTAACTGTCCGCCAAAACCAGCTTCCGCGTCAGCTATAATCGGTGCAAACCAATCGATCGAATCATCCCCTTCTGAATGATGGATTTGGTCTGCACGCTGGAGGGCTTGATTAATCTTTTTTACTACATTCGGTACACTGTTCGCTGGGTACAAGCTTTGGTCCGGATACATATGTCCTGAAAGGTTCGCATCCGCAGCAACCTGCCAGCCGCTTAAATAGATCGCCTTTAGCCCGGCCTTTACCTGCTGGACAGCCTGATTACCAGTCAAGGCCCCAAGTGCATGAATGTAATCTTCTTCATGTAATAATTTCCAAAGCTTTTCAGCACCCCTGCGGGCCAAAGTATGTTCAATATCAATCGAACCGCGGAGTTTGATAACATCCTCTGCAGAATATGGTCTAGAAATACCTTTCCACCGGCTATCCATTTCCCAGCTTTCTTGTAAGTACGCAGCTCTTGAATCTGTCATTTTAAAATTCCTCCTATTAATCTATTAAAAAATTTTAATAATAAGAATCCCCTACAACTGCTGATACCCTGGCAATGTTAAGAAGTCGATAAATTTATCATTTAAAATTAAACGGTCAAATAATTGAACAGCTTCGGTGAATCGACCGCTCTCAAAATTTTCTGCGCCGACCTCCAGCTTAATCTTCTCCAACTCTTCTTGCTTTAATTGCTCATACATTTCGGCAGTCACTTTTCTGCCGTCATCTAAACTACCTTTTGGGTGACGGATCCACTGCCAGAGCTGCGCTCGTGAAATTTCCGCCGTTGCTGCATCCTCCATCAAATTATGGATTGGGGCGGCACCTCTTCCATTTAACCAGGATGCCACATATTGAATTCCGACATTAATGTTGGTTCGAACGCCTTCTTCTGTAATTGTCCCGTTTGGTACCTCTAGCAGGTCAGCCGCTGTAATTGTTATTTTCTGCTGTTTAGCCGTGTGGATTTGGTTTGGTGTTGGCATTTCGCGGTTGAATACTTCCATTGCGACCGGCACTAATCCTGGATGAGCAACCCATGTTCCATCATGACCATCACGGGCCTCACGCTCCTTATCAGCACGGACCTTAGCGAAAGCTTCCTCATTGGCCTGAGGATTATTTTTTATCGGAATTTGTGCAGCCATTCCACCCATTGCTGGTGCTTTGCGGCGATGACAAGTTTGAATTGTTAATAATGAATAGGAGCGCATAAACGGTGATGTCATGGTTACCTGTGACCGGTCCGGTAAAATAACGTCCGGTTGATTTCGCAGCTTTTTAATATAGCTGAAAATATAATCCCAGCGGCCGCAGTTTAAACCTGCGGAGTGTTCCTTTAACTCATACAGGATTTCATCCATTTCAAACGCAGCTAAAATGGTTTCAATTAATACAGTTGCTTTGATGGTGCCTTGAGAAATCCCAAGTTTCTCCTGTGTATACACAAACACATCATTCCAAAGCCGTGCTTCTAAGTGACTCTCAAGTTTTGGCAGATAAAAATAGGGTCCCGAGCCGTTTGCTAGCAGTGTGTTTACATTATGGAAGAAGTACATGCCAAAGTCGAAAAAGCTTCCGGAGATAGGCTTGCCATCTAAAATTACATGTTTTTCTTCCAGATGCAGGCCGCGTGGCCGAACAATGAGAACCGCTGTTTCTTCGTTGAGCTGATAGGTTTTTCCATTTGGATTTTCAAACGAGATCGTTCGGTTGATTGCATCTCTTAAGTTAATTTGTCCTTCAATGATACTTTCCCATGTTGGTGATGTGGCATCCTCAAAGTCAGCCATAAACAATTTTGCCCCAGAGTTCAATGCATTGATGACCATTTTTCGATCGGTAGGCCCGGTAATTTCTACCCGGCGATCGTGGAGATCCTTTGGCAGCGGCGCTACTGTCCAATCACCTTTCCTGATATGCTTTGTTTCAGGAAGAAAATCGGGAAGCTTACCGTTATTCAGTTCCTCTTGGCGTTTAACCCTGTACTGTAACAGTTCCAGTCTGCGCTGACCAAATTTGCGCTCTAACTCTTCAATTAAGTTCAATGCCCCTGGTGTCAAAATCTCATCATACTGGGCTTTTAAAGGCCCAACTACTTCAATACCTGTAGTTTGCGTCGACATGTACTCCCTCACCTCTTTGTTATAATACAGAAATTACCTTCGTTTTGTATTATATAACAGCAAAATGGAAAAGTGAACCACTTTTTTTGAAATTTTTTAAAAATGGATAAACTCCCCTGTCCATATTGAAATCTTTTTATAGGTTTTTGGATATAAAAAAACGAGCACCCTAAAAAAGGTACTCGCTTTTACGTTAATTCCTGATATAAACGCCGGAAGTCTTCGGTGCGATTTTGACTATTTAAGAATTCCTCGCTTACCATTGTGCTCAGTAATTTTCTTTTTAAAGCAGGATTGTCCACTTCCTTGAGAATCCATTGCCTTGTGGTATAAAGAAATTCAAGGTATTCTTCATATCGTTCATCAAATTGCTGTTCTAACACCTCTCGTACCTTCTTGGCAAGGGTGGGGCTTGCCCCGCCGGTCGATACAGCAATACTTAAGCGGCCTCGCTGCATATGCGCCGGCAGATGAAAATCGGAAAGATCCGGATCATCGGCAATCGTCACCAGCTGGTGTTTTCCTGCTAAGGATTTTACGGATCGATTGATGTCTCTATCATCCGTTGCCGCAAAAATGAGTGCTGCACCCTGAAGGTCTTCCGCTGAAAAGAGTTTTTTCTTCCAATCAATCCTTCCCTCAACAAAGAGGTCTTGGAGTTCCAGTGTTGCCTCTGGACTAATCACGATGATTCGGGCTCCTGTATCAAGCAAGCCGTGAACCTTTCGCTCGGCCACCTTGCCGCCGCCAATTATCACTACTTTTTTTCCACCCAGTTGTAACATAATCGGATAGTTTGTCCTCATTCTTGTACTCCCTGTAATGGATACTCTACTAAATAGTTCACTACCGCTTCCTTCGAAGGGCTGACTGGCATCTCGAGAGAACCAAGGCCGGTATTTTTCGCAGCGGCTAGCGTTAATTCTCCCATTGCGATAACCTGTTTACCCTTCAACAACTCTATTGCATGTAGATCACATTCTGCTAGTGCTGTTATAAATGGTTTAACGGACGCACTGCTTGGGAGAATGACCGTATTGACCTGTGCTTCCTTAAGCATTCGTTGAAAAATCGGCAGGAATTGCTGATCTATTTGCTTATGGCTTGTTACCATTACCTCTGATTTTTCAAAGCCTCTTTCTAGCAGTTGATGATCGCCGACAATCAGTGTATTTTCCGAGTCGACCATTTCCGGAGCCAGCTTCGCCATCAATCCCCGCTCACGTAATGCCTTTAGCGTTTTGCCCGACAGCCCCATGAGCTCCGCACGTATGCTGCGAACATCGATTTCCTGTTCAATGACGGCTGTGAAAAACTCTGCCGCACTTTCAGGAGAGGTAAATACTATTTTTTCAAACTGAGTGACCTTGGTGAGATCAAGCGGTAGTTTCGTCACTTTCCACTTTGGAAACTCAATTACATCTGCCCCTTGGGCCAGTAGTTCTTTTGCTAATTCACTTGGGCTGGTACTTGTGCGGGCAAGCAGGATTTGCCGGCCGTATAAAGGCTTTTTCTCAAACCAGCTGATTTTTTCACGCAGGGAAATGACTTCCCCTACTAAAATGATAGATGGATTACTAAACTTGGCCTCCAATACCTTTTTGGAAATATCAGCTAATGTGCCTTGCAACGTTTTTTGCCGGCCAAAGGTGCCCCAGTGAATCAAAATCACGGGTGTAGACGAAGGCTTCCCATGTTGAATGAGATTTTCACAAATAAACGGTAAATTTCCCACCCCCATGTAAAAAGCAATCGTATCCACACCGCGGGCAAGACCTTCCCAATCAAGGAGCGGCTTGCCATCCTGTGATTTGTCATGAGCTGTTACGACAGCGAACGATTCGGCGTACTCTCGATGAGTGACAGGAATTCCTGCATAAAGGGGGGCTGCAATCCCCGATGAAATGCCAGGAACGATTTCAAAAGGAATCTGATATTCAGCAAGAGCAGCTGCTTCCTCGCCCACCCTGCCAAATACGCCAGGATCGCCGCCTTTTAAACGGACCACAATGTTTCCTGCTAGAGCTTTTTCGACTAGAAGGTCATTAATGTTCTCCTGCCTTAATGTATGACGGTCAGGCAATTTGCCGCAATAGATAAGTTCACAATCACTGCTGGCAACCTCTAATAGCTTGGGATTGGCAAGCCGATCATATAGAATGACTTCTGCTTGTTTAAGTGCATCCAATCCTTTTACTGTCATTAGGCCTACATCCCCTGGCCCCGCTCCTACTAAAAATACTTTTCCTGTTTTCATTCTGCAGCCTTCCTTCCCTCTATAAAACAATAAAGATGATATCTTCTATGACTTCCACCTTAAACGTTCTGACATGACCTTCGTCAGGCGCCTGAACTTTTCCATCTAGTAAGGAGATTTTCCAATCATAGACCGGACAATACACAAAATCGCCGCTGATCAAACCTTCAGAGAGGACACCGCCCTTTGGATGGGGGCTGCGGTTCTCTAATGCATAAACCTCTCCAGCAGTTGTTTTAAATAGAGCCACTTCTGTTGTGTCAACTTTGATTGAATATCCAGCTCTTGCTTTTACATTTTTATAATGTGCTACTGGTATACGGGTGATTGTTTCGATCATTTGGATTCACTCCCGACTGAAATGTTATGTCTTGTATAATATTTGTCTTTGATTTCTTCATTTTGAATTGCTTCGTTCCAAGGCTCAATATATTTATTCAAGGTTTGGTCCATTCTTTCGTTTAGGGCTTTACGTGTTTCTTCGTCTGCGAGGACTTCCTTGACATGATCCAGTCCCATCCGCTCTACCCATTTAGAGGTACGCTCCAAGTAATTAGCTGTTTCCCGATAATATTGAAGGTAAGCCCCCGTCATTTCCATTACATCTTCTTCGGTTTTCACCGTACATAGCAGGTCACCAGCACGAAGATCCACACCGCCGTTACCAGCGACATAAATTTCCCAGCCGCCATCTATTCCGACGAAGCCGATATCCTTGATGCCTGCCTCTGAACAGTTCCTTGGACAAGCAGATACGCCCATTTTTACTTTATGTGGTGTATCCAGACGTTCAAATTTCTTTTCCAACTCGATGCCCAGAGCCATTGAGTCCTGTGTACCATAGCGGCAGAACTGCGCGCCAACGCAAGTCTTAACCGTTCGCAGCGTTTTTCCGTAAGCATAACCGGATGGCATATCAAGCTCTTCCCACATGACCGGAAGGTCTTCTTTTTTCACTCCGAACAAACCAATTCGTTGTCCACCAGTTAATTTTACTAAAGGAACGTTATACTTTTCAGCAACTTCAGCAATTTTTTTTAAATCCGCAGCTGTGGTGACACCGCCATACATTCTAGGAACAACAGAATACGTTCCATCTTTCTGAATATTGGCGTGCATTTTCTCATTTACGAGACGGGAATCACGGTCATCCTTATATTCATCCATATGAATCATGCCAAGATAGTAATTGATTGCCGGACGGCATTTTGTACAGCCTTCTGTGTTGTTCCAATCAAGTACATTCATGACCTCTTTTACACTTGCTAAGCCTTTTTCTTTGATTTCCGCTACTAATTCCTCACGGCTCACTGTCGTACATCCACAAATGCTTGTTTTCTGAGCTGCGGCTGCATCAAATTGATCACCTAGTGTGTGAGCTAGAATTTGGCTGACCATTGGTTTACAGCGTCCGCAAGAACGTCCTGCGTTAGTGCAATGGCTGACTTGGTCAAGTGTTGTTAAGCCTTGTGTTTGGATCGCTTCGACAATTGCACCTTTTGTAACACCATTACAGCCGCAGACTAGTTCATCATTTGGCATGGAAGCAACATCATTACTGCCAGCTTCACCGGTGCATTCTGTATGGAAAATAGACACACCGCTGATATCTTCTTTTTTGGTCAGCATTCGATATAATCTAGTACTATCTTTTGTATCACCATAAAGGACAATTCCTACGATGGTGTTGTTTCTAGTTAGAACTCGTTTATAGAGTCCCTCGTACTCATTGTAAACCATAATCGATTTAGTAGTGCCATCTTCAAAAATTTCACCTGCAGAGAATAGGTCCACGCCAGCAACTTTTAGCTGTGTCCCAGTTACAGAACCTTCATATGGCTTCGTTTCATTTCCGCAAATATGACTGGCAAGGATTTTTCCTTGTTCATATAATGGGGCAACTAATCCATACACAATCTCTCTGTGTTCCGCACATTCGCCGACTGCGTATACATGAGGGACACTTGTTTCCATATAGTCATTCACAACAATGCCGCGGTTCACATAGATGCCGCTGTTTTTTGCAACTTGTATGTTCGACTTAATTCCAATCGCCATAACAACAAGATCGGCTTCGACTTCAGAACCGTCTTTAAAGCGAAGTCCTGTAACACGTTCATCACCCAAAATTTCAACGGTTTGTTTCTCCATTAAGAAGTTCATGCCTTGTGATTCTAGTTCTGTTTTTAGTAACGAAGAGGCAATTGGGTCTAGCTGGCGTTCCATTAGATGGGGCATCAGGTGAACGACTTCTACTTTCATTCCTAGGTTTAACAGACCTCTTGCTGCTTCTAATCCAAGCAGTCCACCGCCAATGACGACAGCTTTTTGGTATTGCCCTGCTGACTTGATCATCATTTCACAATCTTTTATATCACGAAAACCCGTTACACCGATTTTGTCCGCACCGGGAATAGGCAAAATAAATGAGTTAGAGCCTGTTGCGATAATAAGTTCATCATACTCAACTTCTCGGCCTTGATCACTGATGACACGCTTGCCTTCTGCATCAATAGTTACAATTGCTTCTCCTGTGTACAACTGAATCTTATTTTCTTGATACCACTCAAGCGGGTTGATAATAATATCCTCAAAGTGGGTGTCACCTTGGAGAATGTTTGATAGTTTAATACGGTTGTAGTTTGGATGCGGCTCTTCACCAAAGATGGTAATGTCAAATTGCTCTGTGCTAAGTTTAAGAATTTCTTCAATGGTTCTTACTCCAGCCATTCCGTTACCGATCATTACTAGCTTCTTCATATCTGGTTGGCTCCTTTATAATTAATAGTTGGTTAATTTTTATTAGTAGGTTTTCTCTATAGTTAGATTGTAAAGGGTCCAACCCTGAAAAATTGTGACGTTCATCACAACTTACACGCTAATTGTGAACATTTCTTAAAAATCAAAGTATGGAAACAGACACTACCGTAACCACTATTAATAAATGGACAAAATAAAAAAGGGTGACAGGCACCCTTTTTATGTTATGCGGGTTGTTTACTCTTTCTTAGTAAGAGCTGGGGTTTGATGATGGTATTGATAACGGGAACAAGGATACCTATTAGCGCTACAGGGGCAAGTTCCCATAAGACCAGCGGCGGGGTGATGAGTATTCCGGTTTTATGAATGGCATATAGGCTGAGAAAATAGGCAAGACTGCCTATGAGCCCAGCGAGCCAATTGGTTCTTTTGAGCAATAAAAAGGCCAGTGGTATCAGGATGATTGTCATTGGCACATAGGAGGTTGGATAATTTACGGCTGCAAAGATCGCTTTCCCGATAAGTCTTAAACTAATGTAAAGAACAGCCCCCGTAAACGGAATCGTAAAATCACGGAAAATCCGAACGGTTACAACGGTCAATATCCCTACCATTAACACCGAATATAGCGGATAAACATATTGAGGGATGCCGCCGAAAATCTGTGAGGCGGGATCCGAAATTAACTGAAGGATTTCCTTAGAGGCAATAGACCTTCCGTGAATGTATTGGTCATAGGAGATTGCCCCATTTTCCTGCTGCATATTCGGAAACAATAAGCATTCCAACAGGAACATCGCAAACCATGTATGCAACGACTTCCATGTTGGTACTTTATACCACGTAAACAAATAATAACCGCGCCAAACGCCAAAAATCATGATGTCTGTTGCTATATAATAAATGAAATGGGTTGGACTCCAGGTCGTTAAATCAATCCCATAGGCAATATGATACGTAAAATCAAGCGGAATGCCGATCAGAAACAGCCCGAATCCAATCGTGATGAGATTTCTTGAGAATCCGTCCAGGTAGGTCAAGTGTCTCCACTCTTTGTATAACAGAATCCCACCTAAGGCAAAACCCATTGTATTCACAATATGGGGAATTGAGTATTCTTCAAATAAATATTTAAAGTGATACGATGCATCCCAAGCGGACCCAATAAATTTTAATAAAAAGGCAATAACCCATAAACGGTAATATTTCAATCCATTCAACTCCTTTCAGTTTTCCTGCACTTTGTTCCCTGCGTCCAGCATCTCATGATTCACCTTTTAAAACATTGCTGTCATTATCCCAACAAGTCAAACGGGTCCCCCAAAATAGCGATAAGGATATAATTAATAGCCAATGCTACACCAAACACAATCCCGGCAGTCCGTACCTTTTTTTGTGTAAACAACTTATAGATAAAGACAACACCAGCACCGACGACAAAAACATTACAGGTTAAAAAGGTCCAAAGCATACTTTCACTATGTTCTACAGCTGTGACATGGAACAAATATAATGGGATCAAAGGTACAAAACCTCCAGGATGATGATTTACCAACTCGTTCTTTTAGTCAAATAATCGTTCTTTATTATGACGAGTTTCATTTTAAAAATGTTTCTTTTTTATCTTGATAAAAGTTTCTTTTTCCCTCTTGCTTTCTTTATATTATCATAGCGGATATATATTCACATAAATTTCTTATAAAGGAATATTATGCATTAAAATTTGAATGGCGGAAAACAATCCTGTCAATTATAGTTTTGTCGCTTTCCACTTTATTATTACATTCTTAATCAAAAAGCCCCTTCTCGAGTGTGAGAAGGGGTATCCTTTATTAATACATTTCAGAAGTTGTTTTCGCCTGCATATGAAGAAGTAAGTAGTCAGGACCGCCCGCTTTTGAGTCAGTACCAGACATATTGAAGCCGCCAAATGGCTGGTATCCTACAATTGCCCCTGTACATGAACGGTTGAAGTATAGGTTACCAACATGGAAATCTTCACGAGCCTGTTCTAGATGGGCACGGTTATTGGTAATAACTGCTCCAGTTAAGCCGTATTCTGTATTATTGGCAATATCAATTGCTTCCGTGAAATCCTTTGCTTTTGAAAAGCCCACAACAGGGCCAAAGATTTCTTCCTGCATGATGCGTGAAGTTGGTGAAAGATCTGCAAAAACAGTAGGTTTAATGAAATAGCCTTGTGAATCATCACCTTCACCGCCAGTCAGCAGCTTACCTTCTTGTTTCCCAATTTCAATATACTCAAGGATTTTTTTATAGGCATTGTTGTCGATTACCGGCCCCATGAAATTCCCTTGCTCAACAGGATCTCCTGCGGTTAATTGGTTGGTTAGCTCGACCACACGATTCACTACTTGTTCATATACATCCTCTACAACTACTGCACGTGAACATGCTGAACATTTTTGACCAGAGAAACCGAATGCTCCAGCCACAATTGACTGGGCTGCAAGCTCTAGGTCAGCCTCTTTATCAACGACAATCGTGTCTTTTCCTCCCATTTCAGCAATTAATCGTTTCATCCAGATTTGACCCGGGCTTAATTTAGATGAACGTTCGAAGATCCGAAGGCCTACATCACGAGAGCCGGTAAAGCTAATAAAACGTGTATCTTTATGATCAACCAAATAATCTCCCACTTCAGCACCGCTGCCTGGAACAAAGTTTAATACTCCTTTAGGCAGACCCGCTTCTTCCATTACCTCAACAAATTTCGCTGCGATAATCGGGGTGGTGGACGCTGGCTTTAATAAAACCGTATTACCTGAGACAATTGCCGCAACAGTAGTTCCGGCCATAATGGCAAAGGGGAAGTTCCATGGTGAAATAATAATGCCGACACCAAGTGGAATATAGTCATAGCGATTGAATTCATTCGCGCGGCTTTGAACCGGAACACCATCTTTTAAAGAAAGCATTTGGCGTCCGTAATATTCAAGGAAGTCAATCCCTTCAGCTGTATCTGCATCCGCTTCTTTCCATGGCTTTCCTGCTTCTTTAGTCATTAAAGCAGAAAATTCGTGTTTACGGCGGCGAATAATGGATGCTGCCTTAAAGAGGACATCAGCGCGAACTTCAGGTTTTGTTTTTTTCCAAGTCTTAAATGCTTCTACCGCCGCTTGCATGGCTTTTTCCGCAAGTTCTTGGGAAGCCTTTGAAACTCGGCCGATTACTTCTTTTTTATTGGCTGGATTGTAGGAAATGATTTTATCCTCTGTCGTAACTCTTTCGCCACCAATGACAAGATCATAATCCTTTCCTAAATAGCTTTCTACAGTCTTTAGCCCTTGAAGATAGGCTTGACGGTTTTCTTCCACTGAAAAGTCTGTCAACGGTTCGTGTTTATAAGGTTGTATCATTTCTAAACCCCTCCTACATGTATGTATTAAAACGGTTCCATTCCAATTTTCATTCTACATGATTCCGAAAAGAGTCGCAATTAAGAAAAGCGGAAGCGCTTTGTCGAGCCCGATAACCATGCAGCTAGACAACACGAAGAGCGTTAGAAATTCGTTGCTGGTTGTAATTTAAAAAAGAGACCCAGCAGCTGCCAGGTCTTATTGATAAATATAAACAAATGGTTCTGTTGCATTTGCTTTTTTGACAATGAGTGCCTCGGGACCATCCACAGACGTTACACTAACGGAAACAGAAAGATATTTAGGGAAATGTTCCATGACAAGACCCGTTACATATTGGGAAAATCCAATTCCCTCTGTTTTTCCATAAAATTGGATTGGAATGGTAATATTTAAATCCTGAAGCTGGTCACCGATATAAAAAGCTCTACCGATTACGCCATTGTAATTAGGGAAATATTGTTCCACATCTTGTTTGAAGTTCAAGAAGGCAATCGTATCATCACGATGGTCATTTTCAGCATCGGTTGAAGGGAATAAGTAATATTTTTCGTCCACCTTTTCCCAGCTATTTAGATCGGAGCTTCCTTGATCCACCGTTGAATAAGTGAAAAAGTTACCAGGTACAACCGATGTCTTACTTTGCTGCTCAAATAAAGCAATGGTGATGGGTATATTAGATAAATTTTTCATTGATCTGATACGTTTAACCACTTCTGCCGCCATTTTCTGGCCTTCTTTTTCCATTTCAGCAAACGGAATCTTTTTCTCAAACGTATCACCATCAGGATTTACTTTATAATAATAAATTGAATTTAATGCCAGACCTATCGTAATACCACCAAGAGACACGTTCCCCTTATCGTCTTTTGTTAAGTAATCGTGCTCTAAAATATGTGCCAGATAGATAGGACTTGAAGGGGCACTGCCAGTTGGACTGGAATTCACTGGGTTCAAACCGATATTTTCGTTTGCCTTCAGTTTATTTTGCTTAAGCTGGGCATCCGTATATTGGCGGTTTAACCATTGTTTAATCGTTGATCCTTTGATTTGCTGCCCTTCTTGAAAATAATACTTATCCGTATCGAACTTGTTCTGGGCAATTCTCATTAATCCCATTTCAAACTCATTTAAATCATACCTTGTATTGATATTGTTAACGACTAATCCGCGCGCTTCCCCTGGTTCAAACGGCAGGATTGTCCGATAATAATTATTCGAGATATTATACTTAGGAATAATCGCTTTCCCTGATGCCTTCTCCTTTGTTTGAACCGTTTCATTTTGCTTTTGAAAGTTTGGTGCACATGCACTTAGCAAAAAGACAAGGGAGAGTGCGAGCAATGAGATTTTTCTCACGTCGATCCACCTCTTATTTATTTAATTCTACTAAAAGCCTCTCCTCGTCCCACACTTCGATACCCAGCTCTTGGGCTTTCGTTAGCTTAGAACCCGCATCTTCACCGGCAATGACAAGATGTGTTTTTTTACTAACACTTCCGGCCACATTGCCGCCGAGGGCCTCAATTTTTTCTTTCGCTTCATTTCGGGATAATTGCTCCATTTTTCCTGTAAGGACCACCGTTTTACCGGCAAATACACTGTCTGATTCTTCGGCAGAAATGGGCCTTGCCCCTTTATATTCCATGTTAACGCCTGCCAATACTAACTCATTTATCAGCTCGATCGCTTCTTCCTGTTCAAAAAACGAGACAATCGAATCAGCCATCTTATCTCCGATTTCATTAATACTTATTAATTCCTCTTTGGAAGCCTGGGCTAATTTTTCCATTGTGATAAATTGTTGTGCCAATGTTTTGGCGGCCTTTGCTCCAACATGGCGGATCCCTAATCCAAATATCAGCTTTTCAAGGGAATTGGCTTTTGAAGCCTCAATCGCTTTTAACAGGTTCGTGACAGACTTTTCACCCATTCTTTCCAAGGCTAACAGCTGCTCATGCGTTAGTTTATAAATATCAGCAACGTCACCAATTAATTTCACAGCAAAAAGCTGACTGATCACCTTTTCCCCAAG
The DNA here is from genome assembly GCF_021560175.1 of Neobacillus drentensis. GTDB lineage: Bacteria > Bacillota > Bacilli > Bacillales > Cytobacillaceae > Neobacillus > Neobacillus drentensis_A. The sequence goes on along the minus strand of NZ_CP091110.1, from coordinate 458,319 downwards.
CCCCTCAATGTTCATGGCATCACGGGAAACAAAATGAATCAGTCCTTCTCGAATTTGTGCCGGACATTTCGGATTGATACATCTAAGGGCTACTTCCCCTTCTAAACGAACAAGTTCACTTTCACACTCCGGACAATGCGTTGGCATTTGAAAATCCATTTCTTCACCTGATCGTTGGTCAGCCAATACATTTACCACTTCCGGAATGATATCACCTGCCTTTTTAACAACCACTTTATCACCGATTTTAATATCTTTTTCCCGAATTAAATCCTCATTGTGTAAGGAAGCCCGTTGTACAGTTGTCCCTGCTACTTTAACTGGCTCGAGAATGGCAGTCGGTGTAATCACACCCGTTCTCCCCACACTTAATTCAATCGCTAAAAGGGTCGTCACCACTTCTTCAGCTGGAAATTTGTACGCAATTGCCCAGCGCGGGCTCTTTGCCGTTGTCCCGAGCACTGCCTGCTGCGCAAGTGAATCTACTTTGATGACAATTCCATCAATTTCATATGGAAGATGCGGCCGTTTATCAACCCAGCTGTTAACATACTCAATAACGTCCTCAATCGTTGCACATTTTCTTCGCTCTTTATTGGTTTTAAAGCCAAGATGGTCTAGATAATCCAGTCCCTCACTATGGGTCACCACCCCTGTTTCAGCGGTGTTGCCAATCCCATATAAAAATACATCCAGCTTCCGTGATGCTGCGATTTTTGGATCGAGCTGCCGTAATGAACCAGCTGCCGCATTTCTGGGGTTGGCAAATAGCTCCTCACCGCGTTCTCCCCGCTGCTGGTTCAATGCTTCAAACGAGCGCTTTGGCATATAAGCCTCACCGCGCACCTCAATTGATACATTTTCCCGAAGGCGAAGCGGAATTGCATTTATTGTTTTCAGGTTAGCCGTAATATCTTCTCCAATGGTTCCGTCGCCTCGGGTTGCACCTTGAACAAATAATCCATCTTCATAGCGCAAAGAAACGGCCAATCCATCAATTTTCAATTCACCAATATAGGAAACATTGTCACCCACAGCTTGTCGGACCCGCCGGTCAAAGTCCCGTAAATCTTCTTCATTGAAAGCATTACCCAAGCTTAGCATCGGTGTACGATGCTCCACTTTTTCAAATAGGTCAAGAACCGAACCCCCTACACGGACAGACGGAGAATCCGGTGTTTTTAACTCTGGGAATGTTCCCTCCAGCTCTAACAGCTCCTGCATGAGCATGTCATATTCAGCATCTGGTACCGATGGCTTGTCTAACACATAATATTCATAACCATATAGAGTTAAGAGGCTTCTTATTTCCTCGATTTTTTTCGAAGCGGTTTGAAGATCCATATATCCAGCCCTTTCATAAAGGTAATCTATACTGTTTAAAACAGCTATTATGCCTTTTTAATCGGCGCGAATTTAGCCAATAGACGTTTAATACCCACTGGGCTAGGAAAAGCAATATCCAGCTCTGTTCCCTCACCCTGTCCTTTTACACTGACAACCGTTCCAATCCCCCATTTACCATGCTCTGCTTTATCGCCAACCTTCCAGCCGGTTTCGTCTCCACCGGAGGCAGCCGATACAGGCCGCATAACAGGCTTTCTTGTTGTCGTCGGGGTCGTAAATGTACCTTTTGAAGAACCAAATGATGTTCCGGCTGATCCAAATGATGTTCTCGATGAGCCAAATGATCTTCCGCTAGAACTAGACGAACTGCCGGTCCGTTGTTCTGGCACCACTCCTTCGATTAAATCTTCTGGTATTTCCGAGATAAATCTAGAGGCAGGGTTCATACTGGTTCTACCATACAAAGTTCTCATTTGGGCATTGGTTAAAAATAAGGTCTGCTCTGCCCTTGTAATGCCTACGTAAGCAAGACGGCGTTCTTCCTCCATTTCGGCTTCTTCCATTAACGAACGGCTATGCGGGAATACCCCTTCTTCCATTCCTATTAAGAAGACGACTGGGAATTCTAGTCCTTTTGCGGAGTGCAGCGTCATGAGGGTAATAGAGTCAACCTTTTCCCCGTCCTCATCTAGTGAATCAATATCCGCAACGAGCGCCAAATCGGTTAAGAAGGCGACTAGCGTTTTATCATCACTTGCGTCCTCAAAATTTTTCGTTACCGATAATAATTCCTCAAGGTTTTCGAGTCGGCTTTGAGCTTCAATTGATTTTTCTGCCTTCAGCATTTCTCTATACCCTGATTTATCGAGAACTTCTTCCACTAATTCTGTAACGGAGAGGAATTCCTGCATATTCGTATAGTTACGAATTAAATCGCGGAACTGCGCCGCGGCTTTGGTAATTTTGGGGCTCAACCCAAGCAATTCGACTGACTCTAACGCCTGATATAAAGAAATATCATGCATGGCAGCGAAGTCGGCAATTTTATCTACTGAGCTCGAACCAATCCCGCGTTTCGGAACATTAATCACACGCCGCAAGCTAATGTCATCGTCGGGATTAGAGATTAAACGTAAATACGCAAGCATGTCTTTGATTTCTTTTCTGTCATAGAACTTAATTCCGCCGACAATCGAATAATCAATATTTGATTTTAAAAGTACTTCCTCCATTACACGGGACTGTGCGTTAGTCCGATAAAGAACCGCAATGTTGGAAAGTTGATAATTTTTATCACGCGTTAGTTCTTTAATTTTCCCAGCAACGAATTGAGCCTCACTCTGCTCACTATCTGCCCGGTAATAGACAAGCTTGTTTCCTTCCGGATTTTCCGTCCACAGATTTTTCTTTTTCCGATTTAGGTTATTTTCAATTACCTTATTGGCTGCTAGAAGAATCCGTTTAGTTGACCGGTAGTTCTGCTCGAGAAGAATCACTGTTGCATTCGGATAGTCCTTTTCGAAAGAAAGGATATTGGCAATATCGGCGCCGCGCCATCTATAGATGGACTGATCGGAATCCCCGACCACACAAAGATTACGGAACCGGCTGGCAAGCATTTTTACCAGCATATACTGCGCTCGGTTTGTATCCTGATACTCATCGACGTGAATATATTGAAACTTACGCTGATAATATTCAAGGACTTCTGGAACCCGCTGGAATAATTGAATTGTCATCATAATTAAGTCATCGAAATCAAGGGCATTGTTTTTTCTAAGCTGCTTTTGATAGTCTTTATAAACTTCACTTATCGTTTGTTCAAAATAACCCCCGGCAGCTTTCTCATATTCTTCCGGACCAATAAGTTCGTTTTTGGCTGAACTGATGGATCCTAAGATTGCACGCGGATCATTTTTTTTCGGATCAAGATTTTTATTCTTGAGGATCCCTTTAATCACTGATTGTTGGTCAGTTGTATCTAGAATGGTAAAGTTTCGGCTAAAGCCCATTCGATCGATATCGCGCCGTAAAATTCTTACGCACATGGAGTGAAAAGTGGATATCCATATTTCTTCTGCTGCTCCGCCCATCATTTTAGCAATACGTTCCTTCATTTCTCTTGCTGCTTTATTGGTGAACGTAATTGCTAGAATATTATAAGGATTCACACGTTTTTCCACTATTAAATACGCAATTCGATGTGTTAGTACTCTTGTTTTACCACTTCCGGCACCCGCCATTAAAAGAAGTGGGCCGTCAGTTGCCTTAACAGCACTTTGCTGTTCTGGATTAAGTCCGTTTAGAAGCTTATCTGTTAAAAATTGCACATATTCCACCACCATTACAAACATTTGTTCTTATTTTTATTTTAACGTTATTAGGATTGTGAAGCAAATTCTATCGAGCTGCCTTTACTGTTTCTATGGCTTTTTCAAAATCTTCATAAATCACGTTTCCAACTACTATAACATCCGCATGCTTAGCCATTTCAGCTGCCTGCTCAAAATTGTTGATGCCTCCGCCATAGAAAAGCGTTGTTTTTTCCAGGGCCTTTTTCGCTTCTCTTACTACATTTGGATCACCATATTTACCACTATATTCTAGATAAAAAATGGGGAGTTGAAACATCTTTTCAGCCATCATGGCGTAGGCCTTAACATCCTCGATTGTTATATGGGCATCTGCTTTCGTTAGCTTTGCTGCCTTACAATCCTCGTTAAGGATACAGTAGCCTTCCATAAAGAATTCATTCCAGTCCATGACTTCGCCAAATTCCTTAACGGCCTGATGATGCAGTCCTGTGATCCATTTTGGATCCTGGCTATTTAAAATCGTAGGGATAAAATAAAGATCAAATCCCGGGGTTACGCTCTCTATACTAGAAACTTCAAGGATACAGGGAACGGTATAACGGCGGATTCTTGCCATTAAATCGAGGACATTTTCGAGTGTCACTCCGTCGGTTCCGCCCACAATCACGGCATCTGTCCCTGATTCGCAAATAAGTTCTAATTGATTGTCTGTTATTTCTTTATTAGGATCGAGTTTAAACACATGCCTCCACTCGCGAATATCATACATCGAAGGAATCCTCCCATTCATCTTTCCATTACACCATTATAGCATTAGCCGTTTGTAATAAAAAAAGAAAACCATAAAACTTAGATAGAAATCATATCCAATCAAAAGCGGAGGAGCCTTGAACAGGGGCGACAGGCATAAGACGAGCCGGCGAGAAGGCTGCTCTTTAGCCTTCTTGACGGCTTGACTTAGACCTAAGAGCCCCTAGGCGCTGGAGCTGGACGCATCTAAAAATAGAACAAAGGACTTAATATAAACCTCGCAAAAAGAAAAACCGAAGATAATGATCTCCGGTTTGGGTTATTCTTCTTCCACTTTATTGTCTTCTTTAATTCGTTCCAGTACCATTTCATACGTATCATTGCCAAAGTTCAAGCAGCGTTTTACCCTTGAAATCGTCGCTGTGCTTGCTCCAGTTTCGGTTTCGATTTTATGATACGTGTTTCCTTCACGAAGCATTCTTGCTACATCTAAACGCTGTGCTAACGATTGTATTTCATTAATGGTACATAAATCATCAAAAAAACGATAGCATTCCTCAAGATCCTGTAAGGAAAGAACCGCATTAAATAATTGATCTAGTTCTTTTCCCCGCAATTTGTTTATCTGCATTCTACTTTACTCCTTTAATTTGTTGTTATTTTATTGAGCACTTAATGAAACACTTGTATGCAGCCCCGGGTTGGTTGGGACCACATTAACCCACGTTTTCCCTTGAACAAATGGGATTTCCTCACCGTTTTTCATGGGAACAATTCTGCCATTTTTATTAGCCCATTCCACTTCATTTACTTTACCCATTTGAAGCAAATAAGCTTTTCCGCCTGATTGTAAATCAATATCCCTAAGTCCATATGAATCAATGGCTTTGTGTACGGCTTCTATGATAAAAACATTATCCAGCAGAATTGGTTCTCCGGTATCCAAGTCTACGGTTTGCTCTCCGGCCGAGAAACGCTTATATTTACCGAGCGTTTTATCAAACTGGTATTTTGAATTAAATGTGCCGCTCTTTGAATAAGTAATGCTTACCGACTTAGCCTCTTGACCCGTTAGATTTTTGCTTTCTTCCACTGAGTAAAAGGTAAAGGCCGGCGGACTGTTTTTCATTGTATATCCTTTTTGCCGAGCACCTTTTAAGATGTTGTCATAAGTAATATAGGAATTATGAGGTGGTTTTCGTGAGCTAGATCGTTTAAATAATGTACCATCATAAACCATCCCATTTAAATTATCTACATAATTGCTTTCGAGTAACTGTTTGGCCTCTGGACTGTAGCCATGTGCAATGTAGAGTGCATTTAACCCTTTGGCCAAGTTAATATAATAATCCCTAGCACTCCTTACAGGACCAATATTTGCTGGTCTCTCACTCTGGAAAACAGCCAGGAAGCGGGTAACATCTCCCTCAGCTAGAACCTCATAGACAATGTCCGCCACATTCAGCCCTGATTGTGGTCTTGCTTTTGGATGATTATTCACCATTACGGCTACGGCACGCTGATCTGGTTTTGTATCTGTACCAATTCCAGTTAATGGATAAAAATAAGGGCCGGCTTTTACCACGTCATCTGGTTTATTCTCATGTTTTGTATTTGGCTTTTCTTCCTTAACCGTTTTTTTTACTGGTTCTTTATTGGTACACCCTGAAAGCAGTAAAAGGAACGCTGCCATGGCAACAGCCCATTTTTTCATTAAATGAACACCCCTATTTTAACCTTTTCCCAAAATACTTTCACGCTTTAACTCTTTAGCCATTTACAGTTTAACGCATTATTGAAGGAAAGAGTACAGATTTATTCATAACATCATACATTCCTTGCTGCGTGATACGGATGTATGGTAAATGTGTAGCTGAAAAAAAGGCAAGGCTGTAGATTGGATCGGAAAATTTATAGCCTCGTTCTCTCAATTCTGTTAATAATGTTTTCTCTTGTTCTATTAATTCTTCAATTGGAAGGCTGGACATGACTCCACTTAAGTCTAGCGGTACTTCACAAACAACTTGAGCGTCCTCCATCATGACAATTCCCCCGCCTAATTCTTTCATTCTATTAAAAGCATTGACTATATCATTCCTATTTTTCCCTATCAAAATAATATCTCCAGTAGTCGAATAGGAGCTTGCAAGCGCGGAGAGGTTGGTTGCGAATCCCTTTAGCAGGGTGTTTATTCTCCACTGCCCATAACGGTCAACCAACATGAAATAACATTCATCAGACTCTTTTGGCAGTTGGTCTGCCGAAGCATCGATCGAGATGGAATAAGGCTTTGTTATCACAGAGTTTTCCATCTTTATTCCAAATGGCATAGAAAATTGCAAGTCATCGAGTGACAACTGCCAATCCAGTTCCATTCGTTTAAATCCATATTCATCCCAATCTAATTCTCCATAGATATCTTTTGCCTTTACACCGTCTCGCTTCACCCATTTCCCCTTAGCTAAGACAGAAACTGGTGTTGGGTCTTCCATACTTGATAAGAAGTTAATATTAGCGATACGCCCGGTTGCAATTGAACCATGCAGATGGCCAATGTTGTAGTATTTTGCAATATTGACCGTTGCCATATTATAGGCATCGATAACGGGAACTCCTTTTTCGATGGCAATTCGTATCATTTGGTCGGTGATTCCTTGTTCGTAAAAAGTAGACGAGGAACCATCTGTATTGAACATCAGCTGGTCATAAGCCTCAATTCCTAACCGTTTCATATCATCTAAGAGCTGCGGCAGATCAGGCCGGATCGATGAATAGCGTAAGGACACCATATACCCCTGCATGAGCCGGCTGTATACTTCTTCACCTGTCATGGCTTCATGGTCGGAATCAGCACCTAACAGCATCATTTTTGCTAATGTATTTTCCGAAGCGCCAGGAAAATGACCTTCAATTTGCTTGCGCATCCGCTTGGCTTCTTGAATCCAATGAAGCATCATATCGTCGCCGTCGAGCAATTTAGGCCAGCCTGTTAATTCGCCGCCTTGGAGAACCGCATCATGCTCAAGCCATGCTTTTACATTACTATGTGAAAAAACTTCTTCTTCATTCAATAACTCGGTCTGCGAATCAAATCGGCTCCACCAGTACATGGTTGACGGGATGGCGCGAAGATCCCTTAAAAGTGAAAACGCTTCCCTTTTTTTCAAATGTGAAATAAGCCCCATATTATCATTAATAAGTGTCGTTGTGCCAAATTGAGATGCATAGGCGGCTAAGGACAGGGGATTATATAATTGAAACGGATGTGCATGTGGCTCGATATACCCAGGCACAAGTATTTCATTCGTGCAGTCGATGATTTCACAGTCTTTCATATAGGAAGGCATGTTGTCGCCAACATAGACGATACGATCTTCATAAATCCAGATGTTGGCCCTCATCCATTTGCGAAAAGTTTGATTTAAGTACAAAGCATTTTTCAATAATAATGTTGGGGATGTTTTCCCTTCCAAAACGGATACATGCATGCGTAAGTGTTTGTTTTTCCAGCGGTAGCGTTGTTCCAGCATACCATGTCCCTCCCTTAATTTACTATCTATATAATAATAAGTTGATTTAACAATAAAGAAAGCCCTTACATCTTTAGATTCTTATCTTATCATATTTTACTTTTTAAAGCAGTAAAGTATTGATAAAATTTGTAAAAATATTGTGAAGGAGTGAACACGATGAAAATTACACCAAATATCGGGATTTTGAATGCATTGATTCGGATTACATTTGGGTTAACGATTGTTGCTTGGAGTACTTCTAAAATGGTCAAGCGTCCGTGGAGGGATTCTTATTTGGTTGCAGCTTTCTGTGGTGCGATGAAGGTGGCTGAGGGTATTGTCCGCTATTGTCCGGTAACGGATGTGTGTAAACGGTGGTCAGATATGGTTAAGGAGCATCAGCATGCGACTGATTCGGTGGATGAGATGGAAGGTCTCGCTGGAAATGGAGATTCGATGGTACCTCATAATCCAACTTGATCTGCGGAATGAGCTCTTTTGGTCGGTTCATTGACCTCGAGGGCTCTTCTTTTTCTTTTGGGGGCAATGAAAGAGTAGTTCATTGACCGTGGACGCTTGATTTTGTTTCGATGGGCAATGAAACAGCTCTTCATTGACCCCGAGGGCTCTTCTTTTTCTTTTGGGGGTAATGAAAGAGTAGTTCATTGACCGGTGAGGCTTGATTTTTCTTTTGATGGGCAATGAAACAGCTCTTCATTGACCCCAAGGGCTCTTCTTTTTCTTTTAAGGGCAATGAGAGGGTTGTTCATTGACCGGAGAGGCTTGATTTTTCTTTTGTTAGGCAATGAAACGGCTCTTCATTGACCCTGGGGGCTTTATTTTCTTCTTTTGGGTAAATGATTTGTCTCTTCATTTACCTTAAGAACCCTATTCATCGTTAGGGGCAAAGAAATAATTTTAATAAAAATGACCGCATGAACCTCTCATGCGGTCATTTCCTAATCGATCAAATTTTAACGAACCACCGGTACAATCGCCTTCGCACCAATATCCCTGCGATAAAAGGCACCTTCACAATCTAACTTTTCTAACTCCTGATACACCTTCGACTGCGCACCAGCAAGAGTCTCAGCCTTGCCTCCCACAAGAAGCACCCGGCCTCCTGATGTCAAAAACTCACCAGCATCATTTTGAACCGTACCCGCATGGAAGGTATAAACGTTCTCCGAAAAGTCCGATAACCCCTTCAGTACCGCGCCCTTTTCATAAACACCAGGATACCCTTTTGCGGCAACGACAACACCAACCATGGCCTGGGGATCCCACTCAAGTTCTGGACGCTCGCCATTCAAAAGAGCTAAGATAACTTGAACCAAATCAGATTGCAGCCTTGGTAAAATAACCTGTGTTTCCGGGTCGCCGAAACGAGCATTAAACTCAATTACCTTTGGGCCTGCTGCTGTTTTAATTAACCCAGCATATAAAATCCCACAGAAACTGCGTCCCTCTTGAACCATCGCCTTTGCTGCTGGAAGCAAAACGGTCTCAACGGCCGTTGCGACCGTGTCCTCACCAATTTGCGGAACCGGAGAGTAAGCACCCATTCCACCGGTATTTGGACCCTGATCGCCATCATATGCGCGTTTGTGATCCTGAGCAATTTCAAGCGGGATGACTACTTCCCCGTTCACAAAGGCCATTAATGAAAATTCCTCGCCATCTAAAAACTCTTCAATCACTACACTTGAAGAAGCCGCTCCAAATTTGGCACCAACGAGCATTTCCTCCACACTCGCAAGAGCTTCCTCTAAAGTCATGGCAACTGTAACACCTTTTCCTGCTGCCAAGCCGTCTGCTTTAATCACAATTGGAGCGCCTTTTTCATGGATATAATGACGCGCCTCTTCAATCGAAGTGAAAACAGCATAATCAGCAGTCGGAATCTCATACTTTTTCATTAAATCTTTTGCGAACGACTTGCTGCCCTCAATTTCAGCAGCTGCCTTACGTGGTCCGAACACTGCCAAACCTGCTGCTTCAAATTTATCTGACAATCCTTCAAGTAAAGGAACTTCCGGTCCGATAATCGTTAACCCTACCTCTTGCTCTTTTGCAAAGGCGATAAGCTCATCATGCTGGGATTCGTCAATCGAGATTAATTCCGCCACATCTACCATTCCAGCGTTTCCTGGAGCGACAAATACTTTTTCAACCAATGTGCTTTCGCTGACCTTTCGGCAGATCGCATGCTCGCGGCCGCCGCGGCCAATGATTAGTACCTTCATCCATTACACCTCATTTTAATGTTTGACTGTGTTAAACTTGGATGTTGATTTTCGCTCCAGGCATTCGCTTTCCGCGGGCGGTCCGGGGAGCCTCCTCGGCGCCACAGCGCCTCGGGGGTCTCCCCTGATCCGTACTCCCGCAGGAGTCTCACGCCTTCTGCTACAATCAACATAGTTACAATCAACTAAGCTTAATGTTTAAAGTGTCTAACGCCCGTAAACACCATGGCGATTCCGTATTCATCTGCTTTTTTAATGGAATCAGCATCTTTAATCGATCCACCAGGCTGAATAATCGCAGTAATTCCTGCTTTTGCTGCTGCTTCAACGGTATCATCCATTGGGAAGAAGGCATCAGATGCAAGAGCAGCGCCTTCTGCTTTTTCACCGGCCTGCTTAAGAGCAATCTCAGCTGAACCAACGCGGTTCATTTGGCCTGCGCCAACCCCAAGTGTCATGTCTTTACTAGTAACAACGATGGCATTGGATTTTACGTGTTTAACCACTTTCCAGCCAAGTTTTAGAGCTTCCCATTCTTCCTCCGTTGGTTGTCTCTTCGTTGGAACAGTGATTGTTGCATCCTCTAATGAATATCGGTCTTGTTCTTGAACAAGCAATCCGCCTTCAATGGTCGTCATTTTTAACTCAGGTTTTTTCACATCATTAAACGGAATCGTTAACAAACGAAGATTCTTTTTGCCTGTTAAAATCGCTAATGCTTCCTCTGAGAAAGATGGTGCAATGATAATCTCTAAGAAAATTTCATGAAGCTTGCCAGCTGTTTCAGCGTCCACTTCACGGTTAAAGGCAATAATGCCGCCAAAAATGGAAACAGGATCCGCTGCAAAGGCTTTTGTAAAAGCTTCAAAGCCAGTTTGACCAGTTCCAACTCCGCATGGATTCATATGCTTAACTGCTACAGCTGCAGGTTCTGAGAATTCCTTTACGATTTGCAAAGCTGCATCTGCATCATTAATATTATTGTAAGATAGTTCTTTTCCATGAAGTTGAACGGCATTGGCGATCGAGAAGGTTGAACCTAACGGCTTTCTGTAAAAAGCAGCTTTTTGATGCGGATTTTCTCCATAACGAAGGGTCTGCTTTAGGTCATAAGTAACCGTTAAGGTTTCAGGTGTTTCTTCTTGTGCAAGGTTGGTCATGTATTCAGCTATCAAAGCATCATAAGCAGCTGTATGACGGAATACCTTAGCCGCCAGCTTTCTTCTTGTTTCAAGCGTCGTTGTACCTTCCGCTTTAAACTCCTCAATCACGGTTGCATAATCTGCTGGATCAACGACAACCGTTAAATATTGATGATTTTTAGCTGAAGCGCGCAGCATAGATGGACCGCCAATATCAATGTTTTCAATCGCATCCGCTACCGTTACATCTGGTTTTGCAATGGTTTGCTGGAAAGGATAAAGATTGACGCAAACTAGTTGAATAGGCTGAATTCCATGCTCGTCCAGCTGTTTTAAATGATCAGGATTATCATGTTTAGAAAGCAAGCCTCCATGGATGAATGGATTTAACGTTTTGACACGGCCTTCTAAAATTTCTGGAAAACCTGTTACATCACTCACACTCATGACTGGGATTCCCTGCTCTTGAAGAGCCTTTTTTGTACCGCCGGTTGAGATCAATTCAAACCCTAGGCTTACTAGTTCTTTCGCAAAATCGGTAATTCCATTTTTATCAGATACACTAATTAGCGCGCGCTTTTGTGACATTGAGTACATCTCCTTGTGTTAATAGCATTTGAAGTATTTCTGGATATAGTTTGTGCTCGATTTGCTGTATTTTCTTTTGCAGGCTGTCTCTAGTTTCATTCTCTTCCAATTTTACACGTTCTTGAATAATAATGGGACCTGTATCCATCCCTTCATCGACATAATGGATGGTAACTCCGCTCCACTTCGCTTTGGCGGCAAGAGCCTGACCGATCGCATCTTTACCTGGGAATGCTGGAAGCAGTGATGGATGAATATTGATAATCCTTCCTTGATAGGCACTTAGCAAGGTTGGACCAAGCAAGCGCATGTATCCGGCAAGGACAATGAACTCCACACCATATTTCTTTAATTCTGTTACAATCGCTTGCTCATATTCTTCCTTACTAGAATAATCCTTTGCCTGAAAAACAAAGCTTGGAATTCTCGCTGCATTGGCGCGATCAACCGCATAAGCACCTGGTTTGTCACAGACTAAAAGAGAAATTTCCGCCTTCAGCTCTCCTGACTCTACGACGTCAATGATGGCTTGGAAATTACTGCCGTTACCAGAGGCAAACACTGCTATTTTTTTCATAGCCGTCCACCTTGACCCTTTATTTCAATCCCAGCCTGATCCGTCACAACACCGATCTGATAGGCTTTTTCACCGCTTTGTTCAAAATGCTGAAGTACGTCCGCAGCGATTTCGCGATCTACGGCGATAACCATTCCAATTCCCATGTTAAAAATATTATACATTTCTTCATAGGAAATTTGCCCGTGAGAGGAAATCAATTGAAACACCGGTGGAATCGGCCAGCTTTTTTCATCTACTTTTGCCCCAAGGCCCTCAGGCAGCATCCGCGGAATGTTTTCGATAAATCCGCCTCCGGTAATGTGAGCCATCCCTTTTAACGGGAACTTTTTCAATGCCGAAAGAATTGGTTTAACGTAAATTTTCGTCGGTTTTAATAACTCTTCTCCTAATGTACAGCCAAGCTCATCAACGAAATCTAGTAAGGACCAATTATTAAAAACTTTACGTACAAGGGAATAACCATTACTATGAATACCGCTTGATGCTAACCCAATCAACACATCCCCAGCTTGAATGGTCTCACCCGTAATTAACTGTGATTTTTCACAAGCCCCAACCGTAAATCCGGCAAGGTCATACTCGTTTTGACTGTATAATCCCGGCATTTCAGCTGTTTCGCCGCCGATCAAAGCACAGCCAGCCTGCTCGCAGCCATCGGAAATTCCTTTTACAATCGCCTCGATTTTTTCAGGCTCCGCTTTCCCACATGCAATATAATCTAAAAAGAACAATGGCTCTGCACCTTGAACTACGATATCGTTCACACACATAGCCACTGCATCAATCCCGATCGTATCGTGTTTATCCATCCAAAACGCAATCATCAGCTTCGTGCCGACTCCGTCGGTGCCTGACACCAAAACAGGCTCCTTTAATTGAAGTGATGATAAATCAAACATGCCGCCAAAACCGCCCAATCCGCCAATAACACCGGCCCGTGCTGTTCTTTGGACATGCTTTTTCATTCGTGAAACAGCCTCATAGCCCGCTTCAATATTTACGCCAGCTTCTTTATATGCTTTAGCCATGGTTGTTCCTCCACCTTATTTTTGATAATAGTATTGTAGTGTATCAGGATAAATCTCTGTTGGATAATTCCCGGTGAAGCAACCTAGGCAGTAGCCATTTGTTCCTTCTTGACCTAGTGCCTTCATCATTCCTTCGACACTAATGAAGGTTAATGAATCTGCACCAATCAATTCTCTAATTTGCTCCACGCTTTTATCAGAAGCAATCAATTCCTCTTTTGTCGAGGTATCAATTCCATAGAAGCATGGATTTTTTATTGGCGGTGAGCTGATTACGACATGAACCTCCGTTGCTCCCGCTTCCTTCAACAAATTCACAATTCTTCTGCTGGTCGTTCCGCGTACGATCGAATCATCGACCATGACGACACGCTTTCCTTCCACAACGCCCCGAACTGCTGAAAGTTTCATCTTAACCCCTTGCTCCCGAAGCGATTGTGATGGCTGGATAAACGTCCTGCCCACATACCTATTCTTAATTAAGCCCATTTCATAAGGAATTCCGGTAGCTTCTGCATAACCGATAGCTGCTGAGATACTAGAATCAGGAACCCCTGTCACAACATCGGCTTCAAATGGTGCTTCCACTGCTAATTGTTTCCCCATATTTTTTCGGGCAGTATGAACATTGATTCCTTGAATATTACTATCCGGTCTTGAAAAATAAATATATTCCATCGTACAAATCGCTTTTGTGGTACTGATGGAAAACCGCTCAGATGTTAAGCCATTTTCATTAATAATTAATAGTTCGCCTGGCATAATATCGCGGATATATTCGGCACCCACCACATCAAAGGCACACGTTTCTGATGCTACAACATAAGCATCCCCAAGACAGCCAAGGGACAATGGACGTAAACCATGTGGATCAAGAGCGACCATAAGCTCGGTTTCTGTCATGATTAAATACGCATAAGCTCCCTTTAACATCGATAAAGCGTTTTTCACTTGATCCTTTAAATGTGGATAACCGCTTCTTCTAACGAGATGAGCCAAAACCTCTGTGTCAGAGCTTGTTTGAAAGATACTTCCCTGCGATTCAAGCTGGTACTTTAGAGAATTAGCATTAACGAGATTGCCATTATGGGCAAGCGCAAGACTTCCTGTTTGCGAATGAAACAGAAGCGGCTGCACGTTCTCGTAGCCTCCGCCGCCTGCTGTCGCATAACGAACGTGACCGATGGCAGCACTGCCTTCTAAGTCCTTCATTGCTTCCGTTGTAAAAATTTCCGATACTAGCCCTTCGCCTTTTACACCTGTAAGCTTTTTCCCATCAGAAACAACAATGCCGGTTCCTTCCTGGCCGCGGTGCTGCAGGCTATGAAGTCCGTAATAGGTTAACTGGGCAGCATCTTGGTGTCCAAAGACACCAAAGATCCCGCACTCTTCGTTTAATCCTTTTATTTCAGGCAGCATGGGATGGCTCCTTTCCAGGCAGCTTTTAGTTCTGCAACTGAAGCAGCAAGCACGGATGCATCATCAGTTTTGATTTCCAATGTTGAGGTTTCTGTTACAGTACCAATCTGCACTGCGTCTACTAATCTTTCAAACTCAACTTTATGTTCCGGTTTTACCGTTAATAAGAAACGTGATTGAGTTTCACTGAATAAAGCAGAGACAGAATTTCCTGCAATCGTTACTTCTGCTCCAAGCTTTTCATTTGCGAAAAGACTTTCCGCTAACGCAACCCCTAAACCGCCTTCTGATAGGTCATGGGCTGATTGCACTAAACCTGCACGAATTGCTGCAAGCACTTGATTTTGTCTTTCTTTTTCTACCATTACATCTAGTTCAGGTGCTTTACCAAATACACGTCCGTTCAGAAGCTTTTGAAGCTCACTGCCGCCGAATTCGTCCTTGGTTTCGCCTACTAGATAAATAAGATCGCCGTTTTGTTTGAAATGCTGTGTTGTAATATGATCAAGATCCGTTACTAAACCAACCATTCCTACTACTGGCGTTGGATAGATCGCAGTTCCGCTCGTTTCATTATATAAAGACACGTTTCCGCCAATAACCGGTGTTTCCAACACGCGGCAGGCTTCACTCATACCATCAGCTGCTTTTTCAATCTGCCAGAACACTTCTGGCTTTTCTGGGTTCCCGAAATTCAGGTTATCCGTAATCGCTAAAGGCTCTGCACCAGAACAGACAATATTGCGTGCTGCTTCAGCTACAGCAATTTTTCCGCCTACTTCTGGATCTAAGTAGACATAACGCGCGTTACAATCCGTAGTCATCGCTAAAGCTTTGCGTGTGCCGCGAATTCTTACCACCGCTGCATCCGATCCTGGAGCAACAACGGTATTGGTGCGTACCATATAGTCATACTGCTCATAAACCCATTCCTTGCTAGCTATTGTTGGCTGGCTTAACAGATTTACTAATGTTTCTTTCAAATCGTCTACTTGAGGAACTTCATTTTCCATCGCTTGGAATTCTGCAAAATAAGCTGGCTCTTTAGATGGCTTGTGGTAAACCGGTGCCTCTTCTGCAAGTGCATCAGCCGGAACATCTGCCACGATTTCTCCTTTATGGAATAGGCGCATTTGCTTATCGCTCGTAACCGTTCCAATCCCTACTGCTTCTAAGCCGTATTTTTCAAAAAGCTCAACAATTTCATGCTCTCTTCCCTTTTTAACAACGATGAGCATCCGCTCTTGGGACTCGGATAGCATCATTTCGTAAGCAGTCATCCCGGTTTCCCGCTGCGGAACTAAGTCTAAATTCATTTCAATTCCCATTCCCGCTTTGCTGGCCATTTCTGCAGATGAACTAATCAGTCCGGCAGCACCCATATCTTGAATACCAACCAGTGCATCACAATGAATCAGTTCTAAGCAGGCCTCTAATAAAAGCTTTTCCATGAATGGGTCGCCCACCTGTACGGCTGGACGGTCTTCATTGGATTGGTCCGTTAATTCCTCAGAAGCGAAGGTTGCACCATGGATTCCATCACGGCCGGTTTTTGCTCCAACATACATAACCGTATTTCCTTCTCCATGTGCTTGCCCCTTTTTGATATCTTTATGATCAATCAGCCCAACACACATCGCATTCACTAACGGATTACCATCATAGCAAGGGTCAAACCCGATTTCGCCGCCAACCGTCGGAATTCCGATACAGTTACCATAGCCGGCAATCCCAGCTACTACCTCTTTGAACAAGTAACGGACGCGGGCAGAATCTAGTTCACCAAAACGCAATGAGTTCAACATGGCAATTGGACGTGCACCCATTGAGAAAACATCACGGATAATACCGCCTACACCTGTTGCTGCCCCTTGATAAGGCTCAATGGCTGATGGATGGTTGTGGCTTTCGATTTTAAAAACAACCGCCTGCTCGTCACCGATATCAACGATCCCAGCACCTTCCCCAGGTCCTTGGAGTACCCGTTCACCTGTAATAGGGAATTTTTTTAGAATCGGTTTTGAATTTTTATAGCTGCAATGTTCCGACCACATGACCGAGAAAAGACCTGTTTCGGTATAGTTAGGTGTACGCCCAAGAATGTTTTCAATCATTGCAAATTCTTCGTCGGTCAAACCCATTTGCTGGTATACTTTTTCTGCTTTAATCTGAGTAGGATTTGGTTCAAGCGTTGACAACATGTGCTTCCCTCCAAGCTTTTACAATCGATTGAAACATTTTTAAACCATCCGCTCCGCCGAGGAGCTCATCAACTGCTCTTTCCGGATGCGGCATCATTCCTAAGACATTGCCTTTTTCATTGGTGATTCCTGCAATATCCGCAAGACTTCCGTTCGGATTTTGATTATAGGTAAATGCAATTTGATTGTTTGCTTTCAATTTCGCAAGTGTTTCTTCATCACAATAATAATTTCCTTCTCCATGTGCTACAGGGATCATAATGCTTTCCCCTTCACCATAAGCGTTTGTAAAAAGTGTCTTATTGTTCTCCACCTTTAGTTCAACTGGTTTACAAATGAACGATAGGCTTTCGTTTCTTCTCATTCCCCCCGGAAGCAGACCTGCTTCAAGAAGAATTTGAAATCCATTACAAACGCCAAGGACTGGCTTCCCAGCTTCCGCTGCTTTTACGACCTCTTTCATGACGGGGCTGAAACGGGCAATTGCACCTGTGCGCAGGTAGTCACCAAATGAGAAACCCCCAGGCAGCAAAATGGCGTCAAACCCGTCTAGGTTATCGGCATCATGCCAAACATATTCCACTTCTTCACCAAGTTCATCCTTAACAGCATGAAACATATCAACGTCACAATTCGATCCTGGGAATACGATCACCGCAAACTTCACTGTGTCACACACTCCTCTACCTCGTAACGGTAATCTTCAATAACCGGGTTCGCTAATAGGTTCGTACAAATTTCATTCACAACTTCATTGATATCACGATCTGATTTTTCAATTGTTAACTCCATATATTTTCCGATGCGGACATCTGTTACTTGTTTATAGTTTAATGAATGTAAGGAATGAGTTACGGCTTTCCCTTGTGGATCTAAAACACTTTCCCTTAATGTTACATACACCTTAACTTTATACATGCTGATGTCCTCCCAATTTCGCTAAAATAGTTTCATAGGCTTCTGTTAAACTTCCTAAATCCCGGCGGAATACATCCTTATCGAGCTTTTCATTGGTTTCTTTATCCCACAGTCTGCAAGTATCTGGAGAAATCTCATCGGCAAGTAAAATCTGCCCGTTATGGTCTTTGCCAAACTCTAGCTTAAAGTCAATTAAGCGAATCCCGAGCTCATTGAAAAAGCTTGATAAAATTGCATTGATTTGAAGTGCTTTATTCTTTAGGATTTCAACTTCCTTTACAGTTGCTGCCTTTAGTTCAAGAATGTGATCAATCGTCACTAGCGGGTCACCTAGAGCATCGTCTTTCAGATAAAATTCAACGATTGGCGTGGATAGTTCTTTGCCTTCTTCGATTCCCAGACGATTGGAAAGGGTTCCTGCTGCGACATTGCGTACAACGACTTCAAGAGGAATAATCGTTACTCTCTTCACCAATTGTTCTGTTTCGGAAACTCTCTTGATAAAGTGTGAGTCGATGCCTTGTTCTTTAAGTTTTAAAAATAATAAACTAGTAATCTCGTTATTCAAACGGCCTTTTCCAGTAATAGTCGCCTTTTTTTGACCGTTAAAAGCAGTTGCAGAATCTTTATATTGAACCAGCACAACTTGTTCATCGTCAGTTGTAAAAATCTTTTTCGCTTTGCCCTCGTAAAGCATTTCGCTCATCCTAATTGCACCTCTATTCGTAATATTGGGAACTTTTCTGACATGAGAAGGGCAGACCTCGCCCTTCATCATGATTTATTTATCCATTTAACCCTAATCGATCAAAAATGGTATCAACATGCTGGAGATGATAGTTGTAATCAAAACAATCCGCAATCTCTTCTGCTGAAAGCAATGAAGTAATCTTATCTTCCGCCTCAATTAGCCCGCGGAATGGAACTTGCTTCTCCCATGCTTCCATCGCTTTAGGCTGTACCGTATCATAAGCCTCTTCACGTGATAAGCCCTTATCAATCAAAGCTAATAGGACACGCTGCGAGTATATTAATCCTAAAGTACGATCCATATTGCGTTTCATATTCTCTGGGAACACCGTTAAATTTTTCACAATGTTACCAAAGCGGTTTAGCATATAGTTCAAGGCAATCGTCGCATCCGGTAAAATAATACGTTCTGCAGATGAATGTGAAATATCGCGCTCGTGCCATAACGGCACATTTTCATAAGCAGTCATCATATAGCCGCGAATCACACGTGCCAATCCTGTCATGTTCTCGGAGCCAATTGGATTCCGTTTATGCGGCATTGCCGAAGAACCCTTTTGACCCTTTGCAAAGAACTCCTCTACTTCACGAGTCTCACTCTTTTGCAGGCCGCGAACTTCAACCGCAAATTTTTCAATCGAAGTCGCAATCAACGCCAATGTAGACATATAGTGCGCATGACGGTCACGCTGTAAGGTTTGTGTTGAGATTGGCGCTGGGCTTGTTCCTAATTTTTCACAAACATATTGCTCTACAAATGGATTAATGTTTGCATAGGTCCCGACCGCACCGGAAATTTTACCAAACTCCACTCCTGCAGCTGCCTGTTTAAAGCGCTCAAGGTTGCGCTTCATTTCTTCATACCATAGAGCCATCTTTAATCCAAAAGTGGTTGGTTCAGCGTGAACCCCATGTGTCCGGCCCATCATGACTGTAAACTTATGTTCAATTGCTTTATTTTTTAAAATCTCAATGAAGTTTTCGATGTCTTTTAAAAGAATCGAGTTAGCTTGTTTTAAAAGATAAGATAACGCCGTATCCACCACGTCTGTTGATGTTAATCCATAATGGACCCATTTCCGTTCTTCACCCAATGTTTCCGAAACCGCTCGGGTAAAAGCCACTACATCATGTCTTGTTTCTTCTTCAATTTCTTTAATTCTGTCGATATTGAAAGAGGCATTCGCACGTAATTTTTTTACATCTTCTTTTGGAATTTCGCCTAGCTCTGCCCATGCTTCACAAGCAAGAATTTCCACTTCTAGCCAGGCATTAAAACGGTTTTCCTCCGTCCAAATAGCTCCCATTTCTGGTCTTGTATAACGATCAATCATTCATTTATCCCCCGATCTTTTCTTTAGCAGTTTCCCAGATGCTGCTTTCATCGATTTCTTTCAAAGCCATCTCTACTTTTTCTCGCAGAATCGTCACATGGCCCATTTTACGTTTGAACTTAGGTTCCTTTTTACCGTATAAATGAACTTTCCAACCATTCAACTCTGGTATCTCATCATATAGGTTTTCGAGATGTTCTCCTAATAGGTTGACCATAACGGCGGGTTTTAACAACTCTGTACTTCCTAATGGCCAACCGCAAATAGCCCTGACATGCTGCTCGAACTGTGACGTCTCGCATGCCTCAATTGTATAGTGTCCGGAATTATGCGGCCGTGGTGCCAATTCATTAATCACGATCGTTCCATCGTTGTTCACGAACATCTCGACAGCGAGCGTCCCCACTAACTCCAGCGAATCTGCGATCATCTTTGCTTTTTGAATCGCATCCAGCTCAGTAGCCTCAGAAATTCGTGCCGGCACAATTGTTTTATGCAAAATATTTTCTTTATGAATGTTCTCTGCCACTGGAAAAATGGCTGTTTCTCCGTCGAGCCTGCGTGTCACAATCACTGAGATTTCTTTTTCAAAGGGAATCCATTTCTCAAGCACACAAGCTCCATGTGTCAGGAGAGGCTCCGCCTTTTTTAGATCCTGTTCTTCTCTAATTACCAACTGGCCTTTTCCATCATATCCGCCTCTAGCAGTCTTTAATACAGCCGGGTAACCAATCTCATCTATTTTTAAAAGTAAGTCCTGCCGTGTGCTAATGACCGCGTAGGGTGCCACTTCCACACCCGCTTGCTGGATGGCTGCTTTCTCATTAATCCGATCCTGCGTAATCGTGAGCAGTTTTGGCCCCTGTGGTACAAAGGCCTGGTCACAAAGCCAGCTTAACGTATCAGCATCTATATTTTCAAATTCATAGGTAATGACATCACTCACCTCAGCCAAGCGGCTGATGGCTTCTCTATCGTCGTAGGCCCCGATCACTTCTATATCTGCGACTTGTCCACATGGCGAATCTGACGAAGGTTCTAAAACAGCAATTCGAAAACCTTGTGCCCTCGCTGCCAGAGCCATCATTCTTCCAAGCTGGCCGCCGCCAATAATCCCAATCGTTGCTCCTGGTAAAATGGTCTGCTTATCCAAGTTGATCACTACTTTCTAGTACCTCTTGTTTAGTGGCTTCTCTTCTTGCCTCTAATCTGGCGGCAACCACCTGATCTTCCGTTCCGATAATTTGTGCAGCTAATAATCCCGCATTGACTGCACCCGCCTTACCAATCGCCACGGTAGCGACCGGAACACCTCCCGGCATTTGAACAATAGACAGCAGGGAATCGATCCCTTTTAACGCCTGGGTTTGAACAGGAACACCAATGACTGGCAAGGTTGTTTTGGCTGCGACCATCCCTGGAAGATGAGCTGCTCCGCCTGCTCCAGCGATGATTACCTTTAGCCCTTTGTTTCTAGCTTCTTCTGCATAGGTGAACATTAAATCTGGCGTACGATGCGCAGATACTACCTTTTTTTCATAAGCGACCTCTAACTGGTCTAAAATTTCACATGTATATTTCATGGTTTCCCAATCCGATTTACTCCCCATGATGACACCAACAAGTGTGGTCATCCTAGATCCCCCTTTTTTAGGCAAATAAAATGCCCGTAACAAATAGCTTCTCAGTGAAGAGAAAGCCATTTGCCCGGGCATGTCGAAGCATAGTAAAATAAAGTAAGGGACCAGCCCTTTTGCCGAACATATTGACTTTCCCTCATAGTCCAATAATTTACGGTTATTGGGTAGAGACTTATGGGCCATATTCCCATGGATATACGAGGGTAAAAATTGTTGTTTGATCCGATAGCTTTATCTTACCAACCATCACCTTAGCTGTCAATAAATATGTCGAACATTATTTTTAAATAACACTATAATGTTCGTGTTTTACTCGATTAACTTAGCTTCAAAGACAATTTTGCGGCCAATCGGTTCATAAATAGTTTCGCCTGCTTTTTTTACTTCTTGAAATATCGGCTTCTCTGTCCGCTTGACGGGAGCATATCCCTGCAATTTTATCCTATTCAGACATTCCTCAATATTTTCATTTTCCTGCAGCTCGAATAACAGTTTTTTCTTGCTCATGAAAACAACTTCCCTCTTTTCACTGATTTCACCCAAAAGCCACCGTGAATTGATTTAGGTTCATATGAGATAATAAAGGCTTTGGGATCTAAACTTTTAATCATATCATATAGTTTTAATTCGAATTTTCGGGGTGTAAGGATTTGCATGGCCATTCGGTTTCCTTCCAGACCATGTGCAGCCCAGTCGGTCACCCCATAACCTTTCTCCCTTAAAAGCTTAGGTAAATCCTTATCGTACTCTGCGGTAATTACATTGACTGTAATATACCCTAGAGCGAGCTTCTCTTCAATCTTCATCCCAACTATGACTCCAATTCCATATCCTACTGCATATGCAATCAGATTCTGGATTTCATTTAGGTTATTCAGGACGAGGCCCAGACCAAGCACATAGATAACAACCTCTATCATACTTAGCGAAGCTGCTAAATACCTCTGCCCCTTTAAGGTCAATATCATCCTTATCGTAAAAAAAGTAACATAAATGATATTAATGATTAAGATGATCGCTACCATTATAAAACTATTGTCTAACACGTTCAGTCCTCCTTCTTCTTTACACTTCCCTCACTTTATCACAGATATATTTTTGAAATCATTATTTATTTGTACAAAATAACAAAAAATCATTCTATGTAAGAGGAAGTATCTACCTGTTTTTGCAACAAACACCCCAGCCACCAAGTGTAAATCATAAGTTCAAATCGGTACTCGAGCGAATAAAATTAGTTTTTTAGTATGTCGTCTTTTATATACCCTTAATCTAGACCCTGCCATCTCCTTTTTAACCGCCAAAAAGATAGAGAATATTAGGAATATTACATATACTCCCTGATGGGTCCGGAATTCTAAACTCTTCAAAGAAAAGCATGCAGCTTCACTCAGAAATCCTCATAAGCTTCCCTCCTGAAAAAGAAGCAGATACACAAAAAAGACAATCAATAAAGATTGTCTTTTTTGTGCCTGGCAACGTCCTACTCTCACAGGGACAAAGTCCCAACTACCATCGGCGCTGAGAAGCTTAACTTCCGTGTTCGGTATGGGAACGGGTGTGACCTTCTCGCCTTAACTACCAGACTTATTTAATTGAGAGATCATTCTCTCAAAACTAGATAATGTAGAAGAAATGTTGTAAAAACGAGTTCGCTTATAACTATGGTTAAGTCCTCGATCGATTAGTATCAGTCAGCTCCACATGTCGCCACGCTTCCACCTCTGACCTATCAACCTGATCATCTTTCAGGGATCTTACTAGCTTGACGCTATGGGAAATCTCATCTTGAGGGGGGCTTCATGCTTAGATGCTTTCAGCACTTATCCCGTCCGCACATAGCTACCCAGCGATGCCTTTGGCAAGACAACTGGTACACCAGCGGTGCGTCCATCCCGGTCCTCTCGTACTAAGGACAGCTCCTCTCAAATTTCCTGCGCCCACGACGGATAGGGACCGAACTGTCTCACGACGTTCTGAACCCAGCTCGCGTACCGCTTTAATGGGCGAACAGCCCAACCCTTGGGACCGACTACAGCCCCAGGATGCGATGAGCCGACATCGAGGTGCCAAACCTCCCCGTCGATGTGGACTCTTGGGGGAGATAAGCCTGTTATCCCCGGGGTAGCTTTTATCCGTTGAGCGATGGCCCTTCCATGCGGAACCACCGGATCACTAAGCCCGACTTTCGTCCCTGCTCGACTTGTAGGTCTCGCAGTCAAGCTCCCTTGTGCCTTTACACTCTACGAATGATTTCCAACCATTCTGAGGGAACCTTTGGGCGCCTCCGTTACTCTTTAGGAGGCGACCGCCCCAGTCAAACTGCCCACCTGACACTGTCTCCCACCCCGATCAGGGGTGCGGGTTAGAATTTCAATACAGCCAGGGTAGTATCCCACCGACGCCTCCACCGAAGCTGGCGCTCCGGCTTCTCAGGCTCCTACCTATCCTGTACAAGCTGTACCAAAATTCAATATCAGGCTACAGTAAAGCTCCACGGGGTCTTTCCGTCCTGTCGCGGGTAACCTGCATCTTCACAGGTACTATAATTTCACCGAGTCTCTCGTTGAGACAGTGCCCAGATCGTTACGCCTTTCGTGCGGGTCGGAACTTACCCGACAAGGAATTTCGCTACCTTAGGACCGTTATAGTTACGGCCGCCGTTTACTGGGGCTTCGATTCAGAGCTTCGCGTGAGCTAACCCCTCCTCTTAACCTTCCAGCACCGGGCAGGCGTCAGCCCCTATACTTCGCCTTGCGGCTTCGCAGAGACCTGTGTTTTTGCTAAACAGTCGCCTGGGCCTATTCACTGCGGCTCTTCGAGGCTATGAACCCCAAAGAGCACCCCTTCTCCCGAAGTTACGGGGTCATTTTGCCGAGTTCCTTAACGAGAGTTCTCTCGCTCACCTTAGGATTCTCTCCTCGCCTACCTGTGTCGGTTTGCGGTACGGGCACCTTGAATCTCGCTAGAGGCTTTTCTTGGCAGTGTGGAATCAGGAACTTCGGTACTAAATTTCCCTCGCTGTCACAGCTCAGCCTTCACGAGAAGCGGATTTTCCTGCTTCTCAGCCTAACTGCTTAGACGCGCATATCCAACAGCGCGCTTACCCTATCCTCCTGCGTCCCCCCATCACTCAAACGATTCTTTGGTGGTACAGGAATATCAACCTGTTGTCCATCGCCTACGCCTTTCGGCCTCGGCTTAGGTCCCGACTAACCCTGAGCGGACGAGCCTTCCTCAGGAAACCTTAGGCATTCGGTGGATGAGATTCTCACTCATCTTTCGCTACTCATACCGGCATTCTCACTTCTAAGCGCTCCACCAGTCCTTACGGTCTAGCTTCAACGCCCTTAGAACGCTCTCCTACCACTGACATCAAAGATGTCAATCCACAGCTTCGGTGATACGTTTAGCCCCGGTACATTTTCGGCGCAGAGTCACTCGACCAGTGAGCTATTACGCACTCTTTAAATGGTGGCTGCTTCTAAGCCAACATCCTGGTTGTCTAAGCAACTCCACATCCTTTTCCACTTAACGTATACTTTGGGACCTTAGCTGGTGGTCTGGGCTGTTTCCCTTTTGACTACGGATCTTATCACTCGCAGTCTGACTCCCACGGATAAGTCTTTGGCATTCGGAGTTTGTCTGAATTCGGTAACCCGATGAGGGCCCCTAGTCCAAACAGTGCTCTACCTCCAAGACTCTAACTACGTGAGGCTAGCCCTAAAGCTATTTCGGAGAGAACCAGCTATCTCCAAGTTCGATTGGAATTTCTCCGCTACCCACACCTCATCCCCGCACTTTTCAACGTGCGTGGGTTCGGGCCTCCATCCAGTGTTACCTGGACTTCACCCTGGACATGGGTAGATCACCTGGTTTCGGGTCTACGACCACATACTAATACGCCCTATTCAGACTCGCTTTCGCTGCGGCTCCGTCTCTTCAACTTAACCTTGCATGTAATCGTAACTCGCCGGTTCATTCTACAAAAGGCACGCTATCACCCATTAACGGGCTCTAACTACTTGTAGGCACACGGTTTCAGGAACTATTTCACTCCCCTTCCGGGGTGCTTTTCACCTTTCCCTCACGGTACTGGTTCACTATCGGTCACTAGGGAGTATTTAGCCTTGGGAGATGGTCCTCCCTGCTTCCGACCGGATTTCACGTGTCCGGCCGTACTCAGGATCCACTCAGGAGGGAACGAAGTTTCAACTACAGGGTTTTTACCTTCTATGACGGGTCTTTCCAGACCGCTTCATCTACCCCGTTCCTTTGTAACTCCATGTTGAGTGTCCTACAACCCCAAGAGGCAAGCCTCTTGGTTTGGGCTAATCCCGTTTCGCTCGCCGCTACTTAGGGAATCGCGTTTGCTTTCTCTTCCTCCGGGTACTTAGATGTTTCAGTTCCCCGGGTCTGCCATCAATACCCTATGTATTCAGGTAAAGATACTGTTCCATTACGAACAGTGGGTTCCCCCATTCGGAAATCTCCGGATCAAAGCTTACTTACAGCTCCCCGAAGCATATCGGTGTTAGTCCCGTCCTTCATCGGCTCCTAGTGCCAAGGCATTCACCGTGCGCCCTTTCTAACTTAACCTAAAAGGTTTTACTCTATTTAATAGAGAGAAAAAACTAAAATGGCGATTT
This sequence comes from Neobacillus drentensis, assembly GCF_021560175.1. Classification (GTDB taxonomy): domain Bacteria; phylum Bacillota; class Bacilli; order Bacillales; family Cytobacillaceae; genus Neobacillus; species Neobacillus drentensis_A. The sequence continues at coordinate 431,900 of NZ_CP091110.1, read as the reverse complement.
TACTCGGTTTTTACTTGGTTTCTTCTATACGATTATCTAGTTTTCAAAGAACGATTTAAAAAAGCTTTGAGAGAATTGCTCCCTCAAAACTAAACAAACAGAAAACCATCAAACAAACATTTTTTTGTCTGGCTCATATGTCCAGCTTATATCCTTAGAAAGGAGGTGATCCAGCCGCACCTTCCGATACGGCTACCTTGTTACGACTTCACCCCAATCATCTGTCCCACCTTAGGCGGCTGGCTCCTTACGGTTACCCCACCGACTTCGGGTGTTACAAACTCTCGTGGTGTGACGGGCGGTGTGTACAAGGCCCGGGAACGTATTCACCGCGGCATGCTGATCCGCGATTACTAGCGATTCCGGCTTCATGTAGGCGAGTTGCAGCCTACAATCCGAACTGAGAATGGTTTTATGGGATTGGCTAGGCCTCGCGGCTTTGCTGCCCTTTGTACCATCCATTGTAGCACGTGTGTAGCCCAGGTCATAAGGGGCATGATGATTTGACGTCATCCCCACCTTCCTCCGGTTTGTCACCGGCAGTCTCCTTAGAGTGCCCAACTGAATGCTGGCAACTAAGAACAAGGGTTGCGCTCGTTGCGGGACTTAACCCAACATCTCACGACACGAGCTGACGACAACCATGCACCACCTGTCACTCTGTCCCCCGAAGGGGAAAGTCCTATCTCTAGGAGTGTCAGAGGATGTCAAGACCTGGTAAGGTTCTTCGCGTTGCTTCGAATTAAACCACATGCTCCACCGCTTGTGCGGGCCCCCGTCAATTCCTTTGAGTTTCAGCCTTGCGGCCGTACTCCCCAGGCGGAGTGCTTAATGCGTTAGCTGCAGCACTAAGGGGCGGAAACCCCCTAACACTTAGCACTCATCGTTTACGGCGTGGACTACCAGGGTATCTAATCCTGTTTGCTCCCCACGCTTTCGCGCCTCAGCGTCAGTTACAGACCAGAAAGCCGCCTTCGCCACTGGTGTTCCTCCACATCTCTACGCATTTCACCGCTACACGTGGAATTCCGCTTTCCTCTTCTGCACTCAAGTCCCCCAGTTTCCAATGACCCTCCACGGTTGAGCCGTGGGCTTTCACATCAGACTTAAAGGACCGCCTGCGCGCGCTTTACGCCCAATAATTCCGGACAACGCTTGCCACCTACGTATTACCGCGGCTGCTGGCACGTAGTTAGCCGTGGCTTTCTGGTTAGGTACCGTCAAGGTACCGGCAGTTACTCCGGTACTTGTTCTTCCCTAACAACAGAGCTTTACGACCCGAAGGCCTTCATCGCTCACGCGGCGTTGCTCCATCAGACTTTCGTCCATTGTGGAAGATTCCCTACTGCTGCCTCCCGTAGGAGTCTGGGCCGTGTCTCAGTCCCAGTGTGGCCGATCACCCTCTCAGGTCGGCTACGCATCGTCGCCTTGGTGAGCCGTTACCTCACCAACTAGCTAATGCGCCGCGGGCCCATCTGTAAGTGTCAGCCGAAACCGACTTTCAGCTTTTCCTCATGAGAGGAAAAGGATTATCCGGTATTAGCACCGGTTTCCCGGTGTTATCCCAGTCTTACAGGCAGGTTGCCCACGTGTTACTCACCCGTCCGCCGCTAAACTTCCAGAACAAGTTCTGAAAGATTCGCTCGACTTGCATGTATTAGGCACGCCGCCAGCGTTCGTCCTGAGCCAGGATCAAACTCTCCATGAAAGTTGATTAGCTCATTTTGTTACGTTGGCTTCATTTCATAAGAAATGAATATTTTTGTTTGTTGACGTTTTTGTTTGTTTAGTTTTCAAAGAACAATTTCATCGAGACAACTTTTATATCTTATCAGTTATCCTTAATGTTGTCAACAACTATTTTCTATTTTTTAATTTAATAGTTTAATAGTTTTGCTGGCAACTTTTATATAATATCATCAACGCAAACTGGTGTCAACCATATTTATTAAATGAAAAAATTCCGTTAAAGTGAGAAATACCCATATCTCCTTAAAAACAAAGGAATTTTTCCCGTTTATATTATCCATATCTTTGGATTTTGTCTTATTTAGAGCAGTTAATCGGAATATCTACGCTTATATCAGCATCTTAAGCCTTCCTTTATACATTAGCCGGAAATTCTCCGCTTATAAATTCTCATACCTACATGAAAATCATGATGATAATAACAGATCTTTAATAATCAACTTTTAAAAATCACTTTTTTACCTTAAATGTTTTATATTTAAGTCTTAGATTATCATTTCGTTTGCAAAAAAAACACCTGAGTAAGACTAGTACTCAGGTGTTTGGATCATTATTAGTTTTTACGCGCCTTAGAGGATTCGAACCTCTGACCGTACGCTTAGAAGGCGTATGCTCTATCCAGCTGAGCTAAAGGCGCAAACCGCTATATGAACGCATTTTGAAACGGGCACTGATACGGTCATTTGCCGAACTTTCGACCGTTTCATTATAACACGATATATATAAGGTAGAAAAGCCGCTAATAAACAATATTAACGTAATAAAAAAGAGTGAACGTTAAATCCACTCAACAAAACTTGGAAGACGTAATAATCCTGCCTTCGTTAAATTACGATATTTGACACGACACTTTACAGGCTCAATAAACGCAAAATCATTTTCTTCCCGAATTATCGGCTTTCCATCAACGATCCTTCGTGCAGACTCAGGAACACCGAGTTCCATCACGCCAGCATAATGGCCATCGTCGAATGCTAACAGTAAACCGAACTTCTTGTGCTGCTTACGATAGCCAACGACAAAGACATCTGAGAACAGATAGTTAATTACCTTCAGCCACGAATTTGAACGTTTACCAACTTCATAACGTGAATACTTACGTTTTAATACGATACCCTCGAGAGCTTGCGCTTTTATAGCGTCAAAATAATCTTCACCGTGCCCCTCAATGAATTGCATCTTAGCTATCATCGTATTATCCTCTGGCACTAAGCCTGCAAGTACTTCTTTACGTTCTAGTAATGGTAGGTTTGTTATCCGGTTACCTTTGTGTTGGATCACATCAAAAGCTACGAATGTAATCGGTGACTTATCTTTAGAACTCATAAAACGATTCATTACAGCTTCAAAGTCAGGTTTCCCCTGTTTATCACTTACGATTAACTCGCCGTCAAGAACGGTGCCTGGTGGAATATGAAGGTCGTGAAGTTCAGGGAATTTCGATGTGATTTCGTTATTGTGCCGTGAATATAAACGAACTTTACCTATATCATCAACTGAATATATTAAACGAATGCCGTCAAGTTTTAGTTCAGTAATAAAATCTCTTGAATTAAACGGTTCATCCTTTTTATGCAGTAGCATTGGAGATATTAACATAGTTACCACCTCTACCGCTATTTTAGCAGAATCAGAATGTAAAATTAATGGAAACTATAGGTTTTAAGCACCTAACAACCGTTGGGAAAGCAAACTCTTTTTTACGTGGCACTAATGTACGTTTTATCCTTGTATAAAATAGTCAAAAATTGTATTTTTAAAATATGAGGAGGCTAGGAAATTGGAGATAAAGACGAAAGATTTTACCATGTACGATGAGTATGAGTTTAGAGGTTATTGGTAGGCTCCTGATTCCCCAGAAAAACAAGAGACGTCCATCACCAGGCACATGGCGTTACAATTATATCCCTATCGTTTGTGATCGGGTACCCCCATTACGCTATTGTCCATTGTATATACGTTCCTCTTCCGACTATTTGTTTCATTACAGAATTTAACATTGTATAGGTATCTTAAAAAAATGACCGCCATTTAGACGATCATCGTTTATTAAAGTAAAGCAGCCCGATAGCTAGTATTCGAGAGAAAAATGTATTAAACTGAGGGAGTTTAAGTACATTTATTAACAAACATGTTGCTGATGTATATCTTTAAATACATAATATCTAATACCTAATAAATATATCGAAAAGTAATTCTCAGCCTAATTAATGTATGTCTTTCTTTTTATTTCTTCCACCTCTTACTTCTGCTATATCAGCTATAGCCAAAAAGGCAGTCGTATCAATTTCGTCAACGATATTCTTAAGTTCTGCTTCTTCTAGACGTGTTATGACGCAAAAAATCACCTTTGTGTCATCTCCTGAATATGCACCTTCACCATTCATGTAGGTTACACCACGCCCCAACCTAGCAAGTATAGCATCTCCTATTTCTTTATTCTTATTGCTAAAAATCCATGCGGATTTTGATTGTTCCAAACCTAGAACAACTACATCTATTGTTTTAAACGCAATTATATAGGCAAGTATGGAGTACATTGCTCTATCCCATGTGAAAACAAATCCTGCAGCACCTAAAATAAAAAGGTTAAAAAACATTATGATTTCACCAACAGAAAAAGGTACTTTTTTATTAATTAATATCGCAAGTATTTCAGTTCCGTCCAAGGCTCCGCCATAACGAATAACTAGTCCTACCCCAACTCCCAAAATTATTCCTCCAAAAATTGTAGCTAGAAGAATGTCATCTGTAAAAGCTGGGATGGGATAAAAGAGCGATGTGAAAATAGAAAGAACAATAATACCGAAGACTGATGATATCGCAAATGTTTTTCCAATTTGCTTATAACCTAAATAAAAAAACGGTAAGTTGAGAATGAAAATAAATAATCCTAAAGGTAATCCAGAAATATGGGAAAGCATAATGGATATACCAGTTACCCCCCCGTCTATAACATTGTTCGGGACAAGGAAAATCTCTAATCCTGTCGCCATCAACACAGCCCCGATAAAAATAGCAATACCACGTTTTAAAACATTAGTTTTTGATAATTTTTTCTGTTTGTTTCTCGATAGTTCTGTCATCCTTATCTCCTTCTAGTATGTAATGTTTCCTTTTATTTTCCCCTAATTATTATAGGGACATTAACATAAATTGGTTTTATGTATAAAAACAAAAGAACCTGTTACAAGTGGACATGATTTTATCCCTCTGGTCACAGATTATCATCGTAATGTGTATTAATATTCATCCGAGAAGTAAAATGAATAAGAAAATTGTATTTTCTGCTTGTGTCTGGGGGTATCCTGATTTTGTTAGGTTCCCTTTTTCACATGGCATTTGATTGGTTCGATAAAAGTAGTAAATAAAACGAGCAAGCTTTTCAGCCTCCCATTCAAATTAGGACATTTCGTTATTATGTGATACACTTTGTTTACCATTTGATTTACTTGTTTACATGTGCCCTACTCATTCGTGAGTGGGGCTCCTTGTTTTTAAAAGAAGAAATAAAAAAAACAGACTCTATAAAGAGCCTGCTTTAGTTTGTTCTTATTATTAAGCTTTACGAACGTTAGCTGCTTGAGCTCCACGTTGGCCTTGCTCAACGTCAAAAGTTACTGCTTGACCTTCGTCTAAAGATTTGAAACCTTCGCCTTGGATAGCTGAGAAATGAACGAATACGTCTTCTCCGCCTTCACGCTCGATAAATCCGAAACCTTTTTCTGCGTTAAACCATTTTACTTTACCTTGTTCCATTTTGTTTCCTCCTGCTGTGTGCTTTACACACAATGTGTTACTATCCTTGCACTCAGTGATCATCAAGACGAAAAGTTAATCTTATACTATCCTTTACACCGAACAAAAATAATTCTTCTAAAGTTTAACATTTTTTAAAAGTATTTGCAAGAAGACGTAAACAAAACCATTTTTGCCATTCATGAATTATCACACCTAGTTTTGGATTCTTATGTTGCTCTTATTCAAGTAAAGCACCCGTTACTTTAAGTACAATCCTTCACATTGTCTTTGAAAAGATGTATTTGAATCATTTTAAGGTTAAAAATTATTGGGTCCGAAAGGAATTTCTGGTGGATATTCCTCTAACTTATCAGCTGTTCTTTCATCTGGTGAAGTAGCTCCAGATTTTTTGTCAAAATAAATGGCTATTCCAGCCAATATAATGATAGGTGTAAAAATATAAATCCAAATCATCATAACACCTCCAAACTAATTACTAATATTATATTACAAATTTAACTTTTTTTTACAATATTTTTAAGCAAAACTGCCCCGTTAATCCAATAATTCCAAAACAATCATCGGGTGAAAGATTAGATAAATACCAAGCAATGTTAATACATACATCAATATAATTATCACTTTACTATCCATATCCCAACTTTATTTAATCAACTTATAATCCTCTTTCACCATAAAAACCCAATATCCTTGTTCAACTAACCTGCCATTAGTGCAATAAGAAAAATGGGATAGCCGTGGGCATCCCATCTTTAACTCTTGGACCCGTTAGTTGGGTATCTTTAGCTCAATTTATTGAGTACACCGTTATAACCTTTCACTTTTTCGACCAAATATTGGACCACATACAATATATACGCTTTGTAATGTATGTATATAAAGAATTGAAAGTAGTTTAACCTTTTTAGACGGACAATTTTAATTTTTTTTAAGAAAGGCATGAAGATAAAAGCAAAAAGTCCATTCGCTATTGCATTAATCAAAATAAATTTTTTGAAATTTCCATATGAAAATTTAAGGAACCACAAACACATAGGCAAATAAGGACCAATATCAAAAGGAAGTTCATCCCTAATAAAAGATTTTGGCTTATCGTAAAATACCCACCATTTCCTCTGACGACCATACAAATGATTTATAATTTCAAAAATAGCTATAAAACCACTCGCTAAAGAATAACGTTTGATACTACGCTTACCTATGAATAGCAACGATAACCAGGGTATCAGTATTAAAAATATATTTAATAATTTATGCCTCTTTGAAGCCATATGTAAATCTTACCTCTCTCCGAATTGTTTCCATTTTTTTTAATGTAACCAAACATTATATTAATAATGCACTTATAAAAGGCTTTACGGACATATGCAACAACCATGACATATGATTTTCTTGTTGAACTAACCTGCCCGTTAGTGACATAAGAAAAAATAAAAGTTGCCAAAGCAGCTAACGAACTGTAAGTGAAATCGCAAAATGAATTAAAAAATTAGCTTTCCTCAATGTATAAGTAGTATAAATTCGTAATTTTTTTTTTTGCACTAGTTTATTGGTCTGAAAAAAACTCTTATAGTCTTTGGTATAGTTTAATAAAAACAAATAGTTCGGAAAATCTTCAAAAAAAGAACGTTTTAACCATTCAATTTCTTCTTTATTAATTGTTCTACCAGCAAGCACCTTACCTGTTATGTAATATGTTCTTTGAAGGTAGTCATCCCAATTCATTTCGATGTCCATTTCCTCGTCTTCTTTAATTAGTTCATTTTCAAACCTTTGTTCAATTCTTTCAATATCTTGAAAAGACTTTTTATCAAATAACAACTGGGAACATTCCAATAATTGAATAACAATGTTTACTTGGTTTTCAGCTTTTACAAACCTTAATACATACTCATATGAAAAAACTATATAAGATTCTGCCGATTTAATTGTGACATTTCTTGCTTCCCATATTTGTCTTACCTGGTTCCAGTGTTTCATCACTATTCTATTCTCCTCTTAATGCCCAAATAACCTATTTGATTTTATACCATTGTTAAAGTATTGCACCCGTTAGCTTAAGAGGGAAGAGTTAATTCGTTCAAAATTTCTCCTTTGTAATGCCACTCCAAATAAGTGCAAAAAGAAAAAGCACAACGAAACAAGCTACTAATTTAAATAATTGGTTAAGAATCCATAAGTGAGGTATTTCAAACCCCTTCATAATATCTAAAGTTACATATACTATAAAAATAGTAATAAAATTCTTTTTATCCATACTCCACACCCTAAAAAATTAGCTGATAATGTTCATTATTATTATAATCGAATGGTTGAATATGAATATAAGAAAATTAACCCAGCCACAACAATGTCCTTATTAAACTAATCTGCCCATATAGTTTAAGTACAACATTTCACAATCTTTCTTGTAATAGGAAAAAAGCGATCTTCTTCTTGAAGAATCGCACAGGATATCCAACCTTTTATTCATCGCATTTTTAATTTATCGGATAAGAAAAAAGAGAGGATCATAGCAGCCCAATGTGGAATAGCAATCATAAACATAAGAATCCCTGCACCTAAGTCGTCTTGTGTATATAGATTTGGGAAAAGGCTGGATTCAATTGGATGAAACAACAACGCTCCAATAAAGGATGGGAGGAGGGGTATATAAAATATAAATCTCATTTTCCCAAAGGATAATCTTGTGTTTATAAATGTATAAATGGGAACCAATAGAATAGCGATTATTATAATTCCGCTTAAGTTTATCCAATTTTCGTGGGTATATAACGTTGTGAACCAAATCTCACCCACTAATATATATATAGCAAATAGAGCAAACAAAAATACAAAAATCTTAATAAGTATCCTCTAGGCATTTTGAGGTTGATCATTAAAGGCATTTCCCTCCATTCCAAATAATATCATCATTATTATATTAACCGAATGGTTCTATATATGGACATAGGAAATATAACCCTGTCAACAACAATTCCATTTTGAAGCTAATCTGCCCCGTTACTTCAATAAGAAAAAAGCTTCTCTACTTATTATAGAAACGCCTCCTTTAGTTGAATAACTTTGAAATCCATAAACTATCTGAAATATTTAGTAAATTTTCAACGTTTAATGCAACTTTCTCAAAGTCTTCCTCAGTTTTTGCATTCTCATAATCAAACCATATTCCGTCTTCATCTTCGGATTTTGCCCCCAACCTAAAACGTTTGTCTATATCATGGGCAGTAACTTTGTTTGCTGGTATGTTTTCCCCAAAATCCATTGTTACACCTTGTATTGGACAAACTGCTAACTCGACAACAAACGAACCTCCCCATTTGTTAAATTGAAAAGTTATTAATTCAATATTCTTTTCATTTATTCGTCTAAAATGAGGTAATGAACCTTTAAATCCTTGTTGCTTAAGAAGGGTATCACAACCTTTTTTAAAGCATTATCCATCATTTTCCTTTCGATCGATGCCATTATTCATCCTCCTTTTTATGATTCATTATTTATAACTATTCCGCCACGTAAGGGGGAACAAGAAAAAGCGACTGTTCTTATTGAACAATCGCTACCCGTTAGCTTAAGTACATTTCTTCACAATATTTTTGTTAAGTTCACAAAGACTTATCGCTTTCGCTTAAGTCCCTTAGTTACTCACTTCCCATTTGAATTTTCCATTATTTTGCTTAAGTTGTTGTTTCACCAATTCTAATTCATAGAAACTTAAGGTTGTTTTTTCTACAATCTCTTCGTTTGATTTACCTTCATTTAAAAGTGCTCTTGCTTTCTCGTATCTTGATACCTCAAACTCAAAATAACCATGATAGAGTTTGAGCTGCTCTCTTACGTCCTTTAATTCCACATAGCTTGTTGGAATCATGTGAACAAGTTCTTCATCCGTTTTTCCTAATTGAATCAGGCTTCTTGCGATTCGATACCTTTCATTTACAGTTCCTGTGCCATAACCCATCCTATAACCGTCATCCAAAGCGGTATCATAGCATTCTTTACAATGAAGGCATTTGTCTTGGTCTTTCTTAACAAAACCTGTAAGAATGATTACAGAAATTAATGTTAAAAGAAAAAATGTTTGTTTCATAAAGCCACACCTTTTTATCTTAGTATGACCTGTTAGGCTAATAACCACATACCTTATTCAGAAAAGGGTAATAATACAACTAAATAGCCTTAAAGAGGTGTGCTTAAATGAAAAAGCTACTAATCACTTTTATAATCTCTCTTCTAATTACATCTTTTCAAACAACAGCTTTAGCAGATAAACCAACTCAAGATTCCAAAGAACTTCGGTTACAGGATATGCTTATGATTATGCTAACTCCTTATATCAGAGAAGATTTGAATAAATATTATCATCCCAAGATTTTAAAGGACCTTTATCCGCAAGTTACTCCACAGAACATTGATGTGGTTGAAACAAAAAGAAATCACCCCTTTGGCAATGTATTGGAGATTACATTTGAAATCGAACCAGACGATGGTGGTCATCACGTTCTAGTTGGCAAGGACAAAATGACTTATCAGATTTCTTATGGACCTGATGTGAAGTTAATAAATCATACGCACTTAAGGACATATAAATACCCTCCTCCTGACTTGCACTTGCAGGGAACGTTTGATTTTAATAGGCTGCCACATTTGTTTAAGTATGTTCTTAAGAAACCTTTTTAGGTTAATATATCTCTTTATTTGAGTTCCCTGTTAAATATCCGTTTCACCCTATTCTAATGCAATCTTAACTATTTCTTCTTCAACTAACCTGCCCGTTAGCACCACAAGAAAAAAGACCGCCGCAGCGATCACTTTCTTTAACTCTTGCACCCGTTTGTCTAAGTACAATATTTCACAATATAAGCAAAAAGTGAAACTTAGCCTCTCCTTTTTAATACACATACCGCTATTAATGTGTATAGTCTGACCTGTATTATATGTTGATTCCTTACTAGCTTTTTCATGATAAGTTGTTTATTAATTTCTATAACAAAATTTCTCGTAAGGTTTAGAAATAAGAACCTCAAAATGCTATACTATGAAGAGTATAGGTTATCCAACTCTCTTTTTTGTATTATTAATCCATTTATGCTTTTTCTCCCATAGTTTTTCACTATATCCTGTCCCAAATAGAATTCCAGCCATAATAAACACAAATCCAGTTAATTGTGAAGCTGTAATGGCTTCATTTAAAAAAAGTGCGGAGAATACAAGACCAAAAAACGGAACAAGATTATCAAATAAGGCGGCTTGCCCTGCCCCTATCTGCTGAATAGCTCCATAAAAAACAATATACCCCACACCTGTTGACACCACCCCTGACACGATAAATAAAAAGTAAATAAATACAGAGGCAGAAGTCATTTCATGGACTCCACCAGGTTCTGTTATAAAACTGATGATCAACAAACCAACTGAGCCTGCTAAGGACATTATTGTTGTTAACTGTTTGGAATCAAGTGTTTCTGTTGCTCTTTTCACGAAAATAAAACTAATGGCTTGGACCAACATTGCAATAAATAAATACAATTCTCCTTTAGATAATTGCATACTATTGAATGAACCGCCTTGAATAAAAAACACACCGGTAAATGCGAGAATAATACCTATCATTCGCCAACTTGTTAATTTTTCACCTAAGAAGAAAGCGGCAAGTATTGCTGTTGTAAGCGGTACTAATGCAAGAATTAAAGAAGCATTAGAAGCGTCAATCATTGTTAACCCTACAGCTAAAAGCGAGTGATGTAGCATTACCCCAAATAACATCCCAAGCAGTGTATAACTCCATTCTCTTTTCGATAATCGGCGAAGGGATTTTCCACGAGCGATAATGATTAATGCTGTAATCCCAGCAATCATAATTCGAAATGCTGTCATTGTTTGTGGAGGCAAAACTTCCACCAATACTTTAATTATAACTATATTGAGTCCCCAAATAACCATAGTAAAAAACAATAAACTATAAGTTAGTATTAACTGTTTTTGCTTCACAAGCTCTCCTCCAATTATTCTCCTTGTAAAATAATAATAACTATCATTTAAGACTTTCTCAGAGGATTATTCAATCATCTTAATCCAACCTTCAGGGGCTTTAATGTGCCCTAACTGGATCCCGGTAAGAGTATCGTATAACTTTTTAGTTATTGGTCCCATTTCTGCCATACCGCTAGAGAAGCATATTTCGTTTCCATGATCAATTATTTTACCTACAGGTGAAATAACAGCTGCTGTTCCACACAAACCACATTCAGCAAAATCTTTCACTTCCTCAAAGTATACTACTCTTTCCTCAACTTCAAGCCCAAGATATTCTTTCGCAATTACCATCAATGATCGAAGTGTAATAGAAGGAAGAATGGATTCTGATTTCGGGGTAACTAGTTTATTTTCCTTTGTAACAAATATGAAGTTAGCTCCGCCTGTTTCTTCTACTTTTGTCCTAGTTGCAGAATCCAAAAACATATTTTCATCAAATCCATTTACCTTTGCTGTTACGAGTGCATGAAGACTCATGGCATAGTTAAGTCCTAACTTAGCATTTCCGGTTCCATGAGGTGCGGCACGGTCATAATCACTAACACAGAGGGTAAGGGGCTTTACTCCATCTTTAAAATAAGGACCAACCGGTGTAGTAAATATTCTGAATTGAAATTCTTCAGCAGGCTTAACCCCAATAGTTGGGTTGGTTCCAAATAGATAAGGTCGAATATATAAGGAACCACCATAGCCATACGGCGGTACAAATGCAGCGTTCGCTTTTACTGTCTGTACAACGGCATCCACAAACCGATCTTTTGGAAATGGAGCAATATGAATTCTCTTCGCAGAATCTTCCAAACGCTGTGCATTTAATTCAGGGCGAAAAATAACAATTTTTCCGTCTTTTGTTGTATATGCTTTCATCCCTTCAAAGCAAGTCTGGGCATACTGAAGCACACCCGCACATTCGTTTAAAACAATGTTGTGATCCTCTGTTAAGATGCCCTCATCCCATTTTCCTTCCTTAAAATTAGCAACATATCGTTTATCTGTCTTTCTATAAGAAAATCCCAAGCTTTCCCAATCTAAATTTATCTTTTCCATTTCCTACATCTTCTTTCCTTTATAATGTTTTGTTCAACTATATTTGTTATATATTACTTCGACAAATATATAACACTCAACCCTATTGTATAACACTAAAATATGGCACTCATTAGAGTTGAGAGTATTTCCTTGTGTATTCTCACATACGATAATTTCTTATATATCAGCATTTATCTCACTTTGTAGAAGAGCAATATGATTAAAATTCCTTTAAGTGTTAAAATAAATTTATTATCATTTACTTTGTTAAATTGAACTAACTATGCATAACACTTAATAGATACATAACACTAAGGGGTAATTTATTATGCAAATTAATATCCAAAGAAATACTGGAATCTCACTTTCTAACCAAATATATCAATCAATTGTTGACCGTATCCGTTCAGGACTTTTGGAAGAAGGATTGACGTTGCCCTCAGTACGCAACCTTTCAAAACAACTGGAAGTAAGTTTGGTTACTGTTGTCAAGGCGTACAAGCAATTAGAACAAGATGGTTTTATTACTTCTACCCAAGGAAAAGGTACTTTTGTAAATGCTAAAATAAAGGAGGAAATGGGAGAAAAAGAAGCAATTCCTTCATACGATTGGCAATTATCGCTTCAAGATTATTTACCCAGGTCCCAGTTTGCTCGTTATCATATCGGGACTCAAAAGGTCCATCTTTCCTCATCTATGATAGATCCAAAACTTTTACCAAATCGATACTTCGAGCATGAGGTTCAACGAGTTCTTTCAGAAAACCCAGAGTTATTGTCTTTATATGGAGACATCCAAGGTGATAGTCAACTAAGAAGTAAAATGTCTGAGTATTTAAAAAGGACAGGGGTCCTCTCGACACCAGAAAACATCTTAGTTACAAGTGGTCTTCAACAAGGTATTGATCTTATTGCTCGTACATTTGTCGGACCCGGTGATGTTGTGGTAATGGAAGCTCCGACCTACCCTGGAGCAATAGATATTTTTAGTGGAAGGGGTGCTACTATACTCACTGTGCCTATTGATAAGGATGGAATGCGAATAGATATACTCCAAAATGTGTGCGAAAAACATAAACCTAAAATTATCTTTACGATTCCTACTTTTCATAATCCAACAGGTGTTGTTATGACTTTAAAACGACGTAAGCAGTTACTTGATATAGCTCAAAGCATCCAATGTATTATTGTGGAGGACGATCCATGCAGTGAAATTTATTTTGAAAAGAAACCACCTGTTCCCCTTAAAAGTATGGATCAGTTCGGGCATGTGATTTATTTAAGAGGATTAAGTAAGACCATTGCACCGAGCTGTAGGATAGGAATATTAACAGCTTCAGGCTCCATTTTCAATCGTTTATTGGCAGCAAAGGCAAATGCTGATTTAGGAAGTCCTTTACTCACACAAAAGGCAATTCTTCCTTTAATTAACTCTAAAAGAATGGTAGATCACACGAAGAAATTGCGGACGGCTCTAAGAATTCGAAGAGATTTGGTGCTTGAATTACTTACAAACCATGCTCCTGAAGGAGTATCATGGCTAATACCGGAAGGTGGGCTAAATTTATGGATCAATCTACCATCTTCGATTGATAGTCACTATCTTTTATTAGAGGCAAAAAAACGACAAATAACATTTTTACCAGGATCAGCATGTTACCCAGCAGGACAAGAAAATAATCATTTAAGAGTTAGTTACTCCTATATAAATGAGGAATTATTAACTCATGGAATTACAACATTATGTAACATACTTCATGCTACGATTCCATCAGAAAATATAAGTGACAATAAACCATATTTTTAATACGAAGCAGTAGAGTAATGAAGATATTAATATTTTTTAGTTATTATAGATAGAATAAAATAAGAGCAGTGGTGAAAAATGCCCCACTGCTCTTATCACTATTTCGATAAGATTTTTGTGCTCTGCTTGGATAATCTAATAAATTTAGTTTCACTAACAAATGTAGAACCCAACAGGAGTGCACCACCCAGCATTTGATTAATTGTCATTTGTTCATGGAGGACAATAGCAGAAATCAATATAGCTACAAATGGGTCTACATAACTTAGCATAGCTATACTTTGCCCTCTTAATTTTTCCATACCAGAGAAAAATAACCAGAATCCAATCCCTGTATTGATAATCCCTAAAATTAAAATAAAAGGAACGGAAGAACCTGATATTTCAAAGATACCAAAGCCGGAAGTCAAGAAAACATATGGCATTAGGAGTATAGTAGTTGTTCCAAGCTGAATAATGGTTAGCTCTAACTTTCCCATATCTTTAATGAATTTATTTAAAAGCAATAACGCAGCATAAAATGCAGCCGCGATTAATCCAAAAGAAAGTCCAAGAAGATCGTCTGAGCTGGATGCTCTCACGCCTTCTCCTAAGATCATTAACATCCCTATGATCGCTACACCAATACACACAATTTTCTTGATGGATAATTGTTCCCGAAGTAAAAAGGGAGAAAGAATCATGACAAATACAGGTGCAAAGTAATAACCCAGCGTTGCAATGGCAATCGTCGTATGGTCATACGATTGATAAAAAAAAATCCAATTTCCTCCCAATGCAATACTTGAAAGAATCAAAAATAAAGCATTAGATTTAACTATATTCCATGATATTTTTTTCTTCATCATGAAGAATATTAGCAGTAAAAATAAGCATCCTATGAAACTGCTTAGTAAAGCTCTTTCGCTCGAAGATAGATCAATGTTTCGAACAACTAAACCAATTGTACCGAAAATAATCATTGATAATATAAACTGAATTTTAGATATCATAATCTACTCCTACGAATCCGCGAAACAACTTATAATTTGCAGATTCTAAATCTATTGTTAATATAAGCGATTATATGACAGCAATAATATTAAAGGGTGGCAAAAATTACACTGATTTGTGCGAATGTTTCAAATAAAAATATCCAGTTTGCACCCATCGCCACGCCGGAAATCATAATGAACCTTGCAACGAACCAAACAGGAGAAATGGGGCAGTATAATCACCATTCTTTTTATGAATTTCACATTTCGATTACTTTCGGAATGTGCTTTGCATAGGTTAGGAAGTTATTGACGATCAGCACTGTTTTGACCTTCATATATCCGGTTGTAGTTCCATCGCTACATCCATACCACTCTTCCAAAAGCACATCCTTATCGAAACCCACCTGCACAAGATATTCCTTGTCCATTAAAACACCAAATACTGTAGCAGCTCCGATTTTTACGCCCAGAATTTGTTCCATTAGTTCCGCAGGAGCAAAGGGGACGCGTGATATGCCGAGTGCATTGCTGAAATCTTTTGCTTTGAATGATTTATTTGCGGTCGTTACAAATAAATAAAATTCTGTCTTTTTACTATTACAGAGGAACAGCGTTTTTACCATTTTCATTTCCAATTTTCGATTGATCTCAATACAGTCCTCCATTGAAATTGCTTCATCTGTACTCACTCGTTCAAATGGAATCTGTAATTTTATCAATGATTCATAGACCGTTTCATGTAGATGAGACTTGTAGCTGTCTGGGGCTTTTTCCATAATATCACTCACAAAAAACATCGTTTTACACCTTTTCCTTTCCTAACTTGAATATTTAATAGTAAAAATATATCATAATCACATGCATTACAAAAACGAATGTTTATCATGGAATGTATGACAAAATCAGATAGGATGAGGAAAGAGATATGAATATCCAAAAATATATGGCATTTGTCAAAGCAGTAGAATTGGGTAGTTTTACAAAAGCTGCCGAAATATTGGATTATTCACAGTCTGGGATTAGCCGTATGATTAACGATTTAGAAAAGGAATGGGGAATTTTCCTTTTTGAAAGAGGACGTGCCGGTATCAATTTAACCTCAGATGGTTTAAAGTTACTGCCCCAATTAAAGCGAATTTGCAATGAGTATGAAATCTTAATGAAACAAATCAAAGAATTAAATAATATGGAATCTGGGATGATTCGAATTGGGACATTTTCCAGCGTAGCATCTCATTGGCTCCCTAACATTGTTAAATTCTTTAAGAAGGATTACCCAATGATTGATTTTGAATTTCTGCTTGGTGATTATACAGAAATTGAGAGTTGGATCCTAAATGGGCGTGTTGACTTTGGATTTTTGCGGCTACCGACAAAAGCAGAACTTGAAACAATATTTTTGGAGCAAGACCGTTTGATGGTAGTGATTCCACAAAATCATCCACTTGCTAATTGCGAAAAGTTTCCCATCAACGGCTTACAGAACAGTCCGTTTATGCTGTTGGAAAAGGGGGCAAAAGCAGAAATCTCTGAAATTTTTGAGAGGCACCATATTACACCACATATTAATTTTACAACATGGGATGACTATGCAATTATGTCTATGGTGGAAAATGGGCTAGGAATCAGTATATTACCAGAATTGATATTACAGCGTATTCCACACAAAATTATAGCGAAAGAGCTTGAATTTCCTGCTTTTAGAAATATTGGTGTTGCTATGAGAGAACAAAAATCACTTTCACTTGCGTCCAAGAAATTTTTAGACTATTTATCATATAGAAAGAGGGAGTAAAAAGTTTGACGAAGGAATTTTTTATCAGAGTCAGTTAAAAAGCTTGGCTTCCCCCTGATATTTGGAGGGGTCTTTTTTTCATTGAGGAAAAGGATAATTTTCTAGGGAGAAGCATTACCCTAAAAATTTTCGTAAATAACATAATAATGTAAAATGTGAATAATTTCACTTAAACTAAACTGCCCATTTAGTTTAAGTGAAAATCTTCACAATCGTCTACTTTGATAAGTATTCTAATTCCTCCTGATCTCTTTAATAATATAGCCGTATGTCCAAAAAGCCTCCCTGAATAGACACTCTATTTCAAACACAAAAAGGCTCTAGGGATCATACCTTAGAGCCAATTCTTTAAGAACTATACAAACTTATTTAACAGCTTCTTTTAATTCCTTGCCTGGTTTAAAAGCTGGAACTTTAGAAGCAGAAATCTGAATTTCTTCACCAGTTTGTGGGTTACGACCTGTGCGAGCTGCACGCTCACGCACCTCAAATGTGCCAAATCCAATCAACTGGATTTTCTCTTCTTTTGCAAGAGTATTAGAGATGGTTTCAAACAATGCATCGACCGCATTTGCAGCATCTTTCTTTGTTAACTCTGTTTGTTTTACAACAGCATTCACTAATTCTGTTTTATTCATATTCAAACACCTCTTCTTTTTATTTTTAAATTATGTAGGGATAAAAACATAACATATGTTCTACATGTTTGTCATTAAATAAGATTAGATAAAAGAAAGGTATATTCCTGCTTTTTCATGAAGATTAATATTAAAACTGGCTTTTTGGCGAAATAAAATGCATTATTCTCTTTTTTTTTCAAATAATTCCTCCTTTAACTAAACTGCTTCGTTAGTGGAACCAAAAAAATGGCTGACTTAGCAACCACGTTACTTTAAGTGTAAATCTTCACAATCTTTTTCTTACATTAACACAGCGAAAAGGCGATGCCTTTAATCAAGCATCGCACTCTTAAGTCGAATATAATTTACATTTTTTCCATTACGGCAAAGTAATTATTTTCACTATCTGCAAAATTAAATACTCTACCTGAAGGCATATTTACAATTTCTCCGACTGTAACGTTTTTGTTTGATAAGTCACTATATAAATGATCGAAATTATTCGAGAAGAACATTAAAGAAGGTGTTCCAAGATTTAATTCAGGTGACATTTTCGCAATAAATTCCTTATTATGGAGAATAATGCTTGTTTCAGCTTCTTTAGTTGGAGCAATTTCAATATATCTGAAACCTTGCCCATTGTCTTCCTCTGAAATGACAATAAACCCTACTTTTTCTGTCCAAAACTCTTTTGCTTCATCTTGGTTATTAACATACAACATGATTTGACCAACTTGATTAATCATTAATTTTTACACTCCCTTATAAAAGTAATTACTAAACTCAATGCTCCAAAGCCTTACTAACGCTTAAAACAGTGGTAAGGTAAATCTACTTCAGCCTCTCTACTAGCTCATCCAAACGATCCCAAGTTTCGGTGATGCCCTGCACCATGCCCATGTCCATAACAGTCTTAAGGGACTCTTCGGAAACATATTCAGCACGGTTTATCAGTTTTGTCTTTCCAGCCAAATCAATGAATTCCAATGTGATCTCGGTGGACGGCATGGAGTCATTCAAATTGCCTTCGGCATCCGAAAAGTAATCGGTGTAGACAATTTTCTCCGGCTCGATAATCTCCTTATAAACCCCTTTGCCCCAGGATTCCATACCAAAAAATTGACCTTGATTCTGATCGACACACTTCATACAGTAATGCCAAACGCCTCCCGGATGGAAATCGACGGTGCAGACCGGAATCTCCCAGCCCCTAGGTCCCCACCAGCGTTTCAGATGCTCCGGTTCTTTAAACATCTTGAATACTAGATCGCGTGGCGCATCGAAAATGCGTTCCAGTACCAGTACCCGGTCATTCTCTACTCTTGATACCATTGCGTTGTTTGACATCGTAATTCCTCCTTGAACATGAAATGCTCTTAAGATTTTTCCTTGTTCTGCAATTCCTTCAAATAATCATCTAGGTTGTCGAATCTTTCTTGCATCACGCGCCGGAAAGACTGTATCCAAGAATCCAGCTCTTGGAAGGGCTCTGAACGGAGCTTGTAGATGCGCCGGTTAGCTTCTGCCTGAACTTCCACAATCCCGTTGTCGCTTAGCACTTTTAGATGCTTCGAAGTTTGTGGCTGCCTCAATCCCAGCTGGTCGGCGATTTCCCCCACGGTCAGGGGACCGTCACGCAAAAGTTCGACGATATTCATACGATTTGGTTCAGACAAAGCACTCAGCGTTGTCATGTTAACGCCCGGAATCTTCCCTGACATGTTGATCACCTCGTCAAGTGATGGTCTCCGGTAAAATCACATTTACATCATCACTAGTTTTATCATCCTGTTGAATTGATTATGCCTGACGAGGAATATTCCTGTCAAGGGATATTAAAAACTAAAATGATACCTGATTAGTGTTTAATAACCATTTAGATCAGTTTCCACTTACGTAAAAATGAGTTTTAATAGAAGTTCTATAAAACCCTGTGTTAATAGAGACGATATAGAATTTTTCCTAAATTTCTTCTACAACTATCCTGCCCAGTTAGTTCAACAAAAAAATGACCACCGCAGCGATCATCATCCTAAACAAAACCAGCTAATAGGATGTCAATATTTTTCATTAAAAAACAAAAAAATAAATGCTATACTAAAAATGCTCATGCCAAATAACTTCCTTATTACATTTGGAAGGTTTTTCATTACTTGCTTAATTGTATCTTTTAAGCCAAATCAAGGAAAGTTTCTTTGCTTTTTAGTAATGCAAAAATCCAATGAACTAGTTTATTTGTACAAGCAATCATAGCTACTTTAAAGGGTTTTCCTTCTTCTCTCTTTTTATCATAAAACGCTTTTAATTTCTTATTTCGGGAGCCTCTAATCCCACACAGAACAGCCATATATAAGGCATGACGCAATCTGCTTGAACCTCTCTTGGTAATCCGATTTATCGTCGCTGTAAATTTACCTGACGAATGGACACTCGGATCAATTCCAGAGAAGGCAACCAGTTTTTTAGGATGATTAAACCTTTCAATCTCACCTATTTCGGAAATAATCGTTGCCGCGATTTTTTCTCCGATACCAGGGATCGACTGGATAATCTTATATTCTTCTATTTCTCCTGCCAAAGCATCTATTCGCTCATCCAACTTGGCTAGATGCTCTTGGTATTGGAGAAGCATTTGAATATACATTTCTAAACTAATCAAATGGCTATGATATAGTGTGCTCTTAAATGGGTTACGCTGAGCTGCATCCATCAATTTCTTTGCTCTTTCGCTTGCCCAACGCTCCGATCGACTTGTACATAAACTCGCAATCTTATCTGCTAATTTAGATTCTCCGACCCTTAAAACAGATTCAGATGTGGAATATTCCAATAGTGTATTTAATGAAACCTTCGAATACATATCTCCGAAAACGCCTTTATACTCTGGGAATACTTGTTCTAATATCGAATTGAACTGCAACTTAGCTTGTACATAAAGTCCTGTTAGAGTTTCGTGTTGTCTTGTAAGGTTACGAAGGTTTAACAGCTGAGTCCCACGCTTTTTATAAGGCTCCAATTCTTCTTTGTAAAAAAGTTCGCATAAGCAATAGGCATCAACTGCATCGGTTTTAACCTTTCGTAAACTTGATTTCTTTGCTTGATATGACAGTAGCGGATTAACCATTATATACAAATAATTATGTTCCTCTAAGAACTGAATGACTGGCGTGTGGTAATGCCCTGTTGCTTCTAATATGACAGTCGGTTTTAGACCAGACCCATTCTCTATCTTTTTCAAAAAGTGAAATAATACTTCTAACGATTCATTGGTGTGCAATACCTTAAAACTTTTTCCATACGGCTTTCCCTTATCTAAAAAGGCTTGAATTTCACTTTCCCCACTCGAAACATCCAGACCAACTACTGGATTCATTTTTATCTCTTCCTCTCTCAAATTACTTACCAGTTACCCCTATTCCATCTTGAAGTATCATAGCTTCGCTTGTTATACGAGATCTACGTCCCAACCAGCCTCAAACATGTTTCTACAAGTAAGGGGCAGACAGTTTAGTTGACGGAATCATTGTCCCACGCACCCGTACGTCCTACCCTGGCTACTGATATAATAGATTCTATTAAAAAAAGGTCAACCAGTAAAAACTGGTTAACCTTATAATACGAAAGCACCCGTTAGCTTAAGTATAATGTTTCACATACTGATTATTGAACAAGAATTTTAATGAGTGTCCCCATTTAACACCAACAATACAGCCTTGTTTTCTGGGTCCACTTTTAAAATTTCCTTAGCTATTTTTGTAGCTTCATCTTTACTAAGTAAAGGCTCAGGTAATTCAAAAAAAAGTAATAAATACTCTTTATAACTAATATCTTCTGGAGCTAATTCTACTGCTCTTTTTGCGTGGAAAAATGATGTTTGATATACACCATCTAAATGATTCAATCCCATACTAAGTAGAAATGACGCTAAGTAATGTAACTCAGAGGTTTCCTTATCAATTAATAAGTAGTTCGCAAATCCATAGGGAGTAATTGGTTCATCATCCCATGCTATAAGGAAAAGTGTTTCAGTTAAAGCTTCCAAATCCATAGTCATAGAAAGCTGCTTTGCTTTAACAAATTCACCTTTTTTTATTGCTTGTTTAAAATCATCCAAATTAATCCCCCCTAAATCCTTGTATGTGCAATAAGAAAAAGGCTGCTGTAACAGCCATAATTTCTTGTACTCAAGCACCCGTTTGTTTAAGTACATCGCTTCACAAACTTATTATGTAAGGCTGTTTTTTACAGAGATTGTTGCTATATAGTTATAAATAAATTGACATTTTTTACCTTTTAATATTAAAATGAATGAAGGAGGTGCTATCCGTGAAAAAGAAGTTATTTTGGTTCCCTCTGTTAGCAGCATTATTATCAATAGGAATCTTATATACAATCGGAAACGTATTTGAAATTTCATTTCTAAGTTGGAATAAAGAAAATCCATCCGAAGAGGTAATATTTGAAGCAGAAGGTTCGGCTATTCCTGTTATCGTTGGTTTTATCGTTGGATTTATTACAAAACTAATACTGAAAAGTAAACATAAAGGCAACTCTAACTTGGTATAATGCCAAGTTTTTTTATGCACTTCTCAACATCTTCACAGTAGAGTAATATAACAACACTCTATACGAAAACAGCGTTATGTAAAGAAGGCAGTTGCTTGGTATTAATACACATCAGACTGCCAGTTCTCCCACTTCTCTTTAATTTTTTTTATGAATGATTTACCGCCAAAAGTAATAGAACCTTCGTGAGAAGCGTAAATTACCCAATTCATCTTCTCGCTAAACCAAATTTTCTCCCCGTTTCCGTCCGCTGAGTAAAAGGGTTCAAGAGATACGGTATAATTTCATAAATAGATTTTTCAAATTCGTTCATATCAAAAACTTTCAAATCTCCTAGCTCTAAAATACTGTCTATAATAATTTGTACTTTCATTTCATCCTTCTTATCTTCAAAATCTAACTCATTAAAAGCGACTACATCTTCACGCTTACATTTGTATAGTGGATACCAATAATGTTTTCCCATCTCTATATCCCACTTTTGTTCAAGCTTTTTAATAAGAATTGCTTGTTCTTCTTCAGAAACTTTTCTTTTGTTTATATTACCTCCGTAATATTTAAAGGACTAACTGTTAATTTTCTATAACTAATGTAGAATATCCTTTTTGGTGGAAGGATTTTTCTTCAAGTAACCTGCCAGTTAGCTTAAGAAGAAAAAACGTCACCCGTTAAGGTGACGTCATCTTAATACTATAAGTATTTACGTAGATTCTCCGCAACTTCTTCTTTATCTAAGTGTAAGTACTGCGTTGTTACTGCGAGATTACTATGCCCTAGAGCTTTTGATATTTCAGCAATGTTTGCTCCTTTATTTAAAAGAGACTTGGCAAAACCACGTCTAAGTGCATGCGGATTAATATTACGCAATCCAAACTCTTTTGAATACTTGTTTAATCGCTTTTGAATATTATTATGCGTAGGACTATTAGATATGACTCCGCCTTGCTTCGTAATGAACACGTATTTATTTTGAACTCCGTACACACTTCTTATAGCATCGTTCTGGTTCACTAGCACGCTTAATAAACAGTGCAGCGTATCATCAAATGGTAAAAGTAACTGATCGTGATTTTTCATAATAGCACCATCAAGTCTCAGTAATTTTTCTTTGAAATTTATATGCTTATTCTCCAGGTGAACGATTGTGTTTATCCGTATCCCCGTTTTAAACATCAATAAAGTAGCTGTAGCGTCTCGTAATTGGACGAAATCACCTAAATCTAGCAACGACAATAACGTTCGAATATCACGCTCTGCGGCGCCTTCCTTGACATTATTATCAACCCGGATAGTTATGGTTTTCCAAAACTGCCTCTCCAGCCAGCCATTATAAAAACAACGGGACAAGAATGCCTTTAAACACTTTAGACGTATTAGTTTCGTTTGATTGCTAACATCCATAAGTGACAGCCAATCGTAAATTCATTCCGCAGTAATGTCACTTAAATAAGCAAGTCCGGTCGTGTCCTTAAAATGATTTACATGAATAGAGTAGTCGCTTATTGTTCGTGGTCGGTTACCACTGACCTCCATTTGGCGAGTAATAGTCATTAGTGCATTATCAATGGTTAGTCGTTCAGAATTAGATTTGCTCTGTGCAGAACGCTCAATAAAAAGATTGCTCAAGTCTTCCGTAATAGTAAAAACACTTTTCTTTTTCGCCATGTAAAAAACCTCCTAAAACGTTAATGAAATATCGTGTGTATTTCGGCTTTTGACCGATGCACTGACCGTTTCATTTGGCGTTCTAGAAGGCTGATTTGACGGGCTTTAGCGCCCTTTTACGTGATGCGCCTTAGAGGATTCGAACCTCTGACCGTACGCTTAGAAGGCGTATGCTCTATCCAGCTGAGCTAAAGGCGCATGATATGTATTAGAGAAGAAGGCTCCGCAGGTAGGACTCGAACCTACGACCGATCGGTTAACAGCCGATAGCTCTACCACTGAGCTACTGCGGAATAATAGTATGTCATTTTTGCTTTTTATGAAAAACTAAGGTGGGCCTAAATGGACTCGAACCATCGACCTCACGCTTATCAGGCGTGCGCTCTAACCAGCTGAGCTATAGGCCCATATTGGAGCGGGTGATGGGAATCGAACCCACTACATCAGCTTGGAAGGCTGAGGTTTTACCAGTAAACTACACCCGCAATATATTTATATGGGGCGGCTGATGGGAATCGAACCCACGAATGTCGGAACCACAATCCGATGCGTTAACCACTTCGCCACAACCGCCATTATGGTGGAGGGGGACGGATTCGAACCGCCGAACCCTGAGGGAGCGGATTTACAGTCCGCCGCGTTTAGCCACTTCGCTACCCCTCCATAAAAAATCAATCTTGTACTTAAAGGTGGCTCAGGACGGAATCGAACCGCCGACACAAGGATTTTCAGTCCTTTGCTCTACCGACTGAGCTACTGAGCCATAATAATATAATTACTAACAATAAATATGGTCGGGAAGACAGGATTCGAACCTGCGACCCCTTGGTCCCAAACCAAGTGCTCTACCAAGCTGAGCTACTTCCCGATAAATAATGGCGCGCCCGAAAGGAGTCGAACCCATAACCTTCTGATCCGTAGTCAGACGCTCTATCCAATTGAGCTACGGGCGCATTATTATAAAGTTATTTTGTTATTGTAAAAACTTTGGTGCGGGTGAAGGGAGTCGAACCCCCACGCCTTGCGGCGCCAGATCCTAAGTCTGGTGCGTCTGCCAATTCCGCCACACCCGCAATATTGAAAGCTATGTTGCTTGCGTAAAACTATGGTGAGCCATGAAGGACTCGAACCTTCGACCCTCTGATTAAAAGTCAGATGCTCTACCAACTGAGCTAATGGCTCGTACAAAAATGATTTCCTACAACTAATTTGTGGTTGGTCAGATGCTCAAAAGAACTCTCGTTCTTTCTCGCAGATTCCCCACAGAAGCTGATTCACAGAAGTCTGCAATCTGCTCTACCAATTGATTTACCCCGGCATAGAGTAAAAAATATCATGGTGGAGGATGACGGGATCGAACCGCCGACCCTCTGCTTGTAAGGCAGATGCTCTCCCAGCTGAGCTAATCCTCCAAATTTAAAAAACTATGGTGACCCCTACGGGACTCGAACCCGTGTTACCTCCGTGAAAGGGAGGTGTCTTAACCGCTTGACCAAGGGGCCAAATACTAAAATTGACAAAATAATAGCCCCAAAAGGGGCCTAGCCTGGCAACGTCCTACTCTCACAGGGACAAAGTCCCAACTACCATCGGCGCTGAGAAGCTTAACTTCCGTGTTCGGTATGGGAACGGGTGTGACCTTCTCGCCTTAATTACCAGACTATTAATTGAAAGAAGTTCATTCTCTCAAAACTAGATAATGTAGAAGAAATTTTGTAAAAACCAATTACATCGCTTTAAAACTATGGTTAAGTCCTCGATCGATTAGTATCAGTCAGCTCCACATGTCGCCACGCTTCCACCTCTGACCTATCAACCTGATCATCTTTCAGGGATCTTACTAGCTTGACGCTATGGGAAATCTCATCTTGAGGGGGGCTTCATGCTTAGATGCTTTCAGCACTTATCCCGTCCGCACATAGCTACCCAGCGATGCCTTTGGCAAGACAACTGGTACACCAGCGGTGCGTCCATCCCGGTCCTCTCGTACTAAGGACAGCTCCTCTCAAATTTCCTGCGCCCACGACGGATAGGGACCGAACTGTCTCACGACGTTCTGAACCCAGCTCGCGTACCGCTTTAATGGGCGAACAGCCCAACCCTTGGGACCGACTACAGCCCCAGGATGCGATGAGCCGACATCGAGGTGCCAAACCTCCCCGTCGATGTGGACTCTTGGGGGAGATAAGCCTGTTATCCCCGGGGTAGCTTTTATCCGTTGAGCGATGGCCCTTCCATGCGGAACCACCGGATCACTAAGCCCGACTTTCGTCCCTGCTCGACTTGTAGGTCTCGCAGTCAAGCTCCCTTGTGCCTTTACACTCTACGAATGATTTCCAACCATTCTGAGGGAACCTTTGGGCGCCTCCGTTACTCTTTAGGAGGCGACCGCCCCAGTCAAACTGCCCACCTGACACTGTCTCCCACCCCGATCAGGGGTGCGGGTTAGAATTTCAATACAGCCAGGGTAGTATCCCACCGACGCCTCCACCGAAGCTGGCGCTCCGGCTTCTCAGGCTCCTACCTATCCTGTACAAGCTGTACCAAAATTCAATATCAGGCTACAGTAAAGCTCCACGGGGTCTTTCCGTCCTGTCGCGGGTAACCTGCATCTTCACAGGTACTATAATTTCACCGAGTCTCTCGTTGAGACAGTGCCCAGATCGTTACGCCTTTCGTGCGGGTCGGAACTTACCCGACAAGGAATTTCGCTACCTTAGGACCGTTATAGTTACGGCCGCCGTTTACTGGGGCTTCGATTCAGAGCTTCGCTTGCGCTAACCCCTCCTCTTAACCTTCCAGCACCGGGCAGGCGTCAGCCCCTATACTTCGCCTTGCGGCTTCGCAGAGACCTGTGTTTTTGCTAAACAGTCGCCTGGGCCTATTCACTGCGGCTCTTCGAGGCTATGAACCCCAAAGAGCACCCCTTCTCCCGAAGTTACGGGGTCATTTTGCCGAGTTCCTTAACGAGAGTTCTCTCGCTCACCTTAGGATTCTCTCCTCGCCTACCTGTGTCGGTTTGCGGTACGGGCACCTTGAATCTCGCTAGAGGCTTTTCTTGGCAGTGTGGAATCAGGAACTTCGGTACTATATTTCCCTCGCTGTCACAGCTCAGCCTTCACGAGAAGCGGATTTTCCTGCTTCTCAGCCTAACTGCTTAGACGCGCATATCCAACAGCGCGCTTACCCTATCCTCCTGCGTCCCCCCATCACTCAAACGATTCTTTGGTGGTACAGGAATATCAACCTGTTGTCCATCGCCTACGCCTTTCGGCCTCGGCTTAGGTCCCGACTAACCCTGAGCGGACGAGCCTTCCTCAGGAAACCTTAGGCATTCGGTGGATGAGATTCTCACTCATCTTTCGCTACTCATACCGGCATTCTCACTTCTAAGCGCTCCACCAGTCCTTACGGTCTAGCTTCAACGCCCTTAGAACGCTCTCCTACCACTGACATCGTAGATGTCAATCCACAGCTTCGGTGATACGTTTAGCCCCGGTACATTTTCGGCGCAGAGTCACTCGACCAGTGAGCTATTACGCACTCTTTAAATGGTGGCTGCTTCTAAGCCAACATCCTGGTTGTCTAAGCAACTCCACATCCTTTTCCACTTAACGTATACTTTGGGACCTTAGCTGGTGGTCTGGGCTGTTTCCCTTTTGACTACGGATCTTATCACTCGCAGTCTGACTCCCACGGATAAGTCTTTGGCATTCGGAGTTTGTCTGAATTCGGTAACCCGATGAGGGCCCCTAGTCCAAACAGTGCTCTACCTCCAAGACTCTAACTACGTGAGGCTAGCCCTAAAGCTATTTCGGAGAGAACCAGCTATCTCCAAGTTCGATTGGAATTTCTCCGCTACCCACACCTCATCCCCGCACTTTTCAACGTGCGTGGGTTCGGGCCTCCATCCAGTGTTACCTGGACTTCACCCTGGACATGGGTAGATCACCTGGTTTCGGGTCTACGACCACATACTCATTCGCCCTATTCAGACTCGCTTTCGCTGCGGCTCCGTCTCTTCAACTTAACCTTGCATGTAATCGTAACTCGCCGGTTCATTCTACAAAAGGCACGCTATCACCCATTAACGGGCTCTAACTACTTGTAGGCACACGGTTTCAGGAACTATTTCACTCCCCTTCCGGGGTGCTTTTCACCTTTCCCTCACGGTACTGGTTCACTATCGGTCACTAGGGAGTATTTAGCCTTGGGAGATGGTCCTCCCTGCTTCCGACCGGATTTCACGTGTCCGGCCGTACTCAGGATCCACTCAGGAGGGAACGAAGTTTCAACTACAGGGTTTTTACCTTCTATGACGGGTCTTTCCAGACCGCTTCATCTACCCCGTTCCTTTGTAACTCCATGTTGAGTGTCCTACAACCCCAAGAGGCAAGCCTCTTGGTTTGGGCTAATCCCGTTTCGCTCGCCGCTACTTAGGGAATCGCGTTTGCTTTCTCTTCCTCCGGGTACTTAGATGTTTCAGTTCCCCGGGTCTGCCATCAATACCCTATGTATTCAGGTAAAGATACTGCTCCATTACGAGCAGTGGGTTCCCCCATTCGGAAATCTCCGGATCAAAGCTTACTTACAGCTCCCCGAAGCATATCGGTGTTAGTCCCGTCCTTCATCGGCTCCTAGTGCCAAGGCATTCACCGTGCGCCCTTTCTAACTTAACCTAAAAGGTTTTACTCTATATTAATAGAGAGAAAAACTAAAATGGCGATTTTACTCGGTTTTTACTTGGTTTCTTCTATACGATTATCTAGTTTTCAAAGAACGATTAAAAAAAGCTTTGAGAGAATTGCACTCTCAAAACTAAACAAACAGAAAACCATCAAACAAACGTTTTTTGTCTGGCTCATATGTCCAGCTTATATCCTTAGAAAGGAGGTGATCCAGCCGCACCTTCCGATACGGCTACCTTGTTACGACTTCACCCCAATCATCTGTCCCACCTTAGGCGGCTGGCTCCTTACGGTTACCCCACCGACTTCGGGTGTTACAAACTCTCGTGGTGTGACGGGCGGTGTGTACAAGGCCCGGGAACGTATTCACCGCGGCATGCTGATCCGCGATTACTAGCGATTCCGGCTTCATGTAGGCGAGTTGCAGCCTACAATCCGAACTGAGAATGGTTTTATGGGATTGGCTAGGCCTCGCGGCTTTGCTGCCCTTTGTACCATCCATTGTAGCACGTGTGTAGCCCAGGTCATAAGGGGCATGATGATTTGACGTCATCCCCACCTTCCTCCGGTTTGTCACCGGCAGTCTCCTTAGAGTGCCCAACTGAATGCTGGCAACTAAGAACAAGGGTTGCGCTCGTTGCGGGACTTAACCCAACATCTCACGACACGAGCTGACGACAACCATGCACCACCTGTCACTCTGTCCCCCGAAGGGGAACGTCCTATCTCTAGGAGTGTCAGAGGATGTCAAGACCTGGTAAGGTTCTTCGCGTTGCTTCGAATTAAACCACATGCTCCACCGCTTGTGCGGGCCCCCGTCAATTCCTTTGAGTTTCAGCCTTGCGGCCGTACTCCCCAGGCGGAGTGCTTAATGCGTTAGCTGCAGCACTAAGGGGCGGAAACCCCCTAACACTTAGCACTCATCGTTTACGGCGTGGACTACCAGGGTATCTAATCCTGTTTGCTCCCCACGCTTTCGCGCCTCAGCGTCAGTTACAGACCAGAAAGCCGCCTTCGCCACTGGTGTTCCTCCACATCTCTACGCATTTCACCGCTACACGTGGAATTCCGCTTTCCTCTTCTGCACTCAAGTCCCCCAGTTTCCAATGACCCTCCACGGTTGAGCCGTGGGCTTTCACATCAGACTTAAAGGACCGCCTGCGCGCGCTTTACGCCCAATAATTCCGGACAACGCTTGCCACCTACGTATTACCGCGGCTGCTGGCACGTAGTTAGCCGTGGCTTTCTGGTTAGGTACCGTCAAGGTACCGGCAGTTACTCCGGTACTTGTTCTTCCCTAACAACAGAGCTTTACGACCCGAAGGCCTTCATCGCTCACGCGGCGTTGCTCCATCAGACTTTCGTCCATTGTGGAAGATTCCCTACTGCTGCCTCCCGTAGGAGTCTGGGCCGTGTCTCAGTCCCAGTGTGGCCGATCACCCTCTCAGGTCGGCTACGCATCGTCGCCTTGGTGAGCCGTTACCTCACCAACTAGCTAATGCGCCGCGGGCCCATCTGTAAGTGTCAGCCGAAACCAACTTTCAGCTTTTCCTCATGAGAGGAAAAGGATTATCCGGTATTAGCACCGGTTTCCCGGTGTTATCCCAGTCTTACAGGCAGGTTGCCCACGTGTTACTCACCCGTCCGCCGCTAATCAACAGGAGCAAGCTCCTATTGATTCGCTCGACTTGCATGTATTAGGCACGCCGCCAGCGTTCGTCCTGAGCCAGGATCAAACTCTCCATGAAAGTTGATTAGCTCATTTTGTTACGTTGGCTTCATTTCGTAAGAAATGAATATTATTGTTTGTTGACGTTTTTGTTTGTTTAGTTTTCAAAGAACAATGTCATCAGAAGCGACAAGAATTATAATACCACATCCCCCAAAAGTATGTCAACAAAATTTCTTAATTCTTTTTGACAATTACCTTTTCTCGAAGGAGCTTTATTAATATATCATTTCTATTCGCAAACATCCACATGTAAAATTATCCAGTTATACTTTTTCATTTGTTTTATTTTCTGTAAAGGATCCCTCATAATCCGGAAAACCCTCACATAAAATGGACAAGTAAGGATTGTCCTAGGGGGTTATGAGCTTGACAAAGACTGATAAACAATTGGCGCTAGTATTTATACGAGTATGAGAAAAACATTGTTAACGTATTGCTGCTTAATAATTGGGGCCAGTATGCAAGGAATGTCAATGTCCTTGTTTTTATTTCCTCACTCTATTCCTTCTGGCGGGGCAGCTGGAATTGCCATTTTAATGAATCACTGGTTTCACCTCTCATTAGGCTTTTCCTTATGGATTGCAAATATCGTCTTTTTATTTTTTGCGATTCGTTATTTTGGTTTTACTTGGACATTTAAAACCATCATTTCAGTAGCCACTACCTCCTCGACTGTAAATTATTTAACACTGTATGTCCCGCATATCCATGTCCATCTATTATTGGACATGCTAGCCGGAAGTGTTTTTTTTGGAATTGGTGTAGGAATCCTCATTCGAGCGGGCGGATCCAGCGGTGGTATGGTCATTCCTGCTTTAATGATTGCTACTTACAAGAATTGGAGCCCTGGGAAAGTGATGATGGGCATCAACCTTTTTATTTTCTTATTAACTGCCTTGGTTATCGATTATAAAATTGTGATTTTCGCGATTATCTGCCAATTTTTTTCAACCAATATCATTGATTATATATATGAACTAAAAATTCATAAGATTAGCTTCCTAACTGCAAATTGGCGTAAAAGATAAGAAGACCCTCTATAGGATCTTCTTATCTTTTAAATACCCCATTACTTTGTCTACAGATTGTTCAATCGACATTTTAGCAGAATCGATGATAATTTCTGGCTTAATTGGTGCTTCATAAGGAGAGGAGATTCCTGTAAATTCAGCGATTTCACCTTTTCGTGCCTTTTCATATAGTCCCTTTGGGTCGCGGTCTTCACAAACAACGATCGGACAACTTAAATAGATTTCAATAAACTCACCTGGTTCAAACAGATTGCGGACAAGTTCTCTGTCTTCTAGGAAGGGGGAAATAAAAGCAGTACATACTATTTGCCCACTGTCCACAAACAGCTTTGCTACTTCCCCAATTCTGCGGATATTCTCTTTTCTGTCCTCTGGAAGAAAGCTTAAATCACGATTTAAGCCATGACGGATATTGTCCCCATCCAATACAAAGCTTCGATAGCTTTCTTGAAACAACATCTGATCCACTGCATTTGCTAGTGTAGACTTTCCTGATCCGGACAAACCAGTAAACCAAAGAACACAGCTTTTATGTCCATTTAAAAGATGACGATCTTTTTTTGAAATGGTTGTGTGATGCCAGGTGATATTACCTCTCTTATTCATTCTCCTACACCCTTTAGTTGTTTTGGCAGCTAGCCAATTCTTGAGTTTTCATTTATATTTGTCTCTTTCATGCCTTGAATAAGCGTCTCCACTACCTCTGGCCGGCTGAATTCCTTTGGAGGATGAACGCCATTACTCAGCATCCCTCGAACCGCTGTCCCCGATAAAATCACATGGTACCCCCGGTCATGAGGACATGTTTTTGCAGACGCCATGTTTTCACATTTTTTACAGTAGAAACTATGTTCGAAAAATAGTGGCTTTATCCCTAATTCTTCTTCTGTAAAGTGACTGAAGATTTTTTGAGCATCATAGGTCCCATAATAATTTCCTACTCCAGCATGATCTCTTCCCACGATAAAATGTGTACATCCATAATTTTTCCGGACAATGGCATGAAAAATCGCTTCCCTGGGTCCAGCATAACGCATGGCAGCTGGAAAAACAGACAAGAAGACCCGGTCTTGTGGATAATAGTTTTCGAGTAATACTTGATAGCTTTTCATTCTAATCTCACTTGGAATATCGTCAGCTTTTGTCTCACCAACCAACGGATTCAAGAATAACCCATCAACAATTTCTAAAGCTGATTTTTGTATATATTCATGCGCTCGATGAACAGGATTTCTCGTTTGAAAACCAACAACTGTTTCCCACCCTAGCTTCTTAAATTTTTCTCTCGTCTGTATAGGATCTAAATGAAAGCTTTCAAATTTAGCTTTCTCCAGCCTTTTGATAAGAGTTATTGGGCCTGCAAGATAAATATCCTGACGTTCAAACAGCTTTTTAACACCAGGATGGTGAGGATCAATGGTTCTATATACTCTATCAGCTTCTACCTTTTTATCCGGCTTAAACATTTCCTTTATTGTCATTACTCCATAAATGGTATTATTGTGGATTAAGTTGATGGTTTCTCCAATTTTAAGTAGTTTTGCTTTCTGAGGCTCCACAGCTAGCGTAATCGGGATGGACCATGGAAGTCCGTTAGATAGTCTCATTTTCTCAACCACAGAATCATAATCCTTCTTTTCCATAAAACCTTCTAGCGGGCTATACGCCCCGTTTGCTATTAATTCAAGATCGCTCGCTTCCAATTTACTTAGTTCGACAGAGTGACGAATATTTTCTTTTGAAAAATGTTCGTCGATTCGATTAATTAATTTGCCGCCATGCGGCATACTCTCACCCATACATTTTCCTCCCTAGACCTCCCAAAACTCGGTCACCATGTTATTGATTTATCTTTATCCCTCGTGAAGGCCGCATTCTGTTTTTGTATTTCCGGCCCAGCGCCCTGCACGAAGATCTGCCGTATCGGTAACAGGCTGGGTACACGGGGCACAGCCGATACTCGGATACCCTTGGTCATGCAAAGGGTTATACGGAAGATTATTTAACGTAATATAGGTCATGATATCTTCCCATGACCAATGAATAAGAGGGCAAATTTTTACTTTATGAAATTTGTCATCCTTATTGATATATTGGGTATTTTGCCTTGTAAGGGATTGGTCTCTTCTTAAACCCGATATCCAGGCCGAAACATTGGCTAAGGCTTCTTTTAGGGGAACTACTTTTCTCATATGGCAGCATAAATTGGGATTATGTTTCCACAGTTCGTCCCCATACCATTTGGCTTGGTCCTCTAGGCTGGCCTTTGGCTTTAGCATCGTGATTTCGAGTGTTGGGTAACGTTCTTTAACCTTATCGATTAGTTCATAGGTTTCGGGGAAATGCAGCCCTGTATCAAGAAAAATAATCTTTGCTTGTTTGTTAACTTTATAAATTAAATCAATTAGCACAATCCCTTCGGCGCCAAAGCTGCAGGAATAAACAATATCATCTTTATATTCCTGATAGGCCCATTTTAAAGCATCTAAGAAATCTGGTTTTTTGTTCATAAAGGAGGCTATTTTCTCTTCATCCCAATTTTCATACGTTAACAGTTCTGACACTCCTTAGCCCTCCATTCATTCACTCATTTACACTTCTAAGGTCATGCATTGATTATTTTCAACAATGATTTTATTCATGTTATTAATATCGCCATCGTTCACATAAGAGACTAGCCCCCGTATCCATGATCCGTGTCCGAAAACTAATACATGGTGGTAGTCCTTGTATCTTTTTAAAAATAGAGCAATTCGAGCTTCAAGGTTCTTTAAACTCTCACCTAGAACCAGTTCTTTAGGGTTTTCAATCCATTTATCACCATACTCATTGATGAGCTTACTCTTTGGGACTCCCTCAAATGGACCAAAATCCAACTCATCTAATAATCCCTCAGTTTCAGGGTAATACCCATAAAGATGAGCGGTTTGGTGGGTTCGTTTCAGCGTACTGGCCAATACTAAGTCAAATGTCTGTTTTTGTAACAACTCCTGATTTTGCCTTATTTTTTCGGTGAACTCCTCTGTAACAGGTGCGAGGTCTATGTCTCGCCTTCCTTGAAGCCATGTTTTTTTATTCCATTCTGTTGGAAGGTGCCGTATTAGGGTAAGGTACATCTTATGCCTCCAAAAAAAAGGTTTCACTTCTAAGTCCGCGGCGCTGTGATTCCAATACCAGTACATCGTGTAGTTTGACATTACCTAAATTGACATTAGGGCCAATTTCTTTTATAAAATACATTTGGTGCTTTGCGGATGGAGCTTCAAAAATTATTTTACGCGCATCTAAATCCTTCAGTAATTCCTGGACTAAGTTAGATTTAACAGTGCCGCATTTATCATAAATTCCAGATGTACCTGAATCCCGGCCTTCCGTTATGACATAATCACATCCAGCGTCGAGCAGCACTTCTATTTCCTTTTTCCACTCAGTGATCGGCATTTCATTATTACAATCCTTTGAACCGACTTCGGCAATGACATGAAAATCATTCTTTATTTGTGAAATAAGCTGAAGTCTTGCCTGTAGTGGAATATCCAAGGTTCCATTGGAAATTTCAAGCCATTCGATTCCTACACTGTTCAAGTAAGCTAAATATTCCGGAATCTTATTTTGGTAATAGCATTTCTCAAATAAGGTGCCGCCACAATACGATTTAATTTGGTGTTCCTTATAAAGATTCACTTTTTCCTTTAAATTGGGGGTAACATAGGCAGATCCAATGCCAATTTTGGCAATATCAACGATGTCGCCATAATCAGCTAAAATATTTTTTAACTCCCCGAGCGGGGTTCCGAAATCAATAACAGAAGTCAAACCGTACGTTCGATTTCCAGAAGTCCTTTCCGGCAATGTTAAAAAATTCATAGGCAATGCGCCTCCTCTATTTTTCTAGGATAGATTATTCAAAAACTGGGTTATTGTGTAAACAATGGGCTATTACACCTTGTAATTAGGCATTTGTCATGTATAAACATTTATCTAGAACAAACAATATAAAGGCTTAATTTTATAGTTAGGGGTGTACATCCTTGCCAAAGCAAAAACATAAAGGCTTAACGATAGCAGCAATCGGTTCGATCCCGCTCATTTTGGTTCTGGGAAACTCGATGCTGATCCCTATCCTCCCAAGCATGAAAACAGAACTGAATGTAACCCAATTTCAAACTAGTTTGATTATCACCGTATTCTCGATTGCTGCTGCAATCTCTATACCAGTCTTAGGTTATTTATCCGACCGATTTTCTCGAAAAGCCGTCATCATTCCTGCCCTTATACTGTACGGCTTGGGCGGGCTTTTAGCTGGAGCAGCGGCTGCTTGGTTTTCTAGTTCCTATACATGGATATTAGCCGGAAGGATTATGCAGGGAATTGGTGCAGCAGGAACGGCCCCTATTGCAATGGCCTTAGCTGGCGATTTATTCAAGGGCGCCGAGCAAAGTAAGGTATTAGGTTTAGTAGAAGCATCCAATGGGTTTGGTAAAGTAATCAGCCCCATTATTGGGTCGTTATTAGCTTTACTCTTTTGGTATGCAGCCTTTTTTGCCTTTCCAATCTTTTGTTTCCTATCCGTTTTATTCACCATCTTTTTCATTAAAGAAAAAAAGGCCGAAAAAGAGCCTCCTCCTGTTAAAAAATATGTTAGAGGCCTTGTATCTGTGTTTAAAACAGAGGGCCGCTGGTTGTTTGCCGCTTATTTAACAGGGGCTTCCTGTTTATTCACCTTGTTTGGGATCTTGTTTTATATCTCAGACATCCTTGAGAAAGACCATCATATTGACGGCTTGTTAAAAGGAGCTATCTTAGCAATACCTCTTTTATTTATGACCACTACTTCCTATATCACCGGAAGTAATATCGGTAAAAAAATGAGTCTCATGAAGAAACTAATTGTCATTGGTTGTTTATTAATGACAGCTTCTTTTGCATCGCTCATATTCTTTACTAAATTATTACCGTTCTTTGCGGTACTAGTTGTCAGCAGTATCGGTACCGGCCTTGTATTGCCATGCATTAATAGCTTTATTACCGGCTCTGTTCCATCCGATAGAAGAGGATTTGTTACCTCACTATACGGTTCCGTTCGTTTTTTAGGGGTAGCAATAGGCCCGCCAATCTTTAGTACCTTAATGGAATGGTCCCGATCGGGAATGTTTCTTTCTACCGCAGGATTAACCTTATTATGCGGAATCCTTTGCATGATGCTGATCCATGTCGCTAAAAAGAAGCCAACAGAAGAAAATGATTCACTGTTTGAGAAGCTGCAATTTACGTAAAGTCTGCCCATCCTAACATAGATTGAAAAGGAGAAGATTTCATTGCAAATATATTTTTCACCCGAGGTCATTACCCCGGAATATCAAGTTTTAAATGTGGTTGATGGAAAAAACAAGGGAGTCGGGAATGTGGCCTTCTTATTTGCTGAAAAGAAACTTTATGTATATGGCATTTTGGAAGAGGATGAAGTGGGAGCTGATTTTAAAGATTTACTTACCCCTTATATTAAAGGACTTGCAAAAGCAAAGCCTGGACTCGATATCTTTTCTTGTGTGTATGTTGGATGCAAAAAGATTAAATTAAATGAAGAAGAAAAAGAATAAGGATTCCATTATTCCATAAACGGTTGGC
The DNA here is from genome assembly GCF_021560175.1 of Neobacillus drentensis. Lineage (GTDB taxonomy): Bacteria > Bacillota > Bacilli > Bacillales > Cytobacillaceae > Neobacillus > Neobacillus drentensis_A. The sequence goes on along the minus strand of NZ_CP091110.1, from coordinate 394,815 downwards.
TCAGAAAATTGAACTGGGTCAACCGTTTTTTTTGGATACAAGAAGTGATGTCACAAGGCGGATAACTACTTCATAATTTAGTTTTATAAGTATTTTTTCTATGGAGTGCTGCCTAATGAGCTTTGGAATTATTTTCATGGGATTAGTGATTGGTTTTATGGTCGGGTTGACAGGCGTTGGTGGTGCAGCCTTGTTAACACCGATTCTGATATTAATAGGTATAAATCCATCTATTGCTGTGGGGACGGATCTTTTCTACAACTCCATTACAAAACTCTTTGGATCCATTCAGCATTGGAGACAAAAGACCATCAACCTTAAACTCGTCAAATATTTAGCGATCGGTAGTATTCCCAGTGCGGTTATGGCTGTTGGTGTCCTACACTTTTTTGATTCTTATTTTCACAATCAAGAATCGGTGATTAAACATGCACTTGGTTATGTTTTAATACTGGTGGCATTGTCTACCCTGTTTAAAACGTTTATGAAAAATAAAAATAAGTGGAATCACCTGCAAATAAGGCCTCTTGAGGAGAAACGTGCATTAACGATTGGGTTAGGAGCGTTATTAGGCTTTATTGTTGGATTAACTTCGATTGGCTCTGGCTCATTATTTGCTTTAGCAATGATCTTTCTATATCGGTTAAGTCCATCAGAACTTGTTGGAACAGATATAGCCCATGCCTTCTTCCTCGTTACTGCAGCTGGAATTATTCATGCCGGTTTTGGTAATGTTGATTACTTCTTAATGCTTAATCTTCTAACCGGATCTATTCCAGGTGTCATTATAGGTAGCACCTTATCCTCAAAATTCCCCGAAAAACCATTAAGAACGATTATGGCCATCATAATTTTAATTAGCGGGTTTAAACTAATTTAATTTTCTCTCTTAGAATGAAAACATTTTAGAAAAAAACATGTCCTTCTCTAGAAAATATCAACATATAATATGGTGAAACGGATTTTCGGGAGGTAGCTATGTTTATTATCTTAGAAAAAGCAGTGTTGGGGATGGCCTTTTTACGATTATTATCAGGCAGTATCGAGATATTTGCCGCTATTTTAATGCTAAGGTTTAATTCAGTTGAAAAAGCATTAATGATTAATTCCTCACTCGCCCTTGTCGGTCCTATTATCTTAATTTTAACAACTACAATAGGCTTAGTAGGCATTGTTGGTGATATATCAGTCATGAAAATCGTCTGGATTTTACTCGGGGTTGCCTTTATTTTAATTGGCGTAAAATCTTAATTAGGGACCCTTTCTTGCCTATTAAAGGAAAAAAGCCTATCAGATTCGATAGGTCTGATAGGCTTAGTCATTGTCTTGTCGTGATCGGTCTTGTGGGTTTAGCATGTTTCCTCGCATATTGCTATATGGCACAGGCGAACGGAGAAGAACTAATTTAAAATCTAGTGGATTAAATGGGATGAATGGATATAGATAAGGAATATTCATTGTTTTTGTTACGACTAAAAGTAGAATCCATAAAGTCATTCCTATGATTAAACCAGGGACTTGTAGGATTGCTACCATAATCAAAAAGAAAACACGAAATATACGATTCGCTAAGCTTAATTCATAACTTGGTGTTGCAAACGTCCCTATAGCAGCAACCGCAACGTATAATACTACCTCATGGGTAAATATCCCGACTTGAACCGCTACATCCCCGATAATAATGGCAGAGACGATACCAAGAGCGGTAGCAAGGGCATTCGGAGTATGGATGGCCGCCATTCGCAAAATCTCAATCCCAATCTCAGCAATAAGAAACTGCCAAATGAGGGCGATTTCTCCATGATCTTTAACGCCAATAAATTTCCATCGTTCTGACAGGAGCTGCTCATTTGTTGCGTAGGTATACCATATTGGTAAGAGAAATAAAGAGGCAGCAACGGCAATGAATCTTGCGAATCGTAAAAATGCTCCTACTAAGGGCTTTTGACGATATTCCTCGGCATGCTGCAAATGGTGCCAATAGGTAGCTGGACAAATCATGACGCTAGGTGAACCATCTACAACGATAAGGACATGCCCCTCCATTAAATGAACGGCACTGGTATCTGCTCTTTCCGTATATCTAACTAATGGATATGGATTATAGTTCCTGCCAAATACAAATTCTTCTACTGTCTTCTCACCCATGGATACCCCATCTATTGAAATATCCTCTAGTTTATCTCTCAGCATTTTTACGTTTTCCATATCAACAATACTATCTATGTATACTAATGCTACATCTGTCTTGGAACGATTTCCAACTTGTACATATTCCATGACCAACGAGCGATCTCGGACACGCCGGCGAATTAAGGCAAGGTTAAATACAATTGTTTCTACAAATCCATCACGAGGCCCACGAACCACTCGTTCAATATCAGGTTCCTGCGGTGAACGGATCGGATATTCCCGTGAATCGATCAGTACTACTTTACTGCCTTGTTCCACAACTAAAGCAGTCTGTCCTGCTAGAACCTGGGCAATTACTTCCTCTAAATCTGGCGAAGTAACTACTTCAACATGTGGTATAAACGTTCTAACAAGTTCGTTTATAGGATCATCTTTAAATTCCTCTGGTTTTCGCTTCTCTATTTCCTTCATGATTAAAAGTAAGATATTTGCCTGAGCGAACCCATCCACTAGAAACATGCTCATTTTATGGCCTGCATAATCGATCCTACGGTGGATAATATCAAAGCTTTTCCCTACACGAAGCTCTTGTTTCAAGTATTCAATATTTTCTTCATATGATTCCTTAACCGGAATTTGTATCCCCTTTTTTCCCAACCATGCCAACTCCTAAATAATTCATTGATGATATTTTGCGGCAAGTTGCAGGGGAATATACCCACTACTTCAATAAGTATCTCATAGAGACAAAAAAAGCCAATCCTAAAGGATTGACTTTTTAATGCCTGGCAACGTCCTACTCTCACAGGGACAAAGTCCCAACTACCATCGGCGCTGAGAAGCTTAACTTCCGTGTTCGGTATGGGAACGGGTGTGACCTTCTCGCCTTAATTACCAGACTATTTATTTGAAAGAAGTTCATTCTCTCAAAACTAGATAATATATAGAAGAAGTAAAAACGAGTTTGTTCGCTTAAAAAATATGGTTAAGTCCTCGATCGATTAGTATCAGTCAGCTCCACATGTCACCACGCTTCCACCTCTGACCTATCAACCTGATCATCTTTCAGGGATCTTACTAGCTTGACGCTATGGGAAATCTCATCTTGAGGGGGGCTTCATGCTTAGATGCTTTCAGCACTTATCCCGTCCGCACATAGCTACCCAGCGATGCCTTTGGCAAGACAACTGGTACACCAGCGGTGCGTCCATCCCGGTCCTCTCGTACTAAGGACAGCTCCTCTCAAATTTCCTGCGCCCACGACGGATAGGGACCGAACTGTCTCACGACGTTCTGAACCCAGCTCGCGTACCGCTTTAATGGGCGAACAGCCCAACCCTTGGGACCGACTACAGCCCCAGGATGCGATGAGCCGACATCGAGGTGCCAAACCTCCCCGTCGATGTGGACTCTTGGGGGAGATAAGCCTGTTATCCCCGGGGTAGCTTTTATCCGTTGAGCGATGGCCCTTCCATGCGGAACCACCGGATCACTAAGCCCGACTTTCGTCCCTGCTCGACTTGTAGGTCTCGCAGTCAAGCTCCCTTGTGCCTTTACACTCTACGAATGATTTCCAACCATTCTGAGGGAACCTTTGGGCGCCTCCGTTACTCTTTAGGAGGCGACCGCCCCAGTCAAACTGCCCACCTGACACTGTCTCCCACCCCGATCAGGGGTGCGGGTTAGAATTTCAATACAGCCAGGGTAGTATCCCACCGACGCCTCCACCGAAGCTGGCGCTCCGGCTTCTCAGGCTCCTACCTATCCTGTACAAGCTGTACCAAAATTCAATATCAGGCTACAGTAAAGCTCCACGGGGTCTTTCCGTCCTGTCGCGGGTAACCTGCATCTTCACAGGTACTATAATTTCACCGAGTCTCTCGTTGAGACAGTGCCCAGATCGTTACGCCTTTCGTGCGGGTCGGAACTTACCCGACAAGGAATTTCGCTACCTTAGGACCGTTATAGTTACGGCCGCCGTTTACTGGGGCTTCGATTCAGAGCTTCGCTTGCGCTAACCCCTCCTCTTAACCTTCCAGCACCGGGCAGGCGTCAGCCCCTATACTTCGCCTTGCGGCTTCGCAGAGACCTGTGTTTTTGCTAAACAGTCGCCTGGGCCTATTCACTGCGGCTCTTCGAGGCTATGAACCCCAAAGAGCACCCCTTCTCCCGAAGTTACGGGGTCATTTTGCCGAGTTCCTTAACGAGAGTTCTCTCGCTCACCTTAGGATTCTCTCCTCGCCTACCTGTGTCGGTTTGCGGTACGGGCACCTTGAATCTCGCTAGAGGCTTTTCTTGGCAGTGTGGAATCAGGAACTTCGGTACTAAATTTCCCTCGCTGTCACAGCTCAGCCTTCACGAGAAGCGGATTTTCCTGCTTCTCAGCCTAACTGCTTAGACGCGCATATCCAACAGCGCGCTTACCCTATCCTCCTGCGTCCCCCCATCACTCAAACGATTCTTTGGTGGTACAGGAATATCAACCTGTTGTCCATCGCCTACGCCTTTCGGCCTCGGCTTAGGTCCCGACTAACCCTGAGCGGACGAGCCTTCCTCAGGAAACCTTAGGCATTCGGTGGATGAGATTCTCACTCATCTTTCGCTACTCATACCGGCATTCTCACTTCTAAGCGCTCCACCAGTCCTTACGGTCTAGCTTCAACGCCCTTAGAACGCTCTCCTACCACTGACATCGTAGATGTCAATCCACAGCTTCGGTGATACGTTTAGCCCCGGTACATTTTCGGCGCAGAGTCACTCGACCAGTGAGCTATTACGCACTCTTTAAATGGTGGCTGCTTCTAAGCCAACATCCTGGTTGTCTAAGCAACTCCACATCCTTTTCCACTTAACGTATACTTTGGGACCTTAGCTGGTGGTCTGGGCTGTTTCCCTTTTGACTACGGATCTTATCACTCGCAGTCTGACTCCCACGGATAAGTCTTTGGCATTCGGAGTTTGTCTGAATTCGGTAACCCGATGAGGGCCCCTAGTCCAAACAGTGCTCTACCTCCAAGACTCTAACTACGTGAGGCTAGCCCTAAAGCTATTTCGGAGAGAACCAGCTATCTCCAAGTTCGATTGGAATTTCTCCGCTACCCACACCTCATCCCCGCACTTTTCAACGTGCGTGGGTTCGGGCCTCCATCCAGTGTTACCTGGACTTCACCCTGGACATGGGTAGATCACCTGGTTTCGGGTCTACGACCACATACTCATTCGCCCTATTCAGACTCGCTTTCGCTGCGGCTCCGTCTCTTCAACTTAACCTTGCATGTAATCGTAACTCGCCGGTTCATTCTACAAAAGGCACGCTATCACCCATTAACGGGCTCTAACTACTTGTAGGCACACGGTTTCAGGAACTATTTCACTCCCCTTCCGGGGTGCTTTTCACCTTTCCCTCACGGTACTGGTTCACTATCGGTCACTAGGGAGTATTTAGCCTTGGGAGATGGTCCTCCCTGCTTCCGACCGGATTTCACGTGTCCGGCCGTACTCAGGATCCACTCAGGAGGGAACGAAGTTTCAACTACAGGGCTTTTACCTTCTATGACGGGTCTTTCCAGACCGCTTCATCTACCCCGTTCCTTTGTAACTCCATGTTGAGTGTCCTACAACCCCAAGAGGCAAGCCTCTTGGTTTGGGCTAATCCCGTTTCGCTCGCCGCTACTTAGGGAATCGCGTTTGCTTTCTCTTCCTCCGGGTACTTAGATGTTTCAGTTCCCCGGGTCTGCCATCAATACCCTATGTATTCAGGTAAAGATACTGTTCCATTACGAACAGTGGGTTCCCCCATTCGGAAATCTCCGGATCAAAGCTTACTTACAGCTCCCCGAAGCATATCGGTGTTAGTCCCGTCCTTCATCGGCTCCTAGTGCCAAGGCATTCACCGTGCGCCCTTTCTAACTTAACCTAAAAGGTTTTACTCTATATTAATAGAGAGAAAAACTAAAATGGCGATTTCACTCGGTTTTTACTTGGTTTCTTCTATACGATTATCTAGTTTTCAAAGAACGAAATTTCTTGAGAGATTGCACTCTCAAAACTAAACAAACAAAAAGCAGTCAACTTCTTATCAGTCCATAAGGACTGCATTATCCTTAGAAAGGAGGTGATCCAGCCGCACCTTCCGATACGGCTACCTTGTTACGACTTCACCCCAATCATCTGTCCCACCTTAGGCGGCTGGCTCCTTACGGTTACCCCACCGACTTCGGGTGTTACAAACTCTCGTGGTGTGACGGGCGGTGTGTACAAGGCCCGGGAACGTATTCACCGCGGCATGCTGATCCGCGATTACTAGCGATTCCGGCTTCATGTAGGCGAGTTGCAGCCTACAATCCGAACTGAGAATGGTTTTATGGGATTGGCTAGGCCTCGCGGCTTTGCTGCCCTTTGTACCATCCATTGTAGCACGTGTGTAGCCCAGGTCATAAGGGGCATGATGATTTGACGTCATCCCCACCTTCCTCCGGTTTGTCACCGGCAGTCTCCTTAGAGTGCCCAACTGAATGCTGGCAACTAAGAACAAGGGTTGCGCTCGTTGCGGGACTTAACCCAACATCTCACGACACGAGCTGACGACAACCATGCACCACCTGTCACTCTGTCCCCCGAAGGGGAACGTCCTATCTCTAGGAGTGTCAGAGGATGTCAAGACCTGGTAAGGTTCTTCGCGTTGCTTCGAATTAAACCACATGCTCCACCGCTTGTGCGGGCCCCCGTCAATTCCTTTGAGTTTCAGCCTTGCGGCCGTACTCCCCAGGCGGAGTGCTTAATGCGTTAGCTGCAGCACTAAGGGGCGGAAACCCCCTAACACTTAGCACTCATCGTTTACGGCGTGGACTACCAGGGTATCTAATCCTGTTTGCTCCCCACGCTTTCGCGCCTCAGCGTCAGTTACAGACCAGAAAGCCGCCTTCGCCACTGGTGTTCCTCCACATCTCTACGCATTTCACCGCTACACGTGGAATTCCGCTTTCCTCTTCTGCACTCAAGTCCCCCAGTTTCCAATGACCCTCCACGGTTGAGCCGTGGGCTTTCACATCAGACTTAAAGGACCGCCTGCGCGCGCTTTACGCCCAATAATTCCGGACAACGCTTGCCACCTACGTATTACCGCGGCTGCTGGCACGTAGTTAGCCGTGGCTTTCTGGTTAGGTACCGTCAAGGTACCGGCAGTTACTCCGGTACTTGTTCTTCCCTAACAACAGAGCTTTACGACCCGAAGGCCTTCATCGCTCACGCGGCGTTGCTCCATCAGACTTTCGTCCATTGTGGAAGATTCCCTACTGCTGCCTCCCGTAGGAGTCTGGGCCGTGTCTCAGTCCCAGTGTGGCCGATCACCCTCTCAGGTCGGCTACGCATCGTCGCCTTGGTGAGCCGTTACCTCACCAACTAGCTAATGCGCCGCGGGCCCATCTGTAAGTGTCAGCCGAAACCGACTTTCAGCTTTTCCTCATGAGAGGAAAAGGATTATCCGGTATTAGCACCGGTTTCCCGGTGTTATCCCAGTCTTACAGGCAGGTTGCCCACGTGTTACTCACCCGTCCGCCGCTAATCTTCCAGAACAAGTTCTGAAAGATTCGCTCGACTTGCATGTATTAGGCACGCCGCCAGCGTTCGTCCTGAGCCAGGATCAAACTCTCCATGAAAGTTGATTTAGCTCATTTTGTTACGTTGGCTCATGTTCATCCTATATAATAGAAGAAACATGATAATTTATTGTTTGTTGACGTTTTTGTTTGTTTAGTTTTCAAAGAACAATGTCACCAAAAGCGGCAGGAATACTATCATATCGCACTTCTAACATTCTATCAATCATCAATTTTTTCCAATTGACTTGTTCAGTTTTTGAAGAGCAACTTAATCATCATAACACCATCGGTGTTAACTTACAATAGAAAGTATTTCCAATAAAAATCAGGGAAAAGAAAAGACAGAAAGGTAAATTCCTGTCCTTCGCCTGGCAACGTCCTACTCTCACAGGGACAAAGTCCCAACTACCATCGGCGCTGAGAAGCTTAACTTCCGTGTTCGGTATGGGAACGGGTGTGACCTTCTCGCCTTAATTACCAGACTATTTAATTGAAAGAAGTTCATTCTTTCAAAACTAGATAATGTAGAAGAAATGTTGTAAAAACGAGTTACATCGCTTTAAAACTTGGTTAAGTCCTCGATCGATTAGTATCAGTCAGCTCCACATGTCGCCACGCTTCCACCTCTGACCTATCAACCTGATCATCTTTCAGGGATCTTACTAGCTTGACGCTATGGGAAATCTCATCTTGAGGGGGGCTTCATGCTTAGATGCTTTCAGCACTTATCCCGTCCGCACATAGCTACCCAGCGATGCCTTTGGCAAGACAACTGGTACACCAGCGGTGCGTCCATCCCGGTCCTCTCGTACTAAGGACAGCTCCTCTCAAATTTCCTGCGCCCACGACGGATAGGGACCGAACTGTCTCACGACGTTCTGAACCCAGCTCGCGTACCGCTTTAATGGGCGAACAGCCCAACCCTTGGGACCGACTACAGCCCCAGGATGCGATGAGCCGACATCGAGGTGCCAAACCTCCCCGTCGATGTGGACTCTTGGGGGAGATAAGCCTGTTATCCCCGGGGTAGCTTTTATCCGTTGAGCGATGGCCCTTCCATGCGGAACCACCGGATCACTAAGCCCGACTTTCGTCCCTGCTCGACTTGTAGGTCTCGCAGTCAAGCTCCCTTGTGCCTTTACACTCTACGAATGATTTCCAACCATTCTGAGGGAACCTTTGGGCGCCTCCGTTACTCTTTAGGAGGCGACCGCCCCAGTCAAACTGCCCACCTGACACTGTCTCCCACCCCGATCAGGGGTGCGGGTTAGAATTTCAATACAGCCAGGGTAGTATCCCACCGACGCCTCCACCGAAGCTGGCGCTCCGGCTTCTCAGGCTCCTACCTATCCTGTACAAGCTGTACCAAAATTCAATATCAGGCTACAGTAAAGCTCCACGGGGTCTTTCCGTCCTGTCGCGGGTAACCTGCATCTTCACAGGTACTATAATTTCACCGAGTCTCTCGTTGAGACAGTGCCCAGAATCGTTACGCCTTTCGTGCGGGTCGGAACTTACCCGACAAGGAATTTCGCTACCTTAGGACCGTTATAGTTACGGCCGCCGTTTACTGGGGCTTCGATTCAGAGCTTCGCGTGAGCTAACCCCTCCTCTTAACCTTCCAGCACCGGGCAGGCGTCAGCCCCTATACTTCGCCTTGCGGCTTCGCAGAGACCTGTGTTTTTGCTAAACAGTCGCCTGGGCCTATTCACTGCGGCTCTTCGAGGCTATGAACCCCAAAGAGCACCCCTTCTCCCGAAGTTACGGGGTCATTTTGCCGAGTTCCTTAACGAGAGTTCTCTCGCTCACCTTAGGATTCTCTCCTCGCCTACCTGTGTCGGTTTGCGGTACGGGCACCTTGAATCTCGCTAGAGGCTTTTCTTGGCAGTGTGGAATCAGGAACTTCGGTACTATATTTCCCTCGCTGTCACAGCTCAGCCTTCACGAGAAGCGGATTTTCCTGCTTCTCAGCCTAACTGCTTAGACGCGCATATCCAACAGCGCGCTTACCCTATCCTCCTGCGTCCCCCCATCACTCAAACGATTCTTTGGTGGTACAGGAATATCAACCTGTTGTCCATCGCCTACGCCTTTCGGCCTCGGCTTAGGTCCCGACTAACCCTGAGCGGACGAGCCTTCCTCAGGAAACCTTAGGCATTCGGTGGATGAGATTCTCACTCATCTTTCGCTACTCATACCGGCATTCTCACTTCTAAGCGCTCCACCAGTCCTTACGGTCTAGCTTCAACGCCCTTAGAACGCTCTCCTACCACTGACATCGTAGATGTCAATCCACAGCTTCGGTGATACGTTTAGCCCCGGTACATTTTCGGCGCAGAGTCACTCGACCAGTGAGCTATTACGCACTCTTTAAATGGTGGCTGCTTCTAAGCCAACATCCTGGTTGTCTAAGCAACTCCACATCCTTTTCCACTTAACGTATACTTTGGGACCTTAGCTGGTGGTCTGGGCTGTTTCCCTTTTGACTACGGAATCTTATCACTCGCAGTCTGACTCCCACGGATAAGTCTTTGGCATTCGGAGTTTGTCTGAATTCGGTAACCCGATGAGGGCCCCTAGTCCAAACAGTGCTCTACCTCCAAGACTCTTACTACGTGAGGCTAGCCCTAAAGCTATTTCGGAGAGAACCAGCTATCTCCAAGTTCGATTGGAATTTCTCCGCTACCCACACCTCATCCCCGCACTTTTCAACGTGCGTGGGTTCGGGCCTCCATCCAGTGTTACCTGGACTTCACCCTGGACATGGGTAGATCACCTGGTTTCGGGTCTACGACCACATACTCATTCGCCCTATTCAGACTCGCTTTCGCTGCGGCTCCGTCTCTTCAACTTAACCTTGCATGTAATCGTAACTCGCCGGTTCATTCTACAAAAGGCACGCTATCACCCATTAACGGGCTCTAACTACTTGTAGGCACACGGTTTCAGGAACTATTTCACTCCCCTTCCGGGGTGCTTTTCACCTTTCCCTCACGGTACTGGTTCACTATCGGTCACTAGGGAGTATTTAGCCTTGGGAGATGGTCCTCCCTGCTTCCGACCGGATTTCACGTGTCCGGCCGTACTCAGGAATCCACTCAGGAGGGAACGAAGTTTCAACTACAGGGTTTTTACCTTCTATGACGGGCCTTTCCAGACCGCTTCATCTACCCCGTTCCTTTGTAACTCCATGTTGAGTGTCCTACAACCCCAAGAGGCAAGCCTCTTGGTTTGGGCTAATCCCGTTTCGCTCGCCGCTACTTAGGGAATCGCGTTTGCTTTCTCTTCCTCCGGGTACTTAGATGTTTCAGTTCCCCGGGTCTGCCATCAATACCCTATGTATTCAGGTAAAGATACTGTTCCATTACGAACAGTGGGTTCCCCCATTCGGAAATCTCCGGATCAAAGCTTACTTACAGCTCCCCGAAGCATATCGGTGTTAGTCCCGTCCTTCATCGGCTCCTAGTGCCAAGGCATTCACCGTGCGCCCTTTCTAACTTAACCTAAAAGGTTTTACTCTATTTAATAGAGAGAAAAAACTAAAATGGCGATTTTACTCGGTTTTTACTTGGTTTCTTCTATACGATTATCTAGTTTTCAAAGAACGAAATTTCTTGAGAGATTGTACTCTCAAAACTAAACAAACAAAAAGCGGTCAACTACTTATCAGTCCATAAGGACTGCATTATCCTTAGAAAGGAGGTGATTCCAGCCGCACCTTCCGATACGGCTACCTTGTTACGACTTCACCCCAATCATCTGTCCCACCTTAGGCGGCTGGCTCCTTACGGTTACCCCACCGACTTCGGGTGTTACAAACTCTCGTGGTGTGACGGGCGGTGTGTACAAGGCCCGGGAACGTATTCACCGCGGCATGCTGATCCGCGATTACTAGCGATTCCGGCTTCATGTAGGCGAGTTGCAGCCTACAATCCGAACTGAGAATGGTTTTATGGGATTGGCTAGGCCTCGCGGCTTTGCTGCCCTTTGTACCATCCATTGTAGCACGTGTGTAGCCCAGGTCATAAGGGGCATGATGATTTGACGTCATCCCCACCTTCCTCCGGTTTGTCACCGGCAGTCTCCTTAGAGTGCCCAACTGAATGCTGGCAACTAAGAACAAGGGTTGCGCTCGTTGCGGGACTTAACCCAACATCTCACGACACGAGCTGACGACAACCATGCACCACCTGTCACTCTGTCCCCCGAAGGGGAAAGTCCTATCTCTAGGAGTGTCAGAGGATGTCAAGACCTGGTAAGGTTCTTCGCGTTGCTTCGAATTAAACCACATGCTCCACCGCTTGTGCGGGCCCCCGTCAATTCCTTTGAGTTTCAGCCTTGCGGCCGTACTCCCCAGGCGGAGTGCTTAATGCGTTAGCTGCAGCACTAAGGGGCGGAAACCCCCTAACACTTAGCACTCATCGTTTACGGCGTGGACTACCAGGGTATCTAATCCTGTTTGCTCCCCACGCTTTCGCGCCTCAGCGTCAGTTACAGACCAGAAAGCCGCCTTCGCCACTGGTGTTCCTCCACATCTCTACGCATTTCACCGCTACACGTGGAATTCCGCTTTCCTCTTCTGCACTCAAGTCCCCCAGTTTCCAATGACCCTCCACGGTTGAGCCGTGGGCTTTCACATCAGACTTAAAGGACCGCCTGCGCGCGCTTTACGCCCAATAATTCCGGACAACGCTTGCCACCTACGTATTACCGCGGCTGCTGGCACGTAGTTAGCCGTGGCTTTCTGGTTAGGTACCGTCAAGGTACCGGCAGTTACTCCGGTACTTGTTCTTCCCTAACAACAGAGCTTTACGACCCGAAGGCCTTCATCGCTCACGCGGCGTTGCTCCATCAGACTTTCGTCCATTGTGGAAGATTCCCTACTGCTGCCTCCCGTAGGAGTCTGGGCCGTGTCTCAGTCCCAGTGTGGCCGATCACCCTCTCAGGTCGGCTACGCATCGTCGCCTTGGTGAGCCGTTACCTCACCAACTAGCTAATGCGCCGCGGGCCCATCTGTAAGTGTCAGCCGAAACCGACTTTCAGCTTTTCCTCATGAAAGGAAAAGGATTATCCGGTATTAGCACCGGTTTCCCGGTGTTATCCCAGTCTTACAGGCAGGTTGCCCACGTGTTACTCACCCGTCCGCCGCTAACCAACAGGAGCAAGCTCCTATTGGTTCGCTCGACTTGCATGTATTAGGCACGCCGCCAGCGTTCGTCCTGAGCCAGGATCAAACTCTCCATGAAAGTTGATTTAGCTCATTTTGTTACGTTGGCTCATGTTCATCTAATATAATAGAAGAAACATGATAATTTATTGTTTGTTGACGTTTTTGTTTGTTTAGTTTTCAAAGAACAATTTCTAAAATCACTTCCGTAAGAAGCAACTCTATTAATATACCATGTCGTTTATTCAAAGTCAACAACTTCTTTTTCAACGTTATGTTGTTAACGTCTTTCAACGACCGCTAAAATATAATACCATCATCCTCCGTATTGGTCAATACTAATTTTCACTTTTTCTCCTATCAACCCTATCTTCTAACCAGCCTGGAAGCATATATATTATAGAAAGAAGCCGACCATTAGGCCGGCTTCTTAGTAAAACTTACTTTGTAATCTTAACAATTCCTTCTTGCTTGATATTAACTTGACCTGACTTCTCAAGTACCACTTTTTCGCCTTCGGCTAAGTTCGTGAAGACAATCGGAGTAATCGTTGAAGTTGCATGTTCTTTTATATAATTAATATCGAACTTCAAGAGCGGTTGACCTTGCTCAATAATTTCATTTTCTGTTACCAGTGTTTCAAAACCTTGACCTTTTAGGTTAACCGTATCAATACCCACATGGATAAGGATCTCACGTCCTGTATCTGAGAGGATTCCAATCGCATGTTTAGTTGGGAACAAATTAACAATCTTACCGTTTACAGGCGATACTACCATACCTTCTGAAGGTACAATTGCAAAACCATCACCCATCATCTTACCAGCAAATACTTGGTCAGGAACTTCGGTAATCTGCTTAATTTCCCCTTTTAATGGTGCAGCAAATACTTCATTTTGACGTGCAGCTTGCATTACATCAGTAGTTGTTGTTGACTGAGTCTGCTGTTGTTCTGGCGCCGCTGCACGAGGGCGTTTCCCTGACATAATATCTTTCATTTGTCCTTTAATCGTTTCAGAACGCGGGCCAAAGATTGCTTGAATATTGTTACCTACCTCAAGCACACCTGCAGCACCAAGGCGTTTTAATTCATCTTTATTTACATTTTTAATATCTTTTACCGAAACACGAAGACGTGTAATACACGCATCAAGATTTGCGATATTATCCCTGCCGCCCATAGCATCTAAAATATTAGAAGCTAAATCGCCTCCAGCAGCTTTTCCTGTTGTTCGTTGTCCTTCTTCCTCTTCTAACTCACGACCTGGTGTTTTTAAATCAAACTTACGAATCGCAAACCGGAAACCAAAGTAGTAAATAACCGCAAACACAAGACCAACCGGAATTACAAGCCACGCATGTGTCTGTGGATTGATTAAACCAAATAGAATATAGTCAATTAAACCACCGGAGAATGTCATCCCGATTTTTACATTTAATAAATGCATGACCATAAATGATAAACCAGCAAAAATAGCATGGATACCAAACAAAACTGGTGCAACGAAAAGGAATGAGAACTCAATTGGTTCAGTAATACCAGTTAAGAAAGCTGTTAGACCTGCAGACGCCATCAAACCACCAACAAATACTTTCTTTTCTGGTTTTGCTTCATGATAAATCGCTAATGCAGCAGCCGGTAAACCAAACATCATGAATGGGAATTTACCAGTCATAAATGTACCAGCAGTAAGATTTTTCACGTGGTCTGAAATTTGAGCCATAAAGATCCGTTGGTCACCATGAACAACTTGACCGGCTTTTGTAGTATAGGATCCGAACTCAAACCAGAATGGTGAATAGAAAATATGATGTAGCCCGAATGGAATTAATGCACGTTCAATAACCCCGAAAATAAAAGCAGATAGAGTTAGGTTGGCATTTACCATGTTGTTCGAGAATGCATTTAATCCAGACTGAATTGGCGGCCAAATCACCAACATAAGTAAACCAAGAATAATTGCTAAACCAGCAGTGATAATTGGAACGAAACGTTTTCCTGCAAAAAATCCTAAATAGGACGGAAGTTCAATTTCAAAAAACCTGTTGTACATAGAAGAAGCTAGAATACCAACGATAATCCCGCCGAATACTCCTGTTTGAAGAGTTGGAATACCAAGAACACTAACATGGCTTGTTCCGTTAATCGACTTTGCATCAAGACCTAAAACAGTACCCATTGTTACGTTCATGATTAAGTAACCGATAATCGCGGCTAAACCAGCTGTTCCTTCTCCGCCGGCCAAACCAACCGCAACACCAACCGCAAATAACAACGGTAAGTTACCAAAAACAATATCCCCGGCATTTTTCATAACAGCTGCAACCATTGCAACCCCACTATTATCTAGCCAAGGCGCTAGGTTTAGTAATGCCGGATTCACCAAAGCTGCACCTAACGCGAGCAAGATTCCGGCAGCTGGTAATAGCGCAACCGGCAACATTAGTGCTTTACCGACTTTTTGTAAAGTACCAAAAGCGTTTTTCATATCAATGACCTCCTGAATTTTTTAGCTCATAAAGCGGTTACACATTAGATAAAAAAACAACAAAAAAGGCATGAGCAAAAGAGTACTATTAAAATAAAGTTTAGGTTTAGAATACCCTAAAAACTTCATTTTAATTAATACTTTTCACTCATGCCTGATCGAATCAGTAACACGTAAAAAATAATAAGTGCTATTTAAATTTGTTTTGAAGTCTTTGCAAATGCATCGTCAGATAGACGGCTTCTGCATCAAAGACCTTCTTTTTTAATGTTTGCTGCATCACTTTAATGAGCTTCCATGAGAGATTATAACACACTGGATATTCAACTTTCAATAGGTTTGCAATTTTTTCTGGTTCTTCTACTTTTTCCGCCTTTACCACGCGTTCGATAGCGAAGCGTAGATGACGGACAAGCCTCATGTAATCAATACTTTCTTTATCTATTTCAATATCAAATTGATCCTCTACCATCTCAACCAATCGGCTGACAAGCTGAGAATGTTGATTTACATCCGATAAATCTTTATTGGTCAGTGCACTATGGATGTGCAAGGCAATAAATCCGATCTCACCTACGGGAAGGTGTATTCCTGTTCTTTCACCGATGTATTCTACCACAGTTGAAGCGATTTCATATTCATG
This sequence comes from Neobacillus drentensis, assembly GCF_021560175.1. Lineage (GTDB taxonomy): Bacteria > Bacillota > Bacilli > Bacillales > Cytobacillaceae > Neobacillus > Neobacillus drentensis_A. The sequence continues at coordinate 378,783 of NZ_CP091110.1, read as the reverse complement.
GCGATAAAGTGCCTTTGTTTCAACTAAAAATGGATTCCTCATTTCCATTCCTTTTGATGCTCTTGTTAGAGCAAACATTAAATGGTCAGTGAGGGCCACATGAATATGTTCATTTAGATCTGTGCGTGTCCGCTGTTTAATCAAATCAATCGCAGAAATGATGACTTCTAGATAGTCCGTATCAATAAATGGCAGTAACTTAATATAATTTTCCTGCTCTTTTTCATCCCTCAGAACAAAAAGCTTTTCAACCGTTTCTGTTTCTATATAGTCGCCTCGTTTGCGATTAAACCCGATGCCTTTGCCAATTAAAACGACTTCTTCATAAGAAGGATGTTCAGCAATAAGTACATTGTTATTTAACACCTTATCAATTCGTAAGTTTGCCAAACCCTCACCTCCAGTCTACCAATTTTACCATTAATATTTTCATGTTAAAAGAGGTGATGATGGAAGTCAACGACATTGTTCGACAAAATTATGTCTACCTAAAAAAAGAGAACTGTTTTAATTACAGTTCCCTCGGAAGTTTTGATTTATTTGAAGATAAAATATAAAACAAAGATTACAAAGAATAAGTACATGATTGGGTTAATCTCTTTTATGCGTCCCTTTACAATCATTGTAATCGGGTAGAAAATAAACCCTACTGCAATCCCGGTCGCAATACTGTATGACAATGGCATTGCAATCATCGTTAAGAAAGCAGGAACGGCAATTTCAAACCTTTTCCAATCAATATTTCCTAATGACGATACCATTAATACCCCAACAATGATTAAAGCTGGTGCTGTTACAGATGATGTAACCACTGATAATAACGGAAAGAAAAAGATTGATAAGATAAATAGTCCAGCAGTTACTAACGATGCAAATCCTGTTCTTGCTCCAGCAGCAACACCTGCAGATGACTCAATGTACGATGTTGTAGTGGAAGTACCCAAAATTGCCCCAACAGTTGACGCAATTGAATCTGAAATTAACGCGCGGCCGGCACGTGGCAGCTTATTGTCTTTCATAATTCCTGCTTGGTTTGCTACCGCTACAAGCGTACCTGCATTATCAAAGAAGTCAACAAACAAGAACGTTAAGATAATGCCAAGCATGGATGTCGTATAAAACGAACTGTCACTAAAGGAAGAAAAAGCTGCACCAAACGTAGGCGCTAAACTTGGAACAGTGTCTACCACTTTAGTCGGCATCTTAATCTCACCAAAAATCATACCCACAATAGCAGTGATAACCATACCATAGAAAACAGCCCCATTAATGCCTCTTGTCATCAAAATGACTGTTATAATAATCCCAAAAATAGCTAAAAGTGTAGGACCTGAAGTTAAATCTCCTAAACCAACAAGTGTTGCATCATTATTAACAATAATCTTCGCATCTTGTAAGCCGACAAAGGTAATAAACAAACCAATACCTGCCCCAACTGCATGTTTTAGATCAACTGGTATGGCGTTAATAATTTTTTCACGTAGACCTGTAAGTGTTAATAATAAGAAAAAGATTCCGGAAATTAAAACTGCACCGAGTGCATGCTGCCAAGGAATACCGCTTCCTAAAACAACAGTATAAGCAAAGAAAGCATTTAAACCCATACCCGGCGCTAATGCCAGTGGATACTTCCCAAGTAGACCCATTACGATCGACCCAAGGGCAGATGCGAGGGCTGTCGCCACAAATACTGCTCCATAATCCATTCTTAATGCATCTGGATAATCTTTTATAGATGCTAGCGATAACGTTAATGGGTTAACTACTAAAATATAAGCCATTGCTAAGAAGGTAGTTAATCCTCCGATAAATTCACGGCGATAATTGGTGCCATGTTTCTCAAACTCAAAGTATTTCTGCATTTTCTTTTCCCCCTATAACTCTTTCCTTTATTATGCAAAAAAATGCTCCGGCATATTCTACCGGAGCATGACTATAGGCATGTGCAATAACTAGAGGAAAAGAATGCCTCTTTATTAAACACTGCCTCGTAGTCAAGCCATTTACGGTGGCTCGGTAGAAACTTCTGGGCCATATTCCCAAGATTATACGATGCAATTATTGTTCTCTTAATTCCTTTTTTATTTTAACAAGAAAGTCGAAAGTTGTAAATAAAAAATACGAACGATAAGATAAAAAAAAATATCATCGTTCGTATTTTTGTTTATTAATACCAATTTTCATCATAAAGCAACATAATTCGACATAATCACTATGACCTTCCGTGTTTCTATTCCTCTGTAGTTAACAAAAAAGACGAGCCTTTTATCCGGCTCGTCTTATACTTTTGCCCTTAATCAAGGCCAATCCGCTTTTTAGTTTACTCCCATTCAATTGTTGCAGGCGGCTTGCTGGTAATATCATAAACCACTCGGTTTACGTGTGCCACCTCGTTAACAATCCTAGTGGAGATTAATTCTAATACATCCCATGGAATACGTGCCCAATCGGATGTCATCCCATCAATGGATGTTACCGCGCGGATCCCAATTGTATAATCATAGGTCCTAGCATCCCCCATAACACCTACACTGCGGATATCCGGCAGAACGGTGAAGTATTGCCAAATTTCGCGGTCAAGCCCCGCCTTTTTAATCTCTTCGCGTAAAATCCAATCCGATTCACGGACAATTTCAAGCTTATCGTCTGAGATGGCTCCTAACACCCGAATTCCAAGACCAGGACCAGGGAATGGCTGACGCCAAACAATATCATCAGGAATGCCTAGTTCCGTACCTAAGGCACGAACCTCATCCTTAAATAAAGTATTGAGCGGTTCGATTAATTTAAATTGCATGTCCTCTGGAAGACCGCCAACATTGTGATGCGATTTAATGGTTTGTGCTGTTGCTGTTCCACTTTCAATGATATCCGTATAAAGGGTACCTTGCGCTAAAAACTCGATTCCTTCAAGTTTTGTTGCTTCATCATCAAACACATAAATAAATTCATTGCCGATAATTTTTCGCTTTTTCTCCGGATCTGAAACGCCCTCTAATTTTGAAAGGAATCGTTCCTTTGCATCGATTTTAATGACGTTCATATGGAAGCCTTCAGAGAAGGTCTTCATAACACTCTCCGCCTCATTTTTACGAAGCAGCCCGTGGTCGACAAAGATACAGGTTAATTGATCGCCAATCGCTTTATGAATTAACACAGCCACAACGGAAGAATCGACTCCGCCGCTAAGTGCACAAAGAACTTTTTTGTCACCAACTGTTTCACGAATCTTCGCCATTTCCGTCTCAATAAAGTTTTCCATGGACCAATTCCCAGTGCACTCACAAACTTTAAACACAAAATTCTTGAGCAATTCATTTCCATAAACAGAATGACGTACCTCAGGATGAAATTGAACCGCATAAAGTTTACGATTCTCATCACTCATCGCTGATATTGGACAAGATGGGCTTGTACCATTAACGGTAAAGCCTTCTGGTGCTTCCACTACTAGGTCCCCATGGCTCATCCAAACAGTCTGCTCACTAGGCAGATCGGCAAATAAAGTAGTTGGATGTTCAAGGACCATGGTTGCCTTGCCATACTCACGCTGCTGCGCTTTTTCAACTTTCCCGTTAAAGTGGACAGTCATTAACTGCATTCCGTAACAAATCCCTAGTATTGGCAGACCCATTTCGAAAATCGCCTCGTCACAGCGGAACGAATTCTCATCATAGACACTGTTTGGACCACCAGAAAAGATAATCCCCTTTGGATTCATTTTACGAATTTCCTCCGCTGTAATCGTATGCGGATGCAGTTCACTGTACACACCAAATTCACGTATTCTCCGTGTAATCAGCTGATTATATTGGCTTCCGAAATCTAATACAACAATTAAATCTTGCTTCTCCGTCAAAATAGCCACCCCTCAATTTCTAAATAATAATACTAGCTTATACAATTAAGCGGAAAAATAAAAAAAACTAGAATTCTCCTCCCAACATAAACAGGAAGGCAGAATTCTAGTTATCTCGCAAAAGTATCACTAAAAAAATTCCGCCTTCATAGTCAGGCCATTTACGGCAGCCCGGTAGAGACTCTCGAACCCTATTTTCGAGGATATATGAAGGTATTCATACCCTATTAGAAAAGCGCAAGGCGCCTGTTTATCGGCGACAAGCACAAGACGAGCCGGCAGGAAGGTTGGTTTTCACCTTCATGACGGATTGACTTGTGACCTCGAGCCGATGGCGCCTGGAGCTAGACATTGAATTAAGACTTATTGTAACAATAAGGCGTTTTTCCGGTCAAGCGATTGTCCTTTTAATTAAATTTTCCCACAATTCACGCGTTTCTTTCCAAGTCCCTTTTGGAAGACTCTGGTGATAAAGATATTGTTCATAGCGGGCGGTTATACGGGTCATTTCTCTGGTTGCAAAAAACGTATCAATATAACGCGCGTAACTGCGGAGTGTTTGATTTTCTTTTCGCTTAAGTCCATACCGTTCTAATTGAATTAATAAAAGCAGATACGCAGAGCCAATATTTTCATCCTTTTTCTTGAACCGATATAAGAATAAGATTAAATATGGAACCCACCGCCCGCGCCAACGGTAAAGGAGGAACGCCGCTCCCGCTAGGAGAAGCATGCTAAATAGAATCCGCCCCCCATGCAGTTTCACCTCGTTAACGACCGTTTTTATCCCTGTTGATGGGTTAGAAACCCTCTTTGTCGTTTGCGGCTTTTTTTCTTCCTTCTCAGATTTTTTCACGGACGGCTGTGTGATTGGCTGGCTATTTACCACAGCATTGTCTTTACTATCATGATTAATAGTAAGTTCATTCGAAAAACCAATTGTCGGCTCAAAAGGCACCCAGCCTAAATTCGGCAAAAAAACTTCCACCCATGAATGGGCATTATTATTCGTCACTTCATAGAAGAGCTTAGAGGAACCCTCATCATTATACGCCTGAAACTCACCGCCAGTGTAGCCCTTTACCCAGCGTGTAGGAATACCGATCGTTCTCAGCATGACCGCCATAGAAGTGGAAAAGTTATCACAGTAGCCCCTTTTTGTTTCAAACAAGAATTGATCAACATAATCATCCTTCTCACCAGGCATAGCCACTTTTTTCTGATCATAGAGATAACCGGAATTCCCAAAATATTGTTCAACTGCCTTTGCCTTGTCGTACCAGTTCGTCTTTCCCTTTGTAATCTCTTCTGTCAATTCTTTTACCCGCGGCGGCAAATTAGTTGGCAGCATCGTATATTTCTCATAATAGGCCCTGTTCATTTCAACAGGAAACGCGGTTGTCTTCATTAATTCTGAAGCTTTATATTTAGGGATATCAAATTCAACCATAAACGTTTGCGGAACTACAGGTTGTTGATCGTTGGTAACAAAGCTAATTTTCCCGTTGTTCCCATCAACCAAAAACTGATTTGAATTTTGGTTAGAAGGCTGTATGGATAGGATCTTCGTAACACCTGCTGGATACATGATCGTATTAAATTTATAGCTGCCGTTCAAAATCACACGTGCCGTTCCCTTTATTCTTTCCACTTCAGCGGGAATGGAATAAATGGGAATCAGATCGTCTTTTTTAAAAGAGCTAAATGTTACCCCTGAGGCAATCCAGCCCTTTCCTGTATACATATCTTTCGTTTCCATCTTCCAATAATTCTCTCCATTACCTTCATAAGCAAAAACAGCCCTGTCATCACCAACAAACGGACCCCCTAAGGCCTGATCATCTGTACTATATCCGATTCGGTGCAAGCCTGCTTTAGGACTTGAGGTTCCTGACTTATCGTTTTTAGCTGTTAGGTATGGAACGGGATCAGGCCAGATTGGCGCTGCTTTTGGTGCAGCCATTCCCACCAAAACACTCACAACTATCATTACTGATAGAGGAATCATCCATTTTCGAATCGATGCTGCGTCATAATCAACCTTCTCTTTTTGGTTAATTCGATAAAAGGTCAGCATCCCCATAACCGCGAACCCCGCCACGACCGTCCGAATAATGGCATTTTTGGCACTATAGGCAGTAAACGTATCCAATACGGTTATAAATACTAAGGTCATAAAGAAAAAAATAAAGATCCGCTGCCTTCTTAAGAGCCAGTAATTAATTAAGTACACCATTAGGGCTAACAGGAGAAAAAACAACAGGGTCCGGAATTCATTGGAAAGGTCGTACCATTGTCTGCTGAGAAGCAAGCGGATATTATCCTTACAATCCCTGATGAAGGATGATAACCAGCTGAGATTTAAAAGTCCTCCCTCATAGTGAAGATGGTGGATGGAAAAGAGAATAAAATTGAGCATCAGAAGCGTTTGCCAAATTACTTTGATATTCAGGAAGGATGCTGTAAAAGAAATGATTAAAAAAACAATAAAGATCCCCATATTACTAGTATCGGTTAATTGCTTGATTGGACGAAGCCATTCCCATAACAGAAAAAAGCTGAACACGTATAAAAGAAAGGACGGACTATCCTTTTTCATATCCGGAAACTCACCTCCGAAAAGGCTGTCCTTTGTTCTCCCTCATTCACCATGATGATTCGGATCCCACGGGCACTGGCAAGCGAAATCAAAGAGCGTTCATTGTCTGATGCTGTTTCCTTATGACCCTTGATAAGAAAAAGGGTAATCGAACCTTTTCTTTGCCCCAAAAGACTAGCCTTTTCGAGTAACGATTTTGTCAACTGTGCTGTGATCAGGATGAAGGAAACGGATTGTTGGATAAACAGCATCTCTGTTTCAATCACTTTATCAAACGACCTTATACTTTTTGCCTCCACTTTTGCCAGATGATAGAAGAGCTGCCTAAGCTGTGCTTCCCCACCGTTAATGGGAAAGTATGCCCGATCCTTACTATAGGTTAAAAGGCCTGTCTGTGCCCCCTTCTTTAACACCGCTCGAACAAGCGAAGCTGTATAGGACACAACAGCTTCAAAACACCGCTCTGGAACACAGTCCATTAATACAAAAACATCATGTGAATGCCGCTGTTCAAATTCCTTTGTCATGATTTCATTACGCTTTGCTGATGCTTTCCAATTAATCCACGAGAAACGGTCCCCCGGCTGGTAATCCCGAACCCCAACTGCCATGGAAGTATCGCGCTGGACTCGTTCTCTTGATGCCGTAAGGCCTTGGTCATATTGGTTTTCAAATGGCTGGTAGAACAGCTCGGAATAGGCAGGGTAAACCATAATTTTCCCTTCTTGAACAAACGTCTTATCTTTTTCAAATAAGCCTAGCGGATCGCCAATTTTAATCGTAAAAGAATTAAAAAAATGTTCACCGCGCGGCAGTTCCTCGATCATGTATTCATAAGAAAATTCCTTTTTCACCCCCGGCAGGATGAGGCTCTTTGTTTTCTTTTTTTGTTGGGCTGATTTTAGCGGTTCATTTACATGATCTTCGATGAGCAGAAAAAATAAGGGAAAGGCATTGGACCGCTTCACCTTTACCGTCACCTTTAATGTTTCGCCAGCATTAAAATCAGTTTTTGGCAAAATCCTCGTGATTTCTAGTTCATTTAAGGAATAAAAGGATAAGGCCATACAGTAAAGAGCAAATGGCAAAAAGCTATAAAATAAAAACCAGCTGACAAATCCTCCTTCGAACATGGCATATGAAAAAGTGAGGAGAATGAGAATAAGCAAGAGAATGAATTTCCATACCTTTCTTAACAGAATCCATCGTTTTTTCATGATTATTTCACTAGCCTTTGAACCGGTACAGGTACTCTCGAAACCACTCGGTTGACAATTTCCTCTGCAGAAATTCCCTCAAATTTTGCCTCTGACTTTAAAATAATCCGATGTGATAAGACAAAAGCGGCTAAATATTGGATATCATCCGGCAGGACATATTCACGATTGTTCATAAACGCATAGGCCTGGGCTGCTTTCATTAGGGCAATCGATCCCCTTGGACTTGCCCCCAGATAAACACTGCCATGCCCTCTTGTTCGGTTGACAATATCGACGATGTAGCGTTTGATCGTATCATCGACGAAAACATTTTTAATCTCATTTTGTAGAGCAATTAAGCCTTCGAGGTCAATCACTGGTGTAAGCTCTTCGATCGGCGGCACCTTTTGGGCGCGGTTGAGAACTTCCATCTCCTCTTGTAAATCCGGATAGCCCATTTTCATTTTTAGCAGGAAACGATCCAGCTGCGCCTCAGGAAGCGGATAAGTCCCCTCATATTCAATCGGATTTTGAGTAGCCATCACAAAAAATGGCCGGTTCAATTTATGGGTCACCCCATCGATGGTAACGCTCGCTTCTTCCATCCCTTCTAAGAGAGCTGATTGGGTTTTAGGTGATGTCCGGTTGATTTCATCGGCTAGAATAATGTTTCCCATCAGGGGACCCGGCCGATATTGAAATTCCATTTCTTTCGGATTATAAATAGACACTCCGGTTACGTCTGACGGTAAGAGGTCAGGGGTAAATTGGATTCTTCTAAAATTTGCATTCACTGACTTGGCGAGGGCACGAACCATCATCGTTTTCCCGACACCTGGGACGTCTTCGAGCAGCACATGTCCTCCAGCCAGCAGCGCTACAAGACTCAATTCTGCTACATTCCGTTTTCCAATCATAACCTTTTCAATATTTTCTATTATTCTTTCAATGGTTGGATTCACTTGATCAAGGGACAAGGTAATACCTCCTTGCGGTTTAACCGATTTATGGTAATGAACTATGTATTCTCGTTTTTCTGGAAAATTCCTGTATAAAAACATACCTCAAACAATTATTAGACGAATAGATGATTGGCAGTGTTTCAAAAAACTCAGTTAAATAGAAACTATAGATTTTATGCCCCTAATTCAAAAAAGCCCCTCCATACATAATGGAGAGGTCTAGATTTCCAATTACAGGTTGGCCGTATTAAAGGTGTTTCCGCCTTCAATGGTACCGTTTTTAAAGCCTTTATTAAACCAGCGCTTCCGCTGCTCCGAGGTTCCATGAGTAAAACTTTCCGGAACCACATAGCCCTGTGCCTTTTTCTGGATATTATCATCACCTACAGCGTTAGCTGCGTTTAAAGCCTCTTCAATGTCACCCTTTTCGAGATACCCTTTTCCTTCCGCATAGTGGGCCCAAACGCCCGCTAAGTAGTCAGCCTGCAATTCAAATCGAACGGAATAGTCGTTTGTTTTTTTAACGGCTGCTGATACCTGATCCCCAGAATGCAACAGTGTTTGAACATGGTGGCCAACCTCATGGGCTATTACGTACGCCATCGCAAAGTCACCTGGTGCTTTGAATTTGTCTTTCAGTTCCTGATAAAAACTTAAATCAATGTAAAGCTTATGATCACCTGGACAATAAAACGGGCCTACTGCTGCACTAGCTGATCCACAGGCTGACTGGACACTGCCTGTGTATAAAACTAGCTTAGGATTTTCATAAGTGAGTCCTCTTTTCTTGAATTCCTCAGACCATATATCTTCTGTATCAGCCAGGACAACTGAAACAAAATCGGCTTGTTCCTTTTCTTGGGCTGATTCTTGGTATGGAGTATTTGAATCAGCGCCATTGTTTGTTGTCATATTATTGATTAAGTTGCTGGGATTACCGCCAAGAAGCGTAAAGAGGAGAATAATAATGATACTGCCTATACCTCCGCCAATGATTGTTTTGCCACCCATTCCCCTGCGGTCTTCGATATTTGAACTTTCCCGTCTTCCCTTCCATTTCATGATTTTACCTCCCTAAGAATGATAGCCGGTTATTTATTGTGTTATACCCAATTAGAGAGTTTAGAAGTATCAATTTATTTGGGAATCATTAGATTAATTTTCCCTACTAATTACCTGCCTTAATTTTCAATTATTCCTAAATTTAGGAAAAAGGTAGGTTGTTATTTTACTTGATAAAATAATAGAATAACAATGTATGTAAAATACACAAAAAATAATAAATATACACAAATAGGAGGTAAGTAAGTGTGAAGAAAAACAAACAGAGAAAAGTGGCTGCCGGCTTGTTGGTTGTGGGTCTAGTCTCTACTATTCCTTGGACAACTGGTTTTGCTGAGGGGCAAAAATGGACAAACGTGAATACATACGAGGAACAAGAAGCCAGCAAGTTTAATAGTGAAAACTATGGTTTTGTAAAGTTCTCGCAAATCGGCACAAAGCTAAGTACTATTGAGAAACAATCAAACCGTGTGAAAGTAGAAGTCCGCGGAACATCAGCAGATGGAAACCCTCTTTATGTTGTAACCATTGCTGATCCAACCACACAAGGAAAGTTTGGAAAAATACAATCTTTACGAAAACAAATGTTTAAAAATCCAGGTAAGGCGCAGGATTGGATATCCGCTAACCCGGATTTTAAAGTGCCCATTATGATTAACGGCTCTATCCATGGAACAGAGTTTGTAGGAAGTGACGCGGTCCTTCAATTAATCGAACGATTCGCTACTCAGAATGACCAAGAGACCAAAAATATCTTAGCAAACAACATTCTTATTTTTAATGTGGTCCAAAACCCTGACGGCCGTGTCAATGCTACCCGTTTCAACGGGGAAGGAATCGACTTAAACCGTGATTTCATCACCCAATCTCAGCCGGAAACACAGGAAACAGTTGCGCTTATTAAAGAATGGAATCCGATGGTATTCCTTGATACACATGGATATGTAAAAAATTACGCACCAAACCGACAAGGTTTAATTGAACCATGTACACCACCGCATAATCCAAACTATGAGTACGATTTATATAATAAATGGGCTTATAAACAGGCTGAAGCAATGGAAGCAAATATCATGAAAGATAATCCTAACTTTAAAGGCAATCTTTATAAGAGCATGGAAGGTGTCTATATTCCACAGCGTAATGACTCCGCCGGTTGGGATGACTATCCGCCGATTTTCACCCCTATGTATGCAATGTACCACGGGGCCTATGGTCATACACTAGAAGCGCCGACCAATGATTGGGATGGGGTCCGCTGGCAGTATGATGCCATCATGGGTGCACTGAAATTTGCTACTGAAAATAAACAAGCAATGATTGCTGATCAAATTGAAATGTTTAAACGCGGCATTAACTTTGACCATCCTTTCCATCAGGACGGCTTCTTCCCGAAAGCTTATATCCTTCCTGTTGATGAAAAGGACCCAACTGTAACAGATAAAGCCGTTAATCATTTACTGAAAAATGATATTGAAGTAGTACAGGCATCAAAAGATTTTACTGCGGATGGAAAAACCTATCCTAAAGGAACCTATATTGTAAAAATGGATCAGGCTAAGGCAGGATTAGCTAACACGATGCTGTGGGATGGCGAAGACATTACAAATGATACACCAGCTATGTATGATATTTCAGCATGGAGTCTGCCAGAACTTTGGGGTTTCGAAGCAGTGCCGACACAAACTTCGGTTGACGTTACATCAACAAAAGTGAATCAGGTTACGGAGCAAGGTTCTGTTATTGGTAAGGGGCCATTCTTATTACCAAACAGCTCGGTGAAAGCCATTAATCTCGTTAATACATTATTACAGCAAGGGGCAGCTGTAAAGCGTGACACAAAGGGTAACTTCTATACAGACGCAGCGGCTAATAACATTTCTGCAGCTGTAAAAACAGCCGGGCTGAAAGTTGAATCCACAGATAAGATTCCTGCGGATGCCGTTACTTTATCCAGCTTAAAGGTAGCCATTCTTAAAGATGGCGGGATGGGTAAACAACAATCTCATAGTGGAACAAAGCTTGCCCTTAAGCGTCTTGGCTTTGATGTGACTGAAGTAACACCAGTAGAAGCGGCAGAGCAGGGTCTTAACGGATTTGATGTATTTGTTTACAGCGGTACAGAAAGTCTAATTTCTACAAACTTATCAGCTGCAAATAAAGAATTTGGTTTCGAAAATACTGCTCAGCTTGATTCGTTTAAGACTAATCTTACTACATTTGTAAGCAATGGTGGAAAATACGTGGCTGTAGGGGCCGGTGCGTCTAAAGCAACCAAAACACTTGGACTTACGGATGATACCATTAATACCGGTGGTTCTAACAGCAATGGGATTGTAAAGGTCAATTATGAAGGAAGTGGTCTCACTGCAGGTTATAATCAGGATGACCTTGGCTTCGTTTATCGTCCAGTTTGGTACACAGGGACTGACAATGATAAGGTTGTCGCAACCCTCGCAAACTCTGATGATCTCTTCCTAGCAGGACACTGGGCAGGTAATTCTGCCGCCAAAGGTCAGGCTGTCATTGTTAAAGAGCAAGCTAAAGACGTAACCCTAATCGGATTAGAAGCAGGCTTCCGTGATCATACTGATTACTTGTTCCGATTATTATCCAATGCTATTTTTGAAAAATAAGAATAGGCTGAAGGCTTGGTTCAAAATATGAACCAGGCTTTTTAACAGTTTCTCTAAAATGCAAAGCCTGCCCTATAAGCAAAATTCAGTTTTACGTAGATGATTGTAAAAAGGCTTGTCCAACACACTCTTTACGATTTAATACCAAAAAGGAAATGAAGGTCCTGTCGGTCTCCAGGAAGTAGCCGGATAGATCCCCTGACTTGAAATAGGTTGCTGTATATAAGGGTTTAAGTGATTAGGCTGGGAACTGTGGTGATGGGGATTATGGCTAAGAGTGGAGTGGTTATATTGAGCCATACACCCCCCATGTTGTCCCGGATGTGGACCAGTTGTAATATGATGAGTCAATCTTCACACCTCTTTCAAAGAAATTTATTTTATATCATATGAGTATCAGTTAACTTTGTTGCATTTGTAATCCAATTATAAAAAAATTTATTAAGTATTGATGTTGTTATAGAAGACACACAAAAAACGCCTGGATTACCCAAGCACTTTTTGATTGCTACTATGCAGGAAACTGGGCAGGTAATTCTGCCGCCAAAGGTCAGGCTGTCATTGTTAAAGAGCAAGCTAAAGACGTAACCCTAATCGGATTAGAAGCGGGCTTCCGTGATCATACCGATTACTTGTTCCGACTACTATCCAATTCTATTTTTGAAAAATAAGAATAGGCTGAAGGCCTGGTTCAAAATATGAACCAGGCCTATTTCACCTTTTCAGCCAATCCTATCAGTACTATCCTTGTGTTCTGTCACTGGAATAATTGGCAGAATAATGTGTGAAGGATACTGTTTGTTGTGATAAATGGTTTGCTTTGCTTTTATTGTTCGATCGCTCTCAATCAAGGAGCTTCCGGTATTGGGATTAGGAAGGTATTGCGGAAAGCTGCTTGAGGAAATTTCTAGTGTGATTCGATGGCCCGGAAGGAACACATTACTAGTTGCCCAAAGGTCAATTTCATATTCAGCCACTTCTCCGGTTAATTCCTGTTCAGGATAGTATCCGTTCCGGTACTTTGCATTGACGATCCCTTCAGCTAAATTTATAGCTTTGCCATCGGGAGCGGTATCGATGAGCTTTGCTGTGAAATCTGTATCCTTAGCATCTGTTGCAGCCCATAACTTCACCTTCACTGGCCCTGTCACTTCTGCGGCTTTGGTTAATGGTTCAGTCGAATAAACAAGTACATCCTCTCGTTCTTCAATCTCACCTTGGTCAAATGGCCCCATTGTCAGCGGACCAGCAAATAATGTCCCCCCTCCTTTCGTCGGCACAGGATCTTTTGGATCATATGTAAAAGTATCCACGTGCTCATCTTCAGGCTTTATTACTGACAGATGACCATCTCCCTGTTTCGTATTGGCATGGCCCTTGCTATGCAAATATAAATTAGTATATTGTGTTCGTTCAAGCGGCCATGCCATTTCATCCCGCCATCGATTAATTCCCATAACAAAAATTTTAACGGGTGCCTCCGTTATGACTTTGTTTTCTATCCCTAATAACCAGTGATTAAACCAGTTAATGTGGAGATCCGTAATGTTCTCTTCTAAATTGATCGAGTCCCCGGAAGCTTGGATACCAAAGGAGCACTCTCCTTGTACAGATGAAAAATATCCATGTCCCCATGGCCCGACAATCAATTTTTGATGCTGCCCAGTTTTAGCCATTTCCACGTAATTGGTTAACGTTGGGCCAATAAAACAATCATACCAGCCCCCTAAGTGGAAAGCTGGAACCTGCAAATCTTCATACTTATCTGCAATACTTGATTCCTTCCAGTACTCATCATCTTCAATTGAATGGTGTAATTCCTCAAAAAAGTAATCAGCAACACCAAGTTCCCTTAAAGGCGGCCACTGATTAATCGGAGAAAAATGGTAAAGTTCTGCCAACCCATCGAGATAACCCCCAAGATTTTTTAATGCCTCTATTCTTTCCTCTGGATTTTTATATTTCCGTTTCAATAAATCAGGGGCAATAGATTCGAGTGTCCAGGTTTCTGAAAATCCAAGCTGATAAACACCGTTTCGGTATAAAGCACCGTTTCTTTGGTCATTCAATGTCATCGCCGGAAATATGGCAGCTAAGTGCGGAGGCTTTTTCGATGCAGCCATCAGCTGGGTATATCCATAATAAGACATACCAAACATCCCAACTTTCCCTGTCGAATACGGCAGTGATGCAGCCCATTCCACCGTATCATAACCATCATTTCCTTCCTGTCTAAACGATTGAAATTCCCCTCCCGACTGAAAGCGTCCTCTCACGTCTTGAATAATCACCACAAATCCATTTTCAACAAGGCGGTTTGTGTCAAGATACCGATGCGAATAATGCGGCAAATCCTTACTGTACGGAAGCCGGGTCAATAGAACAGGAAAGGTTCCTTCCCTATTTTGACGATAAATATCTGCATAAAGGACAACACCATCTCTCATCTTACATGGTACATTTTTTTCAACAAGAATCTGAAACTGATTCATATGAACACCCTAATTTCTATATTTTTTTTAAATATGAAATTTATTTCAAAATACTATCCCATGAAGCCTGAAAACTTCATGGGATAGCGGCTGTGTTTTTATAGATTACTAGCTTGGCCGATTGGCTCTTCTTGGATAATAGAAACCTTCTTTGTAAATAAGCTAAAGGCAAGCATAACAACTGTATTGACCGTAATAGCTACTACACCAATGTCTAAATCCTGAATGAAATGCGGTGCACTTGGAAACATCGTGGCCATGGTTGTACCTTCTAGGGTTTGATATGCAACAATTGCCACTCCAACAATCATCCCAATAGAAGCCCCAATTTTACTAACTGGATTCTTCTTCATTAAACTGAAAGCAAGCGGCGGGAAGAGTTGTAGAACAAAGCTATAAGCCATAGTCAGCAGGGCGATCATTGTATTCCCTCCATAAAATGTAAAGAACAAGGAAATTAATGCAAGAAGCGGAACAAAGATGCGCGTTAATTTTGCCAGCTTCTGATCAGATGTGTTCGGCTTAAAATGTTTAAATATGTTTTTTGAAAGAATTGTTGATGCAGTTAGAATCAACAACGAACAAGGAATGAGAGCTGCAAGTAATCCTGCTGCTCCAATCACGCCAATAAACCATGGGGGCAGTGATTCTTTAGCAATTTTAAACAATGCAAGATCTGAGGCTGTCCCTTCCAAATTTGGAATTTGCAGTACTGCTGTAAAACCAATAAATAGGATAAATACAAGAACGATTTGATATAAAGGTAATATCGCAGTGTTTTTTCTTAAGGCAGTTTCACTCTTCGAAGATAAGCTTGCGCCAAAGCAGTGCGGCCACATATACTGACCCAATGCAATCGTCATACAGATAGAAACATACCAAGAAATACTTAACCCTTTATCAGGCATTAAAAGGAATCCCGGCTTGACTCTCTCTAAAGTCTCAAACATTGGATGGATTCCACCATAGTAATGATATGGCAAATAGAATCCCAAAAACAGAATAACAGTAAGCATAAGAATATCTTTTAAAACCGCTGTCCAAGCAGAACCATGGATTCCAGAGATATAGACGAAAATCGTTACTGCAATTAAGCCAATCCAAACCGCTATTTTCGGAGGGATTGCTCCGTACGATGCTTCAGAAACAATAATCTGAAATCCTTTCAGCTGTAAAACAATATATGGGACCATCGAAATAACACCGATTATTGCTACAAGTAACCCTAAATTCTTACTTTGATATTTTTGGGCAAAAAAATCTGATTGGGTAATGAGATTGTTTTTTTTAGCATAGCGCCAAATTGGAGGCAGGATCCAAAAAGGAATCACATAGGTAAGGGCACAAAATACATAAATCGTAGGCCCGCCCATCCGGTAGGCTCCACCGCTTGCACCTAAGAAAACGAATGTGGAAAACATTTCTCCAGCCATTAACACAAACATAATTAGTGAACCAAAGTTTCTCTCAGCAACCGCCCACTGTTCGAGCTTCATCTCCCGCCCTTTTCGTGCTCTTATCCCTAGGTAAATAGCGAAGGCCAGCGTTAAACCTATGATAAAAATGGAGCTATTCATTATTTTGCTCCTTTCGATCATAAATGACGTTACATACCAATAGACAGACCGATGTCAGGATTAGCCATAACGTAGACCAAAATACAATAAACGGTAACCCTAAAATATAAGGTTCAACTTTATTAACAACCGTTAATGACCCAATTGCTGGCAAGATGGTAAGCAATGCAATCCACTTCTTCATTAGCAAAAATCCCTTCTAATGTAAATTTTAAAAGAGTTTCAGCCCACTAATTGTAGGCGTTTTCATTTATCCCGAGAAATAATTCACTTTATTTTCAGATAATTAGTTCGAGATTTCCCCTTCTCACTCAAAGAGAAGTAAGAAGGGGATAACACTAGGCTCTAACGAATAATCAAGCCCTATTATTAACTAGGCTTTTAATGAAACAAGTGAATGGATAATCTCAATCACACGGTCTCCAACTTCCGATGTTGATGCTGTTCCTTTCATATCTGGTGTTAACACCTTAGCCTCGACAAGCAGTTCCTCAATTGAGTCGAGAACTAATTTTCCGTATTTATCGTATCCTAGAAAGTCGAGCAGCTGGCTGGCCGACCAAATCGTTGCTAAAGGATTGGCAAGACCTTTTCCGGCAATATCGGGAGCAGATCCATGAATCGGTTCAAACATCGAAGGATATAATTTTTCCGGATTAATATTTGCCCCAGCAGCAAGCCCAATTCCCCCGGCCAAAGCTGCACCTAAATCGGTTAAAATATCTCCAAATAAATTAGAGGTTACTACGACTTCAAATCGCTTGGGATCGGTAATCATAAGCATTGCCGCTGCGTCCACTAGATAGGATGCTATTTTTACATCTGGATACTCCTTGCTTACCTCTTCAAAAACCTGATCCCAAAAAACCATTGAATAATTTAAGGCGTTCCCCTTACTAATACTTGTTAACGATTTTCTTTCTCGCCTTGCCGTTTCAAACGCATAGCGGATAACGCGTTCTGTACCTTTACGGGAAAACACCCCAGTTTGCAATACCACTTCGTTATCTGAGCCTTTAAATAACCAATCCCCTGCCCCTGCATATTCACCTTCACTATTTTCCCGGATAAACAGCATGTCCACATCATCAGCATTGACACCCTTCAACGGACATACGGCACCTTTAATTAACTTTATTGGACGGATATTAATATACTGATCAAAGCCTTTTCTTATTTTTAATAGTAAATCCCATAATGAGATATGATCCGGTACACCCGGATAACCAACAGCACCTAGAAAAATCGCATCAAAGTTTTTTAGTTTTTCCATACCGTCTGGATCCATCATTACACCATGCTTCGTGTAGTACTCACAGCCCCACGGGAAATAGGTGTATTCGAATTGAAGCGAAGAATCCAATTCGGCAATTTTATTTAATACTTTAACGCCTTCCTGTAGAACTTCAGGTCCAATCCCATCTCCAGGAATTACAGCAATTTTATAGGAACTCATCACTTTTCTCCTTTGGTCCAGACAACTAATTTTAATTCTGTCATTTCCTCAACTGCATATTTAATCCCTTCACGACCTGTACCACTTTCTTTTACACCGCCATATGGCATTTGGTCCACTCGGAAAGTTGGAATATCGTTGATAATAACAGCCCCTACTTCGAGCATCTCACTTGCTAATAGAGCATGATCAATATTTTTTGTATAAATACCGGCCTGCAGACCGTATCTTGAATTGTTTACGTATCCAATTGCTTCTTCAACTGATTTTACTTTATTAACAATCACAACTGGAGCAAATACCTCCTGGCAGGATACTTTTAGGAGCGGATCGACATTCACAATTACCGTCGGCTCTAAGATTCCATCGGTTAGTTTCCCACCAGCCAAAACCACTGCCCCGTTTTGTTTTGCTTCTTCAATCCAGCTTACTGCACGTTCCGTTTCTTTCTTTGAAATTAACGAGGAAATGAAAGTTTCCGGATCTAATGGATCTCCGATTTTTAATTTCTTGGCCGCTTCTACTAACTTCTCAACATATTGATCATATACCTCTTCATGGGCATAAACACGTTGTAAGGAAATGCAAACCTGCCCTTGGTTTGAAAATGCACCAATAATACAACGGTCAATGACTTCATCGATATTTGTATCTTTATCTAAAATAACCGCTGCGTTTGACCCCAGCTCTAAAGTGGTTTTCTTTAAACCGGCTTTATTGCGGATCCCGATTCCAACCGCGGGACTTCCCGTAAAGGTAATCATTTGCACTCGATCATCTTTTATTATTGCCTCCCCCACAACAGAACCCGGGCCAGTTACCACATTCAATATTCCATCAGGTAATCCAGCTTCTTTAAAAAGATCAGCAATATATAAAGCGGAAAGAGGTGTTTGTAATGCCGGTTTTAATACGATTGAATTCCCAGATGCAATCGCTGGTCCTACTTTGTGGGCAACTAGATTCATTGGAAAGTTAAACGGGGTAATTGCCCCAATAACGCCAATGGGCTTGCGAACGGTATAACCGATTCTCCCCACTCCGCCTGGCGCCGCATCAAAGGGTATCGTTTCACCATGGATTCTTTTTGCTTCCTCTGCTGCAAATTTATAGGTTTCAATCGTTCTTGCAACTTCGCCTTTAGCAAAAGAAATCGGCTTTGCTGATTCCATTGCTATCACTTTTGCCGCTTCGTCTGCTCTTTCTTTCAATAATTCTACCACTTTTTCTAAAATCGCAGACCGTTCAAATGCTGGCATTTTTGAAATTACTTGAAATGCCTTCTGAGCAGATTTAATTGCTTCTTTCGTTAACTGCTCATCTGCCATGGAAATTTCAGCAATAACTTCTCCAGAATATGGGGAATAAAGAGGCGCATAAACCGTGGTCTTTACTTCCTCGCCATTGATAAATAAATGCTTTTTTTCTACAGTCTTCACATTTGTCATCGGCCTAACGCCTCCAATACCATTTCATGAAATTGAACAATTGCCTTTTCCGATTTGGAATACACTCCTTGGCTAAAGGCCCGGGAACGGAATCCAATTTGCTCTAATTCTACTAATTCAACATCCTCCTGCCTTACTTGTTCAGCAAACGTAACTAAGTCTTTTTCTTCTTGTGTCAAATTTTCATCTCTAAAATAGTAGGTGTACACCCCTAAGGTAGTTTCCTCGTCAATCGGAACCATTTGAATGGTTGCCATATTTCCGGGACCTGGATAAATCGTTACCATTAGGTTAGGCCATAACCAATAAAATTCTCCGCCCTGCATTTCTGCCTCATTCAAATCTGTTGTTCCCATTGTTTTATCCGGCTTCACAACCGAACCCTGTACAGAATAGTTTTGACACGTCACAATTTGATAGTTTTTCATATCTAGCGTGGCAACAAAGCTAGGATGTGCAACATGACAGTGATCACACTCCAAATAGTTGTCAATGAATGCTTTCCAGTTTGCCTTAATGACACGAGTTTTTTGACTAACTCTTTTTAACTCGCCTAGGAATGGAAACTTGCCTAAACGTTCAAAGAAATCACCATATGTTTCAGTTAAAGATTTTGCATCATCATCAAGGTTAACAAAGATTAAAGACTCCAGAATTTCCATTTTGACCGGTCTTAGACAGCGGTCCCCAACACAATGAGCATCTTCACCAGTAAAGTTTGGGGCTTTGTTTAAAGCACCATTTAAATGGAATGTCCAGCCGTGATATCCGCATTGAAGAATTTTCTTTTGGCCAGCCTCATTTTTTTCAAGCTTTGTTGCACGGTGAGGGCAAACATTATAAAACGCACGAATGACTTCGTCCATACCACGGGTAACAATAATTGGCTCACCCGCTACGTCGATCGTAAAAAATTGCCCTGGTTTTTCTAACTGACTTACATGGCCAACCACTTGCCAAGATTTAGCGAATACATCCTTCATTTCTTGTTCATACACTTTTGGATCTGTATATAAATCATAAGTTAATGTTCTTTCAAAAGTTCGATTTGTCTTATTTTGGACCTCATTATATGCCATTCTGGTTTTCCTCCTCTTAATCTCTGTTTTTGAACAGTTTAGTAACTTATTAACATCTTATTGAATGTTGTCTCGCCCCCTTACTAACAAGATGAGTCATGTTTGATTCACCTTTGAAATCCCCAAATGCACTGTGATAATAGTAAAAATTAAACGTTTACAAGATTATGAATATCTTGTTTAATTAACTCAGGTGAGTTCCCTCATCCATGTCTAGCGACATTCACTTTTATATATTGCAAGTATCATGCCAATATCTATAAACATTGAATAAGTAAGAAAAACATCCATTTGTTTTAAAAGTTTTTAGAAATTCGATGGAAAAATGAGTTGATTTCAACTCACACGAACCGAAAACAACTCATTCTGCAAGGAGAGAGAATGAAATGGTATCTGAAACGCAAAGCCCTTTTGAAATCACAGTTGAGACATTAAAAAAAATTCTCGACTTTTCTTCAGATGAGATATTTGTGCTGGATTCTGAGCAGCGTGTTATTTATGTTAATGGCGTATGTGAAAGACATTACGGTTTAAAGCCGGAAGATGTGGTAGGAAAAAAAAACGCAGAACTCTATGAAAAAGGATATTGGAAACCCTCTATTGTTCCATTAGTGTTCAAGGAGAAAAAGACAGTTACTATTAAGATGACCACTTATTTAGGCGCAGAGTTGTTAACGACAGCAGTTCCCATTTTAAATGAAAAAGATGAAATAGAATTTGTGGTGACTACCTCACAGGAACTGCAAAACTATAAAAGTATCCAAACCGAGAAAGAAGAAAATCTACCTTCTGACACCCTTAATAGCACCACTCCCATCACAAATTGTGAAAAGATGAAAAACATTTTAAAGGTATGCGAAAAAATTGCAAAGGTTGATTCAACTATCTTAATCCAAGGAGAATCAGGTACTGGAAAAGGAGTATTAGCTCATTACATCCATAACATCAGTAAACGGGCCAGCAAAACCTTTTTAACAATAAACTGTGCTGCATTACCAGAAGACTTGCTCGAATCAGAACTGTTTGGATATACAGAGGGGGCATTTACTGGGGCAAGCAAGAACGGTAAAAAGGGCCTGCTTGAAATAGCAGATCAAGGCACATTATTTCTTGATGAAATTGGTGAAATGCCCTTATCGCTTCAGGCAAAACTTCTACAAGTCATTCAAGAAAAGCAGTTTCTTGCAATCGGTGGCCATAAGATGAAGAAAGTGGATGTAAGGATTATCGCAGCAACCAATCGGGATTTAGTTGAAATGGTACGCAAAAATCAGTTTCGTGAAGATTTATTTTATCGACTCAACATTATCGATATCCACCTGCCGCCGCTTCGGGAGCGGAGAGAGGATATTATTCCGTTAACCTATAATTTCTTATATAAATTTAATAAAACATATGAAATGAATAAAATTATCTCTCAACAATGCTTGGATTTATTTTATTGGTATTCCTGGCCGGGAAACATCCGCCAGCTTGAAAATCTTATGGAGAGATTGGTGGTCACCAGTGATTCAATCATACAGAAAAGTGATTTACCTGATTTAATCTTAAGTAAGATTAAGCCTCAAACACAGCATCTTCTCCCATCTAATCTTGATGAAGCAATCGAGCATGTGAAGAAGACACTTGTTAATCAGTCCTATAAAAAACATAAAAGCTCAAGAAAAGTGGCAAATGACTTAAATATTAGCCAAACGAGGGCAGTGAAATTGATTAGCCAATACTGTGATAGTTAGAGGAAAGCCAATAATATTGACAGGTCAATGAGGTGCTGCTCAAAATTTGAGCCAAGTTTTTATAGTATTTATAGAAAAACAGGGCTGCCCGATAAGGCAGCCCTGTTTTATTCAAGTATTAGAGAATATTAATAGGTTAATCCATGACCAAGTTTATAAACATTACCATCACGATCTTGATACGCATATGTCATTCCTTCTGTCATATACTGGTCCTTGTCATAGCCAGGAACGTCGTTTCTTGACGCGCAGTCACCATTTTCATCAACTGCAATAACTGCATCACTAGCTGGCAATGTCAACGGTAAAACACCTACTGGACGGAAATTGCCTGCCATTACCTCATATTGTGCCTTATAGTAGGTATCATAACCAGCGATTAGTACATCAGCTAAAGGTTCAACATTTCCAAGAATCCAAGGCAGAATGACATTCACACTCATAATGACTTTTCCACCGCGGACATGAACACTATCTGCCACCTCCTTAAGATGGTCCATTCCACTTAATGTGGTTTCTTGATAGGTAGAACCATCCAAAGCTGTTTCTGTTTTATCTTCACAGATTTCAAGTTCTAACAATCCTGGGGTTGCATTGAAATAAGCACCTGATTTTGGACTTAAGAATAGAATAGCAATGTCAGCTTCTTCATGATTATCTGTCAAAGTAAATTGACCAAGCTCTTGACATTCCTGTCTTGCTTTTTCTGTATATGCAGCTGCCCGCTCTGGTTCCTTATGGAACACTTCTACATAAACCTTCTTACCACCAAGCTTTTCAGCTGTTAAAGGCAGTGTCTGGTTAGAATTTTTAAGAACGGTTACTGATTTTTTATGAGCTTCATATGCTGCTTCCCAGTTAGCTGGATTTTTTACCACTGAAGTAGCCTTCTCTGGTGAAACATAAGTCCGATCATCAAATAATCCTAAAGCAAACATCTCGGTAAGAAGTCTAACATTGGCCTCATTAATACGTTTTTCACTAATCCAGCCATTTTCAATTGCCTTTTTAAGGTTCGTAATGTCATTGGTATCAGCTACAAGGTCTGTACCTGCGTTGACAGCCTTAGCAAAACGCTCAGCTTCACTCTTGTCTTCAACACCCCAGCACATTTTACTTGTCACACCGCTGTCGCTATTTACATAGCCTTTAAATCCGAGTCTTTCTCTGAGGATATGATTAATAAAATAATGATTAAAGGTAAAGCCCACTTCTTCGAATGGAATGTCTTCTCCTTCAAATTCTTGAACTGTACTCTTCTTGATACTTGGAATCGAATAATATGGCATAATCGATGAAGTACCATGGTTTACAGCTGCTTGGAACGGTGGCAGGTGATATTTTTCTAAGCTGCCTGGGGTTGGGTATAAGTTCCACTTTCCTTCTGCATAATGCGGATCGAATCCATTTTCCCTTGCACCACCGCCAGGGAAGTGTTTGGTGGTCATCGCAATACTATGTTTTCCGACAGTCTCACCTTGGAATCCGTCAATGATCCGGCCGATTGCATCCGAAATAAATTCTGGATCTTCCCCAAATGTACCATATGTCCGCTGCCATCTAGGATCTGTCGCAGTATCGGCCATATACATATAACCTTTTCTGATTCCGACTGCATCCCACTCATCATGTGCGATTTCAGCAAATTGGCTGATAAGAGAGGCATCACCGCCATCTTTGATATCCCCTTTAGCCGCTGCTGCAAGTCCTAATGTTCCAGGCCAAGTTGAGAAAATTCCGGCTGCATCATTCATCCCAAAGATGAATTCTGTATTTTCGTTTCTTGAATTAGATGCGATTAAACAAGGGATCCCAAGTCTTGTTCCCTCACATAATTCATTCATCATATTGACCCACTCTGCCATTTGAGCTGGACTCCAGTTATCTCGAAGGATGAAGTGGCGCAAATGCATGTTTTCAATCGTATGCGTTGTGCCATAAACCTTTTCCAAAGCAAAAATGGTTTCGCCCTTTTCAACAATCCCTTCATCTAGTACGCCATCATGGCTTGTCTTACTCTTATCTTTTTGAGTAAGACCCATTTGACGCGTATTAATCAGCATCATCCCAACCTTTTCATCGATATTCATCAATGAGACTAGGTTCTCCGCACGTTCTTTCGGGCTCAAGCGCCAGTCCTTATATGGTTCTAGTTTGCCGCTATTATTCAAATCTTTAAATTTTAATCCATCAACTTCAATGATATTCTTGACTCTGACCTCTAAATTTGGTTGTTTATGGTTAGATTCCACTTTAATGCCTCCTAATCTTGTTCACCCTAATAAGCTGCTCTAATTGTATCTTTTGATTTTTGCTAAATTTACTATTTCTACGATAGGGTGCTCAATTTTGGGTATATCCATTTATTTAGTCAGCAGTTTATTTTAGAAAATTGCTTTTAAAAAATGAATGTTACCGCTTGCTGTTATAGAATATCAATATAAAGCTTAAAATATATAGCACTTATTGCTAGAATTATTGTAAATGTTGCTATATGAAGGAGGTTGTCATGAAGCAATCTGTTTTTATTCCCGTAATGGGTAAAGACTTTGAGATCTATTACTTTAACAAAAAATATCATTCCGAAGATCATCTTAAGAAATATAATGAATCAGCAGTGAACTTTTCCCAATTAGAAGAAACTTTATTTCGCCTGCACAGCCATGATGTCTATGAGTTCCTTGTTTTTCTTAGCGGGGAATGTGAGTTCTTCTGTGAGGGAAAGAACTATTTTTTAAAGAGAGGAGATGTGGTGGCCATTCCTCCCTATGCTGTTCATGAGGCTAATGTTAAAGATATTACTCAATATGAACGCATCATTCTTCACATCAGCAGACATATTATGGAGGACTTTTCCTCAAGTTCACCATCGTTGAAAGAGAACATCGTTTATCAAAAGACGCACGGTTCATATGTGCTACACCTCCATTCAAAGTACTTCCAAGAAATGATTTCTTTATTTCATGAAATCATTAATAGAATTAAGAATGATGAAGAGAATTTCTCTTTTACGCTGCATTACCTATTGTTTCAGGCACTGCAAATAATTTTTAATCCTGAAGGCAGTTTGGCAAACCTGAGCATTAAAGATCAGGTAGACCAGAGATTTGTATCTATTCTAGAATACATAGAGCTGCACTTAACGGAGCCGGATTTAAGTTTAGAAAAGGTTTCGAATCATTTCCATTTGAATAAATACTATTTTTCTCATTATTTCAAGAAAAACATGAACCTGCCCTTTTACCGTTATGTATCATTAAAGCGTCTGTCCTACTCTGTCACTTTGATTAAACAAAATGAGTTTTCTATTGAGACGATTGCCATAAAATGCGGTTTTCCTGATTATTCTAGTTTTTACAGGCTCTTTAAAAAAGAGTACAATCTTTCGCCAAAAAATTTGCAAAAAGAATATATAAATTAACACTAAATTTTATACAGCATAGTAGCAAAGATTATAAAAGAGGCCTTCTTTAAGTTCAGAACTCAAAGAAAGTCCTCTATTTTTTGTCTTGCCTATTCTTCCGTAAGTCCATAAAAATCCTGTAATGCTGCTTCACCAGGAATCACTTCTTCTCGCTTTTTAGAATTTGCAATCATGCTATCCTTTTGACCAACCTTGGTTTCAATCCCTGCTTAGATAGCTATTCTAATAGCCATTTTGGCTAAAAGCAGCGTGGGGTCAATCATGTTCATTTCCGTATGAAAATAGGGAAACATAAGCGGGATTTCAGTACAGCATCCTAATACCATCGAAACTCCTTTTAGATGATAATCATTAATGAGTTCATTTAGTTTAGGTACAAATGGGTTGTCCATGATTCCGTCTTTAACATTTTTGATTGCGTGATCAACTATCCCCTGTTCTTGAGAATTTGGAATAATTATTTTAAAGGAAGTGTTTTCGAAGGCCTTTTGGTAAAGCTGAGAATGGATGGTGGTTTCCGTTGCAAGAAGTAAAACTTTATGATTTTTCGGATTTTTATGCATGAGGGACAAAGCTTGAACAGTATTCTCAACCATGCTGTAAAATGGGATAGAAATTGCCTTTTTTACTTCATTAAACCAAATATGTGCTGTATGGCAGGGCGTAATAATGAAGTCCGCGCCACTTTGTTGCAAAAGGTCTGCAGATTTAATGAGTTCGGGTAAGGGACTATGATCTGGTTGATTATTCTAGTTTTTCCTCTGATTGAGATATCCTCGCTCCGTCTTCTGCTTGACCGTTAGACTGCATCCATACTTCAAGGCCTCGTCTACTACTCGCTTCCACTGGAATATGTTTTCAACCAGTTCTCTAACATTGGTAACAATCAACCATTCCAACTAAGAATACTATAACATTTAATAGCTATTAGAAATTCGGGTCGAACCTGTATGATTAACTAGCCACACTCCTGAAAGCACCAAAGCGATTCCTACCAATGTAATAGAATTCAAACTTTCTTTTAAAAATAGGAAACCTGACAAAGTACCAATCACGGGCACCATTAACAAAGAAATGGATGCTTTGCTTGCTTCCATTTTTGAAAGGAGATGAGACCATATGACAAATGCTAATGCAGAAGCCAAAATTCCTGAATATAAAAGGTATACTACAGCCATAAGGCTCCAATGTGACGGACCATGTTCAAAACTAACGGAATACAAAAATAAACCAATAGCTCCCACAGCCATTTGCCAGGTAGTAAATTGAACAGTATCACAGCCTTGTAATTTGGTTTTAAAAATTAAACTCGATAACGCCCATGTTATAGCAGAGCTTAAGGCAAGAATCGGAGCCCAGATCGTTCCTCCAAAGTGAATATCCATTGCTAAAAACAACCCCAGTATCCCAATCAAGATTCCACCTGTCTTACTAGCAGTCAATTTTTCCCCAGGAATGAAATAATGAGCCATAAGTGATAGAAACAATGGCATGCTATAGGTTAGCACGGAAGTAAGCCCCGCGTTTATATAATTTAAAGAAATTTGAATGGCAATGTTAAAATAAGTTGTCTGCAGAAGTCCGCATACGATGTACCATTTTAATTCCCGTTTACCCGGAAGCGGGATTCTTTTAAACCGGGTTAGCCCAAAAAGGACAATGGCTCCAAACAAAAACCGATAGGCAGCAAACAAAACAGGCGGAAACACGTCATTGCCCATTTTCATAATTACAAAATTAAAACCCCAGATTATACATAAGAAAAGTATCATTCCATTCATTACCTGATCCCCCCCCCCCCCCCATTTCTTTTACTATATTAATCTAATAATAATTAAAATTCAAAATTATTAATTTTTGAGACTCCTTCCTACTGTTTATCAAAAAAATCCTTAGCAGTTTTCAAACTGCTAAGGATTTTTTAATGTGCTAAAATTAGCCTGATTATCTTTCCTTAATATCTTCCAGAATTTTTACATCCTTTAGAGGTACCCATTTCTCATAAAAATATTTATCAGTTCTTTCCAAGCTTAGCTCCTTTGCCAATTCAGCATTTGTAGTACCTATACTTACTTTTCCGTCTTTTATTTGTAAACTAACATCAAATGTTCGCCCTTTATACTTTGCATATGGGGTAACTTCGTATACTGTTGAAAACTCACTTTTATCAACTATTTTTACATACGTTGATGAATACTCTTCCTTGAATCCATAATTAACATCTTCCGGGGAGTCAGAGATTAATTCATAAGTAAGATTATCATTTTCATATATTTTATATTCTCTACCATTTAACAACGTATATCGACCTTTTCTTATTTTTTGCATATTGTCCGCCCTTCATTAATCGATTGGTCTAATAGCACTTTTGTAGTGAAATTGGATAGTCTTTAAAAAAATCCTTAGCAGTTTTCAAACCGCTAAGGATGCTTTTAATAGGCTAAATTTCCCTTTTCAAGTTTTGCATTTGTTAAATCAATAAAAAAGTTGACCCTTCCTCTTCCAAAACTATCGACATGGTTTTCGTCGCCTTCACACACCACTACAGGAGAATCATTGATTTCTGTAAAATATTCCATACTATAGCCTGCAGGACTTTTTATTTCAAACACTACGTCCCCATGGATATCCAAACCAATAACTATATCTTGAGACTTTTTATTGATAAGAACTAAGATCCTCTTTTCATTTGGATAATAGGATGCTTGCTTAAGATTTCCTATTGCCTTCTTTTGCACTTTCCCATTATGATTCCACTCAATAACCCCCAATGTTTTATCATAGCTAAAAAGCAAATCACCGTTATATAAGAAGCTATACACTTTTTCAGTAATAAAGTTAGGTCCTGCTTCTACATAAATAATTTCTTTATCTTTCTTTGCCATGGCCAAAATAATATTATCAATTGATTTATTAATCTCATGTTCAAAATACCAGCTTATCTTATTCTGGTCCCAAGTTAATTTATCCACCATTTTAATTAGATACCGCCCTTCATTATTCTATCGTTCTTACGGACACTATTTCTAAATAATCCATCATATTTACACTTCTATCTAATTTAATAAATATCTGACTGGCACCACCTGGCAAATATTTATCTGCATTCACATCAATCTGAGGTCCGACTGGACCTGTCTGAACCGGCAATTCCTTTTTGACCCTATACTCAACAACGACACTGCAATCTGCTTTCCAATCGGACTTTACAGCTAACTTATTCCTCACAAAGTCAACACTTGTAATATGATCCCTTGTGGAGAATCTCCCCGGAGTGGTTAAAGGCTGCCCGGAAGCCAAAGCCATTTGAAAAGTCTCGCCTTCTTTAAGTATTGAATCTTTTGGAACATACCCATCCGGCCATGGCGATTGTTCTTTCACCAATCTAATATAGGCTTCGCTTGCCTCAGAAGTTGTTAAATTCGGATTATTTATTAAAAATTCATCCCACGTATTTTTAGTACCAACTTCTATTGCATCAGCAATTAATTTTAACTCTTCCTCGTTAACTACTCCGCCCATACTGCCTTTCAAATTAACCCCATCAATCTTACTAAGTACATCCTTCAGCTTATTCTCCACCGCATGGCTATTCGCTTCAGGATCATGTACCTTCCCAACATCACCAGTTTCATCCATTACTAAACCGATTTTCCGGGATGAAGTGATGTTTTTTGCCTTTGTAATGGCGTTGTCTACTAATCTAGCTGCCTCAAGAGTATCTTTCGCCAGCTTATTTTTCACAACATTAGATGCATCCTTTACAACAGCCGAAGCATTCTTCAATCGTGTCACAGACTGCCGGCCAGCTGTTGTGATCATATTATCAATGTGAGTGACTCCCTGATGGAAACCCTCCTTAACACCAGTCCTCAAGCCTAGCTGACCGATTGAATCACCCGAATGCGCAAGACGGACAGTACTGCTGAATTTGCTTAAGCCACTCACACCAGGAACAATGTCAAGCGGAGCTAATAATCCGCGGAACCAGCGTTCACCAGTCCCCAGCTCCCTTCCTGAAACCCAATCCTTTCCGGAAACAGCCGAGCTCAATTCCATTGCCCCGTATGCAGCCCCTAAGGCCATTCCTGCCGGCGGACAGATGAGGGTGGCACCGACAATTACTACTAACGCACCCAGCTGTACCCAGAACTCCTTATGTTCTTGTTGGTTTCTAATCGATTCATATTGAAACGCACGGGTATTAAGAGCTGCTTGCTGATACTCTTCCTGAGAAAAAACCTGGTCAGGATTCAGCTCTTTCCACGCATCATACTCCAGCTTCATCTGTTCTCCAAAGAAGTTATCCCCGCTGAATAAATCATCCATACCGACTTCTGTTTTGGGAACGGTAAAGGATTGTGCCGGACCGTAAGCGGCATAGACAAACTGTGTATCTGTGGCGCCAATCCGGTTTTTCGTCGTGTAGTTGGCAATAGTTAAGTCCCGCATTGATTCAACAAAGGCATCCATGTCTTCATAGAATGGCTGATCAATGGTGCGGTCGACGATGTCACCCACCTTGCCAGTGAAACTATGTAATATCTCAAAATTCTCATACAATCCCTGGTATTTGTTTTTCTGGCTCGTGTGATGAAAAGAGATGACCCCGTCACTATCATATTTCGCGATATCGCCTTCTGAATCCTCCAAGTTATCACTTAGATCTTTTAGAGTATCAATCATGCCTTTGCCCCAGCGGCCTAGTCCAATTAAATCCCCTAAACCATCCTTCATTTTTTCCCAATCCGAAGGGATATATTTTACATCCATTCAATCATACCCCCAATTTCGCAATGATTTGTTCAGCTACTGCTTCGTCTGCCTGAATCATCGTATTTAGGATATCAATGACCAATGTCGCCGCACGATTATAGTTGTCATGTAAATCCATTACCCTCTGGTTCGCTTCCGCATAGACTTCCATTGCTTTTTTGGCCTTTCCCTCTTCGTAATAGCCAAGGTTCCCCAACTTTTCAATATTGGGAGCTGCATTGGTCTCTAATTCCATAATGATGCCTTGTAATAACTTATATATTGTCGTAATTTCATCAGGATTAATAGTAATCAACAGACCCGAGCCGCCACCGTCTGTAGCTTTAAGCATAGACCCCTGCCTCCTTATAAGGGAAATCCAGTTCATCAAATAGGACCTTCAAGAACCAATATTGACTAGCATGGTAATATCTCTTATTCACCGTATCGACCATGATTAACTTCTCAACTTTTGTAAATATCAGCCACTGCTGATAATAGTGCCAATTAAATTGATCTCTATGTTCCTCCTTAAGATGGAAGAATTCTAGATTCATTAACATCTCTTCCGGTTCAAAGCTTTCGATCTCACGTCTTTCATGGTTCGATATATCTTTTTTTAGGAATGTTGTTTCCTTTTCCGCCGGTTCTCTGATAATCAGAGGAAAGTGCTCACACAACATTTTTAGCATGATAGCCTTAGAGGTTACCCGCAGCTGGTATTGACCCTGTTCTGCCGTTTCCACCAGAACAATCAGCTCATCGCTCTCCTTCTCTCTAAAAGCAAACATGAGGTTATTAATCCGAACATATTTCTTGCTTTGGTGGTAATTCTCAACGGTTTGGATTATAATTGCCCCGTTTTTTGTAATTTTACCGTCTCCTGCGATGATTCCCTTATCCCTCAGCTGTTCATGGGCCACCTTAAAGACTTCCTCACCCTGCAACTGAAAAATTTCCTTTTCCGGCAGACCAAACAGGACATTCCCCCCAAAAGATGCTGCTAACAGATACAGTTCTGGGGTTGTGAATACGTCTGTAGATGAACTCATCCTAGATTCCTCACTTCTCTTACCGAAGAATCCTGAAGAAAATCATCGAAATAACCTTCAAGGTTGTTTATGGCTTTTGTCTGTTTGGCAACTGCAGATTTCATATCCTTGTGATACTTCTGAATGATTTCAAGATAGGTTAAAAAGGCATCCCTCGATTTTCCGCTCCACTCTGCCGCATGCAGGTAGGAAATTAATTGGTCACATTGGTCATACGTTTTCTCAATCGATTGCTCCAATGCCTTGGCTGCGGCCCGTGCCTCATTTACCTTATCTCCGTCAATTCTAACGCTCCCCACTGATCAATCCCTCCAGTTTCTCTTTTAGCTCCTTTAGTTCCCTTTCCCTTTTAGCCCTTTCATCCTCAGCCTCTTGAATGGCCAAGTTTTTATAATGCACATATCGCTCATATGCTTTATCTTTAGCAGCAACAAGGGACTGCCGCTGCTCTTGATCGAGTTGAAAATACTGCTTTAATTTCGCATTTAATTGTTCACGGCTAATTTCAAAATCATTGGAAGGTATTTCTGAGTTAGATAGATTAGGAACAGTGCCTATATAGGAACTGTAAGCCGAATTAGCTTCGGAAACCTTATGATCATGCTCGGAGATTGCACTTCTCAGTTTTTCGTACAGCTCATGATAATCATCCCGCTTTTTCTCTGTATCGGATTTAAACCAATCAAACACTCGCCTTCACTTCCTCTCTTTTTTGGTAAGGAGCCGCAATTTTAATTTTTTCTGCTCGGCCATGCTGAATGTAATACGCTTCGTACGGAAGTAAGTTCTGTTCTTTATAAGGACGGTTCAAAACTTCTAGAATATTCTGGTCGGTGATCCTACCCACCAAGATACCCGCCTTTTGTTTTTTCACAATGGTAGAAATATCATCGTATTGTCTTTCAATCGCCCCATGTACAGCGCCAATCACAAAGTAAATTCCAACTCTCGCCCCTGTTTCCAGCAATTTTGTTACCGTTGTTTGAGAGGTAAAGGATAGTGATTGGGTTAAAAAGGCAACATCTGTTATCAAAACCACCAGTGGACGTAACTCTTTTAAAAATTCCCTCATTGTCACACGGCCGTCTGTTGCTTGCTGAACCTGACGGAAGGCATCTTCCCTTGTTTCCAGTAATTGCTGCAAACGCTCGATAAAGTCATCCATTTCAATAGCTGTTCCTGCATAAATATTAACACTTTCCTTGTATCCTCTGAATCTCGCAGAAGCATTGTCGATGAGACCAACGTCAATTTGCTCGTTTAAAGAAACACTTGAAACAAGTGTTAAGTACGTTTGCTCTACTTGATCCATTCGGTCACTTAAAATCAATGTAATTTGAT
Source organism: Neobacillus drentensis (assembly GCF_021560175.1). GTDB lineage: Bacteria > Bacillota > Bacilli > Bacillales > Cytobacillaceae > Neobacillus > Neobacillus drentensis_A. The sequence goes on along the minus strand of NZ_CP091110.1, from coordinate 346,106 downwards.
CGTCAACAAAACCTAACTCGACCGGCTCTACATTTTCAAAGTCAACTGCAAATGGGATCGCCCCTCTGCTAACCATCGATTTTGCCTCTGGTTTATTGATGAAATTAGTGAAATCAACGGTGTCTGAAACCATCGGAATAGGCATTGGCCTGCTTCCTTTCCAGTCATTCCGCATCGCTTCACATTCCTCTTGAATGTTTTTAATGATTGTCAGAGTATCATCCCCTCTCGAAGGAAGGGCTGTTTGGAAGGAACTTGGCTGCTCTAGCTTCATTAAGCCGCGTCCTGGTAATTCCTCAATGGTTAAATCCGTTCTTCCAACAATGTTACGTACATCGGTTCCATCGATCATATACAGCGCGATTTGATGCTTGATATTCGATAATACTGGTGCTCTCATCGCACTTTGGCGTCCTGCACTAATAATCAGGTGAATACCGACACTGACACCTTCCCTGGCAATCTGTGCGGCTGTTTTCTCAAATTCCTCTCGGTAGCCTGCATCCGTAATCGAGTCGAATGTATCGATGAATAATAGAATCGAAGGGACTTCTTTACCGCTTGCTTGTTCATACATTTCAATGGTGGCCACACCATATTTACTCAATTTTTGCTTCCGTTCCTTTAATTCATTTTGCAGCCTGCGAAGAAGCTTTCCGAGCTTAATTTCCTCATCCACCATAATCGTGTCTGCAACATGTGGCAGCTCCCGGAGCGGCAGCAAGCCATTCGTTCCAAGGTCAATCAGATAAATATGGACTCTTTCCGGATTATGTCGTCTTGCAATGTCCATTGCGACGGTTTGTAAAAAGGTCGACTTTCCATATCCAGGACTTGAGAATACTGCGATATGTCCGTCCTTGCTTAGATTCAAAGTCAATGGCTTTTGTTCTTGCATTTCCGGAAGATCGAGCAAGCCGAAGATGACTTCCAGCGGTTTCTTCTCTTTATCCCATGCGCTTTTGTAATCTACAACATCCAAATCATGAAGATAAATTCTTTCTTCTAAAGGCGGCAGCCATGGTCTAGGAAGTTCTATAATTCCACTTTCTTTTGCAAAGGCATCAATATGGTTTACAACGGCGTCCAGTTCTGTTGGTACTTTTGAAATTTCCTTCCGGCTGGATAAACCACTTAGGTCGTTAGAAAGGATCTCATACTGACCAAGGTCATTAATCGCATAAATGGTGGTGTCCATTAAGTCTTGCTCATTTTTATCCGGAATGTAATCCGCCCCGCTCCAGGCACTTTGGAACAGTTCATAAATTTCATTGTTGCCAACTTGTAAGTAAGCCCTTCCCGGCAGTGTAATTTCAGCCGCATCCGGTGTTTTTAAGATCTCAGTAGAATCACTGGCATTTTGAACTTTTAGCGCCAGCTTAAATTTTGAGTTGGACCATATCTGGTCATCGACAACTCCGCTTGGCTTTTGTGTTGCCAAAATTAAGTGAATTCCTAACGAACGGCCGATCCTTGCTGTAGAAACAAGTTCCTTCATAAAGTCGGGCTGTTCGGATTTAAGTTCCGCGAATTCATCCGAGATTAAGAATAAATGCGGCATCGGCTCACTGGCTTCACCCAATTTATAAAGCTTTTGGTATTGATTAATATGATTTACATCATGCTCAGCGAACAAGCGCTGGCGCTTTTGCAGCTCCGCTTTAATGGAAGCCAGCGCCCTCATTGATTGCGCACCGTCCAGGTTTGTGATGGTTCCTAATAAATGCGGGAGATGTCTAAATAAATTGGCCATCCCGCCGCCTTTATAATCGATTAGCAGAAAGGCGACTTCATGCGGGTGAAAGTTAACGGCAAGCGAGATAATGTATGATTGAATAATTTCCGACTTACCGGAGCCAGTAGTCCCTGCGACCAATCCATGCGGACCATGGGCTTTTTCATGCAGGTTTAAGTAGACCATATCCTCTTTTCCTCTTAAGCCGAGCGGTACTGCTAGGCTTTTATATGTTTCATTTGCGGCCCAGCGCTCATGAATACGAAGCTCTTGAACCTTCTTCACACCATACATTTCTAAGAAGGGGACACTTTCGGGAATGGAGTTCCTTAAGCTTTGTAAATGATTAAGGGGAGACAATGCTCTGGATAAATCCTCTTTATTAAAATCATCTCGAAGATGATCAGGTCTGAACCCTCGATTAACCAGTTCTCCCTGTTCGAGCAGGATATTGCCGGTTTGAGCATCCCGAAAATCAATCACGGTTTTTACATGCTCTGGGAGCGACTGCATGACATCCTGTACAAACACGAGCGAAACCCCAAGTTCACTAGGATCCTCATTAAAATACTCCATGACCGAATGATCCAGGATCAATTTTTCATCGGTAATCAGGACAACAAAATGGGGAGAAAAATAGATTTTTTCACTGTTATTCGTCCGATCATCTACAGCCTGTTTCCGCTCTTTTACTATTTGATAAAGAGAATTTAACACTTGGTCACGGGAGCGCTCATGGTAAACAAACCCGCGGACATTGATATCCCTTAGGCTCGCATGCGGAAGCCAGCGCATCCAATCCCATTTCGCCTTCTCCTCTTCTGGGAAAATCGTGACAAACTGCAGGTCATGATAACTATGGAAAAGAGCAGTCTGCATGACAAGCAGCTGCAGTTGCTCAATAACAAGGCGGCGCTGCCCGATGTAGCCAACTGGTCCCCTCATCAAAGAGGTGACAACTGGTACATCATCCAATGTGAGATACTGCCCCCTTAAGCTGCTGGCTGCTTCGACAAGTTCATCCTTTTCAAGGGTAAATTCTTCTAAATTGAATTCAATCTCAAAGCTAGAATCAACCCTCCCTAGTCCGACACGAAACATCAGAAAGTCATGATGGAACCTTGTCTTTTCATATATTCGGGAATGGACACTTCTGGCCATATCACGAATTTGACTGGCGTCTGGAAAATGGTAGTTCAGGGCATGCCGCTGTTCTTCGCTTGCTTGATAGAATTCATGAGCCTTCTGCTTCAAGTAATCTTGATAACCCAGGTCCCGTTCCTTCAAATTCAAACGATAGTGTTTCAGGCTTTTTAAATAGGATGTAATAGAAAAAATAACCGTTGTAATCGTCATAGCCAACATCGCGATGATATAAAAACCATTAGTCTGAAATATAGACACAACCACCATGGCCGCAATCATGACAAGAGGTGGTACAATGACACGTGCCAGCTGTTCACTCGGTTTTACAGGTTTAGGAGAAGGTTTGGCGATTTTCCGTTTATCCTCCGGTTCCCGATAAATAATCCGTGGGGAACGGTGAAAATCAGGATAATTACTGTCAAAGCCTCGATGAATCCCAAACAATTCCGTTAGTTTTATATCTTTAATGACTTCTGTTCCAAGAACACGAATATCACCGGCGCCAATTTTTACGATTAACCCGGCAAAAAATACTTCATCCCCAGGTTCCAAAACTGCATTCCTGCCTGCAATAGCAAAGTTGTGATAAACCTCTCCGTCATAGACTTCTAGTTTAAAAGGTTCTCCAAGCTCCTCACGGATGAATGCCAAATCGACGGTAGTGTTATCTAAGACTACATCATCATAATCATTTGCACCCACGGTAATACTGCGGCACTGAGTGATATCAAACACCGGCCACTCTTTTTCTTCCTTCAAATAGATGGTTATTAAATCATCTCGATGCTTCATTTCTAGACGATCATTAACCCTCAGCTGGTTTTCGGCCATTTTGCAAACTTCACCATCCCAATCCAGGTCAATGGCTGAATCCAATTCTGAAAAGGTAATCGTGTCAGTCCAATCAGGGCCAACCGATATATGCTTCGGTTCATTCTTATTTAAATGGCATTTATGCAATTGGTCTCTATAGCTAATCAGCAATAGGCGATGTGCCATCTTTCTCTTCCTCTCTATCTGCCGAGTCCAGATTACTCTACTTTTTATTCTCAGCTGGTTTTGTCTTTTCACTAGTTTCAGGACTAGTTTTTCCTTCTTGATTCGTTACCTCCCCGCTTTGCTGTTCTTGTACCGCAGCAGCAGGTTCGGTGCTTTCCTCGTTTACTAACGAATCCAGTCCATATTTGTCAGCGTAGGTGTCATATTGATCCTGATAGTGCTGTACTTTCTTTTCCCGCTCTGTACCGCTTAATTCAGGGTCATTCTTTGCCTTTTCCATTTGCTTAATCAGACCATACATAATCAGCTGTGGGTCATCGATATACTTGGCAAGGTCAATCGTACGATTAAAGTCGCCCCGGCCGTTGTATATCCAATACAACAAATAATTAGGATCACTTTTGATACTAATATTTTTTATAATGGCTTCTTTTTGCTCATCGGAGAGAGGTTCTGATTCAATATAGGAATAGGCGAGAACGTATTTACTCGTATCAGGAAGTTTCTCTGGATTTTGACCTTCTAAATCAGTAATAACCTCTGCATAATTTAAGGCTAGAAAAGCTCGATGTGCATCTAATAGATGTCCTTGAAAGGGTATTTTCACAAAACCGAGATAGGCTAATGGCACAGCCAATAAAACCGAAAGCGCGAGCATGGTAAAAGTTAACTGTCTAAAAAGACGAAACCTCTTCTTCGGTACGATTTGCAGACTCTTTTCAGCTGCTTTTTTTTCTTCTATGTATTTGGCGTTTAATAGTTTAATTAATGCGTCAAGATCCTCTGTTTCTATCACCTGGCGTTCGAATTCGGTATCCTTCGCCTGGTGTAAAGATCCAGCGTAAAGCTCATCATAACTATATTTCTTTGAAAACAAAGCAATGACCAAGCATTTATATTGGAGGGTAAAGTTCTTTTCATCAAGATGATAAGGGGGGACTAAATCCCGGATACCTCGATAGACTAGAGACGGGATCAAATTATCGTCAACAATCAAATGATCCGGATGAAGGAAGAAGGTGATACGCGTGGTTAGACATTTTTTAAAGCGAGCCACATTACACAACAAGCGTAACTTATCTTTCCGATTCAGCTTTCGTATATCTTCCCAGGTATTTGCTCGTGGATCGACGGTAAAGGAAAAGGTAAACAAATCCGCTTCCTCTGTGACAAATGAAGGTACAAATAGGGCGGTGTCGTTATTCATCAATGCCATTTGACGAATCTCCTTCACTCGCGTTTGCGATTTCGGCAGTTTTAATTGCCAATGACCCTCACTAATGTGGAACTGAAACTTTAGTGACTCCATTTTGATTAGTTTTTCTTCCATGTTTTCCTTCTCCTTTAGCTTTTCAAAACTAGTAATATATCGCCATTTGTCACCGGATGGTCCACAAGTCGATCATCATCCGCAAGCAGCAGTTCCTTGTCTGTAATCTTTATGGAAAAAAGAATGGCCTTATCAATATCAAGCTGCAATGTTTCTATTAAGTTTCCAAGCAGTTGTTTAATCGGCTGGTGTAAAGGGATTCTAACGTCATATCTCCCTTTACACCACACATTAAAATCAACTGTCACATTTACATGTGTTCCTCTAGACATGTCATTCTCCCTCTATTCAAGCATTTTCCTCATCATGACAAAAATCCCCCCGCAGCAGGCTGCAACGAGTCCAATCAAAGCGGGAATGATTCTATCACTGATCAGTCCGCCGTCCTTTTTTGTATCTTGGGCGGAGGCCTCCGCATATTGAACGGTATAATTACTCGAAAACAGCGTATTTTTCGTATCCTTTAATGCAGTATTTGGTTTACTCGGCTGAACAAAGAGCTTCTGTTCTAAGTTCTCTGTAGCTTTTTCAGACTCTAATTGTTTAGTATTAATGGCTGCCCGAGTTTGTTCTTTGAACAATTCGGGCGCCACTTTTTCTAATTCTGTTTCTTTATGATTCTCATTTCCGATTGTAGAATCTTGACCGATACGGTCAGTTTTTAACAGCATTTTTCCAGTATCATCCGCTGCGAAGGAATGAGTTGAAAATACCGGAAAACAACCTAGTAAAAGGACCAGAATACTAAAGACTTTCACTAACGCCTTCATGGATTACCTCCTCGTTTTTACCGAAACGATGGGTGACGAATAGATGACCAACAAGGCTCATTACGGTTACAGCAACTAAGCTAAAAATGAGGGTCCTGCTGCCTGCTGCTCCACTGCCGAACTTCATTAACCATGTCTCGATGTATTGCAGCGGTGAATAATCCCTCAACTGAGCTGCAAAGGAGGATGGATCGAAGTGCAGTCCGATCGCATCTGTTAAAAATAAATACAAACTGAGGATGACCAATAAGACAAACATTCCAGCCATCTTTAATTGACGTAATAAATAGGTACTTGCTAATAGCATTGCTGCCATAATCAATGTAATCATTGCGACCCAGAGTAAAAATTTTCCCTCATTAATTTCCAAAAAGTAGCCGGAAAGCAAACCAATGACTAGTCCTTCGACGAGACCAATACTTGCCGTGATGATGGTCATCGGTGTATTTTGCCTTACTAATGTCTGCTCTTCAGCAAATGAATCATTATTAAGCCTTTTCCGTTCATGATTAGCTAAGACATACGCAGTAAACAATGAGACGATAAAACATATTAATACAACGAAATACGGTGTAAATGTATCATCACTCGCCATCATCAGACCCGCATTTTTCGTTTGAACTGGTTTAGATAGGAAGTTTAAAAGATTTTCATTCGGCCGTTCACCAATCCGGCTATTAGCCAGTACTCCTGCGAAATTAGCAGCAAAATTCTTGTCTTTGAGCGTTTTATCGGTGAGATTAGTAGATAAATCATCTGCCTGCTTCACTAAATTGGCTCCGCTGGCTTGAATATTCTTCGCCTGATGATCGATTGTCTCAAAGGTTTGGTAAACATGGTCGGCTGAATTCAAATTATTCTTGGATTGATCCGCCAGTAAAAGGCTTGATTCCAGTAAAGAACCTAGTTGACTATCAAGCGAAACAACGACACTTTGTTCTTCATTACCATTAAGTAAAATTTTTGACTGCGCATCCTGCAAATTCAAACTCTCTCCGCGCCATTTGGATAAATCCTCAAGGGTTTTTGTAAGAGTTGTATTTTGGAGCTCCGCTTGGGCGATCGTTTGATTAATCTTATCTGCCATTTGCATCGAATGATCGTTAGCGTCGTTGACAAGACTTAAATAGGTATCCATTTTACTCTTCCATTCTTCTGTTTGCTGCTTCATTTCCTCTGTTGTTTGCTCAGCAACATAATTAGCTAATATATCTACGATATCTTGCTTATTAAATAAATAGTAAAGCGAATCCTCTGACGCTATATCGCTTAAACTACTCTGATCCAGCTGGTCAACTAAATCAGGACGATTAAACTGATCGCTCCCTATTCCAAAATAAAGATTGTAAAGTGACATCAACTTTTGATAGTCACTGATTGTAGCGCTTGATGAATTGACTAAAACGTTGGAAGAGTCCGTTATAAGCGGTGACATCACTTGATGGGTAATATGATTATTGACGATCTTTATTTTAATAATGGAATTTGATGGATCATTACTTTGATTATTGTTAGCTTCGTCTGGAATAGCCGTATGATCCTGATTTTCAGTCCCTGTTTCCCCAGTACTTGGGGTATCAGTATTCTTTAGACTTGCAGCATCGATTTGCGGCATTAGATTACCTGACTCAGTGGCCGCTATGTTATTTGTCGGTTCAGCCGTATCTGAAGACTGTTCAGTTGTCGTTTGATTTTGCTCTGATGTTTCAGATATTTCCGGTGTTATAGGAGTATCAACAGCTGTGACATCCTTTTGCTCCAAGTTCCAATTCCATGTAATAGGTTGAAACACATCCACTTTCTTATCTGCTTCTTTCAATTTCACCTTTACTTTGACGGTAAAGGATCCTTCTTCAGTTTTAGGCAGATTGATCTTATTATTTGCTGCAAAAGGCTCGGTATAGCCCATTTCGTTACTGTTAGGCAATGCCAATATCACTTGGGTAACGGAAAATTCCTTAGGTATCGATAAGGTAAACTCCTGTCCGTCCTTTTTATCCTCTGGCAGTGTTACCGTATCAGTCAGCACTACGCCATCATTGATTAAACTGTTTTTAATTCGTTCCACCTGGTCTGCTAATGGAATACTATCTGAATTACGGTTTGGATTAAAGTTAAACTCCCGATTATATTTGTTGGTGAAGGCCATCACATTCTTAAGCTGTGTGATGGTTTCATCTTTTAATGGCAGACCAATTAAGTCCTCTGGGTTAAGAGACGGAAGCTGGTTAATTTGCCTTTGAATAGCGTTACGCGCAGTCACATCTGGTTGTGCAAAAAAGCCACTTAGGTTCACAGTATGCTCACCATCAGATGAATTTTTGATTTCCTTCAGTACCTGATCACGAATGGAAGTCTGCATATCTGCAGCTAGTTTATCCGCTAACTCTGTATCGGCCTTCTCTATTTCTGCCTTTGTGTTCGTTAGGTACGATTGAAGGGCAGCTGCTTCAGACAAAATATTGGCGGATTGATCCTCATTCGTGTGAAACTGCTCATTGATTGCTTTGTTTGCGGCCATTAAGCCCTCAAGCTGCTGAAGTACACTCCCATCATTCATCTGGCTATCAAGAGCCATTAACTGCTCGGAAAAGCCTTTGGAATCAAGGGCATTAGCGGCTTGTAAATTCGTAAAATCCTTGAAGCTGGACTGATAGATATTGCCTGTTTGCACTCCCTGGCCTATGTTATTTTCAAAACCCTTTAGGAGATTCTGTAAGCCTTGAAAACTATCTTTTGACACCTTGGTGTTCGTTTGAACCGCTCCAAATTGCGAGGTATAACCAGCTAATGGACGATGAACGGAATTGTTATAGACATTCGTGTAAAATTGTTCCTTTTGAACGAGTGTACCGATATTGTCTTGTGCCTCATGTAAATTTCCAAGGACACTGGCAAAATAAACATCTATAATGCGGCGATTAAATTCCCCTAAGATGGAGCTCGCCGTTTTTTCTGCTGCTGCTTTTAGATTACTATTATCGGTTGCATTAATTTTATAGTTCACAACAACCTGCTCTGGTGTTTTTGATTCGATTGACAATGCCTTTTTTGTAAAGTCATTCGGAATGACAATCACCATATTATAGACATTACGCTTTAGACCATTTTCTGCGACCCCTCTGCTGACAACAAACCAGTCCTGCTGGTCATCTTTTTCAATATTCTTTATAAATTCATTACCAAATTGATAGTTATCACCGTTAAATTCTGCCCCTTGGTCCTCATTGACCAAGGCGACCGTCATTTTTGGGTCATCCTCGTTATCTTTGCTTTTGGATGCTTGATTCAGCGCCAAATAAGTAATTCCCGATGCGAGTACAAGCACGAAAATAAGAAATAATAAGACACTACGCTCCATTTTTTTCATCCAACCAACCCCTGAATTTGACTCATCAATATAAATGAATAATTGCTGTTAATCCCTAACTTTAAAGAGCAAAAGCCACACAACAATTGTCGCGTGGCTTTTGGCCATTCGTTATTTCTTCTATTAATTTAGACCAAAGTTTTGTGATAATTGCTCATCCTGCTGCGCCACAGCATCTGCTGTTTTGTTCAATTGTGTATTGATTTCCTGCATTAATTGAGCAAAGTTTTGTACCTTCGGCTTCAACTGATTAAATTGATCGTCAAATCGTTGGAAAGCACGACCTTCCCATTCGCCGCGAAGTTCATTTTGCAGATTCGTAAGGTCTCTTAAAATCTGCTCAATTTGCTGTGAACTCTGGCCATAACGAGTTGCTTTTGCTTTTAGCTCTTCTGGGGTCATCCGAATTTGTCCAGCCACTTAACTCCATCTCCTCTACCTATTATTGCCTAAAGAAATTAGACATTTTTATCATAAAAGTAATGATAAACACAATCAGATCCTTCTTATGTACATTTCTTCCGTCGCCAGCTTACTTTTTTGGAAGTTATTTACTTATATGTTTATAACACAGAGAATTTATTCCTTCAAACTGCCTATCAAACTTTCAAGAAGGATTGGTAGGCCTTTATTTCTAGGATATTTTGAAAAAAGGATTTTTTTTAATAGGCCTTAGGAAGAAGAAGTTCCAACTTCCCAGGACAATAGTTATGCTTTGCGGGGTGTTTCGATGAATTTTCAAGGATTTTAGGCATTCTATCCTGTTTTTTCAAAAAAATTTATATGATCCTGTACTAACAAAAAGGACTTTCCTTATGGAATAGTCCTTTTCTGTGTATTAGGATTTACAATTTCTGTTACTCATTGCTTTATGACTCCATTGCTTTTAATGCTTTTGTTTTAAATCCGCATTGCTCCATGGCTTCAGCAAGTTCTCTTCTTAATTGTGCTTCATCAAAATCAACTAATTTCTTTTCCTCAACCACTTGCTTTCCAGCAATAAATACATCTCTTACATTACCAGCATTAGCCGAGTACACTAACGCCGAATATGGATCGAAAATAGGAAACATATTAATGGAATCTGTTTCAACTAAGATAAAGTCAGCCTGTTTCCCTGCTTCAATTGAGCCAATTTGCTTTTCCATTCCTAAAACCTTCGCTCCTCCAATGGTGGCTAACTCTACAATTTCTTGTGCTGGAAAGGCGCTGCGGTCCTGTAAGATGGTTTTATGAAAATTGGCAAACAAGCGCATTTGGCTGAATAAATCCAGGGTATTGCCGCTGCTTGGGCCATCTGTTCCCAGCCCAACTGTTACACCGGCAGACAATAAATCCTGAACGCGGGCCACACCTTTGGCAGATTTCGTATTCGCACCGATACAATGAGCTACCTTCACATCATATTTCTTTAACAGCTGAATATCGTTATCAGACAAATGAATACAATGCGTTGCTACGAGCCTTGCACTCAATACACCAATCTCTTCTAAAAATTCAATTGGTGTTTGATTACGTTCTTCGCGATATTTGTTTATTTCAAAATCCATCTCACTTATATGCATCATCCATGGCACATTGTACTTCTTGGATAAAAGATCTGCCTGCTTCAGGACTTCGATTGTATTCGAATAGGGCGCATGCGGTGCAATAGATGCTTTAATTCTCTTATTTTCTTGCCATTTAGGCAAAAAACTTTTAGCATATTGTAAACCGCCCATTGGCTCCTCTGCATCTACCGTTACGGAATCGATGACAGTTTCTGCTAACAGGCCGCGGCTACTCATTTCCTCCGCTGCTTCTGCCAGTTGCTGTTCAAAATAATACATATCAAAAAACGTCGTCACACCGGCAAGCTGCATTTCCGCAATCGCATATTTCCCACTAGTATAGGCAAGCCTTTCATTCATACATTCATTTTCTAATGGAAATAAGAAGCGTCGAAGCCGGTCGGAGTAGTCATCCCCTAATGAACGAAACGGAATCATCCCAATATGTGTGTGCGTATTAACCATACCAGGCAATAAAATAGCCCCTCTAGCATTGATGACTTTGTCATACGTCATATCCTTTGGCAGTAAATCCATTGCTCCCGCTTCGATTATTTTCTCCCCGTCTACCATTAAATAGCCATCTTGAAACTGTTCCATCTGCTCATTCATCGTTAAAATCCAGGCATTTTTAATGAGTATTCTCAAATTACTCACCCTCCACCAATGGGATCATGATTTGCGAGCGAACATTCATCATCCCTTTGTCAGTAATTTTGATTATAGGTGATACCGGCAAGGATAAAGTTGAGAAAGACATAATTTCATTGCTGTTACGGTAGCCTAACTTAATCATCGCTTGACGGACTTCTTTCAATTGCGACCCTAGTTCTTGTATCGGTGCATCACTGATAATGCCGCCAACCGGTAAAGGACATACCGCTTGGACCATCCCAGCTTGGGTAACGACATAACCCCCTTGCATGTCCAATAATTGCTTTTGTGCGGCTAGGATATCTTCGGAACTTGTTCCCATCACCATCAGGTTATGATGATCATGGGCCCAAGTAGTGGCGACAGCTCCTTTTTCATATAACGCTTTATCCACAAATCCGTAGCCAATGTTACCTGTTTTCCCATAACGCTCCATCACCACAATAAGGGCTAACCCGCTATTCTCCCAATCCAAAAATCCATCTACCACGCTAACCTCCCGCTTTACATGTTCGGTAAAGGTACCTGTTTCTGAAATTTGAATCACGTTGACGATCGCCTTTTCCGATTTTTTGACCTTAAAACGTAAATCCTCCGTTGTTAATGCACGGCAATGTACAGACTGATAAAAATCCTTTGGAAAAGCAGGTTTATCCGTTGGAAACTGAATATCTGTTCCCCGTTTGTGCACCAATTTTCCATCCTTATAAACTGCCCCAATAGTAAAGCTTTCGATATGATCGATTAATAAAAAGTCTGCCTTAAATCCAGGGACAATGGCACCCCGATCCTGAAATCCCATTCGTCTGGCAGGTGTATAGGTAGCGCAATAGATAGCCTGCTCTACTGGCATCCCGCAAGAAAGGGCCAATCGCACGTTGGCATCTAAATGTCCTTCCAACAAGTCGTCCGCCATCACATCATCGGTAATGAAGGCCATATATTCATAGAACTGATTTTCAACAATAACTTGGATATTTTCTGGTGTAATCGACTTTTTTTGAAATTCTAAAAACATCCCATTCGTGATTTTCTCGTAAATCGATTCCGGAGATTGATGAGTATGATCAGCTGTTAAGCCAGCATATAAAAATTTGGCTAACTCTAATCCTGAAACACGAGGAATATGTCCTTCTAAAGGCATGAACGGTCGATCACTTTGAACTTCGCGTAAAATTTGCCGAATCAATGAATCCGGTTCATTGACAATTCCATTAAAGTTCATCGCTTCGCCTAAAGCAATGACTTTCGGATGCTTCAGGAGCTGCTTCACTTCTTCCACACCAATATAACCGCCTGTCGTTTCTAATTCCGGCGTGGTTGAAGGTACCGAGGATGGAATCGCAAAGAAAGTATCCATAACACTTGGCTGAGAAAAGAACGCCTCCAGTCCTTCCATACCAAACACGTTTGCAATCTCATGTGCGTCAGCGACAACGGTTGTTACCCCATGGGTTAACACGGCCTCTGAAAAAATAGATGGAGAAGTCATTGAGCTTTCAATATGCATGTGAATATCGATTAATCCCGGTACTAGATAACGATTCTTTGCATCTACTACCTCGCTTACCTGATAGTAATCGATTTCTTCAGCGGTAATATAATAAAATTTTTCTTTCATAATAAACACATTTTTCTTTTCAAACCTTTTGATAAACGTGTTATAAACCTGTGCATTTACGATTGCTAAATCGACTTTCATCAAATTTCTCCACCCTTCGAGTACAAATAAAGAGAAAAAAGGCCAAGAATAATCCTCAGCCTTCCCCTTAACACCTTTTATTTATTCAGAATACGATTCCATTGATTAATCCAAGACGCAAGGTTTTTATTGACAAGGTTTGAATCCACCTTATTTGTGCGTTTCGCAACATCACCATACGTTTTATTTTTAGCTGTTTCTTCGTTTAGTACTACATTTTTATTGGTTGGCGCTTCATTTAAAGATACTGCCGTTTTTTCTTGAACCTCTTGGCTTAATCTCCAGTTTATATATTTATAAGCAAGGTCTTTATTTTTAGAGTTTTTGTTGATGTTTATTGTATTAAAGTTTGCATATGTTCCGGATGCTGGGACTACATAGGCAACATCTGGGTTAGACTCCGTAATAATCGGAACCGCAAAGTCGCCGACAACCGCAGCAGCTATTTCTCCTGATTGGAACATATTCGCTAAATCGGAAGATTTGCTATATGTTTTTACCACGTTTGGAGCTAAATCAGTGATTCCTTTAAAAGCTGTTTTTCCACTGATCGTTTTTGCTTCCGCATTCTTGTGATTGTTTGCTACATAAAGCATTGCTGGTCCAAATGTGGTCGTAATATCAGGTATGGAGACTTTCCCTTTTAATGACGGGTCCCATAGATCATCCCATTCCTTAATTTCTTTGCCAGCTGTCTTTTTGTTGTAGACAATCCCGATACTATTCAACGTGTATGCCGGGCCAGAACCATCTGCTGATAATTCCTTTGCGCTATCGATTAAGTTTTCCATGTTAGGAACTTTTGATGTGTCAATTTTTTCAAATAATCCTGCTGATACACCATCAGCCGAATTTGATTGGGATAATTCAATAACATCAACAGTTGAGTTCGGATTGCTTTTTAACTTTGTTAAACGTTCAGAGCTTGTACCTGTTTCTAGCACAATATTAACATTGTATTTTTTTTCGAAAGGCTTGAAGACATCCTCTTGCATTTTGTCTTCTTCCAAGCCAAATGTGGAGATGACCAAAGTTTTTGGTTTTTCCTTACTTGTCGTTTTGTCGCCGCCACCGCATGCAGCCAATACACTTGCAGTTACTAACGTTAGACTTACTAATCCTAATTTCTTTTTCATTTTTCAATCCCCTTTTCTTAGGTGTCTTATCCCTATTTATGATGATTTCCTATTAAACTATAATTAATTTGTGAGCTGGAATAACTAACGTTACCATGTCCCCCACTTGGTAAATCACATCATCTGCTTTATTTGCTAGTAATGTTCCGATCGGGGTTTCAACTTCATATTGGTATGACTTTCCTAGAAAGGTTCGGACTTTTATCTTTCCGCTCACCCTATTATTCGTATCGGATTCATTGCTTGCTGTAATCTCAATATCATCCGGACGAATTGTTCCTGTCCGTTTTCCTTGACCAATTTTACCGGTACTTTCGAAAATCGTTCCATCCACGGCTCTATACTTCCAATCTTCGGTCAGTGCTAACTCAAAAAAGTTCTCAAAGCCAATAAAGCGGGCAACAAATTCTGTTTTAGGATTTTTATAAATTTCCTCAGGTGTATCAAATTGCTCAATTACACCTTTATTCATCACGGCAACCCTGTCTGAAATGGAGAAGCATTCTTCTTGATCATGCGTGACAAACACGGATGTAATCCCTAATTGGCTTTGAATTCGTTTGATTTCGATCCTCATCGCCAAACGCAATTTGGCATCCAGGTTACTCAATGGTTCATCTAATAATAATAATTTCGGTTCGATGACTAAGGCGCGTGCTAGAGCCACACGCTGACGCTGTCCGCCTGAAAGCTGTTTAGGATAGCGGTCTCCAAGCTCTTCTAAGCCGGTAATCGATAAGATATCTTCTACTCGTTTATTAATAGCGGCCTTTTTTTCCTTGCGTAATTTCAAACCGAAAGCAACATTTTCTTTAATCGTTAGATGGGGGAACAGTGCATAGCTTTGGAATACCATTCCAAATTCACGTTTATGAACAGGCACCTTTGTTAAATTTTGATTGTCAACAAGGAACTCACCATCATTTGGCTCAATTAGTCCGGCAATGACGCGCAAGGTGGTGGTTTTTCCACAGCCTGATGGTCCTAACAAGGAAACCAATTCTCCCCTTTCGATTGATAAATTTAAATCTTTTAAGATATTGGTTTTATTGTCATAACTGACACGAATATCGTTTAATTCAACATAGGGCATTGTGCGGTTCTACCTCCTTCGATGTAAACATCTTGTCAGCTTCTATGAAATACTTGCTAAACCTAATGTCTTCTCAATAATAAACATCAGAATAATCGTACCAAGCATTAAAATGACCGATAAAGCTGAAACAGATGGGTCGTAGTTGTATTCTATATAATTCATTAAACTCGTTGGCAGCATCGTTACACCAGGCCCTGATAGAAACTGAGATACTGGTATATTGTTAAAGGAATTAATAAATGCCAGCATGAAGGAAGCAAAAATTCCCGAAGTAATGTTTGGCAGCACCACTTTGATAAACGATTGGAGCTTCGTGCAGCCTAACGTCCATGAAACTTCTTCTATTGAAAAATCCAACTGTTCAATCGTTGAACCTACAACACGAATGACATAAGGGAGACAAATTAGGAAATGACCTAATAGCAACCCTTGAATGATCGGGAATTGAAACTTAATCACAATAAATTGATACATAGCATAGCCCACGACCAATCCAGGTACGATGGTCGGGGAAAGGAAAAAGCTCTTAATCCAATTTCGTCCGAACACCTCGTGACGCGCCAGGGAATAGGCGGCTGGGACACCAATAACTAATGCCAAGAGAGTCGCAATAAAAGCTACTTCTAGACTAAGTGAAAAGCTGTCCATAAAGGATTCATTTGTAAATACCTTGCTGTACCATTCAAAAGTAAAACCTTTAATCGGAAATTGAATGGTAGGATTTGTTCCGAAAGAAGTCACGATGATAATAAGCAAAGGAATTAATAGAAAGGCAAACACCAGAATTGCAAAGATTTTTAAACCGACATTTTTACGCACTCACTTCACCTCTTTTATCCAAGCGGCCCGCAATCATGTTGAATAACTTCATTACGATTAAGGTGGCCACAATCATAATCAGGGCAATGACACTTGCACCCTGCCAGTTTCCTAAAGCAGTTGCATTTTGATATAAGAAGGTGGCTAGCATGATGTTTCTGTTTCCGCCTAATAATTGCGGGGTTGTATAGGCTGTCATGCTCCCTGTGAAGACTAAAATGCTGCCAACAATAATCCCCGGAACACTTAAGGGCAATATAACCTTCACAAACGCAATCAAGCGATTGGCCCCTAACGTTTCTGCAGCTTCCATAATTTCAGAGTCAATGTTCTCTAAAATTCCCACTAACGTAATCACCATTAAAGGAAGGAAGAGATAAACCGAGCCAATGATAATGGCGAATTCTGTATAGAGTAAGGTAAGCGGTTTTGAAATTAAGCCAATCGTTAGTAATGCATGATTAACAATACCGTCTTGCCCCAAAATGGTAATCCAGGCGAAACTCCGCACAACTGAATTCGTTAATAACGGAAACAATGTGATCGACATTAACAGGCCGCGCCACTTTTTGGGACTTTGCGAAATATAGTAGGCAGTCGGAACTCCAACGACTACACAAATTAGTGTGGCAATCAGTGAAACCTTGATCGTCCGCCAAAAGATACCAAAGTTATACTCATCCAAAAAGAACGCAGTATAATTCGAAAAGGTAATTCCTCCGTTAAAGAACGTCGGAAAGATAATGGAGATAAGGGGTAACACCAAGAATAAAATCAAGAGAATCAATCCTGGAGCCAAGATGAGATAAGGGATTCTACGCTGCGTCATATCTGGCCTCACTTTCCAAGTCAAAAAAATAGTATGGAATGACGGTGAACATCATCCAAGGGTTCGGTTCTTTCTCTTACATGTAAGATTATATGTAATAAAAATCGATTTGGCAATATAAAATACGAATATTATCATAAAACTATAATTTAATGTTCGTAAAATAATGGAGTCATATATTTTATTAGTTTAAAATTGGTTATGAGATGCAGTTAACACGAACGTTAGGATGGCGAAGTAATTTGTTTCTGTAAAAAAATACCCTAAAGAGGTTTTTTCTGGTTCTATTCAGAGAAAATAAAATGATTTCATCTTAATAAAGAAATCAGTCTATGATTTGAGTTCCATTAAAAGATGAACAAGAACAAAAAGCGCAAGCGCCTTGGTTAGCCCCGACAAGCATAAGACGAGCCGGCTGAAAGGTTGCTCTTTAACCTTTTAGACGGATTGGCTGTAGACCATCGAGGGGCTAGGCGCTGGAGCTGGACGTATCTAACCCTGTAAAAAGTTATCCACAAGTAGTAAATCTATAATCTCCTAAAACACAAAAAAACCACTCCATTAATGGATGTGGTTCACCTGTTTGAATAAATGACAAAAGTAAAAATAGATCCTGCCGACAAATCACGATGGAATATTTGTCGATATCGACTCGGAAGATGTAGATATTTCCCGGGAATTTGCTGAAATAGGAAATTGAGCTTGTCGAAAAATGGAGGAGTCAGGAAAACCGTGGTTTTAGGAGGAGATCCTATTATCTGTCAGTTGTTTTCTCTTTCAAGCAGCTGCACCTTTAAAGTCTTTACTCCATATCGGCGATATATAGACTTAAAGCAGACATAATCTCCCTACTTTCGAAATAACGAAAAAAACCATTCCCATTTTCCTTTAGGATTTTGTATCGTTTCCTCTAAACGTTTATTAAATTCATTTTGTGAAAGCCATTCTTTTTGCTGTTCAGCACGCAAACTTTGTAATTCCTTTTGTAGAAATTCAGTTATTTCTCTTTCTTGATGCAGCATGGTTTCATAATATGTTTTTTGTTGTTCCGTTAACTTTTCAATTTTAGTATGGGTTTTTTGCGCTGAATTTCCAATGTTGGAACTGATTACATGATGATCTTGCTGGAGCCGGGAAACCGTTACTTTAAGCTCCGACATATCGTTTTTCAGTTGGACATTCATTTCTCGCGAAGCTGCCAGTTCATTGACTACAAACATTAAAATTTCTTTTAATTGATTGGGGTCTTGGGGCAGCCTTTCATATGTATCGGGTATGGCAATCTCCTGCTCATTCGATCTTTCTAACCTTTCTTTTTGTTGATACGCAAGGTCTTTTGCTGTATCGTCCAAGGGTTTCTCTGTATCGCGCAGCGCTATAAGCGCTTCGATGTCAGTTTGAACAAAAATACGCCGATCGCCATCTTTTAAAAACTCATATCCATTCCGCTCTAAGATTTGCCCATACTTTCGAACAGTAGGTGTTGCGATCCCCACATCTTCAGCTACTTCCTTAGTCGAGAAAGCTCGTTCATTCGGTTGTATATCACGTCGCATATCGTGCCTCCTTTCCTTCTAATATGAGGGTTTTTGGCTTTATTTACAAGAGTTATATCGACTAGCGATACAAAAAAAATGGGGCCAATCAGCCCCTTCTGTGAAGTGGTTAACAGAAAAACTCCCCTCCATTTAGTTCTTAACTTCTTAATTTAGTAGGAAAAGTTTGTTTCCGATGTTGCTTTGCCGGGTAAGTATAGTTTGTAAGCTTATACGCTAACAAATGAGAAATGGAGGCAATAACTATGAGTAAAACAGTATTAGGAGTTTATAATTCCAGTGAAGAAGTGGTCCAGGCCATAGAGGAATTTCAGAACCAAGGATATTCTGCGAACGACTTGTCAATTATTGCTAATACAACAAATGTTCCTTCCTCTATCGAAGAGGAAACAGGCGTTGCTTCTCAGGAGATAGCCGCAACCAGGGAGGCCGACACAGAAGAGCACCGTGGGTTTTTCGCTAGCCTGTTTACCCCATTTGAGGATCGAATGTATCAAAATGATGGCAGCGGAACTACCTATTATGACCATTTGGTCGCCCAGGGCATTAATCAAGCAGATGCACTAAAATACCAAGATGACCTCAATTCTGGAATGATTCTGCTCCTTGGTGAAAGAGGGTCAGGTAATGTTGGTGTTGCCGATGATGTAGCCGGAGGAACCCTTTCTAGTGGACGAACGGATTTGGAAGATACTCTCGACACAGATTCACCGCGCTCGATAAAGCTTCGCGAGGAACAGCTGGATGTTAATAAACAACGCGTTCAGACAGGTGAAGTAGAGGTGAAAAAGGATGTCGTTGAAGAACAGCAAACGGTAAATGTTCCCGTACAACATGAAGAGGTTAGTATCGAAAGACGGGCAGTGGACGGAACGGAAGCAGATACAACCACGCCTATAGGCGATGATGAAACCATCCGTGTTCCAATTGTCGAGGAGAAAGTCGAAGTCACGAAGAAGCCTGTCGTTACCGAAGAGCTGGTGATTAACAAAAAACAAGTTACAGAAACCCAACAGGTAACGGATAATGTTAAGCGTGAAGAAGCAAAAGTGAATAGAGAGGGCGACGTTTCCGTCAATGAGACTACTACCGACAACGAGCGTCTGAATCCCGATAGCTTCTAATTTTTAAATAATAAGGTGTTTTAAAAATTTACTATTAGGATACGCCGTTTGTTTTTATAAAAAAATGCTCATCCTATTGCCTAGTAAGCAATAGGATGAGCATTTTTTATTTATTTTACTATTTATCAGGCATAGGAATGAATGTTTGTCCAAATCCCTACACTCTTTATTTCCTTATACTCCGGCATCCACATCGCCTCTTCAATAGCAGTCTCCACATCTTGGATATCTGCTCTTGCAATTCCTTCGTGTATGGCCGCATTGACTACTTCAATGGCTACGTATTTTGAGACCTCATGAAGTTTTTCAATAGATGGCAGCAGTGATGCCCCAGTTGTGCTGATGTCACACATTCTTGCAACTGCATAAGCAGCAGCTGCAAACATTCCTTTTGAGATCACTTCAGCTTTTGCAACAATCGCACCTAGACCCAGTCCTGGGAATATAAATGCGTTATTTGACTGCCCAATTTCATAGGAGACACCTTGGTATTCCACATTGGCAAACGGGCTGCCAGTGGCAATTAAAGCCTTGCCCTCAGTCCATTTCATCAAGTTTTCCGGCACTGCTTCTGTCAATGCAGTCGGGTTGGACAACGGCAAGATGATAGGGCGCTCAACATGATTGGCCATTTCTTTGACAATTTCCTCCGTGAAGGCACCGGCTTGTCCGGAAGTTCCGATCAGGATGGTCGGCTTCACCTTCTGAACGACTTTCATTAATGAAATGATTCCATCCTCATTCATATCCCAGTCCTTTACTTCTTCTGCCTTTCTTACATAAGGCTTCTGGAAGTTAAAGACACCTGGTGTTTCATCCGTTAGTAACCCCCTATAGTCAATAGCCCAGAAACGATCATAGGCTTCTTCTCTGCTCAGCCCTTCAAGAACCATAGCATCTGAGATTTGGTCGGCTATTCCGAGGCCGCCAGCCCCTGGTCCGAAGACAACAATACGCTGGTCCTTCAGATTAGCTCCTGTTATTTTCATCCCAGACATCACAGCAGCAAGCGTAACGGCCCCTGTTCCCTGGATGTCATCGTTGAAGGTAAGGATTTTGTCACCGTACTTATCCAAGATTTTGCGCGCATTTACGTTGCCAAGGTCCTCCCAGTGAATAAGAACCTCTGGAAAGAACTTTCTTGCAGCTTGAACAAACAAATCAATGAACTGGTCATAACGCTCACCACGGACACGGGCGAATTTGTTGCCAATATAGAGAGGATCGGCCACCAAAGCCTGATTGTTTGTACCAACATCCAACACGATTGGCAGCACTCGGCTTGGATCAATACCAGCAGCCGCTGTGTATACAGCAAGTTTACCAATCGCAATATTAATACCGCCTACCCCTTGGTCTCCAATACCCAGAATGCTTTCAGAGTCAGTAACGACGATTAAATCAATGCCATTGGGCTGCCCAAGATTAGTAAATGCCTTTTCAATGCCTTCAGGATCATCAATTGAAAGATATAATCCACCCGAGCGATGATAGGTATGAGAGTAAGTCTGGATCGCTTCACCTACAGTAGGAGTATAGATGATTGGGAGCATTTCTGCTAAGTGGTCTTTTAAAAGACGGTAAAACAAAACAACATTGCGGTTATATAAATCATTAAGTAGACCGTTTTTAAATAGATTCGTAGTTCTCATCTGATATTGCTCATAAGTCCTATTTGCTTGTTCATCAAGGGTGAGCACACGAGGAGGCAGCAGACCGTCAAGTCCAAGGTCTTCCCTTTCCTCTTTCGTAAAGGCTGTTCCTTTATTTAAAAAAGGATTAGAGAGAACTTCTTTTCCTTTTAATGTTGTAATAATCACATTTTCAGGGACATTCATGGTGTTTCCTTCTTTCTGTATTAAAAGTACTCTTCGGACAATTATAGGAACATAGATTTCTATCTTTCCATGTTAATAGCATTTTCTTTATCACAATAGGTTTTTTAATTTAATGTATCCTTTTTGTAACTAAACAAAGCAGACAGTAAAAACCGACTGACTACTTTGTTTAAGCTGTTACTATGAATTTAACGTTACTTTTTATCAGGCTGCGCTTGCAATCGATTGTTTCGCTTTTTTCTTTTTGGACCTTTTAAATACATAGCTCACAATAATCGGACAGACGATGGCGGAGATGACACATGCTGCTGCAACCTGTGCAGTAGCTGTAGGTGCTATTGCAAGTAAGGTTGGATCTGCTGCCGCCACAACAGCTGGTGTAGCTACCGCATTTCCTGCAGTTGACCCTGTTGCTAAACCAACGATAGGGTTTTCTTTAAATAACTTTAATAGGAAGTAGGCTCCAATTCCAGTGAAGGCAGCGATTAATCCTAGTAATATCCCAGGACCCCCAGCTTTTACAATCGTTGAAAGATTCATTCCGGCACCTAATGGGAATGAGAAGAATGGGATTAATAATAATTTACTGCTTCCAAGGAACTTCCTCATATCAGGATCAATATTACCTAAAATCATTCCGATTACAATCGGAATTAATACTCCCAGAAGTGTTTGAAAAGGAATGGTGGCAAGGCCTGATGCACCTAATGCTACTAAGGTGAAAAATGGACCATCTTTTAAAGAAAATAACGCATAGGCACCTACATCCGTTTCATCCCCATACGATGAAGCAAGAGATGCATATAACCCGCCATTCGCATTTAACAACGCTGCAAGGATGGCTAATGGTGTTAATCCTAGTAATCCGGCAGGTCCAAAAATCGCTGCTACAGCTAAACCAATACCAGCACCTACGATAAATTTTCCTGTTAATAATATTGCCCCTTTTTTTAATGCTTTTGGTGCTAATTTAAAGTTTATTTGAGAACCAATTAAAAACATAAAACAGGCCAAAATAGTTGATGATGCTTCTTTACTGAATAATGCTGTTGTAAAACTACCAATTTGTAAAACCTGCGGAAAAAATGTATTCGTTAATACCCCTAAAAAAAGTGGAACAACCATCAAACCGCCTGGAATTTTATCAAGCGTTTTCTTAATTGGAATATGCATTTTTTTATCCTCCTTTTTCTTGCTACATGTCTATCATATTCCCATGTAAACCGCTTTCATAGATTATGAAAGTTTAATAAGACTTTTTGTAAATAAAAAAAGTAAGCAGTTACAGAGACTGCTTACAGAAAGTTTTTTATTAAGTGCTCTTTAAATTTGTTATACTCATGCTGGTATACAGGTCTTCCGACCGTTCCGTAGATCACTTTGACTTCGAGGATTCCTAAGTCCTTTAGGAAATTAAGATACTTTCTCGCCGAAACCCTGGATATTCCCACAACATTTGCCACTTCATCAGTGGAAAAAGGCCCGTCCTTTAATCCATGAACGGCATCCCATACCTGTTTTAAGGTATCCTTCGTTAACCCCTTTGGCAGTTCTTCTGCTACAACCGTTTCATCTCTGTGCAAAAGTAAGTGATCGAGCTCCTGCTGACTAACCGAATCCTGTTTATCAATGAACCGAGTTTGCTCAAGGTAGGCAGTAAGTGCCGCGTTAAACCGTTCAAACTCAAAAGGTTTAATTAAATAGTCAATAATACCATACCTTAATGCCTTCTTAATTCGTTCCAAATCTGAGGCAGCTGAAATGATGATGACATCAATTTCAAGATCATTTTTCCGAAGGTACGCTAACAGCTCCAGCCCTTGCTTTCCCGGCATAAAAATATCCAGAAGAATGAGCTGAATGTTATTCTTCCCCAAAAATCGGATCGCTTCCGCTACTGAATTGACTGTTCCAGCCAATCGGAACCCAGCAATTTTAGCAAGATATTGTTTATTGATTTCTGCGACCATCGGGTCATCTTCAACAATCATTACATTAATCATTCGACTCATCCTCTGCTTTATAAGGTATATACACAGCAAAATTGGTTCCTTTTCCGGGCTTGGACGAAATAATCATGTCCCCTTCCAGCCTTTCAATTGCCTGTGCCAAAAGATATAACCCGAACCCGCGGTTTTCTCCTTTCGTCGAGAACCCTTTATCCAGTATTTTATTTTGGAGTGTTGTCGTCATCCCCATCCCTGTGTCTTTAACCTCGATTGTTAAAATATCCTCTGCATAATCAAGTTTTAGGTCGACATTTTTGTTTGGGCTGTCCGCAATGGCCTCCATCGCGTTATCGAAGAGGTTTCCAATGATGGTGATCAGCTCATGTGTGATTTCCGAGTTTGCCGGCTTGGGAAGTTTGTTTGAACAATCAAATGATAAAGAAGCACCCGATTCTCTGGCAAAGCTTAGTTTGCCAATGATAAATCCTGCAAGAACAGGGTCTTGAATTTTCTTCGTTACAAAGCCCATTTCTGTTTTCCGGTGGTTAACCGTTTCACTCACATAGTTAGCAAGTGTATCATATTGTTCCGTCCGAACCAGACCAAGGATGACATGAAGTTTGTTCATGAATTCATGTGCCTGGGCACGGAGAGCATCTGCATAGTTACGCACACCAGTGAGTTGTACGGCCAATAATTTGACTTCGGTTTTGTCACGGAAGGTAGCGATTGCTCCGACCGGCTCATTTTCCACAATCACCGGAACCCTGTTTACTAAAATCGTTACCCCATTCAGATTTTGTTCTTGATCCAATTCGGTGTCCCCTGATTTTATAATGCGAGTTAACCGCGTCTCTGGCAAATAAGCTTCAATATTCCTGCCCATAGGATTCTCTTCAAGCCCGGCTCTTTTAAAAAGCTTTCTGGCAGCCCTGTTTACAAGGGTGATTTTTCCTTCTTGGTCGATCGCTATAATTCCCTCACGCACAGACTGAAGCATGGAACTACGTTCTTCAAGCAGTTTAGCAATAGCGAATGGCTCGAGTCCTAAAAGGATTTTTTTGATGTATCTTGCCAGGCCGACTGCACCGATTACACCGATTAGGATTCCGATTAACGTCCCAATAAAGATTCCCATTCGTCCTTTATGTACTGCCTTTGTAACGTTTTCTAAAGAAATCCCTACCGCAACCGCACCGACTTGTTTTCCTTGTGAATTCTTTATTGGCGTAAATGCACGCATGGATCGGCCGAGAGTTCCCTTTGAAATGGAAACATACTCCTTTCCTGTAAGAACAGGCCCTTCATCTCCTCCCCTAAAGTGCTTCCCCACTTCACTAGGGTCCGGGTGGGAAAGACGGATCCCTTGCATATCCATCACAACCACAAAGTTAACATTCGTTTTATCTTTAACTTGGCTGGCAAAATCCTGTACTTCCGTATGATTAGGTGCCCCATCTAATGCATCCATCACGATCGGGCTTAGGGAAGTCATCCTTGCAACATTAAGGGCTTTCTCTTTCTCTGTCTCTTCCACGCTAGAGGTAATTCTTTTGCTTATGATAAAATCAGTTATTCCAAGTGATAACGCGACAACACTGCATACAAATAGAATAATAATGGCTTGTAAACTAAATTTGCCTTTCTTCATATTCCCCTCCAGGTATGATCATAGTAATAGTATGGATTAGACTTATGCATAAAATGACAAAAGACCGCTAAGCTCAAAAAAGAGCTGTAAGCAGCCTTTATCACTAATCATCGAATTAGCAGAATAGCTCCCGCCATAATTGGGGTGAGAACCATTGCACTTTTTAAAATGGGCAGCGGAACATTATTGGTAAATTTAGCCCCAATATACGATCCAATCATCGTTCCAGCGAGTACCTGGACCAGTAGCAGGACGTTGAAATAGCCTTCAAAATAGTAGCCTGAGCCGCCAGCGAAAGTGATAGGGAGAATGACCAACATCGTTGTGCCGACTGATTTTTGTACAGAAAGGCCCATCACTACCATCAACCCAAGCTGAATGAATGGAGCCGCCCCAATACCAAAGGTACCAGATAAAATACCTGTCACGATCCCGACAGCCGCTGCTCTCATTAGGAAGCTGCCAGTTGATCTCATTTTCCTATTATTTGTCTCTTTAAGCCTATTTACTATAAAAAGACGAATCATCAGCATAACAGCTGATAGGAACAACATTCCCGCCGTGAGAAAATGTAGTGAATGAACCGGAATCCATACGGCAAGTTTAGAACCGACAAAGGACATAATTGCCCCAAAAACACCTACCGTTATTCCTGTTTTTACATCCATATTCTTCTGCCGGTAATGACTGTAAGCTCCGGACATAGTCGTAAACACCATTGCACCTAGGGACGTCCCTAATGCTGTCTGGATTGGCACTCCAAATACAACGGTTAAAAGAGCAATAATAAAACCGGATCCTCCGGCCCCAATAAATCCTAGTAATATACCCATTAGGAACATAGTAAATGTGATAATCAAAGATGCTGCCTCCAAACACACTTTTACTTCAGTCGTGAAAATTGTCCAGTTTATTATAGCATCTGTAACTGGGAGGACACTTATTGTAATTAAAAAAAGTGTTGGAGTAAGTTGTCTGAACCCGGCCAAAATGATTCATAACTAAAAACTTGAATTGTAAAAGAGGTGGTCCCAAATGGTGACCCCCTCTAACTTTAATCCCTCTGTATTAAGATGCTTTATTCTTATTCCAAATATCGAAGGCAACAGCTGCTAGGAGAACAAGTCCTTTAATAGCTTGCTGCCAGTCAATCCCTAGTCCAAGAATAGACATACCGTTGTTCATAATTCCCATTACTAAACCACCGATAATGGCTCCGCCAACTGTACCAATACCACCATATGCGGATGCACCACCGATGAAACATGCAGCAATTGCATCAAGTTCGAAGTTGTTACCAGCTTTTGGAGTTGCCGCATTCAGACGAGCAGCAAATACTAAACCAGACAGGGCAGCCAATACACCCATGTTAACAAAGGACAAAAAGACCACTTTCTTTGTTTTAATACCTGAAAGCCCTGCAGCTTTTTCATTACCACCGATTGCATAAATATGTCTTCCCATGATCGTCTTTTTAGAAACAAATGAATAAATTACAACAAGTGCAAACAAGATAACCAAGATATTAGGAATACCGTCATAAGTTGCAAGAACATACGTGAATGCGTTAATGATTGCAATCATTGCCACTAGTTTTGCAATGAATAAACCTTGAGAAGAAACTTGGAAACCATATTTTACTTGAGTTTTACGTACCCCTGCTTCATTTATAATATAGATAACAGAGAACACAAGCCCGATAACAATCGTAAAAATATGAAGGCTTTCACCATGAAAAATATCTGGAATAAATCCGGAAGACATGCTTTGGAATGAATCCGGATATGGTGCGATCGATTGCCCTTGTAACACCAACATGGTTAAACCACGGAAAAGGAGCATGCCTGCAAGTGTCACAATAAAAGCTGGGATTTTAACATAGGCAACCCAGAAACCTTGCCATGCACCGATGACGGCGCCAACTAATAGAGAAATAATGACAGCCAAGAACACATTCATATGATGATTGATAATTAAGATGCCCGATATCGCTCCTACAAAGGCAGCAACGGAACCAACCGACAAATCAATATGTCCAAGAATAATGATTAATACCATCCCGACAGCCAAGACAAGGATGTAGCTGTTTTGTAGAATAAGGTTTGTAACATTAAGCGGTCTTAACAGAATACCATCCGTTAATACTTGAAAAAGAACTGCGATTAATATTAATGCAACAAACATTCCGTACTGACGCATATTGTTTTGAATCAGCTTAGTAAACGAAGTCCTTTTACGGCCCTTTGGTTGCTGCTGTTTTATTGTTTCTGTTTGCGTACTCATACTCTTTCACCTCTGCCTTTAGTCATGAACTTCATAATATTTTCTTGGGTTGCTTCAGCTTTCGATACTTCCCCTGTAAATCTGCCTTCACTCATGACATAAATACGGTCACATATCCCAAGCAATTCTGGAAGTTCAGAAGAAATTACCAAGACACCTTTTCCTTCTTCAGCAAGCTGATTAATAATTGTGTAGATTTCATATTTGGCACCAACGTCAATTCCTCGGGTCGGTTCATCGAGAATCAGGAGATCGGGTTGAGTCATAATCCACTTACTCAATACTACTTTTTGCTGATTACCACCGCTCAAGTTACCAGTTAGCTGAGTAATGCTCGGTGTTTTTATTTTCATTGCTTTGCGGTAATTTTCCGCTTCAATGATTTCCTTGTTTTGGTTAACAACAGTGCCTTTTGAAATCTTTTTCAAACTAGAAATAGATATATTTGATTTAATATCATCAATTAAATTAAGTCCAAAATGCTTTCGATCCTCGGTTACATATGCAAGCCCATATTTAATTGCTTGTGGTATATCTTTCAAATGTATTTTAGTGCCATTTTTAAAGAGCTGGCCGCTTATTTTCTTCCCATAGGATCTGCCGAAAATACTCATCGCAAGCTCGGTACGCCCGGAGCCCATTAAACCGGCGATTCCAACAATTTCCCCTTTTTTGATGTTAAAATTCACAGAATCAATTACTTTCCGATCACTGTGAAGCGGGTGATAGACGTTCCAGTCTTTCACTTCAAAAATAACTTTGCCAATTTTAGGTTCTCTATTAGGGTAACGATTTGTTAAGTCTCTTCCGACCATCCCTTTTATAATTCGGTCTTCAGATACACTGCCATTTACTACATTAAGCGTTTCAATCGATTGGCCATCACGGATAATCGTGATTGAATCTGCCACCTTGGTAATCTCATTTAATTTATGAGAGATAATAATCATGGATATCCCTTGTTTTTTGAATTCAAGCATAAGATTTAATAAATTTTCACTATCGTCCTCGTTCAATGCTGCGGTTGGTTCATCGAGAATAAGCAGCTTAACTTCCTTTGATAATGCCTTTGCGATTTCAACAAGCTGCTGCTTTCCTACCCCAAGATTTGTAATTAATGTATTGGGGTCTTCCGTTAAACCTACTTTATTTAATAACTCTCTTGTTTTTAAAATGGTTTCATTCCAGTTGATGATTCCCCGTTTAGCCTGCTCATTACCCAAAAAGATATTTTCGGCAATCGATAGCTCCGGAATAAGCGCCAACTCCTGATGGATAATCACGATACCCAAGTTTTCACTGTCTTTAATACTTTTAAAGTTACAAACATTCCCATTATAAAGGATATCTCCTTCGTAACTTCCATGTGGATAAACACCACTTAAAACCTTCATCAAAGTAGATTTTCCGGCGCCGTTTTCACCACATAAGGCGTGAATTTCTCCTTGTTTCACTTGCAAATTGACATTGTTAAGTGCTTTTACCCCAGGGAATTCTTTTGTAATAGTTTTCATTTCCAAAATTGTTGCAGCCATTCTTTCACCACGCCCTCACAATGTAATAAATGATTTAGTGATTGCAAAAACAACCACTAAATCATTTACTCTTCCAATCTTACAAATTACTTGCTAAGTTGATCTTCCGTGTAATATCCGCCATCAACTAATATTGATTTGTAGTTTGATTTATCAACTGATACCGGCTGTAAAAGGTAAGCTGGAACTATTTTCACCCCATTGTTATACGATTTTGTATCATTAACAGGGACTTTTTTACCTTCTAGTTCAGCTTGAACCATTTTTACTGTTTGTTTTGCTAATGCACGAGTATCTTTATAAACTGTTTCAGTTTGTTGACCTGAAATAATTGACTTAACAGAGGCTAATTCAGCGTCTTGACCAGTAATAATAGGAAGCGGTTTAGAAGCGGTTCCATAACCAACACCTTTTAATGAGGACAAGATGCCGATACTAATACCATCGTATGGAGATAAAACAGCGTCTACTTTCTCATTTGTATAGTGAGCACTTAACAAGTTGTCCATACGAGATTGTGCAGTCGCACCATCCCAACGAAGAGTTGCACCTTGCTCGAATTTAGTTTGGCCGCTGCGTACTACTAGTTTTCCAGATTTAATATATGGTTTTAATACAGACATCGCACCATTCCAGAAGAAGTAGGCATTGTTATCATCTGGTGATCCACCAAACAATTCAATATTGAATGGGCCTTTGCCTTGTTTTAATCCCAGTTTGTCTTCAATATAAGTGCCTTGCAAGACACCCACTTTGAAATTATCAAATGTAGCATAGTAGTCTACATATTTGCTTTTCTTAATTAATCGGTCATAAGCAATAACTTTGATCTTTTGTTTATGTGCTTCATCAAGAACTTTTGTTAACGCTTCACCATCAATGGAACCGATTACTAAAACGGTTACACCTTTAGTGATCATGTTTTCAATTTGAGAAACTTGGTTTTCCACAACGTCTTCTGCATACTGTAAATCTACTTTGTAACCTTGCTTTTCAAATTCCTGTTTCATGAAATTACCATCTTTAATCCATCGTTCTGATGATTTTGTTGGCATTGCGATCCCAACATAACCCTTACTTTCTTTACCTCCGGTTGCACTTCCACAAGCGGCTAAAGAAATTACCAACGCAATAAGCATAATTACCGATAAAAGTTTCTTCATAATTTACCCCTCTCTAATCTGTTTTATCTCAACACCCTTAATAGAGTATTAGAGCCCAATAGAAGAATGTTAAAAGTTTTAAAGAGCGCTTTCATTATTTTTTTTAAAAAACTCTTTTAAAACAATTTTATTGTACGAACAACAAACCTCTGAAACTGGTAATCGCCCAAACTCATACGGTCAAGTTTTAATTATCGTGTTATTTTATACATACAACTTGGTTCCTTCTTTTGAATTATAAAATAATAAAGTAATAGAAGTATTTATAAAAAACGGTTAAATTTTATAATTTTCCGCTATAAGCCAATCTAACTCCAGTAAGATATATCAAAAAAGTATACCCCAAATTGTTCCCATTACCCCATTTCCATTCCATGTCAAACAAATTTGGAATTTGATTTCATTCCACGGAGCAATAGTTTTAAAATCCTTTACTGAAAAGTTATATAAATACAATTTATAGAAGTGTATAATAATTCTTTTATGGATTTTTAGATAAACATGTCGGATTATGAGATTCCATGGAGTCTAAAGAGATACCAATTCTATTCCTTTCTATTATGAATTTTTATTATTACTAATATTTCAGGGAATAGAAATCAGAAAGTTATTTCTATTTGAGTTAATTACTTTTTATATATAATCAAACTAATTGTCCGTACAAGTTGATTTTATTCAAGATATTGGACTGAAAAATTATTTTACTTCTACCAAAAAAAGAATCCGGAATTTCCAGATTCTTTTTGATTTTTCTTTATTCTCTTTTATCCCACTTCTAAAGATTGATGTTTTACTGATGCAGCTTCCAATAGTAATTAATTCGCCCCAATAATTCATTATGAGAACCTTCCACAATTCAAAAAACAACAAGCTTTCCATAGAAATTGATTTTATCCTAAATTTCCTTTATCAAATTGTCAATTTTTTAATAGAAAAAAGTAGAAATGGTGAACTTTGCTGTCTGATGGAAAAAAGAGAATGTAAAAAGTCATAGTTGAGGATCTCCAACCTCATCAACTATGACTGAAATGGATTATCTAAATTTTACAGTATACCTTTCAGTATGAAGACCGTCCTCGGATTTTACAGTTATTACTGCAGAGTTTTCGTCTCTTACTACCTGATATGAGGTAAAGAGGTCGTTTGTTACTGCTGTTATTGAATGATCCTTCGAAGCTTTATCCTTTACACTATAAGTATATTGGTCCGGTTGGAATTCCTTAAGTGGCTTTCCATCGATTAAGATACTTTCAAGCGTTGCATCATCACTAATGCTTGGTGTAGCTTTCGTGATATCTCCC
Organism: Neobacillus drentensis; assembly: GCF_021560175.1. Classification (GTDB taxonomy): domain Bacteria; phylum Bacillota; class Bacilli; order Bacillales; family Cytobacillaceae; genus Neobacillus; species Neobacillus drentensis_A. Next base: position 314,570 of record NZ_CP091110.1, on the reverse strand, counting down.
TTTCCAAATACTTCGATTTCAGAAATCGCCATGCACGTTTTTGGCATGGCCTTCATCACTACTCGGATTTTCGATGTGGTAACCGGTTGAAAATTAACCGTTACGTCCTTTTGTGCATTAACCTCTGTTTGCGTACCGTCGATTGCTTTCCAGTTGACTCCGTCCCAGTACTCAAGAGAGAACGATTCAGGTGGTCTCGTACCGCCAGCATCATCATAAAAATGGAATTGTGCTTTCGAAATGGTATCTTCACTACCAAAATCAATCGCTACCCAATCTTCTGGTCTCCAGCTGCTTTGATCCCAATTCGTCCATCTGATTGATGAGATATCCCCATCGTTGACATTAGATGCTTTATCATATTTTCCTGTGAAAGAAGCAGTTGCTTTTGGAAACTCCTGGCCTGAGCCTGGCAAGTTTAAGGCGATATTCTGTAGTGCAGGTTTCGTCACCTGTACATTAACGGTTACTTTAATTGGGCTATATGGAATAGACCCTAATACTGTAAATTTTCCAAGCTGTTCATATTTACTCGGGTCAATTTGTTCCCAGTCAACCTGTACATTGCCTTCTGTCCCGGCTTCAAGTTTAGCAGTAACAAATTGCGGTAGTTTTGGTGCCATTCCTGGAACGGTTTTGACTTTAATAGGTTCCACACTTTCCACTTTACTTACCGTAACATTGGCAACTGCTGGTACTTGAGTTCCTTCAACTATTCCCTTTACTGTAAAAATAGTTTCCTTATCATATTGTTTTGGATCAATTGTATCCCATACTACGGCTTTTTGTACTCGTTCTCCGTCTCCGTAAATAACAGTGACCTCCTGTGGCATATCCGGAGCAATCTTTTTCTTGGTAACGACTACATTGGAAGTTTCAATTTTTACTATTCCTGTCTTTTCAATTTCCCAAGTCTGATTCTTTCCAGAATTCGCTGACCAGACATCGACACTGGCATCTTCTTTTGTCGAAGCGCCGCCTACTTCCAGTAGCTGGCCGTTTTGTGCATTAATGAACGTATATTTTTGATCACCGGAAGTCGATAACATCCACCTTTGACTTTTCAAGTTTTGGTCAGTTTGTTCTACAGCGGACCCGTTTTCTACCCCGATTACATTACCGCTATTAGTATCAAAAATTTTGTACAATTCCCTTGAGCTATTTCCGTTCGTTACCTTTTCAATGCTCCATTGCTGGCTCGCTTTATCACGAACATAGTTTTTTTGTACAACCTTTCCATCCTGCGTAACATCAAGAACCTTACCACTATTTAGATTGCTAATTTTATATTTATCATGATTATTTATAAAGTTTGCATCCTCGTTGACACCAGAAACACCAGATACAACGAATGTCGTAATCGATTTGGGTTGGACCGTCACCGCTAATTTTTTATCCTTTACTGTGATTTCCGCTTTTTTCTGTAAATTATCGCTTACGGAAGTCACATATGGTGTTGCTTCTGCTGTTTCCTTCACCGTTTTAAAGCCGGATAGGTCAAAGTCTACTGCCTTTTGTTCTGCAGATGAATTGGTATAAACGACTACAACCGAGTCATTTTTCGAATCAATCGCAGCCAAAGTATGATTATTGTTTGAGTTGATAACTTGGTCGCCTTGATGGATAAATTTACTATAGTTACCCATTGTGTAATATTTTTTGTTTTTATAGATTTTAATATTGCTAGGGTCTTTTGCAGCAAAATCTACCTGAATCAGCCCCCAGTTACCATTCTCATGCTCTGGGTTCATATTTACTTCATCCTCAATTGACTGCCAAAGAACCCAGGCTTCCGGTTCGAGCAATTGGATATCGTCTTGAATTCTTTGTGATAAAGCTAGCCCAGGGTTGATATCATCAAAATTCTGTCCGCCGGTACTTAGATCAACTTCGGACATCCAAAGTCTTTTTCCTGAGCCCTTAGCAATATCTCTAGCACCAATTCTATCTCCGGTTCCGTACGTATGTACGTTCAACTGCCCAATATTACTGCGAGTTTCCAAATTGTAGTTATCCCAGTCTTTTTGGAAATTGGTCGGGTTGGTTTCATCCATTGCAGATACCACAGTTTCCAAACCCTTTTCCGCCAATTGCTTTTTCACCTCATCGAGGATTTTTGCTTGAGATGCAGGGGTCCAGTTTGATCCTTCCTGTCTTCCCTTTGCTCCCCAGTATCCAGTATTAGGTTCATTTACAGGTGATAGCGTTTTAAATTTAATGCCCATATCCTTTTGCAAATGATCCACAACCGCGGTTAAATAACTGGCAAAATTTGTGTATTGATCAGGCTTAAGGTTATCCTTCCATGGATCCCAGTTTCCGGATACGTATCCGCTCTGGGTCATAAAGTATGGTGCAGAATTTGAAAAGGCTTCAAACGTATCAGCCCCTCTTGACTTAGCTGCCTCTAGCCACCAGCGCTGGTTAGCGTCAGCGTTCCAGTTCCAATGATCAGGATTATTTGGATCCCACCAATTTTGAGGCTCTGTCCATCCATCCGTATTACCATTAGGAGGCCCGAATTCTGCAGGACGATTCCAATAACCTGGGACTGCTCCTCCAAGTCGCATGTAAGGTACGGTTTCTGGGGAATCACCACCGCCTATATTATAACGAGCAATATTAAAATTAAGTCCATCTTTGCCAAAAAGTGCGTCAGCTAACTGGTTTTTGATATTATCCGGCCAGCCCCCTGTAATATTAGCAAACCATACTAGGGCGGTTCCCCAGCCATTAAAGGGTGCCTGTTGATAGCTTGGGTCTAATTTAACTGTTTCCGTTAAAGTGCTTGATTGTGTATCTTCGGTGGCAAATGCCTTATTTGCTGTAGGTGAAAGCAGTCCCAGTGTCAGGGCTGTGGCGGACCCGCATGCTAAAATCTTTTTAGTCATTTTCTTAACAGATACCATTGTTTATCCTCCCTTTTAGTATTGTTAAATTCCAAAAACAGCTTTGTTTAAGATCACCTCCTTAATGTGGTTGATAGAAGGCGGTTTCTATCTTTCAGAAATTACTTCCCAACTCATTTTTTAACTAGATATGTGATAGTTTATTCAAGCCTAAAGAATGATGATTATATAGATAATTAAGATACCCCTAGAATTAAATAACCTATATTATTTAACCTAGAGGCATCAAAGTAATGTATATTTAAGTTAAACCCAACTATCATCTAGCTTTTTCGAATCAAAAATCACTTGACAAATCTATTAAAATATTTGCCTGTTGTTCCGAAATTGCTTTCCCACTTTGGGAGGACAGCTCGTTTACATAAGCTTTAAGTTTACCATCAATGGCCAATTTATTACCTTTAACAGCTGCTTCTTTTGCTGATTGGAGTTTCGCCACAAGCGAATGCGCCACCTCATCTTTACTTACAAAAGATTGAGTCAATCGACTTAAACTATCAAAATCAACCGTTACCGTAAACTTTTCTTCTGCTACCGTTTTATTCCCTGCCTTATCAGTAGCCAAAGCCGAGATAGTCTGAACACCAACTCCGAAGTCGAACGCATATCCTTCGGTACTTGGACAATTGGCAGAAGCTACCCCAGATAATTCATCAACTGCACTGCAGGAAATCGCTATCTTAGCATCAACAGGATACGTACCTTTATTACCGGTAAACTGTATCACAGGAGCTGTCGTATCAAGTATTATCTTTTGTTGATACCTTTCACTGACATTTCCAGCATGGTCGTTAAATTCAATATATACAGTTTTTGCCCCATCTCCTGTAGGCACGGTGAATTCTTTCATTGTGTTATACGCATCCCAATCTGTCCATTGCTTAGCATCCACCGAAAAGCGAACTTGATTCACTCCGGTTAGATCATCATGCGCTTCCAGCAAAAGAGTCACATTCGGATCTTTGGTAAATTCCTCACCATTATTAATCGTAAACTGCCCCTCTGGTGGTGTAGAGTCCGTCTGTTTCTCTACGATGACCTCACTAACTGCCATATAACTACCATCAACTGTCGTTGCGCTAATCTTTGCAGAACCTTCTTTTTTGGCAATAACTTTACCCGTTTCATCCACTACTGCGACTTCATCATTATTGCTGGTCCATAGAACTCCTTTATTGACTGCCCCCTCAGGTGTCACTGTTGCAGTCAACTGTGCAGTTTTTCCTTCTGCTAGTTCCAACTTTTCCTTATCAACCGTTATGTTTGTAACGTGTTGCTCTGTACTTTGCTTTTTTACTTCTGGAACGTTTGCAAGTAAAGCCTCATATTCAGATTTTGTAACAGGCATTACTGTTCCATGGCGAGGGCGTGCAGGCAAACTATAGTTTGTAGACATCTTCCACTCACCTGACTGTAAATCGGTTGTTTCAAAAGGTACATACCCTTTGCCGCCAAATTCATCAATAAACATGTACCACTTTTCTTCCGTATTGGATTTAAAGACGGTAGGTCCTTCACCAGCACTGATTGATCCTTTTCCAATTCCTTCTTTAATAAGATTAAAAGAAGGATCAAAAACCGAATTCCCCACTTCTTCGAAAACAAATTTTCCATTTGGTGAAGATGTCGAGTTATTTCTTTCATCTTTTGTGAAACGATACACCTTTCCGTCATATTTGATCATTGTTGTATCAATAACTGAATATCCAGGATCAAAATATTCTTTGGGTTCAGTAAACGTATAGAAATCCCTTGTTTTACTATACATTATTCTGTTATGAGTCCAGTCAGTATGTTCCTCATTACCAAACAATACTGAAGCCCAAAACACAATATACTCTCCTGTTGTATCATCATACACAATCTCAGGAGCCCATGTATTTCCAGCCTCTTTTGGAGATACTTGTACCATTCTTTGATCTGACCAATGAATTAAATCGGTGGATTCCCAGACCATGATAGAGCGGCTGCCAAACCGTTGTGCTCTATCCCAGTTCCAATCTCCATTAATTTTCAAATCTGTCGCAATTAAATAGAACTTATCACCTTCAGGAGATCGAATAATAAATGGATCTCTCACTCCTTTTTCACCCAAATTAGAGACGATGGAAGGGGCCCCATTGTTTAACTCTTTCCATTTAAGAGGATTATTTCCTTCGCTTAAAGCGAAATAAATTTGTTCACCATTTGTGTAACCTTCCCCTGTAAAATAACTGAAGACATAGCCTTCATAGTTTTCCTTTTTCGGCATTTCTTTCACTTTAGCTAGAAACGCTTTAGTGATGGTTTCCTTGTTTAGGGTGAGAGTTGCAGTCAATTTAACTGTTTTGTCACCTTCCCCATTACCCGGACGGGTCACTTCTCCAGTTGCTGTAATGATAGATGAATCACTTGATTTCCATGTGATTGTAGATCCATTAACTCCTGACTTTGGTAAAGTAAGATTACCTCTAACATCATCAATGTTATGAACTTTTAAAGCTTCTGCATCCGATTGAACTGTCACCGAATCTTTCGGTTTCTTTAATACAGTCACTGTAAATTCTTTTGTCCTAGTATTAGTACCATCTGAGACGTTCGCAGTAATAACTACTGATTGGTCACCATCTTCATATGAAGGTCGGTAAACCTTTCCATCATCTGAAATAATATTTTGATTTTGTGATTTCCAAGTAATAGTTGTCCCGAATTCCCCGTTCTTAGAAAAGGATAAATCCGAAGTAATTTGGTCTTTACTTTGGTTTTGACCAATAAACATGGAGGAATCTAATTTTTCCACGGCATGGTTTAGAAGGAGTCCATCCATGTCATCTATTTTTTTATCAGCTTCTTCTTTTAGTTTGCTTACTTCTGTTGCTGTCAATGCTCCATTAAACACTTTAAAATCAGCAATCATGCCTCCAAAATAAGGGTCAGCGGAATAAAAGGATCGTCCGATAAAACCACTTATTCCACTAAGATTGTTAATCTGTGCTAAAGTATATCCATTGGTAGATCCAGAACCGACTTCAACACCGTCAATGTATAGCTTTATCGTTTTATCTGCTCCTGATACAACTGTAGTAATCAACTTCCATTTATTTGGTGTTAATGATCCCGTTGTCGCATTTGCACCTGCTTCGTTCATCCAACTTGTTGTGCCGAGTCCCGCTCTTGCAGATCGGTCACCTGAATTACGTTTCGGGGTAGTAAATAAATATTTATTACTATCCTGACCTAACCCAAATAACCATTCGGCCTCATTAGCCCCTTTCCAATTTACCAATGACGAAACAGTTATACTATCCAAATTGTTTAATACTCCTTTTGGCATTTCAATATAAGAGCTTGTTGAACCGCCTTTAAAGCTGATAACCCCTGCATCAGTCCCCTTTATAAGTTCAGCGTTTTGGGGATTTACCAGACTTCCATCAAAGTTCCCAGTGCTATCTATTACTTTTGTGCCCTCGATATTGTTCATATCATAATCAAGAATTAACTTTGTTTCTTTTGCCTCTTCAGCAAATGACGAACGTGGAAATATTTGTAGAGCGGAATACACGATGATCATGGTTATTAAAAAGATTGATAGACTTTTCTTTTTCCTCATAAGAACCCCCAGTATAAATTTTTATTTAATCAAAGAATAAAACCCTTACATAAATTTTAATATAAAAAATAATTATCTGTATTTATAGAAAACCGTTAAAGTTTATACTTTTCCAAATTTTCTTTTTATACATTTGCTTTAAAGTATCTTCTAAAAAAAATTTAATATCTTCAATACTACTATTGACATTCAAATATCTATATTAGAATTGCAAGATTAAGCTCTAATCTATTTTTACTTTCGTCCAAAATATGTTCTTGATATCATTTTTGAACAAAAAGAAAAGGATGCTACTTTTTTAATTGTAGAATCCTCCTCTTAGTGTGATATCCGAATCTAACAGTTTATTACAATGAATGAATGTCTAACAAAATACATTGTCCCTTTACAGTTTGCTACTCAATAAGGTCGATTAAAGAAGACCGACCGGTCATCTTTTGCAGTGAATATTCCTTCTTCTGTTATGATTTTAACTGGAAGCTCTTTTCCATTAAAATGATTTATAATAGCCTTCATCATATAGGGACCTAACAGAGGATTACACTCAACTGTTACATTTAGCTTTCCTGCGTAGATGTTATTTAAAGCCTCTTGTGTCGCATCCACTGAAATTACTAGAATATCTTTTCCTGGTTTCTTTCCAAAAGCCTCAATTGCTTCGATGGCACCAAGTGCCATATCATCGTTATGTGCAAAGACAACATTGATTTTATTCCCAAACTTTTTCAAAAACTCAGTCGTAACTGTCTTTCCTTCTTCTTTTGTAAAATTAGCTGACTTAGAAGCAATAATGTGGTATCTATTTGAATTTTTAGGTAATTCCCCCTCAAATCCTTTTCTCCTGTAAACAGTTGGGGAAGAGTTCGTAGTTCCTTCTAATTCTACAATATTTATATTACTTTTTATCCCTTTTGTATTATCAAGTAGCCATCTTGCTGCCCTTTTACCTTCTTCCTCAAAATCCGCCCCAATGGATGTTAACCATAAATCATTATCTTTTAAATCAAGATCTCTATCCACCAGGACAACCGGTATGCCAGCGTCCTTAGCCTCTTTTAAAATTGGCTCATAACCAGTTTCAACTATAGGAGAAAAAGCAATAACGTCCACTTTTTGTTTGATAAATTCACGAATTATACTAATTTGAGCTTCAATACTCTCATTTGCATTCTTAAATTTCAGGTCAATTCCATAGTCCTGTGCAGCTTTTTTAATAGAAGCAGTATTTGCCAATCTCCAACTACTTTCTGCTCCTACCTGTACAAACCCTAGCACGATATGTTTCCTACTTTTAATCTGCTTAGGGAAACTTGATTTATTTAAAGCATATTGATCAACATTCTTATGCGTAATTGTACTCACACGTAAAGTAATTTTTTTGGGAATATTGGATTTCCCCTTCAAAATATCCATTGCATATTGAATCGATTCCTTGCCACCTGTTTTATACGCGAATGTCCCCGCCAAAACCCCCTTTTTAACAAGATCCAAACCACCATATGTACCTTCAAGTCCATCTACCCCTATTACCTTTACTCCCTTTATTTCGTGCTTTTGCAAAGCTTTATATGCACCTAATGCCATGGCGTCGCTTTGAGCAAAAATAGTATTGATTTGAGGATTACTTTGTAATAATGCCGTTACCTTATCTTCCGCTTCATCCTTCTGCCAATTTGCCACTATCGTATTATAAAGGTGAAGGTTTGGATGTTTTTGAATAACCTCATTAAAGCCTTGACTTCTTTCCCGAACTGGAGAAGAACCTTCAGGACCTTGAATCTCAACAATATTACCTTGTTCCCTACCTAGCATATCACTTACTAGTTGGCCAGCATTTCTTCCTATAGCTTGATTGTCAGGTCCAATAAATAGCGTATAATAATCATAGCCATCAATTGCTCTGCCCAGAACAATTACGGGTATTTTTTTATGAACCTTTGCTATAAGAGGCGTTAAACTATTTGTATCATTTGTTGATACAATTAAAAGGTCTATTCCATAACCGAGTAATCTATTTATATCTTTCTTTTGTTTTTCATTGCTTTGTGCAGCATCCGTATATATCACCTGTAAATCTTTATGCTTCTGTACTTCTTTTTTAATTTCTTCATTCATTTGGACTCGCCAAGGTTCGGTTAGATTTGACTGTGAAACACCTATTACAAAGCGGGTTCCTTGATTATCTTGATTTCCATGACCATGTTTAAAAACAAAGATGTAAAGGAATACCAACAATATAACCAATGCAACAAAAAGAACCAAAAACCCCTTCCTATTGATACCTCTCACTTTTTATTCCCACCTCTTTGCATAGGCAGAAGGAGATACACCAATAACCTTTTTAAATGCTGTACTAAAATAATGTTGGGTACTGTAACCAACTTTTTCAGCAACCTCGTACATTTTGTAAACTGGATTTCCCATATACTCAATTGCGTTTTCAATTCTTACCCTGGTTAAATAATCAATAAATGAAGAACCCAATTCCTCTTTTAGCAGTCTGCTAAGATACGTTGGACTTACTCTTACCTCTTCTGCCACTTCTTGAAGGGTAAGATCTTGTCTGTAATAATTTCTTTCAATATATTTTTTAGCTAACAATACAACAGGGACAATTCTCGATTGTGAACTGATTTCTTCACATATACCTTGATACAGCTCAGGCATATTTTGATTCAGTTTAAATGCCCTTTTTGCAAAAAATATATTCTTTCCTGTATGCCTTTCAAACATCTCCTCAATCATGGGACCTACTGAATGTATTTGATCTGTGTTTAAACATGGAACAAATGCGATTATCTGTTTATATTCATCATTAAAAACAACCATCGATTCGTAATTTGATAAAAGGTCTTCCATGAAGTTTTGTAAAGTAAAGTACAATAAATATTGATCCCATGATTCCGCTTTTTTTCCTTCTGTTACTTTAATCATTGGTTTTGCTGCAAATATCCAAATATCATGAAAGTTCATATCCAGGAAGGCGATATGCTCTTGAATTTCATTTTCGGTCAACTTCCCCTTCATCCAGTGGCTTAAAAACGTTTGCTTAATTAAATGAGAGTTTTTATCCAATTTCTCATTTATCCAATTTTTATAATGATTTTCCTTTTTTCTTTCTTCGAGAAGCTGTACTGCTTCTGTTACTACCTTCCTTAATTCTTCTGTATTGACAGGTTTCAGTAAATATTGAAAAACTCCCAATCGAATTGCTTCCTGAGCATAAGAAAATTCATCATAGCCACTAATGACAATGACAACGGATAATGGTAATTCACTATTCAATTTTTCGATTAATTTCAGCCCATTGAGAAATGGCATATTGATGTCTAGGAACAGAATATCCGGTTTTTGTTGTTTCGCCATTTCAAAGGCTATTTCACCGTCTTCAGCTTCTCCAACAATTTCAATATTCAACTCTTCCCAATCCAGTGATTTTTTAAGACCTCTAAGAATTTTAGGTTCATCGTCTGCAATTAATAGCTTGATCATATTCTTGGCCCCCTTACAATAAACTAAAAGTTAGTAGTTTCCCTTATTATTGGGTGCTTTATTTCTACTTTTGTACCTTTTCCCTCCACACTATCAATCTGTAAACCGTAATCGTTTCCAAAAGATAGTTTGATTCTTTCGTTTACATTCAACATTCCATATCCTTCAGATTTTTTTCCAATCATCCCTTGCGTCTTAAGAAGTTCATTCCATTTGTGCATTTCCTCCTTCATCATTCCTGACCCGTTGTCTATTACGCTAAGACAAAGATTATTCTCGACACTCTTGACAATAATAGAAATTTTTCCTTTTCCTCTTTTGGTTTTAATAGCATGATAAATGGAATTTTCGACTAAAGGTTGCAAAATCAACTTAAGGACATAAAGATCTTTTGCACAATCTTCCACATGAATGTCATAATCAAATTTTTCTTCATATCGAGTCATCTGTATAATCAGATAACTCTTTACATGTTCAATCTCTTGAGATACCCTAATACTCTCTTTTCCTTTACTTAAACCAATTCGAAAAAGATTAGTTAAAGCATCGATCACTGCCATAATATCTCTCGCTTCGTATTCTTGCGCCATCCATCTTATCGTATCAAGTGTATTGTAAAGAAAATGCGGTTTAATTTGCTCCTGTAGTACTTTCAACTCTGCTTCTCTTTTTCTTTTCTCAATTTCATTTATGACATTCATTAGTTTTTTGATGGATCCTATCATACTGTTAAAACTGTCACCTAATTGCTTAATTTCATCATCACTCTTGCTTTCAAATTTAATATCTAAATTTCCTTCCTCTGCCTTCTTCATTAGTGATCTAAGTTTCACCAGAGGTTTGGTTATCGAGGATGTAAAAAAGGCGGCAACAAAGATGGCGAAAACTGATACAATCATGGCAATCAAAACAGCTATCCACTTGACCTTTTGAATAAATAGAAATGTTTCATTAATAGAAAAAGCGCCCACTATTACCCATTTGGTATAAGATGAATGATCATACATCATCTGATAATCCGTATGATTGATTCGTTTTATAACACTACCGGATCCAGAAGGATGAAACCATTTCCCATTTATCCGATAAACAATTGGGTTTACCGGACTGTAAACTATTTGTGAACTATCATCCATCACATAAACAAAGCCATTTGACCCAAAACCCATGTGTTCAATCTCACTTTTGATTGCATCAAGCTTCCAATCTATTAAAATTACTCCTAAGACTTTTCCAGTCTTTTCATCTGTTATTGCTTTCGTTAAAGATAGTACTTCATCCGCACCGTAATTTTTCACTGTTTTTATATTTCGTCCTATAGGCCTGCTGTCCAAATGAAACGTCTTTGGGGAAGCTGCTGCTTGTTTATACCAAGACTCGTTTGTTAATGGGTCTCTTGAAATTCTGCTCATTTCATTACTTATCGAGTAGTCATGGCTATTTACAATTAAAATACCAGCAATATTTGGTTTTGTAACCGTATACATATTAAGCTGCTTTCTTAGTTTTTCTTCCACCTTCGAACTCATATTGTTTTGGAAGAAACTCTTTGAATCATCATTTTCGCTAATGTAGGTAGTAATATTATCTAATTCATGTATTTGTAACTCAATACTATTTTTAACTGTCGTTATTGCACTCAACGTATTAGCGTTTGCCTGATCTTCCACAACATTAGTAAATTGATTTGCTGATAAGGTAGTTGAAATCGTAACAGACATTACGATAATCAAAATAAATATACATATTAACTTAAAATAAAGTGATTTATTTTTAAAAATTCGATCTACCATTTCCATTTACTTCCCCTATTTTCGAGTAACTTATATATTCATCACCAAAAGTACAATATTATAAATTTTCGAACTTTTAACAAAAGTTCTTCTCTATATTATAGCAAACGTTTTATTATATTAAATTACCTTTTGGGAAAATATTACTTTCATTGTTAACTGAAGAATTAAAGCCATTACCCTTTCAAGGATATAGTTTTTACTTTGGCTAAGGTATTTGAATAAAATCTTTATTAATTAAAAGGATGCTGACAATCAAATCGTCAGCATCCTTTTAATTTATATAACATTAACCTATATGATTTAATTTTCACTTCCTGTTTTTAAATTTAAACAGAATTAGATGTTGATATTTTTACAGCTTTTCTTTTAATTAGAGTTGTATTTCTCTCTTTTTGAACTACAATTACTCTTTGTAAAACGATAAAAATAAACAATAGAATCCCTATCACAATTCTTGTCCACCATGAACTTAAAGTACCTTCAAACATGATAATTGTTTGAATAACCCCCATACTCAAAACACCGAACATCGGGCCAATAATAAATCCATACCCACCAGTTAAAAGGACACCACCGATGACACAGGCGGCTATCGCATCCATTTCCATACCTAACGCGTGCAGTCCATACCCTGATAACATATAAAAGGAAAATACAAGGCCGCTTAATGCAGAACTAAAGCCGCTTATTGCATAAATAAAAACTTTGGTCCTTTCTACTGGTAAACCCATTAGTATCGCTGACTGTTCGTTACCTCCAATGGCAAATACGGTTCTACCAAACTCTGTATATTTACCAATATACATGGCACCTAGTACAAAGACTAAACTGATGATTACACTAATAGATACATTATATTGTCCGCCTAGCGGAATTTTATATTGAGATATTGTTTCGAACAATTTATTATTTATATCTATAGATTCCACACTAATTAAATAACATAATCCTCTTGCCAGAAACAAACCTGCTAAAGTAACAATCCACGGATGAAGTTTGAATCGTTGAATGACATATCCCTGGGCCAAGCCAAAAAGGAATCCCATTATAAGGACAAGCAGGATCACTACTATTGGGTTAACCCCTTTTTTTAATAAAGCTGCACACACCATTGTGGTAAGTGCGATAACGGAACCTACAGATAAATCAATTCCTCCGGATATAATCACAAAGACCATACCCGTCGCCACAATAATCAAAAAGGCATTATCGATGAATAAATTAAGAAAAACCTGTAAGGAAAAGAAACCTGTATATCTTAGTGAACCTAAGCTGAACAACCCGATAAACAGAATAATTGTGGCAACAAGCGTCATATTCAATTGATTAATTTGCAGCATGTTTTTCATTAGCCTGGAACACCCTCTTTCTGCTATTTTTCTTGATAGTTATCAAATTTCTAAATTGTTCTGACTGTATGAAAGACACAATAATAACTACAATAGCTTCTACGACCAACACACTTTCAGGCGGTACACCTGTTGAGTAAATTGTTGTTTTTAATGTCTGGAGAAATATTGCGCCTACAATTGTACCGGAAAGATAAAATCTTCCACCATTCATGGAGGTTCCACCAAGAACAACTGCTAAGATAGCATCTAACTCCATCCACAATCCTGAATTATTACCATCTGCACTTTTTACATTAGAACAAATTAATATACCGGCAATTCCAGCACAGACTCCACATATGGCATATGCCCAAAAGATAATTAGCTTAGAATTAATCCCTGTAAATCGGCTGGACTCTACATTTCCGCCAACTGACTCCAAAAACAATCCCATTGCCGTTTTTCTCGTCAGTAAAAAAACAGATAATGCCACGATCCCAGTTACAAAAATTGCAAATGGAATTCCGAATAGATACCCTCCACCTAAGAAGTGAAATGATTCAGAGCTTACCGTAATAATTTGACCATTACTTATAAGCTGCGCGATCCCCCTTCCGACTGTCATCAGTATGAGAGTGGCTACCATTGGTTGAATCCCTATTTTTGCCACTAATAAACCATTCCACATACCGCATAGTAACGAAAGACCGAGTGATAAAAGAATAGCAATTGTTAACGAAGAATGACCTCCTGTACTATTCCCCCCCATCATGTACGCTGCTAATGCACCTGCAATGGCGACTGTTGAACCTACGGAAATATCAACGCCAGCTGTGGAGATTACTAGAGTCATTCCAATTGAAATAATAATTAAAGGGGCTGCACGATTTAAAATGTCTATAGAACTACCAAATAAATGCCCATCTTTTAAAACTATCTTAAAAAAGCCGGGAATATAAAAATAATTAAAGACAAAAAGTACTAATAAAGCTACTAATGGCCAAAATATCTTTGTTCCACTAATTTTCTTCCAATTACTAAGAAGCATTGACTTTACCTCCATCTGCAATGGTTTTCATTATGACACTTTCCGTAATTTCATCCCCTTGCAACTGTCCGATGGGTGTACGATCTCGCAAGACCACGATTCGATCACAGCAGGCGACCAACTCCTCTAGTTCTGAAGAAATTAATAAAACTGTCATCCCTTCATTTGCTAGAGTTCGAATCAATTTTTGAATTTCTGTTCTTGTCCCTACGTCAATTCCACGGGTTGGTTCATCTAATATCAGCAGCTTAGGATTGGTGGCTAACCAGCGAGCCAGTATGACTTTTTGTTGATTTCCTCCACTGAGATTTCGAATTTGTTGTTCCATGGAAGGTGTAGCGATCTGTAACATCTTAATATATTTATTTGCAATTTCCACTTGTTCTCTTTTAGAAATGTAACGTAAACTGCCCCTTTTAGCTTGTAAAGCAAGAATAATATTTTCCCTTATGGTTAATTCTCCTACAATTCCTTCCTTTTTTCGATCTTCCGGACAATAGCCCATTCCTTCCTCGATCGCTTTTTTTGGATACATAAGTTGTATATCCTTACCATCAATATTTACAACGCCATTATCCGCTCTATCAATCCCAAAAATTAAACGGGCTGTTTCTGTCCTCCCTGATCCTAATAAACCAGCCAGACCTAAAACTTCACCTTTCTTCATTTCCATATCAAATGGTTCCAATGTTCCTTTTTTCCCCAAACCTACTGCCTTAACCATGGTGTCTATTTTTTCAGAGGATCTGCGCCTTTTCCTATTTTCCAGATTATGTTCCTTTTCATTAATTTCGCGACCAACCATTTTAGTAACCAAATCTATCCTCGATAATTCCTTTGTCATAAACTCACCAACTAAATTACCATTTCGGAGAATAGTAATACGGTCTGTAACCTCATAAACTTGATCTAAAAAATGTGTAACAAAAATAATACCCATTCCATCTTCTTTTAATTTACGCATAATTTTAAATAATTGTTTTACCTCGTTCTCATCCAAGCTTGCTGTGGGTTCATCCAAAATTAGAATTCCTGCTGATATATCAACTGCTCGAGCGATAGCTATCATTTGTTGGATTGCCACAGAAAATGATGAAAGCATCTGAGTCGGATCAATATCTAAATTAACTCTGCGCAATATTTCTTTGGATTTTTCGTTTATCAAATTCCAATCAATACCACGCTTTTTTTTAGGTAGTCTTCCAATGAATATGTTTTCTGCCACCGTTAAATTAGGACATAAATTTACCTCCTGATATACGGTGCTGATTCCAAGCTTTTGGGCCTCCTGAGGTGATTTCGGCCTTATATTTTTGTTATTGAAAACAATTTTTCCACTATCAAGTTCATGAACGCCTGTCAATACTTTTATTAACGTTGATTTCCCAGCACCATTCTCACCCATTAAGGCATGAATTTCCCCCTTGCATAAGGTAAAATCTACATTAGACAATGCTTTTACACCGGGAAAAGACTTAACTATTCCTTGCATTTCCAAAATTGGCTCCCGAGATTTATGCATATTAGCCGCTCCTTTACAAAAATATAAGGATAGAAGGGTACACATACCCTTCTTATCCTTTTTAGAATGTTCTGTTATAAGAGATTAGTATTTACGATTTGGCAACTCTTTTGCAGCATTCGTTTGATCGAATACACCTTCTTCGGACTTAATCCATTTAGGATATTTTTTCCCTGCTAATACACCTTCAGCTGTTTCCATTAAGGCTGGTCCTAATAATGGATTACATTCTATAGATGCATTTAATTTACCGTCGACCATGGCCTGAAAAGCATCCTTTATCCCATCCATCGAGATGACTTTAATGTCCTTGCCAGGATTTAATCCATATTCTTCAATTGCTTGAATGGCACCAAGGGCCATATCATCATTGTGTGCAAATACCACATTTATTTTTTTTCCATCGGATTTTAAGAAAGCTTCCATTACTTCCTTTCCTTTTGACCGTGTAAAGTCACCACTTTGAGATTTAATTATTTTATAATTCTGATGATCCTTAATTTCTTCATCAAATCCCTTTTTACGGTCTACCGCAGGTGCTGATCCCACTGTTCCTTCCAATTCTGCAATATTAACGGTTCCATCTGATTTTATATTGTTAAGCATCCAGTCTGCTGCTTTTTTTCCTTCTTGTGTAAAATCTGATCCAATCATTGTGACATATAGTGAAGGATCTGCTTCTACTGATCTGTCAGTTAAAATGACAGGTATACCAGCTGCTTTTGCTTCTTTTAAAACTGGTTCAAATCCTGTTTGTACAACTGGAGAAAAAGCAATTACATCTACTTTTTGAGCAATAAAGGATCGAATGGCTTTAATTTGATTTTCCTGCTTCTGCTGTGCGTCTGAAAACTTTAATTCGATATTAGAATCCGCTGCGGCAGCAGATTTTATTGATTCAGTATTGGCAGTCCTCCATCCACTTTCTGCTCCAACTTGTGAGAAACCGATTACAATTTTATGATCTTTACTAGCCCCCTGCTTACTTGTTGAGCTTACTGAATTTGACGCTCCACAACCTGCTAAAAGAGAAAGTGCTAAAGCCGTTGTTCCTGCCACTGCAAACATACCTTTCAGTTTTTTCATTTTTTGTTCCTCCTCGTTTTTTGTATATTTTGATTATAAAAAATATTTAATTTAAAGTATTTCCACTCATCAGCTTTTTTTTATAATTTTCCATTCTAGTTTTTTAATAGATGTTAAAAATTGTGCCCAGAATTGGTAATATCCACTTAAGCGACCTTAATTTTAGTCTGATAGATCTATAACAAAAAAATCAGGGCCAAATTTAGCCCTGATTTTTTTGCTATTTTAAAATTGTCGGAGCCGATACTGGCTTTAGTGATGTGGATTCAATATCCGTGCCTTCCCACACAAATACCTTTACTTTGTAACCATCCAATTTGGCAGGCATCTTCATGCTCAAGGAGAAAGATGACTTAGAACCAGCTGCTATGCTTTGGGACTTCGATTGGGTGTCTACTAGTTTATTCTCCCCATCGTATAGAGCCATCGTTACTAAAATTGGCTGAGCAGTGCTCTTGTGGCTGGTTACCTCAACTTTAGCACTTAGATTTTCCTTCGGTTGCAGTTGTTTTGAACTAAAATCAGTGATGACCGAAAAGTCCCCTGCGACCGTTACATTCGCATTTACCGAAATGGTAGGTCCCGGTACGGCTCCGTTTACTTTTACACTTGAGAAATTCGGTGTTCCATCTGCATTCCAGGTGATTCTCTTCACTCTTGTATGGCGGTTTGGATCATACAGGGGATCGCCTTGAATTTCCTTGTAGTCGCGGGCATGGTAAACAAGAATATCCGTCTTCCCATCTTCCGCTACCGTAAAGGAATTATGCCCCGGTCCATAAAGGCCAGTTGTTTCATCACTTTTCAATACAGGCTCTGGGGATTTTTTCCATGATTTTGGATCTAACAGATCACTTGTATCTGAAGCAGTTAATAACCCCATGCAATAGTTAGCATCAGTAGCACTGGCTGAAAAAGTCATGAATATTTTACCGTTCCGCTTTAATACAGCCGGCCCCTCATTGACCCAATATCCCTGTCTTTCCCATGCGTAATCCGGAGTAGAGATCATAACTGGGTTACCAGTGATTGTCCATGGATTGCTCATTTCTGCGATATAAAGATTAGAATTTCCACCATCCTTTTGTGCCCAGGCTAAATAACGTTTGCCGTTGTTCTCAAATGTAGTGGAATCCAATGAAAAATTGGTGAAGGCCTTACTGCCTGCTGGTGCTTTAATCATGCCTTTTTCTGTCCAGGTTCCTGTTAGTGGATTTTCATCTCCACATTCAAGTACATATGGGTGGATATCCCATATATTTTCTGCCGATCCTGCTGCAAAGTAAATGTACCATTTTCCATCGATATAATGTAATTCGGGTGCCCAAATATGCGCTCCCATCGCCCCTGAAGTATGTTTAGTCCAAATTACTTTTTCCTCTGCCGTAGCGAGTCCCTGTATTGTTTTCGCCCTTCGCAAGACAATGCGGTCATATTCAGGAACAGACGCTGTAAAGTAATAATACCCATCAGTATGTTTAAAGATTTGAGGATCCGCTCTCTTCTCAATCAATGGGTCAGTATATGAATAGGTTGTGGCTTCACCTTTAACGGTAAAAGAACCTGTTTTAAAGTAATCCTGTTTGTTCACTTGACCCCAATCCACATTAAGTGTCCCAGTAGACCCGTCACTATAATGTACATCTACAGTAGATGGAAGTTGTGGGGCGGTGCCCTGTTTCGTGTTTACGTTCACGTCTTCAACTTTAGCAATCTTAGTAACACTAATATTGGCTACAGGCTGGATGTTAGTACCATAAACAGAGCCCTTAACCTCAAGCGTACCAGCCTGTGAGAAATCATCATTTGAAATAGGATTCCACTTTACATCAAGTTGCTCGGTATGGCCATCATAATGGTGTACGGTTACCTTTTCAGGGAGCTTTGGCGGGAAATCTACCATTGTCCTTAAATTTACGTCCTCAATTGATACGATACTATCAGCCAGTACGGTGACCGTAAAGTTTTTCGTTTCTGAGTATCCATTTCGGCTAATAGTTGCTGTTAAGGTCACATTTGCATCCTTTTGATCTTTTTCAGGTCGTGTCACTACACCCGAATCGGAAATAACGGATGGTGTATCAGATTTCCACGAAATGGATACCCCATTATCCCCAGTTACAGGTAATTTTAAATCTTTAACGACTTTTGCAGTATCACCAAGAGCTAAAGTTGCTACAGCTTTTCCAACGGCATCTTGGTCGGTCATTGATTCTGAGACAACCCGTTGGATTTCTTCAGCACTCAATCCTCTATTATAGATGCGGAAATCACTCACTTTACCGTCTAAATAAGGATCGGCCCAATTCGATTTTCCGATATAGTTATAGGCGGTTTCCCCAAAATCTGAAGGCTTCATATTTGAAGTTCCTGTGGCACCAACCTTTCCATTAACATAGATGGTGTAAGCTGTTCCGGTTTTACTGATAGCGATATGCGTCCATTCACCAACCTTCGGAGCACTCGGAGTAGCATCGGCAACTCGTCCTACTAGATCCAAATACAAATTTTCCGTAAGAAAGATTTTCCCAGCATTAGCGCCCGTTCCAAAATCAAATATTCGAGCCCAATTTCCTGTTTTTGAATCGAGATAAACCCATGTGGAAATGGTGAAATCATCCAGAGTACTCATAATACCTTTTGGCAGCTGCACATATTGGCTTTTCGTATAATCAAGATCGATACCCGTCCTGCCGTCAACAGTAGTCAATGAAGCACCGTTCATAACAGTAGCATCTTTACCATGACCAGAGGTATCGGTTATTGTTGTCCCATTTAACTGATCGAATTTATACCAAGTTGTGAGAGCTTCCTGAGCTACTGCAGCAACCCCAGTTGTCTGTTGCACTGAGTCTGTTGTTTCGGCATTTAATGTATTAGCCCAAGAAGGAATAGTGGCTATTGGTACCGATAAAAGTGTGACAGCAAGCGCACAATGAATTGTTTTTTTCAACTTCATATTTAATCCCCCCCTATGTTTCTTACATTAGAATATTTATTAGATTATTAGAGTATTAGAGTGTATCTCCGGTTGCATTGCGTTCTAAATACTTACTCATTTTTTGCACCTTGCTTATATTGGAAGCTTGTATTCACAATTTCATTTAAGTCTGCTGCGCCAAGACTAACGTTATATTTACCGGCTGCATGATTCGACAGCGTAAAGCTATAACTGAATTTACCGTCGTCCTCTGTGGTAATTTGATCGAGATAATCCAATTTACCATTTGGTGCAGTAACTTTAACAGCCACATCCGTGCCTTTTTTCTGAGTCATATAGCCTTCAATTACAACTTTTGTATTATTAACACATATGTTTAAATCCTTTATAGTTTGAGGTAGCTGTTTTTCAACTGTGATGGAGGCTGAATCAGTAAATTGTCCTTCGTCTGTTGTCGCAGTTATTTCCGCCGTACCCGGAGATTTTGCCACAATTGTAACTTTAGACTTTCCATCCTCTGGATTATAAGTTGGATTAGAAATGGATACCACATTTGGATCGCTAGATGTAAATGTAACTTTTTGATTAAGTACACTACTTGGCAAAACAATGGCTGACAAACTTTCTTCTCCATTTTCTTGTAATGTTAGGCTATCAAGGCTCAGTTGAACATCCTTTACATCTGTCTCTGACATTTTAAAAGTAGCATTCTGTTTATCCTCTTCGGTACCGACTTGTTCTAACTTCAATAAGTAATCCCTTTGCTTAATATATAATTTTGGAAAGTTATATGATTGGAATGAAGTCCAGTTTGGATCTGCTAAACCAGGTACCATCTTAAATGTGGCATCGTTTTTGAAACCACTAGTACCGTCATTCTTTACAAGTGCAAGGTCATAATTACTATGTCTTAGATAATATCCTGGCTTACTAACAGACTGTATGGAAACATAACCCTCTTCTGAATTAGCTAAGCCAGGAACGATATCCCATCTAGAATCAAAGTTTGAATTGTTTGAGACGTCTAGAGGATCTATCCTTGCATCATAAGCATAGTGCCTAATATAACGGTCTAGGAAACTATAAGACTGCAGCTTTTGTCCTACCCCATCCAAGCCTGTAGAAGTAGGAACAACCTTCTTTATTGTTCCATCAAGATTATAGTATAATCGATCAATTGATACTGAACGTCTGTATGAACTTCCAGTAGGCAATGCAGAGGTATGATAAATAATGTAAGACTTTCCTTTAAAATCAATAATGGATTGATGCTCCGTGTTACTATTATTCTTATCATTGGGGTCTGAGGTGAACGGATCCATAATCACCCCCTTATATTCCCATGGACCTGTAGGGCTATCACTCATTGCATAGGCTAGACCTTCTGGCCAATCATGAGCAAATGATAAATAATATTTGCCGTTGTGTTTATGAATCCACGGAGCTTCGGTGTAACCACCCTTCAAGTTATTTATGGTAACTTTTTGAATATCCCCGTCTAGCTCAATCATGTTCGGCTTAAGCTTTGCATAGTATGGATACGAATTTCCCCAATATAGATATCCCTGTCCATCATCATCTATCATGACTGTAGGATCAATATCATCCCAGGATATATTTGATGTCGTCATTTGATTGGTAATCAATGGCTTTCCAAGTGCATCCTTAAACCCTTCAGTTGGACTTTTTGAGGTAGCTACCCCAATACAATATCCACTACCGTCCTTATTATTAGTAGCAACATACCAATAATAGGTACCGTCTCTCTCGATTACTTGACTTGCCCATGCGGCATCTTCCCTTGCCCATGAAAAGGTATCCTTGACGCTTAGTGACCCTTCTTGTTTCCAGTTGACCATATCAGTTGTAGAATAAATAACCCATTCTGGCATATAGTAAAAGTTTCCACCTGCACTCGCTTCATCGTGTCCTGCATAGAGATAAACCTTGTCACCCTGGACTAGCGCAGCCGGGTCTCCAGTGAACTTATCCTTAATAATAGGGTTATCCGCATAAGCTGCAGTTGAAAAGGATGATAATAGTAGAGTTGATAACATGATTTTCGAAACTACTTTTTTCATAATCTTGTGTAATACCTCCTTTTAAAAAAATAATCTACCTCGGTGCTGCATATGAGTATAACTTTAAGCACATGGTTGGGATTAAATCCATGTTCTTTTTCGAAATAAGTCGCATTCCATAACTCTTTACTTCTTTTCATTTCCTAACTTTTAAATTACTTGATAACTTACCAAGATAAAACTAGATATTCGAAACCCTAGCACAGAAACTGATTCCGCCTCCTACCCCTTTGATATATTACTTAAGCGCTCACTTAAATCTAATTATATAAAATCAAATATAAAGAATATTTATAAAAATCTGCATTTTTTATAAAATAGCACAAATGATTTTATATTAAAACAAGAAATCAACAGCCAATTTAACACTCAACCTAATTTTAAGTGGCCTTCAGTGCCTTCCAATACAAAAAAAGCAATGCATATAAAAACATTGCTCTTTGAGAATTATTATGATTTTAACTTTTCCGCGGTCTCTTTTTTAGAATTTTATAAAAAAGACGCTTTAGGAAACATACCTTAAATACATCTTAATTTTAAGATGCTTTATTTTTATTCCCAAAGCCGAAGGCAACTGCTGCTAGGAGATCAAGTCCTTTAATAGCTTGCTGCCAGTCGATTCAAATTCCAAGAATGGACATACCGTTGTTCAAACTTATATAACATGGCTTTGACTATTTCTTAGTTAAGCCTTTCCGACCAGTTTATCTCACTCTTTAGCTTACTCGTCTATTTATTTTTTAAAGATACGGAAAACTCTCCAAGTGTATTTTCTCCCCATTTGAGAGCAAACCTATCACCTTCTGCTGCAGGCCCAACTCCCTCAGGCGTTCCTGTAAAAATGATATCTCCTTTTCCAAGACCAAAATGTAACGCGCTAAAATCAATAATGGTTTGTAAATCAAAAATCATATTTTGAATATTCCCTCGCTGTACTTGCCCACCATTCTTCCAGAGTGAAAAATCAAATTGCTTGCATTTTTCGATATCCGGGAACTCAATAAAGGGAGTTAATACAGCAGAGTTTGGAAAGCCTTTTGCAAGCAACCATGGGTATCCTTTTTTCTTCAACTCACTTTGCACATCCCTTAGTGTAAAATCAATCCCAAGCGCCATACGATCAACAAGTTCGTCAACTTTCATTCCCTTTTCATAGGACTTTGCAATATGTACAACCAATTCCACTTCATAATGAATAGACCCACGGTCACCCGGCAGATTAATCTCTTGTCCGCATGTCTCCACCAAAGCGTGCGTCGGCTTAGAGAACAAAAAAGGCGATGTTGGAATATCATTATTCAATTCCTTAGCATGTGATACATAGTTCCTGCCTACACAATAGATATTTCGAATGTTTTCCATATAAAAAACCCCTTCCAAATCTAATTTTAATATTCTTTTAATCAGTTATCATCTGCTTTTTCGCTATACATTAATCACACCATTAATGAGCTCGGCCAATTAAAAGTCTGTCCATGAAAAAACCATGCATCAATTACTTCTACAAGAATACATGTTAGAGATGGCACCAATCTCCATCCTATACAACCGAAAGGTGTCAGGCACCGCCCGAAGTTTGGCGAGGTTCATTTATGCGGAAGGGAGTATGTTGCAAGTGTTAAAAAGGGGCATCCGTTTTCTTCTGAAGGTTCATGAAGTATCCGTTGTCGATTATCCGAGGAATACGAAGATGCTGCTGGGGAGCCTTTTAGGAGCCATTGCGGCAATTTTACAGTCTGCTGGGTTAATTGGCGGTTTCGGTTATGCGTTTAGCATGATGGCTACTGGGCCCATTGTACTGTCTACTGTTATCTCTGTTCAATTTGGCCTGCTTACCTATGTAGTAACCGCCATTTTACTGCTGATTATCCAGCCCTCGGAGGTTTTGGTCTTTCTGTTTACAACCGGGCTATTAGGGGTTGCATTAGGGCTGGGATTCAAATGGTCCAAACAAAAAATTTCCGTTACCTTGACGGGAGGACTGGCATTATCTGCAGGAATCCTTTTGCTGCTCTTTATTTTCCACTTTCCGGTACTGGGTCCATCCATTTCAAGTGATATTAACCCCACCACCATCCTTGCTATAGAAGGTTTCAGCATCGTATATAGTTGGATTTGGATGAGAGTTAGCATTGCAGGCATTAGACAAATAACTAAAAGAGTAATGAGTAAGAATCTACTTGAAAATAATGAATCTAATTAGAGCCTCCCATCTTTAGATGGAGGGGCTATTTTTTCGCCATAACCATTCCTTATTATTAGCTATATTCCTAATTTTATAAGATTGTTGAAATTTTAATCTCTACTAAATAAATCCCTTGTATACACTTTATCCGCAACATCCAATAATTCATCCGATAATCGATTGGCAACAATAACGTCACTTACTCTTTTAAACTCTGATGGTTCATTAATTACCCTAGAATGATAGAACTTCTCTTCACGTAAAGCAGGTTCATATACAACTACTTCAATGCCCTTTTCCTTAATGCGCTTTATGACCCCTTGAATAGCTGATTGTCTGAAGTTGTCCGAGTCCATTTTCATCGTTAATCTATAAATACCAACTATTTGCGGATTTCTCTTGATAATCATGTCGGCAATATGATCTTTCCTCGTTCTATTGGCATCCACAATAGCCGTCATGATGTTATTCGGTACATCAGTATAATTGGCTAATAACTGCTTTGTATCTTTCGGCAGGCAATAGCCGCCATATCCAAAGGAAGGATTATTGTAATGGTTCCCTATACGCGGGTCGAGGCCAACACCATCGATAATCTGTTTGGTATCTAATCCTCTGACCTCGGCAAAGGAATCCAGTTCATTAAAAAAAGCAACCCTCATTGCCAGGTAAGTGTTAGCAAATAGTTTAATCGCTTCCGCTTCCGTTGAATTCGTAAACAAAACAGGAATATCCTCTTTTATGGCACCTTCCTCTACTAAATCAGCAAATAGTTTCGCTCTTTCTGATTGTTCACCAACCACAATTCTGGAAGGATACAAGTTATCGTAAAGAGCTTTTCCTTCCCTTAAAAACTCCGGTGAAAAAATAATATTGTCGGTTTCAAACTTCTCTTTTACTTTATCCGTGTAACCTACCGGAACAGTAGATTTAATCACCATGACAGCATCTGGGTTTATGGAAAGAACATTGGCAATTACCGCTTCAACCGTTCTTGTGTTAAAATAATTCTTCTCAGGGTCATAGTTTGTCGGCGTTGATATAATCACATATTCCGCATCTTTAAAAGCTTTATAGTTATCTGTTGTTGCGGTTAAATTAAGTTCTTTTGTTGCTAAGAATTCTTCAATCTCATGATCAATAATAGAAGATCTTTTATTATTAATCATATCTACTTTCTCTTGAATAATATCAAGAGCTATGACCTCATTGTGTTGGGCTAAAAGTATCGCATTGGATAATCCTACATAGCCGGTTCCTGCAATGGTAATTTTCATTTTCAATACATCTCCGCTACGTCTAATGTCTTATCAATCATTTCTATAATGGTTGTAAAAACCCTTAACCGTTTTCTTTAGAAGGGGATCCCTTATTATCAGTAATCCAACCAAATAGATGAATGCACCTGCGATCAACTGGATCACCGTTAACAGCATGGGAGGAACCGATAGAACCTTCCCTAAATAGACTGCCAGTATGAAAACAAGCACACTGAGAATCAGATACTTACTAAATAACAGTAAAAAGTTTTTAAAGTGAAAATAGTTCCTTGCATAATACATTTGTAACACTGCTCCAACTCCCTCGGCGACCAATAACGCAGTCGTTGTCCCGATGCTTCCATATGAATGGACCAATAGCAAATTAATTAGTAAACTCAAAAAAGCGCCAACCGTGACCGAAATGGTGTATTTATTTTGCTGTTGGGTTGCAACTAATATTTGAATACCAAATACATTAGCCAATCCCACAAAAATGATATCTGGACACATCAGAATCAACGTGTTTGAAACACTTGTGAATTCTGCTCCTAAAAACCATTTTACAAAATTGGGCGAAATCGCCATTAGACCCAACGTCATCGGTAATGTAATCATCAATACAAACTGCAGTGTATAGTCCGTGTACCTTTTCAATTGTTCTTTGTTTCCCTTGGAAAACTCTGAAGCCATTCTTGGCAGTAAGACGGTTCCTAGTGAACTGATTATGCCAATTGCTATTCTCGCCACTTTAGATGCCTGATTGTAATACCCCACCTGTATCTCGCCAGAAATATTTCCCAGAACAATCCTGTTAATCAATGCATAGACTTGGATCATTAATTGCGGAATAAACAAGATAAAAATGGGACGAATATGTTCTTTCATGTCCTTTATCGACAGCTTCACAAATGTAATTTCCTTAAATAATGGCCTCCACATAATTAATTGCCCGATTAACAGCGTGCCGCCATTAATAGCAACATATAGCGGCAGGTCCTGTGAATGCTTTACGAAAGTAAAAATCAAAAAAATGCCTGCAATCTTAATCATCATATTTCGAATCGCAATCATTTTAATCTGCTCTTTGCCGATAAAATACCAGGATATATCCAAGCTATAGGATAATAGAGTTGAAATATGAATATAATACAATTCTTTATGAGACGAAACAGTCTGAATAAAAATCAAATAAACGATTAGGTTTAAAATAGAGACAATGAGTTGGAAGGTAAATATAGACCAAAATTCAACTGAAGCTTCTTCCTGATCTTTTTTTATTGCGATTTGCCTGCTTCCGTACATCGGCAAACTTAAAACAATAAAAACAATGAAAATCTGTACTACCGATAATACATAGGCATCCGTCCCGACTCCTTCAGCCTTCAAAATTCTTGCTATATATGGAGTTGTAATAAATGGGGTTAACATTAATAACAACTGATACAGGACGGTGAAAAAATAATTCGAGACAAGTTTACCCACTACATTTTTTAGCTCCTTCTTAGTTGACTAGATACGGTTCGAAACAAAATGTTTGATCATTTTTATTTTTAACTTGCCCCCGGCTTTCTTTTGAAAAAACGGCAGACTACACATCATGTTCCTTCTCATCGCTTTAAAGTGGTTTCCTTTTACAAACTGTTCTATTTCAGTATCAATTTGCGGATAACGCTGCAGTAGAATTTCCCTCGACCTTTTTTGCAGCTGCTCTTTTTCCGCACCAAATGAACTTCCGCCAATGTGGTGAACATAGGCTGCCTTTGCCACCGCCAGTTTATACCCTTTTTGTCTGGCCCTCATGCACCAGTCCGTTTCTTCTCCATATCCGCGTTTAAATGCCTCAGCATCAAACACCCCAACCGTTTTTAATGCATTTCTTTTCATGTACATGCAAAAACCGATTAACAGCGGTGTTTCGATATATCCAGTTTCTTTACTTTTTTGGAACGCCGTTGCAAGCTCTTTAAACGAAAATAGTTCATTTACGGTACTATTGGGAGTGGGAAGTCCTGCTAAAACGCCGTAGTTACTCATTGGATTAATCGCGGCGATTGATTCATCGCTGCAGGCCACGTCAGCCAGGATTTTCAGCCAATTTCCAGCAACCAATGTATCACTATTCAGGATAATCACATCATTTTTCGTGATCGCAAACCCATTATTAACGTTCCCTGGAAAGCCGAGGTTCTCGTTATTCCGGATCGCAAAGATATTTTTGGGGTAGTTTTCCGAATAGTACTTTGTCATGTATTCGATCTGAACATCCGTACTTTTATCATCCAATAAGTATAAATTAAAGGAATCTTGTGGTGTATTTTCCAAAATGCTTTCAATGCAGTTTCGAGTTTCAGAGACTGAATTGTAAATCGGCAGCAATATATCGACTTTTTCCATTTTACTTCCTTCCTAACGATCTCAAAGAACCGATTATGGCTTTGTTGTCCTCAATTGATGTTGTATTTTATATTCTCTTTTACCTTTTAATCATCTGTACAAACTGAGTACTGCAAATCCTTTTGCAGCTTAACTACTATTCTTTAACAACTACACCAGTCTCCGATTAATCACCTTATTAAAAAAACGATAAAAGTTATATGTCAATAAACTCATGATTGCCTTAGTGGCTTGTTCCTGACCTATATAATCATGAACAAGGATTTTGTAATAACGAGCTTTATTAACCAGGTGTGTTTTGGTCAAATAAGGATGTTTAGTGAAAAATTCCTTAAGCGCTTCTACCTCTTTTATCGTTTTACTAATACTATCTTCTTGGACTTCTACCTCTACAAGATTTTCATTTAAATGGTGAATGTTATAGTCTCTCGCCACTCTCAAAACAAAATCCCAATCTTGAAATCGTTTCAGGTCTTCGTCGAATAGAATGCTTTTTGCCACTTTATTTTTCGTGAAAATGGTTTGGGTACTAATAAAATTTCCTTTCTCAAGCTGCGTGGCGATTTCTTTCGGCTTCACATGCCGCTTGGGTACAATTCCATGTTTACTTCCTATAAGATTCATGCTGCAGAAACACAGATCAACACTTGGATGTTCGATCATGTATTGATATTGTTTTGCTATTTTTTCAGGTAACCATCTATCATCACTGTCCTGAAAGGCGATATATTGTCCCTTAGCCAACATAATCCCCGTATTTCGTGCACCATTTGCTCCTTTTTTAAATGAGTTGACGACATATTTTATTTTTTCACTATTAAACGACCGAACTACCTGTTCTGTTTGATCCGTTGAAAAGTCATCAACAATGATGATTTCATCGACAGGATATGTTTGTTCCAAGACACTATCAATGGAATTTTTCAGCTTGTTTGCTCGGTTATAAGTAGGTATAACAACAGTAATACTCAACTGATCACATCCCTCTCATTATAAGGCTTTTCAATAAAGAAACCCTTCTTTACGCGGACACTATCAAGTTTCAGAGAGAATATTAATCACGCTCAACTTTAAAAGAATCATGGTCATTCCTTTTTAATTTTCTAAATTCCATCGGTTCGTCTGTATCTGATCCTCTCAATTGCTCCAAGGAAATTTCTGCTTCATCGACTTCAAAAACCAAGCCATCTACCATGAAATAAATTTTTTGACGAATCACTTTTGTACCCTCCTCTTTCATCCAATTAACAATATAAGATAAAAATGTTGACCTTCTTTTGCGGGATTGTAAATTTTCTGAAAATTTATCTATAATTTTTGTAAAGGTAACCTAGTCGAATTTAATAATCCAACTGGTTGGTTGGCATTATCGGCAAAACACAAAAAACCTAGAGGTGTTAACCCTAGGTTTTTCGTTTAGGTTTATTTCTAGATGTAGCTTCCAACAGTTCCCACAAAAGAGGCTAATAAAAAAAGAGCCAGTTAATTGACTCCAGTAACAGATTTTCGATATTCTGATGGGGAGCAACCCATAAGCCGTTTAAAGTTATTACTAAAATAGGCTATATCCGAGTACCCGACCTTCTCCGTAATCTCTGAGATCCTTAAGGCAGTATGTTGTAATAGTCTTTTGCTTTCTTCTATTCGGAGCTCAGTAATATATTCAACAAACTTAATATTAAGCTGCTGTTTGAACAGTTGACTGAGGTAACTCGGATTCATATGCACGCTCTTTGCAGCATCTTTTAATGTTATTTGATCTAATGGTGTCCTTTCGATATAAAACAGAACTTGCTCTATCGGCGAGGCAGGGAATGTATCATCCTTTTCTTGTTGATTATCTCTTTTTGTTTCCTCAATCGTCCGTTTAGATAACCATTTCTCAAGACATTCTCTTAGTTCAGTTTCTTCAATTGGTTTAAGGAGATAATCTATCACGCGGTTTCTTAATGCCTGTTGAACCAGATGAAATTCATTGTGGCCACTTACCACGATGAGATCATGTTTCCTATTCAATTGATTCAATTCTTTTGCAAGTGATAGTCCACACATTATAGGCATACGAACATCCGAAATAATAAGGTCAACCTCATTTTGTTTGATCCAATCCGCTGCATCTAATCCATTTACACATTCATGGATAATATGTAGGGGAAGACCCAACTTATTGATTGTCCATTTTAGGGCAGTTCGAACCCATTTTTCATCGTCAACTAATAAGATTGTTTTCATAGTACTCCCCTTCCTTTTCTTACACTGTAATTGAATATGTACATTCTAGGATTGAGCTAGTTTCGTAGACTAGATTATTAATCACTCAATGTGCAGTTTGCATCTTCATGTTCTTTTTATAATGCTAATTTAAGTAAAAGCTGGCATGATAAAATTCTTCATACCAGCTTTTCCGCTCATTAGTTCCTATAAGATTATTTAACAACCTTCCAAGTAGTAACAGAATCTGTTACATTCGTTCCATCTGCTTTTTTAGCTGAGGCAGTTACCTTATTGTCATTTTCTTGTAGTTCTACATTATCCCACACAAATACACCGGATTGCTGCAATCTTCCCTGACCATAATCCTTTCCATTTACCGTTAAAGTAACTTCCTTAAGGTTTGAATAAACCTTTACCGGTGTTATACTTTCTTTTCTTTCGGTATATCTTCTACTTGTGATATAAACGAATTTGTCGTCTTTATTCCATTGTGCTTTATAGAAATAGAATGCATCCTTCTTAACTTGTCGGTCATATGATACGAGACCCTTGGTATTAATACCTGGAGTTGTGGCTTCATTTTTACCAGCTACGCCAAAGTCAAACATATTCCAGACATGTGTTGCCCATAAATAAGGACGCTGACTAATAATGTTCCATGCACTTTCATGAAGATAATTTTGATATTCCTCTGGCTGCCATGGACCGCGTGAGTCCGACCGATTCTTATTCCAGTTGTTGATAAAATTGTCATCTATCAATTGATGCTGATAAGGGTTTGCACCTCCACCATACTCGGAAATACCCAGTGGTATATTCGGATACTTTTCATGTAAATTGTCCAGATATTGGGCTAATTCACCTGCTTTATTATAGTACCAACCAAAATACGTATTAAAGGAGGCAAGATCCACACCTGCACTTTGGTTCCAGGCTAAAGATTTTTGTAAAATTTTAGAGTAACCTTCAGTACCCAAAAAAGATGAATTCCCCTGAAGAGCTTGAGTAGTAGGTCTGTTTGGATCTAATTCTTTTGCCTTCGTTGCCAAACGATTAATCAATTCTGTCTCCTTGGCATACTGCTCTTCATCAGTTAGACTGGTGTCACTCATATAAGAGCCGCTTCCTCCAAATTCATTCTCGAGACCCCAGGTTACGATTGAAGGATGGTTATAGTTTTGCTTGATTAACTCAGTCAATTGCTTTTCAGTATTATCAGAAAATTCTTTCGTCGGTGACATTTTGTTGACCAATGGAATTTCAGACCACACCACCAAGCCCATTTCATCAGCTTTATTGTAATCATACTGTGAGTGTTGATAGTGAGCTAATCTCAATGTATTTGCTCCAATTTCCTTAATAAGTTCAAAATCCTCTGCTCTGACTGAATCTGGTACTGCATTACCGTAACCCTTTCTATCCTGGTGAAGGTCAACACCATGGAGCGGATAACTTTTACCATTTAGGAAAAATCCTTTATCAGGATCTATGGAGTAATAACGGAATCCTACTTTTTCATTCACCTTGTCAATTACATCGCCTTTTCTTGAAATCGCAACCTCAACGGTATATTGGTAAGGATCCTTGGTTCCATTCCAAAGATGTGGATTACTTACTTTCATTGTCCCAGTAAAAACGGCTTGATCTCCTAAAAGATCTGCAGACTTCAACTTTTTCCCATCTGCCTTTAACTCTGTTCTTGATATGATTTTTCCCTCTGCATCTTTTATTAAGGCTCTTACTTCAATAGAGTTAGATTTACTTTCGACATCATCCCGGCTAATTGTAACTGGTACTGTAAGTGTGGCTTCTGCGCTTTTCTCAATGAATTGATTATTTGGAATGGTAACATAGACACCACTTGAACCATAATCGTTTACATCTATATGAGTTTTATCTGTAACTAATAGATTTACACTTCTGTAGATTCCACCCCAGAAAGTAAAGTCTCCTTGTAATGGTGCCGAATCTTTCACTTCATTGTTTACTCTTACGGCGACAATATTTTCATCCCCGTACTTTACATAGTCTGTAATATCAACTATAAATGCACTATACCCGCCAATGTGGGTATGTACAGACTTACCATTTACAAATACTTCTGCTTCTTTGTTTGCTGCTTCAAATTGCAGGTATAATTTTTTACCTTTGTAGGAAGCCGGAATATTCAATTCCTTTCTGTACCATCCATCACCTTTGTAATTTTCTGTAATCCCACTGCCATCCTCTACGTTCCAGGTATGTGGAAGGCTTATCTTCTGCCAACTGCTATTATTAAAATTACTGGCACTATAATTTTCATCTGTACCTTGTGTACCCTTATGGAATGTCCAATCTTTATTAATATTCTTTACAATTCTACCTGTAATGTCTGCTGTATCTTTATTTCCTTGCTCTGCATTCACACTTGGTATAGCAAGCGAAAATAACAGCAAGATCCCCAGCATAAGTAGTACTGATTTTTTAAAATTAATCCAGAACATCCGTCTCCCCCATTCTATTCCCCATTGATAATGCGTTTACAGTACGTTTGAGTTTACTATTATCTTATAAATTACCTCCTTTTTTTTATTTATAAAGCGCTTACTTACCCTGAATTTTATCATTTAATAGAATAATCAGGTAATGTCATTTTTTAAGGAGATTATATGTTTTTTTAGGATTAGGTTGTTTCATTATTCCTAATGAACAACAAACCTATAACATAAAGAAATCCCACCTTATTCCGGCAGGATTTTCATGATCTATAGACATTCATTCTAAGGCTCATTTGCCCTTTTTTCACTTATTTTTATCCAAGTTTGTTTTGTATTGATTTGGAGTCATACCGAATGTTTTTTTAAATACTTTAAAAAAGGAACTATAGTTATACCCGACTTCAAGAACGATATTTTCAATTGTCATATCTGTATTTTTAAGTAAATTTTCAGCTTCTGACATTCGAATATCAGTCAGTAAGTCCTTTAAGTTTTTACCAAATTCTTTTTTGATGAGGCTGCTCAGATAACTTGGATGAAAATGAAAATATTCCGCCATTTCATTAAGATTTGTATCTTTATATTTATTTCTAATGTAGGTTAAAATTCTTTTCTTTACCTTATGCTGTTCATCCTTTATCAGTTCTCCCGTACTGTAAGTAAATTCTCTTGATAGTTCTGTAAAAAGAACTAGCAAGTAGCCATTAATAGCTGCTGAAGATCTAATTTCTGGTGTATAATATTCTATCAGAAGGTTCTCTAATATGATCTTTATGACAGAATCTTCTGCTACATGGTGCATTAAGAAATTTTGTACTTTACTCTTAGAGTAAAGACTATTGATGATAAAATTAGAAATATAGTTATCATCTGACAATAAATGCATGAAAATACCATCAAAAAATTCCGGTGTTATAATAATATTGACAACCACATCAGAATCCCTTAAAGGCAAGGAACTATGTACGATATTTTTGTCTAAAATACATAAATCCCCTTTATTCATTTCAACTTGTCTTCCTTTTATCTCTTGAATAAAACTTCCTTCTAAAACATATACCATTTCAATATATTCATGTTTGTGTTTTAAAATAGGGATGAACTTAGTTTTTCTCCTTATTGAAAACTTATTGGTTTTCACCTCATTATTAGGATAAGATGTTATAATTCCTTCCTCATCTATATCCATAATAATTTTCCAATTGTCGTTCCCTAGCTTATGTTCAAAAATGAAAGGTTGTTGTTTAGAGTTTTTCGAAACCTCATCTGGATTCTGCATTAAATGTTCTTCTAGGTCAGTTTTTTTATTAATTATCTCCAACAAATTCTTATAACCTTTTAGTCTCATTAAAATGCACTCCTATCAGACAAGGAAATAAAGACATTTCATTTGAATCATTTTTGCTTGTAGATAATAAATCAACTAGTCACAAATTTTTTTCTCTTCTCACATAGCCATTATGGGTTAAAATTTTAATTTCACACACTTCAAACAAAATCTTCCCGCTGCGGTGTAAACACGTCCAATATAATCGAATTGTCTTCAAGTGCCTTTACTCCATGCAATGTATTTGAGGAGACGTAAATGCTGTCCCCTTTTACCACTCGCTGGACCTCTCCGTCCAAATGAAACTCAAAACTTCCCTGAACAATATAACTAACCTGTTCATGAGTGTGAGCGTGAATGGCACCAATAGCGTCCTTCTGAAAACTTACTTCTGCCATCATGAGGGTGCCGCCCCTTCCTAAAAGTTTTCTTTTAGCACCTTCTTCCGCATCAACAAATTGCTCATTCTTTCCAAAGAAAAACAAGTCAATTACCTCCTTTCAATTAATTTATCAAAATACTAAATCCAGACAGTTTTTTCTAAAGATATTTACAAAAACTGCAATATCCTTTTTAATTCGTACTTACCCTTTTTCGATATTCAGATGGAGTTACTCCATTTTTCCGCTTAAACATGTTACTAAAATAGGTAATATCGGAATAACCCAGCCTGTCAGCTATTTCACAAACTCTTAAAGAGGTCGAAACAAGCAGATGCCTTGCTTCATTTAAACGGGTTTCAACAACAAAGTCTACAAAGTTTTGCTCTGTTTTGTCTTTAAATAGCTTACTGAGATAACTTGGATTCAAATTGACGTAATTTGCGGCATCTGTTAAAGTGACTTCACCCGGAACTTTGCTTTTGACGTAGTTAATAACTCTCTCGATAGTGGATAATTCTAAGGGATCTGCCTCTTTTACCAAACTATTCGCTGAATATTCACTTATTTTTTGACGATGGTTTGCCCAGTTTTCCAGGCATTCCTTAAGTTCCTCCAACTCTACAGGCTTAAGCAGATAGTCAAAAATTCCTGAACGAAGGCCATGCTG
Organism: Neobacillus drentensis; assembly: GCF_021560175.1. Lineage (GTDB taxonomy): Bacteria > Bacillota > Bacilli > Bacillales > Cytobacillaceae > Neobacillus > Neobacillus drentensis_A. Next base: position 279,866 of record NZ_CP091110.1, on the reverse strand, counting down.
TATATACTTAAAGTCATCGTATCCGCTGATCATAATACATTCTGACTGATGTACACCATTTGCCATTGCTGTCACAAAGGATAACCCGTCCATCACGGACATCCGAACATCTGTCATTACCAAATCAACAGCTTGTTCCTTTAAAAAGTCCAAAGCTTCCAATCCATTGGAGCATTCACCAATCACCTTAAAGGAGAGCCCTGTCTTGATTATCGTATGTCGCAATGCAGTTCGAACCCATTTCTCGTCATCGACCAGAAGAATCGTATACATGCTATCACTTCCCAATAAAGCAATCATTTTTAAAAATGTACGACCATTATCTTTTGTTATAAATCAGCTTGTTCAATGTGCCTCATTAACGGCAGGCGAATGATTATGATTGCTCCGCTTCCTGGACTGCTTTGTACGCTTATTCCATACTCATCTCCGAAAAGATGTACAATTCTTCGGTGGACATTCACGATGCCGATTCCTGGCCCCCCATCCATTACATCCTTCTCACTTAAATTTCGTCGAATTTCTTCCAGTTTCTCTGGAGAAATCCCGATCCCATTATCCTGAATTGTAATGACATAAGCATCCTCTGAATCCCGTAACGCCGTTATGGTGATTTTTGATACACCGCCAGAAGGTTCAATCCCATGCTTAAACGAGTTTTCAACGATCGGCTGAATGGAGAACTTGGCAATTGGTTGTTTTTTCGCCCAGTCTGGTATGAAGAATTCATATTCCAATTTTTCATCAAACCGGTATTTCTGAACTCGAAGGTATACATTCGTATGATGAATTTCTTCCGACAGCCATACGGTTTGAGAGTTATTATTTAAATTATAACGTAATAACTTTGCCAATGACGCAGAGATATCTGATATGTTTTCTACTCCGTATTCCAACGCCATTCCCCGAATGGTCTCGAGGGAATTAAACAAAAAATGTGGATTGATTTGTGCCTGTAGTGCTTTTAGTTCAATTTCTTTTTGACGGAACAGCATTTCCGTTTCCCGAATTCTAGAAAGATAAACTTCATTTACAAGTTCATTTAAACGGATCAGCATTTTATTGAACCCCTGTGACAGCTCACCAATCTCATCTTTGGATAAGACTTTCACTTGTCCGCTAAAATCCCCTTTCTCCACTCGCTTCATCATCCTTTGCAGTCCTCTTACTGGTTTAATGATACTTCTTGATAAACCTACTCCAAGAATAATTGCAATCAACAATGTAATGAGAATCGTAATAAATATAGTGTTTCTTATATAAACTGAACTCTTAATCAGTTCGTTATAAGAAATAGATGTAATGACGGTCCATCCAAGAAACCCAGAATGGGTATACGTGAGCAATTCTTTGTCCTTTCCGTTTGTCACAAATGAACCGCTTTCCCCATGAAGGATTTCTTCTATATTTTGAAGAGAAGCTTTTTTTCCGAGTTGGGAGAAATCTGGATTATAGACATAATTCCCCTGTGAATCAACAATATACATAAATCCCGAGTGGCCAATACTTACCTGGCTGGCAATTTCCTTAAACCGCTTAAAGTTTACATCCATCACAATATAACCAATTGGCTTAAGAGTTTTCGGGCTAAACAACCTTCTGGCAATGGAAATCACATACTCGTTGTTCTCACCATCTGTAAGCATCCGTGTGAAAAAAACAGGTTCAGCGGTGTCCGGCAGGATTTTTTGAAAAAATTCCGGATCAAAAGACTCTTTGGGATGAAATCGATTGTAACGGATATCACTTGCATCGACCGTGGCTACGTTATTGACGGATACAGTAATATTGGTTATATCCGACCTGGAGTAGGCTGCATTTTGAAGCATACGCTGGACATTAGATGCCATTTCACTCGAATCAAATTCCTCTTGGCTACTCATTTGAAGAAATCGGTTGAGCGTCTGGTTGTTTAAAATTTTTAATATATCAATCTCAAAATCGCCTACATAATACTCGATATGCGTGTTTACCTGCCTTATAATTTGCCAGCTATTTGATCGTGCTTCATTTTCAAGCACTTCGACTGATTTCTGATAGGAAAAAAATCCGATAAAACCAATCGGAACAACAACAAGCAATGTTGCAAAAACAAATAACTTGCGAACCAGTGACTGATCTTTTATTAGCAGTATACTCGTTAGCCGGGCAAAAGTATGTCTTCCAAACCGTTGCATATTTCACCTTGTTCCTATGTAAGATAAAAAGAAAAGCCATGCTATAATAATAACATTTCTAGCATAGCTCTTCCTATTATTTTTCCATATAGTTCCCAAAAGGTATTAGTTTATTTCCTTGCCTTATCGATTGCATCAAGAATATCACCATAATCAGCGCGATACTTTTCGATTACAGGTTCAACTTTCTTTTGCCAAGGCTTAAGATCCTTTACCTCAACAATTTTCACGCCAGAATCTTCAATTTTCTTCTGGGAATCTTCTTCCATTTTCTCCCACTCTGCACGTTCTGTTTCTACAGATTCTTTTGCAGCTTCTTGGATAATCTTTTTATCTGCATCGCTTATCTTATCCCAAATAGTTTTGCTTGCTAATAGAATTTCAGGCACTCGCTGGTGACCGTCAAGAATCAAATTTTTCGCTACCTGATAATGGTTAGCAGAAACATAGCTTGGTGCATTATTTTCAGCTGCATCGATAACACCTGTTTGAAGTGAGCTGAATACTTCTCCGTAAGGCATTGGAGTGGCACTGCCGCCAAGTGCGGCAATTAAGTCAATGTTAATCTGGTTTTGTTGTACACGGATTTTTTGGCCTTTCAGATCATTAAGGTCCTTGAGAGGTTTAGTAGAATAGAAGCTGCGGGCACCAGAATCATAGTAAGCCAGGCCTTCCATTTTAGACGCCTCTAAACTCTTTAACATTTCCTGTCCTTTTTCACCATTTAAGAATTTCCATTCGTGTTCAGAGTTGTCAAAGATATATGGAAGACTGAATACACCAAGTGGCTTACTGAATTCAGCCAATGGACCGGCACTAACACGCGTGAACTCAACTGCTCCCAATTGAACCTGTTCAATTACTGATTTCTCGTCTCCTAACTGTCCATTAGGGAACACGCTAATTTTAATGCGGCCATTAGATTTCTTGTTAACAAGCTCGGCAAACTTCTTATCGCCCAATACAGTTGGGTAATTGTCCGGATGGGTATCAGCCAACCGGAAAGTGTATGTTTTACCTTGAGATTTTGAGTCGGAATCTCCACTGGTTTTTGCTGAATTTCCCGTTCCTGAACAGGCGGAAAGAACTAAACTTGCCCCAAGTACTGCAGTTAGCATTACGGATAAACGTTTTGGTGACTTCTTCATAATAAAACCCCTCTCAAATTAATAAATAGTTTTATAGATTCATTGTTGAAACCATTTTTAATGGCCTAGTACTTTAGGCAGCCATAATGAAATGCTTGGTACATAGGTTAAAATCATTAATGCCGCCAAGAGCACCAATCCGAACGGAGCCATGGCCTTGGCCGCTTTCATGATAGGGACTTCGCCGATTGCGGAGCCTATGAACAACACCGTTCCAACTGGAGGTGTTAAAAGCCCAATCCCTAAGTTTAACATTAGAATGATACCGAAATGAACCGGATCCATCCCCAATGAAGTAACTACAGGAAGGAGGATTGGTGTCATAATCAGAATAAGTGGTGCCATATCCATGCCGCATCCAAGGATGAGTAGCAATACGTTGATAATCAATAGGATAATAATCGGATTATCAGAGATACTTAATAATCCATTTGTAACCATGTTAGGTACTTGCAGGAACGCAAGGACATAACCTAAAGCATTGGATGCTGCAATTAGGAACAACACCATGGAGACCGTCCTGAAGGTTCTGATCAGAATGGTCCACATCCGGCTGAACGGAATTTCCTTAAAGACGAAGAAGGTAACAATAATTGCATACAAAACAGCAATTGCACCTGATTCTGAAGCGGTAAACCAGCCTGAGAAGATTCCGCCCAGGATGATGACAATCGGCATAACCGATATGATTCCATCTTTAATGACCTTAGGAACCTCTTTTTTCTCAATGACGGTAGTTTGAGTAAAGCCTTGACGGATAGCCAAAATGCGGCTGACAAACATAAGTGCTACACAAAGCAGGATTCCTGGCACTACACCAGCCATAAATAAGGTTGCAATCGATACGCCGCCGGAAGCAAGAGAGTACAAAATTAAGTTATGACTTGGCGGAACGACTACACCCTGAATAGCAGCAGCAGAAGTTAAGCCAGTTGCAAATTCTTTACTGTATCCCTTTTTCTTCATCATTGGAATCATTACTGAACCGATTGACGAAACGTCCGCGGCAGCAGAGCCTGAAATATTGCCGAATAATAAACAGGCAAGGACGTTAACCATTGCTAAACCACCGCGGACACGGCCGACTGCAAGCATGGCAAAGTTAATTAAACGAGCGGCCAAACCACCCTCATTCATTAATTGACCAGCCAGAATAAAGAATGGAATGGTTAATAATGCAAATGAATTTACTCCCTGAATCATCCGTTGACCAATAACCTCAAGCGGCATGTTCAAATAGATCATTGTGATGACAGTGGAACCTGCCAATGTCAGCGCCACTGGAAAACGCAGCAGCAGCATGATAACAAAGCTAACTAGAAGAATAATTATCGCAATCGTTGTTTGATCCATCGTTAATGGCCACCACCTTCAATATTATGTCTCCTTGTGTCAACACCAATTAATTGCAAGAAGGCATAAATGATCATCATAAATCCTGTAATTGGCATGACAGCATATTCCCAAGCATTTGATAATTTAGTTGCCGGTAAAGTTGAATCACCCATTAAAACGGTGAAATCCCAGCCATATTTCAACAAATACCAACCGAAAGCCATGGTAGCAAGTGATACCAATTTTTCGATGATGTTAATTATTGCTGGAGGCAGTTTTGCGGTAAAGGATTCAATGGCTAAATGCAATTTTTCTCGAACACCTATGGCAATCCCCATAAACGAAAACCAACACAATAATAAAAGAGTAACTTCCTCTGACCAAAACAATACAAAATTAAACAACTTTCGCGTGAAAACTTGCAGCGTAACGATGATAATCATGGCTATCAGTGAGCCTATCGCTACTTTCTCAAAAAGACTATCTATGAATAGACAAAATCGTTTTAAGGCTTTCACTACCAATTCCCCCTCCTTTTTAAGTCTTTTAATATTGTAAGTGCTTTCATGTGTTTATTGTAAATGTTTTCATGCCTATGGGAAACCGTGCTAATTTTAGATTTTTTTATGTTTTTTTTAGGTTAGTACAATCGTACACTAAAAATCCCCGCAATTTTCAAAAAAATCAGTATCAACTTTTACTTTGCATCTTTTTCATCAGCTTCGCATGATGCAATAATTTCACAATTTATGAGTGACTCGTCAAACGTATTCGCAATACCGGTGATTCTTGCAGATCCATAAAATTTGCGGCCAAATTCTCTGGCTACTAGTTTTAATTCCTCATTTTTAGGATCTTTTTCTAATTCTTCCAAAGCATGATAATATTTTATTTTATTAGTTAAAATAGTGGGCTTCTTATATCGAAAAAAGCCGCCGTATATGATAAATGCCGCTATAAATGGGGTTGTATAATAGAGTAAGTGGATCATTTTCCTTCTCCTTTTTTTGTTGATATATACCTTATCTGATTTGTATTGGGGGTATAACGGTTAGAGATGTTAGTGGTGATTGACTCACTAAATAGCTTTCAACAGTCTTGTCAAAAAACAACTTTATAAACCGTGCAGAAGAACTTTATTAAAGTTTGGCGGTACTGCTTGGGGACCGAACTACATCAACGTATTAAAAAAATGGAATATAGCAAAAAAGAGATTACCCCACCATTTTGGGACAACCTCTTAATTTGTTTCCTATCTGATTATTTAGCCATTTTTACCTTTTCAGCATATTGACTTGCCAAGCCGATACATCTCTCTTAGCAGAGACAGGTGTATCACTCGAACAAATCCTAGACCGGCTTGGGGATACTGATGATCAATTAACAAAAAATGTGTTTCTCCATGTTACGTAAGAATGAAAAAAGAGGCTTCTCAAAAGTTTATACAACTAATGAGAAGCCTCTTATATATACTTAATGTTAGCATTTTGTTAGCAAATCACTTTAAAACCCTTATATATCAAGGGTTTAGGCAGTCATTACATCATGCCGCCCATTCCACCCATGCCGCCCATGTCAGGCATTCCAGCAGCACCAGCAGGTTCTGGCTTATCAGCAACAACTGCCTCAGTTGTTAAGAACATAGCCGCAACAGAAGCAGCGTTTTGAAGAGCTGAACGAGTAACCTTAGTTGGGTCAACGATACCAGCTTCGATCATGTTTACCCACTCGCCGTTAGCTGCGTTGAAGCCTGTTCCAACTTCTTCACGCTTTAAGCGGTCAACGATAACAGATCCTTCAAGACCAGCATTGTGTGCGATTGTGCGAACTGGCTCTTCCATTGCACGTAGAACAATGTTGATACCTGTTGCGATATCGCCTTCTTCTTGAAGCTCAGCCACACGGCTGTATACGTTAAGAAGGGCTACACCACCACCGGATACGATACCTTCTTCAACTGCTGCACGAGTTGAGTTCAATGCATCTTCGATACGAAGTTTGCGCTCTTTTAATTCAGTTTCAGTAGCGGCACCAACTTTGATAACTGCTACACCGCCAGCTAATTTAGCTAAGCGCTCTTGTAATTTTTCACGGTCAAATTCAGAAGTAGTTTCTTCTAATTGAGTACGGATTTGGTTTACACGAGCTTGAATCTCATCTGTTGCACCAGCACCTTCAACAATTGTTGTATTTTCTTTTGTTACAACAACTTTAGCGGCACGGCCTAAAGATGAAATGGTTGCAGATTTAAGGTCACGGCCAAGCTCTTCAGTGATGACTTCACCGCCAGTTAATGCAGCGATATCTTCAAGCATCGCTTTACGGCGATCGCCAAAGCCTGGAGCTTTAACAGCAACAGCATTGAATGTTCCGCGAAGTTTGTTTACTACTAATGTAGATAATGCTTCACCTTCGATATCTTCAGCAACAAGTAATAGTGGCTTGCCTTGTTGTACTACTTGCTCAAGAACTGGAAGGATTTCTTGAATGCTAGAAATCTTTTTGTCTGTGATTAAAATATATGGGTTATCTAAAACAGCTTCCATTTTGTCAGTGTTTGTTACCATGTAGGCAGAAACATAACCACGGTCGAACTGCATACCTTCAACTACATCTAACTCAGTTGTGAAGCCTTTAGATTCTTCAATTGTGATAACGCCGTCGTTACCAACGCGCTCCATTGCTTCTGCAATCAATTGACCTACTTCTTCGTCAGCAGCAGAGATCGCCGCAACTTGTGCGATTGAAGCTTTGCTTTCGATAGGTTTAGAGATCGCTTTTAATTCTTCAACAGCTGTAGTAACTGCTTTTTCAATTCCTTTGCGGATACCCATTGGGTTCGCACCAGCTGTAACGTTCTTTAACCCTTCACGAATCATCGCTTGAGCAAGAACTGTTGCAGTTGTTGTTCCGTCACCGGCAACATCGTTTGTTTTGCTAGCTACTTCAGCTACTAGTTTAGCACCCATATTTTCGAATGCATCTTCTAATTCGATTTCTTTTGCGATGGTTACACCGTCATTCGTGATCAGTGGAGAACCGAATTTTTTCTCAAGAACCACGTTGCGTCCTTTAGGTCCAAGCGTAACTTTTACTGCATTTGCTAGAGCATCAACACCACGAAGCATTGCGCGGCGTGCATCTTCACTAAACATAATTTCTTTAGCCATTGTAAAAAAACCTCCTCGTATTTTTACTCTGAATCTATTTCTTTAAAGTTCAATAACTGACATGTATGTGTCAGGCTTAAATGCTTTTATTTACTCGCCTACTACAGCAAGGATATCGTTTTCACGTAAAATTAAGTATTCAACACCCTGGTATTTCACTTCAGTACCAGCGTATTTTGAGAAGATAATACGATCACCTACAGCCACATCAAGTGCTACACGCTCACCGCTTTCAAGAACACGGCCAGTACCAACGGCAACAACTTTACCTTCCTGAGGCTTTTCTTTCGCTGAATCCGGTAATACGATTCCGCTTGCAGTTTTTTCTTCTGACTCCACAAGCTCAATAATAATACGATCACCTAAAGGTCTTAACAATTCAAACAACCTCCTCAAATATATGTAGTTTTTTCTTTATTAGCACTCTCCTCTGATGAGTGCTAACACAATTATTATAATAATGAATCTTAAAATCTTTTGCAAGTAGGATGCATAAATTTTTACAAAGAAATTTTCTTTTTTACAACCTTATAAAGTATGTGAAAAAGCAGGCAATCTATACCTCCTTTTTAAAAGAAAATAACTATTTAGGGTTTCCACAGCCAGAGTCCTTCAATTTTGATGAAACAGTACATCTAAATTGAAACCATCACTGCTTTAAGAGTAAAATAAATATTAGTGCTTATATCGGACCTATTCATTATCGTTAGTTACTCGTTGCATCCTATAACTATACATAAAGGAGATTGTCATTTGAAAAAGGAATATTGGTGGGTCATTATTGTTTATATAGCTATGCAGTTTTCAAGTCTAGTGGGGCTTCCTATCTTAATTTTTGGCTTTAAGCATTTCGATATCAGTCAAAGACTTGCTGTTCCTGTGTATCTGATTGCCAGTTTTTCGATCGCCTTGATCATTATCCTCCTTATTTTACGGAAGGAAATGAATACACGTAGTTTGGATGAGAAAGGGACTTCATTTGGATATTCGGCAATATGGGCAGTATTAGGGGTATTTTTAGCTTTATTTGCCCAGTATGTTGCAGCTATAATCGAACGCCTTTTAGGGATTAAAATGGGTTCGGAAAATACACAGGATATCCTCAAAATCATTGAAACCCTGCCGCTGGCAATCCTTGTTACAAGCATCATTGGCCCTATTCTGGAAGAAATCGTTTTTCGCAAAATTATTTTTGGTGCACTATTTAAACGATATAATTTTTTCATCTCCGCATTAATTAGTTCCGTTATCTTCGCATTAGCCCACATGGAGCCTGTGCATATTTTACTTTACGCGGCGATGGGCTTTACGTTTGCATTTCTCTATGTCAAAACAAAACGTATTATTGTTCCGATCTTTGCTCATGTATCGATGAACACAATGGTTGTTTTGGTTCAATCTGTTTATAAAGATGATATTGAACGACTAAGACGAGAGGCGGAAGCGATTCAAAACTTTATCGGAGGCTTTCTATGAGACGTTCACCCTTGTTTTCCGGTTTTATCTACCTCTTTCTCGGTACGCTGTTTACCTATTTTGCCATCGACCATGTCCAAACAAACGGCTGGGGATTCTTCGGCTACCTGCTCGTGATACTGGCCACCTTCGACTTTGGTTCCGGCGTCAAGATGATCCTTTTTCATATAAAGTATAAAAATAATGTGAAGAAGTAAGAAAAGGTGACAGGCACCCATGGTGCCTGTCACCTTTTCTATTATTTCGATGGTGCTTGTGTGTTTAATCTGAGACGGTCTTTGCCGAGGATAAAGATAAAGAGGAATGCGATTCCTGCCGGGACTAGTGCCCATGTAAAGGTGTGGACGATGGAGCTTGATAGGGCATCTGTTATTTTGTCTAAGATTTGTGGAGGTATGTGACTTCTTGCTTCTTCCGATAAGAGTGAACGCGAATCGCCAAACGGCTGCCCCTTCATCTGCCCCATTCCAGAAAAGGCATCTTTCAGCCCAGCGTTTAAATTGCTTCTTTGGATCGTTCCAAATATGGTAATGCCGATGGTCATCCCGAGCGACCGAATAAAGTTACTGGTTGACGTAGCTGAACCCCGCTGCTCCATACCGAATGGATGAATCGCCGCCATACTTAAAACAGAGAACGAGAAACCAACGCCTAAACCGATGACAATCATATAAACCGTCAACAGAGCCCTGGTTGTATCCGGCGAGATACTGCTTAACAGCAAAAATCCGATTATCAAAATGAGGCCAGATAAAAACATAATGTTACGGTAACTCATCTTGGTCGTCAAAAATCCACCTGTTTGGGCCGTCACCACTGATCCAAGCATCATTGGCAATAAAATGAGTCCTGAATTGGTCGCTGTTCCGCCGTATACCCCTTGCACAAAGATGGGAATATACACAGTTGCCGCCATAAATGCCGCTCCATAAAATAAGCTGACAAGTGTACTTCCGGCAAATAAACGGTCCTTAAACATCGTAAACGAAATGATCGGGTCCTTTGCTTTTGTTTCAATATATAAAAAGAGTAAGAAAAGAACGGTGAAGCCCGCAAATAAGCTCAAAATAATACTAGAATCCCAATCATATTTCTGCCCGCCAAGCTCTAGGGCAAACATTAAACAAACAACCGACCCAATTAAAGTAATAGCCCCCCACCAATCTATTCTCTGTTTCTGGTGAATCGGCGATTCTTTGTAGGCAATCGAAACAAACAACAAGGATAAGATTCCAAGTGGTAAATTGATATAGAAAATCCAATGCCAGCTGATATGGTCCGTAATATAGGCCCCTAATAACGGACCAAAGATACTGGATAATCCAAAAACAGCTCCAAACAATCCACCCATTTTCCCGCGTCTTTCAGGAGGAAATAAATCAAACATGATCGTAAAGGCAATGGGAACTAAGGCTCCGCCGCCAATCCCCTGAATCGCCCGGTAGATGCTTAGCTGTGTAATGGTCTCCGCTGTTCCGCATAATGCAGAACCAATCATAAATAAGATCAACCCGAAGATGAAGAATCGTTTACGCCCATACATATCGGATAATTTCCCGAAGATTGGCATCCCTGCCATCTCTGCCACCATATAAGCTGAAACCACCCAGACAAAGCTTTCAAGCCCGCCGAGGTCGCCAACAATGGTTCCCATTGCTGTCACGACAATCGTATTATCCATGGAGGCCATCAGGATCCCCAGTAACAATCCTGCAACGACCAGTCCTAACTTACTTTCCTTTGTAGCCATTCGATTACCCCTTTACACTTTTGTCTTAGATTTGATTGCTGACGATGAATCGCTTTTCAATTCCGTTGTATATTCAACAAGGCCGATTTGACAGCCGGGACCGATCTTAACGGTATTGCCGCGGACCACTTCAGCAGTTGTATTTTCTAAGTAAATATCATCACCCTCGATTACTTTGGCCGAAAGAGTCCCTTCCTCTCTTCCGAACGGGAGGATCGAGTTTTTCTTTCTTTTGACGACAATTTTCCCACCGCCTATTTCCTCTGCCATGCTTTGCCCGAATCGCAGCCCAATCTTAACCTTATCTGCTGTTAGTAATCCTTTGATGTCAAAACTGCCGCTCGAATCAAACGTTTCAAATTCGACATCTCCTTTAACAGAGATACTTCCTTTTATGGTCGCCACATCTCCGCTTAACTTTTCACTCACTTCGAGCAGCCCAAATATCTTCATCTTCTTCAGACTGGCATTCCGGCCGACCATCAGCGTCCCCATCACAAGCGTATCGTTCGCCGCTACATCTCCTTTCACTTCGGCCTCGCCCATAATTTTTACCGAGCCTGTTTTCACATTATCTTTCGCCTCACTCGTACCATACACATGAAAGGCAGAACATTCGACGTCGGTTACAATCATCCCCTCACCACGGATGCTGACTTTATCATATATGCCGCCTGGGTAACTTCCTGAACCATTAATAATTAGATTTTGACCCTTGCCCATTCTCTTCTCCCTCCTCCTAAATCTTCTGAATATCCCCTACAACCGCATCTTTATCTTGAGAAAATTCATCCGTATACTCCACCACACCGATCTGACAATTCGGACCTATTTTCACTTGATGGCCTCGAACCACCTTTGCCACGGTATTCTCGAGCACAATTTTGTCGCCCTCAATCAAATCAGTTTCTAACTGGTTTTTGAAAAAAGGTTTAAATATAGCGCCGATAAACGACCCTTTATGTTGTTTAACGGTAATGGTCTGCCCGCCAATTTCCTTTGCCTTACACTCCCCATAAACCTCTACATCGATTTCCCCTGCATTGAGAAGTCCACCAATGGTAAAGCGATATTTCCCTTTAAAACTCTCAGCTTCACAGTCTTCACCCACGGTTAAAATACCATGAATGCTGATCTGTTCCGCTTTTACTTTGCCTTCAACATTGACTTTTCCGGAGACCTTTACGTTTTGCACTAAAAGGTCCTGGGCAACTTTAGCTGTCCCATCCACTTTCAGCTTCTCACCCTCAATCGTTCCATGGAACCGGGCATTGCCGTTAACGTTTACTTTTGTGGCAGCTACATTCCCCTTCAGCGTTCCGGAGCCGTTACATTCTAATTCCTCACATACGAGGTCACTATTAATGGTCCCACTTCCATTCAGCGTCACCAGCGAAAAATGTCCCCCATTAGATGAACCAAGTCCATTGATGACCAGGTCGCCTCTTCGATTCGTTTCCATAGCCATTCTCCCTTATAATAATTTCGCTTTGATTTCTTCCATACATGTCATAATTGATAAAACAGTGACCACTTTCGTTCCCTGTTCAAAATGAAAACCCTCTGAATTGATAAGCAGCAGGCAGGATGATACACCAAGCTTTCTTGTCATCACTACTTCACATTTCTTCTGCTTGATCAGCTGCGTATGATCCTTTAAAACTTGAAGCACCATTTTGCCTTCTTCTAAATTGATATCACCTGACTGCAAAAGTTTCTCCAATACATAAACTTCAATTATTCTTGAAAAAGTAAACTGATGACCGCCCTTATCCATTTCCAAATAAATATCCATAACAGATGACGAAACAATGTTACGTTTTACTAAATCATCCTTTTCCAACTTTAAATCACTAATATTCGGAGAAAACATATCAGCCAATTCATCCAAAGATAAATTATCCTTCATGGTCTGGATTTTATGAATTCGCTCTAACACCTTTTCCTTTGGAAAGAACGTTTCCTGTCCAGTAAAGGTGGATTTTCGAATAAACCACTCTTCGGGGATCAGGTCCTTCCGTTTCCACCGGTAAAGCTGCCCATAAGAAATATCAGCCATTTCCAGCAGTTCCTTTTTTGAAATTAACTCGTCACTCATTGTCAGTTAACCCCTTTCTAAAAACAGTGTAACATAACACTGTTGCGCAAGTAAAGGTGCAAAAAAAGTGTTTCACTAATTTTTGTAAGTGAAACACCTTTTACTTATTATTCTTCAATTTCCTCTGTTGGATAATGTTTTAAAAAGTAGACTAACGACTGCAGTTCGACTGCCAAGTCAATGTGATGTACCCTAATCGATGCAGGCACATTTAATCGTGCGGGGGTAAAGTTCAAAATCCCTCTTACCTCTGCCTTTGCCAGCCTGTCGGTAATCACTTGGGCAACAGGGGCTGGCACCGTAAGAATAACAACAGATATCTTTTCCTCTAAGAGCACCTTTTCGAGATCATCCATAGGATAAACAGGAACTTCCCGAACTTTTCCTCCCATTTTTTCCGGATCGACATCAAAAGCAACCTCTATTTTGGTATTATTGTTTTTTAAAAAGTTATAGTTCAAAAAGGCGGTTCCTAAATTACCAACCCCAATTAACGCAACCTTTGTTAGCTCATCTTGATCAAGTGTCTTACGGAAAAAGGTTAACAGATAATTAACATTGTAGCCGTATCCTTTCTTCCCCAAGGCGCCAAAGTAAGAAAAATCTCGGCGAATCGTTGCACTGTCTACCTTCACCGCTTCACTTAGTTCCGCAGACGAAACTCTTTGTTTCCCGGAAGTATGCAGATTTTTTAAAAACCGATAATAGAGGGGCAGCCGTTTGGCTGTCGCCTGTGGTATCTTCATCGTTTCATTACTCATAATCTCCCACACCCCATTCCCAAAATGAATAAATATTATTTAACTTGCTCTGTTCTTTTAAAATCTCCATTTTTTCCGCCTGTTTTCTCAACTAAGTATGTCGGTCCAATGATCATACCTTTATCTACTGCCTTGCACATATCATAAACGGTTAAAGCGCAAGCTGTTGCAGCTGTGAGCGCTTCCATTTCAACACCTGTATTTCCTTTTGTTTTAACGGCTGCAGCAATATGCAATTGATGGCTCTCATTTTGGCCTTTTTCCCATGAAAAGGAGATATTGACCCCTGTTAATGGAATCGGGTGACACATCGGAATAATGTCCCATGTTTTTTTGGCAGCCATTACCGCTGCTACCTGTGCGACGGCTAGGACATCGCCTTTTTTCATTTCATGGTTCGTTATTTTTTGATAAATTTCATCACTTACAGTAATACTCGAATGAGCAAGAGCCGTTCGTGTCGTTTCGGGTTTGTCACTAACATCCACCATTTTCGCTCTGCCTTCGTCATTGAAATGCGTAAATTCTGACATAAAAAAATCCCCCTACGAAAAAATAATACACTATTTTTACCACTATGTGTGTGAAAGTTTGAACGAATATGCATTTTTTCCTGAAAAAAGTGCCATAAAACCTCACTTTATTGCCGACCTTACGCTAATACTGTACACTATTTATATAGTAGAGACCGATTTGCTGCTTATATAAGTGAAAGTTTTCACTTATAAGATGAAATGGAATATAGCTTGTATCTTATAATGACATAATCCTGCGTTTTGTTTTTTTAATAGAGGTGAATATAATGATTTTACTACAAGTAAACCAACTGCAAAAATATTATGGTGCTGACCTTATTTTATCGAATATAAAGCTAGAATTACAAACCCGCGACCGCGTTGCCCTGGTTGGGCGAAATGGCGCCGGGAAATCGACATTATTAAAGATCATTGCCGGACACCTGTCCCATGATGGCGGCGAGATTATTAAGCCTAAGGATGTAACAATCGGGTATTTAGCGCAAAATACCGGACTTGAATCAAATTTATCGATTTGGGATGAGATGTTAACCGTCTTCGAACCGCTTCAATTGATGGAAAAATCGCTTCGCCAGCTCGAAGAACAAATGGCCGATCCTGGTATTTTTGAAGACAGTGCAAAATACGAACGTATTTTAAAAGAATATGATCAGCTTCAGGTGAAATTTAAAGAGCAGGGCGGCTATCAATATGAAGCGGATATTCGCTCTGTCCTTTATGGATTAAACTTTCATGATAATTCTCTGATGATCACAAGCTTAAGCGGTGGGCAAAAGACCCGCCTCGCTTTAGGAAAGCTGTTATTAACAAAACCTGATATTTTAATATTGGACGAGCCAACGAACCATCTCGACATCGATACCCTTTCCTGGCTGGAGCAATATTTACAGGGATATGATGGTGCCATTTTGATTGTTTCCCATGACCGTTATTTTTTAGATAAAGTGGTCACCCAAGTTTATGAAGTATCACGGAAACAAATCCAACGGTTTACCGGCAACTATAGTGCCTACCTTGATCAAAAGGCAGCTAATTATGAGCGCGATATGAAGCTCTATGAAAAACAGCAACAAGAGGTTGCTAATCTGCAAGACTTTATTCAACGCAATCTCGCTAGGGCCTCCACGACGAAACGCGCCCAAAGCCGTCGTAAAAAGCTTGATAAAATGGAGTTAATGGACCGGCCGCTTGGCGATGAGAAGTCAGCCACTTTCTCCTTTGAAATTGAAAAACAAAGCGGCAACGATGTGTTAGCGGTAGATTCCTTGGCTGTAGGCTATGAAGGTAAAAAGGTCTCCGAGGATATTTCGTTTCGCGCCTATAAAGGAGAAAGTATTGCTTTAGTCGGCCCGAATGGAATTGGGAAATCCACTCTCTTAAAAACCATTATCAAAAAGCTGCCGCAATTAGCGGGTACCATCCGCTATGGGACCAATCTTGCCATTGGCTACTATGATCAGGAGCAGGCAGAATTAACCTCAAATAAACGAGTGTTAAATGAATTATGGGATGATTATCCTTTAAAAAGCGAAAAGGAAATCCGGACAGTTTTAGGGAATTTCCTCTTTTCCGGCGACGATGTGTTGAAAATTGTCTCCACCTTAAGCGGCGGTGAAAAGGCACGGCTCGCTCTTGCCAAGCTCATGCTTGAAAAGGCCAATTTGCTGATTTTAGATGAGCCAACGAACCACCTGGACCTCGACAGCAAAGAAGTACTGGAAAATGCCTTGATTGATTATCCTGGTACGATCCTTTTCGTCTCACATGATCGATATTTCATTAACCGGATTGCTACTAAGGTGCTGGAGTTGAGTCCTAAGGGTAGCTTAGAGTATTTGGGAGATTATGATTATTATGTTGATAAGAAGCTCGAGCAGGAAGAACTAGCCGCACTCGCACTAGCGGACGCTGCTAAGAAAACAGCTGAAAAGGATTCACTCGAAAAAAATAGTTATCTACAGGATAAAGAGAGTAAAAAACTTGAACGTCAGCGAAAAAGACGCTTAGATGAAGTGGAACAGCGAATTGAGGAACTTGAGGAGCAAATTCAAGCGTTTGAACAACAGTTATGTGACCCAGAGGTTTTTCAAGACCATGAAAAGGTATTAGAAATTAATCTACAGACTGAAAAAGCAAAAACAGAACTTGAGCAGTTAATGGATGAATGGGCGGCTCTTGCCGAATAATGACGAAACCGGGAGTATTTTCCCGGTTTTTTTTTAGCAAGAAATTTAGTTGTCCACAAGGTTACGCACATTTTAGATAGCATAAATATAAACATTCGTCACAGTTTTCCACATTATCCACAGTTATCCCCAATTTTATCCACACTATCAACAGATTGTTGATATCTATCCACAAATTGTGAATATGTTTTTTACTTTTCAGAATATTTTATCCACAGGTGCTTAATATCGACAGCAAATCGTATGAAAAGTACAAGCGCTCTGGTCAGCGGAGTATGGCCTCCTGAAAAAACTTTTCCTTCATGTGCTGCCTATACTGCCGAAGTCTTCCTTGTGGGGTGCTTCAACAGAGAAGTTCTAAATACAAAAAGCCCTTCCGATTGGAAGGACTATTCATTATATAATTCGATATCGAGTCCAGGATTGGCATTAAGGTTCAAGCCCGCCCTGATTCCTTTTTCAAACATTACACTGCCGGCAGCAGCAATCATCGCTGCATTATCCGTACATAATGAAAGAGGAGGAATTACCAATTCAACCTTAGGGTGTTTTAAAAAGGTTTGTTCCAAGGTGGTTCTTAGTCCCTTATTTGCTGCAACGCCACCCGCTACTACTAACTGGTTAACTCTATACTCTGCAACAGCTCTCTCCGTCTTCTTCACAAGCACTTCAATGACACTTTCTTGAAAGCTTGCCGCTAAGTCTTCTGGAGCAATTACCTCGCCACGCTGCTCTGCATTGTGAACCGTGTTGATAACGGCTGACTTTAACCCACTGAAACTAAAGTCGTACGAGCCTTCCTCAAGCCATGCTCTTGGCAAATCAATTGTCGGTTTACCTTCATGGGCCAGCCGATCAATATGAGGGCCGCCTGGATAAGGCATATTCAAAGTTCTTGCCACCTTATCATACGCTTCCCCAGCAGCATCGTCCCTTGTTTCCCCAATCACTTTAAAGTGACCATGCTCCTTCATATAAACAAGCTCTGTATGCCCGCCTGAAACGACAAGAGCCAGTAATGGGAATTTTAGTTCGGTTACCAATCTATTGGCATAAATATGCCCAGCGATATGATGAACCGGCACCAGTGGCTTGTTATGAGCGAAGGCAAGCGCCTTAGCAGCATTAACACCAATTAAAAGCGCGCCCACTAGGCCAGGGCCTTCTGTAACGGCGATAGCATCGATTTCCGAAAACGTTAGCTTAGCCTGACGCAATGCTTCTTCTATTACGATTGTTATTTGTTCAACATGGTGACGAGAGGCGATTTCAGGTACAACCCCGCCAAATCTTTTATGACTCTCAATTTGCGATGCCACCACGTTCGCTGCGATTTCACGGCCATTTTTTATAATCGCTACGGCGGTTTCATCACAGCTAGTTTCAATTCCTAATACCCATAAATCTTTTGTCATAAGTTCACCCACATAATTAATGCATCTTCCTGATTATCGGAATAATAATTTTTTCGAATCCCGCCGTTTTGAAAACCGAATTTTCGGTAAAGGGATTGAGCGACATGGTTGGTCACACGGACTTCAAGTGTCATACTCCTTACCCCCATTTCTCGGGTTGTCGAGATTAGTTTTGATAATAAAGCTTCACCCAGTTTCTTGCCTCTATATTCCGGGCGAATCGCTATATTGGTTACATGGGCTTCATCAATAACTACCCAAGTTCCGCAATATCCAACAATTTTTTCATTTTCCTCAAGGACAATATAAACGGCAAATTTATTATTGTGTATTTCATTAAAAAATGCCTCGCGACTCCATGGTGTGGTAAAGGAGGCATGCTCTACTTCTAATACCTGGTCAATATCCTCTTCCCTCATAAAACGAAAAACATAAGAATCTACCATTTATCTCTAACCCTATCCATTTAGAATTTTCCCCTTTGCCTCCAGCCATTTTGCTTCGGCTTCTGCCAAGCGAATATAATTTGGAACAAAGGTATGTAAATCTTCTCCTGGTTTATCCTGCCCTAATCCCGCCAGCTCTGCTGGACGAGGATTGTGTTCTGTTATACCCGCAAAGTTCGCTTTATTTCCTAAAATCTCTTGGATTTTAGCCTGATGCAATGGCAAATCATTTCCGACAAATAAAATTGGTTTGTCCATTTCTTGTAGATCAACTGCCCAGTCAGCCAACATAACGAGCTGGTCCTGTCTTACGGCTGTTAACTTACTGTTTTGATATTGATAAAGAGCTGTATAAACCTGCCCTCTTCTGGCATCAAATAGTGGTGATACGTACCCATCAAAATAACGCCCTGTACCAGCTGCTAAAATTTCAAGACTGGAAACCCCAACAAGAGGTATATTTAAGGTCCACGCTAACGTTTTTGCAACGGTTACGCCTATTCTAACTCCTGTATAGGATCCAGGACCTTTCGCAACCACGATTTTCGTTAAATCAGCAGGTACTCTGTCGCAATCCTTCATTAAGGTTTGGATCGCAGGCATTATTCGAACAGAGTGGTTTTTCTTTAAGTTGGTAATATATTCACCGAGCACTTGATTATCCTCTAACAGCGCTACTCCTAAAACATAATTAGAAGTATCTATCGCTAAAATGGTCATCTAAACTATCTCCTTACATAATTGCTCATATCTTTGTCCTTTAGGCTTTAAGACAATTTTCCGCTGATTCTGACCTTGATGGTATAAAAAGATGGTTAACCGTTCTTCTGGCAGCTGCTCTTCAATAAGATGGGCCCATTCCACGACGGTAACTCCTTCCCCTTCAAAGTATTCATCAAAGCCTAGGTCTTCGTATGCATCAGCTACTCGGTATACATCCATATGATACAATGGTAGCCGTCCACGATATTCTTTGATGATTGTAAAGGTAGGACTATTCACTGTCTTTTTCACTTCTAACCCCTTGGCTAAGCCTTTAGTAAACGTAGTTTTTCCAGCACCAAGGTCGCCTTCAAGAGCAATAACGTCGCCTGGCTGCAGATACGTTGCGAGTCTTTCCGCAAATTGCGAAGTATCACTGTCATTTGATGTCGTTAATTCATATTCTTTCATCCAATCACCTAACTTTACTCTAACAATACTTTAGTTTCATTTTACCCTTATTTAGGCATAAAAAAAACCTTAGGATGCTTCCTAAGGATGAATACCTATGTAGTTTATAAGAATTCTGCTTTAATTTGTACCTCATCAGGGGATGAAGCAGCGTTTACATGGTTTCACTCGGATTTTGTTCTTCGTTATAAATAGAACCACTGGTCTATTGGACAATTTCTTCAGACTTCTTAGGTTAAATGTCCATTAGAACCTCTCTATTGGACAAATCCCTCTGATTTCCTAATAAAATGTCCTTTAGGGCTGGTCTATTGGACAATTCCATCGGATGTTTTAAAAAACTGTCCATTAAAGATAATCGGTTCGGTTTAAGTGAGAGGAAGAATGGTATGGTTTATCTGATTTTCAAAAATCTTCTTTTAAAAGTTATTCGTAAAGGTATTTCACCTTTTATCCTATATTTTAGGGCAAAAAAAAAGACGAAAACCATGTTTCGACTAGTTTTAAAAAAATATGGCGGTCTGGACGGGACTCGAACCCGCGACCTCCTGCGTGACAGGCAGGCATTCTAACCAACTGAACTACCAGACCAAATTGCGGGGGCAGGATTTGAACCTACGACCTTCGGGTTATGAGCCCGACGAGCTACCAGACTGCTCCACCCCGCGATAATAAAAAGTATAAAGTTTGGAGCATGCTCCATGTTTTGTTACTGACTGTCCCCATCTCAGAAAGCTTATTCAAGCAGCAGCTCGATGGTTACAACTCGCAGATTATTCATTGAAGCAACGCTCGTTGCTCCACCCCGCGATAATAAAAAGTATAAAGTTTGGAGCATGCTCCATGTTTTGTTTATAAAAAACAGCCTGGCAACGTCCTACTCTCACAGGGACAAAGTCCCAACTACCATCGGCGCTGAGAAGCTTAACTTCCGTGTTCGGTATGGGAACGGGTGTGACCTTCTCGCCTTAATTACCAGACTATTTACTTGAAAGAAGTTCATTCTTTCAAAACTAGATAATGTAGAAGAAATGTTGTAAAAACGAGTTTTTCGCTTTAAAGCTTGGTTAAGTCCTCGATCGATTAGTATCAGTCAGCTCCACATGTCGCCACGCTTCCACCTCTGACCTATCAACCTGATCATCTTTCAGGGATCTTACTAGCTTGACGCTATGGGAAATCTCATCTTGAGGGGGGCTTCATGCTTAGATGCTTTCAGCACTTATCCCGTCCGCACATAGCTACCCAGCGATGCCTTTGGCAAGACAACTGGTACACCAGCGGTGCGTCCATCCCGGTCCTCTCGTACTAAGGACAGCTCCTCTCAAATTTCCTGCGCCCACGACGGATAGGGACCGAACTGTCTCACGACGTTCTGAACCCAGCTCGCGTACCGCTTTAATGGGCGAACAGCCCAACCCTTGGGACCGACTACAGCCCCAGGATGCGATGAGCCGACATCGAGGTGCCAAACCTCCCCGTCGATGTGGACTCTTGGGGGAGATAAGCCTGTTATCCCCGGGGTAGCTTTTATCCGTTGAGCGATGGCCCTTCCATGCGGAACCACCGGATCACTAAGCCCGACTTTCGTCCCTGCTCGACTTGTAGGTCTCGCAGTCAAGCTCCCTTGTGCCTTTACACTCTACGAATGATTTCCAACCATTCTGAGGGAACCTTTGGGCGCCTCCGTTACTCTTTAGGAGGCGACCGCCCCAGTCAAACTGCCCACCTGACACTGTCTCCCACCCCGATCAGGGGTGCGGGTTAGAATTTCAATACAGCCAGGGTAGTATCCCACCGACGCCTCCACCGAAGCTGGCGCTCCGGCTTCTCAGGCTCCTACCTATCCTGTACAAGCTGTACCAAAATTCAATATCAGGCTACAGTAAAGCTCCACGGGGTCTTTCCGTCCTGTCGCGGGTAACCTGCATCTTCACAGGTACTATAATTTCACCGAGTCTCTCGTTGAGACAGTGCCCAGATCGTTACGCCTTTCGTGCGGGTCGGAACTTACCCGACAAGGAATTTCGCTACCTTAGGACCGTTATAGTTACGGCCGCCGTTTACTGGGGCTTCGATTCAGAGCTTCGCGTGAGCTAACCCCTCCTCTTAACCTTCCAGCACCGGGCAGGCGTCAGCCCCTATACTTCGCCTTGCGGCTTCGCAGAGACCTGTGTTTTTGCTAAACAGTCGCCTGGGCCTATTCACTGCGGCTCTTCGAGGCTATGAACCCCAAAGAGCACCCCTTCTCCCGAAGTTACGGGGTCATTTTGCCGAGTTCCTTAACGAGAGTTCTCTCGCTCACCTTAGGATTCTCTCCTCGCCTACCTGTGTCGGTTTGCGGTACGGGCACCTTGAATCTCGCTAGAGGCTTTTCTTGGCAGTGTGGAATCAGGAACTTCGGTACTAAATTTCCCTCGCTGTCACAGCTCAGCCTTCACGAGAAGCGGATTTTCCTGCTTCTCAGCCTAACTGCTTAGACGCGCATATCCAACAGCGCGCTTACCCTATCCTCCTGCGTCCCCCCATCACTCAAACGATTCTTTGGTGGTACAGGAATATCAACCTGTTGTCCATCGCCTACGCCTTTCGGCCTCGGCTTAGGTCCCGACTAACCCTGAGCGGACGAGCCTTCCTCAGGAAACCTTAGGCATTCGGTGGATGAGATTCTCACTCATCTTTCGCTACTCATACC
>NZ_CP091110.1:0-255000 GCF_021560175.1 Neobacillus drentensis | reverse complement strand
CTACGTATTACCGCGGCTGCTGGCACGTAGTTAGCCGTGGCTTTCTGGTTAGGTACCGTCAAGGTACCGGCAGTTACTCCGGTACTTGTTCTTCCCTAACAACAGAGCTTTACGACCCGAAGGCCTTCATCGCTCACGCGGCGTTGCTCCATCAGACTTTCGTCCATTGTGGAAGATTCCCTACTGCTGCCTCCCGTAGGAGTCTGGGCCGTGTCTCAGTCCCAGTGTGGCCGATCACCCTCTCAGGTCGGCTACGCATCGTCGCCTTGGTGAGCCGTTACCTCACCAACTAGCTAATGCGCCGCGGGCCCATCTGTAAGTGTCAGCCGAAACCGACTTTCAGCTTTTCCTCATGAAAGGAAAAGGATTATCCGGTATTAGCACCGGTTTCCCGGTGTTATCCCAGTCTTACAGGCAGGTTGCCCACGTGTTACTCACCCGTCCGCCGCTAACCAACAGGAGCAAGCTCCTATTGATTCGCTCGACTTGCATGTATTAGGCACGCCGCCAGCGTTCGTCCTGAGCCAGGATCAAACTCTCCATGAAAGTTGATTAGCTCATTTTGTTACGTTGGCTTAGTTTCATAGTAGAAACTAATATTATTTGTTTGTTGACGTTTTTGTTTGTTTAGTTTTCAAAGAACAATTTGGAGCGGGTGATGGGAATCGAACCCACTACATCAGCTTGGAAGGCTGAGGTTTTACCAGTAAACTACACCCGCATAATATAAATGTTAAATGGTCGGGAAGACAGGATTCGAACCTGCGACCCCTTGGTCCCAAACCAAGTGCTCTACCAAGCTGAGCTACTTCCCGTATATATGGCGCGCCCGAAAGGAGTCGAACCCATAACCTTCTGATCCGTAGTCAGACGCTCTATCCAATTGAGCTACGGGCGCATTTGATAACGCAACTTTTAAAGTATATCAAAACCATTAAGGTTTGTCAACAAATCTTTTTTTGGTGCGGCCGAGAGGACTTGAACCTCCACGGGGTTGCCCCCACTAGGCCCTCAACCTAGCGCGTCTGCCATTCCGCCACGACCGCATATAATTTAGCGACAGAATCAATCATAACATCTATCTTCATCTGTTACAAGAGGAAATTTTTGGTGCGGGTGAAGGGAGTCGAACCCCCACGCCTTGCGGCGCCAGATCCTAAGTCTGGTGCGTCTGCCAATTCCGCCACACCCGCATATGATAATCGAATGGTGAGCCATGAAGGACTCGAACCTTCGACCCTCTGATTAAAAGTCAGATGCTCTACCAACTGAGCTAATGGCTCATTCTAAGGTGAGTTCCTACAACTGATTCGTGTTAGGTCAGATACTCATAAGAACTTACAAGATAAAAAATCACAAATGGCTGGGCTAGCTGGATTCGAACCAACGCATGTCGCAGTCAAAGTGCGATGCCTTACCGCTTGGCTATAGCCCAATAAGGTTTTAAAATTTTAAGAAACAGGAAATGAAACAAAGTCACTCCCCGCCCCTGATGACCCCTACGGGACTCGAACCCGTGTTACCTCCGTGAAAGGGAGGTGTCTTAACCGCTTGACCAAGGGGCCGAAATTAATAATGAAAATGGCGGAGAAGGAGGGATTTGAACCCTCGCGCCGGTCACCCGACCTACACCCTTAGCAGGGGCGCCTCTTCAGCCTCTTGAGTACTTCCCCATTAAATAAAATGGCTCCGCAGGTAGGACTCGAACCTACGACCGATCGGTTAACAGCCGATAGCTCTACCACTGAGCTACTGCGGAATAATCAATATTTATCTTCTCAACAAGGCATTTGCCCTATCGACTCTTTACATTATAAATACCTGTTGTAATAAAGTCAACATTATTTTTACATAAAAATTATAACCAGATTTCCGAAGAATTATAATTGGATTTCCTCAACTTTTGATAATTTCCCTCTACATTTTCCGCACACATACCTAGAAGTGTTAATACTTCTTTTTCTATGATAGGTTGTCTTACAGTTTGTACATTGATAAATAAGAACTTTTTTCGCAGTACGTCTAACACTACTTTCAGGCAGCTGATTGCAGAAACGAGGGGCGCCTACCTTCTTTAATAAAGACTTAAATTCAGAGTCTTTGTGCTGATAGCCTCTACCCTCCAGATGAAGGTGATAATGGCATAACTCATGCTTAATGATACCAATTAACTCTCTTTCTCCCAGCTGTTCTAAATACTTTTTATTAATTTCGATATGATGCGTCCCTAAAAGATATCTTCCTCCAGTAGATCGTAACCTTTGATTAAACAGGGCCGTATGTTTAAACGGCTTACCAAAGAATTCAAGAGATATCTTTTCTACTAATAGTTGTAGTTCCCGCTGTTCCATTTTTACAGTTCCCCACTTTCAAGCGAACATGACAACCTATTATAGCATATATTGTATATACCTTTATTGAATGATGTACTTTTCGGGAGGTTTTACACTATGCCAACTTGGTTGCAAAACCAAATGAAAAGGGCTTTCTATGAGAAGGACCGCTATCAGATTAAGCTGCTAAACCAGTGCTGGTTTTTTTACAGAAAAAAACACTGCTCCTAAAAGCAGTGTTTACTAGTTACGGCGCCTCTAGTCCCCGAGCCTGTGGAACCAAAGGCGCTTTCCCTATCTTAAGATGGCGGCAGCATAGTTAAAGCAACACGGCCCTTTTTCATATCAACAGAGTCCACCCAAACCGTTACCACATCGCCTACTGAAACAATGTCCAAAGGATGTTTGACGAAACGATTGCTGAGCTTAGAAATATGAACAAGCCCATCCTGTTTGACACCGATATCAACAAACGCGCCAAAGTCTACAACATTCCGAACTGTACCTTGGAGCTCCATTCCCGCTTTAAGGTCTTCTAGTTTTAAGACATCCTTTTTCAGCAGCGGACGAGGTAAATCATCACGCGGATCTCGTTCTGGTTTGACCAATGCATCAATTATATCCTTTAAGGTTAATTCACCAATGGATAATTCTTCAGAAACGGATTTTAAATCGAGTCCGCCGAGTGCCGTCTTTAACTCTTCTGTACCTAAGTCCTTCGCTGAGAAACCTAAACTAGTTAACAATTTTTTAACCTCATCATAGTTTTCAGGATGGATTCCAGTACGATCAAGTGGTTGTTTACCGTCTATTACACGCAAGAAGCCAATGGCCTGCTCGTAGGTTTTCGCCCCTAATCGTGGTACCTTTTTTAATTGCACTCTACTTGTAAACTTACCTTCTTCTTCGCGCTTTTTGACAATATTATTGGCAGCGGTTTTATTTAACCCCGCCACATATTGAAGCAGCGAAGAAGAAGCAGTATTCACATTCACCCCAACCTGGTTAACGGCGGTTTCTACCACAAAGTGCAGGGATTCGGATAGACGCTTTTGGGAAACGTCATGCTGGTACTGACCAACCCCAACTGATTTTGGATCAATTTTCACCAATTCAGCTAGAGGATCCTGCAGGCGGCGTGCAATCGAAACAGCACTTCTTTCTTCCACCTGGAAATTCGGAAACTCTTCTCTGGCAACATCTGAAGCCGAATAAACACTGGCACCGGCCTCGTTTACGATGAGATAAAAGATTTCTTCCTCCATCTCTTTTAAAATATCAGCGACAAACTGTTCTGTCTCCCTGGAAGCCGTTCCGTTGCCAATGGCGGCCATCTCTACTTTATATTCCCGAAGAATGTTTATAAACTTTTCACGCGCTTCTTTTGTTTTCGAAACAGGGGGATGTGGATAAATGACATCAATTTTTAAGACCTTTCCTGTTTCATCGACTACCGCTAATTTACATCCTGTCCGATAGGCTGGATCTACACCGATGACCACTTTGCCTTTTAGAGGCGGCTGCAGCAGTAGATTTCGAAGGTTTTCCGAAAAGATATGTATGGCTTGCTCTTCCGCCTTTTCCGTTAACTCCGCACGGATTTCCCGTTCAATTGAAGGCTGGATCAACCTTTTATATCCATCTTCCAGCGCTTCTTGCACTAGCGGAGCGGCTGGCGAATACTGAACACCCACCCATTTTCTTGATAAATAGGTCATGATCAGGTCTGCATTCATCTTAATGGAAACACGTAAGATGTCTTCTTTTTCACCGCGATTTAAGGCAAGAATCCGGTGGGGAACAATCTTATTGACAGGTTCCTCATATTCATAATACATTTCATAGACATTTTTTTCGTCTTTTTCTGCATCTTTCACCACTGATCCAACTGTACCAGATTTAAATGTTTCTTTACGAATCCATTTACGCCCTTCGGCATCATCAGATACCATTTCTGCGATAATATCCTTCGCACCTGCAATGGCTTCTTCAATCGTAGCCACTTGTTTTTCCTCTGATAGGAACTCTTTTGCTTTTTGCTCAACGGGGTCTTTTGGGAAAGTCATTAGCCACTCCGCAAATGGTTCAAGCCCTTTTTCTTTAGCTACCGTTGCTTTCGTTCTTCTTTTCTGTTTATATGGCCTATATAAATCTTCTACCTCTTGCAGCTTTTCAGCCTTCGTAATAGCTTTACTTAATTCAACGGTTAACTTCCCTTGTTCTTCAATAATTCGGAGGACTTCTTCTTTTCTTTGCTCCAGGTTTTGAATGTACTGCCAGCGTTCTAAGATTGACCGGATTTGTACCTCATCAAGGGCGCCAGTCATTTCTTTTCTGTAACGAGCAATAAAAGGAACTGTGTTTCCTTCGTTAAGCAATGAAATAACACTTTTTACTTGTTTAAAGGAGATCGTCAGCTCTGCAGCTATTTTTCCCAAGAGTTGCTCATCTTTTACAACTGTATCGTTCATTGAAATAATCCTCCATCCTTTATTCATTTTATTGTATCAAATTCGGGTCATGGTTTCATTAAAGGCCTCTATTCCTTTGCAAAAAGAAAAGCAAGCTAGGATTAGCTTGCTCGCGGGCAGAAAATTTAAGAGGCAGGTTATGTATGAAAAAACGCTCTTTTAAAAGAGCGTACTTTAAAACTAAAATTCGATGAGACCTAAACTTACCTGTAGGGCTTCATCCACTTTCTCCATCATTTCGTCATCGAGATGGGTGATTTTATCGGTTAACCGCTGCTTATCAATTGTACGAATTTGCTCTAGCAGAATGACCGAGTCACGTTCAAATCCGTAGCGCTTCGCATCAATCTCGACATGAGTAGGAAGCTTTGCTTTTTGAATTTGAGCTGTAATCGCTGCAACAATCACTGTGGGACTAAACCGATTCCCGATGTCGTTTTGGATGACAAGTACAGGTCGGACGCCGCCTTGTTCAGAACCAACAACTGGGGATAGGTCCGCAAAATAAACGTCACCACGCTTGACAATCAAAGGATTATCCTCCGCTTACAAGACGTTCAACTGTGTGTTCTGCCTCATATTCCGCCAAAAATGCTTCTGATGCAATTCTAAGATTGATCTTAGCCATTTCCATGTATCCACGTCTCATCGACTCGCGAATTTGTCTCTTTTTCCGTTCGCGTAAATACATTTTGGTTGCTTGGTAAATAAACTCACTGCGGTTCACATTTTCTTGCTTAACGAAACCATCTAACTCAGTTAAAAGATGTTGCGGTAACTTTACTAAGATTTCCGTAGTTGCGCCAGTTTCAGACACAAACATACACCTCCACCATCACTACACACCATTTTTATCTAACCAGAATTTCATTCTGATGCTTAAATTTAAGCGCACTTCTGTCGGGCCCTTCAAGGGTTTCCATCAGCGAGTTTTAAATTTAATATCTGTACCATATTTTATAATAACACTAATCAAGCCCAATTCATAGACTAAATATAATTCTACTGTATTATAAGCCAATCAAAGATGCTTTTATGCACAATTTACCGCAATATCATAAATATGTTTAAATTTCTTTCTTTACGCCTGTCAATTTGCCAAGAAGGTCATTTTTTATATCGACAATTTTACCGCCCTTTTTATAAAGACGGGGAACACGATTGGTTATGATACAGGGAACCTCATAATTGATGGTGTCAAGCTTCGCTGCAATTTCATTGATTGAAATGAATTCCTGTCCCTGCCGGCCAATCAGTGTGACAGGTGTCCCTACAGGCACATGAGCAGGAAGACGTACCATACACTGATCCATGCAAATTCTCCCGACAATGGGCGAACGCTTTCCGTCGACTAATACTTCTTGTCCTTGCAGCCTGCGGATCCATCCATCGGCATAACCAATCGGGATTGTGCCAATCCACTCATCTTCGCTGCTTTCATAAGTCGCCCCATAGCTGACTTTATCTCCTTTATTCACCTGTTTCACATGGATAAGCCGTGTTTGCAGTGAAAAGGCCTCCTTCAATGGGAACGGTATTTCCTTTTCCATCTCAAGAGATGGTGTAAGTCCATACATCGTAATTCCAAGCCGGACCGCGTTAAAGTAGGCATTAGGGAATCTTATGGCTGCTGCACTATTGCTGGTATGAATATACTTTGGCTGTTTTGTTAATCCCTTTAGCATTTCCTCAAATTGCGCTAATTGCTGCTGAAAGTAACGAGTATCCAGTTCATCTGCTGTGGCAAAATGAGTGAAGATTCCTTCAAAGTGAAATCGTTCATCTTTCAAAATGAATTGCTCGACGCTTGCTAATTCATCCCGGCTTCGTACTCCAATTCTGCCCATTCCCGTATCCACTTTAATATGCAAGGAAACTCTGTCGCCAATAGCCAAATGCTGCTGCGCTTTCTGCAGCCAATCTTTCTGAAAAACAGTCAGCGAAATATCATACTTGGCTGCCACTTGAACATCTTCAGGCCGAGATGCGCCTAATACTAAGATCGGAGCCTGAATACCTTTATACCTTAACGCCACTGCTTCATCCATAAAAGCTACCGCAAGAAGGCTCGCCCCCGCTGAAAGTGCTGTTTTCGCCACTTGAACATCACCATGGCCATAGGCATTCGCTTTTACCACTGCCATGATTTCCACTTTTTCTGGTAAGTGCTTTCTTACAGAGGAGACATTTTCAGCGATACACTCCAGGTCAACTTCTGCCCATGTATCCCGATAAAAATAAGCTTGCTCTTCCATCTTTCCACTTCCTAATTAAATTCCAGTTTTTTTACTACCAAATGGGATGTGATCATTTATTTCGAGCGTTGATCCCCCGCTCATCCATATAAAAGTATCATACTACTTTTTTTGTTTACATACCAAAAAAACAGGCACAAGGCCTGTTTTGGAAAGATCTTATTTTACCGATTCACCTTGAACCGATTTTGCAATTTCAACCATCTCATCCCGCTTCAGGTTTTTCGATGCGATCATATAATCGACACCGCCTTGTGACCATGAAAGCGAATGATCCGACAACGCCCCAATGGTTGCACCTAAATCAACGATATCCCCGTCCATACGAGTCGGAACAGCAGATACGACCTTTGTGGCTACCTTTTCTTGAACAAGTGTAAAAGATTTTTTGCCGTCATAGGTAAGGACAACCCGTTTGCCATCGTCCATTTTAACTGTCTTTTCTTCGATTAACTTGGTTCCTTTTATTTCAAAGGTTGGATACTTAACAGAGAATGTTTGATCCTTTTCTTTGCCGCTTGCCATTGCTGGTAAATTTAACTGTGCCCGCGTCATATTCTTTTTCATATCGAAATCGTCCTTGTCAAAATTCGCATTAAATTTAACTTTCGAAAACTCAACGGTTACAAGGGCATTCCGATCAGGGTCCATTACTTTGACGACAGCAGGTGATAAGTCGCTTTTATTCAGCTTAATTTCCTGGAATGGAAGCATACTATTGTTTTGATAACGGGTCTTCGTTTCAAAGATATAATAGTTCTTTGTGGAAGAGAACTTAGCTTCTCTATCCGCCACAATATCCTTTATTAAGGATTCATACAAATATGCTTGACTGCTATTTTGCGGCCAATCACTTTGAAAACGGAAGCTTTTATTCAATGCCGGTGTAAGAACAAAGACACCTTCTTTATTTCTTAGAATCATTTGACTTTGGTCTTTCTCTGCATTTTTTAAATTAACGCGGTAGAATGTAGGATCTTTATGCCAGATTTCTACATTATAAACTTGCGAATCTGAGCCCATTTTCAGTGTCATCTTCGCATTCACTTTATAGCTGGTTAAATCACTCTGCTTACCCTTTAGCTCCTTTACCACATCGTCTTGTGATTTTGTTCCACAGGCAGCTAGCACGAATATGACCATTAGTCCTATAATAAGCAGTAAAAACTTTTTCCTCATTCCTTCAGCCCCTTCTTGTCTCATTTTCATATGATTATCAAAGAAGAGAAAGGCAGGAATCAGGCTTATAAACCATAGCTGACCTTGTCTCTCCTATTTCCCTATGAATATATGAGACAACCATGGCGATTATTCTTGCAAAGAGGCAAGCTGTAGAAAAAATAAGGACCCCCAGATGGAGAGCCAATCACAATATTCGATCTATTCTTCTATTACAACTTGAGCAACGGCATATTCTTTACTATGGGAGATGGACAAATGCGACTGAACCTCTGGTTTTCGAAAAAACGGTTTTCCTGACCGATCTGTTTCTATTTCTATATCTAAAAAGGATAGTTCCTTTCCAATTCCAGTACCAAATGCTTTGGAAAAAGCCTCTTTTGCCGCAAACCTTCCTGCTAAAAACTCCACTTTTCTAGCCTCAGATAAGTCTTCATACGTTTTCTTTTCGTTTCCTGTTAAGATCCGGTCAACCAGCTTACTTTGCCTGCTGATCAATTCGCGAATTCTATGCAGTTCAATAATATCAATGCCAATTCCTTTAATCACGGTTTATCATCCTTCTATTTAACTTATTGTCAGCATAATAGTGTACAAGACCAAAAAACGGTTAAAGATGTAATGGAAAGGAGGTTTTAACCATTTTTACCAGAACCGAAAGCTTTCGTGAATTTATCCGCTTATTTCCGATGGTCTCTCTTATTGTAACGATTCACTTTGTATTATATCTGTTAACCATTCTTCCTATCTTCCCAAACAACTGGTTCTTTGAAAATTTTTCAGGAGTTAATCTTTATATTATGGAAGGGGAAGTTTGGAGACTGATTACCCCAACGTTTATGCATAGTGGTTTTTCACACATGCTGTTTAATAGTTTTTCCTTAATCTTATTTGGACCGACTTTGGAACGGATGCTGGGGAGCGGCAGGTTTCTATTCATTTACCTTTTCTCGGGTTTAGCTGCCAATGTGGCCACATTACTGTTTGAGCCATTGACCTACACCCACGTTGGGTCAAGCGGAGCTATATTCGGCTTATTTGGCTATTATATTGCCATCATTATCTTTAGAAAGTCTATTCTGTCCAAGCAAAACAGTCAAATTATCCTCGTATTATGTGCAGTTAGTTTAATTATGACCTTCCTGCAGCCAGATATAAATGTGGTTGCCCATCTGTTTGGGTTACTAGGTGGATTTCTTATTGGGGCAATCCCCTACTTTAATAAAAAAGCTCTAGCGGAATCATTCCAGACCACTACTTCTTGGGCCAGCAGCCAAAGAAGAAATGTCTCCTTTCAATCCCCCGTCAAGGTTCTAATTTTTGCAGTTATTATCATTCTCGCTATTCTAGGATTTTGGAGATAACCCCAACACAACAGGGAGAACCCGATTTACTCTGGTCTGCTCCCTTTTTCTTGTTCTCATGATAGAAATTTTTTAAAAGCGACCTTTGGAAAGTATTTTCCTCCCCCCCTCCACAACAGTAGGAAAAAGTTTTCTCTACTTACAATATATCCCAACAGATTAGACAACAAAATATTAACAAATCATCTTTTAATTCATATTTATTTATGTTAATGTATAAAAATAAAAAAAGAATTACCTGCAACATTTAGATAAAGTGAAGGATTCCCTTCTTTTGGAAAGGTGGATAAGATGGAGCCACTTCCTTTTAAACAATTGGTTAAAACCCGATTTAACAATTTATCGGCAGGACAAAAGAAGGTAGCCAATTACCTGATTGAAAATATAGAGACAGCTGTTTTTAAAACAGCTTTTCAAATCGGTCAGCAAGCTTCGGTGAGCGAAACCACCGTCATCCGTCTTTCCTATGCGTTAGGTTTTCAAGGGTTTAGCCAAATGCAAGAACATATTCAGCAACAAATGCTAGCGCAGAACCAAACCGCCGCAGCTGCCGACACCTCTCAATCTACCGATAAGCACGTTTTTACAAAAGTGATAGAAAACCAGGTTGATATATTAAGGAACCTGTTGGATTCAGCAAACATCGAGGAGATTTGGAAAGCCGTCGAGGTGTTAATCAAGGCCGATCAAATCTTAATAGCAGGTCAACGCATTTCTCATGCGGCCGCCTATTGGTTTTCATATATGTTAAGTACCATTCGAGGTCAAGTGAATTTATGTTCAACTTCAGATGGCTTTTTCGAAAAGTTTAGCAATCTGACTGAAGACTCCGTTGTCGTCGTGTTTTCATTTCCGCGTTATTCCAATGAAATGATAAAAATGGCTGAGTGTGCAGTTGAGCATGGAATTACCTTGATTTCCATAACCGATCGGCTTCTATCGCCTGCAGGCAGGCTTTCCAACATTGTCTTAACTACTGAAGAAAATGCGGAAACCGGCACAAACTCAATCGCTTCCGTTATTAGTTTATTAGATTTAGTGATGGAAGGAATCCAACAGAAAGACAAGACACGCATACTGGCATACCAGCAAAAACTAGAACAGCTTTATACAACCTTTGATGTATTTAATGAATAAAGAGGTGAAAATATTTGAATCCGCTAGACTTTATTGAGCAGCATAAAGACGATTTACTCAACACCTATCAAGAGCTACATGGCCTGGCGGAACCTAGCTGGAAAGAAGAAAAAACCTCCGGCTACATTGCAGAAAAACTGCAAGCTGCCGGCTTCCAGGTAAAAAAATACTGTGGTCATTACGGGTTAATGGCCGAAATACCTGGCACATCCGATCAAGTCCTGGCACTGCGGGCGGATATGGATGCCCTAGTTCAAGAAGTGAATGGTGTAGTAAAGCCGAATCATTCTTGCGGTCACGACGGACACAGCACGATGGTCCTCTATTCAGCACTGGCACTTGCCGCCAGCGGACTCAAACCAAAGCATACTTTAAGGTTTATTTTTCAGCCTGCCGAAGAAAAAGGAGAAGGCGCACTAAAAATGATGGCGGATGGCGTATTAGAGAAAGTCAGTTTGTTGTTTGGCACCCATGTCCGGCCGGTTAGTGAGCTCCCATATCGGAAGGCCTCTCCCGTCATCATTCATGGCTCAGCTGGAACAATTCGGGGAACGATAAAGGGGCGGCAAGCCCATGCAGCCCGGCCAAATGAAGGAATCAATGTGATTGAGACTGCTGCGCTTTTGGTCCAAAAGCTGAAAGAAATCGACTTACGAACAGAAGTTTCGTACTCCGTTAAAATGACACAGCTGACGACGGAAAGTGATGCAACCAATGTAATCCCTGAGACGGCACATTTTGCTCTCGATATAAGAGCACAAGCCAACGACGTTATGTCCGAGCTAGAAAAGCAGACTTACCGGGCAATGGAAATAGCCGCTGAAAAAACAGGTGCGGTCATTACATTGGCAACGGAAGAATTGGTTCCCGCCGCAGCGATAAACGAAAAAGCAATCAAATTGGCCGAAAAGGCGATTGGTGAGATTCTCGGCAAAGAAAGAGTCGCCCCGGTTTGCATCTCCCAAGGCGCTGAGGACTTTCATTTTTATACCGCCAAAAATCCCGGTCTTGCAGCTACAATGATTGGTTTAGGCTGCGGGTTAACACCCGGGCTGCATCATCCCGAGATGAAATTTAATCTAGATGCACTCATATATGGAACGAAAATTTTAACACAAACCTTGTTAACGGCTTTACAAGAAACTTAGAAAATCATTAGGAGAGTCTACTATGGAAAATACGGCACATAAACTAGATACAGCTAGTGAACAAGACAAATCACAAGAACCATTAGAAAGAAAGTTAAAAACAAGACACTTATCCATGATTGCCATAGGTGGAACGATTGGTACTGGATTATTTTTAGCAAGTGGGGCTACCATTGCAGATGCCGGTCCTGGCGGAGCGCTTACTGCCTATTTAATTGCTGGAATTATGGTCTTTTTTATTATGACAAGCTTAGGAGAAATGTCAGCATTTATTCCCATTACCGGATCGTTCAGTACGTATTCAGACCGATTTGTCGACCCCGCATTAGGATTTGCGGTTGGCTGGAATTACTGGTATAACAATGCCATTATTGTTGCGCTCGAATTATCGGCTTCTTCGCTGATTATGAAATATTGGTTTCCAGATGTTCCTGGTTTCATTTGGAGTGCTATCTTCCTCGTATTGATATTTGGATTAAACATTTTATCTGTAAAAGGATATGGTGAATCTGAATTCTGGTTTGCCATCATTAAAGTGACTACGATTATTATTTTTATCGTACTGGGCTTATTAATGATTTTTGGCATCATGAAAGGTCATACTGGCGGATTTGACAACTTTACAAAAGGCGAGGCTCCATTTAAAGGCGGATTCCTTTCCATCTTAGGTGTGTTTATGATTGTAGGTTTCTCGTTCCAAGGAACAGAGCTTGTCGGGGTTGCTGCCGGTGAAAGTGAAAACCCTGAAAAGAACATGCCAAAAGCGATTAAACAGATTTTCTGGAGAATACTGTTATTCTACGTTTTAGCGATTTTTGTTATCGGCTGTTTGGTCAGCTATAAAGATCCATTATTACTAAGCACAGATGTGAAAGATGTAGCAGTAAGTCCATTTACACTTGTATTTAAAAATGCCGGTCTTGCCTTTGCTGCTGCCCTAATGAATACTGTTATCCTTACAGCGGTACTATCTGCTGGTAACTCGGCCCTCTATGCTGCATCCCGTGTATTATGGGTGCTAGCGAAGGAGGGAAAAGCTCCAGCCTTCTTAAAAAGGGTAAGTAAAAAAGGTCTTCCGACTAATGCATTGTTAGTCTCAACCGTGATTGGGATGCTTTGCTTCTTAACCTCCCTGTTCGGTGATGGAACAGTATATGGCTGGTTATTAAATGCTTCCGGTTTAGCAGGCTTTTTATCATGGTTAGGAATTTCGATTTCGCATTACCGTTTCCGTAAGGCCTATGTTGCCCAAGGAAGAAGTCTATCAGATTTACCATACGTGGCAAAATGGTTCCCACTTGGGCCAATTTTAGCGACTGTATTATGTTTAGTGGCCGTCTTCGGACAAAACTATGGCGCCTTCTTTGGTCCAAAAATCGATTGGTACGGTGCATTAGTTTCCTATATTGGTCTGCCTTTATTCCTACTCGCTTATTTTGGCTATAAGGTTGTGAAAAAGACCAAATTGGTTCCATTGCAAGATGCGGATTTCAGCCGCGAATAGTTTTTACTGGAGGGATATAATGATGACGAAAGAAGAAATCAAAATCCGCTCCCTATCTAGCACAGCAGAGTTAGAAGATGTACGCAGACTTGAAAGTAAAATTTGGGGTGAGTCTGACTCCATCCCCACACACCAAACCATTACCGCCGTCAAAAACGGCGGTTTAGTGCTTGGTGCCTATAGTGGTGATGAGCTTATTGGATTTCAATACAGCTTCCCTGGGTTTAACGGCCAATCTGTCTATCTTTGCTCGCATGTATTGGGGACAGATGAACTGTTTCGTAATAAAGGGATTGGTGAAAAATTAAAACTTGCTCAGCGCGATGAGGCGTTAAAGCTTGGCTACTCCCTCATCACCTGGACGTATGATCCACTTGAAAGCGTTAATGGCTATTTAAATATCGGCAAGCTTGGCGGCATGGTCTCCACTTATCTTCCCAACTGCTACGGCGAGATGGAGGATTTTTTAAATAGCGGGCTCCCATCAGACCGCTTTCTTGTGGAATGGCGTATCGGTGGTGAAAAACCTGCGGATACTTTCGGGAATGCCTTCGACCAAGACTTTGTCTTGGCGAACTCGCTTGTTCAGTGGAATGTTAATGATAAAGGATGGCCTGTTGTATTGCCTTTTAGGAATGAGGAGTTACATAATCATGCAGTTCAGTTTGTTCCTGTCCCAAAAAACTATCGGTCGATTCGCGAGACAGACATCGAGCTTGCAAGCGATTGGCGAATGAGAACTAGACACGCTTTTTCCGGGCTGTTCGCCCAAGGCTGGCAGGTCAGTGGTTTTAAAAAAATAAGCAGTCCCGAGATTCCGGTGAATTTCTATATTCTCACTAAACAGTAACCCTTAGAGTTAAAGGAGACGTTTGGCATGAAAATTAAGCAAGTCATTTTAAGACATTTAAAACTAGATTTACTCTACCCCTTTACCACTAGCTTTGGAACCGAGTATGATAAGGATTTTATTTTGGTAGAAGTCAAAAACGAGGACGGGCTTTCAGGCTGGGCCGAATCGGTAGCGATGCTCGATCCTCTTTATAATGAAGAAACCGTCAAAACCAATTGGCATATCTTAGAGGATTATTTGATTCCGATCGTTTTACGAAATGAAATCCATCATCCCGATGAACTATCAGAAAAATGGTTTGCTCACCTGCGCGGCAACAATATGGCGAAAGCAGCAATTGAGGGTGCCGTTTGGGATTTGTATGCAAAAGAACAAAATATACCGCTTGCCCAAGCTCTTGGTGGTAATCGTTCCAAGATTGATGTTGGTGTCAGCATCGGAATTAAAGATACGATTGAAGAAACGATTGAAACGATTGGTGAACGCCTCGATGAAGGTTATAAGCGGGTAAAGTTGAAAATTAGGCCAGGCTGGGATGTGGCTTTAATTGACCGGGTTCGTCAGGAATATCCTGATATTCCGTTAATGGCTGATGCCAATTCTGCTTATACCCTTCATGATCTAGATCGCTTGGCAGCATTGGATGATTATCAGTTAATGATGATTGAACAGCCTTTGGCTCATGATGATATTATTGATCATGCTGACTTACAGGCTAGGCTAAAAACACCTATTTGTTTAGATGAGAGTATTCATTCTGTTGAAGATGCCCGAAAAGCGCTAAAGCTTGGCAGCTGTAAAATTATTAATATTAAAATTGGACGTGTTGGCGGGTTAACGGAATCACGTAAGCTTCATGATTTCTGCCAAGCTAATGATATCCCGGTATGGTGCGGCGGCATGCTTGAGTCCGGGGTCGGTCGGGCTCATAATATCGCGATTACCTCCCTGCCGAATTTTACTCTTCCCGGTGATACGGCAGCTTCTTCGCTTTATTGGGCTGAGGATATCATTGAGCCTGAGGTAACGGTTGAAAATGGAGAGATTATCCTTCCAACTACGCCTGGGATTGGTTTTGGGACTAGTTTAGAAAAGGTTAATAAGTATACCGTATACAGCCGTACTTATCGTGCTTAAGTTTTGTTTATAGGAGATGGCCCTCTCGTTTGTTAGGAGGGCTATTTTTTTTGTTTATTGTTTAGGGCATTGTGGTTCTATTAGACAAAATCCTGAGGTGAAACCACAAAAGT
This sequence comes from Neobacillus drentensis, assembly GCF_021560175.1. GTDB lineage: Bacteria > Bacillota > Bacilli > Bacillales > Cytobacillaceae > Neobacillus > Neobacillus drentensis_A. The sequence continues at coordinate 239,506 of NZ_CP091110.1, read as the reverse complement.
GTCCAATAGAGATTGTCTATCGGACACCACCGAAGAAGAAATCAAGAATTTGTCCAATAGGCGAGTTCTATTGGACAAAAACAGAAAAAATATAGCGACATTGTCTAATAGAACACCTCTATAAGACAAAATCCCAAAAAGAAAACTCAAAAGTGTCCAATAGGGGTGTCTATTGGACACTACCGAAGAAAAAATCAAAAATTTGTCCAATAGCCGGGTCCTATTGGACAAAAACAGAAAAACTATAGCGACATTGTCTAATAGAACACCTCTATAAGACAAAATCCCTAAAAGAACCCTCAAAACTGTCCAATAGACCAGTCCTTTTGAACAAGACCGAAGAAAAAATCAAAAATCCGTCCGCCCAATACCCGAGCCTCCAATAGACAACACTTCCCCTACTCCACCACAAAATTCGTCTGATCCAGCCATTTCAATCCGCCACGCCCCTTTAAATCCCGAACCAGTTGAAACAGGGCTGCATCCTTTTGCTTCGCTTCAATCATACAATGAATCTCCGGCACGCTCCCCTTTACTTCATTTAAAAACGTCAAAAACATCTCCGGGTCCACATAATCAGCATGCGCTCGAAACTCTTTCTCCGACCGCGGACTCGAAATATGCATCTTAATCGGCAAGTCCGAATGATCCCAGCTCGAAACAATCCGATCCCAATCCGAGATCCAATCCTCCTCTTCATGGTTCGCAAGGTGGTGATGGTAATCAAACACCATCGGAATCCCCAGCTTCTCACAAAGATATAACGTCTCCTTGACCGTAAACGTCGTATCATCATTTTCTAACATAATCATCCTTTGAATTCCAGGCTTAATGTAACCCCAATTATGAATAAACTGTTCCAGTGCTTTTTCCTTATCATCGTAACCGCCGCCAACATGCAGCACACACCGGTGCTCGGGATTGATTCCCATCCCCTTCAATAGAGCCTCATGCATGGATAATGTCTTCAAAGAGTTTTTTAGTATATCTTTATCTAAAGTATTCAACACAACAAAGTGGTCCGGATGAAAATCGACTCTTATCGAGTGATCCTTTAAAAATTCCGTAATCTTCCCAAGAGACTCCTTCAGCGGCTTGATATAGTTCCAGTCCCCTAACTCCTCATGATTGGCAAGTGGAATCAAGCGTGAGCTAAACCGGAAAAACTGAATATCATTCCCCACATTATGCTTAAGGAGACGCAGACAATTCTCCAAATTGGATTCAGCAATCCTTTCTAATTTCCGAATCGCAGCCTCACGGTCTTTAATTTTTGAGAATTGGGCAAACGTCATGGTTTGAGAGGGCGATGCATGCTGCAGTTCCACACTCATCGCTACATACCCTAGTTTCACAATCATTTCTTTCCACCCTCTGCTTTTTCGTTATCATTATTCTCACCTAATTGGAACTTTTTAACTACAAATTATTTTCTTGAAAAAGGGGAAATCTATAAAAAAGTTTGCGGAGAGAGTGAACACCATGCCCTTCTTTTCAAAAGAAAAAAAACAAACCCCAAACAGCAATGCTCCTGAACAAGTTTTTTTAGGAGAAGATTTTGATGTCCGGTTTAAATGGCTGAAGCAGTCATTCCATCAATGCTCGGATATCACCATCTACGAATTAACCGCTAATCGCACTCGCTGCGGAATTGCTTACTTACAGAACATGGTTAATGATGCGTTATTTGATGAGCAAGTGCTAACCCACATCGTGAATGAGGATTTTGCCTCTTCCCATCAGGAATTTATTCATAAATTACTTGAATTAAAATTAGTCAGCTCTATGTCAAGCATTGTACTAACAGATATGCAGAAGGCTGTGGAACTTGTCCTTGATGGAAATATCTTAATTTTTTTCGAGGGCGATCCGCGGATGCTTGCCTTTCCATTACAAAAATTTGAAAAACGAGCCATCAGTGAGCCTGCAAATGAAAATGTAATCCGGGGACCTAGGGAAGCATTTGTTGAGGATATTCATACGAACATCACCATGATCCGCAGAAGAATTAAAACCCCCGCATTGAAAATGGACCAGCAACTACTTGGTAAATTCACAAAAACAAAAGTAGTCATTGGATATCTAGAAGGAATATGCAAGCCAGAAATCGTCGAGGAAGTCAAACAGCGGATTGGCCGTATTCAAATGGATGGTGTATTGGGAAGCAGCTATATTGAAGAAAATATTGATGATTTCCCATTATCCCCTTTTCCGCAATCGCAAAAAACAGAGCGGCCTGATGTGGTTGCTGCTGCCCTGCTCGAAGGAAGAGCGGTTATTTTGGTGGATGGAACACCGATCCCGCTTATTGTACCCGTTACCTTTTCGATGTTTCTTCAATCTCCTGAGGACTATTATCAACGCTATGTTTTCGCTAATTTTGTCCGATGGCTGCGAATGACTTTTTTAGTTATTTCGCTGCTGTTTCCATCCTTCTATATAGCGTTGACCACCTTTCACCCTGTAATGATTCCATCCGACCTGTTATTGAGCGTGGCAGCCGCCAGGGATTTAGTGCCATTCCCCGCAATGGTGGAAGCACTAATCATGGAACTAACCTTTGAAGCATTAAGAGAAGCTGGTCTACGAGTACCAAAGGCAATTGGGCAAGCTATAAGCATATTAGGTGCATTAGTCATTGGACAAGCAGCGGTTCAAGCAGGAATTATTTCTGCTCCAATGGTCATCATTGTTTCATTAACAGGGATTGCCTCGTTTATCGTACCCTATTTTGATTTAGGTTTTTCGATTCGTGTGCTCCGCTTTCCCATCATGATTTTATCGGGTTCTTTTGGAATTTTTGGATTGATGATTGGTTGTCTCATTACTTATATTCATTTGGTACACCTGCGTTCATTTGGAATGCCGTACATGGCCCCTATTGCACCCTTACGTGTCAATGATTTAAAGGATTCGATTTTACGAGTCCCATGGTGGTTGATGAAACGTCGTCCTTCATTCGTCGGAACAAAGGATTCACAAAGGTCTAATGTCAAATATCGATTTGAAGAGGAAGATGAGGATTGATCAAAGCTCTATTTTTAACAATGGTATCTAGCATATTATTTTTAACAGGATGCTGGTCACGCGTTGAAATAAATGAACGGTCGTTTGTATCATCCATCCTAGTGGATAAAGGGAAAAACGGCAAAATTGATGTAACCTTGACCTTCCCACTCCCCAACCGGCTTGCAACAGGCCAATCAGGCGGATCGCTGTCATTGGGGAAACCTTATGCCTCCCTAACTTACTCAGGCACAAATATCTCGCAAGCCTTTCATAAAATGCAGGTGGACCTGCCGCGGAAAATTAGTTTTGGACAAGCGAAACTTGTGATTATTGGGCAAGAAATGGCAAAGGAAGGGATTAAAAAAATATTGGAATTTATTATTCGTGAACCCGGCCTCAACATCAATCTACCTATGTATATCGCACCCGGAAAAGCAAAGGAAATTATTCACATGGCTCCAACCTTTGAAAAGTCGCAATCACGAATCCTGTTAGGTTTCAGTAAAAATGAAATTGCCCTATTAACTACACCTAAGGACTTCTTTGAAACAGTAAATGGTGACATGGCTGTCAGTATTTTAAAAGTAGGTAAACGCAAAATGGTTAGTGAAAATGGAAAAAAAGTTGTTTGGGTTGGTACTGATGGGGTCGCTTTATTTAAAAATTACAAAATGGTCGATAAGCTAACATCTTATGAAGGACGTGGAGCCTTATGGCTGCGAAACACAATCAAGCAGGCGTTAGTCACCATTCAATCACCAACGGATCACAAAGAAATTAACTTAACCGTATTGCAGGCAAAAGCAAAAATTCATCCATCAAAAAACGAACCATATGCGTTTGATGTACACTTCAATGTCGAAGATGACCTTGCTGAATCGGACTCAACGATCGATTTAAGTAAGGAAGCAAATATTAAAAAATTAGAATTACTTGCAGAAAAAGATATTAGAAAAAGGATTGAGGCAGCCTTTACCACCTCTAAAAAAACAGGGGCTGATGCCTTTCAATTTGGTGAATATTTATCATGGTACAAACCAAAAATATGGAAAAAGGCACAAAGGAATTGGACATCAATTTATCAAGACAAAGTAAAACTTAATATCACTGTGGATTTAAAAATTAAACGCAGAGGTACCGAGAATAATCCATTTTGGACAAAGGAATTAAGCTCATGATGATCATTATTCTATTTTTCCTCATTATCTTTTTATACGAATGGAATTACCTTAAGAATCGAAGACGAAAGAAAAGAACCTACTTCATTGTCTTATGTATCATGGGCGTTTCGTTCTGTTATTGTCTATCTACTCACCTTTTCAAGTATAGTCTGGATCCCAATGATTTAATTGAAATCCTTTTTAAACCGCTGCAAAAAAAGATTATAAGTTAGGTGGGGCATCGTTGAAAACAGAGGGAATCTCTCAACAACAAATCATCCAATTTTTTATTCTCTTTTTTTACTCAACATTTGTTGGGTTTTCTTCGGTTCAACTCATTAAAATGGCACAATATGATTCTTTAATTGTCATTTTTATCGGGGGTTTAAGTGCTGTTGTTCAAGCCTTTATAGGAATAAAACTTGCCAATCGAAGACCAGATCAATTTATTGTGATTTATGGAAAAGAAATCTTTCCTTACTGGATTCATTTTTTCCTAATGGGGGCAATGTTCTTTTTTTGCTTTCATGGCAGCGCCTTTATGTTAAGAGAGTATGAGGACTTCATTATCCAAGTCTATCTGCCGGAAACACCAAACTGGGCCATTGGGATTCTCTTTGGTGCAACTGTCGCCATAATGGCTCGATTAGGTATCGTTACACTATTTCGATCAGCTCAAGGTTTATTTTTTATCACCATTTTAGCCATCCTTTTAAACACTCTCTTTGTTGGAAAAGAGCTAAGATGGGAGCGCTCGATGGCCTTTATAACCAATCATGATTTCCAAGGAATTCTACAAGGAGGTTATTTTATTTCGCCCTTTTTCTGCGAGATAGTCCTCTTAATTTTTATCTTTCCTTATATTATGGATAAGAAAAGAACAAGAAGATCGCTTTTCTGGGCGATATTCTTTTCAATTAGTCTGATTATCATTTATATTGGTATTTTAATACTTCTTTTCGGCCCAAATTTAACGGTACATTTAGCCTACCCAATATTAGAAATGGTTCGATTCATTAAAATCGCTGAATTTATTGAGAACTTAGATCCGCTATTAATTGCCGTTTGGTCTACCATGGTTTATATAAAAATTAGCTTTTTCTTTTATCTGGCCGTTCAAATCCTTGCTCAATTATTAAAACTAAAAGATTACAGACCCTTAACATTTTCCTTAGCCGCAGTTGTGGTTTCAATGTCGGTAACGATGGCGGAGAACTATGCCAGTCTTATTGATGTTTATGAACACGCATGGCCTACCTTCGCCCTCTGTGTAGAGTCCATCCCATTATTATACCTTCTAATGGATACCATTAAGAATTATGTAAAGAAGAAGTCGATGAACCAAATCGAGAAAAAACAATAAAAGAGGCAGACCCAAAAGAAAGATGATGAACAATTTTTTCACACTCTGTTGATTGGAGCGGAAGGCGCGAAGACTCCTCGAAAATGCTATCGCATTTCCTTCGTGCGTGGGCGGATTCAAGGATGAAAATTCAAAGTCCTGCGGGAGTACGGGGCAGGGGGGGACCCCGCAGGAGCGCAGCGACGAGGAGGCTCCCCGTACCGCCCGCGAACCGCTCGCGCCTGGAGCGGAAATCAACAGACTAGTTTAATGTATAAAAAAAGTGGGTGCTCCCAAAATATACTTTTGGGACACCCACTTTTAACGTTTATTGGTGGTTATAACTTCTTGGCTTTGATGTCTTACCGCCAGTTCGCTTTTCACCGCTTCTTGGTTTTACCGGTGCTTTTTTTCGGTTGCGATCAGAGTTGTATGAACCTCTAGAGTCATCTCTTCTACGACGGTCTCCACGATCAAACTGTTTTCTATCTCTTTTTTGTGGAAGTGGAGATTCTTCTGTTAATTTAACAGGAGTAGTATCCGGCTCTTTTGTTAACATCTTTAAGACTGCAGCCACAACGGTTTGAGCATCATTGCCATCTAATAATTCTTGTGCTGCTGCTTTGTAATAATGAAGGTTATTGGATTCAATTGTTTGCACAATTTTATCTACAACTGCACGCTGTTGACCTTCCAAAGCCTCATCAAGGGTTGGAGCCTGCATTCTTTCCATCTTCCTCTTCGTTGTTTTTTCCACAACGGCAAGGTAAGATTTCTCACGTGGTGTGATGAAAGTCATCGCAACACCAGTCTTTCCGGCACGGCCAGTACGTCCAATACGGTGAACGTAGCTCTCTGGATCCTGCGGAATATCAAAATTATATACATGTGTAACGCCGGAAATATCTAGACCCCTTGCCGCTACGTCTGTTGCAACAAGAACATCCACTGTTCCCTCTTTAAACTTTCGAAGGACCGACATACGCTTTGCCTGAGTTAAATCGCCATGAATACCCTCTGCTGTATATCCTCTTAACGTCAATGCTTCTGATAATTCATCGACACGGCGCTTTGTCCGGCCAAAGACAATCGCAAGTTCAGGTGACTGAATATCAAGAAGTCTTGTTAATACATCAAATTTATTTCTTTCTTGCACTTCAATGTAATATTGTTCAATTAAAGGAACGGTCATTTCTTTCGTTTTTACACGAACAATTTGCGGCTCCTTCATGAATTTTTCTGCCATTCTTTGAATTGGTGCTGGCATTGTCGCAGAGAACAATAGTGTTTGACGCTCTGCTGGTGTTGCAGCAAGAATTGATTCAATATCCTCAATGAATCCCATGTTTAACATTTCATCTGCTTCATCCAGAATAACCGTATTCACGGTATCTAAACGCATTGTTTTCCGATTAATGTGGTCTAGAACCCGTCCAGGGGTACCAACAATAATATGTGGAGCTTTCTTTAATGAGCGGATTTGGCGGCTAATATCCTGACCACCATAAATCGGCAGTACGCGGACTCTTTTTCCTGCCCCAATTTTATAGAGCTCTTCGGAAACCTGGATCGCTAATTCACGAGTTGGCGCAATAATAATCCCTTGAATGGCATCCCTTTTTGTATCAACTTTTTCCACCAACGGAATACCAAAAGCAGCTGTTTTACCAGTTCCTGTTTGAGCTTGCCCGATCAAATCTATACCTTTTAGCCCCAACGGAATGGTTTCGGATTGGATTGGTGTAGCTTCCTCAAAACCCATTTTAAGGACAGCTTTTAAGGTGGCTTGACTTATGCCTAATTCTTCAAACTTTGTCAATGTGTTCATTCTCCTTCATCTATATGAAAATATTTGGTATATAAGTGCTGAATATACAAACATACGCATCAAAATGCGGTAATATTACTTCTTTATTTTACCAAAAAAAAGACATTCTCCAAAAGAGTATGCCCTTCAATCATCGTTCTTTAGACACGTTGATGAATATCATACCACTATTTCTAGTATTTTGCAATAAAGACATGTTTTAAACCAGTCTTTAACCTTAAATAGTCCTTTTCTCCATTAAAAAATCCAGCACTTGAGAAAACAGGGTGTCCCGTTCCTCACAGTGGCAAATAAGATGCTTGGAATGCTTGAAAAGGGCGAGTTTTTTCTGTTTGGCACTTATCGTATGGAATAAATATTCAGCGCTTTTAGGCGGCACAATCCCGTCACACTCCCCTTGTGCAATAAAGGTTGGCACGTTTACCTGATGCAGTAGAGGTTTAATAAAAGAAACAAGCCTGCGGAATTGCAAGGTAGCCGCAAAGGGTGTTTCTGTTATTTTTCGTTTATAACGGAGAAATAATTCATTTTCCTGTAATTTTCCGCGCAGGGAATCTTTTATGATCTCTTTGATGTCAACTGCTAATTGTTTGGGGTTAACATAGTAGGCAGCTGCACTCAAAAGAATAAGCTTGTCCACAGGGTATTGGGCGGCAAGATAACTGGCTATCATTCCTCCCATTGAAAAACCAACCACATGTACCTTGTCACACGTATTAATTAGTTTTGTCAATTCGGCTTCAGCATGATCGATCCACTCTTGATAGTGCACCCCCTTTAGGGAGCCGGGAACACCATGCCCCGGCAGTGTAGGAACACTAATCTTCCAATCAGTTCGTTCTTTTAAAAACTCTGCCAGGGGCTCGACTTCATAAGGTGCACCCGTAAAGCCATGAATCAGTAAACAGCCAATCATTTTCTCACCTGCCCGTCCCTTTACTTCTTTTGTAAGGCTTGAACAATCTCCTCTAATCTCATTCCGCGTGAAGCTTTTACAAGAACAAGTGTGGTCTCATCTACAAATGTTTTTAGCTTTTCAATCAGTTTTGACTTATCTCTAAAGGCAAATACCTGATTCTCGCCTAAAGCTTGACGGGCCCCTTTGGCAATATGTCCGCCTAACTCACCATAGGTGAACAGATAATCAATTTTTTCCGGGTTTAGTTGTGAGCCTACTTGCAGATGGTACTGTTCTTCCTGCGGTCCCAGCTCGAGCATATCTCCGAGCACGAGGATTTTTCGTTTATAGCCTTGAAGATTGGATACCAACTCAATCGCCGCCATCATGGATGTTGGGCTCGCATTATAGGCATCGTTGATAATCTTTTCACCTTGTTTTCCTTCGACTAACTCCATTCGCATGTTTGTCAGCTTAATATTAGCCAATCCTGGATTCATTTTTTCAAATGGAATTGAAAAATAACGGGCAATCAGCATGGCGGCTAATGCATTTAAAATATTATGCGTGCCGAGAACCGGGAGTTCAAATGTCGTCTCGGATGCATTAATTTTAAAGGAGTTGCCTTGCTCGATTTGGGTTATATCCTTAGGATAAAGATCATTCGTTACATTTCTTCCAAAGGTTTGGATATTAATATTCCCTTTATATTGGTAAATCCGCTCCATTAATAAGGGCTCATCACCGTGAAGCACGGCAAGTCCACCATCACGGAGCCCTTGAAGAATTTCAAGTTTCGCTTCGGCTATCGCTTCTCTTGAACCCAAGTCAAGTAAGTGAGATTCCCCAATGTTGGTAATCACCACGGCATCAGGGCATGCAAGTTTGGTCAGAAAAGCAATTTCCCCACGCCCGCTCATTCCCATCTCCAATACGGCAATTTCAGTTTCCTCACTTAATCCTAAAACCGTTAATGGAAGTCCAAGATGATTATTATAGTTCCCTTCCGTCTTTTGAACCTTATACTGGGTAGATAATAAACTTGCTGTCATATCCTTTGTAGTGGTTTTACCATTACTGCCCGTAATCCCTACTACTTTTACTGATAATTCCTGTCGATATTTTCGCGCCATCTCCTGCAAAGCAACAAGGCAGTCATCAACAAGTAAAATTGGCAGCCCTTGCGGCGGATTGGGTACATCCTTTTGCCATAGAGATGCTGCTGCCCCTTTTTTGATTGCCTCTTCTACATACTTGTGACCGTCGGCATGTTCACCTTTAAAGGGTACAAATAAATTACCTGCTTGGACCTTTCGCGTGTCGATGGTAACCCCCTCAATGACAATATCAGCGAATGGGGTAATATCATTGATGGCGGAGGCCATGTCTGAAATCTGTTTTAAAGAACGTTTGATCAATTGGTTTCCCTCCTTTTTCTATTTGCTAAATAGAAACGGACACGGCATCTGAGCCGTGTCTCCATTATTTTAATTAAAACGTATACTTAATCTGCTGTTTCTCCGCATGTCGCTCTTTGGCAAGCTGAACAAGTCGTTCAATCAACTGCGGATACTCTAAGCCTGTATGCTTCCATAAAAGCGGGAACATACTGAAAGGGGTGAAGCCCGGCATCGTATTTACCTCATTAATGAAGGCTTTGCCATCCTTTGTTAAGAAGAAATCAGCACGAACAAGTCCAGAACAGTCTAGTGCTTTAAAAGCACGAACAGCCATTTCCTTCATTTGTACGTATTCTTCTTTGGTCACCTCAGCAGGAATAATTAACGCTGTTTCCCCATCTTCATACTTCGCTTTGTAATCATAAAAATCCTTCTTCGGAACGATTTCACCGGCTACCGAGCATTCCGGCTCATCATTGCCAAGAACCGCAATTTCAACCTCACGGGCAACGACTCCTTGTTCAATAATGACTTTCCGGTCAAATTGAAAGGCCTCCACAAATGCAGCATCTAATTCAGCACGACTGGTACATTTGCTGATTCCCACACTAGAGCCAAGGTTTGCTGGTTTAACAAAGCATGGATAACCAAGCTGTTCTTCTACACGAGTATAGGCCTCTTCCTTCGCCTTCGCCCATTCACTTTTGATGAAAGAAACATAGTCAACCTGAGCCAGCCCTGCTTGTGCGAAAATATTTTTCATCAACACTTTATCCATACCAGCGGCTGAAGCAAGAACTCCATTTCCTACATACGGCAAATTGAGCAGCTCTAATAAGCCTTGAACGGTTCCGTCTTCACCATTTGGCCCATGTAGTAATGGAAAAATAACATCAAGCGCTTCAGCATCTTGCTGATTGGCATGAAAAAGGGCAGGAGCCAATGATAAAGGGGATAACTGGGGCGCATTGGTGAATTCAAGCGCTTGAACATTTTCAACTGGCTCAAGCAGCTGCGGCCCTTTAATCCACTGTCCTTCAACATTTATATAAATTGGATAAATTTCAAATTTCTCAAGGTCTAATGCTCGAATTACAGCTAGAGCTGTCTGTAAGGAAACCTTATGCTCAGCAGATTTTCCTCCATATAACAAACCTAATTTTGTTTTCATTTCTATTCCTCCAAATTCTCTATCACATTTTATTTTACCATTTTACTAATTAAGAAAGGAAATGTCGCAGACCTGTTTTTACATGTTTTTTTCCCTTATGTATTATTTTATGATGCCTAATGCTTGCTTCAATACCGTCTATCAGTATTTTGTCACCTTGTCTATCCATAAGGCTTGTTCTCCCTGCAGGAGGAGGGAACGAAGAAAATGTAAGCACTGCTTCTGAAGCACGATCAAAACGAAATCTAGGAAAGAATAAACCTCCATTTATAAGAAAAACAGTCCTGCCACTAGGACTGTTTTTCTATCTTATACGACATTGAGCTTCCACTCTTTTGTTCTTTTATCAAAGATGAGTTTGGCATGGTATGGCTTATTGGAAATATGTTGATACTCCTCATACATATCATCCATATTATCAAAATCACCCATGACCCAAATTGGAATATCAATTCTAGTCCGCTGGTGTTCCGCATCTCGTAGGGATATACAAATACCCTCTTTCATAAACGGTGTTAACGAGAGAAGAAATTCTTTATTGACCTGCGGATAACTTCGTTTCTTTCTGATTCCAAGGATCGTTTTTTCAAGCTTTAGTTCCCCAAGCTTAACGGAAATCACTTCACTTAGTAAGTGAAAAAAATCCTTAAAGCTTCGATAATAAATTTTGTTATACCACCCATCATCATGGGCTAAATAAACAAAGCGATTGCCTAGTTTATTGTAAAAGGGCAGCTTTAAATGCTGCTTCTGATGTCCTAGGTATAATAATTCAGCTAATTCCTGACCAGAAAGTTCATTCAATACTTCTTCCTCTGTGAAATCAATCCAGCAAAAGTTTCCGTAACTGTAAACATCCTCTGCTGCTAACTTATCAATTCGGTCGTCCGGACAATAATCGAGCAGGGTATGCATATTAAAATCAGCATCATCAAAACGGTGCTTGAGTAAAAGCAAATGATTTAATGAACCTGAAAAAGCAGCAGCAAATTCGCTGAATTCGATACCGTAGGACATGACATACTGGTCAGATTGATTAAGATGTACATAGATAAGATCCCGTATGTCTTGATGATGCTTTTTCAAAGCCAAACTCCTCCGTTCAACCACTTGTAATATGTTAATGGACAGCTTCCATAAAACTTCCAATTTTACTTTTGTAAGTCCTTCCTTATTTTATCAAATTATAGGCCTAATAGCATATTTCATTTCTTTTACAAAAAATTTTCAGCAATTACACATACTATTTTATATATCCTAGTCTTTATTATTTGTTCGTCTACCATTTTTAACAGCTAATTTTTAACGGCACCCACAGAAAGGGGCAATTTAAGATGATAAAAAATATGACGGCAGATGAAATAAGCCTTTATATCATTAAAACGCTAAAGGAAAATAAAAAAGCTGAATTTGAAGCAATCCTTGAGGAGCTTCAGCCCTATGATGTCGCTAAAATCTATGAGGACCTGCCGGAAAAGCATAAGGGAAGATTTTTACTATTTTTAAACACTGATGTATTAGCAGACTTAATGGAGGAGCTTGATAAGGAGGAACAGCTTGGGTTATTAAATATTCTAGGAATTGAAAAATCCAGTCAAGTTTTAGACTTGATGGACAATGATGATTTAGCCCTGTTGTTAAATGAATTATCCCCAGAGAAAAAGGATTCCCTTTTATCTGGAATGAAGAAAGAGGAGTCTCATGCCGTTCAAGGCATTATGAATTATCCGCCGGAAACAGCGGGGCGAGTGATGACCAATCGCTTTGTTTGGATTCGTGACTATTTTACAGTCAGGGAAGCGGTAGACAAGTTTAAAGTATTTGCCGAGTTTGCTGAATCGATTAACTACCTGTATGTCATTGATGAGGAACGGAAGCTGGTTGGCGTTGTCTCCTATCGGGATTTATTACTGGCCGAACCGTCGGAAAAAATCCGTGACATTATGTACGAACGAGTGATTGCCGTTTCCGTTACCACCGACCAGGAAGTCGTTGCCCAAACGGCTGAACGATATGATTTCCTGGCCATACCTGTTGTGGATGAAAACTCTGTCTTAGTCGGGATTGTGACGGTCGATGACATTATTGATATTTTCATCCAAGAGGCGAATGAAGATATTGAAAAATTATCAGCTTCCGGGAAATCGATTGACTTCGAAACAAAAACGTTGGTAGCTGCAGCGAGGCGGTTACCATGGCTGATTTTATTATTATTTATAGGTGTTATTTCCGGAAGGATCATTAGCAGTTTTGAGGAGACCCTGCAGAAAGTTGTGGCATTGGCCTTCTTTATGCCGATGATTGCTGGGATGACGGGAAATACCGGCACTCAGTCGCTCGCAGTGGTGGTCAGAGGGTTGATTACACAAGAGGTCAATAAAAAGGTGATTACTCGATTAGTTGCACGGGAACTTGGTGTTGGGATTACAATTGGGGTAATCTGTGCGCTAATTATCGCCATTATCGCATACATCTGGCAGGGCAATTTAATTTTAGGTGCTGTCGTAGGGTCCTCGCTTTTTTTAACGCTCATTATTGGGACCCTTGCCGGGACGATTATACCGTTGATTTTATATCGTTTGAAGATTGACCCGGCAGTAGCGTCAGGTCCGTTAATTACAACGTTAAATGATATCTTCTCACTCATGACTTACTTTGGGATCGCAACGATGTTTCTAAAACACTTAATGTAAGAAAAGCGCAAGCGCCCTGGTCAGCGGCGTATGGCCTCCTCGGAAAAGCTATCGCTTTTCCTTCGTGCGATGCTTATGCTGCCGAAGCATTCCTTGTGGAGTGCTCCAACTGAGATAAAGGAAAGGCGAAAAGCGGAGGCGCCTTGATAGGGGCGACAGGCATAAGACGAGCCGGCGAGAAGGCTGCTCTTTAGCCTTCTTGACGGATTGGCTTATGACCCCGAGCCCCTAGGCGCTGGAGCTAGACAACACGAAGAGCGGCAGCGATTCGATGTTGACTTATCGTAGGGCGGAGCGCGAAGGACACTAGCCGCTAGGGCGCTGGAGCTGGACAATTTTCAAAGTCATGTTCTATACTTTTTAAATTTACAAAAAAAATGAAACCTTTCGCTTAAAAAATCGTTAATACTAGAAGTCACTTTTCTGAAACAGGCATGATTTTGAAAGTACCACCATATTTATTTCAATATGAGACAAACTGGTATAAAATAAGAAACATAATTTGTTAACAAGAACTAAGCGAAGGTGAATTATGACAGACTATATTAGCTCTATTTTGGAATTCTTATCACAGTTAGGCTATTTTGGTGTTGCTTTGGGACTGATGATCGAGATTATCCCAAGTGAAATTGTTTTAGGCTATGGCGGCTATATGGTTTCACAGGGGCACTTGAATTTTATCGGCGCTGTGATTGCCGGGACAATTGGCGGAACGATTGCCCAGCTGTTTCTATATTGGGCCGGTTATTATGGCGGAAGACCCTTTTTGGAGAAATACGGGAAATATATCCTCATTAAAAAGAAACATATCGATGTTGCAGAACACTGGTTTGAAAAGTATGGAGCCGGAGTCATCTTTTCTGCTCGCTTTATTCCCGTGGTAAGACACGCTATCTCTATTCCAGCAGGGATTGCCAAAATGCCTGCCAGTAAATTTATTCTTTACACGGTCGCAGCAATATTGCCTTGGTCAATCCTATTTTTGTATTTAGGAAAGGCGTTAGGCAGCAACTGGTCACATGTAAAAGAGGTCGCACAGCCTTATGTCATACCGCTTATTATTGCGGCTATTGTGTTGGGTGCTATTTATTATTTAGTTAAAAAAATGAAGAAAACCACCGAGTAATGACTCTCGGTGGCTTTTTCATGTCGATTGCTTTGAAAATTTTGTTTTGGCCCAGGCATCAAGCCTTTTTACATGTTGTTTCCCAATCGTAAAGCCATATACAAGGAGCAGGACAATAATCAGCGTAAACAGATCGATTCGTTTCGATGAAATAAAATTGATGATCCCCATGAGCACTTGCGGAATGACACCTGTTAAGGCGAATAAAACTGTCGCCACCTTAAACCAAAAGCTAGACTTAAGCCGGTACCGTGCATATAAAAGAAAAAAAGTAGAAGTCCATGCCAGTACTTCAAGACTGACTAATATCACCCATTTATTTTCAAGCAAAAATTCCAAAATCAACAATCCCTTCCTATCCAAAATAAAAAACCTGAAAGAAAGATCGCTGCACGACCATTTCTCCCAGGCTTTTCTCCTTCCGTGGATACAGAAGCAGATGCTTCTGTACGTTTTCTCTCGGACCAGACCGGTTTTAGACCACGGAACCCTAGAAAACCATTTTTTATAAGTATATTTTCCATAAAAGCAGCCATTCCTATTTCTTAAAATGAAAAGGAAGTGTCGCCACAATAACCTTCTTCTTAAAAATCAGGTAAGCACGAATTAACAAACTTGATTGGTTGTGCAGGATATTGTGCCAGCTTTTTTTCGTAATAAACTGCGGAATCAGCACAGTAACTCGATAATTATTTTCGCTCGCTTTGTGCTCAACTGTATCAATAAACTTTGACAATGGATTTAAGATGCTGCGATAGTGTGAGTGCAAGGTGACCAACCGGACATCAGGCTGCCACTTCTGCCATTTTTCCTCGAATCGTTTTTCATCTTCACGATCAAAGGAGACATAAACAGCAAAAATTTGATCTGTTAGAGATTTCGCGTAATTGATAGAGTTTTCTACCACTTTGGTAATCCCAGCAACCGGAACAATAATGACGTTTCCTTGAATCGCCATTGCTTCATCTTCCGGATGGATTCGTAACTGTTCCCCAACTGACTCATAATGTGAATTAATTCGTTTAAACATAAGAACAATTAACGGCAAGAATATAACGACAAACCATACTTGACTAAATTTCGTCACAAAGAAAATGATTAATACGGTTAAAGTAATCAGCGCCCCAATGAGATTGGCGGTTAATTTGGCTACCCAGCCCGCTGGTTTTGAACGCAGCCATTTAATAATCATCCCTGTTTGTGATAAGGTAAACGGAATAAACACACCAACCGCATAAAGTGGGATTAAGTGCTCCGTCTGGCCCTTTGACACGATGATTAAAATGATGGAAGCAACTCCCAAAGACACAATCCCATTGGAATAACCAAGACGGTCTCCTCGAATCGTAAACATCCTCGGCATGTATTTATCTTTTGCAAGCGCAAACGCTAATAGTGGAAAAGCTGAATAGCCGGTATTGGCAGCTAGCACCAAAATCAAGGCTGTTGTTCCTTGGACAAAGAAGTAAAGATAATTACGCCCAAAAGTTTCTTTGGCAATTTGTGAAACAACGGTTTCGTCCACTTTCGGTGCAATTCCGTAATAATAGGCCAAAAAGGTAATTCCCGAAAATAACAAGGCCAATAGGGAACCCATTAATACTAATGTTTTCGCGGCATTTCTAGGTGCCGGGTCTTTAAAGGTTGGGATTGCATTAGAAATGGCTTCTACTCCTGTTAAGGCTGAACATCCTGATGCAAAGGCACGAAGAAGCAAGAATAGGGTAATTCCCTGAACAGGCGCCCCAATTGGAGCATGCTGGGCAGTTGGGGAAATATCCCCCGTTAAAACTTTAAAAATCCCGACACCAATTAGTAAAAACAGCGCTATGACAAATAAATAGACCGGATAAGCCAAAATGGTGGCAGATTCGGTTAATCCGCGCAGATTCAAAATCGTAATCAATATAACTAATACACAGGCAATGGAAACAGTGTGTTGATGTAAAGACGGAAACGCAGAGGTAATCGCATCCGTACCGGCTGTAACACTCACCGCCACCGTTAAGATGTAATCAACTAATAAGGAGCCACCGGCAATTAAACCTGCCTTCTCTCCGATATTTTCTTTCGAAACGACGTAAGCCCCTCCGCCATGAGGATACGAATAAATAATTTGCCGATAAGATAATATAAGTGCAGCTAAGAGAAATAGTACCCCAACAGCAATAGGTACGGAATACCAGAAAGCCAAAACGCTAATCGTTGCTAGTACAATCAGGATTTGTTCAGTTCCGTAAGCTACTGACGATAAGGCATCTGAAGATAAAATGGCTAACGCCTTTAAAATTCCTAACTTTTGCTCGCCCAATTCCGTCGACTTTAACGGACGGCCGATTAAAAAACGCTTAAAAGAAGAAAGCACGTGATTTTCACCCACCACTTTTTGAAGTAGAATTACCGATTGATTTTATCACAACAGCGTTGTTAATATGAAGTATTTCTTTAAAAAAGAGCACAATATTTAACATTTTGATGAACGCTGTTTATGTAAGCGTCTGTCATTTAAAAAGGGATAGCTACCTTTACTGTTTCCATTTCCAATGAAATCATCCAGCTTTATCCCAAAGGATCGAAAAAAGGTATGGATCTAATCCATACCTTTTAATTACCCATTCTTTGGGACCTCAAGCGATCCCTATGTAAGAAATAGAAATAGAGCAGCATCGAAACCGCAATTGAGACAGCTGCTGTTTGATAAATACTGCTGTAGCCAAGGAGATGGCTTATTTGGCCGAATATCATGGCACCAAGGCCGATTCCCAGGTCAAAAAAGGAATAGAAGGTGGCTGTCGCCATTCCCCTTCGATTGACAGGCACCTTTTCAATAGACCAGGCCTGAAGAGCGGGCTGGACCATCCCAAATCCCAATCCATATAGAATCGCCGCAAGATATAAGATGAGGCTATTAGGCAGCCAGGCTAGCAGTATCATAGCAACTAAAATGAGTAAGGTTCCCGGAATAAAAACGGCCCGAAGTCCTTTTCGGTCATATAACTGACCCGCAAACGTTCTCGTGATCATCAAAGCCACTGCGTAGAATAAGAAGTATAATTGAATCCCCGAAATATGCTTTTCGGCTGTATATAACGGAAGAAAGGCTGCAATCCCGCCAAAGGTAAACGTAATAAAAAACATTAGAGCTGATGGCTTTAAGGCCCCTTTTTCATACAGATCAAGTTTGGTTTTTCCGTGCACCGGTTTGGGGTCCACTTGTTTATAGGTAATTCTCGATGAGAGAATCAGTGCGGCCAAGCCTAAACCAGCACAAAGAAGAAAAAATGGTTTAAACGGGATAATCTCTGTTAAAATCAGACCTAATGACGGGCCAAACGCCAGCGCCAAATTACCTGATAGTCCGTAAAAACCCATCCCCTCCCCCCGCCTCGAGACAGGAATTAAATCTGAGGCGATCGTTCCTGATGCCGTTGTAGAAAAGCCCCAGCCGCCACCTTGTACGACCCGCATCATAAATAACAAAACGATACTAGTTAAGAAACCAAAAGAGCCAACTGAAATCACAAAGATGGCTAAGCCGATTATATACACAAATCTTCTGCCTTTCGTTTCAAGAGCCTTACCTGCATAAGGACGAAGCAATAACGCAGAAAATGTAAATATTCCGACAACAAAGCCAATTAACTGATCATTGCCGCCTAAATCTTCCACAAACAGTGGAATCGTCGGAAGTGTCATTTGAAACCCAAGAAAGATAAAGAAATTAGCCAGACAAATCAGTATAAAGTCTTTTGTCCAAATCTTTTCTTTCTGAAGCTGTTTTTCCATAAAGCAAAGAATCCCCTTCCCTTATATGTATGAAAAGTCGTTTCTGTTGATCAATAGAAACGACTTTCCGCGAAAATTATTTGGTGTTTGCTGTATCAATTACTCGGTTCATCGCTTGGATTTGACCTAGATGGTTCGCCTCATGAAAGATAGCAAGATTAGCCAATTCTCCAAAGGTTTCTTGACCAAGAAACGGTGTTTTTAACCTTTCACTAAAGCTCTCTGCCGGAATTTCCTTGATTCTGTTCATTTGGTCCTTTAACTGCTCCGCTAATACTTTTATGGATGGAACCTTACCTTGCCAATCAGCTGGTTTTGTACCAGTGGCAAAATACTCCATATAATGAGCAGGAAGACTGGTTGACTTTTTAGGAAAACCAAACATAAATTGTTCTGCAACCGTTAGGACATGACCCACATGCCAATGGATGGTATTGTTAAATCCCACTGGTTGTACATCCACATTTGCCTCATTAAGCATTTCTACACTTTTTACTAATTTACTTCTTGTCAGCTCAAAGCTTTTAATTAGCAGTTCACTCATTCTATCTTCTCCTCTCATACCTTCTCGCTTTCTATTCTATACTCAATATGGAACTAATATTAAATGAAACGACTTTACATTTCTTCAGGTGCTTCAATACCTAACAGGCGCAAGCCCTCTTTAAGGACAACGGTAACCGAAAAGACAAGCGCTAGGCGGGACGCTAGATTTTCATTTTCCTCTAGGATTTTCACTTCTGCATAGTACTTATTAAAGCTTTGCGCTACATCAATAATGTACTTCGCGACAAGCGATGGATCATGATTCTCACACGCCCGCTTAATAGCCGGTGCAAAGTCCAGCAAGAGACTCGCTACCTTCCATTCCTTTTCCCACGTATTTGGCTCGTTATCAGCAAGAGCTTCTGCGTGATAATCTCCTTTTCGTAGAATCGAGCATGCACGTGCAAAGGTGTACTGCACATATGGCCCTGTCTCTCCTTCAAAACGGAGCATTTCCTCCAGGGAAAATTCAATATCATTCATGCGGTTATTTTTTAAATCATGGAAAATGACCGCTCCTACGCCCACCTGTTTCGCTACCTGATCCTTGTTAAGCAAATTCGGATTCTTTTCATCAATATTATGGCGAGCCATTGCGATCGACTCGTTTAATACTTCCTCTAATAAAACGACCTTACCCTTACGTGTGGACATCTTTTTGCCGTCTTTTAACATCATTCCGAATGGGACATGAACCATTTTCTCAGCCCATTCATAACCCATTTTCCCTAGAACTGCGATAAGCTGCTTGAAATGCAGACTTTGTTCATGGCCGACTACATATAACGACTGAACAAAATCATAGTTTTCTTTACGATACAGTGCTGCTGCCAAATCGCGGGTGGCATAAAGTGTAGCCCCATCCGACTTTTTGATTAGACATGGCGGGAGCTGTTCCTCTGTTAAATCCACGACCATCGCCTGATCAGATTCTACTAATAGCTGTTTTTCCTCAAGCAGGTTGACAATTCGATCCATTTTGTCATTGTAAAAAGCTTCACCGGCAAACGAATCAAATTCTACATTCATCAGGTCATATATTCGCGAGAACTCTTTTAGTGACTCGTCGCGGAACCACTGCCAAAGTTTCTGTGCCTCCTCATTTCCATCCTCCAGCTTTTTAAACCAGCTGCGGCCTTCATCTTCTAACGATTTGTCCCCTTCTGCCTCTTCATGGAACTTAATATACAGGGATAGGAGTTCTTTGATTGGATTTTGTTTAACCTTTTCTTCTTCGCCCCAAAGTTTATAGGCCGTAATTAGTTTTCCAAACTGTGTACCCCAATCGCCAAGGTGGTTAATCTTGAACGGCTTATAGCCGCATTTTGCTGCAATATGAGCTAAGGCATTCCCTATCACGGTCGAACGCAAATGTCCCATTGAGAACGGCTTGGCAATATTCGGCGATGACATATCAATCGTGACCGTGCCACCCTTCCCGAAATCAAGTGCGCCAAATTGTCCCTTTTCCGTAATCACTTGGTTAATGAGTTTTTCAGACACCAGCTTTTTATTTAAGAAAATATTGATATACCCGCCTGCGACCTCTACTTTATCGAAAGCTGGTGATTTAATTTGCTCGCTTAGTTCGTTGGCAATAACGTTAGGTGATTTTCGTTTTATTTTAGCAAGTGTAAAGCAGGGGAATGCTAAGTCTCCATGGTCGGGATTTTTTGGTTTTTCAATTAAAATTTCCAATTGTGCAGTTGAAATTTCTTGGTCAAGCAGCCCATTGAGTATGGATGCCAGCTCGTTTTTATAGTTCATTATTAATAGCCTCCTTTTTTGAAAAAAATAAATAAAAAAACCCCCGCCTCTATAAAAGAGACGAGAGTTTGTATTTCCCGCGGTACCACTCTAATTGTTCAAATGAACCAGCTTTCTTTTGTAACGGAGGAATCTCCGGCCACACCCTATTTCGTTCAGGCTGGCATCTCCAAAGTGCGCTTCATTATCTGCTCAATATCAGGCTTCCACCGTCCCTGACTCGCTAGGACTTCCCAGATAACTACTCTCTTTTTCATAGATTTTGCAGTTGATTAACAGTTATTATACTGGAAAGATAAGGATTTATCCATAGGCGTTGATTATTTTTTTCATTGGGAATCCTTACTGTAAAGGAGGGATTTTCATGTCAAGACGCAACAAAATACTTGTTCCAGAAGCCCGTAATGGATTAGACGCCTTAAAAGCAAGAGTGGTCCAATCGGGTAGTCCTGAGAATGCTAAATTTGAAGCAGCTGAAGAGGTTGGTGTTCCCCTGAAAAAAGGGTATAATGGCCAACTGACATCTGAACAGGCTGGGAAGGTCGGCGGCAGACTAGGCGGCAGCATGGTCCGTGAACTGGTCAAAATGGCACAGGAAAACTTGACTAAAAGACAATAATTTAAAGGAGCCATTTGTCAATGGCTCTAACATTATTTCAAAAAAAGTTTGACAATTCTGTGACAATTGGTAGAATATTCAGTATAAAGGGGAGTGGTTGAGATGCATGAAAAACAGGTAAAGAATTTACGGGCTTTTAAAATGGCAGCAGCCTACGGTGGGGGAATTGGAATCATCTTTCTTTTATTCGGAATTTTTGCAAGCGATTACAATCTTATACTTGGACTTGGCATCGGCATAACAGCCGCCTCTATCGTCCTATTTCTATTTGGAACCTTTTTATCTTTAATGGAAGAATACACTCATTCAAATAAAGGAAAAACATCGATGGCACGGTCCTCAGGGCAGTTTTATTATGATTACACAAAAAGAAACGAAAGCGCCCTAAAGAGCGGGTTTGACCTAAGGGCCTCGAGGCGCTGGAGCTAGAAAAAAAGACTTGTGAGTGATCACAAGTCTTTTTATTTTGGTTGTCCTCCCACTAGGAAGATTTTCATGAGCTCGGCAATTTGCTCCGAACTTAATGGTTCATGATCTCTTTCCCAATCGGAAACAAGGGCTATGTACATTTTTAACAGGAGGAAACTAATAACCTCTGTATTTCCAGGTGGGATAGCTCCTTTTTCAATCGCTATTTCAATCTTTTTTCTTAAATAAGCAATGATTTCATCCTCAACATGCCGTAACATATCAGATACGGCTAATGTACCCATTTCTTTTTCCTCTTGGACTAGCTTGATCATCAGCTGGTGCTGCGAACGAAAAGCTAGTAATCGAGTCAGAGCCCGGTGAACATTTTCCGTAAATAGTAATCCAGGCTCGATAACGGCTTCTGCTTCGGCAATCATTTCTTTTACTAATTTAGATATGATTTCTTCAAATAGTTCTTCTTTATTTTTAAAAAAGGTATAAATGGTTCCTTTTCCAACATTAGCGAGCCTTGCTACCTGGTCCATGGTGGTGGCCTTATAGCCGAATAAAGAAAAGGACTTTGTTGCCGCTTCTACAATCATGGTTCTTCTGTCGGAAGCCATTTTACAACCCTCCCATTTGACTAATTTAGTTCTCTGGTCATATTTTACTATAACATAGCTTTTGCTTCCATTCAAACATAGGTAGAGATATTTGGAAGTGTTTTCAAAGTTTTCACTTCTCAAGGAGAGATTTTTTAGTAGAATGGATTTGATAGTAGAAAGGAAGTGGAAGTGGAAGTGATGATTAAGAAGGCTTTAACTAAATCGACTGACTTACTTATCCTTGATTATTTAAATACACGGATGAATTTAACCAAGGATGACAAGCAAAACTTTGAAAACTTAAAAAGAGGGTATGAGGGTGAGGTGATTTTCAATTCGATGACGGAAAAACTTGAATGCGATTGTCTTATTTTAAATGGGTTACTATTTGAGATCAACCATACAAAATTCCAAATTGATTCATTGATCATCATGCAACAGCTTATTTACCTGAACGAAGTGAAAAACATTGAAGGTGACTACTTCTATGAAAATAAGAAGTTCTATTCTATAAATGAAAAAGAACGGAAAGACCCCCTACTCCAATTGGACCGCTGTTCTTCTCTCCTCCGCCAATTGCTCCAATATCTTGGATTTCCTATACCAATTGAACCTTGGGTTGTTCATATTAATCCTGAATTTTCCTTATATCAAGCCCCACGGAATGAACAAATTATTCTCCCAACACAAGTTAAACGCTATATAAATAAAATAAACACTACCCCATCGAAATTAACTAGTAAGCACGAAAGGCTTGCGGATCAACTACTCTCACTCCATATTGTTAAGTCACCCTATTCTATTTTGCCAGCTTATACTTATGATCAATTAAAGAAGGGGATTGTTTGTCAAGTTTGCCATTCTTTTATGGTTTTTCTACGCGGCAAATACTGTGTCTGTGGGAAATGCGGTCATGTAGAGGAGGTAGAATCAGCTGTATTACGGCATGTGGCAGAGTTACGGCTTCTTTTTCCAGACCGAAAAATCACAACTGGTACAGTACATGAATGGTGCCAGGTCGTCGAGTGTAAGCGGAGAATAAATCGAATTCTTGAAAGGAACTTTAATTTGATTGGAGACCGACGATGGGTTTATTATGAGTGATACTTTTTAGTTTGATCGATTGGCTGGGATTACTTCTTATTTTGTCTAATAGGTCCTTCGCTATTGGACACTTTTTCTCTCAAATTAGAAATTTTGTCCTTTAGAAGCGTTCTATTGGACAGTTTCTTAATGCTGGGAACTTTTTTGACCAATAGGAGTCCGCTATTGGACACTTTTTTCCTCAAATTAGAAATTTTGTCCTTTAGAACCGCTCTATTGGACAGTTTCTTATTCGGGGGAACTTTTTTATCCAATAGGACTCCGCTATTGGACAGTTTTTTTCTCAAATCAGTAATTTTCTCCTTTAGAACCGCTCTATTGGACAATTTCTTAATCGGGGGAACTTTTTTGTCCAATAGGACCCCGCTATTGGACACTTTTTTCCTCAAATTAGAAATTTTGTCCTTTAGAACCGCTCTATTGGACAATTTCTTAATCGTGGGAACTTTTTTGTCCAATAGGACTCCGCTATTGGACACTTTTTTCCTCAAATCAGAAGTTTTGTCCTTTAGAATGGCTCTATTGGACAGTTTCTTATTCGGGGGAACTTTTTTGTCCAATAGAACTCTGCTATTGGACACTTTTTTCCTCAAATCAGTAATTTTGTCCTTTAGCATTACTCCTAAATTAAGTATTCCCAAAATAGACAAATATTTTTTATTTTTCCTGTTATAAAATCCAATTATCCTCATTAAAATTAATTTATACAAAGTATTAAAAAATCTTATACGCCATGGAGAATTTATGAATTTAACGAAACTTAAAGCATTTATTTTAGTTATTGAAAAGAAAAGTTTTTCCGAAGCAGCCATCGCTCTTAAAAGTTCTCAACCTGCGACTAGTTTAAAAATTAAGAGTTTAGAAGAAGAAATGGGGCTGGACCTCTTAGATCGTGGTAGTTCGGTTATTCAGCCGACGGCAGCAGGTATGATTGTTTACCAAGCCTCCAAAGAGATGGTACGGCGCTGGCGCAAGCTCGAAGATGACCTCCGTGTCTTTGAAGACACCTTGACAGGAACCCTAACCATCGGAGCCAGCACCATCCCTGGTACTTACCTGGTCCCAAGCTGGGTTAAAAAATTCCGAAGTCTCTATCCGAACGTTGCTGTAACCATTGAGATTAGCGATTCCAAAGAGACTCTTAGCAAACTTCACAATCAGCTCGTGGATGTCAGCATTACCGGACTGCCTTCTGAATCGAAAGAACTTAGCTATAAACAGGTTTCCTCTGATGCCTTAGTATTAATTGCCCCCTATCACCATCCATTGGGGCTTTCTAATGAGCCAACCTTTGAACAAATTAAACAGTTTGATTTTGTGATTAGAGAGGAGGGTTCCGGTACCCGAAAGGTTATGGAAGATTACCTATCAATCCATTCCCATTCACTTGCTGATTTAAAGTCTGTTGTACCCATCGGAAGTACTGAAGCCGTCATAGCTGCGGTAGAAGCAGGACTTGGGATTAGTTTTGTTTCAAAACTAGCAGCCCTCCCAGCTGCCAAAGCAAAGCGGATACAAATAATTGAAAAATTTGAACCTTTCCAACGAAATTTTTATTTTACCACTCTTAGTGATGCGAAAGATCGTCCGATTATCAAAGAATTTTCCGAACTAATAGGATCCTAAACAAGGAGGAGTACAGAATGAAAACTAGCAAGACACTAATCTTAACTTACTCAGCATTGGCCATTGCACTGAACGTTATCTTAGGCACTGTCGTCTCTACGCTGAAAATACCACTATTGTTCCTCGATACCATAGGGACCGTCCTTATTGCCGTGTTGTTCGGTCCATGGTGGGGAGCATTGGCCGGCGCTTTAACTAATATGGTTCTTGGCGTGACAACCGAGCCATCTGCGATCTTCTTTGGACTTGTCAATGTGGCCATTGCATTGGTTGCTGGATACATGGCGAAAAGATTTGATTTTAGAAAATGGTACATTGCCTTACTCACCGGAATTGTATTATCCATTATTGCTCCGCTCATCGGAACGCCAATTGCCGTTGCGGTCTATGGAGGATTAAATGGAAGCGGTATGGACCTAGTCGTCTTATGGCTGCGTTCTGCTGGAGAAAGCGTGTTTGCCTCGACGTTTATTTCAAGGATTACTGGGAACTTTGTGGATAAAATTATTACCTGCCTGCTGGTTGCGTTTATGATTTCTCGTCTGCCAAATTTCTCAAAAATCATCAATAAGGGGAAAAGTAATGCAGCGTAGCAAAAAGATTTTAATCGTCTCTCATTGCATTTTAAACCAAAATACGGTTATTGAAGGTGAAGCCCGGGCAGAAGGCGCCGTCCTTTCAGCAGTAGAGTGGGCCCTAAAACAAGGATACGGATTTCTTCAGCTTCCCTGTCCGGAATTTACCTTCCTTGGTTTAGACCGGCCATCAATGACCTATGAAGAATACAATACCCCGGAATACAGGAAACATTGCAGAGAAATCTTACTCTCTATCCTTCATCAGGCACAAGATTATGTTAATAACGGTTACGAGATTATGGGCTTACTAGGAATACAAAGCAGCCCCTCTTGTGACCCGATAAAAGGAATTTTTATGGAAGAACTGAGAGCGATATTTACTGAAAATGGCATTACCTTAAAAACACTCTGGTATTTACCGAACACAAGTGAGCCGGAATTTAAGAGTGAGGAGCATTATATTCAAAAGTAAAACAGGCCAGCCTCATAGTGGAGGCCGGCTTTTCTTTTACTCTAGCGGTATTTTCCGGTTTTCAACTTCATTTAAAAATTTAATTAAACGTTCGTTTAGTTTTTCTATACTGTTATTATTTAACTAAACGTTTGAATAGTTCTCCTAAATCCCTTCCCTGTAGGCAGATTTTCGTCTAATCAAACGTTTAATTAGTTTTTACCACCTCAAAAAATCAATCAAACGTTTAATTAGTTTTCACCACCTCAAAAAGTTAATCAAACGTTTAATTAGTTTTCACCACCTCAAAAAGTTAATCAAACGTTTAATTAGTTTTCACCACCTCAAAAAGTTAATCAAACGTTTAATTAGTTTCACCAACTCAAAGGAAATGATATTGTGGCTAAGCTGTTTTATAATGAATGTTCACAAGTCTATCACTAGAGAGAATTTTCATTGCTCTCTCAATCGTCTATAATATGATTGGGGTGAGAACATGGCACGTGAGCGCAAATTTTCAACAGATAATTTATTTCTAGTTACCAAACAAATGCTTTTAGCACATGGCTATGAAGGATTTTCATTTAGTCTTTTAGCTGATCAGCTGGAAATCTCCCGAGGAGCCATTTACAAGTATTACGATAATAAAGAAGAACTCATCACAGATTATATGCTTTATGAAATGGAGCATTTTCTGGCGGAATTAAAGGACATTGAATCCGTAGATGGTTTTGATGCACAGTTTGACTTTTTAATAAATCTTATTTTCAAGAATTCGACCATTCCGCATATGATTGAATTAGGACGCCGCATACCCATCAACGGCAACCAAAAGGTCAAAGAAAACCACGAAAAGCTCGATAAACAACATTTAGATATGTATCAACATTTACAAGGCTTCATCTCCCTTGGCAGGCAGGAATTAAAGTTGAAAGAGACACTGCCCGATCCGTTAATACTTGGATTCATTTTTCAAACGATTATGATTCCCAATCACTTTGGAATTCCTCATTCCATATGGATTAGTTCAATTAAAGAAATGATTCGTCATGGAATGTTAAGAAATGAATAATTGACACTAGTGTCACTTTAACTGATAATTAAAGTAACACAGGTGTTTATTCTTTCTTCCCCCAAAGTGACACAGGTGTCACTTTGGGGGAACTAATCAAAAGAAAAGGAGTAAATGTATGAAAAATCTTCTCCAAGCGATTACTGACCGCGTAACAACCAGAAAAGGAATGTGGATTACACTTTCTGCCTGGTTAATTCTCACTATGCTTTTAGCTGTCTTTGCTCCAAGTGTAAGAGATTATGAGGTTTCCAATATTGCTTCGCTTCCGGATGACGCAAAATCCGTCATTGCCCAAAAGAAAGTTGACCAATATTTTAAAGATAATGATGGGCTTCCGGCCATATTAGTCTTCCAAATGAAAAATGGTGAGATCAACCTTAGTGATCTAACGAAGCTTTTAGACCAGGTTAAAGATGAAAAAATCAAGGGAGTACAACAAGTAGTCTCCTTATCAGCATTGCCTCCTCAGGCTGCAGCTGGTTTCTTCTCTTCTGACAAGACGACAGCCATCATTCCTTTGACATTTGATTCATCCTTAGAAACAAAAGAAGTGAAAAAGTCAATTGAGGAAATTACTAAGATTACCAACGACACAACAAAATTAAAATTGTATGTGACCGGACCGGCAGGGATTGCAACTGATACACTTGACCTTTTCTCACGTGCTGATTTAGTCCTTATTTTCTCTACAGTTGGTTTAATCCTTCTATTATTAATCATTATCTATCGCTCGCCATTACTGGCACTCATTCCACTCCTTGCGGCAGTCTTTGTCTATGAGGTTGTGACTCAAACACTCGGATTGATGGGAAAAGCAGGACTCGTGATGACCAGCCAAACTGTATCGATAATGTCGATCCTTCTCTTTGCGGCCGTTATAGACTATTCACTGTTTGTTTTTTCACGTTTCCGTGAGGAGCTGAAAGCATATGAAAATAAATATGATGCCATGAAAGAAGCAATGAGGGAAACGGGTACGCCTGTATTCTTCTCAGGGGGAACTGTACTCGCGGCCATGCTAGTGTTATTTTTTGCAAAGTCCGGCGACTATCATAATTTTGCTCCTACTTTCGCCACTACAATGCTAATTATTATGCTGGCTTCGATTACACTTGTTCCGGCCTTGTTTACCCTCTTTGGCAGGAAGTCCTTCTGGCCTAAAGTTCCAAAGGTCGGGGATTCGGCAATCAACCACCATTCCCTTTGGAGCAAAGCAGGCCGTTTTGTTGCCAATAAACCTGGTCTATCCGTTGCTGCGATCGGTATATTGCTTCTCTTAGCTGCAAGTAATATGTTTAATCTTAAATATGAATTTGACACCATGAAGTCTTTCCCTAAAGATATGCCATCACGATTAGGCTATGAGGTTTTAGAGAAAAAGTTTGAAAAAGGGGATCTGGCTCCAACAACCGTTATTTTGGAATCACCAAAGCCGGTCACTGTCGAACAACAAGAGAAAGTAAAAAAGGTTCTCTCGGATCAGCCGCATGTTAGCAGTGTCCGCGTAAATGGGATAACAGAGAACCAACAGGTGATTAACTACAGCATGACCTTTAAGGGAAATCCATATTTCACTTCGACCATCGATGCGATGGAAAAAGTCATTAATAAATCCGGGAAAATAATCGACAACAGTGGTTTGGATGGAAAGCTTTATTTTGCAGGCGAAACGGCTACCAAAGTGGATGACCGTGCGACCAATAATCGCGATGTACTGGTCATTGTCCTGCTTGAGACGATCTTAATTTTTGCCATGTTAATTATCTTAACCAAGTCGTTTAAGATGCCCATTTATATGATGGGGACCATCTTAATTTCCTTCCTTGCAGCACTAGGTTTAGGTACGTTTTTAAGCAGTCTATTTTTTGATATCAGCACTGTCAGTGACCGCGTTCCCCTTTATGCGTTTGTTTTCCTGGTAGCTCTCGGAATTGACTATAATATTATGCTAATCTCAAGATTCCAAGAGGAACAAAAGAAACATACCGTAAAGGACGCAGTGGAAATTGCTGTTGCCAGCACAGGCGGAGTCATTTCATCCGCAGGGATCATCCTGGCTGCCACTTTTGCCGTCTTGATGACCCAGCCGATTCAATTATTATTTGTGTTCGGTTTCATTGTTGCTGTCGGAATCCTACTTGATACCTTCTTCATTAGAGGGATCTTACTGCCAGGTTTAATTGTATTACTGGAAAAAGATAAAAAACCAAGCGAGAGCAGGTAAATCTCGACCATTACAGGTCAGCCCTTCACCTCTGAAAGACTGACCTTTTTTAAAATCAAATTCATGATGGGAAAGATAGGGCTTAGTTTCTGGAAAATTTCGCATACTATGCTAGTATAGTTATTGATGGTAAATGAATGGAGGGAAACAAAGTGCTGCCTAACTTTGAAGAAAATCTACATAAATATGCAAGATTACTTGTTGCCAAAGGTATTAATGTTCAGCCTGGCGATTGGGTTAAAATGACGATTACTGTTGACCAAGCTCCTTTAGCACGTTATATCACAAAAGAAGCCTATGCACTAGGTGCTGAAAAGGTAATTATAAAATGGTCTGATGATGAAATTAGTAAACTTAATTACTTACATCAACCTGTAGAAGTATTAACCAACATCCCTGACTACGAAATTCAGGAATCTGAAGACCATGTTTTAAATCATCGTGTAAGCAGGCTTTCGATTGTTTCAAGTGATCCTGGTTTATTAAATGAAGTGGATCCTGCTAAAATTGCTGCCTACCAAAATAAAGCCGGAAAGGCCTTCAAAGCTCAACGTGTAGCGACACAAAATGACGATTTAAAATGGACGGTTGCTTCGGCTGCCGGAGCTGGCTGGGCAGCTAAGGTCTTCCCTGACTTAGCCACCTCGGAAGAACAAGTGGATGCCCTTTGGGACCAAATATTCAAAACCTGCCGTGTTTATGCGGATGACCCAGTAGCAGCCTGGGATGAACATAAGCAGACATTGAATGATAAAGCAGCAAAATTAAATGAGATTCAGTTTGATGCTTTGCATTACACAGCCCCTGGTACAGATTTGACTTTAGGTCTGCCTAAAAATCATATTTGGATGAGCGCAGAAAGCCATAATCCAAAAGGGGAAGAATTTATCGCTAATATGCCGACTGAAGAGGTTTATACCGCACCTGATACCCACCGTATGGATGGAGTCGTACGCAGTACAAAGCCACTTAGCTATGCTGGTACATTAATTGAAGGCATCGAGGTACACTTTAAGGACGGAAAGATCGTTGATATTTCCGCTGAAAAAGGCGATGAGACCATTAAGAAATTGGTTTTTGATAACGAAGGCGGAACCGGCTTGGGTGAAGTTGCCCTCGTTCCAGACCCATCCCCTATTTCGCAATCTGGGATTACATTCTTTACTACTCTATATGATGAGAATGCATCCAACCACTTAGCTATTGGGGCAGCTTATCCTACTACGATTCAAGGTGGTACAAAGATGAGTGAAGAGGAATTATTAAAACATGGCATGAATACTTCGACTGTTCATGTCGACTTCATGATTGGTTCTGACAAAATGAATATTGATGGCATTAAACAAGATGGTACAATAGTTCCCATTTTCCGTAATGGGGATTGGGCAATCTAGTTTGATCAAAAAACAATCCAGTTTTATGAAGCTGGATTGTTTTTTATGTGCCATATTGAAAAGGGAATATTTAGTCCCCGTTAACTACACGAAGTGGTACATCTTGTTCATCTAAAGGGATCATAGCATCTGTTAAATTTTTTTCGAGTAATAGTAAATAATTATTTTTAACTTGTTCCGTCCAGTTTAGTTTCTCAGCCATGAAGGCAATCACCTGATTTTTCCACCTTTGCACTGTTTGAATATCAAACAAAATAGCTCCAGTACGGCGGTTAAAGAAATCAATTGGTGTTACAACCATTTCATGTTCAATTCCATAAATTAATTTTGCAAAAAGAGGCAGCGGTAAGTTATATTTCACTGCATCAGCTGCATTCTCCTTAAGAATGTTAAAAACAGCAGCTGCGTTCGAGCCATAGATTCTCGATAAATGTTCCGCTTCTGCTTTTGTTAGTCCAGCGTCCTCTCCTTTTTTAAGCATCTTAGCAACATAACTATTAAAATTACTTGAACCTCCCACATCTCCACCAGAAATCGGCAGATGCTTTGTTTGACAAGGTGAGAAACTTCTTGATTCTTCTAATTGAAATATAGCTACTAATCGATCAACCACAATTTCAGCCATTTTACGATAACCCGTTAATTTCCCTCCAGCAATAGTAAGTAATCCTGATTCAGATTCCCAAATCTCATCTTTTCGAGAGATCTCAGACGCACTTTTTCCTTCTTCATAAATCAGCGGGCGAACACCTGCCCAGCTTGATTCAATATCATTCTCGCTTATCTTTACTTCTGGGAACATATAATTGATAGCATTGATAATATAATTCCGATCAGCAACCGTCATGTTAGGATTTACTGCATCCTCATTATAGAAAGTATCAGTTGTTCCAACATACGCCTTACCATCACGAGGAATCGCAAATACCATTCTGCCATCAGGTGTATCAAAGTATATAGCTTGTTTTAAAGGGAAGCGTGACTGATCAATCACAAGGTGGACACCTTTAGACAGCTGCAGCACTTTTCCTTTTTTTGACTGATCCATTTCGCGGATCTTATCAACCCACGGTCCGGCAGCATTGACGACCTTTTTTGCATGGATTTCGTATTTATAACCGGTTAACAGATCTTGTACAAGTGCTCCAATCACTTTTCCATTGTTGTAAAGCAACTTCATTACTTTTGTATAATTGCTGGCAGTGGCACCTTTTTCAACGGCAGCCTTCATTACTTCAATCGTCAGACGGGCATCGTCCGTACGATATTCTACATAATAACCGCCTCCCTTTAATCCTAATTTCTTCACCAATGGTTCTTTGGCAAGTGTCTCTTCAACTGAAAGCATTTTTCTGCGTTCTTGCTTTTTCACTCCCGCTAAAAAATCATAAACCCGCAGGCCGATGGATGTACTAAACTTACCAAACGTTCCCCCTTGGTGGATCGGTAATAACATCCATTCTGGTGTCGTTACATGGGGACCATTCTCATAAACGATGGCCCGTTCTTTTCCAACCTCCGCTACCATCTTTATTTCAAATTGTTTTAAATATCGTAAGCCGCCATGAACGAGTTTTGTTGATCTGCTTGATGTACCCGCTGCAAAATCCTGCATGTCAACAAGAGCCGCTTTCAATCCACGTGATTCGGCATCCAAGGCTATCCCTGCGCCGGTTATACCGCCTCCAATAACTAATACATCAAATGTTTCACCTTTTAATTTATTGACTATCTCTTCTCGATGTAAGGTTGAAAATTTCATCGTCTCTTCCTCCCGAATACGTGTCTTATAATTTACATATGCATTGAAATATAGGATGGAAATAGAAAAAGACCACAAAATACATTATCCAATTGCGATAATGTTTTTGTGGTCTCTCCGACTTCTCCTGACAAATATTAACTTAGGTTTATCTTAACATATTGAATCATCATGATACAACTAATATTATTTGAAGGCCATTGCAGCTTTAACTGCCTTTTTCCAGCCATCATATAGATTGTTTCGATTGTCGTCTGTCATTTTTGGATCAAACTTACAGTCTACCGCCCATTGTTTTGCGATTTCCTCTTGGCTTTCCCAGAAACCGACTGCCAGTCCCGCTAAATAAGCAGCTCCCAATGCAGTTGTTTCGTTTACAACCGGACGTTCAACCGGGACGTTTAATAAATCACTTTGGAACTCCATTAAAAAGTTATTTTTTACAGCACCGCCATCAACACGAAGTGCTTTCAGTTCTATTCCAGAATCTGCTTCCATTGCGGATAATACATCCTTTGTTTGATAGGCTAATGACTCAAGCGTTGCCCGGATCAAGTGTTCCTTCGATGTTCCCCTTGTTAAACCAAACACAGCTCCGCGGACATCACTATCCCAATAAGGTGTTCCTAATCCAACAAAAGCAGGGACGACATACACACCTTCCGTAGATTCAACCCTTTTTGCATATTCCTCACTATCTTTGGCGTCCTTGAACATTCGTAAGCCGTCACGCAGCCATTGGATGGCTGAACCTGCTACGAAAATACTACCTTCCAGTGCATATTCTACTTTGCCATTTAATCCCCAGGCAAGGGTAGTTAATAAGCCATGTTCAGACCGAACTGCTTTTTCTCCCGTATTCATTAACATAAAGCAGCCTGTGCCATATGTGTTTTTAGCCATTCCGTCTTCAAAACAAGCCTGCCCAAACAATGCTGCCTGCTGATCCCCTGCCACTCCTGCAATCGGGATTTCTTTGCCAAAGAAATGGTAATCAACGGTGTTTGCATAAACTTCTGATGAAGGGCGTACATCTGGAAGCATTGATTTTGGAACCCCTAGTATTTCTAATAATTCATCGTCCCATTTAAGGTCATAAATATTAAACATGAGTGTACGAGATGCATTAGAATAATCGGTTACATGGGCACGGCCCCCGGAGAGCTTCCAAATCAGCCATGTATCGATTGTGCCAAACAAAAGCTTGCCCTGCTCTGCTTTGTCGCGCGCACCTTCTATATTGTCAAGAATCCATTTTACTTTGGTTCCGGAAAAATAGGCATCGATGAGAAGCCCTGTCTTTTCACGGAAAAGATCATTATATCCCTTCTCTTTCAGCTGTTCACAAATTTCACTTGTCTGGCGAGACTGCCAAACAAGTGCATTGTATACAGGCTCTCCCGTTTCCTTATCCCATACAACCGTTGTTTCACGCTGATTGGTGATGCCGATTCCAGATATCTGTTCAGGTTTGATGCCTGACTCAGAGAGCACACCTGCTATGACAGAAAGAATGGAACCCCAAATTTCATTTGCGTTATGTTCCACCCATCCTGGCTTCGGAAAGTGCTGTATAAATTCCTTTTGAGCAGTATGAACAATTTCTCCATTTTTATTAAAAAGAATAGCCCTTGAGCTTGTTGTACCTTGATCTAAAGCTAAAATATACTTTTCCATGATAAATTCCCCCATTTATAAAATATCTTACTATTAAGCTACTTGGTTAGCCTGACTTCTAAGAGAACTCTGCTTTTTACTAGTTACAAATGAAAGTAATAGGACCACAACACTGATTCCTAATACAATCCAAAGAGACCCTGTTGCTTTTCCTAAAAAGACTGTTTTATAAAAAACTGCACCAAGGCTGCCGCCTAAAAGCGGTCCGACAACCGGAATCCATGAATAGCCCCAATTAGAACTTCCCTTTCCACTGATTGGCAATAAGAAGTGAGCAATTCGCGGACCAAGGTCACGAGCTGGATTGATTGCATAACCAGTTGTCCCACCTAAAGACATCCCGATGACCACAATTAATAAACCGACTGCAAGTGGATTTAATCCTTCTGTAAATTTATTAGCTCCAATAAATAATAGACCAAGAACAAGGATAAAGGTACCAATCATTTCACTTAATAGATTTGAAAAAGTATGCGATATAGCAGGACTTGTCGCAAATACCCCAAGCTTTGTTGCAGGATCGTCCGTCTCCTTCCAGTGAGGAAGGTAATGTAAATAAATTAACACCGATCCTAAAATAGCGCCAAGCATTTGTGCCAAAATATAGGACGGCACATCAGACCAAGGAAAATCTCCATTTAGTGCTAAGGCTATTGTGACAGCCGGGTTTAAGTGAGCTCCACTAACCGAACCTACCGCAAAAACCCCCATTGTTACTGCAAGTCCCCAAGCAACTGTAATTACGATCCATCCCGCATTATTGGAATATGACTTCTTTAAAGAAGAGCCAGCCCCAATTCCTGCGCCAAACACAATAAGAATCATTGTTCCAATCATTTCCCCAACGAATGGTGTCATTTTTTCTTTCCCTCTCTCTTTTAAATTATTTTTCCTGTTACGTCTAGGCTGTAAACGAAAAAAAGAGATTCACAACAGAATGAACCCATTAATG
Source organism: Neobacillus drentensis (assembly GCF_021560175.1). Classification (GTDB taxonomy): domain Bacteria; phylum Bacillota; class Bacilli; order Bacillales; family Cytobacillaceae; genus Neobacillus; species Neobacillus drentensis_A. The sequence continues at coordinate 204,302 of NZ_CP091110.1, read as the reverse complement.
GGTCTCTGTGTGAATCTCCTTATCTCCGTCACAAAATATTAACTTAAGACGAGTATAGTACAAAGTTGAAAGCGGTGTCAATGCCTTTTTATGATTAAAATAGTATTAAAGTTAAAAACTAATTGGCAAATAGGTTCCATAGCTCTTTTTTAGATGTGGTAATTCCAGAGGCACCGGCTTCTAATGCTGCATAAACGTCTTCAGATGTTCGAATGAGTCCTCCAGCTAATATAGGTGTTTTCACTCGTTCTTTTACTTCTGTTATCATTTTAGGCATTGCTCCAGGAAGTACTTCAATATAATCTGGCTGTGTCTTTTCAATCAGCTTGTAGCTTTTTTCAAGTGCATGACTATCAATTAAAAAAATCCTTTGCACTGCAACTACACCTTTTTGCTTTGCCTTTTGGATGACACTTGACTTGGTTGAAATTAATCCATAAGGCTTGAATTCTTGGCAGATATATTCGGTTGCATATTCATCATTTTTAATTCCATGGATTAAATCAACATGATAAATCATTTGTTTATTGTGCTGCTTTGCCATTAAGTTAATATTTTTTAGCTGCGCAATGTGCATATCTAAATAAACACCGATTTCAAATGGGCTTTTTAGGAATTTCTCAAATTCCTTCATATTCCCTGAAGCAGGTAATATCTTTTGTTCCAAATGACTCAATCCCCTTTGTACCAACTTTTCTACTATCTTAAAGAGAAAATCTTTATTATTCAATAGCAAAAAAAGGATCAGCCTCCCGCTCCTTTACAAGCAGCGAGGGACTGACCCCTTTCTTTTATTTCTTTAATAAATCATAATACCTGATTACTTCTACTGTAATTTCACTATTCTCATCCAAGCCGCTCACTTCTTTCAAGACAGCTGGGAGTCCGTTTTCCTTGATCATAGCTTGCAGCTTTACAGCTTCTGGGTCTTCTTGGTAATCAAACAGCAAAGCGGACGCAATTGCCTTTGCAAGGTTCGTGTATGAAAGTCCGGCTTTATTTGCTTCAACAGCAGGACGTACGAGACGATCATTAGGACCAAGCTTACGGAGTGGCGAGCGTCCTACTCTAGTCACATCATCATTTAAATAAGCGTTTTGGAAACGATGAATAATCTTATCGATGTATTGACCATGTTCTTCTGGATTTAAACCATATTGATGAATGAGATAGGCACCTGTTTCGCCTAGCGTTACTTGTACCTGTTTGACGATTTCCTCATCTGCTAATGTTTGATCAATCGTGGACTTCTTCGCTAGATATCCCAAATACGCAATCACGGCATGACCTGTGTTTACGGTGAATAATTTCCGTTCAATAAAAGGAGCAAGATCAGCGACCATTTTCATTCCTTCAACTGGTGGAATGTTTTCACTGGTTTCTACTACCCATTCATAATAAGGTTCTACCAACACATCAAGTGATCCTTGATTGTTTTGAAGGGGAACGATTCGGTCAACTGCCGAATTAAAGAAGTATACTTTACCCTCTAATTTCTCCTTCGTTTCACTATCTAAATGTTCAAAGATATATCCTTTTAGTAAGTCAGTAGCCGAAATTTGATTCTCGCATGCTATTACATACAGTTTTTCATCATTATTCTTTACTCTTTCGGCCAATCCCTTAGCAATTAACGGTGCAATATGCGGAAGAATATTCGGTCCAATCGCAGTAGTTAGATAGACAGCTTGTTTGATGGCTTCGATTACATCACTTTCTTGCGTCATATTATTTAATCCGGAAACATTCTTGATCGTCATACTTTCTTGTTCAGCCGTGGCTAATTTTACTTGGTATTGTTTTTCCTCATTTAATTGATTAATGATTTGATCGGCAATATCCACAAAGGTAACATGATAGCCAGACTGTGAAAAAAGCGCCCCAATAAATCCTCTTCCTATGTTCCCTGCTCCAAAATGAACTGCTAGTTCCATTCTTATCATTCCTTTATAATTTTTGTTTGGAGATAATGTAAAAAAATCGCCTCTAATTTTGCACGAATCACTTGCTCATTTGCTGATGAAAAAATCATAATGGCTTCTTGGTTTTCAATCAAACTTGTGCTAATCAAGCTTACTATTTCCTGCTCTGTCACACTTAATTCCTCAGGAGCGAGCAGTAATAGCAAGGTTTTCATGGACATATCCTTTCCGTCCATGCCTTTAACCATAATCGGTTCCTGTAAAGGCGAGATTTGAAAAATAAGTTCATGAATATTCTTATCTCTGCAATGGAAAAGGCCCATTCCTGTACCCGGTATACCCAGGCCGCCCTTTCTTTCCCGCTCCCTTAACGAGGCTAGCACATCTATTGCCGAGTTTAAAAGCTTTTGTTTTTGAATCGTAAGGACCATTTCTGCCAGCACTTTTTCATGATCCTTTACCTGTTGCAGTTGATACACTTTGAAATTAGTTAATAGAGCCTCAATACTTTTTTGTACATCCTTCAGCAGGTGTAACACTTCATAAATAGTTCCATTTGGTTTAACACCCGTTGATGAAGCTTTTGTATCTGACGGGGGTAGATAATTTCTTTTTTCCGTTACCTTTTTTAGGTTATTTTTTAAAAAGTTCCTAATGGTGAGAATGTTCTCCTCTGTTAAAAGTGGAGAAACCAAAAGATAATCAATGTCTAGAAAAGGAAGCTTTACGGTCGAAATGATGAGATCAAACCTTTTCAATTTTGTTTGATCCTGAATTTCTTTTAATGATTTTATTTCAATATGGTCAATACCCATAATCTCTTTTTTTATCCTGCTAGCTAACATTTTGGATGTCCCAATTCCTGTTGGACAGACAACTAATGCATTTATTGATAATTTCTCTTCCCGCATCACTAAGGCAGACCCAAAATGAAGGACAATAAAGGCAATTTCATCATCTGGGATAGAATCAATATCGGTAAACTGCTTTTCAACACTATTTTTAACCGCCAAAAACAGAAAAGGATACTTCTGTTTTATTTCCTCCTTTAAAGGATTAAACAATCCCATTTGTTGTTTGATTCGATACAGGGATGGTTCCATATGAGCTAAGAGCCCTTGATACAAGGAAAAATCATTCGTGAGATCGATATGTAACTGTGATGAAACATCCTGTATAAGGGTCTTTACCATTTTACTTAGAACAAGGCTGTCATAAGGCACAACATCTACCGACTGAAGCTTAGATCCCTTCAAGATCCCAGCCAAATAAATCAGATCTTGTTCCCTAAATGTTACTGAGAAGGCTTCTTCAAGCCGCCCGCATATTTCTTTAATCAGGTTATATTCGGTCAGCAGGTTATTCATAGACCCTGTCTCTTCTTCAAGCAGGAAAAGAGCATCGGTCCGTTGCATGGTTATACCTATATGTACAATAAGTCCGATATAATCATTATCGGCTAACCGCTGCTCTGTACGATTAAATATCGTATTTACTAGTCGATCAATCACAACCATGTATTCAGGAACAAAGTAGTTCACCATTAATTCTTGAGTATATTTTCCGTTTTCTACTAAAAATAAACTCTCAATTAACTCTTCATAAAAATACAACAAAAAGTAGCTAGCCAGCGCTTTTCGTTTAGCTGACTCTGATCCCGTAAGATCAACGCCAACTCCTCTTTTCCTGGTAATTGTCACATTAAATGGGCTTAACCATTCCGTCAATTCCTCAATATAGTTCGTTATCGTTGCGTTACTAACACCGAGTTCCATTGCTAAAGCTTGAATTTTAAAGGCATCCTCTTGCATCAAGACAATCAACAGCTGCAATTTCTTCTCTTCCGGAGTTTGATCGATTGGAACCATACTCATTACCTTCTGTACTAACCGAAAGATATTCTCGTTCTTCCCCTCAATCCTAAGCCCTGTTTCCAAATGACGGATTAAGTGAAGACCAAACGTCTGAAGTATCTTTTCTACCCCGTTTAGATCACGGTGAACGGTACGGCCGCTTACATTTAAGTGGTTCGCCAGAGATGCTGCTGTTTGTTTTCCAGATGTTTTAACGAGTAATTCAATAATTGCCTTTTCCCTATTTGTTATATACATGGTACCAGCTCGTTTCTGTGATCGTAACAATATGAGAACTTACCGATTTGTAAGGATGATGAATGAGGATGGAGGCATTTTCTAAAAAAGTGAATAGAAAAGCAGCAGAACAGCTTTTCTATTCACAAACGATCTGATGTTTATTTATCATTTAAAATGTCGATAATTTCTCTTGCTGATTTTGCTTCCACTAATTTTTCAATATTTTCCATATCTGAGCATGTAACGGCAATTCCAGATAAGATTTCAAGGTGTGTGCCATCTTTTCCGGCAATACCAAAAATTAATCGAACCTTTTGGCCATCAAAGTCGACACCATCTGGTACTTGTAATACGGTAAACCCGGAATTTAAGACATCCTTTTTCGCATCTTCGGTTCCGTGCGGAATTGCTACATCATTCCCCATATAAGTTGACGTCATTTCATCTCTTGCGATCATAGCATCGATATAGCTTTCTTTTACGTATCCCGCCTTCACCAACGCTCTTCCTGCAAAACGAATCGCCTCTTCTTTTGTCGTGAAAGACTGATTTAAGAAGATATTCTCCTCAAGAAGTAATGCATCATCCGCTTGATTTTTTCCATCAGGAACATTTGCTTCCGCATCGTCTACCAATTCTTGAAGTTCAGCCGTTTCCGGGTTTTTAAGCTGGTTAATTAATTTATCATATTCTGGACTTGATAAGAAATTATCCACTGAAATATGGTAGGCATTTGGTAGCTTATTCTGTGCTCTAGGTGTTAGCTCTTCTTGTGTAACAACAATTTGAGCATCAGCTGGCAAGTTACTAATCGCTGTATTAGTAACCGAAATATTTAATCCAGCTTCTTTTACCTTTTTACGCAGCAAGGATGCACCCATTGCACTTGAACCCATTCCTGCATCACAAGCGAACACAATTTTATTTACAGTTTCAGGCATTGTAACGGAAGTGGCAGAAAAGACATTCGATACAGAACTCTTCTTTCCTTTCATTTCCTGCATTTTTTTGGCAGCTACTTCGATATCTTCCTCTTGTTGTTTGCCCGTTTTAAGAATAAACGATGAAACAACAAACGAAACAATTCCTGCTACCAGCACCCCTGCCAGGTTGGCAAGATACGTGCCTGCATGATGCGGGGTAACTGCCATAATAGCAAGGATACTACCCGGTGATGCAGGAGCAAGTAATCCACCGCCTAAAAGGACTAATGTAAATACGCCGCTCATTCCACCTAGAATAACTGCTAGGAACAACATTGGGCGCATTAAGATATAAGGGAAGTAGATTTCATGAATTCCACCAAAGAATTGAATAATGGCAGCTCCAGGTGCTGTTCGTTTCGCTGTACCTTTTCCAAAAATACAGTACGCTAAAAGGATTCCGATACCAGGTCCTGGATTTGCTTCAAGAAGAAACAATAATGATTTTCCTGTGTTTTTTGCTTGCTCAACACCGATTGGTGATAATACACCATGGTTAATCGCATTATTTAAGAACAGAATTTTGGCAGGTTCAATAATGATACTTGTTAATGGCAATAAACCTGTGCTTACCAGCCAATCAACACCCGCAACAAGCCATCCGGTAAATACATCCACGGCTGGACCAATTGCTAAGAAAGATAGGATTGCCAGCAATCCACCTAGGATACCTGCTGAAAAGTTATTGACAAGCATTTCAAAGCCCGCTTTAATTTTCCCTTCAACAGATTGGTCAAATTTCTTAATTACCCAACCGCCGAACGGTCCCATGATCATGGCGCCTAAGAACATTGGAATATCTGTTCCGACAATAACACCCATTGTTGCAATTGCCCCAACTACTCCTCCGCGTTGGTCATGTACAAGCTTACCTCCCGTGTAACCTATCAAAAGCGGAAGTAAGTATGTAACCATTGGGCCGACCATTTTGGCAAGGCTTTCATTCGGAAAGAAACCTGTTGGTATAAATAAGGCCGTGATTAACCCCCACGCTATGAAAGCTGATATATTCGGCATAACCATCGAACTTAGGAAGTTGCCGAATTTTTGTACAGCTACCTTTATATTAGATTGAGCCATTTGCTCTCATCCCTTCTTTGTTTTAGTACCCTATCTATAGTAAGGCACTGAATCACTGCATTCAATAAAGAGTAAAGTGAGATTTGTCACACATACTAGGACAAACCTATTGTTTCTCAAAGAAAATTGAATATACAGCACTTCTAACAAAAAAGGTTAATGGTGAAAAGGTTCACGGCTTATCCTTAATTACTTCGGCATGATGGCTTCGATTGACTTAATTGACATCTTCAAAGATGGCCAAAATCTCATCCGCTGATCTGGCAGAGACAAGCTTCTCGATGTTTTCTTCTTCAGAACAAACAATGGCAATATTAGATAGAATATCTAGGTGTTCATTATCTTTTCCGGCAATGCCAATCAGAAGCTTAACCATATTTCCAGCTCCAAAGTCCACCCCTTGTGGAACTTGAACAAATGATATGCCAGATTCCTTTACAAATGACTTGGAATCCTCGGTACCATGTGGAATAGCGACAAAATTACCCATATAAGTAGACGTTAATTGTTCTCTTTCAAGCATTTTTTCAATATAGTCAGCATCCACATAACCTTTTTCTACAAGAATTCCGCCTGTTAATCGAATCGCTTCCTCCTTAGAATCTACGATTGTGTTTAATCGAATATTTTCTTTTGCTAAGATAGACTTTGTCATCCTTCTACACTCCTTAATTCCGTTAATTTATGATTAAAAAATTGTCCCAGTCTGTCTGTTAACAATCCGGCTATTTTTTCCTTGATAGCAGATTGAAAAACATTACTATTCTCTTCGCTTTCAATTAACAATGAACTTAAAAAACTCAATACCTCTAACATCTGTTCTGATGCATTGGCAGGTGATAAAAGCAAGATAAGACATTCCATGTTCATTTCTACACCATCCATACCGAAAACTCTTATCGGCTTATTTAGTGTCGTGATCGTAAAAATCGGCTGAATGACATATGGGGATCGCGCATGATATAACGCCATGGCTGTTTCGGGAATACCAATCCCTCCAAGTCCTTCTCTTTCAAGAATGGCATCCACAACCTTTTCGACGTCAATGATTCTTTGTTGCTGAATTTCCTTTTGACAGGTCACGTTTAAAAGTTCTTTTACAGTTTCATTACCTAATTCGGTTAAATCAAATCCCTCTAGAATGGCTGCAATCGTTCCTGCATACTCTTTGATCGTTTTCATCTCTTCAATTAATTTGGAAGTAGACTTTTGGCTCTTGAACGTCACCGGAAGTTGCATTTCTGAACTATTTACAAATTTGTATTCATTCATAAAGGAGCGGATTTTTTCTATTTCATCCTTATTTAAGAAGGGATTGACCACTATATAGTCCCCGTTATAATCAGGGATAGGGATAGTAGAGATAACAAGTTGATAATCGGTCTTATCCATTTTCTGAAATTCCATTACCGAGACGTTTTGGATGAACCTCAACTCAGGAAACTCTTTTTGTAATCTAGTTGCCAGCATTTTAGAGGTACCTATTCCACTCGAACAGACCACTAGGGTTTTAAAATTGCCAAGGTCTTTGCTGCCCATTAATACTGCCCCAAAGTGCAGGACTAGATAGCCCGTTTCCTCATCGGGAACATAAAACTCAGGGAATACCTGGTTTACCGCTTGTTTCACAAGCTCAAATAAATCGGCATAATCCTTTTTAATCTTTTCCAACAAAGGGTTACTGATGCCCATCTTTTGCTTTATACGATAGATTGCTGGCTTTAGATGCACACTTAGACCTTCAAAAAGTGAGCGATTTGTTGATAAATCCATTCCTGCTAGCTTCCCTACTATTTCGACCAGCTTTTTCGTTTTTATAGCTGCCAGTAAACTTGTATCCTCGATTGAATGTTCATTTTCATGTCTTAGTTTTGCACCCTTTAAGTGCATGGTAATATAAGCAATCTCCGCTTCCGGTATACTAATAGTAAATACCCGTTCTAATTGTGATACTATTTTCTCTGCAAATGTGTATTCCTTTGTAACCTTCTGGTCCTCCAAATAGGAAAAATTGATATTAATTCCTTCTCCTTTTTGGATCCTTTCTACAGCCAGTGCTAAATGAACCACAAGACCTATATAAGCACTATCGGCCATTGAGAATGGCAGTTCTTGAACAATCGAATTAACGATATTTTCAACAATCACCAATTTCTTTTTTTCAACCAGTCCCATTAATCTTTCAGAAATGCTATGAATTTGCTGAGTCGACCTCTGTTGGATATTATCCCGTGTTAAAGAAAGGAGCTCAGATTCATCCAGGTATTCCGAAATCAACTGACTCATTGCCCTTCTTTTTGCACTTTCTTCCCCCTCGATTTCAACACCGTAGCCTCTCCTTCGAATCAGGGTTAATCCATACGTTTTTAACCTCTCTTCCAGCTTAGTTAGGTCAGAGCTTACCGTTGCAATTGTTACATTTAAGTCTGAGGCAAGTGCAAGAAGTTTTACAGGTTCGCTTGTTTCTAAAAGTTCACACAGCATAATGGTTTGTCGTTCATCTGGCGTATATTCTTTATGTGAGAGATTAAACAAATAAAGTTCCAGTTCTCTAATGTTATTTTGTTCGCCCGTTATTTGGACACCAACCCCCGATTTTTTTTGTAATAACAGGTTGTATTCTTCAAGAATATCTTCTATGTTTTTTAAATCTCTATGGATCGTTCTGCCGCTAACACCAATGAACTCTGCCAGGTCTTTCACGGTTGTTTCATTCGGGGTCTTTAATAGGACTTCAAGAATTTGTCGCTCTCTTGCCGAAATATACATTTCTCACCTTCCTTATGGGACGACCGCGTTCCTTGAAACGGATGTTGTTGTCAAAATTAAAATTTGATCCTTACAATATTAATTGTAAATTCACGAACCCCCTTACACAATAAAAGCTATTTATGATTTAGTCCCTTGTATTGTTGACATGATTAAAATAAAGAGCCTAGCACATGATTAGGTGCAGGCCCTTTTATAATTATTTTTTAAGGCTATTGACTAACTCATCATACTTAGGGCTGTTTAAAAAGTTTTCAACTGAGATATGCTTAGCATTTGGTAATTTAGCTTTTGCTCGGTCTGTTAGATCCTTATGAGTCACAACCACATCCGCATCGACAGGTAAATTATTGATAGCGGTATTGGTAACCGTCATATCTATGCCCGCCTTTTGCACCTTTTTTCTTAAAATGGAGGCCCCCATTGCACTGGATCCCATACCCGCATCACATGCGAAGACGATTTTGTTTACATTTTCAGGCTTGATTTCATCTTGCGTGGTTAAAACGGAAGATACTGAACTTTTCTTCCCCTTCATTGCTTCCATCTTCACTGCTGCAGAAGATAAATCCTCCTCAGCAGTTGCCTTACTTGTTTTTAAAATCAATGAGGCTACTGCAAAGGACACGCCTGTTGCCACAATAACACCGGCAAGAGTTGCAAAATATCCACCTTTTGGTGTCATCGCAAGTAATGCGAAGATACTGCCTGGTGATGGTGCAGCGACAAGTCCAGCGTGAAGCACACTAAATGTGAATACTCCACTTACACCACCGGCCATTGCAGCAAAAATTAACATTGGCTTCATTAGGATGTATGGGAAGTAAATTTCGTGGATACCGCCTAAGAAGTGAATAATCACAGCACCTGGTGCCGTTTGTTTCGCTGTCCCTTTACCAAATAACCAGAAAGCAAGTAAGATACCTAGTCCGGGACCAGGGTTTGTTTCTAGTAAGAATAGAATGGATTTTCCTGCTTTTGATGCTTGCTCAATGGCCATTGGACTTAAAATACCGTGGTTAATGGCGTTATTTAAGAATAGTACTTTTGCTGGTTCAATAAATATGTTAGCAAGTGGGAGCATGTTATGGTCGACGATGAACTGAACTCCAGATGCTAAAAATTTGCTTAATGCTTCAACGACAGGGCCAACACCTTTATAGGCTAGCAGTGTTAAAGCGCCTCCAAGAATACCCGCTGAAAAGTTATTCACTAACATTTCAAATCCTGACTTAATTTTTCCCTCAATCAGTTGGTCGAACTTCTTAATGACAAATCCCCCAAGCGGCCCCATAATCATCGCGCCTAAGAACATCGGGATATCTGATCCGACAATCACACCCATGGTTGCTGTCGCACCGACAACCCCACCACGGATATCGCCCACCATACGACCACCGGTAAAACCGATTAATAATGGCAATAAGTAGGTAATCATTGGGCCTACTAGTGTAGCGAGATCCTTGTTAGGAAGCCATCCGGTCGGAATAAATAATGCGGTAATTAGACCCCAAGCAATAATGGCACCGATATTTGGCATGACCATTCCGCTTAAATAACTTCCGAATTTCTGTATTTTAACTTTTGCATCTGATTTTTCTTTAGCAGTCACGTTTGTCCCGTTTACTTCTGACTTCACTTTAACTGTTTCACTCATCAGGTTTCCCCCCACTTGATATTTTTTATCTTTCTAGCTTAATATTAAAACGCTTTCATCCTTTCATCAATTGATACTAAATTTCATTTTGTCACTGTGGTTGTTGACAACATTTACTTTTTCAAAAAAAACAAAAAAGGCTGGAGATGAATCAAGTATGATTCGTCTCCAGCCTTATCATAATCCTTTTACTCAACCGTTACTGATTTTGCAAGATTTCGTGGTTTGTCGACATCACAACCACGGTGTAAGGCAGCGTAATAGGCAAGTAATTGCAATGGTATAACAGAGATAAGCGGTGTTAATACTTCATGTACTTCTGGGATGACAAAACTATCTTCATCCATGTTTAGACCATCCATTGAAATAATGCATGGGTTTGCTCCGCGCGCTACAACTTCCTTCACATTTCCACGAATACTTAAGTTGACGCTCGCTTGCGTAGCAAGGGCAATAACAGGTGTGCCCTCTTCAATTAATGCAATCGTACCATGCTTTAGCTCCCCGCCAGCAAAACCTTCTGCTTGAATATAGGAAATCTCCTTAAGTTTCAAGGCACCTTCAAGTCCCACGTAGTAATCAACCCCGCGGCCAATGAAGAAGGCATTGCGTGTAACAGATAAGAACTCTCTTGAGATTTGCTCAATTAGCTCCTTTGAGTCACAAAGTACTTCCATTGCATTTGCAATAATACCCAGTTCATGGATCAAGTCAAAATCAACCGAAATTCCTTGGCTCTTGGCAGTTACCTCCGCTAAAATAGCTAACACAGCCAACTGTGCTGTATAGGCTTTGGAGGAAGCAACAGCAATCTCCGGACCTGCATGCAATAACAGTGTATAATCTGCTTCACGTGACAACGTTGACCCTGGTACATTTGTGATGGTTAAGGTACGGTAACCCAACTCTTTCACTTTTACAAGGACAGCACGGCTGTCAGCAGTTTCACCGCTTTGTGAAATGAAGATAAACAACGGCTTCTTGGTCAGAAGCGGCATATTATAAACAAATTCACTTGCAATATGGACTTCAACTGGCAGTTTTGCAATGCTTTCAATAAACTGCTTTCCAACCAACCCAGCATGATAGGATGTTCCAGCTGCAATAATGTAGACACGGTCAGATTCATTCATAGCATGAATGATGTCAGGGTCAACGGTCAATGCCCCTTGCTCATTTTGATAGGTTTGAATGATCTTACGCACAACCAATGGCTGTTCATCAATCTCTTTTAACATATAGTACGGGTAAGTTCCCTTTTCAATGTCACTTGCATCAAGTTCCGCTGTATAGGGCTGACGGCTAATAATATCCCCATTTAGGTTTTGAATGGTCACTTCATTCTTCGTTACAAGGACAATTTCCTTATCCATCAATTCAAGATATTGATTGGTCACTTGAAGCATTGCCATGGCATCACTTGCCACAACATTAAAGTCAGTGCCAAGGCCTACAAGCAACGGGCTCTTGTTTTTAGCAACATAAATAGTCTCACTGTCTTCTTCATCTAAAAGCGCAATGGCATATGATCCATGTAATAGGGATAACGTTTTACGAAATGCCTCAATCACCTCTAAGCCCTCTTGAACAAATAGCTCAATCAGTTGAACGACAACTTCTGTGTCTGTTTCACTTCTGAATGGTACACCTGCTAAGTACTCACGCTTTAAGAGCTCATAGTTTTCGATTACACCGTTGTGAACAAGTGTAAAACGGCTTGACGCACTTTGATGTGGATGGGAGTTTGTCTTACTAGGAACACCATGTGTCGCCCATCTAGTATGACCAATTCCCATATTGCCTTTTACCTCTTCATTGACAATTTCACGTAAATCCGCAATGCGGCCCTTTTCTTTAAAAACATGAACACCATATTCATTCTTTACAGCGATGCCTGCAGAATCATACCCTCTATACTCAAGCTTTTCTAAGCCTTTTAAAAGAATTTCTTTCGAGTCGTTTTGACCAATATATCCAACAATTCCACACATTTTCTTTTTCCTCCCTGGAATCAGGGGGCAAGAATGCTTTTGGAGGCAGTGCTTGCCCCCTTATCTCTGCTTTTGATTAAGGTATCTGTCTATACCTTTCTAAACATTACAGTTAGTATGCGCATATTCTTCTCTTTGTGCATAGAGTTGCCTCTAGGTTTTAAAGAAGAACTTTTCGGTTGTGTGCAGGCAACCGGGAGGTATCCGCCGAACATTCGATAATCCTCCTCCTCGTCAACTAATCAACTCTCTTCTGATTAGTCCAGGCGCTTTTAGTTTTTCCTAGCTTCTACCTCTATCCTCCTTCCAAAGCTTCGCTTTAAGACACAAGCACACTAATCTTACATGATTTGTCAATCGCCCGTCAACTAAAAACTTAAACGCCAAAAAATGATTCACAACTTTCCTTATAAAATATGCATAAGAGAACGAATCTGTTCCCTTATGCATAAAAGAAGACATACCATACCGCTAAAAAAGTTTTTTTTAGGTAGTACGATATTCGTTGTATCGTTTATTCCTTTAATTCCATTTCTTCTTTAACAACATCAACAATCCGGTTCACAAAAGATTCACAAAGTTCCTCTGTTGCTGCTTCTGCCATGACGCGAACGAGTGGTTCTGTTCCACTTGGACGAACAAGAATTCTTCCGTTTCCTTCCATCTCCGCTTCAACCTGCTCGATTACAGCCTTTACCTTTACATTATCGGTCACATGGTTTTTATCCGTTACTCGTACGTTAACAAGTTTTTGCGGATACTTTTTCATTTCACCCGCTAACTCTGATAATGGCTTCCCGGTTACCTTCATAATATTCACTAATTGCAATCCTGATAATAACCCATCACCTGTTGTGTTGTAGTCTAGGAAAATGATGTGTCCTGATTGCTCACCGCCAAGGTTAAAACCACTTTTTTTCATTTCTTCTACCACATAACGATCTCCTACTGCTGTAGGTACACTGTGGATTCCATGAATTTCAAGGGCTTTGTAAAAACCAAGGTTACTCATTACTGTTGAAACAATCGTCCCATGTTTTAAACGGCCTTGCTCTTTCATATACTTTCCGCAGATGTACATGATTTGGTCGCCATCGACAATATTACCTTTTTCATCTATTGCAATTAAACGATCCCCATCACCGTCAAAAGAAAGACCTACATCAGCACCTTTTTCCTTCACAAGAGCTGCAAGTGCTTCTGGGTGGGTTGATCCGACTCCAGCATTAATGTTTAATCCATTTGGTGATGCTCCCATTGTCGATAAATCCGCGTCAAGGTCTGCAAATAAATGGCTTGCTAACGCACTTGTTGCTCCGTGGGCACAATCCAAGGCAATATGGATGCCTGAGAAGTCTTCATCTACTGTATTCTTTAGGTATTGCAGGTACTTTTGACCGCCTTCAAAATAATCCATCACCTGACCAAGTTCTGCCCCGGTTGGTCTTGGCAGCTGGTCTTCCGGTAGGTCAATATAGTTCTCGATTTCTAACTCTTGCTCATCAGACAGCTTAAAACCATCTGGACCAAAGAATTTAATTCCATTATCTGCAACAGGATTATGTGAAGCAGAAATCATGACACCCGCTTGAGCTCCTAATGCTTTGGTTAAATAGGATACCCCCGGGGTTGAGATGACGCCTAAACGCATTACCTCTGCTCCAATTGATAGTAACCCAGCTACTAGTGCTCCTTCTAACATATGACCTGAGATACGGGTATCACGGCCAATTAGTACTTTAGGGCGATCCTTATCCTTTGTTAATACATAACCGCCGTATCGGCCTAATTTAAAGGCCATTTCCGGTGTTAATTCGCTGTTTGCTACTCCACGTACCCCATCGGTACCGAAATATTTACCCATCTTAAAAAATCTCTCCTTCAACATGTGTAATGCTATAAATTAGGCATTATTAGTAATAGTTATTTTTGCGGTGGATTTGTCAGGCGTCCATTGGACATCCTTTGGCCCTTTTACTTGGATTTCGACATCATGGGTCCCTTCGCTCAAGCCGGTCAAGTCGATAAAAACTGTGAAATCACTAGGTCCCAGCCCTGTTACAGACTCAGCTGGTCCATTCACTTGTAAATTAACAGTCTGACTTGTGGGATCAGTTACTTCGGCTTTAAAATTATCAGCTAAGCCTTGAAGTGTTAAAGGTATGCCCAAGACCGTTTTTTCTTGATCCGTGGCCGTTGTTTGTTCTACAGCTGGTTTTTGTTGCTCCACTTTCTTCACCACTACAGTTGCTTTTACTAACTGAGGGGTGACCTTCGTCACTCCATTTGAAATAATCACTGGCAGGGTAAGTGTAGTGTTTTCCGTAATCTTACTTAAGTCGACTTCCACCCGTACACTGTCTGTATCTTTTAAGACCTCTTCACTTCCAGTAATTTTGGCTTCTGTTTCGTCTAACTCAATCGATTCAACCGTAATCCCTTCCGGAGCAGTTCCTTTTTTTACAATATTGATCGGAACCGTTTTGCTGTTCGACTTTATTGGAATCGTCACTTGAACCGTTTCAGGATCAACCGTTACATCCAACTTATTTAACTTTTTATCCAGTACTTGAATTTGAGCTTGTTTTGAAATGGTTGCTTTTAGTTTTCCAGTACCATCAAGAGTGGCTTTTACGTAAGTAATTCTGTCAATGTCACTTTTAGCGCCGGTAATTTTTACTTTTCTAGGCTCAACCTCAGGAAGACCAGCTGAGTATCCATCCTCTATTTGGCCGCCATCGAATTCTGCTTCGACCCTGAATTCCTTCGAAATCTTTTCTTGCACAGACACCTTCACACTTGCCGGGTTCATAGTTGCCTTTAATTTATCAGATAAGTTTCGAATCTTGAGCTTTACATTCTGCCTTCCAATCTTAGCATTTGTTAAATCAACATATACCTCAAAGTTTTTTAATGCCTTCGCCGATTGGACATGTGTAATGGGGCCCTTAATGGTTACATCTACCGTGTTCGGTATCCCTGAAACCACTAAATTCTCCGTATCATAATAAACTTTTACAGGAATATCCTTTATGGTCTCTGTTGTTTGCTCTCCAGGAACATTCACATCCGTTAACTTTTGACCAGTATGTGGTATAGATGAATATAATAGGACTGCCAATAACAAGGCCAGTATTTTTATAAACCAAGGATTATCAAACAATTTATCCATTTTGTTTTCCCCTCCAGTTCCAACGAGCTGAAGAAGCCTGTTTCGCTTTATTATGAATCATCATTTCACTGGACAGCAGTTCTTTTAGCTCCTCCACTTTTAAATCACGATGAAGCTCTCCATTCCTTGTCAGTGAAATCCCTCCCGTCTCCTCGGAAACTATGACGGTTAAGCTATCGGTGACCTCGCTTATTCCTAAAGCTGCCCGATGCCTTGTACCCAGCTCCTTTGAGATAAATGGACTTTCAGATAGGGGAAGATAGCATGCTGCCGCTGACACATTATTTTTTTGGATAATGACCGCACCATCGTGAAGTGGGGTATTGGGAATAAAAATATTAATGAGCAATTCCGAAGAGATATTGGAATTTAATCGTATACCTGTTTCTATGTAATCACTCATGCCCGTTTCTCTTTCAATTGAAATTAAGGCACCAATACGGCGTTTTGCCATATAATCTGTTGCCTTAACAATCGCTTCGACTGTTTTTTCCTGATTATCATCGTCTTGTGTACTGCTTCGCGAGAAGAATCGCCCTCTTCCTAATTGTTCAAGGGCTCTCCTGAGCTCAGGCTGAAAGATAATGATAACCGCAAGAAATCCCCAATTTATGGCCTGTTGCATCATCCAGCTTAACGTAATTAAGCCAAGCCACTCACTGACCACCCTGACAAGAAGAATAACAAGGATTCCTTTTAATAATTGAACTGCCTTTGTACCTCTTATCACATTAATCAGTTTGTAAATGACGTACCATACGAGGGCAATATCAACAATACTAGCTAGATACTTCCATATACTGAGATCCGCAAACTGCATTGTTTGTTCCTCCGTAACTTTCTAACAACATATAATTCATACAACTTAATTATTATAACATAAATTCACCAGACAACTTTATTATATGTATGTAGTTAAAAAAACAAATCACCCCCGTGGAGTGATTTGTTTTTATTTAGTTTCAGGCTGGCCAAAAATATCCATTACATCTTGAGCTGTTTTTTTCATATGATACCAAATCCAGTCGAAAACTTCATTTATTTCTTCTATTTGTCCTGTTACATGACCGGCAGAAGCTAAGTATTTTTCTCCGTTAATGACGGTGACATCACCTTTAACTTCTCCTTCAATCCGCACGTTCCCATTGTGAACAACGACATCTCCTTTGACGGTTTCACCTTTAGGAACAATGACCGTATGATTTTTAACCACTAAATTCTTTTGCTTTGAGACAGAGAATTCTTGATCCTGGCTCCAGCTGGAGAACAAGCTTCCCATCATTAAAATAATAAAAACAGACGCTGCTGTGAGCATAGGATGGTTGGTAAACCACCGCTGCATCCACACCTTTTTCTTTTCCTTCGGCAATTTGGCCAATACATTTGCTGTGAAGTCAGGCGGTGCCTGCATATGGGAAATGCCTCTAACAAACACATCTGTCTTTTTTAATTCATTAAAGATCATTTCACACTCTTTACAGCTTTTGAGGTGGTCTCTTAGGATTTTTTCTTCATCTAGGTCTAGTTCTTCATCTAAGTAATCATGCATGAGTTCGATGATCTGTTCTGGACACATTTATGTTTCACCTCATTATACATATCGTAATTGCTGCCTTAATGCTTCCCGGCCGCGATGAATTCTTGTTTTAACTGTTCCAAGAGGGAGGTCAAGGATTTCACTTATTTCATTTAAGGACATGTCCTCCATATACTTTAAGACGATTGCGGAACGATATTTTTCTGGCAATTTTAATATTTCCTTTTGAACGGTCTCCTGCAGCTCTAGACTTTCTACTTCGGTCTCTGGCAAAGGAGAATCCGAGGAAATTTGCGAATACATCGTTAAACCTTCTGTTCCAGCGACTTCCGCATCTAAATAATAATCTGGCTTCTTTTTGCGCAGACGGTCAATACAAAGATTGGTGGCAATCCTAAAAAGCCATGTTGAAAACTTTAAATTTTGGTTAAACGACTGTATGTTCACATAAGCACGAATAAATGCTTCCTGTGCAAGATCTTCTGCTTCATGACGATTGCCAATCATCCTGTAACATAACTGGTAGATACTGTTTTTATATATTTCTACGATCTCACCAAAGGCATCTTGATCTCCTTTAATGACCTGTTTTATCCTTTTTTTCACAATTGTATCCATTAAGTTTCCTCAGCTCCATTGTCGCTATACGATATACGAACTTCAGCCAAAAAGGTTTCGTTTTGAAACGAAAAACTTCTCAATACCCTTAATATTAACAAAAATTTACTAATGTGGGACAAAATATGTTTAAAGTTTTTTTTGCAGGGGAAAAAGATAGTATGTACATAGAAAGAGGTGGAAGATGATGTCTTCTTCAAACCGAGGAGGATTAGTAGAAGAAATAGAAATTCAACGAAATAATATGATTCGATTGGCATCTGAAACATCTCTGTCCAATCAAAAAGTAATTGAGGCAAGCAAGAAGCTTGACTCCTTACTTAACAAATATCATCTATTATTGGCCCAGTAGGATAGTTAAAGCTGCATAGTTTAGTATGCAGCTTTCTTTTTTTATAATAATTTTTCACCAAATAGTGATCCCATTAGCTCTACAGCACAAATGGCTGTTTTATTTTTCTCATCCAGGATTGGATTTACTTCCACAAATTCTGCAGAAGTAATCACGCCTGCCTCTTCAAGCATTTCCATGGCCAGATGGCTCTCGCGGTAGCTGATCCCTCCAATAACTGGGGTTCCTACTCCTGGAGCATCATTTGGGTCTAAGCCATCTAAATCAAGTGATAGATGAACACCATCTGTT
This sequence comes from Neobacillus drentensis, assembly GCF_021560175.1. Taxonomy (GTDB): domain Bacteria; phylum Bacillota; class Bacilli; order Bacillales; family Cytobacillaceae; genus Neobacillus; species Neobacillus drentensis_A. The sequence goes on along the minus strand of NZ_CP091110.1, from coordinate 185,837 downwards.
TTTTCTTTTAGGTAAGCAATCGTTTCTTCCATCACTTTTGTCATGCCTAATCGATCTATTTCATGCATGGTATAAACCTTAATGCCCTTTTCCTTAATTAATTCCTTTTCTCCATCATCTAGTGATCTTGCACCAATAATGACAATATTCTCTGGTTTTACTTTTGGATTATATCCGCCAATTTCGGTTAATAACGGGTGACCTAAGCCTATGCTTACGGCAAGGGGCATACCATGGATATTTCCTGATGGGCTTGTTTCAGCTGTATTTAAATCTCCATGCGCATCATACCAGATGACTCCCAGGTTTTGATAATGTTTAGAAACACCGGCTAATGTTCCAATAGCAATGCTATGGTCTCCTCCTAGTACGAGTGGAAAGGAACCAGATTGAATTGCTTCATCAACCTTTTCGGCAAGCAACGCGCTTTTTTCTGCTACAAGATCTAAGTTTCTAAGATTGGATTCTTTATCGATGACGACTTCTGGTCTGCCAACTGGGATATCGCCCCAGTCATGTATTTCTTCAAATAAAGGCTTTAGGCGCTCATTAATTCCCGCGTAACGGATGGCACTAGGCCCCATATCTACTCCCCGTCTCATTTGTCCTAAGTCCATTGGCATTCCAATAATTGATAGTTTCTTTGTCATCTCTTTTCTCCCCTTTGCCTGTTATACTACCTATTTTAACCGCTTTCATACCGATGACTCAACTCGACAAAATTTTGCATATATATACGGTATTGTTAAAATATTCTGTAGTTAGGCGGTTACATTTTTAGGGCGGAGATTGTTTCTGGTTTTGGAGAGATATTGTCTTATAGAACCCCTCTATTGGACGAACTTCCCCAGATTTTCAAAAAAATGTCCAATCTGTGGGGACTATTGGACAAAACTCTTGGCTGCTCTTAAATTTTGTCTTATAGAACCTCTCTATTGGACAATCTTCCTCAGATTATCAAAAAAATGTCCTATAGGCGGGGGGCTATTGGACAAAACTCTTGGCTGCTCTTAAATTTTGTCTTATAGAACCTCTCTATTAGACAAACTTCCTCAGATAATCAAAAAAATGTCCAATAGGCGGGGGCTATTGGACAAAACTCTTGGCTGCTCTTAAATTTTGTCTTATAGAACCTCTCTATTGGACAATCTTCCTCAGATTATCAAAAAAATGTCCAATCGGTGGGGGCTATTGGACAAAACTCTTGGCTGCTCTTAAATTTTGTCTTATAGAACCTCTCTATTGGACAATCTTCCTCAGATTATCAAAAAAATGTCCAATAGGCGGGGGCTATTGGACAAAACTCTTGGCTGCTCTTAAATTTTGTCTTATAGAACCTCTCTATTGGACAATCTTCCTCAGATTATCAAAAAAATGTCCAATCGGTGGGGGCTATTGGACAAAACTCTTGGCTGCTCTTAAAACTTTGTCTTATAGACAAGAGCTATTGGACAAAAAAGGACAATTCCCTATGTAAATTGTCCTTTAGACAACTGCTTTAAAAAACTTAACTGAATAAATTCCAACCATTTTAATAAGTATGCTAATAAAGGACTTCCTTACATCCAAAATAAAAATCACCAAGTCCTAAAAATAAAAAAAGCCTTAAATCATGTTCATGATTTAAGACAAAATATGTAGTGTGATGGTGGAGTCTAGGGGGATCGAACCCCTGACCTCCTGCGTGCAAAGCAGGCGCTCTCCCAGCTGAGCTAAGACCCCATTGGAGCGGAAGACGGGATTCGAACCCGCGACCCCCACCTTGGCAAGGTGATGTTCTACCACTGAACTACTTCCGCAACTATGCGGATAAAGATTAGAAAATAAAATGAGCCATGAAGGACTCGAACCTTCGACCCTCTGATTAAAAGTCAGATGCTCTACCAACTGAGCTAATGGCTCTTGGCTGGGCTAGCTGGATTTGAACCAACGCATGTCGCAGTCAAAGTGCGATGCCTTACCGCTTGGCTATAGCCCAAAGATGTAATTACTTCTAGTATGTCCAACTTTTTAAAAAATATGAATGGTGGAGGGGGACGGATTCGAACCGCCGAACCCGGAGGGAGCGGATTTACAGTCCGCCGCGTTTAGCCACTTCGCTACCCCTCCATATTCAGAAAAAAAAAGATGGTGCCGGCGAGAGGACTTGAACCCCCAACCTACTGATTACAAGTCAGTTGCTCTACCAATTGAGCTACCCCGGCGTAAAATAAGAAAAAATTATGGTGGAGGATGACGGGATCGAACCGCCGACCCTCTGCTTGTAAGGCAGATGCTCTCCCAGCTGAGCTAATCCTCCATATTAAGATGGTGACCCCTACGGGACTCGAACCCGTGTTACCTCCGTGAAAGGGAGGTGTCTTAACCGCTTGACCAAGGGGCCTAAAAATTTAAATTAAAGGTAAGCTTCCAAGCGGGCTCGAACCGCTGACCTCTTCCTTACCATGGAAGTGCTCTACCTACTGAGCTATGGAAGCACAGCTATACTTTATGATGACATAAAAATGGCTCCGCAGGTAGGACTCGAACCTACGACCGATCGGTTAACAGCCGATAGCTCTACCACTGAGCTACTGCGGAACAATAAGATAACAGCCTGGCAACGTCCTACTCTCACAGGGACAAAGTCCCAACTACCATCGGCGCTGAGAAGCTTAACTTCCGTGTTCGGTATGGGAACGGGTGTGACCTTCTCGCCTTAATTACCAGACTATTTATTTGACACTATTTTATTATAATGTCTTTTTTTATTTTTGCAAGAGAAATTTTAAACTTTTTTCATTCTCTCAAAACTAGATAATGTAGAAGAAACTTTATAAAAACGAGTTACATCGCTTTAAAACTTGGTTAAGTCCTCGATCGATTAGTATCAGTCAGCTCCACATGTCGCCACGCTTCCACCTCTGACCTATCAACCTGATCATCTTTCAGGGATCTTACTAGCTTGACGCTATGGGAAATCTCATCTTGAGGGGGGCTTCATGCTTAGATGCTTTCAGCACTTATCCCGTCCGCACATAGCTACCCAGCGATGCCTTTGGCAAGACAACTGGTACACCAGCGGTGCGTCCATCCCGGTCCTCTCGTACTAAGGACAGCTCCTCTCAAATTTCCTGCGCCCACGACGGATAGGGACCGAACTGTCTCACGACGTTCTGAACCCAGCTCGCGTACCGCTTTAATGGGCGAACAGCCCAACCCTTGGGACCGACTACAGCCCCAGGATGCGATGAGCCGACATCGAGGTGCCAAACCTCCCCGTCGATGTGGACTCTTGGGGGAGATAAGCCTGTTATCCCCGGGGTAGCTTTTATCCGTTGAGCGATGGCCCTTCCATGTGGAACCACCGGATCACTAAGCCCGACTTTCGTCCCTGCTCGACTTGTAGGTCTCGCAGTCAAGCTCCCTTGTGCCTTTACACTCTACGAATGATTTCCAACCATTCTGAGGGAACCTTTGGGCGCCTCCGTTACTCTTTAGGAGGCGACCGCCCCAGTCAAACTGCCCACCTGACACTGTCTCCCACCCCGATCAGGGGTGCGGGTTAGAATTTCAATACAGCCAGGGTAGTATCCCACCGACGCCTCCACCGAAGCTGGCGCTCCGGCTTCTCAGGCTCCTACCTATCCTGTACAAGCTGTACCAAAATTCAATATCAGGCTACAGTAAAGCTCCACGGGGTCTTTCCGTCCTGTCGCGGGTAACCTGCATCTTCACAGGTACTATAATTTCACCGAGTCTCTCGTTGAGACAGTGCCCAGATCGTTACGCCTTTCGTGCGGGTCGGAACTTACCCGACAAGGAATTTCGCTACCTTAGGACCGTTATAGTTACGGCCGCCGTTTACTGGGGCTTCGATTCAGAGCTTCGCGTGAGCTAACCCCTCCTCTTAACCTTCCAGCACCGGGCAGGCGTCAGCCCCTATACTTCGCCTTGCGGCTTCGCAGAGACCTGTGTTTTTGCTAAACAGTCGCCTGGGCCTATTCACTGCGGCTCTTCGAGGCTATGAACCCCAAAGAGCACCCCTTCTCCCGAAGTTACGGGGTCATTTTGCCGAGTTCCTTAACGAGAGTTCTCTCGCTCACCTTAGGATTCTCTCCTCGCCTACCTGTGTCGGTTTGCGGTACGGGCACCTTGAATCTCGCTAGAGGCTTTTCTTGGCAGTGTGGAATCAGGAACTTCGGTACTATATTTCCCTCGCTGTCACAGCTCAGCCTTCACGAGAAGCGGATTTTCCTGCTTCTCAGCCTAACTGCTTAGACGCGCATATCCAACAGCGCGCTTACCCTATCCTCCTGCGTCCCCCCATCACTCAAACGATTCTTTGGTGGTACAGGAATATCAACCTGTTGTCCATCGCCTACGCCTTTCGGCCTCGGCTTAGGTCCCGACTAACCCTGAGCGGACGAGCCTTCCTCAGGAAACCTTAGGCATTCGGTGGATGAGATTCTCACTCATCTTTCGCTACTCATACCGGCATTCTCACTTCTAAGCGCTCCACCAGTCCTTACGGTCTAGCTTCAACGCCCTTAGAACGCTCTCCTACCACTGACATCAAAGATGTCAATCCACAGCTTCGGTGATACGTTTAGCCCCGGTACATTTTCGGCGCAGAGTCACTCGACCAGTGAGCTATTACGCACTCTTTAAATGGTGGCTGCTTCTAAGCCAACATCCTGGTTGTCTAAGCAACTCCACATCCTTTTCCACTTAACGTATACTTTGGGACCTTAGCTGGTGGTCTGGGCTGTTTCCCTTTTGACTACGGATCTTATCACTCGCAGTCTGACTCCCACGGATAAGTCTTTGGCATTCGGAGTTTGTCTGAATTCGGTAACCCGATGAGGGCCCCTAGTCCAAACAGTGCTCTACCTCCAAGACTCTAACTACGTGAGGCTAGCCCTAAAGCTATTTCGGAGAGAACCAGCTATCTCCAAGTTCGATTGGAATTTCTCCGCTACCCACACCTCATCCCCGCACTTTTCAACGTGCGTGGGTTCGGGCCTCCATCCAGTGTTACCTGGACTTCACCCTGGACATGGGTAGATCACCTGGTTTCGGGTCTACGACCACATACTCATTCGCCCTATTCAGACTCGCTTTCGCTGCGGCTCCGTCTCTTCAACTTAACCTTGCATGTAATCGTAACTCGCCGGTTCATTCTACAAAAGGCACGCTATCACCCATTAACGGGCTCTAACTACTTGTAGGCACACGGTTTCAGGAACTATTTCACTCCCCTTCCGGGGTGCTTTTCACCTTTCCCTCACGGTACTGGTTCACTATCGGTCACTAGGGAGTATTTAGCCTTGGGAGATGGTCCTCCCTGCTTCCGACCGGATTTCACGTGTCCGGCCGTACTCAGGATCCACTCAGGAGGGAACGAAGTTTCAACTACAGGGTTTTTACCTTCTATGACGGGTCTTTCCAGACCGCTTCATCTACCCCGTTCCTTTGTAACTCCATGTTGAGTGTCCTACAACCCCAAGAGGCAAGCCTCTTGGTTTGGGCTAATCCCGTTTCGCTCGCCGCTACTTAGGGAATCGCGTTTGCTTTCTCTTCCTCCGGGTACTTAGATGTTTCAGTTCCCCGGGTCTGCCATCAATACCCTATGTATTCAGGTAAAGATACTGTTCCATTACGAACAGTGGGTTTCCCCATTCGGAAATCTCCGGATCAAAGCTTACTTACAGCTCCCCGAAGCATATCGGTGTTAGTCCCGTCCTTCATCGGCTCCTAGTGCCAAGGCATTCACCGTGCGCCCTTTCTAACTTAACCTAAAAGGTTTTACTCTATATTAATAGAGAGAAAAACTAAAATGGCGATTTTACTCGGTTTTTACTTGGTTTCTTCTATACGATTATCTAGTTTTCAAAGAACGAAATTTCTTGAGAGATTGTACTCTCAAAACTAAACAAACAAAAAGTGGTCAACTTCTTATCAGTCCATAATGACTGCATTATCCTTAGAAAGGAGGTGATCCAGCCGCACCTTCCGATACGGCTACCTTGTTACGACTTCACCCCAATCATCTGTCCCACCTTAGGCGGCTGGCTCCTTGCGGTTACCCCACCGACTTCGGGTGTTACAAACTCTCGTGGTGTGACGGGCGGTGTGTACAAGGCCCGGGAACGTATTCACCGCGGCATGCTGATCCGCGATTACTAGCGATTCCGGCTTCATGTAGGCGAGTTGCAGCCTACAATCCGAACTGAGAATGGTTTTATGGGATTGGCTAGGCCTCGCGGCTTTGCTGCCCTTTGTACCATCCATTGTAGCACGTGTGTAGCCCAGGTCATAAGGGGCATGATGATTTGACGTCATCCCCACCTTCCTCCGGTTTGTCACCGGCAGTCTCCTTAGAGTGCCCAACTGAATGCTGGCAACTAAGAACAAGGGTTGCGCTCGTTGCGGGACTTAACCCAACATCTCACGACACGAGCTGACGACAACCATGCACCACCTGTCACTCTGTCCCCCGAAGGGGAAAGTCCTATCTCTAGGAGTGTCAGAGGATGTCAAGACCTGGTAAGGTTCTTCGCGTTGCTTCGAATTAAACCACATGCTCCACCGCTTGTGCGGGCCCCCGTCAATTCCTTTGAGTTTCAGCCTTGCGGCCGTACTCCCCAGGCGGAGTGCTTAATGCGTTAGCTGCAGCACTAAGGGGCGGAAACCCCCTAACACTTAGCACTCATCGTTTACGGCGTGGACTACCAGGGTATCTAATCCTGTTTGCTCCCCACGCTTTCGCGCCTCAGCGTCAGTTACAGACCAGAAAGCCGCCTTCGCCACTGGTGTTCCTCCACATCTCTACGCATTTCACCGCTACACGTGGAATTCCGCTTTCCTCTTCTGCACTCAAGTCCCCCAGTTTCCAATGACCCTCCACGGTTGAGCCGTGGGCTTTCACATCAGACTTAAAGGACCGCCTGCGCGCGCTTTACGCCCAATAATTCCGGACAACGCTTGCCACCTACGTATTACCGCGGCTGCTGGCACGTAGTTAGCCGTGGCTTTCTGGTTAGGTACCGTCAAGGTACCGGCAGTTACTCCGGTACTTGTTCTTCCCTAACAACAGAGCTTTACGACCCGAAGGCCTTCATCGCTCACGCGGCGTTGCTCCATCAGACTTTCGTCCATTGTGGAAGATTCCCTACTGCTGCCTCCCGTAGGAGTCTGGGCCGTGTCTCAGTCCCAGTGTGGCCGATCACCCTCTCAGGTCGGCTACGCATCGTCGCCTTGGTGAGCCGTTACCTCACCAACTAGCTAATGCGCCGCGGGCCCATCTGTAAGTGTCAGCCGAAACCGACTTTCAGCTTTTCCTCATGAGAGGAAAAGGATTATCCGGTATTAGCACCGGTTTCCCGGTGTTATCCCAGTCTTACAGGCAGGTTGCCCACGTGTTACTCACCCGTCCGCCGCTAACCAACAGGAGCAAGCTCCTATTGATTCGCTCGACTTGCATGTATTAGGCACGCCGCCAGCGTTCGTCCTGAGCCAGGATCAAACTCTCCATGAAAGTTGATTAGCTCATAATTTAAAACGTTGGCTTCATTTCGTAAGAAATGAATATTATTGTTTGTTGACGTTTTTGTTTGTTTAGTTTTCAAAGAACAAAATACCCATTCGCTAAAAGCGACTTTTATAATATATCATCCACAGTCGGCAAAGTCAACATCTTTTTTAAAGATTATTTTTTACCGCCAGCAGCGACGTTTATTACTATAACAAGATAATAATTATATGTCAACGTGTTTTTTACATTTTTTTAAACTTAACCCTTTTTCCGATCCTTTGTGCCTCTTCGTATGTATTTAAAGCATTCTTGAGGAGAGGCAACCCGCTTAAATAAAGTAAAAAGAATCTTGTATCTTTCCTCCATTGATCTTTTTACAATATGGTCAATTCGATCATCTTTTAAGTCAAATAGAATTTCATCCATTTCTCTCTTAATAAGGTATTCCATTTCTTTTACTTCTTTCTCACTTATTAGAAGCCCAAACATTGAAAAACCTCCAGCGAAATAATTAGTTATAGTAGTCTTTTCCAAATTTAGAAATTTTATAATTAAAAAGTTAAATCATATTTTCAAAAAACAAAGCATAGGTTGAGACAAGGATATATTGGACGAGGTGGGAAGAATGAATTTCTTTTTTGTATTCAATGGAAAATCGCTAAAAAATGTATCACTGATCCTCATTGCTGCTTTTTTCACAGCATGGTTTCTCTACCTGGAAAATTTAGTCCAGATACCTGTGTTTTCCACAAAGGACAGCACAAATGCTATTTATCGCGGTGAAAAAGATTTAGCCCTTACGTTTAATATTGGGTGGGGGGATGAAAAAGCGGAGCCTATTTTAGATGTGCTGAAAAAAGAGAATGTTAAATCTGCAACTTTTTTCCTAGCTGGTTCCTGGGCCGAACGTCACCCTGACATTGTCAGCCGCATCGTTAAAGATGGCTACGAAATTGGAGTTCTGGGCTATGATTATGTGGATTACTTTGATGTAGAGGATGCTAAAATTGCTAAGGATATTTCCAAAGCCCAAGAAGTCTTCACTAAATTAAACGTAAAGAATATTAAGCTTTTACGGGCACCGACAGGTCATTTTGATGAGCGTACATTAAAAATAGCGAAGCGTTATGGTTATACCGTTGTTCATTGGAAGATAGACTCTAAGGATTGGCAAAATCCAGGCGTTGAAAAAATAGTGGAAAATGTAAGTAGAGCAGGAGATGGGGATATCGTCCTGCTTCATGCCTCAGATTCAGCAAAACAAACAGCGAAAGCCCTGCCGCTGATTCTTGCTGATATTCGACAGAAAGGACTAAAACTAGTATCTATTTCGGAAATGATTGCTAACGGTGAGGTCCATTCTAAGGAAATCAATTAACTTGAATTTTAACTAATAAAACCGCCCATATTACATGGACGGTTTTTTAGTCATTTTTTTATTTTTGTTTGTGTTTTTTGTTTTAGGAATGGTTTGCTCTGCTCGCTTTTGCCTCTCTTGAACGGATTGAGCGTTTAATTTATGAAGTATTAAAATTTGATAGGCATTACATGCTAGTAAAGAAATCATCATGAGATAGAACCAATTCTTTTCATTCTCACGAAGCACCGGAACCCATTCAACTAATGTAGCAACAACCATAAAAAATAACGCCGGGATAAAAGCTCCCCGGTTTGTTTGCTTTACCTTATACCAGGCAACAACAAGGGAAACAGCTAAAAGAAGAATGGCTGGTCCAAAGTATGGAAGCACGGAATCCCCAGGCTTAGCAAAATTCGTATAACGAAGGTAAACTAAATCAAATAAACCAAACAGAACAAGAACCACTTGCACAGAATTCCAGAGCGATACGGACTTAAATATCCCTAATCCAAAGCGGTGGATCGTTAAATAAGAAAAGAAGCCCATTTGGCTAATGACACTAAACAGAAATCCCATAACAATAAGCCAAACTAATGTCGATAAAATATCAATAATTTTAAAATGGATAAAATAGGGCTGAAATTCACCCCAGCGAATAATAAAACCCACAATAGCCGTCGTGACCCCGCCAACTAATAATGTGGACATAAATAGTCTTACCCAATTACGGCTTGTCACTAATCAAACCTCCAGCATACAAAAAATGATTACCCTACTGATTGTACCAATCAAAATGTGAAAAATCCATAATTTCATTTTTTCATGCGAATAATCTCGCTGTAATTTCTCATCCTAAAATTAAGGATTTATATGTGAAAGGGGCTTTAAAATGAGAAGAAAAAGTATGGTGCTCCTCCTGCCCATTCTGTTGTTCCTGACTAGCTGTTCTTCTAGTAATGATTTAAGCAACGTACAACCTGACTATGATCAGACCAAAAAAATGGTGGTTGATATTCTTAAAACCGATGATGGTAAGAAGGCCATTCAAGATGTGATGACATCTGAAGCAATGAAAGAGAAGCTTGTCATGGACCAAAAGGTTGTTGCTGACACCATTCAAACAACTCTAACATCCGATAAAGCGACTGATTTTTGGAAAAAAACGTTTAGCGATCCTAAGTTCGCCAAAGGTGTAGCTAAAAGTATGAAAAACGAAAATAAAGCTTTATTAAAGGAATTAATGAATGACCCTGAGTATCGGACCATGATGATTGAAGTTTTTAAAGAGCCAGATATTCAAAAACAAATGGCTGATGCTCTCAAAAGTAAGGAATACCGGGAACACCTTCAAAAGGTCATTACCGAAACAATTGATAGTCCGCTTTATAAGGCTAAAATACAGGAATTGCTGCTAAAGGCTGCTGAGGAAGCATCTAAAAAATCATAGATAACAAAAAGAAAGGTGTCCCAAAAGTATAAGGGGCACCTTCTTGTTTTTATACATTTAACTAGTATGTTGATTTCCGCTCCAGGCACGAGCGGTTCGCGGGCGGTACGGGGAGCCTCTTCTTATTCTTATTTTTTCAGCAGGCCAGTTACCTTTTCAGCTATTTCTAAGTAAATTTTTCCGATTTGATGATCTTCTTGATAAACCGATGGGGCAAAATCCTCATCATTCCAATCAGGCTGGTTCAACGGCAAACGTCCAAGCAAGACCGTATTTAATTCTTCAGCCAGTTTATCACCGCCGCCACGGCCAAACACATATTCCTTTTCTCCGGTTAGCTTACTTTCAAAGTAGGCCATATTTTCAATAACACCCAGTACTTCATGCTCGGTTTTTAGTGCCATTGCACCTGCGCGTGCTGCTACAAAAGCAGCGGTCGGATGTGGAGTTGTGACGATAATTTCCTTACAAGATGGCAGCATCGTATGAACGTCTAAAGCAACGTCCCCTGTACCAGGAGGCAGATCTAATAATAAATAATCAAGCTCTCCCCATTCTACTTCACTAAAGAAGCTATTTAGCATCTTACCTAACATCGGTCCACGCCAGATTATAGGGGCATTGTCCTCTACAAAGAAGCCCATTGAAATAACTTGTACACCAAATCGTTCAACTGGAATGATTTTTTCGCCGCGCACAACAGGGCGATTTGTTATGCCCATCATATCCGGCACACTAAATCCGTAGATATCGGCGTCAATTAGTCCAACCTTTTTGCCTAAACGCGCTAGCGCCACAGCTAGGTTAACGGAAACCGTTGATTTACCAACGCCCCCTTTTCCACTGGCAATCGCAATGAAAGTTGTCTCCTTAGAATTAAGAAGGGTTTGATTGCTCTCAGGTTCGGCATTACGATGTTGTGCCAATACCTCTTCGGGCAATTCAGCAAATCGAATCCCCACGGTAGCCGCCCCTGCCTCCTTTAACACACTGACAATTTGTGTTTGAAGCTGCAGCTGTTCACTTGTACCCGTTTTCGCAATTAATACCTTCACACTAACATGGTTCTTTTCTTCTTTAATTTTAATTTCTTCAATTGCATTTAATTCAGCTAATGTTTTATGTAAAAAGGGCTCTTTGAGGCCGCCCAAAACTTCTCGGACTTTTTTCTCTGTTAACATAACATGCACCTCACCTATGAATTCTTTTCCGTTTTCAGTATACCATAACCTAAACAAGAAACAGTTAATTCAATCACATGTTTCGTACTATTTACCATAAAAAAACGGAAGATGCTTCCATCCTCCTTAATCTGTTTCTTTTAATTCTTTTTCATTCGTAAAGTAGCGTAGAATGCCGTTATTGATCGAGGCGGACACTTTTTCTTGATAGGATTCCTTTTTTAACAGCTCCTTCTCTCTTGGATTAGAGAGGAATCCTACTTCAACTAGGACACCTGGTTTTTTGGCATTCTTTAAGATATACACTTGATTGATTGGCTTAGCCTTCCGTTCGGTGTTTTCAAGATTCCTGCGGAGCTCTTCCTGGATAAACTTTGCTGCTCGAGCGTTTTCCTTATGTTGTGGAGCATAAAAGGTCTGGGCACCGCTCCATCTTGATGAAGGAATGGCATTTAAGTGAATACTGACAAACAAATCAATGTCGGTATTATTTATCATTTTTAATCTTTTTTTAAGGTCCTCTACCTTCCTGCGGCTATATCCCCTTGTATCAGGATCAGCTAAATCCTCATCCTTTTCCCTTGTCATGATTACAAGAGCTCCCTGCCCTTGCAGATAATCACGAACATTTTTGGTGATTTCTAAAGCGATATCCTTTTCAAGCGTTTGGCCCGTTCCTGCCCCGCCATCCGGCCCGCCATGGCCTGCATCCAACAAGATTATTTTTCCTGATAAAGGAAGGTTCCAGGTTTTCCATGAATTATTTTCACTAAAATCATGCTGTAGTATAAAAAATAACACAATTAATCCTGTAATAAAGCTAATAATCTTTATTCTGCTTTTAGCCACCCATATCCTCCTTCCCGCTCGTCCCTGTTCAATTAACTATATGGGACAAGGGGAAGTTTTAGAACCGTAAAAAGCATCCATAAAGCAGTGTACTGAGCATTCATAAAGCCTCGCACAGTAAGTCTCACAGCAGGATGCTTTTGGTCTAGCTCGTTTAATGTAATCTTAACTTATGACGTCTCTGCCCTTTTTCATACCCCTCTTTCCACCAGACAATGATATATTGTTCGCAGAGATAGTAAAGGGATTCACTCATGGTGCCTTCTTGTCCATTTCCCCAGTAGAGCAGGAAATTATAAAGCGTATCAATCAGATGTTTTTCTTCTTTAAAACATCGTTTGCGTACTTCTTCTACGTTTTCACCATAATAGCCAAACTTACTGAATTTTGCTCCCAAGAGAAATGCTTCTAAGGCGACATCATAACAGGCTTCCTCTATTCCTGTATTCATCACAAAGCTTGTCGCAAGGCTTGTGGAACCGAAATAGTGTTTAACTCTTTCCTTCAATGTATTAATCGATAAATCCCGCAGCACGGAACGTTCATATTTAATCTGCTTTTCACGTCGTTTTTCTTTAAAGGTTGTTATAACAGTCACTACTTTTCACCTCTTAGGACTATTCTTTAACCCTTAGGTCTAAGAAATGCAAAGTCATGATTTCCAATTTTTAATAGCACATCTTTGATTAAGGTAAGCACTAAACCGCTGTTATTCATAATCCTTCCAATAATGGGAAACGATAATATCAGGCTAAATAGGGGTGATAGTAAGCATGGGCTGGTTCTCAAAAAATAATCAACAACCCGAAAGAGAGGAATTGGAGAAGTTCCTCAAACGGTCAAAGGATTTTAAAAAGATTTCTTATATCAACGTACCGACGAATAAACAGTTTTCTATTTGGTTTATTTCAACCCTTATTGATGAGAGCATATTACAGGAGAACGCTCTTCCCTATTTATTAGAGAAACCCTTTGAAAAAATTGAGGATGTAAAAAAAATTATTGCCCTCGCCGATGTCCAAATTAGTACCGACCCAAATGAGATTGAACAGAAGTTGTTCACTGGCTATGTCCTTTTGACGTTGGATTCTGACCGTAATCATTATGTATTTTTAGCTGCACAAAAGGAACTCGTCCGAAGCATTTCACCACCAGAAGTGGAGTTCAGCGTCATTGGCCCGAAAGAGGCCTTTGTTGAGTCGATTGATCAAAATGTAAACCTTATTCGCAAGCGGCTTCCCGTCAAGGAATTAATCGTCGAAGAGCTGACACTTGGGTCGCTTTCCAAAACGAAGTTATCGATTTTATATTTGGACGGCATCGTCGATCCTGCCAACGTCCAAACCGTTATGGACCGGCTTAAAAATGTAGAATTCGATGCGATTACGGATAGCTCTTATATTGTTCAGTTGATTTCCGATAATCGAAATTCCCCCTTTCCACAGCTTTTGGATACGGAGCGGCCAGACCGGGTAACGTCTATTTTAGCTGAAGGGAAAGTTGCCATATTTGTAGATGGATCGCCGCATGCCTTGATTACACCTACTACACTCGTTGAATTTTTCAGTTCTTATGAGGATTATTTTTTAAATTGGGTGCTGGCTTCCTTTTTCCGGTTAATTCGGCTCTTTGCTGTTGCATTTTCGATCTTGGTAACACCTGTTTATGTAGCGACATTATCCTATCATTATGAATTAATACCGACAGACTTGATGAACACCCTAGTTACTTCCCGGAGAGATATACCGCTTCCGCCTATTTTAGAAGCATTCTTCCTAGAGCTGACCATTGAACTCCTAAGAGAAGCAGGAGCCCGTCTGCCTACAAAGGTAGGGCAAACCATAGGTATCGTAGGAGGTATTGTCATTGGAACGGCATCTGTTGAGGCTGGATTAACGAGTAATGTTCTGCTTATCATTGTCGCTCTTGCAGCATTGGCCTCTTTTACAACCCCTGTTTATAAAATGGGCAATGCCATTCGACTGCTCCGATTTCCATTTTTGTTTTTTGCCGAACTCTGGGGACTGCTGGGGATTGTCTTGTGTTTTTGTTTTTTAATGACCCATTTAATCCGGCTGACCTCTTTAAACAGGCCTTTTTTGGAACCTTTATATCCGCCTAGAAGGACAGACCTTAAGGATTCACTTATCAGACTGCCATTTAACAAACAATCCTTACGACCACAAGCACTTAGGACAAAAAATCCTGTTCGTTATCCTGAAAAAAGTGACATTGACGAGTAAAGCGGAGGAAGGTCTATGGAACATTTAGTACCTGAAAAAGCAAAAATATCGCCTTTTTTGGTTTTTTTTCTAGTCCATACCATACAGCTGGGCATTGGTGTTTTAGGGTTTCAGCGTATTATTGCGTTAACAGCTGGATATGATGCATGGATTTCGGTCATTTTAGCCGGACTAAGCATTCATGTCATTCTATATATGATGTATAAGATTCTTGGAACCGTAAAAGGCGATTTTATATCTGCCCATTCCTATGTTTTTGGCAATAAATTGGGCCGAATCCTTTCACTACCTTTTGTTCTCTACTTTTTATGCGTCGCTATCATCCTGCTCCGGTCATTTATCGAAGTGGTTCAAGTCTGGATGTTTCAGGATATGAGTACATTTTGGTATTCCTTCGTTTTCTGTCTGCTGGCTGTCTATATCGTATTTGGCGGCTTTCGTACCGTCACAGGGGTAGCTTTTTTTGGAGTGGTTCTTCCATTCTATTTAATTTTCACCTTTTTCTTTGCCTTCCCCTATTCCGATTTCAGAAACTTACTTCCAATCTTTGATCACTCGATCAGTGATTTGATTAAGGCAGCCTATCATATGTCACTTACCTATCTTGGCTATGAGACACTTTTACTTTTTTATCCTTATATCAAAGATCCCGAGAAGTCTAAGAAATGGGCTCACCTGGGTGTCCTATATACCACCATTCTCTATACAGTCATCACCATTACCACCTTTTCCTATTTTTCTGAAGGCCAGCTCCAAAAAAATATCTGGGCTACCTTGACTATTTGGAAAGTGGTCGAGATGCCATTTGTGGAGAGATTTGAATACATCGGGATTGCTAATTGGAATATTGTCATCCTGCCTAATATCTGTATTGCCCTTTGGTGTGGAAGCCGGATTTTAAAACGGGTTACCCGCCTAAAACAGAAGCATGGTGTCCTTCTTTTATCAGCAGTGGTTTTAATTTTAATAAATTTTTTAAAAACACGAGAGCAGATTAATACCATCCTTGACTACACAGGAATGGTTTCCTTTTTCCTGAATTATGTCTATATCCCTTTTCTATTTGTTCTTGTGTTGATTGTAAAGAGGGTGAAAAAAAATGAAAGTTCTTAATACTCTTCTTATCCTTTCAACCTTTCTTACAGGTTGTGTCCATAAGGAAATCGTTGATGATGTGAATCTAGAGACTGGAGCTGCCTATGATTATATAGGCGGGAAAATCCATGGGACGGCATTAGTTCCTATCTATTTATCGAATAAATCAGTTAGTAACAAAACCTTTTCATCTTCCTCAAATTTAAGCCGGGATTTTTTAAGAGATGTACAACGCCAATCTTCTGATCCCCTTGTAGCAGGAAGTCTTAAAGTAGTCCTTTTTGGTGAACGGCTTGCAAAAGAAAAGGGAATTTTGGACTTAATTGACTCCTTTCAACGTGATCCAAGCATTGGGGCAAGATTATACTTAGCCGTAACTGAAGGGGATTCAAAGTCTGTGATGAATGGAAATTATGGAGAAAGAGGCAATGCGATTTATCTATCCCATCTTATCCGCCATAATATGCAATCAAAAGACGTGCCCAAAACGGACCTTCAGCGTTTTTTATTTGATTTTAATCAGAAAGGAAAGACCCCTTATCTTCCCCGCTTAAAAAAGTGGGGAAAGGAGGACATTGAAATTAGCGGTCTCAGCTTTTTTCGATATGGGCATGTCGTCGATACCATTCCAGCTGACAAAATGTTTTACTTTAAGCTGCTAGTAGATAAATATAGTAAAGGAACGTTAAAAGTGAATCTTGGAAAAGATGCTGCTGCCATTGAAAGTATTCGTTCGAATTACAAAATGCGTCTTTCTTCAAGAAATCCTTACAAGGTTACGGTCAACATTAATGTAAAGGCCATCTTAAATGAATACTCAGGTTTTCGTATAACACCCCAGAAATTAAAAAAAATAGAGGGGAAATTAGAAAATAATATTGAATTCGAATGTGTAAGGTTAACCAAAAGATTTCAAGCAAAAAACCTTGATCCTGTAGGATTCGGACATTTTATTAAAAGCAAAACAAGACATTTCGATTTTAATAAGTGGGAAACAGATTATAAGGATTTTCAAGTAAGCGTTCATGCAAATGTAACGATTACAGAATCAGGAGTTATTGATTGAACCTTAGTTTTAGGAGGGGCGGCTGCAAACGGAAATTGATCCACATCAAAGGGTTATCCAAGCCTTAAGAAAAGACTCCAACCATATGGTTAAGAGTCTTTAGATATCTGTACAGATCCTTTTATAAATTAAAAGAAACCCGGCACAGTTGACGAACTAGACATACTTAGCTAAGCAACCCCCCTTTTAACCAGGCGCGGGGACGATAAGGACCAACCGGAACTTGGATTAAACTTGTTTTGTCCTTTGCAGTGATCCCGTAAAGTTCATCAGATTGGTTCGCATTAAATCCTAATAGTGGATGCCCCCCCATTTCTAATGCACTCGCTACTAAAAGCAGTCTTTGCAAGAGGATCCCCGCTTCCATTTGTTGAATGCGGTATCCCCTATATCCCAATTCCTTTTTAAAATGGTCCTTGTCTCCAACAAGGTGCAGGACTAGAGGAACTTGAAACAGATTAACAGTGGGCATGGTTAACCCATACTGCAAAAACTCCCGAAAATCCCCGTGGGTTATTCTCCGCAGTGCATGAGCACCTTTGTCATATGCATAAGCACCATTTGGAATTCCCTCCACATTATAAAAACTGCCATACAATGTGACATGATTCTCAGCATTCCCGTAGGTGTCATTAAGATCATTCTGATACGATAAGGAAAATGTCTCTTTTAACAAAGTAGATAATTGCGTTTGACTGACTTTCCTCATGATAAAATCCATATCAGGGGAATGCCGCTCCCGGCAAATGGATGCAAAATCGTATGCGAAGTGCCCGGTAAATGGCAGCATGATTGCCTCCATACCGAAGTCAGCCTTCACACGATCATTGTTTCTGATCTTCACAAATGAATTCGTTGTGTCTAACAACGATTCTTCATTCATTTTTCTCAGCAATGGATAATCAATGACTCTCTTTGATCGATTATAGGTCTCGTGTATCAGCATTGGAACTTCTTGTGTCAATTCTGTATCAGAAACAATGTCGTCACTATGATTATCTTTGTAAACACTATTAATAGATTGTTTAGTGGATAACGGGATAATGGCATATACGCTTTCATCCTGTTCAGCCAGGCCAAGTAAATGATTGATCGACCGGTCAAGGAATTGGTAGCATACCCGTGAAGAAAATCCCATCTGATTAGCCGCTTCTAATGCTTGCCCTATTAACACACCAGCGTCTAATCCTTGAAGCCGATAGGAAAAATTATTATATTTATAGAAGTTTTTCCAAAAAACGGTCGAGACAAAAACCGTACAAAAACAATCGGACAGATCATAGCTATTTCCGAGACTTCTGGATAAGTAAAAATCGTGATTCCCTTCTCGCAGCAGAAGGAGGCGGTGATGCGCCACATCGTAATGGTAAATTCCCGCCGGTACGTCTTCAAGCTTTATATAGACGTATAATTCATTGGGGTACAGTGCCCCTCCAGAGGGAACAAATCTTCGTACTAACTGGGTATAACTTACAGCGGCTTTTTCACCATTTTCCTCGGTAAAGGCGGTTTGAGCGTAGTGAGTAAGTCCATATACATACCATAAGAAATGACCAAGTTCCTCAAGTGCAGGTTTTGCATGAGCTTCTCTTTGCTTGAGGGTTAATGGTACATCTGCAGATAGTGAAATCTCCGGCAGGCCGCGGTAGAGTTTATAGGGAAGTGGTGCATCCTCCCAATCCACTTGCCAATCGGGAGGAGCTGACTTATCCGTATCAAAGTGAAGATGATGCAGAAATGTTTCAAGATCCACTTTTACACCTCCTATTTTTCATTATGGGAATGGGTGAGGATATGGATTAAGCTGTTCATACGTTAACGGCTGTTTGGTATACCCTAGTTTCATCGGCACTTGAAGGACCCTTTCCAGCCCTCGAACACGAGTAAGGTGATGCCCGAATGTCATCGGCAGCATCCCAGGAATCAATACCTTAACACAGAACAATCCGTTCCGTTTGGTTATGGGAGTGGTTTGGTCCACCACAATGACCTCGAGGTCTAATTGTCGGAACCGATCAAGAATCTCCTGAAGATCATCCTTCAAATCGGTATTCTCCGGAGGCTGTTTGAATTCCTCCGCAAACGTTCGTAATGGGCGATTATCCTGCAATAAAAAGTTCAGCCGATCCTCTGCTTCCGGCAGACCGTAAAGCAGGCCATGGTCCGCCATATTTTGGACCGCAAATGGATTTTTTAGCATCTCCTCATATTTTTGCCGGTTTTCCTCCAATAGTTTGTCATGCCTAACCATCATTCCAGCCAGCTCGTAAATCGCGCTTTTTACCGCTCTTACAGGATCAGGATTAGCTCCTGCCGCGCAGATAAGATTCACCCCAGTTGATCTTCTGTTTTTTGCCACTGCCCAAACGCTGGGAATTCCGTGTTCCATGGTTGAATTGTATAAATAAACGTCATACCCCTGAACCTCACGGATTCTATCAACCATCAACTCTAATTCTTTATCGTTTGCTGAATGATAATCAAGAGGCGGAATAGACAGCTGTGCATACCACGTTATCAAGAAGGAATCCCTCTCAACGATCTCCATAATGCCATGGAATATCGCTTCCTCCATACTTCCACCTAATGCACATCCGTTGGAGGTTTCATAAACAAAACCCTCCTCATTAAAGCCCAAACTGTAATAAGCGAGTAGCTCCGGAACCAGAATAGGACGTTCTTGTAAAAACGAATAACCCCAGACCCAATTCATAGGGGCATCAGGATGAAACGGTTTAAACGGAAAATGCATCTTTGCATATTGTTCCTGTTCATGTAAACCAACTCTAGCAGGATTTAATGCAATATCCTTTAAATGGCGATAACTATCACGAACTTTCTTCGCTTTTCCTTGAGGCTCAATTCCGCAATATCGCTCCAACCCCTCCAAAATGGCTGTTAACTCACTGATTTCATAGGAATTAGAACGTCCAGCTACTCCCTCGTCAGCCCCAAACAACGGCATGTTAACCAAAACATCAGCAAATGGCAGCCTGAAATCCTCCATTTGCCCATTCATGATGCCTGTACGTTCATCTAGATAGTCCTCGACCAACACTGTTTTCAATTCATCAATCGAACGGCAGCGATAACCAGTACCATTTAATTTAGGGCTGGACTCCAACCTAATTTGAGCTAATTCTGGTGTGTCCTCAGGTAACGGACTGCAAATCGAGCACAATGGATCAGCCAAGAAAACGTGACTGGAGATCGTTAACGTTCTCAGGTTGGTAATGAACAACCTTCCTTCCAAGGGAGTGGGCTCTCCTTGCAGAACTTTCTTCACCTCGTTACTAATGAAGTTTGCCATTTGCGATAGTCCCGTTCTTGAGGCCCATGCATCACGCTGAACACCCGCCCCACTAGCCAATCTTCTGTTAATCTCCCACATTTCAAGGCGATCAGGGCCGGCTAACAAGCGTCGTTTATCAGCACAGAGAGAACATCCCGGTTTGTCGGGCCGTACGAATGGACCAATGATCCCCTCACCGAACGAAACAAAACCTCGAAGCCAAGGGAGACCAGAGGACCTAAATCTCTCTTCCGCTTGTTGATGAATGGATGGATGCCAAGCATCGCTAAGCACTAGAGCTAATTCTGTTTCTTCAGGTATCTCTTCGAAAATGGCTTGATGTCTTATGAGATAGTCGGGTGACAATTGAGCTGAGACATAATCCGCTAATAAGCCGTTTCCGGTAATGAGAATCTGGGCAGTCATTAGGAATCCCCCTCTCGTACCTGCACACCATATACCCCTGCAAGCTCTTGTTTTAAAAACGGCTCCATCGCGAGGTCATAGACAACCAGCTTTTTGCCGTTTCGATTCAAAACCTGTATCGAAGATTGTAAGAGCGCTAATGGTGTCATGTCATCACAAGAAGTGATTTCGAGTTTGCTTTCCTCCTTTTCTAGATAAATCATCGACTCACCCTCTTGCCTAACGACAGAATGTACCCGATTTTGAGCATCCAATAATGCTTGCTGCAATGTATTTTGTAACGCCAAAGTTGTATTTAGACCTGTCCCTGTGTACCAACAGCCTTTTGATCTTACCGATACAATCGGGAAGCCTAATACATCTTCTTTTAAACCAATGGTCGGTGCACCGTTCAAGGTGATCAGGGCATTTAAATAAAATCTGCATTTTTTATCCTCTATGGCACCAATTGACATACGAAAAACCTTATTTAGAGGGTTTTCCTGTCTCTTTTTCAATGTTTCATCCAGATAGGCTTGCAGCCCCCGACAAACAGCTTCTGCAGTAGTTTCCCCTGCACCGATGCCAAGAAACTCTTCTGGAAGATGAACATTCACTTTATCTGTCTGATTAAGGAAGCCAGAACCATAGGAAGTGATCATTTTGGAAACATACATTTCGATACCCTTTAGACCGGCATTCCTTCTTGCTTCTTCATGAGTCAGCCCCGAACAGATCACTTCCGGCAGCAGTTTTGCCGGTCCCTCTGACACTGGGTCAACGGCCTGAACATAGCATTGGGAAAGAGGAAGCTGTAACAAATTCCGTTCCTCCCAGGTATGGAAAATGCCTATTTCTTTTGAAGTTAAGCGGCTGAAATATTCCAAAAGCAATTCTTGCTGTTCATCCCTGCCTGATTCTTGTTTAAGGTTTAATTCAAGATCTTCAACCAGTTTAGGTGTTCGCTTAATAGTCATTATCGATGGATGTGGAATGAATGAAAGCCAGTCTCCTTCCAATGTTTCAAGATCAAGCATGTAAATTTGATTACTTTGATTTAAATCTGCTATCCCTGTCACCCTCTTGAAAAATTCGAATGCAGAGACATTGGCCAAAACCGCTCCTGAAGTGGAGGAGAAAGCTTGAGGCTGCCTATCTGCTTGTAAGGACGTTTGATGGATTCTGCGCCATGCAGACTCAAAGCATCCCTCTGATTCTGGATGGGTTAACGGGCCAGAGTATCCAACTCCATCTAAATAGATGGCGGGAAGAAATGCCTTCTTTTCTTCTTTGCAAATTTGATTCAGATTCCTTAATTCATTTATATCTCCATCCGGAGAGACATACAGAATCCAATCATAGGGCTGAACGGCATCTTTCCAAACCTTTTTTCCTGCATCTTTCGGATAGGGTACTTCCACCATCTCGATATCGGAATCTATTTTCCTCGCATTCTGCACATGTAAATTAAGGCGCAGCCTATTGGTGGGAACTGCATTAGTGACCATAACATTTAATTTAGGCAGCCCCGAATCCATTAATGCAGAAACCAGCGATACAAGGAAGGGCCCAGAGCCCACAGCCAAGACGCTAGCCTGTCGATACTTTTGAAAATGGTATGCACCTGATTCGGTAAAATTCTCGATAAATTCAATTTGTGAAGCATACTTTTCTAGCACTTGACGATTTAATTGATGGGGTAGATCTTTGCTTACATCTCGAATAAAACCATTTTTGTACAACGTTTCTCCGATTTCATATACCCTGTCACGGTACGCTCCCGTTAAACCCTCCGTTAATTCACCTAATGTTAGCTCTCCATTAAACATCGGCAGCAACTTCTCAATCCATTGATAAATGGTTTTGCCTTCGATACGGAAGGAACTTACATTATTTCTAAAATAGACACCCCCCTTTTGATCTGGAAGAAAAAATGTATCCCTTTTGGCTTTCAATCGTGAGGACGAGGTAAGTTTTGTCATTCAGCGCCTCCTTATTCCTTGTCGTTACAACCTATGCACTATCAGTTTATGTACGGTTTTTTGTCCAATATGATAGACATAGTAAAGAAGTGCCCCTGCGGCACAAGTCGGAGCAGGAGCACTTTCTTTATAAAATAACATTTTCTTTTGTAATTCCTCATGGACAAGATTAAATAAAACCAATACCAAAGCCAAAGCAACCAAAGCCAATGCCGACACAACCAAAGCCGCCAAAGCAGCCGCCACATCCGCCACATCCGCCGCAACCAAAACAGCCGCCGCAGCGGAAGCCGAAGCCTCCACAACGTCCGAAACCTCCACAACGTCCGAAGCCTCCACAGCGACCCCACAAGCGCTCATCCTGGAATTGTGGAGCGTATGAAACTAACTCACCCGTTTGATAAGGGTCCATTGCCAACCCTTGCAGCTCATTATGAAAATTTTGCACTTTTATTCCTCCCCTTTGTATTTAATCACCATATGCAACAGAAACCTGAAAAGAGAGTAAGATAATTTGTGAATTTTGTGTAAAAGAGATTTTTGGTACTGATGTACTCTCTTCAACAAAATATGGTTTTTTCTGGGGCGTTGTTACTAATGTAAAAGCCTATTTTACTTTGAAGATCTAAGGGAATGCTGCTTGTTTGCAGAAGATAAATGAAAAGGACACTATAAAAATACTACTGTGATAAGGTACATTAGTCTAAATCACTGTTTTCTAGTCAAACAAAAAATAGGCAAGTGGTATATCCCTTGGGCGCAAAAAAAGACCTCAACTTAGTGGTTGAGATCTTTGAATGTTCGCAGGATTTTAACTCTAAAACTCTCAACCCGATGAAGCATGCGATTTCATGCGAATATCGTATGTAGAAAAAATTCTGCCGTATAAATAAGCAAAACTGAGTTGTAGACATGAGGCTATGTAAAAGGGCAGGGACAGGGAGCCCAATCCAAAAAGATAGCCTGTAATATACGGTCCAATAGAGGTGGGCAGCTTCATTGAAAAAAGATTGATGCTTGACGCAAATCCGCTCCGCTTGTTACGTGTTAAACTCACACTCAGCGCCTGCTGTGCCCCCTGAGTACCTCGATTTAAAGCCGTTCGAAGTATATAAATAACAGAAACCAGTGCATATGATGATAGTAGGGGCATCAGAATCAAAAGCAAACTTCCGATAAAACGGATGAAAACAATGGACCGGATTGTCCCATGATTATGAGATAATCTTGCTTGTAAAATGGAGGTAGCACCGGTCGTGAAAAAAGTAACCGCCAATGTGCTGCCAATTTGAGCAGGGCTTGCCCCAAATTTAGCCGAAAACCAATAGGACATCATTGGGCCGGTCAGCCCGATGGCAATTCCATTAAGGATGTTAATGGCTGCAAGCTTGTATACCGCTGCATTTTCTTCCTGCAAGATTTTCTTTTCTTCATTCCTCCGTCCCTCTTTTTTGTCTCCTTGGGAGCTTTCGGCTTCTCCTCCTTGAATGGTTAAAATGATGTAGGCTGTGATCAACGATGCAACGAGAATATAGCAGAATAGAAGGCGAGAAGGAGATACTCCAGTCTTCAAAAAGGATGCAGCAGCCCCCGCTAGCACTGCCCCCGCCCCCATTCCGAAAAAACTGAGGGCATTATTCAAACTGTATACTCTGCCTCGTTCTGCTGTTGGGACAAAGGATGCAAGCCAGGCCTGCTCTGCAGGGGCGCTTGGACTGGGTGAACCCGCGTCTGCTTTTCCAAATCCGGAAAGTGTAATCGCAATAGACAATAAAATTGGATTAGTGGTTAATACCCCGACCAGTGCACATGCGGCGGTAACTAGTTCAGAAATAAGGACAAACGGTTTTCGGCCAAGCCTGTCACTATAAACACCTATAAAAGGTGCAAGTACAACACCAAGCAATCCTCCTGCAGCAAGCACACTCCCAATCCCTGCCGTGCTCCATCCCAGTGAATCAAGATATAAAGCCAATTGCACTACCATCATGCCTTGTCCGATACTGCGAACAAAATTTACCAGCATGAGCCGTTTGACCACCGGATGAATTTGATCAATTCCTGTAAACTTCATTTTAATCACTACCCTTTCATTTAATAGGTAATTTTTAGGTTACCAGGGTTCTACTTAAAAGGGTGCCAATTCTCAATTTCATTTATTCATAGGTATAAACAAACAAAGTTAACCATGGAATGACATGTTTCAAGGGATTTATGGTAAATAGAGGAATAAGCTTAAGGAGTGGAAAGGGAATTCGATTATGGCAGGTACATGGAAGGGACTTAAAGTTGAACACAGTCGAAAAAAAAAAATGGTACTAAAGGGTATGTACGTGTCCCCTGCAGCACCACTTTGGCAACGCCTATTTTTTTAATAACCGTTCTATTGCAGATCTTTCGTGAGAGTATCTCCGATAGATTAGGGGGGATGATGATTCAACCGGTTTGCTGTTGGCCTCCTGTACAGCTTTTTCAATTAAATGATGTTCTGGTGCCCATTGGCAGACTGGGTCCACCGCATAAGCATCTCCCGTTAAGGCAAAAGCCTGACAGCGGCACCCTCCTCCATCCTGCTGCCTCAAATCACAGCTGAGACAAGCTTTGGGCATCGATTCTTCCCCCCGGAAACGGTTAAAAGATTCTGATTCATACCAAATAAATTCTAGCGAAGACTCACGGACATTTTCAAAAGATAATTCTTTTATAATCCCGGCGGTTGGACACGGAAGTGCAGTTCCATTCGGAGCTACCGTTAGACCAATAGCTCCCCATCCCCCCATGCAAGGCTTGGGTGCAGATGCATAATAATCAGGAATAACCCAAATGATTTCCATTTTCCGCTTCAGTCTTGCTATAGCGGCTTCATAGACTGCACTTGCACGCTCAATCTGGTCCCTGCTTGGCAGCAGTTTCTCCCGATTCAGCAGCGCCCAGTTATAATACTGGGTGTTCGCCAGCTCCAACCGCTCTGCTCCCAGTTCTTCCGCAAGCTGAATGATTTCCCCCACCTGATCAAGATTCATTCGGTGTAACACCACATTTAATGACAAATGCAATTCTGCCTGTTTTACAGCAGTGACCGCTTCCCGTTTTTTCTCAAATGCTTTGTACCCACCGATCCGATCGGAAAGTTTCGCTTCTGCTGCTTGAAAGCTCACCTGCACATTAGCTAAACCGGCTTCCTTAAGCCGAATCGCTTTTTCCGCTGTTAAACCAATGCCGCTTGTAATGAGATTGACATACATCTCTAATCCAGCAGCGTGGCTGATAAGGGCTTCCAGGTCATCCCGAAACAGCGGTTCGCCGCCAGAAAAATGAACTTCAACTACTCCCAATTCGGCAGCTTCGGACAAGATCCGTCTCCATTCCTCCGTTGAAAGTTCCTTAGCTTCCTTTGCCATTTCAATAGGGTTTGAACAATACGGACAATGTAAAGGACAGCGATGGGTTAATTCAGCAAGCAGCGAATAAGGGGGTTGAACGGCACTATGGCTCTGCGTCTTCATGCTGAATCACCACCCATCCCTGATCCGCCATCTCCTGTAAAAATTCGGAAATGTCAGCCTCCATTGTTTTCAATTCGGGCACAGCACCCGAACTTCCTGTTTCTGAGCCTGCCATTAGAGAATTCCTGATGTATTCAGTGATGGTATTTACGGTCCGGCTCCCGTCACATAAACGAAGGATCGACGCTGCAGTTTCGTTTAGGACTACAACCTTTTCCGGCAGCAAAAGGAGATGTTTTTCTCTCACTTTATCAAATTTTAATCGCGCCTTTGCAGCGAGTTTTGGAGGACTGCCAGCTACAAAAATAGACTCCACCACCAATCATTTATTTTTCCTAGTCACGGTTTAGAGGGATAGGCCTTTTCGATTGCATCAAGCTGTGCCCATAATACATCACATTTGAACCTTAATGCATTGACAGCCCGCTGCTGCGCTTCTGGTGTTCGACATTGTGTTAAAACAAGCCTGAGGGCCACATCCGAATCACAAGGTGCTTGTGTCAAGCGGCTTTGAAAATAATCAAGCCCTGAACGGTCAATCCAAGGATACAGCTGCTCAAAAACTTTTATCCTTTTTGAGATAAGGTCAGGCGAAAACAATTCCGTCAAGCTTGAGGCAACCGCTTCAATCCACGGTTTTGTCCGAGCAAAGTTCACATAGGCATCCACCGCAAATCGAACACCCGGGACCACATGCTCTTCCCGTATGACTTCTTCCCGAGATAATCCTACCGCTTCTCCCAGCCGCAGCCATGCTTCAATACCGCCATCTTCACCAGGCCTTCCGTCATGATCAAGAATGCGGCCAATCCACTCCCGTCTCAGTTCCCTTGACGGCAGATTTGACAGAATGGCTGCATCTTTAATTGGGACTGATTTCTGGTAGTAGTATCGGTTGGCCACCCAGCCGCAGATCTGTTCTTTGCTTAAGTTTCCTTGGTGCATTACGATATGAAATGGATGTTTGTCATGATAAGAAGAACTCCCTACATTCCTTAGCCGCTCCGTGAATTCATCCGCCGACCAAAGCTCTTCTCTTTTTTTATTACGGTTGATGAACCCTTTTTGCTCCAGCATCATCACACCTCCATTTCCATGCCATCATAGGCGACTTCAATTCCAAGCCTCTCTAATGTATTCCTCTCCACTGAGCCCTTTTTCAAAATAGGGTTGCTGTTGTTAATGTGGATTAGGATTTTTCTCTCTGCCGGGATCGAAGCTAATAACTCCAAGGTGCCTGAAGGTCCGCTAATCGGTAAGTGGCCCATGCTTCTTGCGTCACGAGCAGCTGCCCCTAACCCGGTTAATTCATCTTCAGACCAAAAAGTTCCATCTACCATCAGAATATCGGCTTTCTTTAAACACGCCTCTATAGCCGGAGTGATCTTTTCTAATGTAGGGAAGTAAGCAAGACACCTGCCCGAATCCTCATTATGAAGAACCAGTCCAACCTCCCAAATATCCTCTTGACAGTCCAGCTCCTGAACAGACTTGGCATAGAGCGGCGGTTTTTTCGAAACGGGAACCGGCTCAACGGTGATGGTTTCTCCTGCCCCTTCAAGTAATGGTCCCACCCTTTGCCGAATTCCTGGATCAAGAGACTGCCATTCCCATGAACAATAGTTTTTTAGCATTGGAAACACCGGAAAAGCGGATTGCAAGCAGCTTTGTACCACCTTGGTCCCATAAATCGTAAGACTGGAGCCCTCCCGCAGTGACAATAGCCCGAGCGTATGGTCTAGCTCCGCATCCGTTAAAAGAACACCCGCAAGAGGGGTCTCTCTTATGCCTGGACCTGCATTTAGTGAATCAAACGATTCAATTTGCCTGAGAATATCCGGACCTGCATTGATGAGGTACCAGTCCTTTTCATTGGCAGTTACCGCAAGCGAAGATTGTAATAACGGCTGGAGTTCAGCATTTCCTGAGCGGACTGCCCGACAGTTGGGACAGGCACAGTTCCACTGCGGAAAGCCTCCTCCAGCCGCCGCTCCTAATACTCTAATTCGAATTTGGTTTCAGTCCTTTCCCTTTGATGCGGGCATTGTTTTTTTCTATATTCCGGGGTTTTCCAAAAAACCTTGCAACCTGCCATCCTATCGCCATATTCACCACAGCCATCAGGATATATAGCAAATAGTCCCCTATTGGATCAGGAAGCAGAAGATCGACAAGCAGCCACCCACCTGCTGTAGCACCCCCGATCATCATGCCAATTACTGATTTTAAGTAACGATTCATATACACACCCTCCGTTTTTTGATTAAAATCATGAACAAGAGGCAAGCAGTTTCCACTATTTCGCGATGTAGGAATACATCGTCACCTCGCAAGAAGTGTTGATTATTTCGTACTCAGGCTTTAACCACATGTGATTCCCCCCTTTCTTGACACTTTCAATCATGATTACTTTTTTAAGGAGTGTTTGATATTACCTTTCAAAACAATCTTATGTCAGCGGAAACACCAAAATAACTAAAATTTCAACTTGGGGTTGTCCAAATGTGCCTGTATTTTGCAAAATACTGCAAAAAAGGACAAGCTTCGAAGCACAGTATCAGAACAAAAGCGCAAGCGCCTTGGTTAGCCCCGACAAGCATAAGACGAGCCGGCTGAAAGGTTGCTCTTTAACCTTTTGGACGGATTGACCTAAATGTGGAGGCGACTGCCCTGGGACGAAGGCATAAGACGGCCCCCGCAAGAAGGCGCTTTTTGCCTTCTTCGAGGGATGGCTTATGACTCGAGTCCCAAGGAGCCGCAACTGGATAAGCTTATGACCTCGAGGGGCTAGGCGCTGGAGCTGGACGTATCTAACCCTGTAAAAAGTTATCCACAAGTAGTAAATCTATAATTTCCTAGAACAAAAAAACCTGAGTCCGTAGACTCAGGTTTTCTTGGTTCTATCATACGTTTTAAGAATGGTACGGGATCCCTTTAGTTTTTCAACATCTACCTTAGTACTGACTACTCTTTAACATAAAATCAACTGTCCATTGACCCTTTTGATTCAATATTCCATGCGTATGAAATGACATTTTAGAATTATCGGTTCGGTAATGATGCATCTGTGCTATTATCGTCCCTCTATACTCATTCTTACTTACCTTCTTAAACGATTCTGATTCCTCACGGACTAACGTATTCCCAATCCAAATATACGGGTTTTCAATCAAACTTTTAGTATTCGAACTAACTTGTATATTTGAATTTGTGTTTATCGTATAATGCAGCTGAATGTCTTGGCCGTGGTTTATTATCGAATAGTCATTGATGGTTAACCTGATTCCGTTATCCTCGGACGAACCTAAACCTATACTTGATTGAGCATTAGTCAAAGTTGGGGAAGCAAATCCAAAGACTAAGGAAATACATAAGGCGGCACCAATGAATCGCACGGTATAATTCAGTAATTTTCTCATTTTACCACCATCCTTATTTATCGTGAATATCTGATGTTTCGCCAATCTATATTTATCCTTTTAAGAAATAATCTGAGTCCGTTAAAGAAGTCAGACTCGGATTGCTGCTAGAGTAGAAATCATTTCTTTTTGGATAGCCAATCCGCTAGTGCTTCAGCCTCTGCACCTTTAGCCATGCCTGCAGGCATGCGGTCGCCACCATTTAGAATTTTATTCAATATGTCCTCTTTAGACATAGTTTTACCTATGTGTTGAAGATTTGGAGCTGTTGCGCCTTGGAGATTATCCCCGTGACAGGAAATACAACTTCTTTTGTATACCTTTTCCGGATCGATAACTACGTCTGCTTCTCCTTGTAATTTTGCATTTTTATTTATGGCTCCAGGTTTTAACTTACCTCCGAGACCATAAACAACAACCTTCGTACCACCAGTAATGACTGCAACATATTCATGCCCGTCAACTGTATATATGGAAGGTGCCATTTTGATTTGTTTTCCTCCACTTTGCATACTCCATAATACTTTGCCTGTTTTAACATCAAGAGCATTTACGTTTCCACCCAATTCCCCGTAAAAAGCAAGACCAGCAGCAGTACTTGTGAATCCGCCATACATCGGATCATCCGTTTTATTTTGATATACTTTTTTCCCTGTATTCATATCAATTGCTGTAATGGTACCAGAAACATCAACATCCTTTGGCAAAGGAAGGATCTTTGTTCCTGGGAAGGTATTATTATCTTTTGCAATCTCTTCTGCATCTTTAGCTGCTACCATTAAATTAGGACTATTAATACCAGGAATAAGCACATAGTTGGTTTCGGGATCATAAGTCTGCGGGGCATAGCTTTCTCCACCTGGCGTTCCTGGCCATTGAAGTACAGCCTTACTCTCATCGCTTGGTATGTCTGAATGTTGAATTTTTACAAAAGGTACCCCATCATAAATGGTTTTCCCTGTTTTTGCGTCCCACGCATACCACTTTCCATTTTTACCGCCTTCAACCACAACCTTTTGCTTTTTCCCGCCGACTTTTGCATTGAGAATCATCGGTGTCGCGGCAGCGTCATAATCCCATATATCATGATCAACTTGAGTAGATGACCACTTTAACTTCCCTGTTTTACTATCTAAAGCAGTGATAGAATCGGTATATGGATTTTTTCCTTTTCTATCTGCATCATAAAAGTCCGGGGCTGGATTCCCTACTGCAAAATACATCATATCAGTATCTGGATCAAACGACATCGGTGTCCATACGGAACCTCCGCCTGTATATTTACCTTTTGCCCAACCCGTTCCTCTTTCAGGAACGGTCCAAAACGGCTCTTTCCATAGCGGTTCCAATGTATCTGCTTTAAAAGCCCAAACAAAACCTCTTGTACCATTATCACCGCCGCTGCTTCCAACGTAAACGTTGCCATCATAGTACATCGGAGCAGAAGATTCATAATATCTGTTTTCTAACTTGATAGAAGGTTCATGATCCCAAAAGTTGACCATTTTTAACAGTTTTCCGTTCTTCGCATCAAGTTTGGCCAGTCGATTATCGATCATCAAGACAAATACATTTCCATTGGCCACTGCGACACCCCTGCTTGCCACATTAGACTGCCATGGCAAACCATTAATATGATCAAGTACGTCCTTGGGCGGTGTCCATGCCCAAAGTTTCTTTCCACTTGCGGCATCGATCGCAAACACATGATTTTTCGCACTAGTCACATACATGACCCCGTCGTGAACGACCGGGAAATCTTCTTGTAAATTTGGGACATCGTTATTCCAATCTAAGATATCCTGCTGCCATGCAATCCCCATTTTTTTCACATTATCTTTTGTAATCTGTTTATAGGGCACATGTCGGGTATGTTGAAAGTCATACCCCCAATTTGGGAATCCTGTCTCATCTTTCTGATTTGCCTGGTTGGATTCCTTGGTTTCCCCTTTGTTTTTTGCATTATTCTTGTCATTATTTGACTGACAGCCAACTATAACCATACTCGCTAGCAAGACTAAACCTAATGACTTTAAAAATTGCATTACGAAAATACCCCCCTGACATTATGAATTAATAAATTGGATTTTTGATGATAAATTACTCCAATCAGAGTCATTATACCTCCTCAAGACTTTCTAATTTTAATAAGAACATTGGTATAATTACCTAAGGCAGATTAAATTATGCAAATAGTGACTAATTCTTCCTTCACTCTTTTAAAATGAAAGTGATATGTTTTCGGTGAACTCAACTTTATCCCAAAAAATATGACCATTCCCCTTAATGATCAAATAGTTCATTTAACAAAACTTTAATTGTTCTGTTGTACGACCAATTTCTTATTTTAAGCATAAAAAAAGACCCCCAACCAAAAGGTTGAGAGTCTTTGTAGTTCCGCAAATATTAACGTTTTGAGAACTGAGGCGCACGACGAGCACCTTTAAGACCGTATTTTTTACGCTCTTTCATACGTGCATCACGAGTTAATAAACCTGCGCGCTTTAATGATGGACGGAACTCTGGGTCAGCTTGAAGTAATGCACGAGCAATACCGTGGCGGATTGCGCCAGCTTGACCAGTGTATCCACCGCCGCTTACGTTTACAAGAACATCATAGCTGCCAACTGTTTCAGTTGCAACTAGAGGTTGTCTTACAACAACACGTAATGCTTCAAATGGGATATAATCTTCGATTTCACGACCATTAACTACAATTTTACCTGTGCCTGGAACTAAGCGCACACGTGCGACAGAGCTCTTACGACGACCAGTACCGATATATTGAACTTGTGCCATAGTTTTTGTCCCTCCTTCTAAATTAACCGCGAAGTTCGTAAACTTCAGGTTTTTGTGCTTGGTGTGGATGCTCACTGCCAGCATACACGTGTAATTTTTTGAACATTGCGCGTCCTAGAGAATTCTTTGGAAGCATGCCTTTAACTGCAAGCTCGATCATTCTCTCTGCATAGTTCGTACGCATTTCAAGAGCAGTTCTAGTTTTTAAACCACCTGGATGCATTGTGTGACGGTAGTAAATCTTGTCAGTTAATTTCTTACCAGTTAGTTCTACTTTAGAAGCGTTAAGAATAATTACATTATCACCAGTGTCAACATGTGGTGTAAAAGTTGGTTTGTTTTTACCGCGTAAGATTGAAGCTACTTCAGAAGCAAGACGACCAAGAGTTTTGCCTTCTGCATCAATCACATACCATTTACGCTCGATATTGTTGGCATTTGCCATAAACGTTGAACGCATGAGTTTCCCTCCTATTAAATCCATTAAAGATTATTATTTTCGCACTTTTAAAGCTATCAGCGTTCGATTCTGTTCCGGGAATAAACAGCTGATATCCTCGTGCAGTCATTTTCAAAATCATATATTTTCAATCACGATGAAGACTTTCCGGGGCTTAATCGTGGGATTAAAAACACGCACATCTAATATAATAAATACTACAGGTCTAAATGTCAAGGAAATGTTACACCAGGAAAAGTTGTTTTAGAAAATTTATTCATAAAATACTTTCCAAAGATAAAGACCCTGGGCTGGAGCCGTTTTTCCGGCAAAGCGGCGGTCCTTTTTAACCAAAATATCCGCGATTTCTTCCGGTCTCAACTTTCCACTGCCCACTTCCAATAATGTTCCTGTCAGGATACGAACCATATTATATAAAAATCCATTGCCCACAAAACGCAGCGTCAGAAAATCTTCGTCTTGTAAAAAATCAATGGTTTCAATGGTCCGAACTCTATCCTCAACTTCTGTCTTTGCTGAGCAAAAACTAGTAAAATCATGAGTACCAATGAAAAAGCGGCTAGCCTCCTTCATGGCCTCTATATTTAAATCAAACGGGTACAGAACAGAGAAATTCCGTTGAAAAGGATCCCTTATTTTCGTTAGCTGCAGAACATAGCGATATTCTTTTCCAATCGTATCAAAACGGGCATGGAACGAGGAATCTACTTTTATAACCGAAAGAACAGATAGATCCTGCGGCAGCAGCGAATTAAGAGCTATTTGCCATCTCTCCACCGAAATTGGAAGTGGAGAATCAAAATGAATGACTTGTCCCTTTGCATGAA
Source organism: Neobacillus drentensis (assembly GCF_021560175.1). Taxonomy (GTDB): domain Bacteria; phylum Bacillota; class Bacilli; order Bacillales; family Cytobacillaceae; genus Neobacillus; species Neobacillus drentensis_A. The sequence continues at coordinate 152,390 of NZ_CP091110.1, read as the reverse complement.
CCCCCGCATCCGTTCTACCTGATGCAAAAACTTTAATGTGTTCTCCTTTATGCATCTTGGCTAAAGCAGTTTCTAGTTCATATTGAACAGTTCGTTTCTTTGGCTGTACTTGGTAACCAAAAAAACTTGAACCATCATAAGAAATAATCGACTTATACCTTTGCATCATTTCGCTCCATTATGACCGTAATAGGATAAGTAAAGCAGTTAATACAACTAATAAAAGAATTTGGAGTGTATCCACTGGCCTCCAGCTCAGCTGACGGTACTTTGTCCTTCCCTCACCGCCGCGATAGCCTCGTGCCTCCATAGCAATGGCTAGCTCCTCCGCCCGTTTAAAGGCACTGACAAACAAAGGAATCAAGAGTGGAATAACTGCCTTTACCCGTTCCTTAATTGGACCGCTGTCAAATTCCACTCCACGGGCAATTTGCGCTTTCATAATCTTATCGGTTTCCTGCATGAGCGTCGGAATAAACCGTAGAGAAATAGACATCATCAACGCCATTTCATGGACCGGAAACCGGACCTTCTTCAACGGATTTAAAAGAGTTTCCATCCCATCAGTAATTTCAATCGGACTAGTTGTTAGTGTTAATAAAGAAGTCATGAGAATTAAGAAAAAGAATCTTAGTGAAATAAAAATCCCCATTCTTACTCCCTCTTCATAAATCTCCAGAGGACCCCATTTAAATAGAAGGTCACCCTGCTTTGTAAAAAACAACTGCAGTACTAACGTAAACAAAACAAGCCATATAACCGGCTTAAGGCCGCCATATAAAAAGCGGACAGGAATCTTCGACATGCCTAGCATATAAAAAGTATAAATACCTATAAGTATATAAGTAATCCAGTTATTAGCAAAAAAGATAATACAGACAAATAAAAAGATAATTAATAGTTTTGAACGAGGATCCATTTTGTGAATGGTCGAATCAGCAGGGACATAACGGCCAAAAATCATTTTTTCCATCATGAGCGAACACCCCTGCTTAATACCTCAGCAACCTTTGACGATAACTCTTCAATTGTGAGATAAATTTTGTCTAACTTTATGCCTGTTTGTTTTTCTAGTTTCAACTGAAAGCGAACTACTTCCGGAACATCGAGGCCCATTTCTACTAATTCAACTGGAGCTGAGAAGATTTCCTCTGGCGTCCCTTTTTTGGCGACTCTGCCCTGCTGCATGATGACGATTTGATCCGCATACCTTGCTGCATCCTCCATACTATGGGTTACCAATATGGTAGAAAGCTTTCTTTCCTTATGAAGTTCATAAAACATATCCATAATCTCTTTACGGCCTCGCGGGTCTAGCCCTGCTGTCGGCTCGTCTAAGACAATCACATCAGGCTCCATTGCTAGCACGCCGGCAATGGCCACACGCCGCATTTGCCCGCCTGAGAGGTCAAATGGAGATTTGAATAGAATCTCTTCTGCAAGTCCCACTTGTTTTAATGCAAGTCTTGCCCGTTCCTTAGCCTCTGTTTCAGAGACTCCAAAATTCATTGGTCCAAAAATAATATCCTTTTCCACCGTTTCTTCAAATAACTGATGCTCTGGAAATTGAAAAACGATACCAACCTTTTGTCGAACAGGTTTTAAATGCTTATTTTTCTGTCCGGATTTAATTTCATGACTACCAATCTTCACAATCCCCTTGGAAGGCTGGAGCAATGCATTTAAATGCTGAAGAACCGTTGACTTACCTGAGCCTGTATGACCAATGATCGCCATGTATGTGCCAGCTGGGATATCAATTGACACATCTTCAATCGCCAGCCGTTCAAAAGGGGTATTTGCCTGGTATCGATATTCTACTTGCTGAAGTGAGATGTCCATAACTCTGTCACCAACTCTTCTTCCGTTAAATAGTGCTTTGATAGTGTCATTCCATTTTGACGGAAAGCTTTGCTCATCTTTACAGAGAAAGGGATGTCCAATCCTAACTGGATCAATTGTTCATCCATGGCAAAAATCTCTTCCGGTGATCCCTCACGAAATACTTCTCCTTGGTTCATGACAATAATTCGGTCAGCTTTGGCAGCCTCATCGAGGTCATGGGTAATGGAAATGACAGTAAGAGACTTCTCTTGTTTAAGCAGCCGTACAGTCTCTAATACCTCTTCACGGCCTCTTGGGTCTAGCATAGAGGTGGCCTCATCGAGAATAATAATGGAGGGTCTTAAGGCTAGTACACCTGCAATCGCTACACGCTGCTTCTGTCCACCTGATAGATGGTGGGGCTCTTGATATAGAAATTGATCCATTTTTACTCTTTTTAAGGAATCTTCTACGCGATGCACCATTTCTTCTCGAGGTATCCCATTATTTTCTAAACCAAAAGCCACATCATCCTGAACCGTTGTCCCTACGAATTGGTTGTCAGGATTTTGAAAAACCATACCAACCCTTTTTCGAACATCCCAAATCGTTTCTTCTGTCAGCACTACATGATCAATGGTAATATCGCCTTCCTGCGGAAACTGAAGACCATTTAATAATTTCGCCATTGTTGATTTACCGGACCCATTATGTCCAACAATCGCTAACCATTCCCCTTCATAAATATCAAAGCTCACATTTTTCAAGGCATACCGTTCCTGTGTATCATATTGAAAGGATACACCATTAAGAGATACAATTGACTTTTTCATCGCCCATTCTCCTAGCTAAACTATTCTCCGCTCACACGCTGCAAATCATTTTACCTTGTATATAACAAAAAAAGCCTGCACCTCGTCCCTAAGCAGCACGTATTAAACTGCAAATAAAGGGATTTCTAAAAAGAAATGGGAGGAGGTGCATGAGCTAGACGAGACGTGAAGAAGAAAACAATAAATGGGTTTTCATTCCGAAGAGGATAAATAGACCTCTGATGGCTCCTAAGATAAGAGTCACGCTCATCATAACACTCGTTTGGCTTGTGTCGAACAATTATAAGAATTTCCTTTACAGAAAAAGGGCAAAGAACAAGTTTGTTTGAAAACTGTCCAGCGCCCTTGTTGTCTGTTAAAGTGTATTAAACTAACTCGATAATAACCATTGGCGCACCGTCACCGCGGCGAGGTCCAAGTTTCATAATACGAGTGTATCCACCTTGACGCTCTTGGTAACGTGGAGCGATATCAGCGAAAAGTTTTTGAACAGCATCTTGACCATTTTCAGCATTAGCAACTTCATTACGAACGTAAGAAGCAGCTTGACGGCGAGCATGAAGATCTCCGCGCTTACCTAATGTAATCATTTTTTCAACAGTTGAGCGAAGTTCTTTCGCACGAGTTTCTGTTGTTTCGATGCGCTCGTTGATAATTAAATCTGTAGTTAAATCACGTAGCATAGCTTTACGCTGTGCGCTTGTGCGTCCTAACTTTCTGTATGCCATGAAGGGTTCCCTCCTTTGTTGAAGTCATAAAACAGATATCAGCTACGATTGACTAGTCGTCTTTACGTAAGCCTAATCCAAGCTCTTCTAGTTTTGCCTTCACTTCTTCGAGTGATTTGCGGCCTAAGTTACGAACTTTCATCATATCTTCTTCAGTTTTATTAGCTAGTTCCTGAACAGTGTTGATTCCAGCACGCTTTAAGCAGTTGTAAGAACGAACAGAAAGGTCTAGTTCTTCAATAGTCATTTCAAGAACTTTTTCTTTTTGGTCTTCTTCTTTTTCAATCATAATTTCAGCATTTTGAGCTTCGTCGGTTAAACCTACGAAAATATTCAAATGCTCGGTCAAAATTTTCGAACCAAGAGCAATCGCTTCTTTTGGCCCAGTGCTTCCATCTGTCCAAACATCAAGCGTTAGCTTATCAAAATTTGATAATTGACCTACACGAGTATTTTCTACTTGATAAGACACACGTGAAATTGGCGTATAAATAGAGTCAATCGGAATAACACCAATCGGTTGATCTTCTCTTTTGTTCTGTTCAGCCGGTGTATATCCACGACCACGTCTAGCAGTTAGACGCATACGAAGATGTCCATTTGTAGCCATTGTTGCAATATGAAGGTCTGGATTTAAGATTTCAACATCGCTGTCATGGGTAATGCTGCTAGCCTTTACAGGTCCTTCACCTTGAACATCAATTTCAAGAGTTTTCTCTTCATCAGAGTAGATTTTTAAAGCCAATTTTTTAATGTTTAAAATGATGGATGTTACATCCTCTACGACGCCTTCAATTGTTGAGAACTCATGAAGTACCCCATCGATTTGAATCGATGTAACAGCGGCACCTGGGAGTGAAGATAATAGGATACGACGTAAGGAGTTACCCAAAGTGGTACCATATCCACGCTCAAGTGGCTCTACGACGAACTTACCGTACTTGGCATCATCGTTGATCTCAATCGTTTCGATTTTTGGTTTTTCTATTTCGATCATCAAATAACCCTCCTTCAAAACGTCGAAACTTCATTAGGTATTCCTAACTGAAATTCCCCCATGTATACGTTCCCGTTTTGTGCACAACAACTGGAATAAAATATTCTGTATTAGTGCAAATAATTAATATCATATCCCATTATAGACATATGATAAGAATTCTATACAGAAAAATTAAACACGACGACGTTTTGGCGGACGGCATCCATTATGAGGAACAGGTGTAACGTCTTTAATAGCAGTTACTTCTAGACCAGCAGCTTGAAGAGCACGAATCGCAGCTTCACGGCCAGCACCAGGTCCTTTAACGGTAACTTCTAAAGTTTTCATACCATGTTCGATGGAAGTTTTAGCTGCAGTTTCAGCTGCCATTTGCGCTGCGAATGGAGTAGATTTACGTGAACCTCTAAATCCAAGCGCACCTGCACTTGACCATGAAATTGCATTACCATGAACATCAGTAATAGTTACAATAGTATTGTTAAATGTTGAACGGATATGAGCGATACCAGATTCAATATTCTTTTTAACACGACGTTTACGTGTATTAGTTTTACGAGCCATTTAAATTAACCTCCTTTGCCGATTACTTCTTCTTGTTCGCAACAGTCTTACGAGGACCTTTGCGTGTACGAGCGTTGTTTTTCGTATTTTGTCCACGAACCGGTAAACCACGACGATGACGTAATCCGCGGTAGCAGCCGATTTCCATTAAACGCTTAATGTTAAGAGAAATTTCACGGCGAAGATCACCTTCAACTTTTAATCTGTCGAGGATGTCACGGATTTTGTTTAATTCGTCTTCAGTTAGATCACGTACACGAGTATTTTCTGAAACACCAGCTTCAGCTAATACTTTTTGTGCAGTAGCTTTACCAATACCATAAATGTAAGTCAAAGAGATAACTACACGCTTTTCACGTGGAATATCTACACCAGCAATACGTGCCATAATGAGCGCACCTCCTTAAAATTAACCTTGTTTTTGTTTATGTTTAGGGTTTTCACAGATAACCATAACTTTTCCGCGTCTACGGATAACTTTGCACTTTTCGCAGATCGGTTTGACAGATGGTCTTACTTTCATTATCCTAACCTCCTTAATAGTACGGAGTGCAAGCAAGCAGTTTATTTGAAGCGGTAGGTAATTCTTCCGCGTGTTAAGTCATATGGAGAAAGCTCAACTGTTACTTTGTCTCCTGGAAGAATCCGAATGAAATGCATACGAATTTTACCAGAAACATGAGCCAGCACTGTATGACCATTTTCTAATTCTACCTTAAACATCGCATTTGGCAAAGTTTCTAGTACTTTACCTTCAATTTCAATAACATCATCTTTGGCCATTGTCTCGTCTCCCTTCTTTAATCAAAAATAGTGTTCGAAAATATATTGCAAAACTATTATTCGTTCAACATTAGCAACCTTTTAATATTACCATATTGTTCGTCTTCTGTCCGCAACTTTTTTCTACATATGCAAGAATAAGTAATTCCTCTGTAAGTCTTGCCCAACTCTCGGTTCTACATACTCAGTACTATAGAAAAGCAATTTTCTAGCACATACTTTTAGATCTAATGGAAGAGTTGTCGAGAGTCGCTCGCACATTGATACCAATGACCATTAACGTAATTCCTCAAGTATTTGTTGGATATCAGCAAATACTTTCTTTATATCCTGCTGGCCATCAATGTTGCGAAGATAGCCTTTTGTTTCATAGAAAGTAAGTAATGGTTCTTGTTGTTTGATATTAACATCTAAGCGATTTTGAACAGTTTCAGCATTATCATCTGCTCTTTGGTACAGTTCCCCGCCGCATTTGTCGCAAGTTCCTTCTTTTGCAGGAGGATTAAAGATTAGATGGTAAGTTGAACCACATTCTTTACAAATCCGACGTCCAGTCAAACGATCCATTAAAATACTTTTATCAACATTGATATTTAAACAATAGTCAATCTTTTTATCTAAATCAGTTAGTAGATTTTCCAAAGCTTCAGCTTGAGGTACAGTTCTAGGAAAACCATCTAAAAGGAAACCCTTTTGACAATCTTCTTTACTAAGTCGTTCACGAACAATGCCGATTGTTACCTCATCTGGAACAAGCTCGCCTTTATCCATAAATGATTTAGCTTGTAAACCTAGTTCTGTTCCTTCTTTCATCGCTGCACGGAACATATCTCCAGTAGAGATATGAGGGATGCCGTATTGCTCGACGATTCTTTCAGCTTGTGTGCCTTTTCCGGCACCTGGAAGCCCCATTAATACTAAATTCACACGTGTTCCCCCTCGTGCTTTAAATGGGTTTTTAGGGGCCAAAGGTCCCTAAAAACCTATTTTATAAAGCCTTTATAATGACGTTTAACTAGCTGGGCCTCAAGTTGTTTATACGTATCCAGTGCAACACCGATTACGATTAACAAGCTTGTTCCACCAATTTGAGCCGATTGCGGTAAATTCGCTAATTTTATAAAAATAGTAGGAAGAATCGCAATAATGGTTAGGAAAAGAGCACCAACAAAGGTTAAACGGTATAAGACGCGAGTTAAGTATTCCTGCGTACTCTTTCCTGGACGAATGCCAGGAATATAGCCGCTCTGCTTTTGTAAGTTTTCCGCTGCTTGTTCAGGGTTAACTTGGATAAAAGCATAGAAATATGTGAACGCGATAATTAAAATGGCATATAACGTCATCCCAATTGGATGAGTATAGTCAAGATTTCTTGTAATCCACAATGTTACATCATTAGTTGGAAAGAATGATGCAATGGTTCTTGGCGTTACAATGAAAGATACCGCAAAGATAACCGGGATAACACCTGCAGCGTTAACCTTCAACGGCATATGAGTAGACTGTCCGCCTACAGGATTACGACCTGTAACCATACGTTTTGCATATTGAATTGGTATTTTACGATTTGCTTGTTGAATGAAGATAACCCCTACAACAATCGCAATAATCGCAATCACGATTAAAACAACCGTCACAATACGTAAGAATAATGCTTCACCAGCATTCTCAAACTGTTGAACATAAATTTGATTCACAGTTGATGGGATCCCAGCAGCAATTCCTGCAAAGATGATAATGGAAATTCCATTTCCCACACCTTTTTCAGTGATTTGCTCGCCAAGCCACATTAAGAATGATGTTCCGGCAGTTAAGGTAACTGCAATTAATAGATACGTACCAACACCTGGATTCTCAATCAATTGTCCGCTGGCCAGATTATTAAATCCGTAGGACATACCTAATGCTTGGATAAATCCAAGCACAACAGTAAAGTATCGGGTAAATTGAGCAATCTTACGACGGCCCGATTCACCTTGCTTGGACCATTCTGTAAACTTCGGAACTACGTCCATTTGTAAAAGCTGAATGATAATCGAAGCTGTGATATACGGCATAATACCCATTGCAAAGATGGAGAATTGTTTTAATGCTCCACCTCCAAAGGTATTAAGGATACCGAAAACACTTAGCTTATCCTGATTAGCAAGTACATCAGCATTTACATTCGGTACAGGAATAAATGTACCTAGTCGAAAAACGACTAACATTAAAAGGGTGAATATTATTTTACGTCTTATCTCACCCACGCGCATAAAATTGGAGATTGTCTGGAACATTAGATCACCTCAGTAGTTCCACCAGCAGCTTCGATAGCTTCCTTAGCAGCAGAGGAGAATTTGTGAGCTTTAACAGTCAACTTTTTCTCTACGTTCCCTTTAGCAAGAATCTTGATTCCTGCTTTTTCGTTACTTACAACGCCTGTTTCGATAAGAAGTTCTGGAGTAACTTCTGTACCTTCTTCAAAGCGATTTAAAGCATCAAGATTGACAACAGCATATTCTTTGCGGCTGATATTGGTAAAACCACGTTTTGGTAAACGACGGAATAAAGGTGTTTGACCACCTTCGAAACCTAAGCGGACACCGCCACCAGAACGAGCGTTTTGACCTTTATGACCTTTACCTGCTGTTTTACCTTGACCAGAACCGATTCCACGACCTAAACGTTTGCGTTCTTGACGAGAACCTTCGGCAGGCTTTAATTCATGAAGTTTCATATTGGCACCTCCTTATGAAAGAAAACAATAAATTATTGTTCTTTTACTGTTACAAGGTGAGCAACTTTGTTGATCATACCGCGGATAGCAGCGTTATCTTGATGCTCAACTGTTTGATTTAATTTACGTAAACCTAGCGCTTTAACTGTTTCACGTTGGTCCTCAGGGCGACCAATTACGCTGCGGTTGAGGGTAATTAAAAGTTTCGCCATTTGAATTCCCCCCTTATCCTAACAGTTCTTCTACTGATTTACCACGTAATTTAGCTACGTCTTCAGCACGTTTTAATTGTGTTAAACCATCAATTGTTGCGCGAACCATGTTAATCGGAGTGTTAGTTCCTAATGATTTAGAAAGGATGTCAGCAACACCGCCTAATTCTAGGACAGCACGAACCGGTCCACCAGCGATAACTCCAGTACCTTCAGAAGCAGGTTTTAAGAGAATTTCGCCAGCACCAAAACGTCCAATTACTTGGTGAGGAATTGTAGTTCCAACCATTGGTACTTCGATTAAATTTTTCTTTGCATCTTCGATAGCTTTACGGATTGCATCTGGAACTTCTTGAGCTTTACCAGTTCCGAAACCTACATGACCGTTTTTATCCCCAACTACTACAAGAGCAGTGAAACGGAAACGACGTCCACCTTTAACAACTTTCGCAACACGGTTAACGGTTACTACGCGTTCTTCTAGTTCAAGTTTGTTTGGATCAATACGACGCATCTTTTTGTGTCCCTCCTTTGTCTATTAAAATTGTAAGCCGTTCTCACGGGCTGCGTCAGCCAGTGCTTGCACACGTCCATGATATAGGTATCCCCCACGGTCAAAGACCACAGCAGTGATACCTTTTTCAACCGCACGTTTAGCGACTAATTCACCGACCGCTTTTGCAGCTTCAAGATTACTTGTAGATTCAAGAGCGAAATCTTTTTCTATTGTAGAGGCACTTGCTAAAGTGACTCCATTCATGTCATCGATTAATTGAGCATAAATGTGTTTATTTGAACGGTACACATTTAGACGTGGACGAGCAGAAGTACCGCTAAGTTTCGCACGAACACGAGCGTGTCTTTTCTTGCGAGTAGCGTTCTTATCTTGCTTCGTAATCATTTACGTCACTCCTTTCGTTTACTTATGCGGCATTACTTACCGGTTTTACCCTCTTTACGACGAACGAATTCACCTTCGTAACGAATTCCTTTGCCTTTATATGGCTCTGGAGGACGAACTTGACGGATGTTGGCTGCTAATGCACCAACACGTTCTTTGTCAGTACCTTTAATAATAATTTTAGTATTGGCAGGTACCTCGATTTCAAGGCCAGCTTCAGGTTCAATTTCAACTGGATGTGAGTAACCAACGTTTAATACAAGCTTGTTACCTTGCTTTTGAGCACGATAACCAACCCCGATTAACTCTAAGCCTCTTGTGAAGCCAGTAGAAACACCTTCGATCATGTTTGCGATCACGGCACGAGTAGTACCATGTAATGCGCGGTGTTCTTTCACGTCAGATGGACGAGTAATTGTTACAGTGTTTTCTTCTACGTTAATTGACATATCAGGATTAAAAGTACGAGTAAGTTCGCCTTTAGGTCCTTTAACAGTCACAGTATTGTTGTTTAAAGTAACCGTAACTCCTGCTGGAATTTCGATTGGTTTTTTTCCTACGCGAGACATTTAGTGCACCTCCATTCATTCAAAAACTTAATTACCAAACGTATGCTAGAACTTCGCCGCCGATTTGTTTTGCACGAGCTTCTTTATCGGTAACAACACCAGTTGATGTTGAAACTAATGCAATACCAAGTCCGTTAAGTACACGTGGTACCTCATTTGATTTAGCGTAAACTCGAAGTCCAGGCTTGCTTATGCGCTTAAGACCAGTAATAACACGTTCGTTATTTGCACCGTACTTTAAGAAGATACGGATAATACCTTGTTTGTTGTCTTCGATAAACTCTACATCACGAACGAAACCTTCGCGCTTCAGAATTTCAGCGATTTCCTTCTTTAAATTAGAAGCAGGCACTTCTAATTTTTCGTGACGTACCATGTTCGCATTACGAATGCGAGTAAGCATATCAGCAATAGGATCTGTCATGACCATTATTTTTACCTCCTTCCCAACTTCTAGTTTTACCAGCTAGCTTTTTTAACACCAGGAATTTGTCCTTTGTATGCTAATTCACGGAAACAAATACGGCAAAGCTTAAATTTACGGTATACAGAGTGTGGACGTCCGCAACGTTCGCAGCGAGTGTACTCTTGTACTTTGAATTTAGGCGTGCGTTGTTGTTTCGCAATCATTGACTTTTTAGCCACGTTTTCGCCTCCCTTATTTAACGATTACTTTTGGAATGGCATTCCAAATTGAGTTAAAAGTTCACGTGATTCTTCATCAGTGTTTGCTGTCGTTACGATAACGATATCCATACCACGAACTTTGCTTACTTTATCGTAATCAATTTCAGGGAAGATTAATTGTTCTTTAATACCTAAAGTGTAGTTACCGCGACCATCAAATGCTTTCTTAGAAACACCACGGAAGTCACGTACACGAGGTAAAGAAACGGAAACTAATTTATCCAAGAATTCGTACATGCGCTCACCGCGAAGTGTAACCTTTGCACCGATTGGCATACCTTCACGAAGACGGAAACCAGCGATAGATTTCTTCGCACGAGTTACAACTGGCTTTTGACCAGTAATAGTAGCTAACTCCTCAACAGCATTGTCAAGTGCTTTAGCATTTGCAACTGCGTCACCTACACCCATGTTGATTACGATTTTCTCAAGTTTTGGAACTTCCATAACTGATTTATAGTTGAACTTGCTCATTAGAGCAGGTGTTACTTCTTTAACAAATTTTTCTTTTAGGCGGTTCATTCATTGTACCTCCCTTCTTTTATAAACTATTTATCTAATACTTCACCGGATTTTGCTACGCGTACTTTTTTGCCATCAACCGTTGTGTAACCTACACGAGTTGGGTTACCTGTTTTAGGATCGATAGGCATTACGTTTGATACATGGATAGGAGCCTCAAAGTTAATAATTCCGCCTTGTGGATTCACTTGAGATGGCTTAGAGTGTTTTTTCACAATGTTCACACCTTCAACCACTACACGGTTATCTTTTGGATAAGCAGCCAGGATTACACCTGTTTTGCCTTTATCCTTACCAGAGATGACTCTTACTTTATCACCTTTTTTTACATGCATCTGTGCGCACCTCCTTAAAGGCAATTAATTTTAAAATTATAATACTTCTGGAGCTAAAGAAACGATTTTCATAAAGTTGTTGTCGCGAAGTTCGCGGGCAACTGGTCCGAAGATACGAGTTCCACGAGGGCTTTTATCATCTTTAATAATGACACATGCGTTTTCATCGAAACGAATGTAAGAACCATCGGGACGACGCGCACCGCTCTTTGTACGTACAATAACAGCCTTAACAACGTCACCTTTTTTAACAACGCCACCTGGTGTTGCTTGTTTTACTGTACAAACGATCACATCACCAATACCAGCAGTTTTGCGACCAGAACCACCAAGAACTTTAATCGTAAGTACTTCACGAGCACCAGAGTTGTCAGCAACTTTTAAACGTGATTCTTGTTGAATCATGTGTGTAACCTCCCTTCGGAATGAAGCTTATCCGAACAATTAAATGATAACTGCTTTTTCTACGATTTCAACTAAACGGAAACGTTTAGTAGCTGAAAGTGGGCGAGTTTCCATGATGCGTACTACATCGCCGATCTTTGCTTCGTTTTGCTCATCATGAGCTTTAAACTTTTTAGAGTATTTCACGCGTTTACCGTATAAAGGATGCTTTTTATGTGTTTCTACTAGAACAGTAACGGTTTTATCCATTTTGTCAGAAACAACGCGTCCAGTGTAAACTTTGCGCTGGTTACGTTCACTCATTGTGTGAACCTCCTCTCGGATAATTACTTGTTAACGCTGATTTCTCTTTCACGAACAACTGTCTTCATGCGAGCAATTGATTTGCGTACTTCACGAATACGAGCTGTGTTTTCAAGTTGTCCCGTCGCCAATTGAAAGCGAAGGTTGAAAAGTTCTTCTTTTAGAGATTTAACTTTTTGTTCAATTTCAGCAGTGGTAAGTTCACGTAGTTCATTAGCTTTCACTTGATTCACCACCAATTTCTTCACGTTTTACAAACTTACATTTAACTGGAAGTTTGTGCATTGCAAGACGAAGTGCTTCACGTGCGATTTCTTCAGAAACACCAGCGATTTCAAACATGATTTTTCCTGGCTTTACAACAGCTACCCATCCTTCAGGAGCACCTTTACCGGAACCCATCCGAACTTCTAGAGGCTTAGCAGTGTAAGGCTTGTGAGGGAAAATTTTGATCCAAACTTTACCGCCACGTTTCATGTAACGAGTCATCGCAATACGAGCTGCTTCAATCTGACGGTTTGTAATCCAAGAAGCTTCTAAAGCTTGTAGGCCGTATTCACCGAATGTTACTTCAGTACCGCCTTTAGCTTGACCGCGCATCTTTCCACGGTGTTGACGGCGATATTTTACGCGTTTTGGCAATAACATAATTATTTGCCTCCTTCCGCATTTTTCTTCTTAGTAGGAAGGACTTCTCCCTTATAGATCCATACTTTAACGCCTAGCTTACCATAAGTAGTATCAGCTTCAGCTGTAGCATAGTCGATATCCGCACGAAGTGTGTGAAGTGGAACAGTACCTTCGCTATAGTGTTCAGAACGAGCGATATCAGCTCCGCCTAAACGACCAGATACCATTGTTTTAATACCTTTTGCTCCTGCACGCATAGCACGTTGGATAGCTTGCTTTTGTGCACGACGGAAAGATACACGGTTTTCTAATTGACGAGCAATATTTTCAGCAACTAGTTTAGCATCAACGTCAGCTCTTTTGATTTCAAGAATGTTGATGTGAACGCGTTTGCCAGTTAATTGATTTAGAGCTTTACGAAGTGCTTCAACTTCAGTACCGCCTTTACCGATAACCATACCAGGTTTCGCAGTATGAACAGTTACATTCACACGGTTAGCCGCACGTTCGATTTCTACTTTAGAAACAGAAGCATCTTTTAAACGCTTCGTGATATACTCACGAACTTTAAGGTCTTCGTGTAAAAGATCAGCGAAGTCTTTACCTGCGTACCACTTAGATTCCCAATCACGGATGATTCCGATACGCAAACCGACTGGATTTACTTTTTGACCCACAGCTTATCCCTCCTTCTTTTCTGTTAAAACGATTGTAATGTGGCTTGTGCGTTTGTTAATTTGGCTTGCACGGCCCATAGCACGAGGACGGAAACGTTTTAAGGTTGGTCCTTCGTCGACGAATGCTTGTGCAACAACTAGATTGTTAACGTCCATTTCATAGTTGTGCTCAGCGTTTGCCATAGCAGATTTTAGTACTTTTTCCACGATTGGAGAAGCAGCCTTAGGAGTGAGATTTAAAATCGCCACCGCTTCACCAACTTGCTTACCTCGGATTAAATCAACGACTAAACGTGCTTTACGAGGAGCAATACGAACTGTTCTTGCAACAGCTTTAGCTTGCATTTGGATGCCCTCCTCTCTTAACGTCTTGTTTTCTTGTCATCATTACCATGGCCTTTGTAAGCACGTGTTGGAGCGAATTCTCCAAGCTTGTGTCCTACCATGTCTTCAGTAACATATACAGGCACATGTTTGCGACCATCATAAACTGCGATAGTGTGGCCGATAAATTGTGGGAAGATCGTAGAACGTCGAGACCAAGTTTTAATAACTTGTTTACTCTCAGTTTCATTTAACTTTTCGACCTTAACCATTAAATGATCATCAACAAATGGTCCTTTTTTCAAGCTGCGACCCATGAAGGAACCTCCCTTCGTGACTGTACTACGGTTCTACTCATGAACCGTAGGTTAGTCCCGTTATTTTTTACGACGACGTACGATAAACTTATCTGACTTATTTTTCTTCTTACGAGTCTTGTATCCAAGAGTTGGTTTACCCCAAGGAGACATTGGTGACTTACGTCCGATTGGTGAACGTCCTTCACCACCACCATGTGGGTGATCGTTAGGGTTCATAACAGATCCACGTACAGTTGGACGCTTGCCTAACCAGCGTGAACGACCTGCTTTACCAATATTAATAAGTTCGTGCTGCTCGTTACCTACTTGGCCGATTGAAGCACGGCACTCAGCAAGAATCATACGAGTTTCACCAGAAGTTAAACGTACTAGTACGTATTTACCTTCTTTACCAAGTACTTGAGCAGAAGTTCCTGCAGAACGAACTAATTGTCCGCCTTTACCTGGTTTTAACTCAATGTTGTGTACTACAGTACCAACAGGAATGTTAGCAAGTGGAAGTGCGTTACCCACTTTAATGTCAGCCTCAGGACCAGACACTACTTCCATACCAACTTCTAAGTTTTTAGGAGCTAAGATATAACGCTTTTCTCCATCTAAATAGTTAATTAAGGCAATATTTGCAGAACGGTTTGGATCGTATTCGATTGTAGCAACGCGTCCTGGAATGCCATCTTTGTTACGTTTAAAGTCAATTAAACGATATTGACGCTTATGGCCGCCACCTTGATGACGAACAGTTAACTTACCTTGGTTATTACGGCCGCCTTTGCTCTTTAATGGAGCTAATAGAGATTTCTCTGGAGTGCTAGTTGTGATTTCAGCGAAATCAGAAACTGTCATTCCACGACGACCATTGGAGGTAGGTTTGTACTTTTTAATCGCCATATTATTTCCCTCCTCTTCTTGATAGCTTCTTATGCTTCAAAGATTTCGATTTCTTTGCTATCAGCAGTTAATTTAACAATCGCTTTACGACGCTTGTTAGTGTATCCGCCGAATTTTCCCATACGCTTGAATTTACCTTTATAGTTCATGATGTTTACTTTATCAACATCTACGCCAAAGATTTCTTCAATAGCATCTTTAACTTGTGTTTTATTAGCTCTAACATCAACTTCAAACGTATATTTCTTTTCAGACATTAGGTCAGTAGACCGTTCAGTGATAACGGGGCGCTTAATGATATCGCGTGCATCCATTATGCAAGCACCTCCTCTACTTTTTCAACCGCTGCTTTAGTCATGATTAACTTCTCATGATTTACAACGTCTAATACGTTGATTCCATCAGCTGTTACAACTGTTACACCAGGGATGTTACGAGCAGATAATGCTACGTTTTCATCAAGGTCAGCAGTAACGATTAGTGCTTTCTTCTCAACAGAAAGGCCACCTAATACTGATTTGAATTCTTTTGTTTTTGGTGCATCAAAAGCTAGGCTTTCAAGTACCAAGATATTTTCGTCTAACACTTTAGATGAAAGTGCAGATTTGATCGCTAAACGGCGAACTTTTTTAGGTAATTTGTAGCTGTAGCTGCGTGGTGTTGGACCAAATACAGTACCACCTCCGCGCCATTGTGGTGAACGGATGGAACCTTGACGAGCACGTCCTGTTCCTTTTTGACGCCATGGCTTACGGCCACCGCCTGCTACTTCTGAACGAACTTTTGTTTTATGAGTTCCTTGACGTAAAGAAGCTCTTTGCATAACAATTGCTTCAAATAATACGTGTTGGTTAGGCTCAATACCAAAAACTGAGTCATTAAGTTCGATGTCTCCAACTTGAGAACCGTTTTGGTTTAATAATGCTACTTTAGGCATTCCTTTGTTCCTCCTTTCTTACAAAGTGAATTATGCTTTAACCGCACCTTTGATTTTTAATAATGCTTTTTTAGCACCAGGTACGTTACCTTTGATTAATAATAAGTTGCGCTCTGTGTCAACTTTAACAATTTCAAGGTTTTGAACAGTAACTTGTTCCCCACCCATGCGTCCTGGTAATGCTTTACCTTTGAATACACGGTTTGGAGCAACAGGTCCCATTGAACCTGGACGACGATGATAACGAGAACCGTGAGCCATAGGGCCGCGTGATTGTCCGTGGCGTTTGATTGAGCCTTGGAAACCTTTACCTTTTGAGATTCCTGTTACATCTACGATATCTCCTGCAGCGAAAATATCAACTTTGACTTCCTGACCAACTTCATATGCTGCTAAGTCGTCTCCGCGGAATTCGCGAATGAAGCGCTTAGGAGCAGTATTTGCTTTCGCAACATGTCCTTTTTCAGGCTTGTTAGCTAACTTTTCACGCTTGTCTTCAAAACCAACTTGAACAGCAACATATCCATCGCTATCATCAGATTTCTTTTGAAGAACAACGTTTGGAGCTACCTCAACAACAGTTACTGGAATTAAGAGTCCGTTTTCTGCAAATACTTGAGTCATACCAATTTTTCTTCCTAAGATTCCTTTGGTCATGTAAGTCACACCTCCTATATTTTTAAATGTTTATTTGATTAAAGTTTAATTTCGATATCAACACCAGATGGTAAATCTAAACGCATTAACGCATCAACTGTTTGTGGAGTTGGGTTAACGATGTCGATTAGACGCTTATGTGTCCGCATTTCGAATTGCTCACGAGAATCTTTATACTTATGAACCGCACGAAGAATTGTGTAAACAGATTTTTCGGTTGGTAGCGGAATCGGACCAGAAACTGCCGCACCAGAACGTTTTGCTGTTTCAACGATTTTTTCTGCTGATTGATCAAGGATTCTGTGATCATACGCTTTAAGACGGATACGAATTTTTTGTTTTGCCATTATTTTCCCTCCTTTATTCGCCTATTTTCAAAATAGACATTCTCAGTGAAAATTTCCCACACACTCGCCATGGCAAAGCGGCCGGGTGTGTCAGCAACCTTCCACATCATCGCAGTCAAAGACCAACATTGTCTATTATACATAAAACATAAAGGTAAAGCAACATTTTTTTATGACTTTTTCTTTATGCTTCTGTCTTGAACACTTTTTCTATTATAAAGGCTGTTACAGTCTTTTTCAACTGTTAATCTTAATCTCCAAAAATATCCTAATTCATTCAACTTTATTTACTTAATTTCGAAATTATCTAACTTATATATATATAGAAGAAATATGGAGTGAATTTGCTGTGGTTTTATGGATTAGTTTCTTAGGGGTTGGATATGGGGGAAGTTCTAAGTATGTTTGAGGGGTGAATAATTGTCGTTTAGTATGGGGTTATTGGACAAAATCCTTTTACTCCTTACGATTTTGTCTTATAGACTTGGGCTATCGGACAAATTTTCTGTTTCCTTATGAAAACTGTCCAATAGCAGTTCCCTATTGGACAAAATCCTTTTACACCACCACGATTTTGTCTTATAGACTGAGTCTATCGGACAAATTTTCTGTTTCCTTATAAAAATTGTCCAATAGCAGCACCCTATTGGACATAATCTCTTTGAAAATCATAAGTTTGTCCATTAGAAAGCGCCTATTAGACAAAATCTTTTTGCAACCTCACAATTTTGTCTAATAGAAAGAAACTATCGGACAACCTTTAAGTTTCCTTATGAAAAATCGTCCAATAGAATGAGATTATTGATATGGAATCCGAAAATAGACCAGAATTCATTAATTTCATTCATAAACAAAAAAAAGCAGATGGATCGTCATCCATCTGCTTTTTATAGAGTGATTACTCTTGAATAGTTGTGATTGAACCTGAACCAACTGTACGTCCGCCTTCACGAATAGAGAACTTAGTTCCTTCTTCGATCGCAACTGGAGCGATTAGTTCAACAGTCATTTCAATATGGTCGCCAGGCATAACCATTTCAGTACCTTCTGGAAGATTACAGATACCTGTAATATCAGAAGTACGGAAATAGAATTGTGGACGATAGTTTGTGAAGAATGGAGTATGACGTCCACCTTCTTCTTTTGATAATACGTAAACTTGTGCTTTAAACTTTGTGTGTGGAGTGATTGATTTTGGCTTAGCCAAAACTTGTCCACGCTCGATTTCTTCACGAGCAACACCACGAAGAAGGGCACCGATGTTGTCACCAGCTTCAGCAAAATCAAGAAGCTTACGGAACATTTCTACACCTGTTACAGTAGTAGATTTTGGCTCTTCAGTGAAACCAACGATTTCAACTACGTCACCAACTTTAACTACACCACGCTCAACACGTCCTGTAGCAACAGTTCCACGACCAGTGATTGAGAATACATCCTCAACTGGCATCATGAAAGGCTTGTCAGTGTCACGAGTTGGAGTTGGAATGAACTCATCAACAGCAGCCATTAATTCAAGAACTTTTTCTTCCCATTCAGCTTCACCCTCAAGAGCTTTAAGAGCAGAACCTTTGATAACTGGAGTGTCATCGCCAGGGAAATCGTATTCTGTTAATAGGTCACGAATTTCCATTTCTACTAATTCAAGAAGCTCTTCGTCGTCAACCATATCACACTTGTTCATGAATACAACAAGGTAAGGTACGCCTACCTGACGAGAAAGAAGGATGTGCTCACGAGTTTGTGGCATTGGGCCGTCAGTTGCAGATACTACTAGGATACCGCCGTCCATTTGCGCAGCACCAGTGATCATGTTTTTAACATAGTCAGCGTGTCCTGGGCAGTCAACGTGTGCATAGTGACGGTTATCAGTTTCATATTCAACGTGTGCAGTAGAGATTGTGATACCACGTTCTTTTTCTTCTGGTGCACCATCAATTTGATCGTATGCACGAGCTTCTGCTTTACCTGATTTAGCAAGAACAGAAGTGATTGCAGCTGTTAAAGTAGTTTTACCATGGTCAACGTGTCCGATTGTACCAATGTTAACGTGTGGCTTTGAACGGTCGAATTTAGCTTTTGCCATTTGGAAAATCCTCCTTTGGATTATAAGGTTTTAAGTATATTTTAAGTGGAAACTGTTAAAAGGAGTTAGCCAATCAACAGTTTCCGTTCTTACATAAGTAGTTATACTTTATATAAGGGTGAAAATCAATTATTCACCTTTATTTTTTTTAATGATTTCTTCAGAAATTGATTTTGGAACTTCTTCGTAGTGATCAAAGTGCATAGAGAATACTCCACGACCTTGAGTACTTGAACGAAGTGCAGTTGCATAACCAAACATTTCAGAAAGTGGAACCATTGAACGAACTACTTGTGCATTACCACGAGCTTCCATACCTTCAACACGGCCACGGCGAGCAGTAATTTGACCCATGATATCACCTAGGTAATCTTCAGGGATTACAACTTCTACTCTCATAACAGGTTCAAGGATAACTGGCTGACACTTAGAAGCAGCATTTTTAAGCGCCATTGAGGCAGCAATTTTAAACGCCATTTCAGAGGAGTCAACATCATGGTAAGATCCATCGAATAATCTTGCTTTAATATCAACTAATGGATAACCAGCAAGAACACCGCGATCTAGTGCATCTTCAAGACCAGCTTGTACTGCAGGGATGTATTCACGAGGAACAACACCACCAACGATACCGTTTACGAATTCAAATCCTTTACCTTCATCATTAGGTCCGAATTCGATCCAAACGTGACCGTATTGTCCACGACCACCAGATTGGCGGGCAAACTTACCTTCAACTTGTGCAGAAGCACGGAATGTTTCACGGTAAGCAACCTGTGGAGCACCTACGTTAGCTTCAACTTTGAACTCACGACGCATACGGTCAACGATGATGTCAAGGTGAAGTTCACCCATACCAGCAATGATGACTTGTCCAGTTTCCTGGTCTGTATGTGCGCGGAAAGTTGGATCTTCTTCTTGAAGTTTTTGTAAAGCAGTTGTCATTTTGTCTTGGTCTGCTTTTGATTTTGGTTCAACTGAAAGTTGGATTACTGGCTCTGGGAATTGCATAGACTCTAAGATAACAAGGTTTTTCTCATCACATAGAGTATCACCAGTAGTTGTATCTTTTAGACCTACAGCTGCTGCAATATCACCCGCGAAAACCTTAGAGATTTCTTGACGGCTGTTAGCATGCATTTGTAGGATACGTCCGATACGCTCACGCTTTCCTTTAGTTGAGTTCTGAACATATGATCCAGCCTCTAAAGTACCAGAGTAAACACGGAAGAACGTTAATTTACCTACATAAGGGTCTGTCATAACTTTGAATGCTAGAGCTGAGAATGGCTCTTCATCGCTTGAGTGACGCTCAAGAATTTCTTCTTCATCATCAACCGCATGACCTTTAATAGCAGGTACATCTAGTGGAGATGGAAGATAATCGATAACTGCATCCAACATTAATTGAACACCTTTGTTTTTAAATGCTGATCCACAGATTACAGGGTAGAATTCTACGTTAACAGTACCTTTACGAATAGCTGCTTTTAGCTCTTCTTTAGTGATTTCTTCACCGCCAAGGTATTTTTCCATTAACTCTTCATCTAATTCTGCAACTGCTTCAATAAGCTTTTCACGGTATTCTTCAGCTTGAGCGCGGTATTCTTCTGGAATCTCACGAACTTCAATATCAGTTCCTAAGTCGTTACCGTAGAATACAGCATTCATTTCTACAAGGTCAATGATTGCTTCAAACTGATCTTCAGCACCGATAGGTAACTGAATCGCATGCGCATTCGCTTGCAAACGGTCGTGAATTGTTCCTACAGAATATAGGAAGTCAGCTCCGATTTTGTCCATTTTGTTTACGAATACGACACGTGGTACACCGTAAGTTGTTGCTTGACGCCATACTGTTTCAGTTTGTGGCTCAACACCAGATTGTGCATCTAGTACTGCTACCGCACCATCTAGTACACGCAGGGAACGTTCAACTTCAACTGTGAAGTCTACGTGTCCTGGTGTATCAATGATATTTACGCGGTGGCCTTTCCACGATGCAGTTGTTGCTGCTGATGTGATAGTGATACCGCGTTCTTGTTCCTGCTCCATCCAGTCCATCTGAGAAGCACCTTCATGTGTTTCACCAATCTTATGAATACGACCAGTGTAGTAAAGAACACGCTCAGTGGTAGTCGTCTTACCGGCATCAATGTGTGCCATGATACCGATATTACGAGTATTTTCTAAGGAGAACTCTCTTGCCATTGGGTCTTTCTCCTTCCTAGTATGAAAGTTTTTATATTGAAGGTTAAATTACCAACGATAGTGAGCAAACGCTTTGTTTGCTTCTGCCATTTTGTGTGTATCTTCACGTTTCTTAACAGATGCACCAGAGTTGTTAGCTGCATCCATGATTTCGTTAGCTAAACGCTCTTCCATCGTTTTTTCTCCGCGAAGACGCGCATAGTTCACTAACCAGCGAAGACCTAAAGTTGTTCTACGATCAGGGCGCACCTCAACTGGTACTTGGTAGTTCGCACCACCTACACGACGAGCTCTAACTTCAAGAACAGGCATGATATTTTTCATTGCTGCTTCGAAAGTCTCCATCGGCTCTTTGCCAGTACGTTCACGAATTGTATCGAACGCAGAATAAAGAATTTCTTGAGATTTACCTCTTTTACCATCGATCATCATTTTGTTGATTAGACGAGTAACTAATTTAGAATTATAAAGTGGATCAGGTAACACGTCTCTTTTTGCTACAGGACCTTTACGTGGCATTTTGTTTCCTCCTTTCAAAGAAGCTTCTATTTAGTGTGTATTATTTCTTAGCTGCTTTTGGTCTCTTAGTACCATATTTAGAACGGCCTTGCATACGGTTGTTTACTCCAGCTGTATCAAGCGCTCCACGTACGATGTGATAACGTACTCCCGGTAAGTCCTTTACACGTCCTCCACGGATAAGAACAACACTGTGCTCTTGAAGGTTATGGCCGATACCAGGAATGTAAGCTGTCACCTCGATACCATTTGTCAAACGTACACGTGCATATTTACGTAACGCTGAGTTTGGTTTCTTTGGAGTCATTGTACCAACACGAGTACATACTCCGCGTTTTTGTGGTGAAGATACATTTGTTTGAGATTTCTTAAAGCTGTTATAACCTTTGTTAAGTGCTGGTGATTTTGACTTTTCCTCTTTAGATTGACGAGGTTTGCGCACTAATTGGTTAATAGTAGGCATGATTTTTCCTCCCTTCGTTATTTGTAAGCCCACACATCCAGGTGGTTCATTTTTTTGCAAAAACAAAGTTTTTGCAGATTACTCTATCTACAAAAACAGTTTTTAACGGATAATAGCGACAGTTGCTGCACCGACTTCAATTCCAGATGCTTTACCGAGGTTTTTCATCGAGTCTACATACTGGATTGGGATCTTCATCAAGAGTGCTTCTTCAACGACTTTTGCTGTTAACTTTGGTTCAGCGTCGTTTGCAACGAGAATCTCTTGTACAGTTCCTTCTTTCAGTGCTCTCACTGCTTGTTTTGTACCAATAACAATCTTGTGTGCTTTTAATACTTTTTCATAAGACATAGAGTATATCCTCCAAAGTATCCGTTGAATAGGAGCACCTTTGATATAATATCATCTTACCAAAAAGATGTCAACAAATGTTTCGTAAATTTTATTCAAAGTACTCAGTGGTAATAATTTCATAAATGTGGTACCTGCATTTTGCAGGTACCACAGCTTATTTAATCAATTGCAACAGTTTCTTCAGAGGTGGTATCGCGCAGGACTGGCTCTGCCTTACGATAACGCTGCATTCCTGTTCCAGCAGGAACAAGTTTACCGATGATTACATTTTCTTTCAAGCCGAGTAACTCATCGCGTTTTCCTTTGATTGCCGCATCAGTAAGAACTCTTGTTGTTTCTTGGAATGATGCTGCTGACAAGAATGAATCTGTTTCAAGTGATGCTTTGGTGATACCAAGTAAGACTGGACGTCCAGTTGCAGGCAACTTACCTTCAAGCAAAGCCTTCTCGTTTGCATCAGTAAACTGATGAATATCAAGAAGCGTACCTGGAAGTACATCTGTTTCCCCTGCATCGCTAACACGGATCTTACGCAGCATTTGACGAACCATTACTTCGACGTGCTTATCGCCAATTTCAACCCCTTGCATACGGTAAACTTTTTGAACCTCACGCAATAGGTATTCTTGAACGGACGTAACGTCTTTTACTTTTATTAATTCTTTCGGATCGATAGAACCTTCAGTTAGTTCTTGACCACGCTCTACTTGTTCATTGATTGCTACTTTCAAGCGGGCTGTATATGGAGCATTATAGGTACGAGATTCAACTTCACCCTGAACCACGATTTCATGCTGGCGGTCACGGCCTTCATTAATTCCTACAACAACACCTTGAATTTCAGAGATGACTGCTTGACCTTTAGGGTTACGCGCTTCAAAAATCTCTTGGATACGCGGTAAACCTTGGGTAATATCATCTCCAGCAACCCCACCGGTATGGAATGTACGCATCGTTAACTGTGTTCCTGGCTCACCGATTGATTGGGCAGCGATAATACCAACTGCTTCGCCCACTTCAACTTCTTGACCAGTTGCCAAGTTACGGCCATAACACTTCTTACATACACCATGACGAGTATTACACGTAAAGGCAGATCTAATTTTCACTTCTTCAATTCCTGCATTAACGATAATTTCTGCTAAGTCCTCAGTAATTAGGCCGTTTTCAGGAACAAGCACTTCTTTTGTTTCAGGGTGTTTGATAGCCGTACGAGCATAACGGCCAATTAAGCGTTCATCCAAACCTTCGATGATTTCTGTACCATCTTTTAAAGCACTGATTAGGAAGCCGCGGTCAGTACCACAATCGTCCTCACGAACAATGACATCCTGGGCTACGTCAACTAAACGACGAGTTAGGTAACCTGAATCGGCTGTTTTAAGGGCTGTATCGGCAAGACCTTTACGGGCACCGTGAGTCGAGATAAAGTACTCTAATACGGTTAATCCTTCACGGAAACTTGATTTAATTGGTAATTCGATGATACGTCCAGCCGGGTTGGCCATCAGACCACGCATACCAGCAAGCTGTGTAAAGTTAGAGGCGTTACCACGGGCACCGGAATCACTCATCATAAAGATCGGATTCGATTTATTCAAGGACTGCATCAGTTTACCTTGAATGGTATCTTTTGCAGCACTCCAGATCGCAATAACACGATCGTAACGCTCATCTTCAGTAATTAGACCACGTCTGAATTGCTTCATTACGTTATCTACTTTTTCTTGAGCTTCATGAAGAATTTGCGGTTTTTCAGGAAGTACGACAATATCAGCCACACCAACGGTTAAACCGGCTTTAGTTGAATGTTTAAAGCCTAGATCCTTCATGCGGTCAAGCATTTTAGAAGTTTCGGTAATTTTGAATCGCTTAAAGACCTCAGCAATGATATTTCCAAGAATTTTCTTTTTAAATGGATCAATCAAAGGCATTTCTTTAATTCTAGCTTTTACGTCTTCACCTTTTTCAATAAAATACTTGGCAGGTGTTTCGACTTCTAGATTATGTCTTGTTGGTTCATTGATATACGGGAATGACTTCGGAAGAATTTCATTAAAAATAAGTTTACCAACCGTTGTCATTAATAATTTATTATTTTGTTCTTCTGTAAAGGTTTCATTGCCTAATGAACCAGCATGAACAGCTACACGTGTATGGAAGTGTACATAGCCGTTTTGGTAGGCAAGGATTGCTTCACTAGTGTCTTTAAAGACCATACCTTCACCAATCGTGCCTTCACGCTCTAAGGTTAGGTAATAGTTACCTAATACCATGTCCTGAGAAGGAGTAACAACCGGCTTACCATCTTTAGGGTTCAAGATATTTTGAGCTGCTAGCATCAACAGACGAGCCTCTGCTTGAGCTTCAGATGATAATGGTACGTGAACAGCCATTTGGTCACCGTCGAAGTCCGCGTTATATGCTGTACATACAAGTGGATGAAGGCGAATCGCCCGTCCTTCAACAAGTGTTGGTTCAAATGCCTGAATACCCAATCTATGAAGTGTAGGGGCACGGTTCAACAGAACTGGATGCTCCTTAATAACATCTTCAAGTACATCCCAAACATCTGGAGATACACGTTCGATTTTACGTTTTGCTGATTTAATGTTGTGTGCCAATCCTTTTTCAACTAACTCTTTCATCACAAATGGCTTGAATAATTCAAGAGCCATTTCCTTCGGAAGACCACATTGATACATTTTTAGGTTCGGACCAACAACGATAACGGAACGGCCGGAATAGTCAACCCGTTTACCGAGCAAGTTCTGACGGAAACGTCCTTGTTTACCTTTAAGCATATGAGAAAGAGATTTTAACGGACGGTTACCAGGACCTGTAACAGGTCTGCCGCGACGGCCGTTATCAATTAAGGCATCGACTGCTTCTTGAAGCATACGCTTTTCGTTTTGAACAATAATGCTTGGAGCACCAAGATCTAATAAACGCTTTAAACGGTTATTACGGTTGATAACACGGCGATAAAGATCGTTTAGGTCAGATGTTGCAAAACGTCCGCCATCCAATTGTACCATCGGACGAAGTTCCGGCGGAATAACTGGAAGTACATCAAGAATCATCCATGATGGCTCATTACCAGAATTACGGAAGGCCTCCAAGACTTCAAGACGCTTAATCGCGCGTGTACGGCGCTGGCCTTGTGCAGTCTTAAGTTCTTCCTTTAGGATGTCTACTTCTTTATTTAAATCAATATCCGAAAGAAGCTTTTTAATCGCTTCTGCGCCCATGGCAGCTTGGAATTTGTTTCCGTACTTTTCACGATAGGCACGATATTCTTTTTCAGATAAAAGATGCTTTTTATCAAGTGGAGTATCACCTGATTCTGTCACTACATATGAAGCAAAGTAGATAATTTCTTCTAAAGCACGAGGGGACATGTCTAACACAAGACCCATTCGGCTTGGAATACCTTTAAAGTACCAAATATGTGAGACAGGTGCAGCTAATTCAATATGACCCATACGTTCGCGGCGTACTTTTGCACGTGTTACTTCAACACCACAACGGTCACAAACAACGCCCTTGTAACGGACACGCTTATATTTTCCGCAATGACATTCCCAGTCCTTCGTTGGACCAAAGATTCGCTCACAGAATAAGCCGTCTTTCTCAGGTTTTAACGTACGATAGTTAATGGTTTCTGGCTTTTTCACTTCTCCGAATGACCATGAACGGATCTTATCCGGTGAAGCAAGACCAATTTTCATATACTCAAAATTATTAACGTCAAGCAAGGGGCCTACCTCCCTTTCGATATCCAGGTTCTACCCTTATTAGAAAAGCAGAAGCGCACACACATTGTTGCGTGCGCTTCAACTCGAGAAATTACTCTTTTGAACCTACTTTTTCAGATTCGAAACTTGGTGCATCTGGTGCGATGTTTAATGTGTCAACTTGTTGTAAGTCGTCATCATCTTCTGTATCTCGCATTTCAATTTCTTCTTCATCACCGGAAAGGATTTTTACATCCATACCTAAGCTTTGAAGTTCTTTAATTAATACTTTGAAGGATTCAGGAACACCTGGCTCAGGAACATTTTCACCTTTTACAATCGCTTCATATGTCTTCACACGACCAACAACGTCGTCCGATTTAACGGTTAGGATTTCTTGAAGTGTATAGGCAGCACCGTATGCTTCAAGCGCCCAAACCTCCATCTCACCGAAACGCTGACCACCGAATTGTGCTTTACCGCCCAATGGCTGCTGTGTAACAAGTGAGTATGGTCCTGTAGAACGGGCATGGAGTTTATCGTCAACCATGTGCGCCAATTTAATCATATACATGACACCAACGGATACACGGTTATCAAACGGTTCCCCTGAACGGCCATCATACAGAACGGTTTTGGCATCACGAGCCATACCTGCTTCTTCGATCGTACCCCAAACATCTTCTTCTCGAGCACCATCAAATACTGGTGTTGCAACATGGATACCTAGGTATCTTGCTGCCATTCCCAAATGAAGCTCAAGCACCTGACCGATATTCATACGAGATGGTACCCCTAATGGGTTTAACATGATATCTACAGGTGTGCCATCTGGTAAGTAAGGCATATCTTCTTCCGGCAAAATCCGTGAGATAACCCCTTTATTACCGTGACGCCCCGCCATTTTATCACCTTGGTGAATCTTACGTTTCTGAACGATATAAACACGGACAAGCTGGTTTACACCTGGTGGCAGTTCATCACCATCTTCACGATTGAAGACTTTAACGTCATGAACAATACCGCCGCCGCCATGCGGAACTCTTAGTGAAGTATCGCGGACCTCACGCGCTTTTTCACCAAAAATAGCGTGAAGGAGACGTTCTTCAGCTGTTAATTCTGTTACACCTTTTGGTGTTACTTTACCAACAAGAAGGTCACCGTCTTTTACTTCGGCTCCAGTGCGGATAATACCACGTTCATCCAAGTTACGAAGAGCATCTTCCCCTACGTTTGGAATGTCACGGGTAATTTCCTCAGGTCCAAGCTTGGTATCACGAGATTCTGATTCATATTCTTCAATATGAATGGAAGTATAGACATCATCTTTTACAAGACGTTCACTCATAATGATGGCATCTTCATAGTTATAACCATCCCATGTCATGAAGGCAACAAGAACGTTACGTCCAAGTGCTAACTCTCCTAATTCCATGGATGGACCGTCCGCTAAGATTTCACCCTTTTTCACGCGGTCGCCAACAGCCACGATTGGACGTTGATTATAGCAAGTACCTTGGTTAGAACGGATAAATTTCAGTAATCGATATTTTTTAAGATCGCCTTTTACTTCTTGGCCATCTAGTTCTTTGACTTCTCGCACCCAAACTTCACGGGCTTCAACATGTTCAACAATACCTTCCTGCTTACAGATAACTGCTGCACCGGAGTCTTTACCTGATACATATTCCATACCAGTACCAACTCTTGGCGCTTCAGGCTGCATTAGAGGAACTGCTTGACGTTGCATGTTCGCACCCATCAAAGCACGGTTTGAGTCATCATTTTCAAGGAACGGAATACACGCGGTTGCCGCTGATACTACCTGTTTTGGTGATACATCCATGTAGTCAATGCGTTCGCGTTTTACAACTGTGTTTTCACCACGGAAACGAGCTACTACCTCGTCATCGAGGAAGGCACCGTCATCACCAAGACGAGAATTCGCCTGTGCTACTACATAGTTATCTTCTTCATCCGCTGTCAGATAATCGATTCTGCTTGTCACCTTACCTGTATCCGGGTCAACACGTCTGTATGGTGTTTCAATAAAACCAAAACGGTTTACCTTCGCATAGGATGAAAGTGAGTTGATCAAACCGATGTTTGGACCTTCAGGTGTTTCAATTGGACACATACGTCCATAGTGGGAGTAGTGTACGTCACGTACTTCCATCCCTGCACGTTCACGTGTTAAACCACCAGGTCCTAATGCTGATAGACGACGCTTGTGGGTTAACTCCGCAAGCGGGTTGGTTTGGTCCATGAACTGTGATAATTGCGAGCTTCCGAAGAACTCTTTGATTGATGCAATAACCGGTCGAATGTTAATCAATTGCTGCGGTGTAATGGTTGCAGTATCTTGGATAGACATTCTCTCGCGGACAACACGTTCCATACGAGATAAACCAATCCGGAACTGGTTCTGCAATAGTTCACCAACAGAACGAAGACGTCTGTTACCTAAGTGGTCGATATCATCTGTATCGCCTACTCCATGTAATAAATTAAAGAAGTAGCTAATCGAAGCAATGATATCTGCTGGTGTAATATTTTTAATTGGCTCTGCCACATAGGCATTACCTAGTACATTAATCACTTTTTCATTTTCATCGCCAGGAGCATAGATTTTAATGCCTTGAAGAATGATCTCTTCGCTTACTACACCACCAACAGGGTTGTGGCCTCGGAAATTAATATTCTTTTCAAGGGCAGGGATAATTCTATCAAGGTTTCTCCTATCAAGGAGTGTTCCTTTTTCGGCAATGATTTCACCAGTTTCAGGATCAGCAAGTGACTCTGCTAAACGCTGGTTGAATAAACGATTTTTGATATGAAGCTTTTTATTGATTTTGTAACGACCAACATTCGCCAGATCATAACGCTTCGGATCAAAGAAACGTGACACTAACAAACTCTTAGCGTTATCAACTGTCGGCGGTTCGCCCGGACGAAGACGCTCATAAATTTCTAATAGCGCTTTGTCAACACCCTCTGTGTTATCCTTCTCAAGCGTATTGCGGATGTACTCGTTATCACCAATCAATTCAATGATTTCTTGATCGGAACCAAAGCCTAATGCACGCAAAAGAACCGTAACGGGCAGTTTCCGAGTACGATCTATTCTTACATAAACTACATCTTTGGCATCTGTTTCATACTCCAGCCAAGCGCCGCGGTTCGGAATTACTGTCGCAGTAAAACCTTTCTTGCCGTTTTTATCAAGTTTTCCACTAAAGTAAACGCTCGGTGAACGCACTAACTGTGATACTATAACGCGTTCTGCCCCATTAATGACAAATGTACCTGTTTCTGTCATCAGCGGGAAATCACCCATAAATACATCTTGGTCTTTTACTTCACCAGTTTCTTTGTTTACAAGACGTACTTTTACACGTAATGGAGCAGAATATGTAACGTCCCGTTCTTTCGATTCTTCTACAGAATACTTTGGATCGCCAAGGCTGTAATCAATAAATTCCAGTGATAGGTTACCAGTAAAATCTTCAATCGGTGAAATATCTTGAAACATTTCACGTAATCCCTCATCCAAGAACCATTGATAAGAAGAGGTTTGGATTTCAATAAGATTTGGTAATTCTAAAACTTCACTGATTCGTGCGTAACTTCTACGTTGGCGGTGTCGTCCATACTGAACTAGTTGACCTGTCAACTGATTCACCCCTCAAATCAAGCGTTTTTTAATAAATCTATTACGTCTAATAATAGAAGCTAAAAACTCTACCAATTAGACAAAAAGAAAAAGGGTTTTTTCATTAAAAACCACATTTTCACATTTTGATTATTATTTTGTCATCATTTCCTTCTTATGCCGTTTTTATACTAAGAAAATAAGTATTTTTAGGAATAAATCGGAAATTATTATGATGGCATTTTATAATGCTAACACAACGACAAAGTCGAGTCAACTATTTTATTGCCTTAATAATAAAATAACCTTTGGCTTTGTCGACGGTCTCAACTTCAGAAAATAGGGTTTTTAATTTTTCAAGCGCAGACGGAGCTCCTTGTTTCTTTTGGATGACAATCCAAAGTTCGCCATTAGGAACCAGATGCGCAAAGCTTTGTTCAAAAATATCATGAACAGTTTGTTTACCTGCTCTAATTGGTGGATTTGTTAAGATGACTGCGAAATGATCACCTTTAATATTTAATAAGCGGTCGCTTTCATAAATATCAACATTTGTAATATGATTTATAGTGGCATTTTCCTTAGCTAACTCAATGGCCCGCCCATTTACATCTACCATATGAACAAAGCGGTCATTGAATTCCTTCGCAATTGATAAACCAATTGGTCCATACCCACAGCCTACATCAAGAACATGTCCTTCAACGTCTGGCATCATAAAAGACTCTATGAGTAAACGTGAGCCAAAATCTACTTCTCGTTTTGAAAAAACACCGTTATCAGTTTTAAAATGGAAAGAATGGTTTCGTAATCGATAATCCCAATGTTTCGGATCACTTTCCACGTTTTGTGTTCGAGAATAGTAGTGTTCGGACAATAGACTCACCTCCGGAGATCATTATATGAAGAAATAAGAGGAATAGCTCATCATTAAAGTATAACCCTTTGAACCTTATGAACTATCTGCTCAAACGACTAGCAACGAATGGATTCTCCATGGATTGCAAACCAAGTCGTCTTTGCTTTAAAATAGCCAAAAAAAGCCCGCTTATGCAGCGAGCTTTTTTATAGTAGAATTACTTAACTTCAACGTTAGCTCCAACTTCATCAAGCTTAGCTTTGATTGCTTCAGCTTCTTCTTTAGCAACGCCTTCTTTAATTGCTTTTGGAGTGTTGTCAACAAGGTCTTTTGCTTCTTTAAGTCCAAGACCAGTGATTTCACGAACAACTTTAATAACTTTGATTTTTTGATCGCCAGCGCTAGCTAGGATTACATCAAATTCAGTTTGCTCTTCAACAGCAGCAGCTCCAGCTCCGCCTACCATTGCTACAGGAGCAGCAGCAGTTACGCCGAATTCTTCTTCAATTGCTTTTACAAGATCGTTAAGTTCTAAAACAGTCATAGATTTAACTGCTTCAATGATTTGTTCTTTAGTCATGATTATGTTTCCTCCTTAGTTTTCGTTACGTTTTATTAGTTTTGCGTTTCAGATTTGTCCAGCTTCAGCTCCCAGCAGCTAGTGTCCTTCGCTCTTCTCCCTACGATAAGTCAACATCGGCTCGCTTGCGCTCTCCGTGTTTCCTTTATCTCAGTCGAAGCGCTCCAGGCCATACGCTGCTAAACGGTCGCTTCAGCTTTTCTAGCTTACGCGCCTTGTTCTTCTTTTTGATCTGCAACTGCTTTTGCAGCAAGAGCAAGATTGCGAATTGGAGCTTGTAGTACGCTGAGTAGCATAGATAGCAAGCCTTCGCGTGATGGTAGATCAGCTAGAGCTTTAATCTCTTCAGCTGTTGCAACGTTGCCTTCGATTACACCTGCTTTAAGTTCAAGTGCCTCGTGCTTTTTCGCAAAGTCATTCAAGATTTTCGCTGGTGCTACAACATCTTCAGTACTGAACGCAATTGCGTTAGGACCAGTTAATGCTTCGTTTAAGTTAGAAAGCTCAGCTGCATCAGCTGCACGGCGTACCATTGAGTTCTTGTAAACTTTGAATTCAACGCCTGCTTCACGAAGTTGTTTACGAAGTTCAGTTACTTCTGCAACTGAAAGACCACGATAATCAACAACGACAGTTGATACACTTGCTTTTAACTTGTCAGTAATTTCGTCAACTAATTGTTTCTTTAGTTCGATTACACTGCTCATCTTTACACCTCCTGTAGATTATCTCCATTTATACCAGGCAAGTTAAAGCCTCCATATCGAGCAAGACATGGAGGCAGCATTCAAAAGCTGAATAATCAGCTTAATCTATTCGCTCTACCTCGGCAGGAAATTAAGCCGTAAGGCACCTGCTGTCTACAGTACAAATGTTTTATTTTAAACAACAATCTAGATTATATAAAATATACTCTAGATTGTCAATTGGTAATAAATTACTTAGCTGCTACAGTAGAAGGATCTACTTTTACACCAGGGCCCATTGTTGAAGAAACTGTAACGTTCTTCATGTAAGTTCCTTTTGCAGCTGCAGGTTTAGCTTTCAACATTGTATCAAAAATAGTGTTGAAGTTTTCAACAAGCTTTTCGTTTTCGAAAGATGATTTACCGATAGGAACATGAATGTTACCAGACTTGTCTACACGGTATTCAACTTTACCTGCTTTAATTTCATTGATTGCTCTTGTTACATCAAATGTAACTGTACCAGTTTTAGGGTTTGGCATTAAGCCTTTAGGTCCTAAAACACGACCAAGTTTACCAACTTCACCCATCATGTCAGGAGTTGCTACGATTACATCAAAATCAAACCAACCTTGTTGGATTTTGTTGATGTATTCAGAATCACCTACATAATCAGCTCCAGCTGCTTCTGCTTCTTTCACTTTTTCACCCTTCGCGAATACTAAAACGCGTTGAGTTTTACCAGTTCCGTTTGGAAGCACTACTGCGCCACGGATTTGTTGGTCAGCTTTCTTAGGATCTACTCCTAAACGGAAAGCTACTTCAAGAGTTGCATCAAATTTAGTGAAGTTTGTTTTTTTAGCAAGATCAATTGCTTCTGCAATTGGGTATGCTTTTAAGCGATCTACAAGCTTTGAAGCTTCTAAATACTTTTTACCTTTTTTAGCCATTTTTATTTCCTCCTAGATTGTGGTTTTAGCGAATTATTCTCCCACGCCGAAAAGCCGAGGCATTTCTATCTTTAAGAATCTATTGACCTTAAAACGAAATGCCGCTGCTAGACAGAACAAAGGTTGCGAGTATATTAAAATATCGCAACCCCTTCATTACACTTGCGCTTCAGTTACATGGATTAGTCTTCGATAACGATACCCATGCTGCGTGCAGTACCTTCAACCATGCGCATTGCTGCTTCAACGCTAGCTGCGTTTAGGTCAGGCATTTTTTGTTCCGCAATCTCGCGTACTTTATCACGCTTTACTGTTGCTACTTTATTACGGTTAGGTTCACCTGAACCAGACTGGATTCCAGCTGCTACTTTTAAAAGAACGGCAGCAGGAGGAGTTTTCGTAATAAATGTAAATGAACGGTCTTCAAATACCGTAATTTCAACAGGAATGATTAATCCAGCTTGATCTGCTGTACGAGCGTTAAATTCCTTACAGAATCCCATGATATTAACACCTGCTTGACCTAGTGCAGGACCAACCGGTGGCGCTGGATTAGCTTTACCAGCAGGAATTTGTAATTTAACGACTTTAATTACTTTTTTAGCCACGAGACACACCTCCTTAAAGTCCGTGATGTGGTAATAGGGACCAATTAGACCCTCCCACTCAACATATGTCTTTATATAAAAATCATAAAGAACTTAAACATTAGTCTAATCTCACAACGGAGACATACTGACCTATGAAATAGTAACATTTTTTAAATATGATTTCAAGTTTTTTTACAATAACTGATTATTTTTCTTTTAAATCACACAAAAATTCTGTTCCAACACATAGGTTTTTATAATTTTTCAATCTGTGTAAAATCAAGTTCTACCGGAGTGTCACGGCCAAACATATTTACAAGAACTTTGAGTTTTGAACGGTCCTTGTCCATTTCTTCGACAGATCCAGTGAAGTTAGCAAAAGGACCTTCCTTTACGCGAACTGTTTCTCCAATTTCATAATCAACATCAATCCGTTTTTCTTCTACACCCATCCGCTTAAGTAACACGACTACTTCCTCAGGAAGTAATGGTGTTGGTTTTGAGCCGGAACCGGCAGAACCCACAAATCCTGTTACACCAGGAGTATTACGGACTACATACCAAGAATCATCTGTCATAACTAGTTCGACTAATACGTAACCAGGGAATACCTTACGTTTGACAACCTTCTTTTTGCCGTTTTTAATTTCTGTTTCTTCTTCCTCAGGTACAACGACACGGAATATTTTATCTGCCATGCCCATTGATTCAACCCTTTTTTCTAAATTCGCTTTTACCTTATTTTCATAACCAGAGTAAGTATGAACTACGTACCAATTCTTTTCCATTTAAGAGGACTAGATCGTCCGTCCCTCCCTCAATTTTGCAGAAATTTTAATGCCTTTCCTGAGCATCACGACACTAACCCAACCGCTTCCACTTTTCAAGACAAATTAAAAAACCCGTTTATACGGGTTTTTAGATAAAAATTCCTTTAATAATTTCCATTATACCATGAATGATGGCTATTTATTCAAGAATTAGCCGAATCAATTTAGAGATTCCTAAATCTAGTACAGCAAAAAACGCTGCGAAAAATACGACTGTTGTTAAAACAGTAACCGTCGAACGAACCAATTCCCCACGTTTCGGCCAGCTGACCTTTCTCATTTCACGGAATATATCACTGAAGAATTTCGTTATGCGCTGCATGATCTCGTAACCCCCAACAACTTAAGTAAGCAATGCTAGTATCTATCTTTATTTTGTTTCCCGGTGGATCGTATGGGCCGCACAGGTCTTACAAAACTTTTTTAATTCTAATCGTTCCGATTGTGTGTCTTTACCGACTGTCGAATAATTTCGGGAGCCGCACTCCACACAAGCTAAGATGACTTTTTTACTCATATTCGACACCTTCAACATTCTTCTTTTGTTTCACTAAAAATGTAACATGACCCCTATTTAATGTCAATAACTCCTAAAACGGGTTACTAATATTGACATACTATTTCATTGCTTTACCTACAACGAAAATTCTCGAATTTCCAGATAACGCTCTAGTTTTCGCTTAACCCGCTGTAAGGCATTATCAATAGATTTCACATGACGATTCAGCTCTTCAGAAATTTCCTGATACGATTGGCCGTCTAAATAGAGTGCTAGCACCTTTCGTTCTAGGTCGCTTAATAACTCAGTCATTTTTACTTCAATATGGTCGAATTCTTCTTGATTGATAATTAATTCTTCAGGATCCAGGACCTTCGCACCTGATAGAACGTCCATTAAAGTACGGTCAGATTCTTCATCATAAATAGGCTTGTCCAATGATACATACGAGTTTAACGGAATATGCTTTTGCCGTGTTGCGGTCTTAATTGCCGTGATGATCTGGCGGGTAATACAGAGTTCAGCAAACGCTTTAAAGGAAGTCAGCTTGTCCTCGCGAAAATCACGAATGGCCTTATATAAGCCAATCATTCCTTCTTGGACAATATCTTCCTTATCTGCTCCAATTAAAAAATAGGATCTTGCTTTTGCACGCACAAAATTACGATACTTGTGAATCAAATAATCCAATGCTTCACTATCACCTTGGTGTACCAAGTCGACAATTCCCTCGTCTTCCATTACGAAAAAGTGTTCGTTAATCTTTGCTCCGAAGTCCGTACTCATAGTAGATCCCCTCCACCGAACATGCATAGATATTACTAGTATACATTAGAAATATTTTGAAGTCGATAGCTCATTTCTCGCCTCTGCGCCATTTTTCAAAAATTTCTGCCATTTCTTCACTAATCGGTATCTTAGAGAACGGCTTTTTTTCTTGGATCTTTTTCACTTTCTTTTCGATTCCTTTTTCAATGGAGGACATTTCAATCAGCAGTTCACGCGCAGACTTTCTTAATGCACCCTGTCCAAATATCGCCCATTGTTCTGTAAAATCAGAGGTTGCTACATGGATTTGTGTTCTTCGATTGCTTAAGCTAATCGCCATTTTTTCAATCCGCTCATCCGCTGTTTCATTTTCCTTTGTAAAAATAACCTCAACCTTATGATTTTTATACTTTTTCTCTATCCCTTGGACATAATAGGCATCAAAAACAATAATCACACGGTAACCGGAAAAGGCCTGATATTCGGCCATTTTTTCGATTAGTCGATCCCTTGCAGCCGGTAAATCCCTGTCCTTGAGTACTTTTAATTCTGGCCAGGATCCAATAATGTTGTATCCGTCGACAAGCAGGATGTCCATATCCACTACCTGCCAAGTGGATGACGTTTGCGATATACCTCATACATGAGTAGGGATGCAGCTACAGAAGCATTTAATGAAGTTACTTTACCGGCCATTGGCAATTGGATGAGAAAGTCACATTTATCACGAATTAACCTTCCCATTCCTTTTCCCTCGCTGCCAATTACTAAACCGAGTGGAAGCGTTCCATCCATCTGACGGTAATCTTCCTTTCCCTTGGCATCTGTTCCAGCAATCCATACGCCCCGTTCTTTCAGCTCATCAATCGTACGTGCCATATTCGTTACCCGGACCACTGGAATATATTCAATTGCCCCTGTTGAAGCCTTTGCCACCGTTGCGGTTAATCCAACCGCCCTCCGTTTTGGAATGATGATACCATGTGCCCCAACTGCATCCGCAGTCCGCATAATGGAACCTAGGTTATGGGGATCCTCTATTTCATCAAGCAGTAAAAAGAACGGTGCCTCATTTCTCTTCTCTGCTGCAGTAAACAAATCATCCATTTCCGCATATTGGTAAGCCGCCACATAGGCAAGCACACCTTGATGATTTTCTTCAGCAATTTGGTCAAGTTTTTTCTTTGGAACAAATTGCACAAGAACATTGGCTTCTTTCGCCAATTGGGTAATCTGCTGCATCTGTCCCCGTTGTGAACCTTCGGCAATTAAAATCTTATTGATATCTCTTTCCGATTTTAGTGCTTCGATAACTGGATTTTTTCCAACAATGTATTCCTGATTCATATTATTTCGTTCCTCCTTTCATTAGAAAGCGATATTCGCCTGTTATCATGCGTCTTCAACACAGCTAAAGGCCCTCTCCACTAACTCCTCTAACCGTTCCAATCTTCCTTCTAAAAATAAATAGCCAATTAAAGCTTCAAACGCTGTGCTGTAGCGGTATGTTTGAACATCCGTATTTTTTGGAACGGTACCTGATTTTGCATTCCTGCCGCGCAGAACGACAGCGGATTCCTCTTCATTTAAAAGCTTTTCATCCATAAATTGAAAAAGGATCCGGCACTGGGCCTTCGCTGAAACGTATCTAGTCGCCAAACGATGTAATTGATTGGGCCTCACCTGGCCATTATAGAGAAGGTGCCGTCTAACATAAGATTCAAATACGGCATCCCCCATATAGGCCAAAGCAAGACCATTCAATTGTTTGGCATCAATATTGTTCTCATAATCAAGCATGAATTAGCCTCTTTTCCACCTTGTGCCTTGCGGTGTATCCTCTAGAATGATATTCATTTCCTTTAGCTGATCCCTAATTTGGTCGGACAGTTGGAAATTTCGATCTCTCCGTGCCTGGTTCCGCTGTTCAATTAGCGCATCAATTTCTTCATCTATCATTTCTTCGCTTCCAAGTGTTAATCCTAATACACCGAATAACTCTTCAAATTTACTGGTAAAAGCTTCAATTACCTCAATGGCTGTATTTTTTTCTAGGAGGTAATAATTCGCCAGTTTAGATAGTTCAAATAGGACCGAAATGGCTAAAGCTGTATTAAAATCATCATCCATCGCCTCAATAAATTGTTCATGCAAGACAGTCAGCTTATCCAGCCACTCTTGATTATGATCCGTTAAATCCGTACTTGCCTCTTTCCGATGGTTTAAATTTTGATACGAGGTTGTTAAACGTTCAAACGCAGCCTTTGTACTTTCAAGTAATTCCTCACTATAGTTAATTGGATTGCGGTAATGAACCGACAGCATAAAGAACCGTAATACTTGTGGGTTGTGTCTTTTGATAATGTCATGAACTAGGACAAAGTTTCCAAGTGATTTAGACATTTTTTCATTGTCAATATTAATATACCCATTATGCATCCAGTACCTGGAGAATAATTTACCGGAAAGAGCTTCTGATTGGGCAATTTCATTTTCATGATGGGGGAAGGTTAAGTCTTGACCTCCAGCGTGAATATCAATCGTCTCGCCTAGGTACTTTTTCGCCATTGCTGAGCATTCGATATGCCACCCCGGACGTCCAAGTCCCCAGGGACTTTCCCAATAAATTTCCCCTTCTTTTGCCGTCTTCCAAAGAGCAAAGTCTAAGTCGTCTTCTTTCCTATCACCGACTTCAATCCTAGCCCCTACTTGGAGGTCATCAACAGATTGATGTGAGAGTTTTCCGTAATCATCAAAGCTTCTAGTCCGGAAATAAACATCCCCCTCTGATTCATAAGCAAAGCCCTTTTCTACCAATTGACTGATAAAATCAATGATGATATCCATATTTTCCATTACGCGCGGATGGACATCCGCCTTTTGGCAGCCCAATGCTGAAACATCCTCAAAGTATGCATCGATAAAGCGATTAGCAATGGTCGGAACATCCTCCCCAATTTGATTAGCTGCGCGAATTAATTTATCATCCACATCTGTGAAGTTTGAAACATACTTCACATCAAAGCCGCGATATTCCAGGTATCTGCGTACCGTATCAAACACGATCGCTGGGCGGGCATTTCCTATATGAATATAATTATAAACGGTTGGACCGCAGACATACATTTTTACCTTTCCTTCTTCAAGCGGTACGAAGGTTTCCTTTTTTCTGGTTAATGTATTATATATTTGAATGGCCATTAACTTCTATCCTTTCATCTTTTAATTCTTGAAGCTCTCGCCTTAATTGAATGAGTTCACTTTCCACGTCGCGGATGCGGTCAGCGATTGGGTCAGGAAGATCGCAATGGTTTAAATCTTTTTCCTTTTGGATGCGGATGCCATCTTGAATGACCACCCTTCCTGGGATCCCGACTACTGTTGAGTTAGGTGGTACCTCTTTTAATACAACCGAACCGCCGCCAATTTTAGAATTTTCGCCTACCGTAATGGAACCAAGCACCTTAGCGCCAGTGGCAATAAGGACATTATCCTTAATCGTCGGATGGCGTTTTCCTTTTTCTTTCCCTGTTCCGCCAAGTGTAACACCTTGATATATAGTTACATTATCCCCAATTTCACAGGTTTCCCCTATGACTACCCCCATACCATGATCAATAAAAAATCTCCTGCCTATTTTTGCACCAGGATGAATTTCAATTCCGGTAAAAAAACGGCTTGCTTGTGACATGACACGGGCAGGGAAATATAATTTTCGCTTGAAGAGTGCATGTGCAATCCGATGTGCCCAAATGGCATGCAAACCTGAATAAGTCAAAACGACTTCAAAAGCGCTTCGCGCCGCAGGATCTTGTTCAAAAACAACCTCGATGTCCTCCTTCATCCGCTTGAACATCGCTCTTCCCCCTTTGCTGTTGTGTATAAAAAGAAAAAGCGCCCCTGTCGCAATCGACAGAGACGCATAATACGTGGTTCCACTCTGATTAGGTCGACTAGCTATTCCCCAACTGGTTGGGCAGAAGCTTATCATTACCTCACTCTACTTGTTAACGGATTACTCCGCCCAAATCTACTCGAGTTGACTCCTTTCGAAATGGGGCTCGGAGGTGCATTTCAAAAAATGGGAGGCTTAAACCACTTTCAGCCGGTGATGGTTCTCTCTTTAAAGCATCATTTTTTTACTTTTCCTCTTCTTCGCTTTATCTTATGTGATTAGGATTCTAACATTGGACCTTGATATCTGTCCAGTTCAAGCGGCTAGTGTACTCCGCTTTTCTTGTTTCCTCTACTATATTACATTTTCTTTATCTTGTTAACTAATAATTTTATTAATTCTGTTTTGGACCTTATTTTTCCCCAATAATTCGATTGCTTGTGGAAGGTCTGGGCCATGTGTTTGACCTGTTACAGCGGCACGAATTGGCATAAACAGATTTTTCCCTTTTTGACCGGTTGATTTTTGTACAGCTTTCATAGCTGCTTTAATACCGTCAGCACGGAAGCTGTCAAGTTGGTCAAGTTCATGAGAAAAAGCCCTTAACACTTCCGGAACTGTTTCACCTGCTAAGATTTCCTTTGTATCTTCTTCATAGACTGCTTCATCCTCGAAGAACATATCCGATAATCCTACGATTTCCGCACCAAAGCTCATTTTTTCTTGTAATAGTCCGACAAGACTGCGAGCCCAATCATGCTGTTCGTCTGTTAAGCTTTCGCTTAGTCGTCCCGCTTTAATTAAGTGCGGCAGAGCAAGCTCCAATGCTCGGTCAACCTCGATCTTTTTCATGTATTGATTGTTCATCCATGCTAGCTTTTGTTGATCAAATAACGCCGGTGATTTTGAAAGACGATTTGCATCAAAAATCTCAATAAACTCCTCTTTTGAGTAAAGTTCCTCTTCACCAGCCGGTGACCAGCCTAACAGTGTAATAAAGTTAAATAATGCTTCTGGAAGATAGCCAAGTTCTTCATATTGTTCAATAAATTGAATAATCGATTCATCACGCTTACTTAACTTCTTACGGCTTTCGTTTACAATTAAGGTCATATGTCCAAAAATAGGTGGTTCCCAGCCCAATGCTTCATAAACCACTAATTGTTTTGGGGTGTTTGAAATATGGTCATCACCACGGAGTACATGGCTGATTTCCATTAGGTGATCATCGATGGCAACCGCAAAGTTATAGGTTGGTGTTCCATCCTTTTTCACCATGACCCAGTCACCCATACCTTCAGATTCAAATGAAACAACCCCTTTGACCATATCGTCAAATGTATAGGTTGTATTTTCTGGCACAGCAATTCGAATACTTGGCTGGCGGCCTTCTGCTTCTAATTGATGGCGCTGTTCGTCCGTTAAATGACGGCATTTACCGGAATAGTGAGGAGTTTCGCCTCTCTCGGTTTGTGCTTCACGTTCTGCTTCAAGCTCTTCTTCGGTACAGTAACACTTATAAGCATGCCCAGTTTCTAATAACTGATTATAGTAAGTTTCATAAATATGGTTTCTTTCAGATTGGCGGTAAGGACCGTATTCGCCGCCGACATCAACGCTTTCATCCCAATCCATTCCTAGCCATTTTAAATATTTTAATTGGCTTTCTTCCCCGCCGGCGATATTGCGTTTCTTATCAGTATCCTCTATCCGGATAATAAATTTACCACCTTTATTCCGAGCAAATAAATAATTGAATAGTGCAGTACGGGCGTTTCCAATATGTAAATGTCCCGTTGGACTTGGAGCATACCTTACACGAACTTCGTTTGACATCATAATGCCTCCATCGAAATATATTGTCTCAACCGATTTATTTTACCATTGTGATTTCTATCTATAAAGCCTAATCAGTAACCTTTTTTAATAAAACAACTGCCTGCGAGGCGATTCCCTCACCTCTGCCGGTAAATCCCAGTTTTTCCGTTGTAGTGGCTTTGACGTTAATTTGATCCGGCGCCGCTTCTAATAATTCAGCAATCCGCGCTCGCATCTGCTCAATATAAGGGGCCATTTTCGGTTTTTGGGCAATAATGGTGCAGTCTGCATTGACTAACTCGTATCCCTTATCTTTGACTAGCTGCCACACGTGTTCAGTAAGTTTGGCAGAGTCGGCATCTTTAAAATTTGGGTCTGTATCAGGAAAATGTTTGCCAATATCCCCCTCGCCAATCGCACCAAGACAGGCATCACAAACTGTATGTAATAAAACATCCGCATCAGAATGGCCCAGAAGCCCCTTTTCGTATGGGATTGTAATGCCGCCAATGATTAGCGGGCGCCCCTCTGTTAATTGGTGAACATCAAAGCCCTGACCAATTCGAAACATTAAAAAAACCCCTTTATTATTAAATTTAATTTAATTCTTTGAACTTAGATAACTGTCTAGCTGCAGCGCCTAGGGGCTCGAGGTCATAAGCCAATCCGTCGAAAAGGTTAAAGAACAACCTTCCCGCCGGCTCGTCTTATGCTTTTCGCCCCTGTTCAAGGCGCTTCCGCTTTTCAAGAATAGCCTCAGCAAAGAATAAATCTTCGGGTGTTGTCAGTTTAATATTATCGTAATCCCCTTCGACAACAGTTACAGGATATCCGATACGCTCGACCAAACTAGCATCATCTGTTCCGAGAAACTGATCCTTTTCGGCTTCTTCATAAGCTTTCTTTAATAAGGAAACGCGAAAAGCTTGTGGGGTTTGAACAGCCCACAAGCTTGAACGTTCGACAGTTTCCACTACCACACCATCATTTACTTTCTTCATAGTGTCTTTGGCCGAAACGCCCATAATAGCAGCACCCGTTTCTTCTGCCTTCTCTGTTAGAGAGTGAATATGGTCCTTTTGAATAAACGGCCGAGCTGCATCATGTACAAGGATAACTCCATCTTCTTTGACTGTCTTAAGGGCATTGTATATGCTGTACTGACGTTCGTCCCCGCCCGGCACCAAATCAGATACTTTCGAGATTTGATACTTTTTTAACAGCTCATTAATTTCCTGAGTGTCCTGTGTATGTATTGCTAAAATAATACCAATGCAGGCTTCATCCTCTTCAAATACCTTTAAGGTATGAATTAGAACCGGAAGACTATTAAGCTCTAATAAAAGTTTGTTTTTCCCCGCTCGCATTCTTTTTCCCAGGCCAGCTGCCGGGATAATGACTTGGTAAGTCATACATATACCTCTCTATCTGTCTCGCTGCAGTACCTAAAAGGCACTGCAGCTTTTCTTTCTAAAGTGCTTTTTCTAACAACTTGGGTTTGGCAAATATCATTCGGCCGGCAGAGGTTTGAAGAACACTTGTTACTAGAACTTCAATTCTCTTCCCAATATATTCTCTTCCTTCTTCTACCACAATCATCGTTCCGTCATCTAAGTAAGCGACACCTTGATGATATTCTTTTCCGTCTTTTATTACTTGAACCGTTAACTCTTCTCCCGGAAGAACAACCGGTTTGACTGCATTTGCTAAGTCGTTAATGTTTAATACCGAGACATTTTGTAATTCACATACTTTATTTAAGTTAAAGTCATTCGTTACAAGGACTCCACTTGTTAATTTTGCCAGTTTTACGAGTTTTGAGTCTACCTCGCTAATCTCATCAAAATCACCTTCATAGATTTCGACCTTAATGGATAATTCCTTTTGAATTCGATTTAATATATCCAAGCCTCTGCGGCCGCGATT
Organism: Neobacillus drentensis; assembly: GCF_021560175.1. Lineage (GTDB taxonomy): Bacteria > Bacillota > Bacilli > Bacillales > Cytobacillaceae > Neobacillus > Neobacillus drentensis_A. Next base: position 108,805 of record NZ_CP091110.1, on the reverse strand, counting down.
TCGTTTTAACACATCGGAGGAATCGGCAATATGCTGTAATTCCTCAAGAACAAACTGCGGAATAACAATTGTTCCTTCTAAAAAGCCAGTCTGACAAATATCAGCAACCCGGCCATCAATAATGACACTCGTATCTAAGATTTTTAAAGCCTTGCCGGCCGCAGGATCCACTTCTTCTTCCTCACCGGACTTCTTCTTGCTGCCTCGATTTCCAAATAGACCTAATAGCTCATCACGCTTTTTAAAACCAACTTGAAAGCCAAGGTAACCAAACAACAGCGTCAATAGAATGGGTGCTACGGCATTTAAAATGGGTACTTGTACGGCGTTAAGAGCAAAACCAATCAAAAAAGCAACAAATAAACCGAAAATTAATCCGACACTGCCAAATAATACATCTGTAACAGGAATTTTCACTAAAGAATCTTCCGTCCATTTAATAAAATTAAAGACATAATCTACTGCCCAAAAGGTAATAAGGTAAAAAATAATAGCCCCTATAATAGCAGTAACATATGAGTTATTAATCAGTGGAATGTCATTGATATGAAGTAATTTAAACAATTCCGGCAGTAATAAGATTCCGAGCGTACCTCCAATAATGAGGAAGCATGCCTGCACAATTCTTTTTAACATTCCTTCACCTCCTCTAATTCATTATAAACATATTCTCAAAATTGAAACCTTGATTTTGTGATTATTTTTTCCAATTTTCATCTTCTAGAATTTAATCCATTTTGTAAAAATCTTACTCCTCATAGGGTAGCATTGGAAAATTTCTGTGTCAAACAAATTGGGGCTGGACATTTTAGCATACTCGATTTTCTTTTTCAATCATTTTCATAGATATCTATCTGTATATAGCCGGTCTTTAATTAAGCGAAAACCCTCTTTAATTTTCTTTGCCCGTACTTCCCCTATTCCTTCCACATCATCAAGTTCTTCCACGGTTGCTGACAGGATGCTGGTGAGTTCCCCAAAACTTGTGATTAAGTTCTCAATGATAATTGAAGGTAATCTCGGAATTTTATGCAGAATCCGATAACCACGCGGGAATTTATTTTCCTCGAGATGAACATAGCCTAGGTAGCCCATTAATTTCAACAATACCATGTCCTCAATCGTGCCGCTAGTTGCCAATGACTGCATCCGCTGAAGCACATCCCGGGCCTGGACATCCCGCTCATTCGCATAATCTTTAATAATCAGGATAATTTCTTCTTCAAGGTCTGTTAGAATTTCATTCATTTGCAGCCGAATCAGCCTGCCTTCTGTCCCCAGCTCATGTAAAAAGGTTAATAGTTCATTTTTTATTTTTAGGACCATTTCAAAACGATGAAGAACGAGTAAAAAGTCATTATACGTTACCGACTCTTCAAACTCTAAAATACTTAGATTCGTTATACTTTGTTCAAGAACAACCTTATATTTTTCCAGTGTCTGAATCGCTTGATTAGCTTTTGTTAAAATGACAGCAATATCCTTTAAGGAATAACGAAAATTCCCTTGATAAAGGGTAATTACATTTCTTCTTTGTGATATGGCAATGACCAGAGCCTTCGTTTGTTTGGCGACTCTTTCCGCTGTGCGATGCCGCATACCTGTTTCTGTTGAAGGAATCTCAGAATTTGGTGCGAGCTGGGCATTGGCAAATAGAATTTTATTACCTAACTCGTTAAGAATGATCGCACCATCCATTTTGGCCAGTTCATATAAAAAGCTTGGTGAAAAGGAGCAATTAATGGAAAATCCACCATCCACAATGCTTTTTACCTTATCGTTATACCCAATTACGATCAGTCCGCCTGTATTGGCTCTTAAAACATTATCAATTCCCTCTCGAAGAGGCGTACCAGGGGCAATAAACTGTAAGACATCAATTACCGTAGTTGCCTCGCCAAGTTTCTTATTTTCCATCTGCTACCCTCCTAACGCTGCTTGCAGTGCCTCACTAACGGAGGAAACACCTATAAGCTTAATCCCCTCTGGGCCCGTCCAGCCACTTAAATTATTAGCTGGTAAAATAATGCGCTCAAAGCCTAATTTGGCTGCCTCCTGAACGCGCTGTTCAATTCTTGACACCCTTCTTACCTCTCCAGTCAAACCAACTTCACCGATAATACAGTCGGTAGGTCTTGTCGGGCGATCCCTAAAGCTCGAAGCAATACTTACGGCAATCGCTAAATCAATCGCTGGTTCATCCAGCTTAACTCCTCCAGCAACCTTTAAATAGGCATCCTGATTGGCTAGAAGCATACCAACCCGTTTTTCCAAGACTGCCATTAAAAGTGGTACCCGATTATGATCAATTCCTGTTGCCATTCTTCGTGGATTTCCAAAACTCGTGGGGGAGATAAGTGCCTGAATTTCAACGAGAACCGGACGCGTTCCCTCCATTGAAGCGACAACCGTCGATCCAGCTGCCCCCCGAGATCGCTCTTCCAGGAAAATTTCTGATGGGTTTTCTACTTCTTCGAGTCCAAATTCCTTCATTTCAAAAATGCCCATTTCATTTGTAGAGCCAAAACGATTTTTGACGGCTCTAAGGATTCGGTAAGTATGATGTCTTTCCCCTTCAAAATAAAGCACGGTATCGACCATATGTTCTAAAAGCCTTGGCCCGGCAATAGAACCTTCCTTGGTCACATGCCCAACAATAAAGATGGCGACCCCTTTGGTTTTGCCGATCCTCATCAATTCCGATGTGCATTCCCGGACCTGAGAAACACTTCCAGGTGCTGACGTTACCTCTGGATGGAAGATCGTTTGGATAGAGTCAATAATAACAAAGCTGGGATTCTCACTATCAATCGTCCGATTTATTTCTTCAAGGTTTGTTTCTGAATAAACTAATAGGTTTTCTGAGGAAATCCCCAGCCGTTCCGCACGAAGCTTTGTCTGTCTTAATGATTCTTCACCAGATATGTAAAGAACAGAATTGCCTTTATTCGCGAGCTGTGAGGATACTTGCAAGAGAAGTGTAGATTTCCCTATTCCCGGGTCACCGCCAATTAGAACTAACGAGCCCTTAACGACACCACCGCCCAATACGCGGTTTAGCTCTTGTAAGTCAGTTAAAATTCTCGGTTCGTTTTCCATTTCAATTGCATTGATCTTCATTGGTTTGGTTAATAGATTAGAACCGGTTTGTGAATGAGCAAATGCTCCTCTTCTTTGAGCTCCTGTTACTTCTACTTCCTCAACCATCTTATTCCATTGTCCACAGCCTGGGCATTTCCCCATCCATTTCGGGGATTCATAACCGCATTCTTGGCAGATGAACTTTGTTTTCCTTTTTACCATTACCTTCAACCTTTCCTAACCACATGGAATTATATCCAACCCGCTAATACCCTGAGTATTTATTGATAAATAAAAAAGAGGCACACGGGTTGACTTTATTCACGTGTACCTCTTGCAATGTGTTGTTAAGCACTAAACTATTCGTAAGTCTTGATTTATTTTGCTAAACTTGTTTGTTCTGCCATTCTCACAACGAACTCACCGTTGAGTACATCTATTATAGCATGCTGTCCCGTTAATAATGTCCCTTTTAATAATTCTTCAGACAGACGATCCTCAATATGCTTTTGAATAGCACGGCGCAGTGGTCTTGCTCCATACTCTGGGTCGTAGCCTTCTTGAGAGATCTTCTCTTTTGCTGCAGGTGTTAATTCTAGTGAGATATTTTGCTCTTTTAATCGTTTTACCAATTGATCAGATAAGAGGGTGACAATTTCCTCAAGATGCTTTTTCTCTAACGCATGGAAGACAATAATTTCATCGATACGATTCAAGAATTCCGGACGGAAGGCCTTTTTAAGCTCATCCATCACTTTACCCTTCATATCTTTGTAATCCTGTTCCCCATCTTGAATATTGAAGCCCACAAACTTATTTCGCTTTAATGCCTCCGCACCCACGTTGGATGTCATAATAAGGACCGTGTTTCGGAAATCAACTGTTCTTCCCTTTGAATCGGTTAAACGCCCATCTTCGAGAACTTGAAGCAGGATATTAAAGACATCTGGATGTGCCTTCTCGATTTCATCTAACAAGATGACAGAATACGGTTTTCTGCGAACCTTTTCGGTTAATTGCCCGCCTTCTTCATAACCGACATATCCAGGAGGGGAACCCACAAGGCGGGATGTAGAGTGCTTCTCCATATACTCCGACATATCGATTCGAATCATCGAGTCCTCATCACCAAACATAGCTTCCGCAAGGGCACGTGCCAATTCTGTTTTCCCTACCCCTGTAGGACCAAGGAACACAAATGAACCGATTGGACGTTTTGGATCCTTTAATCCCGCTCTAGCACGGCGAACGGCCTTGGAAACAGCTATAACCGCTTCCTCTTGCCCAATGACACGGGAGTGTAACGTTTCCTCTAAATTAAGTAATTTTGCTGTTTCAGTTTGCGCAAGCTTAGAGACCGGTACACCCGTCCAGCTCGAAACCACACTGGCAATATCTTCTACGGTCACTTCGTTATTTTCTTTTCCTTGTTTTTCTTTCCATGTTTTCTTCGTCTCTTCCAACTGTTCACGGAGACGCTGCTCTGTATCTCTTAAAGAAGCCGCTTTTTCAAATTCTTGACTTTGAACAGCTGAATCCTTTTCTTTTCTAACATCCTCCAATTTAACCTCTAACTCTTTTAAATTTGGAGGAGTTGTATAAGATCGAAGTCTTACCTTTGAACCTGCTTCATCAATTAAGTCAATTGCTTTGTCAGGAAGGAAACGGTCAGAAATATAACGATCTGAAAGCTTAACAGCTGCCTCAATTGCCTCATCGGTAATCGAGACGCGGTGATGGGCTTCATATCGATCACGTAAGCCTGCTAGAATTTGAATCGATTCCTCCATTGTTGGTTCATCCACCCGAATTGGCTGGAAGCGGCGTTCAAGAGCAGCATCTTTTTCAATATATTTACGGTATTCATCCAGTGTGGTCGCACCGATACATTGAAGCTCACCACGTGCAAGGGATGGCTTAAGAATATTAGACGCATCAATTGCTCCTTCTGCGCCTCCCGCACCGATTAAGGTGTGCAGCTCATCGATAAATAGAATGATGTTTCCTGCTTGACGGATTTCATCCATTACCTTTTTCAAACGGTCCTCAAATTCTCCACGATATTTCGTTCCAGCAACAACCGTTCCCATATCCAGAGTCATGACACGCTTATCACGCAGAATTTCAGGTACTTCATTGTTAACAATTTGCTGAGCAAGCCCTTCAGCAATAGCTGTTTTACCAACACCAGGCTCCCCAATTAATACAGGGTTATTTTTCGTTCTACGGCTTAACACTTCAATAACACGTTGAATTTCTTTACTTCGGCCAATGACTGGATCCAGACTGCCTTCTCGGGCAATCGCAGTTAAATCTCTTGCAAGACTGTCAAGTGTAGGTGTATTAGCACTCACGGAAGCCCCCCCTTGGTGCGAGCCGGATTCATTACTTCCTAATAACTGGAGTACTTGCTGACGTGCCTTATTCAAGCTGACGCCAAGATTATTTAATACCCTTGCAGCTACCCCTTCTCCTTCACGAATTAAACCAAGGAGAATATGCTCGGTACCCACATAAGAGTGTCCTAATTTTCGAGCTTCATCCATTGATAGTTCAATCACCTTTTTAGCTCTTGGAGTATAGTGAATGGTTTGAGAAGTTTCCTGTCCTTTGCCGATTAGATTCTCTACTTCTTTTTGAATTTTTTCTGAACCTAACCCAAGGCCATAAAGTGCTTTTGCTGCAATCCCTTCACCTTCGCGTACAAGTCCTAATAAAACGTGCTCAGTTCCAATGTTATTATGACCAAGACGAATTGCTTCCTCTTGTGCCAGTGCCAGAACCTTTTGTGCTCTCTCGGTAAAACGTCCAAACATCATATTCTCTTCCTCCTCACCTATTTTTCATTCTCCAAGTTTATACGGTCCCTAATTAAAGCGGCTCTTCGGATATCCCTTTCATGCGGCCGTAATGGACCGCCCGCATATTGCTGAAGAAAACCCGGCTGGGTTAAAATCATTAATTCATTTAAAATGGTCTTCGGCATATTTTTTATATACCCCATATCTATACCAAGCCGAACATCCGATAGGCAGCGGGCTGCTTCCTTCGATTCAATAATTCGGCTATTAGATAACACCCCTAATGAGCGGAACACTCTGTCTTCTAATTGTATGTTAGAAGTTTTGCGTAATGCTTCACGAGCAGACCTTTCTTGTGAAATTAGCTGACTCGCTACTCCCTTTAAATCCCGGCTGATATCTTCCTCTGATTTCCCCAGGGTTATCTGATTAGAAATTTGAAAAATATTCCCCAGTGCTTCACTGCCCTCTCCATAAATACCTCTAACCACAAGACCTAACTGATGAATAGCAGGAATGATCCGATTAATTTGCTGTGTTAAAATTAATCCGGGCAGATGCATCATGACAGATGCTCTAAGACCAGTGCCAACATTAGTGGGACAACTAGTTAAATAGCCATATTTTTCATCAAATGCATAATGGATTTGTTCTTCAAGCCAATCATCTATTTCATTCGCAGCCTGTAATGCTTCTGCTAATTGCAGACCAGGAAATAAACACTGAATACGAATATGGTCCTCTTCATTTATCATAATACTAACTTCTTCATTTTCTGTTAATAGAACAGCACCATATGGAGAATCCTCCGCCAATAGTGGACTAATTAAATGCTTTTCTACTAAAACCCGCTTCTGAAGAGGCTGCATTTCATCCATTTTCAATAATTCCATTTTACCGAAGTTCTCAACTGGTGATTTTTTTAGAATATCCTCCATTGTATCTATAATCACTTTTGCCTCTTCATGTGAAAAAACAGTTGGGAAATTATACGATTCAAAATTTCGTGCAAGACGAATCCGGGAACTAAGGACAATATCGGAATCCGGACCTTCTTCGCTCATCCAAGAGCTGACCGCTTGATTAAAAAATCTTTCAACCGACACTTTATTCCCCTCCCTCTTCATTTCCAGCTACTTGTTTCTCTAATGTGCGGACTTGATCGCGAATTTCAGCTGCTTTCTCAAATTCCTCTTGTCTGATAGCCTCTCTTAATTCCAATTTCAACTCTTCAATCTGTTTGCGAAGTTGAAACTCACCGCCTATTCTTTTCGGAATTTTACCATTATGGGTCCAATTGCCGCTATGAAGGCGCCTTAAAACAGGCTTTAACTGATCTTTAAATGTCTCATAACATTGAGCGCAGCCAAAACGGCCAACTTTTAAAAATTGTGGAAATGTCATTGAACAATGTTGACATTGAAGGATTTCCTCTTGTTGAAAAGGACTTTCACTCGGCTTTTGAAAAGATGGATCAATATTTAATAAACCTGCCAATAGGTTGTTAAACGCAAAGCCCGATTCCCCGTTCAAGATAAACATTTCGCCTTTCTCATGAGCACACTTCTCACATAGATGGACTTCTGTTTTTTCCCCATTAATAATTTTGGTAAAATGAAGTGCTGCAGGCCTTTGATTGCATTCCTGACAAATCATCTATTTTCACCTCTTTAGGCTGCATAATTATTTATATTTTAAAGAAGTTAACATTGCTTTTAACATTCGCGCTCTTAATTCATCGCGGAATGGAAGATCAATATATAGTACAGAACGATCAATGACACTTAGCATAATTTTTGCTTCGCGTTTTGTAATGACCTCCTCGTGAACAAGTCTTATGATTACGTCTTCGGCAGTCGCTTGACTTATTCGATTGTTAACAAGGGAAAGCAAATGATCAATTAAATGGGCTAAGTCGTGGGATTGGACCTTCATTATCCGAATATATCCACCGCCGCCCCGTTTACTCTCAACAATATATCCTCGTTCAATCGTAAAACGGGTATTAATAACATAGTTTATTTGTGAAGGAACACATTGAAATTTATCGGCTATTTCACTTCTTTTAATCTCAACAAGGTCTTCTTCACTCATTTCTAAAACCTGCTTTAGATATTTTTCAATAATATCGGAAATGTTTCTCATCTTCCCACCTCCCATCTTCTGACTTTGACTATATTTGACTTTAATTATACTGAAAATTTTATGGAGATGCAACGATTCACTATTACTGATTTTCTCCAAATTTCACGGTTGCGAAACCTAAAAAGCCCAGAAATTAAGCTTTATATAATTCGACTATTTTCGTAATTACCGCCTATCTAAAAAATGTTTCTCATTGTAAGATTAAATTAAGTAATTTTTTGAAAAGGAGTAATAATATGGATAATTTTCGTAGATATGATATTGACTGGCTGAGGATTTGCGGAATACTGCTGTTATTTCCCTTTCACTCCGCTAGAGTGTTTGATCACTGGGATCCTTTTTATGTAAAAAATGAGAGATTAAGCTGGGGAGCAAGCTGGTTTATCAGCATAGCGAACTTATGGTTCATGCCCTTACTATTCTGGTTGGCGGGATCTTCCAGCTGGTACGCACTAAGAGTTAAATCTACACCCTTTTTTTTAAAAGAGAGATTCACACGTTTGTTCATCCCGCTGTTTATGGGAGTATTATTGATTGTCCCACCCCAAGGATACTTTGCCGTTTGGGATCATAGCGGAAAATCACCAGGATCGTATATTGCATTCTTAAAAAACTTCTTTACTGACTTCACTGACTTATCTGGTTACTACGGCAGCTTTACTCCTGCACATCTGTGGTTTATCCTTTATCTGTTTGTTCTTTCAATAGCTGCATTGCCAATTTTTCATTTATTTAAACGTCACCGAAAGACAACCTCCTTCAATAGCATCTTTAGTAAGCCATTATTTTTTACTTTGCTTTTTATTGTTTTAACTTTGAGTCAACTATTACCTGCTCCCGGCGGGCAAAACCCATTTTACTTTTTGGTACTTTTTGTAACTGGCTTTATATCTTGCAGCGACCAGAGATATCAAGAGATGTTTAATAGGGTTCGCTTTAAGATGCTGGGATGTATGCTTATCTTTGTACCTGCCTGGATTCTATTAGCATGGCGTTATCCACATGGGGATAACCTTTCTTCAATTACAATTTTATTAACAGTGTTGAGAACATTTAATGTTTGGGTTGGTTTAATTGTAATTTTAGGATATGGACATAAATTTTTAAATTTCAAGCATAAATGGCTGCCCTATTTAAATGAAGCTGCTTTCCCTGTTTATATCATTCATCAAACTGTACTAGTCATACTTGGGTATTTTGTCATTAGACTAGACCTGGAGATCCCTTATAAATACCTGTTGATAATGTTTGCAACTTTAACTATTTCTCTTGCTATTTATGATCTGATTATAAAACGAACAATCATTACACGATTCCTGTTCGGAGTTAAAGCTAATAGGACAAATTTTAAACGAATACAGTCTAAGAATAAAAGTCTCTAAATAACCGATCTAATCAAAGAAATAAAATCGCAAAAAAAAGACAACCCTTTACGGATTGTCTTTTTTTTTGCCTGGCAACGTCCTACTCTCACAGGGACAAAGTCCCAACTACCATCGGCGCTGAGAAGCTTAACTTCCGTGTTCGGTATGGGAACGGGTGTGACCTTCTCGCCTTAATTACCAGACTTATTAAATTAAGAGATCATTCTCTCAAAACTAGATAATGTAGAAGAAATGTTGTAAAAACGAGTTCGCTTATAACTATGGTTAAGTCCTCGATCGATTAGTATCAGTCAGCTCCACATGTCGCCACGCTTCCACCTCTGACCTATCAACCTGATCATCTTTCAGGGATCTTACTAGCTTGACGCTATGGGAAATCTCATCTTGAGGGGGGCTTCATGCTTAGATGCTTTCAGCACTTATCCCGTCCGCACATAGCTACCCAGCGATGCCTTTGGCAAGACAACTGGTACACCAGCGGTGCGTCCATCCCGGTCCTCTCGTACTAAGGACAGCTCCTCTCAAATTTCCTGCGCCCACGACGGATAGGGACCGAACTGTCTCACGACGTTCTGAACCCAACTCGCGTACCGCTTTAATGGGCGAACAGCCCAACCCTTGGGACCGACTACAGCCCCAGGATGCGATGAGCCGACATCGAGGTGCCAAACCTCCCCGTCGATGTGGACTCTTGGGGGAGATAAGCCTGTTATCCCCGGGGTAGCTTTTATCCGTTGAGCGATGGCCCTTCCATGCGGAACCACCGGATCACTAAGCCCGACTTTCGTCCCTGCTCGACTTGTAGGTCTCGCAGTCAAGCTCCCTTGTGCCTTTACACTCTACGAATGATTTCCAACCATTCTGAGGGAACCTTTGGGCGCCTCCGTTACTCTTTAGGAGGCGACCGCCCCAGTCAAACTGCCCACCTGACACTGTCTCCCACCCCGATCAGGGGTGCGGGTTAGAATTTCAATACAGCCAGGGTAGTATCCCACCGACGCCTCCACCGAAGCTGGCGCTCCGGCTTCTCAGGCTCCTACCTATCCTGTACAAGCTGTACCAAAATTCAATATCAGGCTACAGTAAAGCTCCACGGGGTCTTTCCGTCCTGTCGCGGGTAACCTGCATCTTCACAGGTACTATAATTTCACCGAGTCTCTCGTTGAGACAGTGCCCAGATCGTTACGCCTTTCGTGCGGGTCGGAACTTACCCGACAAGGAATTTCGCTACCTTAGGACCGTTATAGTTACGGCCGCCGTTTACTGGGGCTTCGATTCAGAGCTTCGCGTGAGCTAACCCCTCCTCTTAACCTTCCAGCACCGGGCAGGCGTCAGCCCCTATACTTCGCCTTGCGGCTTCGCAGAGACCTGTGTTTTTGCTAAACAGTCGCCTGGGCCTATTCACTGCGGCTCTTCGAGGCTATGAACCCCAAAGAGCACCCCTTCTCCCGAAGTTACGGGGTCATTTTGCCGAGTTCCTTAACGAGAGTTCTCTCGCTCACCTTAGGATTCTCTCCTCGCCTACCTGTGTCGGTTTGCGGTACGGGCACCTTGAATCTCGCTAGAGGCTTTTCTTGGCAGTGTGGAATCAGGAACTTCGGTACTAAATTTCCCTCGCTATCACAGCTCAGCCTTTACGAGAAGCGGATTTTCCTGCTTCTCAGCCTAACTGCTTAGACGCGCATATCCAACAGCGCGCTTACCCTATCCTCCTGCGTCCCCCCATCACTCAAACGATTCTTTGGTGGTACAGGAATATCAACCTGTTGTCCATCGCCTACGCCTTTCGGCCTCGGCTTAGGTCCCGACTAACCCTGAGCGGACGAGCCTTCCTCAGGAAACCTTAGGCATTCGGTGGATGAGATTCTCACTCATCTTTCGCTACTCATACCGGCATTCTCACTTCTAAGCGCTCCACCAGTCCTTACGGTCTAGCTTCAACGCCCTTAGAACGCTCTCCTACCACTGACATCGAAGATGTCAATCCACAGCTTCGGTGATACGTTTAGCCCCGGTACATTTTCGGCGCAGAGTCACTCGACCAGTGAGCTATTACGCACTCTTTAAATGGTGGCTGCTTCTAAGCCAACATCCTGGTTGTCTAAGCAACTCCACATCCTTTTCCACTTAACGTATACTTTGGGACCTTAGCTGGTGGTCTGGGCTGTTTCCCTTTTGACTACGGATCTTATCACTCGCAGTCTGACTCCCACGGATAAGTCTTTGGCATTCGGAGTTTGTCTGAATTCGGTAACCCGATGAGGGCCCCTAGTCCAAACAGTGCTCTACCTCCAAGACTCTAACTACGTGAGGCTAGCCCTAAAGCTATTTCGGAGAGAACCAGCTATCTCCAAGTTCGATTGGAATTTCTCCGCTACCCACACCTCATCCCCGCACTTTTCAACGTGCGTGGGTTCGGGCCTCCATCCAGTGTTACCTGGACTTCACCCTGGACATGGGTAGATCACCTGGTTTCGGGTCTACGACCACATACTCATTCGCCCTATTCAGACTCGCTTTCGCTGCGGCTCCGTCTCTTCAACTTAACCTTGCATGTAATCGTAACTCGCCGGTTCATTCTACAAAAGGCACGCTATCACCCATTAACGGGCTCTAACTACTTGTAGGCACACGGTTTCAGGAACTATTTCACTCCCCTTCCGGGGTGCTTTTCACCTTTCCCTCACGGTACTGGTTCACTATCGGTCACTAGGGAGTATTTAGCCTTGGGAGATGGTCCTCCCTGCTTCCGACCGGATTTCACGTGTCCGGCCGTACTCAGGATCCACTCAGGAGGGAACGAAGTTTCAACTACAGGGCTTTTACCTTCTATGACGGGTCTTTCCAGACCGCTTCATCTACCCCGTTCCTTTGTAACTCCATGTTGAGTGTCCTACAACCCCAAGAGGCAAGCCTCTTGGTTTGGGCTAATCCCGTTTCGCTCGCCGCTACTTAGGGAATCGCGTTTGCTTTCTCTTCCTCCGGGTACTTAGATGTTTCAGTTCCCCGGGTCTGCCATCAATACCCTATGTATTCAGGTAAAGATACTGTTCCATTACGAACAGTGGGTTCCCCCATTCGGAAATCTCCGGATCAAAGCTTACTTACAGCTCCCCGAAGCATATCGGTGTTAGTCCCGTCCTTCATCGGCTCCTAGTGCCAAGGCATTCACCGTGCGCCCTTTCTAACTTAACCTAAAAGGTTTTACTCTATATTAATAGAGAGAAAAAACTAAAATGGCGATTTTACTCGGTTTTTACTTGGTTTCTTCTATACGATTATCTAGTTTTCAAAGAACGATTTAAAAAAGCTTTGAGAGAATTGCTCCCTCAAAACTAAACAAACAGAAAACCATCAAACAAACATTTTTTTGTCTGGCTCATATGTCCAGCTTATATCCTTAGAAAGGAGGTGATCCAGCCGCACCTTCCGATACGGCTACCTTGTTACGACTTCACCCCAATCATCTGTCCCACCTTAGGCGGCTGGCTCCTTACGGTTACCCCACCGACTTCGGGTGTTACAAACTCTCGTGGTGTGACGGGCGGTGTGTACAAGGCCCGGGAACGTATTCACCGCGGCATGCTGATCCGCGATTACTAGCGATTCCGGCTTCATGTAGGCGAGTTGCAGCCTACAATCCGAACTGAGAATGGTTTTATGGGATTGGCTAGGCCTCGCGGCTTTGCTGCCCTTTGTACCATCCATTGTAGCACGTGTGTAGCCCAGGTCATAAGGGGCATGATGATTTGACGTCATCCCCACCTTCCTCCGGTTTGTCACCGGCAGTCTCCTTAGAGTGCCCAACTGAATGCTGGCAACTAAGAACAAGGGTTGCGCTCGTTGCGGGACTTAACCCAACATCTCACGACACGAGCTGACGACAACCATGCACCACCTGTCACTCTGTCCCCCGAAGGGGAAATTCCTATCTCTAGGAGTGTCAGAGGATGTCAAGACCTGGTAAGGTTCTTCGCGTTGCTTCGAATTAAACCACATGCTCCACCGCTTGTGCGGGCCCCCGTCAATTCCTTTGAGTTTCAGCCTTGCGGCCGTACTCCCCAGGCGGAGTGCTTAATGCGTTAGCTGCAGCACTAAGGGGCGGAAACCCCCTAACACTTAGCACTCATCGTTTACGGCGTGGACTACCAGGGTATCTAATCCTGTTTGCTCCCCACGCTTTCGCGCCTCAGCGTCAGTTACAGACCAGAAAGCCGCCTTCGCCACTGGTGTTCCTCCACATCTCTACGCATTTCACCGCTACACGTGGAATTCCGCTTTCCTCTTCTGCACTCAAGTCCCCCAGTTTCCAATGACCCTCCACGGTTGAGCCGTGGGCTTTCACATCAGACTTAAAGGACCGCCTGCGCGCGCTTTACGCCCAATAATTCCGGACAACGCTTGCCACCTACGTATTACCGCGGCTGCTGGCACGTAGTTAGCCGTGGCTTTCTGGTTAGGTACCGTCAAGGTACCGGCAGTTACTCCGGTACTTGTTCTTCCCTAACAACAGAGCTTTACGACCCGAAGGCCTTCATCGCTCACGCGGCGTTGCTCCATCAGACTTTCGTCCATTGTGGAAGATTCCCTACTGCTGCCTCCCGTAGGAGTCTGGGCCGTGTCTCAGTCCCAGTGTGGCCGATCACCCTCTCAGGTCGGCTACGCATCGTCGCCTTGGTGAGCCGTTACCTCACCAACTAGCTAATGCGCCGCGGGCCCATCTGTAAGTGTCAGCCGAAACCGACTTTCAGCTTTTCCTCATGAGAGGAAAAGGATTATCCGGTATTAGCACCGGTTTCCCGGTGTTATCCCAGTCTTACAGGCAGGTTGCCCACGTGTTACTCACCCGTCCGCCGCTAACCAACAGGAGCAAGCTCCTATTGATTCGCTCGACTTGCATGTATTAGGCACGCCGCCAGCGTTCGTCCTGAGCCAGGATCAAACTCTCCATGAAAGTTGATTAGCTCATTTTGTTACGTTGGCTTCATTTCATAAGAAATGAATATTATTGTTTGTTGACGTTTTTGCTTGTTTAGTTTTCAAAGAGCAATTATCGCTTATGCGACTTTTATATACTAACAAAGCAATTTCACTTTGTCAATATGATTTTAACATATTTGGTGGAGTCTAGGGGGATCGAACCCCTGACCTCCTGCGTGCAAAGCAGGCGCTCTCCCAGCTGAGCTAAGACCCCAAAATTAACTGAATACATGGTCGGGAAGACAGGATTCGAACCTGCGACCCCTTGGTCCCAAACCAAGTGCTCTACCAAGCTGAGCTACTTCCCGATAAATAATGGCGCGCCCGAAAGGAGTCGAACCCATAACCTTCTGATCCGTAGTCAGACGCTCTATCCAATTGAGCTACGGGCGCATTATTCATTTCTTAAATGGTGCCGAGGACCGGAATCGAACCGGTACGGTAGTCACCTACCGCAGGATTTTAAGTCCTGTGCGTCTGCCAGTTCCGCCACCCCGGCATATCTGGAGCGGAAGACGGGATTCGAACCCGCGACCCCCACCTTGGCAAGGTGGTGTTCTACCACTGAACTACTTCCGCAAATATGCTAAATTTTTTAATTATAAAATGGTGCGGGTGAAGGGAGTCGAACCCCCACGCCTTGCGGCGCCAGATCCTAAGTCTGGTGCGTCTGCCAATTCCGCCACACCCGCAATATTGAAAGTTATTTTACTTGCGTAAAAAACTATGGTGAGCCATGAAGGACTCGAACCTTCGACCCTCTGATTAAAAGTCAGATGCTCTACCAACTGAGCTAATGGCTCGTACAAAGAAAAGGTGCCGGCGAGAGGACTTGAACCCCCAACCTACTGATTACAAGTCAGTTGCTCTACCAATTGAGCTACCCCGGCATACAGTAAAAGGAATATATTAATTTGAAACACGCTATCTTTGTTACCGTCATCCTGACCTCAGAAGGATTATTCAAGCAGCAGCTCGGTCAGTATGCT
This sequence comes from Neobacillus drentensis, assembly GCF_021560175.1. Lineage (GTDB taxonomy): Bacteria > Bacillota > Bacilli > Bacillales > Cytobacillaceae > Neobacillus > Neobacillus drentensis_A. The sequence goes on along the minus strand of NZ_CP091110.1, from coordinate 93,424 downwards.
GAAGTTTATTCAGGAAGCTTATTCGGTCGTGCTCTACCAATTGAGCTACCCCGGCATACAGTAAGGAAAAATTATGGTGGAGGATGACGGGATCGAACCGCCGACCCTCTGCTTGTAAGGCAGATGCTCTCCCAGCTGAGCTAATCCTCCATATAAAGCCTGGCAACGTCCTACTCTCACAGGGACAAAGTCCCAACTACCATCGGCGCTGAGAAGCTTAACTTCCGTGTTCGGTATGGGAACGGGTGTGACCTTCTCGCCTTAATTACCAGACTTATTAAATTAAGAGATCATTCTCTCAAAACTAGATAATGTAGAAGAAATGTTGTAAAAACGAGTTCGCTTATAACTATGGTTAAGTCCTCGATCGATTAGTATCAGTCAGCTCCACATGTCGCCACGCTTCCACCTCTGACCTATCAACCTGATCATCTTTCAGGGATCTTACTAGCTTGACGCTATGGGAAATCTCATCTTGAGGGGGGCTTCATGCTTAGATGCTTTCAGCACTTATCCCGTCCGCACATAGCTACCCAGCGATGCCTTTGGCAAGACAACTGGTACACCAGCGGTGCGTCCATCCCGGTCCTCTCGTACTAAGGACAGCTCCTCTCAAATTTCCTGCGCCCACGACGGATAGGGACCGAACTGTCTCACGACGTTCTGAACCCAGCTCGCGTACCGCTTTAATGGGCGAACAGCCCAACCCTTGGGACCGACTACAGCCCCAGGATGCGATGAGCCGACATCGAGGTGCCAAACCTCCCCGTCGATGTGGACTCTTGGGGGAGATAAGCCTGTTATCCCCGGGGTAGCTTTTATCCGTTGAGCGATGGCCCTTCCATGCGGAACCACCGGATCACTAAGCCCGACTTTCGTCCCTGCTCGACTTGTAGGTCTCGCAGTCAAGCTCCCTTGTGCCTTTACACTCTACGAATGATTTCCAACCATTCTGAGGGAACCTTTGGGCGCCTCCGTTACTCTTTAGGAGGCGACCGCCCCAGTCAAACTGCCCACCTGACACTGTCTCCCACCCCGATCAGGGGTGCGGGTTAGAATTTCAATACAGCCAGGGTAGTATCCCACCGACGCCTCCACCGAAGCTGGCGCTCCGGCTTCTCAGGCTCCTACCTATCCTGTACAAGCTGTACCAAAATTCAATATCAGGCTACAGTAAAGCTCCACGGGGTCTTTCCGTCCTGTCGCGGGTAACCTGCATCTTCACAGGTACTATAATTTCACCGAGTCTCTCGTTGAGACAGTGCCCAGATCGTTACGCCTTTCGTGCGGGTCGGAACTTACCCGACAAGGAATTTCGCTACCTTAGGACCGTTATAGTTACGGCCGCCGTTTACTGGGGCTTCGATTCAGAGCTTCGCGTGAGCTAACCCCTCCTCTTAACCTTCCAGCACCGGGCAGGCGTCAGCCCCTATACTTCGCCTTGCGGCTTCGCAGAGACCTGTGTTTTTGCTAAACAGTCGCCTGGGCCTATTCACTGCGGCTCTTCGAGGCTATGAACCCCAAAGAGCACCCCTTCTCCCGAAGTTACGGGGTCATTTTGCCGAGTTCCTTAACGAGAGTTCTCTCGCTCACCTTAGGATTCTCTCCTCGCCTACCTGTGTCGGTTTGCGGTACGGGCACCTTGAATCTCGCTAGAGGCTTTTCTTGGCAGTGTGGAATCAGGAACTTCGGTACTAAATTTCCCTCGCTATCACAGCTCAGCCTTTACGAGAAGCGGATTTTCCTGCTTCTCAGCCTAACTGCTTAGACGCGCATATCCAACAGCGCGCTTACCCTATCCTCCTGCGTCCCCCCATCACTCAAACGATTCTTTGGTGGTACAGGAATATCAACCTGTTGTCCATCGCCTACGCCTTTCGGCCTCGGCTTAGGTCCCGACTAACCCTGAGCGGACGAGCCTTCCTCAGGAAACCTTAGGCATTCGGTGGATGAGATTCTCACTCATCTTTCGCTACTCATACCGGCATTCTCACTTCTAAGCGCTCCACCAGTCCTTACGGTCTAGCTTCAACGCCCTTAGAACGCTCTCCTACCACTGACATCGAAGATGTCAATCCACAGCTTCGGTGATACGTTTAGCCCCGGTACATTTTCGGCGCAGAGTCACTCGACCAGTGAGCTATTACGCACTCTTTAAATGGTGGCTGCTTCTAAGCCAACATCCTGGTTGTCTAAGCAACTCCACATCCTTTTCCACTTAACGTATACTTTGGGACCTTAGCTGGTGGTCTGGGCTGTTTCCCTTTTGACTACGGATCTTATCACTCGCAGTCTGACTCCCACGGATAAGTCTTTGGCATTCGGAGTTTGTCTGAATTCGGTAACCCGATGAGGGCCCCTAGTCCAAACAGTGCTCTACCTCCAAGACTCTAACTACGTGAGGCTAGCCCTAAAGCTATTTCGGAGAGAACCAGCTATCTCCAAGTTCGATTGGAATTTCTCCGCTACCCACACCTCATCCCCGCACTTTTCAACGTGCGTGGGTTCGGGCCTCCATCCAGTGTTACCTGGACTTCACCCTGGACATGGGTAGAATCACCTGGTTTCGGGTCTACGACCACATACTCATTCGCCCTATTCAGACTCGCTTTCGCTGCGGCTCCGTCTCTTCAACTTAACCTTGCATGTAATCGTAACTCGCCGGTTCATTCTACAAAAGGCACGCTATCACCCATTAACGGGCTCTAACTACTTGTAGGCACACGGTTTCAGGAACTATTTCACTCCCCTTCCGGGGTGCTTTTCACCTTTCCCTCACGGTACTGGTTCACTATCGGTCACTAGGGAGTATTTAGCCTTGGGAGATGGTCCTCCCTGCTTCCGACCGGATTTCACGTGTCCGGCCGTACTCAGGATCCACTCAGGAGGGAACGAAGTTTCAACTACAGGGCTTTTACCTTCTATGACGGGTCTTTCCAGACCGCTTCATCTACCCCGTTCCTTTGTAACTCCATGTTGAGTGTCCTACAACCCCAAGAGGCAAGCCTCTTGGTTTGGGCTAATCCCGTTTCGCTCGCCGCTACTTAGGGAATCGCATTTGCTTTCTCTTCCTCCGGGTACTTAGATGTTTCAGTTCCCCGGGTCTGCCATCAATACCCTATGTATTCAGGTAAAGATACTGTTCCATTACGAACAGTGGGTTCCCCCATTCGGAAATCTCCGGATCAAAGCTTACTTACAGCTCCCCGAAGCATATCGGTGTTAGTCCCGTCCTTCATCGGCTCCTAGTGCCAAGGCATTCACCGTGCGCCCTTTCTAACTTAACCTAAAAGGTTTTACTCTATATTAATAGAGAGAAAAAACTAAAATGGCGATTTTACTCGGTTTTTACTTGGTTTCTTCTATACGATTATCTAGTTTTCAAAGAACGATTTAAAAAAGCTTTGAGAGAATTGCTCCCTCAAAACTAAACAAACAGAAAACCATCAAACAAACATTTTTTTGTCTGGCTCATATGTCCAGCTTATATCCTTAGAAAGGAGGTGATCCAGCCGCACCTTCCGATACGGCTACCTTGTTACGACTTCACCCCAATCATCTGTCCCACCTTAGGCGGCTGGCTCCTTACGGTTACCCCACCGACTTCGGGTGTTACAAACTCTCGTGGTGTGACGGGCGGTGTGTACAAGGCCCGGGAACGTATTCACCGCGGCATGCTGATCCGCGATTACTAGCGATTCCGGCTTCATGTAGGCGAGTTGCAGCCTACAATCCGAACTGAGAATGGTTTTATGGGATTGGCTAGGCCTCGCGGCTTTGCTGCCCTTTGTACCATCCATTGTAGCACGTGTGTAGCCCAGGTCATAAGGGGCATGATGATTTGACGTCATCCCCACCTTCCTCCGGTTTGTCACCGGCAGTCTCCTTAGAGTGCCCAACTGAATGCTGGCAACTAAGAACAAGGGTTGCGCTCGTTGCGGGACTTAACCCAACATCTCACGACACGAGCTGACGACAACCATGCACCACCTGTCACTCTGTCCCCCGAAGGGGAAATTCCTATCTCTAGGAGTGTCAGAGGATGTCAAGACCTGGTAAGGTTCTTCGCGTTGCTTCGAATTAAACCACATGCTCCACCGCTTGTGCGGGCCCCCGTCAATTCCTTTGAGTTTCAGCCTTGCGGCCGTACTCCCCAGGCGGAGTGCTTAATGCGTTAGCTGCAGCACTAAGGGGCGGAAACCCCCTAACACTTAGCACTCATCGTTTACGGCGTGGACTACCAGGGTATCTAATCCTGTTTGCTCCCCACGCTTTCGCGCCTCAGCGTCAGTTACAGACCAGAAAGCCGCCTTCGCCACTGGTGTTCCTCCACATCTCTACGCATTTCACCGCTACACGTGGAATTCCGCTTTCCTCTTCTGCACTCAAGTCCCCCAGTTTCCAATGACCCTCCACGGTTGAGCCGTGGGCTTTCACATCAGACTTAAAGGACCGCCTGCGCGCGCTTTACGCCCAATAATTCCGGACAACGCTTGCCACCTACGTATTACCGCGGCTGCTGGCACGTAGTTAGCCGTGGCTTTCTGGTTAGGTACCGTCAAGGTACCGGCAGTTACTCCGGTACTTGTTCTTCCCTAACAACAGAGCTTTACGACCCGAAGGCCTTCATCGCTCACGCGGCGTTGCTCCATCAGACTTTCGTCCATTGTGGAAGATTCCCTACTGCTGCCTCCCGTAGGAGTCTGGGCCGTGTCTCAGTCCCAGTGTGGCCGATCACCCTCTCAGGTCGGCTACGCATCGTCGCCTTGGTGAGCCGTTACCTCACCAACTAGCTAATGCGCCGCGGGCCCATCTGTAAGTGTCAGCCGAAACCGACTTTCAGCTTTTCCTCATGAGAGGAAAAGGATTATCCGGTATTAGCACCGGTTTCCCGGTGTTATCCCAGTCTTACAGGCAGGTTGCCCACGTGTTACTCACCCGTCCGCCGCTAATCAACAGGAGCAAGCTCCTGTTGATTCGCTCGACTTGCATGTATTAGGCACGCCGCCAGCGTTCGTCCTGAGCCAGGATCAAACTCTCCATGAAAGTTGATTAGCTCATAATTTAAAACGTTGGCTTCATTTCGTAAGAAATGAATATTATTGTTTGTTGACGTTTTTGTTTGTTTAGTTTTCAAAGAGCAATTTGTTCATCGCTCAAAAGCGACTTTATCATCTTACCAAGTTATCAACGTAATGTCAACAACTTTTTAAAATCTTTTTTTCTTTCGTGTTACTGTCTCGCAGCAACAGATATTAATATATCACCATTTGACAGTGGTTGCAATACCTTTTTTCAAAGTAAAAATATTCTTTCTTTTCTATCGAGCGAAAAAAAAGCACCAGACTACTCTGGCACTTTTAATTCTCTTACTTATGACGCATTAATGGGAATAATAGTACGTCTCGGATTGATGGGGAATTAGTTAACAGCATAACTAGGCGGTCGATACCAATTCCTAATCCACCTGTTGGCGGCATACCATATTCTAACGCCTCCACAAAGTCCTCGTCCATTTGGTGGGCTTCATCATTACCTTGTTCACGCTCTTTTAATTGAGCCTCAAAACGCTCTCTTTGATCAATCGGGTCATTAAGTTCAGTAAAGGCATTTGCATGCTCACGAGCAACGATAAATAACTCAAAACGATCAGTGAAACGTGGATCCTCTTCATTTTTCTTCGCAAGCGGTGAAATCTCTACAGGATGCCCGTAAATGAAAGTAGGCTGAATTAACTTTTCTTCTACTCGCTGTTCAAAAAACTCATTAACAATATGTCCATAAAGCATGTGTTCTGTTATTTCAACATTATGCTCTTTAGCAAGTGCACGAGCTTCTTCAACACTCATCTCGTTCCAGAAATCGACTCCTGTATATTCCTTTATCGCATCAACCATATGTAGTCTTTTCCATTCAGGTTTAAGATCTACTTCATAGTCACCATATTGAACAGTCGTTGTTCCTAAAACTTCTTGAGCGATATGGGCAATTAGGTTTTCAGTAAGACTCATAATATCCCGGTAATCTGCATAGGCTTCGTAAAGTTCAATCATTGTAAATTCAGGATTATGACGAGTAGAAACACCTTCATTTCTGAATACACGGCCAATCTCATAGACCTTTTCAAGTCCGCCCACAATTAGTCTCTTTAAGTGTAGTTCAATCGCTATCCTCATAAATAAAGGCATATCAAGAGCATTGTGGTGTGTAATAAACGGGCGCGCGGATGCACCACCGGCAATCGCGTGCATCATTGGTGTTTCAACCTCTAAATAACCATGGTTATCTAAATAACGGCGCATCGATTGGATAATTCGGCTTCTAGTAATAAATGTTTCCTTGCTTTCCTGACTCATAATTAGATCTAAATACCGTTGACGGTAACGCTGCTCTACATCCTTCAAACCATGGAACTTATCTGGAAGCGGACGAAGTGCCTTTGTAAGGAATACAAAATTGGCTACTTTTACAGATAGTTCACCTACTTTGGTTTTAAACAGGGTGCCTGATACCCCAATAATGTCCCCAAGGTCAGCTGAATCAAATACCTTATAGGACTCTTCACCAACAGCATCTTGACGTACATATACTTGAATTTGACCGGTTAAGTCTTGAATATTGGCAAATCCAGCCTTACCTTTTCCGCGTTTTGTCATGATCCGTCCGGCTAATGTAACAGAAACATTTTTAGTTTCAATTTCCTCTTTTTCTAATTCAGCGTATTGTTCAATTAACTCTTTTGTAGTGTGAGACCTGTCAAAACGCTTTCCAAATGGATCTAATCCATTTTCACGCATTGTATTCATTTTTTCACGTCTGACCAAGAATTGGTCGTTTAATTCTTCCTGACTCATAATTACCTCAACTCCATAACTTTCTATTTTATGTAAAACTAAAAGAATACTGGCCGATTAACTTGACTAGCTTTAGCACCTACCCCTTTGACAATGCATGACTCTAATAGCCCAATACGCAGGTTTCGGTCCTTCCACTTTTTTTGCATACTATATTATTTTACACAAACATGACAATTCAGACATCAAAAAAGTTCATAAATACATAAAAACTGCCAGTAATGCTACTGGCAGCTCTAATCAGTAAACTAAAGATATTATAGAAAATAGGAAGAGGACTGTCAAATTAACCCACGATTAACTGACTTTCATCCATTTCTTCTACTTCAGCTACTAACCCTCTTAATAAGGTAACAAGTTCTTCTCTCGTGTTGCACTCGTTAACGGCAGTCCGCACTCTCGCATTACCACGGACCCCTTTTAAATACCACGCTGTATGCTTGCGCATTTCACGGACTGCAATATACTCATCTTTTAAGGCAATTAAACGATCTAAGTGAAGGATACATACGTCGATTTTTTCCCTCGCCGATGGTTCACCTAATAGTTTACCCGTTTCTAAATACTGAACGGTGCGGTAAATCATCCAAGGATTTCCTAGTGCAGCCCTGCCGATCATGACGCCATCTACACCTGTTTCCTCTAGCATTCGTTTCGCATCTTGAGGCGTTTGCACGTCCCCGTTTCCGATAACAGGGATGTTAACAGACTGCTTTACTTCACGAATGATATCCCAGTTTGCTTTTCCCTCATACATTTGTACACGGGTCCGGCCATGCATTGCAACAGCTTTTCCACCCGCCCGCTCAACCATTTGGGCATTTTTAACTGCAAAAATATGCTCGTCATCCCAGCCTATACGCATTTTTACTGTTACAGGCTTATCTACCGCATCAACCACAGCCGATACCATTTCATAAATTTTATCTGGATCCAACAGCCATCTTGCCCCGGCATCACACTTTGTGATTTTCGGAACAGGGCAGCCCATATTAATATCAATAATGTCAGCGTTTGTGTTTTGATCAACAAATTTAGCTGCTTCCACAAGCGTATCTTTTTCACCGCCAAAAATTTGCAGACTAAGTGGCTTTTCCCGCTCATCAATATACAGCATGTTCATTGTTTTTTCATTTTTAACAAGAATCCCCTTGTCACTGACCATTTCCGCACAAACTAATCCTGCTCCAAACTCTTTAACCGTCAAACGGAATGCTGAATTACATACACCCGCCATAGGTGCTAAAACAACAGGATTTTTTATTTCAATATCACCTATTTTTACCATTCGGTACCTCCATTTCTCTATTCTCTTGGTTTTAAATCTTCTATACTAATTTTTAAGGAATCAGCGATTCTCTCAATTAAATCTTCGGCAGGCAGGCGATTTCCTCTTTCAATCTCACCTAAAATAGATACTGATACACCTAGTTCCCTCGAAAAGCCTTCTTGTGTATAACCCTTTAGCTTCCGATAGGCACGAATACGTCTTCCCCATTTTTCCGCTTCCATAATCGGACCCCTTCTTTATCTGGTAGTTCGTCTAACAATATGTTAAGAGGTTTATCCACCCCAGTTATTCTAAGGTTTTGATCCATTTCAACTAATGGAACTAATACAAACGCCCGCTCAACAATTCTTGGGTGCGGTATAGTAAGTTTCTCTGATTCAATATTTTCTTGGTTAAAAGTTAGAATGTCAAGGTCTATTGTCCGTGGTCCCCACTTAATTTCCCTTTTTCTTCCAAGTTCTAATTCGATTTTTAAACATGTCTCTAATAGCTCCATCGCACTTAGGTTCGTTTGTATCTTGATTACCATGTTCAAAAATAAATCTTGATCCTCATATCCAACAGGGTCCGTTTCGTACACAGATGACAAATTTACCAATTGGATAGCAGGATAACTCTTTAATCGATAAATAGCATTAACTATATTATCATAACGGTTTCCTATATTAGAGCCAAGGGCAATAAATGCTGTATTTTCCACTTTTATCTACTCCTCGTAATTTCTACGGCCACCGATTTGTAATGCCCTGGTATGGGAGGATCTGGTTTAATTACTTTAACAGTAACATTCATTACAAGTGGAAAAATCCTTATGATACTTGCCGCAATTTCTTCAGCGACCGCCTCTAAGAGCTTATAGGGTTTCCCCTCAACTACTTCCTTACAAACCTTGTACAATTCCCCATAATTAACGGAAAACTTAAGTTCATCCGTTATCCCCGCTTTTTTTAAATCAACAGAAACGGCTAGATCCACAATAAATCGCTGGCCTAACCGATTTTCCTCGGGAAACACGCCATGATAACCATAAAACTCCATCTTATTTACATATATTTTATCCAATGACAGCATCCTTCCCCATCAATATATCCATCATTTTAGCCATTCTGCTCATTTCTTTTACGTCATGAACACGGATCATATGGCAGCCTTTTTGAATCCCATAACAAATAGTTGCACCAGTGCCCTCCATTCTTTCATGAACAGGCAGGTCTAACGCTTGTCCGATCATCGACTTTCTAGATGTTCCTAATAGTACAGGATAGCCCAGCATGACAAACTTTTCTAAGTTTTGCATGGTTAACAAGTTTTCCTGATAATTACGAGCAAAACCTATACCGGGATCCAAGATGATATTTTCATCTCTTACTCCGGCATTTTTTGCAATTGTAATACTTTCATAAAGGTCATTTAAGACATCTCTCATAAAGGAGTTGTAATTCTGGTCATGACGATTATGCATCAGGATGATTGGAACATTGTAGTCAGCTGCAACCTTTGCCATTCTTGTATCAGCTTTAGCTCCCCAAATATCGTTAATAATATGAGCCCCCGCCTCAATTGCCTGCTTGGCAACCTCTGCTTTATAGGTGTCGATTGAGATTGGAATGGGAACCTGTTCCGAAATGGCCTTTATTACTGGGACAACCCGGTCAATTTCTTCCTCATCGGAAATGACCGTATAACCCGGTCTGGTGGATTCACCGCCTATATCAATAATATCCGCACCATTTTCCGCCATTTCCCTAGCATGTTCCACCGCGCGCTCAATTTGATTAAAATTCCCGCCATCAGAGAAGGAATCAGGGGTAACATTTAAAATTCCCATTACAAGTGTCTTTTTCGAATAATCCAAGGTATAGGGCCCGCACTTGATTTGTTCTTGAGTTGTTGTTCTCATTCCATATTCCCCCACAGCTTGTTTTTCACATTTTATCATAGTTTTCACAAAAAAAAGAGGCTTCGGCAAAAACTCGCCAACGCCTCGTTCTTTATTTATTCAGCATCATATTGGTAAAGTGGGGTACTTAAATAACGTTCTCCATTATCAGGAATAATCGCTAATACCTTTTTACCTTTTCCTAATTCTTTCGCTACCTTTAGAGCTGCAGAAATAGCTGCACCAGAAGAAATACCGCCTAGGATACCTTCTTCTCTAGCGGCACGGCGGGATGCTTCAAATGCTTCTTCCGTACCGATTTGAATTACTTCATCATAAATGTTTGTGTTCAAGGTATCAGGAACAAAACCTGCACCAAGTCCTTGAAGTTTGTGCGGACCAGGGTTTCCACCCGATAGAACTGGTGAATCTTTTGGCTCAACGGCAACAATTTTTACTTCTGGGAACTTTTCACGAATAACACTACCTGCACCTGAAATCGTTCCACCTGTTCCGATTCCGGATACAAAAGCATCAAGTTGATCCATTTGTTCCACAATTTCTTTACCTGTCGTTCTTTTATGCACTTCAGGGTTTGCTTGGTTTTTAAATTGTTGTGGTAAGAAATAACCGTGTTCTTTAACTAGTTCTTCTGCTTTAGCAATAGCACCCTTCATACCCGCTGGACCAGGTGTTAACACAAGCTCTGCACCATATGCACGAAGAAGGTTTCTTCGTTCTAAGCTCATTGTTTCAGGCATAACGAAGATTGCTTTGTAGCCTTTAGCTGCTGCAATCATGGCAAGCCCGATACCTGTATTTCCACTTGTTGGTTCAATGATTGTATCACCCGGTTTAATTAAACCTTCGTCTTCTGCTGCTTCAATCATTGCAAGACCAATACGGTCTTTCACACTGCTGCCTGGGTTAAAATATTCAAGCTTTAGATAAACGTCAGCACTATTTTCATCTACTATTCTGTTTAATTTTACAATTGGTGTTTGGCCAACTAATTCAGCCACTGAATTTGCAACACGAACCATGTGGGCACCCCTATTCCGAGTATTTTTATTGGATTTATATTATTAAATTTACCAGTTTTCAAGCCAACTTGTCAATTGTTTTGATTGTAAAATTTCAAATAAATTGAAAATATTAGTAGTAGATATGTACTAATTATAAGCCCTTTGAACTAGATTACCAAATGACCCTTTTTAAGAGGACAGAATGAGTACGTTGTTTTTAATTTGAGTCTTTATTTCCGTAAAACCAATTGACCTTGGCTTCATCCCAAAAAATAGAGGCTGTAGCTGGTGTCTTCATTTGCTCCAGGGCAATTTGCCTGCGGATTTGGTCTTTAACCTCAGCAAAGGAATAGCTTTTCCCACTAATTTTTCCATTAAGCTTTAAGAGGACATATCCGTCCTTTACCTTTATAGGCTTGCTGACAGCCTTTAGTTTTAATTTTTTAGCCGTGGTCAAATATTGCTTTGGATATCGCTCATCCCCTTCACTAATATAGCCGATATCCCCGCCTTCATTGGCTGAAAACTCCTCAATTGACCGTTCCATGGCCATGGTTGAAAAGCTAGACCCATGGGTAAGCTCTTTTGCCGCTGTTTCTGCTTCTTTTTTCGTTTTGACCACAATATGTGATAAATGGTACGCAGCTGGTGCACGGAAAAGATTTTTATTTTTAGTATAATACCTTTTTAATTCGCTGCTGGAAACAGATACATCCTTAGTCAAAAGCTCTTCTAAGAGCAGACTGCTTCGGATTTGTTCCTTCCATTTAGTTTCCGTTTGATGATTTTTCTGACTAAAAGCATTATAAGTGGTCTGAAGCATTCGATATTCTCGGTCAATATCTTGATTTGATACCTCAATTTTATATTTTGCCGCCATTTCTTCGATTACCTTTTGATCAATCATTTCCTTCAATACGTCTTTTCCATATTTAGCCTCTAGCTCATTCAGCCAGGCTTGTCTCGAAATTTCCTTCTTCCCTACATTTGCCACGGCTTCGTCATTAGCCGCTGCACCATTTACCTCATTTACCCTTGTTAAAAAAAAGGCTACAGTCAGACAGTTTAAAAAAACAAGGCCGGCAATGATCATCCAAAGCTGCTTCTTCCCCACCATTTTACCTCCAATAGAAAAGCGCAAGCGCCCTGGTCAGCGGCGTATGGCCTCCTCGAAAAAGCTATCGCTTTTTCTTCGTGCGATGCTTATGCTTCCGAAGCCTTCCTTATGGAGTACTCCAACTGAGATAAAGGAAACACGAAGAGCAATAGCTTTTTCGTGTTGACTTATCGTAGGGCGGAGTGCGAAGGACACTAGCCGCTAGGGCGCTTGCACTGGACAATTCTCAAAGATTCTTCTTATTTCTTATTCTTATGAAAAGCGCAAGCGCCAGTTAGCGAAATACACTAGGGACTGGGTGCTTGCGCTGGATCCTTTTGCTTCATAAAGGCTTATTTCGATTCAGACCTTAACACTTCTAGCTCTTCTCTGGAATACTGATACTTTTCATTACAGAAGTGACAGTGTGCTTCCGCCTGTCCATCTTCCTCAATCATCGCAGTTATTTCAGCAGCCCCTAAGCCAATAATCGCATTGGCAAAACGCTCTTTGGAGCAATTACATTCAAAGTGGACCGGCATCGTTTCTAAAACCTTTACATGCTCTTTTCCAAACAATTCTTCAAGGATTTGCTCGGGACTAAGACCTCTCTCAATTAGTTTTGATATTGGCTCGATCGTTTTTAAACGCTCTTCTAATTTAGAAATAAGCTCATCAGGAGTTCCAGGCATTAGTTGAAAAATAAATCCTCCTGCAGCCAAAATGGAGTCATCCGGGTTCACTAACACACCAACTCCGACAGAGGAAGGTACTTGTTCGGAAGTGGCAAAGTAATAGGTAAAGTCTTCCCCTAGTTCTCCTGATACCAATGGTACCTGTCCGGAAAAGAAGTCACGTAAGCCAATATCCTTTACTACAGCTAACATACCCTCGGTGCCGACTGCACGGCGGACGTCAAGTTTGCCGTGTTCATTGGACTCAAAATCAACCTCTGGATTAGTCACGTAGCCGCGGACCTCACCTTTGGCATTACTATCAACTACGATTGGGCCGAGCGGACCGCCCCCATTGATTTTCACAGTGAGTTTATCCTCACCTTTGAGCATAGCTCCCATCATGACTGCTGCAGTCATCGTGCGGCCAAGCGCAGCCGACGCTGTGCGCCATGTTTGATGACGGCGTTGTGCTTCACTGATGGTATCTGTTGTGCGAACAGCATATGCCCGTATATTTCCATCATAGGCTAGTGCCTTTACTAAATAATCTTTCATTGTCTCGCTCCCTTCTTGCTGAATACGTTTAGGTTATCCCATGTTCCGTTTATAGATAAGTGAAAGACCCTTTAAAGTTAAAAAAGGATCGACGATATCGATAATCTTTGACTCTTGTGAAATCAACCCTGCTAATCCGCCTGTGGCGATGACAGTAGGCTGTTTTGCGCTTTGGTCCATCATCCTTTTCACAATTCCTTCCACTTGTCCTACATAGCCATAGACAATACCTGCCTGCATAGCAGAAACCGTGTTTTTTCCAATAACTCCTTCTGGTCTAGCAATTTCAATCCGTGGTAATTTTGCTGCTCTGGAGTATAGAGCTTCCGTCGAAATACCAATTCCAGGTGCAATTGCTCCACCCATATATTGACGTTCTTCATTCACATAACAATAAGTAGTTGCTGTACCAAAATCCACAATAATTAGTGGGCTTCCATATTCGTGAATAGCAGCCACAGCATTCACAATTCGGTCGGCGCCAACCTCTCTTGGATTTTCGTATTTAATATTAAGTCCTGTTTTTATGCCAGGTCCGACAACAAGGGGCTTTAGGTGAAAATACTTTTGACACATTCTTTCTAAAGCAAACATGATTGGCGGCACAACTGAAGAGATAATAATGCCATCAATATCAGAAAAGGTAAGACCCGAAAAGTCAAATAAGGCCTTTATATTCATTCCAAACTCATCTTCTGTACGGTTGCGGTTTGTTTCAACCCGCCAATGATACTTCAGGTCATCCCCATCATAAACACCTAAGACGATATTGGTATTTCCCACATCAAATACGAAAATCAAATCTATCACTCGCTTTTATTTATATTCTTTACCTCATACGCAACATCATATCATAAATAGGATATGAGTAAAAAAAAGAGTGCCTCTTTGAGCACTCTTTTCCACTTTAATTACTTATAATCAATATCATCTGAAGGGCTGTCTAGGAAAGATTTTTCCTCATTTTCAGCTTCATCCTTCTTTTTATTGATATTTACCTTCACATCATCTGTTTTTTTAGGTCCGATCTTAACCGTTTCTAAATGAAGAGACGGTTCTGGCATATGACCATTTTCAACCAGATATTTAATTTGTTCAGCAACAAGCGTTTCAACCTCAAGAAGTGTCGTTGCGATGAGGTCAAGCTTATCACGATTTTCCATAAGAATTTTTCTAGCTCTTTCATAACATTCTTTTATAATGCTTTGGATTTCCAGGTCAATTTCATAGGCAATCGCATCAGAATAATTTTGTTCATTATGGATGTCACGTCCTAAGAAAACTTGACCGCCTGACCCTTGACCAAATTGAAGCGGTCCAAGCTTATCACTCATACCGTATTCGGTTACCATCTTACGAGCAATTCCTGTTGCGCGTTGGAAGTCATTATGTGCACCAGTACTTACTTCACCAAACACAATTTCCTCCGCAACCCGTCCGCCTAATAAACCTACAATTTTATCAAGTAATTCAGGTTTCGTCATAAAGTAACGATCTTCTCTTGGAAGCATAACAGCGTATCCACCGGCCTGCCCACGTGGGACAATCGTAACTTTGTGAACCATGTCCGCTTCATCAAGCACTAATCCAATAACAGTATGACCGCCTTCATGGAAGGCAACAATTCGGCGTTCTTTTTCAGAAATAACACGGCTCTTTTTGGCAGGACCTGCAATAACACGATCTGTTGCTTCATCAATGTCTTCCATGTCAATTTTCTTTTTATTACTGCGGGCAGCAACTAGTGCTGCTTCATTTAATAAGTTTTCTAAATCGGCACCGGAAAAACCAGGTGTCCGCATCGCAATATTTTTTAAATTTACGGTTTCGTCTAATGGTTTATTACGTGCATGGACCTTTAGCACCGCCTCACGTCCAATTACATCTGGACGATCAACCGTAATTTGACGGTCAAAACGGCCTGGGCGTAATAATGCTGGATCGAGAATATCTGCCCGGTTTGTGGCAGCTATAATGATAATACCTTCATTAGCTCCGAATCCATCCATTTCAACTAAAAGCTGATTCAATGTTTGTTCACGTTCATCATGTCCACCGCCAAGTCCAGCTCCACGCTGGCGTCCAACGGCATCAATTTCATCGATAAAAATAATACACGGAGCATTCTTTTTCGCATTTTCAAATAAATCACGTACACGAGAAGCCCCAACCCCGACAAACATTTCAACGAAGTCTGAACCGCTGATTGAAAAGAAAGGTACGCCCGCTTCACCTGCAGTGGCCCGTGCTAGTAATGTCTTACCTGTACCAGGAGGTCCTACTAAAAGTACACCTTTTGGAATCCTTGCTCCAAGTTCAGCAAACCTTCGAGGGTCTTTTAAGAATTCAACTACCTCTACTAACTCTGCTTTTTCTTCATCTGCACCGGCAACATCTCTAAAACGAACCTTTTTCTTATCATCGTTATACAGCTTTGCCTTTGATTTACCAAAGTTCATGACTCGGCTTCCGCCGCCTTGAGCTTGGTTTAACAAAAAGAAAAATAAAATAAAGATGATCACGAACGGAATAATGGAAGTAAAGAAGGTAACCCAGCCGCTTGTTTCTTTTGCCGGTAAAACTTCCACTTTTGAATCAGCCTTATCAATACGGTCGAGAATCTTTTCACTGTTAGGAATGTAGGTAATAAACTTCTTGTTATTAGCTTCAAACTGTCCCTGAACCTCATAAACACCGCGTTCAGGCTGCATAGAAAATGACTTAACTTTACCACTCTCTAGCTGCGATACAAATTTATCATATGAAATATGATCTGTCGGCTCATTGCTTCCATTAAAGAAGCTCACCACGCCGATAATAACTAAAAATATTAATAAATAAAAGATGGTATTACGGAAAATCCGATTCATCTCTTACCTCCTCCCGCGGATAAAAACTATATTAAATAGTATCATAGAAAATCTTACTAATTCAAGGAATTACTCTCAGTAAAAAGGCTTTCAAAAACCAGACTCATTACTTCTTCTTACTTCATTATTTGCTATATACTTCTGGTTTTAATACACCAATATATGGTAGATTGCGGTATTTTTCAATATAATCTAATCCGTAACCCACCACAAACGCATCTGGAACAACAAAGCCAACATAATCAGCCTGTATGTCGCTCTTTCTGCCAGTCGGTTTGTCGAGCAAAGTAACAATTTTAATTGATTTTGCTTTACGATAACGGAATAAATCAACCAGATAACTGAGTGTTAAACCACTATCAATGATGTCTTCAATAATTAAGATGTCCCTGCCTTCAACCGAAGTATCAAGGTCCTTTAAAATTTTAACCTCTCCGGAAGATACAAGAGCCGTACCGTAACTTGATACATCCATAAAATCCATTTCAAGATAACAATCCATTCGTTTTAGCAGGTCTGCCATGAATGGCATTGCTCCTTTTAAAACTCCAATTGCAAGCGGGAAACGGTCTTGATATTCTTCCGTTAGCTGCCCTGCTAATTGCTTAATCTTATCTTGAATTTCTTCTTCTGAAACTAATACCTTTTCAATATCATCTTTCATCATAAAATGTGCCCCCTAGAAGATCATTACATAATGTATGTTAGTTGGATATATTGTTCTGCAGTTGCATCGATACCTTCAAAAGAAGACCTTTTTAAATTTGGAAGCCAAATAATGAATCCCTCTCTGTCAGTGATGACCGGCCACATATCCCGGTCCTTCCGTGGAACTTTTTGATCAATAAAAATATCTTTTAATTTCTTCGAACCCTGTATGCCTTTGATTGTCATTCGGTCGCCCTTTTTTCTATTTCGGATAATCAATGGAAATGGAAGAAGAGCTGCATTAAAAATGGCACTATTCCGTAACACTTCAGGGTTTTCCCCAGTTATATAATCGATTATAATGCTCCCTCCATTTGGCAGCATAATCGTTCCAGGCTCATTGATTTCAAAATAAAATGATTCTGGCTGTATTTGCTCATATTGAAAAAAAAGTTGAAAATAGGAGCGAATAACTTTTAAACCATTAGGAAGATCAAGTGTTCCTGAAGGTTCATGATGGTGAATCAAAGAAAATACTTGATCAATATGTATTGCAGAAAGAGATGCAGGTTTTTCTTTGTAAAGATAGTTTAATATTAGTTGAATCCCTCTCCTTTGTAAAGGTAAAGGCATTGTTTGGAATTGTTTTATGTCAATAGTAATTTTGTCCTCTTCTCTTTTTGTCAATACTGTTTTCAATCGCTCCGCTGTTAATTCCTGTAAATACTCTTCATCACTTTGCAGTTCTTCACTAAACCGTTGAAAATGTTCATGTACTTGTCTGTTTTCCGCTTTAAGGAAAGGCAGCACCTGTTTACGAAAACGATTTCGGCTATAAATACTCTTCGCATTGCTTGGGTCTATCCTAGGGACGAGATGATGCCTGTCACAATAGTGTTGAAGCTCATCTTTTGTTAAGCATAAGAAAGGACGAAAAATAATTCCTTCATAAAACGGCCTGGAGAATGGGATACCCGCTCTTGCCTTTCCACTGCTTCCTCGTGTGAGCCGCATAAGCATGGTCTCCGTTTGGTCATCACCATGGTGCCCTAATGCTAAATACGGGGAGTGGTACTGTTCCATTATTGTATGATAAAAATTATATCTTACTTCTCTTCCAGCAATTTGAGAGCTTTTTCCCGTTTCCTCCATAATTTTGTTGACATTAACTTGCACCATTTCAAACGGTATGTTGTATTGTCCGCAAAAAGCTTTGACAAACATGGCATCTTGGAAGGATTCTTCACCACGGAACATATGGTCAACGTGGGCAACCACAAGGAACAGATTTCTTTTTTCTCTTTCCTTCAGCAAATAATGAAGCAGTGCTAATGAATCAGGCCCGCCTGAAACGCCCACTACAATCCTTTTGTTTTCCAGGGAAAAAGAATGGTGCTGCAAAAAGGACTCAACTTTTGATTCTAACATATCAATTGCACACTTTCTAAAGCAAATTTGATTAAAGCGAAATTGGGAACGGCGCTAACCGTGCGCTTCCGCTTTTCTTTTTCCAGCTCCAGCGCACAGCGGCTAGTATATTGGCCCTCTCCTCCTTACAATAAGTCAACATCGGATCGCTTACGCTCTCCGTGTTTCCTTTATCTCATTCGGAGCGGATCCAATCCATACGCCGCTAACCGTGCGCTTCCGCTTTTCTTTTTAGCTTACCACTTTTGATTAGGAACTATCAAAAATAAAGGCGGTGAAAATTTGCTTTTCTCTTTATACGAATGAAAGTAAAATTGGTTTCAATTTATTACGGTAAATTATTAAAAGTATACCAAGCATATAACACTCCTAGAACAATTGAGATAAATAAAAATTCCATCCAGCTGCTTTTTTTCTTTTTTCGCCTGTAGCTCTGTCTTGAAAGTGGAACGGAGTACGTATCTTTCCCGCCTGCTTGCTTCGATTGAAAAGGATCAGGTTTGTTTACCTGAGGTTTTGTTTGTGCAGAAGAGTGCTTATTCTCAGTCATTAAAGCTAATAAATCTGCTCGCATTTGTTTAGCTTGAATGTATTTTCCTTGGAGTGCCTTTAAAATTACGGGTTCAAATTTTATTAATTCTTGTTTTTGTCGAATCGCATTTTTGAGCTGCTGAAGTCCACCTGTTGTTTTCGTAAATCGTTTCGGATAGGCTGTATTAATCATGATCATGGCAACCGCAAATAAGTCGTAGGAGGGTTCAGCCTTTCTGGAACCTAACCCCCAATAGCCTCGATCATAAAACTCCGTGAATTCTTTAATCGCCCTGCCCTGAATGGTCGTGCCGCCCACATCAATACATCTGATTTTTGGAGGAGGCCCCGTCACAATTAAATTCTCCGGTTTTAAATCTCCAAATACCCAGCCATTTTGGTGCAGCTGCTCTAAATCATTCAGCAGCTGTAAAAATAAAACACTCGTCCAAGATGTTCCTTTCGTTTGCAAAAAGGACAGGAAATCCGGTCCCTGAATATATTCCATCACATAGAAAGAAATACGGCTGTTATCCCAATACCAATCATCAACATCAAGCAAACAAGGTCCGAGGGAGTGTCCCTGGACCTTTGCAAAGGATTTTAAAACATTAACCTCTGAGGTGATTGACATACCATTATCACTCATTTTTAAAGCGACCTGTGTGTCTTTATGCTTGGCGAGATAAACCACCCCATTTGCACCAAATCCTAGTTCCTTAATAATCGTATATTTTTTCGCATGCCATTTGCCTGTAATGATTGTCCCTGGGCTAGCCTTACATTGATTCTTCAAAGTACGATTCATCATCACGAGACAGCAGGCTCCTTAATGATTGTTTTTTTTCTGTGAAAGCAGATACGGCCATTTTTAATGCCGGTCCAGTTGGCGTAATGCCTCCGGTCGACAGCTGGGAAAAGACACTTGTCAAAACTTGTAGTTTCGGTGTCCAATCGAGCAATTTTTCGACATCATTCTTTTTCCCGGGAAATACATACACAGAAAACAGATTATCTCCTGTCCTGGCGTTTAAGCTTAGAGAAAGGTCAAGGAGTGCCTCTTTTACGGTTGGGAGTTTGTGTTTCATGCTTGCACTTGTATCGACAAGAATCAACACCTCTAATTCGACAGTTTCCCCTAATTCGTCGACAACCTCCATTACTTCGCCGCGCTTTTCAGGCGGAAGGTCCTCCATTGTTTGTGAACCTCCCAATATTTCCTGAAGCTGGCGGTTAACGACACCTTGAATGGTTTGATTCATTGCTTTACGAGTAACCATCTGCACCGTTTGTGAAAGTCTTTCCGCGTAAACAATTTGACTGACTCCACCGCCTGACATGGCCATCCCTTCAATTTCGGTGATTCCTTTTTCATCAATCACGTCATGTTCCATGACACCAATGACATTTACCGTAATCCCTTGTTCATTTGCAAGGGCTGCCATCGCAATTGGGTCATCCCCTTGGTTTGAGCACCCATCTGTTATCAGTAAAATTTGCCGAATCTTCCCTGTGTACATAACCTTCTCCCTCCAGAAATAGTATTGCTACCATTTTCGACGGGATCTGGTTGATTTATACATAGATTATCGGAAGGATGGATAAATTAACTAGTTAGGCATGACGCTTTACTTTTTGAATGGGAATGGAAGCCCACTTTGGTGTATTGTGCTTAATTTTAGCAACCGTCACCGTCATGTCATCATCAATCAAACCAGATCTAGAACGAATAACCTCCTCCATGATTAAATCGGCAACCTCTTGCGGGTCGTCCGTCTCCAATTCCTGTACCTTTCGTTTCATCCATAAATCATAATTCTCTACATGCTTAGGTCCTTCAAATACCCCATCACTCATCATAATGAGCAGATCTCCTGCTTTTAATTGTTCACTGACAACATCCACTTCAAATTCTTGAAGAATTCCCATTGGTAAATTACTGGCTTGAATTTTAATGACTTTATTTCCTCTTTTTATAAAACTCGGTGTCGAGCCAATTTTAAGGAAACGTGCAGATGCATCTTTCAAGTCAATCATCGCTAAATCTAACGTAGAGAAAATTTCATCCGTGGTCCGAAGTGATAGGATGCTGTTTACCGACTTAATCGCAACCTTCTCTTCTATTCCTGATTGCAATATTTTTTGCAGCAGCTGAAGTGTCTCACTGCTTTCATAATGAGCTCTTTCTCCATTCCCCATTCCGTCACTTATAGCGATGGCGAATTTACCTAATCCAAGCTCAATCGTCGAATAGCTGTCTCCTGATACTAAGCCGCCATCTTTTGCCGCATGGGCTACACCCGTATCTACGGTATAGGCCTTCGAGGAGCGGAAATTTACATTACATAATTCATGAGGAAGGCGACCGCATTCCTCCTTGTTTACAATAATCGTTTCCCCGAGAATATCTGACAGCATTGGCGCAATTAATTTATCGCATTCCCCGTGGCCATTACAAAATGGTAAGGTCATCTCAATGTCAACATTGCCTGGTTCAAGGCTGTAAATTTCGACCTGTTCAATCTGAATTCCAAAATCCTGGATTGCCTCCATAATTTGTTCTTCTTGTTTATAATGATTCTCTCTTTCACGCTGGATTTCTTTTGCAAAGTTATCCATGACTTCAGATACACCCAATAATTGCTCTGCAACGAGCTTACGGCTTTCCCGCACTTGCTTCTTTAATTTTAAATTGGCTTGAAAGAAGGTTAACTGCTGCCCTATGGTTTCGTATACCTTTTTCGGACGAGAACAAATTTTATCCCATTCCCTTGCCATTCTTGGCGAAACATTGCCATCATTTTGATCCATTTCATGAATAATTTCTTCCATCGACGCATAGGTTGTATTAAAATTCTTTGCCCAACATTGTTCCTTTTTAAAACAGGTCTGGCAAGTCCGTTCCGTTACATTGCTCATGAAATAATCCATTTCACGGTTTTCTTCCTCATCCTCCTGCATCACTTCCATTTGTGAGAAGCTTTTAGAGAGTGCGTGGAAGACACCTGAAAATTGGGACACTCTTTGTGCTGTAACATCACGCATTTTCCGCATATATTTTTGCTGTTCTGCCGTATGCTCCGGTGTTCCCGGAATATACTTTGCTAGTCTTGATGTAAGTGCCTGCGGCGTTAAGAGAAAGAGGAGAATGGCAGATAAAGTCTCTAAGACCGTTTGGAGAATCGAGCCCCCTCCCTCCCCATACATGCCGATCAGCAGGGTAGCAATAAACAAACCGATGGATACCCCAATTTTTTTACCTTCTTTTAATAAACCGCCAAGCACCCCCGAAAAGGCTAACAGACTCATATGATAAAAGCTGGATACGCTTGCAAGACTAAAAATTAACCCAGTCACTACTCCGACTGTGGAACCGACTGTGGCCCCGGCAATAAAGGAGAAGACCAATACCAAATATCTCGACATGATATGTTCGATCGACATATCATAAACCTTCCAGCCGATGGTCCCTGACATAATCGAGGCTAGCATGATAATTAAACAAACAATCTCTTCCGTTTTTAACAGCTGTCTCCGTTTATTTAGAGTTAATAATGGAATACTTTGCAGAAAAATGAGTGTCAGGATAAAGGCCAGGCTTGCCTGAACCCCTACCATCATCAAATCATAGAGAGTTAATTGTCTTGATAGAATAAAGGACTCAATTAACTTTCCTACGCCTAGGATTATTCCGACAAAAAATGGCAGGGATCGTACCTCATTCGTCAGCCACTTTTCGCTAATCCGGTAAATGGTTAAAAATAGAACAGTCACGGCAAAGGTAAAGGCAGCATTTCCTAAGGAAATAGTAGAAGCCCCAACGATCAACCCGATCAGGGCAAGCGGTGCCCGGTCTCGTTTGATTAAATAAACTGAGGCGAAAAAAGGCAGGCAGAATGGCGTTAGCTTTGCTAAAATCAAAGCCCGTCCAAGTAAGAATCCTACTAATACTAATAGATAACCCTTTTTAATAAAAAAGGACTCAAGCATTAATTGACCTTTCCGTAATGCTTTTCCCAAATCCCATTTAGATGAATGAAGGTTGACTTCCCCGACTGGTTCTATGAAACTTACGTTAGCCTTTTCCATAAATCACACTCCCTAATCTTTCATCGTTGCAAACTATTATAAAATTAATAGATTTAAAAGTTTGTCAAAATAGTGAACAAGTTCAAATAATCGTTCGACGGTTTTCACTATAATCATTCAAATAATATATTTATGTCGTTTAAAGTAGAAAAGGTGCCTGTCACCATGTGAAGGCACCTTTAGTGCAAACAAAAAAGACAAGCCGCCGTTGACTTGTCTTTTATCTATT
The DNA here is from genome assembly GCF_021560175.1 of Neobacillus drentensis. GTDB lineage: Bacteria > Bacillota > Bacilli > Bacillales > Cytobacillaceae > Neobacillus > Neobacillus drentensis_A. Next base: position 70,252 of record NZ_CP091110.1, on the reverse strand, counting down.
AAGTGAAACCTGCCTTATCCCATTAAGTGTGCAGCAAGTTAACCCCGTCTAGCTCCTCTTCCTCCACGCTTGGATTCCGTATTACGCTTTAAGGAAGTTAAACGATCCTCACTATCTTTTAGGAATTTGGCCATTTTAGACTCAAAGGTTTCCCCTTTATTGTTATTACGATCGTTTGAACGGTTTTGACGAGGGCGTTGCGAATGTGAATATTGCTTTTTTTCAGGCTCTGGCCGATCCTTTGCCTTTTTAATCGATAAGCCGATTTTTCCATCTTTCTCAACATTAAGGACTTTAACCTCAACTTGGTCGCCAACCTTTAAATGGTCGTTAATATCTTTTACATAATTGTCCGCAACCTCACTGATGTGTACAAGTCCTGTTGATCCATCCGGCAGCTCCACAAACGCTCCGAAATTGGTTATCCCTGTTACCTTTCCTTGTAACTTGCTGCCTACTTCAATTGACATAAAAAGAATGTTCCTCCTTAAATTTTCAAAAAATCAAACTTTTTATATATTATACAGAAACTAAAAAATCAGTGTCAATAACTCGCACAGCAGTGTCAATTTTCTTTACTGTCATCAGGGATATTAAAGATAACTTCATCCTTTTTTGAGAAAAAATACTCTTTCCTCGCTAACTTTCCTATATAATCATCATCATTTAATTTTATAATATTTTCTTTAAGGATCGATTCCTGTTTTTTCAAATCTGCAAGCTGATGATCAAGCTTTTTCTTTTGCGCCAGTTTAGCATCGAGTTTAGCGGTTTGGGAAATGTGATTTGAAATCATCAAATAGGTTAGCAGGCTAGCAAAAACAAAAAACACCGATAAACGTCTTAGCACTAATCTTCTTTTTCTGCTTGAGGCAATTTCGGCGTATTCTTGCTTCTCCACATAGGTTGTCTGAATTTTAGATACATTTCTTTTTAAATCCACTCCCATTTCCCCTAAAACCTCCTTACTCTTTTTTCTTTTTCCATTTATCTCGCCATTTATTAATATAATTCATGATTTCCTTTAAATTTCCTGCCGTTTTATTATATAACTTCTCGACGGTTTTTTTAATACCCTTCGGCAAAAGTTTCCAAAATAACAGCAATATTTTTTGCACCGGAAACACAATTATTTTCATTATCAATAGTAAAACCTTATAAATAAATTTGACAAGGGTGATTAGTCCCCTGCCAAGTGCGAGAATGATCATAATCAATAGCTGAATAAGACCAACGACAGGTTTATAAATCAGCATTTGAGTCATTTTGGTTATAAATTTATAAATGGCGATCACTGATTGAATCCCCATCTCTAAGAGATGAAGATAAATACCTTTTAACAATGCCTGGTAGGCAGCATATCCACATAGCAGTGCAATAAAGATGTAAAAACGCAATTCACCGCTATTTACTATGAATAAGGTATAGAAAATAATTAAAGCTTGAATAACCCAAAATAAAATATCATTTATGAAGACGATCCAAGCTTTTTGTTTTGGACGATTTAAAAACCGTTGATACGTATCAAACATGGCGCCGAACAATGACCCCATGCCAATCATGGAGAGCATGGTAAGAAATTGCGTTGAAAGGGTCATTTGAATAACTTGCTAAAGAAGCCTTTAGCTTTCTCCCCATGCTGTTCATCCAGATAAACTAAGTCAAAGATTTTTCCTTTAATGGAGACAATCCCTTTTTCGACATCCAAATTCTTCATTTGCAGGTTTTGTCCTTTGATCGCTAAAAACCCCATTACTGTTTCTAATAAGAATTCCTCATTATCAAAGCTTTCTACTTGTTTTACTCCCGTAATATCAAGCAGCTTTCTTCCTCTCATAATGACATCATGGTCAGGAACAGTGCTTTTTGGTGGATTGCTATCATAATATTGGCTCATTTTTCATCCCTCACAATCATTTGTACAACCCTTTTGTACATTTTTATGTGAGGAAAAGTTAAATTAGAACAGTTACCTAAAAAGGGTCTTGAGAGCCCAGCTTCTCTTCTTGTAAAATCGTATACATTTCAGCCGCTTCTTCCTTACGCGATGTTTCTTGAATTCGATCAATTCGGGCAGTCATCTTCCGCTGTCCAAGGCGAATGGTTAATTCATCGCCTACTTTAACCGTAGAGCTGGCCTTTGCCTCTTTACCATTAATTTCAATTCTGCCTTGATCCGAAACTTCCTTTGCCAGAGTTCTTCTCTTTATGATTCTTGAAACTTTTAAAAACTTATCTAAGCGCATTTGCACTTCCCCCCTCTTTTATAAACCTTTTTCCTTCGCTTCATCCCAATATAGATCGAGCTGTTCAAGTGTATGCTCTTCAAATGACCGACCACTATTCTTTACCTTTTCTTCCACATAGCGAAACCTTCGGATGAACTTTTCATTTGTTTCAAATAAGGCTTCTTCCGGATGAATGCTTAAAAATCTCGCCACATTCACAAAAGCAAATAGCAGGTCGCCGAATTCCTTTTTAGCAAGGAGAAGGCCTTCCTCTGTTCCATCAAGCTCATTCACAAATTCATCCAGCTCTTCTTTTACTTTCTCGAGCGCTGGTTGAATTTCCTTCCAATCAAAGCCAACCTTTGCTGCTTTCTTTTGCAGTTCATAGGCACGAAGCAAGTTTGGCTGTGCCAGTGAAACACCCTCTAATAGGGAGGCAGGCTGCTGACTTCCTTTTTCCTGCTGCTTAATCTCCTGCCAGTTCTGAACCACTTGTTCCGCTGTATCTGCCTTTCTATTTCCAAACACATGCGGATGCCTGCGAACCATTTTCTCTGACAGCCCCTCGATAATATCATCAATAGAAAAGTAGCCATCATCCTCGCCTATTTGGGCATGGAGCATGACTTGAAGCAGTACATCACCCAATTCCTCAACTAAATGATCAATATCATCACTATTAATTGCCTCGATGACTTCATAGGTTTCTTCAATTAAGTACCTCTTTAACGATTCATGTGTTTGTTCCTTATCCCACGGACAACCTTCAGGACCTCTTAAGATGGCAATAATCCCACGAAGCTTTGCAAAATCTTTCAACAATATTTGTTCATCCTTAACAGGAGGAACATAGACAGAGGTTAAATTGTTAACTGTTACTTTCCGGTCCAACTCATACAAGGCAACTTTTTCAATCGATTCCTGACTGCTTCCGGCAGCTGTCACTATATAAACCTCATAGTCATCCGGCAGCTTTTCCATTAGGGTAAGTTTAACCTCTGATGCGATAAATTGATCATACACCTGGCTGATAAACATATGCTGCTCCAGCTGCAGCTGGCTGGCCAAAAGTGCTGTACCATCTAGCAGTTGAAACCCTTCGACCGGGTCAATCTTTAATGAAGCAAAAATGGCATCTAAAAAGCTCTGTCCTCCGCCAATAGTGATTTGAATCCCTTTTTCGGGACCATACTCTAGAAGAAGCTGAACGGTGCGCTCTGCAACCAGTGGATGACCGGGAACGGCGTAAATAACCGATTCAGTTATTGCCTCCTGCAGCAAGGTTTGAACAATTTCTTCATATACGGCTTCAAACTGATCATGCTTTTCATAGACCGAATCAAATGAAACATAGGTTAGACCTTCTTTTTCAAGGCTAGAGACAACTGGATGCTCTTTTGTCCGTAAGAATAGATGGTTTGCCTTTAATATTTTTCTATATACCCCAACAGGCAGCTGTTCTAAGTCGCCAGCACCCAATCCCAGTACCTCAATTTCTTTCACCATATTCACTCCTGTCCTTTCGTGCTAATAAATGAATGAATTTGCTGCCAAGCGGAAATAATGCAAGTTCTTCTTCACGAAAAACCCCGCCGCGAATAATCATCAGCAAAAACAGAAAACCACCGATTACTACTGCGCTTATCGATTGCATGGCGGCGCCCAGCCGCTCCACTTCAAAATAAGCAAAGAAATAATCTGTTATGTATAAATAACCCTTCAAAAACAAGACCATACTGATCGTTGCTGTCAGAACCGTTCTTAGGTATGCGTTTACGAATATTCGTACAGTAGTTATTTTTCTAAATCCACTCATTAAGATTAGTGTAACGATTGCTAATGAAATAAGCGAGGAAACTGCCGCTCCCTTGATTCCTATTACCGGTATGAACAAAACATTTAATAGATATTTTACTGGAAAGACCATGATCACAGCAAAGGCTGGATACCATACCTTTCCCATTCCCTGCATGATGGCAATGATCGTTGAGATAATCGATGTAAAAAAAATCACAAAACTAAGCATTCCCAAAACAGATGACCCTGACTTATTTTCAAACAGCATCATGTTAGTAGGCTCGATAATGGCCCAAAGACCTGCTGATGCTCCGACACCAACAACAATACTAACCTTTAATGCTAATTGAATATGTTTATGCAATTCCACTGGCTTAGAGGTTAAACGTGCTCTCGTGATCAGCGGTACAAGGGTGAGTGACATGGAGGTTGCGGCAACGGTTCCTAATTGGATTAATGGCTGACCACGGTCAAAGACCCCTTTAACGCTTTTGGCTAATTCTGCTTCCATTCCATTCGCAACAAGTAAGGAATAAAGATTAAGGGAATCCGCCAATTGGGTAAAGATCATCAGCATTCCACTGATACAAATCATCAATCCTTGGAAAAAGAGTGCCTTCCAAATAGCACCTATTTCCTTTTTATAATTTAGAAACATCCCTTTAACAGGCTGTATTATTTTCCATTCTTTACGAATCCTTAAAAACATAAACAGTATGATAGCGGAAATGATACTTCCGGTGATGGAGCCAAACATCGCCCCGCCCCCGACTAAATACAGCGACAGACCTTTATTCATAAAAATCGAAGACAAAAGGATAATCGTCAACACTCGAATTGATTGTTCTCCGACTTGTGATAAAGCTGTTGGGACCATATCGCCGACTGCCTGATAATATCCTCTTAATAAAGAGCTGATGGGAAAGGTTAAAAACACAATGGCGACGACTCTTAGTAAAACAGTTAAATGTGAATCGTTCATCCCATCGGCGATTTCGTCCGCCCCTAGATAGAGAATACAAAAACAAATGATCCCAAAAACTTGTAAAAAGAGGTACGAGGCAAACAGAAGCAAGCGAGACCGTACAACGTCTCCTTTTTCCTTCTGCTCTGCATAAAGCTTGGAGATCACCACTGGGAAACCAGTGGTGGACAGAACCACGGCCATGCCATAAAACGGGTATACTTGCTGATATATGTAAAAACCGACATCCCCAACAATATTTTGAAAAGGAATTCGGTAAAAGGCACTTAAAATTTTTGTAACAATCGCCGCAATGGTTAAAATGAAGGCCCCTTTGAAGACGGCTTTTGATTGTTTTATGGACTTTTGCATTTTCTCACCCGCTTATTAAAACTCCAAGGTATTATAGCATAAGAAAAGCGGAAGCGCCTTGAACAGGGGCTGCGGCTAGACACATAAAAAAGACAGCAGATGCTGTCTTTTTTTTAAATTATAAATCCAATATTAAGACTCCATTTGTCGTGCGAGGAAACCTGCTGCAGTTTCAACTGCTTTTTGCTCTACTTCACCAAGAGTACCCTCTTTAGAAAAGATAATCACTCCGCCTATCGGATCTCCGTTTGCAATGATAGGTCCAATGGTGTACGATGAGACGGTTTCGTTATTTCCTTCTATTAATGCCATTTCACTTTGCTGTGTATGTAGAACGGAATTTCGTTCTTCCATCGTTTTTTCGACTAACTCACTGATGTTCTTATTTAAATAATCCTTTTTCGAACCACCAGCTACTGCAATATAGGTATCTCTATCACAAATTAAAACAGGATTACCGAGGCTATCAAATAGGGCTTCTGCATATTCTTTGGCAAAATCGCTAAGCTCGCTGATTGGTGAATATTTTTTTAAAATGACTTCTCCGTCTCGATCAACAAAAATCTCTAACGGATCCCCTTCGCGGATACGCAAAGTTCTGCGTATTTCTTTAGGAATAACAACACGACCCAAATCATCGATTCGACGAACAATTCCAGTTGCTTTCATCCAATGTTGCCTCACTTTCATCTGATGATTTTACTAACTTGGCAATGATGTTAATCATCACCAGCTTTGAAATTAGTATCTTTCATCTGGAAAGTTCTATTCACAAACATAATATTTTTTCACATATAAGAGAAATATCACATTTATGGATATAAATAGTGGGTAAATCGGACTAGTCGAGCTCAAATGAGATGCCAAATTACCATTAATTCACAGGATTGCCTTGGCCCCTTTTCGCCAATGGTATTCCTTTGACCATTTCCCGGACAGCATGAAGCCACTCTGCTGTTTCGTACTCTTTTGTCTTAATCATGATTTTTAACTTAGAGCCTTCCATCCCAGGAATAATATTTCTGCCAAACTGGCTGCCTATATGGAATATTTTACTTCCATCAATATTGCCGGTAATCTGCTCATTAACAAGGATGGTGACTTCTTGTTTCACTTGTTTAATTTGCTCAACCCCGTTTAACAGAGCATAAACCTTGATTTCAGCAATTTGGAATAGATAATCGACTTCTACCGGATATTCGCCAAAACGATCACGCATCTCTGTTTGCAGCTCTTCAATCTCCTCAAGACTATCGGCTCCTCTAAACCGTTTATACATCTCAATCTTTTGATGTCCATCTTTAATATACGTATCTGGGATATAAGCATCGATTTCCAGATCAATTTCAACGGATTTTTTCACCTCGCCTCCAAGGTCGCCCTTCCGCTCTTCAATTGCTTCCTTCAGCATTTGAGAATAAAGGTCAAATCCTACGGAATCAATAAATCCATGCTGCTGTGCACCTAATAGGTTCCCTGCTCCGCGAATCGATAAGTCCCGCATCGCAATCTTAAATCCGGACCCTAACTCTGTAAATTCCTTAATCGCCTGAAGACGCTTTTCTGCCACTTCCGTTAAGACCTTATCCTTTCGGTACGTAAAATAGGCATACGCAACACGATTGGATCTGCCAACCCGGCCGCGGAGCTGATAAAGCGTGGAAAGACCCATTCGGTCTGCATCGAACACAATTAACGTATTTACATTCGGAATATCAACACCCGTTTCGATAATCGTTGTGCTCACGAGCACATCAAATTCCCCTGCCAAGAAACCAATCATAACAGATTCCAGTTCATTCTCCGTCATTTGTCCATGTGCAAACGTTACGCGGGCATCTGGAACAAGCATGGAAATTTCTTCAGCCTTACGTTCGATATCTTCAACTCGGTTATATAAAAAGAATACTTGTCCGTCCCTGGCAAGCTCACGTTCAATTGCTTCTCTTACCAATGAACCATTGTACTCCATAACATATGTTTGGACTGGAAAGCGATTTTCCGGCGGTGTTTCGATCACCGATAAATCACGCACGCCAAGCATGGACATATGGAGTGTCCTTGGAATTGGTGTAGCCGTTAAGGTTAACACATCGACGTTTGTTTTCAACTTCTTGATCTTTTCTTTGTGTGTAACACCAAATCTCTGTTCTTCATCGACAATCAATAGGCCCAAATCGCGATAGATAATATCCTTTGATAGCAGACGATGAGTACCGACAACAATATCAACTGAACCTGCTTTTAAGCCTTTAATCGTTTCTGTCTGCTGTTTTTTTGTGCGGAACCGGCTTAATAAACCGATATTAATCGGATAATCCTGAAAACGCTCCCTAAGTGTCTCAAAGTGCTGCTGTGCCAGAATCGTTGTTGGCACCAGAAAGGCTACTTGTTTTCCGTCTGCAATTGATTTAAATGCGGCACGGATGGCCACTTCTGTTTTACCGTAACCGACGTCACCACAAAGGAGACGGTCCATCGGACGCGATCTTTCCATGTCCTTTTTAATTTCATGAATCGAGCGCAGCTGATCTTCTGTTTCTTGATAGGCAAAAGAAGTTTCAAATTCACGCTGCAGGTCCCCGTCAGGTGAAAAGGCATAACCAACTGCTGCTTCCCGCTCGGCATATAGCTTAATCAGGTCATCTGCGATATCTTGTACAGATGATTCAACTTTCTTCTTAACCTTTTTCCAATCAGTGCCGCCGAGTTTATAAACCTTTGGCTCTTTTCCTTCTGATCCCACATATTTTTGAACCAGGTCAATTTGTTCCACTGGTACGTAAAGTTTATCTGATCCTTGATAGCGAATATGCAGGTAATCTTTATGGATACCGTTAATAACGAGTGTTTCAATTCCTAAATATTTGCCGATTCCATGATTAACATGCACAACATAGTCTCCAATTTTTAACTCGGAGTAACTTTTTATCCGTTCAGCATTCGATAATTTCTGCCGGCTGGTTGATTTTTTGACGCGTTTATTAAATAATTCTTCTTCGGTGATGACAGCAATTTTTTGAATCGAGAGTTCGAATCCTGCATGAAGATTGCCTTGCATGATCTGAACTTTACCTGGTACGAGCGATTGGTCACCTTTTATCATGCTCGCACTTATTTCATAATCCTCTAGAACCCGTTCTAATTTTTGTACCCGGTCTTCATCCGCACCTAAAAATAAAATGCAATAATTCCCTTTTTTCCACCTGTCAATTTCTGCTTTTAAAACATGCATTTGACCATGGAAATTTTGCATTTGTTTACACGTAATATTAATTATATTTTGTGGGCTTGTATTGGCTACATGGCGCAAAAATAATGACATATAGAGAAGCGGAAATTCTTTTCGTTGCAGCATGGCCTGTAAGTCATGGGAAATATGCAGGTCATGAATAATCTTCCCTTCAGAAAGTAACCCTGTATACCACTCTGCTTCTTCTTTTACAAGGGAATCATTCATCTCTTGAACTCTGCTAATTTCATCTACAAACACAAGTCCATTACTTGGCAGATAGTCTAGTAAACTAGCAGGCCGCTCGTAGGCTAAGGATAAATATTTATAGACTTGATCTGGCTTTTGGCCGTTCTTCAACTGTTCAAGCTCATAGCTGAGGTTTTGACTAAGCTGCATCTTTGCTTTATCATCTTTTAGTTTCCGTAATGACAAAGCTAATCCTTCTTCAAGCTTCCCAATCATTCGGCTGTAGTTTTCGGCTTCAAGAATGATTTCGCTTGCTGGTCCAATTAACACCTCTTGAATCTTTTCTTTAGATCGCTGATCATCAAGGGAGAAATAACGGATGGAATCAATTTCTGTATCAAATAGTTCAATCCGCAGTGGATCCGCTTCCGTAAGAGGATAGATATCAATAATTCCGCCCCTTACACTAAATTCCCCTGGAGTTGTTACCATTTCAGAGCGGATATAACCCATTTTAACAAAGGTGTTTAACAACTTTTCGATATCGATGTCTTCTCCTAGCTTTAACGACAGCTGGTATTGCTGCCATAGCGATTTAGGAGGAACAATCTTTTTCAGACCCGCAATTGGAACAATTAAAACCCCTTTATTTTGTCTGCTCCAATAGTTAAGGGCATCAATTCGCTGAGCTTTTAATTCCGGGCTGGCAACGCTGAGCTCGGCGGCTATTAATTCATTCGCTGGAAAAAGAAAGACTTCTTTTTCACTTAATAGATTGACAAGATCATCATAAAGCTTTTGAGCCTGTAGTAGATTATGGGTAACAAGCATGATCGGCCTGTTCATCTTTTCATAAACTGATGCAGTTAGGACTGTACGTGATGATCCTGAAAGGCCTGCAACCAGTTGTTCTTTTAATCCTTCTTCAATCCCAGCAATAATGGAGTGAACATCTTCCTGCTTTAAAAATATTGATTTTAAACCATTCAAGGTTTCTCCTCCCTTCCTAAAAAATAATTATATTAAAACAATATTTATATGAGTAAATTTTTAAACAGAAAAACGCTTTGGAGAGCTTCCAAAGCTGAGTAGAATAGCGGAAGCGCCCGGTCAGCGGCGCAAACTAGCCGCGAAAGGCGCTAAGCTAGACTATTATCTAAGTAAAATTTTTACAACTATATCAATGAATAAGGAAATCATATTGATGGTAATCAGGGTTTCGTTCTAATGCTTCCTGACAATCTTCGCATATGGCCGTGATATGAATATCACCGGTCGGTTCATATGAGACCATTTCCTGTCTTTCTTGATCCGTTAATTTATGAAGGCCTAGTGTTTCTGCATGAATCGATGTTTGTTCAATAGAACCAAGTTTTGTACCGCAATGACGGCAATGATAATGGATGGCCATGCCTGTCCCTCCCTGATCTAGGATTCCACTACTAGTATTAACCTGGCAAGTGGAAGTTATTCACTAGATTTAACAGAGGAGTAAACAGATGTTTTTCTTCAATGTATGAATAAAAGACTTGTATCATGAACGATTATTGATTATATTCATTCATAACTTGTAAGAATGGTCTCTGCAGCCAGGCGGTACAGGCCTCTGCACTTCTCTTCACTGCATCTTGGGTAAAAGGTCTTTCCTCCGCACGAAAACGTCCAAGGACATAATCTGGTACGCTCATCCCTGGAGTTGGCCTGTCAATGCCAATTCGAATTCGATTAAACTCTTGTGTCCCTAAATGGGCAACAGTAGACTTGATTCCGTTATGGCCTCCTGGGCTTCCTTTTTGGCGGAGTCTTATTTTACCAACTGGCAAATCAAGGTCATCATAAACAACTAATAAATCCTCTAACTCTATTTGATAATAATCCATTACAGCCCTAATTGATTCCCCTGATAAGTTCATATAGGTTAAAGGTTTTAATAGTAATACCTTTTCCCCGTTATGAAGTCCGATTCCATACATCCCCTTAAACTTTGACTGATTTAACGGGATTGAGAATTGGTCGGAAAGTGCATCGATTACCTCAAAGCCAATATTATGTCTTGTCTGATCGTATTGCTTCCCAGGGTTACCTAAACCTACGATTAATTTCATCTGTGTTCCCACCTCTTCCGGTTTAGTCATCCTTTTAAAAATTTTTCGGAACATCGTCATTCTCCCATAATAACATGATTTCCATATTTATGCGTTAAAAGACGTAACCTTAAATAGGTTACGTCTCGTATTTATTCTTCACCGACTGGAGTGGTCTCTCTTCCCTCTTCTTGATCAGGGTGACCATCTTGCTGTTGTTCACCAGAGTTAATTTCCTCTTCCTGTCTTGGAGGCAATATGGATGCAACGACTTCCTCATCTTCATGATTAATGGTAAAGCCGCCGATCTCAGGAATATCCCCAACCACTACGGTCTCTCCAACTTGGAGGTTTGTAATATCCACTTCTATTGCCTGTGGGATATTATCCGGAGTGGATGTAATTGATAATTCGTGAATGGACTGCTGGAGAACACCGCCATCTTTTACACCAATTGCTTCCCCTACTAGTGCTAGTCTCACTTGGACATTAATTTTCGAGGACTTATCTACCGCTAAGAAATCAACATGGAGGATTTCCTTTTTAAAGGAATCTTCCTGATAATCAGATAAAATGACATCGTGTTTGTTTCCATCAATATCAAGGGAAATGATCCCATTTCTGCCTACTGTTCGGATTGTTTTGGTTAAATCAGCCGAACTTACAAACACTGGTTTGCTTTCTACCTTTGCCCCATAAATCACTGCAGGTATGTTTCCATTATTGCGCAGTTTTTTCAATGCCGAATGACGGAGTTCCGTCCGCTCTTTTGCTTGTAGAACAGTACTCATATATAAATACCCTCCTATTTTTTTCTGTCTATATAAAAATGCCCTAAAATAGGAAGGTCTAAACAAAATTTTTCAAAGTTAAATTTGAATGTACTTTAAACGTTGTCCGGCTCTAGTGAAATTTAACAGATACTTTCGTTTTTCTTTTAATCAAATAGTGTACTTACAGACTGTTCTTCGTGAACACGGATAATCGCTTCACCCAGTAATGGAGCCACAGAAAGATGAACAATCTTTTCAATGTTTTTCTCTTCAGGAAGCTCAATTGAATTGGTGATCACTAATTCTTTTATTTTTGAGTTTTGAATTCTTTCAATGGCAGGCCCTGATAATACAGGGTGTGTACAGCAGGCGTAAACTTCTTTTGCCCCATTTTCCACTAAGGCATTTGCAGCAAGAGTAATCGTACCAGCTGTATCAATAATATCGTCGATTAAGATGGCAATCTTTCCTTCAATATTACCGACAATATTCATAACTTCTGCAACATTTGGTCTTGGACGGCGTTTATCAATGATTGCAATTGGAGCCTTCAAACGTTCTGCCATTTTACGTGCTCTTGTTACACCGCCATGGTCTGGGGAAACGATCACCACGTCACCATTAAATTGGCGGGTTTTAAAATAGTCCGCTAAAATCGGTACACCCATTAGATGGTCAGTTGGAATTTCAAAAAAGCCTTGAATTTGCGGTGCATGAAGGTCGAGACAGATAACCCGGGTTGCCCCAGCCGTTTCGAGCAGGTTTGCCACTAATTTAGCAGTAATTGGCTCACGAGCACGCGCTTTACGGTCTTGACGAGCATACCCGTAATAAGGCATAACGATGTTGATGGTTTTGGCTGAAGCTCTTTTTAAGGCATCAATCATGATCAGCACTTCCATGATATTTTCATTCACTGGCGAGCTAGTTGATTGAATAACATAGACATCACAGCCACGGATACTTTCTTCAATATTAATTTGAATTTCACCATCACTAAATCTCGTTACAGAGCACTTTCCAAGCTCTACGCCAATAAATTTTGCAATTTCAGTTGCCAGCGGCAGATTTGAATTTAAACTAAATACCTTTAAGTTTGGATCTAAATATTGATTTGACATAATTGCCTCCAATTATAAATGGCTTTATTTCTTAAGATTAAGTTTCTGAACGTAACCTTCTTTATTAAGCTGTTTCGCGCGTGCAATCGCTAATGCTTCTTCAGGCACATTCTTAGTAATCGTTGAACCTGCGGCTACATATGATCCCTTTTTAATGGTTACCGGAGCAACTAAATTTGAATTGCAGCCAATAAAGACTCCATCTTCAATTTTTGTTAAGAATTTATTTTTCCCATCGTAATTAACCGTGATTGATCCGCAGCCAATGTTTACATCTCTGCCCACCTCTGCATCGCCAATATAGCTAAGATGTGACGCCTTACTCCCCTTACCAAAGACTGCCTTTTTAATCTCAACAAAGTTGCCGATTTTTACCTCATCTAGGATAGTGGATTCAGGGCGAATGTGGGCAAATGGGCCAATGTTTACATGAGATCCAATTGAACTGTTAAAAGCGGCAGATTGACGGATCACTGTTTCATCACCAATTTCACAGGTATCAATTTCTGTGTTAGGACCAATTATACATTCCGTACCAATTTTAGCTTGACCCTTGATCATCGTTCCTGGATAGATAACAGTATCTTGCCCAATTTCAACATCTGCTTCTATGTAAGTATTTGCAGGATCAATAATGGTTACCCCATTGCGCATATGGGCTACATTAATCCGGGAACGCATAATCCGTTCAGCCTCTGCTAAGGCAACCCGGTCATTTACACCCAAGGTTTCTTCAAACTCCTCTGTCTGGTAGGCTGTAACTACTTCCCCTTGTTTCTTCAGAATCTCAATTACATCTGGTAAATAGTATTCCCCTTGCACATTGTCATTGGATACCTTATTTAATGCTTCAAACAATGCCTGGTTGTCAAAACAATACGTACCTGTATTTATTTCATTGATTTTCCGTTCTTCTTCTGTAGCATCTTTATGCTCTACAATCTTTTCGACTAGACCCTCTTGGTTACGGATAATTCGACCATAGCCGGTTGGGTTATCTATTTTGGCTGTAAGGATTGTCGCTTTTGCCTTTAACTTTTCATGGTGTTTGAATAGAGATTCCATCGTTTCAGCTTTAATTAAAGGAGTGTCACCGCACACAACTATAGTTACGCCTTCTTTTCCCATTAAGCTATCTTGAGCCTGCATCACTGCATGAGCAGTACCCAACTGTTCTTTTTGTAATGCATAGAGACTTTGATCACCCAATTGCGTTTGGACCATTTCAGCTCCATGGCCAATAATTGTGACTATCTCATTAATAGTAAGCTTTGTTATTTGATCGACTACATGTTGTACCATAGGTTTACCGCACACAGGGTGTAAAACTTTATAAAGCTTAGATTTCATCCGCGTTCCTTGCCCCGCAGCCAAAATCACAGCATAACGATTAGACATGGACAGTCCTCCAATTTACCTTTTTATCCATTAAAAATATTAACGTAAATGGGCTCGCTTTTCAAGGAATGATGGGAAAGTGTCTAATTTTGTCATAATATGTAGAATTTTAGATAAAAGAAAATGTGTCGAGGAGATTGTTTTGGGGTAAAAAAATATAAAAAGAGCCTTACATAGAAGAAAGGCCCTAGTTGTTAAAATCCTTAGGAAGCTCCGGCTTCTTCAAATTCTACTTCCAATTCACCTAAACGGTGATACTCCGCCAAAACAGCTTCTTGGATCTTACCGCGTGTTCCTGAATTGATTGGATGCGCAATGTCACGAAATTCTCCATCTGGAGTACGTTTACTTGGCATAGCTACAAATAAACCGTTGTTTCCGTCAATAACACGAATGTCGTGAACAACAAATTCATTGTCCAATGTGATTGATGCAATCGCTCTCATTCTTCCATCCGTATTAACCCGGCGTAATCTTACGTCAGTTACTTCCATGTGCTCACACCCTTTTTTGTTATATAAAATGCTAGTTAAATAAATTCAACAATTAATTCTATTATCCTTCTCAAATTTTAAAATTTTTTTGAAAAATTAGGGCGGAATCGTGAACATTTGTAAAAAATAGCGTTTTCACCACGTGTACAGTAGAAAAGCGTCGAATAGAAAAGCGGAATTGCTTGTTTAGCACAGGACAAGAATGGAGCTGAACCATTTTTAAATTAGGCTGAGTTAAAAGTTATTGTTGATTTTTTAGCCTGTTGATTGGAGCGGAAGGCGGCGAAGACTCCTCGAAAATGCTATCGCATTTCCTTCGTGCGTGGGCGGATTCGAGGATGCAAATTCAAAGTCCTGCGGGAGTACGGGGCAGAGGAGACCTCGCAGGCGCAAGCCGAGGAGGCTCCCCGGCACACCCGCGGAAAGCGAAGCCGCCTGGAGCGGTAATCAACATTCAAGATTAGCACAGCCTTAAATTAAAATAAAAAAGCGCCCGAATTACTTCACGAGCGCGATCACTTCAATTTCAACTAATGCATCTTTTGGCAGCCTTGCTACTTCTACACAAGAACGGGCAGGTTTATGAGTGGAGAAATATTCGCCATAAACTTCATTGACGTCAGCAAACTCATCCATATTTTTAATAAAAACAGTTGCCTTTACCACCGTTTCAAGCGATGCTCCTGCTTCAGCTAATACGGCCTGTAAATTTTTAAATACTTGATGGGTTTGTTCCTTTACATCTCCGGTTACCATAACCCCTTCTGCATTTAATGGGATTTGTCCCGAACTATAGAATAAATTATTGACCACAATTCCTTGAGAATACGGACCAATGGCGGCTGGTGCCTGATTGGTTTGAACAACTTTCATGTTAATCCCTCCATATATTAAAATAATTACCTGCCTGTACACTTATCCTTTTTTCTTTTACATCCACATCGGCTAGCTGTACCAGCGATAAATATTCATCCACTAACCGTTCCTGGATTTTCTCATCTTCCACTAAAACAGCAATTCCAGCAAGCTGAGAGTTAAACTCCTCAAGCATACTGATCATTCCCATTACCGTTCCGCCTGCTTTCATAAAATCATCTACAATGAGGACACGGGAATCCTGTCTCATGCTTCTTTTAGAGAGTACCATCGTTTGAATCCTCTTAGCAGACCCGGATACATAATTAATACTAACCGTCGGACCTTCCGTCACTTTACTATCTCGTCGAACAATGACTACCGGCACATTTAATTGGCTGGCAACAGCATACGCTAAAGGAATCCCTTTTGTGGCTACCGTCATGACCACATCAATTTTTGTGTCAGCATAGGCGGAAGCAATAATTCGTCCGGCTTTCTGGACAATTTGCGGATCTCCCAAGATATCGGTTAAATACAAATAACCGCCTGGTAATAGCCGTTCGGAATTGGCGATTAACTGACAAAGTTCATTTACAAATGGTTCTGCTTTTTCCTGGCTTACTTTTACAAAAAATTTCACACCACCGGCAGCCCCCGGTACGGTTTGCAAGGTGCCAATACCCCGTTGTTCAAAGGTCTCTTTCACAATTGCTAAGTCTTCGCTAATCGAGGACTTTGCGGATGCATATCGATCAGCAAAAAAAGTGAGCGGCACAAGCTGGCGAGGATGGTCTAATAAATAATTAGTCATATCAATCAAACGTTCACTACGGCGAAATTTCATAACTACCCTCCCAGAACCCGAATATTCTATTTAAAGAATATCATTATTGTACGTTTTTAATCAAGCGAATGACGTTCTCCCAGCATGCGAACCGCAAAAACTTGGTCACAAAAACCCCTTAGGCCATTATAGATTCGATGCATTCTCGAATCATGCTGTACAATTCCAAATACGGTCGGCCCGCTTCCGCTCATTAACACCGCATCTGCCCCAAAACGCTTCATTTGTTCTTTGATTTGAGCAACTTCTGGATGAAGACTCAAAGTTACCCCTTCAAGAACGTTTCCGACGTTGTCACAGACCCGCTGGTAATCATGTTCTTTAATGGCCTGGATCATTCCATAGATATCCGGATGTTTGGTTCCATTCAAATCAAGCCGCCGATAAACCTCGGCTGTCGAGACCCCAATAAAGGGCTTCGCTAAAATAACCCAGCATGTTGGCGGCGGTGGAAGTTCCGTAATGATTTCACCTCTGCCCTTTGCCAAGGCTGTGCCTCCATAGACACAGAAAGAAACGTCCGAGCCAATTTCACTGCCGAGCGCTGCTAATTCATCCAAACTTAAACCAAGGTCCCATAGTTTATTCAGACCCCTTAGCGTTGCTGCAGCATCACTGCTGCCTCCTGCTAAGCCGGCTGCCACCGGAATTGTTTTTTCGATTGAAATAAGTACACCCTTTTTAACGCCAAAACGATCCTTTAACAGCTGGGCTGCTTGATAGGCTAGATTTCGCTGATCATCCGGTACATAGCGATTATGCGAAAGAATATGTATTTTGTCCTGTTCTAATAGGGTTAGTTCAACCCGGTCGGCTAAATCAATCGTGGTCATGATCATTTCAACTTCATGATAGCCATCGGGGCGTTTATGTAAAACATCTAATGCTAAATTGATTTTAGCCGGCGCTTTGACTAAAAGCTTCACTACGTCACCTACTTTTGTTTTATCCACTTAGCACCCAAGGGGGGGCTTTTGCATACGATTCCAAAAATCCACATTTTGTCCTATTTTACCACAAAAAGATAAATGTAAGACGTCAGATATAAGATATCTACCCAATTTTATAATTATATCAGTCGTTTTTCGTCGAAAAAAGCCACTTTTTCGACAAAAGTAAAAAAGCTGCAGCCAAAAATAGAAAAAGGCCAGTGCAAAAGAGGCCCTTTCGGTTCCTTGCACTGACCAAGCTGTGGGGAAGATTTGTTTAATATGGAGGTGCTAATCTATGTTACGTTTGACGATTCTGATTGACTAACTGCTGCTGGGCAAGTTCTACAGCACGCTTCACCATATTCCCTGCATCTTTTGCACGGATACCGCCCCAGCCTTCTTTTTGAACCACATCATAAAAGCCAAGTTCCTTGGCTAGCTCCTCTTTCAAGCGATGGGACATAATTCCTCTTCTTCGGCCCATCTAAACAACCCCTTTCATACCACAGCATTCTTAGTATGTAAAAGTACGTTCCTTTTCATGAAAATTTTTAAATCATCTAAACAGCAAAAAGCAGTAAACCTTTGTTTACTGCCATCTCATTGCTTATATACTAGCTTAAAGCTACATGTCCTGCTGCATCATCATAGAAAGTAATTTGAACTGTTTCTGTAAGAACATCCGCATAGCTGTATGAAACACGCTCAAACGAATTTTCATCTTGATCTAACTCAATAACAAAAACTGACGGGTAAGTTTCAGCTAAAACTCCAGAACGTTCGATTGTTTTCCTGCGTCCACCGTTGGCTTTCAGCAATAATCTTTTTCCCAAATTTGTGTCAAGAGCCTTTTTAATATCGGCTAAGGTTTTTGGCATTCGGTCCACCTCACTGTGTAAAGTATAACACACTGACATAGTTCTGTCAAACAAAAATATAAATTATATCAGTCCAACAAAATGATTGTCAATATTTTTTCTTCTACTTTTTCTTCTAATTTTCAACATTGTTATCGTTGCCTTATTTAGTGGTTAATATGTATCTAAAAAAAATTAAGCACGGATTAGAATAAGGGGAGCCAAATTGAAACTAGCAGCTCCACTATTCTAATCAATTATTCAACCTCATCAATAATTGGCCGAAAAGGCATACCCGTCCGCAATACACCCCTTGTTTCAATTCCTCCGAGACCTTTTTCACCTGTTAGAGTATTTCTTAATACATCCCAGACGTTGATACGCTCCATAAACGGAGTGAAACTTATTTTGGCTACAATATAAACAGGGTCGAGTGCATGAATATTGATCCTTGATGGAGAACTGGCATAGTTTGCCCCTGCATGGATGAGTGATTCAAAATGAGATTGGCAGGCGCCTGCAAAGATAACGAGTTGATCTAAATGAGGAACCCTTTTTCGGGCTTCTCTAACCGCTTGGACGAAATGTCTTGAATGTCGATAGGCATTGATATCAGACATTTTCCCCTTCGCCTTTGAATAGGCATCGTGGCCAGTAATAACCAAGATATCGGGACGGTATTGATCCATTAAGGGGCCAATTCGTTCCGGCATTTCTTTCTCATTACAGTGTATCCCCACTACAGGGATGCCAATTTTTTCGTATACAGCCATGCATTTCTTTAAATAGGAGGGATCACCGTCCAAGTGAAGAACTTTTCCAGGAATTTGAAAATAATTGCTTGGTCTCACATAACCGCTGGTTGATTCATATTCCTGACGATGTTTCACTAAATCGACATCCTGCCGAAATAGTCTTAATGACTGTTCTTCAAGTGTTCTATATTCTTGCTGCAATTTTATCCGTTCATTTTGATTAAGGATAACCAAATCAGTGTATGGTGCATCTGCAGCGAGACGGAAATCCTCTCCATAGAGGATGGCTACCTTCTGGTTGTTTATGTTTTGAATGTCGATAACGCGGAACATGATGTCGCAGTTATACGATTTCCTTCCGACAATATCCATTTGCTTAATATCCACTGCCCGTCACTCCAATAAGACCAGCTTAGGCCTTTTAATTATGGGTTCTCTCATAGGCTATGCAGGGAAAGTTGTCCTTGTTAAAAATTTACGAAAAATGAGACATATGGAGGGGAATCTACGTAATGAAAATGTGAAGATTTAATAATGTGGCTGCTCTAATTGGTCTATATGTATCTTTTATGGGAGTGGAACCAGGTTAGAAAACTCGTCTTTGTCCTCATCAACCGCTTATACGGACAGATTCCTGGTTAGAACCCTCCTCTTTGTCCTCATCAGCCTCTCATGCGGACAGATTCCTGGTTAGAACCCTCCTCTTTGTCCTCATCAGTCTCTCATGCGGACAGATTCCTGGTTAGAACCCTTCTCTTTGTCCTCATCAACCCCTCATGCGGACAGATTCATGATTGAACCTCTTGTCTTTGTCCTCATCAACCCCTCATGCGGACAGATTCCTAACTGAACCTCTTGTCTTTGTCCTCATGAATCTCCCACGGACAAAATCGGTAAAGGAATCCTACTTCTTGACCCGCTTTGCGGGCGGAAATTGTGGAGTAATTAAAATAAATGTCCCCATGAAACGATCATGAGGACAAAAGTATTAATGAAAGTATGAATATAGTTCATCTGCTAACCGGCCAAATTCTTCTAGAGAAAGAGTTTCCCCCCGGCGAACCGGCTCAATTCCACTCGCACTTAAGGCCGTGAGAATCTCTTCCTTCTTCTCTTTCCCATTCGGCAGCTGACTAGTTAAATTATTTAATAACGTTTTCCGCCGCTGTGCAAAGCTCGCTTTGGTCACTTGGAAAAAGAAATCCTCATCCTTTACCACAACAGCAGGCTTCTCTCGCTTCGTTAATCTAATCACAGCAGAATCAACATTTGGCTGCGGGACAAACACCGTCTTTGGTACAATCATGACAGTCTCAGCCTCTGTGTAATATTGAATAGCAATTGAAAGCGATCCATACTCCTTTGTGCCTGGCTTGGCAGAAATT
Organism: Neobacillus drentensis; assembly: GCF_021560175.1. GTDB lineage: Bacteria > Bacillota > Bacilli > Bacillales > Cytobacillaceae > Neobacillus > Neobacillus drentensis_A. The sequence goes on along the minus strand of NZ_CP091110.1, from coordinate 49,969 downwards.
CGGTCTGCCACTTCCTTTTGCAGCATACAAACAATCCCGCGAATCGGCAGCCGGTCTTCAAGGAGCTTCATAATGATCGGGGTCGTTACATAATATGGAAGATTGGCCACCACCATAATATCATTAATTTCTTGAAACTCCTCTTCCATTACCATTTGAACATCTGCTTCTAACACGTCCTTATGTATAACCTTTACATTTTCATAGGGTGACAAGGTATCCTGTAAAATTGGCAGCAATCTTTGGTCGATTTCAAAGGCAACCACTTTTTTGCTTGAACGTGCAAGCTGTTCAGTCAGGGCTCCAATTCCAGGACCAATTTCAATCGCACCGGAACTTTCGCTTAACTCGGCAAAACTAACAATTTTCTTTAATATATTTGTATCAATTAAAAAATTCTGTCCCAGGCTTTTCTTAAAAGAAAAACCATATTTTTCGAGGATTGCCCTCGTTCTGACTGGTGTTGCTATATCCTTATCCATTCTTTTCCTCCTGTCGTAAAACACGTAATGCTTCTGCAAACTCTTGTCTGCTAATACGGAACATCATTAATCGTTTATGAAGCTGTTTTCCGTTTGTATAACCGATTTTTAACAGCTTGCCCAGCAAAATTCTCCGCTCCTTAGAGCCCTCTCCGCCGATTAAGCCGGCCGTTACTAAGTCCTCTTGGGTAATTTCTTCTGAAATCACCTCATGCATGATTTGCGCATCCTTTAACGCTTCTCTAATATCCTCTGGACTGGCATGTTCTACGCCCACGCCTTTTCCTCTTTTAGCTATAGCAGCCTCTTTTGGCAAAAAGGCATGTTTACAGCCAGGAACAGCTGCAGCAATCGTCTTTCTGATTTTTTCACCAGGATAGTCTGGATCGGTAAAGATAATAACACCACGTGTTGCTTGGGCCCGTTTTACTTTTTCAATAGTAGTTTGATTGACAGCCGATCCATTCGTTTCAATTGTGTCAGCATCAACGGCTCGTTTTATTGTTGTCGTATCATCTTTTCCCTCTACGACAATGATTTCTTTGATTTTCATGTAAAAATAAATGCCTCCATAGAAATAAATTAAAAATGAAAAAATTGAAACATTTTTGTAATGTCCTTCGTCTATATTATTGATAGATTTCATACATTTAGATATAGGCTTTGGTAAAGAAATTTGAAGCAAGTATTCGTTGTTTAGTATAAAGAATTTTAGAAAAAAAGCAAAATGCAGAGGAATCAAATCCTCTGCACCTGAGTAATTAGTTTAGGACTGTAATCTTTACTTTCTTACGCCCCCAGCGATATGCATCCGCATGTGATGGCATTAATAAATCAACAATATACCCTTTGATTGCTCCGCCTGTATCAGCAGCCACAGCATATCCGTAGCCTTCTACATAGACCTTCGAACCAAGTGGAATAATCCTTGGGTCAACCGCGATTACTTTCATATTTGGATTAGCACGAAGATTAAGACCTGTAGCTGTATGTCCGGAGCAGCCATTACAATAGGCCGTATACGCAGTTGCCGTCACATAAAACTCCTGTCCATTAGGAGCCTCACCGCGGGAAACCTGTAACGCCAAATCCTTCGTACCGACAGCCACAACTTTATCCTGTTTTTGTAAGATATTCTGTTCGTTGATCAACTTTCTTGAAACTTCCCTGCCATTTTCAAGCACGACCTCGTACTGTCTTGAGACACGTCCCTGCTTTCCAGGAGCAATGACTTTTTCCTGCCCTTTTTGCAATTTTTCATCCTTTTTCGTTACCACGGCAAATTGAACGGGTTCTTCCACTACATCGGTGACCTTTTCTACCCGAATGACGTTCACAACACCATTCTCTGTTATTCTATCTGTTAGTGAAGGTTCCACTCGGTCTAATTCATTTAGTTTGATACCCTGTTGTGTTAAAAAGTCAGCGACCGTAGTCGAAGTGGACCAAACCTTTTGCGATTTTCCGCCGTCCACATATGTAAGATGCAACGCAATATTAAGCTTTACACTCATCTTATTTTCAATTGCCGTTTGTGGATTTGGTGAAATTTGATCGTGTTCCTTTAATACAATCTTCTGTTCTTTTAGGAGTTCAGCCACGGTATCGGCTGTAGTCCAGATCGTTTTCTTCTCGTTGTCTTTCACAATGTGAACCATGTTCGCCTGCTTCCAAACGACATTAAGGTCATCCCTAACCTTTGTACTTGCCCTTGGATACAGGTAGTCTTTTGACGTGAGGGGTACATCCAGTTCATCTAAGAGTTCCTTGATGGTAACTGCATGTGTGTTCACAACCATCTTCTTGCCATCTAATGTCATTGCTACAGTATGCTTTGAGCCTTCAAATAAAAGAATTCCCAGAGTTGTAAGCAAAACTATAAAACTAGCAAATATGATGGTCCATGACCTCCCGCTCAAAGACGTGGGGAACAGGTTTTTCATGTTTGGAAATACGATGAAAAACGCCTCCTTTTCTTTGGAGAGATTATAGAGAACCATACGCCGGCTGTCAATCCTTGCTAATCCTGTGAAGGTAGTTCTAATTATGCACAACCTTAGAAGCTTTGCAAAGAAAAACTTATCGACACGTTCATCCTATGTTGAAAAGGAGACATGTAGAACTTTTTGTTATCAGAAAAAATTAGGACAAGCTTCTTGTCGTTTCGACAATATCCCTTATCATTTTATGCCGAATAATTTCTTTGCATTTTGTGTCGTGGCTTGAGCCACTTCCTCATAAGTCAAGCCCTTTATTTCGGCAATTTGTTCGGCAACCAGCTTCACATAACTTGGTTCATTTCGCTTTCCTCGATAGGGATGAGGTGCCAAATATGGGCAATCAGTTTCAATTAAAAGCCTTTCAATTGGTACTTCTGCTGCTACCTCTTTTGGCTTTTTAGCATTTTTAAAGGTAACTGGTCCCCCTAAAGAAATCAAGAAGTTCATCTTTATGCATTCTTTTGCTACCTCTGGGCTGCCGCTAAAGCAATGCATAATCCCTCCTACTTCCTCCGCCCCTTCTTCTTTTAAAATTTCAACAATATCAGCAGTTGCTTCACGATTATGAATCACAATGGGAAGTTTCACCTTTTTAGCCAGGCGGATTTGCCGGCGGAAAACATCTTTCTGGACCTCCTTTGGTGACTTGTCCCAGTGATAATCTAAGCCCATTTCACCTATAGCAACCACTTTAGGATGGGAAGTCAATTCCTCAATCCAATTTAAGTCCTCATCGGTCATGTCGATCGCATCGACTGGATGCCAGCCAACACAGGCGTACATAAAATCATATCGTTCGACTAATTCCATGGCCCTTTGAATCGTCGGACGATCAAAACCTACGATGACCATATTAGAGACTCCTTCCGTTTGGGCCCGCTCGATCACTTCTTCAAGGTCTTCAATAAATTGCGTGTCGTTTAAATGTGCATGTGTGTCGAATAACATACGGATCAAAACTCTCCTTTTTTTGTTTATTTCTCGCTATTTTGTACTTTTAGTATTCCATTGTCTAAAGACAACTAATGAACAGGATAAATGTTCCACGTGGAACATTTTAATGCAAATCCCGACATTTTTCTAAGTAAAAAGCGCCCAATTCGGGCGCCTTTGTCTATAATTATTTTACCTTCGATCCATTTGGCAATGATTGGTCAACAGTAGCAATCGAAAGCTGACCATCTTTAGAACCAGCCAAAATCATTCCTTGTGACAATTCGCCGCGGAGTTTAACCGGCTTTAAGTTGGTAATACAAATTACCTTCCGGCCGACCAGTTCTTCAGGCTTATAGTATTGGGCAATACCTGAAACCACTTGCCGTTTTTCATATCCTAAATCTAACTGAAGCTTTAGTAATTTATCTGCCTTTTTCACCGGCTCTGCTTGAATTACCTCAGCTACTCGTAAATCTACCTTCATGAAATCATCAATGGAAATTTCCGCAAGCTCCTCTGGTTTCTCTTCTTCTTTCTTTTCTTCGATAACCGGCGTGCTTCCTTGCATTTTTGTTTTGATGAATTCTACTTCCTCAGCAATATCCAATCTTGGGAATAACGGAGCATCCTTTTCTACCTTAACTCCACTTGGAATTTTGCCAAAGCCTTCGAGACTCTCCCATGTTTTCAATTCCTCATCTTGAATACCTAATTGTGCAAAAATCCCATTAGGCGTACGAGTTAAAAATGGCTTTAATAAGATCGCCGTACGGCGTAAAGATTCTGCCAAGTGAACCATTACACTAGCAAGTTCTCCTTTTCGCTCTTCATCTTTAGCCAATGTCCATGGTTGTGTTTCATCAATGTACTTATTTGTCCGACTAACTAATTGCCAGATGGAAGTTAATGCCACAGAGAATTCCATCTTTTCCATTGCCTCTTCGTATTTTGCAACGGTTTCACGGTTTACCTGGAGCAGCGATTCATCAAAGTCACCAACAGAACCAGCATATTCAGGAATCACACCGGCAAAATACTTTTCAATCATCGCCACTGTCCGGTTTAGTAAGTTGCCTAGGTCATTAGCCAAGTCAAAATTAATTCTTTCTACAAATCCTTCTGGTGTAAATACTCCGTCTGCACCAAATGGAACTTCACGTAATAAATAGTAGCGAAGGGCATCTAAACCATAGCGGTCGATTAAGGTAACCGGGTCCACTACATTTCCTTTAGATTTTGACATTTTGCCGTCTTTCATCAACAACCAGCCATGGGCAAATACCTTCTTTGGCAGTGGTAAATCTAATGCCATTAACATAATCGGCCAATAAATCGTGTGGAAACGGACAATCTCCTTACCAACCAAATGAACATCTGCTGGCCAAAACTTTTTGTATTTGCTATCATCCTCTGTACCATATCCCAGCGCAGTAATATAATTGGAAAGCGCATCAATCCAGACATAAATCACATGTTTAGGATTACCTGGCACCTTGATCCCCCAGTCGAATGTCGTTCTTGATACTGCTAAATCTTCAAGACCAGGCTTAATGAAGTTATTAATCATTTCATTTTTACGGGATTCAGGCTGAATAAACTCTGCATTTTCCTCGTAATATTGCAAAAGCCTGTCAACATACTTACTCATTCTAAAAAAGTATGATTCTTCTTTCACTTTTTCGACAGGCCGGCCGCAATCAGGACAATTCCCATCTACTAACTGACGGTCGGTAAAAAAAGATTCACAGGGTGTACAATACCAGCCTTCATATTGATCAAGATAGATATCCCCTTGCTCTAAAAGCTTAGCAAAGATTTGTTCAACCACCTGCTTATGCCGATCTTCGGTAGTTCGAATAAAATCATCGTAAGAAATATCAAGTTTGTTCCAAAGATCTTTAATACCTCCGACAATCTCATCAACGTACTGTTGTGGTGTGATACCTTTATCTTCAGCCTTACGCTGAATTTTTTGGCCGTGTTCATCCGTACCTGTTAGATACATTACATCAAAACCGCGCATCCTCTTATAACGAGCCATGGCATCACCAGCAACGGTGGTATACGCATGTCCAATATGTAAATTCCCGCTTGGATAATAAATTGGTGTAGTTAAATAAAAAGTCTTTGATTTTTCATCCATTATATTCCCTCCTAAACAATGCAAATCCCATTAAACCATTATTGCCTCTTTTTAACACTTCTATCATCAAAATATACCGAAAAATAAACTTTTGTGCAAGAAAGCGTATTGCTAGACTTCCAGATTTTTAAAATTATTTCCTATTACACCCACAAAGGAGATAAAATCTACGAAACATATGAACGATAACTGGATTATTGTAGAACTTTGTCGAAACTTCAATTTATTATACGACAAAAAGGATGTTTTCCCTACAATAGTATTATTAACCTGCGTCACGACTGAATTTTAATATCAATCCTTGTTATATCAATAATTTTGCAAATGGAAAAATTTTCACTATTACTTTTGAAAATAAAATAATTGACGGATATGGGAAGTACTGGTATTATGAATCTATAAGAAATTTGTCGAATTATGACGAACTAAAAGGAAAGATAGATAAATAATTTGAGTGTTTATGAGAGGAGATTATAAAATGAAATCTACTGGTATTGTTCGTAAAGTTGATGAGTTAGGCCGCGTCGTTATACCGATTGAATTAAGACGTACACTTGGTATTGCAGAAAAGGATGCTCTTGAAATTTATGTGGATGATGAGCGCATTATCTTGAAAAAATACAAGCCTAATATGACTTGTCAAGTAACTGGTGAAGTTTCTGATGATAACATGGCTCTTGCCGGCGGAAAATTAATCCTTAGCCGTGAAGGTGCAGAACAATTAATAGAAGAAATTCAAAAGAATTTTGAACTTGTAAAATAAAAAAAATAGAAGGTGTCCCAAAAGTAAACCTTTTGGGACACCTTTTTTTATACATTAAACTAGTCTGTTGATTTCCGCACCAGGCGCGGGCGGTACGGGGAGCCTCATATTTTTAATGTTCTTCGATATGATAAGCTTGGTACACCTCGCGCTTATTCAGATCTCGATCTTTTGCGGTTTGCTTAATGGCTTCCTTTGAAGAAATGCTATTAACGGTTATGTAATGTTTAACATGTTCCTCTATAGATAGATCCTGCCACCAGTCTGCCTCTTCATTAACTTCTTGATATTCGGTTCCTTCTACAATCAGACAAAATTCTCCGCGAATTTCATCTGAATGAGCCCACTCGATGATTTCTTCAAGGGTTCCACGAATAAATTCCTCATACTTTTTTGTTAATTCCCTGCAGATAACGATTTTTCGATTTCCTAGAACATCAAGCATAATAGCTAACGTTTCTTTAATCCGATGGGGCGATTCATAAAAGATTAGGGTCGCATTTTGTTTCCTCAAAATATCTAATTCTGCCCGCTTTTCTTTCTTGTTTCGATGTAAAAATCCATAAAAGTAAAAGGGCTGACAGGAAATTCCTGAGGCAATTAAAGCAGTTAGTGCTGCGTTTGCCCCTGGTAATGGAACAACCGCTACTTGTTCACTAATCGCAGCTTGGACAAGCTCATATCCTGGATCAGAGATGGCTGGCATTCCTGCATCACTGACCAGCGCTACCTTTAGGCCCTGCTTGACCTTTGCGATTAGCTTTTCCCCACTGGTTTCTTTATTATGCTCATGATAGCTGACAATCTGGGTATCAATTTCAAAGTAATTACAGAGTTTTTTTGTATTCCTTGTATCCTCCGCAGCAATCAAATCTGCCTCTTTCAAGATTCTAATAGCTCGAAAGCTCATATCCTCTAAATTTCCTATTGGGGTAGGAACAAGATAAAGAATTCCCTTATTCGCTTCATTTTCAAAGCTTTTTTGCTGCCACATCCGATTCACCTGCTTTCAATAAATACTCAAGCTTTTTCTTTCTTGTTAACTGCTTAAACTGATATTCTGCCCTTAAGGCTTCACCCTTGCTCGCAAAAACTTGAGAATATGTCAATTTGACCGGTCCTCTGCCTCGTGTGTATTTTGCTCCCTTGCCTTCATTATGCTGCTCAATCCGACGTTTAAGATCATTTGTATAGCCCCCATACAGACTTCCATCGCTGCATGTTAAGACATAAAAATAATGACGATTACTCTCCATATAAAATTCCACTGATTTCAGGAGTGTATTCGCCCGCCTCATTGTATACGATCAATGGGGGAAGTATTTTTAAATCTGGACTGCCGTTTTTAGTCGCTTCTACTAGAAGGATATTTGCTTCCTTTCCCTGCTTTGGGTAAACAAACTGAATCCGCTTTGGCTCAAGTTTGTACTGGCGCATTAATGTAATGATATCAATGAGACGGCCAGGACGGTGGACGAAAGCAACCTTGCCCCCTTGTTTGACTAACTGACTTGAAGCTTTGATTGCATCTTCAAGTGTGCAGAGTATTTCATGTCGGGCAATAGCTAAATGCTCATTAGGATTTATTTCTTCCTTAGAAGGAGTGGTAAAGTAAGGGGGATTACAGGTAACCACATCAAATTTACCATGCCCTAATGCTTTTGGCATTTCCTTAATATCGCCATGAATCATTTTTAAACGGTCTTTGAGCTCATTGTGCTCAATGCTTCGAACTGCCATATCATATAATCGTTCTTGTATCTCCACACCTGTAATTTGTCCTTTTGTCCGTGTACTTAAAAATAAAGGGATCACCCCATTGCCGCTGCAGAGGTCGATTAAGTTCCCCTTTTGAATGGGAACATATACAAACCGGGCCAGCAGGACTGCATCGAGAGAAAAAGCAAATACAGATGGGCTTTGAATAATTCGAAGCTTCTCAGCTAGTAAATAATCAAGCCGTTCATCTTCCTTTAAATACACCACTATATCCATCACCCTGTCAAAAAGATATGAAAATAGAGGCTGCATCAAATCAGCCTCTTAAGATTATTTCTTATTAAGAAAAGAAAGACAAAACAAACAATCGCCTTCTTTACGCAAACTGCCAAAATGAAGGTTACAAATATGAAACCCCTCTTGATAGAGCCTTGCGAGGTTATCATATCCTTCACCAACATCAAAATGCTTACTCCTTGGAGTTTCCACAGCTGCTTCAGCGCCTTGTGCTGGATCCGTTTCTTTCTTTTCATCTTCCATGGTTACATCTAAACGGCGCCTTAAATGTTCATTTTCAAGCTTTAAATAATGATTCTCTTCTAGTATCTCGGCTAAATGCTGCTTTAATTCCCCTAATTGCTGATAAAGATGGCCAATTTGTGTTTCCATATTACTTACTGATTCAAAAATTTCCTTTTTATCCACGGCTTCCACCTCTTAATCTGTGGATTGTATAGAAAAGGCACCTTCTTTAATGATTTCATCCAAAGTATACTCCAGAACCCGTTCTTGTTCCTTTAGTTCAATCTGAAGTACCCGCTCTAATATATTTAATCCAACCACTTTTCCTTTACCCTGTGGTGTTTCAATGATTTCCCCTAAATCTGGCAGAGCTTCTTTAGCGGATTCGTATTCATCATTTTCATATTTCAAGCAGCACATAAGTCTTCCGCATAAACCGGAAATCTTCGTTGGATTTAATGAAAGATTTTGATCCTTTGCCATTTTTATCGAGACAGGATCAAAATCACCTAGAAAGGTTGAACAGCATAGCATCCTTCCACATGGTCCAATACCGCCAAGCATTTTTGCTTCATCACGGACACCAATTTGGCGTAATTCAATGCGAGTCCGAAAAATAGCTGCTAAATCTTTTACGAGTTCTCGGAAATCAACTCTTCCATCCGCTGTAAAGTAGAAGATTACTTTATTTCTGTCAAATGTATATTCAACATCCACTAGTTTCATATCCAGCTGATGTTCATTTACTTTTTCATTACAAACCTCATAAGCTTCTTGGGCTGCCTGCTTATTTTCCTCAACAATCATTCGATCCTTTTGGTCGGCAATTCTGACTACCTTTTTTAACGGAAGAACTACATCATGTTCTTCCACCTGTTTACGGGCAATCACTGCCTTCCCATATTCTACACCGCGAACTGTTTCAACAATGACATAGTCATCCTTATCAATTGAGAGGTCTCCCGGATCAAAATAATAGATTTTCCCCGCTTTTTTAAAGCGTACTCCTACAACATCATACAAATGAAGATCCCTCCTGCAATTTTAACACAAGCTGTTCCATCATCAGCTGAGGATTCATATTTGCCTGCAGCTTCCTTTTGGCATCAAGAATAGCTGACATTTGATCCGATAAGCGCCGTCCAGATGTTTGCAGGGCATATTGTCTTAACCGCTCATTCTCCTCAATAAAAACAAGCTGCTCCTGCCTATCCAATTGTATATATAGTAAATCTTTAAAAACTAAAAGTAATAGATCTAAACCACGTTGAATCTGTTCTTTCTCTTTAAAGTGTAAAAACCAATCACCCTGGAGTGTAACCATTGCCTCCAGCGGATTTTTTTTTAACGCCTCATATAATTTTACCACTATTTTTTGGGCTTGTGCAAACCATTCATCGACATTTAATTTGAGAGCTTCTTCCAAATTATTGGTTAGCTGTGCTAACAAAGGTGCTTTAGCAGGATTAACCCCGTTTTCAATTAACTGTTTGATCATCATCTGCGGCGCTAAAGGTTGGAATACCAGCATTTGACATCTAGATAAAATCGTTGGCAGCAACTGCTGAACCTGCTCTGTTAATAGAAATGCAACCGTACCCGGATTTGGTTCCTCGAGAAATTTTAGTAAGCTGTTTGAAGCACTCACACTCATTTTATCGGCATGAGAGATCAAGTAAACTTTATTGAATGATTCTACTCCCTTTTTTGAGAACTCTGCTTGAAGGGCTCGAATCTGCTCTACTTTAATCGATAATCCATCCGGCTCCACCATATGAACATCTGGATGGTTACCGTTATTGATTCGAAGGCAGTTATTACAGGACTCGCATGGTTTATAGCCTTCTATTAACTTTTCACAAAATAAGGACTTTGTGAGCAATAAGGCTATTTCCCTTTTTCCTGTTCCTCTCATGCCTTCAAAAAGGTAAGCATGGGCCACTCGATTTTTCAGCAAGCTGTTTTTTAACATTTTCAATACCATCGGCTGCAGCTCTAGTAGTTGATCCCATGTTTTAACCAAATTAATCACTCACTATCTATAATTAAAAATGCATATATTGCTCAATTGGTAATACAAATACCGTTGCTCCGCCTACTTCTACTTCTACCGGATAAGGGACATAAGAATCAGCATTTCCTCCCATTGGGGAAACAGGGGCAACCAGCTGATCTCTGGATTTGCAGTTATCCTTAATAATTTGCAGAGCCCGGTCCACCCGGATATCTTCGGTACCTATCATAAAGGTTGTGTTCCCCGACTTCAAAAAACCACCTGTACTAGCTAGTTTGGTTGCTCTAAAATTATTATCTACTAATGCTTTAGATAAACGATTGCTATCTTGATCTTGAACGACGGCTATGATCATTTTCATATGGAACACCCTCTCCTCTTTTTTCCTTTATTTTATTATAGCAGGTTATCTGCCGGTATACCTAAATAAAAAAGCCTTATGCTAAAGGCTTTTCTCTGCTAATCTTGCTTTTATTATATTTAGTGTTTTTTGATAGACCTCATCAATGGTACCTGACGCATCAATCCGGACCATTCGATCTGGGAAACGCTTCAAAAGTAGAAGATATCCTTCTCTTACTTTATGGTGGAAATCAAGATTTTCTAAGTCGAGGCGGTTTACTTCTCTTCCTTTATTTCGATTAATCCGCTTCATTCCTAATTCAGGTTCTATATCAAAATAAATAGTCAGCTCTGGGCTCAAGTCCTCAATGGCAAATTGATTAATCGCATAAACCTCATCCATTCCTAATCCACGGGCATATCCCTGATACGCTAATGAACTATCAACAAATCGATCACATAGAACTACTTTCCCATCTTGTAATGCTGGCTTTACTTTTTCAATTAAATGCTGCCTTCTCGCTGCTGCATATAACAGTGCTTCTGTTCGAGGGTCCATAGCGGTATTTTCTTTATCTAAAATAACTTTTCTAATTTGCTCAGCTATTTCAATGCCTCCTGGTTCCCTGGTCAACAAAGCGTGCTCCAACTCTTTGGCTATCAGATTTATGATCGTTGTCTTTCCAGCCCCATCCGGACCTTCAAATGTAATAAAAGTTCCGTTTTCTTTCAAAATAAAACCTCCAGTATGTATCATCCTACGTTATAGAAAAAGCCTTTAGATAACCTGCTTTTAATAGCGAGACATCCCCTTGAAATCTTGCACCTGTCTGCAGTAAACGATTAAGCTGTCCAATTTTTCCACTTGTTATTCTTTCTCCCTTCATTAGCAAAGGTATTCCAGGTGGATAGGGTATGATCGTATCTGCACTAACCAATCCTAATGCCCTCTCTATCTTGACCTCCGTTACATTTAGTTTTTCCATTTCACTATAACGGATGGCTAATTCCGAAATCCTTTCATTGCCTGTCGGTATTTCTTCTTTTAAGTCGTTAAATGGCATACCGGCAAGCACACTTTTAATTTTCGCCGCAGTCTCGGATAAGGGATAGACCTGTCCCTTTTTTAAAAGAGGTAAAATAAATAGGACATTATACGGATCCGCTAATTCCGTATAGATTCCATTCGCTTCAAACTTTTTTTGTACTTCAAATCCTGTTAAATTAGATTTAGATTGGATGGTGATCTTAAGAGGATCACCCTCGTTCATTGGATAGGTTAACACTTTTATGCTTTCAATCTTAGCTAAAGCTTCTTTAAAGGATTGGATTTCAAATAGAAGAAAGTCCACATCTTCAGGTTGATACCCAGCTAAGTAATATCTTGAAATATCTAGTGATGCCATAATCGGATAGGACGGGCTGCTTGATTGAAATATCCCTAGATATTCTTCTATCCTTGTCAAGTTTACTAGGTTTCCATTCACGTGCAAAAAGGAACCCATTGTCATCGCTGGAAGGGTCTTATGTGCAGAGTGAACAACCACATCCGCACCCAATTGCAGTGCCGATGGCGGAAATGGATCCCCAATGATAAAATGTGGACCATGTGCCTCATCCACCAATACCGGAATTTGATGGAGGTGAGCCAACTCAATTATTCCCTTTAATTCATCGACCATCCCATAATAGTTCGGATAAGTTAAGATCAGCGCTTTAGCGTCAGGATACTGGTTAATAGCCTGTTGGACGGTTTTAGTGCTGATGCCTGCAGCTACCTTCCAATCCTGGTCGATCTCTGGCTCAAGAAAGACAGGCCTTACTTTCGCTAACTTCAGCGCATTTAACACCGATTTATGGCAGTTTCTCTGAACAAGGACCGTTGAATCCTCCCTGCAGACGGCCATAATCATAGCCAAGTTGCCAACGGTTGAACCATTCACAAGAAAGTAACTTTTTTTCGATCCATATAACTCAGCTAACAGCTCTTCTGCTTCCTTAATGGGCCCTTCTGGTGAATGAAGGTCATCTAAACCTGTTAATTCTGTTGCATCTATTTTTACTATTCCTTTAAAGATTTCATCCTGTTTATATGCAGCTATTTCACCAAATTTATGACCGGGAACATGAAAGGATACAGGATTATTACTTATATGCCTCTTCAAAGCATTATACAAAGGGATTTCTAATTGATTTTTCATTTATATCTACCTTGCCTATTAAACGACATTTTTTAAGATCACTTTATCTAGTTTCCTATTTTTCAACAAAAAAATAAAGCCCTTTAAGGACTTATTATGAAAATATTTCAGGTGTAGTAATCTTTCTTAGCTGTTTAAGGAAATATTTATATCTTGGATCATTTGTATCCGTATGAATTAAATCATTTTCGCAGTCTATACAAATAAAAGAAGTGTATAGATGTATGCCTTTTGGTTTTAGAGTCTCACAAATAACGCACGTTTCCTCAAAATGATTATATGCTAATATTGAATTCAATCCCTCCACCTCCATACATCCATTCTGTCCATCACCGCAGATTTGTATACAATTTTTTGAATAATCTTTTCACCCGGCTCCTGTATTATCTTATGTTAATGCCCCTAATTGGGTGTATGTCTATATGTATTTTCTTTGAAAACACTTCGTACTTTTTGCTTTTTAAGCATCTTTTTCTTACATAAATAAAAAAGACAATCCTTCCGGATTGTCCTAAACATGCCTGGCAACGTCCTACTCTCACAGGGACAAAGTCCCAACTACCATCGGCGCTGAGAAGCTTAACTTCCGTGTTCGGTATGGGAACGGGTGTGACCTTCTCGCCTTAATTACCAGACTATTTAATTGAAAGAAGCTCGTTCTCTCAAAACTAGATAATATAGAAGAAATGTTGTAAAAACGAGTTTTTCGCTTTAAAACTATGGTTAAGTCCTCGATCGATTAGTATCAGTCAGCTCCACATGTCGCCACGCTTCCACCTCTGACCTATCAACCTGATCATCTTTCAGGGATCTTACTAGCTTGACGCTATGGGAAATCTCATCTTGAGGGGGGCTTCATGCTTAGATGCTTTCAGCACTTATCCCGTCCGCACATAGCTACCCAGCGATGCCTTTGGCAAGACAACTGGTACACCAGCGGTGCGTCCATCCCGGTCCTCTCGTACTAAGGACAGCTCCTCTCAAATTTCCTGCGCCCACGACGGATAGGGACCGAACTGTCTCACGACGTTCTGAACCCAGCTCGCGTACCGCTTTAATGGGCGAACAGCCCAACCCTTGGGACCGACTACAGCCCCAGGATGCGATGAGCCGACATCGAGGTGCCAAACCTCCCCGTCGATGTGGACTCTTGGGGGAGATAAGCCTGTTATCCCCGGGGTAGCTTTTATCCGTTGAGCGATGGCCCTTCCATGCGGAACCACCGGATCACTAAGCCCGACTTTCGTCCCTGCTCGACTTGTAGGTCTCGCAGTCAAGCTCCCTTGTGCCTTTACACTCTACGAATGATTTCCAACCATTCTGAGGGAACCTTTGGGCGCCTCCGTTACTCTTTAGGAGGCGACCGCCCCAGTCAAACTGCCCACCTGACACTGTCTCCCACCCCGATCAGGGGTGCGGGTTAGAATTTCAATACAGCCAGGGTAGTATCCCACCGACGCCTCCACCGAAGCTGGCGCTCCGGCTTCTCAGGCTCCTACCTATCCTGTACAAGCTGTACCAAAATTCAATATCAGGCTACAGTAAAGCTCCACGGGGTCTTTCCGTCCTGTCGCGGGTAACCTGCATCTTCACAGGTACTATAATTTCACCGAGTCTCTCGTTGAGACAGTGCCCAGATCGTTACGCCTTTCGTGCGGGTCGGAACTTACCCGACAAGGAATTTCGCTACCTTAGGACCGTTATAGTTACGGCCGCCGTTTACTGGGGCTTCGATTCAGAGCTTCGCTTGCGCTAACCCCTCCTCTTAACCTTCCAGCACCGGGCAGGCGTCAGCCCCTATACTTCGCCTTGCGGCTTCGCAGAGACCTGTGTTTTTGCTAAACAGTCGCCTGGGCCTATTCACTGCGGCTCTTCGAGGCTATGAACCCCAAAGAGCACCCCTTCTCCCGAAGTTACGGGGTCATTTTGCCGAGTTCCTTAACGAGAGTTCTCTCGCTCACCTTAGGATTCTCTCCTCGCCTACCTGTGTCGGTTTGCGGTACGGGCACCTTGAATCTCGCTAGAGGCTTTTCTTGGCAGTGTGGAATCAGGAACTTCGGTACTATATTTCCCTCGCTGTCACAGCTCAGCCTTCACGAGAAGCGGATTTTCCTGCTTCTCAGCCTAACTGCTTAGACGCGCATATCCAACAGCGCGCTTACCCTATCCTCCTGCGTCCCCCCATCACTCAAACGATTCTTTGGTGGTACAGGAATATCAACCTGTTGTCCATCGCCTACGCCTTTCGGCCTCAGCTTAGGTCCCGACTAACCCTGAGCGGACGAGCCTTCCTCAGGAAACCTTAGGCATTCGGTGGATGAGATTCTCACTCATCTTTCGCTACTCATACCGGCATTCTCACTTCTAAGCGCTCCACCAGTCCTTACGGTCTAGCTTCAACGCCCTTAGAACGCTCTCCTACCACTGACATCAAAGATGTCAATCCACAGCTTCGGTGATACGTTTAGCCCCGGTACATTTTCGGCGCAGAGTCACTCGACCAGTGAGCTATTACGCACTCTTTAAATGGTGGCTGCTTCTAAGCCAACATCCTGGTTGTCTAAGCAACTCCACATCCTTTTCCACTTAACGTATACTTTGGGACCTTAGCTGGTGGTCTGGGCTGTTTCCCTTTTGACTACGGATCTTATCACTCGCAGTCTGACTCCCACGGATAAGTCTTTGGCATTCGGAGTTTGTCTGAATTCGGTAACCCGATGAGGGCCCCTAGTCCAAACAGTGCTCTACCTCCAAGACTCTAACTACGTGAGGCTAGCCCTAAAGCTATTTCGGAGAGAACCAGCTATCTCCAAGTTCGATTGGAATTTCTCCGCTACCCACACCTCATCCCCGCACTTTTCAACGTGCGTGGGTTCGGGCCTCCATCCAGTGTTACCTGGACTTCACCCTGGACATGGGTAGATCACCTGGTTTCGGGTCTACGACCACATACTAATACGCCCTATTCAGACTCGCTTTCGCTGCGGCTCCGTCTCTTTAACTTAACCTTGCATGTAATCGTAACTCGCCGGTTCATTCTACAAAAGGCACGCTATCACCCATTAACGGGCTCTAACTACTTGTAGGCACACGGTTTCAGGAACTATTTCACTCCCCTTCCGGGGTGCTTTTCACCTTTCCCTCACGGTACTGGTTCACTATCGGTCACTAGGGAGTATTTAGCCTTGGGAGATGGTCCTCCCTGCTTCCGACCGGATTTCACGTGTCCGGCCGTACTCAGGATCCACTCAGGAGGGAACGAAGTTTCAACTACAGGGTTTTTACCTTCTATGACGGGTCTTTCCAGACCGCTTCATCTACCCCGTTCCTTTGTAACTCCATGTTGAGTGTCCTACAACCCCAAGAGGCAAGCCTCTTGGTTTGGGCTAATCCCGTTTCGCTCGCCGCTACTTAGGGAATCGCGTTTGCTTTCTCTTCCTCCGGGTACTTAGATGTTTCAGTTCCCCGGGTCTGCCATCAATACCCTATGTATTCAGGTAAAGATACTGTTCCATTACGAACAGTGGGTTCCCCCATTCGGAAATCTCCGGATCAAAGCTTACTTACAGCTCCCCGAAGCATATCGGTGTTAGTCCCGTCCTTCATCGGCTCCTAGTGCCAAGGCATTCACCGTGCGCCCTTTCTAACTTAACCTAAAAGGTTTTACTCTAATTACTAGAGAGAAAAAACTAAAATGGCGATTTTACTCGGTTTTTACTTGGTTTCTTCTATACGATTATCTAGTTTTCAAAGAACAAATTTTCAACGTAAAAAAACGTTATTGGTGGAGTCTAGGGGGATCGAACCCCTGACCTCCTGCGTGCAAAGCAGGCGCTCTCCCAGCTGAGCTAAGACCCCATTATGAAGTATGGTGGGCCTAAATGGACTCGAACCATCGACCTCACGCTTATCAGGCGTGCGCTCTAACCAGCTGAGCTATAGGCCCATACCATAAAATAGAGAGAGTTGCACTCTCAAAACTAAACAAACAAAAAACAGTCAACCTTTTATCAGTCCATAAGGACTGCATTATCCTTAGAAAGGAGGTGATCCAGCCGCACCTTCCGATACGGCTACCTTGTTACGACTTCACCCCAATCATCTGTCCCACCTTAGGCGGCTGGCTCCTTACGGTTACCCCACCGACTTCGGGTGTTACAAACTCTCGTGGTGTGACGGGCGGTGTGTACAAGGCCCGGGAACGTATTCACCGCGGCATGCTGATCCGCGATTACTAGCGATTCCGGCTTCATGTAGGCGAGTTGCAGCCTACAATCCGAACTGAGAATGGTTTTATGGGATTGGCTAGGCCTCGCGGCTTTGCTGCCCTTTGTACCATCCATTGTAGCACGTGTGTAGCCCAGGTCATAAGGGGCATGATGATTTGACGTCATCCCCACCTTCCTCCGGTTTGTCACCGGCAGTCTCCTTAGAGTGCCCAACTGAATGCTGGCAACTAAGAACAAGGGTTGCGCTCGTTGCGGGACTTAACCCAACATCTCACGACACGAGCTGACGACAACCATGCACCACCTGTCACTCTGTCCCCCGAAGGGGAAAGTCCTATCTCTAGGAGTGTCAGAGGATGTCAAGACCTGGTAAGGTTCTTCGCGTTGCTTCGAATTAAACCACATGCTCCACCGCTTGTGCGGGCCCCCGTCAATTCCTTTGAGTTTCAGCCTTGCGGCCGTACTCCCCAGGCGGAGTGCTTAATGCGTTAGCTGCAGCACTAAGGGGCGGAAACCCCCTAACACTTAGCACTCATCGTTTACGGCGTGGACTACCAGGGTATCTAATCCTGTTTGCTCCCCACGCTTTCGCGCCTCAGCGTCAGTTACAGACCAGAAAGCCGCCTTCGCCACTGGTGTTCCTCCACATCTCTACGCATTTCACCGCTACACGTGGAATTCCGCTTTCCTCTTCTGCACTCAAGTCCCCCAGTTTCCAATGACCCTCCACGGTTGAGCCGTGGGCTTTCACATCAGACTTAAAGGACCGCCTGCGCGCGCTTTACGCCCAATAATTCCGGACAACGCTTGCCACCTACGTATTACCGCGGCTGCTGGCACGTAGTTAGCCGTGGCTTTCTGGTTAGGTACCGTCAAGGTACCGGCAGTTACTCCGGTACTTGTTCTTCCCTAACAACAGAGCTTTACGACCCGAAGGCCTTCATCGCTCACGCGGCGTTGCTCCATCAGACTTTCGTCCATTGTGGAAGATTCCCTACTGCTGCCTCCCGTAGGAGTCTGGGCCGTGTCTCAGTCCCAGTGTGGCCGATCACCCTCTCAGGTCGGCTACGCATCGTCGCCTTGGTGAGCCGTTACCTCACCAACTAGCTAATGCGCCGCGGGCCCATCTGTAAGTGTCAGCCGAAACCGACTTTCAGCTTTTCCTCATGAGAGGAAAAGGATTATCCGGTATTAGCACCGGTTTCCCGGTGTTATCCCAGTCTTACAGGCAGGTTGCCCACGTGTTACTCACCCGTCCGCCGCTAACCAACAGGAGCAAGCTCCTATTGATTCGCTCGACTTGCATGTATTAGGCACGCCGCCAGCGTTCGTCCTGAGCCAGGATCAAACTCTCCATGAAAGTTGATTAGCTCATTTTGTTACGTTGGCTTAGTTTCATAGTAGAAACTAATATTATTGTTTGTTGACGTTTTTGTTTGTTTAGTTTTCAAAGAGCAATTTAACTCGCTATTCAAAAGCGACTTTATAATAGTAACAAGTTATCAACTAAAAGTCAACAACTTTCTTTTTTCACACGACGTCTTGGTGACGACTTTTAATATATTACAGCATTAGCGTTAATCCGTCAAGCAAATAGTTATTATTTTTATCGGATTAGTTGTCTTCTTTTCTTTCTCTCTATAAGACATAAGAAAACCGCTGTTTTTCCAGCGGCTCTTTGTCCTATAAAACCCAATGTTGGATCGCGACTAGCGCAACTAATCCGGGTACACCAAGAAATCCTGAAACAGCAGAAGTTGCAAAATTAATCGGGACATGAATCCCGTAACGATTGCCGGCCACATTCAAAAAAAATAAAAACAAGGCTCCTATTAAAAACTTCACAGCTGCCTGTCCGACAAATCTTACAGGCTTAACTGGTGCACCAGAAAATAATAATAAAAGAATAAGCCCGCCTAAAATAGAAATCACAACAATTGGTTCCAATTAGTGCTTTCCCCCTTTAAGGTCTTTTTACTTACAACATATGTACAAGTTGTTAAGTATAGACCATAGCGGGTGAAATACTGATTTACTTAAAGATTGTTACATTACGCTGCTTTGCTTCTTTTAATAGAAAGATGTATTTAGCTTCAGCTATTTTAGTTTGACAGATCACTTCATCCGAAGGATCAAAACTTTTTTCTAAAAGCAGCTTTTCCTGCTGCCAATTTATTTTATAGCGATTTAATTGAGCTAGAAGCTTTTCATCATATTCTTTTCGCAGCCGCCCTTTGCGCCGAAAAAACATGTGTTACTCCTCCGGTAATCGTGTAAACTCTGTAATTTAGACATTACATTCGCCATTCACTTATTTATGGTTTACAATTCACGTCTGCCTTCTAGCGCTTTAGATAAGGTTACCTCATCTGCATACTCTAGGTCCCCGCCTACAGGAAGTCCATGCGCAATCCTTGTGGTTTTAATACCCGATGGCTTCAATAATCGGGAGATGTACATAGCTGTTGCTTCTCCCTCAATATTTGGGTTTGTGGCGAGGATAACTTCTTGAACCGTTTCATCTTGCAGCCGTTTCAACAAATCAGGAATATTTATATCTTCTGGTCCAATTCCATCCATTGGTGAAATGGCCCCATGCAAAACATGATATAAGCCGTTGAATTCCTTCATCTTTTCCATTGCGATAACATCCTTTGGATCTTGAACGACACAAATAATGCTTTTATCCCTGCGCTGGTCTTCACAGATATAACACGGATCTTGATCGGTAATATGGCCACAGACAGAGCAATAGGTGAGATTACGTTTCGCATTGACAAGTGCCTTTGCAAAATCGAGCACAGTGTCTTCTTTCATGTTCAAGACATGAAACGCAAGACGGGCAGCCGTTTTTGGGCCAATTCCAGGCAGCTTCATAAAGCTGTCAATCAGCTTTGATATAGGTTCTGGATAGTGCATGTCATTTTTCTCCTCTAGAAAAGCAGGGGTGCCTGACCTCAGAGCGTGAACCCCGAGTGTCTATGCACCCCAACTAATGTTTAATTAAAAAGGTAAATTCATTCCTTTAGTAAATTGCCCCATTGTATTGTTTGTTAATTCTTCTGCCTTCTTAAGGGCATCATTAACCGCTGCAAGTACTAGATCTTGAAGCATTTCAACATCATCAGGGTCTACGGCTTCAGGTTTAATTTGCACATCTACTACTTCTTTATGTCCTGTCACAACGACAGTCACCATACCTCCGCCGGCAGTACCTTCAATTTTTTGCTGGCCTAACTCCTCTTGAGCCTCAGCCATTTTCTTTTGCATTTTTTGCATTTGTTTCATCATATTTTGCATGTTACCCATTCCTC
Organism: Neobacillus drentensis; assembly: GCF_021560175.1. Lineage (GTDB taxonomy): Bacteria > Bacillota > Bacilli > Bacillales > Cytobacillaceae > Neobacillus > Neobacillus drentensis_A. The sequence goes on along the minus strand of NZ_CP091110.1, from coordinate 29,304 downwards.
CACCACGCATCATAATCTTAACCTCCAGTTAATTAATTATTTATTAGTCAATAATTTCTACAAAATCAGCACCAAATAATTTCTTTGCTTCTGCGATATGCGGTTCCTCTTCTTTGACAGATTCTCCGCCTATACTTGTTCCATCTTCACTATGTTGAGTGTTCAAAAAGCTTTCGCGAATCGGCATCCATTGATCTTCCGGAACACCTAAAAGCTGAAGCCTCTTTCCAGTTAATTTTAAAAGTGAGGAGGTAACTGCTTCAAGGAAATCGGCGCGGTTCATTGCCATTTGGCAAATCATTTCATGCTTAAACTTTATAATAAAAGCGGTAGAAGAGGCAGCAATCGGTTCAGCATCATTTAATAATGCTGCCTGCGATTTTAACAGACTCGAACGCATTTCTCCCCAGTTCGCTTTAATTAAATTTAAATCATTCTTCGTTGCCAGTTTTAAAACTTCATTAATTTTTCCTACTGGCGGTTGAAAGACCTTTTTCGAGGATCTCTGTGCCTGCTTTTGCGGCTGTGGTGCAGCATCTTGGGCAGCCGGTACGAGTCCATTTTCTTTTAAGTGCTGCAGCTCTGACTCAAGTTGATCGATTCTGGCTAGTAACTGCCCAATAGGCGCAGAATCACCAGAAACGGACGGTTTCACTTCTGTTTGACAGAGCTTTACCACCGCTACCTCCAAAAAGATTCGGGGATGATTGGTCCAGCGCATTTCCTGCTGTGTTTTATTTAATAAATCAATCAGCTGATAAATTTGTTCCACTTGAATGGTTTCAGCCAATTTCCGAAAGTCCTCATCCAACATCACTCTTTCAAGTGACTCTTCTAAATTAGGCGCTGTTTTATAAAGCAGCATATCCCGATAAAATAGTATTAAGTCCTCAATAAATCTCGCTGGATCCTTCCCGTGGAATAACAGTTCATCGAGCGCCTCTAAACCGCTGGACACTTCCCCTTCCTGAAAGGCATGGGCTAATTTATTCAAGAATCCTTGTGATACAGACCCCGTTACGGTTAACGCATCTTCCAGTGTTACTCGGTCTTGACTATAGGAAATAGCCTGGTCCAACAGACTTAAAGCATCACGCATACCACCATCAGCTGCACGGGCAATCATTTGCAGCGCCGTTTCATCACAGTTAACGCCTGTTTCTTCCACGATTAATTTCATCCGATTTACAATTGATCCTGCCGTAATGCGTCTAAAGTCAAACCGCTGACATCTTGAGATAATGGTTAGTGGTATCTTATGAGGCTCCGTTGTCGCTAAAATAAAAATGACATGCTTTGGCGGTTCCTCTAATGTCTTTAACAAGGCATTAAAAGCACTAATCGAAAGCATATGCACCTCATCAATGATATAAACCTTGTAGTTTACAGCAGTTGGGGCGAATTTCACCTTATCAAGGACATCCCTCATTTCCTCAACACGGGAATTGGAGGCAGCATCAAATTCTAATACATCTGGAATGGTGCCATTGGTGATGCCGCGGCAGGCTGCACATTCATTACACGGCTCCGAAACTGGTGCATGTTCACAATTTATCGCCTTTGCTAATATTTTAGCCGCACTTGTTTTACCTGTTCCTCTTGGACCAGAAAAAAGATAAGCATGTGAAGTTTTTTGTTGAAGCAGGGCGTTCTGCAATGTCTTGGTTACATGTTCTTGTCCTACTACATCAATAAATGCCTGCGGCCGCCAAACACGATATAAAGCTTGATATGCCAATGGACACCGCCCCCTTCAATTTTTTTATCATCCTACCCATTATAGCTTATTTAACTCCCATTTTCCAAAATGTATGTAAAAAAACTCACCCCAAATTGAGATGAGTTTATTTATGCGTGTTATATGTACTGCCGTGCACCTTCCGTCGACTTACGCCCATAAGCGTTACTTAAGCAGTTAGCTCGGCCCAGGCAACCCTGCGGCACATGGGAGCGTCCACTTAATGCTGCTTCCTTCCGGACCTGACATGGTTCATGGATTCCCATTGCGCAGGACCCGGGCGTCAACACCACTTACTTAAGGCAGACCCTACAGGCCATAAGCCTCGGGAAGGGATTCAGTCCCGCTAGAGCGGATTGCGGGTACAGGGCACCGCTGCCTCCCCACCTAGCACGGCAAAATTGATACCTAATATTAACGCGTCGTATGTGACGCCTTTTAAATATACAACTTCTTACGAAAAAAAGCAATCTTAATCATTTTGTAAATTACTGTAAATCGTCCAAGACTTGATTTTTCTTCATTTGCTTAGCAAGTTTTTTTCTATCTCTAATGCTTCGAAAAAAATCAGAGAGCATTTGCCCGCATTCAGATTCTAATACACCCTTAGTGATTTCACATTGATGATTAAAGCGCTCATCCTGTAAGAGATTCATGAGTGTTCCAGCACATCCTCCTTTAGGATCACCTGCCCCGTACACTACCCTTTTCACTCTTGATAAAATAATTGCACCTGCACACATTGGACATGGCTCCAGGGTGACATATAGAGTGGAATCTTCTAATCGCCAAGACCCGGTTTTTCGGCAGGCGTTGTCAATCGCAAGCAGCTCAGCATGAGCAATTGCACTTTGCTCTAGTTCCCTTAAATTATGGGCCCGGGAAATAATTTCATTATTCATTACCAGCACGGCGCCGATCGGTACTTCATTTAATTCTTCCGCTTTCTTTGCTTCCCTAATTGCTTCCTTCATAAAATATTCATCTTGAATTTCTACAATATCTATCAAATTATCACCTGATTTTTTTAGTATTTCCGGTTTAAAATCTCCTATCAGTGGAAGAACACAGGATAAAAACTTCTTTATTATTCCAAAATAAGTGAAAAGGAGGGAGACAGTTTGAATCTTGAACGTCCTGCCCTGTTAATCATTGATATGATTAATAACTTTAATTTTAACCATGGCCAGGTTCTTGCTCAAAAGGCACTGAAAATTGCCAGGCCCATTAAAGAATTAAAGGATCAATTTAACCAACAGCAGCTCCCTGTTGTTTTTATTAATGATCATTATAATTTATGGCAGGCTGATTACCATACCATTATCGAACATTGCCGAAATCAATATAGTGAGCCTATCTATGAAAAAGTGCTGCCGGATAAAAATGATTATTTTTTAATAAAGCCGAAACACTCTGCCTTTTACGGAACTGCCTTAAATACCTTACTGCATCAGCTAAAAGTAAATACCCTTATTATAACAGGCATTGCGGGCAATATCTGTGTTCTGTTTACAGCAAACGATGCCTATATGCGTGAATTCAAGCTATATATCCCTAAAAATTGTATTGCCTCGACAGATGATCAAGATAACCAATATGCTTTAACGATGATGAGAAATGTCTTAAAGGCAGAAATTAAATCCTCGCAGGATTTACCAAAAGTATATCATGTAAACCCGCCCTCCCTCATAGAATAGCTGTAGCGTATGTTTCTTCGGGAGGGATTAGGATGCAAATCCATGTCATAAAGAGTAATGAATCATTAACCATAATTGCAAGGACCTATCATACCACCGTACAAGACATCGTTGAGGCGAATGATTTGCCAAACCCCAATAATCTTGTCATTGGGCAAGCCATTGTTATTCCCATTATCGGCCATTTTTATTTTGTTCAATCCGGAGATTCTCTTTATTCCATTGGCCGTAGGTTTGGCGTTTCTGCGCAGCAATTGGCAAGTGTTAATCAAATTAACATCAATCAGCCTTTAAATGTAGGGTTCCGTCTCTATATACCTCAAGGAACCAAAAGAAATGCTGAATTCAATGCCTATGTTGAACCTCGTGGTACCTCTGTAGCCCCTGTATTGGAGAATAGTGCCCGCGAAGCCGCACCATATCTAACTTATTTAGCCCCTTTTAGCTTCCAGGCACGCCGCGATGGGACGTTAAAAGAGCCCTTACTAAATAATTTTCCAGCAATCGCCAGAGCCAATCGCAATGTTTTGATGATGGTCATTAACAATCAGGAGAATGATCAGTTTAGTGATGAGCTTGGCCGCATTTTACTAAACGATCTAGCGATCCAGGATCGATTCCTTAATAATATTGTGGCAACTGCGAAAAGATATGGATTCCGTGACATTCATTTTGATTTTGAATTTATACGGCCAGTTGACAGGGAAGCCTATAACAACTTTTTACGGAAAGCAAAGCAGCGGTTTAGCAGGGAAGGCTGGCTTATGTCGACGGCTCTGGCACCTAAAACAAGTGCAACCCAAAAAGGAAAATGGTACGAAGGACATGATTATCATGCTCACGGGGAAATCTCCGACTTCGTGGTCATTATGACTTATGAATGGGGCTACAGCGGCGGTCCGGCCATGGCCGTCTCACCCATTGATCAGGTACGTAAAGTCCTCGAATATGCGGTCACTGAAATGCCATCTACTAAAATTCTAATGGGGCAAAACCTCTATGGATATGATTGGACGCTTCCATTCGTCCAAGGAACAGTGGCGAAAGCGGTGAGCCCCCAGCAAGCTATTCAGCTTGCCGCAACACATAATGTCCCGATCGAATATGATACAAAAGCACAAGCTCCTCATTTTCGGTATACTGCTGCCGATGGCAAACAGCATGAGGTTTGGTTTGAAGATGCCCGTTCCATCCAGGCGAAGTTTGATTTAATTAAGGAGCTTAATATTAGAGGAATGAGTTATTGGAAACTGGGCTTAGCCTTCCCACAGAATTGGCTGTTAATCGTAGACAATTTCACCGTAACAAAACGGGGTTCGTAAAAAAGCCTTTTAACAGGAATATAAAAATTACCATTCTACAAAAACTGCCGTCATTCGGCAGTTTTTTCATATATTTGACATAATACATACTGCTTGAAAATATTCCATATCCCTTCCTACGACAGATTATGATAAAATATTCTTTGCGTCATCATTTAGAGAACGTATAACCACATGGACTACGATAGGTTAGAAAAACTTATCATAAGATATCATAGATGTACGGCCAGTTGGAGAAGGAGGACTTGCAATGGGGGATACACCCTTTATTACCGTTGAAGGGCCGATTGGTGTAGGAAAAACATCTCTCGCAAAAGCCATTTCAAAAAAGTTCAATTTTGCTTTATTAAAAGAGATTGTTGATGAAAATCCGTTTTTGGGGAAATTCTACGAAAATATAGAGGAGTGGAGTTTTCAAACGGAGATGTTCTTTCTCTGTAATCGCTATAAGCAATTAGGAGATATCAATTCCCATTTTATAAGTCAAAATAGGTCTGTGGTGGCAGACTATCATATTTTAAAGAATCTGATCTTTGCCGAGCGGACTTTAAATAAGGAAGAGTATCAAAAGTACTTAAAGATTTATCAAATTCTAACAGAAGATATGCCGAAGCCGAACGTCATTATTTATCTAAACGCAAGCCTCGATACACTTTTGAACCGAATTAAAAAAAGAGGGCGCGAAGTAGAGAAAAATATTAGCCCTTTATATTTAGAACAGCTCTCTCTTGACTATGAAAATACGATAACTGCTTTTGAAAAGGAACATCCGGAGATTCCAGTTCTTCGCTTTAGTGGAGATGAGTTGGATTTTGTGCAGAGTGAACAGGATTTACATTATATTTTTCAAAAGTTATCTGCTTCCTTACAAGAAAACAGCTGGACAAACAACATATTATTGAACGGGGGATGTTAGTGAGTATCGTTATTGGTGGCATGATTGGTCTAGGAAAAACAAGTGTGGCGGATACATTGAATGCCCACTTTAAAGCTAAAGGAATTGAGAGTAAGGTATTTTATGAAACGGTCGATGACAATCCGATTCTTCCCCTTTACTATGAACTAACACCTGAGGAACTTGATGCTAGAAGAATTCCTTTCCTCCTGCAGTTATTCTTTTTAAATAAACGCTTTAAAACGGTTAAAGAATGTATTAATTGGCGCGAACCAGTCTATACCATTCAAGACCGTTCGATTTATGAAGATTGGTATTTTGCTTATGTGAATAAAAACTTAGGCCGAATTTCCGACTTGGAATTCAAAATATATGAAGATCTTGTTGATAATATGATGGAAGAGTTAAATGAACTTCCTAAGAAAGCGCCAGATTTAATGGTTTACTTAAAGGGTTCATTTGATACGGTCATTGATCGAATTATGGCACGCGGCAGAAGCTTTGAAATTAACCCAGAACTAAAGGAGTACTATTTCGAAGTGTGGAAGGGTTACGATGAATGGGTCATGAATCAGTACGCTGCCAGTGAAGTACTTGTAATTGATATGGATTATACAGATGTTATTAAAAGCAAAGAAGATGCCTTGAAGGTTTGTAATGCTGTCGAAGAGAAACTAAATGAAATATTAAAAATAGAAAAGGCACAGATTGGGTAATCCGATCTGTGCTTTTTCTATCTTTGGGATTAGGCAAAAAAAAATTCGCTGCAAGTAAATTGCAGCGAATTTTTATCTCCAGTTTTTATGCGCGTAGTTGTTTTAAAATAATGGAGGAGGAAGAGGGATTCGAACCCCCGCGCGGTTTAACCCGCCTGTCGGTTTTCAAGACCGATCCCTTCAGCCGGACTTGGGTATTCCTCCGTGTCGACAAATGATAATTTACCATATATATATCACTATGTCAAATAGAATAACTGATTTTTCCGGGCAAATTTAGCTTGCCCGGAAAAATCTTTTACATACGGTTCTTTTTAAAACTTACAAAGATTTAATGACTTCGCGATTGCCCATATATGGCCGTAAGGCCGTTGGAATAATGACACTGCCGTCTTCTTGCTGATAATTTTCTAGGATTGCGGCCACCGTGCGGCCAATCGCAAGACCAGATCCGTTTAGAGTATGAACATGCTCTGGTTTTGCTTTTGGATCCCGACGGAAGCGGATATTGGCCCGTCTTGCCTGGAAAGCCTCAAAGTTACTGCAAGAAGAAATCTCACGGTATGTTCCGTAACTTGGAATCCATACTTCAATATCATATTTCTTGGCAGCGGTAAAGCCCAGGTCCCCTGTACACATGCTTAATACACGGTATGGCAGTTCAAGCAGCTGCAGCACACGCTCCGCATCATGGGTCAGCTTTTCTAGTTCCTCATAAGAATCTTCCGGTTTCACAAACTTTACAAGCTCAACTTTATTAAATTGATGCTGACGGATCAATCCTCTTGTATCGCGTCCTGCAGAACCTGCTTCAGAACGGAAACAAGCACTATACGCAGCAAAACGAATCGGAAGGTCTTCACCACTTAGAATTTCATCGCGGTGATAGTTTGTAACAGGTACTTCAGCAGTAGGAATGAGGAAATAATCTTCATTTTCGATTAAGAAAGCATCCTCTTCAAACTTTGGCAGCTGCCCTGTTCCTGTCATACTTGTTCGATTGACTAAGTAAGGCGGTAATATTTCGGTGTATCCATGCTCATCAACATGCAGGTCTAGCATGAAGCTGATTAAGGCCCGTTCTAAGCGGGCTCCAAGTCCCTTATAAAAGACAAAACGGCTTCCAGTCACCTTTCCTGCCCGCTCGAAGTCAAGGATCCCTAGTTCGTCTGCAACGTCCCAGTGCGGCTTTGCTTCAAAGTCAAATTCGCGCACTTGGCCCCATTTTCTGATTTCAATGTTATCGTCCTCAGTTTCTCCGATTGGTACACTTTCATGTGGAATATTTGGAATACTTAGGAGTAACAGCTCTAATGTTTCTTCTACTCCGCGCAGTTCGTCATCTAGGACTTTTATTTGATCGCCAACTTCACGCATTTCCGTAATTAAATGGTCGGCATCCTTTTTTTCACGCTTTAGTGCGGCCACTTGCTGTGAGACTTCATTTTTGCGGCTTTTTAATTTTTCTGTTTCAACGATGAGCTCGCGTCTTTTTACATCCAAATCCTCAAATCGTCCTAGGTCTGTTAAATCTTCACCTCGATGCTGAAGCTTTTCTTTTACTTCAGCAAAGTTTGCTCTTAATACTTTAATATCTAACATCTGTCGACACTCCTTTTTTAATTAAAAAACTATCCAGCGCTGATGAGCCAAATAAAAAAACTCCCGCCCCAAATACAGGGACGAGAGTTAGTCGCGATACCACCCTGGTTGACAGCATAGGCTGCCCACCTCGAAAGAATGTAACGGTTTTTACCGAAAGTACTTACTTACCAAACAGGTGTTCTGTACCTTGCTCGAGGAGGGATTCGCAAGGGTCACACACCGGTTTACACCAGACACCGGCTCTCTTTAGTGTGATGTTCTTGTTACTAGTTCCTCTCATTGCTTTTTCATTATTGATTTGTTTTATAATTTACTATAATTATGAACCAAATGCAACTGAATTAAACAAATTATTTGGCCTTTGTTTCTCTTATCATTTAATAAAAAAAGGGGATTCCTGTCAAGACAAGAATCCTCAATCCAATCCATCCGTTGCTAAACGGAGATTAAGCTTTTTTAGTTAAAACCAACCTTTAATGGTTGTACCGATGCCATGAAATACATCCCCGAAGAAATTGCCAATTCCGCGCATCATTAAGACAAACCAGTTGGCTTTTTCAACATCCTGAGCAGCGACAACATCCGCTTGTGCTTTCTTCTGCCCCTCAGCAGTTAAGAAACTAACCTTTTCGTTATTCTTCGGTTTTAGGGTCACATAACCGATTTTTTCACCTTTTTTAATCGGTGCGGTCAATTCACCCTTTTTGTTAACTTTATTTTTATCTAAAACCAGAACCGGTTGATAGTTTTTCTCTTCACCATTAAGAACAATCATATTAATGGCGGATTTAGTGTATATCTTTACTTGATCGTCTTTTCCTTTAAGGACTGGTAATGTTTTCTGTCCTTTTACTTGGAAGTGTTTTGGAACAAGTTTTACATTCGTATAGTTACTAAATGCATAATCCATCATTTTTCTAGTTTCTTCAAAGCGGGCTTTATATCCCCCCTGTTGCCCAGAGGCATCCTTTGCATTTTGCACGACAGTAATAAATCGTTTTCCATCACGGCTAGCTGTTCCGGTAAAGCAATAGCCTGCAAAGTCAGTAGTCCCCGTTTTAAGCCCGTCCATTCCTTGGTAACCATAATCTAGTGATGGAAGCATCCAGTTCCAGTTAATCATATTAATTTGATCAGTTGTTCCTTCACGAAAGACCATTTTCGGTGTGCTCGCTGTTTTTAGCACATCCGGGAAATCATTTATTAAATGAAAAGCCAATTTCGCAACTGCCCGGGATGACATCACATTTTCATCCTCTGCACCTGTTCCTTTTGGATGCAAACCTTTGTAGTCACGATTATTTAAACCTGTTGAGTTAACAAATTTATAATCCTTTAAGCCTAAGCTCTTTGCTTTATCATTCATCATTTTTACAAAGTTTGTTTCTGAACCGCCCATAATTTCTGCAAGCGCGATGGTGGCAGCATTGGCAGAGTAAATCGCCATAGCTTGATATAATTCTCGTACTTTATAGGTGCCATCTGCCCGTAATGGTACATTGGAAAGGTCACGGCGCTGAGAGATTTTATAAACAAGATCACTTACCCTGTACTCTTGATCCCATTTGACTTTTCCCTTTTTAACAGAGTCAAGTAAGATATATTCAGTCATCATTTTGGTCATACTAGCAATTCCTAGTACACTATCAGCATTTTTTTCATATAAAACTTTACCTGTTTTTCCATCTACTAAAATGGCTCCATCTGCATTCACATTTAAAGCTGCTTCTGCATGGGCCTTATGTACACCAGCAAAAACGCTAAAAAACATAATCATTGCCAATGCACTGGCAATATATTTTTGATAAAGATGTTTGTTCACTATTACACGCCCTCCAAGGAATTTATACACTTTGAATATTTTATCATACCTGCCTAGTAAATCATAGAATGAGCATTGAACCATTCTTTGGCAAATGATTAAAATTCTCTTAAAATTTACTAGGAAATTTTTCATAATAAAAACAGAGAAGGATCACCTCTCTGTTTGGAAAATTTATAATGAATAATTTGGTGCCTCTTTGGTAATTTGAACATCGTGTGGATGACTTTCTTTCAGACCAGCACCTGTCATCTTAATAAATTGTGCTTTTGTTCTTAAATCTTGAAGATCTTTTGTTCCACAATAGCCCATACCTGAACGTATGCCGCCAATAAGCTGGTAAATTGTCTCAGCTAATGGTCCTTTATATGGAATCCGCCCTTCAATTCCTTCAGGAACAAACTTTTTATTATCCTCTTGGAAATAACGGTCTTTTGAACCCTTTTCCATCGCTGCGACCGAACCCATGCCTCTATACACCTTAAAACGGCGTCCTTGGAAGATTTCTGTCTCACCCGGACTCTCTGATACCCCGGCCAATAAGCTTCCAAGCATGACGGCATGTCCGCCCGCTGCCAAGGCCTTTACAATATCTCCAGAATATTTAATCCCGCCATCAGCAATAATTGTTTTTCCATGCTTCATTGCTTCAGTTGCACAATCATAGACAGCTGTTATTTGCGGTACTCCTACCCCTGCTACTACTCTTGTTGTACAAATAGATCCAGGTCCAATTCCAACCTTTACTACATCGGCACCTGCTTCAATTAAGTCTTTTGTCGCTTCAGCTGTTGCGACATTCCCGGCAATAATGGTTAAGTCAGGATATGCACTTCTAATTTCCTTCACCATGTCAAGAACGCCTTTAGAATGCCCATGAGCTGTATCAATAACAATAGCATCGACATTTGCTGCTACTAGAGCTTCAACACGCTTCATCGTATCCTTTGTTACCCCTACAGCTCCGCCAGCAAGTAGACGACCCTGTCTGTCTTTTGCAGAGTTAGGGAATTCAATTACTTTTTCGATGTCTTTAATTGTGATTAACCCTTTTAATACGCCGTCTTCATTTACTAGAGGAAGCTTTTCAATCTTATGCTTTTGAAGTATTTTTTCTGCTTCTTTTAATGTTGTTCCGACTGGGGCTGTTACAAGATTTTCCTTTGTCATTACATCTGAGATTTTAAAAGAATAATCTTGATCCTGAATAAAACGAAGGTCACGGTTGGTAATGATCCCAATTAGCTTTTGGTCCTGCATATTATTGACAATCGGGACACCAGAAATTCGATACTTACCCATCAAATGCTCCGCATCAAACACTTGATGTTCAGGGGTTAGGAAAAAGGGATCAGTTATAACTCCGCTTTCTGATCTTTTGACCTTTTCTACTTGTTCTGCCTGCTGTTCAATGGTCATATTCTTGTGGATGATTCCTAAGCCGCCTTGGCGGGCAATTGAAATAGCCATTTCTGATTCTGTTACAGTGTCCATTCCAGCGCTGATAATTGGAATATTAAGTTTTACACTCGGCGATAATTCTACTTGCAGGTTGACATCTTTGGGCAATACCTCTGATTTACCCGGAATTAACAATACATCATCAAACGTTAAACCTTCTTTTGCAAATTTATTTTCCCACATTTTTAACAGCCCTCCAGGACAAAAAATATTATTTGTACTTTATCAATTGGACAAAATACTGTCAAGGAATAAATATTTAATTGATTTTTCAGAAAAAGGTGATAATTTAGTGATGAACTACAAAGGTTGGGAAAACTATTCCTGTTTTTTTTCCGCTGACTACTGTCAAAGGTATTTAAAAACCTGCTACCAAAAGCGAAATATCGATAATCCAGAACAAAAAAGCTATGAAAATGGATACGCCTTTCTCTATTATCTCGAACATGGACAAATATATTATGATCAAGCAGAAAAGTCGCCACTCATTTTAAAACCAATTTTACTTTTCTATGGACTTGTCCATTTAATTAAAGCTTGTATCTTAACGATAGATCCTTCTTATCCGGAAACAACCGCTGTACTAGCGCATGGTGTTTCAACTAGGAAAAGAAAAAAGCAAAATTATCTCTTCTTCCATGATGAGGTAAAATTTCAAAAAAACGGTCTCTTTCCCTTTATGTCTGAAAAAATGTTCCACATGAAACAATTAGAAGGTGAAAAAGCCATTATGGAAGAATTATTACAGCTTATACCTGAATTAAATGACTTATTCTTTATCGTTGAAGGGAAAAAGACATTTGCCAATTTAGCTCAACAGGATAATAAATTGATTATCCCTGAATATGTATTGGATACTTATCATATGACAGAAAGCAGATTTAAGGAATTTTTTACATCAAAATTCAAAAATAGTGTGGAGTTTATTGATGGGGAGCTTGCCTTTTATACCAAAGAGGAATTTTCTTCTGATATCTCACCATTATGCTTTGACTTAGAGAACAGTAGTTACACACTCCCACTCGTTAAAGGAAGTTTTATTCATTTTCCAGAGCTGCTTGTTCACTATCTTTTATTATATAACCTAAGTATGATTGCCCGCTATGAAACGGAATGGTGGAGTGAGTTAACAAAAATGATGCCCAACCGGGATTACCCATTTATTAAATCTTTTCTAGAAATCACCATGAAAAAGGGTCCCTTTTTAATTTTTCAATTTCTTATGAAATAAAAGAACAAAAGCACAAGCGCCTTGGTTAGCCCCGATATAGGGCGACTTGTCGACTGACCGGTGAAAGCAAGGTCAAATGCTAGTCGCCCTTAATGCGTACAGAAAGCGATAGCTTTATGTAGCCAAGCATAAGACGAGCCGGCTGAAAGGTTGCTCTTTAACCTTTTAGACGGATTGACTGTGGACCATCGAGGGGCTAGGCGCTGGAGCTGGACATATCTAACCCTGTAAAAAGTTAGCCGCAAGTAGTAAATCTATAATTTCTTAGAACACAAAAAAGGACAATCCTTCCGGATTGTCCTAAACATGCCTGGCAACGTCCTACTCTCACAGGGACAAAGTCCCAACTACCATCGGCGCTGAGAAGCTTAACTTCCGTGTTCGGTATGGGAACGGGTGTGACCTTCTCGCCTTAATTACCAGACTTATTAAATTAAGAGATCATTCTCTCAAAACTAGATAATGTAGAAGAAATGTTGTAAAAACGAGTTCGCTTATAACTATGGTTAAGTCCTCGATCGATTAGTATCAGTCAGCTCCACATGTCGCCACGCTTCCACCTCTGACCTATCAACCTGATCATCTTTCAGGGATCTTACTAGCTTGACGCTATGGGAAATCTCATCTTGAGGGGGGCTTCATGCTTAGATGCTTTCAGCACTTATCCCGTCCGCACATAGCTACCCAGCGATGCCTTTGGCAAGACAACTGGTACACCAGCGGTGCGTCCATCCCGGTCCTCTCGTACTAAGGACAGCTCCTCTCAAATTTCCTGCGCCCACGACGGATAGGGACCGAACTGTCTCACGACGTTCTGAACCCAGCTCGCGTACCGCTTTAATGGGCGAACAGCCCAACCCTTGGGACCGACTACAGCCCCAGGATGCGATGAGCCGACATCGAGGTGCCAAACCTCCCCGTCGATGTGGACTCTTGGGGGAGATAAGCCTGTTATCCCCGGGGTAGCTTTTATCCGTTGAGCGATGGCCCTTCCATGCGGAACCACCGGATCACTAAGCCCGACTTTCGTCCCTGCTCGACTTGTAGGTCTCGCAGTCAAGCTCCCTTGTGCCTTTACACTCTACGAATGATTTCCAACCATTCTGAGGGAACCTTTGGGCGCCTCCGTTACTCTTTAGGAGGCGACCGCCCCAGTCAAACTGCCCACCTGACACTGTCTCCCACCCCGATCAGGGGTGCGGGTTAGAATTTCAATACAGCCAGGGTAGTATCCCACCGACGCCTCCACCGAAGCTGGCGCTCCGGCTTCTCAGGCTCCTACCTATCCTGTACAAGCTGTACCAAAATTCAATATCAGGCTACAGTAAAGCTCCACGGGGTCTTTCCGTCCTGTCGCGGGTAACCTGCATCTTCACAGGTACTATAATTTCACCGAGTCTCTCGTTGAGACAGTGCCCAGATCGTTACGCCTTTCGTGCGGGTCGGAACTTACCCGACAAGGAATTTCGCTACCTTAGGACCGTTATAGTTACGGCCGCCGTTTACTGGGGCTTCGATTCAGAGCTTCGCTTGCGCTAACCCCTCCTCTTAACCTTCCAGCACCGGGCAGGCGTCAGCCCCTATACTTCGCCTTGCGGCTTCGCAGAGACCTGTGTTTTTGCTAAACAGTCGCCTGGGCCTATTCACTGCGGCTCTTCGAGGCTATGAACCCCAAAGAGCACCCCTTCTCCCGAAGTTACGGGGTCATTTTGCCGAGTTCCTTAACGAGAGTTCTCTCGCTCACCTTAGGATTCTCTCCTCGCCTACCTGTGTCGGTTTGCGGTACGGGCACCTTGAATCTCGCTAGAGGCTTTTCTTGGCAGTGTGGAATCAGGAACTTCGGTACTAAATTTCCCTCGCTGTCACAGCTCAGCCTTCACGAGAAGCGGATTTTCCTGCTTCTCAGCCTAACTGCTTAGACGCGCATATCCAACAGCGCGCTTACCCTATCCTCCTGCGTCCCCCCATCACTCAAACGATTCTTTGGTGGTACAGGAATATCAACCTGTTGTCCATCGCCTACGCCTTTCGGCCTCGGCTTAGGTCCCGACTAACCCTGAGCGGACGAGCCTTCCTCAGGAAACCTTAGGCATTCGGTGGATGAGATTCTCACTCATCTTTCGCTACTCATACCGGCATTCTCACTTCTAAGCGCTCCACCAGTCCTTACGGTCTAGCTTCAACGCCCTTAGAACGCTCTCCTACCACTGACATCGTAGATGTCAATCCACAGCTTCGGTGATACGTTTAGCCCCGGTACATTTTCGGCGCAGAGTCACTCGACCAGTGAGCTATTACGCACTCTTTAAATGGTGGCTGCTTCTAAGCCAACATCCTGGTTGTCTAAGCAACTCCACATCCTTTTCCACTTAACGTATACTTTGGGACCTTAGCTGGTGGTCTGGGCTGTTTCCCTTTTGACTACGGATCTTATCACTCGCAGTCTGACTCCCACGGATAAGTCTTTGGCATTCGGAGTTTGTCTGAATTCGGTAACCCGATGAGGGCCCCTAGTCCAAACAGTGCTCTACCTCCAAGACTCTAACTACGTGAGGCTAGCCCTAAAGCTATTTCGGAGAGAACCAGCTATCTCCAAGTTCGATTGGAATTTCTCCGCTACCCACACCTCATCCCCGCACTTTTCAACGTGCGTGGGTTCGGGCCTCCATCCAGTGTTACCTGGACTTCACCCTGGACATGGGTAGATCACCTGGTTTCGGGTCTACGACCACATACTCAATCGCCCTATTCAGACTCGCTTTCGCTGCGGCTCCGTCTCTTCAACTTAACCTTGCATGTAATCGTAACTCGCCGGTTCATTCTACAAAAGGCACGCTATCACCCATTAACGGGCTCTAACTACTTGTAGGCACACGGTTTCAGGAACTATTTCACTCCCCTTCCGGGGTGCTTTTCACCTTTCCCTCACGGTACTGGTTCACTATCGGTCACTAGGGAGTATTTAGCCTTGGGAGATGGTCCTCCCTGCTTCCGACCGGATTTCACGTGTCCGGCCGTACTCAGGATCCACTCAGGAGGGAACGAAGTTTCAACTACAGGGTTTTTACCTTCTATGACGGGTCTTTCCAGACCGCTTCATCTACCCCGTTCCTTTGTAACTCCATGTTGAGTGTCCTACAACCCCAAGAGGCAAGCCTCTTGGTTTGGGCTAATCCCGTTTCGCTCGCCGCTACTTAGGGAATCGCGTTTGCTTTCTCTTCCTCCGGGTACTTAGATGTTTCAGTTCCCCGGGTCTGCCATCAATACCCTATGTATTCAGGTAAAGATACTGTTCCATTACGAACAGCGGGTTCCCCCATTCGGAAATCTCCGGATCAAAGCTTACTTACAGCTCCCCGAAGCATATCGGTGTTAGTCCCGTCCTTCATCGGCTCCTAGTGCCAAGGCATTCACCGTGCGCCCTTTCTAACTTAACCTAAAAGGTTTTACTCTAATTAATTGAGAGAAAAAACTAAAATGGCGATTTTACTCGGTTTTTACTTGGTTTCTTCTATACGATTATCTAGTTTTCAAAGAACAAATTTTCAACGTTAAAAAAACGTTATTGGTGGAGTCTAGGGGGATCGAACCCCTGACCTCCTGCGTGCAAAGCAGGCGCTCTCCCAGCTGAGCTAAGACCCCATTATGAAGTATGGTGGGCCTAAATGGACTCGAACCATCGACCTCACGCTTATCAGGCGTGCGCTCTAACCAGCTGAGCTATAGGCCCATACCATAAAATAGAGAGAGTTGCACTCTCAAAACTAAACAAACAAAAAACAGTCAACCTTTTATCAGTCCATAAGGACTGCATTATCCTTAGAAAGGAGGTGATCCAGCCGCACCTTCCGATACGGCTACCTTGTTACGACTTCACCCCAATCATCTGTCCCACCTTAGGCGGCTGGCTCCTTACGGTTACCCCACCGACTTCGGGTGTTACAAACTCTCGTGGTGTGACGGGCGGTGTGTACAAGGCCCGGGAACGTATTCACCGCGGCATGCTGATCCGCGATTACTAGCGATTCCGGCTTCATGTAGGCGAGTTGCAGCCTACAATCCGAACTGAGAATGGTTTTATGGGATTGGCTAGGCCTCGCGGCTTTGCTGCCCTTTGTACCATCCATTGTAGCACGTGTGTAGCCCAGGTCATAAGGGGCATGATGATTTGACGTCATCCCCACCTTCCTCCGGTTTGTCACCGGCAGTCTCCTTAGAGTGCCCAACTGAATGCTGGCAACTAAGAACAAGGGTTGCGCTCGTTGCGGGACTTAACCCAACATCTCACGACACGAGCTGACGACAACCATGCACCACCTGTCACTCTGTCCCCCGAAGGGGAAAGTCCTATCTCTAGGAGTGTCAGAGGATGTCAAGACCTGGTAAGGTTCTTCGCGTTGCTTCGAATTAAACCACATGCTCCACCGCTTGTGCGGGCCCCCGTCAATTCCTTTGAGTTTCAGCCTTGCGGCCGTACTCCCCAGGCGGAGTGCTTAATGCGTTAGCTGCAGCACTAAGGGGCGGAAACCCCCTAACACTTAGCACTCATCGTTTACGGCGTGGACTACCAGGGTATCTAATCCTGTTTGCTCCCCACGCTTTCGCGCCTCAGCGTCAGTTACAGACCAGAAAGCCGCCTTCGCCACTGGTGTTCCTCCACATCTCTACGCATTTCACCGCTACACGTGGAATTCCGCTTTCCTCTTCTGCACTCAAGTCCCCCAGTTTCCAATGACCCTCCACGGTTGAGCCGTGGGCTTTCACATCAGACTTAAAGGACCGCCTGCGCGCGCTTTACGCCCAATAATTCCGGACAACGCTTGCCACCTACGTATTACCGCGGCTGCTGGCACGTAGTTAGCCGTGGCTTTCTGGTTAGGTACCGTCAAGGTACCGGCAGTTACTCCGGTACTTGTTCTTCCCTAACAACAGAGCTTTACGACCCGAAGGCCTTCATCGCTCACGCGGCGTTGCTCCATCAGACTTTCGTCCATTGTGGAAGATTCCCTACTGCTGCCTCCCGTAGGAGTCTGGGCCGTGTCTCAGTCCCAGTGTGGCCGATCACCCTCTCAGGTCGGCTACGCATCGTCGCCTTGGTGAGCCGTTACCTCACCAACTAGCTAATGCGCCGCGGGCCCATCTGTAAGTGTCAGCCGAAACCGACTTTCAGCTTTTCCTCATGAGAGGAAAAGGATTATCCGGTATTAGCACCGGTTTCCCGGTGTTATCCCAGTCTTACAGGCAGGTTGCCCACGTGTTACTCACCCGTCCGCCGCTAACCAACAGGAGCAAGCTCCTATTGATTCGCTCGACTTGCATGTATTAGGCACGCCGCCAGCGTTCGTCCTGAGCCAGGATCAAACTCTCCATGAAAGTTGATTAGCTCATTTTGTTACGTTGGCTTAGTTTCATAGTAGAAACTAATATTATTGTTTGTTGACGTTTTTGTTTGTTTAGTTTTCAAAGAACAACCATCGCCCCGAAGCGACTTTATAAATATACCACCCATATTAAGTGAAGTCAATAATTTTTTTAATAATTTTTAGGTTTCATATAATACTCAAATCTTGGTCATAATAAAAGGAGCACTTGTAAAGTGCCCCTCAGACTGTCGACAAATCCGAAAAAATTAAGGGTTTGTAGGCAGTCTTTTTTGTATAATTGGGATATAGATAATTTTTTTGAGGTGGATAAGATGTTAAGTAAGAATACACAGATAAATCGTGACCAATTAGAAATGATAGCTTTAGAACAACTTGTGCCGGCCAACCATTTAGTACGCAAGTTAGAAGCTTCTATTGATTTTTCATTTATCTATCCCCTGGTTCAAGAAATGTATTCTACTGAAAGAGGACGCCCAAGCATTGATCCTGTGATATTAATTAAGATGGCATTCATCCAATACACCTTCGGTATTCGATCTATGCGAAGAACTATTGAAGAAATCGAAACAAATTTGGCTTATCGTTGGTTCTTAGGCTTTGGATTTTATGATAAAGTGCCTCACTTCTCTACCTTCGGTAAAAATTACGAACGACGTTTTAAAGATACAGATTTATTTGAACAGATCTTCTATCGTATTTTGAAGGAAGCCTCTGATAAGAAATTGATTAGTAGCGAGCATGTATTTATAGATTCAACCCATGTAAAAGCAAGTGCAAATAAACATAAATTCGAGAAGAAATTAGTTAGAAAAGAAACGAAAGCATACGAAGCAAGACTACAAGAAGAGATTAATAAAGACCGTGAAGAACATGATAAAAAGCCATTTCCACCAGATAAGTTTGAGAAAGAGGAATTTAAGGAAATAAAAAAAAGTACTACTGACCCTGAGAGTGGTTATTACGTAAAAGACGAGCGTACGAAACAGTTCGCATACTCATTCCATGCGGCCGCTGATCGAAATGGTTTTGTATTAGGGGCAATTGTAACTCCTGGGAATGTCCATGATAGTGTCATTTTCGAACCACTATTGGAAAAGGTAATCGAGAAACAAGGAAAACCTTCTGCTGTTGCTGCTGATGCTGGATATAAAACACCTGCTATTGCCCAATACATATTTGAAAATGATATGACACCTGCTTTACCTTATACTCGCCCTCGTACGAAAGAGGGGTACATGAAAAAATATGAATATGTTTATGATGAATACTACGATTGTTATATCTGTCCGCAAGGACAAGTATTGAAGTATGCAACTACGACGAAGGAAGGCTACCGTCAATACTTCTCTAATCCGATTGAATGTGAAAAATGTCCCTTACTTTCAAAATGCACGCAGAGTAAGGAACATAAAAAACTCATTCAGCGTCATGTCTGGGAACACCATATAGAAGAAGCCGAATATCTTCGTTCGACACAAGAGAATAAAAGCATTTACGCAAAACGCAAAGAAACCATTGAACGTGTTTTTGCAGATGCCAAGGAAAAGCATGGTATGCGTTGGACAACCTTAAGAGGCCTAAAAAAATTGTCCATGCAAGCGATGCTTACTTTTGCAGCCATGAATTTAAAAAAGATGGCCAATTGGACTTGGATAAGTCCAGAAATGGCGTAGCAATAAGCATAGGATAGGCCTAACTTTTGCTCTTACGAGCAAAAAAACAACAAAAAGACACCCAGATTGGCACATCCGGATGCCTTTTGTCTACAATCTGAGGAGCACTTGTAAAGTGCCCCTCTTAATCAAAATTATTCTTCACCTTCAGGTAGGCTGCCATGTTGACCTTCATCGAGGACTGCCTCATTGCTATCATCTAAGGCATCTTCAGCTGTTTGCTCTAGTTCCTCTTCTTTTTCAACCTTTGCTACGGTTGCAACAAATTCGTTTTCACTTTCTTTTAGACTGATCAGTTTAACACCCTGTGTATTTCGACCCATCTGTGAAATACCTGCAACATCGGTCCGGATTAACACACCACCGGTTGTAATCAGCATAAGATCTTCTTCACCAGTTACAGCTCTCATGGAGACTAGATTACCGTTTTTCTCTGTGACATGGCAGGTTTTGATTCCTTTACCACCACGGCCTTGAATCCGGTACTCAGATGCAGGGGTACGTTTTCCATAGCCATTTTTAGTTACAATTAATACATCGTTATCTTCTTCTATTACTTCCATACCCACTACTTCATCATCTGAGTCAAGTGTAATCCCTTTGACCCCTGTTGCAGTACGTCCCATTGATCGAACATCCGTCTCTGGAAAGTGGATTAGCATACCTTTTTTAGTACCAATAATAATATGTTTTGTCCCATCAGTCAGACGAACAGAGATTAGTTCATCCCCTTCGCGCAGACTTAAGGCGATCAGCCCATTGTTGCGGATATGAGCAAAAGATGAAAGTGGTGAACGCTTTGAGACCCCTTCCTTCGTTGTGAAGAATAAGAACCAATCGTCCACAAATTCATCTACAGGGATAATGGCATTGATCCATTCACCTTTTTCGATACCAAGCATATTTATAATTGGAAGTCCTTTAGCTGTCCTGCTGTATTCTGGTATCTCATAACCTTTAGAACGATAAACCTTACCTTTATTGGTAAAGAATAAAATCGTATCATGGGATGAAGTAGTAATTAGATGTTCAACAAAGTCATCCTCATTCGTTCCCATTCCTTGTATTCCTCGTCCGCCTCGTCTCTGCGCGCGATAAGTGGACACTGGGAGCCGTTTAATATATCCATTGTGAGTTAACGAAATAACGATATTTTCACGTGGAATTAAATCCTCGTCTTCAATATTTTCAATTCCGCCCATGACAATTTCCGTCCGGCGCTTATCATTAAAACGTTCCTTAATTTCTAATAATTCTTCTCGGATAATATCAAGAATCTTTTCTTCATCAGCTAAAATCGCTTTTAGTTCAGCAATTAGCTTCATTAAACTTTGAAATTCTTCCTCAATCTTTTCTCTTTCTAATCCCGTTAAACGCTGTAAACGCATATCAAGAATGGCTTGGGCCTGTTTTTCAGAAAGATTAAACTGGGTCATTAAGCCTTCACGTGCAATATCCGTTGTACGTGAGCCTCGAATCAGGGTAATGACAGCATCTAAATTATCAAGTGCAATTCTTAATCCTTCCAGAATATGTGCACGGGCTTCTGCTTTGTTTAATTCAAATTGCGTTCTCCGGCGAATGACCACTTTTTGATGATCTAAATAATAAACTAAACACTGCTTTAAGCTTAACACTTTTGGCTGTCCATCAACTAGTGCTAATGTGTTGATCCCAAAGCTGGTTTGCAAAGCTGTTTGCTTATATAAATTATTTAAAAGTACATTTGCATTTGCATCTTTACGGACCTCAATGACAATCCGCATCCCGCGGCGGTCGGATTCATCTCTAAGGTCGGTGATACCTTCAATTTTTTTATCACGGGCAAGTTCGGCAATTTTTTCAATTAACCTTGCTTTATTTACTTGATATGGTATTTCATTAACGATTATGACTTCTTTACCGTTGGATTTCTGTTCAATCTCCACTTTAGCACGGATGGTAATCGAGCCACGGCCTGTTTCATATGCTTTTCTAATTCCACTACGGCCAATAATAATCCCGCCTGTTGGAAAGTCTGGACCTGGAATGATTTCCATTAATTCTTGGATAGTGATTTCAGGTTCGCGGCTTACTGCTAATACCCCATCAATCACTTCCCCTAATTGGTGCGGCGGGATATTGGTTGCCATACCTACGGCAATCCCGGTTGTTCCATTTACTAGAAGGTTTGGGAATCGGGCCGGCAGCACAACCGGCTCTCTTTCTTCACCATCATAGTTATCTTGGTAATCAATGGTATCTTTATTTAAATCTCTTAGTAGTTCCATCGAGATTTTGGACATTCTTGATTCTGTATAACGCATTGCGGCCGCTGAGTCTCCATCAACAGACCCAAAGTTTCCATGTCCATCTACGAGCATATAACGGTAGTTAAAATTCTGTGCCATCCGGACCATTGTTTCATATACAGCAGAATCACCATGCGGGTGATATTTACCGATAACATCCCCAACGATACGAGCAGACTTTTTATATGGTTTGTCTGCATGGATGCCAAGGTCATGCATGGCATATAAAATACGGCGATGAACTGGTTTTAACCCATCTCGAACATCTGGAAGGGCACGAGAAACAATAACACTCATCGCATAGTCAAGAAAGGATGATTTCATTTCCTGACTAATATTAATTTCGCTTACTTTTGAATTAGGTGTTTCAGTCATATTACCTACCTCCCTCCGCTTTTTATATATCTAAATTCTTTACGTATTGTGCGTTTTCTTCAATGAAGTTACGACGTGGTTCAACCTTCTCACCCATTAACATATCAAAGGTCTCGTCTGCTTCAATTGCATCTTCAAGACTTACTTGGAGCATACTTCTATTAGCAGGATCCATCGTTGTCTCCCATAATTGTTCAGGATTCATTTCTCCTAAACCTTTATATCGTTGGATATTAGGCTTCGGTGCAGCTGGCAGTTCTGCAAATATCCGCTCGAGTTCTTTATCATTATAAGCGTACTCAATTCGTTTGCCCTGCTGTACCTTGTAAAGAGGCGGCTGGGCAATATAAACATAACCAGCTTCTAAAATTTTTCTCATAAAGCGGTAAAAGAACGTTAAAAGAAGGGTACGAATATGAGCACCATCCACATCGGCATCTGTCATAATGACCACTTTATGGTAACGAGCCTTGGAAATATCAAAATCTTCCCCAATTCCTGTTCCTATTGCCGTAATCATTGCTCTGACTTCATTGTTAGACAGAATTCTATCTAAACGTGCTTTTTCCACATTAAGAATTTTTCCGCGCAACGGTAGAATGGCTTGGAAATGACGATCACGTCCTTGCTTTGCTGACCCGCCGGCAGAGTCACCCTCTACGATGTACAATTCACTCTCTGAAGGATCCTTTGAAGAACAATCTGCTAATTTCCCAGGCAGACTGGAAACCTCTAAGGCACTTTTGCGGCGAGTTAATTCCCTAGCCTTCTTAGCAGCAAGTCTTGCCCTTGATGCCATCAATCCTTTATCAACGATTTTTCTTGCCACGGTTGGATTCTCTAATAAAAATTTATCAAAGGTACTTGCAAAAACGGTATCAGTAATCGCTCTGACTTCTGAATTTCCAAGCTTTGTTTTGGTTTGTCCTTCAAATTGAGGATCAGGGTGTTTGATTGAAACAATCGCTGTAATGCCTTCACGTACATCCTCACCGGAAAGATTTGGATCACTTTCCTTGAATATGCCATTTTTTCTAGCATAATCATTAATTACTCTTGTTAAAGCGGTTTTAAAACCTGATTCATGTGTACCGCCTTCATAGGTATGAATATTATTTGCAAAAGAGTAAATATTTTCTGTATAGCCCTCGTTGTATTGGAGTGCGACTTCCACACTAATGCCGTCTTTTTCTCCTTCCATGTAGATGGGCTCATCATGGACTACTTCTTTTGTACGATTTAGATGTTCAACATACGATTTAATACCACCCTCATAGTGATATTCATTCCGTTTATTTTCTTCACGTTTATCCTCAATTGAGATTTTGATTCCTCTGTTAAGAAAGGCAAGCTCACGTAAACGAGTAGCAAGAATATCATATTCATAAACTAATGTTTCCGTAAAGATCTCACCATCTGGTTTAAAATGGGTGATCGTTCCGGTTTTGTCAGTAGTTCCAATTACCTTTAGTTCAGAAACTACTGCTCCTCGTTCAAAAATAATCTGATAAATTTTACCGTCACGATGAACATTAACTTCAAGTTTGGTAGAAAGAGCATTAACAACCGATGCACCTACACCATGCAAACCGCCGGAAACCTTATAGCCTCCGCCGCCAAACTTTCCACCCGCGTGAAGTACAGTCATGATTACTTCGACCGCTGGTCTGCCCATTTTTTCTTGAATATCAACTGGGATTCCACGGCCATTGTCCTTTACCGTGATACTATTATCTTCTTCAATAATGACATTAATTTCATCACAGTAGCCTGCCAGTGCCTCATCAATACTATTATCAACTATTTCCCAAACAAGATGATGCAGACCTTTTCCGCTTGTTGAACCAATATACATACCCGGTCTTTTCCGTACTGCTTCAAGCCCCTCAAGAACTTGAATTTGATCAGCGCCGTATGCTCCCTCTACTGCTTTTTGTTCCAAAGTCATACTTGTTCACCTACACCTTCTGACAAAAATATCTCTAACTAAATTATAAAAATAAAGATTTATATTAAAATTCATGTATACTCATTTGATTTGAACGTTTCTTTAATGTTCCTGAAGCAATGGGGGATAAATAAACCTTGTCATATGTAATAATGACTGATTTATAGGGGTTTTTAGACAAGTTAATGGCTTTTTCGCTTTGTTTTTTCAAAAATTCATTGACCAATGGTGATTGATTGGCACTTTCTTTATCTAATATTGAAATAATTTCTTCCGCCCTAATATTTAAATCTTCCCCGATGTGAATATACATTAACCCACCTCAATTAACCTTCTTTATGGTGCCTGCCTGCACAATATAGGTTGAAGCATCTTTTAATGTCTGATGATCAATTCCTTCCACACTTGTCGTGGTGACAAATGTCTGGACTCTCCCTTGAATGGTATTGAGTAAATGGGATTGCCTGTAATCATCTAATTCGGATAAAACATCATCAAGCAAAAGAATTGGATATTCACCAATTTCATTATGAATCAATTCAATTTCGGCCAGCTTAACAGAGAGGGCCGTTGTACGTTGCTGCCCTTGGGAGCCGTATGTTTGAACATCCCTTCCATTAACGAAAAACAATACGTCATCACGATGCGGGCCAAACAAGGTAGTTCCTCGTTCTATTTCCCTGCCTCTCACTTTAGAAAATTTTTCCTGAAAGCTTTCTATCATTTTCGACAAATCTTGTTCTTCTAATACCTCTACAGAAGGTTTATACATAATTTCAAGTGTTTCCAAGCCTCTTGAAATACCTTGATGAATAGGTTTAGCCCAATTTTCGAGTAATCTCAGAAATTCAAACCTTTTTTTAACGACCTTTACAGCCATGTCAATAAATTGTTCGGTTAAAACCTCGAGCATGGTTGGATCGCTTTGTTTTTTGATTTGCATCATTTTTAAATAATGGTTGCGTTGTTGAAGTATTTTTTGATATTGACTCATATCATGTAAGTAAATCGGTGATACCTGACCAATTTCCATATCAATAAATCGTCTTCGTACCTGAGGGCTGCCTTTTACAATATTCAAATCCTCGGGTGCAAACATGACTACATTAAAGTTTCCAACATATTGGCTTAATTTTTGCTGTTCAATATGGTTCAGCTTTGCCTTTTTTCCTTTTTTTGAGATGATCAGCTGCAAGGGCAGGGAGCTGTGCTGCTTTTGAACCCTTCCTTCTATTTTAGCATACTCCTGGTCCCAGCGAATAAGTTCTTTATCATTAGACGTTCGGTGTGACTTGGCCATTGCTAACACATAAATAGATTCCATTACATTGGTTTTCCCTTGGGCATTTTCTCCCAAAATAACATTTACCTTATTTTCAAACTCGACGAATAACTCGTCATAGTTCCGATAATCTTTAAGTGCTAATTTTTCTATATACATGGCAACAACATCCTTTAGCTACTCGCTAATTACAAATTCCCCGTACCCTGCTATTTGGACTTTGTCACCAACGCGAAGCTTTCTCCCTCTTCTTTGGTCTTGCTCACCATTGATAAATATTTCATGCTCGCTTAAAAACCATTTGGCCATACCGCCTGTTTGGATTACATCCGCCAGCTTCAAAAATTGCCCTAATGTAATATACTCGGTATCCAATTTAATTTTTTCAGGCATCTTTTCATCCTCATTTCTAAAAATGGTCCCAATACTTTATTTTACTAAAAAAATTAGTCAGACACAAAGGAAACTAGAAAAAAATAAAAGTAAGCGGTCTAGTACTGCGATGAAGTAACACAGTAAACTCAAACCTTAGCACATAAAGAAGCCACCAGTAATATGGTGGCTTATAGGTTGTAAACTGCTTTTATTTAGTAGGTTCTAACTGGCAATATAAGCTGCAAAATTGTTTCGTCATGAAGTGGACGAATAACAAACGGACGCATTGCACCGGTAAAGCTTACTTTAATTTCTGTTCCTTCTAAGGCCTTTAGCGCATCCATCATATATTTTGCACTAAAAGAGATCTTCAGTTCTTCTCCGTCTATGGACTGGCTCTGAATTTCTTCCACTACCTTTCCAATTTCGGGGGTATTGGATGAGATTTCAATTGTTCCTCCCTCAATGGTAGACAGTTTCACAACATTATTTCTTCCTTCACGAGCTAAAAGGGAGGCACGATCAATTGCTTGTAGAAACTCTTTGGTATTCACTGTTACATCTGTTTTACTTTCCTCAGGAATCAATCTTGAAGTATCAGGATAGTTTCCTTCTAATAATCTAGAGAAGAATAATAAGTGTTTCGCTTTGAATAAGATTTGATTCTCTGTAATGACAATATCTATTAATTCATTCGAATCAGCAATAATTTTACTTAATTCATTTAAGCTTTTTCCAGGAATGACCACATTATAGTTTTCATGACTTTCTGATTCAATTTTAGCTTTTCGTAAAGCAAGACGATGGCTGTCTGTTGCAATACAGGTTAGTTCTTCATTTTCAATCCGCCAGTTTACACCTGTCAAGATGGGGCGTGTTTCTGAGGTGGACACCGCAAAGTGTGTTTGACGAATCATGGCTTTTAGCAGATCTGTCGCAATGTGAAATTTGTTGTTTTCCTCAACTTGAGGAAGATGTGGATATTCTTCTGCATCAAGACCGTTCAGATTAAATTCGGACTTTCCAGAGCGAATAACGGTTTGTAACGATCCTAGAACTTCTATTTCAACCGTATCGGTAGGAAGCTTTTTAACAATTTCACTAAAAAATTTGGCTTGAAGGACAATCGCACCTGGTTGTCTGACTTCCACAATTTCATTTCCATCATCTTCTTTAGGTATAAATGATTCAATCGATATGTCTGAATCACTGCCGGTTAATGTAACTCCTTCAGTTGAAGCTGTTATTTTAATCCCCGTTAAGATTGGTATAGTCGTTCTAGAAGTGACAGCCTTCATTACATCTTGAACACTTTGAACTAAGTGGTCGCGCTGGATGATAAATTTCATCGCCTTTAATCCTCCGTATTATGCATATTTTTATTGCTGTTACATATAATATTATTTTTTAAAAAAATAGTAGAAGTACTAGTAGGCCCTGTTAGTATGTGGATAACTGCGATTTTCAATAGAAACACAGCCTATCCACATGTGGACAGACTGTGTATAGATCCCAAGAAGTTATTCACAGTTTAAACAAAAAAAATGAACTATATTTTTAAAAGCTCATGTAATTCCTTCATTTGTTTTTGAAACATAGAATCGGTTTGAAGGAGCTTTGAAATTTTTTCATGTGCGTGAATAACGGTTGTATGGTCACGACCGCCAAATTCCTCTCCTATTTTTGGCAAGGAATAATCGGTTAATTCACGTGATAAGTACATCGCGATCTGCCGTGGAAAGGCAACAGACTTTGTCCGCTTTTTTGCTTTGAAGTCCTCTAGTTTAATACTATAATGCTCCCCAACAACCTTTTGAATTTCATGAATGGTAATCACCTTTGGCTTTGAGCTTGGGATGATATCTTTTAATGCCTCGGCTGCAAGGTCTGCATTGATATCTTTATTGATTAAAGACGAATAAGCCACCACGCGAATGAGTGCACCTTCCAGCTCACGGATGTTCGAATCAATCTGATTTGCAATGTATAGCATCACTTCATTCGGAATATCTAAACCTTCGGCCTTTGCTTTTTTACGGAGAATCGCTATTCTCGTTTCTAAATCAGGAGGAGTGATATCCGTGATTAAGCCCCACTCAAATCGTGAACGAAGCCGGTCTTCTAATGTGGGAATTTCCCTTGGCGGGCGGTCACTTGAGATTATGATTTGTTTGCTTTCCTCATGCAGGGCGTTAAAGGTATGGAAAAATTCTTCCTGCGTCGATTCTTTTCCGGCCAAGAACTGAATATCATCAATAAGTAAGATATCGACATTTCGATATTTATTGCGGAAACTCTCTGCTTTATTATCACGAATTGAGTTAATGAATTCATTCGTAAATTTTTCAGATGATAAATAAACTACTTTTGCAGCTGGATTATGATCAAGAACATAATGGCCAATGGCGTGCATTAAGTGTGTTTTTCCGAGTCCCACTCCCCCATAAATAAACAATGGATTATAAGCTTTCGCTGGTGCTTCAGCTACTGCTAGTGACGCAGCGTGGGCAAATCGATTTCCAGATCCGATAACAAACGTATCAAAAGTATATTTTTGATTTAAGATCCCCTGTGGGAATTCAACATGATCATCATCTTTTTTAACCTTTTTAGGCGGCAGCTGAACGTCATTTTCAGCGTCATTTTGATTTTGCGGAATAATAAACTTTACAGATAGCTCTTCACCGGTTATTTCATAAAGGATCCCCGCGATTAACTGAGAATAACGCTCTTCTAGCCAGTCCCTTGCAAATTCATTAGGAGCGGTAATCACCAGGAGATTGCCTTGTAAGGAATGGGCTTTTGTAGATTTAAGCCAGGTGTCAAAGCTTGGCTTGCTTATCTTTTTCTCGATATTGGCCAGCGCTGCATTCCAAAGATCCGCAATATTTTCCAACTAGTATCCCTCCTTTTTCATTTTATAAAACCATTTATTATAACAGACACTCTCTCTATTACTGTCTAACTCCAAACTAATATTTATTTACGGCGATGTTCCGTGAAAAAATAGGTTATACCGGCAGTACAACCTATTAATTTATAAATATACAAAACAGTGATTGTGGAAAAACTTATAATAAGGAAATAAAGTGGAGTTTCGACAATATCCACCGCTTGTGGACAAGTTTTTACAGAATGCTAGGATAAACTATCCACACGTTATCCACAATCTGTGGATAACACTTTTCTGTTGATGAAGTTATTCAGAGTGAAAACACAAATATAATAACAAATAATTGCCTTAGGTGCAATGCTTTTTCGTAGTTTATCCACAACTATAACATTCTGTGCGTAAAATTTGTCCACAAGCTGATGGTTTGTGTAAAACCTGTCAATATCATGTGTGGATAATAAAAATAATGTCGAAATTTTATCCACAGCCTAGAAAAGCGGAGGTGCCTGTCGCTGTTCGCCGGAGCCAGACAACCAGAAAAGCGGAAGCGCCTTGATCAGATATGACAGACAGGGATGTGATTTAATCGTTCGGCA